>NZ_SLYW01000032.1 GCF_004343585.1 Neorhizobium sp. JUb45 | reverse complement strand
AGAGGTGGCTCGGTTTGTCTGAACAGCTTCGGGCGTTTCGTTAAGTGGATTTCCGCCTCGATTATGCCGCCACCATCATCGGTGCCAGCGCGTTGAAGTAAGCCTGATCCGGCGTCTGCCGGTCAAGAGACGAATGCGGACGTCGAGTATTGTAAAAGTTCAGATAACGACCGATCCCCGCGCGGGCCTCGGACACAGTCTTGTAGGCGTGGAGGTAGACCTCTTCGTATTTGATCGACCGCCAAAGCCGTTCGACGAAGACATTGTCCCGCCACGCGCCCTTGCCGTCCATCGAGATGGCAATCTCAGCTTTCTTCAGCACCGCCGTGAAGTCGATGGATGTGAACTGCGATCCCTGATCGGTGTTGAATATGTCCGGCTTTCCATAGCGAGCCAGCGCCTCCTCGACCGCTTCGATACAGAAGTCCGCCTCCATCGTGATCGATAATCGCCACGACAGAACTCGACGGCTGAACCAGTCCACGACGGCGCAGAGGTAGACAAAACCACGCGCCATGGGGATATAGGTCAGGTCCATCGCCCATACCTGATTGGGCCGGGTAACCGCCAGCTTGCGCAGGAGGTAGGGATAGATTTTGTGACCTGGCGCTGGTTTTGACGTGTTCGGGCGACGATAGATCGCCTCGATACCCATCTTCTTCATCAGCGTGGCGACGTGCAGCCGCCCAGCCTCCAGACCTTCTCCCTTCAAAAGCCATTGCAACATCCGACTTCCCGCGAACGGATATTCGAGATGCAGTTCGTCGATCCGGCGCATCAGGGCAAGATCGCCATCGGATACCGGACGCGGACAATAGTAGACGCTGCCACGGCTGAAGCCGAGGAGCCTGGCCTGCCTCACGACCGACAGCTTGTGTTCGCGGTCGATCATTTCTTTCCGCCCAGCAATCCCGCCTTGCCGAGCGCACCGGACAAAAAATCGTTCTCCAAGGTCAGTTCGCCGATCTTGGCGTGAAGCGTTTTCACATCGACGGTCGGACCCGCCGGTTCCGGTTTCACTTCATCGCCGAAAACGCCGGTCGCCCCCTCAAGCAACTGGTCTTTCCACTGCTTGATCTGGTTGGCGTGCACGTCGAACTGCTGGGACAATTCCACCAGCGTCTGCTCACCTCGGATCGCGGCAAGCGCCACTTTTGCCTTGAAAGCCGGGCTGTGGTTCCGGCGCGGTCGTCTCGTCATGGTATCTCCTGTTCCCGGCATCTAAGCCGAAGTCAGGCAGAAATTCCACTTATCCCCGCTGTGCAGATTTCCCGAGCCACCTCT
>NZ_SLYW01000031.1 GCF_004343585.1 Neorhizobium sp. JUb45 | reverse complement strand
ACGCGCTGGCACCGATGATGGTGGCGGCATAATCGAGGCGGAAATCCACTTAACGAAACGCCCGAAGCTGTTCAGACAAACCGAGCCACCTCTCAACTCTGTCGTGTGATACTTGTTCCAGAGCCAACGGGTTAAGCGCTGCATGACGCCGCATCCAACTGGGCATTAACATTATATATAGCCCTCAACCTATGGCGTGCTACAGAGGTCCATGCAAGAACAAAACAAGACCGCTCTCGTTCTCGACGACGAAATGCTGATCGCACTCGACGTGGAAGCTATGCTTTTCGACTTAGGTTTCGCTCGCGTCACGGTCGTTCCGAGCGTTAGTGAGGCCCTGGACTATCTTAGCAGGGAAAAACCGGACGCGGCTGTCATTGACTTTCACGTGCGCGGCAAAAACTGTGAGCCAGTTGCAGGTGCGCTTCGAAGCTTAGGCGTACCAACTGTTATTCACTCAGGAACGAGTTTCGATCCCGACTATCACGGCACGTTCTTCGCGGACTTTCCTTGGTTAGCTAAACCGTCGTCGCGAGAACATCTGGCGAGTTCGCTCTCAGCCGCGATTGATCAATCGAAATTAACCACCGACTGAAACGGCACTGCTTCGACAATTTCGCCGTCTTCGGAAGTGATTTCAAATGTTTCATTGGCAATAGGCCGCCCGTGCCATAGGCCGTCCGAAACCATTTCCCTTGCCGCCCGCACCGCTTCTGATCTCGCTTCAGCTGCTGAAATGAAATCGGCTTCGAAAGTTTCGCCCAAAGAGCCGTTAGAGTTCCGAACCTGAAAGTGAAATTTTGTCATGTCGCACCAGTGCCATTAGAGCTATCTAACGAAATCATGAGAAAAAAGGACCGCGACGTTTCCACGCCCGGCCCTTAATGTCGACTCTATCCGCTCCAGTACATCCGTGGTAGCCGTCAGAAGCGACACATGTGATGATTACTTCTTCATCTTGTCGTAATCGAACTTCGGAGCTGCAGTGAGGTCTTCCTTGTTCGTGTCGACATACGCCTTCCACGTGCCGTTGTCGTCAGCGATGGCCATAGATGCCGGGTCGATTACGACGTAGCTGCTGCCGAGGCCCAGGAAGCCGCCAACGCTCGCGATCACTCCGATCACCGATTTACCATCACCAATGACGATATCGGAAATCTCGCCAACTTCCTCATTTTCCTTGTTATAGATGTTCATGCCGACAAGCTTCGACGTCACGAGATCGGCGCCTTTGATCTCTACGTGCTTGAGCGGCATGGTAGCTGCCTTGCCCATAGTGAGGCCAGGACCGACCATAGTTGCATCGGCGCCAGATGCGGCCGGCTCCACAGCTGCCGGGGCTGCCGGTGCAGCAGGCTGCTGCGCATAAGCAGCAGTGCCCATCATCGCAACTGTAATGGCGGCGGCAATCATCTTCTTCATGAGTATTTCCTCGTATGCGTCTGTTATTACGTCATTTCAAGACGGTGAGTAACGAGATCGGGTCGGGATAGTTCCGCAACCTTCAAGAAAAGAGAGACCCCGCCGTAGCGAGGTCTGCTTTTTTGAATGTTTTGGGGTAAAATGCGATACGAAGATGTTTAACCGTCGCGATTGTTTCCGGCTGCCGCTATGCGACGTCGCTGATTACAACGACGCATGAATCGATCGATCCGGGTTTTCTCACTGCCAAACTTGTCGAGAATGTTCATGGCTTGAGCTATGCTGAGTTCGTACGACAACTGAAGCTCTTCGAGTGTATTTCGGGACTGGGCGCGCCGTGTGCATAGTCTTCTCCTCGGTCAACAGAACAATGCGACAAGAAGTCAGAAGTTCCTAAAGCACGCCA
>NZ_SLYW01000030.1 GCF_004343585.1 Neorhizobium sp. JUb45 | reverse complement strand
CGTCTCGTCATGGTATCTCCTGTTCCCGGCATCTAAGCCGAAGTCAGGCAGAAATTCCACTTATCCCCGCTGTGCAGATTTCCCGAGCCACCTCTATGCGGGTCGTGCCCTTTATATCAGCGCGATGGTTGGCTTCTTTTTCTTCACCACGCTGTACCTGCAGCAGGTTGCTGGTCTGCGTCCCGCGCTGGCAGGACTAGCCTTCGTCCCGGCCACGATGCTGCACGTCCCGATCGCCATCATCGTTCCACGACTTATCCGGCGCTTTGGTCGCAACACGATCCTGATCGCGGGCATGCTGACCGGCATAGTGGCCATGGCATGGCTCAGCCGCGCCGGCGTCGGATCGAACTACTGGACCGCCGTCGCAATGCCGATGATCCTGATCGGTATCAGCCAGGGCCTGACCTTGAGCCCCCTCACCTCGTCCGGTGTGGCGCGTGTCGATCGTGAGGATGCGGGTGCCGCCTCCGGTGCGGTAAACGTCGCACATCAGATCGGCAGCTCCGTGGGGCTTAGCGTTCTCATCGCCATAGCGGC
This sequence comes from Neorhizobium sp. JUb45, assembly GCF_004343585.1. Lineage (GTDB taxonomy): Bacteria > Pseudomonadota > Alphaproteobacteria > Rhizobiales > Rhizobiaceae > Neorhizobium. The sequence continues at coordinate 1,358 of NZ_SLYW01000030.1, read as the reverse complement.
GATCGGTTCTTCGGGCCTGACGGGAGCCGACCTGACGGCCTACCGGGTTTCCCACGCTTTCGATGCCGGCACCGTCATGCTGGCGGCGACATTGCTGATCTCGCTTTTCACCATCGTACCAGCCGCGCGGCGACAGGCTTTGTCTGAAGACCAAGCCGCGTCAGCCAAATGCGCGGCCTGACCAAGGAAATGACAATGAAAACCAGAAAACTCGGAAACCTCGAAGTCTCCGCCCTCGGTCTCGGCTGCATGGGCATGAGTTCGGCTTATGGCCATGCAGCCGACAAGGACGAGATGATCAAGCTGATGCGGTTCGCCTATGACGAAGGCCTGACCTTCTTCGATACCGCCGAGGCATACGGCCCCTTCGTCAACGAGGAACTCGTCGGCGCGGCTCTTGCCCCGATCCGCGACAAGGTGGTGATCGCCACCAAGTTCGGGTTCGATATCGATCTGGAAACAGGTGAACGTCGTGGTGGTACCAACAGCCGTCCGGAGCATATCAAGGCCGTCGCCGAAGCAAGCCTGAGGCGGCTCAAGACCGACCGTATCGATCTCTTCTACCAGCATCGCGTCGACCCCGCCGTTTCGATCGAGGATGTGGCGGGTGCGGTAAAGGACCTGATCGCCGAGGGCAAGGTCAAGCATTTTGGCCTCTCGGAGGCAGGCGTCGGCACGATCCGCAAGGCACACGCCGTCCAGCCGGTCGCGGCTGTCCAGAGCGAATACTCGCTCTTCTGGCGTGGCCCGGAAGTCGAACTGCTGCCCACTCTCGAAGAACTGGGGATCGGTTTCGTACCCTTCACCCCGCTCGGCGCAGGTTTCCTGACGGGCAAGATCGACGAAAACACCAAGTTCTACCCGACCGACTTCCGCAACGCCGTTCCGAGGCTGACACCCGAGGCCCGCAAGGCGAATTTTGCGCTGGTCGACGCAATCACGGTTATCGCCGAGAACAAGCGCTCGTCCCCCGCGCAGGTCGCGCTCGCCTGGCTGCTCGCCCAGAAGCCATGGGTCGTGCCGATCCCAGGCACCACGAAGGAACATCGCCTCAAGGAGAATATGGGCAGCGTCGATCTCGAACTGACGCCTGCAGACCTTCAAGAGATCGCGTCAGCGCTCGCGAAGTTCGAAGTCGTTGGCGAGCGCCTGCCCGAAGCTGTCCTGAAGATGACCGGTCTCTGACATGGGGCATATCGTCCGCCAGTTTCGAGTTCGATGCAATGAGCAAGTCCCGGGAGATCGACATCTCCTGCGCCTACTTATCCATTCGAGACCGATTTTTCCTACACGCCCCAGGCTTTGTCGACGGGGCGTTCGATCAACCGCTGAAAGAGTTGTTTCCCAGAACGACAAAA
>NZ_SLYW01000029.1 GCF_004343585.1 Neorhizobium sp. JUb45 | reverse complement strand
TTCACTGAATCTGCTCGTCTTCATCAAAATCTCCTCGATCATAAAGCCCGAGAAAATTCTACTTTTGAAGTCCGTTAATTGCCGGGGGGATTACCGACGCACTATCCCTTCAAGACAACCAGTTCATGGAGCAGTCTCAGCAAAACACAAGGAGCCTAATAAATATTTGTAAAGAGGCTCCCGAATCCCAATCCTGCCGTAGCAAAATCTATGACCTGCTGGCATTTTCCGACGCTATGGACAAAGATCGACGCGAGGGAAGCACCGGAAATGCCAACGCATCAGGTTTCGCCGTTAAGCAGTCGGGGTTCGAGTACGATCTCCTACTCGCAGAGAGCTTGCGGAGCGCGGTAACCGGTTCCAAACCAGCTAACGTCGCTATCGAGGAGTTCCTCGTCGAGCTGGCAAAGAAAGAGGGGGGCGTTAATGCGTTTCTCGATGCCGTCGGGGTGGTCGGTGGAGTAGCGGCTTGCAGCAGCGGAGCAGGCACTGCACTTTGCGTTGCCGGTGCGATCGGTGCAGTGGCCAGTGCAAATCACCTTTATGGCGATATGCAGCAGGCCATTAGCGGGGAAACCGCAAAGACTGCGTTGGTGCAAACGCTCGTCGCCAGCGGAATGACCCCGGAAGAGGCTGAGAAGTATCAGCGCTTCGTAGATATTGGTACTGTTGCTGTCGCTGTAACCTATGAAGGCGGACGGGCGATCTATCGCTTGTCGGTCAATCTCAGCAAATTGAAGACGGGTGAACAAGCCGTTGCAGCGCTGAATGGAATGCCGCTCAATGAAGGTGCCAGCTCCATAGTTGCACAGGACTTGCTGCGCAACGAACTCGCGATTCGAAGCGGAATTCCCAGAAACATCTCCCAAGTGGCGGGTTCTAGCTTCGAAGACCTTGCAACCAGTTACCGCCTTGATGGCGCTACTGTAACTCGAGGTACGCCGACGGCTAGTTCAACCGCTGGCATTGAAATTTTAAATATTCAAAACCATAAGCTTGTCAAACAAGTGGAAATCCATCCGGGCGGTGGCAGTCATGACTCAGGCAAGTATTACAAGTTCACCTATCATGATGGAACGACTGTCAGAGTGATTGACACGTCGCAGAGATTCATACCGGGCCAAATCTTCGATAATCAGCACTATTATGATTTCGCTGGAAACCCGATTACGTATGTCAAGGGCACGCCTACGGTAGGTGAAGTGCCTGGAACCGTGGCCCATTGGGTAATAAAGGAAAATAAATAACCAATGTCGGATGATCACTCTCACCAGTTACCAGTCATGAACGCTCCATTTGTCCCTGCTAAAAGTGCAGCGGGATTTGTAGTTGGAATGTCATTCTCTGAAGCTGTCAGTCGAATTTCGGCTCAAGACAAAATTACTTTTGATGAACGAAATATGGCGAGCATTGATTATGATAATTTCATTGAAAAAAACGAGGGTTGGGTTTCCCATATTCAAAAAAATATACAAGATCAATCAACAAAAAAACAAATTGTATTTCGTTCAAAAATTGTAGTTCTTAATTTTGCTAGTAACGATATTCTTTATCGAATAGTTGTTGGAGGTGATTATCAAAGTAAAATTGGCGGTGTGGGTACTGGCGATGATATTGCTCAAATCGGCGCAGGTTATTCGGTCGAGTTTAACCCAGTGGAAGACGATTTCATTCTGTATAAGGACGGAGAATGGGTGCCTGGGTTACATTTTTGGACCGATGCAATGCAACCTTTGAATTTGGTGCCGCATCAGGTGATCAATTTTGTATCCATTCATGATGTTTCTCTCGCAGGGTAACGCCAAGTCAAGTATCGGTTCCATAATAGCACCTTACGCGGACATTGAGCCCCCGGAATTTCAAAAAAGCGTACGTGTTCAGATGCTTATATATTTAAAGTGCGACATGTTGATGGTTCGATTCCGTTCAAGACCTTATAGCAACCTGAGCTTAGGCGCACCTACCGATAACTCAAGTCGGGCTGCCAAGTCGGTGCGATAGGTAGAAAATTGAGTCGACCAGGGCAACGGCGGCAAGGGGCAATGCCAATGTCATTCCCCAAAGTCCGGGTGCGGCATCTGGAAGAGCTTTGAGCGCGGCACCCCACGGTAAAGTATCAGCCCTATACGAATCGAAGCCGGCAATAAACGATGCCATAATCGATGTGATGCAGGCGGCCGCCATTCGCACCCCTGCTTTCGATCTCTGCTGAACCGTTCGACCCAGAACGAAGAGGCTGAAAAAGCCGATCAAAATCGCAACCGGTGCTCCCGGATTGAATAGACCTTGATGGCCTTTCTCAGCCACATCCTTAAACGTTGTGACGATGTTATTACAGAGGTGGCTCGGGAAATCTGCACAGCGGGGATAAGTGGAATTTCTGCCTGACTTCGGCTTAGATGCCGGGAACAGGAGATACCATGACGAGACG
>NZ_SLYW01000028.1 GCF_004343585.1 Neorhizobium sp. JUb45 | reverse complement strand
TGCGTATTCCAATGAAGCCGGCCACTGATTCCGAAATCAAGCCGGCCAGTCATTCCGATCTCATTCCGGCCGCCGTTCCGATTTGAAGGCGGCCACTTGTCGGACTGATCCTGGGTCTAATGGATGTGTGGCTTTGGTTTCGTTCGACGTCAAGCTTGCGATGTTTCGGGGAGCGTTGGAGCACGCTGTTTTCGCATGCTTTCGCCGCTGAGCTCGATGCGGTAGGCGTTGTGAACAAGGCGATCGAGGATGGCGTCGGCGAGCGTCGGATTTGCGATGATCTCGTACCACCGATCCAGGGGTACCTGGCTTGTGACGATGGTAGAGCGCCGTTCGTAGCGATCTTCGATGATCTCAAGGAGGTCGCGGCGCTGGTCGTCATTGAGCTTTTCCGGGCCCCAGTCATCAAGGATCAGCAGGTCGGTCTTGGCCAGCGACTTGAGGATCCGGCCATATCTGCCATCACCTCTTGCCAGTGCGAGGCTGGCAAACAACCTCGGGACGCGGTGGTACGCGACGGAGAAATCCTCGCGGCATGCTTTGTGACCGATCGCGCAAGCCAACCAGCTTTTGCCGACCCCAGCTGGGCCGGTGATGAGAAGGCTGTGGTGTTTTGTGATCCAATCGCAACCGGCCAGGGTCATGAACATATTACGATCAAGGCCGCGGGCCGCACGGAAGTCTACGTTCTCGATCTGCGCGTCATGGCGTAGCTTTGCGGCCCTTGCGCGCGCTTCGAAGCGCTTTTGTTGGCGCATGGTGGCTTCCCGTTCCAGCAGAATGGCAAGCCACTCGCCATGTTCGAGACCACGCGCCTCTGACTGGGCATCAAGCTCCTGGAAGGCAGTGGCCATGCCGTAAAGACCAAGCTCTCGTAGTCGGTCGATAGTGGGGTGTGTCAGCATCAGTTTTGTCCTCAATGAAAGTAGCCCGGGCCACGCAGATTGGCGTGGTCGATGATTGCAGAAGGTTCGGTGGAATGTTTTGCTGCCTTATGGTTGGCTAGAAGCGAGGCAATGCTTTTGCAGTTCAGGCCTCCGATCTCGACAGCTCTGGCTGATACGGCCTCGGCGCGTTCGCAAGCGATGTCGCGAAACAGGCGCAGGATGCCCAGGCATGTTCGAAAGCCCTGTTCCGGGTGCGGCCGGCTGGCGAGAACAGCGATGACCAGGCCTTCGGTATTGGGCCCAATCGATGCGCCCCAACGGCGAAAACGATCGGGCGTCCACTCTGCATAACGCCGGTGGGAGCTAGGCATGTGCTCCGGATCAGTGCCGTACCGAGGGCCACCATATCGGCGTTGATGAGCCGCGACGCGCTTGCCGCGGTGAAAGACCTCGATGGTCCGTGCCGTCGCTCTGAGATCGACCTGCTGACGGATAAGGCCATGTGGAACGGAATAGAGGAAGGTCTTGTATTCAACGTGGTAGTCGGTTGAAACACGGACCAATCGCCATTCCGCAAACTCGTAATCGTCACCGGGCAGATTTGCGAGCGCGGCACGCTCGACATTCTCGAACAACTGCCGTCGGGTGACACCAAGGCGACGCATGACATGGTCGTTGATGCGGTCCAGAGACTGGGCAATGGCCCCATTGGCCTCGGCGAGCGAGAAGAAGGTCTGCTTGCGCAAGCGGCCAAGGATGCAGGACTGAGCGAAACGGACACCGTTCTCGACTTTTGATTTGTCTTTCGGTCGCTTCGGCCGTGCCGGCAAGACTCCAATGCCGTAGTGCGAGGCCATCATGCCGTAGCTGCGGTTAATCTCGGGATCGTAGAAGCTGGCGCGATTCACGCCCGATTTGAGATTGTCGGGAACGATCAGCCGAGGGACCCCGCCGATGAAGCGAAACAAGCGGACATGCGAGCCGATCCAGTCGGGCAGGGTCTGGGTCCAGGTTGCCTCGGCGTAGGTGAAGCTGGAAGCGCCGAGCACCGCGACGAAGATCTCAGCCTCGCGGATCTCGCCCGTCGTCCGATCGACGATCGGTATCTTCTTTCCCGAATAGTCCACGAAGACCTTGTCGCCGGCAGCATGCTCCTGGCGCATCGTCGGAGACAGCCGTTGCTCGAAGCTGCGGAACAGCTCACAAAACCGGCTGTATCCATACCCCTCAGGGTTTGAAGCGCGATACTCTTCCCATAGGATTTGGAGCGTAACGCCAGGCTTCTTGAGCTCGACGACAAGTTCTGCCCATATCGGCTCTGTTCGCCGTCGGGTGCCCTGCTTGACACCGTTGCGAGCGAAAAGCTTATTCTCGAGAGCATCATCGGTCAGGTCGCCTGGCAAAGGCCAAGTCAAGCCGATCTCAGTTGCTCGCCGTAAATTATCCTGCACTGTGCTGCGCGCTATTCCTAACACGACCGCAATCTCACGGGAGCTCGTCCCGCTTCCGGCAAGCCGCAGCATCTGTCGTAATTGTCTCATGGTCAGCCTTCTCTTTGCCGGCATCAAAATCTCCACGTTGCGCGTGGTCCATTTGATGCCAAAGTTGCTGACCCAGGGGATGATAATCAGTGGCGGAAAGTGGCCGGTCTTTGATTGGAATGGTGGCCGGCTTCATATCGGAATGCTGGCCGGTATTTGATCGGAATGGTGGCCGGCTTCACGTCGGAATCCGCA
>NZ_SLYW01000026.1 GCF_004343585.1 Neorhizobium sp. JUb45 | reverse complement strand
CAATATGGGCATCGGCGGCATAACGCCCGCACAGAAACTGAAAATGGCCGCGTGAATTCTACTGCGGAGCCCCGTTAAAAACGGGGGGATTACCCTTGCAGCGATGGCGAACGCCAAGCGTGTCCTCATTCTCGAAATTGTCAGCAAACAGGAGATTTCGGTTGGCCCACTCGCCGTCATGGCAGGCCTCAGCCAATCGGCGCTTTCACAGCACCTTGGCAAACTGAGAGGTGCAAAGCTGGTTCAGACCCGGCAGCATGCCCAGACGGTGTTCTATCGAAGCGATTCAGATGAGGTCAGGCGCATGTTGCAGACTCTCTACGACATATTCGGGGCCGTCTCCCCGCTGATTTCCTCGGTCGATTTAAGCGAGAAGCGACCGGCTTCTGTAACGGGCCCCGCATGAAATCTGCCTTTCACACGAGCATCTCGATAGACACAAGGAGAATGGCGTGGGCGTTACTGTAATAGATTTCGCGGCTCGTTGGCAGACGCCGGTCTGTGTCGGCGACGGGCCGCTTTTGACCAAAACAATATGGGGACCGGCCGATGCGCTGCGACACATGAAGACGATCGGTCACAGGTCCGGCCCAATCTACTGGAGAGCGCTCCATCTCTGCCAGCACGCTGTCACCAATGGGGTCCATCCAGAGATATGTCGCCCGCACTTCATTGCTGCATGTGCGGAAAACGACGCGAGGCGATTTGATGAAGAATGAGTCGTAAACACCTAAAGAGCTAGCCGCGCAGCGTCCATATTAAGCGTCGCCAACGCGCCGCCAGGCGTCCAGTTGATTGTGATCGATCCTGCGAGGTGCCCGGCCATTGTTCGCTCAAGTAGCCTGCTTCCATAGCCACCTTCCCCCACCGGTGTAACCACCTCAGGCCCTCCCTGCTCAGTCCAAGTTAGAATGACAGTATCTCCGGAGACAGTTCCCGAGACGTCAAGGGTTCCAGCTGCGAGCGAGAGCGCACCATATTTAAGGGAATTGGTTGCGAGCTCGTGGATGACGAGCGATAATCCGGTGGCGGCCCCCTCGCCCACGCCCATCCTCGGGACGGAGACCCTGATGCGTCCCGAGAATGCAGCCGTTTCCTCATAGGGAGCAAGCAGGATCGTGATCAGGTCGCCCAAAAGCGCCGCCTTTCCCTGACCTCCCGGCAAAGGCCGTACAAGGTCATGGGCACGCCCGAGTGCGGTCAGCCGTTGGGTCAACTGAGACGTCATGTCGGCGATCGAATTTGACGACCGGGATGTTATCTGGGTCAACCCCGTGGCGATAGCCAATAGGTTTTTCACGCGATGGCTCATTTCGCCTGCAAGAAGTTCATGGCCCTCTTCGGCCTGCTTACGGCCGGTCACGTCAAGAAAAATTCCTGTCATCAGACGAGCGACGATATCCTCGTCACTCCCCTGTCCGCGTGCCGAAATCCAGCGAACATCAAGAGCGCTCAGTATCCGAAAGTCGATCTCGTAGGCTCCTACAACCGCGCGTGTGGCCGCGAAAGCCGCGCGCACCCTATCCCGGTCTGCCGGGTGTATCTTGGCCGACAAATCCTCGAACGACAGATTGCCGTGTGCAGCTACATCCCACAGTTCATACCCACGCCGGTCCATCATGAATGCATCGTTATCGACGTTCCATGTCCAAAGAGATACTCCGGCAGCCTTGAAGGCGCGTCGTAGCTGATCCGGATTCCATTCGGTAGTCAGATCATCAGTCACAGAGGTTCTCCTCAGGTCACGTCTTGCCGGCGCGCTTCTTCGTCAAGCCGGCGGAAGCCTCCTGAGTGTCAAGAGCCTTTCTTGCGAGCCGAGCTTCGCCAAGACGTATTGTCTTGGTCTTGCGGGCTTGGACAACGGCGTCCTTTTCTTTAACCGCGTGACCGCGAGCAAAGAATTGCGACTGCTCGTTGCTGAAAGCAGTCTCGGCCTGCTGTCGCGATTTCGCGCGTGTTTGTGTCATCGTATATTCCAAGTAATGGCGCCCAAAAAATCAGGGCAAGAAAAAAGGCCAGGCTATTCGCCCGGCCTCGCAGATAACGCGGTCTCGTCAGTGCCAGTACATCCGTGGTCAAGAACGGAACCGGGTAAGGATCAGGCAGCCTGCAGATTACAGGCCGACATCTTGCCCGACTTTACGTCGCGCTCGAGCTCGTATCCAACCTTCTGGCCCTCGACGATTTCGCGCATTCCTGCGCGTTCGACTGCCGAGATATGAACGAAGGCGTCTTCGCCGCCGTTGTCAGGCTGGATGAAGCCAAACCCCTTGGTGGAGTTGAACCATTTTACTGTGCCCGTGGTCATGATGATGATCCTTTCAAAGCATGAACTATGGGCCGCAGAACCGGAGCTGCACGGATGGTAATAACGATATTTTTGAAAGGAAAGTTCGCTCAAGGCGCGGTGCTAATCGCGCGGTAACCAAAGCTTAGCAAGCAAACAATCGATAAAACCTAAAATAGAGACAACACATACAAAGTCAACCTTTAGTTTTGACTCGCCATTGAAGCTTGGCTGCGACACCCCATATTAATCCAAGGCAAGCTCGGATCAACGACATCATCCTCAGCGCCTTAATGCTATCCGAATTATTTCCGTCGACGACATCTGCAGTGGGCATGGTGTCGCATGATAGCTGCCGGTAAAGCCGCGCGTTGTGCGCGGCGACTGGTGATTTGCTCGCGTCATCGCGAGCGGTCGGTCACTTTAAACTGTGGTCTCCCTAAACCCTATCGCGATTGAGCATTTAGCGTCGATACCACCCCAGCCAGTTGCACCAAAAGGAACTACCCAATGAGCGAAATCAAGGAATTTTCTGTGAGCACAAACGGTGATCGCTGGTTGTTGGACATGAGCGGCGGCGAGGCAGTCATCCTTCATATGGGGAACGAGCCATCCGGAGGGCATGAGACCAAAACGCCACTCGCTGATTTCCTGAATGAACGAGCAGGGAAACCAGAACACTCAGCGCTTCTACAAGTCCTTGGTCAATCACAGGATGAAGTCGAGCATCAACTTGGCGAAGACGATGCGGAGACATCATCGCACCAGATCGCCATGGAGTATATGCGTCTGGGCGGACGGCGCCTTGCCAAGGTAGATGACAACATTGTCAGCACCCGGACGTGGGAAGACGAGCCTGCGGAAGCGACTGCGTTGTGGCAAGCACAGGTCGAGCCGTTGGACGAAAAAGCTCAGCGAGAGGTCATGCTTCATCTTCCTTCCATCAGCGAACGTTGAATCCGAACAGAGGAGCACGACTATGATTGACGATCAAAATGATCTTGGAAGTGATGCGTCACGGACAGATCCCGAGACGGCCGATCGCGCGCGCGAAAAACTTGCCAGGGGGGCCGAACGAGGCATCGAAAAAGCGATGAGCGGTGAAGCCTCAGCTCTTTCTAACGATCCCCCAGATCAAGATCCGGTAGAAGGATCTATCGAAACCGCGGAACGAAACCTCGCCTGGAGTGGCGAGGATGGCCAACCGAGCGCCGAAAGCGTCGCTGGCGAGCCGGCTAACAGGCTGTCCTCAGCAGGATCCGAGGCCGGAGAGCCCTCGCCTGAGCGATGACCGTCTAAGTAGTCTGGCGGGTCGTGAGATGCGCAGGTGGCTTCCTCAGCGCCATGAGCTTGAAACGACAAAGGGGCCGGTCATTACAGATCGCCCCCTTTGTCTTGACATGCCGGCAGCTCAAGCTGCTGCAAGTGCTTTCTCGATCTCGGGAATAGTATGTCCCGTAAGATCTTTATCCAGTTCGCCTATCAGCACGTCGGAAAGCGACTTATGGTAGCTCTTGCGCATCTCGCCGAGCGTGCGCGGCGCCGCCACGATCACAAGGCTCTTGATCTTGCCGTCAAGCACTCGAGCGTTCAGCAAGCCAGCGACGCCATTACTGAACCCATCCTCGTCTTGCTGGCTATCGTCAGGGTTTGCAGCGCTGCTTGGATGGCGAGCGCCAGATGCGATCTTCGAGCCGTCGACCTCAGCTGACGGCATTGCCTTGAGCTTGACGTTGGCCGCATCGCCTTCGTTCTGGAACAGAGCAAGTTTCTCACCATCGGCGACAGCAATTACTGTGTGCTGGGGAAGTTGCATATAGGATCTCCATCTTGGGCAGCATCGCTTCAACCTGTTGGATGAAACAGCGCTTGTTTCAGGGCTACAGTAACCCGGGCACAGACAATCAGTTCCCTGCATGCGCCCCTAATGAATGCCGGCGAGCGATCGCTGCAATAGCGTTTGGCAGCCAATGCAGGCCAACTTGGCGACCGGGACTAAGTGCAACTGGTCGCGATCAGGACGCAACGAACTCACTCAACTTTGAGGTCGAGACGCGAGCGCGCTTTGTCAATGACACGTTGAGCAAACCACGTCGTTGCGCAAAAGGATAGGCTTGAAAATGAGAAGCGCTTGCATGCCAGCGCGGCCCAATATTGGCTGCATGGAAATCATCGCAAGATACCGCGACTGGAAAATCTGCGCCGTATGCGCCTTCTCACCGGCAACATTAAATACGTTGTTAAGGAACATGCTCCTCCACCACACGTTGCTGCCTCACTCACGAACCCGTGACGGCATCAACGGAGGTCATCATGACCATCCTCTCCACAAATCTCCCAGTCGAAAATGCATTGGATACCTTACCTAACTCGACAGCATCGCTTCATAAAGTCTCGTGGGGTGCAATTCTGGCAGGCGTCGTTATCGCGCTCGCCGTCCAGTTTCTTCTCAATCTCCTTGGCGTCGGGATCGGCGCAGCCATTCTCGATCCTGCGACCTCCGATAATCCGCAGGTGAGAACATTCTCAATCGGTGGCGGGATCTGGTTTGTACTTGCCGGTATCGTTTCGGCCTTTTTAGGTGGTTATGTAGCAAGTCGGCTCTCCGGCCGGGCAAGCCGGTCGACTGGCGGCTATCACGGGCTGACATCCTGGGCGGTCACAACGCTTGTCGTACTATACCTTCTTACGACATCGGTCGGAGCTTTGATCGGTGGCGCATTCAGTGGCCTCTCCAGCGTTATCGGCGGCGTCGGCCAGACAGCGGCCACAGCTGCATCAGCTGCCCCCGCAATGGTGAATTCGGCAAATCCTATGGCGGGGATAGAGCAACAGATTCGCAACACCACCGGCAGCGATGCAAAGGCGCTGCAGGATGCAGCTGTCACTGCAATGCAGGCAGTTGTAACGGGTGACCAGGCAGCGGCTGAAGACACACGAACCCGCGCGGCAGATGCCATTGCACGTTCGCAGGGCATCCCCGCGGACCAAGCTCGGACCCAGGTAGAGCAGTACGAAAAAACCTATCGCGACAATATGGCTACTGCCAAGCAGAAGGCACTCGAGGCAGCGCAACTGGCTGCAACAACTGTATCAGCCGGCGCTATCCTCGGCTTCATTGCCCTGGTGCTCGGTGCAGTCGCATCCTGGTTCGGTGGGCTCTATGGAACGAAACGCGGTCTGAGCGTCACTGACACGATCTGAGTCCGGCGCCAATCGCAGACGGCCTGCCGGGGCAATACCTCCGCGGCAGTTCTCATGATTGCAAGGAGCCATATGATGGCTAGTGACAAGAAACTTCACAATCTCTTCCATGATACCCTCAAAGACATCTATTTTGCAGAGCGAAAGATCGTCGATGCCCTCCCAAAAATGGAAACAGCAGCCAGCAACGGGCAGCTGAAGGATGCCTTTAAAAAGCATTTGGCCGAAACACAGGTCCATATCGAGCGCATCGAACAGGTGTTCAAGCTCATCGGCAAGCAAGCCGAACCAAAGACTTGCAGCGCCATTCTCGGCATCACCGATGAGGCCGATGAGATCATGCAGGAGTACCAAGGATCGACCGCGCTCGACGCCGGCCTTCTCGCGGCCGCCCAAGCTGTCGAGCACTACGAAATGTCACGATATGGCACCTTGCGCACTTGGGCGCTCGAACTTGGCTTGAACGAAGCCGCGGGCCTTTTGCAGACGACACTGGACGAAGAGCAGAAAACGGACCTTGCACTTACCTCGCTTGCGACGTCTGTCGTCAACCAGAACGCTGAAGTCTGAACCAAGGGGAAAATAGGGAGCAGGCAATGCAGTCTGCTCGGCCGAGCCAACCACCAAAGGGTCATCCAGAATCCGAATCCGCCGAGCCGTCGCCTGAGCAGTGATTGTTCCTGCAAAGTAAGACGTCGGTGCGATATGGGTTCCAAACGCGAAGCGGCCGATCATCACTGATCGGCCGCTTCGCTTTGAATGGCACCCTCATCTACTCACCAACTTGGTCCGTGGAGTTGGCTCGGGACCTAACCTCATCTTCTCCGATATTTTCTGACCACTGCGTCACAGCTCTGTCGACCGTCTAGGGAACCGATATCACCGCAACCAGTTCTGAGCGTATGATAGCGTACAAAGTAAACGATGGGCGTATCCATCTATGCCGAGAGCTGCGACCATTCTTGCCATCGAGGACGACCATGTCATAAGGTTCCTGATGGTCGAGGAAATTCAAGAGGCGGGATATGACGTTTTTTGAAGCCGAAAATGCTGCCAAAGCGATAAGCGTTCTGGAAACGCAGCCCGATATTCGTCTCATGATCACGGACATTGACCTGTTTTCCGAGGCCGAAGGCGTTGAACTTGCCAAGTTGGTTCGAGACCGTTGGCCGCCCATAAAAATCATCCTCACATCGTGTAACTGGTCGTTTGAGCAGCAAGAGCTGACATTTGCCGAGCACTTCATTCCAAAGCCTCATGCGCCGGTAGCACTGCTGGACAGTATGAAATCAATCCTCGTCTAACGAGCTTATGTTCACAGGGTCATTCTAATATCCTGAGTGTGACCGGGTTTCGGGGCGACCTCGGCCAAGAATCACAGCCTCTCATAGGAGGTCGTCGAAAAAGCGGGCGGAGTTCAGCAATAGTTGCGTTCTGGCTTGAGATTGATGTCCGGTTCAGGCTCGCAGTCTGGAACGAAGAGCCGCCAAAAGTGTTCTCTATTCAAGCGGATCGTGAAGCGGTCAACCGATGGACTTCTCCGGCGTTTTGACCGGATAGCGACTTGGTGGTCTGTGCGATTCCGTCCTAGAAGGAGATCGAGAAATGGGTTCTACCGCTGATAAAGTTTCTGGGAAAGCCAACGCGCTCACCGGCAAGGCGAAGCAGGAAGTTGGTGATGCGACGGGCAGCCACAAGCTTCAGGCTAAAGGCGCTGCGCAGGAAGCCAAGGGCGACATGCAGCAGGCCAAAGGCAATGCCAAAGACGCGGTCAACAAAGCCGTGGGCAAGTAGCCTGCCCTTTGCTAAACCAACAGAACGGCCCGCCTCTGGCGGGCTTTTTTTTTCGGAGTACCGAAATAACGGAACTGTGGGAATATCCAGTGGAGGTTCAGCGTGATCTCACTGCCAAACTTGTGGAGAATGTTCACGGCTTGAGCTATGCTGAGTTCGTACGACAATTGAAGCTATTCGAGAGTGTATTTCGGGACTGGGCGCGCCGTGTGCATAGTCTTCTCCTCGGTCAACAGAACAATGCGACAAGAAGTCAGAAGTTCCTAAAGCACGCCAGCCACTAACAGACTGACGAAGATTAACGAGGAAAGCGCCGCGTTCAGGCCGAGGTAAAACGCTAGGTCATGTGTGCTGCTTGGTGTTTTATGCATGATCGTTTCCTCCTGCATCACAACCTGTATAGACTGCCAATGTTCCCGTAATGTTTCACGCTATTTTGCGGTTATAAAATGGAAAGGCCGGCGCGATCGCTCGCCCGGCCTCCTCGCGCATAATACTGTCGCTATCGCAGCTTAGTAGCGCGCGGCGCGATCAACGCGCTTCCCAGCGCTCTGAGTGGCATCAACGGTGTTTGCCGTGTCCCGCCCCACGCCGCGGATTGTGTTGCCGCACGACGCCAAAGCGGCGGCGATGAATGTCATTGCGAGCACGGTCGCTAAAGTTTTCTTCACGGAAATTATCCTCTCTCCAGATGTTCACTTTGAACACGTAGGGCTTATTTCCGTGAGGGCGATACCTCTCAGGCCGACCGCACGAACACCGCCGTCTCTCGCCGGATTGGATCTCGCTCTTCCTTTTCGACCAATGCGCCTTCCTTGATCAGCGCCCGCACGAGCCCGCTGACGCGCTTCTTCGAAGGCTCGTCCGCCAAGTCCAGTCCGAGCTCGAAAGCCACCGCTACCCCCACCCAGTTCTTTGCCTGTGGCGATTTCTTGTATTCGGCATTGGCAACGGCAGTAAAGATCGCGGCCCGCTGCTCTTCGCTGATCCCGCCCGCAACGTCCTCAGCGCTGGGCAACTTCCATTCCGTAAACATCGGCGCGAAATCCTGCGGCTTTGCCATGCCTCGCCCGTTTCCAAACGGCACGCTTGCTAGGTGTCGCCACTCGAAACGATGCGATAGCGGCGTCAGGTTGCCTTGCCGTAGGTTGTGTAGAAGTAGCCAAACCGATCAGTCCCCAGCACGCCAGCCTCTGCCGCCTGATCTTCCGACATCCGGTTGAGCACTCGACGGATCGAGCCGTACCGATAGCCTCTCATCTCCAAATGAAAAAAGAACCCGCAGCGTTGTGGCCACGGGTTGCTGGAGTTTGGCAGTAATGTTCCGTACTTCATAATGGCGATCTGCTAATGGACAGCCTCGTATTTTGAGAAAACTCTAA
>NZ_SLYW01000025.1 GCF_004343585.1 Neorhizobium sp. JUb45 | reverse complement strand
GAGGAAGATGGCCTATTCTACTGGTTCAGCCATGAGGATGGCAAGCACAAGCTGCATGTCGCCGACACCGCCAATGGCTGGCTTGGACCGTCACCATCGGCACAGGGGGAGGGCAGGGTGCGTTTGGCCCAAGGTTCTTCCGATCGCAACCATATTAACGAATGGGCACGACAGTTTTCTTACGTTCCGGGACAACGTGCCGGTGCAGACTGGAATTTTGAAACACCCCGCATGGTGCCCGGCACGATGACGCCGTCACTGGTGCAGATGCCGGACGCCACCAAACGCGAGTTATACGAATACCCGGCCCGTATCTCCTCTGTCGCGGAAGCCGAACGTGCGCAGAAATTGCGGTCGCAGGCGTCTGAAGCGGATCATGACCGGGTCTATGGCGCCTCGACATCGCGCATCATCGAAACCGGCCGTCGCTTCACGCCCTACGAAGTCGCGCATCCTGATCATGCCTACGACGAGCACGTGGTCATCAAGTCTGTTCAGACAGTGGTCGATCGTTCCTACGAAACCAACAGCAACGAACCGGAATATCGCAACGAGTTCGAGGCGGTTCCCTCACGCGTGCCGATGACGCCGCACCGGGAAACCAAACGCCCGCGTATCGAGGGTACGCAGGTGGCGATTGTTGCGGGTCCCGAGGGCGAGGAAATCCACCCGGACCAGTATGGTCGTATCAAGGTGTGGTTCCCATGGGACCGCAAGGCAAAGAAGGATGGATCGGATACCTGCTGGGTGCGCGTGGCGCAAAGCTGGGGTGGCGGCACCTGGGGTGCACAAGTGATACCTCGCATCGGCATGGAAGTCATGATTGCCTATGTCGATGGCGACCCGGACCGACCGCTGGTAACAGGTGTTGTGCCCAATCCGAGCAATTCCGTGCCTTACGATCTGCCGGCCAACAAGACCCGCATGGTCATGCGATCCAATACCCACAAAGGCCAAGGATACAACGAACTCGCCTTTGAGGACGAGAATGGGCAGGAAAACATGTTCCTGCACGCTCAGAAGGATCAGACGACAAAGGTTCTCAACAACCAGACCAGCCGTGTCGACGCCAATGCGCTGCATTCGATCGGTGCCAATCAGTCACTTGAAGTCGGCTCCAACATGAGCCAGCAGGTCGGCGGCGGCCTGAACATGGTTGTTGGCGGCGTCGGAAACACCGTAAACACTATCGCAGGCGGCTTGCTCGCTGGCCTGTCAGGCACCAGCGCCAGCATGTTGCAACATGCAATGTCGCTTGCCTCTGCCCACGCGGCTGACAGTCCGTCGTCTGAAGACAAGAACCTTGCTGCCGCTCAGGCTGCCGGTGGTGAAAGCGCTTCCGGTGCCGGAGGCGGAGCAGACAATCCGCTATCACAGGTAGGCGGATATATGGGTCTGATGGCGTCAGGTGTGCTCGGCGCTATGTCATCATCGATGGATAGCGTGCGCTCAGGCATCAACAACGCTGTCGCCAATGAGCTGCGGACGGATGCTGGCGATGCGATGCGATCCGCTGGCGCCGGTCTTGGCTCGCAGGTCGCCTCGATGATCGGGCAAGGCGTGTTCAACACGCTCGTCAGCCGCATGCAAAATACCAGCGTCGGCATGGCACAGACCGAGCAGGTCGGTGTTGCGAAGGTGGTGACTGTTGGACAGGTGTATAACCAGACCGTTGGCCACACCAAGAATATCTCGATTGGCAAGGAACTCTATGTCGCGGTTGGCGGTGGTGAGGATGCCGACGGAAATGTTCAGCCGCCGAAATCGATGCTTATCATGAAAGATGACGGAACGATTATTCTGAAAGGCGTCAAGATTTTCATCGATGCCGACAGCCATGTTCAGATCACGACCCCCATGCTTGATCATAACTAGGAGGCGTGCGTGCCGGAGATTGTCAATCACACGCCCTATCCCAATTTTAGATATTACAGCAGCGACACGGAGGGGGCCGATTTCGGCGTCGTCATCGTAAAATGCACGTATGAGGTGGGGCCGTCAGGCAGGTTGCTCAAGGCCGAGGAACAGGCGCCCATTATCTTCACGGACATGTGCCATGGAGAGGTCAATCGCACATCTCTTTGGCACCCTTCCGATCTAGTGCCGCTCAAGCCTGCGACCGATGTGTTCGTTAATGCCGTGGCGCGCGCTCCTGGCCGAAAGCCTCAGCCGTCATGGTCTTGTGGTATGCGCATCGAGGATCATGAGGGTGTGCGCCTAGAGAAGACCCTTCGCGTGACAGGTCCGCGAGAATGGCGGCCGCTCTGGAAACGTAGACTATCCGACGGCGAGAAACAGGACTGGCGGCGCCATCGGCGATATTTTGACCGTTGGGAGCTGTCCGAACCGGCACCGATCACGGAGCTTCCCGTACATTACGAATACGCTTTCGGCGGAGAAATTCCGCAAGGGCAGGGCGAGGATGGGATCGCCATATTCGACACCGATCACCGCAATCCTCTCGGCCGCGGCAAAATCGATGTTGAGTGGACAAACCACCTGGCAGCCGTACCGGCGCCGCAGATCGAACTGGCCTCGGATCCGGTGTCGGATCCCCACGCAAAGATGATCCCGCAAAGCTTCGGGCCGATCCCTCCCGCCTGGCTACCACGCCGGCCACTGGGCGGGACCTATGACCAGAACTGGAAAGACAATGTCTGGCCGGCTTGGCCAAAAG
The DNA here is from genome assembly GCF_004343585.1 of Neorhizobium sp. JUb45. Taxonomy (GTDB): domain Bacteria; phylum Pseudomonadota; class Alphaproteobacteria; order Rhizobiales; family Rhizobiaceae; genus Neorhizobium. Next base: position 7,182 of record NZ_SLYW01000025.1, on the reverse strand, counting down.
ATTATGATTTTGCCTATCACAATTCGGCGCATCCAGACCTTATCGTCGATCCTTATCTGACGGGCAAGGAGACCATCCGGCTCACGGGCTTTTCCGCCAGTTCGGACAGTTTCCTCCTGCACCTTCCCGGAGAGAGTTTATTCGTCGATTTCGTCGACACCGATCAGCGTCTTGTTCGGCACGACATGGTGCTCGACACTCTCAACCTCGACATTTCCGCAGGTTCTGTCCGGGACTGGCGCGTCTTTATGTCGTGGCGAGCCCGTTTTCAGCCGGGACTGTATGAGAGTGCCGTCATTCAGCATGTGCTTCCAAATAATTCAGCCGAAACTGTCCGCGAGTCACTCAAGCAGAGGAAGGTTTCATGACCGAAGGAATGATTTCCGGACGGAAATGCGCGTCCAACACGATCGTGGCCAAGGGCCCGGATGTCTGCCGGACGCCGGTCGGATCGTCTGTTGTGGATGTCGGGTATTCTTCCGTCGCATTTTGCGACACCGCGACACGATACTCCACCTCTGTGCGCAATAACGGCAAATTCGATCTCCAGCTCAACTTCCGCACATCGTGTTCCACCGGCAATGAGCCAGGAACGCTCCGGGGCGTCATGGAGCAGGGGCACATGGGGCCTGCCCATGTCGATATGGCGTCATCCTTCGTTTATTCGGAAGGCTGGGCGACCGTAAGCCATCGCGACCCGTCGTGGATAAACCGGCCGGATCCGGGGCCGGTTGAACCCATCAAATCCGTTGATCGGATCAAAATCTGATGAGCGACAACCTACTCGATCCGAATCCCATTTCCGGTGGCGGCGGAAAATTCGAGCCAACGGGCGAAACCAGTCAGGATTTGCCAGGCTTTACCCCTGTTCCAGGCGGGACGCCGGCCGGCAGACCATTCACCATGTCGCAATTCCGTCCGCAGACTGACGAAAAATCCCTCCTGCATACCTACAACACGATCGTCAAAGGTAACGTCAACGCGGAGTTCAACTCCGGGGCAACCGCCGTCTCCGATCCTTATTCATGCCCGGTTTCTGAATTCGAAGATCAGCTGGTTCGCGAGGCGGAGACCCGGCAGAATGCGATGATCGCCGGAATAAAAGAGAACCTCAACGAGTCTAGCTGGTTCGGAACTAGATGGTGGCACGAATACGAGCTTAGCAATGAGCAGAAAGTGCCGTTGTCCGAGTATGTCCACAGCGGCGGTTTTCCTTTGGGAGGCAGCACTTACAAGAACGCCTATTTGATGCGGGAGATAGAAGACCGCTATAGGCTGATGAGTTTCGCAAAGGAGAATAACGATCCTGCAGCTTTTCGAAAGCACTGCGAGGAAAAGAACAAGATAAACGCCAATACGCCCATCACCGAAACCTTGGTGATGGAAAATACCAACCGCATGCTCGCAGCTGCGGCCACAGGCGGACGTGGCGGTATGAAAATGGGCGGCAGCAGAGCGCCCCGCATGGCTGCGACATCCGGCCGGGGCGCCATGCGGCCTTCAAGGCGCATCGAATTCGTCAAAAAGCCGGCACAGCCTGCGCCCGCGACGACACCGGCAACCAAGCCGACTCAAAACACATCGCCACCGACGACCGCAGGCGAACCCGTATCGGTGGCAACGGGCGAATACCTGGAAACTTGGCGGGACTTCCTGATCCCGGGCACCTTTCCATTCGACGGTTCCCGCTACATGGGATTAAAGCTGGGCCTGCCGACGCGTTACAAAAGCCCGCTCGGTCCTTGTCAGATTTCGATGTTTGACGAGATTTTCTCGAATCCCGAACACGGGAAACTCATTTATCATAATGATACTGGTAAGCGCATTTGGTTTGATCGGCCATTCAATTTCCTTCCCTCGATCAATGCGGGCATACCGCATCTCGACCTGAGAGCGCCGTGGCTAAAGCAGCTGCGGTTGAAGGATCGGTCGATTATCAAGCATTTCCGGCAGTATGAAGACGGCGTCTACCGGCTGGAAAGTATCGAAGACCTGAATGGTTTTAAGCTGACGCTCTCCCGCACCGAAGACGGACGTTTGATGCGTGCGGACGGGCCGGACGGATTAAGCCTCACCTTCGACAATGATGATGCCGGTCGCCGCATCCTCATCACCCTTATCGGCACGGACGGATCTACGAAGGATCTTGCCAGATATTCTTATGATGCTTCAGGTCGGATGACCGAAGCAACTTGCGGATTCGGCATGTCGGTGTGTTATCGCTGGCTGGATGGCAGCAATCTGCTGCACTCCTGGCACAATCTGACCCGCGCCTCCGAGACCATTTTCACCTATGACGAGACCGGCCGTGTCGTTCATACGAAAACCAACGGCATCTGGAATGGCGACCGTTTTGCCTATGGGGAGGGCGAGACCCTCTATCTGCCGGGCGGCCGCAACGAACACGGCCAGTTTTTCCGCTATGACGAACACCAGAACGTTACCGCCGAGGTCGACCCGCTCGGCGGCACGGTTGCGCATGACTACAATCGCGCCGGCTTTCGCACCGCGACCACCGATCCGAATGGTAACGTTACCCGCACCCGCTATGACACGCTTGGCAATGTCAAGGAGCTGACTGACCCTGAGGGGCGCTCGACTGTTTATGGCTGGGGTGACGACGGCGAACTGATGCTGGTCATTGACGGCGCCGGCAATCGCCGCCGCTACAAGCACGACGACAAGGCCAATGTCATCTCCGAAAGCGATGGCGAGGGCAATGTTACCACGCTGACGCGAGACACAAGCGGGAGGGTTACCGAGACCCGCTTTGCGAACGGCGCCACCGAGTACCAAACCTGGGACGAGCACAACCGGCTTGAAAGCGTTACCGACGCCAAGGGCAATGTCACACGCTTTGCCTATGACGCCTTCGGCCGCCAGATCGAGGTCATCGCGCCGAACGGGGCGACGACGCGGAAAGCTTATTGCGCAAGCGCGGGCGGTTTCGAAACGGTGTCCGCGATCACCCGGCCGGATGGGGTCACGGTCAGCCGCTCCTTTGACGGGGCCGGCGAGCTTGCTAGCGTGCGCGATGGCGAAGGCCGCACCTGGTCCTACCGCTATGGTGCCTTTGCTGTCTTGCAGGCGATTATCGACCCCAAGGGCGGCGAACTGAAGATCGGTACCGATATCGAGGGCCGCGTCACAAGCGTCACCAATGCGCTCGGCCGAGTCTACCTGTTCGACCGGGATCTCGCCGGTCGCGTGATCGCCGAGGAGGATTTTGATGGCCGCGTCACCCGCTACAGGCGCGATCCGGCCGGGCAGGTGATCGAGGCGCAGAAGTCGGATGGTGCGCGGCTCGTCTATGACTACGACAAGTCCGGTCTGCTCCGTCGCATCGAGAGCTTCTCGGCAAAGGGCGCGCCGCAGGATATCACACGTTTCTGGTATGACGGCCGCGGCCTGCTGGTGCGAGCGGAAAACGGGGCCGCACTCGTCTCCTTCGAGCGTGATCGTAACGGCCGGATCACCGGCGAGACGCTGAACGGCCGCCGCGTCAAGTCCACACTAGACGTCATGGGCAACCGGATCGCCCGTGAGATCAAGGGCGTCGGTCATGGCCTGGTCGGCTATATCCGCGACCCGCTCGGCGCCATCGAGCAACTTGTTGCCGGCGACACCGAGTTTTCCTTCAGGCGCGATCTCTTCGGCCAAGAGATCGAGCGGCAGATGGGCGACTTCCATCTGCTGCAGCGGTTCGATCCGGCTGGACAACTCGTCGCCCAGGCGGCAGGTCCGGCGCGTGCCGGCAGTCTCGATGTCTCGCGCCTCGGCTGGAACGTGCCGGGCGGTGGCGGCGAGCGATCGGCCAAGGCCAAACCCGGTCAGATCCGCCGCGTCTATGATTACGACCGCGCCTTTGCGCCGCTCAGCGTCGACCATAGTATCTGGGGCAAGCGAAGCTTTGCCTATGACGACAATGCTCAGATGACCGAGGCGGGTTCGCCCAGCGGCTCGGAACGCTTCGACTACGATCCCGCCCGCAATCTGGTCGGTGCCTCTTCTTCGCGCGGAGATCCGGACGGGGGGAGCGGCTATGGCCAGGCCTTCGACGACACCTTTGGCGCCGTGCCGCCTGCGCCGCGGCCCTTCTCCTTCCAGTCGACGCCGGGCGGCATCTTGCAGATTGCTCGCGGACCGAAGGGGGAGAAGCTTCGCCTCACCCATGACGATTGTGGCCGACTCATCGAGCGCCGCCTCGATCGCGACGGCTTTCGGCCGCAGACCTGGCGCTATCGGTGGGATGCGCATGACCGGATGGTGGGCGTCGAAACGCCTGAGGGAGAGGAATGGCTCTTCCATTACGATCCCTTTGGACGACGGGTTTCCAAGGTTCGCCGGTTCAGTTCGGCAGAACGCTACCGCGCCGCTTTTCGCTGGCCTTCTCTCGTTGGTGAGGATGGTATTCCCACAGTTGCTCGACCGCCGTCAGACGATACGGGGGCATTGGACAATCCTCCCGTCGTCGGCACCAGCTATCTCTGGGACGGCGACCACATGGTGGCCGAGGCGCCACTGAGGCTCGACGGTCATGTGGCTTGGGACGAGGCCACCCAATGGCATTTCGAAGAGGGCACGCACCGGCTTCTTGCCAAACAGTTGCCAACCGGCGAGATGCTGTCGATCGTCTGCGACCATCTCGGGACGCCGAAGGAGATGTTCGACGCCAAGGGCACGCTCGTCTGGGCGGGGGATCACCATGTCTGGGGTGCTGTCCGTGCCGTGCGAACGTTTGGCGCGCTGGCACTGCGGCGCGGGCCGGAAACGGCTCCAGCCGAATACGACTGCCCCTGGCGGTTTCCGGGGCAGTATGAGGATGCCGAAACCGGGCTATACTACAACCGCCATCGGCATTACGACCCACTGGCCGGGCAGTATGCAAGTCCGGACCCGATCGGACTGGCGGGCGGGGATCGGCCGCAGGGGTATGTGGACGATCCGGGCGCCTGGACAGATCCGCTTGGGCTCAAAGCACGTCCAAAATACGATCGTCCCGAGCCGACCGCATCAAAGAACTGGAATACCGCTCGAGGGCAATATTGGAGAGACGTGGGAGCGATTGAAGCGGCTAATCCCTCCGGTAAGTACTCCCCAGCGAACATCGATCGGATGAAGAAGGGACGTGCGCCGATGATAAACATTACGGTTAAGTCGTCACGAACCGGACAAACAGTTACCAGGGACGTGCCTATTGAGCTACATCACAATTCATTGACGCAACGTGGTGGAGCTCGCCGTGCCAATGAAGGGTGGAACCTAATCCAATCGACGCCTTGGGGGCATGCTGCCATGGACCAATATAGACACACGGGCTATGACCTAGTGAAAATTAACCGCGGAACCAACAGTTGGTAGGATGAGTCATGTCTAGAGCCGAAGAACTGAGAGCGAAATTTCGAGCAAAAGGTGCCGCAATCAAAGCCGAGATGGAAAGCCCATACGGGCAGTTTCGATCCAAGCTCTCAATGTCGCTTGATGACTATTGCGCAACCCTCGAAGATCAATTGGCGCAGCAGCTATTTGACCGCTATAGTCATGATCAACCAAAAGATTTCGACAAATGGATATCGGATACCGTAATCCCACTATTCAAGTCTCAGAACGCTCTTCCAGTGTGGAGGTTTGAGCCCGACTGGCTATGCGAGAACGGCCATCCATTGACTTTCATTGGCCAGTTTGAGGGCCAAGACGAGACATTTTATGCATTCCAAGGTTTCAGAGATACGCGGGACGGCAAAATTAGATATACGAAACTCGCGGCTCAAGGTGACAGCTACCGGAATAACATGGAGGGCGAGATTGTAGGGTAGGATATCGAGTAATAATTTTCCGCTAGGTTCCCAGCCTTTAGATCAAGCAGATCGTCGCCAAGAAACGAGGTATTGTAGCAACGAGGTATTATAGCGGCGTTATCGCTTGATTGATCTTATTCGGCCGGCTTGGCACGCAGAAATCAAATCAATATTCGCCACATGACTTCATTCCGTAGCCATCGATAAGCATTACTTATCGACAGTCCTACCTTAGGACGCGGACTGATTAGCTGAGGCGATCCAAATCTTGGTTGCCGCGAGCTTGAGGGCGGCGAGGTAATTATCGGCGCGCCGGGCGTATCGCGTCGCAAGGCCGCGCATCTGTTTGATACGGTTGAAGAACCGCTCCACGAGATTGCGCTGACGATAAACCCAACGGCTGAAGCTGAATGTCTGCTTTCGATTTGTTTTGGCGGGGATATTCGCCCAGCATTTGCGTTGCTTGGCAAAGTTACGAATTGCATCGGTGTCATATGCTTTGTCGGCAAGGATCGTTGCTCCGGGCTGAACGTCGCTCAGCAGCGTCTCAGCCATGGCGGCATCGGCCGCCTGACCTGCGGTTAATTCCAGGCGGACCGGCAAGCCATCAGCATCGACAAGTGCATGGATCTTTGTCGTCAGGCCGCCGCGCGAACGTCCCATGCAAGGATCGGCAGATCCCCCTTTTTTGCGTTGGCACCATGCTGGTGAACGCGAACACAGGAACTGTCGATCATCACGATGTCTCCATCGTAACGCTTCGAAACGGCGTCCAGAAGACGATGCCAGACGCGCGCCTTGCGCCAGCGGGAGAACCGATTGTAAAGCGTCGTGCGCGGGCCATAGCGCTCCGGCACATCGCGCCAAGACGAACCATTCCTGAAACGCCACAGGATGCCGTTGATTACTCGTCGGTCGTCAACACGTTCAACTCCACCGCTATTGGTCGGCAGAATTGGTGCGATGACGTCCCATTCTTTGTCGCTCAATTCGTGACGGCGCATGGCAATCTCCTTTCACGGAGAGTGAAACACACGCCGTCAATAAGATGACCCCGTTTATGGGGGCTAGTGAGCCGCTAACGAAATTTGCAACCGATAGGATTGCGCATCGCACCTCCCAAAAAGCAGCGATTGGGTCTTCAACAAACATCGTTATATTGGCATTAAACCCATCAATAAGAGATAAGTGCGAATATTATGGCATTTAATATCTCGTCGCCAGCAGAGGTCATGACCGATCGCGCCCTACGCGCCAAACGGCGGCGAATCGATTCCGACCTGACCCAGTGCGTATTCCAATGAAGCCGGCCACTGATTCCGAAATCAAGCCGGCCAGTCATTCCGATCTCATTCCGGCCGCCGTTCCGATTTGAAGGCGGCCA
>NZ_SLYW01000024.1 GCF_004343585.1 Neorhizobium sp. JUb45 | reverse complement strand
CAACGCGCTGGCACCGATGATGGTGGCGGCATAATCGAGGCGGAAATCCACTTAACGAAACGCCCGAAGCTGTTCAGACAAACCGAGCCACCTCTTACCAAGGGTCGACCAGTCGGCAGTTGCGCCACCGAAACCCATCAGCCAACTAAATGGCAGGTACGATAACGGTTCAAGATTTATCCGGGGCAGGGCGGTTACTACGCAGCTTGCGATGGCAAGGGTGAAGAGCCGCCGCGCTGAGATCAAAACCGGACCGTGCGTAGATCCGACGATCAGCATCGAGACGATGACGGCGTTCAGGGCCGCGGCGAGAACCTGAATTGCCAGGTAATTGAGCACGCCGTCCAGGAGATATGGGGTGGCGAAATTAATCGGCAGCAGGAAAACGAGCACTACGGACAAAAGAAAGAACTCGAGCTTCGGCGTCACGAGCAGGGACGGGGACGCGAGGATGGACAATCGTTCCCGCTGAGGGATGTGAGAGAATGAAGGCGACAGGATGGTGGTGAGCAGGTCCCGATCGGTGGTTTTTTGTACCCGTTCGTGCGTCGCGAAGATCTGTGTGTATTGCCGCAAGCCGCCGGTCCAAAGAGCGCCCGCAACATCCGCCCGCACCTCGATCAATGACGTCACGAAGGCGACCTGACGGCGAAGTGCCAGCCAACCGAGCGGGATGAGGATCAGGATCACGCCAGCCGCTGCGACAATCCGAACGCAGGCAAAGACGATTGAGAGAGACCCGTCTCCCCGGTCCAGAATCCGCAAACTCTCGTAGCCCAGTACAAGGAGGACAATGACGGCACCGAATCCGGCGGTGACAGCGAGAATGCCTCTTGTTGCGACGACGATGATGTTCAACCAGAACAGGGATCGGGGATCGCGATAGATGAGGTGGGACAGCTCATGGGCGACAATCGCCGTGGCAATCGGATCATCAGACGTTGCCGCGCGCCAGAGCCCCGCGCTGACCTGCAGTTCCGGCCGCGCGTCGCGCGTTGTGGCGTAGGCCGCGATGTCCAGTGCCGGAAACCAGCGAATGCTGGGCGGCGCGCTGTCCGGCGCGAGGCGCCGCCACATGGCCGCAACCATCTCATGCAACTTCAAACCTTTTTCACCCGACAGCTCCCTGAGCCCAGGTGGTGCTAAAATCAATTGTCGCCTTTCCACCAGAACACTCGCCACGCCGATCACAAGGGCGATGGCGCCAGCGAAGATCAAAGGGCTATAACGATCGTTTTGCAGCCATTGGGAGACGGCGTTATCGGGAATGACCGATGCCAACATTGTTGCGCCGATGGCAAAGAGCATGCCTGGGAATACCAGGGCCAGGACTGGCACCAGCACGAAGACCAATACCGCGTAGTGCGTGAGCAACTCCACGGTGGCGCTCTGAGCGAAGGCCACGTCGATTGTATTGTCCGCGTCATTTTCATGTTTTTGCAAGCGCGGCTTCCAACCTTTCGGGAGCAGTGGCTGCGATAAGAGCTTCGATGTCGGCGACTTTCATTTTGCGGGCTTCGCCCGCGAGTGTGATAGCGTTTGCAAGCTTTTGGCTAATCAGGCTCTTGTCCTCAGGTGGTGCTCCAAAGAACCACTTTTTGATCGCAACAAGGGTTGCGTCGGCGGCGGACTTCCCGGTCTTCTCAATGAGCTCTTTTTGGTAGCTCGCCCAGAACTGTTTGGCGGCTTCGACCAGCACCGGCACGACAATGGCACCAAGGATTTCCATTCCGAGGGCGCCGCCTCGTACATCGGATTTCTCAGAAGCCTTCAGCGCCGTATCCAGACCGCCGGCAGGCGCGTCGGCGGCCATCGCCTCCAATGTCACTGCCTCGATGTCAAACTTGCCGCTGCGCAGGACCCCTGCCGCGAGCCAGACCGCTGCCTCATCTTCACTTACCATCGTTATATATCCCGTTCGGTGCCTGGGTTGCGATCGGTTTTGCTAGCTCTCACGGTGATGCCGGAATGTCTCCGTTTTATTGGGAGAGCGGGCCATGCAAGAGAGCGGCGATGGAAGGCATGAAGAAGTAGCCCGCTCCGGTGGCTTGCACAAAGCGCTGCGTGATATTTATCGAGCTACGCGTGTTGCCGGTCGGGTAATTCGGCACGAGTTCGTCCACTACACGCAAGTCGCCCGCGACCTGTCCGATGAGCGGATCATGTCCAGGCGTCACCTGACCGCTGCCGTTGGGCCGGCCCTTTCCGAAGACGAACGTATCGTTATTTGCCCAATCCTTTTGCACAAATTCGAACTGATCGATGATCGAGGTCTGATAACAAACGAACATCAGTCCGCGCGACGCCTCGCTTCCGATCACCTCGCTATCGTTGACCTCGCGTCCGAACGGGATGCCGGCCCGTCTGAGGCGCCGTGTCTGAACCGAAGCCTCACCGCCTTCGCCGGCCAAGGCAGGTATGCCGGGCGCATCGTTGAGATCGTCGCGTGGGTAGGTCTTGCGGATATGGGCAGCGTAAGGACAGCGTCGTTGAGAGGCGTCTTCGTGTTGGAACTCGAAATGGTTGTTTTTGGTTGCATCCGCGCCGAGGGCGGCATCGTCTTGCAACGGCGCAAGAACAAGAGGGGCGCCACTCGGCCAGCGGCCAACCAGACGGGCGGCTAGCAAACCTTCGTCCATTCCCAAGACGCGGCTTTCGTCCTTCACGAACTTCTGGAAGGCCAGCACTCGTTGCTCTAGACGACGAAACACCATGTAGGCGCCATCGTTCATCCAGACAAACGGAGGCTCCACGATCGGACCGGTCGTCTCCTTGGTCGCGTCAGGAAAAGATGGATCGAAACGATCAACCTGCCCCGGATATCCGAATACGAACTCGCCGGGATGAATGAGATCCTGACCAGGCAGGCCCTGTTCGGGATCCGTCGGGTTCATCGGCGGGGTCAGCCCGCGAATACCGGGTTGTGAAATACCATCCTGGAACCCGAAATGTTCAAACCCACGGTGTGGGCGGGTCTGGCCGAGTTCTTCATGGACAACAGCAATCGCGGACCCGAGCAATTGAACAATCGACGTCGCGTGGCTATTCACCTTGGTCTCGTCAGGGCCTGTCACCAACATCACACCATCGATTTTAGTCCCCTGAAAGGCCGGAAGCCACGCGTCGAGTTCGTCTCCCAAAACAGCAGCGCGCGCTTGCGCCCCGGCCACGAAGGACGAGTCAATCATTGCGCTCGTTGTAACGGGATTGTTGCCTAGCAGCTTGTCGAGGCCTGGAGCGGTAAAGCCCAGATTGAGACCGCGCAGGTCGAGCCGCGTACCGGAACCCGAGGCCTTCTCTGCTTTGATGTCTTGCTCTCGGTCCATTACCGACTTGGTGGAGGTCACGAGTGCTGCCAGCATTGGAAGCCGAGCTTTGAAAGCTGGCACGTCCGTGATCGTAAAGAATAGGAATTTTTCGGCGTCTTTCTGAAGTCCGACCAGAATATCGCCCTGAATGTTAGAGATATTTAGCAGCGTAGCCGCAGCATGCGTAAAGCTTTGAACAGACATCACCCGCCCCCCACTGTTTTACACCTATAAGTGGAGCGTATTTTCTACCAATTAGCAAGTATTACTTGCACGCCGCTGGTTAGGTCATTTTCACACATCGAAATTTTGTTGCGAGCCATCGCTTGGGCAGCTCGGCCAACCAGACGATCATCATCCCGACAGCGGGTGCGGCCCACGGTCCTCGGGGAGCTGAGACCGATGACTATTTTGGTAGGCCACCTGGAAACGTGCCCAGCGCAACAATATTCGACAACGGGCACACTTTCCAAGCCGGCGCGAAATCATCCGATTTGGAGGCCGCGTCTGGGCGATTGACAGAGAAACCGTGGGCGCTGGCGCTTAATTTTTTTTCAGGCGGTTCATGAGTCTCCAGCACAGGTCGGCCGTTCGTATCGTTTCATGAGCTTTTCAATTCCAGGCGCTTATCTATCCGCAGAAAGCCGCATCCACTGTCACCTTCCTAACCATTTGGATCACTTGCGGTAGCGCCCGGACGACGGCACCCTTGTTGGTCCCGATGAAGACGTCCTGTTTTGGCAGGCGTGATTGGGTTTTCAGGATCTGCAGCGTTTTATTCTTCACCTGCTCCTGCACCATGCGGGCAGGGAGAATGCTCAGCCCGGTCCCAGCCTCGACAAGCGTGAGGATAGCGCTAATGCTGTTGCACAGGTTCAGCCTGAGGCCAAAGCTGCTATTGCCGCCCAATGCATTCGTCGTCAGCGAGTGAATGTTCGACGGTGCGGGGGTTGAGAAGATCCTCAAATTAAGAAGGTCGCTGTCGGAAACAAATTCGTTGGTGCCGATGAGTTTTGGACTGGCGACCCATTCCACCGTTTGTCGGCCCAGCAGTTCGAGGGCTACATTCTCATGAGAAGGCGGGGTGGAGAGAACTGCTACATCTAGGATACCCTCGGAAAGCTGGCGCGCGAGGTTGTGGCTATTGTCTATGGTGGCGGCGACGCGCGTTCCGGAAAACCGGCTGTCGAGTTCATCGAGCAATGCCGGAAGGCAGGTCGCCGCAAAGCTGTCCATCACGCCAACTCTCAAGGTAGGCAGCCGGGTGTTTCTGGTCTTGATGTTGGATTCTATGTCGCGCGCGATGCCGATCATCGCCTCGGCGTAATGCTTGAGAGCCTCGCCTTCGCTAGTCAAAAGCAGCTGACGTTTCTGTCGCACGAAGAGAGCCACGCCCAGCTGCTCCTCCAGTTCCTTGATGCGGTAGGAAACGGTTGGCTGCGTGACATTGAGTTTGTCTGCCGCGGCATTGAAACTTCGAAGTTGCGAAACCCAGTAGAAGGACTCTACCGCCGAAAAACTGAGTGCCATGGGAACCTGCATAGAAAAATTCTATCGATAGCACGGATTATCCTGATTGGATTTTGAGGGCAATCGTCAATAAGCTCACTTTATAAGCATTAATTGTCGGTGTTGAAAAAATGTACAAATCCATCTCGCGTGAGCACATCCTTGAAGACCTGCCGGAAATCGCGGACATTCAGTCGGCTGAACTGCGCGAGAAGGTCATCGACGCATGGGTGTTTGCGCTGCAGCGCTCCTCATTCGATCGCGTGACGGACATTTCCGGTGAAGGCAGCCCGAACATCTTTTCTCTGAAGCGTGGCACGCAGGACGCTCACCTGCGCGGCGTGACGCGGCTGGCGCTTGCGATCTACGAGGAATTCAAGGCCACCTATCCGGAAGCGAAGGTCGACCGCGATATCATTCTTGCAGGCGGCCTCTGCCATGACATCGGCAAGACCTGGGAATTCGATCCCGAGAAACTGAAGCGTTCCGAGGAACGCGGGGACCGGTATGGCGACCCGACATTCCGTCATTCCGCTTACGGTGCGCATGTCTGCCTGTCCGTTGGATTGCCAGACGAAGTCGGACATATCTGCATGGGCCACGCGATGGAATTCAGCCATATCGGCCACAGCACCGAATGCTTCATCATCCGTCAGGCCGACCATACATGGTGGCATGTCGCGGCAGCGCTCGATCTTTGCCATGCGGACACCATCGCTTTTGCCGGCAAAAACATCCGGGTTCGACCGCTAGGCCTCGAATAAGCGACGGAACTGGAGTGAGAACGCCGAGGTTGCCATGAACTATACTTTCCAATTCGGTCCGCTGGTTGCCTATCTGCCGCAGCTCCTGAACGGGTTGTGGCTGACCCTGGTGCTGTCGTTCCTGGGCATCTTCGGCGGCTTCATGATCGGTGTGGCGTGTGCCGTCGCATCGACCTTGCCCTCGCGGCTGCCGCGCTTTCTGGTACGCTGCTATGTCGAGGTGATGCGCAACACGCCGCTTCTGGTGCAGATCTTCGTGATCTTCTTCGGTCTGCCGAATATCGGCATCCGCATGTCGCCGATGAATTCCGTTCTCATTGCGCTGATGCTCAATAACGGCGGCTACATTGCCGAGATCGTCCGGGGCGGCATCCAGTCGACCCACCGCAGCCAGTTCGAGGCGGCCGAAAGTCTCGGTCTCAGCTATTTCCAGACGCTGCGCTTCGTCATCCTGCCGCCGGCGCTCGAAAAAGTGTTCAGCCCCGTCGTGTCGCAATGCGTTTTGCTGATGCTGTCGACGAGCCTCGTTTCGGCCATCGGCGTGGAAGACCTGACAGGGGCCGCGATGATCGCGAGTTCCGAAACCTTCCGCACGATGGAAGTCTATCTGGTCATCGCTGCGATCTATGTCTCGCTGAACTTCGTATTCCGCGCCCTGCTGAATGCCGCTGGACTGATCATCTTCACCCGTTCCCGCCGCACGCTTCTCCGGAGGACCTGACATGCGCACCTTCGGTACCAACGAGTTCCTCTTCATCGTTTATGCGCTGCAGTGGACGATCACGCTGACGGCAATCGCATTCGTCGGTGGCGGTGTGGTCGGCATTTGCCTTGCGCTGCTGCGGATATCGTCAAGACGGCTGTTGCGGGTGATTACTTCGGGTTACATGCAGTTCGTCCAGGGACTGCCGCTCCTGATCCTCATGTTCGTCTGTTACTACGCGCCCTCACTGTTCGGGCTGGAAGTCAGCGCGATCGCCGCCGCCGCCATAGCGTTGACCATCAACTCCAGCGCATTCCTCGGCGCCATCTGGGAAAGTGCCCTGCGTGCAATCCCGAAAGCGCAGTGGGAAAGCGCCGACGCACTGGCGATGACGCCCTACAAGACGCTGCGTTTCGTCATTGCGCCGCAGGCAATCAGGTTGGCGCTGCCCTCGACGGTTGGCTTCCTTGTCCAGGTCATCAAGCAAACCTCGATCGCTTCGATCATCGGCTTTGTGGAAATCACCCGTGCCGGACAGCTCGTCAGCAATGCCACATTCGAGCCGCTGAAGACCTTTCTCGCCGTCGCGGCACTGTATTTCGCGCTCTGCTTCCCGCTCACGCAAATCAGCCTGTGGCTCGAGCGCCGTGCTGCCCGTCGTGGATCGCGCGCCTGAAAAATCACCAGCGACACGCAGAAGGTCGTTCAACCAACCGGAACATGAAAACTGAGAGGATCAACATGACTTTCAAATCCCTGCTGATGCCGCTGGTCGGCCTGGCAATCGCTTTCGGATCGAGCACGGTCGCCTCGGCCGCCTCGCTCGATGATATCATCGCCAAAAAGAAGGTGACGATCGGTGTCGATCTGTCCGTACCGCCTTTCGGCATCACCAACGAACAGATGCAGCCCGACGGTCTCGATGTGGACGTCGCCAAGCTTCTGGCCAAGGATCTCGGCGTGGAACTGGAACTTGTTCCGGTCACCGGGCAGAGCCGTATTCCGTCGCTTCAGACCGGCAAGGTCGATTTTGTCGTCGCCAGCTTCGGCATCTACACCGAGCGTGCTCTTTCCGTGGCATTCTCCAATCCCTATGGCGGGCACAAGTCGGTCATCATTGCGCCTGAAGGCACCGAGATCAAATCGCTTGAAGACCTGAAGGGAAAGCGCGTCGGCGTTCCGCGCGGCACGGCACATGAGAAAATCCTTTCGGCTGCCAAGATCGACGGGATGGAACTCGTCCGTTTCGACGATGACAGCACGACGCTCAATGCGCTGGTTGCCGGTCAGGTCGATGCGATCGGCACCGTCAACTACATCGCCGCCCAGCTTCAGCAGCGTTATCCTGACAGCAAGTTCGAGGAAAAGGTCACCTATCTCCAGAGCTTCTACGGCGTTGGCATGCGACGCGGAGACCCGGATCTGCTGCACTGGCTGAACACGGTTCTGTTCGTACACAATCAGAGCGGCGAACTCGGCAAGATCTACGAAAAGTGGATGAAAGCGCCCATGCCCGCACTGCCCTCGTTCTAATCTTTACTACCCGCGGGGCGGCTCCTCCGTCCCGCGTCCTTGCCGAGAGGTTGAGATGTCTGTCGTAGTTGCAAACAATATCCGAAAAAGCTTTGGTCCGCTTGAGGTCCTCAAGGGGGTCTCCCTCGATGTTCGCGGTGGCGAAGTTGTTGCCCTGATCGGCCGGAGCGGCTCCGGCAAGAGCACGTTTCTGCGTTGCCTGAACGGACTGGAGACAGTCGATGGTGGCGACATCAGCGTCGCCGGACATGCCATGTCACGGAACCCGGCAGCCCTGCGCAAGCTGCGGCGCGATGTTGGCATCGTCTTCCAGAGCTACAATCTCTTTCCGCATCTGACCGCCGGCGAAAACATCATGCTCGCGCCCGTCCAGGTGAAGGGAGAGAGCAAGGCGGCAGCTCGCGAGGAAGCGTTGCGCTGCCTCACGATGGTCGGGCTTGGGGACCGTTTCGATACCTATCCGGACATGCTTTCAGGCGGTCAGCAACAGCGCATCGCCATTGCCCGGTCGCTTGCCATGCAGCCGAAGGTGCTGCTTTTCGATGAAGTCACGTCCGCACTGGATCCGGAACTCACGGGCGAAGTGCTCGCCGTCATCGAAAACCTCGCCAGGCAGGGCATGACGATGCTGCTCGTCACTCACGAGATGGGTTTTGCCCGGCGTGTGGCCAACCGCACCATCTTCATGAAAGACGGCATCATTCACGAAGAAGGCCCGTCAGCCGAATTTTTCGCAAATCCGAAGACGCCGGAACTGGCCGCCTTCCTTCGCTCCGAAATCGGCTGAACCCAACCAAATTGACCTGGACTTTTTTGACCGTCATTCGACGGGGAGGATATTATTGTGTCGAAACAACAGACGATCGCACTGATCGGATGCGGCGTGATGGGAACCGCTATCGCAACCCGCCTGCTGGAGACCGGCAACGATCTGGTCGCCTACGATCTTGATCCGGCAAAATTGGCGGCACTTGTCGCCAAGGGGGCGACCGGCGCGTCTTCCGCCGCGGAGGCGGTGCGCGCGGCCGGATCCGTGATCCTCAGCCTGAACTCCGCTGCGATCGTTCGAGAGGCGGTCTTCGGCACTGGCGGAGTGGCACAGGGCGCCGCCCGCGGTACCGTCATTATCGACATGTCGTCCATCGATCCGATCGCAACCCGGAAGCTGTGTGCCGATGCCGGTTATCTCGGTTTGCGGTGGGTGGATGCACCTTTGTCCGGCGGGGCGCCGAAAGCGCTTGTCGGCAAGCTGACGGTGATGGCGGGCGGCGATCCGCAGGATTTCGCCGCCGCCAGTATCGTGCTCGATCAACTGTGCGAAAACCTGACCCTGATGGGGCCAAGCGGCGCAGGCCAGACCACCAAGTTGATCAATCAGGTTCTCTGCGGACTGCATTTCGTGGCCGTGGCCGAAGCCACCAAGCTTGCCATTGATGCAGGCGTCGATGCGCAACGCATTCCGGCAGCGCTCAGCGGAGGACGTGCCGACAGCGCCATCCTGCAGGAGTTCATGGCCAAGATGGCGCGCAACGATTATTCGCCAACCGGCCGGATCGACAACATGGTCAAGGATCTCGATGCCGTTCAATCGCTTGCACGCCATACCGGAACGGTCATGCCGATGACCGCGCTCTGCATGGAAATCCACCGGTTTCTGGTCGCGGCCGGACATGGTGCGGCGGACAACGCGGCCCTCATGCGATTTTACGATGGCCCGAGAGGCTGAAAGGAAAAAAATGCTGATCAGATATGCCGAATTCGTCGGTGCAATCCACCAAGGCCGGGAAGAGGAATTCTTCGCTTTCGTTGCCGATGTGCTGACGCCGCTTTGGACAAAGTTCGACGGCGCGGTTCGCGTCACCGTCTCGCGTGAGCTCGAACGGGATGAGGGGGCACCGGAAATGCCTTTGCTCCTGTCCATTACATACCCCGATCGGGCGGCGCTGGAGCGGGCAATGGCATGTGATGCGCGATTTCATTCGCGCGAAGAAACCAAGCGCCTTCTCGAAATGTTTGAGGGCTCTGTCTATCACCGCATCACGGAAGTGACGGCGCACGACCTGGGCTGATGGGCCCTCGTGCCTCCGCCGGTGGATCTCCTGCTTGGATCATCTGGCGGAGGCACAATCAGATTTCCATGCCGCTGCCATTATCGCGCGGCTCTCACGATAGGATATCCATGTCGGACATGTCTTCAGCCGAGGCTGGTTCGCCTGCGGTGCCGGTGTCACATGTCCGCAAGGGTGTGCTGCTTATGCTGTTGGCCGTGATGCTCATCGCATTGATCGACCCTGCGGCCAAATATGCGGGCCGGCACCTGCCGGTGCTTCAGGTGGTCTGGGCACGTTACGCGTTTGGCTGCCTGACGGCATTCGCACTTTTTCGGCCAAGCGTCGATCCGCGCCGCTGGGGTATCCATCAGCCCGGGCTTCAGGCCCTGCGTGCCGCCTGCCTGCTCGGATCCACCGCCTTCAACTTTCTCGCCTTGCGCAATCTCGGGCTGGTCGAAAACCAGGCCATCATCATGTTGGGACCGGTGGTCATCACCGCGCTGTCGATCGTGCTGTTTCGTGAGCGTTTTCGCCCGATCGTCGGAATTGGACTTGGTCTGGGGCTTTTCGGAGCGATGCTTGTCATCCAGCCCGGTGGCGACGTGTTCAAGTTTTCTGCCCTCTACGCCGTCGGAAACGTCATGACCTATGCGGTCTATGTCCTTCTTACAAAGCGCCTGCTGCTGACGGATTCGATGCTCAGCCTGAACATCGTTTCCGTTGCCTTGCCGGCCATCGTGCTCAGCTTTGCCATTGTCGGCGTGTGGCAATGGCCAGAAGATATCGGTGGCTGGATAGCGATGGTCCTCGTCGGCATCATCGGCGGGCTTGGTCATTTTCTGCTCGTGACCGCTCACCGTTATGCGCCCGCCAGTACGCTGGCGCCGCTTGGCTATACGCAGCTTTGCTGGGCGCTCGTCGCAGGCTTTGTCATGTTCGCGGAACTGCCCGACCTTCATACGATCATAGGAGCGATCGTCATTTTGGCGTCGGGGGCTGTCATCATGGTTTCTGGAAGGCGTTAGTTTGTAGCCGAGGCTGGTCAACGAAACCACAGGTTCGGATGCTTCAAAATGATTGGACATTCTTGCGCGCACGAGACCGCTGAGAGTGACCTAGCCTCCAAGTGATGTTTCGGGGCTGACCGCGACAAACTTCTTCTGAAGTCAGCGGATTTGGACCTACCTTTCGTGGGGTACAATCCTGAAATGCTTTCGATACTGACACCGGCGCTCACCGCCGCGTTGGCAGAAATAGAGATGCGTGGCAGTGTAACCGAACACATCAAAGGTATTTTAAAGCGGCGCTTATCCAGCGGTTGCCCAGATATCGCCGATGTCGCTAAGGAGCTCGGGCTGAGCGAAAGGACCTTACAACGACGTATCAGCGACGAGGGGACAACTTTTCGGGCGCTGCTCGACGAAGCAAGGAAGGAACTGGGGAGGACACTCCTGCTGGACGTGTCGATTTCCGTCGAAGAGGTGGCATTTATGCTCGGTTTCGACGATGCGAGCTCTTTCTACCGCTCATTCAAGAGTTGGGAGAAAATGAGCCCCCGTAAGTGGCGAAACAGCCATGGGCATCTGCAGTAGTCTCATTCGCGTGATGGACGAATGTCTCGCCCCGGGAGAACTCCTACCAAGTCTTTTGCGAGGTTGCTCACGACACCTCTGAGCCATCGATGAGCTGGATCGTGACGATATCGCACATGCCAAGCCATTTCGACCGGGAATGTTCCAAGATCGACAGGTGCTTCGACGACGTTTAGCCGCGGGTCGCGTTCGAGGCTGCGGCAGATCATGCGCGGCAATGTTGCGCAATAATCGGTGACCGCGACCATCTCGGGAACCGATAGGAAGTGTGTGACGGAGACAGCAACCTCGCGCTTGAGGTTCTGCTGCCCCAACGCCTGGAATACGCCCGCTCGAATGCGACCGGGTGGCAGGACATTGACGTGTTTCAGGCTCTCGTAAAGATCCCGCGTCAGGCTGGCACCGACATCCGGATGGTCACGACGTACGATGCAGGCCAGTCCGTCGTCCATCAGATGTTGGACGACGAGGTTGTCCGGTGGGTCGATAACCCTTCCCAGCACCATCGCCGTCGTCCCCGAAATCACCCCAGTATCGGCGAGATCGTTGCCGAAAGGCG
>NZ_SLYW01000023.1 GCF_004343585.1 Neorhizobium sp. JUb45 | reverse complement strand
CACAGAGATCGGATGCTGCACATCCGATCTACAGCATCGTTCCGGTTTCGTTCGGCCTTAGCGTACGATTTCGGACTGCTCTTGTTCCGACCCCTATGGGACGGGGCGGCCAGCCCGAAGAGGTCGCGCGGGCGATCCTGTGGCTGGCGAGCACTGAGGCGTCCTTCACCAGCGGCACGTTTCTAGATGTCACCGGCGGAAAGTGAGCGACAAGCGCCAGTGCCGGCACCATGAAAACAGCCGGTGCAATCTGCCCGACGCAGAACGCGTTGGGCTGGCGAGGTGAGGAAAAGGTTTGCCTCCACCATGGGACTTCCCGAGATCCTTGGCCTGATTGTTGACAAGCCCTCTGCCGAGCGGATGGTAACGCGGCTGCTGGGAAGCTGATGCGGCGACGGCTTCCGAGGTGGAACGCAAAACTTCGAGGTCCTCATGTGGAAGGCCGGCGTTTCCGACATTTCGGAACTGGCTCGGCGATGAACGGGGTAAGTGCGCGATCCGCGAGGAGTCGAGGTCCCGTTACTATCGGTGCTCGGCATGCGGGAAGGCGGTGTCTGGAAGAAGCAGACAGAGGAATGGCAGACCGCCATCCCTTCACCCAGGAAGAAGCGCGCAGGAAGTAGGCGTATGCCTATCGTGACAAGCAAGAGGACGGCGAAGCGGCCAACCGCACTTGGCAATTTTCCAAAAAAGTGCGGAAATCGGCGGCCTGTGTATTAGATGCAAAACTCCAACACTGCACTTACCGGTATGCTGCTTCAGTCGACACTGAAATGTCCCGACGTGATGACAATTTCGATCGTCGGCCAACGGTCCCTGTTGGCGGCGGCATGTCCGAAAGCTTCGCTACGATCGCTTAAATATTCTGCTTTGAGCGGGCTGCGTAATGTTCCCGCAATGCAGGCCTGAGACGTGAACTACCTACTTCTGCCGACATTTTGCGATCGACTGAGAGCGCTCGAAAAGGACTGCCGATGAAGCTATTCAAAGCCGCTGTGTTGACGATCATGTTGGCAGTCACACCGTTTGCCTCGATGGCCCAGGAACATAGTCAGGCAAAGTTTATCCCTGATGCCGCAAAGCTCGGCTCGCTCATCGACATTCTCAAAGACGACGCTCTTAGACAGCAGTTGATCGGCGAGCTTGAACAGCTCCAGAAAGCCAAATCGGATTCCGAGGTCGGTAATACAAAACCTGCGGAGACTGAAGCCTCCCGGACGACCCAGCCTACCGCTGAAGAAGACGCGGTTATCAGCGGAGGCCTCTTTACCGGAATATCAAGCTGGCTCGGCGATCTCGGACATCGTCTGCCCACGGCGGCGCTCGGCGCTCCGATCGACGTGAAGGTGCTGCAGGCCGAGGCTCAGGTTAATCGGCGACTGGACGCTCCGGGGGCGATCGAGAACCTGAAGGGCTTCATGCTGAGGTCGGCTTTAGGTTGGGCCGCTATAACGGCTCTGGCCCTGATCATCTTCGCTTTCGCCAAGCGGCGGATACGGGCCAGGGTCGGAAAGACCGCCTCAAATAAGGTGGTCATCCGCGAAGTCGTCATCCGGGCGTTTCTGGCAGTCGTCCCATTTCTGGTGTTCATTGCGGTCGCTTCCTTCTGGCCAGGCTTATGGAACTACTCGGAGGTCGGGGCCAAAATCTTCGTTGTCCTGAGCGTGCCGTTTGCAATAGCGATCACGACGTCGGGCCTTGTCTCGTCATTCTTGGTCTTCCTCGCCCGGTCGAAAGGCTGGAGGCTGGTTGCGTATGCCCAGCGGCGACTTTCACCTCTCGTCGGCATTCTGATAGGCATCGCGACAGCCGGATCGATCGCCGTCTCCCCCGATATTCGCAGCGCGGCCGGGCCCGCCACCAGCGACATCCTTTCTCTGATCCTGGACATCGCAGTTCCTGCCTTTGCGATGCTGATCATCGTCCTCCATCGACGGACGGTGCGGTCATTGATTGTCAGAGGACATTCGAACGACAGCGAACGATCCGCTTATGACCGAGCCATCTTCTGGGTAGGCACGCACTGGCAGCATTTCGGTTTCGCCTTTGCGGTCCTCAATATAGGTGCCAGGATATTTGGCACGCAGTCGGGAAGCTTCCTTGCACAGTCTAGCCTGTCCGTCGCAGTCATCGTTCTCGCGTTCATGGCCGTCACGTCTATCCGCCGGTTCGAAGCAAAAAGGGAAGCAGCGGCCAACCGTCGTCTCAGGATCGGAGTGAGGGCCGAGGTCCTTCGCAGGCTGTCGTCGATTCTCTACCGCGCGATCCAGGTAGCCCTTGTGCTCATCGCATCAGTGCTCTGCCTTAGGTTCTGGGGCATCGACGTTGCGGGGTGGCTTTCGACATCGGCAGGCATCTCGGTCGTCGGCCCGGTTAGCTCGATCGTTCTCGTCATGCTCATTGCCTGGACTCTCTGGGTCGCCCTGGATGCCTGGATCACCGCGGCACTGTCGGAGAGCCAGGTCGGGGGCGGTTTCCAGCAGCGGTCAGCGAGAATCAGGACATTGCTGCCGCTGCTCCGCAACGTCGCTTTCGTCGTCCTTTCCGTCCTCACTGTAATCGGGGTGCTCGCTAACCTCGGCATCAATGTCGCGCCACTCATCGCAGGTGCTGGTGTCGTCGGCCTCGCCGTCGGTTTTGGCTCCCAGCAGCTGGTTCAGGACGTGATCACGGGTCTCTTCATCCTGCTGGAAGACACGCTGGCCATTGGCGACGTAATCGATACGGGCGACCGGGCGGGCACAGTGGAAGCCCTGACGATCAGGACTGTCAAGATACGGGACGGCGATGGCGCGCTGCACACGATCCCATTTTCTACAGTGAAGGCGCTGAAGAACAGTTCGCGCGGGTTCGGCGTCTACACGGTCGGTGTAATGCTGGACCAGCGCGCCGATGTCGGGAAGGCGCTTGAAGTGCTGAAGGAAGTCGGTGACGAGGTCCGCCGCGACCCGAAATATGCTGCGAGCATTATCGCTCCCCTGGACATCTGGGGCGTGGACCAGGTCGGTCCCGACGGCATTCTCATCAAGGGTGCGATAAAGACACGCCCGCTTCAGCAGTATGGGGTCGGCCGCGAGATCAACCGAAAGATGAATTTCCGCCTTCAAGAGCTGGGCATCCCGCTCGCCAACCGAAACGTCGGCTGGCTACCACCGGGACCAGAACTGACATGACAGTCCCGCCAAAGTTTTTTTGCATTGCCTCTCACGCCTGGAGCCGAAAACGATGATCTCCGCCAAAATCCTAACCCGCGCAGCTGCTGTCACATGCCTGAGCATGATGATCGCGTCGTGCAGCAACGAATCCGAAGGACAACAGAAAGCCGCCGCGCCTCCGCCGACCCCCGTGTCCGTCGTCGAGGTCAAACCCGAAACACTTCCGGTTGTCACCGAACTGCCGGGTCGCGTTTCCCCGATGATTACGGCGAACGTCCTTCCGAGAATCACCGGGCTGGTTCAGAAACGCGTCTTCGAGCAGGGCGCGACCGTCAATGAGGGTGACCTGCTGTATGTCATCGATCCGGCTCCTTTCCAGGCGAAAGTAGACTCCGCGCAGGCGACGCTCGACGCCGCGGTAGCCGCGCGGAAGCTTGCTGGGCAGAAGGCCAACAGGCAAACCCAGCTTCAGCAGCGAGGCGTGACGAGTGCCGACGATAGCGAGACCGCAGTCAGCGAGCTCGCCCAGGCTAACGCCGAGGTAAACCGAGCCGAGGCAGACCTACGGACGGCACAGCTCGATCTGCAGTATACGCAGATCAAGGCCCCGATTACCGGGGTCATCGGCCGCGCGCTGATCACGGAGGGCACGCTGGTCAGTTCGTCTTCCGACCCGATGGCGACCATCCAGCAGATCGATCCTATCTACGCCGACTTCACCCAGCCCGCGGACACGCTGATCCTTCTCAAGAACGCCATCAAGAACGGCCAGCTCAAGCAGGATGCCGACGGCGGTCTGCGTATGCAGCTGGTGACGGAACAGGGGACGGTATACCCGCACGATGGCAAGCTGCTCTTCACGGAGGCGACCGTAAATGCCCAGACGGGTCAGCTCATCCTGCGGGGTGAATTTCCGAACCCCGACCGCGACCTCCTTCCCGGCATGTACGTTCGTTCCAAATTCCAGCAAGGAGCACTTGAAGGCGCTTTCGCCGTGCCTGAGCAAGCCGTTCAGCGAGATACAGCTGGAAAGCCCCAGCTCTATACCGTCAACGGCGAAGGTAAGATCGAAGTCAAGACCGTCACGCTTGGCTGGATAGTCGATGGGCGATGGGTGGTGATCAAAGGACTGTTGGCCAATGACAAGGTTGTCGTCGAAGGTTTCCAGAAGACCGCCCCGGGTGCGACCGTGAAGGCCGAACCCTGGCAGGACCCGGCCACCGCGCAAGCAAAGACGGAGAGCTGACCCGATGCCGGCATTTTTTATCGATCGCCCGGTTTTCGCCTGGGTCCTCGCCATTGCCATTATGCTGGCGGGCGCGATCTCGTTGACTGTCCTCCCGATCTCGCAGTATCCCGATGTCGCGCCACCGCAGATCACCGTATCCGCCACCTATCCGGGTGCTTCACCGGACGACACCTACGAGGCGGTCACGAGGCTCATGGAGGAGGAGCTGAACGGCATCCCCGGCCTTCTCTACTATGAGTCCACGTCCGATGCCCAAGGTTCGATCAAGATTACCGTGACGTTCGAGCCCGGTACGGTTTCCGAGACTGCCGCCGTGGAGGTTCAAAACCGTATCCGCCGCGTCGAGGCGCGCTTGCCGTCGTCGATCGTCCAGCAGGGGATCAGCGTCGATACAGCGGGTGGCGGCACGCTGCTGCTTGTCGCTTTGCAGTCGAAGAGCGGCTCGATGGATGGCATCACGCTCGGTGATTACATGAGCAGGAACATCGCCAACGAGTTGCGCCGTGTGCCCGGTGTTTCGAACGCGCAGCTCTTCGGTAGCGAACGAGCGATGCGCGTCTGGCTCGATCCCGCAAAACTGCTTGGGCTGAACCTGACACCCGGTGACGTCACGAGCGCGATCGAGGCCCAGAACGCCCAGGTCGCGGCGGGCCGTCTCGGGTCGGCTCCGTCGCTGCCCGACCGCCGCACCACTGGATCGCTTCTGATCCGCGGACAGCTGACGACACCGGAAGAATTCGGGAAGATCGTGCTTCGCGCGGAGACCGACGGTTCCACCGTCAGACTTGCCGACGTCGCAAGGATCGAGGTCGGGGCCGATAGCTACGCGACATCCGTTCGCATCAACGGCAAGCCCGCTGCCGGAGCTTCCATCGAGCTCGCGCCGGGCGGAAACGCGCTTTCCACCGCGACCGCCATCAAGGCGCGCTTGGCTGAGCTCGGCCCATCGCTTCCAGACGATATCGAATATTCTATCCCGTACGACACGACGCCGTTCGTCTACATCTCCATCGAGCAGGTGCTGATGACGCTCGCCGAGGCTATGGTGCTGGTCTTCCTGGTGATGTTCTTGTTCCTCCAGAACATCCGTTACACCATCATTCCAACGATCGTCGTGCCGATTGCGCTTCTAGGGGCATGCGGCATCATGTTCGTCCTCGGCTTCTCGATCAACGTCCTGACGATGTTCGGCATGGTGCTGGCGATCGGCATTTTGGTCGATGACGCGATCGTAGTGGTGGAAAATGTTGAGCGCATCATGATGGAGGAGGGACTATCGCCTAAGGAGGCGACCAAGAAAGCCATGAAGCAGATCAGCGGCGCGGTCATCGGTATCACCTTGGTGCTGACGGCTGTATTCGTGCCGATGGCGTTCTTCCCCGGTGCCGTGGGTGTCATCTACAAGCAGTTTTCGCTTACGATGGTCGCGTCGATCCTGTTTTCGGCATTCCTCGCACTGTCTCTCACTCCGGCGCTTTGCGCGACCTTCCTGAAGCCTGTGCAGAAGGGCCATGCCCACAGCAAGAAGGGGTTTTTCGGCTGGTTCAACCGCGGCTTCGACAAGGGGTCGCACAAATACAGCGGCTGGGTCTCGGGCCTCCTGAGGCGCTCCGGCCGCGTGATGCTCGTCTATCTGATCGTCGCCGCGGCGACCGCCTGGATGTTCCTCCAGCTTCCATCGTCGTTCCTTCCTGAAGAGGACCAGGGTACCTTGCTGGCCCAGGTCCAGGGGCCAGCTGAAGCCACCACCGAGCGAACGCTCGATTCCATTAAGCAGATGGAGAAAATCGTCACCTCGGAGACTTCCGTCGATCGCATGGTCGCCATCAGCGGCTTCAGTTTCTCGGGATCGGGCGAGAACGCCGGAATGTCATTCATCACGTTGAAGGACTGGAGCGAGCGCAGTGCCGAGCAATCCGCGCAGGCGCTGGCCTTGAAGTTCAACGGTGCATTCCAGGCCATCAAGGACTCAGTCGTTTTCGCGCTGTCGCCACCAGCCATCTCCGGTCTCGGCAGTTCCAACGGTTTCGCGTTCCGTCTTCAGGACCGGGGCAATCTCGGAACCGACGTTTTGAACCAGGCCCGCGACCAGTTCCTCGCCGAGGCAGGCAAGAGCCCCGTCCTGGCGGGAGTGCGCGTCGAGGGTCTCGCCGACGCACCCCAGACCATTCTCACAATCGACCGCGAAAAGGCCAACACGTACGGGGTGACATTTGCAGACATCAACCAGACGATAAGCACCAACCTTGGCTCCTCGTACGTCAACGACTTCCCTAATTCGGGGCGTATGCAGCGCGTTACCGTGCAGGCCGATGCCGACAAGCGCGGCACGATCTTCGATGTCATGAACCTGACGGTCCGGAATACGGAAGGCGGAATGGTGCCGATCTCCGCGTTCGCAAGGTATGAGTTCACCAAGGGGCCAGCTCAGATCGTGGGCTATAACGGCTTCCCGGCTGTCCGCTTTAGCGGTCAGGCGGCTCCGGGGTATTCCTCAGGCGACGCTATCGCCGAGGTCGAACGGATCGCGCAAACGTTGCCATCGGGTTTCGGCTACGAGTGGAGCGGACAGTCGCTCCAGGAAATACAGTCGGGTTCGCAAGTGCCGATGCTGCTCGGTCTGTCGGTACTGCTCGTTTTCCTTTGCCTCTCGGCCCTGTATGAGAGCTGGGCTATCCCGATTTCTGTTCTCCTGGTCATCCCACTTGGCGTAATCGGTGCGGTCGGCGCCGTCATGCTCCGGGACATGCCGAACGACGTCTATTTCAAAGTGGGCCTGATCACGATCATGGGTCTGTCGGCCAAAAACGCGATCCTGATCATCGAGTTTGCCAAAGACTTGAGACTGGAGGGTAAATCAACCTTCGATGCCGCGGTCGAGGCAGCCCACCTTCGCTTCCGACCGATCCTGATGACGTCGCTGGCTTTTGCTCTCGGTGTCGTGCCGCTCGCGATTGCCACGGGTGCAGGTTCAGGAAGCCAGACCGCCATCGGTACGGGTGTCCTTGGCGGGATGGTGTCCGCGACGCTGCTGGCGATCTTCTTTGTGCCCGTGTTCTTCGTATTCGTCATGCGCTTCGCGCGAAACCCTGTGAAGCCCAGCGAAAGTTCAGAGTCGAAAGTTGCTCCGGCGGAGTAACAGGTCGGCGGGGGCTGTCACGAGGGCGATCCAGCGGCAGCCCCACCGAACGGGTGGTACATGACAGTGTCTACTTGATCGCAATGATCACGGCCTGCGCGTAGATCGCCACGCGTCAAACCCTGCTGGGCTCTGCTGTCCAAATGGCTGTAGGGTTGAATAGCACGATCCGCCTCAAACTATGCGCGAGAGATTCGAGATGAGACTTCTTTTGATCGAGGACGAACTGGAGATGGCAAGGGCTCTAAGTGCAGTGCTGGCCCAGCACAATTATGTCGTCGATCACATGCCGACAATCGAACTCGCGCTCGAGGCAATCAAGGAGAAGGTCCATGACGTCGTCGTCCTCGACCGACAGCTCCCGGATGGAGACGGACTGACGTTTCTGCGTGCAATTCGTGATGCGGGAGATAGAACGCCTGTAATCGTCTTGACTGCCCACAACATGCCTGCCGACCGGATTTCGGGGTTGGACGACGGCGCGGACGACTATCTCGGCAAACCTTTCCTCGCTGACGAACTTCTTGCCAGGCTCCGCGCGGTGGCTCGTCGCTCGGGAGCGTACACCAGCCAAGTCATTTCGGAAGGAAATGTCTCAGTTGATCTCGACCATCACGAGGTTAGCATCGGCGGGGAGGTGATCAGTTTGCCGAGACGAGAGGTGTTGGTGCTGGAGCTATTGATGAAGAGGTTTGGCCGGACGGTTCTGCGCAGGTCGCTTGAAGAGGCCGTTTATGGATATGACGACGAAATCCAGTCCAACGCCCTCGACAGCCACGTTTCGCGCCTGAGGAAAAAACTTGTCGATGCCGACGCAAACCTGGCCATCCACGGCATCCGTGGCCTTGGTTACCTTTTGAGGGCTTCCTGATGGCTTGGTCACTCAACAGGAACTCCTTGAAATTGAAGCTGGTCCTTCACTTCGCCCTCGTTTTCATTGTGTTCATGATTATCGTGAGCATAGGTTTCTTCAACTTCCTCCTTGGTGTGGTGCCCTCGACAAACTCAGCAGACTACCGGGCACTTCCTGTCATCGCAGCGTCGATAGCAAGCGAAGGCGGCAGGCTGGTCGTAAGGGAAACGGAAGAGCTTCGAGCGGTCAAGAACGGCTCGAGCCTGTGGTTCATCGTGCTTGGAAGCGACGGCGCTCGAGTGAGCTTTGGCACCATGCCCGCCGCTTTCGACAGCGTTCTTGCATCGATCAACGACATACGCTCGCTCGACGTTCGAGGCGAAGACGGAGCGGCGATTACAGCCACCTTGCGTGAGACCGACAGCCCTGTCGGACAAATCCGCGTTTTATACGGGGGCAAAACGCCGTCGGGTTCTTCGGCGTACAATCTCGGGATTGGTCTCAGGATTGTGTTCATTCCCTATCTCGTGGTCCCGTTAATCCTTGTAGCGCTCGCATTGCCTTTGATTGTCGGACGGGCGCTGGCAGGCGTTAAGAAAGCCACCAGGCGTGCTTCCGAGATCGACGCAAACAGTTTGGGCGTGAGATTGTCGACCAATGGCGTTGTCGTCGAACTGCATCCTCTTGTGAACGCGATCAATTCTGCGCTGGCTCGCATCGATGGAGACCTGACTGAGCGACAGCGTTTTTTCGCCAATGCCGCCCACGAGCTCAGGACGCCGATCGCTATACTTCAGACACGCCTGGAGGCCCTCCCGGCTGGATCGGTAAAGGATCGGCTTCTCATGGACGTCGGCCGTCTCGCAGCCACCGCCGAACAGCTTCTAGACATGCAACGCTTCGCAAATATCCAGTCCTTGGGCGAAGTCGATCTGGTGTCGCTTTGTGAAACCGTAGCCGCCGATTTCGCGCCCATCGCAATCAGTGCAGGGTACGAGCTCGAATTCGATGCCGAGGTGAAATCTTTCAAAGTCAACGGCGACCACTCCGCGCTTGAGCGAGCGGTCACGAATCTGGTCAGAAACGCTATTGAACACGGCGGCGGACAAGGCCGCATCCACATAGAAGTCTTGAAGGACGGAACGGTCGAGGTCGCTGACGAGGGGCCCGGTATTCCTGAACCTGAACGCGAGAAAGTTTTTGAGCCCTTTCACCGGACGAAGCCTAAATCCACAGGTGCGGGGCTGGGTCTGAGCCTTGTGCACCAGATCGTACAAAGCCACCGCGGACACATAAGCATTATCGAGCAAAACACCGGTGCCCGCTTCAGACTTAAACTATAATCCTCCGTTGTTACGGCCGCCCGGGTTGGCCCGCTGGCGCTCTGGTCAGGAGTATGCGATGCCCGTCGCAGCAGCGCGTTAAGCCGCTGCGATATATTGAAATGCTCCGCGGCCTGCTGCCGGCTCATACTTTCGGAAACAGCCCGCTGCTCTATGGTCGAGGTGCATAGCTCAGCATCACCCGGGACATTGCATTCAATCAGCGACCTTTTCCGCTCGCTCCCCCCTACCGACAGTTGCGTTAAGGCAAGGGACCGTGATGAGAGCGCAGTGTGTCACGCCAAGTTGAGAGCCGATGGACTGGTAAGGCAACCCGCCGGCTCCCGATCGAGAGCTCAGTCCTGGAAACTGACGGCGCGTGTCAATTTTGAGATCTCGGAGACAGTATGCTCGCCAGTCGCGCGATCGCGCTGCCAGATATTGCGGCCGACGATCACTCCGCGCGCGCCCCCGCGTAGTGTTTGCGCAACCGCGTCTATGGTTTCGGATGGGGGGCCAGACAAGGGTCCACCTGCGATGACGAGCGGAACCTTCAGCTCCTCGCACAGCCGCTTTGTACGCTCTTCGCCGGGGAACGCGATTTTAATGATATGGGCGCCCAGATCGTAGGCGATACGAGCTACCTTTTCTTCTTGTTCGACGACTTCCTCTGACCGAGGAGCTCCCATGATAACAGGCTCAAGTACGAGCGGAATATCCCAGCGATCGCAAGACGCAACGACTTTCCCGACCCTCGCGCACATCTGCACGCGTTCAGCTCTCGACATGTTCCAAGGAAACAGCATCTTGACGGCGTCCACGCCCATTCGAACCGCTTCTTCGACCGAAGTGATAAGGCCGTGCGATCCGCCTCCGTCAAGCTCACGGAATTCGTTGTAAGTATCGATCGTCAGAACCCTGGTTAGATGTGGGTTTGCCGCGAAAAACTTCTCGGTCTGTTTCACCTGTCCAGGCGTCATCATGAATCCGGTCACATCGTTATTCGCCCATGCGGCGAATGGTGCGGAAGGGGTTTCGAGCCCTTCGATGCGGTCAAAGATCAACCCGTGATCGACCGGCATGATGATTGCGGCACGGTTGCTCGGCAGCGTCCGACGAAGGCGATATTCCATGGACATGTGATTGTTCCTTCCCGACGGATTTACCGTCGTCCTTGTTGCTCCACCCACGCTTACCCGACAGATGTTGTACGGACAAGACGTACGATACGTATCTACCGCGCGATCTTTTTTGGTGTCAAGCACAAACCCGGCTCGCATCACAGCTCAGGTGTTATGATGCTTCCGCGCAAGCCGACGACCGCTGCATCCGGCTTACAGATGCGGCAGGGGACAGATCATAAACGGAAGTGGTGAGGTTTTTCGAAGACTGAGGTCGAGTCAGTCCGGGTCGGACGGGTTCGCCGCCAGTTCTTTGGGCGCCTCGGCATCGACAGAAATTGTCACTACGTCGCTGCGCACGAATGACTGGTAAAAATCGAAGACCCGGCCTAGTTCGGAGCGTGACTTAGATTTTACGAAAAGAACCGGAGCACCTTTGGCAAGCCCCAATAGCCTGGCTGTGTCTGGTGGCGCCCCGACCGCTTCGACTTCGCGCCGTGCCGCAAAGATTGAGAAACCAGCCTCCGCCAAGGTGTGATTGAGCGAGGCAGTACCTTCCAGAACAGGCTTGCCAATCAGTAGCGCACCGACGTCAGCAGGCATGAAGTTTGTTGAATGCATGGCGGCTTTGCCATCTATGTGGCGTATACGCTCCATAATGAAGCCACTCTCGCCCACAGCCAGACCGAGCGCCTTGGCTGCGAATTCTGGAAGCATGTCAAATTCCGCGCGAAGTACGGAAGTTTCGATCTCGCTATCCGGCGAATGGGCACCTGTCTCGAGAAAGCCTTGGGTTACCTGCAATTTCCACTGACTATCAGCAGGATTCGAGACAAACGCTCCGCGCCTCGGCACGATGTGTATCAACCGCTGATGTTCAAGTGCACGCAGCGTCTCCCTCACCGTCGAACGCGCAAGGTCAAATGATCGGCACAGCTCGGTCTCACCTGGGACCCGGTCACCGACTTGGAAGTGACCGTTCCTGATTTGCCCCTCGATGATCCGGGCCAGTTGCAGGTAGTAGGGTTCTGCGGATGAACGGTCGATATTCTGCATAGCGTTTCTCAATTTATGTCCGAACGAACCGTACAGCATCAGGACACGAGTCGTCTATCTGCAATGAAAGCCCTCAAAAGCCGGTTACTCGGTCGAGCGGATCAGCGTCATCGCGCATAGTAGACAATTGCCATTGACGAAAACTGAAACATCTCGTACGTACAATACTTACAGATCTGAGGCCAAGTGGAGTTGGTCGGGGATTTGGTTTGGTGGTTTGCCGCCAAGTGAGGAGCGTCCGATAATGGTGTCGGACATTTGGGAGGAACTTCTATGTCTAAGCCTATTCGGCGGTCGACCTTTGTCGGCGCGCGTGCCTATTCGCTTGCTTTCTCGGTATCGCTCGGATTGCTGCTGGCCCAGGCGGTCCAGGCGGAGCCTATTACGCTCACCGTCGCACTCGCGGCTAATCCCCAAATGGAAACTGCGGCGAAGTTGATCGACAATTTCTACGCCAAGTATCCCGACATCAAGGTCAAGTTCCAGACCCTCCCCGAGAACCAGCTACGCCCGACTGTTTTGAAGGATGTGGCAACGAAGTCTGGTCAGTTCGACGTCGTCATGATCGGCGCGTACGAGGTGCCGCTATGGGCACAGAAAGGCTGGATTACAAACCTGAGCAAGGAGTTCGTCGCCAAGGACACCGAATGGAAGTCCGACGATCTGCTCACGCCTATCCGAGATCTGGTTTCCTACAAGGGCGATATGTTCGCCACGCCGTTCTACGGATCATCGTCCTTCATGTTCTACCGCAAGGACCTCTTCCAGAAAGCCGGGCTTAACATGCCCGAGCAGCCGACTTGGGACCAGGTTGCTGATTTTGCAGCCAAACTGGATGACAAATCGAAAAATATCTCCGGCATTTGCCTCCGCGGCATTCCCGGCTGGGGCCAGAGCCTGGCTCCCCTTACGACCGTGATCAACACCTTTGGCGGCCGCTGGTTCGATGAAAAGTGGGAGCCTCAGCTGAGCTCACCCAAGAGCAAGGAGGCCATCAACTTCTACGTTAAACTTCTCAAAGAGCATGGTCAGCAGGACGCCGCGAAGGACGGATGGCAGGAATGCCTTCAGCTCTTTACGCAGGGCAAGACCGCAATGTGGTACGACGACACGGTCTTCGCAGGCCCGGTCATCGATCAGGCAAATGCTGAAGTGAAGAACAATGTCGGTTTCGCGCTCGCTCCGATCAAGGAAAAGCCCGGCTCTGGCTGGCTCTGGGCATGGGGCCTCTCCATCCCGACCACAAGCAAGCATCAGGATGCAGCCTGGAAGCTAGTCGCGTGGCTGACAAGCCAAGAGTATATCAAGCTCGCAGGCGAGAAGGCAGGCTGGGGAACCGTTCCTCCGGGCTCCCGTCAGTCCACATACAAGCTTTCCGCCTATGAGGCGGCTACCAAGGACTATGCTGACCTGACGTTGAAATCTATCAACGCCGCCAATCCGCTGAAGCCGACCGTTGATCCGGTTCCCTACACGGGGGTCCAGTATGTGACGATCCCCGAGTTCGAGCAGATCGGTGACTTCACGTCGCAGCAGTTGGCCGGTGCGATCAGCGGACAGATGAGCGCAGACGACGCGATCAAAGCGAGCGAAACCAAGATCAAGGAGATCATGGAAGACGCTGGCTACATCAAGTAGTCGACGCGCGGCGGGCCGCTTGCCTCCCGGCGGCCCGTCAAAATCCCGGAATAGTTCATGCGGATGAAAATCATGACTTCGATTTCACTACCAGATCGTTCCCGAGCCACGCGTCCAAGCGGCCGCCTCGCTAAAGGCTGGTGGGACCGGCTTCCGCTTCTCCCCGCACTTGTCTTCGTCATCCTGGTCACGCAGCTTCCGTTCGTCATTACGCTGTATTACAGCCTTCAGCGATGGAACCTGGTCTCGACGAACGCCCCGCGTTTCGTGTGGTTCAGAAATTTCGTCAATGCCGCCACAGACGCCACCTTCCTCAAGGCCGTTGTGAACACGGGCGTTATGACGTTTTCGATCGTCGTCGCGTCGGTGCTGGTTGGCGGGCTCCTCGCTGCCGGTCTGAACCGAGAATTTCGGGGGCGGACGATCGCGAGAACTCTTGCGATCACCCCGTTCTTCATCATGCCCGTAGCGGCCGCCCTGTTCTGGAAAACCGGGATCTTTGACCCGACATTCGGTATCCTTGGATGGATCACCGACGAGATTGGTATCGGCCGCATTAACTGGATCAGCCAGTATCCCAAGCTGACAATCATCATCATCACCACCTGGCAGTGGTCTGCTTTCGCGCTGCTCATCCTCCTGGCCGGGATGCAGTCTTTTCCTACCGAAGTAGCGGAGGCCGCAGAAGTTGATGGCGCAAGCCGGCTTTACGTGTTCCGACGTCTTATGCTTCCCCATCTTCGTCCGTTCATTGAACTGACTGGCCTGCTGGTTGCCATGTACGTCCTCGAGAATTTCGCCGCGATCGCCATCCTGACCAACGGCGGCCCGGCCTACTCGACAACCAATCTTTCCTACTATGTCTACCTCGAAGCGTTCAGCGCATTCGATCTTGGACGGGCGTCCGCTTTCGGAATGATCTCGCTGGCAATCGCGATGGCACTGACCATCCCGATGCTGCGCGTAGTATCGGGCATCTTTAAAGAAGGAGGTCGGGCATGAACCGCCGCCGTTCAAGCATCATCGATCCCCTCCTGACTGTTCTGACCTGGGTTGGCACGTTGGTTATGTTCACCCCCATCGCATGGATGATCCTGACTAGCTTCAAGACGGAGGAGGACGCGGTCAGTTATCCGCCCAAGCTGTTTTTCTCGCCAACCCTCGACCACTACCGTCGCATTTTTGAAAACGACTTCGCGTCCTTCGCGACCGTTTCCATCCTCGTAACCGTCATCTCGACTGCGATCGTGATCGTGCTCGCGGTTCCAGCGGCTTTCGCGCTGACGGTTCGTCCCGTCCCAAAGTGGAGAGACGTGTTGTTCTTCTTCATCTCAACGAAGATGATGCCGATAGCCGCCGGCATAGTGCCGATCTATCTCGTCGCGAGAGCTTTCGACCTACTAAACACCTCGACCGTTCTTGTCATCGTCTACACCTCGATGAACCTGCCGCTGGCAATATGGATGATCAGGTCGTTCATGGTCGAAATACCTCGCGACGTTTTCGACGCGGTCGCAGTCGACGGCGCCGGCCGCATCAGGGAAATGGTGCAGATCATCGTTCCGCTCATCAAACCAGGTCTCGCGTCTACCGCGCTCCTGTGCGCCATCTTCGCATGGAACGAATTCTTCCTTGCGGTAAACCTGACCACCACGGTGAGCACGCTGCCGGTCTTCCTTCAGAAGTTCCTGAGTTTCGGCAAGCTCTACACAGCGCAGGTCGCTGCCGTCGCGACTTTGATCAACATCCCGGTGGTGATCGCTGGGTGGCTGGCGCAGAAGAGCCTTACCCGTGGTCTAACATTCGGAGCAGTCAAATGAGCATGGACAATCTATTCGGCGGTGCACCGAGCGGGAAAATGCAGGCGGTCCGGATCACGCAGGACCATCAGATCAGCGTCATCGAGACAACTGTGCCGTCGGTCTCCGATGATGAGGTACTCGTTCGGCCGACCTGCTGCGGAATTTGCGGGACGGACCTTCATATCCTGAGGCATGGCTTCGTTGGGACCAACTATCCCGTCATACCTGGTCATGAATTCGCAGGACACGTGGTAGCGACAGGCAAGAATGTCCGGAATGTGAAATCTGGAGACTTCGTCGCAGTCGACCCGAACGTGGTGTGCGGCTCGTGCCGCTGGTGCCAGTCCGGGAAACCGAACCTATGCATCCATCTTACCCCCATCGGCGTCGGGCGCGCGGGCGCCGCGGCGGAATACGTTTCCGTCCCTGGTCGCAACGCTTTCAAGGTTAACGAGACGATCGGATCAGATGTCGCCGCTTTGATCGAACCGCTTGCGTGCGCTCTTCATGCCGTGGATTCCGCTCAAGGCATCCCCGATCGGCAGGTTCTCGTGCTTGGAGGGGGAACCATGGGCCTACTGATTGCGATCGCGGCGAAACAAGCGGGCGCGGGTAAGGTCACGCTGGCGGATCCTGCATCCGCGAAACTTGCGATTGCACGGAACGTGGGTGTCGATCTCGCGGTGTTGCCGTCCGAACTCGGTGACGAGCGATACGACGTGGTCTTCGAGGCTGCAGGCGTAGCCGCTGCCCTCGACCAGGGACTTAAACTCGTCGAAAAAATGGGGGCGTACGTTCAGGTCGGTGTCCATGATGAACACGCACAGGCGTCGTTCATGCCTTTCAAGCTGTATGAACACGAGGTTCGCATGATCGGCTCAAACTCCTGCGCTGACAGGTTTGCCGCTGCGGTCGAACTGATGCCCGAGGTTCGGGACAAGGCGAAGCTACTGATCGGGGAAAGCTTCCCAGTCTGGAGCTTCGATGCCGCGGTGCAGAGCATGACTGCAGGCAAGGCAATCAAGACTCAACTGAGCTTCTGAGCATAGGCGCGTAAGAGGGGGAGATGCGCAATGCTAGTGTGCGGTGTGGACATTGGTACGACCAACCTCAAGGTTTCAATCGTTGATGAAACGGGCGTGTCCAAGTGGACGCAGGCAGTGCCTACGCCACGCGTCTCGTCTCTGCTGGATTCCGCAATTGATGCCGACGTGCTTGTCAGCGCGATTGAGACTTTGATGATCGAAGGATGGAAGGCAGTCGGTAAGGGAAAGCCGCTGGCTGCTATCGCCACAACGGGGGTGGGTGAAGACGGAATTTGCGTGGATCGCAATCTCGAGCCTCTAGGTTTCGCAATTCCCTGGTTTGATCGCCGCGCGATGGACGAAGCGAGCGAAATTCGTCTCAGCGGCCATGCGACAGCCCGTGCGGGCATCGAGATGGAGCACACGCGTACTGCCGCGAAGTGGCTTTGGCTTCGACGGCACGACCCAAAGATGCTTGCCAATCAAAGCACATGGATTGCCTTGACCGACTATCCGTCAGTGGTCTGGACAGGACGCCCATTCCTCAGCGAAACCTTAGCTTCGCGCACGGGCTGTTACGACGTTGGCCGACGCGCGTGGATTGAGGCTCTGGTCGAATTCTGCGGCGCTCCCTTCCTCCCTGAGGTCCTGCGGGCCGGAGATGTGGTCGGGGTGGTCGGCGAAGGTTCCCTGTTATCTTCGGGGGCAGTAAGCCGCCGCACTCTCGTCGTGGCCGGCGGCCACGACCACCCGGTGGCTGCAGCCATGATTCAGCGGATCGATGCGACTGCGCGGGTCGATTCCATTGGCACAGCGAACGTCCTGTATGGCGAGTCGGCAACATTCCCTCTCGATCGCTTCGATCGCTATCTTGCGTTTATGGTTCCAGTTCAAGCGAGAGTGGGTGTCGCTTGTCTTGGTGTTTTCGAGTTCTCGTCTGCCGCGCAGACGCTCCAGGCGCAGGGTATCGACATCCGTTCCATTCTGGCGCTCCCCAAACTGCCGGGCGAGCCAAACTTCTATGCAAGGCCAAATGACCTGCCGGCTGATGCCGATGCCCGCTCCGTTCTTGAGATGGCCAGCATCACCGCCCGGAGGATGTTTGACCATATGCGGTGCGCGGGTGTTCCAAGCGGAGAGATATATGCGACCGGCGGATGGAGCCGATCCCGCAGTCTCCTTGAGCTACGAGCAAGTATCTTCGGGGTCCCTCTGCATGTGCTGAGCGAGCAGGAACCCGCTGTCGTCGGCGCTGCCTTACTAGCCGCTGAAGGTTTGGAAGAGCACGTTGACTTCACGACAGGTGTTACCACGCAGACGATCTATCCCGATACGCGGTGGGAGACGTTCTATCAGGACACGTACAAAGCGTATTTTGGCGCTGCCGCGGATTTGACCAACCGAAATTGAGCCGATCCGGCTGACCACACACAAAAGTGGAGGAATGCATGTCTGTTATCGCTATCGAGAACCTGAACAAGTCCTTTGGCGCATTTAATGCAGTTGATAATCTCAATCTGACGACGGCAGATGGAGAATTTGTCGTGCTGGTCGGACCATCGGGCTGCGGCAAGACCACCACGATGCGGATGATCGCCGGTCTGGAGGGCTCTACAT
Organism: Neorhizobium sp. JUb45; assembly: GCF_004343585.1. Classification (GTDB taxonomy): domain Bacteria; phylum Pseudomonadota; class Alphaproteobacteria; order Rhizobiales; family Rhizobiaceae; genus Neorhizobium. Next base: position 5,288 of record NZ_SLYW01000023.1, on the reverse strand, counting down.
CGGGTTCGATCAGTATTGATGGGGAAGATGTCACAGATCAAACTCCATCGGAACGCGACGTCGCGATGGTCTTCCAGAACTACGCGCTTTATCCGCATCTGTCGGTCTACGAGAACATGGCATTTTGCCTGAAAGTCCGCAGGTGGCCAAAAGATAAGATTGACGCCCAGGTCCGCAAGACTGCCAAGGCGTTGGATATCGAGAGCCTCCTTGAACGCAAACCTGCGGCTCTGTCAGGTGGGCAGAGACAACGGGTGGCGCTTGGCCGCGCAATCGTTCGCGAACCGCGCGTGTTCCTGATGGATGAACCGCTTTCGAACCTCGATGCTAAACTGCGCATCGAGATGCGCGCCGAGATCGTAAAACTCTGCCGCCGATTGAAGATCACGACGTTCTACGTGACTCATGACCAGTTGGAAGCGTTAACGATGGGGCACCGCATCGTCGTCATGCGCGGAGGGATCGCTCAGCAGATAGATACGCCGCAAAACATCTACGACTTTCCGGTGAACAAGTTCGTCGCGGGCTTCATCGGCAGTCCACCGATGAACTTCGTCAATGCTTCCTTTGGAAATGGTGGCCTGACGGGTAGCGGGTTCACTCTCGTGCCGACCAGTGCGGTCGCAGATGCGCTGCAAAAACTCTCTGGCCCCGTTATCGCTGGCGTTCGCCCCGAGCACCTCGCGCCGCTTTCTGAAGGTGCAGGAGTAGCCACAGGGACGATGAAGGGGCGCATCGAGCTTATCGAGCCTCTCGGGTCGCAGGTGATGATCCAGGTTTCGGTCGGAAATGAGCTTATATCGGCACAGTTTGAACGGGGCCCGGAAATTGAAGTCGGTAAGGAGATTGTTCTGGTTCATCGACCAGACAGCATCCATGCATTCAATGTGGCAAACGAGCGGTCCGTACTTGCGCCGGCCATATGAACAGTTTGAGGAGCAAAAAATGAAAAAGCTGATCAATGATCCGTCGAATGTGGTCCGTGAGATGCTCGAGGGTGTTGTTGCGCTGAGCCCTGCAACAGTTCTCCTGGCGGATGAAAACGTCGTCATCCGGTCGGGGCTTGTTGGAGGTGAGGGGCGCAACGTTGCGGTATTATCCGGGGGCGGTAGCGGCCACGAGCCAGCGCATGCGGGTTATGTCGGAAACGGCATGTTGACGGTCGCGGTTGCCGGCGACGTTTTTACCTCGCCCAGCACGGATGCTGTTCTTGCCGGCATTCGTGCGTCAGCCGGTCCTGCTGGGGCACTTGTTATCGTCAAGAACTATACCGGCGACAGATTAAACTTCGGTCTGGCCGCGGAATTGGCACGGAGTGAGGGAATTCCGGTCGAGATCGTCGTCGTTGCCGATGACGTGGCTCTGAAGGATACGGTTCCCGCCGATCGCAGACGGGGGATCGCGGGGACTGTGCTCATCCACAAGCTGGCGGGAGCCGCAGCAGAGCAAGGGCTACCGCTTGCAGACGTTGCGCGCATCGCACGGACCGCTGCCGACAACCTCTCTTCCATGGGTATCTCTCTTGGCTCCTGCACCCTTCCATCTGTCGGCAAGCCCGGCTTCGTGCTTGGTGAACAGGAGATCGAGGTGGGACTTGGAATCCATGGCGAGCAGGGCGTACGGAAGATGCCGATTGCCTCGGCGGATGAGCTTACCTCGCTTGTGCTCCAGACAATCGAATCCGACGGCAAAATTCGCGAAGGTGATCGGGTTGTATTGCTGGTCAACGGACTGGGATCGACACCGCCTATGGAACTGTCGATCGTGGCTCGCTCGGCCATACGGTTCCTAGAAAACAAGGGCGTTTCGGTTGAAAGAGCGTGGGCAGGGACCTTCCTATCGGCTCTGGACATGCCCGGATTTTCACTTTCCGTCCTGACTGTTGACGACGATGCGCTAACGTTGATCGATGCACCTACCGATGCCAGCGCATGGCCGCGGGGCGGCATGATCAACCGCAATCGGGTCCTTGCCTCGACCCAGGTTGAGGAAAGTGCATTGCCGCAAGGCGAGCAAACGAAAGCCGGTGAGCGTCTATGGCGAAACGCAACACTGGTGGCGCAGGCTTTGCTTGCTGCCGAGCCGGAGCTGACGGAACTGGACAGCATCACCGGCGATGGCGACCTCGGCGCCAGCATGACCCGCGGTGCAGAGGCCGTTCTGGCTCTTCCCCAGGAGAAATTTGCTACCGTTTCCGACGGGCTGCTGGCAATGGGGAACGCGATGCGCAAAGCGATCGGCGGAAGTTCAGGCCCGTTTTACGCGACCGGCCTGATGCGTGCTTCCCGCCACCTCGCAGGGATGGAGCAACCGTCAGCCGCGCAAGTCGCCGAAGCATTTGCCAGCGCAGTTACTGCGGTGTCGGATCTAGGCGGAGCGGTGGCGGGCGATCGAACAATGATCGACGCCCTTCATCCGGCGGCGCAGACGTTCAGGGACGGCCTCGCATCGGGTCTGGACGCCAATTCTGCGTGGAGACTATCGGTCGAAGCCGGTATTGCCGGAGCGGAAGCCACCAAATCGATGAAGCCGCGCCTTGGCCGGGCGAGCTACCTCGGTGACCGCGCTCTCGGGCACCCTGACGGTGGCGCTGTTGCTGTTAGTATTTGGCTTAAAGCGATCAAAAGCGAGTAGGCAATCGCGGCCGGTAGAAGCGTTTCGAGCCGAAATTGGCCGCTACATAACAATCGATACGTGGACCCACGATGAACACAAAATCTCGCCGACGTCCGCTGATTGCGGGAAACTGGAAAATGAATGGCCTATCGCATTCGCTTGCCGAGCTCGCGTTGATAGCAAAAGGTCTTGATGAGCTCGATGATGAACTAGAAGCGCTTATATGTCCGCCCGCAACCTTGATTGGCGCTGCGAGTGCCCATGTTCGCAATACAAGGCTTATCATTGGGGCTCAGGATTGCAGTTCCGACGTAGAGGGCGCTTTCACGGGTGACGTTTCTGCCGCGATGATTGCCGACAGCGGGGCACGGTATGTTATTTTAGGGCACTCCGAACGGCGCCAGGGTCGGGGTGAAAGCAATATCGATATCCTGCAAAAGGTCGAGAGGGGCCTAAGTGCCAAAATCGGGGTCATAGTTTGTGTGGGCGAAACTGAACAACAGATGGCGGAACGACGAACCGAGCAAGTTTTGCGAGCGCAATTGCTTGAATCGGTGCCGCCGGATGTGAATTGCTCCGCGGTCACCATTGCCTACGAACCAGTTTGGGCGATCGGTACTGGCCGGGTGCCAACGCCTGCGCGCATAGCGGATGTCCACGCATCCGTTCGAGAGACGATCTCTGATAGGTTTGGTCAGGCCGGAGAAGAAATACGCATTCTTTACGGAGGATCCGTGAAGCCAGAAAATGCACGGGAGATCAGCGCAACTCCCAATGTTGACGGTGTTCTGGTTGGAGGCGCGAGCCTCAAGGCGCGCGATTTTTTGTCAATCTCCGAAGCCTTCGCCGTCAGGTAACTTGTTATGGATTGCATGATGGCGTGACGGTTTTTCACCTTTTCTTCGCACGTGCATACAGCTTAATCCATCGTCCGGATCAGATCGCGCCACAAGGTCTCGACGTGCTCACCCCTGTCAGGCGTTGCCTTCCATCGGTTCGGCGTCCGCCTTGCCCGAACGCAACCTGTCTATCTCTCCTACGTTGCTCTCGACCCAGCGGTCCAACGTCAGCACGATCTCACTCAGCGACATACCAAGCGGCGAGAGCCAGTATTCTACGCGTGGAGGGACCTCCGCATAGGAACGTCTCTCTACAATGCCGAATTCCTGAAGCCGGCGGAGTGTCTGCGTCAGCATCTTTTCGGAAATGCCCTCGATCTTGCGGCGAAGTTCACCAGGTCTTGCAGGACCGGACTTCAGCGAATGTATCGTCAGAAGTACCCACTTTTCCGCCAGGATATCGAGGAAATTCCTTGCTGGGCAATCCGCATGGAAGACATTTGCGGCAGGGGTTACGAGGTCGACGTGAGATTTCTTTTGCATAGCCAATACTTACCAAAAAGTGGGTACTTGTCAAAGGGAGGGTATAGTTTCACTCCTGGTTCCGAAGTTTAGGCCGCTGTGGCCGAACCCATTCGGAGATCATCATGAACATTCTGGCGCTTCACTCCAGCATTAATGGCGGCCAGTCCGCAACGCGCGCGATGGTAGATACCTTTCTCGACCAGGCCCTGTCAGCCGATCCACGCACCAATGTGACACAGCGAGATTTTGCGGCTGATCCCATCCCGCACCTACCGCCTGAACTCGTGCCAATCCAGTTCGGCTTCGCACCGAAAGAGCAAACCCCGGCCATCGAACTGTCGGATACTTTGATCTCCGAACTCGAATCTGCTGATGTCATCGTCATTGGCGCACCATTTTACAATTTTACGATTCCGTCGACCTTGAAGGCGTGGCTGGACCACGTCATGCGCGCCCAGCGCACCTTCTCGTACGCGTCAGGTGCCCCGGAGGGACTTCTATCCGCCGACAAGAAGGTGGTGGTGATGGTCGCCAGCGGAGGCGTTTACACCGAGGGCCCAGCGAAGGCGATGGATTTCGTCGAGCCATACCTTCGTGCTGTGCTCGGCTTTATTGGATTGACGGACGTCACATTCGTGTGGGCGGGCGCACAAGCAAATCCGGATGCCGGCCGCGACGCCAGAGCAAATGCGGCCGCCCAAATTCGAGCAATGGCGATAGCTTGATTCAATAGGGAACAGTTTGCGAGATGCACGCAATGAAGCCCGGAACGTTTTAAAGCCGCGGGCGCCACCCCTAAAGCTACCCTCAAGAACCGTCGCTGTCGTCGGCCATACTGCTCAGTCACGGCCATCCAACGAACTGCTACTTACGGGCAGCCGTACCGCGCGTCGACGGCGTTGGTTCGCTTCGAACTGCGCTCGTCAGTATTGACTGTCGCCTGGCTCGCACGGTGTTCCATAACTCGCATGCGATCATTCTGGGTGAGGTCTGCAGCCTTTCCTTCGGTGGCGGGGATGACCGTCCGCTCCTCTACCTGCAGGGGCGCTATACCACCAGCCTCGACGATCCAACGCATGGCCTCACCTTTTCGCAATTAGGGGCCAGAACAAGAGGAGTGCGAAATCGTACGCGAAGGGCGAACGGAATGAGAACTTATGCGACCCTCCGTAGCCCGGCTGGCAGACGCAGCGATCGATATCCGTTCGGCATTTGATGTTCAGCATCCCAGGTGTAGATGCCGGTAAGGTTGATATGTTCCCAGCTGAGCGGCGAGATGTGCTTCGACAGAGTATCAGGAATATCTCG
>NZ_SLYW01000022.1 GCF_004343585.1 Neorhizobium sp. JUb45 | reverse complement strand
TGCACGTCTTAATCGCGGCGAAAACTAGAGCCATGATCTGCGAGGTCAACCCTGAATGGGCAAGGTTTCGCAGATAGGGGGATTTTACGGGACCCACCAGTTGCAGAAAGCGGTCCTGCCCTGTTGCAAAAACCGATGAGACCGGCATCTTTGGCGTTGTGCTTGATCGATCCAGGATCGGTTTTGAGCGTGCGTAGGATTTGGCAAGGCAGGCAGGCGGACGAACACTTGGCCAGGAAAAAAGACGACAGGCAAACGATCGCACCACCTGCAAACGATGCCGACACCTATGCGCTGACCCGTGAGGAACCAAACGAACGACGTGGCGGTGGCTGGACGGTAGCACTGCGTCGCCGCAGCAAGAAAATCGTCAGGCTGTTCAAGGATAGCATCTACGGATCATCCGATGCCGCCTATGCCCAGGCTCGCGCCTATCGAGACGCCATCATCACCGCCCTGCCCCCGCCGACCAATCTCGAACAGGCGGTGAAGATCCGCAAGAACAACAAGAGCGGCATCTCCGGTGTGCGCCGGGTCGAGGCTGAAGAGGGCGATGTCTGGCAGGCGACGCTGATGACCAATGAAGGCCAGAAGCGAGAGAGTTTTTCCATTGGCCGGCTGGGCGAGGAAGCCGCCAAGTCAATGGCGATCGCGCAGCGCATGCGCTGGTTGAAGGCGCTGCCGGTCAAACATCTGGCCTACGCCCATCATGCCGAAGAGATCACACGCCAGAACTTTGACCACCAGCTCGATGTGATTGCCGATGCGGTGCCGCAGGTGCAAATCAGCGAGGAGGAGGTCATTGCTCGCATTACCGCAGTCAACGAGCAGTTTGATGCCTACCGCCCTCCCCGGCTTAAAGTGCGGGTCAAAAGTTATGGGCCTGCTCGGCTGGCTTTCGCTGTCTCGGATGGCGGTTCTCCGGCCAAACGAAAACTGGCACACGTCAACACCGCGAAGATGATGCATGGCGGAGCGCTGGCCGCTGCCGGCAGAGTTCGCGAGGTGATCGAAGAGATCTACAATGCAGACGTCGCTCGCTGGTTTGCCAAGGAGCATGGCAATGCACTGCTGGCGCCGGAGATCTTTGATCCTGCGATCGGTTTCAATGTCACGGTCTGGGTGCCGGTGGAGCTGATCCGCTGATGTCGCAGAAACGCAAACCGGCTGCATCCCTCTCCTCCGTCGATCGTCGCGCAGCCGAGCTCGATGCGATCGCTTCCGTTCTCCCGATCGATCGCCGTGACGAGCTTGCCGAGCTGCTGACGGATCATGATGTCGAAACACTCCGGCATCTGGTCAATGAAGGCATGGGTGACAATACGCTGCGTGCCCTCACCTCCGATCTTGCCTATCTGCAGGCATGGTCATTGGCGGCAACAGGCGCGTCCCTGCCCTGGCCAGCGCTGGAAGCGTTGCTCTTAAAATTTGTCGCCCATCACTTGTGGGATCCAAACAAGCGCAACACCGATCCCGATCACGGCATGCCGGTTTCTGTCGAGCAAAACCTCCGTGACCAATGCTTTCTGAAATCCACCGGTCCTCACGCACCTGACACCCTACGCCGACGGCTTGCCTCGTGGTCGACGTTGACCAGATGGCGCGGTCTTGCCGGTGCCTTCGCCTCCCCTGCCCTCAAGTCGGCAATCCGCCTTGCCGTGCGTGCCACGCCGCGACCACGTAAACGCAAGAGTGCCAAGGCTGTCACAGGTGATATTCTGGCCAGGCTGCTTGCGACCTGTGGCACCGATAGTTTGAGGGACATCCGCGACCGGGCGATCCTGATGGTGGCTTTTGCCTCAGGTGGCCGCCGCCGCAGCGCGATCGCCGGGCTGCGAAAAGAACAGCTCACCAATGAGCCACCGATCACCGCCGAGGATGGCAACACCCTGCCCTCTCTTGCTGTCCATTTCGACCGCACCAGGACATCCGGTGCCGACCACGATGAGGTTTTCTATCTTATCGGCCGGCCGGTCGATGGACTCAACGCCTGGCTCGAAGCAGCCCGTATCGAAACGGGCAGCGTCCCGCGCTATCGACCGCTGGGGCAATGTGTCCAAACGCACGATCGATCCGCAATCCGTCAACGACATCGTCAAGGAGCGCGCAAAGCTGGCCGGCGGTCGAAATATCTCATCGGGACCGCTGACCGCGGCATACCTTCATATCATTCCATGAAAGGTCCACATCTTGTTCGTGCGCGGTCAAAATCCGAAGCGACTCGATGTGGTCAGCTGACCACCGTTCTAAGCTACGGGTTTTAAAATGTTTTTTTAAAGAGATTGCGCTCTGGTGGCGGTGCGCTCTTTGCCTGCTGCAACGTTAGATCTCGTTAGTCGCGCGCAATATCGCGTTTCATTGGTGGTCAGCTGACCACACCAACAAGGCCTTGAAAACACGCTTTTTTTCCTTTCAAAGGTGAAAAGTGCGGTCTTTGATCGGCCCGAAATAGCACCGGATGTGGGGCCAGCGTTCGAAATTCACGGTTGGCGGTATTTGTCATCATTCCTAACGATATGCCTGAAGCTAGGAGGTACGCGCGAATGACGCGGACATTGCGAAAACTACAGCCTACTAGATGGGGCAAGGCCTAGCTCTCATGATATACGGGTGGGTCAAATCGACTTTCGTCTCCAATCACGAAAATTGGCTTGTTACGCGAAGATCTCCGGATTGGCTTAAGTCGGGTCTCTCCTTCCTGACCGTTGAGCCATCTGGCAGCGTCGTCACGCAAAGGTACGATCGCTTCCAAAGAAGTGATCAGGAGCATTGTCGATATCGCTGGGGCACCCTTCTGGCCTCGGGGCGCTACGTTGGTGCCCGTATAGGGGCGTAGGATATGTAGCGATTGCCCGATTATGATTCTGGAGACAGGAATGGTTGGCCATGGTTCACCGCCGGCGCAGTCGGTCTTGACCGGTTTTTTAAGATGCCTCTCGTGCTTCACCCAGTGCTATGTTGCTGGCTCGCCACGGGAATAGATCTTCACGTATGATTGCCTGGAGCGGTATTTGTGGGGGGTTTGCAGGCGCTAATAAGGACTTTGGCGCGATGGCAACACGAACCTTTGCCGATCTGGACACATCTCCTGCCCCCAGAGCACGGCGGCACTGCCGGGCTTCCGGACCCCAATCATGCTGGATTCTGGTGATTAACGTCGCAAGCGCGGATGAAATCCTGTGACGATCCGTCTCTTTAACAATTACTATGTTGGTGCTTAGATGCGTCAATCCACTTCGTCAGGCGCCGGTTAGGTGTTTCGCCAACCGGGAGGAGTCCGGTGTACCCGAACATCTGATCGTCTGAAGGTTGGGACAATAGAAGCACTTCTTCGATATCTTTACGCCCTCGGTTGTCGAAGGGGTCAAGGAATAGTTCCCCTGCGAACAAGGTAAATCAGTTTGATTAGCCCGAAACCGCTCAGATGAAGGCCGGTCAAGACAGTTACCTCATAGGTGGACAGAAAAAGAGATCGGGATCATGCCTTATTGTCAGGGGTGTGTGGCAGCAAATTGGGACAGAGGATGCGTCGCTTTCGGACATTGAAGACGGGATCTGCCATCATTGAGCTCTTAGGTCTCAATTTCGGTGATGCGAGGAGCACGGAGTATTCTGTCCAACATCTCAATATCGGCGCAATCAAACTGGCTCTCGATCATCACGTGGCGGATCAAGCCCTATTGACAGGATAAATTTATGCCGACCTATTTGAAGCTTGGGCTTGCCGGGTTCATTACAAAGCTGGTCGTCATCGCGATCGGGGTATGCCGTCCTGACCTGTGATCGTAAGGCCGTGCGATCTGGCAGGTCTTTGGGCGTATTGCTTGGCCAACTTGCTAAGTATGCCGGTAGGAAACCGGGTTTCGATACTACGTAAAGCTCTCATTTGCCATCATCAACGCCCTGCCCGATCGAAAGGGCATCTAACCTGACGGCCATCGCACCACTGGTTGGCCCGGATGCGAAGCAAGCGTGCTAACTTGCTTTCAGAAGGATGTTCGATTCATGTGACGTGATCGCGGAGACCCATGGATCAATGATTGATGACGATGCCGAGGAGGGGAGGGCCGCTATCTCGGGCTATTGTGGGAATGTATCGAAGCCGTGGATGTGTGCCCGGTACAAATCTGGCTTTGAGCTGAAGTGTGCTCGATACTTTCGCTGCGGCCCGTTTTCAGATGACACCTACTGGGGTGGCCAGACGGTTCTGCTATGATTGTGATGTGCTTGTCTCGGCGGACCATTTTAAGCGGCGCGATCGGGCAGAGTTGCAGTAGGTCCTATCGTTTGATTGACGAGAGCAACGGTAGGGATGGGTTGTATTTTGACGCATCGACGCGCCAAGCCGATTCTTCTGGTCACCAATCCCATAAGGCACACCATACATTGTCTCAATGGCTTTATGGTTCGCGACCGTCGATCACTCGGGCACGCCGCAGCTGATCAGCTTTCCATCTGTATGGCGCGTTGTGATCAATACGCCAGTCGGAGACCTCCTTGTTGAAGACGTTTCCGATACGGCCCGAACCTTTCCCTCTGTTCGCGAACTGTCTTGGCAGCTCGAGCGCGGGCCGGCCTTAGAGTACCATGGATTATTTTAGCAAAGGGCAGGGTCGGTCGTAAAACTCTGGATGTAAAACATATTCCTTCAACCCGCCCGACACATTATTTAGAGCGAAGGCTGGAAATCTTGGTCGTCGAAAATCGGGCGTCAGAAACCGAGCAGTCGGCATGTTGGTGCCCCGTCCCCTCAGTGACGAACGAGACCGAGCCGATGTGCCTGATCCAGTAGGTGGCGAACAGAAGAAGGCTGCCATTTGCGACCACCGTGCGCTGGCCGCTCGCCCATCTGATCCAGTTGACCCGCAATGTCACGAAGCGAAAGTCCAGGATCAGCAATGGCAATCGCTGCGACGAGTTTCATCAGATGATCTTCTGGGGCTCGACGGGGTGAGCGAGTTAACAGCTCGGGTTCGGCAAGCTTTTCGCGGACCATCCGGCGCACCGCTCGGCGCAGTCTTTCCACCGTCCAATCATGGCCTTGGCGGTTTAGGACACTCACGACATTGTCCCAGCTATGCGCGGGGCGAAGCTGCCGGACGGTTGGAAGCCAAGTTTGGGCCGACGAGATCAACTCATTGAGATAGAGTTTTTCTCGCGCCTTCGACACCGCCATGATCGCTTCTGGCCGCCTTTCCCGAAGTCCAGGATTGCCCGGCATTCTGCCACGAGCCTTCGCTTGCTCGATCCCAGCTTTGGTTCGTTCGGCGTTTAGCGCTCGTTCGAGCTGTGCAACCGCCTCGAGGACTTGAAGAGAAAACATCCCCTCAGATGTGGACGTGTCGATCGGATCGCAGATCGATCTGAAATAGACGCCGCGTTCTAAAAGGCCCTTGATCAGGTGCAACAGATGGCTCACCGATTGGGCGAGGCGGTCCAGCCTGACGACGACAAGCACGTCACCGGTGGCGAGCTCGCCGAGCAGCCTTGTTAGAACCGGCCGCGTCCGTGACGCGCCAGATTCATGCTCTTGAAAGATCCGCTCGCAACCGGCGGCGCGCAACTCGTCCATCTGGGCATCATCGACATGATCGGCGGTCGAGAGTCGGGCATAGCCGATAAGACGTTTTGGGGCCGACGATGGATTGGCCGCTTGTTGTTTTTCCATGTCTCTCACACGCGATTTGATATAGGCTTGTACAATAAAGAAATGCGTGAGAAAAATCACGGTTGCAAGCGGGTTTTATGGGGTAAATGCAGCCCCGCCAGAGACAACCTGCAGCCCTTGATGGATCTTGACCTGCCGTGTGTGTGCAACGCCCGCTGGCGGCGCCCTATGGGGGAAATTTCGTAAAAAAGGGATGTCTGAGAGCAGGAAGGCAGAAATAATCATTTGAGCGAAGAGGCCGGTTAAACCTGCGCTGATCGCCAGATAACGAGAGTGACGATGACACTTGGAGAATTGGTTGATCGCTATCGCCTGGAGCTGCAGGACGAGACGGTCGGCGTCCGGAAAAGCTGGGAGGAAATGTTTCGATACACCTTCAAGCAATATCCTGAAGACACCGAACTGAACACGTTCGACCTCGGCATGTTCGCGGACGGACTGTTGTCGTCGGATATGAACCCGCAGATTGTCGAGGGATACGTGAAGCGTTGGCGTGATCTCCTGGCATGGGCGAAGGGCATTTAGCCAAGAATTCACAACGCAGACTTATGCGTCGACGGCTCCAAATTCGGCCTCCGTTGGCCAATCAGTCTCCCGCATGATTTCCATAGCAGCTTTGATGGCGACCAGTGCAGTGTTCAGATCATTGTGGCGACTTGAAGAGTCGGCGTACACGCCGAAACCATTAACAACCCGGCCGTTGAAACCCGACTGCAGGGAATCCAGTGCTTCACCCACAAGAGACTGGATTTTTTCTGTTGTATTTGCGGCGCTCGAAATCTTCTCATGGCTCTCGTTCATGGAACTTTCCTCCAACCGTAATGACGTGTCCCCATTCCGCAAGCATAACCTTAGCGTGAGTTTGATGGAGAACAACGGGAAAGCACATTGGGCAATGGGACAAGCGGCCTGGAGTGCCGTTTATACCCATCATGAAACGTTCCTGGTGAAGGCAGGCCCCTAAAGCAACCTTGCCGCCCGCCCACTACGGCGCGTGGCGCTGTTATAATAGCTGGATGCCTGCTGGACAGAGCGGTGACGGGATTGCTCCATGGCCTCGGGGAGGGGAATGCCGCGATTTGCAGCTTCTGTCAGGTATCCCGACCGCAGCCCGTGCGCCGAAAACTCTTGCGGGTCCAACCCCGCCATCGCTGCCCGATGTTTGACGATATCGTTGACCGATTTCGGATCCAGTGTCCGCTTCGAGACATTGCCCCAGCGATCGACCTTGCGAAAAACTGACCCGGTCTCGATGCGCGCGGCCGCGATCCAGGCATTCAGCGCCTCGACAGGCCGGCCGGTGAGATAAACCACCTCGTCGTGATCGGCACCAGACGTCTTGGTGCGCCCAAGATGGATCGAGAGCGAGGGCAGGGGAGGGCTATCCTCGACGGCGATTGGCGATTCGACCGTCAGTTGTTCCCTCCGCAATCCTGCGATCTCGCTGCGCCGGCGTCCGCCGGAGACAAAGGCGACCATCAGGATCGCCCGGTCACGCAGGTCGCGCAGGCTGTTGCTTGAACAGGTGGCCAGCATCTTTGCCAGAACGTCGCCTGTTACCGCCTTGGCACTCTTGCGTTTGCGGGGCCGCGGCGTAGTGCGGACAGCGAGGCGAATAGCGGATTTGAGGGCAGGGGAGCTGAAGGCGGCAGAAAGGCCTCGCCATTTCGTCAGGGTGGACCAAGTGGCCAGACGCCGGCGCACGGTATCGGGCGCATGCGGGCCGGTGGATTTCAGGAAGCCCTGGTGTCGAAGATTTTCCGCAACCTCATGGGGCATCCCATGCAGAGGATCCTCTTGCCGCTTCTGCGGATCCCAAAGATGATGCGCGACAAATTTGAGTAGCAGTGCTTCAGGCGCCGGCCAAGGCAGCGATTTTCCGGTGGCCGCCAAAGACCATGCCTGCAAATAAGCCAGATCGGAGGTGAGGGCTCGAAGGGTGTTTTCGCCCATGCCCTCGTTGACCAGATGGCGGAGCGTCGCGACATCCTGATCCGTCAACAGCTCGGCGAGTTCGTCGCGACGTTCTAGCGGCAGCACAGCCGCAATGGTGTCCAACTCAAGGATACGGCGATCGAGCGGGGTCAGGGCTGTCTGTCTCATGCCATTGAAGACGCAGGATGCAGTTTTAGATCCGTCTGCCCGAACCCGTGCCCTTTGAACAGTAACGGTGCTCTGGCGATGCAGGCAACGGCGTAGGAGAAACAGTCGCCCATATTGAGCGCAGCGGGATGACGACCGCGGCTGAACCGCTCAAAGGCGTCTTCGGCCGCGCGATAGTGTTTTTCATCGAAAGCAATGGTCGTAACGTTCGGCGTTTCAGCGAACTGCTTGATGATCTTGGCGGCACTGACGAAGCCCTTGCCTGACAAGACCATTCTTGCCTCCAATAGGGTAGGCCATCCGATGATGACCGGCTCGCGTCCCAAAAGGGGCCCTGAATATGTCGGTTTCCAGCTCGCGCATTGAGATTGCGATGATGACAGAGGTGTCGACGGCAATCATATCGGGAGACCGTTCTCGTCGTAGAATTCATCGTGGTTGGACGTCGTGCCGGGAGCGATATTGCGCAAATCCTCGGCTGCGAGATCCCATACGACATCCATCGGATAGCGGGTGTTGTCAGCACGTAGCTCCCGGTCATAACGCTCCAAGGCGAGCTCAACGAGCCTGTTGATAGGCTGGCCAGTACGGCGGGAAAGAGCATGGGCCAGATCGCGAGCCTTGCTGCTGCGAATGGAAAGCTGCGGTTCAGACATCGTTTTTCCTCGTCAGATTTGTGCCGAGTATTGCTATTCGAGGGTTTGATGGCAAGGGAAGCACGTAAGATGGCTTACTTCCGATAACAAGAACTCATTTGTTGACGGATACGACAGATGTTGTTGGTGCGTTCTCAATTGTCGGACAAATTCAGCACTTTCGTGTCGCGAGGCCAGGTTGGAGCGTAGGGGACGTCTCTGCAGGCCGCTCTGATGGTGTTCCTCTTGGCAGCGAACCGGATGCCCCTGCAGCGGCAAACGATCGCGATCACGGAAGCACTCATGGGCGATCGGCGACCCTAAATGGCCGGCAATAACCGTGGACAGTCCGCACTGATTTAATGGCGTACCCAAAGCCAAATAGGGAACTCTTTGCCTGCAACCCCGTTCGCAGGGCGTTTGCCTACAAATCACCGCATAGCCGTTTGACACTGATCTATAAAGGAGGCCGCATGGACGAAGAGAAAAGACTGGAAACGCTTCTCGCTCAGATCCGGGTGGCTTCCGCAGAAAGAATAATCAGTAAGCCCCAAGCCCTGGTTCGGCTCGAGCTAGTGCAACGTATCATCGATCAGCTGAAGCGCCTTCAGCGCTCTGAGGAACAAAGCGATCGTAGAGCTGACGATAGGTAGCGCTCTGTGAGTTCGCGCCCGTCCGAACGGGCTAGTTCCAAGGCATTTGATATTTGCGCCGCAAGCGTCGTCGCTCGAATCTCAATTTCTAGCACATGCTCCACGAGCACAATGCCGGAATAGATTGACGGTATGCCGTCTTGATCTTTTGCGCATGACCCCATGCTAAGGAGCGCTTTCACCCGTCCACTGGGGCAGTTGATCCGGTAGGATGACACGAATGGCTCACCCCCGAGTATGACCTCATGGATGCGCTCGGCGAGGCGAGGGCGATCCTCCTCGACAATACGCGCCAAGATAAATTCGACAGGCACCCCTCGGGCAAGATCCTGTACGTTGACCTCATAGATTTCTGCGAAAGCCTTGTCGGCCGTCAGCATATTGAGCGGCAGCGACCAGGAGTAGAAACCTGCTCCCGCCATGAGATTGTCGATCAAGTGATGCTGCGGTTTTTCCACTGGACCGCTCCTTTCGCATGAAGGCAATCTAGGGCTGTCGACGTGACCTTCCAGTGGTGAGCGGTGCAATCCAAAACCGCGCGAGAGAATGCCCACTAGGCGAACTATCTGATTATTAGTCCATTTTGTCGGATGCCACGCGAGAGACGATGATGCAGCTGTTACTAAGTGTCCCAAGGATATGTTCAAGGCTGGGCTCTGGTAACTGCCGGCCGAAGCGGCCCACGCCAACGGCACCAGGAAAACGACGAGAGAGCGTGCGACAGCGCCGCGCCCAAAACTGATCGCTGCTCACGTTTTTTTGATGCTTCGTTAATCATCTGCGGCTAATCAAGCGACATCGAAGCCATGATGGCTCCATTCCCCCAAAAAACCTAATTCCCCTCGGAGCACCCATGAATATTCGTGGCAAGATCTATTCGATCGTCGCGGTGATGGCGCTTACTGCGCTCGCTATCGGCAGCATCAGTTTCTACACCCTCAGCGTATACGACAGCCGTGTTGACCGCCTTGAGAATGCCGCGCGGCGCGCTCAAAACGGCGAAGCTCTCAACAGGCTTGTAACTGCGGTCGTGATGGATCTTCGCGGAACCTACGCAGCCTCTTCTGTCGAGGAGACCAAGCCTTTTGCCGATGGCGCGTTGGCATCTCTCAAGAAGATGAATGCATTGCTTGATGCGTGGGAACCACTGGTCCCTGCTGATCAGAAGACTGATTTTGCTGAGTTGCGCCAAGGCGCATCAGCATTCACCCAGTTCCGGACCGAGACCGCGCGTGTTGCTGCAACAGATGGTCCCGCAGCATCCAATGCGCATGGGAACACGGATGCAAACCGCGCTAACCGCAAGAGCTACCAGAAAGACATCGACGACGTCGTCAGCCAGGACGAGGCAAAGCTGGTCCAGATCAGTGCCGATCTGAAAGCCTTTCAGGCGAATGTCCTGATGATTATGGCAGCCGTCACACTGATTGGCCTAGCTGGCGGTTGCGCAATCGCGTTCTACATAGCGACCCACCAGATCAGCAATCCCATTCGCACCGTGACCTCCGTCATGAAATTACTCGCCAGTGGGGACTTTGATACCGAGGTACCTTTCCAAGGCCGTACCGACGAAATCGGTGAAATGGCGGGTGCAGTAGAGGTGTTCAAGCAGAACGGCCTGGAAGTCCAGCGGATGAATGCTCAAGAGACGGCGATGCGCACAAAAAGCGATCGCCTTCAGCAGGGCATGGCGGTCGTCGTCACCTCCGCGGCAGCCGGCGATTTTTCAAAGCGCGTGGCAACTAACTACGGCGACGAGGGTCTCGACCAGTTCGCAGCAAACATCAACACGCTGGTCTCATCGGTTGAAAACGGCATCGACGAAACAAACCGCGTTGTCCGTCTTCTCGCTGATGGTGACCTCACGCAGAAGATGAAGGGCGATTTCAAGGGTGTATTTCTTCAGCTTCAGGAAAACGTCAACAACACGATCGTGAGCCTCCAGCGAACGGTTGGCGAAATCAGGAATGCAAGCGACACCTTGAATGGCAACAGCGAGGAGCTTCGCTCCTCGTCGGACAGCCTTTCTAAGCGCACCGAACAGCAGGCAGCAGCACTTGAAGAATCGTCCGCTGCTCTTGATCAGATCACGACCGTGGTGCGGACCTCCACTGATCGGGCACACGAAGCAACCCGAATTGTATCCGAGGCCAAAGAGCGCGCGGTAAAATCATCTGATGTCGTCGGTCGAGCAGTTACGGCCATGGCCGAAATTCAGACGGCTTCTAATGAGATCGCACAAATCACTAACGTGATTGACGAAATCGCTTTCCAGACCAACCTGCTCGCATTGAATGCAGGTGTCGAGGCTGCCCGCGCAGGCGAAGCGGGCAAGGGATTTGCTGTCGTCGCTCAGGAAGTGCGTGAACTGGCTCAGCGCTCTGCTGTAGCGGCCAAGGATATCAAAATACTGATCGCTCGGTCAGCAACCAGCGTGCAATCGGGCGTGACGCTTGTCGAGGACACCGGCGGCGCTTTGACGGAAATCAGCGGGTACGTCGCTCAAATTAATGATCGCATACACTCTATTGCGACGGCTTCTCAAGAGCAGGCCACCGCACTTGCAGAGGTTAATACGGCCGTGAACCAGATGGATCAGGTCACCCAGCAGAACGCGGCAATGGTAGAAGAAACATCCGCTGCCACGCACAAGCTTTCCGTAGAGGCGGCCTCCCTTGCGGAGCTCGTCGGTCGTTTCAAAATGTCTCACATCGCAAATACGAATGTGAAATTGCACAGACCCAGCCATCAGACACCTTCATCCAAGCCGCGATATGCGATGGTGTCAGGTGCCAATGCGCTTGCGGTGGATAACTGGCAAGAGTTCTGAGGCTACGGTCGAGACAACGACGTCGCGGGATACCGCGACGTCCTTTTCATTCAAGTTCGCACTGCGACGTCAAAAGAAGGTTCCAGGCAAAAAGCTGAAACTGCGCCTGAGATAAAAGGGGAGAGTAAGTCGCAGTGGTGGTGGTCCATTGCGAGGTATCCCAGAAGGCTCAGTACTGCTGTCCGGCGTCGGTCGGTGAGTGCACCGAAACAGCCGGGTCTTCAACATAGGGGCCCGACCATCCCAGTCCGCGACACTGTTCTTCAGCATCCGCGCGCGCCGCATCAATATCATTGTAAGTGCCAGGAAGAATGTAGGATTGCTCGCGAAATAGGTAGGTCGCACTCCCGTCTTCGATATTCAGCTGCACGCTTGGTGCTTCCGTTTTCTGATTGAGTTCCTGCATCGTTGTCTCCTTGGTTGATGAGACCCGAAGCAGGCAGCAGTGATTTTGTTCCTGTGAAACCTGCATCGAATGCTAAGCGTTGGCAATCAGCCGCGCATGTTTTCGACGATGGCTAGGACTTCTTCCAATTCCCCATCGCCGCATTTTTGGCGTGCCAGGCTATGGGCGACTTCCGTAATAGCCAGAAGGGTTTCGGTTCTGCTCCAGCCGGCGTTGACGGCATCGGCCACAAGTTCGAACAACTGAGCCTCAACCGTCTCCCGGTGATCAACGGCTTGTTCAGATGCAAAAGAACGAGTTCGTTTGAGCTTTCCCATAGCTTGAGTTTAGGGTGCTGGCAGTGAATGAACAGAGGCCTGCGAGTTTTACCCGCAGACATACATCTAGCAACGATTTGCCTGCTCACCTCGGCGGCCAAGATTTGATGTCCGGTCAGGAAGCCGGAACGCGCTCAGGAAGAGGTTGGTCGTCATTCGCGACCTCCGCGATCTCGAACTGTGGCTTGTCTGCCAAATCGTGAAGCTCGGCCGCCAGTTTCATGAGTTCTTGGGCGATCGGACCGAGCGTTCCTGGTTCGTTATCTTGATCATGCATCATGAAAATCTGCAGGATTCGACCGGTGCGGTCAATGCTTCTCTGGACTTCGACGATTTCCGTGAGCCCATCTGGCGGACCATCGGCAATGGTTGAAGTCGCGGTCAGCGGGCACGGGCGAGAATGACACCGCTGTTCGCGATCATGCAGGCCGACCTCAGCGCAGAGAAGAAAAAGGGCCGCGTAACGCAGCCCTTTAAGGTGAGAGGCTTTGCCTCCAGAGAGGATTTGCAACGTGCAGCCGGGGGACAGTGGCTGCACAACAGCGCTTTCCTATCTGCCATCAGGTGACGTAAGTGCAAAGGCCGGTTTCCCGTATAACGGTACGCACGCTTTCGTACTGCACCGGAATATTACGCGAATGTCTGGCGGGCTAAAACATGCGGGCCGCGCGTCCGCTCCCCTGGGTCGCATTATAGTAGCTTGAAGTCTGCTGTCCTGATCGGTGTCTTGACTGCTCCATTGCTTCGGGAAGGGGAATACCACGATCCCCCATACTATTTCACTCCGGACCAGGGGAGGGGCCAGCTAAAGCCCTGAAGCCTTGGTCAAATTCACGCGGAAGCGGTCACGCCGGCGCTGATACCGGCGGGTCATCTCGGCTGATGCATGGCCTAGCTGCTTCTGCACATATCGCTCGTCGACCTCGGCAGACGAGGCGAGGCCGGCGCGAAGGGAGTGACCCGAGAATTTAAACTGACGCTCGATCTCGGCCAGATCGCCTCGAATACCCGCAGCCATGGCGGTGCGCTTGACCAGGCGGGCTATTTCCTTGTCGTTCAAGCGCTCCGATCCAACCGCTTTGCCCTGTCCCGTGACCCGACGGAAGAGGGGGCCGTGCGCAAGCTTGGCGAACTTGATCCACGTTTCGATCGCGGCGACCGGGCAGGTGGCATCGGCCGAGCCGCGGCCGACCTCGACCTCTCGCCATCCGGTTTTGCCGCGTAAGGTGAGGAGCATGCCCTTGTCGAGGATCTCGATCCAACCGCGTCCGTCTTCGGTCTGGTCGGCTTTTAGATCAAGGCCAACGATCTCTGACCGCCGAAGCCCACCAGTGTAGCCGATTAGCAGCATTGCACGGTCGCGCATGCCTCGCAGAGTGCCGCGATCGAGTGTTTCTAGCATGGCAATGATGTCGGTCGCCATGACCGCTTCCTTCTGGACCGGTGGGCGGGCATGGCTGTTACGAATGCCGGCCATTACGGTGGCGATATGCCGGTCCTTGCGATCGAGGACCAGGCCGCGCTGCGCATAATTCCAAGAGATCGACGAGAGGCGGCGCTCAATCGTCGAAACGGAATTTCCCTTTGCTCCGCGGTCAACGGATCCCGAGGCGCAGGCTGTGATATAGAGACCGACGGTCTGCGGAAGTGGGGGGAGGGGGGAAAGACTGGAGCGACGGCACCAGGCAGAAAAATGCTTCCAATCGGATGCGTAGGCTTTTCTAGTGTTGATCGAGCTGGCCGCGTCGACGTAGCTTCGAGCGCGATCGGTGAGATCCTGCAGGTGGCCCGACAGGCTGGACCCCGGTTGTGGGGCAGGGGAGGGAATTTCTCCTGTGGAAATGAAAGGCTCGTCCGCCACAGCTTGTCCACCGAGAATCTCGCTCATCTCACACTTCCCATGGATTGATCACCGCTGCGCCTGTGTCCTCAAAGTCCTTAACGTTGCGAGTGACGAGGATCAGGTCATGGACAATTGCAGTGGCTGCGATCAGCCCGTCGATGTCGCCGCGTGGACGGATTGCGGCGATGCGGCCCCATTCGACTGCGATCTCGTCGGTCACCGTGAGGATGCGGTCAGCATGATCGTGGCGCAGCTTGCGCAGCCATTCGGCAAGATGTCCTGCAGCCTTGGGATCGGATTTTTGTTTCAAGGCAATACCGCGCATGATCTCACCAAGCGTCAGCGCACTCAAGTGGACGCTGAGAGGATCGACCGAGCGCAGCCACGACACTGCCTGTGGAGTGCCCCGCCTTGCCTCCGAGACGATATTCGTATCCACTAGATACATCAGAAGGCCACGTCGCGGCTTGAGACTTTGGCCCGCGCGTCGACCGCGTCGGTAAAGGCGTCATCCCAGGGCGGACCGGCGAGCAGGTCATCGACCAAAGTCGGTCGCCCAGCGCGCAAAGCGTCATAGTCTTTTGCGGACAAGACAACGGCAGTACGCTCGCCACGCACGGTTATCTCTTGCGGGCCTTCAAAGCGGGCTTTTTGCACTACTTTCGAAAATTGGTTCTTAGCGTCCTGCAGCTGCCAATCCATAAATTTGCTCCGATCTAGCTAGGCTGTCTAGACATAAATAGCGCCGTTCTCGACTATCTGAAAGCGCCAAAGTGTACGTCTAGAAGAAAAATCGTGGCGTTCGTCGCCTATCCAGTGACAGTAGCAAAGACGTCCGATAATGCAAGATTATCGGACGTTATGTGCTGACGACAGGCCGTGCGGTTTAGGTCGACAATACTAGCGCAAACTGCTCACGTGAGTTACACTGCGACGTATGGATTCATTCGCGCCCTCCGCTCCCACCGCCGCCGCTTGGTCACCACGCGTGCCGGAATGGGCACTGCCGCGAAGGCACGACATCAATGAGACGGACGCCGCCTTCGCCGCTGGTATCGCCCTGAAATCCCTCGACGATCTGATCCGTGCCAACCCTCCATGGCTTGGCTGCTGGGGCGATCGGCTCGCCCTCAAATCGGCCGCCTTCGCTGCAAAAATGCTTGGCCGCAGCGAAGAGGAAGGTGCCATCCGGGACGCCGTCCTGCTGACCGTCGCCGGCGACGATCCCGGGCCGGCCGGAAAGCTGTTTGTGGCGACACGAATGCTGACGCTCCGATCGGGACCGATCACCACCCCATTCGTCAAAGAGATCGCTGATCTTTCTGGCATTCGGTGGGACGACGGACTTGCCTCAGTTCCCGATATCGTCGATTCTGCAATTCAGTCCGGGCGAGCAGCACCCTTCGCGGTGGCGGACCTTATTACGGCGATCTCTGCCGTTCGCCCGGATGCCGAGGTGCTGGCGCTTGGGCTGGCCGAGGTCGTTCTGGCGCATAAACTGAGTTGGCCGAAATCCGTGCCGCTGCTACTGCCTCAACGCTATGGACCGGCTTTTCGGACGATCGGAGGCAGAGGCCGGGTTCGGTCGGGCGAGCCGGCTTATCCAAAAGCAATCTGCCTGGCGCTGGTCGACGGCGTCGACGCCGCCTTGCGCTCCGCCGCCGAGATTGACCGCCGTGCCGCACGCCTGCTCTCCGTGGTACCAAAACTGCGTACCAAGGGTGCCGAGCCGGTCGTCCACAGATTGCTAACCGAAGACGCCGCGCCAGCCTCGGCGCCCGGCAGCAGTCTGTCGCGCTGGGCGGCCACACGGTTGTTCGAACGGCTCGAAGGCTTTGAGGCGGTACGGGAGCTCTCCGGTCGTTCCTCCTTCCGGATATTTGGATTATGACCATGGCCGGATCAGGTGCACCCAAATCATCGCGCCGAAAGGCGAACGGCGCGGATGATCCTCTTTATGATCGCGAACTCGATCAGTTCCCACCCGCGATGCGCTGGCGGGAATGGATGCTGCGGGTAGAGGCGGTGATCTTTGCGTCGGCCGAGCCAGTTGACCGCGAGACGCTGGCGCGGGTGGTTGGCAAGGAGTGCAGCATCGATCTGCTGATCGACGATCTTGTCGAAGAGTTGCGAGGCCGTCCATATGAACTGGTATCGGTCGCCGGTGGATGGCAGCATCGCACCCGACCCCGGTTTGCTGAGACAATTCGCATTTCGACCGCTCCGGCGAGATCGATTGGACCAACGCTGTCCGAGACCGAGACAATGGTGTTGACGGCTGTGGGATATTTCCAGCCGATCACCCGTGCCGAATTGTCCGAGGTTTTCGGCAAGGAGGTTAGTCGTGACACGATCGCTGGCCTTCGAGATGCGGGCTTTATCGTTTCAGGGCCGAGAAGTCCGACGCCCGGGGCGCCCTACACCTATGTGACAACACCCCGATTTTTGTCGGTCTTCGGATTTGAGACCCTTCGTGATCTCCCCAACGTCGAGGCACTTGAGGATGCCGGACTTCTGAGCAGGTTGGGTGCGTCAAAAGCTGCCAACAACGATATCTCTGACATCGCTCCTGGCAGACTAGACGACGATGATGCTGACTGACGCGCCACCTCTCTCATCGGGAGGTCGATTATATCGGCCTTTTCTCGGCAATCCGATATATTCGAACTTGGAATGGATCACGGCGCTGATGTACAGCCGCGCGGACTTCAGGATGACACGCCTTACCAGAACAATTGGCGCTGCGGCATCAACTGATCAGCTTTGCCGGCACCCAGACGAAAAACATGCCGCATAAGGCTAGATTGAAAACCCAGGACTCTGCTGAAAACCAAGGAAGATGGGTCTCAGGTCACAGAACTTGCCATCTTTAATGCGTCTTTGACCAGCATGTGATCGGGCGCTGGCGTAAGGCCGGGGAGGGCAAACATTGACTTGTGGCCCATATCAGGGAAGAACCGACGAAAGCCTGCGCTCATCGTACGTCCGCCACATATTGGCGCTCCTTTGGGTAACCAATAACCAGCAGCGCGCGGATGCGTATCTTGAGATGATGAAGACACCAAACAGAAATTTCGTTGTCGAATACAAGGGTAGCCGCAAGCGGGGTACGTCGCAGCCAAAGTCGATCTGGGGTGACATCGATCTCCGCTCTGCCGCGAAGTCGGTGGAAGCCGATGGTCTGTTGCCGAAGGACACGCCGCCACCACCGGCCGCAGAAGAAAGCCAAATCGGTCTCGGCCCTACCCTCGTTGAGTCAGCGCCAAAGGCCTCTGCCGTTGAAAAGCTTGTCGCCACCGAAGCGGCTGAGACATTCGTGGCGGTCGAGGAGACATTTGAAGATCAATCTTCACTGCCATCTCAAGTTCATGGTCTGGAGCAACCCGCGGCTGATAAGAACACCCTGCCCCCGAGAAAGGCCCGCGGCAAGGATCTTAAACCCAGACGCCGGCGCGCACAGGTCGCAGCGATGGCGGATGCACCGTCCAAACCCGAGAGCGGCATGGCCTGGGAAGACGAACTGGCACAGCTTGATGCCGAAAACCATAGCCTGAAGCGTGAGCTTTTGGAGAAGCTGCGCGCTGAGAACGAGGCCCTGGTTGCGATGCTGCAGCGGGTGAGCGCGACTGGTTAGCCCATCTTTGGAGCTCTGCTCTGTCAGATCAAGTCGTTCCGCGGCGGCGCCTCAGCGTGTCGAACTGGATGACCGTATGCTCATGAGCACCGACGGCATTCAAGACTTCGAAACCTGCTGGCGTGAGACGCGCCCATTGTTTGCCGTTCCATCCAGGGTACCATTCCGCCCATCCACGTAGGGTCATCCGGCGGCAAACGTCATACAGAGCGCCCGATAACGCGGTCATTGGCTGGCCGACGCTGTCCTCGATCGGGCCATCTTTCAGGAACTTGAGCAGATCGATCTGCGGACCGGTAATGCGTAGAATGACGAGATCTGTACGGTAGCCGTCTGCTTTCAACTCGCGGCCACGCGGCGTCAGAAATGCCAAAAGCTTGCGGCGGTTTGCTCGACTTTCGACAAAGCCGAGCTTCTGCAATTCATCTAGCGCCAGAAGCTCACGGTATTCGAGGCGAGAGATGGGGATGCCGTCATTCTCCGCAGCAAGCCGCTCCATCAAAGCGACCTGGGAGGGCGTGAGTTTGCGCCAAGGAAAAGGTTTTGGGGTCATCGATCGTGCGCTCATTTCTTGTTCGTCTGCAGAATTCGTCGGGAACCACGTGTGGTCAAGATCCCCTTGGAAGAGCTGGCCGCTGCGTCGGTGGAAGTGTGATCAATGAAAACCCGGATTTCCGTCAGAGAATTTCGCATAAGCGGCAATACTGGGAAATGAGAATTTCGGGCCCTGCGCCTTCGGTTAGCACAGCGAGAAATGCTTTGATGAAATAATCCCCGGAAAACGACGAGCCGCCTCCTGCCCTATCCGGCTTTAAATCTGAATCTCTGACGAAAGCAAGGCGGAGCGCTTCTGCACTGGACCTTCAAAACAGAGGGCTGCCGCGAGAGGCCCGGTGCCCACCGGCACCGTCACCACCGTCGGACGGCAAAAACAGGTGAGCTTCACGGCAGGATTGTCAGCACGAATGCGAGTGTCAGAATGCCGCCCGCAAACACGACAAGAGCGATAATGACATGCTCTGCGAACTCTGACTTTCTGGTCTCGCCTATCCAATCGTATGTCAGGACGGGCAACAGATTAAAGGGCGTAGATCTCTAAACGTCGGCCTTCGGAGATGTAGACAGCTGAATCCGGAACGATGTGTCTCTCCAAGTGTTCTCTCACCAAGCGGATCGTTAAACGGTCTGACAATGGACTTCCCCGGCAGATGACCGGATAGCAACTTGGAAGACCGTGCGTGCCCCGCTCGATACAGGAGATCCAATCATGGGTTCCACAGCTGATAAAGTTTCCGGCAAGGCGAATGAAATGAGCGGCAAGGCAAAGCAGGCCGTCGGCGACGCCACCGATAACAATAAGCTCCAGGCAAAGGGTGCCGCCCAGGAAGCAAAAGGTGATGCACAGCAAGCCAAGGGTGAAGCCAAGGACGCGGTGAAAAAGGTCGTAGACAAGACTTGATCGTTCCCGCCACATAATGAGAGATGGCCCGCAAATGCGGGCCATTTTTATGTCACTCTGGCGAAGGCTCAGCGGCATCGGGACCGCCAGCAGGCTCGCCGACCGGCTTCGCCGCCTCTCTTGAAGGACTATCGTCTATGCCGCCGGATTGCCTTTGACGCTGGACGTCGTTGGCTGAATTGTCGCGGGTCTCCTGCGTCGGGCTTTGCTTTGTGTGACGCGCTCCCTCGGTGTCCGCATCGCTGATAGACGGCAGATGCAGAAAGACCTCACGCTTCTCGCGTTCGGCTAAGGCCTCGACGTTCGCTTGCCAGAATGCTTCCGCATCCATCGGGTCCATTTCCCATTCGCGAATATTGACAATATTGTCGTCCACTTTCGCCAGCCGTCGGCCACCTAATTCCAGATATCGCATAGCCGTATCGTAAGATGGTGTCTGCAGATTATCGTCGGCGAGCGGCTGTGTGTCATGATTGTCCGTTTTGCCCAGTATTTGGAGGAGGGAGTCATGCTCGGGCTTGCCGACGCTGACTTCAAGAAACCGATCTATGGTGCTCCTCGTCTCATGTCCGCCAGACGATGCATTCGCTCTGTGATGAACCATCGCCTCACCGGTCGATGGTTCGGTCTCAAGCGACCAGCTGTCTCCATTGGCGCTGCGCGAGAACGTCTTGCCGTCAGTCATATTCCGGCTTCCTTATTGTTGAGAGTAGCCCCGACAGGATGCTGGGGACAAAGGCAACGCGGTGCTGCGTTTGACGTGCTTAGGTCCGACGGCAGCATGAACGCGTGGTTGGCCGCTCTTTCGACAGTCTACGATGTGAGATCTACTCGAGGCGCAGCGGCACACAAGCTAAACAGCCGGCGGACACCGATTGTTCCGGTCGTTCACTAGAGGAGCCGTGGTGCCCCCATTGCGACAATTTCAGTGGCGATCTCGTCGATTAGAGCTCAAGCTGGACAAGTGCTCTTTTGAGGGGAGCATCTGAAATCTGAATCGCGCCAGCAAAGGGAATGTCCATGTCCAGGACAAGATAGATCGACGCCGCCACGAGACCGGCAGAGACGACGAACATTCCTGATATCACTGGGTTGAATGGTGCGCGATATCCAAACGACGCGAAGATCAACGTCAACCAGGCGATCAGCATGACGATCAACGGTGTAGGAATGACCCCCTCGGATTGCTCCACTATGGACCAGCGTTGCTCGACGATCTGCCGATACTGGCGCTGCGCCTCGGTTATAAGGGAAAGGTGATACCCGTCGGTCGGTTGGATCATGGCGAGATGATCGCCAATAGTTGCAAGTCGCTGCTCAGCCAATCTGGAGCCCGGTGCTTGATTGGCACGCTCGGGCGCATCGATTGCCGCGACTAAATAGTCTTTCAGGCTTTGCCGTGCTTGGACAGCGCCCAATCCATAGGTCCGCAAGCTACGATCAAGAAGGATAATCTGGGTGGCGTAGGAATGAACATTGCGGTCAATCGTTTCGTAGGTCGCCTTCGATGAATTGATCATCAGTCCGAACACCAGCGACGTCATAATCGCGAAAATATTCGCGATCAGCCTGACGATAGTGTTTGTCTCGTCGTCTCTATGGTGAGCCGGAAGCCGCGGGCAAAGCCACATGACTCCGAACGCCGCACTGATCAAACTGAAAAACACCGCAACTGAACCGATGATTTCTTCCAATGACAGCTATCCTTGGTAGCGAAAGCACGTTCGCAACATTGCGCAGCGTGCTATGCAGTTTTCAGAACCCGCCGATGTCAGGGCGAGCCTCCCAGAATTGAACATTATAGTTGGGGTCAGAACAAGATTAGTGCGAAATCGTACGTTTAGGTGAGAAAACGATGATCGAGATCGATATTCCTACCCAAAACTGGACGCTCCTGATATATTTTCTACCTGGAACCTCACGTTCGGTGCAGGCAGAAAACTACGGAAAACAAGCGCAATCTCGGCTGGCGTACGATTTCGCACTAATCTTGTTCTGACCACTTATGGAAACAGACGAGGGCGCGGCAGCGGTGTTTGCCTATATCGAGGATACATTCGCGAACGCTGAACACGTATCCCGCGCCGGAAGCGCCATCATCGAGTTGACCGTGGCCCCCGCGATCAGCTCAGCCGCCTCGCGGCCTTCCGACTGCGCCGTGTCGCGCTGTTGTAATAGCTCGAAGCCTGCTGCACGGATCGATGCCTCGACTGCTCCATTGCTTCCGGCGGTATGCCGCGATTGGCAGCCTCAGTCAGATAGCCTGACCGCAAGCTGTGCGCCGAAAACTCCCCAGGCTCAAGCCCGGCAAGTTTTGCCCGCTGCTTGACGATGTCGTTGACAGACTGCGGATCGATCGTGCGTTTGGACACATTGCCCCAACGGTCGATCGCCCGGAATATGCTGCCCGTATCGATGCGGGCTGCTTCGAGCCAGGCGTTGAGTGCCTCGACCGGCCGGCCAGTGAGATAGACGACCTCATCGTGGTCGGCACCGGATGTCTTTGTGCGTCCGAGATGAATGGCGAGAGAGAGCAGGGTGGTGCCATCCTCGGTGGTGATGGGTGGCTCATTGGTGAGCTGTTCTTTTCGCAGCCCGGCAATCTCGCTGCGTCGTCGGCCGCCAGAAGCAAAGGCTACCATCAGGATAGCCCTGTCGCGAATGTCCCTCAAACTATCGGTGCCACAGGTCGCAAGCAGCCTGGCCAGAACATCACCTGTAATAGCCTTGGCACTCTTGCGTTTGCGTGGCCGCGGCGTGGCGCGCACGGCAAGGCGGATCGCCGACTTGAGGGCAGGGGAGGCAAATGCTCCAGTCAGACCGCGCCATCTGGTCAGCGTCGACCACGAGGCAAGCCGTCGGCGCACGGTGTCGGGTGCGTGAGGGCCGGCGGATTTCAGGAACCGTTGGTCACGGAGGTTTTGCTCGACAGAAACCGGCATGCCGTGATCGGGATCGGTGTTGCGTTTGTTGGGATCCCACAGGTGATGGGCGACAAATTTTAAGAGCAACGCCTCCGGCGCCGGCCAGGGCAGGGACGCGCCTGTTGCTGCCAATGACCATGCCTGCAGATAGGCAAGATCGGAGGTGAGAGCACGCAGCGTATTGTCACCCGTGCCTTCATTGACCAGATGCCGGAGTGTTTCGACATCCTGATCCGTCAGCAGCTCGGCAAGCTCGTCACGGCGATCGAGAGGAAGAACGGCCACGATCGTATCGAGCTCGGCCGCGCGACGATCGACGGAGGAAAGCGATGCAGCCGGTTTGCGTTTCTGCGCCATCAGCGGATCAGCTCCACCGGCACCCAGACAGTTACATTGAAGCCGATTGCAGGATCAAAGCTTTCCGGCGTCAGCAGTGCGTTGCCATGTTCCTTCGCGAACCAGCGGGCAACGTCGGCATTGTAGATCTCTTCGACGACCTCGCGAACCCTTCCGGCAGCGGCCAGCGCTCCGCCATGCATCATCTTTGCCGTATTGACGTGTGCCAGTTTCCTTTTTGCCGGAGAGCCGCCATCGGAGACCGCCACCGCCAGTCGTGCAGGACCATAACTTTTGACACGCACTTTGAGCCGGGGAGGGCGGTAGGCATCAAAGCGGGCATTGATCTCAGCGATGCGAGCAATGACCTCCTCCTCGCTGATTTGCACCTGCGGCGCCACGTCGGCAACCACATCGAGCTGATGGTCAAAATTCTGGCGCGTGATCTCTTCGGCGTGATGGGCATAGGCCAGGTGCTTGACCGGCAGCGCGTTCAGCCAGCGCATGCGCTGCGCGATTGCCATCGACTTGGCCGCTTCCTCGCCAAGCCGGCCGATGGAGAAACTCTCACGCTTCTGGCCCTCATTGGTCATCAGCGTCGCCTGCCAGACGTCACCCTCTTCGGCTTCGACCCGGCGCACGCCTGAGATGCCGCTCTTGTTGTTCTTGCGGATCTTGACTGCCTGCTCGAGATTGGTCGGCGGGGGGAGGGCGGTGATGATGGCATCGCGATAGGCACGCGCCTGAGCATAGGCGGCATCGGACGATCCGTAGATGCTGTCCTTGAACAGCCGGACGATCTTTTTGCCACGGCGACGCAATGCGACTGTCCAGCCGCCGCCTCGCCGTTCGTTTGGTTCCTCACGGTTCAACGCGTAGGTTTCGGCATCATCTGCGAATGGCGCGATCGTTTGCCTGTCGTCTCTTTTCCCGGCCAACTGTTCGCCCACCTGTCTGCCTTGCCTCCTCCCGCACCCCAAGCCGAAACGGATAGACCGAAGCGCGGCACCAAAGATGCCGGTCTCGCCGATTTTTGCAACAGACAATGCCCGCTTTTCCGCACCCACCTTTGCAACTGCTGGGTCCCGTAAATTCCCCCTATCTGCGAAACCTTGCCCATTCAGGGTTGACCTCGCAGATCATGGCTCTAGCTTTCGCCGCGATTAAGACGTGCAT
>NZ_SLYW01000021.1 GCF_004343585.1 Neorhizobium sp. JUb45 | reverse complement strand
GGATCTTCCGGCGAGGCCGCCGAAGCTCTGCTCACCGCCCTGCGCCAGACCCGTATCCGGGCAGCCTGATCATTCAGCATCGTGGACGGCCGCCAGCAGACGGCGGTCGGCCACCCGAAAATCGGATATCGAGATGATCAGCTCTAAACCAACGCTCTCGGCTGTGCACGCCCGAGAGATGATCGAGACATCAAAGTCCAAGGCGACCGCCTTGAATGTCCCATGCTCGATCGCAGTCATTGGCCCGGATGGCTACCTACTTGCCTTCGAGCGCGAGGATGGAGCCATGTCGGGATCCGTTGAACTGGCGATCAACAAAGCGTTCACCGCTCAGATCTTCAACAACGCGACTGACATGCTGAGCGTGTTGGCTCAATCAGGCGCGGAGCTCTACGGAATTCAGCATTCCCACAACGGTCGCGTGGTCGTGTTCGGGGGAGGCATCCCTATCCAATTCCAGGGGCAGGCGATCGGCGCGATCGGCGTTAGCGGCGGCACAGTCGCAGAGGATGTGGCCATCGCCGAGGCTGGCGCTGGAATTCTGGCCGACCTTCTCGTCCCCGCTCGCTCCTAGGCCAAACATGGTGCCGAAGCCAAATCACCATCGGCTCCGTAATCTGATCCCATTCTGAAATCCGCATGTCCGCGGCTTGATCCCTCGTCGCAGAGCGTGGCGCCCGATTTCAACTTCGGTTGGTCGGGACCGGACAAGTGCGCCTGATCTCACCCCTCATCAATAATTTTTCAAAAGGATGCATCAAATGAAATTCCTGAACTCGCTCATCTCGGCTGTCGCCGCCGTCGCAATCACAGCCAGCGTCGCCTTGCCTGCGGCTGCGGCAGACTTCAAGGCCAAGACCGTTGTCCTCGTTCACGGCGCATTTGCCGATGGTTCTTCTTGGAACAAGGTCATCCCGCTTCTGAAGAAGGCAGGATTGAAGGTTGTAGCGGTCCAGAACCCGTTGGATACCTTGGAAAATGACGTTGCTTTCACTGAACGGGCAATTGCCGATGCTGAAGGCCCGGTCGTGTTGGTCGGTCATTCCTACGGCGGCGCCGTTATCACGCAGGCGGGTGTTAATCCGAAGGTTCACTCGCTCGTGTACGTCGCGGCCTATGCTCCAGAGGTCGGACAGTCGGTCCTCGATACCCAGAAGCCATATCCGGATGCTCCGGGCAGACCATTCATCAAGAAAGATGATGCGGGTTATCTGAAGTTCACCGACGAGGGTGTCTTCAATTACTTCGCAGCCGATCTGCCTCGCGACGAACAGGAACTGATCGCGGCCACACAGGGTGCATTTGGGGTCAAGGCCGTTTCAACGCCCGTCACACAGGCAGCCTGGCACACGGTTCCTTCCTTCGAGGTTGTGTCCACGGATGATAAGGTGATCCCGCCGCAGCTCCAGCGAGACCAGGTCAAGCGGCTCAAGGCGACAGCTGTCGAGGTGGCTGCAAGCCATGTCGTCATGCTGTCGCACCCCGACGTGGTGGCGAAGCTGATCATCGAGGCTGCGAAGTAACTCCTATGTCATGGCGGGTTGGCTTCGTCCGTGCCCGCCATGCCCATCAATCTGCTTCTCGCCCTGGAGATCCCCGATGACACACATTCTTTCCACCCGCCCGTTAGCCGACTATCGTCTTCGGGTTGTTCAGGTTGATGCTGCCAGCGCAGACGTTCCGGCAGCACTCGCCCGCCCGGCGCTTTCGTTCGCCGCCACTGTCGCTGCGATCGTGCTGGTCGCCATCGATCTTCGTCCGGGCATCGTTTCAGTCGGACCGCTGCTGCCCCATATCCGTCAGGAGTTTGGGATGTCCAACGCCGAGGCATCGCTGCTGACAGCCATCCCTGCCATGCT
This sequence comes from Neorhizobium sp. JUb45, assembly GCF_004343585.1. Lineage (GTDB taxonomy): Bacteria > Pseudomonadota > Alphaproteobacteria > Rhizobiales > Rhizobiaceae > Neorhizobium. The sequence goes on along the minus strand of NZ_SLYW01000021.1, from coordinate 26,267 downwards.
GATGGGCTTGCTGGCGTTTCCCACTCCTTGGCTCGCCCACCGATTTGGCCGCGACAGGGTCATTCTGACCGCGCTGATCGTCCTGATGTTGACGACAATCCTGCGCGCCTTCTCCGGCTCGGTCGCCATGCTTCTGGCTTCCACTGTGGGAGTAGGGGCGGGGATTGCGGTCGCAGGTGCGCTGATCCCGGGCCTCGCAAAGAAGAATTTTCCGAAGCAGGCCGCAGTTCTGATGGGGATCTACGCATCCTCACTGGGCCTCGGCAGTACGCTTGCGGCCGGCCTGACCGAACCGCTTGCAAATCTGGGCGGAGGCTGGAGGTTCGCTGACGGCATCCTGGCAATTCCGTGCCTGACGGCCATAGCCGCCTGGATCGTTGTCGCTGCTGCTGAAGGTAGAAGAAGGGCGCTCGTGGTAGAAACGTCAACATCGGCGCGGCGCCGTCTGCCCACCGCCAATCTTGTTGCGTGGCTCATCGCCCTCTACTTCGCTGCCAACAACATCCTGTTTTTCGGGTTCGTCTCATGGACAGCACCAATATTCAGAGAGCTCGGCATGAGTGCTACTTCGGCAGGGCTCCTGCTAGCAGGCTTCACTGGTGCATTCATGGTCGCGAATCCATTGGCTGGAGTGATAAGCCGTAATGAAGATCGTCGCATCGTGATCGCCCTATTTGCCGCACTGGCACTTACGGGATCGGCTGCCGTCGCGATTTCGCCGACGCTGCTGCCCTTCCTCTTTATCCCGATGATTGCGTTCGGTGTCGGCGGATCCTTCACGCTCGCAATGATCCTGCCCCTCGACAACGCGGCGGATGCCCACGACGCCAACACCTGGACGGCGTTCGTGATGGGGATTGGCTATTCTGCCGGAGCGCTTGGCCCGCTGCTCCTGGGGATCCTTCGTGACAGCACCGGCGACTTCAGGATCCCTCTCTGGATCCTCGCTGTTGTGGCGCTCTTGATGTTTGCTCTCTCACCTTTCCTGCAGCCGCATCACCACCGTCGCCCCAAAGCATAACATTTTCCCCGAATTGCTGGCTTAGGCCCGCATCAAACGGCTGCCTCGCGGGTGGCCAGTACCTCACCAAACTCAAGGACAAGATCATGATCAAAGACAAAGTCGTTCTCATCACCGGCGGCAGCACAGGCATCGGAGCGGAGGTCGCCAGAACTCTCGCGGCAAAGGGCGCAAAGGTGGCGATCGCCGCAAGGCGCCAAGACAAGCTCGATGCGGTCCGTGCCGAAATCGCAGCGCAGGGTGGTGACATCCGGGCGTACGTGATGGACGTTACCGACAAGCATCAGGTCAAGGCTGTCGTCGAGGCCGTGGTTCAAGACTTCGGCCGCCTCGATGTCATCATCAACAATGCGGGCATAATGCCGATCCGGCCGATGTCTGAAGTCAACACGGACGAGTGGGACGCGATGATCGACGTGAACATCAAAGGCACCCTCTATGGGATCGCCGCGGCCTTGCCATTGTTTCTTGCGCAGCAGAGCGGCCACATCATAAATCTGAGCTCCGTCGCAGGCATCAAAGTATTTGCGCCGGGCGGTACCGTCTATTCCGGCACGAAGTTCGCGGTCAGCGCGATCTCGGAGGGGCTTCGCATCGAGGTCGGAAGCGCCGTGCGTGTCACCTCGATCGAACCGGGCGCCGTTGAGAGCGATCTGAAGCTGGGGACGACGGGTACCGCGCGGGACACGGTGCATGGTTTCTACGAACAGGCCATCCCGGCATCGTCCGTGGCACGCGCAATTGCCTTTGCAATCGAGCAGCCCGACGACGTCGATATCAATGCGATCGTGATCCGTCCCACGGTGCAGGAATTCTAGTCGTCTTGGAATCGGGCGGGATTAATTTTCGCCCGATCTCCGTATTCAATCTTGAGAGCCAATGGCAGTCGTCAACCAACCATATTCGACGTTCGGCTAGCACATAGGTTAAGCTCTATACGGCCTCACAACTGTTATCCCGCGGCGAAACAGAGGGTCGACTGTTCGGATCGGCTCAAGAGCGAAGAACCGGCAATTTGCCATGCCAGCCGCCGCCGTCTCGAAAATCGCTGGTGGCACAAGAATTATGTCTGGGATTAAGTCCTATGCACTTCCGCCCGCACATGTTCTGAAACGAAATCCACGAAAGCTCGAACCTTCGGCACGCGAAAACGGCTCGCGGGCCAGAGCATCGTAAAGACGCCGCTGCGTTCGACCTCTTGTTCCAGAACGGGCCGAAGCGATCCGTTCGCCAATCCTCCACGAACGAGGAATTCGGGAAAGCATCCAATACCTGCGTCGCGCTGAACAAGGTCTAGGAGCGGATCGATGACGCTTGCGGTCAGGCTGACCGGAACGTGCTGCCCCGGTGCTGAGCGTAACGGCCAAGGAGCGACACGCCCCGAGGAGAATTTTTGCCGCAGGCAGACGTGGTCGACGAGCTGCTCTGGTGTCTCCGGAATGCCATGCTTCTTCAGATAGGCGGGCGCGGCCACCAGAACCCAGGTGAAGTCGCCAAGCTTCTTGTGCAGCAGCCTCGAGTCTCCGGTATCACCAGTCCGGATTACCACGTCGAAGCCTTCCTCCACGACGTCGACGAGGCGGTCGCTGTAGTCAAGATCGAGTTCCACCAGCGGGTGTTCGGCGATGAAAGCCGCGATCGCCTTGGTGAACAGGGATCCGGTCAGTGGAAGGCTGACCCGAAGACGGCCACGCGGGCTTCCCGCCACTTCCGCCAGCTCCGCCTCCCCAGCATGGAGTTCCTCAAGCATCCGACGGGCGCGTATCAGAAAGATCACACCGGACTCAGTCAGCGAGATGTTCCGCGTCGTGCGATGAAAAAGCGTTGCCGATAGCTGGCTTTCCAGCCTTGCAATAGCCTTGCCGATCGCCGACGAAGAAAGTCCGAGATCCTGTGCCGCCAACTTGAAACTGAGAGCATCGGCTGCGGCGACGAACGCGCGCAGGGACGCAAGACTGTCTACGAGCTCCGCCATGAACCACCTTTGCTCCGCAATGTATTTGCGCCAACCTATGAAGCGTTTGCCTCGCTTCCGAAGGGGACAGTCGATATGCTGCTGAAGCGTGAAAACAAGGCGCAGCTTACGAAGGTACTGACTTGCCATGTCGCCGCCGCCAATGCCATGTCCACGGCCAACGAGAAGATGATCAAGGACGACAAGGGCACCCATGACGTCAAGACCGTTGGCGGTTGCGTGCTGAAGGCGAAGGAAAGCATGGGCAAGATCACACTGACCGACGAGAACGGCAAGGTCGCTCCCGTGACGATCGCCGACGTCAAGCAGTCCAATGGCGTGATCCATGTGATCGGCAAGGTTCTTCTGCCGAAGATGTAAACATTCTGGATGAGGACAGGAAAGCCGGTCAATTTTTGGCCGGCTTTCGTTTTGCCTGAAAGCGCTTTAACGCGGGCGCTCGTCAGATACCCGGTGGCGATTTTTGCGAAATACGACCACCATTGGATTTTGCAAGTTAACTCGTTTGCCCCTTTAACGGCTCGATCTGTGCACCCTCTTCGTGCCTCGAAGAGAACCAGTTTGCCAAAAGAGCGCCAGAAATATTATGCCAGACACTGAAGATAGCACTTGGAACAGCGGCAAGCGGAGAAAAATATGCCGTCGCCAGCGCAGCACCAAGACCTGAATTCTGCATACCAACCTCAATGGCGATCGCCTTGCGCTTGGCCAGTGATAAGCCCGTTGCCTTCGCCGCGAAAAAGCCGAGCAGATATCCCATGCCATTGTGAAGAACGACCACGGCAAAGATCATAAGGCCGGATTGCGCAATCGCACCTTTCGACGCTCCCACGACGGCGGATACGATCAGGACGATGCCGATGACGCTCACCAGCGGCAATGCCGGGACTGCTGCCTTGACCACGCCAGGAAGGACCTTTTGAAGAATAGCCCCGAGCGCGAGGGGGACGAGAACAACCTTGACGATGCTGACGAACATCGCCCAGCCGTCAACAGGAAGGTATTGGCTTGCAAAGAGCCAAACCAGAAAAGGTGTTATAATCGGAGCGGCCAATGTTGTCACAGACGTACACGCAACTGACAACGCCACATCCCCTTTCGACAGATAGGTCATGACGTTCGATGAGGTGCCGCCCGGGCAACAGCCCACGAGAATGACACCAGCGGCGACCTCCGGTGGCATGGGAATTACCTTCGTTAGGAGTACGGCGAGAAGTGGCATGATGAGAAACTGGCCAAGCACGCCAATGGTGACATCGAAGGGACGCCTCACCACTTCACGAAAATCATCGATCGAAAGCGTCAAGCCCATGCCGAACATGATGATGGAAAGCAGGGTGACGATCCAAGGCCCGATCTGTTTGAATACGTCGGGAAAAAAGAATCCCAAGATCGCGAAAAGGATGACCCAGGCGGCAAATGTCTTTCCGACAAGTCCGGAGATGGATGTCAATATTTTCATGCTTCACTCCCTATGAACAGTGGAAGCGAGGTCTATTGAGGGGTGTCCGCGTGTCAAGGTCAGCGATGGCCGGTGATGCCCTGTAAGAACAGTCAATACGCTAAATTAATATGAAAAATTGCGCGACGGAGAGAGCAAATGGCGAGATTTTGGTGATCGCGATCCAAAACGTTATTTCTTACTGCCTGCTTTATAATCGGCCTGATCCAGATAGGTGGATCGATCATGGCGTATTTCAGTTAAGTGCAAAAATATCGCTTTTCAACGGTATTCACCGCCTGTCGTGGCGCACTGGTTTTTTGAACGTGTGAAAGAGCGGCCGGTATCGCACCGGCCGATCAGAAGGCCGTTATTTTCCAGATGCCTGTGCGGAGTACATATAGCTGTCATAGCTATATTCGGCGACACGGAACCATTCGAAGGATTCGTCGCGGAACTTCTTCCAGCCCGGATAGATTTTTGCCCATGCCGGATGTTTGGCGCTGTATTCGGCGTATAGCTCGAACGTGGTCTTGTAGGCGGCGTCCATGACGTCGCGCGGCAGCGGGCGCAGTTTTACGCCCTTGCCGACGAGAGAGCGGATCGCCGTCGTGTTTTTGACGTCGTAAAGCGCCTGCATGTTGATATTGGCCGCCTTGCAGGCCGTGTCGAGCGCTGCCTTGTACGCCTCGGGCAGGCCTTCATACTGCGTCTTGTTGATGAAGAAGTGGATGGTCAGGCCACCTTCCCAATAGGCCGGGTAATAGTAGTTTGGGGCGATCTGGTAGAAACCGAGGCGCTCGTCGTCGTAAGGACCGATCCATTCGGCAGCATCGATCGTGCCACGTTCGAGAGCGGGATAGATATCACCGCCGGGCAGCTGCTGCGGCACCACGCCAAGGCGCGACATGACCTCGCCGGCAACACCGGCGATACGCATCTTGACCCCCTTGAGGTCCGCCAGACCCTTGATCTCCTTGCGGAACCAGCCGCCCATCTGGGCACCGGTGGCGCCGCCTGGAATGCCGACCACGCCATAGTCGGACAGGAATTCGTTATAGGCCTCGTTGCCGCCGCCATGGTAGAGCCAGGCATTCTGCTGGCGGCCGTTGAGGCCGAATGGGATGGTCGAACCGATCGCGAATGTCGGATCCTTGCCGGTGAAATAATAACCGCAGGTATGGGCGATTTCGACCGTATTGGCCTTCACCGCATCGATGGCTTGCGGGCCGGGCACGATTTCGCCGGCCTGAAAGACCTGGATCAGGAACTTGCCTTCGGTCATCTTCGAAAGCGCCTGCGACATGACCACGGCGCCGCCATAGATCGTGTCGAGATTGTTCGGGAAGCCCGATGTGAGGCGCCATTTGATGGTCGGCAGTTCCTGTGCCACGGCCGGGGCGGCAAGGGCTGCTCCCGCAACCGTGGCGGCCCCGCCGATCGCGCCTTTCGTCAGAAAGTTTCGTCTGTTGATCTTGTCCGTCATGTCATCCTCCTCCTCAAGGTTGATTGGTTTGCCAAAGCGTTTGTTGCGGTTGGCATCATGGTTGTGACTGTGTTGGCGCTTCCGGCGGCGCGCCGAAACTGGGGGTCGGCGAGCCGAAGTCAGGGGCAGGTGCGGGGGCGCCGAAGGACGGCGCGGCCGGTTCTCCGGAAGATGGTTCCGGTGCGCCAAAGGGCTGCGTCGGCGTGCCGAACGGGTTTTCGCCGCCTGCACCGGGCATAGGCACGTTGAGTTCGATCGTCGACGGATCGACGGCGACGCTGCCGGACTTGTAATGCGTCACGAGGCCGGGGAAGGCGATGACGACAACCACCATGACCAGCTGGATGGCGAGATAGGGCAGCGAACCCATGTAGATCTGGCCGGATGTGACGGGCTGGATCGTTGCACCGGTGATGCGGTCCTTGTATGCGCGTGTCGGTGCCACGGAACGCAGGTAAAACAGCGAGAAACCGAACGGCGGGTGCATGAACGAGGTCTGCATGTTGATCGCCAGCATCACGCCGAACCAGATCAGGTCGATGCCAAGCGCATCCGCCACCGGCGCCAGCAGCGGGATGATAATGAAGGCAAGTTCGAAATAATCGAGGAAAAAAGCCAGGAAGAACACCAGCAGGTTGGCGATGATCAGAAAGCCGATCTCACCGCCGGGGATAGAAGTCATCAGGTGTTCGACCCAGACATGGCCATCGACACCATAGAAAGTCAGCGAGAAGACGCGAGCGCCGAGCAGGATGAAGATCACGAAGGACGAGAGTTTCACCGTTGCATAAAGCGCCGACTGGATCATCGCCAGATTAAGCTTGCGGTTCATGGCGGCCAGAACCAGCGCGCCGACAGCGCCCATTGCGCCACCTTCCGTTGGCGTCGCCACACCGATGAAAATTGTGCCGAGCACAAGGAAGATGAGCACGAGCGGCGGCACGAGCGAGGTGATCACTTTCCCGAACAGTTTCCAGCCGCGCAGTGAGCGTGCCTGCGGCGGCAGCGCCGGGACGCTGGCAGGCTGCAAGAAGGACATCAGGATGATGTAACCGGCATAGGCGGCCACAAGCAGAAGGCCGGGCACGAGCGCGCCCTTGTACATGTCGCCCACCGAGCGGCCGAGCTGGTCGGCGAGGATGATCAGCACGAGGCTGGGTGGAATGATCTGTGCCAGCGTGCCGGAGGCGGCGATCGTGCCGGCAGCAACCCGGCGGTCATAACCGTAGCGCAGCATGATCGGCAGCGAGATCAGGCCCATCGAGATGACGGAGGCGGCGACGACACCGGTTGTTGCGGCTAGAATGGCGCCGACAAAGATCACCGCAAAGGCAAGGCCGCCGCGGATCGGGCCGAACAATTGCCCGATCGTGTCGAGCAGTTCCTCGGCCATGCCGCTTCGTTCCAGTATCAGCCCCATGAAGGTGAAGAAGGGAATGGCGAGCAGCGTTTCGTTCGACATCTGCCCGAAAATGCGGTCGGGAATGGCGCCGAACAGGTTGATGGGAAGCAGCCCCATCTCAATGCCGATAAAGCCGAAAACGAAACCGACAAAGGCCAGTGCGAAAGCGACGGGATAGCCCATCAGCAAGACGACGATCAGCGACAGGAACATGATCGGCGCGAGATTTTCCGCGAAGAATGCAAACATGTGAACTTATTCCTGCTGGAGATTAGAGCGCTTGCGCTTCGGCGTCGGCCAGGGCCACCGCATCGGGCATGGCGCCACGAAGGATGGCGATGCGCTTGATCAATTCCGAAAGGCCCTGCAACGCAAGAAAGCCGAAACCGGCAGGGATCATCGCCCAGACCGGCCAGAGTGTCAGGCCGCCCGTGTTGTTCGAAACTTCGCCGCTCTGGAATTTTGCGATCACGATCGGCCAGGACAGGTAGATGGTGACCAGACAAAAGGGCATGAGGAAGAAGATCGTGCCGAGAACCTCGATCCAGAGCTGCGCGCGGCGCGGCAGCTGGCCATAGATCAGGTCGACCTTCACGTGCTCGCTGCTGAGCAGGGTCCAGGCGGCGGCCAGCAGGAAGGCGGCCGAAAACAGGTACCACTGCGCTTCAAGCCAGGCGTTCGAACTCAGATTGAAGAGTTTTCGCGTGACCGCGTTGATAGCGCTGATCAGCACCGCGGCAAGCAGCAGCCAGGAAACGGCCTTGCCCAAAAACGTGTTCATCGCGTCTATCGCACGCGAGACGCCGAGTAATGCGGTCATGTTCCCTCCTCCCATGACAGCCGGACCAGAGGCGTGCCATTTCCAAATGGCTACCGCCGCTCAGGGGCTGCGACAACAATGCGCGGGCGCTAAATCGCCGTAACTACCCAGTAGTGGGTATGTCGGTCTCCCCGGCCGCCAGACCGTTGTCGATGGCGAAGCGGACAAGCCCGGCAGTGGTGGTTATGCCGAGCTTCTTTTTCACCTTCTTGCGATGGGTTTCGGCGGTTGCCTCCGAGATGGCCAAGGCCTGCGCGATGTCGCGATTGCTGTGGCCAGCGGCGATCAGCAGCAGCACGTCATGTTCGCGGGTTGTCAGCAGGGAAGGTGCGGTCGCCGCCTTTCTGTCGAGAAGCGCATCCGAGACGCCGGACGAAAAATAGGTTCCGCCTGCTGCGACCGCTTCGATGGCCGAGACGATTTCGTCCGTCGAAACATCTTTCAGGATATAGCCGGACGCGCCATGCAGGACGGATGTGGAAATGTATTCGCGGCTGTCATGCATGGAGAGCATCAGGATTTTTGTCTGCCGCAGGTTTTCCCGAAACCGTTCGATGGCCTCGATGCCACTCATCTGCGGCATGTTGATATCCATCAGCACGACGTCGGGTCGTGTTGCCATTGCCCTTTCGAGCCCATTGAGAGCATTGCCCGCCGTGCCCACGACCTCGATATGGTCGAAGGTTCGCAGCAGGGCTTCCAGCCCTTCGAGCACAAGCGGGTGGTTGTCGATGAGAAGTACGCGAACGCTCATGCAGCCGCCCTCGCCTTGGTCGGGGTGAGTGATGCCGATTTCGGCAGCATGGCCGTCAGGATTGTGCCCTCTTGGGTGGAGCGGATGAGGAGCAGGCCACCGAAATGCGCCATGCGTTCCTGCATGTTGCGGATTCCGAGCCCGCTTTCGCCGGTGATGCCGCGCTTCGCGCCTTCTTCAAAACCATGGCCGTTGTCGGAGACTGTCATGCGCACGCGATTGGCAACCGTCCAGACCTTCACCTCGCCACGTGATGCGCCGGAATGTTTCTCGATATTGTGCAGAGCCTCCTGGGCAACCCGGTAGAGCGCGGTGGCTGCCTCCGGTTTCAGCGTGTCGCGGAAAGGGGCTGCATTCAGGGATATGGCAATGCCCGTTCGCTCGGAAAATTCTGAAAGCAATGCCTGTAGTGCTGCCGACAAGCCGAGATCGTCGAGCGCGCGGGGGCGAAGATCGTGAGAGAGGCGGCGAACTTCCTTGATGGCACTATTGAGAGCTTCGGCGCCATGGGCAATCGCCTGCGCCGCATCGTTGCTGTTGTTTTCCACCTTGCGACTGGCCAGGTCGATCGCATACCGCACGCCGACCAGGTTTTGGGAAATGCCGTCATGCAGTTCACGAGCCAGGCGTGCCCGTTCCTGTTCCTGCGCACCAATGATGCGTTTGGTCAGTTCCTTCAGCTTGCCATCCGCCATGCGCCGCTCGCGCAGCGTCACCATCATGCAGGCGGCAAACACGAGGAGCACGGACGGCAATGCGGTCAACGCCACGATCATGAAGGTTTTGCGGATATTGGCACTCAGGTCCGCTTTCGCAGCCGCAGTCTGCAAAAACACGTCGTCGAGATAGACGCCGGTTCCCAGCATCCACTTCCACTTGTCGAGACCGACCGCGAAGGAGAGCTTGTCGGCCATTTCGCCAGAGGAGGGTTTTTGCCATTTGTACTGATGCAGTCCTCCACCGGCCTTGGCCTTGTCGATGAGATTGGCGATCACCCGGTCGCCATCGGGATCGACCAGGTCCAGCCAGTTGTGACCGGGCCGGTAGGTCTGGCGCGGGTGGACGATATTGTTGCCGTCATAATCATAGGCGAAGAAATAGCCGTCCTGACCGTAATCGAGCGAGGTGAGAATCTCGCGAACCTTTTCCTTGGCCGCCTCGTCGTCCGGGCCTGCTGCCTGATAGATGCCCTGGATCGCCGACAGGGCGAGGTTCGTCATGTTGAGCAACTCGGTTTCCTTCGCCTTGAGCATGTTGCGCTCGAAGGTGCCGATACTGCTGCCGATCAGGTTGGCGGATTGCAGAGTGATAAAGGTCGTCACCGTCAAAATGGCGACGATGAGCGGTATCACCGTCAGCGCGATGATCTGGTGCCTGAGACTCATGGCGCTCCTCCACGCATGATCGTCAGGTCATATGGCCAAGAATTTTATGGAATCTCAAGTCGTTTGCGGCTGTTTCTAACAGTCATGACAACAATTGCCCGCCGGATAGCGTCAAACGGAAAAGTAAAGTCCTGGGAAAATCAGAAGGGAGGCGTGAAGATCGTGCCGGTTATTGGCCAAGTTCAACGTCGCTGATAGACTGCTGTGCCGTTTCCGCCATTTCGGCGCTTCCGTTCAGTCCGGCAACCAGGTCCACTGTGGTCGAGCGCCGGGTCAGCATCAGGCAGGTCGCACCTTCACTTCTGGTGGCGTGCCATATGTTCGCGCGCATGCACACGCCCATTCCGGGCTCGACGCGAAAGGCCCGCAGGGTATCGAGATCAGGGGAACCGTCAGCCGCAGGCAGCGCCACGATCTGCGTGATCGCTCCCACCAATGGTACGACTGCCTGATCCGTCAGTAGGTGGCGCTCCAGCGTGCCGATGGCCGGATCGCTGCTGCGATAATTCACCCAGAGAATTTCGACTTCCCCTGCCGCGCCTGCATCGAAGAGATGTTCATGCCAGAAATCCGTGGCAGCGTTTGAAAATGCCACCGCGCCTTCCTCCACCGGATACGGTTTGCCGAGAAGCCAACCGTAACGCGCAAAGGCCGTCTGCGAAAGCGGTTCCGGTTTCAGGGCGTGACTGGCTGGCATGATCGTCTTCCCACTGCGCTTGATGGTCTCAGATCGTGAGGGCGGCGTTGACAAGATCGGTGACGAGCATGTGTCCCGGCGCATGCGTGATTGAAAATGCTGGAGAGGCCTGCGCGATTGCCGCCTGCGGGGTTACGCCGCATGCCCAGAAGACCGGAACTTCGCCGTTTTCGATCCGCACGGCATCACCGTAATCGGGCTCGAAAATATCCTTGACGCCGATTGTTGAGGGATCGCCGATATGCACCGGCGCGCCATGAACGGACGGAAAGCGGCTGGTGATCTGGACGGCCTTGATGGCGTCTTCCGGTTTCATCGGTCGCATAGAAACGACCAGCGGACCGGAAAAGACGCCGGCCGGAACCGCTTCGATCGAGGTCCGGTACATCGGGACATTGGTGTCGTCCTCGATATGACGGACCGGCACATTTGCAGCCAGAAGGGCTTCCTCGAAGGAGAACGAGCAACCGATCGCAAATGTCACGAGATCGTCGCGCCAGATCCCGGTGATGTCCTCAGGCTCGGCGACCAGCTTGCCGTTTTCCCAGACACGGTAACGCGGTACGTCGGTGCGGATATCGAGATCATGCCCCAGGGCCTCAATGAGCGGAGCGCCGGCATCCGACACGCCGATCAAAGGGCACGGTTTCGGGTTCCGCTGGCAGAACAGCAGAAAGTCATAAGCGAGTTCGCGCGGCATAATGGCCAGATTGGCCTGAACGAAGCCCGGCGCCAGATTGGCGGTCGGGCCGGAGAGAGCGCCGGAACGCGCTTCCAGCCGCACCAGATGGGCAGCAGAACCGGGATCGAATGCCATCGCGTCAGTTCCTTACCTTCAATGCCAGTTCGATCGATAGGCCGACCGACAGGATCTTTGCGTCCGTCATTTGGCCTCCGGCGATCATCAGGCCGACAGGTGCCGTACCGGCAGCGTGGCAGGGAACCGAAAGGGCGCAGCCATCGAGGAAATTGATCATGGTCGGATTGCGCAACATCAGGCCGTTGGTTGCAAAGAAGGTCGCATCGTCAGTTTGCAACGGCGCCCCTGCCGGTGCGATCGTCGGCACGGTCGGCATGATGACGGCATCGAAACCGGCAAGCTTTTCGTTGACGCCGTGCTGCCAGGCGGTTCGGGCGGCAAGCACGTCGAGATAATCGGCAGCGCTGATGTCGCGCCCGCGCAGGATGCGGCCACGCACGCGCTGGTCATAATCATCGCCACGGCTTTCCAGCAGTTCGCGATGCCAGTGCCATGCCTCGGCGGCGATCAGCCCGCCCTTGGCATTGATCGTCGCTAGCTTTGCAAATTCAGGCACGTCGATCTCGACGATTTTCGCGCCGGCTTTCGACAGCAGGCTGAGCATTGCGGCGAAGGTCGAGGCAACATGTTCGTCCATGTCGGACAGCACAATCGTCTGCGGCACCGCGAGTCGCAGTCCGGCCAGAGGCATCGGCCGGACCGAGCGCCCGGTTTCGCCGGAAATGATGCCATCGATCACGGCACAGCAGGCGACGCTTGCGGCAATCGGGCCGATGGAATCGAGCGACTTCGAGAGCGGCAGAACCGCGTCGCGGCTCACTCGGGCAGCGGTCGGCTTGAAGCCCGTGAGGCCGCAAAGTGCTGCCGGAATACGGATCGATCCGCCCGTATCCGTGCCGATGGCGGCGACCGCCATGCCGTCCGTCACGGAAACGGCTGCACCGGAAGACGAGCCGCCGGGAATGCGGCCGGTGGCGCGATCGAACGTGTTGAGCGGCGTGCCGTAATGCGGATTGAGGCCGAGGCCTGAAAAGGCGAACTCGCTCATATTGGTCGTGCCGGTGATAACCGCACCTGCGCGCGCCAGTGCGTGCACCACCGGGGCATCGGCCGTGGCCGGCGCCGAATCACGCATGGCAATGCTGCCGGCGGTCGTCACTTCGCCGGCAAGATCGAACAGGTCCTTGACCGAGATCGCAATACCTTCGAGCGGCGAGCGCACCTGGCCCACGCTGCGAAGCAGATCAGACGCATCCGCCATGGCGCGGGCGCGTGCATCATTGCGGCGAATGAAGGCCTTTGCGCCCTGGCCCGACGGGTCGTCGATGGCAGCAAGGGCGGCATCGGCAAGCTTTCGGCTGCTGGTCTTTCCGCCTGCAAGGGAAGCGGAGACCTCTGCGATCGTCGGATAATGGGACATTACTGAACCTCGGGCAGCGTTTCGATCGAATAGCTGTGGCGGATGCTACGGTTGAGAACCGGATCGAACAACTCCATCGTGAAGCGCCCGGACGGGCGGATGCCGCCGATGGCGCCGACCGTGCCGCAGATCATGCCGGTCTTTTCCGGTAGCGCAGCCTCGCCGCCGGTAAAACCGGCAATCAGGTCGAGCGGCGTGCGCAGGCTCGACAGCGGGCCTTCCTGATACAGCGTCTCGCTGCCGTTCTCCTCGATCCACGAGCGGATGATCAACTGGTCCCAGTGATCGGCCACTTCGGCAAAGGGCCATGCGGTTGTGGCAATCGGCTTGGCGCAGATCTGCTTGGAGAGCGCCACGCTATGGGCTTCCAGCTTGCGATCGGTGTGATCGGAGGCGAGCGAGACGTGAAGCTCTTCGCCCGAGCGGAAGATGAAGGTTTCGACTTCACCGGAGCTTTCCGTGCCGACCGACTGGATCACGTCGGCCTGAACGGCCGAGTTGTCGGACACGCGGTAAAAGAGCGGTACGGTGCTTGGACGCGGCACACCAATCGCCGCCAGTTCCTCGATATGGTGGTCGATGGCGGCGCGGTCGCGTCCGGCCCAGCCAGCAACGACGAGCTGGTCGATCTCGATGGCGAGGTCGGAGCGGGAAGACGAGGTTTCGAGCGTGAAATGCAGTTTCATGGGATCAATTCCGGATTTCAATGATGTCAGTCTGCGAGACCGGGCAGGTAGAGCGCGATCGACGGGAAAATGGACAGGAGGACGATGAGCACTGCCATCGCGCCGACGAAGGGAAGCGAACCGGTGATGACCGGTGTCATCGAGCCGCTTTTGCGCAGGCTGTGCACGACGAAGAGGTTGAGACCGACCGGCGGTGTGATGAGAGCCGCTTCCACCAGCACGATGATCAGGATGCCGGTCCAGATCGGATCGAAACCGAGCGCCAGCATGATGGGGGCGACGATCGGAATGGTGGTAATCATCATCGATAGCGATTCCATGAAGCAGCCGAGGATCAGGTAGAAGATCACGACGACCAGAACCATCGCCATGGGTGAGAAGCCGAGACCGGAGATCGAGCTGGTGATCACATCGGTAATGCCGGTGGCCGACATGACGAAGTTGAGGAAGCCGGAGGCGATGATGATCAGCAGGATCATCGCCGACGATTTCATCGTGCCTTCGATCGATTCCGCCAGCATGGCGAAGGTGAGGCGACCGAAACAGGCGGCAAGCACCATTGCACCGCTGACGCCAAGTGCCGCTGCTTCCGTCGGGGTTGCAAGACCGGCATAGATCGAGCCGACGACCAGAAGGAAGATGCCGAGCGGCGGTGCGAGATGGATTAGGCTGGCGAAACGCTTGCCCCACGTTCCGTTGACGCGTGCGCCACCCCAGGCGGGCACGATGGCGCAGCCGGCAATGATGGTGAGCATGAACAGGCCCGTCAGCAGCAGGCCGGGAATGATACCGGCAAGGTACAATTTGGGAACGGATGTGTTGGTCAGGACGCCGTAGAGGACCATGTTGATCGATGGCGGAATGAGGATGCCGAGCGTGCCGCCGGCGGCAAGGCTGCCGAGGAAGAGTGGCTCATTGTAGCCATGCTTCTTGATCTGCGGGATGGCGACAGTGCCGACGGTCGCGGCTGTCGCGACGCTGGAGCCGGATGTCGCGGCAAACAGTGCGGAAGCGCCGATGTTGGCATGCATCAGGCCGCCCGGAAGCCAGGAGAGCCAAAGGCTCATGGCGCTATACATGCGCTCCGCAAAACCGGCACGCAGCAGGATTTCGCCAAGCAGGATGAAGAGGGGAATGGCAACGAGCAGGAATTCGTTATTGGTGCTCCAGGCAAGCTCGCCGATCGCGCGGGTGAGCGGCAGCATGGAAAAGGTCGGATCGAGAACGAGGCCAAGCACGCCGAGTGCGGCTGCGACCGGAATGGACAGGCCGATCAAAACGAGAAGGAGAATTACGGTGGTGGCGATCATTTGCGTTCTCCTTCGATCAGGCGCTCGCCGGCGGCTGCTTCCTCTTCGGCTTCTTCCTGTGTGGAGCGTACGCCGGCAATGGCCTTGACGGTGTCGATGTCGCCGGTGACGAGGGCGACAGATGCGCGGATCAGCATCAGCGCCAGGATCAGGCACATGAAGACGAGGCCGGCGAACCAGAGGCCTTGGGGAATGGCAAGCGGTGTGCCGAGCGGTGTGTTGGCCTGCGAATTGTTGCTGATCGATTCAGCGACGACGCCGTAACCGTAATAGGTGACGAAGCCGATGAAGACGCCGAGGCAGACCAGCGACAGCCAGTCCAGCACAGCCGAAACCCGGACGGGCAGATATTGATAGATGACGTCGACACGCACATTGGCGCGTTGCAGCGTCGCATAGGCCAGCGACCATGTGGTGCTGATCGCAAAGGCATAGCTCGACAACTCGTCGGAACCGCCCACCGTCCAGCCGAAAAATTTACGCGCGAGCACATCGAAGGTGATCAGCAACACGCTGGCAATGGTCAGCGCGCCGCTGGCGAGCACCGCCCATCGGGCCGCCTTTTCGGCAAAGCCGAACAGGGATGTGAAAAGGGGGATTGATCCTGTCATGGTCTTCGATCCGGCTGGAGGGGAGGCGGCACGGCTGCGGGATGATGCAGCCGTGCTTGTTCTGGTTTACTTGGAAACCGTCAGGCCGAACGATGCGCCGATCGTGTCGTTGAAGCCCTTGACGCAATCGGCAGAGCAACGCGCTGCCCAGGTCGGCAGGATCTTTTCCTTCAGCGTCTTGTTGAGGAGCGCCTTGTCCTCGTCTGTCGGAACGACGAGCGTCATCTTGCCCTTGACGGACTGCGTGCAGGCGGCAGCGCCCGTGTTGCAGTCATAGCCTTCCTGGGTCTGCGTGCCGGCGGCCTTCCAGATGTCGTCCACCAGTGTCGTGATGTTTTCCTCGAGGAACGCCTGAACCTTCGGGTCGAGCTTGTCCCAGACCGACTGGTTGACGGCGTGGATCTGCTGGTTCCAGTTGATCGGCAGCGCGAGAAGATGGGTCGAGACCTCATACCATTTGGCCGAATAACCGGAGAGCGAACCGGTGATGGCGCAATCGACCACCTTGTTCTGCAGTGCCGGAACCACTTCGCCGAAGGCCATGGTGACGCTGGTGCCGCCGAAGGCTTCGACGAATTCCGCTTGCGTGCGGCCGGAGGTGCGAACCTTCTTGCCCTTCAGGTCGGCAAGGCCCTTGATGTCGGCATTGCAGAAGACAACCTGGGCCGGATAGGTCGAAATGCCGAGAAGCTTGACCTTGGAACCTTCGCCGTAGAACTTTTCGTAGATCGGCTGGAAAGCTTCCGTCACCTTGCGGGCGGTGTCGACATCCGGCGCCAGGCCCGGCAGATCGATTGCTTCGTTGATCGGGTTGTCGCTGGCGAAATAGGAAAGCGTTGCCGTACCGAAGGGCACGACGCCCTGCGACATCAGGCGCATCAGTTCCGGACCCTTGAGGCCCATTTCGTTAAAACCCTTGACGGTGGCGGTGATCTGGCCGCCGGATTTTTCCGGAATGGTTTTTGTCCAGAAGGGCTGTTCGAACTGCTGGTATGCCGTGAGATTGCTCAGGCCGCCAACGATCTGCAGCTGCGTTTTCGGCAGTTCCTGCGCGGTGGCTGCGCCGGCGACGAGAAATGCTGTGGCAAAGGAGAGTAGCTTCATGTCGTTCCCTTTTTTCTTCTGCTGAATGGGCATGGCAGGGGAAAAGGCGAACATAGGCTCAAGGCCCGGTCTTTACCGAGCGGACATGCTCGATAGACACCAGCTGGATGCGTCAGTCAGTCTGTTCCCATGCGTGCGATTTATATCGCTTTTCTTGTGATGGATTAGACGTCATGAAAAACAGCCTGTCCAATCGAATGTTTGGAAGCGAGGTATAAATAAAATTTAAGTCTCAGGCGTTTTCCTGCCGCGCATCGAGAACATTACCGGCGCTGTTCTGGGCGATCTGTTGCGCCATATGCGTGACCACGCGGGCGGCGTGGCTGTCCGGGCCATCGATCCAGCTGGCGGTAAAATGCAGTGCCTGCAATGGGTCAGCATCGACCTTGAGGATTTCCAACTCATTGCGTTGCAATTCGGCCCCTACGAAAATCGGCGTGATCACGGCGGTGCCGATGCCGTCGAGGGCCATACGCGCGATCATCGAGAGTGAGGCGCTGCCATACATGCGCGGGGCCGATATCCGGTATCTTTGCAGCATGTCGCGCACTTGCCGATAGGGCGCGCTATTGGCACCGTAGGTGATGACCGGGAGCGCGGAAATCGCTTCGAGCGACACGTTCTGTCCCGACGGGTAAAGACCCGGTTTGGCAATCCATGCAAGCGGATAGGTGCAGAGTGGCCGGTTCTCCACCCGCTGCTCCAGCACCGGGCCCATCAGGAAGGCAAGGTTGATCTTGCGGCTCATCAGGTGGGATTGCAGCATCTCGCTGGTGTCGACTTCGATTTCGAGCGTGAGATCGGGATAGGCGGAGTGAATTTCGGCGATCAATGCCGGCAGCCAGGTCTGTACTATGGTTTCAGCAACGCCGAGGTTAAGGCGACCGCTCATGGCTGTGTGGTCGCGCGCCGCCTGCACCAGCCCGTTGCGCGCTTCGATCAGCTGTTCCGCGTGGGCCAGCAGCTCCTGACCCTTGGCGGTCAACCGCACGCCGCGTGCTGCACGATCGAAAAGCTTGACGCCGAGTGACTGTTCCAGAGCCGCAATCCGCTGCGAGACGGCCGGCTGTGTTGTGCCGAGCTTTTCGGCTGCTGCCCTCAGGCTACCCAGTGCGGCAGCCCAGAAGAACGTTTCGATGTTACGCAGGTCGATCATTCTGACAGCTAAACCGAATGGAGGCCTTTCGTCCATGCATCGTTGGAGTGAGCGCCTTTTTGCCTGCCCTTAGTGGCCCGCATCAGGTTCGGAAGAACACGAGGGTGACAAGGATGAAAACAGGCACGAGAATGCCGACAGACCATGCCATGTAGCCGAAGAAGCTGGGCATTTTCACACCGGCGCTTTCGGCAATGGCCTTCACCATGAAATTCGGCGCATTGCCGATATAGCTGTTGGCACCCATGAAGACTGCACCACAGGAAATCGCAACGAGCGTTCGCGCCAAAGGTCCCATCAATTCCGCCGGATCGCCGCCGGCAAGATTGAAGAAGACGAGGTAGGTCGGCGCATTGTCGAGGAAGGACGACAGAATGCCGGTCATCCAGAAATACATGGCATCGATCGGCGCGCCTTCCGGCGTGGTGACCAGCGCGACGAGCGGCGCAAAAGAACCGTTTTCGGCCGCTTTCAGCATGGCAATGACCGGAATGATGGTCACGAAGATCGCGGCAAACAGCTTGCCGACTTCCAGCATCGGTCCCCATTCGAAATGGTTTTTCTCACGAAGTCCTGCCGGTGTCAGGACAAGCGACGCAACGGCCGCAGCAATCAAGATCAGGTCACGGACGATATTCTGCAACTCGAGCTGCAGACCGTAAATGGGCAAGGATATGCCGGGCTTCCACGAGCCGGAAACCAATACTGCGCATACGACGATCAAAAGCAGGATAAAGTTGACTGTGCCGTTGATGCTTATCTTCTTCGTGTCCGGTGTTGGATCGATCAAGCCCTGAAAATCCTTGTCGCCCTTATAGAAATAGCTGTCCAACAGCCAGAACAGGGCGAGCAGGATCACAACGGCAACGCCCATTTCCGCCAGCATATGCGACGCCGTCCAGAAGAAGCTGACGCCGCGCAGATAACCGAGAAACAGCGGTGGATCGCCAAGCGGCGTCAGCGAACCACCGATGTTGGACACGAGGAAAATGAAGAAGATCACGACATGAACGTTGTGGCGGCGGCCGTCATTGGCGCGCAACAGCGGGCGGATCAGCACCATGGATGCGCCGGTGGTGCCGATCACCGAGGCGAGCAAGGTTCCAACGGCGAGCAGGCTGGTATTGAGGCGCGGTGATCCATGCAGGTTTCCCGTGACCAGAATCCCGCCGGAAACCGTGAACAGCGCCGTCAGAAGGATCACGAAAGGCACATAATCGAGCAGGATTGCATGGGTCAGTTCGGAGGCAACGATACCCGAGGCATGCGTGGCTGCAAAAGGCAAGATGAAGGCAAGCGCCCAGAAGGCGGCGACCTTGCCAAAATGATGGTGCCAGAATTTTGGGGCGAGCAAAGGAGCAAGCGCGATGGAAAGGAGGATGCCGACAAAGGGTAGGGCCCAGATCGGGCCAAGCGCACCCCCATCCAGCGGAGCATGACCTTCAGCAGCAAGAGCGGAGTTCTGCATGGCCAGAAAAGCCAGAAGGGTTGCAAGAGGTTTCGGCCACATCTGGAAAACTGCTTGTGCACGGGGCTGGACATTCAGCTTGGCCCGTAGCTGATCCGGGTGTATGCGCGAACGATCTGCACAAATCAAATACACAGTCCTCTCCATCCGTTTGCCCTGCCAGATGAGGCAGGCAGATACGCTGTTGGCAGTCTCCCGGCTAAATGTCATCAGGCAAGTGATAGCTTTATCGGAAAAAGTTGTGCCATGTTTGCTGAATGAGATGGCACATCTATCATGCGACTTGAGTTGGTTTTCCTGCATTCAGCCTCGTCATGAACCGATCCCTCGATCCGATAGGCGTCGACGCAGGCAGCAGGGCCGATGACGGTGCGAGAAAATCTGTGTTTTCGACAGGTATGACCGCACAGAACTGAATCATTTGTGACCCAGTTTGGCAATTTCAGTTTCTGGCGGGACTGGAAGATCATAGTCGCACGTAGCGGAATTGCTATCTCCTGAGCATGGCAACGATGCCTGCGCGCAGTCTCTACCCTAACTACTCTCCCTCACGATTAACTCAAAGCCCACATCGACACATGGGTTCTCGAGTTTTTCATGTTTGATCAGGCTGAGAATCTGTGTGGCGGCTCTTTGCCCAATGTCTGCGCGGAGCGTCCGGATCGAAGTGAGACGCGGCGTCATGTGTGCAGATATCGGCAAGTCATTGAAACCGACCATGGAAATCCTCTGGGGAACGCGGATGCCCTGTCGTGCGGCCTCAAAGATCGCACCGTGGGCGAGATCGTCATTGCAAAAAAAGATCCCGTCGACATCGGGATTGTTCGTGATGAGTTCACTGAACATATCTCCACCCACCGCAACAGATGAGCGTGCCGGCGTCATCATCTCGAGAGCCGGGTCGTGAAGGCCGGCGTGCTGCAGAGCGTGGCGAAACCCTTCTCCCCGTTGCATCACGCGGGCATCAAGCTGGGCCGCGACATAGGCGATACGCTTGCGACCCCTGTCTAGAAGATGACGTGCTACCGCGGCTCCGGCCGCTTGTTGTGAGAAACCAACGCAAAACACGCCAGGGGCATTCGCCAGTTCCATCATTTGGACAATCGGCAACCGGCTCGCCGCAAGCAATGCCTGGGCCGCTTCACTTCTTTCGAAACCGGTGAGAAGCAACCCACGGGGCCGATGAGCAAGATAATTGCGGATCAGTTTCTCCTCTTCATCCGGGGAATAGTGATAGTCCCCGATGAGGACTTCCAGCCCTTGAGGCAATAAAACCTCATGGATGGCCTCTAGGACCTCGATGAAAAGCTGGTTCGAAAGCGATGGTACCAGGGCCACGATCGTCTGGCTGTGAGCGGAGGCGAGCGCTCTGGCTGCTGGGTTCACCACGTAACCGAGTGTCGCCGCCGCCTCCCTCACCTTCGATACAAGATGGGGATCGACTGTGGCTATGCCTCTCAATGCGCGCGACGCGGTGATCGGCGAAACACCCGACGATTCAGCGACGTCAGCGAGGGTCGGACGTCCTGTACGCCGCGATACTTCGCGTTGGGGCGAAGGTTTCTTATGGTTGCCTGTGGACACGTTCTTGCCTAAGATAGCGCTGTCTTGAGGAGGGCGGGAGAGAAACTTGCCTACCGTTTCAGACATACTTCATCGAACTTAATCAGGGTCAGCGTCAAGCATCACTCTTCGATTGAAATCAAGATAGCGCTACCTGGAGGAGGATGCCATGGAAGAATTCATTCCGGCACTTGTTGTCATGGGGGTCTGTGGATGCGGAAAAAGCAGCGTTGGCGCTGCGATTTCGGCAATTTGCGACGGACGTCTCATAGAAGGCGACGCATTCCATCCGGCGTCCAACGTCGATAAGATGCGAGCTGGCATCCCATTGACGGATGATGACCGCCTTGGGTGGCTCAAGCGTCTGGGTGAGGAAATGGCCTCCGCGATAGCGGCCGGCGAGCGCCCCGTTCTGGCGTGCTCGGCTCTCAAGAAGAGCTATCGCGACATATTGCGTAGTGCCGTGCCAGGCCTTGGCTTCATTTTTCTTGAAATGACTCCCGAACTTTCCCGCCAACGCGTGGCGCAGCGAAAAGACCACTACATGCCTGCCAGCCTCGTGGAGAGCCAGTTCGCGGCAATCGAACCGCCCTATGACGAGCCAGCAACGTTAGCAGTCGATGCTGCGCTTCCGATTGACGAGATCGCACAGCGGTCATGCAATTGGTGGAATGGCGCTGGCGATCAGCAGCTTTCCGCGAAGGCTATATAATCACAGACCTCGGTTTCAACTGCGTTTGAAGGCCAAGCTTCATGTGGAGCCTGGCCCAAGAATCCAGCAGTTGCCGGGGAATGCAAAAACGTAGGGAAGGCTTGGAACTAATGAAAAGCCGCGCTGGCGTTGGTCGTTGATAAAGCGGCCAAATTGGCGTGCGCGCCGATCGCCAAAACCAGAGTTTAATCTGCATTCAAGATGACCTCTGTGGGTTTGCCCCGGAGACAACGGTTCAATACAGGAGGAATATAAACTTGCCACAGTTCGAACAGACCCTGGGCGCTGGTACGCTCATATCGATTGCGGCCGGCGCCGTTGCGCTGCTACTGGTCCTAATCATTCAGTTTCGCGTCCATGCGTTTGTGGCGCTCATTCTCGTCAGCTTTGTGACGGCGCTCGTTACGGGCATTCCCGCCGCAAACATCCTGACCACCCTCACGAACGCATTCGGCTCCACGCTCGGCGGCGTGGCATTGCTTGTCGGGCTTGGCGCGATGCTGGGCCGCTTGCTGGAAGTCTCCGGCGGCGCTCAGGCACTGGCCGATGATCTAGTCCGTCGATTTGGTGAACAACGCGCGCCTATGGCTTTGGGCATCGCGTCGCTGTTCTTCGGTTTCCCGATTTTCTTCGATGCAGGCCTCGTTGTCATGCTTCCCGTGATGTTCACGGTTGGGCGCCGTCTTGGCGGCAGCCTTCTGCTTTACGGTATTACGGTCGCGACCGCATTTTCGTGCATGCACGTTTTCGTGCCGCCGCATCCCGGACCGGTGGCCGCGGCAGAACTGCTGGGCGCTGATGTCGGGCTCCTGATCATCGTCGGATTGCTCGTCGCCATCCCGACCTGGATCTTCGCCGGCCATTTCTTCGGAAACTGGATCGGCAAGCGCATTTACCTGCCGGTGCCGGACAATTTGGAGGAACAATCCTCGGAAGGCGGTAAAATCTCCCTGCCGAGCCCCGGTCTGGTCGTTGCGCTACTGCTTCTTCCGCTCGTTCTTATCTTCATGAATACCGGCCTCGATTTCGCCCGCGCGCAAGGGTGGGTCAGCAAGGATGCCGGTTGGTTCCAGCTTGCCCGCGCCATCGGCTCCACGCCGATTGCTCTTCTTATCTCGGTTCTTGTTGCCGCCTACGTTTTAGGCCCTTTGCGTGGTCGCGACCCGATCAAGGTCGAACGCATAATCGACTCCGCTCTGGGGCCGGTCTGCTCGGTCATCCTGATCACCGGTGCCGGCGGCATGTTCGGCGGCGTTCTACGTGCCTCCGGTATCGGCAACGCTCTTTCGGGCGTGCTTGCCGATATCGGCATGCCTGTCCTGGTGGCGGGATTCCTGATTTCGACCGCGCTACGCGTCGCGCAGGGCTCTGCTACCGTCGCCCTAATCACCGCTGCAGGTCTCGTGCAGCCCGCGGTCCAGGCCGCCGGTTATCAGGGCATTGAGCTGGCAGCAATCGTCATAGCGGTCGCATCGGGCTCGGTAATGCTGTCGCATGTCAATGATTCCGGCTTCTGGCTGGTCGGCCGTTTCTTCAACATGGACATCAAGACCACGTTCAAGACCTGGACCGTGATGCAGACGTTGATGGGCCTGTTCGGCTTTGCACTTTCCGGCATTATCTTCTGGCTGGCCTAACCATCCACAGCAAAACGTTAAGTACGCTCTTCACGGAGCGTATTTAACTGATCGCACGAGCAAAATGGCGCTGATTGATGTGCAGCTAAGCGTCCCATAAAATCGCCTCCCGATACGGCCGACTTTGACCGCCTAAAGGGCGATTAATTTCAGGTTCTTGCCAAACCCGAGGCACTGGTCGAAGGTTCAATACCCGTCAAGAGCTTAGCTAAACACAATTGGTTTGCAGTCGCCCCGAAGCAGTCATCCAGTACCGCCCCTTTGCCCAGGCCACTCTCACGTCGCCATGTGCCGATCCCATATCTGCATCAATGCTGTCACAGCTTCGTTGATATCGCCGCCATCAGCACCGTCCCGTGCTTCAAATGCGATACCCATCAGGAAGGTATGAAACAGGGTCGCCAACCCACGTACATTTGTGGTGCTGACAAGCTCTCCTGCATCGACTGCACGCCTGATGCAGATTTCGATGCCCGCACGATTTCGCATCCGGTCGGCTGCGAGCACATCATCTACGTGACGATTTTCGGGCGCACAGTTGTTGGCCCCCAGGATTATTAAGCATCCTGGCGGGTGCGTCTTGTCGGTTTGCATCGTTGCTGAAAGCCTCAGAGCCGTCTCGATAGCTTCGCGTGGTGGCAGAGCCTCATTCTTTAGGCTTGCAGTTACGCGCCCGTAGGAGGCCTGATATCGCAGGACGACCTCGTCGTAGAGGGCTTCCTTAGACCCGAAGGCCGCATAAAAACTTGCCGGAGAAATGCCTCCCATCGCGGCTTTCAGTTGATTGAGAGAGGTCGGCTCATAGCCCTGCTCCCAGAATAGGATCATCGCGGCATCCAGTGCCTTGTCTCTGTCAAACGCTCTAGGCCGTCCCGTTCGAGCCATACTGTGCCTCCTTAATTGTATTCCGTACTATTCGATCCAGAATATCTTGCCAAGAGTGTTTGATGTCGATATCTGGATCGTCCGATCCATATATTGAGGTTCATGAAATCAATGAAAACTACCGAATCTGAAAAAGACACCGAACGATTGCCCGTCGCTGGCTTACTTGCATTGGCGATGACTGGCTTTATCTGCATTCTCACAGAGACGCTTCCCGCGGGGCTACTGCCGCAAATCACTGAGGGTTTGGGCGTTTCTCCATCCCTCGCTGGCCAAATGGTGACTGTCTACGCCCTCGGTTCGCTGCTAGCGGCGATACCTTTGACCATTGCCACAAGCAGTTGGCGGCGCAGGACAGTCCTGCTGTCCACCATCATTGGGTTTCTGATCTTCAACACTGTGACTGCGATTTCGTCCAACTACACGCTTACCTTAGTCGCACGTTTCTTTGCTGGCGTTGCCGCTGGTTTGGCCTGGAGCCTTTTGGCAGGCTATGCACGACGCATGGTCCCTGCACATCAACAGGGGAAGGCGATGGCGATCGCTATGGTAGGAACGCCGATCGCGCTGTCGCTTGGCGTCCCGATGGGGACATGGCTTGGTGCGCAGGTCGGCTGGCGAACCGCCTTTTGGATCATGTCGATATTGACATTGATCCTGATCGGCTGGGTCATAATGAAAGTGCCGGACTATCCAGGCCAGAAGAAGGGCGATCGACTGCCCCTGCTTCGGGTATTTTCAACCCCAGGCGTTCGACCGGTCCTTTCCGTTGTCGTTGCATGGATGCTCGCACACAACATTCTCTACACCTACATCGCACCCTTCGTTCAGTCGGCCGGGATGCGGGATCGGGTCGACCTTGTTCTCCTGGTATTTGGATTGGCCGCGCTCGTCGGTATCTGGTTGGCGGGAAAGCTGGTCGACCGTCACCTGCGAGCAACCGTGCTGACCAGTCTCGCCGCCTTCGGGCTGGTATCCCTGCTCTTCGGGATCGTTTCGATGTCGTCTTGGTTGATATATGGTGGCGTTGCCATTTGGGGCCTGACATTCGGCGGCGCCGCAACGCTCTTGCAAACCGCCCTGGCAGACACCGCGGGTGATGGTGCAGACGTTGCTCTTTCGATGAACGTAGTCGCCTGGAATGGTGCAATCGCAGGTGGCGGTATCCTGGGCGGTGTTCTTTTGGATGCCTATGGCCCAACGGCGTTTCCATGGGCGCTGACCGTTCTGCTGATCATCGCCCTTTTGATCGCCTGGTCCGGACGGGCGCGCGGATTTACTCCGGATGCACGCACCTCCAACGCAAAGGTGGGGGGACACTGACGATTCACGAAGACATGGATCGGTCCTATCGTTGCAGCGATGGGGCCGAAACACGACCGCGACCGAAATGCGGAGCCATGTCTCGCATTGGCGCGTAGTAACAACGGGTCAGCGGTTCGTATCCGTTGTCTAATCGCCTGCCTCGGGTCAAGTGGATTTTAAACGACGTACTTCGTTGCCGTGTTGGAAGCGCGACATCTTTTCCACTTCTTCGTTTTACATCTCAATATTCCTGCAAACTCGTCCGGTGCTGGGAGCACTGTTGTCTCCGCGGTCGACATGCAATCGCCGCATGATGGGTTTTCGCAGGGCGGGTCTTCCTATGTTCAAGACGCAGTCTCAACGAGCTGCGACGGAATGACCCAACCCACGTCCACAGCGGGGACGCCCAGCATCTCAGTCGGATTGAGACGCTGAGGCAGGTAGGCCGGCGTTTTGCCTATGCAGCAGCGCCAGCCAATGGATTGAACGCTTGCCCGGTCTTGAGCATGCTATGCATGATGACGGCAAGTTTTCGCGAAACAGCAACCGCGGCACGTTTGAAGCCCAGCCGCTCAGAGCCTGTCCGAGAATTGAGTTGAGTGATCGGGCCGATGATGATTCCAAGACGGTGTTCAAAGCCAGAATGGAAGCGCCATGTGGAACCCGACC
>NZ_SLYW01000020.1 GCF_004343585.1 Neorhizobium sp. JUb45 | reverse complement strand
CACGTACGTTTACCATCCGTGTTATGTCCTGAGAACCTGTCGCGCTTCTCTCAGGCTCTCCACAGCACTTATTCCGGCCCGCCTCGGCGGGCCTTTTTTACGGTTAGAACTGTCTTGAGCGTATTGATCGCCAGCATATCTTTGGTGTCAGGTTCCACGATCGCGCCCCTATAGTCAAATAAGGGTGCGCCCCGGTTGAGAGAGCAGCTAAATCGGCCGATGGATAGTTCCGGCATCTTACAAGCCTAGGCCCGCTTGGCCTTGCGGTTGGCATAGCGACGGTCACGCTCGGCCTTACGGGCAGCCTCGTCTTCAACCACACGTGAGATGCGGGCGTTCTCGGCAGTCTTGCGTGCCTCTGTTTCAGCCCTCACTGCCGCCTCGATAGATTCCTGCTTTTCAGCCACTTCTCTTTCGTGCCGGGTGCTCTCTTCAAACTTGAGACGCTCCCGTTCGGCACGACGAGCTTCTCGCGCTTCAACCAATGAGACGCGCTCCGCTTGCCTGGCGATGCGAGAAAGCTCTGCGGCCGTTTTCGCGGCTCGGTAGGCGTCGAGTAGAGCCGCTTTTGCACCTGATGCGGCGGACTGTCGGTCGGCGAGTTCGTTATTTCTGAGTTTTCTCAATTGTAGATCCTAATAATGGTAGACGGCAGCGACCAGTGGGAATTGATGCGCTTGGCAACAAGCGTGGCGGTCGCAGTCGCTTGGTCAGCTTGGTCCTTTGCAAGCCGCGCTTCGAAGCCGTAAGGTCTCAGCATCACGCGCCTGCTCAACCGACTGAAGTTATTTCCGTGCGTTGTTTTGGAAAAGTCCTCGGTCCGGACCAAGCCGGAAATAGTCTCTGCGTCCTAGTGAGGTTTGCTGTATTTTTCTGTCATTGTGTACCTCGATATTGGCGACGAGGCTGAAATGAATAAGGCCAGGCAGACTGCCTGGCCTCAAACTGATAGCGTGCTTCCGGCGATGCCAGTACATCCGTGGTCAAAGGGAAGCAGATATCGATTAAGCGGACTGCAGATTGCAGGCCGACATCTTGCCCGACTTCACGTCGCGCTCGAGTTCGAAGCCGATCTTCTGACCTTCGACGAGCTCGCGCATCCCTGCGCGCTCAACAGCCGAGATGTGTACGAAGGCGTCAGCGCCGCCGTTGTCCGGCTCGATAAAGCCGAAACCCTTGGTGGAATTGAACCATTTTACTGTGCCAGTGGTCATGATGAACCCTTTCAAAGCATAGAGTGAGGAGCCGTGCAGCAGACGCCACACGGATGAACCGACTATTTTTGAAAGAGAAGTTCGCTTAGAGCGCGGTGCCAATCGCGCGGTAGACAAAGCTCGGCAACAAAAGATCGATGGCGCAGAACTACCGAATAAAGATTGCTGCGTCAACGTTTAGTTTTCAGACCGTGCATTTCACATCCATCGGTTGAACACGTCTTACTGACCATTTCCATCGTCACTACCCACATCCTGGCATTGAAATGCCTGTCTTAGCTTACGAACAGTGTCTTGGACTTTCAGTCGGCGTTCACGGAGGCCTTCGGTCGAGTTGGGCCTCGGGGACCGAAGCGATCTCACCAGTTTAAGAAGATCCTTAAGTGCGTTTGTTGACGTCATGGCCTGCCTCCATTAGCTTATTTTGGCGGACGGCGATGTGCCATCCGCTTCCTTCTTGCCTGGGGCGAATAAGGTATTTCCGCGTTGCGCTATCCAGCCCGTTCAAGCTTCAGCTGAGACACGCCAGCGGCAATGTTAAGGCCAGTGCCAGCCTCGCCGCTAATAGGCTGCAAGGCGAGATTCTTGGCATTTCCCCCAATCAAAGCATTCGCGCCCAGGCCGAGGCCTACAGACGCGCTGGCGGATGCGCCGATATATGTCCCGGCTAGTACGCCCTCTCCCACCCGGGTTGGCGCCGTATTGACGACGATCCAGCTCATATAGCGTTTGCCGGTGACACCAACGTCCAGGCCCAGTCGTCCTATGCTGCCAGTGTACCGCTCAGTCTTGCCGGTCCGCTGCCTAAAGGTGCAGTCAACGCTTCGGTTCGATCCGATAAGCAACCCGACGCCACCGGCGACCGCGCATGACAGCGTTCCGAGACGCTGCTTCGGCTGTTCTGCCATCTGGCTCCTGTGGCTGCTATGTTTGGGAGCAGAGGCGGCGGCGCTTACCAAAGCAAGGCTCGTGGCAGTCGCGAGTGCGATTATTTTGAACATGACGTTCTCCTTAGCGAAATTTTTGTTTAGCTCGACAATCGGCCTGCCGCGCCGTCACCTTCAGGCGTGTTCCGAACGGTAACGAGGCAGACAATCTGGATAGCGGTAAAATCGTGCACGATGTCGAGTAGCGTCTGGCGATGCCTTTCACTGGCCACGGTGCCTTCAATCGCAATCGAGTGCCCTTCGAGCCGCACATCAAGGCCGCTAGTGGCCAGGCCAGGTTGGTAAGCGAGAATGGCTCGCAGGGCGGTTGCGGTCGTCTGATCGGCAATAAACATCGGGAAAGTTTGCTGGGTGGCGGAAAACAACATTGTTCAACCTCCGGCTCTGATCAGAGCAGTTTGTCTTTGGCGATATCTTTGGCTTTGCCAGCAGCCGCCTGGACCTTGCCGGCTGCCTTGTCGGCCTTACCCTCAGCCTCGAGCGAAGTGTTGCCGGTGAGTTTGCCAGTTTGATGCTGCCCTTAAGCTCCTTGGCGGATCCTTCGATACGGTTCTTATCCATGACTGTCTCCTTCCACGCCGCGCTCCTTGGCGGCTATGGCTAGAAACTTATGGTGGCCGTGACGCTTATCGTAGAGAGAAATGTACCAACCAGACTGGTACTTGATGACCTATTTTAGGTCCTTGAAGGTGCTTTTCCGGAAAATCCGCGATCTCTCGCCCAGGCAACTGCTGCCGTTCGCCTGTTGACGCCGATCTTCGAATATAGTGAGGAGACGTGGTTCCGGATCGTGTTTTTCGACAAATTCACAATCGCCGCCATTTCAGCGTCGCCCATGCCCTCGCATATCAGCCCAAGGATCTGTCGCTCCCGCTCTGTCAGATCCAAAAGCATCGTATCCGATACTTTCCCCTTTGACTTTTGGCGGATGGCGGCAAGTCGCTCGACAATCGATCTGCCAAACCAGGAGGTATCCGCCATGACGCTGCCTATAGCTTCGACCAACTCGTCTTCAGTGCGCTTTCGATCCGTGACATCTTGCAACGACCAGATGACTGTTTGCTGATCGTTCATCTCAACCCTCTCAGCAGAAACAAGACAGTCTACTGTTCCATCACCCTTGACCGACAACCGCGCCTCGACATTTTGCACTGGCTCATTGTCTCGTAGCATACGCTCCAACGCCCGACGGTCCGCCACATCAGCAAACAGATGGATGTCGCTCGGGGATTTTCCAAGCAGCTCTGTCTCTGCGAGTCCCGTGAGCTGCAGGAACGCAGCGTTGGCCTCCATGAATGCGAAGTCCTCCAGCCTCGTGATCGCCGCGGCAGACGGCGACTGCCGGAAAGATTTTGAGAACCGTTCCTCGCTTTGGCGCAATGCGTTTTGGGCGCGACGGCGGGCGTCGAGATCGGCGAAGGTGAACAGCATGCACGGTTCCTCCTGCACAGCAATCGGCTCGCCCGCCACCATCACCATCCGGTCGCCGCCAGCAGGGAGTGGAACAAGCGCCTCTCGGTGTCGAATGACGCGACCCTCTGCCAGCTTTATAAGCGCTTCTTCCCCCGTTTCGCAGTTTTCGAACAGACCTAGATCTTCAACCGTTTGTCCCACAACCTGCTCCTTGGTGTAGCCGGTCATCTCAATGAAACCCTGATTCACTCTGATGAAACGCTGATCTTCAAGACGACAAATCAAACCTGGAGCGGGGTTGGCATTAAACGATCGTTCGAAGCGCTCCTCTGCCTCAAAAAGCGGCGTTTCGTCTCGCAGGATCAAAGCCAACAAAGCGGGATGACCATCAATTCCATCGAGGACCAATCCGCGAGCCGCATGCACCCAGGTCAAATCGCTATCGGTCACCGGCGAGATCTCTATTGTCACGCTGTCGAACGTTTCCCCAGCCTGTAAACGTTCAAGCGGGTACTGCCCCTTGTCCAACAAGTGGTTGTTCCGGTAGCGCAGACTGAACCTGCGGCGGTATTCAGCGACGGTCTCCCCCAGATCGCCAATCGCCGCGATCCGATGCATGGCGAGGGCGGAATCGTTCGCCCAACCTATCACGCCGTTTGGCTCAATGACGATGATGCCATCAGTCAGCCCGGCAACGAGCTCTCTGAGGACATTGCGGGTGGCTTCGAGTTTGGGGGCGGGATCTGACAAAGGAACTCCACGGCTAATGGCTATCCCAGCAGAACTTAGGCCCGCGCCATCGAAAACAAAGGCGTACTGCCAAATTCAAAGCGACCAGATGACGTGACAGAAATACTACAGATGATCACGTTTTGGACTTGAGGAACCAAAGATTGGAATCAGCGTTATTTGCCACCCGCGATCAAGCGGCCCTTGGGAGAAAAACGATGACCGAACCACACCTTTCCACGTTCGGCGTGGCGCATGAACGACGCGTCCTGATAGACGCCGAGCTACATAAGGTATCTTGGGGTGCAATCTTCGCGGGGGTCGTAATTGCCACAGTTGTTCAGCTCCTACTTAATCTCCTGGGGGTAGGCATTGGCGCCGCAGTGATTGATCCGGCAACCGGCGACAATCCCACTGCAACGGCATTCTCAATCGGAACAGCCGGCTGGTTTATCGTAAGCGGCGTCCTGGCGGCCTTCGTCGGCGGCTTCGTGGGAAGCCGACTTTCGGGCAAGGTGAGCCGGTCAACAGGCTCGCTTCATGGGCTAACAACATGGGCAGTTACCACATTGCTTGTCGTCTACCTTCTCACGACGTCCGTTGGTGCATTAGTAGGTGGGGCATTTTCTGGTCTCAGCGGTATCCTGTCCGGCACCGGCTCGACCGTTGCAACTGCTGCTGCGACAGCTGCCCCCTCTTTATCGACCGCGACCGACCCGATTGGTACAATCGAGCAAAACATTCGTCAGGCGAGCGGAGGTAACGATCCGGCAGCTCTGCGCGACACCGCGATCACCGCAGTTCGCGCTGCGCTGACCGGAGACCAAGCTCAGGCGGAAGAAGCACGCAACCGCGCAGCTGACGCGTTGGCACGCGCTCAGAATATCCCGGTTGATGAAGCGCGACAGCAGGTTGCTCGATATGAAGAGCAGTACAAGACTACCGCGGCGGAAGCAAAACGACAGGCAACCGAAGCGGCGCAAGCTGCGACAAAAACGATCTCGGTTGGCGCGATTACTGCTGCTGTGGCGCTGCTTCTCGGAGCAATAGCAGCATGGATCGGCGGCGCAGCCGGGATTACTAAGCACGTACATCGTGAGGATGCGTAAACTCTTTAAGTCGCTGGCTGGGTGACGGGACACGGATCGGTTTCCCGTCCACCTTCGAATACCAAGTGGTCCACAATAAGGGCTTGCATAAATGTCGAATGCGACCAGTTCACAGTAACTAAATCGAGGTCTTATAGAGACCTTAGGGTTTGCCCGCGATGGAATGCAGGCGGTGATCTTGCGTTGGGCCAAAGCCTCTCGAAACCAGTCGGCGTCGTAGCCTTTGTCGGCCAGTAGGGACTTGGCCTTGGGAAAGGCGACGATCATCTTCGCCGCTCCTTTGTAATCGCTCATCGGCCCTTCGCTTACAAGCAGGATGAGCAGTCGGCGGTGATCCTCGCAGACAGCATGCAGCTTGGAGTTCAGGCCGCCTTTGGTGCGTCCGATACGTCTAAGAACATCCCCCTTTTGAGCGGGCTGGCTGCGGTGCGATGGGCTTTCAGATGGGTGGCGTCGATCATCAATTGCTCGGGCTCGCCCCGTCTGGCGGTCAGTTCGGCCAAAATCCGGTTGAACACGCCGAGCCTGCTCCAACGGATGAGACGTTTGTATATCGTCTTGTGCTGACCTTATTCCGGGGCGCGTCAAGCCATCGCAACCCATTGCGCAAGACGAAGGTGATGCTTCTCAGGACCAGCCGATCAACTCGATCCGGCGCATCTGCGCCTCAGACAGCAACAGCAAATCGATCATCGCGGCGACCTCCGTTCGGTCCAAATGAATCAAAGCCATCGCAACAAGGCAAGCTATTTAATAGGTCCTGAGCCTAAATCCTGCCGACGCAGGCCGCACCCATACAGGATAGCGCCAAGCGTAATGCGCCACGTCATTTGATAGACTTCGGCGCAAGCAACTAAGCCTCCTGCGCGTGATCGTTGTTCTCCCCAGCAACTTTTTCCTCGCCACGCTTATCGGACCCCGCGTTGGCTATCGCCTCTGCGAGTTTCGTCGCGTCATAAGGCTTAGCCACGACCGTCGCCCCTCGTTCTCCGCGGACCGCCGAAGGATCGCCTGTGGCATATACAACGAGAGTTGAGGGCCTAAGGTTTCTGGCTTCGTTCGCCAACTCTATACCGGATGCACCTGGTAGATTGAGGTCGGTCACGAGCACATCGATTGCCATGGTCTGGAGGGCCGCCTTCGCTTCCTCGGCGCTGCCGGCCTCCACCACAATCATGCCAGCATCCTGCAGCATTTCGGCTGTATTGATGCGGATGAGCGCGTCGTCCTCGACAAGCAGTACCGTGACGCGCCCTACTTTTTCCTTGCCTGCCTCCGCCTCGCGTGAAGATACAGCCAGAGACGCCTCGGGCTCTAACGAAGGTTCTCGTTGTGGTTCCTTGGTTGAAACATTCAGTCGTTGGGCTTGGTTTGCCAACACGTGACGAAACTTCCGCGCCAACGCTTCGCGCGTGTAAGGCTTCGACAACAACTCGACGCCGGCGTCGAGTTTACCGCCGTGGACAATTGAGTTCTCGGTATAGCCGGATGTGAACAGAACGACTATGTTTGGCAGCCGCTCCTTTGCTTTGCGCGCCAGCTCGGGGCTTTTCAGCGTGCCCGGCATGACGACATCGGTGAACAGGATATCGATCGGGATACCACTATCGATCACTGTGAGTGCACTCGAAGCATCAACTGCCTTCAGCGTGCGATAGCCAAGGTCGGTCAGCAACGCGATGACCGTTTCGCGCACCTCTGCGTCATCTTCGACAACCAGAACGGTTTCCGTGCCCCCGACGATCGGCCCGTTGTCGACAGCGACTTCAACATCTTCCGCTTCAACTGCGCGCGGCAGGTAAAGCTTGATCGTCGTGCCGTGGCCGACTTCCGAATAGATTTTCACATGTCCGCCGGACTGTTTGACAAAGCCGTAGACCATCGACAAGCCGAGGCCGGAGCCCTTCCCTTCAGCCTTGGTGGAAAAGAAAGGCTCGAAAACTTTCTCGATGATCTCGGGCGGCATGCCGGAACCGGTATCCGTGACTGCCAACATGACGTACTGACCCGGGTTAACCTCGTCATGAGTGCGAGCATATGTGTCGTCGAGATGAGCGTTTGAGAGCTCGATCGTCAGCTTGCCCTGCCCGTCCATTGCATCGCGCGCGTTGATGGCGAGGTTCAGCAAAGCATTTTCGATCTGTGTCGGATCGATGAATGTATTCCAGAGCCCACCGCTGACAATTGTCTCGACCTCGATCGCTTCACCGATTGCGCGGCGGATCATGTCGTCCATATCGCGGATGAACCGGCTGATATTGACGACCTTGGGCTGCAGTGCCTGACGCCGCCCGAAAGCCAGGAGTTGACTGGCAAGTTTTGAACCTCGCGATACACCAGCCATAGCGTTGTTGATTTTCGCCTCGGCGCGTTGATTACCAGCAACCTCCTTCGCCAGAAGCTGCAGATTGCCAGACACGACCTGCAGCAGGTTGTTGAAATCATGGGCGACCCCGCCGGTTAACTTTCCGACGGTTTCCATTTTCTGAGCCTGCGCCAGCTTGGCTTCAGCCTGCCGGCGCTCGGCGATCTCTGAAATGACGCGCGCCTCAAGGTTTTCGTTGAGCTGCTTAAGCTGCTCCTCGGCCCGTTCACGGTGTCGGACTTGCCGGGAAAGTGCTTCGGCGTGTTCCCGAAGGGCGTCCTCTGCCACACGCTGATGTGTGATGTCGGTATGTACTCCAACCCATTCAACGATATCGCCCTTTGAGCCGATGATCGGAAGCGCCCGAATTGCAAACTGGCGCCATGCGCCGTCGTGGCGACGAACCCGATGCTCGTGCACGTACATGGATTTCGCTTCGACTGCGGCGTTCCAGGTGTTGACCGATGCTTTCATATCGTCCGGGTGCACGGCTTCGGCCCAGCCAAAACCCTGGTATTGATCGAAGGTCTGACCGGTCAGCGACGCCCAGCCCAGTTGCTCGCCAACCATCCGTCCATCAGCACTGTTTGTCCAAAGGACGCCATGCACTGCATTCATGGCCGTGTGAAAACGGGTGTTGCTCATTGCGAGCTCGGCTTCGCGTACAGTTCGCTCTTCGATATCGATGCCAAGGATGTAGACGCCAGAGATTGTCCCATTGGCTTCGGCATGCGGTATGTAACGGATCTCGAGCCGACGAGGCGCGCCGCCCTGTACTGGCATGTCGGTTTCGCCGGTCACGACTTCACCAGCCAGTGCACGATCAATGTCAGGCCGTCGATTTTCGTACGGCCCCTCACCGATCACTGCTGCGATATGTTTGCCGATCATGTCATCGGGTTTCATACCAAACCAAGCCTCGTAAGCGTGATTGGCGAAACGATAAACGTGCTGGCGGTCGACATAAGATATCAGCATAGGCACTGCGTCCGTGACACGGCGGAGTTGGCCTTCGCTATCGCTCGCGCGTTTTTCCAGCGCAACGCGACCACTGTTATCAACGACGGTGCACATGACACCGCCGATTTTGCCACTGGCTTCATAAACAGGCGTGTAGAATAGATCGAAAATGAACTCTTGAGCCTGACCGTTCCGAATGAGCGTCATGCTTTGGTCTCGATACGAACGAAGCTCGCCACGAAGAGCGGCCTCGATCATCTCCCGATTCCAGTCCCAAACCTCAGGCCAGATTTCCGCAACATTGCTTCCAAGAGCAGCTGGGTGTTTGTCTGCCACGAGCTCTGCGTAGATATCGTTGTAAAGCATGGTGTGGGACGGACCCCACATGAGGACTTTGGCGACCGGAGAGTTGATGATATTGGCAACAGTCGTCCGTAGTTCGATCGACCAGTCATCTGGAGGCCCCAGCGGTGTTTCGGTCCAACCTTTTTCACGAATGACTTTCCCGCATTCTCCGCCGCCGACTGGCCAGATTGACGGATTTGCCACAGCTGGCTTGGCACTTTCACGGAGCAGGCGAAGTCCTGATCGGACGACCTCGCTCGCATTGCCGTAATCTCCCGATGACAGGCACTCAGCGATGAAACCCTCAAGCTCCGGGGTCAGGGAAAAATTGCGTGTGAGACGTTTGGCCATAAATCGCTCGTTCCATGGAACGCGAAATGTGTCAACATGTATCAAGCAGCTGGAGGCGCGAGATAATCTCGTGACACATGGCCTAGCTGAACACGAGCTCGCGTCGGCCCGCAGCTCTGCAACATCTATAATACCAATCGAAAGTCGGATTCATCTGCAATATACGCAACCCAACGCATTTCGATCACATGAGAAAGGCCCGCTTAAAGCGGGCCTCCGTAAAATCTCTGTAAAGACTTAGGCCTTGTCGACCACGTTTTTCAAAGCATCCTTGGCATGTCCCTTGGCCTGCTGCGCATCGCCCTTTGCTTCCTGAGCGACGCCCTTCGCTTCGAGGGTACGATTGTCGGTAGCGTCACCGACGGCCTGCTTTGCCTTGCCGATCAACTCGTTGGCTTTGCCGGAAATCTTATCAGATGTCGAACCCATGGTCTTAATCTCCTTGTTGATTACGGCATAGTTTGGCTCGCTTTCCAACCGAGCCTCTCTGCCCAGAAGGTCGATGTCCGCCTCACTACGAACCGCTGGAGCGAGAATGTAAATCACGGGTTTTCGTTCCGGATATCTCCAGCGTTCACGCAAGCTTGAGAACTGATCTTAGTTTAAGACTGAAGACAAGCCTCTGGTGATCGGTCTTAACCTCGACGGCGCGGCCGACGAGATAGCGGTAGAGGTCAGCACCTATGGCCGCTTCAGCTTCGGTTTGATAGGGCAGCATCCCGTTCATCTTTCCGTGTGAATCAGTTTGGCAGCAGGCAGTGAGGTCACGGCAGGCTGCTGCACGTCCGTTGCGTGCTCGATTTCACCCGATGCCTCCTGACGAAGGTAGGCTGCAAACGTTTGCGTCTGCGGATTATCGATAATGTCCGGTGTGCCCTGCTCCACCAGAACACCGTTAAAAGGTGGCGCTGCTTGCCCAGAACGTCGAGGCGAAGACCGCCTAAGGGCCGAGGTACAAGGCATCGTCAGCCAACAACAATTTTTGCAACAGAGCCCGGGTTTTAGAGCTCCTATCTGAAGCACATCCGGAGCTGAACGGCCGTGTTGACAGCCGATAAGTGGCGTTATAATTTTTTTTTGTAATTTCATTATAACGACGGGTTTGCTTGATGCGGGAAATAGACATTGCCTATCGAACGATGTTCTCCGAACTCGCCCAACGTTCGCTGGATGCCCAATTCGAAGCCGATTATCCGATCGAAGGTCGCTTCGTCACCGTGCCTGTCAAAGGCAAGGACTACTGGTATTTCGACTTTCCTACGCCTGAGGGCGACAAAAGGCGATATGTCGGCCCCCATGCCGATCCCGAAATCACGGCTCGGGTCGGGCGGTTTCGCGATATCAAGGAACACGCAAAGGACCGCCGCCGCCTCGTGAGCACGCTTCTCCGATCAGGCGGCATGACTGGCCCTGACCGGTTCGCGGGCGACGTTGTCGAAACTCTCGCTGACGGCGGGCTTTTTCGACTGCGAGCCGTTTTGATCGGAACAGTGGCGTTTGGGTGTTATGCTGGCATCCTTGGTGTTCGTCTGCCAAATGCCGCCATGCAGACGGGTGACGCCGATTTTGCGCAAGACTTTGCGATTTCCGCTGAAGTGGGCGACAGCCTGCCGCCTGTTCTCGATCTGCTGCAAACAATCGACGCAACATTCCGGGCGGTTCCGCACCAGGCCGATAGGGTGAAGGTGACGGCTTTCGCCAATGCTTCGGGCTACCGCGTGGAATTTCTGACGGGCAATCGTGGGAGCGACGACTTTACAGGCAAGCCTTCGCCTATGCCTGCGCTTGGTGGTGCATCGGCGGAGAACCTGCGTTTTCTGGATTTTTTGATACGCGACCCGATCCGCACTGTGTTGCTTCACAGGTCGGGAGTGAGCGTCCTTGTGCCGTCTCCTGAACGATATGCCGTCCACAAGCTCATCGTGGCCTCAAGGCGGCGGACGAACGATATTACGGGCCGTGGCAAGCAGGACAAGGATTTGCAGCAAGCTGCGCTCCTATGTGAGGCCTTACAGCAAACGCGAAGGTCCGACGATCTGGCCGATGCTTACACGGAGGCATGGGAAAGAGGATCGGCGTGGCAGGAGGCAATCACTGCGGGCCTGGCGATGATGCCTGACGTCGGCAAGGCGGCCTTGGGTGCTTGCCTCGGAGTCGCACCCGAAGAACTCGGCAGTTAGCATCTGCGGGATGTCCAAGAGGGCGAAGGAAAGCAGGTCAAGCCGATGTCGGAGGGCAAGTCTTGCGACCTTGGTGTTTGGAGGGTCACATTACCGCAATTTGATTAGCTGGCGATGAGAAGGCATAATATTGTTTGTGCGATATCGGACAATTTTGGCCCCTCTTTTGAGTTATGGGTGACGGAAAGCCGCGTCACCGCCGACACTGAGAGAAGAATAGCTATATTTAATTGAACATGAGCAAATTTGCACTCACCGCGTCCAAGACCGGCCCCCGCAGATGATTAGCACGATACCGGACAGATGACTTCGAGCTCATGTTGTGAGAATTCTAAAACAGTGTTACAAAATCTGCACCGCCCCACAATAAAAGTCGAGCGCACGCGAGATTAACCGCTTCGATCGCGCCGCCTGTTTATGGTGTGATCGAGCATGGCTGGGAGCCGAAGATGCAGGCCTTACTCGTTGACCCACACGCCGTGATCCAAGCCTCCAATCTTTTGGCGGTGATGGCGAACCAAAAACGACTGCACATTTTGGATGTTCTAAGGCAGCATGAAACGTCTGTCGGCTCGCTGGCCATCCAGGTTGGGTTGAGCCCATCTGCTCTTTCTCAGCATCTCGGAAAGCTCCGTGGAGCGCGGCTCGTCACCACACGACGAGAAGCCCAGACAATTTTTTACTTCTGCAAGTCACCCCGGGTCAGGTTTCTGCTCAAGGCGCTTTATGAAATCTACGGAATCGAAGATTTCCCGCAGGAGTCCTCCTTGCTCGAAGCTGAAACGGTCCAGATGGATCTAGTCGCGCTTGCAACCACCCGAGAATGATGCAGATTTCAGTGAAACCGCTATGAGCATCATTGCTGTTGGATTTTCGCTCCGTTGGAAGGTGCCGGTGCACGTCGGGGAAGACGCTCGCCTGTCGAGGAAGGTTGAAGGACCGGCTGACGCTCTGAGGCACTTAAAGACATTCAGCTATAAGTCCGGAGCGAATTATCGGCGTGCCCATGACCTTTGCCAGCTTGCTTTAACGGGCGGCATTCATTCAGAAATGTGCCGTAAGCCTTTTATCGCCGCCTGCGCTGACGAAGACGCACACCGCTCAGAAGACGATTAGTTTGGTTCCTTGCTTAGAAAGGGCCAATAAGCTTTCGGTATTCGTCCTCCGCCGGACCGTAGGCACCACCTGCAAAGCCCTCTAGGCCGCGCCGATTATGGATGGTTATCTCATTTCGCTTCGCTTCAATAAAATGCAA
Source organism: Neorhizobium sp. JUb45 (assembly GCF_004343585.1). Taxonomy (GTDB): domain Bacteria; phylum Pseudomonadota; class Alphaproteobacteria; order Rhizobiales; family Rhizobiaceae; genus Neorhizobium. The sequence goes on along the minus strand of NZ_SLYW01000020.1, from coordinate 19,127 downwards.
GCCTTCTAGAACATGCAGTGTAGTGGTGATACTTTGGCGCCTGACGGCAAGCATCGCAGATAGAAATTCATGAGTCAGCGCGATTTTATCTCCGTCGGATCTGTCGTGACACATCAATAGCCAACGGGCGAGACGCTGTTCGATCTTGTCGGTCGCGTTTGAAAGCGCTGTATATGATCCTTGGACGGACATCACCTGGGCAAATCGGAGAAGCAGCGATCTCAGCCGGAAGCTTCCCTCGACGGCGTGGGATAGTCGGATACTGCGAACTCTGTAACCACGCCCAGAGATCTGCATAAACGTTGAGTACGGGGTTGTCGGCGCTTCCATGATCATTGATGTCGGTGACATCCCCTCATTACCAAAAATACCGATCTCTGCTTTTCTACCTCCCTTAACCTCAGCGACAACGGATCCGAGCCCGCACTCCAGAAAGTAGCAGTAGTCGGTGACCATGCCTGGCGCCGACATCTGATAAAGCCGAGGCAGGTCCAATTCTTCGAGATGAGGGGAAAGGCTTGCGAAATCATTCGGGCTCAAGGCACGAATAATAAGGTTCCGAATAGCTGTTTGCGAAGGAATGCCCATTCTCTCAACCTCAGTGAGGGCAAGAGCAATGATTTTCTCCTAGCCGTACGCGCCATGAAGTTGCGAACGATGTCTCATTGTCAGCTTCTGTCGTGGCTTATCTATGGTCAGATCAACGACCTCGTACAAGTGACGCGGAGCACATGTCCGAAATGCGACATTCAGTGAAGCCACACCATTGGGGGCACAACATGCAAGACTCACCAAGAGGACCGCAACTCTTGGACGAACTCGCAGCGCCTGTAGTCACTGGCGTAGTGCTGTTCTGGTCTGTTCGTCAGCTGTTCTCAAAAAATTCTGAACCGCAGAATTCATATTAGGCAATCCTCATGTTTCCGACCCTCGTATCGGGTTGAAAAGAGTTGCTAGCCTGGTTTCCGGCAGCCTCTGTCCGTTATCAGACATTCAATCACGTAGGCCAAAATCGGGAAAAGAACCCTTCGACGCGACAAGGAAATTGTTATGATTCGATTCATAGATCAACCGATGGCTGGGCAAGGTACCCGGATCAAAGGGAAATGAGTTAAGAACCAAAATTTCTTCTCATACATCAATACAAGAAATTACCCCTCTAGTTGTCCAGCATCGGGTCGCCGAAAGCCCTTGGACATTGCTCCGTAGCCGCTGTGCACGATCATCCCTTGTAATCCAGTATTTTTGCACGACGTAAGATCGTAGTGACGGCTCGTCTCCAGGGCGCTGTCATCAAGGGCGCAAAACCTTGCCCCAACAAAGGAGGACGCAATGTCTTCCAATCCAGCAGCATCGAATATTGACCCTGTCGGCTTCAAGCTGGTCAGGGACGTCCTGAGATCCTCTGAGTCCATCGCGAGCTCCGATACGAAACGTGACGCTTTGCTCTTCCTCTCTGCCGAGTTCCGTAGCGGTGTGCCGAACAGAACCGCTCTCCGGGGTTCTTTGGCGAACCGTAAATGGTCCTCAGCCATGGCAAACCTTGAACTACATCCGAGGGGCAGTGCTGTTGATCGTTGGCAGGATGAGGGTGGGCGTTAGTGGGAATATCGTTTCCAAACAGCGCCCGTAGTTTTGACGACAGAAGCCGCTGTGTCCGTTTCACCGGATATGACGGGATGTTCGAGATCAAATTCTATCTGGCAACGGAAGTTTTGGCCTGCGAGGAATCGCACAGAAATGCCAGCGCGTCAGACTACCTAACCTCCTTCGATGCGTTGCGACCAAGAATACTAAAAGCCGCGACCTCTGCTTATTCCAAAGCTCGATCCAGCACCATTATGCTGGATCTCACGCATTTTTGTTGAGCATACCGTGATCCTGAAAGGATACGATCATGCATCACCCAGGCAAATCACTTCCACCGCGCCAGTCCGACACAGCCAAGACTGTGCTTGTGAGCGAATTCGCGAAAAGGTTTCGCTTAGGTCTGGTGGAGGAAAACCGATTGCGAAAGCTTTTGGGACCGATCGCCAGGGAAATAGACCTCCTCAGACACGCAGGCAGATAGTGGCGTCCAGCTGATGTCACTGTCGCTTTCACTTACCTCACTCGCCTCAGCACCCATGCTGACCGTCCTGCAGCATTCCCGAAAGAGACGGTGCCATCATGACAACGACCGTTAAAACCATCACCATCGTTCGACCATTTCAGCTTCCAGGGATGACGCAACCTCATCGACCAGGCGTCTTCGAACTCCAAATTGACGAGGAGCCCATCGACGTCACATGGGAGGCGTATCATACGACGATGACCTTGCTGCTGGGTTCCAACGGCCGCACCGAAGCGTGGCCGGTATCCAGAGAAGAATTCGACAAAACTCTGGCGCCGTCGATCGCCCCTTGAGCAATTTCGCAAAGCTTCGGATCAGGTCGCGGTTCCGTGACGATGTTAAGATTAAAAGGTGCCGCCCAATCGCTACCCTCGACTAGCGCGTCAAGGTCCATTGCAACTGTTCCCCATAAACGAAGGAAACTTCCCGATGATCGAATACGAAACCAAAAAGCCGGCGTTCAGCGACCCTCGCGCTGCGGTCTACGCGTTTGCCAAAAAGCACGGGCTTGGGAAAGAGGAAGCCGAGCGGATTTATTTGAAGATTGGCATGGTGGCGACCGAAGAAGATTTTCTCGCGGAGGCGAAGCTTGTCTCGCCAGACTTCAAGTTACCGAATGAAAAGGCCAGAAAGCTATGACGCCACACGCATCGGACGGACAGGTCCTGGACTTCAACAGTTCCGCGATGGCCCTGGAACCCTCACCGCAGGGGCTGACGCTTACTCCAGTTGATCGGCTTGGTTTCGAGCTACGAGAGCGAATCTCAAGCACCGTCAAGGCTGCTAGAGCCCAGAGAGGACTTGAAATCCAGGAAGCTGCTGATCGGGTGGCTGCCGAGCGCTCGGAAGTTCAGCAGAAGGCCATCGCGGCACTGCTGGCACTTCTGAGCGACGATGCCCTCAATCGCATCATCGGACAGCATGCCGGTTTGGGTGAGTTGCAGACTGGGACGATCAAGGTAAACAAGCACGGGGTCGAACTCATCCGTACTGGCAGCGCAGGCGCATCGCAGATGTCCGGCGAAAAACTCAATATGACCTTCAACGGTGCCATTCCGCAGTCCGGGCAGCAACTGAACTCCATTGAGTTTCAAGAGCGAGCGCGGCAACTTCGCGTTCAGGGTATCGAGATTGTGGGGGTCTACGATGCCTCTGGACAAAGCATCTTGATCACGTTCGATTAAAGTGAGGCACTCGACTGACACGTCGCGCTCGACCGCCAGCCCGAGCTTAACAGGTTGCTGTCACGTCCATGTCTGAGCAACAGAAGGCAAAAGACTATGTCGACCAAAGGTAAGCTGATCGTTCTGGCAGCCTTCGTAAAGAACGACGATGGAGAGTTGGTGCCAGCGTTCGATCCGCGGCAGGTGGACAGCGAAGACCGGGCAAAGCGTGATGCGCAGCTAATCGCGGATCATTATGCCGGTGTTGTCGCCTGGAGCCGCGAGGCAGACCCATCGATAGGTGAGTACGGTCCGCCGACCATCATTTTCCATAGTGGCGAAATCCCTGAGCTGGAATAGCTGTTCAAGCAATTTGGAGAACACGAGGAGCTAGAGGCTGCGAGGCACCTTGGACGCGCGCCGGCATCCCATCTTCGCCAAAGACTTCGCGCCACGCAGTACCCCAATGGTGAAGCGCGATCACGCGCCACTCGCTGTTGAAGACCGGACTTCCGGAAGCGCCAGGCTCGGTATCGGCAACATAATGGAGCGCATTGTCGAAGCGGCCGACGAGCCGATTTTCTCGCAACACGACCTCCTTATAGCGTCCGTTCGGATGCTGAACGATATTGGCAAATTCACCGAGCATGTGCTTGTCGCTCGCCGCCGACAGGCCGCTCCATCCGAATGTCTCGAGCGGCAGTGTCCCCTAGAGGCGGTCGCCGACCCCGATGATCGTAAAGTCGAGGCCGTCTTGGCCATCCGGATCGGTGACGAAAACGGTCGGATCGAAACGGAACCGCGTGTCGGATCGGCGGTTGCCGACGAGATCGAGCTCATAATCGAAATCGATCGCCAGCTGACGGGAAAAGTCCGCCGAAGGAATGACATGGTGGTTGGTGAGGAACAGGCCGTTGCCAATCAGGAACCCAGTCCCAAGCGGCGTCTGGTTCTGATAGGAGACGCGGCCGACCGCGCGGGCGATGCGCGCGCCTTTTTTCAGAAAGCTCACGCTGACGAAGTCGACGGTGTCACCCCAGACCTTCTCAGCACCACGCGGGGCCGCCGCCGCCGGGCGCGCACCGGAGAGCTCCGCCCCATCCGGTGCGGCGGTGACGGCCGCGGCCATGGTGCGGATCGTCGTGTCGAGAACTTCGGCTTCGCGCTGACTGACTTTGGCCTTCGTTTGCAAGCGGGCGACACGTCGCTCGGCACTCGGCTGAGCCGCGTAGGGGTTGCCGTCCCGCGCGACTTGAATTGATCGGACGATTTCGCCGCGATTGGCGCGCATGCGCGCCTTGATGGATTCCTCTGATGCCAGCGCCATACTTCCCCCTTTTTTCGTCCGATACGATAGCAAAGGCAGCGACGACAATCTACCTATGATTGCTGCCGATGCCTTCAAGGATAGGCCGAAAATGCTTCATTCAAAGCCTTTGAGAGCCGCACGCCTGCTGTTGCCAGTTGCTCGTCAGCGATTGCCTTTTCCTGCGAAAGTTGTTGCTGACCGAGCGTCAGGTCGCGCGAGACGAGGCCATAGGCCTCAACGGCTTTGAGGTGGCACTGGTTGACCCAGTCAATGACCGATCCAGAGGCGAGCTTGGTCTCGTCTTTGCCTTTCAGCCATTTCTGTTCGAGATCGTGGACGTAGGCGTTCCAGTTCCACTGCACGTCGCCGATGATGAGACTATCCCAGACCTTGTGGAAGTTCGTTCGCGTCTCGACGCTGTTCTGTTTCGGGCCTGAGTAGAAGACCTGCAGGCCATTGCCACCACCATCGCCTTCCCGCTCCGCGCAGTGCAGCGGCTGCGCCATGTCTCCGTAAAGGTGCACGATAAATTTAAGCGCCATCGCGTGCTTGGCGACATCCGCAGGATTGTTGAAATCGGCGGGCACCGACAGGATTGCGAGCTGCGTCGCAACCGCCTTTATGAGGCACGTTCCCGAGCTGCTCGTCTCGGGCGGGCAATCGCGGGCGGCATCGTAGCGGACGTCCTTTGGGTCGATGCCCTTGACGTCGATCGGAATGTCGACAAAGTGCCAGTTTGTCGTTTCCGTGTGGCTGCTGCGATAATCGTCGGCCCAGCTTGCGATCGATGCCAGCGAGACCGGGCCGGCCGGCGCGGGGTCGAGTTCGCTCTTCAGAAGCTTCTGCACCGTCACGAAGGCATGTCCGGTCAGACGGTGCTGGGCGATCTCAGAGACGATAGAATGTCCAGCCTCACCCCAGGCAAAAGCCTGGGCGGGAGCAAGCAGAAGTAAGAAGGCCTGGGTTGTTCGCGAACGCCGCATTCTCGTCTCCTCATCGGGTTGCGGTTTCGAGCGACAAGGCCTGACACGGTGCCCGTCTTGCCGCAGTATTTACAATGCCGAGATGAGATCATTGTGAAGGTCGCAATCGACTGCAGCTTCAAAACACGCCGCTGACGACAAAGCCGCGTCGAAATGCTCTTTTTGATGAAGCGGTCGTCGCTGGAATCGCCGACTTAAGTCTTGTGAAGTCGTTCGGCGAACTGCTGTGTCGCTTCGAAGGCCTTCCCTAACTCGGGCTTGTCGCCGTAGACGAGATCGCCAAGCAGTTTCGAATAACTTTCCGCAAACGTCTTGTCTTTGGCCATGACTTCGTAGACCCGGAGCGTCTCGGCTTTGGGATCTTCCTTGTAGGCGGGATAGTCGCCCGCGGGTGTTGCGGCTTCCGCCGTCATCGTCTCGAGCGCGATCGCGACGGCGGCGCCAGTCATACAGACCGTTCATGCGCGACAGATCGTAGACGTGCCGAACGAGCGTGTGGTCGAGGGCGCCAAGGCCCGAAAAGGCAAAGCCCGCCCGACGCGCCAGGGCGACGAACTTGTCTGCTGCAGTTTCCACCAGCCGCACGCACTTAACATCGATAGCTTCGGGCTTTTCACCTTTCGCTTCCGCCACGAACGACGACACCGAGCGAGTTTCAGGTGCTGTCGCGACCGGGAAAGACGAGAGTTCGATCTTGATCTCCGGGCGTAAAACACCTTCGCCTTTTGCGATCGGATCGTACGGCAGGTCGTATCGGACATATCTGTCGTTCTGCTTGACCTCATAATGACCGTCGACAGCAAAACCTGCTGCGGTCAGTCAGTCGTTCACCTCGCTTCGAAAGCGCTTGAGAACGCTTCGCGAGGTGGATTTTTCGCCGATGATACGAAGGTCGATGTCTTCCGACATGCGCTCAAGCAGGCGGTAGGCGCGACCGAGCGCGGTCCCACCGCCAAACGCCAGAGTGAGCCCATCGACCTCGACGTCGTGGATCGCTGCCAAGGCTTGAACGACAAACCAGTCCTTCTCGACCAACGCGGCGGATGGAAGCCCAAAATATTCCTGCACTTCATTGGCTACGATGATCCATACGAGGAACTGATTATGAGTGCGGCCCGAGCCAATCCGAACGTTCTGGAAGTCAGGATCGAAAAAGAGAATATTCGCTCTCAGGTTGTGCGAGCAATCCGGCGAGCTATCATTAGCGGTGAGTTTTTGCCGGGACCTCGCCTTGTCGAGTGTGATCTATGCGCGGCCCTAGAAGTCTCCAGACCATCGCTTCGAGAAGCGCTCAGGCATTTGGAAAGCGAACATCTCGTTCACTTCATACCCAACAGAGGCTGCTTCGTCGCTGAACTCGCTTGGGATGACGCTTTGCAGATTTACGAGACACAGCTTGTAATCGAACCAGAGATCGCGGCCCTGGCTGCACAACATATTTCCGATAACGCGCTCCTGGAATTAGAGCAGGCCATAAGAGACTTCGCCAAGGCAGTCGAGGCGAAAGATCCCCTTTGGTCTAGCCCGAGGGGTTCACTCCAATGCAATCAAAGGGGCAATACCAGCCTAACGCACAACCCTGTAGACTGATGGTCGTAAAATTCCAATTTTCCGTGATGCGCCTGTACAATTTCCGCTACGATGGAAAGGCCGAGACCGAAGCCCGTATCTGTCCCGCCCCGCGCGGTGTCCATCTTGAAAAACGGCTCCAGCACGCGGCTTCTGTGGGCTTCTGGAATGCCAGGTCCGTCATCCACGATATCGATGACGGTTCTGCCGTTTTCCATACGCAGATGAACCTCCACGCTGGTGCCGAATTTCACGCCGTTTTCACATAGATTGGTGACAGCGCGGGTCAGCGCCAACGGCTTGAAGTTGGCGACGGCACGCGCCGGGCCAAAATAGCGCACGTCATGCCCCATATCCGAAAACTCGTTGCAGACCGTCTGCAGAACCGAGGCCAGATCGACGCGTTGTGATGCCTCATACTGGTGGTTGTCGCGCAGATAACCGAGACTTTCCTTCAGCAGTCTATCGATGTGTTCGATATCGGTCAGCAGCGCATCGCGAACATCTTCCTCACCGACACGCTCGGCCCGAAGCCGCAGCCGCGTCAACGGCGTTCGCAGGTCATGACTGATGCCGCGCAGCATCCGGGTGCGCGCTTCCACCATTGTCGAGATGCGGCTTTGCATGCCGTTCAGCGCACGCGCGAGCGCCACGATCTCGACACTGCCACGTTCCTCGAAAAGCGCCGGCCCGACAGAAATATCGGCCTTCATGGCCGAGGCTGCGATGCGGCGCAGCGGGCTGGTGATCGCCCAAACCGCGAAAACCGAAAACAGGATGATCAAGGTGAGCGTCGCCACCAGATAGTTCGAGCCGAACCTCAGTGCATCATTGCGCAGAAAACTTTCCGGCCGCAGTTCCATGACCAGCAGCGTCGCGTCATCGACCTTCGCAGCGAGGATACGCTTGCCATCGACGAATGTTCTCCAGCCACCATAAGGAACGGGCAGATCTTCGGGGGGAAGAAGGCGGTCTATGACGATCTGGATAAACGGCTCATCCGGTGACGAGGCGGCAACGTTATCGAAATACGAGATCGGCTGCAACTCGAGACGCAGGTCACCACGATTTGCGGCAGCAAGGACTGCACCTCTCTCGCCAGGCTCCGCTTTCGCAAGAACCAATGCGATCGAGGTCACGCGCGCCGACATCCCCTCGAGATCGGGCGTGTCGTATTCGTCTCTGACCCATCGCTCCAGCGTCGAGCCGATCAGAAAGGCAATCACCAGGCAGGCAAAGATAACGGCCGTGATCTGGCCATGAATGGTCGAAATCAACCGGGAGACCCGAAACCTCAAAATGCCTCCTCGGGAACGCACCCCGTTGCATGACAGTATGGTCGCACGCCAACAATCGCAGCAACCTCGGCGTAGAATAGTGAGCTTGAGGGAAATTGGACATTAAGTTTTGTGTCGGTCGCCCCGGAACCCCGGCGATTCCACCGGCAGCAACAAAGCGTAACACAAAGACATGCTGCGCCGGACGCCTTCGTGACAGGACGGATGTGTTGCACACACGGCTCGTCTTGACTGGCGACGCCCGTGTCAAATCACTGGAGCACCCATGTCTTTTATCCAACGGACCGACCGGCGACTTCTGACAAGCGCCCTCTACGTCTCGCTCGTGCTGATCGGCACCGGCTCGAAAACGCTTGCCGCCGACGCAAGCCTGTCCGACCAGCCACCGGAGCCTGCTTTCGATCAGGAACGGTTCAACAGCGAGAAACCACAACGCAACTGGAGCCTGATCGTCGGCGCCGGTGGGATTTACGAGCCGGAATACGAAGGCAGCGACAAGCTCGAGGTTTCGCCCGTTCCCTTCATCGTCTTCAATTACGGCGACTGGCTGGAGATCGATCCAAGAGGCGTCACAGTCACAGCCATCCAGCATGATGGCTTCAAGCTTTCCGCCAAGGTCGGCTACGAGAGCGGCCGCGACCAGGATGATGCCGATCGCCTGCGCGGGCTGGGTGATATCGATTTTGCCGCGACCGTTGGCGCCAAGGCATCCTATGAATGGAACGGTTTCGAATTCTACGCCGCCGTCGATCAGACGATCGATGGAAGCGAAAGTCTGATCGGCACGTTTGGCGCCGAATATCAGGCGCCGGTGACGGAACGGCTCATTCTCGGTGCCGGTGTCGAGGCGGTCGTCGCTAACGACAGGCACATGGAAAGCTATTTTGGCGTCAACGCGGCGCAGGCCGCCAGTTCAGGTCTTCCCGAATATAAGGCGGAGGCGGGCCTGAAGCGCGTCAACGTCTCGGCATCGGCGATCTACATGCTCAGCGAGAACTGGCTGGTGCGCGGCGAAGCCGGCGTCGGCGTCCTGACCGGCGATGCGGCTGACAGCCCGATCGTCGAAGAGAAAGTTCAGCCTTCGGCGTCGCTGTTTGTCGGCTATAAATTCTGAACGGGCAGACATGAAGATGGAAAAGCCGGGTCATCGCCCGGCTTTTTTGTGGGTCCGGCCTTTTCGTGGCCAATGTCAGCCCTGTTCGACCCTTGCGGTGAACACGTAACCGCCAAGTCTGACGGTCTGCAGAAAGATGGGCGTTTTCGGATCGGCTTCGATCTTCTGGCGCAGACGGCTGATATGCACATCGACGCTGCGCTCGATCGGCCCGGCAAGCCCCGTATGGGTGAGCGAAAGAAGCTCCTCGCGGGTGATGACCCGCCCGGGATTGCGGCAGAAGGCCAGCAGGAGATCGAATTCGGTAGTCGTCACCGCCACACGCGCATTGCTTGGGTCGTGCAACTGGCGACGGAGTGGATCGATCTGCCAGCCTTCGAAACGCAGCGTCCGCTGAACGGTGGTATGCGCGAGACCATAAGAGGCACGGCGCAGCAGGCTGCGGATGCGGGCGACGACTTCACGCGGGCTGAACGGCTTGGTGACATAATCATCGGCGCCGACTTCCAGCCCGACGATGCGGTCCACCTCTTCGCCAAGCGCGGTCAGAAGAATGATCGGCGTCGTCTTTTCCGAGCGGATCCGCCGGCAGATGCTGAGGCCATCCTCACCGGGCAGCATGACATCGAGAATGATCAGGTCGAATTCGTTGCTGCGCAACAACGCGTTCATGACGTGACCGTCTTCTGCGACTGTCGGCAGCATGCCGTTTTCCTGCACGGCAAGCGCCAGCAGCTTACCGATTTCGGGATCGTCCTCGACGATCAGGATTTTCGCATTGTTCGAATTTGGCTGCACCGCCGATTTCCTCGCTGCCCCGACAGCAGGCATCTCGCATGCAGCCGGGTTCGCAGATGTTTCGCTTTATTAAGTTTTGTTGCGAGGCTTGGCAAACGGCGGCTGTCAAACCGGCAGGGTCCAGACGACCGGCAGAAGGTCACCCGCCTGTCCGGCCCTGATCAGCTCGATGGCAATCCAGGCGCCGAGGAAAACGATGCCATCGCGGAGACTGCCGATCGCCTTGGCCGAGCGAAGCGGCACATCCTCGCACTCGCGCCAGAGCGACAGATTGGGCACGAGCCTCGGGACGCATGCCCTGTAATTATCGAAACTGCCGCCGTAACGGCTGCCGAGATAGGCATCTTCGCCGCGCATCGCCATGTCGAAGGCAAACCAGGCGGCCAGCACCAGCATCGCCATGGACAGGAGGCTGCCCGTTTGTGCGCCGATACCGGCAATGCCGACCAGACTGAAAAAATATAGCGGATTGCGGGTGACCGAATAGGGTCCCGTTGTCACCAGTTCGGAATTCTTGCGGCCACCGATATACAGAAGCGACCAGCCGCGCCCGGCAATTGCCACGAAAATCGCCAGTGTTCCGAGAAGTTCGAGCATGACGCTCACCAGCGGGAGCGGCGGTGGCGCCGAGGTGATGGCCAGCATGCAAAACGCAATGCCGCCCGAAATCCGCAGGGCGTTGATGCGGTAGATCTGGATGAAGGGAGATCGGATATCGTTCATGGTGCTTTTCAAGCCTCGCGGATAAGGAAACTCACCCGGTTTCCCATGCGCGAAGAGGTTCTGGCTTAACGATATGTTGCCCAATGTTAAGAGGGGCAAAGACATGTGAAGGGGCCAGCGGTTACCAGCTGGCCCCTTCGTGACGCGCCATCAGGGCATCAGCGCGCTATTGCCGGTTCGCGTCGAAATCCGGTTCGGCCGACTGGAGGAAAGGCCGAACCAGGTTGCCGAGACGGTCACCGAAACCCGACACGATAAGATGCAGCGCGGGGATGACGATCAGCGACAGGACGGTGGAAACCAGCAAACCGCCGATCACCGCGATCGCCATCGGCGCACGAAATTCGCCGCCATCACCGATCGCGAAGGCCGAGGGCAACATGCCGCCTGCCATGGCAAGCGTGGTCATGACGATCGGCCGCACCCGTTCCAGGCAGGCCTCGATGATCGCCTCGCGGCGGGAGAGACCATGTGCCTCCCGCTCGATGGCGAAATCCACCAGCATGATCGCATTTTTGGTGACGATGCCCATCAGCATGAGGATGCCGATCACCACCGGCAGCGAGATCGCGTAACCGGTCAGCACCAACGCGACCACGACGCCACCGATCGACAGCGGCAGCGATGCGAGGATGGTGAAAGGCGACAGAATGCTTCTGAACAGCAGGATCAACACGATCAGCACCAGCATGATCCCCGCTCCCATGGCGACGGCGAAACTTTCGAACACCTCGCCTTCGGTATCGGAATCGCCGGTTGCTTGGACACGCACACCATCGGGCAGGTTCTTGACACTTTCGAGCTGCAGCAGGCGTTCCAGTCCCTGCCCCGAGGTCAGTCCGTCTGCCATGTCCGCACCGATCTCGATGCGGCGCTGGCGGTCGAACCGGTCGATCGCGGCAACCGTCTGGTCGAAGCTGATCTCCGCGACTGCGGAAAGCGGCACCAGTTTTCCGTCGGCGGCGGGCACGCCGAGTGTCTCGAAAACCGGCAGCCGTCCACGCGCCGCGCGGTCAAGAACGACGCGGATCGGGATCTGCCGCGACCCTTCAACAAAATTGGCAAGTCGGCTGTCGACATCACCGATCGTCGAGATGCGCATCGTGCTGGCGATCGCGTCGGTCGATACATCGAGCGTTGTTGCCCTGTCGGTATCGACGACCATTCTGAGTTCGGGGCGCATGGCGACATTGTCGCTGGCCGGCCCGATGAAACTTCCCTCGGTTGCCATCTCCTTGAGAATATCGTCCGCCGCGCGGCGAACGGCCTCGCCATCGCTGCCGAGTACGGAAAAGGATATGTCGCGGCCACCGCGATCGTTCAGAAAACGCAGGCGAACATCGGGAATGTCCGCGAGCCTTGCCGTAAGCTCCGCCTCGATGGCGAAGGACGACCGCTGACGCGCCGTCTTGTGCTTCAGATCAACCGAAATCACCGCATAACGCACGTCCTGCTGGCCGCTCATGCTGGCACCGGCCCGCACCAGTGCGCCCTCGACATCGTCCAGTTTTGCAACGATTGCAGAAATGCCGTTGGTGACCCGGCGGGTATCCTCCAGCGTTGCGCCTGGCGGCAATTCGACAGTCAGCGTCAGCCGGCCGGTATCCTCTTCCGGCAGGAACGTGGTCGGCATGGACATCAGCGAAACGATGGCGACTGCGAACAGCCCAAGCGCCGATGCGACCGTCATCCATTTCCAGCGTAGCGTTTTGCGCAGCATGGTTTCGTAGGCGATGGAAAGCCATCCCTTGCGCTCCTGCGCGGCGGGTGCGCCGGTCATCATATAGGCGGCCATGATCGGCGTGATCAGTCGCGCCACCAGCAGGGAGAAGAACACGGCGATGGCGACCGTCAGGCCGAATTCGCGAAAATAGAGACCGACCACGCCGCTCATCAGCCCCACCGGTGCGAACACGGCAATGATGGTTGCCGAAATAGCGATGACGGCAAGCCCGATTTCGTCGGAGGCATCCAACGCCGCACGGTAGGCGGATTTGCCCATGTTGCGGTGGCGCACGACATTCTCGATCTCGACGATCGCGTCATCGACCAGAATACCGGTGACCAGCGTGATTGCCAGAAGGCTGAGGATGTTGAGGGAAAAGCCGAGCATATCGAGCGCGAAAAAGGTCGGGATGACCGACAGCGGCAGGGCGACTGCCGCCACCAGCGTCGCACGCCAGTCGCGCAGGAAAAGGAAAACGACGACAATGGAAAGTGCGGCACCTTCCAGCAACGTATTCATCGCCGAGCGGTAATTGCCTTGCGTGTAGGAGACGGTGTCATCGACAAGGTTAAAACGAAGATCCGGTCGCGCCGCCGCCAGTTGCTCGATCTTGACAGCGACCGCCTCCGCCACGGCGACATCGCTCGCGCCCTGAGAACGGTAGATGGCAAAACCGACGATATCGGCCGCGTTCAGGCTGGCAAATGCCCGCGGTTCGGCCACGGCATCACTGACATGCGCGACATCCGCCAGACGCACCGACTTTTCGCCCGACAGCGAAAGACGTTTTTGCGCGAGTTGCTCCATCGTTGCGGCCGCAGCCGCCGTCGTCAGAACCTGCTCGCCGCCTTCCATGTCGCTGCGTCCACCGGAGCGATCGAACTGGTTTTGCGCGATGGCCGCGTTGACCGCGCTGGCGGACAGCGACAGCGCCTGCAAACGATCGGCATCGAGTTCGACACGGATTTCGCGATCAGCACCTCCAATGCGCTCAACCCGCCCCACGCCGGATAGCCCCTGCAGATCACGCGTGACCGTGTCATCGACGAACCACGAGATTTCGCCTTCCGTCATGTCCCGGCTGGAGACCGCATAGGTGACAACGGATTGCGCTTCCTCCTCGATCCGCTCGATCACCGGTTCATCGATCGTGCCCGGAAGATCGCCGCGAATGCGGGCAATGGCATCGCGAACGTCGGCCATGGCCCGATCCGGCGAGATCACCCCGAGTTCGAATTCGACAGTTGTGACCGAACGCCCTTCGCCGATCGTGGAGGACAATTCCTTGATGGCCGGCAGCGAGGCGATGGCGTTTTCGACCAGCCGCGTCACCTCCGTTTCGAGTTCGACGGGCGTTGCGCCGGACTGCTCGACGGTGACCTTGACCGCCGGCGTGATGATCGTCGGAAAATAGGTGATCGGCAGTTTTGCAAAACTGTAGAGACCGATGATCGTCAGCACGACAAAAAGCAGAATGGAGGGCAGCGGATTGCGGATCGCCCAGGCGGAAATATTGCCGTTCATCGTGCGACCTCATAGCTTTCGATGACCGTGGCTGCGGCGAGATGATCCGCCGAAGGACGTTCGGATGCGGCGATGACGGGGCGAACCTTCTCATCGGCCTTGAGGAACCCGCCGGATTTCAGCACGACCATCTCACCATCGGCGATGCCGCCAACGATCTCGGCAAACCCGTCCTGCCGCGCGCCTACCGTTACGGGTCTCGATCGCACCACCCCATCGGTGACGACAAGGACAGTGCTTGCGCCGCTCATGGTTTTCACCGCACTGCCGGGCAGAAGGATATTGCGCCGTGCCGCGATATTGATGCTGCCGCGGGCAAAGGCACCGGGCTTCAATCCTTCAGCATTTTCGAGTTCGATGCGCACTTCACCGCTGCGCGTCACCGGATCGAGTTCGGCCGCATTCAGCCTCAAAACACCGGCGATCGTGCCACCATGCCCCGCCAGCGTGATGCCCGCCGGCATGCCTTCGCCAAGCCGCATGAAACTGGTCTCCGTGACCTGGGCGACGAATTCGACGGAGCCGTCCCTGGCGATCACAAATAACGGGCCGCCGGTATCACTCGTCATGGCGCCCAGACGGGCCGCCCTTCGCAACACCAGACCCGCCTTCGGCGCCCGCACCGTGCTACGCTCGATCGTCAACTCGATTTCACGTCGCTCGCGGGCAATCAGCGCCGCATCGGCTTCTGCCAGGGCAAGCGATTGCCGGGCAAGTCCCAGTTCGGCCAGTGCGCGCGCATGGGCGTTTTCGTGTTCATCGAGAAGCTGCTGGGAGACCGCACCCTTTGGCTGCAGCGCCCGGCTGCGTTCCAGAACTTTTCGTGATTGAGCTTCGCTGACTCCGGCGAGCTCCAACCTGCTTGCCTCTACCTCGAAGGCCGCCTTGGCACGTCGGATGGAGACCGAATTTTTATCGAGAAGCATGAGGGCTTCAGTCGCATCCAGCATCGCAAGCGGTTGCCCCTGCGCCACGAACTGCCCGACTTCCACGAGAATAAGCTCGATCGCTTTGCCCTGATTAAGCGTGTGCACTTGGACTTCCTCACGCGCGACGAACGATCCGACGACCGGGATCGTTTCCGTGACCGCAGCGTTTCGAGCGATAATAACGGTGACCGGGATCTGCTCTTCCGCAAAGGATATGTCCGAAAACAAAAAACACGATGACAGCGCACCGACGAGTGTACGTGCCAGCAAACCTGATAGGGATGTTCCACCCATGAAACGACCTTCCGCTTGATCCGCGACAGATGCGGACTATTCGGATTTTAACGTAGCAATCAGTGCGGTTACGTGTGTGTCATCACATTGCAAGATATTACGGTGCATAGGCAATTTTCTATCCGGCAAGAGAGTCACAGGCCTGCGCAGCTCCAAGTCGCAAACGATTGTTCCGCAGGTTTGACCGCGCCTGAAGGCAAAGTCATCAATGCCGATGACATTGGGATCGCCATGCTGATCAACCGTACGGCGGCGAACCACCCGCAATAACGTGTCGTTGCTCACCGGCACCATCAGGCGATCGGTAAATGCTGCGGCAGGTCTACCGCCAAGCGCCAGACCGAGGTGGTGAACAATCGTCTCCAGCCTCTGGGTGCGTCGACCATAGCGAGCCAGCACGTTGTCAACGAATTGTTCGCAGAGGATATGTCGGCCACACAGCACGGCATCGCACCAGAACCGGCGCGTCAGGACTGTCAACTCTACCCGCCGGCCACTGAGAGGTAAGTCAGCAGGTCGCCGCTCATATCGGCTTTGAATTCGTCGGCTTGCTCGCCCGCAGGCTGGACAAGCTGCTGATAGATCGCGCGATCGAAGTCGAACTTGAACACATAACCCAACGATCTTCACTGCCTCTACTACAAAGCCGAACGGCTTGAGACTCGCATGCGGCAATCTGTGGCCCATTGCTGATCCTCCGGTGAAACAGCAGAAACCTCATTCACGACAGCAACAAATTTGAGTCAGAGCCAGTTCTCAGTGCAAATCAACACTTACGACATCAAAGACGCGTCATGATTGATCATCTTTAACGCGTATTGACTCAACATTAAAAACGCGCATATGAAAGACAACAAAGACGCGTAATTATCCAGGTATTGATTTATGAGACGTGGGATTGTGAGTTCGCGCAAGAACAACGAAGTCGTGAGAACCAAAATGGCTACACCAAATGAAAAGTTGGCTGACGCCCTGCAAGCCCTCAAAACATTGCAGGATGGCGGGCTTCGAATATTTAAGTCCGACGAGTTCAGCCGACTACACCGAGAGCGCCTTACACGGAGCGGATTTCTCCAAGAAGTCATCCGCGGCTGGCAAATGTCAACGGGACCCCAGTCCCAAGACGGCGACACAACCCTTTGGTACGCTTCATTCTGGGAGTTCTGCTCCCTCTACTGCAACGACCGCTTTGGACGGGAATGGCATCTGTCACCGGAACAATCGATGCTACTCCACGCAGAAGCAACTGCGATTCCGCCCCAGGTGATTGTCAACAGTCCAAAGGGAGCGGGCAACAATTTATCACTGCTTTTTGGCACATCCATCTACGATCTCAAGACCAAGCAAATGCCAACGCGCGAGGATCTCGTCGAGAAAAACGGATTGAGATTCTATACTGCGGACGCCGCCCTGGTAAAAGTTGCTGAAGCGTTTTTCCAAAGATCACCTATCGAAGCCCAGATCGTGCTGAAATCCATGCGCGATGTGTCGGCTGTCCTCGGTCGATTACTCGACGGAGGACATTCGGCCGTGGCAGGCCGTCTGGCCGGCGCATTTCGGCGCATAGGAAAAGGCGAGTTCGCCGACGATATATTGAAAACGATGAAAGGCGCGATGTACGACGTTAGAGAGACAGACCCGTTCGATCAAAACCAGCAAGTCTCCACATTAGCTGTCGGTGGATCTCCCATTGTGGCGCGTCTCAATGCTATATGGGAAAGCCAGCGTCAGGCGGTCCTCGATGTTTTTCCTGCTGCCCCCGGGCTTCCCTCGGACACCACCGAATTCATGAAATCGGTCGAGGACATATACAAAAACGACGCATACCACTCGCTTTCGATCGAGGGGTACAGCGTTACTCCGGAACTCATTGATCGCGTGCGCACTGGTACGTGGGATCCGGACGTAGATCAGCAGGATGGAAAAAACCGCGACGCTTTGGCAGCACGCGGTTACTGGCAGGCGTTTCAAAGCGTGAAGGAATCTGTTGCAGAGATTCTCCGCAGAGCACCAGCGGGAGCCGTTGTCCGAAAGCAACATAGGGATTGGTACCGCGAACTGTTCGGCCCCTCGGTCGCCGCAGGTATTCTGAAACCCAGCGCCCTCGCGGGCTATCGAAACCACCCTGTATATCTCCGCGGATCATGGCATGTACCACCGCGCTCCGAAGCAGTTCCGGATGGAATGGAGACCCTGTTCGATCTACTGGAGAAGGAAAGCGAGCCAGCGGTTAGGGCAGTCCTTGGCCACTGGTTGATAGGCTATGTTCATCCCTATCCTGACGGCAACGGACGGATGGCGCGCTTCCTGATGAACGCCATGTTCGCCTCGGGTGGGTTTCCATGGGCAGTGGTTAGGGTTGAGGATCGGTCAACTTATTTGGCTGGCCTTGAACAGGCGAGCGTCCACATGAACGTCAAACCGTTCGCGGAATTCATCGCGGAACGCACCTCTTGGCCGATGAGTAAGGCACTCTAAAATCATCGATCGCTCTTGAAGGGAATTGAACCTTCGACCAATGGCCCATTTCTGCTAAACATCAGATAATGCGTTGCATTTAGAGGGTCGACATGCTGGCCATAGGCTGGCTTTGGAACTGTAATTGCTGTCGATACCCAACGCCTACAAGCGGATTAATGACTGCCTACGTAAAGTAAAAAAGCTCTCGCACACAAAATAATATACCGCCACCTCTCAATATTAACAATGATAAGAAAGCAACTTATCCAATACACCGACTTAGAGCGAGCTGTAACGCTGCGCCTATATCCTCCATATTCCTTCGTTTTTCGAGAACCACGTCACCCAAGCCTCCACGCAAAGTCGGCTCAAACCCCTCTCCTCTTATCCTACGCGAAGGCGATATTGTGATGATGTCCGGGGACATTTCGAAGCTACAGAAAAGCATCCCTTTAAACATTGATGTCCGCGTTTTGTAGGAATAGGTTTCCATCATTGTTTCCAACCAATTTTCGTATCTTTTATTTATGTTCTCTTTCTTGAAAAATTCCTCATCTTCCAAAGGATGCAAAATTTACTTCTTTCAGCCGAAGACAAAACCGCCTCAGTCAAAAATGCACCGGAAACACTTCCATCTAAACATACACATCCGCTCTGATAGTCATGTACTCTAGTCCTGTATCCAGAATTAGTGATCACACAATGAAATTTTCTTGTCTTATAAATACTGCAAGCCTGAAATGGGGCTGGAGAATTTGTCATTTCACTACCGTTACATTTACGACCACGCCCTTTGTTGTGCCGTAAACGATTAATCTGTTAATCTCTTGCCATTATCGGCTCCACTCTCTCAGAAGTTTGAGCCTCCGGCAAACCCGGCGCGGTTCACTGCGATCGAGCATGGGACATTCAAGGCGGTCGCCTTGGACTTCGATGTCTCGATCATCTCCCGGGCGTGCACAGCCGGGAGTGTTGGTATGAGGCTGATCATTTCGGTATCCGATTTTCGGGTGGCCGACCGCCGTCTGTTGGCGGCCGTCCACGATGCTGAATGATCAGGCTGCCCGGATACGGGTCTGGCGCAGGGCGGTGAGCAGAGCTTCGGCGGCCTCGCCGGAAGATCC
>NZ_SLYW01000019.1 GCF_004343585.1 Neorhizobium sp. JUb45 | reverse complement strand
GATCTACAAGTTCGCGTATTCGGCCGATGGTCAGGCGATCAAGTTGTGGCGACATTTGCCCGAGCATCGCGCCCGACGCCGACCACGCCATGCCAGACGCAAGCATGGTCAACGGTTTAGCCCGGTGGGTTCAAGGATGAAGTGCGACTTGCGAATGATACCAATCGGTTGTCACTCGCAAGGAAGCTGCAATGAAACGCACCTACTCCCATATCGACATGGATGAACGTCGCGTTATCGCGCGGATGTGGGCAGAAACGAAAAGCCCGCGCGGGAGGAAAGCCTATTATCTCTTGATACGATGCAAACCAAAGCGCATGTCGACGTGGGTACGCTCCTCTGAGTATTATTATCAATCTCAGGGACGACTTCAGTAAGAAAGAGCCTCTCGCACGTCACTCCATGACGCCCGGCTCTGTGCGGCGAGCAGGTGTCCTTCCGTCATCGTCGGCCGATAGAGATCACCCGTCATGGTCGCGGCATAGCCACCGGCCTCCGCGTGGATCAGAACGCCCGCCGCGTGATCCCAGGGCTTCAGGCTCTCATTGAGGCAGAAGCTCATAGCGCCCGTCACAAGCATGCGATACTCCCACGCCGAGCAACGCCATGTCGTTACCCGCAGGAATTTCAGCAGGCGCGGCGCCAGCTCAGCCCGCAGATCCGGTTCGAACATATGCAGCGGAATGAACCCGTGCATCTGGTCTATCGGCGTCGGCATGGCGACGGAAAGCTGTGTGCGTGAACCGTCTGCCGCCACGTGCCATGCGCCCTGCCCCGGTCGTGCCACCAGAAAATCACCCTGAACCGGATAATGAATGATGCCGGCAATGGTTTGCCCACCGGAAACGATGGCGAGAATACTGCCGAACATCGGCGTGCCATTGGCAAAATGCCAGGTGCCGTCCACTGGGTCGATAACCGCCGCGAGCTCCGCATCGGCAAGCCTTGCGAGAACCGATGCATCATCCGACACCGCTTCCTCGCCGATTATGGTGATGCCCGGCAGACGCGCCGCGAGCTTTTCGCTGATCATGCGCTCGGAGGCGATGTCCGCATCAGTGACAATATCGTCCGCCATGGTCTTGGCGCGAATGGTATCCGACGTGACCGAACGGAAACGCGGCAGGATCTCTCTGTCTGCTGCCTCGCGCATGATGTCCATAAATTCATTCAGCAGTTCGTCCGAAACGGTTTTCATGCGCGGCGCCCCGCCAGATAAGCTTTGAGCGCTTCCGGCTCGTCTGTCTGGAAAACGCTGACACCGGCTTCCATCAATGTGCCCCAGATGCGGTCGGGATCGACAAGCGCCGTCTTGTCCACCCACTCGCCGCTGGCTTCCATGTTCAGCGTGTTCGTCCACAACGACATGTTGGCATCGCGAAACATCTGGCGGTTGGCCTTGATGGTTTCGAGGCTGTCCAAACGCATCTCGCACATGAACGGCCTGATTTCCGACAGCAGTGCCATGGTTTCGTAGATGCTCTCGGCGGTGAATTTCGACATCGCCATGAAGGCCACGCCGTCGATGTTCTGGGCGCGCACCCAGTCCAGCTCCTCGCGGGTCATGACACGGGTCTTCAGGTCCACATAGGATGCGGCATTCATCTCGCGGGCGCAGGCTGCGACTTCGGAGAAAAGGCCGCGATCCTTGAGATCGAGATCCGCAAAAATACGTCCGCGTATGATTTCCAAAACCTCTTTCAGAGTCGGAATACGCTGATCCGTCGTGGCGCGATGTTCGCCGCCATCATCTTCACGCAGCGCAATGGCCTGCAGTTCGGCAATGGTAAAGGTTTCGGCGTCGCGGTCGATACCGGCCATGCGCAGCAGTGTGTCGTCGTGCATGATGAGGAGTTCGCCATCAGCGCTCTTGCGGATATCGAGTTCGACAACATCTGCGCCAACGGCGATCGCGCGCTCGATGGCCGCGAGGCTGTTTTCCGGCGCACCATGCCACGCGCCGCGATGGGCAACGATGGCGGGATCGCGTTTCTGGTCGGCGATGTAATCTACGTAATGCGTCATTTCATGCTTCCTTGGGAGAGTATTCAGGCGCGGCGCGCCGCGAGATAGGATTTCAAGGCGGCGGCCTCGTCAGTCTGGATGACCGAGATGCCGGCATCGATCAGCCGTCCCCAGACGGCATCGGGATCGGCAAGGGCCGCCGTATCGGTGAAGCCGGCGCAGGCAACGCTGTCGAGCGTGTTGAGCCAGAGCGCCATGCCGGTGTTGCGGGTGAGGTCCTTCAGGGCGGCCAGCTCCTCCAGCCGGTCGAAATAGATTTCGCAGACCGAGGGACAGAGTTCTTCCAGCAGAGCCAGCTGCGTAGCAGCACCCGGCACGTTGAGTCGGGTCTTAGCCAGAAACAGCACCTCATGCGGAAGGATCGTCTCGCGGATCCAGCAAGAATCCTTTTCGGTTTTCAGCGAGGCCCAGAAATCAACCTGATGCTCGACACCCATGTCCTTTGCGAGAGCGATCACATCCGGAATGACATCGCGTTCCTTGACGTCGAGATGCAGAAAGATGCGGCCGCGCGTCAGTTCGAAAACCTCGGCGACGCTCGGCAGTTTTTCCAGCGTGAAGGCATTCTCGATCTTTCTTCAACCGCAACGGCGCGCGCAGCAAGCGAGCCCACGACCGGGATCGTCTCGGTGACGGCCAGCTTTTCGGTGGAGAAGGATGCGGATGAAAATATAGGCAGGAGAAAAAGCGCGCCGAAGACGGGCCGGACCTGCGACAAGAGTGATCGGACAATCCGAGCCATGATAAGACCTTCCATTTGATCCGCAGACATCGCGGATGATGAGGATCAAACGGTATCGATCCCGAGGCGGAAGGGTGTGTCGTCGTATTAAGAAACGTTACAAGGCGGATCGATTGCACGCGGATCAACGATGCGCCAGTCTAAATATACTTTCGAGAAAACACGTGGCCGGTCCGTCAATATTCTCCTCGCCGACATGGCCGGCTTTGCAGAAATGAACGAAGCCTGGGGTACCCAGGTCACCAGCGGGCAGGCTGACACTGGAGCCACGGTGGAATCGCGCCTCGCTCATCCGGATCTGCCTGTCGAGATGACTGTCATCGCTGCAAAATAGCGAACTGGCGAGATACGATCTAGATCATCAGCGCCTTGATACGAGAGGCGAGAGTGGTCGGCTTCATCTGCAGCATGTCGGCCGCGCCGCCCTTGCCGGATATTTTTCCACCGCTGCAGTGCAGTGCGGAAAGAATGTTTTCCCGCTCCAGCTGTCGCATCTGGCTTTCGGTCATGAACGTTACGGCAGGATCGGGCTGGCGGGGCTGTGTTTTTTGCGGCGCCGGCGTATCAGGCAGGTCGAAATCGAGCTTTCCATGACGCGACAGAATGGCGGCGCGTTCGATAACATTTTGCAATTCACGCACATTGCCCGGCCATGCGTAGCGCTGCAAGGTTTGGATATTGGCGTTCGACAGAGTGAGATCTTGACGCCGAGCAAGGCTTTGGCGTGCGAGAAAATGCTGCGCAAGCAGTGGGATGTCTTCGCGGCGGGCACGCAGCGGCACGGATTCGATCGGGAAGACCGCCAGCCGGAAATAAAGATCCTCGCGAAATCGGCGGTTCTGTACGGCCCGTTTCAGGTCGAGATTGGTGGCGGCGATAATGCGGACGTCGACCTTGCGGGTGCGCTCCTCGCCGACGCGCTCGAATTGCCCCTCCTGCAGGATTCGAAGAAGCTTGCCCTGCAATTCCGGCGGGATTTCACCGACTTCATCGAGAAACAGGCTGCCACCGTCGGCCAGTTCGAAACGACCGATCCGATCTCTGAGGGCGCCGGTAAAGGCACCTTTCGCATGGCCGAAAAACTCGCTCTCAAACAGTTCGCGCGGAATGGCTGCGCAGTTGACGCGAATGAGTGGGCGATCCTTGCGGTCGCTTGCCTCGTGGATGGCGCGGGCGATCAGTTCCTTGCCTGTGCCGGATTCGCCGGTGATCAGCACGGTTGCGTCGGTCGGCGCGACCAGCGCGATCTGGCGAAGCGTCGCCTGCACGGCTTCCGACCGACCGACGATGCCGGAAGCGTTCGTCTCAATGCGGATTTCTTCCTGCAGGTAGGCGTTTTCCAGCTCCAGCCGCTGGCGCAACTGATCCACTTCCATCAGCGCCGCATGCAGTTTTTCGTCCGATCTCTTGCGTTCGCTGACATCGCGAAAGACGACCACCGCTCCGACGACGACATTGCGGTCCCTGATCGGCGTCGATGTATATTCCACCCATAACGGCGTGCCGTCCTTGCACCAGAAGATCTCGTTATCCACCCGATGCACGGCACCATCGCTGAAGGCCGCATAGATAGGGCATTGGTCATGCGGATAATGACTGCCGTCAGGGCGGGTGTGGTGGATGATCGTATGGATGTCGCGGCCCGTCAGTTCCTCCGCGCTCCAGCCGAGAAGACGCTCTGCAATCGGGTTGACGAATGTGGTCTTGCCCTCGGCATTCACCCCGTAAATGCCCTCGCCGGCGGCCCGCAGGATCAGGCGGTTTTCCCGTTCGATATCGCGAAAAACGCGCTCGGCGCGCTGCCATTCGGTCAGGCCGCCGCCCATGAAATCCTCGGCTGCGTCGTCAATCGAGCGGCGTTGCCTTTCGACCAAATCGTTGACGGCAAGCAGGATCAATCGCCCGTCGCTGCCATTGTCGATCAATGATCCGAAATATTCGACACGCAGTTCACGCCCGAGGGCATGGCGTGGCATCAACCGGGTCGTGCGGTAGACACCTTGCGCGAGCACGGCCTGCGTGAAAACGATCAGCGTCGGTAATTGTTCGGCGTGGAGGTGGCTGACCTTCGTTTGCACCAGAAGGTGATGGTCATAACCGAGCAGCCGGCACGCCGCCGTGTTCGCATCGACAATCCGGTCCCTGTCGGCATCGATGACGATCTGGGCCTGCGGAGATTGTTCAAATATATCCTGTCGGGAAATCAGCACACGAAATCTCGTAAATGAAAATGACGATATCTCGTTTATAACGAGATATCGTAAACCATCAAGCGGCACGCAACCCCGGAATTCCGGGGCATTCCGCGTTTCGACCGTTCTGGCACGGCCTTTGCAATACCGTTCTCATAATAAGGGGAACGGCTGCCATGTTCGACAATCCATTTGATCCCAAGACAACTCTGTCCTCCGCGGGCTGCAGCTGCGGCCGCCATCGCAGCGAGCACGAGCATGCTTCTGCCCTGCAGGCGACGGAGGTCACCAGCGGAGAGGAGAAGATCTACCAAAATGTCATTGCCTCCACGGTTTTGCGAGCAATGTTCCCGAGCGATGTTTCGCGACGGATCTTTCTGAAAGCCGTGGGCAGTGCAACGGCCGTGGCGGCCGTTTCGCAATTCTTTCCTCTGGCCACTGCTACCGAAGCCTTTGCGCAGACCGGGCCTCTGGAGAAGACAAAGCTCAATGTCGGCTTCATCCCGATCACCTGCGCCACGCCGATCATCACGGCCGCGCCGATGGGCTTTTATGAAAAGCAGGGGCTCGACGTTCAGGTGATCAAGACCGCCGGCTGGGCGGTCATCCGCGACAAGACGTTGAACAAGGAATACGACGCAGCACACATGCTGTCGCCCATGCCGCTTGCCATCACCATGGGCCTCGGCTCCAACCCGCAGCCCTATGCGGCGCCGGCCATCGAGAATATCAACGGCCAGGCGATCACGCTGGCGTTGAAGCACAAGGATCGTCGTGATCCGAAGGACTGGAAGGGCTTCAAACTCGCCGTTCCGTTCGATTACTCCATGCACAATTACCTCCTGCGTTATTATCTGGCGGAGCATGGCATCGATCCGGATACGGACGTGCAGATCCGCGCCGTGCCGCCGCCGGAAATGGTGGCGAACCTGCGCGCCGAAAACATCGACGGCTTTCTCGGCCCCGACCCGATGAACCAGCGCGCCGTGTATGACGGCGTCGGCTTCATCCATATCCTGACCAAGGACATCTGGGAGGGGCACCCCTGCTGCGCCTTCGCCGCATCGAAACAGTTCATCGGTGAAATGCCGAACACCTATGCGGCCCTGCTGCGCTCGATCATTTCCGCCACGGCTTATGCCCATGATCCCAAGAACCGCAAGGAAATCGCCACGGCCATCGCACCGGCCAATTACCTGAACCAGCCGGAAACGGTGCTGGAACAGATCCTCACCGGCACGTTTGCGGATGGCCTCGGCAAGGTGGTGCAGCAGCCGAACCGCATCGATTTCGACCCGTTCCCATGGCAGTCGTTTGCCGTGTGGATCATGACCCAGATGAAGCGCTGGGGGCAGATCAAGGGTGATGTCGATTACGCGGCCATCGCCAGCGAAGTCTTCCTTGCCACCGATACGGCAAAGCTGATGGCCGAGGTGGGGATGCAGGCACCGAAGGAAACCACCAAGACCTTTGTCGTCATGGGCAAGACCTTCGATCCCGCAGAGCCGCAGGCCTATCTCGACAGTTTCCCGATCAAAAAGGCCTCGTAAGTGCAGACATCTCTTTCAATCAGGGCGGGACTGCTGTCAGTCCTCCTCCTCGCGATCTTCCTGTCGCTCTGGCAGTTCTCCACCATGGGAACCGGCCCGACGACGGATATGGACCCGGAATATGCCAAGCTGATGGGGCTGACGGCAACAACCGGAAAATCGGCACTGCCGGGGCCGATGGATGTCGGCGCGGCACTCTGGAACCATCTTCGGGACCCATTCTATGACAACGGCCCCAACGACAAGGGGCTGGGCATCCAGCTCGCCTATTCGGTCGCCCGCGTCCTCCTCGGTTATCTGCTGGCCGTTGCCGTGGCCATCCCGCTCGGCTTCCTGATCGGCATGTCGCCGCTCGTCAGCCGCGCCGTCGATCCGTTCATCCAGGTGCTGAAACCGATCTCTCCGCTCGCCTGGATGCCACTTGCGCTCTACACGATCAAGGATTCGGCGATTTCCGCGATCTTCGTGATCTTCATCTGCGCCATCTGGCCGATGCTGATCAACACCGCCTTCGGCGTGGCCGCGGTGCGCAAGGAATGGATCAATGTCGCCCGCACGCTGGAGGTCGGCACGTTCAGGCGCGCCTTCACCATCATCCTGCCGGCCGCCGCCCCCACGATCCTTACCGGCATGCGGATCTCGATCGGCATCGCCTGGCTGGTCATCGTGGCGGCCGAGATGCTCGTCGGCGGCACCGGCATCGGCTACTTCGTCTGGAACGAGTGGAACAACCTGTCGATTACGAATGTCATCATCGCCATTCTGGTGATCGGCGTCGTCGGCATGCTGTTCGATCAGGTGCTCGGCCGCCTGACCCGTCTCGTAACATTTCCGGAGTGATGCCTGTGGCCAAGTTCATTTCCATCGAAGGCATCGCCCGTCACTATCCGGCCAAGGGATCGGCATCGCCCACCACCATCTTTGAAGATCTCTGGTTGTCGCTCGATCGCGGCGAGTTCGGCTGCGTGATCGGTCATTCGGGCTGCGGCAAGACAACCGTGCTCAACATCCTGGCCGGGCTGGAAGCGCCGAACGAAGGCACGGTTATCGTTGATGGTCAGGCCGTAACCGGCCCGAGCCTCGACCGCGCTGTGATCTTCCAAAGTCATGCGCTGCTGCCGTGGATGACTGTGATCGGCAATGTCGCCTATGCCGTCTCCTCCCGCTGGCCAAAATGGAGCCGGTCGGAAATTCGCGCGCATGCGCAGAAATTCGTCGATCTCGTCGGACTGTCCGGCTCGGAAAACAAAAGGCCGTCGGAACTCTCCGGCGGCATGAAGCAGCGTGTCGGCATCGCCCGTGCACTGTCGATCACGCCAAAAATGCTGCTGATGGACGAGCCGTTTTCGGCGCTGGATGCGCTGACGCGCGGAACATTGCAGGACGAGGTTCGCCGCATCTGCGACGAGACCGGCCAGACCTCGTTCATGATTACCCATGATGTCGACGAGGCCATCTATCTTGCCGACAAGATCTTTCTGATGAGCAACGGGCCGAATGCCGTCGTGGCCGAAGTGGTCGAAAACCCGCTGCCGAAACAACGGTCGCGCGTCGATCTGCATCGCCATGCCGATTATTACGCCTTGCGCAACCACATCATCGATTTCCTCATCACCCGCAGCAAAAGTTTTGCCGGCTCCGGCACCTCTCATGACCCGCGTCATGTGCCGATCGTCGTTCCACGCGCAGCGGCAACGGAAGACCCGTCAGTGCTGTCCTCAATCGCGCGCAGCCGCTGACCCGCATACATTTTATTCTCACAGGAGACCAACATGAAACGTGCCGACCTCACCGAAAAGCTGCTCGATATCAAGCGCGACAACGGCTGGAGCTGGAAACATATCTGCGAAAAGATCGGCGGCTATTCCGAGGTACTGATCGTCGGCGCCGTTCTCGGCCAGATGAAGCTGACCAAGCCGCAGGCGGAAAATGCCGGTGAGCTTTTCGGGCTTACACCCTCTGAAATCCGCATGCTCAACGAGACACCGATGCGCGGTTCGCCAATGCCGCCGACCGATCCTCTGATCTACCGTTTTTATGAGCTGGTGATGGTCAACGGCCCCGCATGGAAGGCGCTGATCGAGGAAGAATATGGTGACGGCATCATGTCGGCGATCGATTTCGACATGCAGATCGAGCGGGTGGCGAACCCGAAGGGCGACCGCGTCAAGTTCACCATGTCGGGCAAGTTCCTGCCCTACAAATATTACGGCGCCAGTGGCAACGTGCCGGAATACGGCTATCGCGAGGAATAACAGCGGGAGAAAGTGCCATGAGCATCATACCGCCTTTCACCCGCGAAACAGCCATCGCCAAGGTGCGCATGGCCGAGGACGGCT
This sequence comes from Neorhizobium sp. JUb45, assembly GCF_004343585.1. Taxonomy (GTDB): domain Bacteria; phylum Pseudomonadota; class Alphaproteobacteria; order Rhizobiales; family Rhizobiaceae; genus Neorhizobium. The sequence continues at coordinate 25,775 of NZ_SLYW01000019.1, read as the reverse complement.
GGAACAGCCGTGATCCGCAGCGGGTCTCGCTGGTCTATACGCCCGACAGCTGCTGGAGAAATCGCGCCGAATTCGCGGTCGGCCGCGCCGAGATCGTTGCCTTCCTCACACGCAAATGGGTGAAGGAACTGGACTACCGATTGATCAAGGAACTCTGGGCCTTCGATGGCAATCGCATCGCGGTGCGGTTTGCCTACGAATGGCACGACGACAGCGGCCACTGGTACCGCTCTTACGGCAACGAAAACTGGGAGTTCGCCGAAGACGGCCTGATGGCCCGCCGTTTCGCCTCGATCAACGACATGCCGATCCTGGAAAAGGACCGAAAGTTCTTCTGGCCGCTCGGGCGGCGGCCGGATGATCACCCCGGCCTGTCCGATCTCGATCTCTGAGAGGAAGGGGAACGGATCGGACGCACTGCTGGACCACCCACAAACAAAAAAGGGGAACTTCGATGACGAAGAAGGACATTCTGACCAGCGCCGACCACCGCAAGATTCTCGAAGACCGGCTAAGCGCCCAGCTTGGACGAAGAACACTTCTGAAAGGCATGGGCGCTGGCCTTGTGGCCGCCGCCGGCGCCACGCTTCTGCCGGGCGAAAGCCTTGCCCAGCAGAAGGGACATATCCGCATTGCGGCCATCAAGCATATCGATACGCTCGACCCGCATTTCACCTTCTTCCTGTCCGCCGTTCAGATCATCAACAACATCCACAACGGCCTGTTGAAGGTGACCTATGATGGCGAAGCGGTGCGCTTCGAGCCGGATCTCGCCGCCTCCTGGGATTTGGAGGACGCCAAGACCCATCTCTTCAAGCTGCATCCGGGCGTGAAATTCCACGACGGCACCTCTTGCGATGCCGAGGCCGTCAAGTTCTCGCTGCTGCGCGTCAAGGAAGGCAAGCCCGCTTCCCCGCACGCCTGGAAGCTGGAACTGCTGGAGGCGATCGAGATCGTCGATCCGCTCACCATCCGCCTGCGCTTCACCAAGCCCTATGCCTTCCTGCCCGTAGCGCTCACCGGCTCCACCGGCCGCGCCGGCACGATCGTCAGCCCGGCGGCCGTGCAGAAATACGGCATGGACTACGGCCGCAATCCGGTCGGCACCGGCCCGTTCAAGTTCGTCAGCTGGAAGGACAATGACAGCATCGAGCTGGAAGCCAACCCGGACTATTTCGAAAAGGGGATGCCGAAGCTGCAAAAGGCGTCCTTCATGCTGATCGATGAGCCCAGCACGGCGGTTGCAGCCCTCGTGTCGGGCCAGATCGATGGCATGACCGATTGCCCGATGCAGCTCGTCAACCAGGTGAAGAAGATCCCGACGGTTTCGCTCTATGGTGAGATCGAGGGCAACTACACCTATGTCGGTATGAACAACCGCAAGGCGCCGTTCGACGACGTCAACCTGCGCCGCGCCGTCGCCTTCGCCATCGACCGCGACACGCTGGTCAAGCAAGCCTATTTCGGCCTTGCCCAGCAGGCCTACAGTCCGATCTCGCCGCCCATGACCGGTTATTACGACCCCGACATCGCCAAGACGGACCGCGGCCATCGCTTCGATCTCGCCAAGGCCAAGGAATTCCGCGCCAAGGCGAAGAACCAGGGCGAAATCAAGATAACCTACATCATGGCCGAACGCGGCCCGGTCGGCACCCGTGTCGCCCAGGTCGTCGCCCCGATGCTTGCGCAGATCGGCATCAAGGTGAAGCTGGAGCTGCTGGAACCCGCCGCCTGGGTGCAGCGCATGAAGGACGGCAATTTCGAAATGCTCGATTTCGACTGGGTCGCCGACCTCGATCCGGAAGAGACGATCTTTCCCGAATTCAAGACGGGCGGCTCCTGGAATTACTGGGGCTGGTCCAGTCCGGAGTTCGACCGGCTCTGCACGGAAGCATCGACCACAATCGATGTGCCTGCCCGTGCAGAGCTCTATCACAAGGCCGAGGACATCCTCATGGATGACGCGCCGGTGGCAATGCTTGCGCATATCCCGATCTACAAGGTCTTCTCCAAGAAAGTGCAGGGCTTCAACTATATTCCTGCCGACCTCGTGAACCTGCATGGCGTGAGCATCACCTGATGCTCGCACAGTCCGCCGCAAAGATCTTTCAGACTGCGGTCGTTCTGTTCATCGTTTCGGTTGCCAGCTTCAGCCTGCTGAAGCTGGCGCCGGGCGACCCGGTCATGCTGATGCTGGGCTCGGAATTTTCGCAGGAAAGCTACGATTCGCTGCAACGCGAACTCGGGCTGGATCGGCCGTTCCTTGTCCAGTATCTGGCATGGCTCGGCAATTTCATGATCGGCGACTGGGGGACCTCCTTCGTCAGTCGCGCCGACATCTTCAATTTCGTCGTCATCGAGGCCCTGCCTGTCACCCTGACGCTCACCTTCTGTTCCATCGTCCTGGCGATCGTCGTCGGCATTCCGCTGGGCGTCATTTCCGCGATCCGCAAGGACACGATCTGGGACACGGTGATCGCCGTCTTCGCCCTCACCGGCTCCGCCTTCCCGTCCTTCTTCCTCGGCATCGTGCTCATCTGGTTTCTCGCGGTCCAGTTCGGCATCTTTCCCGTCATGGGCTTCGTGGCGCCCTGGCAGGATTTCTGGCTCGGCATGTATCACATGGCCCTGCCGGCACTGACGCTATCGACCTATTTCATCGGCATGATCGTCCGCGTCACGCGCTCATCGCTGATCGACGTCATGGACCAGCCCTTCATCGCAGCTGCGAAGGCGCGAGGCGAGCCGCGCTGGCGGGTCGTCTGGGTGCATGGGGTGCGCAATATCGCCATGCCGGTCGTCACCATGATCGGCCTGCAACTTGGCGGCATCCTGCAGGGCGCGGTGCTGACCGAAACCGTCTTCTCGCTGCCGGGCATCGGCCAGATGCTGACGGATGCCGTGCTCGGGCGCGAATACACGCTGGTTCAGGCCGGCGTCATGCTGACGGCCACTCTGTTCATCGTCATCAACCTGCTGGTGGACCTCTCCTATCCGCTGCTTGATCCAAGATTGAGGCCACGCTGATGGCAATCAACGGCACCACGACACCTATCGCGGCAGCCCGGCTCCGCCGCTCCGGCATGACCCGGAAAAGCATGTTCCTGCGCCGTCCCTTCTTCACCATGGCGCTCGCCATCACCTTCGGCTTCGCGCTCTGCGCCATCTTCGCGCCGCAGCTCGCCCCCTTCGATCCGGTGGCGCAATCGATCGAGGCGATGATGGCGCCGCCCGACAGTGTCCATCTTCTCGGTACCGACAGCTACGGCCAGGACATATTGAGCCGCATCATCCACGGCACGCGCTATGCTCTTCTGATCGGCCTCTGTTCGGTCGCGCTCGGTGCGATCGGTGGCCTCGTGCTCGGTGTTGCAGCGGGTCTTGCTTCGGGCAAGACCGAATGGATCCTTCTGCGCGTCATCGATTCTATCCTCGCGCTTCCCTCGCTCATCCTTGCCGTCGCCTTCATCGCCATCCTTGGACAGGGCGTCGACAAGGTCATCATCGCGGTGGCGCTCTCGCTGATCGGCCCCTTTGCCCGCACCGTCCGTTCCGACGTGTTGCAGGTGAAGGTGCAGCTCTTTGTCGAGGCCGCCGGACTGATGAGCATTCCGCGGTTCACCGTCATCCGCCGTCACATCCTGCCCAATGTGCTGTTTCCGCTCTTGGTGCAGGTCACGATCCGCATCTCGGAAGCCATCCTCGTTTCTTCCTCCCTTTCCTTTCTCGGCATCGGCGTTACCCCGCCGACGCCCGACTGGGGGCTGATGATCGCCGAGGGCAGAAGCTTCGTCAGCTTCGCGGCCTGGATGTCCGGCATGCCCGGCCTGGCACTGGCGCTGCTGCTCATCGCATTGTCGATCGTCGGCGATGCGATGCGCGAGGAATTCGACCCCAAGCTGAGGACAGGCCGATGACCGCACCGCTTCTCGATGTCCGCGGCCTGACGCTCCACCGCGGCACGAAACGCATCCTCGACGACGTGTCGCTCACCATCGGCCGCGGCGAGACGGTGGCGCTGGTCGGCGAAAGCGGCGCCGGCAAATCCACCATCGCCGTTGCCCTGATGGGCCTGATCGACAAGGGTGACGCCGTCATCGAAGGCGAAGCTCGCTTCGACGGCATCGATAACCTTGTCGGCCTGACGGAAAAACAGTGGGGCAAGCTGCGTGGAAAACGCCTCTCCATGGTGTTTCAGGATGCCGGCTCGGCACTCAATCCCTGTTATACCGTCGGCAGCCAGCTGGCCTCGGTCCTGCGCCGCAATCTCGGTCTCTCCCGCAAGACGGCACAGACAAGAGCCGTCGAACTGCTCGAAAACGTCGGCATCAACGATGCGGCTGCCCGCATGTCGGCCTATCCGCATCAGCTTTCCGGCGGCATGCAGCAGCGGGTGATGGTGGCGATCGCGCTGGCCTGCAATCCCGACCTTCTCTTCGCCGACGAACCGACATCGGCGCTCGACGTCACCATCCAGGCGCAGATCATCCGCCTCATCCTCGACCAGACGAAGACGCGCGGCGCCAGCTGCATTTTTGTGCTTCACGATCTGGCGCTTGCCAGCCAGTCCTGCGACCGTATCGTGGTCCTCTATGCCGGTCAGGTTATGGAGGCGGGGCGCTGCGATGTCGTGCTGCGAGATCCGAAGCATCCCTATACGCGGCTACTCAAATCCTGCGTTGTCGAGATCGGCACACAAAACCTCGATCCGCCGGAAGGCAGCGTGCCGCCCTATGAGGCCATGCCCGCCGGCTGTCGTTTCTCCACCCGCTGTCCGAGGGCACAAGCGCGCTGCGCCGATGAGCGCCCGCCGCTTGTCGAAACACAAGGACGTGCACTCGCATGCTGGAACCCGGAATGGACGCGATGATCGATCCGGCGAATGAAAGGGTTGCGACCGAGCGCGAGGCACTTTTCGAGCTTCTCGATGTCGAGAAGGTCTATGAGGTCACAAAGTCCGAGGGCTTTCTCAAACGCAGCAGGCGCAAGCTGGCCGCGCTCGACGGCGTGCGCCTGCGCATCGATCAGGGCGCCAGCATGGCGCTGGTCGGTGAAAGCGGATCGGGAAAATCCACACTTCTGCGCGTGCTGCTGGGCCTCACCGAACCGACGCAGGGACTGGCCCTCTATCGTGGCCGTTCGGTCAACCAGATGCGTGACGCTGGTCCCGATTTCGCCCGCGACGTGGCGATGGTCTATCAGGATGCGCGCGGCTCGCTCAATCCGCGCATGACCGTCGGCCAGCTGATTGCCGAGCCGCTGCGCCATTTCGGCATCTGCCCGGAGGCCGAAATCCCGCAACGGACGAACGCGCTTCTCGCCCGCGTCGGCCTCGCAGCCGATGTCGCCGCACGTTATCCCGCGGCCATGTCCGGCGGCCAGATCCGTCGCGTGGCGATCGCCCGTGCGCTTGCCTCCAACCCGACCGTTCTGGTCGCCGACGAAGCCGTCTCCGGCCTCGACGTCTCTACCCAGGCGCAGCTCCTCAATCTTCTGCGCAAACTGCAAAAAGACATGGGCCTGACGCTGATCTTCATCACCCATGATCTCGGCGTGGCGAGCTATCTTTGCGAGGAGATCGCGATCATGTATCTCGGTCGCATCGTCGAGACCGGGCCGACGCAGGCGGTGCTTGACAACCCGGCGCATCCCTACTCCAAGGCCCTACGCCACTCGGCGCCGGAATTCTTCGAGCCGATCTCCGATCCGCTGCCGGGCGAGATCCCAAGCCCGCTCGATTTGCCGCCCGGTTGCCGCTTTTCCGGCCGCTGCACGGTTGCGCAATCGGACTGTCTGGCCAATGATCCCGCATTGACCCGGCAGGGACAGGACCGGGCCGTCGCCTGTTATCACCCATTCGCAATGTCAAACATATCGCCTGAGGGCATCAAGGAACGGCATGTCACATTTTGATTTCTTTTCCGCGCGACGCCCGTCGACGCTCTCCACCGAAGCCATGATCGCCACCTCCCACCCGCTGACCACCGCAGCCGGCTTGGAAATCCTGCAGGATGGCGGCAATGCCGTGGATGCGGCGATCGCCGCGGTTTCGGTCCAGTGCGTCGTGGACCCGCTGATGACCGGCATCGGCGGCGATTGTTTTGCGCTCTTTGCCCCGGCCGGCGAAAAGGTGAAGGCGCTCAACGGTTCCGGCCGCGCACCGGCAGCGGCATCCGTGGCAAAACTGGCCGAACTCGGCCTGTCAGGCGAAATTCCACAAACCAGCCCGCATGCAATCACCGTGCCCGGCGCCATTTCCGCATGGTGCCGCCTGCATGCCGATCACGGCTCGCTGCCGCTGGAGCGCCTTTTCATGCGCGCCATTGGCTATGCCCGCAACGGCTTCGTCGTGACCCCGCGTGTCGCCATGGACTGGGCCGGCAACAAAAAGATCATCGGTGGTGATGCCAACGCCGCCGCTATCTTCCTCCCCAACGGCCGAGCCCCGGTCGCCGGCGAAATCATCCGCCAGCCGCTGCTGGCAGACCGTCTGGAAGAGATCGCCGCCAAGGGTGCGGCCGGCTTCTATGAGGGCGAAACCGCCGCCAGGATGGTCGCGCATCTGAATTCCCTCGGCGGCCTGCACACGGTGGAAGACTTTGCCGCCGGCAAGGACGCCGCGCACTGGGTTGAACCGGTCAGCGCCAATTATCGCGGCTACGACGTGCACGAATGCCCGCCCAACGGCCAGGGCCTCGCCGCACTCCTCATTCTCAAGATCATCGAGGGTTTCGATATCGCCGCCATGAGCGATGCCGATCGCATCCACCTGCATGCGGAAGCAACCAAGATCGCCTATCACCACCGCGATGCGCTGCTCGCCGATCCTGACCACTGCCCGGGCGTTGCCGAAAAGCTGCTCTCCGACGACGTGATCGCGACACTGCGTGCGCGCATCGACATGAAAAAAGCACTTGCGCCGGTCCTATGGAATGAACCGGAACACAAAGACACCATCTATCTCTGCGTGGTGGATGCGCAAGGCAACGCCATCTCGTTCATCAACTCGATTTTTCATGCCTTCGGCTCGACCCGTCTGGATCCGGCGACCGGCGTGCTCTTCCACAGCCGCGGCGCCTCCTTCCGGCTGATCGAAGGTCATCCGAACGCGATCGGCCCGATGAAACGCCCCATGCACACGATCATTCCGGGCATGGTGACGAAGGACGGCAAGACGCTGATGCCTTTTGGCGTGATGGGCGGGCATTATCAGGCAGCCGGGCATGCCGCCTTCCTGTCCGGCGTCATCGACTTCGGACTCGGCCTCCAGGAGGCTATGGACGTGCCGCGCAGCTTCGGCTTTGGCGGCGTGCTGGAAGTCGAACCGACCATCGCGCCAGAGATCCGCGCTGAACTGGAGGCACGCGGCCATGTCCTGAAGATCGTCACAAGCCCGATTGGTGGCAGCCAGGCGATCCGTATCTCCAACGGCTATCTTGAAGGTGGCTCAGACAGTCGAAAGGACGGAATGGCACTCGGCACCTGAAGTCGGGAGTCAGTGTCCTTGTGCTGTCTTCCTGAACGATATGCCGTTCACAAGCTCATGGAGGCCTCGAGGCGACGTACCGGCAACTTACGATCGTTGTGTGAAGCCTTCGCAACAGACAGACAGATAGGCACGCGTCACACTTCAGGCTCCGGTGGCGCCGTCTCTTGGGGCGTATGTGCCTTTGGTTTGCCAGGGCCGGCTCCGGCCATGGTGGCGAATTCGATCCCGTTCTGCTCGAACGCATCCTTCAACATGGCAAAGGCCCTGCGGCGGATCATCGATTGCAGGCCCGTCGGTTTCAGCTTCATGCCGAAGCCGAGCGTCATGCCGTATTCGCCGAATTGCTCGACACCTTTCAGCTTCACCGTCTCGAGCAGCAGGGGGCCGAATTCCGGATCGTCCTGCAGGACCTTGCCGATCTCCTTCGTGATGGATTTGACCCTGGCGATGCTGGTGTCGAAACCGACCGTCACCATGAACTTGTCGATCGACCAGTCACGGCTCATGTTTTCGACCGCGCCAAGCGTCCCGAAGGGCACAGTGAAGATCGGGCCGCGATGGTGCCTGAGCTTGACCGAGCGGACGCTGAAGGACTCGACGGTGCCGCGATAGGAACCGCTCTGAATGTACTCTCCGACGCGAAATGCATCGTCGACCATGAAGAAGACACCGCTGATGATATCCTTGACCAACGTCTGTGATCCGAAGCCGATCGCGATACCGAATATCCCGGCGCTGGCAAGCAGCGGCCCGATATCGACCCCGAGTTCGGACAGGACCGTCATGATGGCGACGGCGCCGATCAGGATGCCCAGCATGTTGCGCAGGATCGGAAGAACCGTCCGCAGCCGGTCGTCCTGTTCCGGCAGAGCGCCTCCAGCTTCCAGTCGGCCGGCAATGACCGACTTGATGCCGATCCAGGCGAAATCGGCCAGAAGAAGAACGAGAAGGCCATGCAGCAAACCGACGATCACCGAGGTTGCGACGGCGCCATCCGGCAAGGCATTCGGGTAGGAACGCACGAGATAGATGAGCCAGAGGATGGCGGCCGCAAGAAGAAAAAGCCGGACGCCGCGCCCCACCAAAACCGCACGCAGATCGTCTTCCCTATAGCCGGCAAGGTCGACCGCGACCCTGTGTGCCGCCGCGCTGAGCGTGCCGGTAGCAGCCGGCAGGACAAGGGCATAAAATCCGATCCAGAACAGCACACCGGCACCGGCGATCCAGAGACTGAAAAGCAAGGCCAGATAGAAGGTCAGCGCCACATCGACCGGTCGCTTACGCTCGAAATTGCGCTCGACACCGGGACGCACCCAGATATTGACGACGGCAAGCAGCAACAGCAGGGCCGCCATGCACGACGAAATCAGTCCGACCGACTGACCGGGCACGCCCAGATTGCCCAAGGTGCGCAAGAATGCCCAGAAGATCAGCCCGACCGCCAGCAGACGCCCGAAACGAATGATCCAGTAGTCTCTGCGTCTGCTGTTGCGCTCGCCGTCTATATGGCGCAGCAGATCAACCACGGCACCGACCACGGGAACGGCGACGCTGATTGCCAGCCAGGGCAGCAAAATGGCGCTCAGCAATTCCGACCACTGGATGGCAAAGAACATGGCCGTGACGCCAAGGCCATATCCCAGCACCGGCAGCAGTTTTTGTGAGGCGATTGCAACCAGATACTGGCCCGCATCACCATCCCGCTCGCGGGCATGGCGCGCAGCGGTTACCACCCTCGTGGCATAGCCGACGGCAAGGCCGGCACCGAACAGAAGGGCGAGGTTCAGGGTAAATCGCGACAGGCCATAATCATCGATCTCCCGCTCCAGCGTCGACAGGGCGGAACCGAGTTCGACTGGAAGATCCGGCAGGCGCGCCATGATGCGGGCGATGTGATCCCGCCTGCGGCTGGCCCATTGATCGAGATCGCTCAACTGGCTTGCCGATGCCGCGGTATCCGGCGATGCGGCCGAGAGTTTCTCCTGAAGGAGCGCGCGAACATCCGCCTGCCCCAGCAGATTTATGAGGTCATCGACCTTCTGCTCCGTGGTTCTGGCTGGCGAAGCCGGTGTTTGCGGCGGCAGTTCCTGTGCACAGACCGGCGAGAAACCCGCAAGCGACAGGATGACGAGGAAGGCCAACAGCATCGTACCGACGCAGTCTGTGACGGACAATAGCCAATGCTCAACACGACCCATGCCACGCTCCCGCGTATCCGAACCATACCAATGAAAACAGCCTTATGATCTATAATGGAAAACCCAGCGATTACGGCGGAAAGCGAGCTTTAAACATTATTTATATTTAATGTGATTTGCGCTGCAAGCCTGCCTATAGTCGCGTCAAAAGGTTTCGCAAACCTGCCGACGATGGCTGAGAGGATTGCATGAAATACGTTGCAGCAGCGGCAATATTCATCGCATTGGTTTTCCTTTTTATCCTCAATCGCACCAGTATAGAGCCTTATCTGCCGGGCTGGGCCACCACCGAGGATACGCCGGTAGTCGCATCCACCCGTCATGAAGGCCAGCACGGCGGGCAGGCAGGCGCGCGCAGTTTTGCGGCTACCACCACGGTCGCAAAATCGGGTTCGCTGCCGGTCACTCGGCAAACCATAGGGTCGGTGGTTGCCGTCAATTCCGCAGCACTCGCAAGCCCTGCGGCCGGCATCGTTGCGCAGGTGATTGCTCATGATGGCGCCGAGGTGAAGGCGGGCGATCTTCTGGTGCAACTCGATGACCGCACCATCAAGGCGAATATAACGCGTGATCAGGCTCTGCTTGCCAAGGATCAGGCAGCGCTCGACGAGGCCAATATCACGCTCAAGCGGGTCGAAACTCTGAGCCGGTCCGGTGCCGACACGCAGCAGCAATATGGCGATGCGGTCGCGGCGGCCAAGCAGGCGGCTGCAACCGTCGATGTCGACAATGCCAATCTGGCCGCGGACAATGTCACCCTGTCAAACACACAGATACACGCCTCGTTCGATGGCCGGCTGGGAGCCGTGCTCGTTTCTCCCGGCGCCTATGTGGCGGCAGGCGCCGACGTTGTGGTGCTGACGCAAATGAAGCCGGTCTTCGCGGAGTTTTCCCTGCCGGAAACGGATCTCGATATCGCCCGATCCGCAATGGCTAACAAGCGGCTGACCGTAAACGTCACGCCGACACTTGACCGCAGCGTGGACAAGGCGACAACCGGCGAAGTCGTCTTTATCGACAATGCCGTGGATACGGCTTCCGGCACGTTCCGGATGCGGGCAGAATTTCCGAACGAGACCGAAATGCTCTGGCCGGGACAGTCGCTGAGCGTCACCGTCAATGCCGGCAGCAAAGATAATATCGTGATCGTGCCGACCGTTGCCGTACAGCCGCATGGGGACGGTTTCATCTGTTTTGTGCTGCGCGCCGATCAGACTGCCGAGATGCGCAACGTCGTTCCGGCGCTCAGCGTCGGCGACATGACGGGCGTCAGTGCCGGATTGCAGGATGGCGAACAGGTGGTCATAGGAGGCCAGGCCGGACTGGTGAACGGAGCGCATGTCGACACCGGCGCCACCAAGGCGAAGGGATAGCGCGATGTCCCTTTCGGAAATCTTCATCCGCCGGCCGGTCGCGACATTCCTTCTCATCGTCGGCCTCATTCTGGCGGGTGCTGCCGCCTATCGAAACCTGCCCGTCGCAGCCTTGCCGCAGGCCGATTTCCCGACAATCAACGTCTCCGCCCAGCTTGCCGGTGCGTCTCCCGATACGATGGCGAGTTCGGTTGCGACGCCGCTCATCAAACAGTTCGAGACGATCGCCGGCATCGACACGATCAGCGCCACCTCCTCGCTCGGCAATACCCAGATCACCATCCAGTTCGATCTGTCGCGCAATATCGATGCTGCAGCCGCCGACGTACAGGCCGCAATTGCCCGCACCCAGCGGCAACTGCCGGACAATCTCACCACCCCGCCGAGCTATCGCAAATCGAACCCGGCCGATTCCGCCGTGATCGTGCTGGCGCTGACCAGCGATGTCGCCGATCTCACCAAGATGGACGATATCGCCGAAAACATCATCTCGCCGGCACTCTCGACCATTTCAGGCGTCGCACAGGCACAGATTTTTGGTGCCAAGACCTATGCCGTCCGGGTCGAGGTCGATCCCGACCGTCTGGCCAGCCGTGGACTTGCACTCGATGGTCTGGCAACCACCCTTTCGGCGGCAAACGACCAGTCACCGCTCGGCACATTGCAGAACAGGTCGCAAGCCCTGACGCTCGACGCATCCACGCAGCGCACCGATGCGGCAAGCTTCCGCACGCTGATCATCGCCAAGCCGAATAACCGTATCGTACGCCTCGGCGACGTTGCCGATGTGAAGGACAGCGTCGCCGTTCTCAACCAGGGCAGCTGGCTGGATGGCACACCGGCCATCGTCCTCTCCGTCCAGCGCCAGCCGGGCGCCAATACCGTCGCGGTCGTCGATGCGATCAAGGCAAAAATACCGGAACTGCAGGCAGCACTGCCGGGTAACATGCATATCAATGTCGTCAACGACGCTTCCGTTTCGATCCGGGCTGCGGTGTCCGATGTCGAAACGACGCTCATGGTGACGATCGGGCTGGTGGTTCTGGTGATCTACCTGTTCCTGCGCCGCCTGTGGGCGACACTGATCCCCGGTCTGGCCGTGCCCCTATCGCTCATGGCGACGCTCGCGGCCATGTATGCTTTCGGTTATTCGATCGACAATATCTCGCTTCTGGGGCTGACGCTGTCCGTCGGCCTTGTCGTGGACGATGCGATCGTCATGCTCGAAAACATCGTCCGCAAGGTCGAGGAAGGCATGCCGCCGTTTCAGGCAGCGATCGAAAGCAGCCGCGAGGTGACGGGAACCATCGTTTCCATGTCGATCTCGCTGGTGGCGGTTTTCCTGCCGATCCTGCTGATGGGCGGTGTCGTCGGGCGTGTCCTCAACGAATTCGGCATCGTCGTGACACTCGCCATCCTCTCTTCCGCAGTGGTTTCCCTGACAGTGACCCCGATGCTGGCCGCACGCCTGCCGCATGACGAGGCGGCTCACGAACACCGCGAACCGACGCTGTTCGACCGGGTGACGGCAGGTTATGGCCGCTGGGTGGGCTGGTGCCTCGATCATCGCGCAATCGTCATGCTGGTCTTCGTCGCCACGCTGGCGGCGTCCGCGTGGATGATGTCCACCCTGCCGCGCAGCTTTTTCCCCACCGAGGATATCGGCCTGCTGACGGTCTCGACACAGGCGCGTCAGGACATTTCCTATCAGGCCATGCACGATCTCCAGGCCAAGGCCGCGGCCATCGTCTCGGACAATCCGGCCGTGCAGCATGTCACCTCGACGCTCGGTTCCGGCCCCGGCGGATCGGCGCTCAACGCCGGAACGCTGCTTGTCCAGCTGAAGCCGGCCGATGACCGTCCGAACCTGGAGGTTACGCTTGCGCAGTTGCGGCATGCGCTCTCCGGTCTTGCGGGTTTGAAAACCTTCATCACACCGCAGCAGAGCCTGCGTTTCGGCGGCCGCAGCAGCCAGAGCCAATATCAGGTGGTGCTGCAGTCGATCGATGCCGCGGCGGCGAGACAGTGGTCGCAGACGCTCGGTGATGCCATGCGGGCCGAGAGCAATTATTTCGTCGATGTCGCGACGGATTTGCAGAACAACGCGCTGCAGGCGCATATCGAGATCGACAACGACCGCGCCAGCAGCCTCGGCATCTCCTCGAAATCGCTGCGCACCACGCTCGAAGCGGCGTTCGGCAGCTATGTCGCCACGCAGATCCAGACGACCGGCAACAGCTATGACGTCATTCTCGAATATGACCAGTCACGCGACTGGAACGAACAGGGGCTGGCCTCCCTGCGTGTCGCTTCGTCGTCGGGAACGCTTGTGCCGCTATCCAGCTTCGCGACGATCACACGTGAGGCAGGCCCGGTCACCGTCAACCAGAATGGCCAGCTGACCGCCGTGACCCTGTCCTTCAACCTGCCGGCCGGCGTTTCGCTCGGAACCGCGACCGATCGCATCGAGACCCTCAAACAGGAGATCAAACTGCCCGCCAGTGTAACGACGGGTTATGGTGGCGCCGCCCGCGTCTTCCAGCAGGCGAGTGGCAATACCGGCCTGCTGATCGGCGCCGCCGTGCTGACGATCTACATCGTGCTGGGGGTTTTCTATGAAAGCCTTCTGCATCCGCTGACCATCCTGTCCGGCCTGCCATCGGCCGCCTTCGGTGCGCTTCTGGCGCTCAAACTTGCCGGCATGGATCTGTCCATCATCGCGCTGATCGGCCTTCTGATGCTGATCGGCATCGTCAAGAAGAACGCGATCATGATGATCGATGTCGCGCTCACGCTGCAACGCGAGGAAAATCACCCAACGCTTTCGGCCATCCATGAGGCTGCCGTCCGGCGTTTTCGTCCCATCATGATGACGACATTCTGCGCCCTGCTCGGCGCGCTGCCGATTGCGGTCGGCACCGGTGCGAGTTCGGAACTGCGCCAGCCGCTCGGCATTGCCGTCGTCGGCGGCCTGATCGTCAGCCAGATCCTCACCCTGTTCATGACCCCGGTTATTTTCGTCGAGATCGAAAGACTGTCGTCAATGGTCGGGTCGCTCAGGCAAAGGCTGCGCCGAACACGCACGGCGACCTCCGCCTGATCAACGTGCCGGACCGGTGGCATTTTCGAGCAAAGCTTACCAAGGTTTAATCCGGCGGATATCCAGCGGTAATCCAGACTGTTCTAATGTCCATCCCATGGTCACGGAACAAGACCGTTGGCCATCCAAGCAGGATCAGGACCATGTGGACATCAGCACGCACGTTTGTCACCACCGGTCTGGTCGCCTTGACGATTGCCGGCACGGCACTCGCCACCGCTTCCCAGGCTGAAGCACATAACAATTTTGGCCGCGGCCTTGTTGCCGGCATTGCCGGAGCCGTTGTCGGCGGCGCCTTGCTCGCAGGCGCCGGGCATTCACCCACCTACGGCACTCCCGCCTATGCCGCCCCGCCGTATGGCCCTCCTCCCATGCCTTACGGACCATCGCCGGTGGCCGCCTATGCGCCGGATTGCCAGGTTGTCTGGAAGCAGAATGCCTGGGGCGACATGTACCGCGCCCATATCTGCGACTAGGCCGCCAAAAATCGGCGGCCAACACCGCCCTCCCACACCGATTGAAACCATTGGGCGCGCCGCTTCACCGGCGGCGACGCCTTCGCTTACCCATCGTTCAAAAGAGTGAGACCGACCATGTCCAACATCATTCGCAGAAACCGCATGCTCGCCCTTCTGGGCGCCGCCATCATTGCCGTGCCATTGGCAACGCCGATCATCGTCGGCAACAGCGTGGCATTTGCCGACGCGCCATCTCCGGCACCCACTGTGGGCGGCATCATTGCCCCAGCCGGTTCGTTTGCCGCGATCGTTTCGGCAGACAAGCCGGCCGTCGTCACCATCACCACCACGATGAAGGCCGAAACGGCCGCCTCCGACGAGGCTTCGCCCTTCGGTGACAATTCGCCGTTCAACGAGCAGTTCAGACAGTTTTTTGGCCAGCAAGGCATCCCGATGCCACATCAGGCGCCGCAACAGCATCAATCGCAACGCGCGCAAGCGCTCGGCTCCGGCTTCGTCATCTCGGCGGATGGTTATATCGTCACCAACAACCACGTCATCGACAAGGCGATCGATATCAAGGTGACGATGGATGACGGCACGGAACTGCCGGCAAAACTGATCGGCGCCGACCCGAAATCCGACCTCGCTGTTATCAAGATCGATGCGAAAAAGCCGCTGGCGACCGTTGCCTGGGGTGATTCCGACAAGCTGAAACTCGGTGACCAGATCCTGGCGATCGGCAACCCGTTCGGGATCGGCACGACGGTGACCGCCGGTATCGTCTCGGCACGTGGCCGCGACCTGCATTCCGGCCCCTATGACGATTTCATCCAGATCGATGCACCGATCAACCATGGCAATTCCGGTGGCCCGCTCGTCGATAACAACGGCAATGTCGTCGGCATCAACACGGCGATCTATTCGCCGAACGGTGGCAGCGTCGGTGTCGGTTTCGCAATTCCATCCGATCAGGCAAGACAGGTTGTCGCCAAGCTGATGAAGGACGGCTCGATCGAGCATGGCTTCATCGGCGTGCAGATCCAACCGGTTTCCGCCGATATCGCCAATGCGATCGGGCTGGACAAGTCCGAGGGCGCACTGGTGGCCGTCGTCAACGATGGCACACCTGCCGCCAAGGCCGGCGTCATGACCGGCGATGTCATCACCGCGCTGGGCGGCAAGCCGGTAACCTCTCCACGCGATCTTTCACGCATGGTTGCCGACCTTGCACCCGGCTCGAAGGAGGACCTGACCGTCTGGCGCCAGGGTTCGACCAGGGACCTGCGCCTGACGATCGGTGAAAACGGCAAGGAGGAACAGCAGGCGTCCGCGGATGAAGGCAAGGCTGGTCCGGCTGCCCAGAAACTCCCGACCATCGGCATCGGTCTCGCCGATGTCACGGATGAGGTTCGCCAGGCGCTGAACCTTTCGGCACATGAAACGGGCGCCGTCATTGCCAGCGTCGCGCCCGACAAGCCGGCGGCAGAAGCAGGCCTCCAGACCGGCGATGTGATCGTTTCGGTCAACCAGCATGCGGTCAAGACCGCGAAGGAAGCCAAGGCTGCCGTGGCGGATGCCGGCAAGAGCGGCCGCAAGGCCGTTCTGCTGCTGATCGAACGCGGCGGTGACCAGAGTTTCGTCACCGTTCCCTTCGCAATCGGCTGACCGGCATCTGCACAAATCCGGCCCTGCCCAATGACATGGGCGGGGCCGGGGTTCTCATTTTCCTGCCAACGTAAAGGGGAATGAAAGAAGACATCCCTGATACTCGATAACCTATCAAACGATCCGGCGGGAATGATCATGGCTCAGGAAAATCTGGCCGGCACCGATCTCGGTGCGGGCAGCTTTGTGGATTTCGACAATGGCAGGGGCGAAAGCGCCACCGTAAAACTGGGTGACTTCTCCAACAGCCTGAAACAGGCCCAGGCAAAGTCGGTTCGGTTGGTTGACGCCCTGACCGGCATTCCGCTGAAGCGCAAGGATGCTGTGCGGGTGGACGATCTGCGGCCGGCGCTTGTCGATTACCTGCGCAGCCAGCACCCGACACTCCACTCCGACGATTACATCAATCGCAAGACGATGGACGATTTGCGTGGCGAATATATTCGCGAGCTTCTGAAAGACGAGCGCGGCGAGTTGTCATCGCTTGAGACCGACGTTGTCGAGAGCCTGCGCAGTCACGAGCTGCTCGCGGAAAATGTCGAGACGGAATATACGGGCCGCCGCAGCCTTGGTGACCGGATCGCCGATGGCGTCGCATCATTTGGCGGAAGCTGGACGTTCATCATCAGCTTCTTTGCATTTCTGGCCGTCTGGATGCTGATCAATGCCGCGCTCGGTCAGGCCGAAGCGTTCGATGCCTATCCCTTTATCCTTCTCAATCTGGTGCTGTCGACGATTGCCGCCTTTCAGGCACCTGTCATCATGATGAGCCAACGCCGGCAGGAAGAAAAAGACAGGCTACGCGCCCTCAACGACTACAAGGTCAACTTGAAGGCGGAGCTGGAAATTCGCCACCTGCACGAGAAGGTCGATCATCTGCTGAACAGGCAGTGGGAAAGGCTGACCGAGATCCAGCAGGTCCAGATCGAGATGATGAACGATCAGGCACGGATCGCCAAACGCATGCTGAAGTCAACAAGGCCACCGGCCAAAGTAATTAAGGCGGCGAAAATCGAAAAACAACTGGAGGATTGAGAAAAATTACCATTCTTGTTTCATCGATAGCGGATTTTCTAAACATCTCCACTCAATCGCGTCTTACTCATAGCTCCAGCGATTATCATTGTTCGTGGCTACCATGGTCTTGGAAGGATACGAACCACTGGCCCGTTTTTTCTAAGAATTAGCTAGAAAGGTCATGTTAACAAAGTGTTTATGCCAATGCGACCGGGGGACACCATGACGACACTTGGGGTCTATGATCTCAAAGATCACGTTCTTGCGCTTGATCTCAGAAACTTGCTGCGACTTTTCCTCGTTCCTTAGAAGCACGCTGGGTGGTTGCTCTGAACCCTTCAAACTGCAGCAGTTTTGACTAGAGTTTTCCAGTGCAATTTCCTGGCTGGGAAATAAACGGACAGACGAGAATGAACTGCGATGCGTGACGCATCGCAGTCTCCTCAGTAGATCGTCAGAGCAGGAACAAAGCTCACCGCCATCAATAGCAGCATGGCCATGCCGAAGAAGGGCCAGAGTTCCCGCGTCGTTGCGCCGAGCGGCGCCCTGGCAATCGACGAGGAGATGAACAGCGTCGTTCCGATCGGCGGCGTGTAAAGGCCGATGCCGAGATTGATCACCATCATCAGCCCGAGCTGCACCCGGTCGAGTTCGATCGCATCCGCCAGCGGCACGAAGATCGGGCCGAGCAGCAGGATGGCAGGCGGCATGTCGAGCGGCATGCCGACGATCAGCATCAGAATGTTCATCATCAGGATGATGACGATCGGGCTGGAGATATTGGCCGCCACCCATTCCGCCATCTGTTGCGGCGCCTGATCGAAGGTCAGCACCCAGCCGACGGCCGCACTGCCCATGATCACCAGCATGACGACGCCGGTTGCCACACCCGCCTCCACGAGGTTTTCGCAAAAGCGGCCCCAAGTGAGATCGCGGTAGAACAGCAGGCTCAGCAGCAGGGAATAGACCACCGACAGAACCGCGACTTCGGTGGGCGTTGCAAAGCCGAAGCGCAAGAGAAGGATGATCAGGATCGGCAAAAGGATTGCCGGTGCGCTCTGCAGGGCAAGGCGGGCCAGATCGCGTTTGCGGATACCGGATGCGCTGGCGGCATATCCCCTTCTCACCGAAATGAACCAGCAGACGAAGATGAAGCTCGCCGCCATGATCAGGCCTGGCACGATGCCGGAGATGAAGAGGTTGGCCACGCTGACACCGCTGATCAACGAATAGAGGATCATCGGGATCGACGGCGGAATCAGCACGTCGATCACCGCCGACGTTGCGTTATTGGCAGCACAGAGCGCCGGCGGAAATCCCTGTTTTTTCTGCCAGGGGATCAGCACTGAGCCGAGCGCGCTGGCATTGGCCACCGCCGAGCCCGACACACCACCGAAGACGACGGACGAGACGACGGTGGTGGACAACGGCCCGCCGCGCCAGCGTTGCATGGCTCGTGAGGCCAGTTCCAGCAGCTGCTTGCCAAGCTCGCCACCGAGCATCAGCGTGCCGGCCAGCATGAAGAAGGGCAGTGCCAGCATCGGAAACGACTGTGTCTGGTCATAGACCTGCTGCGCCACCAGCGACAGCGGCACATAGCCGTTGAAGAGGATGCCGAGGCCCGCGGCAATGATCAGCGCATAACCGACAGGCACGGCCAGAACCATCAGCACGCAGAAGGAGACGATCATGATCATGGTCATAGCGGCATTTCCTCTGCCTTGATTTCAATGCGATGGTCCCAGCCGAACCGGAGCACACGCAGCGTTGCCGCGATGGTCACGAAGGACACCAGCAATGCGCCGATCGCCAGCGCGTAATAACCGATGCTGTTGGGCAGTTGCAGGACGGGACTGTGTTCGATGCCGGCGATCTCGGCGACCACGACCGACTGGTAGGCCAGGATCAGAAAGGCAACGATGCTGATGGCATTGGCGAACACGAATGCGACAAGCCGCGCCGTGCCATTGAGCTTGTCGTAGAGCCACTCGACGGCCATGTGGCCGCCGGCATGCGCCGCCAGAACGATGCCCGCGATGATGAACCAGGGGAACATCAGCATGGGCAATTCCTGCGCGAAGCCGAAACCGCCGCTTTCGAGCATGTAGCGGGCCAGCACGTTCGCCGTCATCACCACCGTCAGCGCGATACCGCTGGCGATGATGACGAAACGGGAAAAGACAACGATGGCAAGCGACACAAGGTCGACGCCTTTCAACAGGATCTGCATGGATGGCTCCGATCAGGACCAGGGCTTTTAAGCCCTGGCCTCCGCTTCGATCTTGCTGACGAAATCGCCGAACGGTTTTTTCTTCCAGTTCTCGGCAACACCCGCCGTCGCCTTGACGAAGGCCTCACGCTCGACCTCCGTGACCTCGACAGCCGCGTTGCTCTTGAAATTGGCAAGAACCTGGGCTTCCTTTTCGGCCGATAGCTTGCGCTGCAGGTCGCCCGCCTCCTTGGCTGCCGCCTTGACCGCTTCGAGGTCGGCACCGAGACGGGCCTGGGCGATCTTCGACATCAGGAACGGTGTCGATTCCCATTTGTGTGCGGTGAGGCTCACATATTTGTTGACCTCGAACAGCTTGGAGCTTTCGATATTGGCGAGCGGGTTTTCCTGCCCGTCGACGACACCCTGCTGCAACGCGATGTAAAGTTCACCGAAGGCGATCTGTTCGGTGGCAGCGCCCAGTGCCTGAAAGATGTCGATGGTCATCGGATCGGCGGGCGTGCGGATCTTCAGGCCCTTCAGTTCGCCCGGCGCTGAGATCTTGCGCTTCGAATTGGTGAGGTGGCGAATGCCGTTGTCCCACCAGTCGAGCGGGACGACTCCGACCGCTTCGAAACGCTTGTTGAGGTCTGCGCCGACAGGTCCGTTGAGAACCGCCATGGCCTTCTGCGTATCGGGAAACAGGAAAGGCAGGCCGAGCGCCGCGAGTTCAGGCACGAGGGCGGACGTGGCGCCCTGGCTGTTGGCGGTAAAATCGAGCGCGCCGGTGCGCAGGCTGGTCAGCATGGCGGAATCGCTGCCGAGCGTTTCGGCACCGGCAACGTTGATCTTGATGCGGCCGGCGGTCTTTTCGGCCACCAGTTCGGCAAATTTGGTTGCCGCCAGTGTGCGCGGGTTTCCGGGGGCCGCACCGTGCCCGAGCGTCAGTGTGGTTGCCGCCTGCGCCGGGCGGATGCCAAAGACCACCGCCGGAGCCGCCAGGGCGCCGGTCGCGACAGTCAGAAATGCGCGTCTGTTGATAAACAAGCTCATGTTCTCCTCCATTATGTGCTCGCGTGAAATGATCGGCCCGCACTCCCATCCGGGCCGTCACAAGGGTCTATTCATCCAGCCATGACCTGATCGCCGCCGTTACCTTCTGCGTCGAAAGACCATACTGGTCATGCAATGTCGGAAGCGCTCCCGCTTCCAGAAAGGCATCGGGAAGACCGATCTGCCGGAACGCGGCAGGCCTGACATCCGAACGCATCAGGGCGGCACCAACGGCCTCTCCCAGGCCGCCGATGACGGTATGGTTTTCCGCCACGACCACAAGCCTGTTCTGCTTGCGGCATTCGGCCAGGATCGTCGCCTCGTCGAGAGGCTTGATCGTCGGCACGTGCAGAACGGCAGCCTCGACGCCATCCTTCTGCAACTCCTTTGCGGCTTCCAGCGCCCGCATCGTCATCAGGCCGGACGAGATGATCAGAACATCCTTTCCCTCCCGAATGATCTTGGCCTTTCCAAGCTCGAACTTGTAGCCGTATTCCTCGAGCACCACCGGCACGTTGCCGCGTAACAGGCGCATGTAGACCGGCCCCTTGTGTGCCGCGATGGCCGGCACCGCCTGCTCGATTTCGCTGGCATCGCAGGGATCGATGATCGTCAGGTTCGGCATGCCGCGGAACATGGCGATATCCTCAGTCGCCTGATGGCTGGGGCCGTAACCCGTGGTCAGGCCCGGAAGCGCACAGACGATCTTGACGTCCAGCATTTCCTCGGCGATCGCCAGGCAGATGAAGTCATAGGCGCGCCGCGATGCAAACACGGCGTAGGTCGTGACCCAGGGCTGAAAACCCTCGCGCGCCATGCCGGCCGCCGACATCATCAGCAGCTGCTCGGCCATGCCCATCTGGTAGAATTTGTCCGGGTGGGCGGCGCGAAAGACGTGCAGGTCTGTATATTTGGCGAGATCCGCCGACATGCCGACGATGCGATCGTCCTTTTCCGCCAGTTTCGCCAGTGTATGTCCGAAAGGTGCGGGCCGTGTCTGCTGGTCGGGGCCGGCGATCGAGGCGATCATGGCAGACGTGGTCATTCTCGGCCGGTCGGTGCCGTTGGTCAGAAAATCCGGCCGGATATATTTCGAGCGCCTCATGCCCCTGCCCCCGCATCGATGATCCTGATTGCTTCCTTCCACTCATCCGGTTCGACGCGAAGGAAGTGGTTTCGCTCCCGCGCTTCGAGGAAGGGCACGCCCTTTGCCATTTTCGTATCACAGATGATGATGCGTGGCTGCTGTCCTTTGTGATGACGGGCGGCATCGAAGGCGGCCACCAGTGCGCCGATATCATTGCCATCAACGCGCTGGACGAACCAGTTGAAGGCCTCGAATTTCGGCCCGAGCGGCTCGAAATTGAGAACGCCCATCGACGGGCCATCGGCCTGCATCTGGTTGACGTCGACGATGCCGATGAGATTGTCGAGCTTGTAGGAGCCCGCCGACATAGCAGCCTCCCAGGTTGAGCCTTCGTCCAGTTCACCATCGGAAAACAGGTTGTAGACAAAGGCGTCCGATTTCTTGCGCTTGAGCGCCAGTGCCATGCCGACGGCGATGCCCAGCCCGTGGCCGAGCGATCCGCCGGTGATTTCCATACCCGGCGTATAGGCCGCCATTCCCGACATCGGCAGCCGGCTTTCATCCGTGCCGTAGGTTTCGAGCTCGTCCTCCGGGATGATTTTCGCCTCGATCAGCGCCGCATAGAGCGCAATCGCGTAATGGCCGATCGAGAGCAAGAAGCGGTCGCGCCCTTCCCATTCGGGGTCCTCGGGACGGTAGTTGGTGGCATGAAAGTATGAAACGGCCAGCACATCGGCAACGCCGAGCGCCTGGGCGATATAGCCCTGGCCCTGCACTTCGCCCATCCGCAGCGCATGGCGTCTGATACGCCGGGCGCGTTCGGGCAGGCTGATATTGTGACCCATCTGTGCCATAGGGTGGCATCTCCTCGAATTGCCTTGCTGATGCCGCCGATCAGTGGATCAGCATGCCGCCATTGACGTCGATCACCGCGCCGGTGACATAGGCCGACAGGTCGGACGCTAGGAACAGGTAGATGCTGGCGACATCGCGCGCATCGCCGAGCCGGCTGAGCGGAATGCCCTTGATGATGTCGGTGCGCATCTCGTCGGTCAGCTTGCCGCCGGTAATGTCTGTCTGGATCAGGCCGGGCGTTACCGAATTGACGCGGATGCCGACGGGGCCGAATTCACGCGCCATCGCCTTGGCAAGACCGAGGACACCGGCCTTGGCAGCCGAATAATGCGGGCCGCCGAAAATTCCGCCGCCACGCTGCGCCGACACGGACGAAATGCAGGCGATCGAGCCGCCGCCATGGTCGCGCATGCCCGGAATGAAGGCCTGGCTGAGAAACAGGATGCCGGTCATGTTGACAGAAACGATCCGGTTCCAATCGGCCTCGGTGATATCGAGGGTTTTCACCGGCTGGGTGATGCCGGCATTGTTTATGAGTGAATCAATCTTGCCAAACGCGGCCTCGACGGCAGCCGCGGCCGCAAGGCAGGACGCCTTGTCCGCAACATCGCATCGCAGGCCGATATGGCTGCCCTGCGGCACTGCCGGCAGTTCCGTGGCCGCGACTTCCGCCGCATCACCATCGATGTCCAGAATGGCAACCCGAGCGCCATGCTCGGCAAATAGTTCAGCCGTGGCGCGGCCAATGCCACGCCTGCTCGCCGCGCCCGAAATGACCGCGGTTTTCCCTTGCAACAACATGTCTGTTCTCCTCCCGATGCCTCCCCGACATCGGTCTCCTCCCACACGACGACTGGCGCCGCATGTCATCAAGTTGACAAAACGCCAGCTGCACCACAAACGCGATATTTACACGGGATAGTGAATCTGTTTCACTAATCCGATGTTGAACATGGCGTCGCTGTCTGCTTTTCGCGTCTTCGAGTCGGCCGCCCGCCTCGGATCGTTCCGGGCTGCGGCGGACGAACTGAACCTGTCGCCCAGCGCCGTCAGCCACGCGATAAAGGGGCTGGAAAAAAGCCTGGGCGTCGCCCTGTTCGAGCGCACGACACGAAACGTCACGCTGACGCTTTCTGGCCAGACGATGCTGACCCACGCATCCGGCGCCTTCGAGGAACTGCGGCGCGGTATTGAGGCAATCTCATCCAATCGGGCGCATCTGCTGAGAGTTCACTGCGCGCCAAGCTTTGCAGCGCAGGTTCTCTCTCCCCTGCTTCCCTCGTTCCTGAGGCAAAACCCAGGTGTCGAGGTAAGAATCGCCGCCAGCACCACCTATGCCCGGTTCGTGGACGGGCTTTTCGACGTGGATATCGTTTATGGCGAACCCCTGAACCGCGAAGACCTGATCGTGATTCCACTCGGCGAGGAAATTGTTTCTCCGCTGTGTTCGCCGGAATTTGCCGCCTCGTTGAAATCCATCCGCGACCTGACGAGATCTCCCCTCATCCGCAGCGACCTGAAGCGCATCCAGTGGGGTGACTGGTTCGAGGCCAACGATCTCGGCCCGCCGCCGGCGCCGGCGATGTCCTTCGACCGATCATTTCTGGCACTCGATGCGGCCGCCAACGGACTGGGCATCGCGCTGGAATCGAACATACTGGCGCGGCGTGCGCTGGAAAGCGGCAGACTGGTGCGGCCGTTGGCCGGCAAGGGCCGCGACAATCGCTATATCGGCCATTATCTCGCCTATCCGAAATCCGGCAGCCAGCGACGGCTCGCTCGTGAATTTGCGGCATGGCTGCAGGCGGAAGTGATGATGGGGCCGATCGAGAAGTAACAAGCCAGACACCCGGGCGCTCAGCGTAAATTCAGCTGATACACACCAGTTTTACCATTTCGACGCGCAACCTCTCCATGGCCGGCGCGCCCCGATCCGGGACGCGCAATTGTCACGCCTGATTGCGCGCCATGAAGTCCGTGGCGCTGCCGTCGGCAACGTCGACGAAGGTGACGTCGGTCGGGGAACGGCGCGGCGCGTCGATCGACAGGAACACAACAGGCTCCTCGATCAACGTGGGAAGCGAGTGCACGACATTGCGTTCGAAAAACAGAAGATGCCCCGGAGAAAACTCGGCTTCCGTGGATGGGTCTCCCATCCAGAACGTACCGCGTCCGGACAGGACATAGAGATATTCGTCACATTCCCGGTGGAAATGCGCCGGCACGCCCCGGTAGGCGCGAAACACGCGGCAGCTCGCTCCTTCGCGATCCACCAGATACTCGTCGGCGAGCATGGTTTTTGCGGTTTCAGGAAGTTTTGCGGCGATTTCGGCTGGAATGAAGCGTGCGAATTTCGAGTCGTTTTCGGTGGTCATGGAGGCTCCGATTGAAGTGTGTGATGTCCGTCCCCGCGGTGCCGACCAGGCGTTACATCGCCTGATCGAACAACAGATTGACCCCTGCGGCCTTTTCGATGGTTTCCATGTAGCCCAGGACAGCCGGAGGGAATTCAAGACCCTTGACGATGCTGAGCGATCGCAGGATCGGCCAGAGCTTGATATCGCTGATACCGCTGAACTCGTGTTCACCCAGAAGTCCGGAGAGGACCTTGAGCTTGACATTCATTTCGGCAATGAGGGCCGCACTGTCCGCCAACAGGGCTTCGAGATCGCCAAATGCCTTTTCTTCGCGCAGGCGATAGGCTTCGCGAGCCTGCGGCGTTGCCAGTTCCGCGAACTGCGCCTTCGTGAACCGCGGGATGAACAGTTTCAGTCCAAGCCGCCAGGCATCCGTTCCCCAGGCGTCGAGCGCCTCGTTGGCGGGACCGTCGAACATCGGGGTGTCAAGCTGGTCGATGAAGTGGACGATATCCAGGCTTTCGCCCATATGCGAACCGTCCGGCCGCTCCAGAATTGGAACGGCCTTTTTTCCGATGAGACGGGTCGGCGTTTCGGCATCGCCTTCCATGACGACCACCGTCTCATACGGAATATTCTTCACACCTAGAGCCAGCCTGGCCCGCGTGCAGAACGGGCAGTGCTCGTAGATGTAAAGTTTCATGCGGCGCCTCCGGCCAGCTTGACGAGCGGCAGAACCTCTGAGCTTTCGACGAGGTCAGGCACCTGCGCGAACAGTTCGGCGATGTGCGGCGCAGACAGATGCTTGTCGAGCAGTGCCTGGCTCGTCCATTCTTCCGTCCAGATGAAGCGGCTCGGGTTATTGGCATCACGGTTGAGCTGGTAGGTGATGCAGCCCTCTTCCTTGAGGG
>NZ_SLYW01000018.1 GCF_004343585.1 Neorhizobium sp. JUb45 | reverse complement strand
CCAATATGGGCATCGGCGGCATAACGCCCGCACAGAAACTGAAAATGGCCGCGTGAATTCTACTGCGGAGCCCCGTTAAAAACGGGGGGATTACCGTTTCGCCCAACGGATGTGAAATTAATCCACAAGTAAGTGTCTTGCGGACCTTACTGATCTGTCTGTAGATACTCGACGTTTTCAATTTTTCGTTTTCAGTTGCTGAAGACTTTGTGCTGGTCGAGGGACGATAATGGGTTGGGTTTGCCTGATATTATTGGTCTCACTGAAAATCTTGTCTAAGATATTTGACGATGAATTTCAGGAAAAGCGTCTTGGCGGAACCTATTCCCGGCGTCTCTTCATTGAGGCTGATCTAGCTGTAAATTGGTCGATTTTGTTTAACACACTATTTTACTTCAGCTTTTTACCCGTAGCGTGGACCATTTCACTCGATGATGACTACCAACATAGGGTGGTTGGTCTGATAATTGAGTGGGGACTTCGCATATGGGGTATCGCTGGCGCGGTCCTTAGCGTAATGCCGTTTTTTAGATGCGTGGCATTTTTCCGCGATGAACGCCCCGCTTTGGTCCACGAGTTGGGTTTGCTTAAAGCGGAAAGAGCGCGGCTTGATGCTGCGCAAGAGACTGAAGCGACAAGCTTGCAGAATTCTGTAATAGACGATCAGATTTCGTAGCCGTATCCTGCTCGTGTCATACGAGAAAGGACCCTGAAATGACTACGCTTTACGCCTATGAAGTCAGCCCGGTCACCAATCCGGATCGCTTGTACTTTGCAGCCACACTGGATGAATGCCGGTCGGCTGCATATCAGCAGCGATCCGAGCTTCGGGCTGATCCCGACTACGGCTTGGTAAGTCCAATGCCAATCTATAAGGTTGAGATGGAAATCCCTGACCTTCGGACGTTGTTGAATGGTCTGAACAATAGCGATGATCTGACAAACGCAATCATAATTGATCGGAAACTAGTCGAGACGGTTAGCGATTGAGTTTAAGCTGCGCTTTGCTAGACTATCCCTCAAGTACAGGGGGATAAAATGGCAGAGCTTCATGATAGCTGGCACTTTGATGCACGTCCTGCGTCTTATCGTCTGTTGGAAGAGCAAGGTAGATTGATGCTCACCACATCGACGTCTTCCAGTGGCGCGCAGTTTAAGCATGACAAAGTCTTCAACACGAATGACGAAGCGACAGCAGCTATTTTGAAGCATGCTGGCGACAAGCCGTTTGTGGTGCTGACTGAGCATGAGGACGGACGCTACACGTTGGAGCGGTATGCGTAGGTAGTATGGAGCGAGTGACATGCATAAGAGCAAGCAATTTACGTCGGACGAGCTTGGTGTTTTGTCGAAAGCCAGCATCCAGATATGTGAAGCTTTGCTTATTGAGACGAACTGCGAACGGGCTTTAGAGGTCCGGCGACAGCTATTTCGCGATTGTTCCGGACAGGAACCCGTTGACGCGATTGTCGAGCGGTATCTATCGACACGCGTTCGCACCTAGTCCCGCCAGCAAAAATATTTTTTGCCAGACGGAACCTGCCGGAATCGCGCGCATTATCTGCCGGATCGTGGTTAATGGGGCAGGGCGATGCGAACGAGTTTCAAGCTGGAAATGATGGGTTGGCTGGCAATGGCAACATTTGTCGTTGCGTGTCTTTTCCTCCCGGCATGACAAAAAGGGTCCGGAGCCGAAGCGCCGAACCCTGTTCATGATATAACTGGAGAGAGTGGGACCGGTGCTGACCAAAGTCACCGATCTTGCATCTATTTATGTCCTCGTGGCTTTCAAAGCTTCGGTAGATTGCGCCAAATGTCTTTCGCAGTCATGCAACAAGCCGCTCCCTTTGAGAATGGCGGTTTCCGTTGTATTTCCCGAAAAACCGTCTCGTAAAGCGATGTTGAACAAGCCTTTTGCCTGTCCTGCATACCCGGCTGCAATCACCGCTTCCTCCATGGCTTGCTGATTTCCTTCAGTTTCGGCTTGGTCATGGAGAAGACGTGCAGTGACGATGTGATCGTCGGATGCTCGCAAGCCTTCGTTAAACTTTGCGAGAAGTTCCTTTTGCGCTTGCATAGTCAAAATTCCTCGTCAATTAACGCCAAATCATCGGCGAGACGCTTTCGATTCCGGGCATGAGCCTTTGCGGCTTCTGTAAACCCATATTTTTTGCATGCTTTGATCAGTTCGGCATAGGCGTCTAAGAAAATTTTCCGTTTCGCCGGGTCTACTGCCAATTCGTCGTATGTGAAGTTTCGCACGTTTCATATTCCTTCGTGGAATACGACTTGGATGCATAATGTATAGGTGGCTTTCGCCTCAAGTTAAGTCATATTTCGTTGTTTGGTGGGTTGGATTTATCGGTGGTTTTCAGGGATTGCGGCAACGAGGGCATCCAGCTTGTTTTGCAGCGTATAGCCGTTGCCGTAGTGCATACTGAAACCTTTGCTGGAGTGACCCATGATCGAGTTCTTCAAGGTATCCTGACATCCGCTGCGACGAAGCCGGTCTGCCATGGCATGGCGGTAGCTGTAGAAGCTTCGATCTGGCACCGCCTTCTGGATGATCACGTTCGAAATCTTGGAAAGGTCTTCCGAGCCATTGCTTCGGCAGAACTCGTCAAATCCTTTCGGAAATTTCTTCATCGCTTCCAAGGCGCGACCGATTAGGGGGATTTCGCGAATTCGATCACCATTGCCTTTGACCCTATTTCG
Source organism: Neorhizobium sp. JUb45 (assembly GCF_004343585.1). Taxonomy (GTDB): domain Bacteria; phylum Pseudomonadota; class Alphaproteobacteria; order Rhizobiales; family Rhizobiaceae; genus Neorhizobium. The sequence continues at coordinate 32,125 of NZ_SLYW01000018.1, read as the reverse complement.
GTTTTCGTTAGGACGAATGGCAATGTACGGAATGGGCGCATCGAGAAAAATGTCGTCAGCATGAAGATGCGTTAGTTCCTTGCACGTCGCGCCGGTCATTTCCGAGATGGTGTTCAGTGCCTTCACCTGATCGCTTACGTCGCTTTCGGTCATGGCTTTGCGAACCACACGTAGCTCGTCGTCACTGAAGGCAATACGCTTACCCTTGTGGCTTGCTCCTTCGATCTTGATGCGGTCCCAAGGTGATGGAAGCAGATCAGGGTGGTCGATTTCCAAAATCTTTGTGTGAATCAACCGAAGCCACATGATCTTTTTACGCGCTGAATCGATGTTCAGTTTCTTGTCGGCAATCTTCTTGACCAAATCAGCCTGAAACTTCATGCAGTCCTTCGGTTTGAGCTTGATGATATCAACATCGCCCATGACGCTCGTGAATGATTTTGCCGCCTGAACAAATGGACGCCAGCGTTTGTATCGCTCACGCTCGTCGGAATAGCTCATGAACTTGTCGGTGCTTAGCTCCTGATATCGCTCCAATGCTTTGGTCATTGTCATGCCGGGGTTTTCCGTCACACCGGCGAGCGCAGCAACTTGAACCCTGTCGAGCTTTCCGGCATCGCGCACGGCGCTCAATGCGGGCATGACCATCTCGAATGACTCTTGCTCGCCAGCTTCCTCAACATCCTTGTACGACCGATAGCTTGTGTCAGTCATCGCGCGCCGGACATCGCGGAGCTTTTGAAAGCTGATGTCCTGATCATCGACTGTTTCCAGCAGAAACTTGCGCGCCCACTTAGCAACGTGTTCGCACACGGCAATTTTCGCCTCACTCAAACTGCGCGTATGCAAGCTACGCCATATGATTCCGCCGTAAACCGGTTTCAGCCGCTTCGGGACAGCCATGCGAAAATAGTAAACTTCGCCGCGTTTGGTGACGTAAGGTGTAGACATTGTATTTCCTTCGAAAAATTCAGCGCATAGGTTTCCTTTCCGAATCTATAAAGCTTCAGATGCGCATTTTTGTAATAATGGTGAGTTTCGTACGAGGTCGAAACGCGCATAAAGCGTGTCGATGCATTGGGCATCTTAACGACGGATGCCTGAATACATCCAAACGAAAGATTATGTCAACAGGAATTAGGAAAACATGTTGTTTTTCAATAACTTGAAATAATTTCGAATTTTGGCGTTGCTTTAAGCTGTTCGGGATGACGAGCGAATTACGAGCGGCAAGATAGCTCTTTGACTGACGCCGCAATGCACCAGCCGATATAGCAGTCGATATAGCAAAACGGCTCTGATGTGCCGTATGGCATTGATTTTGTTGAATAAAAGGTAGAATCATGGCGGATTGGGGAGAATATAAATACGAACCCTGAAACCATGTGGAATATCAATATTTTACGAAGCTCTTTAGTTCAGCTTGGTGCTGCTCAACTGCGGTCAGAACGCATTAAGGCGATGCATTCAAACGGCATCTCGCAGAAGCAAATCGCAAAGACACTCGGTATCGGCTCATCGTCAGTTTCGCGAATTGTCTCATCGGCAAGGGCGATCTCCGCTCGGACCGGCACGTCGATTGGAGAAGGCTACTGAACGTCTCAAACTACCATCCGAGCAACCCTACCGTACCATCTTGTATAAATCAGCCGACCGCATTTGCTAGGTTCTTTGGCGAATTGGGTCCTTAACAGTTTAGGTCTTCCCTACCAGTCAGCGCATGTAACCGCTGTGATCACGACGCTATGCGCAGCCAACAAGCGAAAAATAGAATTGTGTCGCGGAGGTAAAAGTCGATTGGTGGGGTGCACTTTCTTGATACTCCCCGGCGGGTCCAGACCAAGCCCGAATTTCTGCCTGGGGTCCCAGCGCAAGTCTTTGAGTTCCGGATCGCTGAAAGCTCGCAACAGCGCGTGGCGGATCAGATGAAAAGCTTCAGAACTTCTGACTGTGCAACAATTACAACTTACAATACCATGCCTGCCACACAGGAGCGGTGGAAGCGTGCAAATAAAACGAGTCAAGATATCGAACTTCCGTTCTATTCGGCAGGCAGACATTGAATTTGGTGACATCACTGTTCTCATCGGAACAAACAACGCCGGAAAGTCGGCTATATTGGAGGCCATCCGCATTGCGCTGACCAGAAGGTGGGGGCAGCGGGGAACGGGCTTCACTGAATACGACGTCCATTTATGCGAGGCTAGGCCTGATCCTAAAATCGGCGATCCCGTCGTCATCGAGGTCGAGCTTCAGGAAGAGGTCGCTAATGAGTGGCCCGACAATCTCCATGGTGAGCTGGAAGATATAATCCAGCTCGATCCGATGTCTGGGCGAGCCTCCATAATCATGCGTGTCAGTTGCTTATGGGACGTTGCCGAGGAGAGTTTCGTTCCACGATGGGAGTTTCTGAACGTTGACAGAAATCCGCTTGCCGGCCGAGGCGCCCGTGCCGTCAACCTGCAGGAGTTTTTCCAGTTTCTTCCTGTCTTTTATCTGGAGGCCCTTCGCGACGTCTCGGACGAGTTTTCCTCACGGAGCCAATTCTGGGGCAAGCTCCTCCGAACAGTTCAAATTCCAGAAAACCTTGAGCGGAAATCGAAGCGCATCTTCGACCTGCTGAACCGGCGTCTACTCGATGCTGACCCGCTTCTGGCCAATCTCGCGACCGGGCTGTCTCATATCAGCCGTGTAGCTGCGACCGACGTCCCAGGACAGGCTGACTTGCGCCTCCTGCCGCTCAATACGTGGGATATCCTCTCCAAAGCCGAAGTCATCTATCAGACCGAGGGCGGTAAGCCTTGGTTGCCGCTGGCAAAGCATGGCCAAGGCGTCCAAAGCCTCTCGGTCATGTTCCTTTTCAAAGCATTTGTCGAGCTGATCCTTGGCGACCTGTACAGGCCCGAAAGCTCGGCGGTTCTAGCACTGGAGGAGCCTGAAACCCACCTTCACCCACAGGCGGCGCGAAGCCTCTGGCGTCATATCAGTGAGCTTCCAGGCCAGAAGATCGTCACTACGCACTCGCCATACTTTCTCCAGCATATTCCCTTCCGTGACATCCGCGTAGTCCGGGTTGAGGACAACGGTACATCGGTAAGCTCCCTGCCACGGCAATTCCGGGCAGCTATTCCCCATATTCCCGCGCTTGATGCGGTCGTCGCCGCATCGGGTGGCCTGGTTACCTATGATCGTGGTCTCAATGAAGTAGTGCTTTTCGGCACCTTGCCGCAGAATCTGTACCAGCAGCTCATCATCGCGTACAACGGGCGACCAGACACCGTGACGCTTCATGCGGCTCTGCGTGCGTTGTCCGACGCCTCTAAGGAGTTCATCTCCGACGCGGAACTCGATCAACTCGAGACCTTTGCCCGTCGTATCCGCGGGGAGATTTTCTTTGCCAGGAGGTGGCTACTCGTTGAGGGACAATCGGATTACCATCTGGTCCACGGCATAGCTAAAGGTTTGGACTATGATCTCGACGAGCACGGTGTCGCTGTCATCGATTTCCAAAATTGTGGCAACCCTGAAATCTTCGCCGTCCTAGCACGCGCCCTGCGCTACCCATGGCTAATTGTGGTGGACGGTGATCCTGCGGGCCAAGGATACCTCGCCAAAATAGCCGGTCGAAGCTTTTCACAGCAGGAGATGGCCAGACGAGCGCACTCGCTGCCGGCTGGATACCTTGAGCAGCAGCTCGTCGCAGACGGCCTTCAGGCGGAGCTCAAGACAATCCTAGCTTCACTTGGAAACGCGAATGCTGCAAATCTCAACGATGCTGACTTGATTTCAACGCTCAAGAAGGACAAGAGCGGCTATGCTGCCGTGCTTGCAAGACAATGCGCTGAAAACCCTGCGCTGGCTCAACGCATGCCTTCGCCGTTCCGCATCGCAATCCAGTCTCTGAGAGGCCTGAGATGACCGATTCCGCCTTCAGTGTCGCGCTGTCTGAACTGACCGAAGCGCAGGCAGTCGCCGTCGCCTGGTGCGATGGGCCGATGTTTGTTCTGGCAGGTCCCGGTTCCGGCAAGACACGTGTGCTGACAACGCGTGTGGCGAAGCTACTTGCAGATACACCCGACCGCTCGTTTCGCGTCCTCGCACTGACCTTCACCAACAAGGCTGCCGATGAGATGTCGGGCCGTGTTACCGCGCTCGTGCCTGAACAGGAACGCCGCGCGCTTATCGGAACGTTTCATTCCTTTTGCATGCAGATGCTGCAACAGCATGGCTCCCACATCGGGATCAATCCCGATTTCGCAATCTATTCACTCGACGTCGACCGTCAGGAAATCTTGCGTGATGCGATTAAAGAGGCGGGACTGAACGCGGAGGATATTCGGCTTCTCTCTACCATCGACAAGCTCAAGTCCCAGCTCGTCCAGCCAGCAGGCTCCGCGCAGTACTTTCGCGACCCATCCGATGGCGAACGCGTCGAGCGGGTCTATACCGCCTACGAGGCTGCCCTTACACATGCCAACGCCTTGGATTTTGGTTCGCTAATTGCTCAGGCCCATCGCCTTGTCACCAGCTTCCCAGGCATCGCCGTTCGCTACCGCAAGACCTACGCTTACTGGATGTTCGACGAGTTTCAAGACACGACCGACGGGCAATACCGGCTGATCCGCGCGCTTGCAGGCGATGACTTCAAGAATATCTTCGCCGTCGCGGATGACGACCAGATCATCTACCAATGGAACGGCGCGAGCTATCAGCAGATTCAGCGGTTTCGAGCTGATTTTTCGCCGCAGGAGTTGCAGCTTCCTACAAACTACAGATGCCCGCCCGCGATCGTCGCGGCTGCGAACCACCTCGTGGTCCACAACCTTCAGCGCACTACCGCCAAGCAGCCGCTCGAAGCGGGCAAGACCTTGCTGAGATATCCGAATGACCAACATATCCGTGTCCTACGATATTCTACCGACGAGGTGGAGGCCGCGTCGATCGCGGACGGCATCTCAAAAATCGATCGTAGCCGTTGGGGTGAGGTCGCTGTTTTGGCCCGCACACGCTACATGCTCGAAAAACTGCACGCCGCGCTGACCCAAAAGCGGGTCAACGCCGTGATCTCCCAACGCCGCGACGATTTCAGGTCGCCCCAGTTCCTTTGGCTGGCTGCCGTTCTGCGCCAGGCTCTCCGGCCCCTTGACCGCCGCGCGTTGGAAATCCTGACGGGTGCATTTAATCGCTGGTTCGGCACTGACACGCGGGTCGATCTCATCGTCACTGCGACTGAACTCACCGAACGATCCTTGCTCGATGAATGGGCGATCGCGGTAACGGCCGCGCTCAACGACAACCCTGATGGTGTCGCCTTGGTAGACCTCGCCGCAAAGTTCGGGAAGGAACCAACGAGGTTCAGGCCGTTCATCGACGCAGTTGTTGCCAAAATCCCTCCACAGGACGACGAATCCAGCGATGTCGCCGAAGATCGTGCAGCTTGGTCCGATCTGGTAAGAAGCATCGGCAAGACTCTTGGCCGCGATGCTCCACTCGAACAGTTTCTGCAGGAACTGGCAATTCGTTCTAAAGAGGCACCCGTTGGGAACAACACCGTTACCCTCATGACCATTCATGGCGCCAAGGGGAAAGAATTCGACCACGTCTACGTCGTTGGTCTCGCAGAAGACATTCTACCGAGCTTCCAGAGCCTTAAAGCGGGAGAATTCAGCCCTGAGATGGAGGAAGAACGGCGAAATTGCTTTGTGGCAATTACTCGCGCGAGGGAATGGCTCTGCCTGTCCTACGCCGACAATTATCGAAGCTGGCCAAAACGGCCCTCTCGCTTTCTCGGCGAAATGGGATTTGCCCTCCCTGAACAGCCAGTTGGTTGAAGCCACAAGCATCGGGTCGGACGTTGAAGACATCTTTCAGCCTGCCTTGAGGAGCGCGCTTTCTCGTTCAGCCAAGACTTGATTAGCGCTCAACCTCAAGCCGCGTCCGTTAGCAACTGCATCCGAGTGTCGCAACTCATCGACCGTACTGAGTCACGTCGCTCGCATCAGGAGCGTCGTCACTATTCTCTGAGGCTATGATGTCCGGTTTGTCTATTTGAAATCATTCCCACAATGCTCCGATGGCTGCTTGGCTCTCTAGAGGCTTGACAATAAAGTTCCGAATCCCAAGAAAAACATCCATTTATGGTTGTGCACTGTCGCAATAGATTACTATGATTTCGTGGGGAATGAGTCGTGCGTTCCGTTCAGTGGGCACGGGGGGAAATGGGGAACACTTTAAATTCTCGTAAGAAGCAAGTGGATGCGTCGCCATACGCGTCATCCTTGATCGAAGGGCATCGCGATTTCGGCTACTCGCTGGAAACAGCAATTGCGGACATAATTGACAACTCGATCACAGCCAACGCAAGACACATAAGTATCGTTGTCGACACGGTCTCCGACGCACCGGCACTAGCAATCATCGACGACGGAGATGGGATGACTGAGCCCGAGCTGATTGATGCGATGCGCTTAGGCTCGAAAAATCCGCTTCACCAACGTCAGTCGAGGGACTTGGGGCGGTTCGGCCTTGGCCTAAAGAGTGCCAGCTTTTCCCAATGCCGGAAACTCTCCGTCGCGTCTGTGCGCGACGGTACCCTTACGACCGCGACTTGGGACCTCGACGAGATCGGACGTAGAAACGACTGGACGCTCGATCTTAACGAGGACGTTGGAGGACCGCCCGGTCTGGAACTTCCAGCGGAGCACGGCACTGTCGTAATTTGGGAAAAGCTGGATCGCCTCTCTGGTGGCATTGTCGGCGATGCGACAAAGCGCAGCGAGTACCTGAACGCTGCACTATCCAAAGCAGAAGGACACATTCGGCTTGTTTTTCACAGGTTCCTGTCAGGAACTCGGCCCAAGCTTCGCATCACTCTGAACGGTCGACGGCTCAAACCTATCGATCCATTAGCCAGCGGCCATTCCGCGTCCCAGATCGGGCCAGAAGAGGTTGTTCCGTTGCCTAATGGTGATGTTGTCATTCAGTGCATGACGCTGCCGCACCACAAAATGATGACGGAAGCTGAATGGATTGAGGTCGGTGGCCCCGACGGGCACCTGCGCTCCCAAGGATTGTATGTTTATCGCGGCAACAGACTAATTATCGCTGGAGGATGGCTGGGACTTGCCAGACAAACCGAACTGACAAAGCTTTGCCGTGTCCGGATCGATATTCCCAACTCGATGGACGCCCTTTGGAAGATCGACGTCAAGAAGGCATCCGCGCAACTACCGCCAGCGATTGGCTCAAGGTTGCGAAGAATAATAGAAGGCTTTCTTGGAACTTCGAGGCGAACCTACCAAAGACGTGGCCAGCGTTTGGTCGATCCGGAGAGGCATCCACTTTGGTCGCGGGTTTCGCAGGACGGCAAGATCATCTTCCGCCCCAACCTGGAACATCCCGCATTCACCGGGTTCGCGAGCGAGCTCCCCGAGCAGTTTCGTGCCGGTTTCGAGACGTGCCTCCAGTTGCTCGGTTCGGGTCTTCCAATCGAAGCGCTCCATGCCGACCTGCTCGGTAATGCGGAGGCGTTGGAGGAGGATGAAGCGGACGAACGCCAGATCAGGGAGATGGTGAATGCCGTAGGCGGTGCTCTGCTCGATGCGGGCGTAGCGAAGGACCGAATGAAGGACGTGCTTCGTGCGCACGACTTTTTCAGAAAATCTTGGATCATGGCCGAGGCTGTGATCGACCAGTACATTGAGGATTTCGATGAACTCCGCACAACAGAATCTGCTCAGCGTCGTTGAGAGTGCCCTCTATGACCAGCCAAGGAAGACGGAAGAAGAATTGCGCCAACTGGCGAGCGGCCTAAGCGTTGCATTGATGACGGGATTGGCCCCCGAGCAAATCGAACAAGTCGTTCGAGTGGTGGAGGAGAAGAGCGGCATCCGTGCAGGGCTCGGTGCAATCATTGACGACGGTGAGTTCGTTCCATGGCTGGACGACGCAAAAGCTTCCATCGATCCCTACTACTGGAACCGATACAGAAAGCTGCTAATACAGCAGGGAATGCCGCGTGACGTGGTTTTATCCCTCGACGCGGTAACCGACAGCATTCTCAGTCGAACCGGAAATCCCAACCTAGATCAAGCGTGGGACCGGCGAGGAATGGTTGTCGGCCACGTGCAGAGCGGCAAGACGGCCAACTATGCCGGACTTATATGCAAGGCGGCAGACGCTGGTTACAGGCTGATCGTTGTCATAGCAGGAATACATAACAACCTGCGCAACCAGACGCAGGGGCGCGTAGACGAAGGGTTCATCGGCCGCGACACAGGTCGGCAATTACCGGGTTCGAAGTCCAATAAGAACGTCATTGGTGTCGGCAAATTTGACCCTTCGCGCACACCTGTAAGTCTTACCAATACGCTCCGCGATTTCCACAAGGATACGGCCTCGACGAACACCAGCGAGATTGACTCCTACAAGGTCCCGGTTGTCCTGGTCATCAAGAAGAACCATCGCACTCTGGCCAATCTGTTGGAATGGTTGCGCGACAACAGTGCTCGCGGCGATAGCGAAATGATCGACCAGCCTATGCTTCTGATCGATGACGAGGCCGACAATGCATCCATCAACACGAAGTACAAGGATGATCTCGTCACGAAGATCAACGGGCAGATTCGTGATCTTCTGAAGATGTTTCATCGTAGCTGCTATGTTGGCTACACGGCCACGCCATTCGCGAACATATTCATCGATCCCGACCAGGAAGATGACATGTTTAAGGAAGACTTGTTCCCTCGAGATTTCATTATCGGACTGGACGCTCCCACGAACTATTTCGGCGGCAAGAAGATTTTTGTAGACGGCATTGATGAAGAGGGGAAAGGACTTTGGCTTCGTAACATTACCGACAACGAAGACATCCTTCCCATCAAGCATGCCATCGACCACGCATTAGACACGCTACCGCCCTCACTTCTCTATGCACTTCGGGCTTTTCTCATCGCACGTGCAATCCGCGATCTTCGGGGACAAGCCGCCAGCCATTGCTCGATGCTTGTCAACGCGAGCCGCTTCACTCGTGTTCAAGGCCTTATTCGCAATCGGCTGCATGAGGCGCTTGAAAGAATCCAGAATGCCGTTCGTATTAATGGGAGTTTGAAGGAGCGAGCACTCGACGATCCCGAGATAGCCGCACTGCGAGATGTCTGGAAGACTGAGTACAGCGAGGCATGGCAAGATTGGAGGGCCATCCAAGAAAGCCTGCTGGACGCTATCGCTTCTGCGAAAGTGGTCGAGGTAAACAGCAGGTCGAACGACCTGAACTACACCGGTGGCGGGGAACGGGGGCAGACGGTTATTGCAGTCGGCGGTTTCTCGCTCTCGCGTGGCCTCACGCTGGAAGGGCTAACAGTCACCTGGTTCCTCAGAAACTCCATGATGTACGACACGCTCATGCAGATGGGACGGTGGTTTGGCTTCCGTGGCGGCTACGAAGACCTATGCCGCATCTGGATGCCGGATGAAGCCATCGGGTGGTATTCTTTCATTGCCAATGCGACCGAAGAGCTTCATCGAGAACTGAAGATCATGGAGCGGGCGAAGGCCACGCCCGGCATGTTCGGTCTCGCAGTTCGCAGTCACCCTTCCGCTCTGATGATTACTGCACGCAACAAGATGGGGTCGTCGGAACAGATCACGACGATGGTAGGACTGGCCAACAAGTTTGTGGAGACGGCGCGGGTTTCGTTGAAAGATATCGAAACCAACAAGACGCTGTCGAGGCAATTCCTGCTGGGCCTCGAAAGCGCTGGCTTCACTCAAGAGAAGGCGGAAGCGTTCGAGGGCGGGTATCTCCACAAGAGTGTGCCGGTCCAACACATCGACGACTTCCTCGCTGGATGGCGTAACGCCGACGAAAGCGTCACCACGGCAACTGCTCCCATTCGCAATTACATTCGAGCGAGAAGCCAAGATGAGCTGAAGGACTGGGACGTGCTGGTTACCGGGCTGCAATCAGGTGCGAGCGATGACACGCTTGGCTGGTCCATACGCCCGATCAGCCGTTATGTAGACCTTGCTGACCTCAAGAGCGGATTTATGTCGTTTAGCGGTAGGCGGATGAGGGTTGCATCGCGTGGTATCGAAAAGGCCGGCATCGATGCAACGAAGGTGAGTGATCGCCAAGATAAGTACCGCCTTGATGAAAACATTACGGAAGGTGCCCGCGTCAATTACCCGGACTCCATTTATCGGGAAGTTAGAGGGCGGCCGCTCTTCATACTGCACCTGGTGAAACCGACGCCGCCGAAAGGACAGGACGCAGATGAGAGGGCAAAGGCGCTCGAAGGGCTGACAGCCGTCGCTTGGAGCATGAGCCTCCCGGCGTCCAACAAGGCGAGCGAACGTGTGGCGTACGTCGTGAATACGCGCAAGATGATTGAGCTTTTCGGTAGCGATGAGCAGGACGAAGATGCAGTCGATAATGACGAATAATCCTTGGGCGCAGCTCTCGATTGGGGATGCTAGGCGCGTTAACGGCAGCGGGCGTTTCGATTTCTTCTGGATCGTTTTGGAAGACTCCGTTCCTGCACTCGCACTTAAACTTGGAACGGATGTCTTGCCTGACAACCGGATTCCAAGACTGCGCAGTCTCGATTTGCGTTATCGATTGATGAACGGAGTGCAGGCGCTGGTGATTTCTCTTACCGACCCTTCACTCTCCGATACGTTCGTAACGCTTTGTCTTGACGTTGTACGAGCTGGAGAGGCCGGCAACGGGATCGATCAGGCACTGATCCTCTGCCTTAACCGAACCAGACGATGGCATTACCTGCTGCGTGGCGGTGTGTCAGACGAGTTGACCGTTGAGGAGCAGCGTGGGCTTGTTGCCGAATTGGCGTTCCTCACAGCGGTGGCCGACGCAAAGGGCCCCGATTTCGCAGTAGAGGGCTGGAAGGGGCCCGAAGGCGCTGCGAAGGATTTCGAGTTTCCTCAGGCATGCGTGGAGGTCAAAGCCCGACGAGCAGCATCGAGGCCATACATCGCCATATCGTCCGAAGACCAACTCGCAGATGTACCCGGCGCGCGTCTGTTTCTGAATGTCACGGAAGTCGCTTCTGGCTTGGAAGGGGACGGCCTTACTCTTCATGAACAAGTGGGAACGATGGCGGCGCGACTGACGCCTTCTCCTTTTGCACTTTCCCGATTCGAAGATTTGCTCGTGTCCGTCGGATACGTCGCCTCGCACCGATACGACGATCGCCGGTGGGTCGTCGGCGCAAACCGTGTCTTCGAGGTATCCGAAGGGTTTCCTCGTCTCGTATCCCCGATGCCAGTGGGGGTTTCCGGTGTTCGATATTCGATTGCACTCAGTGCCTGCACGCCCTTTGAGTTTGGCGGCTCGGTCCTCGACGAGATAAATTAAAGGTACAGCCATGAGTGATTTGCAGGATTTTCATCAGCAGCTGATCGCGGATGTCCAAGGTGACGCGGATGCCTTGGGCCGGGTGACAGCGGAGGCATTTTTCGAGCAAACCGGCACATATCTCACGGAAGCGGGAGAAACAGAGGAAGCGAACTGGTCATATTATGTCGACGATCCGATCAGTCCGAAGGTTCAGGTGCATGGGTACGGCGGCGATCCCCGAGATGGAAACGGCATTCTGTCGCTCATTATCTGCGACTTTCAAGTTGGGCCAACAGTTCGGACATCCAATGCTGACCACGTCAAGAAACTGTTCAAGCGGCTTAGCGATTTCCTGAAGGTAGCGCGCAAAAGATCGTTTAGAGAATCTCTTGAAGAGACCAGTCCCGGATATGGATTAAGTGACCTGATCGCGACGACATGGACGGACGTTGAAAAGATCAAGCTTATCGTCGTTACCAACGCCGAGTTCCGCGCCAAGTCGGACGGCGTTCCCGCAGGTACCATAGACGACAAGGAGGTCACCTACAGCGTATGGGACCTCAAGCGACTGAGCCGCTACGTCGAACAGGGATTGACGCGGCAAAGCTCGGAAGTGGATTTCGTGAAGGACTTTGGGGGCGGCGTACCGGTTTTGAGAGCCTCGGCTGGCGAGGATGCACTTGAGACATATATCGCGGTCATACCGGGAGAGCAGCTTGCAAAAATCTACGACAGATGGGGCCCGAAGCTTCTGGAATCGAATGTCCGAAGCTTTCTTCAGGCCCGTGGAGCCGTCAACAGAGGCATGCGGGACACGATTTCGAAAAGCCCGAGCATGTTTCTCGCATACAACAACGGACTAAGTGCAACTGCTGACGCGATAGAGATCGAGCAGACGCCTGCAGGCCTCTCGATGATCAGGGCTGAGAATCTTCAGATTGTGAACGGAGGCCAGACGACTGCATCCATCCATGCCGCCAGGAAGGCGGCATCCGAGCAGTTGAAGCAGGTCTTCGTGCAAATGAAGCTGAGCATCGTTCCGCATGACCTGTCGGAGACCGTAGTTCCACTTATCTCCCAATACGCAAACAGCCAGAACAAGGTCGCAGCCGCCGACTTTTTCGCCAATCATCCATTTCACATCAAGGTTCAGGAGATGTCGCGGAGGCTACTGGCCCCAGCCGGTGGAGGCGGCTACCGGGAGACAAAGTGGTTCTACGAGAGAGCGAGGGGGCAATTCGCTGACGAACGTGGCCGCCGGACAATCAGTGAGCGCAAGGTTTTCGACGCCGAGTTTCCTCGGCACCAGTTCTTCAGCAAGACGGACCTTGCTAAGTATGAAAACACCTGGAGCGGATCGCCTCATGAGGTGAGTAAAGGCGCCCAGAAAAACTTTTCCGAATTCGCGAAGCAGATTGGCTCGGCGTGGGGCAAGGACGGTTCGGCATTCGACGAAGTTTGGTTTCGCCGGCTCATCGCCAAAACCATTATCTTCAGGAAAACGGAAACGCTGGTCTCAGCCGCCGAATGGTATCAAGGCGGTTATCGCGCAAACATTGTGACTTACGCCATCGCGAAGCTCGTCAAGGACGCGGAGAAGAGAGAGCGCGTCATTGATCTGGATACGGTATGGAGGCGGCAGGCAACAAGCTACGATCTCGAGCAAGCCCTTCTAGCGGCTGCCGAGGAGGCTCAAGCGGTGATCCTCACTCCGCCCGCAGGGATCAAGAACATGAGTGAGTGGGCAAAAAAACAGGCTTGCTGGAAGACCCTTAGTGATCGCTCGGTATCCTACGATGATGGCCTGGAAAACGTTCTTGTCGTTCCAGATGAAGCCGCGTCGGAGGTTCGAGATGCTCGGGCTGATCGGTCGCTTACAAACAGTGCATCCGCCGAAATGCGCGTTCACCAGCTAGGCGCGGCTTTATGGAAGGAAGCTTACATTTGGGGCCACAAGCATAGGAAGCTCACGCCACGGGATATCGGCATCATGGAGACATGCGCCGCCATTCCACGACGTATGCCAAGCGACCGCCAATGTGTCCTTGCGATCACCATTTTGAACAAGCTGGTAGATAGCGGCTTCAGTCATACAACACTAGCTGTGGATCAAACCACGGCCGACTAGGCGTAGTCGAATACTGGTAGAATTGCCTTGGCGATTTGCAAAGCGAGATATGGCGGCACCGCGTTTCCTACTTGGGTGAACTGTTCGGTCCTGTTCCCCATGAATCGATAGTTGTCCGGAAATGTTTGAAGACGCGCAGCCTCGCGCACTGTTAATGACCGGCACTGTTTAGCGTCAGGGTGAATAAAGTAGTGTCCATCCTTGGCAATGTGGCTCGTGATCGTGGTCGATGGGACGTCCCGCCGTTGAACCCGAAAGCGGTCAGCAAACTTACCGCTTTTCCAATTGACGTGAGCGGGAGCGATCTCAGGTGGAAATTGGCTCGCTTTTGGGCTGTACCCTTCGGCCACGGTAAAGCATGCCGCGTACATGTATCTGGCCAAGTCACTCGGCATGTGCCCGCGAGTATCGTGGTTTGGAACCGCACGAAGCTTGGGGTCGTCAAGGAACGTCCTAAGCGATTCCGGAAGATCGGTATCGAGGCCATTACGAACGTTCGACTGCCTGGGAAAACTGGCAAGCTGCCCTACCTGTGCCGCGACGTCGTCAAGGACAGTTGTGTAAGCCCCCACATTTCGGCCGGGGTAAGAGTTGGAGATAGATTTCAAGAGCGATGCGGCGTCATTGACCGCTTCCCGCAAAGCAGCCGGACTGTCGTTTCTGCTCAAGCCGGTCCGGAGCATCGGTAGCGTCCTGATCATTTCATTTACCGTGACCTTGCGGTCGTGCCTTCTGAGTTTTGGTATAACGTGAGTAGGCAGGCGCTCTGCGATGTCGGCCCTTATTCCACAAACGATCACGCGATGACGCGCTTGAGGCACACCATAATCTTCTGCCTTGATCAGAAACCGGCGGGGGCTAGCGATCGACGTGTCATCGTCGGAAAGACTGAAGAGTCGGTATCCCGGGCCAGCATTCATGAGATCAGCCATAACCTGTCCGAAAATTGCCAGTCCTTCAACAGTCGAGGACAGCATCCCTTTTACATTCTCCATGATGAAGACGGCTGGGGACAACTCATTCAATACCCGGCAGTATTCTCTGTACAGAAAGTGTCGATGATCTTCCGATGCAACGTAGGACTTGGTGCCCGCGTTCCGCGCACGGCCCACCAGTGAATACGCTTGGCATGGAGGACCACCAATCAGAAGCGTCCGATCATGCGATTCATGTTTAACCTCATTGATTGCAGCTGACAGGAGGGAGGTCGTCTCGGCTTTACCCAGCTCTGCACAGATTGCTTCCGCTTCTGCTGAGCTCCATTGTTGAGGATAAAGATCGAACCAGTCAGGCTCCTTTATCTTGCCTTCGATCCAAGCATAGTATTCCGGTGGAAACGTCGGGAAGTGACGAAGGAAAGCCCTTAGACGCAATGTGCGATGTGCGGCCTTGTCTTTTTCGATGGAAACCCAGATTTGGTATGGGTGATCCGTCGAATTGCTTAATTGGCAGGCGGAAAAGCCTTCGCTCAGCCCACCGGGACCAGAAAAGAGATCGACTATTTTGACGCTACGATTCATGAAAAAAATCTCCGACTGCTCTCATTCCAGGTAACCGGCAGGAGTGCAAGTCAAATATGGATATCGTCGACAAGGCTACCCGATCACGGATGATGAGTGGCATTAGGGGAACAAACACAGCCCCCGAGCGTGCTCTCAGGTGTGCGTTGCATGGGCTCGGCCTTAGATTCCGACTCCATGGCAAGTCACTGCCTGGAAAGCCGGATATCGTTTCGCGACGCTATCAGGCGCTAATTTATGTGCACGGATGTTTCTGGCATCGCCATACGGGTTGTCGGTTCGCGTCTACTCCTAAGTCGCGTGAAGAATTCTGGCGAACAAAATTCGAGGCGAATGTTGAGCGTGACTTGAAAGTCCATGATGCAGCCTTGCAACTAGGTTGGCGTGTAGCGACCGTTTGGGAATGCTCTCTTCGAAAGTCGGGCCAGGTCGAGTTGTCCGCTTCAGCCGTGATGGAATGGCTTAAATCTGACTGTCAAACGCTGGAGCTCGGGGCGCCAATATCAGATTTGATTCAATGTTCCTCTGCATGATTCTGACCGGTCAGTCATACCAGTCGTCAGCGAATGGAAGTCCATGGGATTCCCACCAGACTACGAATCTTCACCGATAGCGCAAACAGGAGTTTGCGATGGGGTCAGCAAATTCTTTATTGTCGGATTGGTCGAGGTGAATTTCCTACGCTCCGCCGGATAGGCTGCGCTGGCGAAAGTTACCGAAGAGGTCGCCGCAGATGCAAGTTTATACATCAGCGCCGACAGCGGCTACGACAATGTCATGGTCGTGGTCTGGGATGATCGTGCGCAGACCGACCAACATCACGAATTGAAGACCGGACTGGAGACGATCCAGGGCATCACGTGCGCCGTGATCCAACCTCGCCCGCTAAAGATGCAGCGATGAGCACGAACTGAAGGCGGCGCTGCTCGTCATTTCAAATTCATATGATCCTCCCAAAATAGGTCCAATATCTAAAGCATTCGCCATCGCCGTAGCGCGGCATCCATTTCGCGGCGGACCTCATCCTCATGCACGCCATGAATGGCACGACGCGCGACTTGAACAGGATAATCGGGTTCAGACGTATCGACGCCCAACGGGCGAGCATGCGAACCAGGATGCCGAAGAAGGACCTCGCCCACTTCCGCGGCGCTCATCGAACGTGCCGTCAGCAGGGTATCGGCGATCTTACCGAGTGCTTTCTTCCGGAGGTCCAAAATTTCCCTCGCGCGAGTGAACTGTCGAGCGAGGATTTCAGATACCGCGGCACGGACCCTGTTATCTGTTGTACGCAGCCTACCAAGTTCGTGGTCGAGAACGACGTCGATCGCCAATGTGCTTCCCATTCCGAAACTCGCTTCAACTTTCGTCGCAAGAGCTGTTGCCACCCCCAGATCAGAGTTCGGATCGCTAGCACCAGATTCGGTAAATTCGCCGAATATCAGGGTTTCAGCCGCGAGGCCGCCGAGATACATTGTAATGAGATTAAGGTAGAACGACTTTGTTTTCATTGGGAAGGCTTGCCTTGTGAACAACGCCCCGCCCAAGGTATTCACGCCCTCGGCCAAGATTTTATCCGCAACGCTGATCCCTTTCAGTTCCATTCCCAACTCGAGACCAACGATGGCGTGTCCCGCTTCGTGAAACGCCGCTACCCGCATGAGTTCGGCCGGAAGGTCGATTAGCGGCTTTGCCGCTTCTAGGACTTGTTCAAATCCAAACGGTTTTCCAGAGCGGCGGGCTATTCGTCTCCCATCTCTCACGAGTTGCTTCAGCCCTGCACCTGCCATGCCGGCAGTGGAACGCGCAAATTGATCTTCGTAATCTTCCGGGACGGCAAACCCGGCATGGAACTGGAATATCTGCTGGCGCGTCGTCGAGTCCGGCAGCGGTATTTCGAAATGCCGATCAAGCCGCCCTGGTCGCAAAATAGCAGGGTCAATATCCCCCGGATGATTGGTCGCTCCAACGACGACCACACCAGTACGACGCTCAAAACCGTCAAGGAGCTCGAGCAGCCCGTTTATTACTTGCCTTTTGTAGTCCGCATTTTGACTGTCGTTGACCGCTCGGCTTCCCATCGCATCGAGTTCATCAATGAACAGTAACGCAGTTCCTTTCGACTGCGCTTCCCGGAAACTTTCACGCATCGCCTTGAGAAGGTCATTAAGATACCCGGCCGCCTGCCACTGTGCTGCCGACGCGGCGACAATCGGCAAGGCACACGTCCGCGCCAATGCCTCGGCAAAGAGTGTCTTGCCTGTCCCCGGGGCGCCTGAAATCAGAGCGCCAGTGTCCACGTCATCCCATGAGATAAGACCAGCTTTAAAGTCCGCAAGATCACGCGAAAGCTCAAGACCCCATTCTCTGGCTGGACCGAGACCGCTCAAGTTCTCGAGTGTTGGCCCCGTTGCAACGGGCACCACCTTTCGCACTGGTGGCCGGCTGGCCGTTTCGCGAAGACGGCGCAGGCCTGCCAACACAGGGCGATCTGGCGGAAAGGCGTAGACAAGCCGCGTCCATGACTCGGATGCTATCATCTGTTGCTCAAGTGTAGTCAGGACGTGGCCATACCGCTTGAAAGTTGCCGAAATTTGATTGGCAGTCGGCTGTGGGATTGTCACCACCACATCCGCGAACAGTCTGAGCTCTTCGTCCACGTCGCACAGGCTTGTACATAACAGAATACCTCGACCGTCTTCGGCAGCGCGACGGTAGACATCCAGTTCGGATGGTTTGTCGCTCTTCCGCTGCCTGATGGCTCGAACAAACGGGTCCGAATATCCGCGACGATTGAGGAGTTGGCGCAGGAACAGGCGGCCGGCATGAACGTAGCTGTCGATCGCATCAGGTGTTGTGGTCTCGAGGACCGCAAGCGACGACGTCTTCGCCGCAACATGATGCCGGAGCGCTGCGACAATCCCGCAATACGCAAGGTATATAGGGACCGTGACATCTGATTGATCGGCTGTGTTGTCGGGCTTCCAAAGCAATCGCCCGCGCGTTCTTGTAGGTTTGTTATTGGACGAGTTTGTCAAGGTCGATCACCAGGTCCGGAATAAATGTCTCACGCGACACCTCTCCCGGATAGCCGAGGGGATTACAGATCACCCGCGTCTTGCCAAGGAAGTAGTCGCTGGCTGAATGAATGTGACCGTGCACCCAAAGGCGCGGCTCGTATTCGAGGATTCGATACTCGAACCGCGACGCGAATGAGGGTGTCAGGCCGTCCTTCAGAAATTTCCGCGGCACCGACATAAGACTTGGGGCGTGATGGCTAATGATGACCGTAGGAAGGTCGCGTTGAGAACGGTACGCGTTGTCGATATCGATGGCTGCTCGGAGATGAAGGTGAAGGCTCTCCTGCGGCGAAAAGCGCTTAAACGGGGTCTTTGATAGTTTGATGCGGCGGTAGTCGTTCAATTCGTCCTTGGCGATGGCCATTGCCAGCCTGGGATCGTCGTGCAGATCGAAATTCGTCCAGAGCGTTGCCCCGATGAAACGGTAGCCGTCGAGGATGATCGAGTCCCCATCCAGTAAAAACAGGTTATCATAGGCTTCTGCCAGCTTATAGCCGGCCGCGAGCCCTTCTCTGAAGGCACTCCTGTAATATTCGTGATTACCGGGCACGAACACGACCGGCATGTGGGGGGCAACATTTTCGCCCAGCCACATGATACTCGCAATCACACCGCCATCGAGTATGTCGCCGGCACAGAGACAAACTTCGGCCTCTGGAACATTGGTGAGTTGGAAGCCCTCGTCCACTTCGAGGTGTAGGTCAGAGAATATCCAAGCTCTCATTGCTGCACCGGAAAGCGATGTTCCCAATAGCTGGGATCGACCTGGTTTCCAAGTTCATACCAGCGGGAGAACGAACGTGCGATTCGTTTGTCGGGATCAAGGTAATATAACTCGCTAGAGTAGAGAGGTTCCCCGTCCGAAATCCTTGGATGCGAAGTGGGGATGCCAATAAGGCAAGGAACTGCTCGCCTAGCCACCGTCCAATGGTCAATTCGCGTTATAGGTCCGCTTGCGGAGATTGAGGCAGCCTCTAGCTCATCGGCCAGCTGTCTTAATCGGTGAACCAGTTTCAACCTGGTCATACCGAACCAGGCGATCGATGATGCATCACTCACGGCAAACTCTCCGTTGTTTTGACGGTGCTCCCGGGGCAGAGCGCTCCCGCTATTTGTCGAAACTTCTTTGATCGAATCGGCGCTGACAACTCCCCCTTGAAGACGGATGCCATACGAAAATGACGTCATAGACGCTTCTACAATGAGTCTATGAAGAATTAAAAGACTTCATAATGAAGAAAATTGACATTTCGTTCTGAAACCGGCCTTAGGTTTCTATGAGAACGCTTCTATCCGCCGATGCACTTAGAGCAGCCCGTACGCTTGCTGGACTTAGCCAGCGAGAAGCGGCCAACGGCGCGTTGATGACTCAAAAAGCCCTCTGGCTCGCAGAGGGCGAAAACCCACTCGGCAATTCCACCAATGCAAAGCTCAAAATGTTCTATGAAAATTTGGGCATAGAGTTTCTAGGAACAGTCGATCTTGCGACCGGGCAAACGGCAGGCCTTGGGGTGCGGTGGCGTTCTCCGTCACAGCTGCCGGCTCTATCTCCGATGCCATCCGATTTTCACACTGAACGGACAGGTGTCGCATTTGGCCCAGCGAGGGCGATTCTCAACAAAAACCAATCCGAAATAGCTGACCGTTCCGGGGTTCCGCAACGAAAGATCGGTCTCATGGAGACAGGTGGATCGGTCGATCAAGCCTCCTCGCTTCGTCTAAGGTCGTATTACGAGCGGGAGGGCATCGCGTTCCTCGGATGGGGCGACGTTACGTCAGGCTTGTTCTACGGCGTGGGCATCAAGTGGGCAGAGACGCCGCTGTCCGGCCCAGATCGGGCTGAACCGTGAAGTTATTCGATCCTTCGATTGCTCGTGCCGCTAGGGCCTATACAGGGCTCGGACAAATTGAGCTTGCTCATGCGGCCAAAGTTGCATCGAGAACGGTCTATCGGCTCGAGCAAGACGGGCATGTAACACAGGCATCACTAGACAAAATCCTGAATGCGCTGAACGCACGAGGCGTCAAGATAGTCTCTGATGATTTTGGACGGGTGTGCGGAATGACATTTAACATGCCGTCAAATTCTCAGAAGTGACTTGCTGAAAAAAGTCTGCACGTCTTTGGAAGTTCAGTTTCACAACGGGCTCGTGGAGCTGTTGTCCGCAGGATGCAGCACTGGCGTATAATCTTCCGGTTCTCGGCCTCCGTGTCACCTCGGTTCAGAAGTGAGGCCTTTAGACGGCTTGCGTGCGGCCGGAAATCTCACTTGTCATTCGGCGCTCATCCCACAGCTGCTGAAACCACGCCGCGTGCGCCGTGTTGGCAAAAATTTCGATGGATGCAGCCGCCGCGCAATCAGCATCTTGGCCAGTTTCGCAGATGGACGTAGCAAATCCAACAAACTCGGCGACACGTCAATTTCGAAATTATCCGTCTGCGTGTGAATTTTTCGTGCGTTCGTTTCGCATTTTTTTCGACCGCCCCATTTATTCCGCCGGCTATTGAGCTGCACATTCGCGGTCGATCTGTCCAGCAATTGATGCACTCAAAATGCATTTTTTCGCGGAATTCAAAACCTAAAGTCTTTTGCGGAAGACCTCAGTATGCCCTTGAGTTGATGAGGCCTTCCGCGCCCTGGTGTCTTCAATTACTATTCTGAATTAAATAATGATTTCATAGGCTTGTTGACTCTCTCTAAGGTTTTTGTTTCATTGTACTCGTGATGAAGGGGGCGGTGATTTCGCGAGACGCATAACAGGAGCGATATCGCAACTGCCGGCGTACTGAACCAAAAACCGAGGTGGCGTGCATGACCATTGACCATGAGAATGGAAATCCGCAGGAGCCCGAAAATCGCTCGCGAATATTTTCGCCGAGCGCAGTAGACGATCGCCGATCACGACACCCATCGCAAAACAGACAGGACAAGGAAGTATCGAGGCTTGACGTTGCGTGTGGCCGGTTACTTGAGGAACCAGCCGAGAGCTTCAATCCACCGAAATTGACGAAGATCGAAAAAATCTGCCGAGCGAACGCATCGAAATGGCAGGTTTCCAACTCAGTTGCCCTGCCACCTCGTGTGACGGATCGCGAAGTTAATGCCCTTGCAGTGATTTTGAAAACAAAACCAACACACAGATTTTAAAGGATTGATAACGATGGCAAAATCCCGCAGTGAACCACATTCAACATCTGTCCTTGGAAAGAAGTCAAAGACTGATAGAGCCTCAACTAAGAAACCTCCGGCCGAAAACACGCGTTTCAGCGATCCGCGAAACCCTCTACAGCTTCTTTTTGATGACGTGCTTAGCCGAAAGATTAAGAGAGAGACCACTTTCGAACGTAGGAAGCGACAAGCAGCCCTCCCTGCAACCATCGCACCCTCCATCTCTCCCATCCGTGTAGCACTTTACGTGCGCGTCTCCAGCGACAGGAGCGTCCGGAGCGATCTCTCAATGCCCGATCAGGAAATCCAGCTTCGAAAGTATTCCGATCAACAAAACTATGTAGTTGTTGCAATATATTATGAGCCGGGGAAATCTGCCAAATCAACGGCGCGGAAAGAGTTCAAGAGGATGATTGCAGATGCCTCATGTGAAGGCACGCCGCCTTTCGACAAAATATTGATACATAGCACCTCCAGATTTGCCCGATCCACTAGGGACTACATGGTCTTTGAGACACTTTTGCATCAGAAGAATGTGGAAATACTTTCAATCACGCAAAGCTTTTCCAAAGACGCAGGCGGGATGGTTGCGCAGCGCTTGACTAACCTCATGGATGAATTTCACTCGTTACGATCGTCAGTCGATTCAACGCGAGCCCGACGACACATGATAAACAAAGGATACTGGCCAGGTGGCGTTGCGCCGCACGGTTATAAGCGTGTCCCTTGTCCAGAAAATCCCCAACGTTCAAGGCTCGAAATTGACGATGAAGAACGCACAGTTGTTGAGAAGCTTTATACACTAGCACTCTACGGGGACGGCACAAGCCCGCCGATGGGTATAAAGACCATGGTACTTTTGCTGAACAAGCAGGGTTACCGCACTAGGAACGGATCGATGTGGAGCATTCAGGGTGTCCACAGGATTTTGAGCCATTCGATTTATTACGGTGAATATCACTGGAGCGTGAACCAAGTCGAACACCAGTTTCAGGAAAAGCAGGAGGTATGCCTGCTCAAGGTACCTCCGCTTGTCTCCCGCGAGCATTTCGACAGGGTTCAAGAAATGTTAGAGCGGCGTGATCCCAAGATGGGAGCTGCCAAGGCTACGAGTAGCCCCCTCCTACTCTCCGGAATTGCCAGATGCGCCTGCGGTGCTTCTATGACCTTAGGCACAGGTACAGGTAAACTTGGCAAGCTGTACCGCTATTATGTTTGCAGCAGCGCCAATAGGGGGACGAGCCTAAGCGCTTCCGACGCAACTGCGACAAAAAAATGCAGCCGACCTAGAGTTGGCGAAGAGGCACTGGATGCGGTCGTATTGGAACACGTTAAAGATCAGGTTCTTTCGAAAGACAGGCTGCTTGAGCTGCTGACCAAACTGCAAGATAGGGAAATGCTGTTGAGGCAGCGAGACGACGGCCAGGTACCAAATCTCCGCGCACGCATCGCAAAGTCAGAAGCAGAACTCAGTGGTTTGTTCGCACTTGCCAAACAAGTTCCATCCATCACTGACCAGCGCCCATACCAAAACGATGTAACAGCGGTGTCCATCGAACTGCGGGCCGCAAACCAAATGCTTTCTGACCTACTTCGCCGCAGTTCCGTATGCGCTGGGGATATTTCAATTGACAGCGTCGACCTTTTTCGAACCGACATGCTCGACGTCCTTTTCGGCGAAAACAGAGCCATCGCGAAAATCTATCTCAGCACTATTGTTGCCGTTGTGATTGTGGGGAACAACCACATAGACATTCAGGGCCATGTCAATGACCTAGTTGCGGGCGTTGAACGAGCTAATCAAAAACAGCTCGAACCTGATGTTCCGGGGGTTCGCAGATATGAACGCAGATGGCGGAAGAGGTGGGATTCGAACCCACGGTACGGTCTCCCGCACGCCGGTTTTCAAGACCGGTTCCTTAAACCACTCGGACACTCTTCCAAGGGATGTACAGGCCTTGCAGCCTCGCTGATGCGCAGGATGAAAATCCCGGTCACTCCTGAATTCGGCTTTACAGCGTCCAAGGGCTGATCGTCAACTGCACCTTCGCTGTCGTCGACTTGTTCTGGGCCGGCAATAACCTACTTGGTCGGGTATAAACGCTTTTAAGAGGGTGCCATGGGCATTTTTGACGGACTGCTCGGCCACGGTTCCTCGGTGGATCCTGCCGATTTGAACAAGCGACTGAACGGTGTGCTGATCGATGGCGAGACGCCGGACCTCGCCTTCAAGGTCATCCGCGACTTCTTCGTCTTCACCCAGTGGCGCGTCATCCTCGTCGACATTCAGGGGCTGACGGGAAGCAAGGTGGACTATATGTCCATCCCCTACCGCGCCATCACCCGCTTTTCTGTGGAAACGGCGGGCACGTTCGACCTCGATTCGGAACTAAAGATCTGGGTTTCCGGCAGCAGCACGCCGATCTCCAAGACGCTGAAGAAGGGCACCGACGTCCGAGGCATCCAGCGCGCGTTGGCGACCGGCGTGCTGCGCTGATCATTTAGTGCCGTCCAAGAAAAAGGCCGCCGACGCTCCTCCGAGCCGGCGGCCTCTGGCCATTGCCGCGTTTTCGTGCGGCTTAATTCGCGGGTGCGGGCGTCGCTGGCGCCGGAGTTGCCGGTGCCGGAGTGGCGGGGGCAGGCGAGGCAGGAGGCGTCGCGGTGCTCGATGCCGGCGGCGTGGCGGGCGCTGATGTCGTGGTGGTCGGCGCGTTCGAGGCGGGTATGAACATCCACACGGCAAGCGCGATGATCACGACGACAGCTATTCCGACAATGACGTTTCTGTTCACAGGCAGTTCCTCCTAAACTGGTCTGGTTGTAGTCACCCGCAGGAGATAGTTCGCAGACGGCAATTGTCCATGATTTGCCGACAAAACCGCGCCATTGGCTTGCGCAAAACTGCCTCGTTTCGGCACTCTCGTTCCCCGTCTCGTGCCATTGTGAGGCGAGGGGACTGCCAAAGCGCAAGGCCGGCGAATAAACCAATCTTTAACCATGTTATTCGGTATTTTATCTAGTCCACAGAATTCATTCGCAATTTTGCCATCATGCGGGCAGAAATAAAGCGCGATCAACAGGCGGAAACGCGCGCGGCGCGCGGAACTGCATGTGGGACTGTCTCCAAACGGGATTGGGGCGGCCCGAAAGCGGCGGGACTAGAAAATTGAATTCAGAAAACAGCAAGCTTGTTCTCGGCGCGAGATGGCTCGGTATCGTTATGGTGTGTGCGAGCGTTGCGTCCTGCGCGACCTCCAAGCCTGAGCCGAAGCAAAAGCAGCGCAGCAAGGAATATTTTTCCGAGAAGGAATATGGCGTCAAGGCCAGTCCGCGCGTGGTTGGCGACGGCAAGGCCGTGCCGAAGGGCGGTGGCCGTTTCATGGTGGGTAATCCCTATCAGGTGAAGGGCAAGACCTACGTCCCCAAGGAAGATCCGAACTACAACAAGAACGGTCTCGCGTCGTGGTATGGTTCGGCCTTTCACGGTCGCCTGACCGCCAATGGCGAAGTCTACGATTCCAGCCATCTGTCTGCGGCGCATCCGACATTCCCGCTGCCAAGCTATGCGCGCGTCACCAATGTCGATACCGGTTCGTCGGTCATCGTCCGCGTCAACGATCGCGGACCTTATCATCCGGGCCGTATCATCGACGTGTCGAGTCAGGCGGCCGACATGCTGGACATGAAGCGCACCGGCACCGGCAATGTGAACGTGCAGTATGTCGGCCGCGCCCGCATGGACGGTCACGACATGCCGTTCCTGATGGCGTCCTACGTCCGCAAGGGCGATCGCATTCCCGGCATCCGCCCCGAAGGCCAGATCGCAACCGGCGTCATGGTGGCGTCCAACGAGCGTTTTGGCGATCAGTTGCAGAGCTACGGTTCCTCCATCCCGACACCTGCACCCATGGCGCTTGCCGGTCGTACCCCAAGCGGCCCGTCGTCGAAAGCCTCGTCCGCGCTCGCAGCTGTTCAGGCACAGGCAGCTCCGTCGACGCAAGGCATGGCGCCCAGTCAGGGTGCATCCTTCCAGGCGATGCAGGATTTTGCCGAACTGCCATTCGTCGGCCCGGTGCCGATGTCGCGTCCGGGCGCGATGACAGCCTATTCTGCTCCGGTCGCTTTGCGATCTGTCGCCGCCATGCCGCAACAGCAGTATGGCGAGCATACGCTGCAGGCGCAGGCGCAGTCGTTCAACGCGATGCCCTTGCCGAGGGTGCGCCGCTGATCCACGCGTGATGCCAGGGCAGGGTGGTGCAATTTTGCCGCCCTGCCGCACAAAACCCATGTCGAAAACAAACAGTTGATGGCCACTCCAGATTGCGCGGGCTCAGCCGCCTTGTTAGCAATCGGTAACATCATCTCATAATGCATTTTCCGGGGATCGAGCATGCTGACGCGTATCACCTTGTTGGCGCTCCTGACCTTTTCCGCAGCGGCACCGTGTGTGCATGCGGCAGGTCCCGGTGAAGCTGCGCCGCTGTTTGCCACCAAGGCCCGCCAGGTCTACATGATCGAGGCGAAATCCGGCACCGTCCTCCTCGCAGACAATGAAAACCAGGCCTTTCCGCCGGCATCGCTTGCCAAGCTGATGACGATGGATCTGGTGTTCGATGCGCTGAAAAAGGGCGAGATCACCCCAGACACCACCTACCGCGTCTCCGAAAACTCATGGCGCAAGGGCGGCGCGCCCTCCGGCACGGCGACGATGTTTGCGGCCCTCAATTCGGAAATCCGCGTCGAGGATCTGGTCAAGGGCGTGGTCATCCAGAACGCCAATGATGCATGCATGATCCTCGCCGAGGGCATGGCGGGATCCGATGTGCTGTTCGCGTCCAGATTGTCGGATCGCGCCAAGGATCTCGGGCTGAGCCGCAGCATTTTCGGCAATTCCACCGGCATGCCGGATGCCGAAAGCCGCACAACGGCGCGTGACATGGTGGAGCTCGCCCGCCATCTCCAGACGAGCTATCCGGATTATTACGACCTCTACCGTCAACCGGATTTCACCTGGAACAAGATTTTCCAGCGCAACAAGAACCCGCTTCTGGGCCTGAATATCGGTGTCGACGGTCTCGGCGCCGGTTTTGCCGAAGGAGCCGGCTTCGCGATCGTCGCCTCGATCGAGCGCAATGGTACCCGGCTGTTTCTGGCCATGGGCGGATTGGCCAGCGACAAGGAACGCACGGAAGAGGCCAAACGCGTGCTCGAATGGGGGCTGACATCCTTCGAAAACAAGGTGGTTTTCAAGGATGGCGAGCCGGTCGGGCAGGCCAGCGTTTATGGCGGCGATCAGGGGCGTGTCGATCTCGTGGCCAAAGGCCCGGTCGAGCTTTACGTGCCGGCCAACAATCCGGAGCGGCTTTCGGCCCGCATCGTCTATCGCTGGCCGCTGAGGGCGCCGGTCGTCGCGGGGCAGGAGGTAGGAACGCTGAAAATCTATTCCGGCGAAAGGCTGCTGCGCGAAGTGCCGCTTCATACGGCATCGGCCGTCGGCACCGGCTCACTGGTGTCGCAGGCGACCGACGCCATGATGGAGATGATGTTCTTCTGGCTTTGAGCAGGTTTTCCGCCTGTTGATTGCCGCCATCACGGTTCCACGCGACCAAGACTTGGGGTAAGACGGCGCAACGCACACATATCGGTGCAAGGCGTCAGGCTCGCGTGAGCCTCCAGGAGAGCGAAGGCAGAGTGGCAGGATCAGCCGGACTTTTTGTCAGTTTCGAAGGCGGTGAGGGCAGTGGCAAGTCCACCCAGATTCGCCGGCTTGCCGACTATTTGCAAGGCCGTGGCCTCGAAGTGGTGGTGACGCGCGAACCCGGTGGTTCGCCGGGTGCCGAAGCCGTGCGCCATGTGATCCTGTCAGGGGCTGCCGAAGCATTTGGCGTGCGCATGGAAGCGATCCTTTTCGCCGCCGCCCGCAACGATCATGTCGAAGAGGTCATCCGGCCCGCACTCGCCCGCGGTGCAGCCGTTCTGTGCGATCGCTTCATCGATTCCTCGCGTGTCTATCAAGGCGTGACCGGCAATCTGGAACCGGCCTTCATGGCGGCGCTGGAGCAGGCGGCGATCGATGGTCTGATGCCAGATCTGACCATCCTGCTCGATCTGCCGGCGGAAATCGGGCTTGCGCGCGCCGGCCGTCGTCGCGGAGCGATCGACAAGACCGCCGAGCCGGATCGCTTTGAACGCGAGCAGCTGGCAACCCACGAAAAACGTCGCGAGGCCTATCTGGAAATCGCCGAAAGCGAGCCGCAGCGATGCCGCATCGTCGACGCCGACAGGCCGGAACAGGCAATCGCTGCCGATATTGCCGCCATCACCAATGACGTTCTGGCGCAGGTCGCCCGTGTCGCGGAAACCGTATCATGAGCGGCGAGGGATACGGCGTACTCGATGGCGCCATCGCACCGCAGCGCAATACCAATCTGTTCGGCCACGCCGAGGCGGAAGAGTTTCTGGCGCGCAGCTACCGCTCCGGCAAAGGGCACCACGCCATCCTGATCGAAGGGCCGGAGGGTATCGGCAAGGCGACGCTCGCCTTCCGTTTCGCCAATCATGTGCTGAGCAATCCTGAACCCTCGGAAGCACCGGAAGAACTCGCTACGCCCGATCCCGATTCGATGGTCAGCCGCCAGATCATTGCCGGTGCCTCGCACAATCTGCTGCATCTGACACGGCCGGTGGACGACAAGACCGGCAAGGTCAAATCGGCCATCACCGTCGATGAAGTGCGCCGTGCCGGCCATTTCTTTTCTCAGACATCCGGTTCCGGCAACTGGCGCATCGTCATCATCGATCCCGCCGACGACCTCAACCGCAACGCCGCCAACGCCATCCTGAAAATCCTTGAGGAACCGCCGAAACGCGCGCTTTTCCTCGTGCTGTCGCATGCGCCCGGCAAACTGCTGCCGACCATTCGTTCACGCTGCCTGCCGCTGCGTCTGCAGCCGCTCTCGGATGACAATCTCGGCAGGGCACTGGCAGCGCTCGGCTCGCCGCTGGATGGCGGAAAACAGGCGCAGGAAGTGCCGGCGCTGGCCAAGGGCAGCGTCGCACAGGCGCTGAAACTGATGAATTACGGCGGGCACGATATTATCAAGGCCTATGAGGATGTGCAGAAGGCACAAGGGGCAGGGGCCAGAAAAGCCATGCACCGCCTCGCCGACGTGCTGTCCGGCAAGGATAATGATGTCCTGTTCGGCTTCTTCATCGATCATCTGACCGAAAATCTGGTGGAGCGGGCGCGCAATGCGGCTCTTGCCGGCGATCTTGCCGGTGCGGATCGGGCAGCGCGGCTTTCGAGCGAAATCGGTCAACGCATCGGTATCGGTCAGGCCTATAATCTCGACCGCAAGCAGACCATCATTTCCATTCTGGAGGAGGTTCGGGGCTGATTGCTCCGCCCTGGTTGCGAAGCTGAGGGAAAGAAGCTGTTTCGCATCGCGAAAACTTGCTTTAAGAGCGGTGACAAATCTGAAAATTTGCAGAGTGCTGCCGCCATGTCCGACAAAACACCGTTTTACATCACCACCGCCATCTCTTATCCGAACGGCAAGCCGCATATCGGCCATGCCTACGAATTGATCGCAACCGACGCGATCGCACGTTTCCAGCGCCTCGCCGGCAGTGACGTGTTCTTTCTGACCGGTACGGACGAACACGGCCAGAAGATGCAGCAGACGGCGCGCAAGGAAGGCATTTCGCCGGAAGAACTGGCGCAGCGCAATTCGGCTGAATTCCGCGCCATGGGCAAGCTGCTCAACGCCTCCAATGACGATTTCATCCAGACGACCGAGCCGCGCCACCACGAGGCGAGCCAGGCGATCTGGAACCTCATGGCCGATGCGGGCGATATCTACAAGGACAGCTATGCCGGCTGGTATTCGGTGCGCGACGAAGCCTATTACGGCGAAGACGAGACCGAAGTCCGCGCCGACGGCGTTCGTTACGGGCCACAGGGCACGCCAGTCGAGTGGGTGGAAGAGTCGAGCTATTTCTTCAAGCTCTCCGAGTATCAGGACCGCCTGCTGAAACTCTACGAGGACCAGCCGGACTTCATCGGTCCCGCCGAGCGCCGCAACGAGATCATTTCCTTCGTCAAATCGGGTCTGCGCGATCTGTCGATCTCGCGCACGACGTTCGACTGGGGCGTCAAGGTGCCGAACGATCCCGAGCATGTCATGTATGTCTGGGTCGATGCGCTGACCAACTACCTGACGGCGACCGGTTACCTGACCGACAAGAACGGCCCGCGCGCAAAATTCTGGCCGGCCGATGCGCATATCATCGGCAAGGACATCATCCGCTTCCATACAGTCTACTGGCCGGCATTCCTGATGTCTGCCGGCCTGCCGCTGCCCAAGCGCGTTTATGCGCATGGCTTCGTGCTGGCCAAGGGCGGCGAGAAAATGTCGAAGTCGCTCGGCAACGTGCTCGATCCGTTCGAACTGATCGAACATTTCGGCCTCGACCAGATCCGCTATTACCTGATGCGCGAAATCTCCTTCGGTCAGGACGGTTATTGTAGCGAGGAAGGTATCGGCATCCGTATCAATGCCGATCTCGCCAACGGTATCGGCAATCTTGCCAGCCGCTCGCTGTCGATGATCGTGAAAAACTGCGACGGCCAGATCCCGCAGCCCGGCGAATTGACCGAGGAAGACAAGGCGATGCTGGCAACGGCCGACGGCCTTCTGGCGATCTGCAGTGAAGAGATCGGCCGCCTTGCGATCCACAAGGCGCTGGCAGCCATCATCGGCGTCGTCTCCGAAACCGATCGTTATTTCGCCGGCCAGCAGCCGTGGGCCCTGAAAAACACGGATCCGGAACGTATGGGCACCGTGCTTTACGTGACGGCCGAAGTCGTGCGCCAGATCGCCATCCTGCTGCAGCCCTATATGCCGGAATCGGCGACAAAGCTGCTTGATCTGGTGGCCGCGCCGGCCGACAAACGCGACTTTGCAGCCCTTGGTGAAAGCGGTCGTCTCGTTCCCGGAACGGTCTTGGAAGCCCCAAAACCGGTTTTCCCGCGTTACGTCGCGCCGGAAGTGTCCGCGTAAGGCTGAACAGACATGCTGATCGATACCCATTGCCATCTGGATTTCGCCGATTTCGAAGCGGAGCGCGACGATATTGTCGCGCGCGCTCACGCGGCCGGCGTCAGCCAGATGGTCACCATTTCCACGCGGGTTCAAAAGCTGGACGGCCTGCTGGCGATTACCGAAAAATATCCGTCCGTTTTCTGCTCCGTCGGCACCCATCCCAACAATGCCGGCGAGGAACTGGATATCCAGACGGAAGATCTCGTTCGTCTCGCCAATGCCCATGAAAAGATTGTGGCGATCGGCGAAGTCGGCCTCGATTATTTTTACGACACCCAGACGCCGGCCGACCAGAAGACCGGGCTTCTGCGTCATATCGCAGCGGCGCGTCAAACCGGCCTGCCGCTGGTCATCCACAGCCGCAGTGCCGACGAAGACATGGCGGAAATCCTGACCGCTGAAAGCGGGAAGGGGGCCTTCCCTTTCATCCTGCATTGCTTTTCGTCCGGGGCTGAGCTTGCCCGCACCGGTGTCGAACACGGCGGTTACGTCTCCTTCTCCGGTATCCTGACCTTCCCGAAGTCGGAAGAGATCCGCGAGATCGCCAAAACCGTGCCACTCGACCGTCTGCTGGTGGAGACCGATGCGCCATACCTTGCGCCAAAACGCTGGCGCGGCAAGCGCAACGAACCATCCTACGTGGTCAACACCGCCGAGGTTCTGGCCGATGTGCATGGCCTGACCTATGATGAAATGGCCAAGATCACCACGGACAACGCGTTTCGCATCTTTGCGAAAATGCCGAGGCTCTGATCGTGGCGGGTTACCGGCGGCGTTTCACCATTCTCGGCTGTTCGTCATCGCCGGGCGTGCCGCGCCTGAATGGTGACTGGGGGGCCTGTAACCCGGACAACCCGAAAAACCGCCGCACACGCGCCAGCCTGCTTGTCGAACAGATCGGCCCCGATGGCGGAAAAACGACCGTGGTCATCGATACAGGCCCCGATTTTCGCGCGCAGATGATCAGCGCCAGGGTCGATCGTCTCGATGCCGTGCTTTATACGCATGCTCATGCCGATCATTTCCATGGTCTGGATGACCTGCGCGGCTATTTTATCGTCCAGCATCACCGCGTGCCGATCCATGTGGATGCCGAGACATTGGCACGCATTCGCCAGGGTTTTGGCTATTGTCTGGAAACGCCGGAAGGCAGCAGCTATCCGCCGATCGCCATTGCCCGCATGATCGAGCAGCCTTACAGCAATATCGTCATCGACGGTGCCGGCGGGCCGATGTCCTTCATGCCACACAGGCAGGTGCATGGCGACATCCATTCGCTGGGTTTCCGGATCGGCGATGTGGCTTACTGCAGCGATGTCAGCGATTTTCCTGCCGAGAGCGTCGAACGTCTGTCGGGCCTCGACACGCTGATCATCGACGCGCTGCAATACCGGCCGCATCCGAGCCATCTGTCGCTTGAGCAGGCGCTGGAATGGATCGAACGCCTTGCACCATCACGCGCCATTCTCACGCATATGCATACGCCGCTGGATTACGATGCAGTGATGGCCGAGACGCCGCCACATGTTCAGCCGGCCTATGATGGACTGAGCTTCGAGATAGCGTTCGAAACTAGCGAACTGTAATGTGTAAGCGCTTGAACCCAAGCAGCTGATATCGCATTTCAATCCATAGGTTCCATAAGATAGATTATCGAATTTTTGTGTATCGGCGGGGTGGGTTCAAGGATGAAGTGCGACTTGCGAATGATACCAATGGGTTGTCACTCGCAAGGAAGCTGCAATGAAACGCACCTACTCCCATATCG
>NZ_SLYW01000017.1 GCF_004343585.1 Neorhizobium sp. JUb45 | reverse complement strand
ATCATCGAAAGCATCGAGGAGGCACAGGAATTCGCCACGCAGTGGCTATGGACGTACAACAACGAACGGCCCAATATGGGCATCGGCGGCATAACACCCGCACAGAAACTGAAAATGGCCGCGTGAATTCTACTGCGGAGCCCCGTTAAAAACGGGGGGATTACCCAATCGCAATACAAACGAAGTGAACAAACGGTTTCATCAACAGATATACGTTCTTATCGCTGATAGATCTAAATTTCCGTCATAATACAATCGCAAAATGGGTATTTTTACGATAGAATTGGCAAGGTATATTTACCTTACGCTGATCATCGGGCGGCGTTTTTTCGAATCACAACCGTTGGCTTGTATAGGTTTAAGACCGCCGTTCAGCACGCTGAGAATACCTTACGAGATTTTCCTGAATTAGTCGCGAAACTCCGACACACCAGATGTGTCCGACCTCAAGCCTGCCACGGATTCACGAGGACAACGCCAGTGCCTTGGAAATCCTGAATGTTGCGCGTCACGACAGCAAGCCCGTGCACGAGCGCTGTGGCGGCAATGATTGCATCGGCTTCATTGCGGCGATCTGGAACATGTAAATGAGCGCAGCGCGTCGCAATTGCATCGTCGATAGGTAGGATACGTTCCGAAAACTCCGGTCGAACCCGGCTATCCATCCATGCCCGCAGGCGAGAACCCTGCGTAACATCACGACGTTGGATACCGAGGATCCCACGTTCAAGCTCTAGAATTGTTATCGCAGAAATATACAGATCACGGGCATCCTGCGCACTTATCCAGGCCGTCACGTTCGGATCAGCCTTGCCGTCGCCAACCTTCCGGAGTTCGGAAACGACGTTTGTGTCGAGCAAATAATTCAAGACAAATCAACTTCGCGAGCTGCTGTGATTGCTCTCGGCGGATCAAAATCGATATTCGCCAAGCCGGGCATTGATAGGGCATCGACAAGATTGTGACGTTTACCTGTCAGGCGCTCGAACTCAACATACGTCATCAACACGTGTGACGGTCGGCCTCGATCAGTGATAACAACCGGTCCCGCCTCAGCAGCCCTTTTTGCTCTGCCGACATCGTGGTTCAATTCGCGACTGGTCAAGCTGCTGGTACCCATATGCGCCTCCATGTAGGAACGTAACTACCTATAGCGCTCTCACATTCAAGGCGCAATGGTGCTCAACGCACTTCGTGTCCCGACCTGAGCTTTTAAGCTCTTGATGAGAATCGAACCCACAACCCGCTTCTCATTTTAAATGAAATAACAGTGAGCCGTGAAAGGGCTTTGCTAAATACCCGGAAATTCGAATTCGCCTCTCGAAACTGCCGTGTGGCTGCTTCATGTCAGCTGCACATGAAGAAGCTATCAACTGACTTGATCTTGCTCACCTAGAACACAACCCGGGTTCATTATGCCCTGCGGATCGAATGCGTCTTTAAGTCGCTGCATTGACTGAAAGCCGGCTTGGTCGGTTCGCTTTCTTAATTCATCGATCAACTTGCGACCAATGCCATGTTCTGCACTGAAGCTGCCGCCCAGCGCATCCGCGCAATCGTTCACGATGGTGCGGATAGCGACCACCGTGCCGGCCGGATCATCGTAGCGACCCCAATCTCGGTGGCTGAATCTAACTGCAAAATGCACGTTGCCATCTCCCATGTGGCTAACGACAACGATTTGCGCCTCTGGATAAAGTGTGCGCACTGCGGCAGACGCGGCGGTCAAAAACCGTGGCACAGATGACACGGACACGGAAATGTCGGCGGACAGCACATGCCCGATATTACGGTTGGCATCAGCCGTGCCATGTCGTAGCGCCCAGAAATTATCGCGTTGCGTGCCGTTCTGCGCAATAGCGGCATCCAAAATCTCACTTGCATTCATTGCCGCTTCCAGAGAGGCAAGCAGCATTTCACTTAGCAATTCCGGACCTGACATATCGGCGAGTTCGATCAGCAGATGCCAGGGAGCATCGATCGGTGATGCGGCAATCGGTCGATAAGCGATAACGCTCGCAAGCTGTTCTTCGTTCATCAGTTCGAACGTCGTCAGCCGTTCACCGCAACACGATTGAAGCCTGTTTAGAAGCCGCAACGCTAATTCGGGATCCGCAACACCGACCCAAGCGGTTGAATGAACGTTGGGCAAGGGATGAAGCTTCAACACCGCACCGGTGATGATGCCAAGCGTTCCTTCCGCCCCGATGAACATATGCCGCAGAGCATAACCCGCATTGTCCTTGCGAAGTGCCTTCATGCCGTCCCAGGTCGTACCGTCGGGCAGTACGACCTCAAGACCGAGAACGTTTTCGCGGGTCGTTCCGTAACGCAGAACATTGGTGCCGCCGGCGTTGGTGCTGATGATGCCACCAATCTGACACGAGCCTTCTGAACCGAGGCTAATGGGAAACAGGCGGTTCATACAGATTGCGGCATACTGAACATCGGAAAGAACACAGCCGGCATCGACGTCGATGGAACCGTTGATCGCATCGATCTTGCGGATGCGCCGCATTTGCGAAAGGGACAAAATGACCGGCGGCCTGTCGCAGGCACCCGGCACACCAGCACCGGTCAGCCCGGTCCTCCCACCCTGTGGAACAATGGCACGCCCGGCGTCTGCACAGGCGCGGACGATTGCAGCTACATCTTCCGTCGTTTTGGGCAGGGCCACGCAGAGCGCGGGACCTGTCTGCCGCCCCCACCAATCTTGCAGATAGGCGGACATGTCATCGCCGGTGAGGACGGCACCAGCCCGCAGAAGCGAACCCAGCTGTGCCGGCAAATCCATCAGTAACCACCGGTCAGGAAAACGGTCTCGCCGGTCATGAAACTGCAGGCCTGCGACGACAGGAAGATTGCGGCACCCACCATTTCTTCCGGCTGTCCGGCCCGTCCCATCCAGTTTAACGTGCGGGCATATTCTTCCCAGCCTACTGGATCTGCATCCCGACGATGAGCGTTGCGGTCGGTATCGATCAGGCCGGGCGCAAGCGTATTGA
This sequence comes from Neorhizobium sp. JUb45, assembly GCF_004343585.1. Lineage (GTDB taxonomy): Bacteria > Pseudomonadota > Alphaproteobacteria > Rhizobiales > Rhizobiaceae > Neorhizobium. The sequence continues at coordinate 44,123 of NZ_SLYW01000017.1, read as the reverse complement.
GAAGAACATCGTCGCGTGCGTAATCGCGTGCCTGGCTTTGAATCAGATTATGCTGCGCCGCTTTCGTGGCGGCATAAGCAGTGACAACGCCTTTGGGGCGAAGCTGGTTAACCGAGCCGATCGACACCACACGCCCCCATTTTCGGGCAGCCATGAGCGGCAGGACCGTCTGCAGCATGTCCACAGTGGATCCGAGGTTGACCGCCAACTGAAAGGCAAGATCGTCCGGCGTCAGATCCACCAACGTCGCGTTAACCTGGGCGCTGGCATTGATGACGAGGATGTCCAAAGGCGCAATGGCTTCGGCGCGTTCGATGAGGTCGCGGCCGGCACCGGGGGCGGAAAGGTCGCCTGCCAGTTCCTGCGCCGTACCCCCCGCATCCGAAATACGCTGTTGCGCAGCGGCCGCGCTCCCGGATTTCGTGCCGTGCAGGATGACATGCGCGCCGGCACCGGCCAAACCTTCCGCAATCGCAGCGCCGATGCCGCGGCTGGAGCCAGTGACAAGCGCTGTGCGACCTTTCAGGCCAAAGACGGTTTCGAGACGCATCTTCTTATCCTTGAAACAGGGGAATGCGCGCACCGGCAACACCGGGACGACAGGAGAACAGGCCGCCGGACAAGGGGGCATCCGCCAGGGCGGAGGCCGGCAGGCGCGTGCGGGCGCTGGTAATGAACATGGTCGACAGGTCCTCACCACCGAAGGCGATGCTGGTCGGGCGCGGCACCGGCAGTTCGATCACTTGGTCGAGTTTGCCGTTCGGCAGGTAACGGCGCACGCTCCAACCATCCCAGATCGCACACCAGACGCCGCCTTCGGCATCGACCGCAAGCCCGTCAGGCCGGCCATCAGCCACGGGAACCCGGGCAAATTCACGCCGCCCCGACAAGGCGCCGGTCAGCGGATCGCAGTCATAGGCATGGATGAAACCCGGCACCGTATCGACGAAATAGAAGGTACGCCCGTCAGGGCTCCAGCCAAGTCCGTTCGAAACGACGATGCCGCCTTCCTTGCGCTCGAAAGCGCCGGCGGCGTTGATCCGGTAGAGCGCTCCGGTCGGTTTTGAGGCATCAATGCGCATGGATCCCACCCAGACGGCACCATCCGGTCCGCATTTGGCATCGTTAAGGCGATTGTCGACGATGCCGGCTTCCGGGCTGACGAACGGCGTCAGGCGACCGGAGGCAAAATCCAGCCATTCGATACCGTCCTGCGAAGCGACCAGCAGGCGTTCCTGCGTCACCGGAATGACGGCGCTGACGAGTTTGCCGGTTTCGGTGGTTTCGTTGCGGCCGGTGGCCGGATCGAAGCGATGCACCGCCGGATGCAGGATGTCCACCCAGTAAAGCGCCTTTTCGGCCTCATGCCAGACAGGGCTTTCGCCCAGTTGGGCACCCCAGGGCAGAATACAGCTGAGATCCGCCATCGGTCGGCCGACGGCGGTGCGCGGACGGGGGCGCGAACTGATGGCAACGGCGCCCGCCGCACCGGTGATCCGGCGAGCGGCCGCAATCAGCTCACGACCGGCCGGATGGATGTTGGAGGCATCGAGGCGCGAGGACGGGCCAAGCGCCACGAGCACGCCGATCGGCGTGTTGTCGCGACCCATGACGGGCGCCGCTACAGAATTCACGCTGCGAAGATGTTCTTCGTAGGAAATCGAATATCCCCGTGCCCGCGTCAGCGTCAGGTCGGCCTGCAAGGCATCGAGCGCGGTAATGGTCTGCGGCGTCTCGGCGTCCAGCGTCAGCCGGTCGATCAGGGCGCGCCCGACGGCGGGATCCTGGAAGGCGAGAAGCGCCTTGCCGGGTGCCGTGCAATGCAGCGGCACGCGACGACCGACCTCGACACGCACCGAAAGCCCGTTGGGAGAACGCTCGGCCAGATATTGCGTCACCACCCCATCGAGGCGACACAGTGCGACGGTTTCACCGAGTTCGGATGCAAGCCGCTCCAGTTCCGGCATCGCCGCCGAGACGAGATCGAAACTCTCCCATACCTTGTGGGACATTTCGAGAAAACGTTGCCCTAGCACATAGGTGCCTCGCGCCTCGTCCTGTCGCACCAGCCCGTAGGCGATCAGAGTGCGCAGAATACGGGCAAAGGTGGGCTTGGGCAGGCCCGATGCCCGCAACAGTTCGGCAAAGCGCAGCGGTTCGGGCGCATCGGCCACCATGTCGAGAAGCGTCAGCCCTTTTGCAAGTGCCGCCGTGCCGCCGGGTGTTTCCGGTTTCATTGCCTCGTCCTCCCGGCGAGACGGTGCAGCCTTGCGGCGGCCGCCTCTTCCAGCATCCGGTCCATCGTCCATTCCGCTTCAAACCCCAACGTGTTCCTGATCCGCGCGTTCGAAGTGTGGTAATAGACGCCTGCGCCGGGAAAATCGACTGGCACAAGTGGAAGGCCCGTCAACTCCGCCATGCGCGGCAGAAGTTCAGCAAAGTCTGCCGGTTCATCGGAGCCGAGATTGAAAACGCCGCCTGCCGCATCGGCATGATCGAGCGCCAGCAGAATGCCGGCGACCATGTCGCGGGTATCGGTGATATGCATGCGGAACGGCCGGCCGTTTTCATTTCGCGCCAGCACATGAGCGGGCTCGCCGATATCCTTGGAGCGCAAAAGATCCGCCATGGCCGTGTTGCCGAAATTGTACTGCTGCCGGATGCGAGGCTTCAGGAAAAAGCGCGGGCCAGAGAAGAAACTGTCTTCGTCCAGCAGCTCGGCCGCATCCTGCGTATGGGAAAAACGCAGGGTCACCGTCTCCATCCGGCCGGTTCGCTGATGGAAACGCACCAGCTCCTCGCCCAGAAACTTGGTCAGGCCGTAGGGAGAATTTGGTGCCAGCGGATGATCTTCGGTTACCGGCAGGAATTCCGGACGATTTTCCGGGTAGACTTCACCGGAGGATGCGAACACGAAGCGACGCACAGATTGCGTGGACGCTGCATCCAGCAGTCGCCGCGTGCCTTCGACATTGACGGCAAACATGCGATCGCGATCCGCCGGTGCCCAAGACATGAAGGCACCGAGATGCAGGATGTCGCTCACGCCCTCGACAGCTCGTGCCACGGCATCCGCATCTTCAAGCGACCCCACGATGTCTTCGCCGTCGGCTGAGGACGGCCGCAGGTCGAAGCCGCGCACGGCTCGGCCTTTTGCCCGCAATGCAGCGACCACGGCACGGCCGACACGACCAGCCGATCCCGTGACGAGGATCATAGCCGTTCACCCGTCTTGAAGTCGAAAAGGTAGAGCTGGGCAGGATCGAAACCGAGCCTGATCTCCTCGTTTCTCGGCAAGGTGCCGCTATGAGACACGCGGGCAATCAGGCCTTTCGACTTGCCGTCTTCGCCATCGGTGATCCGGGCGCCTTCAGCTTCGAAATAGACGTATTTCTCCGAGCCGAGGCTTTCGACCAGCGTCGGCCGCACGCGGAAGGTCACGGGCCCTTCACCGAGCGTCAGATGTTCCGGCCGCAGGCCAACGACGACCGGTCCCTGATGGGTGGTAGCACGCGGGAGCGAAATCTGCTGCCCGAAGGCGGTAAGCTGGCCATCACGCAGTTCCGCATTGAGGAAGTTCATCCCCGGCGAACCGATGAAACCGGCAACGAAGAGATTGGCGGGGTTGTTGAACAGCTCGTCGGGTGCGGCTATCTGCTGGATGAGGCCTCCCTGCATGATGACGACGCGGTCGGCCATGGTCATCGCCTCGACCTGATCGTGGGTGACGTAGACCGTGGTGACGCCGATGCGCTTGTGAAGCGCGCCGATTTCGGCGCGCATATGGACACGCAGCTTGGCATCGAGGTTGGAGAGCGGCTCGTCCATCAGAAATGCCTGCGGCTGGCGCACGATCGCACGGCCCAAAGCCACACGCTGGCGCTGCCCACCCGAGAGATCCTTGGGCTTGCGGTCGAGATAAGGCGTCACCTCGAGGATGCGCGCCGCGTCGTCGACACGGCGGTCGATTTCCGTCTTGTCGGTGCCGCGCATTTTCAGCCCGAAGCCAATGTTCTGGCGAACGGTCAGGTGCGGATAAAGTGCGTAGTTCTGGAACACCATGGCGATGTCACGATCACCGGGCGCTAAGTCTGTCACCTCGCGTTCGCCGATGAAGATCTGACCTCCGCTGGCGGGTTCCAGGCCGGCCAAAATTTTAAGCATCGTGGACTTGCCGCAGCCGGAGGGACCGACCAGCACAACGAACTCGCCATTCTCTATTTCAAGCGAGAAGGGTTGCAGGACATTGAGCGCGCCATAGGACTTGCTGACATTGCGAATGGAAATATTGGCCATGCTTATTTCTCCGCGCCAGCGGTCAGGCCGCCGACCAAATAGCGTTCAAGGAACAGATAAATTGCGATGATCGGCAGGGCGATGAAGACCGAGGCGGCGGAAATGTCATTCCAGTAGGTGACATATTCGCCCTGCATCGTGGTGATGCCGAGATTGGCCGTCCAATTGTCGGGCGAGTTCACAAGGAAGGTCCGCGCGTATGCGTAATCCGCCCAACTGAGCACGAAGGCATAAAGCGCGGTGGCGGCCAGGCCCGGCGTTGCGATCGGCAGAACGACGCGCACCATGGCACCGATCGGCGAGCAGCCATCGACCATTGCCGCCTGTTCGAGTTCTTTCGGTATGGTGTCGAAATATCCCTTCAGCATCCAGGTGGCGAAGGGAATTATCATCGTGGAATGCGCGAGCACGAGCGTCCACAGGCTGCCGATCAGGCCAAAACTGGAAAAGATCGAGAACAGCGGGATGACCAGCAGCGTCGCCGGCAGCATCTTGGCTGTCAGAACAAACAGCCCCATCGTTGCGCCGCCGCGCATCGAATAGCGCGACAGAGCGTAACCTGCACTGACAGAAACCAGCATGGACAGCGCCACCGAGCCGACGGCGGCCAGCATCGAGTTCCAAAGCCACATGAGGATGGGCTTTGCCGCCCAGACACGGGCGAAAATATCCCATTGCGGATCGGCAGGCCAGAAGGTCGGCGGCAGGCGATAGAGTTCGTTTGTGGTCGAAAGTGCCGTGACGACCAGCCAGTAGACCGGAAACAGGATCATCAGCAGCGTGAAGATCACCGTGGCATAAAGAGCGAGGCTCTGGGCGAATGTACGTCTCATCGAGGCCTCCTCAATAGATTGATTTCGAGCGCCGGCCGAGCATCAGCAGGCTGGCGATGATGCAGATGACCAGCGTCAGCACGCCGACGGCCGCGGCACGGCCAAAGTTGTGGTACTGGAAGGCCTGGTCGTAGGTCATGATCGACAGCGTCTGCGTCGAGCGCAGCGGACCGCCGCCGGTCAACACCTTGATGATCGAGAAGTCGCGGAACACCCACAACAGTGTCAGGACAAGCGTGACGCCCAGAACCGGCATCAGAAGCGGCATGGTGATCCAGCGGAAACGCTGAAAGACGCTGGCACCATCCACCTTGGCGGCGGCGTAGTAGTCGGATGGAATGGACTGTAGGCCGGCAAGGCACATGATCGACACGAAGGGAAAGCCCTTCCACACCATCGTGATCGCCACCGCCCAGAAGGCCGCCGTCGAACTGCTGACCCACGGGATCATCTGGTCGGAGAAGCCGAGCTGGATCGCCAGCCAGCCGAACAGGCCGAAAGAGGTGTCGAACATCCAGGCAAAGATGACGACCGCGATGATTTCTGGCACCGCCCAGGGTAGTGCGATGCCGAGACGCGCCACGGTGCGGCCCTTGAAGCGGTTGTTGGCAAGTAGTGCCGTACTCAACCCCACGGCGACGCTGCCAGCTGTTACGACCACCACAAGCTTGAATGTGACCCAGCAGGCCAGCCAGAATTCCTCCGAGGAAAACAGCCAGGTGTAGTTGTTGAGCGAGAACGGACGGCTGGCGCCGCCAAGCCGAGGGATCTTGACCTGCTGGAACGACAGATCGATCGCCAGGATCAGCGGCCAGACGATGATGGCGGCAACCATCAGCACCGCGGGCGCGATAAGGATGTAGCCGAGAAGATGCTGACGGCTGGGGCGCGCAAGGTCAAAGAACTTGCCCCGCCCCGCCCGAACGGTGTCGGTCATGAATGGTTCTCCTGCCGGATGCTTTCGTGATGTCCATGGCCCGCGAGACGGCGGGCCATGATCTCGAAACGGATCAGCCCTTGATGCTTTCTGCCTTGGACTGCATGGTTTTTGCCACTTCCGCCGGATCGAGATCCTGAATGATCATCCGCTGGGTTTCTTCCATGATCATCTTGCTGAACTCATTGTAATAGAGCTCCAGCCCGATCGGCACCCGGTCGATGCCCTTTTCGGACGCCGCCTTCATCGTTTGCAGCAGAACAGGGAAATGCGGAATGGTCTTTTCGACGCCCGATACATCGGCCTTCGGGCTTGGCGGCGTATTGCCACCCATCGTCGCATAACTGCGCTGGAATTCAGGTGTCATCGTCAGCTTGATGAAATCCCAGACAAGTTGCTTCTGATCGTCGGGAATGTCGGACGGCATGGCCAGCACATTCGACGAGCCGCCGAGCGGCGGCGTCAGCGGTGGCGCGGCGTAGACGATATCGCTCTTGGCCGTTCCCTTTTCGGTAGTGCCATAGAGCCATGGACCATCCAGGCGCATGGCCATCTTGCCGTCTGCAAACAATTTGCGCACATCGCTGGCGCTCATGTCGACCGGGCTGATGCCGCTTTTCATCACGGTTTTCCAGCGCGTCAGGCCCTCGACCATTTGCGGCGTATCGATGGTGATATTGCCGTCCTTATCGGTCCAATAAGCGCCGGCATCGATGATGTAGTTCAGCATTTCGGTCAGATACTGGCCCGGACCGCCCTTGGTTTCATGGCCGGTTCCGAACTGGTCGACAATGCCGTCTCCATTGAGATCCTTGGTGGTGGCCTTGGCGGCGGCAAGAAACTCGTCGTAGGTTTTCGGCACAGCGATGCCGGCAGCATCTAGCATCTTCTTGTTATAGGCCATGACGAAACCGAAATAGTTGGTCATGATGCAGACGGTTTCGCCGTTCCATTCGCATGTCTTCTGGCCGGCCCAGCCGGTCATGTCGATGCCGTCCTTCTTCAGCCACGGATCGAGCGGTTCAAGCCAGCCGCTATCGGCAAACATCTGAAATTCGAAGGATGCGAGATGCACGATCTGCGGCGGCTGGTTGGCCGCAAACAGCGTCGTCATCGTGTCCGCGTAGGAACTGCGCTCCGCCTTGGTGAATTCGATTTTGACGCCGGGATGCTGTTTTTCGAATTCGGCGATTGCCGAATGCCACCATTCTCCAGTGCCGGCATCATCGGTCTGCCACGAGATGAATTTCAGCACGGTGTCGGCCATGGCGGGGCCAAGGCCGCTCATCATCATCACGGTTGCAGTCGCGGCGCCGAGCGCCAGGTTTTTCACTCTCTTGTTCATGGTTTCCTCCTCCAAAGAACCAATTCAGATACGTTCGAGTAGCGCGAGCGCCGCCTCCGACGGCTTCACCCCTATTCCCGGCCCTGATGGCAGGTAATAGCGACCTTCGCGGCAATCCATGTCGCCGGAAAGAAGGCGACGGTTCGGCTCGAAGATCGAATGCTGGAATTCGTGTCCTTTAAGCGTCGGTAGTGTCGACGACGCCTGCAGGCTGGCCGCCAGAAAGATACCGGCGCCGACGGTGGCATGCGGGATCACGTCGATGCCGTATTCGCTTGCCAGCGCGCCGATGCGAACGAAATTGGTGATGCCCTTGTGACCCATTTCCGGCTGCACGATGGCGATGCGGCAACGCCCTATCCGGGCGCGCATGTCCCAATGGGTGCGCCATTCCTCGCCGACGGCGATCGGGATATGGGTGCCTTTGGAAACCTTTTCGAGACCTGCGATATCCTCGGTCCACACCGGCGCCTCGGCAAACCACGGAGAGAACGGCGCCATTTCGGCAATTAGCTCCAGCGCCCGCTCCGGCGTCTGGTTCCAGTGCATGTCGGCAGCGATTTTTGCGTCAACGCCCAAAACCTTACGCAGGTTTTCCATTTCGGCCGCCGGGCCGTCATCGGCCACCGGCGTCGCAAACTTGAAGGCGTCAAAGCCGCGATCCTGCCAGTATTTCGCCAGCTCGCCGCGCGCCTGCAGCGTCTTTTCCGGCAGGCCGGACACATAAACCGGAAAACTTTCGACCCCGCCGCCCAACAGATCGCGCACGGACTTGCCCGCTTCCTGGCCGGCAATATCCCAGAGCGCGATATCAAGCGCTGCCAACGCATCGACGTAGAAGCCGCCGGTATAACCGCGCACGCGCATCATGTCGTAGAGATCGTCGTAGATCGCAGAAGGATCCGTCGCATCTCGGCCGATAACGAAACCGGAAAGAAGATCGTTTATCAACGCCGCCACCGCGCCCGGCGCGACAATGCCATAGGTTTCGCCCCAGCCAACAATGCCGGCCTCGGTCGTCATGCGGACCAGCACGCTGCGGTCGAAAGTGGGATAGACCGTGCGATTGCCCTTGCGAACGATGTAGCCGTTCGCATTGACCACTTCACCTTCCCTCAATGCGCCGAGATAGGGCACCTTGCGCGGCTGCGTGAGCGTGAAAACCTCGACCGTCGAAATGGGGCTGTTCATGCGGCCTCCGCAGAAAGCAGACCGAGCTCCACCAGATTGCCATCGATATCGGCGATTGCCGCCGCATCGAGATCAGGTGTCGGCGCGCGAACACCCACACCATCGATCACGCCACGCCGCACAAGTACATGCTTTGTCAGCCGCATGCGGTAAACCGCCTGCAACACCAGAAGCGGCAGGGTGCGCACATAGATATTGCGCGCTTCATCCCGCCTGCCGGCAACAAGCGCCCGATCGATCGCAACATGCTCTCCGGCAATCTCCAGCGCCGGCATGGCGGCAGTCGCGCCGCGGGCATATTCGTCGAGAATATAGCGCGCACCACCGCCGCCGATCACACCCTTCAGCGTCTTGGGCGCGTGCGCAATGATATGACTGATCGCCGGGCCGGCTGGAAGCGTCTCTTCCTTCACATAGGCGACCTGCGGAAGCGCTTCGATGATCTCGACAATTGCCTGTGGCGACAGGTCGGAACCGCGCGGCGCTGGCGCGTTCTGAAGGATGATCTCCACCTCCGGCAGCGCTTCGACGATCTTGCGTAGAAATTCGATCAGCGCCGGCGCATCGGTGCCCACCGATTTCGGCGGCTGCACCATCAGGTAACGGATGCCGAGATCTGCCGCAATGCGACCATGCGCAACCACGTCGCGCCAATCGGCGGCACTGGCACCGGCCACCACCGGCACCCGGTCGGCCACAGTGGTCACCACGATCTTCAAAAGCCTGGCGCGCTCGTTGGCATCAAGGTTTTCCACCTCGCTGGCAAAGCCCGGAAACACGACGCCATCAACACCCTGCTCGAGAGCGAACTGCACCAGCCGCGACATGCCTGCCTCATCCACGGACCCATTCGCCAAAAAGGGTGTCGGCAGGACGGGCAAGATGCCCTTCAGACCAGCTACCATTTCCTCACCTCCCAATAAAGTATCATATCGTGGCACTATAAACTCACAGATTGACACTATACGCAGTGACGCCTTATGACAAGCCCCAAGATGAAACGAGCGGAGGAGGCTTATTGCATGGGAAACGCAGCATCGATTGTGGTCGACTGGGGAACAGCGTCGCTGAGAGCGGTACTCGTCGGCAATGACGGCGAAGAACTCGACAGTCTGGAAACGCCACAGGGCATCTCGTCGCTCGGAAAAGGCGACCATGAGGCCGCACTCATGACAGCGCTTGACCCCTGGTTTTCCGCCCACGGCGCCTCGCCGGTCGTCGCGCTTGGCATGATCACCAGCCGCAATGGCTGGGTCGAAATTCCCTATGTGCCCTGCCCGGCCGGTCCGGCAGAGCTTGCACGCGGCACGGTTCGGATGGTTCTGCCGAACGGTTCGGAACTGGTGCTTCTGCCGGGGCTGACCGATCCCGCGCGCCGCCCCTTCCCCGACGTGATGCGCGGCGAGGAAACCCAGGTCGTGGGTCATGGGCTGGACTGCGATGCAACGGTGATCATCCCCGGAACACACAGCAAATGGGCAAAGGTCAAGGCAGGCCGGATCGACGGCTTCCAGACATTCGTGACAGGCGAAATCTTTGCACTGCTGCTGAACCATTCGTTCATCGCGCGCGGAGCGACGCAGCCTGTTGTCAACGATCCGCAAGCATACCGCTGGGGTCTCGAGGAAGCGAAGAACTCCGGCGCCATGCTGTCCCTGCTGTTTTCGGCGCGAACGGGCGGCCTTGCGGGCAAGCTCTCCGGCGATCAGCTGCGCTCCTACGTCCACGGCATGGTGATCGGACAGGAATTCCGGCAGGCGCGCGAATCCGGCTGGTATTCGCCCGGTGACGAAGCGACGATCGTCGGCAATGACGGGTTGAACGATCTTTACGTCATCGCTGCGGAAGTGTTCGGACTGGCCATCGTCATGGGCGCCGACGACGTGCTGACCCGTGGCGCCATGGATGTGCTGCGCCATACGCGTTCATGAACCCTGGCGCGCAGCGCGACGTCGCAATGGTCGGCAATGCGCTGCCCCACCATTCGCTTGAGGACCGACATGTACGATTTCCCCGCCAGCATCTGCACGAGCCGACACGAAAACGATATCATCACCGTATTGGCACGGCTGGAGCGGCTCGGCCTTCCCGCTGATCCGATCGCCTTCTACGGGTCATCTTCCTTCCGGATCTGGAATTCCATCGCGGAGGATCTCGGGTCTCTCGACGTCGTCAATCTGGGTTTTGGCGGGGGCACGTTTCTCTCCGGCATCCATTATCTGGACCAGCTTCTGGCACCTCTCAAGCCGGGCAAAATCGTGCTCTATTTCGGCGAAAACGACATAGCCAGCGACGGCCTTACGGCTCAGACGACCTTTCGGCATCTCAAGGGATTGCGCGACCGAGTTTCTGAGATGCTGCCGCAATCCGAGGTATTCGTTTTGTCGATTAAGGACAGCCCCGCACGCTGGATCTACCGCCACGAATTCGCGGAGTTCAATCAATTGGCCCGCGACTGGTGCACGGAGCGCGAGAACACGACATGGATCGAGGCCAGCACCGGGCTGATTGGCGAGAACTGCCTGCCGATGTTCAGATATTATCTGCCCGACCTAGTCCACATGAATGCGGCGGGATACGCTGTTTGGTCATCAGCCATCAGGAGAGTTCAAGGTCTCCTTAATTAGGGCACGAGCCGGCGTCACTAAGCTCTTGAGCGGATGCGAACCGTCGATCAAAGGCTCAGATCTGCTAAGCATCTGCGAAAGCGTCTCTTTGGATGGTAAACCCCCGGTTGAAACGCAAAGCTCCATTATGGAAAATGTCGAATATCAAAGGCCATCAGACGGTGTATTTGTTTAAGCAGCGGCAATCAGATTTTTCGGTTACCTCAGTCGCTGATTTTCGGCGCTGAGGTAACCGTGACTTCTCGGCTCTTTATGGATACGCCGTTGAGCCATCCGGCTTGCGGGTGACCTTACGCTCCCAGTGGACATAATCGTCCTTTTCGAGCACCTTTTCATCGACCTCGATACCCCAGCCTAGGCGATCAGGACGCAGTTCCATATGACCATCGACCGGCATGTACGGGTCGAGTGCCCAGGGCGCGTGGCCATGCGGCTTGAATTCCAGAACATGGAAATTCGGCTGCGCCGCGCAGAAGTGAACATTGACGGCAGTCGCCAATGGTCCCATCGGGTTGTGCGGTGCGACCGTGACGTAGTGGGCCTCTGCGATCGTCGCAATACGCCGCATTTCCGACACGCCGCCGACCACGCAGATATCCGGCTGGATGATATCTGCGCCCTGCTGGGTCAACAGATTGAGGAATTCGAAGCGATTATAAAGCGACTCGCCGGTGGCGAGCGGCACGTTCACCTTCGACTTCAATTCCTTCCATGCCGGGATATGTTCCGGGCGGATCGGCTCCTCGTAGAACATCGGATCATTCGGCGCTATGGCCGCGGCAAGCTGGACGGCCTTGTAGGGCTCAAAAATCTTGGCATGCGCATCGAAGGCGAATTCGAAATGCGAAGGCGTGATCTCGCGGATGCGACCGAACCAGTCGCCGGTCTCCTTCACCAGCTCACCCCAGCGGCCTGAATGCAGGTCGCGGCGGTAGGGACTAAGCTTGAAGGCGGTATAGCCATAATCCGCATTGAGCTTCAGCGTCTGCTCAAGCACCTGTTCGGGATCAGGTGCGGTATAGACGCCGCAATAGACCCGCACGCGATCACGTACGCTGCCGCCGAGCAACATGTAGACGGGAAGCCCCGCAGCCTTGCCGGCGATATCCCACAAGGCATGGTCGATTGCGGAAATCGCGGCAAGACCGAGGGCTCCGGGAGGAAAGCGGCATTGCTGATTGAGTTTCAACACGAGGAATTCGACCCGGCGCGGATCTTCTCCCTCGATCTGGTGGAAAAGATAGTCGAGAAGCGGCGGCAGCGCCCAGTCGGGGCCGTGATTGTAACATTCCCCCCAGCCGGAAATGCCTTCGCTCGTCTCTATCTTCAGAAGAAGGCGCGGACGCTCATCCACGCGCTGCATGTAGGTCTTGATACCGGTAATATGCACGTCATTTCTCCGATCAGGCAGCCAGCGCTTCGGCTTTGACACGATCGACGATGCCGCGAAGAATGCTTCGCTCCTCGTCGTTGAGCGCGACCACGCCGGGAAGACGCACCGGCCCAACATCAGTGCCGAGCATGCCGAGCGCTTCCTTGACGACCGTGACATTGGCGCCGTTATTGTATTTGGTGCGCAACATCTCGAAACCGGCAATGCCGTCGATCAGGGCACGCGCACGGGCATAATCCCCCGCTTCTAGCGCCTGATGGACGGCATGCGAGCGTTCCGGAAAGACGTTGACCAAGCCCGATGTGAAACCGCGAGCGCCCATGGCGTAGAAAGCCGGCGCCCATCCTTCGGCAAGACCGCAGACCCAGATGGCTGGCGCATCCTGCGTGGAGCGAATGACCTCCGACAGAAGCATGAGGTTCGGCGATGCGAACTTGATGCCGGCAATATTGGGATGAAGGGCGAGTTTTCGGAAATCGGTGACCGAAAAACCGTCGCTGCGGACATAGGCAATGACCGGAACCGTCGAAAAATCGGCCAGTTCCAGGAAATAGCCGGCCTGATAGGACGGACCGGCAAACGGATCCATCGGGTGATGACCCATGATCGCATCGGCACCGGCGGCGATCGCATCCTTGGCAAGCGCCTTCGCTTCCGTCAACGAGCGGCCGACAGCGGCGCTGACCAGCGCCTTGCCATCCGCAGCCTCGATCGTCGCGGCATGCACCTCCCGCACCTCATCCATGGTCAGGGTGAAAAATTCGCCCGTGTTGCCGGCGGCCATCAGGTTGTGCACCCGCGCCTGCGCCATTCCCTTGATCAACGTCTTCAGCTTGGCAACATCGATCGAGCCGTCGCCCCTGTAAGGTGTCACCGGAACACCGGAAATTCCGGTTAGCGCCTTCCTGACGGTTTTCATTTTATCACTCACGTCAGACCTCTCCCTTTTTCTTGAAAACGATGCTCAGATACGTGTCGCCGGATCGCACGACATGGTCGCGCATGGTCCGCTCCGCCTTGTCGGCGTCGCCTGCGGCAATCGCCTCGGCAATGGCAACATGCTCGTCCAGCGCCTTCTGCCGTTCGGTTGGATCGAGATGAATGACGCGGCGAATGCTGGCGTCATAAAACTGCTGCCGCTCGATCAGCTTGGCGAGATAGCCGCATTGCGAACTTCTGTGGACGTGATCGTGAAACGTCTCGTTGAGCGCAATCAGGCTGTCGGCATCGCCGGAGGCGGTTGCTTCCTTCATGCGATTGGCAATCACCGAGAGCGCGGCCTTGCCTTTTTCATCGATACGCTTTGCCGCCAGATGCGCGATCATCGATTCCAGCGCGGCGCGCGCAAGAATCATTTCCTCTGCCCAGGACATGCTGAAGCGAATGACCACGCCGCGACGCGGCAGCGCCTCCACCAGTCCTTCCGTCTCGAGCTGGCGCAGGGCTTCCTTGATCGGCGTCGTGCTGACCCCGAACTGCTCGGCGAGATTACGTTCGTTGATTTTCTGGCCGGGCTGAAAACGCCCCGAAATGATGGCACTGCGCATGGCGCGATGAACATGATCGCGCACCGTCATCTGGAAGCTGGCGTCGATTTTTTCGAATTCGGCCTGGCCAGAAGCGGATGGGCTTGCGGCGGAGGGGTTGGCAGCGGTCATTTTCCGAAAATCCGTTGACGAGGATCAATTTGTGTGAAACTTGATATATCAGATTTGAAATCCATGTCGATACTGAAATTTCGATATGGCGAGGTTGAGGAGCCTTGGGAGGTAGATATGAAGATGTTGAAACGTGCGCTGCTTGCGTGCGCCATGACCGTAACGGCCGTCGGTCCCGCCGCCATGGCAGCGACACCGAAGGACGAGCTTGTCATCGCGATCATGATGACGACGATGCGCGGCCTCGACCCGCATGAGATCAATCAGCTGGAAGCGGCAGAGGTGGTTGCGAACCTCTATGACCGCCTTATCGCCCTGCCGCCCGACAACATCGCCGATCCCCAGCCATCCCTCGCGGAAAGCTGGACGATCTCCGAGGATGGCAAGACCTTCACCTTCAAGATCCGGCAGGGCGTGACCTTCCATTCGGGCAATCCGGTGACGGCACGCGATGTCGAATGGTCACTGCATCGGCTGGTCAAGCTGGGCCTCGCGCCCTCTACGGACCTTCGCCAATGGGGATTTTCGGCAAAAAACGTGGATGAACTGATCCGGGCGGAAGACGACCACACGCTGGTGCTGCAGACGCCGGAAGTCTGGAACCCCAATCTCATCCTCTACTCCCTTGCCAGCTATTCGACCTCCATCGTCGACAGCGTGTTTCTCGCCACCAAGGAGAAGGACGGCGACTGGGCGCGCAACTACCTGCAGACGGCAGACGCGGGCTCCGGCCCCTACTCACTCGTCACCTGGCGCTCCAATCAGCTTCTGATCGCCGATGCCTTCAAGGATTACTGGAAGGGCATGCCCGCAATGCGGCGCGTCTATATGGGGCACGTGCCGGAATCGTCGGCGCAGCGCCTGCAGATCGACGCCGGCGACGTCGACATTGCCACCCGCCTGTCATCGACGGACCTTGCCGGTCTTGAGAGAGACGGCAAGGTGACCGTCCAGAAGGTACCGGGCTTCGGATTTTATTATCTGGCACTGAACCAGAAGGACGAGATCCTATCCAATCCCAAGGTCCGCGAGGCGTTCCGATATCTCATCGATTATGACGGTCTGGCCAATTCCGTGATGAAATATTACGGCACCAAACAGCAGACCATCATCCCGGCCGGCCTGCCCGGCGCGTCGGACGCGATGCCGTACAAGCTTGATATCGACACGGCCAAGCAATTGCTGGCCGAAGCGGGTTATCCCGACGGCTTTTCGAAGGTCTATTTCGCCCAGCCCGGCACGCCGGAATCCGAAGTCGGCATTTCGCTCCAGAACAATGCCGCCAAGGCCGGCATCAAGCTCGACCTGCAGATCGGCGACCAGATCGGAAAATTTCGCGCCCGACAGTTCGAACTTTTCTCGTCGCGCACCGGCGAGCGCCTGCCCGATCCGCATGCGGTCCTGCAATCCTACGCCACCAATGCCAACAATGCCGACGACTCGAAGCTGGCAGGACTGGTGGCCTGGCGATCCGCCTGGGACGTTCCCAAAGATATTCAGGACATGGTCATTGCGGCCGCGCATGAAACCGACGCGGAAAAACGCGACGCGCTTTACGCACGGATCAACGAGGCCTATCTGCGCGCCTCCCCCGCACTCGTCACCTCTTTCCAACGCACCGATCCGAAAGCGGTTCGCAACGAAGTGAAGGGGTATGTCGGCCACCCGACATGGCTGACCCGCTGGGACACAGTGACCAAGTCCGAGTGACCTCATAAAATTTCAAGGATAGCGGCATGAGCATTATCCAGACCTCAGAGACCTCTGCGCCCAGAAAATCCGCGCTTCCAAAAGCTGCAGGCAAGGTCGTGACCTCGTTCGTGGTGATCCTGACGACCCTGCTGGGCCTGATGATGATCACCTTCACCGTCGGCCGCATGGTCCCCGCCGATCCCGTCATCGCGGTGATCGGCGATCAGGCGGATCAGGCCACCTATGATCGCGTCTACAAGGAAATGGGGTTGGACCGGCCGATCTATGTCCAGTTCGCCGGTTATCTCAGTGATGTCGTCCATCTGGATTTTGGCCAGTCTATCATCACCAAACAGCCCGTCTCGAAGGATCTCGCCCGCGTCTTTCCGGCCACGATCGAACTGGCAACGCTGGCAACGATCATCGGCGCAGGTCTTGGCATCCCGCTCGGGGTGATTGCCGCCGTGCGCAAGGGAACATGGGTCGACCATGTCGCCCGCGTCGTCGGGCTGTTGGGTTATTCGACGCCGATCTTCTGGCTCGGCACCATCGTCATTCTCGTTTTTTACGCTTATCTCGGCGCCATTCCACCCGGTGGCCGCATCTATCTCTATGACGAGGGCATCGTGCAGGCGCGCACGAATTTCATCCTGATCGATTCCGCCCTTGGTGGTCATTGGGATGTGTTTCGCAGTGCGCTGCATCACATCATCGCCCCGGCCGTCATCCTCGGCTACGCGTCGATGGCCTATCTCAGCCGCATGACGCGCAGCTTCATGCTCGAGCAGATGCGGCAGGAATACATTCTGACTGCGCGCGCCAAGGGCCTTGGTCAACGCCCGATCGTCTGGCGGCATGCGTTTCGCAACATCCGAGTCCAACTCCTGACCGTTATCGCGCTTGCCTATTGCGGCCTGCTGGACGGCACGGTGCTGATCGAAACCGTCTTCGCCTGGCCCGGCCTTGGCTCCTATCTCACCTCGGCACTCTTTTTCGCCGACATGAACGCCGTGCTCGGCAGCGTGCTTCTGATCGGCATCATTTCGATCGCCATCAACCTGCTCTCCGACATTGTCTACCGCTTCATCGATCCGAGGACCCGCTAAATGGCAAAGTCCGGCACTTTCTCAAATCTGCATGACTGGCTGATCAGCGAGGAATTCACCTCTGCGCGTCAGGCCAGACTGCACAGCATCTATCTCGCCTGGCTGAGCCTTCTTGCAAACCCTCTGGCGTTCGCAGGTTTTGCGGTCGTCTTTCTGCTCGTGGTCGTCGCGGCGCTGGCGCCTGTCATCGCCTTCCATGATCCCTTCACGCAGGATTTCGCCATCGCATTGCAGGCGCCCTCCTCAGTGCACTGGTTCGGCACCGACGAGTTCGGGCGTGATGTCTTCTCGAGGCTGATCTATGGGGCGCGCACGACGCTCTATATCACTATCCTCGTCACCGTCATCGTCGCACCGATCGGCTTCGTCATCGGCGCCACTGCCGGTTATCTCGGCGGCTGGGTGGATGTCGTGCTGATGCGCATCACCGATATCTTTCTCTCCTTCCCGAGCCTCGTTCTCGCACTGGCGTTTTCGGCAGCACTTGGTCCCGGCATCGAAAACGCGGTCATCGCCATTGCGCTCACCGTCTGGCCGCCGATCGCGCGTCTGGCGCGTGCCGAAACCCTGACCTTCCGTCATGCGGATTTCGTCATCGCCGCAGAACTGCAGGGCGCCGGCACCGGACGCATCCTGTTGCGCCATATCGTGCCGCTTTGCGCACCCTCCATCATCGTGCGTCTCACGCTCAACATGTCGAGCATCATCCTGACAGCCGCCGGACTCGGCTTTCTTGGGCTAGGCGCCCAGCCGCCGATGGCCGAGTGGGGCGCAATGGCGGCATCCGGCCGACAGTATCTGCTCGACGCATGGTGGCTGACGACGGTTCCGGGCATCGCGATCCTGACCGTCAGCCTTGCCTTCAACCTGCTCGGCGACGGGCTTCGCGATATCATGGATCCCCGCAATGGCTAACACATCCGACACAATTCTGACGGTCGAAAGCATGTCCGTCGAGTTCCCGACTTTGTCCGGCGTCACCACCGCAGTGCGCGACGTGTCCTTTAGCGTCGGCCGCGAAAAAATCGGCATTATCGGCGAATCCGGTTCGGGCAAAAGCACGACCGGCCGCGCCATCATGCGACTGCAACCGCCGCAGGCGATCGTAGAAGCCAGCCGCATGCAGTTCGAGGATATCGATCTTTTGACGGCAACCGAGGAAGAGATGCGCGCCATTCGCGGACGCCGCATCGCCATGATCCTGCAGGACCCGAAATATTCGCTGAACCCGGTGATGACCGTGGGCGAACAGATTTCCGAAACGGTGATCCTGCATGAACGCGCCACGCCGAAGGAGGCACGCAGCCGAACCCTTGCCATGCTGGAACGGGTCAACATCCGCGATCCGGAACGGGTCTTCGATCTTTATCCGCATGAAGTGTCCGGCGGCATGGGCCAGCGCATCATGATCTCGATGATGCTGATCGCCCAGCCATCGCTGATCATCGCCGACGAGCCGACTTCCGCACTCGACGTGACGGTGCGCCAGCAAGTTCTCTCGATCCTCGACGATCTCGTGGTGGAGCGCAATATCGGCCTGATCTTCATCAGCCACGATCTCAATCTCGTGCGCAGTTTCTGCGACCGCGTCATCATCATGTATGCGGGCCGTGTGGTCGAAACGATCGCCGCAGCCGATCTCGATCAGGCGCAACATCCTTACACACGCGGTCTCCTCAACGCGCTTCCAAGCCTCGACAATCCGAAGGACAGGCTGGAAGTTCTGCGTCGCGACCCGGCATGGCTGGAGAACTGAACATGTCCATGATCAAGGCCCATCATCTGGCCGTGTCCTACGGCCACGGCGAAGCAGCCCTCAAGGTTGTCAAAGACGTCTCCTTCGAAGTGCAGAAAGGCGAAACCTTCGGCCTCGTCGGGGAAAGCGGTTGCGGCAAATCCACCATTCTGGGGGCACTTGCAGGCCGCAACAAACAGTGGACCGGCACGCTTGAAATCGACGGCGAGGAGATCGGCCAGAAACGCACGCGCAGCCAGCTGGCAAAACAGCAACTGGTGTTTCAGGATCCGTTCGGTTCCATTCATCCGCGTCACACGATTGGCCGCACCCTGCTCGAACCGCTGGAGATCCACGGCAAGGACCGGCGTCAGGAGCGTATCGAAAAGGTGCTGACCGATGTCGGTCTGCCGCTGAACTTCCGCTACCGTTATCCGCATCAGTTGTCCGGGGGACAACGGCAACGCGTGGCCATTGCTCGGGCTCTGATTCTTGAGCCAAAAATCCTGCTGCTGGACGAGCCCACATCCGCGCTGGACGTGTCCATTCAGGCTGAAATCCTCAATCTGCTCAAGGATCTGCGCGAGCGCGAACAGCTGACCTATATCCTTGTCAGCCACGATCTCGCAGTGGTCGCGCATCTGTGTGATCGGGTCGCGATCATGCAGAGCGGCGGTTTCGTCGAGGTTGCGACGCGGCAGCAGCTGCTCGAAAATACCGTAGAGCATCCCTATACGCGTATCCTGATGGATGGCAGCCGCGGCTATGTGAGCGAGAGGCGGAAGTCTGACAGCGCGGCATTGCCCGCATAGTTTTTCGACGCGCCGGGTCATGACAGGCGTATTCAGAGATTCAAGCATCCGAGACCGACATGATCCAGAACCCCATTCTTCCCGGTTTCCATCCGGATCCTTCAATCTGCAGGGTCGGCAAGGACTACTACATCGCCACCTCCACATTCGAATGGTATCCCGGCGTTCAGATTTACCACTCACGCGACCTTCGGACCTGGACCTTGGCGGCCCGGCCTCTCGACCGCGCCGAACAGCTCGATTTGCGTGGCGCACAGGATTCCTGCGGCGTATGGGCACCGTGTCTGACGCATGCAGACGGCCGCTTCTGGTTGATCTACACGGACGTGAAACGCAAATCCGGTTCCTTCAAGGACTGCCACAACCATCTCGTCACCTCGGACACAATCGAGGGGCCATGGTCCGAACCGACCTATCTCAATTCCTCGGGTTTCGACCCATCGCTCTTTCACGACGACAATGGCCGCAAATGGCTGGTGAGCCTGACATGGGATTACCGTCGTCGGCCAACAGCCTTCGGCGGCATCGTCCTGCAGGAATACGACCATGGGCAAGGCAAACTAGTCGGCCCGGTTACCAACATTTTCCATGGATCCTCGCATGGTCTGGCGGAAGGCCCCCATCTGTACCAGCGTGATGGCTGGTATCATCTCTTGGTCGCCGAAGGCGGCACCGGCATGCGCCATGCCGTGACGATGGCGCGCGCACGCGATCTGATGGGACCGTATGAGCTTCACCCTGACACCCACGTCATCACCAGCCGCTTTCACCCGGACGCGGCGTTGCAACGCGCCGGCCATGGCGACATCGTCGAAACGCCGGACGGCGAGACCTATATGGTGCACCTGTGCAGCCGTCCGCTGCAGGGTATCAGGCGCTCCGTCCTTGGCCGGGAAACCGCCATTCAGAAATGTAAGTGGGGTGAAGATGGCTGGTTGAGGCTGGAGGGAGAGCCCTACGTGCCACAGGAACGCATCCTGTTGCCAAAAGGCGTCGATACGACCGAACGCATTGGGCGAACCGAGCGCTACTCATTCGCACCAACTTCTGGGTTGCCGGCCGATTTCCAATGGCTGCGAACGCCGTTTCCCGAACGCCTGTTTTCCCTTCAGGCGAGACCGGGTCACCTGAGGTTGACAGGCCGCGAAGCGATTGGCTCTTCATTCGAGCAATCTCTCGTGGCGCGGCGTCAGACGGATTTCGATTTTGACGCGGAAACGGAAGTCGATGCCGAACCTTCCAGCTATCATCAGATGGCCGGACTGGTCTCGTATTACAACAGCTTTGCGTATCACTATCTTTGCCTGACCCACGACGAAACGGCTGGTCGTGTGCTGCAAGTACTCTCCTGCGCAGGCGGTTGGCCGAAAGGTATGATAGATCTGGTGCTTGAGGTGCCGGTGTCTGTACCCGATGGTCCCGTGCGCATGAAACTGGAGGTAAGAGGAGCGGCCGGGCGCTTCTATTTCTGGAAAGATGACGATTGGGCAAGGATCGGCCCGGTCCTCGATCACTCCGTCCTTTCGGATGAAGGTGGCGAAGGGGAACATGCCAATTTTACCGGCGCCTTCATCGGCATGTCCGCCAATGACACGAGCGGGCAGGCAATGGCGGCCGATTTTTCCTGTTTCGTCTATCGCGTGAAAGAAGAGCAGGGACTGTGATGGCAGGCCGATCGTAAAGAAGGTCGTGTGCTTACGACGGCAAGAGAGTTGGCCTAGCCGATAGCGGTTTATGAAACCGTTCGACAAGCTGGCCGATTGCCAGATCCCTTGCCAGCAGGCAAGCCCCCAGAACGGTCGCCTCGGCACCCTTTCGAGAGATTTCCAGCTGCGTATCCTGGTTCCGGCTCTGGAATTCATCAAGAATGATCCGAGCAAAGGCTTCGTTGCGGGTGAGACCTCCGCCCAACACGATGATTTCCGGATCAAGAATGGTCGCGGCAGTCGCGGCAAGGCGACCAAGCGCCACGCCGTGTTCCGACATCAACAGCCTTGCCTTCTCATCACCGCTGGTCGCGAGCAGAAAAAGTGCTTCCGGTGAGGCGGGCATGAGATCGCCTGCAAAGGCCCCAGACACCGATTGCATGAGCCCGAGTGAACCGTACCTGCGCTCAATGGCATCAACCCCGGAAACAACGTCGCTGCTCCACGACAGCGGTATCTGTGCAAGTTCACCGCTGCCGCCCCGTCCGCCCCTGATCAGCGCGCCATCCGCAAAAAATCCGAGACCGATACCAACGCCAATCTGCATGTAGGCTGCATCGTCGTGGCCACGCATGAGGCCGTCCTGATGTTCGGCGACAGCTGCACAGTTGACATTGTTTTCCAGTAAAAATGGAGTGCTGCGCGGCAGCAGCGATGCCGCGACGAACATTTCTGCAATCTCGAGCGCCAGCGGTCGCGGCTTGCCCTCGCGCACCAGCCGCCGCGGCACGACCTGGTTGAGCGCAAGCGCGACCGCGAGCGGCGGCGTCCCTATCACCTTTAGCGCGGGAGAGTTGGCAACAAGCTGCCCCGCCAGCCCACCGAGCTTTTCCGCGCCTCCCTCGTGCTTGCGGCTTTCCTGCGCGAGAATGTGTCCATTGAGCAGACGGGCGGAAAAACTGATCTGTGTCGACCCGATATCGACGCCGAGAATCCAGCCCGCATCGTCGCTCACGCCGTATACGATCGTGGCACGCCCGCGCGCGCCCTGCTCTCGCCGCAACTCGCACACCATGGATTTCGCGGTCAGTTCCGTGAGCGCCAGAGTGACCGTGGGAAAGCTCAAACCGGCGCTCTCGGCAAGCAGTTTCCGCGTCGCCTCACCGACCTCAAGGAGGTGTGCGAAAACCAGCTGCGCCACTTCCGAAAGGGCACGATCCACAGCAGCGCTCATTAATTTCTCCATCAAATCACACCCTTGTGTAACCGACCCTGCATTTTCGTAAAAGACGCTTGACGCATTTATTAAAGTCGATAACTTTAATTTATCTCAAGGAGGGGATAAAGAGTTGAACACGGCGGTTTTTCCCAGACGCGAATGGATTTCGGCGCAGGCATCTTATGCCACGCAGGCCGACGAACTGATCGCGATGGTCGACAGGCTGGACGATCAGCTTCGTCAGGCGCGCCTTGAAAAACCTTTGCGTGTGACTTTGGTCGGCATCGGTGCAAGCCATGCGGCCGCCGCCACCCCGGTTTACGAAATGCGTCGTCATGGACTGGATGCTCACCGTTTTCTCCCAAGCGAGCTTCCGGCAGGACTGTCGGGTCATCACGGCCTGACAGTCCTGATTTCGCAGAGCGGCCGAAGCGCCGAGGTGGTCGATCTCGTACGCCATGGCATCGGCTCCGGTCAGGTTGCCATCACCAATTACACCCCCTCCCCGCTCGGCACGCTTTGCGGCCGCGAAATCAACCTCGGCAACCTTCCCGACAGTTCTGTTTCCGTCGTCAGCTTCACCGGCACGATGCTGGCACTTGCCATGCTGATCGAGCGCTGGACGGACCGGACCCGGACCGAACACTGGAAGCATCTGATAAGTCTCGCGGCGGAAACGGCCGATCGGCTGGACGGCGAAATCCGCGACGTGGCGGAAATGCTTCTTTATTCGGCGAGCATCGACATCGTGGCGCCTGCCCCCTTGATGTCGGTGGCGGAAGAAGGCGTGTTGATGCTGCGCGAGGGACCGAGGCTTTTTGCGACGGCGATGGAGACGCGGCAGTACCTTCATGGACCGATGGATGCCGCCGGACCGGGCGCGCATCTGCTGTTTGGTGGAAACCGTGAAGCACGGCTTCTTGCCCAGCTTTCGGAACGAACGAAACGCCTTGCCCTTGTCACCGGAAGCAGCACGGATGCCGTCCCCGACGGCTGCCACAGGCTGGTTCTTCCGTTCGAGACAAGCGATCCCATCTCCTTTGCGATTGCCTCCACTTTCATTGCCCAGAAACTGACGCTTCACGCCGCCGACATTCGCGGCTTCGACATCAATGAAGCTGCGTTTCAGCGGATCGACACAAAAACCGATAGTTTGACGAAAATATAATGAACGATTTTCAGACCCCCCTGCTGGTTGGCATAGATGCCGGCGGCTCCAAGATGCATATCCAGATCGCGTCGGCGCTGGACGGCCATGTGTTAGCTGACGAAGTTCAACCGAATACCGGCTGGGCCAACCTCGACGACGCGACACGCGCCGACACTCTGCTTGCGCTCGTGCGGGCCTCGAGCGCGCCTTACGGGCAACCTGTGGTGATCGTGGCAGGCGTGCATGGCAATGACAGCCCCGAACAGGAGGCAGTGCTGCGTGCGCCGCTTGCGGCCTATTATCCGGTCGTCCGCATTGTCAACGATTCCAACCTGCTGATCCTGGCCTACGGCAAATCCTCCGGCACCGGCGTGATTGCCGGCACGGGATCATCGGCGACGGCAACGCTCGGAGACACGGCATTGACCGTCGGCGGCTGGGGCTGGATCTTTGGCGATGAAGGCGGCGCCGTCGGTATCGTTCGGGATGCGGCAAGACAGGTGCTGGACGCGTATGACAAGGGCGAGCAGGATCCGCTGAGCGAAAATCTTCTTGCCCATTTCGGCGTCGATCATCCGCATGGCCTGACCCATGCCTTCTCGACCATCGATCCGCGCATCTGGTCGCAGGCCGCCCATCTGGTGTTCGAGGCCGCGGAACGTGGCTCGTTGCGTGCGCGCAAGATTATCGAGGACCATGCGCTTGCGCTTGCCGAACTCGTGGTGCTCTTGCAGCGACGTGGCGGCGACGTCGAAACGATCGTTTGCGCCGGCGGTGTCATCACCGGCCAACCCGCACTTTTCAACGCGTTCACCCGAGAAGTCCGCCGCCTGCTCGGCGCTTCGACGGAAACCGCACTTCTGCTCGATCCACCGGTCAGGGGCGCGCTCAATCTTGCCAAGCAGATCTACATAAAATCGCAAACGGGAACTACGAAGACCGATCAGCCTGTGGCAGATCGCGTTTCAATCTGAACGGAGGGAATTGCATGCAACATTTCAGCTCGAAACTGATGACAGGTGTCGCCTTCGCCATCGCGCTTACGACAGCGCCGATGGCACTGGCCGAAACCCCGAAGAACCAGTTGGTGATCGGCACTTCGCTGGCGCAGGTCCTGTCGGTCGATCCGCAGCAGGGCACTGAAACCAAGACCCAGGAAATCCTGGCGGCCACCTACGACCGCCTCGTCTATTCCGACGATGCCAACGGCAACACGGTGAAGCCGCAGCTGGCAGAGCGTTGGGAAGCCGATGACAAGGGCGTCACCTTCCACCTGCGTGATGCGAAATTTGCGTCCGGCAACGCGGTCACTGCAAACGACGTCGTGTTCTCGCTGGTGCGTCTGCTGAAGCTGAACCAGTCGGCTTCGCAGTACCTGAAGAGCGCCGGATACACCGCCGACAATATTGAGACACTCGCCAAGGCCGTCGACGACAAGACGTTTCGCATCGAACTGACCGACCGCGTCATCGCCGAGGACCTCATCTACCGTCTCGCCATGGGCGTCTCGAGCGTGGTCGACAGCGTCGAGGTGCAGAAACACGTCAATAACAACGATTACGGCAACGAGTGGCTGCGCACCAATACCGCCGGCTCAGGCCCATTCGTGCTGCGTCGCTGGGTTCCGAATGAAACTGTTATTCTCGAAGCCAACAAGTCCTATTGGGGCAAGGCACCGACGATGACGCGCGTGATCATGCGCCACGTACCGGAAAGCCAGACCGCTCGCCTCATGCTGGAACGTGGTGATATCGATATCGCCAACGCGCTGAGCGCGCCAGACGTCAAATCCTTTATGACCAACTCGAAGTTCAAGATCGAACAGATCAAGATCGGCGGCTTCTTCGTTCTCGCCATGAACGCCGGCAAGGAGCCGCTTTCCAACCCGCAGGTTCGTGAAGCGATCGCTTATGGTGTCGACTACAAGGGCATTGCCGAAACCATTCTCGGCCCCTATGGCCGCCAGCGCAATGTGCCGGTTCCGGAAGACTGGAAGGGTGCTATCGCCAATCCCGACTACTCACTGCAGCCGGAAAAGGCCAAGGAAATGCTTGCAAAGGCTGGATATCCGGACGGCTTTTCGCTGACGCTGAAGACCATTGCCCAGGCGCCGCGCGTCGACATCGCCACCGCCCTTCAAGCAAACCTCGCGCAGATCGGCATCAAGGTGGAGATCAAGCAGGGCAATGGCGCCGATATCGTCGCCTCCCACCGCGCCCGCGATTTCGATCTGCTGCTGCCGCAGGCAACCGCCATCATGCCGAATGCACTGGGCGCAATGAACGACTTCGTCACCAACCCGGACAACCGCCTGGAAGCCAAGAATGCCGGCAACTTCGTCTGGCGCTCGGCCTGGGACATCCCGGAACTGAACGATCTGCGCAACAAGGCCAACAGCGAGCGCGACGAAGCAAAGCGCGCCGAGATGATCAAGCAGCTGCAGGAAATGTTCATCGCCCAGAAGCCTGCGGTTCTGCCGATGTTCGAATCCTTCACGCCAATCGTTCTGAATGCAGGCGTAAGCGGCTACAGCACGAACCTCTGGTCGCTGAACCGACTTGAGAACGTCACGAAAACGGACGCGAAGTAAGCGAGACGGCCGATCATGAAGGAATTTACCCTCTTAGAACTCACGCGGCGGCTCGGACAGCTGGTTGTCAGCCTGTTTGCCCTGCTTGTCGTGACCTTCGTGATCGGCCGGGTTCTCCCGACCGATCCGATTGGTGCAATTGTGGGCGAGCTGGCGGACCCTGCCGCATTCGAAGCAATGCGGCAAAAGCTCGGCCTCGATCTGCCGATCTACCAGCAATTCTGGATCTACGTGACATCTCTGCTGCAGGGTGACCTCGGCACGGCGATCCTGACTGGCAATCCGGTCACCAAGGATCTAGCGCAGGCCTTTCCCGCGACACTCGAGCTGGCGACGCTTGCCGTCATCATCTCGACGGTCATCGGCGTGCCCCTTGGCATGGTCGCCGCTTTTTACCGCGATACCTGGATCGACCAGTTCGCCCGCGTCATTTCGCTGGTCGGCCATTCCATCCCGGTCTTCTGGTTCGGCGTGGTGGGTCTCGTCATCTTCTATGCAGGCCTTGCCTGGGTGGGTGGACCGGGCCGTGTCGATACCTATCTCGATGGGCTGATCGAGCCGCAGACCGGCCTGCTTCTGGTCGACAGCCTGCTGGTCGGTGATACGGAGACCTTCTGGAATGCTGTTCACCACATCATCCTGCCGGCTTGCATTCTCGCCTATTCCGCGATGGCCTACATTACCCGCATGACTCGCAGCTTCACGCTGGAGCAGTTGAACCAGGACTACGTGACGGCCGCCCGTGCCAAGGGTGCTTCCAGTGCTCGCATCGTCGTCGGTCATCTCCTGCCCAACATCGCCGTTCAGCTGGTGACCGTGCTGGCCATTTCCTATGGCAACCTGCTGGAAGGTGCGGTCGTCACGGAGATCGTGTTCTCCTGGCCCGGCATCGGCCAGTACATGACTAATGCCCTGATGATCGGCGACATGAACGCCATCCTCGCCGGCACTCTCATCATCGGTGCCATCTTCATGGCCTTGAACTTCATCTCGGATCTTGCCTATCTGGTTCTCGATCCGCGCACCCGCGAGGTGACGCAATGAGCGCGCAAAATACCGCCACTGAAATGCCGGGCCGCCCGCGTTCGGCCATTCTCTCCGGCCTTGCGGCGATCTGGGAAAAACTGTCTCGCGAGCCGGTCGGCCTTTGCGGTTTCTTCGTTCTGTTCGTTTTGCTTGTGCTCGCACTGTTTGCACCGCTGATCGCTCCATACGATCCGACCGTGCAGAACCTGCAGGCGGCCTTCCTGCCACCCAGCTGGTCGCATCTGGCCGGCACGGATGAATTCGGCCGCGACATCTTCTCGCGGCTCGTTTTCGGCGCGCGCATCACCATTTCCACAATCATGCTGGTGACGGTAATTGTCGGACCGATCGGGCTGATCGTCGGCGTCGTCTCCGGTTTCGTCGGCGGCCGCACGGATGCAATCCTGATGCGCTTTACCGATATCGTCCTGTCCTTTCCGTCGCTGATCCTGGCACTTGCCTTTGCGGCGGCCCTGGGCGCCGGTCTCGGCACGGCCGTCATCGCGATCTCGCTGACAAGCTGGCCGGCGATCGCCCGTCTGGCCCGTGCCGAGGCACTCGTTGTGCGCAACACCGACTATGTCGCGGCGGCCCGTCTTTACGGCGCATCGCCAATGCGTCTACTGTTTCTCTATATCGCCCCGATGTGCATTCCCTCCGTCGTCGTACGCCTGACGCTCAACATGGCCGGTATCATCCTGACGGCAGCGTCATTGGGCTTCCTCGGCCTCGGTGCGCAGCCACCGGCGCCAGAATGGGGTGCGATGATTTCGAGTGGCCGCAAGTTCATGCTGGATCACTGGTGGGTTGCGGTCATGCCCGGCCTCGCCATCCTGATTACCAGCCTTGCCTTCAACCTTGTCGGCGATACGCTTCGCGACCTGCTGGATCCTCGCCATGCACGCTCCTGATCAAGACACAATCCTTTCGGTCAAAAACCTGTCCGTGCATTTTGGCCGCTACGCAAAACCCGCCATTGATGGCGTCAGTTTCGACCTCAAGGCGGAACGTCTCGGCATCGTCGGCGAAAGCGGTTCGGGTAAATCGACCCTTGGTCGTGCCATCATGCGGTTGTTGCCACCGATCGGCCGGGTCACCGCAGACACATTGACCTTTGACGGCATGCCGCTGCTTGCCGCCAAGGAAAAACAAATGCGCTCGCTGCGCGGCAACCGCATGGCGCTGATCATGCAGGATCCGCGTTATTCGCTGAACCCGGTCCTGCCGATCGGCAAACAGGTGGCGGAAGCAGCACTCCTGCACCTGAAGGTCGGCAAGGCCGAAGCCTATAAAATCGCCGCGACCATGCTGGAACGCGTGCGCATCACCGATATCGAACGCACGATGAAGCTTTATCCCCACCAGATTTCCGGTGGCATGGGCCAGCGTGTAATGATCGCCATGATGCTACTGGCAAAACCGCGCATGGTGATTGCCGACGAGCCGACGTCGGCGCTCGACGTTTCGGTGCGCGGCGACGTGTTGAATCTGCTCGATGAACTTGTGCGCGAAAACAAAGCCGGCCTGATGCTGATCAGCCATGACATCCGCATGGTTGCCGCTTTCTGCGAACGCATCATGGTCATGTACAAGGGGCGCGTCGTGGAAACTCTGACCAACCTTGAAGAAGCACAGCACCCGTATACGCGCGGTCTGATCGCTGCCATGCCGGACTTGAAGGCACCGGTGCGGCGTCTGAAAACGCTCGACAGAAACGCAATCGATGCCGTGGAGACCCGCCCATGATCGACGTTCAGGATCTCTCCGTCTCTTTCGGCAGCGGCGCATCTGCCCGGCAGGTCGTCAAGAGTGTATCGTTTTCGGTCGCCAAGGGCGAAACGCTCGGCATCGTCGGCGAATCAGGCTGTGGCAAGTCGACGGTTCTGCGTTCGCTCGCCGGCCTCGACCGCCATTGGACCGGAAAGATCAACCTTGCCGGCACCGATGTGGACAAGACCCGCACCCGCGAACAGATGCTTTTGACGCAAATGGTGTTTCAGGATCCATACGGCTCCATCCACCCGCGTCACCGCATCAGCCGGGTTCTGGCCGAACCGATCCGTGCGATGGATCGCGGCAAGGGTTGGGACCGTGTACCGTCAGCACTGGAACAGGTCGGTCTGCCGGCGGCTTTTGCCGAGCGGTTTCCGCACCAGCTTTCCGGCGGCCAGCGCCAGCGTGTGGCCATCGCCCGCGCCCTGATGCTGGAGCCGGAAATCATCCTCCTCGATGAGCCGACATCGGCGCTCGACGTTTCGGTTCAGGCGGAAGTGCTCAATCTCCTTGCCGACCTCAAGGAAGCGCGTCAGCTGACCTATGTACTGGTCAGCCATGATCTGAGCGTGATCGCGCATATGTGCGACCGAGTTCTGGTGATGAAGAGCGGCGTCTTTGTCGACGAACTGACCAAAGACGACCTCTACGAGGGCCGCACCCACGACGATTATTCGCGCATGCTGTTCGAGGCGAGCGCAATCTGAAAAATCAGTGGCTCCGGCAGAGCCGCCTTCATTCACATCGATAAAAATGACGAGGCCAATATGTATCTCGGAACACAGGTGGACGCCCGCGACGATGACGAGTTTCGCATCTGGGCACAGCTCGGCATCAAGAACGTTTGTGCCGATCCGCCGGGCAAGCCGGCAAGCTGGACCTTCGACGATATTCTTCGCCAGCGCGAGAAAGTCGAAAGCTTTGGCCTGACGCTGGACATGGTCCAGTTGCCGATGTCGTCGCGGCCGATCGAAGAAACGCCTTATCAGGACATCCTGCTGGGCGGTGCCGATCGCGACCGTCAGATCGACGCCGTCTGCGCGATGATCGAAAACATCGCCAGGGCCGGCATTCCGGCGGCCAAATACAATCTCAACATCATCGGCATTCCGCGCACTGAAATGGAACGCGGCCGCGGCGGCTCGCTCAACGAGGCATGGCGCTGGGACAAGGCAGACCATGACGCCGCTCCGGGTCTTGCCGGCGTTCTTTCCGAAGACGAGAACTGGGAGCGCATCGATTATTTCCTCGAGCGCGTCGTGCCGGTTGCCGAAAGCAACAGGGTCCGTCTCGCCTGCCATCCGCATGACCCCTACACGCCGCCGGGCTACAAGGGCGTCACCCGCGTTCTAGGAACGGTCGAAGGCCTGAAGAAATTCGTGCAGATGCGCGAAAACCCGTATCACGGCCTGAACTTCTGCCAGGGTTCGATTGGCGAGATGCTCGACAATCCGCGCGAGGAAATCGACGACATCATCCGCTGGTTCGGCAGCCGGGAAAAGATCTTCAACGTCCATTACCGCAACATTCGCGGCGGCAAGCTTTCCTTCATAGAAACCTTTCCGGACGAAGGCGACATGGACATGATCCGCTCGCTGAAGATCTACAAGGAAGTCGGCTACAAATACATGGTCATGCCCGATCACGTGCCGACCATTTCCGGCCGCGACCCGGTCGGCGTCGCCTTCAGCTTCTGCTACGGCTACATCGCCGCCCTTCTCGAAGCGATGGACAAGGGTCACATCTGATCATCGGGCAGCCGGTTTCCGCCGGCTGCAATCCCGCCTCCAAATTTTAAAAGGTTTCAGTCTGATGGATCACCATCCCCGGATCGCGTCCGCTCGCGCCGCCAAGATCACCATTCTGCCAACGGCGGAAGAGGCGAGCCAATTCGTCGCGGAAAGGCTTGTCACACTGGTGCAGGCAAACCCGACCTGCCGGCTGGGGCTTGCGACCGGACAGACGCCGCGCCGTGTCTATGCGAAGCTGGTTGCGGCCGCACAGGACGAAAAAGTTTCCTTCGCTAAGGTCGAAACCATCAATCTCGATGAATATTGCGGGCTTGAACAATCACATCCGGATTCATTCGCTGCCTACATGCATCGCGAACTGTTTTCCGGTGCCAGTTTCGATACATCTAAGATCAACCTGATCGATGGTGCGGCGAAGGACGAAACGGCGGAGGCAGCACGTTATGCCGCGCTCGTCCGCTCCCGTCCCGTGGATCTGCAACTGCTCGGCATCGGCACCAATGGCCATATCGGCTTCAACGAACCGGGTTCGCCGGTGACGAGCCGCGTGCGGATAGTAGAACTTTCGCCGGAAACGCTAGTCGTAAACCAGCAGACACTGCTGCAACTCGATCGGGTACCGACACGGGCCATCACGATGGGCATTGCCGACATTATCGATGCACGCGAAATCGTTGTTCTAGCAACCGGAGCGGCCAAGGCGGAAGCCATTCGCAAGAGCCTGTCTGGACAGCTTGGCGAAGCCTGCCCGGCCTCTCTGCTGCAGATACATGGCAACGTGCACTGGGTGCTAGATAAAGGTGCCGCGCAGCTACAGTGATTACGCTAACGCTAATATCTCCCTATTAGCTCTTGACCAGACTTGAACCAACTACCCGCCCATTTCTGATTTGATGTACCCTCATCGTTGGGAGCATGGTTGAACCTCGTTCAGGTCGAGCTATTACCAGCCAGCGATCTTGCTGTTTACTGGTGCCACTACAATCAGTGATCCGCGTACGGTGGCCTCTCTCCTGTCAACGCCGTTTGCGCACTGCGTCGAGTTTGGTCTGCCATACAGGACTGATGCGAAAACCCTCAATATCCGCGCGTTGAGCAACTGAATCCGTCACCTGCGAAATTGGCTGGATGGCGGGAATGCGATCGGCATAAAGCTTTTCGATATCCTGATACCGCTCTGCCTGTTTGTCGGGGCTCGTCTCAGCGAGCGCTGCGTCAATTCTAGAATTGAGCTCATCATCCTTGAATGAGGTGCGCCATCCCACAAGACCGGTCAACTTCGCCTCGTCGCGATTGTCCGGATTATACGCAAGGCTTCGCATGTCACCATCAGGATGCGAGATCTGGCCCCCGCTACGCCCGACGATCAGTTCGAAATTCCGTTCACGCATCGGGCCATAAACTTGCTCGCCGCTGCCGGTAAGAATTTTGATGCGGATTCCAGCCTGGCCCAGCAGGCTTTGCAGGACGATGGCGAGATTATCAAACGGTGGTTCCGACAATGTGCGAATTGTCAGATCGATGCCATCGGCATATCCGGCTTCGACAAGAAGCTTCTTAGCCGCCTCCACATCCATCTTCAGGCCGGGATCGTAGGGATCCTTCGCCAAGCCAATCTGTATGGGACTTAGATGCCGCACACCGAAATAGGGCATGACAGTCCTGTTCAGTCCATCGAAATCAATGAGTTTGAGGATGGCCTCGCGCAGCTTCGGATTGGCGAGGTTCTCGTTCTTTTGAGACATCGCAAGGTAGTACAGGCCGTTTCCGATCGATGTGGTAACCTTGACGGCCTCGTTAGACTTCAGGGCGTCGAGATCGGCAGCACCGAGCGAATAGGCAATGTCCAGATCGCCTTTTTCGATGAGCAGCCGCTGGCTTTGGGGTTCGGGGATATGCCGCATCAACACGCGGCTCATGGCTGGCGCCGGCCCCCAGTAATTGTCGTTACGCGCCAGCACGACCATCTCATTCGGGCGAAGTGATTGCACCTTGAATGCAGCGGTTCCGGCGGAGTTTGTCGTCAGCCAGCCCGCCCCCAGATCGCCGTTCTTGTCATGGCTCAGAACTTCCTTTTTATCGATGACGCTCCCCGTCCCCGCCATC
Organism: Neorhizobium sp. JUb45; assembly: GCF_004343585.1. Classification (GTDB taxonomy): domain Bacteria; phylum Pseudomonadota; class Alphaproteobacteria; order Rhizobiales; family Rhizobiaceae; genus Neorhizobium. The sequence goes on along the minus strand of NZ_SLYW01000017.1, from coordinate 11,237 downwards.
GCCAGGGTCATCAGGATGATCTGCGGATCAATCGGCTGAAGAATGGCGATCTCGACCGTCCTGTCATCAAGAGCTTTGAAGCTTTGCGCGGCATTGTCACTGTTATAGCCGCGCAGACGCAAGTTGGTTGCCTGCGCCAGATTGAGTTTCAGGACGCGTTGTAGCGACCAGACGACATCGTCCGCTGTCACGGCGTTGCCCGAGGTGAATTTCAAGTCTGGGCGCAGGTGAAAGCGAATTGATTTTTCATCCGGCCCCACCTCCCATCGCTCGGCAAGTGCCGGGATGACCTTCGCTCGCTCGACGGGATCGATGCCGACCAATCCGTCGTAGAGATTGGCAAGAACCTGAACCCGCTCCTTGCTCGAAGAGCCGGCCGGATCAAGTGTCAGCACATTGGTCATCGAGAAGCCGATGACCAACTGGTTCGCCGGTGTTTCGGCCAATGCCGGTGTCATGCCGAGCAAGCTCGTCGTTGTCATAAGGGCTACGGCGATCAACATTTTGCGTCGTTTCATGGTTCCTCCCATTGCGGCCAGATTGACGCCGCAGGCCTCCTCTGCCTCGCGTCGACCGCTCCACTTTTACTGTCGTGTCACTCCGCCAAATTGGCGTCGATGTAATCGAAATTGATATCCTCCCCGAGACCCGGCGCCTGCGACAGCCAGACGAAGCCGTCTTCGTCCATAGGATCAGGAATGGCATTCAGATATTCGGGGCAAGCATCATAATCGAGAAACGGGTGCAGCAGACCACGCTCATACCAGCGGCAATTCTTGGTGGCAGCGGAAATGGTGAGGTTTTCCGCTCCATGACCGTGCACCTCGCAGTTCATGCCAAAACTTTCGGCCAGATGCATGGTCTTCAGCGCCGGCGTGATGCCGCCGACATCCTCGACGCCGGTGCGAAGAATATCGCAGGCTCCCGCCTTGATCCACTCCGCGCGGTGTTTGTATTTGCCACCAACCGATTCCGGCCCGATCACCGGGATCTTCAACTGCTGCGCAAGCCAGGCGTACGAAGACATCGACTGCTCGTCCATCACCTCCTCGATCCAGGTGAAGTTCAACGCCTCGAGGCCCTTGCCGAGCTCGTAAGCCTCCTGGCGGGAATACCAGTGATAGGCATCCAGCATCAGCGGGATTTTGGGTCCGACAGCCTCACGCACGGCGGCACAGGCCTTGAGATCCATCTCGATGCTGGGCGACCAGCTGACCGGCGGCATCCAGGTGTGAAGCTTTATCGCCTGATACCCGCGGGTGACGAGCTGCTGGGCAAACCGACCGTAATCTTCCGGCGTTGCAAGCCCGCCTTCCAGTTCGTCACCGCACATGATGGAGCCATAGGCGGGCACCTTGTCCCGGTAGGAGCCGATGATCTTGTAGACCGGAGCCTTGAACAGATGGCCGGCGAGATCCCAGAGCGCACAATCGACGATGGCAACCGTCCGGTCACTGAGTTGACCTCCACTCCCCCGCTGCCAGTGCGCTAGATCCTGCCAGAGACGTTCACGGGCCAGCGCATCCTGATTGAGAACGACCGGGCGAATGAAACGATCGAGCAGATGCGGTCGCAGCTGTTCCGGGCTGCCAAAAGAATGCCCTTGGGTGCCGTCCTCACATGTCAGCGTCAACAGGGATTTGCGTACCTTGCGAGCCGGTCCCGGATGGGCGTGGCCATCACTGTCGATCTCCTCGTGTGTCGTGTACCAGAACGTGCGTACACTGGCATCAATGATGTTCATAGGTGTTCCCAACTTGTTCCGCCTTCGAAGCGGCCTGCTCGCTACGCCCGAGACATGAGGAGCAAACTTACTTGTCTGACTACCGATAGGTGACATAAGACAGGCTAGAGGCAAGGAAGAGTGTTCGTCAATCCCCTTAATCGACGATTTATTCTCACGCCCGAGGTAAACCATTTGGATCGCTGACAGCGAGGCCTTTTGCCAGAGCTGATAAACTATGCTTCAATGCGAGGAATCGCGTAAAAGATACCTGATGTCTGGCGTCATCTTGTCTGCTGGGTAACACATAAAATTGGAATGGAGACTTTTGGGTGGAGCAGAACAGGGATCCGGAAAAGATCGACCTAGTCGGTCGCTCGCTGGTGACACAGGTCGCCGCATCGCTGCGTCGGGATATCGAGGGCGGCAAATTCAAGCCCGGTGACAAGTTGCCGAGCGAAAACGATCTTACAGGACTGCATTCCGTCAGCCGTGCCGTCATTCGTGAAGCCGTGGCCATTCTTCGAGCAGAGGGCATGCTGGAAGCACGCCGCGGCGTCGGTGTTTTCGTCACAGATTCGGAACTTAAGGGAACGCCGTTTTCAGGCCTTTCACTCGAGCGGATATCATCGGTGATCGAATTGCTGGAGCTGCGAGCCGCATGCGAAACGGAAGCTGCAGGCCTAGCGGCGGCTCGGCGTTCTCCGACCCAGCTCGAAGCCATCATCGACGTGCATCGCCGGATTGGCGCCAACGTCGAAAAGGGTCTGTCTACGCGGGATGACGACTTCGCGTTTCACCTTGGCATTGCGCAGGCGACCCAGAACCGCCGCTTCAGCGAACTCCTTCTGCTCATCAAACCCGGCATAATCCTGAACCGCACCCAAACGGGAACGATGACGATGAACCCTCACCTGCAGGAGGAGCACGGGCGTATCGTCAATGCTATTTTTGGCGGGGACGCAACCGCCGCACGAGAGGCAATGAACACACACCTGCAAGGCAGCTTAATACGCTACAAGACATTGCTGATCGAGCGCATTTCGGAGTGAGGGAATTTGGTCGTCAGATGTAAGTTGGCGCTGCCAGTTGTTAAGCTCTTGATGGGATCTAAACCTACGACCCCTCTAAGCGACCACTAAACGTGAAATGAGGAAGATCGACCAAAGTTAAATATTGATTTCCATACTCATATTTTTTAAATTCCTTTAATGAGCATCTCTTCATCGCCCTCGCAACTTGTAACGACCCACCTTCAGGGTCAGTTGCTGGTGGAGACAAGTACCAAGATCTTCTCCGAGCCGCTCCACGTATCCTCACCCATCCGAGACGGGCTGCGCATCATCGTCGTATTGCAGGGTCGCATGCAGCTTGAGGCCGGCGATGCCCCTCTTTTGGACATTCGCACACCAACCACGTTCGCTGTTCTGAGCGAAGGAGAAAACCGGCGGCAGCAGGTATTCTCGCACGATACGCCTTTCAGCGTCGTTCTTCTGCAGATTGATCGTGAATTGATCGAGACCGAATACCAGCGCAATCCTGCGTCATTGCTATGTGGCATGCGGGATCGTTCAGGCGGCAGCCTTGTGCTTCGATCCAGAAAAGCTGACACCACAATCAGCGCTCTCGGCGCCCAATTGCTCGGCCATCGCGACGCAAACCATGGCTTTTACCGGTGCGCAAAAGCGCTGGAACTCGCCTCGCTTGTCTTTGAAGGCTTCTCTCCTGCGGCGGATGGGGCCTTTTCGGGGTACCTGACGCCGTCGGACCGCGATCGGGTGCGCGCAGCATGCGACCTCCTCGTTGCAAACTCGGTCGACCCGCCCGATCTCACGGATGTGGCACGCCGATGCGGCATCAATCTTTCCAAGCTCAATCGTGGCTTTCGCACAATCTACGGCATGGCCCCGTATCGCTACATTCAGGAATATCGCCTCGACCGTGCCTACAAGATGTTGGCCAGCGGGCACTTCACGGTGAGCCAAGTAGCGTCGGAAGCCGGTTATACTCCTGCGCATTTCTCGACCCTGTTCCGACGCCGCTTCGGCGTCGCGCCCAACACTCTGGTTCCGCACGCGTCATCCCGCGAAATCAATCGGCTTTCGTGATAGAATCACGAAAGCATTTCTCAGGATCGCGAAAGTGGAGATCATTGCTCACCATTCAGTGCAAACGCTAAAACGCCACCATCTATTTCGTGGGGGCAACCAATGATATTCTCTCGCCAGTCCGGCCTCGTGAAGCGCCAGAGCATGATGTTGGCTGCCAGCGCGGCAACCTTTACCCTGATGCTCACACAAGCGCATGCGCAAGATGCCGGCACGCAGCTTGCGCCGATCGTGGTGCAAGCGAATGGCGAAAACGCCAAAGGGCCGGTTCGTGGCATCGTCGCTAAACAGAGCGCAACCGCCACCAAGTCCGCACGAGCGGTGGCAGAAATACCGCAATCGATTTCGATCGCCACCGCAGACCAGATCCGCCAACAGCAGGTGACGACGACCAGCGAGGCGATGCGCTACACGCCGTCCACCAATGCCGAAATCTTTGGCGCCGATCCGCGCGCCGACTGGGTGCGCATGCGTGGCTTTATTGTTCCGGAACTGCTCGATGGAACTCGGATGCCGCGGGCCACCTATGCTTGGCCGCGGATCGACCCCTACATGGTTGAACGCATCGAAGCTCTTCGTGGTCCGGCAGCAGCCCTATATGGGCAGACACCACCCGGTGGTCTCCTCAATTTCGTCAGCAAGAAGCCAACAGACGAACCGCTGCGTGAAGTTCAGTTCACGCTCGGGGACCCGTGGCGCAAGCAGGCAGCTTTCGATTTCAGCGGCCCAATCGATGAGGAGGGCAAGTTCCTGTATCGCGTGACAGGCATGGTGCGTGACGCGGAAACACAGGTCGATCATGTCGACGACAACCGCATTTTCATCGCGCCCTCGATCACCTTCAAACCGGAGGAAGGTACGGAACTGACCATTTCCGGCCATCATATACGCGACGACGGCGGCTCCCTGCAGTTTCTGCCAGCGCCGGGCATGCTTTACCCCAGCGCCTACGGCTATTACGATCGCAGCACCTATATCGGAGAACCCGGCTACGACGATTTCCAAAGACGCCAGTCGGCGATCGGTTATCAGTTCGAGCACCGGTTCGACAACGGCATCACCTTCAATTCCTCGGCGCGACTTATGGAAGTTAGCTACGACCTTGACGTGGTGCGCGGTCATCCGGCAGCAGCGGCGGTTCCGCCGATGGTTAACCGTCTCGCTGTCGGGATTCATGACGTTGCCCGGACTTTCACCATGGACAACAACGTTTCCGGTACTGTCGAAACCGGCCCGGTAACTCACAACCTGCTGGCCGGCGTCGACGTGCTTATCCAGAACTACGATTACCAGTTCGGCACCGGAACGGCCTCGCCGATCAACATCTATAACCCTGTCTACGGTCAGGCGACGATCGGCACGATTACCAATACCGCCAATGCCAAGCAGAACGTCAATCAGGTCGGCGTCTACCTCCAGGACGAAATGTCGCTCGACAATTGGCGCCTGACACTGACCGGCCGGTATGACACGGCCGAGATGGACACCTATAACCGGCTCAACTCGACCCGTACCGTCAACGATGACGGCGCCTTCACAGGTCGAACCGGTCTGCTCTATGCTTTCGACAATGGTATCGCGCCTTATATCAGCTACGGCACATCGTTTGAGCCGACACAGGGTCTGAGCACCTCCGGCCAGCCTTGGGATCCGAACGAAGGCAAACAGCTCGAAGTCGGCGTCAAGTATCAGCCACTCGGCACCGATCATCTGTTCACACTGGCAGCCTTCGATCTCGAACAGAGCAATCTCGTCGTGACCAGCGGCGGTGTCTCCCAGCAGATTGGTCGCGTCGAGATGCGCGGTATCGAGGCGGAAGCCAAGATCAGCATGTGGGACGGGTGGGACATGATAGCATCCTATGCCTATCTCGACTCGAACGTCACAGCGACGGGCAAGCGCGTGATCTATGTGCCTAACCACCAGGCAGCACTGTGGGTGAACCATACTTTCTCAGGCAATCTGGAAGGCCTCAGTGCTGGCGCCGGCGTGCGTTATACGGGTGCAAGTTTCGGCGACACGGCCAATGCTCTTGAAGCACCGGCCTACACGCTGTTTGACGTGGCGGCACGCCTTGATCTCAGCGCAATCAATGAAAGTCTGAAGGGCACAGAGGTTGCGGTCAATGTCGCCAATGTGTTCGACAAGGAATACGTGGCATCGTGCAACACGGTCACCCAGTGCTATTGGGGAACGGGCCGCACGATCCGCGCGACGCTGACGCATCGCTGGTAGGCAAGGCAATGGTGGCAAGGGCATGGCGTTGAGACGGCGGGACATACTGGGTCTGATGGCTGGCGCAATGGCACTGGCAACCAGGCCGGCGCACGCCGAAAAGGCTGCGCTCGTCTCGGCTTCCCTGCCTGAGCTACAGTCTACTCCAAAAAAGATCCTCTTGGGTGACGGGCACTTGCTTCTGGCGCTGTCTCTGGTTCACCCCTCCCCGGGCGAGCTTGTCTGCGCCTGGCAGGGCGATCTGGTGCGGCACAGCAAGGAAATCTTTGCCACCTATCAGGCAGCCTTTCCCGGTCTTGCCACCGTACCCGTGGTCGGACAGGCGAGCCCGCAGACATTTTCAGTGGAAGCCGCCCTCGCCAGCCGCCCGGACGTCGTTCTTCTTGGCGGCTGTTACGGACCGGGGCCGGAAGATGAAACAGTGGTCAAGCGGCTGGAGGCCGCCGGAATACCGGTTGCGTTTGTCGACTTCTACGAAGATCCGATCGCTAATACTGCACCCAGCATGCGCCTGATCGGCAGGCTTCTTGGCGGGGCAGCCGAGGAAAAGGCGGAACGCTTCGCCCGCTGGCACGAGACCTCGATCGCCACCATTCGCGAGCGACTTGCCGCAGAAAAACCCAAGCGCCCGACGGTAATGCTGCAGGCGAATGCCGGAGCGCCCGGCTGGGACTGTTGCTGGGTGCCGGGCGCCGGCGGCCTCGGCGCCTTCATCGAGCTTGCCGGTGGCGACAATATCGGTGCATTACTTAGCCCCCTTCCCTGGATACAGGCACGGCGGGAATTCGTTCTGACAACCGATCCAGAGTTCGTCTTCGTCACCGGAGGTGGTTATCTTGCCGGCCGTGGCGGACTGGTGATCGGGCCGGGCGTAACGACGGACGCAGCAGCATCGAGCCTCCAAGACGTTGCCATGCGGGCCGATACCGCACCGCTTACGGCGTTTCAGGAAAAACGCGTGAGCGGCATCTGGCATCTGTTGCACGCGACGCCCTTTAATCTGCTTGCCGCCCAGTCGATAGCACAGCGACTGCATCCGCAATTGTTTGCCGACCTGGATCCGGCGGCGACCATGGCCCGCATCAACCGGGACTTTCTGGCCGTGCCACTCGAGGGCACGTACTCCGTGGATCTCCCCGCATGAACGGCCATCTTGCACAGCCCGCCAGAATGTTAGGCGAAAACGGCGAGCGTATCGTCGCCAGCCATCGCCGGCTGTCGGTTCGCCGCACGGTCCTGCTGATCTGCCTTCTGACAGCCGCCGTTGTTTTGCTGTTTGCAGACATCATCACCGGCCCGTCAGGCCTGAGCGCGACAGACGTGCTGACAGGTCTTATCGACCCCGCCTCGCTCGACCGGATCGAGGCCGTGATCCTCTATGACGTTCGGCTGCCGGCGGCTTTGATGGCGCTTCTGGTGGGGGCCGCGCTTGCAACCGCAGGCGTCGAGATGCAGACGGTGCTCGACAACCCGCTTGCCTCACCCTTTACGCTCGGCGTCTCGTCGGCGGCAGCGCTCGGTGCGGCGGTGGCCATTGTTACCGGCGCGAGCATACCGTTTCTCGGAGCAGGCTGGTTCGTTTCTGCCAATGCCTTTGTGTTTTCCATCGGTTCTGTCGCGCTGTTGCAAATTCTGACACGTCTTAGGGACGGCGGAAGCGAGCACCTTATTCTTTTCGGTATCGCCTTGGTGTTCTCCTTCAACGCCGCGATCTCGCTTCTGCAGTTTTACGCATCGGCCCAGTCGGTGCAGCAAGTGGTGTTCTGGATGATGGGCAACCTGCAACGGGCCGACTGGACGAATGTTGCCGTTTTGGCGGTGGTCACGGCGGTTGTGTTGCCGATGTCATGGATGGCATCGTCGCAACTGACGGCACTGCATCTTGGCGAAGAACGTGCCATGTCTTTCGGGGTTGACGTCAAGCGGTTAAGGCTAATGTCACTGATCCGCGTTAGCCTGCTGACGGCGACCGCCGTCGCCTTTGTCGGCACGATCGGCTTCATAGGCCTTGTCGGCCCGCACATCGCCCGCATGATCATCGGCGAGGACCACCGCTTCCTCATCCCCGCCAGTGCGCTGTCGGGCGGTATCCTTCTACTTGCGGCATCAATTGCCGCAAAGCTGCTGGTTCCGGATGCCAACTTACCTGTAGGCATCGTCGCCGCCCTCGTCGGCGTGCCCGTTTTCGTCGCACTTATCCTTCGACAGGGGACGCGCCGATGAGTGCGCTGTCGCTGCAGGATATTCATGCAAGCTACGCCGGCAAATCCGTGCTGGACGGTGTCAGCCTGAGCGAAATCGCACCCGGCCAGATCCTCGCGCTGACGGGCCCAAACGCGGCAGGTAAATCGACCGTCTTGAAAGCGATAGCGGGTTTTTTGCCGGTCAGGGGCAAGATCATGCTGGGAACGGAAGATATAACAGGGCTCAAGCCGTTCCAGCGGGCCGGTAAAATCTCCTACATGCCGCAGGCCCTGCCCCGAGGCGTTGGCCTCAATGTATTCGAAAGCGTTCTGAGTGCGCTTCGCATTGCCAGCAAGTACGGGACAGCAGTCTCAGGCCTGTCACTCGAACGTCAGGCGGCTGCCCTGATCGAGAAACTCGAGCTTGGCGAAATCGCCCTATCGCACATCGACACGCTTTCCGGCGGCCAGAAACAGATGGCAGCCCTTGCCCAGGCCCTGGTCGGCAATCCTTCGGTTCTCCTCCTCGACGAGCCGACGAGTGCGCTTGATCTTCGCCATCAGGATGAATTCATGCGGGTGATCCGCAGTGTCGCATCATCTGGAACGATCGTCGTCGTCATTTTGCACGAGCTTGCTCTGGCAGCGCGTATGTCCGACCGTATCGCCGTCCTGTCAAAGGGCCGGATCGACGCCGAAGGACCGCCGGCGGAGGTCCTGAGCCGGGAGGTTCTTGCGAGGGTCTGGGGAATTGATGCCGAAGTGACGTTCAACGAGCGCGGTTCGCTCATGATCGACGTGCTCGGCCCCTCTCGGGATATGCTCAGGAAGGAAATCAGATGACACAACTATCGGCGACAACGCGCGTCAACTGTCCTGATGCGGCACTTCTTGCGCGTGTCATGACCGATCATCTCATCGAACACGGGACCCAGATCGTCCCGGTTTCCGAAACCCTTTGGACGCTTGCCTCAAGCAATGGCGATGCCCGCATCATCGCCGATGGCAGCAGCCTATGCATCGAAACCTTCGCGCCTGACACCGAACGGCTGATGGAGATGAAATATCTCCTTGCCAGCCACGTGGGCGAATTCAACTTGGACAATGGCGCCGACATTCGCTGGCAAGGTGATGGCGAAGAAATCGCTTCACTGCCTAATCTCCGTCGCTTGAAAGTCCTCGCTGTCCTCGATCTTTCTCCAAATATGCGAAGGATCACGTTCGGCTCATCAAAACTGAAGCGGTTCGACACCCACTCAGCGCTGCATGCCAAACTCCTCCTTCCGCCCAACGGTGGTCAACTCTGTCTTCCGAAACTCACACCGCGCGGAACAATCGACTGGGGATCAGATACGGAGCGGGCGATCATCCGAAAATACACGATCCGCCGCATCGATCCTCAGGCCGGCACGCTCGACATCGATTTCGTGCTGCATGACCACGGCGGACCGGGCAGCCGTTTTGCCGCTCACGCAAAGGTCGGTGATGTCATCGGCATGATCGGTCCCGGCGGCGGTAGCGCAAGACCCGCTCAATGGAACCTTTTTGCTGGCGACGAAACGGCGCTGCCTGCTATCGCGAGGCTTATCGAAGCATTGCCGGCAGGTGCGCGCGGCGTGGCTATCATCGAAGTGGCAGACCGACAAGACGAGCAGACCATCCGCCAAGTCGCCGATATCGAGATAACTTGGCTGCATCGCAATCGCTCGATCAGAACCAACGCCCTTGCAAGGCGTGTGGCGGCCATCGAACTGCCAGCGGACAGATCAGTGTTCGCTTGGGCCGGCACCGAGTTCTCGAATTTTCGCAAGATCCGCTCAGACTGGCGCTCTCCTAATCGATTGGCAAAGAGCGACCACCTCGCGGTATCGTATTGGCGCGATGGCCACGCCCAGACATAGGTCTATTCGACAAGCGATTATTCTAATGTCTTGAAGATAAACTACCTTTTGACCTAGTGGATCGGAAGCATCGTGTGTCTGTTTGTTCTGCTAAGGCCATCAAAACGAATGTGCCAGCTGCGACGGCTTCCCACGCGCGATCATCGCATTCCCGGCCGTATTGCAACTTTTGCATGGTGTTCTTAACCTGATCGAGGCCGAACGCTATCCAGCAGTTGGCATCGGAAATTCCGGCATGTACTTCTGATTTGATACCGTCACTACCTTTAGCGGCGCTTTAAGTTGTACTCAAGAAATGGCCGTAGCCCCTCTTCGACGGAAAGCCTTGCAACGCTTGGCGCAGGACAAGGTCAAGCGTTTCTTGGACAATGCCGAACCGCTCAAAGGTTATGGCTCGATTTTGCGTCCAGGCCACACGCCTGGACACAGCTCGATCGTTCTGAAAGCTGAGAACGGCGAACGCCTGGTATTCTGGGGTGACGTCATTCACGGCGATTACATCCAGTTCGATCAACCAGACATTTTCGTCACATTTGACGTGAATGGTACTCAGGCTGCCACCACCCGCTCTGTGGCGCTCGCAGATGCCGCAGATGGACGCTTTATCGTGGCAGGTGCTCACCTTCCATTCCCGGGAGTCGGGCGCGTTGTAAGAGTCCGTCCGAGAATTCATGATGGTCGTGCGATGCGCCTTGTCAGCGTCATGATGGATGCAGCATAGAGAAATGCTTCGGCCGACTTTATCGTTGCCTCCGGGTCTTTCCACAGTCGTCGATTTCGGCTGATCCAGGCGAAGAAACGCTCGACGACCCAGCGCTTTGGATGAACGGCAAAGCCGACCTGATCCTTGGGCTTACGGACGATCTCGACATCGACCAGCGTCGCATTCTGCGGCCTGTCACCTGAATATCCCATGTCGGCGAATGCCTTTTCTACGAAGGGAAAGGACTTGCGGGATACCTGCAGAACAGGGATCGCGCCGTCTCTGTCTGGAATATCGGCAGGCTGGGGATCAAGGACCAGCGCACGACCATCCATGTCCACCATCGCCTGTCGCTTGCGACCTTTGACCTTCTTGCCCGCATCA
>NZ_SLYW01000016.1 GCF_004343585.1 Neorhizobium sp. JUb45 | reverse complement strand
TTCACTGAATCTGCTCGTCTTCATCAAAATCTCCTCGATCATAAAGCCCGAGAAAATTCTACTTTTGAAGTCCGTTATTCGGAGGGGGGATTACCGCCGATACGACCATTACCGTCGAGAAACGGATGGATCGTTTCAAACTGCACATGCAGCAGTCCAGCTTTGATCAGTGCCGGCAAGCGCGACTGGTCGTCATGCATGAAACGTTCGAACGCATCCAGGCAACCGGACATTTCAGTTATGGGTGGCGGCACAAAAAGTGCGTTACCGGGCCGCGTTCCGCCAATCCAATTTTGCGAGCGGCGGAATTCTCCAGGATCCTTAGTGCCTCCTCGCCCACTGTGTAGGAGCCTGGCGTGCATTTCACGGATCGGACGCAACGACATGGGGAGCGTTTGCAGTCGTTCCAAACCATACATCATGGCTTCAACATAGTTGGATACCTCACGGATATCGTCAACCGGTTGGCCCGCTTGAGCTTCTGTCTCAAACCGCAAGAGGTCGGAAAGCGTCGACTGCGTGCCTTCAATCTGCGAAGAAAGAACGGCTTCCTTTCTCACATACATGTATAGAAACAGCTCCTGTCGCGGCAGCAGCATTGTGATACCGTCCAGACGCCCTAGCGCGCGCTGTTTCACTGGCGGCGATCGTTTCGACAAAACGACCCATGCGATTTTTGGATACGGAATCAGACATAACCCATTATCAGCGCCAGCCACTATTTAAACAAGACGCCTTCAATTTAATTAAGCAACAAGCTTAGATAAGCGAGCTTAATTAACGACGCGGGCGCCGAACTCCCGAGCTTTGATGCCGAGTGATTTGTTTCACGGCATAACCCGACGATCAGGCAGTCTCGAAAATGTACGCCCGATACATCCTTTCTTAAAGCTCGCCTCATATTCCCGCTCGCCCTCAGCACTGGTGCCGAGAGAAACGGAATAAACATGCTCAAACAAGACATTTCATCACGCCATTTTCAGCGAAAAATATCCGAATTCTGCGAGCTGCGTATGGCGCCGATTGCATCCAAACGGGTACTGGAGAACATCCGGCCCTACCTGGTCAGTTTGATCGTCTACCGCAAATTGCCCCCGCTCCTGAATGGTCGTATCGACTGGTCCATGATCGGACAGGCCTGTGGAATAATAGCAGAACTGACCACAGAATTGAAAAAGCAGCTCCGACCAGGACTGGAGGCAATCATCCGATGGCTCGGCGGAACACCAGCAGCCGAAGAGAGACGGACACCAAAGCCAACAGTCCGCCCGGACAAGATTGCGCCGACCAGAAAGGCAGCCTCCTCCCCCTCGCCCAGAAAGCCGCAGCGCGCCGCGGCAGACGGTACCTTTGCCAACTCTGCGTCGCTACCGCGCGGGCCTGCACCGAAACCAATCAGTCCATTCCCTGAACCACTGTTCGAAGCGAAAGAAGACCCGGCAAGTTTTCAGGATGCGTTGGCCTATAATATGCGTCGGTTCGGCGACACCTACTGGCAACTCCACCGCGCCGTTGTGCAACTGAATGAGACTTTCGACAAAAAAACGCTGCTATCGTGGATCCAAGGCGAGCGTGTGCCAAGATCTGTCGCAAGTCTCGAAATCCTCCGACGCATTGAGCGACGCTATCGCCTTCCAGAAGAATATTTCAAAGATAAGCTGCCGCATCAGGCACGCTCGCTTTACGGTCATGATCTCGGTGATATCAGCCCGGCTGAGCGGCGCAGGATGTCATTGCATCTCCCGGATGATTTCAGCAGCCTGCCCTTTGCCAAGCGTCAGGAGATCGTCGATTGGGTACGCCGGGTGATCATTTCCGGTGCGACGGAATACCGCCGGTATCAGGCAGCGGCCGTCAAGCAGCGTTATGCCATCCGCTTTCCCGGTATCACTTATGGCGGAAGTTCTCTATCGCCCAGATCCTTGGCATCCGCCGTCGGCGAAAATCAAAATGCGATGCCTGAGTTTGATGATCCTGATCTGCTCTCCGGCGTCGTCGACGCACCGCCGAGACTTGCCATGGAAATGGCTGACCTCATTCGTTTCAAAACCTCGACACTAACTGCGATTGGTTTCCAACGGTACGGCGTCTGGGGTGAGGAAACGGCCTCTCAAAAGATCGAGCATCTTGGTTTGATGTTTGGCGCACTGGCCGCCTCGCCAAACGGTGCCGTAAAAGGTCGCGGCGTGCCAGTCAGTCAGTTGAGCTTCGGCCTTCTCGTCTTCCCCGGCGTCTGGGATTGGTACCTTCAATGGCGCGAACAGCGCCGTGGCTTTTATACCAAATGGGAAGAAGACATGCTGATGGTCGCGCAAGCTCTTACTCGCGCCGATGTCGGCTGGATTCGACAGCATCCGGAATTGCTCAAGAACGTCATACCTATCGAAGGCTTGATTGAGCATGAAGAGATCGAGTTCGCGGCCCGCGACTGGCATGGTGCCTGCAATGCGTTTCATCGGCATGCCGCCAACCGATCAAAGGAGATCCAGCGCGTCATGCGCATCCATCGCGATCCGTTCGAACCGATCATGTGTGTCCTAGAAGCGGATAGTCCACTGGCGGAATATCGCAAGATCACTGACGAGATCCTGAAACGCATGCCGGATGAAAGCCGATATCCGCGGTCTGCCGCCGAAGCCGTACGCTCATTCCTGCTGCTCCGTCTTGGATTGCATCTCGGTCTTCGGCAGAAGAACCTTCGCCAGTTGCGTGTCTGTCCGCGCGGGCATCATCCGACATCGGAACGCAGGCTTGAAGACATGAGATGCGGCGAGCTGCGCTGGAGCGATCGCGATCATGGGTGGGAAGTCCTGATCCCATCCGTCGCATTCAAGAACTCGGGCTCATCCTTCTTCGGGCAAAAGCCGTTTCGACTGATCCTGCCGGATCTGCTCGACCTCTACAAATATCTCGATGCTTATATCGATCGCCATCGAGGTGTCCTGCTGGATGGTGCAAAAGATCCCGGCACCCTCTTCGTCAAAACGGTGAAAACGATCAGTATCGATGCGGCTTACAACTCAACCACTTTCTACGAAGCCTGGCGGACCGTCATACAACGCTACGGTATCTACAATCCCTACACCGGGCGAGGTGCGATCAAGGGACTGCTGCCGCATGGCCCCCATAACCTGCGGGACATTCTTGCGACGCATATCCTGAAGCAGACCGGATCATATGAGCAGGCGAACTACGCCATTCAGGACACGCCCGATGTTGTGCAGCAGCACTACGGTCGCTTTCTGCCGCAGGACAAGGCGGCTCTCGCTGCCAAAATCCTCAATCAGGTTTGGGAAGCCGCGTAACCTAAAGTGAGCTGCTCGGCTCGGATGCGCAAACCTTATTGCGTCTGGGCCGAGCGTCCTTGTTTCGCACCTTGAGGGGATCAGAACCAGTGCCATGCTCATCAAAACGTTTAAGCGCCTGAAACTCATATGATTTATCACGTGAGAACGGGTGCGCAGCCCCAGGCTGCTTTTTAAACCGGTAGAATTATCTCAAAGCTGGATCCGAGTACAATGTGTCTCGAACGGCGTCCCAAGATATCTTGTTCGGAGCCGTCAGCAGGTGCCCTTGCGTCATCGTCGGACGATAAACCTCACCCGTGATGGTCGCCGCATATCCGCCCGCCTCCGCATGGATCAGAACACCGGCCGCGTGATCCCAGGGCTTCAGACTCTCATTGAGGCAGAAGCTCATAGCGCCTGTCACAAGCATGCGATACTCCCAGGCCGAGCAACGCCATGTCGTTACCCGCAGGAACTTTAGCAGGCGCGGCGCCAGCTCAGCTCGCAGATCCGGTTCGAACATATGCAGCGGAATGAACCCGTGCATCTCGTCTACCGGTGTCGGCATGGCGACGGAAAGCCGTGTGCGTGAACCGTCTGCCGCCACGTGCCATGCGCCCTGCCCCGGTCGTGCCACCAGAAAATCACCCAGAACAGGATAATGAATGATGCCGGCAATGGTTTGCCCGCCGGAAACGATGGCGAGAATACTGCCGAACATCGGCGTGCCATGGGCAAAATGCCAGGTGCCGTCTACCGGGTCGATGACCGCCGCAAGCTCCGCATCGGCAAGCCTTGCGAGAACCGATGCATCATCCGACACCGCTTCCTCGCCGATGATGGTGATGCCCGGCAGACGCGCCGCGAGCTTTTCGCTGATCATGCGCTCGGAGGCGATGTCCGCATCGGTGACGATATCGTCCGCCATGGTCTTGGCGCGGATGGTATCTGACGTGACCGAACGGAAACGCGGCAGGATCTCTCTGTCTGCCGCCTCGCGCATTATGCCCATAAATTCATTCAGCAGTTCGTCCGAAACGGTTTTCATGCGCGGCGTGCCTGCAGATAGGCTTTGAGTGCTTCCGGCTCGTCTGTCTGGAAAACGCTGACACCGGCCTCCATCAATGTGCCCCAGATGCGATCGGGATCGGCAAGCGCCGTCTTGTCCACCCATTCACCACTGGCTTCCATGTTGAGCGTGTTCGTCCACAAAGCCATGTTGGCGTCGCGAAAAATCTGGCGGTTGGCCTTGATGGTGTCGAGGCTGTCGAAACGCATCTCGCACATGAACGGCCTGATTTCCGACAGCAGTGCCATGGTTTCGTGGATGCTCTCGGCGGTGAATTTCGACATCGCCATGAAGGCCACGCCGTCGATGTTCTGGGCGCGCACCCAGTCCAGCTCCTCGCGGGTCATGACACGGGTCTTCAGGTCCACATAGGATGCGGCATTCATCTCGCGGGCGCAGGCTGCGACTTCCGAGAAAAGGCCGCGATCCTTGAGATCGAGATCCGTAAAAATACGTCCGCGTATGATTTCCAAAACCTCTTTCAAAGTCGGAATACGCTGATCCGTCGTGGCGCGATGTTCGCCGCCATCATCTTCACGCAGCGCAATGGCCTTCAGTTCGGCAATGGTAAAGGTTTCGGCGTCGCGGTCGATACCGGCCATGCGCAGCAGCGTGTCGTCGTGCATGATGAAGAGTTCGCCATCAGCACTCTTTCGGATATCGAGCTCGACGACGTCAGCGCCGACGGCGATCGCGCGCTCGATGGCCGCGAGGCTGTTTTCCGGTGCCCCATGCCACGCGCCGCGATGGGCAACGATGGCGGGATCGCGTTTCTGGTCGGCGATATAATCTACGTAATGCGTCATTTCATATGTTCCTTGGAGAGTATTCAGGTGCGGCGGGCCGCGAGATAGGATTTGAGTGCAGCGGCCTCATCGGTCTGGATGACCGAAATGCCGGCATCGATCAGCCGGCCCCAGACGGCATCGGGATCGGCAAGGGCCGCCGTATCGGTGAAGCCGGCGCAGGCAACGCTGTCGAGCGTGTTGACCCAGAGCGCCATGCCGGTGTTGCGGGTGAGGTCCGTCAGGGCAGCAAGTTCTTCCAACCTGTCGAAATAGATTTCGCAGACCGAGGGAGAGAGTTCTTCCAGCAGAGCCAGCTGCGTAGCAGCACCCGGCACGTTGAGCCGGGTTTTTGCCAGAAACAGCACCTCATGCGGAAGGATCGTTTTTCCGATCCAGCAAAAATCCTTTTCGGTTTTCAGCGAGGCCCAGAAATCAACCTGATGCTCGACACCCATGTCCTTTGCGAGAGCGATCACATCCGGGATCACCTCGCGTTCCTTGACGTCGAGATGCAGGAAGATGCGGTCCCGCGTCAGTTCGAAGACTTCGGCAAGGCTCGGCAGTTTTTCCAACGTGAAGGCATTGTTTTCGCCGCCATCGCGATCGCGCAGGCGCAGAACCGAAAGGTCGCTTGAAGACAGCGCCTCCGGCGTCTGACCGAGACCTGTCATGCGCTCCAGCGTTTCGTCATGCAGCAGAAAAAGGCCGCCATCGGCGCTCCGGCGGATATCTATCTCGACGACATCATAACCGGCATCGATGGCACGCTGGATAGCGGACAGGCTGTTTTCCGGTGCATTGCGCCAGATGCCGCGATGCGCAACCACGGCGCAATCGCGGGCCTTGTCGGCGATAAATTCCCTGTAGCTCACTGGTATTCCTTCACCGATGCCGGTTGCGCGCCACCGAAAGCGTTGGCGATGGCGCGGCCGGTGTCACCGTCAAAGAGATGCAGGCGCGCCTGCGGGAAGGACAGCGACAAGGTCCGCGTCGTATCGATCTCGACGCCGAAGGGCATGGCGATCCGCAGGTTCTGTTCGGCAATCTTCGTTTCCAGAATTTCGTGCGAGCCGAGGTCCTCGCGGTAACGGATTTCCGTCTTGATGGAACCGCCTTCGTTGACGGCAATATCTTCCGGGCGGATGCCGAGCTGGAATTTACCCGTACCGGAATAGTTGGCAACGACCTGACCATCGGCTAGGCGCAGCACGGAACCGTCTCCTTCGACCTCCAAAATGTTCATCGGCGGCGAGCCGATGAATTTGGCGACGAAGACCGAAGCCGGATGGTGATAGATCGCTTTCGGCGTATCGAATTGCTCGATATGGCCCTTGTTGAGGATAAGGATACGATCGGCGAGCGTCATTGCCTCGACCTGATCATGCGTCACGAACACGCTGGTGGCGCCGATGCGGCGATGCAGTTCGGCAAGCTCCACACGCATGTCGTGGCGCAGCTGGGCATCGAGGTTCGACAGCGGCTCGTCGAACAACAGCACGCCCGGCTCGCGAATAATGGCGCGGCCGATGGCGACACGCTGGCGCTGGCCACCGGAAAGCTGGCTCGGCTTGCGGGTGAGGTAATCGGCAAGGCCGAGCATTTTTGCGACCGTAGCGACACGCTCGGCTCGTTCGGACTTGGAAACGCCGGCGACCTTGAGGCTATAGGCCATGTTTTCCGCGACCGTCATATGCGGGTAGAGCGCATAGTTCTGGAACACCATGGCGCAGCCGCGATGTTTCGGTTCCAGATCCTGCACCTCGCGGCCGCCGATGACGATCCTGCCGCCGGAAACGCGTTCCAGACCGGCGATCATCTGCAGAAGCGTGGACTTGCCGCAGCCCGATGGGCCGAGCACGACGGTGAATTCACCGGGACGCAAGGTCACGTCGATCGCCGGGATGATGGTGTTTTTGGCGTCATAGGATTTGGTGACGCCGATAAGCTCGATCTCGGCCGCGGCGGCGCGAATGCTTAAGTCGATGGCGGTCATGGATCATTTCTCCGAAAGAACGAGGCCCTGGACGAGAAAGCGCTGCAGAAGAGCGATCATCGTGAGCGGAACGAGTGAGACGAGCACGGCACCGGCCATGATCATCGGAAAATCGGGCACCTGGCCGTCGGCATCCGGCACGAGGCGGGCAAGGCCGACGACGGCGGTCTGCATGTCGGGTGTCGAGGCGCCGACCAGCGGCCACAGATATTGCGTCCAGCCGCTGAGGAAGGTGAGCACGAAAAGCGAGGCAAAGCTGGGACGGGCCAGAGGCAGCAGGATATCGATGAGAAAACGGATCGGCCCTGCCCCATCCATGCGCGCCGCCTTGAACAGATCCTTGGGCAGCGTCAGGAAGAACTGACGGAACAGGAACGTGCCGGTGCCATGCGCCACCAGCGGCGCGATCAGGCCGAAATGCGTGTCGAGTACGCTCAATTCCAACTGGACCGGCGCGCCAAAAACCATTTCGATCAGGCTGTTGAGGCCGGTGAAATCCAACACCCCATTCAGCGGCGAAAAGATGTTCGACGCCACCTGATAGGTGGTGATGACGCGGATATCGAGCGGCAGCATGATGGTGGCGAGGATGAGCGCAAAGGCCACGCCCGCCCAGCGAATGCGGAAATAGACAATCGCATAGGCCGACAGGAAGGACAGCGCGCAGGTGGCAAGCGCATTGGAAAACGCCACGATCATGCTGTTGAGCATCTGCACCGGGATGCGCGTATCGTGGATGACCTTGCCCATATTGGCAAACAGCTCTGTGCCCGGAACCCAGGCCAGACCGTTGCGCAGCATGTATTCATAGGACTGCGAGGCGGTGGACAACGTGAGGTACAAGGGCCCGACGATATAGAGGATGCCGATGGCGAGCAGAATGCTGGCGGCGATGTTGATGGAACGTGCGTTTTCGACCATGGCTCAGCGCTCGTAATTGATGCGCCGGCCGAGGAAGAAGAACTGGCAGGCTGCGAGAAGAAGGACAAAGACCATCAGGATGGCCGTCTGGGTGGAGGCGCCGGAAAGATCGAACCCGCGGAAACCGTCGACATAGATCTTGTAGACGAGCAGCGTGGTGGAGCCGCCCGGACCGCCGCCGGTAATGGTGTCGATCAGCGCGAAGACCGAGGTGATGCTTTCGGTGAATTCAAGCACGAAGGTGAGGAACAGCTGCGGCATGATCAGCGGCAGTTGTACATCGAAGATACGGCGCCAGGGACCGGCGCCATCCATGGCGGCGGCCTGATACATGGTGGGCGGGATCGACCGCAGGCCGGCGAGCAGGATGACGAAGTTGAACGGAATGCCGCTCCACACATGGGCGGCCACCAGCGTGACGAACGCATCCGTGCCGTCGATGCCGGGATTCCACAGGCCGGGAAACAGCGAATTGAGCGGCGCCATAAGACCGACGAACGGGTTGAAGATGAAGGCGAAAACGACACCGATGGAGGCACCGGCAATGCCCTTCGGCCAGACGAGAATATTGCGGGCCGGATAGGACATGCCGATCTTGCGATCGGCCGCCACCGCCAGCATCAGCGGCACGATGACCGCAAGCGACGATGCCGTCAGCATGAAGATGACCGTGCGGCCGGTCGCGCCCCAGAACTCGGGATCGCTCAGCACGCGCTGAAAGTTCTGCAGACCGACAAATTCCGAACCGCCGCCAAAAGGCTGTTCGAGGAAAAACGACCAGTAGAAGGCCTGGAAGACCGGCACATAAAAGAACAGCACGATCAGCAGCATCAGTGGTGCCAGCAAAAGAGCGGGCAGCCAGCGATGGCTGAACAGGGAGGATTCCGACGACATGAACACAGTTCCGAATAAGAGAAGGCATGGAGCGGAAACCGCCCCATGCTTTGGAAGGTCTCGAAAGACCCTGATCAGGGAAGCTGCTTGCCCTTGTAGGTCTGCTCGAAACGGCGCAGCAGCTGGTCGCCGCGCTTCTTGGTGTTGTCGAGTGCGACCTGCATGGTCTGCTGGCCGGCAAAGGCTTTCTGGGTTTCTTCCATGAAGACTTCGCGGAACTGCACGTAGAAGCCGAGGCGGATGCCGCGGGTATCGGCGGTGGCCGGCTGGTTCATGGATTCGACGCCGACCTTGGCCGTGGCATACTTCGGCGAATTGGCGTCCGGGCTTTTGGCGATCGTATCCAGAACGTCGGTGGTGACGGGAACGTAGCCGGTGGCGGCGGTGAAAGCCATCTGCTGTTCCGGCTTGCGCAGGAAGTCGAGGAAAGCTTTTGCTGCCTCGATCTCAGGCTTGTCGTGACCCTTCATGATGTAGATGGAAGCACCACCGACAAAGGTGTTGTGACGGGTGTAATCCTTGTACATCGGCGCCATGTCGACGGTCAGTTCATACTTGCCGTCGAAGGCTTTGGCGGCGGCCGCGTAGGAACCGGAGGACTGTTCCATCATCGCGCATTCGCCGGCATTGAAGGCGGCGGTGTAGTTGCCGGCCTTGGTATCGGCGGCGAGGCGAACGAGGCCTTCCTTGCGCCATTCGACCAGATTGGCGAGATGTTTTGCTGCAAAGGTGCTGTTGATGACGTATTCGGCGTCGAGACCGTCATAACCGTTGTGCTTGGTGGCGATCGGCAGGCCGTGGCGGGCGGAGAACTGCTCGAGGATCCGCCAGGTGTCGCCATCAGTGACGAACGGGCAGGCATGGCCGGCGGCCTTCAGCTTGCGGGCGGCTTCGATAATGCCTTCCCACGTCGTCGGCGTCTCAGTGATGCCGGCTTTTTCGAGCTCGGTCTTGTTGGTGTAGAACAGCAGCGTCGAGGAATTGTAGGGCTGGGCGAACAGCTTGCCCTTCGAGGTTTCGTAATAGGCGCGGGCACCGGCGATATAGCTGTCCCACTTCACTTCCGGCATCAGGTCCTGAACCGGCTCGACAGCGCCGGACAGCATCAGGTCGAGCGTACCGGCATCGAAAAACTGGATGAGAACCGGGTGGTTCTTGGCGCGGTAAGCGGCAATCGCCTTTTGCATGGACACTTCGTAGGAGCCCTGGCCGACGCAGTTGACCTTGTGTTCACTCTGGGAGGCATTGAAGGCATCGCATTGTGCCTTGATGGCGACTTCGACATTGCCGGTGTTGCCATACCAGAATTCGATATCGGTGGCCTGTGCGGACCCGGCGCCCGCCATCACGGCAGCCACGGCCGCCAGAGTAAACTTGTTCATCATCGCCCTTGCCTTTTCGGGTCGACCGAGCCTCGCCCGATCCTGACGGTGCTTTATTACGCTTTGTGTGTAACAAATACATGACGATGAAAATGGCTTGAAAGGACAGTTGTTGGCCGCTAAGCAGGCATAAGTTGTGATGAGAAAAACGTGATTATTACACTTATCCAGTAAGGTATTTTGGCGTGTCAGGTGTTTATGTTCCCAAGGCATTGATTGCACAGCGCTTTCTCCGGGCAAACGAGACAACAGTCGTCTCCTCCAATGAGCGCAAGCTGCTGCAACTGATCTGGCGCAATCCCGGCATCTCCCGCTCGGAGATCACCGGGCACACCGACCTGACGCAGCAATCGGTTCATCGCATCCTCGATCACCTCGCAGACCGCAATGTCATTTTGCTGGGCTCGGCCAAACCGGGGCTTGGGCGCGGGCAACCCAGCCCGATGCTGCTCCTGAACGGCGGCCATGCCTATGCCTGCGGCATCTCCGTCAATACCGACATCATCGGCATCTGCCTCATCGATCTTGCCGGCAAAATCCTGGGCGAGCGGGAAGTGCCGCTTCGCGAAACGACGATGCATCAGGCGCTACAGGTGGTGAAGCGGCAGGTCGTCGAGTTGCAACAGCAGAACCGCCTCGCCGGGGATGATTTGTTCGGTATCGGTTTTGCGATTGCCGGCTACCATGTCGATGGCACGCGCCATAACGCGCCGCTGCCACTTCACGAGTGGTCGATGATCGAGCTCGGCCCGATCATCACCGAGCTTTTCGACCGACCCACATGGGTTATCAATGGCGGAAAATCTGGCGCGATTGCAGAATCGATGTTCGGGACCGGCCGCTTCATCCGGCATTTCGCCTATCTGAGCTTCAACTACGGTTTTGGCGGCGGCGTGATCATCGACGGCGACCTCCTGCAAGGCGGCAATGGCAATGCCGGCGAATTTTCCGGACTGTATGATGAGATCGAGACCGACCGGCGCCCTGCCCTGCAATATCTCATCGACCGGCTGAACCAAAACGGTGTCAACGTACCCTCGATCCATTACATGCGCCGCCATTTCGATCGGGACTGGCCTGGCGTGTCAGACTGGGTGGAGGAGGTGACGCCCGCCTATATCCGCCTCGTCAACGCCATCCGGGCCACACTCGACCCCCAGGCGATCGTCTTCGGCGGCCAGATTCCCCCCGCACTGGCATCCATGCTGATCGAGCGGACGAAGATTTTCGATCGCCCCCGTTATGGCGTGCATCGTGGCGGACCGAAGTTGATTATTTCGGAGATAACCAGTGATGCTGCCGCCATGGGGGCAGCCGTCATGCCGTTTCGCCGGATGTTCTATTAGGCTTGGCGGCAGGCAATCTCAGTAGCTCCTGCTGAAGATCGAAACTCTCACCACCCAAAAGATGCTGTTTGGCGAACCAGCCCGTCACGATGAGATGCGCAGTCCGTTTCTAGAGACGGCAATTGCTCAGCAAGGACATGGTCGAACGTCGGCTCAAGAGGCGCCTGCTAACCTTTGACACCGGACGAGATCATCACTGCCTCGGTCACCTTTTTCTGGAAAATCAGGTAGGCGATCGCCACCGGCATGGCACCAAGAAGCGCAACGGACATAAGGCGCGCGTAGAACACACCGAACGCGTCGTTGACCTGGGTTATGCCGACCGGAATTGTCATCTTGTCCTCCGTGGTCACCGCCAGGAAAGGCCAGAGGAACTGGTTCCACGCCATGATGAAGGTGATGATGGCAAGTGCTGTGGTAATGCCCCAGTTGAGCGGCAGGTAGACCTTGAACAGCAGCGTGTAATCACCACCACCATCAAGCACGACGGCTTCTCGCAGTTCCTTCGGCACGGCATCGAAGAACTGCTTGTAGACGATGATGACCACCGGAACGATCAACTGCGGCAGGATGATGCCGGCCCATGTGTTGATCAGCCCCATGTCGTTCATCAGGATAAACTGCGTGACCACCAGCGCCTGCGATGGCACCATGAAGCTCGCCAGCACGACGCCATAAAGAATGCGGCGACCGGGAAAGCGCATCTGCGAAATCGCATAGGCGCACATCATGCCCGAAACGATGACGGTGAACGTGATAATGACCGCCGTGCCGATCGAGTTGATATACCAGCTGACGAGATTGGTGTTCCAGAGAATGTCGATATAGGCGGCCGGATTAAACTCGTCGGGGATGACGCCGGCCTCCTTGGAGACGACCCTATCTTCCGAGCGCATCGAGGTGATGAAGGCCCAGTAGAGTGGAAAAATCCACAGGGCGGCGGCGGCGAAGGTACCGACCGTCAGCACACCGTTTTCGAGTTTGCGGAGCGATGTCATCGGCGGCCTCCGGCGCGAAGAAGTTGATATTGCAGCACGGAGAAGGCCGCGATGACGATGAACAGCACCAGCGCGATGGCCGAGGCATAACCGCCGTGATTGAGCTGAAAAGCCTCGCGATAGACCATCAGCAGCATCACATAGGACGAATTGAACGGCCCGCCCTTGGTCAGCAGATAGATCTGATCAAAGATCTTCAGCTGCAGGATCATCTGCAATGTCAGGACAAGCGCCGTCACCGGCCACAGAAGCGGCCATGTGACCCGGCGGAAAAGCTGCATGCGGGTGGCGCCATCGAGCTGGGCCGCCTCGTAATAATCTTTTGGAATGTTGCGCAGGCCGGCAATGAACAGCAGGACATTAAAACCGTTGGTCCACCAGATGGTGACCAGCGCCACCGTCGGCATGGCCCAATAGGGGTTCTTGAACACCGCGACGGACTTGCCGAAGAAAAACGCGATGACCGGCTGCAAAACGCCAAACTGGAAATCCAGCATCCACGTCCAGATCTGCGTAACCACGGACACAGGCAGGATGTAGGGCAGGAAAAAGATGGCGAGCGCCAAGGCCTGCACGGAGCCGCGCAGCCGGTTGATCATCAGCGCAATGCAGAGCGCCAGCACCGTGGTCGGGATAACCGTCAGGAGGACGAAATAACCGTTGTTCCTGAGCGACGTCAGGAAAAGCTTGTCAGACAGCAGGCGGCTAAAATTGTCGAAACCGACCCACTCACCCTCGCCGATCAGCGGACTGTTGGTAAAACTCAACTCCACCAGCCGTATGGCCGGATAAAGAAAGACCAGCGCGAATGTCAGCACGAAGGGCGCCACAAGCGAAGCCGCCACCGCCATTTCTTTGCGCCGATTAGTCAGCATTGCCACGTCTTGAACCTCCATGCTCGTGAGAGTGGCCGCCGAAGAGCGGCGGCCACGGCTGACGGTGTCACTTCAACACGTTCTGCAGGTCGGACTTCATCTGCTCGGCAGCGGCCAGAGGCTCCGCATAACCGTGGATGGCGGGCGAGATGATGTTGATGGCAGCGTCATAGATCGGCGAACCGACACCGGCGATGGATGAGCGTGGATCATAGGATGCGGTTTCGGCCAGCGCCGCATAGGTGGCGTTCGGCTCCATCTTCTTGAACTCGGCGCTTTCGGCCACCGGCTTGAAGGCGGGAATATGCCCGGCATCGGCCCAGGCAATCGCGTTCTTTTCCATCCAGCCAATCACCGTCATCACCGCCTTGCGCTTTTCCGGTGTTAGCTTGTTGTTGGCGGGAATGGCGAAGGAATGCGAATCCGCCCATGTGGTCTGCGTGCCCATCAGGTTCGGCACCTGCACGGCGCCCCATTTGTAACCGAGCGAACCCTTCTTATCGAGGTCGACCATGGTCGGCACTTCCCAGACGCCGTTCAGCGAAAAGGCCGATTTGCCGGAGGTGAACAACGCAACGGAGGCTTCATATTCCGCCTGTTCCGGCTGCCACTCATTGGTCTGCCAGTTGGTCATCACCTCGATCGCCTTGGCGGCTTTCTGGAGATTGTCGCCGGCCAGAACCTCGTTGCCGGTGATCAGCTCGCCGCCCAGCTGGCGGAACAGAGTGTAGAACACGCGGTAAGTCGCGCCATCATCGCCGGTGGCATAGGAAACCGGTGCCTCGGCGCCCTTTTCCTTGGCGTAGGTCAGCGCTTCTTCGAAATCCTTGAGATTGTTGATGCCGGTCAGCTTGCCATTGGCATCGAGGAATTTCGAACCTTCGAGAAATTTTGCGTTGTAATAGAGCACGATCGAATGGATATCGAACGGCACCGCATGCAGCTTGCCGTCATCGCCGCTGGCGGCCTGAAGCGCTGCGGGAAAAAAGCTGTCCTTGGTCAGACCGGCATCGGTCAGGTCTTTGTCGGTGATTTCATCCAGCACGCCTTCCTTCAGCCCCAGCGGCATGCGCGACAGATGGTAGGTCATTACGTCAGGTCCCTGCCCCACGGCAACGGCAGTGCGCACCTTGGTGTAGAAGGGCACGCCCCATTCCAGCGTCGTGCCGGTGATCTTGATACCCGGATGTTCCTCGTTGAAACGGGTGATCAGCGCCTTCATGCGCACGCCATCACCGCCGGAGAAGAAATCCCACCAGGTGATGTTTTCCGCAGCCAGAGCCGGTACGGACATTAGGGCGATCGCGGTTGCCGCGAAAAGCTTTCTGCACAACATTTGAAGTGTCCTCCATCACGAAGCCACCTCTCCCGAAGGTGGCGGGTTGAAATGTCTGCCATTTCCCTGAACTCCGGCGCGAATTCCTATCGCAACCGGCTGCCGTCTTCGGCAAAGAGCAGAACCTCCCCTGCATCCGCCGAAAGCGATATCTTTCTGCCATCGAAATTTTCGCGGCGGCCACGCAATTCCACCACGATGTCCTTGCCCGTCACCAGGCACGCATGCAGGTAGGACACGCCGCCGAGATCCTCGGCCATATCCACAACAGCCTCGAAACCACCCTCGGCCGGATGCAAATGCTCGGGCCGGATGCCGACCTTGACCGCCGTTCCTTCGGCAACGCTGGCATCCGACTTTGCCGACAGTTCGAAACCGAGCCCATCGAGCGCGACACGGATCATGCCGTTCTGTCTTGCCGCCACCCTGCCGGGCAAAAAGTTCATGGCCGGCGAGCCGATGAAGCCTCCGACAAACTGGTTGTGCGGATCATCATAAAGCTCGAGCGGTTTTCCCGCCTGCTGCAAAACCCCGCTTTTCAGAACGAAGATGCGGTCGGCCAACGTCATTGCCTCGACCTGATCATGGGTGACGTAGATCATTGTGGCACCGATCTGTTTGTGCAGTCTGGCAAGTTCCAGCCGCATCTGCACGCGCAGTTCGGCATCGAGATTGGACAGCGGCTCATCGAACAGAAACACTTTTGGTTTGCGCACGATCGCCCGCCCGATGGCCACGCGCTGGCGCTGGCCACCCGAGAGTTCGGATGGCCGTTTCTGCAGCTGTTCCTCGAGATGCAGGATGCGGGCCGCCTCCTGCACCATATCGTTGACCTCAGCTTTTGGTGTCTTTTTCAGCCGCAGCGAAAAGGCCATGTTCTCGAATACGGTCAGATGCGGATAAAGCGCGTAGGACTGGAAAACCATCGCCACTTCACGCTTGGCCGGCTCGACATCGGTAACATCCCGGCCCTCGATCGATATCGAACCCGCCGTCGTTTCCTCCAGCCCTGCGATCATGCGCAGCAGCGTTGACTTTCCGCAGCCAGATGGCCCGACGAAGACGGCGAAGTCACCAGTCGGGATATCGAGACTGACATCATGAACGACGCCGAGTGCGCCAAAACTCTTGCTGACATTGCGAAGCGTGATCCCCATGCCGGACCTCACGAAACCTTCAGACGGAAAACGTGATAGGACAGCGGGGCGATCGCGCCCTTCAGATTTCCGTCCTCGACGCCGACGCCATTGCCCGCCTTCGGTACGACGTGATCCGGCTTGTCCGGGCCGTTTGTGTCGGTGAGATTATATCCCTCCATGGCATGATGTTCATACAAGGAAATGTCGGCAAACCCGGTGAGGCTGACATCAAGCTCCGCCTTTTCCGTCAGGTGGCGGTTGACCACGAACAGCGTCAGCAGGCTTTCGTCCCGGTTACGCACCGCCGCGACATCGAGATAGGAAACATCGTCGGCCACCTGGCAATCATAGGTCGGCGCATCGACCGCCACACGCAGCGCCTCGCCACGACCGAAGATCGAGGCAAAACGATAGGGGTGATAGATCGTCTGGCGCCATGCAGGACCGTTCTTTTCGGCGCGGATGGGCGCAATCACATTGACCAGCTGCGCGATGCAGGCGATGCGGACACGGTCGGAGCGGCGGATGAACTCGTTGAGCAGGCCGGCGACGAAAAGCGCGTCCTCGAAATTGTAGGTTTCTTCCAGCAGCGCTGGTGCTTCCGGCCAGTCCCAGGTGCGCCAGCGATGACTGTCTTCCTCGCGGATATGATACCAGACATTCCATTCATCGAAGCAGATATGGACGTCGTTCTTGGCGCGCTTCTTCGATTTGACGTAATCAATCGTGCCGGCAATCGTCTGGATGTAACGGCCGGTTTCCTCGATCTTGCCAAAGTAATTCAGCGTATCCTTGCTGGAATTGCCGAAATATTTGTGCAGCGAGATGTAATCGACATTCTCGTAGCATTCCTCGAGAACCTCGCGTTCCCATTCCGGGTAGGTTGCCATCCCGTCGTTGGAACTGCCGCAGACGATCGCCTCGATCGTGCTGTCAAAACCCTTGAACGCCTTGGCGGTTTCATTGGCGAGACGTCCGTATTCGGTTGCCACCTTGTGGCCTATCTGCCAGGGGCCATCCATCTCGTTGCCGAGGCACCACATCTTGACGTCGTAACCGTCCTTGCGGCCATGCGAGCGGCGCAGGTCGCTCCACGTCGTGTCCGATGGGAAATTTACATATTCGAGGAAGTTGCGTGCATCTTCCAATCCGCGCGAGCCGAGGTTCACCGCCAGCATCATCTCGATGCCGGCCATATCCGCCCACTCGGAAAATTCATTGATGCCGATCTGGTTGGTTTCCTTAGAGCGCCAGGCGAGATCCAGACGGACCGGACGCTGATCGCGCGGGCCGATACCATCTTCCCAGCGATAGGCTGATACGAAATTTCCGCCCGGATACCGGATGGCCGGAATTTTCAAATCCTGAACGAATTTCAGGACATCGGTACGAAAACCATTGGCATCAGCCTTGGGATGCCCGGGCTCATAAATACCGCCATAGATCGCGCGGCCCATATGTTCGATGAAGGCCGAATACAGCCGTTGATCGATATCGCTGATCTTGAAATCGCGGTGAACGGCGATGCGTGCCTTCATGCTTGTTCCTCCCAGAAGCAATCAAATAAACGATATAAATCGTATTTTTTGATATACTCATTAGAGATGGCCGATGAAGTCAATGGGGAAATTGTGATGCACCGCAGCAAAAACAGGCGGATTGCAGACCGACGATCTGACTTATTGCTTGGTTTTCAGGCGCAACAGCAGATCCTGCTCATAGTTTCCAAAACCCTTGCCGAAGATGTTGATGCCGCCTGGATGCTTGCCGTCGGCCTTGACTTCAACCCGAATACGGATGGACCGATGTTCGTCGAGAGCAAGATAGGAGGTCGCCACATCGGAAATTCTCAAGCCGTCCACATAGGTCCCGGCCTCCGTCACCGACCATGTTTTAAGCATGCCGTATTGAGACCCCTTCAGCTTCCACCAGTCGGGCGTATAGGTCCCGCGCCGGTCGCCGAAATCGCCCGGCGATGTCCAAACGCCGATCTCGTGACCATTGATGGAAAGCACGATATCTGATGGCCAATTGGGAAGCGTTCCCGGCACTTCCGAGCTGACTTCCATCACGATTTCAACGGCTTCTATCGCATCGCCGCGCAGCTTGGCATTATTCGGGAACTGGTATTCGACGAAACCGCTGGTGAACCACAGGAGGCTCGTCTTCATCCGCTCCGGATCCATGAAGGTTTCCGGAACATCGAGGAGGCCGATGATACCCTCCGTCGAGCAGATGCCGCAGGGGGCTGTAACGGCGTTGTTTGTGTAAAGCCCGAGCGGCATCGACACCTCGATCAGGTCGGATGCCAGTTCCTGCGTTTTCGGCTGGAAGGTGACGATGAGTTCGTCATAGATGGCAAAACAGATTTTCTGGTTGCCTTTGCGCGCTTTCTGGACTTCGATCCTCACCAGCCCGGCCTTTTCGAGGACCTGCAAGTGCGTCGAGACGGAAGACTGCGGGAGGTTTGCCGCTTGCGCCAAGTCGTTGATATTGATGCCGGGTCGCTTCGACAACTCCTTCAAGAGCTTGATACGTGGCAAGGATGAAACGCCCTTGATGGCGGCGATATCCTTCTCGGGGTCTATCACAAGAAATTTCGGGTTCATGGAGCGAGCCTGCATATCACAATCAGACATGCATATCGGAATTCCTGATGCAGATAAACATCAAGTTTCGGCACTTTGCAGTCAAATGCGCTGATTGACGAACGACGTCGATAATCAAGTATCAAGCTCTTGAGCGGAGCCGAACCTGCGACCCGTCGTTCAAGTGACTTGCTATCAACCAATTTCAATCCGAACAAAGGTTTGATTTCCGGCATGGCAGGGGCTGTCCTGAATACCGCTAGGCGGTGATAGCTTGAGGACCTGACAAACCAGCACTTCCTCAAACGGAGGTCAGATTGTGGTCGCCAGTTGCGCGAGCATCGTCGCCAGTTCGTCTATGCGGAAGGGTTTCGTCAGGCGCGGAATATCGGGATCCACGCCCTCGTTATCGGCATAGCCAGAAACCAGAAGAACGGGTGCGTCAGGCTTTACGCTCCTTACTTCCCGAGCCAGATCGGTCCCGCTGATGCCAGGCATCAGATGGTCGGTCACAAGAAGATCAAAGTGCGTCCCAGACTTGATCAGATGGAGAGCTTCCTCGCCGGAAGCCACCTCGATGACCGCGTAGCCCAAGTCGCCGAGCATATCTGCCGTGCTCATCCGCACCAGGTCCTCGTCGTCGACAAGGAGTGCGGTCCCGCAAGTGTGTGGCACCTCGAGCAAATCGGCAACGGTGTCGGCGGTTTCCGGAGTAGCAGCGCTCAGTGGCAACCACAGTTCAACATTGGTTCCCAGTCCGAGGCAACTCTGGATGGTGAGTGCGCCGCCAAGCTGGGACGCAAGTCCATGTACCATCGAGAGACCAAGGCCCGTACCCTTCCCCACGCCCTTGGTCGAGAAAAATGGCTCAATTGCGCGAGCAAGCGTCGCCTCGTCCATGCCTGCTCCAGTATCTGCGACGGACACGCAGATATAATCACAGGCCGGAAGGTTTGTTCGATGACCCGACAAAACATTTTCCACTCTGGTAGAAATTCGCAGCTTACCGCCGTTCTCCCCCATTGCGTCGCGTGCGTTCACAGCAAGGTTCAAGAGCGCCATCTCGAGTTGGTTCGGATCAGCTTTTGCAGGTGGAAGGTCCTCCGGCACCTCGACCACAACCCTAATCTGCGGACCCGTCGTGCTTGCGATGAGTTCACCCATTCCCGCGACGAGCTGAGCGACATCGACTGGCACCGACTGAAGCGGCTGACGTCGGGCGAAAGCGAGCAGCCGCTGAACCAAAGTCTTCGCGCGTTCGGCGGACTGCACTGCCCCTGCTATCAAACGCTGCTCTCGCTCACTCCCCACCCCCCTGCGCTGGAGCAGATCAAGGGTGCCGACTATAGGCGTTAGCAGATTATTGAAGTCGTGCGCGACGCCGCCAGTGAGCAAGCCCATCGCCTCCATCTTCTGCGATTGCCGGAGCGCGTCTTGTGCGACCTCTAGCTCAGTTTGGCGTGCTTTATCGTCGGTAACGTCGCGCGTTATCGAATAAAGCTTGCCGCTTTCCGGCACCGCGACCCACGATAGCCAGCGCCATGCGCCATCTCGGGTCCGGTAGCGGTTTTCAAAGCGCGTGACCGATACGCCGTTCCGCACAAGCTTAAGTGCGTGTGCGATTGCCTCTGCGTCGTCGGGATGAGCAAATTGCGCAAATGGCCGGCCCACGACCTCGTCCGCCGTCCAACCAAGCGCTGCCGTCCAGGCGGGATTGACCGTGTCGAACGTTGCACGGGTCAGATCAATCACCGAGAGCAAGTCTAGGCTATGGCGCCAAATCTGGTCGCGCTCTGCGCTGGTTTCGGCCACCCGCCGCTCCAACGTGTCGTTAAGCTCACGAAGGCTATCCTCGGCGCGGGCGCGCTCGCTTGCTGCTCTGACGCGCTCTGCCACCTCGCGAAACAGGCCTTCCTCTGACGTCGTCCATGCACGAGGAAAGGTGCTCTGCAAGGCCAACAAGCTGACCCAATTCTCATCCTCGAACAGGACGACATCAAGGTAGGCGCCGACTTGCCTGGCCCTGAGCCCGGCCCGAGCGTCTTCATTGAACCTCGTATCTGTCTGGACATCGTCGACCTTGACGACCGGGCACTCATGATAGGCGCGTAGCAGCTCCGGTCCGAATGCCGCAAGATCGTGTTCGCCTACGATCGAATCGACACCGCGCGTATAGTCGCGCTCAATCTTCATGAGGCTGCCGAAACACTCCGCATAGAACACCCGGCTGAGATCGAACCGCTCACCGAGTCGCTCAGCCGCGACCGCGGCGATTTCCTTCGGCGTCTTGAGCACCCGCATGGCGTCCGAAAGCGAGAGCAGGAATGCCTGGCGAGCTTCGCTCTCGCGCAGGGCTTCCTCGGCATGTCCGCGCTCGATCGCAGTTGCGAGCTGGGCGGCGATTGCGCTCAGCGCGTTGAGTTCTCCTGGCGAGAAAGGTTTACCCCGACGACCAAATGAGACAGTGCCAAGCAGATCGCCCCCAGCGAGCAGCGGCGCGCTAAAATAGGTATCGAGGCCCAACACCCTCAGGAATACTGCGTGCGCCACAACGGATGTTTGAATTTCGGTAACGTGCATCGCTGCACGATTAACCGCGACAATCCCACAGACAGTTTGGCCAAATTCAATCCGAGCCGCGGCTTGCTCCTGCTCCGGCGTCAGCCCAACTGCTGTGATCAACTTGAGCGCACCGTCGCCGCACTGGTAGTGAAAAGCTACGTCTAGGCCAAACTCGTCTGCAACAAGCAAGAATAAGGTTCGCACAGCCTCAACCTGATCATCCGCCCCGAGCAGGATCGGCGACGCTTTGGCGACAAGTGAAAGGCGACGGGCATGCTTCTCGGCCCGCGCTCGCTCGGCCCGCGCGGTACTTTCCGATCGCCTGAGCTCTAGCCGCGCCATGGTTTGTTTGGCGAGCACCTCAAGCGCGCGTTTCTGCCGCTCGCTGATACCCTGTGGCCTGCTCTTCCGATCCAGGACGCAAACCGTGCCGAGCGGTATGCCGTCAGGCGTCTCTAGAACGGCGCCTGCGTAGAAGCGCAGGCCGTCGGCGATGTGGATCAGCGGATTGCCTCTGAAGCGATGGTCCTGCGTGAGGTCCGGCACAACAAGAACGCCCGGCTGCATGATTGCGTGCCGACAGATGGACACATCGAGCGGGAGGGTGTCCGTGCCGATGCCAACCTCCGCCTTGAACCATTGGCGATCGGCAGCGATAAAGTTGACCACGGCAATGGGCGCTTCGAGGATATCCGCAGCCAACTCGGCCACATCATCAAAAGCCTCTTCCCGGCCACTGTCGAGTATCGTGTAGCGCTCGATCGCGGCCAGACGATCGGACTCATTCCAAAACGGCACCGAAGGTTTTTGATCCAGGTCGGACGTCAACTCGAGCATAGGAAGAAGCTCTCCAGTATTATCATTCTGGAATGCGCTTCCGGGTAATGCTGAAGCAGACGGCAGAACGCTTTTCAATTGTTGATAGCCAAACGGCGTATTCTCAACACTAATGTAGATGCCAGGGTGATTTTTACCAGAGGCGACAACGGCGATTACAGTCAGGTATTTTACCACTGTTGCGCTGGGAACGCTCGCTTTCGTCCGCATTTCTCCGCCGCCGAGAGACGCCCGAATTGAGGACCTGCCCACCGATGAATTCTGAGGTTCCCAAATGCAAAAAGGCCACTCTCTCGAGTAGCCTTGAAGTTTGGCAATATCAGTCAGCGTCAGGCGCGGGGGTCTGGACCGTAGCGACCACGCTCTGCTGCGATCTGATCGGCCGTATAGGGATCCGCGGCGTCATCGAAACGTGACCAGCCTTCAGTGGTGTAGGCCCGGCGGCGGGCAGTGAGATCGACCGACCGGGTGCTGCGAAGGATAGCCTCGGAAGCGGCAACCTTGTCTTCTTCGACCTTGGCAGCGACTACCGCGCCGCCGCGACGAACACCTTCAGCATAGACGTGAGCGTCTTCCTCTTTCACGCCAGATTCGATCATCGCGCCGACGATGCCACCGACAGCGCCGCCAGCAACAGCACCAGCGACAGCCCCGACAGCGGTAGCTGCGAGCCAGCCTGCGGCCACGACAGGACCTACGCCGGGAATCGCCATCAAGCCGAGGCCCGTCAGGAGACCACCCGCGCCGCCGGCGACAGCGCCGATACCAGCGCCAGTACCCGCACCTTCGGCAGCGTTGTTACCCTGCCCTTCGATATCTTCCTTGCCATCCTTGTTCGAGATGATGCTGATGTGATCGGACGGAACGCCTGCATCTTCGAGAGCCTTCACGGCAGCGCGGGCATCGTCGTAGGAGTCGTAGAGACCTGTAATCGTAGGCATTGGGGGTTTCCTCGTCGTTTTGTTTTTGTTGTTGGAAGAGCTGGCTTACTGAGCCATCGTGATGTTGCCCTGGAAGTCGAGCGCGACGTTGCCGTGCTTGCCATCCTTGCTGCCCATCGCACGCCAGACACCCTGATCGTCGAGCTTGAGACCCGATACGTCTGTGTAACCAGCTTCTTCGATGCGGGATTTCGCCTGGGCTTCGGTAAAGCTGTTCTTGCCAGCCACGGGCGCACCCGGGTTCTGCTCGCCCGAATTCGAGACCGCAGGTGTCGTCTGCGTGGTCTTCGGTGCTTCGGTCTGCGCGATGGCGGCGCTTGCGGAAAGAAGTGCGGCGACAACGCCAAAAGCAATTTTTTTCATAGTCTTACTCCCAAATCCTGCACCGTTTTGAATGCACCTGGAGAACACTTCAGGTTGGGAAAGGTTCCGACTTCCGGACCTCTTGGATTCCACGTGAGTCTGTGACGGGGGTTGGAGGAATGCGATCGAAACGACATTGAAAGCCGCTGCGCATGTTCTTGCTAGCGGACGCCGAGCGAGTTGACCGGGCCGATTAATGACCCCGCTGACATTGTTCGGAACCTTGGCTGACCGCCCTCGTTCTGTCCCGCCTATTCCATGGCATCACAAGGGAGAGAACACGATGGCTACTGCCGACAAGTCCACCAAGGATGACAAGGCTTCTAAGAATGTCGCAAAGAAGACCGCGCGCGCCTCTGGGACAAAGAGCGGTACTGCCAATACCGAAACGCGCAAGAAGCGTGCGCAAGCGGTGGCCACCAAGGCCGCGGCTCGCAAAGAAACACGGGCCTCTCAAAAGGACGTCAAGAGCCTCTCTGACCTCTTTGAGCACGCACTTGGCGACATCTACTACGCCGAAAAAAAGATCTATAAGTCTTTGCCAAAGATGATCAAGGCAGCCGATCATCCTGAACTCGTTGAGGCACTGACCTCGCATCGTGATGAAACAGCCGGCCAGATCGAAAAACTCGAAGCGATTTTCGAGCTTCTCGGCAAACGCGCCAAAGCTGAAAAGTGTGATGCTATCGACGGCATTCTTGAAGAAAGCGAAAGCCTGCTTGAGGATTTCGGCACAAGCGTCGCTGCGGACGCCGCGATCATCTTCAGCTGCCAGGCGATCGAGCACTATGAGATCACACGTTACGGTTCGATGCGTGCTTTCGCGGACGCTCTAGGTATGGATGAAGCCAAGCAGCACATTGATGACATCCTTGCCCAGGAGAAAGCTGCCGACGCCAATCTTACGGAACTCGCTGAGGACTCGGTGAACGCTGCCGCAGCCGAGTACGACGACGAATAATCGAGGCCGTCCGGATGTAACAGGTTGGTCGGTTTTAAAGCCGACCAGCTCCATTTTCGTCGGCTTCAGAGAGAGCAAAACTCCACCAAGTGCCGGCAGTTTTGCTTACCGTGATATCGGACACGCCCACGAGGGCCATCATCACAGCATTTGTAGTTTGATGTCTGGCCGGCGCTGATGCTTACTAGACGAAACCTTTATTCGCCGTGGTTGACCTGAACGCGTTCCCAGAGGTTGAAGCTGAGCCATGAGCGTGCATGTTGTATCGACGATCTTGAGATGTGTCGCAGATCGACCTAACGGCACAACGTGCCCGAGCGAAGTTGCACGCACCCTTGCAAACGACCAGAACTCCCCGTTTAAGTGGCGTGAGTATATGTCAATGGTACACGAGTCGGTGGATGCCCTGGTTGCGCGAGGAGAGATCACGCTCAGCTGGAAATCTAACGTTATGAAGAAGCGAGCAGGACCCTACCGAATAAGTGCGCACGGAAAAAATGGCTAAGTCGAGCGATTATTTCACGACCGCGCCACTGGTCGCGCACAGCATGGTTACCGTCAATACGCGCGGCGGACTGCGTGGCTGTAGATGTTGATGTCGCCTTAAGCTGTGGATGGGATCGGAACCGACCATTGTTAGAAATCAGATTTCACTGAAAATTCCGAGCCTCCACCTTCAGCGTATCGATATGAAGATCGCGCACGAACATATCCCGAGGGGTCAGCACGGGCTTGGGCTTGTCGCGTGGATCCGGCCCACCACCATGAGCAAACTCATCACCTCTGCCCGCCGGCATCTTGAACTCGGCATCCCGGTCCGCCAGGCCTGACAGATCAGCGGTCAAATCGAACAGCTGCTGCGCGACCAGATGCACGACCTCGCCTTCGCGTTGGATGCGGCCATTGATTACCATCATACTGGAGCCGAGCACGATGCGACGGCGTTTCTCGACCAGCGATGGCCAGACGACGATATTGGCCGGCCCGGTTTCGTCCTCGATGGTGATGGACATGACATCCTTCACTGATCCCGGCTGCTGGCGCATGCTCGCCTATCAGACGAACCCCGACCAAATGGGGCAGATCGTTGGTAACGCGGCCGGCGGCCAAAAGCAGCTGGTGCATACACGCTGGGGCTTACCTGTTGATTGTCACTGATAACAGACCAGACGTTTCCGCAACTCCGGATGGACGGTAAATGGTCGTTCGCGGGAGGGGCATGGCGTTTGAGCAATCACCGTTTGACGGAGGATGTGAGGCGGGAACTGGTCTCTCGACTCGTGAGCCCACGACCTCAACCGGAAACTTGCAAAGAACACACCGTATGCTGACCGGTTTAGCGAACTCTGGTTCCGGCAGTCATCGGCATACGGAAGGTGAAGCATGTCTGCTCTTCGTTTGAACTTACGTCGATCCGCCCTGCATGGGCCTGCGCGATCTGCGAAGCGATGTAGAGGCCAAGACCAAGCCCCTGCGTGCCGGACTTGCCCTCGCCACGCCTGAATGGGAGAAAGAGCTTGTCGATCTGCGATTTTTCAATTGGCGTTCCGCCGTTGGTCACGCAGATCTCAAGCGTCCCGTCGCTTGCCTCAGCACGGATCGTGATCGGCTGATCCTGTGCGCCATGAGTGACTGCATTTGACAACAAGTTCGAAACCATCTGCGCCAGACGAAAATGGTCAACGGAGACAATTTCCGGAACGTTCAGGGATGCCGTGATCAAACGGTCTGGGTTGGCTACCTGCACCTCATCGATGACATGCTGCAGCGTTCGAGCAAGGTTGTCCTCCGATAACGAAAGCGAGATTCCGTCCCCCATGCGTGCCCGGGCAAGGTCCATCACGTTCTCCACCAGCCCTGACATCCGGGACAGGCTCGCCTTTATGAGCTTGAGGATGACCGGACTGCGGTCGGTCCATCCATCCCTCAGCAGCCTGGACGTTCCCGCATCGATCGCCGCGATCGGGTTGCGCAGATCGTGACCGAGCACGGCGATAAACTGTTCGCGCAGTTCGGCAAGCGCCCGTTCCTGCTCGAGCGCGGCACTGCTTGTCTCCAGCCTCTTCCCGGCATCCAGATGATGGGCGATCAATTCCGCGAATAGCTTGAATGCGCCCAGCACTGCGGGGTTCTTTAGCTTGGCAGGGTTGGGGTCGATGGCGCACAGCGTGCCCCAAAAGGCACCGTTCTCCAGAATGATAGGCTCCGAGATGTAGCTGCGGAGACCGTAGATACGTGGGGTATGATGATCCCGGTACTGCGGATCTTCCGCTGCATCATCGAACACGATCGTCTGGCGATGACCGCGGATCTCGTTGCAGAGAGTGCTCTCGATCGGAAGTTCGTCGCCGGGCTTGAGCCCGAAGCCGACCGGGTCGAGAACCTGGCAGGCGACCCAGCGGCTCTCGGTGACGCGCGCGACCGCGGCGAAACCCATTTCCGTCATACGCAGGACGACGTCCAGCATCGTCGGCACGGCTGCGATCCCGGCAACCCGTTCGATATCTTGTGCGAAGTCCTCACCAGACGTCTCGACGTCAATCTTGGCTGGCACCCTGGACGAAGCCATGGACTCGATGAAGGCGGCATTCTCCAGGGCGGTAGCGGCGGCCTCGGCAAGCGCCTCGAGCGCCTCAACCTCCCAGTCAGCAGGTGTGTAAGGCTGCGACCAATATACGCCAATCGCCCCGACAGGGTTCTCCGATGGGACGGGCGCCATTGCCATCGCGCGGACAAAGGTTCCCGCATAGAGCTCGTAAGGGATCCGGTCATCTTTCGTCACGTCAGGAATGACCGCCGTTGCCCTGTTGCTCATCGACCAGCCGCTGACGCAGGCGATCGAAGGAAACTTCTGTCCCTTCCAAAGCGGGCCGATGGCATCTTCTTCGACGTAGTGACAGAGGTCGCCATCCTTGAAGATTATCGCGATACCGTCGCAGCCGATCACTGACCGGGAGGTCTCTCGAACAGTCTCAATGGCAGCCTCAACCGTTCGGGCCCGGGCGATCGTCGCGAGAGCTTTGGACAGAGAAGCGAGTGGCGTTGAAGGTCTGGTTCGCTGATCCATCGACCATCGTCTTTCCGGTATTAGCCGTTATATCAGCGCCCATGTTCGCACGGCGCTCCGATTTCTGATAGCAAAACTTATGTGAAGAGGCTTTTGCAAAAGATATGCGGTTGCCGAAAATTCAGTCACAGACCGCGAGTTGGCGGAGAGAGGAGAGTACCTCCCTCTCGGAATACGGCTTCCCCACAAAGCCGAGCGGTCCGAGTGGCAGGGCGGCTTCCCGCGTCCGCTCATCCAGGTTCCCGCTGACGAAGAGCGACGGGATGTTCCAACGCTCCCGTAGGGCAGCCGCCGTCTCGACCCCGTTCGTTCCTCGAGCGAGGTTTATGTCCATGATGGCGACGTCGATCACGCCCACGTTCTGCTCGGCGAGCGTGATAGCCTGTTGCATATGGGAGGCCTGGCCCACGACCTCGTAGCCCGCATCGAGAAGCATGTCCTCAAGATCCATTGCGAGCCTTGTCTCGCACTCAACGGTCCGAGTTGACGATCACCTCTTCCCCAAATGATCCGTTCTTTGGCATGGGTTTGTAGGTGGTGTTTGAGGCACGCAGAACTCTTATCGGACGAGCACCAACCTCTAGGGCCTGTCGCATGTCTCCATCAGCATCACCGTAATAGATCTTTACAGCGTGCTCCTTGAGAAAAGCCGTCTTGGTCGCATCACCGGCGGTGAATACCACTGGATTAATCGATGCCATGCGAAAATTCCGCTTGATCGTTTCAGTCACCCGTTCGCCTGGGCTGCCCGTACGCCCGGTGATGAAGAAGATATTGTCGCCGCGCTTTGTGTGCATGGCTATCAATTTGGCCGCAACCTCTTTTGGAAGCGAATAGTTGATATCGCAGTTAGCATTAATATCTGTCCAGAATTCCTGGTTCTTCAAATAGTCGAATTTACCGGGAGAGTATTTCTGCTGCCCGTAAAAGAAGCAGGGGCTGGAAAACAGAACTGTATCGTCCACGTCAAAGCCGACCGTCAGTGGCGGTTGCCCCTCAAGTGATTTTTCGATTTTTTCGATATCAACCCAATGAATTGGATATTGATGGGAAAGCTCATCCGTGCTGGCCCCGGATGCGCCGGTTTCTGCAGCTGTCGGCATCGAAATTCCAAAAACGGATGCGCTGATGACGATACTGACAAGCCCGAACTTCACTGCTTTCATCGCTATTCTCCTTGAACATTCGTGTAGGGTTTAGAGCGCGACTGGCAGAGGTACCGATACCACCAGCGGGTAAATGATAATGGGCGCAAATCCACTCGCGATGATCACACAGTCAACTCAAGTGATGGCCACATGCGCTGGCGTAATCACGAAGAATTGCCTGAACATATGCTGTCTTTATCGCTTCAAATTCTGGCTCAATTTCGCCGGACCTTACATGCGAAGCAGCCGGCGCGAGATACTGGCTGACCAAGGTTTCCGGAATTCGGACATTCCTTAATCGTTGCTTCAACCCCTCGACAGCCGCCCGCGAAGCCGGCTGGTTCCAATAATACCTTATGCGATCCGAATAGCTGTAATGTCGTTGAACGTGCTGCTCCGTCAGATTGCCTGGATAGTATTTCTCCCAGTGCGCCCGATCAGTCATCATGATCGCTTCCAACTTATTCTTGAGTCCCGGAGAACCACCGTCCAGTTCAGCAGCGACGAGATCCAAACCATAGAGCGCCTCGCGCAAAGCAAAGGTCAAGCCCGGACCGACCTTCAGGATAGCAAATCCGTCATCAACCAAAGCGGACAATGCTGCTTTGGTTTGGTAGTCGGTAGAATGGGCTTCAAACACAATACTCGGCATGTCAGACAGCGCATGCGAGAGAGATTTTGCCCGATCCTGGTCATAAGCAATCACATTGGCGTTGCCGAACTCTACACCTGGCTGAACGACCAGTCCGATGACACGTTCAAAGGCGGCTTCGAGCCCCCTCTTCGCGAAAGACTTCGAGTGAACATCTAACGTCCTGCGCGCCGCGGCCGGATCGGTAACATCCAGATGGTCGACGGCGTGCGATGCGCCACCCGGCACTGGCACTTCAGTCCCGATAATATAGACGGGCAGGTTGGCGCTCTTGCTCTCAGAGACCGCTGCTAGTGCGGCCGCGCGTTCGGCCACGACTTCATCGGCAAGAACTTCTTGTTCTCCTGCACATCCCATTGAACAATCGAGATGCAGCTTCGAGAATCCTGCCTTGGCATAGGCCGCGACCATTTCCTGCGCTTTTGCCATTGCATCGACTGCGGGCAGATGTTTCCATGGATTAGGGCCGAGATGATCCCCACCGAAGATGAGACTTCCAACGTCGAAGCCGGCACTTCCAGCTATCTGCTCGACGAAGCCGCGAAAATCGGCCGGCGTCATTCCGGTGTAGCCGCCATACTGGTTTACCTGATTACAGGTTGCTTCGATAAGCACCGGCTGGCCAAGACTGCGCCCGAGAAGAAGAGCTGATCGAATGACGTCCGGATGTGCTGAGCATACCGATGTTATTCCATATTTTTCGCCACGATCACGGCGCGGCCGCAAGGATAAAAGAGGTGAGCTTGTCATCAAAATCTCCGTGGCATCAGGGGGAAGCAGTGGCTTCGAAAACATCGGGCCAACCGCTCAGGAAGATCGGCGCGAGATAGTCCACGACCTGTTCCCGGTTCGTCTGGACGAATTCTGCCACCACCCGGCGCTCGAACTTCACGGCATGCAGACAATCAAACTCGGGACGTTCGCCGGCAGCACACAGAGCTGCCCGGTGATGGGAAAAGGAATACTGAGCCTGCTCCGCAGTCATATCGAGCCGCAGTGCATAGAAAATTCCTACGGTGGAAAGGTCACCGCCTGATTTCATGCAAAGCGGTCGATACCGCTCTAGCTTTTCGCCGAAATCCGGTCCCAGTTCCTCGATGACCTCACGCTGGCAGCAGAGCTTAGCATCGAGTTGTCCATCGGAATCCAGTTCGATGCCGCCACCTGGGCACTGTATCTGCGAAGGTGCCGATGTGTGCGACGACATCTGTCCTAATAGAATATAGTTGTCGCAGGTAAGGACAACCGCCGCTGAAAAAACGGCGCGACAATCAAACTCGTTAACATCGTCCTGCGCCGCGTACAGATAATGTGCGTAATCCGTCAGTTGCATATGGACGGCGGAATCTTCGTTCTCGTTTGGAATGGATGAAGCAGACAGAACCGGCCCATTAAAAAAGCGACCTTCGTGATTGATCTTCGCCCAGTATTTTTCGACTTTCGTGCTGTATGCAGGTGGGAATTCGACTGATGATCCGTCGAATGCGAGCCGCAACTCCCGACTGCTGAATCTTATACGAGGCATGGCAATTGTCTTTCGTTGTCACCTGAACATGCTGTGTTCAGCCGATTTCGGCAGCGGCGGCGTTGTCGAGATACCAATGGACTGCTTGGTGGGTACCGAGAAAACTTGCCGGGCAATCAGTGGAGGGAGCCTCCCGCAAACTACGACGCACGGCGCCTGCCTTTGCTGAACCGGTCGCCAGCATGACGATTTCACGCGCGTGCAGAATGTCGGCGATACCGATGGTAATCGCCCGCTCCGGCACCGACGTAAGTTCGATCAAGCTTGGTTGATTAGCCGAAAGCGTTTCATCGGCTAAATCCACCACTCTCACATGGCTATCTGAGGCCGAACCGGGCTCGTTGAAACCGATATGTCCGTTCGTACCGAGTCCGAGCAATTGAACATCGACAGCGCCGCTTTCCTTCAACCTCGTTGCATACCGTCTGGCCTCTGCAACGACATCTTGTACATCGCCATTGATGAGGTTGGTCTTACGCGGATCGAAATCAGCCAGACCAAACAGTTCACGCTGCATGAACGCGGCAAAGGAATCCGGGTGAGAGGCCGTCAGGCCACAATATTCGTCGAGATTGAATGTCTCGACATCGCAAAACGAGATCTTGCCTTCGCGAAAAGCATGGACCAGCTTCGCATAGACATGCCTCGGCGTCTGGCCAGTTGCCAGACCAAGAACGCTTTTCGGATTGCGCTTGACCGTTGCAAGTAGATGTTCCGCGACCGCGTCTGCCGCCTCACCTGCCGTCGGAAAGATATGTACGCGAGGAATCTGAGCCAGTGCCGTCGTCTGCGAGGATAGAGCCATTTTGTGCAAGCCTTAGACAGGTCGGAGCGTGATGCCCGGTGGCGAAGTGTTTGTTCAAAGTGAGATGCGACGAAGATTGCCGTCGAGTGCGAGGATTTCGTGAGCCGGTGTTCCTGAGCGAAGTATCGGACGCTCGATACGCATTGCATCCCGAGGGACCATGGCGGCCATGCTGTACGCTTCCTGCAGTGACAGCCCGACGTGATGGACAGCGTTCGAGAGGCAGGTGGCAAGATCCACATGCGCACCGGCAAGAGAGCCGGCACTGTTGATCAATGCACCGTCACGTACGCTGATGGTTTCCCCGTAGAGTTCGAAATGATCGGGCCCCCCGATCGTCGCCATCGCATCGGAAACCATGAACATACGTCCATCAACGGGACGCGCACGGCAGGCCAGAGCGACCATTGACCAGTGCACATGGTGACCATCGACGATGATGCCGGCATAGGCATCGGAATTGATCGCAACGCCGACGATACCGGGCGCACGCGATTCCATCGGCGGCATCGCGTTGAAAAGATGCGTGAAACAGCTGACGCCGGCTTCCAGCCCCATCCGTGCCTCGTGTGCGGTTGCGGCGGTATGCCCCGCCGATACGATTACGCCCATATCCGCAATGCGGCGGATCGTTTCCGCATCCACCATCTCGGGCGCAAGCGTCAGCATGACCGGAATGCCGGCTGAGCGCAGGTCGTGAAGGATTTCTAGCGTCGCATTCTCCATCGAGCGGATGAAGGCGGGATTATGCGTCCCCTTGCGCAGCACGTTCAGATGCGGGCCTTCGATATGCAGCCCCAGAAAACCATCCAGCCCCCAGGCGTCCCGCGCCGCAGCGGCTGTCTTGCGCATGCGCTCGCTCTCGCAGGTGATCAGCGTCGGCATGACCCAGCCGGTGCCGAGCGATCGTTGGGTCTCGACGATATCAGCGATGGTCTGTGCCGTCGGCGCGGAATTGAGCATGACGCCGCCGCTGCCATTGACCTGAAGATCGGTCAGCGCAGGGCCGAGCAGATGGACGTGGCGGTCAGGGACCTCCCCGCTCTCAAGCGGCCGAATTCTTGTCAATTCGCCACCGGACAGTTCGGCGGCAAGTCCAGTTTGCAGCGCGCCATCGGTCCAGAGGTAATCGGTGGCAATCAGTTGTCGCATCGGAAAAGTCTCCAAACGGGTCAGGATAGCTGGCGGGTCGCCATGATGGCGGCACCGCGCGCACCGGAACTGTCGCCATGAATGGCCGTGCGGATAAAAGGCATCCGCATTTCTCCGAGCAGCAGCGATTGAAACGGCTTTTCGAGCATCGGCACGACATCCGGGATGCCGGACAGTCCACCACCGAGAACGATGCAATCGGGATCATGGCCAAGCTGGATGATCAGCAGTAGTTCCGCGGCGATGTGAGCCCATTCCGACAGCAACGCCATATGGTCTGCCTGACCGGACATCGCCGACGCGACGATTTCCTCTGCTTTCAGGGGGCGGCCAAGGCGATGGGAGCCGAGCGCGGCAAGGCCGTTGCCGGAAACATACTGCTCGAAACATCCGTGTTTGCCGCAGCCGCAGGGCCATATTGGCAGGTCGCGCGGCACCAGCACATGGGCGGGAATGCCGATATGACCGACCTCCAGCGCCGAACCGTTGAACCGTTCCGTCAGCCGGCCGTCAATCGTCAGCCCCGCGCCGACGCCCGTTCCCATGATCAGGCCGACGACGCTTCTGCAACCTTCTCCCGCGCCACCGTTTGCTTCCGAAAGTGCAAAGGCCTGGCAATCGTTCATCAGTGGCAGCCGGCGGGCGATCCCGTTCGACAACAGCAAGCCGATGTCATGGCCGCTGGCCGGCAGGTTGGAAGTGAAGGCGCGGCCGGTTTGAGCATCGATCAGGCCCGGAATAGCCATACCGATGGGCAAGGATTGCGCTTCGCCGGAAAGCTGCTCGAGCCACCGCACCTGTTCTGCAAGGGCATCGATGAAGTCAGAGAGACTGTCCTTCGGCGTCGCGATACGTCGCATCTCGACGGTGGCGAGATCGTCGGAAAACAGTCTCGCCTCGATTTTCGTGCCGCCGATATCGATGCCGCCGCAGATCATGCCCGCACCGGATAAAGCGTCACG
Source organism: Neorhizobium sp. JUb45 (assembly GCF_004343585.1). GTDB lineage: Bacteria > Pseudomonadota > Alphaproteobacteria > Rhizobiales > Rhizobiaceae > Neorhizobium. Next base: position 22,507 of record NZ_SLYW01000016.1, on the reverse strand, counting down.
CCGGATACGACGCGCGAAAGATTGCCCTGCCCCGCGAACGGATTGTCGATATTGAGCGCAAGCTCGCCCGACCACGCCACAGCCCAAATCTGAGCGGCAAGAATATAGAGCGGTGCCTCCCAGCGCGCCTCGCCGAGCGTTCTCAGATCGACGTCACAGCCTTCGCCGCCGAGCGTCAGCACCGTGGCGTCCGGATATTGCGCCTTGATTTCGCGGGCCACATCCCAGTCGTAAAGCGCCGTATGCGCATCGGGATGGATCATCACCACGATCAGGTCGCGACCGGTGATGACCGCCTTGGGACCATGGCGAAAACCGAGCGTGCTGTCCCACGAGGTCATGGTTCGGCCGGCCGTCAGTTCCAGAACCTTCAGGGCAGATTCGCGAGCAACGCCCTTCAGGGCACCCGATCCCAGAAAGACGACCCGCTCCGGCCTTGCCGGCGTCATGGCCTGCAGCGCGGGCAACAGGACGGATGCCTTGTCCGCGATCGTGCCAAGATTTCCCGCCACATCCGCCTGCTCATCGATGCAGGCCAGTGCGGACAAAAGCATGGTCGTGAAGCTCGACGTCATTGCAAAGCCGCTGTCATGGGTGGCTTCGGGCAATGCGATCACCTTCTGCTCGCCGGCGCCTGCGGGCTGTCGCGTGGCAAGGGCGCCGGTCGGATTGCAGGTGATGTTCAGCCGCTGCACTTTCGGAAACTGCCGATCCAGAAGATCGAGCGTGCCGATGCTTTCGGAACTGTCGCCGGAACGGCCGAACTGCACCACGAGAAGCTGCGGATCATCCCGCAGGCATTCGAAGGGGCACGCAACGATGTCCGTTGTCGGGATCGCCTTGATGAGCAGGCCGGAGGTCTTCGCAAAGCTCAGCGTATCACCGATAAAGGCCGAGGTGCCTGCACCTGCGAAGATGATTTCCGTGATCTGCTTCTCGCGGATCCAGTCGCTTATGTCTCGCGCCTGGTTCGCAAGAATGGGGCCCCATTCGGCCCAGATCCGGGGCTGTGCGAAAATCTCGTTCCATGTCTGGCTGTCTTCGGGCCGCATGATCAGTTCCTGTTCTTGCTCGTTTCAGTGCCGGCGTGACGCTGGCGGAAATTGGGATATGCGGGCGGGATTATATCCCGGTTGCCTGCGGGAGAATGGCGCACAGGATCGTCCTGTCGTCACAGCTTTCGGCCGATGTCGAACCCTTCACGGCCGGAAAAGCGCCCGTCTTGTGAAAATCGGCTGCCTCGACCCGTTCAAACTCAGCCTCCCAGTCGCCGACCTGGATTCCATCGGTCGGGATCGAGACATAGCCATCGGAAAAGATCTCGATGCTTTTGACCTCGGCCTTGGGCAACAGCACATCGGTTATGCCATCGACAATGATGTCCTTGCCATTGATGGAGGCGTAGCCGAGCAATTGCGTGCTGTTGGCATAATGGAACTGCGTACGAATGCCGCCCTTCAGGAAGGTCGCGGCGATCTTCGGCGATGTCGCGGCGGCAGATACGGCGGCGGCGATGGCAGCCGATGCATCGGCTTCCGTCAAACGACCGGTTTCAACGGCCGCATCGAGACCGTCGAAAATCACCTTGCGGGTGGCCATCTCGGCTTCGTCGCTGTTGTCCATCCGGCCCGAAAGAATGCCATGAACGGCAATGCGGGCCGCCGTGCTCACCGTGTCGATCAGCTTATGGTGCTGGTAGATGACCTTGCCATTGATACGGATGCCGGTGTCGCCAAGGGCCAGAAGACGGAAATGATCACCGGTGCTGACGACGATGGCAGCCGTCGTCGATGGCGGATGAGCGATGTGACGTTCGATCGCGGCGTCGCGGACAGCGTCGCTCAGAACCTGGAAGATATCTCGGCTCGATGCGGAGATGAGCTTGCCGGAAGCGGCCAGCCTCGCGGTCGCCTGGGCTGCACTGCGTGCGGCGATGCGACCCGAACTTTCGCCATCATAAAAGGCGCCGGTCGGATCGGTTGCGCCATCGAAAACCGCCAGCAGAGTGTCCGGTTCGATGAGAACGACGTCGTCGCCGGGCTTGGTGCTGTTCTTATATTTGGAGCGCGAAAATGCTTCGATATTCATAAATGCTATTCCTGTTGGCGACAGGTCTCCAGCCGGCGCCCGAGGGCGCCGGTCGGGACTGTCGATTGGCCAAGGCCAGTCTCAGACGAAGGCAGCTTCCTTGCGATCCGAAAAGCGGAAGACGATGAAGACGCAAAGCCCGGTCGATGCCAGCAGAAGCGTGGAAAGCGCCGCCGCCGTGCCGAACTCACCGTCGATGACCTGCACATAGATCAACACCGGCATGGTAATGGTCCGCGACGTGTAGAGGATGAGCGTCGAGGACAGTTCGTTGATGGCGGTGATGAAGCTCATCAGCGAACCGATGATCAGGCCGGGCATCATCAGCGGCACGGTGATCGACATGAAGGTTTTCGCCGGTGATGCGCCGAGATTGACTGCCGCCTCCTCGATCGAGGGCTTGATCTGCCGCAGGATTGATGTGGTCGAGCGCACGCCGTAAGGCAGGCGCCGGATGAAGACGAGCAGGATGATGATCAGCGCCGTGCCGGTGATATCGAATGGCGGATGACGGAAGGTCGCGACATAACCGATCGCCATGACCACGCCCGGAATGAGATAGGGTACCATCAGCACCAGATCGAGCGAACCGGAAACGACATTGTCCTTTCTGACCACGATGAACGACAACAGGCCAGAGACCACCGCGATCAGGGCGACGGCGGCAAGCGCGAACAGAAAACTGTTGTAGATCGCCTGCGGACTATCCCGAAGAATGCGCTCATAGCTACCGAGCCCGAAATTGCCGGTGAAGACAGGGCCGCTGGTTTCGAGGAACGACGTGTATACGACGGTAAAGGCGGGCAGCATGGCGATGAAGACGACGAGATAGCAGAAGCCATGCACCAGAATCGACTTCAGCGGTGACATCGACTTCTTGACGGGCCGGTTGGTCAAGGCGCTGGCATATCTGCGCTTGGAAAGAATGTGCCGCTGCAGCACGAGCGCGATCATCGAAATGGCGATCATCAGCATCGAAACGGTGACCGCCATGGTCGGTGTGCCGCCCATTTCGGACGTGTACTGCGCATAGGCGATCGTCGCCAGCGTGCGAACCCCGCGGCCGAGAATGGCCGGCGTTCCGAAATCGGCGATAGACAGGACGAAGCAGATGATGGCGCCCGTGCTGACCGCCGGGAAGATCAGTGGCAGCGTGACCTTGTAGAAGCGCTGGAACGCGGTGCAGCCGAGATTTTCAGCGGCATCCTCGTAGGACTTGTTGATCGTGTTCAGCGCGTTTTCCGTCATCAGATAGATGTAGGGAAAAAACTTCAGGCTGAAGACCATGACGATGCCGGGAATGCCGTAGATCGTCGGCGCCGGCAGGCCGATGGCCGACAGGATATTGGTGACGGCACCGTTGGAGCCGAACAGCATGATCCAGGCATAGGCTCCGATAAACGGCGGCGCGCACAGTACGAGAACGGCAAAGGTGGCGATGACGGCGCGGCCGCGAATGCGATAACGCGATGTGCAAAAGGCCAGCGGAATGCCGATCAGGCAGGCGCCGAGCATGCCCATAAGGCCGATCACGATCGTATTCCAAAGCGCTAACGTATAAAAACGGCGCGTCAGAACCTGCACGTAATTGGAAATGCCGAAATCACCGGTCGAGGCATCGAAAAAGCTGATCGCAAGCACGTTCACGATCGGCAAAAGCAGGAAAACGGCGAGCAGGAGAACCGCGAGGATGGTGATGACCGTCCAGAAACCGGGCATTCTCAAGCGGCCTGAAAAGGCAGATGTTGCGGCGACACTCATCAGAACAACCTCGCTCCGGTGACACCGTCCTCGAACAACTGGACGCTACCGGCGGCAAAGGCGAAGGTGGCGTCGTCATTGGGGTGAAGCGCGATGATATCCGGCGTCGGCTTGGTGATCGCCTCGATCTCCTCGCCGGATGCCAGCACCGCAGCAACCGCCATTTCGCGACCGGTAAAGCTGACCTGACGGATTTTCACCGGAAGGCGAATGAGGTCATCACTGAGTGCGGCCGCGTTGACAGAGATGAATTCCGGGCGAACTGCGGCAACGATCGGCTGGCCTGTCGGCAGGCCGGCCAGCTGCGGCAACGCGACGGATGTGCCCGCAATTGCCGGCTGTGCACCTTCGACGGACAGCGCCATGAAATTGTTGGCACCGACGAAGGAAGCGACAAAACGGTTGGCCGGGCTGTTATAGACCTCCCACGGTGCCGCCGCCTGCTGGATGACGCCGCCATACATGACACAGACGAAGTCGGACATGGCGAGCGCCTCTTCCTGATCGTGCGTGACATAAACGGTGGTGATGTTCATCGACTGCTGGATGGCACGCAGCTCGCGGCGCAGATCGACGCGCAGCTTAGCATCCAGGTTGGAGAGCGGTTCATCCATCAGCAGAACCTGCGGATTGATGACAAGCGCGCGGGCAAGGCCAACGCGCTGCTGCTGACCGCCGGAGAGTTCGTGCGGCATGCGCTGCGCGTAGGGTTTTAGCTGGACGATATCGAGGATATCGGCAACCCGCTTCTGGATCTCCGACCGGGAAACCTTGCGCTGCTTCAGGCCGAAGGCGATGTTGTCGGCAACGCTGATATGCGGGAAAACCGCATAATCCTGAAACACCATGCCGACATCGCGCTTGTGAGCGGGAACGTTTTCGATCTTGTGGCCGGCAATCGCGATACTGCCGCTGTCCTGCTGATGAAAACCGGCAATCGTGCGCAAAAGCGTGGTCTTGCCGCAGCCGCTTGGACCGAGCAGGGTAAAAAACGAGCCGGAAGGGATGGAAATATTGATATCCGACAGAGCGACCGTCGCGCCGTAACTCTTGCGGATGCTGGAAATCTCGACAGCGGACATAAAGCATCTCCGTGGACCGTCAGGACATTGGCGCCTGCGGTCAAACGAACAGGAATTTGCGAAAGGATGCGGCCATGATCTCACGGGTCATGGCCGCGGGTTCTGTTACTGGATATCCAACATGACGTCGTTCCAGGCCTTCATGACGCGATCGCGGTTGTCGGCAGCCCATTTGAAGTCATACTTCGCATCCGGAACGTCCGTCAGCGGCACGAGCGCAGCGTTGGCAGGAACGTCACCACGGATCGGCCGGCGACCGTGCTTGGCGACGACTTCCTGGCCTTCCTTGGACACGATGAAATCGATGAATGCCTTGCCGTTTTCAGCATTCGGGGCGCCCTTAACGACGGCCATGCCGTCCGGCGCGATCGCAGTGCCTTCCTTCGGATAGACGATATCGACCGGCGCCTTGCCGAGCTTGTAGCGCAGCGCTGCGTCTTCGAGGGTGATGCCGATCGCCTGTTCGCCGTCATTGACGAAACGCGGCACGGCGCCCGACGAGGTCGAGAAAACGGTGTTGGCGAGAATGCCCTTGTAGATGTCCCAGGCCTTGTCTTCAGGCTTGAACAGCTGCAGCACGGTGGACAGCTGGATATAGGCCGAACCGGACTGGTCGGCGCGGGCCGAGGAGATCAGGCCCTTGTATTCCGGCTTGGCAAGATCTTCCCACGATGTCGGAGCAGGCGCCCCCTTCAACGCGTCACGGTTGACGATAAACGCGGTGACGACTGCCGTGAAAGGGATCCAGTTCTTGCTCGGCGAAAGTGACGGCGTGATCGCCGATGCTTCCTTCGGCTCATAGGGCTGGAAAAGATCGGCAGAAAAATCGATGACGGTGCCATCGACACTCCAGATGACGTCCGCTGCAGGCTTGCCGCTTTCCGCCTTGATACGGTTCATCAGCTCGCCCGAACCCGCCTTGACCAGCTCGACCTTGGTGCCCGTCTTCCTTTCGAAGGCCGGCAGCAACTCATCCATCATCTGCTGCGGCGCTGCGGAATAAACGACGACAGTGCCATCGGCATGGGCGACAGATACGGATGCGAACATGGCGGCACCAGCCGCAAGAGCAGTCAGAACATTACGAAAATAGCCCAAAATGGCCTCCACTTTTATATTTGGTTCCCGGGAGCGTCTCACCCATGTTGTGTCCGGTTTTCCGGTTCTATCGATCACATGTCGGCGCCTATTTTTAATTTTCATTACGTAAGTAAATATGTCAAGACGGTTTTCATGGAACTGTCACAATTGATGTAACCATATGGTACGTAACCATTTTTCGCCTCTCTCCGCTGTGCAGAACTCTGTCTGGATCGACAGCCGGCAAAGAAATCACATGCTTGAACTATCGATTTACGCTAAGCCTCGGACGGCTCGCGTAATGGGGGAACAGGCGTGATTAATCTCGGCTATAACGAACGCCGCCTGATCGAGATGTTGCGCGGTCGTGGAAGCATGTCTCGCACCGAACTTGCGCGGGATATGGATGTGTCGGCACCGACGCTCACGCGTCTCACCTCAAGTCTTCTGGAAGCCGGCATGATACGGGAGGCCGATGAAGCCAGAACCGCCGGCGGCAGGGGCAAGCCTTCGACCGCCCTGGAGCTTGATCCCGACGGTCTCTTCACTCTCGGCATCTATTTCAACCCGGATGATTTGCGAATTTGCGTGGCGGATCTGAACGGCCAGATCCGCGCCGAGATCCGTCAGGATTTGCAGGACCACAGTTTTCAACACATCATGAGCATCGCCGAACCGGCCGCGCGCGAAGTCGTCCTGAAGGCGAAGGTCGATACATCGCGCATCCTCGGATGCGGACTGTCCTTTCCGGGGCATTTCTCCCGCAATCCGGGCCACGTTTTCCAGATTCCGCAGTTTGCGAGTTGGCATGATGTCGATGTCGATCGGGATTTTCAGCCCTTCTTCGATTATCCGGTGCATCACGAGAATGATGGCAAGGCCGTCATTCTCTCGGAGCTGTATTACGGGGTCGGGCGAAACCTCGCCAATTTCGCAATGATCTGGCTGACCTACGGCATCGGCGGCGGCGTTGTCGTGCAACGCCATCTCTATCGTGGCAGCAACAGGAATGCCGGCGAGTTCGGCGGCCTTTTTCCAAAGTCGCATCACCGCCCTTCCGGCCAGGACCTGTGCAATCAGTTGGCATCCGGCGGCATCACCATCAACCGGCTATGCGAAATCGATGAAAGTTATGCCGACCATCCCAAAGTGACCGAATGGCTGGGAAGAGCGACCGACCAGCTACGCGCGCTTGCACTGACCGTTGCAAGAACGCTCGACCCTTCCGCCATCGTGTTCGGCGGTTCGCTGCCGGACTGGCTGATCGGTGAGATCGTCAAAAGGTTGGGATCGCTTGAAAGCCTCGGCGAGGATTTTTTTGTTGAACCGCCGGAGATCCGCAAATCCGGCCTGAGCGAGGTGCCGCATCTGGGTGCGGCGACGATCCCTCTCTACCGGGCGACGACACCAAGTTATTATTCCGGCAGGGCATTGAAGGGCTGGGCCTGATAAAACCGGGTTCGCACCCTTGGGATCTCACACCTGCCCACTTTTCCCGCGGCCACGTGGCTTGAAATCAACCAGAATGGATTTCAACTCGATTTCGCGCACCCGCCTCGCCGCCTCATCCGGCGTGACCCAGGCGAGCCTCCTCTGGCCGACCTCCTCGAAATCCTCGGCCATCTCTTTGACCTCGATCTGATAGATATCCACCATGCAAGGCGCGACATCACGGTCGCTCAGCCATTTCAGATAGGTGTAACGGCCAACCGGCTTCTTCCTGACGACACCGCGGGCGCCCGCCTCCTCCCATGCTTCGAGTGCGGCCGCTTCATGCGGTTGTTTCTTTTTCATCGGCCATCCCTTGGGAATGACCCAGCGGCCGCTGTCGCGCGACGTGATCAGAAGAATTTCGATATTGCCGTCATCAACGATGCGAAAACACAGTGCGCCATACTGCTGGCGAAAGTCTTCCTTGAACAGCTTGTCAGGCATGGCCGCCAGCTGGCTCAGCAAGGTCTTGGGCTTTGTATCCTTGGGTTTGCTCTGTTTCCTGACGGTTTTCATGACCTGCTTTGACCGAAACAGTATCAATGTTCAATAGAGTTCGCGCGCCATACCCTTGCCTGCATCATCCGCCCCTGACGGATTCGCGCCAGACAAGATCAGCGGTCATTCTGCAAAACTGACCATCGTCGGTCATTGGCTGGCTCAGCCATGAAACGGCTTCTTCGGCAATACGATCCACCGGCTGGGCGAACGTGGTGAGTTGATAGGATGACCATGAGGATTGCTCGATATCGTCGAAACCGACGACACAAAGATCATCCGGCACGGCCAGCTTGAACTGATGGCGGGCAGTGTCCATCACGCCGCAGGCCAGAAGATCGTTGGCGCAGAAGATCGCATCCGGCCGCACCTCTCGCGTCAGCAATCGTTGCGCCAGCACGACACCGCTCTGGTAACGGGTCGGCCCGAAACGCTCGACGGTCACGTCTATACCGAACTCTCGTCCCGCCGCACGAAACCCCTCTTCGCGCGCCATCAGGCTGGGTGTGCCGACATCGGAATTGGCGAAGGCGAAACTGCGGCATCCGGCTCGCTGGAACGCGATAAAGGCTCGCCGCGCCGCCTCCTGATCACGCAGGTTTATCATCAAAGCCCCTGCACGCTCCTCGTCGCGATTGATGAGAACAAGTCGCTGACCGCTTTTTACGCACAGATCAGTGATCGATTTGTCCGGCATCCCTGACAGGACGATAGAGGCATCGGCACGATAGCTGATGGCGAGCTTTAAGGCTTCGTCGACGCTTCTGTCCGAACGATCGGTGTTGATCAGCATGGCAATCTTCGCGGCATTCTGAAGGTGCCGGGAGATCGCCCGGATCAGGCTTGCGCGATAGGGCGTATCCATCTCGGAGACGATAAGACAGACGATGCCGCTCTCGTTGCGCATCAGCCCGCGGGCGAGATGATTGACGTGATAACCGAGCGCCTCCGCCGCCTCCATCACACGGCGGCGGGTCTCTTCGGAAACGCTGGCACCGGGCGTAAAGGTACGCGATACGGCCGAGCGCGACACGCCTGCCCGTTCCGCAACTTCCTTGGCGCTCACGAATATCTTCTGGCTCACGACATACTCCCACGCTTTTCCTGCATCTTTTTGCAAGGGAGTGCAACATGCGTGTGACATCGCATTTATGCACAGCATCTGGCCCTAGCATATTTGAGGTTGACAATCCGCATGAACGCATGAAACCTTTGCACACGCTTGCAAGAGCGGGATGATGTGGAGGCGTCATCCAAATCTGGGAGGATATCATGCGTCTTGCTTTGATGGCGTCGGCCGCTCTGGCCGGCCTGATGTTGAATGCGTCGGCGACCAAAGCCGCCGAAGACCTCAACCTCATATGTTCCGCCGATGTGGTGATCTGCGAAATGATGCAACAGATGTTCGAGAAGGACACCGGCATCAAGGTCAACATGGTCCGCCTGTCTTCGGGTGAGACCTATGCCAAGGTCCGTGCCGAGGCACGCAATCCGAAAACCGATATCTGGTGGGCGGGGACAGGCGACCCGCACCTGCAGGCAGCATCCGAAGGACTGACGCAGGAATATAAGTCGCCGCATCTCGATGAATTGCAGGACTGGGCCAAGAAACAGGCGGAAAGCTCCGGCTACAAAACCGTCGGCGTTTATGCCGGCGCGTTGGGCTGGGGTTACAATACCGATCTCTTCAAAAAGAAGAACTACAAAGAGCCCAAGTGCTGGGCCGACCTGCTGGACCCTGCCCTGAAGGGCGAAATCCAGATGGCCAACCCGAATTCCTCGGGCACAGCTTATACCGCGCTCGCATCGCTGGTGCAGATCATGGGCGAGGACAAGGCGTTCGATTACCTGAAACAGCTCAACGCCAATGTCTCGCAATATACCAAATCCGGCTCGGCACCGGTGAAGGCGGCAGCGCGCGGCGAAACCGGCCTCGGCATCGTTTTCATGCATGATGCCGTGGCGCAGACTGTCGAAGGTTTTCCGATCAAGTCGATCGCGCCCTGCGAAGGCACGGGTTACGAGATCGGCTCGATGTCGATCATCAAGGGCGCCCGCAATCTGGAAAGCGCCAAGAAATGGTATGACTGGGCGCTGACGGCCGAGGTGCAGTCGCACATGAAGGAGGCAAAATCCTTCCAGCTGCCGTCGAACAGACAAGCCGAGGTTCCCAAGGAATCACCGCGCTTCGAGGACATCAAGCTGATCGACTACGACTTCAAGACCTATGGCGATCCGACCGAGCGCAAGAAGGTGCTGGAACGCTGGGACAAGGAAATCGGCGCCAACGCCAACTGATCCCTTGCTGTCTGCCGCGCTTCGGCTGACCGGTGCGCGGCATGATCGACTAGTCATGTGATGAGGTCGCATCGCACCATGAACAATCATAACCGCAGAATGGATATCGTGCTGGCTCTCGGCTTTGCAGCCTTGGTGCTCATGCCGTGGTATCGAATAGAACAAGGCTTTTATGCCTTTACCTGGCTGGCGGATTTTCCGGGCAAGCCTTCGGTGGCACCCGGCATCCTGCAAATCGCCCTGCATGGCCGCATGTGGCTGATTGCCGTCCTGCTTGCCTATGGTCTGGCGGTGGCCGCACGCTTTACCGCCGATCCGATGCTGCGCGGAAAACTGCTGTCCATTGCTGGCGGTTTCGGCGTGCTGTTCCTTGCGCTGCAGGGACTGGCAATCGGCATGACCGGTTTTACCTGGACGATCAGCGAAACGATTTTCGGTCCGCTGGCGGACGGCCAGCCGCCGATGGGAGCGGGTGCCGTTCTGTCAGCCATCTGCTTCGTGCTGATATTCGCCTTCGGCCTTGCCGAACGCGGCGTCATGCGCGGCGATGCCTTTGTCGTCGCGACCATTTCCATGCTGGTCTTTCTCGTTGCGGTCTTCGTGTTTTACCCGATCGGCGCCATGTTCATCGGTGCCTTTCAGGATTTCGATGGCTCGGTGAATTTTGCCGGCTTTTCCCGCAATTTCGTCGACTCTTCGATCTGGAGCCTGGATTGCGTCATTGGCGGTGCCCGCTGCGGTGTTGCATGGCGCACGCTGTTCCTCGCGATCATGACGGCTGCCGGCTCCACCGCGCTTGGCCTTGCCTTCGCGCTTGTCGCAACCCGCACACGGTTTCCGTTCAAGAAGGGGCTGCGGCTTCTAACCATCCTGCCGATCATCACGCCACCCTTCGTGATCGGCCTGGCCCTCACCTTGCTGTTCGGCCGTGCCGGCATCGTCACTCAAGGCCTATCTTCGACTTTCGGCATCGAACCGAGCCGCTGGCTTTACGGTCTGACCGGCATCTGGATCGCACAGGTTCTGTCGTTTACACCGATTTCCTTCCTCGTTCTGATCGGCGTCGTTGAAGGCGTCAGCCCCTCGATGGAGGAAGCATCCCAGACATTGCGTGCCGATCGATGGAGCACCTTCTGGCGTGTCTCGCTACCGCTGATGAAGCCCGGCCTCGCCAACGCATTTTTGATCGGCTTCATCGAAAGCATGGCCGATTTCGGCAATCCGCTGGTGCTTGGCGGCAGCCACGGCGTTCTGTCGACGGAAATCTTCTTCGCCGTCGTCGGTTCGCAGAACGATCCGGCCCGCGCCGCCGTGCTCGCCATGATCCTGCTCGGCTTCACGCTGTCCGCCTTCCTCGCCCAGCGTCTCTGGCTGTCGGGCAAGAACTTTGCCACCGTTACCGGCAAGGGCGACAGCGGCGCCCATATCGCCCTGCCAAGACCGCTTTCGATCGGTGTGCATGCCGTGGTCATTCCATGGATGATCTTTACGCTCGTTGTCTACGGCATGATCCTGTTCGGCGGTTTCGTCAAAACCTGGGGCCTCGACAACAGTCTGACGCTCGCCCATTACGCCAAGGCGTTTTCCATCACGTTCCGCGATGGCTCGCTGGTCTGGACAGGCGTCGCCTGGAACTCGTTCTGGACGACGATGGAAATTGCCCTGATCGCCGCACCGCTGACGGCAGCGGTCGGCCTTGCCACGGCCTATGTCATCGTGCGGCAGAAATTCGCCGGGCGCGAGCTGTTCGAATTCGCGCTGATGATGAGTTTTGCCATTCCCGGCACCGTCATCGGCATCAGCTACATCATGGCCTTCAACCTGCCGCCGCTTGAAATGACCGGTACGGCGCTGATCCTGATCGCCTGTTTCGTGTTCCGCAACATGCCGGTCGGCGTGCGCGGCGGCATCGCGGCGATGAGCCAGCTCGACAAGAGCCTCGACGAAGCCTCGATGACGCTGCGCGCCACCACCTTCCGCACCGCCCGCAAGGTGATCCTGCCGCTGCTGCGCCCCGCCATCACTGCAGCGCTGGTCTACTCTTTCGTGCGCGCCATCACCTCCATCAGCGCCGTCGTTTTCCTGGTCAGTGCCCAGTACAACATGGCGACGTCCTATATCGTCGGGCTGGTCGAGAACGGCGAGTATGGCGTCGCCATCGCCTATTCCTCCATGCTGATCGTGGTGATGATCACCGTCATCACCGGCTTCCAATTGCTGGTGGGCGAGCGACGGCTGCGGCGCGAAAACCGCGTTGCCGGACTGAACCAGCCGACCCTCCCCATCATCTCCAAGGAGAAAGCCGCATGACCCGAAATGCCGGATCGGTCACATTCCAGAATGTGCGCAAGACGTTTGGCGCATTCACCGCCATCGCCGACCTGTCGCTCACGGTCGAACCCGGCACGCTGGTGACGCTGCTCGGCCCTTCAGGCTGCGGCAAGACGACGACCCTGCGCATGCTGGCAGGTCTGGAACATCCGACATCTGGCTGTATCCTGATCGGTGGCAAGGATGTGACCATGCTGCCCGCCAACGAGCGCGATGTGTCGATGGTGTTCCAGTCCTACGCCCTGTTTCCGCACATGAATTCGCTCGACAATGTCGCTTATGGCCTGGAATCCTCCGGTCTGCCGCGCAAGGAAGCGCGGCAGAAGGCCGAACATGGGCTCGAACTCGTCGGCCTTGCCGGCATGGGCGGGCGGCTTCCGGCGGAACTCTCCGGTGGCCAGCAGCAACGCGTCGCCGTGGCGCGTGCGCTCGTGCTTGAACCGCAGGTGTTGTTGCTCGACGAGCCGCTTTCCAATCTCGATGCCCGCCTTCGCCGTCGAGTGCGCACCGAAATCCGCGAGCTGCAGCAACGCCTGCAGTTTACTGCCGTCTACGTCACCCACGATCAGGACGAGGCGCTGGCGGTGTCCGACCGGATCATCGTCATGAAGGACGGCGAAATCGCCCAACAGGGTTCGCCGCGCGAGCTTTACGAAGCCCCCGCCTCGCCTTTCATTGCCGATTTTATCGGTGAGGCGAATGTTGTGCCCTGTGAAGTGATCGACATCACCGGCAGCGATGCGACCATCAGCATCGAAGGATTGCGCCACGTCGTGCCGGCCCGAGGTGCCCGGCCCGGCAGGCACCAGCTGGCTGTACGTCCCAGCGCCATCACGCTCGAGCCTGCCGAAACGGCTGCCTTTCCGGGCCGCATCAGCCATGCGGCCTATCTGGGCGATCATATCGAATACGAGGCGGAAACGAGCGGCGGGACCCTGTTCATCGTGGACCCGTCGGTCGACCGCCCTCTTGCACCCGGTACCCGCGTGGCGATCGGTTTGAAAAACCGCGGCATCGCCATCATCGCGCAGTGATGCGCCTGCACAGATCGAAGGATATTTGCCCATGGCAGCACAAGAGGACGAAATCAGAAAACGCCGGAAGCTGGCCGAACGCGTCGCCGTCGAAGCCGGCAAGCTTGCGCTCGGCTACTTCAATCGCCGCGACACACTGGTGATCGAGAGCAAGGGCGATCCACAGGACGTCGTTTCGATCGCCGATCGCGAAGTCGAGGAACTGATCCGCAACTGCACGGGTGATGCCTTTGGCGCGGATGGTTTTCTCGGAGAGGAATACGGCCTGACCGGCGGCAATAGCGGCTACACCTGGGTGGTCGATCCGATCGACGGCACCAGCCCTTTCGTGCATGGCATGCCGAACTGGTGCGTTTCGATTGCCGTGCTGCACAAGGGCGAGCCGGTCGTCGGCGTGATCCATGTGCCGTGCCACGACGAACTTTATTCGAGCGCGCTGGGCCAAGGCGCCACTCTGAATGGCAAGCTTCTTGAACTTGGCACGACCAAAACCATCCGCAATGCCGTGACCGGTATCGGCGCCAATCATCATGTGACGCCGGAATCGGTTGGGAAGATCGTCGAGGATCTACTGGCGAGCGGTGGCAATTTCGTCCGGCTGGGCTCCGGTGCGCTGATGCTGGCCTATGTCGCAGCAGGCCGCCTCGTCGGTTATTTCGAGCCATACATGCATGCCTGGGATTGCCTTGGCGGTTATTGCCTCGTGCGTGAAGCGGGAGGCTGGTTTCTGCCTTTCCCCAGCGAAGGAGATCATCTGACCAAGGGGGCACCTGTTCTCGCCGCCGGTCCGGGCGCAATCGAAGACCTGCTGCGTATTTCCGGTATCGACAAGGAAGGTGTCGCCGCCGCGTAGCTGCGAAGGACATGCTGAGGCCGAGGAGGGCCTCAGACAATACCGCCGGATAGGGCGGCAGGCCTATTCATGGAAAGGGAGGAATACGACCATGAAGACTGTTCTGACATCAGTTCTGACAACCGCAGCCTTGGCTCTGATGGCATCCAGCGCATTGGCCGCCACGGAAATTTCCTGGTGGCACGCCATGACCGGCGCCAATAACGAGGTGATCGACCAGCTTGCCAAGGAATTCAACGAGGGCCAGTCCGATTACAAGATCGTTCCGGTCTTCAAGGGCACCTATCCGGAAACGTTGAATGCTGGCATCGCCGCCTTCCGCGCCAAACAGCCACCGGCGATCATGCAGGTTTTCGATGCCGGCAGCGGCGTGATGATGGGCGCGCAAGGCGCTATCGTGCCGGTCGCCGACGTTCTGGAAAAGGGCGGCTTCAAATTCGACAAGGCGCAATACCTGCCGGGTATCGTCGCCTATTATTCGAAACCGGACGGCACGATGTTGTCCTTCCCCTACAACTCGTCCTCGCCGATCCTCTATTACAACAAGGATGTGTTTGCGAAGGCAGGGCTGAACGCAGATGCGCCGCCGAAGACATGGCCGGAAGTGTTTGAAGCCGCCAAAAAGATCAAGTCCAGCGGGGCCGCGAACTGCGGCTTCACCTCGACATGGCTGACCTGGATCCAGACCGAAAATCTTGCCGCCTGGAACAATCTCTCCTATGCGAGCCACGAAAACGGCCTCGGCGGCACCGACGTCAAGCTGGCCTTCAATGCCGAACCCTTCGTCAAACATTTCCAGTCGATCGCCGATCTCGCCAAGGACGGCACGTTCCGCTATGGCGGCAGAACCTCGGAAGCAAAGCAGCTGTTCACATCCGGTGAATGCGGCATCCTGACGGAATCCTCCGGCGGGCTTGGCGACATCATCAAATCCGGCATGAAATACGGGATCGGCCAGCTACCTTATTATGAGGGCGAAGGTCGGCCGCAGAACACCATTCCGGGCGGCGCAAGCCTGTGGGTGTTCGCGGGCAAAAGCGATGCGGAATACAAGGGTGTCGCCACCTTCTTCAACTTCCTGTCGCAGACCAAGATCCAGGCCCGCCTGCATCAGGTGTCCGGCTACATGCCGGTGACAATGGCCGCTTATGAAGACACCAAGAAATCCGGCTTCTACGACAAGAACCCCGGCCGCGAGACGCCGCTTCTGCAGATGATGGGCAAGCCACCGACCGAAAACTCCAAGGGTGTGCGCCTCGTCAACCTGCCGCAGGTGCGCGACATCATGAACGAGGAATTCGAGTCAATGCTGGCCGGCAAACAGGATGCCAGGGCAGCGCTCGACAAGGCCGTCGAACGCGGCAATGCGGCGATCCAGCAGGCGATCGGCAAATAACATCCATATACGCCGTCCGCATGTAAAAACCATGCGGACGGCTATCCCGATATCGAGGAGGTTGCCGGTGCAGAGCGTCGTCTTTCCGAACAAGATCCTTCCCTATTTTCTGGTCGCACCGCAGATCGTGCTGACCATCGTGTTCTTCTTCTGGCCGGCAAGCCAGGCGCTTTACCAGTCTGCCATGCGGGAAGACCCCTTTGGGCTGCAGAGCGCCTTTGTCGGGTTTGCCAATTTTTCGGCGATCCTGTCGGACCCGAACTATCTGCATGCGCTGCGCGTCACTGTCGTGTTCAGCGTGGCAACCGCTCTTCTCTCGATGGGCATCGCCTTGCTTTTGGCGACGGCTGCCGATCTCGTCGTGCGCGGCAAAGGTTTTTACCGCACGATGATGATCATCCCCTACGCGGTGGCGCCCGCCGTGGCCGGCATGTTGTGGCTGTTCATGTTCAACCCCGCCATGGGCACGTTCGCCTATATTCTGCGCCGCAACGGCGTCGCCTGGGATCCGCTGCTGAACGGTGATCAGGCCATGGCGCTGGTCGTGGTGGCCGCCGCATGGAAACAGATCAGCTACAATTTTCTGTTCTTCGTGGCGGGTCTGCAGGCCATCCCGAAATCGCTGCTGGAAGCCGCTGCAATCGATGGTGCGCGCGGCGCACGGCGATTCTGGACAATCGTCTTTCCGCTTCTCGCACCGACCACCTTCTTCCTGCTGGTCGTCAACACCGTCTACGCCTTTTTCGACACCTTCGGCATCATCCATTCCGTCACCGGCGGCGGACCGGCCAAGGCCACCGAAACGCTGGTCTACAAGGTCTATAACGACGGTTTTGTGAACCTCAATCTCGGCTCGTCGGCCGCACAGTCGGTCATCCTGATGGTCATCGTGATTGCGCTGACCGCCTTCCAGTTCCGCTTCGTCGAGCGGCGCGTGCATTATGCGTGAGGTGAAAAGATGATCGAAAACAGACCCGTAGCAAGCCTGATGGCGCATCTGATGCTGATCCTCGGCATCATAATCGTCGCCTTCCCGATCTATTACACCTTCATCGCCTCGACGGCGCCGGCCGGCGCAATCGTTCGTCCACCACTTTCGCTTCTGCCGGGCGGGCATATGGTGGAGAATTATACGGAATCCATTTCCGGCGGCGTCGAACGCGTCGTCGGCGTCAGCCTCGAACGGCTGCTGTTCAACAGCTTTGTCGTCGCGATCGCCATTGCCATCGGCAAGATCGTCATCTCGTTCCTGTCGGCCTTCGCCATCGTATTCTTCCGCTTTCCTTTTCGCATGGGCTTTTTCTGGATGATCTTCATCACGCTCATGCTGCCGGTGGAGGTTCGTATCCTGCCGACCTACAAAGTGATCGTCGATCTCGGCCTGCTCAACACCTATGCCGGTCTCACCCTGCCGCTGATGGCTTCGGCGACAGCCACCTTCCTGTTCCGGCAGTTTTTCCTCACCATTCCGGGCGAGATGCTGGAGGCGGCGCGCATCGACAATGCCGGGCCGTTCCGCTTCATGAAGGATATCCTTCTGCCGCTATCAATGACCAATATCGCGGCGCTGTTCGTTATCCTCTTCATCTACGGATGGACGCAATATCTCTGGCCGCTGCTCGTCACCGACAGGGCAGAGATGAACACGATCATCATCGGCCTGCGCCGCATGGTGGATTTCGCAGATGCCTCGACGCCGTGGAACTACGTGATGGTGACGGCGATCCTGGCAATCATCCCTCCCGTCATCGTCGTGGTGCTGATGCAGCGCTGGTTCGTCAAAGGTTTGGTGGAGACCGAAAAGTAATGGCTACGATTGAACTCAAGGACGTCCGCAAGACCTATGGTGCGAATATCGAGGCCATCAAGGGCGTATCGCTCGACATCAAGGATGGCGAGATGATCGTGCTCGTCGGCCCGTCCGGCTGCGGAAAATCCACGCTTCTGCGCATGGTGGCCGGACTGGAAAGCATTACCGGCGGCGACGTGACGATTGCCGGACGCCGGGTCAATGATCTTGAACCGTCGGAACGCGACATTGCCATGGTGTTCCAGAATTATGCGCTTTACCCACATATGTCGGTGCGCCAGAACCTCGCTTACGGCCTGAAGAACCGCAATACGCCGAAAGACGAAATCGACCGGCGCATTACCGAGGCAGCCCGCGCGCTGGAAATCGAGCCGTTTCTTGACCGCAAGCCGCGACAGCTTTCCGGCGGCCAGCGACAGCGTGTCGCCATGGGCCGTGCGATCGTGCGCAAGCCGGCAGCCTTCCTGTTCGATGAACCGCTCTCCAATCTCGACGCCAAGCTGCGCGTGCAGATGCGCGTCGAAATCCGCAGGCTTCAGCGTTCGCTCGCTACCACCTCGATATACGTCACCCATGACCAGATGGAGGCGATGACACTTGCCGACCGGCTGGTGGTGCTCAATGCAGGGCGCATCGAGCAGGTCGGCACACCGATCGAGCTTTATGAAAAACCGGCCACCACATTCGTTGCCACCTTCATTGGGTCGCCATCGATGAACCTGATGCCGCTGGCCGGCAAACAGGGTAGCGGCGTGAACTGGCCCGCCAATGTGGCCACTGTCGGCATCCGCCCGGAGGACCTCCTGATCGCGGATCCCGCTGTGGACGATGGTTTTCGCACGCAGGTACAGGTGATGGCGGTCGAGCTGGTTGGTGCGGAAAGTTATGTCCATGGCCTAACGGAAGATGGCAGCGCGATCGTGTTCCGCGTGCCCGGCCGCTCTGTCATCGCGATCGGTGAGACACTGTCGCTGACCGCCTCACCGGATCGTTTTCACCTGTTCGACGCCGAAGGCCGTCGCGTGGAGCCGCGGAACCCGTGACGGCATCATCGCGCAGCATTTCCTGCCGACACTTGATTACCGCAACAGCCTGAATATTATTAGACGGCTAATGAAAATTCGATTGCTTTCGACTGGAATATCCATGTCCGTCATCATAGCCCTGATCGCATTGGCCGGCCATATCGCGCTCCTTCTGTGGGGGACGCGCATGGTGCAGACTGGCATCCAGCGCGCCTTCGGACCCAGCCTGCGTTCGTTTCTGGGTCATGCGCTGAGCAACCGCTTGAAAGCCTTTCTGGCCGGCATGGGTGTCACGGCAGTTCTGCAAAGCAGCACGGCGACGGGCCTTATGGCAACGGGCTTTACGGCCGGCGGGCTAGTGGATCTGGTGCCGGCGTTGGCGGTCATGCTGGGAGCCAATGTCGGTAGCACGCTGATCGTGCAGGTGCTATCCTTCAATGTCGCAGCAGTTTCACCGGCTCTCATCCTGATCGGCGTCCTGATGTTCCGGCAGGTGCAGAACCCGCAGGTTCATGATCTTGGCCGCGTGTTCATCGGTATCGGCTTCATGCTGCTGGCGCTGCATCAATTGCTCGATGTGCTGGAGCAATATGCCCATACACCCGCCTTCGAGACCATTCTCCACGCAATTTCGAAGGCTCCCCTTCTCAGCCTCCTGCTGGCAGCAGTGTTGACATGGGCAGCGCATTCCAGCGTCGCAGTGGTGCTGCTGATCATGTCTCTGGCAAGCCAGGGCCTTCTTGATCCCTATCAGGCCTGTGCGCTGACGCTGGGCGCCAATCTCGGAACGGCCATCAATCCCGTTGTCGAGGGCCAGTCAGGGGCCGATCTATCAGCGCGACGGCTTCCGATCGGCAACCTTCTCACTCGCGTCATCGGCGTTGCGCTGGCTTTCCTCTTCCTCGAGCAGATCACCACCCTAATGACCTCCTCTGGAAGCAACGACGGCCGCGTGGTGGCCAATTTCCATACAGTGTTCAACCTTGTGGTGGCGGCATTGTTCATGCCCTTCCTGACGCCATTCGCAAATGCTCTTGTCCGGTTCATGCCGCAACGCATCGACGAAAGCGACCCAGGCCAGCCCCGTTATCTCGATCCCTCGGCCAAGGAGACACCGATCGTTGCGCTACAGGCAGCAGCCCGTGAGGTCCTGCGGATCGTCGATATTCTGGATGAAATGCTGGCGGGCACCAAAGCGTCACTCTCGACCAACGATCGCCGGGCGCTGTCAGTTCTGCGCAAGCAGGATACGGTGCTCGATCGGCTCAACACCGCCGTGAAGATCTACCTGACCTCCATCGATCCCGACGAACTCAGTGATGCCGACAAGCGTAGGCTCGAAGAAATCCTGATCTTTTCCACCGGGCTCGAACATGCCGGTGACGTGCTCGATCAGAATGTACTTCCACACCTCGCCAAACGTCTGCGGCGCGGCATGACATTCTCAAAGACCTCCAAAAGCGAATTGAACGCTCTTTTCGACCGCCTTGCGACCAACCTGCAAATCGCTGCCGCCTTGTTCATGTCGCAGGACGGGCGAATGGCCCGCATGCTGGTGGAAGAGAAAATTGCGTTCAGGAAAGCGGAACGCGAAGGCACAAAAGCCCATTTTGACAGGCTTCGGCAAGGAGATGTCACGGCAACCGAAACCAGTTCCCTGCATCTCGATCTGCTGCGCGACCTCAAGCAGATCAACTCCCATCTTGTCGCCGCAACCGCCTATCCCGTTCTTGAACAGCAGGGCGACCTGCTGCAAAGCAGGATCTCAACGAGCCACTGATTTGGAAAATGCCACCTATTTGCCCGAATGGGTAGGGCGTTTCATCTTACCGATAGCTAGTCAAGTAAGGTAAACCCCTGCAATTATCAGTTCCCAAGGTGACAAGTTCCCACGTCGGTCTTGAAGGGATACGAACTCTCGCACCCCGTTCTAGTGAAAATATCTAAGAATAATTGTCCAGTATTGGCAACTACTTGCCCTTTTTTTTGACCGTTGGCCCGCCCAGTCATCGCGGCCGTGGCGGATTATGAAAAGCACTCAGGCCTTCCCAAATCCAGCTGTTGAATAATCGGACGGCCCATCAGTCGGCAGTGGTTCTGAAGACGCCCGCCTTTGTCCGTGTGCCGAGCAGCCCGCTCAGCTCAGGCTCCTCAGACTTGACCCTCTGGACGTCCTCAAGGGTGGACGACTCGCATGAATATGGAGGTTCGTTTGGCTGGGGATAAGCACACAACCTTAGAGTTTACGTGATGTTTCGACTAGCCGCAGTTTTATTGCGGCATCGACCCTTGCCGGTAATGGCTCTTGGAGCAGAGGCGATAATGCTGATGGCGAGATTGTCAGGATCAGCGAATAGGCGACAAACTTTCGCCGACAAGGAACAGACTGCAACGGTCGGGTGTTTGGCGATGCAACATACTGGAGGCGACGCGTGGCAACCGTTCTTGTCGTTGAAGATGAACCCTTGATCCGCCTGACGGTGATCGACGCGCTTGAAGATGCTGGGTTCCACGTCATCGAGGCCGAGACGGCTGACGATGCCCTCGCAGTCATCGAAAATCGCCATGTCCATCTTCTCTTCACCGACGTTCAGATGCCAGGCACGCTGTCTGGAGTGGATCTGGCTCATGCCGTTGCCGAGCGCTTTCCAGATGCAGGCATCATTGTGTCGTCGGGCCGCCTTACTCCGGCAGACCTGACGCTTCCTGCGTCGGCAGAGTTCTTTGCAAAGCCTTATGACTTTTCTATCATCATCGCCAGGCTTCGCGCACTTTCCAACTTATAAGCGCATTCGACAGAAGTGACCTACACACTCCATTTTAGCATTACCGTCGGCTCGCAGGAATCGCATCTCGAGCATGGCCTACGAGAGATTATCGTGATAGACGAGAAGGACCACGGTGAAGGTGATAATGCCCATAGCCATTAGAATGAAAGCGCGCTTGGACGACGCTCGATCTTTGAAGTTGACTGCTGCGACGAAGGTACAGACTGACCACAGCACGGTGATCATAATCAACAACCAGGAATAAACGAGCGGCCCAAGATCGTAGCCTCCACCGCCTATTGATGGCGAAGAGGGCTTGTCGACCTGCACGGCAACAAGGATAAAGACTGGGATTGCAAGTGCTGACAGCCAGAGGCACATCGACTTGGTTCTCATCGGCCTTCAACTCACCTCTTCGCCTCGTATGCCTTCGATTGAGAAACTTATTTGAAAGCGTCATCTCCGCAACACTCTCACCGCACTTTCCCGAAGGGCCGCTCGGCCAAAAGCTAGGCTGACCCTTTAATCCAGATGTCGAGAGCCCTCGCGGATCTTCTTTCACACTGGCTTACTGGCTTGAACAGAGCGTTCAAGTGTGTCGGACTAGGCGAGTTCGAGTTTTTTGCGATCACGAACCATATCGTCGATCCTGTATAGAGACCTTCAAGCCTGGACGATCCATAAACACTTATATTGCATGTGCTCGCGATAGCTGCCACTGTTGGCGGGTTGCCGCAGGAGTAGCGGCTGTTCGCGAGATTGCAATTCTCGTTTGCACCCACGTATCCCGCAGATCTGCCTGCCCCGTCCTGGGGATGGAGCTCGTGCGCTCGGAGATACTTATGCCCACAGACCTATCTTGTGAGCGATTTGTGGCGAAAGCCGCAAACCTTCTTGGGTAATCCCCCCTCCGAATAACGGACTTCAAAAGTAGAATTTTCTCGGGCTTTATGATCGAGGAGATTTTGATGAAGACGAGCAGATTCAGTGAA
>NZ_SLYW01000015.1 GCF_004343585.1 Neorhizobium sp. JUb45 | reverse complement strand
CGTCTCGTCATGGTATCTCCTGTTCCCGGCATCTAAGCCGAAGTCAGGCAGAAATTCCACTTATCCCCGCTGTGCAGATTTCCCGAGCCACCTCTTTGTGATGATCAATCGCAGGAGCCGAAGCCTATGGATAGAAAAGTTGATCCACCAGTCGTCGAGGATGCGACAGAAGCCCGGCAAGGACGAACAGGCATGCCGGTACTTCTCGTTCTTGCGGCGGGCCTGATCTTGGCGCTTATCGCATGGGGATCGGCAGAGTGGTGGGGAGAGGCAACGGATTCTCCAACGGAGCAAAGTACAGCCGCTCCACCGGCGGCGCCGGCGCCCCCTAGTCAGGCACCTACAGCGGGAACCGGCAACACCGCTCCGACGGAAAGCATACCGCATTCGCAGAGCGGTTCAGGTGGTCCGGTACCGACAACGAACCCGTCGGGAACGACGACTGTGAAGCCATGATCTGTGCATCGCACTAGTGTTGTGTAACCTTCGCTTCACCGTACTACAGCTCCTGATAGCTCCCAGCAGCACCATTTCAAAACTATGAAGGGCTGTGTGCTGCGCGCGGTGCCCGATAGACTATTCTGTAAGAACTGCGCTGGCAGGGCGGGCGTAGGAAAAGATATATAGTGAAGACTCGGAAGTTTCATTGAAACTAACAGGTTCCAGTATGGGGTGCTGTTCACACGGATGGTTCGGATCCCTTGAAAGCTAAGAAGGCCACCTGCCTACGCGGCGCATTGAAGATAGACTCCGTTTCGGCTTTTCGAGCATGATGTGGAGAGGCAGGTCCAGATTGGTAGACCTGTTGTGACGAGGTGACACGATAGAATATTGTTCTTCTTCCGATTTCCCAGCTTTTTCGGGAATGTCGATTGGGACTAAGTCCCTGCCACCAGAGTCAAGAGTTCCGTCCATTGCGCCTCACATTTCTAGTCCTCATTGCCATTTTTGCGCTTTCCTCATGTGCCCGACCGGGACCTGAGACCCTGATGGTTGTCTCTCCTGTTCACCAGGCGACGCGTGTTGCGTGAGCGTCCGGTGAGCTGTTTTTGCTGATCGGACAAATCAAGCGATGTTCTGGCATTAGAACCAGCGTCGGCCGCATCGCCACCTGCTTGGTACGATGAAGTCAGGCTGATACAGGCATCTTCGGTCTTGTCGATCGAAAGGCGCTTAACAGCTTTTGCAATTGAAGCCCGAAATGCAGCAAACTTGCGAGGGTTCGAAGCCTTCGCTTTGGCAATATATGAGCGAGCTAAGTCGTTTAACTGATCGTACCATTGACGGCAGTGGTCTTCATTGTACCCCCACACAACTGAAATAGGGGGTCGACGGTTCAATTAGGTTCAAGAGCAAGACCGTCATCGGTGGGCGTGGCTGCTCCAACACTAGCCGGAATGATGGTGGGTAGTTAACTCGCGAAAATCGAATCTAGCGATTCAATCCATTCTGTTTATCCGGCGGCCTGAATTTCTGGAAGCTTCGCCAAAGGCCGCCGCAATCTTCATCATGAACGCCTTGCTGAAACGACCGAGTGTCTTCTCGTCTGGCTCGATATACCAAGAACGCTCAGCCACATCGTAATTGTATTCATCGACCATCACCCAACAGCGCTTCAGATCGCTCAGGCCGGCTCGACGTGCCTCCGTATCAGGGATTTCCAAGGCGGCGCGGTCGGTCTGTGGCGGTTGCGTTGTCACTGCGAGAAGAGCCAGGTGGGTAACGCCGTCCTTGGCAATACGAACCGCAACGACGACGCAGGTCGGGCGCGACTTGCGTCCTTCAGTCTCACCACGCTCATCCTGCCAACTCCATAGATACGGATAGCTGATTATCTGACCGGGAAGGAACTCACGGCTCATCGCCGTAGCCTTCACCACGCGCCAACCGATCGATTTCTGCACCAAACAGCTCTATATGCTCATCGGGCATGTCCGCGGCCCGATGAGGCTTGCGCGGGTCGCCACCGGTGCGCAGCCGTTCATAATGCTCATAGCTCATCAACACGAAGCGTGGCTTCCTGTGTTTGGTGAGAACTACCGGCTCACGGCTGGCCGCATCTGTGACATCGCCGACCTGCTTGTTGAGGTCACCCGTCGTGTAATGGCGCATAGACAATCTCCGAACTGGATATCCAGAATATCTGGAATTTCCAGATTATCAAGATATTTCGTTTTTCAGAAAGTTGATGGAGTGACGAGCGCATTTATTTGAATCGGAAATATAAGGCCGAGATCTGCTCTGCGAAAACGAGACTATCAAATTATGGGCCGAGGGTTCTGATCCACTCAAGAGCTTCAGCGCTGGCCGCCGCGGAACCCATGTGAGTCAAAATAACGAAACACGTTGCGCGAGCTGCTGCAAACAGTGCGTCGCGCGTCCATCAATCCACTACCTTGATCGTATGAGGTGAAGCGGCCTCGTTGCAAATAAATGAATATACAGAAGATCTAAAACAGCGCATAGGAAGTCAAGGCATCCGCCTCCTCCTTCAGAATTGTATCTATGACCAAAGTTCTCCTTGTTCCGGACACGTCAGGGCCTGCTGATCCATTGTTGGATGATCTGGCTTCCTATCTCACCGGCCTTAGACGACCCGCTCACATCACTCCGGCGCAGCCACTGCATCATAGGTCGTCCAGCCCTGGTGTCATGGCCGTTCTACAGATGCTGGAAGAACTCTACATCACCAAGCGGGACTGACGCACCAATACCCTTGAAACAACATTCACGAGCGCTAAAGTACGAATCGACGTGAAGACAGGAGATTTGATGCGTCAAATAGTGGAGCTAAACTTTGAAGCCGCGTTGATGGGCGGCAGCGTGCCGGATGCAGGTTTTTACTCGTGGGACCTACCTGAAAATATTCTCTACGCAGACAGCGCACTGGCCGCTTTGTTCGGGCTAGATCCAGATCTTGCGGAGAGAGGATTGCCGATAGAGGCATATCTCGCGCGCGTCCATCCCGATGATCGTCCGCGTCTCGCGAAAACCATACGTGACAGTATCGTCGGGCATCTACCGCAGCAGGAGACCTACCGCGTGCTCAACGCGACAGGCGCGTACGTCGCCGTGGCATCGTATGGTCGCGGCTTCCGGGACGCCAGTGGCAGCCCGGTGAGATATGTCGGTATCGTCATTCCCGCCGATGCTGATCAGCAAGAGACGTCGCATTGAATGACTGAACGTGCTACCGGGCGGTGGCACGGGGGCCTATGCTTTAAATTCATTCGCTCCTCCCGCTGCAACCTAGGCCGACCTTGATTTTGCACTGTTGGCGACAACTCCAAACGAATGTCTTCGGGCCAAATGATCACACATCTCGGACGCGATCATCGACTCGTCAGACCGGGCGTCCGCGATCATTGGGGTGGCTGTTGCTGGCGGAGGGTGATCGGAAACTCCAATTTCAGCCCGAGCGAAACCATGCAGAACATTGAATACCTCGTGCCAGATGTCTTCTCCGTTCAGTAAGTCCAAATCTTCGACGATGGCGAATATGGTGCGGTCGACAATCCGTCGGCATACCTCTTCGTCCACTGTATAGAGCGATGCCCTCTGATAGAGCCTTCGACGAAGTTCGGCATTGTCTGCTGCGTGGATTGAGGGGAGTGACATGTCCCTCCTCCTGTAATCAGGCAGGCAAAAGCACGTACGAACCCTTAGCCGCCACCGCCTACGAATTCGTGTGGTGACGATAGTAAGCAGTCTACGCCGATAACGGGGGAAGTCGATACCGCAAAGATTTGGCATCTCAGAAACGGGTTGAAGGTCAGGCCCGGGCTCCGCGCCAATGCTCCGTTATTTCGATGGAAACTAGACATCTAAGGAACAGAATTCGGGTCTGGCGCTTATGTGCTGAACATGGGAGCTGAACATGGGAGCTGATGAAATGCGAGAGCCGATTGCCTTGGTCGTTGACGACGAACCGTTGATCAGAATGGATACCGCCGACATAGTGTCGTCAGCAGGCTATCACGTCATTGAGGCAAGGAACGCCGACGAAGCATTCAAACTTCTCGCCAAGCACAGCTCCCTCAAACTTTTGATGACGGACATCCAGATGCCAGGCCAGATGGATGGCTTGGCTCTCGCCCGCTACGTCGGCGAACATTGGCCCGAGGTGCATGTCGTTGTCGCCTCGGGCGCTATCGTTCCGGCTCATAACGATCTGCCGGAGCGGGCGCGGTTCTTGGGAAAGCCGCTGAACGAAGCCTTGGTGATCGAAACACTTCAGGAACTCGAACGTGAAGCGTGAGTGCGGTCGGGATGACAGCGCTCAACCGATTTCCACTTGGTCCGATTGTCCCGAGTGGATGATACCTTCAAGCTCAAACCTGACACCGTCGGGATTATAGAGGGTTCGGCCCTGGCCCTCGAAATAAGCCGCCACAATCTTGTTCGTCAGTCGCGAACCGAACCCGGTTCTCGCAGGCTTTGCGACCGCGGGGCCGCCAACCTCCTGCCAGGTGAAGGTGAAACGATCTCCGGCGGTCAAATCCCACGAGATTTCGACCTTGCCGGCATCGTCTGACAGGGCTCCGTATTTGACGGCATTCGTTGCCAGCTCGTAGACGGCAAGCGATAGCCCAACTGCTTGCTGGGATGCCACCCGCGTATCCGGGCCGCTGATGACGGCCCGGTCAGGGCGATCTAGGTGCGCCTTCATCGCGGCCTCGACGATACCGCGGACGGGTGTGTCTTCCGCCGACTCGTGGAGAAGCTCCTGGGCGTTTCCGAGTGCTGTGATGCGGTCTGCGACGGTCGCCCGCGCCTGTTCGAGACTTGTCGCCTGGCGAAGCGTGGAGGACACGACTGCACCTGCCACTGCAAGCGTATTTTTGACACGGTGGACCAGTTCGCGCTGTAGTGCGTTCTGGTTCCTGCGAGCTATGACCCCCGCGGTCGCGTCGATCGCCACGTTCATCATCCCTTTCACCTCGCCCTCTTCGAAGAGCGGGCTGTAGGAAAATGTCCAAAAGGTCTCTTCATCGAAGCCGTTGCGGGTCATGACGAGCGGCAACTCTTCGGCCCAGGTGCCGTCTCCAGACATGGCCTGATCAACGAACGGCTTGATGTCGGACCAGATGTCCGACCAGACAACATTGGCAGGCTGGCCAAGCGCACCGTGTTCCTTAGCCCCAAGAAGCGGCGCATAGGCATCGTTGTAAAGCATCGTGAACTGCTCGCCCCAGAACATGCAGATCGGGTGTCGCTGACCAAGCATCAGCGAGACAATCGCTTCGAGCGCCTTCGACCAAGAGGATATCGGCCCGAGTGGCGTCGAGGCCCAGTTGAACTCTGCTGTCATTCGGCCCATGCGGCCGGCCCCGAAAGTCGGATGTTGGATGATGCTGTCCATGGACCTCTCGCCATTCGGTGTGTCGACATGAGCGAAGGGAGGGCCGACAAGTGCCCCTCGCACTATAGGGTATTGAAAGCAGCCATGTTGATAAATCTCATGGATGCCGTTGAACGACTAGGCCGCCGAGACCTAAGTGGTGGCCTCGATGCCCATTTCGGCGAGTGTAGCACCCAGTAGCCGTTCCGATATGGGCTTAGAAAGAAACCGTGCGCCTTCAGGCAGGCTGCCTTGGTCCGGCGAGTACCGCCCTGATATTACGATGATCTTGCAGTCGGGCCAGCGTGAGGCGGTGAGATTGGCGAGCTTGATGCCGTTCATCGATCCAGGCATGTCGATGTCAGTCAGCATTGCACTCACTGTCGTCTGCGTCTCAAGAATGACGAGGGCTTGATCGGCATTCGCCGCTTCAAGCACGGTGAAGCCACTGTCACCGAGCACGTCGGCCAAATCCATCCGGATCAGGCCGTCGTCTTCTACAACGAGGATGGGGAGCTGAGCCATTCAGTGTTCCTGCTGGAAGCCGTCGAGGTCGGCGCCTATCACGCAGACCAGACCGTCGGGCGGGTAAGAGAATTCCACGGTGCTGTCGGATGTGCCATTGAGGCCGGCGTTGATCAGCCTCATGCCTGAGCCAAGAGTTTCTGGCTGCGCAACAGGCGGTCCTCCGCTCTCGCTCCAGATCAGTTCGAAGCGGTCGGATTTTGGCCCGGTAACCATCCACCGTATGCTGACGCGCCCGTCCGGCTCGGAGAGGGCGCCGAACTTGGTCGCATTCGTCGCCAGCTCATGAAGGATCAGCGACAGCGAAAGGGATGGACGAGAGCCAACCTTCACCCTCGTTCCGGAAACGGTGATGCGCGGATTGGCCGGGTCGTCGTGGGTCGATATAATTTGCTCGACCAGTTGATTGACGGTCGAAGCGCCCACTCCTCCGAGCAAGATCGTATCGTGGGCAGCGCTTAACACGCCAATACGGTCAGACAGGCGAAGTCGGGCACTGGCAAGATCCGGCGAGTTTCGAAGTGTCTGTGACGCGATGGCCTGGATCATGGCAAGCTGGTTCTTGAGGCGATGCCCAAGCTCATGGGAGAGCAGTTCCTGCTTCTGCTGCTCTGCACGAAGGTCGGTTACGTCGAGCGCCTGGACCAGAATACCGCTCACCGTCCCATCGTCCTCCCGCATCGGCTGGTATACGAGATCGATGACGCGGTTCTGCTTTTCGCCGGCAGTCCCGCGGTTCAGCTCGATCTCGAGATTTTTCGCGACAAAAGGCTCGCCCGTCCGATAAACGCCGTCGAGAATGTCAATATAGCCCTGCCGAACGACCTCGGAAACCGCATCGGCGACCGTCTTGCCGATGATCTCACGGTCCGTTCCGATCATCGAATAGTATACTTCATTTGCATATTCGAAGACGTGGTCAGGACCGCCCAGTAGTGCGATGCCGCCGGGGCTCAACTCGAACACCTGTTCGAAACGTTCTCGCAACGTCCGCTCCGCCTTGCGCTCTGCGACGGTCGCGGTCTGTTCGGTGCAGGCACAGAACATCCCCAGCACCGTTCCCCAGGGGTCTCGAACCGGCGTGTAGGAGAACGCGAAATGGGTCTCTTCAGGGTAACCGTTGCGGTGCATGACGAACTCGATGTCTTCCATCGAGGTGCCTTGTCCGGCGAAGGCTGCGGATATGATCGGTTCAACCTGGTCCCAGATGTCGTGCCAGAGCTCACCGAAGGGCCGGCCGAATGCAGCCGGATGCCGGTGGCCACACATGGCAGCGTAGCCGTCATTGTAAAGCGTGGTTTGAGATGGTCCCCAGACTATGAGCATCGGCTGCAGAGAGCCGAGCATAACATTCACGAGAGTCCTAAGCTCGACGCTCCAGCCATCCACCGGCCCCACGCTCGCCGTGTCCCAATCGAATTCGTTGCATAGCCTGCGGCATTCTGGGTTGGTTTCCAGCGCCAAATCCTGTCGTCCCTTTTTTTCCCGCGCGACCTAACGCATGGACTTGTAATTCGTTCCAGCTAGCGCGCCGTTCTCGCCATTTCCACCAAAGCTTTTAACGCCTCGGCCATCAGGTCGACGGTTGGTCAGCTGATGTTCCAGATTTATCCGGCGGGCCCTCGAGAGCTGACAACGGGAGGCCGATCACGACATCCAGCCCCTCGCTGCTCCAACTATAAGTGATTTCTCCCCGCAGCCCCTGGACACTCCGCGTCACAAGCGTTGAGCCGAAGCCAGAAACCGACGGTTCGGAGACCGTTGGCCCACCGCGTTCGCTCCACACGATCTCGATTTTGTCGGATCGCACGCATGACACCACCAGCCGTCCCTCAAGTGTGCTTAGAGATCCATATTTGGCGGCATTCGTTGCCAGTTCATGCAGAACGAGCGCAATGGCGGTGATGTTGTTCGACGAGACGAATACATCATCACCTCCGACGAGCGCCAGCCTCTGCTTGTCTTCGTCTTCAACATAGGGCGCAAGGATATCGGTGATCACCCGATGCAAGGACACGTCTGACGGAGGCTCCACACTCTCCAGCGAGAAGACGGGTTGCACCAAATCATGTGCTTTAC
Organism: Neorhizobium sp. JUb45; assembly: GCF_004343585.1. Lineage (GTDB taxonomy): Bacteria > Pseudomonadota > Alphaproteobacteria > Rhizobiales > Rhizobiaceae > Neorhizobium. The sequence goes on along the minus strand of NZ_SLYW01000015.1, from coordinate 64,364 downwards.
TCAGTGCCGTCAGCCTCGATGTGACAATGGCTGCCAGTTCAGTCGCCGTTGATACCGTGCGCGCACTCATCTTAAGCAGGGAATTTGTCAGGGCAAACACGTTCTTGACCCTGTGGTTCAGTTCTCTCAGGAGCAGCACACGTTGCTCTTCGGCTCGCTCCCGCGCCTGTTCGTAGTTGTATCGCTCTATTGCGATCGCTATCGTACGGGTCACCATGCCAATCACTTCGATATCGCGCTCGGTCGGCTCCTTGGGCTCGTGATAGTAGTTCGCAAACGTCCCGAGAATACGTCCGTCGGCCGCCTTGATCGGCATCGACCAACATGCGCGCAAACCATGGCCAAGTGCGAGTTCCCTGAAGTCCGCCCATAGCGGGTCGGTATCGATGTCGGAAACCATCACCGCCTCTCCGGAAAACGCTGCCGTTCCGCAAGAACCTATCCCATGCCCGACTGGAATGCCGTCGATCGCTGCATTGTATTCTGAAGGAAGGCTGGGTGCCGCGCCTTCGAGCAGGCTTTTTCCGTCTTCTGAAAGCAGAAGGACGGAGGCGAGCAACTCGCCGTTTGCGGGTTTCTCGACGAGGAGAATGATGTCGCTCAGCACGTCCTTGATCGGACCGCCAAGCGCGACGCGAGCGAGGATGTCTCGCTCTGCGATAATGAGTTCAGACTGAATTGAGGGGATGTTCATCACAGTCATCGGCGGCGCCTCGGTTCGGAAGCCGGGACTTCCGACCGCATGTAGCCCTTAGATAGGGCAGCACACCTACGATGCCAGTGATTTAAGCTGCTTGGTTTTGAACAAGGTTCGCCGGGAGCGTTTCGCTCCCGGCGATGTCGTAGACGGTTGTATCAGACGCGATGCGTAATGGTTTCTGAAACGACGACGTTGCGCTTAGCCGCTCACTCGTTGTTTCAACGGTTTCACTGGGCCTGAAGGTCTCGGGCCAATGGATCCCGGAGCCGACAAGCATATGTCGTGTGTCAATTATCAGATGGAACTTAAACAGCAGCCTGTGGTTTAGATCACGAGCACTCTGACAATTCCTGTCAAACCTCATCCCCCACAAAACGGCTGTTTCGCTGCTGGATAGCTGCGTCCAGAAGTTGTGTCTTCCCGGAGCATTCATATGGACCGCCGTACAATTCTGACCGGCCTCTTGGCCGTTGGCGCAGCCCCCATTATTCTGGCGCAGACGCGTCTGGTCTTGGCTGCAACCCCATTGGCGGCAATGCCGATCACGTCGTTTGCAGACGTCAAAACCGCCGCGCAGTTCTATTCGACCGTGATCGGCCGCGCCGAAATTTCCCTCGCCACCTCGCAGGTCGCTTCGGAAAAAGCCACCCAGAAGAACGCGCTTGAGTTCGCCGGTTTCGAGCTGGGTGAAGCTATCACCGTCAACATGGTTCTCAAGGACACGGGTGCGATGGGCCCAGGCATGGATGCGGATGCGCATGGCATGGTCGAAAAGGTGGTGTCTGCCGGAAAAGGCAAGGCGTTCGACAAAGCCTATATCGGCCTCCAGCTCGAGAACCACGAGTACCTGCGCGACCTCGCCGATGCCTTCATCCACACCTCCACCGGGGTGACAGACCCGGCCGAGGTTCAGGGGCGCCATCTCAGCATGCTGATGCTGGCCGTGTTCAAGGAACATGTCGCGATCTGCAAGCGCATCACCAAAGAGCTCGACGCGTAAGCGCCCTCAGTCAACGTCACAAGGATTTCCGATGAAGACCTCAGTTCACATCTCCATTCTGGCCGCCCACCTGATCGCCAGCACCGCGCTTTTTGCAGCACCGTCCGCATTCGCGCAGGAACAGCCGAAACCCAATCCTCTCGCGGAAACGCCAGACAGCGGCACGATGAAACGCGCCGACACGGAAGACATGGCTCTCGTTCTCAAGAAGATGCAGGAACTCGGTGCAAAACCGATCGAGTCCCGCACAGTCGAGGAAGCGCGCACCCAGCCGACACCTGCGGATGCGGTTAAGGCAGTCCTCAAGGACCAGGGCAAGATGGTCCCGATGCCTGCCGTCAAAAAGCAGGACATGACCTATCCGATCGCGGGCGGCACCCAGCCGGTCCGCATCTATACGCCAGAGAACGCAGGCTCCGGCCCATTGCCTGTCATCGTCTACTATCATGGCGGTGGATGGGTGATCGCCAACATCGACACTTATGAGTCCTCGGCACTTGCCCTGGCGTCGAAAGCAAAGGCGATCGTCGTCAGCGTCGAATATCGTCATGCACCGGAGGCCAAGTTCCCGGCAGCGCATGAAGATTCCTTCGCGGCCTACAAATGGGCCCTGGAAAAGGCTGCAAGCCTCGGCGGCGATCCGGCACGTGTCGCGGTGGCCGGCGAAAGCGCCGGCGGCAATCTGGCAGCCAATGTCGCGATCATGGCGCGTGACCAGAAGGTTCAGATGCCGGTCCACATGCTGCTCGTCTATCCGGTGACTGGTACCGACATGAACACGCCATCCTATATCGCCAACCAGAACGCCATGCCCTTGTCCAAGGGCGCCATGGGCTGGTTCGTCGGCAAGGTGCTCGCCAAGCCCGAGGACGCCATGAACCCGATGCTCAATCTGACGACAAAGGCCGATCTCAAGGGCCTCCCGCCTGCGACGATTATCACAGCCGAGATCGATCCACTGATGTCCGACGGTGTGATGCTGGCGGAAAAACTGAAGGATGCGGCTGTCACGACAACCTACATGAACAATGATGGTGTGACGCACGAGTTCTTCGGGATGGACGCTGTTCTGGACGATGCACGTCGTGCCCAGGATTTTGCCGTCAATGATCTGACCAAGGCATTCGGAAAGATGTGATGTTTGAGACACCGGCTCAGTGATGAGCCGGTGTCCTTATGCTGTCGTGTCGTGAAAACCAAAGGAGCGGCGCATCCGTTGACCTTTGCGAAGGGCGGCGTTGATGCGGCGGTCAATGAGTTCGCAGCCAACTGCGCACTAGTCTCATCCGAAGCCACTTTGATCTCCGGCCGGGAGGCCGGGCTTTTCACGTCCTCCTCGCCCCATCAGGAGACCCCATGAACAACCGTCTGTCCGTCCTCGCGGTTTCCGCCACCGCGCTCGCTCTCATCCTGCCATCCACCGGTTCCGCCCAGATCAAGGGAACGGTGGGGGAAGCATCCGATGTCATCATTCAGGGCTCGATTTTAGAGCCAGAAAAGCTGGTCGTAGCTGATGACGCCAAGCTCACCGGCCTGATCAAGGCGCCCGCCGGCTTCGAGGTCGATGTTTTTGCCCGAGATCTGATCAATCCGCGCATGCTCGCCGTCTCGCAAAACGGCACCGTCTACGCGACCCGAAGGGCGGTCGGCGATGTGATCATGCTGAAGGACGCCAACAATGACGGCAAGGCGGATGACGTGGTCACCGTCGCGAGCCGACCTAACATGCATGGCATCGCCTTCGACGGCAACAAGGTGTTCCTCGTCACGATCCACGACGTCTACACCGCCGACGTCGGAGAAGATGGCACGTTCGGCCCTCTGACCCGGATCATCGACGATCTTCCCGATGCGGGCCAGCACGCCAACCGGACGATCAAGATCGGCCCGGATGGCATGCTCTACATCTCTGTCGGTAGTACCTGCAACGAATGCCAAGAAGATAATCCGGAAAACGCGACGATCGTTCGAGCATCCAAGGACGGCAAGACGCGCACGATCTTTGCATCTGGCCTGCGCAACACGATCGGCTTCGACTGGGAGCCGACGACCGGCGCACTCTACGGTATTGATCACGGCATAGACTGGCTAGGCGACGAAGTTCAGATCGAAGAACTCAACCGGATCGAACAGGGCAAGAAATACGGCTGGCCTTATGTTTACGGCATGAGCGGCATCAACCCGCACATCAATCCACCGGAAGGCATCACGCTCGATCAGTGGGCGAAGCAGTCGACCGAGCCGGTTCTCGGCTACACCGCCCACAGCGCGCCGATGCAGATGGCGTTTTACGGTGGGACGGCGTTTCCTGCGGACTACAAGGGCGACGCCTTCATCGCCATGCGGGGATCCTGGAACCGCCGTCCTCCGAGCGGATATGAAGTCGTGCGCGTCAACTTCGAAAACGGCAAGCCGGTCACGTTCGAGAAATTTCTCGAGGGTTTCCTGCTGCAGCAAGAGAACGGCAAGTTTGGCTACCTTGGACGCCTGGCCGGTATCGCCGTTGGCAGGGATGGTTCGCTGTTCGTCGCCGACGACAGCAATGGCATCGTCTACAAGGTCTCGTATACCGGCGCGGTGGCGAGGCAATCCACCGAAGCCACGACGATCCCCAATGGCGTCACCGACATGCAGGCCTCGCAGATAGCGTTCGATCTCGCCAAGGCCCGGAGCGAAGAGGCGATCACGGTCAAGCCCGCCTTCGAAAAAGATGGGCCGATCCCGGTTCAATATGCAGCCGACGGAGATAACGCCTCTCCGGCAATCGAATGGTCCGCAGCGCCTCAGGGCACCAAGTCCTTTGTGTTGGTCGCCGACGACCCGGATGCGGCAAAGCCGAAACCATTCACGCATTGGCTCGCCTATGACATTCCGGCCTCAACGACAAAGCTGCGTGAAGGTGTTCCCGGCACGCCGGTCCTTCAGGAGCCAAAGGCGATGAAGCAGGGCGCCAATAGCATGGGATCGGTCGGTTATACCGGACCGAAGCCGCCGGTTGGCGACCCGGCCCACCATTATCATTTCCAGGTCTTCGCGCTGGATGTCGAGACCCTGGGTCTCGAACCCGGTGCAAAGCGCGACGCGGTGCTGAAAGCCATGGAAGGTCATGTCCTCGCAAAAGGTCAGGCCGTCGGGACATTCGAACGCGAGATGGCAACGAAATAGAAGGAGAACGACGATGAAAGCTCTGACATGGCACGGAAGCGGTGACATTCGCTGCGAGCAGGTCGATGATCCGGTCATCCAGCATGACCGAGACGCGATCATCAAGGTGACGAGCTGTGCGATCTGTGGCTCTGATCTTCACCTTTACGGTGGCTTCGTTCCCGGCATGCATCACGGCGATGTCATGGGCCACGAAACGATGGGGGAGGTGGTCGAGGTCGGTCGCGGCAATGCCAAGCTCAAGGTCGGCGATCGTGTCGTCGTGCCCTTCACCATCTCTTGTGGCGAGTGCCGCCAGTGCAAATGGGGCCAGTTTTCCCTTTGCGAGCGCTCGAACCCGAACGGAAAGATGCAGGCGAAACAGATCGGATATCCGACGGCAGGCCTGTTCGGTTATTCGGAACTCTATGGACGCTTTCCCGGTGGCCAGGCGGAATATCTGCGGGTGCCATATGCCGATGTGGGTCCGATCAAAGTGCCGGATAACTTGACCGACGAACAGGTCCTGTTTCTCTCCGATATTTTCCCGACGGGATATATGGCGGCGGAAAATTGCGACATCAAGCAAGGACAGACGGTCGCCGTGTTTGGCTGCGGTCCGGTCGGATTATTTGCCATCAAGTCTGCCTTCCTGCTGGGGGCAGAGCGGGTCATTGCCATAGACACCGTTCCGGAGCGGTTGGCGCTCGCCAGAGCGTCCGGTGCGGAGACGCTCGATTATGCGGATGAGGACCTGCAGGAGCGTATCCTCGCCATCACCAACGGACTTGGGCCGGACGCCGTCATCGAGGCGGTCGGCATGGAAAGCCATGGGGCGGGTGGTGTGATGGAGACCCTCCAGACAAAACTGACTTCAACGGAGCGGCCCTACGCTCTCGCCCAAGCGATCCTTGCCTGCCGGCCCGGTGGGATAGTGTCTCTTCCGGGTGTCTTCGTCGGCTCTGCTGTTCCCGCACCGCTCGGGGCCCTTGTCGGCAAGGGATTGACCCTGAAAACCGGACAAACCCATGTACAGCGATATCTGGAGCCACTTCTCAACCTGATCGTCGAAGGCAAGATAGATCCTTCCTTTGTGATCACACACAGGATCGGGCTGGAGGAAGGACCGGAAGCTTATAAGACCTTCCGCGACAAAGAAGACGGATGCGTCAAAGTCGTCATTCGACCGAATGGCTAAATATGCTGCGGCTCGCAACCACGTCTGCGAGCCGCAGCCCTTCATCGCGTGTAACTAAGTCGCCGGAAAATTGGTAAATCTGAGCGGTCGTCACTACCCGCATTTCATTCCAGTCAGCTAGACAAAGGGAGCAGCAAGCATTGCTGCGCCCTTTTTGCTTACTTGGCCGGTGGCGAGGCTTTGCCAAGCTTTACAGACGGCTCGCGCCCCCAGATCTGAAGTTTGCCCAGTTGCGCGACAAAGCCGAGAGCCCTTCTTTTCCTGGAAGCGGTGCGGGTAGTTCACCATCAACGGCCTATTCCCACCCGAGTGGGAACCACAGAGGCCGCTGAAGCAGGTTTACCAATCTGCCTCGGTAGTATGAACGCTAGATCATTATCTCGCCGCCGGTGACCGGAATGACGGCGCCCGTCATGTAGCTTCCAAGTTCAGAAGCCAGGAGGACATAGGCTCCTGCGAGCTCGGCGGGCTGGCCGGCGCGGCCGATCAGGGTCTGTTGCCCAAACTTCGCGGCTTTTTCGGCCGGCATGGTGGACGGGATGAGGGGTGTCCAGATAGGGCCGGGGGCGACCGCATTCACGCGAATGCCTTTTTCAGCAAGCATTTCCGCAAGGCCGGCTGTGAAGTTGGAGACAGCCCCCTTGGTGGATGCATAGGCGAGAAGCTGCGGCGATGGCTGTCGCGACTGGATGGAGGTGGTGTTGATGATGGCACTTCCGGGTTTCATATGCGGAGCGGCCGCCTTTGACAGGAAGAACTGCGCGTGGATGTTTGTTCGGAAGGTCTTGTCCCACTCTTCAGCGGAGATATCGGCGATGTCGTCATAAGTGCGCTGAAAAGCGGCGTTGTTGACCAGGATGTCGATACCGCCGAGCTCACCAACCGCGCGCGCGACCAGTTCCTGGCAATGATCTTCCGATGTGATGTCCCCCGGAATGACGAGTGCCTTGCGTCCTGCATCCTCGACCCATCTGGCGGTGTCAGCTGCGTCCTCATCTTCGTTGAGATAGGAGATCAGAATATCGGCGCCCTCGCGCGCGAAAGCAATTGCCACGGCCTTGCCAATACCGGAATCCGCACCAGTGATCAGCGCGACCTTGCCGTCCAGCCTCCCGTTGCCGCGATAAGATTTCTCGCCATGATCCGGGACGGGTTGCATCAAGGCGGTTTCGCCTGGCGGCTCCTGCTGTTGTTCCGGATAGGGTGGTATCGGGCGACGTTGTTCTTCGGTCATGATCTTCCTCCGGTTGAATGACGGAGGCTTAACCGGCGGGGTCGGTAACTGTTCCGCGATCTGCTGCTGCCTCCGCGATTATCTACGGAACTTCTGTTGGTCCCGCGGCTTTCGTCTCCGTCCAACGCGAAAGGAAGAAAAACAATGGCTTCAGCCAATCAGTTCGACATCCAGAATCCGCTGACCCAATACCCTCAGCCAAAGTTCCCCGAGCAACCTCAGCCCGTCCCGGGCCTTGCCGGAAAAATGCAGCCTGTCCCGGATCACGGCGAAACAACCTACAAGGGTTTCGGCCGACTGAAGGGCCGTAAGGCGCTTGTGACAGGCGGGGACTCTGGTATCGGGCGTGCGGCTGCGATCGCCTATGCTCGCGAAGGCGCGGATGTCGCTATCAACTATCTTCCGGAAGAGCAGGCGGATGCCGACGAGGTCATCAAGTTAATTGAGGCCGAGGGCAGCAAGGCTATCGCCATTCCCGGCGACTTGAAAAGCGAGAGCTTCTGCCAGGAATTGGTCGCAAAGGCGAACGCCGAACTCGGCGGCCTTGATCTGTTGGTCAATGTAGCTGGCCGTCAGAAGTCGGTTGAAACGATCGCCGATCTTACGACGGATCAGTTCGACGAGACGTTCAAGACCAATGTCTATGCGCTGTTCTGGATCTGCAAGGCCGCAATTCCGCTGATGCCGGAGGGCTCCACGATCATCAACACCGCCTCAATCCAAGCCTACCAGCCATCGGAAAGCTTGCTTGACTATGCCCCGACAAAATCCGCGATCGTTGCTTTCAGCAAAGCCTTGTCTAAGCAGATCCTGCCGAAGGGGATCCGCGTCAATGTCGTCGCACCCGGTCCAGTCTGGACACCGCTGCAAACGTCTGGCGGCCAGCCGCAGGACAAGATCGTCGAGTTTGGCAGCGAGGTTCCGATGAAGCGGCCCGGCCAGCCCGCGGAATGTGCTCCAATTTACGTGTTTCTCGCAACGCAGGAATCGAGCTTCATCACCGGCGAGGTCTTTGGCGTCACCGGCGGTAACACGCTGCCCTGATGCTCAAATCTCTGGAGCCTGTGCGCTCGGGCGGCTTTTTGCCGCTCGAGCATTACGCCGCGATCGGTGAGGGTCGCTCGGTGGCCCTTGTCGGAGCGGATGGTTCGGTCGACTGGTGGTGCGCGCCCGATATGGATTCGCCGCCCCTGTTTAACCGCATGCATGACGAAGATGGAGGACGGTTTTCGCTGACGCCGGTTCGGCCATTTAAGATCGAGCGCCAGTATTGCAAAGACAGCAATGTGCTGGAGACCATCTTCATTACCGATACCGGCCGAGCCCGAGTGACCGAGTCCTTGAACAGCGGCGCTGGTGGCAGGCTGCCGTGGTGCGAGCTGGCCCGTCGCATAGAAGGGCTGGCTGGCACCGTGGATTTCGAGATCGTGGTCAACCCGATCTGTGCGCAGGGAGAGGTGAGGCGGATTGATCATCCCAATGCGGCGGTTCGTTACATCGGCGATCTGACGACGACATTCTGCCACTCGGACGATGTGGTAATCACGGCCGACGAAGATCAGCGGACGAACGCGCGGTATACGGCAACAGATGGATCGCGAACCTGCATCGCCTATCTAGTGGCTGACAAAGCCCCGCTGGCGATACCCAAACTGTCGGAGATCGATGCGCGGATCGATTTCAGCGATGACGAGTGGCGGCGCTGGTCGGAGAAACTCAGCTATGATGGTCCATTCCAAACAGACTTCATCCGCTGTGCGCTGTCGCTCAAATTCCTGCTTTACTCGAAGACCGGCGCAATCGCGGCCGCGGCAACCTCCGGACTGCCGGAGCGCATCGGAGGGGACAAGAACTACGACTATCGCTACGCCTGGATCCGTGATGCAGCTTACACGATCAAGGCCTTCCTGCGGGCTGGCGCTCTTTCCGAGGCGATCGCTGCGTTTGGCTGGCTGGTGCGCACAATCGACGATGACGGGCCGACACCGTCGGTTGTCTACACGCTGGCAGGCGGTGAGGTTCCAGACGAAGAGATTATTGATGTGCCCGGCTACAAGGGGTCGTCACCGGTACGCACCGGCAACCGTGCCAAAACGCAGGTCCAATTGAGCTGCTATGGCGACCTGCTGGAAACCGCTGCCCTATTTGCTGATATGGGACATGTCCTGGATCCCCGGACGAGCAAGCTGTTAACGCGACTGGCAGAACAGGTCGTCGATCGCTGGCAAGAAAAAGATGCCGGCATCTGGGAGCTCGAGGATCAGCAGCATTACACATTCTCAAAGATTGGATGCTGGCTCGCCCTAGCGAAGGCTGCGGAGATGGCGAGGGCTGGGCATATCGCTGGCGATGCGGATCGGTGGGATGCTGAAAGTCGTCGAGTCAGGGCGTGGATCGACGCAAACTGCTGGTCGGAGGCGCAGCAGGCCTACACGTTTTATGCGGGAACCGACAATCTTGATGCCGCACTCCTGCTGACAACACGTTTCGGCTTCGAGCATGATGATCGTTTGCGCAGGACAAGGGACGCAATTGAGCGAGAGCTCGCTGTCGGGCCGCTTGTTTATCGTTACAGCGGGGTTAGCGAAGAAGAGGGGGCGTTTGTCGCCTGTTGCTGCTGGCTGGTCGAAGCCTATGCATTTCTCGGGGAGGTCGATCGCGCCGAGGATATGCTCGTTCAGCTGCTTGAAAAACTCGGCAACAATTTCGGTATTCTCACCGAACAGATGGACCCCGCAACCGGGGGAGGGCTGGGCAACCTCCCGCAGGGCTTAAGCCACCTCGCTTTGCTTCACGCGATATTCTCGCTCCAGGAGAACACATGATGGATGTTCGAATTCTCGACGCGCGCTTGCCGGCATGCCAACTGGGTGAAGGTGCTTATTGGGATGCGCCAACCGCCTCCCTGTACTGGGTGGATATCATCGGGCGCTCGGTGCATCGGTACTCCCCGGATAAGCGAGCGCATCAGACTTGGGTGGTATCGAGGGAAGTCAGCTTTGCCTATCCCAAAGACAGACGGCTTGTTCTGTGCATGGCCGATGGCGTTTATCATCTCGATCTCGAAAGCGGGGAGGAGACGCCCATCGCTTTGCTGGACCTTCCAAAGGATCACCGGCTCAACGACGGCAAGCTTGATCCCCAAGGGAGGCTGTGGGTTGGTACGATCAACACCGCTGACGATCCTTCGCCGACAGCAGCGCTCTACCTCCTTCGCGGCGATCATCTGGAAGAAGTCGAGGGGGGCTACGCTAACGCCAATGGCAAAGCCTGGTCCCTGGACGGACGTGTCATGTATCACGCGGACACGGCCCGAAACACGATCTGGCAATACGATTACGATAGTGAAACCGGTGTCGCCCTGAATAAGCGCGTGTTCGTCAAAACGGGGGAGAACAGTCCGGATGGCCTGTGTTTGGACAATGACGGCAACGTCATAGCTGCAATGTACGGGAGCTCCAGTCTGAACGTGTTTTCTCCGCGGGGTGACCTGCTTGAGCGGCTAGATCTGCCGGTTCCAAATCCGACGAGCTGCGTATTGGCCGGAAACGCGTTGTTCATCACCACGGCTTTTGATGGTTTGGACAATGAACAGCGGCAAAGGTTCCCACTCTCGGGGCAAGTCTTCGTTATCGACAGCTATTGTAAGTAGTTAGGTGGGCAAAAACTTTCATTTTTTGGTTTTGCGGCGGTCCCCCGACGATGCTTTTCCCGACGCCGCAAAGGTAATTTGGGAGCAACAGATACTAAGTAGATGGACAAGGTGTAGACCCGTAAGCGCCAGCACGCACCGACTCGGTGCGTGCTGGCGCTCTAACATTGTCTGGAAGACTACTTATTGAGGTCCTTCGCCATCATCAGATGGTGTTCCAGCGCGGGTCGCGTTGTCGCTGCCCAGGCCTTCAGATCAGCATTTTCGCCTTCTTCACCGTAGCGCTTGAACAGGTCGACTGCATCCTCGTGAACATCTTCCTGGTCAGAATGATACTGCTTCGTGAAATCCTCCCCCTGAAGGCCCTTCAGCTTGTCGAGCATGCTCTGCTGCGAGGAGGTCATTTCGGCGGGGACGGCAGCCTTCACCTTGCCTGAAGACACAAGCGCCTTGAGTTCGTCGGATGTCTTCGTGTGGTCAGCCACCATCTGCTGCGCGAATGTCTTCGTTGCGGAATCGGCGCGCTCGATGGCGAGCTTGCTGGACTCGATTTCGAACATGTCACTCGTGGCGGCTTCGGCAACGAAGTCTTCCGTCTTCGGCGCCACTCCAAGGACCGAGTTCACGCCGCTCTTTTCGGCGGCGGTCTGGGCCATGGCAGAGGATGCTAGAAGCAATGCAAGGCTTGCGGCGGTTAGGCTGGTCTTGATCATGGGTGCAACTCCTGTTCGTGGGACCGCTTAACAGCCGCCGACCGGGGAAGTTCCGTCGTGGGGAGAGCTGATTTGAAGCCGAAAGAGAAACACACGGCTAGCTGGCCGAGCGTCTTCCCCAGACCGTACGGGATCGTACCCTCTGGACGAAATGCGGAACGCGAGGCAGTCGCCGACTGTTATTGTCCTAAAGGGAGACTACAATGGTCGTTGCTCCGACTGCAGGGTTTTCGCATGCCGAAATGCTCGTAGAAGTCCCAGCCCTGCGTACTTTCGCGCGGCGCTTTCACCGGAATGGTCCCGATGCGGAGGATCTCGTTCAGGACACCCTGATGAGGGCTATGGCCAGCGCGGACAAGTTCCATCCCGGGTCCAGGCTTCGGTCGTGGATGTTCACCATCATGCGCAATCGCTTCTGCACCAAGTTTGCTAGCTCGAAGCGGGAGATGGTTGGGATCGAGGACGATGCGAGCGGCAGGATGGTCACCTTGCCAACGCAGGAATGGAGCATTCGGGGCCACGAACTGGAGAAGGCGATCGCCGTACTTCCAAGACACCAATCTGACGCCTTGGTAATGGTTCTGATCGATGCGCTTAGCTATGAGGATGCAGCTAAGCAATCGGGCTGCGCCATCGGGACGATAAAGAGTAGGGTCAACCGTGCTCGCCACCAACTTGCGATTTCCATGGGGCAGGATGATTGACCGCGGGCGGTCACCGTACCCGCCAGTCTTGTCCGAGGTGCCTTTCGTACTCTTGTTCGGGCATGCCATAGGACGGGCCTGCTACGGCCTTGAGGGTTTCGCGATCCCTGACTGAAATCAGACCGCGCTCAGCCTTGATCGCCAACGAACCTTCCAGTCGATGCAGCGCATCAGTCACGCTCGACCGACGGACGCCGAGCATAAGCGCCAGGAAGTCGTGCGTGAGCGGGAGTTCGTCGCCAATCCTGTCCTGGCTCATCAGGACCCATCTGGCCAGCCTCTGCTCGATGTCGTAGCGGCCGTCGGCCAGAGCTGTGGCAGCGACCTGAATTAGAAAGACATGCGCGTATTTCAGCAGGAGGTCCCGAATAAAGCGGCTTTCGTCTATTACCGCGCGCAGCTCTTCAATACCGATACGCAATGCCGGACCCGCGCATTGCATGAACGCGTAGTGCGGACTGCTATCGACCCCGAGGACGGCGGGCACTGCCGAAAACCCTTCGTACCCAATGCATCCGACTTCGATTTTCTTCGTTTCATCGCTGCCAGCGATCTCTGAGGAAAGTCCTCCCTCGAAGAAGAAGACATGGCTGATCTTCTCGTTGGATCGGAACAGCATTTCGCCCTGCGCGAGGCTGACAGGTTCCAGTCTTGGGCGCAGCAACGCCGCGTCGGGCTGCGGAAGAATTGAAAGAAGTCGATTCTTGGTCCACGACATATGCGGTTCCTGACTGAACTGTTCGAGGATGGGAGCTTCGCCCGAGATAAGGCGAAAGGAGGCAAGGTCCAGTTCGTCATGTCGCAAAAATTGTTCGAGCTGCGGAAACCTGTGGCCAGTTTCAAGGTTGGTAGCTCGAAACCGGGGAGCGCCAGCATGCCGAAATTCTATTTTCACCTCCGCGACGGACAGGATCTCGCAGCAGATCCGGAGGGCGCGGAATTCGAAAGCTTGGAGGCCGCGCGGAAGGAAGCGATCAATTCCGCGCGTGAACTTCTCTCACAACGTATCCTGCGTGGCGACGTCGTGGACGGTCAGGCGTTCGAGCTAACGAGCGAAGACGGGACGGTTGCTGTCATCGTGCGTTTCAAGGATGTCATGCGTCTGGAGTGACGTGAACGGGAACCGGTACGATACCGCACGGTCGTGAAAGCTGAGGAACTATCGCGATGCCATGAGGTTGGGCGCTTGTCTCAAACCGAAAGGAAATCTCATGTTCATGAGAGTAGACCAGCTCCAGGCGGAGCTGCCCGCACCGAAAGCCGCTGACCCAAATGCTGCAGCCGCCCTTCAAGAATTGCTCGGCGGTAAATACGGGGAAATGTCTACGCTGGGAAACTATATGTTCCAGTCGTTCAACTTCCGCTCGAAATCGAAGCTCAAGCCCTTCTACAGCCTGGTTGCCAGCATCACGGCAGAAGAGCTCGGGCATGTTGAGCTCGTCAGTAACGGCGTCGCGATGCTGAATAATGGGCCTGACATTCCTGACGGTGACGAAGGCGACGGTGGAGACATATCCGGTGCTCCGTTCAAGGATATGGCAGATATCCGTTTGGCCGCGAGTTTTCTATCGGGTGGCGGCGGCGCGATGCCAATCAACAGCAACGGCCAGTCCTGGAACAACGACTTCATCACCACGACTGGCAACGTCGTTCTCGATCTGCTGCACAACTTTCACCTGGAATGCGGCGCCCGGCTTCACAAGCTGCGGGTCTACGAGACTGTGACCGATCCTACAGGCCGCGAGGTCTGCGGCTATCTTCTTGTTCGCGGTTCGGTGCATGCGCATGCGTACGCGCTGGCGCTGGAGAAAATCACCGGAGTGGACGTGAAGAAATTCCTGCCGACCCCAAACATCCCGCTCGCCAACATTCCCGAATGCCAGAAGTATCTCGACGAGGGTTCGCATCGGCGCCTCTACACCTGGAGCCCGAACGACTATAAAGAGATCGCGGGGATCTGGAGCAACGACGAAGTCGCGCTGCCGGGTGATCCTCCAGGCGAACTTGAGGTGGTCGATGGAATGCCGGACGGCGGTAAGATCCAGCAGCTTGTCGGCGTACCATCAGCTTTCACGCCGGACTATGCTCCCGAGGAAATGTTCGAGATCGCCGAAAAACTTTACAAGAAGTCTCGCTGAGCCTTGATAAGTATCACAGACTAAAGGAGCCCGCCTTGGCGGGCTTTTCTGTATCAAGGATTTGGGTGCCCTGGTCGTGTGTAAGCAGGAAGCTCTTGGAATGTCACATAAAACAGGCCCTCCGAGTTAAAAACTCGAAGGGCCTATTTTATGTCAGGTGACGTCATTAGGGACGTTCACAGCGTTTATTCGGCTTCGTCATCCCAGGAACTCGTGGGCGACGTCGCATTATTGTCGTCCCACTCGGCGCTCGCTTGCGTCCAATGCTGATGCTCCTGCCCATCCGGATTTCCGGCCTGTTCCCACAGCTCGTACGCCCGGCGGGTAATCCAGTCGTCACGTTCGGATTCCATGCTTCCTCCCTTTGTGGCTTGTAGCGGGACCGCGCTCTCCTGCGCGGCCCCATTTACATTACGCGGCTTTCTTCGAGCCCTTGGGGTTCGCGGATGCTTCGCCGAGCTGGGTCAAAAGCTGATCGGTCTCGAGCTCCTCCTGCAAGGTGGTGTCGAACAGTTCCACGGCTTCGGTCAGGCCAAGCTGTTTCGCCCAGCTTTTCAGAGTGCCGTAGCGGGCAATCTCGTAGTGTTCGACGGCCTGCGCGGATGAAATCAGGCCGGCGTCCAACGCAACCGAACCCTTGAACTCGTCAATGATCTCTTCGGCCTCTGCAATGATGCCCTGGATGGCTTCACAGGTCTTGCCGCGCGCCGGCTTGCCGATCAGCTCGAACACCTGCTGGAGGCGCTCGATCTGGCCTTCCGTCTGCTCTTTGTGCTTCAGGAAAGCTGCCTTGCCTTCCTCGGACTGCGAAGCGCGGGCCATTTTCGGCAATGCCTTCAGGATCTGCTTCTCCGCAAAGTAAATGTCCTTCAGCGTATCGAGAAACAGGTCGTCCAGTTTCTTCTCTGCCATGATTGTTCTCCTGAGTTACGGGAAGCCGGGCATGTCGATGCCCTGCGGTGTGCGGGCCGATAACGTGATCTCGCAGACGTCGTTCCGTCGTGATACGGACGCTGTGTCGACGGTACGGTGTCGTACGAAAGTCAGTTTTTGGCCGTTGCAAGCTTCTATGACGACGGGCGACAAGCCGGATTCGGTCTGTCGAGTAGCGGCCGCTTTCGGTTCGCGGGGATCTAGACTTCGTCCTTGGGTAATTTGCCCTCAGCGTTACGCAGCCCATCCTCCGCCGCTTTCTTTAGCTTCTCGCGATCTTTGTCCGCGACTGCGGGGTCGCTGCGCGCAGCATCGCTGGTCGGGTCTGGAGTGTCGTCGGTCACAGTGGCGTCCTCTTCCGTCGAACGTTTCGGAATCTAGTTCTTAACCTAGCGTTTTTTCCGAACTGCTTTCTGCGGGATCAAAATTTATGTCCCAATCCTTATTGGGGCCTTTCTGACCGAGCGGGACCTTACGCTCGGTAACGTCCTCGGATCCAGTTATTACAGTTGGCTTGGCGCTGTGGACGCCGGATGCATGTGGATCCGCCTGGGACGGCGCGTATCGACCTTTTGCATCGTCTTCCGGGTTGGCCATTTTTTCCTCCATTTTGGTTCACTTTGAGCGGTCTGCGCTCTTGAGGTCACATCAACGGTTCATGCCGCAGACGAAGCCGATGACGGCGGCGATACCAACCGCCGGCAATGGTTTGGCGCGGATGCGCTCCTTTAGGTCAACGAGTACATCAGACGCTTGCGCCTTCGCGACGCGCATTGCCGCCGAACCGATCTCGCTGGCGCTCTCCCGCAGGCGTGCCACCTCCGCCTTCAGAGCTTCAAGCTCTTCGCGGGAAGATGCAAATGTCGCCGCATCGGTCTGCTCGGGCTCCCTCGTCGCTGCCAGAGCCTTATCGACGAGCGGCGCGTCTGAGCCAAAGCTAACCTCCTTTGGGAGAGACGGCACGATCCCGGTTGGAACGGGTGTTGTTGTCGCCGAGACCGGGTCGGAGCCCGGGAATGAGCCTTTCAGACTAGCCTCGAGTTCGGATTCGGTGCCTTGGGATAGCCGCGCTTGTTCTTGTTCAAGAGCCTCGACTGCTGGGGATTTCGGCGGGGTCATCGGTGTCCTCCTGGGTTCCATCCACGAACACTTGCTGAGGCGTAAGGTTCCGTTTGTTTCAATCATCGTCGGTCAACGAAACCAGCCGCAATTCCCTGCGTTTGTAGTTGTGACCTCTTGAAACAGGAGACAGCCTCATGGCCGACGATAGCACCACCACCATCCGCGCTACGTTTGATACGCGCGAAGCAGCAGACCTTGCCGTCGAGCATCTAGTGCAGCAACACGGGGTTTCGCGCCCAGACATCTTCATCCAGTCTGCGACCGATCGAAACACAATAGGCTCCAAGCCTTCCGGTGGCGACGCGTCGCACGAGGGCGGATCACGCAATGACGCCCCGCTCGAAGGGGAAATCGAGGTCTCGGCTGATATCGCTTCTGACCAGATTGCGGCTGTTCAACGCAGCCTCGGTGACGCGGGCGCGATCCGCGTGTCTGGACGCTGAAAAGTTTTGTGGGGCCGGCATAGTGCCGGCCCCGCTCGTTTGCACATCAATGCGTTGAAGATGAAAAGCCAAAAACCTCGGTAGTTTATTGCGATCCAACTATGGATCGTCGGTTCGAATCTGCTCAAGACTCAGTCACTGCATGACTGAAATCGATCATCGTGGTAGCCGTTCGCGTGCTCTGCGATAGGACAGTCAGATTTGCCCACCCAGTTCGATATGTTTTCCGACAATCTGTCTGCGTCGCCATCGTCTGATCGCCGGTAACCGGTCCGAGAGTCAACAAGCAAGACTATGACCGAGGCGGAGATGGTCGCACATCTGTCCGGTACCGGGCGCTTCCGCATTCTGCAAAAACTTGAGCAACGCGAGATCGCAGCAATAATCCGGCCCGAATTTCCATTGAGAGGCATCATCCTCGATACCGAGACAACCGGGCTCAGCCCTCGCAAGGAAGAGATTATCGAGATAGGCCTGATCGCCTTCACGTTTGATCATGCCGGTGCGGTTGGCGACATAACGGGCAGCTATGGTGGTCTCCGGCAGCCCGAGAAATCCATCCCGCCCGAGATTACCAAGCTGACCGGCATGACAGACGAAATGGTGACCGGTCAGGCGATTGATATGCAGCGTGTCAACGAACTTGTCGCGCCCGCCGATCTCGTGATCGCGCACAATGCCAGCTTTGACCGCCCGTTCTGTGAAGCGTTTTCTCCGATATTCTCGGATAAGGCCTGGGCCTGCTCGAATGCGGAGATTGACTGGTCGGCGCGCGGTTTCGAGGGAACGAAGCTTGGATATCTCATCGGTCAGGCCGGCTATTTCCATGACGGCCACAGAGCGCTCGATGACTGTTTCGCCTTGCTGGAGGTTATGGATCGAAAACCTAACGAAGGCGCGGAGACGGCGTTTTCAGAACTCTACCGAGCCAGTCTGAAATCCCGCGTACGCATTTTTGCCGAAAACAGCCCATTCGACCTGAAGGATCACCTGAAGGCGCGTGGATACCGATGGTCGGATGGAAGCGAAGGACGGCCGAAATCATGGTGGGTCGAAGTGGACGAGCCCGATCTTGCCGACGAGCTTCACTATCTGCGCACCGAAATCTACCGATATCCGGAAGCAGATCCGCCCATCAAGTATCTGACCGCCTTTAACCGTTTCCGCGCCTAGCGGTTCGAAATGAGGAAGATGAATTTTCGGATTTGCATATTGCGCATAGCTGGGCTGCGACACAGCCTCTGACCCGGCGTGAGGGATCGTATATAACAACTCCAACGAAGCGATGTACCTCCTCCCACAGAGCTTCGGGTTTCATGCGGCCCACTCCTCCTCCCAAGGGTAGCATGAATGGACAGCGGCACTCCTCCTCCCAGCCGGTGTCCAATGATTTCGAAAAGCCTGCGCACTCCTCCTGCGCAGGCTTTTTCGTTTCTACCTACATCCCGAAATCCAATTGCGACTGATCCTCATCGCCATCTTCGCCCTGATCGTTCGTTAGCGAGGATAGGGTCACGCCAAGCAACCGCACCGACAGCTTGAACGGATAGACGGTCGCGAGAAGCCCTGTTGCTGCTTCAAGAATCTCGTTGCCGTTGGCAAAGGGAAGGGCGGTGGTCTTGCTGCGCGTCGCCTGGGTGAAGTCGGAATATTTGATCTTCACGGTGACGGTCTTGCCGCTGAAACCTTTTCCCTCGCAATAGCTCCAGACCTTCTCCGCCAACGGCTTCAATTCGCTCGTCGCCAGATCAAGATCGTCGATATCTTGGCTGAACGTATCTTCGGCGCCAACGGATTTTCGCACGCGGTCGGGCCGAACCTGACGATTATCGATGCCGCGGGCGATGCCGTAGAAATAGGGACCGGACTTTCCGAAATTCTGTGTCAGGAAAGTGAGAGACTGCGCCTTGAGATCTGCGCCGGTCTCGATACCGAGCCGATGCATCTTCTCGGCGGTGGCCGGCCCGACACCATGGAATTTCTTGACGGCGAGGCCTCCGACAAAAGCCGGGCCGTTCTTCGGCGTGATCACGGCTTGGCCATTGGGTTTGTTGAGGTCCGACGCCATCTTGGCCAGGAACTTGTTATAGGAAATCCCGGCCGATGCGTTGAGGCCGGTCGTCGCTTTGATCTTTGCGCGGATTTCCAGCGCGATCTCTGTGGCGATCGGCATGCCCTTCAGGTTTTCCGTCACGTCGAGATAAGCCTCGTCCAGTGACAAGGGCTCGATAAGAGGCGTGTATTCGGCAAAAATCTCGCGGATCTGCTGCGAAACGGCACGATACACTTCGAACCTTGGCTTCACAAAAATCAGATCCGGGCATTTACGCGCCGCCGTGACCGACGGCATAGCCGAATGGACCCCGAATTTGCGGGCCTCATAGCTGGCGGCCGCCACGACGCCGCGGGCGGCAGCACCGCCGACGGCCAACGGCCTGCCGCGCAGCTCCGGATTGTCCCGCTGCTCGACCGACGCATAGAACGCATCCATGTCTACATGGATGATTTTGCGGAAGGTCTCTGCCGGGATCGTGTCTGTCATGGTGCTGCCGGAAGGTCCGGGTTGAGGCTCGATAGTTGGAACGGATAGTGAACATATCACCGTTCCCGCCGATCGCAAACAGCTGCTTCAGTGCACCGAACTGTCGGATGCCCTTGCCCGGCTACAGGAGGCTACCCGCGCGTGCCTCGGCGGCCTTCTTCTGCACGAATATCGGGGAAGGAAGGCCCCAGCGCGCATGCACCAGCTGCGTTTTGCCGTCGGCCGTGTTGCGAACGATCGGCCCCATCTGATCGGGGTTCATCTGGTAGGCGGGCATGAGGTTGATTAGGCTCTCGGCGTCCTGGGCCCACTTCGAGACCCAGTCCTTGTCTTCCATCCGATAAAGAGCGCACATTGCAGGCTATCCCTCCGCTCAGACCGATGAGGAAATCTAGCGCATCGCCAGCGATCCGCTAGTCGAGCTGGAAACATCGGCATTGTCCTGCCGCTCCCGCAAACCTTTGTAGGCCGCATGGCGCAGCTTGCCGTCGGCCATCCAGGCGCGAAACTCGATCTCGGCTATCGATACGCTGAAGGTTAAGGCGCGGAATTTTCAGTGACAATATCGCAAGGATATGAGCTCAACGCATAGCTCTCGTGACTTAGACAAACAGTGGCAAGCTATGACCCGCAAAAAGCCGAGAGTGGGCACGCCACGCCGCAGAAGACTGCTTGATTTTAAGGCAAGTGGTGTATCCGGGCGATGCGGCCTGTTCGCCCATGGTGCGTTGCAATAACTATTTTACTTTACAAGAGAGAATGATTTTGTGAAGTTGCGGCATCTGATCATTTTCGATAGGGCCGAAGACATTGTCGAACCTCCGTTTTGCCACCCGCCTCAACTCCTTCGCTTCGAACCCTGCCGGCGAATGGCCGGACCTGAAGGGCAAGCCGACGGTCCTGCAGATGGCGGCGCGTGCCGCCAAGGTCGATGGCTTGACGGATCTGGACCTCAATTATCCCGATCACGTCGGTGAAAAGCCTGCAGAACTGAAGCGTAAGCTGGAAGATATGGGCCTGGCAATCAACGGTTTTGCCATGCGCTATTACACCAATCCGGCTTTCAAGCTCGGCGCCTTCACCCATCCCGACGAATCGGTTCGCCGTGAAGCGATCGACCTGACCAAGGCCGGTATCGATGCAGCCCGCGAAGCCGGTTCCAACCTGATGACCATCTGGCTCGGTCAGGACGGCTTCGATTATGCCTTCCAGGCTGACTATGATCGCATGTGGCAACACGAAATCGATGGAATTCGTGAAGTTTGCGAACATGACGCCGACTGCCTGATCTCGATCGAATACAAGCCCAACGAGCCGCGCTCCTACAGTCTGATGCCGGACTGCGCCACCACGCTTCTGGCCATCAAGGAAGCGGGCTGTGCCAATCTCGGCGTCACGCTCGATTTCGCGCATGTGCTTTATGCCGACGAACAGCCGGCTTTCGCCGCCGCCATGATCGCCCGCCACAGCCGTCTGCTCGGCGTTCACCTCAATGACGGTTATGCCAAGCGCGATGATGGCCTGATGGTCGGTGCGGTGCACTCGATCCAGACCATCGAACTGCTGCGCCAGATCCGTCGCGACGGTTACGATGGCGCGATCTATTTTGACACCTTCCCGGACATGACCGGCCTCGATCCGGTTCATGAATGCGAAGTCAACATTCAGACCGTCAAGCGCATGCTCAAGGTCGTCGATCGTCTCGAAGGCGACAACCGCCTCGGCAGCGCGATCGACCGTCAGGATGCCGTCACCGCGCAGTCGATCATTCAGGAGGCAATGCTTGGCGACGTCGCTTGAGGGAGCTCCAAGAGACATCTTCTATTCCAACAACCACACCTGGGAGGATACTATGAACAGACACCTGAAATCCGCGTTTGCCGGCATGGCGCTGGCGCTGATGGCAAGCGCGGCCTTCGCGCAGGAGCTTGCACCGCTCAACTCGGATACCGAAAAGGACCGGGTTGACTGGTCGCAGCTTGAAGCGAAGTACGGCGCGTTTCCGAAAATTCCGGAAGGCACGCGCGCCGGTGGCGTTTCCAAGACGCTCACCAACGAATACTGGCGTTCGCTCGGCGAAGGTTACGAGAAGTTCGGTGAGAAGGCCGGCGCGACCGTTGCCTATCAGGCAGCGCAGAGCGAAGGCGATCAGTTGGGTCAGCTGACGATTGCAGAAGGCATGGTCACCACCGGCTTCAACGTCATTCTCGTGTCGCCGCAGACCGATGCCAACCTGCAGCCGGTCATGGAGCAGGCCAAGGAAGCCAACATCCCCGTCGTCAACGTCAACGATGCCGTCGTGCCGCAGGCCGAGCACTATGTCGGCAACGTCCAGCGCGATAACGGTGTGCGTGTTGCCAAATGGTTCATCGACAACCGTCCGGAAGGCGGCAAGGTCGCCATCATCGAAGGCCAGGCCGGCGTGTTTGCCGCTGTCCAGCGCACGGCGGGCTTCAAGTCCACCATCGGCGAGAACTCCAAGTTCCAGGTCGTTGCCAGCGTTCCGGGTAACTGGGATCGCCAGCAGTCCTACGATGCCGCCACCAACATTCTGCAGCAGAACCCCGATCTCGTCGGCTTCTATTGCAACAATGACGGCATGGCACTCGGCGTCATCGAGGCGGTCAAGGCTGCGGGCCTGCTCGGCAAGGTCGCCGTGTTCGGCACGGATGGCATTTCCGACGCCTACAAGTCGATCGAAGCCGGAGAACTGACCGGTACGGTCGACAGTTTTCCGATCCTGACTGGTGAAGTGGCGATGGAAACGGCACTTCGTCTCGTCGCAGGCCAGAAGGTGGCACGTGTCGTCGCCACGCCGCAGGCGCTGATCACCAAGGACAACCTTGCCAAGTACAAGGGCGACGGCGTCGATGTCCGCGCCGTGCTGATGAAGGATGCTGCGTCCGCGCAGTAATCGCAACAGGAGCCGGTCCTCCCGAGGCCGGCTCCCCTCCTTTGATGAAAGCACCGAGATGACGACAACGGCTCGCCTCAAGTTCGAGGGCATCACCAAGACCTTTCCAAGCGTCAAGGCGCTTTCGGACGCGACCTTTTCCATAAAGCCCGGTGAAGTTCACGCTCTTCTCGGCGAAAACGGCGCCGGCAAATCGACGCTGCTGCGCATTCTGTCCGGTGTGTCGCGCCAGACCAGCGGCGAGTTTTACGTCGATGGCAAGCTTGCCACGTTCAAGAGCCCCGAGGATGCCCGCCGCGCCGGCATCGCCATGATCCATCAGGAGTTGCAGCAGATCCCCAATCTGACTGTCGCGCAGAACATGTTTCTCGGCCATCCGTTGAAGACTGCCGGCGGCTTGCTGGTCAATCGTCGCGAACAGGAAAAGCGCGCGGCCGCAGCGCTTGCCATGATCGACCCGTCGATCGACCCTTCGACGCCGATCAAGAACCTGAAGGTGGCGCAGCGGCAGATCGTCGAGATCGCCCGCGCCCTGCTGGAAAACGCCAAGATCGTCGCAATGGACGAACCGACGTCCAGCCTGACGCCGGCCGAATTCGAGAGCCTCGCGGTCATCATCGAGAAGATGGCGGCCTCCGGCGTGGCGATCATCTATGTCTCGCACAAGATGGATGAGGTTTTCCGCATCTGCCACCAGGGCACCGTCATGCGTGACGGCAACGTGGTCGGCACGGTTGACCTGCGCACCGCCGCACAGTCGGACGTGATCGCGATGATGGTCGGCCGCGAGCTGATGCAGGAAGAACACAATTCGTTTGTGAAGGATGACGTTCGCGTTGAAGTGCGGGGCCTTTCCTCCGCGGTCACGCATGTCCGCGACGTCTCCTTCACAGTAAGACGCGGCGAAGTCGTCGGCATTGCCGGCCTGGTCGGCTCCGGCCGTACCGAGCTTCTGCGTCTTCTGGCCGGCGTCGACAAGATCGGATCCGGCGAGATCAGCATCGACGGCCGTGCGCTGAAGCTGACAAACCCGCGCTCCGCCATCTCTGCCGGGATCGGTCTGTTGCCCGAAGAGCGCAAGCGCGAGGGCATCATTCCCATGCGCCCGGTGTCGCTGAACATGGCGCTGCCGTCCTTGCGGAAATTCGTAAAGGTCGGCGTCGTTCGCCATTCGACGGTTAACAATACTGCCGAAACATTGCTGAAGCGGGTCAACCTGCGGCCGTTCCAGATCGATCGTCCGATCAAGCTGTTCAGCGGTGGCAACCAGCAGAAGGCGATCATCGCCCGTTGGCTGGCCGCCGGATCTGAAATCCTCTTGTTCGACGAACCGACACGCGGCATCGATGTCGGTGCCAAGTCCGAAATCTATCATCTGATCGAAAACCTCGCCGCCGAAGGCAAGTCCGTCATCGTCGTCTCCTCGGAACTTCCCGAGGTTATCCGGCTGTCGGACCGGGTCATCGTCATGCGCAACGGCCGCATCGCCGCCCAGCTGGAACGACACGAGCTGACGGAACAGGCCATCGTCTCGCACGCCGTCGGCGATGCCGAGCCAAATACCCATTCCTCGACGCAGGAGCACACCCATGTCTGATATCGCCGCCGAAACGCCCAAGCGTTCCTCGAAACTTTTCAGCTCGTTCTCGCTGCGTGATGCCGGTACGCTCATCGGCCTGATCATCATCATGGCCGTGTTTGCGGCGCTGGTGCCGGGCTTCCTGTCCGAGCGCAACCTCATCAACATCCTGCAGCAGTCGAGCATCAATGCCTGCATCGCGCTCGGCATGACGCTGGTCATCATTTCCGGTGGTATCGACCTCTCGGTCGGCCCGACGGCTGCGATTTCCGCCGTGCTGACGGCTGCTCTTCTGGTGACGGGCGTGCCCGTGCCGGTGGCGCTTCTTGCCGGTCTCGGCATTGGTGCCTTCTGCGGTCTCGTCAACGGCGTGCTGGTCGCCTATGTCGGCCTTCAGCCGTTCATCGTCACGCTCGGAACGCTCAGCACTTACCGCGCCATCGCGTTGATCTATACGGGTGGCAATCCGGTTCTCGGTGTGCCGCAGAGCTTCCGGTCATTGTTCAATGGCAATGTTGCCGGCATTCCGAACTCGGTCATCATCGTTGCGGTTGTAGCCTTCGGAGCCTGGGTCCTGCTCAAGAAGACGCCGATTGGTGAATATCTGCTCGCCGTCGGCGGCAATGAAGAAGCCTCCTATGTGGCCGGTGTGCCTATCGCGCTCACCAAGATCACTGCCTATGTGATCTCCGGTGTTCTGGCGGCGCTTGCATCCTTCATCCTGATCGGTCGCCTCGGTGCGGCAGAGCCTATCCTCGGCAATCTGTGGGAACTCGATGCGATTGCAGCTGCCGCCATCGGTGGTGCGTCGCTGATGGGCGGCAAGGGATCGATCGTCGGCACCATCCTCGGCGCCATCATTCTGGGTGCCCTGCGCAACGGTTTGACGTTGATGAACGTTCAGGCTTTCTATCAACTTCTCGCAACCGGCCTTATAATTCTTGTCGCAATGATGATTGATCGCGCGACAAGGGGACGGGGATGAATTCCGACAACATGGATCCGAAGGCAGTCGGCCCGCGCATTCGCATGCGCCTGCCGCTGCTGACGCCGCTGGAAGCAAGGGTGGTCGAGACCGTCTTTGCACTGCGCAGCTTCAATGACGACACGTCGCTGAAGGAAATCGCAACCGATGCCGGCGTCTCGGAAGCCATGGTCGTGAAGATCACCAAGAAACTGGGATTCGCGGGCTATCGCGAATTCCGCAATGCGGTTTCCCAGTATAACCGGTTGCCGACGGCGGAAATGCACCAGGAACTGTCCATCGAGGACACGTCCCAGGAAATCATACAGAAAGTGTTCCGGACTTCGATCCAGGCGCTGGAAGAAACCCTGTCGATCATGGATGTCAAAGCGTTCGATCGTGCTGCCGACCTGATCCATGGTGCGCGTCAGCGCGATTTCTACGGTGTCGGCGGTTCGGCGCAGATCGCCCGCGACGCGGCCCACAAATTTCTGAGGATCGGCGTACGCGCCAGCGTCTACGACGATTCGCACATGATGCTGATGTCCGCCTCCTTGCTTGGTAATGACGATATTGCCGTCGGGTTCTCGCATTCCGGCAATACGATGGCGGTTATCGAGGCAATGCAGACTGCCAGACGCAACGGTGCCCGCACGATTGCGATCACCAATTACAATGAATCTCCGCTGGCACAGCATGCCGATGTCGTTCTCTGTTCGACAGCGCAGGGTTCGCCGCTGATGGGCGAGAATGCGGCCGCCCGCATCGCCCAGCTCAATATTCTCGACGCGGTATTCGTGGCTGTTGCGCAGCGCGATTACACCGCCGCCGAAAACCATCTCGAAAAGACCATGGCGGCCGTCGCCTCCAAACGGAAAGACAAATTCCTATGACTGCATCCACCCCCGCCGTCGTCGTCTTCGGCAGCCTGCATTACGACATCATCGTCAAAGGCCCGGCGCGCCCGCGAAAGGGCGAAACGGTGACCGGTTCGGCGTGGAACCCGGCCTGCGGCGGCAAGGGTGGAAACCAGGCGGTGTCTGCAGCGAAGGCCGGCGTGCGGTCTGCGATGATCGGTGCCGTGGGTGACGATGATTTTGGCGGCACGCTGACCGCCAATCTTGCCGCAAACGCGGTCGAACTGGATCATGTCAGGGTGATCGAAGGCGCCGCTTCCGGCATGAGCGTGGCAATTTTCGATGCCGAAGGCGATTATGGCGCAGTTATCGTCTCGGGCAGCAATCTTCAGCTCGGGCAAACAGATGTGCAGCAGGCGGCATCGCTGTTTCAGGCGGGCAATATCCTCGTCCTGCAAAACGAAGTGCCGGATCCGGCAAATGTGCTTGCGGCTTCAGCGATGAAGAGGGCAGGGGGCAAGGTTGTTCTGAATGCCGCACCGGTGAGAGCTCTTTCGCCTGAACTGGCAGGGTTGATCGACGTTCTGGTCGTCAATGCCGTCGAGGCGGAAGCGCTTGCCGGTGGTGCCGAGGTCGATACGCTCAACGATGCGATTGCGGCAGCACGCGTTCTTGCAAAATCATTCCCGGTGGCTGTCGTGACGGCTGGCGGTGCGGGCGTTGCCTATGCGACGCGCGACGGCGAAGAGGCGACGATCCCGGCGATCAAGATCAAGCTCGTCAGCACGCATGGCGCAGGTGATGAGTTTATCGGCGTATTGGCGGCGCAATTGCTGCGAGGGGAGGGTATGAAGGCAGCGCTTTCTGCGGCCAATCAGGCCGCTGCGATCCTTGTGAGCTCGCTGCGTTGAAACTTCTCTGGTCAACAGACAGATAGAGAGCGACTGTCAACATCGTGGGGCATCATTCACGTGCGGACCAGGCGGTTTGCCGTTGATGCTGGCGTTGCCGGTGGAGATTGAGCCGGCATGCGATTGGACGTCATATCGGGTCTGCGGACGCAATGTTATCGCGCATGTTTGAAAGTCAGTTAAAAATGCGTCGGGCTGGACCGACTTACACAGCTGCTAAACGACATGAGCGAAACTATCAGAGCGGATCAGCGAAATGCGGCTATGGTTGTGGCCCATTTGGATGACGTTTAGGCCTCCTCCCCCAACCCTCGCCTATCTCGTCACCGCAGGATTTTGCCGACCGGAGTTTCAATACCCAAGGCGGCAGATCTTGATGATCTGCATACTGCAATGAACGATTGGGTAGTCTCTCGGATCGCATTTGCTCTAAGGGGCGGGGTTGTGTCCTTGGAAGTCCTGTTCGGTGGAACCCAAATTAATCCGCAGATGAGAAATGACGGGTCGCCGGTTCGTATCCCTTCAAGACCAGGGAGTTTTCAAGTCTCCGCGAAATCAACCGCCGTAAACAACATCTTCCGGAAATTGCTTCACCGGAAAGATTTTCAGAAAATTTTACAGTTGAGGGGCCGCGCTTGGCCTATCAGCTAATCGAGATGCGTTTGTAGGCTTTTAAAAAAGCCTTAAGGTCGGAGCTATCGGTATCGGTTGGCAAAAGAAGCGAGATCGCGGCCTGACTGTTGAAGGTATTGGCTTTCTCAGCGGGGAAGGCGATCGTCTTTATCTCGCCACCGCCGCCATGTTTTCTCGTGCCGAAGACGTAGCCTTCCGTCTTCAGCATGGCGATTTCCTGCATTACCGTTTCGGTGTCCACACCCCATCGCGCGTAGCGTTCGGTGTTGATCTCGATAATCCTGTCGCGGGCAGCGTCATCCATCTGGGCCAGAACGCAGATACCGCCAAGGCCGACGCCAAGCGGCAGGCGCCCGCCCACACCTTCGAACATGGCCTGAATGGGAAGCGTGCCAAGCGCGAAATCTAGGCAGACGGAATCGAGGCCGGACCGCACCATCAGATAGCTCGACAGGCCCGTCTCGGCGCTGATGCTGATCAGCGCCGGACGATAGAAGTTCACCATGTCGTTGATGCTGTGCGACTTGTTCGCCAGCGCATAGATGCCAGGCCCGAGGCGATAGGCCCCACGTCGCCCCGATTGCTCGACGAGGCCGAACTGGCTGAGCGCCACAAGCGCGCGGTGGACAGCGGATTTGGCATCGCCCAGTTGCGTCGCGAGATCGGACAATGTCAGTCCCGGCGGGTTGGCATCACCGAGTGCCATGAGGATCTCGGCCGCGCGCATGACATTGCTCGACGATTTCTTTTCCGCGCTCAATTCCCAAGTCCTCCAAAGGCAATATATCAGCCTGCACCGTTGGCTACGGTGCAGGCTGATACGAGCTAAAGCTGTGAAACGTTTCCACCGAGCTTGTCAATTCCGGGTGGAATGCAACCATAAAGATGCCTTAAACGTAAAGCTCGGTGGCTTCCCTGGCCGTCAATCGTCCTTCACGTATGTCGCGCGAGACCGCATTCTTTTCACGGCCCGAGGGAACTCCATAACCTCCCGCGCCAGGCGTGACGATTTCCAGAAGATCGCCGGTGGTGAGATCGACCGAACCGTCGACGAAAACGTCACGGTTGCCGTTGAGCGAGAAGTAACCGCGCGCACCTTCAAGTCCGCCATCGATACCCCAGGGGGCGGAAATGAGGCGTGACCCCATGACCTGTACGCGGCACTCCGCCTCGGCACGATAGACACGGCGAAGACCCATGCCGCCCCGGAATGTACCCGCACCACCGGAACCATCCACCAGTTCGTAACGCAGCAGTGTGATCGGATATTCGTTTTCAAGTGCTTCGACGGGAAGGTTCGAGGTGTTGGTCATGTGCACGTGCACGCCGTCCAAACCATCCTTGTTCCAGCGTGCGCCGGAACCACCGCCGATGGTCTCGAGATAGACCCAGAGGCTCTTGTCGGGCCGTGTGCCATTGAAACTCGCGACGCCGACCGAGCCGTTGGAGGCGGCCGTCACCCGGTGCGGGATGACCTGCGCAAACGCGCCGTGGACCAGATCGACCACACGCTGGCAAGCGGTGATACGTCCATCAACGGCTGCGGGGTGGCCGCAGCGCAGCAGGCTGCCTTCTTCCGCCGTCACATGGATCGGGCGCGCCAGACCGGCATTCGGCAGGATGGTCGGATCGACGATCGATTTGACCGCATAATAGACGGTGGCCAGAAGCGCGGTATAAACGACGTTGAGACCGGCGCGTACCTGCGGCGGGCTGACGAAATCGAGATGCATTTCATCGCCCCTGACTTCGATCGTCACGCCGAATTCCAGTTCGCCGACAAGGGATTCGCTGTCGAAGCGATCCTTGAAGGAATAAGTGCCGTCGGGAATGGCGGCGATGCCGAGGCGCATCTTGCGTTCCGCATAGTTCATCAGTTCGGAACCGGCCGCCAGAACCGTATCGAGACCATATTTTTCGCACAGTTCGTTGACGCGCGTAATGCCGAGGCGGTTTGCCGCCATCTGGGCGCGTAAGTCGGAAATGCGCTCGTGCGGAACCTGGCAATTGAGCAGGAACAGGCGCTGGATATCCTCCTGCAACACGCCTTCGCGGTAGAGCCGGACCGGCGGAATACGCAGGCCTTCCTGATAGATATGCGCATGGCCGCGATCGGCGAAATCGGAATGGTGGGCGGTGTTGATGGCCCAGGCCACTAAACGTCCCTCGACGAAGATCGGCGATGCCATGACGATGTCCGGCAGGTGGGTGCCGCCGCCCTCATAGGCATCGTTGCCGATGAAGATATCGCCGGGCTTGATGTTTTCGAGACCCGGCGTCTTCATCAGATAGGGAATGAAGCCGATGAAGCTGCCGAGATGCATGGGGATGTGCTCGGCTTGGCAGAGCATCGCGCCATGGGCATCGAACAGCGCCGTCGAGCAGTCGCGGCGTTCCTTGATGTTGGTGGAATAGCTGGCGCGGACGAGTGCCTCACCCATTTCCTCCACGGTTGAGGCAAAAGCGCTGGCAATCACTTCGACGGTAATCGGGTTGATGGCCGTGGTTTGTTCCTGATTGACGTTCAGCATCACTTCGCCTCAAGCATGAGATTGAGATAGGCATCGACGGTCGCGGTCGTATCCATAGGCACAACGGTGGTGGTATCCATCTGGTCGATGATGGCAGGACCCTCTACGACATTGCCGGCCTTCAGCTTGGCGCGGTCATAAAGCGTTGCCGTGACGAAGCCACCGGCTTCCATCATCCAGACCTCGCGCGAACCGGTGATCGCCGCAGACGAATCCGGGCCTTCGATTTCGGCCGGCTGGAACTGCGCCTTTTCGACAAGCCCGCTGGCCGCAAGGCGGAAGGTTACCATCTGCACCGGTTCGCCTTCAGCGATAAAACCGTAGAGCTGGCGATGGGCATTCAGGAAGGCTTCCTCGATGGCGGCAAAGGTTGCCGCCGTTACAGGTCCGGCCATGACAGGTACGGAAATCTCGTAATTCTGGCCGGCGTAACGCACGTCGACCGTGCGGGAAATCTGTTGTGCCTGAGGGGCAATGCCTTCGCTTTCGAACCAGGTATAGGCCTTGGATTCGAGGCTTGCGTAGATTTCGCCGATGCCGCCGGTGCTCGCTTCGTCCAGTCGCGTCAGCTGGGTGGAGGAGAAATCGGTGCGCAGATCGGTCATCAACAGGCCGAGCGCGCAAAGGACGCCGGGCGTGCGCGGGATGAGGATGCGCTTCATGCCGAGTTCTTTTGCCAAACGTGCGGCGTGAACCGGACCTGCGCCGCCGAAAGCGACCATGGTATATTCGCGCGGATCGTGGCCGCGCTGCACGCTGATGACGCGGATGGCCTTGGCCATGTTGGCGGCGACGATATCGAGAATGCCGTTTGCCGTTTCCAGAACGCCCATGCCGAGCTTGTCGGCCAGCGTCTGAATAGCCGCGTGTGAAAGCTCCTGATTGATCTTCATGCGGCCGTTGAGCAGGTAATGCGGGTTCTGCGTCTGCAGAAGCACGTTGGCGTCCGTCACCGTCGGTTCCGGGTTGCCGAGACCATAGCAGGATGGGCCGGGATTTGCGCCGGCGCTGCGCGGGCCGACCTTCAGGAAGCCGCCATTGTCGACATAGGCGATCGAGCCGCCGCCGGCGCCGACCGTATGGATGTCGAGCATCGGCGCCTTGATCGGATAACCATGCACGACGGATTCGTTGACGACCTGGCATTTACCGCCGGTCAGCAGCGCCACGTCGCTCGACGTGCCGCCCATGTCGAAGGTAATGAGGTTTTCGATGCCGGTCATCCGGCCGATCGCCTGTGCGGCGACGACGCCGGTGCTCGGGCCGGACAGAACAGTGCGAACGGGCAGGTCGGCTGCTGCGTCAAAACCGATGACACCGCCATTCGACTGGGTCAGTTGCGGTGCGACCGAAATGCCGAGGTTCTTCAGCTTGCCGCTGAGGGCATTGACGTAGCCCTTCATCACCGGGCCGAGATAGGCATTGACGACCGTCGTCGACATGCGCTCGAACTCGCGGAATTCCGGAGCAATCTTGTGCGACAGGGCGGAAAAGGCTTCCGGGAACTCTTCTTCGAGAATGCGTCCGGCGATTGCTTCGTGTTCTGAATTCAGGAAGCTGTAGAGAAAGCAGACGGCGACCGACTTGACGCCGGCCTTTTTCAATTCGCGTACGGCTGAGCGGAACTCTTCCTCGTCGAGCGAGGTCTCTGTTTCGCCGTTGGACAGGATGCGTTCCTTGACGCCGATGCGCAGATCGCGGCTGACCAGCGTATCCGGCTTGTCGGCCTGGATGTCATAGAGGTCGGGACGCTTCTGGCGACCGATTTCAAGAAGATCGCGAAAACCGTCAGTGGTGATGAGGCCGGTCTCCACACCGCGACCCTGAATGAGCGCATTGGTGGCGACGGTGGTGCCGTGGCCGAGGAACGCAACGTCGGCAGCGGTGATTCCGACTTCGCGAATGCCTTCTTCCACGCCTTGCGTGATGCCGCGCGAAGGATCGTCCGGCGTGGACGACACTTTCCAGATTTTCACCTCGCCGGTGTTCTCTTCAAACAGACATACATCGGTAAACGTACCGCCGGAATCCACGCCAATGCGCCAGACCATGAAGTTCCCCTTCTTGTTTTGAGGCTGTGCCGCCCCGAGGTGCCGTCATGTAAGAACCGGAGAAAAAAACTGTCAACTTAATTCCAATAAAAGGACCATATAAATTATAAAAAACCGAATATAGGAATAAAAGGCAATTCGGCGACGTGTTTTGAGTGGAAAAACTGCCGCATGTTCCTATAATAGGGACAAAGACAATTATTAGGCCCTTTTATTGGAATTAGCTTGACGATTTTCATTTCTGGTTCTTAGCTGACGTTCATGGAGGCCGCGGATCCATCATCGGGTGGAAAAGATGATGTGAGAAGCGCGGCAGGACAGGTTGATGCTTGATCAACAAGGCGTCCGCGAAAGCATGAAAACATGCGCGCCGTGCCTTGAAGCCAGAAACAGACAGACCATAAAAGAGGGAACTGCTATGATTGTTAATCGCCGGGATCTCCTGAGATATCTCGCCATATCCAGCGCCGCCGCAGCACTTCCCGGTCAGCTTTTTGCTGCACCGGCAGCGAAAACTCTGCGGGTTGGTCTGTCGACCTATCCGTCGCATTTTCGCCCGTGGATCAATGTCGGTTATGCCGGCCAGCTCGTATCCGCGCTGATCAATCGCAACCTCGTCACCTATGACGCCAAGGGCCAACTGGTCGGCGAACTGGCGGAAAGCTGGAAGCGCGAAAACGACCTGACCTGGGCTTTTGTGCTCAAGGACGTCAAATTCTCCAATGGCCAGCCGGTGACCTCGGCCGACGTCAAGTGGACGCTCGAAAAGATCGCGGCTGAAGGTTCCGGCGCCTATATGCGTGATCCGGTGACCCAGATCGCCTCGGTGGAGGTCGTTGATCATCGCAACTTCAAGCTCGTCACCAAGGCACCGGACGTGACCATTCCTTCCGTCATGGCCTATCCTTTCCTTGCCATTCTTGCAGCCGGGTCCACCGACAGCCAGGAGCAGGGGATCGGTGCCGGACCTTTCACCATCGTTTCCGCCGAAAAGGGCGTCGGCATCTCGCTCACCGCGTCGGAGCATTATTTCAAGGAAGGTCTTCCGTCCTTCAAGGATGTGCAGATCACCCCTTATGCGGATGAAAACCTGCGCGTTGCGGCACTCACCGCCGGCGATGTCGACCTGATCGATTACGTGCCGTGGAGCGCGATGGACACGATCGAGAAGGATGCCAATCTCAAGCTCGACGCCATGGCTTCCGGTGCCTTCATGTATCTGAGCTTCAACGGTTCGGGCGTGTTCAAGGACCCGAAGCTGCGCCAGGCTGTTGCCTTCGGCATTCGTCGCGAGGAAATCGTCAACAGCGTATTTTATGGCCGAGGTGCTCCGCTTTCCGGTGTTCCGCGCCCTACCGTCTCGCCTTATTACAACAAGGAGCTGGCCAATTACTGGTCTTACGACCCGGCAAAGGCAAAGGCGCTGCTGAAGGAGGCCGGCCATGAAAACGGTCTTGAGGTCTCGCTGCTGGCAACCTCGCAATACACGATGCATTCCGGCATTGCCGTCTTGGTGCAATCGCATCTCGCCGAAATCGGCATCAAGGTGAACCTGACCATGCCGGACTGGGCAACGCGCGTCACCATGGGCAATCGCGGCATCGGCGACTTCGCGGTGCAGGGTATCGGCATCGATACGCTCGATCCGGATTCGGCGGCAACCGTCATCGATCCGTCGCTGACCCAGACCTTCCTTCGCAGCCGCAATTTCGAGGTTCCGGGTCTCTCCGACCTGCTGCAGCGCGGCCGCCAGGAAGGCGACGAGGCCAAGCGCATCGCGCTCTACGCCGAAGTCGACAAGCTCGTCTGCGACAATACCAGCTTCTGCGGCCTTGCCTATCGCGCAACCGGTTTTGCCCGATCCAAGGCCGTCAGCAATCTCGAACTGCTGCCGGACCAGATGTCGCCCTTCTCGGCAACGCTGTTCGACAAGCTGGCGCTTGCCTGACACCATTTCCCCCGGCGCTTCCGCTTGCGTTTTACTGCAGGCGGAAGCGGTAATGGCATTGGCTCCGGCCGCATGACTGCGGCGGCCTGTGCCGTGACGATAAGAGAATAGGGGCTATATGTTCTGGTTTCTGAGACGCGGGTTTGCCAGTCTGATCATGCTGTGGGTGATCGTCACGCTGGTTTTCATGTCCATCCATTTTGTGCCCGGTGATCCCGTCGAGCTGCTTTTGTCACAGGATGGCGGTTCGGCCGATCCGGCCACCGTGCAGATGATCCGTGAAGACCTCGGGCTGAACCGTCCGATCGTCGAGCAGTATGTTGAGAAGCTGAAAGGCCTTGCCTCTTTCGATCTCGGCCGTTCGATGGTCGATGACAGTTCGGTCTCTGCGGAAATCGCACGCCGGCTGCCGCGCACGCTGGAGTTGATCGCGCTTGCGGCGTTGATAAGCCTCGTGATCGGCATTCCAGCCGGCATCTATGCCGCACTTCACACCGGCAGAGCGTTCGATCGCGCTGCGTCCTATCTGGCGGGCTTTGCGCAGGGTATTCCGGTTTTCGTGCTCGGTACGCTTCTCATCCTCGTCTTCTCGCAGATGCTGAAACTCACATCGGCAGGCGGTTTCGTGGCGTTTTCGCAGGCGCCGGGCAAGCACATCGGGTTATTGTTGATGCCGTCCCTTTCGATCGGCATCGGCCTTGCCGCGATCGTTTTCAGGATCACGCGCGCCTCGACGCTGGAAGTGCTTCCGCTCGATTATGTGCGCACCGCGCGCGCCAAGGGGTTGGGCGATCGCCGCATCGTACTCCACCACATCCTTCGCAATGCGCTGATCCCCGTCATCACTATTTTCGCGCTGCAGATCGGCTCGCTTCTCGGCGGCACCGTGCTTGTCGAATATGTGTTCAACTGGCCGGGGCTTTCGGGAATGCTGGTGAGCGGCGTCAATGCCCGTGACTATCCGACCGTGACCGGTGTCATTCTGGTGATTTCGGCGCTTTTCATCGGCCTCAACTTCCTGGTCGACGTTCTCTACGGCCTGACCGACCCGCGGGTGCGCAAATGAACGGAGCTTTCTTGAAATTCACACCACGCCAGATCCCGGCTTATCTGCTCGCCCTGTTGCTCGTCGTCAGTCTTCTCGCTCCTCTTCTGCCGCTGCAAGATCCCCTGAAGATGGATACCGCCGCCCGCTTTGCCGGTCCATCAGGCGCGCATCTGTTCGGGCAGGATGAATTCGGCCGTGACATTCTCGTGCGCCTCATCTTCGCCATCCGAAACTCGCTGATCGTGGCCTTTGCCGCCGCCATTCTGGCGGGTGTCATCGGCACGGCGCTCGGCGTGCTGGCCGGTTACTCGCGCGGACTGACAGAAATGCTGGCGATGCGGTTCATCGATATCGTATTGTGTTTCCCGCCACTTCTGCTCGCCATGCTGGCCGTCACGCTTTACGGACCGGGACCGGTAACGCTCATTCCGGTGCTGGCCATCGTCTTCGTGCCGAGTTTTACGCGCGTCGCGCATGCCAGCGTGCTGTCCGTCCGTTCGCAGGATTATGTCGAGGCCGTGCGCAGCATGGGCGCGAGCAATGCGCGGGTGATGTTTTCAACCATTCTGCCCAACATTGCCGGCCCGCTGATCGTCCAGTTTTCGTTCACGGTCGCAGTGACCGTGGTGCTGGAATCCGGCCTGTCCTTCCTCGGGCTTGGCGTACTGCCGCCGGCGCCGTCGCTCGGACTGATGATCGGCACCGGACGCGCCACGCTGGCACAGGCACCGATGTTGCTGGTCTGGCCCTGTGCGGCGCTGACGGCGATGATCCTCATCCTAAATGCCTTCTGCGACGACCTGCGTGACAGGCTCGATCCGAAATCCAGCAAGATCAGGGGGCAGTGATGTCGACATCCGACCCAACAGCAAGGCCGGGCCTGTCCATTTCCGGCCTGAACATATCCTTCCGCAACAAGGACGGATGGACGTCGGTCGTGCGCAATCTCGGCTTCGATATAGCACCGGGCGAAACCGTTGCGATCGTCGGCGAATCCGGTTCGGGCAAGAGCGTCACCGCCTTGTCGGTGCTTGGCCTGTTGCCGCAGCAATCGACGCGTATCGAGGGTTCGATCCGGCTGGGCGACAGGGAACTCCTGTCTCTTTCGCCGAAAGACCTGAAAGCGTTGCGCGGCAACGCGATCGCGATGATCTTCCAGGAGCCGATGACGTCGCTCAACCCGACAATGTGCATCGGTGAGCAGATTGCCGAATCCATCATCGCCCATCGCGGCACTTCCACGGCGGAAGCCAAGGCTGAGGCGATCCGGCTGATGGAGAAGGTGCATATTCCATCCGCCGCGCGCCGTTACGGTGAGTATCCGCACCAGTTTTCCGGCGGCATGCGCCAGCGCGTGATGAT
Source organism: Neorhizobium sp. JUb45 (assembly GCF_004343585.1). GTDB lineage: Bacteria > Pseudomonadota > Alphaproteobacteria > Rhizobiales > Rhizobiaceae > Neorhizobium. Next base: position 28,043 of record NZ_SLYW01000015.1, on the reverse strand, counting down.
CGCCATCGCGCTGGCCTGCAAACCGGCGCTGCTGATCGCCGACGAGCCGACGACGGCACTCGACGTGACGATCCAGGCGCAGGTGCTGAACCTGATCAAGGAGTTGCAGGAAGAGGAGGGCATGGCCGTCCTCTTCATCACCCACGATATGGGCGTGGTGGCCGAAGTCGCCGACCGCATGGTGGTGATGTATCGCGGTGACGTGGTGGAAGAGGGGGCAACGACCGAAATCTTCGCCAATTCCCGGCATCCCTATACCAAGGCACTGCTTTCCGCCGTGCCGCAATTGGGATCGATGAGCGGTTCAAACGATCCGCAGCCTTTTGACATCTACGATATCAATACCGGTCTTGCCGACGAAGCTTCTGTTTTGAAATCGACTGTGGACATGTCGCAAATCCTGCTCGATGTGAAGGACCTGACGGTTCGCTTTCCGGTGCAGCAGACGATCTTCGGCAAGGTTACCGCGCGTGTGCATGCGGTCGAGAATGTCAGCCTGACGCTTGCACGCGGGGAAACGCTAGCGATCGTCGGCGAGTCCGGCAGCGGCAAATCCACCACCGGCAAGCTGATCACCGGCCTCCTCCATCCGACTGCCGGCACAGTGGAAATCTGCGGCAAGCCGATGCGAAAAGACACGCGGCAATCGCTCAGCCGCTCGGTGCAGATGATCTTTCAGGACCCTTTTTCCAGCCTCAATCCACGCCTGACGGTCGGCCGGGCGATCACTGAGCCGCTGCGCATTCACAAGATCGCCACGGAAAAGGAACGGGACGACATTGCCGCCTCATTGCTGACCCGTGTTGGTCTTTCGCCGGAGATTGCCAGGCGTTATCCGCACGAATTTTCCGGCGGTCAGCGGCAGCGCATCTGTGTTGCCCGCACGCTGGCGCTGAAGCCAAGCGTGATCATCGCTGACGAGGCGGTGTCGGCGTTGGACGTTTCTGTGAAGGCGCAGGTCGTCAACCTACTTCTGGAACTGCAACAGGAGATGCAACTCGGCTTCATCTTCATCAGTCACGACATGGCCGTGGTTGAAAGGATCAGCCATCGGGTGGCCGTGATGTATCTGGGAGAAATCGTCGAGATCGGACCTCGGGCGGCGATCTTTTCCAACCCCGTCCATCCTTACACGCGCCGTCTCATCGAGGCCGTGCCGGTTCCCGATCCGTCGCGGCGGCTCGATCGCCACAAGATCTCCGACAGCGAAATCCGCAGTGCTGTGCGTCCGGGCGACTATGTGCCGCCCGCGCGCACCTATCGCGAGGTATCGCCCGGCCATCTGGTGCAGGACGCCGACCCGGAATGGGCAGCTTGAATTTTCTGAAATCGACGATCGAGGCAAAAGCCATGTCACTTTCTATTCCCGTTTCCCCTTTTGAAGGCGATGCCGAACTGCCAGCGCATGCCGATGTCGTCGTCATCGGCGGCGGCATTATCGGCATCAACGTGGCGCTTACCCTGGCCGAACGAGGCGTCTCCGTCGCGGTGGTCGAAAAGGGTGTGATCGGCGGCGAGCAGTCGGCACGCAACTGGGGCTGGACACGCCAGATGGGCCGCGATCCGGCGGAAATTCCACTGACCATGGCAAGCCTTCGATTGTGGTCGCAGATGAACGAGCGCACAGGCGAGGAAACCGGCTGGCGGCGCACCGGCATCACCTATCTCTGCTACAACAAGCGCGACATGGAGATCTGGGGCGGCTGGTATGACAAGGGCAAGGCCTACGGACTTAACTCCGAAATGCTGACCGGCTCTCAGGTCGAGGCGCTGCTGCCGGGATCGTCGGGCGGCTTGATCGGCGGTCTTCACACGCCGAGCGATGGTCGTGCCGAGCCGGCACTGGCGACGGTCGCCATGGCGAATGCGGCGAGACGGGCCGGCGCTCATATTCTGACCCAGTGCGCCGCGCGTGGCGTGGAACGTTCGGCCGGCAGGATTTCGGCGGTAGTTACTGAACGTGGGCGGATCGCATGCTCGTCGGTCGTGCTGGCCGGCGGTGTCTGGTCGCGGCTGTTCGCCGGCAATATGGGCATCGATTTTCCGCAGTTGAAGGTGATGGGCACGGTTGCCCGCGTGACCGGTATCGAAGGCATTTCCGACATGCCGGTTGGCGCCGGTGACTTCGCTTACAGAAAGCGGCTGGACGGCGATTATTCGGTGGCGCTGCGCAACGCCAATATCGCCAATATCGTGCCGGACAGTTTTCGACTGTTTGCCGAATACATGCCGTCCTTCGTGCAAACATGGCGGGAGCTGAAGCTCCGCGTCGGCAAATCCTTCGTCGATGAACTGGTTATGCCACGAAGCTGGCAGCTCGATGAAAAGACCGCATTCGAGGCGATCCGCACGCTCGATCCGCTACCGACGAAGTCCTTCAACCGCAAGGCACTCGCCAATTTGTCACGTGCCTATCCGGCCTTCGCGAAGGCTCGCATTGTCAATGAGTGGGCCGGCATGATGGATGTAACGCCGGATGCGGTTCCCGTCATCAGCAATGTGCCCTCGACGCCGGGCTTCTTTATCGCCTCCGGTTTTTCCGGCCACGGGTTCGGAATCGGGCCGGGGGCCGGCCATCTGATGGCCGATATCGTTATGGGCGGGGATACGCTGGTCGATCCCGCGCCATTCCACGTTTCAAGACTTCGGCCGAAGCTCGCGATTGCTGCCTGACAGTCGTCTTTGATACCGTTCGGTCAAAAAAAGACCTCCCATGCGCCTGGGCATATGGGAGGTTTAGTTGGGGAGGATGTTTGGCGTGATGTCCGACACCCTGGCTGGTGATCAGCCGGCGAGATCGTTCGTCAGGAGACCCGCATAGGGGAAGAGGGCAGGGGAGCCGCCGCAATGGACGAACAGCACGGAGCTGCCCTTCTGGATGCTGCCCTTTTCAACGCAACCGATGATGCCAGCGAAAGCCTTGCCGGTGTAGACCGGATCGAGAAGCATGCCTTCGCGATTGCCGGCGAGCTTGATGGCCGCATTGCCCTGATCCGACGGGATGGAATAACCGGGACCGATATAGTCGTTCTCGATACGGATATCGTCGGCGGTCCAGCGCTTTTCGAGGTCGAGAAGTTCCGCTCCCGCATTGGCCATCACGGCGATACGTTCACTGAAAGGAACGGCGCTGCCGGTTACGGCAATGCCGACGACTTCTGTTTCCGGCCAATACAGCGAGCAACCGATATGAATACCGGCAAGCGTGCCGCCCGAACCGACAGGGGCTACGAGATAGCGTGGCGCGGGCGTGCCGGCTGCAGCATATTGCTCGGAGAGTTCCTTGATCGCGTTGACATAACCCATGGCGCCGAGTGCGCTCGCGCCACCGAGTGGGATGATATAGGCCTTTTCGCCACGCGCCTCTGCCTCGGCGGCATGGTGCTCCATGCGCGGATTGATCTCCGTAAAATAGGCGTCGGGATCGAGGAAATCGATTTCGGCGCCGAACAGATGGTCGAGCAGGAGGTTGCCCTGATAGAGATCCGGCCGATTGCCGCGCAGAACGAGAATGGGCTTCATGCCATATTTGCGGGCCGCAGCAGCGGTCATGCGGGCGTGGTTGGACTGATGGCCGCCGGTGGTGATCAGAACCTTGACGCCTTGAGCGACGGCATCGGCCATCAGGTATTCGAGCTTGCGCACCTTGTTGCCACCACCACCGAAGCCGGTGAAGTCATCCCGCTTGACGGAAAGCGAAATGCCGAGCTCGGCGCTCAGTCGCTCCATCTTTTCAATCGGCGTCGGAAGATAGCCGAGGGAGAGCCGGGGGATCGCTTCGAGTTTCATGCAGATTTCCTTTTGAAACATAGGTGCGGCGGGTCGAAAGCGACCCTTAATGACCATTAGATATATAATATATCCTATATCGATACTGGCAACGTGCTTTCATTTGTGGCATGCAATATAAAGAGGCAAATTATTGTATTCGGACCTGAATTCAGAGAAAAAGGACCCGTCCATGAGCGCACCTGTGATGACCGTGTCGGGCCTGAAAACCTCCTTCCGCCGCAAGGGTGTCTGGCTTCCCGTAGTACGTGACGTGTCCTTCGATATCCATGCAGGCGAGACCCTGGCGCTGGTGGGCGAATCCGGTTCCGGCAAGAGCGTGACGGCGATGTCTGTCATGCGCCTCTATGGCGCCGAGAACTGCCGGATCGAAGGATCCGTCAAGCTCGAGGGCCAGGAGTTGACAACGCTGCCCGAGCGAAAAATGCGCGACGTTCGCGGCGACCGGATCGCAATGATATTTCAGGAGCCGATGACGAGCCTCAATCCGTCGCTGACCATCGGCGACCAGATTTCCGAAGTCCTGATTGCACATCGCGGCCTGACCCTGACGGACGCGATGAAAGAAACACGCGGCCTGCTGGACAAGGTCCGCATCCCATCCGCTGCCAAGCGCCTCGAAGAATATCCGCACCAGATGTCCGGCGGCATGCGGCAGCGCATCATGATCGCCATGGCGCTTGCCTGCCGCCCGAAACTGCTGATTGCCGACGAACCGACAACGGCGCTCGACGTGACGATCCAGGCGCAGATCCTCGAATTGATCAAGCTGCTGCAGGAAGAGGAAGGCATGGCCGTTCTCTTCATTACCCATGACATGGGCGTGGTTGCCGAAATCGCCGACCGGACACTCGTCATGTACAAGGGCGAGGCGATCGAGCGCGGTGAGACCGAGCAGATTTTTGCGCAGCCGCAGCGCGGATATACCAAGGCGCTCCTATCTGCCGTGCCGAAGCTCGGATCGATGCGGGGTGAGGCCAGCCCGGCGCGGTTCCCGCTGGTGGATGTCGAGACGGGCGTGCCGGTGGATATGCCGGAGGTGAAGGACACCGTGTCTGCAGAGCCGGTACCGCTTCTGCAGGTGCGCGATCTGGTGACGCGTTTCGATATCGGCAGCGGGTTTCTCGGTTCCACATCCGGCCGCGTCCATGCGGTAGAAAACGTCTCCTTCGATTTGAAGGCTGGAGAAACGCTGGCGTTGGTCGGTGAATCTGGTTGCGGAAAATCGACGACCGGCCGCACGATCATCCGTTTGCAGGATGCGACTTCCGGCTCGGTGAAGCTCGATGGCAAGGAGGTGCTCGATCTGACGGGTCAGGACATGCGCGCCATGCGCCGGCATATCCAGATGATCTTTCAGGACCCGTTCGCCAGCCTCAATCCGCGCATCCAGGTGGGCGATGCGGTGGCGGAGCCGCTGCTTGCGCATCGTATCGCATCCAGCAGAAGCGATGCCCGCGACCGTGTGGCGGATCTGATGATGAAGGTCGGTTTGCAGCCGGATATGGCCAGCCGCTTTCCGCACGAGTTTTCCGGTGGCCAGCGGCAGCGCCTGTGTATTGCCCGCGCGCTCGCCATGGCGCCGCAGGTTATCGTGGCGGACGAGGCTGTATCGGCTCTCGACGTGTCGATCAAGGCGCAGGTCATCAATCTGATGCTCGACCTGCAGGAAAGCATGGGGCTTTCCTACCTCTTCATTTCCCATGACATGGCGGTGGTGGAGCGGATGAGCCATCGCGTTGCCGTCATGTATCTGGGCGAAATCGTCGAGATCGGTCCGCGGCAGGCTATTTTCGAAAACCCGCAGCATCCATATACAAAGAGGCTTCTCGCTGCCGTTCCCATACCTGACCCGGCACGCCGGGGCATTCGCCGTGGTTTGAGCAACGAAGAGATCAAAAGCCCGATCCGGCCGCTCTCTTATGTTCCGCCGAAGCGGTATCATGTCGAGGTATCGCTGGGGCATCTCGTGCAGTCCTGGGGTGACGAGTGGGGCAATGCCACTGCAGCGGCGTAATGTGAATTGACAAGGGAATGAATGATGACGGTGTCGAACCGGGTGGCAATGATCAGTGGCGCATCGCGCGGCATCGGTGCTTCGATTGCGGAAAAGCTGCTTTCCGAAGGCTGGGCGGTGAGCCTTGGCGTCAGAAGCCCGGAAGCTTCAGCATTCAAGGACAATGCCAACGCGCTTGTCTGTCGTTTCGATGCGCTCGATCCTCACAGCGAGCGGTCATGGATGGAAGAGACGATTGCCCGTTTCGGCCGTCTCGATGGCCTGGTGCACAATGCCGGGATCATGACGCCGAAGAGCGTGCTTGAGGCCGGTGACGATGATTTCGACCTGATCTTCAATGTCAACGTCAAGTCACCGATGCGCCTCAGTCAGCTGGCTTGGCCGCATCTCGAAAAGGCACCGCACGGACGGATCGTGACACTGGCATCACTTTCGGGCAAGCGGGTCAAATCCGCAGGTTCAGGGCTTTATGCCATGTCGAAATTTGCGGCAGTGGCGCTCGGGCATGGCCTGCGCCAGTGCGGCAAGGAGAACGGTGTCCGTTCGACGATCATCTGCCCGAGCTTCGTGGCGACCGACATGGGCAATGCGCTGGCAAGCCGCGACAGCACCGAACTGACGCAGCCGGAGGACATTGCCAATATCGTGCACATGGTTCTCGAACTGCCGAAGACGGCAAGCGTTGCCGAGATCCCGGTCCATTACACCGTCGAAGACTGCTACTGAAGATCCGAGATCGTTTGCCGAGCCGCATCATGCGGCCCGGCTTGACGCGGGTTAAACCCCTTCGGCCGGACCTATTTCGATTGGCAGGGCGGCATTGCCGGCCCATTCATGCCATGAGCCGACATAAATTTTCAGCTTGTCGAAACCTGCGAGTTTCAGCCCGTAAAGTGCGGTCGCAGCGCGTGCACCGCGGTGGCAATAGGTGATGATCTCGCGATCCGGCGACAGGCCTGCTTCTTCAGCGATCCGGCGGATCTCTTCGGCCGGGCGGTATTTTCCATCCTTCAGTACATCCTCGTAGAAAGCGAAATGCGAATGCGGAATGCGGCCCGGGCGGGCGCAGCAGGCGTGGTGGAACGTGCCTTCGAATTCCGTTTTTCGGCGCACGTCGAAGATATCGGCATTCTGATCCGCATGGTTCAAGACGTCCTCCGTGGAGGCGACCAAGGTCCGATCGAACGAGACGTCGCCGGTATCTGACTGTGCAATCACCTCTGGCAAGCCTATTCCTGAAGCGGTGTCGCCGCCGCCGGCTTTCCACGCCTGAATTCCGCCATCGAGGATCAGTCCGCCTTCCAACCCCACGAGTTCGTAAAACCAGAGGCCGCGCGGCGAGATCATGCCGGTCTGTTCCTCGAAAAAGACGGGGATACGATCACCGCCGAGGTCCAGCCTGTCGAAGGCTTCGCGGGCGCCGGCGGCCATGCCTGTGATGCCTGCCTCGTTACTTTCAGGAATGAAATAATCGTAGACATTCAGGCTCGCCGCACCGGGAATGGTGGCTTCGCGCCATGTCGCCTCGGGACGCACGTCGACGGGCACGAACTTGCCTTCCGGAAGTCGCTTGATAAGTTCGGCGGCAGTGATGATCATGGCCGGATCCTTTCGGGAATGCGTATCAGATGGACGGCAGAAGAGTGCCGATGTTCAGGTCGTTGGCTCGGGCCAGCACACGCGCAGCAAAGGCGATGTCGAAGACGTTGAGGCCAAAACTGGAGAAATAGAGCGATGCGTCAGCCGGGGGGCGCCATCCGTCGAGCAGCAGGGCCGAGAGATCGGCTGCTACGCGATAGGGCGAAAACTCACCAGTGCGATACATCTGGAACAGGCTCTTGGCGCTCTTCTCGGCAAAATCGCCCCAGAGATCGACGGTGACGAGATCGGTCGCCGCGATCGTTTCGAACATGACTTCATGAAAGCCGATCTGCATGATCAACCGGCCGGGCCGCACGGCGGATCTGTCCAGAAAGGGCTGCGGTGCGGAGGTGCAGCAGATGACGACATCCGTATCGGCCAGAGCATCACGCCAATCGACATGGGGGAGGATTTGGGTGGAAACCTGCCTAGCCTTTTCGATCAGGGGATCGAGGTTGGCGCGTGTCCGGTTCCAGAGATGGATCGTTTCGACGTCCGGAAAGAGGGCGAGCAGCATGTCCAGATGGGTCTGCGCATGCGCGCCGGCGCCAAGCAGCGCAACTGTTCTTATGCCGGCGGGCTTCAGGGATCTGATCGCTGCCGCGGAGACGGTCGCGGTGCGCATGCGTGTCAGAAGCGCGCTTTCGACGCTGCCGACCGGTGCGCCGTCAGACAAGCGGTTGATGATCGTCGTGCTGCTGATGCTCGGCAGGTCGCCGATCGGTTTTGCCCGATGCACGGTCCATTTCAGACCGGCGGCATCATACGAACCACCGACGAAGGCGGGCAGGCCATAAGCCTTATTACGGGGATCGGTGCCGAGCGGCATGACGCTTTCTGCGACCATGCCGGCTTCGCCACGGCCCACGAGCTGAATCGTGGCTTGGACATCCTCGATTGCTGCGGCCCAATCCAGAGCGCCGGCTTCGATTGCATCCTGGCGGGAAAGATGGCGGATGGTACTCACGCGGCCTCCGTTTCGTCTGCAACGTGTTCGAGCCAGAGCGTTATCGACTGGATGAAGCGCCGAAATCCCTCAGTCGTCATGAACTCATCAATGCCATGCGCGTTGCCGCCGCGACCGGCGCCAGCAAGCAAGAAGGAGCTTGCATGGCGGGCAAAAGCATAAGCGGGGGCTGCACCGATTGCCCATGGCCAGATCTGGGGTGGAGCATTGGCCGTTGTCTTGTAGCTTTTTATGAGTGCCAAGACGCCAGGCGCATCGGCAGAAAAACGGAATCCGGGATAGCTATCGGCAACATTGAGGATCGCACCCGGCGCCGTTTCGAGCGTCATCCGGTATTGTTTCAGGAAATCAGCCGGATTGAGGGACGGCGGTGTGCGCAGTTCGAAAGCTGCGCGTGCAGCATGCGGGATCACCCCGTCGGACCCAAGCGGCATGCTTTCGAGGCTCGATATGTTGAAGGATGCGGTCGAGAGTACGTGTTCCAGCAGCGCCTGCGCATTGCCTCCCAGAGAAAAGGTTTCCGTCTTGCGGAAGCGGAGTTCGGCTGCCGGATCGAAGGTTTTTGCGAGCTCCGAGATGATCGAGGCGGCTTCCGCGTCGATTGCCGTCCTTGCCAGTTCTCCGGTTGGCGGCTTGCCGATCAGGGACAGGGCTTCGACCAGCCGGCTTGCTGGGTTGCCGATCCACGGGGCGTTGCTGGAATGGATGGCCGCTTTCGGACCGCCCCATGCGCCAGCATCGACCCGGACCTCTCCCTTGGCGATGCCCGAAAAACCGAGATAGACGCGTGGTGCGCCGCCGCCATATTCGCAGAAGGACGGAAAGAGCGCGGAAACGCTGTTGCGCACCGGGCAATCCAGGGCGGCAAGATAGTCGCGCATCGCGCCGCTGCCGCTTTCCTCTTCGCCATCAACCAAAATCTCGACATTGACGCGCAGTTTCCCGGCATCCGCCAGCGCCTTGACCGCGAAAAGCATGCCGGCGAGCGGCCCCTTGTTGTTCTCAGCTCCGCGGGCAACAAAGCTTTCACCGATCCCTTCCAGGTCAACGATGCCGCCCTTGAACGGATCGACAGACCAACCCTCCGGCGACGCGGGCATCACGTCATACATGTTGTAGAGGATGACGGTTTTTTCAGCGCCGACGTCGATGCGGGCATGGATAACCGGCGGGCGTCCGTTCGCGGAACTCGCCGAGACGATGGTCGCGCCGAGTTCGTTCTTAAGCCAAGTGGCGAGGGCGTCCGCCTGTCGTGCGATCTGTCGGTCATCGCCCTTGACCGACGGGATTTTACACCACTCTCGGGTGAGGTCGAGAGCCGCTTCGTAGGTGGCATCCGAAGTCACAGCCTGATCCTCGGGTTGAGCCAGACATACGCGAGATCGACAAGGAAATTGACGATGACGAAGACTGCTGCAGCGAACAGAACGACGGCCTGAACGACCGGGAAATCGCGGTTCTGGATCGCTTCGACCGCCAGCCGCCCGATGCCGGGCCAGGCGAAGATGATTTCCGTCACCAGCGCGCCACCGAGCAGCGAGGCGAAATACATGCCCTGCACGGTGATGACGGGGATCAGCGCGTTGCGCAACGCGTGATGCACGATGATGCGCCATGACGAGATGCCCTTGGCGCGGGCTGTGCGGATATAGTTTTCGCCCAAGACCTCGATGAGGCTTGCCCGCACCAGCCTCGTGATGGCGCTGAGATAATAGGCCCCGAGCGCAATCGACGGCATGATCAGATGCCAGGCCGAGCCGATGCCGCTTGAAGGCAGCCAGCGCATTTTCAGCGAGAAAAAGATGATCATCAGCAGCGCCAGCCAGAAGACCGGGATGGCCTGTCCGAGCAGCGAGATGACGCGTATTGCGAAATCGATAGCGCTGTTTTTGCGCACTGCAGCGATCGTACCGAGCAAGAATCCGAGGAGAGAGCTCCAGACGAGTGCAGTCATGGTCAGAAGTGCGGTTGCCGGCAGACGTTCGATCAGTAGGTCCAGCGCCGGGCGCTGGAAGCGCAGCGATACACCGAGTTCGCCAGTTATCGCGCTTGCCAGAAATCGTCCGTATTGAACCCAGATCGGATCGTTGAAACCCATGGCCTGCCGGAATGCCTCGATCTCCTCGCGCGACGCTTCGGGCGACATCATGAGGGCAGCCGGATCGCCGGTCAGGAAAAGCGCGAAGAACACGATGGCCGAGACGCCGAACATGACGACAAGGCCCTGAAGCGCGCGGCCTGTTATAAAGCTCAAGGTCTTCATGTCTTATGTATTCCTGCTGTCTGCACGGCGCACGAGCCAGTCACCGATCAGATTGCAGCCGATCACCACTGCGCCGATGACGAGGCCCGGATAGAGCACGAGCCAGTTGGCGAGAAGGATGAAGGAGCGGCCTTCGCCGATCAGATTGCCGAGGGTGGGCGTCGGCGGCTGCACGCCAAGGCCGAGAAAGCCGACGGAGGCTTCGAGAATGATGAGGCGGGGCAGGTCGAGCGTCATCAGCACCGTGATTGGCCCGGTGATGTTGGGCAGGACATGGCGAAAGATGATGACCATGTCGGACAGGCCGATGGATCGCGACGCATCGATATATTCCAGTTCGCGGATTTCTAGCGTCTTGGCGCGTGCGACGCGGGCAAACACGGCCCATCCGGTGACCCCGAGCACGACGACGAGATTGCCCATGCTCGGCCCAATGACGGCAACGATGAGCAGGATCAGCAGGATGAAGGGAATGGCGAGCTGCACATCAACGGCGCGCATGATGATGATGTCGAACCAGCCGCGGTAATATCCGGCGATCATGCCGAGCGTGGTTCCGAGAACGACGGAGATGGCCGAGGCCGCAAGAACGATCGACAGCGAGATCGCCGTGCCAAGGCCGAGACGGGCGAGGAGATCCCGCCCGAGCTGATCTGTTCCCAGAGGATGAAGCTCTCCGCCGATGACGGAGAGCGGTGGTTTGAATGTCGCGGTCAGGGTTCCGCGCACAGGGTCGATCGGCCAGAGAAGGGGCACGACGACGCAAAGCACCAGAACCGCGATCAGAAGGAACGTGGCAAATATCGCATCTGCGTTGTCCCTGACATTCCAGAACCGGGTCATGCGCGATTACTGCTTCTTGATATCGAAGATGGGGATACGGGCGTCCGGACGTCCTTCGAAGGTGACGGACTTAGCCTTACCGTAAAGAGCATCCTCCTGGTAGAGCGGGATGACCGGCACCTGCTCTGCGGCGAGATCCTGGATCTGAGCAAGCACCGCTTCGCGCTTTGCCGGGTCGACGATCGTACGGCTTTCATCGAGCAGCTGGTCGAGTTCCGGAATTGAGGCGGTCGAATAGGGCTCACCGGTCTTGAAGATAGCATAGACGGCGGCATCGGCATCAAGCGTCTGGGTTGAGCCCCAGCCGAGCATGAAGATCGGGCCTTTGCGCGGTACCTGCTGCGTATAGACGGACCAGTCGAGCACTTCCTGATCGATCTTTACGCCGATATCGCCGAACTGCTGGGCAATCGCCTGGGCGACTTCGCTGTCCTTCATGTAGCGATGGGTGGACTGCATCTTGATCGAGAAGCCGTCCGGCAGACCGGCCTCAGTCAAAAGAGCTTTTGCCTTGGCCGGATCGTAAGGTGTGACGGCTAAATCCTTGTAGCCGAAGTCGGCGGCGCCGACCTGCGTGCCGCGTGGTGACGCCATGCCCTGCAGGATGTTGGTGACGATCGACTGGCGATCGATCGCCATGTTGAGTGCCTGACGGACCTTGACGTTGTCGAGCGGCTTTTCGCTCATTACGAGGCCGAGATAAATGGTAAGGCCACCATTCTTGACCTGAACAAGATCGGAATCCGGGCTGTCCTTGATCATCGGGGCAATATCGACCGGCACGTTTTCGATCAGATCGACTTCGCCGGTCAGCAGCGCGGTGATGCGTGCCGTGCCATCCGGAATTGCGCGCCAGGTCACCTTGTCTATCGACGGAGCGCCGCGCCAGTAATCCTTGTTGGCTTCGAGAATGACGTGCTGGTCGGGAACGAATTCGACGAATTTATATGGACCGGTGCCGACAGGCTTGCGCGCAAAGACGTCGTTGCCGACTTCCTTCACATATTTCGGTGGCACGATATAGGCCGGGTAACGGCTCATGCGGGTCGGCAGAAGCGGATCGGCGCCCTTTGTCTTGATGCGAACGGTCAGCGTATCAACGACCTCAACGCTTTCCACCGTGCGGATATAGGAGACGGTCGGGGACTTGGCGGTGGGGTCGATGACGCGATCGATGGTGAACTTGACCGCCTCCGCGTCCATTGCTTCACCATTGTGAAATTTGACGCCTTCGCGCAGCTTGAATTCCCAGGTCGTATCATCGATCGCCGTCCAGGAGGTGGCGAGACCCGGAACGAGCTTCATCTCCTTGTCGCGCATGACGAGCGTGTCGAAGATGTTGTCGACGATCGTTGCGCTTTCCTTGAGGAAGCCGGGATCCATCGCCGTGGTCGAGGCACCGCGACCAACGACGATGTCGGCCGCCGAAGCGATGGCTGTGGTGATTGGCAGCAGCATGGTTGCAGCGAGCGCAATGGCAGCGAGTCTTTTCATGTGGGCCTTCACTTCCTCTGGAGTTGGTATTTGATACCCTGTCAGTGTAGTCATCAGGGGGGCTATTATTATCCCTAAAGATATATGATATATTCTGAGTGGGCAAGATATGTGCAGTTTCGTTTCCGCACCAAAAAACGGGCATTTTTTCCAAAAGTGAGGTCCAAGTGAGTACAGCTTTGTTCAGTGCGGCTCCGCGAAAGAGCTTGGTCACCCATGTCGAGGATGAAATTCGCGCTGCTCTTGTCGAGGGACGGCTGGAGCCAGGCACGCGGCTTGTCACCAAGGAACTGGCGGATTCTCTTGGCATGAGCATCACGCCGGTGCGCGAGGCACTCGTGCGTTTTGCCGCTTCCGGCGTTCTGACAGCCGAGCCGGCACAATCCTTCAGAGTGCCGACGATGACGGTTGCGCAATATGCGGAGATATCCGAGATCCGCAAATCCGTGGAAGGCCTCGCAGCATTTAATGCGGCATCGCAGATCACCGCCGAAGAGATTGCGGCGATGAAAGATCTCCTCACGCGTTATCTGGTCGCAAAGGCGGCAAAAGATCAGCATCTCGCCCTGACGCTGAACAAGGAGTTCCGCTTTGTGCTTTATGCTGCTGCCCGGATGCCAACGCTTCTTGGCGTGATCGAACTGCTTTGGCTGAAGGCAGGGCCAGGGTTCAACTACCTGTACCCGGAAACCCAATCGGGCACGGGAGAGCATCACAATTACGACGATCTCCTGACCGCGCTGCATGGTCGCCAGGCAGATGCCGCGCGTCAGGCTATCGAACATGCGATAGAGGACGGTGCGCGTATCGTCATCGACGCGTTGCAGCGGCGCCAGGCGCAGCCGGTTGTGATCAAGTAAAGAGAAGGCGGCAATATCAATGGGCAAGACATTCACGGCAGCCCATTGGGGCGTTTATGAAGTAGACCTCGACCAAGCCGAACTGAGGCTTGAAGGTTTTGCTGAAGATGCCGATCCGTCTCCTATCGGCTTGCACATGGCAGCAAAGGATCTGACGGATGTGAGGATCAGCCGACCTTCAATCCGAAAAAGCTGGCTCGAAAAGGGGCCAGGTTCCGATCCGCATTTGCGCGGGCGCGAGCCCTTCGTCGAAGTCGATTGGGATACGGCGCTGGATCTGCTTGCCGCCGAACTGAACCGTGTGCGGCGCGACCACGGCAACGAATCCATTTTCGGCGGCTCCTATGGGTGGGCGAGCGCGGGGCGTTTCCATCATGCGCAGAGCCAGGTTCACCGTTTCCTCAACCTGATCGGCGGCTATGTGTCATCGGTCGACAATTACAGCCTCGCAGCCGGACGGGTAATCTTGCCGCATGCGATCGGCTCGACTGAATTTCTTTTGGATCGTCATACATCTTTCGATGTGATGGCGCAGCATACCGAGCTGTTCGTCACGTTCGGTGGTGTGCCGGTAAAGAATGCGCAGATGTCAGCGGGCGGGGCAGGGCGACACCGGGTCGTCGCCGGCATGCGCGAGATGGAAAAGAACGGCACGCGCTTCATCAATATCGGTCCGGTTTCGGACAATATGCCGGTGGATAGCGAGTGGATCGCCGCCCGGCCGAATACCGATGTCGCGATGATGCTGGCGCTGGCCTATGTTCTACATGCCGAAGGTCTGGCGGATCTAGATTTCCTCTCAAGCCATTGCGTCGGATATGATCGTTTCTCTGCCTATCTGATGGGCGACGCCGACGGGATGCCCAAGACACCGCAATGGGCCGCCGCAATCTGCGGCGTCGATGCAGATCGCATCGCATTGCTTGCCCGCGAAATGGCGTCCAATCGAACGATGCTGAATATCTCATGGTCGCTGCAGCGTGCCGTCCATGGTGAACAGCCCTTCTGGATGCTGGTGACGCTGGCAGCGATGTTGGGCCAGATCGGATTGCCAGGCGGCGGCTTCGGTGTCGGCTACGGTGCTTTGAATTCCGTCGGCCACGACAATGTACGCTTCAAGTCGGGTGCCTTTCCGCAAGGAGAAAATCCGGTCAAGGCGTTCATTCCGGTGGCACGCATAACCGACATGCTGCTCAATCCGGGTGCCGGATTCACCTATAACGGCAAGGATTACAGCTACACGGATATACGGCTTGTCTATTGGGCTGGCGGCAACCCGTTCCACCATCACCAGGACCTGAACCGGCTGCTGAAGGCGTGGCAGAAGCCGGAAACGATCATCATTAACGAGCCCTACTGGACGCCGACCGCCAAGCTTGCGGATATCGTGTTGCCGGTAACGACGCCTCTTGAGCGTAACGATATTGCGGCTTCCGGTGGCGAGGACCTGATCGTGGCGATGCGCAAGGTGTCCGAGCCTTACGCCGAGGCGCGTAACGATTTCGATATTTTCTGCGGACTGGCATTGCGCATGGACGTCAACTTTTCCGAAAATCTCGATGAAGAAGGCTGGCTGCGGCGTCTCTATGGCGTAACGTCTGCCAATGCCCGCGAAAAGGGCGTTGAGATGCCGAGTTTCGATCAGTTCTGGCAGGGCGGTCTGTTCGATCTCAAGCCCGCTGCCTTGCCTGTGGTGATGTTGCAGGAGTTTCGGGGAGCCCCTCATGCTCATCCGGTTCCGACGCCCACCGGCAAGATCGAGATTTTCTCCGAGACGGTTGATAGTTTTGATCTCGAAGACTGCGTTGGGCATCCCGCCTGGTTCGAGCCGCCGGAATGGCTGGGCAATCGGAAAGGCGAAGACGAGTTTCATCTGATATCCGACCAGCCGGTCAGGCGTTTGCATAGTCAGCTCGATGCAAGCCCTCACAGCAAGGCGGGAAAGATCAAAGGTCGCGAGCCGGTTCTTATCAGCACGTTGGACGCAAAACGTTGCGATCTGGCCGAAGGAGATCTCGTCGAGATACATAACGAGCGTGGCCGGCTCATTTCCGCCGTGCTGATTTCAGATGCCATAATGCCTAGTGTCGTCAGGCTTTCGACCGGCGCATGGTTCGATATGGACTACGAGCGCAATCTGGAACGCCATGGCAATCCCAACACTGTGACGTTGGATGTTCCGTCATCATCGCTGTCGCAAGGTTGCAGCGCCCAAACGTGTATGGTGCGCCTTCGCAAGGTCGACGATGATTATGCGGCCTCTGTGCAGGCGTTTGCACAGCCGGAGTTGGAAATTTGTTAATCAGCTCATAATGTTGCCCCTTATCGGTGACCAATATCAGGGTCTGACTCAGATATGGAGCGGCCCGGTTGGCGAGATTTTCCGCGTGAATCGGCGTCGGACGCCGCAGTCATATGCCCGGCATTTGAGCACGGTCATCGACCGCTGGCGGCGATGAGATCTGTGATGCGGATCGCCTGATCATTTTCGCGCGGTCAAGCGCGCCTTGAGCCAGACGGTCTGATCACCATCGAGGCATCTCCTCGGGTTGATCATGCTTCGTGCCTTGCCGCTTTATCTCTCCGGACCTGTCTCAAGAAGATCCTGACCCTCACATTATGGGCAATCCACATTGGATTCCTTACGAAGCCCCGGCAAAAAGAGAGGTTTCCTGAAACGTTATATGTAAACGCTGCTCCCAGCGAAGGAGGGTGACGCCAGCTTCGCCTCACTCTCATTTTCTGGACGTGTTTTCAAAAATTCTCGGCTCTGACATCGCTTTTCGGATAGAATCTGGCCGCTCCCCGCGCAGCCTTCAGGTGCGTCGCCATCAGCTTGGAGGCCTGGATTCTGTCACCCTGCAGAATAGAATCGATGATAACAAGATGCTCGCGGTACCAGTCACGCACGCGGCGACGGTTTGAATAGCCACCGAACTCCAGAAGCCGTCTTAACCGGTTCTGCTGCTGAATGGCCTGGAGGAAAAAAATATTGCCGCTGAAGGCCGCAATCATCTCATGAAACTGTGCGTCTGTTTCGAACAGCTGTCGCGGATCGATGCTGGCAATATCAGGATGCTCCTCGAGATAGAGATGTTCGAGCCGCGAGCGGTCAAGCGCGCCCGGGTCGAACTGGAAGCTACCCAGAAGCAGCCCGGCGGGCTCCAGCGTGCTGCGTATTTGAGGGTCGCCGCGTTGAATTCGGCGCCGAGCATGAAGATCACGCCGACCATGTAGAGAGGCAGGGGGTGTAGTGTGCGGATCCAGACAGTAGTGCACGGCGCCGTGCAGGAACTTCTTACGGCGATGGATCGCGCCGAAGTGACAGTTCCGATGATCGCAGAAAAAGCCGGCGTGACGCCGTCAACCATTCACCGCCGTTGGGGCGACCTTGCTGATCTTCTGGCCGACGTGGCAGTCGCGCGCATGCGATCGCAGCCGGTCCGTGGCCCTCCGGCGCAGTTGGTCCCGATCGGTTATAGCCCGTGGCGTTTATGGCGCTCATTTCGCTCTCGAAATCTCTGCCTTAAAGACAGGGCCGACGGTTCGATTCTTTTCAAGAGCGGTTAACCATAGGCTGGCAATCTGCCCCCATTCAAGGGCCAGAGTCCTTCTGATAAGAGCGCGGAGCGGCTTACCCGGAAGATGTGGTCTTGCGACCATCACCGACGGCTGGATGTTATCCGGATCGAGGAGGGGTGCTCGCAGAAAAGTTTAAAACCAACTCGTAGGCCGTGCTGCGTCCGCCAGCTTCGCCTTTTTGCAGTAGGCCTTTCGCCATCAGGTCTGCAATGTCGCGTGATGCAGTGTCCTGGGATGCGTTCGTCAATTTTGCCCACTTTGTAGATGTAAGCTTGCCTTGGAAATTTCCCTCTAGAAGCCGGTTGAGGACCTTCGCTTGTCGCGGATTAAGGTCGCTTGCAGCATGCGTCTGCCAGAAATCATTCTTCAGAATGACGTTGTCGAGGGTCAGCAGCGCCTCGCCAACAGCGTTGCCCAGACGATCGAGGAGCCACTCGATCCAGCTTGTGATGTCGAGGCCTTCCTTGCTGGTGATTGATTGCAGAGCTTCATAATATCCGATGCGGGATCGCTCGATTGCTGCGGACATGGAGTAGAGCCGCTGCGCGCCGCCACCACCGCGTGCAAGCGTCATGTCAGCTATTGCACGAGTTATTCGGCCGTTGCCATCGCCGAAAGGGTGGATCGCAACAAACCAGAGGTGGGCAATAGCAGATTTAATGAGGGGATCCAGTTGGTGCGATCCGTTAAACCACTCAAGAAACGCCGACATCTCAGCTTCCACGCGGTCTGCCGGCGGAGCAATATAGTGGACTTTCTCATGCCCAAATGCACCAGAAGCGATTTCCATACAACCGCCAGCGTCGTTACGCCAATCGCCGACACGAAGCTTATGTCCCCATTCGTTGCGGCCAGTCGGGAACAGGGCCGCATGCCATTGGAACAATCGCTCTGCCGTAAGTGGCTCCGCGCAATTGATCGTGGCATCGAGCGTGATATGCACGATGCCCTCTATTGAACGGTTTGGAGTAACAAATCCATCGATGTCGATACCAAGACGCCTGGCGAGTGAGGATCGAACCTGTTGCTCGTCCAGTTGTTCGCCCTCGATCGCCGACGACTTCACGACGTCATCCGTCAATGCTCGGAGTAATGTCGCCTCGCGCGTGCGAAAACCCAAGCTCTCGACGCGGCCAATAAGTCGCCCTTGATCAAGGCGGACGGTCGCAATCCTCGATGTGAGGCCGTCAATTTGCCACTCGAACTTGGGCCATAGTGTGGACTGCCAGATGTAAGTCATATCCCACGATAGAGCTCATCTGCGGAGAATAGCAAGACCAATCTCCGCATGATTGCGGAGATTGTTACCGGTAATCTCCGCACTCGTCTTAACTTGGGCGCGCCAAACAGCGCCGGCTCAGCCACACGCGATTGATGTCTCAAGTTTTGAGGAATGCGACCCGTTGACTGAGCCTTACTTCGAGGCGGCCGAACTCACAACGGTCCGGTCCGTGGGGATGAAGATGCTGGCGGACCAATAATGTAAGTAGCCTACTGCGGGCTATGCTACTGAAACATTACGATTTTCCATTAGTATGTTGCGGGTTCGGTTCCCATCAATAGCTCTGAGGTCAACATCCGAGCTCGGCCTGATGTAGCCACTCGTCGCAGGCGGTCACAGATCAAGTTCGGAAGCCGCTAAAGTCGCGATAGCTATGTCCACTTCAGCCAGCGGATCATCGTCCTCGAGAAACCATGCTGCGGACAGACCTGTCCACGCAAGGATCCATTGAAGTAAACGGGAGTGTTCCAAGCATGCCGCATCCGCCACGACGGTTAGCCTGCGTCGGAAGCGTTCCGGATTGGTAGCAACCGGGCGGGCTGGATCGCTAAGATCAGGATTGGAGAATATATTGGCGAAGTCAAACCCGCGCTCCCCGATTAGACCATGCGGGTCGATGGCGCGCCAGCCTCGTTCACCGAAGTCGAGCACGTTGTCGTGGTGGAGGTCACTAGCAGGACTGACTGCTCCCTCGGCTCGGCCAGCAGGTCCCTTGCTGCCTTGCGACTTCGCAAAAGTATACCTCCATACTGTTCAGCGGCAGTCTCGAGATCACGAAACCAAATGTTCAGTGGGATCAACGGTGGCGGATCTCCTGAGCGCTGGCGATGCAGTTGGTTACCCGTGGTACAAAGAACGCGGCATGCATCATCGTCTTCACCGACACGAGCCATTTCTGCCAACGACCGCTTACCCATGGCTCGTTCCATCACCAGTGCGTTGTCGTCTCGTGCAAAGATATCGGCTGTCCCATCGCCAGCCCACCATTCCATAAGCGCCGATCCCCGCTGCTGATCCGGTTGAGAAGATAGCTTCAACATTGCGGGCTTTTCCTGCCACAGCACAGGAAGGATATGCGCGGTCGAGGTGGAAATTGGGTCGCCATCGACGCGTAATTTCCAACGAGCCAAGTAGGTTTCAAACATGTCGTCATCTATAAGCCAGTAAGAACTCGGCTGCCATGTGAGGAAGTCCAAGGGACGATTGCTTTGGTCGTGGAGTGCTAGCCCTGTTTAGCCGAGCGACATCTGAACAGCGGGGGGCAGCTTTCTATAAGACACTGTAGGGCCGAATAAGTAATTATCATACTCGGAAGTTTGGCTTTTTAGCGCCATTGGGCTGTGCGTCGGCGAAGCCAGCATGAAGTGCGAGATCGGCGCTGGCCAGTCATCAACTTCGGCAATAACCCAGCGCGAAGGGAATGTGCCGCTCATCCGCGCGACCTGGTGAAGAATTTCGTTCTGGTGCTGGAACTTCGCACCTGCTCCGATTAAGTCCTTCATAGACATCAGGGATTGGAACAGGCCATGAGCGACATCGATAGACACCGTGCAAACCGGCTGATGCATGACGCTTGTATTGATGCGCTTGTCCTCTTCCAGCCCGAAGCCTTCCGTTATGCGATCGGTGCACCCGCCGGCGTCGCCACCATGTGGGGCCGGGCAGGGGCCGCGGTCGCACTCGTGCCGGGACAGGTGGACGCGCAGCTTGCTGCCATCGTCAGCGATCATGCGGCCGCGGCTATTCGCCGACAGATGCCGAATGCTGATATTCGTACTCATCGCATCTGGATCGACATGGTTGACGTGGGCGGTGCCAAAACGGTGCCTGATGTGGACAAGGCCTATCGGGGTTCCGGTTCTGGCGGGTCACGCCCCGAAACATTCGACAGGGCAGCGGTTTTCGGATTGCTGGGCGACCTTCTTCACGAGCGCGGCCTTTCTAATGCGCGCATCGGCGTCGATCTCGAGTTCATGCCTGCGGCCGATTTCGAGGTTTTGAAGATCGCGCTCCCGCAGGCCGAATGGGTGGATGGCTCAGCTGTGCTGCGCAGGTTGCGGGCAGTGAAAACCCCTGTGGAAATCGAACGCTTGCGCCGTGCCGCGCAGGCGGCCGAAGCCGGTTTGAGACATATGGCGCAGGCCATCGGTCCGGGTGCAGCGCTGCCCGCACTTTCGTCCGCATGGAAGGTCGGAGCGCAAGCCGCCGCTGCAGCGGGTGGCTTTTCGCTCAGCGGTCATTGGGATTACATTTCGGTTGGCCCCGACCTTTCCGACATGGCGGCGGTCGTCACGCCCGGTGCGCTCATCAAGGCGGATGTAGGGACGCTCATCGATGGTTATTCTTCCGATGGCGCGCGCACATTCACGTTTGGTCGACCATCAGGTCTTGCGATCGAGGTCTTCAATGCCCTCGAAACCGCATTCGAGGCAGGGTTGCAACAGATCCGGCCCGGTAAAAGTTTTGGGGCCGTGCATGCCGCCATGCTGCATTCGATGCGCAAGGACGGTTTCGGCGAATATTATCGCGGCCATTTCGGACACTCGGTCGGCGGCAGCGTCGGCATCGAGGAATGGCCGTTCTTTTCCACCGACAATCCGGAAATCATCGAGGAGAATATGGTCGTTGCGCTGGAAGCGCCGTTCTACGGCCAGGGGCTAGGTGCGCTGATGATCGAGGACCAGTTCCTTGTTACGTCAGGCGGCGTGGAATGCATGAACACCCTGCCTCGGGGCTTGCAGCAGATAGATGCGGGGTGATCGATCAGATCTCACTGCATTCGATATACTTCGTTTCAGACGTACAACCGGTTCGGTCTCGTCGATCCGCTCACGCTGACTTAGGGCGTTGCCAAAACCTGCAAACAATTTTAGGCGCCGAATTAAAGGGATTTGGCGCATACGAGCTGGCTGATCTGGCTTGATATCGAAAGCAGGTCGATTCTATGATCCGCTTTCCTTCGGCTGCGGTCAGCGCGCTGGCGGAAACTCAAGCTTGCGGACGTCATAACCGAGTTCGCTTGCTTTTCGTATCATGCGCTGGAGCTTCTGCTTCGAGGGGATGGTTCTCGAGTAGATCCAGAGGTCGGTCATCGACGGATTGGCACTGATAAACCAGGACTTGTCCGGCGCCTTGTAGAGAACCCAGTAATTGAACGTGATCAGCAGCGGGTAGCGGACGCGCATTTTTGCATTCGTAGATCCAAAGTCCTGGATCGTTCCGGTCCCGTTTATCGTCTTGAGGCGACCTTTGGGCGTATCGACGCGACAACCGTCTTCGACCAGCACCTTCCTTGGCGCCTTGCCTTTGCGATATGTCGAGTAGCCTGCGACACAGCCGTCAGTCAGGAACATCGGCGTTCTTCCGATTTCCAGCCAGGTCCCTCGGTAATGGTCCGGCCCGACCTTCACCACTTCAGGCGCGGCAGATGCGCCAACTGCGCCGCCCAGAAAGAGTATGACGACTAGAATGCGCTTCATGTTGAAAGAAATGCTCATCGTGTCCTCCGTTAAGCAGGTCTTGTCATCGGATTTCGGAATCCCTGCCGATACCGGCAGAGTTGAGCGCGATGAATGCCATAAGGCTTGCGACGGCGAAGGCATTCAGATTGAAAAGGATCTTCAGGTCGAGTTCCGCCCATGCGTGAAATGGCAAGCCGACGAAATTGCGAGAAAAGGCGAAGGCTGCGAAAACGAACACAGCCAGACCGCGCTGCAGCCACTTTTCTTCCGGCCTGAAGGAAAGGGCGACGAGCATCATGCAAGCGGCAAAAAACAGCTCGGTGCCGGAGCCTTGGCCGAAAAGTTTGGTTTCGAACAGCGTATCGACCGTTCCGACAAGCGGGAGCGTAGTTCTCGTACACAGAGGAAACCGCCGCGCTAAGAGCGGTATGGCCAGGAAGAACGGCACGGAAACCAACGTGGCGACCGAGGCCATCACGCCATTCCCGACCAGATACCAGACATAGATCGGATAAAACGGCTTGTTCATGACGATCACCCAGGCCACCGTGACGGTCATGCGCGTTCGGGCATCGAGTGGCGGTCGCGCTGCGCTGGTCATGGCGTAAAAGCCAGTCGGCCGCCGCTGCGGGCAACGAAGCCACAGGCCAAGAAGCCAATCCCAGGTGTGACGCGTCGCGACGTCCGGGTGGCTGTAACAAGCCCATTTTTTACGATGCGCGAGAAAGTCAAATCCATAAGGTCTCTCAGCCCGGTTGGTGAAAGACTATTACGCACAAGAAGGAAAGTTAGTTTCGCATAAGCTGAAATTTGCGGCGGAAACAGACCTTCCACTTCCTTCGAACAGATAGATTGCGCCGGATTTTTGTATCTGGTTGCGATCCGGCACTTTCCATTTTACGCCGCGATCCGGCGTGCAGCCTTGTCTACAGCTTTACGGTCCGACCCATGCTCAGCGATGATCTTTGCAGCATCCTCGACAGAGATCCTGTGCTTTTTCGCCAGAATCTTGGGTTCGTACGCTCGCGTTGACGCCGAAGCACCTTGCTGTTCTGTCATAAGTAGCTCCTTGAGATGAGGCGGCTGACACGCGCCGAACGCGGCGACAGCTCCTCTCAGACCCTATATATGGGTATGGTCGCGCAGTCTCTCAAGCAATGTGGCACCGAGCAGCACGCTGGCAATCAGACCCAAATAGGGTTCATATTCAGTTCATAGGCCAAAGAGCATGGTCGCGCCTCACCACTGGAAAGGCGTGAACATGAACAGATTTCTCTCAGGTGTCGGCGCAGCCGTCGCCGCGGTCATCATGACGGCATCGAGTTTCGGCATGGCGACTGCCGCGCCAATCGGAGTTCAGCCAGCGCAAATTGCCTCGAATTTCGAACTCGCGCAGTACCGCGAAGAGCGCAGGCCGCATGTCCGCCGCGATCGGGACCGCAGGGATCGCAGAGACCACGCTGAACACAGGCGCGAACGGCACGGTTACTGGAACGGTCACCGGGGCTATCGCGAGCACCGCCGCGGTTATCGCCAACATAGCGACGGCTACTATTACGCGCCGTCTGTTTTCCGGCTGATGATCCGCTAGTCAGATCTTGATAACAACGCAGAAGCCCCGTCAGAAATGGCGGGGTTTTCTGTTTCAGACTGCCAGCAGTTGCAGCGTCTCCAGCCTGCTATTGCGCACATATCTGGCTGTCGTCTTTGACCGCTATTCGCGTCGTGTAATCGGCTGGGCAATTGACCTGAGACCTATCTTCCCTCCAGTTCCCAAGAGAGTCTTGGGTTTTCTGCTATGAGCCCGAAGGTTCGACACCCCATCAAGCGGTCAACTTCGAGCAACCGGTTGGCAGGGGGTAGGACGCTCAGGTCGAGAAGCGGCATGCCTTCGAGGAGTCCAGGCCGCGCAGCAGAAGAACATTGCCATTCACGCCTTCGAGCTTGACGATCGAAGTGCCGATTGAGTTCGGTCTGACAGGCGATCGCAGCGATAATGTTGCATACACTAAAGCTCGCGTCAGCCCCGTGATCCCAATTACTACCACTCAATTGAAGATCCGTCATAGGCAATGAAGCTTCCGCTTTGATCGCTTGTGACCAGGTCCAGCGTCTTCAGCATCCTCGATGCTGCGCCCAGCGGCGGCATCCGATCATGCCCACGCGAGAACGGTTCCGATAGGTCAGTTTCGACTGTTCCGGGATGAATGCCGACAAGAATAGCCTTGGGATGGGTACGCCGCAGCTCGATCGAAGCCGTGCGGATGATCTGGTTGAGCGCGGCCTTCGAGGATCGATAAGAGATCCATCCGCCAAGACGATTGTCGCCGATGGATCCGACTCTTGCCGACAGAAACGCAGAGATCGCATGGGTCTTGCGATCGAGGAGCGGCAGGAAGTGCTTCATCACAAGGGCTGGTCCGATCGCATTCAAACGGAACTGCGCTGCCATCGCATTCGGATCGAACTGCTTCAGCGCTTTCTCCGGGCCAATGCCATCAATGGTCAGGGCGCCAGTCGCGCAGATCAGCAAATGGAAGTTCTTGTTCAAGAGCTTCTCCGAGTGCATCGCTACTGAGTTCTCTTCGGTAATGTCCAGCCCGTCGTGTTTTCGCGAAAGCGCGACCAACTCTCTGCAGCGCCGATCCTCTTCCAAAAGTTTCCGCATGGCCGAGCCGATTCCGCCGCTCGCACCGATCAACAAAGCGTTGTACCCGTCGGGAAGAGAAGACATCTCTTGCATCGAAAATCCACCGGTTGTGTTAAGTTCTAGCTTTGTGAAGGGCTGACCGTAAGCGGCGGCCAACGGCTCGACCAGGCATCATTTTAGCGCCGAGCGGGTCCGGCGACATCGCTCTGAACAGAATTTGACCTCGGACCAGTTTCTCTCCCACTTACGTCGCCACGTGAAAGGCAAGCCGCAAGCTGCGCACTGCTTGGTCGGAAGGTCGGGCTTCTTGATGTGTTTTGGCATGGATACTCCTCAGGTCTCTGCGATGCCCAGCACACGCTGACGCTCGATCACTTCAAGACAGCCAAAAATCCCGCCGCCTGTCGACGCAACGCCTGTTGAGTATCGTTGTCCATCCCATCCCAGCTGGAGTAGGACTGTGCCAGGCGGCGGTTCGAGCTGAGTTTGCCCCGGTTGCGAGCCAGAAAATCCCAATAGAGTGCATTGAACGGGCAGGCGTCTTCGCCAACCCTCTTTTTGGGATCGAAACGGCAGGTGCCGCAGTAATCGGACATGCGGTTAATATAGTTCCCGCTTGCCGCATAGGGCTTGGTTCCCAAAAATCCGCCATCGGCGAACTGGCTCATCCCGACGACGTTGGGCAACTCGACCCATTCATAGGCGTCGGCATAAACTTCAAGATACCAGATATGCACCGCCTTGGGGTCGATGCCCGCCAGCAGGGCGAAATTGCCGGTGATCATCAGCCTCTGGATATGGTGGGCATAGGCATGTTCAATCGTCTCGTTGATCACCGTCGAAAGACAGTTCATCTCCGTTTTCCCGGACCAGTAAAACGATGGCAGGGGTCGCGTATTCTCGAAGAAGTTGCTGTCGACGTAACTAGGCCCCGCATGCCAGTAGATACCGCGCATGTATTCTCGCCAGCCGATGATCTGGCGGACAAAGCCTTCGACGGCATTTAGCGGCGCACTGCCATCAAGATAGGCGCGCTCGGCGGCCCGACAGACGGTAAGAGCGTCAAGAAACCCGATGTTGATGTAGAACGACAAGAGGGAATGGTTGAGGAACGGGTCGTCTTGCAGCATCGCATCCTGTGTCGCACCGAAACCCGCCAGGAAGTCGGCGATGAAACTGTCCAGGACCTTTTCAGCATCGGAGGGCGTCACGGCGAAGCCGAAATTATCAAGCGTCCCAAAATTATCCGGAAAAACTCTGTCTACGGTGGCAAGGACGTCGCTCGTGATCGTATCGGGCTTGAAGCGAAGATGCCTTGGCCGCAGTAAGTCCGGCGCAGCCGGCTTCCGGTTATCCGCATCGAAATTCCACTTGCCACCGGATGGCTCATTACCTTGCATCAGCAGGCCGGTTTTGCGCCGCATGTCTCGGTAGAAAAATTCCATGGTCAGCGACTTTCGGCCGACAGCCCAGCGCGCAAATTCCTCGTGGGAACAGAGGAACCGTGTGTCGGGGCGGATATCGACAGGAAGGCCCAAAGTTTTGGACCAAAGTTTCATCTCATCGAGCACGCGCCACTCGCCCGGCTCGGTAACGCATATCGATTTCGGATTGACCTGTTGGATGGCGCGTTTCAGCTCACCGGTGAAGGAATTCGAGTTATCCCAGTCATCGATCCTGGTGTAATGGACCTGGTATCCAGAGTTTCGCAGCTCTTCGGCGAAATGACGCATGGCCGAGAAGACGAAAGCTATCTTTTTCTTGTGGTGGCCCACATAGGTTGCTTCCGCCATGACTTCGCACATCAGCACGATGTCGCGCTTCTTGTCGGCGCCATCGAGCGACGATATCTGCGGAGAGAGCTGATCGCCCAAAATTAATACCAGGGTTGTCAAAACCACCGCCTTTCCGAATTTCCATTCCGTTGTAGGTGAGAAGAGCATTTTGTTCGTCAAAACTGAATGCTGGCGCCTTGAATTACGAATTTTTCTTGGTTTCGATCAGTGCGAAACCGCGAGCGACTGGCGCGGTGAAGCCCGTCGCGCCATTGCCGATCTGAAGATCAGCCCGTTCAACCGGGCAGCGCTCTATAAGTACGAGGCCTGAAATGCCGACGTTTGGAGCGTTGCACGCCTTTGAGGGATCGCATTCGCCATGCTCTGACGATAACCCAATGATTTTTTCATTGGGCAGCTGCCTGCGCGATGAGTTCAAGCGATCTCACACGCGCAGAGTGCTCGAAGACGTCCGAGACTATCATCAACTCGTCAGCTCAGTTTCGGCTATTACCGCTGCGATACCCTTGCGGACTGTTTCGGGCGATCCAATGATCGACCTTTCCAACATCCTCCCTGCCTGGGCCTTTTCCGACGGCGACCAGAAGGTCTCGATGTCGTCGATCGGCGGAAGGGTGAGCTCGCGGCTGCCTCGGAACATGCCGACGAAGGACATCTGCTGGCATGTCGCCAGCCTGTGCGCCTCGGCATCCGTATCGGCGGCGGTAATGTTGATTCCGATGGCCGCGTACGGACGGTCGAGTTGGTCGGAAGGCTGGAAGGCATTCCGGTAGGTTTTGAGAGCCGGAAGTAGTCGGACGCGAAAGGCGAGGCGAAGGCCTAAGGTAGGGTGAGCTGTGCTGCTAGTATAGCACCAAAGTTACTCGATCCCGGTATCCCCCAAGGCGGTACGTCTGTCCCGGCGGCTGGTACTGCCTGAGGCGCTGGTATGGACCCGTTTCCGCGAAGTAGGCCTGTAGCTCGAAGATATCCTGTGAATTGGGGGCCCGGCTCAAGAACGTCCGGACCTTAAGGCCCGCCGAGGCGGGCCGGAATAAGTGCTGTGGAGAGCCTGAGAGAAGCGCGACAGGTTCTCAGGACATAACACGGATGGTAAACGTACGTGGTTAATAAATCGCTGCGGTATGCGGCAGCCGCGTAGGATGCCCGAAGTAGTAGATTCTGGCTGCTATTTTAACCACCTGCCGGACGGAACCATATGACACTGCCGTCTTCGGCGATGAGGACAGCTCGCTCGGGGCCCATATATGCATTGTCGGCTTCGATCGTTTGCATAGTTTGCGCGACAGCACTGCTGTCGTCCTCCGCATGGAAGTCAACTGAGTGCTGGACTGATAAAAGCGGATCATCTCCAATACCGCCCACGCCGATTTGCAAGCTGTATTTGGCCATGCCTAT
>NZ_SLYW01000014.1 GCF_004343585.1 Neorhizobium sp. JUb45 | reverse complement strand
GATGGCAAGGATTTGTGGTTCACTGAATCTGCTCGTCTTCATCAAAATCTCCTCGATCATAAAGCCCGAGAAAATTCTACTTTTGAAGTCCGTTAATTGCCGGGGGGATTACCATTGCGGCCTCGAATAAAGAGCCGGGTACACTGATCTATGAATATTCCCTCGGTGAAGACGGGCGAACTGTCCACATCGTTGAGCGATATCTCACCGATGCCGTGCTATCCCATATAGAGGCCACCTTTGGTCCCCATGCTGAACGCTTCCTCAAGCTGGCGAACATCGAAAAGCTTTATGTCTACGGAGAACCAACGGCTGATCTTCGTGCAAAGCTTGAGACTTTCGGAGCGATCTTCTTGACCCCAATATCTGGGTGTTCGCGCCCGATCGCCGTAATCTGAGCCAATATCTCCGATCGATCCTGAAGCAGATTTCGCGGTGCTCGTGACTTCTGGCTTCCGGAGCCGGTTCGACCCGATTTTCAGTTTCATTTCATGTGTCTGAAGACTGTGATCCTCCTCCTTATCTCTGCCTGCCAGGGGAACTATTGAGCGGAGTAGCCGCCGTCCACCGGGAGGATTGCTCCGGTGATGTATGACGCGGCCTCCGATGCAAGGAATACGAATGGCGCGGCGATCTCCTGTACTTCAGCGCGGCGA
This sequence comes from Neorhizobium sp. JUb45, assembly GCF_004343585.1. Lineage (GTDB taxonomy): Bacteria > Pseudomonadota > Alphaproteobacteria > Rhizobiales > Rhizobiaceae > Neorhizobium. The sequence goes on along the minus strand of NZ_SLYW01000014.1, from coordinate 80,938 downwards.
CCGAGTGGGGTAAATGTCTTGATACGCTCTTCCGATTTTGGATCGGCGTGCACGGTGACGCCCGCCATGATGTTGTTGACATACCCTGGTGCCACAGCGTTCACACGAATTCCTAACGCCGCCCACTCAACCGCCAAATTACGAACAAGCTGGTCGATCCCACCCTTGCTTGCCCCGTATGGTGTCAGACCTGCAACCCCGCACCGCGATGCTATGCTCGACGTCATGATGATCGAGCCAGTGAGCCCGGCTTTGATCCAATATCGTGCTGCGGCTTGGGCGGGCAGGAAAGCACCTCGAAGATTGATGGCAAGGACACGATCCCACTCTGTTTCTGTGTAGTCGATCGCTGGCTTGATCACATCAATGCCCGCATTGCAGACAACGGTATCGAGGCGACCAAATCGAGAGAGGGCTTTTTCCACGAGAGCGGATGCGTAGTCTCCCTTGGCAACGTCACCTGTAAGGCTCTCTACGCGCTCGGTGCCAAAGATGTCTGATAATGATCTGCGGGCGTTCTCCACTTCATCAGCATCAATTCCGGAGATGACAACATTCTCTCCGGCATCAAGAAACGCCCTCGCTATGGCGAGGCCGATGCCTCTGCTGCTTCCGGTGATAATGACCGACCTATTGGAAGAAAGGTTCTGTGTAATTTCTTGCATCGCACTTTTCGCTTTCGAGAATTGCTTTTCTTGCCGTCAAACTTGTTTTCTTTGCATCGGTCGGCCAACGCGTAAAATTCCGACGTACCGAACTGCTTAATGTTTACGAGCGAAAGCCGTTGTGTCGCGCTCCTAACCGGCGCCCCCTTTAAGAAAATATTTCATCACCGATTTCCACCTCAATCCGGCTAAAAGGAGGGAGGGCACTCTCGATGACTTCGATTGTCGGGAAAACATCGCCCACGCAGTCCCTTATCGTAAGGCGCACGACACGGGAGCTCTGTGTGCTATCGCTCATCGCGGTGACAATCGCCTCGTAGGCGCTGCTACCCTCTGGAGCAGATGTCAAAGCAGAGACCTTCTGCATATCGCTTCCCAATGTAGAGATCAGACGACGGTCCGCTCCCGCTCCCTCAAGACCAGCAAGGTCGGCGTGGACGCGGGAAAGTACACGGTTCGTCGCCCAGGACGTCTCGTACTCAGACTTCGTGTTTGGGAGGATAGGCGTCTTGTCGACAGCAATGAATCTCGGTCCTTCGGGCGCGAACTCGATCCGGGTTTCGTAAGCGATAATCGAGCCGTGAATGCCTGAAGTGCTCGGAGCTTGATAAGCGACCACCATGCTCAGCAGTCCTTCACCATTGTTGTCATCCGAGTAACTGGAATGAACGATGTGGTGCGAACTGACCTCGTCCGGGATCGCTTTGAACCACGCGATGAGGCTATTATGGTCCGTTGCGAACAGATGAGTTCCGCGATGTCCCGAGAGACGCACGAGCGGATGAAACATTTTCAGATGAGATTCCAGACTTCCGCCTGGAGCCTCAAGAAAGGCGAACCATCGATGGGCGAGATGAAGCGCGATATGGTTGCGCTGTGCCACCGTCATCCTGTCGGTCATGCCTGCACCTTCTCTGGAAGAACTTTGGTGGAGGAGGACATTGACGCGGCGAGTGCTCTGACAGCGTTCAGTCGGGCCTGCTCGCCCGGCATCATGAGATTGATCATCACCTCATCGGTCCCATACGCCTCGGCAAGTTCCCGAAGCTGGGAAACGACTTGAGGAGCAGTGCCGAAAACGAGCCTACCCTCATTTCGTTGGCGGGCCCCGATCTCGCCCGGCATCCATTGGTGGTTCCGGGTGGTCTCAAGGGAGGGAACCTTGTCGAATGGCGATGCGCTTTCGGCATGGGACAACCATAGGTGAAACGCATCAGCATAGGCCTCGGCTTGCGTCTCGGTTTCTCCGACAGCGACGAAGACCGCCACGACGACATCTGGCTTCTCCGAGAAGTCCGTCGGCTGGAAGGCAGCGCGATAGGCATTTGCGGCACTCGGGCCGCGCGTGCTCGGATTGATGAAGTGTGCGAAAGTGAATCCAAGCCCGGATTGAGCGGCTATCTCAGCGGTCGCGCCGGATGCTCCAAGTACGAACGGCCGAGGTTTATTAACAGTCTGCGGAAGCGCTCGCATCCCCGAATATTGCGATCCAGTCACGTGGTGCCCCGTCAAAAAGCCCACCAGGTCAGATACCTTCCGAGCGTAAGGAAGCTCCTTGCTCTTCTCGTCATTCAAGGCGGCTGTAATACGCTGATCGGCTCCAGGAGCGCGGCCGAACCCGAGGTCGATACGATTGGGGAATAGGGCTTCGAGAAGCTGGTAGTTCTCGGCAATCTTCAGGCTGCTGTAGTTCGGCAAGAGAACACCACCGGACCCGACACGGATTCGTGCGGTCGCGGATGCGATCCGCGCCATGAGGATTTCCGGTGAGTTGCTTGCAGTGGCCGGCATGCCGTGATGTTCCGACACCCAGTAGCGATGGAAGCCCGCTTCTTCCGCATGCTGTGCCAGTTTTACGGTTGCGGTAAAAGCATCGTTCGGAAGAAGACCTTCGTCTACCGGTGAGTAATCAAGAATGCTCAGTCGCATAACAATTTTCCTTGTCTGTTGGGCTTTGGCGAGGCGGGGTGCGGACAGCGGTCCGCTACTCGGGCCTGTCGCCTTTGCCTGAAAGGGTCAGTCCCAAAAGTTCGTCGATGTCCATGTCACGGCTCGAAAACCAGCCGGCCCGGTATTCGAACCAGACGATCCTCCAGAGCGTACCATCTCGCCTAAGGCGCAACGGATAGTAGGCTCCGAATACATCGGCATCCTTGCCGGCCTGAGGAATGATCCGCCCAACGATCATCGCGGCCATGTCTCCGTCAACGCGACTGCCGAGAACTTCGCCGTAATGCTGCATCCAGGGCCAGGCCCGCCTGAAATCCTTCTGGACGCCGATGATGGCGTGGCGACCACTAAGAGGTCCCATGGGGCTGAACGTCCCCGCGGCGTCTTCGGCATACGAACTGACCAGCAAGCCGAAATCCGACTGGTCAATACCCCAGCTGTATCGAGCGTATGTGTCCTCGACGTCGCGGGTTAGGTCAGACCGCAAACGATTGCCGGGGTAAAGGTGCCACGGGGCGTCGAGTTCACTGACGATGACATGCAGCGGATCACCGATCTCCCAGACTTTCTCGTGAACGGGGTAGGTCCAGTCCGGTCGCAAAGACCTGTCCCCTTCGATCCAGGTGAGTTGAACCTTGAGCGAGGCAATTGTCCAGTCGGCGCTATCATCTGGTCGCATGATGTCGACGACGAATATGGCACCAAAGGATAGGCGCGATCCGGCATCGATATGCCCTGCGAGATAGCCGCTGGCCCGCGCTGTCGTCAGACTGCCGGCCAAGTAGATGTTGGTGCTGTAGAGTTCGAATTTCTGGCTGTCGGTGAATGGGCCAAACATGCCGCCGACAGCCTCGGGTCCGAACAACAGGCCGGAATGGCTGGTCGTCGCGGTCACCGCGCTGTCGGCAAGCATGCCCATGCTGACCGCACTATCGTGCCGCAAGGCCGCCACCATGCGCTCGATCGTCATGATCCCCGCCTCGTGGGCGAGCGCGTATTCGGGAGCGGACTGGTCCGCGAGGGCTTGTGCGGTCATGGGAACGGATCCTGGAGTTTCTATTAAGCGGGGAGGGTCATGGCATTAGCGGGGTCGAAGCTGGAGACAGTTTCGCCACGCTCCGGCCATACCGTTTCTAGCCGCGAGCGGCTGATCCGCCACTCGCCGTCGACGCGGCGGTACTGGTCGGAATAGAGACCCAGCAGCAGAAGCGGATTGGGATCGGGCTTGGAGGCGGTCTCAAAATCGATCAGGTAGCAACGACCTTCGGCGACATCCGGTCCGGTAATCTTGACCCAGTGGTTGGTGACCGCGTGCAGGAACGGGTAGTTGCCGCGCTTGTCCCGGTCGAACAGGGATATCGCACCGCCGAGGCCTTCGCGGATTTCTTCCAGCCCGCGCATGCTGCCGACCGTCACCTCGACGACGGCGTCCTGCGTGAAAACGTTTTCGAGGCCATCGACATTGGCGCTGTCGAGGTAGTGGCTGTAGAGCGTGCGGAGATTACGGATCTCCTCAGTGTCGAGGAGTTTCTGGATGCGGTCGTCGGTCATGGCGTTCCTGAATGGTGAGATTGGGAGAACTGGATGGCGGTCAGGGTTCTAGTAACCGTGAGCGTCCTTGCCTGGCTTGTAGCTCGGATAGTCCGTGTAACCCTTCTCGCCCCACTGGCCGTAGAAGGTGGCGCGATCGGGTTCGGCCAAAGGCCAGCCGTTCTTCATCCGCTCGACGAGATCAGGGTTGGATATGAAATCCTTGCCGATCGCGATCAGAGACAGGTGGCCTTCTGCGATCGCTTTTTCGCCCTTTTCTCGATCGAAGCCACCGGCCGCGATCAACGTGCCGCGGAAACCGTCGCAGAAGGAGGCCGCAAACCCATCCGGGATCCCCGGCAATCCCATGGTGAGCTGGTCGCTCAGATGCACATAGGCTGGTTTGCGGAAATTCAGTTCTTCCGCCAGGCAAAGCCAGGTTTCGGCCTCGTCATCGAATGGCCGCATATCGTAGAGGCGGCCGAACGGCGAGATGCGGACACCAACACGGTTTCCACCGACTGCGTCTGACACGGCGTCCATTGTCTCCAGCAGGAAGCGCAGCCGGTTGTCGATCGACCCGCCATACTTGTCGGTGCGATCGTTGACTGCGCCATTGATGAACTGATCGAAAAGATAACCGTTTGCGCCGTGCAGCTCGACGCCGTCGAAGCCGGCATCGATCGCCATCCGCGCCGCTCTGACGAAATCCTGGGTGACCCGCGCCACCTCAGCCGTTTCGATCGCTCTCGGCATGCTGGCGGGTACGTTGGCGGGGTTGCCATCCGCGTCGTAAGTAAAGGCGTTGCTGTTCTCTGCACGAGCAGATGTCGAAGAGACAGGAGCCGCGCCGTCTTTCTGCAGCGAGGTATGCGACACCCGGCCCACATGCCAGAGCTGCGCGAAGATGCGGCCGCCAGCGGCATGAACGGCATCGGTCACCGTCCGCCAGCCTTTCGCCTGCTCAGGCGTGTAGAGGCCGGGATTGAACAAGTACCCGCGCCCTTCGATCGAGATGGGCGCACCTTCACTAACGATCAGCCCAGCCCCCGCACGCTGACTGTAATAGAGAGCGGTGAGTTCATCGGGAGTGTCATTCATTGCACGGGCGCGGGTCATCGGCGCCATCAGGATCCGGTTCGACAAGCGAAGTCCGGCGAGATCATAGGGTTCGAACAGGGAGGTCATGATACTTCTTTCGAATTCGTGACGATGGAAGGGAAATGCGGCAGGACATTTTCCGCGAGGTCAGCCATCAGTTCATCGTAGGGCCTGCGGCTGACCTTCGGATTGAGCGCGGCGTGATTGACGCCTGCAGCCCGCGCCGTTTCCAGGAATTCGGCGAGCGCGATAGATCCCGTTCGGAAACCTGCCCGCATTCGCTCGAAAGGGTGGTGCCGGTCCTCGACGAGATCGAGATAACCCGCCATGCCGATCGGCTTAAACGTCTGCTCACCACGGACGGATTGCACGAGGTTAGCCCATTCTCCGGCGAAGACGGACAGGTTCTCGACCGCCGGCGCGGGCGCAATGAAACCGTCCATATGTTCGGCGATCCATTCGATGGATTGCTGCGCGCGACCGATGGCGATCGAGGGTGTCCGGTCGAAGGGCGGTTTTGGAAGCAGATCGACGTGGCCATACGCCACGCCAAAGCGTTCGGACCGAAAGGTCGGGAAGTCCTCGTCGGTAATGGTCCGGTAGACTTCGTAGGCATCGCGAAAACGCTCGCCTCTGCTGGTGAAGTCGATGCCGAACAGCGGATATTCTGCAGGGCGATCGCCGGACGACAGGCCAAGCAGCATGCGGCCGCCTGAGAGGTGATCGAGCGAGGTTACCTGCTTCGCCAGCATTTTTGGTTCGCGAAGCGGCAGGACGATTCCAGCCGTGCCCAGCGCGATCGACTTCGTGGCGACTGCGAGCGTCGCGATATAAATCAGCGGCTCGAAGACCTGGCCGGTGTCACCGTAGGTCGGATCGTAGAACGGCACGTCGCGCATCCATAGCGCGCCAATACCGGACTCGTCCGCTTTCTGCGCCATCTGGATATGGTTGCGCATGGTTGGGGCAGGGGTGTCGGGGTGCGTTTCCAGCGGCATGATCAGACCGACGGTCAGGCGGTTCCTGGCGAAGAGGCGGCGGTTGCCCGGATGATGGATCGGTGACGCAACGGTTACGCCGACTTTGGTCTCCAGATTCCAATTCACTGTCATGGCGAAACTCCTTGGTGTCGCAGACAGATATATTCCGATCTCTTCGCAACTATAATACGCTTCACATTCCGTTCATTTGATCGTAGAATTCCGTAATGAGCATCGGAAACAGGTTTGATGGCCTGACAGAGTTTGCGGAGACTGTCCGGGCCGGAAGCTTCTCGGCGGCCGCTGCTGCCCTTGGAATCACCGCGTCGGCGGTCGGCAAGAGCGTTTCTCGCCTCGAGGCACGACTTGGAACGAAGCTACTGCACCGGACGACCCGGAGCCTGACACTGACGAACGAAGGCGAGGCCTATCTCGCGGCCTGCATGAACGTTCTCGACGAGCTCGAAAGCGCAGAAGGCACGATCGCCGTCGGCCGGAGCGTTCCTGTCGGCAGGGTGCGCATTGATCTACCGGGAGCATTCGGCAGGCGGCACGTCCTGCCAACCGTGCTCGATCTTTCTCGGCTCCATCCGAGGCTGGATCTGTCCGTCACCTTCTCGGAGCGGCTGGTTGATATCTTTGCCGAGGGAACCGACGTCGCCGTCAGGATCGGGGAACTGCGCGACGACACCGGACTGGTGGCACGTCGCCTCGGGTCACAGCGCTTGGTGATCTGTGCGTCGCCGAGCTATCTCGCCGAAAACGGTGTTCCACGCGATGAGGCTGAACTCCTGGAGAGAGATTGCATCGGCGGCATCCGCAGGGACCAACGCATGAGCTGGCTGATGAAATCGAAAGATGGCTCAACATTCATGCAGGAGGTGAAAGGTCGCCACGAATTCAACGACGGAATGGCGATGGTCGACGCCGTTCTGGCGGGCTGCGGCCTGTCGCAGCTCCCGACATGGCTGGTCGGAGAGCATCTGAGGAGCGGCGCGCTTGTCCCCGTGCTCGAACAGCACGCAGGCGCTGAAATGCCGATCCACGTGGTCTGGCCACAGTCGCGATATGTCAAGCCGAAACTTAGGGTGCTGATTGATGCATTGGTGCAAGTGGCGCGGCTCGACAACTCGGGCTTTCATCCTTGACGAGGGATCGCTGTACGCATGCATATCGCTTGAAACGTGCGACAATCCGGGCCATGGGATTTGGGTTCTTCGGAGCAGTCGGGTAAAGCGAGGACCGACCTGTGAGCTGATCACAGGTCTTTGACGAAGAGCATTGGGAATAAATTGGCCACCAAAAGAGAGAATACAGGCAGACCGGTTACGCCGAAAGGAAAGAAACGCACTGACGCTTTCTTGCAGGTCGCGGCCAACCTTTTCCTCGAGCACGGCTACGACGATCTTCGGCTTGATGACGTCATCGCCGTTACAGGAGGGTCAAAAGTCACTTTATACCGCCAGTTCGGGAACAAGGAATCGCTTCTTGAGGCCGTGACAGAATACATTTGTGCTGGATACGAACGAGACCTGCGCTCGCTCGATTTATCTGGCACTGACGTCCACCTGAGCTTCAGGCGGCTTGCGCTCGCTTTGGTTGAACTCGCGCTCTCGGATCGGCAGCTCCAGTTCTATCGCCTTGTCATGGGAAACAGTGCGCGGTTTCCAGCAATCGGGCGTATCTGGTACGAACGAGGTCTCGCAACCGTTTCGAAGGTTTTTCGTGATTTTCTGTTCATCCATCTGCCGACTGGCGGAATGAGCGAGGCGGAAATCGACGCATTTGCGGACGTCGTGCAGGGAGCCCTGGTGTTCCGTCTAATGAGTGAAGCAGCTGTGTTGCGAGTTCGCCCTGACCAGGATCGCATTACGTACACGGTCGAAATCGTCAGCAACATCTTCCGTGCTCAATACGAGCTAACAGTCAATGGGTCTGGACGAGGTCCAGTCGGATGACACTTTTGTCTTTGAGACGGTTTGCTTCATAACAATCCAACCAACGCGGCGAGGATAGAGCTGTCCGCTCGATTTCTATACAGGCACGCGGTTTTGGATGTTCGCAGCGGAGGCACTGCGAACATCTTCTGAAACTCCACCGTTTCCACTGCTACGCGATGGGAGTTTCGGGTTTTGTCGAGGATTAGCTGATCATTGCCTTTGCGAGGGCAATGCGAACGCCACCACGTAATCACCGCGGTCAGGCGACTGTCTCGCACCGCCTGCAACAATCACAACATACTGTTTGCCGGTTGTGGGCGAGACGTAAGTCATTGGTGTGCCCTGCGTGCCAACTGGAAGCCTTGCCTTCCAAAGTTCTCTTCCGTCGCGTTCGTCGAAGGCGCGCAAATAATAGTCCTGCGTACCGGCGTAGAAAACCAAACCCGATCGTGTTGACATTGGGCCGCCTAAGGTCGGCATGCCGAGCGGAATCGGAAGACCAACTTTCACCCCCGCCATCACTGTGTCGCTAACAGTCCCAGCCGGACGCTGCCATACGAGCTTGCCGCTGTGAAGGTCGACGGCCGAGATGGTGCCAAACGGCGGTCGAACGCAAGGGATCCCGAGAGGTGACATGAAAGGAGAATTTACAACGCCAAACGGCGTACCATTCTGAGCGGAATAAAGGTTCTTGCCCTCATGGCCGCCTTTGACCGCCTCGGAGTTCGCAGGACGCGGCTCCACCAGCTCAACGGTAAGCGGCAGTCTGATGTCGTTAACAAATAGAAGGCCCTGATCTTCGTCGATCGCAGCACTACCCCAATTCATGCCTCCGAAGTTTCCAGGATGCTGAAGGCTGGTCGAATTCAGACGCGGGGGTGTGAAGTCCCCATCGTAACGCAGCTGCTTGAAGGCAATCCGGCAAGCCAACTGATCGAATGGCGTTGCGCCCCACATATCCGCTTCTGTCAGATGGGGAAGGCCGATCAAAGGCATTTCCACGGAGTAAGGTTGGGTTGGCGAAAGTCTATCGCCAGGGGCAGGCCCCTGCGGAACGGGACGTTCCTCTACCTTCTTGATCGGTGTGCCATCGCGTCGGTCAAGGACGAAAATCTGCCCTCGCTTGGTGATCTGAACCAAAGCTGGAACCGTCCCGCCCTTTCCGTCAGGCATATCATAAAGCGCTGGCTGAGCCGGTACGTCGTAGTCCCACAGGTCGTGATGCGTGGTCTGGAAAGACCATTTCGGCTTTCCAGTTACGATATCCACTGCGACAACCGAAGAGTTGTAGGCGTCGTCGAAATCACGACGATGTCCGCCCCAATAGTCTGGCGTTGCATTGCCTGTCGGCAGATAGACCAGACCGAGCTTTTCGTCGAACGCAGGCGCACTCCAAACGTTGGGGGTGCCGCGAGTATAGAGGTGATCCGCAGGTGGAGGGTTTGGCAGATCGGGCTGCCCCATATCCCATGCCCAAGTCAGTTTGCCGGTCACCGCGTCATATGCGCGAAGGACGCCAGAAGGTTCGTTCGTTTCCTGGTTATCGTAAACCCATCCGCCGACCAGAATCTTTCCGGCAGCGATCATCGGCGCAGAAGTCGGTACGTAGTAGGCATTCTTTATGACACCCAGACCACCGCGCAGATCAGCACTGCCATTGTCTCCGAAACTCGGGCAAAGTTTCCCTGTTGCCGCATCAAGTGCGATGAGGCGCCCATCAGTTGTGCTGGTAACGATGCGGTCGATGCAAGGCCCCTGCTCACCGCTCGAAGGAGAAGCCGATGCATTGAAGTGGCTGACACCACGGCATCGCGTCCATGTCCCGTTGTTGTCGACCTGCGGATTGAAGCGCCAACGCTCCTTGCCGGTGTCCGCGTCAATAGCGATGACCTGGTTGAGAGGGGTGCACACATAGAGGGAATTGCCGACCTGCAACGGCGTGTTCTGGTATTCCGCGCCTGCGCCTGGCATTTCACCGGTACGATAACTCCAGGCAACCTTCAGTTCCTGGACGTTATCCTTGTTGATTTGATTGAAGGGCGCAAACCGTGTTCCGGCCGTGGTGCGTCCATAGGCGTTCCAGTCTCCAAACTCATCAGGTTTCAAGGAGGCGGAAGCGGATTGAGCGCCGCGAGGATTGTAGATCACGGAGTGCGGGAAGAACATGTTGACTGCGCTCGCTACTACGACGATCGCCATCACGGCCGAGCCGCTAAACCAACCCAAACGCTGTTTGTTTAGCGATGGTAGAGAGGCTGCCAGCAGAAATGCGGGGATTGAAACGATCACAACCGCTGAAAGCCTGGCCACCAGCGGCCAGAAATCCAGTCCCGCTTCATAAAGGGACCATGCGATAGTGCCGATCAGAACCGCTAGGAAAATCCAGAAGCCCCAAGCTTTTGCCCGGAAAATGCCGACAGCGGCTATGACGAGCAAGGCTCCGGCGATCAGGTAATACGGCGAGCCGCCGAGGGATGCGAGGTAGGCTCCACCTCCCCCTATAAGCAGGCCGTAGATGAAAAGTATGGGCGCAAAAATTCGTCGCCCCAATGGAGCGTTGAAGGTCGATAGCAGTGGCATGACGTCTTTCTCGAGTGAGCCCGCCCTAACAAGGAGGGAAGAAGGTTATAAAGTGTACTTGTGCGTACACTTTATAACCTTCTTCGTACGGCTTTCAAGACAAATTGTCGCACGGTTTCAGTCCGGCCATCACATATGGGCGTCATGAGGTTCGCGGTGTCTATCTGCTCGCATCAGGTGATGCTGAATTGTAATGGCCGGAAGACCACCGCCCTCAATTGAAAGCACTGGATGTCGTCAAATCAAGTCGGTTGATTGGCGACGTCTCGGTCATTCTGGGCAGGGCGAGGGTCCTCAGCCTTGTTGTGATCACCGACCTTCCAATACCTCAACATCACGCTGAATATCTTCGGGACGCCTGTGAACTGAAATGTGCGTCGCGCTTTTGCTTCTCGGTATAGTCGGAGGCCATATCCATAATTAAGTCCCCGGACCTGAAGTAGAGTATAGGGTGGAAGACGAACAAGAACTGCGATCATGAGTGATCTACTTTTCCACAAGCGCACTTTGTTCCGCAAAGTCTCAGCCACTATCGAATGATATCTGGCTTATACCGCGCGAGTACGAGGGGTCATGTGATCAGATCGTTTCAAGACCAACCCGAGATGTTTCCTGCTCCGGATAGTGATGGGGCATGCGAGGCTATGCGGCTTGGCTCTTCAGCCGCACCACATCCTTTGAGGGTGGCAGCCCAAACTGCCGGGCATATTCTCGGCTGAACTGGTTAGGGCTTTCATATCCAACGCCGAACGCCACCGAGGTCGCATTTCCTTCCCCGGCCATCAGTAGCGTTCGTGCATGCAACAGGCGGACCTGCTTCTGAAACTGGATCGGGCTGAGCGCCGTGACGGCCTTGAAATGGCGATGGAACGCCGAAACGCTCAACGCTGCCATTTCGGCGAGCGCTTCGACCCGTAGTGGTTTTGCAAAGTTTTCGCGTATCCACTGAATCGCGACGCCGATCCGCGACAGCGCCGCATCGGGAGCGGCGATGTCGCGCAGCATCCAGCCCAGCGGCCCCTGCATCACGCGAAACAGGATCTCGCGTTCATAAGCCGGCGCAAGTACGGCGATCTCGTCCGGCCGCGCCATCAGCCGCAGCATGCGAACCCAGGCGTCAAGAAACTCCTCGTTGACCGGCGCGATCGAGAAGCCGGAGCCGAACAACTTGCTGCAGACCGGGACGGGCAGGTCGCCGATCAGCGCCGCGACCGTCGGCGGGTGAAGCGTCAGGCTGACGGCCAGATATGGCTCTCCGGTCGGCGAGGGATGCACCGAGCCGACGGCCGGCAGATCGACCGACATGACGAAGTAGGTGGCAGGGTCGTAGGCGAAGGTCCGCTCACCGACCGTCATCGTCTTGGATCCGGTCAAAATCAGATTGATCATCGGCTCGTAGACGGCAGACAGCCTGTGTTCCGGGATTTCTCCTTGCACCATGGCGACGCGGGGGATGCCTGTGTCGGTCCGACGGTTTTCCGCCGAAGATGCCAGCGCGCGCAGTTCCTGAAGTTGCTTTTCCATGCCGGTGACCCTGACAGGGTGGAGACCACTCCGCAATGCCAAAGCAGAAATAGGCAAGTTTCAGGGAGGAATGGGTGAGCGCCGTGTGTGAGGGCAGCCTAGCTTCAGGTCACACCAGACACGGAAGGAACACCCCATGAAGATCGCCATCATCACCGGCAGCAGCCGAGGCCTCGGAGCAAGCGCCGCCATCGAATGCGCCCGCAAAGGCATGGGTGTCATCGTCACCTACAACAGCAGCCCCGACAAGGCCGAAGAGGTCGTGACGGAGATCACCCAGGGCGGCGGAAAGGCCGTGGCGCTGAAGCTCGACGTCGGAGATATCAGTTCGTTCCCGGCATTCCGGGATGCCGTCGCGGCGGCACTGCAGTCCGTATTCGCCCGCAGCGACTTTGACTATCTCGTCAACAATGCCGGCCACGGCCTGTTCAATCCGATCGCCACCGTGACCGAAGAGCAGTTCGACGGGCTGTTCAATGTCCATCTCAAGGGTCCGTTCTTCCTGACCCAGATCCTGCTGCCGCTGATGGCCGACGGTGGCCAGATCATCAACATCACCAGCGCCACCACCCGTGTGGCGACATCAGGCGTCGCGCCCTATGCCGCCTTCAAAGGTGGTCTCGAAGTCCTGACCCGCTACATGGCCAAGGAGTTCGGCAGTCGTGGCATCCGGGCGAACTCGATCGCCCCCGGTGCGATCCGCACGGAGCTGGGCGGTGGCCTGAATGACGAGTTCGAAGCCATGCTTGCCGGACAGACAGCGCTCGGCCGTGTCGGCGAGCCGGAGGATATCGGCGAAGTCGTCGCCAGCCTGCTGTCGAGCGAGAACCGCTGGATCAATGCCCAGAACATCGAAGTCGCCGGCGGCTACATCATCTGAACAAGGAGAGCGCCATGCTCGATCACGTCTTCCTATCCGTCAGCGACATCGATCGGTCGATCGCCTTCTACGAAGCGGCGCTCGCTCCACTCGGGATTGTCCACGCGCATGACTACGATGGAAAGGATGGCCCTCCTGGTCATCCGGACCTGAAGGGGTTCGGCGCAAACGGCCGGGTGTTCTTTTGGCTGCGGGTGGGGATTGTCGAAGGCCGCGCCGCCCATGTCGGCTTTGTCGCGAACGACGCCTCCCAGGTCGATGCCGGCTTCGCCGCGGCGATGGCTGCGGGCGCCTCGCAAATCCATCCGCCTGGCCCGCAGCTTCACTACGACCCTCGCTACTACGCCGCGCAGGTGCGCGACCCCGACGGCTACAGCCTCGAATTCGTCTACAAGGAATGGCAGCACTAACATGACAAAACTGATGATCTACGGCGCGACCGGCTATACTGGTCGCATGGCGGCACAGCATGCGAAGGCGGCAGGCACGCCAATCGTTCTTGCAGGCCGCAGCGAAGCGACCCTCGCAAAGCTCGCCTCCGAACTTGGCATGGAGTATCGCGCGTTCGGTCTCGACGACGCTACGGCGATCGACACGGGCCTCGCCGGTATCTCCGTCCTCCTGAACTGCGCTGGACCTTTCATGCGCACCGCCGATGCGTTGATGAAGGCGTCTATCCGCAATGGCGTGCACTATCTCGATACGGCAGCCGAACTCGACAGCTACCGACTGGCCGAAGCGCTCGATGACGAGGCCAAGGCCGCAGGTGTCATGCTGATGCCGGGCGGGGGTGGCAGTGTTGCCATGCTCGGGAGCCTCGCCGGACATGGTGGCGGTCGCGTCGCCAATCCCCGCAAGATCAGGATCGTACTGCATGTTGCCGGTGGTCTTTCGCGCGGGTCGGCGATCAGCGCCACCGAGAATTTGACGGCCGAAACTCTAAAGCGCGTGCATGGCGCATTGACCCCGGCGGAGGCCGACACTCAGACCTTCGACTTCGGCAAGGGCGCGGTCGATTGCTTCCGGGTGACGCTTCCCGACCTCATCACGATCTGGCGGGCAACGGGTATTCCCCATATCGAGACTTTCGTGCATGTCACCGGCGACGGCTTTCCGCAGGGCGATCTCTCGGCTCTCCCGGACGGGCCGAGCGAGAAAGAACGGCTGGCGAACCGCTACCAGGCGCTGGTCGAGGTCACGGACGCGCAGGGGCAGATCGTCCAATCACTCCTCGATACCGTCAACGGCTACACCTTCACGGCCATGGCCGCGGCTGAGGCCGGGCGCCGTATTCTAGCAGGTGAAGCGCGCCCCGGCTTCCAGACCCCGGCTGGCCTGTTTGGAAACGGTTTTGCGCAAACCATCGCCGACACCACGATCATCGATCTCTGAGGAAATCGTCATGCAGAAGATCGTCGAAGCCTTCATCCGCACCGCCAACGCCTTCGACGTATATGGGGCGCTGCACCTGTTCTCCTCGGATGCCGTCATCGATGACGTTTCGGTCGGCGACGCCTTCGTCGGCCGGGATGGTGTTCGCGATTACCTCGAACGGTTCTTCGTCGGCTACCACACGAAGAGCAAGCTGTTGTCGCTCGAAAGAGCCGACAACTTCAACGCCACCATCCGCCTCGATTTCACGGGCGATTTCGGCCACGAGATCGGCGTCCTGAAGATTGTCGTCAACGCGGACGGCCTGATCGAGCGCATCGACGCCGACCTCGAATAGCATCCTCACCGACAATCCATCGATCACGACTATCTGCGCCCCATGCGCCGATGCCGGGAAGGCTTGCACTTCGTGAGCCTCCGGCATGACAAGGAGAACCTTCATGACCACATCCCCATCGTTCGCACAGGACGCCGCTGACAGGCTGGCCGTCGTCGAAGCCCTCTATCGCTTCACCGCCGGGATCGATCTTCGCGACAGCAAGCTTCTGTCCTCTGCGCTTGCGGAAGACGCAGTTTCCGACTTCCGACCCGCCGCTGCCAAGGCCGGCTTCGAGTATCCGGTCATACAGGGCCGGGATATCATCGTCTCGGCGCTGACGACCTCGCTCGCCAGCCTGGACACAACGCATTCCGTTAGCAATCCGCGGGTGACGATCGACGGTGATACGGCACGAATGGATGTCCTCGTCGAAGCCCAGCACGTGCCGCGCAGCGACCCCTCGCGTTACTACCTGATGAAAAACCGGTATGACGTCGAACTGGTGAGAAACGGCGACGTCTGGGTGATCACATACAACACGGTCGACAACATCTGGCGGTCGGGCGATCCCGCCGTTCTCTCCGTCGTATAAACGGCCTCAGCAAAGGCAATGAATGACGGCGGGAAATTTTCCCGCCGTCATAGCTATTCAGACCTGTGCCTGGCCGCCGTCGGCGAAGATTTCAGCGCCGTTGACGAAGCTGGAATCGTCGGACGCCAGGAACAGAGCCACCTTGGCGATTTCCTCCGGCTCGCCAACCCGTCCGAGCGGGATCCGCGTTCCGAGATAGTCCAGCATTCCCTGCTGTTGGGCCGGGTCGTCGCCTGCAAAGTCCAGAAGGAAGGGCGTGCGGATCGGGCCGGGGCTGACCACGTTCACGCGGATGCCGGCCTCCTTCAGATCGAGGACCCAGCTTCTTGCCAGATTGCGGACGGCCGCTTTTGAGGCCGAATAGACGCTGAATGCGGCCGCCCCCTCGATGCTGGCGCTCGACCCGGTCAGGATGACAGACGCGCCACTGGCGAGCAGGGGCAGCGCCTTCTGGACGGTGAAGATCACCGAGGTCACATTGCGGCCGAAGATGCCGTCGATGTGCTCCTGCGTGACCTGACCGAGCGGCAGCATGCCGCCGCCGCCCGCATTGGCGAACAGGACATCGATCCGACCCGCTTCCGTTTTGACCTGCTCCATGACACGATCGAGATCGGCATTGTTGGTGGAGTCCGCCACGATGCCCGTGACGTTGCCGCCGATCTCTTTGAGTGCTGCCTTGAGCACATCCAGGCGGCGGCCGGTGATGTAAACATGGGCGCCTTCTGACGCAAAGACCTTTGCGGTTGCCAGGCCAATGCCCGTCGTGCCGCCGGTGATGACGGCGATTTTTCCATCCAGTCTGTCCGACATGGTCGTTCTCCTTGGTTGGGAGCGGTCGATCCGAACAGTTCAGGCCGACATCCTGACGCTGATGTAGGCCCATGTGAGGGGCGGCAGAAGCTCGCCGCCATGGAGGCAAGATCCACTGGTATGGACGATCAACCGGCAGAAGCGTCATGCCATTCGGGAGAAGATTTCGACGGCCCAATCCGCGAAAGCCCGAAGCTTGGCGCTCTGATGGCGGGTGGCCGGATAGACGAGATGCAGGGGATGGGATCGCGGCGTCCAGTCTTCGAGCACGGAAACGAGCCTGCCCGTTTCCAGATGCGGCCGAGCGCTGAAGCTGAACGCCTGGCCAATCCCGAGGCCGGCCAGAAGCGCCTCCGTGAGGGCGGTGCTTTCGCTGACGCTGACCGCCGAGCGCGGTTCGATCTCGACAGGGTCGCCGTCCCTGGCAAATTGCAGCGGCAGGATCCTGCCCGTTTGCGGGAAGAAGTAGCTGACGGCGACATGATCGCCGTGGAGATCCGACGGATGGCTGGGCGTGCCGTGTTCAGCAAGGTATTCCGGCGTCGCGCAGGTGACGTACTGGAGATGGCATAGACGGCGGGCAATCAGTGAGCTGTCCGACAGCTCGCCGCCCCGGATCACGCAATCGACGGCGTCGCCGACCAGATCGACCGGGCGATCGTTCACGCCGAGCAGCAGATCGATATCGGGGTACCGTCGTCGAAAATCAGGAAGGGCGGGAATGATCACAAGGTTGGCCAGAGAAGAGCCGACATCCACCCGCAACCGGCCGCGGGGCACCGACCTCGTAGATCTGGCCGACAGGTCCATCGCGTCGAGGTTGGCGAGAAGATCGACGGCCTGGTCACGGTAGGCCTCGCCCTCGGCCGTGATCGTCAGCGCCCGAGAGCTGCGCTCCACGAGCTTCGTCCCAAGATGCTCTTCGAGATCCTGCAGCAGCTTGCTGACCGACGAGCGGGGCAGGGTGAGTGAGTCCGCGGCCTTTGCAAACGATCCGGCGTCGACGATCCGGATGAAGACGCGCATCGCCAATAGCTGGTCCACGTTTATGTCCTTGTATGGCCGAAGACCCCTCGGGCGGGAGCCCGGTTGCTGTCTCGCCTTAGCCGGCGCACTCGGTCGCGCGCGGTTCGTCCGGTTTTCTATCATGGACGACGCGATCGGTATCGTTCGGATTGCGAACGCAGAACCAGGCAGCGACCGCCGAGATCAGTGCGATTGCAGCGCCGCTGCCAAAGGCTGCAGGCAGCCCGGACGTATACTCTCCGGGAACAACGGCGAAGGTGTAGATCGAGGCTATCACCGCGATACCTAGCGCGCCGCCGATCTGCTGGTCCATTTGCAGCAGCCCGGATGCCGAGCCAGCATGTTCGTCGGGTACGCCATCCATGATGGCGACCGTGCCCGGTGCGAAAACGAGAGCGATCCCCGCGGCATGGACGAGAAGTGGAACAACAACCGAGGGAAAGAAGATGTCGTCCGGTCCGAGGAATGCGAAGCCGACAAGACTTGCGGCCACGAGAACGCTTCCCGAAACCAGCAGCGATCGCGGGCCGAAGCGCCCGAGCATCCGGGGCACAAAATGGCTGATCACGAACACGGTCATCGTCAACGGCAGATAGGCAAGGCCTGCGTCCAGTGGTGCGTAGTGCAATTCCCGCTGCAGATACTGGACCAGCATGAAGAGAACGGCGAAATGCACGCCGACGATAAGCGCCATCACGGCCAGTCCGCCGAGACGCGACCGGTTTCGAACCAGGTTAAGATCAAGAAGCGGCTCCGCGTGCCTGCACTCGATCCTGAAGAAAGTGACGATCATTGCCGCGGCAATGACGAAGGATCCGATCGTGCCCGCCGACGTCCAGCCGTGATCGGCTGCGCCGATGAATCCATAGACCAGTGCGACCGATCCAAGCGTCGCGGTCAGCGCGCCGCCGACGTCGAGGTGGGCCTTCTTCGGATGGGTTTCCTTGACGAGCTTGCCGATCGCCGTCACGACCACGGCGCCGATAGGGACGTTGATGAGCAGCGACCAGCGCCACGACAGGAATTCGGTGAGGACGCCGCCGAGGATCAAGCCGGTCGACGCGCCGATGGACGAGACGGCGATGAAGAGAGACAGCCCGCTGGCACGCTCGTCGGCGTCGCGCGCCGTCACCATCACCAGTGCCAGAACGCTCGGGCCGGCCAATGCCGCGCCAATTCCCTGCAGGACGCGCGCGACCACCAGGATCGCGGCAGTCGGGGCAAGGCTGCCGAGAAGGGATGCTGCGACGAAGATCACGATCCCAGTGCGAAACGCGCGAACCTGTCCGATCATGTCGCCAAGCCTGCCGCCCAGCAGGAGCAGTCCGCCGAAGGCCAGACCGAACGCATTGAGGACCCATGTCAGAGCCGCCGGAGTGAAGCCCAGATCCTGTTCGATGCGCGGGAGCGCAACGACCACGATCAGCAGATCCATGCAGAGCATGAGCTGGGCAGCGAGGATGATAAGCAGGGCGAGCGCGCGTCGTGCCGATATGGGAGCGCTGCCCCCGTCGATCGAACTGGTCATAATTGCTTCCGGTATTTTCGAGAATGACGTGCAACGACGTCCGACAGGTGGCCGGACGTCGTAAAAGCAGGGGTGTGAAGACGACCTGCTGGTCAGTAACCGACGCCGCGGACGCCGCCTGAGGCGCGCAGGGATTCGCCGGTGACCCAGTGTGCATCGTCGGAGGCAAGGAAGACCGCGACCGGTGCAATGTCTTCCGGTTCGCCGAAGCGGCCAAGCGGCGTACCGGCGAGCAGTTTTTCGCCGAGTTCACCGGCAAAATTGCCGTCGGTTGCCGGCGTATTCGTATGGCCCGGCAGGATCGAGTTCACCCGGATGCCACGGGGGCCAAGTTCGCGCGCCAGGGCGAAGGTCATCGTGTCGACGGCGCCCTTGGTGGCCGCGTAGACGCTCGACGCCAGATAGGGATCGGTGCTGAGGATCGAGCTGATGTTAATGATGCTGCCACCCCCGTCACCGAAGATCTTCAGCCCCTCGCGGATGGCGAGGAAGTATCCGAGGACGTTGAGGTTGAACTGCTTGTGGAACGCCTCTTCCGTCAGGTCAGCGACCATTTCGAAGACGGCGATACCGGCGTTGTTCACCAGAATGTCGAGCTTGCCGTGGTTGGCCCTCACGGTCTCGTACAGGCGAATGACATCCGCCGATTTGCTCATGTCCGCCTGCACGGCGACAGCCTTCCCGCCGGCCGCCTCGATCGATGCGACGACGGCGTCGGCACCCTTCTGGCTGGTGGCGTAGTTGACGACGACGGTCGCGCCCTCGGCGCCGAGCGCCTTGGCAATCCCGGCGCCGATGCCGCTGGAGGCGCCAGTCACGACGGCGATTTTTCCATTTAGTCTCATCTGAAAACCTCTTATGTCTCATGTGTCGGAGCCGGTCGGCCCTATCGACAATCGAAATGTGGGTTGCAGATGCGCCGCCCGCGTGCCGGTTCTTCTCTCATCCTTGCCTATTCTTCTCATCCGCTTGCTCGCGCGCGTGCCGGTCGCCATATGCGTCTCATGGAAAATGCGATGGATGAATTGCGCAGCATCGTGATGCGCGCCGAAAGCAGGTGGACGGCCACCGGGATACCCCGCGTGTCGATGGTCCGGAGCGAAGCATGCTCGGATCAGGTCTACGAGCCGATGCTGCACGTCGTCCTGCAGGGGAGGAAGACACTGTCCGTGGGCACGCGCGTATTGCGGTTCTATCCGGCCAGCTATTTCGTGGTTCCCGTTCACCTTCCGGCCATTGGTCAAGTCAGTTCCGATGACGCGGGGGGCCCGTTTCTAGCAGTGAGCTTGGCGCTCGACCCCTCGGTGATCGCAAGCGTGCTTGGGGGAGATGGCGGCGCGTGCCGGGAGAACTCGGAGTTTGTCGTGTCGAACGCTGGGCCGGATCATATCGACGCCTGGCTGAGGATGATGCGTCTCATCGACCATCCTGACGATATAGCAATGTTGGCACCAATGATCGAACGAGAGATACTGTTCAGAGTGTCTCAGGGACCCCAAGGCGACATGCTCAGACAGATCGCTCGCGGGACCAGCCGGATGTCGCAGATCCGCCGAACTATCGACTGGATCCGCGAGCACTTTGCCGAGACCATCCGTTCAGAGGCGCTTGCGACGCTGGCGGGAATGAGCGTGCCGGCTTTCTACAGACATTTCGCGGCGATGACGGCAATGACGCCGATCCAGTACCAGAAGAAGTTGCGGCTCCTCCAGGCCCGCCGGCTGATGCTGTTCGAGCAGCGGGAAGCGACAGCCGTTGCCTTCGCGGTAGGCTACGAAAGCGCCTCACAGTTCAGTCGGGAATACGCTCGCATGTTCGGTCTTCCGCCGATCAAAGACATGGCGCGATTCAAGGTGCCGGAAGCGCGTGAAAGTACAGATGTGTTCGAACCCAAAAACGCGCAACTATCTAATTAAGAGAAGGTTCTTTGCGGTCGATGGTTCGAACTTTTTCAAAAGCGTATTACGCTGCAGGCAGCTTAACTTGCGAAGTCGTCGTCCAGCGCGCGCCCGGCCATTTCCGCACAGTGGGTTAAACGCTCTGTCGAATAGCCGAGGCATGCATAGGAAGACAGACCACGGAGGGTCATCAGAACGTAATCGGTTACCCGCTCTGGATCCTTTGCATGATGGTCACGGATGTAGCTGGCGATGAGGTCGCTACCACCCTTGGCCAGCTCGGCAGCCATGTTTCGCGCCGTTTCGTCGTCAGCGCGCATGCCTTCTGTGACCATGCAGCCCTTCCACTTATCGTGGCGGGTGTATTGTTCGGTCGCCCTGATAAAGAGCTTCGTCAACGCTTCCGCTGGCTTGCTGTCCGGCGTGAGGATGTCGTCCAGAGGCAAGAAATCGGTCTCGACATAACGCTTCATCGCCCGATTGAACAGCTCGGCCTTGCTTCCATAGGCCGCATAGAGACTGGGTGCGACGATACCAAGCGCGTCGCACAGGTCAGCCACGCCCACGGCATCGTAACCGCGTTCATGAAAGAGACCTTGGGCAATCGCCACCCCTTCTTCCCGGTCGAAGGCCGGACGCCTCCTGCGAACTTTTGTTTCCATGGATCACCTGTTCAGCCTCTCTTTATAGCGAGCGCTAGCTGCGGCGGCAAGCTCATTGAGAAAATATATAGCGACCGCTAAATAGATGTTGCGTCGCACTCCAAACGACTGTAGCTGTCTATATAGCGACCGCTAAATAGGTTGCCATCGTCATAAAGGAAACATCGATGTCATTCGAAGGAAAAGTCGCGCTCGTCACGGGCGGATCGTCAGGGATCGGTCTGGGGATTGCCAAGGAACTGGCTTCACTTGGCGCCAAGGTCATCATCACGGGTCGCCAGGACGCAAAGCTCGATGCCGCGGTCAAAGAGATCGGCGGCGACACCAAGGGGATCAAAGCAGACGTTTCCAACCTCCAGGAACTCGATACACTGTATGCCGCTATCAAGTCCGAATATTCGACGCTCGACATTCTCGTTGCCAATGCGGGCTTTGGCATTCTGGCTCCCTTGGGCGCCATCACCGAAGAGCAATATGACAGCATTTTCGACACCAACTTGAAGGGTGTCATCTTCACCGTGCAGAAGGCCCTGCCGCTGATGGGTTCCGGCGGCGCAGTTGTGCTGATCGGATCGACGGCTTCTATCCAACCCGGCACGATGATGAGCGTCTACGGTGCGACCAAGGCGGGCCTTCGGAATCTGGCAAGATCCTGGATCGACGACATCCGTGGTTCTGGCATCCGTATCAACGTCGTCAGCCCGGGCCCGGTCAGAACCCAGTCCCTCTACGACTTCTTCCCCGAGGAAAAGCGCGACGAGATTCTCGCGCATCTCGAAACCAAGAGCACAGTGGGCCGTCTTGGACAGCCGAAGGACATTGCCAAAGCTGTCGCCTTCCTCGCCAGCGAGGACGCTGGCTACATCAACGGCGTCGAACTGATCGTCGACGGCGGCGCATCGCAGATCTGACGCGCGTGGGCTGAGCAAAGCCCGGCCCAATCCTTCAACACCCAAGACTTCTTGAAAAGGTGGCGCGACATGGCGACCAGCCAAGGAGGACCCATGTCCTCGAATTACTCACGTCTTCGACGTGCAATAGCGCTGACGACGATCCTGACGGCTCAGCTCATGCTGACGATGGACTTCCTGATCGTGCTGGTCGCGCTGCCAAAGATCCAGACAGAGCTCGGATTTACCCCGGCCGGGCTTTCGTGGGTGCCGAACGCCTTCGCCTTGGCGTTCGGTGGCCTTCTCTTAGCTGGGGGCCGCCTCGGTGACATCTATGGCCAGGTGAAAGCCTTCAAGATCGGCATTGCTGTATTCGTTGCGGCATCGCTCATGGGCGGTATCGCTGGAACGCCGTTTCTCCTGATCCTGGCACGTGTTCTCCAGGGTGCCGGGGCAGCTCTTGCCGGACCAAGCGTTCTCGCTCTCATCACGACGATGGCGCGTGATGAAACCGAGCGGAACCAGGGCCTCTCCCTCTTCATCTCGATTTCCTCGGTCGGAGCTTCTGTCGGGCTCATTCTTGGCGGCGCCCTAACCGACCTGCTATCATGGCGTTGGTCACTTCTGATCAACGTCCCGATCGGGGCCGTCGTCCTCATTCTCATTGGCCGTCTGGTCAAGGAAACGGAACCGAAACCAGCGCGGCTTGACATTGCAGGTGCGCTGACGGCGACCCTTGGATCGGTGGTGCTCGTCTATGCCTTCATCAGCGCTGCCGAGCACGGGTGGACAGCGGCGTCTACAATCCTGTCCTTCGCCATCTCCGCTGCTCTGCTCGTGTCGTTCTTCCGGATCGAGAAATGGGCTGCGGAACCTCTCCTCGACCTGTCGCTGCTGCACAGTCGGCCACGCGTCGGCGGACTGATCGTGATGGCGATCATCGTTGGAATGCACTTCTCGATGCTGTTTCTGATCGTGCAGTACCTGCAGCAGGTCCTCGGTTTCGCACCACTGATAGCGGGGCTTGCCTATCTGCCGCTGACTGCCACCGTATTTACGGTCTCGCCGTCCATGCCCCGCTTGATCGTCAGGTTCGGGCCTCGACCGCTCTTGGCCTTAGGCGGAGTGCTGGTTGCTCTGAGCTTCGTCGGCTTTGCGGTACTCGGCGGTAACAGCGCCTATTTCCCTGCCGTGTTCGTGCCCCTCGTCATGCATGCCATCGGCGTCGCGCTGGTCTTCACGCCCGGGACAGTCGCGATCATGGAAGGCGTGCCTGCTGAGCATGCAGGTGCGGCCTCGGGGCTCCTGCAGATGGACCAGCAGGTTGGCGGTGCGCTTGGCCTCGCAATCATCGCTGCCGTCTATGCGGGCAGCTCGGTTCCGGGCCAGTTCACGGTCGGACTTGGAACTGCATTCGCGGTCGCCGCAGTGATCTCGCTTCTCGCCACTCTGGTCGCGATCCGGACGGTGCGCCCAAAGGCTCCCTCAATCGGCACTGAGGTTCCAAAACCCCAAGCCGCTCACTTTTAAACCCCGCACGGAGCCTTCGGGCCCGCCAATCTCAAAGGAACTGTCATGACCAATACCACAGACATCATCGCACGCCTCGAAGCCGAAAGCGCCATCACGCGGTTGCTCGCGACCTACACCCACCTTCTGGACGACGGAAAGTTCGATCAGGTCGGCGAACTTCTCCAGCATGCCACCATGGATATCCTCGGGGAAACGGCAAGCACCCGCGACGGCATTGAAAAGTACCTAGCAGCCGGTGTCCAGCGACATGGTGATGGTACCCCGCGGACGTGGCACCAGGTTTCCAACATCATCATCGACGTCGATGCCTCGGGAGAGAAGGCAAATTCCGTCTGCTACTTCACTGTCCATCAGGAACTCGAAGGTTTCCCGCTGCAGCCGATCTGCACGGGCCGCTATGTCGATACGTTCGAAAAGCACGATGGCGAATGGCGTTTCGTCTACCGCCTTTTGAAGCCACGCCACTTTGGTGACCTCCATCATCACGTCGGCCAGCCGATCGACAAGTCGAAGGCATGATGGATCAGTCATGACCAATCAACCGACAGCGCTGATCACCGGCGCAAACAAGGGTATCGGACTGTCGATCGCCAGGGGACTCGGTGCCCTCGGATATCAGGTCTGGGTCGGATCCCGTGATGCCGCGCGCGGACGCGCAGCCGTTGTCGGACTCGAGGGGGCGGGCGTCGACGCCCGTCACCTCCTGATCGATGTGGCGGATCCCGGCAGTGTCGAAGCAGCCGCTATCTTCCTGAACAGGCAGTTGGGATCCCTCGATGTGCTGGTCAACAATGCCGGGATCGCCTTGGGTTTCTCAAATCCGCCGAGCGAGCAGTCCATGGACGAGTTGAAAGCCGTCTATGAGGTCAACGTCTTCGGGCCGATCCGCGTGACACAGGCGTTTCTACCGCTTCTAAAGAAGGCCGCCGGCGCTCGCGTCGTAATGATGAGCAGCGGCCTTGGGTCCCTCGGTCTCGTCACCGATCCAACGTCGATCTATTCCACGGCGAACCTGCTCGCCTACAACTCTTCGAAGACGGCGTTGAATGCGGTGAGTGTTGCCTTTGCCAAGGAGCTCGCGCCGTTCGGCATCAAGGTCAACGCCGTCGAGCCGGGCAGCGTAGCCACCGACCTCAACGGCAACAACGGTGCACTGACACCGGATGAGGGTGCCGCAAGCGCGATCCGACTTGCGACGATTGGCGCCGACGGCCCGACGGGCGGCTTCTTCGGACACGACGGCACGCAGCCCTGGTAGCCGTCGCTTCCGCTATCAGACGACAAGGGCAGTCAAACGGCTCCAAAAATTGAGGTTTGAAATTGAGCACTGAGAAGAAACATGCGCTGATAACCGGCGCGAATAAGGGCATTGGCTTTGCCATTGCCAAAGGGTTGGCCGAGCAAGGCATGACGGTCTGGATCGGTGCCCGAGATCGCGAGCGGGGAGAGGCGGCGGTTGCAGAGCTCATGACGGACGGCCTGGATGCGAGGTTCCTTGCAATCGATGTCGCCGACGACGCCAGCGTTCGTGAGGCCGCTAAACGGCTCTCCGACGAAACCGACGCGCTCCAGGTTCTTGTCAACAATGCCGGGATCTTGGTCGATGTCACTACGCCACCAAGCCAGATTCCGATGGAGGACATCAAGTTGACCTTCGAGGTGAACTTGTTCGGACCCATCCGGGTGACCCAAGCCTTTGTTCCTCTGCTGAAGGCGGCACGCGACGCGCGTGTCGTCATGATGGGCAGCGGCGTCGGATCGCTCGCTCTTATCACCGATCCGACCTCACTCTACTCGAGCGTCAATCTGCTCGATTACACCGCTTCCAAGGTCGCCCTCAACGCCGTGACGGTTTCCTTCGCGAAGGAGCTCGCGCCGTTCGGCATCAAGGTGAATGTCGTCGAGCCCGGTCATGTCCGCACGGATCTCAACAAGAATACGGGCTTTATCTCGCCGGAGGAGGGGGCGCTGACAGCAATCAAGATGGCATTGATCGGTAGCGACGGCCCCACAGGAGGATTTTTCGGAAGCCATGGTCGCCAGCCCTGGTGATCGTACGTCGGCTAACTGCAAGTTGGAATTTTGAAATGCGGGCGCCAGTTTAGGAGTGGCGCTCGAATAGGCTGAACCCGTTGAGCCAAATGACTCCAGACTTGGTTGCTTCCAACTGCGGGGTCGCTGGTTCCGATCCTTTCGAGGCGGGCGAGTCTGGCCAAGATTGGTTTTAACGAGATAAGTCTCGCTCAATGACTTCACGAGAGCCTTCGGCGGGATCCTGCTCCGGACGAATGTCCGCACCGTCGGATTTATCAGCCCTCATCGCCTTTTCGATGCCCTTTTTAGCCTGCTTCTTCAGGTCTTCTCGCGCCTGATCGGCTGTTTCCGGGTCACTTCTTGATGCATCGCTTCCTTGATCTTTTCGTTCGTCAACCATGATATTCTCCGGTCTGGGGTTAGCGTTCGCTAATCGACGGTAGGTGGAGAGCGACCTCTCGACGCCCTTTTTCATCCAAGGGCTCTACGTTGGCCTGCCAGTAGGCTTTGGCCTCCGGCGGCTCGCCGTCCCATGTTCTAGTGCTAACGATATCATCATCGACCTTCGCAAGCCGCTGGCCGCCGAGGCGAAGATATTCCATCGCGGTTCTGTGGGATGACGTGTCTGTTTCGCCGGCGCGCAATTGCTGCTCAATTTCGTTCTGGGTCTGCCCAAGCACCTGGAGGAGTGCCGCGTGTTCGGGCTTGCCGGCTCGCTCCTCGAGGAATGTCGCGAGGGCGGTGAGGGTTTGATGCCCACCCGACGGCTCATTGGCCGTGTGTCTAACGACCGTTTCCCCATCGCTGGTCTCCAACGACCAGCGGTTGCCATTGGTGCTGACAGAAAACTCCTTGGTTTCGCTCATGTCGTTATCCTTACCTTGGAAGCGCTGCAATTGCTCACAACGGGTCTGACGCACGAACGTTGCTGCCGGCGGCCGACATCGTTCCAAAACCTCAGGACGGGAACATGCCGGTGGCAGCTGAGACCTCGGTTCGCATTGCATCGAGTGACCCGCGCAGGACCCTAATATCAGCGCTCAGGGCGGGAGCCGCATCCTGCTCTTCCCAGTAGAGAAGGGTATTGTGCCAACCAGTCGTAGTTTCGATCAAACCGCGGACGCGCTGCATTGTCCGCTCGTCCACCTGGATTGCCGCCCGCTCGGCGTTCTGAGCGAGCTCGACGAGATCGTTCGCCTCCACGCCCCAGATCGGCAGCGCCGTCCGAAGCTTGAGGATCTGGGCATTGATGTCGTCAATCTGAGTTTTTTCCATCACCATGATATGGACTGAAAACCGGTTCCTTCAATGAGCAGGTAAAACTAAAGGTTGACTTATAGGTGTGCTGCTTCTATTTTTGGTTTTATCGATATTTTGCTTGCTGAGCTTTGGTTACCGCGTGATTAGCACCGCGCCTTGAGCGAACCTTCCTTTCAAAAACATCGCTGTCACCATCCGCGTCGCCTCCGTTGCGCGGTCGATCAATCATGCTTTGAAAGGGATCATCATCATGACCACAGGCACAGTAAAATGGTTTAACTCCACCAAGGGCTTTGGCTTCATCGAGCCTGACAACGGCGGCGCTGACGCGTTCGTCCATATCTCGGCTGTTGAACGCGCCGGAATGCGCGAAATCGTCGAGGGCCAGAAGCTTGGTTACGAACTTGAGCGCGACGTGAAGTCGGGCAAGATGTCGGCCTGCAACCTCCAGGCAGCCTAACCCCAACCCGGTTCCGTTCTTGACCACGGATGTACTAGCACTGACGAAACCGCGTATCTGCGAGGCCGGGCGAATAGCCTGGCCTTTTTTGTGCTCGCCCTGAGCGGGCTTTTCCAATTGGAACTGTTCATGACACAGACACACTCGAAATCCAGGCAGCAGGCCGAGATTGCCTTTGGCCATACCCAGTCGCAGTTCTTCGCCAGCAATCATGCGATCGAAGAGTTGGACTCTGTCGTCCAGGCGCGCGAAGCGAAGACCCAAAGACTGCGCGAGGCACGCCTTGCGAAGGAAGCCGAGGACATCGCGAAGGCCTCTGCCGTCCTCATCGCAAAACGCACACGCAAGGGTTAACCTCCGAGAGGTAACACCGTGATCGATCTTGAAGAGAATATGGAATGGACGTCCGGTCAGCTACGACGCGCTATCAAGGCCGCAGGCGTCGCTCTGTGGACATGGAACGTCGACACGGACGCGTTCATCATGGATCTCCGGGGATACGAGCTCTGGGATCTTGGCGCCAATGGTATCCTTTCCTTCGAAGATCTTTCGGCCAAGATCCATCCGGCCGATCGAGACCGTGTAAGGGCCGCTTTCGTCGCCACGCGCGCGCTCGTCGGGCCCTATGAAATTGACTTTCGGATATTGAGCGGTCTTGACGTCCGCTGGATTTCGGCGCGGGGGCAGGGAAGTGACGACGATATCGTCGCTCGCGTGATGACAGGCATTTTTCTCGACGTGACCGGACGCAAGCAGGCCGAAGAGGGGCTATTAGTTTCACGATGTTTCTCCTCCATTTCTATGAATCCGCCAAGCGGGGTGACCGCTAGGAGGTTCCGGCGATCCCTCTATCCGCCGGTTTTATTCAGCGGCCGATAGCGCTCATGAATCGCCCGGTTTCTGGACCTGGAATGGGCCCAGGTCCAACGCATCTGCCTTAAATCTCGACCAATATCTTGCCGACGACCGATCCCGAATTTTGGGCAGCATGCGCCTCCGCAATATTGTCCAGCGGCACCTTCAGTCCGATGGCGGGTTTGTAGGCTCCTACATCCACACAAGCCGACACGTCTTTAACGGCCAGGCGGAACGCTTCTTCCGGAATCGAATAGAAGAAGACAAAGCGGAAAGCATAGCCGCCGAACATCGTTTTCAGAAACGGCATGGAAAGACGGACCTGCGGATCCTCCGTCGCGTAGGCCGTGACAACCCCGCTCGGGGCGAGGCACGCAATGTCTGTATCGATATTTGCTGCCATATCGACGTCAACGATACGATCAACGCCGCGTCCCTCCGTCCAGGTCTTGATAGCCCCTGGAATGTCGTCGGTCTTGCGGTTGATGATGAGGTCGGCGCCTGCTGCTCGCGCGACTTTCGCCTGCTCGTCGCGGCTCACTGTTGCGGCGACTTCCGCACCGGCCCATTTGGCAAGAAGGATGGCTGCCGTTCCGACTGCGCCAGCACCACCCTGCACGAGAACGCGGCGACCTCTGATATCGCCATCGGCAAAAAGGCAACGATGTGCCGTGATGGCGGCAATACCAAGCGATGCACCGACTTCGAAGGACGCATTGTCACCCAAGCGAACGGCGTGTTTAGACGGGAGGGTGATATATTCCGCAGCGGTGCCGAACGGCTGCCCTGTCTGCGCCTTATACATCCACACACGTTCGCCGATACGGTTTGGGGAGATGCCCGGACCAACCTTGTCGATGGTGCCAGCGCCATCCTGATGGGGAACAATTTTCGGGAAGGGCATCGGAGCACCGGCAAATCCGCCTCGTGTCTTCAGGTCCGTCGGATTGAGGCCCGACACCGCGACCTTGACGCGAACCTGTCCATGGCCGGGTTCCGCATCGGGAAGCTCTCCGATGGTCAAAACCTCAGGGCCGCCCTGTCTGTCATAGAATGCTGCCTTCATCGAAATTCTCCTTTGCGTGTCTCGATCACTACCTTCTCGAACTTCAATATTGCAACTAGGCAACATTTCTGAGCATAGGGGTAAAAAGTACACTATTGGGATTGTCGATGGCGAAGGAAATGTACAACTGCCCCGTGGAGGCGACGGTCGATGTGGCTGGCGGCAAGTGGAAGCCCGTCATCATTTATCACCTGTTGGACGGCCCCAAGCGCTTCGGGGAGCTGCGCCGTATGACAGGCGACCCAAGCCAGCGCTCGATCACGATGCAACTCCGGCAGCTTGAGGACGACGGGATCGTCAATCGGGAGGTTTTTGCCGAGGTTCCACCCCGTGTGGAATACTCTCTGACGGAGTTTGGCAAAACGCTGTGGCCGGTCCTGCGTGCCATGAAGGAGTGGGGCGATTCCTTCATGGCACGATCCGGATCGCACCTGCCTCGTGCGACGCGATCCGAAATCCTAGTTCCGAGCGACGCAGTCGTTCTCGGTGACGTCGTCGCCGCGGATGATACGGGCGTATAAGTCGGCGCTCAGCTTCGGCGTGCGCTTTTGGGTTTCCCAGTCGACATAAATCATGCCGAAACGGCTTGCATAGCCGCTGAGCCACTCAAGATTGTCGTGACTGGACCAGACGTGATAGCCCCTGACATCGGCGCCGTCTGTCATCGCTGACTTCATCGCGGCAATGTGGATGACAAGGTAACGGCATCGCTGGATGTCGTCGACCTTACCGTCCTTCATCACGTCTTCGCCGGCAAAGCCGGCGCCATTCTCGGTGATATAGACAGGCGGGTTACCGTATTCGCTCTTCATGCGACCCAGCAGGGCCTTGAATTGGTCCGGACGAACAGCGCCGTTGAATGCCGAGTACACCGTCTTGGGCAGATACTGCTCGGCGGCAAATCTATCAGTCGGATTAGCGCCGTTGCGGACGTACATCGGCGAATAGAAGTTGATGCCCAGATAGTCGAAATGGGCTTGCCCGATCGTCTTGGCATCATCCGGCTCGACGCCAGTATCAAGGCCCCGCGCTGATACCATGTCCAGCACATCCTGGGGATAGCTACCTTTGTACATGGCGTCGAGGAACCAGCGGTTCAGCACGCCGTCGGCCAGTACAGCCGATTTCTTGTCGGCATCGCCTGCACCATCTTCCGTGATCGTCGGGAAAAGCGGTACGGCGAGACCAAGCTGGCCCTTGTAGCCATGCGCGTCGAAGCTCTTCTTTGCTGCCGCTGCAGCAAGAAGAATGTGATTGTAGGTCTTGAGCGAAACAGCCATGTGGTCCGCATCGGGCAGGATCTTGAAATCGCCCTTGCCATGGTCGCGAATGTTCTCGGCAAGCGTCTTCGTCGCTCTTTCGACCGAAGGTTCGTTGATCAGAACGAAGAGATCGACCTGATCGTGGAAGTTGGCGAAGACCGCATCCGCGTAACGCTGAAACCACTTCACCGAGTCACGATTTTCCCAGCCACCCGCTGCGGCGAGAGAAGAGGGCATGTCCCAATGGTAGAGCGTCAGCATCGGCGTGATGCCTGCGTCCTTCAAATCCTTGATGAACTGGCGATAGTGGGCGACCGCGGCAGGATTGACGGGACCAAGGCCGTCCGGAATAATCCGCGGCCACGATATCGAAAACCGGTAACTCGTCAGCCCAAGCTCTTTGAAAATGGCGATATCCCTCAGATATTGGTCGCGATTGTAGAAGTCGATGGCGACGGCTCCGGAAACGCCTGGGCCAGCAAGATGAAGGCGATCGAGATAGTCGTCCCAGACCGAGGGGCCCTTTCCATCCGCAGTCGAGGATCCCTCGACCTGGTAGGCGGCCGAAGCCGCCCCCCATAGAAATTTGTCGGCGGCTGCCGAGGACGAGGGGGCCATCGCCGATGCGGCGGCGATGACAGCACTCATCGCCGTGATCCTTGTTGTCATGCCCATTGAGTTATCCCTCGCCGAACTGTGCGAACAGAGCGGGAAGAATACCAGCCAGGTGATTGAACTCGATCATGTCATGAACGGCGAGCTCGTAGGCGGTCATTTCAGCGAGCTGGTCGTTCCAACCGACATGCGCCATCATCGCCGCGGCCTTCTCGGCGCCGGCAAAACGGCGCATCTCCGGGTGCGAGCCGATCCAGTACCGGCTGACCAGTTCCATGCCACCTTCCACATCTCTGGCGATGTGGATCATCATCGAATTGATGACGTCGGGTGCCTGCGCCGGACCGACAATGCCGCTCGCATTTGCGGTAAACCCGGCGCGCTTGAAGGCTGCAGCGTCAAAGCCGAGCTTTGCAGGGTCGGTAAAGCGGATCAACAGCTCCATGGCCTGGGGGCCGACAAGCTCCTTGACGTAGTTCGGATTGTCGTAAAGCCGATCCTCGTAGCTCAGGCTCTTGTTGGCAAGGCGAGCCGGGTCTTTCACGGTATTTTCGATATGGGCATGCGGGAACCAGAGCATGTAACGCTCTTTCTCGATCGGATGCCAGGTGAACCACCACCGGAACATCTCGGCGGTGGCGCGCGGGAAGAACAGGCTATTCTGAACATAGACGGTCGAGCCATCGAGAACGGCATAGCCCTGCTTCGGCGTCTTGTAAGCCGGATCGATCAGCCGGTTCAGATCGGCAACGCTCGGCGTCAGGCAGTCCGGCTTGTCCAAAGGGCCAATCTGCAGAGCGCGAGCATCATTTGTTGGCACGACGAGATGCGGGTTGAAGAATGTTTCGTAGGACTTACCCTTGAGCAACTGGGTGTTGGCGATGAGCTGCTTCTGGGCTGCGACCGGCAGATAGGTAACGGCGCTGTTATCGAGAGCGGACACTGCATCCGCTGCTTCAGTCGGAGATGCTTTGATCATGGTTGCTCCTGCTGCTCCAGCTGCCAGGGCCGGAATGCCCTTGAGAAGATTACGACGTCCGAATGAAGTCATCAGGTTCACTCCTGGATGAATTGCGATGATTGAAATTTACATGTTCATTCGATATCAGTCCAACAAATGACATCTATTTACCAAATCGATGGGACTAATGAGAGAC
The DNA here is from genome assembly GCF_004343585.1 of Neorhizobium sp. JUb45. GTDB lineage: Bacteria > Pseudomonadota > Alphaproteobacteria > Rhizobiales > Rhizobiaceae > Neorhizobium. Next base: position 48,426 of record NZ_SLYW01000014.1, on the reverse strand, counting down.
ATCGACCTCAACCTTCTGAATAGCCTTCAACGGCTGCTCGCAAACGGGAGCGTCACAAAAGCGGCCGAGGACCAGGGCATCAGCCAGTCAGCAATGAGCTACAATCTTGGGCGGCTGCGCAAAACGATGGGCGACGAACTCTTCACGCGCGATGCCGGTGGCTTGGTCATGACGCCCTATGCGCGCACGTTGATCGAGCCCCTTTCAAGGATCATGACGGAGATTGATCGCCTTGTCAGCCGCTCGGCTGCCTTTGATCCTCACTCGGCAGAGCGTACATTCACCATCGCATTGCCGGATGCTGCCGAAGTTCTCATCATCCCAGAGATTCTCCAACGCATCGGAGAGAGCGCGCCCGGTATCCGACTTGAGCTCAAAAACGTCGATGAAGTGGATGTTCTTCGAGAACTCGACGCGGGCACAATCGATATGGCGGTGGGGATTTTCTCAGAGGGGCAGGTCCATCATAAGAGGAAGCTGCTGCACACTGACGACTATCTCTGCATCTACAATGGCGAGCTGCTGGAGTTCTCCAATCCAATTGGGCTCGACGAATACCTGTCTGCCCGCCATCTGGTACTGTCGAGCAAAGCAGCTGGCCATGATGCTGTTGGTGAACAGCTCGCGATGAGGGAAGCAAAGCGGCGGATCACAATGACGACCAGGCATGTCCTGTCTATACCGTTCATTGTGCTCGCCACACCGGTTGTGGCCACGATCCATGGCGGACTTGCCAGATATTTCGTTCGTCAGCTTGGTCTCCGGGCCTCCCCGCCACCATTCGAAATGCCGTCAGTGCCGATTTCACTGTTATGGCACAGTTCCAACGACGCCGATCCTGCCCATGAGTGGATGCGGCATATGATCCAAACTTCGCTCACGGCTGCAAGAGATGCTGGCAACATGCCGAGAGATCACACGCCGTCGCTCTTATGACCCGGCACGTCCCTCGTCGACGCCAACGGGAGCAGCCCTTGTCCTGACTGCGAAGAGACAAAACGCCATGAACGCGACGAGCGCTGCGACAATAAAAAAGCCGGCCCGCGTAAGAGGAAGCATCTCGATGAAGGCAGACAGAAACTGACCCATGAAAATCGCTACCGACAGGTAGCCGAGAAGCCGGCCCCGCAGGGCAACGGGACTGCGCTCGATGGTCAAGTGGTTGACGAGCGGTATCGAGAAACCAAAGCCGCAACCCACGAGCATGCCGGCCACAACGATGAGTGGAAACGAGCCCGCCGCGAAAAAGATCACGTGTCCCAAGGCATAGGCCGAGAACGCGATCATTAAAGTCCTCATCGAGCCGAGTGCGTCCATAAAACGGGGCATAACGAAAGCCGCGCCGACGGCTACCAGGGAAATAAAGGAAAGAAAGTAACCAATCTTCACTTCGCCCATACCCATATCCGCCAGCTTCTGAGGCAACAGAATGACTGCCGCAAAAAATACGATCATCGAGCATGCTGCTGCAAGATAGACGTCCCACATGGCTGGGGCAGAGTCAGTCGCGCCTGGTTCGACTTTTCCGGATGACGGGGGGCTGTGCGGCACGAAAGTGACAACCATCGCCGCAAAGATCCAGGCGACCAAATACAGCAGGAAAGGATGCTGCCACCCGATCCCCGCAAGCATGCCACCGATGGCAAGAAAGACGACGCCGCCAAGCTCGATCGCCATACCCTGCCGTGAGATCATCTTGAGCCGCGCTTCTCCATCGAAAAATTCGGAAATCAATGTGGTGCCGGCCGACATCACTATCGCTGTCGCGCCGCCCAGCAAAAATCTATCGAGAAGCACCGCTGGATAACCGCGCAACCAGACGGCTGCGTAGCCAAGCAGGCCATAGAGAAGGAGGCCGATCACGAGGGCGCGGCGGCTGCCCAGCCTCTCGATTAGGCGCCCGACCGCCAGGCCGAAGACGGCGACCCCGAGCGACGGCAAAGTAACAAGCCAGCTCGACGCAGGGCCGACACCGAGGGCAGCGGCTATGCTCGGCAGTCCCGGGACAATGACACACCCAACCATGATGGTCAGGCATGCTACAGATAAAAGCGTGAAGGCGCCGATTGGCTTGAGTTGTGCCATGGTTTTCTCCATTGAAGTGAGACGGGCGCATCGTAAGGTTTATTACGAGACGTCAGTCTCAATATATACGAGACTTCGATCTCGCAATAGGAGTTGGGCATGGAAGATACCGTCAAGACGCAGAGCCGGCCGGCGGGGCGACCGCGAGATGAAGAGGCCACACCGGCATTACTCGATGTCACGCGGCGATTGGTTGGCGAGAAAGGGTTTGAGGATGTCACGATCGCTTCGATCGCAGCCGCAGCGGGGGTAGGGCGGCAAACGATTTACCGCCGATGGTCTAGCAAGGCTGAGCTTGTGCTGGACGCTTTTCTCGATAGTGCTTCGCACCAAGAGGTGGTGGCGGATGGCCCAGTTGCACAGGTCCTCGAACGTTTCCTGGTCAATCTGTTCGACAATATTCGCCGCGATGGTCCAGCGATCCGCAACTTAATCGCCTCCGCCCAGACCGACGACAGCTTCCTGCAGATCTTCCGAGAGCGCTTTGTGCTTCCACGGGCTCAGGTAGCGGTGGCCATCATCCAGCGCGGGATTGCGCGCGGTGAATTAAGCAGCGGCATCGATCTCGAAATGATGGTCGATGCTTTACATGGTGTGTTCTGGTACCGACTGCTGCAAGGTCGGCCCCTCGACGAAACAGTGGCTGCTCGGCTCTCGCTGTTCCTGACGGGAGCAAAAAACTGAAAACCGATCAACGAGCTGGTGACAACTTGGCAAGGGTACTGAGCCAGATCGAAGGTCATCGATTATTGCCGACCGTTTGCCGCGGGTGAAGACGCCACGCAATGTGACGTCTCTGCGCCATTCGGTGATTTCAGCTCATCCACTGACCGCCATCGACATTGTAGCACTGGGCAACAACGTAGTCTGAATCCGCCGAAGCGAGGAAAACTGCCATACCGGTCAGGTCCTCAGCTGTTCCCATGCGGCCGTACGGTACAGCTTCTCCGACTTCTTTCTTCTTCTGGCCAGGCGCTTTATTCTCATACTTGGCAAAGAAGGCATCGACGCCATCCCAATGCTCGCCGTCGACAACGCCGGGCGCGATCGCGTTGACGTTGATCTTGTGCTCGATCAGATTCAAAGCCGCAGACTGGGTAAGGCTAATTACCGCAGCCTTCGTCGCGCAATATACTGCGACCAGCGGCTCGCCGCGGCGGCCTGCCTGAGATGCCATATTGATGATCTTGCCGCCTTTGCCTTGCGCAATCATCTGAGCTGCAACGGCCTGCATCGTAAACAGCGGTCCGTAGACGTTGACGTCGAATACACGCCGGTAGTCAGCTTCCGTAATTTCGACAAGCGGAGCAGCGGTGAAAAGCGCCGCGTTGTTGATCAGGATATCGATGCTTCCGAACGCGTCGACGACCTGCCGGACGGCGGCGTCGATGCTCTCCTTCTTCGTCACATCGATCTTGACCGCAATTGCATTTTCACCAAGTTCCTTGGCCGATTGCTCCGCCCGTCCGATATCGATGTCGCAGATCGCGACCCGTGCGCCTTCCCCGATATAGGCCTTGGCGAATGCCAGCCCAATGCCGCGCGCGGCACCAGTGATCATGGCATGCTTTCCCTGCAGTCTTGAAGACATGGTTTCTCTCCCTTTGAAGCTTTTGTTGTTGAGTGGCTGCTAGTCAGAACATTTTTGGAAAATGCTGGACCAGATTTTTCTGCAAGAATCCGTGGATTCTACCGGTTGGTTGATTGCCGTCAAAAACGTCGAGTTCGATCGGGACGCCCATAGCCGTGATCTCACCGACAGCCAGCATGGTTTTGACCAATGCAGGATCTGTGACAGAAACGGACACCAAAATAGGCGGCCATTCAAAAGGGATCGAGCCGGATTTTTTCTGGAGACCGGCGAGCCCCACGAGCCGGTCCAGCAGAACGCCGTCCGCGCCTACGACCGCGATCGCGCCAGGCATCGCTGCGCCATGAAATCCTTCCGACAGAAGGTCTGCTACCGCCTCGCTTTGCTGGCCCGCGCGAAAGATCATTCCAACACAGCAGGAATTGACGCTGCTTTCGAGCTCGAACCAGCGCTGTCCTAGCCTCTTCCGGCCCGCCAACACCAGACAGCTTTCCAGATCAGCATTCGCTTTTTTTACAAAAAATTCGACGCGCTCGACGTCGCCGTGATCCGGTGAAGGATCGGAACCGCGAAGCATCGACGTCATAGCGACGGGCGGTTCAAGCGCGGACGAAGCGGCAAAATCTATTTCCATGGTTCCCTCCCACGAGACGGCAAACAAATACCTCGTTCGCGGATATGGAACTAGCGTTTTAGATAGCCAAAACTAATGATATCATGTCCATTCTGTCCTAAATTACCGCCATGATGACCAAATAGGGACATAAACTCGTCAGTCAAAGGCCTCGGCTTTTGCGGAAGCCTGTCGGCGTCATGCCTCGAGACTTTTTGAAACTCAGATTGAAATTCGAAAGATTGTCGTAACCTGCTTCCGCGGCGATCGTCGTTATCGGTAAGTCTGAGCGGAGCAGGAGCTCGCTTGCTTTTCCCATCCTAAGCTCGATCAGATAGTTGCTGAAGGTGGTTCCGGTATTGCGTTTGAAGAAGCGCGAGAAGGACGTCCCAGTCATCCCGATCAGCGCTGCCGGTTGCTCAATCCTGATATCATTCTGGTAGTTTGCCGAGATCCAAGCAAGCACTTCGCGAACGGTCTGGTTCGTCGATGGGTTCGTATGAAGCGAGAAGCCTTCCGAAGATAAAAGAGCCGTTTCGGCGCTTTTCGACAGGATGGCAAGCAAGGTAAGGAATAGTGACAAGCGCTCGATGCCATCCGCTTTTCCCATTGCCTCCATGATTTCGGCCCCTTGCGTCCTGGCCTCGCCATTGAAGGCAATCCCGCGTCTCGCGCGCAGGAAAAAGGATCGAAGGTCGGTGAGCTCTGGCATGAGATTCGCGGCGGCGAGAATTCTATCCTCGTCGAACTGTACGATGACGTCGCGGTTTTCGATGCGGTCGCGCGGTTTTAGAGGTGTCACCCAATTATGGGGCAACCCGCGGCCGACGATGAACAGATCGCCCGGGTCGAACCCGCCGATGAAATCGCCGATATGGCAGGTTCCGCCGGCGCTTTTGATCAGATGGATCTCGCATTCCGGATGTGCGTTCCACACGCTCCAGGATAATGGATAATCATCCGTTCGCCAGATGAAGCACTCCGTCGCCAGTGGGACGATGGGTTCGTAAACCGGCTGGTGTCGCAACCCATTATCGGACGGCATACGATCGGCGGCCATTGAATCCTAATTCACCTGTTGTCTGATCCGTAATCGAATAAATAAACTGCATTATCTCGAAGTGAAATCTCTGCCTTTAAATATGCTTACAAGGGCACGGGATCCCTGACGGCATATCCAAACGCACAAACGTCACGATGCTGTCGGGGTGTGTAGTAGCTGTCAAGGCACCTGGAAGCGTCCAAAGACCTGATCGAGCGAACTGCGGTCTTGCCCGCTGTCTTCGGTATTGAGCGAAAGGGTGCCCCTAAGAACCGCACTGGGCGCGAAACAGCGAGGCAAGCCCGTGCACCAGTGCTGCCGATACATCTTCAACGTCTTGTCAAACCAAAGAAATTTCTGCAAACTTGATAGGCAGCCGGTTCGGTTCCTTTCAAGGCGGCATGGGGTTTGAGGGGGCGAGTGGTTCGAAATCAAATCGTATCGGGGCAGATGACGGCGGTAAATTATTCCGGCATTATCCTTTCCCATGTTCCGCCCGTCCACGCTCTCCCGCTTTGTGTATTTGTCTCCGGCTCTTCATCAGGATGAACTGGCAGCTAGCCCACTTGCCACCAATGGCATGAAGCTTCTCCGCTATGTCAAGCAAAACGGCGGCATTCCGTTGACGCAATCCTTGGGCGCTTTTCAGAGGAAATGTGTCGAATGGGCCGCACATGAATTTCAGTGGCCCGGGTATGAACCGGAAATCCTCTATTCCGTGAACAAGGTTCTCAACGAACCGGATTTTCCTCCGCTCTCCATCCTGCATTGGGCGCTGCAGGACCTTCGTATTATCCGCCACTACAAGGGTAGGGCCGTGCTCACGAAGCGCGGCAGTTCGATCCTCGGCAATCACGGGGAGCTTCAGGCAGTTCTCGCGGAATGGATGCTGGCCGCTCCGCTGCAGGAGAGTCTATCCCCCGAAGCCGCCGCCCTGTTCTGGGATCTTAGGCATATGCTGGGCGTCGTCTCGACCCGGTTGGGCGACTGGGTGACGCTTGGCGACTTTACCGAATGGGCAGTCCCGGTGGAGCTTTTCCCGGCGAGGGGACCGCTCGGCCCCCGACACGAGGCAGGCTGGTTCATCGCCCATAATCTCGTTCGCCCGCTGACCTGGCTCGGCATACTGGAGAACTCGCCGCAGAACGTGCCAGCCATGTCGGTGATGGACAGGCAATTTCGCAAGACGGTATTGTTCGATAAATTCTTCAGGATTGGCCTTCCGATCGGAGTCGAGGCCGTTATCCTCCACTGATAAGGCCAAGTGCCTGTGGATGCTGCAAATCTGTTTCATCGCGCAGGGCTTGGGACCTCTTTGCCGCCAATTCTGATCATGGAGCTAATGCGGCGCTCTGGGATGTGAGTAGCGGCCCCGCGCGCCGGGGGCTGTCGATCCCGGATCCCGGCGTTGCCGTCGCTGTGCTGACCCTCCTGCGGCAACCCTTTAGACCGGTCTTACGGGAGGCGAACGGCTTTCGCGGTTCCCGCTACAGCTGGTATGCCCTTTCCTGTTTGGGGACGTTTCTGCGCAACGACCCAAGAGCTGTCACTGCGTGAAACTGCGCGACCGTAAACCTTGCTCGACAGATTGGCTGAAATCGCACCTCCGCCAACAAGGTTGATCTGCCGATTGTGCCGTGTTTTGAAGTAAGAGAATTGGCGGTGAGGCTTTGACAACAGGAATGGCGCAACAGTTTGACATGTTTCCGGAGCAGGGTCCGCGCGACGATTTGGTCACGCGTGCCGCCTCCAGATTAGCCAAGCCCGAACAGCCTGCCGTCCCCATGAGTGAAGAGGACATGGTCCGGCATCTCGCTGAGACGGGCCGCTACCGCATCCTTACGAAAATGGTGCCGCCAGCAGTCGCGCCGAACCCGCGTCCGGAGTATCCCCTCAAAGGTATTGTGCTCGACACCGAGACCACCGGCCTCAATGCGCGCAAGGATGAGATCATCGAGATTGGCGTGGTCGCTTTCAGCTTCGATGCGACAGGACGTATCGGTGACGTGACCGGCATCTATGGTGGACTTCAGCAGCCCAGCATTTCCATTCCTTCCGAAATTACCAGGCTCACCGGCATAACCGGCGACATGGTGGTCGGGCAGTCGATCGATACGGCTGCGTTGCAGGCACTGATCGAACCTGCCGATCTGCTGATTGCCCACAATGCGGGTTTCGACCGGCCATTCTGTGAGGCATTTTCTCATCTGTTTTCTGGCAAGGCCTGGGCTTGCTCTAACTCTGAGATCGACTGGTCGTCGCGGGGATATGAGGGCACGAAGCTCGGATACCTGATCGGGCAGGCGGGCTACTTCCATGATGGTCATCGCGCTGTCGATGATTGTTTCGCACTTCTGGAGGTCCTGGCTCGTAAGGTGGACGGCTCTGCTTCCACAGCTTTCGCCGAACTCTATGAAGCAAGCCAGAGATCGCGTGTCCGAATCTTTGCGGAAAACAGTCCCTTCGACATGAAGGATCATCTGAAGGCGCGAGGCTATCGCTGGTCCGACGGAAGCGACGGCCGACCCAAGTCTTGGTGGATCGAGGTTGGTGAAGAAGCGCTCGAGGATGAGCTCCGCTATCTCAGGGCCGAAATCTACCGCTATCCAGACGCCGATCCACCGACTAAACGCCTCACCGCCTTCGACCGGTTCCGGGCCTGATAGCCTCTTTAGCTTAGATCTGATTGAACCTATGCTTTGAGCGCATGGCCGGCCTGAGACCTTGTGCCTTATCGACGGGTGGGCAAGGGTCTATATTCCAGTCATCGAAACGACGTTGGAACCGAAGCAAGGTTGCTGGCGTCAAGAGACCTCACGGAAGGGGATCATCATGAACGTAGCACGCTCTTTCAATAACTGGCGCAAGTATCGTCAGACCGTTACCGAACTCGGCCGGATGAGCTCGCGCGAACTGCAGGACCTCGGTATCAATCGTGCCGACATCCACAGTGTTGCTCGCCAGTCGGTCGCTCGCTAAGCGGCCTGCTCCCAAGCCAACCTGAATGACAATACGCCCGCTGATGATGCGGGCGTTTGCGTTTCTAGCCTGCCGCGAGGCGCTAAGCTGGACATTCTTGAGATCAGTTTGAGGTCGTGCATTTGTGCATGGCTGCGCTGCATCAAAGTCTATTTAATGTGCGGAGGAAATGAGTATCTTGGTTTCATTGAAGCGATGCACCTCCTCCCGCAGAGCTTCGATTTCAGACGACCCACTCCTCCTCCCAAGGGGCGTCTGACGGGACAGCGGCACCCTCCTCCCAGCCGTTTGTTCAACTCTTTCGAAAAGCCTGCCGCACCTCCTCCCGCGGCAGGCTTTTTCGTTTCTGGGGACGAAATCAGGCGGCTTCCACCTCGGGTGCTAGAGCAAACTGCCCTGCGCGAGGGGGTCGCCCTCCTTCGTGACGATCGAGGAACCATAGGGCTCCCGCGACGCGATGATCAGCGCATCATCCGGCAAGGGTCGGGCCAAATCCTTGGCCTCATCCCACGGCGCCTCCATCCAAACCTTTGTCTCCTCTTGGGTCAGCAGCAGGACCGGCATCGCCTTCTCGTGGATCGGGGCAACCAGACCGTTTGGATCGGTGGTCAGGAAGCCATAGAGGTCGTCCGTGGTCAGGCCGTCCTTCACCTTCCGGACGCTCTTCCATTGCGGCACGTGAATGCCGGCAAAGAATATCAGAGATTTCGCCTCGTCGCGTGCGAACCAGGCATTCGGAACCTTGCCGCCCGGCGCCTGGCTTACGGGATCCGGTTCGGCAAAACTTGTGACCGGCACGATGCAGCGATGTTCGACACCAAACCAGCGTTTCCAGTGAGGCAGGGTGAGCTTGCGGACATTGGTGACGCCGCGATCCGGTTCAATCCTGATCAGTTCATCCATATCGACTGGCTTGCCCTTCGCTTTGAGCTTTGCCGCGCGGGCCTCGGCCGCCTTCTTCTGGACGAAGATTGGCGAGGGCAGGCCCCAGCGCGCATGGACGAGCTGCTTGCGTCCGTCATTCGTGTTGCGAACGATCGGCCCCATCTGATCGGGATTCATCTGATAGGCGGGCATGAGGTTGATCAAGCTCTCGGCGTCCTGAGCCCATCTCGAGACCCAGTCCTTGTCTTCCATCCGATAAAGGTTGCACATTCCAGGCTAATCCTCCGCTCGACCATGGAGGGCAGTTTAGCGCATCGATGGCGCTCCGCTAGTCGAGCTGAAACACGTCGGCATTGTCCTGCCGTTCACGCAACCCCTTGTAGGCCGCGTGGCGAAGCTTGCCGTCGGCCGTCCAGGCACGGAACTCGATCTCGGCGATCAGCGTCGGATGCACCCAGACGACGTCGGCTTTTTCGGTATCGGGCACTGGCGGCTGCTTCTGCTTCCACCGTAGCTTTTCGAGCATCTTGCGGAGCTTGATGGCCTCGGCTTCCCTAAAGCCAGTCCCAACGCTGCCGACATCGACGATCTCACCATCGCGGTAGGCGCCCAGAACCAGCGAACCGAAGCCGGCCGGCGACGCTGCCGACGGCTCATAGCCGACGATGAAGAAGGCTTCGCTCTCGACGCACTTCACCTTTACCCAATCGCCGGTGCGGCCTGACCGGTATGGCTGGTCACGATGCTTGCCGACGATGCCTTCCAGTCCTAGGCGGCAGGCATGTTCCAGTAGGACGGCTGGATCAGCATCGAGTGTTTCGGAAAGCCGGATGGCGCCGTCCTGATCCTTCACCGTGTCTTCGAGCAAATGCCGGCGCGATCGATATTCGACTCCGCGCAAATCATGGCCATCGAGATAAAGCAGGTCAAAGGCATAGAGGATGGCATCGGAGGCCTGGTTGCCAGCCCTCTTTCCCGATGCTCCGAGCGATTGCTGCAGCAGCCCGAAATCCGATCGGCCCTCTGCGTCCAGAACTACAGCCTCTCCGTCGATGATCATGGTCGCCGGCCCGAGCGCCCGGGCCGCCTGCTCGATCGCTGGAAAGCGATCGGTCCAGTCATGGCCGCCACGGGTGAGGATCCGCACGCCTTGCGGCTCGATATGCACGGCAAGCCGGTATCCATCCCATTTCACCTCCCAGGACCATTCGGATCCTTGTGGCGGCTTTGCTTTGAGCTGCGCCAATGCCGGCTCGACGCGGTCGGGGATGGGATCGAATGGAAGCTGTGGCTCTGACGGATTGCGCTTCTTGCGCGGCCGCGAGCGGAGCGGGGCCTCGGTATCACGAAGGAGCGGCTTTGATCTCGGGGTCTTCGTCATTCCGACAGTTCAACAAAAAAACCTTAAGGAGATTGTGACGATCCAGGACTTGTCCCCGCTATTCACGCCGCTCGACCAAACGGGCAGAGCAAAAAAAAAATTTTGCAGCGCTACCTCCCTGAATCCACGGGATTTCTAATGTTCAGGATAATATTCCCAACCTTCTGGTTGCTTGACTCTTTGTTTCAGTCGGAACAGAAACAGAACATCCGCATTTTGTCCAGCATGATGCTGGCCCGAAACTCTGCCAACACGTTCCTGAAGGGAGCCGTGAACGATGACTGCTGCCCGCGCCCCAAGGACGTCAGAGGGTGTTTCAGATGTGATCTCTGATCTGCGCGAGCGGATCGCTTCGCTCGAAACCAGCACGGTGAAGAAGGCCGGCTGCCTGGCCTTCGGCGTGCCGGAGATGGATGCAGCTCTACCCGGCGGTGGGCTCAGCTATGGCGCCCTGCACGAGTTTGCCGGTGGCGGAGCAGGCACGGTCGATGGTGCCGCTGCGGCCCTCTTTGCAGCTGGCATCGCAGCCAGAACCAAGGGACCGATCGTCTGGTGCCTGACGCGGCCGGATCTGTTTTTCCCGGCACTGGCGCAGGTCGGTCTCAATTCCGATCGGGTGATTTTTGTGGAATCCGACAAGGACGAGGATGTGCTCGCCAACATGGAGGAGGGGCTGTCCTTCGGCGGTCTTGGTGCGGTCGTCGGCGAGCTTGTCCGCCTGCCGATGGTCGGTTCGCGCCGGCTTCAGCTGGCCGCCGAGCGCACCGGGACGATGGCATTGGCCGTGCGCCGCTGGAGGCGGCAAACGGAAGCCAATGACTTCGGACAGCCGACGGCCTCGACCACACGGTGGCGGGTGAGCGTCATGCCGTCGGAGGATTTGCCGGTTCCGGGGGTGGGGCGGCCAAGATGGTTTGTGGAGTTGATGCGCGTGAAAGCGGGTGGGTGTGCTGAGTTTCTCGTGAGGGCGTGTGATGACAAGGGTCGTCTCGATTTATCTGCCGGATCTGCCGACCGATCGCATTCGCCGGGACGATCCGTCCATTCCGCCTGAACAGGCTATCGCCGTGATCGCCAAAAGCGGCTCGAAACGCTGGGTGTCGGCCGCCGATGCGGCTGCGAAGAAGGCTGGCGTGCGTGTCGGCATACCGGCTGCAAAGGCGCAGGCGCTGTTTCGCGGGCTGATGCTGGTGGACGCAGACCTCAAGACGGACGCCGCGGCACTGGAGCGGATCACGCTTTGGGCGCTGACGCTCTATTCCCCGATCGTTGCCGTCGACGGCGTAGACGGCATTGTCATGGATACCGAAGGCGCCGATCACCTTCAGGGTGGCGAACTGCCGATGGTGACCAAGATCGCCAACCAGTTCCTGGCAAGAAAGCTGACGGCCCGGGTCGCCGTCGCCGACACCTGGGGTGCGGCACACGCATGCGCCCGCGCCATCAGCCGTGAAACTGTCATCGTACCGATCGGTCAGACCGTCCGCGCTGTTGAAAAACTGCCGATCTCGTTGCTGCGACTTGCGCCCAAGATCGTCAGCGACCTCCACACGCTTGGTTTTCAATCCATCGGCCAGCTGGCGAATACCGCGCGCGCACCTTTAAACCTTCGCTTTGGTCCGGAAATCGGCCGCCGTCTCGACCAGATATTTGGACGTGTGTCCGAACCGATCGATCCGATCCGAACCGCCGAATTGATCGAGGTCGCCCGGTCCTTTGCCGAGCCCATCGGTGCTGCCGAAACCATCAACAAATATGTCGGCCGGTTGATCGTCCAACTGATCGAGGAGCTCCAGAAAAAAGGCCTGGGTGTGCGTCGTGCCGATCTGATCGTCGATAAGGTCGATGGCACACGGCAGGCGATCCGTGCCGGCACGGTCAAGCCGGCCCGTGATGTCGCCTGGTTGACCAAGCTGTTTCGTGATCGGACCGAAAAGATCGAGCCGGGCTTTGGCATCGAGAAACTGACCCTGGTTGCTGTGATCGCCGAGCCGCTTGAAGAGACGCAGAAATCGTCTTCGCTGGTGGAGGAGGAAGTCACTGACGTTTCGCCGCTGATCGATATCTATGGAAACCGCGGCCACAAGGTCTATCGCCTCGCGCCCATGGCGTCTGATGTGCCCGAGCGTTCCGTCCAGCGCATCAGTGCTGTTGCCGATCCGATCGCAGTCGCATGGGTCGGACACTGGCGCCGGCCTGTGCGGTTACTGCCGCGGCCGGAACTGATCACCGCCATCGCGCTGATGCCTGACTATCCGCCTGCCTCCATCACCTGGCGTGGCAAACGCCGCAAGGTGATACGCGCCGACGGCCCTGAACGGATTTTTGGCGAGTGGTGGCAGCGTGACAGCGAAATGGAGGCGGTGCGCGATTATTTCGTCATCGAGGACGAGAGCGGCGAACGCCTCTGGGTGTTCCGCTCCGGCGATGGCGTCGATCCCGAAACCGGCGATCATCGCTGGTTCTGCCATGGGATTTTCGCATGAGATATGCTGAACTTCAGTTGACGACGCATTTCTCCTTCCTGCGCGGGGCATCGTCGGCGCAGGAGCTGTTTGAGGCCGCCGCAGCGCTCGGCATCGATGCCGTCGGCGTCGTCGATCGAAATTCGCTCGCCGGTATCATTCGGGCGCTGGAAGCGTCCCGTGGCACGGGACTGCGTCTGGTCGTCGGCTGTCGTCTCGACCTTGCCGACGGCATGTCCATCCTCGTCTATCCGATCGACCGGGCCGCCTATTCCCGGCTGACCCGGCTGATCACGCTGGGAAAATCGCGTGGTGGCAAGAACAACTGCATCCTCCACTGGGATGATGTGGTTGCCTATTCGGAAGGAATGATCGGCATCCTCGTGCCCGACCTTGGCGACGATGTCTGTGCCGTGCGCTTAAGGAAGATGGCCGAGGTGTTTGCCGACCGCGCCTATGTGTCTTTGTGCCTGCGCCGACGGCCAAACGACCAGATGCGGCTCTATGAGATTTCCAATCTGGCGACGCGGTTCAAGGTAAAGACGGTCGTTACCAATGACGTGCTGTTTCATGAGTCGGGTCGGCGACAGCTGCAGGATATCGTCACCTGTATCCGCACCGGCAAAACCATTGACGATGTCGGTTTCGAGCGCGAGCGCCATGCCGACCGCTATCTGAAACCGCCGGAGGAGATGGAACGGCTTTTCCCGCGTTATCCGGAAGCCTTGGCGCGAACCATGGAGATCGTGCATCGGTGCAAGTTCTCGCTCGAGGAGCTGACCTATCAGTACCCGGAGGAAGCGATCGTGCCGGGCATGGATGCCCAGGCATCACTGGAACACTATGTGTGGGAATGCGTGCCGTCCCGTTATCCTGAAGGCCTGCCGCCCGGCGTGCTCAAGACCGTGCGCCACGAGCTCGATCTGATCCGCACGATGAAATACGCCCCCTATTTTTTGACGGTGTTTTCGATAGTGCGATACGCCCGAAGCCAGGGGATCCTGTGCCAGGGCCGCGGTTCGGCGGCCAACAGTGCGGTGTGTTATATTCTCGGCGTCACTTCGATTGATCCGATCAGCGGCAATCTCCTCTTCGAGCGCTTTGTCAGCCAGGAACGCGATGAGCCTCCTGACATCGACGTCGACTTCGAGCATGAACGGCGCGAAGAGGTGATCCAGTGGATTTATCGGACCTACGGCCGCGAGAAGGCAGCACTGTGCGCCACCGTCACCCGGTACCGCGCCAAGGGCGCCATCCGTGACGTCGGCAAGGCGCTTGGTCTGCCGGAGGACGTCATCAAGGCATTGTCATCAGGCATGTGGTCCTGGTCGGAGGAAGTGCCCGACCGCAATATCCGCGAGCTCAATCTCAATCCCGACGACCGTCGTCTCATTCTCACCCTGAAACTTGCCCAGCAATTGATGGGTGCGCCCCGCCATCTCGGCCAGCATCCGGGCGGCTTTGTGCTGACTCATGACCGGCTCGACGATCTGGTGCCGATCGAGCCGGCAAAGATGAAAGACCGGCAGATCATCGAATGGGATAAGGATGATGTCGAAGCCCTGAAGTTCATGAAGGTCGATATTCTGGCGCTCGGCATGCTGACCTGCATGGCAAAGGCTTTCGAACTCATCCGCGAGCACAAGGACCGCGATCTCGACCTTTCGAAGATCGAGCAGGAGGATCAGGCGACCTATGCCATGATCCGCAGGGCCGACACGCTCGGCACATTTCAGATCGAAAGCCGGGCGCAAATGGCCATGCTGCCGCGCCTGAAGCCGCGGACGTTTTACGACCTCGTCGTCCAGGTCGCGATCGTCCGACCGGGCCCGATTCAAGGAGATATGGTGCATCCCTATCTGCGCCGGCGCGAGGGCAAAGAGGATGTCGTCTATCCGACACCCGAGCTGGAGGCGGTTCTCGGCAAGACGCTCGGCGTGCCTTTGTTTCAGGAAAGCGCGATGCGGGTGGCGATGGTCTGTGCCGGCTTCACCGGCGGCGAGGCCGACCAATTGCGCAAGTCGATGGCGACCTTCAAGTTCACCGGCGGCGTCAGCAAGTTCAAGGACAAGCTGGTCTCCGGGATGGTCAGGAATGGCTATACGTCCGAATTCGCGGAGAAGACGTTTTCGCAGCTGGAAGGGTTTGGTTCCTACGGTTTTCCGGAAAGCCATGCGGCATCCTTTGCACTGATCGCCTATGCGTCGAACTTCATCAAATGCCACTATCCGGAAGCCTTTTGTGCGGCCCTGATCAACTCCCAGCCCATGGGCTTTTATGCGCCAGCCCAGATCGTCGGCGATGCCCGCGCCCATGGCGTCGAGGTCCGACCCGTCTGTATCAACCGATCCCGGTGGGATTGCACGCTTGAGCGCATCGGCAACACCGAGCGGTATGCCGTTCGCCTCGGTTTTCGGCGGGTGAAGGGGCTGGCGATCGCCGATGCGGCTCGCATCGCTGCGGCGCGCATGAACAGCGACTTTGTTTCCGTCGATGACATGTGGCGGCGCTCCAGCGTGCCGACCGAAGCGCTCGTCCAACTCGCAAAAGCGGACGCATACCGGCCGTCCCTGAAGCTCGAGCGTCGTGACGCCCTCTGGGCGATCAAGGCACTGCGTGATGAACCATTACCGCTGTTTGCCGCGGCGGCTGAGCGCGAGATGGCGACGATCGCCGAGCAGAATGAGCCCGAGGTTGCCCTTCGGCAGATGACCGAGGGCCACAATGTTATCGAGGATTATGGCTACACAGGTCTGACATTGCGGCAGCATCCGATCGCGTTTTTGCGCAAGGATCTCGCTTCTCGCAACATCATTACCTGCGCCGCAGCGATGAACGCCCGCGATGGCCGTTCGGTCTACACCGCCGGCCTCGTCCTGGTACGGCAGAAGCCAGGATCTGCCAAAGGCGTGATGTTCATCACCATCGAGGACGAGACCGGCCCCGCCAATATCGTCGTCTGGCCATCGCTGTTCGAGAAACGCCGTCGCATCGTGCTCGGCTCCAGCATGATGGCAATCAATGGCCGCATCCAACGCGAAGGCGAGGTCGTGCATCTGGTCGCCCAGCAGCTGTTCGACTTGACCTCTGACCTGTCAGGTTTGGCGGATCGGGACGCCGAGTTCAAGATGCCGGCCGGCAGGGGAGACGAGTTCGCCCATGGTGGTGGGCCGGATCCACGCGACAAGCCCAAGCCCGTTGTGACCCCGCGCGACATGTTCGTGCGCGATCTTCATATTGATACGTTGAAGGTGAAGGCACGGAATTTTCATTAGCGCGGGCACCTTCCTGTCCGCTCCGCCGTTCGAACATCTCAATCATGTCTTCCTTCACGGCATGCTCCAGGGATGTCTTTGCCCGAAAAGAGTGACGGCTTTCTGATCAGCTTCCGGAGGCTCGAATCCTGACAGTGTAATGCCCAGCATCTGAAATATGAGAAAGCCGTTTCGCTCCTTTGCGGCATTGTCACGCCTTCGCAGGGCGGCGACGACATCGGGCTCCTTCGAGGTCATCAGATCGAGACCGTCGAGAACCAGGCCGCCGGAGACCTCCGGGAGAAGATTGATCTCGATCAGGGCGTCGTCAACGAAGACCAGTGCGGGAAATATCTGTCCATATTCTAGTCGCAACCTGCCAGTCCGGGTGTTCTTGACCGATCGGGGCGCGCCCATCACGGCCTCGACGTCTTCTCGGCTCATGCCGAACTTCAGCTCGGAAAGCCCAACTCTGGGCGTAATCAGCCATGGCAATACGGGTTCTCCTTCACAGTGGATTCACTTCAGGCTTCCCGGTGAACGTCGGCGAGTTCACATCTCTCGACACCCGGTGGAATTCGAGCATACGCTAGATGACCGAGAAAATGCAGTTTTTCCTTCATTTTCAATGAAGAGCCGAATGAAGCGAAGGGTCGCGGGTTCGATATGTTTCAAGGCGCTGGGAGCTGTCTAGATATCCATAATTAAGCTCGGAGGCTGCACGAGGTAGTCGACCGTCAGTGAAGCTGCGGTTTCCAGTAGGTCCGTTGCAATATTGACAGCCAACACGCAAAAATATGAATATTTTGCTCATCATTCTTGATTGCCTGCGATCCTGTTTCTATAGGTGCCGCCGGCGGGCCGCGTCATCCAATGCTGTCCTTCGCAGCCCACGCATTTTCAGTTTGCCAACAAAGGATTAGGCAATGGCGTTCTTGTTCAGTCGGCATCCTTTTAGCCGAATACTCCAACTTTCCACTGCCGTGTTAGGCTCAGTGGTTGTATGCACGCCGAGCGCGGCTCTCGCGCAAGATGCGTCGGGGGCCACAACGCTTGATCCGATCGTCATTTCAGGCTCCGGTGCTCAATCGATCAGTGAGGATAACGATACGATCGTGCCGACGCGTGCGATCTCAGCCTTGAAGACTGATACGCCGCTGGTCGAGACGCCGCGATCCATCTCCGTCGTGACCCGCGAGGAAATCGAACAACGCGGTGCAACCGATCTGATCCAGGCAACGCGTTACAGCTCCGGCGTAAACACCGGCGGATTCGGTTTCGACCCGCGGTTCGATCAGATCTACATTCGCGGCATCGAGACGACGACGAGCGGCGATTTTCGCGACGGCCTGCGCCAGCCGGTGATGACCTACGGCACGTTCACGACCGAAATCTATACGCTCGACCGTGTCGAAGTGCTCAAGGGACCGGTATCGGTCATGTACGGGGCGGCGAGCGCTGCCGGCATCGTCAACAAGATCTCCAAGATGCCTCTGAATGAAACCCATCGCGAGGTCGAACTGCAGTACGGCACCGTCGGCCGCAAACAGGCCGCATTCGATTTCGGCGGCCCGGTCGGCCAGCGCGACGAGATGTACTACCGCGTCGTCGGCCTGGTTCGCGAGGGGGAAACCAATTACGACAACCAAGACGACCGCTACCTGCTGCAGCCCTCTTTCACCTGGGAGCCGACTGACAACACAAAGCTGACGGTCTACGGCCTGGCGCAGAAGAGCGAGGGCGAATCCAGCGCCTGGACCTTCGACAACGGCAGCGAGATCACCCGAGTCAGCGACCCGGACTACGACTACCAAAAGGTGCGCCAGTACCAGCTGGGCTACCAGCTCGAGCACGAGTTCGACAACGGCTTGACCTTCCGGCAAAACGCGCGCGTGAGCGACCTCGATCTCAAGTCGCGCTACGTCGACCGGACAACCCTCTATGCACCCGTACTGGGCGGGCCGGCCGATAGCTGGTCGACCGCCGCGGTGACCGACGACGTACGCGCCTTTCAGATCGACAACCAGCTCCAGGCGAAATTCGACACGGGCGCCGTCGCCCATACCGTTCTCGCCGGTCTGGATTATACCGGCGTCAACTCGGATTTCGCTGATGGGTATGGCTATACGCTACCTTCCGACATCGGTAGCGCACCGTCACCGGCGCTTACGGGCTTCACCGGCAACGATCTGCGCCAGACCGGACTGTATGCGCAGGAACAGGCAGAGATCGGCAACTGGCGCTTCGTCGGCGGCCTGCGTTACGACTGGCTGCACCAGGAAACGACCGACAAGGTTGCCGGGACCGGCGCCGAGAAGGACGACGGCGCACTGTCGGGCCAGGTCGGTCTCCTCTATCTCTTCGATAACGGCCTTGCCCCTTACGTAAGCTATGGGACGTCCTTCGTGCCGTCGACCGAGCGCTCGGCAGGCCTCGGCGTGCTCGATCCGACCGACGGCCGGCAGGTCGAAGCCGGCATCAAGTATCAGCCGGACGGCGAGAATTTCTCCCTGAGCACTGCGGTCTATCGGCTTGTCGAAACCGGCAAGCCGCAATATGCAGGCGCTTCCGGGCCGGTCTATATCTATGAGAACTCGGGCGAGAATACCTTCACCGGCTTCGAGGCCGAAGCCCGCAAGACCTTCGACAACGGCATCAGCCTGATCGCCGCCTACACCTATACCCACGGGGAGATCACCGGTAATCTCGACGGCTCGATCATCGGCAACACGCCGACCACGACGCCCCGCCATGTGGCGTCGCTGTGGCTGAACTACACGGCACCCGAAGAGACCGCCATCGGCGGCCTCAGCATCGGTGGCGGTGTGCGGGCGATGAGCAAGTCCTATACCGACGACTACAACACCGCCAAGAATGCCGGCGTTGCCTATCTCGACGCATCGCTCTCCTACGATTTCGGCGCAAAGTCGCAGGATCTGAAGGGGCTTTCGCTCGCCGTCAGCGCGACGAACCTTGCCAACCGCGAAGAGCAGGTCTGCAACGGCGGCTATTGCTACTTCGGCCAGGGCCGCACTGTGGTCGGTTCGCTGAAGTACAAATGGTGACAGGCTGCAGCCACGATGGTTCAACCCCTCCCGAGGTCAAAGGAGCCTCGGAAGTTTCCGGACTTCCGCGAGATGCGCATGACTGAACAGGCATATTTTCTGCCCGGCACCACTTATTTCGACCTGGCGCCGGCGGCAGGCGGCGAGCCCTATCGCATCTTTCTGTTCAGGCCGGCAGGAGAGGCGCCAGCCGGCGGATGGCCGCTGCTGGTGATGACCGATGGCAACGCGACCTTTCCCTTCGCCTTCGCAAGTCTGGTGACGCAGGCGCCTTACCCGACCGGAACTGGTGTTGAGTGGGGCGTCATCGCGGCGATCGGCTATCCGACAGACGAGCCCTATGACGCCATGCGCCGGGCGTGGGACCTGGGGCCGCCGCCGGTCAAATCCTATCCGCCCTATGTCGAGGGCGAGCCGCCCGTCAAGATCGGCGGGACGGGTGAGCTGCTCGACTTCATCGACAGGGAATTGCTGCCTCGGCTGGCCGACATGGCGCCGCTCGATGCGACGCGACGATCGCTCTTCGGCCATTCATTCGGCGGCCTGTTCGCGCTCTACGGGCTGTTCGAGCGGCCGGACCTCTTTGCCAACTGGATCGCGGCAAGCCCGACCATCTTCTGGGAAGGCAGCGAGATCCTCAACAACGAGGCGCGCCGGCAAACAGTAGCCGGCAACGAGGTTTTCCTGCATCTTTCGGCCGGGGAATACGAGGGGGAGGAACTAGCTCCTTTCCAGTCCGGCAACGAGGATGCCGCATCCAGGCTGGAGAACAAGAAAACCGAAAGGACCGTCGCGCTGGCTCAGGAAATGGCCGATCGGCTGGATGGCATGCAGGACGGCATTCGCACGCAGTTCGAGCTTTTTGCCGGGCAGACCCACATGTCCGTCCTTGGACCCGCCGTCAACCGCGCCGTAAGCATTGCGTTTCGGCGGCACATTTCGTGACAAGAGGAGCAGGCGACATGGCCATGGCAGAGCGCGCGCAGGACGCACCCGATACGACAAAAGCCTTTGCCGTCGACCGGATCGGTCTGGCGATCGAGGGAAACGCCATCCTGTCAGACGTCAGCCTCGATTTCCCGGCGGGCGAGGTGGTGGCCCTCGTCGGCCACAACGGTTCGGGCAAATCCAGCCTCCTGAAGATCCTGGCGCGGCAGCTGACGCCCACCACCGGATCTGCCGCCTACGGCGGCCGCGATCTCCGGCACTATCACGGCCGCGACTTCCCGCGGTCTGTCGCCTACCTGCCGCAGGATCTGGGCACCGGATCGGACATGACGATCCGCGAACTGGTCGCATGCGGACGCTACCCTTGGCACGGCGCGCTCGGACAATTCTCCGCCGTAGACCGCGAAAAGGTCGAGGCGGCGATCGCTGCCACGCATATCGAGGCATTTGCCGATCGCACGGTGGGCACGCTGTCCGGTGGCGAGCGGCAGCGGGCCTGGATCGCCATGCTGATCGCGCAGGACGCCCGCTGCCTGCTGCTCGACGAGCCGACAGCTGCGCTCGACATCGCGCATCAGGTCGACGTGCTGTCGCTGGTGCGCAAACTCGCGCATGAGGGCGGGCGCAGCGTTGTCATCGTGCTGCACGACATCAACATGGCTGCACGCTTCTGCGACCGCATCCATGCGCTCAAAGGCGGGCGGGTGGTCGCCAGCGGAACACCCGCTGAGATTCTGGTACCGGAAACGCTTCATGCCATCTACGGGATCGAGATGGAGGTCATCTCCGTTCCGAACCTGTCAAATCCGCTTGCCTATCCCTGCTAAGGTCCGCACCTAGATGAAGATTTCAAGGCGCTCGTTTACGCTCTTGGCCGCGGCGGCGGCCGGCACCGTGTCGATGCCGGGGCCACTGCTGGCCGAGGCTGCCGGCCAGAGGATCGTCAGCCTCGATTATGGGCTAGCGTCGACGCTGCTGTCGCTCGGGGTCCAGCCTGTCGGGATATCCGAGCTTGCCGACTGGAACAAATGGGTCGTTGAGCCTCATCTGCCGAGTTCGGTCGTCGATCTCGGCAGTTCCTATGAGGTCGACCTGGAAATCCTCATCCAGCTGAAGCCGGACATCATCCTGACGACGCCCTATCTCGACGAGCTTCTGCCGAGGCTTCGACCGATCGCAAAAGTCCTGCGGCTGGAAGTCTTCACGCCAGACGGCGGGCCCGTGCTCGAGGCCGCGACCGCGGCGACGCGCACGCTGGCAACTGGGATCGGCCGTGAACAGCAGGCCGATCAATTCCTGAGACGGTCCGACGTCTTCTTCGAGGGATGCCGCGAACGGCTGGCGGGCAAGGCCATTCCGCCGGTGGCGCTGGTGACCTTCATGGATGCCCGCCACGCCCGTATCTATTCCGCTCCCGGCCTGTTTCACAACGCGCTTGAGCGCATAGGTGTGCGCAACGCCTGGACGCGGCAATCGAATTTCTGGGGCTTCGAGACGATCGGGATCGAGGAGCTGTCGAGCATCGGCGATCCGGACGCGCGCCTGATCGCCTTCGATCCGGTGCCGCCCGGCGTGTTGTCGAAACTGGCGGAAAGTGCGCTGTGGCAAATGCTGCCGTTTTCCCGGCCCGGCCAGCTCTCGGTCGTTCCGCCGGCACTGATGTTCGGCATGGTCAACGAGGCGATGCGGTTTGCGGGCTTGGTGACCAACGTTCTGGACCAAGACGCATGATCGCTCTCCGTCATGATAATCTCGGACCTGGCCTCGTCGTCTTCCTGCTGCTGTGCGGCGGCTGCGTGGCATCATGGTTTCTTATTCAGCCGACACTCTGGGGAACAGTGGAGCCAGGCTACGACATCGAGCGGATGGTACTCTACTATTCGACCTTGCCGCGGCTGGCCACGGCGCTGCTCGCCGGCGCGGCGCTGGCCCTGTCGGGTGCGCTGTTCCAGCAGGTGCTGCGAAACCCGCTGGCCGACCCGACGACGCTCGGCGTGTCAGCGGGCGCCAATCTCGCGCTGGTCGTGGTCTCGCTCTTCATGCCGGGGCTCCTAGGTGCCGGCCGCGATCTGGTTGCGCTGCTGGGGAGTGCGGCGGCTGCCGCCATCGTCGTCGGCTTCGGCGCGCGGCGCGGATTCTCGCCCTATTCCCTCGTGCTGTCAGGCTTGGTGGTGAGCCTCTGGTGCGGCGGACTATCGGCCATCCTGACCTATCTCAACCAGCGGTACCTCGCGAGCCTGTTCATCTGGGGCGCAGGCTCGCTGGCGCAGCAGAGCTGGGTCATTCCGCTCTCGCTTGCCTGGAAGATCGCCGGCGTCGCCATCGTCTGCGCCCTTGTGATCAGGCCGCTGTCCCTGCTCGACCTTGGGGAAAGCAGTTCATCCTCGCTCGGGGTTAAGCTGGCGCGGCTTCGCATCCTCGTCGTCGGCTGTGCGGTGACGCTTGCCGCGTTCGTCACCAGCGCCGTCGGCGTCATAGGCTTCATCGGGCTGGTCGCGCCGACCCTGGCGCGGCTTTCCGGCGCACGCCGGCCGGTCCAGATGATCGTCTGGTCACCACTGATCGGTGCTGCACTTCTCTTCCTCACCGACTCCGTGCTGCAACTCCTGGCGGGCGGCCTTGGCGATTTCCTGCCGACCGGCGCCGTGACCGCCATCTTCGGATCGCCCCTGCTCCTGGCGCTGCTTCCGTGGCTGAAGGTGCGTCACCGAATCCAGCAGGCGGTGGTCAGGCAACGCCAGCGGCGCTGGAGCACGCGCGTTCCAGCAACGGTTGCCCTCGCGGGTATGTTGGTCATCGTGGCGCTCAGCCTTTTCGTCGGGCGTGGGCCCGGGGGAGGCTGGACCGTCCTGTCCGGCGAATTCCTCCACGACATCCTCGCGATCCGCGCACCGAAGGTATTTGCGGCGCTCGGGTCCGGGGCGATGCTGGGCGTTGCCGGGTCGATCCTGCAGAGATTGACAGGCAACGAGATGGCAAGCCCCGAGGTGCTGGGGATCAGCGCCGGCGCGACCTTCGGCGTTGCGATCGCGCTGTTTGCCGTCGCGCCGGGTTTTGCCGGACAGTTCGCCTTTGCCGTCACCGGCGCCATCATGGTCCTCGCCGTCATTCTCCTGAGTTCCAGGCGGTCCAACTTCGCCCCGGAACGGGTCCTGCTTGCCGGCATCGCGCTCAGTGCGATGGTCGATGCGGTGGTCGGCGTGCTGAGCTCAACCGGGGATCCGCGGGCGGTGCTTCTGATGCGCTGGATGAGCGGCTCCACCTACCTGGTGGACGGCACGACAGCGTCTGTTGAGGTGGCGATCGGAGCCGTGCTGATCGCGCTTGCCCTGGCTGCACGTCGTTGGCTGGACATCCTGCCGCTCGGGGCCGCGCCGTCATCGGCGGTGGGTATCCCGCTGGCGTGTTCGAGGCTGGCGCTCTTCGGCCTTGCCGGACTGATGACCGCAGCGGCGACTCTGACGGTCGGGCCGCTCTCCTTCGTCGGCCTTATGGGGCCGCATTTGGCACGGGAGGCGGGCCTGACGCGCGCCCTGCCGCAGATGGTGGGCGCCGCGCTGATCGGTGGCGGGCTGATGGTTCTTGCTGATCTGATCGGTCGCACGGCCGTAGCACCCTACCAAATCCCGGCTGGGCTCGTCTCAGCCCTCATAGGTGCTCCGTTCTTGATGATTTTGCTGAGTAGAAGACAGTAGATTTTCTCGTGGCGTGATGCGGGTCGTAGGTTCGAACCTGCTCAAGACCTGAATGGTCAGGAAAAGTTCTCCAGCACAGCCAAGAAGGTATGACGATCACCCTGGCCCTCGGTCAAGCGCACCCGACCTTCTATATCGGCGAGGTGGTGGTCCATTAACTGCTGTGCTTTTGCCAGATCTTGGGCCTTCAGCGCAGTCACGATCTGGCGGTGGTGGTCAGCGCCGCAATCGTCCTGTTTTTCTTCCTCATAAAGGGCCATGACCAGAGACAGGCGGGCGACGATTTTGGACAGCATCTCAGTCATGACGGCATTGCCACCGAGTTCCGCCAGCACGATATGGAACTTACCGGAGAGAACCGTCTTCGACTTTTCGTCGCCGTGATGGTGGATATGCTCTTCCTCGTCGGTCAGCTTTTCGAGTGCATCTAGTTGCTCGGTGGTGGCGCGGGCCATGACGAGATCTAGGATAGCGTGTTCGATCTTGCGGCGTGACTCGAATAGGGCCTTGGCTTCTTCGATGCCTGGTTCGGCGACGAAAGTACCGCGGTTGCGCTTGCGCTCCAGAAGATGGTCACTCTCCAAGACGCCGAGGGCGCCGCGAACGACGGTGCGGCTTACGCCAAAGTGGTCGGCGATCGCATCTTCGAGGATTTTCGTCCCCGGCTTCAGAGCGCCTTCGCCTATGGCATTGGCGAGCGTTGTGCGAATCCGCTCGGAGACGTCGTCATTGGCGCTTTCAGCCGCATCAGCCGAGGCGTTGGCCTTCGGCGCTGCCTTCGTCGTTTGACGGCGCGTCCTTTTCATGTGGTACTCCAGATGCATGGCGGCCCATGCCGCTCGATCTAATTATGTTCATAGAAATATTGTTGCGTATATCGCCGTCTGCCAGAAATCCGCCCGGTCAAGACGTTATCAGATGTCTATGGCGGCTAGTACCGCCACAGACTGGGTGAGTGCCGGTTTATGCAGCGTGGCGCTTGGCAGTCGACGGGGAAAGCGCGATGCCCTTCTCCGCGCATAGCCTCTCGATGTAACGAGCTGAGTTCTTGATGAAGGTCACTGTCTCACCATAGCCGTAGGATTGGCGCTCGTAGGTCGGATAGCCGTACTGGCTCGCCTCATACGCTTCCCAATCCGGGATCTCGCCGGATTTCACGCGCGCTTCGAAGGTGTCCACCGTAGCCATGTAGACCTCCAGTTCTTCGGCGTTCAGGTCCGGATGCGCGGCGCGCCAGATCGGGTCATCGATCTGGATGCATTGGCGCGGATTCGCCTTGCGCGGCTTGTCTTCGACAGAGGCTGCGACTTCCAGCGAAAGGTTTAGATCCGGATTTGCCTTGGCAAGGATGGGAAGGATCGTGGGAAAATCCACGATACCCTTGCCGACCGGGCGGGTCTGGAAATCGAGACCTCCGAATGCTCGGCCGACATAGGCGTCTTTGATATGCGTCTGGCGGACGTAAGGCGCGACGCGCTTTGCCGCAAACACCGGATGTTCCCCACGCTGCAGGCCGTTGGCCGTGTCGAACACGACGCCGATACAGTCATCGCCAACTTTCTCGATCAGCCGGAGGATTTCAAAAGAGGTGATTTCATCATGGGTTTCCATGTTGAGGTGGACGCCATTGGCGCGCGCGACGGGAGCAAGCTTCAACAAGATCTTCTCGATGGCCAGCAACTGCTCGTCCCAGGTGACATCCGTGCGAAAGCGGTCATTTGCCAACCTGCCACGGTATTCCGATTTGAAATTGCCCGGTGAGATCCACAGTTCGAGGCATCCGATCGCGGCGCTCGCCTCGATCATCCGGGTGAAGCCCAGAATGATGTCGCCGTCGCCGATCGCCCGGAATTCCGGAGCCTCGGCGCTGCAATAGGGATTGATCTTGCCGACACCGCTTTCGAGGTAAAGCCCAAGCTCGTCGGCTTTCGCCCGGATTTCGCGAAGCGCACCCTTGTCGAGCGTCGGGCTCATGTCGAGAACGGTCGGGAAGAACAGGCCACCAAGACCAAGCTCCTTGACATGGTCGAGGCTTGCCAGCGGCCCGCGCTTCAGGAACTCGGGAAGTTTTTGGCTATCGATACCCAGTCTCATGATGATCTCCTTAGTGTTTCCTGACGGGATGCGCTGCAATGGCGATCCCTGCTTGTTAGATTTTCTTGAAGCTGCGGCCGGCGCTTAGGCCTGCGGATGGTCACTTCTCATTGCTGTTCGAGCGGCCTTTCGGTGCCAGTTTCCGTTCCAGATAATGCTGGCCCACCGAGGCGACTGTGGTGATGCCGAGGTACCAGAGTGATGCGACGCAGAGGAGTTCAATGACCAGGAAGTTGCGGGCATAGATGGCCTGTGCCTGTGTCAGCAGATCCTGCATGCCGATAACCGACACGATGGCACTCGCCTTCAGCATGCCGATCGCCTGGTTGCCGGTCGGCGGGACGATGAGACGGATTGCCTGCGGGAGGACGACAGTCCGCAGGGTCTGGAGTGGTCTGAGGCCCAAAGAGGATGCGGCTTCGCGCTGTCCCCGATCCACGGCTGTCAGACCGCTACGGATGATCTCGCTCATATTAGCCGCCTCGTGCAGGCCGAGCGCCAGAAAGCCTGCAAGGGCGGGTGTCACAATGTCGTTTACCGAGACGGACCAAGAACCGAAGCCGATCTCAGGAATGAAGAGCGCGATGTTGAACCAGAAGAAGATCTGGACGATCAGCGGTACGCCGCGAAACCACCAGACGAAGGCGACGGCGATCGCCTTCAGGACAACGTTCTGGCTGGTCGCCATGATGGCGACGAGGCAACCGATAACGATGCCGGCGACCATGGCGCCGGCCGTTAGTTCGAGCGTGAGGACGACGCCGTCGAGAATGACGGGGTCGATCATGTAGCGCGGGATTTCACTCCATTGAACGCTTTGATTCCGCCCAATGACCAGAAGCATGAGAGCCAGCGCGATGATCGCGACGGCACCAGTCACGAGCTGCCCGAACCGAACTGTCTTGCCGATCGGAGGAGCCATTGGCATGCTGAGAGACTGTTGGGCGAAAGACATGGCTCAGTCCACCGGCATCGAGGCAGCGTCGTTGAACTTGACGGTCTTCACGGCGAGCGGGCCGAGGCTCCATTTTTCCATGATCGCCTGATAGGCGCCGCTATCGACCATATGTTGGAGTGAGGCGACCACCGTATCGCGCAGTTCCGGATTGTCTTTGGAGACCAACATGCCGAGATAACCGACGGCAAGTCGTACATCCGGTAGCGCCTGCAGGCCGACACCCTTGCCGGTTTGCTTTTCGGTCGTGTAGACGCTGGTTGCGTAGCCGTTGACGGTTGCATCGGCGCGACCCGTGCGCACCGCCTGCAGGACGTCCGGCATTTTCGGGATGGACATGATCTCGATCGGCGCCGTCGTGCATTTTGCCGATGCGGCGACGACCAGCCTGTTCTGAAAAGTGCCGACCGGCACGGCAACCTTCTTGCCGCAGAGGTCTTCCATGCTCTTGATTCCGAGGGGATTGCCCTTGGTCGTCATGATGGTCGTCGCATCATACATGTAGTCAATCACATCGACCTGCTTTTCCAGCTCCACGTCGTCATTGATGCCGGAGAGCGTCATGTCGAAACGCTTGGACAACACGGCCGGAACGATTGCCGCGCCCGCGCCGACATTGGTCATCTGCATATCGACGCCGAGAATGACGCCCAGCGCCGCGGCAAGGTCCGCATCGATGCCGACGAGCTTGCCGGCTTCATCCTGAAAACTGATCGGCGGCGTCAGGTCCGTCGCAACCTTGATGACCTTCTTGTCCTTGATGGCGGCAGGCAGGCTGTCGGCCAGTTTCTGATTGAAGGCGATGCCCGGAAGCTGGGCCACGTCCGCATCCGGCACCATCTTCACGGGCGCGCCTTCCGCGGCCTGTGCAGTCGATGCGAAGAGCGCGAACGCAATGCCGGCAAGACCGGCTGTGAGAGTTTTCTTGAAGCTATGCATGCGGACCCCTTTTCACATTTCTACGTCGTGAATTTTCAGGATAGTTCGATGCAATCACCATGCCACCTTGGATATAGCATCTGTATGCTGTTGTTTTTCATGTGATATTTTTTCATCTAAAATATTCAAGGGAATTCGAACCAATTTTCGCATATCCGTGCGAACATACTTTGATGAAAAAATGACCTTTAAGCTACCGCAGGGCCGACCGGACTCGGTTGGCGCTAGCTAATTTACTGATTTTACTCCTCATCCTTTGCATACCCGAGATCGATGGCACATCCGCGCAAGTGGCGCAAAGCGGTGAAACGGCACGATTTCTACGCTGACAAGCCGAAATCGGTGCACATCAAATCATCGTTCAGCCGCTAATGATGCACAATTTATAGATTGTTACGTTATGCCGCCGATTCGTAATTATGGATATACGAAACTAGATAAACCAAAAATTTAATATGTTAATCAATTGGTTGATCCATGTTCGACCGCGCTCATTGTAGAGTTGGCACGTTGCTTGCAAATCCTTTGCCATGACCCAGAGCGAACTCAAATTTGCCGATCGATCACATCTCCGCCTGATGCCGGCGAGCGCGATGCTCTCGTTAGGTCAGGCGCAACCCGAGGGGATATTCATGCCGCAGGCTTCGAATGCAGCAGAAGGCAGAGAGCTAAGCGTTCGTGGCCTGACCCATAGTTATGGCGGGCAGAATGCGATCAGCGACATTTCTTTCGAGATAAAGGCGGGCGAGATCGTTGCGCTTCTGGGGCCGAGCGGGTGCGGCAAGTCGACGGTGCTGCGCGCCATTGCCGGCCTAATCCAGCCGAAAAGCGGGTTGATCCAGCTTGGCGGCCAGGATCTTGCCAATGTCTCGGCCCGTGCGCGTGGTATCGGCATGGTGTTCCAGAACTACGCGCTGTTCCCACACCTGACGGTGGCCGAGAACATCGCCTATCCGCTCGCCTGCCAAAAGGTGGCGCGCACCGAGCGTCGTGAGCGGGTGGAAGAAATGCTCTCGCTTGTGCAGTTGAAGGGTTTTGGCAACCGGCTGCCGCGCGAGCTTTCCGGCGGCCAGCAGCAGCGCGTGGCGGTGGCCCGCGCGATCGCAGGCCGCCCTTCGCTTCTGCTTCTCGACGAGCCCTTCGGTGCCTTGGACCGGGCGCTGCGTTTCGACCTGCAGGTCGAACTGCTTCATCTGCAGAAGACGCTCGGCATTACCACGCTGATCGTTACCCATGACCAGGAAGAGGCGCAGAGCCTCGCCGGCCGTCTCGTGCTGATGAACAAAGGCAATGTCGAACAGATCGACACGCCGATGGCCGTATATGACCGGCCGAAAACGTTGTTCGTCAATACGTTCATCGGACAGGCCAATGTGCTGCATGGGAAAGTGGACCGCCTGGAGGCTGAGGCAACCACGATCGCGCTTACCAATGGCAAGGCTCTCGTTCTGCCGCGCCGCCTGAATTTTACCACGGGCTCCACGGTCACGATTACCTTCCGTCCGGAGGACGTTCGCCTGTCTGCGACGCCGAGCGCATCGGCGCTGCCGGCGAGGCTGACCGTGTCAGTGCCGCTTGGACCCACCCTTGTCCATGATCTCCTTCTCGAAGACGGGACCAACCTTCGTGCCTCGGAGGTCCGCGGACCTTCGACCTTCATTCCCGAGCCGGGAGCACAGCTCTTTGCCGAGATAGACACCATGAGGTGTCACGCCTTTCCGAGCGAACCGGAAGCATTCCGTGAATAACAACAACAGAGGTGAACAGATGCAAGACTTCAACATCACACGACGTCATTTCGGACTGCTTGCCGCCGGTGCGGCTGCAGCCGCGACCGTTCCTTTTGCTGCCCGCGCGGCCGGTGGCACTGCTGTTGCCGCGACCTTTCCGGGTAATTGGGAAGACGGTTATCGCAGCGTGCTGACGCCGCTCGTCAAGGCGGCCGGTTTCGATCTGACAGTTGCCCCGGCCATGGCGCAGGATCAGCTTGCCAAGGTCATGGCAAGCCCCGGCAACCCGCCTTACGACACGCTGCTGATGTCGCCCGGCCAGATGGCCGTCGCCGTCGAGAACGACCTTATCCAGAAGATCGACCCGTCGAAGCTGAAGAACTGGGGCATGCTCGATCCGGCATTCCAGGGCGAGTACGGCCCGACCGTGACGGTCGAAGTCAACGGCATTGCCTATAACCCCGATCTCGTTCCGGCACCCAAAGGTTATCGCGATCTCTTCGAAAACCCGGCCTACAAAGGCCTCGTTTCGTGGACCGGCTTTGCCTCCAATACCGGCGTGATGGCCTATACCGAGATCGCCAAGATTTTTGGCTCCGGCCCGACCGACATGGATGCCGTCTTCAAGCTGTTCAAAGACCATCCGGAACACATCAAGGGTGTCGTTGCCAGCACCAACCACCAGATGACACTGTTCCAGCAGGGCGAGATCGCCGTCTTCATGTGCTCGACGGGCAATGTCGCCAAGCTCAAGGCTCTTGGGCTCAAGGCGGAGTTCGTTCAGCCTGAAACCGGCTCGCCGGCAGCGCCCGTCAATATCCATCTGACCAAGGGCGCCAAGAATGTCGATGCAGCCTATGCCTATATGGATGCCGCGATCTCCAAGGCCGCGCAGGACCAGTTGAAGATGCCGCCACGCGAAATGTTCCCGACCAACAAGGACGTAGAACTGACGCCAGGCATCGAAGCCTATGTAAAGCGCGAACAGCTGGCCTCGCTCGTCTATCCGGACTGGGCCGCGATCAACAAGAACCGTGCGGAATGGATCCGCCAGTTCGACGCCCTCGTCGCCGGTTGAGGTAGCGCCATGAAAGCGAGCGGCTTCCCATACGTTATCCCGATGCTTCTGCTGTCGGTGGCGTTCTTTGCGACGCCGCTCGCCGTTCTCGTCGGGTTCAGCTTTATCGGCCCCGAGGGCCTGTCACTGCACAACTATGCGCGCTTTCTCGGCGATGCGTTCAACTACCGTGTCCTGATTAACACCGCCAAGCTTGGCCTGCAGACCATCGTCAGCACGACCCTGCTCGGCGTGCCGATCGCGCTTCTCTACTGGCATAGCGGCAAGACCGCCCGCCAGATCATCATTTTCCTGACGCTGATCCCGATGCTGACCAGCAATGTGGTGCGCACCTTTGCCTGGATCGTCATCCTCGGGCGGCAGGGACCGATCAGCGAGACATTCGTGGCGCTTGGACTTGCCGAGCGTCCGTTCTCGCTGATGTCCACCGAACTTGGCCTCGTCATGGCCATGTGTCAGATCGACCTGCCGCTGATCATCCTGCCGCTGGTCGCCATCTTGTCGCGCATCCCGGTCACCTATACCGAGGCCGCGCAGGTTTCGGGTGCCGGCCCCTGGCGCATTCTCGTCACGGTTCTGTTGCCGATGATGCTGCCCGGCCTTTTGGCGGGATGGATCCTTGTCTTCGCCAGCACCAGCGCGTCCTTCGTCACCCAGGCCGTCATCGGCGGTGCTCGCAATGTCTATGTACCGCAACTGATCTACCGCGAGGTAGGTACGCTGTTCGACTGGCCGATGGCCTCGGCGATCGCCGTGGTGCTCCTGTTGTCGACCGGCATCCTGCTTGTCGCCATGACCATGATTTCTCGTCACCGGAGGCTCGTCGGCCATGCGTAACCAATCCGAAAACCCGCTCCCCGCTTTTCTCTACAAGGCATTCGTCTTCGGCTTCGGCGGCCTGAGCCTGATCTATCTGGTGGCCCCGATCGTGATCGCCATCACCATGTCCTTCACAGCTGGACAGACGCTCAAATATCCACCGGAAGGGTTCTCGCTACGCTGGTACGAGGCGCTGCTCGACCCGCTCCGCTCCAGCACGGAACAAATCGCGGCCGGCAATTCGCTGAAGATCGCGGGCCTCGCAGTCCTCGGCTCGCTGCTCTTTGCCGTGCCCGCCACGATCGGCATGGCACGGATGCGTCGCCGTTCAGTCAACACGATCGAACCGCTGCTTCTCGCCCCGCTGGTGCTGCCGAGCCTCGTTTATGGTCTCGCAGCTCTGATCGTCGCCAATTTCGTCGGCTTTCAGCCGTCGCTCTGGCTCACCGTCGTTGGCCATGTCGTGGTGTTCGGGCCGCTGATGTATCGTGCCGCCTCTGTCGTTGCGCAGGGCATCAATCCCTCGCTGGCGGAAGCCTCGACGGTGATGGGGGCGACCTGGGTAACGACGCTCAGGCGCGTGATCCTGCCCTTGCTGACCCCCGGCATTCTCGCCGGCGCATTCCTCGTCTTCATTCAGTCGCTCGACAACGTCTCCGTCTCGCTCTTCCTCGCCGATGCGCAGACGACAGTCCTGCCACTCCGGATGTTCGCGCTGATCGAGGAATCTCTCGATGTGCGCGTCGCCGCCATGTCCGGCCTGCTGATCGGCCTGACCCTGGTGGTGATGCTGGTGGCAAGGCGGGTGCTGGCGCCCTCACGACAAGCCTGATGCAAAAATAATCCTGGAAGGAATACCCCCAATGAACATGAATGCCACCAAGGCAGGAGCCTACCGCGTCGGATCGCTGCTTGCCGATTTCCAGCCGGATTTCGATTTTGCCGCCCCGCTCCCCCTGCCGGTCGAGGAATTTGAGGATCGGCTGCGCCGTATCCGCCGTCAGGCGGTCGAGGCCGGACATGATGCGCTGATCGTCCATACCGGCGGTGTGGGCTGGTTCCACACGTCCAACCATTATCTGCGTTATATCTGCGACTGGATGCGCGAGGGCGTGTTGATCATCCCGACGGATGTCGACAAACCGATGGTCCTTCTGTCCTTCTTCACCCAGTCCGTGCTGTTGCCGCCGGGCGGCGAACCGGTTTTGGTGGAGGACATCTGGCAGATCGGACCAATCGGCCGGGAATATGCGGATCGTCCGGGCGACAGCGTCATCAAGACGGCGGAAAAATGCGCCGAACTGCTGGCGGGCATGGGGCTGTCGAAGGCGCAGATCGGCCGTATCGGCGACCGTACCTCGCTAACCTTCTGGGCAGGCCTCGATGAACTGATGCCGAAGGTGAAGTTCGTCGCAGACAACGCCATTCTCGACCGGATGCAGAAGGTGCGCTCGCCCCGCGAGATCGAGATGTTTCGTGCGGCAGCTCAATTGGTCAGCATTGCCACGCAGGCGGCCTATCACGTGGCAAAACCCGGCGTGACCGACCACGAGATCTTTGCCGCCTTCACCCAGGCGCAACTCTCCTTCGGCGGCGAGACCGGTGACGGTTACCAGATCGGCATCAACGAATTTGGAACCCATTGCGGCAAGCCATACGGCCATGTCGTGCGGCCGGGAGACCTGATCAATCTCTATGTCTCCAACATCACCTATCGCGGCTATACCGCACAAACCGCCCGCATGATTGCCGTTGGCGAGATCACGAAGCGGCAGGAAGAGGTGCTTGCCGCCTGCACCGAAGGCGTTAAGCGCGCAGAAAAGTTGATCCGGCCAGGCGCCCTGATGCGTGACGTCAACAACGCCGCCTTTGAGCCGATGATCGAGCGAGGCATGCTGACCTCGCCGGAAGCGCGCACCATGCCCTATAACTGGGCGCCGATGGACGATGGCAGCGCCCGCCTGATCCCGCGCCAGTATGTGAAGAACATCGACTGGGAAGCCCAGGGCCGCACCTTGATGCATGTCTATCCGGCGACCCATGGGCCGCATAACCCCAATCTCGGTCATTCCGTCGGCATGGCCGGCGGGCAAAACAGCTTCAACATCTCTTCCCACAACTATGACCGTATGGAGGAGGGCATGGTGTTCGTGCTGCACACGCAGTGGCTGGAACCGCTGTCGGCCGGCTGTAATGTCGGGGACATGTATGTCGTCACCAGAGACGGGTTCGAGAACCTGTCGCGCCACACCCCGCTTGAAACCCACCGTATCGCTGTTGAGGCCTGAAATGATCGACCATACCCATTTCGATTTCGCCAAGCTCACCGAGCGCGAACGCTATAAGATCCTGATCGGCACGGTCATTCCGCGCCCGATCGCATTGGTGACGACGGTCAGCAAGGACGGTCAACCGAATGCCGGGCCGTTCAGCTTCTTCAATGTCTTGACCCATGATCCAGCCATCGTTGCAATCGGCGTCGAGAACTATTCCGACATGCGCTTCAAGGACACGGCCCGCAATATCCGCGAGACGGGCGAGTTCACCGTCCATATCTGCGACAATGCCCTTGTCGATCAGATGGAGGTCTGCGCCATCAAGTTCGGCCCGGAGGTCGATGAGATGGAAGAGGCAGGACTTGCAACCGTGCCTGGCCGGATGGTGCGCAGCCCGCGCATCCTCGCAGCGCCCGCCGCTCTCGAATGCCGCCGCCATACGACGCTGCAGGTTGGCCCCGCCCGTGAGATCATCCTCGGCGAGGTCGTCGGCGTGTTCGTTCGCAGCGATGCGGTCAATGCGTCCAATCTGCATATCGACCAGCAGATGATGGACGCCGTCGGCCGCATGGGCGGCCACACCTACACCCGTACCCGCGACCAGTTCGACATCAAGACGCTGACGCCGCAGGAATGGGAAGCCCGCAAGTCTGGCGAACAGGCGGCCGCGGAGTAATCACCGTATGCGGCTGCATGTTGCATGGTGGTGCCAATGGCATTGCCACGCGCTGAAATGAATTTCTGCAAGGATCTATCATGACAATCCTGTCGCCCGACACACCGCGCGGTCTCGTTGGCTACGGCCGCAATGTTCCCGATCCGAAATGGCCGGGCGGCGCGAATATCGCCGTGCAGTTCGTCATCAATTACGAGGAGGGCGGCGAAAGCTCGATCATGGATGGCGATTCCGCGTCGGAAAACCTGCTCTCCGAGATCGTCGGCGCATCCGCGTGGCCCGGTCAGCGCAATCTCAACATGGAATCGATCTACGAATATGGTTCCCGCGCCGGCTTCTGGCGGCTGTTCCGGCTGTTTACCGAACTCAAGATGCAGTGCACCGTCTATGGCGTGACGCTCGCTATGGCGCGCAACCCGGAAGCAGTTGCCGCCATGAAGGAAGCCGGCTGGGAGATTGCCAGCCACGGCTATCGCTGGCTGGAATACAAGGATTTTCCGATCGAGAAGGAGCGTGAGCATATTCTCCAAGCCGTGCGCCTGCATACCGAACTTGTCGGCGAGCGTCCCTACGGCATTTACCAAGGCAAGCCTTCGGACAACACGCTGAAGCTGGTGATGGAGGAGGGCGGGTTCCTCTATTCGTCCGACAGCTATGCCGATGATTTGCCCTATTGGGTGCCGGGCATCGATGGAAAGCCGTTCCTGATCATTCCCTATACGCTGGAGACCAACGATATGCGGTTCGCTACGCCGCAGGGGTTCAACGCGGGCGACCAGTTCTTCACCTATCTCAAGGACGCGTTCGACACGCTGTACCGCGAGGGCGAGGAGGGGAGCCCGAAGATGATGTCGGTCGGCCTGCATTGCCGGCTTGTCGGACGTCCGGGCCGTATCGCGGCCCTTCGCCGCTTCATGGAATATGTCGCCTCGCACGACAAGGTCTGGGTGCCGCAGCGCATCGACATTGCACGGCACTGGCATGAACATCACAAGCCCGCTGATCCGTCTTCGATCCTCTGACTGAGCATTAAATCATGACAAAGAACCACTATTTCTCAAATGTCGGTGGCCTGCCTCCGCAGACACAGACGCTTTCCAGCAAGGCCGTGTTCACCACCGCCTATGCGGTAATCCCGAAGACCGTGATGAGCGACATCGTCACCAGCGTCCTGCCGCATTGGGAGAAGACGCGCGCTTGGATCATTTCGCGGCCCTTAAGCGGTTTTGCCGAAACCTTTGCGCAATACATCATGGAAGTGGCTCCGGGCGGCGGCAGCGTGAAGCCGGAGCCTGATGCCCGCGCTCAGGCCGCGATCTTCGTCGTCGAAGGCGAGGGCGCTATTAGCTATGAGGGCAAGGAGCGCCCGCTCAGGACCGGCTCGTTTGCCTACATCCCGGCCGGCCATGCTTGGGCGTTGAAGAATGACAGCACGGCACCGCTGCGCTTCCATTGGGTCCGCAAGGTGTTCAAGGTCGTCGAAGGCCTAGAAGCGCCGCCGGCCGCCTTCACCCATGAGGACGAATGCACGCTCGACTGGATGCCGGATACCGACGACACCTGGGGCACGACGCGCTTCCTCGATCCGAACGATGTGCGCTACGATTTCCACCTGAACATCGTCACCTTTGAGCCGGGCGCCAGCATTCCCTTCATGGAGACCCATGTCATGGAACACGGGCTTTACGTGCTCGAGGGTAAGGCGGTCTATCGGCTGAATAGCGACTGGGTCGAGGTAGAGGCGGGCGATTACATGTGGCTGCGCGCCTACTGTCCGCAGGCATGCTACGCGGGAGGTCCCGGCCGCTTCCGCTACCTGCTCTACAAGGACGTCAATCGGCATCCCGATCTGTTCTGATTAGAAGCCCTACCATCCAAACAAATTTAGAAAGACATGGCGGCGACCATGTCGTTTTCAGCCTTCTGGCTGTTCGAATATAGCAGCTAGAAATGGCTGTGAACCTGGAGATTGAGTATGACCTACGTTGATGGTTTCGGCCTTCAAATTGATGAGACACTTCACCGTTTTCTGGTGGATGAGGCTCTGCCGGGAACCGGGGTCGATGCGGACCATTTCTTCACCGGGTTGTCCGCGATCGCCCATGATCTGGCGCCGAAGAACCGCGCGCTTCTTGCCAAGCGCGACGCTTTTCAGCTGAAGCTCGACGACTGGTACCGTCAAAACGGCGCACCGTCGGATCTGTCGGCCTACGAAGCCTTCCTGCGCGAGATCGGCTATCTATTGCCCGAGGGGCCTGATTTCTCCGTCTCGACCGAGAACCTCGATCCGGAGATCGCGCAGATCGCCGGGCCGCAGCTCGTCGTGCCGGTGATGAATGCGCGCTATGCGCTGAATGCCGCCAATGCGCGCTGGGGCTCGCTCTATGATGCACTCTACGGCACGGATGCGATCTCCGAAGCCGATGGTGGGGAGAAGGGCAAGGATTACAATCCCGTCCGCGGCGCCAAGGTCATTGCATGGGTGCGTGATTTCCTCGATCAGTCTGCCCCGCTCTCCGGCGCCGGCTGGAAGGATGCGGCATCCTTCAAGGTCGAGCATGCAGCCCTATTCGTGACGCTGATAGGCGGACAGGTGACCGGCCTCAGCGATCCGTCGCAATTTGCCGGCTATCTCGGCGATGCGGGCGCGCCGACGCAGATCCTCCTGAAAAAGAACAATCTCCATGTCGAGATCCTGATCGACGCGACGACCGATATCGGCAAAACAGACCCGGCTCATATTTCCGACGTCTGGGCCGAATCGGCGATCACCACGATCATGGACTGCGAGGATTCAGTCGCGGCCGTCGATGCCGAAGACAAGGTCGTCGTCTATCGCAACTGGCTCGGCCTGATGAAGGGCGACCTGACGGAAGAGGTCTCCAAGGGCGGCAAGACCTTTACCCGCAAGCTCAATCCGGATCTCGACTATACGGCGCCGGACGGCTCGATCTTCGAACTGAAATGCCGCTCGTTGATGCTGGTCCGCAATGTCGGCCACCTGATGACCAATCCGGCCATTCTGGATCGCGACGGTAACGAAGTGCCCGAGGGCATCATGGATGCGATGGTGACCGCGCTGATCGCCATTCACGATATCGGACGCAAGGGCGGCCCGGACGGTCGGAAGAAGAATTCCCGTCTCGGCTCCATGTATGTGGTGAAGCCGAAGATGCACGGGCCGGAAGAAGTGGCCTTTGCCGCCGAGATCTTCAGCCGCGTCGAACAGGCGCTCGGCCTGCCGGCGAATGCCATCAAGATGGGCATCATGGACGAGGAGCGCCGCACGACGGTGAACCTCAAGGAGGCCATCCGCGCCGCCAAGGACCGCGTCGTCTTCATCAATACCGGTTTCCTCGACCGCACCGGCGACGAGATCCATACCTCGATGGAAGCCGGCCCGATGATCCGCAAGGGTGATATGAAACAGGCTGCATGGATCGCGGCCTATGAGAACTGGAATGTCGATATCGGGCTCGAATGCGGTCTTTCCGGCCATGCCCAGATCGGCAAGGGCATGTGGGCGATGCCCGACCTCATGGCGGCGATGCTTGAGCAGAAAATCGGCCACCCGAAGGCGGGCGCCAATACCGCCTGGGTTCCGTCACCGACGGCGGCAACGCTACATGCTACCCACTATCACACGGTGGATGTGGCAGCAGTTCAGAAGAGCCTGAAGAGCCGTACCCGGGCCAAGCTTTCCGACATTCTTTCCGTGCCGGTGGCGCCGCGCCCCAACTGGACGCCGGAGGAAATCAGCCGCGAACTCGACAACAATGCACAAGGCATTCTCGGTTATGTCGTGCGCTGGATCGACCAGGGCGTCGGCTGCTCCAAGGTGCCGGACATCAATAATATCGGCCTGATGGAGGACCGCGCGACCCTGCGCATCTCGGCCCAGCACATGGCCAACTGGCTGCACCACAAGGTCGTGACCGAAGACCAGATCGTCGAGACGATGAAGCGCATGGCGAAAGTCGTGGATGGCCAGAGTGCCGCCGATCCCCTTTACACCCCGATGGCTGTGGATTTCGACGGCTCTATCGCGTTTAAGGCGGCACTCGATCTGGTTCTGAAGGGGCGCGAGCAGCCGAATGGTTACACCGAGCCGGTCCTGCATCGTCGCAGGCTGGAGCTGAAAGCGAGGGGCTAGCAGGTAAAGTTGCGTTTTCGAACAGATGTTTGCGCCCGGCACTCTGCGCATGAGAGTTTTAAAAAAGCATGCGTGTCAGCGCGTTAGTGTTGAGCGGAACTTAGGGACGTCGGTTCGATTCCGCTCAAGGCGGAGACGAGGACGCTCGGCCCAGATGCAACATGTTCTGAGTGTCCGAGCCGAGCATCTCATTCGATCTTACGCAGCTTCCCAAACCTGATTGAGGATCTTGGCGGCCAGTGCGGCCTTGTCTTGCGGAAGGAAGCGGCCGTAGTGCTGCTGCACGACATCGGGCGTATCTTGAATGGCATAGCTCGCCTGCTCGTAGGATCCGGTCTGCTTCAAAATATGCGTCGCAAGAATGTCCCGCAGGTTATGCGGTCCATGCGGAAGGAGGCCCTTGATCGCACCCCGTCCGGTATAGGGATTATAGATGCCGTAACGTTGGATGACAGTCCGCCAAGCCTCGTAGAATGTGGTCGAATTGTAAGCAGCATCAATACTGGTCGTCTTCACCGTCTTGACGAATAGCGTTTGGGGATCTTTCGCACCGCCAAGCAGAACTCCACGATGCCTGTCGATGTAAGCGTCAAGGTATTTGTAGAGATCGAGAAGGTCGGGCAAAATCAACCGGAACGGCTTCTGTCCGAAGAAAGAAGAGCCAGAGTTTTTGAACGCGACCGATGGGATAAGTACCTCCCACCCATGATCGCGGTCGTTCCAGCGCAGCTCACCGCACTTCATATCCTCCAGCCGGCGTTCTGACGTCGGATAGTGTCCACGGGGGCAGACACGAAGTTGGCGAAGGTTCTTCTGTCTGAGCCCAAGGTGCAGGCCCAGCCGAAGCAATAGGAATGATCTAACGGCTTCGGCGGCCGGTCGTGGATATCTCTTCTCATCCGGCATGTGTCTCACGATCTCGTCCGTGATCTTACGATATTCCGCCAGCGGGCTGTCCGCTTCAAGTACACACATGATCGGTTCAAATGGATCGCGATGCACGCGCATCACTCGCTGGATCTCCTTGGAACGGTTAGCGGCATGTCGGTGAAACGCATCACAGGCGCCATGCCAATCGCGAGCCGCGAAATCGATTTCTTCCTGCTCAATCAAGCCCGCAATGGGCCTGACATTCCGAAGCAGCTCCGGATGCTGCCGGATCCAACCGACTTCCGCGCGAGATAGGGCTTGGGCGACCATCAGCATGTCTTCTTCCCACTTGGTGTAGAAGCCACGTCGCTGTTCCCGCCACTGCAGATACCAGTCCCAAACGCCAGGGAAGACGAGAAGGCCGAAGCTTAACTGGCTGACTGGCACACCGAAACCCCTCACGACACCGTTTGGCGAGGCAGCAAGCGCACCAAACATCAAGCCGAGGTGCTCAATCTTCTGGGAGGCCGTTTCTTCACCCCAGACGCCGTTCCGTTGGAACCCAATCGCCGTCAGCGTCGAAGTCTTGAAGCGGATGAGATCAGCCATTTCCATGGCAAGTCTCGGCGGTGCGTCGACAATGCCGGAGAGCAGATTAGGGTCATCAAGTTCTACGGCAACGTTTTGATTGGTGCCGGCCGCCGATGCCAATGACCGAGAGGAAAGAAAACTGCTGCCATAGGTGACGCCGGGAAATCGGATGGCATATCGCTGCTTGCTGGCCGCCGCCTGATAGCGGCGATATTC
Organism: Neorhizobium sp. JUb45; assembly: GCF_004343585.1. Classification (GTDB taxonomy): domain Bacteria; phylum Pseudomonadota; class Alphaproteobacteria; order Rhizobiales; family Rhizobiaceae; genus Neorhizobium. The sequence continues at coordinate 8,026 of NZ_SLYW01000014.1, read as the reverse complement.
CGTAGAGCCGGAAATGATCACCCGGCGCACCCAATCGAGGATCTCCTCGCGCTTGGTAAAGGGCAGGCTGTTGAAGTCTTCGGGCAGGTGCAGTGAAATCCGTCGACGCTCAGCTGGGCTGATGTCACCGAGATCGTGACCATACAGCGAGCGTGCCTGATGCGGCAGTTTCTCTTTGAAATATCCCTCTGAAAGTCGATAGCGTCGCTCAATGCGGCGGAGGATGTTGAAACTGGCAACAGATCGGGGCACGCGCTCTCCGTGGATCCAGGATAGCAGCGTCTTGTTGTCGAAGGTCTCATTCAGATGAACAACGGCGCGGTAAAGCTGCCAATAGGTGTCGCCGAACCGACGCATATGGTAGACCAATGCGTCCTGAAAGCTCGCCGGATCTTCTGTCGCTTCAAATAGTGCTTCTGGGAAAGGGCTTATCGGTTTTGGTGCTGGGCCGGGCGATGTTGACGCAGACCGGACAAAGGTGCCAGCGATCGCCGCGCGTTGTGGCTGTCGGGCGGAGCGTGCGGAAGCTGCCTTCTTGGCGGGCGTCATTTTACCCGTGCTAACTGTCGGCTTTGGTGGTCGTCGTTCTTCGGTAGCTGGTGGTGCGCCGAGCCAGCGGATGATTGCATCCAAGCCTGGCCGGACCTGCTTTTTGAGTTCTGCCGTTAACTCGGCTTCGATCCCACAGGCCTGACCGATCATCTTCCAGTCGATATGGCCATTCAGAAGCGGGGGCGATTTGCGGTAATGATCAAACTGGCCAGATAGGGCCGTATATTTTCGAACACCCGCCTGGATGCGACTGGAGCGATACGAAGCTCGCAGAATTCCGAAATTTTTCGCTGAAAATGTCGTGATGAAAGGTCGTGTTTGGTCATGCTTATCCCTTTTCGCTCGGCACCAGTGCCGAGGGCGATCGGAAATAGGGGGCGCCCATTAACAAAATATGTTTAGGGCAAGAGGTCAGCTGTCGATCGCTGCTTCTTGAATGGAGAGATGCAGATTGTGGTGCTGAGCGATAGACGGGCTTGCAATAGCTCATTTCCAGCAATAATTATGAGCTATAGAGAGGGATTCTATAACTCATGAAATGGAACTGGCAAAACACTGACTGGCCAAACTTCAGATACGATACCGCAAGCCTGATATCGTTGGAGCAGAAATTCTTGCAGTCCGCCGGCGAGGTTATCGGTGCTGTTCGACATTTCAACGATGACGACAGCAACCAACTTCGCATTGAGTTGCTGAGCGACGAAGCGGTCAAGACCTCAGAGATTGAGGGGGAATTTCTGGACCGCGTGAGTGTCCAGTCATCACTCCGCCGGCAGTTCGGGCTAAACACTGATGATAGACAGATCCGCCCCCAAGAGCGGGGGATCGCCGAGATGATGGCGGATGTCTATCGAAGTTGGCATAGGCCGCTGTGTCATGAGGGACTGTGCCACTGGCATTCAATGCTGATGGCCGGAAACCGATATATTGAAACGGTTGGTGCTTACCGCACGCACGAAGACGCCATGCAGATTGTATCGGGTCGATTGGACAAACCCACTATCCACTTCGAGGCTCCCCCATCTCGCCAGGTTGCCGCTGAGATGGAGACCTTCAGCACATGGTTCAATCAATCCGGGCCAGATGGTCAAACGTCGCTTCAAGCTTTGACGCGCGCCGCAGTAGGACACCTTTACTTTGAAAGCATACATCCATTTGAGGATGGCAACGGCCGAATTGGACGCGCGCTCGCCGAGAAATCCCTAGCGCAAAACATAGGGCAGCCAAGCCTCATTTCACTCGCCTTCACAATCGAGAAGCGCCGGAAGGCCTATTACTCAGAGCTTGAGCGGCACCAGCGCACGCTTGATATCACCGACTGGGTCATTTTCTTTTCAGAAACTATCCTGGATGCTCAACAGGCGACGCTTGAGCGCGTAGATTTCTTCATCCAGAAAGCAAAGTTCTATGATCGTTTTCGGGACAAGCTGAACGAGCGGCAAGAAAAGGTAGTCGCGCGCATCTTCAAGGAAGGCACGGCTGGCTTCAAGGGAGGTCTAAGTGCCGAAAACTATATCTCGATCACAGATACATCTCGCGCTACAGCAACACGCGACCTTCAGCAACTCGTGGAGATCGGTGCACTGACGCGTACGGGTGAACGTCGGCATACTCGGTACTCACTGTCATTGCAGAAATAATTCGCTACCACTCCAATGAACACCACCAAAGTCATTATCTAGGCGAACGGCTGTTCGAATCCTATCAAGGCGGTCGTTCATCGAAGGGGCCGCCTTCTGACTGGGCGCCGGTCGCCGTCCTGCTGACACCGGCGCCATGTTCTCAAAGCTTTATGCCAGCCGCTTCTAGCGCACTATCGATACGTTCATCGACCTCTCGCTTGGTGGCAGTCCAACCGGGTACCGTATCCAGCAGGCGCTGCTGCCACGCGACCAGATTGGGAAACTCGTTAAGCGGGATCTTCGTCCGCTCGTTCTGCGAGAACGGGCCGGCAATGTCGAAGTCGGCCAGCGTTAGCCGGTCGCCGACGATGTAGCTATGCTTGGCGAGGTGCGCGTCCAGCACGGCAGCGGCTGCCCGAAGCTTGTCGGCTGCCATCGTCACGATGGTCTCGTCGGCAGGCTGACCCATGAAGCGCTTGGCAAGCACCTCGTCGAAGGTGAGGGTGGCGAAGACGCGCCACTGCTCGCCGGACCAGAACATCCACTGGAGGATCTCGTACTTCTCGCGTGTCGTCCTACCAGCCAGATCGCTTCCCGCCTTTTCGGCGAGATAGAGGTTTATCGCGGCGGACTCGTAGAGGATGAAGTCGCCGTCGACCATGACGGGCGACAGGCCGTGCGGGTTCAGCTCCAGAAACTCGGGCGTGTGGCTCTCGCCCTTGAAGAGATCGACGTTGACGATCTCGATGTCGATGCCCATCGCGCCTGCTGCTGCTGTGACGCGGCGCCGACTGCCCGACCCGGGATCACCATAGATCTTGATAGCCATTGTAAGTACTCCTTCTCTTGGTCGATGATATGGGTAATTAGGCGGGCGTGCCCGCACGTAGCCGATCGAGAACCAGCAGCAGGTCGAAGGGATCGGGGCGCCGGGTATAGTCGGGGTTGACCTCGGAATAGGCGATCACGCCATCCGTCCCGATCACGTAGCGCGCCGGCATCGGCAGCACCCAGGACGGATCGTCGTTGATCTTCGGCAGGTCGTTGCCAAATTGCTTGTAGACCTCGATCAGGTCTTCCGGCAGCGCGAAGCGCAGGCCGAACTTGTCGGCAATGGTGGCGCCGGTGTCGCTGAGGATCGCGAAGCCAAGCTTGTTGTCGTGCTGCGATTTGCGGCTGTTTGCCGGAGTCTGGGGCGAAACCGCAACCAGTCTTGCGCCGCGTGCCTCAATCTCGGGCCGAACATGTTCCAGAGCCTGGAGATCAAAGTTGCAGTAGGGGCACCAGGCGCCGCGATAGAAGGTCACGACCAGCGGACCTTGGGAGAGCAGCGATCGCGAACTTACGGTATTACCGTCGGCGTCCTGAAGCGTGAACTCGGGCGCCGTGTCTCCCGCCTCCAGGGCATTGTCGGCCTGATGGCTGTCGATCAGTGACTGGGTCGCACGCTGCATTATATCCAGCTGTGCCTGGGTGGGAACTAGCGGAAATCGTCCGTTCTCGAAGTCGTTACGCAAAGCATCGAGTTGGTCCTGGAGTTTCATGTCAATTTTCCGTTTCGCGGCGAAGGTGCCGTGAGCCGGAAATTAGGCGATCAGCGAGAACGCGTGTATCCATTCAATTCAAAGAACATTTATCTGGATTTCGAATGAATGATCGCTGGCAGGAGATGACCGTATTCGTTCGCGTGGCGGATACCGGCAACCTATCGCGCGCTGCGCGGGAATTGAAACTCTCACAGCCTTCGGTGTCGCGCATCGTTGGCATGCTGGAGGCGCGCCTGGGAACAACCCTGTTGCTGCGCACCACCCGCAGCATCTCTTTGACGGACGCCGGCGCACTTTACCTGGAGCAGGCAAAACGATTGCTCGCGGAGATGGAGGAGGCCGAACAGGCTACGCGGGGCCTGGATTCACTCCACGGAGTTATCCGTCTTGCAATGCCGCTGATGTATGGCACACGTGCGATCATACCGGCCCTGGCGCCATTCCTGAGCTGGCATCCCGATCTGAAGGTGGAGCTGGTTATGAGCGACGCGCGGCAGAACCTGATCACGGACGGGGTCGATCTGGCCATCCGATTAAATGTCGGCCGCTTGGACGATTCGACTTTCGGCGCTCGCAAGCTGGCGTTGGTTGAGCGACTGGTTATCGCAGCCCCGGGCTACCTATCTGCTCATGGCCTCCCGGCGACACCGGCCGACCTTGCTCAACACGACTGCATCCTTCAGCATGGCTCGTTCGGCGGAGAAAGCTGGCGGTTCACGCACAACAAGACGGTCACATCCGTCGATGTCCAGGCAAGGCTGTGGATCAACTCAGCCGCAGGAGTCCTGGCGGCTACGGTAGCGGGCATGGGCATCGCGCTGGGGACGCGCGTGATGGCGGGAGAGGAGCTGCGCACCGGAAAGCTCACGCGGCTGCTCGAGCCCTATCGGCTCGATCCGGCCGAAGTATACGCTGTGTTCCCAGCCGGTCCGAGGCCGTCAGCAAAAGTGCGGGCGATCGTAGATCATCTAGAAGTGTCGCTCGGGGCTATTGGGTAAGGCCGTCGCCGCTCTCGGCGCCTTCCGGTTTTGTCAGATCGATTGAATGGCTTCGCGCACGAGCGGACATTTGCCTGAGTAAAGCAAGCGTTGATGTTTTTGAGCCGGGTTCAGAACCACAATTAAATCATACGGGTCAACTAGGGGCCGAACTGGCGTCACGGAACACCGATTGGTACACATCGTCAATTAACTGCGATACACGCCCACTCGTGGGGACTGGCTGTGGTTACAAATCATCGCACGGAAATTGATCGCGTTCCGGGAATCGGGTGCAGCCTGGGTTGATTAGGTTTTCAACGCATGCCCGCCATAGCTGGTCACTAGGAGGGCCTCTTTCCGCAGGCTCTTACCGCTGGGTCGATGGTTCGATTCCGCTCAAGAGCTGTTAAATTATTCTGTTCACTTTGGCATCGCAGTATCATGCCGCCCAATACGGAATATACCTTGCATTGCGCTTGCCTTGATCCGGGTCCGCGGGAGCAATACGGCCCAGTTTGATTGACTCTGCAATCACAGCGGAAACGGCCTGATACTCTTCCGGAGTCAATGAAAAACGCTCGCGTAGAGTCGCATTGCTCATGTAATCGTGGGTGAGCCAGCGAAGGACGCAATGAAAAAAGCAGGCACGCAATTTTTCCGCCTTTGACATCTGGCCGAAGCCCTTCGGCGCAAACAGTACGACACGCATTGAATGCTCAGATGAGATGAAGTCTGGGGGAGGCAGCCGCTGCGCTTCGATTTCTATAAGGGTTTTGTCAAGACCGCCGCCGCGCTCCTCACACAGTCCGAAAGAACGCATGGTTGCAGCAAGCTTTTCGTTTCTTGATCGACGTTCGTCCAGAATGCGATCGGTGTTGATTAGGGAGTTGCCGGGATTGGTAACCTCGATGCGGTTGTCGTAGATTTCAACGACCGGTCCAACGCCGCTTGCCATAAAGTCCTGATGAATAAGAGCGTTCGCAATAACCTCGCGTACAGCGGTTTCCGGGAAATGCGGCACCATCCGTCGAACGCCATCGATATACCGCTCATCCTTCGGCAGCCTCTCCATCAGAAACCGCATCATTGCCGTGAAAGCGACAGCATACCCCTTTCTTCCCTCCTGTTCGAAGTCGGAACGGGACTTGTCACGGCCAGAATATTTGACAATGCGAACCGTCTTCCCCGCGATTGATGGGAAAACCGTTACATCACGCGCTAGCATAATTGCGCCTAAGTTGGTGATGTCGAACCTTCCCTCGAGATTGTCGAGAAGGAAACCTGCATCAACCATTTTTCGAATGATTTCTTGATTATTTTTTGGCCTTGGCTCATCGGTCAGATCATAAATCGGATCTGGATCCAGTATCGCGAATATATCGTCTGCCGTTACATTCGATAACGCGACCGCAGTTTCGAAACGTCTTCGACCAGTCGCTATCCAGAGAGCACGTTCGTGTTCAGGAAACTCAGCAAGCTTTTTCTTGTTTTCGCCAATCCTGACAAATTCCGTACCGGAAAATTTCACCGGCCGCTCATAGGAAGGTTCAATGGCGACGATTGAGTAAGCCAAGCCGTCGCACACACAGTCCAGCACCTCGATCAGCACCCTTGGCTCGACCATTCGGGCGAGCCAGTTGGTGAAATCCTCGTTGCCCTGCTTTAGTTGCTGCAGGCGGAGTTCGGTACCGACGCGTCTCTTGGTCCTGTCTTCTATCCCAAAGACGAGAAAGGCACGATCTCGACCAAGCAGCATTGCCGAGTTCGCCAGCGCCGACACGTACTCTCCGATTTCACGCGGATCCTTGTTGTTGACCTTGAACTCGAGCCATGCATTCTCGGCCGGCTCTTGTAGCAATCGATTGAGAAGTGCGCAGGGATCGTGAATTGGCATGCCGGGCCTCTTTTATCCCCCTTATATCAGATTCGGTGGTTTCGGCATCATTTTTTCGATTAAGGCCTGCAACAATTCGGAATAAAAACAAAGCGATGCAGCAAGGCGGTCGAAGAGGTTTTTTATCCTCGTTTTGAACTGCCTCTGCTGCAGCTGCTTTGCTAAGCGCAAATTTGGCTGTTCGCTTTTATCCTCGTTATATCTGAATCTAAGCATGCGTAAGGGGCTGACCCTATTAAAAACAATAACTTAGATACAAAAGCGGTAGGCGGTTTATATCGCCTTGAAATTGCCCATCGGCCGTATGCGCTTTTAATATGTCATCTTCAGCATCTTCATGCAGCTTCTCATAGGGAAGCAGACATGACGCGCACAACGCTGCTCTACAGCCTCGCTCTTCTCGCTTAGCTGTTTGTTTGACATTTGTGCTATCGCTGGCCGTCTAGCCTGCGATCATGTGAATGCCACAGCAGCGGGTGAGAGTGCTGTATCCGACTATCGCGTAATGATCGCGGTCTCCAAAAAGGCGTAGTCTCAGCGGCTTAGCGACTTTCTATGGATCTAACCCATTGAACATTACTGCAACATTTCAGCTGCAACGACGGTTCAAGTCTCATCAAGGCGATACTTTCGCGAGAACGAGCGAAACTCGGAATTGGCTTATTGCGATACCAGGTCTTTCGCAAGTTCGCTGACGACACCCCTGAGCCAACGATGAGCGGGATCGTGACGATACCGCACATGCCATGCCATCTCGACCGGGAATGTTCCAAGATCGACAGGTGCTTCCACGACCTTAAGCCGCGGGTCTCGCTCCAGGCTGCGGCAGATCAGGCGCGGCAATGTTGCGCAATAATCGGTCACCGCGACCATCTCGGGAACTGACAGGAAATGGGTGACGGAGACAGCGACCTCGCGCTTGAGGTTCTGCTGTCCCAACGCCTGGAATACGCCCGCGCGAATGCGACCGGGTGGCAGGACATTGACGTGTTTTAGGCTCTCGTAAAGATCCCGCGTCAGGCTAGCGCCGACATCCGGATGGTCGCGACGTACGATGCAGGCCAGTCCGTCGTCCATGAGATGCTGGAGGACGAGGTTGTCCGGTGGGTCGATAACCCTTCCCAGCACCATCGCCGTCGTCCCCGAAATCACCCCAGTATCGGCGAGATCGTTGCCGAAAGGCGTCATGCGAAGTTTGATCCCCGGAGCTTGCTCTCGCAGCCTTGCCACCAGCGCTGGCATCAACACCAGTTCGACATAGCTGTTTGGCGCGATCAGGAAAAGGCGCTCGCCGCTTGCCGGATCGAAATCCTGCTGGTGGACGACGAGATCATCGAGCTGCGCCAATGCGGCTTCGATCGTCGGCGCGATCTCCTCGGCAAGCTGTGTTGGTCTGATGCCGTAGCGCTCCCGGATAAACAGCGGATCTTT
>NZ_SLYW01000013.1 GCF_004343585.1 Neorhizobium sp. JUb45 | reverse complement strand
TGGCCGCCTTCAAATCGGAACGGCGGCCGGAATGAGATCGGAATGACTGGCCGGCTTGATTTCGGAATCAGTGGCCGGCTTCATTGGAATACGCAACACTTGGTCCTACGGGGGAGCTAGCCAATCGCGTTGGTGGCTTCAGGGGTAGCCGTCTCCGCGCTTGCTAATTCCGCCAAGGTTCTCTTTATCTCCCGTGGAATGCTGCCTCGGGACCAGCCCAAGCCAAGCCGCAAAATGCCGACCCCATTTGAAGTCGGACGGCTCTCTCATGGATGACACCAAGGCCGTTGCCGTACCTGTCCGCAACGCTCACCGCCATCGTCAATGGCCATAGGCAGAACCGTATCGAGGAACTGATGCCGTGGAATTATTCGCGGCGGCCAAACGGCTAAAGTCTGCTATCGGGCCCAAACCGGACGTTGCGAATCAGGGTTAGGAATAGCAAGCTTTTCCCGCATTGATTTTAGGAGCACAGCATGATCCGGCTAGCCACCAAAACCGACGAACCTTCTATCAAAGAATGCGCGGAACAGGCTTATGCTCGATACGTCCCGCTAATCGGGCGAAAGCCTACCCCGATGGTGGCCGATTTTGCGGCTCAGATCGATGCAGGGGAGGTCTTCGTAGCCACGGACGATCAGGATCAGCTTCAGGGGTTCATCGTCTTCATCGTTGAAGAAGAACATGTTCTTCTTGAAAACGTAGCAGTCGTCCCTAGCGCAGCAGGGCAAGGTATAGGGAAGGCACTCATCAGTTTCTGCGAGGCTTTCGCTCGGACGAAAAACCTTGGGTCGGTCCAACTCTACACGAACGAGAAGATGATCGAGAACCTGTCGATCTACGCGAAGCTGGGTTACACAGAGCTGGATCGGCGTTCAGAAGATGGCTTCAACCGTGTCTACTTCGAGAAGGCGCTGAACTAGCAACGGCTGCAGAGTCCCAGCTGACCATTGAGGTCGCGGCATTTTCTCATGACCGCTTTTGGCGCTTTGTTGCCGTCAATTCGGCAGCGGTCGTTCGGAGCGGCCACCGCGCCTGGTCAATGTGCGAGTGGAAAACCGCTTACTGTGCGGTGACAACGTGCACTGGTTCAATATACGAATCTAGTCATGCAAGCGATCGGCATGCCATCGAATATGATCGGCCATAAAGGTGGAAATGAAGAGATACGAATGATCGTAGCCCTCCCGCATATTGAGGGTGAGTGGGATGCTCGCCTTTTGGCAGGCCGCCTGCAGAAGGTGCGGCCGGAGACCCGTTTGAAGAAACGGATCAGCGGTTCCTTGGTCGACAAGAATTTCCCTCACGCGAAAGCCGTCCTCGATCAGCAGCGTGCTATCATAAGCGCGCCACGCGGCCTGATCCGTTCCGAGATATTTTTCCAGCGCCGGGCGAGACCAGTCGGCTGTTGACGGCTGGGCGATCGGGGCAAAGGCCGACACCGAGGCAAAACCCTCCGGGTTTTTCAGTGCCAAAGTGATTGCGCCATGGCCGCCCATCGAATGGCCGAAAATGCTCTGCCGGCCGAAATCGAGTGCGAGGTCGCTATCGTCGAGAAGTCGCGGAAGTTCCTCTAGCAGATAGGTCTGCATGTTGTAGTGCGCCGAGAAGGGATCCTGCGTGGCATCGAGATAGAAGCCCGCGCCCTTGCCGAACTGCCAGTTGTCTGGCTCGTCTGGAACGTCTTCTCCGCGCGGGCTGGTGTCCGGGCAGATGAATGCGATGCCCAGTTCTGAGGCGATCTGGCGGTATTCCCCCTTGTCCATCACGTTCTGATGCGTACACGTGAGGCCCGAGAGATACCACAGCACCGGCACCTTGGCGGTTTTGGCCTGGGGCGGCATGAAGACGGCAAAGGTCATGTCGCCTCGACATGCTTCAGACACATGCGAGAAAACGTATTGCGTGCCGCCGAACGATTTGCTGGCAGAGATTTGTTTCATCACGGGCCTCGGGATTGGCATGAGTGGGGGCGGGCCACAGAGGCGGCCCGCCCTATCGATCAGGCGGCGAGAACGCCGGCCTTCTTTGCGGTCCAGGTGGCCAGGAAGTCCATTAGCGCTGGCGACAGGCAATCGTAGGGCTCAAGTCCGACGTCCTTAAGCTTGGCGCGGATGCCATGCATTTCGGAAGGATCGACGCCGCCTTCGATGACCGACGAGACGAAAGCGGCAAAGCCGGGAGCCGGCCAGCCATTGGTCTCGAACAGTTCCGGATGGATGAAGGACAGGCCCTTGAAGGCGTGATCGCGTTCTACCGGACCATGCATGTGGGTGCCGCATTCGGTGCAGGCATGTCGCTGGATCAGTGCCGAGGCGTCGACCACGGCCAGCTTGTCGCCGTTTTCGAGGACTGTCACGTTTTCGCTCGGAGCAACGGCCACGACCGAGAAGGCCGCGTCTTCCGGCTTCCAGCACTTTGTGCAGCCGCAGGCGTGGTTGTGGGCGATACCACCGGAAACCTGCACCTTGACTGGACGATCACGGCATTTGCAGGTCAGAACGCCGCCGGCAAAGGCATCGCTGCCCTGCGGCAGGCCGCTCTGTATGGATGGATGAAGAAGTCTTGTCATGGATCTTCCTTTCTTGAGACGAGTTCAGGCGCCCGCAGCCGCTTTCGCAACTACAGCTGCGGGCGTCCTTGTTTTGCGCTCTGTCCGGGAGATCAGAACTCGATGACGGAGCGGATCGATTTGCCTTCGTGCATCAGGTCGAAAGCCGTGTTGATTTCTTCAAGCGGCATCTTGTGCGTGATCAGGTCGTCGATGTTGATCTTGCCGTCCATGTACCAGTCGACGATCTTCGGCACGTCGGTACGGCCGCGTGCGCCACCGAATGCCGAACCCTTCCAGACGCGGCCGGTGACCAGCTGAAACGGACGCGTGGAGATTTCCTTGCCGGCTTCGGCGACACCGATGATGATCGATTCACCCCAACCGCGATGGGCGGCTTCCAGCGCTTGGCGCATGACGTTGACGTTGCCGGTGGCATCGAATGTGTAGTCTGCACCGCCGTCAGTGAGGTCCTGGATCGCCTGCACGACCTTGTCGTTGCCAACTTCGGTCGGGTTGATGAAGTCGGTCATGCCGAACTTCTTGGCCATCGGAACCTTGGCCGAATTGAGGTCGACACCGATGATCTTGTCGGCGCCGACCATGCGGGCACCCTGGATGACGTTAAGCCCAATGCCGCCGAGACCAAAGACAACGACCGTCGAGCCGGGGCGAACCTTGGCGGTGTAGATCACCGCGCCGATGCCGGTGGTGACACCGCAACCGATATAGCAGATCTTGTCGAATGGCGCATCTTTACGAATTTTCGCAAGCGCGATTTCTGGCAGGACGGTGAAGTTCGAAAAGGTCGAGCAGCCCATATAGTGGAAGATTTCGCCGGCATCGCAGGAAAAGCGCGAGGTATTATCCGGCATCAGGCCCTGGCCCTGGGTCGAGCGGATCGATGTGCAGAGGTTGGATCGCTGCGACAGGCAGGTTTTGCACTGGCGGCATTCCGGCGTGTAAAGAGGGATGACGTGATCCCCAACCTTCAGCGAGGTGACACCCGCGCCGACTTCCCGCACGATGCCGGCACCCTCATGGCCAAGGATAGCCGGGAACTTGCCTTCGGAATCGAGACCGGAAAGCGTATAGGCGTCGGTGTGGCAGACACCCGTGGCCATCACCTCGACCAGCACTTCTCCGGCCCTTGGACCGCCGATCTCGATGGTCTCGATCGTAAGGGGCTTGTTGGCCTCCCAGGCGACTGCGGCTCTGCTCTTCATTTCGCATATCCTCGTTGGCTGCTGCCTATTTGAGGTAGGCTCGCAGGATTTTCACTATGTCGTCCATCTGGTCGTCGGAGACCGATGTTCGGTGCGCTTGTTCGGGAGAGCCCATCGTCTCGCGCAGGTGGATCTCCAGGACCTCAGCCATCAGTCCGCCGGCAGCACCCCGCATCGCGGCGATCTGCTGGAGGAGAAGCCGGCACTCCGTCCCTGCATCGACGGCGCGTTCCAGTGCTTCGACTTGGCCTTTGATCCGCCGAAGGCGCATCGTCGCCTTCTTTTTGTCTTCCAATGAGTACGGCATGCGCTCTCCTTAAACAAAAATCACATACTGGGGTGAGTATGTCAACATACTGCCGGCAGTATGCCTTTGGTGGTGACCTTACATCGGGTCATTCATGAATGCAGGCAATAATAGGAAAAAACATCGAAAGAACAGGCACCTAAGCTTGGTAATTTTAACAAAACTACGTCAATTGTAGATTTATAGGAAACACTGCGTAGCCACAGGGCCGATTTATCCTGCGACATTTTGGCTTTAGCTCAACCTCGGCCGCGGGCACTGTGCACGTACGTGCACGGCACGCGTCTGCGCGAATGGGCAGCCTGCCTAACCTTTCACGCCCACACCTATGGCAATGCACGAAAGCATCGACTGGCGCCCCCCGCTTGATCGGATGCTCCCTCGTGCTTGTTTTTCGTAGCTGCTCAAAGGAGGGTAACTTGTCGCCCGCATCAAGCATCACCAGCACGCAAGTGTCTCTAGGGGCGAGGTTATTCGCTCTTCTCATCGGTCTCGTCCTGCTCGCGCTAGGAGCGTATTTCCTTTACGGCGGCTATCAACTCATGGTTTTGGGTGGGTCGTTATATTATCTCGTGGCCGGCATTGTGCTGATCGCGACCGCATATCTCCTGGCGCGTGCGGATGTCCGCGCGGGCTACCTATACGCAGCTTTCTTCGTCGCGACATTGGTCTGGGCGCTTTGGGAAAGCGGCCTGCAATTCTGGCCACTTGCGGCACGGCTCGGCATGTTTGCGGTCATTGGACTCCTGATCGGTCTTTGCCTCCCCAGTCTGCGCGGTGCTTCTGGGATCAATCGCATCCGGCCGATATCTTATGGAATTTCGGCTGTGCTGGCTGTCGGCGTCATTGCTGCCTTCATCAGTGCTTTCAGCCCGATCTGGCTGGTCAAGCCATCGTCGACGCCTGCTCTTGCAGCGGACTACAAGCCTGAAAGCGAACCCGATCAGTGGGTGGGTTTCGGTCGCACGCCGTCCGGCGAGCAGTTTGCGCCTTACAGCCAGATCAATCGGAACAACGTGAAGGACCTTGAAGTCGCCTGGACGTTTCATACCGGTGACATCACAGGAAACGGAAGCGAGAACCAGAACACGCCACTGCAGATCGGCAATATTCTCTACCCGTGCACACCGACCAACCAGGTGTTCGCCGTGCGCGGCGATACCGGTGAACAGCTCTGGCATTTCGATCCGGGTGTGAAGCCGGATGCTACCGCACACTGGATGCGCTGCCGTTCTCTCGCCTATTACGACGTTCCAGGCCTTGCCGAGGATGCTCCGGGCAAGAAGCGTCTTTATGTAACGACGGGTGACATGCGCCTGATCGCCCTTGATGCTGCCACCGGCAAGCCGGTCGAATCCTTCGGGGACAAGGGCACCGTATTCCTCGCCACCGGCATGGGCGCCGTCATCCCGGGCTTCTATAATCCAACATCCGGTCCGCTTCTCGCTGGCGAAAACCTGATAATCGGCGGCTGGGTGATGGACAACCAGTCTGCCGATGAGCCCTCCGGCGTGGTGCGCGCCTTCAATGCAACGACTGGAGCGTTCGTCTGGGCGTGGGATGTCGGCCGTCCTGGCCAGCCCAATCCCCCACCTGAGGGCCAGAGCTATACGCGCAGCACCCCGAACATGTGGGCCACGCCGAGCTATGATCCGAAGCTGAACATGGTGTATCTTCCAACCGGGAATGGTACTCCAGACCTGTTCGGCGGGCAGCGCTCGCCGGAGACCGATCGTGTCGGCTCTTCCGTCGTCGCCGTCGATGCGACGACGGGCGAAGAACGCTGGACATTCCAGCTTGTTCACCACGACGTCTGGGACCTCGACCTCCCATCCAAACCGGTGCTTTACGAAATGCCCGATGGGAAGGGCGGACGGACCCCGGCGCTTATTCAGGCAGGCAAGAACGGCGAGATCTACGTACTCGATCGTCGCAACGGAAAGCCGCTTACGGCAGTCGAGGAACGCCCAGTTCCGACAAACGGTGTACCTGGCGAGCGATTGTCTCCTACGCAACCCTATTCGGTCGGTATGCCCTCCTTCCGCGACGACGTCCTAACCGAACAGACGATGTGGGGCATCACGCCGATCGACCAGTTGAACTGCCGTATCCAGTTCAAGGGGCTATACTATGTTGGCGACTATACGCCGCCACAGATGCAGTGGTATCTTCAGAACCCATCTTGGTACGGCACGACCAACTGGGGTGGCCAGGCGATCGACAAGAGCCGCGACATCATGATCGTCAATGACATGCGCGTCGCGATGAAGGGTCGTCTCCTTAGCCGCGAAGAGGAAATCGCTCGCACAAAGGCCTCTGGCAAAGCGTCTCACAGCACAGGCGGTGTGGTTCCGATGAAAGAAACCCCCTACGGTGCCGAGCGCGGAATGGTCCAATCATTCCTCGGCGTTCCCTGCACTACGCCGCCGTTCGGCACTATGGCGGCGGTCGACATGAAGACCCAAAAGGTCCTGTGGCATCGCTCGATGGGTACGCCTGAACAGTTCGGCCCGCTCGGAATGAAGACACATCTGCCGATTGAGCTAGGCATGCCGACCCTGGGCGGGGCAACGCCTACAGCGTCAGGTCTTGTATTCTTTTCCGCGACCTCGGATTATTACCTGCGTGCTGTCGATGTTGCGACCGGCGAGGTCGTCTGGAAAAGCCCGCTCCCCGTTGGCGCCGGATCGACTCCCCTTGTCTTCATGTCACCTGAAGACGGCCGGCAGTACATTGTTGTTACCGCCAACGGTGCGCGTGCAGCACCAGACTTTGGCGATTACATCATCGCCTTCGCCCTCCCCAAGACAGGCAGATGAAACGACCTTCACGTAACGACTGAAGGACGCAATCAAGACGGCCGGCAGCTCTAAGCTGCCGGCCGTTTGCGTGACGCGGCTGAGTGCCATTATGCAAAGCGTGCAACGGCGAAGTCCAGGAAACTGCGAAGCTTCGGGGTCAGGCGGCGATCAGGTGCGTATAGGATATGGAGCGGGCGCGTCGGAGCGGGGTAATCTGGCAGCAGCGCCAGAAGGCGCCCATCGTCTATGTGATCACGAACCAATTCCATCGGCTGCAGCATGATGCCCAGGCCCTGCAGTGCCGCATGAAGCAGTGGTTCGCCGTGATCGACCATCAACCGGCCTGAAACTGGGACAACGACCCGTCCGTCGGGGCCGTCGAAGGTCCAGTGGGTTCGCAGTGCCGTGTGGGAAAATCCAAGGCACTCGTGTTTTTGCAGGTCCCACGGATTGGCAAGTTTATCATGGGCTTCAAGATAAGCCGGCGATGCGCACAGGATCAGCCGGTAGGGCGCAAGCCGGCGTGCAATCAAGCCGGTATCGGACAGCTCACCGACCCGGAATACGGCGTCATATCCTTCATCGATCAGATCCACGGCTCGGTTGCCGAGTGTTAACTCGACCGATACGTCCGTGTAGATTTTCATATAATCCGGGAGGCAGGGAGACAAGCTCCGCATCCCGAAGCTGACAGGGGCATTGATGCGCAGGCGACCGCTCGGCACGGCGCGTGTCTCCGCCGCCATGCTTTCAGCGGTTTCCACTTCCGACAGAATGATCTTCGCTCTCTCGTAAAAGCTGCGGCCGAAATCTGTCAGGCTCTGGCGACGGGTCGAGCGGTGAAGCAATTGAACGCCGAGATGATGCTCGAGTTTCTGGACATGCTTTCCCACCAATTGCGACGACATCTGAAGGGTCTCACCGGCAGCACTGAACGAGCCGCTTTCAACAGCGCGTACAAAGACCTCCATAGCTGTCAGACGATCCATTTGAAACTCTCCGTTTCAGGTGATGCGATATTATCGCGATTTATCTTGTTTCATTTCAACGTCAATATCACCTCACCTGAACAAAAAAGGACAAGACAATGAAAATCGCCGTTATCGGAACAGGCAATATGGGCTCTGGATTCGCACGCGCATTTGCTGCTTGCGAAGGTACCGAGGTTGTCGTCGGTCATCGCGATCCGGCCAAAGCAGCAGCGCTTGCCGCCGAGATCGGAAATGGCATCGAAGGTGGGGGGATCGCTGCCGCGGTAAAGCATGCCGATGTCGCATTGCTTGCCCTTCCTTATGAAGCCATCGCCGCGGCTCTGGATTCAGCCGGAGATCTTTCCGGCAAGATCCTGATCGACATCAGCAACCCGATCACCGCCGACTTCAAGGAACTGCTTCTGGGCCACACGACCTCGGCCGCCGAGGAAATCCAGAAGGCGTTTCCCGCCGCAACCGTGGTCAAGGCTTTCAACACGATTTTTGCGGGCCTGATCGGTCCAGAAGCGCGTGCCGACACGACCCTGCAGGTCTTTGTCGCCGGTGATGATGAGACCGCAACCGCCAAGGTGCGGGCGCTGGCTGAAAAGCTGTCCTTCGAGGCCGTCAATGCCGGCCCGCTCAGCAACAGCCGTTTCCTCGAGCCGATCGGGGAGATGAACATTCATTTCGGCTTCTTCCTCGGAATGGGTCCGACGGTCGCCCCGTCCTGGGTCCGCGTATAAGCCAGAAAAGGGGGTGGCCTGGTGCCGCCCCTTACGACGGAGAAAGATGCATGAGAAAGAATATCGTCCTCACAACTCTCGTGGGTGTGATGATGTCGATGACCAGCCAGGCGTTTGCCGCACCGGCAATCGATGTTCTCGGTCGCGATTTCACGTTTCCGAACACGGTCGAAGGGCTTCCGGCAAAGCTTTCCGATTTCAAGGGGCTACAGATTAACAGCTTCAAGACCAATGACGGCGTAAAGCTGACCTATTGGGAGGCGGGCGAAGGCAAGCCGATCATCTTCGTTCCCGGATGGGGCGCAAACGGCGCTGAATATGTCAATGTGATGTTCCTGCTTGCCAAGAAATACCGGGTCCTCGTTCTCGATCCGCGCAATCAGGGCCTATCGCAGAACGTTCCGTACGGCACGCGTCTTGCGCGCTATGGCATGGACCTCAAGGAGTTCGTCGATCATCTGGGCGTGGAACAGGCGGACTTTTGCGGCTGGTCCATGGGGGCCTCGGTCATCTGGAGCTACATCGACCTGTTCGGCACCAAGTCGATCCGCAAGGCGGCATTCATCGACGAGCCGATCTCGATCTACACGCATGCGGACTGGACGGAAGAAGAACGGCTGAACGCCGGCGGCATGACCACGTCGGCCGAGCGGATGATCGCCGCCTTCGGTGGCGCCCCGACCAACGAGCAGGTCGTCGACATGAACGTCATGCGCCGGGCCATGGAAGAGGGAACAGCGCATTTCCAGAACTCGGAAGCGTTCGCGCGCGAATTCGTCAAGAATGATCCCAAGTTCACGAGCCTTGTTCTGTTCGATCATGCAACCAATGACTGGCGCGACGTCATCAGCCACAAGATCGACGTTCCAACCGCCATTTTCACCGGCGATCACAGCAACAACGTGCCGAGCCAAAGGTGGATGCAGTCGCAGATCAAGGGATCGAAACTATTCGTCTATTCGGCAGAGGAAAATGGCGATCATTTTCTCGCCTTCAAGAATCCGGTCAAGTTCACGACGGACCTCAGCTCCTTCCTAGAGCGATAGTTCGCGGCGCAATGCAAACGATCCGGCCGGCACCATACAGACATCACCACACAGGCGATCTCGGTGCCGGCTTATTCCTCAAGCCAAAGGAGACAGAATAATGAGCGTGATCAAGGCGTTTCCCCTGACGCTGGGGATATTGCTGGCAGCTGAAGGCCATTCATTCGGTGCGTCTCAAGGTACCGCAACCACCGACTTCCGCCTCTCGGGTGTCTCGCTGGAAGAGACCCGTTATCAGGGGCAAGCGGCATTAAAGATGACGATGCCTTCCGACAAGATACAGGACCCCGTCAAAGAGGCGCTTGCCGACCGTGATTTCATGGCTTGGCTGCCAGTGGATTTCACGGACGGTACGATCGAAGTGGACGTCGCAAGCGAACTCGTTGCCGGCGCTCCGGCCTATGCCCGAGGCTTCATTGGCCTAACGTTCAGGATCGACGATAAAGGCAGGTTCGAAAGCATCTATCTGCGGCCGACCAACAGCACCGCGGATGATCAGGTCAGGCGCAATCACAGCGTCCAGTACGTTGCCTACCCGGACTTCAAGTTCGACAGGCTCCGCCGAGAATATCCCGAAGCCTATGAAACGTACGCAGATCTCGACCTCGCACGCTGGACGCACATGAAGATCGTGGTCGCCGGTAACAAGGCAAGACTTTATCTTGACGGCAAGCCGCAACCCGCCCTCATCGTCAACGACCTCAAACTCGGTGCAAGCCAACGCGGTGGCGTGGGCATCTGGCTGGAATCCGGCACAATCGCCTATTTCAGGAACCTTGTTGTCATACCGGCGCGATGAGCGAGCTCTCCTGGGGCACGGCCCGACCGTTTCCGTCAGCAGCATCGCTGTTTGGACGGGCACCATCAACCGTGGTCGAGCGCGGTAATGCTACCGCAATTCTGGACGCTCATTGTTATCCAGTTCCTATATTGGGTGACATTCCAATGCGCCGTCGTCATGAAATTCTCCGCCTCCTGCTCTCTTGCCTTCACCCCGTACTTGTTCTCGCTTTTCTGCTCGCTGGGCCGCTCTTTATCTTACTGCTGCGTTGATACTGCTGCGGTCTTGTAGATCGCAATGCTGCCGCAACCTTGGGAGTAGAGAAGGAGAGCGAAAAGGGGCGCGATTCATGAGACTTCTGCTGATCGAGGATGAAAAGGAGCTGGCGGATGCCTTGACGGCGGCGCTGAGCAAGCAGGGCATTGTTATCGACCACACGATGCGGCTCGCAGACGCCCATGAGCTGACACGCCAGAATATCTATGACGTCATTCTCCTCGACCGGCGGCTGCCGGATGGAGAAGGATTGACCTTCATCCCCAAGCTCCGGCGCGCAGGGGTCGCCACCCCGATCATCGTGCTGACAGCGCTCAACGAGCCGATGGAGCGTATCGAGGGACTTGACGGCGGAGCCGATGACTATCTTGGAAAGCCGTTCCTGATTGCAGAGCTTTTGGCGCGGCTGCGTGCCGTGCTTCGGCGGCCGGCCAATATTGTCCAACCTTGCATCGCGGTCGGGCGTATCGTCATCGATCCGCTCCACCTGAGCGTGACGATCGGCGCCACGCCATTCGATCTTCCCCGACGCGAGCTCCTGGTCCTGGTGGCGCTTGCCAAGCGCAAGGATAAGACCATTCTACGTTCAACCCTTGAAGCCGCAGTCTACAATTACGAGGAAGAGATCCAGTCGAACGCCCTTGACGCGCATATTTCCCGGCTGCGCAAGCGACTGGCTGATGCGTCGGCCGGCGTGGCGGTTCACAACATCCGAGGTGTCGGCTATCTCCTGAGGGAAGAATAATGAGTGCTCGAAACCATGCTGCCCCATCCCTGTGGTGGAAGTTAACCTGGCAGCTGAGCCTCGTTCTTCTCGCCGCCGTGGCGACGGTAACCCTGGGACTATGCATTTATGGTGCCTTTATTCTTTCTCCAAATGTAGGGCTGAAGGATCGGGTTGCACATGCCCTCGACGATTCACTCATGCGTGACCAGCACGGGCGGCTTGTCGTCGTGGAAGGCCCAAATCTGAGGCAGTTCCAGGCCGAAAACGGTGGGCTCTGGTTCATCGCCGCAGCACAGGACGGACAGGTAGTGGTCTATGGTGATATCCCCGTATACTACGCCGGCATGGGGCCCTTTGTCCGTTTGATAAGGGACGCAGACATTCGTGGAGCCAGCGGCACCGAAGATGAGGCCTCGATCGACGCCATTGAAACTCGGCTCGGCGAGATAAGAGTGATGTATGGTGGCAATACCAGCACCACAAACAATATCCTGACGATGATGACCAATCTGGCGCCCATCTACGTTCCGCTGTTGGGCATTGCAGTGCCGGCATTGTTCTTGACCATTCCTCGGATCGTCGGGCGCAGCCTGGCGGGGCTCAACGAGGCGGTAAGGATGGCGCCAGAAATCGACGCCCGGCGTGGCGGGTCAAGGCTTCCGGTAAATAACGTCCCAAAAGAGGTCGCGCCACTCATCATGGCGTTTAACAGCATCCTCGAGAGGCTCGAACTGCAATTCCAGACAAAGCAGCGTTTCCTGATCGACGCGGCGCACGAACTCAGGACGCCGATTGCCATCATGCAGACGAGAATAGAAGGCTTGTCCGAGGATAGCGAGCGGCGTCGCCTCATGGCCGATGTTGCTCGGCTGGCCGAGACGGCAGAGCAGCTTCTCGATTTCGAACGCAATGAGCAGTCGACGGATGTGCATCGACCAGTCAATCTGGTCGATATTGCGCGGTCTGTTGTGGCAGACCTTGCGCCGCTGGCCATTGCTGCAGGTTACGAAATCTCTTTCGATAGCGACACCTTGCAGGTGTTGCGAGACGGAAGCCACGCCGCCTTGGAGCGTGCCATTAGCAATCTCGTCCGTAACGCCATCGATCATGGAGGAAACGCCGGGACAATCTTGGTTACGGTTTCGCGACATGGTGAGATTGCCGTCTGCGACGATGGGCCGGGTATCCCTTTGGATCATCGCGACTTGGTTTTTGAACCGTTCTATCGTCTGGCGCCACGCAGCACTGGCGCCGGTCTCGGATTAAGCCTTGTGAAACAGATTGTTGCCGACCACCACGGCAAGGTGAGCATCGAAAGTGCGACCTCCGGCACGTTATTCAAAATTCGGCTCTGACCGTGAGACATTTTCGATTGAGCCTTATCCTGTAATGTTGCGGCAATATTTTGCCCCCAGTGAATATAGGAACGATCCTCCGAGGACAGGTTAAGTGACCAAAGACCAAAATCCGAAACGAACTGAGTGTGGTTTCAGACTTCGTCGCGCGCATATCCCGCCGCTGGCAGCAATAACAATGCCGCTAGTATTGATCATGGTTTCTGGATGCACATCGGTTGGACTGAAAGAGGGTGGGACATTGACCACGTACAGCCAGCTCGGTGCTGTCAAGGGAAAGTTCACCAAATCGCGCACCTTTATCGATGCACACGCACTCTCTAGCGTGCGTACGGTGGCGGTCCTGCCGTCGACGTTCTCGTTCAGTGCAGCTTCGCGCATCAAGGCGCCTCAGGACCGTGCTCTTGTGGTGAACGCGCTCGACCGTGCCATCTGCGTGTCGCTGAGCGACAAATATCAAATGGTTCCGGTGGGGCAGTCTGCCGATCTGACTGTCAGAACCGTCGTTACGGATATAGTTCCGACCAACAAGACGATGGCTGGCGTTTCGACCGCCGTGTCTCTGGGCAGCAGCCTTGCGCTGCCGGTCGGGATCCCACGACTTCCCGCCGGTTTAGGCGGGCTGGCTGTCGAAGCAGAGGCTATTGATGGAACTGGTGCTCAAAGAGCCGCGGTCGTGTGGTCGAAAGGCGCCAATTCCATTACCAACAACGCGCGCGTCTCCGAGGTGGGCGACGCCTACAGTCTCGCTTCCAACTTTGGTAAATATTTCGCTCGAATACTGGTTACGGGCAAGGAGCCGAAGGGTCTTGATACATCTCTGCCATCGGCCCAACGCATGAACTCCGCACTGGGAGGCAGGCCGAAATACGCGGCCTGCGACGCGTTCGGGCGCGCGCCTGGACTTGCAGGGATGGTTGCGGACAAGATTGGCGCGCCGCCGCAATGGACGGACAGAGCGTCAAAGCCCGCGGTGCAATAAAGGCTTGTCAACTTTTAGAGGTGTCGCGGCAACTTAAGGGGGCTCGAGTTAACGTCATCGCCCGGTTCTTGCCGGTCGATACGGCGGGCGGAGTGACACCAGACCCCAGGTGCCTCCGTCCGCCTAGACACCTAACCTTCCCATTCGAAACAGTGATGAAGCCGGCCCGGCTCGCGCCTCCATCGGAAATGTCCTTTGCGGTTTCGTTCAATGACCGGGCCTTTTGGAAGCAGTGAACACTGTCAGCCGAACAAATGGTGGTTCAAAACAGCTCACGGTCCCAGTGAGGATCTGGTCCTAGCTTGCTGACCATGAAGTCGATGAAGGCTCGCACTTTAGCGGGCGGGCGGCGGTTCCTTGCGTAGATTGCAAATACGCCGGGCAGTTCCATGGGTGGATGATCGAGCCAAAGCGACACTAGTCGCCCGGAGCGAATATCGTCCCCAATCAGGAAGGTTGGCTGGTAAATAATGCCCTGACCTGCAAGTGCTGCCGCAACCAGCGCGTCGCCGTTATTGGCATGAAGATCGCCCTCTATCCCAATGCTGATTGAACCATCTGAAGCGAATTGCCAGCGGCTGGGACCGACCGCCGCCGACAGGGTGTAACCAAGGCAATTATGGCGCGAAAGGTCCGCAGTCGTCGCCGGTGCTCCGCGCGCCTTCAGGTAGATTGGCGAAGCCGCGAGTATGAGGCGGCAGCGCGCGAGCTTTCGGGCGATAAGACTTTCATCCTTGATCTCTCCGATGCGGATCGCAACGTCCCAGCCTTCTTCCACAAGATCAACGACACGGTCGCTGAGGCCAAGGTCGAACATCAAGCCGGGATGATGCTGTGAAAGCTCCACCAGCCGCGGCACAATTTCACGCACACCGAAAGATACCGGCGCATTCACACGCAATGTGCCGCTGACTTCGATCCGTTCCGCAGTTGCGATGGCATCTGCTTCGGACAATTCCGAAAGGATACGCTCGACGCTTTCCAGATAACGCCTTCCTGCATCACTCAACGTCACTTTTCGTGTTGTGCGGTGAAGCAGCTTCACGCCGAGCCGATCTTCGATGGAAGCGATATGTTTCGTCGCCATGGTCTGAGACATTCCCAGTGCGCGACCTGCAGCGGAAAGACTTCCCAACGCGGCCACCTTCGCAAACACCTCCATCCCCGAAATGCGGTCCAGCATGGTTATTTCACTCCGGTAGTGTGATCTGTAACTTCCATTGGGCCTATTATCATACTCGGCGACTGAACATACAGTGTTTCCAGAACCGGCATAGGCCGAGCCAATAAGAAATCTGGAGAGCACCATGCTCGTAAATGGAAAGTGGACCGCTGACTGGCAGCCCGTACAGGCGAAGGACGTCAAAGGCGGCTTTGTCCGGCAAACGTCAAGCTTCCGCAACTGGATCACTCCAGATGGTACTCCAGGCCCAACTGGAGACGTCGGCTTCAAGGCCGAAGTCGGCCGCTACCATCTCTATGTCGCGTTAATCTGCCCGTGGGCATCCCGTACGCTGATCGGCCGGAAATTGAAGAAACTCGAGGATGTGATCTCGGTTTCGGTTGTCGAGCCGGCACTGACCACGGAAGGTTGGCGGTTTGGTACCTATCCCGGCGCAAACGAGGATTCCGTCAACGGCGCCCGTCATCTGCACGAGATCTACACCAAGGTCGATCCGCAGATTACCGGCCGTGCGACAGTGCCGGTCCTCTGGGACAAGAAGACGGGAACGATCGTCAACAACGAGTCCGCCGACATTCTGCGGATGCTCAACGACGGCTTCGGCTCCTTGGCCGACGAAAGTGTAGACCTCTATCCGGAAGCTCTTTGCACCGAGATCGATGCGCTCAACGAGCAGATTTATCCGCGCCTCAATAACGGTGTTTACCGCACCGGTTTCGCGACGACCCAAGAAGCCTACGAGGAAGCGTTTGCTGATGTGTTCGGCATGCTGGACGAACTGGAGGTTCTATTGGCGGGCAAGACGTTCCTTGTCGGTGAGCAGTTGACAGAAGCCGATGTGCGCCTGTTCGTCACGCTTGTCAGGTTCGATGCAGCCTATCACGGCCTGTTCAAGTGCAACCTGCGCCGGATCGCCGATTATCAGAACCTCACACGTCACCTGCGCACCATGCTGTCCGTTCCCGGCGTTGCCGAGACCGTCAGCATCGATCACATCAAGCGCGGCTACTACTCCATCGAAAGTCTGAACCCGACACGGATCGTACCGGTTGGGCCGGCACTCGAATTCGACAGCCTTCTTGCTCGGTAACGCCTGAAGCCGGCGGATCATGCTGCCGGCAAACATTCTTGAGTCAATTTGGGCTGCGTGACGGCCTCATGAGGATCGAAAGACCATGCTGACCCAAATACTGCTCACGACCGTCATCGTGCCCTTGTTGATCGGGGCCGCGATTGCGCTGATTGGCAGGGGCAACAAAGCCGGGAACATCGCTTTGGCCGCTCTTTTGGTTCCAGTCGCCGCTGCAATTGCAAGTGTGTCGATAGAGGGCATGCCGGCACTGCCGCCTATTGCCGCAAAACATAAGCTGCCGGTGCTTCTCGTCATTGGCGGTATCACCTTTGGAGGCGTGTCACTGGTCCTAAAGCGGTCGCTTCACCAGCGCTGGATTGCCGGGCTGATTGGGGTCATTTCTCTTGCTCTGCCGGCCTGGTGGCTGGGACGCAACGTGCTTGCCGCCAATTCCATGAAGGCCACGACCCTGGCTATTGTCTTGTTAATCGTTGGCATACAGCTGTTCTTCATTTCCGATGGACGCAGCAGAAAGGCATCCTCGGCAGCACTTCCAGCGGCGCCTCTCGCGACAGCTATCGCCACGGCCCTAACTGCTATCCTTGGCGGCTATATCGGTATGGCGCAGTTGAACGGCGCGCTTGCAGCCCTGTTCGGTGGATGGATGTTGGTCCGCTATATCAGCTATCTGCGCGGCAACGAGGATGCTTTTATGCTTGATGGTCTTGCTGCTATTTCGTTCATCTGGACCGCGGCCATGGGTGTGACCATGACGACGCTGTTTTCGCCGAGCGCAGCGCCTGTCGCCCTCGTGCTTGCCGTTGCACCAATCGTGGTTTTTGCGGTCCTGTCAAAATGCGACTTCAGTTTTGCGCACCAGCCGCGTTTCCTGAGGCCACTGATCTTCGGTCTGCTGACGGCCCTTCCCGCCATCGCCGCCATACTCGTTGCCGTTTCTGCCGCAGGCTGAGACCCAATCATCCGGACATCCGGGGAACCTCGCCCTCATGGGGCATCAAAAAAGGAAAAATCATGAAACGCCTGATTTTCGCTACCGCCGCCGCCGCCAGCCTGTTCCTGAACGGTGCAGCCTTCGCCGCCGACAACTACGCAATAGATCCGACGCATGCATGGGTCGGCTTCAAGACCAATCATGCCGGCTGGGCAAAGGCTCACGGCGCGTTCAAGGCTGTGTCCGGGACGATTTCGTTCGACAAGCAGGATGTCACAAAGAGCTCCGTAGAAATCGTTCTTGAGGCGGCCAGCATCGACACCAACGATGAAAAGCGCAACACGCACATGAAGAGCCCGGATTTCCTCAATGCCGAGGAATTCCCACAGATCACCTTCAAGAGCACCGCGATCGAAAAGACCGGCGACAAGACCGCCAAGGTAACCGGCGACTTGACGCTTCTCGGTACCGCAAAGCCGGTCGTTCTCGACGTAACCTGGAATGCCGAATCGCCGCTTCCGTGGGATGCCAACACGATCAAGACCGGCTTCTCCGCCACCGGCTCCTTCAACGGCGTTGATTTCGGTATTTCGAAGATGGCCGACTTCGGATTGGGCCCCGACATCGCACTCGACATCGACGTAGAAGCTGTCAAGAAGTAAGCTTGGAATATGACTGCGTGACAAAAGCTCTGCTCGTCTCGCAGTCACTTAACGCCTCGAGCTTGCGCCTTGTCGCGAGACAAAGTGGTCAATGCTACTGGCGGATAGATCGATGTATTATCGCGGCGAGTTCTGCTTGGTGGACGCCTTGCTAGGCGCCCACCCATTGCGTCGTGTTCGCTAACACGGCTGCGATCAACAAGGAGCCAGAGGATCCTTTTGCATCCTGCTGTACTCTTCCCCAACCATTCAGCCCACCCAGAATAAATCACTGTTCTCGCATTGGAATCACATGCTCGCCTATGCCGAGGAAGTGCCTGGGCGGGCTTGCTACCGCATCAATTCCGAACTTCCGACCATCTTTGCCTCTAAATATAGTTTTATTGTCGACTTCAAGGAAACACAGTGTAGATCGAGAAGGCCCGATCGGGCTTTCCGTTGCGATCGTAAGCAGCTTGCGTTTTGAGATGCCGATGAGCGGCCGCGAGACGCGATTCGCCATCTAGACAATCCATGATTGCGCAGCAGACTTGCAAGGTCGTCACCTTTGGCGCGACGGGCACGGTTTAAAATAGTGCGTACGGAGGAATGCACCGGGATCACGGGGCTCCCGTGTGAGAGCGAGGGTTTCTAATTCATGAAGCGAAATGCCCGCAATGAGGGTATTTCAGAGGTCAGGGGCAAGCAATTCCGTCTATTGTTTCCGACCAGTCTCAGGGGCAGCCAAACTTGGGAATAGGAAGTTTGATTGTTATAATTTTTACCATTGAAAACGATCTTTCACCTATCAATCTTGGGGGCTAGATCATGACGTTAAATTTGCGAACAATTCTCATTTTCCTCTTTCTTATTGTAAGCCTTCCCTTAGCGGTGGTTATGGCCATGCTGGCTGTGTCGTCGGTGAAAAACTACCATTCATATTCCGAGGTTGCTTCACTTGTATCGCTAGACCGAAACATGTTCGAAGCACTGATCAATTTCCGCGCTGAGCGCGGTAATAGTGCTGCTGCACTAATCCAGTCTTCCGCTGCAGGGACCGTATCACGCCAGAGTGCCAATGCGGCGCGAACACAAATTGATGCCGCCATGCAGCGATTCACCACCGAAGCCGCGACCGTGAGCAACGCCAGCATCACACCTCACGTGCAAAGGGCAATCGATGCCTACGACGCGTTGAAGGCCTTACGGAGCCGCGTCGATGCCAATCTGTCTCGTGACCTTGCTCAGCGGGAGCCCGCTCTTCGCGATGAGGTCCTGAATTTCGGAAATGAAGTCCTTGCGGTTTTCGATGAAACGTCGACGGCTCTCGAGAGCCGAGTGCGGACCCTCGATCAATCTTTGACTGGCTTGATTGAGATGCGCGCCTACGCATGGGCCGCACGCAACAACGGCGGTACCTCTGCGGTGACAATCACCTCCCTCATCGGCGCGAGCCGTGCATTGACGTCGGACGAGCGTGCGACACTTCTCAAGACCGATTCCGCGACAGGTTTTGCCTGGAAAGCGGTTGGCGGACTGGTTGCTCACGAGAGCACGCCTGCTGACATCAAGGCCAAGTATGCCGCCGGCAGTTCCGCTTATTTCGATGGAGCATTCAACGACAAGCGTGAAGCTCTGCTAAGGGATCTCGCAGCCGGGCCATCGACAGTTTTCACCGTTGATGACTGGCAGATGACATCCAATGCTGCGCTCGGTGTTGTTGCGCAGGTAGCGCTAGCGGCAATGGCGGAGTTGGATGAAACGGCCGCGCAGATGCGCAGCACGGCAACCATGAACGCCGTTCTGATGTCGCTCGGAGCCATCCTTGCACTAGCGACCGGTCTTGGCGGTACCGCAATCATCGTCATCCGGGTTATTCGACCCATTCGCGCACTGACGGACTGCATGGTTGCGCTGTCCCACGGTAACTCCGGCATCAACGTGCCAGGCTTTGGGCGCGCAGATGAAATCGGTGAAATGGCTGGTTCGGTTGAAGTGTTCCGACAGGCATCGATCAGAAACGGGCAGCTTGAGCAGGAGGCGGAAGCCAATCGCATCAGGGCTGAAAATGATCGGATCGAGATGCAGCGAGTTTCCGAGGAAGACGCTGATCGTCGCCTAAACCAAGCGACCGCCGCCCTTGCCGAAGGACTGAAGTTACTCGCTACCGGCAACATGTTATGCGAAATCGAACTACCATTCGATCCTCAGTTCGAGGCGTTGCGACACGACTTCAACGCCTCGGTCAAGCAGTTGCGAACGACCTTGTCTGAATTCGAACGCTCAGTCACGACTGTCAGTTCAGGTGCAAGCGAGATTTCCGCCGCATCCAATGATCTTGCACGCCGCACCGAACAGCAGGCAGCCTCACTTGAAGAGACCGCTGCGGCCCTGGAGCAGATCACTGCGAACGTAAAATCGACATCGCATCGCGCTTCAGACGCCAGGGAAGTCGTTCGCAATGTCAAGGTAAAGGCCGATCAATCGGGCACGGTTGTGCAGAACGCCACTGCCGCGATGGCGCGTATCGAACAATCTTCGCAGCAAATAGGTCAAATCATCGGCGTGATCGACGAGATCGCGTTCCAGACCAACCTGCTTGCGTTGAACGCCGGCGTTGAAGCAGCACGCGCGGGAGAAGCCGGCAAAGGCTTCGCCGTTGTAGCCCAGGAGGTGCGCGAACTCGCGCAGCGTTCGGCAGCTGCCGCCAAGGAGATCAAGCAACTTATCGCAACCTCCGAAATCGCCGTCGGCGAGGGCGTGAGCCTGGTGGACAGCACCGGCGCGTGCCTTACGGATATAGAGACGCTCGTGCGCGCCGCGAATGAACACATGGAAGCCATTGCAATCGCGGCACAAGAGCAGTCTTCCGGCCTGACGCAGGTGAACGCTGCGATCAATCATCTGGACCAGACGACTCAGCAGAATGCCGCAATGGTCGAAGAAATGAGTGCAGCGGGATCCGGGCTGGCGTCAGAATGCGTTGCTCTCGACGGTTATCTATCAAAATTCACGTTGGCGGCACGGACAGAGCAGCAGCCGTACGCGCCGTTGAGCATGTCGGCATCGCAAGGCCGCAGGCTCGTCGCGTAATCACTCAACAATAGAAAGGAGCATAAGCAACGTGGTTGTGCTCCTTTTACCAAATCTGGAAGCTCTAATTGCCCAGACTGCCGCGGCGGCCTTCGTTAGCCAGCGCCTCGACAACATACCGAACTCGGGGGAGAAGGTGCCGAGTAGAGGGCCATATCGCAGAAATGTCAATTTTCGCACCGCTAAACTCCTCAAGAACCGCGGACAGCCGACCACTCTTGATGTGATCCTCTACGAGTGAACTCGGCATCTGTGCGAGGCCAAGTCCCGCAACTGCAGAATCCACAATTGCAGCCCCATCACCGATTTCATGAGTGGCAGGTGGCGTGATGCGGCTTGTCGAGCCATCGAGATTTCGTACGCGCCATGTGTTGGGGATGTCCCGCCGGAAGCCTACTATGCAATCATGGTCCTGTATTTCGTCGACGGTAATTGGTGTGCCTCGAAGCCTAAGATAATCTGGCGAGGCTACGATCATGGCACGTTGTTCGGCCAATTTGCGGATAATCAGACCATTTGTATCTTTCGTTTCACCGAACCGGATCGCCAAGTCGACACCTTCCTCAACTGGATCGATAATTCTGTCCGTCAGCGACAATAATAGCGATAGACCAGGATGCTGCTTCACAATATTGGCCAAGACCGGCAGCAAGATTTGTCGCCCCCAGGCAGCGGGTGCGTCGACGCGTAATCGCCCACCAAATTGATGGTTCTTGGCCAACAGCACCTGCTCAGCACCGCCAATTTCCTCCAACGCGTGGCGGCAACTTGCAAGATATGCTTCACCGTCTGGGGTCAGAGTGAGCTTTCGAGTGGATCGATGAAGAAGTTTCGTCCCGAGCCTGTCTTCGAGCCTACTGACGCTTTTCCCAACCGCCGACTTGGTAACGCCCAAGTTTTCCGCTGCGGCGGTAAAGCTAAGAGCGGTTGCGGCCTCAACAAAGCTGACAATGCCATTCAATCGTTCCAAATGAGCCATTGTAGCGATTTCCTCTACTGATAGTAGCTTTTCGCGAGTTTATCGCGCTTTGGGATTACAGTATTGGATGTCTCTAGGCAACCAGCCAAGCAAGCTGGTCGCGCAAACTGAGTGCAAGCCTCGCCAACATTCATCAGGAGAAATTCATGCCGGTCGTACGAGTAAGCTGGTTCAGCGGTAAGGACGCAAAAGCCAAGAAGGCAGTTGCTGCGGAAATCACCGAGAGCATCGTCAAAAATACCGGAACTGATCCGAACTATATCTATGTCATCTTTGAAGATGTTGCGCCTTCCGATTGGGCTGGTGCCGGAAAGATCTTCGGCGATGAGCCCGAAGCTTCCTGATTGAGTACCGCTGCGCCCTCCAACTCAGGGCGCAGCGATAATCTTTGAAACCAGATTCCCCCATCCTTCATCTTGTCGAATATTTGAGGGAATGGTCCTTCAGAAGACCGAATTATCGGCAAAATCCAGAACACACATAGAAACGGAAGAACCTGTAGTGACCTACATCACCAACGTTTTCCATATGACGGTTGAACCCGATGTTCTTGAGGAGTTCAAAAGCCTGATCGCTGAGATCGTCGACTTGTCCAGCAAAGAACCCGGCACGTTGATCTACGAATATTCGCTCGGAGAAGACGGTCGCTCAGTTCACATCGTTGAGCGCTACCTGACCGAAGGCGTTTTGCCACACGTGGAGAAAACCTTCGGGCCGTATGCCGAAAAGTTCTTAAAGCTCGCCAAGATCCAAGCGCTTTACGTCTACGGTCTCCCGCCTGCGGACCTCAAGACAAAGCTTGAATCATTTGGTGCTATATTCTTAACGCCCCTCGCAGGGTTCGCACGCCCGGTCGTGTCTGCCTAAAACGACACAGCTGTCGTTGCATTGATTATACACCCGTTGGCTCCTGTCGCCGGGTGTATGTCCGCGTTTCGTGTCTAAAAGAGACTATCAATCAGAGTGGCGGCTTGAGGATAGGCAGAGGGCTTACGTGATGAGGGCTGTTGTTGTTCATCGTGCTGGAGGGCCTGACGTTCTCAATTTTGAAACTCGGCCGAAGCCTCGTCCGCAAAAGCACGAGGTCCGCATCGCGGTGAAGGCGTTTGGCCTAAATCGATCTGAACTGTTTACACGACAAGGACATTCTCCGAGTGTACTTTTCCCACGAATTCTCGGAATTGAGGCGGTTGGCATCATCGATGCGGCGCCAGGTGGACATTTTTCAGAAGGCGACATTGTGGCCACCATTATGGGAGGAATGGGCAGAGACTATGATGGCAGCTACGCAGAATACGTCTGCGTCCCCGCCCAACAGGTCGGACGAATTATAACTGCGCTGCCGTGGGATACGTTGGGTGCACTTCCTGAGATGCTGCAAACAGCGTGGGGCTCACTATTTTCTTCACTGACGCTAAAATCAGGAGAGCGCCTTCTCGTCCGCGGCGGGACAACCTCAGTCGGAATGGCAGCGATTGGTCTGGCGAGGCGAGCTGGGGCCCATGTTACTGCGACAACGCGAAACAGGGATCGCACCCGTCTCCTTTATGAACAAGGCGCCGAATGTGTGATCGTTGATGACGGACAAACCCATGCCGGCCCGCTCAAGTTCGACAAGGTGCTCGAACTCGTGGGCACGACAACGCTGGAAGACTCACTAAAGTCTGCTGATAGCGGCGGTGTCGTATGCATGGCAGGTATGGTTGGAAATCAGTGGTCTCTCCAGAATTTCGCGCCCATGGATCTTATTCCAAACAAGGTCTCGTTGACCACCTACAGCGGCGATTCTGACGATTTCTTGAAAATGCCCTTCCAAAAGCTGGTGGACGAAGTGGAAGCTGGCGAAATTGCGATCAAGATTGGCAAGGTCTTCAAACTTGACGAGATCGTAGATGCCCATGCTTGCATGGAAGCTAACGCTGCTGAGGGCAAGATCGTAATTGTGACGGAGTGATAATGGACCTGTTCAACGAAACGCGTCGTTTGCTACTGGAGGGTGCAGAGGTCGTCTATCATCCGAGCCCCGACCTTGGCGTGTCGCCTGACAATTTGTTTGAAAGGCTGCGGGAAGAAATCATTTGGGAACAACACTCTGTTCGGATCGAGGATCGCGTCATTCCGCAGCCACGACTTAGTAGCTGGTATGGTGACGTCGTCCATACCTATTCGACGCTCGCACAAATTCTTAAACCCCACCCTTTCACGCCACTTCTGGAGATGCTCCGGCAGCGCCTCGAAGAGATATGCTCTTCGAGCTTCAACTCGATGCTGGCAAATCTATATCGCAGTGGCGACGATGCGATCGGTTGGCATTCGGACGACGAAAAAGAACTCGGCTCAAACCCTGTTATAGCATCAATTAGTCTGGGAGCTGAACGCCGTTTTGATTTAAGGCGACGAGATGACCACTCGAAAACTGTACGCTTGGTTCTGGAACACGGAAGTCTACTGATCATGTCGGGCGCAACGCAGCGAAATTGGCAACATGGTGTTGCCCGCACCAAACAGGTTTCTGGAGAGCGAATTAACCTTACTTTCCGCCTGACGGGGGCGGGTGGTCGCAAAACCAGTTTATAACGCGGGACACCCCAACAAGGTAACTCCCAACAAATGCTGGCGGATCTTTGGAACCGAGCCGGCGATACCAGTCAACCAGAACCGCTCTGCGTCCCCTTTTCAACGCGCCGTACAAAGCCACGCTATAAGTGATGTGACGGTGGCCGTTCGGTAGGCGTAGCGTGTGAGTGAGATTGACCTGCCACTGAGAATTTCCTCCAGAATGGATTAGAGTTCGGCCCATTGAGGACGGACTTATGAAGAAGCAGCGATTTACGGAAGAGCAGATCATTGCCGTGTTGAAGGAGCAGGAGGCCGGAGCGAAAGCGGCTGATCTTTGCCGTAGGCACGGGATTTCCGAGGCAACCTTTTACAACTGGAAGGCCAAATATGGCGGCATGGAAGTATCTGAGGCCAAGCGTCTGAAGGCGCTGGAGGATGAGAATGCCAAGCTGAAGAAGCTGCTTGCTGAACAGATGCTGGATACAGCCGCACTCCGCGAGCTTCTTTCAAAAAAATGGTAGGGCCTGCCGCCAAGCGTGACGCTGTCGCGCACCTGAAGGCCATCATGGGCCTTTCGGAACGGCGGGCCTGCCAGATCATATCCGCAGATCGAAAGACGATCCGTTATCGATCCTCTCGGCCGCCTGAGGTCGAGTTGCGAGCGAAGCTGCGCGATCTGGCCAACGAGCGACGACGGTTCGGCTACCGACGGCTGTTCATTCTGCTTCGGCGAGACGGAGAGCCTTCCGGGGTCAATCGCATCTATCGGCTCTATCGCGAGGAAGGTCTTTCCGTGCGCAAACGGAAAGCCAGGCGGCGTGCCGTCGGAACGCGTGCGCCGATCCTCGTCGAAGCAAAGGCCAATGCCCGCTGGTCTCTGGATTTCGTCCATGATCAATTCGCCTGCGGCAGGCGCTTCCGCATCCTCAATGTAGTCGACGATGTCACGCGCGAATGCCTGGCGGCGATCCCGGACACATCGATATCAGGTCGCCGTGTCGCGCGAGAACTGACGACGCTTATCGAGCGACGAGGCAAGCCTGGCATGATTGTCTCAGACAACGGGACCGAACTGACCTCGAATGCCATCCTTGCTTGGTCGAAGGATCACAAGGTCGAGTGGCACTACATCGCGCCGGGAAGACCAATGCAAAATGGCTATGTCGAGAGCTTCAACGGCCGCATGCGCGACGAGCTGCTCAACGAGAGCCTGTTCTTCGGCCTCGATCACGCCCGCAGCGCCATTGCGGAATGGGCCAACGACTACAACAATTTCCGGCCGCACTCATCGCTCGAATACCAAACCCCGGCGGACTATGCCGGGATCATCGCCGCAACCGGCTCCAACGCTGCGCGATGTGGAAGCTTCGCGTTTCCCCCGGTTGCTCCCACCACGCCATTTGGCTTATCAAAAACTGCCGAGGCTCTAATCGCAGCCGGATGAAACTTCAGTGGCAGGTCAAGATCGCTATCGGCGCTACGGCTTCCAAAGATCGGGTGTGCGAAAATTTGCAATGACGGCGTCGAACTGACGCGTGGGGATGCTAATTTGGCGCCCACTATTCCGATCCTTCAATTGCGTGTATTTCCCCTTCTGACTAATAGGGAGATGACGGCGTCTGGAGACCGGATGACGTGGCTTTCCCGGAAAGGTTTCTCATGCCTCGCGCCAAACGAAACGCAGAAAAAGGTGCGCTTACGCGATCCGCGATCCTCAAAGGTGCGGTCGAACTCTTCGGTGAGAATGGCTATCGCGCGACGACGATGAACCAGATCGCCAGTCGGGCGGGTGTCGTTCAATCGGCACTGCACCATCATTTCGGCGGCAAGGACCAACTTCTTGAAGCGGTTTTGAACCTCCATTACCCGCCGGCAGCAAGCCGTCCGGATATCGAAGCGGTCGCACAAGGCAGATCGGATTTTGTCGACGAAGTTTTGCAAGCAGCATATCGCAACGCTCGAGATCGGGAGCTTGTACGTTTTTTTTCCGTCATGACAGGAGAGTCTTTGACGGGAGACCATCCGGCTCATGCCTTTTTCGTCGCTCGCTACGATTTGGTACGGCAAGGATTTGCCGACGCCATTGCTCAAGCAAAAAGAGTGGAGAGCGAGGAGTCAAAAAGGCTGATATTGTCGCTGGTTTCCATACTGTTTGCTGCTTCCGACGGGCTCCAGATGCAGTGGCTACGCAATCCATCCTTTGACTTCACAGGTGCCATAGAACTTGCGGCGGCGCTTACGCGTGAACGGCTCGACGCGATCAGGTAAGCGACAGTTCTTGCCCTCGAACCGAATGTCGGTTAAAAAACAGGTCGGTCGGCCGACCTGTATCTTGAATTAGCGATAGCGTGGGCTAGATCATCAACTGTCATCACCTTGGAGGAGGGAAAGATGCTTCAGTCCATAGACCCCAACACAATTCGGGCCGAGACCACACCGGAACGTCACATGCGGCTCACCGGCCAGTCGATCGACAGCCTCTTCGTCGTTCGCTATATCGCCGCCATCATCGGAATTTACGTCGCTCTTATCACACCGGCATCAGTAACGATCGCCCTGAGGGTCGGTCAGATCGATCCTGATGGGAAGGCAAGCTCATTTGCTCTGGTATCCAGCGTCGGCGCAGCCGCCGCGCTTATATCGAACCCTATTTTTGGAATGCTGAGCGACCGGCTCACGTCACGATGGGGACAGAGGAAGCCGTTCCTTTTGGGCGGCTTTGTTGCTGGTGCTCTGGCCATATATTTGATCGCGATCGCGTCAACGATACCTATGGTCGCGCTCGGCTGGGCCCTTGCGCAAGCAAGTTTCAATGCTGCGGTTGCCGCAACCATAGCCATTTTACCTGAGCGGGTGCCGCTAGCATTGCGCGGCCGCGTGTCGGGCCTCATGGGGATGACCGGGCAAGTAGCCGTCGTGAGTGGTGTTTTCCTGATTCAGCTGGTCGGAACCGATGGAATAGGAATGTTCATGTGGCCAGTTCTGCTCGGTGCACTGCTGGCCGCCCCTTTCCTGTTTACGTTGCGCGAGGCACCGCTTCAATCGGCTCCGAAGAAACGCCTGACGCTAGGTAGCCTTTTGGGAGCCCTGTGGATCAACCCGTTCGTCAATCGTGATTTCGGGCTTGTTTGGATGGGCAGGTTTCTGGCCTGGACATCTCTCTACCTGCTGACAACATACAAGACTTACTTCCTGATCGACCGGCTCGGCTATACCACGCAGACGATTGCGCCAATCCTGACAATTGCTATGTTCGTTCTGGCAGTCGCAGTTGCGGTCGCCAGCATCGGCGGCGGCTGGCTGTCGGACTATTTCGGTCAGCGCAAGCCCTTCATCCTGCTTGCATCACTGTTCTTCGTTATAGCGATGGGGATCATCGCGTTCACTCACAGCGTTGAGATGTTTCTTCTCGGCATTGCGATCGCTGGTCTTGGCAACGGTCTTTATCTCGGCGTCGACTACGCACTCGTTTCCGAGGTTTTGCCGGACAAGGACAGCTCTGCCGGCAAGGGAATGGGTGTCTTCAACCTCTCAAGCACAATTCCGCAGACCGTCGCGCCCATTCTTGCCCCCGCATTGCTGCTCATCGGTGCGGATGGTCAAGGCGGCAACTACACCAGCCTTTACCTGTTTGCCGCTGCCCTCGCGATCGTGAGCGCAATCTTCATTCAATTCATAAGAGGTGCCAAATGAACGAACATGTCAGTTCGCAGAAAGGAACGATCCGTTCAATTGAAGAGGCCTTGGCGCTGACAACCGGTGTCGACTACTGGACCACGCTTGATGCGCCCGCTCACGGAATTCGCTCACTGCGCTTCGCCGATGGTCCGCACGGATTACGTGTTCAGGATGACGAAAATCCTGATCACCTCGGGTTGGAACGAAGTGCACCCGCGAGCTGCTTTCCGCCTGCAGTGACACTGGCTTCGTCGTGGGACATGGAGCTTACGGCAGCCGTCGGCGAAGCCCTTGGACGTGAAGCACGAAAGGCCGGTGTCGACGTTGTTCTCGGCCCAGGCCTCAACATAAAGCGTAGTCCGTTGTGCGGACGAAATTTCGAATATTATTCGGAAGATCCGTTTCTGGCTGGCATGCTTGCTGGAGCCTCGGCGCGCGGAATACAGGCACAGGGCGTGGCAGCCTGCCTCAAGCACTTTGCCGCCAATAATCAGGAGACTGACCGACTGCGTGTCAGTGCCAACGTCGATGAGCGGACCCTGCGCGAAGTCTATCTGCGCGCCTTTCAGATCGCCCTACGAGAATCAGGCGCGTGGTCCGTCATGTCATCATACAATCGCATCAACGGCCTGCATGCCTCAGAAAATCCCTGGTTGCTGACCGAGATCCTCCGTGACGAATGGGGTTTTGACGGCGTCGTAGTCTCGGACTGGGGTGCCGTTCGGGACCCTGTCGAGGCGCTTACGGCCGGGCTCGACGTCCGCATGCCCGGACGACAGGATGATTTGCGTGTTCGCGATGCTTTCGTAAAAGGCGATCTTGACGAAAAAATAGTCGCTCGAACAACTGAAAGATTGCGGCTTTTGGCGGATCGGACCGCCAATCATGGCGATACAGACGCTATCGATTATGATGCACATCACCAGCTCGTCAGGAAGGCGGCGTCGGAATCTGCAGTGTTGCTGACAAATGACGGCAGCCTGCCGCTTTTGCTGTCTTCCGGTCTTCGCGTTGCCGTCGTTGGCGAGTTGGCGCGGACACCGCGCTACCAGGGAGCAGGAAGTTCCCGCGTCAATGCGGTCAGGGTCGTCAGCGGGCTCGATGCTCTTTCCGCACGCGCCAAGGAAGCTGGGGCATCGCTTGAGTTCGAACCCGGCTACTCCCTTTCCAAGGGCGTCGATACGGCGGTCATGATCGAAAACGCAGTAAATCTCGCGAAACGATCGGATGTTGTGGTCATCTTTCTTGGCCTACCGGGTGAATATGAAGCGGAAGGGCGGGATCGGACGAACATAGATCTGCCTGCAGATCAGCTGGCGCTTGTGGAAGCACTTCGTGCCGCGGGCAAGACTATGGTCGTGGCAATGAGCAATGGTTCTGCCGTAACGACAGCAGCTTGGCGGGGATCCGTCAACGCGATCGTGGAGTTCTGGCTGACAGGGCAAGCACACGGAGATTCGATCGCTGATGTGTTGCTTGGCGATACCAACCCCGGCGGCAAGCTCGCGGAAACTATCCCGTTGGTTCTGGAGGACACTCCTTCGTATCTTAATTTCCCTGGCGCATACGAAAACGTAACTTATGGCGAGGGCATTCACGTCGGCTATCGATATTACGATGCCCGAAAGATGGCAGTCGACTATCCGTTCGGTCACGGCCTTTCCTATACGACATTTGACTACTCCGATTTGGAGCTGAAGGTACGCCCGTTGGCCGATCAGATCGCCTTCGATGCGAAGCTTACCGTTCGCAACACAGGCCCAAGACATGGTAGCGAAGTCGTACAGCTCTACGTCCACGATCACAGCGACGTTGTCATAACGCCTCCGGTGGAACTGAGGGGATGGAAGAAGGTCAGGTTGGCGCCGGGCGAGGCCGTCACCATCGAGATCGCAGTCCCGCGCGAAGAGCTGAGACACTGGCATGAAGGTACCAAATCCTGGATCTTTCCGGGGGCCGCGGTCACCGTGCATGTCGGCGCATCGTCTCGCGACTTTCGCCTCGAAGGGACCGTTGAGATCCCAGGAGAAGCTTTGATCATTTCGCTCAACGCATGGTCGACGCTCGGCGAATGGCTGGACCATCCACGTCTCGGTCCCCGCCTTCTTGGTCTCTTCGACGCGCGGGGTGGTGTGAAAGGACGCGTTGGCGACCTTCTCGCCGATGAAGCCGGTCAGGATTCGGTCCGCGGCATTCCACTGGGAACGATTGCCGACTTCCCCGGCGTACCGCTGGAAATGTCGGATATCGAGGATCTCTGCGATCAGGCTGCCTGACATGCAAATGGTTGAGAGCGGCGACCTCAGGGGACGGCGCTCCATTGCTTTTAAAAGAGACGGACTAATGCAGGATATACCTTCGCTTGAAGAACTGATGGAAGAACAGAGAAGCCTCGTGATCCCCGAGTTTAACTACGATTTCGTATGGGAA
The DNA here is from genome assembly GCF_004343585.1 of Neorhizobium sp. JUb45. Classification (GTDB taxonomy): domain Bacteria; phylum Pseudomonadota; class Alphaproteobacteria; order Rhizobiales; family Rhizobiaceae; genus Neorhizobium. The sequence continues at coordinate 68,638 of NZ_SLYW01000013.1, read as the reverse complement.
CTCGCCAGTCGCCTCTATCGGCGCGCACGAGAAAATGAGTTTCCAGTCGCAATCGAGATACGTCATGGCTCCGATCCCATCTTTTCTATGCTGGCGCCGGGTGCAACGATCGACAATTTTGGCTGGACGCGCCGAAAGTGTGCAGTTGTTCACCGCTTTCATCGCAGCTCACTCTTCATGAAGCTGGAAGCGCAGAGCAAAAATTACGATTTCAATACCCGCTTCCGGTTGCCGCCCGAGGATTTCGCTGCAGGCGGCGGCGGCGTTCCGCTCATTTTGAAAGGCGGTGCCTTTATCGGCTCGGTTGGCATTAGCGGCCTGCCGGACGTTCACGATCACAAGCTCATAACCGGTTGCCTGGCGGAATTGCTGGCGGCTTAATAAGTGGCGCACGATGCCTGCCATCGCGTCAGGCGCAGCGCCTCACATATTGATGGAGAATAAGCATGAAACCGGTCGTCATCGGCATTATCGGGTGCGGCGTCATCAGCGAGGCCTATCTCAAGGGAGCTGCGGGCTCAAGTCTCATTACAGTCAAGGCGGTTTCCGATATTCGGCAGGATATCGCCGAAGAAAAGGCAAAGGCCTACGGCTGTGAAGCGATGTCGGTCGATCGGCTTCTGAGCGACTCTGATATCGAAATCGTCCTGAACCTGACGATCCCCGCCGTTCACGCGAAAGTTGCTCTCGATATTCTCGATGCCGGCAAGCATCCTTATTCGGAAAAGCCGCTGGCAGTCTCGACGAAGGAAGCTGACACGGTGATCGAGAGGGCAAACGACCTGGGCTTGCGCGTTGGCTGTGCGCCGGATACGTTTTTTGGCGCTTCGCATCAGACGGAACGCAAAATCATCGACGATGGCAAGATTGGGCGGGTCATCGGAGGTAGCGTCACGATCGCCTCTCATGGCATGGAACACTGGCATCCGGATCCGCGCTTCTTTTATCAACCAGGAGGTGGTCCGCACGCGGATGTTGGACCCTATTATATTACGCATTTGGTAAACTTGCTTGGCCCGGTTCAATCGGTGTCTGCCTTCGCAACCAAAGCCTTCGACCAGCGGACGATCACAAGCGAAAAGCTGAATGGAACGACATTCGACGTGGCCGTTCCCACCACCATCAACGGCACGCTTCATTTCGCTTCTGGCGCCAATGTATCATTGACGATGTCCTGGGACATATGGGCGTCAAAGCGGCCGAAGTTCGAGATATACGGGACCGAAGGCAGCCTTCAGGCCGCCGATCCAAATCATTTCGGCGGAGTGCCTGAAGTCTTCATTCGGGGTGGCGACTGGCAGCCGGTTTCTATCGCTGATTTCGCCTTCGGTGCGGTCAATCGCACGACGATATTCGGCCAGGAAATTGCGGATTACCGCGTTGTCGGCTTGATCGATATGGCCGTTGCCCTGAGGACCGGGCGCCCGCATCGAGCAAATGGTGAATTGGCATATCACGTACTGGAGATCATCGAGTCGCTTGAATTGTCCAGCACGGCAGGAAGCCATATCCGATTGAAAAGCACCTGCGTTCGCCCGGCTCCCCTCATGCCGGGTAAGGACGAGGCTGTTCTGCTCGAACCCGCTCCCTAACTTCGGTTACGACGAGGAGCTGGAAGCTCCTTCCCAATGAAGAGGGCGTCAGGTGCCCGCCACCCTTCATAACTCCCGCCATCTCCATCATTGGAGGACTAAATGACAGATAACGTAAAATCTGACAGCGTCACCGAGCTGTCGGTACAAAACTATGGCAGACAGCTTGCTCCTGGGCAGCGCTCGTTGCTGGCCATACACGATCTCGCAACGGGCGAGCGGCAGGTCATTCTGGAGACCGATCATCTGATCGAGGCTCCAAACTGGACACCTGACGGCGATCACCTGATTTTCAATGGCGGTGGTCAACTCTGGCGTATTGGCGTCGATGGCCTGGGCCTCCAGCTGATCAATACGGGAATGCTGGCGGACCTCAACAATGATCACGTGCTTTCGCCGGACGGCCGTGCAATTTATGTCAGTTCCAATGATGGCCATCTTTACAAGATCGGCTTTGATGCAGGACCGCCGGTCAGGGTGTCAAATCGACACGACGAACCTTTCCGCTATTATCTGCACGGGGTATCTCCGGATGAGCAGGAGCTCGCCTATGTCGGGATCGAAGGGACGGGACCGGAAGCGCGCAGAAACCTCTATGTCATACCGGCTGCTGGCGGGACCGATCGGCGTCTTCTCGATTCAGCTAAGCCGAGCGACGGACCTGAATATTCGCCCGACGGACAATGGATCTATTTCAGTTCCGAACTTCGCTCGTCCGAACCAGGGCATGCACAGGTTTTCCGCATGGACCGGGATGGCGATGAGATCAGCCAGTTCACCTTCGACAACCGGGTGAACTGGTTCCCGCATATCTCGCCGGACGGCCAGACAATCCTTTTCCTCAGCTATCCCGCCGGCACTATCGGCCACCCGCCCGACAAGGACGTCATCATCCGGTCAATGACGGTAGCGGGTGAAGATATCAAGGATGTGGTGGCTTTTCATGGCGGGCAGGGGACGATCAATGTCAACAGCTGGGCGCCGGACAGCCGACGCTTCGCCTATGTCGAGTACCCGCTAGGGTAGGGGCCAAAAAAACCCCTATTGGCGCGGTAAAGGTATCTAGATCGCCTTCGATTACACGCGTTCCAATGCGATCGCGACACCTTGGCCAACGCCAATGCACATGGTGGCAAGTGCCAGCCTGCCGCCTCGAAGCGACAGTTCGAGCGCCGCCGTCCCGGCAATGCGAGCGCCCGACATGCCGAGCGGATGTCCGAGCGCAATCGCTCCGCCATTCGGGTTGACGTACTCTGCGTCCTCGGGAATGCCGAGTTCGCGGAGCACGGCTATGCCTTGGGATGCGAAGGCTTCATTCAGTTCCACAATGTCGAAAGCCTGTGGTGTCAGACCGAGCCGCGCGCAGAGTTTCTGCGTCGCCGGCGCGGGCCCCATGCCCATTATGCGCGGCGGCACACCGGCTGCGGCACCGCCCAGGATGCGCGCGATCGGCGTCAGGCCATATCTCCTCGCAGCCTCTTCGGAAGCTATGATCAAGGCGGCTGCCCCGTCATTTACGCCGGATGCATTCCCGGCGGTCACGGTGCCACCCTCGATGTTGTTTACCGGCTTGAGCTTCGCGAGCGTCTCCAGACTGGTTGCGCGTGGATGTTCGTCACTGACGACGACGATCGGATCTCCCTTGCGCTGCGGGACACTGACGGAAGTGATTTCCTTGCTCAGACGCCCGTTGCCCTGGGCGACCGCAGCCTTTGCCTGGCTTCGTACGGCAAAGGCGTCCTGGTTCTCGCGCGACACCTTGTGGCCTATCGCGACGTTATCGCCGGTTTCCGGCATGGAATCGACGCCGTATTGCTTCTTCATCAATCGATTGACAAACCGCCAGCCGATAGTGGTGTCGTAGACTTCGGCATTTCGCGAAAACGCTGTCTCCGCCTTCGGCACGACGAACGGCGCGCGGCTCATGCTTTCTACGCCGCCGGCAATCATGATCTCGGCCTCACCGGCCTTGATGGCGCGGGCAGCCGTGATGACCGCGTCCATGCCGGAACCGCAAAGACGGTTGACCGTCGTGCCAGACACGGAGACCGGCAGACCAGCCAAAAGAAGCGACATGCGGGCGACGTTGCGATTGTCCTCGCCCGCCTGGTTCGCACAACCGAACACGACATCGCCAAGCGCTTCCCAGTCGACGGAAGGGTTTCTGGCAAGCAGCGCTTTCAGGGGGACTGCGCCGAGGTCGTCGGCACGTACCGACGACAGCGAACCACCGAAACGTCCGATTGGCGTGCGGATGTAATCACAAATATATGCTTCCGTCATCATTCCCTCTTTGGACTTATCTCCACGCGATCGCTATGCGGCAACGATTGCCGCGCCGGACGCGAGCAGTTCCTCGATCCCCTGGTCGTCGAGCCCGATCTCCTCGAGAACCTGCTTAGTTTCCCAGCCCTTGGGCTGCGCGTAAGACCCGGGCGCGGGATAGCTCTGCTGGTTCCTGATCGTTGATCGAATGACAGAAATTCGGCCCTCCGTCGGATGGTTTTCGCTTGAGATTAACCCGACTTCAGCGAGATGCGGATCATCGCGCAGGGTTGCAAGCGTGTGGCATGGCATTGCGGCGATGTCGGCGGCACGGAAAATCGACAGCCATTCGCCAGTCGTCCTGTCCGAAAGCGCTGCGCCGCGCACCTTGAACCAGTCCTTGACGTTCTTTGCTCGGGCCGCGACGGTCGCAAAACGCTCGTCTTCGAGCAGGTTGTCCCGGCCAATGGCCTTGAGAAAGGCGCGAACTTGCGGATCGGTATTGATCGTTACCGAAATCCAGCCATCGGCGGTCTGTAGCGGCCTGTTGTGTGGGTTTAGGAGGCGCTTGTCGCCGATCGTGCCGACCGGAGGGTCGAACGATTCCTGGGCAAGATGTTCCTGCAGCACAAACGCTGCCATGGTTTCGAACATGGGGATCTCAAGATCGCTCCCGCCACCACCGGCATCCCGCTTGATGACGGCTGCAAGGATCGCCCCGGCAGCGATCTCGCCAACGACATGATCGCACACCACCAAGGGCACGTATGCGGGGCTGCCGTCACGTTCAAGAAACAGGCCGCCGATTCCCGACACGCCCTGTACGACGCTATCGTAGGTCGGCAGACCGGAATAGGGTCCATCCGTGCCATAGCCTGTAATCAGACAATGAATCTTCTGCGGATGGCGGGCGAGAATCGATGCGGCATCCAGGCCAAGCCGCTCGAGCGCTTTGGGTCGCATATTGGCGACAACGACATCACACCAATCGATAAGTTTCTCGATAACCTGTTTCGCACCCGGCTTTTTCAGGTCGAGGCAGACGTTTCGCTTGCCGCGGTTAAGGTGCAGATAGGTGCCGGAATGCTGCCCGGTTGGCGATGTGCCTCCGAGGCCACGCATCAGGTCCCCTTCCGGCGCTTCGATCTTGATGACCTCCGCGCCGTATTGTGCCAGCCGCCATGTGCAGGTCGGTCCCACGACGACGCTCGTCAGGTCAAGCACCCGCAAGTTTTTCAGGTGTTGGTTCGCCATTTAGGATCCTCCCATCCTCATGTCGCCCAGAGAAAGATCGTCGTGTTGAGCGATGCTGCTGCAATCTTCAGCCTCCCAAGCACGCCTCTCTCCCAAGGTGCTACCGGCGCGATTACGCCAGTTTTAGTCTGCATATATGAAATACGTAATTCGCAGGCAAAATTTGGTCAAATCAAAAATTTCGCTAGTGAACGGTTGACTGCATATATGAAATTGATATTTGTCAGAGCTGAGGATGACTGGAGGAGTTTTCCAATGCTTATGAACGAGAAAGTTTGCGTCATAACTGGCGCTGCGTCTTCTCATGGTATCGGCCGTGCAACAGCTGAGATGCTTGCTCAGAACGGTGCTCGTGTAGCGGTCCTGGATGTGGATTCCGGTCTTGAAGACGCTGCTGCGTCACTTGGAGAGCAGTTTCCGGCAGCCGACTGCATCGCCTTGAAATGTGACATTACTTCGCGGGACGAATGCGAAGAAGCGCTGGCAAAGGTGATAGCTAAGTTTGGTCGCGTTGATGCTCTGATACACTCGGCTGGAATCATGAAGCCGGCGAAATATGACGAAATAACCGAGCGCGAATACGGACAAATCATGTCGGTAAACCTAGCCGGGACGTTCAACATCGTGACGCCGTTTGCCAAAGTCATGGCGGATCAGAGGTCCGGCTCGATCGTCAATGTCGCTTCGGTGGCGGCCCAACGTGGTGGCGGACTGTTCGGCGGTGCCCATTACGCCGCGTCCAAAGGGGGCGTACTCTCTATGACCCGGACCCTGGCTCGGGAACTCGGGGCCTTGAACGTGCGTGTCAATGCCGTTTGCCCATCGCTAATCGAGACGAATTTCGTAGCCGATGCAATTTCCCCCGAGCGCCTGAAAGAGCTTTCGACCGCCATTCCGCTCGGTCGTCCAGGCCGGCCGGAAGAGGTTGCCGGGGCCTGCATGTTCCTGGCGTCCGACCTGTCGAGCTACATGACTGGTGTCACGCTCGACGTAAACGGCGGCATTCACATCCACTAACTGGCGCACGCGGGTGCGGGTCTTCGTGCCCGTGCTCGACAGCGTGGCATCTCAAAACGGAGAAGAAGCTATGGCTACTCGTTTTCACCATGTGAATTTTACGGCTAAGGACGTTTCTGACCTGAGTGCTTTCTACCAGGACGTTCTGGAACTCGAACAGACCTTTTATGGTGGTCACGGTGAGGACAGCAGCGATCAGATCAAGGATCGTGGATATGGCGGGGACGTCACCTTCCTTACCGACGGCTCGACTGAAATGCACCTTGCGACTCTGGATCTGAACGTTGCCTTCAAGACAGGCAAAGGCGTCAACCCGCTGGGTCTGCGAGGACATATCGCCTTCCGCACGGACGATATCAGCAGCGTCAAGAAGCGTCTGACCGAGCGTGACATTCCTTATGCGGATTATGGCCAGTGGGCCATCAAGGGATGGGACCAGATTTTCTTCCAAGACCCAGAAGGCAACATCGTTGAAGTCCATCAGGTGGATGCAGAGACGGCCAGGGGCTGAACCGGGCAGGCCCGTTTCACAGCGGGTCTGATGTCAGATTTGATCTAGGTCCGCCTGCTTTCGGGCGAGGGCATTCAATCTGCTGGGTGTCTTGGTGATCGCGCCGGTCGGCGCGATCGGTGGCCGCTTTGATCGATATTTTCAAGACGGATGAATCCATGAGTAAGCTAAATGCGCATGAGGGGGGTCCGGTTACCTGGTCGGTTGACGGCGATGCGGGGATCATAAGGATCGATGCCGCCAACGGCGGTGCCTTATCGCCGGACGTTGCCTGCCTCCTTGCCAAGGGATTGCGGGAACTCGATGGTGAAAGCACCATCGGATCGATCATTGTTGCCGGTGTCCCGGGACGCTTCCTGACCGGCAACGATATTGATGCAAGCGACGGCGATGTCGATGCAGCAGCGATCGTTGCTCAGATCGAGACGATCACAAAGCCGGTTATTGCAGCGATTACCGGACCGGCGATCGATGTCGGGCTTGAGATCGCGCTCGCCTGTGACCTACGTATCGCCACTCCGTCCGCAACTGCTGGGCTGCCCGGATTGACGCTGGGCGTTCCGCCTCGTCATGGCGCAACGCAAAGATTGCCGCGGCTTGTCGGTATCGCCAAGGCAATCGACCTGATTGCGGCACCAAAACCATTGAGCGCCGAAGCTGCTTTGGCTGTCGGGATTTTCGACCGTATCGAGCCTGATGCTGTGCAGGTGGCTGTCAGCCTTGGTGGAACGGTTTTGAAGGACCGCTTGTCCAATCGCTCGGTTCCAGCGGGAGACGCCTCCGGGGAAAAGCACAGCGTGGACGCAGCCGTGAAACGGGCGAAGGGCATTGGCGCTATTGAGCGGAGCGTGAGCTTGATCGCCGATACCGCGTCCATGACCTTCGAAGAAGGTCTGTCACGCGAGCAGGCCAATTACAAAGATCTGCGCTACGCGCCGGAGGCAAAGGCTCTCCGCTATCTCAAACATGCCGAGGCCTGGGCAAGGACTGAGCCGGGAATGCAGCGCGTCGACCCTCGCAAAGTCGAGAGAACGGCAGTCGTTGGTGCGGGAACGATGGGATCGGGCATCGCCTATTCTCTGTTGGCCGCGGGGCTTCCTGTGGTCGTGCTTGAGCAGAGCGCTGATGCGGCGATTGCCGGGAGAAACCGCATCACCGAAATCCTGCTGGCGCAACAGAAGAGTGGCAGGCTTTCGGACACAAAGTCAGCGGAGATGGTGCAGCACCTAACGGTGACGGAGAACTGGGACGCAGTTCGAGATGCAGATCTTGTCATCGAGGCGGCCTTCGAAGACATCGGGGTGAAGGCCGCAATCTTCGACAAGCTGGACAAGCTGGTCAAACAAGGTGCGGTCCTGGCGACAAACACCTCCTATCTCGACGTAGACGAGATCGCGCAGATGTCCGGGCGCCCCGCCGATATGGTTGGCCTCCACTTTTTCTCGCCGGCGCATGTCATGCGTCTCCTTGAAGTCGTGCAGGGCGACAAGACTGCGCCTGACGTACTCGCAACGGCCTTGTCCTTGGGATGCCGGATTGGAAAACTGCCGATCGTGGCGCGCGTTTGCGACGGCTTTATCGGCAACCGGATATTTGCGATCTATCGCCGCCATGCCGAATATCTCTTGGAAGACGGAGCTTCGCCAGCCGAGATCGATAGCGCACTTCGGGCCTACGGGTTCGCCATGGGGCCATTTGCCGTATCTGACATGTCCGGCCTCGATATCGCCTTCGCCATGCGCAAACGTCGCGCCGCGGCGCGAGATCCAAACGAACGCTACGTCGGCATTCCCGACATTTTGTGCAAGGACGGGCGGCTAGGGCGCAAGACTGGTGCCGGCTGGTACGATTATGTCGATGGCAAACCCGTGGCCTCTGAAATGGTGGAGCGGGTCATTTCTGCCGAGAGGCAAAGGCTAAATGTGACACCGCAAGCCTTCTCGCCTGAGCAGATCCAGCGGCGCATTCTCGCTGTGATGGCCAATGAAGGCGCTAAGGTTCTCGAAGAAGGCATCAGCGCTCGCGCCTCCGATATCGATCTGGTTTTTGTCCACGGTTACGGATTTCCGCGCCTGAAGGGCGGACCGATGTTCGCCGCCGATCATATCGGACTGCCTCGCATTCTTGCCGAGGTCAAGGAGGCCGCGCGGGTCGGAGGTGTCGGTTCGGAGCCGTCGGCATTGCTGGTTCAACTCGCCCGACAGGGCAGCACATTCGCCGCGTGGCAGCGGGAGAGCAACCACGAACGGTGATTTTTGGAAGTATCGAGCCCGCACGCAAATGCTGGCTCGGTCGTGGCTATCAGGAGGAGAGAAGCCGTGGCAGGAGCAGATAAATTTACCCACTTAGGTCCGCAGTCAGAGCGAACCGAAATCACACCTATGGCCAGAAAAGCGGCCGTCAGCAGCGCCCTCGGATCGGCGCTGGAATGGCTTGACTTCACGGCCTACGGTGCGATTTCAGCCACAGTGTTGCCGGGGCTGTTCTTCCCGACAATGGACGAAAACAGCGCCCTTCTTGCGTCCTTTGCGACGTTCGGCGTCGGCTTTTTTGCCCGTCCGGCGGGTGGCATTGTGATGGGCCTGCTGGGCGATCGGCTCGGTCGAAAGAACGTTCTTCTCTTCACGTTCATCCTTATGGGGCTCGCGTCGTTTCTTATTGGGATTATGCCAACCTATGCCAGCATCGGCGTCTGGGCTCCAATCCTGATCGTGCTCTTGCGCTTCATCCAGGGATTTGCTCTCGGCGGAGAATCCACCGGTGCGCAGCTGTTTGCCATGGAACATGCCCCGGCCGACAGACGCGGATTGTTCGGAGCCTTTACCAATATGGCTGCACCGGCAAGCCAGGTTCTCGCCAACGGCTTGTTGTTCTTCATCACGACCTTTGTAACCGCCGAGCAGTTTACCAGTTTCGGCTGGCGTATTCCGTTCCTTATGAGTGTCCTTCTGGTCGTCCTTGGCGTCTACATCCGCTTTCGGGTCGACGAGACGCCGGCATTCGAGAAATTGAAGGAGAAGGAAGCTTTGGCTGCCGAAGCGCGGGGTCTAGCCCCGGTCCAGCGGCACGTCCTCAAGACCCACGGCCGCTCGGTTTTGCGCCTGCTGTTGTTCTGGGCGGCGCCGGCGTCTTGTTACTACGTCGTAACCGTTTTCTCCATTAGCTATCTGACAAAGACGGTAGGCGTTCCAAACCAGACGGCATTTATGTGCCTTATGGCAGCCAACGTCGTGGCGATCTTCACCACCTGCATTGGCGGTGCCGTAAGCGATCGGTTTGGCCGCAAGCCACCGCTAATCGTCACATCTCTGGCGATGCTGGCAATCTCCATTGTCTATTTTCCGATGCTCCATACCGGCAACCCCTTCTTAATCTTCCTCGGCATGGCCGTCTTCGCCGGTAGCATTCAGGCTCAGAGCGGCATTCTGCCGTCATTCTTCGCAGAGCATTTTCCCACCGCGGTGCGTTATTCCGGTTCGGCTCTGGCCTACACCGGTGCCAACCTGCTTTTTGCCGGCCCCACACCATTCGTTGCGGCATGGCTGATGCAAAGCTTTGGAGGCCAAGTCTGGATCATTACGGGCATGTGCGTCACCGTCATATTATTATCTTTCGTCGCGCTGCTAATGAGCCCCGAAACAAGAAACTTCGATCTCAACCGTTCGGAATGATGAATGCCAATTGGAAAAAAGCGGAACACCGCCTCATCCAAGCCGTCGCGGCTGTAGTCTGCGCAATCCCGAGCAGTGCCGTTCCTGAACGTTCAAGACTGGCACTGCCCTAGCTGACCTGGGAGAAAATCATGTCTCGGCAAGAACCCGACGAAGTGCTCACCACCAAAGTTCTAAAGCAAGAGTGTTGCGCTCTTTCGACCATTCGGCGGGTGGCGGCGATGCTTGATCTCAGTCAGGATCTTTATCGGGAAGGCGATGCTCTTCCCCGTGGCTGGCAATTCGTCCTGCTGGGCGCAGATACCCCACGGGGATTGCTTCGCAGAGATGGTTTTCCGGGGTTAGGCGTGCCATTGCCAGACCTCGGATTGCCGCGCTTACTTCTTGGCGGACGAACAGTCGAGTATCTTGGCGACATTATGATCGGCGAGACCCTCGAAAGGGAAAGTTGGGTCGACAAGGTTTCCCGGAAAGAAACCACAAATGGGCCAATGGCAGTGGTGACGATTGCCCACAACCTGACCTCAGGAAAATCCGGTCGCGTTTTGTCGGAAACCCAGACCTATCTGATGATGGGCGCGCAAGCCGGTGCCAGAAAAATATCTAAGGGCGCCCCGCTTCCCGCAGATGCTGATCTGACAGAAGTGGCTCCTGACGACATGTTGCTCTTTCAGTACTCCGCGCTTGGTTTTAACTCCCACCGAATTCATTGGGATCGGGGCTTTGCCCGCGAGACGGAAGGGTTCCCGGATCTTGTCGTGAATGGAGGGCTGGCGACGCTTCTGCTGACAGAACATCTGAGGATGAAGCATAATACTTCATTTTCGAAGTATTCGGCCAAACACATGTCGCCGCTGTTCGCATCCCGTCCCATGTATCTCCTGGCCACAGCCAAGGACACCGGATGGACCTTGCGGGCACTTGACGACGAAGGGCGCCTCGCGCTCGAAATTGAGGCTGAAACATAGCTGACACGACTGCAATCACTCGTCAATTGGAACGAAGCGATGAACCATCATGAGTGATACCTTGGATCTGCATAGCAAATCACAGCGGCCCGTTCCGTTCGAAGGACGACGTTTACCCTACGCCGCTCCCGCCTTGGAGAAGGGCCTCGATATCATCGAGTTGCTCTCGACGGAAGAATACGGACTGACCCGAAAGGATATCGCCGAGCGGCTCGGCAGGACGGTGGGTGAAATTTTCCGAATGATCGACTCGCTGCTGCGAAGAGGCTTCATTCTTCAGGCGGCCGACACGTTTTTTCTCAGCAATCGCCTCTTTCAACTGGCTCACAATTTTCCCCCGACGAAACGCCTGCTGAATGAAGCCGCTCCGCGCATGCGGGAATTGGCCCAGCGCTGTCAGCAATCGTGCCACTTGACCGTGCTGAATGGGACGAGCCAGCTTGTCATTGCGCAGGTCGACATCCCTGATGGTGTGGGTTTCAGCGTTAAGCTCGGCAGTAAACTCGACACGTTGAGATCCGCGTCAGGTCGAGTTCTGCTGGCATTTCGAGATGAGGCCGAGGCTTCGCACTTAATTGCACAGTCGCGCGAAACAACTAATGTCGAAGAATTGAGCTACACCGACGAAGCTCTCGCGTTGATCCGTAGCAGAGGCTTCGAAGATATGAAAAGCAACCAGTTCAGCGGCGTTCGTGCGCTTAGCTATCCGATATTCGACACGAACAGCCATGCAATAGCCGCACTCACCGTACCATACCTCGCGCGCCTGGACGATTTTGAACGCCCGGCGGCATCGGCAGTACAGGCGATCTTGGCTGACGCGGCGGCGCAAATCAATTTGGCGATGGGAACGAACAGCGTTCTTTCATTATAGGGCCCCGCATTCCGCATCCAGTGACGCCAGGCCTTCGCTAATCGTCGCGCGGTTGCGGCGAGGTTGTTTTTATTGCAATAGATCCGGATGGCTGATGTGAATGTTTTGGCTGAACGGATGGGATCATGAAGGCACCCGATAAGATTGCAAAGAGTGACGGCCTCCTTGAAAAAACATCGGGTCCCGCATACTCGGCTCCCGCGCTAGAGAAGGGGCTCGATATTCTCGAGACCCTGTGCAGCAGCAATGTCGGGTTGTCGCAGGTCGAGGTTGCCGAACGCCTCGGACGCAGCGTCAGCGAAATCTATCGAATGATGGCATGTCTGGTGAACCGTAATTACATTGCTAACTCCGGCGAGACCTACGCGATCACCACCAAGCTTTTCGAACTTGCCCACAGCAACCCACCCACGAACCGGTTGCTGTCGGAAGCCGCGCCGATCATGCAGGAGTTGTCCTCAGAGGTCGCACAGGCATGTCATCTGACTGTCTATAACGATGGTCGACAAGTGGTGGTCGCCAAGGTCGATAACCCGAGTTGGGTCGGTTTCAGCATCCGCGTCGGAGCATTTCTTGATGTCCTCGTATCTGCATCAGGTCGGGTTCTTCTTGCGTTTCAGGACGCAGGGATGACGGATCTGCGTGTTCGCGAGGCTTTACGGCAAATGCCCAAAGGCGCTGATGTCGACATCGGTACGGTGCTCGACGATATCCGAAAGCGGGGATATGAATCCGCAGCCAGCATGCAGGTGAGGGGCCTGCACGCGATTAGCTTCCCGATCTTCGACACACGAAATCGCGCGTTAGCCGCTTTGACCGTCCCCTATGCGGAGCGCCTAGACGAGCCGGAGCGGAAAACGATTGCTGATGTCGAACGCGCGCTCGGCCAAGCATCCCGACGTCTTTCCGAACGGATGGGCTGGCGGGAAGGCGCGGCTCAAAGCAATGTCCCGGGTCTGTCAGACCAACGGCCTGTTTCTGATATGCAGCCAAGACGAAGGCGACGTAGCACTCAATCACTCTAAGCCCGTGCATAGCTCCCTTTTTAGAGTGGCCGGGCGCCGTCGATCATGAAAATTGCTTTCGGCGCTTAAGATGCTTCGTCCAGTGCAATCCAAAGCAAGGGGATACGCCAGGTTAGTCCTTTCGGCCCGACGTTTTAACACAGAATTTTAAACCATTTCGGTGACCTGTTCTTTGCCGAAATGGGTGACGTGAACGGCGTACGGGTAGATCAAGGGCAGATCGAATGGCCTGCATACAATTCGCCCCCCTCCCCATACCAGTTTCCCTGTCAAAATTATCGGGGCAATCGCATTATCGGTCGCCGGCCCCTGCTGCCGTAAACGGCATCCCAAATGTGTATTAAGTTCAACTGAAAATTACGCCTGACTGCTGCCAACAGGTTGAGACACCCCAAGGAACGACAGTAAGCCGCGCCTGCTCCCATATCGATATTCTAGACGTGGCTGGGTTGGGCGTCAGAGGAAGGCAGGCCCGAGTGTCGAACTGATTGAAACATGCTGGGTCGGCAGCGCTCTTCAATTTTTCTCGGGCATGGGCTGCGACAGTTTTTAGCATTGGCCATCGGTGGCGATACGACCGCCACCGACATTGATCATTGCCGGCTATAGCTAAGGTTAACCTGCGGCTGCCGTTTTTCTCCGCTTCGAAAGTATCAAAAAGATCGTAGCGGTTATCACGAGCAGGATGCTGATTACGATTACTGGCAGGACGAACGGTTGCGCCTTCGCCAGTAAAGGGATCGGACCACCCGCTCGAGCCACGGCGACGTCCTTGAGTGTTACCTGCGCATCCGAGATGCCGTAGTGCTCAAGCACGTAATTCGAGATATCGACAATCTGTTGGTCGGTCAGAGCCTGAACAAAGGACTGCTTACCAAATGCTGGCATCAGCACTTCGTTACCGCCCGTCTCGCGCTCTACGCCATAGAGAATAGTCGAAATCAGGTTTGCTGTCTGGTTGGCACCGGTGGCGGTGTTATGAAACAGGGATGGATACGCCTGGTTCTCGCTACCGGCACCGTTTGGTTGGTGGCAGCTCGCGCAATAGCCAGCGTAAAGGTCGGCACCTGTTTTCAGGCTATCATGCGCGTTGAACGGTGACGCACCGCGTATCGACGCTTCATCGCTGTGCGGTGTCCCGTAGCCGTGGGCTGGTTGGTTATCCGCTGGATCGCGAATAGGGGGAACGCTCTTCAAATAGGCCGCAAGTGCCTTGAGGTCGGTGTCGGGAAGATATTGGAGGCTATTCTGTACGGCCTCTGCCATGCCGCCTGCTGCCTGGTTTTTACCATCCGCATGGCCTGTGCGAAAATATTGCACCAACTCGTCATTGCTCCAATCGCCGATGCCGCTGATTGGATCAGACGTGATGTTGGGTGCATGCCATGGTCCAACCGGACCGCCGGCCAGATTTCCGGATGAATCCTCACCCATCAGCGGGCCACGGGGCGTGTGGCAGGAGGCGCAATGGCCAAGGGCGCCGGCGACGTATGCGCCGCGATTCAATTCGTCGCTCTTCGAGGGATCAGGCTTGAACGGTTCCTTGTTGGCATAAAGCATGTTCCAGAATGCCATCGAGAAGCGCATGTTGAACGGGAACGGCAGTGAGGTCAGATCTGCCGGCTTGTCGTCGACAGGTGCCACGCCCTTCATGAAATAGGCGTAGAGTGCGTGGACGTCAGAATCCGTCATTTCGGCATATGCGTCATAGGGCATGGCTGGGTATAGGTGACCACCGTCCTTGCGGATGCCCTTGCGTACTGCTTTGCTGAAATCTTCTTCTGTGTAGGTGCCGATGCCTTGAGTTTTTGATGGCGTAATATTGGTGGAGTAGATCGTGCCGAGCGGCGATACGATCGGATAGCCACCGGCAAACGGTTTTCCCTTATGCGGTACCGTATGGCAGGCCATGCAGTCTGCTCCCGTGGCGACTATTTTCCCACGGTCGATGAGCGTCTGCATCTCGTTTGGTGTGGCGGACTGTGCGAGAGCCGAAGAACAAACTCCAAGAAAGCCGGCGGCGAACGTCATGGCGGTCGCAGTAACGCGGTGGAACAAAAAATTCCGCATTGTCTTCAACCCCGCAACGATTTCGAGATGCTGTCGGCAGCCTTGATGCCAAGGGCAGCCATGCTCAAGGTACTGTTAACGACGCTTGCGGAGGGCATCGCAGCTCCACCTGGAATCCACAGATTGCTATGATCATGCGCGCGACAGTCGCCATCAACGACCGAATCTTTTGCGTCGTTGCCCATAATGCAGCCGCCCATGATGTGATTGTTGGCATTGAGCGATGTGGTGATTCGCAGATCGGCAGCATTAAAGAGTGCGGCGATCTGATTGATCTGAACGACAGCCGCGTCATATCCTTTGCGGACGTAGTCGCCGACGTCATAATAAACGTCAGGACAGGGAATGCCGTGTGGATCGACGCGCGTCTTGCTGAGCGTCACGCGATTGTTCGGATCCGGCAATGGCTCGAGGCTGATAGACAGGTCGACACCATGGGTGGCAAGCTTGCGGATCTCGGCATCGAGCTCCGCTCCCACAAGTCCTTTTTTCAGTGCCGTGGTGGTTGCTGATGTCACTTGCGTGATATTGTTCAGGATCATCTTATTGGCCGAGTATTGCGACCGGAAGGCGCCATCGCGTGGCCCGACTATGCAACTGCTCTGCGCTGGGCCCCGGCCGGTCCATAGGGGTTCGTCTGCCTGGAAAAAGGCGTGAAAGCCGGAATGATCCATCATGTTGCGTCCGACCTGGTCAGACGAGTTGGCGATGCCGGCGGGGTTGCGCTCGTTGGCGGCGGCCAGCAAAAGACGCGGGGATTCAAGCGAATTGCAGGCGATCACGAACGCCGCACCCGTTGCCTTATGGGAATTGTGCTCGCTGTCATACCAGTGGATTGCCGTGACGCGGTTGTTCTCGTCGGTATCGATCCGGTAGACCACGGATTCGGCCAGAACAACTGCGCCTTTCTGCTCAGCGGAAATAACCGAGTGAATGCCGTTATACATGGCACCGATTGGACAGATCGGTTGACAGTTGTTGTTGCCGCAACAAGTGGGTCGGCCATTCCAAGGACGCGTGCTGCGTCCCTGCGGGATCGGGACCGATCGGAAACCATGTGGATTGACAATCTCGGCGAAACGCTTGTCGCCGTAGCTCCATGGCACCATATCCATCGGATAAGGCTTGCTCCGTTCGGCTGGCGATTGCAGCGCGGGATCGTTTGGTCCAGCAACGCCCATCGCTTCTTCGGCGCGGCAGTAGTATGGCTCGAACTCGTCGTAGGAAATCGCCCAGTCGCGCCCGACGCCGTAGGCTGAGTGCATCTCCAGGTCGACCGGAAGATGGCGCCAGCTTGACGCCGCCCAGTGCCAGGTTGTGCCGCCGACTGTCTTCAGATAGCCTTGTTTGAAACCCTTGCCATCCGGACCTGATAGCTCAACGAAATTGTTCTCGGGCCAATAGAGTGGGGCAGGCGCCATTTTCGACTGGGGGTAAAGGCCCTGGAAGTCGGACCCGGCGCGGTTTTTGAACGGCATGTTTCGCCAGTTCTCGACAGCTTGGGCGCGTTCGATGCGTAGGCCTGCATCGAGCATCAGAACGGAACGGCCTTCTCCGGCTAGTTGGTCGGCAATCAGCGCACCGACTACACCGGAGCCCACGATAACGACGTCGGCCGTGACGTCGCCGTTTTCAAAGACGGGAGACTTCATATTACAGCACTCTAGGATTGTTGATTGGCATGCGGTTGATTTGTGGTGGGAGACCCGTCCACCACATCGGTCCCTTGTTACAATAGGTCGGCACCGTCATTCCGTCGGCGACAGGGCGATACATGAGCGCCTCCTGGTACGATAGCACCACCGGACCGTTCGGCGTTTCAATCGTACCGGTGTACCAAGCAGTAAGCAGGCGCATGAACTCGGCCTCGAGACCTGCAGCGGAGGCTGCGGCTTTGAGCGAAGCCGGCGTCTGCATCGCGTCAGCCAACGTAACCAGCGCAAACAAACGCTGCTGCCCAGGCTCGTCGTCGCGGCGAAGCACCTCAAACATCCGCTTGGATGTGACAGGCGAAAGATCATCATGACCTGTAAGCGCGACTGATAATCGATGGAACGCCTGCTCATCGGGCGTAACAAGTGTTTCGGCCATCGCTTCATTGTTTGCCGAAAGTCCAAGGATGGCCAGGGCAGTGCCGCCGAGAAGTGCTCTCCGCGTAATCAGAGTGGAATTGGATTTAGCCGCGTCAGGCGGTGAAGTGCTCAAGTGTGTCGACATGGATGTTTCCAAGAGATGGACGTCAGGAAGGGCAATTGCCCGAAGGCGATTGCTGCGGCACTACGCCGCGCCATCGTCTTGAACATGTCTTTAGTCAATTAGATCGATCTAAGTCAACGAGAATTTAGATCGATCTAAATCTTGCCCGCCCTTGGCTAGCCATGACGCTGTACCTGCTGTAAATGGTAGGATCAGGAAGGATCTTGACGTCGATAGGGATTCGATCAAGCGAGAAGGCTGTCGCCGTTGAACCAAGGTTATCCCACCGATAAGCGCGTCACCTTGATTGACGTGGCGAAGAAAGCAGGTGTGTCCCGCGCAACAGCATCCCTCGTGATCCGCGGCAGTCCGCTCGTTTCGGATGCGACGAGACAAAACGTTGAATCGGTGATCGATGAACTGGGTTATGTCCGAAACCTTACCGCAGCACGCTTGAGAGCAGACCAAAGCAGGATTGTGGGTGTTGTCGTTCCGGAGCTTGCCAACCCATTTTTTGCCGAATTCTTGACGGGGATTGAAGCCGTATCAAATGATGCAGGGCTGGCAGTGCTTGTGGCCAACAGTCACGACGATCCCGTACGTCAACTTGACGTCATTACCCGAATGACAGAACATGGCGTCGATGGACTTTTGATTTGCCCGGCGGAGGGAACGAAAGTCGGGACGTTGTCTGCCAAGCAACTGCTCACAACTCCCGTTATCCAGGTTTTGCGTCAAATTCGCTCTGACCTCGATTATGTCGGTCCCGACTATTCAGGCGGTGTTGAAGCAGCGATTGATCATTTGGTCGAACTCGGTCACCGTCACATTGCATTCGCTGTCTACCGTGTGCATCACTCAGCGTATCGAGATCGTCTTGACGGATTTCGAAAAGCTATGACGCGGCATGATTTGGACCCCTCACTCATTTTCGAAGTGCCTCACAACGTATTAAACGTTCCGGCCAGCGCATCTGCAATTCTATCGCTCTCACCAGAACCTACAGCAATCGTATGCTTTAATGATCTCGTTGCTTTGGGAATGTCTGCCGGTTTGTATGACCTTGGCCTCGCGGTTGGACACACCCGCGCTCTAATAGGTTTCGACGATGTCATGAATACCGAAATAACTCGTCCTCGCTTGACGTCGGTAGCTACGCACCCCAACCATGTCGGCGAAACTGCAGCACGCCGACTGCTGCTCAGGCTCCAGGATCGACAGGCGCCTGCAGGTGCTATTATCACCCGCACTAATCTGATCGTGCGCCAATCCAGTGGCCTTCCAAAATTGTAAGGTACAGCACGGCCGGATGTGACAGTTACCTTCCATGCATCCCGCACAATCATCTTTAACTGCGAGAGCTAGAAGAGGAGTTGGCCCACTAGCAGCATGCTTCGCTGGGCCATGTTTCTCGTGAATCGATCGGTTGAATCATAAAAGAACTAAGCTCCTTGCAATGTACAACGATCGTTGTATATGTGCTAGGATGCAAAAACGTGCTAACATCATTAGCGCCGCCGAGCGGGTGTTCGAGGTTCATGGATTTCACCGAGTCGGCGTCGATGCAATCCTTGCTCCCTCCGGCACTTCCACCCGAACCCTTTACAAGCATTTTGGATCACGTGACGGGCTTGTCACCGCCGTTCTTGAAAAGCGCCATTTCGCTTTCATGGCGCGGCTCCAAGAGCAGCGAGCGTTAGAAGACCCTATTGGTCATCTCTTCGACGTCCAAGAGAAGTGGATGGCGGAGCACGGTACGAGAGGCTGCATGCTGCTGCGTGCCTACAGTGAGTATGCTGGTGCGAACGAGGAGATAGCGGCCATCGTCCACCAACATAAACGAGAATTTCGCGAAGAAATAGGTAGACGCGTTGAGGTCTGCGTAGGCCGAGTGGATGCTGAGCTGAGCGTTCAGGTATGGCTTCTATTCGAGGGCGCTACTGCCGCCGCCAGTGTTTATGATAGCACTCCAATCGGCTCTGCCAAGCGAGCGGCGCGTGCTCTAGTGGCATCTGCAAGAGAGCCTTCGTGACGAGGGGACACGTGAACTTTGTTGCCTCGGCCTTTTGTCTGACGGCGCTGAGTTACGGGCTAGCGCGCTTCGCTTACGGTCTTCTACTCCCGTATATCCGTGACGACCTCGACCTTACTGCCGCAGCCGCGGGGTGGATTGGCGGTGGTGCCTTCGCCGCTTACTGTCTCGGAATAGCAGTCGCTCTTCTCTTCGAGGTGCCTATGGGTGAGCGGCGGGTGGCGGGATTGGCAGGCCTGGCGGCCACACTTGGAATGTTCCTGGTGTCGTCGTCTCAGACGACTTGGCAACTTGGTCTAGCGATTGCTGTTGCTGGGCTTAGCACGGGCCTCACGTCACCGCCGCTAGCTGTCGCGGTCGCGAAAGGCTTTGACCAAGGCAACAGGCCGCGTGCGAACGGCGTCATCAACTCAGGCACGGCGGCAGGCATAGTTGTATCCGGTGTCGCTGTCCTAGCGTTTCCGGGAGGATGGAGGGAACTCTATGCGGTCTTCGCCGTATTAGGGGCAGTCGTAACCGTGTGGCTCTGGTTTGTAATGCCCACAACCCCTGCAATCAAGGCCAACGTCTACGACCAGTGGTCGATCAATTATGTGTTTCGCACAGGAGCAGGGCGGCTTTGCACCAGCGCGTTTCTCGCTGGCAGCGCCAGCACTGCGATTTGGACCTTTGGCGCGAATTTTATGCGAGATGAGGTGGGTTTTTCAGACAGGTCGATTGCGTTGGCATGGATAGCGCTTGGCATCGGCGGGTCAGCCGGTGCAGCGACGGGCCTTCTAACTGATTATCTCGGCATACGTTTCGCCCACCGATTGTCAGTGTCGTGCATGGCGCTGATCTTGGTCAGTTTGGTGGGAGCAACGGTTTACCCGCCAGCAGGCTTTGCCATTATGGGATTGTTCGGCGCGGCCTACATCGTCGCTACAGGCACTTTTCTGATGTGGGGGATCGCTTTATACGAAGATCGCCCCGCGCTCGGCCTCGGTATTCCGTTTCTTATTCTGGCGCTTGGCCAAACCGCTGGGGCGCCGTTATTCGGAGCAGTTTTGGACTACGCTGGAAGCGCCACAGCGCTCATCTCATTTGCCATCATCATGGGGGGCGCCGCATTGTGGAGTGCTTCACCTGGAAAGGGCGGCCCTGAGACGATCCTAGACTGAAGCCTTTCAATCCGAAAACAGTAGCGGGTTTAGCGTGTAACGAGAACTAGATGAGCGCTGCAGATTGCGTGACCTCGCAATGGGTAAACGTCATATCGAATATAGGGACGGAATTTTCTCCTGGTTTTAGAAGTATGCCGATTTCAGGACATCCGGGGATGCGCTAAGGCAACCAGTTCCTGCCCGGCGGCCTGAAGCTTGGCTATCCCTGGTAATCCACGGATGGGAAGAGCAGGCTTGGAGCGTGCGGCCCGTGCCTCCACATAATTGTAAGCGGTGTTTTCCTCGCACGTTGACCAGGCGCGGTGTGCCGTCCCGAAAGCTACCGCGGCGACGTGGATGACAAGAATGCGCCAATAGCGCTCATCGAGCGTCCGGCAAGGCGACGAGATTTATTATCCCCGATAGCGAAGCGCGTCGAGGATCAAGGAAAACGCAGGTGTAGGTTGGCGGCGGCTTGGATCGTAGAACGAAAGGCCTAGACATAACGGACGATTCGCTCGAGCGATTGAGGAAAGCCTGCGATAGTTTCTTTCTTTAGCCGCAACAGTCGCTGACGTCGCGTTGTACGGCGGGCGTGGTGTTTTTTCTGAGGCACTTTTCGTTAAGTCAAGCGCTTGAGGTCAAGGTCGATCCGTGCCAACGATATTCCTAAAAAGGAATGCTCGTGGATCGCTTTTCATCGCTCAAGCTGTTCGTTCGGGTGGTCGAACGCGGAAGCTTCACCCATGTCGGGCGAGAGCTCGGTATTGGTCAACCTGCCGTGAGTAAACAGATCGGTGCACTTGAAGCGCATCTCGGTGCGCAACTGCTCAGCAGGACCTCCCGCGGGCTACAGCCGACGGCGGCGGGGCTTGACCTCTACGAGTCGGCGATCCGTATCCTCGAAGAACTAGAAGAAACGGAGGGCCGTATCGGACGGAAAAGTGTCAAGCCGAGCGGTATGGTTCGCCTCGCAACGCCCCCGGCACTGGGAAGGATGTACATCATTCCTAAACTTCCCGACTTCTTTGAGCGCTATCCTGAAATCTCCATCGACATCTCAGCCTCCGAACGCCGCGTCGATCTGGTTCGCGACGGTATTGACGTTGCGCTCCGCGTCGGGGCGTTGCCAGATTCAACTCTGATTGCCCGCAAGATCGGTGATCTGCACATGATGATCGTAGCAACCCAAGCGTATCTTGAGCACCACGGCACCCCCGTCAGTCCCACGGACCTGCGCTCCCACAATCTCATTGTCGGGCAAACTCAAGGTGCTGTGCAGCCGTGGAAGCTGAATGGCCCCGATGGGGTTGTTATGCTGGACCCCGAAGGAAATATCAGGTCGAACGACGTTGAAGACCAGAGAGCGGCCGTCTTGGCAGGACTTGGTATCGGATATGCCGGGCGAGCCATGTTCTCGCAAGATTTAGACGCCGGAACCGTGGTTTCCATCATGGAGGATTACGCGCCCGAACCGTCCCCGATCCATGTCCTGTCCGTGAGCGGAAAAAGAATGCCGCAGCGCTTCCGCGTCGTGATCGATTTTCTCGCAGAGATATGCGCAAGGGAACCCGCCCTGCGTCTCACGCGCTAGTATCATTCTTGCCAGGAATACTTCCTAGTCCCGTCAGCCGTCTCGGCTCATACGCGATCTGCGCTTATTTCCGTTCAACGCTGCACTGATGCAGCTCAGGCGGAAGGAAGTATTAGCATGGGGAAACTGGACGGAAAGATCGCGGTTATCACGGGAGGTAGTACGGGAATGGGCTTGGCCACCGCTAAGCTATTCGTGTTGGAAGGCGCACAGGTCGTTATAACGGGGCGCGATCAGGGTGCTCTGGACGTGGCGGTTCGAGATATCGGAAAAGGCGTCCAGCCATTCTGCGGCGATATTTCCAAGCTTGCTGACCTCGACGCCCTGCGTGCGTTCGTAGAGCATCGATACGGTCGGCTCGACGTCCTGTTTGCCAACGCCGGGGGTGCAAAGCCAGGGATGTTCGAAGACGTCAGCGACGAAGACTTCGATTTCACTGTCGGAACGAACTTCAAAGGCACCTTCTTCAGCGTTCAAAGGCTCATTTCGCTGATGTCTACAGGCGGTTCGATCATCCTCAACACCTCGATTCAGGGAGTCAGAGGCACGGCCGGACTGTCGGTCTATTCGGCTACGAAGGCTGCGTTGCGGTCGCTGGCCCGCTCCCTGACGGCGGAATATGGTTCCCGGGGTATCCGGATCAACGCGATGGCACCCGGCTACATCGATACAGATATCATGCGCAAAACCGGGTTGAGCGAAGAGATGATCCGCGAGATGAACGTTCAGGCCATCGACCACACGCCGCTAGGGCGCAAGGGCACTGGGCACGACATCGCAAAGACGGTGCTTTTCCTGGCATCCGATGATTCTGAATTCATAACAGGCGTGGAGCTGACCGTCGATGGTGGTTGGGCACAGGTCTAACCAGCACTGGGGTCGCCTTGTTGGGCGGCCCTCCCTTCGGTTCTTACCTACAGTCTTAATAACTAACTGGACGAGCGCCGCCGGCTGCGTCAGCAATGAGTTCCAGAGACCGTATCCTAGCTCTATGTTCGAACACGTCGGACACGATCATCAACTCGTCAGCTCCGGTCTCCGCATTCACTGCGTCGATACACCTCCATTGGGCATTGGTTTGACCGACGTTGGCATGACACTCGGACAACCCATCTGATGACTGGCAAAACCCAGAATTTTCGGGCGTTTCGCGTTTTGGGAAATTTAGCCCTTCGTTTTGCAGTTGCTCTTCGGCGAACTGGGAAACTGGCAGGTGCTTTTCACAATCGAGGCTACGCTGCATTCGCTTTAGTTCCATAATAGCACCTTACGCGGACATTGAGCCCCCGGAATTTCAAAAAAGCGTACGTGTTCAGATGCTTATATATTTAAAGTGCGACATGTTGATGGTTCGATTCCGTTCAAGACCGCCGGTCGCTTGTGGCCCTGATCGAACGGACAATGTTGATTACCACTGCGAACTGACCGGCGAGTCCTACTAATTTTCGTTGTGATTTCCACAGCATTCAACAGTTTGGCGCAGGGAAGAGATTGAAGCGACCAGCGGATGCCAATCAGATTTGCGGGGCATGGCAATGAAGGCTGTTCGTCCAGGCCGTGCCGCTTTGGCGAGATTGATTTGTTCGACTCGGTGGGAAACATTGCTGTCCGTAGGACACCGTGGACGTCCTGCGGGTGCTGATTGGAGCGATGCGGCGACGGCATCCCCCGTCGCCGCATCATCAAGTTTGCCTTAGGCGGCGTGATTGGCTTTTTCAGGATTGAACCCGTCGGCGTTGTCAAACACGCCCATGAAACCCGGAACCGTGGCTTCGCGCGCCCAGTCACGCTGGAGTTCGCAATACATCTGAACGCGGCTGATCAATTTGGCTCCAGCCCGTTCGACGCGTCGCAATGCTGCCTCGTGTGCAGCCAGCGAAGTGCCGCCGACCGCATCCACGGGAACATAGACCTCGTAGCCTTCCTGTATAGCATCAAGCGCCGGGAAGGTCAGGCACGCTTCCGTCCAAAGTGCCGTCATGATCAGTTTGCGGCGACCGACCGCCTTGACGGCCTGCTTGAATTCGATGTCCTCCCAGCTGTTGATCGAGGTTCTGTCATATGTCGGCAGATGCCCGATCACATCCTGCAGTTCCTGGATCGGTGGCCTGTTGCGACCGGTTTTGATGTTCACGGTCGAATGGATGATCGGGAGGTTGTAGTTCACTGCTGCCTTGACCGTGCTGACGATATTGAAAACCAGTTCGTCGCGCGGCATCGACCGGATCGACGAAACCTGGATTGGTTGATAGTCGATGATGATGAATGCGGAATTTTCCGGTGTCAGTAGGGTATCGGTGTTCGGGTTGCGGATTGTTTCGCTCGTCATGATAGATCCTCCTTTTATATATTCGCTCTGAAAATGGGCGAGATGCATTATCAAGTGAAAAGGCAAGCGCGTACGTTTCGCGGGAAACGGCGCTGCCGCAAAGATGCCCCAAGCCTCCTCTGCCCGAAAACGGTAGCGCGGCAGCAATGACCGCTGTAGTCGCGAGATCTGGATAACTGTGTAACGTGAACAGGAACGCGCGCAGGGCGTCGCTGCGCTTTGCAAGCCGAGCCTTGCACATCGATCGATATGACGCCGTTGGCATTGCCTGCTAACCCAACAGCTGAGAACGCTTCGATACAGGTTCTGCGTTCCCGGATATGAGACACACTGTTGCCGGGGTCCTCGCTAGCGGGGGCCGGACAGGGATGGCAGTGTCGATTAGATCAGGCAAGCGCGGTCGATCATTGATCGGCGAGATCGAAAACCACGGAGGAATTGGCATGGAAAACAAGGCCGAGGAAAGACAGGTCGATGTCGAGCGGGAAGATGGCACTGCAAAGGGGCGATATCGTGTTGCGATCGGCCACGACGAAGCCGAGATGACCTACAGTCGTGCAGGCAAGGGTCGCATTATCATAGATCATACCTTCGTTCCCGCCGCTCTGCGTGGCCAGAAGGTCGGTGAACAACTGGTTCGCCGGGCGGTGGAGGATGCCCGACTTGAGGAGATTGTCATTATCCCCCTGTGCCCGTTCGCGAAGGCGCAAATGGAGCGCCATCCGGAATGGCAGGACGTCCTTTCGCGATAATCGCAGTCTGGAATGATGAAGTGCAGAGGCACGCGGTCCCATGCCATTGCGCAGCTGCAAGCACCGGATTTTCAGCCTCGGCCCGATAGCGGTGTGGCGTCCGTTTGCGGCTCGAAAACAGATTGGCAATCTATGGTTGCGAGCGCAGTTTTCGCATATGATCGGGAAAACCGGCTTGTATGACTTTGTCCAGGGAGAGGACGTCAGTATTTGGATACCGATGATCTGCGGACATTTCTCGAGGTCGCCGATGCAGGTGGCGTTGCACCTGCGGCCCAGCGGCTCGGCATCTCGAAATCGATGGTGAGCCGCGGGTTAGGCCGACTTGAAACGGCGCTCGGTGCGCCACTTCTGGTGCGCACAACACGTGGCATGTCGCTAACCGATGCCGGTGTGACATTCTACCAGCACGCAACCAAGGTTTGCGACGAAATTGATTTCGCCAAGCAAACCATCCTGCCTGCCGGTGAATTGCGCGGGCTTTTTCGTGTGGCAGCGCCGTTATCGTTTAGTCCAACGCATTTTGCGCCGGTACTGGCGGAGATGGGGCGGAGACATCCGCAGCTCCACATTCACACATCCTATGGTGAGCGGTTCGTGGACTTGGTTGCCGAAGGCTTTGATTGCGGCATCCGTATGGGCTTTCTCGACGACTCGAACCTGATCGCGAGACGCATCGGCCCGCTGCACGGCAAGCTCGTTGCCAGTCCAGATTATATCAGGCGGCATGGATCGCCGGAAACCCTGGAGGAACTTCTCGCGCATCAGGCTCTGATGGGAGGGTCCGAGACATGGAAACTCATGGATGGCGACAAGCTGATCACCGTCAATCCCAAAGGCCGTTTCAAGGTGGATAACGGAACGGTCCTTGCCGACGCCGCCGTCGCCGGTCTGGGGATTGCAGCACTGGCAAACCAGTTTATTCGCGATCACCTTTCTGCTCGCAGGCTGGTCCCGGTCATGACCCGTTACCCGCTGCCGCAAGCGGGAATATATGTTGTCCGGCCTCCCGGTGAGCAACCCAATCGAAAAGTTCGGGTTCTTTGTGAAATGTTGATCGAATATCTTGAGCCAGATTTGAGCCGTGAGGCCGAAGGGCTCTGAGCCGGAAAGCTCGCCTACGTCATTTTTCGGCATCCGGACAGAGCGAGCCGGCTTTCACCCGCCCGATACGGGGCCGGCGTCAAAACGTTTAATCAGCATTTCGGCAAGCATCCGTACCTTGCGGGCAGGATAGGGCGCTTGAGGGCAGACGATATACATGCCCGCGACAGGAACGGGGTGGTCTGTCATGACCGGAACCAGCGCGCCTGATCCAAGGTGTTCCCGAATGAGGCCGGTGGGAAGGAGCGCCACGCCGAGCCCTGCAAGGGCGGCTGAAACAAGCGCTGTTCCATTGTCCGCCTTGAAACGTCCCTTGGGGCTGACGGCAACGATCTTGTCGCCATCCATCAGCTGCCACTTTTCGGTGCCCTGCATCACTGCCTGATGCTCGACCAGTTCCGCCAGCGTTTCAGGCGCGCCGTGTCTTTTGATGTAGTCGGGGCTAGCAACCACCGTGCCAAAAACGGGCGCGATGTGGGTCCATTCGAGATCGGAGTTTTTCAGGTAACCGAGGCGGATGGCACAATCGAAACCTTCGGCAGCCAGGTTGACAGCGTGATCGCTGAAGCTGATATGGACCTTAAGGTGTGGGTGGCGTCTGGCCATTTCGACGAGCACCGGTGCAAAGTGCGTCGGGCCGAAGGAGAGAGGTGCTGCAATTCGCAGTAGACCGCGGAGTTCACCATCCGGCAGGATCGTTTCCTGCGCCACATCGATCTCGGCACACACTCTGGCTGCGTGATCGCGAAATGTTGCTCCAGCTTCGGTAAGTGACGCGCCGCGTGTCGTCCGGGCCAGAAGCTGTACGCCCAGTTCCGATTCCAGTCGGTGCAATTGCCGGCTGACCATCGACTTTGAGATGCCGAGCCGCCGTGCAGCGGAGGTTATTCCTCCCGCATCGGCAACCTCCACGAATGTCCTCATGTCCTCCACTTCCAAGCTGCGTTCCCCATTCCGCGACATTGTTTGGCGTTGCGCAGCACTATCGTATTGCGTGCACGAGTGACAAGCTCTGTATCGAAAGCCGGCATACAAGCATGACCGTGCTTGATCCCGATTTGAGGTTTTACGACACGTTGGTTGTCTGTACGTCTGCCGGCAAGTCCTGAACGGAAAAGGTTATCACCGACCCATGCCCACACTTTATTACGCCGTAGGTGCATGTTCGCTCGCACCCCATATCACGCTCGAATGGATCGGCGCTCCATACGAGGCCATCAAGGTGCAGTATGGCTCTGAAAAACTGCTGGCGATCAATCCTGCCGGCGCAGTCCCGACCTTTCGCGAAGATGATGGCTGGCTTCTGACACAGGCCGGCGCGATCCTCGATTATCTGGCGCACAAACACCCCAAGGCTGCGCTTGGCGGCGGTGATAATTTACGCGCAAAGGCAGAGGCGCACCGTTGGTCGGCCTTTTTTACTTCGGATGTTCACGCTGCATTCTGGCCGATCTTCCTGCCTGATCGTTACACAGCGGACAAAAGCGAGAAAGCTCTGAGATCTGTCGTCGAGGCAGGACACAAGCTGGTGGCCAAGCAGTTTGGTATTCTGGAACGTCATCTGAGCGGCCGTGAATTCATCCTTGATGGCGGGCGCTCGATCATCGATGCCTATTCCTTCCCCATGATCCGGTGGGCGACAAAACTCCTGCCAGGTGGCCTGACGGACTATCCCAACATACAGGCCCTGCACGACAGGCTCAAAGCGGATCCTGCTGTCGCAAGAGTGCTTGAGCGAGAGGCTGGCGACCGTTAAGGCGTGCCGGAAATTTTCCAAACGAGCGCATTCTTTTACTAATGGCGACCCGATATGACCGGCGTCAATCGGACGGTTGGTGAGCGATCGGGTACTCGGTTCCGTCAATGCATCATGCTGTCAGTCCCGTTCTCTCACACATCCAGTGACATTGGTTTCTGTCCGCCTTTGGGAAGGCCGAAAAGACCTCTGACCCAGTTCAGGAACACACCATATGGCGCTCCGAGGACCAGCATCATGATCGCCGCGCCGAGAATTCCGCTCAGCAAGCCGCCGCCTTTCGCACCGCTGACCGCGATGATTGCTGCATAAATCGGCACCTGGAACGTCATAAGCGCGGTACTATCCCAGACCAGCCGGGATAACCGCGTCTCGCTGGCATGCCGCATCAGCCAGTCACGCCAAAGGCCATACGGCCGCGCCACCGGAACCATAAGAGTTGCTCCCAGCAGCCGGGCCTTGAAGACTTCTTCCCACGTCATCCCGGCAATAAAGCGCTCGTTGATGATGCCGGATGCCGTGAAAAACAGGATAAGTGCCAAGGTGTCGGCGATGAAGGCGCGTCGACGGGAAGTCTCCCCGGTGGCTTCGTTGGCCATGATCTGGTTCTCCATGATCGCGCTGTCCCGGCGAATGTCGGGCAGTGCACTATTGTGCGGCATTCTCGATAACATCTGTCACGATCGTCGGTTTCGAGATCGTGGCGACATGTGATGCTCTTTCCACAACGACAGTCCGCTGCGAACCCGCGCGTTGCGCCATGAAACGAGTGCCTCGGCCGGAATATTCTTGTCCCATCGCCATTCTGTTTGCAGACTTTCAGCGCGGCAGCCAGCGATTTGGCGTTCCGCCAACTGCGACAGACTTTTGCAGAACAAGCGACTGTCCGTCTTATGATTGCAACGCTAGCTACGGTCATCGGATACAACGGACGGCGCAACATCCGCGGCTGACTTGGTCCCATCTAACTGGGCCGGATCGTTGGCTGACACCGATCGCATGAAGACAGAAAATCGGAGACGAATGCATGGCCGAAGCGAGTTTGGGGCAGACGATCGGACCGGCGATCGTCCTGATGGGGGCGGCCGTGGTCGCTGTGCCCCTTTTTCGGCGGCTCGGGCTCGGTTCAGTTCTGGGATATTTCGCAGCCGGTGTGCTGGTAGGCCCCTCGGTGCTGGGTCTTTTTACCGATGCTCTGTCCATGCTGCATTTTTCCGAGCTCGGCGTGGTGATGTTCTTGTTCGTCATCGGGCTGGAACTCAGACCGCACAAGCTGTGGGCCATGCGCGGCCAGATTTTTGGGCTTGGCCTTGTGCAAGTGGCGGCAGCGACGGCGGCACTGTCGCTCGCGGGCATGCTCGCCTTCGGCTTGCCGACGACGGTGGCCTTTGTCGCGGGCGCCGGTTTCGTGCTCTCCTCGACCGCCGTCATCATGTCGGTGCTGCAGGATCGCGGCGAAATTTCGAACCCCGAGGGGCAGAAGTCGGTCTCCATCCTGCTGTTTGAGGACCTGATGATCGTGCCGCTTCTGGCGGTGGTCGCCTTCCTGTCGCCGCTGTCGCAGGGACAATCGGGATGGATAGAGGTGCTGATGGCGCTTGGTGCGCTGCTCGTTCTTCTTGGCGTGTCGAAATGGGGGCTGAACCCGTTCTTTGCGCTTCTGGCGCGGGCGAGAACGCGCGAAGTGATGACGGCCGGCGCGCTGCTGGTGGTGCTGGGCGCGGCCTTGCTGATGGCCGGTGCCGGGCTATCCATGGCGATGGGCGCCTTTCTGGCTGGCGTGATGCTGTCGAGTTCCAGCTACCGGCACCAGATCGAAAGCGATATCGAACCGTTTCGCGGCCTGCTGATGGGGCTGTTCTTCATGGCTGTCGGCATGTCTCTCGACCTTTCCGTCGTGGCCGTCGAATGGGGGCTGCTCATCGCCATGCTGGTCGCCTTCACCATTGCGAAAGGCGCGGTGGTCTATGGGGTTGCCCGCCTCTTCGGCGGCTCCAGCCATCAGGCGCTGCACCGAACCTCGATGTTCCTGCAGGGCGGCGAGTTCGCCTTCGTGCTTTATGCCGCAGCAACCGCCGGCGGGGTGATCGATCAACGCGAAAATGCGCTGTTCACCACCGTTGTAATCTTCTCCATGGCGCTGACGCCGCTACTGATGATCGCCGCGGACCGGCTGCTGCGCAGCGATGTTTCGATGGACGGTGTGGAAGCGGCGCGCAACCTGAGCGGCAAGGTGCTCATCATCGGCTTCGGCCGTTTTGGCCAGATCGCCTCGCAACTTCTTTTGTCGAAAGGCGTCAATCTCTCCGTCATTGATATGAACCCCGACCGCATCCGGGAAGCGGAGCGCTTCGGCTTCAAGGTGTTTTTCGGCGATGGCACGCGGCTCGACACACTGCACCACTCCGGCGCCGGTTCGGCCGAGGCCTTGTTGATCTGCATCAACGACCCAAAGGCCGCCCTGCAGATCGTCGAACTGGCGCAGCACGAATTCCCCCAGACGAAGATATTGGTTCGCAGCTATGACCGTGGTCATGCCGTGGACCTGATCCGCGCCGGCGTCGACTACCAGATCCGCGAAACGGTGGAATCCGCCTATATGATGGGTGCGGAAGGCTTGCGTGCCCTTGGCTATGCCGAACTTGACGTGGAGGAGGCAGCAGAAGACGTTCGCCGGCGGGATAATGAACGGCTGTCCGAGCAGGTGCAGGGCGACGTCATGTCGGGTCTCGGCCACCTGCATGTCCGGCCGGCTCCGGAGCCGCTGAGCCCGGTGCCGGCGAAATAACGACGAGAGCGAACGATGACAACATTCAGGGTAGCGATTGCAGGTTTCGGCGGCGTGGGGCGGGCAACGGCAAAACTGCTCCTGTCCCGGCGGGCACGATACCGCGACGTCTATGGCGCGGATGTGCGGCTCGTGGCCGTCTGCGGATCTCGTTCCGGGGCAGCGAGCACGGACGGGTTGGAAGAGGCGCAACTTGCCACGCTTGAGGATGGCTTGTCGGGTCCGGCCTTCATCGAGGACAGCGGCGCCGATATTCTGATCGAGGCGGGGCCGAGCGATTTTCACACCGGGGGGCCGGGGCTTGCCTATCTCCGGGCGTCGCTTTCGGCTGGGCGGGACACGATCGTGATCTCGAAGGGCGCTCTGGTTCATAGCGGGCGGGAACTGCGGTCGCTTGCCGAAGGCTCCGGCGCGATCCTGAAGCTCAGCGGCGCGGCGGCGGCCGCCCTGCCAACGATCGATCTGATCCAGCATAGTCTCAAGGGCTGCGAGGTGCTGGAAGTCGAGGGCATCCTCAATGCCACCACCAATTACCTGCTCGACGCGATGACGACACGTGGTGTGGGCTTCGACGAGGCCTTGCGCGAGGCGCAGCTTGGCGGTTTTGCCGAGGCCGATCCGCACAACGACACGGAAGGCTGGGATACGGCCTGCAAGCTGCTGCTCATCGCCAATTTCGGCCTCGGCGCCGACCTTGCGATGGATGATCTTACCGTCGAGGGCATCCAGTCGGTCACCGCTGAGCGGATCGAGGCATGGCGCGGGCAAGGGCTTATGCCGAAACTCGTCGGCCGCCTGTGGCGCGAGAGCGGCGCAATCCGCGCCGCGGTCGGCATCCGGACCTATCCAGCTGATAATCCGTTCGCCAATATCCGCGGCAAGGACAAGGCGATCCGCATCGTTACCGATGCGATGGGCGAAACGCTCGCGACCGGATCCGGCAAGGAACCACTGGCAACGGCAGCCGCGGCGCTGAAGGATTTGGAACATGTTCTGGCGGCGCGGAGGGGCTGAGGGGCGGTATCGCGCCGACGAGACCTGCCTGTCCGTGGAACGCACATCCTGACCATGCATTCTGCCTGTCGAGCTGAGTAAAAGCCCCACGCATTGCGGAGGAAACGCACATGAAGGCTGCGGTCTATGACAATCCCGGTCCCCCGACAGTCCTGAAATATGCCGAGGTGCCGGATCCGGTTTGCGGGCCGCAGGATGTGCTGATTGCCGTCGAGGCGATCTCGATCGAGGGCGGTGACCTGATCAATCGCCGCTCGACGCAGCAGCGATCCCGGTGGATCGTCGGTTATGCGGCGGCCGGCACCATTGTCGCGGTCGGTGACGAGGTCAGGGACCGCACGGTCGGCCAAAGGGTGACGGCATTCGACATGCAGGGATCGCATGCCGAACTCTGGGCGGCACCAGCCGCGCGCACATGGCTGGTACCCGATGGGCTGGGCATGGCCGAGGCGGCGGTGCTGCCAATCTCGTTCGGGACGGCCTATCACTGCCTTTTCACCAAGGGTGCGCTGCGAGCCGGCGAAACGGTGCTGATCCAGGCTGCCGCCGGTGGCGTTGGCCTGGCGGCGGTGCAACTGGCGCGTAGCGCAGGGGCAAACGTAATCGCCGTCGCGCGCGGACGCGAGCGGCGGGCGCGGTTGACCGGGCTTGGTGCATCTCATGTCATCGACCGCATCGAGAATGATGTCGTTGAAGAGGTGCTGCTGCTGACAGATGGCAGGGGCGTAGATCTGGTGATCGATCCAGTCGGTTCTACCTTGCAGGCCTCCCTGTCGGTTCTCGCCCCTGAAGGACGCCTCGTCTTTGTCGGCAATGTGGGCGGCGGAAGTCTTGCTGTCGATCTGTGGCAGGCGATGCAGAACAACCAGACACTGCATGGTGTGTTCATGGGCGCCCTGTTCGAGCGGCCGGCGGTACACAATACGGTCGACGACCTTCTCAAGGCCGTGCTCGAAAAACGGCTGAAGGTCGTGGTCGACCGGGTGTTTCCGTTGAAGGATGCATCGGCAGCGCATGCACATGCTGAAACCGGAAACCCATTGGGCCGCGTTGTGATGAAGCCCTGACGTTGGGATGCTGAAAACCATTCGAGGATAGGAGGGCAAGCGACATGAAACGCATTTCGTTCAGGAGCAGAGATATCGAAGTTGTCGGCAATCTACATCTGCCTCCCCGTTTCAATGAAAGCCGAGCCTATCCGGCTCTTGTACTCGTCACCCCCGGCAGCAGCGTCAAGGAGCAGATCGGCGCGATTTACGCCGAAAGGCTCGCGGCGAAGGGCTATCTCGCCCTCACATTCGATCCTTCATATCAGGGCG
This sequence comes from Neorhizobium sp. JUb45, assembly GCF_004343585.1. Classification (GTDB taxonomy): domain Bacteria; phylum Pseudomonadota; class Alphaproteobacteria; order Rhizobiales; family Rhizobiaceae; genus Neorhizobium. The sequence goes on along the minus strand of NZ_SLYW01000013.1, from coordinate 35,365 downwards.
AAAGCGGTGGTGAGCCCAGAGATCTCGAGGACCCGGCTGCCCGCGTTGAAGATGTTCGTTGCGCCGTCGATTATCTCATGACCCTGCCTTATGTGGGCGAAGAACGCATTGGCCTTTTGGGCATCTGTGCTGGTGGTGGCTATGCCATCAATGCGGCCCTCACGGAGCGGCGGTTCAAGGCGGTTGGAACGGTCGTTGCAAACGATATCGGTGAGGCGTTGCGACGATTGCTTCCGGATTATCGCCAAACTCTGGCGGATGTCGCAGCCCAACGAACAGCGGAAGCCCGTGGCAGCACTGCGCGCCGGGATCCGTGGATACCGGACAGTTTGAAGGATGCCGAAGAAGCGAGGATCACGGATGCCGATGTGCTCGAAGCGGTCAAATTTTACCGCGAGTCGCGGTATCGTCACCCGAACTCCACGAACCGCCTGCTCTTCGTCAGCTATGGCAATATCCTGAGTTTCGACGCGTTCGGACTTGTGCCCGATCTTCTGGTGCAGCCGCTTCAGGTGATTGTCGGCGGACGTCGCGGGACGACCGGACAATATGAGGCAGGAGAGCGGCTTTATGAGCGCTCACCGTCAAGCGAGAAGCACTTCCTGGCTGTTGAAGGCGCTGGTCATTATGACATGTATTACAAGCCCGAATATGTGGGGCAGGCCGTCGAGAGTTTAGCGCAATTCTATTCAAGACACCTTGCCGAATAGGCGCACAAAACCCGCTGCCCGTGGTGAGGCATTGCCCTCCACAGAAGAGATTTCTTGCAGTCTGCCATTCATCGTGGTGGGTGACGAAACGATTGAGGACGGTGCGCTGTCGGGCATCGGTTCGCCCGATAGCCTGTGCCGATTTTGTCGTGGACCTTAGCTTTCCGGGGTGACGGCCTGACCAAAACACTCGGTCAGTATGTCGGTGAGAACACGCACTTTTCTGGTCGGATATTGTGCCGGTGGCCGGACAACATAGATACCTGCTGGCGGCGGCGGGTGGTGGGGCATGAGGGTCAAAAGAGCCCCTGAAGCAACGTATTCCTCGGTTACGCCATTGGGAACCAGTGCAATCCCCACACCGGCAACGGCGGCGGCCACGAGAGCGACGGCATTGTCAGCCTTGAAGCGGCCGCGTGGATTGACGGTCACTGTTTTCTCGCCATCCAGAAACTGCCATGTCTCCGTGCCCTGCATCAGTGCCTGATGGTTCATGAGGTCTTCCGGCCTGTCGGGAGCGCCGTGCCTGGCCACATAATCGGGGCTCGCAACCAGTCTGCCGAACAGCGGGCCGATACGCTTCGCGATCAGGTTTGAATCCTGAAGACGTCCCAGCCTTATGGCGCAATCATAGCCTTCCGAGATGAGGTCGACGAGTTGATCACTGTAACAGGTCTGGACCTGCAGCAGCGGATAGCGTTGCGCCATTGTTGCAATTACCGGCGCGAGATGGGTCGGCCCGAATGACAGAGGAGCGGAAATACGCAGGCGTCCGCTTAACTCACCTGCGGGCAGAAGGATCTCTTTGGCGCTCTCGATTTCGCCGCTGATCCTTGCCGCATAATCCCGGAATGTTGTTCCAGCCTCAGTCAGCGAGGCGCCGCGGGTGGTCCTTGCCAAAAGCTGGACGCCAAGCTCCGCCTCAAGCCGGGCCAGTCGACGGCTGACCATGGATTTCGATATGCCGAGCCGCGACGCGGCAGCCGAAACGCCGCCGGCATCTGCCACTTCGACAAATGTCCGCAAGTCTTCGGTGTCCAAGCTGGCGTTCCCTATTTTGCAACACAGCACAACATGGACGAGCACTACCGCATTGCGAGCCGGGATGACAGTCTTTGTGTGCCCGCAGCTCAGCTGTCAGCTGCTGCCTCTGGCAAATCAATCATTTTGACGAAATGACAATGGAGGATTTATTGATGACGTTCCGCAATGGCCTTGACTCGCTTCTTCGCCCGGAGGATTCGGTTCTCGTTCTGATTGACCATCAGCCCTACCAGCTCACCAATGTTAACAGCCATGATCCGCACATGGCGGTGAACAATGCCACGGGCCTCGCGAAAGCGGCCAAAGCCTTTGATGTCCCGACCGTTTTGACCAGTGTCCTCGCCGACCGTGGTGGCCTCATCTTTCCGCAGATTACGAATGTTTTTCCGGGTCAGGAAGTGATCGACCGAACCTGGGTCAATACCTGGGAAGACGAGAAAGTTGTCGATGCTGTCAAAGCCACCGGGCGCAAGCAGCTGATCATCGCGGGCCTCTTTACGGAAATCTGCGTTGCCATGCCGGCAATTCAGGCCGCCGGCGAAGGTTGGGATGTGACCGTCATTACCGATGCCTGCGGTGGTGTGTCACTCGAAGCGCATCAGGTCGCCATTCAGCGCATGATCGCGGCGGGCTGCAACATGATGACCTGGTTTGCACTCGTCGCCGAATGGCAGCGCGACTACCGTCGGACAAAGACGGCTCCCGCTCTCGTCGAACTCCTCAAGGATCATTTGGCCGGCAGCGGCATTGCCTACCTTTGGGAACAGCAGCTGTTGAATACACCCGTGCCCACCTCCAATGCCGTTGGGCACTAAACACAGGACCGGTTGACGGGCTTCCAGGAGCGCGTTTCCGCCACGTGCTCTTGCCGCGCGAACCCGTCATTCCGGTTCCAATGCCGCGCCGGCGATCTTCAGTCGTCGGCGTGGATGAACACTTATTGCGACCATCATTCAAAGGGCCATGCATGGAAATCGGTATCGACAGTTTTGCAGCCATCCTTCCGGATCCAGCCACAGGCAAACCGCCATCGGCGACCGAGCGCATGGCAGAACTGATAGAGGAGGTCGTGACCGCAGATCGCGTCGGACTCGATGTCTTCGGCATTGGAGAGCATCATCGCGGCGAGTTTCTTGATTCCGCGCCAGCGGTCATCCTGGCTGCCGCGGCGGCCCGGACCGAACGGATCAGGTTGACGAGCGCGGTCACCGTCTTGAGCGCGGCGGATCCTGTGCGGGTCTTCCAGGAATTCGCAACGCTTGACCTGATCTCGAAAGGCCGTGCAGAAATTGTCGTCGGTCGTGGTTCTTTCGTTGAAGCTTATCCCCTGTTCGGTCTCGATACGCGCGATTACGACGACCTTTTCGCCGAAAAGCTCGGCCTGTTGCTGGAGCTTGGCGAAACGACGCATGTCACCTGGAAAGGGCGGTTTCGACCGTCATTGGCGGGGCAAGGGGTCTTTCCGCGCCCGCACCAGCAGAAGCTTCCGGTCTGGATCGGGGTCGGCGGCACACCGCAATCCTTTGCCCGCGCCGGTGCACTTGGCCTGCCGCTGATGGTCGCAATCATCGGCGGAAACTTCGAACGGTTCCGTCCGCTGGTCGATCTCTATCATGAAGCCGGCCGACGCGCCGGACACGCTCCGGAGGTATTGAAGGTTGGTGTCCATGCGATGGGTTTTGTCGGCGAAAGCAATGACGCCGCCAGGGACGCCTTCTTTCCGGGATGGGCGCATCTGACAACAAATATCGGGCGCGAACGCGGCTGGTCGCCGCCGTCGCGCCAGCAGTTCGATGCCATGGCTGGGCCTGACGGCGCGTTTCTCGTCGGGGATCCGAAGACCGTTGCGGAGAAAATGCTAAAGGCGACCGAAACACTCGGCGGCATTGCCCGCATCACCTTCCAGATGAGTACGGCCTCCCTGGAAACGTCAGCGATGAAGAGATCGATCGAACTTCTGGGCACGGAAGTAGCCCCGATCGTCAAGGCAGCAGGAAACACCTAGATCCCAGGCTATCGCGCTCAATGGGGCCAGCAATGGACATCGAAGATCTGCACACGTTTGTCGAAGTCGCCGATTCCGGAGGCATTTCCTCTGCAGCGCGACGATTGCGGATTTCCAAGTCGATGGTCAGTCGGCGGCTGGCCCGGCTGGAAGCGGAACTTGGCGTCCGGCTCCTTGCCCGCTCCACCCGTGGCGGAAGTCTGACGGAGGCTGGCGTCACTTTTCGCGAATACGCCGCAAAAACCTGCAAAGAGATAGAGGTCGCTCGCAAGGCAATATTGCCGGGCGAGGAACGGCAATGGCGCACATTGGTCGCCGTGCCGAACAGCTTGAAAATTGAACATATGGTCGGGCAAGGGGGGATGCCGGAGCAGGAGGATAATATGCAGGAAATGAATCAATTGATGAAGGAAGCCGACGCGGCGCTATGGGCAGACGTAAACGAAGCGATCGATCGGGCCGTGAATGCCGCGGGGCATGAGCTTCAATCGCTTGGCCTGGTTAGAACACCGCATGACTACTTTGCAGAAGGCGTCCTTCGCCACCTTTTTCTGCGGCTATGCGGCGCCGACCCCGAAACCTATGCCGGGGGCGATCCTGAAACCGCATGGAAAATGCTTTACGTCGGCCGCAGCATCGCTCGTCGTTGGGAGAGAGAGCTTGGACGTTCTGGCGAAAATCGGAAAAGGAAGGACCGGCGGGAGGACATTGAAAAAGATGAATCCGAACGGCGGGAGTTGATACTTTCCGCGCGGAATTTTGCGCTGAAAACCGCAATCAGCATCCTGGTGGACCATGCACGTGCTTCGGATCCGCAAATCGCTGATCGAATGGAGGCGGCTGTAGAAGCGCGCCATGCGGCGCTCGAAAATGTCTCGGACACGGATCGCGAATTCACAGAGAATGCCCGCCGATACATGTCGCTTCTCACTGTCGTGCCAAGGCAATCGCGATGACGGCAGACATGAAAAAATCAGCTTCACATGAGGTAACACGATGACAGAGGAATGTCCTGTTCTCACGCCGGCACAAAGGCAGATCGCCGATATTATCGGACGTGCGGACGAAGCACTGGCGGCTGCCGTCTCCCGCGCTTTGGAAGAGGCCAGCCGTCAGGCTGCTGACGAGATGAAAGCAATTGGGCAGGAAGAAACCACTCCGCCGCCGCAATATTTTGCGAGCGTCGTTCATCAGCGCATGTATTGCCTGATATGCGGCGCGAACCCGGAGACTTTTGAAGGAGGCGATCCGGATATCGCCTACCATGTCATCCGCAACAGCCAAGGTATTGCCAAAGAATATTGGTCGGCCGATATCGAACCCTACCCACCAAGGTGACTGATGCCGCATCGCGCACGACGCATTCGCTGAAGTATAAGTCCTTAACAGCTGAGCTCAGCGGCGTTGCCAAGGGTCAGCGTTGCAGGTCGGTTACCGGAGCACTGCCGAACACGTTCTTGTACTCTCGGCTGAATTGCGATGGGCTTGCGTAGCCCACCTCATATGCCACATACGATACGTTGGTGTTTCCGGCGGCAAGAAGCTTTCGCGCCTCCAGCAAACGCATCTGGCGCTGAAAGGCGAGCGGGCTGAATCCCGTCACGTCCTTGAAGTGCCGGTGAAACGAGGTGACGCTCATGCCGGATGAGGCCGCCAAATCGGGAATGACGACGGCCTCGCGGTAATTGTTCGCAAGCCAGTCCGCTGCGGCCTTAAGCTGCTGGAACCGCCCGTTGCGCTGGTTGACCTGACTGAGCGTATCGCCCATGGAGCCTTGCAGCAGACGGTAATAAAGCTCGAATTCGTAATGCGGTGCCAGCGCGCTGATGTCGTCGGGTGTGTTTACAAGCCCGACAAGGCGTCCGAATGTTTCGCCGATCTGACCGCTCAGGTCGCCGGCCGCTACCGCACATGTCCAGCGATTGTGGCGTTTGGGCATATCGAGCATGACTCGAGTGAGCAGGTCGACATCAATATGGAGACTGACACCGACATAAGGGAGGTCGGTCTTCGCGCCTGCCAGTTGATGACTGTAGGGTAAGCCGAAGGATGAGGCAGCGCAGTTTCCCGCCAGAAGCTCGAAGCGATTGGCACCCATGGTCAACACCTTGGTGCCGCGTAAAACAGCATAGAACATGGGTTCGAACACTGCCGAGATCGGTGGCGTGTCGACCGTGCTGGTCCAGACTGTCAGGCGCGGAACCGGAGTGGGAATGCCGGTCAGCCTCCTGTCTCCACCGGTGAAGGGCGCCACGTCCTTGAGGAGGATATCTGTCGGGTTCGCAGTCTCTCTCATATCTGATCAGGTAGTGCGTTTGGAAGGATCAGGCAAGTCTTTGGGCAAATCGGGAATGTGACCTCCCGCGTGCCTCCCTACCTTCATGTTCAATGACAGAAACGGCCCGGATCATCGGCGTCGGCAGCAACAGGCTTCCGAGCGACATCAGGGTCACATCAGCTTGAAAGGGTTTGGATCATGCAGGAACTTGCAGGAAAGAGCGCGTTGGTGACAGGCGGATCGCGCGGCATCGGAGCAGCAATCGCGCGCGCACTGGCTGAAAAGGGTGCGAATGTCGCGATTACCTATGACCGGTCTGGCGACAGCGCGCGGCAACTTGTTCGGACAATCGAAGAAAGTGGAGGCAAGGCCGTGGCGATCCAGGCTGACAGTGCCGATCCGGACGCGATCAAGCGATCCGTAGACGAAGCTGTCCGCGCCTTGGGTAGCCTAGATATTCTGGTCAACAATGCCGCGATTGCGCGATACAACACCATAGCCGACTTCAATGTCGACGACTTCGACGCGCTGTTTGCGGTCAACGTGCGTGGGCCGGTGCTTGCGTCCAAGGCTGCCATTCCGCACCTCAAGGAAGGTGGTCGCATCATAACCATCGGCTCGGCGGGTGCAGACCGCAACGTGGGTGAAGGCAGCACGGTCTATTACATGACCAAAGCCGCGCTGCAGGCGTTCAACCGCGGTCTGGCGCGCGAACTGGGGCCGCGTGATATAACGGTCAATCTCGTCCAGCCGGGCTCGACGAATACCGATGCCAATCCAGAAACAAGCGAGTTTGCTGATTTCCAGCGCAGCCTGATCCCTCTTGGTCGTTTTGGCCAGCCGGAAGATGTTGCCGCTGCAGTTGCGTTCCTCGCGACGCCTGCTGCCCGGCAGATCAACGGGACGATCCTGACGGTGGACGGCGGCGCCCTTGCGTGATTGCGGTTTGATATATTGCTCGAAAGCGCGCGTGATAAAATGTGCCGCGGCTCCTTCTGCCGCGGCGGTGAATTGAGCTCACGTGTTCAACCAAAAGCATAAGGTGCGGCGGATGGTTAAGGCATGGTCGGTGGAATGGCCGGAAGGACTGTTGCCGGGCGAGGCGGACTGGGAGGAGATTGCCGGGCACCTCGTCGACGCAAGGAATGACATTCTTGTCACGAATGAAATGCCATTCGGTTTTTGGCAACCGACAAAGCGGCCTTTCGACATTGATGCTGCTCGAGAATGGGCGTCACTTCACGAGCGCGCTTTGGACAGTCTGTCGCGCCTTCCGGTCGCGGCGGTTATCTCATCGCGTCCTGTGTTGTCCGGCAATCGCTTGGTGAACGAGGGGTTCGTGCTGACGGAGGGTCGTTACGAATTCACTCACCAGAAGCACTATTTTCCATCTGAACCAGGGTGGGAGGAAGAGGCGTGGTTCGAGCTTCAGCGTCCCGGTTTTGATGTGGTCAAAGTCGCAGGGCTCACGGTCGGTGTTTTGCTTTGCACGGAACTGATGTTCGTGGAAAAAGCACGCCACCTTGGCAAGCTTGGGGCCGACCTGATCGCCGTGCCGCGAGCAACCGGCACGGATCATCGTTTATGGAAGACTGCGGCGAGCATGGCTGGCATTGCGAGCGGTGCCTGTATTGTCAGTTCCAACCGCGCCGGAAATCGCTCCGGAAGCAGTCTGGTCTTCGGAGGCGGCGGTTTCACCGTCGATGCCGACGGCTTCGAAATCGCTTCGACATCACCCGAAAATCCGGCGATCGCCTTGGAAATCGATACCGCCATTACCTCGGCCGCCAAGGGCAGGTATCCGGTCTATGTGAAAGAACCTCACCTGGCATCGTAGATGCAGTGAGATGATGGACTGCGTGTCTGTCGGCAGCCGCAACACACACATTCGGTGGTTCAGGCGGTGAGGGACCTGATTGGACGGTTTGCCGAAATACGAGTGTCGGCAGTTGTCTTTGTTATCCGGCGAAATTCGCGCGGCAATAGGCGCCGGGAGAGGTGCCGACGTGCCGCCTGAATGCCACGCTGAAGGCACTCGCCGAGCCATAGCCGACACGCCTTGCGACCTCAGCGGTTGCGACGTCGTCGCGCAGCAGCTGTTTCGCCAGCGCCATCCGCCAACTGGTCGAATATTCCATGGGGGCGACGCCAACCTCCCGGCGGAAACGCTGAAAAAAGGACGAGCGCGACATCGCGGCATCCTCGGCAAGGCTCTCCACGCTCATCGCGTGGCTGGGATCCTCGTGTATGCGACGCAATGTCGGCGCCAGTTGTGGATCGGCCATGCCGCGCAGAAGGCCGGGAGGCCCTGCGGTGCCACCGGTCGATCGCAATGCCTCGATCAACAAGACCTCGAGCAGTCTGGTCAGCACGATTTCGCGGGCAGTGCGTTCGTGCCGGGTCTCGTCGTTTATCATCTCGACCAGTCTCGACAGTCGGTCCTCGCCACGAAGATGGATGATTTGCGGCAGGAGCGACACGAGAAGGGCTTTGTCATCGGAGCCGAAGGTGCAATGTCCGACCATTGCCCGGACATCTGCAGATGCATCGGGATCGCCCAGCCGAAACACGCCGGGACTGGTTTCAAGGCGCTGTGCAGGTGTTCCGCGCGGCGGCGGGTCCAGACTGCTCATCGTGAACGAGAAAATCTCCGGGACCAGAACAAAATCGCCTGTGGTAAGCAGTATCGGCTCGCGGCCGCTGATGGTGATCAGGCAGCGACCTTCTACCAGCGCGCAATAAAACGGGCTGCCAAGCTCCTTGCGCTCGACAAGCCACGCCCCCCCGGCCGTCACCAGTTTGCATATGGATGGGCGTGGTTTCAGCAGGGAAACGACTTCAGCAATCGGATCGGTCATGTTTTGGACGAACGCTCAATGAATACGGACAAATGAATATAGATAGTCCTGAGTCAGTCGTCCATCTCTATAGGCCATTCATCAGGAGAACGAACATGCCAAAGATACTTATCACCGGCACTTCCTCCGGTTTCGGGCTTGCCACGGCGCAGGCCTTTCTCGAGGCTGGCTGGGATGTCGTCGCAACCATGCGAACCCCGCGTCCCGAACTGCTGCCGAATACCGAAAAGCTAAAAATTCTGGCGCTGGATGTAACCAGCGAAGAAAGCATAACGAAAGCTGTCGAGGCCGCGGGAGAGATCGACGCTCTGGTCAACAATGCCGGTGTCGGCATGTTGAACGTGCTGGAAGGCTCGGAGATGTCGAAGGTCCGCGATCTCTTCGAGACCAATCTCTTCGGCGCAATTGCCATGACAAAGGCGGTTCTTCCGCAGATGCGCGAACGTGGGGCGGGCGTGATCGTCAACGTCAGTTCCAGCGTGACCATTAAGCCGCTGCCGGCGCTGTCCGTCTATAGCGCCTCCAAGGCGGCATTAAACGCTTTCACCGAAAGCCTCGCGCTTGAAGCCGCTCTTTTCGGCGTGCGCGTCCGGCTCGTTTTGCCCGGCTCGGCTCCCTCAACCGCATTCGGGAAAAACGCAGTGGCGCGCATGGGAATGGATATTCCTGCCCCTTACGAAACATTCGTCCACGGCTATCTCAACAGGTTGCGTGCGGGAACCGAGGTGACGACGGCCGAAGATGTGGTCCAGGCCGTCATGCGCGCGGTAACGGATCCGGACGCGCCGATGAAAATTGCGGCAGGGGCCGATGCGCAGACCTTGTTTCGTGAAGCAGGGCAGTCGGAAAGCCAGTCAGTTGTCGGACCCTCTGGACATGAATAATCTCATCAATCTCGCCCGGCACATTCCATCGCCCGAGGCGGGGCTGACGGTGGCCTATACGCCCGTCCGCCTGCCGATGGAGGGGCGGACACCGCTTGAGCTGCGCGTTACCGCACCCGCCGTCGGTGAAAACCTGCCCATTATACTGCTGTCGCACGGTTTCGGTCCGTCCAGCTATATCCCCTCGAAGGATGGCTATGCGCCTCTCGCGCAGTTCTGGGCGGAGCGCGGTTTTGTTGTAATCCAGCCGACGCATGCCAGTTCTCGTGTCGGCGGACTGCCTGCTGACGCGGTCGGCGCGCCTTTTTTCTGGCGCGAGCGCGTGGCGGAATTGCGGGTCATTATCGATTGGATCGGCGAGGTGGAGGGGCAGGCGCCCGCCATCGCCGGCCGGCTGGATCATGCCCGGATCGCGGCTGCCGGTCATTCCTTCGGAGGGCACACGGTCGGGCTCCTTCTGGGCGTGCGCCTGAATGGGGAGGATTTTTCGGACAGCCGGATTTCGGCGGGTATTCTGCTGGCGGCTCCAGGCCGTGGTGGAAAGGACCTGACCGCAGAGAATGCAACCCGGTTTCCTTTTTTCGACGTGGATTTTTCCGGCCTGACCACCCGCAGCCTCGTCGTCTGTGGTGATGCGGATGATCCGCATTTTACCACGCGCGGCCCGCAATGGCATGCCGATGCCTTTCATGATGGGCAGGGTGCTGACGCACTGGTGATGCTGCGCGGCGTTGGACATGGGCTTGGCGGCATTGCCGGGCTGGACGCGCGCGAAACCGAAATAGAGGAGCCGGACGTTCTGGAGGCAACCAAGCGACTGACGCTTGCCTGGCTGCAGACGGCATTGGCGGTGGATGTCCATGCGTGGTCCGAGACGTGTGCTGCCCTTCGGGGTGAGGCTGCTGCGCTGGCAACCGTCATGACTCGTGCCGGCGGTTCAGTTGAACGTTGCAAATCGACAGATGCAACTTGAAGCGTCTCAATGTTTTTGTGACATGGCGCATGTGCCGACCGAACGTCCGTTCCAAGGACGGCTCTTGCCGTCTGATGACGCTCACAGTTGTCCATGCCGGAGTGCTGAGACAGTCTGCATATTGACATATCGAAAAATATCGATATATAGGGCGCATGGAATTGCTCGAGATATTCAAAGCCCTCTCAAACCAGACACGCCTTGAGATTCTGAAAGGCTTGAAAGATCCTGCGAAGAATTTTCCTCCACAGGATGAAGGTGACGTTGATGTCGTTGGGGTCTGTGTCAGCAGCATCCAGGAAGGCGTCGGGCTGTCACAGTCGACAGTGTCCGGTTATCTTGCCACCCTCCAGCGAGCCGGGCTTGTCGAAGTCCGGCGCATCGGTCAGTGGACCTACTACAAGCGGAACGAAGCAACCATCAGTGCGCTGGCCGAGATCATAGGCAAGGACCTGTGATTTTTAACTAATTATATCGAGATTTCTCGATATCCATTTTTCTCGAAGTGAGGATGTGTGATGAAAGCGATGACCCTTAAATCTTTCGGCGGCCCGGAAGCCTTCGAACTTCAGGATATGCCAAAACCCGTTGCGCAGGCCGGACAAGTTCTGGTGCGCGTCCATGCAACCTCGATCAACCCCTTGGATTACCAGGTGCGGCGTGGCGACTACCTCGATCTGGTGTCTTTGCCGGCCATTACCGGTCATGACGTTTCCGGCGTTGTCGAAGCCGTCGGTGCGGGTGTCACGACATTCTCTCCCGGAGACGAGGTCTGGTACACCCCACAGATATTCGACGGTCCGGGAAGTTATGCCGAATATCACGTCGCGAATGAATCCATCATCGCAAGGAAACCCGCCAACCTGAGCCATCTCGAAGCGGCGAGCCTGAGCCTTGTCGGCGGCACGGTATGGGAGGCGCTGGTCGGGCGTGTCGCTCTGAGGGTTGGAGAGAGCATCCTGATCCATGGCGGTGCGGGAGGTGTCGGACATGTGGCGATCCAGGTTGCGAAAGCCATCGGTGCGAAAGTGTTCACGACCATTCGCGAGGATAATTTCGACTTTGCACGGAGTATGGGGGCGGATGTCGTCATCGACTATCGGAAGCAAGATTATGTCGATGCCATCATGCGGGAAACCGGTGGTCGCGGTGTTGATGTGGTTTTCGACACGATTGGAGGAGATGCCTTGTCTCGCAGCCCACACGCACTCGCGCAACTTGGTCGTGTCGTTTCGATCGTCGATATCGCGCAGCCGCAAAACCTCATTGAAGCATGGGGCAAGAACGCAAGTTTTCACTTCGTCTTTACACGGCAGAACCGCGGCAAGCTTGATGAGTTGAGCGCATTGGTCGAGCGGGGGCAGTTGCGGCCACATGTGGGTGCAGTCTTTTCTCTCGCCGACCTTCCGCTTGCCCACGCGCTCCTCGAGAAGCCCAACAACGGTGTTCGAGGGAAGATCGCCATAACAATCGAACCGTCGGCTCATTTTGAAAATGAGACTTCCTGACCGTCGGGTTCCTTAAAGCAACGTCATGATATGCGAGATGCGCAACTCCTCGGTCGCCGGGAGTTGCGCACCAGCCGGTAAGCGCACTTGGAATTGTGGGAGCCCGATCACGGTCCGCCTATTACGACCGAGCAGTGCGGCAGTATACCGAACCCATAGATGGCTTCTCCCCTCTCGCGTAGCCTCTGGAAAGAGGCGTGCATTCACGCAAATCCTGCAGAATTTTTATGTGTTCCCACACAGGCCTCCGGTCTGAACTCTGCTTTTTCCAGTGTTCGACCGTCTGTGGCGATTGCTGTACCAGGCGAAATTTCGATCCAGCCGGTTTCATCCTCATCCAGTGGCTCGGAACACACGACAATGCCGTCGTCCTGAAGACGATAGAATAAGCTTGGAACGAAACGATCTGAAGCATAGCGAGCCGCATACACTTTCTCTCCGTCGCTCCAGCATGCCGAAAAGCGCATGTGTGGGGTGTGCCCGCCTTCCCGAGCCAGCATTTCAACCTGTCCGACGGCCTGCTCCATCGCAGCTATGGGAGCCCGATCCAATCCCAGGCCGACTGCAATCAGGAATATCGCCTCGCTGTCGGTGGCGCCATATCGCTGATCGTAACACTCCACGGGTATCATGACATCAAGCTTCTGGCGCAGTTTCAAATGCCCGCCCAACTGGCCGTTATGCATAAAGCTCCAGCGCCCCTTGCTGAACGGGTGGCAGTTATTTCGTGAAATTGCCGTCGATGTTGATGCACGCACATGTGCCAGAAACAATCTCGCCTTTGTATGGGATGCGATTTGTTTCAGGTTTTCGTCTGACCATGCAGGATGCACATCCTTGTAGACGCACGGCAGATCTCGATCTCCATACCACGCAAGACCAAAGCCATCCGCATTGAGGGATGTTTTCCCGATCAAAGCGGAACGGCTTTGGGTCACAAGGGATTGGCCGGCATTGAGTACGAAATCATCGAGAAAGCGCGGGTCTCCAATCCAGGCAAGGAAGCGGCACATCAGATGATCATCCTTATGGTGCGAGCGGTGGAAGCGGCGCGGTGTATTCAGTTGGCCACAACGGAAACCCTTCCAGGGTCAGGCGTCATTCTCAATGAAGACGTAAAGCGACTGAATACGTCCTTTGATGAAATGGGCTATATCCATCCCCTTAACCACGGCTGGGCCGTTCGGCGGACCGGACTGCCACCGCAAGCGCCCTAAAGAATGATGGCCGATGGCTGGTCCAATAGCGGTAAATGCAATTTCTGGCGGCAGGCTACCAAGAAGCTCGGTTACAGCGTTCGAGATCGCCTCGTGCCCGGTTGCGGACGCTTCTGGTTCGTTTAACACGGCATCCGAATTGTAAAGCTCACGGATGACTTCCAGACGTTTTTGCGGATCACGCTCGTTGAAAACATGCGTGAGATTCCGTTGCATAAGTTTGTTATAGTCTGAGGCCTGCATCAACTCGCTCCGCTGCTGATAAACATAATTCTCGTTATCGTCCGCGCCGTAATGGTCGGCATTCAGGTTTGCTGCGGCTTTAAGGCTGCACTGCTGATTTGATTAGAGGCGATCGCCACTGGACACATCGTGAAGGCCGATGTCTCCAGCCGCGTGGAAATCTGCAATGCGCGTGGCCGTCAGCTCCACAAAAGGCCAGAGACAGTGATTGGTAGCGAGGCAAAGAGCGACCGAATAGCCGCAGCGCCTGCAAAACAGTGTCGCAAAAACCGCAACGCCATAGCCATGCTAGAGCGTGTCGCAGCTAATCTGCGTCATTCTGCCGGAGCAGGTTTTCGTCAGGGCAGAGGCGATCGGCGAAGGGCATACCCGAAGGTACGGTCGAGCCGATCGCCTCTGATCCTGGCGCAAAGATGCCCGGCCCCTTCGGGGTTGGCTGATACGGGCCGCCTATTCGTTCGGCCGGCTTGGCCGTATGCTGTGGCTACGACGCGCGCCGGCCGAACGAATATCCGACTCCGTCTAAGCCAACAGAATGGCGCAGATTAGCTGCGACACGCTCTAAATCTTGTGGATCAAGCTTCGAGCGTCCGGAGCAGCTCTTCGAGCCGTCGTTCGCCGTCCTTGGTCTGCGCGCCGGCAGCAAGACCGCCTCTGATGAGCCTTTCGGCGGCGGGGCGCGCGAACAGTCCTGCCCAGGCATCATGTTCGCGGCGAAAACCTTCTCGCAAATCCGTTTTCGGAAACGCACTTTTTGCTGCGGCAATGACACCTTCCGGTAATGCGGCGATGTTGCGCGCCAGCCTGTCGACAAAACTGTCGAGCTCGTCAGCCGGCAATGCCCGGTTGATCCATCCGTAGCGTTCCGCGGTCGTGGCATCCATCAGATCAGCGCCGAGGATCACTTCAAGTGCCCGACCAGGTGTCATGCGGCTGGACAGATATTGCGTTGCGCCACCGCCGGGGGTGATCCCCATCAATGCTTCGCATTGGGCAAGTCCTGCCCTGCCTTCTGCCGCAAACGCCATGTCGGCTGCCGCGACGAATTCCGCGCCACCGCCGCGCGCCAGGCCCGCAAGCTTGACGATCGTCACCTGAGGTTGTTCCCGTATAAGCTCACCAAAAGCCTGAAATGGATTGAGGCCCTCTGGAGCCTCGCGGGCAAGCGCATCAAAGGCGTGCGGCTCGTCGATCAAGGCCATGTCGACATGGGCGATAAAGAATTCGGGGTCAGCGCTCTCGAAAATCAGGACGCGTGTATCCGGATCGTCACGAACTGAAATCAGGAACTGGCGTATTTCGCGCATCAGCGGCACGTCGAGGACGTTTACTGGTGGGTTTTCGATCCTGATTGTTGCAACGGCGTTTACCCTTGAAATCCGAAGCCGTCGAAAGTCTGCATTTGTCATAGCTAAACTCCATGCTTTGAGCTGTCAGTGATGATGTCGCGCATCGTTGACGGTAAGGTATTCATCGAATACCTAGCGTCAATTACGCACCGCAAGCATCCCAGGGATGCTGGAGGATACCGATGGATGAGCAGGTCACTGAACATGATCCGATCTACAGGGCCGATTGTCCAAGCCGGGTAATCCTCGACCAGATTGCCGACAAGTGGTCGATGATGGTGCTGGCAGTGTTGAGCGAACCAAGGCGGTTTAATGCAATCAAGCGTCGCCTTGACGGTGTCACGCAACGTGTATTGACGCAGACTTTACGAAAGCTGGAGCGTAACGGCATGGTGACGCGCAGAGTTCTGCATGGTCGCGTGCTCGGTGTCGAATACGCGCTGACGTCGCTCGGCCGATCGTTGCAGGGGCCATTCTCGATCTTGTTCGATTGGACCTTAGAGAATATCGACGAAATCCAACACTGCCAGGGCAGTTACGATGCTCGCCAGGATCAGGAGGCAGCCATATCTACCGCTGAGAGGGGAGCAAGCTAAATCCCGTCGCGTCGGCGAAACGAGAGATGCTCAAGACGGATTGGCAGCCGAAACGCCAATGACTGTGGCATCACTATAATTGTAAGCGAGCCAGTCCGCTGCCGTCTTGAGTTACTGAAATCACCCGCTGCGTGGGCTGACCTGATAGAGCGGATCGCCCATCGAGCTTTCCAGCAGGCGGTAATAGATTCGTACTCGTAACGCGGTGCTACGCTGATGTCTTCGGGCGTGTTCAGCGGCCCGACTAGGGGCCAGAATGTTGGCGGACGGGCGACTCAGGCCTATTTTCGCGCCAGTCAACTCATGGACTTAACGTCATCAAAAGAAGGTTACGCAGCTTTCTTGTTACTGTCCCAAAAGCGCCGATTGCTGGTGAAATATCTGCTGAACATTAGAGAGCGAATTCGGGTTCTGTGTAGAGCTAACAACTGGGTCGTCGGTTCGTGTCCCATCAAGGCGAATGTCCCCACCATTGCAAAGACCTAAACCGAAAAACTTCTGATAAAGCTCTCGATGCCTGCCTGAGCACATTCGGTATCCTGCGCCGGTGTGCCGGAGCTGACGCCGATCGCGCCGATTACCTCGCCCTCCGCGATCACGGGAAGACCGCCTGCGACGACGAGCAGGCGCCCACCGATTGCGGAGTTGATGCCATAGGCCGGGTTGCCCGGTTGACTGGCCACACCATAGCTCTCGGTCGTGCGCTTCGCACCGGCGGCCGTATAGGCCTTGTCCTGGGCGATGATCGTACTGGTGATCTTCCCGCCATCCATCCGCTCGAACGCGATCAGCTGACCGGACTCGTCCGAAATCGCGATGCACATCGGCACGCCGATTTCGACGGCCTTGGCGCTGGCACCTTCGATCAGGATACGGGCGTCGGTCAGGCTGAGCCTCTTGATCGTCAACATAGTGGAACCTCTGATTTCAATTCGACTGGGTATGGTGAGTGCTTTGGTCATCGGGCGCTGGCGCCAGAATGCCCTGCTCGATCGCGCTCGCGACGAGCTGTTTACAAAGCTCGCCGAGACTATCTGACGAAACGGCGATCGGGGCTGTGCGGCGCTGAACATCGGCCGACGTCACGCCCTTCGTATTCCAGGTGCCGCCCTCGGTGAAGAAATTGTGCAGTGTCGGCTGCAACCGGTCCATCGCATTGGCAAACCGGGATTCCGCCGTCGCTTTGAGCTCGAACTCGTCCCAGAGCGCACGGAATTCGGCCGCCTGGTCCTGTGGCAGGATCGCAAAGATACGATCGGCAGCCTTGAGCTCACGTTCGGCCTGGCTGACGCGGGCGACATGATCGTAGGCAAAAGTGTCGCCGGCATCGATCTCGACGATGTCGTGGATCAGCAGCATCTTGATCACGCGAAGAAGGTCGACCGGCTCGCGCGAATGCTCCGACAACACCATCGCCATCAATGCCAGCTGCCAGGTATGCTCAGCGTCGTTCTCAACGCGGGAGCGATCGAGGAGCGGCGTCTTCCTCAAAATTGTCTTCAGCTTTTCGACTTCGAGGATGAAGGCCAGCTGCTCCATCAGTCGCCGGCTTCCGAACTGGCCTTCCAATGCGTCCGCGGTGATCGGTTCCGGCATATCAGGCCTTCCTGTTCGACTGATTGATGACGGCTTTCGGGATCATCACATGGGCGCCCTTCTTGATGTTGACGACCTGCGTGATGGAGGCATCGGTCGCCATGCTGCATAGGCTATAAGCCTGCGGCTCTGTAAGCCCGGTTCGATCAACGATCATCCGGATTGCCGCGCGAAGGGCCGACTGCATCGCCCGTTCCAGATCTTCGTCGAAACCCATCGTGATCAAGTGATCTGGCGTTTCCGCGTAGGGCACCGACAGAGTGGCGCCCTTGATCACGTCGATCCTGAACGTGCCGCTCAGCCCGGTCTCTACTGCGGTAAGGCATACCTCGCCGTCGCCTTGCGATGCGTGACCGTCGCCGGCGGAGAACAGGGCGCCTTCGACCGATACGGGGAGGTAGAGAACTGCACCGGCGCCAAGATGGCGATTATCCATATTCCCCCCGAAATATCCCGGTACGATCGAGGTCAGGCGTCCGTCTTGTGGCCTTGGTGCGGTCGCCATGATCCCGAAGAACGGGCGGGCGGGAAGCACCATGCCCCACGGGGTGGTGATGGTCCTTGCCTGCCGATCGATCGTCAAATGCATCATGTGATCGTCGGTAAAATCGTCCGGCAGGGCGCCCTTGCCGGGTCGGATGATATTAAAACCCCAATCGTCACGCAGCTGGATGTCGACGATCTCGACGCGCAACGTATCGCCGGGTTCTGCTCCACGAATGTAGACCGGTCCCGTCAGAATATGGGGGCCGGGTGAAGGCGATAGCGCCTGATGGATTGCGCTGAGCTCCGGGCGCACGACATGCGCCGGGTCGCGCGAGACCTCTGCCGGCGAGCCGCTCACGCTATGGATGGTGACGGTGTCGCCGGAACCAATCTCGACGACTGGTTTCAGGGAGGCATCGAGACTGCCCCAGTGCACGGTCTCAGGGGAGGGAAAGACGTCGTGATGGGGCATGTCGATCAGACCAGTTCGAAACGGATATTCTGGGCACCTTCCCAGAGCGTCAGGTTGCCGAGGGTTTTAAGGTTCTCGAGCCCCGACGTCAGGGTGATGAAGTGATTGCCGGCAAGCTGCCCCATTTTCGAGGAGAAGTCGACGCCGCCATAGGCCAGCAGGATTTCCGTCTCGCTGATGCCGCCCGGATAAAGAATGATGTGGCCGGGGGCCGGGTGGCTCGTGTGGTTCTCGTATGTGACCCCGAAATCCTCGTCACCCAAGGGAACCCAGACACCTTCACCGCTCCAGCGCACATGGACGATCTTGCTCTCATAGGGCAGGCGCTTGAGGAAGGCGGCGCAGGTTTTTGGGGCATCTTCGGTCTCCAGCCGGGCATCGAAGGTAAATGGGCCGGCGGTGATTTTGAGCTTGGTCATGGTATTTCCTCTGTCTGATGGAAGAGTAGTGGCAACGGCTTCAGCCGCCCGCCGAAAAATTGTCGCCGCGCCTGGCCCAACCGGTCACACGCCCTTCGATGACGGAGAAGATCACATAAAGGGCGACACCCAAGGCGGCGAGAATGAATAGGCCGGCAAACACCAGCGGCACGTCGAAGCTGGAACTTGCGATCATCATCACGTTGCCGATGCCCCGATTGGAGGCGACGGTTTCCGAGATGACCGTCCCGACAAAGGCCAGCGTGGCCGCGACCTTCAAGGAGGCGAAAAAGTACGGCATGGTCCGCGGCAAGCCGATGTTCCAGAGGATTTCCAGCTTCGTCGCCTTCAGGGTCCGCATCACATCCTGCAGTTCCGGTTCTGTCGAGGCGAGACCGGCGGCGACGTTGACGACGATCGGGAAGATGCACATGACCATAGCGGTCAGGACGGCAGGTACCGTGCCGGAGCCGAACCAGAGGACCAGGATGGGCACGATCGCCACCTTCGGAATGGACGAGAAACCGACGAGCAGCGGATAGGCCACATCATAGGCAAGCCGCGATGATCCAATCAGCATGCCGAGTGCCAGCCCGAAGACGATACCGAGGCCAAGGCCGAGCAGTGTCGTATAGACCGTCTGAACCGTATGCGGCCAGATCGCCGGAAACTGGGTCCAGAGCGTCACGAGCACCTGGCTCGGGCGCGGCAGGACGAGATCCGAGACGTGGAAGGCCACGCAGATGATTTCCCAGAGGACGAAAAAGCCGAGAATGCAAATGGCGGACAGGATCTGGCGTTTGGCGGCTGCACTCATGGCTGCACCTCATGAACGGCCCGTGCCGCAACGATGCGCTCGCGCAGCCTTTGGGTAAGGGAGACAAATTCGGGTTGGAAAGAGACGTCGATCGTCCGCGGGCGGGCGAAAGGCACGACACTGTCATCGATGATCCGGCCCGGCCGCGCCTGCATCACGCAGATGCGGGTCGCCAGATAGGCCGCTTCTTTCAGATCGTGGGTGACGAGCAGCACCGTCGGCCGCCGCTCGATCCACAGCGTCTGCATGATTTCCCAAAGTTCCTCGCGGGTGAACTGATCGAGCGCTCCAAATGGCTCGTCGAGCAGGAGCAGGGTCGGATCGTGGATCAGCGCCCGGCAGAGTGAGGCGCGCTGCTGCATGCCGCCGGAAAGCTGCCAGGGGAACTTGTCGCCGAAGCCGGAGAGGCCGACCTTGGCAAGAAGCGCCTCGGCGCGGTCCCGGTATTCGCCGCTCTTCTTTCTGGCAAAATCCCGCTTGAACGGAGGCACGATCTTCAGCGGCATCATGACGTTGTCGCGGATATTCAGCCAGGGCAGCAGCGTCGGGTTCTGGAAGGCCATGCCGATCCGCACGTCATTGGCGCCGATCTCGCGGCCGGTGACGAAGATATGGCCCTCGGAGGGCGACAGGGTGCCGGCGACCAGCTTGAGGATCGTCGACTTGCCGCAACCCGACGGGCCGACAAGGGCTACGAATTCGCCGTTCTCGATGCGAAGCGATGTCTCGGCGAGAGCCACGGTCTTGTTCTTCTCGCCACCGAAGGTGACGTTCACCCGTTCCAGATCGATAATAGCATTACGGATTGCGATGTCGGTGGCGAGAGCCTGGTTCATGGGGATCAGCCCTTTCTCGGCGCGGTCACGGCAGCCATCGTTTGGTCGGCATGGCGCACGTCCGGTGTCGGCATTTCTTGGATCGCATGAACCGAGCGGCCCCAACCCTTGGCATTGTCCTGCAATGTGCGGTCCTTCATGGCGAAGCGGCCGCGAACAATGGTGTGGATCGGCAGCGCCGTCGCTTTCATGCCATGCCAGGGTGAGATTTTTGCCGTCGACTGGATCTTCGCATCGTCAATCGTCCATTCGCGGTTGGTATCAACGATGGCGAGATCGGCGTCCGATCCGACCATTAGGGCGCCCTTGGTCGGGTAGAGACCCCAGCATTTGGCTGGTTTCTCGGCGCTCCAGCGGACGTAGTCCGACAGGCTTGCCTGCCGGCGCGCCACTTCAGTTAACATCAGTGGCATCTGGGTTTCGACACCGGGAAAACCGCAATCGACAGTCCAGATATCCTCGCGGGTCTTTTCCTCGATAGAATGGGGTGCGTGGTCGGTGGCGATCATATCGATCGTGCCGTCGACCAGCGCCTGCCAGATCGGGTCCTGGTTTTCGGTCTCTCTGACCGGCGGATTGACGCGGATGACACCGCGTTTCGCCTCATAGTCGTCAGCAGAGAGCAGCAGGTACTGCGGGCAGGTCTCGCCGGTAATGTCGACGCCGCGAGCCTTCGCCTCCGCCAGAGGCCGGAGCTCGGCCGTAGACGAGATGTGCAGGATATGGATGCGGGCGCCGGTCCATTCGGCAAGGATTGCGGCTCGGGCGACGGCTTCCGTCGCAACCACCGCCGGCCGGGCGGCAAGATGGGCGAGCGGATCGGTGCGCCCCATGGCGCGCAGACGTGCCTCGCGACGCTCCATGATAGAGTTGGTCTCGGCATGCAACGAGATGCGCTTGCCGGTCGGCGCGACGATCTCGAACAGTTCCAGCATGGCGCCCGTCGTCGGCGATGGGATGCGGCCGAACGTATTGCCCATGTAGCATTTGAAGCCGATCACGCCAGCGTCGATCAGCGCGCCGATATTCGGCAGGCTGTCTTCGCCGAGCACGGCATAGAGGCCGTAATCGACATGGGCCTTGGCGCCGGCAATCGCATGCTTTTCAGCGAGCGATTTTGCATCGGCGATCGCCGGGAGCGTGTTCGGCATGTCGAAGACAGTGGTCACGCCGCCGAAGGCTGCGGCAGCCGTGCCACTGGCAAAATCTTCTTTCTGCGGATAGCCGGGGTCGCGGAAATGGACATGCACGTCAATGGCGCCCGGCAGAATGTGGAGGCCAGTGGCGTCGAGCGTTTCCTGTGCTGCGGGCATGGCGTCCTGCTCGCCGATCGCAAGGATCTTGCCGTCCTTGATGGCGATACTGGCTTCATACTGTGCATCCGGCGTAACGATGGTGCCGCCGTTGACGGCGAGGTCTGCCATGATCTCTGTGGTGGTCATCTTCAAATCTCCTTAAAGGGCAGCCCAGCCGCCATCGACCGGGATGTCGGCGCCAGTGATCTGGCGCGACACGTCGCTGGCGAAGAACAGGCAGGCATTGGCGACGTCCTCATCGACGGTAATGCGCTTCAGCGCATAGTCTTCGGCGTGGCGGATCGCGGCTTCTTCCTCTGATATCCCGAGCTTCTGAGCCATCGTCTTGCAGACCTTGTCACGGAAGCGCGGACCGTCGACCATGCCGGGAGCAACGTTGTTGACGTTGATGTTGTGCTGCCCGACTTCGAGGGCAAAGCTCTTGGTGATGCCACGCAGGCCCCATTTGGAGGCGGAATAGGCAAGGCGCCCGGCGCGCCCCTTCATCCCGAACGTACCGCCGACATTGACGACCTTGCCGTAGCGGTTTTCGATCATCGACGGCAGGACCGAGCGGATCGTATGGAAGCAGCCGTTCATGTTGAGCGTGACGATCTCGTCGAACTCTTCCGGCGTGGTTTCCACACCGGTCTTGCCCATCGGGCCGGATCCGCCGGCGACATTCACGAGCACGTCGATCCGTCCGAATTCCTCAACCGTTTTTGCGGCCGCCGCATCGCACTGTGCAGCGTCGGTCAGGTCGCAGGCGATGACGACAACAGGAGAGCCTGCGGCCCGGGCTGCCTCTGCAACAGGTTCAATGGCCGCCGTATCACGGCCGACGAGGGCGAGCTTTGCGCCTTCATTGGCAAAGGCGAGCGTGACAGCCGCGCCCATGCCTTTGGCAGGGCCTGTGATGAACACGACTTTATCCTTCAGCATCAGGTCCATGATGATGTTCCGTTCGAATAGTGATGGTGGGGGGAGGCGGCGGCGCGGGGCCGCCGCAGTGTGTGATCAGTCGACGACTGTCAGTTCATGACCGTCAGGCGGTCGGCCTTGGCCGGCAGGAAGCTCCGATCGAATACTTCGGCAACCGGGGGCGTGCGCTGTAGATCCTTGGCCTTAACGATGATGTCGATCGACTTTTTCAGGCGTGTTTCGTCAACGTCGCCGAAGCCGATCCTGGCAATCTCGTCATGGTTCATTTCGTCACGGATGGTGGCGTCGAAGCGCTGACGTTCCACCGCGGGCTTGATCAGCGGTTCGCGCTTTTGCACGGCTGCGATCGCTGCATCCGGGTCTTTGATCGCATCCTTGATGCTCTTGTTGATGGCGCGCAGGAAGCCCTTCACGGCGTCCGGATGGTCCTTGATCAGCGCCTTCGATGCGATGATGGTGTTGGAGTAGAGGTCCATGCCGTAATCGCCATACTTGATGAAGCGAAGCTGCTTGTCGGGATCGACGCCAATCAGCTTGGCGCTGAAACGGATCGTGTTGACGTAACCAAAGACGCCGTCGACCTGGCCCTGCATCAGCATCTGCTCGCGAAGGTTCGGCTGCATATTGGTGATCTCCACCTTTTTGCAGTCGGTCTTGGTGATCGAGCAAAGCGCCGGGAAGAGTTTCAGCGCGCCATCGTTTGCAGCGCCGCCGATTGTATGGCCGGGAAAGTCTGCCGGCGACTTGATTGGGCTGTCGGCCTTGACCGCGACCGCGAAGGGGGGCTGGGTATACATGGTGAAGACGCCGACGGGTGCATCCTCCGGCTTCTTGGCGGCAAGCTCGATCAGTGCGTTGATATCTCCAAACGCCATGTCATAGGCGCCGTTGGCAACAAGCGGCACACCGGCTCCCGAGCCATTGCCTTGGTCAAAGGTGACGTCGAGGCCTTCCTGCTTGAAATAGCCCTTGTCCTCGGCAAGGAAGAGGAGGCCCTGCGGGCCTTCGTATTTCCAGTTCAGGATCATTTTGATGCTGGTTTCGGCATGGGCTGCGGTACCGGCGGCAATTGCAGACAGTGCAGTTGCAGCGGCAAGCGCCAGCATCCGGGCGCGCGTCTTCATCTGGTGGTGAGCCATTCTTCGTTCCCTTGATCGTTCCGGAGGAGAGGGGCTCTTGTTTCGCCGCTCTGTTTTCTTTTTGCAGGGGAAAGATGACGCTATTCAGTGGATACTTCTACCGCTATTTTCGTGCAAGAGCGGTGCTAAAAAGGCCTCACTGGAGAAGCGGATGCGTCATCTCAAATTGCTGGAACAGGTTTCCGAGATCGCAAGATCTGGCTCCATCCGCCAGGCGGCGGAAAAGATGAACATCACGGCCTCGGCGATGAACCGGAAAATCCAGGATCTGGAGATCGAACTTGGGGCGCCCATATTCGAACGTCGTCCGCGTGGCGTAAAACTGACGACCGCCGGAGAAATGTTCGTGCGCTACGCACGAAGCCAGATCGCCGACGCGGAGCGCCTCAGCTCGCAGGTCGAGGATCTGCGTGGTCTGCGGCGTGGTCCGATCAAGATTGCCTGCAGCCAGGCGCTCGCCTATGATTTCCTACCATCCCAGATCGGCGTCTTTCGCAAAGATAATCCGCGGTTGGTGTTCGACGTCAAGGTGATGGACCACGAGGCGGCAATCAATGCACTGATCGAATACGATGCTGATCTTGCGATCGTTTACCGCGCAACGGTGCGTCCGGCGGTCCGCATTATAAAATCTATCCCGCAGCGATTGGTGGCCATCCTGCGTCAGGATCATCCGCTGGCACAAAAGCCTGCGTTGCGTCTGTCCGACTTTGTCGGTCATCCCTTGGCTTTGCCGGACGCAAGTCTTGGAGGGCGACAGGTGCTGGATCAGGTGGTCGCGAAAAAAGACCTCTCGTTCAAAATCATGGCGGAGTCGAACTCGTTCGAAATGCTGCGTGGGCTGGTGCTTCGTTGCGATATGATCTCATTCCAGGTCGAGATAGGGGCGCCTGTTCCAGAGCCGGGGACTGAGCTCGTCAGCCGTCCCGTTGATGAGCGTGACATCCCATCGTCCGATCTTGTCGTGTGTCAGCTGCGTGGCCGCATTCTGCCGGTCGCAGCAGCATCGTTTGCGGATAGGCTTGTAAAGGCAATGAGTTAGGCGTTCGTCGCCGGCGTCGTAAGTTCGAGCCCTTTCAAAGCGTCGGTACATTTATAAATTAGATCCCGCTAGCGCGCCACTTGCGGGCGTAAGGCCCACAGTCGCTGTCATCGACGGCTATGTACTTGCCAGCAAATTGCGGAGGGGGGCTTAGACAAGGAAGCAATGCTGCCAATGTCGAGAAGCTGTCCTCGACTAGTCGAAGCGGGTGGCGAAGTACGGCGCATTGGGTTAATGTCAATCGACAGCGCGTGCTGCGGTGCTGCGGGTTCCCCCGAAATCCACGGAGACTTCGATCAACCTTCCAACCAAGGGAGCGCGAACCCATGTCTTCGACAACTTCAAAGGGCCGCATTCAATCCACCCTCCGCCACTTTCTCGACAACGAGGCATCTGGCGGTATTGTTCTCATGATCGTCGCTGTCCTGGCGATCATCACCGCGAACTCGCCGGTCGCTGAGGATTATTTCCACGCACTGCACGTTTATATCGGGCCGCTCAGCCTGCAGCACTGGATCAATGACGCGTTGATGGCCGTCTTCTTTCTGCTCGTTGGGCTTGAGATCAAGCGCGAGATGCTGGACGGTCAGCTTTCCTCCTGGAGCCGACGCATCCTCCCCGGCGCGGCAGCAGCAGGCGGCATGCTGTTTCCGGCGCTGTTTTATGTCTTCTTCAATCGGCATGATCCTTCAGCGCTGAGAGGATGGGCAATCCCGACCGCCACCGATATCGCCTTCGCGCTGGGTGTGATCTCGCTGTTCGGATCGCGCGTACCGGCATCGCTCAAGATCTTCCTCGCGGCACTGGCAATCATCGACGATCTCTGCGCCGTTATCGTCATTGCCTTGTTTTACACCGAAGATCTCAACCTTATGGCGCTTGCCGGCGCTGCAATCGTGCTCGGCAACCTGATCATCTTCAATCGCATGAAGGTGACGGCGCTTTGGCCCTATCTGGTTCTCGGGGCAGCGTTGTGGGTTCTGGTTTTTGCGTCAGGTGTTCACGCGACGCTGGCTGGCGTGATGCTTGCCCTGACGATCCCGCTGAAGCTGACGCCTGGCTTGCCGGAAGCCACTCATGCCGAATCCCCGCTCCACAAGCTCGAGCATAGTCTGCACAAGCCGGTGGCTTTCATCGTCGTGCCCGTCTTCGGTTTTGCCAATGCTGGTGTCTCGTTTGCTGGAGTGACGGCAGATGTTTTCGCTGAGCCTTTGACCATGGGCGTAGCGGCCGGCCTGCTGGTCGGCAAACTGGTCGGCGTTCTCGGGACGGTCGCGCTTCTCGTCAAGCTGGGACTGGCCGACCTGCCGGCTAGAGCAAGCTGGGGTCAGATGATGGGAACTGCTTTCCTGTGCGGGATCGGCTTCACGATGAGCCTGTTCATCGGCCTGCTCGCTTTCAATGATCCTGTCGTTCAGGATCATGTCAAAATCGGCATCCTCATGGGTTCTGTCGTCGCCGGAATTCTCGGCTCCATCTGCCTGATGGTATTCAGTCGTCCGAGGCGAATAGCCGAAGGGCAGTGACATCTTTGCGCTGGCCGAGGATAGCTCTTTGAATTGCTGTCGGTTAGCATCGGCACTTCGGGCGTCCATTATCGTCCCCTATGACAGTCAGCGGATCGCCCAGGTTCGGAGGATGTAGGAGACATCAGGCCGATCGAATGCCCTCTCGTGCCGATAGGCTTGCTCCTCATACGGAGCAAGCCTATCAACTGGCTAAATATCTGTCCTCGCCTTGGCTATGCCAAGAAATCGAGCAGATCCTTGTTCAGCCGATCGGGTGCGGTGGCAAACAGACCGTGCGGCTCCCCTTCGTATTCGATGAGTTTTGCGCCGGGGATAGCAGCTGCCGCGGTCCGGCTGGATGGATCAATCGGCACTGTCTTGTCCGCCGTTCCGTGGATGATGAGGGTCGGGATGGTGAACGCCGAGAAATCGCCTCGAAAGTCAGTCTTTCCGAAGGCGTCCACGCAATCGATTGTCGCTTTCGGACTGGCCATGATGCCGAGTGTAAACGACCAGTCGAGAATGCCGTCGCTGACCGGGCTTGTGACCCATCCAACACCATAGAACGTCTTCGCGAAATCCTGAAGGAACGCGAACCGGTCCTTGCGGATCTGGGATTTCATGTCCTCGAAGACGCTGACGTCCACGCCATCCGGGTTACTTTGGTCCTTTAGCAGGTAGCCCGCAACCGATGCGACCAGGATTGTCTTGGAGACACGCGATGCCCCATGACGGCTCAGGTAGCGGGCGATTTCACCACCGCCCATCGAAAAGCCGACAAGTGCGACGTCCTGTAGGTCGAGCTCCTCAAGAACGCTTGCCAGGTCATCGGCAAACGTATCGTAGTCGTAACCAGTCGCAGGATGACCGGACTGACCAAATCCGCGGCGGTCATAGGTCACGACCCTGTATCCGGCTTCGAGAAGCGCGAGAGTCTGATATTCGAACATGTCGCCGGTCAGTGGCCATCCATGGATAAGAATCACCGGGCGGCCCTTTCCCATGTCCTTTACATGCAGTTGCGTTCCGTCTTTTGCCTCGACAAATGCCATCGGTATCTCCTCTTGCGTGACGGGGAGTAAACACGTCGGCAGGGCGGGTGTTCCACGCAATATGCGCGCCCATGCTGCACAAAAACGGATAGTCCGGTGGCTCGACACGGATGCGATTTTGTCTCGGATTTCGCGTCCAACGGCTTAAGTACTTTCAAAGCTTTACCGCTACACCATCTATGCTGAACTATGGCATGGGACCATGGCGCGTCAGACAGGAGCAGCGTTTTGAACTACTGGGGAGGCTTCGACTGGGCGAGTACGCCATAGGCCCAAAAGAAACATGGTCGTCAGCGTTGCGCACGACCTACGACATTATGTCTTCCACCAGCTTTGGCATGTGTGCGACCTGGGGACCGGAAAAAACCTTCATCTACAACGAGGCTTATGCGCCGTTCCTCGGAGATCGGCATCCATGGGCATTGGGGCAACCTATCGACCAGGTCTGGCCGGAAGTTTGGCAGGACATCGAGCCGTTGATTGCGCGGGCGATGGCTGGCGAAACCGTTTATCTGGAAAACCTTCACCTGGTGATGACCCGCAAGGGTTATCCGGAAGATACCTACTGGACATTTTCCTACAGCCCCTTGCGCGACGGAGACACCATCAAGGGATTTCTGGATGTCGCCTATGAGACGACAGAATTGCTCGCTGCGCAGTCACGCGACCGCGCCAACGCCGAGCGTGTCCAACTGGCGTTGAGCGCCGGGGCGATCATCGGCACTTGGGTCTGGGATATTTTGACGGACCAGTTCACCATTGATTCGGCCTTCGCGGATAGTTTTGGTCTCGATCCGGCGTTTGGTCGCAGCGGGGTTCCCCTGGACCAGATCATTTCCACGGTTCACCCGGAAGATCGCGATGGGCTCCTCGCCGCCATCAATGATGCAATCGAACAGCGAGGGCATTACGCCCACCAATATCGCGTTCGGCGTCAAGACGGCAATTACTACTGGATCGAAGCGAACGGTCGTGTCGATTGCGATGCCGATGGGAAGCCGTTTCGTTTTCCCGGTGTGCTCATCGATGTTGACGATCGCCGTGCCGTCGAGGCCGAGCGCGACCGGGCGATCGCCATGCTGCAGGTTTTGAACGACGACCTGGAGCATCGGGTTGCCGAGCGCACAGCAGAACTCCTCAAGGCGGAGGAAGCGTTGCGCCAAGCGCAAAAAATGGAGGCCGTGGGCCAGTTGACCGGCGGCCTTGCTCACGACTTCAACAACCTGCTCGCCGGCATATCCGGAAGCCTGCAACTCGTGACACGCCGCCTGACCCAAGGTCGCACGGCAGACGTCGAACGATATCTCTCGGCAGCCCAGGGTGCCGTTCAGCGCGCAGCGGCGTTGACGCACCGACTGTTGGCCTTCTCGCGCCGCCAGACGCTCGATCCGAAGCCGACCAGTGTCAATCGGCTGATCAACGAACTGGAGGATTTGATCCGTCGCACTGTTGGCCCGTCGATCGAGCTCGATGTGATCGGGACGACCGGCCTTTGGCCGGCACTGGTGGACTCATCTCAGCTGGAAAACGCACTTCTCAACCTGTGCATCAACGCCCGTGACGCCATGCCGAATGGTGGACGAATTACCATCAACACAGAAAACATCGCGCTGGATCAGGCTGCGGCTTCGGCGCATGACTTGCCCAAGGGTGAATATCTCCTGATCTGCGTGAGCGATAGCGGTACGGGTATCCCCGAAGACATCCGCGAGAAGGTTTTCGAGCCGTTCTTCACAACCAAGCCGCTCGGCGAGGGAACTGGGCTCGGCCTATCGATGATCTATGGCTTCGCAAAGCAGTCCGGCGGACAGGTGACGATCTCATCAGACGAAGGACAGGGCACGACCGTCTGCATATATCTGCCCCGACATGTGTTGGATGGTATTGTGAACGACGAACAGGCCGAGCAGCGAGTGCTTACTCGCTCTGAGCAGGGCGAAACCATTCTGGTGGTCGATGACGAGCCGACAGTACGAATGCTGATCTCGGATATCCTGCATGAACTCGATTACACGGTCATTGAAGCGGGTGATAGCGTTGCTGGCATGAAGATACTGCAATCGGACGTCAGGATTGACCTCCTCGTCAGTGACGTCGGTCTTCCGGGAGGTATGAATGGCCGGCAGATGGCGGACGCTGCACGCCAGTCACGCCCGGATCTCAAAGTACTCTTCATAACCGGATACGCGGAGAGTTCGACTGTCCGCGATGGTCACCTCGATCAAGGAATGTCCGTCATGAGCAAGCCGTTCCCGGTGGAGGTCTTAGCCGCCCGCGTGCGGGAGATGATTTCTCAGAACTGACGGAGGCGTTCATCTCGGTCTAACAGCCATCCGTCCAAACCTGCACGCAAGAGTTCAAGTCCGGCATTGACCTAGTGCCGGCGACTCGTCGGCAGGCATCTTCACTCCGGTAGGAGCGCCATTGGAATTCGCAGGGTAAATCGCGTCTCTTGCGGGGTGGAGACAACATCGATCCGGCCGCCATGCGCTTCGGCGATCCTGGAGGCGATGTAAAGTCCAAGGCCCAGACCTTCGGTGCGTTCCTGACCGTGATGCCGGCTGAACGGCTGGAACAGCTTCTCCAGTGCGCTATCCGGTATTGGTTTGCCGCCATTGGATACCGAAAGCTCCAGCCCGGTGTCCGATGTGGCCGCGATGACGAGCACAGGACGATCGGCAGACCCATGGGTCAGAGCGTTGCCAAGCAGGTTGGAGAAGAGCTGTGCAATCCGTTTGTGGTCGACCGACAGCGTTCGCTCAAGCGCAAAATGAGTAACGATCTCTCGTTCTGTCCAGACGCTCCGTAGTTCTCCCACAACCTGTTCAAGGGCCGGCTGGAGTGGCTCATTCGACAGCTGAAGGGTGATGCCGCCGCCAAGGCGGCCGCGGGCAAAGTCCATGACGTTATCGACCAGGTTCCCCATTCGATCAACGCTCTTCAGCATCATCGCGACCACCGTTCTGGCGCGATCGTCCAGAGGAGACTTGGTCAGAAGCCGGGCGCCAGCTCCGATCGAGGCAAGAGGGTTGCGCAGGTCATGCCCGAGCACGGCGATGAACTGTTCGCGGATTTCCGCGACCTCAATCGGTCAAACAGTTTATTTTGGGCAACATCACACGCCGTTTGCGGAATGATTCATTCAAACCACATCTGTACGATCGGAACTGCAAGCAGCAATCCGAGCGTGATGTTCAGCACTCGCCACTGGCCGTCAGTCTTTAGAAGTCTTGCGAGCAGCAGCCCGGCTAGGCACCAGAGCGAGAGCGATACGACCGCGCCAACGGTGAAAGAGACGCCGAGCAGGACACCCAGATGCACGGGACTAGCGGCGAGCATGGCAAAGGATGCCGCCGCGCCGATTGTCACCGCCCAGGCCTTCGTGTTGTACCAGACCAACCAGACCGCCCCGACAAACCCGGTCGGTCGTAGGGGACCGGAATTCAGATGCGGCGGGCCGCTCCGGGCAATCGTCGTGGCGAGCCACAACAGATACAATGTCCCACCGCTTTCATTGCGACCTGCAGTGACGGCAAGGCCTGGATAACGCCGCCAAGGCCTGCGGCGGTCGACACTCCCATCGATCCGAGGCCGAACGCGATCCCGCCAATCAGAGGCAGGGAGCGACGGTATCCAAAGTGAGCGCCCGAAGTCATCGCCAGTGTGGTCGCGCCGCCCGAGTGATGATGGATACGACGACAAAAAGAGCGAGTGCAATGAATTCGCCGGCAGTCATTATGATCTCCAGCGGTATCCGCCATCATGGCAGCGGGGCTGCGGCTCCTCTTGTGAGTTTAGCATGCCCTCCAGAAGGTGACTGACAGGCTGGGTCGGATCCATCAGAAAGCCTTTGCGCAAAAGTGCGATCTCTAGAAAATCAGATCAGTATGATGTGATGAAGTTGTTTCCAAAATCAGGTTGCACGCCTAACATGGCAGCAGACCTGGCGACGATGTCCCTCACCATTGGGGCCGCATTGTTCGTTGCAAATGTCATCCCATGGTCGCCTTTTCTGGGCTCGTCGCAGAAGGAAAGGATCACATATTTTGGGTGATCGATTGGAAATGCAGCGAGGTAGGCGTTGAAACTCAATACGTGAGAATAGTGGCCGTTGATCACCTTATTGGCGGTTCCCGTCTTTCCTCCGACATGGAACCCGGGAACGTCCGCGCTGCGGCCCGATCCTTGTTCGCCGTTGAGTTTGAAGAGCGCCCGGATCGTGTCGCTCGTTCCCGGCTTAACGACAGTGCGCGCCACTTCGTTGGCTGCCGCCGCCGTCCGCGGCAGAAAGGTCGGTTCTATCAGTCGGCCGCCATCGACGAGGGCAGCTCCCGCGACCGCGGTCTGCAGCGGCGTCGTCGCCACGCCGTGTCCGAATGAAACCGTTATCGAATTGATCTTCTTCCATACCTTGGGTTGGCTTGGAGCTTTGACCTCCGGAAGCTCCGTCTGCATCCTTGTCAGAAGACCGAAACGTTCGAGATAGGCCCGTTGTGTGTCCATGCCGATGATGTCGACCATCTTGGCCGTGCCGATATTGGACGAATGTCGAAAAATTTCCGGGACGGTCAGCCATTTCCTGGGAACATACGCATCATCGTGGATGGTGAATCCGCCAATGCGGATGGGATTTCTCGCATCGAAGGTGTCGGTAAGTTTGACGAGGCCACTGTCGAGCGCCATCGCCATCGAAAATGTCTTGAACGTCGATCCCATCTCAAAGGTGCCGTTCGACATCCGGTTCAGCCATCCATCGCCGCCAGTATTTTGAGGATCGTTTGGATCGAAGTCAGGCGCGGATGCCATCGCGAGGACTTCGCCCGTACGGATATCGAGGATCACGGCTCCAGCCGCCTTGCTCTCATAACGCGTCAGAGCATCAACAACCACGTCATGGACGACGTTCTGGACCCGCAAGTCGATGGAGAGTTGCAGGGGCTCCAGGTTTTTCCCGTCGAGCAATCCGGCGGAAGCAAGGTCCGACAGCCCTTGCTGGTCGAGATACTTTTCCATTCCGCTGACGCCGCGGTTATCAATATCGACATATCCGAGAATGTGCGCCGCCGTGCGGCCGCCGGGATAGAACCGCCTCACTTCAGGGCGGAACCCAAGTGCCGGAATACCAAGATCGAGAACTTGGCTCTGCTGCTTGGGACTGAGTTGGCGCTGCAGCCAGGCGAAATGAGATCGCTTGTTTGTCAGCTTGTCATAGACCCCTTTGCGATCCAGGTCCGGAAAGACCGTTGTCAGCTTTTCCACCGCCTCGTCTGCATCGACAATCTTCATCGGCTCCGCGAAGAGGGACATCGTCTGGATGTCCGTCGCCAGCAGTTGCCCGTTGCGATCGACGATTTCAGGACGGGATGCGGTCATCTGGGGCGCTCTGGATATGCCAGAAGACTCCGGCTCGGCCTGATTTCCGAGCACGATCAATTTGCCGAAGATGACCGCGTACGCCATCAGCAGGGCGATCATCAGGACCCGAAGTCTCGACTTTGCCTGCAGAGAGCGGGAACGAGTGCCGTGCGGACGGCGGAGCACGATACGTGTCGCGCCTACGGTTTTCAGGCGGTTCGACCTCGCAAGCAGGAAATGAACCATCGACATCAGGTCGCAGCCTCGCATCCCGCACGTCCATTGGCTGCGGCATGATTTCGACGGTGCAGTGAAATGATCAACGAGCGAATCCGACCCTGCGCTCTCATATGCGGCGCATTCTAAGAAACGACTACCGCCGCAATCCTTATCTGTCTAAGACAGTTTGAGTGTGGACATTATACCCATTAGGTATTGAGATGGATTTTAGACTGCTTCGGTATTTTGTCGCGGTAGCTGCCGAACGCAGCTTCTCGAAAGCTGCCGATCGTCTGAATATGGCGCAGCCACCCCTGAGCCGCCAGATCCAGAACCTCGAAGCCGAGGTCGGGGCTCAGCTCATTGATCGGAGCGCGCGACCGTTGTCCCTGACCCCGATCGGCGAGCTATTCTTCGAAGAAGCGACGGCTGTGCTCGATCGCGCGGAGAAGATGCGCGTGAGGGTTTCCGATGCGATCAAGAGCGAACGGCGCAAATTCAGGATCGGTTTTGTGTCGCCAGCAATTCACGCTTCGATATCGTCGGTTGTGCGCGAATTCAGAGCCACCAACCCGCTCCTTGATGTCGAACTCATGGAGATATCGAGCGTCGAGCAGTACGTGGCCCTCAACAGTCAGAAGATCGACGCTGGTTTCAACCGCATCCACGTCGATGATCCTGCCATCAGCCGGACAGTCCTTCAGGAGGAGGAATTGCTCGCCGTATTGCCGTTCGCACATGCGCTGGCACTTCGCGAGGGGCCGGTTTCCATGGCGGAGCTTTCACGATATCCGCTCATACTTTATCCCAAGCACCCGAGGCCGAGTTTCGTTGACTTCGTGCAGCGGCTCTTCGAGGACCGTGGCTTGCCTACAGAGGTAGCCTTCGAGACGCTTTCGAAGGTCACGGCGCTCGAGCTGGTTGCGGCCGGGGAGGGCTTGTCGATAGTACCTGCCTCAGTCGGGCGGACAGTAATGGACTCGGTCACGTACAAGCCGATATCGGATAAAGTCACATCCCCGGTCATTTTTGTGACACGCCTGGGGGACGGTCGCCAGGAGTTGATGGATTTCGAGACGCTCGTCCGGAAGTCATTGTTGGCTTCGATCTCACCATAATCAATCGAAGCTGGGACAGCACGAAGCGGTCCATAACCGTCCCTTTTTATAGGCGAAAAAGTGCTTGGAAATTTACCGGGTCACAGGTTCGATCCCGTTCAAGACCAAGCCGTTCTTACTTGGATTGCGCGCGAACCATGATCACCGATACGCCCGTCAGGATGAGCGCGATCCCGACCAATGGAATCAGTTCGGGCTTTTCGCCAAGAAACGCCCATCCAAGGACCACACCGACGAGCGGATTTACATAGGCGAAGGTCGACGCGATCACTGGCGGATAGATCTTCATGACAGTGATGTAGGCCAGCAGGCTGACGACTGAGCCAAAGATCACAAGGTAAAGAAAAGCGATGAGCTGAAGCGGGGCAAATTCAGCCTGTGGCAGGACTGCGGTCCCACTCGTCCAGCACAGGGCGGTCAGAACGACCGCTGCAGACAGCGTCTGTAGTCCGGCAGCCCAGACCTGCGACGTCGCCGCAAATAAGGGCTTCTGGATCAGGCTGCCGATCGACCATGTCAGACCTGCGGCGCAGAGAACGAATGCCAGCCAGACCGCGTACCCCGTCTCGACCGATGCTGAACCGGCCAGGAAGACCGGCGGTCCGACGATCAGAAACAGGCCGCAAAGGCCGATGGCGAGCCCCGCAACGACACTTCGGGAAGGACGCGTGCGATCGATGACGCCGGAGAACTGCCAGAGGTGAAAACGCCAAGTCAGCCCAAGCTCTGGAAGAAGATCAACTCGATCACCGTTTCCTTCGGGCACGGGGTAGCCACGACACCGCTTCAGACTGCGGTTGCCGGTGCAGCTCTTGTCGATGGCGGACGACTGATCTCGCCCACCTTCCTACCGCGCACAGTCGAAGCGGCAAATAGGGTTGCAACGACGGTCGTGAAGGCGAGCACGAGCGACACTATCCGCGCACTCTTCAAGCTTAACGGCGAACAAGGGTCCGGCCGCAGCGCTGACGTACCGGGTTTTCATGTCGGCGGGAAAACCGGTACGGCAAACAAGGTCATCAACGGCCGCTACTCGCATGTCCTGAGCTTCAACGCCTACCTTGCTGCGTTCCCGATAGACGACCCGAAATACGTCGTCCTTTCGTTCTGCGACGAACCCCGCAAAGGCGATAAGGGTATGACGTTTGCAACGAACAACGCAGCACCCATGGTTCGCGACATTGTCAGCAGGTCTGCTTCGATACTGAATGTCCGTGCAGAGTTTGGTGATGGCCTTATAACTTCATATTGATAATGGCTTCGCGACCACGCCAGTGATTGTCGCGCGGCGGCATCCGTCAGACTGTTGGGTAATCCCCCCGTTTTTAACGGGGCTCCGCAGTAGAATTCACGCGGCCATTTTCAGTTTCTGTGCGGGCGTTATGCCGCCGATGCCCATATTGG
>NZ_SLYW01000012.1 GCF_004343585.1 Neorhizobium sp. JUb45 | reverse complement strand
GCCGGTCTTTGATTGGAATGGTGGCCGGCTTCATATCGGAATGCTGGCCGGTATTTGATCGGAATGGTGGCCGGCTTCACGTCGGAATCCGCAGACCCAGCGCGGACTCGCGACTAGCTGGCATATCGTACAGTTCTCTCCGCGTTTTCGAGGACACTGGCAAGGCATCGCTTGAAACCGTCGTAAGGATTGCCTTCGTGCTAGATGCTGAGACAGAGTTCGCAAAACTGTTTCCGCCCAGGGCAACACGAACGATCGACGATGTCATCGATCATCCCCTTCGGCAGAGGGTCCGCAAATCATGAAATTCGAACACGTTCACAAAATGAGCGTGATCCGCGATATCGAGAGCAAACCGAGAAAGCTCGGCACGCTTGCCTGGAGCAATGCCGAACGACGGGCCTATTTCGAATATGCGACCGAATTTCTCTCGGAACTGCTCCTCGTCTCTCCATTTCACCTGATGGCCAATGCTGGCATTATCGCGGCACCACGTGATCCGTTCGATGGCTTGCACGGCCTTTTAAACGACAGCCTGCCGGACGGCTGGGGCAGGATGTTGCTCGATCGTCTTTCTGCCGTCGGAACTTCCGGTATGGGTGCTCTGTCCTTCGCTCTCGTTCAGCACCAGATGGATGCCGCCGATCTCGATACGCTGCAAGGCGCCCAAGGTGGCTCCGCCGGCGCGTGACCAAAAACATGATCGGATTCGAGCCGGCGACAGACAGCGTCAATTTCGATTACGGCCAGAACATGCAGCCGGCATTCGAGCGCTGGATCCTCAAATCGCGCAGCAGCGAAGATCGGGCCGATATCGGCGCCGAGGAACAGGCCTACGTGCTGATGGCCCGTGCCGCGGGCATCGACATGGCCGAAACGCGGTTGTTTACCACGCGGAAGGGCAACAGGTTGTTCGCCACCAAACGGTTTGACCGCACCCCGGCAGGCAGGCTGCACATGCACACCGCAAGCGGCCTGCTCGATGCGAGCCATCGGGAGTCATCCGTCACTTACGAGATGCTGCACAAACTCACATGGTTGATGACCCGTGACAGCACGGAAGTGCTGAAAATGTTCCGGCGCATGGACTTCAATGTTTTATCCCGCAACCGCGACGACCACGCCAAGAACCATGCTTTTTTGATGAGCGCGGACGGCCAATGGCGACTGTCGCCAGCCTACGACCTAACCTATTCCTCGGGTCCAGGAGGTGAACACAGCGCAGACCTCGCGGGTGAGGGACGGGCGCCCGATACCTCCCATATGCTGCAGGTCGCAAAGGCAGCTCAGGCGATGGTCGATGAAAAGTGCGGGCAACGGTGAACTGCTGGCCATACTTTGCCGAGGAAGCAGGATTACCGGCAATTCGAATGAAGGAATTGAACAGTATCCTCACTCGCGGCTGAAAAATGGAACAATTCCTTCAGCCTGTCTTGCCGAGACCATGTCCGTTGGCCCGCAACTGCGCCATCACCATCGGCCCCAGCGAAAATTCGCCCTGCCTTGATCGACGGGTCAAATCACGGAGATAACCGCCTGGCGAATTGATCATGTTGGTTCGTTCCAGCATGCAGGCCACGGCAATCGCCGCATTTTCCGGCCCCATCGCCTCGCAGGCATCCTCATATGCCGACGGACTGATACCCAAGGCCGACCGAACGAGCACGCCGGCCGACATCAGATCGCGCCAGTTCTCGATGTTTCCCCCGGTCGCGTAATCAGGAATCTGCGGACAGGCTTTCAGCACGACCGATAGCGGAAAAGCCTTCAGCGGCTCACTCTTTGCCTGCTTCTTCTTGCTCGACTTCGCTCCCTGCTCTTTTTCGGAGCGAGGTTCAAATTCATTAGGAGATTCGGATTTTGAATTCTGTATGTGGCGCTCAATATGGGCATCATTGCTGCTCATATTTTGAGAACTCTCTTGGATTTCCAGCCGGTTGACGATCTCATCGCGCAACAGCGACATTTCATCCAGCAATCCTTCGATCTGGGCACGCGTTGGCGATCGCGGAATCCGAGACACGACGCCAACATATATGTCTTCAATCGTCTGCCAATCTCCCGCGGCACCCTCTTCCATGGCGGCCGAGATCAACTTACGAACATCACGCCGGCAGATGGTCAGGCACTCCTTGCTCTTACGGAACGCCGCCCGTTCAGCAACCACCTTCTGTGCCATGATGGCGAGTTCACCAGCACGGGTCAGAAGCGGGGATAGATCAAAGCCATAGGCAGATTCGACGGCCCCCTCTCCATCTTTTCGAGCGTAACGCTTTCCATTGGCGCTATCTTTGCGGAAGATGAGCCCAGCATTGACCAGAAGGGCGAGATGCCGGCGAAGTGTTGCTCCAGCGATTCCGTGCGCTCGCAGCGTCAGCTGTGCATTTGAGGGAAAGACAATCATCTGCGCGTCATGGCAGAACTCATTTTCCGGGTAAAAGCTCAAAAGCGCGTCCAGAACGGCTAGGCTGCGATCCTGCAGACCAAGCTCGATACGGGCCTCGCAAGCGTCGCGAAACACCCGCCATTTTTCAACAGTCCTGCCTTGCTCCATCGTGCTTACGGCAACTTGGCGTTTGACAAGCGCAAGCGTCACCGGCCGCCGCCCAAAAGGCGTCGTCACATTCCCCATGGTCATTTCTTTTCACCTTTCAGAAGGCAAAAGAAATCCGCTCACCAAAACGGTGCCAAGACTCTTGACGAGGATTCGAGGAAATGCGATTCTGTGTTTGCGAGACTACAGAATGAGGTTCCACGACGGCAACGTTGTTGGGGCCTTTTTCTTTTCCCGGCTTACTCTCCGTTTTTATGTTGTTTCTTCGCCTGATGCTCCTGGTAGAGCGCGGGCAATTTTTCAAGCACGAAGGCCGCAAAATCTGGCGTAGCTTTCCTGTCTATCGAAATTTCAAGCTTTGTTTTGCTTTGCGCCACTTGCGCCAGCCGGTCACCGGCAGGCGTGGCAAGGATCTGCGGCAGCTTGTTGGGGCCATGCTGGGGCTTCAGGCCATTCAGCACCGCTTTGAACCTGTCGACGGACGCGAGTCCTTGAACCTCATCCGAACGCGCCAGGGATATTACTCTCGCTGGCGATCCGGCTTTTTCGACAAGCCCTCCAAGCTGTTGCCAGCTCGGCCGCCCAATTCCTGGTGCTGGACCAATGGCATCGATGAATTCAGCGGGTAGAGCTTCTACGAGGAGGATCATCTTCGACAGATTGCTCTTGTCGATGGAGAGCGCTGCAATCACCACGTCACGTGAGAATTGCTTGTTCAGCTGGTACGCGAAGCGAGCTTTCTCAATGAAGGTCAGGTCTTCACGTTCATTGTTTTCCTGTCCCTGCGCCACGACGAGCTGCTCGTCCGTCAGGTCACGCACGATGGCCCGAACAGGCAGCCCGAGTTCGGATACCGCACGGAGACGACGATGACCGAACGCCACCTGGTATTGACCCGGTTTTTCGGGATGAGGTCGAACAAGGATCGGTACCTGCTGGCCTTGGTCGCGGATAGATGCCACCAGCCCTTCAACGTCGCCCGGCATGCGATCCTGAACGAATGACGGCTCAATGCGTGCCGCGTCGAGGTCGACGACGGTTTGGCCTTGAGCAAGACGACGCTCAATCTCTTCGGCGCGTTCAAATTTGGCTTTGCTCTCCGCAAACGCGTTTCCAACCTGGCTTGTCAGACGGGTCGCAGCATTGGTTTCACCCGGCGGCAAGGCCGTGCCGAGCATCGGGCGTACTTTCGCTCTCGCTGGCCGCTCCGTAAGTGGCTCTGACGTAACGGCGCCCTTAAGAATGTCTTTGCGGCTCATGTTCTGCCCCAAGCTTTCTTGATCAGGCTTTCAATCTCGTCATTGACGTTGTTCATAGACTCGAGAGCTCGATCGTACGTCGATCTGGTGAACTGGCTTCGCTCAACTTCATACAGTGTCTGGTTGGTCAATCCCGCATCGGAGACTGCTGTCGTTTTCAGCATCGGGTAATTCAAAACGTTCTCACCAAAGATCGAACGGAGGTATCCGACCATCTGGTTTTGCGGCCCATCACCAGGCTCATAGCGTGTGATAAGGTATCGCATCCAGTTGTAATCGAAACGCCCACCTGCTTCAGCGATCTCACCCAGCAGATCGGACGTCATGGCAAGAAACTGATTCATCGACATGACGTCGAGCATCTGGGGATGAACTGTGACAAGAACGGATGTCGCTGCCGTCAATGCGGCCATCGTCAGGTAACCGAGCTGCGGCGGGCAATCTATTACGACGACGTCATACGCATGTGCAACCTGCTCCAAGGTCTCACTGATGCGATTGAAAAACATCGTGTCGCCGGCCTTGCGTTTCATCAAGGCGCGCGGCGTTTCGTGCTCAAACTCCATCAATTCAAGATTGCCCGGGATCAGGTGAAGATCCGGGATATAGGTCGCCGTAATGATCTCGCCCATCGCCCGGGCACCGTCATACTTGATTGCTCCATAAAGCGTTTCGTCGGCGCCGACATCGGTTTCAGGCTGGACACCAAAAAGACTTGAAAGGCTTGCCTGAGGGTCGAGATCGATCGCGAGAACGCGATAACCGCGTAAGGCCAGATGCTGTGACAGGTGCGCTGCCGAGGTCGTCTTGCCCGATCCGCCTTTGAAGTTCATCACCGAGATGACCTGGAGCTGCTCACCCTCCCGCCGGTGCGGCAGGTATCGGCGGTTCCCCCGTCCTGTCTTGTCGAGATGATTGCGAATCTTGTGCATATCGAGCACTGAATAGGTGCGACGGCCGGCCGGCCCGGTGTTCACATCAAGCTCGTCGGAAAGGTCATTGGCGATGTTTCGCAGATGAACCTCTTTCACGCCGACAAGTTTCGACGCCTCTGCCGGCTGGAAATAGCGTATTGATTTTTCGGCAATCGGCGCGAATACACTATCGTGGTGAGACTGGAGCTGAGAAGCAAGCGAACGCGAATGCCGAGTGATCAGGCCGAGCAGGTCCTCATCATTCACCGGAGGGTTTGTCGCAGTTTTTCCCATTTCCGACCTAATCATCCATATTGTCGCTCTGGAGCATTTTTTTAGCTTTGCTCCGATGCTTGCAGTTAGAACCGATTCTGACCGGCAAGCAAGGCATTTAAGGTTAACGAAAGGTTAACTGGACCAATGCCTGACCGTGAATTCAACACCAAATGCCCACATCCAGCGCGATACAGCGCCATTTTCGTCTAGTTTGCTCGACTGAAAAAAAGAGTCGAAAACCTAACGAACTGTTTCACCATCGAGACATCTCGGCAAATCACCCTCATCAGCACCGCCTTCCAGTCTGAGTGATTCGCCTCGCCATCCCGGCAACACAGGAGAACTGTCGCCGACGATCCAGAGAAGCTGCCGAATTTTGGCACGAGTTTCGAGATGCAACTTTGCATCTCGACAAGCTCGCGGCGAGACAGTCTGTCTTGGGGCACTTCAAAACGAGGAGACAGCGCCTCATGCTCCAATCCCACTCTCGCCTGGTCCGCAAACTTCAGGACGCTCTCGGCGAACGCCTTTGTACCGCACTAGATGATCCGACTGTTGTCGAAATCATGCTCAATCCCGACGGCAAGCTTTTCATCGAAAGCCTCGAGCATGGGGTGGCGCCAGCAGGCGAGATGCCGGCGTCATCGGCCGAACTGGTCATAGGCTCCGTCGCCCATGCATTACAGTCAGAGGCAGACAGAGACCGACCGATCGTCTCCGGCGAATTGCCGATAGGTGGGCACCGGTTCGAGGGGCTCCTTCCACCGATCGTCAACGCTCCCTCGTTCACGATCCGGCGGCGAGCGTCACGTATCGTGCCGCTGAGCGATTACGTCGCCACCCAGGCGATGACCGCAGCGCAGGCATCCATCATTCGCGGCGCCATTGACAGCCGGTTCAACATCGTCATCTCCGGCGGCACGGGCTCAGGAAAAACCACGCTTGCGAACGCAGTTATTGCCGAGATCGTGTCGTCTTCGCCTGATGACCGCATGGTGGTCCTCGAAGACACCGCCGAGCTCCAATGCGCCGCGCAAAATGCCGTCAGTCTTCACACGAGCGACAGCATCGATATGGCTCGCCTTCTCAAAAGCACGATGCGGCTACGTCCGGATCGTATCATCGTCGGCGAAGTTCGTGACGGCGCGGCACTGACGCTTCTCAAGGCCTGGAATACCGGCCATCCGGGCGGCGTGACGACTATTCATTCCAATACGGCGATATCGGCTCTCAGGCGATTGGAGCAACTCACCGCAGAGGCAAGCCAGCAATCTATGCAGGCCGTGATCGGAGACGCTGTCGACCTGGTCATTGCGATTGAACGCGCCGGGAAAGGCCGGCGAGTACGGGAAGTCCTGCATATCGAGGGGTTCGACGGGTCGCGATACCAGACGAAACACTATCCGCAGATCGAGGAAGACAGCCATG
Source organism: Neorhizobium sp. JUb45 (assembly GCF_004343585.1). Taxonomy (GTDB): domain Bacteria; phylum Pseudomonadota; class Alphaproteobacteria; order Rhizobiales; family Rhizobiaceae; genus Neorhizobium. The sequence continues at coordinate 115,310 of NZ_SLYW01000012.1, read as the reverse complement.
CTGCATAATCATTCGCGCCAACTCGGAATATGGATCGCAGCGATAGCAGCGTCTATCGCAGCGCCTGCCTTTGCCGGCTCAGGCGGCAGCCTGCCTTGGGAAGGCCCTCTCGAGCAGATCCAGGAATCGATTACCGGGCCAGTGGCCGGCTATATCGCTCTTGCCGCAGTCGCCATCGCCGGCGGCATGTTGATATTTGGCGGCGAGCTCAATGATTTTGCGAGAAGGCTCGTTTATGTCGTGCTCGTCGCAGGAATCCTGCTGGGGGCAACCACGATCGTCGGTCTGTTTGGTTCGACAGGTGCCTCGATCGGCATCGAGACGCCAGCCGACCACGCGACAATCTCCAGGGCATCGATAATCTCGATAGGGGAGGGTATCGATGTCTGACGTCGGCAGCGCCCTTCATCGCAACCGGATTCACCGTGCTCTTTCGCGCCCGAACCTCTTGATGGGTGCCGATCGGGAGCTTGTATTGCTGACCGGACTTGCGGCGGTCATTCTGATCTTCGTCGTGCTCACCATCTATTCGGCGATCATCGGTGCCGCGATCTGGATCGTACTCCTCGGCGCTCTACGGATGATGGCGAAATCCGATCCGATGATGCGTCAAATCTACATGCGCCACCTGCGCTATCGATCCCACTACCGTCCGACATCGTCGCCATTGCGACGGTCCTGAGGAGGTGATGATGGTTGCGCTGCGCTCATTGCGTTCGACGGGCCCATCCTTTGCCGACTTGGTCCCTTATGCCGGACTTGTCGACAACGGCATCATTCTGCTCAAGGACGGGAGCCTGATGGCCGGCTGGTATTTTGCAGGTCCTGACCTGGAGAGTGCCACCGATCTTGAGCGCAATGAGCTTTCGCGCCAGATTAACGCGATCATGTCGCGTCTCGGATCGGGCTGGATGATCCAGGTAGAGACCTTGCGTTTTCCGACAGTCGATTATCCGCCCGCCGATAGAAGCCATTTCCCCGATCCCGTCACGCGAATGATCGATGACGAGCGCCGTCGGCACTTTGAACGCGAAAGCGGCCATTTCGAAAGCCGGCATGCGCTGATCCTGACGCACCGTCCAGTAGAGCGACGGCGCTCCGGCCTGGCCCGCTACATCTATTCCGACGCGGAAAGCCGATCGGTGAGCTATGCTGATGGTGCATTGGAGACGTTTCGCCGCTCGATCCGCGAGATCGAGCAATATCTGGGAAATACGATCTCGATCCAGCGCATGCTCACCCGCGAGGTACCGGAGCGCGGCGGCTTCAGGACTGCACGATACGACGAGCTTTTCCAGTTCATCCGCTTCGCGATCACCGGCGAAAGCCACCCTGTGCGACTTCCCGATATTCCGTTTTACCTGGACTGGCTGGCCACGGCGGAACTCGAACACGGACTGACACCGCGCGTCGAAAACCGATACCTCGGCATTGTCGCCATCGACGGATTACCTACAGAAAGCTGGCCGGGCATCCTCAACAGCCTTGACCGCATGCCTTTGACCTACCGATGGTCATCCCGCTTCATTTTTCTCGATGCGGAAGAGGCCAAACAACGGCTGGAACGCACGCGCAGGAAATGGCAGCAGAAGGTGCGGCCATTCTTCGATCAGTTGTTCCAGACACAGTCCCGGTCCATCGACCAGGACGCCATGTCCATGGTGGCTGAGACCGAGGATGCCATAGCGCAGGCATCGTCACAACTCGTGGCCTACGGCTATTACACCCCGGTTATCGTCCTGTTCGATGAGAATCGCGAAGCCCTGCAGGACAAGGCAGAAGCCGTTCGCCGCCTTGTGCAGTCGGAAGGGTTTGGCGCGCGGATCGAGACGCTGAATGCGACCGACGCCTTCCTCGGCAGCCTTGCGGGAAACTGGTACAGCAATATCAGGGAACCGTTGATCAACACGCGCAATCTCGCGGACCTCATACCTCTCAATTCGGTCTGGTCGGGAAATCCCTTGGCTCCTTGCCCTTTTTATCCAGCCGAGGCACCGCCTCTCATGCAGGTGGCCTCCGGCTCGACGCCTTTCCGTTTCAACCTGCATGTCGAAGATGTCGGACACACGCTGATATTCGGCCCATCCGGCTCCGGAAAATCCACCTTGCTCGGGCTGATCGCTGCCCAGTTTTGCCGCTACGAGAATGCCCAGGCCTTCGTTTTCGACAAGGGCAATTCCATGCTCCCCCTGACACTGGCAGTCGGAGGCGATCATTATGAAATCGGAGGTGGAGAAGGGCTGAAGGGCGATCTCGCCTTTTGCCCCCTTCAGGACCTGTCGAAAGACGTGGACAAGGCATGGACCTGTGAATGGATCGAAACACTTGTGGCCGCGCAGGGTGTCACGGTCACACCCGACCATCGCAATGCGATCTCGCGCCAGATTGCTCTCATGGCATCGGCCAGCGGTCGTTCGCTTTCGGATTTCGTCAGCGGCGTTCAGATGCGCGAGCTCAAGGACGCACTGCATCACTATACCGTCGACGGGCCTATGGGCCTGCTGCTCGACGCCGAGGAAGATGGTCTGACGCTTGGCCGCTTCCAATGTTTCGAGGTCGAGCAGTTGATGAATATGGGCGAACGCAATCTCGTGCCCGTGCTGACCTATCTTTTCCATCGGATCGAGAAGCGCCTCGATGGCCGGCCGAGCCTCATCATCCTTGACGAGGCGTGGCTCATGCTCGGTCACCCCGTGTTTCGCGCCAAGATCAGGGAATGGCTGAAGGTGCTGCGCAAGGCCAATTGCGCGGTTGTGCTGGCGACGCAATCGATTTCGGATGCTGAGCGCTCCGGTATCATCGACGTACTGAAGGAATCCTGCCCGACAAAAATCTGCCTCCCGAATGGTGCTGCCCGCGAACCCGGCACCCGCGAATTTTATGAGCGGATTGGTTTCAACGAACGTCAGATCGAGATCGTCGCGAATGCCATTCCGAAGCGCGAATATTACGTCACATCGCCTGACGGGCGCCGGCTGTTCGACATGTCACTCGGCCCCGTCACGCTTTCCTTCGTCGGCGCTACCGGCAAGGCCGACCTGGCCCGCATCCGGGCGCTGCACGCCGATCATGGACAGTCCTGGCCGCAACAATGGCTTCTGGAAAGAGGGATAAACGACCATGCATGACCAAACTCAAGGCCGATCGGCAGGACGTTCGCTTTTCGCTGTCTCCATCTCGCTGATGCTCGCAACCTCGCCCACCGCGTCATTCGCTGGAGCTGCGGCCGGCGGCGCGACGGAATGGACGCAACTTCTCAACAATGGCGAGCTGATCTCGCTGGTCGGTCAATCCGGCGAGCAGATCACCAACCAGATTACCCAGATCACCCAGCTTGCCGAGCAAATCCAGAACCAGCTCAACATCTACAAGAACATGCTGCAGAACACGGCGCAGCTTCCCAAACACATATGGGGGCAGATCGAAGGTGATCTTGGCCAGTTGCGCGATATCGTCGCCGAGGGGCAGGGCATCGCATTTTCGATGGGCAATGCCGACGATCTTTTGAAGCAGCGCTTCAAGAGTTTCGCCGATCTCAAGACCAGTCTGCCGAATGCCGAAAGTTTTTCGACGACCTATCAGACATGGTCGGAAACCAATCGCGACACCATCGCCGGAACGCTCAAGGCGGCAAGTCTGACAGCTGATCAGTTTGACAGCGAAGAAGAGACGATGAGTGAGCTGCGATCAATGTCGCAGACCGCCGATGGCCAGATGAAGGCGTTGCAGGTCGGACACCAGATCGCCACGCAACAGGTCGGCCAGATGCAGAAACTGCGCGGCCTGGTGTCCCAGCAGATGACACTGATGGGCACGTGGCTGCAGAGCGAACAGACCGACAAGGATCTGGCTCAGGCTCGGCGTGAAAAATTCTTCAATGCCGAAGTCCGGGACATTCCGGAAGGCCAGAAGATGGAGCCACGCTGGTGAATAAGACGCTTTTGCTCTCGATCCTGGCCTGCGCCATCTCTGTCGCGGCATTGTCAGTCAGCCTGACGGTCCGGCGTGACGCGCCGGATCCCCCGAACATGAGCGAGGAGCAACGGAAGGCAAGGAAGAAATTCTTCGGCACGGGCAAGACTTTACCGCCGATCCCGAAGGGCCAGGAGATGCGGCCGAGATGGCAATGATCAAGATTTGGAAGGTCACACAGTTTGCCGGGCCGCTGCTGCTCCTGCTGGCCGCCCCGGCCTTGGCCCAGCAGGGTGATGTCCTGACGGAGCTGCAGAACCAGGTTTCGGCGGCCGCCCAAGGCTGGGAGAACACGATCATGGATGCGGCGCGGTCGCTGTTCTGGATCCTTGCCGGTATCGAGGTCGGCATTGCCGCCGTGTGGCTCGCAACCCAGGCCGCCTCCCTCGACAGCTGGTTTGCCGAGCTTGTCCGCCGCATCATGTTCATCGGCTTTTTTGCCTTCGTGTTGACGCAGGGGCCAAGTTTTGCGCGTGCGGTCGTCGACAGTCTTTTCCAGATCGGATCAGGCGGGGGTTCGGCCTCGCCGGCGGAAGTGTTCGATGCCGGCATCCGTGTCGCATCGCAGATGTCGGAGCAGGCGAAGTTCGGCGTGTTCGAGGACAATGCTCTCGGGATCGCAGCCGTTCTTGCCATGGGTATCGTGGTCGTCTGCTTTTCGCTCGTCGCGGCCATCTTCGTGTCCGTCATGGTCGAAATGTATGTAGGCCTGCTGGCCGGCATGATCATGCTCGGACTTGGCGGATCGTCGTTCACCAAGGACTTCGCGATCCGCTATCTCGTTTATGCCTTTGGTGTCGGCATGAAGCTGATGGCACTGGTGATGATTGCCAGGATCGGATCCGAAGTGCTGTTGGGCATGGCCCGGGCACCGACCGCGGAAAGCGACCAGTTCATTACCACCCTTGCCATAGCCGGCGTATCGGTCGTCGTTTTCATTATCTCGATGTATGTGCCGACCATATTGCAGGGCGTGGTTCAGGGCGCATCCGTTACGGGCGGAATGGAAACCATCCGCCATGGTGGACAGGCAGCGTCATTTGCTGCGGGTGGTGCGTTTCTGGCCGCCGGCGCCGCCGGTGCCGGGTTTGCCGCTGCACAGTCGGCGAGAGCCGGTGGATCATCTGTTGCCGGTGCCGCACTGCGTGGCATGGGCGCGAGCTTTACGTCAGGGGCCGCAGCAACGGGCTCGGCGGCCAAGGAAAAGGCGATCGGCGCACCGGGTGCATATGCCGGGTCGCTGCTCGGGCTTGCAAACGCCAAGCTCGACCAGGCTCGGGGCAACCCCGCGTCAAAACCGGTCTCACCCGAACGATCGGATAAACCATAACCCGCAGACAGGATGGGCAGAATGGCAGCGCCACGCACACCCGACAATCCCTATATCGCCGCAAGGCAGGAATGGTCGGAACGATACGGTTCCTACGTCAAGGCCGCAGCCGCCTGGCGAACCGTCGCCATATTGAGCCTGACAATGGCAGTAATCGGCTTTGGTTATGCGCTTTATCTCAGCACACAGGTGAAGCTCGTTCCCTACATTGTCGAGGTGGACAAGCTTGGAACCACGGTCTCTGCCGGCTTCCCGCAGCAGATCGAGTATGCGGACGCACGTGTCGTGCGGGCGTCCCTTGGTGCTTTTGTCACAAGCTTCCGGTCAGTCACCCCGGATGCCGTTGTGCAGAAGCAATATGTCGACCGGGCCTACGCACTTTTGCGGACAGGCGATCCCTCGACCCAGAAGGTCAATGCCTGGTTTCGGGGTAACTCGCCGTTCGAGAAAGCCGTGAATGCGACGGTGGCCATCGAAGTCAACAATATCGTCGCGCTTTCCAACCACACATACCAGATCGACTGGACGGAGTACGAGCGCGATCGACGGGGAAGGGACCTGGCCACCAGACGCTTCCGCGGCATCGCCACCGTCTCGATCAACTCACCCCAGGATGAAACCACGATCCGGCTCAATCCGATCGGCCTCTACGTCATCGATTTCGACTGGACCGCGCAACTCTAATGGCAGGGATACCGCAATGCGGATGATAAACAGACATGCAGCCTTTGGCTGCCTGATGGCGCTTGCTGCCTCGTTGAGTGCGGCAAGTCCGGCAGTATCACAAAGCCTCAACAGAAACGAGGCAAAGGCAACCGGTCTCTCCGGGAAGTGGCGAGCGCAGTCCGGACTGGTGACACGTGGACCGGATGGAAAGGTCGTCTTCCTGTTCGGCGAAACACAGCCCTCCGTCGTCTGCTCGCCTCTGCAGGTGTGCGATATCGAACTGCAGGGAGGGGAGATTGTGCGAGACGTCCTGGTTGGCGACACGGTTCGCTGGAAGGTGGAACCGGCGACATCCGGGGCAGCGAGCGGGCAAGCGATCCATTTGATCGTCAAGCCATCGGAGGCAGGTCTTGTCACCTCCATGGTGGTCACAACATCACGCCGCACCTACCATTTCCAGCTGAAATCCCACCCTACCCAATATATGGCCCGGATCGGCTTCGAATATCCGGAGGATGCGTCGTCCAAACTGTCGGACATCAATGCCAGACTTCAGGTGACGAGCGGGCCGAACGGCGGTGTCGCACCCGAACACCTTGCCTTTTCCTACTCCCTCACCGGCCGTGCCCCCTGGCGTCCCAAGCGGGTCTATTCGGATGGCCAGAAGACCTACATCCAGTTCCCTCGAGCGATTTCGGGGCAAGATGCACCGGTGCTGTTCGTCGTGTCCGGGGGACAGAACCGCGTCGTCAATTATCGCATGAAAAACGACATGATGATCGTCGATTACAATATCGACAAAGCCATTCTGTTATCGGGGGTAGGGTGGAGAAAACAGAAAATCACCATCCGGAGGGGTGGTTGAACCATGCGCCGCTTCCCGACAGCCTTGATCTTCATAGCCCTCTCGCTTTCGGCCTGCCATACCTCGGAGGGGCTGACCGAGAGCATTGGGCCTTCGGATATTACCGGACCGGCCGCCAGCACAATCGCGGGCGACATGGCTGCACGATATGCGGAGCAGGCCGGATCGACCGGTGCGACCATCAGATTGCACAGCGAAGCATCCGACTTCGCGGTTGCTTTCGAGGCGGCCCTGAAAGGCTGGGGTTATGTGGTCGTCACTGACGACAAACAAATCAAGGGCCCGAACAACACCGAGCGGGTAGAGCTCGCCTATTCGCTTGTCTCGATCGACGGGCAGGTCCTCGCCCGGCTGTCGACCGATACGCTCGAGCTCGGACGTGCCTATACCGTCACGAACAGTGTGGCCACGCCGGCAAGCCCTCTATCGCTGATGAAGCGCAACTGACAGGCGGATAGATCGATGGTTCAATCTCTGCAGCTGGGGAATCCCGCGCAATCTGACAGCGACAAGCGCATGAGGCGCCTGAACCGGGTGCCCCTGTTCGTCGGTCTCGGCCTGGTCGCCCTGTTTCTGGCTGTGCTCGTTTACGGTCTGTCGTCGCGCGGCATAAGGTTCGGTCAGCAGGTTCCGGAAGGGGAGGGAGCCGGGACACCTGCCTCCAGTTTCGCGGAACAGATGAAGCGTGGCGTGAAAGACGGCATTATCGGAGATCGGGAAGAACCGCAGCAGGTGTTTCAGCCAACACCGGTACCGTCCGTACAGCCATCCACGACGCCGACGGACATCGCGCCCGTCGAACCGCGTGAACGTAGAGGCTCACGCATGGAGCCGGAGGAAGAGTGGAATGCCAGGATCCTCCGTGAACAAAGAGAGCAGATCCTGCGTGAACAGCAACGTCAGCGCATGGCCAGCCTGCAGGCCAAGAGTGCTGCGCTCGATTCTCCCCTCAAGGTCGATACCGCAGATTTGGGTGCAAACGGACAGGACGCCGGCAACGCATCCAACCAAGCGAATGGCGCCAGATCATCTGGCGGCACATCGGACCTTTATGCCGCGGCATTGAAAGCGGGCACTGCCGGTCAGATGGGAGATCAGAACGATCAGGCATCGAAGGCGGATTTTTTCAACGCCGATATCAAGGAACTCGGCTATCTGCCCAATCAGGTTGTTGCACCATTGTCCCGGTTCGAGCTCAAGCGAGGATCCGTCATTCCCGCAACCCTCATCACTGGCCTCAATTCGGATCTTCCAGGACGGATAACCGCGCAGGTCAGCCAGAATGTGTATGACAGCGCGACCGGGCATTATCTGCTGGTGCCCCAGGGCACGAAACTGTTCGGCCGGTATGACAGCAAGGTGTCATTCGGCCAGAACGGCGCGCTGGTCGTTTGGACCGATATCATATTTCCCAATGGATCGACCCTGCAGATCGGTGGCATGGCCGGCACGGATGCGCAAGGGTATGGAGGGTTTCGCGACAAGGTCGACAATCACTATCTGCGTACCTTCGGATCCGCCGCTCTCGTCGCGCTCATCGGGACCGGGATCGACATGGCCATGCCTGAAAGCTCGACGCTTGGGACACAGGATACGGCATCCGACGCAGCACGACGAAACTTCGCCGAAACCTTTGGCCGTGTGGCCGAGCAGACGATCTCGAAAAACCTCAATGTCCAGCCGACGATCAGGATCCGGCCCGGCTATATCTTCAACGTCCTTGTCGATCAGGACATCGTCTTCCCGGGTATGTATGCCAACTGAGAGAACGGTTCTGGCAAACGGTGAAATGACACGCCAACGGCGCAGTCCGGGTTCGGCCCTAAGCGGTCATTGATGCGCTCATCGTCAGGACATGAGCGCAGCGTTTCAGTCGATTGCAAGTGACCCCGTCGTCAAAAACATGAATGTTTCACTATTCGCCTTCCCATGCTGTAAACTTTACGAGTTTGTGGGTCTGCGTTGAAATTTGCATATCTTCGCTGTGGACAGACAAGATCAATCGAAGTTTTGTAGCACCGGAGCATATCTGTCCTTCGTTGAACGCCATCATCGTTGTCCGCGCAAAGTTGCTGTGGTACTTGCACTTGGCGCATTTCTGCCGTCAAAACCACAGAGGTCGTCTTCACAACCTCCGCCCCGCTCGGTCAAGCGGCAAAGAAAACACCGCTTGCGCATATCCTGCATCGGACAATGGAAAACTTGCATCAAGAGCAAGTATCAAAACACCGCTTTTTGCCATGGCGCAAAATCCGACGGAATGTACGCATGCTTGGTTACCGGACCTGCGGAGGCACACTAATCGCGGTCCTCCGCACACGACCTACCGAACAGTATAGGTCCCTTTGGGGACAGGATAAGCATGAGCGTCCCCGTTCTGATAAATGAAGCCTTTGCGTGACAGGCAACTGCGCGTTTCAGGCGCGTCGTACTGAACATGGAATACACGATCGGTCTCGCGTGTCCTATAGCCCTCAAGTCTGCAACGGGAAAGCGCATCACTGTAAGCCAGTTCCAAGTGTCGATCGCCAGCCACAGGCACAGCGCCGTAAAGTTGCCAGGTGCTCTTAGCCTCCGCGACTGCGGCCGATGATATAATCCCTGCTGCGACGGTAAATACGAACCCGAAACGCATCACAATTCTCCCTTGAGGTGATGGTGCGAGAAACGGAAGATCGTTCACTTTGTTCCGCAGGCGTGTCCGCGCTTACAATTCGGTACTTCCAATATCAGATACCTGAGCCGTTCAACTCTCCATCGTCGTCACCTTCCCATGCTGCGGGCATCGTTAGGCTATCGATGTCTGCTTCTGGCATTGGCATCCAGCATTTCAGTTCAGGCTCGGCATACTGGATGATCATACCAGGTGTAGAATCTGAAGAGCGCCAACCACCTTCGCTACCGTGATCACCATTCGACCAATAAATGAGATCAACTGCTCCCGCTCCCTGTTCCGATGGGCGGATGGTCGCGAGGATACGGCTTCCATTTCTTGGCGCGGTACTCATATGTCGCCAGCCGTTCGGATCTTTCATTCAAACCTCCTCCAAAGTCCTCATTAAAGTGCACGTTTTCTGCTCGGCCACCACCCTGATCTAATCGACTACGCCCCACGCTGTAGATTGCTAGGCGTTGGCTGAAGGTACCAGCACTTTCAACTCTCCCGGATGTGTCCGTATGGCGATGTCTTGGTCCATTGCGACAATCTCTCCATCCATCACACACCGTATGCCATGTCGATGCCGCGGGAAATGAAGGTTGATTTCTGATGATTTAAAAGCTGTGATCGCGGGGTTCTCTTTAAGTTGCCCGCGCAGAATGTCGAATGCCAAGTGCACTGCTGATCGAAAGGTCAACGGCTCGGCCAGATAGATCCCGAGATGCCCTCCGTCGAGGCTCTCTGCAAACATTAGCGCATCGCGGCCGAATTCGTTATTAGAAACCGATATGGCCGAAATCTGCTGTTTTCTGGATTCGCCATCAATATTGAACGCGACCTCGAACCGAGGTGGTCGCGCCATCGCGGTCAATGCGGCCCGAACAGTCGCGCGGATCTTACCGAAGCGAGAGCCAAACTCCATGGCATCACGTAGCCGTACCATTCTCGGACGCATCCCAGCTGAGAACTGATGCACAAAGCTCTGGCCGTTTGCTGATGCTATATCGACATTCCTACTCTCGGCATAAGCCAATTTTTCGAGAACATCCCATACATCCAGCGGGAGTTGCAGCGATCGCGCGAACAGATTCATTGTGCCTGCAGGTAAGACACCCAGCACTTTCCCGCTTTTCCAGGAAAGTCTTGCAGCAGCCGATATCGTCCCGTCGCCACCACCCGCCAATAGGCAATCGACATCGGGGCGATTGGCTGCCGCCTCCAAAGCGTCGGCAACCTCATTGCCAGCGACCACGCGGCATTCAATTCTATGCCCCGCTCCTTCGAATACCTCGATGACCTTCGACTCATAAGCCACCATGTCGGTAGTCCGGAAAGTTCCGCCATCGCGGTTAAAGACAGCAATGATGTTCATTGGACCCGCCTGATTGAGGTTCCCCGCCAGATGAACGGTCTCGCATCCAATTTGTTGCAACCGGACCGAGGCTTTACCCCCAGAATTGATGCTCAGCAGAGCTTATGGGGTCTCATGAAACGTTCCGAACTCAGGCCGTCAATGAATGGATTTGCTCAACATCAGCACACGGCCGACAGAGGACATTCCAACCAAGCTGCGTACCGGCGCTGACGAGGAGAATCCCAGCCCCTTGGGATGGTCGGCACAAAACCGATGAGGCTCGACGGCATGGTGCGGGTGATGGACAATCGCGAGAACTGGTACAGTTTTTCGCTTTAAAAGTCCGCAACCGTGGATATCAGGCGGGTTGCTCAGATACACTAAATCTGATGATCCTGATCTTGGATCCGAAAACCGGTCTGTCAGGTAACCCTGCCATGCCACGACGCGTGCCGCCTGATATCTCCAAGTTTGAGCTTACAGCAGGTGAGCATCTCATGAGAGTGTCACCCAGCGAATTTATCACTCGAGATACGCCGGAATTGACGCCAAGTCGTAATTGATGGCGCAGTGCCGGCGAGACCGATCGCACTGTCTTCGCGATTTGAGATGAATCGGGCAAAGGCAGGTTCAAGAAAACCGCCCTCAGTCGGGCGGCTCCAAGCTCATGAACGCGTCGAAAGCTGTTTTCTGCTCGGCAAGCTTCATCTCGGCTTTGAACTGTAGACGCTCATCCCAGTCAGTGCAGGCCATCAGTTCGGCACACAGTTCCTCAATCAGTGTTTCGAGTGACATCGTCATCGTCCCGTTCTTCTTGAGTTTCGAAAGACGGGAGGCCGGGGCGCGGAGAGCGCCCGGGGTCAGGGATCGCGCATGCGACCGGCAGAGCCGGGGAGTGGGGGAGCCGATTTTGTCAAACGGACACGCTCCGTTGTTCAAAATTGGGGGAACCGCTCATCCTTGATGCCGGACGCTCGTAGCGCCATGCTGAATATTACTGAGCAGACCCAACCTCTCCGTATCGTGAGCCGGTCACCAAACCATCACGGCGCACATGCGCCCCGCGGATCAGCCGGCGTCAAGGCCGAGATCCGGCACAGGCAATGAAGAATATCGGAGCTTTCAGCATAGCGACGGCCACGGCCGGGAAAGCAGGAATTCTCGATACGGTTTTGACCGGAAAAAGGGCTGCCGCAGGAGCCTTTGCGAAGCGCCGCGCAGCGGAAGGCGGGACCGACCGCCCCCGGCAAAACCGTTCCGCTCGACCGCGAACATTGATGCTGTGCATTTTACAGGAGCCGTAAGCTACGCAACGCAGACAATGGTAGTAATCAACACGCGCCCTTTACAACGGTAGCCGCGCATGTGGTATGCAGAAGTACCCGATCGGGGGATTGAGTTTAGCGAACTGAAAGCAAATTTCTGGTGAGCCGATTATTGCAGGACTGCGAACGACATATGGCGCAATCTACTGAAGCACTGAAAGCGACGCGTACATATATAGATGCAAGATCGGTGACTTTGGTCAGCACCGGTCCCACTCTCCAATTACATCGTGGATAGGGTCTGGCGCTTCGGCACCGGACCCTTTTTTTCAAGCAAGCTACAACCTCGCAGCCTCAACAAACCTATTCAGGGACCCATCGAAAAGTTGAGTTAAAGCCAGCGAGCCAAGCTGAATGCTCGGCTCCACAGGTGTCGGCTGAATACGGGTTCGAAACTTGAGATAGTCCTCGCAAAGCGGCACTCCGGCCCCGATCATAGCTATCCCGCCGGGACGTTGCGGTTTCAGCATGATCACTTATCGCAATCTCCGGAAGGTCTAAAGATCGATATCCGCTAAGCCATGCATGGAACTGCGAGCTTTCTTTCCTTTCGAGATAAGGATTTTCTTTCAAACCCAATCTCTGGATCGCGGCTGCTCGACCGTGATCGTATGCCACTTTGTCGGACACGAGTGGGACACCGTCAATGTCGAAAGAGCGGCGCTGCGAGATCGTCCGAACGAGATTTTCCATTACGGTGTTTTAGCTTGAGTCGCGCAAGGAATCTCTAACATATGACACACGCGGCAATCACGACTGTGAGGGCGGAACGGTCTCAGCAGAATGCCCAGCGAACCAAGAGCGATACTGAACGGACTCGGTAAGCTCCCTGTAAGGGTTAGCTCTTGAGGATAGCCCTTGCTTTGCTGCTGCCCTGCCCTCATCGAAGTAGCGCTGGTTTACCGGTATTTCGTCTGACTCACTCGTCATTGTCGTCCTGCTAGAATCGAACTGGCGATCGTTTTTAACTGCCGTCGCACGAGAGCGTTCCAACAAAACACCTCCACAACACATGTGGTTCTGGATTAACTTCACGCACACCGGAACGTACATGCCGCACGGTTAGGTCCTAACGCGTGTCGATAGATACCGCTCGACAATAGCGTCCACGGGTTCCTGCCCCGTACAGTCGCGGAATAGCTGCCGCCTGACCTCTAATGCCGGTTCGCTATCCGGATTGATGCGTATCGCTTCGCATATCTGGGTGCTGGCTTTTGACAGAACACCAAGTTCGTCCGAAGTGAATTGCTTGCTCTTATGCATGCTACCCCCAAAAAACTACGCATACCGCTCCAACGTGTAGCGTCCGTCCTCATGTTCTGTCAGCACCACAAACGGCTTGTCGCCAGCATGATTGAGAATTGCCGCTGTCGCTTCGTCATTCGTGTTGAAGACTTTGTCATGCTTAAACTGCGAGCCGCTGGAAGACGTCGATGTGGTGAGCATCAATCTACCTTGCTCTTCCAACAGGCGATAAGATGCAGGGCGTGCATCAAAGTGCCAGCTATCGTGAAGCTCTGCCATTTCACCCCCCTGTCCTTGGGGGATAGTCTAGCAAAGCGCCGCTTAAACTCAATCGCTAACCGTCTCGACCAGTTTCCGATCAATGATGATAGCGTTCGTGAGGTCGTCGCTATTGTTCAGACCATTCAGCAGAGTCTGAAGATCGGGGATTTCCATCTCAACCTTGTAGATTGCCATGGGATCGACAGAACCGTAGTCTGGATCGGCGCGGAGCTCGGATCGCTGCTGATATGCAGCCGACCGGCATTCATCTAGCGTGGCTGCAAAGTACAAGCGATCCGGATTGGTGACCGGGCTGACTTCATAGGCGTAAAGCGTAGTCATTTCAGCGTCCTTTCTCGTATGACATGCCAAGGATATGGGTATCGATGCCAGACCGTCTATTGCAGAATTTACCCTACTGCCCGGTTCGATGACAACGATTGCGTGATAATCGACGCAACCCATGTTGGTTGGGGATTAAAGACTGCAACTGCTGTTCTCTGACTGATATCCGCATATACTTGACGGCAAAGAATTGGCTCTTGCCGCTCTCGCCGGCAGGTAGCGTTGCCTAATTGAAGTGGTGCCGCTGAGAAATCGACACTGACGAGGGTCGCGTAAAAGCTATAAATGTTTTGAGCTATTCGCCGATTAACGTCTTTTTCTTGGAGCATCGGGGCATGTCGGCGAATGGCGCGAAGCGGAAGTCAGACGGCCCTAACCGGCCATCGAGAGAAGGGCTTCGACATGACCGTTCACTTCAGAACGGCTCTTCAGAAGAGCCTAGTTTCCTCCGTACGCATCAAACAATTTCTTATGCGGTGTGTAAGCTTGCAGAAGAGCTCTCGAGCTCACGGTAGTCGCGCACCCAGTCTATCCTGGTGGCACGGCTTAACTTACAAGCATCTTGATCGTGGCAACGGGTAGGAACATGCGCATTGGCGAAGACGGAAACGATTGAAAGCCGTAGCCGGCATAGAGTTCCTGGCGGCGCTTCGTTCGCTCGACGTCTCCACAATCGAGCACGTCCAGAACGACCATGGCCGTTCCGATCTGCTCTGCGACTGTCGCGATCCGTGTCAGACAATCTGCAAGAAGCACACCGCCGTAGCCGTTTCCGAGGTATCGTCGGTCGCGACCGATCATCGAAATATATGCTGCCGGTATCGAACCATGGCCTAGGCGATTGCGTGCGTATTTCTCCGGCAGCTCCCTAAAATCGATCGAATGCGCGTTGATCGCGTAAAATCCGATGATTGATTTCCCATCCTCGGTCATGACCCAGACCCGAAGATTGTCCGCCTTTGAAAGCTTGTTAGCTGTCTTCTTCAGGAAATTGTCGACCGGGCCGATACCGCAAGAAAAAGCCGCCCGATCGTGCTTTTCAGGATCAAGCGGCTCAATGACGAGCGTCGCAGCTGCATTATCTGACATTACTTCGCGATCACCGATTTGCGGTGACGCTCAAAGGCATTTTTCAGATTTGCGGTGGGTGCAGCAGGATTGTCGAGCGCATCAAAAAACGCCGCATGATCGACCGATTTAAGCCTGGTCGCCTCGTGGGCAGCGATCGTTTCCAGTGCGGACCTGTAAGCGGCATTGATGGTGAATGCGGAATCGTCCATGCCGGAAAGCGCTGCCGCTCGCTGTATTGCATCCTTTATCCGTGGTTTCGTCCGAAAATTCATCCGGGCGTCATTAGGTTCATCGATTTCGCTGGTTGCATCTTTGAAAGCAAACATCGTCGCCTCCTGTTTTTAATCTCTCGCCAGTATGTACGTCAAAATGACGTACGCGTCAAGCAATCCCCCTGCGGAGGACACAAGCCTTGCGAGGAGAGCGGTTGTGGATGTGCCTCATGATCCAATGACCAACACTGCAAATCTGCGCGTGGAAACCCCGTCACAAGCGCGCTACAACATGGATAGGCGGAGCCACGGTATGTGCGCATCGCGCCGCGTTGAAGAAAGTATCGCCATGATCCGCGACGAAAACGCTGTACGACCAGAATTCGATCTTAGACCATTGGTCGGTCTGCTGTCAGGAGTATCTGACCCCGTTCTCGAGCATTTGACTGTCCAGGCGATCAAGAAGCACCGGCACCTGGTCACAAAGGCAGAAGAATTGTTCCTAGGCCTCCCCGAGGCCATCAGAACAGGCCGGGAAACTGTCGGCGAAGACCACGTTGCCTATCTCGATGCGACGATCGAGATGCATGCACAGATGTCGGCGCTGACGACGCTTCTGAAAATCCTCGGGCGCACGCCGGCGGTTCAGTAAAAAAACGTCAGATCAGCCCGCGGCGAATTGCGAGCGCCACCAATTGGGTGTTGTTGCAAAGATCGTAGCGTCGTCTTGCATCAACCAGCGCGATGCGAACGGTATTGTATTTGACCTCTTCCAGATCGGCGACGTCCTCCACCGTCTTGCCGAGCTCAAGCCAACGCACGAAGGTCGCTTCCTTTGGGCCGAGGTAAATATGCTCTTCAATGGATGGCTTGGTTCTGAGGTGCCCGATCAGCATATGCAATTGCGCAACTGCCGAAGCTGCGGCAACTGCATCGATTTTCCATTCCCTGATTGGTACGGGCTCTGCCGACGCAAAATTCAGCATGGCAATCGCGCCATTCGAGACCTGCACCGGCATGACAAGACCGGATCGAATGCCGAACTCGGCCGCCAGGGTATAAAATTTTTTGTCCTCCTTTGACCATTTGCCAGTCGGCCCATCCGTAGACCAGACGAAAGCCCTTTTCTCCCGCTGCGCGCGCCTGACCCGTGGATCCAGCAATCTCAATGTGTCTTTGAAATATCGCTCTTGCCATGCGTCGCTCAGATTGGAGACGGCATGAAGATCGCCGGGCCGCAGGTTGAGATAGCCGTAGCCACTGAAACCGAACGTATCGGCGAGAGCCGCAAGCGCCGCCTTCAATGTCGTCTGGTTTCGGGCGACTGCGTTGATATCCAGGAGCTTTCCAATCAATTTGTCCACTGAATGCCTCTGTATCATGTGGCACCAAGGTGGGTCAGAAGGCTGTATCCTTCTCGCCAAGCTTGTGCCGGCCTCTGTCATCAATTTTCAGGCAGCCGGACGTACCCGCAACAGCCGGCTGCGAATGATTGGCTCGGCGGTCAGGATCGGCCGTTGTGTCGGTTCAGCCATCCCGCCAGATCGGAATAGGGTTTCGGCTCGTAGACGTATTCGACCGGTATTGCCGGCTGCAGCATCGACGTCAGGTAGCGGCCAAGATTGTCAGCGTCGTTGCTCGCCGCGAGACCATAGAAATTGCCGCTGTTCCAGGTCACGATGCAGTGGGAAAAATGCGCGTAAATAGCATCCGCCATGTCAGGCAAAGTGGCTTCGCTTTCGTGCATGGTGTTCAGCACAAGCGCGGTCTTTCGGGCGATCTCGTCGGCGCCGAAGTAATGCGCTTTGAAACCGAGATTCTTCTGCTCCTCGCGCGCCTGATAATCGAGTGCATCGAAGGCGCGAAACTTTTCCAGGAAAAGGAGGATGCCGCCAGGCTTGAGATGCTGCGCGATAAACTCCACTTGCGCGGCGCGATTGGGCGAATACATTTGGAATGTGGTGTCTTCCAGGATGACATCGAAGCCATCCGAGAAGCGTGCGAGGTTCGCCGTCGAGGCTAGGTGCTCCTTGGTCAGCCGATGGAACGGCCCGAGGAAAAAACTCGCGCCGAGCGGGTCCCCATATGCCATGAAGCATTTATAATTCTCTTCATTGGGGCTGCAGGCCAGGGATTGGATCTTGCCGCCGCTCATCTCGGAGATCACTCTCGCCATCGTGCCCTCGGCGGTCCCAAGGGTATAGACCAGAAGATCGCTCGGACGTGTCTGGCCATAGCGCAGCAAGGCATGCGCCATTCGGCACTCCTCCTCGAGGCGATAAGGAATGCTGGCGTGATAGTGCTGATCGAAAAATCCTTGCCGACGGGAATGTATCTCCACCAGTTGAAGGAGGAGTGCGTCGTTGGGGAGGAGCCGCATATCGACCGCAGGTCGACGCAGCGGCATGCCGCTCCTGCCGGCTGCCGTTTCGCTGAAAAAGCCCGACAGCTGATTGAGACGCGGACCCTGATCGCATTCATCAAAGAATTCGTTGAAATCTTGCATCGCAACACACCTCTTCAAAAGACATCACGGTGCAACGCCGTTCATCCCGCGTAGGCTCGCGACAACCAGCGTGCTCGCAGAAGCTAAGTCCACGCAAACGATCACGCTTTCGGAGATCTGCCACATTGTCACAAAAGTGCCATCTTCGCCCCACCTGCGGTTAATATCGCATTGCACAATAACTTCCGGTGGGCTTTTATATCGTTGCAGTGCCAACTATCTTGCGGGGCAGCTCACAGTTTGCCAGAGACACGCGATTTCAAACCAGACGAGGTGCGACGTGCGGATCGTCGTAGCTTGATTCATAGGTATATGGACTGGGGATCGGTGCGAGCCGACCTTGTCAAAAGGACCGGGCTGGCACGCCAGGAGACGCTGCTCGCGCCAATGCATCATGCTGTCATGATCAACTTGAAGGGGGAGGCGAGAACCGGCGAGGATTTTGTCGATGGGCAAAGGGTGTCATTCACGCCGCGCCGCCCGGGCTCCATCGTTTTTGTGCCGGCCCTTAGCGAGTGGCGTGGCTGGGACGAAGGAGACAGGACCGGCTCCTATCTCCTGGTCACCATCCATCGCACCTTCATAGCAAAGTCTTTTGAGATCGACGACTTGCCCGACCTGAAGCCGGTCATCGGGCTGAGAGACCCGATGATCGAGGCGTCGCTGAAGCTGGTCGCGGACGAGCTTGCGAATCCAGACCCCATCAGCACGATGATGGTCGAAAGCCAGGCTATACAGATGATCATCCATCTGGTTCGATTGCAGTTGCTCGGTTTCGACACGACCAAAGGCGGACTGTCCGGGTTCGATCTCCGTCGGGTGGTTGCGACGATAGATGGGAGGCTTGCAGACCCACCGAGCCTCAGCGAACTCGCCGGTGAGGTCGGTTTGAGCCGGCGTCAATTTTTCAGGGCGTTCAAACAATCCACCGGCAAGACGCCCCATACCTATGTGCTGGATCAGCGTTTGGACCGTGCAGCGGATCTCCTGCGCACAAGCACCCTGTCGGCGACGGACATCGCATTCGAAAGCGGCTTTGGAAGTTCCAGCCATTTCACGGCTACCTTCAAAAAGGCCTTCGGTTCCAGCCCACTCGAGTTCCGACGCACCTGGCGACGTTGATGCGGGCATGTTTGCTGGCACAGTTTCGCTATCATGGCGCGAATTCGAAAGCCCTGAAGGAGCTGTGCTGATAATCCAAGGCACCCGCTTCGCCTCAAGGGCCGCACATGGCTCCAATCCGATTACTGCGCTCTGCTATCGTCCCTATCCTGGGTTACCCGTCATTCCGCTGGTTCCTAGTTTGCACTTTGGCGTCCGCTTTGGGTCGAAATGGATACGCCGTTGCCTGCACCTGGATCCTCGTGGCGTCGAACGGGGGAAGTGCCGCGGTTGCCACTTTTGTTGCGGTCGTCAGCCTGACGGAGCTGCTGGTCAGTCCAATTGCCGGATGGATATCCGATCGCTTTAAACGACGTCCCGTTTTCATTGCAGCCGACGTCATTCGAATGCTGGCATCACTAGCGCTTATGTCGACGGACCTGCCCTGGGTAATATACTCGGCCGCTGGACTGTTCGCCGCTTGCGATCGTATCGCGCTCACAGCATCGCAAGCGATGATCCCATCCGTCGGCGCGCACCTGAAGCCCGACACCTCCAACTCGATCAGCTTCTTCTGCATGCAGGTCGGCGGCCTGATCGCCGCAGGACTGGTCGGCATGCTTCTTCATGTCATCTCGGTGCCCGCGGCGTTTGCGACGATATCGGCGGCGTTTTTCATATCTTTCATGAGCATGGCATTTGTTTCCGGCACGCATTCAAGGCCTAGAGCCATCGATACTAATGACCGTCGGCGACTGAAAATCGATGCACGTTTCGTCTACCTCGCCTGCGTCTACGCCTTGCTTTATGGAGGGGGCACACTTGTCAGCATCCTGGGGGCCGGCCTCATCCTCGACGAGTTCGGCGGCAACGCACTTGATTTCGGAAAGCTCGAAAGCGCCTGGTCGGCAGGATCAATCCTCGGCGCCATTCTCCTCATTCCGCTGGCGCGCTATGCAAAACACTCCGCTCTGTTGATCGGCGCCTTGATGCTGATCGCGCTCTCGTTCGCGAGCTTAAAACTTTCGCCGCTGCTATGGACCCTCGCGACATTCGCAGCAGTGGGCACTTTCTATAATCTTGGCCGAGTAGCGGTCGAGGTTATGCTGCAGGCTACGGTCTCGAATTCTGCCTTGGGCAGAGCAAAGGGGATCTTTCACTGCTCTGGAGTCGCCATGGGGCTGATATTGTTCAGCGCTGTTTCACTCGGAGCAAACCGCCTCGAACCGTCGACGATGTTTCTGCTCTATGGCCTCGTTACACTGATCGCCACGGGCATCCTGATCTTGCTGCGACCGAAGCATGCAGCGGGCGCGCGACGGTCTCCGAGCCCGGATGCAACCTGATCATCATCGGGTGATGCCAGGCATCTCGTCCAACAGCGGCTCCTAAATCACGACAGCAGCTTACAATTTCGTCACAAAGCACTAGCGACACCCGCCTGCATCGACTATTATTTCAGGTGAGGCAGCACGTACTGCCCGGGGGCGTCGAAACCCCTACGAGCGACTGGTGCTGGTCGATTCAGCACCGAACTCTCTGATCCTTTCGGGTCGGGGAGCCTGTGGCGTATGTCCAGGTTCCCCGGAACTAAAGGCCTCAGGGCTGTCTCGTACAGTTTCGAACTCCCCGATCAATCGGAGGTTTAGTGAGTCTATCGCGGGGACGCACCGCGACTAACTCACTCGACGGGGAGTGCATGATGCAGGACCGCAAGGGACAGCAGACACAGCAGCAGTCTCATTCGCAGCGATCTCAAACACCAGCGCGCGCCTCGGCGCACGCGGCTGATCGCCATGTCGGCCGTCAGGTGGCCCTTCTTCGGCTGCAATCGCGCATGACGCAGACCGAACTCGCCAGAAGCGTGGGGATCAGCGTTCAGCAGCTCCAGAAATATGAAAGCGCCCGCAATCGTATCAGCGCCTCGATGCTGTTCGAGATTGCCAAAGCTTTCGGCGCCCCTGTCAGCCGCCTGTTCGACGGATTGCCGGGGAACGGAATTTCCGCCCCAGAGGCCCAACCGCCGATACATGAACACATCGCGTTTGCCGCAAGCATGGAGGGCCGGCGCCTCAACAACGGGCTGCTGGCGCTACCTCCGCGAGTTCGACATCGGATTTCGTCGTTCGTGGCGGCACTAGGTGAGGAGCTCTCGGATGCCGTCGCTGCGGAATACGATCCGGCGACGCACCGGCAGCAGTGCGAAGAGGAGTGCAATCATTGAACGCGCTCGCAGATCTACAGCCACCCCGCTTCAAACAGGGCGCGTGCCAGGTGGTTTCGCATCGATCACGATCATGGCGCTTTTCTCGAGCAGACCTTGTCGAACGCGCGGGGTTGGGAAAAGAGGAAACCACCGCCGTCTCGAGTCGGCATCTTCTCCTCCTGAACCTGAAAGGCGCCTCAGAGAGAGGTCAGCATTTTCTTGATGGCAGGAAAGCAGAGTTCGTGCGTCGTAAACCGGGCGCCATCCTGTTCATTCCGGCGGGTTGTGAGTGGCACGGTTGGGAAGACGGCGCCCCCAACGCCGCATATCTGTCGATTTCCGTCGACCCTGCGCTGGTGAAAAAACTTTGCACCGAGCTTTCCGGCGGGCAGCCGCCGGCACTGTCGCCCGACCTTGGCTTTGAGGATCCTGTCATCATGAATGCTGCACGCGGCATCGCCTCGGAAATCGACGATCGCAATCCGGTAAGCACCATGCTGACCGAAAGCTTCATCGCAACCATCTTCGCCCAATTGTTGCGCAAACAGAGATTCGTCGCGCCTGCACGCAAAGGCGGCCTTACCAACTGCCATCTCACCCGTGTGGTTGAGCTCATTGACGAGGATCTGACAGCAGAACTGTCACTCGTCCAGCTCGCCGAACACATCGGCTTCAGCGTCCCGCATTTCTGCCGCGCATTCCGCCAGACGGTTGGCTGCCCACCGCATACGTTCATCGTTCAACGCAGGTTGGAACAGGCACAGCACCAGCTTCGTGCAACAAATCTATCGGTCACGGACATTGCCTTGGCGTGTGGCTTTTCCAGTTCCAGCCACTTCTCCAATGCATTCAAGCGCGTTGTCGGGACAACACCACTGAACTACCGGCATAGCTGGTCTCTAGGCTAAAGCGCTGTGAGCAAATGCTGCCGTGCCCGGAGAAATAGCCTAAGGCTTTTAGTGATCCCATCATTATAGGGCGCAGCGAAAACTGTCTCTCGACCTTTGTCCTTCAGATGTAAACCTTGCCTCCGCAAAGCCAGTTTGCCTCGTGCATTTTCAAGAGATATATCGGTTTCAGCCGCCTTGGGTCCGTCGCGACCTATGGCGGTGAGAGACCTTGACTACGGACTGAATCGAGAGCATATATGGCGCAACACACCCGCCACGCCTCTCGACGAAGCGCAACAGGCGGGTTTTTTATTAGCCAAAATTCCTTTCAACAAACCGGCCTTGAGCGTTCCGGACCAACTTGCCCTGCTCCAACAGCGCGGGATGTTGATTTCCGATCCGGGAAAAGCGGCGCAATTTCTGACTTACGTCGGCTACTATCGCCTGTCCGGTTACTGGTTTCCTTTCCAGTTTCGCGACGGCACAGCGAACCACAGCAATTTCAGACCAAACACTGATCTGGACACGGTTTTGGATCGCTACATATTCGATCGGCGGCTCCGTGGTATTGCCATGGATGAAATCGAGAGGATTGAGGTAGCGGCTCGATCCGCGCTTTCGGACGTCATGTCACAGCGGCACGGTCCGCACTGGTATATGGATAGTGTCCATTTCGTACCCGCCTACCATGCCGGGTTCATGACACTGGTTCGTCGGGAAACTGGCCTGGTGCCTTTCGATCAGCACAAGCAAACCGAGTTCATCGCCCACTATTTCAGGACATACGATCCCCCGTTGTTGCCACCTAGTTGGATGGTAATGGAAATTCTATCGTTTGGTGCCATCTCGAAGGTCTACAAAAATCTCGTGGACGGTGAGAAGAAAAGCGTGGCTGCCGCGTTCGGCATACCGCGCAACCGTCTCGGATCGTGGCTCCATGCTGCGTCGCACTTGAGAAATCTTTGCGCACATCACAGCCGGGTTTGGAACAGGGAGTTTTGCGTCGTCCCTTCGATTACAAAAGTGGATGCAAGTCATGTCCACCACCCAAAGAAGTTCTATAATCACGCGGTCGCGATACAATCTTTGCTGAAGATCATCTCCTCTGAAACGCATTGGGTCGACCGCTTCCGTGAGCTGATTGCCGATCATCCGAATATTCCAATCGATCAGATGGGCTTCCCGGCCAATTGGCAATCGAATGCTGTATGGGCCTGAAATGAGCTGCCGAGGCGCTCGCTGGCCACAGGCCACATTCTTTTTGAAGCCTCGAAACCATCGTCTCGACACCTGAGGATATGAAATGAGTGCGCGTTTGACGACCGCCATCAAGATTGGAAGGGCCGCGCGGGCCATCCTCAACAAAACCCGAGCCTTTCCGGAGGCCCAGTTTGGTAAGTTTGGCGATATTGACGACACCGAACACGTAGGTGTCGAACCCATGCTTCTGGCTCTTGGAATGGAATTGGCTCTAAAAGCATGGTTCGTATTTGACTACCATGATGCCGATTTTATGAGATCCCACGACCTCGTAAAGCTGTTTCGGCGCCTAAAATCCGACAGCCAGAAAAAGCTCGACGCAGAGTTCAAGGCGTCAGTTGCACCGTATCATTCAAGCGGACTGCATGTAGGCTACAGCATTCATCACATTCTCGCTCAGCACCGGAACGCCTTCATTGATTAGCGCTACCTACACGAGGCGAAAGAATCGATGTTGTTCGATCAGGAAGCCTTCGCGGCGACGCTCGAGATGGTCCTGCGAGAATTCGAAAAGAGATATCGGATTGAGCAGGTAAAGCCCTTCGCGCCGAACTGATCTCATTTACAAAGACCCGTTTCGCCATCCATTTCACTGGCAGGGTCGACGCATTCGGCGATCAAAAACCGCATCTGCATCAAATGCGTGCAAGCGCTGCAATGGCACTTCATGCACCCTCCGGGAAAAAGAGGGGCACATGACGATTGACTCACGTGGCAGGTTACAGAGCACTCAAGACTTTCGGACGACTGCGTTGCGTGTCGTCAACTTAAAGAAGCAGTATGGACCGGTCGAGGTCCTCACGGGCTTGTCATTAACGGCACAACGCGGCGAAGTCATCTCGATCCTCGGCAGCAGCGGTTCGGGGAAAAGCACATTCCTGCGCTGCCTGAACTTCCTTGAGGAACCGACAAGCGGTGAAATCTGGGTCGGCGACCACCACGTCTCGATGGCTCGGGGAAACGCCAAACGGCGGCAGATCAACGCACTTCGCACCTCGCTCGGCATGGTATTTCAGAATTTCAATTTGTGGCCGGCCAAGACCGTGCTCGAGAACATCGTCGAAGCACCCATCCACGTCCTCGGCCTCTCAAGGCGAGCGGCGAATGAGCGGGCACTGAGCCTGCTCGAAAAAGTCGGCCTGGCCAGTCATCGGTCGGCTTACCCCGCCCATCTCTCCGGTGGGCAACAGCAGCGCATCGCGATAGCACGGACACTGGCCATGGAGCCGGAGATCCTGCTGTTCGATGAACCGACATCCGCGCTTGATCCAGAACTCGTCGGCGAGGTTCTGAAAGTGATCCGGGCTCTCGCCGAGGAGGGCCGTACGATGCTGATCGTGACCCACGAACTCGGTTTTGCCCGACAGGTTTCTCACCGCGTCGTTTTCCTTCATGCGGGTCAGATCGAAGAGGAGGGGAGACCAGAACAATTCTTCCGGCAGCCTTCTTCCCCGAGACTGGCGCAGTTTCTTTCGAGCCATTTGCAGGAGCCTGACCGATGATCGAATTGCAAGGTTTTGCAGGCCAGCTTGTCGCCGGAGCATCCACCACCTTGGGGCTCGCCACAACGAGTCTTGTTTTCGGCGTCGCCGTCGGGCTTTGCGGGGCAATTGCCAAGCAGAGCGATGTCGCGATGATAAGGGCGGCAGCCATTCTCTACACCACGGTCATACGCGGCATTCCGGAACTGCTCATCATTCTCATCCTCTATTTCGGAGGGACTGTCGCGCTGACCGCATTGGCCGGTCGTTATGCCGAGATCAATGCATTCACGAGTGGTGTGTTTGCGCTGTCCCTGGTGTTTGGTGCCTATGCAACCGAAGTGTTCAGGGCGGCGATCCGGGCAGTCCCGCATGGTCAGATCGAAGCAGCACGCGCACTCGGACTTCCAAGTGTCCTGATCTGGCGTTTCGTCATCCTGCCGCAGATGTGGAGGCACGCCCTGCCGGGCCTTGGAAACCTCTGGCTCACTCTGCTCAAGGACACGGCGCTCGTTTCCGTGGTCGGACTGGAAGACCTGATGCGCAAGACCGGCATCGCCGCCGGCGCAACGCATGACCCTTTGACATTCTATTGCGCGGCGGCGGCAATCTATCTGGCCTTCACGTCCGCCTCAATCATCGGCTTGGCGCAACTCGAGCACCGCGCCAGCCGCGGCGCGCGGTTTGCGATGTGAGGATGCAACCATGAATCTCTCCTTGATTATCGATGTGATCCCGCGGTTGATGGATGGTCTGGTCCTCACAATAGGCCTGACGCTGGCCGCTGTTGTCATTGGCGGCACCTTGGCCATTCCCATGGCGCTGATGCGGACATCATCGTCCGCTATCGTGTATTTGCCTGCTCAGATCTACACATTTGTGTTTCGCGGAACGCCTTTGCTCGTTCAGCTGTTTCTCATCTATTACGGCGCCAGTCAGATCGGCTGGGTCCGGTTCGGATTCTTATGGCCAATCCTCAGAGACCCGCTCTGGTGCGCCGTCATTGCGTTCTCTTTGAACCATGCCGCCTATACCGCCGAAATATTGCGTGGCGGCATCCGCGCCATACCTGCAGGTGAGATCGAAGCCGGCAAGGCCCTGGGCATGTCTTATACGCTTCGATTGAGGCGTCTGGTCTTGCCAACCGGTATCCGGCTTGCACTCCCTGCCTATGCCAACGAGGTTATCATGATGCTGAAAGCCAGCTCGCTGGCCAGCACCATCACCATCATGGAGGTGACCGGAAACGCGCGTAAAATCGTCGCGCAGACCTTCTCGCCGTACGAGGTCTTCATTTCGGCAGCTCTGATCTATCTCGCGATCACGCTTCTGACCACGCAGTTCTTCCGGTTGGTTGAGGGACGGATATCAAGAAGCGACAGGCGGCCGAGGTCTGGGCCGCGCATTACATTTGCTCGCGGGCGGACCGGAATGAAGCTTGCCGTGCAGGAAGGTGGCAAATGAACCTTCTTGAACATCAAAACCGCTATACCGATCAAGCCGACGCCGTAGCAGACATTCGGATCCGCGGATGTTGGGTCGAGATCGATATCAACGCCATACGTCACAACTATCGTCAGCTTCGTCGGAATTTGCCGCAACACGTCAAGATCTACGGATGCCTGAAGCGCAACGCCATTGGCTGCGGGGCCGGGGTCGTCGCCGCGGCACTGGCGCAGGAGAGTATCGACGGTTTTGCCGTTGCATCCATCGCCGATGCGATCGCCATTCGCCAGCGTGGCGTCTCAAGTCCCATTCTCTTGTATCCCGGTCCGGGTCTCGAGGACGCAAGATTGATTGAGGCAAACAGTCTTACGATCAGCGTTTCGAGCATCGAGGAATTGATGCAGTGGCGACGAGTGCTGACGACGACCAGGCTATTCATGAAGCTCGATCTAGGGTTCTTTCGAGCCGGTACCACGCCGGCTCAGCTGCCTGAGCTTCTAAGGATCGCAGCCGAGTATCCCGATGTTCAAGTTGAGGGGCTTTACGCGCATATGAGCGAGCTGCCCGGTTCGCAGAACGACAAGGCCGAGGCACAACTCGCAAGAATGCACGACACTCTACGCACGATCGAGACCTCCGGTCATCGGCCGGCGCTCGTGATGATGTCGAGCACGGAAGGTGTCCTTGAGCATCCGGATATGGATTTCGATGCCGTCGATCCCGGCGCGCTGCTTTTGGGTATTTCCGAAATCAGTGAGCCAGCGCGTCCAATTGCCTTGCGCCCGGCGCTGAAGGCAATCGCAACGAGGCTCGTTTCGGTCAAGCGCGTCGATGCGTCACTTGGTCCCGTGCCCGATGGTCCCGGCTTTCGCTCGGGGATGATACTCGGTGTCATGGCAATGGGTTGGGGTGACGGTTTGCCAAGATATCTGCCCAACGGGATGGTCGGTCTCGTGCGGGGGCGGCGCGCAAGCTTGATCGGTCCATCACATCTCGAGCATGTCCGGATCGATCTCACCGACATTCCGGAAGCGCGCTTCGGCGACGAAGTGGTTCTGCTTGGGCGTCAGGGGGAAGCGATGATCACACGGGACGAAGTTGCAGCGCGATGGGGGACCGACATCATTGGGCTGTATGCGGGATTGCGGGATCACGTTCCGAAACTCTATGTCTGAATGAAAAACAAAAAGGGGAATTCCATGAAAACCACCATCGCTGCAATCGCCATGCTGGCCTCGCTGACTGTTATCGTGCAGGCGCGAGCACAGGATCAGAAATCGCTGACATTTGCCACGGAAGGGGCCTTCCCGCCGTGGAATGCGGTCGACGCTTCTGGTCAGGCGGTCGGCTTTGATATCGATGTCGGCAAGGCGCTCTGCAAGCGTGCGAAGTTCGATTGCACCTTCGTCACGCAGGCATGGGACGGCATCATACCCGCGCTGACGGTCGGCAAATTCGACGCGATCATGGCCGGCATGTCGATCACCGACAAGCGCAAGCAGGTTATTGCCTTTTCTGAACCCTATGCGCTGACATCCAACTATTTCGTGGCCTCGAAGGCCAGCAGGCTGCCTGAACTTCCCGAAAACACACGGATCGATCTCTCATCTGCGTCCGACAGCGACAAGGCATTTTTGCAGACGCTAAAAAACAACCTGCAAGGCAAGGTCATCGGTGTCCAGGGGTCAACGAATGCTGAAGCCTTCGTTCGGGAATATCTCGGCGATGCCGTCGAGGTCCGGACATATGACACCCAGGATAATCTCAACATCGATCTTTCGGTGGGCCGCATCGATGCAGGCTTGGCGGATTATTCGGTCTGGAAAGCGTTCCTCGATACGGATGACCACGCGACAGTCGCGATCTATGGACCACGCATTTCCGGCGGGCTCTTTGGTCCTGGAGTTGGAATTGGTGTTCGCAAAGACAGTTCGCATCTCGCGGAAGAGTTGAACACGGCTTTACGATCCATCAAGGCGGACGGTACCCTTGAAGAAATCAGCTACCGATGGTTTGGTGCGGACCTCGTCTCGGACTGATTGCCTCCACCTGTATTGCCGCAACACCTCTATTGACGATCTCCCTGTATCCGGGACAGGTCGACACGCATGCCGACGTCCGGGACGGCATCGTCAGACAGCGGTTGCCTTGCGGGAACGCTTGCATTGAAGAGAGGAGACCGGGGAGGAACCGCCTCCCCGGTGAAAAACGTCGGGCCGCCAGGATCATCGGCCTTGAAGATGTTTTCTCCCTCGAAACTGCCGTTTCGCCAGGCAACCACTGCGTCATCAAACAGTTGCGGCAAGAGTTCCGGATTGGTCGGTTGCCCGTACCATTGGGTCACGATGCGCGCGACTTTCGCGAACAAGGCGGTGCCCGTGCGTAGGTTTTCGCACGGTTCGAATAAACTTGCCTGCATATGGGAAACATCACGGATGCCTAAGCCGGCGGGAAATTGGGTCAGCCCGACCCTGACCATCGCGTGCCCCGCATACTCCTTGACCACTGCCAATGCGCCTTCGGTTGATTGAGGTTTCGGGATCAGCACCAGCCGGCCATCTGCCTTGATCGTTATGGCTAGAGGGTCGTCTGACCCGGCCGCCGCAACAAACTGCTCGACGATAGCCGGCGTTAATGCCGGATCGCGGCATTTGTCTATCAGCTCCGCATCCATTTGATCTCTCCCGCTTGAGTGTCGGCATCAGGTATTGAAGGACATAACGAAAGGTCGGTCGAAGAGGCGGGCCCAGGCCTCGACGCTCATGCGCTGGATTTCGACAACGGAAGTGCCTTGCGTCCACCAGCCGTTACCAACGGCGACGATCATGTCCGGGTCATGCAGCATGGATTGCAAGATCGGCCAGACAAGGAGTTGCTCGTAGCAGATCAGCGGCGCGGACTTCATCCCGGCAATGTAGACCACAGGATTAGCGAAAAAGTGCGCGCGGGCTCCCCCGCTTTGCCCGGCCAGTTGGCGCCACGGCTGCCACATCGAACCTGGCACCGGGATCCGCTCGCGGTAAACGATATCGCTGCGCTGTCCGGTAATCTGGACAAGGACATTGTCGTAACCGGTTTCGTCGACGACAACAGCACCTGCGACAACGGTCATTGTGCTGCTTTTCGCATATGTCTGCCAAAGGGCTGCGGCAGATGGCGTCCAAAAGCCGAGAGTGCTTTCCGGAAGGACGACGATCCGGTCTCGAACCTTGCTTCGGCCGATCGATGCACGGAGCTGACGATGATAGGCAAGGCCCGCGTCTCGACCCAATCTTTTCCCGAGTTGGAGGTCGACACCTTGCCAATCGCGCCCTATCTGCGGCTGCGTCCAGAATGCGGCGGACCAGAGCCAGCAACCTGCGAAGGTGATGGCAGCAGCTGGCCAGTATCGCGTCGTCATGATCGATAGGCCGGATGCCATTGCTAACAGACCGAGCCAGTCCCATCCAGCAAGGATGACACCTGCCGCCGTAATTGGGTGGGCCCAGCCAAGAATGCCGAATGGCGGAAGAGCCATGAGGACCATGGCGATGAGGTAGGCCAATACGCTTCGAACACCCAGTCGCCCCGTCCAGAGCACGGAATGGACAGAGACAAAGCCGCTGAACGCCAGAAGCCACAAGACCAGTCCAGGCCAAATGTCCGATTGATAGAAGGCCGCAACGCCTTGCGGCAAACTCCGCGACGCCGCCAGGAAATATCCCGTAGACACAAGCGCCGCAGAAGTCCGATCCGGCGCCCGTGACCACAGATAGGGGAAGGCGATAGAGACCGGCAAGAGCAACAGATAGCCGCTCCATCCAATCCAGCCGCATGCGACCGCGCCCGCGACCATGAGCGCTGCTCGTTGCCGATCATGGCGCATAGGTCAGGACCTCGCGCGCCAATCCGAGGATCCCGGAAACCGGAACCGGGCCGAAATATCGACTGTCCCAAGACCCCGGGAACGGAGAGTGGATAAACACCTGCCCAAGCGGCACGGTACCACCGGAATATGGTCGTAGCGGCCGGTCACGACCGTCAAGCTCGACGAGTCGGGAATTGTCGAGGACTGCTCCATCAATCGATACGCTACTGGCAATTTCGACCTGCTGCCCGGCGACAGCAACAACGTGCTTGATGAGCGGTCCAGTTCCACCGGCGCAGAGCCCCCGCCGCAGATAGCCTCGCGATATCCCCTCCCTGCGCTCGACGGTGTCTGGCATGCAGACGAAGACGAGATCACTGATTTCGACGGGGCGATTGACCGGCACGATGCGCCAGAGCCCTAGCGGCTCGCTTGGCGTGGTGTTGACCCTGATGCCAGCACCAAAGCCCATCACCAGGACCGCTGCAAGGCTTAGAAGGGCGCCAAGCAGAATGACCGCCACGCGTCTGGAACGACGCATGTTCAATGGCTCGGCACTCATTTCAGGGAGAGCCCAGTGGTCTTGGTCTGGCGCATGATCTCCGCCTGCTTTAGGGCGGTCACCGTCCGCTCATGGGCGGATAGTTGCTGAACAGTCCGCATCGTATTCCAGGACGATTGCAGCTCGGCCTTCTGAGCCGGCGCCATGCCGCCGGAAAGCTTCTCAAACACCTTGCCATCCGCGTCTTTTGCCGCGAGCGGCAGGAAGGATCTTTCCCCGAAACGTTCGGAGACGGCTCTCGCAAATCCTTCCAGTTCGGCCTTCACTTGTCTGTCGGCGAGGGCGTATTCCAAGCCGGAGGGGAGAGCATTTCGGTCGATGGCATCGCGCACCCGCTCTAGGGTCTGCTTGGCCGCGCCGGAGAGCGCGGGGATATCGATCGAGACCTTCAAGCGAACAGCACGCTCCTCCGCCTCATAGCGACGTTCGGCTTCAGCCCGTTTGCGCAGGTACCCGTCCAGATCACGCGCCAGTGCCGGGACGTTTACGAGCGCGGTCTCTCGCGCTTGGACTTCTGCCTTGCCGGCGAAAAGGCCGGTCTTGCCCTTCAACGAACCAAAACTTTCCGGCAGCTTAAAAATCGTCGCAATCGTTGTTTTCGCGATCTCGGGGCTTCCGACCATGGCATCGACATTCACCGCATTGAACGCCGCCTGCGGATCGGCATAGACGAGGTGGAAGCGGGCCGAGACCTCCTGCCATTGGCTCTTCAAGGCGGGATCGGCCGAGACCTTGTCCTCGACAGATTTTTCGATCGATTTCGCAAATGTGGTGATACCGGCAACCATGGGCGTCCTATCCTTCTGGATGACAGAGTTGGTCTGATTTCGGGTTTCGGAGGCGCTACGAACGCGGGGCTCCTCGGCGACGCCAGGACCCAATCCAAGCCGGGTTCCGATGGCGGTAAGCCGCGAGATGAGATCGGTCAGCTTTCCCTTCTGGCGGATGGTCCACTGCAGGCGATCGCGCAGCAGGGTGCGACCGACATTCATCAGATGCAGGCCGCGCGCGTTCGCAAACTGAAGTGCCGCGCGATAGGAAGAAGCATCCTCGTAGTCGAGCGTGGTCTCCTTCGATCCGTCGCGTGACAGGCGTTCATGCATTCTCGCCATCGCCAGCTCCTCGACGGGGACGACCTTCCACGAATTGCGATCAGCCTCGGTACCGTCAGGCAGCGTGACGCGCTGCGATCCGAGATGCTTGAGACCAATGCGATCTCCGATCTCGACTTTCGATTCATTGATCGCGCGGGCAAGATCGACACCCCAAACAGTCCGCTCCTGTCCATCGGCAAAGCCGAGCGTGACATAGTAGCTGGCCCGGTTTTCCGGCTTGTGCTCGTAGGGGGCGTCCCCGTGCGCGAGAAGCACCCCACCGCGCCGCTGGGCGAACTCTTCCAGGCCGACATAGAGCTCGGCCGTTTCGCGGTGGCGGGTCATGGCGACATAGGAAAGGTGCCTGTCCAGCGTGCTCGATGCCAAGACCTTGACGCGATCGACAGTGGCGCCCTGGCTCTTGTGAACCGTGGTGGCATAGCCATGATCGAGATTGGCATAGAAGCGCTGTTCGACCACGACCTCACGACGATCATCGCCACCACCGATCTCGGCAACAATACGCCCGGGCTGCGCTTCGACCACGCGGGCCAACATGCCGTTCTTGACGCCGAGCGAACCCTCGTTCTTCAGGAAGACGATCTGGTCGCCGGCTGCGAATTGTCGGTGACCATTTTCCGTCTCGAAGGTGTGTCCGGTATCGATGAGGCCGCGCTCGATAAGCTTGCCGCGGGCCATTTCGTTCAACATTCGCACGTCGAGGCGGCGGTGCGCGAGGATCAACGAGGAACTGGCCGGATTGAATTCGCGGTCCCAGTCGGCAATCAAAGTCGTGATCGCCTCGTCCTTTGTCCAGCCTGTTCGAACCATGCCCTGGCCCGCGTAAGCGGCGAGCGCAGACGACACGTTACCGCGGGCAAAATCGAGCGACGCATCACGCATCCACTGCTCGCGCTGACGATAGATCGTTTCGAGCTCTGAATATCCGATCTGCTGGGAAATCGCGCGGAAAGCAGCGCCCGCCTCGATTGGTTGGAGCTGATCGGGATCACCGACGAGAACGAGTTTCGCGCCTGACATCGTGGCCGCCTCGACGAGGTGCGCCATCTGCCGTGAGGAGACCATGCCGGCCTCGTCGAGCACCATGACGGTCTTGTCGTCGAGATGGTCGCGGTTCTGATCCCAGCGCAGTTCCCAGGCAGACAGAGTGCGGGATGCAATGCCCGCTTCCTTCTCCAGGCCCTCTGCGGCCTTGCCGGCAAGGGCTGCGCCGACAACGCGATATCCGGCCGCCTCCCAGGCTTCGCGTGCGGCCTTCATCATTGTCGTCTTGCCGGCACCGGCGCGCCCGACAACGGCGGCAATTCGCTCTGAGCCAGCGATATGCTCCACCGCCGATTTCTGCTCCTCCGAAAGACGGCCATGCCGTTCGAAAGTCTGGGTCAGGACCTGGGCTGCAACATGATGAGAGCGCTGCCGCGCGAGCCACAATGCCCTGTTCGCCATCTCCGCTTCGATGCGGATAAGATCGTGCGTCGTGTATTTCGCCGGCGACCGGGCACCCGTCGAAAACGAGATCCGCTCTCTATCCAGCCGCAGCGCATCCGGATGCTGCAAAACCCGCGCCATCAAATCCTGGAACAGGGCTGGATCATCGACGTAGCGGTGCAAAACCTTGGCGACGTCTCGCTCGTCGAAGACGCTTTTTTCGCGGGTGATGAGATCGAGGACGAGACCGGGATCGCGATGGATCCTCCGCGCATTTTCCTCGCGGCGCTCTTCCTGAAGCTCGATCCGTTCCAGCTTTACCGAAGCGGCCGGCGCGGTCTCACTCGCGCCATCCGCCTTCCGCTCGATCGCCGTCGCACCGACCCCGACGTGAATGGTTGGCTCCAGCGAGATGCCTTGCTTTTCGAAGGAACGGCCATCGACCCTGATGTCGAGGCCGGCAAGGGCAAGATGCCGGTTCTGGCAGGCAAACCATCCGTCGCGAAAGGCGTTAAAATCATCGGCACCGCCGGCCCAAAGCTCATAGACGATATTCCCGGCACCGTTGCGCTGCGGCTTTCCATCGGGACCGGGGACTGCAACCTTCTTCGGCCCGAACCCGTCGTCGATCAGCGGCCGCAGCGTCGTCATCAGATGGATATGCGGATTGCCGGGCGCATCGTGATAGACCCAGTCGGCGACCATGCCGCTGGCCGTGATATGCCGTTCGACGAAATCCCTGACCAGCGCGATATTCTGTTTGGCTGACAGCTCGATCGGCAGGGCTATGGTGACGTCCTTCGCCAGCTGAGCATCGGACCGCTTCTCGAAAACCTCGACCTTGTTCCAGAAAGCCTCGGACACACCTGAGATGGATCGATTGGCCACCATTACCCGCAGCCAGCCCGGCGCGTCCTCAGGAATGACGAACTCCTCATGCAAGAGCCCCTGCTTAGCGCGATAGTCGATCGTCCTTGCTTCCCGCTCGAAATCCATTTTCGCGCAGTGCCGGTAGGCCGCGGACAGCACGGCGCTGCGGCCGGAACCACGGGCGACGATGCTGACTGAGAAATGTGGGACGGCCACTAGCTAATCTTCCCCATTTTACGAACGTTTCCAATCTGTTCGAAGATAGAGGCGGCCCCGCAAATCCGCTCTTTCGAGCACGTCGCGTCAGCGACGTATAATTGCGCCCTTGGATCCGCTTCTTCGAAACGGCGGGATCATTCGCCAAAAGCTGGCGCTTTGGCGAGGTGCAAATCTGCATCTTTCCAGCGGTAGAAAATGCGGGGCACGGTTCGTCTCCATCGAACCATCAGCAACGAGGAAGCCAAGCCCATGAAGAAGCCAACTGCCAAAATCCGGGAAGAAATTGCTCGCCTGCAGGAGAAGCTGAAGGAGGCGGAAACACGTGACGCCGAGCGCATCGGTCGGATCGCGATACGGGCAGGCCTCGGGGAGATCGAGATCGAAGAGGCCGACCTTTTGTCCGCGTTCGAGGAGGTCGCCGGCCGCTTTCGCGAAGGAACGAAACCCGCCCAAGGACGCAAGCCTGCGACCACGTCGCCGAACGGCGCTGGCGAGGCTGCGGTCCAATCTCCTGAGGCTTGAGCGCATGCAGAAGATGACTGCGACCGAAGCCCGCAAGAAAGACGCGCGGGAGAAAATCGAACTCGGCGGACTGATCGTCAAGGCTGGCCTCCGCTACGAGAAGCGTGCGCTGCTGCTCGGGCTCCTGATCGATGCCGGCGCGCGGATCAAGTCGGACGAGGCGGAGCGAAGCCGCCTGAGTGAACTCGGTGCGAAGGCATTCGCCGATGACGCCTAGGAAGATACTTGTCGCAAGCATTCCGGCCATTGCCATGACTGCCATTTGTTTGGGCCTGCCCGGCATCGAACGGTGGCTCTCAGCGTTCGGTACGACCGATCAGGCAAAGCTGATGCTCGGGCGGATCGGGCTGGCATTGCCCTATGTGCTCGCCGGCGCCTGCGGTCTCCTGTTTCTCTTCGGAACCAGGGGCTCAATCAACGTTAGGGCGGCCGGTTGGAGCGTCGCCGCGGGCGGCTTCGGCGTGGTCATCGTCGCAGCAATCAGGGAGGGCTCACGCCTGTTTGCGTTTGCCGAGCAAGTCCCCACCGAAAGGACGCTGCTCTCCTATGCCGATCCTTCAACCATCGTGGGAGCGGGCGCAGCACTGCTCACCACATTCTTCGCGCTGCGCGTCGCCAGGATGGGCAATGCGGCCTTTTCGCGAAGCGAGCCGCGTCGCATCCGTGGCAAGCGCGCCCTGCACGGGGAGGCGGACTGGATGCGGATGCAGGAGGCGGAGAAGCTCTTTGCGGAAACGGGCGGTATCGTCATCGGCGAGCGTTATCGTGTCGACCGGGACGATCCGGCGGCGACGGCGTTTCGACCGGGTGAGCCGACAACCTGGGGCAAGGGTGGCTCCGCGCCGCTGTTGTGTTTCGACGGCTCGTTCGGCTCGTCGCACGGGATCGTCTTCGCCGGTTCGGGTGGTTTCAAGACGACGTCTGTGACCGTCCCCACCGCTCTCAAATGGGGCGGCTCGCTCATCGTGCTCGATCCGTCCAACGAGGTCGCGCCGATGGTGACGGAGCACCGACGCAAGGCG
Organism: Neorhizobium sp. JUb45; assembly: GCF_004343585.1. Taxonomy (GTDB): domain Bacteria; phylum Pseudomonadota; class Alphaproteobacteria; order Rhizobiales; family Rhizobiaceae; genus Neorhizobium. The sequence goes on along the minus strand of NZ_SLYW01000012.1, from coordinate 79,530 downwards.
GGGCGGCGCGTCATTGTCCTCGACCCGACGAATGCAGGTTCTGGCTTCAATGCGCTCGACTGGATCGGTCGCCATGGCGGCACAAAGGAAGAGGATATCGCCGCCGTCGCGTCATGGATCATGAGCGACAGCGGTCGCGCGACCGGCGTCCGCGACGACTTCTTCCGTGCATCTGGTCTCCAGCTTCTGACAGCGATGATCGCCGACGTCTGCCTTTCCGGACATACGGACGCGAAGTACCAGACCCTGCGCCAGGTCCGCGCCAATCTGTCGGAGCCTGAGCCGAAGCTTCGCGCGCGCCTGCAAGAGATCTACGATAATTCCGCATCCGACTTCGTGAAGGAGAATGTCGCCGCCTTCGTCAACATGACACCGGAAACGTTCAGTGGGGTCTACGCCAATGCGATCAAGGAGACGCACTGGCTGAGCTACACGAACTACGGCGCGCTGGTGTCCGGGTCCAGCTTCTCCACCGATGCACTGGCAGACGGCGAGACCGACGTGTTCATCAATATAGACCTCAAGACCTTGGAGACCCATGCCGGGCTGGCGCGCGTCATCATCGGCTCCTTCCTCAACGCAATCTACAACCGCGATGGAGCGATCAAAGGCCGGGCATTGTTTCTCCTCGATGAGATTGCAAGGCTCGGTTACATGCGGGTGCTGGAGACAGCGCGTGATGCCGGACGAAAGTACGGCATCACGCTGACGATGATCTACCAGTCCATCGGCCAGCTGCGGGAAACCTATGGTGGGCGCGACGCGTCCAGCAAGTGGTTCGAGAGCGCCAGCTGGATCTCATTCGCCGCGATCAACGACCCGGAAACAGCTGACTATATCTCGCGTCGGTGCGGCACGACCACGGTCGAAATCGATCAAATCAGCCGCAGCGTCCAATCGCACGGATCGTCTCGGACGCGTTCAAAGCAAATGGCCGCCCGGCCGCTGATTCAGCCGCATGAGGTCCTGCGAATGCGCGCCGACGAACAGATCGTCTTCACGGCGGGCAATGCGCCGCTGCGATGCGGTCGCGCGATGTGGTTCCGTCGGCGGGACATGACACCCTGTGTCGGCCAAAACAGGTTTCACACAGATCAGCAGGCCGACCATACGAAGCCAACCGGCCTCTTGTGACGTAGCGACTGAAGGAAGCCAGCGATGCTGCTTCCTTCAGTCGACTGGGTCAGAGGCCCAGTTCAGACTTGACGGCTTCAAGTCCGGGCTTGCCATCTGCTGTGGTTACGCCCGCAAGCCACGGTTCGATCGCTGCGCCGTTCGCCTTCAACCAGGTTGTGGCTGCGTCTTCGGCGTCTTCACCGTCATTGAGGATGCTACCCATGATCTCGTTTTCCATCGGCAGGGAAAATTTCAGGTTCTTGAGGAAAGCACCGACGTTCGGGCATTCCTGCAAATAGCCGGCGCGTACATTGGTGCGCACTTCGGCGCCCCCGAAATTGGGGCCAAAGACATCATCGCCACCAGTCAGATAGGTCAGCTTGAACGCGGCATTCATCGGATGCGGTTCCCATCCGAGAAAAACGATCGCGTCACCCGCCCTGTCGGCGCGCATGACCTGAGCCAGCATGGCCTGCTCCGAAGACTCGACGATATCGAGTGCCCCGAGCCCGAAATGGTTCTTCTTGATCATGCCGAGGATCAGACGGTTGCCGTCATTGCCTGGCTCGATCGCATAGATCTTGCCGCCAAGCGCGTCGGCGTGCGTAACAATGTCCTTGAAGTCCTTGATGCCGAGCTCGGCGCCTTTTGCGTTGGTGGCGAGCGTGTATTTGGCTCCAACGAGATTGGCGCCGAGCGTCTCGACGCTTTTATCCTCGATATAGGGGCGGATATCCGCTTCCATTGTAGGCATCCAGTTCCCGAGGAAGACATCGATGTCCTTGCTCTTCAACGACGAGTAGGTCACCGGCAAAGACAAGAGCTTGATTTGCGGCTTGTAACCCAACGCCTCAAGGACAACCGAGGCGGTTGCTGTCGTCGCCGAGATATCGCTCCAGCCAACGTCAGAAAACCGCACGGTTTGGCAGGCTGTCGGTTCCTGAGCCACAGTTGCGGTCGCGCTGCCGATGAGGGAAGCGGCGATTGCCGTGGTAGCAGCCAAGATTGATTTGATGCGCATGTTTTCCTTGCTCCATTTCAGGTGAGGGTCGTACCAGCGCGCAAACCGCAGATGCAAGCATACAGTCCGGGCCTGAAGACGACCTCATCCGGATCTGCATCGCAGCTGCAAGCGTCAAAGTGCCCGCATAAACAGGAAGGAGCGCAAGCAAAGTGGAAGGGGAATTTACTGCCTGCGCATACGCGATTTCGTGTGGAGAACCCTCCGGATTCCACGAAGCAGCGCGGTGACGGCGTGACAGAATCACGTCTCGATGGAACGGTTCGGACATCAACGAAGGAAAAATCATGACCACGACCAATGAAATCGCAGACAAGATCGCGTCCGAGCACGGGCTGACCAAGGTTCAGGGCAAGGCGATCGTCGAAGCCGTCTTTGCCGCAATTACCGATGCCGCGACGTCCGGGGCGGAAACCTCGATCCCTGGCTTCGGCAAATTCAAGGTAAAGGATACGCCGGAACGTGAAGGCCGCAACCCTTCCACCGGCGCCACGATCAAGGTCGCGGCGGCAAGGAAGCTCGCCTTCCAGCCGGCGAAAGCCCTGAAAGACACCCTGAACAAATAACAGGCGCGACTTGCGCGCCGCCACGTTTCTCAACGTGCATGGCCCTGCCTGGCGGCAGGGCTTTTTGTAGGGCGTGATCCAAGCGATAAGAAAATAAGAGCTTCCCGCGCCGGTCATCTGGATAAATTGTAATCTTCGTGGCACATATCGGCGATATTTGTAGTGCGAAGGCGACAAATGCCAACACCTCACAATCCACCCGCCGCTGTAAGGCGCGCTCTTCGCAAGCTCGGCGTGTTGATTTCCACTGAGAGCTGATGGAGTGGATGCCCCCTCCCGACGGCATCGCAATGTGCCAGAGTGATATCCGCGAGAACGTCACTTAGAGGAGAGAGCATCCATGAAGGAAGTTAGCATCGTCGGCCTGGACCTTGCAAAGCGGGTATTTCAGGTTCATGCCGCGGCAAGCGATGGAAGAGTGGTCTTGCGCAGGAAACTGTCGCGCGGCCAATTGGTCACCTTCTTTGCTGAACTGCCCAAATGCACTGTCGCGATGTCGATGTCCCAGCCCTGGGCCTGCTTGATGTCATAGGGATCGGTCAGATCAAGGCGTTCGATGCGGATTTTTTCGGACAGCCCCAGCGCCTTTACCTCTTCGCGAAGCGGGGTGACCTGCGACGACACCTGTGCCGTTGCGATGATGTGGTGGCCGTTCTTGGCCATACCGATGGCGGCCGCCTTGCCAAAGCCCGAACCGGCACCGGTGACGAGGATGGATTTTTGCTGGGTCATGTCTGATCTCCTTCGATTTTTGAGTGTCGGCGCGACGTTACGTCCGACGTGTTGGAGATAGCCTCTTCCTCTGTGGCCCGCCGTCTGCGGCTTGCGGCAACTGTTCCGAAATTGCGGTCGCGGTGCCTCCGTGCTAGAAAATTCTGCAAATCGATTGGTCGGGCTGCTTGTGAGGGGGCGAACACGGGTGACACGGGCACCAGCGCCAGCAATGCACATCAAGGATTCCGAGTACGCGCTCGACGGGATGGCACGCATCCTCGCCAGGCCATCGGTTACCATTTCCGATGGGCGGCGCGGCGACACTTTGATTACCGGACGCTGGCAGCACGGCCCTGTCCATAACACGCTCGGTGCACTCCCCGCGCACGTGATCGTTGCGCATCACGGCGGCGACGGCGACATGAGCTTACGCGGTTCGGCCGGCGTCAACTTTCGTGCACGTTCGCGTCGGGGCACGATCGTCATCATACCTAACATTACAGTTGCGATTTTTTGTTAATTCTGAATCTATGGTCTCCATGATTCGGAGGTCATGGATGATGGGTGCATCAATCGAGACAACGTTGGACCTGTGGGCATCGTCGCTGCGAGACGTGAAGGCTCGTATTCGCGGGCTGTTTACGCAGGAGCGCGTTGCAGCTTCGGCAAACCTTTTCCTGGATGGCTTACTGGGTGACGAGCGCCGTAAGACGGGCTGGATGCGGGCTGAGGCGGCTGGTGATTCAGGCCCTTGGAAGCAACAAGCTATTCTGGGTCGCGGACGGTGGGAGGCCGACGAACTCCGCGACATCGTGCGAGAGTATGTCATCGAGCAGCTTGCTACTGATGATGCAGTCCTTGTCATTGATGAGACCGGCTTTCTCAAGCAGGGTAAGGCATCCTGCGGAGTTTCGCGTCAATACACAGGTTCAGCGGGCAAGATAACGAACTGCCAGATCGGGGTGTTCGCCGCCTATGTATCAGCTCGCGGGCATGCCTTTATCGATCGAGCCCTCTACTTACCCAAGAGTTGGACCAGCGATCCCGCAAGGCTTGCCGCCGCTCATGTTCCTGAAGCTGTAACGTTTGGCACCAAGCCGGCCCTTGCCGTCGATATGATCGGGCGTGCGCTGGTAGCCGATGTGCCTTTTTCATGGGTGGCAGCAGATGCCGTGTATGGCGTCGGAGACGTCGAAGGAGCGCTGCGCCGAGCCTGCAAAGGTTATGTTCTGGGCGTTAAATCGGATCATCATTTTGGCTCTTGGTCCGGTAAGCCTTCCGTCGCAGGAACCGCTCTTGAGATTGCTCGTGATCTCGATCCAACTGCATGGCAGCGCCTTTCCGCCGGCGATGGCACAAAAGGCGCGCGGCTTCATGACTGGGCCTACTGCGAACTGGCCGATCTCGATGCCGACGAATACAGTGATACGCAAACCGGGCTTTGGACGCGTGGCTTGTTGATCCGGCGCAATATCAGCGATGGTGATCTTGCATTCTTCACGACCTGGTGTCCAACCGGAACAGGCATTCAGACGCTCGTTTCCGTCGAAGGTCACCGTTGGGCAATCGAAGATAGCTTCGAGACCGCCAAGAACGAGCTCGGTCTCGATCACAATGAGACCCGCTCGTGGCATGGCTGGCATCGCCATGTCTCTCTCGTCATGCTCGCCTTCGCAATGATGGCTGTGATCCGATATCGCGCCAATAACGCGGCGCCCCAAAAAAGACCGCGGATGAGAACCATCAAGATCTGATCCGCTGGTCCATCCAGGAGGTCCGACGCATTGCTAATAAGCTTGCCCAGAGGCGCATAAAGCCTGCCTACGTCATCGCATGGTCATGTTGGAGACGAGCGCATCAAGCTGCCGCCCGACGCGCTCACCTAAAATCAAAATCGCAACTGTAATGCTAAGGCGCAGGAGGGCCGCTGGGATATTGAAGGCACCTCGGATGTCAGCCACGTCTATCTGACCCACGAGCGCCTGCTCTCCACTGTCGAGGAACTGACGAATGGCCGCAACTTCGACCTGCTGCATCGTGTAGCCTTCGAAGACCCGACGGTCGTCCACCTGATCACGATGCTCAGCAACGAAGCGATGGCCGCGGGGCCCAGTTCGGGCCTGTTCGTCGAACAAGGACTTGACCTCCTCTGCACCCAGCTTGTGCGCGGTCATTCGAGCTTCGCGGCACTTCACGATCCTGCGGCAAGGCGTGGCGGGCTCGCCGAGTGGCAGGTCAAGCGCGTCATTGCCTACATGCGCAGCCGAATGGAGGAAGAGATCGGCCTCGATGAGCTCGCTGCCCTCATGCATCTCAGCCGCTTCCATTTCTGCACGGCATTCAAGAAGGCGACCGGGCGCAACCCACACGAAATGCTGACGATGATGCGCATCGCACGCGCACAGGAATTGCTCGCAGATCGGGACTTGCCGGTGACCGAAATCGGGCTTTGCGTCGGCTATCAGACGCCCTCATCCTTCGCAGCGAGCTTCCGCAGGATTGTGGGAATGAGCCCGAGTGAATTTCGCCGGCGGCTGTAGGCACGATCACGATACTCTCCAGAGAAGTGAGCCGCCCGACGCGGGGCGGGATGGGTTTACCTTTCCAAACGAAAGCTTGTCGGCAGCAACCGACCCCTTCAAACCAACACGTGGTTTATCGCGAATTAGCACTGTTGGAACGCTGCCTTCTCGATAGCTAACTTTGCCTTGGCACTTTCCAGCTCCGCCGCGATCTCCCGGCGCTCGTTCTGGTCGATAGATGCTGAAAGCTCGTATAGCTCGGCACGCAGTTCTTCGATGAGGAATTCGAGAGATTAGGTCATCTTCGTCTCCTTGACGTTTGCGAAAGATGACCAATGGCTCCAAGAAGGGTATGGCGGGGTCGGGGATCGCGACCGCGACCGGCTGAACCGGGGAGTGGGGGAGCCGATTTGCGGACGCTGCCCATCGGGCGGGTCGAGTAAATTGGGGGAACCGCTCATCCTTGAGGCCGTCCTGCTCATTTGGTACCATTCCGCATTATGAGCAACTTCCCCGCCCACCGTATGGCACCACGAAAGCCGAAACTGGCTCGACGCCAGGTCCGGCTTTGACCTCTCGGAAGAGGGGAAGGCCCCGCCTGTGGCGGAGCCTCGTGATGTCAATCAGTCCCGGTTCGAGCGAGACCAGATAAGCTGAAGGCCATCCTCGCCTTCGACCTCAGCAAGCGTTGCGTAGATCGGGGCCGGGAAGGAAGGATCGTCGAGCTTGACCGATAGGTAGTCGCGGCCCTGCTCAGAGGTCTTCTGCCAGGCTGCGCCGAGTTCAACGCTTCCGGCGTAGACGCGGAACTGCGGGCCTTTATCGGAGGGGTTTTCGACCCGGGCGATGCGCGCCTTGACGTTGAGGGCGAGAGTACGAATGGAGCCGGTGAAGCCGTTTTCGGTGGAGGTGAAGGTGCCGATGGTTGCCATTGTCCTATTCCTTTTCTGTGTTTCGGGCCGCGCCTATCGCGGCCTCGATGGCAGTCGCAAAGACCGGTGACGATCGGCCCGCACCTGATAAGGCCGCAATAAAATGGAGGGCGGCAAGGTGCAGATTTGTTAGTGGGAGAGGAGGAGGGCGCAGCCTTCCGGGGTAAGAAATCTGAACATTGTCGTTGCGGGAAGACGATCGAGGCGAAGCCGGTCTCCGGTCAGACATGCCACATCGAGCCCGCAGATGGGTTGCCGGAAACTCTGACGTCAAGGAAATGGCGATGGCGTTACGCCGCATTTGCCTTGGGGGCGCGAATGGCATCCTACACCACCCCAGACTTGCACCGTCGTTGCTGCAAGCTTCAATTGGCGGCGGCTGCTCCCCCCACCAATATTCGCGGCCTTGTCCACGATGCCCCATGCGATATCGTTGCAATTCGAGTCGCAAACTGGAGAGACTACGCGCCAGCAGACCAAGCCGTTCACAGTCGAACGAAAGTCATCCCGGAAACCAAGGCCAGATGCTGCAAAACCCTCGATCTGGGGAAGGCTGGATGCTGCCATCGCAAAAGGTCTCCAGGATCAGCAGGATGGGGAACCTCGCATTGTGGATCACGCGGCCGCCACCGGTGGTGCCGACCGCAATTCAGCGTCAGGCCGCAGCATTCAACTCCGCCTCCGGCTGCATGGAAGATCTCCCGCTTGTCATGGGCCAGCACCGAAAGCCACGACTGCAGGTAAGATGCGTGATCCGGTCGAGGCTCGAGCTCCGGCGTGATGCCGAGATTGGCGCAGAGGAAGCAACTGCCGAGCTCGGCGCCTTATCCTGACGGTGTCGAAGCTTCGAGGACCACTTTCGGCCGTTATCCGACTTCAGTGTAACCGAAAGATTCTTCTACGGAATGTGATGCCATGGTCAAAATACCGGCAAACCCAGCGCCAATTCGAACAAGCACGAGCAGTCTCTGCTTCGCGCGCGGTATCGTTAGAGTCATTTAGGCCATATCCGGCGGCGCCGTATTCACGCCCAGATAGAAATATTACTCTTCGTCAGATCCGCGTTTTGTTGGATATGCCGTCCTGCACACCGCCGAAAGAGTTTCGCGCAACCAACGATGAGCGGGGTCTACTTCGAGACGTGGATGCCAGATGGCGCAAACGCTTATTTCTTCCGTCTGGACCGGGAGCGTAAACGCCGTGACACCAAGATCAGTCGTGTAGTCGCCGATGATCGCGTTGCCGAGACAGGTCCTTGGGACCAGCGCAACGAGATCGGAGTTCCTGGCGATCCAGACGGCCTCGGGGTGGGACGGAACGGTGAGCGTAACCTCTCTGTGAAGTCCCCGTTGTTGGAGAGCAACATCGACAGGACCGGCCGTTATGCCTTTCCGCGTCACCACGACATGACGGCAAGCAGCATATCGCTCGGCGGTGACTTCCTCTTTCAAAAGCGGATGGTCTGCACGGCAGACGCCTACAAACCGATCTCTGAATAGAAGCTGTTGGCGCAGTTCCGGCGCGGTCGTTCCGAAAACGCCAACTTCGAGATCGATCAGGCCATCACGGAGCGGCTGTGCGTCCTTGTCGGGCTTCGGGACGAAGTGAAACCGAACTTTCGGAGCATGCTTGATTGCGGCCATGACGAGTGGCCCGGCAAGTGCCTGAACGAACCCCTCGCTTGCGCGCAGGACAAATGTTCGGTCCAGCGTGCTCAGGTCCAAAGACACCACCGACGGCTGGAGCACGGCTTGCGTGTCACGGGCGAGAGTGTGAACCCTCTCGACCAAACTTTCCGCATAGGGCGTAGGCGTCAGCGTCCTCCCTGCCTGCACCAACAACGGGTCACCCGTGGATTTGCGCAATCGGGCGAGCGTGCGGCTCATTGCCGATGGGCTCAGCCGCAAACGGCGCGCCGCTTTTGTCACACTCCTCTCGGAAAGGAGGACATCCAATGCCAGTAAAAGGTTCAGATCAACGCTCTGCATAGGCAGGATATATAGCGGACGTCATTGTTGGGAAGGCGTTCAACGCACACTTTGTTTGCCTTTCGCGCGTCTGGCGCAATCTCTCTTGAGCCTTAGATTAGGGACGTATGCAACAGTGGAAGCAATGCCATCATGACTATTTCTGACAGCGACCATTCCCGTCCCTCGCTTTTGCTTGTAGGCGCATCACGCGGGCTGGGTCTTGCGATCACCGCTGAATTCGCGAAACGAAACTGGATCGTCGTCGCGACCGTGCGCGACCGTGGCCAGCCGTCCGCTCTCCATGATCTCGCCCGAAAATACGCGGGCCGTATCGAGATCGAGACGGTGGACATAACGCAACCCGAGCAGGTCGGTGCGCTTCGGGCTCGACTGGTCAGCCGCAGCTTCGACATGTTGTTCGTCAATGCTGGAACCGCGAACAGGAATCAGGACGAAACAATTGCCGACGTTTCCACCGAAGAATTCGTTCGCGTCATGGTCACCAACGCCTTGAGCCCGATGCGGGCCGTCGAAAACCTTCAGGATGTCGTAAAGCCTGCCGGCCTTATCGGGATCATGTCTTCCGGCCAGGGCAGCGTCACCAACAACGAGAAAGGTGGCCACGAAGTCTACCGTGGCACGAAGGCGGCGCTGAACCAGTATATGCGAAGCTATGCCGCGAGGAACGCCGGTGGCGCCCGCGCCCTCGTTCTGATCGCGCCAGGCTGGATCAAGACCGAACTTGGAGGTGCGGCTGCGCCGCTTGCCGTCGAGGAAGCGGTTCCCCAAGTGGTCGATACGCTTCTTGAAAAGCAGGGAAAACCTGGCCTCGAATATCTCGATCGCATGGGTAAGACAGTCCCCTGGTGATGGGATAGATTGATAGGGAGAAACCTCCATGTAGCTGATCGGTATCGAAGAGCACTTTCTCACCCCTGAAGTGCGCAAGCTCTGGGCAGAACTCGGCCTCGACCGGAGTGATCCAAGCGTCGCCGTTCATTCGGGAGATGTGGAGCGTCGATTGTTTGATTTCGGTCGAGAACGGCTGGAGCTGATGTATGAAACCGGTTTAGACATTACCGCCCTCAGTCGGTTGGCTCCGAGCTCGTCAACGCGTCGAAAGCTGCTTTCTCCTCAGTGAGCTTCACCTCGACGATGGTCATCTCTGCTTTGATCTGTTGCCACTCATCCCAGTCAATGAAGGCTACTAGCTCGGCACGCAGTTCTTCAATCAGTGTTTCGAGTGACATTGTCATCGTTCCCGTTCTCCCTGAGTTTCGAAAGATGACGTTCTGGAGCGTAGAGACTGGCCTCGGTCAGGGATCGCGAACGCGAACGGCGGAGCCGAGGAGTGGGGGGGCCGATTTTGTGGGACGACTCTCGTCCGGCGCGCAAAATCGGGGGGACCGCTCATCCTTGAGACTGGTCGAGCGTCGCGCCAAAATGAGAAGATCTGAGCAGATCCAGTTCTCCGTATAATGCAACCGCCACCGCAAGCGTAACGGCGCGCAAGCGCCATCACGGATCAGCCGGCGTCAAGGCCAAGATCCGGGAGCAGCAATGAAGAGTATCGGAGCTTTCAGCATAGCGACGGCCGCAGCCGGGAAAGCGGGAATTCTCGATACGGTTTTGACCGGAAAATGGGCTGCCGCAGGAGCCTTAGCGAAGCGCCGCGCAGCGGAAGGCGGGACCGATCACCCCCGGCAAAACCGTTCCGCTCGGAACGCAAGCATTGGCTCTGCGCATTTCAGCGCAGCCGTAGGTGAAACGGCCACCGGTGTATCTCGCCGCATGCAAATCGCCCCGTGGCAAACAGTGTGGTGCGCAGAGGATTTCGCACGGGTGCGACCGTTCACCACCTAGCAAAAACCAATTACCCAACTAGATACACTGCGGAAATCTTTATAGGGAATGACGCGTGGCGACAGGGTTGATTGCACTTTTGGACGACGTTGCAGCCATTGCTAAACTGGCTGCTTCTTCACTGGACGATGTCGCTGCCCAGACTGCCAAGGCCAGCGTTAAGGCCGCCGGCGTCGTTATCGACGACACCGCCGTGACACCAACATATGTCGTTGGGCTGTCACCCAGCCGCGAGTTGCCCATCATCGGACGGATCGCGCTCGGCTCACTCAGGAACAAGCTGGTTTTGCTGCTGCCGATCTGCCTGCTGCTCGGATATTTTGCACCTTGGCTGATCACCCCGCTGCTGATGATCGGCGGCGCTTATCTGTGCTTTGAGGGCGTCGAAAAACTGCATGAAGCAATCAGCCCCCATGCAGCGCATGACGACAGCGTCGGCGAGACCGCGATGGATCCTAAGCAGCTGGAGGATCAAAAGGTGTCCGGTGCAATCCGCACGGATTTCATCCTCTCGGCCGAAATCATGGCCCTTACGCTCGCTGGCGTATCGACGTCGAACCTCGTGACACAGGCGGCCGTGCTGGCTGCGGTCGGCATTCTGATCACGGTCGTGGTTTATGGCGTGGTGGCTCTGATCGTGAAGGCAGACGATATCGGACTGCACCTCGCCGAGACGGGATCGGGTCCGACACGATCGTTCGGCCGCGGTCTCGTCAAAGGCACACCGGTTTTGCTGCAGGCACTCACCGTCATCGGTACGGCCGCAATGCTCTGGGTGGGCGGCAGCATCATCATCCACGGCCTGGCCGAATTCGGACTTCATGGCCCAGAACATTTCATTGAACATGTCGCGACAGTCGTGCAGCAAGCGGTCGGTGCCATCCCCGTAGTGGTTGGCTGGATCGCCACCTCGTTCCTGCAAGCGGTCCTCGGCATTGCGGTGGGCGCTCTGATCGTGCTTGCCCTTGGCATTTTCGGACCAAAGAAGGCGCATGCGAAGTAGCGCAGGCTTGCAAGCTTCCGAACCCTAAGTGCGGTATGACGCGACCATTAAAGCTGCAAAACGCGAAAACCCGCCGCGGGAGGAGGTGCGGCGGGTTTCGAAAAGTGACGTGCAGCTGGGAGGAGGAGTGCTGCCCGTCCGACCGGGACCGACTGGGAGGAGGAGTGTCGATCTCGATAATCCTTCGTAACCGAACCCGCCGGGGATCAGCAATGCGTGTTCATGCATGGCAGCCATGCGGCCTGTCGCCAGCGAGACAAAGCCTAGTTCGGCGACCACTGCGATTGATGGGAACAATCGGCCGGCTTCAGCGTTCAATAGGTAACCGGAAGCGCCCCGTCCCCCGCCCTTCATGCTTCCGGTCAAACTCTTCATCCCCCTCGAAGAGATATTCGGGTCCGGCATCAGACGATGCCGGACCCGATTGAGTTGAATGATCCATTGACTCTGCTAATATAAACAATATCGTCCGGCCAGTTCTGATGCGGCCTCGGCCTTCCAGAGCGTCGGCCCGGCATCTTGGGAGGGAGCCGGGCCTTTTCAGCTTACTTTTTCATTGCGGTATCGGTTATTGGGCGACGGCGCTGCTTGTCCCGCCGGGCACCAGAAAACCCGTATCGACGATCGCGTTGTGTCGTGTGGCGTGAAGGTCCCTGACAAACGGGACAGGAAAAATGATGAACCGAACGGAGGGATTATGAGCCACAAAAAAATCGTAACGGGTCCAGAACATGCGGCTGCTACAATCCTGCTCGCCCACGGTGCCGGAGGCGCCATGGACACCCGATGGATGGAGGACATGTCGGGCGCGCTGACGCGGAACGACTTTCAGGTCGTCCGGTTCGAATTCGAATACATGGCCGCGCGCCGCATCACCGGCAAGCGTAGCCCGCCTCCGCGCGCCGAGCACCTGCAGGACGAATTCATGGCCGTCGTTGAAGAGTTCGGCAGCCGAGCAAACCTGCTGATTGGCGGCAAGTCGATGGGTGGTCGCGTGGCCAGCATGATCGCTGACGATCTGCTGGACAAGGGCGCGATCGCCGGGCTGTTGTGCCTCGGCTATCCGTTCCACCCGATCGGCAAGCCGGAAGCACTGCGGACCGCTCACCTTACAGATTTACGGACGCCAACCCTCATCTGCCAGGGCACGCGCGACGCGTTCGGATTGAAAGAGGAAGTTCAGTCCTACGATCTTTCAGGCTCTATCGAATTGAATTGGCTTGAGGACGGCGATCACGACTTCAAGCCAAGAAAAGCGAAAACGGGTCTGACCGTTGTGGACAATATTGACACCGCCGCCCGACGCGCCAGCACATGGGCGCGCGGCCTAGAACAAGCAAAAGCATAAGGTAAAAAGTTGGCATCAATCGACGGCCCGCGCTTCCAGGCGATGTTGGAATGAGCGTCCGCACATGCCTCGATCGCGCAGCTGCGGGCGAGGTCGTTAAGCCGGCAGCTTTAAAGCTTCGACGACGGCGTTCTCGAGATCACCGGTCACGGAACACCGCACGCAGATTAAACGGTGGCAACTCAGTGTGCTCCGGTGTGCCTGTTTATGGATGAGACCGCGGTGGACAGGTAAAGGTGCTCGCCTGGCATTTCGTTGCCCGCAGCGAGAAATCGGAAAAACCGCTGCGTTCACCGTCTCCGTCATGTCCGATTGGCACACCACGGCCTCATCACACAAACACGCCACACCCGGCGCGCGTTCCTGATTTTCTCGGAACGTTCGTGAGATGCCATCGTTTGGATGATCACAAACACCGACATCAGGAGAGTGTCATGGTAAGTGGTCAATTGAAGGCATTGTTGGGCGTGCTCGCCGTCGCGGGCTATCAAAACCGCGACAAAATCGCCGAACTTTTGCGCGGACTGCAAAAATCCGAGCCGCAAGGAGCGGGGACCGGCGGCGCGCAAACGGGATCTGGACCATCGCCTCGCCAAAGCGGTGGCGGCCTGGATGATCTGCTCGGCAAGCTGACGGGCGCGAGCGGATCCGGCGGCCTGGGCGGCCTGCTCGGCGGGCTGACCTCCGGCGGCATCCTCAATGGAGGCCTGAGCGACCTTCTCAAGACGTTCCAGCAGAACGGGCAAGGGGCAAAAGCGGAATCATGGGTCCAGCCCGGCACCAACGAGGACATCAATACCGATCAGCTCGCACAGGCAATCGGTCCCGATGTCCTCGATGAGCTTGCCACAAAAACGGGTCTGTCACGCGACGAGATACTGTCGCGATTGAGCAAGGACCTTCCACGCACCGTGGATGAGCTGACACCGGACGGCAGGTTGCCTGACGACGACGCCAGATCTGTCTGAACGCTGACGGCATATTGCGGAAAATCTCGTGAACCCGGCAGATCCCCAATGAAAATGGGGGCGATTACCGTCGCCCCCCAAAAAAGCGAGGACGGCATGAGCAAAAAAACGATGGATGAAATCGCCGCGAAACTGAGGAAAATCGACTTCTGCATGATGTCGACGAAAGGCTTAACCCGAGAAATCTCCAACCGGCCGATGAGCAATAACGGTGATGTTGACTATGATGGTGACAGCTGGTTTTTCTCCTATGAGGACACGCGCAAGGTCGCTGACATCGGCCGCGATCCAGGCGTGACACTGTCGTTTGCCGAACCGCCGGGCCTCTTGGGCAAACCCGGCATCTTCATTTCCATTGAAGGCCAGGCGGAATTGATCCGCGACAAACCCAAATTTGCACATCACTGGATGAAAGCGCTCGATCGCTGGTTCCCGGATGGCCCCGAAACACCAGGGCTGGTTTTGATCAAAGTGCGAGCCGATCGCGTTCAGTACTGGGACGGCGAGGAAAACGGCACGATTGAGATGCGATGATTTCCGGGCTCTAGATATGATCTATTTCACAAGCGATACGCATTTCGGGGACAACCGTGTTCTGCGCATCGATCGTCGCCCGTTCTCATCGATCAAGGAACATGATGAAGCGCTGATTGCCAACTGGAATGACGTTGTCGGCCGCGACGACGACGTCTGGCATCTGGGTGATGTCCTGTCGCCGCGCGCCGGCGATTGCGACCTCTTGCTTGCCCGTCTCAACGGGCGCAAACATCTCATTATCGGCAACAACGATCCTCCAAGCACAACCAGCGCCCGGCAATGGTCAAGCGTTCAAAATTATACGGAGTTGCTTGTAGAGGGACGTCATCTGATACTGTGTCATTATGCTTTTCGGACGTGGAACCAGATGGGAAAGAAGTCGATCAATCTTCATGGTCATTCACACGGACGGTTGAAACCGCTGCCACGCCAGTTCGATGTGGGAGTCGATGCCCGCAACCTTCGCCCTGTCGCACTTCTGGATTTGACCGCCGCAAAAGCTGGTCGCGGCGCAACAGATAAAGTTGCGTCGCCCGCCGAAGCTGTCCCGGAGGAGTGATCGCGCCGCAATAGGAATCAAGCGTTTTATTGCGCTGACAGCTTTCATTACGCGAACCCCGACCACACCCATTCCAGAGAGGCCGGTCCGATTGTTCCGGAGTTCAAAGAACTGGACATGCTCCCCCAGATCGTATCGCCGGTAAAACTGGCCAGATCACCGCTCGCCAAGATCAGCGGCATCTCGGAATATGCTGCCAACAGGTTCTCGACTGTGGTCCAGCGCTCCATTTCGGGAAAGGCATCCGCATCGACCGGTCGCAGAACGCGATGTCCCCAGAGCGATGGCCCTTCATCTTTTCGTAGATCACCAAGCAAGGTGCGGTCACCCGATCGCGCAACAGCGATGGCGGCGAGGTAGCGCATAAGCGGTAAGTAAACGGTCTGGCGGCAGCCGCCGAGTGCGCGGATACCCGGCAGGATCGACAGGACGAGAAAGGCCATGAACATGTTCGGTAAAAGCAAACGCCGTCGTAGCGCCCTCGAAATGCTTGACGCCGAGAATTCCACGGAGACGCTTACGGAGCTAGCGCTTCGAAGGAGACCATCCTCAAGCCGTAAAGGCTGAATGCGGTCCCGACCGACATGCCAGAAGAAATCGGTGGTCGGCCGTATCCACCCGCGCCACGGCCCACAATTGAGGTCTTCGATCACCTGCAGCATATGCTTGGCGCCCCCATCTGCGAAGAACGCGGACGCGAGCCAGGAGGTGGGGGAATCAAGGTGGTCTGCAATCAGGTCGGCCAGGTCGAAATCGTCGAGTTGCAGGAGCTTTGCAGCCGACGAGAATTTCTGCTCCCATAGGACAATGTTTGCGGTTTTGAGTGCTTCGGCTGCGGTCGAAAAAGAGGACGATGGCAAATGTGCTAGAAGATCAGCCGCAGCGGCGTTCGGTGCGATCTGGCCCGCGGTATTCGTTAGGGCAAACCGAAATGGTCCATTGCTGCAGCAGATGCTGCTGCCGTCCATGCGGCTGCGCGCCAATCCGAAAACGTTGAGCGGCTCTCCGCCTATCCGCAGCCAGCCGGGTCCCTTCTTTGCGGATTCGTTGAATGACATGGTCGAGCCAGCATAAGCGACATGCCATTTCCTGGAATACGCGCGCAGCCCCAGCAGGCTGAACAGATGCGTTTAAAAGGCATCGGGCTCATACAACATCAGACAATGCGGCCCGGTCTGCACCACAGGTGATGCATATAATTCCTCCGCGGCCGCTTGCGCTTCCTGATGCTCAAAGCCAGCTCGCAGAGCCGCGCGGAGAACGGCATCCTGCAGCCGGTCCATGGCAAATGCTCTGGCAGCGCTGACCGGGCGACGACGCGCGGTCTGATAAACGAAGGCAGCATAGTCCCGGAGAGGCCGCGACCAGAAATCGGCAAGCGGCGGCATCAGTACGGTGAGGGCAGCGCGGACCTCTTCGGGCGTTGCGCATTTCGCCTCCGTATCGATCATGGTGCCCCCGGTTTTCATGATGCCAGCCGCGGACTGGCAGCGGCACCAGCTGTGAAATTCGGCCAGCGCCATGAAAGAGCGGTCGAGATCGGGTGTGCCTCAGTTTCATTCCAGACAGCGGGCAGGTCGGTGTGACTGAATGCCGGAGGGATTGCCGGTCTCAACAGGAGAAATATGAATTCAACAATGGCTGCGCGGGAATTGGAGGACACGATCGTATAGAAATTGCCGCTGTTCCAGGTCGCAACGGAATAGCGGAAAAAGCATTTGAGCGCGGCGATCGTGGTGTCCTTATCGACCTGCATGTCACTCATCGTGCCCAGCACTTCCTCCTTCTTGTCGGAAATCAGGATCGAAGAAAAATAACGCGACTTGAACAGTTCGTCTTTCTGTCGTTCGCGTGCCTGGTATTGCTCCGGATCCGGGTGCGCGAGTTTTTGCACCTGGACCAGAAGCCCGCCTGGCCTGATGCGCGGATAGACAAACTCAAGCTGCCGGATGCGATCGGCGTCGTACATCTGAAACGTGGTGTCCTCGAACAGGATGTCGAAGCCGTCGGCAAAGCGTCGAAGTTCGGGATCGCTTGCGTATCGATCGGCATCAAGGTCGAAGAATGGGCCATGATGAAAAAAGGCGTGATCGCTGGCGCGGTTCGCAAGAAAGGCTTGCTCGTTGGAGGCCGTCGGGCTGCAGCACAATGCCTCAATCCGGCCGGCGCCGAACAGCGCTAGCGTACGAGCAAGGCAGCCCGTGCCGGTGCCGAGCGTATAGATGCTCGCTGGCCGCCCCGTCTGGGCCCATGTCCCAAGCGCCGTGCGAAGGAGAGCCGGCCCCAACCGGCATTCCTCTTCCAGGCGGTAGGGAATGCTCGCGAAATAATGAAAATCGAAGGGACCCCAGAGACGCCTGTGCGTATCGGCAAAGACACGCGCTTCGAGATCGAAGTCGAGCAGGCCGAGATCGATATTTGGCTCAGCGAGATCAGGCGCGCCACCCTGGCCGGCAGCGGTCCGTTCAAAGAAAGCAGCGAAGTCGTTTAGACGCGGCGCGTTGCGCCACCGCTGCAAAAGCTCGGCATCGATCACGACATTTCTCCATCCAGCCTATGCGATTTTGCAGGTGGAAGCCGCCGGTTCACCGCGTCAGGCGGTGGCGGTCGGTCAGCAAACGCAGAGTTTGGATGTGATTTGAGACAGCAACAACCTGCCAATTTCGCCAGATTGACGGGTGTGGAAATGGACGCAGATTGACGGTGTCGCCGCCCGCGTCGCTCAGATCGAAATCAGTTCGAACAGGCTTGCCTTGGCGACAGCATGATAGGTCGTCGATGCGCCGAGCTTGCGCTTGGCAGACCGTAGATAAAGCCTGACCGCACTTTCTGACAGGCCGAGCGATGCCGCGATCTGTTTTGGCAGCCGGCCCGATGCGAGTGCTTCAAGGCACTGTTTCTCACGTGCAGAAAGACGGCGGACCGCTGAGCCAGCCTGGATGTCGACAACAGTCATGACCTTTTCGTGCATATAGTGGGAAAGGATCTGGAGATCATGGCTCAGTCCTTCACTGATTTTCGCCCAGGTTTGCGTCGGCAGATCGGACGAAACGGAAAACAGCGAGCGCTCGCCACCTGGTCCCCTGACCGGCACCGTCAGGCCACTCGTGCCGACATCGTGCAGGCGTGCTTCCTCGAAAAATTGATCGACAGCCGGCGAGTTCCTTTGGAAGCGGGACCAGTCCACCGACAGACGTGCCCAGCGGATACTGCCGACCACGGGATCTATCTTGAAATAGGAACGCGCAAGGTAGATATCCGTCCAGCATCGTGGATATGTCGTGCAGAAAAAGGGATAAAGTTTCGTGCCGACATTGGCGCGCACGATGAGGCATGTCGTGTGTTTCAGGCCGTAGATCGCGGAAACGTCGCGCAGTGCAGGCTCGAATCCGGTCGAATCTACGACCAGCCGCAGTCTTGCCAGAGACTTCGACAAACGCATGTTTCCTGCCATGCGAACTCTCCTTTTTCACAAAACACCCGCGACGGCAGTCATAGAAAATGCCGAGGCAATCCGACGAGCGTAACAACACGCCGGAGTACGCGACATTGAGGAATTTACGAAGATCCCTGGACGATGCGCTGCGCATGCCGCAGGCCGTCGTCTTCATCATTGCCGGCTCGTTCTTTGTTTCCGTGGCGCGCGCCACGAGCCTGACGTTTGTTGCAATCGTCATGTATCGCGATTTTGATATGGGATTGGCCGAAATCGGCCTGATCGTCGGCACGGGTCCATTGCTCGGGGCGGTTTGCGCTCCCATCGCCGGTACGTGGTCGGACACGATCGGACGGAAAGCGGTTGTTGCAGTTGTGCTGGGGATGCTTTCCTTGAGCATAACAGCCATGGGACTGGCGGGCGGGGCCTTGCTCTACGTCATCGCCTATACGATCGCGGCAATTTCGATCGCAGTGTTCGGCCCGATATCGAGGGCAATCATCAGCGATGCATCGCAGGAGCGGGATCGGCTCATCCACTATTCCTGGCGTTATACGGCATCGAACCTGGGATGGGCGATCGGTCCGATCATCAGTGTTGCCGCGGGCCCCGCGACGCTCACAGGCTTTCTGATCGCGGGGATGATCTTTGCGGTGCTGCTTTTCGTTCTCCTCCTCGTCAATATGCCGGTGCCCGATGAAACGCCCGTCGACATCACCGGCACCTCTCGGTTAGTCGCCATCATCTGGGACGCACTCAAGGACAGGCGCTTGCTCAGTCTGATCTGCGGCAGTGCGCTCGCGCTTTCGGTCTATAGTCACTGGTCTGCGACCATGGGTCCCTACCTCATGTCCACGACAGCAGACGGCCCACAAACATATGCGATCCTGATCTCGGCCAACGGTATTGTTGTGCTCCTGGCCAATCCGATCGTCCGGCGGATGATTGCGCGCATTGGGGGCCTGCCCGGACTGTTGGCAGGTTGTATCATGCTATGTGCAAGCCAGATCGGTTTCGCCATCTCGACCGCCTTGCCGGCTTTGATGGCGTCCATGGTTCTTCTGTCCATTGCCGAGGTTCTGGTCGTTCTCGCAGAATTTGTGCTGGTGGACACATTGGTTTCCGGTCCAAGAAGCGGCAGCTACTTCGGTGCGCATGCCATAAGCCATGCCGGAAACTTCTTTGGAGCGATCATCGGCGGTTTGACACTTGCAGCGTTTGGAGGTCCGGCAATGTTTTTGCTGTTCGACCTCATCGCTCTTGCGAGTGCGTTGATCTATTCGATTGCCTTCCGGACACTCCGCTGAGCAGAACAACGCGATCGGTTGACCTTATCCTGCGCTTGGCGTGTGAAGCCGACAAAAGTGCAGAGTGCATTTCGCATCGCCGGGGCCAAGTCCGCAAAAAACTTCACGCGAATGAATCGATGTCACCTGACCGATTCAAAAGTCTCGTTGGACCGCAGATTCGAGATGCGCGAATCTCGGCCATGATCACGCAACCCTACCGGATTTATATCGAGCGAACCGACCGACGGAAGAACATGGCGCGGTTTTATACCCTTGCCATTGAGCGCACGCTGTTCGGAGAAATCTGCCTGCGACGCCGCTGGGGTCGGATTGGAACGCAAGGGCAGGAACTGGCCCATTATTTCGTGAACGAAAAAGAAGCGGTGATCCTGTTTCTCGACCTGACACGCCTTAAGCGAAGCCGAGGGTATTCCCCTACGAAACGCGGATCAGCGCCTACGCACTGATCCCTACCCAAATATCAAACTTCATTGCCTACAACCTTAACCGTCGACCAACATCTCGCGCTCCGTTCATCGCGCCCAAGACTTTTCGAGCAGCGCGGATGCCGCCATCACCTTTTGCCAGCCTTTCAAAGCGGTTCGGCCCCACCTTGGGCAGGGCCGAGGGCCGGTGTCAGTCGCGACTTGGGCGGGACCAGATGAGCTGGAGGTCGTCTTCGCCTTCAACTTCCGTCAGCGTCGCATAGATCGGGGCCGGGAAGCTCGGATCGTCAAGCTTGAGAGAGAGGTAATCGCGACCTTCTCCGGACGTCTTCTGCCAGGTGGCGCCAAGCTCGACCGGGCCGGCGTAGACGCGGAACTGCGGTCCCTTTTCGGAAGGGTTTTCGACGCGGGCGATGCGTGCCTTGACGTGGAGAGCGAGTGTGCGGATCGAGCCGGTGAAGCCGTTCTTTTCAGAGGTGAATGTGCCGATGGTAGCCATTATCGTGGTTCCTTTTGCTGTATCTAGCCGCTCCATTGCGGCCTCGATAGCAGTCGAAAAGACTGGCAACGATCGGACCGCACCCAAAGGGCCGCAATGCAATGGAGGGCGGCAGGACAGGAGATTTGTTGGATGGAGCGGAGGGCGGCAAAGCTGTCCGGGGCAACAAATCTCGTGACTGCCGTTGCGGGAAGACGATCGAGGCAAAGCCGGTTGCCGGTCAGACCTGCCTCATCGAGCCCGCCTAAGGAGAACTAGCAAAAGCGGCAAAGGGACGCCGCAGGCTGGAAGTCGTTCATCTCAGGCGAAAACGCGGACCCAACACTACAGTCTGCTTCGCCAGATAACTAATTAGCCGCATTGGTCGCTGCCATCACGGCCCGAGCCGTACCACGATCAGTTATCATGCCGACCCGGCTTGCAATCACAGCCAAGGAAAAACCGGGCTGCAAGCTCGAGATGCCTACCATGCTGATGGCTGCTTTCCTTCGATCTCACAAGTGGCGTTGATGGAAGCCGAAGCAACCGGCCCGTCGACCAATTCTCTGCAGTTGGCTTGCCCGCATGACGCACCGTCGGCGCTCACACCAGAAGCCGCGCACTGCTTATCGACAAGGTCAGCAGAAACCGTTCAGTTTGAGGATCCTGTACGCCTCGATCGATGCCTGAAGTTGGCCCTCAGTGTCCCGCTCACCTTGGTTGGCGTCAGGATGATGCATCTTGAGCTTTTCCTTGTAGCGACGACGGATCTCGTCTGCACTTGCGTCTTCAGTCAGGCCCAGGATTTCGAAGGCGCGCGCTTCAAGCACTTTCAGCTTCCGTTTTTGGAGTTCAGCCTTCTGGGCCTGACGCTCCGCCGCACTCCTGCGCGCGTTCAATGACTTGGCCGAGCCTGAACGCTGCGTCGAGGGGAGGGGGATTTCCTCAGCTTCGCGCGCAACCTGTCCTTGCGTCGCGCGTGCCCCCGAGACCGCTTCCTTCTGATAGCGGGCGGTCTGGCCTTCGGATTGCCCCGTGGCACTGTACCCGGCATTGTAGAGCTTCACATGCTCAAGACAGAAAAGCAGATAAAGTCCTTCGGCATCGCGCCCGACCGGCGCACGATGCGTACCCGTCTTGCTGCATCCATCCCATTGGCATCGTGGACCTTTAACATCCAGCGCGGGGGCGGCTTTCTTGCGGATTGGCTTCAGGCCGACAAAGATTTTGGAATCAGAGCTCATGCCGCGTCATAAACCATACACCAGCATGGTTGTTCAAGTCCGTGACAAGAGCAGGACGCTAACGTCTCGAATGAGAGTTTCCAGCAACTCGACGGCATCCGCACGCAGCATTCTGACCGAACCATCGCGCCTCCTGCCAAGGCAAGAAATAAAATGCCTGCAGAAGGCACTCGTGCAGTCTCAGTAGAATCGAACGCAGGAGCAGTGAATGGTCCTTTTCGGGTAGCGGAAACAGCAGAACCGGAAACCTATGCAAACATGTCACCAGATAGGTTGGCGATCAAAGAATATTCGCAAATCGATCGCTTTTCCTAAGCACACGAAGCGGCATCCAATTGACCAAAAAGTATTAACCCCGCAAAAAGCATCTGGACATGTCGCATTGCCTTCACATGTTGACTCTGCGCGCATGTCCATCAATGAGAGGCCTGCCCAGCAAGGAGATTACTGATGGCTGATGAGATGAATACTGGCGTCAACGCCGAAACTGCTACGCCGGAACCTGCCACTCCCACGCCGGTCGCGAAAAAGACCCGTGGTCCGAATCGCAAAAAGCCTGCTGCCGAAGCGGTTACTACAACGACCACGGCGGATGCACCTGCCAAGAAGACCCGTGCAAAGCGCGGCGAAAAAGTCGCTGCAGCACAGCTGGTGAAGGCCGCCAAAGCCGAAAAGGCAACCAAGGCGCCGCGTGCCGCCGCCGTCACCAAGCCCGTCACAGCCGCCCCCGCACCAATTGTTGCTGCCCCTGTATCCGACGAGTTTTCCGACCTGCTGAAGCTCGAAGAAGAAAACAGGCTTCTTCGCAAGGAACTTGGCGACAAGTTGCGCGCCGAAAACACCGATCTCAAGAAGAAGCTCGGCAAGGTCTGATTTGCCCACTCGATCGCGGCCGTACATTCACGATCGGGACCGAACATTTGGCCGGACCTTTTCTGGAGGTCCGGCATTTATTGATACGGGAGCCATCCCGTCTTTAAACCGAGGTTGAAGTGCGATGAGAACACCGTGGAAAATGCTTGCGGACCTGGTGTCAGGAAAATCATCCAAGGACGAAACCGAGACTGAACCCAAGGCTAGTGCCGACGAGGCAACGCCGCCTGTAGCCGACGCGAACAAGATCGTGGCAAGCGCCGACGCCAGTCCTGCGGATGTCGAAGACGCTGTCGCCGCGTCGTCTGTACCGGAAATTGTTTCCGAACCCGATGTCGCCATGAACCCGGCAACAGTCGATGATGCCGGAACTGTAACGGCGACCACACCCGTCGATGAGCTGGTGCCCTTCGAGAAAAAGGCGGAGTTGGCTTCTCCGTTAAAAGCGAGCGAAGAGCCCGAGAAACCTGCGGCACGTCGGCGGGTCGTGAAAGCGCCATCACCTGTCAAAGCCAAGCGCCCTGTCGTCGCGCGGGAAGACGAAAAAATCACTCTTCCGGCTGTCGATCCGGTGCAAGAAGCGGCCACGGGCTTCAAGTCGCACTCGGATGAGATGGTCGACCTTGATCGAGACATCGAGGAGCTTCGCAAACAGCTTGCCGTAAAGCTGAAGCTCCAAAATGCGCATTTGCGCAAACTGATCGATCGGTACGTAAGCCGATAGTGCTACCCTTGTCAAATTCATCCGCCATATTCGTTGCAGCTATTATTTCTGGTTGCGCGATGTGGAAACTGCGATGGATCAACCGCATTGAAGTCAACGGGCTTGCAGCTCACGCGATCAGTATGAATTCCGGCAGAAGGCACGGCACTATTCCGTCGTCATGAATAGCATGTTAGGCTTCAGCTCCATGATGGAAAGGCGGTTTTGTGTATGGGCCTCGTGAGCATGATTTTAGAACTTCGGGAAGGCACCACTGCCCATCCTCAGACCGGGTCGGATGTCCCTTCGGCAGACGGCATTCAGACCAAGCCGTTTTCGGCAGACGAACGCAGCACTCAAGAGGCGATTTCGCTCAGGACATTCGCTCTGCGGCTCGACACCAAGAAACGGCGAAATCAGAAGCTTTTCAGGTAAGATCTCCTACAGCTGACTGTTGCCTGCCGATTGCTATAGTCAGCCTTGCGCTTCGAATACTTCCCGGATGTCTTCAGTTTGATTGCCGCCTTTCGACAAGGTAGCTCGGTATCATGTGGGCCGGACAGGTCTGAAATAAGGACTTGAAGCTCGGCCATGGCGATCGAGCTCAGCAATCAGCAGCCGAGGCTCGGCCGGATCCCACGTATTCGACAAGTCGGCGAGCAGTTCTTCAATCAGTGTTTCGAGTGAAATCGTCATCGTTCCGTTCTCCTTGAGTTTCGAAAGACGAGAGCCTGCAGCGCGTAAAGCGGACGGGGTCAGCGATCGCGCATGCGACCGGCAGAGCCGGGGAGTGGGGGAGCCGATATTGTTGGGCGGGTATCACCAGTCTCGCAAAATCGGGGGGACCGCGCATACTTGATGCCGGCTGCTTGCAGCGCTAAACTGGGAGTATCGGAGCAGACCCAACCTCTCCCTATCGCAAACTGGTCACCGAGATCATCACAGCGCGGATGCGCCGCCGGATCGAAAGACATCAGGTGAAGATCCGGGGCAAATAATGAAGAGTATCAGAGCTTTCAGCATAGCGACGCCCGGTACGGGCGTGAAATCGGGAATTCTCGACACGGTTTTGACCGGAACAGGGGCTGCCGCAGGAGCCTTAGCAAAGCGACGCGCAGCGGAAGGCGGGACCGACCGCCCCCGGCAAAACCGTTCCGTACAGACCCGCGATCAGCCCTATGGTTCTTTTCCGGAAGAATTGGGTCGCGAGTATCCATGAACGGCTCGATGCGTTTCAGGGTCTTGATAAATCAAAGCTGTCACCTCAGCGATGGAGGGCGACCTCGGAGAACGATTGATGTCGTGCATAGAATTCACGCAGAATCGGCAGGAAAAACGCCTTGCTGAACTGACCGATCGAGGCTCTGCTCGATATGGAAAGAGTTGCCAATCACGTCGCCGTTGAACTCACCCATGATGATCCAGACCTGAGGGTCAGTATCAAGACCGGCTCGACTTTTTTTGATTGCCGGTATCTCGAAAGCGAACCGGCTGCGCTCTGGCTGTTTCGTGGTGATAGGCAAGGGAAGAACAGTACCAGGTCTCCGTCAGCGCGGGCGATCCTCACTCCGACCGCGATGGGCCGCTCCTTGCGTCCCTCTGTCTCTCCCTTCCCGGCTTCCCGGTTCCAAAGATAAGGATAGCGAATGACGGCCGCGGTCTTTATGTCGTCGAACACGCTCAGCGCCCAACCTCGTCATCGTCAGCATATTGATCGACAGCGCGTTCCATTTCTGCGACCAGTCCATTAGACATGGTATTAATCGTCCAGACGGATCTGGCATCCGCGCGTCTCATCAACCGCTCGTAATCATCTATGTTCAAAATGACGAGGCGAGGTTTGCTGCGCTGAGTAATCGTCACAGGGTGGCGGAGCGCCTCGGCGATGATGTCCCTGGACTTCCGCAAAAGATCGCCCGTCGTGTAGGATCTGTTTCGGCTGGGCATCTCTTACTTCTTGTGGGTCGTCGACCGGTTCATACGATCATGATGCTGTAAAATCCGGCAATTACAGCAATGCTGTATTCATTGAGAAAATGACCCCGCCCTTTCAGGCGGGGCCGGCTTCTCAGTCTCGGTTCGGGCGGGACCAGATCAGCTGGTAGCCATCGCAGGACATGGGCTACCCGCCGGCTCCGCCATTCGGCGATCCGCGTCCGGATGTCGTCATGGGCAAGGTTGCAGTTGCGGTCGACAAGATTCGCGCTGCCGGAAAGATTCCCGGAACACTCGCCACGCTCGACGAGATCCCGCATTGGCGAGCCAAGGGTGTACAGTTCTTCTACGTCCATTCGGACCCGTTCCTGCGTCGTGGTCTCGCCGCTGTCAAAAGCGCGCTGGCCTGAGGCTGAGACCATGCTCTCCAGCCTATTCGATCTGTCGATTGCCATGCATTGGCGACCGGACCGTCTCAAGGCATCGGTCCCGCCGCGCGTGAGCTTAGATAACGTTCACGCTCGATATCGCGGGTGCCCTGAGAACGAACACATATGTAAACATAACGCGCATAGCCTTGTTCCGGCTCGTTGATGAGAGTCGTTTCAACGAACGGATCGAAATAAGCCAACTGAGTTGTCTTGATGATCATTGGTCATGGATTGTCACTTTCATTCATCGGCAATCAAACGGAGGTGCGGGCAGACCTTACTTTATGTTGACGTAAGTGGTGGATCAGCTTGCACTGGACCGCAAAGCGTGTTGCGGACAATCAGAATCGCCAATCATCAAATCGTCAGCGGCGACAGGCCGTGAGAACAGATAACCCTGCAAATCCGTGCAGCCGATGGCGATAAGAAAATCCCGTTGTCCTTGTGTCTCCACACCCTCCGCCGTCGTTTCCATGCCGAGGTTGCGGGCAAGGCTCGTGACCGCCGCAGCGATAGCTGCGCCATTGCTCTGCGTATCAAGGAGCCGCACAAAAGAGCGGTCGATCTTGATGCGGTCTATGCCGAAATGGATGAGATGGCTCAACGACGAATATCCCGTGCCGAAATCATCGAGCGCAATCTTTATCCCTGCGTTTCGCAGTCGCCCTAGGATTTCCTTGGCCTGCTGCGGATTGTCTACCAGCGCCGTTTCGGTCAGCTCCAATTCAAGACAGGATGATGGAAAGCCAGTTCGCTGCAACGTGGTCAGCACTCTGTCAGCGAAACCTTCATGCCTCAGCTGCATTGGAGAGATATTCACGGCGATCATTTTATCTTGGAGTTTCGTCAATCCGATCCGGCACGCCTGCTCAAGGATGTAATCGCCCAGCGGGGCTATCAACCCTGTACTTTCGGCAAGCGGTATAAACTTGTCCGGCGATAGGAGACCAAGCCGCGGGTGACGCCAACGAACAAGCGCTTCAGCGCCGGTAACATGGTGCTCCTCTCCAGCCCGATGGATCGTCTGAAAATGGACTTCGAGCGCGGAATGGTACAACGCGTCTGCCATGCGACCGGACAGAGAGGCAGCCTCGATCTGTGAAAGCTCTGTCCGCAATTCTTCGATCAGTCGCTCACGCTCACGTTGCCCCGTCTCGATCTCGGCGTCATAGACAACATGGCGGCCGCGTCCTTTCGCCTTTGCCTGATAGACGGCAACATCGGCCCGGCGAAGAAGTTCCTCCGGCAGACAATCATGATGGGTACTGAACGCAATGCCTATCGAGCAGCCGATATGCGCTGTCACCTCTCCCTGCCTCAAAGCGAAGGGGCGATCAATTGCCGAGACTATAGCTTCGAAAATACCGATCTGTGCGGCGAGCTCGTGTCGACGCACAGGAAGCAGGATTGCAAACTCGTCGCCACCCAGTCGTGCAAGAGTTCCGCGCCCGTCAAGAACCTCGTTCATGCGTTCTGCCGCCTTGATGATCAACTCATCGCCGGCGGCGTGACCGAAGGAGTCATTGACGGCCTTGAAGCGATCGAGGTCGATGAAGCCGACGACAATGCTGGCATCTGACAATGTCGATGTGAAACATTCTTTGAGCCGTCTGCTGAAAAGGTCGCGGTTCGGAAGATGTGTTAGGACGTCCTGTAGGGCGAGTTCCCTGGCGTGCTGCTCGCTACGATGCAGTTCCTTCCAGCTCCGATTAAGGCGTAACACCAGAAGCAAGAAAAGTCCGCCAATCACTGCGATGGCAGCGCAGAGGTATGGCGTGAGCCTCTCAATGACCTTGGAACCGGGAAGATCCGGAGACCAGATGATCACACCTATCGGATCACCATTTGCGCTCGCTTCTACCTGGAAGGCAACCTCCCCATCTTCAGCATCGGTAGTTCGAGCGTACCGTGCGCCCTTGAGCCCCATTTCGCGGCTAAGATCGTCAAGGATCGTTCCGTCCAGAAAGCGAAACCCAATAAGATAATGGGGGGCTCGCGGCGTTGGCATCCCGCCCGGTTCGCCTCTTTCGCCGTCGAAGATGACCGATGATATGGCGACGATGGATGCCCGACCTTCCAGGCGCAACATCTCGGCGCTGATCGATGGAGATAACTCCCCGCGTATCGCTGCCTGATATCGTCCGTCGCGCACCTTGCTGAAAAGATTGGCGAGGAGGGGCCTTACCCATTGGTAACGGCGCGCGATAGCAGGATCGCCGTCAGACAGAAGCTCACCATCGTCGTCGACAAGGAGCAACTGTTCGAAATCAAACACCTCCGTAACGGTTTCGCCGAACACCTGAGCCTCTCGGCGGTCGGCTCGGGCGCCGTCAGATGTATTGTCCGGAAGAAGAGAGGCATAGCCCGCAGCGACCATCGCCACGTCTCTGGCCATCTGATTGACTTGATCCGCGAGCTTGGCTGTGACCAGCGCCTTTTGGCGTTCGAGGGCCGCTACATCGCTCTCTGCGCCGGCCCAGATGGTTGCCAGTACGGCCAGCAAGGTTGCGGCAATGCCGATGGTAACTATCGGAACAAATATTAAGCGAGAGTTCCTGCGGCGAAAAAAGCTATTTGTTCTTGCGCCGGTGAGATGTTCAAGCACTTCCGCCCCCATATTTTGGGACAGAATTCAGCAAAAAGATTGCTAAACGCTTATAAAGGCGAATTTAAATTGCAATTCTCTCAATAACATAAATTAACATCTGTGTGGCTTAATGACTGCGCCGCAACGGGGTGGCTGGGGAGGAACGATGTATATCAGAGGTAAGTGGACGAGCCTTTTATTACGTTTCGCAATGGCACTTTCGGCATTGGGATCTCTCGGTACCGCAACATCCTACGGGCAAGAGGCGTCGATCAAAGTTGCCGTCGAAGGTATTTTTCCTCCATTCAACTACAGGGATTCCAACAATGTACTTCAGGGGTTTGATATTGATATCGCAAACGCGATCTGCACTGCAGCCCAGCTGAAATGTGAGCTAGTCGTTCAGGACTGGGACGGCATGATTCCCAATCTCCTGGCTGTCAAATACGACACGATTATATCGTCGATGTCCATGAGCGCGGAACGAAAGGAAAGGGTCAGATTTACTGCCCGTTATTATGACAGCCCTTCGGTATTTGTCGTTCAGAAAGCCTCTCCGCTGAAACGAATGCAGGCTGACGAACTGTTGGGCAAAAAGCTCGGTGTCACGTTCTCGACTGCCCAGGCCAGCTTCGCCAACGATCGCTACAGCAATATCGAGCGGGTCGTTTATCCTTCCTCGCCCGATCTCTACAAGGCGCTGGAAGCTGAGGAGGTCGATGTCATCCTTGAAGACAAGCTCGCGATCTATGATTGGCTGACGAACACCAAGGCGGGAAGCTGCTGCGAGTTCCGTGGTGACGACGTGAAAGACCCTAAATATTTCGGAGAAGGCGCAGGCATAGCTGTGCGACCGGATGACGCCGCACTTCTCCAGCGATTGGACCAGGCGCTTGCGAAAATCCAGGACGATGGGACCTATGACGGGATCAATGCGAAGTATTTTCCGTTCAGTATCCGCTAGGACTGCGCGCCTTCATCGTCGACGTGGCAATCTCAATGGGTAACCGTTCCCAGCCGGACTATCTATGGAACTTAAACGCCACCTAAATGTTCTATTCATCTGACGTTCATGTTCAGATGGAGTATCCGATGTTTCTCAACACTTTCAATGCTGGCGCTGCTTTCAGCTTTTCGCGCGAGCCAGGCACGTCTTGCGGCAAGCCGGCGATCGAGGCTGAATTGAGATATCTGGAAAACGTCGATTGCAGCGACGTTCGCGTCGAAGAAAGCGGCTCCTTCATCGTATTGGACGGTAGCGTTCCATCCAGCCGTGAGCTCGCGAAAATTGTGCGGCTCGCGAATGAGATCGCTGGCAGCGACAATATTATCTGTCAGATGATCGTGGTTCCGAGCAATAAGAGCGAAGTGCCATTCATGCTTGCCTGACGGCAGCTCAATAGTGATGGTGTAGGCAGCTGACCTGTTCCAGGCCAACCATGCTCCGGCGATGTTCATCTTCCCAGTCGAGCTTAACGATGGTTTGCTGCCGATGAATCGTCGGAAACCTACCGAGATATCAGGACTTTGCCTTGAGCCTGATCAAAGTCAGCTCGGAAGGGACGCCGAGGCGGATTGCGAAGCCTGGCCAAAGAGCAGTTCCGTTGTTGACATACAGTTGCAGGCCACCGACCTGATACATGCCGGAAACATAGCCGTTATTGCCGCGGGCGACCAACAGGTCCAGCCCGCGAACCATGCCGCCATGCGTATGGCCCGAAAGCTGTAAGGCCACACCAGCCGCCGCCGCGCGCGGTGCCATCTTGGGCTGATGCGCGAGCAATATAACCGGCGCGTCGCTGGGAGTGCCTGCAAGCGCAGCGTCCAGATCGGGCGCCGGATTGGTACCACTGAGCGCCTCAAGATCGGTAACGCCCGCAACAACCACTTCATCGCCGTCTTTTCTTATCACGGCGTGCTCGTTGAGAAGCATGCGGATGCCCAGTTGCGCATCATGCTTCATCCACTGATCATACCCGAAATAATATTCGTGGTTGCCTGGTATCGCCAGTACACCGTCACGGGCGCGCAAGTCCGCGAGCGGAGCGATATCGTTGCGACGCGCATCGAGCTTTCCGTCGATGAAGTCTCCAGTAATAACAATCAGATCAACGTCGAGTGCATTCGATCGCGCAACGATCTCTTGTGACCAACCCCTCGTAAAAAGCCTGCTGACATGCAGATCTGTAAGCTGGAGAAGCCTGTATCCTTCGAAAGCTTTCGGTAGCCCAGCTATCTCGACCACCACCTCCTTTAGAGGTGGTATCTTTATCGCCTGCCCGACTCCGTATGCTGCCAGACCGAGGGAGAGGAGCCCGATCCCATAGCGGACCTCGACAGGCACGTCTGGAAACCTCCAACGCGCAACGGCAAGCATCAACGAGATAATATCCAGCGCGATCTGGAATATGCCCAGAAACACGATCGCACCGAAAAGCACATTAAAGCCGATGATCAGCGGTCGCGGAAACTCCGGCGACAGGACGGATCCGGAAGAAAGACGGCTTATGAGATGATATTGGGATGCAATCAGGAGAAATGCGGCCACGACGATCTTCACCGGAAGTGACCAAGGCATCGGCTCTATGAAACGCAGAACGACAATCAGCCATGGCAGACCGAATATAAGATGAAACATGCGATGCGCCTATGTGGCAGACGATGGGAGGACATGGCTTTTGGCCCCGTCCAGATTTGCAGTCATGGCGAAGGTGGCGATGCTGACGGAGACATGCAAGGTCGAAGGTATAAGCCGTGACGTTCGCACCTATGCACAAAATGGTCGTTATGCGTGTTTGCATAGAACGTTCATGTTGCCTGGTTCCAGAAGCCCGATTTACGTCCATGCTCGCGCATCAGCCGAGCGACATAATCCTCGTGAGCTTCGATACCGCTATAGTCCTCTATCTGGCTTGCAAGTGACAGGCATTCCGTCAGATGCCGTGCGGCGTGCTTGTATCGGCTGGATCGTCCATTTTCCAGGGTGAAGTCAATCATGGCGCGCAAGACCATCATTGCTGCCAGCGGATGTTTCTCGCCGAGCATGTCGGCGGCATCGTTCATCAGTTCGTAGAAATCACCATCCAGTTCGCCGACACGCTTCATTACCAGTTTCGCGGCGTCCGCCGGGGAGGGCCATCTCATAAAGAAAGACAGCGCCTGATGAACCTCGGGGAAATTCCGGACGTAATCGAAAGCTTTCTCCTCCGCTTCCAGATCGTCGAAATCAGGCAACCTGCGAACATAGGCCCGCAGGTGCTCTTCATTCAGAGACTGTTCAAAACACTGCCACCGGAATGCCTGAGCGTCATTCGGCCTCTTGAGCTCCTCCAGTGCGTCGATACGTGCGATTTGCCACTCGAACGGTAGGCTGCCACGGCCGCGGTCATCGACCCGATCGAGAATATCAAGCGCTTCGGCGGCACGCCCTGCCGCCGTGAGACGGTTGGCGATATCGGCGGCGACCATTGGTGCAGCACACGTCTCTTGCGGCTGCAAGGCGATATAGGCATCCACATCGTTTTGCTGATCGGCGATCTCCTGCAAGGCATAGCGGATCGTGCGATCCCGGTGACGCCCGAAAACCTCGTCCTCGTAAAGCGGTCCCGCTCCGCTCCAACCGAGGATATCGCGTTCCATCTCGGATGGTGTCTCCTGAGGTTCGTTCGACCATTCCAACAAAAGTGTTTTCAGGCGTTCCATCCCCTCATGGCCGAGGGCATCCGCCATGACGCCAATCAGCGGGTCGAACTGGCCGTAGTTATTGCCCTGTATGGCCTTGATGATTTTTTCCGCAAGCACGTCGGATGCGATCGCCGCGCGTGCAGCGACGACACCGGCATCAACACACCCCTGATGAAAGATTTGCATCAGCGAACCGCTGCTATCGTTCGAGCGGGAAAAAATCGAATCCGCCAGGTTCAGAAACTGCCAGATGAGTTCGTAACCCTCAGAGGCATCATCCGTCGCAACGGTCTCCACGATCATCCTGCGCTGTGTTTCAAGATCCAGTCTGGTTGCCTTGATCTTTTTCCAGTCGATGAAGGTTCGGGCACGCGCGATACTGCCAAGGCGCTTGCGCACCGCGCGAGCAACCTCCGCACTCGAATGGTCGCCGGCAAGCTCCAGGCGCAGGCGACGCTTGTGCGCCGCATTGCCGGTGGCGATTTCGATAAGAAGTTCTGCCAGACGTGGAGCACCGAGCGTTTCGAGATTTTTGGCGTTGAGGGTCGTCTTGGTCGCCATCTATCGATCCTTCATTGCCGACGAGAACGAGTGTCTTCGCCTTTGAAGCATTTCCACTGAAAGACGACAATCAATTCAGCAGCCGTGCCGCCCGCCCACTCCGCCGTGTCGCGTCGTTGTAATAGCTCGATGCTTTTATGCGGATTGATGCCTGCACTGCTCCAACCGACAGAAGTATCCCGCGATTGGACGCTTCGTTGCCCTTAAGGGACACGTGCACATATGTCCGATAGGCGGGCCTGTTATCTCTCCCGATCGGGATTTCGTGCGTGTTGAAGGCTGCCGACCACCAGCTGTCGCTTGCCGAGTCAGAAACGTGACCACCAATACGGGATGCCTAAGGTCCGGATGTGAGCTTGCCAATCTCCTGGATCAATTGCTCCTGAGTATAGGGCTTACCCAGCCTCGCGACGTCGAGGTTGAGGTCTGCTGGAAGTTCCGCATAGCCGGATGCGATAAGTATTGGCGTATTAGGAGCGATTGCACGGACAGCCATGGCTAGGTCTCCACCGTTCATACCGGGCATCGAGAAGTCCGTGATGACAAGATCGAAGCCCGATCCGTCCCCGAAACATTCCAAAGCCTCAAGGCCCGAATGCGCTTCAACGACGTCATGTCCAAGATCCATCAGCATGTCAGCGGAGCTCATGGCGATCAGCATATCGTCGTCGACCAGCAAGATCCGTTTCGGACCAGCCCACGTCGTTGCAGGCGCAGCCAATGCGCTTCCTGCTTGCTTGTCTACGGTCACAAGTGCCGTCGAGACTGGGATCCACAACTCGGCCTTCGTTCCTTTGCCCACCTCGCTGGTCAGCTTGAGGTCGCCGTTCAGCTGGGAGGCCAGACCATGGATCATGGAAAGACCCAGTCCGGTTCCCTTGCCCAGTTCCTTGGTCGAGAAGAAGGGCTCAATGGCTTTCTGCAGCGTCTCATTGTCCATGCCGCAGCCCTGATCGGTGACCGAGAGGACGACGTAACGACCGGCGACCAGCTCGCCGACCTGCGAAGGCTGCACGACCTCTTCCAGGCCGAGGTGGATTGTTCCGCCGTCCGGCATTGCGTCTCGCGCATTGACGGCGAGATTGAGAAGGGCGAGTTCCACCTGGTTTGCATCGGCAGACACGAGGGGAAGCTGGTCCGGCACATTCGTTTCGATCACGATCGTCGAACCGACCGATCGTTTCAGGAGATCCTCCATCCCGAACACGAGCGCTCGCATATCCACCGGGTCGATGCGAAGATCCTGCCGGCGCGAAAAGGCGAGAAGCCGCTGGGTAAGGGACGCGCCGCGCTTTGCGCCTTGCTGCGCGCCGTCAATCAGGCGGATCACCTTGGGATCGTCTCCAGCGTATTTGCGCAGGAGTTCGAGATTGCCAAGGACCGCCATCAGAAGGTTGTTGAAGTCGTGCGCCACGCCGCCGGTCAGCTGACCGATGGCTTCCATCTTCTGGCTTTGGCGCAGTTGCTGTTCGGCACGCTCCCTATGCCCGACCTCATCCATGACAGCGGCATGAGCAAACTCCAGTTCACGTGTTCGCTCTGCAACGCGCTGCTCCAGAACCTCGTTCAACCGTCGCTGCTGTTCTTCTGCTTCCAGTCGCGCCGTGATGTCGGCAGAGACACCGACCAGCTTGATGGCTTTGCCGGACCTATCTCTGTAAAGCTGCGCGCGAACCTCCGCCCAATGAACAGATCCATCCTTCCAGATGGTTCGATATTCTATTGCATAGTCGACGCCGGTATCGATCGTCGCTCTGACGGCAGATTGCATGCGGTCAACGTCGTCGAGATGGATCGCCGACAACAGATCTTCATAGGAAAACCTGTCATCAGGACCGTGTCCGAAAATCGACTTGCAGGTTTTCGACGTGGTGAGTTCATTGGTGGCGAGGTCAAGCTCCCAGGCTCCAAGCCGGCCTGCGCTGAGAGCCGTCTGGAGGCGACGCTCGCCTTCATCCAAATCTTCTATTCTGGCTCGGGCGTCAAACTGCCGGCGCCGGCCGCGCATGGCGGATCGGGCAACACTGATGAATGTCGTTGCGTGAAACGGTCGCTCTACAAAACTCACGTTTCCCAAGACCTCGGACAATCTTGCCGCTGCCGGATTGCGTTCCGGGCCGCCACCGCGGTTGGTCAGGATGATGAACGGCAGATCCGACCAGCTGGGCTGGGCCGCGATCCATGTGGAAATGGCTCGTAAATCGGCAGATCGAAACGCTTCCTCTGTGACGATAGCGAACGCGATGTGATCGCCGAGGCTTGCAACGAATGACGGGATATCCGCTGCCGCCGCCGAGTTGATGCCCGCTTCTTTCAGGAGCGACGCTGCAATCTGTGCATCGCGGCCGATTGGAGCGTAGATCAGGCCGCTTGCGTCGCTGTTAGGAATGGTCGCCGTCCTCATCGGTCAGGGGAAGAAGCGGCTGCCGTTCTCCAACGAAGTTTGGAACGCCACGCAGCACACCCTGGAAGCCGGAAAGCGGCTCACCCAGAGTAAGGCCCTTGCCGGAAATCTTGAACTCTCTAATGGTGTCTTCGTGAGGGCCGGTACGCTTCTTGATAACGGACACAGCACGCCGGACCTTGCCCAGCGCTTCGAAGTAGCGCAGCAGGATCACGCTGTCGGCGAGATAGGTCACATCGACCGGTGACTTCATGTCGCCGACCAGCCCATGCTGCGCCACCGTCAAGAAGGTATTGGCACCCTGCCGGTTCAGATATTGCAGGAGCTCATGCATGTGCAGGATCAACGCATTCTCTTCCGGCATGGATGCCTGATAACCATTGATACTGTCGATGACGACCGTCTTGGCGTCATAGGTTGAAACGCGATCGCGTACGCGCTGGGCAAACTCTCCCGGCGACAACTCGGCTGCATCGAGCTGCTCGATGTGGATAAGCCCGGCGTCATGCAGCTTTTCCAGATCGATACCCATCGACTTGGTGCGGGCATAAAGCAGGCCGAGTTCTTCGTCGAATACGAAGATGGCCGCTTTTTCCCCGCGCTGAACCGCGGCATTGACGAACTGCAGGGCGAAAAGGCTTTTACCGGTCCCGGCAGGACCAATCAGCAATGTGCTGGATCCGCGCTCAATGCCGCCCCCAAGCAGACCATCGAATTCCGGTAGGCCGCTGGAAAGCGTGATGCGTTCAAAGCTGGTCCTGTGCTCGATCGCCCGAAGACGTGGGAACACTGCAACGCCGCCGGTCTTGATGATGAAGTCGTGATAGCCACCGCGGAACGACTGGCCACGATATTTGATGACCCTCAGCCTGCGGCGCTCGGAGCCGTAATCGGGCACAAGCTGCTCGAGGTGAATGACGCCGTGAACAACGCTATGCACCGTCTTGTCGAAATTCTCCGATGTCATGTCGTCGAGAAGAAGGACGGTGGCATCCGAGCGCGAGAAGAAATGTTTCAATGCAAGGATTTGCCGCCGATAACGCAGTGAACTCTGCGCCAAAAGGCGGATTTCCGAAAGGCTGTCGATGACGACGCGCTGTGGCTTCAGCCGCTCGAATGCCTCGAAAATCAATTTTGTCGTTTCACCAAGCTCTAGGTCCGACGAATAGAGCAGGCTTTGCTGCTGATCGGCATCGAGAAGACTTTCCGGCGGCACGAGCTCGAAAATCTCGATCCCATCGCCGATTTCCATACCATGCGATTGCGCGCAGTCGCGAAGCTCT
This sequence comes from Neorhizobium sp. JUb45, assembly GCF_004343585.1. GTDB lineage: Bacteria > Pseudomonadota > Alphaproteobacteria > Rhizobiales > Rhizobiaceae > Neorhizobium. The sequence goes on along the minus strand of NZ_SLYW01000012.1, from coordinate 43,057 downwards.
TCGTCGGATTCCGACAGGCTGATGTAAAGACAGCGCTCACCGAGCTTTTCGCCCTCGATCAGAAACTGCAGGGCAATCGTCGTCTTGCCAGTGCCGGGAGAGCCTTCAAGCAGAAAAACATGTCTGCGTGTAAAGCCGCCGGATAAAACGTCGTCCAGTCCCTGGACACCAGTTTCGGCCTTACTGCTGAGTACACGATCCATAATTCCTCCGGACTTTCTAAGATACTTAGAGCGCAGAGGATGGAGAAACAAGGCGGTAGGGGTTTGCCGGTCAGCACGCGACCGCACGATCAAGTGGCACGCGCGGCGTCATGACGATGAAAAGATTAGTCCTGCGGTCTAAATTGAAAACTGCGCGACAAATTCCTGTCTGACGCCCACAACGCAGCTCTTGAAAATCAGAGCTTCCCAAGGTCCGTGTTGCCCGCGTTTCACGCCGCGAAGAACCATTTGGCCACGAAACCAACTCGCAATCCGAATAACTGGCCTATCTTTTCCAATGTTTCGAGTGTTGGGTTTGCGACTTCTATTTCCGCAACCTGTCGCCTAGTAAGTGACAACGTCTTGGCAAACTGTGAGTTCACGCTGAAGCGCGACTTGCGGGCTTGATCAAGCTAACCCAAGTGCACCATGCCTGCGCTTTAGGGTAGGGGATCACCCTCCTTCTTGCAAATGAGCCATGAACATCTCGGCCGGCGTCATGTATCCGAGGCATTTACGCGGTTGATCGTTGAGGTCGCGTGTGAGTTGGAGAAGGTCGCGTTGCGACACTGCTGCCAGATCTGTGGTGCCGGGCAAGTAGCGTCGAATACGCTTGTTTGCATTCTCGACGGTCCCTTTTTGCCACGGCGCACTTGGGTCGCAAAACCAGCTCCTCGCACCAATCCCGTCTTCCAGAGCCCTGAACCCGGCAAACTCGGTACCCCGATCAAATGTGAAGCTCTGACGCGCGAACGCCGGCAACGGCGAAAACGCTCTGATGATCTTGTCCATGATTGGCCTTGAGTGCCGGCTCGGGTTCTTGATGAGAACGGTGTAGCGGCTCTTGCGCTCCACGAGGGTGGTGACATTGGCATGGCCGAGTGGACGCTCGAAGATGAGGAGGTCTCCCTCCCAATGTCCAAAACTCGATCTATCTCCAATGAAATCAGGCCTTTGGGATATCCGGTGGGTAGCCGGAAACGCGCCGTCGCGCGGCTTCCTGGAACGCATTGGACGACGTTTACGGCGAGCCTCAGATAGATACTGATAGAGCCCAAGCTCGTAATCTTCCTTGCTGTAGATGAAGCGGTAGATGGTCTCTTTGCACACGCGAATACGGCTTAGCCCATCCGACAGCAAACGTCCGGCAATCTGTTCCGGAGACCAGCGAGCCTCCAACTGGTTGATGATCTCGGTGCGCAAAGCCGGATGGCGCCGCAGCTTTCTCAACCGGCGTCGACGGTCCCTCGCGATGTCGTGAGCAACCGTGCTGTAGTATCCGTCATAGTCGGGCAGTTCACGATCCCGAAACGTATTGCGCTTGATCTCGCGGTATATGGTCGAGCGATGGCGGCCAAGCTGACGCGCCATCTGGTTGACCGGAACCTTTGCTGCCACCAGTTGATGAAGACGACGGCGATCGGCAAGGGTAATCTGCGTATAGCATCGGGACATGCCAAAATCTCCAAAGTGAAGCCATTGAAATTACTGGCATGTCGCACTTGGAAATAGAATGTACCCCCTTACACATTTTAATCTCATAAGATTTGTTATGGAACTTATGATTTGCCACAACATATTATTTGATTGGGTTCGATCGCTTATCCACCGGATAGTCATCCGATCTACATAGAGATCAGGATGCGCTCTGCAGGGCGAGGCGTGCCAGATCGCGTTTGCGGATACCGGATGCGCTGGCGGCATATTCTCTTCTCACCGAAATGAACCAGCAGACGAAGATGAAGCTCGTCCGGCCGCTCCAGAATTGGAACGGCCTTTTTTCCGATGAGACGGGTCGGCGTTTCGGCATCGCCTTCCATGACGATCACCGTCTCATACGGAATATTCTTCACACCTAGAGCCAGCCTGGCCCGCGTGCAGAACGGGCAGTGCTCGTAGATGTAAAGTTTCATACAGCGCCCCCGGCCAGCTTGACGAGCGGCAGAACCTCGGAGGTTCCAACGAGGTCAGGCACCTGCGCGAACAGCTCGGCGATGTGCGGCGCAGACAGATGCTTGTCGAGCAATGCCTGGCTCGTCCATTCTTCCGTCCAGATGAAGCGGCTCGGGTTATTGGCATCACGGTTGAGCTGGTAGGTGATGCAGCCCTCTTCCTTGAGGGTGGTCTCGATGACGCCGCGGAAAAGCTCTTCCAGCTTCTGCTCCGAACCGGCCTTGGCGACGAAAATAGCGACAACAGGTGTGGTCATAAAATGCTCTATTAATACTCACCATTAATATTATCTGTCAGTACGGTTATTAATTTCCACGCTTGCGGGATGAAGAATTTGTGAAATGCTGTTAGAGCGGTCATATCGAGAAAAAACTGAACGGAACCATGCCTGTCAGACATAAGAGCAAGGGCGAGCAGACGCGTGCCAGGCTGCGAGAGGCCGCAATCACGGTGTTTGCCCGAAACGGATTCCACGGCACCAAGGTCAGCGACATCGTCGCCGAGGCAGGGTTGAGCCAACCGTCTTTCTATCTTTATTTCGATTCCAAGGAGTCGACTTATGAGGCCCTGGTAGAGGAGTTCCGGGAGAGTCTGCGGCTTGTCACGTTATCAAACCTGATCGCCCCCGATACTCAGAAGGCCGAGCTTGAAGAGCGGGTTGCGGTAAGTTTTCGGAGGTTTTTGGATTTTATGGCCAGCGACCGCTCCTTGACGGAGATCGGCTTTTTCCATCCTCCAGGCTGCTCGGTGACGAAACAGCAGATGGTCGGCTGGGTTGCCGACAATATCCGAAAGGAGCAAGTCCACAAAATCTTCCGCAAGGACATCACCGCCGAAGAAATCGCCAGGCTACTGGTCGGCATCCTCGACCAGTTCGGCTGGATTGATGCCGATGAAGCAGAACGGCAGCGGCTGGCGGATGTTTGCGGCAAGCTCTTCTGTTCAGGGGCTGGCTCATAGGAACAACTGCGCCAGTCATCCGGGCGGCCGTGTTATCAGCGACGTCCTTCTTTCAAACCCAAAAGACCATCGCATTCCGCCACGCGGACGCGCTCTCCACAATAGCCGCATCCAAGGGCCGCGGGTGCGGCAAGGGGTCGATCCCCACAAACATCATTCAGTTTTAATTTCATCCAACCCTATTTTACCTTATCGCCAGTCGCGTTCTGATATTGTGATTGTCGCTGAGAACGGCTCCGGCGGCACAGGAAATTTCCACCCAGAATTAGATCTGACGCATTTTTGTCGAAGCGGAATGACTGGATTGCGCCGATCAACCACGCCTGCAGAAGATCGAGTTTCGCTCGTTCATACATTGGTGGTTGATGAGATTCAGGCGCGTGATCCCGCCTTCTTATGGTGTCGGAGGTGAGATGATTGCGTTTCTGACGGCACCAATGGGCCTTGCGACGCAGCCGGCAAGCGATGCGACAAGCCGGCACTGGCAGCTTTCAGCCATTCATCGAGCTTCCTCGCCCGGTTTTTCTTCAGAAGAATGTACCGACCCGTTCGGGCGATCCCTCCAGCGCATGGCCCATGAACTCCAGCGCGCCTCTCAGCTTTGCGCGTGAAATCGGTCCACCCAGGCACACCCTGACAGCCTCTGCCGCGGCGCCATCCACCGTGAATGCGTCGCTTGCGACAACCCCCAGCCCCGATGTGCGCATGTGGGAGCCAAAGGTCGAGCGGGTCCAGCCCTGACCGAGCGGCAGCCAGATGTTGAAGCTGATCGGATCGGCGCGGTAGCTGCCCTCCGGCAGAATGGTTGCGACCATATCCTGCCGCGCGGCGGCTTCTGTGCGGATGAAGCGCAGAATGCTGTCGGCCGTGCCATCCTCGATCCAGCGCGTCGCCAGTGCCACGGTCAGCGGCGAGGCCGATACATTGTTGGCCCGCATGGCGCTGATGAACGGCCATGCCGCCTTTGTGTCGGGAGCGACCACGAAGGCAAGTCGCAGCCCTGCACCGATGCACTTGGCGAGGCCGCCGATATGCCAGGTCAAATCGGGCGCCATGGCCGCCAGCGGCGCTGGACTGTGAAGCGGAATAAAACCGTAAGCATCGTCCTCGACGATCGGCACATGGTATTTGCGGGCAACAGCGCAGATTTCCTCGCGTCGTTTCTGCGGAATGGTCAGCGTCGTGGGGTTCTGCAAGGTCGGATTGAGATAAAGCGCCTTGGGCTTTGACCGTTCGCAGGCCTGCGCAAACGCCTCGGGAACGATGCCGTGCTCGTCCATCGGCAGACCGATGAGGTTCAAACCCAGTTGCGCCGCGATCGAACGCATGCCCGGATAGGTAATGTTTTCGGAGAATACGATCTCGCCCGGTTTTGCCAGCATGCCGAAAATTGCCAGCAAGGCCGGGTGAGCGCCCGGGGTCACGAAGATGCGTTCCTGCGAGGGCACGAGCCCGCGCCGGCTGAGCCACGAGGCTGCCGCATCCTTGTCCATGCCCGCGCCGCCAAAACCCTGGTAGCGCAGAAGCGAGATCATGTTCGTCGCAACGGAGGACAATCCCTCGCGCATGCGGGCAATAAGCTCAGGATCATCCGGTTCCGGCGGCATGTTCATCGAAAGATCGATGGCCGCGCTGCGGCGGGGATCAGGCGCCGCATTCGATACAAATCCCAGGCGCTCCTTCTCCACCCCGCCGGTCACGAAAGTGCCACGCCCCACATGCGTACTGACCAGGCCACGCTTCTGCGCCTCCACATAGCCACGCGCAACGGTGGTGAAATCGATTTCCAGCCGCCTTGCCAATTCTCTCTGCGGCGGCAACCTGTCTCCGACAACCAGATGGCCGCTGCGAAGATCCATTTCGATCACATCGGCGATCGCCATGTAACGGGGGCCGCTGCTGCGGCTCAGATCGGGCATCCAGGTCTTCATGCGGCATATCCATTTACGCGTATCATTGACTGTATATTGTTGCGGACTGGCGATGTCATCGGAAAAATTGCCGCAGGCGGGGTCCGCAGGAAATGCCACGATAAATCTACAATGACAGCATATTGAATGCATTCATGTGAAGCATGAGCGATCTGATAAAAGGCATATTTCTGCGGCTTTTTTGACAGATAAAAATGACTAATGCCAAATTGACTGCGTAAATGATCGGCTTTTTCGCGAATCTGAATTTATTTTAGGCAAAACCAATATTGGCACGGTGATTGCAATTGAATGGTTGCGCCCCGCGACGGGGTCTGACTTCAAAACAGGAGCCATTCATGCCCGCAATCACAGCCCCGGCCCATGCTGACGGAGACTTCTTCGTCGATTACGAAGAGAAGGTCTTTGAAGACGTTCAGGCGAAAGAGGGCGAGAAAGCCCTCATCACCTTCCATACCGTCGCCTTCGAAGGCTCGATCGGCCTCGTCAACCTGCTGCAGGCCAAACGCTTGAAGCGCAAGGGCTACGACACATCGATCCTGCTGTATGGTCCCGGCGTCACGCTGGGCATCCAGCGCGGCTTTCCCAAGCTCGGCGCGGAAGCCTTTCCGGGCCATCTCAACTTCAACAACCAGATCAAGGGTTTCCTTGAAGAGGGCGGCAAGGTCTATGCCTGCCGTTTCGCGCTGCAGGCGCTCTATGGACATGGCGAGCCCGCACTGATCCCAGGCATCACGCCGATCAGCCCGCTCGACGTGCTCGACCTCATGCTCATCCACCGCCGCGATGGGGCCGTCATCCTCGACACCTGGACACTCTGACCGAGCGCGGGGGAGCCCTCTTCCGGGTTCCCCCGGCTGTCGGGAGCTATGCTTCCTTCAACCCTAACGAAGGATTTTTCCATGGACAGAAAAAACACGGTTCGCGCCGCCGCCGCGCAGATTGCGCCGGACCTGACCTCGCGGGAAAAGACGCTGGCCCGCGTTCTCGAGACCATTCACGACGCGGCCGCCAATGGCGCGGAACTGATCGTTTTTCCGGAGACCCTTGTTCCCTGGTATCCGTATTTTTCCTTCGTGCTGCCGCCGGTCCTGTCGGGACGTGAACATGTGCGCCTCTATGAAGAAGCGGTGGCCGTGCCAAGTGCGACCACGGATGCGGTGGCCTCGGCTGCGCGCGAACACGGTATCGTCGTAGCGCTTGGCGTCAACGAGCGGGATCACGGCACGCTCTATAACAGCCAGATCGTGTTCGACGCCGATGGCCGCATGATCCTCAAGCGCCGCAAAATCACGCCGACCTTCCATGAAAGGATGATCTGGGGCCAGGGCGCTGCGTCGGGGCTGAGGGTCGTCGACAGCAAGGTCGGCCGCATCGGCGCGCTGGCCTGCTGGGAACATTACAATCCACTCGCCCGCTACGCCCTGATGGCCCAGCACGAAGACATCCACATCGCGCAATTTCCCGGCTCGATGGTCGGTCAAATCTTTGCCGACCAGATGGAAGTCACCATCCGTCACCACGCGCTGGAAAGTGGCTGCTTCGTCGTCAATGCCACCGGCTGGCTGAGCGACGAACAGATCGTCTCGATCACGCCGGATCAGGGCCTGCAAAAGGCGCTGCGCGGCGGCTGCATGACGGCGATCATCTCGCCAGAAGGCAAACATCTGGCAGATCCGATCACCGAAGGCGAAGGCATTTTGATCGCCGATCTCGACATGAGCCTGATCGTCAAGCGCAAGCGGATGATGGACTCGGTCGGCCATTATGCCCGCCCCGAACTCCTGCATCTCGTCATCGACGACCGGCCGACCGTGCCGATGGTCGCTTCGCATCCTTCCTCTTCTCACATCGCACCGACAGGGAGCAACACCGATGGACACAACGAACACACGGACGCAGCTTTCGACCGAAACGCTGATCAACGAGTTGCAGTCCTTCGGAGCACGGCTGGTTGATCCCAAGGCCGGCCATGAAAGCCGTCGTGGCGGCGCCGGCCCTTCCGACCACAAGGCGCTGACGATCGATGGCATGACGGTGATGGTGCCGGTCCACACCGCCCCCGCGTTCGAAAGTCCCTATCTGGTGGAAAAGCCGGACGATGCCGGCAACAGCCGCATCAGCCGCGACGGCCGGGTGATCGGCGAGGTATCGTTTCCGCTGCGCCCCCGCTTCTATGAACGCTCGACTGCAGATGGCGTGCCCTATTCGCAGATTGCGGTCCTGCATGGTCGCGACGTGCTGGCGACGACGGTGCTGCAGACCTGCATCCGCTATCAGAGCCGCACGAAAACCTGTCAGTTCTGCGCCATCGGCCAGTCGCTTGCGGCAGGCCGCACGGTGGCGCACAAGACGCCGGCCCAACTCGCCGAAGTCGCAAAGGCGGCCGTCGAACTCGACGGCGTCAAGCATATGGTGATGACGACCGGCACGCCGAAGGGCGACGATCGCGGTGCGGCCGTGCTGGCGGAAAGTGCGCGCGCCATCAAGGCGGCGGTCGACATTCCCATCCAGGCGCAATGTGAACCGCCCGAGGACGACATCTGGTTCACTCGCATGAAGGAGGCAGGCGTCGATGCGCTCGGCATGCATCTGGAAGTCGTAACGCCGGAAATCCGTGCCCGCATCATGCCCGGCAAGGCGCAGGTGGGAATCGAAAAATACATGACGTCGTTCAAGGCGGCAGTCGAGGTTTTCGGCCGCGGCCAGGTGTCGACCTATATTCTCGCAGGTCTCGGCGATACCCGCGAAGCAATTCTCGATATCTGCGAAAAGCTGGTGGCGATCGGTGTCTATCCATTCGTCGTGCCCTTCGTGCCGATTTCGGGAACGCCGCTCGAAAGCCACCCCTCCCCGAAACCCGATTTTATGCATTCGATCCTCGGCCCGCTGTCGAAAATGCTGGTGACCAGCGGCTTGAAGGCCGTCGATATCAAGGCCGGCTGCGGCAAATGCGGCGCCTGCTCTGCCCTTTCCACCTATGAAAGGATGCTGACCAAATGATGCTCGAACCCTTTGCACCTTATCGTTCGAACGAATTCCAGGTGAAGTTTGCCACCTCGAACTGGGAGCGCGACGAAGCGCACGCCTTGCGCCGTTTTGTCTTCTGCCGCGAACAGCAGATATTCGAAGATGACGACCGTGATGCGATCGACGATCACGCCATCCCGATCGTTGCGCTCTCGATGCTGGGGATCGCCGCCGACAGGCTGGTTGGAACGGTTCGCATTCACGAGGCCGAGCCGGGTGTGTGGTGGGGTTCGCGGCTTGCCGTGCACGAGGATTTTCGCAAGGTCGGCGCACTGGGCGCGACCCTCATCAAGCTCGCGGTCTCCTCCGCCAACGCAATGGGCTGCCACACGTTTTTCGCCAATGTGCAGGTTCAGAACGGGCTTCTGTTCCGTCGCCTGCATTGGGATGTGGTCGAGGAATTCGAGATCTACGGCAAGCCGCATCTTCGGATGAAGGCGGACCTGGCATGGTATCCACCCTGCGCCACGCCCGAAGCGGGTTTTGTCGCGCTCGCGAAAAAGGCGGCATGACATGGGCAGCATCGATATCGAAGCCCTTGCCGCACGATTGCGGTCCAGCAGCGGCATTGCCGCAAAACAGGATATAGGCGGCGTCGCGGCAAGCCTCGGCCTTGGTGGCAAAGCCGTTCCCGTTGGCGACGACTGCGCTGCCATCCCGGATGGTGACGGTTATCTGCTGTTTGCAATCGAGGGCTTCATCAACGAATTCGTCGCCGCCGATCCCTGGTTTGCAGGCTGGTGCGGCGTCATGGTCAACATATCCGACGTGGTGGCCATGGGCGGCCGGCCGGTTGCGGTCGTCGATGCTGTCTGGGCCAACGGTGAGGCGGAAGCAGCCCCGGTACTTGCCGGCATGCGGGCAGCCGCCGAAACGTTCGGCGTGCCGATCGTCGGTGGACATACCAATATCCGCACCGATCGCGGGCAGCTGTCCGTCGCCATCCTTGGCAGGGCCAAAAAGCTGCTGACCAGTTTCGATGCGAAGCCGGGCGATATTCTGGTTGCCGCGATCGACCATCGTGGCCGCTACCGCGAACCCTTCAACAACTGGGAAGCGGCAACCGACGCGCCGTCTGCACGGTTGCGCGGCGATCTGGACATCCTGCCGCAGATTGCAGAATCGGGATTGTCGCTTGCCGCCAAGGATATCAGTCAGGGTGGTATAGTCGGCACCGCCATCATGCTGGCAGAATGTTCCGGCGTCGGTATCGAGATCGATGTTTCCACCATTCCCCTCCCCGCCAATGTTACACTCGACCGCTGGCTGGCGACCTTCCCGAGTTATGGATACCTGCTTTCTGTTTCGCCCGACAACGTCAAGGCAGTGCTGTCCCGTTTTGCGGAACGCAACATAACCGCTGCCCCCATAGGTACGGTCACAGCCGGCACGTATGTCACCATATCGGATGGTGACGAGCGGGCAGTCATCCGCGACTACTTAACCAACCCGCTGATGCAATTGCGCCATAAGGAGCATGCGGCATGAGCCGGCGTCTACGCATTGCCATGCTCACTCATTCCACCAACCCGCGTGGCGGCGTTGTGCATGCGATGCATCTTTCGGAAGGACTTACGGACATCGGGCATGAGGTTGTGCTGCATGCTCCCGATGCCCGAGACCGAGGATTCTTCCGCAAACCACGTTGTCAGACAGTCTGTTTCTCCGTCGACCCCGCCGCATCGGACATGACTGGCATGGTCGAGCAGCGCATCTCCGACTACGTGCAATATTTCCAAAGCCCCGCAGCGCGGGACTTCGACATGTTTCATGCCCATGACGGCATTTCCGGCAACGCGCTGGCGACATTGAAGGAACGCGGTCTGATCCCCGCCTTCGTCCGCACCGTGCATCACATCGACACGTTTTCCGACCCAAAGCTGATGCAATTGCAGGACCGTTCCATCGATAGGGCCGACCGGTTTTTCTCCGTCAGCGAAATGTGGCAGGCAACCTTGCGCACCAATCGGGGCATCAGCTCCGTCGTGGTCGGCAACGGTGTTGATACGCAACGCTTTGCGCCAACATGGAATGGTGAACAGGCCGAACTGCACGACCGGCTCGGCCTGCATTCCGGCCCTGTCTTTCTCAGCATCGGCGGCATCGAGTCGCGCAAGAACACACTCGGCATCCTCGACGCCTTCCGGCAGTTGCGCGCCGTGGAACCTCTTGCCCAACTGGTCATAGCCGGCGGCGTGTCCCTGCTCGACCACCGCGATTACCAGGAGGAGTTCCAGTCCCATCTGCGGGCATTGCGGTCGGATGCGGCCGCCGTTCACGTGATCGGAGCGGTGGCGGATGGCGACATGCCCAACCTCTACCGGCTTGCCGACGCTCTGGTTTTTCCCTCGCTGAAGGAAGGATTCGGCCTTGTCGTATTGGAAGCGATGGCGAGCGGCGTGCCCACCATCGTGCCGTCGATTGCGCCGTTTACCGGATATCTGAGCAGCGACGACGCCATCTGGTGCGATCCGCATCACTCGGCCTCGATAGCAGAAGCCATGGCGCTGTCACTGCTCCCCCAGATCCGCGACAGAGTCATCGCCCGCGGGCTGGAGGTCGCCGGCCGTTTCAGCTGGCGCCGTGTCGCCGAGGCCCATTTGCCCACCTACGCAACATTGAAGGAGGCTGCCAATGCCTGAAATGCGTTTTGTCATCACTTGGCCCGATGGTCAGGAAGAGAGCTGCTATTCGCCTTCCCTGATCATCCGCGATTTCTTTACCGAGGGCGAAAGCTATCCGGTCGTGGATTTCGTAGATCGCAGCCGCAAGGCGTTGACCATCGCCAGCGACCGCGTCGAGGCGAAATTCGGATTTGCCTGCTCGTCGGCCAACGACCAGCTCGCCCGCATCGAAAGCGCCGCCGCCGCCTTCCTGAGCGATACGGATGCCCGCGTCCGCTGCAACAGCTTCATTCTCTGAAAGGCCCAGTCCATGCTCCATTACTTAAAGCAGCATTACAGCACCGTCGTCATCGGCGGCGGGCAGGCCGGGCTTTCCGCCAGCCATTACCTGAAGACGCACGGTATCGACCATGTCGTCTTCGAAAAGAAGACCGTCGCCCACAAGTGGAAGGACGAGCGCTGGGATGCATTTTGCCTGGTCACGCCGAACTGGCAGTGCCAGTTGCCCGATCATCCCTATGACGGCGAGGATCCGCATGGTTTCATGGTGAAGGACCAGATCATCGCCTATGTTGACCACTTCGTGAAGAAGGTGGATGCGCCGGTATTGGAAGGGACGAGCGTCACATCCGTCGAGAAGATGGCTGGCGGCGGCTTCACGGTGGAGACATCGGCCGGCACCGTCACGGCCGACAGTGTCGTGCTCGCCACCAGTCTCTACAGTCGGCCGGCAGTGCCGCGTGCAGCCGAGCGCCTGTCGGACAGTATTATCCAGATCCATACCGCCGACTATCGCAACCCCGCGCAATTGCCAGAGGGTGCCGTCATGGTCGTCGGCTCGGGCCAGTCCGGCTGCCAGATCGCCGAGGACCTGCATCTTGCCGGCCGGAAAGTTCACATGGTGACCGGCAATGCGCCGCGCTGCGCCCGCTTCTACCGTGGCCGCGACGTGGTCGATTGGCTGGCCGATGTCGGCCAGTATGACATCACGGTCGCCCATGAAGGCATGACCAAGAAAAAGCATGATACCAATCATTACCTGACCGGCCGCGATGGCGGCCGCGACATCGACCTGCGGAAATTCGCTCTGGAAGGAATGGAGCTTTACGGCCGCATGGAAGGCGTGGCGAACGGAAAGATGCTGTTCGCCGCCAATCTCAAAAGCAATCTCGACAATGCCGATCGCGTCTATAATGGCATCAATGGCCTGATCGACCGGTACATTGCCGAAAAAGGCATCGATGCGCCGGCTGGCAGCCCCTATCTTCCGCTTTGGGAGCCGGAATGCGAACCGACAGAACTCGATCTTGCACATGAAGGCGTCACCTCGGTAATCTGGGCCACGGGATTTACTCCGGACTGGTCCTATGTCGGCCTGCCGATCTTCGATGGAACGGGTTATCCCGTGCAGCAGCGTGGTGTGACCGGCATTGACGGCATTTACGTTCTGGGTTTGCCCTGGCTGTGGACCTGGGGGTCAGGGCGCTTTCTCGCCGTCGGCAAGGACGCCGAACATGTCGTGACCCATCTCACTGGTTATCTGGGCGGGCTGCAACCCGCGCTCAAGCAGATGGCCGGCCGGTGATCATGAACCTTGCCGTTATAGACACCCGGATCGGTGCGCCCTCCTCCCGCGAGCTGATGGAGCGGGCGCTTGATCCGTACATGCTTCTCGGCATGCCGCATCTCACCCCCACCGGGCTTTCGGAAACCTGGCTGATGAAGGAACTCGGGCATCGGCACTGGATCATGCTGGCCCGTCACCTGCAGATGGAAAATGCCGATTTCCGCACCGGTGATGGCGGCGAGGCCTATGCATCCATCTGCGCCACGGCGCTGCGCGATGCGGATTTTTCCAGGGCGCGCGCCAACGACATACTCGAAATCCGGTCGTCTTTGACCGCACTGTCGCGTAATCAGCATTCAAGCCGCCATCGCCTGCAGATCGGTACGCTTTCGATCTGCGACGTCGAGATCGTCTCGGCCTTCATTATCAGACGGCGGCCGGGAGACAATCACGCGCTGATGCGCGCCGAGCCCTGCCGCGACGCACCGGCGCGTTATGGCGAAAGCGCGCTCGCACAGCGCGCGTCCGCTATCAGACGCGGCCAGTTTGATGCTCAAACAGGTTTGCCGCATGACGGACAAGCAACGCTGCTCGCGCGCCTTGTCCCGGATGCCAGAGAAGACTTCAATGGTGCTGGCCTCTTGTATTTCGCGCATTTCCAGAGGTTCTTTTCAGGCACCCTCGAAGCAGCCATGCCCGGATCGTTTGTCGGCAGTCGCCAGCGCGAGATGTTCTTTCTCGGCAATATCGCCATTGGTGAGGCCGTCGAGATCAACCTTTTGCGCGGCCCGCCTGATGATGCCAGGTTGTTGTGCAACATGGTCCGGCAGGACGGCAAGGTCATCGCCTATGCGTCAAACGGCCCTTGATACGGCTGTTTTCCGGTTTCTCGAGACCACCTCATACATGGACGCCTGGAAACCGAACCAGTTATTCATGCACAAAACTAGGGTCTCCAACCTTTTTGGTGACCGCAAACCTTTCGCTTAGGAGATGGGCAATGACAGCGTCGATATTCTCGATCCTACGTTTCAGCCCGCGCAGATCGCTGTTCGGTTAACCAACGATCGGTTTGGTTAGTTATGGGAAACGCCTCCGCCGAATTAGGTTCTTGGTCGGAAGCACCGATGCGAGCGATTTCCTGTGAGGGCTCCTTGTTGGATACGATAGTCAGGCTGCGCTGGAGAGGTCGGCAATCGCCGCGAAAAGACGCTCTGGCCCTTGGTAGAGTTCAGCCTGGAATATTTCCGGCAGTTCGGGCTACCACCCTCGAAGGATGTGGTGCGATTGAAGGGCGAAACAGCATAGCCTCGCAGGACTCACATCACTTTCCGGCGCGGGGAGTACCTCGGTTTGCTCTTGGTGGGGTCGGATCCGACTGCCTGCAAGTTCAGCAGAAAGAAGCCTTTTTAAGTGATGCCGGAAGAGCACGGCCTGCCTCATTCACGTCATCAATCGCTCACGGGATGCCAATGCTACCAAGAAGAGCATTTCTGATTATGCATTGCCGAGGCTGAGGAAAGCACGATCAAGAACCATCGTCGAGGTCTATTGGCGACTGCAATCGCAGGCGAGCCGAGGATGTGGACATCGAGCATACGGCGCGCCCATATTTTTCTTGCGGCGCCTAACGCCTCATGCACCTATCAGCTGCCGGCTGCAATCACGTCGAGGACGGTAGGTTTACGGATTGTCGTCCCGCACGAAAAGGCTATTGCTTGCCTCCAGGTCATTGGCACAAGAGAGAACCACAACATCCATGGCGTTGAGACAGCTGAAACAGGCAGGCGTATTTCCTCTTCGTGCCTTGGCTGTGTGGTTGCTGATGAGCCTTGCCGTCATGGGCCTGCTGGGGGCCTACCAATACACGTCGGATCTTTCCGATCTGTCGGAGCGGACAAGGAGCATGGAAATGCTTCTTGCCGAGAGGCTGGCCCAGCATGACGCTCACCTGTCCGGGCTCGGGGCAGTCGTTCGCATGTCACCTGACGAGCCATCGCCCAGTATTCAGGGCCTGGCTGAAAACATCATTACCCGCTATCCCCGCATTACCGACATAGCCACCATCTCCATCGGCAGTGGCACCGTGAGGGCGGTATCGTATGGAAGAGCTATGGGTCCCGAAATCATCGACCTGCAGCCAATCCTGGATCTGACCGGCCTTGAAAAGACCGGCGATACTTCAGCCCGACCGGCGACCACACCACATGCTTACGAGATCTTCAAACTGGTTGCCCCAAAGCGGCTACTTCGCTTGCGTATCGATACGGACGCCTTGCTGGATATGGGCGATGAAGGTGCGCAATATTCGTCGATGTTGTCGCTGAACCATACCGTTCTTTTTGAAAAGAATGGCGGCACCGATGCATTGTTGACAGCGTCCAACACGCTGGACACCAGCAATCACAGCCAGCCTCTGCATTTGATGGTGAGTCGCGGTTTCAGACTGAATGAACTCTGTCCCCCGCAACTGGCCTTTCCTCTGCTTGCGGGGCTGGCAGCGATCACATGGCTGATCATGAGGTATCGCCATGCCAGCCGGGAGCGACAGTCGCAGGAGCGGCGTGCCATGTTGTTTGAACAGGAAGCGAAACTTGCCCAGGCCGGTCGCGTAAACGCAATAGGTGAAATGGCTTCAGGTATCGCCCACGAACTCGCTCAGCCGATTGCCGCAATACTTAGCCAAAGCCAGGCGGCAAAACGTGCATTGGCAATCAAACGCCCGGACATCCTGGAAAGTGCGATCGATGCGAACATCCGCGACGCCAGGCGCGCCGGGGATATCCTTTCCCGCATGCGTGCCTACGTGTCCGGGGCGCCGGCCCGGATAGAGGAAATTTCCCTGACCGAGGCAATCACCGATGCCTTGCGGCTCGTCGAAGCCGACTTGGCACAGCGCGGCATTGCGCTCGCGGTAACGATGTCCGACAATGTCGGAACCGGCCACGTCGATGTGATCTCGTTTCAGCAGGTTCTTCATAATCTGGTCCGGAACGCCGCCGATGCCGTTGCAGATCGACAGAACCCGAACATAACAGTCGACGTCCTGCGGCAAGGAAACGAGGTGCTGATCGTGGTTGCCGACAATGGTCCCGGCATCGAACCTTCATCGCTCGACCGCATATTCGATCCGTTCTTCACGACCAAGACAGAGGGCATGGGCCTCGGGTTACCGCTTTCTGCCCGTCTTCTGGAAAAGATGAACGGTTCGATCGAAGCATGTAATGATGGTGGCGCCCGTTTTACCATCCACCTCCCAACCGGTATGTTGCCATGATCTATCTGGTAGACGACGATCCTTCCGTGCGTGAGGCCCTGACGCTTTTGCTTGCGACCTATGGCAGAGAGGTCACGTCATATCCGGATGCTGCGCACCTGCTGGCGAATATCGAAAAGGCACAACCCGGCATTCTCATACTGGATCTGAGGATGCCGGCGACGAGCGGTCTTCAGCTCATGAACAAGCTGGCGGATCTGCGCATCGGATGGCCCGCGATCATGATTACGGGCCATGGCGACATTGAAGCTTGCCGCCGCGCATTCAAGGCAGGCGTTTCGGATTTTCTGACAAAACCTGTCGATGAACATGTCCTGATGGAAGCGATCACCTCATGCGAGGCAATGCTTGGCGAATTTCTGGCGTTTCGAGAAAACAGCCATTTGATCGACCTTCTGACGGCGCGCGAGCGGGAGGTGATCGAGCTTGTATCAAAAGGGTTTGCAAGCAAGGACATAGCTGCCGCGCTCGAAGTCTCCGTGCGTACCGTCGATAGCCACCGCGCCAACATTGCCGCGAAATTCGGGACGTCAGCCGTTGCCGAACAGACGCGCATCTGGCTTGCCGAGCATCGGTAATCCTACCGATGCTCTTCGGTGGCGGTGCGAATTTCGTGACGTCACTTGTCCAACTAGGTTGGCTGCACTCCACTCACCAACCAAAAGGCTGACAAAATGAAAACTGCCCTGCTCTCGCTTGCACTTACGACGTCTTTCGCCGCCTCGGCTCTTGCCCAGGATGTCGTCCAGCAGACCAGCCTCGGCACCCCGCTGGCTATAGAGCTTGCCCAGGCTGCAGTGGCAGCGTGCTCGACGGAAGGCTACAATGTCGCCGCGGCTGTAACCGATCGCTCTGGCGTATTGCTCGCTCTCGTTCGCGCCGAGAATGCCGGAGCGCACACGGCAAACGCTTCCACCGCAAAAGCCTTCACGTCAGCGTCTTCACGCACGCCGACGAGCACGATGGCCGAAAACGTCGCCAAAAACGCTGGCGCGGCCGGCCTTGTCGACATTCCGGGCTTCCTTGTTCTTGCAGGCGGCGTACCCGTCAAGGCTAGTAGCGCAACAGTCGGTGCAATCGGCGTCGCCGGCGCCCCCGGCGGCAATCTGGACGAGGCCTGTGCCAACAAGGCGATCGAAAAAGTCTCCTCCCGCCTGAAATAACTCGACCGAAACACTCCGACGCCCCAGGGCAAAACTTGGGGCGTCGCCAGGAAAGGCCAATGTTCTGCAAGTGTCACTGAATGTTCAGGCCGCCGAACACCAAGTGACCACTGACGTCGGCCATCAAGGGAATCTCAAGTCCAAACCCAGCATGCTGCTTACGAAAAAGGCGATAAGCGCCACGATCAGTAGCGCGAGAACGAAGAAAGTGGTCATCTTGACGCCGGTGCCCAGCATAGCAAGCGTTGCCCCCTTCTCCCCCTGATCGTAGTGCCACTTGATAGCGAAGAACATGGCTATTCCCAAGACCAGAACCTTGAACGTAACGAAGACGATAGGTACCCAATTCATGGTTGTGTCTCTCTGTGCATCACGACAGGTCTTGAGATCTCATCCCGCCCGAGCGCATGCTTGCATGGATAGCTATGGCAGACGGCAGCAGCTTTGGCTAAGCGAAAGCCCTTGATTTACCTGCAACTGTCAAAGCGTTTCATGGGCTGGTTGAGCGCCGAGAGTAACGACGTTCGACACGCTATTCAGGGGCTTTTCTCGCACGCGGTCGTCGTCGCCCTTCATATTGTCCGCCTCAAAACGGAAACGATCGCTGGCAAGCCAGCGCTTCACCAGCCAAAACGGCAAGAGACACGCGAAAAGCACCGGAGGAAGCGCGACAAACAGGTGTACCCCGACTGAAGGTGAATAAACAAACTGGATCATGCCCACCAACGCCGCACCCACAGCGCATATCAAGACGACCACAACGAACGCCAGCCTGTCCCACGGCGGGGAGGCAAGCCCACCGGATCTGCTGTGAATAGGTGACAACATAGCCCTGTCGTCGGTCATGTCATATCTCCAATAAAATTGACTGCATATACAAAAACATACAATACTGCGATCAATAGACGTATATCACATATTGTCGCAGGGTACTGCCTCGTGAAGGCTGCCGTTGAAAGACGTTGAAAACCATCAAACGTGTCTAATGTTGCCGTTTTTCTTGAATTCTGCGGAAAATTTAAACCCCATGCACCGACCATATAATGGATTCGATTGAATGCATTTTAATGGATGAATGATGAGTTCTCCTGGACGCCTCAGCTTGATACCTGGGAGGCGCCTATTTACCTGGCTATTGCGAACGCTTTGGCTCAGGACATCCCAAATGGGCGACTTGCGGAAGGCAGGAGGTTTCCAACGCAGCGCAAACTTGCCAACAAGCTTGGTATCGACTTCACCACAGTCAGCCGACCCTACTCTGGCGCGTTACAAGACCCTGCTGATCGAGTGGATTTCAGAGTGAAGACATTTGGACGGGAACGAGACCCAATTCCCTCGCATTGCCAAATGGGTGATGGATTCCCAACCTGCAACCACCGCCTTCAGCGAGGCCTTGCAAATGCTTAGGTACGCTGTCTTTACGCACTTGGTTCGAACGGGAGGCCGATGCTTCAATTGGCGTGGGAAGCAGACCTCCAATGCTCTTGATGGGAGTTGAACCGGCGTAAAACTGACCGTATCCTTAAGAACTTGAAGCCGATGCGCGATTTTGGATTCGTAAACCCGTTGCCGACTTCTACGTGCTCTAAGGAAAGCCCTCCGGCGGATCTGAACCGATCTCGGTGTTACCTTGTCTCCTGATCCGGTTAAGCGCATCTTGGCCTTCCGCAGACAACATACTGTTTGCAGCCTTCTGAAGAGCCTCTTGCCACGCTGGCCCACGTTGCCACGCTTCCTCGAACGCAATCGGGAAATCGGACGCTCTGCGGGTCTCATAAAGAGCTTCAAAAAGATTTCGGCCTGGCGAATATCTTTGTCGCGTTTAACCGCACCTAGACCGTCGGCTCTGCGTCTTGTGGCCACAATCATTTTATGCACCGCATATCGAGCAGGATCTGGAACAGTCACTGGGATGCCGCTCTTGTGCAACAGGATCGTTCTCAAGGGATCTCTGATCAGGAAGTCGAGAAACCGAAGTGGATCCGCACTTGCGCCACCAAGAGCAGGCATGCTTGCGGGTCGGTCGATGTAGTCATCAGATCCCCGGTTCGAAGTTAGAAATTCGACACGATATCCAGTTGCCTTCTGGAAGGCGGACGAGGCAATCGAACCTAATCGGTGGGGGACTGGCGGAAAACTTGGATCAACGTTCTGCAGGAGATCAACAATGGGCGGACGCGTGTCTTCAACCTCGCGAGAGACTGCATTATCCTGAGCGACATCAGCATCTCCGGTCAGAATTGCAGCCGCCTGCAATCGAACACCGAGCAAGCCCGCATAGGTCTGGAACGCGACCGCGCCGATGAGCATACCGAAGAGCCGAAAGAGGCCGCCGGATGCAAGCGCTTCCACGACCGTTCCTGACATCGTATCCGGTGCAATCATCCCGCCTTCAGGAGTGAGACTGCTTACCATCCGTCGTCGTGCGAGAAGATCATCTTTCTGCTGCTGGTGTGTTTCGACGCGCCGCGTGATCTCAGCATCTTCGGCTGGACCGACATAGCGCCGGGATTTCCCACCGGAACCATCTGAGATGTCGAAAAATCAGTAGTTTTTTCCCTTGACCACAACGCACTTAAAGCGGCCTTCTGGGGGAAAGTTGGCGGTCCAAGCGGTGTCCATCGACCGTTGTTCCAGCTCCGCCAGCATTGTCTGATAGACGAGCGCGTGAAGTGCATGTGACAGGAGGAGACTTTTTTGGCGGCCCCAAGTCTGCCGCGCGGCCGGACAGCTGCAGCGCCATAAGTTCAGCCGCAGCCGCCACTCGCAACAAATGAGATTGGTACCGCTTTAGCGGATGGAGGTGGCGACCGGCCGACTTACGACCTGATGTTCAAGCGGTCGGAATAGTCCCACCGTCGATAACATGTTCCGTGCACGTGATGGACGATGCTCGATCCGATGCAAGGAACGCGATCAGGTCGGCGACTTCTTCCGGCGCGGCTGGTCGTCCCAGAGGTATGTCGCCGAGCGACTTCATGATCAAATCCACCGCAGCGTCGTAGCTGATACCGGCTTCCTCGGCGATCCGCAGAGCCAGACCATTGGAGCCGGGACTGGCGATCCAGCCGGGAGAAACCCGGACCAGCCGTACACCTTTCGGAGAAACCTCCTTGGAAAGGCTTTCAATAGCGCCGCATAGCAGGAGCTGAACACGCTGATCCGGCGAAGATGTTGTTTCAGTGCTGAGGCCATGAACCTCATTGCGTTTGCGCCAGTGACCGGTTCAGACGGACACGGAACGACAAACAGGCGCTCAGTTTAGAGCATCAACAAACACGCGCCTGAACTCCTCAGCGTCAACGCCCGTGACGATCGCGCAATTTGGTGAGCGTCCGTCAAGATGACGCTCGCTGACAGCAGCAATCACTTGACCGGCGGCCGGCCCGCTATCAGTGGAAATGGATACATGCGCCTGCTTCGTATCGAACATTTCCGGTTTGAGCATCCAGGCAATCGCGGCAGGGTCATGCAAGCAGGGATCCTTGGCACCGTAGTTGATCAGCAGATGCGCAGCTTCTCTTGCTACGGGATTATCGATCGCCTGTACCTGCCCTATCATATCCTCTGTCACTGTAGCCTGACGTGTGACATCGAGGCCGAGCATGGTGATCGGGATACAGCTGTCAAAAACAATCGCAGCAGCATGCGGATCGACGGCAAAATTGAACTCGGCCAGCGGCGTCGTATTGCCGGGGCAGAATGCAGCCCCACCCATGATGGTGATGGCGCTGATGAAATCCGGCAGGTCCGGATCGAGAAGCAGCGCCAACGCCAGATTGGTCAGCGGACCAGTCGCGCAGATATGTAACTTGCCTTCGGAGCGGGCGATGCGAGAGACCGCGTTTGCCGCATGTCCATCCGCCAGCGGCATGGTGGGTTTGGGAAGCGTGCTGCCGGCAAGGCCATCCGACCCGTGCATGATGGAGAGGCGACCACGCGATGCCATGATCGGACGGGCCGCACCGGAATAGACCGGAATATCCTGCCGCCCGCAGAGTTCCAGGATGCGCCTTGCATTGTTGACGACAGGTTCAAGCCCGACATTGCCCGCCACGCAGGTCACGGCAATCATGTCGAGCGCATCGGGGCGACCAAGCGCCAGCAGCATGGCCAGCGCGTCATCGGCGCCGGGATCACAGTCGTAGAGAAAACGCAGTGCGGCCATGTTTCGGTTGCTCCGGTCAAAACTGTTTGGGGCGTGCCAAAAAAGCACCGACAAAGTCTGGAGTTTGTACCCGAGCCGGAAACGCTATCGCTCCCGGCTCGGGGACGAAGGCCCTGGGGATTAGGCCTTATCTATGAGGAAGCGGGCAGTTTCCGGCGCCCATCCGAAGCGCACCGTCGAGCCGACTTCCACGTCGCCTGCCGTTGCCGGTGCGCGTGCAATGATTTCCTGCTCGCCGGCGTCGATGATGACGCGCAGTTCCGAACCGCCATAGACCGTTTCGCGCACACGTCCCTCGCAGAAACCCTCACCAAGCGTGATGACTTCCGGTCGCACGACGATCGCGCCCGTGGTTCCTTCTGGCGGTGCATCGCCAGCGATCGGCAGGGTGCCGATGGCAGCTTCAAGCGCGCCTGCCTTTACTGTGCCGCGGATGATCGAGGAGACGCCAATGAAATCTGCGACGAACAGGTTCTGCGGCTCGTCATACATCTGACGCGGCGTGCCGAGCTGGGCGATCTTGCCGTCGTTCATCAGGCAGATGCGATCAGACAGGGCGAGTGCTTCCTGCTGGTCGTGGGTGACGAAGATGATCGTCGCACCCGTTTCGCGGTGAATGCGCTTGATTTCGATCTGCATGACCTCGCGCAGCTTGGCATCGAGCGCGCCGAGCGGCTCGTCCATCAGGATGATGGCGGGATCATAAACGAGGCAGCGGGCGAGCGCGACGCGTTGCTGCTGGCCACCGGACAACTGCGAGGGGGAGCGTGCGGCCGCATGCGCGAGACCGACGGTTGCCAGGGCCTTGGCCACCTTGGCATCGATTTCAGCCTTCGGCAGGCTGCGCATTTTCAGCGCAAAGCCGACATTCTCGGCCACGGACATATGCGGGAAAAGCGCATAGTTCTGGAAGACGACGCCGATGTCGCGCTTGTTGACCGGCGCATGGGTCTGGTCCTTGCCGTCGATGATGACGGTGCCGGAGGTCGGCTCCTGCAGGCCGCAGATCAGCTGCAGGAGCGTGGTCTTGCCCGAACCCGAAGGACCGAGAAGGGTCAGGAGTTCACCCTTGCGCACTTCGAGATCGACATGATCGAGTGCGGTGGTCTGACCGTAGAGCTTGGCGAGACCCTGTACCTTGAGCTTGATTTCCGGCGTGCTGGCAGAAGCGGCTGACATGGCGATTGTGATTCCTTTGGTCGTGATGGGATCGGCTGGGTTACGCATGTGTCAGCGCGGCCTTGCCTTTTCGGCGATGACGAAGAGCACTGTCACCACCGCCACGATGAAGACCGAGGCAGCAGCCAGGGTCGGGGAAATGCTGAGGATGATATCGTCCCACATCTGCTTGGGCAGGGTCTGCTTGACGCCCGCTCCGACGAAGAGCGCAATGGTGAGCTCCTCGAAGGAATGCAGCAGGCCGAAGAGGAATGCCGCGATGGCGCCACCCTTGATCAGCGGCAGAAGCACGAGCCGGATCTGCTGCCAGCCATTTGCACCGAGCGTGGCCGCAGCCTGCAGCAGCCGCCAGTCGAAGCCCCGGAACGTGGTCAGCAGGATGACGAAGACAATCGGCATGGCCGACAGTGTATGGCCAAGAATGATGCCGGTATCTGTGGCGATCAGGCCGATCTTGGCCAGCACGTAGAACAGCGACACGCCGATGACGATATTGGGTACGATCATCGGCAGCATGAAGGACAGGAAGATCACGCCGCCTGCCTTGCGCTGCGTGCGTGCCAGACCATAGGCCGCCATGCCCGAGATGAGGGTGGCGATGATACCCGTGACGATCGCGACGATCGCCGAGCGTGAGGTCGCCCCCATCCATTGGTCGGAACTGAGATAGGTCTGGAACCATTTCAGCGAAAAGCTTTTCGGCGGGAATTCGAGAAAACTCGAACCCGAGAAAGCCATGGGCGGGAATGCCAGAACCGGCACGATCATGATGGCGATCACGATCCAGACGAACGCGGTGAACACACCGCGTCCGAGGCGCGCGGGGAAGAGGTTGGCGATGAAATCGCTGACACCCGAGCCGATCTCGATGACCGCGCCGCCGATGGCTCCGATAACGCCACCGCGTTTGGTCGATGCGCCATTACCGGAGACGGCCGACATTCCGAAGAAGCGATCGTAGACGGCGATGGTGATCAGCGTCACGGCAAGGAGGAGAGCGGCAAGAGCACCTGCAAGGCGCAGGTTGAAGAGCTGCTGCACCTGGGTAATCATCATCTGGCCTATGACGGTTTCGCGTGGCGAACCAAGCAAAGCCGGCGTGATGAAGAAGCCGAGCCCCATGACGAAGATAAGCAGGCCGGCAGCGGCCACACCCGGCATGGAAAGCGGCACGAAAATGCGCCAAAAGGACTGGCTGCGGCTTGCCCCCATTGTCATCGCGGCGGGGATCAGTCGACCGTCGATCGACAGCATGGTCGGCAGCATGGTGAGGATCGCGACCGGCAGCATGGCATGCGCCATGCCGAAGATCACTGCGCCGCGGCCATACAGCAGATCGAGTTGCGTATCGAAACCCATGCCGGTCAGCATCTGCGCGACGATGCCCTTGCGGGCGAGCAGCACGATCCAGGCAAAGTTTTTCAGAAGCGGGCTGACCCAGAACGGCAAGAGGACCAGCCACATGGCCATGCGCCGACGACGTTCCGACATGCCGGCCAGCCAGACGGCGATCGGATAACCGACCAGAAGGCAAACGAGGGTGACCTGCGCGGAGATGGCGAATGTGTTGGCAAGCACCTTCACGTAGACACCAGCTGAAAACATCTGTCGATAAACGGACAGGTCGAAAGCACCGGATTTCGGATCGACGAAGGATTGCCAGATCAGCGCGCCGGCCGGAAGGATCAGCAACAGAGCCATGTAGACAAGACCCGGCATGGTGAGCCAGAGGCTGTCCGCCCTCAGGCGCTTCCGTGAGAAGGTGTCTTTGGCGGAAAGTTCAGCCATGGATGTCCCGTTCGTTGAAATGGCCCGTTCAGCATATCGCAGAACTGGGCCACCCATTATCAGATAACTGGTCCCGCCATGGGGCGAGACCTGAAGCTCAGGTGGTCGTTGGCGCTGAAAATCAGCTCAGGATCCACTGTTCGAAGCGCTGGGTCAGTTCGTCCTGATGTTCTGCCCAGTAGGCAGCGTTCATGACAGTCAGGCCCTTGATGTTGGCGGGCGCCGTCGGCAGGAGCTGAGCCTTCTCGGCGCTCAGATGTTCGTAAGCCTTCATGTTGGTCGGACCGCAAGCCAGAATGTCCGTATAGGCGGCCTGACGTTTTGCATCCAGGCACCATTCGATGAACTTGCGAGCCAGATCAGCCTTCTGCGTGTTGCCGGCAATGGTCCAGCCATCGATGTTGAACAGGCCGCCGTTCCAGACGATGCCTGCCGGCGCGCCGGCATTGATGGCTGCCTGTGCGCGTGTCGACCAGGTCGACATCATGTCCAATTCGCCATTCTGGAGCAACTGCGTGGCGTGAGCGCCCGAAGTCCACCAGATGTCGATGCTGGACTTGATCTTGTCGAGGCTTTTGAACGCACGCTCGACGTCGAGCGGATACAGCTTGTCGAGAGGAACGCCATCGGCGAGAAGCGCCATTTCCAGCGTCGTAACCGGGCTGCGCCACATGCCGCGACGCCCCTTGAAGGCTTCGGTATTCCAGAAATCGGCCCAGCTGGTCGGAACCGTCTTCACGGTGTCCTTGCGATAGGCCATGGCCAGTGCGAAGATCGCGACACCGGCAAAATCGTTTTCGAACGTATGCGGCGCGAAATCGGCCTTGTTGGGAACCTCGATGTTGAGCGGCAGCATGTAGTTGTCGCCGAGCTTGCGGATGCGCAGAACATGTTCCGGCGTCATCAGGGCAACGTCAAACAGCTTGGTGTCCGTGTCGATCGCCATCTTGTACTGCGGGATCGGGTCGGGCTCATTGGTATTGGTTTGGATGGTGACGCCGGTCTCGGCAGTGAAGGTGTCATAGAAGGCAAGTTTGAAACCTTCATAGAAGGCGCCGCCCATGTCGCGCACGACCAGCGTTTCGCCGGCGAATACGCGATTGCCCTTCAGAATGACCGGAGCGGCAAGCGCCACGGCGGCAAGCCCGGTGGTCGTCTTCATGAAGCCACGGCGTGATACATTATTATTCATTTTTACCCTCCGGCGTTTTTGTTTTGACCTTCGTCAACTCTACTCTTCCCGTCGCTGCGGCTTCGGTAAATTACAATTTTCCGTGCATCTGCTTTGGCACATGCGAAGCAAGCGGCCGACGGCTTGTGCAAAAGCGAATGACGGCCTCCGCAAGGACCTGGTCGCACAGCGCCAGCTGGGTTTCCTCGATGAATTCGTCGGGACGATGCCCCTGTTCCATGCTGCCGGGTCCGCAGATCACAACGGGCACATCCAGTGCCTGCGCGAACAATCCGGCCTCGGTTCCGAAGCTGACGCGGCACTCTCCGGCTCCCTTCGGAAGGCAGGCGGCAAAGGCCTGCACGACCGGGTGGTCCGCATCAATCGAATGGCCAGGATAATTGCCGGTGATCTCGATATCTATAGACGCTTCCTTGAACCGATCCTTGTGCGGGGCAACGGCCGCCGCGCCGGCCTTGCGGACCTGTTCGGCCAGAGCCAACGGGTCATCCCCCGCCATCATGCGGCATTCCATCAGGAGATCCGCATGATCCGGTACCAGATTGACAGCGGTGCCACCTGACAATTTGCCGACATGAACGGTGGCATAAGGCACCGAATATCCGGGCTCACGCAAACCACGCGCCTCGATTTCGTCCTGCAATTTGCGCAGACCGGAGATGAAATCGGCGGCGATATGCAGGGCGTTGAGCGCCAGCGGCGCTTCAGCGGAATGGCGCGGAACGCCCCTGGCCTTCACCTGGAAAGCCATCTTGCCCTTGTGGCCAAGGCCAAGCTGCATCGACGTCGGTTCACCAATGACGATAAGGTCGGGCAAGATATCCCGACCGGCAATCTCCTCAAGCATCGGCCTGACGCCGACACAGCCGATCTCCTCGTCATAAGAGATCGCAAGCCACAACGGCGCCGCCAGACTTTGGAAATCGATCGTCTGCGCAAGCGCCACGGCCGATGCCACAAACCCCTTCATGTCGGTCGTGCCTCGCCCGTAGAGCTTGCCGCCCTTGCGGGTGACGCTGAACGGCGGAACTGTCCAGTCCTGCCCGGCAACCGGCACGACATCGACATGCCCCGAGAGCATCAAGCCTCCCGGCACATCCGGGCCAAGACGCGCCAGCAGCGCCACCTTTTGTCCCGTTGCATCGATAAAGCGTTCGCAGACCGCGCCGGAATTCGCCAGCGCCGCCTCGATCTCGTCGATCAGCGGCAGGTTCGTGGCGGAACTGATGGTGGGGTGAGCCACCAATCGTTCCAGCCAATCCTGCGTCGCGGTCACAGTCTTTTCTCCGCCTCGTCCATCGCCGCGTTGATCTCGGCAACGAGACCGGCAACCTCGGCTTCGGGAATGGAAACGCGGAGACGGCGCTCGAGCGAGGTGAAAATTCCAAAGAACGAGTTCGAGCAATGATTGAGCATGCGCATGGCATCCTCTCTCGAAATATTGCAGCGGTCCGTCAGATAGGCGCAGATATGCTCGCAGGCGATGGCGTTCGGCAGGACATAAGCCGGTTGGGTGTCATAAGCGATGCGACGATGCGGCAGGACAGACGGCTTGATCGTCAGATCAGCGGAAAGTTTCGGATCACGCGAGGAGGCGCCGACCACGAGACGGGCCTCGACGCCTTCCAACACCCAGCGACCAAGTGCCGGATCCCAGATCGCCAGATCCGAACCCTTGAGGGTGATTTTGACGCGCTTGCTCTCGCCCGGCGCCAGCATCGGCTTGGCAAAACCCTTCAGTTCCTGCGGCGAGCGCTTCAACCGTTTACCGGGTGCCTGCAGGTAAAGCTGCGCCACTTCGGCACCGGTGCGTTCGCCGGTATTGGTCACGGTGAAGGCGACGGCGATTTCGTCCTTCAATCCGATCTCGGATGACGAGACGGACAGGTCGGAATAGGCAAAGCTGGTATAGCTCAGGCCGTGGCCGAAGGGGAACAGCGGCTCAATTTCGCGCAGATCATAAGAGCGGTAACCGACATGGATACCTTCGCCATAGATATGTCGACCGTTTTCACCCGGATAATGCAGGAAGCCGGGAACATCGGCGAGACGCTTCGGAAAAGTGACGGAAAGCTTGCCGGACGGGTTGACCTTGCCGGTCAGCACGTCGGCGACGGCACCACCCATGGCCTGACCGGAATAGAAGGTGACGAGAACCGCCTTCACCGCCTCGATCCACGGCATTTCCACGGCATCAGGGCAAGCGATCACAACGGCGACCTTGTCAGACACGGCAGCCAGCGCCGCAATCATGGCATCCTGACCGGGGCCGAGCGCCAGCGTGGTGCGGTCGGAACCTTCGCCGTCATAAGCCCCTTCGGTCGAGGTGTAGACCAGAACCAGATCCGCCTTGGCGGCCAGTGCCAGCGTATCGGCATCGGCTTCCTCGCGGAAGGTCAGACTATGATTTTCGCCCAAGGCCAGCTCCAGTTGCTCCAGTGGCTGATCGACCATGGTCGGGATTGTTGTGGCGCAACCCGAACCCTGGATGACCGGCGTGCCGGCGTCGCGACCGACGACGAGAATGGTTTTTATCTCCGGCCGGATCGGCAGCAGATCTTCATTGCGCACCAGAACCATGGAGGTGGCGGCCATTGCACGGGCTTCGGCATGGTGTTCTTCGGCGGTGTAGACCGGCACAGGCTGGCTTGCACCTTCGTTGCACCGCGCGATCATGTCGAGCATGCGCTGGCACGACAGGTTCGCCACCTCGGCCGGGACACTGCCGTTGTCGAGTGCGGCGAGAAGATCGGCCTTGCGGCGCGGGCTTTCCGGCATGTCGAGATCGCCACCGGCCATCAGCGAAACCGGGCGATCCTTGATGCCATGCCAGTCGGAAACGACAACGCCGTCAAAACCCCAGTCATCGCGCAGGACCTCGTTCAGGAGCCAAGGGTCCTGCGAGGCCTGCACGCCGTTGAGGCGGTTATAGGAGGACATGATCGTCCAGGGTTTCGATTGCTTGATGGCGATCTCGAAACCCTTGAGATAGATTTCCCGAAGCGCGCGTTCCTCGATGACGCTGTCCATCGTAGTGCGTTCGACTTCGGAATTATTGCAGGCAAAATGCTTCAGCGAGGTGCCAACGCCTTGGCTCTGGATGCCTTCGATAACCGCCGCCGACAGCTTGCCGGTAACCAGCGGATCTTCCGAATAATATTCGTAGGATCGGCCGGCGAGCGGTGTGCGACGCAGGTTGATGCCCGGACCAAGCAACAGGTGCACGCCCATGGCGCGGCATTCCTGGCCGAGAAGCACGCCCAGCCGCTGCATCAGGCCTTCGTCCCAGCTGTTGCCCATCGCCGAACCATTGGGGAAGCAGGTGGCCGGCTTCATCTCACCCCAGGCAATAGCGACATCGCTGGCGCGCTGGTTGACCACCGATAGAAAAGCATCGAGATCCATGCCGCCGCGTTCGTCGCTGTCGATCTGCGGGATCGAATAGCGCACGCCGTAGGTTCCGTCGGTCATGACGATCGGCTTGATACCGTACGCGGGAACCGCTGCGGTTTTCCACATTCCGAAGCCGGAAAGCAGATCGACCTTTTCCTGATTGGTCATCGCCTCGACGATCAATGTGATTGCCTGGTCTGCGGACTTGGTCTTCTCGTGCATTCTCGACTCCGTAATGCGGCACTCACCGCACTGGTCAGGCGGCGTTTGGCGCGCACACTGTCAGCCGACGATCAAAAAGAAAAATAGGATATTCGAAACTGGTGCTTTGAAAAAAGCGAGCCTAGGCATTGCCGGTGCGGCGCAGGTTGAGGATCGGCGCCTCCATGCCCGGCACGTAGTTATCGGAAATGAGGTTGGCGCAATGCGTTTCGAAGGTCCGCACCATCCGTGTCGAGACCTGCTGCCCAACACGGATCAGGCCGATACGCATCGGCTTGTGTTCACCCGAGAGGCGCAGACTGACGAGCCGCCTTCCATCCAGCGCCGCCTTGTTCTTGGGGCGAACATTGGCGAGCGTATAACCATAGCGGCTGGCGACCATCGTACGGATGACTTCCTGGTGCTGGATCTGCGCGACGATGTTTGGCGTGGCGCCAGCCGCCGCGAAAAGTCCCAGAAAATAATCACGAGACAACGGCAGATCGAGA
This sequence comes from Neorhizobium sp. JUb45, assembly GCF_004343585.1. Taxonomy (GTDB): domain Bacteria; phylum Pseudomonadota; class Alphaproteobacteria; order Rhizobiales; family Rhizobiaceae; genus Neorhizobium. The sequence goes on along the minus strand of NZ_SLYW01000012.1, from coordinate 13,919 downwards.
AGGATGAACTCGTGTGCCTCCAGCTCGGCAAGGGAAATCGCCGAACGCTCCGCCAGCGGGTCGGTTTCCGCGACCTGAACGTAAGGCGGCAGTTCGGCAAGCGGGGTAAACTCGAACCCTTCCGGTACCAGAAGATCGTAGGAAAGCGCGATATCCAGTTCTGCACGCTCCAGCTTGGTCAGCAGCGTCCGATGATCGGCGACCGTGGGCCGAACGGTCACGCCGGGATAGGCGGCCTTGAAACTCTGGCTGACTTCCGGCAGCAACATTGGCGCGAAGGTCAATAGACAGCCCAGCGACAGGGTCCCGCGGATCTGGTCCGTCGCCTCGGAAGCGGCCGTGTAGAGGTTCTGCACCTGCTCGATCACAGCCTTTGCCTGCAACAACAGTTTTTGCCCGGCCGGCGTCAGCGACAGGCCCTGTGCATGGCGCCTCAGGAAAAGCTGGGTGTTGAGCTCGATTTCCAGCTGCGAGATTGCGGTTGAGATCGACGGCTGCGAAACGCGAATGCGATCCGATGCAAGCGTGATGGAGCCGGCTTCGGCGGTGGCGATGAAATATTCGAGCTGACGCAAAGTGAAACGCATGTGGGGCCCTGATGCCGTATGTCAGGCACGAAGGCCGACGGGTGTGCCCATGCCTATGCGAGGCTAAGCAAGCCAGCTTACTATTTGCGGTTTGCTAAAAAGTAAATATTCTGTTGCCGCCGGTTTTGCTTAACGGCGCTTCACGAGGCGCTCCCGCCCTGCTTTCGGCAATCCTAACCAGTGCTGCAGCAAATCGTAATTTTCCGAATGCCAACCGTTCGTTAGAGCGGAATGACAGCTGACGCCGATCGGCGGGTCGTGGCGAAAAAGAAAAGGGCGAGAGCATGTCAGTCGAGAAGATCCATACGCTGGTGGTCGGAGCCGGCCAGGCAGGTGTGGCCATGAGCGAACATCTGAGCCGCAACGGCGTCGATTACCTCGTGCTCGAGCGCGGACGCATTGCCGAGCGCTGGCGTTCGATGCGGTGGGATTCGCTGGTTGCCAACGGCCCCGCATGGCACGACCGTTTTCCCGGCATGGATTTTCCCGGCCACCCGGATGCATTCGTGCCGAAGGAAGGTGTCGCAGACTATTTCGAGGCCTATGCCGGCATGCACAAGGCGCCGATCCGCTGCGGTGTCGATGTCACCAAGGTCGAGCGTCTTGAAGACCGCCCCGGTTTCCGCGTCGAAACGTCGAATGGTGTGATCGAAGCCCTCAATGTCGTTGCGGCCACCGGCCCGTTCCAGAAGCCAAGCATTCCGTCGATCGTGCCCGCAGATGCCGGCGTCACGCAAATGCATTCGAGCGAGTACCGTAACCCTGCCCAGCTCGCCGAAGGTGCTGTTCTGGTGGTTGGCGCCGGTTCCTCCGGCGTCCAGATCGCCGAAGAACTCATGCTTTCCGGCCGCAAGGTCTATCTGTCCGTCGGCCCGCACGACCGCCCGCCTCGCGCCTATCGTGGCCGCGATTTCGTCTGGTGGCTCGGCGTGCTCGGGAAGTGGGATGCGCAGGCGCAGGCCCCAGGTTCGGAACATGTCACCATTGCTGTCAGCGGCGCGCATGGCGGCAAGACCATCGATTTCCGTCGCCTGGCGGCACAGGGCATGGTGCTGGCCGGCATGACCGGCGCTTACCGTGACGGATCGCTTTCCTTCGCTGACGATCTTGCCCGTAATCTCGACCGAGGCGACCAGAACTATCTGTCGCTGCTTGACGAGGCGGATGCCTTCGTTGCTCGCAACGGCCTTGACCTTGCGCAGGAGCCGGAGGCACGGGTGCTTGGTCCGCAGGTCGATTGTGTCACCAATCCGTTGCGCGAACTCAACCTTGGCGAAGCTGGCGTCACCACGATCATCTGGGCGACGGGTTTTGTTTCCGATTACAGCTGGCTGAAGGTCGATGCCTTCGATGAAGCTGGCCGCCCGAAGCAACAGCGGGGCGTCACGGCTGAAAAAGGCATCTATTTCCTCGGCCTGCCCTGGCTGTCCGGTCGTGGCTCCAGCTTCATCTGGGGGGTCTGGCACGATGCCAAGCACGTGGCCGACCACATCCTCATCCAGGACACCTACCTCGCCTACGCGCCGCAATCCTGAGATACCGACAGAGATCGACCGGCATCTTCCATGAATAATCCGATGGAGACAAGAATGGCACATACGCGCATTCGCAAGTTCAACACCAAGGAAACCTATCCCGAGCAGAATCTCGACAATGACCTCTGCCAGGCCGTCGTCGCGCGCGGCACGATGATCTTCCTGCGAGGCCAGTGCCCGCAGGATCTCGACACCGCCAAGAACATCGGCAGCCATGATCCGGTCGAACAGACACACAAGGTGATGCAGAACATCCGCCAGCTGGTGCAGGAATCCGGCGGCCAGATGGAGCATGTCACCAAGCTGGTCGTCTATCTGACCGATGTTCGCCATCGCGAGGCGGTTTACCGCACGATGGGCGAATATATCAAAGGCGTCTTCCCGGTCTGCACGGGCCTCGTCGTCGTGGCGTTGGCCCGGCCGGAATGGCTGGTCGAGATCGACGCGACGGCTGTCATCCCGGACTGATCGTTTTCGAAGCGATCGGCCGGCAGCTGCGGGCCGATCGCGATCAGTCGACCGTAAACATAGCCACACCGTCCTGACACAGGAGTTCCCATGACCTTCTCAATCGTTGCTCGCTGCGAGCAGTCCGGCCAGTTCGGCGTGGCGATTTCCTCTTCCTCGCCTGCTGTCGCTGCCCGCTGCGCATGGGCACGTGCCGGCATCGGTGCGGTTGCGACCCAGAACGTGACCAATCCTGCGCTCGGCCCAAAAATGCTCGACGAGCTTGCCAAGGGCGCAGGCGCGGCGGACGCCGTCACCACGGCGCAACAGAGTGATGATTTCCCCGGCTATCGCCAGTTGCTGGCGGTGGATATACAGGGCGGGACCGCCATCCATTCAGGCCCCAACGCCCTCGGCATCTGGACTTCGGCCACCGGCAGTCAATGTGTTGCCGCCGGCAACCTTCTCGCCAATGATGGCGTACCGCAGGCGATGATCGATACGTTCAAAGCCACGACAGGTACCCTGGGTGACCGCCTCATCGCTGCGCTCAAGGCCGCCGTCGATGCAGGTGGTGAAGCGGGGCCCGTTCGTTCTGCGGGCCTGCTGATCGTCGACAAGGAAAGCTGGCCTTATGCCGAACTGCGCATCGACTGGTTGGATGAGGGTTGTCCGATCGCAGCGGTGGCACGCGCATGGGATGTCTACAAGCCGCAGGCCGCGGATTACGTGACACGTGCGGTAAACCCTTTGGCCGCTCCCTCATACGGCGTACCTGGCGACGAGTAGGAAGGACGCGTTCTGCCGGCCGACACGTCACCTGCGCCGAGATCGATGGCTCGATAACCGTTCTGGCCGACAGTTTTCAGGGCAAACGCCTGAATTCGCCGAACGACGACGTCGTCAGATGCGATGGCAGCGTGTGGTTCACCGATCCCACTTACGGTATCAAGTCGGACTAAGAGGGCTATAGTGCCGAACCGGAGCAGGCGACCCGCAACGTCTATCGGCTCGATCCGGCAAGCGGAAAACTCGACGCGGTGATCACCGATTTCGGTCAGCCCAACGGGCTTGCCTTTTCTCCGGACGAAAAACGCTCCACGTCGCGGGTTCGTCCTCAAGTCACGACACCGGCGCCCGCGCCATTTCCGTGCCTTCAATGTCGATGATGATGGCCATGCCACCAAAAGGAAGGTGTTTTGCGAACTCGAAAACGGTCTGCCGGACGGCTTTGCTTCACCCTCCTCACGCGGCAGATTGGTCGGCATCTATCGCAAAATCTGGCCCCATAGGTTTCGCGATCGCGGACTGCCGGATTTGCGGTATTAGGAAACCTCTTGTCGAAAATACTGAAAATCTGCAGCAGCGACTTGATGGAGATTGGCGACCAAGGCAGTGTTGCAGCGCAGCATCCACCGCCATCGCTTTTCCCGATGGGCATCGGCCATTCATCGACCGCGCTTGCTATCAGGGAAGACTTTGCCCAAGACGGCGCAATGATTTCAATCTCCGATCTTTCCACCCGCATCGCCGGCCGTCTTCTCCTTGATAAGGCCAATGTAACGCTTCCAAGCGGCACCAAGGCTGGCCTTGTTGGCCGAAATGGCGCGGGAAAATCCACCCTGTTCAAAGTCATCACCGGGCACCACGGCGCCGAAAGCGGCTCGGTGTCTATCCCCAAGAATGCCAGGATCGGGCAGGTAGCGCAGGAAGCTCCCGGTACCGAAGACAGTCTCATCGAGATCGTCATGGCGGCCGACAAGGAACGCGCCGCGCTGATGCTGGAGTCGGAAACAGCAACCGACCCGGAACGCATCGCCGATATTCAGATGCGGCTGATCGACATCGATGCGCACTCGGCAGAAGCGCGTGCATCCAGCATTCTGGCCGGCCTCGGTTTTAACCAGGAAGCCCAGCTTCGCCCGGCATCGTCCTTTTCAGGCGGCTGGCGCATGCGCGTGGCACTGGCATCGGTGCTGTTTTCCGAACCTGACCTGCTGCTGCTCGACGAACCGACCAATTATCTCGACCTTGAAGGCACGCTCTGGCTTGAGGATTACATCCGCCGTTACCCTTACACGGTCATCATCATCAGCCATGACCGCGACCTGTTGAACAACGCCGTCAATGCCATTGTCCATCTCGACCAGAAGAAGCTGACCTTCTATCGCGGCGGTTACGACCAGTTCGTGCGCCAGAAGGCCGAAAACGACGAATTACAAACCAAGGCAAAGGTCAAGAACGATGCAGCGCGCAAGCATCTGCAGAGTTTCATCGACCGCTTCAAGGCCAAGGCATCCAAGGCCAAACAGGCACAATCACGCGTCAAGGCGCTGGAACGCATGGGTACGGTATCTTCGGTCATCGAAGATCACGTTCAGCCCATAACCTTTCCGGAACCGGCAAAGCAGCCTGCCTCGCCGATCATCGCCATCGATGGTGGTTCCGTCGGTTACGAACCAGGCAATCCCATTCTCAAGGGCATCAATCTGCGTATCGACAACGATGACCGAATTGCGCTGCTGGGTTCCAATGGCAACGGCAAGTCGACCTTTGCCAAGTTCATCTCCGGCCGTCTTGCACCCGAAACCGGCGATCTGCGGATAGCCCCTTCGCTGAAGATCGGCTTTTTTGCCCAGCACCAGCTGGACGATCTCGTGCCTGAAGAATCCGCTATCGAGCATGTGCGTAAACTGATGCCGCAGGCGCCGGAAGCCAAGGTGCGTGCCCGCGTGGCACAGATGGGACTTGCCACCGAAAAAATGGCGACTGCTGCCAAGGATTTGTCCGGCGGTGAAAAGGCTCGTCTGCTGATGGGTCTGGCGGCATTCCATGCGCCGAACCTGCTGATCCTCGACGAACCGACCAACCATCTGGACATCGACAGCCGTCGTGCGCTGATCGAAGCGCTGAACGATTATGACGGTGCCGTGATCCTGATCTCGCATGACCGCCATCTGATCGAAGCGACAGTCGACCGCCTGTGGCTCGTCAACAACGGCACCGTTACCACATTCGAAGGCGACATGGACGAGTACCGCGATCTCATCGTTTCATCCGGGAAAAAGAAGAAAAAAAAATGATGCCTTGATCGATGCCAGTTAGAAGGCACGGCAATGCAAGACCAATACCCAAAGCGCGCTTCGTGGGCGCTTTGGGTTGCTTCTCCGGTGCGGCAAAGATTTTTCGGCTATAGCCGGTTTGCCGCACGATCTGTCGAATTGATATTCCCCTTTCGACAGTGCCGGGGCGGGCTCGCTGGTTGCCTGGCGGCGTAGATATCTCTGATCTGCCGCACCGATTTGCCTATCGCGACGACGTTTGCGGAAAATTTGATTCACAATATCAAGTTTATGTTTTATCTGGCGGTTGGACGAGCAGATTGCTCGCTATTTTTATCAGCTTCACGAAACGCATGTCCCTATGCCAGCCAAGAAGACATCAACGTTGCTTCACGCCCTGAGCGAGAGTTATGGCGAACTGGTTGGTTATCTGACGAAACGCCTAGGCGGTCGTTCGGAGGCGGAAGACGCGTTTCAGGACACCTATCTGCGCACGCAACGTATTGTAGACGACAGCGACATTGCCAATCCCCGCGCCTATGTGTTCCGGATCGCCGAAAATGTCGCGGTCGATCACCTGCGCGGCCGGGTTGCGCGGTCTCGATACATCTCGTCAGGCGAACTGCCTGATATTCCCGATCATGCGAATAATACCGCCGAGCACGCGCTGGATTACCGCCAGCGGCTCGAAAGGTTGAAACAGATCGTCGCCGCTCTGCCCGCGCGCCAACGCGAGGTGTTCCTGATGCACAAGTTCGATGGCCTGACGCATAGTGAAATAGCTGCAAAGCTTGGCATTACCCGAAGCGCGGTTGAAAAGTTGATGATCAGGGCGCTGGCGACATGTCGGTCGAAGATGGATGAGTTCCTTGACTAGAGAACAAAGAAATTCACCCTCACCGGTGAGGGACTGCACCCTCTGTTCCGTCTTGGCTTCAAGGCGAATGATATTCGCCGACACGGCAAATCGGTGGCATTGATGGTAGGAAAATCGGAAAACGGCGCCATAATGGACCACGCAACAGCCTGGTTCGTCCGCATTCAGTCCGGCGAAGCCACGGCTGAAGACCGTGCAGAGCATGCCCGGTGGATGTCGGAGCCCGCCAACCTGCAGGAATATATGAAGGTCGCAGCTCTGTGGTCGGATTTCGATGTCGTCGGAGACCCTCGCAAGGACAATCTGCAAAAGACAGGCCGCGGCAATCTTTTGAGCCGCCGCGGTTTCCTGGCCGGGAGCGCCACCGCAATAGTGGCAGCCGGCGTCGTCACTGCCTCCCTGCCGATCGCCGCCTGGACCGCCGACTACTCGACCGGAACCGGTGAGCAACGCGTGGTGAAGCTTGCGGACGGCTCGACGGCCAGCCTCGACGCAGAAACGGCGATTGCCCTCGATTTCACCGAAAACGCACGGGCATTGCGACTGATCCGCGGGCGCGTGTTTTTCGATGTCGCCAAGGACCCATCTCGCCCTTTCAGGGTCGATGCGGGCGATGGCAGCACAACGGCGCTCGGCACACGGTTCGCCGTGCATAAATGGAGCGACAATGTGACTATTGCCGTGGAGGAAAGCGCCGTCTCGGTTGTTGCATCCGACCGAACGTCGGTGATCGTCCGGCAGGGGGAGAATGTGACTTATGCGACCGGCGGCGGCGTTGGGGCAATCGAGCGAATTGATGCCGATGCGGAAACGGCATGGCGTCGCGGCAAGCTGATCTTTGAAAACCGGCCACTCGGTCAGGTTATCGCCGACGTCAACCGCTACCGCAGCGGCATGATCACCATGACCGATACGGCCTTGGCCAGCATGCGCGTCACAGGAATTTTTTCGATAGACAATCCCGACGGCGTGCTCGACGCCATTACCAGCGCACTGCCTGTCCGAGCCGTTTATCTCAGCCGCTATCTCGTTGTTCTCAGCTCCGCCTGACAGGCCGCGCTAAAACATGAATTTTATTTTCAAGTAAGTGTGAGGTGATCGTTATCGCCATCCGTCTTGCTGTCATAAGGGTGCGGGGGACGCGCCCAGATCCGTAGTGTTGGAGTGACAGGGGCGATGAAGGTGTTGGTTTCCAGAAAAATGTCCGCGGGCGTAACAATCGCGGCAACCAGTGTGCTGGCGGTAATGTTGGCTTCGGTCTCGCCTCTGCCGGTTCTCGCTCAACAGCAGGGTGGAACCACAAGCCGGGCAGCGGCCATCAATTATACGATACCCGCCGGGCAGCTCAGCGCCGGCATCATGCGGTTTGGCGACAGGGCAGGCCTGCAGGTGATCTTTCCGGCAGCGCTGGTAAAAGACAAAACGACGCGCGGCATTTCTGGAACATTCACCCGCGAACAAGCGCTTAGCCGTCTTCTGGATGGCACAGGTCTTTCCTACAGTTTCACCAACGCCAATACCGTCACATTGCGCGGTCCGGCGGCCCCAGGCGATGCGGCAGCGGGCGGAGACAGCACGCAGCTGGGCACCATCACGGTTGCGGGCCAGGGTGGCGCATTCGAGCATGTTGACGGCTATGTCGCAAACAGTTCTTCGACCGGCACGAAGGGAGATATTCCCATTCTTGAAACGCCGCAGTCGATTTCCGTCATCACCTCAGACCGGATGAAGGACCAAGGCGTTCAGAGCATCAATGAAGCGCTGCGTTACACCGCCGGCGTGCGTTCTGAATCCAGCGGTTCGCAGATGATGGACAATCCACTTTATCTGCGCGGCTTCCAGCAAAGCAGCCTCGACACGTTTCAGGATGGGCTGCGGGCCGTAACGCCGGGATATTTCGGTTTCTTTGCGCTCGATCCTTATGGCGTGGAGCGCATCGAGGTTCTCAAAGGGCCCTCATCGGTTCTTTACGGCCAGCAAGTGCCGGGCGGCATGGTCAATACGGTCTCCAAACGTCCGACCGATAATCCGGTCAATGAGATCGAGACCGTATTCGGCAGCTTCGATCACTACCAGGGCGGCTTCGACCTTGGTGGCGTTTCCGAAGACAAGACGATCATGTACCGCTTTGTCGGCATGGCGCGCGATGCCGGCACACAGGTCGATCATGTCGATAACGATCGGCGCTATTTTGCCCCGAGCTTTACCTGGGCACCGGATGAAGACACGAAACTGACCGTCCTCGGCTCCTACCAGCGTAATGACGGCGATTTTTACGCGCAGGTTCCCGCTGCAGCCGTCCTGTTCGACAATCCCAACGGTCATATTCCATTCAACCGATTTCTCGGTGAACCCAGCTGGGAATACGAGACGGCCGATCGTACGGCAGTGGGATACGAATTCCAGCACCGCTTCAATGACACTGTCCAGTTCGAGCAGAACTTTCGCTATACGCACCTGACCAACCATCGCCAGTATTTGCAGGCGAGCGGTGCTCTGGTGGGTAACCGCACCCTCAACCGCACATACAATCTGCGTGACATCGAGAACGATGGCATCGCCGTGGACAATCGCCTGCGTTTCGATTTCGATACCGGAGCGATTGAACACAAGGCGATCGTCGGTGTCGACTATCTCTGGGGATCGTCGAAATGGCTTGAGCAACGCGGTGCAGCGCCCTCGATCGATATCTTCAATCCGGTCTATGGATCGCCGATCAATACCGGCACATGGACGAGCAGATCCCTGTCCGACATCACCGCCTCGCAGGCGGGCATCTATGCACAGGACCAAATCAAGTTCGACAACCTCATCCTGACGCTCGGAATTCGGCAGGATTGGGCATGGCGCGACACGGAAAACCTCCTTGCGGGCGGCGTAACGACGCAACGTGACCACTCCTTCACCAAACGCGCCGGCCTGACCTATCTGTTCGACAACGGCATCGCGCCTTATGTGAGCTATTCCGAGTCCTTCTCGCCAGTGGTCGGTACAGACAGCCTCGGCAATGTGTTTGTACCGGAAACCGCGCAGCAGTACGAAGTCGGCATCAAGTATCAGCCGGCGGGTTTCGACGGTCTGTTCACGGTGAGTGCCTTCGATCTCGCTCGCCAAAACGTCCAGACCTATAATTATGCTGATCCGCGCGTTACCCTTCAGACAGGTGAAGTTCGGGTACGCGGCTTCGAGTTGGAGGCACTTGCCAACCTCGACGACGGCCTGAGCCTGACTGCCGCCTATACCTATTCGGATGCGGAAATCACCGAGACGGAAACGACAAGCCAGTTGGGCAACACGCCCTATCGCGTGCCCCGGCATACCGCGTCCATCTGGTTGAACTACGAAATGCAGCAGGAAGCGCTTGACGGTTTGAGCATCGGTGGCGGTGTTCGGTATATTGGCGACACCTGGGGCAGCGACGACAACACGTTCAAGGTCCCAGCCTTCACACTTGTCGATGTCGCACTTCGTTATGATTTCGGCCAGAAATTCCCCGAAGCAAAGGGGCTCTCTGCATCGCTGAACGTCAGCAACCTGTTCGACAAATCCTATGTCCCCGGCTGCTTTACGGTGAATGCCTGCAATTACGGCTCGGAACGCACCTTCACGGGCAAGCTGAGCTATCGTTGGTGAACATGCCCGAGTGTGCCCCTGCCCTCATAAGTCGCCGCCTCGCCGTATTCGGTGCGGCGGCGACCGTCCTTGTCCGGCCGAGGCAATCCATTGCAGGCACCGATCAAAAAAGGCCGGCGGTCATCGATTGGGCAGCCGCCGAGACACTGCTGACGATGGGCATCAAGCCGGTTGGAATTGCCGATCATCACGGGTTCCGCGAGACGTTCCAATCCTTCGCCAACCTTCAAGGCGTCACCGATCTTGGCTCCACCTGGGAACCCAATCTGGAATATATGGATCGCCTCAAACCTGACGCGATCTATCTGCCGGGATGGAGTGCGATTTCAAGACCGCAACTGGAAAGCATCGCGCCCGTTCGGCTCTGCAGCATCCATGGCAGTGGCGGCGATCCGGTCGAAAGGGCGATAGAGTTTTCTCGAACGGTGCTTTCGCATTATCCCGAGGCCGAGCAACGGGACGTGATGCTCGGAGCGCAGCGAAGGTTGGCTGATATGCAGCGCCAACTGCCACCGCGCCGCATCGTGCTCATCAACCTGCATGGCACCAACCGCTTCGTGAACATCTATGCCGCCGGCAGCCTCCCGGACAGTGTCGCAAAACATTCAGGCCTCAAAAACGCCTGGACCAGCGACGTCAACGGTTTTGGTTTTTCATCGATTGGCATCGAAAAGCTGATGACGGTTTCCGACAGCGACATTGTCATTCTCAACCAGGGCAGGCTCACCGCCAACGCCCTCACCGCGATGGAAGACAATTCCCTCTGGGCCGGCCTGCCGGCTGTGCGCGAGGGTCGCGTCCACCTCACACAGCCGGTCTCGATCTTCGGTGGCCTCGCATCTGCCACTGCTCTCGCAGAATGGTTTTCTGCCACGTTCAGCGATGCGTCCTGACATGACGAGGCCGGAACTGCCCTCCTCAGTGCATGCCGTGCGGGCAGTCACCATCCTCGTGACGGCGCTCGCAACAATCCTGGCGATCCAATCGCTCAACGCCGTTTTGCCGATGGCTAACTGGCTGGCGGCGATCACCGCAGATTTACCGAGCTCGCCGAACGAGTTGCTGTTCATGCAGTCGGCTCTGCCGCGTTTGTTTATTGCGTGGCTGAGTGGCGCAGCGCTTTCGCTTGCGGGAACAGTTTTCCAACAGACCTTGCGAAACCCGCTGGCAGAACCGACAACACTTGGCAGTTCCGCCGGCGCACAGGCGGCACTTCTCGCATCGCTCATCTGGGCACCGGGCTTGCTGATACACGGATATGGTCCGATCGCCATCGCCGGTGCAGGCCTTGCCACCGCACTCGTATTCGGCATCGCCCGTCGCGGCTCGACCACACCCATCTCGATGGTGATGGCCGGCCTCGTGGTGAACCTGACGCTTGCAACGATCTGCGCGATCATCGTCCTTCTGCATCCGGACCGTAGCGAAGAGCTGCTGCAATGGCAGACGGGCCGCCTTGAGCAAAGCGGCTGGGGGCCAGCCCGCGGACTGTTCGTGTGCCTTCTCATCTGTGCTTTGACAATAGTGCCGATCAGGCGCCCGCTCTCGCTTTTCAATCTCGGCGATGACGCCGTTCTTTCATTGGGTTTGAAGCCGAACCAATTGCGTATTGCGGCCTTGCTGATCGCACTCGTTCTATCCGGCGCAGTGGTTGCCGCGGTTGGCATTATCGGTTTCATAGGCTTGGCGGTTCCGGCATTGGTGCGATCGATCGGAGCCGGTCGGCTGGCGGATCGCCTGTTATGGGCACCGCTGCTGGGCGGCGCGCTTCTCGTCTGCGCGGATCAACTCGTCCAATGGCCGACAATGGGAGGAGGACGACTGCCGACAGGCATCGTCGCATCGCTGCTTGGGGCACCGGTTCTGCTCCTTCTTCTCAAACGGATACGAACCGGCATTTCAGCGGCGCCAGCGCATTCATCCTCCCGTCGGGCATCGACAGGTCAGCTGACGTTGCCGGTTCTGGTCTGCGCTTTCGTGATCCTGTTGTGTGTCGCATTCGTTATTGGTCGCGGGCCCGACGGGTGGGAACTGACGACAGACATCGACCTGATTCTGCGATGGCGCGCCGCCAGGATCGTCGCGGCCATCGCCGCCGGCATGCTGCTCGGCATTGCCGGGATGCTGATCCAGAAGCTGACGAGCAACCCATTGGCCAGCCCGGAAGTGATGGGCGTTTCATCAGGCGCGACGTTCGGAGCGGCGATCTTTATCGTGGCCTATGGCACCGTCAGTGTTTCCGCCCTTTTGGCCGCTTCGACAGCAGGTGGTTTGGCCGTCGTGGCCGTCATCGTCACGCTCGGCTGGCGACACCGGTTTTCCTCCGAGCGCCTTCTGCTCACCGGTATTGCGCTGTCGACGGTCGTCGGCGCACTGTCCGCCTTTCTGATTTCGACCGGCGGCCCGGTGCGTGCACTTCTGCTGACCTGGATGTCGGGTTCGACCTACCGGGTCACCACCGATCAGGCAACGCTGGTTGCAGCCATCGCCATTGCTTCCATCGTCCTCACTCCCCTGCTCAATCGCTGGCTGGAAATCCTTCCATTGGGTGAACCGACAGCAACAGCGCTCGGCATCGATTTGAAGCTGGCACGCGGCACCATCATGCTTTCCTGCGCGATCGCTGCCGCTGCGGCGACGCTTGTGGTTGGTCCAGCAAGCTTCGTCGGCTTGCTGGCACCACAACTGGTGCGCCAGATCGGCTTCACTCGCGCCCTGCCTCAGCTGCTGGCTTGCGCACTGGCAGGCGCAACAATCATGCTTGTCGCCGACTGGCTCGGTCGCATGCTGATTTTTCCGTGGCAGATCCCCGCCGGTGTGCTGACCAGCCTGGTCGGTGGACCGTTCTTCCTTTTTTACCTCTGGAAAGGCCAGCGATGAAGGATTGCTATCTGGGCGAAGTCGTCTCGTCCAATCGGATAACCCCGAATATGATCCGTATCGAATTGGGCGGCGCGGACCTCGCACGTTTCGCTACGAGCGGCTTTGCAGACGAATGGGTGCGACTGGTATTTCCGGCCGCAAACGGCGTGATTACCATGCCGCGCATGGTTGACGGCCGTTGGCAGATGCCCGGTGATATGCCCCGTTCGCCGATGCGCCCCTATACCGTGCGGCACTGGAACAGCGCCGAAGGTCGCATGCTCATCGAATTCGTCGTCCACGAGGGAGGCATCGCGTCGGACTGGGCGTCCTCCGCCAGAACCGGTGACACGATTGGGCTGACAAGCCCGCAAGGCAAATACGCACCACCGGAAAATACGGGACTTATCGTTTTGGTTGCCGATGCCACAGGCCTGCCTGCGGCATGCCGTATCATGGAAGAACATCAGGGGATCTGCCCCATCCAGGCCCATCTGGAGATACCGTCCGCCGAAGATATTCCAGGCGATATCAACCCGGAATATCGCATTGCATGGAGCTTCGGCTTCGGACTGCATTCCGAAATCACCAGGCTGGAGGAGATCTGGAATGACGTTCGTCTTCCCGAACGGAACAGCTATATTTGGGTGGCTGGAGAAACGAGGATCGCCACCCAGATCCGCCGTCAGCTTCTCGATGTCGCCGGATTTGAGAAAGAGAGCGTGACGGCGATCGGATATTGGACGAGAGGCAAGACGAGAGATTGATATGCCTTAAGCTCCTGATGGGGATTGGACTGTCGAGCTGATTGTCAGGTTCACTAAGAGTCCGTCCGAGAATTCATGATGGTCGTGCGATGCGCCTTGTCAGCGTCATGATGGATGCAGCATAGAGAAATGCTTCGGCCGACTTTATC
>NZ_SLYW01000011.1 GCF_004343585.1 Neorhizobium sp. JUb45 | reverse complement strand
AGCAGCCCGGTAGCTCGTCAGGCTCATAACCTGAAGGCCGCAGGTTCAAATCCTGCCCCCGCAACCAATAAAATCTCCCAAAAAACAAATAGCCAGAATACAAACGCACCACAGCAACGGGGTGCGGTCAAAACAAGTGTCTCCAAACAACCATCTCAAGTATGTCTCGGAGATAGTCGCCATTTATGCCGTTCAGCATGAGTTTCATCGGCTGCACCGTCGCCTTGTTGAGTGCGTCCATAAGTTGTGAATTCAAAAAACTATAAACAGAGGCGTTCCTACAGGCGGTGAACCCAGCAGTGGTGACTACCGATGGCGACTAGGACCTCTAACCTATTGACCTCTTGAGACTTAACCAGGAAATCAGGTCAATAAAAGCGGGGTCGCTTGTTCGTTTCCTTACGGCAGGGTCTGGTCACCGGTGGCCTATCCGGCCTTGAGCTGCTGGGGCATTGAAACTCGGCGCACCGGTGAGAAAGGGGGGCGTTGTCAAGTGCACGTTTCGGTAGTATCGTTCGTTGCCGGCGGTTGAGTATAGACTGATAAATGTGATATATTCTGGGAGGGCGCAATGTGGAAAGCAGCGGCTTCAGTCATTGCATTTATGTTCGGTATATCTAGCGCTTGCGCTGAGACCGTCACCGATCCTGACCTAATCGCCTCACGACTTCACTTTTGGACACAGGAAACAGGCGACCCCGTCTATTACGGGGAGGTAAAGAACGTCAGCAAGCAAAGCAGGACGATACTGGGCCACTACCAATGTCTTGCGCTTGCATTCATCAAGTATGAGAATGGCGTCTTCTATTACGCGCATAAGATGTGGGGGAAGTCGAGGGATGGTTCCTGCCATTACGAGGATGTGACGTCGCGCAAGGTCGGCAATCATGGCCTCTGCGTGAAAGATACCAATGCAGGCTTCGGCAAAGCCGTCGGCACAGCGCGCATGACTAAGGAGAATATCGATTATCTGCACAGCACATTCAGAACAATCGATACGAAAACACGCCGCGTTGGAGAGACGGCAGCGTGCGTACCGCCCAATGGTGCCGGCGCGGGTCTCTTTTCAATCAGCATCGTGGATGGCAGGTTTAGATTGATCAGCACCCGGCCGCTGGCCTACGAAGTGAACATCAATCCTCAGGATCCGCGCCATCCTCCGACCGACCCGGTCTTTTAGGTCTCGGAAGCGAAGGATCATCATTCTTGGCGGGCTGTGGCCGATTACCAGCTTCAGGTGGTTCAAGGGGGTGGAGGATACTAAAGCTTACAAGGAGCGTGGCACGCGTTCCCCTCGGATCCCCAGGATCGCAGTGGCTTGTTGTCGAAGATCTCATTAACCAGCTGACTTGCTCGATTGCCTATGGCCTGATGCTGGTTCTAAATTGCCTCCTTGCCAACGGCCGCAGTGGATTGGTTATAGGATCTAAATCACCGATCTAGTGCGAACTGCGTTCAGATACAGGGTCACGAAATGCCTGCAACGCTTTGGATCATGTGCGTGCATGGGCTTGGCGACCATTGGCCGAGGGGAAGGAGAGCGGCGCGATGCCATCACTGAAACCGTTGGCTCAGGAGTAGGGGTCCACGTCGTCACCTATGATCCGATCTTAGAGCGAACAGAAACAAGCTTTACTTGAAACGCTTGGCGCTTTTTTTCAAGCTTGTCAGCAGCGGGATCGGTTTGACTCGCCGCGGGCGTGTTCTGGATGAGATTGCCGGCCGTTTGGGCTGGACCGATGAATATGTGTCGCGCCGGTCGGGGACGAAGGCTTTCAGGCAGAGACCCGCCAGCTGGTACTCAATCTAAGCCGATACCAACCCTACGTGGCTCTAGCACACAGCCTCGGATCGCCAGGGACGTCGCCGCAGATAGGAGGCCCTGAAATCCATATCAATGCAAAGGTTCCATTCGAGACGGGACGCGGCAAGACAGAACCCGCCGGAGACCCGCCCGGCGCCGCTGCGCCGCGCGCCACGGGTGATGCTCCCCGTCCGCAAAAACAGGAGGATCGTAGCGCATGGCATTTCTTGCTGAATTCGATTCCGCAATGTCGCAGGGTCCGCAAGCGGCCCTGGGCGTCTTCATCCGATGGCTTCGCAGCGATTGGCGCGGCATGTATGCCGAACTCAGGGCAGATCGTCCCATCCTGCCGATGTCCCCTTTCACCCTTGTCACCCGGGCGACCGATGTCCTCGACATTCTGTCACAACCGTCCCTCTACTCCGTCAGGGCCAACCGTCTGCCGATGGACCCGTCTGTCGGGCCGTTCATGCTCGCACGCGACGAGACCGAGCTGAACTGGGAAGAAAAAGGGGTGATGCAGTCGGTAATGCGCTGGGAGGATCTGCCGGCGATCCGCGTGCTTGCGGCGGAGGTCGTGCGCGAGGCGATCGGCGCGGCTGGAGGCACATTGGACATCGTTCCGCAGATCGCCCGCAAGGTGCCGCTGCGGATCGTTCAGCGCATCTTCGGTTTCGATGCTGCCGACGACCAGTTGCTGCGTTGGTCCTTTGCCACACAGCATGGCATGTTCCGCAATTTCCCGTTCAACGACGATGTCCTCAAGCGATGCCATGCTGCGGGCAGCGACATGCAGGCATGGCTCTGGCCATTTCTTGCCCGGCAATGGGCGGCCGCTCCTCTCGACGGTGATACAACGGTCGAACGACTGATAAACCTGTCGAGCGGTAAGGGGGCGGCTCTGCCGCCTGAGCGGGTCGTCAGCAATGTTTGCGGCCTCCTGGTCGGCGCGATCGAAACGACGAGTGCCGCGATCGTCCAGGCGACCGACCAGTTACTGCGTCACCCGGACTGGATGAATGCTGCGCTGGCCGCCGATGCCGCCGGCGCTACCGACCTGTTCGATGCGCATGTCTTCGAAGCGCTTCGCTTCAATCCGATCACGACTTTCCAGTTCCGCTTTGCTGAAGTCGATCGCGTGCTGGGCGAGGGAACCAGCTATGCCACACCGATCAAGGCCGGCAGTCTGCTGGCGGTCTGTTCCGGCTCGGCAATGTTCGATGCCGCTTTGATGCCCGATCCCGAAAGGTTTGATGCATCGCGGCCCGCATCATCCTACCTCCATTTCGGGCTGGGACATCACGAATGCCTGGGTCGTCATGTCGGGCGGGTCGCCATTCCCGAGGCGGTGCGGCAGATCCTGCATATCCCCGGTATCAGGTCCGCCCAGGCTGATGCCGGACCTGATTTTGCAGGCGGTCCGTTTCCCGAGCATCTGCTTGTCACCTGGGGGCCTGCGGCTGCTGCGGGAAATGTTTCAACGGGGGGCATGGCGGAATGAGCGCGCGGAGCAAGAGATGCGATGGACTGGGGCATCGGCTCCGCAGCTACGTGCTGCAGAATTTCGCTTCGCTGTGGTGGCTGGTCGAGCAGATGCCATTCCTGGCAAGGCTAGCGAACAGGCTCATCATCAATTTCGCCTGCAATGCCGCAGCCTTTCGCCCGCACCCCTTAAGCACATGCGAAAGCTACACCTCGTGGACGTCACTCACCGACAAGACCTATCTCGGCCGCTCGATCCCGCCTGCCCAACCGCGAACGGACCTGCCGCCGGTGACCGACGTTGCCGCGCTTTTTGTTCCGCGCGACGGGGTGCAGCGGGAGTGTCCCAAGTCGACCCTGCTATTTCCCATCTTCGCCCAGTATCTTACCGACGGGTTTCTGCGAACGGATTCCAAGGATCGACGCAAGACTACGTCGAACCATGATATCGACCTTTCTCCGCTTTACGGTCGCACGCCTGCGCAGACGAAGGCGCTGAGGCTGTGCTCGGAAGAACCTGGACGCAAGGGGCGACTGAAATCGCAGGATATCGAGGGTGAAGAGTTTCCGCCCTCGCTTTACCAGATGAATACGAGTGACCTCAGCACGGAGTTCATCGACGATCATGGTGCCGGTCTGCTCGACAAGCCGCTGGGTATGCATGACGACTGGTCGGCAGGGGAGCATTCTCGTCGCTACATTTTCGCAGTCGGTGGCGACCGGGCCCATTCGACTGCGCTTGTCGGTATGATGAACACTCTGTTCCTGAGGGAACATAATCGCCTCGCCGGTCAACTGGAGCGATGCAATCCCGACTGGGATGACACTCGCGTCTTCGAGACAGCTCGCAACGTCGTCATCGTACTGTTCATCAAAGTCGTCGTCGAAGAATATATCAACCACATCTCTTCGGCCTGTCTCCACCTGAGGGCCGATCCGGCTGTCGCATGGCCGGCGCCGTGGAACCGTCCCAACTGGATGACGGTGGAATTCTCGCTTCTTTACCGCTGGCATTCTTTGATCCCGGAAAAGATGCGTTGGAACGGCGGCATGGTCGATTCTGCGACGATGTTGCTGGACAACACGCTGCTGGTGAAGGCGGGGCTCTACAGCGCCTTCAAATGGGTTGCCGAAACACATGCGACGAAACTGGATCTGCACAACACGGCGATTTTTCTGGCGCGGGGCATGACGATTGAAACGCTGGCGATCCAGCAGAACCGCGACCAGTGCTTGCAGGGCTACAATGCCTATCGCCAGGCGATGAAAATGAAACCGATCGACGGCTTCGATTGCGTGACTGCTGACGATGCACTTCGCGCGGAACTCAAAGAATTGTATGGCCATCCCGACAATGTCGATTTCTATGTCGGACTGTTTGCCGAGGACAACGGTCCCAATACGCCGATGCCGCCTCTACTCGGTGCCATGGTGGCCTTGGATGCGTTCTCTCAGGCACTCAACAACCCCCTCCTGTCGAAACAAGTCTTCAACGTGAAGACATTCAGCGATTACGGCATGGAGACAATCGAGAAGACCGGAAGTCTTTCCGATATCCTTGCGCGCAATATCGGGGCGAAGACGCCACCTGATCCCGATGTGACGACGATCAGGATGACCCGGAATGACTGGCGTAGAACTCACGTCCAGTTTTAAGCTCTTATCGTCCCTCGCCTGGGCTGATCAGATGGAAGCTGTCAATCGGCTTGGAATGTTGACCGCTTATCGGCGTTCAATATTCCGCGCCGAAACACAGTCATGCCCCGTTTTGTGTGGATTACGATGATCCGGCCGCGTATCTGGCGCGCCACTGGCAGGGCGTGGCTGATGAACAATACGGCCGGATCGAGCATATACGCAGATCCTTCAGGAGATTGAGGATCTGCGTCCGGATGGAAGCGTCAAGCGCCAAAGGCTTGGTGCAGGGCGATGTGTTCAGCCTTCGTCAGTTGCATGTCGAAACCTCACGATGGCTTGGCTGGAGATTTCGGGATCCATCACAGCGCGTGAACGCGGATAGGATGTTGTCTTCGGGATCCGTTTTCTCTTCCAGCCACCAGCTCTCGGTGAGGAGGCGATCAGGCAGGCGGGGAAGGGCGGAGCGATCTGGGATGAGGTGATTTTTCATGCCGTCAGGATGCCCATGGCGTTTGCAGACTATGTGCAGGCCATGAGGAGCTATTCAGGATTCTGAAGCGGACGGAAACAGGCGGTGCCATCAGCCGGGATCGCGTCGACGACGATCGACACCGTTGAGGCTTCAGCTTTCCCGAAGCGACGCGGCACCGGCAGCGATCATAATGATGATCTCATCGAGTTCGCGCTGCAGCCGTTCCGGCGGCAGGCCGACAAAGCGTGCTTCCAGCGTAATGCTGATGATGCCGTGCACGGCACCGAACAGGGTGCGTGCGCGCACTGCCCTGTCTTCCGCACTCATCTCCGGCTGCAGTTCCGACAGCGGTTCGGCGATGACACTCATAAGGAACAGGTGTTCCTCGAGGTGCCATTCGGGAGAGGGCGTGTCTTCCGGCAGATAATGTTCGAACAGAGCCTTCCAGAGATTGCGGTTGGCCACTGCGAATTTCAGGTATCCCTGTGCCAGATTGCGGAGGCGATCGGTCGGCGACTTGTATTTCACTTCCGCCAGCGCCAGCGACTGCTCGAGCGCCTTGAGTGTGGTCGAATTGACGTGAATGATCAGATCGTTGAGATCCGCATAGGCGCTATAGAGGCCGCCGAGTGCGCAGCCGGCATCCTGTGTCACGTCGCGTGCGCGCAGGTTCGCAAGGCCATCGCGCATGATCCGCTCGCGTGCGGCCTCCAGCAACCTTGCCCGCAGGTCTTCCCGTTTGTCTTCCCGTCGACCCATGCCAGTCATCCCAATAAAATTATGAACGATGTTCAAAATAATTATTGAACATCGTTCAGAATTATGCGATCCATTCATTAGTGAACAGTGTTCATAAACGGGAGAGGCCCAATGTTCAACCTGATTGCAACACTTCTGCGCGGTAAAGCACATGATGCGGAACAGGCCGTCGCTGATCGACACGCCATGCCTCTGCTCGCCCAGCAGATCCGCGAAGCGGCTCAGGCCATCCAGTCGGCACAATATGCGCTGGCTGTTGCCATTGCGCAGAACGAAAAGGAGCGCAGCCAGCATGCGGTGATCCTGTCGCGGATCGTCGATCTTGAGGAGCGCACGCTGACAGCACTCTCCAAAGGGAATGACCATCTGGCCCGCGAAGCGGCGGATGCGATCGCATTCCTCGAAGCCGAACGCACCGCGTCGGAGCAGGCACAGGCCCAGTTCTCTGCGGCAATTGCCAACCTCGAGGCAACAGTACGCGCGGCGGAAGGGCGCCTGAAGGAACTGCAGCGCGGAGAGCGTCTGGCCCGTGCCACCGATGCCGCGCAGAAGATCGATCACGCCGCGAGCGGCGTGAGCCTCGCCACGCTGGATGACGCCGAGCGGACACTCGAACGCCTGCGTGATCGCCAGAAACAGACGGACACGGTTTCCGCCGTGCTCAGGCAGATGGAAGGCCCGTCCCGCACGGCCGGTCTGATTGAGCGGTTGGCAGAGGCCGGGTGCGGTGCGCCGCTGCGCTCCTCCGCCGATGACGTGCTGGCACGTCTTCGCACCCGCCTCGAAGCAACCGCCTGAACCTCATTCGCACAATCTTACGAAGGAACATCACCATGAACGACAGTTTTCAGAAACATTCCGCCAGCTGGGTCAGCTTCTCCTACATCTCTTTTGGTGCGGCAGCTTTCATGCTGGCGCTGGGTCTCTGGATGATGCCGCTCGATCTGTGGGGCAAGGGTTATCTCACCATGGGCATCATCATGCTTGTTCAGACAACAGTGAACATCACCAAAACCCTGCGTGACAATTCGGAATCGGAGAAGCTGATCCGGAAGATCGAAGACGCCAAGACCGAGAAGCTGCTCGTCAAGTTCAACCGCGACAGCGACAACTAAAATTCGTTAACGATGCCGCGGAGTTGTTCTGGCTTTCAATGATTGCCTAACATCTCCGTGGTCTTCCTGCCGCGACCGAAAAGGAAAGCGCCATGCACGATAGTCTGATGAAATCGAAAAAATTTGCGCCGCTGTTCTGGACGCAGTTCCTCTCCGCTTTCAACGACAACTTTCTCAAACAGACGCTGATCTTCCTCATCCTGGCAACGATGGCCGCCGAAGGTGCGGCCCTCGTCACGCTGGCGGGCGGTATCTTCATCGTGCCCTTCCTGCTCCTGTCGGCGCTCGGCGGCGAACTTGCGGACAAGCACGACAAGGCGCAGATGGCCGAACGGCTGAAGTTTGCCGAAATCGGCATCGCCGCCATCTCGGTCATCGGCATCGCCTTTTCTTCGATTTCCGTTCTCATGGTCGCCCTGTTCGGTTTCGGCGTCATCTCGGCGCTGTTCGGCCCGATCAAGTACGGCATCCTGCCGGACCTTCTCGAAACCCGGGATCTGCCCAAGGCCAATGCCTGGATCGAGGGCGGCACGTTCATCGCCATCCTCACCGGCACGATCGTCGCGGCTCTTGCCTTTGCCGAGGGGGACAGCGTCTGGATCTTTGGCCCGATGATGATGGTGCTGTCGGTCCTGTGCTGGCTGTCGGCACGGATGATCCCGCGCACCGGCGCTCAGGCGCCCTCTCTCGTCATCGACAAAAATGTGCTGCGTTCCAGCCTGACGCTGGTGAAGGAATTGCGCGAGGATACTCGCGTCTGGCGCTCGGCGCTTATGAATTGCTGGTTCTGGTTCGTGGGCGCTTTCGTCATGTCGATGCTGCCGATCATGGTCAGCGAGATTCTCGGCGGTTCAGAACTCGTCGTGCCGGCCTATCTCGCCATCTTCGCGATCTCGATTGCGGTCGGTTCGGCCATCGCCGGCTGGATGTCGGCCGGCCGTGTCGTGCTTCTGCCGGCACCGGTCGGCACCGCCATCATCGCCCTGTTCGGCATCGATCTTGCTTGGAACCTGTGGGGTCTGCAGTCCACCACGCATGCGCAGACAATCACAGATTTCTTCGCCGGCCAGAACACCATCCGTGTGGCGATCGATCTTGCCGGCATGGCGATCGGTGGTGCTTTCCTCGCCGTCCCGACCTTTGCCGCCATGCAGACCTGGGCGGATGAAAAACGCCGTGCCCGTGTCATCGGTGGCGCCAACGTGCTGTCGGCCCTGTTCATCACCATCGGTCTTGCACTTGTCGCCGTTCTGCAGGCGGTCGGCATGTCGGTGCCTATGATCATTCTCGGCCTGTCCATCATCAATATCGGCGTCGCATGGCTGATGCTGAAGACACTGCCGACCAATCCGTTTCGCGATTTCATCTCGATCCTGTTCCGCGCCTTCATGCGGTTGGAAGTCGAAGGTCTGGAAAACATCCGCAAGGCCGGCCGCGCGCCGATCATCGCGCTCAACCATGTCAGCTTTCTCGATGGTGCGCTGGCGCTCGCCATTACCGAGGAAGAGCCGGTCTTCGCCGTCGATTACAAGATCGCCCAGGCGTGGTGGGTTCGCCCCTTCCTGAAGATGGCCAAATTCCTGCCGCTCGATCCGACCAAGCCGATGGCGACGCGCTCGCTCATCAAGGTGGCGCAGGATGGCAACGCCATCGGCATTTTCCCGGAAGGCCGCCTGACGGTGACCGGCACGCTGATGAAGGTTTATGACGGTGCTGCCATGGTGGCCGACAAGACCGGCTCGATGATCGTGCCTGTCCGTATCGATGGTCTGGAAAAGAGCTATTTTTCGAGGCTTTCCGGCGGTCAGGTGCGTCGCCGCCTGTTCCCCAAGGTCAAGGTGACGATCCTTGAACCGGTGCGCCTCGAAGTGCCGGAAGACCTGAAGGGTCGCATGCGTCGTATCGCCGCCGGTGCCGCGCTCTACAAGATCATGTCGATGCTCTTGTTCAAGACCACCAACACCAACCTCACCGTGCTCGAGCGCATCATCGAAACGGCGCAGGAAAAGGGTGGCGGCAAGCTTGCCGTCGAAGACCCGATCAGCGGTCCTTTGTCCTATGGCAAGCTCCTCACCGGCGCCGCCGTTCTGGGCGCAAAGTTCAAGGCGATGTTCCCGAACGAAAAGACGCTCGGTGTGATGCTGCCGAATGCCAATGGCACTGCTGCAACCGTGCTCGGTGTCATGTCGGCCGGCAAGGTTCCAGCCATGCTGAACTTCACCGCCGGTGCCGCCAATATCCTGTCGGCCTGCAAAGCGGCTCAGGTGAAGCATGTCCTGTGCTCACACGCATTCGTCACGCAGGGCAAGCTTGCGCCCATCATCGCCGAACTCGAAAAGGAAGTGACCATTGTCTGGCTGGACGATCTGCGTCAGACGATCAACGCCTTCGACAAGGTTTTGGGCCTCATCCGCCGATACAAACCGCTGGTGAAGCAGACGGCGGAAGATACCGCCGTCATCCTCTTCACCTCCGGTTCCGAAGGGTCTCCGAAGGGCGTGGTGCTCACCCATCGCAACATCCTGTCGAATGCCGCCCAGGCGGCCTCGCGTATCGATTTCCACTCCGGCGACAAGGTGTTCAACATCCTGCCGGTCTTCCACTCTTTTGGCCTGACCGCCGGTACTGTCCTGCCGCTGGTTGCCGGCGTGCCGGTCTATTTCTATCCGTCGCCGCTGCATTACCGCATCGTGCCGGAACTGATCTATACGTCGAACTCCACCATCATCTTCGGCACCGACACGTTCCTCAACGGTTATGCCCGCACGGCTCATCCCTATGATTTCCGTTCGATCCGCTACATCTTTTCCGGTGCCGAACCGGTCAAGGCGTCGACCCGCGAAACCTATATGGAAAAATTCGGCCTTCGCATTCTCGAAGGTTACGGCGTTACCGAAACCGCGCCGGTCATCTCGCTCAACACGCCTATGTTCAACCGTTCCGGCACGGTCGGCAAGATCATGCCGGGTATGGAGTGGAAGCTTGAACCAGTGCCGGGCATCGATGAAGGCGGCCGCCTGTTCATCAAGGGTGCCAATGTCATGGCCGGTTATCTGAGAGCCGAAAATCCCGGCGTTCTGGAACCGCTCGAAGGCGGCTGGCATGATACCGGCGATATCGTCACCATCGACGAGGATGGTTTTGTCACCATCCGCGGCCGCGCCAAGCGATTTGCCAAGATCGGCGGCGAAATGGTGTCTCTGGCTGCCGTGGAAGCGCTGGCTGGTCAGCTTTGGCCGGGCAACCTGTCCGTCGTCTCATCCGTGCCGGATGCCAAGAAGGGGGAGCGCCTTATCCTGCTGACCGACGCGCCGAACGCCACGCGTGCCGATTTCGCGAGCTTCGCCAAATCGAAGGGGGCGATGGATATGATGGTGCCTGCCGAGGTCAATGTCGGTGTCGTACCGGTCCTGGGTTCGGGCAAGGTCGATTTCGTGGCGGCGAGAAAACTCGTGTTGTCCTCGCAGTCATCTGCGGATGCCGGTTGAGTATCGAGCTGAGCGCGAACGGCGGCGGAGCCTCGCCGTTCGCGGATATATATGCCAGTGCTGGGTGGTAGATATCCATGTTTGCCACTCCAGCAATTTCGATAGACGAGCATCCGGCGGGATCGTGGTTTTTTAGCCTGCCAAGTGCTCGGGATCGGATGACTGCGAGGCGCCTGCGTGCTAGCACGCCTGGCGTTACGCAATAGGAAGCCAGGCTTGCCGACCCAATTCGATATGTTTTCCAATGATCTGCCCGCGGTTGCCCGTGGTGCAACCCAGCAGTCGCCCAAACGGGTAACAGGCCACACTATGACTGAGGGCGAGATGGTTACGCATCTTTCAGTCACCGGCCGTTATCGGATTTTGGAGAAAATCGAGCCGCGTAAAATCGCGGCCGCCATTCGCCCTGAATTCCCGCTGAAGGGCATCATTCTGGATACCGAAACCACCGGTCTCAACCATCTGACGGAAGAGATCATAGAGATCGGCATGATCACCTTCACCTTTGACGAACAGGGCACGATCGGCGACGTGACAGGCATTTATGGCGGCCTGCAGCAACCCGGAAAATCAATTCCAGCCGAAATCACGAGGCTGACCGGTATCACAGACGAAATGGTTGCCGGCCAGATGATCGACATGGAGGCCGTGCGTGCCTTGATCGCGCCAGCCGATCTCATCATCGCCCACAATGCGGGGTTTGATCGCCCGTTCTGCGAGGCATTCTCCTCGGCATTCTACGACAAGGCATGGGCCTGTTCCAATGCAGAGGTCGATTGGTCTGCGCGCGGTTTTGAGGGGACAAAACTCGGTTATCTGGTCGGGCAGGCGGGTTATTTCCACGATGGCCACCGGGCGGTCGACGATTGTTTTGCACTTCTGGAAGTGCTGGATCGTCAGGCCGACGGTGATGCCTCAACCCCATTCGCGGAGCTCTACCGCGCAAGCCTGCGATCCCGCGTTCGCATTTTTGCCGAAAACAGCCCCTTCGACCTCAAGGATCACCTCAAGGCACGCGGTTACCGCTGGTCCGACGGCAGTGCGGGCCGCCCGAAATCCTGGTGGATCGAGGTCAATGAACCAGATCTTGCGGATGAGCTTCACTATCTCCGCACGGAAATTTACCGCTATCCGGAGGCGGATCCACCAATAAGGCACCTGACCGCCTTCGACCGTTTCCGCGCTTAGCGGCTTAAATAAGCAGTTACGATTGCCGATCTGCGCGGAGTGCATGGCTGGACTGCGATGATGGCGCTAACCCGGCCTCAGGAATCCTGTATAAACAATCCCAACGAAGCGATGCACCTCCTCCCGCAGAGCTTCGTGTTTCAGGCGACCCACTCCTCCTCCCAAGGGAAGCCTGGCAGAACAGCGGCACTCCTCCTCCCAGCCGTTGTTCAACTTTTTCGAAAAGCCTGCCGCACCTCCTCCCGCGGCAGGCTTTTTCGTTTCTGCCAAAGGCGCGCAGGTGACGCCTCCGGCCTCTTTTCATTGTTGGCAAGCCAAAGCGATTTGCATTCAAATCGCGGACGGAAACAGTCCCGCCGCCTCGGCCCGGGCTGAAATGGATTTGATGATCTCCTGAATTTTAGGCTTTGTCCGCCCCTCGCTCAGAACATAAAAACCCATCACCGCCTGGCGACGTCGACTTGGTTTGTCGATCTTTACCTCCCGCAGCCCTTTTTGGTAAAAATACCCCTTCAATACGTCACTGTGTATGAGCACGGCGTCTGTTTTGAGCGCGAACTCAATGCAGGCATCCATGGAATTGCATGCAAATGCGTGTCCAGTCCCGTCTAGATCCTGTGTTCCCGTACCCAAGGTCAGGCGTTTCTGTCTGGCATCCGTCGGGTTGGCCATTGTCGTCGGATACGCGCGTACCTCGTCGATCGAATGCGTGCGGTTGAGAAGCGGGTGGCCGTTGCGGACGAAATATCCATCGGTCGCGAACCCCAGTGGAATGAAATCCACAGCCAGCCCCGGCTTCAGATGATCGATACGGTGACCCATAAAAAGTGCGATGTCACCGGCGATCAACTGGTCCATACAGCGCATCATGTTGCCGATACTCACATTGATTGGCGCTGCCGGATGTTTTTGGAAATGCTCGATCACGTAATCCTTCAAAAGCAGGATCCATGTGGAATAGCCGGTGCCGATGCTGATGCCCTCCTCGAGCTCGGCTTTCTGCCTTGCGATCGCCGCCAGCGCATTGGTGTGCAGGCGGGACATGAAAATGGCGCTGTTATACAGCGTCTCTCCATAGGGCGTCAGTTCGATGCCGCGCACCGAGCGGTAGAACAGCTCGACGCCCAGCGACTGTTCCAGCCGCTTGATATTGTAGCTCAGGGCCGGCTGCGAAATATGCAGGATTTCCGCCGCTGCCATGAAGGTTCCGGCCTCGGCCACCGCTATGAAATGTTCCAGCCCCTTATCCATCTCGACCTCTCAGAGTCATAAAGGATTTTTATGATTGGGCCGAAATATTCTATTTGTCCATATGGTCCGTGACCGCTAGTCTCTGAATCGTCGGCACGCTCAAGGAGGGGTTCTGTCGGCGAAACCTGTCTCGTTCGCATTCGCGGACATGATGGATATCATCTCGGGAGGATGACATGACTATGAGTCATTTTGGTCGGCGCCGCTTCATCGGCGCCGGGTTGGCAGCTATGACACTGCCGTTGCTTTCAGGCACTCGCGCGACTGCGCAGGAAGCCGCAAATATCCGCATGATCTGGTGGGGTGGCGACGAGCGCGCGCGGCGCACCAACGCTGCCATCGAGCTTTTCAAGCAGGCTAATCCGCAGACCGCGATACAGGCGGAATTCATGGGCTGGGATGATTATTGGGCGCGTCTGGCCACGCAGGTTGCGGGCGGCAATGCACCGGATTTCATACAGATGGATTACCGCTACATGTTCGAATACGCGCGGCGCGGCGCGATCCGTCCTCTGGATGAATATCTCGGCAAGCAGCTGAAGCTGGAGGACTTTGGCAAGGTCAATCTCGACAGCTGCTCCGTTGATGGCAAGCTTTATGGCGGGAATGTCGGCGTCAATGCTTTCGCACTGGTTTTCGACGCGAAGGCATGGGGTGAAGCGGGCGCCGAGGTGCCGGATCTGAAGACCACATGGGACGGTTTTGCCGAAAAATGCGCCGCCTTCGGCAAGGGTAACAAGAACAAGCGCCTGAGCGCCACGGCAGACGGCAGCGGTCAGGAAACCCTATTCGAAATCTGGCTGCGCACGCAGGGCAAGGCGCTTTACAATCCGGATGGCACGCTGGCCTATGACGCCGCCGATGCCGGCCGCTGGTTCGCCTATTGGGCGGAAATGCGCAAGGTCGGCAGTTGCGTGGCCGCCGATGTGCAGGCGCTCTATAAGCAGTCGCCGGAAACCTCGCCGATCGTCAATGGGCGTTCGGCAACCGATTTCGTGCATTCCAACCAGTTCGAAGGCTGCCAGAAGCTCGTCCCGGCGGAACTGACGGCGACCGGCACCCCGGTACAGGACGGCGGAAAGCCGGGCCAATATCTCAAGCCTTCGCAGCTGTTCGCGATCTCCTCCAGTTCCAAGAGCCCGGAGGCCGCGGCGAAACTGATCAACTTCCTGATTGCAGAGCCGGAAGGTGCAAAAATCCTCGGTCTCGATCGCGGCGTTCCTGCGTCTCCGGCGATCCGCGACGCCATCATGGCCGACCTCAACCCCAACGCCCGCAAGGTTGTCGAACTCGTATCGGCCATCACACCGCTGGTTGGACCTTTGCCGCCGGCGCCGCCGCGTGGTGCGGGCGAAATCAACGACGTGCTC
This sequence comes from Neorhizobium sp. JUb45, assembly GCF_004343585.1. Classification (GTDB taxonomy): domain Bacteria; phylum Pseudomonadota; class Alphaproteobacteria; order Rhizobiales; family Rhizobiaceae; genus Neorhizobium. Next base: position 128,141 of record NZ_SLYW01000011.1, on the reverse strand, counting down.
ATCCGCATCAGCCAGGAAGCGTCGTTCGAGGCCGTCACACCCGAGCAGGCCGGCGCCAATCTGGTGGATGAAGCAACAGCCATCCTGAAGCGGGCCTGATGATGGCCGTGCAGAATTTACATGAGACGAGCATCGTGAGGCGGCCGGAGGGCCGCTTTATGGGGGCGATCAGAAGAAACGGCGCGGGCTATCTGTTTCTGTCGCCCTGGCTGATAGGCTTCTTCTGCCTGACGCTGGGACCGGCGCTTGCATCGCTCTATCTGTCGTTCACACGCTTCGATCTTCTGAACGCGCCGGAATTTATCGGCGCTCAGAACTATGTGCGCATGGTCACGGCAGATCCGAAGTTCATGGCATCCATGAAGGTGACGCTGATCTATGTCGCCTTATCCGTGCCGTTGAAGCTGGCCTTCGCGCTGGCTGTCGCCATGGTGCTGAACCGTGGTATGCGCGGATTGCCGATCTATCGGGCGGTTTTCTATCTACCATCGCTACTCGGCACTTCGGTCGCAATCGCCGTCCTGTGGCGTCAGCTGTTTGCAGCCGATGGCATGGTCAACGGCATTCTGGCGCAGTTCGGCATTATCGGTCCAAGCTGGATTTCAAACCCGAATTACTCGATCTACACGCTCGTCGTCCTGTCCGTGTGGCAGTTCGGTTCGCCGATGATCATCTTTCTCGCCGGCCTGCGCCAGATCCCGACCGACATGTATGAGGCGGCAAGTCTCGACGGCGCATCGCCCTCGCGGCAGTTCTGGCGCATCACTCTGCCGCTTCTGTCGCCGGTGATCTTCTTCAATCTGGTCATCCAGGTGATCGAGGCTTTCAAGGCATTTACGCCTGCCTTCGTCATCTCCGGCGGTTCCGGCGGACCGATCAACTCGACGCTGTTCTATACGCTTTATCTCTATCAGGAAGGTTTTAGCTATTTCCGCATGGGCTATGCCTCGGCTCTCGCCTGGGTGCTTGTCGCCATCATCGCCGTGTTCACCGCGATCTCCTTCCTGACAACGAAATACTGGGTGCATTACGATGACTGATGCTGTGCACGAAATGCCGGGGCATGGTTCCTCGCATCCAAGACTGTCGGGTACTGTCCGCCATGTCATCCTGATCGCGATCTGCTTCGTGATGATCTACCCGATCCTGTGGATGCTGTCCGGTTCTCTCCGGCCTGCCTCGGAACTGTTCGGTGGCGATGCGGGGCTCATTCCCTCGCAGGTCACTGTCGAGGCCTATCCGAAAGGCTGGTTCGGGCTGCAGATCAATTTCGGGCAGTTCTTCCTGAACTCGCTGGTCATTGCCGTCCTGGCAACCATCGGCAATGTGCTGGCGGCATCACTTGTGGCCTATGCCTTTGCGCGACTGCAATTCTGGGGGCGCGGATTCTGGTTCGCGCTCATGCTCGGCACGCTGATGCTGCCCTATCATGTGACGCTCATCCCGCAATATGTGCTGTTCCGCAGTCTGGACTGGGTCAATACGTGGTGGCCGCTGATCCTTCCCAAATATTTTGCCGTCGATGCCTTCTTCATCTTCCTGATGGTGCAGTTTTTCCGTGGCATCCCGAAGGAGCTCGATGAGGCGGCGCGCATGGACGGCTGCAGCGCATGGCGCATTTACTGGAAGATCATCCTGCCGCTTTCCATGCCGGTTCTGGCAACGGCTGCGATCTTCTCGTTCATCTGGACCTGGGAGGATTTCTTCGGGCCGCTAATCTACATCAGCGAAATGCGCAACTACACCGTCCAGCTAGGCCTGCGCTCGTTCATCGACTCCAGTGGCACATCCAGCTGGAACGAGCTGTTTGCCATGTCGGTCCTGTCGCTGGTGCCGATCTTCCTGATCTTCCTGTTTTTCCAGCGCCTGCTGATCGAAGGTATCGCCACGACAGGCATGAAACGCTGAAACCCTTTGGCCAGCCCCTTTTGGTCAGTCCTCTGGTGGCTGAATTTTGGATACGCGAATGGTTACGACTATCACACTCAACAATGTCGAAAAACGTTTCGGCGCACTGGATGTCATCCGGGGCATCGATCTCCAAATCAAGCCGGGCGCATTTACCGTCTTTGTCGGCCCTTCCGGCTGCGGCAAGTCCACGCTGCTGCGCATGATCGCCGGTCTGGAAACGATTTCCGGTGGTGATCTTCTCATCGACGGTGAACGCATGAACGATGTAGCCGCCTCGAAGCGCGGCATCGCCATGGTGTTCCAGTCCTATGCGCTTTATCCGCATATGAGCGTCTACAAGAACCTCGCTTTTGGTCTGGAAACGGCAGGCTACAAACGCGAAGAGATCGATCGCCGCGTCCGGGAAGCGGCCGCAACATTGCAGATCACCGATTATCTCCAGCGCAAGCCCAAGGCGCTTTCCGGTGGCCAGCGCCAGCGCGTCGCCATCGGTCGCTCGATCGTGCGCGATCCGAAAATTTTTCTGTTCGACGAACCGCTCTCCAATCTCGATGCGGAATTGCGCGTGCAGATGCGCGTCGAGATCACCAAGCTGCATGAGCGGCTCGGCAATACGATGATCTATGTCACGCATGATCAGGTCGAGGCGATGACCATGGCCGACCAGATCGTCGTGTTGAAAGCTGGCAAGGTCATGCAGGCGGGCTCGCCGCTTGAACTCTACAACAACCCGGAGAACCAGTTTGTCGCCGGCTTTATCGGGTCGCCCAAGATGAATTTTGCCAGCGTTAGCGTTGCCGATGCGACCGGCGTCATTCTGAACGGGAACCGCATCGAGACCGGCAGGGCACTGACGGGCAAAACGCTGACGCTCGGCATTCGGCCGGAACATATCGATATCGGCGATGGTCCCGGTCAGGTGATCTGCGACGCGCGGATCGAGCTGGTCGAACATCTCGGCGGCAGCACGGTCCTGCATGTCCTCCCACCTTTTCAGCAGGAAGCGATGACGGTCATGTTGTCCGGCCAGCAGCCATGCCGTTCGGGCGAGAGTGTCGCATTGCGGATCGATCCGAAGAACTGCCACCTATTCGATAGCGAAGGCCGTGCTTTGCCCCGATAAGGCGAAGCATCCTTCTCATGAAATGATCAGAAACATGGTTCCGCCGGATCGGCATCGTCGATCGGAACGGTTTGGTGTGAACGGAAGAGGAGATATTCGATGAGCAAGAAGAAATACGTCCTTGTCGGCACCGGAGCCCGCGCCCGCATGTTCTACGAGGCCATCGCACGCGACTACCGCGAGCATGGTGAACTGGTGGCGCTGTGCGATACCAACCAGACCCGCATGGACTACACCAACAAGGTTCTAGTTGAGGAGTTCGGCTATCAGCACCTGCCCACCTACAAGGCGGAAGATTTTGGCCGCATGCTGGAAGAGACCGGCGCAGACGTCGTGATCGTCACCTCGATCGACCGCACGCACCACATCTACATTATCGCTGCACTCGAAGCCGGTCGCGACGTCATCACAGAAAAGCCGATGACGACGGATGTCGTCAAATGCCAGCAGATCATCGATACAGCCAAGCGCACCGGCCGCTCGGTGCGGGTGACGTTCAACTACCGTTACGCGCCGCACAATGCTGCGGTTCACGACATCATCGCCTCGGGGGGCATCGGCGAGGTGTTTTCCGTGCATTTCGAGTGGCTGCTCGACACTAAACATGGCGCCGATTATTTCCGCCGCTGGCACCGCGACAAGCGCAATAGCGGCGGCCTGATGGTGCACAAATCAACCCACCATTTCGACCTCGTCAATTTCTGGCTACAGAGCCAGCCGCAGACCGTGTTCGGTATGGGCGACCTGCGGTTTTACGGCCGCGCCAATGCCGAGGAGCGTGGCCTGTTCACGCCCTATACCCGCACCACCGAAGTTCAGGCGGCCAAGGTCGACCCGTTTGCGATCGACCTGACCGACAGCCCGGTGCAGAAGGCGCTTTATTGGGATGCCGAGCATGAAGACGGCTACCAGCGCGATCAGAACGTTTTTGGCGACGGCATCAGCATCGAAGATACGATGCAGGTCATGGTCCGCTACCGGAACCGCACGGTGATGACCTATTCGCTCAACACCTATGCACCCTGGGAAGGGTTCAACGTTGCCTTCAACGGCTCGAAGGGACGCATCGAACTGATGGTGCGCGAGACCTCCTACATCAACGCCGGTGGTTCGTCCGATAAGGAAGGTGCTGCCAAGGGCATCCAGCTCTATCATTTTCCGCTGCATGGGGAGCCGCGTGTCGTGCCCGTGGCGATGGGTGAGGGCGGGCATGGCGGCGGCGACAACCGCATGCTTGCCGATATCTTTGGCGGTGCGAATTCTGGCGCTGCTTTTGCTGCGGATTTCCGCGATGGCGCCATGTCGATCCTGACCGGTCTTGCCGCGAACCGTTCGTTCCAGACCGGTTTGCCGGTCGAAGTGTCAGAGCTGGTCGATTTCTGACCCGGCCCGTTGAAACGCAATCAGGAAAGGCAATCCCCATGAAACTGCTGGATGACGATCGACTGTTGCCGACCGAAGAGCGCCCGAGACGTATTGCTCGTGAGCTTTACGATCAGGTGCGCGACCTGCCGATCATCAGCCCGCACGGGCATACCGATCCGCGCTGGTATGCGGAAGATGCTGCATTTCCGGATCCGGCGCAGTTGATCGTCACGCCGGATCATTACGTCTTCCGCATGCTGGTCTCGCAGGGTGTCGGCATAGCCGATCTCGGCGTACCGCGTGCCGATGGCGGGCCGGTGGAAACGGATGGCCGAAATATCTGGCGACTGTTCGCCGAGAACTATCATCTCTTTCGCGGCACGCCGTCGCGCCTGTGGCTGGATCACTCCTTTCAGGAGGTGTTTGGCATCGACCGGAGACTGAATGCCGATACGGCCGACTGGTATTACGGTCATATCTCGGCCTGCCTTTCGCAGCCGGAATTTCGGCCGCGCGCGCTGTTCAAGCGTTTCAACATCGAGGCGATCGCCACAACGGAAGCAGCGACAGATGACCTGCGCTGGCATAAGATGATCCGTGAAAGCGGATGGGACGGACGTGTCGTTACCGCCTACCGGCCTGACAATGTTGTCGACCCGGAAATGGCGGGCTTTACCGAAAACATCATGTTGATGGGCGAGCAGACCGGCTTTGATACGACTACATGGACGGGCTATCTCGACGCCCATCGTGCCCGGCGTGCTTTCTTCAAGCAATATGGCGCGACATCCTCAGATCACGGGCATCCTTCTGCGAGAACCGAGGATATGCCGCAGGATGAAGCCGCAGCACTCTTTCATAAGGTTCTCAAAGGTACATGTTCGGCCACCGAAGCCGATGCCTTCCGTGGCCAGATGCTGACGGAGATGGCGCGGATGAGCCTGGAAGATGGCCTTGTGTTGCAGATCCATCCGGGTTCGCGCCGCAACCATTCGCCCAGCGTGATGGCAATGTTCGGCCGTGACAAGGGTTTTGATATTCCCGGTCGCACCGATTACGTGACCGCACTTCAGCCATTGTTGAATGCGGTCGGTATGCGGCACGACCTCACAGTTATCCTGTTCACATTGGACGAGACCGCATATTCGCGGGAACTCGCACCTCTGGCCGGGGCCTATCCCTGCCTGAGGATTGGACCGGCGTGGTGGTTCTACGACAGCCCCGAAGGTATGCGGCGTTATCGCGAAGCCGTGACCGAAACGGCGGGCTTTTACAATACCGTGGGTTTCAACGACGATACCCGTGCCTTCTGCTCGATACCCGCCCGCCATGATGTCGCAAGGCGTGTGGATTGCGGCTTCCTCGCCAGCATGGTTGTCTCCGGCCGCCTCGGGGAGCATGAGGCTTTGGATGTTGCCCATGATCTTGCCTATGGTTTGGCCAAGCGATCCTATAAAATGTAAGGAAACTTCATTTTCGCGTCCGGCTTTCGAATGAGGCTTGGCTCCTCGTCCTGAAGATCGGCTGCCGCTGGCGCGATGTTCAGGCCGGATCCCAGCTTCGGCTCCGGCCTGTGATGGCCACGTCCCCTGCAGGTTGTGTGTCACATGTTGACATCATTGCGCTGCGCTCGCTTTTGGGATCAATAACCAGCAGGTTGGCAGAATCGGCCGACCGGGTGTGAGGGCAGGGGTATGAATTGTCTAAGGTGAATGAGCAGGGTAGGGCGCTCGTCGGTATCGCCTTGGCCTCGGCTGGATACAGCTGCTTTGCCCTCCAGGACGCCATCGTGAAGTGGCTCGTGGCGGATTACGAAGTCCCCGAAATACTATTCTTTCGAAGTGTCGTCATCGTTCTCATCGCCGGGGTGCTGGCTCGCATCCGTGGACACGCCTCCATCTTGAAAAGCCCTCACAGGTCTACGATTGTCTTGCGTGCGGCGTTGATGTTGGCGGCCTGGCTGTTGTTTTTCAATGCGGCCAAGTGGCTTGGTCTGGCAGAGCTCACGACGCTGTATTTTTCGGCACCCGTGATGGTGATGGTGCTCTCGATTTTCATCCTCAAGGAAACCGTCGGGCCAGGCCGCTGGCTTGCCTGTCTCATCGGTTTCGTCGGCGTTCTCATCGCCGCCAATCCGGGCAACTCCGCAAGCTTTCTCCCGGCCGCGATGTGCGTTGCCGCGGGTTTCTGCTGGGCTCTCAGCACCATACTGATCCGTCTCGTCAGCAGGAGTGAAACCACGCTCGCCCAGATGTATGCGACAAGCTTTCTGTTTGCCATTGCTTGCGCAGCGTCTTTCCCGTGGGTTTGGAAAACACCGGATGCCGAGGGATGGCTGCTGATGCTTGCGCTCGGCATCGTCGCAACAGTGGGGCAATATCTCGTATACGAGGGATTTAGGTATGCACCGGCGTCAGCTTTGGCCTCCGTTGAGTATACGGGACTAATTTGGGCGTTCGTGTTCGGGTATCTGGTTTGGGCAGAAATCCCGGCCGAAAATGTTTTCGCAGGCGCCATGCTGATCGTGGCATCCAGCCTGGTTCTGGTCGTTTGGGAGCGTCGGGCGAATAGGCGATTGTTGAGTTCGAACGGGCTTTAGACAAACGGCATTGGCTGCTTGCATGCGATCATGCCCGTTTTTCTGCGCCGTATCCGACACAGCCGCCTATTTCATCACGTTTGCCATCGTCCTATCTGGCCGGGAAAAACTGCTTATGAGGTGTATTTCGTTTTTTAATGTATTTCCCGTGTGTTTCCGGGATTTTTATTTATTGAAATTTGTGGTGTCTGTAAAAGTTATGAATTAATTCTTTTTCAGAAGTTAATGCCTAGTAAAGTTTTTGAAATAGATAGAATTGACGATATCTAGTCCGTTGACCTATTCATTCGAAGCTGAAAAATTAACGGCAGGTTAATTTTCGAAAATCAGCATTTGCTGAAATTCGAATTGGCAATCGAGGCTAATATGTCTTCAGCTACGATCAATCCTCCGTTCGAACGCCCGGAATTTTCTATAAAACGTGTGGTAGATCTCGCTATTTCGGCAATCGCGATCTTGGCGCTACTGCCACTCCTGACCCTGCTTTACGTCGCCGTAAAGCTGACCACACCCGGTCCGGCATTGTTCGTTCAGGCCCGCTACGGCTTGGGTGGTGTCCCGTTCAAATGCTATAAATATCGGACGATGTACGTTACGCGCGAACCGAGCACGTTCACGCAATGCGTCCGCGACGATCCCCGGGTAACGCCTCTCGGAAAGATATTGCGCGCCACCAGCCTCGATGAGCTGCCGCAGCTTTTCAACGTTTTTCTGGGCTCGATGTCGCTGGTCGGACCGCGTCCTCATCCGCTCAAGCTGGATGACGATTTTGCAGGGCAGATTCACCATTACCGTGACCGTTTTCGTGTCAAGCCCGGCATAACGGGGCTTGCACAGATCATGGGTAGCCGCGGGGAAACTGCCAGCCTGGGCGACATGGAGCGAAGGATCGCGGCGGACCGGTCCTATGTGGAAAATCAGTCTCTCGCGCTCGATCTCGGCATTCTCTGCGCAACCATTCCATGCGTCATCAAGGGTACCAACGCCTTCTAAAAGCGACTTGAACCAACAACTGGAGAGCTGGCATGAAAATCTGTGTCATTGGCACCGGCTACGTCGGCCTCGTATCGGGGGCATGCTTTGCGGAAATAGGGCATCACGTTACCTGTGTGGATATCCACGAGGATAAAATAGCCAAGCTTCGCGATGGGCAGATGCCGATCTACGAGCCAGGGCTTGAGGATTTGGTCGCCCGCAATCAGGATGCTGGCCGCCTGATCTTCACAACACAGATCCAGGATGCAATCGACGCCGATGTCAGCGTGTTTTTCATTTGTGTCGGAACGCCGGCATCTGCCCTCGATGGCGGCGCCAACCTCGATTACGTTTTTGCGGCCGTGGGTGATATTGCCCGACATGCGGCGATACAGCGCCAATCCCGGCCCGAGCAAATCCTGTTCGTCACAAAATCCACGGTTCCTGTCGGCACGAATAGTGAGATCGAGCAAATCGTCGGCCGTTATATCCCCAGTTCCGGATTTGCGATTTCCTCCAACCCGGAATTTTTGCGTGAAGGCGCGGCAATCAAGGACTTCATGAACCCTGACCGGATCGTCATCGGTTCCTCCAACGCACAGGCTCGGCGGACACTTGAAGAGATTTACCGGCCCATTGCGGAGGCGGGCGCCGCTGTACATCTGGTCTCTTCGGTGCAGACGGCAGAGCTTGTGAAATACGTTGCCAACGCTTTTCTCGCGACCAAGATCTCGTTCATCAATGAGGTGGCAAGGCTTGCCGAAGAGGCCGGAGCGGATATCGACGAAGTCGTGGCCGGTGTCGGTGCCGATGCTCGGATCGGGCGAGATTTCCTGACGCCCGGACCTGGCTATGGTGGCTCGTGCTTTCCCAAGGATACGCAGGCGCTCGTTAAAACGGCGATCGAATATAACTCCCCGCTCACCATCGTCGAGGCGGTAATTGCGGCCAATCATCGGCACAAACTGATGATGATCAGCAAGATCCGCAAGGCAATCGGCGGAAGGCTGGAGGGTAAACGTATTGCGGTGCTCGGCCTGGCCTTCAAGGCCAATACCGACGACATGCGGGACTCTCCCGCGCTGGTCATCGTTCCGGGCCTTGTTCGGCTTGGTGCGCAGGTGGTCGGGTATGATCCGATAGCAGGCGAGAACGCACAATTGCTGATGCCGGATATTCGTATTGAAGCCGATGTCTTCAAAGCGGCGAAAGATGCCGATGCGGTGGTCATTCTGACGGAATGGCCGGAATTTCGTGATCTCGATCTCAATGAGCTGATGGAAAACAGCCGCGGCAAGACCGTGATCGATTTACGGAACGTGATGTCGAAGCAGAGCGTGGAACGTTTCGCGGGAGCCTATTGCGGACTGGGCAAGCCGAATGGGCAGCACATGATCGATGTTCCGGTTGAGATGGAGGTTGCGTGATGGCAAAGCATGTTGTTCTGGCCGGTGCCGCCGGCTTTCTCGGATCACACCTCGCGCATCGCCTCCTGCTTGGCGGGTATCAGGTGACAGGTCTCGATAATTTTCACACCGGGCGTGTGGGCAATCTCAGCCAGTCGATGGATCATGAGGCGTTTCATTTCATCGGTCACGACGTCCGCGAGGCCTATATCGGCAAGTGCGATGCTGTGATGAATTTTGCCTGCCCGGCTTCACCGCCCGATTATCAGGCCAACGGTATCGGCACCCTGAAGATCAATTTCCAAGGCACGCTCAATCTGCTCGGACTTGCAAAGTCCAGTAAGGCCAGCTTCTTTCAGGCGTCGACATCGGAAATATATGGCGACCCCGAGGTCCACCCACAGGTCGAAACCTATCGTGGGATGGTCAATCCGATCGGCCCGCGGGCATGTTACGATGAGGGAAAACGCGTCGCTGAGGCGCTGACCTTCGAGTATCAGCGGCAGCACGGACTTGCGGTCAAGGTCGTGCGTATATTCAATACTTATGGTCCGCATATGCGGCCGGATGACGGTCGTGTCGTTTCGAATTTTATCATGCAGGCCCTGCGCGGCGAAAACATCACGATTTATGGCAATGGTCGGCAGACACGCTCCTTCTGCTATGTCGATGATCTGATCGACGGCATTTTCCGACTTTTCGAAAGCGGTGCATCCGTCACTGGACCCATGAATATCGGTAATCCGGTCGAGTTCACCATACGCGAACTTGCCGAACTGGTCATAGAGGTGACGGGAAGCAAGTCGGCTATCGTCAACATGCCGCTACCGGAGGACGATCCCCGCCAGCGTTGCCCGGACATCTCCTTTGCGAGGCAGGCGCTTGGTTGGGAGCCGAAGACCGCTCTGCGCGAAGGCCTCGAAAAGACGGTCCTCTACTTCGACAACATCCTCAAGCAACCGGAAAATGTTCAGGCGGCCTAGGCCATTTGCATGACCACGCACCGCTGCAGAGGACATCGTCTCGAAATGAAGATGGATCGGTCATCCCCGTTTGAAGGTTCCAGTCCCGTCTCCCCCGTGTTGTTGGAGAGGCCGGGGTTGGTCGCGAACAATGCGCTGCCGCGCGCCATTTTCTTTTTCTCTGCCAATACCCAATACGAAAATGCCGGCGATGCCCTCATCAATCGTGAATTGCTGAAGGTTTTGCGGCGTTGGGGCAGAGTTCGCGTCGCCCAATCCGGTGCGCCGGAGGCCTTCATAAAGCAGCTCCGCCTTGAGCCGCAGGAATTGCATTACGAAAGTCGTCCTGCTCTTTGGCTTGGCGCCGTTCTGGCGGGTACAAAGGCTCGCTTCAGTCGAACGGAGAGGCCGTACCTGGCCCTCACTCCGGGTGATCCAGGCGGTTTCTTCGACCGGGATGTGATGTTGCGCGGCGCGTTGATGCTGATGCTGACACTTGCTGGCGTCAGGATTGTCCGCCTGGGGGTATCGCTGGGGCGGATGTCGAGGGGGCGACTTCGCTTTGAAGCGTTTATGTCTCGGTTCTACGCCCATATCGGCATCCGCGATTCGAACTCACTGGACCTGGCAAGAACATACGGTTTTCGAAACTGCGGCTATTTTCCAGACTTCGCGCTTGCCCTTGATCCAACCGAGGGTTTCTCGAAAGTTGATCACCATTTCAACATCGCGGTGTCCCTGCGTGATGACAATCTCGGTCAGGTGGATAGGGCGATGCTGGTCACGAAACTGGATCAGGTAATCGACGCGGTGTCGGTCAACCGTCCGGTATCGCTTCATTTCGTGGCGCAGGTCGGCCTCGACGACGCGTTTGCCCGCTATCTTAAGGACCGTTATGCCGGCAGGATCAGGTCGGTGATGAGCGAGGAGCAGAACATTGACAGGCTGACAAACATCTACAGTCGCGCCGATCTGATCGTTAGCAACAGGCTGCATGCCCTGTTGTTGGCAAGTGCCTGCGGCGCAGTTCCGCTCGGGCTTCTGTTTCCAGAAAGCAACGTCAAGATTGTTGGGCTGCTCGGCGATCTTGGCCTGGGAGATCATTGGCTCAACCCCAACGATGAGACGCTGCCGGATATTGCCGGTCTTATGATACGGCAGAAGGTCGTACAGGCTGCGTTCACCAACGCTAGCCAGATGATTTGTTACAGGGCTGAAGCCCTGTTTGGATCTTGAGGCGATCATGGCTTATCACGCCACGTTGCCTCTGCGCTCAGCGCGTCAATCTCTTTCATGGACAGTGTTTCAGGCCCTTTCGCAGATACTGTCACGGCTATTGGCTTTGGTGGTTCTTTCGTGGCTGCTGCCTCCGACCGTGTTCGGCTATTATGGTGTCGCGATGTCGGCCGTGATGATCCTGTCGACATTTGCCCAGATGGGAATTCCCACGAACCTTATCTGCCTGGACGAGGTTGGTTCAAAATCGCTGGTTGCGGCAGTGCTGGCGGGTTTAGTCGTCAGTGCCACGGTAACCTTGGCTTATCTGATCGCGATCTCGGTCATGCAGGAGCGGATCGGTGGCGAACTGTCAGCTGTTCTGGTGGCACTTTCTTTTTATATTCCCGTGCAGGTGCTGCTGAATACGCTTGAGGCTTTCGGAAGGCGGCTTTTTGCTTTCAAGGCGCTCGCCATCTGCGACCTGGCAGCCGCCACGTTTGGCAATCTGATCCTCGCGGTTGCATTGGCCTACCATGGGTGGGGCGTATGGGCTCTGGTCGCCGGCCAAGTGGTCGGTGCATTGATTCAGGCCGCGGGATTATTATTCGCCTGCCGTGATTTCCTGGGCTTCAGAACTAATATCGCCGAGTTGCGCCGGATCGTCTCGTCAAGCTTTTCACTGACGATTGCAGAAGCGGCGAATATCATCACCGTGTATGCGCAAAGGCCCCTGGTCGGCGCTGTCCTTGGGGCCGCCGCAGCCGGTTTGTGGACGCGCTTCTATCAGATCATCCTGCTTCAACTGACATGCCTCGTCCAACCGATAGACAAGCTTGTGATGCCGACTCTATCCCGTCACAGGGCCTCCATGGATCGGACAAGGGAAACTACTTTGCTGACCATAGAGATCGTCAGTCTGGTAACGATACCCGTCTCGGCAATCACCGCAGGCATTGCGCCCTTCGCCATCGAACTGGCTTTCGGCCCCGCCTGGACAGAGCTTGTTCTGCCGATGCAGATCGCCTCGATCACTCTTTTTATACGGGGTGTCGACCGTATTCTTCTCAGCGCCGCGAGAGCGGCGGGACATATCCGTTCACGCGCAGTCGTTCAGGTCCTCCAGATGGTCGTGGTGATTGGCGCGATCTATTGGGCGGCGCCCCACGGGCTGCCGATGATCGCAGGCGCTTATGTCGTTTCTCAATCGTGCGGGTTGGTTGCGATGCTCGTCCTGTTCAGCAGAAACTCCGTCATTCCCTTGCGACGAATACTCGAACGCATTCTCCCCGGTGCCGTTTGCGGCGCTGTGATGCTGGGGGTGACCGCAGCCATTGAAGCGATTGGTAAGGGGCCGACGTCCGGCTACGCGATGATATCGCTATGGCTTGCGCTGACGGTCAGTTCTGCTTTCGTGGCGTGGATCACATATCAACGCTGCACCTCGGCAGGATTGCGGGCTCAACTGAATGGATTTCTTCGACATTTGACCCTAAAGGGAGGCCCTGCCGCATGAGTGATCCCCGCAATACTCCCATGGTTTCGGTGGTAATTCCGCTTCACAATCGAGCAGACAAGATTGCCGATGCGGTCGCCTCCGTTCTCAGCCAATCCATGCAGGATTTTGAGGTCATCGTCGTCGATGACGGATCGACGGATAACGGGCCGGAGATTTTGGCAGCGTTATCCGATCCACGCATCATCTGCATTCGACAACCGAAATCCGGCGCCAATGTCGCGCGCAATCGCGGTATCGACAGTGCAAACGGCCACTATGTCGCAATGCTGGATTCCGACGACGTGTTTCTTGCCGGCCATTTGGAACGCAGCATGAAGGCATTGATGCAAACACCAGCCGCCTTGGTATATGCGCGGGTTGTCGTCGATCGCGGCAACGGGAGAACCTTTCTCAAGCCGCCACGGCCGCCCCGAAAAGGCGAGAATATCAGCGATTACCTCATGACCGATACCGGGTTCGTTCAGACCAGCACGGTGGTCATCGCCACTCAGACCGCCCAAACGGTGCGGTATCTCGACTGGCTGCAGTGCGCGCAGGATACCGATTTTGCCGTCCGCGTGGCAGCAAGCGGTGTGCCGCTGGTCATGATCGAGGAGCCAGGCGCACTATGGAATGATGCCTCGTCGGGAACCAGAATATCCGCAATACCGCGTCCCGAACATCTGCTGAAATGGCTGGAATTCATCGAACCGCTCGCCACCAGACAAGCAATAGCCGGATATCGCGGTTGGCACGTCGGGCGGGCGCTTGCCTTGCGCGGAGAGAAGCTGAAAGCCCTTGGTTATTTCGGCATCGCTGTCGTCGTTGGCTGCTATCGCCCGGCTCTCGCACCACGGATCCTCGGGCAGATCCTGCTTGCCGGCCCCGGTTATCGGGCACTCGTCAACGGATTGTTGGGCCTTAAGGCAAGGTTTCGCCCACCTGCATTGGAGGATGGTGGTCTCAAACAATGACTCCAACGCGTTATCAACTGCCAGTTGGTTTTTTCCGGCAGGAACTCGATCCGCTCGCGGATGCCGTCTTTCTGCCCAGTGAGCAGGTGCGAAACGGAACGTTTCAATGTGTCGGCGGCCGACATGTTCATCATGTTGGAGGCAAACAGATATGGGATTGGGATGGGGGAGCTGCCGAGCGTTACAAAGACGTCTCGCATTCGATCTTCATCGAGGGGCGCCACATTGTCATGATGCGATCGGGGGATGCCTTTTCCGCCGGCGGCACATATCGTCAAGCTGCTCCTTACAGTCTTTTTCCGGATGTCTATATCCAGAATTGCCGCGTCGAGAATGTCCGCGGAAGTTTTGACGAGATCCATGCCGACGTTTTCCAGCTGGACTATTCGCTGCACGATCTGAAGATCGACTGCCTGACCGCTGATACCGACTACCAGGGGCTATACCTCAGGCCGACGGTGGCCATCAGTGGCAAGATCGATATCCGCCGCTGCAATTTCACTCTCAATACCGCGAACGGATTGCAGCCGAGCGCACGTCTCATCTACCTTTTCAAGAATATGTCCGAGGTTTCGGACACCCGCCACCTTCTCTATTTCAGCGAGGTTTATTGTGACGTCCCGCATGGACTGGACCCGAGAACCTTTTTCTCCCCCCGCCAAGGCATGGAAATCGCTGCGGATGCCCAAGGCACTTACGTCTGGTGGCCAGACCTGAGTCAGAGAGTAATGGATCTCAAAGGTCAGCCCGCCCGGATACGCATAGGCAAGCCGCCAAATGGCGATTTCGCGCCCGCGACCTCCGTCGGTCTGGGCTACCGCAGTCCCGGATACCAAACTTCTCCAACAACCCACATGAACTTTGATCCCCAACCATAGGAGACGATCATGCCCATTGTCAGCAAGTTGCTTCTAGCCACGGCGCTCGGGGCCGCGATCTGCGGCCCGGCATCCGCAGAGGATTACCGACTTGGCGCGCAGGATAAAATCAGCATCAGCGTCTACGAGTATCCGGGGCTGAGCGGAACCTTTGCCGTCGGTCCCTCCGGTGAGATCGGTGCGCCACTGATCGGAGATGTCAAAGTGGAAGGGCATTCGACGGGTGAGGCCGGCGCGCTGATCGCGGCGGCTTTGGCACAAGCTGAAAAACTGCGGGAAACGCCCCGCGTGACGGTCCAGATCGTCGAGTATCGTCCCTATTACGTTGTCGGACACGTCGATCGGCCGGGACGCTACACCTACGAGCCCGGGATGACCGTGCTTAAGGCGTTGGGGGCGGCAGGCGGGCTGTATCGCCCCTCGGGTGGCGATGTTCTGCGGCTGGAGCGTGATGCCACCAATGCAGAGGGCCTTGTCCAGACGCTGCAGATCAGTTCCGCACAATTGCGCCTTCGTATTCAGAGGCTTCATGCGGAGCGCAATGATTTTCCCGAGTTCAAGCCGGAAGTCGTGCGCGTCGAATCTGACAAAAACGCGCTGTTGAATAGCTTCATTCAGCAGGAACAAATGATCTTCAATGCCAAGCGAAAGCTGCTTTCTGGGCAGGTCGATGCGCTGAGCAAGCTTGCGAAGACGTACAGGGCGGAGGTTGCGTCGTTGCGGGAGCGGGTGAAATTGAAGGGGGTCGAAGTTGCCGCCACGCAGGCTCGCCTCAATGTCGATTACAAGCTCGCCACATCCGGAGCCACCGCCTCGTCTGTCGCGCTGGAGCGGGAGCGCCTGTTGGCCGACATTCGGGGGGAGGAAGAGGAGCTTTTGAGCTTGGTCTTACGGGCGGAGCAAGGTGTAACTCAGAGTGAGCAATCGTTACGTAATCTTGTCGACAGTCGCGAGCGCGATGATGCGCAGGAATTGCATGATGCCGAGGTCGAGCTAGCTCAGGCCCAGGCAAAGCTTAAAACCGCAAAGGCGCTCGTCAATGAAGCGTTGGTGTCTGCTCCTGCGACATATAGAGAATGGGCGTCTGATATGCAGCAGCAGCCGTCCTACAGGATCGTCCGTGCTGCTGGCGAGGGCATTGTCGAAATTTCTGCGAACGAGAACGATCCCGTTAAGGCCGGGGACGTCTTGAAGATAGTCGCTGCATCTATCTCCCAATAATCGTGACTTGTACTCGGTTTTCTTTCGAGTGCGTCCCGATTGCTGCCCTTATATTCGCAATTACTAATTAAATAGTCCAAATTTACTAGATAGAATTTAATGTATTAATGATTTTTATATTAAGTGTATCATGTACAATGAAAAGCTGTATTGTATTTTAAACTGATGGTCGTCCGAATTGATCATATGTAGATATCTAGCTTTTTTAAGCTAAATATATCCCATTAAATCATAGATCGGCCTTTAACGAAGATTGATGAGATATGGAGGGAATATGTTGTGTGATTCAACAGCTGAAAGCTCCAAATGGTCACTGCTGGTTGGCAGTGGCCTGCGCGGCGATGCCAAAAAGACAAAAACATTGATGGATTTGTTCCAGGGATGCGGATCCCTGACTAAGGTAGACTCGAATTATCTTCCAAGAAAAAGCGAAGTAAATTCGCGGCATCTTCTAATAATACTTGACCTGACGTCGATAGATAATGCCGATTCCGTGATAAATCACCTTCAGATAGAATTTCCGGACGCACGTTTTGTAGCGGTGTTTGATAGCGAAGAGCGTGAAGCTTACAGTAGCGCTGTGCTTCTTAAGGCGCGTTATGGCAAGCCTCATGGCTTTATTCCTGTGACCGCAAACCCGGATACCTGTGCCGCTATTCTGTGTGTGGTAAATGCCGGCGGCGAGATCATGCCGTGGACACAGCTTGATCAAAACTTTCCGTCTCTGGTCCTCAACGGCGTGCATGGTAGCGGCTTCGGGCGCGTGGCGCACGTTCCACCGGCCGGCCCTCGTCCGGAAGGCTACACCAATGGCAGCTTGAGAGAGTTCGCGCTGACCGAGCGGGAAAAACAAGTTTTACGCCTCCTGATGACCGGGATGCAGAACAAGGTCATCGCAAATAAGATGGCAATTTCGGAGAACACAGTCCGAATTCATATTCATCACATTCTGCGGAAATTGGGTGTGAGGAATAGAACAGAAGCCACAAACGCAGGAATCCGATCCGGATTTATATCGCTCATGCTTTTCTTCGGTGCCGCCTGGCGTTGCACGTCAGAGATTCTGTTGTCGTAAAAGGCTTGCTCGGTTCGATACCTTTCCCAGGGGGGCGTGATGGAAATCGAATATCAACCGGCTTTGCCTTTGCGGCACCATTTGTTTTCATGGCCCGTCGATCTCTTCAGCAAAGTAAGCTTGCTGGAATTCCTGAAATATCGTCTGTCGACACGATCCAAAACGATTATCGCCAACCTTAATCTGCATGCACTGCATTGCCTCGAAAACTCGGCCGGTATGGCCTCGCTGATCAACGCAAAAAACACTTTCGTGCATATCGACGGAATGCCGATCGTATGGCTGTTGAAGGCACGAGGAATTGGCGCCAAGTCTTACCATCGTCTGACATATCTGGACTGGGCATTGGACGCATTGGCGCTTTGTGAAAGCGAAGGCTGGACGGTCGGATATATCGGATCCACCCCCGAAATCTGCCAAAAGGGGCTCGTGTATTTTCGTAGCGAGTTTCCGGGGCTTCAGATCAGGGGATGGGATGGGTTTTTCGACATGTCGGACACGACGACAGGGTCAAAACTCTCCGAGACGCTCAGCGCCGTCAATGCCTTCAAGCCGGACCTTTTGATCGTGGGGATGGGAATGCCGCGCCAGGAAGAGTTTCTTCAACTTTACTCCGGCCAATTGAACTATGGTGTCGCCATCTGTTCGGGTGCATTTTTCGAATATTTCACAGGTGGACAAAAGCGTCCGCCCAGATTTTGGGGCAGGCTGGGGCTCGAATGGTTCTACAGGCTGGCCAATGATCCGCGGCGTTATTCCAGGCGTTACCTGCTGGAGCCGCTGCTTCTGGCCCGAAGGCTCATCTGGTCCCGGCGCCGTAAAGTGATCGGTCGGGCCTGACTTCAAAAGCCTTGGCTCTTTTCCGCGGTGTTTTGACTAAAGACTGGTATGCAGTGGTGGTGGCCAGCTTAGCCGAATACAGTTTGCATCGAAGTTGTAACCCGCGGATACAGGGCGCGGGTTGTTCCGGGGATCCGTCGCCTCGGCCAAAGGTGCGGAAAAAAGGATCGAGACCCCTGTCAGAATGAAGAGGCGGCGATCGACACCTTCTGGTTGCAAGGGGCGGATGGCGGTTGGTTTTGAAAGCTCATCTTTCATCGGTTGCTCTGGTGAGCGGGACTCACGTGTGCGTTAGCAACGAGCATGCTGGTCTGGCGCATACGGGCGAAGTCCGCCCTTAAGTTCGCCTCGTCGCGACCATTGTGGCTTTTGACGGAATGGACAATCTTCTTGTTCATCTGGACCAGTCTTGACGGGCTGGCTGGCAGGCCCTGCCATGTCAGACCCAGAGGGTAGCCGTCTCCGGCAAAATCTGACGAACGAAATCCCGCAGCCACGACCAGCAAGCCAAACAATTGGTCATCACATAGCGATGTCGTGCTCAGATCTTTGCAGCCCAGCAGCCCGCCCTCCAGCATGGCAACAAGTGCCGCGTGGCTGTAGAAACAGGCCGCTCCGAGGCTGTGCTCGCCCGGCTCGTAACCGTTCGCCTGCGCAATCTTGCGTATCTGACGCAGGCGCCTGGCCAAACGCGGGGATTTCATCATGCCCAGCCATGAACTCTCAAACGCCAGGCGCCGCGCTGCTGGCCTGAAATCCCGGCGATGTCCGAGGCATGTGTGTCGAAAGCTTCCCAGCGCGCCGATCGACGGATCAAGAGAGAAAGCCCTTGCCGCGTCGCTTTGTGCGCCTTCGCCGATCATCAGCGCATCGTCATCCATGCGTAGAAGAACATCAAAATCGTAGTTCTCGATGATGGTTGTGATGGCTTTTGACAGGTTCGTGTAGAGGCGTCCTCTGACCGAGTATCCTGTGGCCGGCTCGGCCCGACAGATGCTGATTGCCATGCTGTCGGACAGTTGCGTTTTTTTCAGGCCGCTGCGGGTCTCGTCGACCAGAACGAGAACCGAGCCCTGTGTTGAAAATGCCGCGATACTATTGATCGTGTCTTTTATGTTGTTGATTGAGCTGTTGGGGCCTATCGGCATAAGTATAACGGAGCATTTTCCGCTTATAGGCTCGATCTGTTCGTGCATATCGACACCATATGGATTATGGATATAGCACGATAGCACCATGCCACGTGCCTATGATTTTCCATATATTTCTATCGGCCCTATATTTGCTTTTGGCAATAAACCAATAGGTTCTAGTCCTATTTGTGTACTTAACAAAGATTTAAAATCTGCAATGGATTGCATAGCGAAGCTGCTGTCAGCCCCCTTCCATCACCAGGCCCCAGAGGCAGAGTTGGATGTGCTATGCTCAAGAGAGACTACGCCGCCAGACCGGTATATCAGAACGAAATGCTGTTGGGTCAGACGCCAGTTGCCCCAATATTTGCGCGGGAACTGCAGATCATTAGGCAGCATTGGAAACTCGTCCTGATTTGCATCATGCTGTCAGCAGCGGCTGGCATTGCGGTGGCAATCCTGATGCCACCGCGCTACGCGGCACTGGTACAGTTCAATGTCGACTATCGAACCATGCAGCTGCGGCAACAAGACGCCGTCTATTCGGAATCCGCCGTCACGGATGGTGTCGTGGAAAGCGAGGTTGAGGTTCTCAAGTCCGAACCGACTGCTCTTGCCGTCATCACGCAGCTGAAGTTGACAGATGATCCGGAATTCGTTCCGGCAGGAACGTCCTGGCGAAACAGGCTTGCAATGTTTTCGGGTCTCGCCTTTCTTCGCGGCGACGAGGCGTCCAGTGCCAGCCGTACGGCGCTTCACAATTTCCAGAAAGCCCTATCCGTTCATCGGATCGGCCTCAGTCATATTATCGAGGTCCGCTTTCGTTCAGCCGATCCCCAAAAAGCGTCCCTCATCGCCAATACGATTGCCGACGTCTATCTGCGGGGGCAGCAAGAAGCGCGCGCGAATTATGCCAGATCTGCCAGCGCCTGGTTGAGGCCGCGCGTGCAGGAAGCCGGTCCATCAACGTCAGTGCTGGCACGCGCCGAGCCACCGTCTTATGCGTCGGGCTTGAGCGACAAGGTGATTTTCGGTGCCTTTCTCCTGTTCGGCGCCTGTTCAGGCATGGGATTGGCATTAGTGGTCGAAGCCACCAATAACCGAATCCGTAACCGCGACGATCTGGTTAACGCGGTTCCGCTCAGCTGTTACGGCGTCCTGCCCCGCGTTGCCGCCTTGCGCCGCCCAAAATCCGGTCGGGATTTCCTCGAGTTCATCGTCAAAAACCGAAACACGGCGCTGTCGCACGTTATCCATCATTGCAGACTTGCCGTCATGTCGTCACACCCGAGTGAGACGGTTCGCACGATCGGCGTAACGTCCTGCGCACAGGGGAGTGGTAAAAGTCTTGTCGCTGTGCAGTTGGCGATGCTTATGGTTCAATCAGGAGAGAAGGTTCTCTTGATCGATGCCAATCCTTATAATCCGAGCGTTTCGAGATTGCTTGCGCCACATGCCACAGGTGGCTTGCTTCAGGCCCTGAAGGGCGATGCGCCACTGCGTGATTGCATTTTCGAAAGCAACGGGCTCGGCATACTTCCAATCATCTCGACATCATACAGCAGCCAATCCGGCCTGATGTGGACGCCTCGAATGAGCCGGTTGATTGGCGAGGCACTGGCAACCTGCGAATACGATGCAATCATTTTCGACCTGCCGTCTATATCGCCCTATGCGGATGTTCGCGCCAGCGCGCCGTTGATTGACGTGTTTCTGCTGGTCGTCGGTCATGGCGAAGAGGCCGAAAACATCCGCGAGAAACTTCGAGAAATCGACGACGTGGCACAAAAGGTATCTGGCACCGTCTTGAACAACGGCGTCAATCTCTAAGCGGTCACCAACTTAAATCCGTCCGTTCTCCCGCTGCTTCCAGGCTGCGCGGTGATCGGCGTGCCTAAAGATTGGACGAGACATTGCAGCCCCTTGCAGCAAGAGCAGATACGGCGACCATAGCTGCCCGAGACGAGACGGGCGCAAGCATATGGATGAGCGGCACGGCAACGATCGTGATTGCCTCGCTTCTGCTTGAAATCCACCAATTCGACGTCGGCATAAAACTTGGCAACATCGTGTTTGCCGTCATATGCCTTTTGGTGTTCAGGACAGGCCTGTGGCGTCTCGAAGCCCGCTTTGTGCTTACTGCGGCGGATTACTGGATGATCCTTTATCTGCTGTGGGCCGCCTTTTCCGTCCTTTATTCGCCAGCCCCAGTGGAAACCATCTTCCAGGTTGGCTTGGCCACGATTGTATGGGCCTCGCTGCTTGTCCTCAGGCAGCCGCCGCTGACGAATACGCTGCATATCGTTTTTGTGGTTGCCGCGATCATATCAACCTTCTCCGTCGCCGCTTACCTTTTTGATGCCGACTTCGCCATACAGCCATTTTCATCGACCGGAGCAGCAGAGCTGCGGGGAGTATTTGAACATCAGTTGCGGCTGGGAATGCTTGCGGCAGTTGCTGTCGGCCTGCTCGTCGTTGCCTTCATCAATGGCGATCTTCCGAAGCTGCGAGGCAGGCTCACACGGCCGGTGTTCGGCGGCTGCGTCGCTGTCATCGTTGCAACATTGTATCTGTCGCAGGCCCGGTCGCCGACGGCGGCGCTCATGCTCACATTGGCTGCCTGTTGCGCGTTTGCTGCGCCTCAACGATGGCTGCGCTACACCGCAATTTTCGGCATCGGCGCAAGTGTCTTCCTCATTTATCTGTATGGGCAGGAAATATCGAGGGCGGTGTTTGCGACCGAAAGTGACCTGACATTTTCGGGCCGATTGAAGATCTGGCAGGAGACGTGGTCTGCGGCCGACCTGCAGGGCTGGACGGGTTACGGCTTCGCGTCGTTTTCGTCATCCACCTTTGACTGGCTCTGGGGGCATTATCGACCCACCAGCGCGCACAATTCACTGCTGCAAACCTATTTCGAGACCGGCTATATCGGCTCACTGCTGATGCTGGGTTTTGTCATCGCGCTGCTGTCTCGCGGCCTTTCCATCTCTTTCCGCACCAGGCGGATCTCATACACGCTGTTCATGGCGATCTATGGGGTATCTTGCAGCCTGATGAGCGTCATTTACGGCGGCAAGCTTTCTATCCTGATGACACTGATCCTGCTGATCAGCGGACAGGAGCAGGCTGGCAAAGCTGGCCCGACCGCTTCCTCCAGGCGAGCAACGTTGGATGCTGCGCGCAGACGCATGACGCCGCCGCCGTTCACCGGGAAAGCGACCGGCACATGACTGTCACTGCTTATTCCAAATGCATGCAGGGGCTAAAGGCGCAAACGCTATCGCTGATGGTATTCAGCACCGCCTCCAACCTCCTGGCGCTGATCAGCAGCATCTACATGATGCAGGTTTTCGATCGCATCCTGTCGACGGGCTCGCATGACACGCTGCTGTGGCTGACCGTCGCCGCCATCGCCGGCCTGCTCGCGATGGGACTGATCGACCATGCCCGCCGCAGGATGCTGGCCTTGGCCGGAGCATGGATGGAGGAGCGCCTTGCGACGACCGTGATCGGCCGTTGTGTCCATGCGAAGCTGGCGGGTTTCAAGAGCGAGGCCAGTACTGCCGACTTGGCGGACCTGCGTGCGTTTATCGGCGGCGAAGCAATGCTGGCCTTTCTCGATGCGCCTTGGATGCCATTTTTCATCGCCATCCTTTGGCTCATGCACCCGATGCTGGGGGCGTTGACGCTGGCGGGGGCGGCATTGCTGCTCGGGCTTGCCATCCTCAACGAAATACTGACACGCCAGAAATCCGTGCGTGCGGCAGGCGAGCAACGTTTCCTGCAGCAGCAGGCGCTGGAAATCGTCGAACAGGCCGAGATCGTCAGGCCGTTGGGTATGATCTCGAACATGCTTCAGCGCTGGCGGAGGATGCAGCAGCAGGTTCACGCCAGTTCGCATGGCGCCCAGGAAATCACCGAGCGAATTTCCGCCGTGACCAAAACCCTGCGGATGGCATTGCAAATCCTGATCATGTGCGTCGGCGCCTATCTGGTTCTGGCGGGCGAACTGACATCCGGCGGAATGATCGCCGCTTCCATTCTTCTCGGGCGTGCGCTTTCTCCGGTGGAACGGGCGCTCGGCGCATGGCGGCATTGGGTTTCTGCCTGCAAGGCACGGCGCAACCTTACCGCGCTGTTCGAAGCGGTGCCGGAGGAGAGAAAGAGGACGCAGCTGCCTGTGCCGAAGGGGCGCCTCACTGTGGAGGCCGTGCGCCATGTTACGCACGGGGCAATCGAGCCGGTTCTCCGTCGTGTGGATTTTGTGGTGGAGGTCGGGACAACCTGTGGTCTGATCGGAACTTCCGGCTCCGGAAAATCGACACTGTGCAGACTGATCGTTGGCGCCTGGACGGCGACGAGTGGGCACGTTCGCCTGGACGGCGCCGACGTTGCATCCTGGGACCCCGACGAACTTGGCCAGCACATCGGCTATCTGCCGCAGGAACCGAAACTGTTCGCAGGCACGATCGCGGACAATATCGCGCGCATGGGGCAGGGGGATCCACAAGCGGTGATGCGCGCCGCGCAGATGGCTGACGTGCATGAGATGATCCTGCGGCTGCCGGACGGATACGAAACCGATGTCGGCCTGCACGGGCACAGACTGTCCGGAGGTCAAAGGCAGCGGATAGCACTTGCCCGTGCCCTTTATGGTAATCCGGCTCTGATCGTGCTGGACGAGCCGAATTCCAATCTCGACGGGCAGGGCGAAGAGGCTCTCCGCAAGGCACTTCTGGAACTCAAGCGGCTTGGAAAGACTATCCTGATCGTCGCTCACCAGCCGAGTGCCTTGCGAACGGCCGACACGCTGATCGTCTTGCGCGATGGTATTGTTCAAGCGCAGGGGCCCCGCAGCGAGGTTTTGCGGGATCTCGCCGTAGGCCTGCCGGCATCCTCATACGACGCCGGCAGCGCCACGCATCCCTTCGCAACCCTAAGCGATGCAAAGGCGGATTAGGTCATGGAACAGACACACGGTCCTCAAAACGAGACGACTTCTATCAAGACCCTCATGGATAAAGCGCTATTGCATTTCGATGGCTGGCAAAGCTCTCTGGGCGCGTTTTTCGCCGGCATTCGTCATGATCCGGCGACGATGGTGATCTGCCTGCTGGTGGTGATGTTTATCGCTGCCGTTATTTTATGGACGAGCGCACTGCCACGTTCTCCTGAAGGCACGGAAATGTCGCTGGATGACGCCATCAAAAGCTCGCGTCGGCTGGGCTGGATAACGATCGGCCTGTTCTTCGGCATCGGTGGGTTGCTCGCTGTTGCAATACCGATGGCCGGAGCCGCCATGGCGCCCGGCGTCGTCAGCCCGGAGGGCAGCCGCAAGGCCGTACAGCATTTCGAAGGCGGCATTATCCAGCGTATCCATGTCCGGGAGGGACAAATCGTCACCAGGGGTGAGCCTCTGGTGACACTTGAGGATACGAAGGCGAAGGCGGAACTGGCGGAACTGAGGGAGCGGATGGCCTATTACCTTGCCGTCGAGGCGAGAATACAGGCCGAACGCGTGAACGCCGTTGCCGTCAGTTCACCCGTCTCGCAAGACCTGCTCGATCCGGCTCAGCTTGCCCGATCCGTTGCGGCACAGCAGAGCCTGTTGCTCAGCCAAACCGAACGGCACCTGTCGCGCCAACGTCTGCTTGCCGGTCAGATCGAGGAATTGCAGGCCCGTATCTCTGGGTTTCAGTCTCTGGATCAGGCGCAACAGGTGCAGCTGGAACTGATCGGGCGGGAGATTGGCAATGCCCAGTCTCTGGTCTCGCGCGGTCTTGAACGTCTGCCACGGCTTCTTGAACTGCAGCGGATGCAGGCGGAACTGCGTGGCGAGATGGCCTCCAATGGCGGCCAGATCGCTTCCGCCACCCAATCCATGCGGATTGCCGCGATGGAGCTTGAAGCCACCCGCAATCAGGAGAAGGAAAAAACCGAGGAGGAATTTGCCACGGTTCAGGCCGAGCTCGCTGTGCTGCGCCGCAAGATACCGGCCGTGCTGGACGTGGTGGGCCGAACCTCCATCGTTGCTCCGATCTCGGGTGTGGTGATGAATGTGCGTGTGACAACGGAGGCGGGCGTTATCAAGCCGGGTGAAGTCATCCTCGAAATCGTGCCGATGGATGGCCGGGTCGTCCTTGATGCACGGATCAATCCCATGGACATCGACCTCGTTCATGCCGGCATGAAGGCCAAGGTGGTGCTGTCTGCCTACGCACAACGCAACATGCCGCAGATTCACGGTACCTTGCGCTCCGTTTCCGCAGACAGCCTTTTGGACGAGCGAACAGGTCAGCATTATTTCCTGGCCAAGGTCGATGTCGATCCATCCGACATTCTGGCGATCAGCGCAAATCTTCAGCTCCTGCCAGGCATGCCGGCGGAAATCTTCATCCTGACCGGCGAGCGGACGGCAATGGACTATCTCCTGCGCCCGTTGCTGAATTCCATACATCGCAGTTTCAGGGAAACCTGATCGGCGCGATCCCGCAGCTTTAGACAGCATTCACACGTGCATGACGACGTCGGACGTTTCGCCGGCATTCCCAACGGGAGCAACGACCATGGCACTCAGTGATTTCACCCAGTATGCCCTCGAAGGCGTATCGATCAACAATCCGACGTCTGTCGAATTCGGTGCTGACGGCCGCCTCTATGTCACGCAGCAGGATGGCTTGATCAAGGCCCTTGAAATCGCGAAGAAAGTCGATGGCGGGTATGCGGTTGTGGACGAGGAGATCATCACGCTCGTCAAGACGATGCCGAACCACAATGACGATGGCACGATCGCTGCCGACATAAACGAGCGTGAAGTCACGGGCGTCGTCACCACCACCAATGCCTTGGGGCAGATGGTTCTCTACGTGTCCTCGTCCGACAGTCGCATTGCCGGCGGCAGCAGCGGTGACGATTCCGATCTCGATACCAATTCCAGCATCATCTCTCGCCTGACGTTGACAGACACGGGATGGGTCAAGGTCGATATCGTGCGCGGGCTGCCGCGCTCGGAGGAGAACCATGCGGCAAATGGCATGCAGCTGACGGAGATCAACGGCGTGCCGACACTGCTGGTTGCGGTGGGCGGGATCACCAATAGTGGTGCGCAGGGCAACAATTTCTCGCACACAAACGAATATTATTATTCCGGCGCAATCGTCTCGATCGACCTGGAAAAGATTGCCGATCTCGAAGCGCAAGGGTTGAAGACCTATGCGCCTCCCGGTTATGCGCCGCAGTCCTACGTCTTCGATCTCCCCACGCTCGATGATCCGACACGGCCGAACGACGTCAACGGCAAGGATATTTCCGGTAATGGCATTGCAGGAGGCGACCCTTTCGGCGGCAATGACGGGCTCAATCAGGCGATCTACGACACGTCCGGCACGGTGAAGATCTTCTCGCCCGGTTATCGTAATGCCTATGACATCGTCATCACCCAAGACGGCAAGCTATACACCTATGATAATGGCCCCAATGCCAGCTGGGGCGGCATGCCGGTCAATGCCAATGGCGAACTGATCGTCGATCTCAACAAGGACGGCATCCCGGACAACGGCCCTGCGGTGACGCTTCATGATGCGGCCAATCCCGGCAATATAGGCGTCAGCAAGCCCGACCAGCTGCATCTCATCGATACGAACATCGCCGATGGGCTGACCAATAGCTATATCGATGGCACACCTTACAACACGCAGCTCTATTTCGCTCAGGGGCTGGGTTATTACGGCGGCCATCCGAACGTCACGCGCGCTTATGGCACGCAGGCCGGGCTCTATCTCTATAACGAGGCCGGACAACCGTTGACGATCGTCAACGGCGCACTGGTCGTGTCTGCGACCGGGCCGGTGGATCTCGGGCCGATGATCGCCAACTGGGGAGACATCGTCGGCTCCGATGCCGAGGGCAACGAGTTCATCGATCCGCGACAGGCCATCTACCTGTCGCCGAAGCCCAATGACGGCAATCTGCCATTCGACGGCTCGCTCCATTCGATCGCCAGCTCGACCAACGGATTGACCGA
The DNA here is from genome assembly GCF_004343585.1 of Neorhizobium sp. JUb45. Taxonomy (GTDB): domain Bacteria; phylum Pseudomonadota; class Alphaproteobacteria; order Rhizobiales; family Rhizobiaceae; genus Neorhizobium. The sequence continues at coordinate 100,940 of NZ_SLYW01000011.1, read as the reverse complement.
ATACACATGGAGCGGCGACGAGCTGCAACACGCACTGCTGACGGTTTCCTTCAACGGCAATCTGACAGCCCTCAATCTCGATGCCGAAGGCCGCGTCATCTCCACCGAAACGCGCGGTATAGGTGGCAATCCGTTGGATGTGACGACCCAGGGAAACAACGAGATCTTCGCGGGAACGATCTGGATTGCGACCCACGGATCGGACAAGATTTTCATTCTCGATCCGGAAGCCGGAACCGGCATCACGCCGGATCCGACCGATCGCGACCTCGATGATGTCGAGGATACGTTCGACCCGTTCGCCGCCGATCCGACCAATGGCATGGCCAATGTCATCAACGGCAACGAGACGCTGGTCTGGGAGTTTATCTCGGGTGCGCCGCTTCCCAACGATCGCCCCGACTTTTTCGATGGTGCATCCGGCCTCTATAATGGCTTTGATATCGGTTTTACCGGCATCATGACGGATGGCACCGGCCTGCCGGAATCTTTTTATGACAACGAGAACCTGATTGCAGGCGGAGCGCCCGGCGCCTTTCAGATCAAGCGCGTCGAAGCCGGAAATCCGTTCGACGATACGCAGCGCGGTGCCTACCAGTTCGGCGTAACGCCCGGTGCCGATACCGGCATCTTCACCGTGTCGACGCTGATGGACAGCTTCTTCGACGAGATTGCCGGCGTGCCGGCTGGCGCCAAACTGGTGCAGGGCATGTTTGCCGGTTCGGGCGATATGGACAATTTCGTCTATATCGCGGCGGTGAAGCTGCCGGACGGCACGACCGGCATCGAAGTTGCCTGGGAATTCGAACGGCCGTTTCAGCCTAATGGGCAAGGCACGGCGTTTTACCGCATCGATGCGCTCGCATCGGCGACATCCACCGATTCCATCAAGGTTTCCCTGGAATTCGATACGGCAACAGGCATCGTGACACCGCACTGGACCTATACCAGCGGTGGCCAGACCTTTACCGAAGCAGCGTTCGGCGGCACGATCGAAACCGTGCAGCTGGAAGGCACTGCACTCGCCGCCCTGACAGGTACGAACGAACTCGACCTGAAATCCGGCGGGACCGTTCCATCGGCGCTTGCCGTCGGTATTCTTGCCTCCAATTCGTCCGCCGAGGCTCTCCAGAATAACGTCGTCGCTGCCGTCAATGCCGGTGGAAACGACTACACTGCCATAGTTGGCGGTGAGAGCGTGACCTTCCTTTCGGATAAGCCGGGGGGTGCCGCCAACGGCTGGATCACCGGAACAGGTTACCGCAGCTTCGAGCCTGCACCCTTCAACATAGACGGCACCGAGCTTGATGTGCTGCACCAGTCCGAACGATCGCAGACCGGGACCTGGGGGTATGCGGTTCCCGTCAGCGAGGGCGGCCTGTTCGATATCGATCTCTACATGGCGGAGATTTTCTACGGGGCACCGGGTGGCGGTGCGGGCGGGCCTGATGCGCGTCTCTTCCGGATCAAGATCGAAGGCCAGTATGTCACCATTCCCGGATCTCCTGACGGCCTTCTGGACATATACGAGCTGAGCGGCGGTGCTGCCAAGGAACTGCTCCTGAGCTACGAGGTTCAGGAGCGGGCCAATGATGGAAACTCGACGCTGGATATCGAATTCGAGTCGGTAACCGGTCAGGCAAAGGTTTCCGGTTTCATCATCCGCGAGATCGAGGCGTCCGAGACATTTGCCGCCGACTGGGAAAACATCATCATCACCGGCGAGCAGAAGGATCTGAGCGGCGACACGACACCACCGGTGGTGACGATCGATGTGCAATCGGCGCCGGCTGGAGATGCGCAGTTCGTGGCGACGGTCGTGTTCACCGACACGATAGCGATGAACCTCGACAGCATCGGCGAAAACGATCTCATCATGTCCGGGCCAAGCTCCAACGAGTTGCTCGACTTCCAGAAGAGCATTTCTGCGGACGGCAAGACGGTAACTGCCGTCTACTCATTTGGTTCGACATCCGGCGGATGGGTACAAGGCAATTATTCCTTCACCGTCGCTGCAGGGGCTGCATCCGATGCCGCCGGCAATCCGGTCATCCTGACGGTCGCCAGCGCTCCATTCGGCACGCCGGACGAGGTCCTGGATCGCGGCGCTTTTGTTCTTGCCGTCAACTTCAATGGCGGGGCGATCACTGCCGAAGACGGTATCACCTATCAGGCCGACGACGACAACAACAACGACGGAACAGCATGGCTCGGCTCCTACAAATATGTCGATGGCCAGTTCGGCGATACGGTCAGCCCGATTACCAATGTCGAGGGGCCGATGGAGGCCGAGATCTACAAGACGGCGCGCTATGGCGGCAAGGCGACCGATTTTTCCTATACGATCAGCCAGCTGGAGGCGAACACCCAGTATGTGCTGACACTCAAATTCGCAGAAATCTGGTATCTGCACTCGACGCCCGGCAAACGCGTTTTCGACGTGCTGGTCAACAATGCGCTGGTGATAGACAATCTTGACCTGATGGCGCGCGCCGGCATGCACATCGCTTTCGACAAGGATGTGCTGGTCACGTCCGACGCCAATGGCGTCATCAAGATCACCATGCCGGTGACGGCCGATAATGCGCAGATAGCAGCAATTGCGCTTCACAAGGCCCCCGAACCCGCGGACCAGGGCCCAACGGCTGTGATGACGCATGATGTGCCCGACAGTGCCGATGAGGCACTTGTGGTCACTGTCGTCTATCGGGACGCAAACGGCATCGACGCGACGACTGTCGACGTGTCCGATATTGTGCTGACGGGAGCGACCGCGAGTTCCGTTACAGTCAGTTTCGATCCGCTGACATCAACGGCCATCTACACGTTCATGCCGCCGGCTGGTGGCTGGACAGATGGCGCTTACAGCGTGCAACTGGCGGCCGGAGCCGTGGCTGACGGGTCGGCCGCCGGCAATGAAAGCCTTGCCGGAACTCCCGTCAATTTCAACCTCGACTTTCCAAACAGTCCGCAGCCGGAACTGGACAAGGGGTCGCTGGTCATGGCCGTCAATTTCAACGGCGGAGCGGTCACCACCGAAGATGGCATTACCTATCAGGCCGACGAGGACAACAGTACGGATGGAACAGCCTGGATCGGCTCGCACAAGATCTCCGACGGTCAGTTCGGCGACACGCTGGCGCCGACCACGAACGCCGAGGGGCCACTTGATGCGTCACTTTACAATACGGCGCGCTACGGCGGAAAAAACACCGAATTCTCGTATGTGATCAGCAATCTTGCCGCCAACACCCAATACGTGCTGACGATGAAATTCGCCGAGATCTGGCATCTGAATTCGACACCCGGCAAACGCGTTTTCGATGTAATCGTCAACAATGTCGTGGTCCTTGACGACCTCGACCTCGTCACCGAAGCAGGTCTGCACGTCGCCTTCGACAAGGACGTGATCGTCACCTCCGACGCCAATGGTGTGATCAAGCTGACGATGCCGGCAAGCGTCGACAATGCCCAGATCGCTGCCATCGCCATCCACAATCTTCCCGGCATCGACAATCAGGGGCCGACGGCCGTTCTTTCCCACAATTTGCCCCAGAATGCCGATGCGCCGTTGGTTGTGACCGTTACCTACCACGATGATAGCGGCGTCAATTCGTCGAGCATCGATGCAAGCGATATCCTTCTGACCGGTGCAACGGCCAGCAGTGTCACCGTCAGCTACAATGCGGCGACCGCCGTGGCCGTGTATACGTTTCAGCCGCCGGCCGGTGGCTGGGGAGAGGGGGGATACAGCGTCCAGCTCGCGGCAGGGTCGGTGTCCGACACCTCTACGCCGGCCAATACCAATACCGCTGGTCTCACGCAGGCCTTCACACTCGACTTCCCCAATATTCCGCCACCGGGTGACCTCGACAAGGGAACGCTGGTACTGGCCGTCAATTTCAACGGCGGTGCTGTGACGACAGAGGACGGCATCACCTATCAGGCCGACGAGGATATCGGTACGGACGGCACCGCGTGGATTGGCTCGCACAAGATTTCGGACGGTCTTTTCGGAGACACGGTCGCACCGATCACCAACGCTGCCGGACCGCTTGATGCCTCGCTGTACACGACAGCGCGGTATGGCGGAAAAAGCACCGAGTTTTCGTATGCGATCAGCAACCTCGAGGCCAATACGCAGTATGTGCTCACCCTTAAATTCGTGGAGATCTGGTATCTGAACTCGACTGCGGGCAAGCGCGTATTCGACGTCCTCGCCAATGGCCAGATCATCCTCGACAATCTCGACCTGACCGCTCAGGCCGGTCTGCATTCCGCCTTCGACAGGGACGTTATCGTCACTTCGGATGCCAATGGCGTCATCAAGCTGACGATGCCGGCGAGTGTCGACAATGCTCAGATCGCCGCAATCGCGCTCCACAACATGCCTGCAATCGATGATCAGGGCCCTGTCGCCAGCCTCAGCTACACGGCGCCGGCATCCGAGGACGCCGCTCTTGTTGTTGCCGTGGTCTATCAGGACGCAAGCGGTATCAATGCCGCAAGCGTCGATGCATCCGATATCGTGGTGACCGGGCCTTCGAGTGCAGGCAGCCCCGCCGTCAGCTATGATACAGAAACATCCACTGCACTCTACACGTTCCAGCCGCCTGCCGGCGGATGGAGTGATGGTATCTACAGCGTGCAGCTCGCATCCGGGGCGGTATCGGACAATGCCACGCCGGCAAATGCCAGCGCCGCGGTTGCGCCCCAGAGTTTTGCCCTCGACTTCCCTGAAGGTCCCGGTATCGGGACGGGACCTTCCGAAGATTTCGATGGTGACGGCATTATCAACCAGAGCGATGGCGACATCGATGGCGATGGTGTGCTGAATGGCGATGACATGCTGGCCTATGACAGTGATGACGATGGCCACGGCGTCACGCTTGCCGCGGGTGCCAGCCTGTTGCTTGATTTCAACGTCGCCGGCACGCCTTACCAGAGCGGTTTCACGGGAGTGATGGCAAGCAGTAACCCCGCTTTCAAGGCGGAGGATACAGGCTCCGGCGTAGTGTCCGGCGGCAAATTACATGTCACCACCACCAATGGTGATACGGGCTCGGCCAATACGCCGCAGAACGGCTATCAGGTCGGCATCCGCAACGCGTCCTTCACCGTCGAGGCACAGTTCGACAATCCGTATTTCAACACCGGTGAAGTACCCAACAATTACGAACAGCTCGGTTTGCAAGTCAGCCTGCATAGCGATGCCTTCGTAAAATTCGTTTTCGGTTCGCCGGGTGCGAATATCGAATTTTCGCAAAATTCCGGTCTCGCACTGAAACCGGCCTTCGCAAACGGTCATGTTCTGGCGGATTTCGCGTCCGCCAAATTGCAACTCGCCGTCACCACGCAGGGCACGACATCAACCGCCACAGCGACGATTACGCTTCTCGATACGGCCGGCAACGTGATCCCCGGAGGTGGCCCGACAACGGTCGGTACCTTGACACTCGATCCGGCGCTGTCGGCAGCGTTACGCGATGGCGGCACGGCCGTGGGTGTCGGGGTCACTTCGACGCATTTCGGCGGAGATGCGTTCACGTGGTCGGCGGACGACTTCAAGATCATCGAAGGCGGATATCAGGCCCCGCCGCAGCCAGATGCGGCCAGCATCCTGTCGACGCAAACGGATATCGTCAAAACCGATGTCTATTCAGGCACGGCTAGTGGTGCTGCTGTTTTGAAGATCCTTGCGGGCGGCACCAATGTGCAGACGTCCAACTACGGCGGCAATTCGTTCATGCTGCAGAATGTTGGCGACAAAAAAATCGCCGGAGTGTTCCTCGACGTGCGCTCGGCACTCTACAGCGACAGCGTGTTCGACGCCGATGGTTCAGGCGGCGACCAGATCACCAAGGATTTCGCCTTTCAGACCAACCAGGCAACCGGAGCCATTCTTCCCAGCACCTACCAGCATTTCTTCTATGCGGCGCGTGATCCTGGACTGCCGGATCCTCTTTACAACAATGTCTATTCGGATTCGGCCAAGGGAGCGGGCGGCGGCTTCCGGGGGCTTCTTCTCAAGTTCTCCGGCAACCAGAACGGCTTCCAGATCGGCGAAAGCATGGGTTTCAGCGGCGATATGGATCCGAATTCCATTGCCGGCCTGCTGAAGAGCACCGTTGATGGAACCTCCGTCCCGGGCTGGGATGTCGGTGGGGTCTCCGGTGCCGAACTGATCGGCGCGCGCGTCACGATCATGTTCTCCGACGGAACGATGGCAACCGGCCAGTTGATGGGGGACGGCAGCCAGGCGGGCGCTCAGGCGCTGATCACCCAGCAACAGGGACCGTTGCCGATCGCTCACCTGAGCGTCAACGGTTACGAGGACGGTGAAAACGGAACCTACGGGGGAACGCTGCCTCAGGTCATCGTTTCCGGTCCTGTCGGAGAAACGGTCAGGGTGATCATGACACGTGGCTTCGATCCCGTGAATTCGTCCAAGCTTTTGGCGAACGGGTCGATCACCGTGGATGCTTTGGTGGCGCAGCGACTGGCGGCACATGATTTCGCAGCCAGCAATGCTGCCGATTTCCAGACGGTCGACATCGTCATCCCGGCTGGCGGGTCGATCGATATTTCCAGCCTTTTCAATTATGGCAGCGCGCCGAACGGCAATGCCGGCATACCTGATTATGACCAGTTGCAGCTTGGGTTCGTTGCTGCCGTCATCGATCCGGACAATGGCAGTCTGCCGATCGGCGCAGTCACGGATCCCATCTATCTCGTCAATAACGGCAGCCCGGTGGTTGCCGCCAACGTTGCGCCGACGGATATCAATCTTTCCGGTCTGCTGAGCGTCACGGAAAATAGCGCCGGCGCGGTGATCGGCACGCTTACTGCCGTGGATGCCAATATCGCGGACAACCACATCTTCACCACCGACGATTCCCGCTTCGAGATTATCGGTAATCAGCTGAAGCTCAGATCCAATATCGCACTCGATCATGAGCTGGCCGCAGCCACAAACGTGGCTGTGACGGCGACGGATAGCGGTGGCTTGTCGATGGTCAGGACCTTTGGTCTGGTGGTGACCAACGATCCGTCCGACGATCCGACAGGCTCGACCTTCATCGCATCCGTCAACGGCGCCAGCGGCGATCTGGAGCAGGGGTCGTTTGCGTCGAGCGTCGATCTGGAAACCAACCGTATCATCGGTATCCAGTTCACCGTTCCTGCCGGCATCGATCTGTCATCGGGCGCATTCATCGAAAGCGCCATCATCAGCTGGATCTCCGACAGGTCTCATACGACGACAAACACGGCGTTGACCTTCTCGGTAGAAAGCCAGTTGAACGGTGCGCCCATCACCACCGGCGTGACCAACCGGAGCTATCTGCCGGAGCGCGATATCTGGCAGGCGGGTGGAAGCTGGACCGACGGGCAGAAGATTACCGTGGGGATCGATCTTGCCGACCAGCTGAACGATCTCATTGTTACCGACGGGCTGGTGGCGGGCGACGTCATCACGGTCAAGGTCGAGGGCACCGGCGGCACGCGTTACATCGAGGCTGCAGGTGGAAACCGCAGCGGACCGGAATTGGCGATCACCTATGTCGATGCGGCGAACCGCGCCTTTTTCGCGCGTGATTATGCGCCCTCAACGTTCGACGACAACGTGGAGGACTATCTCCATATCACCCAGTCAAATCCGGTGGATCAGGAGGTGCCGGATATCCTGTGGGCAGGACATGAAACGTTACCAAGCGATATTACCGATATGGCAGACACGCATCTGGCACACCATTTCGATCTTTGAGGCTCAGGAGTGCTGTCAGGCGCTAAACGAACTGCATCGATGATCTGAACATCAATACGTCGATCGGCTTGACCGACAGATTTTGATGTCGCCCGGTTTAAGGATCGGTGCAGTTGAACGGCTGACACCCGATAACGGCACGCAGCGCTTCATACACGTTCAGCTCAGCCACAAGGGAAAAGGCGAAATTATTCTTGCCGATGGTGTGAATTGAAAATGACAATATATCGCCTTTGGTGGTGCGAAATCATTGGCGAACAGCCGTGATGCACTTCTCTCGGGATCCGCGGCGATCGGCTCGAGCCTATCTTCGGGTATGCACTTCGCCAATCGCCACTGGCCCGATGAAAACCAGCGCCGCCAAAACCGTTTCCATCTAGCAATGAACCGATCTGGCAGAGTGGCTGCGGTACGATGGGCTTTCAAATGGGCGCCATCGATCATCGACTGCTCGGGCTTGCCGCGTTTGGCTGTCAGTTCGGCCAAAATCCGGTTAAAGCGGCATGCGTTCGATGTCGGTGAAGCAAGCAAGGTAAGCCGCCGCGAGCTATTTAGACGACGTCGCAGCCAATTGGCCCCCATCCTGGATTTTTATAGGCTTCCTCGGCTGATTTCGTGGATCAGCGCATCATGCCGTGTGGAGGACGGGCAACCAGCTCGTTTCTTATGAAAAAATAATACACAGTCACATGTTGACTTTCTCCATTTGGTTGCATTATCTTACATTAAATCAATTTAGAGTATATGTTGAAGGCGGTAATGTAGCAGGTTGGGAGACCTGTATAAGTTCCTGACGGCGAGATGTAGCAAAGTAGATCAAGACACCCGTGGGGGGCTTTTCCAGAAGAGACGGGGCACGGCCGTCTCGGCCGATTCCATCGTTGAGTTCAGTTTGTCGGTCGTTCGCACGAGTAAAATTCTCCGCACAGAACAACCAATAGTTGGTGCCTGAGTCGAATTTTGAGCCGTTTGCAACAGTCTTGCTGCTGCTGGGTCACGTTCGTCGACGTCGGCATGGAAGCCACCGTGAACAGTATCCGCCTATAGGGGCCGACGTTGCGTGCGGCCCAAAGGAAAACCGCGTTTTCTCCTCTCTCGATCAGCAAGAAGCAACAGAATTTGGAGTCTGCAATGACAGAGACGCACGCCAAGGGCATTGGTCAGGCGATGGGATCGACTGCGCCTCCGATTACGCCGAAACCCGCATTTGCCCAGACAGATCTGGTTGCATTGTCACGCTATTTTCTGTTGCGGATGTTGCGGAACGTCACCAGTGACGGTTATGTGATCGAGGACCCTGTCAGCCCTGATGTGTTTTCAAAAGCGGGCTGTGTCATTGCCGCGCCTTCCTATCCGGCCAATACGCCGGGGGTTGATCAGGACTACGTGTTCAACTGGGTGCGCGACGGAGCTATCACGGCTATCGAGATCGCCTTCGCAAATCTCCCTCCCGTCAGCGGAGGTGGGGTACCTACTCTCCTGGACTATGTCAGTTTCGCTTCTATCTGTCAGAACAACGCCAAAAGCTCGGCGAGTGTCACGCTCGGTCATGCCTGTTTCACTGTGTCCGGCGAGGTCCGCCCGTGGTCTGAACAGAATGATGGCCCCGCCATACAATCGATCGCCTTGCTGATCGCCTACGATCAACTAGACAGCGCCACCCAGCCGCTGGCAAAGCGACTGATCGAAACCAATCTTTCCTACCTTTTGCAGGTCTACCAGAACATGACCGCCAACCTGTGGGAGGAATATGTTGGATATTCCTTCTTCGCCAGAGCCGTACAACTGCGCTTTTTTCGCGAAATTTCCAGCAATTCGATCGGTGTTTCTGTTCCCGCAGGCGTTGCAGATGCCATTTCCTGGCTGGAAGCTCAGCTTGCCACGCATTGGAACGGCCAGCTCTATGTGAGCATTCTCGACGCCGCGGCGCAGCCTGGATATGACGCCAATATCGATATCATATGCTCGGTCTGTTATGGCGGTATCGATCCGACCGATACGAAAATACTGGCGACCGCCGCCATTCTCAAAAGCCAGTGGGCCGATCCGTCGATTTCGACCTTCTATCCGATCAACGGTGCCGATGCCGGCAAGGGACTTGGCCCGCTGTTCGGACGTTACCCCGGTGACCATTATGACGGTGACGTGGCTTTTCCCGTGACCGGCGGCCATCCATGGGCGCTATGCACGGCCAATTTTGCCGAGTTTCAGTACCGTCTTGCCAATGCCATCGAGGCGCGGGGTGCCATCCCGCTGGATGATCTTTCAAAGCCGTTTTTCGCAGGGCTGTCGATCGATGGCTCCACTTCGCCTGCCGATGCTGCTTCCGCACTCCGCAGTTCCTCCGACGCGATGCTGCGTGCCATCGTCTATCACAGTGACCACTACGAGTTGAGCGAGCAGTTCGACGGCACGTCCGGTTACGAGAAGAGCGTGCGCAATCTGACCTGGAGTTATGCGGCATTCCTGTCGGCCGTGCGTGCCCGCTCCGGTATTGCCCAGGCCGCCAAGCCGGCTGATCCGGGCAAAGCCAAAGCAAAGTCCTCTCGCAGTCTGGCATCTGCCGCCACATAGGCGGTCGGGCCTGGCTGCCGCGTCTATGTTTCCTTCGTGACCAACAAACCAACGGCCGGCTCCCGGATTGAGTAACAGTGGCGTTTCCAAAGCAAGGAAGCCGGCCGGGCATGGTCGTGTTTCAACGTGGCTCCGTATGGCCTGCCGCTGCAGTCATCCGGGAATGATGGAGGATTTTGGAGTGCTGTTCCCACCTGAATCGGCCGTGAGGGCCGATCCGACGACCGTCGATGGTTCCGACGATTATGATATCGTCATCGTCGGAACCGGCATATCCGGAGCGATCATTTGCAGGCAGGCCGCAGAAGCCGGCAAGCGCGTCCTTCTTCTGGAAGCCGGAACCGGTGCAAACCGCACGCTGGCGGGATACGACGATCTGCTGACGAATTTTTATTCCGCTGCAACGAAAGACAATCAATCGCCATTTCCGGTGAATGCAAATGCGGCCATGCCCCGCAGTCCGCAATTACGCAAGCTGCACGCGGGTGACACCGACAGTTCATCGTATATGGTGCAATCCGGCCCCTATGTCAGCGACACGACCTATACCCGTATCTTTGGCGGCACCACCATGCATTGGGAAGCAAAGACGCCACGCATGCTGGCATCAGACTTCCGGTCGCGCAGCCTGTTCGGCCAGGGGCTCGACTGGCCGCTGAGCTTCGAGGAGGTGGAAAAGGATTATCGCTTCGCCGAGCGGGAAATTGGTGTGTCGGCGGATGTAGAGGACCAGACTTATCTGGGCCAGACGTTTCCCGACGGATATGTCTTTCCCATGCGCGGATTGCCGCTGTCTTACCTGGACCAGCAGGTCAATGAGGGTATCGAGGGTTCCAGCGTCGAGCTTTACGGGAAAAACTATCCGTTGAAGGTCAGGCCCTATCCGCAAGGGCGCAACGGCATACCCAATCCGGCCTATGATGGTGGCAGGGGCTACCGTCCGGTCGGTGCCGTCGATACGCATCAGGTCGAGGAGGGCGGGCGCTGTCAGGGCAATACCAATTGCGTGCCGCTCTGTCCCGTGCAGGCGCGGTATCATTCCGGCAAGACGCTGGCCAAGGCATTCTCGACCAATACCGGCAAAAGTGGGCCGTCACGGGTCACATTGCTGTCGCAGGCCGTCGCCTCCCGGGTTGTGATCGATCCGGACAGCGGCAAGGTCGAAGCGCTGGAGGTGAAGGTTTACAAGGATCCTTCTTCCGGGGCACACGAGACGATCACCGTCAGGAGCAAAGTGTTCGTTCTGTCTGGCGGTGCCATCGAGACGGCGCGTCTGATGCTGGCTTCCGGCCTGCCCAGCACCAGCGGTCTGGTCGGGCGCAATCTCATGGATCATGCCTATCTCCTGAACTGGGCGCTGATGCCGCAGATCTGCGGCACGATGCGCGGCACCAGTTCGACAGGTGGCATCGTCGATCTGCGCGATGGCCCGTTCCGGGAAAAACAGGCCGCTTTTGCCATCGATATTCACAACGATGGATGGGGCTGGGCAACGGGTGCCCCGACCTCCGACCTGATGGAACTGGTGGACGACCGCAACCTTTATGGCGCGGATCTTCGGCGCGGCGTGATCGATCGCGTGTCGCGGCAGCTGTTGCTGGCAGTCATGCTGGAGGTCATGCCGGTCGAAAGCAACCGCATCACGGTGGATCCGCAATATACGGATCAACTGGGCAACATGCGGCCGATCCTCTCCTTCACCGTTCCGGAATACACCATGCGGGGTGCTGCCTATGCCCGCCATTTTTCCCGCACGGTGTTTGCGCGCCTCGGTGCCGAGGATCACACGGAATACGACCTCAGCGATTACGGTTATGTGGCCTATGAGGGAGAGGGCTATGCCATACGTGGCGGCAATCATCTGGCCGGCACCCACATTATGGGGACGAACAAAAACAACTCGGTGGTCAACAAGAACCAGCGTAGCTGGGACCATGAAAACCTCTATCTCGTGGGCGGCGGAAGCATGCCGACGATCGGCACGGCCAATGTCACGTTGACGCTGGCGGCAATGTGCTTTCGCACCGGCCGAGACATCCTCAAACGCCTGCACTGAAGCACGGGCGGCTGCTGCCGCACGGCGGCATGCGCCTGAATGAAAGCCACCTGACCGCCACGAGAACCATTTCACGGAGCTTGAGCATGGATAACAACAGGATCAAAACGCTTCCCGAACTGAAGGAGTTTCTCTACCGGGCAATGCAGCTCGAACATGCCACCATTCCTCCCTATCTGACGGCGCTCTATTCGATCCGGCCCGGCATCAATCAGGACGCGGCACAGATCCTGCGTGTGATCGTCGTGGAAGAGATGCTGCATCTCACCATTGCAGCCAATATCCTCAATGCCATCGGCGGCAAGCCGGATCTCACCCGAGCCGGCTTCGTGGCCAATTATCCGGCCTATCTGCCGGACGGGGAAACCGACTTCGAAGTCGGCATCCAGGCTTTCGGCCGGCAGGCGCTGGAGACGTTTCTGAAAATCGAACGGCCCGCCGAGCGGCCTGATAATCTGCAGGCGGGCAATGCACTGATCCGCCGCAAGGCTGTGCCGAATGGAACGATGCTGGGGGCCCACCCGAGCAATGAGAACCTGCATTTTTACAGCATCGGCGAGTTCTATTCCTATATCGCCGAGGGCATCAAGGATCTGGAAGAACAGGCGAGGCAGTCTGGAAAGACGATCTTCACCGGTGACCGATCAAGGCAGATCACCTCGGAATATTATTATTCCGGTGGCGGTGAACTGTTTCCGGTTTACGACCTCGAGACCGCCCTCGACGCCATCGAACTGGTTACCGAACAGGGGGAGGGCGAGGGCGACACGATCTATGACGATGACGACCACGAACTGGCGCATTTCTTCCGGTTTCAGGAATTGTTCAAGGGCCGCTATTACCAGAAAGGCGACAAGCCGGGGCATCCGACCGGGCCCGAGCTGACGGTCGACTGGGATGGCGCCTATCCGATCGCGACAAATCTCAAGGTTGCGCAGATCGAGGCGGGGTCGCAGTTGCGCGATGCAGCGATCGCGTTCAATCGCCGTTATGGCGAATTCCTCGGCCTTCTGACGCGCGCCTATAACGGCAAGCCGAACCTGTTGCTGGAAGCCGTGCCGATGATGTTCGAGTTCCGCAACATGATCGTCGAGCTCATCCGCAATCCTTTGCCGGGGCGACCCGGTGTCAACGGCAGTCCGACCTATGAGATCGGCGGCGACAGTGCTCCCTCGCCGGTCGGCCAGAAGGTGGAGGTCGGCGCATGAGCAGCCGTCTTGAAACCTTTCTCGACCTCTCTACCGAACTGACGGCCTTCTCTCATTTCGATCTTTTGGGAACGGGACTGGCGGAACGTTATCTCGACACGCTCGACACGGTTGTCGGCAAGGAAACGACCGATGCCTTGCTGGCGGCTTTCCGCGGACTGCCGTCATCGAATGACGGTGGCCGCGCCAAGGCACTGCGCCTGACAGTGCTGGGAAATGAACTTCTTGGGGACGTTGCCCGCGCACTGATCAAGCTTTGGTATTCAGGCCGCTGGTTCGAACTGCCATCCAGCTGGACCCAGCGATTTGGACCAAGGCCCGCCAACCGGGATTTTGTCATTTCTCCCGACTCCTATGTCGAGGGACTGTTGTGGAAGGCGATCGGTGCCCATCCGGCCGGTGCCAAAGCGCCCGGTTATGGCTCCTGGGCCGCGCCGCCCGTCATTCCGTCATTTCTCGGTTCCGCGTTCGAAGTCTGATGCCCTTCCCGTTTGCCGCCAAAAAACTGGAGAATTGTCATGGAAAAGAACCTGCATCGCCTGACGCCCGACAAGGTCTGGCTCGGTGTCATCCCCACACTCTGGTGGAATGACGATTTCATCAATATCGATATCGGCATCCCCTATGAGCAGGCCCTGAGCGAAATGGCGCTTGCCGGTTATGTCGGCTGCGGGGTGGGTCACAAATATCCGACCGACCCGAAGATTTTGCGGCCGGCGCTGGAATTGCGGGGCTTGCGGATTTCCGAGCCCTGGGTCAGCACCTATTTCACCATCAAGGCGATGAAGCAGCATACGCTCGACAATGTCGATGCCCAGCTGGATTTTCTGGAGGCGATGGAAGGCGGAAGCAACGATCCGCGGCGGGCCGATCTGGTGGTCGCGGAATTTGGCGGTGCCGCCAATCCCCAGCCCATCGCGCTGTTTCCAAATTGCCCGGACTTTTCAGATGATCAATGGAAACGTCTGATCGAAGGTCTGCATGAGGCGGGCGCGAAGGCCAAGGCGCGGAAGCGGCGGCTCTGCTATCACCCGCATCTGGGCACCGGCGTGATGAAGACGGAAGCGATCCACCGGCTGATGGATGAGACGGATCCGGCGCTGGTCAACATGCTTCTGGATACCGCGCATCAGGCTGCGGCCGGAGCCGATCCGCTGGCGCTGGCAAAACGTTATGGCAAACGTATCAAACATGTTCACCTGAAGGACATCCGCGCTGACGTGGTCGCGGCCATCCATGCCAAGGGGCTGTCATTCCAGCAGGGCATCGAAGCCGGCATTTTCACGGTGCCCGGAGACGGTTCCATCCAGACCTTTCCGCAAATCCTCGATGCCCTGGCCGCCGCAGATTTCGCCGGTTGGATCTGCGTCGAAGCGGAGCAGGATCCAGCCAAGGCCAATCCGTTGCAATACGCAAAGATGGGCCGGGCCTATCTGCACAAATTGCTCGGTTGGTAGCGCATCCAGGACATTGAGGCCGATCCACAATGGTTCCCCGGATCGGTCATGTTTCAAAGCATTCCCACAGCTGGAGCGATGACGATGACGGCGCCATACACCCGAGAGATCTATTTCAGCTTCTTCATGTTCACGGCAGACCTGAAGCCGGACGATACGGCCTATACCCAGATCCTGATCGGGCATCTGCGGGCCCTGAGCGACATGGGCTATACCGGCTTCGATCTGCATATCGCCAGCGGGCCGGCCGGGCTGGACCATGCCGTCGAACTTGCCAGCTATCGCCGCCTGAAGGCTGCTTTCGACAAGGCCGGTTTCAAGGACAAGAAGTTCACGACCAATGTCGGAACGACCCGCACCTTCGATCCGACCTCACCCTATGAACAGCAACGTCGGCAAGCGCTGGATTATCTGAAATCGCGTGTCGATATCACCTGGGCATTGGGTGGAGACGGATCAATCATGTCCGGCCCGTTCCTCTATCCATACGGTGTCTTTCCGACGACCGATTCCGGAGACGGCATCTGGAGCGACGCACTTCAGGACTGGCTGAAGCCACGTTATGCGGCGGCGGCTCCGATCTTTCGCGAACTGGCCGATTATGCGCATCGGAAAAAGGTGACGCTCGCGATCGAGCCGGTGAAGAACTGGGAAACGCCCGGCACGACCATGGTTTCGGATGCTCTGGATTTTCTGGATGCCCACAATATACCGGCCTGCGGCGTGACGATCGATACCGCTCAGGTGGTGATGGAAAGCCAGGGGCCTGCGGTCTTCAGGAGCAATGTGGCGCGGGCGATCGCCAGGAACCAGCTCAATTACATCCATATTTCGGCCCCGGACCGTGGCGCTATACAGGATTGCTGGATCCCCTGGGACATCATGCTCGGCGAGATCGAGCCGGCCTATGCCGGACCTTATCTGGTCGAAGTCTTCAACGCGATCCCGCCTTTCGAAAGTTCGATGAGGATGACACGCAGGCGGTTCTGGCGGCCGGGCGAAGATGCGCCGGAGAAAGGCCGCGACAGCGCCTATGACGTTGCGCTCATCGGCCTGAAGACATTGCAGGACAAGCTCACCGCGCACGGTTCCTCGGTCAAGCCGTGATAGGTGAACGGCTTGCGCCAAAGCTCGGATTTTCGAAAGAGGGAGATACGTTCATGGTAACGCAATTGCCTGATCCGATCATCATCGCCCGACGCGTGGGCGGGGTGCGGCTTCACACCTTCATTTCCGCATATACGCAAGACAACATCGCCAATGCGACGCACATCATCGAAAGCGAGAACAAGCTGGTTCTCATCGACGGGCAGTTTCTCGTTCCGTACGCATTGAAATTCAGGGCTTATGCCGACAGTCTCGGCAAGCCTATCGACCGGATCTACCTGTCCCACCGTCATCCGGATCACTGGTTTGGTCTGGCTGCAGCATTCTGCGACATTCCGATGTATGCGCTCGCCGAAACGATCGAATTTCTCAAGCAGGATGGGGCAACGTCGCTTGCGGACCACTGGAAAATGGGCAATCTCGCACCTGACAGCGTGCCGATGCCGCAAGAGGTCGTATCTGCCGGAGAGGAGACGATCGACGGGGTCAGATATGTCTTCGACCAGGTGGTGGATACGGAGATCGATTTTCTGCTCACCATCGCGCTTCCCGATCTCGGTGTGATCATCCTGCAGGATCTGATTTACAGCGGCACCCATCTCTATCTCACCCAGACCATGGAACACTGGATCAAGGTTCTGCAGAAAATCCTGCTGGGCGATTTCGATCTGTTCCTTGCAGGGCACGGAGTGCCGGCCGACAGAAACGAAGTGGCGCGGAATATAGAGTATCTGACCGTCGCCATGGATGCGGTCGGCACGGGACTCGTGAACGACGATTTCAAGCACTTCATGATCGCACATTATCCCGAGCGAAAATGCCCGGCGATTTTCAACATTTACATGCCGCGCCTTTTCGGCAACGCGCGCCAGTTCTGACGCATGCCGCGGCCAGCGGTTTTGCGGTGATGACATGCAACATACAGAAGATTACGGGCGTGGCGGGTGTCCATGAGGGAGCGCTGCCCGCTGATGTCTTTCATCTTTTCAAGAAGAGGAGCAGGCGGGCATGACCGATACATATACAGTGGGAAATTATCTGGTCGACAGACTTCATCAGCTCGGTCTGCAGCATCTGTTTTCCATCGCCGGCGACTATTCGATCGAATGGGTGGATAACTATGTCGAGCAAGGCGGCATCCAGGTCATCCAGGAGGTCAACGAGCTTAACGGCGGTTATGCCGCCGATGGTTATGCCCGCCTCAAGGGCATTGGTGCCTTGTGCGTCACCTATTCCGCGGGTTCGTTGTCTGCGACCAATGCAATCGCGGGCGCCTTTGTCGAGAAAGTACCTGTCGTTCTGATTGCCGGCGCGCCGAGCATCAAGAAGGCCCTTACCTTCGAGCAAACCGGCTACAGCGCCCATCACTTCATCACCAACCACCTGACAGATCTGCAGGTTTTCGAGTATATCACCGCCGCTGCGGTGAGGATCGATAGTCCGCAGATCGCCCCCATGCAGATCGATTACGCGCTGACCCAATGCATAACCCAGCGGCGTCCCGTCTATATCGAACTGCTCGAGGATATGGTGGACCTGGCCTGCCCGCAGCCTCTCGGCACTTTGACGGCGGCCCCCGTTATTTCCGACCCGGACAGCCTGTCCCAGACCATCGCGCAGATCGGCGAAAGCCTGCGGCAGGCGTCCAATCCGCTGCTGTGGATCGGGATAGAGATCGATCGCTTCGGGCTTCAGGCAGAAGTCGAGAAACTGATGCAGAAGTTGCATATCCCCTATGTCACCGAGTTTATGAGCAAGGCTGTCCTGTCGGAAAACGATGCCCAGTTTGCCGGCGTGTTCGACGGGCGATCTTCATCGCCTGCCGTGCAGGAGTTGATGAAAAAATCCGATTTCGCGCTGGGCCTCGGTGTCTGGCTGACCGACATAAACGACCTCGGCTGGCCGATCGATTTCGCCAAGACCGCTTTTGCATCCTTCGACACGTTCAAATTTGGTGCCGTTTTTAATGCGCAGGTTTCACTGGCGGATCTGATCGACGGTCTGCTTCAGGCGCCGATACAATGCAGAAGCGACCCGTTGCCGGAATATGTGTTTCCCGAGCCGGTGCCCGGCAGCCTGACGGACGAAATCTCGTATCAGGGTTTCTACGATTTTATCCGGTATTACATCGATTCGAACATGATCATCGGAAGCGATGCCAGCCTGAATTATTTCGGAAGCATGCTGCTCAAGATCGGCACGCCCGGCGGCTTCATCGTCCAGTCCTCCTATTCGACGATCGGTTACATGGCGGCGGCTGCTACCGGCGCCAGTCTTGCGAAAGACGCGTCCCAGCGCGTGGTCGTGTTTTCCGGCGATGGCGGTTTCCAGATGACTGCGCAATGCCTGTCGACACAAACCCGTTTCGGCCTCAACCCGATCATCTTCGTCATCGACAACGGGGTTTATGGCGTCGAGCAGTGGCTCGCCGATGCATCGGTCTTCGCGACGAAGAAGCCGTTCCACAAATCCTGCATCCTCCATCGCTGGAATTACAGCAAGCTTGCCGATGTCTTCGGTTGCAAGGGATGGGAGGCGCGCACCTACGGCGACCTCAAGGATGCGGTCATCGGAGCGCTGGCCAATCTCGATAGCCCTTCAATCATACAGGTAGTGGTGCCAAGCTGGTCAATTCCCGATAATGCAAGGTGGAAGGAGAATTAGTCGTAACGCCTTCCCGTTTTCCGGTTTTTCGCAGCCGTCGGGTGTCAAACCGGCCGTTCTGGATTTGCAACAGATGTATGGGCGCTGTAGATCAGTAACATGATCCTCATGGCGGCGAATCTTCGCCCGCCGACCTGAATTTCTGATGACTGCACGCGCTGAACAGCGCCGTTGACGTCCGCCGAAATGAGAGCCTGATGCAAAGCCTTTATGCCCACCCCAAAGACGCACTCGAAAAAGTATGGGGCTACAAGACCTTTCGCGGACAGCAGGAGGCGGTTATCGACACTGTCCTGCGCGGCGGCGATGCGCTTGTCCTGTTTCCGACGGGCAAGGGAAAATCCCTGTGCTTCCAGATCCCGGCGCTTTGCCTCGATGGATTGACCATCGTCGTGTCGCCTCTTGTGGCGCTGATGCATGATCAGGTGGAGGATCTGAAAGCGCTCGGTGTTGCGGCCGGTTGCCTCTCTTCGGGGCAGACGGACGAACAGAACAGCGAGGTGCGGCAACAGCTGCATGCCGGCAGCTTGAAGCTGCTTTATGTAACGCCCGAGCGTATCGTCCTGCCGTCATTCCAGACCATGCTTGGCCGGGTGAAGGTTTCGCTGATATGCGTCGACGAATGTCACTGCGTCAGCACCTGGGGCAATAATTTCCGCAAGGACTATCTCGGGCTTGGCAGCCTGAAAGCACTTTTCCCCGGTGTGCCGAGGATTGCCCTGACGGCGACCGCCGATCCGCATACGCGCGAGGATATCATCAGGCTGCTCGATCTCGGCGATGCGCAGGTGTTTGTCGATAGTTTTGATCGCCCCAATATCTATTACGAAATCGTGGAGCGCTCGAACGGGCGCGCGCAGTTGCTGGAGTTTCTGAACAAATTCAAGGGCGAGAGCGGTATCGTCTACTGCCTTTCACGCAACAAGGTGGAGGAGACCTGCAACTGGCTGAATGACCAAGGGTTCCGGGCCCGCTATTATCACGCTCGCATGGATCCCGCCCTCAAGACAGAGGTGCAGGAAGCATTCCGCATGGAGGAAGGGCTTTGCCTCGTGGCCACGGTGGCGTTCGGCATGGGTATCAACAAGCCCAATGTCCGTTATGTCGCGCATCTCGATCTGCCGTCTTCCGTCGAAGGTTATTACCAGGAAACAGGCCGCGCGGGTCGTGATGGCCTGCCGTCCTCGACCTTCATGACCTACAGCATGCAGGATATCGTCCAGCGGCACCGGATGATCGAGGAGAATGCCGAATCCTCCGATGAGACCAAGCGCATCGAACGGTCCAAACTGAATGCATTGCTGGCCATATGCGAAACCGCGGGATGCCGGCGCACAGCCATCCTGTCCCACTTCGGTGAACGTTATGGGCAGGCCTGCGGCAATTGCGATACGTGTCGGCAACCGGTCGAACAGTGGGACGGCACGGATGCGGCGATCAAGGCGCTCGCCGCCGTCTACAGGACCGGCGAACGGTTCGGCACCGGACATCTCATCGATGTTCTGATCGGAAAGGTTACCGAAAAGACGCAGAAATTCGGCCATACCGAATTCCCGGTTTTTGGGGTCGGTCGTGACCATTCGGTGCAGACATGGCAATCGGTTTTCCGGCAATTGCTGGCATTCGATCACATCGGTATCGACCACGGCAATTTTGGCGCGGTGATATTGCGCGAAAGCGCTGCCGACGTTTTCAAGAAGCGGTGTCAGGTGATCTTCCGCAGGGACAAGACGCGCGCCGATCGCAAGGCCGCAAGAGGATCGAGCGCGGGTGCAAATAGCAGAGCCGGTCTTTCGGAGGTTGAGGCCGTTTTGTTCGAACGCCTGCGGCAGCTTCGTCTGGAGATCGCGAAAGACGCCGGCATCGCGCCCTACATGGTTTTCCCGGACACGACGCTGGTGGCCTTTGCACGAGAGCGCCCGACGAACGAGCGCGAAATGCTCGGTATCGCGGGCGTGGGAGAAACAAAGTTCAAGCGTTACGGCGACGATTTTCTGGCCGCCATTTCTGAATAGCTGCGGGTTTCAGCACTTCTCCGTTTGGAGCAGCTTTAGAAGCCGGAGTTGTCACACCTCTGTCTCAACCGAAACACCTGTCGAGTCTCGCCCGCTAGACGTCGCTGATTGATGGAAGATGTAACTCCACTTCCCGTCGGCTCTTGTCTTCCAGCGGCTGGATTTTTTCATTCCAGAAAGCGGCAGCTTCCTGTGTGTCGCCTTCCCAGTCACGTGTGCTGACGATGTTGTCATCGACTTTCGCGCGCCGTTTGCCGCCCAACCGGATATATTCCTCTGCCAGCAGAAGAGATGGCGTCTTGCCATCTTCGCGCGTTTCGTCGTCGTGCTGTGACTGAGGTGTGTGAGCGGTTTCACTGAGAATGCGGCGCAATGCATCCTGCTCCGGTGTTGCGGGCCTGCGGTCGAGAAACACCTGCGCGGGCATACGGGTTTCGTGTCCACCGGAAGGCG
Source organism: Neorhizobium sp. JUb45 (assembly GCF_004343585.1). GTDB lineage: Bacteria > Pseudomonadota > Alphaproteobacteria > Rhizobiales > Rhizobiaceae > Neorhizobium. The sequence goes on along the minus strand of NZ_SLYW01000011.1, from coordinate 79,641 downwards.
GGTTGCCGCGATGGACGACGATGGCGTCACGAGAGCCGTGTTGCTGCTCAAGCAACCAACTGTCGCCGTTCGAGCTTCTGGCGAATTCCTTCATGTCGTCCATGTGCGTGGATCCTTTTCGGGTCATGTGTTCAGGCATGTGAATGGTGCCGTACGGACCAAACTCCCCCATTCGCCATTGGTTGCAATTCCCTTTGAAATGCCTGAGCCAACCTCACTGTGTACGAGATTTTCTCTGTTGGCCGAACTGCTATGACCGCAAGTATTTCGTCTCGCTCTTCATCATTTGTCATCAAAGGCGCCGTAATTCATACGCGATGAATTCTTCGTGGAGCAGGATATGATCGCTATACAGCCTCATCGACATGTTTCGCCAAAGGCATCGAGCGCCGAAGGATTTACGGCGCGCCGATACGATGATTTCGCCGAGGTTGAGCAGCTCTGGCGGCATATGGAGGATCGAGGCTGGGTCAGCCTATTCCAGCAATATGACTGGGCTGAGCAGGTCCGGGCAAATCTGGCGACAGGGTCGGACACCCTTCCCTTTGTTGTCGAGATCACCGATCCGCGTGTCGAAGCGCCGGTGATGTTGCTGCCTTTCGTGTTGCGAAAGAAAAGCGGCTACAGCGTCGTTGAATATTTCGGGCTCGGGGTCTGCGATATCACTGCGCCGCTGCTTGCCCCCGACTATGTTTTTCCAGCCGATGTCGGCCCAGCCTTATGGGAGGCAATCCTTTCTGTTCTCCCGAAAGCTGATTTCATTCGCTTGGACCAGATCATTAGTAAAGTCGGCGAGGCCGCCAATCCGCTCCTGTCGCTCCCTGATGTCCATGTCAGCATATCACCGAGTTTCGAGGCACCGATCGATGGCGCATTCGAGACGGTGGTTGATCGTATCGTCAACAATCAGACGCGCCGCATCCTGAAAACCTCCAGTCGACGAATAGCCGAGATCGGTGAGGCGCGGTTTGTCGCGGCGACCACGAAGGCCGAGCTGGACGTCCTGATCCCGGCAATGATTTCACAACGTCTGCAGCGCTTTCAGGAGATGGGTCGGGTCGATCTTCTGACGCGGCCGGACGTTCAGGCCTTCTACAGGAGTGCCGCGGTTGCCGGTCTGGAAGGGAAGGGGCCAGCCCGCGTTTTCGGACTTTTTGTCGGCGACGAATGCATTGCCACCACATACGGCCTTGTCGACGGCCGCAGTTTTTGCCTGACCATCATGACGATGGCAGGTGGCCCTTGGCAAGCATGTTCGCCCGGCATGGCAATCATCGCACGCGTAATCCAGTGGTCGCGGCAGCAGGATTTGAAGGTCATCGATTTTTCTGTTGGAGAGCTGTCTTACAAGACCGGCTTTGGCGGACAACGACAGGAGCGCTACGCCTTGTGGCAAGGGCTCACCGTCAAGGGGCGCTCGGCCATCGTGATCTTGCATGCCTTGTCGGCCACGAAGCGGACGCTGAAAAATAATCCTGCCCTGTTCAATCGACTACGGTCATGCGTGCAGTTTGTTCGCCGAATGCGCCGCTCGCGAAGCAAACCTGAAGTGTAAAGAAGCGATGGCTTCAAATGACACATCGGCAGCATTTGGCCTCATACAGTAGACAGAAAATTTAGACATCTGAGCAATAACTCAGGATTGTATGATCGAGCCTGACATGCGTTAGGAATTTTTATGTCCAATGTTTTGCATGTCGCTTCCAAGCCATATCAGCCGGACCAAAGTTTCGATGGTGGATCGACTGTCGAGCTGGGCGATCTCAAATCCATATTGCTGCATCGTCGTGGCCTGATCCTTGGCACTGCCGCTTTGCTGACGCTGGCAGTGATGCTTTATGGCCTGCTCACGCCGGCACTGTTCAGCTCCACGGCGCAAATCATCATCGACCCTCGCGACCGGCAGGTCATCACCAACGACATAAACCCCAGCAGCATTTCGCCGGATGGCGGCATTGCGCAGGTCGAAAGTCAGGTCACGGTCGCACAGTCGACCAATGTGCTGTTGCGGGCCATCAAGGCCACGGATTTGACGCGTGATCCGGAGTTCAACTCTGCCGGATTGCTCGGTGCATCCGGGGGCAATGTCGAAGCCTTGAGTGATGAAGACCGGCAGGTTGTGGGAAGCGATGTCGCCACGGTCAAAACGCTGGATACTTTACGCCGAAAAATGTCGGTGAAGCGCAATGACAAGGTTCTCGTGATCGACATTATGGTTACGACGAAAAGTCCGGCCAAATCGGCGATGCTCGCCAATGCGATTGCAAGCGCGTACCTCGCAGATCAGGCGGAGGCACGATCCCAATCCGCCAGCGAAGCCTCGTCCGCCCTGTCGGCAAGGCTCGAGGAACAGCGCCGCCAGGTCGAGACCGCGGAAAATGCGGTCGAGCGATACAAGCTCGACAATAACATGGTCATGACATCCGGGCGCTTGCTGAGCGATCAGGATCTGACCGAGATCAACACGCAATTGGCGCTGGCGCAAAGCAACACCGTTGCCCTCAAGGCACGCGTTGACCAGATCCGAATGTATCGCGAGCAGGGGACGTCCGCAAACGTCGCGGCGGAAGCGATGCAATCCGATGTGCTCACGCAATTGCGTGCCCATCAGGCGACGCTTGAAAACCGGGCGACCAGCCTGGAAGCGCAACTCGGTCCCCGCCATCCCGCAATGCTGACAGCCCAGTCGCAAATGCGGAACTTGCAAACTCTCATCACGCAGGAGCTTTCGCGCATCGAAGCGTCTGCGATTGCGGATTATGAGCGTGCCGTCTCGAATGAGAAAACCCTTGCCGCCAAGGTTGGCGGGCTCAAGGGCCAGTCGTTCTCGACCTCGCAGGCATCGGTGCGGCTGCGCGAACTTGAGCGGGATCTGGAAGCCGTGCGCTCGATCTATGCCAATTATCTGACGCGTGTGCAGGAGACCCGAGAGCAGGTCCATGTCGACACCACGAATGCGCGGATCATTACGCAGGCCATGCCGGCGCAGCGCAAAAGCTGGCCGCCACTGTCATTCCTGCTGGCGGGGGCAATGTGTGGCGGGCTGGGACTTGGCGCGGGTTTGGCGCTGCTTGCGGAATACAATTCGCCAACGATCCTTTCGGGCGGTCAACTCCGATCCGCGTTGAATATTCCGCTGCTTGGCATTGTGCCGGGCGGTGGTGGTGCCGGCAGGCGCCGCGTCCGTCGCGCGAAGGCCAAAGACGGCGCCGAACAGATGATGACCGGTAGTCCGAAGACCGATGGTGTGATCGGGCTTGCGCTGCGCAGCATTGTCGATTCCGAGCGCTGGCAATCGCATGGCGGCATGGCACCTGCAATCGTGCTGACGTCGCGATCTGAGGATGAAGATCACAGAATGCGTATCGCCGGCCTTTTCGGTGCGGCGTTTGCTGCGCGCGGCGAGCGGATCCTCATCGTCGACGCCAATATGAGCGTCGGCGCGCGTGATCCGGGCCTGACGGATGTTCTGGCCGGAAACGCCGATTTTGACGACGTGATCCATTTCCGTTTCGGCAAGAACATTGCCTATATGGGGCGTGGCCAGGTTCACGATCTGCTCAACGAAAAAACCATAGGTATCGCCAGTCGAACGATGCTGCGCCGGGCATCACGCATGTTCGATGCTGTCGTTATCGATGGCGGAAACCTGTCCGAGAACCTCAGGGCCATTCCGCTTGCGGAACTTGCGAGCGAGGTTTTGCTGATCGCCGAGCTGAACGTAACCCCGTTGAGCAACGCAGTCTCAATGGCCCAATCGATGGTGATCATGGGCGCGCCGCTGACCGGCTCCCTGCTGATCGATGCAGGCCTGAGGGGCTGACATGGCCCCTCCTTCAAACCGTCTCGTTGAACGTAAACGGTTGGTCGCGGAACCCGTCGTTGCTCGTATCGATATGATCAGCCGATATGGACTGACCGCCGCAGTGGTCATGCTGTTCATGGTTTCGGGTGGCATGCTCTGGGTGCTGGGTTACAATTATGAGGGCCTCACCGGCGGCGCCATCAGCAAGATCCATCCCGCCACATATCTGGTCTTTCTCATTCTCGCCTGGCGCAGCTGTGTTTATGGAAATCCGATAGGCTTCTGTGTTCATTTGGCAAACCAGCGGCCCGGTGCAGCCTTCATGGCCGGCATCGCCGCAATGGTTCTGCTTTTTGTGATCCTGAGGCAACGCCCCAATATGGCGGGTCTTGTCGATACCTATCTCGGCGCGACCTTCCTGGTTCTCCTGCTTGCCGATGCGGACAGGGCGCTGATGGCAAGGCTCGAAAAGCTTCTGCATGTGATGATGACGCTCAACGCGCTGCTGGCGCTGTTCGAGTTCGCGACCAAGCACCTGCTTTTCCCGTTTCGGCTCGACGGGCAGGCCTTCGAAACGGACCTGCGTTCATCGGCATTTCATGGCCATCCGTTGACCAATGCCGCTGTCACGGCGTGTTACGTCGCGGCATTGCTGAGTGGCGCGCGAAGCCTCCCCAATGGTCTGCGGTTCGCGCTGATCGCTCTCCAAGGTGCGGCACTTGTCGCCTTTGGTGGAAGAACGGCGATGGTGGCCATCATCGTTTTCGGTAGCGCCTACTGTATAAGCCGTGCCTATCGCACCCTGCGCCATCGCCGGGTCAGTCTGCCGGCGGCAGCGGTCACCATCATGCTGGTCGCGCTGTCTCCGGTCGTTCTGGGCGGTCTGGCAGCCTACGGTTTTTTTGATGCGTTGCTTGAACGGTTCCTGTCCGATGGCGGCAGTGCCAATTCTCGCATCGAGATGCTGGAGCTGTTTCAGTATTTCACTCTTCACGAGCTGATCGTCGGCCCGGACCTCGATCTGCTCGATACCGTGCGCAGAATGCACGGCCTCGAATGGGGTATCGAAAACCCGATCATCCGCATGACCCTCTATCAGGGCGCCTTCATCACCCTGCTGATGGCGCTGGGTTTTGCCATTTTCATGTATGAACTGACACGGCGATGCCTGCCCGGCACATGGTTGCCGATGGCCGTATGGCTGCTGGTGATGATGTCCGCCGAGACGATCTCGTCCAAGACGACCCTGTTGAGCAAATTCTGCTTCATCATCCTGTGTCTCTACTATCCGGGCTCGGAGCGGCAGCCGCGGCCCGTTAACCAGATGGCCAGAAACTCCGGGTTCGGCCCCCGGCAAACTTGAATTTGCGGCTCAATCAACGACAGTACTGCCGGGGTATATCCGGTTTTCGATCATCACTAAAAAGGGGGAGCAAAGAATGACGAACCTGTGGGCAAGCTTTGTTCATCCCATCAGCCGTTACATGCGCAGAAAACGCGCCAGACAGATCCTGCAGCTCTACCCGGATTTCAGCAATGCCTCCGTTCTCGATCTTGGCGGCTCTCGGCATTACTGGGAAAAGATGATCGGACTGATGGAGCCGAAAAGCCTGACGGTGCTGAATGTCGAAGATGATGGTCAGGCCGTCAGCTATTCCAACCTGCTGCCCAATCTGAAAATCGAGATCTACGACGGCATCAAGATACCTTATCCGGACGATCACTTCGACGTGGTCTTCTGTAACTCCGTGATCGAGCATGTGCCGCCGGCGCTTCGCCAAAACCTCGTCAACGAGATCAGGCGCACCGGACGAACCTATTTTGTTCAGACACCGTCATATTATTTTCCGGTCGAACCGCATTTCGTCATGCCCTTCGTTCATTGGCTCCCAAGAGCCATCGGCCGAAAACTCGTTCGCATAAGTCTCTATGCGATCCTGTCGAAAGCCACGCCGCAGAAGCTGGACGCCTATTTCGACGAGGTTCATCTTCTGTCGGCGAAAGAGCTGAAAGGCTACGCCCCGGAAGCCACGCTCGTGCCCGAACGACTGCTTGGTCTGACAAAATCCTATACGCTGGTCAATCTGGCGCCGCAGGCCTGAGCCGCAGCGTCGTAGTGCCGCCAGAACCAGTTACGGCGTGGGTGAGGCGAGGCCAAGAGCATCCAGTATCGCGGGATCGAGCGCGCGCGTGGTGTCGTCCATCAATCCCATGCCATCAAACAGGTTCCAGAATGCCCATGGCAAGCCTGCCTTTTCGGCACTCAGTCTGACGTCCCTGATATAACGCGCCCTGTCTGCCGCATGCGCGGCGACGTAACGGTGATCGCTTTTCAGCGCACCGAATTCGCCCATCAGAATGCGATCGGCAGCAATGCCGTGCCGTCGTCCCCAGTTTGCGACCTCGGACATGTATCCGTCGACAAAATTCCGGTCGGGCAATCCATCGAAATAGTCTTTCAGCACACGTTCTGCCTCGCGATAGGCGTCTTTCTTGTCCCGCTCGGGAGATGTCGTGTCCTGAGCGATGCGCACTCTCACCGCCGCAAGGGTTTCTTCAAGGGAACCAGCCGAGCCCGGCCAGGGAACGGAATTGAGATAACGATAGAGCGGCTCGCCAATCCACGGCGCGCCCTGATGGCTGAAGACATAGGGCTCGTAAAAATGAAAGGTGTAGATGAGGGGCTGAAATGCCTCCATAGGACGCGGGTCGAGGGTAGAAAGGCCGGAGATCATGCTGCCGCAAGCACCCGTCGCGATCAGCATCAGATCAGGTGAGGCGGAACGTGCGGCGGTCAGGAAAGCTGTCTGTGTCTTGTCCCAGACCGCCGATGTGCATGATTGCGGCGGCTCATTGACACATTCCAACGCAACACGTCCGGGGGCGCGCTGGCCCAAAAGCTTCGACCATGTGCCGATCAGTTTCAGATAGGCCTCGAAGCCCGGCGCATCCGGCCCCGATATCAGGTTCTGCGGGTACCAGTAGTGCGTTGCAGTGTTCGGGCTGAAATTGACGATGACCCGTAATCCCGTATCCATCGCCATGTCGACAGCGTCCACCAGCATGTCCGAAAGCCGGGCAACCTGTTGCGGTTTCATCGCGAGAAACGGGCCGGGATCAACGGGCAGGCGAATGAAGTCCAGACCGCATGTTTTCAAACGCACGAGATCGGCGCGCGTCGGCACCGGACGCTCCGTTTGGAACGGAGGCCAGTCGTAATCTCTGCTGGGCGCCGGGAATTCGCGTGTCAGCGAAAACCACGGAAAGACATTGATCCCCCGGCGAAACCCCGCGTGTCTTCCCTCAGTCGTTGTCGCAGCGACGTTCGCCCCGCCCATCAAGGAAAGGGCGGCCGCAGACGACGCCTGGCCGAGAAAACTGCGGCGGTGCCGGTTGATCACGTAACGTCCGCAGTTCTTTTGCGCACCGGCAGAACGTCCTTTTTGCCCGACAAGCTCAGGCATTCCCGTTTGTAGGTGCCCAATATGTCCTCCCACCGGAATACGGCTGCCGCGCGCTCGCGCGCCGCAGCAGCGCAGCGTTTGACGAGAAGGTCGTCCGCGAGAGCTTGCGACAACGATAAGTCGCAACTGTCGACGTCGGAAAAATAGACGGCTGCCGACCCAGCGGTCCATCGATTGTAGCGGTTGTCATGGGCCACCACCATGTTTCCGGCCGCCAGTGATTCCACCAGCGAAGGGTTTGTTCCTCCAACGGTATGGCCGTGAACATAGGCTCTCGCGTGAAACCGCAACGCTTCGACCACCTGCGGATCGTAGATTGCGCCCGGAAACACCACCTCATCACTGGCAGCGCGCTTGACGGCATCATGATAGGCATTGCCCGCGACGAAGTTGCCGAGAATGACAAGTCTGGCGTTTCGCCGCCGTTTCGAAAATGCCGTGACCAGAGTGAGAATATTGTTGTCCGGTTCTATCCTGGCGATCGAGATGAGGTAACTGCCGGGTTCAAGCCCAAGCTCTCGCACCGGCTGATCCGAGGCTTTGGTAACGGGCACGCCGCCATAAGGGATCGTCACGATATTCTTGGACGGCCGGCGTGTCGCCAGATGGCTGGCGATTTCCGGATGGTCGGCGACGAGCCGGTTTGATGACCATGCGGCGATCCATTCGTTCAGCCAGAACCACGCCTTGACAGGATAGCTCCATTTGGGACGACGCCATTCGATGCCATCCATATTGGTAATGATCTTGCGTCCCATCAGACGAAGATAGGGCAGGAAAATCGCGCCATTGTATCCTAGAACGAGGTTGACGCTGTCTCGACGTGCAGCGTGCAATGCGCAATGCATGTCGAACTCCAGCGTCGCCCGCGCCCCTTTGGACGCGACTTCGATATGGATGAGTTCGATGCCGTGCCACATTTCGCTACGCACGCGCTCGGTTACGGTTGTAACCTCGTGCTGGCAATAGACACCGACATTCCAACCGGATTCGACAAGGAAAAGTGCAAATTTTTCTGCGAAAGTCTCGAAGCCGCCATGCGCTGCCGGAATGCCCCGAGTTCCCAAAATGAGTATAGATGGCTTGTAATGATACATATAGTCAGGCCCCCACCTTTCATTATGTCTAACAATGACATATCGCCTTTGTTATTACTCAATGATTGCAAGGAGCGTGCCAGGCACAATTCTTGCTATGCCTCTTAAAGACATTGCCAATATTCTATTAATACGTGGAGGGAGACCCATCATGCGAATTGCCTGTATTCATCAGGGCTACGAGCTGTATGGCTCCGATCGGAGTTTTGTAGAAAGCGTCGAGAGCTTACGATTGCTATATCCCTCCGCTGAAATCGAGGTCGTCCTTCCGCGTGACGGTCCAATCACCGAGCTTTTGCGCGATGTCGCCACGCGGATCGTATTCGAGCCTTTGTGGATTTTGCGGCGCAAGGCACTGCCTCGTCTGCTGACGGTTGATCTGGCAAGGCTGCCGGTCGCGGTCATGCGCGCCATCCGGCGCCTGAGAGGCTTCGATCTGGTCTATGTCAACACGTCGATCATCATTGATTACGCAATTGCCGCGCGGTTCGTTGGCAACAAGGCCGTGCTTCACATCCACGAAATACCGGAGGGACTGGCGCTCAAGGTTTTACGCGCCCTGATGCGATGGAGCCGCGCCGAGATCATCTTCAACTCCAATGCGACCCGTCTGGCGTTCGACCTGCCGGCGACAATGCGCAGCAGCGTCATCTATAACGGTGTTGCCGGCCCCGCCGAGGCGCAGCCCATGACCTATGATGGCCAGCGGCGCTTGCGTGTTCTCATGCTCGGCCGGGTGAACCGGATCAAGGGCCAGGAGGTTCTCCTCGAAGCCATTTCGATGATGGATGCCGCGTGGCAGGCGCGCATCGACATTCGCATGGTGGGCAGCGCCTTCGAAAACGACGAGCCCGAGCAGGCCTTGAAAGCGCAGATCGCGCAGATGAAGCTGGGCCAGCAGGTTTCCATGCTGCCGTTTACGGATGACCCGTCCGAGCATTATCGCTGGGCCGATATCGTTGTGGTGCCGTCGCGGCGTCCGGAATCTCTCGGGCGGGTCGCCATCGAGGCCATGGCATATGGGCGGCCACCGGTTGTCTCGGCGATCGGTGGTTTGATGGAAGTCGTCGAGCATCAACGAACAGGCTGGCTGGTGCCGCCGGCAGACCCGGCGGCTTTGGCGGCTCAGCTGCAAGCCATCGCGTCGGAGCCCGACCTGTGGCGTGGTTTCGTCGAGAACGGACGCCTGCGTTACGAGAGCATGTTCAGTCATTCCGCGTCCACGAAGGCGATCGCCGCTCTCGTTTCAGCCCGGCACCAGAAGGCGGTTGTTTTGACCGGGGCGTTAGACAAGCCCGGCACTTGTGAAACATGATGATCGTTTCTAACTCATTGTTTTCCCGCGGCCGAAGACTTGTTCTGATGGTCGGCGGCGAGGCGATCCAGAGCGGCTTCCATTTCGCCCTCAATATCTACATGCTCCATGTGCTGGCACCGTATGACTACGGCGTGTTTGCCATCAGCATGGTGATGGGCGGAGCCGGCATCGCATTCATTCGGTCTCTCTGCGGCATGCCTGCCAGCATCTGGATCGGTAGGACCATGTCGCCCAGAAAGGCGCATGCCTATGATGTGACATTCGGGTCTGTTGCCTTCTTTCTGGCCATGGGCATGGCAGTGCCGGTTGCCGGACTTCTATACGCTTGGCAGATCGACAGCATGATTGCCGGTGGACTGTTCGTCGGCCTCTGGTCGTTGCGAAACTACCTGCGCACGTCCTACTTCGCCCAGCGACGTTCCGTCATCGTCAGCTGGAGCGATACCTGTTTTACGGCTGTGGGCATTGCCGCCACTGCCATTGCGGCCTGGCAGGGCGGCGATATCCTCGGCAATGTCTTCGACGCATTGGCTTTTGCAAATGGGCTTGCGATCGTCGTTCTTCTGGCATTGGCACGGCGCCCGGTCCGTATCACGTTGAGACCTGCGGTCAGAAGACGGTATGTCGGCCTGTGGCCTCAACTGAAATGGTCCGCCTTCAGCGTGACGACTATACTGGCCCAAGGGCAATGCACGGCACTGATGGTCACGGCTGTTGCGGGGCCGGCGGCTTTTGCGCCGATCGCTGCCGTATTGTCGCTGTTTGCACCTTTGCGCATCATCGCCACCGCTTTCGACAACATGATGCAGCCGGAACTGTCCGCGCTGGTGGCGCAGAGGGAGATCGGTCGTGTGTGGGGTCAGGCGCGATTTTGGTCGCTGGTCATGGGGGCAGGGGCGATCGTGTATGGGGTGGCCGTCTTCGCCCTTGCGCCCCATCTCAAGGCGCAATCTCTGGCAGGGCTTGAGATTGGTTCGACCGGTGTGCCTGCGTTGATCATATTCGCGATGATCATGGTCTACAGCATTCCGCGCCTTGTTCTGGAGGTTCTCAACGACTTCTGGACACTGGCCATGATCAATTTCAGTGCCGCGCTCGTAGGGCTCGCCGCCATTCTGGCGATCCTTGTCGTGGCGTCTCCGTCGATCGCACTTGCCGGTGCGGCAGTCTCCGAAAGCATCGTCTGTCTGGCGTGCTGGCTGGCGATGAAACGCAAGCTTGATCTGGCAGACAGGTCCGGCAGGCAAGACACGTCCGGTGAGCAAGAACAGGGTAAGCGGCATGCATATTAGCCTGCGTTTCGATGGCAATCATCTTCGGCAATGGCATGTGGCGCTTGCCGAACGCCTGCAAGCGCTGCCGGCTGTCCGCGTGTCGATCGACGCCCGTCCTTCGTCGCCGGCACTGCCCGGCTCGCTGGAAATGCTTTTCAAGCTGGAGACGCTTCTGTTCGGCCTGTCGTCCCGACTGTCTGCCAGAACGATCGACAGGTCGCAGATCGCCAGTTTCGAGACTGCCCATGAAGAGCCGATCGATCTCGTCATCGATCTCTGCGGCGACATGATGCCGGACGAAGGCCGGGTATGGACAATCTCCTTCAACGGAGCCTCCGGAGAGGCAGCACTTCTATCCCTGCTCGTTGACCGGGAAACACCCACGGCAGAGATATCGGAAAACGCTCACATCATACGTGCCGCCCGCCTTGGCACAGAACACGGCGGTGTGGTGTTAGCCAGTTTCAGCGACATGCTCGATCGCACGACCACGATGCTGATCGCCGCACTGTCTGGAGCCCCCGCCGCTGCATTGCCGGACCTTGGTCCGCAGACCCGTCCCCGCCTGGATCGATTGTCGGCGCGGAACATAGGCGTTCTGGCATCGAAAAAGCTGGCCCAGCGGGTGGTTCAGCACCTCTACCACCTTTGCTACAATGCGCCTTCATGGCGGGTGGGCTGGCGGCGCCTGGATGGCCCGGATCTCTTTGACCTGAAGGCCCATCCGGACACCGGCTGGAAGGTTCTGGCTGACGACGGGAGAAGATTTTACGCCGACCCCTTTCCGATCGTGCATCAGGGAAAAACGACGCTTTTTGTCGAGGACTACGAGTATTCGACCGCCAAGGGCATCATCTCGGCAGTGACATTCGATGCCGACGGTCCGGTCGGTCGGCCCGAACCGGTTCTCGAACATGCCTGTCATCTCTCCTATCCTTTTGTCTTTGAGCGGGATGGACAGATCTGGATGATCCCTGAGACCTGTGCGGCCGAAACAGTCGAGCTTTACAGGGCGACGTCGTTTCCCGGCGGCTGGGTCAAGGAAGCGACGCTATTGTCCGGTATCTCGGCCAGCGACGTGACGCTGATAGAGAATCTCGGACAGTGGTGGATGTTTGCGACCGTCCGCGACGGCGGTGGATCCTATTCGGACGCACTTCACATATGGACGGCGAATGATTTTCGCGGCCCATGGACGCCGCATCGCGGCAACCCCGTCCTGATCGATATCGCATCGGCGCGCCCGGCCGGCCGTATGGTCTGGCGTGACGGTGCTCTCCTGCGGCCGGTGCAGGATTGCCGCAAGGGATATGGCGTCGCCCTTGGCATCGCGCAGGTGAAACGGCTTGATCATGATGGTTTCGAACAATCACTTCTGGCCAGCCTGACCTCGGGAAAGCAGTGGTCCGGTCAGCGAATACATACGCTCAACAGTGCAGGTGGGTTCGAATTCATCGATGGTTCCGCTTACGCGCCGCGTTGGCGATGAGCGGTGAACGATCTGCCAAATGGCAATTGGCGGCATCGGGTGAAACCGATGCAGCCAACCAGATCAACCACTTTTAATGCCAGCCAATCCCTCTTGTTACCGATGATCCGTCAGTGCGCACGGATCGGCTCATGCGCGCCGCCAAGATTGGGCCACAGGCTGATCGAGCACAGCAGCGAAGTGACCAGAAGCGCCAGGATCATGTAGAAGGTCGGCAGAAAGCCTCCGAATGTGAACGACACGATCGAACCGATGACGCTGCCGATACCAAAGCCGAGGTAGATCAGGCCGTAGTTGCGGGCCAGATTGGCCATGCCGAAGAAATCGCTGACCAGACCCGGATAGACGGTGATCGTTCCGCCGAAGGCAAAGGCGACGCAGGCGACCGCCACGAAGAACGAATAGGCATTGAGCGGAACGAAGAGCAGAAGCGACATGCCGGCCAGCGCGCAGGCGATGGCAAAGCTGATGATGTGGATGCGGGCGAGCTTGTCCGACAGGATGCCTAGCACGAGGCGTCCAAGCAGATTGGCGGCGGCGATGATGGCGACGGTGTCAGCGGCGACCGAGGCCGGCAGGTCGACATAGCGTTCGCCGACATCCTTGGCCACGCCGATCAGGTAAAGGCCGCTCATGCACACCGTCAGGAAGATCAATGCCAGCATCCAGTATCTCGGCTGACGGATCGCTTCATTCAACGCATAGTCCTGAGTGCCGGCGCTGGTAGCGTTGACGGGAACCTGCGGTGCTTCCTTCATCAGCAGCGCACCGCCCACCACCAGCAGGACGGCCAGCAGCGCCCAGATGTGAAAGGCACTCTCCATGCCGAAATGGGTGAGCAGCGTCAGGTTGAGATATTTGAAGCCGAGGCTGCCGAGACCATAGGCGCCGATGGCACAGGCCGATGCCAGGCCCTTACGTTCCGGGAACCATTTGACGCAGTTCGACAAGGTCAGCAGGTAACCGGTGCCATCGGCTGCGCCGACCAGAATGCCGCCATAGATAAAGAGGGCCGGCAGGCTTCCCGCCGTCGAGGTCAGGTACAATCCAAGGCCCAATCCGAGACCGGCACCGATGGCCACGGTCCTGAGACCGAATTTCTCCTGAAGCCGGCTCGAAAGCGACGAGGCCACCGCCAGCGCCATGCTGAGAAGGCCGAAGGTGAGTGCCACCTGGGTCAGCGGCTCCGACAGCTTCGACGACAGTCCCTCGTTGAACAGGCTCCAGGTATAGACCGAGCCAAGACCGAACTGGCACATGATTGTGCCGACGAGAGTGCGGTACCGCACCGAATTCGAAAGAGCTTTCATCAACTTAACTCCGTAATGGATACGGAGGAAATCTAGGCGCCTTCGCGATGCGGCTGGTGGAAAAAAAGCGTGAAGTGGCAGATCCTTGGAATGAGCTGCAGTCATAGCAGCATAAGCTGCTTGAACTCCTTCAGATGCGACCGGCTGACGGGAATTTCGACATCGTCGAAGTTGTGCAGCTTGATCACGTAGGTGCCATTGAACCAGGGCGAAATCTCCCGGATCTTGCTGATATTGATGCACCATGAACGGTGGCAGCGGAAAAAGGTATCGCCGGGAAGCTTCTCCACGAAATCGCCGATACTGGTCGGAATGACGTAGTGGCCGCGGGCCGTGTGGACATAGGTCAGCTTCTCATCCGCACGCGTATAATAGATAAGATCGCTTGGCAGGACGATGATGCTGTCCTTGCGCTGAATATTGACGGTGCGCTTGGCTTGCGAGATAGCGGGAGCCGGGACAGCAACCGGAGTGGTGCGGCTGGCCTCCAGCTTGCGCAGCGTGTTGGCCACACGCTGCTCGTTGAACGGCTTGAGGATGTAATCGAACACTTCCAGCTCGAAAGCTTCGGCGGCATGTTCCTTGGAAGCTGTCACCATCACCACCAGCGGCGGGTTGGCCTGTTTCTTGAGGGTTCTGGCAAGCGTCATGCCGTCGATCGAAGGAATGTTTATATCCAGAAAGACCACATCGAGATCATGCCCCTGAAGATAGCGTAGCGCCGCCAGACCATCTTCCTCACTGCCTTCCACCTTGATGGAGCTATGGTTTTCGATCAGCCATGCGAGTTCGTCGCGGGCCAGATATTCGTCTTCGACAATCAGGGCTTTCATGCTGCTTCCTCATGCGCGATCGGCAGGTCAAAACTGACGGATGTGCCCGGCTCCAGCCGGCGGATCGTCAGTCCTTTGCCGTGCAGTAGCTTCAGCCGTTCGTGGACGTTGATCAGGCCTATACGGTCACGAATGGCCTGACCGGTGGCGACCAGTTCGATGACATCGGGATCGATGCCACGCCCCGTATCGCTGATGCAGACGTTGATCCGGTCAGCCAGCCGCTTGACCGCGATGTGAACCGTACCCGGCTTCGGCTGCGACTGGATGCCGTGCAGAATGGCGTTTTCGACCAGAGGCTGAAGTGAAAGGCTCGGGATATCGACATTGACGTCATCGACATCGAAAGTGACGGTCAGCTTGGGGCCGAAGCGGGCCTGCTCGATGGCGACATAATCCTCAACCTGTCGCAATTCATCCTGGATATCGATCATGCCGTCACTGAGCGACAGGTTCTGCCGCAGATAGTCGGCTAGCTTGGCGATGACCTGCCGCGCTTCCGTGGGCCGCAGGCGGATCAGTGACGATATGGCGTTGAGCGCATTGAACAGAAAATGCGGGTTGATCTTGCTCTGCAGGGCACGAAACTCCGCCTTGGCTGCCATCTCCCGCAGCACTTTCACGCGCGACAGTTCCATCTGCGTCGAAATCAGCTGCGACAGGCCGACGGCCAGTTCGCGCATGGAATCGGAAATCCTGTCGGGCTGGCAGAAGAAGATCTTGAGCGTGCCGGTGACCTGACCGTTTTCGCGCAACGGGATGATGGCCACCGAACGGAAATTGGCGGCAGGATAACGACGCAGGTTGTTATCGACGGTGATGCGGTCATTCTGGATCGCATCCGCGGTCAGCGCGCTGACCTGTTTATGGTATTGCTGGTCATAATATTCATGGCCAGTGCCGATATAGGCCAAAACGCTCTGGCGATCGGTGATCGCGACGGCGTCCGCTTCCAGGCATTCATGGATGACCGCGCAAACCTCGGTCAACGTATCGTCCTGCAGGTTCTGGAAGAATGGCAGCGTTCTGTTGGCGATGATCAGCGCCAGCCGTGCCTCGCGCGCCGCCGTCAGCTCCTTCTCGTCCTCGATATCCTGAATACGCTTGATGATCATGCCTGTGCACATCGATCCGGCAATCATCGGCCAGGCGATCTGCGAGACGATGCCCGTGCCGATCCCGTTCGGCGTCAGCAGCAGGATCAGCAGCATGGTGAGCGCTTCACACACCATGCCGGCAAGGCTGCCGGACAGCCACAGCCACTTGCGACTGCCGCGATAATGAATGACGACGGCGAAAATGCCGGCGCAGACACTGCTGATCAGGCAGGGGATGGCCGTATAGCCATTCAGATCGATGAGATAACGGTGGGCCCCGGAAATGATGCCGGCCGGTATGCCGACCCATGGGCCGAACAGAATGCCGCCGGCCATGATGGCGACGATGCGCACATTGACCAGCGCCCCCTCGACAGGAATGCCCATATAGGTTCCACCAACGGCAAAGCCGCAAAACAGCGCCGAAAGCCCGAACAGTTCAAGACCGTTCAGTTTTCCTTTCCACAATGCATTCTTGAACAGCCGTGTACGGCCGAGGAAAAACAGCACCATCAGCATCAGCGATGCGCGTTCGAACAGGGCGAGAAGCATCATCTGCCGTCACCGCGTGACTTGGATGTGTTTCGGACGGGCAAAAAGTGCCCGAGGCGTCGCGGCAAATTTCATTTATTCCTGCTCTCATTTCGCGCCCGGAAAACACGCTCCTCCTCGTCGTGTCCGGGCTGCCTGATGACAGGTATTGAAAGACTGAAATCGCGCCTTGATATTTCGCAAATCGGCAGAAATCTTATGCTGGACTTGCAGGCCGCTTTGGGCCGGCGCTGCTGCTATGGCGGGATGATCCAACCAAAACCTTGGTTCTCGATCACCCGGTGAGCTGCGTGTTGCGCAGCCCACCCTGCCTGGCTCTGAGCGCTTAACGCGCCGCCCAATTGGCGCCGCGACGAAAGATCGTCTTCATCTGCGGCACGTCGAATTCCTTGGCCACATGCCCGAGCGAGGAATAGAAAACGCGACCCTCGCCGTATTTTCGTTTCCACACGACCGGCATCACAACGCCGTCGATCCAGTAGGCATGATCGCCGGTGAATGTGGTCGTTGCCAGCACCTCGTTGGAGGGGTCGACATGCATGTAATATTGTTCTGATGTGTAGGGGAAATCCGCAATCCCCTCCATCAGCGGATCATCAGGGCGGGTGATGTTGACGGTGTAATCGATGATATTGCCGGGATGCGCCACCCATTGGCCGCCGATGATGAACTGGTAGTCGACCGACTCTCGAAACGCATCGCCCGCACCGCCATGGTAACCGGCAATGCCGACGCCGCCCTGAATGGCGGCGGCAAGATTTTTTACTTCTTCCTTTTCGATCTTCGACATGGTCACGATAGGCACGATCAGGCTGAGGTCGTGGATCGAGGGGTCGGCAAAGGCTTCGGTCGAATGTTCGAGATAGACCTTGAAGCCGTCTTCCTCCAGCATGTCCTTGATGACGGCTGCGCATTCTTCCGGCTCATGGCCGCTCCAGCCGCCCCAGACGATAAGTGCTTCCCGCATGATTTCATCTCCTCCTGAAATTATTTCGCCAGTTTGCCGTCGATCAGCGATGCCGACAGTGGGGCAGGCCGCTCCGTCGCGATGTTGATCTCGATCGTGCGGCCCTCTTCCGATGCCGTGTGGAACGCCTCCATCACCTCCAGCACATGCAGTGCCAGATCACCATTGGCCCGGTGCGGCCGGTTGTTGCGGATCGCGTATGCCAGGTCGGCGACGCCGATCGAGCGGAAATTGCCGTCCGCATAGGGTTGCGACAGAGGCTGTTCATCGAACTGTCCGCCCTTCTTGAGGTACGACACAGAGCCGCCAAAGTGATTGGGGTCGGGAACGATCAGCGTGCCCTCTGTGCCATACACTTCCAGCGGCACATGCTTGTGGCCGGCGATATCGAAACTCATGCCGATCTGCACGACGGCGCCATTGGCAAAAGCCATGACGCCCGCCACATGGGTCGGCACCTGCACCGGAATGCGCTCGCCATTGCGCGGTTCGCTGGTGATGATGCGCTCCGATCGTGGCGTCGTGGCAAAACCCGCGACTTTCGAGACCGGGCCGAGCAGGTTGACGAGGTCGGTGATGTAATAGGGCCCCATATCGAGCATCGGCCCGCCGCCGACTTCGTAATAGAAGCCGGGATTGGGGTGCCAGCGTTCATGGCCGGGGCACATGAATGTGGCCGTGCCGCCGACCGGAATGCCGATGACGCCCTGATCGATGAGGCCGCGCGCCGTCTGGTGGCCGCCGCCGAGAAAGGTGTCGGGTGCAGCGCCGATGCGCAACCTCTTGGCTCTTGCTGCCTCGGCCAGCTTTTTGCCTTCGGCAAAGTTGATGCCCAGCGGCTTTTCCGAATAGGTGTGTTTGCCGGCATCCAGCGCCTGCAGCGCAACGGTCACATGCGCCTTGGGCACCGTGAGGTTGACGATGATCTCCACTTTCGGGTCGGCAAGAAGTTCATCTATGGTCTTGACCGGAAGATTGAACTCAGCCGCCTTTGCCTTGGCGATCTCCCGATTGAGGTCGGCCAGCCCGCGAATGTCGAGGATCGGAAAATCGCCGGTCATCGCTTTCAGGTAAGCGCTCGAAATATTGCCGCATCCGATGATGCCGATACCAACTTTTTCCATCATTCTCCTCCCGATGGCGTGTGGTTGTGCGCACGTTCAGCGCGCTGGTCCGGTGGTGCTCCATGGTGATTCATAGAGCTCGTAAAGCGCGACGGCTGCTGCTCCGCGTGCCCAGAACTCGTCGTTCGAATCGTCGAAAACCAGTTCGCTCACTCCCTTCAGCGATGGCGGAATGGCGAGCGCATAGGCATCGCCCAGGCTTTTCAGAAAGGGTTCGCCGAGTGCCAGAGACGTGCCGACAATGATGACCCGCGGCGGCGCAAACAGGGTCACGATGTTGGCGATGCTGAACCCGATCGCTTCGCCGGCTCTGATTGCCGCAGCAATCAGAAGGGTGTCGTCCGACCTGATGAGCGCCTGTGCATGCGCCATGCCGCGCCCGAGCTTGACTGCCTCCGCAAAGGCGCCGTCACCTTGCTGATCGGCCAGAATGGCGTTTTCCCCGGCCTGCGACGATAACCGGACAACGCCGTCCCGCCCCATGCCGAGCACGAGGTCGCCGAGATTATGGCTGAGGCCGCCGGCGCCGCGAAACAAGCGGCCTTCATGCAAAACGCCGAGGCCCAGCGTCTGTTCAAGCGAAATCAGCACCATGTCTTCAAGGTCGCGCGCCTTGCCGAACCAATGGTGCGCCAGCGTAATGGCGGTGGCGTCGCTTTCAATGATGGTCGGTGTGCCCAGGCGTGCGGACATTTCCGCGGCGAAATCGACGTCCGCATCCTTCAGGATCGGGCTTGAACGGATATGGCCGGTGCGATGCTCGATCACGCCCGGCAAGCCGAGGCAGACGCTATGCACATCCTTGAGCGAGAGTTCGGCGTCAACGACACAGCGTCGCACGCCATCCTCCACGAGGTCGGCAATCACCGAGATCGGCTGACGGTCGATCCGGATCGGTAATGTCAGGGCGGATAGAACGTCGCCGCGAAAATCGGTGACGACGAACACCATGCGGCTTGCGGTAATCTTGGCGCCCACCACACGCGCCGCAGCCGGGTTGAGTTCCAGCATGACCCTTGGCCGCCCGCGCGCCGCGGCATTGCGGATATCGCCTTCATGCCGGGTCAGGATCAGGCCGTCATCCAGCAGGGATCCGGTAATGGCGGATACGGTGGTGGTGGAAAGCTCTGTCCGCTCGGAAATTTCCACGCGAGAAATCGGTCCGTGTCTGCGGATCGCATCCAGAACGCTCAGGCGGTTCATGGCTCGCATCAGTTCGGGGTCGGCAGTTTTCATCTTGTCGCGCAGCCCTTGCATTATGCCCGAATTATTACGCCAAGCGAATTAAATCGCATCTTTGTAGGGCTGATTTTGGCGGTTACGCAAGAGGTGTGAGTGTGAATTGCGTCAAAAATCGGCATTTGCGCGGAATTTTAGCGATGCCTATTGACAGGGAGGGTTGGCTCCTCAATTATTTAATTCGGATAGAGGATTAAAAGAGCTTTGGGAGGAGCGCCTTTGATGTCCATTACATTTTTCCGTTCACGCATGTTTACGACTGCTGCGGCCCTTGCCGCGGCCTTCAGCTTTGCCGCAAGTCCTGCGGCTGCCGATAGCGTCATCCGCTGGATGCATGTCGAGCAGGTGCCGGGCAATATCGAGCTTTGGAACCAGATCGCCAAGGAGTTTGAAGCAAAGCATCCGGGCGTCAAGATCGAGCTGCAATTCCTGGAAAACCAGGCCTTCAAGGCAAAGATGCCGACCTTGTTGCAGTCGAACGATGCGCCAAGCTTCTTTTACACCTGGGGCGGCGGCGTGCTGAAGGCGCAGTCGGAAACCGGTGCATTGCGCCCGATCGATGCGGCGCTGGATGCCGACGGCGGTCAATGGCGCGCCTCCATCAATCCGAACGCCGTCAGTGGCCTGAGTTTTGATGGCAAGGTCTGGGCTTCGCCGACAAAGAGCGGCCTCGTGTCGTTCTACTACAACAAGGAAATGTTCAAGAAGGCAGGCGTCGATGCGTCAAAAATCGCCACCTGGGATGATTTTCTGGCGGCGGTGAAGACCCTCAAGGATGCGGGTGTCACGCCGATCGCAGGCGGTGGCCTGGATAAATGGCCCCTGCATTTCTACTGGAGTTATCTTTCCATGCGCGAGGCCGGTCAGAAGGGTTTTGCCGATGCCAAGGCGGGCGAAAACGACGGCTTCATCGCCGAACCTTTCGTCAAGGCCGGCCAGCATCTGGCTGAACTCGGCAAGCTCCAGCCGTTCCAGAACGGTTATCTCGGTGCGACGTGGAATGATGCGCTTGCCGCCTTCGGTGATGGCCGTGCCGCGATCATCCTCAGCTTCGAAAATACGCCGGCCACGCAGGCCTCCAACTCGACCAGCCGCAAGGGATTGGCGGATGACAATATCGGGCGCTTCCCGTTCCCGACCATTGAAGGCGCTCCCGGTGTCGTCACCGACAGTTTCGGTGGCCTCAATGGCTGGGCGGTGACGAAAAACGCACCACCCGAAACCGAAGAGTTCCTGCGTTACATGGCAAGCGTCGATGTCCAGAAACGTCTGGCAAAGGACACGCAGATCATGCCGGTGGCCAAGGGCGCAAGCGAGGCGATTGCCAAGCCGCTCCTCAAAGAGGTCGCTGAAACGCTTGCCAAGGAAACCTGGCACCAGAACTTTCTCGATCAGGATCTCGGGCCGAATGTCGGTGCTGTCGTCAACGATGTCAGCGTCGAGATCGTCTCCGGCGGACTGGAGCCTGCCGATGCCGCCCAGCAGATCGAGGATGCCTATTCCCTCGAGCGCCAATAGGCATTGCACCTGCGCTCCCGCTCCATGGGGTTTTGACCTCCGGAGCGGGAGCGCAGGTGATGCTTTTACCGACATACCGCCCCGTCCGTGCGAGATGAGGAATGCGAATGAGCATGAGCGAAACAACCATGCCCGGCAGGAGTTTTGCCCCGGCAAATGGGAAGACAGGGCCGCGTGCGACTTTGCAACGCCGCAAGCGTTCTCTGAAACACAGCAAATGGCCGGTTCTGTTGTTATTCCTGCCGCCAGCGCTGATGCTGTTCACGGTCCTCGTCATTCTGCCGATGGGCGAAGCAGCGTGGTACTCGTTCTATAACTGGAACGGTTATGGCCTGCCGTCGCAATGGGTCGGCTGGCGCAATTACCAGCTGATCTTCCGCAACGGCGCCTTCAGCCAGGCACTGATCAACAATGGCATGATCGTTGTTGCATCGATCCTGATCCAGATCCCGCTGGCTTTGTGGCTGGCGACGATGATTTCCAGCCGCATCCATGGCGCCCTGTTTTTCCGTCTGATCTTTTTCCTGCCCTACGTGCTCGCCGATGTCGCGGCCGGCATGATCTGGCGTTTCGTCTATGATGGTGATTTCGGTCTGGTCGGCGGCATCGCGCATCTGTTCGGCGCTGAGCCGCCCTATTGGCTGGCCGATCGCGATACCGCCATGTACGCCATCCTCGGCGTCGTCATCTGGAAATATTTCGGTTTTCACATGATGCTGTTCATCGCCGGTCTGCAGGCGATCGACAAGAGCGTACTGGAAGCCGCCGATATCGATGGCGCCACCGGTCTCCAGAAGTTTCGTCTGGTCACCTTGCCGCTGCTCGGCTCCACCGTACGCCTCTCCGTCTTCTTCGCGGTCGTCGGCTCGCTGCAACTGTTCGACATGATCATGCCGCTCACCGGTGGTGGCCCGTCCAACTCGACGCAGACCATGGTGACCTTCCTCTACAATTTCGGGGTGACCCGCATGCAGGTTGGTTTCGGCAGCGCCGTTGGCGTCGTGCTGTTCGTCATCTGCGTCACGCTCGCCTTCAGCTACAAGCGGATATTCATGCGCCATGACTGATATCGCCACATCCCCACCCATCGATGCGGCAACGGCGCCCGGTTCCGGCCAGCGCCTGCGCACCGCAACACAGATCTACATGTATGCCGCGCTCGTCATCGTCGCCGCCATTGTGGTGGTGCCGCTGATCAGCACCGCGCTCGGCGGTTTCAAATCGCTCAGCGATCTGCGCGGCAATCCTTTCGGCCTGCCGACGGAATGGCAGTGGTCGAACTATGGCGATATCATCGTCAGCCAGCGTTACTGGCTGCAGATGGGTAATTCGCTGGTGATCGCATTGCTGACGGTTTTCCTGACGCTGGCTTTTGGCGCCATGGCGGCCTTCTGTTTTGCGCATATCCGCTTTTTCGGCTCGGATTACCTGCTCAACTACTTTCTGATCGGCCTGATGTTTCCGGCCGCAACCGCCATCCTGCCGCTTTATATCCGCATCCGCGATCTCGGCCTGGTCGATACCTATTGGGGCGTGGTGCTGCCGCAGGTGGCGTTCGGCACAGGCATGAGCATCATGCTGTTCCGCAACTATTTTCGGAACCTGCCCTCGGAACTCTTCGACGCCGCCTTCGTCGATGGCTGCGGGTACATGCGGTTTTTCTGGCATGTGACGCTGCCGTTGTCGCGGCCGATCATCGCCACGGTCGGCATCATTTCCTTCGTCGGCAGCTGGAACAGCTACATCCTGCCGCTGATCATGCTCAATTCGGAGAGCCGTTACCCCTGGCCGCTCGGCATCATGATCTATCGTGGCGAGTTCAATACCGAATGGCAGCTGGTGCTGGCCTTCATCACGCTCACCATCCTGCCCACCATCATCGTGTTTTTCCTGGCTCAGAAACACATTATCGCCGGTCTCACCGCCGGCGCCGTCAAATCCTGATCATCGGACCGGAGGATCAACCATGGCATCCGTAGAACTTTCAGAGGTCCGCAAGGCTTTTGGTGCACTCGAAGTCATTCACGGCGTTTCGCTGTCCATCGAGGAGGGGGAGTTCGTGGCGCTGGTCGGCCCGTCCGGCTGCGGCAAGTCCACCCTTTTGCGCATGATCGCCGGGCTGGAGGATATTTCCGGTGGCGACATCATCATCGACAATGCCGTCGTCAACGACCTGACGCCGCGCGAGCGCAACATCGCCATGGTGTTCCAGTCCTATGCGCTTTATCCGCATATGACGGTGGCCGAAAACATGGGCTTCAACCTGCGGCTCTCCGGCGCAGCCAAGGCTGAAATAGCCGAGCGGGTCAACGAAGCCGCCCGCATGCTCGATCTTTTGCCGCTGATGGAGCGCAAGCCCGCCCAGCTTTCCGGCGGCCAGCGCCAGCGCGTGGCAATGGGACGGGCGATCGTTCGTAACCCCGCCGTTTTCCTGTTCGACGAACCGCTGTCGAACCTCGATGCCAAGCTGCGCGTGCAGATGCGATCCGAGATCAAGACCCTGCACCAGAAGGTCAAAACCACGTCCATCTACGTCACCCACGACCAGATCGAGGCGATGACGCTGGCAGATCGTATCGTGGTGCTCAATCAGGGAAGGGTGGAGCAACAGGGCACGCCGATGGACCTTTACAAGAACCCTGCCAATCTTTTCGTGGCAGCTTTCATCGGCTCGCCCGCCATGAACCTGCTTGATGGCACGATCGATGCCGAGGGTGGGGAGGCCGCCGCACGACTGTCGGACGGCACGGCAATTCGCATTGCTCAGGATCGCAAGGTGCAGCGTGGTCAGTCGATCAAGATCGGCCTGCGGCCTGAACATCTGGCTCCAGGAAAAACCGGCACGGCACTGACGGGCCAAACCCTGCTTGTCGAACCGACAGGCGCCCAGACACACGTGATCTTCGACCTTGCCGGCCAGCCGGTCACCGCGATCGTCGATGGAGAATATCCGCAGCGTTATGGTTCGCTGTTCAAGGCAAGCATTGCTGCCGAACAGGTGCATGTGTTCGATCGGGAAACTGGAATAGCTCTGTAATTCGTTTGATCGAACCGGATTGTCGATTGAAGTCGGCGGGCTGTCGCGTCTGCCGGCGCATGTTTGACATACACTGTCGGCAGGACAGCACTGCCCCCAATTTATCGCATCGCAACGCGCTTCTCGTGCCGTCGGATCGTGTTCCGACGCATCCACCTTCGCGATGAAATCCCTCGTTTTTTAACCTGATCTACCGTCGATTTCGTTTGGCCACATGGCACGCGGACCCGTCAACGGGTGCGCCGCAGCATCGGATAAAGATGTGCAATGATAGCTGCGAGAGCGTCAAAAAAGTATCATCTTAATTTGCGCACTGATGTAGAGATGCCGGTGTTTCAGTGCTTATGATCCTGGCAACGATCAAATTTGCAAAATCGGAGGTTTGCAGATTTCGGTCGCTAATGTGTGCGCTCGGTAGGAGGAGACGCTGTGCAACCCGATCTGGAACTCGTCCATATCCGCAAAGGCGAATCCTTCGCCGCGTGGACGCACGGCTATCCTTTTCGGACGGTTCGCTGGCACTATCATCCTGAATATGAAATTCACCTCGTCGTCGCGACCTCCGGCCGCTTTTATATCGGCGACCATATCGGTCGCTTCGAACCCGGCCAGTTGATCGTCACCGGCCCAAATTTGCCGCAGAATTGGATTTCCGAAATCGAGCCGGATGAGATTGTGCCGGCCCGCTCGCTTGTCATCCAGTTTCCGCAGAAGTTCATAGACGACAGCATTGCCGGCATGGTGGAAATGGAGGCTATGGTTCCGCTTCTCGAGCGCAGCCATCGTGGCCTGCTGTTCGACAAGGCGACCAGCAACACAGTGCGTCCTATAATCGAGCGGTTGATCGAAACGCGGGGCATAAGGCGGCTGGCGCTGTTTTGGGAAATCCTCGACGTGCTGGCGACCGCGCCGGAGCCGGAGGTGCTGGCAAGCCTCAGCTATGAACTGGATCTGTCCAACATCAACGAGAGCGGCATCAACCGCGCCATCGCCCATCTGCGCGAACATCTGACCGACGAGGTCGATGAGCGTGATCTGGCGGATATGGTCGGCCATAGTCCGAGCTCGTTTTCGCGGGCCTTCAAGCGCCATACGGGCACGACGCTGGTCCGCTACAGAAACCAGTTGCGTATCGATCTCGCCTGCCTGGCGCTGCTGACACGGCCCGAAGTGAAGACTGCCGAGATCTGCTACGAAATCGGCTTCTCCAATCTTTCGAATTTCAACCGGCATTTCCAGAAGACCAAGGGAATGTCGCCCTCGCAATTCCGCGCGACCTTTGCGGCCAACGGAGCGTTCAAAGCCGCGGAATAGAGCAGTCAACTGAATCCCCCGTTTCGGGGAAATGCAATTCGGAAAGCGTGGTGCTTTCCGGAAACGGCCGGGCTGTGCCTGATGTCGTCCAAAGGGAGGAATACTGGGATGAAAAAGACTCTGACCATGCTGTCGATTGCCGTCGCCACGCTTGCTGCAAGTTCGGCGCTTGCGCAGGATGCGAAACTCAAGATCGGCATGACCTTTCAGGAAATGAACAACCCTTATTTCGTGTCGATGAAGGAAGCGCTCGACGAGGCCGCCAAGTCGCTCGGCGCCGAAGTCGTCGTCACCGATGCCGCCCATGACGTTGCCAAGCAGATCTCCGACGTCGAGGACATGCTGCAGCAGAAGATCGATATCCTGCTTCTCAACCCGACGGATTCCGCCGGTGTCGAGGCTGCCGTCAATGCCGCCAAGGCTCAGAATGTCATCGTCGTTGCCGTCGATGCCAATGCCAATGGCCCGGTCGATACGTTTGTCGGCTCCAAGAACAAGGATGCCGGTTACCAGTCGTGCCAGGCGCTCGGCAAGGCCCTGAACGGCGAAGGCGAAGTCGCCATCCTCGATGGCATTCCCGTCGTTCCGATCCTGCAGCGTGTCGAAGGTTGCAAGGAAGCGCTTGCCGAATTCAAGGGCATCAAGCTGGTCGATACCCAGAACGGCCGGCAGGACCGCTCCGTCGCTCTCGGCGTCGTCGAAAACATGCTGCAGTCGCGCCCCAACCTGAAGGGCATCTTCTCGGTCAACGACGGTGGCGCGATGGGCGCTCTCGCCGCAATCCAGGGCTCCGGTCGCGATGTGAAACTGACGTCTGTCGACGGTGCGCCGGAAGCGGTGAAGGCAATCGCCGACGGTACGCCGTTCATCCAGACGACGGCGCAGTTCCCGCGCGACCAGGTGCGCGTCGGTCTTGCCATGGCACTTGCCCAGAAGTGGGGCGCCCGCGTCGTGCCGAAGGAAGTGCCGATCGACGTTCGCCCGGTTACCAAGGAAAACGCTGCCGAATTCAGCTGGTAAGCGCCTCCCGAGCGCCCTCGCCAATTTGGCGAGGGCGACTTTTCCAATTCGAACATGGGAGGAAGCGATGCTGGAATTGAGTGGTATCAAGAAGAGCTTTGGCAAGATCGAGGTTCTGCATGGCGTCGATCTGTCGGTGCGGGCAGGCGAGGTGCATGCGCTTCTCGGCGAAAACGGCGCCGGCAAATCGACACTGATGAAGATCCTGTGCGGGCTTATCAAGCCGAGCGAGGGAGACGTCCGGATCGATGGCGAGGTTCGTCATTTCAGCGATTACAACGAAGCCATCGATGCCGGCATCGGCGTCGTGTTTCAGGAGTTTTCGCTGGTTCCTTATCTTAACGCCGTCGAAAACATGTTTCTGGCGCGAGAACTCAGCAGCCGTCTGGGTTTCATAAAACGCGCGGCGATGCATCGCCGCGCCGCCGAGATCATGACGCAGCTGGGCATCAAAATCCCTCTCGATGTGCCGATCCGCAATCTCTCCGTGGCTGAGCAGCAGTTTGTCGAAATCGCCAAGGCTTTGGCGCTGGACGCGCGTATTCTCGTGCTGGACGAACCGACCGCGACGCTGACACCGGCGGAAGTGGAACACCTGTTCCGCGTCATGCGCAGCCTGCGCGCCCAGGGTGTCGCGATCATCTTCATCTCGCATCACCTCGAAGAGATTTTCGAGATCTGCGACCGCATCACCATTTTGCGTGATGGTGAATATGTCGCCTCCTGCGTCGTCAGCGAGGTCGATCAGGCACGGCTTGTCGAAATGATGGTCGGTCGCCGGATCGAGAACAGCTTTCCGCCGAAGCCGGACATTCCTTCCGATGCAAAGACAGTGCTCGAGGTTGAGGAGGTCCAGCTTGCCAAGGGTGGGCCGGTTTCCAGCTTCGCCCTGAGAGCGGGGGAAATTCTGGGCTTCGCCGGGCTTGTCGGCTCGGGGCGCACGGAAACGGTGCTGGCCATGCTGGGCGCCTATTCCGCCGCGCGCTGCAAGCTGCGGATGAATGGTATCGAGATCCGCTTTGCCGATCCTTCCGAAGCGCTTGCCGCCGGCATCGGCCTTCTGCCGGAAAGTCGCAAGGAACAGGGGCTGATCACCAGCTTCCCCATCTTGCACAACGTCTCGCTCAACAATTATGGCAAGTATCTGCTCGGCCACTTCTTCATTAACCGTACGCGTGAGCTGGATGATACGCGAAGGGCCATGCAGCAGGTGCGCGTGAAAGCGCCGAGCCCGCATGCCCGCGTCGATACCTTGTCGGGCGGCAACCAGCAAAAGGTCGTGATCGCCCGCTGGATCAACCACACCATGAAGGTGCTGATCTTCGATGAGCCGACACGCGGCATCGATGTCGGCGCCAAGACCGAGATCTACCAGCTCATGCGCGATTTCACCGCCAAGGGCTATTCCATCATCATGATTTCGTCGGAACTGCCGGAAGTCATCGGCATGTCCGACCGGGTCTGCGTCTTCCGCTCCGGAGGCATCGTCGCGACCGTCGAAGGCGACGCGATCACCTCCGAGCAGATCATGACCCATGCAACAACCGGGAGAACACACCATGTCGCATGATGCGAACGCGATTACCGGCGGGCAGGCGGAAACCTCCGCCACACCGTTCTGGAAATCGATGATCCATTCTCCATTGGCTCTGCCACTGGCGGGTCTGATCGTCGTCTCCGTCCTGATGGGCTTTGCTTCGGATAATTTCTTTTCCGTATCGAACATCCTGAACGTTCTGAGGCAGGTATCGATCGTTGCAATTCTCGCTGTCGGCATGACGTTTGTCATCCTCACGGGCGGTATCGATCTGTCCGTCGGCGCGGTCATGGCGCTGGCCGGCACGATGGCGGCCGGGGTGATGGTGCATTTCGGTCTGCCCGGCTGGGCCGGTCTTCTGGCCGGTGTCGGCATTGCCACCGGGCTTGGTCTGTTCAACGGACTGTTGGTTTCGTTCGGGCGCATGCCGGCGATCATCGTCACGCTTGCCACGATGGGCATCGCCCGCGGTGCCGGCCTCATCTATTCCGGCGGTTATCCGATCTCGGGCCTGCCCTCATGGATTTCCTGGTTCGGCGTCGGTCGCATCGGCATCATTCCGGTCCCCGTCATCGCCATGGTGATCGTGTATGCGCTCGCCTGGGTCCTTCTGGAGCGCACCGCTTTCGGACGACATGTCTATGCGATCGGCGGCAACGAGACGGCGGCCAAACTTTCAGGCGTCAAGACGGGTCGGATCAAGATTGCCGTCTATGTCATCTCGGGCCTGACGGCAGGCCTTGCCGCCATCATTCTCACCGGTCGGCTGATGTCGGGTCAGCCGAATGCCGGTGTCGGTTTCGAACTGGATGCCATTGCCGCCGTGGTTCTTGGCGGCACGGCGATCGCGGGTGGCCGTGGCCTCATCCTCGGTACGCTGATCGGCGCCGTGCTGCTCGGCATTCTCAACAACGGCCTGAACCTGATGGGCATCAATCCATACCTGCAGGACATCATCCGCGGTTTCATCATCCTGCTTGCCATCTACATCGCCCGCGAATGGCGCTGACGCAACCAACCAATCCATCTTCAAAGCCACAGGAGAAAGACATGGCTCAATCACTCGAAGGCAAGATTGCCGTCATCACCGGTGCCGCTTCCGGCATCGGCCTCGCCACCACCGAAAAGCTTTTGGAAAACGGCTGCACGGTCGTCATGGTCGACTGGAACGAGAAGGCGCTGAACGAACTCGTCGCCAGGCTCGGGAGCAAGGCGATCCCGCAGGTAACCAACCTGCTCGATGCCGACAGCTGCGCCGCGATGATCCCGGAAATCCTCAAGAAGGTCGATCATATCGACATTCTCTACTGCAATGCCGGCACCTATATCGGCGGCGACCTGACCGAAACGACGGCCGAAGAAATCGACCGCATGCTCAACCTCAACATCAATGCCGTGATGAAGAAC
The DNA here is from genome assembly GCF_004343585.1 of Neorhizobium sp. JUb45. Classification (GTDB taxonomy): domain Bacteria; phylum Pseudomonadota; class Alphaproteobacteria; order Rhizobiales; family Rhizobiaceae; genus Neorhizobium. Next base: position 50,239 of record NZ_SLYW01000011.1, on the reverse strand, counting down.
GTTCATGCCGTCGTGCCGCATATGAGCGAGCGCAAGACCGGCGATATCATCGTCACCAGCTCGATCGCCGGGCATTACCCGACCCATTGGGAGCCGGTTTATGCGGGTTCCAAATGGGCGATCACCTGCTTCGTGCAGACCATGCGCCGCCAGATGATCCCGCACGGCGTGCGCGTTTCGCAGGTGTCTCCCGGCCCGGTTCTTTCCGCGCTGCTGGCGGATTGGCCGGAAGAGAACCTGCGCAAGGCCAAGGAATCCGGCAGCATCATCGAACCGGCCGAAGTGGCCGATGCCGTCGAATACATTCTCACCCGCAACCGCAACGTCACGATCCGCGACATGCTGGTCCTGCCGACCAATTTCGATCGCGTCTGAGATCGTTTCGATATCCGGTCGCGCCGCAGCCTGAAGGCACGGCGCGACCATTGCAGCCGAATGGAGGATGGTATGATGAGTTATTTTATCGGGGTCGATGTCGGTACGGGCTCGGCGCGCGCCGGCGTTTTCGATGCGGCCGGCACCATGCTGGCATCGGCGAAACATGACATCACCATTTTCCGCGACGACCACGGTCATGTGGAGCAATCCAGTGCCCAGATCTGGGATGCTGTCTGCGCCTCCATCCGCGCTGCCGTCGCAGATGCGGCCGTTGATCCTTCAGCGGTTGCCGGTATTGGTTTCGATGCCACCTGCTCTCTGGTCGTTGAGGGTGCGTCCGGTGGCGTGGGCGATCCCGCACATCCGGAGCGTGATATTATCGTCTGGATGGATCATCGCGCGCTCGATCAGGCGCGACGCATCAATGCCATGGGCCATGCTGTGCTTTCCTATGTCGGCGGCGTCATTTCGCCGGAGATGGAAACCCCAAAACTGCTGTGGCTCAAGGAAAACCGCCCGGAAGTTTATGCCAGCGCGGAAAACTTCTTTGACCTGACTGATTTCCTCACCTGGAAATCCACCGGTGCGCTGGAGCGCTCATCCTGCACGGTCACCTGTAAATGGACCTATCTCGCCCACGAGGATCGCTGGGACGAAAGCTACTTTCGTGCGATTGGCCTTGAGGATCTCGCCGCGGATGGTTTTCGCAAGATCGGGGAGAAAATTGTCCATCCGGGCACGGCGCTTGGTCACGGCTTGAGCGCAGATGCCGCCGAAGCCATGGGCTTGCGCCCCGGTATCGCCGTCGCCGCAGGTTTGATCGATGCGCATGCCGGTGGCATTGGAACGGTCGCGGCAAGCGGTGGCGCGCAGGATGCTTCCGCCTGCCTGGGCTACGTTTTCGGCACCTCCTCCTGCACCATGACAACGACAGTCGAACCGAAGTTCGTACCGGGCGTCTGGGGGCCGTATTTTTCTGCGATGGTCCCCGGCATGTGGTTGAACGAAGGTGGACAATCGGCCGCCGGTGCCGCCATCGACCAGTTGCTCAGCCTGCATCCCCATGCGGAAAAGGCGACGGAGATTGCGAGGGGCGAAGGTTTGGGGCTGCCGCAATGGCTGGCCAAAAGAGCCTTGGCGACCGTCAGCCATCCTTCTCGTGCTGTCCGGCTTGCGGGGCAGATGCAGGTCCTGCCGGAATTTCTTGGCAACCGCGCGCCATTCGCCGATCCGTCGGCGCGGGCCGTCGTGATGGGCCTTGGCATGGAAAATGGCCCCGAAAGTCTCGTCGCACTGTATGTCGCCGGACTGTGCGGCCTCGGTTATGGCCTGCGCCAGATCATCGATACACAGGCGCAAAACGGCGTTTCCGTCTCGACGATCTCGGTGTCCGGCGGCGCGGGCACTCATCCGCTCACCCGCCAGATCCTTGCCGATGCGACCGGCCTTCCGGTTGAGGTCACGGCCTGCCCGGAGCCGGTTCTGCTCGGCTCTGCCATGCTGGCAGCGGTGGCCGCCAAAACCTACGTCGATCTGCAGACCGCGATGCCCGCCATGTCTTCGGTTGCGGGGCGTAGCGAACCTGCTGACGGGGCCGTCCGGGCGCTGCACGAGGCGCGTTACCGGGCATTTTTGAAAACACAGACACTCGCTCGCGAGATGCGCGACGAGATCGAACCATTGCTGACCGCGGTTTCGAACTAGCGCGTCACCATTCATATCAGGGAGGACATCATGCAGTTTTCAGGACAATCCGTCATCATCACCGGCGCCGGCAAGGGCATCGGCCGCGCCTGTGCCAGGATCATGGCGCAACGGGGCGCCGAAGTCATTGCACTCAGCCGCACCGTCTCCGATCTGGACAGTCTGCGCGAGGAAATCGGTGGCCGCTCGATTGCCGTGGACCTCGCCGATCCGGCTGCTACACGCAGGGCGATGGCGCAGGCTGGCACCGCCGATTTCCTCATCAACAGCGCCGGCATCAACGTGCTGGAATCGAGCTTCGATATGACGGAAGCGGGTTATGAGGCCGTGATGGGCATCAATCTGCGGGCAGCGCTTATCACCTGCCAAGAATTTGGCCGTGCTCGCGTGGCTGCCGGGGGGGGCGGCGCCATCGTCAACATTACCTCGATTGCCGGGCATCGCGGTTTTACCGAGCATCTTTGTTATGCTGCCTCGAAAGCCGGTCTCGAAGGTGCGACCCGCGTTCTGGCCAAGGAGTTCGGCCCGCACGGTATTCGCGTCAATGCCGTCGCGCCGACCATCACGCTGACCGAACTTGCACTTGCGGCCTGGAGCGATCCGGCAAAATCGGCCCCCATGATGGTGCGTCACCCGATCGGGCGTTTCGCGGAAGTGGAGGATGTGGCGCGCACGATTGCGACACTGCTGTCACCGGATACGGCGATGGTCAATGGCGCTGTGCTCAGTGTGGATGGTGGCTTTCTCGCCGTCTGATCTGCAGCTGTCGCGATTGCCTGCGGTGTTTGCGCCATGGATGCATGGCGCAAACATCGAGACTTGGGCAGTGTTCTACTTCAGCGACACGACGCCGGCAGCGACATCCGGCAGGGCCGGAATGATGCCGCTCTTGGCATACCATTCGGCCACGGCGGTGATCTGCTTCACATTGGCTTCCGAAACGCCGGTGGTCGGAACGGCATTGTTTTCGCCGATCTTGGCGCCGAGATCTGCCGGAACGTTCATTTCCTTGGCCCAGATGGCGCCGGCTTCCGTCTTGTTGGCCACGGCCCAGGCGTTTTCCGACTTGATGACGTCGAAAACGAGCTGAAGCTGATCGGCCTTTTCCTTGGCGAAGGCGCTGCTTGCGACCAGAACCACGGCATTGTCGGACTTGATGGCAGCACCATCGGCAACGACCTTGCCGTCATAGGCTTTTTCCGCGATCGTCAGGAAGGGGTCCCAGGTTGCCCAGGCGTCGACATGGCCCTGGGTAAAGCTCGGGCCACTGTCGCTGGGGCTGAGATAAACGCGTTCGACGCTTTTCGGATCGACGCCATTGGTTTCAAGGCCCTGCATCAGCAGATATTCGCCGGTGCCGCCACGGTTGACCGCGACCTTCTTGCCGGCGAGGTCCTTGATCGAGGCGATGCCGGAATCCTTTTTCACCACGATGCCTTCGGAACCGGGCGCCATCTTCTGGTAGGCGAAAACGACGAGCGGGATTTTGGCCGAAAGCGCTGCGATTGCCGATGTCGAGCTGCCGGCCGTGATGTCGATGCTGCCGGCATTGAGCGCCTCGAAGGCGGGGGCGGCGGCCGGGAAGGGGCCGGCCCATTCCACCTTGATGCCCTTTTCGGACAGCGCCTTTTCCAGCGTGCCGCGGGATTTGGCGAGCGTGATGTCGTTGGGACCGCGCAGCCAGCCGATCCGCACGACATCGTCGGCGGCCTGAACGGAGGGTGCGAAGGTGGCGGCGGCGGTGACGAAGGCCGCGGCTGCAAGGAATGTGCGCTTGGTGATCATCAATGTGTCCAATCTGCCATTCTGGCGTGGGGTTCGGGCATGCGGGTGTTCAAGCATGAAGGGGTTCGACGCCGAGTTCCCTGAGAAGCTCGGCTTCGATACGGCTGGTTCGGGGATCGTCGCGGCGGCGCGGGTGATCGATATCGACGCGGATTTCTTTGATGAAACGACCCTGGTCGAGCACCAGTATACGGTCGGCAAGCGCCACCGCCTCCCAAACGTCATGGGTGACGAGCAGCACCGCCGGGTGATGTTTGCGCCAGAGTTCGAACACCAGATCATGCATGCGCAGCCGGGTAAGGGCGTCGAGTGCGGCAAAGGGTTCGTCCAAAAGCAGCAGTTCCGGTTCGCGAACCAGAGCCCGTGCGAGAGCCGAGCGTTGCGCCTCGCCGCCCGAAAGCGTCAGCGGCCAGGCATCGACCCGGTGCGACAGGCCAACGTCAGCCAGCGCCTGCGTCGCCAAGGATCGCGCATCCGCGCGGCGTACGCCGAGCGCGACGTTGTCGATCACGCTTTTCCAGGGCAGAAGGCGCGGCTCCTGAAAAACCACCGAACGGCGGGAGGGAAGTTCCAGCTTCTGCGCCGGTGCGGTGTCGAGACCGGCGAGAACACGCAGCAGGGTGGATTTCCCAGAGCCGCTGCGGCCGAGCAGGGCAACGAATTCGCCGGGCGCCATGGTCAGATCGATGCCATCGAGAACGGCCGGGCCGCCGAACGAGCGGTGCAGTTTGCGGATATCGACAAGAGTGCTCATGCGATCACCTCCGGGCGCCAGCGCAGCGCATAGGCTTCGATCATGCGCACCAGACCATCGGTCAGCAGGCCCATGATGGCGTAGACGAGAAGGCAGACGACGATAACGTCCGTCTGCAGGAAATCGCGGGCATAGGTGATGATGTAGCCGATGCCGCTGGAGGCGTTGATCTGTTCGCCGACGACAAGGCTCAACCACGCGACACTGAGGCCATAACGCACGCCGACGAGAAGCGATGGCAGCGCGCCGGGAATGACGATATGGCGGATGATGCCGAATGTGCCGAGCTCCAGCGTCTGCCCAGCCTCGATCAACTTCTTGTCGATACCGCGAATGCCGCCATGCAGGGTGAGGTAGATCGGAAAGACGGTGCCGAAGGCGACAAGCCCGATCTTTGGCGCTTCGCCGATGCCGAACCACAGGATGAACAGCGGCAAGAGGCCGAGGAACGGCATGGCCTTCAGCATCTGGATCGGTGGGTCGATGATCGTTTCACCCAGCCGCGACAGGCCCGAGACCAAGGCCAGAAGAATGCCGAGGATCAGCGCGATCGAGAAACCTGCCAGTACGCGCAGGAAGGACACGATCAGGCCGTTGATCAGCTCGCCGGACGCAACGAGGCGTCCGGCAGTCGCGATGATGTCGCTTGGCCCGGCAAGGATGCGCGGCGACAGCAGGCCAGTCATGCTGGCGAGTTGCCAGACAAGGATGATGGCAAGCGGTGAGGCCAGCCGCATGGCGGTGTTGGCCAGTTTGCGGCCGCTACGTCGGCCCGGTGCCGGGCCAGCCACCGGGTTAGTCGCGTTGGTCTGACCGGCCGTGCTGGTATCAGCCATTGGCGGGTTTCCCGGACAGATCGCGATCGAACAGCGTCGACCATGTAAACTGCTTGCGTTCCGGCACCAGCCGTTCGACCGGCAGTTTGGGCAGCACGAGTTCGCCGAAACGATAGGCTTCCTCCAGAAGCGGCATGCCGGACAGGATGAACGTATCGACGCCGACCTTGCGGTAGGCCTCCAGCGTGCGGATCACGGTGTCGGGGGAACCGACAATGGCGGTGCCGGGGCCGGGGCGCACGAGGCCGATGCCCGCCCACAGGTTGGGGGCGATTTCGAGGTCGCGGAGATTGGTCGGCTTGATGCCGCCATGCATGGCGCTCATCCGCTGCTGGCCGATCGAATCCGTGTTGGACACGAAACGCTTGTTGCCGGCAATCGCCGTCTCGTCCATCTGGTCGTAGAGATCGGCGGCCGCTTCCCAGGCCTTGGCGTCGGTCTGGCGGACGATGACGTAAAGGCGGATGCCATAGGTGAGTTCGCGGCCATGTTCGGCCGCGCGGGCTTTTACCTGCTTGACCTTCTCGCCCATCTGCTCCGGCGTTTCGCCCCATGAGAGATAGGTTTCCACATGCTTGGCGGCCACTTCGATGGCGCTGTCCGACGAACCACCGAACCAGAGCGGCGGCGGCTGGATGTCGGTGCCGGCCGGCAGCGCCAGCTTTGCGCCTTCGGTCTGGAAATATTTGCCCTTGTGGGTGACGCTTTCCCCCGCCATCAGCCGGTGCCAGATGGTCAGGTATTCATCGGCCATGACGTAACGTTCGTCATGGGGGAGCATCATGCCATAGGCGCCGAGCATCTTTGCGTCGCCGGAAACGACGTTCAGCATCAGGCGGCCATTGGAAAATTCCTGAAACGTCGCCGCCATCTTGGCCAGAAGCGTCGGGGCAATCAGGCCGGGATGGAAGGCGATCAGGAATTTCATCCGTTCCGTATAGGGCAGCAACGCGCCGGCCAGCGGCCAGACATCGTGCGCACCGGTGGCAAACAGGGCGCCGGTATAACCGAGATGGTCATAGGCCTGGGCAAGCTGCTTGTAATAACCGTAATCGATGGTGCGGGAGCCTTCCGGCTTCCACGGATAGGCACCATCGGGAGCGCACATGTACCAGAGAACGTTCATGGTCAGATCTCCTTGCCGTTGTTCGTGTCGGCAGTATTGGTATCGATGGTGAGTTTGGCGGCGAGGTCGCCATGGGCAAACAGCGTGTCGGCCTCCGCCTGCTGTTCACGCAACAGCCGCGTATCGGCAGTAATCACGTCCCAGTTCCGCTCGGAGACGATGCGTGTCCAGGCGCGGCGCTCCGCCTCGTTGCCATCGACAGACAGCAATGCCGCAGCCTTTTCCGGATCAGCAGCGATCTGCTGGCCAAGGTGTTGCAACTCGCCTGCGAAGGCGTCGAGCGTCTCGGCCGACAGGCCACGATCCTTGATCGTCCAGAAGGTCGAGCGATTGGGAATGAGATCGCCGCAATGGGCCAGAACACGGAACTCGCCGCTGACGAGGGACTGTTCGAGATGCGGTGCCATGGCGATCCAGGCGGCAACCGTTCCCTCCTGCAAAGCCTCGCGGGAGGGCACGGGCGCGATATCCCTGCGCTCGACATCGTTCAGCGTGAGCCCCGCCTCTTCAAGGCGCTTGGCGAGGAGATAGGTCAGGAAAGAACCGTCCACCAGGGCGATCGGCTTGCCCTTCAGGTCGGCGATGGTTTCGATGTCGGCGGTTTTGGCAACAAAGATGGCACCGTTCGTCGGGCGCGGCGCCGATGCGCCGGCATAGGCAACCGACAGGCCGGATGCGGCGGCCAGAATGGGCGGCGTGGAGCCGGTGCCGCCGATATCGAATTCATCTGCCTGAAGCCGTGTTGCCGTCTCGCGGCCCTCGACGTAACTGACGAATTCCGGCTTGAACGATGCGAAGGCGCCGGGCCATAAAGACGCCAGCCGAAGGTGCAGATTGTTGGGGTGGTGGCCAATCCTCAAAACCAAAACGTTCACCTCATTGAATGTTGTTATATAAATTTATATAATGAAGGTAACAGGCTCGGCGAGAAATGCGACGCTGAAATTGCCTGATGAGGAAGAAAAATATTCCAGCGTTGGAGGACGCAGAATGACGAAAGACCAAAACGGCGCGGATGAACGAAATCGCAAGCCGCATGTGCCGAAAATTAGATGCCAGGCGATCGGCGAGGCGTCCGATTTCATGAAATCGATGTCGAACCCGGTTCGCCTGTCGATCCTGTGCGTGCTGATGGAGGGCGCGCGGACGGTGGGTGAGCTGGAAAAGATCCTCGACGTGCACCAGCCGACCCTGTCGCAGCAGATCGGCGAACTGCGCGAGGCGGGCATCATTGCCGGCGAACGTGCCGCCAAAGCGGTCGTCTACCGGCTGGCCGATCCCCGCGCAGGCCAGATCATCGGCCATTTGCGTCTTCTGTTTGCCAACCCGCAGGCTTCGGCGATCTGGCGCGGTGCGCAGTTCGGCGAAACGCTGCCGGGCGAGATGGGTTGATCCTGCGGGAGATGGCGGGCATCATGCGCGCCACCATTGATGGAAATGATGAACCGGGCCGTGCCCGCCGCCGATTTTCAAGGTCTTTCCCTCGATAAGGGCCTGCTGGAGATAGGTTTTGGCGTGATCCACCGCATCGCCGAGCGCCATACCACTGGCGAGACCAGCGGTCACTGCCGCTGCCAGCGTGCAGCCGGTGCCGTGGTCATTGTTCGTATCCACGCGGGGTGCCGAAAATTCCCTGACACCCGCATGATCGACAAGAAGATCGACGCTGTCATCGCCGCCGGCATGACCGCCCTTGATCAGCACGGAAGCGGCACCGGCGGTCAGGATGATTTCCGCCTGACGGATCATCTGCGCCCGCGTTTCGGCGATGGGCGTGGCGGTGAGCAGGGCGGCTTCCGGCAGGTTTGGCGTGACGATCGTCGCCTTCGGCACGAGGCCGGCGATCAGGGCCTCGATCGCATCCTCGCGCAACAGCCGGTCGCCCGATGTCGCGACCATGACCGGATCGAGAACAACCGGACCTTGATAGCCTTCCAGTTCCTGCGCAATTGCGAGGATGGTTTCGCTGCGTGACACCATGCCGATCTTGATGGCATGCACATCGATATCGGCAAGCACCGACCGGATCTGCGCTCGGATCGTCTGTGACGAGATATCCTCCACCGCGGTTACGCCAAGCGTGTTTTGCGCGGTCACGGCGGTGATCACACTGGTGGCGTAGACACCCAGCGCCGAGAACGTCTTGATATCAGCCTGGATGCCGGCGCCACCGCCGCTGTCGGATCCGGCAATCGTCATGGCGGTGGCTGTCATTGCGGCACTCCCTTCAAGGCGTGATCGACGGCGTGTCGAAAATCACGGCAGGCGGTGGCAATGTCGGGTGCGCGAAAGATCGCCGAAATGACGGCGACGCCATCGGCACCGGCGGCGATCACATCCGGCACTTGCCGCAGGCCGATACCGGCGATGGCGCCGACCGGCAGGCCGGGATCGAGTGTACGCAATTGCGCCCGCAGCCGGCGAAAGCCATCCAGCCCGACCGGCGGATCGGGATTGTGCTTCGACAACGTCTCGAACACGCCGCCGATGCAGGCATAGCTTGCCGCCGCCCGTCCGGCCCGTTCGGCATCGGCAGGTGTCTTGACGGTGAGGCCGATGATGGCCGCAGGGCCAAGCAGCCGACGCGCGGTTGCGGCATCCATGTCGTCGGCGCCCAGATGCACACCGTCTGCGCCGGCCGCCAGTGCCACATCGACGCGGTCGTTCACCACCAGCGGCACGCCGGTTCCCCGCAGCGCTTCGAGAATGGCCTTGGCGCGCTCGATCATGGCGCCGGTCGAGCCGGTCTTGTCGCGGTACTGGATCAGCGTCGCGCCATTTTTTGCGGCGATAGCGGCGAGTTCCGGCAGGTTGCCGATATCGGCAAGGCCGGCATCGACGATCGGGTTCAGTCGGTAATCAATGGTCATGGTCGATCCTTGCAGCCTTGCGCAGTGCTTCCGGGGTGAGCGCCGAGAGCGTGTCCAGAAAGGCGACGCCGAAACTGCCGGGGCCGCGTGCGAGTTCGGCAGCCTGTTCGGCCGCCACGCCGGTTGCTGCCAGTGCCGCGGTGGCGGCGGCAAGCGCATCCGGCTCGACGGTCAGGAAGGCGGCAATCACCCCGCCGGACAGGCAGCCCGTGCCGGTGACTTCCGCCATCCAGCGATGGCCGTTGCGCACGGTGACGCTGCGTCTGCCATCCGTTAGCCGGTCTGCCGCGCCGGTCTCGATGTTCAGAATGGCGCCGGTATCGCCGATCAGTGCCATCTCCGCCCTGTTGCCGCGAACGACGGTGGGCCGGTGCGCAATCAGCGTCCGGGCAAAGGCCAGACGTGACGGCGAATAGTCGCAATGGACCGGATCGAGGATCCAGGGTTTTCCCGCATCATTGGCGATCTCGACCGCCCGTTCGATGACGTTGCGGCGTTCGGCATCCAGCGTGCCGAGATTGACGGTGAGCACATCCGCCTTGGATACGAAATCGGCGATCTCGTCCGGTGAAGATGTCATCGACGGGATGGCGCCGATCACGGTAATTCCGTCGGCGGTGAATTTCTGCACCACCGTGTTCATCAGGCAATGCACCCTCGGGCGCCGCGCGCGTACGCGCTGTAGTAGGTCGGCGGCTTGTTCTGCTGTCGGGAATGTCTGCGTCATGGTCAGCGGATCTCCAGTGCGATGTCTTCGACGGGCGGCGCTTTTTGGATCAGCCCGCTTGCCTGCATGAAATCGCCAAATCGCTGGTACCGGCCGCGATCGAGCGCCGCCGGCCGTTTGGCAAACCGCGGCAGCGTATCGGTGAAGGCCTGACGGTTCAGCGCATCGTCGAGATTGGGATAGGCGGCGATGAACAGTTTCCAGGCGTCGTCGGGATGATTGGTCAGGAAGATTGCGGCCTTCTCGACAGCTTCGAGAAAACGCGGCAGGCGCGGATCGGCCGTCAGCCTGTCGTTCGCGACGAAAATCAGTTCGTCATAAACGGGCACGCCGTGTTCTTCGGGAAAGAACGATCGGCCTTCATGGCCTTCGATACGCATCTGGGTCAGCTCGAAATTGCGAAAGCCGCCAAGCGTGGCATCGACCTTGCCGCCGATCAGCGAAGGCGACAGCGCAAAATTGACGTTGATGAGCTCTACATCCTCAAGGCTCAGCCCTTCGCCCTCCAGCATGCGTTTCAGCATGGCGTCTTCGAACCCGGTGACGGAAAAGCCGATCTTCTTGCCGCGCAGATCCTTCAGGCTTTTGATCGGACCATCGGCGAGTACGGTGACGGTGTTCAGCGGTGTTTCGACCAGTGTGCCGATGCGCTTGAGCGGCAGGCCGGCGGCGCGGTCGAGATAGAGGTTCGGCTGGTAATGAATGCCGATATCGGCCTGACCCGCCGCGACAAGACGCGGCACCGTCGATGGATCGGCCGGCGGCACCAGCTCGACGTCGAGGCCGGCGGCTTCGAAATAGCCGTTGCGTGCAGCAATGACGAGCGGGGCATGATCCGGGTTGACGAACCATTCGAGCATGACCGTCAGTTTGTCGGCGGCATGGGCAGCGGAGGCATTGAGGCTGGTGAACATGGCAATGGCGATTGCCAGCAGGGTTCGTTTCATTGTTTGTCGTCTCTCCTCAGGATGAAAACAGTGTGTCGGGATCGGTCTCTGCCGCCCAATGCGGATGTCCGCGTGTCAGGCGGTCGAAGATCATCCGCAGGCTGACGCTGGTCAGCGCCAGAATGGCCATGGCGGCAAACACGATGTCGGTCTGCATGCGGGCATTGGCCTGAACCATGACGAAACCCAGCCCGGCCGAAGCCCCCACCCATTCGCCGATGACGGCGCCAAGCGGCGCAAGCGGCACGGCGACTCGCAGGCCCGATATCAGCGCGGGCAGGGCAAGCGGCACCCTCAGCCGCACCAGCACCTGCCACGGCGTCGCCTTCGTCAGTGCGGCCGATTCCATCAGCACCGGTTCGGTGCGCCTCAGTCCATCTGCGAAGGACGAGGCGACGGGGAAGAAGATGACGATCGTCGTCATCGCCACTTTCGAGGCCATGCCGAAACCCAGCCAGAGAACCAGAAGCGGCGCGAGCACGAAGACGGGAAAGGTCTGCAGGACAAGCACCATTGGCCAGACAAGCCTGCCGGTGCGCGGCAGCGCCATCACCAGAAACGCCACCGCTATGCCGAAGACGCTGCCGAAAAGCAGGCCCGCGAAAATTTCCCCGAGCGTGACTAACGTGTGATGGGCAAGGAAATCGCTTTGACGCGCCAAGGCCTGCACCACCGCGAACGGTGATGGCAGGAGATAGCGTGGTGGTGAAAACAGCTCCACGGCTGCCAGCCAGATTGCCAGCAGCAGAAAAAGCCCGAAGGCCGCGAACCGGAACTGCATGTCAGTGACGTGACATGCAGCCACCGGACCGCGATGGTCGACGGGCTCGAAAATCTCTCAAAACGTGTGGCATGGCTGATCTCCTGACAGCGATATCATGGAGATCCAGGCGAGCGGAGAATAAGAAAGAGGTGCACAAACGCGCCGTTTCCGTTCCTACGCCGGAATGACCCGGATCAGGTTCAAGGGTCCGGCTCACCGCCATCTCAGCACCGTTCGGTGCTCCCCTCGGAATGGCGATGAAGCTGGACCGGGAAACTGCCTTTGTCAATCCGGTGCAAGCATTCTGTGTCAGGTCCTGTGCGATTTCATGATTTACAGACGCATCCAGCCCATATCGGCGTGGCGGCAAAATGTTTGCGAAAAGCTGCTTCGTCTAACGTGTCAAAGACCGATAGAGCTGGCAGTACCTGTCCACCATCACTTCGGCTCTCAGCTCCTGATTGTATCTCTGTCGCGCGTTCGCCGAGAATACGGCCACTGTTCGCGGCTCTGACTGCAAGCGCCTCATGGCGTCAGCGAGACCTGTCGGGCTATTGGGCGGCACGACGATGCCTGTTTCGCCATCCCTGTTGACGAAACTCGTTCCCGTGCCGATTTCGCAGCTGATCATCGGCTTGCCGAACATGGCTGCTTCAACGAGCGAAAGGCCAAAGGCCTCGGAGCGCAGGTGCGAGGGAAACACAAAAGCGGTGCAAAGCTGCAGCAACGCCGCCTTGTCGAGATCGCTGATCGGACCAAGAAAATGCACATTGGACAGGCCGGCGCGGGCCGCCTGGTTTTTCAGGTCGCCTTCCACAGGTCCTTCGCCGGCGATCAGGATGTCGGCATCGACATGCTTTGCCGCCTCGATCAGCGTGTGGAGGCCTTTGTAATAACGCAGCACACCGATGAACAGAAAGAACGGTCTTGGGAAGCGTGCCTTCCACCCGTCTTTCAGTTGCGCAGATGCATGCGGATAATCCGCCTCGTCGAGGCCCAGCGGAATGACCTCGGTCTTGTCCCGGTAGCGCTGCAGTACTTCGCTGCTCGCCAGATAGTTCGGCGAGGTCGCGACGATGCGATCGACACGCGACAGGAAGCGGTGCATCAGCGGCCGATAGAGCTGCAACAGCGTCTTCTGTTTGACGATATCGGAATGCTAGGTGACCACCGTCGGCTTTCCCGGCGGATGCAGCACATGCAGAAGGTCCATGAACGGCCAGGGGAAATGGTAGTGGACGATGTCGGAACCAGCGCTGAGCTGTTTGAATTTGGTGACCGCGGCGCGTGAAAAGCCGGTAGAGGCAAACTCGAAATCGAGTTTTGCCTTGTGCGCCATATGGTCGTCGAATTCCACGCTGTTGGCGATCGGCTCACGGCTGAGCGACAGCACATCGGACTGTATGTCGTGCAGACCTGCGCCCTTGGCGATCGCATGGATCGTCCGCTCGACGCCGCCGAAAGTATCCGGATAATACGTCTTGAAGACGTGGAGAACGCGCATTTCAAAGCCTCGAATGCATCGTTGCCCGACGCCGTTCACCAGAACGACGGCGCCGAGCCTTGATTTCGGGCTTTACCCGCGACCGAATTCGTCGGAGACGCGAACGATGTCGTCTTCGCCGAGATAGGAGCCGGTCTGCACCTCGATCATTTCCAGCATGATCTTGCCGGGATTATAGAGGCGATGAAGGTCGCCCTGCGGAATGTAAACTGACTCGTTTTCACGCACAAAGGTAACCTTGTCGCCGACGGTCACTTCTGCCGTGCCCTTGACGCAGATCCAGTGTTCCGAACGATGGAAATGTTTCTGCAGCGACAGCTTCTTGCCCGGCAACACGAACAGACGCTTCACTTGGAAACGGTCGCCGTTGAGAAGCGACGTGTAGCCGCCCCAGGGGCGATAGGAGGTCGGGTGGGTTTCCGTCAGGCTCGATGTCGCTTTGGCTTTGGCGAGGTACTTCACCAGCTTGCCGACTTCCTGCGCTTCATCGAGGCGACCGACGTAAACCGCGTCCTCGCTGGCGATAACCGCGACGTCCTTGAGGCCCTGCACCGCAAGGTGCGAGGCGCGTGACAGAACCAGAGAATTTTCGGTGTTCATGACTGTGGCATTGCCGATGACGACATTACCCTTGTCATCCTTTTCTCCGAGCTTCCACACCGCATCCCAGCTGCCGAGATCCGACCACGCAAAGGCCGAGGTGACGACGGCGGCATTGGAGGTCTTTTCCATGACCGCATAGTCGATGGAAATGTCCGGGCTCGCTGCAAAGCTTGCCTCGTCGAGGCGGACGAAATCGAGATCGACGACCGCCTTGTCGACGGCAGCGCTGGCGGCTTCATGAACGGCGGGCGCAAACGCCTCGAGTTCGCTCAGGAGCAGATCGGCGCGGGACATGAATATGCCGGAGTTCCAGAAGAATCCGCCTGCTGCCAGCATCTGTTCGGCTGCAGCAAGCTGTGGCTTCTCAACGAAGCGCTTGACCTTGTGAGCGCCGGACGCGAACGATTCGCCCTGCTCGATGTAACCGTAACCGGTGGCCGGTTCGGTCGGCTTGATGCCGAAGGTGACGATTTTGCCCGAGGCGGCCGTCTGACGCGCAGTCGCGATCGCCTCGTTCCAGTCCTTGCCAGCGTCGATCTCGTGATCGGAGGCGAGAAGCTGGAGAATGGCGTCTTCGCCAAACGTCTTCTTCAGGTGGAATGCAGCTGCAGCGATGGCGGCTGCGGTGTTGCGGGCGACGGGTTCGAGCAGGATGGCGGAAAGTTCGACGCCGACTTCGCGGGCCTGCTCGGCGACCGTGAAGCGAAAGTCCTGATTGGTGATGACGACCGGTGCTTCATAGACAGCGCTGTCTGCGACGCGCTCCAAGGTTTCCTGAAACAGCGTCTTTTCATCAACGACCTGGATGAACTGTTTCGGTGCGCTCGAACGCGACAACGGCCAGAGACGGGTGCCTTTGCCGCCGGCCATGATGACGGGAATGATCTTCTGGGTCATAAAATATCTCCGAGGGTCGGGCGGATTGTTTTGTAGAGCGGCAACCGGGAATAGGCAATCAGTTCAATGTGCTTTGGCCCAGTCGCGGACGCGCAAAAGGCTTTTTTCGAGAAGCGCCAAGGCCGCGGCTTCGTTTTCTGCTTCGACATAACAGCGCATTTCCGGTGCGTTGCCGGATGGGCGCAGATGAACGATGGAGTGATCGAGTAGCGTTACCCGCAGGCCATCGATATCGCTGATGGAGCCGACGTCACCAAGCGGTGCAAGGAAAGCTGCAAGATTTTCGGGCGATTCTCGCAGATGCGCCATCAGCGCCGCACTGGTTTCGACAGCAAAATTCTCCAATCGGTCGGCGGCGGCGACAGGCAGATTGAAATCGGCAGCGATGCTGGACAACGGCTTGCCCTCGCGTCGTGTCAGAAGCAACGTAGCGAGGACCGGCAGAAAACTGTCTCGGGTCGGAAGGGCGGTCAGTGTCGTGCCCGCAACGGCAAAATCCGACTGTGTCAGTACGCCGCCATTGGCCTCGAACCCCATCACCGCCGTCTCGCCTGCCGCACTGGCCGCGTTCATGCCGTCGATGACGAAAGGGGAGCCGACTTTCGTGCGGGTCACGCGAAAGCCACCGGCCGCTTCGATGCCGGAATTGGAGGTAACGGGTGTCACGACAACCTCGGCATCGAGAAACCGGGCGACGATGAGCCCGAGCAGGTCGCCACGCAAAGGCGTTCCCGTTTCGTCGGCCACCAGCGGCCGGTCGCCATCGCCGTCGGCGGATACGATCGCGTCGAGATGATGTTCCTTTGCCCAGCCGCGCAGGAGTTCGATTGTCTGCGCCGATACGGCTTCGGTGTCGACCGGTATGAAATGATCGGATCGTCCGAGTGCTACGGTCGTTGCGCCATAGCCAGTGATCACATCGATCAAACCATCGCGGGCGACAGTGCTATGCTGGTAGACGCCGATCTTCAGCCCGGACAGGGCATCAGCCGGAAGCAGGCGCGAATTGCGTGCCGCGAAAAGCGCCAGCGCCTCTTTTTCCTCGCTCCGTGCGGAGCCGGGCGTCAGGTCGAAAATGCTGTCGCTGATCTCTGCGGCGATGTGTGTGATTTCGAGTTCGTCCGCCTTGTCAATTTCACCATCAGGTCGATAGAATTTTATGCCATTGCGGTCTGCCGGAATATGAGATCCCGTGACCATCAGTGAGGCGCAGCCTTGCGTCATCGCATAAAGCGCGAGCGCCGGCGTCGGGAGTGACCCGCAATCGACAGCTGTCAGGCCGGCGCGCTGAAGTGCTCCGATGCAGGTCGCAGCGATATCCGGGCTGGAGGGGCGGTAATCACCTGCAACAAAGATGCGATCCCCGGTCTTCGCGTGCCCGGCAGCGAGCAGATGCTGTGCGAAGGCAGTGGCATACAAAGCCGATGCGTGACCTTGAAGGTCCGTAACAAGGCCGCGAAGTCCACTGGTGCCGAATTTCATGAAAGTTCCTCAGCTGGAAATAGTTGCTGTTACTCTGGGTAAGCTGTCACGCGCGCGAGTCAATATCCAAACGATGAAACTCGTCCTTCAGCAACTGCAAGTAGGTGTTCTATCGGCGGCCGGTCTGTCAGGGGAAGACCCGGGCTATGGTCGCAAGCCGACGGTGGCGCTGTCATCAACATTGGAACCCGGGCTTGGCTCATCCGTTCCGATGGGTAACACTGTCCCCGAAATTTCCAAATCCCACCCAGCCAATCGCAAGGGTTCGACATGATCACTGCCAAGCGAATCGTCCTCGCCAGCCGTCCGACAGGGGCGCCGAAGCCCGAGAATTTCCGCGTCGAGGATGCCGAGTTGCCGGAGGCCGATGAAGGCGAGGTGACTGTCCGCATTTTGTATCTGTCCCTTGATCCGTACATGCGCGGGCGCATGAGCGAGGCCAAGTCCTATGCGGCGCCGGTTCCGGTCGATGGCGTGATGGAAGGCGAAACCATCGGCGAGGTGCTCAAGTCGCGGCACAACGATTTTGCGCCGGGCGATATCGTTCGCGGTCGCACCGGCTGGGTTACGCATGCGGTCATCCGTGGTGACCGGCTCCGGCATGTGGAAACGCATGGCGCACCGCTGACAACCGCAATCGGTGTTCTCGGCATGCCGGGCTTTACCGCATGGAGCGGGTTAAAATTCATCGGCAAGCCAAAACCCGGTGAAACCGTTGCCGTAGCTGCCGCATCCGGCCCTGTGGGGTCCATGGTTGGACAGCTTGCAAAACTCTGGGGAGCGAGGGCAGTCGGTATTGCCGGCGGCGCGGACAAATGCGCTTTCGTGAAGGACGAACTCGGCTTTCATGCCGCCATCGACCATCGTAGCGAAAACCTTCCATCCGAACTTAAAACGGTCTGCGCCGACGGTATCGACGTGTATTTCGAGAATGTCGGCGGCCATGTCTGGGATGCTGTTCTGCCACTGCTGAACACCTATGGCCGCGTTCCCGTATGCGGGCTCGTGGCCCATTACAACGGAACATCGACGTCGGAGAGCGATCGTCTGCCGGAAACCATGTCGGCGATCTTGCGGCAAAGCCTGCTTGTCCGGGGTTTTATCCAGACCGAATTCGCGCCGGACCATTTCGATGAATTCCTGAGCGACATCGGTCCGCGTGTTGCATCCGGCGAGATCAAATACCGCGAGGATATTGTCGACGGTTTCGAGAATGCTCCGGAAGCATTCATATCGATGCTCACGGGCGGCAATTTCGGCAAACTGATCGTCCAGCTGTCGTAAGGGGCAAAGAGGAGATGCCCTTTCCGTCAGCCGCGGTCGTAGCCAAAATTGTCCGCCCCTGACGGCTTCACTTTGAACTTTTGCTCGAAACGTCAAACCGATCATCGACAGGCACGGCCAGCCCGGTCGCCAAGGCGTTGGTCTGGCTGGCAAGTGCGATGACCTGCAAAAGCTCGGCGTGCATGGAAGGCGTCATGCCTTTCGCCCGCGCGGCTGCGGTGTGGGAGTGTATGCAGTAGCCGCAATTATTGGCTGTCGATACGGCAATGTAGATCAGTTCCTTGACCAGGGGATCGATTTCTCCCGGCGCCATGACTGTCGGCACCTTTTCCCAGATTGCCTTCAGGTGATCGGCATCATGCGCGAGAGCACGCCAGAAGTTGTTGACATAATCGGTGCCGCGGCGCTCGCGGATTTCGTTGAAGACGGCAAGCGCTTCCGCGCTTGCATCCTCATCCGTTAACAATGGAACCACCGCCATCAGATAAGCGCCAGAATGCGGGCAGGGCCACCTGTGCCGCCGCGATGTGTCGGCGCCCCCACGATGATCGTTGCTCCCTTGACCGGCAGCGCTTCAAGATTGTTCAAGCCCTCGATACCGTAGCGACCCGCCGGCAACCAGGAGTTATGGACCGCGAAATCGGCGGAGTTGCCCGGATCCAGCGAAAGTGTGTCGACGCCGATGGCCACCGTGTCTCGTTGCAGCAAAAGATCGGTTGCCGATTTCCCGAAACCGGGAAAGGCGAATTTTCCAGCGTCGTCGGTCCGGAAGGACGGGCTTTTCACCTTGGTCGCCCATCCCGAGCGCAAAGCCACGACTGCGCCTGCGGGAAGATCGCCGTTTGCGCTGATCCAGCGCTCGATATCGGCGGCTTCGATTGACGTATTGGCTTCTTCCCTGGCGCGATCCGTTACGTCGATGATGACAAGTGGTGCGACCAGCTTTTGCGGTTCCAGCCGGTCAACGCTGGCGCCATCGGCACTGAAGTGGAAAGGCGCATCGATATGGGTGCCGGTATGCTCGAAAATCGTCAGCTTATGCAATTGATAGCCGTCCTTGGCGATTTCGGCAGCCCATTCGAACTCTATTCCCGGTTGTCCATCGAATGTCGGAAATGTTGAATCGTAGACATGGGTGAGATCGACAACTTGCCTGGCTGTCTGCGCAAGCACAGGTGTCGGCAGGCTTGCGGCCGCCATCGCCGCACCCGCGAGTGCTGCGCCTTTGAACAGCAGGCGCCGCGACAGCATGTTTCGCTTCACGTCTTCAATCACGCATTGATTGCACATCCAACTCGTCCCTCCGTTGAAACACCTCGTCATGACGGTACTCCAAACACGGAATGGAGCAAGAAAAGATCGTTCGCAGGTTGCGTTGTGGTAAGAACACAGGACGACCATGGCCCAGTCATCGTGTCGGGAAGCAATCTCTACCTCGGCAAGCCGATGTGCATCAGGCTGAACCGCTGATTCATATGGCAAGGCTGTTCTGAATGCCGTCGGTGAGAGACCTGCCGCTTGAACTCACGGGGTTCATCGGCATTCTCGTCGTCAACACGTTTGCAGCGGAAGCGCTGTTCTGTGCGGAGTTCCATACGCATGGCGGCGCAATTGCTGCCGGGGGAGCGTGTAAAGACAAATCTGTCTGCTGCCAAACAGGACGCTGCGATCCTTCTGCGTTCGCAGCGCTAATTTTTAATGTGATCAGGAACGACGTCCTGCCCGAAATCGGTTCTTTACCGCCTATATCCCCGCCTATCAAAAACGCGGCGGCGGCGGAGTGGCCTTCTTCGGCAGGGAGTTTGCATAGGCCGCAGCCTCGCCGGAATAGGGAAAGTCCTCCCCGAGTTGCCGGTCACCGTCGTAAACCTTGAAGGTGGGGCCGTCGAGTTCAACAATCTTATAGCCGTTGACGTATTCGAACTGAGGTGTTTTCCAACCCATTGTGCGTTTCCTGTTAAAAGTCCGGTATCTTTCGGATGTAAGGCGGTGCGCCGATCCAAGGCGCTTGTCTTATTATAATTTCCCTGCGCCGTATCTTGTGCAGCCGGTCTATCAGGTGCGTGACCGGAAGGCTATTTTTCTCGCAAACAGAGTTCGATCACAGCTCAAGGTCAGAGGGCCTGCTTATCTGATTGCCGCGACCTGGCAAGTGGTGGATCGCCGACCAATCGCCCGACCCTTGCTGCTCGCCGGCAGGCATCCCATCTCATATTCCATGTACGGAGTTTTGAAATGGATGCCAAAACCAACAAACATACACCTGAAAAGCTGATCGAAATCATTCCGCCGGAACCACAGGTTCGGTGCAGAGCTGGCGCGAAGATCTGTATCTGTTGCGAGCAAAGCCGGCCCGCATCTGCTATGGACGATGATGGCTGCGGCATATGCGAAGAGTGCCTGTCGCCATGAGCATCACGCCGGATGATTTGAGGGCGTTCGAAATGGCGCTTGAAACGTATGCCACTGGCTATAGCGAAGGAGAATTTTCCGGCCGGCGATGGGGGATGACGATCAATCGCTCGGTCGACAGTCGCCGTATCTGGCTGTTTGCCGAGGATCTTGCCGGAAGCGACATTGTCTCGTTCAACCTATATCGCCTCGCCGATGGACGTCCTGTCCTCAAGCCATGCGAAATGTCCTCGGACAAGGTCATCGATTTCGTCCTGAAGTTCCAACCGGATCGATGTGAGTTTGTTGATAATCGATCTCTTGGGAAACACGCGGCGTCGATTTAGGCAGTTGGGTCAAGAGGGATGCGTTAAGTGCATGGCTGTGCTGCAAACTGCGGTCTTATCTATGTCAAAAAAACACGGTATCTATCTTTTCAACGAAGCGATGCACCTCCTCCCGCAAAGCTTCGTGTTTCGGGCGACCCACTCCTCCTCCCAAGGGAAGCCTGAGGGAACAGCGGCACTCCTCCTCCCAGTCGCTGTTCGGTTCTTTTGGAAAAGCCTGCCGCACCTCCTCCCGCGGCAGGCTTTTTCGTTTGGACCAAACAAACATCATTCCGGTTTTTTATTGCCAGCATTGTAATCCGAATATGCGTGTAAATTGCGCAAGGTTCGGCCGAAGGCGTGCGTGAGTCGGGCATTTCAGGGTCGCGTCGCTCAGCGCCTGAAGTGCATCTGCATCGCGTAGCAGCAGCTGATCGTCGTCATGGATGCCACATAGCGAAGAACTTCGTAGGGCAATCCGGTTCGTATCGCTCTTGACCGCTTGCCCGAAGGCAAACGGAAGCAGATAGTGGAAATTATGACACACCTTATCCAAAGGAAAACTTGACCGAGCAGGATCTGCGCACTGCACGCGGGCTTTCGATGCTATAGAGTGCAGGCGGCTGAGCCTGAAAGGCTTGATGCGAACGCGTCAGTTCCTTTAGAGACAACCATGAAAATTTTACTGCTGCGATTTTCTGAGGAATGAACTTGAACAACGCAAGGCCGGCGCTTCTTCTCGTGACTGCCTCACTTCTGCCTGCTCTGGTTCTGGCCAGCGTGATGGGGTGGTTCTTCATCAACGAGCAGCAACAGGGGCTCGATGCCGATCTGCGCGACCGCGCCGCCATTCTGGCCGGCGCCCTTGACCGCGAGCTTAATACCCAGATCCAGCTTCTTTCGATCGTTGCCGATTCACCACGCCTGGACCTGCCGGTTTCCCGCACCAGCTTTGCCGAAACCGCGCGCAGGCTCAAGGATCAGGTTGCCGCGTGGCAACAGATTCGCGTTTCGAATGACGAGGGCGAGGTCGTTTTGGCCTATCCGCCGCTGTCGGTGTCCGCTTCTCGCGAGGTTGTCGATCTCGAAAGCCATAAACGTGTGATCGAGACCGGCATGCCGGTCGTCGGCAATATTGCCATCGGCAAGGGTGGCAAGGCGGCCTTTGCCGTTCGCGTTCCTGTCCGTCGAAAGGATCGCCTGCGGGCCGTGCTGTCGGTGGTTATAAGGCCGGAAACGATTACGCAGATGCTTTACGCGAGCGGTTTGCCAAACGACTGGTCTGCCTGGGTGGTGGACAGCCAGGAGCGGCTGGTGGCGACCACCAGTTCGCCGGAACTTGCCGCCATGGCGGCGACGGAATTTGCGCGGCCGCAGGATGATCTCTTCATGCTGTCAAACGGCAACGCTGTGCGTGTGGCCGAAGCGCAGATCGGTGCGACGACATGGCGGGTCAAGATTGGATTGCCGGCGTCTCAATACAATCGACCAGCCATGCATGCGGTGATCTTTCTCGTCGGCGCCGGCCTGATAACGATCCTGCTATCCGGCATTGTCGCGGTGCTGCTCTATCGGGAAATGCGCTCGCGTGCCGCCGAACGGGAAAGCCTTGCCAATTGGCAGCGCATGGATGCGCTCGGAAAACTGACGGGTCAGGCTGCCCACGATTTCAACAACCTTCTGATGGTGTTTCAGGCGGGTGTTGATGGCATCGAACGTCGCCGCGGCGATGAAGAGCGCGTGACGCGTCTTCTCGGCAATATGCGGCAGGGCGTAAACCGCGGCAAAACCATTACCCGGCGTCTTCTATCCTTTGCCAGACGTTCAAACCAGGGTGCGGAACATCTGGATCTGGAAGCCAAGATCGCTGAAATGACGCCGCTCCTGCAGCAGGCGCTGAACGACAGCGTTTTGCTGGATATTCGGATCCCCAACGATGTCTGGGGCGTCCATGCCGATCCGGTCGGCCTTGAGATTTCGCTGATCAATCTGCTTACCAATGCCCGAGAAGCGATGGCAGACGGCGGTAATGTGGTGATCAGCGCCCGCAACGTCGACGACGGGGTGGTCGAGGATAAGCGGCTCAAGGGGCCAGTCGTGGCGCTGACAGTCACGGACACCGGCAGAGGCGTGGCTGCGGCGGAACTCACGCGAATATTCGAGCCTTTCTATTCGACCAAGGACAATGGAGGTCCGGGTCTGGGCCTGACGCAGGTTCTCGGCTTTGCTGAGGGCAATGGTGGTACGGCGAGGGCGACGAGCCTGGCCGGTCAGGGCAGCGCGGTCACGCTCTACCTGCCAAAATCTTTGGTCGAACGTGCACCGAAAGTTGCAGAAGCCAACATTCCCGGCATGCCTGCCCACATACTGATCGTCGATGACACACCGGCTTCGCTGGAGGCGGCAAGGACCGCTCTCGAGGATGCCGTGACGTCCATCCGCACCGCGAAGGACGGAACGGAAGCGCTTGCGCTGATTGAAAAGCATCCGCAGATCGATGCCGTTCTCAGCGATATCATGATGCCCGGCATGTCGGGAATAGAGCTTGCGGACAGGATTGGTCAGCTCCGCCCACGTCTTCCGGTCGTCTTGATGACCGGATACAGCGACAAGCTGGAGGCCGGAGCGAAAATCGTGTGGCCGATCGTGATGAAACCATTCGAGCAGTCGGAGATCGTCAAGGCGCTGACGTCTGCCCATCTATCCGCACCCGATCTTACCAACATCATCAAGCTGGACGTTCATTCAAAAAGCTGAAGGCCTCTGTGGCATCGATGGCCGATTGATTGTCGGAACATCTGAGAGGCCGTCGCATTGTCCAGAAAAGGAGATGCGACAATGAAACAGATCACCCGACCCCGTTACAGCCTGGAAGCGCTTCAGCAGGCCTACACGCTCAATCTTTCCCAGGCCTCCGACCTTTTGAAACGGTTCGGTTCGGATAAGGCTTCGATCGACAAGATCATGAAACGGTGCCAGCCTCGCGTCGACAATGATCGCCGGTAAAGGTGGGCGGAAATCCAGCAGGCAGATCGAAAATCGTAATGGGCGTCGAAAGAAGATTTGCGTTTTCGGAGGTTTTGCTTAGGCAATTGCGGTGATATGTTTCCTGAACCCAAGAACAGGATGGTAATGCGTATGGGCCTGGTAAGCATGATACTGGAACTGCGGGACAGCAAGACCGCTGAGATCGATCAGGATCAGTCTTCTCGTGAAAGCCGGTTGGCAAGCATGGAGACAAAGCCATCCTCTCAGTCTGGAATTCGCACGCAGGAGGCGATTTCACTAAGGACGTTTGCTCTCAGGCTCGATACGGCAAAAAGACGTAATCAGAGACTGGGATGAACCCGCTGTCGGCTGCACATCGTCCACACCGGAAGCTGCAAAACGGATACTCTAGGGTCAAAACTCAGCTCGAGCTTCGACGCCAGGATCCAGGGGATACGCCCTTGATCCTCGAAAAAAAACGCGTGAAGTGGCTTTGGTCTGAAAAACCACAAGCGATCGCCACTTCCGCAAGGTTCAACTCGGAACGTCGCAGCAGGTCGCAGGCGCGGGCTAACCGTTCGCCGATCAGCCATTGGTGAGGTGTTACCCCTGTCGTCTCGCGGAACATGCGGGTGAAATGTCCGCGGGACAGGTTGCAGGCGTGCGCGACGTCCGCAATAGAAACCTCACCGCCAAGATTTTCCGACAGCAGTTCCTTGGCCAGCCGCTCGTGCGCAGGTGAGAGCTTCAGTCTACGCTGGACGACGGTCACCGGCTGACCGCCATACCACTGCACCAGATGGGTGCCGATCGCGGCGCTCAAGTGTTCAATATAAAGCGGGCTTGCCAAGGCAGGATTTTCGAGAGCGGGAAGCAGGGCACGGCCGAGGTTGGCGAGAACCTTGTCCTCGACAGCGGTTCGAGGGCTTAGAGAGCGAACCGAGGGCACGCTTGCATGCTCGGAGAAGGATGCAAGGGCGGCGGCGGACATCTCGAACAGCATGAATTCGAAGGGACCACCCAGATCGGCCTTGTAGTCGCAGGATAGATCCCGGATGTAGATGGAGCTGTCGGAGAAAGCATGAGCCGTCGAATGGTGCTCGTGGAAAATGCGTCGGCTGTGTCCACCCATGAGAGACAGGCCGACGACGAACCCACGGTCGCTGCCCTCCATCTCGACCTGGTCAAGGTCGATGCCGGGGGTCCCCTTGCGCAGAATGGCCATGCCGGGAGCCCTGAGAGCCTGGTTGATGGACAGCCTGTTAAGAGTGCAACCAAACCCGTCGGTCTTGATCTCCGTCTTGTGTTGGTCACGAGTGGGGGACGCTGGGATCACGTGGTTTCTCTCATTGCGACCTCAAGTTTATGTCGGCGGCATCGTTATTGTGCAAGATCGCGCTGATGAAGACGGTTAGAAACTTTATTCGGGTCAAACGCGTTACCACCCTTTAAAGCCTTTGAGTAAGATGAACGAAACACAACTGGGTGAAGTTCTGCCGGTATCTGCAACAATCGCAGCCTGCTTCGGGATCAGCAACCCGAAGTCTTTGGCCGTTCGCCCGTTTCGTGACGCGGAGATTTCCATCGTATATCTCCATGCGACTGCGCCGGCCAACCAGCGAAGGTTGGTCAGGTTTGCGCCGGACGATGCCTATCTGATCACGCTCTATCTCGTGGATGTTGAACACCGGGATGTTTATCAGGGAGGTGCTGCGACCGCGTTCAGGATCTATCAGAAAAGATCGATCTGTCTCATCGACCTCAGGCCCGGTGCCGCGATCGAGATCCGGGGATCATTCGAAGCCTTGGCGTTTCATATTCCCCGCCGTTATCTCGACGAGTTGTCGGCGCATGCCGGCGAGGCGCCTGTTGGCGAACTTCGTACCTGCCGCGGGGCCGATGACGAGGTGGTTGAAAGCTTGGGTGCCGCCTTCGCCGACATGTTCGACATGCCGGCTGAGACAGAGCCGCAGGCCTTGACGCATATCGTCATCGCGTTCGGCGCTCATCTGATGCATCGCTATGGACGACCGACGATCTCAGACGGACCGTCGGTCATGCCCTAGGGTCTGTGCTATTCCTGAATGAACTTCAGGAGGTCGGCGTTCAGAACGTCGGCATGGGTGGTAAGCATACCATGCGGGTAGCCCGCATAGACCTTCAACGTGCCATTCTTCACCAGTTTGACGGACAGTCTGCCTGCATTGTCGATCGGCACCACCTGGTCGTCGTCACCATGCATGACGAGAACGGGAACGGTGATTGCCTTGAGATCTTCCGTCTGGTCGGTCTCGGAAAAGGCCTTGATTCCTTCGTAATGCGCCTTGGCACTGCCCATCATGCCTTGGCGCCACCAATTCTGGATCACGCCGGGATATACCTTCGCGCCTTCGCGGTTGAATCCGTAGAACGGGCCGGTCGGGAAATCGAGGAAAAGCTGCGCACGGTTTTCGGCCACCCCCTTGCGGATCCCGTCGAACACTTCCATCGGCAAGCCGCCCGGATTGGTAGCAGTCTTGAGCATCAGCGGCGGCACGGCGGACACGAGGACGGCCTTTGCAACGCGGCCGGCAGGCTGGCCGTGCTTGGCAACATAGCGGGCCACTTCACCGCCGCCGGTGGAGTGTCCGATATGGATGGCATTCTTCAGATCGAGATGCTCGACAACGGCAAAGGCGTCGGCGGCGTAATGGTCCATGTCGTGGCCTTCGGAGACCTGAGCCGAGCGACCATGGCCACGGCGGTCATGGGCAACGACGCGAAAACCTTTCGAGAGGAAGAACAGCATCTGTGCGTCCCAGTCGTCGGACGACAGCGGCCAGCCGTGATGGAAAACGATCGGCTGTGCGTCCTTCGGACCCCAGTCCTTGTAGAAGATTTCAACGCCGTCTCTGGTGGTTACGTAAGCCATTGTCTTGTTTCCTTTGGTTGGATGCGGGGTGGATGATGTCTCGGCTGCGAGGGTAAACGAGGCGGGAACTGCAAAGCTGGCGGCGATGGCAGCTCCGGAGAGCAAAGTACTGCGGCGCGTGATGGGGAAATCGTTGTTTTTCATTTTTAGTTCCCTGGAACTTTGCACGTCTCGTAAAAGAGACGCTTGATATCGTTTGTTGGAGGCATACTGGCCGCAAAAAATGGTGGATACAATTGCATTAATGCTGTCGATATAATTGCGGAAAATGGAATTATTGCAGGAGGCGGAGGTTGCCGCCTCCTCTGTTTTCAGGCTTTTCCCGGCCGGTTGATCGTCAGGAAGTGACGAACCACTGGCTTTTCCGGGCCGGAGTGATAGGCGAGCACCTTTCCCTGCAGATCCGCATCGGCATTGGAGACGCGCTTGTGCTGGCGTAGATGCTCGGCCCAGGATTCAACCATGAACCATTCGACCATCTTCTCCGGGTCGCCTGAATCTTCGGTCACACCCCAGCCATAGGCACCGTCACGGCGGCGTTCCTGGGAAAGTCGATCGAGCGCATGCAGGAAGGCACGACGGTTATGCTTTTCGACATGGTATTCGATCAGGATGAGAACTGGTCCGCGATCGTGGGCAACGGGTTCGGCAACAAGCGGCTCGGGCCAATGGTTGGAAGGAACCATGTCCGCATCGCCGGCAGGAAGCTTGATGCGGTGCATGATGAAGCCTGCAACAAGAAGGCCTGCGGCTCCGATCAAAAGCGTACCCTGTATGCCGACAGCCTCGCCGATGGCACCCCATCCCAGACTGCCGGCCGTCATGGCGCCGTTGAATACGGTGAGGTAAACGGCGAGGCCGCGGCCACGCACCCAATTGGGCAGGATGGATTGCGCCGCGCCATTGAGCGTTGTCAGCGCAGTGATCCATGCTGCACCAAGGAACAGAAGGGCGATGATGGCAACGGCCTTCGGCGGTGCAAGGGACAGAATGCCCATGACAATAGCGGTGATCAGTGCGGCGCCGAGAAGCAGACCATCGGCACTCAGGCGTTCACGCAGCTTTGGCATGATCAGCGCACCACCGATCGCACCGGCACCCACGGCACCCAGCAGGATGCCGTAGAAGCTGGCATCTCCGCCGAGCAACTGACGGGCAACGAGCGGAAGCAGTGCCCAGACCGCGCTGGCGAACGCGAAGAAGATCGCAGCCCGCAGCAACACGACATGCAGCGGCTTGCTGGCGCGGGTGTAGCGAAGGCCGGCCCGAAATGCGCCGAAGAAATTCTCCTGCAGGGCATCATTGGCATTCTTGGCGCGCGGCCACCAGACGAGAGCCGCGATGACGACGATATAGCTCGCGACATCGGCGCCGTAGGTTATGCCCGCCCCGAAGGCGGCGAGCAGCAGGCCGCCAGCGGCCGGTCCGATCGACCGAGCGATATTGATGCCAAGCGAGTTGAGAGCGACGGCGCTTTTCACATCCTCGCGCTTGACCAGTTCAGGCACGATCGCCTGCCAGGTCGGCCCCATCAAGGCTGCGCCGATGCCGCCGAGGAAGGTAAGCCCGATCAACGCGCTGACGGAGAGCATTCCTGTCTGGGAAAGGACCATCAACGAGATGCTGACGGAGGCGAGCAGAAACTGGACTGCAATCAGAAACTTGCGACGATCCAGAATGTCGGTGAGCACGCCGGCCGGAATGGCGAGAAGGAAGATCGGCAGGGTGCCGGCGGCCTGAACCATGGCAACAGCGGCGGGAGAGGCGGAAAGATCCGTCATCAACCAGGAGCTCGCGACGTCGCGCATGAAGCTGCCGGTATTCCCTAGAACGGTGGCGATCCAGAGGACGGCGAAGACGGGCTGTGCAAGGGGTGCGAAAGTGCCCCCGGATGTTTTCGTGGGGCTCATTTGGCTGCTCCCTTGGCAAGATCGACAGCAGCGACGAAGACGAACGCACCTGCGAGGCCGAGATGTTCGAAGAAGGCATTGGTCGCCATCATGCGGTCCATGCCTGGCGCCATTTCCCAAAAGCGGAGCGCGATGAATGTGGCCATGAGCGTAAAGCCCGCAAGCGAGAGAGCTGCGGCCCAACGAAGGAAGCCGGACACCACCATGGCGGAAGCCGTCAGTTCGAAGGCGATGACGGCAACTGCAAAGAGTCCGGCCGGATGAAGACCGAAATGCTCCATCTCGGCGATCGCGCCATTGAAGTCGGCAATCTTTGTCAGCGGGCCCTGGATATAGGCTGAGCAAAGGGCCAGAA
Organism: Neorhizobium sp. JUb45; assembly: GCF_004343585.1. Classification (GTDB taxonomy): domain Bacteria; phylum Pseudomonadota; class Alphaproteobacteria; order Rhizobiales; family Rhizobiaceae; genus Neorhizobium. The sequence continues at coordinate 21,698 of NZ_SLYW01000011.1, read as the reverse complement.
GCGCAACAGTACGGGTCGCCGGCGCGGTGACGATACTTTTCAGCAAAGCGCTCCGGCGAGTTTGGGATTGAGAACGGGTGGTCATGTCTGCACCTCTAGATCTGGCCGGTCGAACCGAGCGGCGCCGTTGTGGTCTGATGGAGCGATATTGACCGGAAAGATTGCCGCCAACAATTGCACCAATCATTTCTATTTAATTGCGATAATCGAAATTATTGAGGTATTGCGGGCGGCGATTATCGCCCGCAATACAAAGCGTGGTGGGATGCCTCACACGGCCCAGCAGGAGCAGCCAAGCGCGCCGAAAAAGCCTTTCAGGTCCGCGATCGGCAGTTTCGATGTCCAGGCGCCGGCGTGATCATGGCCATGGACGCCGCAATCGCTGGCGCAGCCGCATGTGGAAATGGCCGTACGGCGTAACGAGCGTGCGCCCGCACCTTCCGGCTCTCCCCACGCGGCATAACCGCCGAACTTGCGCACCGGCGACCAATCGGGCATGGCCGGCGGAATGTTGCTTTCATCGAGAGCCGAAAAATCGCCGGCACCGTAGACGATCTTGCCGCCAACCATGGTCAGGTCCGAGGTCAGGAACGAGATTTCGTCCTCGGCGCAGGCAAAGAAATCCTTGTCCGGCACGACAAGATCGGCGAACTGGCCCTTTTCTATCCGGCCCTTCTTGCCTTCCTCGTTGGAGAACCAGGTGACCTTTTCGGTCCACATGCGAAGTGCGGTTTCACGATCGAGGCAATTGGCGCGGGGATAAAGCTGCATGCCGCCCACCGTCTTGCCGGTCACCATCCATGACAGAGACACCCACGGGTTGTAGGAGGCGACGCGGGTGGCATCGGTGCCGGCCGACACGTTGACGCCTTTGTCGAGCATACGCTTGATCGGCGGCGTGGCTTCGGCAACGCCATGGCCGTAGCGCTCAACGAAATACTCGCCCTGATAGGCCATGCGGTGCTGGGTGGCGATGCCGCCGCCGAGTGCGGCGATGCGGTCGATCGAGCGTTCCGAGATGGTTTCTGCGTGGTCGAAGAACCAGTTGAGGCCTTCAAGCGGAATATCCTTGTTGACCTTCTCGAAAACGTCGAGCGAGCGCGAGATGGTCTCGTCATAGGTCGCATGCATGCGCCACGGCCAGCGGTTCTCGGCCAGAACGCGGACGACCTCCTCGAGCTCGCCTTCCATTTCCGGCGCCATTTCCGGGCGCGGCTGGCGAAAATCCTCGAAATCGGCGGCGGAAAAGACGAGCATCTCACCGGCGCCGTTGTGGCGGAAATAGTCGTTGCCCTGCTTGTATTTGACCGACGACGTCCAGTCGAGAAAGTCCTGCTTCTCTTCCTTCGGCTTCTGGGTGAAGAGATTGTAGGCAAGCCGCACGGTGAGCTGGTTCTCGTCCGACAGTTTCTGAATGACCTGGTAGTCGTCGGGGTAGTTCTGATTGCCGCCGCCGGCATCGATGACACCGGTAATGCCCAGCCGGTTCAGCTCGCGCATGAAATGACGGGTGGAATTGACCTGGTAGTCGAAAGGCAGTTTCGGGCCCTTCGAAAGTGTCGAGTAAAGGATGCCGGCATTCGGCTTGGCGAGCAGCATGCCTGTCGGATTGCCGTTGGCATCGCGGGTGATCTCGCCGCCCGGCGGGTTCGGCGTGTCGCGGGTGTAACCGACGGCGCGAACGGCTGCGCCATTCAGCAGCGCACGATCATAAAGATGCAGGAGGAAGACCGGCGTGTCGGGCGCGACCGCATTGATCTCCTCGATGGTCGGCAGACGCTTCTCGGCAAACTGGTGCTCGGTAAAACCGCCGACGACGCGAACCCATTGCGGCGCGGGCGTGATCGCCACCTGGCGCTTGAGCATGTCCATCGCATCGGCCAGAGAACGAACACCATCCCAGCGCAGTTCCATATTGTAGTTGAGGCCGCCGCGCACCACGTGGGTGTGGTTGTCGATCAGGCCGGGCAGCACACGCTTGCCCTTGAGATCGACGATTTTCGTGTCCGGGCCGGCATGGGCCATGACTTCGGTATCCGTGCCGACTGCGAGGAATTTTCCATCCTTGATGGCGACGGCGCTGGCATTCGGATTGGTGCGATCAAGCGTGGTGATCAGGCCATGATGAAGAATGAGATCGGCGTGCATGGTGGCGGCTCCGGTCTGAACGGGATCGGCGGCATTGGCCGGCGAAAAGAGATTGGAGAATGCGAGGCTGGACGCCCCGCCGAGAAAGGTACGTCGCGTCGTCATCAGCCACGCTCCCCTGTCTGGCTCTGATCACTGGTGGCGATATCGACCGGCTTGGCACTACCCTTCGGCATATGGCCGAACATGTGCGGCTTGATCTGGTGCAGCCATGACATCGCTGCCGGCTCCTTGCTCCAGAGCGTTTTTGCCAGCGGGATGATCTGTTCACCGACAAGGATACCGAGCAGACCGACCAGAGCGATGACCGGCGGTGCCGGTGAGCGAACGTTCAAAAGGCTATAGACAATACCGACCAGAAGACCGGCGCCGAGAGACAGAAGATAGATTTTCATGGAAACCTCCTCGATGAACGGGGGCCGCTCCGACATTGGGGGCATCGGAGCGGCCTATCGGGCCTTACCTTGCGGGGTTAGGGCCGATACGCTTGCCATGGCTGACGCGCTCGGCGCCGCCATGAACGTGAGTGACGGCATAATCGATGCCCATGCCGTAGGCGCCGGAATGTTCCTTCACCAGCGAGGTGACGGCGTCATAGGTTTCCTTGCGCGCCCAGTCGCGCTGCCACTCGAGCAGGACCTGCTGCCATGTGACGGGAATGACGCCAGCCTGCACCATGCGGTCCATCGCGTATTTGTGGGCATCCGACGAGGTTCCGCCAGAAGCATCGGCCACCATGTAGATCTCGTAATCCGGCACATCGTGCAGGGCGGAAAGCGCGAACGTGGTGTTGCAGACTTCGGTCCACAGACCCGAAACGACGATCTTCTTGCGGCCTTCGGCGGCGTTCTTTGCAAGCGCGTCGCGAACGTTCTGGTCGTCCCAGGAATTCATCGAGGTGCGCTCGAGGATGTCGTTTTCCGGGTAAACGGCAAGGAGTTCCGGGAAGGTGTTGCCGGAGAAGCTGTCGGTTTCGACCGTGGTGATCGTCGTCGGAACGTTGAAGATCTTGGCCGCCTTGGCGAGACCGACGACATTGTTCTTCAGCGTCTGGCGGTCCATCGACTGAACACCGAAGGCCATCTGCGGCTGCTGGTCGATGAAGATGAGCTGGCTGTTCTTCGGGGTCAGGACTTCGAGCTTGCTGAACATCTGGAATTTTCCTTTTGAATTGGATTGGTTCGGGAATGGGGCAGGGAAGGCGGCAAGTCTTGAACGTTAGGGTGCCGCCTTGTCTGAAAGTGATATTGGACCGCGTCAGGCCGCGAGCGGCGTCAGGCCGGTTTCATTGCCGTAATGAAGGGGAAGGACGTTGGGATCGTTGAAATTCATCGTCTGCTTGACGTGGCGCAACCCCAACGCTTCGGTGAAGAAGCTGTTGTTTTTCCGAGCGTCGGAAGACATGGAGGTGATGTGGTGGAGGCCCCTGATGTCCTTGATCATGATCTGCATCCTTGCTGCCTTGCGGTGTGTCGTTTCGTCTGAAATGAAACTACCGCCTTCGCAGACGCTTAAGAATTGCAATAAAGATTTCGAATGAATTGCGTCGTACGCAATAATCCATGAGCGATCGTAGGGGCCTGATGACTTTTTGCCCGCGAGGGGCAAGCGCAAATTTGCGCAGGTGGCGCGAGAACTCGACATGCCCCGGCGGCGGGCTGGCCGATGTGGCAGCGAGCGTGCAGGCATCGCCATATTGCCGAAGGTTCACCTCGCGAATATCTGAGATCCGGCAGGCTCGTTAATGTTCTCAAGGACTGCCGCCGCCCGATCCGTGGTTTAGGCTTTACTGTCGGCCATATCAGGCTTTCCCACCGAGGATTGCCACCTTCTCAAGGTTTTTCGGGCAACAGGTGCCGTTTTTCATGACGACAATGGGATGAGTGTGGTTTCCCGCTTTCGGCCACCCGAAATACGGGTCAATTCACGGCTTTACCTGCTCTGAGCTCGTAATCTTTTCTTCAATGAACGCAAATCCGGCATTCGAAGGCTTGCCAGAAACTTCACTGGTTGCGCGAAAGAGTTCCGGTTTGACGACATCCGGATCGCGGTTCGGATGTGCTCCACGAACAAACAAATCGATGCAGCGGCGTAAATGTCGCCGACGATCGTTCCGGTTTTCCCAATCGTGACTGGCTGGTCCCATACCGCCAAACAGCAGATCCATCAGCATGCGGGCGCCGCTCATCGTATCATCCAGGGCAAGTTTCCTGTCTGCGACCTGCCGGTCCAGCCAATCCGCCAACATGCGCCGGGATTGGTCTATGCCCTCGCGTCGCAGGATATCCGTCAGTTCCGGCACATGCGCCGATTCCTGAATGACGAAGGAGATGAAGGCTTCGCGTTCCTGTTCGGCTGCCTCATCGATGTCGATCATGAAGATCTCTTCGAGTACGTCTGCTGGCGGCCTGTCTTCGCCGACCGGTCGCGGTAGCGCCAGCATCATCTGCCGGTGCTCACCCACAACGGCAAGAAAAAGATCCGTCTTGCTGACAAAGACCCTGTAGATCGTCTGCTTGGAGATACGACAACGGGTTGCGACGATACCTGTTGTGGTGCCGCGATAACCCAGCTCGATGAAAGTCCGCCGCGCCTCATCGACAATCGTCTTGCGGCGTTCTTCGTCGCTTTGCATTTTCGGACGCCCTCTTGGGCGCTTCGTTTCCGGCGCGGATGCCATTTTTCCGTCCATGCCTTTCGTCCCGAGGATTGAAGTCTCCTGCTATGCCATATGCCCGCCGGCGCACAGAGTGTAGCGGTCCTGGATCAACTTATTGCAAGAATGCAGAACATGACGAGTGTGGGAGAAAAGAATGAGCGAGAACGCCGTGCCGTCGAAGGTGGCGAATGCCGCTCTGGGATCGCCATCGCGCGGCTGTCCGACCGAACCCGGATTGCAATAGGTTTTCTCGCCGAATTGATGCAGGACCTGCAGATGATTATGGCCCGACAGAAACAGCTTTCCCTCGATCCGATCGAAATAATCCGATGTTGGCTCCAGATACTCGTCGATCGGATCAGACCACCCCCCATGCACGCCATCCACATACATCTGGACCGGGAAGGTGCGAAGCCAGTTCAGATTGTCGGCAGTAATGATCCTGCGCAAATGCACTAGGCAGTCGTTCACGCTGCGGGAGCGGGCGCAAAACCCGCCACCGGCCATATACCAGTCGTGATTGCCCATCACCGTCGGGATGTTGCGGCGGCGCAATTCCCCACAGCATTCGTTGACCTGAGCGTAGTAGCCGACAACGTCGCCGGCGCAATAGATGCGAGAAATGCCCATCGCATCGATGCGGGCAAGCACGGCCTTCAGCGCTTCGTAATTGACGTGAATGTCAGAAATGAATGCTATCATCGTAAAAGACCAGATCATCCGTGTAGCGGATTGCCTTTCCGCCGCGGATGCGCGGTTGGGAAGGCGTCTTGTGAAAAAGAAAATCGTCCACCGCCATGACGCATTCATTGTAGCGGAAGGCGGTGCGCAATGAGGTTGAGGAAGAAATGCGCGGATTGATTTCCAGCAGTCTTACCGCATCCCCTTCCGTGCGGAACTGAAAGTTGGTCGGTCCGACGGGCCGGAGCAATCGGCAAAGTGCCTGCACGGTTTGCGAAAACGCATCCATGGCCACGACCTCCGCCATGCCTGTAAAGCCCTCGCTCGACAGGCTGCGGCGCATGGCCATGGCCGCATGGAAACCACCATCGCCATCTCCGAAAGCGGCAATCGTGAACTCTTCGTGGTCCGTGCCGACCAAACGCTGCGCCATCAAGGTTACCCCGATGTCCGCGCGGCACTCCTCGAACGCATCGGCCCGATCGCCCATACTCGGCGCTTCATTTATCTTTCAGACACCGGTGCAAGACACGAATTGCATGACGCCACGGATATCGTTCAGGCAAGGGCGCGTTTCAGCCGCCGTCCATCCATGCATCACTAAATCTGAAATATGAGCGGTGTTTTGGTGGGTGATGTAGGGCTCGAACCTACGACCCGCTGATTAAGAGTCAGCTGCTCTACCAACTGAGCTAATCACCCACGCTGCCATGCTTGCGGCAAGGGGCGTATAGCCCGGGCGCGGCTGCTTGTCCAGATGAGTTTGAAAATACTCACACGCGATGCGGATGACGGAAAATAGGATTGGTATCAGCCCTTTAATTCCCTCCCGCATGCCGGTCATATGTCCGGTTTCGGGCAGGATTTGCAGTATCCCAATTCCGGCGTGAAATACCTCAGACAACAAATTCGCCGCTGTCTTATGCGTTCATTGCCATTGTCGATATAACGGACGGGCTGAAAAAGCGGATTGGCGCGACCGGTGGCGTCGCGGCGGTCTGCCATGATCTCCATGCCCTCCTGCACCGCCGGATGATCGTTCCCGAGCATTGCGGATGCTCGTCCGACAACGGTTTCGAAGACGTTTCCGGCATTGCTCCACAACACCTTTGCGGGCAATGGCGTCGCCGCCGTCAACATTTCCACGACGGGCCGCAGATGACCTTCCACGAGAAAATCGAAGAGCCGCGGGGTTCCTCTCGATATGTCGCAACGGCCACCTGGCGAGGAAAACACGAACCCCGCGACAGCGCAGGTTGGCGACAGCTGAAGGCCCATCGTGTCCGTGCCGAGTGGCAGATGCCAGTTGCACAACATGGCCGGCAACAGGACCGCAGGCAGGAGGGTCGAAAAATAGGTTTTCGACCACTGCGTCGCCACCACCCTTGGATCCGGCGCCGACCATCGCCGCGAAAATATATCGAGTGTCTCGTGCAACTGCCCGCAGGTGAAGAAAGCGTCTATGGTTATGTTCGGCGCGGGGTTTACACTCAACGTTTCGCCGAGCGCGGCAAACGGGCCTTTGAATATATGGGCAAGTTCAGGGATCATCTGCTGCTGCGGCCCGCAGTGATGCCGTAGGCCACCGCACCGATGACGCTTGCCACGAGACCCGCCGGGATGTCCCATGGAAAGGCGATGGCCCTCCCGAGCCAGTCGGACACGATCATCAGGGTTGCGCCGGCAATCACGCAGCCAACGGTTTGCGCCAGAGGCTTGCGCAAACCGATCAACCGGACGAGATGTGGAACGAGGAGCCCGATAAAGGTTACAGGTCCGGTCATGACCGTGGCAATGCCGGTCAGGACAGCAACGAGAATGATCATGCCGAGGCGTGCGAGCCTGATTTCGAGGCCAAGGGAGGCGGCGACCGGTTCGCCGAGTGGCATCAGGCCCAGCCAGCGCTGTATCAGTGGCAGGACGGCCACAGATGTCGCGAGCAGGCAAAGCGCGACCAGCGCGTCGGCCTCGGTCACCGCATAGGTCGAGCCGGATAGCCAGCCGATCAGACGCGTTAGCCGGATATCGCCGAAATAGACCGCAGAGGAGAGAAGCGAGCCGCTGAGTGCTGTGATCGCCAAGCCGGTGAGCAGCAGCTTTTCAGGAGCATATTGCGAGCGCCGCGCCAAGCGCAGCGCGATGAGCAAGAAAAGCAAGGCGCCGACGGCGGCGACCATCATGGTCTGGCTGCGGCTGAGCGGCGGCAGGAAAAAGATCACCGGCAGCATGACCAGCGTCGCGCCGGACGAGACACCGATGAGTTCGGGGCTGGCGAGATGGTTGCCGGTCATGCGCTGCATCAGGCAGCCAGCCAGTGCGATCATGCCGCCGGCGGCCAGCGCTCCGGCCACGCGCGGCCAGCGCCATGGCAGCAGTCGCGGCAACTCGTTCACAGTCGCCCATGTAAAACCTTCCGGCATCCGGCCGACCGCGAGCGCGATCAGGATGGCGACGACGGACAGCGCCGTAAGGGCAATCAGGATTTTCCGGCCAGGAGCCAGCCTGTGTGGTACGTGAAGATCGAAACCGCGTGCGGTTCGCGGCTGCGTGCGCCCGGAATGCAGAAGATACAAAAGAAGTGGTGCGGCAAACAACGCCGTTACCGTGCCCGCGGGAATTGCCATGACCATCTCGGCCATTTGCATGGTCTGGTCTGTCAACAACAGTAGCGCGGCAGACAGAAGTGCCGAGAAAATCGCGCGGTCGGCAAACCGGCGTGCGCCGCATAACCGGGCGAGGGCGGCACCGGCCAGTCCGACAAAGGCAAGCAGGCCGACATGGGCGGTGACTGCGGCCGCGGCGATTGCCGCAAGCCCGATCGCTGCAATCCTTGCCATCATCGGCGAAAGGCCGAGGCTTCTGGCGGCGGCATCATCAAGATCAAGCAGCGACAATGGTTTGCGCAAAACGAAAACGATGATCACCGTGGCAACAAGGCATGCGCTCAACAGGCGTGCGACCTGCCAATTGTCCTGTACCAGCGATCCCGATTGCCACAAAAGCAGATCGGCAATCTCTTCGTAATGGGTGAGGATGAGCATCGAGGTGACGGCATCGCAGACAAGGCCGAGCACCAGCCCGTTCAAGATGAGAAAAAGCGGCGACAGTTTTCGGCGCAAAGACAGGCCGAGCAGGATAACAAGCCCGATGAGCGAGCCCGCCAGAACCGGCAGGACAAAACCACCCGCAAAGGCGGGAAGCCAGATTAGTGCAGCAGCCACGGTCAGGCGGCTCGTCGATAAAAGGCCGATCGTTCCGGGTTCGGCGAGAGGATTGCCAAGCCCCTGCTGCATGAGTGTGGTGGCCAAGCCGAGCAGCCCGCCGGCCGCCAATGCGACGATAAAGCGGGGCAAGACCCCATAAAAAAGCTGCACCGATGCGAGAGAGGCGTCCGGCGTGTCGAAAAGCGGCAGTGCTGCGGCAAGTCCGGCGTTGCGCAGGTGAACGGCAAACAATAGCGCCGCTGCCACCATCAGGCTCAAGGGCAGAAGCAGGCGACGCCGCGTAGACGCGAGAGATATGGTTTCAGCCATCGGCAAGCTTCGCCAGTTGTTTGCCGATCTGTGTGGCAAAACGGTCTGCCGAGCGCAGACCGCCGCTCGGATAGATCACCGGCATGCGCACGACACGGCCTTTGCGCACAGCGGGCAGGGCATGCCAAAGGGCGCTTTCCTCCAGCCGCGCCAAGGCGACATCGGTTTCCGCACCACGATCGAAATGAACGATGACGGCGTCGGGTTCGTCCGCCAGGCGCGACAGCGGCGCATTGGTCACGCCGGCGCCATTCACCCGGCCTTTGTAGGCGTTGCGCAGGTTCAGCCGGCCGGCCACATCTCCCAGCATGCCATTGCCACCGAACAATGCGATATTGCGGCCATCGCGGTTGAAACGACAGATATAGACCGGCCGGGAAAACCCACTCAGCTGCGTTCGCGCCGCATCGATAGCCGCCGCCGTCGCTGCAATGGCTGTAGCGGCCTCCGCCTGACGGCCCGTCAGTTCGGCCAGGTCGGATAGCAGGGTTTCGCAATGGTCGAGTGCGGGCGTCCGTCCGGCAAACACCCTGATCGGCAGCACCGGTGCGATACGTGTCAGGGGCATGAGGCCAGGGGCCTGCCAATCGGCGACCAGCACGCGTGTCGGTGCAAGCCGTTGCAGAAATTCCAGATTGGGTTCGTTGAGGGGCCCGAGATCCTCGACGCTGTCCGGCAGGGCAGGGCTGGCGACCAGCCGTCTGTACAGCGGTATGTTGGCGACAGCGATCGGGACCTCGCCCAATGTCAGCAACAGCTCGGTGATCAGCAGATCGAGGCTGACGAGGCGCTGCCGTGATGCCGGGAGAGAGGATTGTGCATGCGACCGTGGTTGCGACAGCATGGCAATGGGAGCGGCAAGGGCCGCTCCCAGCATATTGCGTCTGGTGATCCGCACTCGGATTACCACTTGTAGGAAAGGGTCGCCGAAACCGTCATGGGTTCGCCGAAACGGCAACCGTCGGACGAAACGCAGGTGTAATACTTGCGGTCGAACAGGTTGCGGGCATTGACCTTGAAGTCCAGACCATCGAGATCGGCATTGAGCTTGCCGAGATCGACACTGGCCATGGCATCGAACAGAACGTAGCTCGGGCCATTGATCACATTGTCCGTCAGGTTCGTCTTGCCGACATAACGCATGCCACCGCCGAACCGCACGCCTTCCAGTCCGAGGTCATCGAGACCGTAGTCAGCCCAGAGCGAGAAGCTGTGCCGCGGAACGAGTGCCACCTGCTGCCCGATCTCGGTCGCTTTTGCGCTCTGGAGAATTTCCGCATCGGTGAAGGTATAAGCTGCAACGAGGCCCAGATTGCCGATTTCGCCGCGTGCTTCCAGTTCGAGGCCGCGGGAATGGACCTCGCCAAATTGGGAAGCGACACCCGATGCGTTGTAGGAAACAACATTCTTCTGATTGAGGTCGTAAACGGCAGCGCTGAATTGAAGGTTGGTGCCGACCGGCTGGTAGCGGACACCGGCTTCGTATTGCAGGCCTTCATTGGGCTTGAGAGGGTTGCCTTTGTCATCTTCGCCGACCTGCGGCAGAAATGACTGGCTGACGCTGACATATGGCGCAAAGCCGTTATCGAAGAGATAGACAAGGCCGGCGCGTCCGGTGAAGGCATTGTCGCGCTGGGGAGTAATCTTGCCGGTCTGATAGCTCTTCGTGCTGCTGTCGGCCCAGTCGTGGCGGCCGCCAAGCAGCAGGATCCAGTGATCGTCGAACTTGATCTGGTCTTGAAAATAGATCCCGTATTGATCACCGATACTGTCGGAGCCGCGATCGACCGCATAGTTGACATTCGGGCCGCCGGTGTTGACGCCGGTGTTGAGGTTGAGCGTGCTGGCAGTGCCACGGTAACGGTGGCTATCGTAGGAGCGCCGGTAGAAATCGAGACCGGCCAGCAAGGTGTGCTCCGCCCCGAATGCATCGAACGTATATTCCAGCGAATTGTCGGAGGTGATGCCGTAGGAGGTTTCGGCACGCTCCGATGCCAGGCGTGTCATGACGCCGCCGGCGCTGATCGGCACCACGTTGGGCATCATGTAGTTCCACTGGATATCGGCATGGAAATAACGGGCAGAGTTGCGCAGCTTCAGGCCGTTATCGAACTCGTGCTCGAAAATGCCGCCGATCGTGTAGGTGTCGGACTGGTAGGTGTCGAAGTTGTCGATACCGGTAAATGTGTCTCGCGACAGCTTGCCGGAGGTGATGTCCGATAGAAAATAGGGCGGTGCAAAACCTGTATCGACATTCTGGTAGCTGCCGAGCAGCGTCAGAGAGGTCGTTTCCTCCGGTTTCCAGGTGAGCGCTGGCGCGATATAGGCTTTGTTGTCCTGCGTGTTGTCGACCCAGTTGTCCGCGTCGCGGTAAAGGCCGGTGAGACGGTAGGACAGAACCCCTTCGGCATCGATCGGGCCGCCAAAATCGGCTGAAATCTGCTTCCTGTCATAGCTGCCGTATTCGACATTGACCTCGTGCAGCGGCGTCGCCGTCGGGCGCTTGGAAATGGCGTTGACGATACCACCCGGTGCGACCTGGCCGTAAAGGACGGAAGAGGCGCCGCGCAGAACCTCGACACGTTCCAGCCCGTAAGGCTCCTGGCCGCCGTCATAGACGCTCGACTGGAACTTCATGCCGTCCCGCAGCGTGCCGGTATTGCCGCTGGCGGTGTTGAAACCGCGGATCATGAAATCGTCGACCATGCGGCTGAAGCCGCCGGACTGAGTCGCGATGCCGGGCGTGTAAGCGAGTGTCTCGGACAGCGAGGTCGCACGCTGGTTGGCGATCTGATCCGCCGTCACAACGCTGATCGACTGCGGCGTTTCGATGATCGGCGTGTCGGTCTTCGCGCCGGAAGACGAACTGTCGGCACGATAGCCGTCAACGCGATCGAAGGCGCCGCCGGCACCCGCAACGACGATGGTATTGAGAACAGTCGATCCCGAACTGTCGTTGGAACCGGCTGCAGAATCCGCCGCAAGGATGGTGACGGCGCCGCTGCCGGTGAAGCTGTATCGCAGCCCGGAATTGGCGAGCAAAGTCGAAAGCGCCTGCTGTGGCGTCACTTGTCCCTTCACGGACGGTGCGGTGGCATTGGCTGCAATTGCCGTCCTGTAGGCGACCTGGATGCCAGACTGCTGTGAAAACTGGCGCAGTGCCCGCGATAGCGAGGTGGACTGGATGTCGAAGCTGACGGTCTGGCTCGTCTGCGCCATGGCCGGCGTGCTGATGCCGGCAGTTGTCATGGCTGCAACGGTGATCGCCACACCCGCCATCAGCGTCTGCAGCATCCTGGCCCCAACCGCCTGATGCTGTCTGCCGTTATTATAGTCCCTCATTCCGTCGCCCCTACGCACAGATCATCATTCCGACACCGGCTTTTTTGCCGCTTTCGAATTCTTGACGATTGACGGAAGGTTTCACCTAAACAGGTTTGCAGAAATTTTTCGATTTCAGGCAAGAATGATCGCGATGCCGGGAATACGGCGGACCGACAGCGCCTGCGTCTTGGCAAGCGACTGCAATGCCGCGAGAGGCTGGGCGGTGGAGAAGATGCCGCTGACGGCAAGATCGCGATCGATGCCGGGCCGCAAAATGACCGGTTCCGCAACATAACGGCCGATGTCGGAAATGGCGGCGGCAAAAGGTTTTCCTTCGAAGATGATCTTTCCCTGCCGCCAGGCAAGCAGCATTTCGAGATCGGCAGCACCGGGCTGGCCGGGATTGGCCCCGGACAGATATGTCGTTTGCTGGGATGACGCGAGATCGACATAGGGCCTTTGCGACAGGACGGTTTCATCCGGCGCAAGTGGACTGTAGACGGCGGCGTGCCCGGCAACGACGGCGACGGTCGTCAGATCGTCGGCATTGCCGATCGTCAGATGACCATCCGACATATCCGTGTTGCCGCCACCTGCGGCGACCCGGAATGGGCTGCCATCGGCGGCAGGTGGGATGCGAAACTCCGCTTCGCCGCGCAGGAGATGGACAAGACGCAAGCCCACCCGAAAATCGACCTTGATTGCTCCGCCGGTATTCACCGCGGCGATCGTGCCGTCCGGCAGTGGCAATTCGCGCTGGCTTCCGGCTGGCACGATAAAATCGGCCTGCCACCAGATCGAGACGCGCGGAGCAGCAACAAAGCCAGCGGACGCAGCGGCAATGGCTGCCCCGCCACCAAGCAAGGACCGGCGCGTCATCCCCGAACTCTGCTGTCGCGCGACATTGCCGGCCGGCTGCGCCAGACGGTCGAGCTGTTTCCAGAACCGCTTCTCGTGCTCGAACGCCGCGCGATGTTCGGGGCGACAGTCCCGCCAGAGCTTGAACTGTTCAAGCTCGCCAGCGCTCAGCGAGCCGGATGTCAGGCGCACGAGCCAGTCACGCGCATCGTGTGACGCGCGATTGTTGTCCGGTCGATCGTGGTCGGTATCGCTCATGCTCAGATATCGAAACGTTTTTTGAAAGGGTCTGAATATCGATGGTCTTATCACACGGGTAACAAAGGTCGATCCGCCGAAGCGATCTTATGCATCCATCTCGCCGCGCAAGACGGCCAGACGTTCTAAAACCCGCCTGATATGATAATAGACGGCCTCCTCCGTGATATTCTCGAGTTCCGCTATTCGCCTGTGGCTGAGGCCATCCATCCGGTTCATCAGGAATATCCGGCGGGAGCGTTCCGGCATGGCCTCAAGAGTTTCCGTGACGGCATCGAGGGTCTGCCGCGCCATGATGGCACGTTCCGGTGACCGGTCTTCCATCTCCTCGCTGAGGATATCCTGAACCTCGGCATCGATTTCCCGCCGACGTCTTTCCCGGCGCAGGTGGTCTATCGTCGTGTTGGAAACCGTTCGGTGAATGTAGCCGGCAAGATTCTCGATACGGTGTTCCGGCATCGCAGTCTGAACCTTGATCCAGGCATCCTGGATGAGATCTTCCGCCAGCGCCTGATCGATCCGGCGCTGACGCGCGGTGGCGATCAGCTGGGGTTTCAGATTAACAAAGGAATTCAGCAGTCGAGCGATTTTAGTCGTCATCGGGATCAAGCCGGCCATTTCCGTTGCTGGCGAAAGTCGCCAACGTGCGCATGAGATCGCTAAAGCATGGTCAAAGTCGGTGCTAGCCCGACGCCAATATTTAAATTGAGTGAATTTGTCTTCTTTTGTGGCCGTTGCAAACCTGCATCATCGAAGTGTTCGGATTTTTCAATGTCACCAAATGCGCTAGCGGACTTGCAAAAAGTTATGATTTACGGCCGGCAGCGAAATGAGAGATTGGCCCCGCGTATGCCATCGGGCAGGGCTGGAATGCTGTAGATGCCGGCCAGCCGATTGCGAAAGCAACGGTGACGAAACTCTGGTCACCGCCGCTCTCGATCGGGATCAGAACGGACTTGCGGACGCTCTTGCCGGCACCCGCAATATTCATGTCGAAAGAACAAACCCTGACCGCTTTCGCAAGGCCGTCGGCTGCGCGTCTCTATAACCTTCTCTTGACCCGCATCCCGTCATGGTGACTATCGCGCGAAACCTCGAAACGAGCGGGACCAATCATGAGCGAGCAGGAACGCCGTCTTTTCGTCAACGCGCGTATGGTTGCCGAACGGGCAGGCGTATCTCGTTCGGCCGTGTCACGGACTTTTACCGATGGCGCAAGCGTTTCGGACGAAACACGGAAAAAGGTGCTCGAAGCGGCGCGCACACTTGGCTACCACGTGAACCATCTGGCCCGCGGGCTGCGCGAGCGCAGCAATATCGTTTGCCTTGTGGTCGCCGACATCACTACGCCGATCCGCGCCAAGTTGGTCGATGAGTTGACCCGCAAGCTGCAGGCTGCTGGCAAGATCACCATGGTGATCAATAGCGAAACCGACACGGAAAGCGTGTCAGCAGCACTCGGCATGACACTCAACTACCGGGCCGATGCAACAGTGGTCCTGTCCGGTACGCCGTCTGCCTCCCTGATCGAGACATGCCTTGCCAATGGCCAGCAGGTTGTGCTGATCAATCGCGATGATCGGCTGTCCGGCGGTCACAATCTCGGTGTGGATAATGCGATGGCCGGGCGTGAGGCGTTTTTTCTACTGCAACGGGCCGGCTGCAAGCGCCTTGGCATCGTGACCTCGACTGCTCGTACCGCAAGCCTGATCGAGCGCGAGCGCGTTTTTGTCGAAGCGGCGCAAGAGGCCGGCATTCCGGTGTCGGTCACGGCGGCGGGGCCGACCAGCTATGGTTCCGGGCTGGAGGCGGCGCGGCGCCTGTTCGGCCGGTCGCAAGCGCCCGACGGGGTGTTCTGCGTCACGGATCTCCTCGCCCTTGGCTTCATGGATGGCGCCAGAGACGAGTTCCGCCTCGATATTCCGGGTGATCTTTGCGTCATCGGCTTTGACGATATCGCCGAGGCGGACTGGCGCTCTTATCGTCTGACCACCTTCTCTCAGCCGCTGGCAGAGATGGCTGAACATGTGGTTGCACTGATCGCCAACCCGGCACTTGCGGGAGAGGGAAGGCGCGTTTTCGAACCAATGCCGGTGTGGCGGAATTCCGTAAGACCTGCAGGGCGATAACGGCTATCGCGCATAAGGGAGCGTCGCTGTGCATTGCCTTGCACACGTGCCCATTCTCTTTCTTGTCATGAAAGCGTTACGTACCGATACTAGAAACACCGCCAACCCTGCAGATGAATGCACACGTGTGTATCGCCAGGGCTGGCGTCGACCCTTCGTCTTTTCGCGATCGGGTCCGCGCTTCAGCCAATTCAACGCGCCGACCGAATCGGAGACAAAGATGAAACGCCGTACTTTTATGATGTCCGCTGCCGGCGCCGCCGCCGGTCTCGCGCTTGCGCCCCGCATGAGCTTTGCAGCCAAGGGCACGATCGACTGGTACACCAGCTCGGATACCAACATTCTCGATTTCTGGACCAATACGGTCAAGCCGGCCTTTGAGGCAGCACATGCCGGCCTGAAGCTTAATCTCGTGGACGCAGGCGATGGTGCCGGCATCATCGCCATCGGTGAGCGCGCCATTGCAGCAAAGCAGACCAAGGCTGATCCGCAGGCAGATTATTTCGAATCCGCCGATGCCCTGCTGCCGGCCGGCGCCATCAAGGCCGGCGTTTACACCAATATCAAGGCCGCCGGCCTTTCCAACTATTCCAAGGTCAACCCGCTTGCCATCGAAAGCGAGTACAGCCTGCCTTATCGTGGTTCGCAGGTGCTGCTCGCTTATGACACGACCAAGCTGAAGCCGGCCGATGCGCCAAAAACCTGGGACGCGCTCGTCACCTGGATCAAGGCCAATCCGGGCCAGTTCGTCTATAACCGTCCCGACAAGGGCGGTTCCGGCGGCAATTTCGTGCGTCGTGCCATTCATCAGGCGAACGGCCTCGATCCGAAGGCCTTCAAGGTCGACAACTACACCCAGGAATTCGGTGATGAAGCGCTCGGCAAGGCCTGGAAGCTTCTGGCCGATATCGCCCCGCATCTCTATGACAAGGGCGCCTATTCCTCCGGAAACACCCAGTCACTGCAGCTTCTCTCCCAGGGCGTCGTCACCATGATCCCGGTCTGGTCCGACCAGGTTCTGCAGGCGATCGAGCAGGGCGTTCTACCGGCTGAAACCGGTCTGGTGCAGCTGCAGGATCTGGCGCTTTGCGGCGGCTTCACCCGTTCCGTCGTCATCGAGAACGGTGCCAACCGCGAAGCTTCGCTGAAACTGGCGGACTTCATGCTTTCGGAAGAAATGCAGAGCGCCATCCTCACCGAACTCGGCGGCTTCCCGGGCGTTTCCTGGGACCATGTTTCGGAAGATCTGCGCAAGAAGTTCGCCGACATCATCCCGAAGTCGATCCCGACCTTCCCGGGCGGCAAGTGGGAAGCGGCCATCAACGACGGCTGGTATCGCCACGTGGCTCCGAACGTCGATCGCAAAGCGTGAGCGAATTCGTCGAAAGATCGGTTTCAGCGCCCGCTGAAACCGCAGCAAGCAGGAGGCCGATCGGCCTCCTGCTTGTCGCCCTGCCTGTTTTTCTGGTGATCTGGCTGGTTATCTGGCCGGCGATCAACGCAATCAGCCGCACGATCTGGCGCACGGACACCGACGGCAATTCCAGCTTCGATCTGTCGAGCTACGCATTCTTCTTTTCGGATCGTTACAGCCTCGACAATCTTGCCGTGACGCTCTGGACGACGCTGATCTGCGCGGTGCTGCTTCTGGTCATCTGCCTGCCGATCGCGCTGTACCTGCGTTTTGCTCATGGCCGTCTGCCGGCCTATGTTCAGGCGCTCGCCATTCTGCCGATGTTCGTGCCGTCCATCATTCTGGCCTTCGCCTTCATTCGCGTGCTCGGTCCGAACGGTATGGTCGATATCCTGCTGAATGCCGTGGGGCTGCCAAAAATCCGCACGCCCTATCTCACCCCCTGGGGGCCGGTGATCGGTCTCGTCTGGGACAATATCCCGCTGACCGTTTTGATCCTGCTTTCGGGTCTCGGCAGTGTCGCCAACCAGTCCATCGAGGCTGCGCGCGATGTCGGCGCCAACGCGTTTCGCGTTTTCTGGCACATCATCCTGCCGCGCATTTCCAATTCCATCCTCGTGGCGCTTTCCTTTTCGGTGCTCGGTATCTTTTCTTCCTTCACGCTTCCCTACCTGCTCGGACCGGCTTCGCCGGAAATGCTCGGCCCCTTCATGCAGCGCACGCTACGCGATCTTCAGGATCCTATCGGTGCCATGACCCAGGCCGTCGTCGCCTTCGGCTTCTGCATCCTGTTCGGGCTCTTTTATGTGCGTTCGGTCGCCAGAAGCCGGGGGAAATGACATGACTTCGCTTCCCCTCAAACGCGCGCGCCTCGACTGGTCGGGCATTGCCTTCGCAATCGTTCTGACACTCCTTATCGTCGGGCCGCTCGTTGTTGTCGCCACATGGGCCTTTACCGAGGTCTGGCGTTATCCCAACATCATTCCGCAGAAATTCGGCTTTCGTTTCTGGGGGCAGACGCTCGGGCGACCGGATGTCTGGAACGCGCTGATGCTGAGCCTGAAACTGTCTACAGTGGTGACGCTTCTGTCGGCACTGATATGCCTTCCGGCAGCCTACGCCTTCGCGCGCATGAAATTTCCGGGTCGGGATATCCTATTCTTCTCCTTCCTGGCCGGCCACGCCTTTCCGAAATTTGGCCTGCTGGTGGCGATTGCCGCGATCTTCCTGCAGCTCAATCTCATCGGAACCTTCTGGGGCGTCGTGCTGATCCAGCTCGTCGGTACGCTGATGTTCATGATCTGGATTCCGGTCGCAGCCTTTCAGGCGGTCGATCGCCGCATGGAAGAGGCGGCACGCGATGTCGGCGCCAGCCCTTTGCGGGTCTTCTGGTCAATCACCCTGCCGCAGGCGGGGCCGACGATTTTCGCCGCCGTCCTGCTGAGCTTTGTCGGCACCTTTTATGAAACCGAAGGCGCGTGGCTGATCGGAGCGCCCGGCATCCGAACCATGCCGGTGCTGATGATCAGCTACATCAACAACCAGATGGTCATCCAGTACGGTGCCGTTCTCTCTGTCCTTCTCTGGGTGCCCTCGTTCATCGCCCTCATGTTCGCACGCCGTGTCATCGGTGGCGGCGCATTTGCCCGCGGTTTCGGCGGTTAGGAATTATCATGTCCGTTCTTCATATCTCCGAGGTCACCAAGACCTTTTCCGGCGGCACCCACGCCGTAAACAGCTTCTCTCTCGATATCGCCGATGGCGAACTCGTCTGCCTTCTCGGCCCTTCCGGTTCCGGCAAGTCCACGCTTTTGCGCATGGTCGGCGGCTTTGAACAGCCGACCAGCGGCCGCATCACCATCGATGGCGAAGACGTCACGCATCTGCCGCCGGAGCGCCGGCCGACCGGCATGGTGTTCCAGAGCCACGCGCTCTGGACCCATATGAACGTCTTCAAGAACCTCGCCTTCGGCCTGAAACTGCGCCGCATGCCGGCGGCAGAGATCAAGGAAAAGGTCGAGGCCGTGCTCGAACTCGTCGGTCTCGCCGGTTATGGTGACCGCATGACCACGCAGCTTTCCGGCGGCCAGCAGCAGCGCGTGGCGCTCGCCCGTTCGCTGGTGCTGGAGCCAAAGATCCTGCTGCTCGACGAACCCTTTGCCAGCCTCGACCAGCACTTGCGTGAGCGCCTGCGCGAAGAGGTGCGCGATATCCAGCAGCGTCTCGGCATCACCACCCTGTTCGTGACGCATGGTCAGGACGAGGCGCTTTCGATGGCAGACCGCATCGTCGTGATGGCCAACGGCAAGACCGAGCAGATCGGCCGCCCCGATGTCGTGTATCGCGATCCGAAGACACCTTTCGTCGCCGGCTTCATCGGCACGATGAATCTGATCGAAGGCGAGGTGCAAAACGGCCAATTCGTGCGTTCGGATTTCACCTTCGCGCTGCCCATCATCGACGGACCGGCAACCCTTGCCATTCGGCCTGAAGCGCTCGAACTGACGGTCTCGGATACCCCGAAAGCACAGGTGCACCGCGTCACCGATTACGGCTCGCATGGGCTTGTCGATCTTGATCTCGCCGATGGCACCAGGCTGAAATCGATGGTAGCCCATCCGGATCTGTTTCGGGCAGGGCAGGGCGTCGATCTTCTGCCAAAAGCCGTGGCCGCCTATCGTGACAACCAGCAGATATTCCGGAGCGGAATGTGAGTGCACCCATCCATGTCGATCGCGACGGCCATCGTACCGCCATCAAGTGGCATCGCGGCCGTCGGCGTGTCACCGATCCGGTTTTTACCGGAGAGCTTATTCTCGAAGCGATGCGCCTCGGCGCAAGTGTCGAAGTCGATCTGGTTGTCCATGGCGATGACGGCTTTGCGGTTCTGCATGACCTGACGCTGGAACGGGAAACCACCGGTGGCGGCAAAGTGCGCGAGACGTCTGCCGCCGCATTGCGCGATCTTCATCTGCGCGGCAATGACGGCAACCCCATCGCCGACCGGGTACTGTTGCTGGAAGATCTCTGCGCCCTTCTCGTTGGGCAAGGCGTGCATCCCGATGCTCTGCTGCAGCTAGATTACAAGGAAGATCTTTCGGCGCTCACTCCGCAGGTAATTACCAATTTCGGGAAGCGTGCCACTTCGATCGCCGGTTCATTGATCCTGTCGGGCGGCGATTTCAGTGCCATCGATGCTTTGGCGAAGGCTGCTCCCGGCATCGCGACGGGTTATGATCCTTGTTACGGAGAAAGCCTGGCGAGACTGAACGCGACGGGCGACTATCGTACCTTCATCGAACAGGCGCTCGTTACGGCACCAAATGCTGCGATGATCTATCTGGATTACCGTATCGTTCTTGCGGCTGATGACGCCGGCATCGACATCATCGCACCCGTCCACGCCGCCGGCCGCCGGGTCGATGCCTGGACGATCAATCACATTACTCCCGAAAGCATTCTCCAGATCGAGCGCCTTCTGGCGCTCAAGGTCGACCAGATCACCACAGATGACCCGGAAGGGTTAGCCAGGGCATTCAGTTCATGACAGTCAACTACAGCAGCATCCTCGACCACATGGTGGCCACCGCCCGTGAGGCCGGCGCCCTGACACTCGAGCATTTTGCACGGTTTCGCGAT
The DNA here is from genome assembly GCF_004343585.1 of Neorhizobium sp. JUb45. Classification (GTDB taxonomy): domain Bacteria; phylum Pseudomonadota; class Alphaproteobacteria; order Rhizobiales; family Rhizobiaceae; genus Neorhizobium. The sequence goes on along the minus strand of NZ_SLYW01000011.1, from coordinate 1,055 downwards.
ATCGAGATCGGCATCAAGGGGCCGGGCGATTTCGTGTCCGACGCGGACAAGGATTCCGAGACGCTGATCCGCGACCGCCTGCTGAGCCAGTATCCGTGGGGGTTGACCGGTGAGGAATTCGCCCCCGTCGAAGGCGCCGACGATGAGCATCGCTGGCTGGTGGATCCGATCGATGGCACCACCAATTTCATCTACGGCCAGCATTACACCATCACCATCTCGCTGCGTCGCGGCAATGAAACGATGTGCGGGCTGGTCTACAATCCCGTATCCGACGAGATGTTCACCGCTATCAAGGGCGAGGGCGCTTATCTCAATGGCACACGCCTGAACGTCAGCGCATCGACTGATGTCGCGCTGATGTGCGTCGGCACGGGCCTCCCCACGCCGAACCTGTCACTGCATACGGGCGCCTATCAGCGCCTCGATGCCATCCGCGCGCCCATCGGCGCTGTGCGCATTGTCGGCAGTGCCGCCAATTCCTGTGCCTATGTCGCCTGCGGAAGGCTCACCGGCTATTACGAAGAAACCGGCTTTATCGATACGGCGGCCGGCATTCTTCTCGTGCAGGAAGCGGGCGGCATCGTGACTGACTGGTGGGGCCGCGGGCCGGAAGTTTATGAAAAAACCGGTACGCTGATCGTGGCAAACCCCGCGACACACGCCTACCTGATGGAACATCTGCGCAGCGCGCCACCCAAAAATGCAGGTTAAAACACTTCGGGTTGTTCATCGTTAAACGGAACTGCTCTAACAGAACATCCGGCGAAACGGCATGACAGCCGCACCCATTGCGGCGGCGTCGCTCGTTATCTCCGAAATATTAAGATCAGGCCCGCCACATTGAAGATCCTAGGACGCTCGATCAGCATGGATGCCAGCGCGGTGGGAACCAGTATTGAACATGCGATAAGGATTTAATTGTTCCATAATATATATTATCAATTTTGTATCCGGTAGGGGGTGGGTTCAAGGATGAAGTGCGACTTGCGAATGATACCAATGGGTTGTCACTCGCAAGGAAGCTGCAATGAAACGCACCTACTCCCATATCG
>NZ_SLYW01000010.1 GCF_004343585.1 Neorhizobium sp. JUb45 | reverse complement strand
TGATGTTCAGCATCCCAGGTGTAGATGCCGGTAAGGTTGATATGTTCCCAGCTGAGCGGCGAGATGTGCTTCGACAGAGTATCAGGAATATCTCGACCCGCTCGCTTCAGCTGTGTGATCGCACGGTCGAGATAGACTGTATTCCAGTGGACGATCGCACTGACGACAAGGTTAAGACCAGAGGCGCGGAACGCCTGGCTCTCGAACGACCGATCGCGGATTTCGCCCCGCTCATGGAAGAACACTGCACGTTTCAGCTTATGGGCGGCTTCGCCCTTGTTGAGACCGGCTTGGCATCTCCGCCGCAGTGCCGGACTTGAGTACCATTCGATCATGAAGAGCTACCTTTCGATACGGCCGAGTTCGCGAAGCGCCCTTGCGAGATGGCTTTGCTTCGTAGACGCGGACAGCTTCTTGAGGATCGTCGATGGCACCACGGACCTTGTCGTGATAGACGCCGCGAGATGGAGCAGGTCGTCCCAATGATCGAGGATCAGATTGGCGTTGATCGGGGCCCCGATGTGGTTTGACAGAGCCGGATATGCACCACTCTTCTCGAACGTGTGGAATTTCCGGTCTTTGAGATTGCGCAGTCGCGGTGAGAAACGCTTTCCGATTAAGGCGAATAGCCCAAAGATATGATCACTGGCTCCGCCTGTGTCGGTAAAGTGTTCATGGATGTCGAGGATCGTGTCCTGATCAAAGAGCCCATCGAGCACATAGGCCGCCTCGCTCTCGGTCGGACTGATGGGCAAAATACTGAAGTAGCCGTACTGATCTGACAGATGGCTATAGAATTTCGATCCTGGCACGCTGCCGTAATGCAAGTTGATGTCACCGCGCTTTGCAGCACGATCGCTCGCACGGAAGAATTGTCCATCGGACGATGACGTTGTGCCATTGCCCCAAAGGCGGGAATGCGGATGCTGGGTGTGGGCATCGGCGATGCACGCTTGCGCCGCGCGGTAAGTCTCCGATCGAGCATGGAATGTGCGCATCCAACCAATCTGATGAGCGCTGATCCCCTTGGATGCGCCCGCCATTCGCTTTGGGCCGAGGTTCGTGGCATCCGCCAGGACGCCCGCCAGCATGGCAGAGATATTTTTCGGGACGTCGCCGGTGCGAACATGCGTGAATGAATCTGCAAAGCCGGTCCATTCATGCACCTCCCTCAGCAAGTCGGGAACCTCCACCAACGGATACATGTCGCTGACCTCGGCATTCAGTGCCTCGGCGGCCGGGGGGACTTCGCTGGCGGTTGGCGTGAGAATCAAGGTTCCTGCCTCGAGACGAACTCCCTCGAGCTTTCCGGATCGTGCTCTGTGCGCCAAACGCGTCAGGTTGAAGTCGAGCATCTGACGCGCTTCGGCAAGCCACTGCGCGCCGTCGCTCTGGACCCCTAAACCGAGACGATCTTCGTCCTTCATCGTGATGAATGTCGACCGCGGCATCAGATGCTCATCGATGGGCCGGAAAGAACGGCTGCCATCGACCCAGATCTCCGCAGATCTAAGCCGGTCTCGTAAAGCAGCGAGCGTCGCGATTTCGTACAGACGGCGATCGGGTTTCCCTTGTTCGAAGATAAGCCGTCGATCAGTTTGGCTGAGGTGGGTGAGCGGCACGCGATCCGGGAGTGTCCGCCGCATCTCGGCATAAAGCCGTTTCAGCAGCGCAATTGCCGCCAGAAGCGGATCGTGGCGACGCGCTGAGCGGAACGTGAATGCCTGAAGGAATGCACCAATGTATTTGTGGACGGTCGCATATTGCTCGGCCGCTACGATCAGCGATGGCGCCTCGCTGTCGTCGACCATCGCCTCGAGCTCAGGCTTCATCCGAAGCAACCGGTCCCAGCCGACCCTTTGGTCGAGAACATCTAATGCATTCCGACCATGGTCGTTGGCAGACTGCAGGGCGGTTATCGTATCCAGAAACATGCGCAGCGCTTTGGCGGTGTTCGCTCTGCAGTCCATCTGCCGCTGCTTCTTCCGATTGTTGGCTTGCGAGAACAACTTGCCCATCAGCTTGATGAACATCGTCACAGCATCGTCCGTGAGCTTCTGGCAAAGCTTGATGACTTGAGCCACGATCAGAGCGTGGCGACGGCTGGCGTTGAAGTCGTTGGCAAGCCAGGCCGGCGTTGCGTTGCCCTCCCGAATCATCTGGTCCCACCGTCCGGTTGATACGCGCGTCTGCAGTTCCGGATCGATCTCCAGCCGCCGCAGAAAAGCTATCCGCTCGGTCAGCCCGACGAGGTTCGACGCAGCCGGCGCTTCTGGCGCCGAGCGCAGCCAATGAAAGCGCGTCTGGCCGATCGACGGGTCAACGTCTAACAGCCTATCCAGTGATTGAAGCCTATCGAGCGGGATGTTCTCAATCAGAGTTTTTTCTGCCCGGCGCCGAGCTATGGCACGGCCGGCAAGGCCGATGCGTTCGATCGTGTCGATCGCCGGCAGAAGAGCTCCGCGTTCGCGAAACGCTGCGACAGTCGAACTGGCTATCGACGCACCGTCGTCGGACATGGTCGCCGCTTGAACTGCCGCCAATAGCGCGGCGCGACGATCTTGCAGAGTCGCGCTTCTCGTATTCAGGTAGGCCATTAGCCGCGCCATATGATCCCGACGGGTTTCTTCACGACGTGCATAGAGGGAAAATTCGCCCGGAGCGGCGCCGATCTGATCAGCAACATACTTCAGCATATCGCGAGGCGGAGTTTCTTCTGCTCCAAGCACTCGACCCGGGTATCGCATCAAACATAGCTGGATGGCAAAGCCGAGCCGGTTGTGATTGCGTCTCCGCAGTTCAATCTCCAGGCGATCCGCCAATGACAACGAATAGTGGCGGATGAAGCTGTCCTCGTCGATTGGGACATCCAAGAGCTTCCGTCGATCTTGATCTTTGAGAAGCTTGCGCTTTGCCATCGCCCGACTCCATTAACGACCAACCTGCGTGAAGCGTTGTCGAGTCGGGTCAGACAGAGAAATCAAAACAGGCGCATGTCGACGGCAATCCACAGAGATCGGATGCTGCACATCCGATCTACAGCATCGTTCCGGTTTCGTTCGGCCTTAGCGTACGATTTCGGACTGCTCTTGTTCCGACCCCTTTTTCCTTGTACGGCCACCAGAGGCGCGGCATCTGGCGGATTATCTCCGCAGGTTCGACCTATCTCGCCCATGCGGTCGGCGCCGGCAAGACCATGACATTTGCCGCGGCCATTATGGAGCAGAAGCGGCTCGGCCTGATCGCCAAGGCGATGCTGGTCGTTCCCGGCCATTGCCTGGCGCAGGCGGCACGCGAGTTTCTCGCCCTTTATCCCGCCGCCAACATTCTCGTTGCCGACGAAACGAACTTCACCAAAGACAAACGCGCCCGGTTCCTCAGCCGAGCAGCGACGGCGGTCTGGGATGCGATCATCATTACGCATTCGGCGTTCAGGTTCATAGGCGTGCCCTCGGCCTTCGAACAACAAATGATCCAGGACGAATTGCAGCTTTATGAGGATCTGCTGACCAAGGTCGAAAGTGACGATCGCGTCTCGCGCAAGCGGCTGGAGCGCCTGAAGGAGGGATTGCAGGAACGGCTGGAAGCGCTTTCTACCCGCAAGGACAACCTGCTGACAATCTCGGAAATCGGCGTCGACCAGATCGTCGTCGACGAGGCGCAGGAGTTTCGTAAGCTGTCCTTCGCCACCAACATGAGCACTTTGAAGGGCATCGATCCCAACGGTTCGCAGAAGGCATGGGATCTTTATGTGAAGTCCCGCTATGTCGAGACGAAGAACCCCGGCCGCGCGCTTGTTCTGGCCTCGGGCACGCCGATCACCAACACGCTGGGCGAGATGTTCTCGATCCAGCGGCTGCTGGGGCACGAGGCCTTGCGCGAGCGCGGGCTGCACGAGTTCGACGCCTGGGCGTCGAACTTCGGTGACGAGAAGACGGAACTGGAGCTTCAGCCGTCAGGCAAATACAAGCCGGTCAGCCGTTTCTCGTCCTTCGTCAATGTGCCGGAACTGATTGCCATGTTCCGTGCCTTTGCCGACGTGGTGATGCCGGAGGATTTGAGGCAATACGTCAGGGTGCCTGAGATCGCGACGGGCAAGCGACAGATCCTTACCGCCGCACCGACGCCGGCGTTCAGGACCTACCAGAGGATCCTCGAAACCCGCATCAAGGCGATAGAGGAGCGTGACCGGCCACCTGAACCGGGAGACGACATTCTGCTGTCGGTCATCACCGACGGCCGCCATGCGGCGATCGACTTGCGTCTGGTGATGCCCGGCATGGATGACGAGCCGGACAACAAGCTCAATCTTCTCGTACGCAACGCCTACCGGATCTGGAAAGACACGTCGCAAAACGAGTATATTCGTTCGGATGGCAAGACCTATGAGTTGCCGGGTGCCGCGCAGATGATCTTCTCCGATCTCGGCACGATCAATGTCGAGAAGAGCAGGGGCTTCTCCGCCTATCGCTGGATCCGCGACGAACTGATCCGCATAGGCGTGCCGGCGTCAGAAATCGCCTTCATGCAGGACTTCAAAAAGACCGAGGCCAAGCAGCGGCTGTTCGGCGACGTGCGGGCCGGAAAGGTCCGCTTTCTGATCGGATCGTCGGAAACGATGGGCACCGGCGTCAATGCGCAGGCGCGTCTGAAAGCGCTCCACCATCTCGACGTGCCGTGGCTGCCGTCGCAGATCGAGCAACGGGAGGGGCGCATCGTCCGTCAGGGCAACCAGCACGACGAGGTCGAGATCTACGCCTATGCCACGCAAGGCTCACTCGACGCCACAATGTGGCAAAACAACGAACGCAAGGCGCGGTTTATCGCAGCAGCCTTGTCCGGCGACACGTCGATCCGTCGGCTGGAGGATCTGAACGAGGGGCAGGCAAACCAGTTCGCCATGGCCAAGGCGATTGCGTCCGGTGACGAGCGGCTGATGCAGAAGGCGGGGCTGGAGGCTGACATTGCCCGGCTGGAACGGCTGAGGGCGGCCCATGACGATGATCTCTTCGCCGTGCGCCGACAGATCCGCGACGCCGAGCGCGAGATCGAAACCGCCACACGGCGCATCGGTGAGATTGGCCAGGATATCGAGCGGCTGGTGCCGACCGCAGGCGACGGCTTTGCGATCGACGTCACCGGCGAGACCTATACGGAGCGCAAGGAGGCGGGGAGGGCGCTGATGAAGGAAATTCTCACCCTCGTCCAGCTTCAGAGCCAGGGGGAAGCCGTCATCGCCTCGATCGGCGGCTTCGATCTCGTTTATGATGGCGAAACATTCGGGCGTGGTGACAATTACCACTACCAGACGCTGCTTCAGCGCACCGGCGCCGACTACGAGATCGAGTTGCCAGTTACTGTCACGCCGCTTGGCGCTATCTCGCGGCTCGAGCACGCGCTCGATGGGTTCGAGGAGGAGCGGGAGCGCTATCGCCAGCGGCTGGAGGAATATCGCCGCAGGTTGGCCTCATACCAGTCACGGCAGGGAGGCACTTTTGCATTCGCGGATGAACTGGCAGAAAAACGCCAAGCGTTGTGGGAGGTAGAGGACGCGCTTGCAAAATCGGCCGGCGATGATGGTGACGCGGACGAGTTGGCCGCATAGCGGATCTTCTCCGTGAGGAGATTGCAGCCCCCGCTGCGGACGTGCGGCACATGGTTCACGTCGAGATGACTCCAGAAGCTTCCCAAATGCCGCGTTTCCGCTAAAAAGCGTGTCATGATTAAATCCGAGCTTGTTGATTTCGTTGCCGCGCAAAACCCATACCTCCACCGTCGTGATGCGGAGAATGCCGTCGACGCCGTCCTCGATGAAATCACCGGCGCTCTCGAAAGGGGAGAGCGCGTCGAGATCCGGGGTTTCGGCACCTTTGTCGTGCGTCATCGTCCGTCACGCTCGGGTCGAAATCCCCTCAACGGCAAGGCCGTGTTCTCGAGGAAAAATGGGTGCCGTTCTTTCGCGCCGGCAAGGAGATCAAGGATCGTCTGAACATGGCTGAAAAGCCGGATGACAAGGAGTGACCTTTGATCGAATATTCGGAACACGTGTTCTGTGAAGCCCTTCCCGAGGACGTTCGTGAGACGGTCGAGATGATGGCGCTGGAATTTCTGCCCGAAACCTGGCCCGTCCGGTTTGTCGCGCTCCTGTCGATGCTGGAGGACATCACGAGCAAGGTCGAAGGGATCCACCGGCCTTATGTGGTCAACAATTGGGTGGCTATCGTCAGCGGCCTGCTCGAACATCTGCCGCGTGATCTGGCGTCGCCGGAATGCCTCGCCCTGATGCGTCACAGTGTGCTTGACCGTTTCCGGCAAATCGCCATTCAACAGTCGCCGGACGTGGAGCAGCAGAACGAGATGTTGCGGCGCGAATATCCGCAATGGTCGATCGCCGAAGATCTGCTCCGCGATTATGAAATGTGGGCAGCAAAGCAATCGCAGATAAAGCCCAACTAGCAGGGAGAAAGATATGCCGACAGGCAAGCTCAAGTGGTTCAATGCCACCAAACGGTTTGGCTTCATTACGCCCGATGATGGAGGTCCGGACATCTTTTTCCATCTCAGCAGCATCACCGACCCGGCGTGTCCCACGCTTCAGCCCGGTCTGCGGCTTCACTATGTTGTCGAGGACAAGGGCGGCAAGGTCACGGCGAAAGACGTGCGCCCCGCTCCGGTTGAAAAGATTTTGCACAACGCTCCTGTGACACCGCCTCAAGGCGAGGAAGCATTCAGCGATGCATTTGAGCGGGAATGGGGTCTGCGGCGGGGATAACCAGAGTTAGCAACGTACTCTACCAATCGCAGGTGATTCAAAGAAATTCTGCTTTGCAAGGGTGCGTGAGTGACTGGCATAGAACGGGTTCAGTTGGGAATTCTGCAGGGTATGGAGGTAGAGTGCGTGGGCGTCGAAATGGCAATCAGAGACGCGACGCCGGGTGACCGGGAGGCGATAACCTCGCTTCATGTCCGCGTTAGCCAACGGGCATATGCTGGCATGCTCCCGGCAGATTATCTGGCGGATATAATGCCTGATGAAAAAGCTCGCCTCTGGGAGGAGCGCCTTTCGGGGGGCGTAGACCCTGAGAGATTGCGTGTGACCCTGGCACATATTGACACGGAACTGGCGGGCTTTTCGTGCTTCCTGTTTGATCAGGAAACGCAGTTCGGAACGTATCTCCATAATCTGTATGTCGATCCCGATTATCAGGGAAAAGGTATCGCTCGCAGCCTGTTGTCGGCCAGTGTTCAACGGCTTTCAGCGCAACAGAGAAACCAGCCCGTTCATCTGCTGACTCTGGCCGACAATCATCCGGCGCGCCGGTTCTATGAGAAATTAAATGGCCAGATCATAGAGGAAAAACGCAACGTTATGGCCAGCAATCCGGAGTTGCTTTTCGTCCGATACCAGTGGCGGAGTGCAGACGATCTGCACGACAACAACTTCAATCTTGAACGTAAAAACCTGAACTTCTGGCGATGCAAAAGTCGATCATAAAATTTGCGTACGTTCGGGAATTTTACAGCAAAGGACTACCTCGTTCATACCCTTTCTGCTGCCGACCTCGCCACCATCGCTACGGCGGGCAGTTCCCGGGCACGCATCGCGTATTATGGGCGACGGTTGCCGGACTGGACTTCCGCCGCTCAAAGTGTGGTGACCTATTTCGACGGTCAGCCACGCCACGGCGGGGTAACATATTGAGCAAAACTCGCGAGTTTTGCGATGGGGGATCGGCGGCTTCCTTCCAAGATGGAGTCTCGTCCAACTTGAGATTGACAAGTAAAAGGCTTCTGCGCACAATTGGTGCTCGGTAGATACAGCCTGCTGCTTGCGCCCCGTCGGGGTATGGTGAATGTATCGAGCCACTTATGGCTCCCTTTGCCCGGACGAACGGGTCAGCAACGCAAGCCCCTGACGCTCTCCGTTCGTTTATGCAAAGGATCATCTCATGCGCGATTTCCGCGATGCCAAAGCTATGGCGAAAACACTACGTGAAACGCTTCACGCTAAATCTATCACCTTCACCAACAGTGAGAGCCAGGAGCTCGTTGCTCGAATTCTTGGCTATCGAGAATGGAACGTATTGGCCGCAAGGATCAAAGCGACCCAGTCGTCCGCGACCTCGGCCCAGGCTAGCACGCCTTTTCCAGGCGGGACCGATATTCCCATCGTTCCTATGCGGGACATGGTCCTGTTTCCGCACATGATCACGCGGATTTTCGTGGCGCGCGACAAAACTCGGCAAGCCGTGGAACACGCTCTTATCGGTGATAGGCGCGTTGTCATTGTCGCCCAGAGGAACGGTGCCGACGATCGTCCCATCACTCTTGATGCCCTTCATCCGGTGGGCGTCGTAGCGAACGTGGTAGATCGTCAGACACAGGCGGACGGGGCTCTCAAGGTCACCGTCTGTGGGCTTCAGCGAACAGGCATCGTCCGCCTTACCGACGGTGAGTTCCTGGCAGCGGAGGTTACGCCGATTAAAGAGCAGGGCGGCCAGTCGACTGAAGCAGCCGCTCTTTCGAATGCGGTTCTCAATGCCTATCAGACTTACGCCGATCTCGATTTTTCCGCGCTTCCGCCAGGATCAAAAGCCCGTTTCGGCCTGCCTTCGATCGGCGATCCGAGCCTGTTGGCCGACACGGTCGCCCCGTTGCTATCGGCCAGTATCGAGCAGAAGCAGCAACTCCTGGAAACCCGTGACGTGGTGATCCGACTCAAAAGGCTAATCGAGTTGATGAGCGCTGGTCGCCCTAAAGCTGTCGCATAATTACTGAGAGGGAGCATCCAGCCGTTGCGCTGGATGCTCCATCCCGCTGCCACAGCAACGGGCCAGGCTCCCTTCATCTATGCCTTAATGGGACCAGAGCCTTTGCAGCGAAATTCCTAAACCTTTGCCTCGCAGTTTTGCAGACTTTTGCATTCCACTGGAGCATGCCATTTAATGACAGTCGATATAAAAACGGGACTGCATCCATGCACGATGAAATTACCGCTTGGCGTCGTGATCTGCATGCCAACCCGGAGCTGGGTTACGAGCTTCCGCGCACCGCATCCTTCGTAGCCGAAAAGCTGCGCGTCTTTGGCTGCGACCAGATTACAGATGGGGTTGGGAGGAGCGGCGTTGTTGGCGTTCTCCACGGTCGGAATCATTCTTCCGGCAGGGTGGTCGGTCTACGCGCCGACATGGACGCGCTGCCTATTCACGAAACGACAGGACTTTCCTACGCGTCCACGACGGAAGGCCGGATGCATGCTTGCGGGCACGACGGGCACACGGCGATGCTGCTGGGTGCTGCAAAGGCGCTGGCAGAAACACGCAACTTCGATGGCACCGCCGTTCTGATCTTCCAGCCAGCGGAGGAAGGACAGGCCGGCGCGAAGGCAATGTGCGACGACGGCTTGATGACGCGCTGGGGGATCGAGAGGGTATTCGCCCTTCACAACGAACCGGGCCTGGACGTTGGTCGTTTTGCCACCCGCACCGGCCCGTTTGGGGCTGCCGTGGCGAGCTTCAAGATAGCGGTCGATGGCAAGAGCGCCCATTCTGCCAGTCCTCAGGCTGGCGTTGACGCGCTGCTTCCCGCCGCCAACATCCTTATCGCCCTGCAAACCGTCATTGCGCGCAACGTCCACCCGCTCAAAAGCGGCGTGATCTCCTTCGGATCGTTTCAAGGCGGAAAGCCCGGAGGAACGTTTGTTGGAGCGAGCGAGCTGCGTGGCTTGGCCCGCTGGTTTGAGCCGGAGGTGCGAGACACCATGCATCGACGTATCGTCGATATTTCGGAGGGAATTGCGGCGTCCTACGGGGCGACTGCGACAGTGACATTCAGAAACCTGTATCCCGCAGTCGTCAATCATCCAGCAGAAACAGCGTTGGCTGTGGAGGTTGCCCGTACCGTCATGGGAGAAGTTTCCGTCGATCCCGACCACTCGCAGCTCATGGGCTCTGAGGACTTCGCTTTCATGCTCGAACAGCGGCCCGGAAATATTGCGCTCCTTGGCAATGGCAGCACGGCGGGGCTGCACGACTCTGCGTACGACTTCAACGACGCGGCGATCCCCTATGGGGTCGCCTACTGGACGAGATTGATCGAAGCATCCATGCCGTTGCAGAACTCCTGATTTGGCAGCGATGTAGAAGTCGGTCTGTTATTTCGTTCAGAAAGCGGAATACTGGCGGCACGTTAACGAGGTGGACATGAAGCAAATTTTCTTGCTCTTATTGGCGACCGCCGCTGGCCTTTGTGTGTGTGTGGCGCTCAGAATCTTGGGGCACCGCAGTGGGGTGCTGCAATCTCTGGTGCCGTAGGGGCCTTTTTGGGCGTGTGGTTTGGACAAAAGCTGATCGGCTATTGATTGGCGAAAGTACCGCAGGTCCCCTAAAACCCGCAATATTGCAGGTTTCGGGATTCTTGCGACAAGGAGATGGTTTGAATTGCAACTTTGCGTTTTGGTGTCTCTGATCATGGCAATTATTTTGGGTGGCTCGGACATTGCCGCAGCATGGACACAGCGCGAATTAGTCTCGGGTCAGCTTCACGGCACGTTGACCTTACCGGAAGGCGAAGGGCAGGTTCCCGCAGCTCTCATCCTTCCCGGTTCTGGTCCCGTTGATCGAGACGGCAATCTCCCCAACGGGAAGAATGAGAGCCTAAAGCTCATCGCACACGCGTTAGCCGCGCGCCATATCGCAACATTACGCATCGATAAGCGCGGTATTGGAGAAAGCCGTGAGGCCGCTCCCCGAGAGGATGACCTGCGTTTTGGCACATACGTTGATGATGCGATCAACTGGATCAAACTGTTGCAGGATGAGAGCAGAGTTGAAGCGATCTATTTGATCGGCCACAGCGAAGGGGCTTTGGTTGCAACTCTCGTGGCCCAAGAGGTGGAGGTTGCGGGTGTGGTCCTGCTAGCCGGAGCCGGCGAACCGGCTGGAAAGCTCATAGGGCGTCAGCTTGCAGCAAGTGGGCTGGCCAGTACTTTGAAAAATAGGTCCGACGAAATTCTGGCGTCACTGGAAGATGGTCAGCATGTAGCGGACATTCCGCCCGAACTCGCAGCGCTCTATCGCCGAAGCGTTCAGAACTATCTAACCTCATGGCTTCCGCTCGATCCTGTCAGAGAACTGGCCAAGCTCTCGTGCCCCATTCTCATCGTGCAGGGGACATCCGATCTTCAGATTTCCATGGATGATGCAAAGCTGCTTGCGGCTGCGTCACCGACGGCAAGGCTTGTCGCCGTGGAAGGTATGAATCACGTACTAAAGTCCTCTCCGCCGGGCCGGAGAGAAAACCTTCTCTCGTATAATAACCCCGATCTGCCGCTTGCAGACCATCTGGTGCCAGCGATCGCCGATTTTATCGGTGCACCTTAAGTGCCTTGTCGCGGAAATCCTACAGAGCGTGTCAAAAGTCCGCCGATAGGTGAGTATCGCGAACGGATAGCGTCGGTGGCGGCGATTTCGGCGTTTCTGCGCTCATCTTCTGTACATAGGCCAGCCCTGACGTTCTTTTGCGCTTCTTGGGAGACACAATGTTGCATGTCGGCCTATCGAAGGTCCTCTCACAGCCTGACGGCTGCGATCAGGCCCGGAACGCCCACGAGGGTGATGGCTCTTCGAATGTTGTAGGCGAGCGCCGTCAGACTGAACTCGCCACGGACATTTTCCAACCTGCGCATCAGGAAAGCGCCCTGGTACATCCATTGTTTGATCGTGCCGAACGGATGCTCAACGCTTTCGCGGCGCTGGTCGAGCACTTCAGGCCTGGCTGCAAGGCGCGCGGCCATCCGATCAAGAACCGCCTCGTTCTCGACACGGCCGACCCGTCGATACCCATGGGTGCAATGCGCCTTCAGATCGCACGACCGGCAAGCATCCCGGTTGCAGTATTCGACAAGCTTCAGGTCTCGCGTCTTCTTCTCATACCGCGGCGAGAGATGCTTTCCGGCCGGGCAGATGTAGACATCCTTCTCGGCGTCATAGCGGAACTCGTCCTTGGAAAAGAAGCCCTCGCGGACGGTGGCTCCTCGTAACGGCTTGGGGACATAGGCGGTGATGCCTGCCTTCTCGCACGCCTCGATGTCCTCGACCTTGAAGTAGCCGCGATCGGCGACCACCTCGATCTGCTCGATGCCGAGATTATCCATCGCCGCCTGCGTCGTCTGTGTCAGCAGTCCCATGTCGACGACCTGGCTGCTGACCTCCTGTTCGGCGATCAGCTTGTGCTTCACGTCGACGGCAAGCTGGATGTTGTAGCCGACGCCGACTTTGGTCATGCGCGCCATTGCGCGGCTGTCGGGATCGGTCAGCGATATCTGGTCTTCACCTGTGCGATCCAGTTCATCGAGCAGCGCCTTGTGCCGGTCACGCTTTCCCTTGATCGCGGCGATCTTCTCGGCAAGATTTTTGGCTCGCGGTCCGCCGCCGCCGGTATTCTCTTCCTGTTTATCACCGTGGTCGAGCCGCTTCATATATTCGGTCAGCCTATCGTCAGCTTCGCGGATGAACTTTGTCAGCGCCGGCCGCGTGAAGTTACGATCCTTGTTGTTGAAGGCCTTGATGCGCGTGCCGTCCACCGCCAGCAGCTCCCGGCCGAACAGATCGAGTTGTCGGCACAGGACGACAAACTCCCGGAACACTTGCCGGAAAGAGGCATGGTTGATCCGGCGGAAGTTGGCGATGGTTTTGTGGTCCGGCTTCAGGTGCCGCAGCAGCCAGATCACTTCGATGTTGCGATGAGTCTCGACTTCAAGCCGACGGCTCGATCTCACACGGTTCAAATACCCATACAGGTAGAGCTTCAGCAGATCGGCCGGATTATAACCCGGACGACCCGTTCCTTTTGGCTCCACGCGAATAAATCCAGACGCCTGCAAATCCAGCCCATCGATGAAGGCCTCGATGAACCGAGCCGGGTTGTCCGGGCCAACATAATCGTCCACCACTTCAGGCAGAAGCAGCATTTGAGAGCGGTCGGTTCCTGATAAATGTGCCATGGCAAATCATATCATCGCATTTTACAATCGTGAATCAGTGCCTGATGGAAGAAACAACATTCGGCAAGCAATTAAAGGGCCTCGCGTTGATCGAGACAGCACGACTTATTCTAAGGAAACCGAAGCTATCAGATGTGCCCCGTCTGTTTGAATTTTTGGGCGACCCAGTGGCAATGCAATTTACGCATGTTGATGCGTCGTTAAAGGAGTGCCGCCAAAGAATCGCAATGCACGAGTGGCAACGCAGGATAGACGGATATGCTCCGTGGACAATTATTTCAAAAGACAACAATCAGATAATCGGCTGGGGTGGTTTGTACGACGACCCTTTCGACCCTGGCTGGGGCGTGGAACTGGGTTACTATTTCCATCCCGATGCCTGGGGCCAGGGATATGGAAGCGAGCTGGCATCCGCTGTACTGGAGGAAGCTGATCAAAAACTGAAGCTTCCTAAAGTCGGTGCTTTTGCACGCCCTGAAAATAAGGCATCACGGCGTGTTTTAGAGAAGGCGGGATTTAAAGTTACTCGATTCGTGCCCGAGATGGAGCGCTTCTTCTTTGAGCGTTCGATCTCCATCTCTTAGCAAATAGAAAACTGTCCCCATGCCGAAGATCGAATTGTTGGGTCGGAGCTTTTGACACGGTCTGCCCTATTCTGCGACGGCACAGATATCAGGCGCAAAATCGCGGAAAAACTCGGGATTTTCGCGAAAGGGACGGCGGAAAGCCAAGTCCAAGGGACAATGTTTTGAATATCGCTTCACCTGTTCGCACTCTGCGCCCACTGCCCGATCTCGATTACTATGATACTCGATCGATCCTGCTCCCCGCTGCTATCACCCCGTTGGAAGCGTGGAGCCTTATGACGGGGGAGCCGGGATTGCCCATGCGGCTGGCTTTCCGAACGAGGGACGCGATTTCCTCGTTATTTGGCGTCAAGCGGATCGGAGGGTTCTCCGGCGAAAAACGGGAGACAGTAAGGCCGGGCGAGCGGCTAGATTTTTTTCTAGTGGAACATAGCGCCCCTGACGCGCTGGTGTTAACGGAACGGGACCGGCACCTAGACGTGATGCTCTGCCTTTCGATCGTAGATCGGGTGCTCACGATCACATCATCTGTCGTCACGCACAATACCTTTGGCCGCATTTACATGTTGCCGGTCGGACCTGTTCATAAGCTGATTGTCGGCCGTGATCTCAAGCGCCTGAAACAAAATGTCACTTTTCAAAGTTGCTGTCACCGATACTCTGGCAACGGCTTGTCTGACTGCCCCGAATTTGTCAGAGTGAATGTCGCTGACGATCAAAGTGAATGTCATTTTCTCGCAAACCTCTCGAAGAGCAGGTCAGCAGATGGCAGTACGCAAGACGAGCACGTCCGACCTCAGTCTTATCCCGGAACCTGATTGGCAGGTCGCCGAACGGCGCGCTGCTGTGATTCGACCCTTGGCTGCCCGCACCTTCTGTTCAAAGGAGGATGCGATGGCCGCTGCATTGGAACTGGGAATTTCAGCGCGTCATGTCTACCGGCTGATCCGGCAATGCCGTGAAGGCGGCGGCGATCTGACCTCGTTGATTGTCGCTGTTTCAAGCGGTGGGCGTGGCCAGTCGCGGCTGCCGCATCGGCAGGATGAGGTGGTCCAAAGCGTGGTCGAAGAACTGTATCTAACGCCGCAACGCCTGTCGGCTGAATGGATCGTTCAGGAGGTACGCCGGCGCGCTTACAAACTCGGGCTGCCGCCACCTTCTGCCAGCACGATACGCAGGCGCCTCGCGGCCTTGCCGCTTGCCGAGCGCAGCCGGCGGGGCGATGTCGTCGTTCCTGATGCGGTTGGGGGATCGACGCCACCGGCGCGATTTCCGCTCGATCGAGTCCAGATGGATCACACGCCCGTCGATGTCATTCTGGTGGACCCATTCGAGCGCCGGCCGATCGGTCGGCCATGGATCACAGTCGCCGTGGATATCTATAGTCGCTGCATCGCTGGGTTTCATGTGAGCCTGGAGGCTCCGTCCTCGACGAGCGTCGGGCTTTGCCTGACCCATATGGCTGCCGACAAACATGCCTGGCTACAGGGGATTGGCGTTGAGGCGGACTGGCCGATCGCCGGCAAACCGCTGTTGATCAGTGTCGACAACGCAAAGGAGTTCCATTCCGATGCTTTCGAGCGCGGTTGCGCCCAGCATGATATCGCCATCGACTGGCGTCCGGTAGGGCAGCCGAAGTTCGGCGGTGTCGTGGAACGATTGATCGGCACGCTGATGGAACTGGTCCACAGCCTTCCAGGCACGACGTTTTCCAATGTCATGCAGCGCGGTAAGTACGATAGCGATAAGGCCGCCTGTCTGACACTTGGCGAACTGGAACGGTGGCTGACGGTCGCGATCGCCAAATTCTACCATGTCCGGCCGCATGGCGGCCTCGATGACGATATTCCACTGCGCCGCTATAGCGCCGGTGTCACGGCATTGGCCACATCAGGAAAGACGATCCCGACGCCACGCAACCCCCGTACCTATCTGATTGACTTCCTGCCGGTGGTCTGGCGGACCCTGAGGCGCGAAGGCGTCGTCATCGACCACATCCATTATTTCTGCGACGCGTTGAAGCCGTGGATCGAACGCAGCGCGATGCCTGAGCGCTTGCTGATCCGCCGCGATCCTCGCGACCTCAGCCGCATTTACATCCTCGACGATCGGGATGGCGGTTATCTCGAAGTGCCTTACCGCGAGCTGTCGCGCCCACCGGTCTCGTTGTGGGAACACCGCCTCGCCCGCGCCCGATTGCGCCAGCGCCGGCAGACCGAATGGGACGAACGCGTTTTGTTTGCCGCCATCGAGGAGATGCGGGAAATCGAAAGTCAGGCTGCCCGGACCACCCGCAGCATGCGGAGAAACCAGGCGAGGCGGTTATCGTTGCGTGTCGTCGAAGGAACGGGAAGGCCATCCCAGTCCGCATCGCCACCATGGCAAGCTAAGATAGTTGAGGATGGCGATCCGCTCGAACCTTTCGATATCGAGGAATGGTAGATGAGCGGGGATGCAGCTCACCTGTCTCCTGCGGCCCGCGCAATCGCCGAATTGCCGCCCTTGGAAAGACTACCTCATCTGCGCGAGCAATGGTGGATCAACCACCCACGAGCCCAAGCCGCTCTCGATAAGCTGGAAGCAGCCCTGACTTTTGGACCCGGCCGTATTCGACCGCCCAATCTCCTGATCGTCGGTCCCACGAACAATGGAAAGACGATGGTGGCGGAGAAATTTCGGCGGCTGCATCCGCCTGAAGCAAGCCACCTCGGCGATCACGAGATTATTCCAGTCCTCGTCATGCAGATGCCTACCGAGCCAAGTGTGCGGCGCTTCTATGCTTCGGCTCTCGATGCCCTGAACGCACCGATTTCCCGCAACAATTCCACGGACCGTCTCGAACGGCAGACATTGGAATTGTTGCGCATCGTTGAGACGCGGATGGTGATCATCGACGAGCTGCACAATTTGCTGTCCGGACCTCATAGTCGCCGTGCCGAATTTCTCAACATGCTTCGGTTTCTCGGAAACGAACTGCGCATTCCGATTGTCGGTCTCGGGACCAAGCATGCCCAGATTGCCGTCCGAAGCGACGATCAGCTTGAGAACCGCTTCGAGCCAGTACCTTTGCCGATGTGGGAGGACAATCTCGAATTCGCCCGGCTCCTGTCGAGCTTCGAACGAGCTCTGCCGCTCAGGGAGCAATCGGCCCTTGCCGCCTCTGGCGAGCTGCGCAGTCTGATCTTGCGGCGTTCCGGCGGACTGATCGGGGAAGTTTGCGCCATGCTGACATCGGCAGCAGCCCTGGCGCTCATGCAAGGCCATGAACATATCGATAGGATGATCCTTGATCGTTGTGACTATCGCGGTCCCGAGGAACGTCGAGCCATCTTTGAGGCGTCGTTTCCCCATGTTCGCTGAGATCGAGGTTATGGCCCCGCTTTCACCTCGGCGATGGCCGCTCCACCCAACGCCCTATCCGTTTGAACGGGTCGATAGCTACATTCGCCGGTTGGCGGAATGTTATCAAACTTCGGTTCAGACCTTTTGCCGGAGCGCGCTTGGCGGCGACATCGATCTCGACGCCTTTGTTATCAATCCGGATCGAGCCGTGCTCAAGCGGTTGTCGGCGGGAACCGGGGTACCTCTCTTTCAACTTAGAAACATGAGCCGATCCCGGTCCGAGCGCCGCTTCGCAATCGCACTGCGTAATTTTTGCCACGACTACCCAGAAACAGTCCAGAAATGGTCTTCCTGAGTTTCGGGACGCATGCTATTTATGGACATATTTTAGAGACGGATGGGTACAGCAGTTGATGCCGTCTTCTGATCAGTCCATAAACCGAGCGTTTTAGAGACGAAAGAATCAACGACCATGCCTGACGTTCTCGGCTATGCCCGTGTCTCTACCAAGGATCAGGATCTCGAAGTGCAGCGACGCCGTCTGAGAGAAGAGGCCGGCGCGATCCAGGTGTTTGAAGACGTGATCTCTGGCAAAACCTTCGAGCGACCAGGATTGTCGGAGCTTCTCAAGTTTTCCCGCAAGGGCGACATCATCTGTGTCGTCCGTCTCGATCGCCTTGGGCGGTCGCTGAAGGAACTGCTTGAAACGGTCGACGATCTCAAGGCACGTGGGCTGGCGTTCCGCTCTCTGGAAGAGCGGCTCGATACGTCGTCGGCCGCCGGCGAGCTGGTGTTCCATGTCTTCGGCGCCATCGCCCATTTCGAGCGCCGGCTGATCGTCGAGCGAACCCGCGACGGCATTGCGGCGGCTAGAGCACGCGGCAAGAAACTCGGTCGGCCAACGCTTGATGAGGACAAACTGGCCTCTGCCCTGAAGCTGATTGACGCTGGCGTTCGCCCCGCCCAGGCCGCCGAGCAGCTCGGGCTCGGCCGGTCCACCATGTACCGTGAGCTCGCGTTGCTTCGAATTGCAGCACAGAATACGCCAGCCCTGGAATTCGAATGAACTTCGACAGCCTCAAACACCTTTACGAGACGGAACGTCTCACGCTACGGCCATTCATTGCCGACGATGAGATGCCGTTCGGAGCATATCATTCTCGGCCGGAGGTCTATCGGTATTTATACGCCGCTCCCTCCGATGGCTCTGCGTTAAAGCAGAAGTTTGCGAGAGCTCTGGCGACCACGTTCCAGAATGATGGTGATGTCTATCGACTGGCTGTTGTCCGAAAAACTGACGCAGCGCTCATCGGCGAGGTTCTTCTCAAGCTGGAGAGCAAGCAGGCTCGCCAAGGCGAAGTTGGATACATTTTCAACCCGGATTTTGGTGGCAACGGCTATGCGACCGAAGCTGTGAAAGCCATTATTGGTGTCGGCTTCAATGACATTGGTTTTCATCGGATATTCGCTCGCCTCGACTCGGAGAATTTGAGGTCTGTCCGCATTGTTGAGCGCATAGGCTTTCGGCGTGAAGCTCACCTCGTTGAGAACGACTGCTTCGATGGCAGATGGGGCAGCGAATATATCTATGCGATGCTGAAATCGGAGTGGGCACACTCATGATCGGCAAAGGTCTGAGCCGACTAGTCCGCGAAAGCGCCATTTACGGCCATTGGCGCATATGTTCTTTTCACAAAAACAAGAAATTCAAATGGTGGGGCGAGCGCGGATGGAAAATTTTCGTCGGACACTCATCTTTGGCAACGGTGGGACCGGCACGACTTGGATGGCCCGCGAGCTAGGTGCTATCCTAAACCGCCAAGTAATCCACCTTGATGACGTTCGTTGGATGCCCGGTCATTATGGTGTCGCCCGGGATAATCAGCTTGTTTTCAATGAAGTCGCTGAAGCTGGACAGGCTGACACATGGGTTATGGAAGGCGTGTATGGGTGGCTTGCCAAAGCCGTCCTTCCTCGAATCACGAGCCTGATATGGATCGATTTGCCTGTGGATGAGTGCATTGCAAACGTCAGAGCTAGGGGCATCCAAGGAGGAGGTAGTGAGGCAAGTTTCCAAGAGTTGATCAACTGGATACGGGAATATCGCGGACGTGAGAACTCGTCCACGAGTTACGAAAGCCATTATAAGCTATTTGATGCGCATGCCGGAACGAAGGTCTTGTTGAAAAGCCGTTCTGAGGTGATTTCCTATGTCGAGGCTGTCCGAGCCGCAGCGGCTTAGCGCCAGCAAGCGGTTTCGAAGGCTGCAAGTCTAAGGCTCCTCCGATGTCCTGATGACGGGTCTGCGCTGAAGGCCCTCATCAGCATCGCTCCGAAAGCGATCGTGGTTCGCAAGCAAGCCAGGGAATGACGCGGCTTTGAAAGATCGGTGACGCCGACTTTGAAAACTGACAGGAATCTTACCGCGTGCAATCCGTCGCGGAAATCCCTATTCTGCGACGGCACAAATATCAGGCGCGAAACCGAAACAAAACTTGGGATTTTCGCGACAATCTCAACCCCTGCACGATCGCGACACCTACCAGCGTGATCGCGAAGCCTGCGAGTTGAATGGGCAAAAGCTGTTCCCCGAACAGGAGCCACGCTTGCAAGGCCGTTGCTGGGGGAACCAGAAGAGCCAATGCGGTCACACGGGTGACTTCGCCGCGCCTCACCATCCAAATGTAGAGGGACGTCCCGGCAAGCGAGAGCGCGACGACAGACCAGGCCAAAGCGAGCCACAAAGACGGGTCGCCATCCCACCGCCCCGTTCCAACCGTGATCGAAGCCACGCCGGCGACAACCGCCGCGCCGAGATGCTGAACGGCTCCCATGGCTCTAAGATCGGCCGCCGCCAGGGATGATTTCTGGACCATGGTTCCAAGCGCCAGGGCGACGATGCTCAACAGGCCAAGGACAACGGACAGCGCCGGCAATCCCGCCACATCGACACTCGTCAATCGCGGCGACAGGACCAGGGTCACGCCGGTAAATCCGAGCACCAGGCCCATCCAGGCGCGAGGACTGATCGGAGTGCGCAGAACGGTGACGGTCACGAGGGCCAGGAACAGCGGCTGTAGCGCTCCCAAGAGCGTCATGACGCCGGCAGCGAGGCCATTTGCTACCGCCCAGAAGCTCGCGACAAGATAGACGCCATTGATCACCATGCCTGCCAGAAGGTGGCCAACGAACTGCCAGCCCTTCGGCCATTCCACCTTGCGCGCCAAAACCGCGAAGGCCACGACGACGATCAGGAAGCGGATGAACAGAAAGAGAATAGGATCGGCATGCGGCGCAATTGCCCGCGCCGCGATGAAGCTGGTGGATGACAGGAAGACAAACAGAGCGGGAGCGCCAATGGCGGCGATTGCCGCTCCTCTGGCGTTCACGCGACCGATGCGGAGACGCAGGCGCGTTCCGGCACACCGATGGCGGAGAACAATTCAGCGTCTTCTCCAATGCCGGCATTGGGCGTGGTGAGCAACGTATCGCCGTAGAAGACCGAATTCGCTCCGGCCACGAGACACAGGATTTGCGCTTCACGATTGAGGCTGGATCGCCCGGCCGAGAGCCGAACGGTCGAGCCCGGCATGACGAGGCGGGTCGTCGCCACCATCCGCACCAGTTCCAGCGGGTCGATGCGCGGACGGTTTGCCAGCGGCGTGCCTTCGACCGGAACGAGCGCGTTGATTGGCACGCTTTCAGGATGCGGGTCCATTCCCGCAAGAACATGCAGCATAGAGGCACGATCACGAACCGTCTCGCCCATGCCGATAATGCCACCACAGCACAGGTCGATCCCGAAGGACCGCACCGTCGCCAGGGTGTCCAGCCTGTCGGCATAGGTGCGGGTGGTGATGATCCGGCCATAGAACTCGGGACTGGTATCAAGATTGTGGTTGTAGGCAGTGAGACCGGCGACTGCGAGCCGCTCGGCCTGATGCGGCTTCAACATGCCGAGCGTGACGCAAGCTTCCATGCCGAGAGCGCGTACGCCTTCGACCATTTCGATGACGGCATCGAACTCCTTGCCATCGCGAACCTGCCGCCAGGCTGCACCCATGCAGAAACGTTCGGCCCCCGCTGTCTTGGCGGTCGCCGCCATGGCGATAACCTTCGCCGGGTCCATCAGCTTGTCGCGGGTCAGATCGACTTCGCTGTGATGCGCGGATTGCGGGCAATAGGCGCAGTTCTCCGGGCATCCACCCGTCTTGATCGAAAGCAGGCTCGCTTTCTGGACCTTGTTGGGATCGTGGTGCCGGCGATGCACTTCATTCGCGCGACCGACCAGTTCGAGCAGCGGCAGTTCATGCAGGCTGACGATGTCCTGAACCGACCAGTCGTGCCGGATTGTTCCATCCGCGACCGTCATCATGCCTTGCCTTTGAAGCGGGCGATCGTTGTAGGCAGCACCATGCCGATAGCTGCGATCGCGACAATCTTGACCAGATCACCGAGGAGGAAGGGCATAACGCCTGCAGCGAAAACCCGATCGAGCGGAACATAGACCGCGAGCCATGCAGCGCCGAACCCATAGATCGGCAGCATGCCGGCCAGCATAGCCCCGAGGCGGCCCAAACTGCCCTTGCCTGAAGCGAACTTTCCCACGAGCCAGGAGGCGACAAGATAGCCAAGCAGATAGCCGCCGGTCGGGCCGACCATATAGGCAAGACCAATGCCGCGTTCCGGCGAGCCGGAGAACACAGGCAGGCCTGCCGCGCCGGCGGCGAGATAGGTCAGGAAGATCGAGATGGCAATGCGCGGTCCAAAGACGACGGCGAATGCCATCACGGCCATGGTATGCAGCGTCATCGGCACGGGCCAGAACGGAATCTGCACCTTGGCAGCAAGTGTCATCAGCGCCGCGCCGGTAATGACGGTCACAACCATTCGCGCGGAAATCCCCGAGCGGGCTTCGATTGGTCTTGCAGCAGTATCGGTCATGTCTTCTCCTTCAGCGCAGAATTATCTATAATTTAAAGATTCTATCGCTAAAGGAATCCACAAAACTTCCGACGTGGCAATAGCCGAGACGAAAAAGCTGAAATCAAGCGCGCTTCGCCAGCACCGGCACGGATGGTTTTCCGGGCTTTTTCCCAACCCACTGAACATGACGGGCCAGCACGGTCGCCGCTGCATCCACCTGTCCCGCCCGCAGGGCGTCCAGAATGGCGCGGTGATCCCGATCGGTTGGCGCTTCCCATTCCGACCGCCAGCCCGCCAGCAGGAAACGGGCGCTGGCGGTGTGCAGGTCGTCGATCGCTTTGAGGAGCCGGGGCATGGCGCAAGGTTTCAAAATGAGACGATGAAACAAAAGGTTAGCCTCTTCCCATGCTTGCACATCACCGGCCTTGTCGCCGGCCCTGTTGACAGCCTCGGCCTGGTCCAGAATGGCTTTGGTCAGATGCGGCGCGGCATGACGCAAGGCGAGGACCTCCAATGCAGCGCGCATTTCAGCAACTTCCCTGACCTCATCAAGGCTGAAGCTGGCGACCCGCACCCCCCGGCGCGGCTCACTGACCACGAGGCCTTGCGCTTCCAGGCGCCGGAACGCCTCGCGGACGGGTACATGGCTCGTGCCGAATTCCTCGGCAATGTGATCCTGGCCCAGCCGGGACCCTGGCTCGAGCGCACCGGCGATAATGCGCTCGGCCAGCACTTTGCTGATCCGCACCGCGATCGTGTCATCTTTGGCTGTCGTCATGTTTTATAGATAATTCCAAAGCTGGGCGCCGTCGAGTTGCTAAAATTTCTCCGGCCGCGGAAGTTACAATATGCGACTATCCTGATTGGCCGCCTCTTTGAGCCATTTCACGAAATGCTCCGTCTTCGGCTTTCTTGGCCGGACCACCTGGCGTCACGACACGAAAGTGGTGAATCTGTCCGGCTTTTGAGAACATTGGGTGATCACGCTGCGAGGATGGAAGTTTCCTGCCGCAATGGCCTGAGATCAACGCCGTCTGTCGGAGTCCAGATATAATCGCCGGTGAGGCTGATATGCTGCCAACCGAGCGGGGTAATGTGCTTGATAATGTCGGGCGGCGTGGGGATGCCCTCCCGGTTGAGTTCGGCGAAGGCAGGTTGGAGATAGAGCGTGTTCCAGTAGACGATGGCGTTGATCAACAGGTTCAATCCGGATGCTCTAAAGAACTGGCTCTCGAAGGTCCTGTCGCGCAATTCTCCGAGACGGTTGAAGAACAGCGCGCGGGCAAGAGTGTTCTGGGCCTCGCTCTTGTTGAGGCCGGCGGTCGCGTTTCTGCGCATTTCCGGGTTTTGCCACCACTGCGGCAGGAATATGGACCGATTGATGCGACCGAGATCGCGGAGCGCCAGCGCCAATCCGTTCTGACGCGGGAATGCCGATAACTTGGCGAGCAGGGTCGAAGGTCGGACCTGGCCGGAGCGGATCGTGGTGACCAGTCGAAGGATGTCATTCCAGTTCGCCTTGATCCGTTCGATGTTGACGGGTTCGCCAAC
This sequence comes from Neorhizobium sp. JUb45, assembly GCF_004343585.1. Classification (GTDB taxonomy): domain Bacteria; phylum Pseudomonadota; class Alphaproteobacteria; order Rhizobiales; family Rhizobiaceae; genus Neorhizobium. The sequence continues at coordinate 147,098 of NZ_SLYW01000010.1, read as the reverse complement.
GAGTGACGCCAGGTTCTCGGGAGGCGTGTCGCCAGGGAATAGATAAAGCTTGCGATCCTTGAGACCTCGCAGCCGGGGCACGAGCTGGAAACCAACGAGATGGCAAAGGGCGAAGCTAATATCGCTAACGCCGCCGGTATCAACATAGTGGGTTTCAATGGCGAGGTCGCTGCCATGATAGAGCAGTCCGTCGAGGACATAAATGGCCTCGCTCGCATTGGCGTTCATGGCAACGATATAGAAAGCGCCATATTGGTCGGACGTGAACCGGTAGAATTTGGCGCCGGGATTGGGGCCGTAGCGTGCGTTGAGATCGCCGATCGCCTCGGCATGACCGCCAGCCGGAAAAAATTGGCCGTCCGAGGATGAGGTGGTTCCGTCTCCCCATAGGCTCGCGAGGGGCAATTGCCTTTGGGCGTTGACGAGAATGGCGTGCGCGGCGGTGTAACCTTCCTCCCGAATGTGCCAGTCATGCGCCCAGGAAAGCTGACGCATCGTGATTCCGGGCGAAACGTCCGCCATTCTGGTGAGGCCAAGATTGATGCCGTCGGCCAGGATCGCGGTGAGAAGCGTAAGCTTGTTGTCGGCCGCCCGGCCGCTGCGCAGGTGGGTGAAGGCGTTGGAAAATCCCGTGCGGACGTCCACCTCCAGCAACAGATCGGTGATGCGGATCGCAGGCAGGCGGCTTTCCACCTTGGCTTTTAGCGATTTGGCGACGTCCGGAAACAAGGCTTTGTGCGGCGTGACGCTGAAACCCGCTCCTGTCAATTCGACCTCGCCGAGTTCACCGGCAGCAGCCAAACGGGAGAGATCAGCCAGTCCGCCATTCAGGATTTGGCGCTGCTGGCGGAGATATGTCTCAACATCGGTACTGACGGCGATCGGAAGCGGCCCTTCCTCACGCATCAACTCGAATGTCGGTGTGGGAATGAGGAAGCTTTCGAAAGACTGGAAACGCTTGGCGCCCTCTACCCAGACATCGCCTGCGTCAAGTCTGCGCTTTAATTCGCCGAACAGGCAAAGTTCATAGGCCTTACGATCGATCTTCCCGTCCTGCAGGATGAGCGGCATCCAACCTTTTGGGGTGAACGAGATCGGAGCTCTGTCCGGTATCGCCCTTTTGCCCGTACGATAGAGATCGGCGACCAGGGATAGTGCCCGCAAAAGATTCGCTGCCACGGCATGACCGCGGAAGACGAGGGTGGAAAGAAACTGCGGCGCAAGTTTCCGGATCGTTGGATAGCGCTGGAGCATGTCGATTTTGCCGTCGATGACATCCGGGGCGATCAGCGTATCGACCGCCTCGACACTGGTCGTGAAGGCCGGCCAATGAATGGCGCTCTCGATTGCTTTGGCGATGTCCTCGCCTTTCTCTCTTGCCTCGATGATTGCGTGGCAGACTTTTGAAACATCCTTCAGCGGTTTCTGCACCTCCCGGACCGACCGTGTCACGCGAGCGGCCGCCCGATTGTCGGCGCGCCGGGTCAGTACGCCCATGATTTTCTTGAACATATCGATGGCGCAATCGGTGAGATGGCGAGAAAGGTGCAACGCCGTCGCGGTCAGAACGGCGCGCCGGCGCTCCGAATTAAGGTCGCACAAATGCTGCGCGCTCATCCGCATGCCCTCGGCCGCGAATTCGTCAAAGACATTGATCGGAATGCGCTCCATTAAAGTTGCTGACAGGTTCAGCGAACGCAGAAAGCGAATGCGCTCGGCGAGCCGGTCGAGGTTGACGGCCGCTGGCGACAATGCCGGTGTTCTCGCCCACGCTAGGACGGTCAGGTTCGTACCCTCAAGTGGATCGAGAAGTTTGTCGAGATTGAGCTTCTGATCGTCTGACAGCCCGCCAGCCAAAGCCCGGTGAGCAATGCGAACACCACGCCGAATCGCGACATGAATGATGGCTTCAAGCGCCGGTCGCGTCGGCAGGAGAATTCTTCGACGCCGCAATTCCTCCACCACCATGTCCGCCAGTTTGTCGGCCTGGCGCAGTGTTTGGGCAGCCGGCGTCAGCCAGCCGGTCAGCGCCCGCACATCCGAGGGAGCAAATGGCCGAATCCGCATTCGGTCAAAAAGCAGGACGAGATGTTCGCGCCGCGTCTGCGGCCGCTCAAAGTAACGATTGATCTCGCGATGATCGACACCGATCTGCTGTGCCAGAAACCGGAGGACGCCCAGTGGCAGGAGCTCGCCGTCCACAAGCGGCCGACCCGGATAACGCAGTGTGGCCAGAACACAGGCAAGACCCAACCGGTTCGAGGCCTTGTTTTGTCGCATAATGAGGTCGAGGTCGGATCGATCCAGCGTGTAGTACTTGGCGATTTCCCTGTCGTCATCCGGGATGGTTGTTGCTTGTTGCCACCATGCCTCGCTCAATAATGCTCTTCGTGCCATTCTCGGATCTTCCCATTTCGTTGCTGAAGGATCAGCGAACTGGAAAATGCCTGTCCGAGAAACGGAGGTTTGGCGGCATCCACAGGTTTTGTCCGCGCACATTGCTATTTAACGGCAAATCGGACATTGTCCGTATTGAACAAGAAAACGGACAAGACGCTCCTTATGACCGCGATCGGCTATGCAAGGGTCTCGACCGGAGATCAGGATACAGCGTTGCAGCTCGATGTCTTGAAGAAGGCGGGCTGCGAGAAGCTGTTCGAGGACAAGGCGTCGGGTGTGAAGACCGATCGGCCCGGCCTGACCGAGGCGATCCGCTACGCCCGTGACGGCGATACGCTGACGGTCTGGAAGCTCGACCGTCTCGGCAGATCGATGAAACACTTGATCGAGATCGTCACCGAGTTGGAAGCCAAGGGCGTCGGCTTCCGCTCCCTCACCGAGAATATCGACACCACGACATCCGGCGGTCGCCTTGTGTTCCACTTGTTCGGGGCACTGGCGCAGTTCGAGCGCGACTTGATCCGGGAGAGGACACGAGCCGGACTGCAAGCCGCTGAAGAGCGTGGCCGGCGCGGCGGCCGTCAGTCGGTTGTGACACCCGACAAGCTCGCAAAGGCACGCCAGCATCTGGCGGCAGGCCTCAACGTGCGGGAGGCTGCCGCGCGTGTCAAAATCGGCAAGACCGCACTTTACGAAGCTCTCAAACAAGTAGGAAAAAATGAATAGTCAGCATTGCATTATCGATCTGGATGACCCGACACGGCCAGAAATCGCCGCACTCCTGCAAGCGGGCGAGGAGTACGGTGCTTCCCTTTACCCCTCCGAGAGCAACCATTTCTTGTCAATCGACGCTCTTAAGGCAGATAACGTTATCTTCGTTTCCGCTCGAGATCCGGATCAAAAGGCGATTGGAACTGCCGCGCTCGCGCTCTTCGACGGCTGGGCGGAGCTCAAGCGAATGTGGGTGATTCCTGAAGCGCGCGGAAAAGGTATTTCCAGGTTGCTGCTTAACGATCTTGAAAATAGAGCACGAACTGCGGGGGCGACCTGCATTCGGCTCGAAACAGGTGTCGCGAACATTGAGGCAATCGGTCTCTATAATAAGGCCGGCTTCTCGTTGTGTGGTCCTTTCGCCAACTATCTCCCTGACCCACTAAGTGTGTTCATGCAAAAGAGCCTTTGTTGATCAGAGCCAAATATGGCGTAAGCGACCCAGCGGGGCTCCAACTCGCATGTACTCGACAAATCACAGAGTTCTTGATGCGTTCTCAAATGCCGGACAAATCCAGCACTTTCGTGTCGTGACGCCGTAATGGGCTCGATCGAGAACATATGGGCAATGCGAGCGACTTGATCGTCGATAAGATTCAAATCGGCGGCGCGCAATGATAGCAATTCGGGAAGGCAATGCTGAAGCATGGCTAAGGGAGAGATCGCATAGAATGCGGCATGTCGGGCAATCCACGACGACAAAAGCTCGTCGGCGCATGGAGCCAGCCTTACCGGCAGTCGCCGTTCGCATAGGCTTGCCTTCACGCGAATGCTGCGTCGGAGTCGAATTCGGGCTCCCATTTCTCAATGGCTTCGTCGGTAATTCTCTCTCTTCCGCTTTCGATTGCCTCGATGGCCAGTGAGTTGACGATGTGGAAGATGTTGGCTGTGATGCCCTCAGTGACTTGTAGTATTCGGCGCAATGATTTCGCGGTTAGCACCGATGGGTGCCGCAATGGAGTATTACGCAGTATCAAGGCGACCAACATTTCGAATTGCTCATTTGCAGCCCATCGGCTCAGTGTGAACTGGTCGAAGCGACGCGCCAATTGAACATCGCCACCAATGGCCTCGCGGGCGTCGTTGACGCCGAAGCAGACGAGTGAGATCTGGAGGCGGTTGCTGAGAAAACGTAAGGTATTTAATACGATGCGTTGCTCACGATAGGTCCCAGCTAGAATGTTGTGCACCTCGTCGATCACCAAAACCTGCACGCCAATCGCTTCCATGATCCGCAGTGCCGCTTGCTCCATCTGGGCAATATCGGCACGTGGTCGCTGTGGTGCGCCAAGCAGGGTCAAAAGTTCGGCGTAGAACCGCCGTTCGCCAGGCCGGCTGGTCATCTCCATTGCCAGAACCGGTGTTTTTAGCCTGCCGGTAAGCGAGTTGAAGCTTGGTGGGTGCTGGTCACGGAAGCGCTTCATGATCATCGTCTTGCCCATGCCGCTGTCACCATAAATGGCGAGCGACGGCATTCGCGTCCCACGTGGATGATCGACCAAGAGGTTCAGCCGATCGAGTACCTGCTTTGCACGCGGGTAAATGAGCCAGCGACGTGATCTTATGGCGCGGATACGCTGGTTGTCAGCTTCACTGAGCAGTTCGGCTGCGGTCACGGTCAGGTGGGAGATTTCTGTGGTCATGCCAGCTCACTCCATGTCCTCGTCGAAAGCCACAGGTTTGCTGGAGTCGATTCCCCGAAGCGAGCCCCAACCGCTGTCATCCACTTTCGTTTTTAAGCTGGAAGTGCTGCCTCGTCGTACTGTGGCTGTCGCCTTCATAGCGGCATTCACCAATTTGCGTTGCTCAATTGCCGTACCGACGATCGCGCGGGTGTTGACCTCTCGTCGCCCTTTCGCCAGCAGAGTGCGCCTCGCAGCCAAGGCTTCGTGTAGCGTTACCGAAGCCAAGGTGAGATCGGCGTAACGAGCTTCCACAAAGCTGCTTGATGGTCGTCGCACGAAGACACGAGACATATCCCTTGGGTCGTATTTGACGAGCAGCCGGCGATCTGCAGTCCCGACGTCGGCACTCAGGGCTGCCGACCAATAGCGCATTCCAAAGAGATGGATCCCGGTAGGCTGCAATGTACGCTCCTGCTCGGGGAGGAATGTCAGCCAAAATCGCATCCGGTCCTGCGGCAAGCGGAGCGGAATATCACCCTCGTGCTCGCGCCATACCGCGATGGGCGGACGGCCCAGAGTGCGGTGGATTGACTGATGGTAGTTACCGACAATGTCGAGGGCGATGTATCGCTCGAGTTCGCGCAGAGTCAGCGCCGAATGCCGCTTCGAATCGTATTCGCCAAGCTCCCGTGCATTGCTGAAAGTAGTTCCGGGTAACAAGTGGAGTCTTCCCATTTGGGTGCCGATCAGCCGCTCGATATGCCCGCCGAAGCGCGGTTCGCCCGGTGGTCGCCAGTCGATCGCTACGCCAGCATCGTCGCAGCCCCTTTTAAAAGCTCGGCTTCTGAAGTCGCTGCCGTTGTCGACATGTAGTGTCTCAGGGAGGCCGGCCACCGGCCACGGCTCAATGAGCTCGCGCTCTCGTAACCAAGGTGATTTGTCAAAGACGGAGTGTAGCAAACACAAACTTGTCGAAAGTCGGGAGGGAGCGTCCATCGCGAGGTAGAACCCTGTCACCATCCGACTGCAGACATCCATTGCCAGAGTTAGCCAGGGCCTCCCGATGGGAAGACGCGTCTCCTCGTCGACGACAAAGATATCTGCTTTCGTATGGTCGACTTGGACGATCTGGAGTGGACGCGAGGCGGTGAGCCCTCCCGGCACGGCGGTTGTCCGCTTCACGATTTCGGATTCGCCCCGTTGTTTGGCGCGTTTGTGAAGGTTGATGTCCTTGAGACGAGTTTCGATCGTCCGGCGATGTGGCGGCTTCAGCCCCGCCGAGAGGCAACTCGTTCGGATATCCCGAACCAATTGGGAGATGCCTGGGCGGTTCTTTGTCAGGTAATACCGATTTATCGTGGTGAGGATGATTTCTTCTCGGCCTTTGTCGAGCACGCGTCGGCCGTCAGGACGGCCAGGTTTTCGCTCCACCAGCGACATCACCGTTCCCCCACCCCGAAATAGCTTGATAAGACGGAAGGCAGTTGCTCGGCTGACGCCGAGTTCGACAGCAAGGAGCGCCATATCCCCGGAGGTTGCATCGCCAGACCGACGCTTCAGAAACTCTCGGATTGCGCCGGCGCGTCGACAAGCCTCTTCCCAAAGCTTTTCGTCAATCTCATCTGGAAACTGATCATCCATAATAAACTACCGCGGATTTCATCAATGAATGAATCTCACATTAAGTGCTAAAATCCAAGAGGCGGTCTCAAATTAAGTGCTAAGTCTCAAACTACGTGCCGAGCTAACGTGTTGAAAGTGTTGGGACGGAATCTCACGATTAAATGCAAACCCACAGTTAACGCCGATCTACGACAGACAGTGGAAGCTGAAACACTGGAATTGGTTGAAATCCTGGCGGCCTCGCAATCGCCCTTTCTCGAACAGTTCGAATTGCGTAGACAGCCGTGCGGCCCAAAGAAAATCCGTTTAAGCATCCGAAACGGGGAGGAAGGCTCCGGCCGCGCGCCTGCCGACTATGGAAACCCTGACCTTAGGGATCGGTCCCCGCTTTACGAAACTCTTCCGGCGACGCGAGAACTTATCGAAAGCTTCCCCTTAGAGGACGTGGCGCGGATCCTCGTTCTGGTTGATCCCGCCGGGTGGGGGACGCCGCTTCATCGGGATCATCAGTTGCCCGATGTAAAACAGGAATTCGTCTGGTTCCGCACGTCACCCGAAAAACAGCTCTATGTCATCGACGACGCTGATGTTAGGGCAGATACACTCGGATTTGCTGCGTGGTTCGACAGCCGTCAGCGCCATGGCGTTGAACAGTCGCCGCACCCGACTGTTTCGATTAGGGTCGACGGACGGTTTAAGGCCGATGTTCGAGAGAACCTCCTTGCATCGATAACACCGTCACTTGAACTGGGCACCAAGCCAACCTAAAACCTGTTAACTTTATGTGCCTAGAAAGTGGACCCGTGATGCCGAGAAGGCCAATATACCTATTCAATACGATGTCGCGTTCTACAGAACCATTTGTGTCCATGAGCGAGGACCGTGTGGGTGTCTATACATGTGGCCCTACGGTTTATAATAACGCCCATCTAGGGAACATGCGAACCTATATATTCTCTGACACACTTGTCCGGTTGTTGAGAGCAAACGAGTTCATCGTAAATCATGTCATGAATATTACCGACGTCGGCCATCTTACAAGTGATGCTGACGAAGGTGAAGACAAGATGGAGCTAGGCGCTGCTCGGGAAGGGCGCACGGCATGGCAGATTGCAGAAACTTACGAGAATTCCTTTATCGAGCAGTGTGAACTCCTAAATATTGTGAGCCCCAATACACTCTGCAGAGCGACAGAACATATTCCTCAGCAAATTAGGATGGTCGAACAACTCGAAGCCAATGGTTTCACGTATCGAACTGAGGACGGCATATACTTTGATACCACCCTTGTTGCTGATTACGGTCGTCTTGCTCGGTTAGACAAAGACGGATTGCGATCAGTAATGCGTGTAGCGGCCGCGGAAAAGCGCAACAAAACGGACTTTGCGCTCTGGAAATTTTCACGTGCGGACGAGAACCGGCAAATGGAATGGCCATCCCCTTGGGGCGTTGGCTTTCCAGGTTGGCACATTGAATGCAGCGCGATGTCGACCTTTTATCTAGGCGACCAGTTCGATATCCATACGGGAGGGATAGACCATATTCCTGTCCATCATAGCAACGAAATCGCTCAGAGTGAGAACGCCACCGGCTGCGCCCCTTTTGTGCGCTATTGGATGCACGGCAATTTCCTTCAAATGGAAAACGACGAGCGTATGGCAAAATCGAAAGGCACGTTCGCCACTGCATTTAGCGTTGTAGAGCGGGGCATGGACCCGCTGGCTTATCGCTTTCTGTGCATGAAATCGCATTATCGAAACACCATGAAGTTCTCGTGGGAGATCTTGGAAAGCGCGAATGTTGCTTTCCGACGCCTTAAACAAACGATCGCCGATATCCAAATTCAAGCAAACTCTCAAACGGGAGCCGTTTCTAAATCAGATAAAGGGCATTCCTATGAAGAGAAGATCTCTGATGCCTTCAACAATGATCTTGGAACTCCGGCGGCCCTGACACTCCTACAATCCGCGCTAAACGACGAACAACTGCATCCGAATGCCAAGCTTCAGATCGTCGAGACGTTCGACCATATCGCAGGACTGAAACTCATGGAAGCGGCGAATATGCTCTCCTACGCCCCCTTTTCGGCACCGTCCGAGATACAGGAATTGGCCGAGCTCCGCCAGGATGCCCGTCTCCGGCGCGATTGGAAAACCGCAGATGAACTTCGCAGCCGACTGAGTGAAGAGGGATACATCGTCGAAGATACCCCTGAAGGATTCAAGCTCTCGGCCCGCGATAAGGTGCAATGACCGGGCTTGTCGCAAATTTTCGGGCTTAACCTTATGTTGACCATAGGCATGGAATTTGCCGCTCCGAAAGTTGCGGAGCGAGCCCATGATTCTGAATGCTATTGCCGAGAAGCTGAAGCGCCAATCAAAGGATGACTTCAAAGGCAGGCATTTCGAGGCTTGGCTGATTGTACAGGCGGTTGCCTGGTACTTGCGATACCCGCTCAGCTATCGTGACTTGGAAGAGATGTTTCGCGAGCGGGGCTTGGAGGTGGATCATAGCACGGCCAACCGCTGGGTATTGGCTTATGCGCCGATGATCGAAAAACGGCTGCGGCTGTTTCGCCGACCCCATTGCGGCTCGGTCCGGATCGATGAGACGTACGTCAAGATCCGCGGCAAATGGCGCTATCTGTACCGAGCCATAGATAAACACGGCAATCCGGTAGATTTCCTGCTGACCGCTAAGCGCGATCTCGACGCCGCCAAGCGGTTCTTCCGCAAGATGCTTAAAGATGAACCCTTGTTGTCGCCGAACAGGATCGGGACGGACGGGGCCAACACCTTCCCGTCAACGATCAAAACGTCGGTTGAGGACGGGCTTCTCCATCCGGGCCCCGTCCACTATGTCACCAAGCACCTCCAGCAAGGCATCGAAAGTGACCATTTCCGGGTAAAGAGGAACATGCCAAAGATCGGCGGCTTCCAATCCTTCAACACGGCGCGGCGAACCATCGCGGGTTTCGAGGCGATGCTTTGGCTGCGGAAGGGCTTTGGCTTTTCCGGAGACTGGACTGTCAACGACCAGAACGATTTGCTTGCGCGCCTCTTCGGACTGCAAAAGGTTAACAAAGCATGAAAATGAGGATGCACAGGGGATAATCGCGCGCTCCAAAAATGTTTGCGACAAGCCCGATTTAGCCTAGCCTATCCGTTCCACTCGACATTCGGTCGGATGTCGGCAGCCAATTGACAATCAAATCGGCGAAGTCTGCTATGGCGTGATCCCTGGTAATGTTTCCGCGGACCAGGCCGTCGGACAGTGCTTCTCCAGCGCCGATGATACCAAGGCAGCGGCGCCGCGTTATCTCCGGGGCAAGTGTTGAAAGCGGCGTAAGCACTTGTGCAAAGAACGCGACGTAGCTGTCGATCATTTCGCGATGATTGGCATCCATCAGCGCATCGCCCTTCAGGGCCGCTCCTATCGCGTGCCACTCCGGCCCCACAGATTTGTAGCAATCCATGTAAGTCGTAGCGAGAACGCCGGCGATGTAGTCAAGGCGCTGGGGTGCATGATTGATTGCCTCGCCTAATGCCAGCACCTGGCGATCCATGATCTCCCGATAGAGGGCGATCATCAAGCCGGCCCTCGTCTTGAAATGATTGTATGTAATCGGCTTGCTCAGCCCTGCGCGCTCGGCGAGAGATCCCAGCGTCAAGGCATCCGTACCGTGCTGCCGCACAATGGCGTGAGCGATTTCGAGCAGTTGGGCGCGGCGATCCGCCTTGGGCATCTTGTTAGACAATTGCGATTCCTGGCTTGACATCGATGAGCAGCTGATCAATGTTACTGATAGTAACTTACTCAATGTAACACGCATCTCCCTCTGCTTCCATCAGAGATTTGGAGGCAGCTGTTGAAGGGCTAGGCCAAGCAGCTTGCGAAGGGTCCTGGACCGCAATTCGGAGAATGAGATGTTAAAACTGACACGTAGAGCGCTCTTGGCCGGATTTGGAGCGGTCGCTTCCGCCACGGCATTTCCTGCCATGGCTAATCAGGGACTGCTCCTGTCCGCAATGCCGCCCGTGCGGATGGTTGCTGCCAATGGTATCAATCTTGCCGTTTACGAGTCTGGATCGGGGCCGGCAGTCGTATTGCTGCATGGCTTTCCGGGTTTGGCATATACGTGGCGCTATCAGATTCCGGCATTGGTGGCAGCAGGCTATCGCGTAATCGTTCCCGATCTGCGCGGCTACGGCCTCAGCGATAGGCCCGAGGCCGTCGAAGCTTATGATCTCGCCAATTTGACGGGTGATGTCGTCGGCCTTCTCGACGCCCTTGACGTCGAAAAAGCAGTGTTCATGGGCCATGACTTTGGCGGGCTCCTATCCTGGCAGATGGCACTTTTCCATCGAGAGCGCACGGCTGGCGTGATATCGCTCAACACGCCACATATCCCGCACTGGATGCTCTGGCTGCATACCGACCTCGTCGCTCCGGTTCTGCAGGAGGGGCAAAAGTTCGTCGCGGACCCTGGACGTGATCCCATCGCCCAGATGCGCGAGGTCTATAGCCCACACATGTATGTGCTGTTGTTCCAGGACGGAGATGCAGCTGACACCGTGATGAACAGCGATCCGCGCGGTACATTGCGGGGATCGTTGCGGAAGAACCTCGGCACTCCCACCGGCTGGGACCAACTGCCGGCGCAGTTCAAGAATATGGAATATTACGGGCAACCGACGCCCGATCAGTTTCCCGGCCAGGATGTCCTCAATTCCGATGAGTTGGAATTCTACGTCCGGCACTATAACCGTACCGGCTTTACCCCAGCAATCAATTGGTACCGCAACATCACCCGCAATTGGAAAGCAGGACTGGACGTCGACCAGACGATCCGCGTGCCATCGTTGATGGTGTCGGCTGCCAACGACGTGGTTCTAAGGTCAAGCATGACGGACGGGATGGATGCCTGTGTACCAGATCTTGAGAAACATGTGGTCGCTGATGCCTGGCATTGGACGGCGGAAGAGCAGCCCGACGCGGTGAACCGGATTGCCGTTTCCTGGCTGCATAAGCGTTTCCCGCCGGGCGGGCGGTGATCTCGTAGTCGTGATCGCCGGTGAACTCTCATTCTCTGGTTGCAGCTGCCAACATCTTGTTTATGTAGAAGGAGACTTTCGGTGATGGGAAAAATCCTGTTCGTGGGCGGCTCGGGTGTCGTCGGACAGCAAATGGTGCGCGCGTTTCGCGACAGGCATCCTGAGCCACCGATCCTGATCGGCGGGCGGGATGTCGGGAAAGCCGACGTCATTGCTCGAGACGTCGGTTATGCCGATGCTGTAGAGGTCGATACTCAACGAAAGCGCCTTGGTCTCCATCCTGATACCCCCATTTCCGCCGTAGTGATGCTCGCCCCAGATTCTGGCCTTCACGGCATGCGTTTGGCGCAGGACCTTCAAATTCCGTATATGAGCATCGGCAACTGGCTGATCGAAGTCGGCGCAGAGATGGCGCACTTCATCAGCCGCCCTGATGCTTCGCCGGTTGTGCTTTCCAGTCACTGGCACGGCGGGCCGACGGTCTTCCTTGCCATGGCGTCAGTTGAGGGATTGGACGTCGTACATTCGATTAAGGTCGGGGCGATCATAGACGATCTCGACCCGACCGGACCTGCCGCCCAAGAAGACATGGAGGTTGGAGCGGAAGGTGTTTCCAACGTTCTTGGTTTCCAGAACGGGCGCCGCGTCTGGCTTCGTGGCAAAACTGCCAGGAGAGAAATTGCGGCCGTAGATGGAAGAATTTTCTCTGCATCTGCTTTCGCACCTTACGACATAGTCAGTCTTCACGCTGCCACGGGTGCGCGGGAGGTCCGCTTCGACCTGGCCAGTGGCGTCTCTTCAAGCCGTGTGCGCGGCGGGGATGTCGGAACTGAAGTGATTCTTGAGATAGAAGGGGAGATAAATGGCCAATTGACACGGCGGCGCTCGACCATTGAATTTACGAAAGGCCAAGCCAAGTTGACGGGCCTTAGTGCCGCTCTGTCTCTTTCAATCGTTCTTGGACTTGAGGGGCGTCCCGCATTCCCGCCGGGTCTCTACTTCCCTGAACAACTGATGGACCATAACTGGTTTCTACCAGAGCTGGTAAAAGCCGGAGCAACGGTAAATGTCGACTTAAATCCAAGGCGGCACTGAAGCCACAAGTCTAACTTCCGGCGAGATGGTCACACGGCGCCCTGTTCCACACGCAGGTGCGCGACGCCTTCCGAAACCTTGTCGCTCAAGGCTGGACAGATGCGCTTTGCTAGATGCATGGGCATCTAGATTTCTAAGTTACGCCAGTAGACCGTTGTCACGGACCGTGTCGTGAAACTCGGACGTTAAGTCCGCCTTCGCGACAGACTGAATGGAACGTTTCTCCCGGGGATAGTCGGTTCCGCCTTCCGCTTAGCGGCGCTATGCTAAGGCTCCTGCGGCTCCCCTTTTCCGGGCGAAACATGTCGAGAATTCCCGCTTTCCCGCCCTGTTCGGCCGGCGCGATGCTGAAAGCTCCGATGCTCTTCAGTATTTTATTACAGGCCTTGCGCACGCCTACGGCGCGATATCGCATGCAGTGGCCTAGACAAACATATCCTCAATCTCCCCACGCTGCATGGCGTGTTTATCGGGGTTCTGCTGCTTCAGCTTTGCTAGATTGAGCAACTTCCAGCGTACTGCCGGCAGCGCGGCCGCCTGAGGCAACCCGATGGCGTCGAAATCCGGCTCCGTATCATGGAGAGAGAGCAGGAATCGCATCGCTTTATCATCGAGTCGGGCTCGAAGATCACCTGTCAGCCGGACTCGCGCGTCTTTCAGTTCGATCAGGCTGACAGGCTCGATGGTCATGCCTTCGAATTCTTTCACGAAGGCGTCATCGATTTCGGACAATGACGGCCTGATCAGCTCATGCGGGGGGCGGCCGGAGCTTGCGACGTAGATGAGAAAGGTCCGAAACAACGCGTCAGTGAGCCCTTCATTGTCGTAGAGCAGCTTCACGTCGAAGAGATCGCGCGGGTGCTGGCGGTCCACGGCGGCATGAAGCTTGCCACCAAACAGATCTTCGAAGGACACCACCTGCATTTCAGCAAAGCCGAACGCCTCGGCGACGCCATCCGTTACCGCCCGCAGTTCTGGAGGATGCACAGTTCCACGCGCGACCGGCGAGGTCTCGATCTTGATTTCGGTGGTGCCCTGCCGGACGAGCACCCGCGTATCATTGTTGCCGCCGCCGGCGATGCGCTGGACGTCGACCCCGCGCAGATTTTTCAGCAAGTCGTCGCGAATGCGGTCGAGCGCGGCATCGATACCGCTGAGCGTCGTGTCGCGATCCTCGATGGGAAGGTAGGTGAGGTCAATGTCGACCGATAAGCGAGGCATATCCCTGTAGAACAGGTTGATGGCCGTTCCTCCCTTGAGGGCGAAGACATCCTGCCGTGCGATATAGGGCAACGTCCGGACGAGCAGTTCGACCTGCGGCATATAGCGATCACGCGCCATCGATATTCTCCTATGGCAGCAGGTCGGCGGGGACCGTTACGCGATAAATGGGGTGAAGCCGGCTGCCTGGGACAAGTGCCCGATCGCCGCGTCCCATGTCGATCTGCGATCTGTCGATATGCTTGAGCCACGCATGCGCGTGCTTGTCGGCATAGACGAAGAACAGGCGCTTCACCTTTACGCTGCTGCACTGGGTCAACAGCGTCGTCAACATTTTTGGGCGCAGATTGACCATTCCCTCAAATACCATGTCGATGTTGTGAAAGCTTTCGTTCTTCGGAAGTTCATCGAGAATCTCCAGTATCGCCCGCTCTGCAGACGACATTTTGATGGGCCAGTGCCACGGGCTCATGGCCAGTTCCTCATCTGGATTATCGGAGAGGCTGAATTCGCTGTCCTCGACGCCGTTGTTCTCGTCGGAGAACAGTCCATGACCTCGTCGGATGAACCTGGCATCGGTTGTCAATGTTATAAGCCAGTCAGGAATATCGGAGCCATAGAGGTAGACGCGCGTATCGCCGCCGAGCTGCAGGTAGTGGGAATGGCCGCGCAATCCAAGCGCGGTCAGACCTCCCACGTGGAATGCATGTCCCATGATCCATTGCGCGGATAACAAGGGAATTTTCCAACCCGTGACGGCTTGCGCCATTTCTCTTACCGAAAATGGTCGTCGGTAGACGCCTGTCGCAATCCGCTCAAGCCAACCCTGCTTGATATACGCCGATACGGATTGCCGTGAGATCGCATGGCGTGCCGTCCAGGCCGAGTCGACGAGGAAGCCCGGCGGAACCGATTGGATTAGATACTTTAACTTTGGCGTCTGTTGTCTAATCATAATGTACACTATGGCACGAGTTCAAAGTAAATATCAAGCTGACTTTAAAATAGTTCGCTTTTGTCAATCCGTAATTGACGCAGGTAGTAAATCTCGAAGTCCTGTGCCGGGCAAGTTGGCAGCGCCTTGGCCGCGACGGCTTAAATCTCCACCCCAAAGTTTCACCCCGCGCACCGTCGCATCTGATGAGATCGGTCATCACCTGGCCGACAAATCAAACGCTTTACCTGTGCCGATGTCTCGCACTGGAAGACGAAGCAGTTCCCCATTTTCACGTCATTCCGGTTGATGGCAGTCCGGATGATCCGGACGAAGGTCAGTGCGGCGAGATCGAATACCAATCTGCTCCAACCATAAGCGTTGTCAAACCCAGCTCTCTTGTCTGGCATCCCTAATCCAGTCCCGTCCTTGGACGGTCAACCCGCAGGGGGGTTCGCAGTGACTGCGACCTCTCTGGCTGCGCCGCCGAGGTGACCGCGGCCGGGTCCGGATCAAACGGGTGCCATCGAGCGGGGATCGGCCCCGCCAACGGATGGAGCCTCACATGTCGGATCTCAGCCTCGCACAAAACCACGCACTCGATCTTGCCCGGACCCTGATGGTCCCGGTCACCCTCTTCGAAATCGATGGTGAAATCGGCGTCATGCCTTCCGCCGAGTATGACGGCGACGAGGACGCCATCCTCAATGAATACGATCCATTTGCCTACGGATCGGCTCATTGAGCCGATCACCCCCTTCGGGGGAAGGCGTGCCGCTTGCGCTGATGCGCGCGCAAGGGAGGCTTCGCCGCGATCTTTCCCGGCAGATCTGCACATTGCGAACCGCGCCCTTGCGCGCTTCCATCTTCGCGGCCTGGGCGCTGACAGCCCGAAGAGTCAGGGAAACTAGAGGAAGCGAAATGGAAAAGAATGACATCGAAGAGCTGCGTGCCCGGGTGGGCTGCGCAGCCGTGCTTGAGCATGAGGGCTTCGCGATAGACAGGAAAGAGAGCACGAGCCGGGCAGTCAAATTCCGGCGCGACGACGACATCATAATCGTAATTCACGACGACAGGGGCTGGTTCGACGCCCGTTCCAATGCCAAGGGCGATGTGTTCGCGCTTGCAAGCTATCTGAACGGGATCGGTTTTGCAGAAGCCCTGGCGGCTGTCGGCGATCTGGTCGCGTTTCAGCCGACCGCAGCGACCTGGGAGAAGCCTCTTCGTCACACGCAAACAATGGCTTCGGTCGCTGACCGCTGGAGCCACCGAAAACGGCCGTGGCGAGCATCGGCGACATGGAGCTATCTTCGACAGAACCGGGCGCTGCCATGGCAGGTCATCTCTGCGGCGATCGATGCAGACGTTCTTCGGGAAGGTCCATATGGCTCGATGTGGGCAAAACATGTCGATGAGGCTGGCGCCGTCATCGGATGGGAGGAGCGCGGACCAGACTGGCGCGGGTTTTCAACCGGCGGCGCCAAGGCCCTCTTCCGATTTGGAATGAACGACGCTTGCCGGATCTGTGTGACGGAGGCGGCGATCGACGCGCTCAGTCTGGCGGCGATCGAACAGACGAGACCCGACACGCTTTATGGCAGCACCGGTGGCGGCTGGTCGCCGTTGACCGCTCAGGCTTTGGAGACCCTGGCTTCCGGGGAGGGCGCGTGGCTCGTGGCCGCGACCGACAACAATGTTCAGGGTGAGGTCTTTGCCGATCGCCTGCGCCAGATGGCAGATCGCGCCGGTTGCGATTTCTCGCGACTAAGACCGCGATGTGAAGACTGGAATGATGAATTGAAACAGAGGAGGGAAAGAGGAGAGCTGCCGCATACGCGGCCAGCGCATCAAGGGTGAAGCTGCCGCCCGCCTGACGGCGGCCCTTGACCCGCTGCCCGCGAGGCGCCGGCTGAGGAGGGGTAATCAAAGGACTGAACAGAGAGGTCGATCAGGCTTCCGCTTCGGTCCCCAACCCCAAAAGGAGCAGCCGATGTTCAATCCTCCAACCATCCGTAAAGTGTTCGAAGGTGTGGCCAGCCGCCACGAAATGTATGCCCTGTTCAATCGCCACAGCCAGTCGCCGTTCGACAATGACAGGATGAATGGCACGCGATATGTCGGCGAGTGGTTTGAGATATCCGAAGCCGACCACGACCACATGTTCGAGATCCTCCCTCCGCTGTTTTACCGCGGCGACATGTTCGCCATGCGCGAGTTTCTGGCCGCCAGCGTCACCAGCGTATTCTTCGCGCTGGCGATCGATGATCGGTCTCGCTGGTTCCACGGATATTGCGACCTGGGCGATCGTCAGTCGCCCGACCGGATGCGCGCCGAGATCATCGGATGTGAATCCCGCCCGGTGCGCGTCATGAGCGACCAAGAAAAGCGCGATCATATCTGGAGCACGACCGGTCCCGATTTTCGTGGTTATGCCGACGGTCGCTTTCCGCCGGACCTGCGAAATCGCCAGATCGTGCTCGTCTATCCCTCCGCTCAGGGGAAGATCTGGAAGCTGCTCGACGATCTGACCGACGAGGAGATCGCCGCCAAGCTGCCGGTGCAGTTCCGGCTTCTGCCGGAAACCATTGCTGCCTGACGGCGGCCTTCATTTTCAAACCTCCACCATCCGCAGCCTGGCAACACCGCTTCTTCGCGCGAGTGTGCCTCGGCGCGCCCACTCACAGGAGTTTTTCTAATGGCGCATGACGATCCTTTCACCATCGACCTGTTCGGCAATACAGCTCTCGCATCCGGTTTCGATCTTGGTGTGGCGAGTTTCGCAGCAGAATTCACCGATATAGATACCGACCACCCGCCATCGACGCCGGCACCTGGTGTCCCAGTTCGCAAAGAACCAAAGCGAACAACGCAGGTGCGGGCAAAGGTGGATTTCAGACTGCAGGGTTCTCGCGGTCTCGACAAAACCTGGCGCGACCGTGCGCGTGACAACATCGCCGCCATCCTGCTGGCCAACGAGATCGAGCGACAGGGATTACCGGCACGATCTGACCAGCAGGCCAGGCTGATCAAGTTCACCGGCTTCGGCGCGTCGGATCTGGCAAACGGCATATTCCGACGTCCGGGCGACGATGCATTTCGCAGAGGCTGGGAGGAACTCGGCGGCAATCTTGAGAGCGCCGTCGCGCCAGGGGACTACGCATCTCTGGCGCGCTGCACCCAATATGCCCACTTCACGCCGGAATTTATCGTTCGTGCCATCTGGGCAGGGCTGATCCGCATGGGCTTTAAGGGCGGACGGATCCTGGAGCCGGGGATCGGCACGGGCATGTTTCCGGCGCTGATGCCGGAGGCTCTGTCGAGGGTAAGCCATGTCACCGGCATCGAGCTTGATCCCGTCACCGCCCGTATCGTCCGGTTGCTGCAGCCACGGGCCAGAATCGTCTGCGGCGATTTTGCCCGCACCGACCTGCCGGACCATTTCGATCTGGCGGTCGGCAACCCACCGTTTTCTGACAGGACAGTGAAGAGTGATCCGGCCTTCCGGTCTCTCGGCTTGCGGCTGCATGACTATTTCATCGCCAAGTCCATCCACCGGCTAAAGCCTGGCGGGCTTGCCGCCTTTGTGACCTCGTCCGGCACCATGGACAAGGCCGATGCCCGCGCCCGTGAACACATCGCCGGCATGGCCGATCTCGTTGGCGCGATCCGCCTTCCCGAAGGCAGTTTCCGCGCGGACGCCGGCACGGATGTGGTCGTCGATATCCTCTTCTTCCGGAAGCGCCGCGCCGACGAGCCGGCTGGAGACAGCAGTTGGCTCGATCTCGCGGATGCAAAGGTTGAAGGTGAGGGCGACAGCGTCCGTATCAACAGGTGGTTCGCCGATCATTCCGACATGGTGTTGGGACGGCATGCGATTACGTCAGGTCCCTTCGGCGAAACCTACACATGCCTCCCGATCGGTGATGATCTTGAAACGAACCTGAACGCCGCAATCAGTCAGCTCCCGGCCGGGGTCTACGACGGCAAGGCCAGTACGATCGATTTTGCGATCGAGGACGAGGTCGCCGACGCCATAGAAGAGCACCCGGACGACCCAAAAGTTCGCGAGGGCAGCTATTCATCGGCAAGGCCACGGCACTGATGCAGGTGGTCGACGGGGTTGCTGTCCCGGTTGAAGTCAGGAAGGGCCGCAGCACCGACGGCATCTTCGCCAAGCACGCCCTGATTATCCGCAAACTGATCCCGATCCGCGACGCGGTCCGGCTCATTCTCAAGCTTCAGGAACGCGACCAGCCGTGGCAGAAGGCGCAGGTGTCGCTGCGTATAGCCTGGTCGAGTTTCGTTCGAGAATTCGGCCCGATCAATTTCACCTCCGTCTCGACATCGGAGGATCCGGAAACCGGTGAGTTCAGGGAGGTCCATCGCCGGCCGAATCTCGTGCCGTTCCTCGACGATCCCGATTGCTGGCTGGTCGCCTCGATCGAGGACTACGATCTGGAAACCAATACCGCCAAGCCCGGGCCGATCTTTACCGAACGGGTGATTGCGCCGCCGCCGGCACCAGTGATCACATCGGCATCAGATGCGCTCGCCGTGGTTCTCAACGAACGCGGTCATGTCGATCCCGACCACATCGCCGAGCTACTGCATCGAGATGTTGAGGACGTTCTCGGCGAGTTGGGCGAGGCCATCTTCCGCGATCCATCCGATGGCTCCTGGCAGATGGCTGATGCCTATCTGTCCGGCGCCGTCCGATCGAAGCTGGTAATCGCGCGGGCGGCGGCGGACCTGGATCCTGCCTTTCAGCGGAACGTCTCGGCGCTCGAACATGTCCAACCCGCCGACCTCCGTCCGTCGGATATCACCGCGCGCCTCGGTGCGCCCTGGATCCCCGCCGATGACGTCGTGGCCTTCATCAAGCAGACCATGGAGGCCGAGATTTCCATCCATCATCTGCCGGAATTGGCGACCTGGACGGTCAATGCCCGTCAGCTGGAATGGTCGGCCGCCGGCACCACCGACTGGGGCACGCACCGCCGCCATGCCGGCCAGCTTCTGTCCGACGCCCTGAACTCGTCCGTCCCGCAGATCTTCGACACGGTCCGCGACGGCGAGACCGAGCGCCGCGTGCTGAACACGGCGGAGACGGAAGCCGCCAAGGAGAAGCTCGCCAAGATCAAGACGGCTTTCCAATCCTGGATCTGGTCGGATCCAGATCGCACCGACCGGCTGGCGCGCATCTATAACGACACGTTCAACAACATCGCGCCGCGATCCTTCGACGGCGATCACTTGCAACTCCCCGGCGCCTCTGGCGCCTTTTCTCTTTATGGGCATCAGAAACGCGGGATCTGGCGGGTTATTTCGGCAGGTAGCACTTATCTCGCTCATGCCGTTGGTGCCGGCAAGACGCTGACTATGGCTGCCGCAATCATGGAGCAGCGACGGCTCGGCCTGATCAACAAGGCGATGCTGGTCGTGCCCGGCCATTGCCTGGCGCAGGCCGCCCGCGAGTTTCTGGCGCTCTATCCCAATGCCCGCATCCTGGTCGCCGACGAGACCAACTTCGTCAGGGAGAAGCGCCACCGCTTTCTGTCGCGGGCTGCCACCGCCAACTGGGATGCCATCATCATCACCCATTCGGCGTTTCGGTTTATATCCGTTCCCTCATCGTTCGAGGCGCAGATGATCCAGGATGAACTGGAGCTCTACGAAGAGCTGCTGACCAAGGTCGAACGCGACGACCGGCTGTCGCGCAAGCGCATCGAACGCATGAAGGAGGGCCACAAGGAACGGCTCGAATCCCTCGCCACCCGTAAGGACGATCTGCTCACCATCTCCGAGCTTGGTATCGACCAGATCATCGTCGACGAGGCGCAGGAATTCCGCAAGCTGTCGTTCGCCACCAACATGTCGACGCTGCGCGGCGTCGATCCGAACGGCTCGCAG
This sequence comes from Neorhizobium sp. JUb45, assembly GCF_004343585.1. Taxonomy (GTDB): domain Bacteria; phylum Pseudomonadota; class Alphaproteobacteria; order Rhizobiales; family Rhizobiaceae; genus Neorhizobium. The sequence goes on along the minus strand of NZ_SLYW01000010.1, from coordinate 126,465 downwards.
CGCGCATGGGACCTGTTCGTCAAATCCCGCTTCATCGAGACAAAGAACCGGGGCAGGGCGCTGGTGCTTGCGTCGGGAACGCCGATTACCAATACGCTCGGCGAGATGTTCTCCGTACAGCGGATGATGGATCCGGCAGCATTGTCGCAACGTGGTCTGCACGAGTTCGACGCCTGGGCCTCGACCTTCGGCGACACCTCGACCGAACTCGAATTGCAGCCTTCGGGTAAATACAAGCCGGTCACCCGGTTCAGCCAGTTCGTCAATGTGCCGGAACTGATCGCCATGTTCCGGTCGTTCGCCGACGTCGTGCTGCCGGCGGATCTCAGGACCTATGTGAAAGTGCCCGAGATATCTGGTGGCAAGCGCCAGATCGTCACCGCCGAGCCGACGGCCGCTTTCAAGTCCTACCAGAAACAGCTGGACGCGCGGATTAAGGCGATCGAGATGCGCGATGGCCCGGCCAAGCCGGGCGATGACATCCTGCTCTCGGTCATCACCGACGGACGTCACGCCGCCATCGATCTGCGCCTCGTCGATCAGGCGATGGGCAACGAGGCTGCCAACAAGCTGAACGCGCTTGTCACCAATGCTCACCGGATCTGGCAGGAAACGGGAGAGGCGGAGTATCGTCGCAAGGACGGCAAGCCGTTCGACCGGCCGGGCGCCGGCCAGTTGATCTTCTCCGATCTCGGTACGATCAATGTCGAAGCGACGCGCGGCTTCTCGGCCTATCGCTGGATCCGTGACGAGCTCGTCCGCCTTGGCGTGCCGACTTCGGAAATTGCCTTCATGCAGGATTATAAGAAGTCGGACGCCAAGCAGCGCCTGTTCAACGACTTCAATGCCGGAAAAGTTCGCGTACTGATCGGGTCCTCGGAAACCATGGGCACCGGCGTTAATGTCCAGGCTCGGCTCAAAGCCCTGCATCATCTTGATGTTCCTTGGTTGCCATCGCAGATCGAACAGCGCGAGGGCCGCATTATTCGTCAGGGTAACCAGCATGACGAAGTCGATGTGTTCGCCTATGCGACCCTCGGCAGCCTCGATGCCACCATGTGGCAGAACAATGAGCGCAAGGCCCGGTTCATTGCCGCGGCCCTGTCGGGCGACACTAGCGTCCGCCGGTTGGAGGACATGGGCGAGGGGCAGGCAAACCAGTTCGCCATGGCCAAGGCCATCGCGTCAGGCGACGAGCGGCTGATGCAGAAGGCCGGGCTCGAGGCCGAGATCGCCCGTCTCGATCGGCTGCGGGCCGCTCATGTCGACGACCAGCACGCGATCCGGCGGCAGATCCGTGATGCCGAACGGGATATCGAGTTTTCCAGCCGCCGGATCGAGGACGTCGGCAAGGACATTGAACGTCTTGTCCCGACCGCGGGCGACGCTTTTACTATGCAGGTCGGAAGTGCCGAATTTGACGAGCGAAAGCTCGCGGGCCGCGCACTGATGAAGGAAATCCTGACGCTGGTGCAGCTGCAGGAGGAAAAAGAGGTCATCATCGCCACCATCGGCGGCTTCGATCTCGCCTATCATGGCGAGAGGTTTGGCAAGGATGGCTACCGCTACGACACGCTGCTTCAACGAACAGGTGGCGACTACGAGATCGACCTGTCCGTCACAACGACGCCCATCGGTGCCATCTCCCGGCTCGAGCACGCGCTTGGCGGGTTTGAACAGGAACGCGAGAATCATCGCATTCGCCTCGCCGATGCGAAACGGCGTCTCGCCTCCTATACGCCGCGTTTGGGAGAGAGCTTCTCATTCGAAGCCGAGCTCGAACTCAAGCTGAGCCAACTGGACGAGATCGAAAGGGATCTGGCAGCAACCGCCGACGAACCAGAGGAGGATCGCCAGCAAGCCGCGTAAACAGCGGCATATCCATCGTCACTTGAAACGGGGCAGGGCGGTACACATTTATCGGTCATCACCCGTTTCGATAGTTTCTTGCAGTGGCGATTGCCGCGCGTGCGTAACTGTCCGGGTTGGAAAGGGCGCTCCCCGAAAGGGTCGAGCGCCCTTTCGTTTTTGGGCCCTTGAGCGCGCTATTCTCCGAGCTTGTAGATCGCGGCATTGTCCTGCACATCTCGCAGGCCCTTATACGAGGCATGCCGCAATTTGCCATCGTCGGTCCAGGCGCGATATTCGATCTCGGCAATCAATGTCGGTTGAACGAAGACGACCCCCTTTTTATCGACGGCAACCAGAGCACGCTTGGTCTTCAGCGTGTCCAGCATCCGACGCAGTTCCATCGCTTCTTTCTCTTTGAAGCCAGTCCCGACCGAACCGACATAGACGAACGCTCCGCCCCGATAGGCCGCCAGCAGCAGGCTGCCGATCCCACCGCGCGCCGCGGTGGACGGCTCGTATCCGACAATCACAAAGCTTTCGCTCTGGATGCATTTGATCTTCAGCCAGTCGCCGAGCCGGCCCGATCGATAAGTGCTGTCGCGGTGCTTGGCGATGATGCCTTCCAGGCCGTGTTCGCGTGCAGCCGCCAGAAGTGTCGCTCCATCGGCTTCGACCTCCTGCGAGACGCGGATCGTCCCCTCGCTCTCCCCGATCAGGTCTTTCAGCAGGTGACGGCGTCCAGACAACTCCATCTTCGTCAGGTCATGCCCGTCGAAATACAACAGGTCGAAAGCGTAGAGGATGGCATCCTCAGATGACTTCTTGCCCCCGCGCCCGCCAAGTGAACGCTGCAGCGCCCCGAAGTGCGAGCGGCCCTCGGCATCAAGGACGACGGCTTCCCCATCAAGAATCGCGGTCCCGACGCCGAGCTTGCGCGCAGCGGCGGCGATTGCCGGAAACCTCTCGGTCCAGTCGTGACCGCCACGTGTGATGATCCGCACCGCGTTTGGTTCGATGTGAACCGCAATACGATAGCCGTCCCATTTGATCTCCTAGATCCAGTCCGGTCCGGACGGCGGCGTTGCCTTCAACAGCGCCAGGCACGGTTCGATGCGATCTGGCATCGGGTCGAACGGAAGCTGTGGTTGCGCCGGGTCGCGTGGTTTGCGCGGTCGCGAGCGGATCGGGAGATCCGTCTCCCGCAAAAGCGGCTGGGATTTCTGGCGCGGCGGCTTTGTCATGGTCAGAGTTCAGCAGCAATTGCTTAAAATCGTGTGACATCACCGAGGAATGGAAGGAAGACGAAAACGGAGGGGAAGGAAACCGGTTCGCAAGAACGGTCCAACGGCTGACGGTTCCCTCAATCGCGCCGGTCGCCGAGACCGGGCCAGCTTGTCTCGCAAGGCAGGTGTGCCTCGCTCACCCGCAAGCCAGGTCTGCTCCGGCGCAATTGCAGCCGCCGGCCCGTCCTGCGGTTCGGGAGATGTCTTCGAGAAGAAGACGAGGAGGCAAGGACAGTCCGTCCGCCCCAAACCTGGAGGTTATTCCCATGCAGTTGATTACAGCCGATCCTCGCAGCCTGAAGGACAATCCCGACCGGTCCCGCCAGTCGAAATCCTCACCACAGTCTGACGCCCTGTTGTGCGCATCGATCAGGGCCATCGGTGTCGTTCAGCCACCTATCGTCAAACTCGATCCGGAAGGCGGCAACAGCTACATCATCGTCTTCGGTCACCGCCGCGCCGCCCAGGCGATTGCCGCGGATCTCTTGGAAATCCCGCTGCTGCTGGCCGATCCATCCGACGATCTCGGCGCCATGCAGTCGTTTGCCGAAAACATCGCCCGCGAACCGCTGAACCCGGTCGATCAGTGGCGCGCCATCGAGCGGCTGGTGGCTCTAGGATGGACCGAGGAGTCGATCGCCATGGCGCTGGCACTTCCGAGCCGGCAGATCAGAAAGCTGCGGCTGCTCGCCAACATCCTGCCCGCTATGCTCGACCAGATGGCGCGCGGTGACATGCCGAACGAGCAGCAACTGCGCACAATCGCCGCCGCCGGACAGGATGAGCAGGCTGAGGTCTGGAAGAAGTACAAGCCGAAGAAGCAGGAGCCGCAGGTGTCCTGGTGGGAGGTTGCCCGCGCCCTGACCACGACCCGAATGCTCGCCAAGCACGCAAGTTTCGGCGACGATCTGGCGCAGGCCTACGGTATCACCTGGGTCGAGGATCTGTTTGCTCCGGCTGACGAGGACAGCCGCTATACCACGGATGTCGAGGCGTTTCTTGGTGCGCAGCAGGAGTGGCTAGCTAACAATCTGCCGAAGCGCGGTTTGATCATCGAAGCCAATGAATACGGCCAGGCCAAGCTACCGGCCAAGGCACAACAGGTCTACGGCAAGCCAGGTAAGGGCGACCTGACCGGCTGGTACATCAATGCCCGCGACGGTTCGGTGCAGTCCGTTGCCTATCGCATGCCCGAAGTGAAGAAGCCGAAGCTGGTCAAGGACGCCGATGGTGTCGAAACCCTCGTCGAGGAGGTTGAGACGCCGAAAGTGCGGCCCGATGTGACCCAGAAGGGTCTCGACACCATCGGCGACTTGCGCACCGACGCTCTCCACGAGGCGCTTGCCCGCGCGCCGATCGAAGACGACACGCTGATGGCTTTGCTCATTCTGGCCTTCACCGGCACGAATGTCACGATCGCCAGCGGTGCATCGGACAATCCCTATGGTCATGCGAAATGCGCGCCGCATGCTGCCCGGCTGATCGGCGAGGACGGCAAGCTGTCCTTCGATCGCGAGACACTGGTGCAGGCTGCACGCTCGGTGCTGATCGAAGTTCTGTCTCTGCGGCGCAATCGCTCCGATAGCGGCCTGATCGCCCGCATTGCCGGGGACGCCGTCGGCGCTGATGAGTTCCTGCCCAATATGGCGACCGAAGAATTCCTCTCATGCCTGTCACGCACTGCGCTGGAGGCGACCGCAGAAACGGCGGGCGTGCCCGGTCGGATCAAGGTGAAGGATACCCGTGCGGCTCTGGTCGAGCATTTTGCCGACGGACGGCTGGTGCATCCGGCAGCGCTGCTCGCGCCATCCGCTGGTGATGTGCGGTCGTGGGTCGGGCGCTACACCAGCGTCGACAGCGGCTTGGACGATGCCGCTCACGATCCCGATACGCTCGAAGATCAGCTTTCCGGTGGTGACTTCGTGGACCATTCCTCCGCCGGGGAAGCGGACGACGAGGGTTTCCGGGAGGCCGCCGAATAGCACAAGGCACAAGGATCTGAACCGACGCCGCTGGCTCATGCCGGCGGCGTTTTCGTTTCGAGCAAACTGAAGGAGTTTGTCATGGCAGAGATCCATGATGACATGGCCACAGAAAAAGCAGCGCATGAGACTGAACAACGGACATTGGACCGGCCGACTATACGAGCAGGAGCGTCGACGCCATGGGGCATCGCGCAGGTCTCGCGGCGATATGCCGACGGTATAATTCTGCATTCGACCGCCGGCCACGGCGGCTTCCATCTGGATGAAATTGCAAACGCCGTCGTCCATCACCTCTATCGCTATGACGACGGATTCTACGAGGAGGATTGTGAATGGGCGAAGGTCGCCCATGTCTTCCCGCAGCTGTTCACGGCCTATGAGCGGCGCCTGGCGGATCGCACACTTCGCGACACTTATCCTGATGCCTACGAGCGCGTCATGGGCGTCACACTGAAGGATGGTCAGTCGCATATTCGGGACCGACAGGAATTCGAGAGTCGCCATCGCAATGACTGGGTCGTCATCGCGGCCCTCAATTCCGATCACCAACCGGGTCTCGTCGAGTGCATCGCGACGCTGGGCGGGATCCGGGGCGAGACCGGCGAACGGCGGTTTCTGGTTCCGCGCTCCGACTACACGATCGGCCGACATGGTTTCGTCATCGATTCGGTCAAGCACCAGCCATATGACGGTCCGTCCAGCTTCGTGACCTGGGCGGCAAGGCAATGACTGCTGCGCTCACAGACAACGACCCACCTCGAAATCAGGTGATCGATTTCACCGAGCTCTATCGCAGGATCTGGGCACGGCAGCGAGATTATCGCTCCCGGCGGGCTGAGCTGACACGACAAACGAAGGCGCGGTGGAAATGCAAGGCACGGCATGGTCCACCATCGACCACTGCATGCAGATCAACGGAGCCGGGTGAGAGCGGAAAGCCCGGCCAAGGTGAGGGTGCGATAAAGCGTTGATCGACGCGCGGAAGACATGGCACGTGGCAATCGGCTTGCAATGGCGTGTGCTTGGCCCCGAAATTTGTCAGTGCCCCCAGTGGGTGACGCGGCGTTCCCATGGTCGGATCGCTGTGGCGTTGCATCATGCTGTCGTGGAACAGATCGTCGGCCGGCACAGCACCTCGGTTTTGTTGCGGTCTGACATGGGCGCGTCCCGGTCAAAGGCCGCTGGCGCGCCGCGTTGCGGCAGGATCATCGCCTCGTTGCTAGGCAGGCCCGCGTCTGTCGCAGCCCGCAAGTGCGGGCAGCACCATCCGCAAACCATCCTCGCTCCTCCTGGCGATGCCCTGACCTTGGGCCGGGCCGCTGACGCCCATCTCCTTTTGCCCGCACCCGAGGGGCTGAGCCGGACGACAACCGGCACCCCGGGCTTCGCTGAAACATCGCTCATAAAGGATCCGATCATGGCACCGCTCAACCGCTCCACTCAGAAGAACCGTCCGGCAAAATCCCAGCGCGCCACCACACTCGAAATGGTCAGGCACGCCTGCCCCGACACAGCCCAGGCACTGCGCATCTCCGAAAGCTTCGGCCTTGCCCTCATCGACAGCGACGGGATCCGCGACCTCCACCGCGGTCAGTTGATCGAAAGCGCCGATGCCCTCAAGGATGGCCTCGCCGAAAAGGCGATGCAGATCCACATGCAGCGCATCGTCGGATCCTTCGTCGGCTCAGCCTACGGCGCTGGGCAATTCTACAGCCGCGCGGTCACAGAAGCCCGCGATCTCACCACAAAGCTTTCCAACGATACCAGAGACGAGGACCTCGACGGCCGGGTTGGCTTCGACAGCCGCGCCCAGCGCAAGCGCGAGTTCGCAGCCGACATGGGCTTGCAGGCCCACGTGCTTCGCATGGCAGCCGAAGGCGCCGTCTCCGCTTACGAGGATATCACCGGTGAAACCTGGAAACCTTACGAGCGCACGGTCGCGCAGCCTGCCAAGTCGGTCGACAGACAAGCCGCCACTGCCCAGATGTCAGCATTCGAATAGGACGATCGCGGGGCTTAGGCCCCGCCTTCCTCCAGCGTCCGTAACGTCGTTGCGACCTGGTTCGGAAAAAAGAAAAAAGGGCCGACGGAAAACCGCGGCCCATAAAGTGTGAAGGTCATGGACCTCCAGAGGGGAACAGCTGCTGCGGCGGAACTGGGAGGAAGCCGCCATGTGCATCAGCTGAAGTCTGTATGCACGAATTTTCATCGCGTTGCACTTAATTTTTGTGCAGTGCAGCTATGCGTTTGGCAATCAGGTGATTGTTCAGGCGCTTTTCAAAGTGCTGGCGCTCCTCAGGTGACGTGGGTAATTAAACACTGTCAAAATGCAGGGTTCACTTGAAAGCAAGGGCGCCCATGTCATCAACTTTTCGCAATTCCGGTCTTGGCAGCGAATGAAGCCAGCCATATTCTCGGGCATGGCCAAATTCTTCCCGACTCTCGAACCGCAACACCATCGCTTCATCGTGGCACAGCACATGTTCTTCACCGCATCGGCAGCGCCGACCGGTCATGTCAACATGTCTCCGCGCAGCACGGACATGTTTCGTATCCTTGGCGACAACGCCGCGATGTATCTCGACCGCACCGGCAGCGGCAACGAGACCGCTGCCCATCTGGGGATAAACGACCGCCTCACCATCATGTTCTGTGCGGTTTCCGGGCCGCCGCTAATCATGCGGCTTTTCGGCAAGGGGCGCGTCATCCATCGCGACAGTGACGAGTTTGCCAGCCTGCTGGACGAGCGGTTCGACGGCAACGCGCCGCTCGGCGCGCGGCAGATGATAAGGCTCGACTTCGATCTGGTTCAGACATCCTGCGGCTACGGCGTGCCGTTGTTCGAATACCAGGAAGAGCGCCCGCAGATGGACGCCTGGGCCAAGGCCAAGGGCGTCGACGGGATCGACGACTACTGGCGGGAAAAAAACCAGGTCAGCCTAGACGGCTTTCCGACCGGCCTTTTCGAAACGCCCGGCTAGCGGAAGCACTGGCCTCGCGCCAAAACCCAGCTTATGGACAGTAAATCAACTTTGGAGGCGGTAACCGCCGCGTCCGTGGTCGGCGTAGGTTGCCCGCTGGGTGTCAGCGCCGACACGACACGTGGCCGCTTGAACGACGCTGAGAACCCGCATGGATCTGCCGACGACAAGGTAGAGCGGTTCCCAATAATGTCGATCATCAAGGCCTGGCGCCGCGACCCGCTAAGCGAGGGGCTACAATGCTCCATTCCCGGCAGCCTCCCACATGCAGTCGTTGGCTCCGACCATTCGATCCGGGCTGTTGGCGCTATGCACCCGTTCCCATTGGTCACCACCAGAATGATGCCATTTGCCGTAATCCTTGATCCGTCCACTGGCACGTCCACTGCGGTCTCGATGGGGCATGTCTGACCAAAGACCGCCTCATTGCATTCGGCTCGATCGGCATCCGCAACGGCCGAATCGTTTTCTTCCCCTGTGCGCTGAAGCGCCCATTCCTCGCGAGGCAAGAAAGCCTCTCCTTTGGCCGTCCTCCACTCCGTTTCGGCCCTTCAGGTGCAGGCCGATCGTCTCCGGTCCTATCGACTGCCATCGAGGCCACGATGGACGCGGCCCGAACAACCGAAAAGGATTACGACAATGGCAACCATCGGCTCTTTCACCGCTTCCGGTAACGGCTTCTCCGGCACCATCAAGACCCTCAACCTCAACGTCAAGGCAACCATCCGCACAGTTGAGCGCACTTCCGAAAAAGGCCCTGACTACCGCATCCTCGCGGGAGCCACAGAATTCGGCGCCGCCTGGAAGAAGACCTCGAACGAAGGCCGCGATTACCTCTCGGTAAAGCTCGACGATCCGAGCTTTCCGGCCCCGATCTACGCAACGCTGATCGAGGTCGAAGGCGAGGAAGGACTCTCCCTCATCTGGTCCCGGTCGAACCGGGACTGATATCGGATGCCCCGCCGCAAGGCGGGGCTCTCCACGTCAAGGATCACTTGTTCAGTGCATCCTTGAGCGCCTTGGCAGGCGCAAAGGTCAGCTTTTTCGAGGCGGCAACAGTCATCTTCTCTCCGGTCGCGGGGTTGCGGCCCTCGCGCTCAGGCGACGACTTCACCTTAAATTTGCCGAAACCGGGGATTGAGGTTTCAGCGTCGGAGCCTGCGGCATCGGCGATGGCCTGGAACACGGCCTCGACAATGCCCTTGGCCTGAACCTTCGTCAGGCCGTTGTCGGCTGCAATCTTGTCGGCGATTTCATTGGTGGTGGTCATGGAATTCCTCGCATCTTGTTGTCAAAGATAAAATCCGTGTCAGCTTATGAGCGGATTGTCATCGGCGAGGATTGGGACAAGGTTCAGATCCGCTGGATGTCCACAGGTGGTTTTGGCCGATAGCCTCGTTTTCGCTTTTCACGAAGCACGTCGAGAAACAGGTTGATCGCTTGGCTCTCGTTGTCAAACAGGTGTTCCATGTGCTGTCCGCGCGTTCCAATCCGACCCCAGGCGCGCACAAGCGACACCTCGCCAAACAATGTCGGCTGGACAGCAAGGGCGTAGAACCGCGCCATGTTTTTTTCCGGCGCGATACGCTCGACATAGAGGTGGTAGGGCTGCGTGATCATGCCCGCAGAATCGCGCGTTCGGAATCTGCCGTCCAATGACAGTTTTGAATCGGACGGGCATTATCGATTCACAGCGTTGATCCTTGGTCCGTTTCATTCGCACCAGTTCCGGCGCGATCCTTCCCACTTCCGAGCCAAGCCTTCGGCGACGAGAATATCGCCGACCGATCGCCGATCGCGGTAGACGATTCTGAGCTTGCGACCGAAGCGATCTTCATCTCTGGCGGTCGTCTTGAATGAGATTGGACCCGAATTGAGGATGTCGAGCAGACGCTGTTTTGCCGCAAGTCCGCGCTCGCGTTGGCCCTCGCATCTTGGCGGGCTGAGCTCCGGCGTGTCGATGTCGGCGATCCTGATCTTCTCACCGCGAAACCAGAACGTATCACCATCCACCACGCAGGTGATACGTTGCCCGTTTCCGCAGATAGAGAAGGCTTCGCTCGCGCTGCTTGCACTGGTTGAAGGCTGGGCTGAGGCAACAGATGCGAGGACGCCAATGGCTAATGGGGATAGGCTGGCAATTGCCGTAAAAAGTCTCACTTTCATGTCTCCTCAGTCTCTGTCGTCAGAGCGGCCTTATAGCTCTTCGCCCCTTCTATGATTGGCTTGTGAAACCGGTTTTCCCCGACGGACGCACTCATATCCTTGCGTCGGAACCAGATGGCGCGTCCACATCTGAGCGGCGGATTACCTGATGTGAATACGATCTGCTCGTCAGCACGCATGCGAAGCACCTCATGCGGCAGTATCAGAGGCCGCCGGCTGAGCTGCCGGGAACGTGAGCGCGACGATCCCTTCACCCCTGACGAGCGGTTTGTCTGGTCGACCTCGACCGTCGTGTCGCCGCAGCGTTTCGAGATATAGTCGGCCGTGTCGGGATCGTTGATCGCGGCGAACGAGATCCACGACGCGGATTCGAACCACTTACTCGTCGCGTCCCGCCCGCCATAGGCCTCGCGCATCTGGCCGATGGACTGGAAGATCATCGTCAGCGTGATGCCGTATTTGCGCCCGGCGTCGCGGGCGGTCTCTAAGATGCGCAGATAGCCGAGCCTGGCGACCTCGTCGAGCAGGAAGAGCGCGCGACCTTTCACATCGCCGTTCCGATTGTAGATGGCATTGAGCTGCGATCCGATAACCACACGCGCCAGTCCCGGATGGGCTTCGAGTACCTTCAGATCGAGCGCAATAAAGATGTCTGTCTCGCCATCGGCAAGATCGTCGGTCGAGAAACTGGCGCCCGAGACGAGGGCGGCGTAGTTCGGATAGGACAGCCAGTGGGTTTCTTTCACCGCGTTGGCGTACACGCCGGAAAAGGTCTCAGGCGTCATGTTGACGAAGACCGAGACATTCTCCTTCACGAAATCCGACTCCGACTGCTCGTATATTTTTGTCAGGCGCGCCCGCAGCTGTGGTTCAGGTTCCGAAAGGTTTTTACGCACCCGGCGCAACGTCTGGTCTTGCTCGTCCGTGTGACCGGACAGGCAGACGTCGGCGATCAGGGCCGTCAGAAGCTGCATGGCCGACGCCCGGAAGAAGTCGTCGCGCGCAGAGGCCGAGCGGGGATTGTCGGTCATGATCCACGTTGCGACGGCGACGATGTCTTCTTCTTTCGTGCTGCCATGTCGCCCGATCCAGTCGAGCGCGTTGAAGCCGACGCCTGACGCCGAGGGATCGAGAATGATCACCTTTCGGCCAGCCTTGCGTCTATGCTCCGATACCATCGGCGCGACCTCGCTCGATGGATCGAGGACAACGAGACCGCCACCCCACTTGAGCGCGGTCGGGACCGTTACCGACGTCGTCTTGAAACCGCCGGAGCCGGCGAAGACGATGCCATGCGACGAGCCGAAGGAGCCATCGAAGCACAGGAGCGGGCTCTTGCCCCCCGCACCCCAGGTCGACGGATCGTCAGTGCGGAACGACACAGCCGCAACGCTGTCGCGATCGACGCGATACCGTTCGCCGATGACGATGCCGCCGGGATCGGGGAAAAGTCTTGCGGCCTCCTGCACTTTCATCCAGTCGGCCTCGCCATGCACCGCTCGCTTTCCGCCGATCCGCCGCGGTCCGGCTTTGGCAAAAGCAGCGTTTCCCATCATCGCGACGCGCAGCGCGAAGACGCCGGCGAGGAATGTTGTCGATGCGCCAAGCATCGTTGCGGGGTCCGCATATCCTAGCACGGATTGACCTTTCGGAATGTCGCCAGCGATCCCGGCCAGGCGAAGCCCGTCGCGTAGCACCGCGATGAGGATTGCCACTCCATTTCCGCCGACGACACCCCATCCTGCCGCCTTGATGCTCGCTGCGCCATTCGCCGCGAACAGATAGATCATACCGATTGCAGCCGCAGCGGCATAGGGCAGCGCGAGGCCGATACGCCCGAGCATCAGCTTGGCTTGCGCGGTCTTGCCGAACGCGGCCAGCCAGTGTTCGATCCCCGGCATGAAAACCACGACGACGATCATCGTCGTGGCCGGGATCGCGGCGAGGACCACTTTACTCGCCGTCATGAGCGAACGCCTCCGCGCCTATCGCGGTAAGTCGCGATTGCTCCGCATCGTTGCCCTTGAGGCGGCGACTGGCATCGATCAGCAGGCCGAGCAGTAGTGCCCGCTTCTCGTAGCGCAGTCCTGCCTTGACGATCAGTCCACCGAGTGCGATTTTTTCGCGCGTGTCTTTCTTTCGGGCGTCGGTCGTTATCGTGTGGGCCATCCGTTCAAGCCTCACGACCGCTGCCCGCAGCAGTGCCAGTTTCGATCGTCGTGACCGTCTCGCCTGCGGTCCTGCCGTCACCAGCATTTCTCTTCCCGGTCGAAGCCGGCTTGCCTCCGCGAAACCGCCCGGCGATCTCTTCGAACGCAGCCTGTAGCTCGCTTTCCTCGATCTCGATCTCACCGAGACCGGCCTTCAGCGCGATCCGGCCGATGCGCTCGGCCTCGCGTGTTTCTGCTTGTCTCAGTTGATCCTGCAATCTGGCGATTTCTTCCCTGATCTTCGATGATGGTTTCTTCATTCCGGTCGCATCTCCCTGGAAATCTTGGCGGCTCTGTCACGCTGCAAGACTTTCCCAAAAGCACCTCCGAAGGAATGTGCAGATCTGCACGTCGGCAAAGCCGACACTTTGGAGGATGATCCCGCCGTTCCGAAGGAGCGGATCCAAGGGCGCAATTATACGTCGCTGATGCGACGTGCTTGCCCACGGCCCTGCCAAGGCGGTCAAGAGGGCCGTCGTAGGGTTGCCCGCTCGCCTGGCTGCTCTTTGGGAACGAGGTTCGAACCGGGAGTGTTTTACGCCGTGGCCATCGCCCATTTCTCAGCCAGCATCGTCAGCCGCGGCGGCGGCCGTAGTGCCGTGCTGTCTGCGGCCTACCGGCACTGCGCGAAGATGGAATATGAGCGCGAGGCCCGCACCATCGACTACACCCGTAAAGAGGGGCTGCTGCATGAGGAATTCACGCTTCCGGCCGACGCCCCGAAATGGGTCCGCGCGATGATTGCCGACCGCTCTGTTGCCGGAGCTTCGGAAGCCTTCTGGAACAAGGTCGAGGCGTTCGAGAAGCGCTCCGATGCGCAGCTTGCGCGCGACCTGACGATTGCGTTGCCCCTGGAACTCACGCCCGAGCAAAACATCGCCCTGGTAAGGAACTTTGTGGAAAAGCATATCCTCGCCAAGGGCATGGTGGCCGACTGGGTTTACCATGACAATCCAGGCAACCCGCATATCCACCTGATGACCACATTGCGTCCGCTGTCCGAGGATGGGTTCGGATCGAAGAAGGTCGCAGTCATTGGCGAGGATGGCCAGCCCGTCCGCACGAAGTCCGGGAAAATCCTCTATCAGCTCTGGGCCGGGTCGACGGATGACTTCAATTCCCTACGCGATGGATGGTTCGAGCGGCTGAACCATCACCTGGCGCTCGGCGGCATCGATCTCCGTATTGATGGGCGTTCCTATGAGAAGCAGGGCATCAAGCTTGAACCCACCATTCATCTCGGCGTCGGGGCGAAAGCCATCGAGCGCAAGGCGCAGGAGCGGGGCGTCCGGCCAGAACTCGAACGGATTGAATTGAACGAAGAGCGGCGGAGCGAAAACATCCGCCGCATTCTGAACAATCCAGCCATCGTGCTTGACCTGATCACGCGAGAAAAGAGTGTCTTCGATGAACGCGATATCGCCAAGGTTCTGCATCGTTATGTCGATGATCCGACTGTTTTCCAGCAACTGATGTTACGCATCACCCTGAACCCGGAAGTCTTGCGTTTGCAGCGCGACACGATCGAGTTCGCGACCGGAGAAAAGGTGCCGGCCCGCTATTCGACCCGGGCGATGATCCGGCTCGAAGCGACGATGGTGCGGCAGGCGTCGTGGCTGTCGAACCGGGACGGTCATGCTGTCTCTGAAGCTGCTTTGGACGCAACGTTCCGGCGGCATGAGCGGCTCTCGGAAGAGCAGAAAACCGCGATCGAGCGGATCGCGGGTCCCGCCCGGATCGCCGCCGTGGTCGGCCGTGCAGGTGCTGGCAAGACCACGATGATGAAGGCTGCCCGCGAGGCGTGGGAACTGGCCGGATATCGTGTGGTCGGCGGCGCGCTTGCCGGCAAGGCGGCGGAGGGGCTGGAAAAGGAAGCCGGCATCCACAGCCGGACGCTCGCGTCTTGGGAGCTGCGCTGGAATCGGGGCCGTGACGTTCTCGATCACAAAACCGTCTTCGTCATGGACGAAGCAGGTATGGTCGCCTCAAAACAGATGGCCGGCTTTGTCGATGCCGTCGTCAGAGCAGGTGCCAAGATCGTTCTGGTCGGCGATCCCGAACAGCTCCAGCCGATCGAAGCGGGCGCTGCCTTCCGCGCCATCGTCGACCGCATCGGTTATGCCGAACTCGAGACAATCTATCGCCAGCGCGAGGACTGGATGCGCAAGGCGTCACTCGATCTGGCTCGGGGCAATGTCGAAAAGGCGCTGACCGCCTATGATGCCAATGTCAGGATCACGGGAACGCGCCTAAAGGCTGAGGCAGTCGAGCGGCTGATCGGAGACTGGAACCACGATTACGATCAGACGAAGACAACGCTGATCCTTGCGCATCTGCGCCGCGACGTGCGGATGCTGAACATTATGGCCCGCGAAAAACTCGTCGAACGCGGCATTGTCGGTGAGGGCCATGTGTTCAAAACGGCTGACGGCATTCGCCAATTCGACGCGGGCGACCAGATCGTCTTCCTGAAGAACGAAGGGTCGCTCGGCGTCAAGAACGGCATGATCGCTCATGTCATTGAGGCCGCACCGAACAGGATCGTCGCTGTCATCGGAGAGGGTGATCAGCGCCGGCAGGTCATCGTCGAGCAACGCTTCTACAGCAATCTCGATCATGGTTACGCCACGACGATCCATAAAAGCCAAGGCGCGACCGTCGACCGAGTGAAGGTGTTGGCAAGCCTCTCGCTGGACCGGCATCTGACCTATGTGGCGATGACCCGCCATCGCGAGGATTTGCAGCTTTACTACGGCCACCGGTCCTTCGCCTTCAACGGCGGCCTGGCCAAGGTACTCTCCCGAAAGAATGCCAAGGAGACCACGCTCGATTACGAACGCGGAAAGCTTTACCGCGAGGCGCTGCGGTTTGCGGAAAGCCGCGGGCTCAACATCGTTCAGGTGGCCCGCACGCTCGTGCGCGACCGGCTCGACTGGACGCTGCGCCAGAAGACGAAATTGGTCGATCTCGGCCAGCGCCTTGCTGTCTTTGCAGAGCGTCTCGGTCTGCACCACCCCTTAAAAAACCAAACGATGAAGGAGGCCGCGCCCATGGTCGCAGGCATCAAGATATTCCCCGGTTCTGTAGCCGATACGGTGGAGAACAAGCTCGACACCGATCCAGCCCTCAGACAACAATGGGAAGAGGTCTCGACCCGTTTTGCTTACGTCTTTGCTGATCCCGAGACCGCCTTCCGGGCGATGAACTTCGATGCGGTGCTAGCGGATAAGGAAACGGCCAAACTGGCGCTTCAGACGCTGACGACCGCCCCGGCGTCGATCGGACCGCTGAAGGGCAAGACCGGCATTCTTGCCAGCAAGACTGAGCGCGAGGACCGTCGCGTTGCAGACCTCAATGTTCCGGCCCTGAAGCGCGATCTTGAGCAGTATCTGAGGATGCGCGAGACCGCCGTGCAGCGGCTGCAGGCTGACGAGCAGGCATTGCGTCAGCGCGTGTCGATCGACATCCCGGCATTGTCGCAGGCAGCACACGTGGTGCTGGAGCGCGTGCGTGATGCGATCGACCGCAACGATCTGCCGGCGGCCATGGCCTATGCACTCAGCAATCGGGAAACCAAACTGGAAATTGACGGGTTCAACCAAGCCGTCACCGAACGGTTCGGGGAACGCACACTGCTCACCAATGCCGCGCGCGAACCCTCCGGAAAGCTCTTCGACAAACTCTCCGAGGGGATGCAGCCCGAGCAGAAGGAGCGTCTGACAGAGGCCTGGCCGATCATGCGCGCGTCCCAGCAGCTCGCCGCTCACGAGCGCACCGTCCAGACCCTGCGGCAGGCCGAAGATTTGCGTCTCGCCCAGCGCCAGACGCCGGTGATGAAGCAATGAGGCGGCGGCTTCTCCTGTTCCTGGCCGGCGCGGGCGGGGCGATCGCGGCACTAGTGGCAGTCGCCTATATGGGCGGCTTTCGGTTGAACCTGACGCCGAGCGAGCCGCTTGGGCTCTGGCGTATCGTGGCCCTGCAGCGTCCGGTCGAAGCCGGCGATCTCGTGTTCATCTGCCCACCGGCAACCGCTTCATTCGAGGAAGCACGGCACCGCGGCTATGTCAGGCGTGGCCTCTGCCCCGGTGGCTTTGCGCCGCTGATCAAGACAGTGGCGGCGCTTCCCGGACAGCATGTGGAAATAGGCGCGAATGTCACTGTCGACGGTAGGCCTCTCGCCTCATCGATCGTTCGCGCGAGCGATGGCGAGGGCAGAGCGATCACACCGTTCAAAACCGGCATCGTGCCACTGAGATATCTGTTTCTTCACTCATCCTTTGCGAGCTCCTATGATAGTCGGTATTTCGGGCCGGTTCCGGACACGGGCCTTCTCGGCCTGGCGCGGCCGGTCCTCACATTCGATCCATAACTGGCGGCGATCCTGCCTGCTCATCGCGGTATCCGTCGCATGCGGCTGGACTGCCTGGAGCGGCCATGTCTTGACCCTTCCGGTTGCTGTGTTGTTTCCGGCGCTCTGGGCGATGTCGCCGTCCAGACTGACCGCGTTGCTCGTGTCGGCCGGATATTTTCTGGCTGCTTCGCGTGGGCTGCCGCAGGGTGTCGCCAACTTCTATGCCGCCGATCTATGGCCTGGGCTTCTGCTCTGGACATCTGCTTCACTCACCTTCGCCGGCGTGCATGCGGTGCTCTGGAAGGCGCGACCGGAAGGCAAGTCTCCGGGAGAAGGTCGAACGGGATTGGCAATGGCGGCGCGCTATCTGGCGGCGGCGGTGCTTATGGGGCTGCCGCCCTTCGGCATAACCGGCTGGGCACATCCGCTCACCGCTGCAGGCGTGCTCTTTCCGGGATGGGGATGGTGCGGGCTGGTCGCCATGACAGCCGGCCTCGCGATAATGACATCGCGATGTTGGCCGGCTGTCGCCATCGTCCTGGGAGGATTCTGGCTCTGGTCCGCCGCTACGTGGACATCACCGAATCTACCCGAGGGATGGAAGGGCGTCGACCTCGAACAGGGCTCGAGCCTCGGACGAGACGGCTCGCTTGACTATCACCGTGACCTGATTGCAACGGTGCGCGCGGCGGCATCAGAGAAAACCCGTTTCATCGTTCTTCCCGAAAGTGCATTGGGCTTCTGGACGCCGACCGTCGCGAGGTTTTGGAGCCAAGGCTTGCGAGGCTCGGAGCTCACTGTGATCGCCGGCGCTGATGTCATCGATCCGGGCGGCTACGACAATGTCATGGTCGCGATTTCGGCTGACGAAGCTCGAATTCTCTATCGCCAACGCATGCCGGTCCCGGTGTCCATGTGGCAGCCATGGCGGGCATGGACCGGGCAGGGCGGTGGTGCCCGCGCCAACTTCTTCGGCAATCCAGTTGTGCAAAGCGACGGCCAGAAGCTCGCCGTGCTGATCTGCTACGAACAGCTCCTGCTTTGGCCGGTCCTGCACTCGATGCTGCATTCCCCCAGCGCAATCGTCGCCCCGGGCAATGGATGGTGGACCGCGGGAACGTCGATCGTTGCCATTCAGAACGCGAGCGTGGTCGCCTGGGCAAAACTGTTCGGACTGCCCGTCGTCACGGCGTTCAACAAATAAGGAGATGTTCGCGATGGTCGATGCCGCCCTCATCAAGGAATGCAGCGATCCCGGCCTGAAGCCGGCGATCGTCGAGCAGTTCATAGAGCGGGCAGGGGTACCGGACCCGCTCGCAGTCACGGTCCGCTCCGGAAACCGCGTCATACTGGTGCCCAGACCGAAGACGGCGGAGGAGGCGTTGGTGCTGATCCGCGACAACCTTGGTCGCAATACCGTTCGTGTTGGCATTACGCAGTATCCCGCAGGGCTCGGCATCGTGGAGGCGGGCCAGCTGAAGCCGGACCTGGTCGATGCTTGTGAGAACATGCGCTTGGGCACGGCCCTGTTCGCCAAGGTCTACCGGATCGTGACCAAATGGTACGGCAACCCGACCGAGAGGCAAGTCCTGCCGCAAGTGTTCGACGATGCGATCATCGCCTGGCAGACGGGATTTTTCGAAGGAACGGCAGTGTTTCGGGCGGAAGATCCGGGTAATATAAAGCTCGCCCAGCCGGGGCCGGTCAGGCGCGAAGGCACCGACACACAAGCGGGCCTTCCGGAGGATGAAGCCAAGCCCGAAACACCAGCCGAAGCTTCGGGATCCGATCCTAACAAAGCAGGGATCAGGATCGACCTGTCCGGCATCGGTGCTCATCAAAAGTAGGCGTTACCATCGGTTGATCAATCCAAAGCAATTGCCCAGCAACGGTTTCAGAGTGCTTGGGCTACGCTCGAAAATACTGATCGGAACGGAATCCCTGGCGTCGGACGCATCTTGGATGTGAAGATTTGCACGTTCGCGATGGCAATCCCCGCTGGCATCTCGTTGAAATGACTCTTATAAAGGCCGGGACGCAGTACGTGCTGTGTTGCGGCTTAGAATCCGCAGATGAAAGGTTGGCGCTGACCGAAATGGCGCCAGGAATCCTCTGACCTTATGGCCGGGGGCCTGTGACTCATGTCCAGGCGCTTCGGTGCTAAAGGTCTCAGGGCCGATTCATCTCGGATTCTAACCCCCGGCTAGGGTTCATAGGGTTCAACGTCAGCGGGGGCGGACCGCAGACAAAACCAGGGTTGGAAGAATGGAATCGGAAGATGTGAACTTGTCGAAGGAAGTCGAGCTCCGGCCAGTGGTGGGGCTAACGCGGGGACTACCTCCCGCCGACTTGGAGAGCCTTACCGTCGACGCGATCCGAACGCACCGGCGGTTAGTCGAAAAGGCTGACGAACTGTTCCAGGCACTGCCGGAAAGCTATAAGTCAGGTGAATTGACCGGTGGCCCACAGCATCTTTGTTTCATTGAGGCCAGCATCGAGATGCACGCGCAGATGAGCGCAGTAAGCTCCCTGCTTAGCATCCTCGGCTACATCCCGAAGGTGACCGTTAACTGATCCGGTTTCAGTACCACGCCTGGTGAGCAATTCGGCGACAGGCGCTCTCACATCAGCTTTCTGCGGATTGCAAGCGCGGTGAGATGGGCCTTGCTCCGAACTTCGAAGCGCTTCATCGCCTCACGAAGCTTGACGCGGACGCTGTTGTATTTGACGCCCTCCACATCGGCAATCTCCTCCATCGTCATGCCGACGGCGATCCATCTGAGATAGGTCGCTTCTTTAGGATCGAGCCAGGCGGCATCTTCCACGGTCGGAGTGGTCTGAAGGAACGAGATGCGGGTATGGAGTTGTCCGACAGCAGCCGCGGCTGCGACCGCGTCGATCTCGCGGTTGAGATCGATCTCTGGCCGTTCTGACGCCAGGGTGAACATCGACATCGAGCCGTTGGCAGTCTTGATCGCAACAGTGACCCCGGAGCGGATGCCGAAATCGGCAGCATGCGCATAGAAGGCACGCTCTTCCTTCGATTGCTTCGCGCGATCCTGTTCGCTGGACCACGTAAATATTTGCTTTCGTGACTTCGCGCGTTTGACGACGGGATCTACCTTGTCGAATTTTTTGTCGAAATAGGTCGACCGCCAGTCGCGATGATAATTGGTAACCGCGATGATATGTTTGTGTTGGATATGGAGATAGGCGTAGCCGGTGAAGCCAAAATGTTGGGTGAGGTCGGAAAGGCCCTGCGTCAGGATGCTTTCGTCGCCTTGTATCGCCGCGAGATCGGTCAGCTTGTCCAGCCAGTGCTGCATTTTCTCACTCCGTTTTAGTGGTCAGGTGGAACAGATCATGAGAGTCCCTCAACGTTTCTTATAGCACCAATCTGATGAACAACCTAAGATTGTATAGGATAAATTATGGAACTTTTCATTTCGAGAAGATTGAGCCCGGCATCTCATGCCGGGCGAAATTGGCTCTGGGCCAATTGCGTCGTTCGCGCTTGTAAAGCCTCAGGCAACGATCTTTCCCGGAAGGACGGCATTGTCCTGCGGGCTGGCGGCGCGGGTCGCAGGTGCCGCCACTAGGCTGCTCACTTCGTCAAGGCGCCTGACCTGCTCGGGGTCGAGTTTGAGCGAGATGGCGCCGATATTACCTTCGAATTGGCTGAGCGTGCGCGGCCCGATCATCGGCACTGCACCATGAAGGGTGGCCCAGGCGATCGCCACCCGATCGGGACTCGTGCCGAGTTCATCGGCAATAGCCAGAACGGTATCGAGAATACGGGTCCGCTGTTCACTGTTTTCAGCCTGGAACACACGGCCGCCCATGCCCTCGGCGCGGCCGGTTTCACCCTTGCGATATTTGCCGGTAAGCACGCCGCCACCGAGCGGCGACCAGGTTACGATGCCAAGACCAAGCGCCTTGGACGCAGGGAAAAGATCTGCCTCGGGTTCGCGATGCACAAGGCTATGCTCAAACTGGGCGGCGGCGATCGGCACGGCGCGGGTCAGTTCTGCAACGGTGACGGCACGCGCCAGCCGCCATGCCGAAAAATTCGACAGGCCTGCATAAAGGATCTTGCCGGCACGTGCGAGATCGTCGAGACCACGGACGATCTCTTCCGAAGGCGTCAGGCCATCGGGGTGATGAACCCAGTAGATGTCGATGCGGTCGGTCTTGAGCCGCCTGAGGCTCGCTTCGACCGAAGCGACCATGGCCTTGCGGCTGTTGCCGGTCACCAGACGATCGGCGTTGGGCGCGGCCCCGTTAGTGAACTTTGTCGCGAGCACGAAATTCTCGCGGCGGCCCTGAAGCAGCTCGCCAAGAATTTCTTCGGATTGGCCGAACTGGTAGACGTCCGCTGTGTCGATGAAATTGCCGCCAGCATCGACGTAGGCATTGAAGATCTGGGCGCTGTCTTCTGCCGTGGCGCCATGTCCCCAGCCGGTTCCGAACGACCCTGTTCCAAGTGCAATCTGCGACACACGCAGGCCGGTGTTTCCGAAAACTGTGTAGTCCATGGTATTTCCTCTTTTGCTGGATTTTTCAGGCGGTCTGCAATTCCGGTCCGGGTTGTGCCCGGTTGATTGCGAAGACTGCGAGTGCTGCGATCAGGCACAGGATGCCGGCGATGTAGAAGGTAGGGAGATAGGTTTCGTATACGATGCGGGTCAGACCTGCCCCCCAGGCTGCGAGTGCGGAGCCAAGCTGGTGGCCAAAGAACACCCAGCCGAAAACGATCGTGGCGTTGCCTCCGAACCTCTCGGCTGCAAGCTTTACCGTCGGCGGCACGGTGGCCAGCCAGTCAAGGCCATAAAAGACGGTGAACAGCGTCAGTTCGTAGAAGCCGAAATCCGTAAAGGGAAGGTAGAAGAGTGAGAGACCGCGAAGGCCATAGTACCAGAACAGCAGCCAGCGACTGTCGAAGCGATCGGAGAGCCAGCCGGAACCGATGGTCCCAACCAGATTGAAGGCACCGATGGCGGCAAGCATCCAGGCGGCGGTGATCGGCGCGATGCCGAAATCGCCGCAGATGGATACCAGATGGGTCTGCACGAGCCCGGTCGTGGTGGCGCCGCAGATGAAGAAGGTGCCGAACAGGATCCAGAAGGTTCCCGAGCGCGATGCGTCGACGAGCACCCGGATCGGTGTGACAAGCGTGTGAGCAAGCGACGATGCTTGTGGAGCCTCGGCAGGCGCTTCACTTGCCCCGTAAGGAAGAAGGCCGACATCTGCCGGATGATCGCGCATCAACATTAACACAACGACGGTAGCCACCGCGAGTAGTCCGAGCAGAAGGCTCAGCGCGATGCGCCATCCCCATGCCTGCTCGAGCGCCGCAAAGGCGGGCATGAACAGCACCTGGCCGGTTGCAACACTCGCGCTCAGAAGACCGATCACCAGCCCGCGACGCGCGACGAACCAGCGCGTCGCGACTGTGGCGCCGAGCACCATCGCCGTAAAACCGGTCCCCAGTCCGACCACGACACCCCAAAGCAGGAAGAGCTCGGCCAGGCTGGACATGGTGAAAGAACCAACGACACCCATGGCAATCAGGACAATCGAAAAAATCGACACTCGCTTGACACCGAAGCGGGTCAGAAAAGCGGCTGCAAACGGGCCGACAGCGCCGAACAGCAGAAAGCGTATGGCAAAGGCTGCGGAAATGTCGGCGACGCTCCAGCCATATTCCTTCTGCAGTGGCCCAATCAGGACGCCAGGCGCACCGACCGCACTCGCCCCGACCATCATGGTGAGAAAGGTGACGGCGACCACCACCCAACCATAATGAATTCCTTTTCGGGACAGGTGGGCTGCAAGCGGCGAAAGTTTTTGCGAGTAGGCGTCGGGTGCTGTCATGAGATCCTGCTTATTTATCGGCATATGCCCGTTTAAGGCTAAATTTCAGAAGGAACGCAGGATTTCCTGCAATGCCGTCAGTTTGATCGGACCAAGCCGGCTCTCGATTTCCTGTTGGCAGTTTGCCCACAGGGGACGCGCCTCCCCGAGCACATGCGCGCCCTGATCGGAAAGCGATGCGGCGGCTTCCCGATGATCGTCCGCGCCACGCGTCATATCGACAAGTCCCGCCCGCTCAAGCACACGGACATTCCGTCCGATAGTAGAACGGTCAAGCCCAGCATCGCGACCTAGCTCTGTTATGCTGACGGGTTGCAACCGTTCAATCGCTCTCAACAGCGAATACTGCGCAATATTGATGCCAAGAGACGCGAGCGCCTCGTCGTACACTGAGCTGACTTTGCGGGTCGCCTGGCGGAGCATTGTAGAGTAACATATTGTCATACTATGCGTATATACCCTGAAATCGGATCTGTCGAGCCATTTGGCCATCCTGCCCTCTGATCGTGATCATCGAGAATGCTCCTATAGACAAGGCGCACCAGGACGGAGGGATACCCCGAAATGCTTCAATCCCCTCCCTGGCCCCCTCCTTCCAGTACGCTGACGCGAGCCTGGAGTCGTTGAACTTCGCTCTCGAGGGCACGCAATCGGCGATCAACCGCAAACATATAATCGCCCTGCGGGTCGTCCATTCCCGAAATTATGTCGAGGAACAACCTCGACTTTTCGAAGAACTTCGACGTCGAGGCTCTGAACGTTGCATACATCTGTTACCTGCTTTCCGGGCTACCTTATCAAACCGGGTGGAAGGTAGCCCTCTTCACCGGAGGGAGCTCTTCTACTCATCCAGGAACTGGATGGCGTGGCTGAGGAAGCGTTCTGGATATTGGAACTGAGCGCCATGGCCGGCACCGGGATAGACGATCAGTTGGGCATTCGGAATGTTCTGGACCATGTGCCAGGAATTGATCGTGGCGATCATCACGTCGTTCACTCCATTCACGATCAGCGTCGGCTGGGTGATCTCCGACAGATGAGCGAAGGGCTGTTCCGGGTCGAGCGGCGTTACGAAAGCGGTGTTGGCCTCGATCTCGGCCTGCATGAGTTCAACCGAGCTCGGCGGATCCTGATCAACCCGTTGGTGTCTGCGCTCCCAGAAATCACGACCAGCCTGCTTCGCGGTCTCCGATGGTCCGAAGAACAGGAACAGGAAGTCATCCACGACCGGTAGCGGCCGCGGCGCGACCTCAAAAATCTTGGGATTCGGGTCCGGGTTCCCGCCGCGCGGCTGCGTACCGAGCAGCATAAGTTTGCGAACGAGGTCAGGATGACGCCGGGTAAAGTCCTGCGTGACCATGCCGCCCAGAGAAAAGCCGACGACATCGACGGTTGACAGTCCAAGCGCCCGAATGACGCTCGCGGCATCGTCGGCGTAGTCTTCGATGCGGGTCCGCGGCGTTCCCGTTGAGGACGCGCAGCCACGGTAGTTGTAGAGGATCACCTCCCTGCCCTCTGCGAGGCCATCGGTCATGATCGGATCCCAGTGGTCCATGCCACCGCGGAAATGCTGGAAGAACAGAAGCGGTGGCTGGCCGCTTTCGGCATTCCCCCAGCGACGATAGGCGAAATTTGTGCCGTCGATGTCAACGAAACTCGTCGGTGCGGTGAGATGGTTGTCGGACATTGGGTTTCCCCTTGATATTCTCCGAATAAAATGATGGTCATCATCGAAATGTCAAGCTATAATGATGTCGGTTATCATTTTTACGAGCTGCGACGAGGAAACCTGCAATGCGCGTGACGAAGCAGAAAGCTCAGGAAAACCGCGACAGAATTGTCGCCACGGCGGCTTCCCTGTTCCGTGAACGTGGTTTCGACGGCGTTGGTGTCGCGGACCTCATGGAGCAGGCGGGCTTTACGCATGGCGGGTTTTACAACCATTTCCGCTCGAAGGAGGACTTGGTCGGGGAAGCGACGATCAAAGGCTTCAAGGAGCTGAATGAGCGCTACCAGGATGTCGACGCAATGACCGCGATCGATCTCTATATTTCTCGCGAACATAGGGATGCGCCTGCCCAGGGCTGCCCGGCGGCAGCGCTTGGCGGCGACGCGGTGCGCCAACCCGAAAGCGTGCGGTCAAATTTCGCGGACGGTATAGAGGCCATGACTGCAATAATCGAGAAAGGTTTGGCGTCTGCGGGTAGAGGAGAGACGGATCTGCGTGCCTCAGCTCTGGGCATCGTCGCGCAGGCCGCCGGCGCGATCATGCTTTCGCGCGCGTGTCCAGACGACTCTGCCCTCGCCGACGAGATCCTGGAGACATGCCGAGCGCAATGTTTCTCCCTCATCGAAGCAGCGCGATCGAGATCGATTGCGGGCTGATCGATGGAATTGACGGGTTTTTGACAGGGATACGATATGGCTGCCAGAGTTTTTATCGATGGTGAACACGGCACGACGGGCCTGCAAATCCGCGCGCGTCTGCAACGTCGCACCGACATCGAATTGCTTTCTATTCCCGAACAGGAGCGTCGTAATCACGGCCTTCGCGAGGAGATGCTGAATGAGGCCGATGTGGCCATTCTATGCCTTCCTGAAGACGCATCGCGTGAGGCAGTGGCGATGGTCGAAGGAAACAGCAATCTGCGCATCATCGACACGTCCACGGCTTTCCGCGTCGATCCGGACTGGGTTTATGGATTTGCAGAAATGGACAGTTCGCAGCCGGACGCGATCCGGTCAGCTCGGCTCGTTGCCAATCCGGGTTGTTTTCCAACAGGTGCGATAGGACTGATCCGGCCACTCAGGATGGCCGGGATCATGCCGAAGGATTATCCTGTCAGCATCAACGCCATCTCCGGCTACACGGGCGGTGGAAAGCGCCTTATAGCCCAGATGGAGGATGAGAACGATCCCGATCCGATCTCGGCGAACGCCTTCCTCTACGGTCTGACGCTCACCCACAAACATCTCCCGGAGATGAAGGTTCATAATTTGCTTGACCGGTCGCAAGGAATGATAGTCCAGAGTGCCACTCTTCACCGATCAACTTACCCCGAGACAGGGGATCCGGTCGGTCCACGAAATTCTTGCCACGCATTATCAGGGGAAACCGTCGGTCTCCGTCGTGCCGCTCGAAACAAGCAGCACATTGGTCCGGATCGATGCTGAGGAGCTCGCCAACACCGACAGAATGAAGCTCTACGTCTTTGGGGCCGACGAGCACATCAATCTGGTCGCCGTCCTCGACAATCTCGGCAAGGGGGCGTCTGGAGCTGCTGTGCAAAACATGGATCTGATGCTTTCGGGGTGATCTGGGCAAGGGAGCGCCGGAAGACTTCCTTCGATCTCGCATCACAGCTGGGCAAACGCAACTGAAGACGGTGGGACGCGTGCATCTTAAGGACAGAGACAAAACTTTTCATGACAAGAGTGCCGAGTTACTTTCGCATTTGGCGAACTGCAATCGGCTCGATATCTTGCGGCTGCTCCTCGACACTGAAATCAGCGTTGGAGATCTATCCCGAAAAATCGGCTTGTCGCAGTCGGCACTCTCCCAACATTTAGCAAGACTTCGGTCGTCAGGTCTTGTCGAGACACGGCGGGACGCACAGACGATTTATTATACAACGCGGCACGATGGCGTGCGCAAACTTCTGCAATGCCTGGAGGAGATAACCTCAGATGGTCTACAGGAGAAACTGGCACGTTGAAGGCAACAGTGCTGAGCGGCGACCTCTGCTAAAGCAGCTGCTGTGCCGCTGGTCGATGCATGTTCAGCGTCTCTCTACTTTTTCAGAGCACGGATGGCGAACTCAGCCAGCTCGTCGACACTGGCGCTCGCCCGCTTGTCCCTACATTGGGCAACTATTTGCGGATGGCAGAGGTTCATCGTCGCAGCACTGAAGCATCTTGTCGCCGACACCGGGTCCTGTTCGGCGAACTCACCATCCCGGATGCCCTCGGTGATGATCTCGCAAATTAGGGCCTGAACGCTCTCGACATGACGCTCGATGACGTTCCAGTCGTGCTCGATGGCGACGACAATGATTTCGTGCACGTTGGCGTCATCCAGCAATACATCGTTGGTCCAGCGATGGTGGTCTTTGAGATACGTGCGCAACCTGACCGTCGCGCTCGCCGGACTGTGGCGCGCGTCATGGGCGATATTGTAGCAACTATCAAGTATGCGAGCACACAGGGCCTGATGAATGTGCCGCTTGGTCGGGAAGAAACGGTAGATGTTCGCGCTGGACGTGCCCAGGCTGTCGGCAATATCCGCGACCGTTGTCTTGCTATAGCCGAAATGCCTGAACGTCTGATCTGCCGCATCGATGATACGATCGATCGTCATATGTCGCTTTTCGCGACTGTCAGTTTTGGAAGACCGTTTCATAATCGTGTCCACGACGCGTCTGCAAATATCCTATTCGAGTAACGGTTATCTTGTGTGGCGGGAGGGAGCGCAACCCCCTCCCGACGTGAACGCGTAGCGTCAAAAATGTGCGTCGATATCGACGATGTCGATCAGCTTGTGATTGACGAACTCTTTCAGTCCAAGGCCGATCAATTCGCGGCCGTAACCCGAACGCTTGATGCCGCCGAACGGAAGATCCGCCTCGACCTTGGTCGGATGGTTGACGAACACCATACCCGTTTCGATCTGTCGAGCAACCTGCGCACCGTGCGCGGGGTTGGAGGTGAAGACCGAGCCGCCGAGGCCGAACGGAGAGTCATTGGCAATGCGTACTGCATCTGCCTCGTCCTTCGCACGGAACAGCATCGAGACAGGACCAAAGAACTCCCAGTAACGGGCCGGATTGTCGTCTGCGAGATCGGTGAGGATGGTTGGCTGTACGAAGGCGCCCTGGTTAGGCACGGGAGGACCGACCTCCTCGGCCTTGGCGCCGAGCTTGACCGCCTCGCGGATCTTGTCCTTCACCTCATCCGCAGCGCCCTTCGACGATAGAGGTGCGAGCGTCGTCTTCGGATCGAAGGGGTCGCCCGCGACCAGTCCCGCCACACCCTTGCGGTACTTGGTCAGATATGCGTCATAGACTTCATCGACGACGATCATCCGCTTGGAGGAAACGCAGACCTGACCGCCGTTCCAGTGACGTCCGAAGACACCCCAGTTGACCGTCTTGTCGAGATCGGCGTCGGCGAGAACCACAAAAGCGTCGGCGCCTCCGAGTTCAAGCGTTGATTTTTTCAGGGCTTTGCCGGCCTGTGCCGCAACAACCGACCCGGCACCTTCCGAACCGGTCAGCGCCACGCCATGCACGCGATCGTCATTGAGGATCAGTTCGATCTGCGACCGCGTGGCGTAGAGATTGCGGAACGCGCCATCTGGCAGTCCCGCCTGCTTCATCAGATCCTGGAAGGCCGCGGCACTTTGCGGCACGTTGGAAGCATGCTTCAGCAGCACCGTGTTGCCTGCCGAAAGCTGCGGCGCGATGATGCGGGCGATCTGATAGTAGGGGAAGTTCCACGGCTCGATAGCCAGCAACACGCCGAGCGGCTCGTGAACGAGGATCGCCTCGCCCTCAGTTGCATCAAGCACAGGCAGCTTTTCCGGCTTCAGCAGCGCCTCAGCATTGCGGACGTAATATTCGAAGATCTTCGCCGACAGTTCGACCTCGGCCTTCGCTTCGGTGAACAGCTTACCCATTTCCAGCGTCAGCAGTTTTGCGTAGTCGTCGCTGTTGGCGCGCAACAGATCGGCCGCCTTCTGAAGGATACGCGCACGCTCGGCAAAAGGCGCTGTCCGCCAGCCGAGGAAGGCGTTATGCGCTTTGCCGATGGCATCGCGAACCTCCGCGTCCGTCGCATCCGGGAAGGTCTTGAGCGTTTCGCCCGTATAAGGGTTGATGGTAGCGTAAGCCAAAATGAACTCCTGTCGTTGAAAATGCCGGACGCACCTGAGTTGCAGGCGACTTTCGGGGTGATGAAGCCGAAGTTGATGGGTCATGTGTGGCGCCGGCTCCGGCAAGCCCGTCGAAGCGCCAAAACGCCGTCCGGTGTGATGACACTCCTTGTTTGAATTGCATCCTTATGTCATCTAATATTGATACTTATCTTTCGTTAGTACCATCGCTTCAATTAGCTTTGTCAAAGTGTCGCACTGGCGCGACACTCCTCGTTGGATCTTGAGGTGAAAGTGGCCCGCAAAGACTGGAAAACCCGTCGCGGCAACCTGATGGCTGAAGCCTGTCCTTCGCGTCTCGTGCTGAAGCGGATGACCAACCGTTGGGCGATCCTCGTGCTGATCGCACTTCAACCTGGGACGCGTCGGTTCAGCGATCTGCGTCGTACCGTTGGCGGCATCAGTGAGCGAATGCTGTCGCAGACATTGCAGGGGCTCGAACGCGACGGCCTGGTTGAGCGTAAGGCCTACCAGATCGTGCCGCCGCACGTGGAATATACGCTGACGGAGTTGGGAAACGAGGCGGCATCACAAGTTCGCGCGCTGGCAGACTGGATTGAAACCAGCCTGCCGGTTATCGCAAAACACTGGGAATTACATGGGACGATGCCGCAGGGTGAAGATTGAGCCAGGGGCACCTGTGGACCGCCGGCAGGACTGAAAGGGATGGGAAAATGCCAAACGACCAGCGTCACGATACCGGCGCGAACCACAACAATGCAGGCGCGCAAACCCGCGCCAAGCGCCTTGTGAACGACCCGGTCTGTGGCATGGCCGTCGATCCGGCCACAGCAAGCAACACCCTACGCTACGGCGGCGATGTTTTCTATTTCTGCTCGGCCCGATGCAAGGCGAAGTTCGAGGCCGGTCCAGCTCAGTACGTCGTGGACGATACCTCGCCCCAGACGCATCAAGGCGCGCCCGATGGTCACCATCAGGCGCCGATGCAGACCGCCGGCTATGCCCATCAAGAACATCACGCCGAACACCACCATCACAGCCACGGCCTTGATCACGGGCATGGACACGTCACTCATCGTCACACCTCGCCCGTAGTCTCCGGCCCTGTTCCCGAGGGCACGATCTGGACCTGCCCGATGCACCCGGAGATCCGCCGTGAGGGTCCGGGTAGCTGCCCGATCTGCGGCATGGCGCTCGAGCCACTCGTGGCGAGCGCCGATACCGGTCCAAGCCCTGAACTGAAGGACATGACCCGCCGGTTCTGGGTCGGCCTCGTGCTGGCGCTACCCGTGTTCATGCTGGAAATGGGATCGCATCTGATCCCCGCCCTGCATCATCTGATCCCGACCCGCATATCGATCTGGGTGCAACTGCTGCTCGCGACACCCGTGGTGCTTTGGGCTGGATTGCCATTCTACGAGCGTGCCTGGGCCTCGCTGGTCCATCGCAGCCTGAACATGTTCACGCTGATTGCCATGGGCACCGGCGTGGCATGGGCCTACAGCATTGTTGCGACACTGGTTCCTGGCGTTTTCCCTGCGGCTTTCCGTGCTGCGGACGGCACAGTCGCGGTCTATTTTGAAGCGGCAACCGTGATCACCGTGCTGGTTCTGCTCGGTCAGGTGCTGGAACTGCGCGCCCGTGAACAAACCTCCGGCGCAATCCGGGCGCTCCTCGATCTGGCCCCCAAGACGGCGCGCAGGATTGGCGCGGACGGTTCGGAAGAGGACGTGCCGGTCGACGCCGTCGTTCTCGGCGACAGGTTGCGGGTCCGGCCCGGCGAGACGGTTCCCGTCGACGGCCTGGTCGAGGATGGGCGCTCATCGCTCGATGAATCGATGATCACCGGCGAATCCATGCCGGTCACCCGCGCCACCGGCGACAAGGTCGTCGGCGGCACGCTGAACCAGACCGGCGCGCTGGTCATCCGCGCCGAGAAGGTCGGCCGCGACACCATGCTTGCCCGCATCGTGCAGATGGTGGCGGATGCACAGCGCTCGCGTGCGCCAATCCAGCGCATGGCCGATCAGGTGGCGGGCTGGTTCGTGCCCGTCGTGATCGCCATCGCAGTGCTGGCATTTGTTGCCTGGGGGATCTGGGGACCGGAACCGCGTCTCGCCCATGGACTGGTCGCCGCCGTATCGGTGCTGATCATTGCCTGCCCCTGCGCGCTCGGGCTAGCGACCCCGATGTCGATCATGGTCGGCGTCGGCAAGGGCGCGGGTCTCGGCGTGCTGATCAAGAATGCCGAAGCACTCGAATGTATGGAAAAGGTCGACACGCTCGTCGTCGACAAGACCGGCACCCTGACGGAAGGCAAGCCGGCCGTCACGCGGATCGTCGCCGCCGACGGGCAGTCCGAGGATGAGATCCTGCGGATCGCGGCAGGCGTCGAAGCGGTTTCCGAGCATCCATTGGCGCTCGCCATCGTTGCGGCAGCGAATGCGCGTGGTATCGCAATCCCACAGGTTGCGGATTTCGATAGCCCGACCGGAAAGGGCGCGCTCGGCACGATCGAAGGTCGCCGAATAACCCTCGGCAATGCCGCGTTCCTGGCTGAGAATGGCATCGACGCAGCGCCACTCTCGACACAGGCCGATGCGCTGCGCCATGACGGGGCGACCGCAATCTATATCGGCGCGGACGGACGGGCGCTCGGCATCTTCGCAATCGCCGATCCGGTCAAAGCAACCACGCGTGTTGCGCTCGAGGCGCTTCACGCCGAAGGCATCCGTATCGTCATGCTGACCGGCGACAACCGCACTACGGCGAAGGCCGTCGCACGTACGCTTGGCATCGACGAGGTCGAGGCCGACGTCCTGCCGGATCAGAAGGCGTCCGTGGTGGAACGGCTGAAGGCAGAGGGCAAGGTGGTTGCCATGGCGGGCGATGGCGTCAATGACGCGCCTGCCCTTGCAGCCGCCGATGTTGGTATTGCCATGGGCTCGGGCACCGATGTGGCCATCGAAAGCGCAGGCGTAACGCTGCTCAAGGGCGATCTGACCGGCATCGTCAAGGCGCAGCGTCTATCGCAGGCGACGATGCGGAACATCCGCCAGAATCTGGTCTTCGCATTCATCTACAACGCTGCCGGAATTCCGGTCGCGGCGGGCCTGCTTTACCCCGTCACTGGCTGGCTTCTGTCGCCAATCATCGCAGCCGCCGCCATGGCGCTGTCTTCCGTCAGCGTCATCGGCAATGCGTTGCGGCTACGGGCGAAGAGCTTTGAATGAGCAAGCCACTGGCGAGACCGCCACAACGCCATCAGACAAGGAGATCAGAGTGAAACATTTTCTGTGTAAATACATCCCGCCACGGGCCGATTTTCTGGCGACCCTTACCGACGAAGAGAAGGTCTGGATGGGTCGCCACAGTGATTTCCTGAATGACCTGCTTGGCGAAGGCACGATCATTGCACATGGACCCGTCATCGATCCGAGCGGTACTTACGGCGTGTCCCTGTTCAGTATCGGAGACGATCACGATATCGCGGAGATAACAGCCCGCGATCCCATCGTCGCCCAGGGCATCGGTCACTACGAACACTATCCGATGCTGCACATCAAAAGCCGAAACTGAGGGGCGAACGCCGCCCTCAACCCAGCTCAACCACGACCTTGCCCTTGGCGCGGCCGCTCTCGACGAGGCTGAGCGCCTTGTTGAGGTCGCGGAAGGGGAAGGTGCGGTCGAGAACCGGCTTGATCGTACCCTCTTCGATGAGTTTTGCGATTTCGGCCAGTTGCCCACCATCGGCGCGCATGAACAGGAAGCTGTAGTTCACGCCAAGCCGCGCCGCAGCCTTCCGCGCCTTGCGGCTGATCAGGCCGAGCACCAGGCGTAGGACGAAGTTCAAGCCTTGCGCCTTGGCAAAGGTCGGTGTCGGTGGTCCCGATATCGAGATCAAATGCCCACCGGGTTTTAGGACCCGCAGCGATTTCTGCAGCGTTGCGTCGTCCTGGCTGTGCAGCACGAGATCGTAACCCGACAGCTCCTTTTCGATATCCTGCGTCCGGTAGTCGATGGCGACGTCCGCGCCGAGACCCTTCACAAGATCGATGCTGCTGGCGCCGCAGGTGGTGGCAACCGTCGCGCCGAGATGCTTGGCGAGCTGAATGGCGATCGTTCCGACACCCCCCGATCCCGCCTGGATGAACACTTTCTGGCCCGGTTTGACCTGGCCAACCTCGACCAGTGCCTGCCAAGCGGTCAGCGCGACGAGCGGCACGCCCGCAGCTTCCGTGACAGAAAGATTGGCGGGTTTCAGCGCTACATCGTCTTCATGGATAGCGATGGCTTCGGCAAAAGCGCCGATGCGCCCGTCACGCGGGCGGGCATAGACGGCGTCGCCGACCTTGAAACGCCGCACCTGCGATCCGACAGATGTCACCGTGCCGGCCAGATCGTGACCGAGGATGAACGGCGGCTTGTAGGCCAAGATCGGTTTGAACTCGCCATTGCGGATCTTGATGTCCAGCAGGTTGAGACCGGCCGCTTCAATCCGAACCACAACGTCTGACGGGCCGGGCGCCGGCGCCGGCAGGACATGCTCGACAAGCGGCTCACCCTTTTTGTATTTCTCCACCACATAGGCTTTCATTTTCTTCTCCGTTTTGCCGCCCGAGCGCCTTGCGCAAGTCCGTCAGCGATTCAATTGTTCTCGTTGTCAGTTCGTCGGTCGGCGTTGCACGACCAGATTGCCGACGGAGACCTGCACCGGTTCGTCATTCTGGTTAAGCGTGGTCGTGCGCACCTTGACCATTCCGCGATCAGTCTTCGAGCGCGAGGGACGCACCTCCAGCACCTCGATCACCAGATGCAGTTCGTCGCCCGGCCGAACCGGGCGTGGCCAGTTCAATTCGTCAAAGCCCGCGCCGATGATCCCGCCAGCCAGCGAAAAGCCGCTATCGACGGTCAGCCGCATGGTGATCGCCGCCGTGTGCCAGCCGCTCGCGGCAAGTCCGGCGAACAGCGTGCTCTTGGCCGCCTCCCCATCGAGGTGAAACGGCTGCGGATCGTATTCCCTGGCGAAACGATGGATCTCTGCTTCATCGACCCTATGCCGCCCGCTGATAAAGCGCTGACTTTCTGACAGGTCTTCCAGATAAAGCTTCGTCATGTTTCCGATTCCCTCCTCATCATTCAGCCGTGCGGGTTCCGCCGGGTTTCGGATATACGGCCATGCAGGTCGAGGTTCCGTGCCCGTGCAATTTGGCTTCCGCGCTCTCCGCCCTGCCCTCGCAGGCGATCGTGGTGCGGCCCCGCGAAAGAACCCGGCCTGTCACCAAGATTGGTCCGCTGCCCACCGTTATCGGGCGGAAGAACTTGACGGCGGTTTCATGGGTCGGCGCGAGACCGCCGGGATCGAGCATTGTCAGCGCCGCGAGGCCCATCGCACTGTCAAGCAAGGTCATCAGCCACCCGCCGTGGACGATGCCCATCGGATTGTGGAAACGCGTTTCAGGCACAGCTGCGAGCTTCACCTCGCCTTCATTGACACTCACCAGCTCAAACGGGATCACGTCATTCATCGGCGGCGCGCCCCTCGGCCAGCGCCTTTACATAGTCGAGACCGGAAAGACGAGCGATCTCGCTGGCGTCGAGAAGCGCGGGAGCGACAGTCATTGCAGCGGCTCACGCTTCGGCTTTTTGTCTGCGGCGTGCGAGAGCACATTGCGCGTTGCAGCGGCAAGGATTTCGTCCGACAGACCTCTATCCTCGACTGCTCTGGACAGCATCAGCGCGCCGACGAGGGTTGAAAGCGTGGCGATGGCCTGCTCTCGCCTGTCATCGTCGCTTTCACCTTTGACGCTGGCCTCCAGTTGCTGCAAATACTCCTCCACCCCCTTCTGCATGACGTTTCGCACCTCAGGGCCCTGACGCGCGACGTCGGGTCCAAGCGCCGCAAGCGCACAACCGTCGCCTACAGCGCTGCGGTGCCAGTCGGATAGATAGTATCGCACGACCGTGTCGAAGGCGTTGTGACTGTCTTTCTCGACAGCAGAAGCAATCCGGTCGCGGGTCTGATTGAGAGCAACCTGCGTCGCCTGCGCGATCAGATCGTCCTTGGACTGGAACTGCTTGTAGAAGCCACCATGCGTCAAACCGGCGGCCTGCATCAGCGTGCTGACGCCCACACCATCAAACCCTCTTTCCCGGAATAGCCGGCTGGAGGTTTCGATGACGTTCTGGCGGTTTTCTTCGGCCTTCTCGCGACTGACTTTCATGGCCTTTTCCTCTGACGTTCGATCACTTCTTACATATGATGAGTAACATCTTACTCAAGTCCCTGCCGCGGCGATTAGAGGTTGCCTCTGGGGTAAGCAGCCAGCGCCTATTGTGATGCTGCGAGGTGGCGCAGAAAGTCGGCCTTGCCGAGCGCAGCACCGTTGGCGCGCAGCAGCGCATAGGCCGTCGTGACGTGGAAGAAGAAGTTCGGCAGCGCATATCCGGTCACATAGGCTACGCCATCGAACTGCAATGTGCCGAGCTTCGGATAAGGGAACAAGATCGAGCGGTTTTCTGCACCATCGAAATCCAAACGGTCGATCGACCGCAGATAATTGATCGTGCGCTGGCATCGGGCTTTGAGTTCGGCGACGCTTTGCTCGGTGTCCGGCATCGAAGGCGCGGCGATCCCTGCCAGTCGCGCTACGGCGTTCTTTGCGGTGTCGGAGGCACGCTGAATCTGCCCCGGAAACGGCAGCATGTCGGGCGCCAGCCTTGCTTCAAAAATGGCGGTTTCGGAAATTCCCTCGCTCAACGCCTTTTTCATCCACACCTCAAGATTGCCAAGGGACTGGATGAACACGGGTATCGTTGCGTCGTATAACTTGAGCGTCATGGGATGCGCCTCAACCATCGAGGAAACTGCGGGCAGTTGGTACGAACTCCGCGTGATACTGGAAGATGCCGCCATGACCTGCATCCTTGTAGATATGCAGTTGTGCACCGGGGATGCGCCGCGTCAGGTCATGGCTGTTTTGGGTCGGCACCATGATGTCGTGATCGCCGTTGGAGACGAGAACCGGCTTGCTGATCTGGCCGAGGTCCTGCGGAGCCTGTAAACCCCAGGCCTTGATCGCCTTCAACTGGCGCAGAAACACTTTCGGCGTGACCGGCTTGTCACGATCCTGCGTCCGTTCCTTCAGCCGTGACAGAAACGCTCTGGCAGCCTGGCGGCCATTGGCAGTCGAGGTGAAGAACAGATAGGTTTTCGGGTCGGTGAAGGTCAGCAGCCCCTTGATGATCAGCGGCCATGACACTGAACCGACCTTCGATATGCCGAAACTGCCCGCGGGTCCTGTGCCGGTCAGGATCACTTTGCGGATCAAGTCCGGCTCCCGCAGCACGACTTCCTGCGCGACAAACCCGCCAAAGGAGAAGCCGAGCAGATCGATGCTGCCGAGATTGAGCGCCCGCACGACGTCAGTAACGTCACTCGCCGTCTCGCTCACCGTCAAAGGCGCCTCGCCGCCCGACCGGCCGACGCCGCGATAGTCAAGCGCGATCACACGTCGACCGGCGGCAAGGCCATCGACAATGCACGGATCGAAATTGTCGAGGTTGGCGCCCCAGTGGTTCAGCATCACGAGCGGCGGCACGTCGCCAGTCCCAAGATCCCTGTAAGCGAAGTCAGTACCGCCGACCCGGATTGTCCGAGTCGGTGCGTTGACGAAGCGAATTTCGCCAGCTTCGGTGTGTGGATGAACCATATCATTACTCCTGTCGCCGGCACGGTGTTAGCCTCGCCCTTTTTGCGTCAGTTCATAATCTAAGTGAGCTGGAGCAAGCTTTCAATATTGATGATGATTGTAATTTAAAAAGAAGCTTGAAGTATCTGCTGATACCGATCTCTGCCCCAAACTCTTTTCACGCTATTCAGCGACGAAACTGGCACCCGTCGCCGGCCAATGAGAACGTTCTGCCCATCGATCGTGCTCGATGGAGAAGCCCAGCACATCGACCTGCGACAGGCCAAGGGCCTTGAGAAAGACAGCGCCGCTATCTGCCATACCGTCGACCGTCGTTGCATTCTCGCCAGACGAGTTCGCCACGCCCACATAGTTGAACAGTATCACCTGACGGCCTTTGGCAAGACCATCGGTCACCAGCAAGTCCCAGTTGCCCAGGCCGCCACGGAAGTGCTGGAAGAACAGCAGCGGCGTGCCCGTCTCGGCGCCAAAGCGCCGGTAGCCGTAACGCACGCCATCGGCTTCGACTTACTGGTGGGTGCAGTGATATGGGTATCGGTCATCTCGTCCTCACATTTTCTATGGGTGTTTGATCGGGGACGGCAGCGAGACCTCCTCCCTTGCCTGTGCCCATCTCAGCCGCAAGCGTCGGCTCGACCAGATCCGGATTGGCGATGAACGGCCGGCCAAAGGCGACGAGGTCAGCCTCGCCGGCAGCCAATGCTGGTCTGTTCGATTGAGGTTGTAGCCGTTGTTGGCGATGTCAGTGTTTTGAACCTGCTACGCAGCGCGGCGTAATCGAACAGTGCAACATCGCGGTGACCGCCGGTAGCGCCTTTGTTCTGTTGGTCATGAATGCAACTGTCTTCCCTCGTGCGCGCTCTTAGATTACGAGGAATATAATTAAATATGATGACTGCAATCAAAAATGTCAAAGGGAAGGCCGGGGGGGGGGGCTCATAAAACATAAATATGTTTCCCATCATGAATACTTGCCTGGAAATCCGAGGCTGATAGAGTGTCCCTGAGCGCCCCAAAGACCGCCGGCATGAGACCACCAGATCGCCGCACCCATCGGCTCTGCGTCACTGTGGTTAGATTTCATCGTGTTGGCGGGTGAAACAGCACCGTCCCACGAAGAGAAGGCGAAGCGGATGAAAACCATGAAAGCCGTCCAGTTTATCGAAGCTGGCAGACCACCAGAAATCGTTGACCTACCCGTGCCTGCCCCTGGACCGGGCGAGGTGTTGATCCGCGTCGCCGGCGCAGGCGTTTGCCATTCGGACCTTCATGTTCTCGATCACGGCATTGGTCGGCCCGGTCAATTTACGCTGGGACACGAAAACGCCGGCTGGATCGCGGCCCTGGGCGAAGGTGTCAGCGGCTGGAAGGAAGGCGATCCCGTTGCGGTCTACGGCCCCTGGGGATGCGGCACTTGCCACAGTTGCAGCACGTCCGCGGAGAATTACTGCGAACGCCATGCCAGCATTCCCAGCATGGGCGGCGGTCTGGGTTCCGATGGTGGCATGGCGGGATACATGATCGTTCCCTCGGCGCGCCTTTTGGTGCCGCTCGGCGATCTCGATCCGGCAAAGACCGCCCCGCTCAGTGACGCCGCCCTGACGCCCTATCATGCAATCAAGGCGGCACTGCCCTTGATGACGCCCGATGCCACCGTGCTGGTTCTTGGCATCGGCGGGCTCGGCCACATGGCGCTACAAATCCTGCGCGCACTCACCCCCGCGAGAGTCATTGCGGGTGATATCGATGCCGCGCGACTTGAGCACGCACGCGAACTCGGCGCGACCTATACGGTCAATACGGGCGAGAAAACAGCAGCCGAGGAAATCCGCGACATCACAGGTCCACGCGGCGTGACGGTGGCGCTGGACTTCGTCGGCGCACAGCCAACCATCGACCTTTCCGCAAGTGTCGTCGGCAGAAACAGCCGGATCGCGGTGGTCGGTCTCGCCGGCGGCGTATTGCACTACGCAGCAAACAACCCGCCTTACGGGACGCAGGTGAGCGTTCCTTACTGGGGCTCACGCACGGAACTGATGGAAGTGATCGCGTTGGCGCAGACCGGCAAGATTGCTGCCCAGGTCGAGACCTTTCCTTTGGAGCAGGCGGTCAATGTCTATGAACGTCTGCGCGAAGGTAAGATTCACGGCCGGGCCGTACTAATCCCGTAGAAATTCGGGCGCGGCAGAGCGACAATTTCTGCCCGTTCTCCGCACTGAGGGAGGCTCAGCTTTCCAGTACGACGCGTAACAGGCCGGGAAAACGGGCTTCGAGGTCATCGTGCCTGAGGCTCAGCACCCGGCCACGACCCACCGGCTCGTTTCGCAGCACGCCCGCTTCACGCAGGACCTTCATGTGGTGGGACTTCGTCGACTTCGGCACCGACGGGTTCTGCAGGTGGCAGTTGGCCATTTCGATTGTGCCGCCCGCCACCTGCCGCACGATCTCCAGCCGGGCTGGGTCGCTCAAAGCAAACAGGACGTCGGTCAGGACAAGGTCTTCCCTGTCCGGATGAAACAATTCGAGGGGTGCCGGTGCGTCTGAACTCGCCATGGTTCGAATATAGTTGAACCATTCGGCAAACGATAGTAAAAATCGGTTCCAATAATCTCGAACCGAAAAGGGGAGCCCAAGCCGACTCGCCCTGGAAAGCCCCATGACGCTGACACCCGGCCTCTCCTACACGCCTCGCCACCGCGCAGGCTTCGCCATAGCCTCGCTCGGAAGCGGGCTGATGATGGCGAGCGCCAGTGCGCCCTCGCCCTTCTATCCCGTCCTGCAACGGCAGATGGCCTTCTCCGAGGCGACCATGACCGCGATCTTCGCGGTCTATGCGATCGTGCTGCTCTTCACGTTGCTAACCGGCGGTTCGAGTTCGGATCATCTCGGCCGCCGCCCTGTCCTTTCTCTTGCCTTCCTGGGCCTCGCGGTCTCGGCGCTCGCTTTCGAGCTCGCCACAACCCCGACGGCCCTGATCGGCGCGCGCGCGCTGCAAGGCATTTCCTGCGCCTTCCTTCTCTCGACCCTGTCGGCGGCGATCGTCGACCTTGAGCCACCCGACAAGCCGGGACTGGCGGCGGTCTGCAACACGACCATTCCACTCATCGGTCTTGCGGTCGGCGCCCTGGCATCCGGTCTCGTCATGGAACATGCCGACCATCCCAAGGCTGACGTGTTCATTGCAATCACCGTGATCAGTCTGATCCTCTCTGCGGCCGTGTGGCTTCTGCCAGAAACCTCGCCCCGTCATGAAGGATTGCTTGAAGCGCTCAAGCCGCGGCTTGGCGTGCCGGCTCCCGCACGCTCCGCCTTCTGGCAGAGCGCGCCAGCCATTTTCGCGGGCTGGGCGACCGGTGGCCTCTACCTCTCGCTCGGTGCGCCGATCATCGCTGTGGTCTTCAGCATCAGCAGCTTTTTCATGCAGGCGATCGTCGTCACGCTGTTGGCCGGTATGGGGGCGCTGACCTGCTTTCTCGCGCGTGGTTACACGCCACGCCAGATCATGCTTTACGGCACGACGGCGCTCGCGCTTGGCACCACGCTGACGCTTGTCGGCGTCGCCATCAGCTCTCTCGGCCTCTATCTGTTGGCTCTGGCCTTCGCAGGCACGGGCTTCGGCACCTGCTTTTACGCCTCGCTCCGGACCATCGTACCCCTGACCCCGCCAGACGAGCGCGGCGAACTGTTCGCCTCCATCTTTACGCTCAGCTATCTCGCGTTCGGTGTCCCGGCTGTTCTCGCCGGCCTCGTTATCCCGCATCTAGGCTTTGTGCCTACGGTCCTCGCTTACGGCACCATCATCGCCGTCATGGCGGCAATCGCCGGGCTGTGGCGCAAGTTCGGCACGGGAAGCTAAGGCATGAACCGTCCGAACGAACTCCACCTCGACCGTCCTGATGCAAACACGCCCGGCCACATCGCAAGACGTCGGCCGTCTTCGCCCTTTACCCCCTATCAGAGGAGCATGACCGTATGACCGAGGCTGATCTCACCAACCGCCGGATATTGCTTGCCTCCCGACCGGACGGAGAACCGTCGTCCGAAAACTTCGGGATCGAGGTTGCGCCTGTGACCGGCCCGGCCGACGGTGAAGTGCTGCTGCGGGTTCTTTACCTCTCCCTCGACCCCTACATGCGCGGCCGCATGAGCGCGGCGAAATCCTACGCAAAGCCGGTCGAAGTCGGCCAGGTGATGGAGGGTGGGACCGTCGCCAAGGTGGTCCAGTCACGCCATCCGGAGTTCTCCGAAGGAGACATCGTGCTCTCCCATTCCGGCTGGCAGTCCTATGCCATTTCCGACGGCAGTGATCTGCGCAAGCTCGATCCATCCCAGGCGCCTGTAAGCACGGCGCTCGGCGTTCTTGGAATGCCGGGCTTTACCGCCTATTCAGGGCTTCTCACGATCGGCAAGCCAAAGCCCGGAGAAACGGTTGTTGTCGCGGCCGCCAGCGGTGCGGTCGGTTCCGTGGTCGGGCAGATCGCAAGG
Source organism: Neorhizobium sp. JUb45 (assembly GCF_004343585.1). Lineage (GTDB taxonomy): Bacteria > Pseudomonadota > Alphaproteobacteria > Rhizobiales > Rhizobiaceae > Neorhizobium. Next base: position 85,677 of record NZ_SLYW01000010.1, on the reverse strand, counting down.
ATCAAGGGCGCGCGGGCGGTAGGCATTGCCGGCGGACCTGATAAATGCGCCTTCATACGCGACGAGCTCGGCTTCGATGCGGTCGTTATCATCGGGCGCCGGATTTCGCAGCCCAGCTTGCAGTGGCCTGCCCCGATGGCATCGACGTCTATTTCGAGAATGTCGGCGGGCATGTCTGGGATGCGGTGTTCCCGCTGCTCAACGACTTCGCCCGCATTCCCCTCTGCGGTCTGATCGCCCAGTACAATCACGGGGGCGAAGCATTTCCCGGCCCTGACCGTCTACCCACGGTGATGCGCGACATCCTCAGCAAGAGCCTCACCCTTCGCGGCTTCATCCAGCGCGAGTTCATCGATCAGCGCCCCGACTTCTACCGCGACGTCGCGCAATGGATCGCATCGGGAAGCCTGCGTTACAGGGAAGACATTGTCGACGGTCTCGACAACGCGCCGGAAGCCTTCATCGGCCTCCTCAAAGGTCGCAACTTCGGCAAACTGATCGTCCGGGTCGCGAACGAACCAGCGTGATGCGGCGGCCGGCCGGCCGTACAGATTCAAAGGAGGATGACATGACCGACAGACAGCCAGAAACATCCCGGGGCAGTGTCCTCGTTGCAGGGGCCGGATCGATCCAAGGCGTCGGCGCGGCGATCACCCGCCGTTTTGGCCGCGAGGGCCATTCGGTCCTCATGGCCGGCCGGAACGAGGAGAAGCTGCTGACGGCAGCCGCAGAGCTCAAAGCCGACGGCATCGACGTCCACCCGCTTGCGGTCGATCTCTCCAGGCCCGAGGATGTCCGTCGTGCCGTTGAGGCCGCGCAGGCGCTCGCGCCGCTGGAGATCGCCGTGCACAATGCTGGCAGCAATCGCCCGGCGCCGTTTCTCGAACAGGCTGAGGACGAATTCGAGACACATTGGCGCGAACATGCGCTCGGCGGCTACAATCTCGCCCGCGCCTCATTGCCGGTTCTGCTTTCCAACGGAGCCGATGGAAACCAGGGGCAACGCGCCAGCCTGATATTCACCGGCGCCAGCGGCAGTCTGCGCGGCAATGCGGGGTTTGCTGCATTCAGCGCCGCGAAGGGAGCACTCAGAAACCTGTCGCAATCGCTCGCCCGGGAGTTCGGTCCAAAGGGCGTCCATGTCGCCCATGTAGTGATCGACGGCGGCATCAACGGTGAGCGCCTTCTGTCGAAACGGCCCGAGCTTCGCGACAGCCGGGGAGAAGACGGGCTCCTGAACATCGACGCCATCGCAGAAGCCTACTGGACCCTCCACCACCAGCATCGCAGTGCGTGGACACAGGAACTGGATCTGCGTCCCTGGAGCGAAAGCTTTTGACTGTGCTGGCGATCGACGGGCGGCGGCTTCAGGCCGGGCGATCAGCTATCATCAGTTGACACAGTCGTGAATTGGAAACCGCATGTTGGATGTCGGCAGTCTCTTGCTCGCATGACATCGGCTACTGACGGGCGGTCGACAACAACGTCCATTATCCCCCCCAGCCGTCGCTGGGTGACCGTCAGTGAACCTCAGACGCGAGCCGCGTTACCAGTGCTCTGGTCTGATCACGCAAGACCTCCAGCCCTTCGATGTCCAGCCCAACGGACTTGGCAAGGGCGCCCGGTATGCTGGCCGCATCTATGCGGAGTGCGTGACCCTCCTCAGTTAAGGAGATCAGGACGCGGCGTTCATCGCTGGTGTCACGAGATCGCGAAATAAAGCCGGCACGCTCCATCCGCTTGAGAAGCGGACTGAGCGTGCCGATATCTAGATGGAGACAGGCGCGGATATCGCCGACAGGAAGATTGTCCCCTTCCCACAGCACGAGCATGACGAGATACTGGGAATAGGTAAGTGCGAGGGGCTCGAGTAAAGGACGGTAGAGCCTCTGGATCAGGTTGGTGGCCGCGTAGAGGGGAAAACAAACTTGGCGGTCAAGCCGAAGCTGATCACTGTCTTCTTGCATCGTGCTTGCCTCCGCCCCGGTTTTTTTCATTGTGTCTTGACCGAAATCGCCACGTCAATGTTGCCGCGGGTCGCGTTGGAGTATGGGCAAACCTTGTGTGCGTCGGCCACAATCGCCTCTGCAGTCGCCTGATCGACCACGGCGAGTATAACCTCAAGAGCGACTGTGAGCGCGAAGCCGCCGCCTGCGCCCGGAACCAGACCGACGGTCGCCGCGACCGTAACATCATTATCCCGGATCTTGTGGTCCGACTTCCGGGTTACGTGGATGACAGCGTTGCCGAAACAAGCAGCATAGCCTGCCGCAAAAAGCTGTTCTGGATTGGTCGCGCCACCCTTGCCACCAAGGCCTTCGGGGAGCGCAAGACCGACATCCAAGATGCCGTCCGTGCTTTTTACATGCCCACCTCGTCCACCAACTGCATTCACGGTCGTCGAGTAAAGTGTCGTCATCGTCGCTCTCCTTCACCTTGAAACATTGCAGGCCATAATATGGCTAGCAATATAAAATGCAAGTGCATGCTTTGGCGCTGAGGAGGTCGTTCCGGCGCCTAGCGCTCTATTCCTAGAACCTCAAAATTATGAATGGCTTCCGAGCCGAATGGCGGGAAGTATCGATAAGACCGAACCAGAAGCGCACGGATCGCACCTACGACATGCGCTAAATGCCGTCTGTCCGAAGAACCAGACGCAAAAATGCAAATGGAGAGAAATCGAATTGAACTCGACGAGCCGGACCGTTATATTGATGATGATTATCATTAAAAGGCGCTGGCATCATGCCGCTGCATGTTTAGACACAAGTGATTGGAGAAGACCCTGCCTATCGATCCACACCTGAACGCCCTTCTTGCCAGCCAGGCAGAAATGCGGGCGCCAACCGGCATTCCGGAGATTCGTGCCCGTGCGGAAGCCAACGCGAAAACCCTGCCCCGTCGTAACATCAACGTTGCGACGACACGCGAGTTGACGGTCACAGGAAGCGCCGGGCCGATCAATGCCCGACTGTACCTTCCGACATACGGTGATCCACATCCGCTTACTGTCTTCTTCCACGGCGGAGGGTTCATTTCCGGGTCGCTTGCGACGCATGACCACCTTTGCTGTGAGTTGGCGCAGGGCGCGGCGACGGCTGTTTTGAGCATCGACTACCGGCTTCTTCCAGAGCATCCGGTCGCAGCGGCCATCGATGATGCCTATGCCGCGCTTTGCTGGGCTGCGGATCATGGAACGGAACTGGGTGTCGACTCCACGCGCCTGGCGTTGGCCGGCGATAGTGTTGGCGGGCATCTCGCCCTCGCCTCCTCTCTGCGGGCTCGGGACGAGGGTGGACCGCATATCAAGGCGCAGCTTCTGCTTTATCCCCCCGTCGACTTCACAGGTACGACCTATCCCAGCATCGAAGAAAATGGTGAGGGATTCGGGCTGACCGCCGAGCAGAACAGCATGCTGCAGGCGTTGATCGCACCGACCCGGGAAATTGCCGAGGATCCGCTCGTCAGTCCCCTGCGTTTTGCGGATTTCGCCGACTTACCTCCATCCCTCGTCGCGACTGCCGAATTCGACATCCTTCGCGATGAGGGCACCGCACTGGCTGCGGCCCTGCGTTCTGCGGGGGTGGATGTCACCCATCATTCCTGTCAGGGAATGATTCATGGCTTTGGCAATCTGACCGGCGTTTCAACGGCTGCGGCGGCTGCGCTTGACGCTGCGACAAACTGGTTAAGGCAGCATCTCGACAACCCTCATTCCGGACGGTGAAGGCTCATCTGGGGCTTCTACCGCTCCGCGGACCGAAGCAGCAGGTCTGACGTCGCCGCGACCACCGAACGGAGTCAATCGCGTTTGAGATAGACACGGCCTCCCGCTTCCTTTTTGCCCTTATCCTCGGCATGGGAAAAATGTCCCTTCTGGACGAGTTTCACCTTCTCGCCCACAAAAAGTTCATCCCAGTCCGACCCATAGTTTTCGGGAAAGTGAAACTCTCCTGGTTCGAGCGCAGGCATTGCCGCGTGGAGTTACGCTATCCGTTCTTCATCCATATGGGTTTTCCCTTTAATGCCCATGCCGCCCTTTTCGAACGATACCGCCAGGCTTATCTGGCAACACCGTCCCGTAAGTGCGGCAGCGCGCTCAGCCCGTCATCTCCGAGTTCTGCCGGCAGAAGGTCATCGGGGAGATCCTGATAGGAGACGGGCCTGAGGAAACGGCGGATGGCAAGGATGCCGACCGAGGTCGTGCGGCTATCGGATGTCGCCGGGAAGGGTCCGCCATGCACCATGGCGTGGCTGACGTCGACACCGGTCGGCCAGCCGTTTGCGAGAATACGCCCTACCTTGCGCTCAAGCACAGGGATGAGTGCGCGGGCATCGGCATGATCGTTCGGGTCGATGTGCAGCGTCGCCGTCAACTGGCCTTCGAGCTTTTCGGTCACCTCGATCATCTGCGCGACGTCGCGGCAGCGAACTAGGAGGCTGCTGGAGCCAAAGACTTCTGCGGAGAGCTTTTCATCCTCCAGAAAATGCTCGACATCCGTTTCGAAGAACGCCGCCGGGCTGCGATTGACGCCATCGGCCGGCTGCCCTTTGCCCAGAACGTTGACGGCGTCATGCCCGGCAAATCCGGCCACGCCCTTGTCGAAAGCGGCATGAACGCCGGATGTCAGCATGGGGGCGGGCACCTTTTGCGCGAGTGCTGCGCTGACACTTACGATGAAGCGGTCGAGATCGGGACTATCGATGGCGAAGATCAGGCCGGGATTGGTGCAAAACTGATCGGCGCCAAGTGTCAAGGATTCGACGAAACCGGAACCTAGCGCTTCTGCCCGAACAGCGAGCGCCGCAGGCAGCAGATAGACAGGGTTGATGCTGCTCATCTCGGCATAGACCGGGATTGGTTCCGGCCGCGCCGCCGCAATTGCCCCGAGCGCGAGACCGCCGCCACGCGATCCGGTGAAGCCGACCGCCTTGATGCGGAGATCGTTGACGAGAGCGGCGCCTGTCTCGTTGGCGCCATTCAGTAGAGAGAAGGTTCCCTCCGGCAATCCTGAGGTTTCGACGGCCTCGCGGATGGCGCGTCCGACCAGTTCGCCGGTGCCGGGATGCGCGAGATGCCCCTTGACAATCACCGGGCAACCGGCGGCTAGCGCCGAGGCCGTATCACCGCCGGCGACCGAGAAGGCGAGCGGGAAGTTGCTGGAGCCGAATACAGCAACCGGTCCAAGCGGGATCTGGCTCAGCCGCAGATCGGGGCGTGGCAGAGGTTTGCGGTCCGGCAGCGCCGGATCGACGCGCAGATCAAGGAACCGGCCGTCACGCACGACCTCAGCAAAGAGACGAAGCTGCCATACCGTCCGGGCACGCTCGCCTTCGAGACGCACCATGGGGAGTCCGCTTTCCGCATGGGCACGTTCAATGAGCGCGTCGCCGATATCCAAAATGTTGGCGGCGATCGTTTCAAGAAAAGTGGCGCGAACCTCGAGCGAAGCGGAGCGATAGATGTCGAAAGCCTGGGCCGCGAGCGTGGAGGCGCGCGCGACGTCGTCATTGGTGGCGATGGCAAATGCGGGTTCGAGCGTTTCGCCAGTGGCAGGATTGGTCGCGCGGAAACTGCGGTCGTCGCCAGGAACACTGATTGCCGATCAAGAGATCGCCGGTGATTGCATAAGGCTTCGGCATGAGAACTCCCTGCTATGTTGGTGATCGAAGCAAACCTGTGAGTTCACCTGTGTTGGTGCAGGCATCTAACGTTTGACATCAATCATGATGATTGTCATGAAAGTAGGTGAATCTTGGAGGAAGGGCAATCCATGGAGCGACAGTCTGATGAACACAGCGCGGCCAACAGATCCGGAAACGTGTTACAACGGACGCCTAAGGCAGGTGACACGACGCGTCACACAGTTTTACGACAGGCGCATCGCGTCAAGCGGCCTGAAGTCCACCCAGCTGAACATTCTCATGCATATCGATTTTCTTGGCAAACCAACGCTCAAGGTTTTGGCGCAAGGTCTGATCATGGACCTTTCGGCACTTGGCCACAGCTTGAAGCCGCTCGAGCGCGGTAGCCTGATTGAACTTGTTGCCGATCCGAATGACGGCCGTGCCAGGCGTGTTTATCTGACCCGGAATGGCAAGATCATGATGACTGAAGCGATGGCCCTTTGGAGCAAGGCGCAGGACGACCTAGAAAACATCATGGGTGCAGACAAGGCGCAAGCTCTCCATTGCCTGCTTGGCTTCGTCGCATCAGAAGATTTTGAGCGCGCTTTTCGGGAAACCCAAACGGTCGTGTAACTCTGCATAACCTGGTGTGCACGACCGTTTGTAATTAGTCCGAGCTGATCGCAAAAAATTCGATCAACACCTTGGCTGTTTGCTCCGGCGCTTCTTCCGGAAGGAAATGTCCCACAGGAAGCCCCTGCCCGCTTACCTGAACCGCCTTGTCGCGCCATGTCCCGACCACATCGTAGAGCTTTCCGACAAGCCCCTTCGAGCCCCAGAGAACGAGCAGCGGCGCCTGAATCCGCTTATCCCTGTCGGCTTCGTCGTGGATCAAATCGATCGTCGCCGCTGCACGGTAGTCTTCGCAGGTGGCGGAAAGGCAGGCAGGCTCGCGAAAGGCCTCGCAATATTCAGCAAGCGCTTCTTCGGAGTAGACCTCCATCCCGCTTTTGCCCCAAGCCGCCAACTTGCTGCGCAGATAGAAATCCGGGTCTGCCGCGATCAGCGTTTCCGGAAGCGACGCGGGCTGGATTAGGAAAAACCAATGATAATAGCCGGTGGCAAAATCACGGTCTGTACTGGCGTACATTGTCGCGGTCGGCGCGATGTCGAGGACGGCGATCCGTTTGACCGCATCAGGATGGTCGAGAGCCAAGCGATGCGCAACCCTGCCGCCGCGATCATGACCAACCAGAAAAAAGCGATCATATCCCAGCATGAGCATCAGTTCGACCTGATCAGCGGCCATCAACCTCTTGGAATAGGTCATATGATCCGGCGCGGACGCAGGCTTGTCGGATCCCCCGTATCCGCGAAGATCAGGCGCCACGACGGTAAAACCGGCAGCGACCAGTTGCGGAGCAACGATATGCCAGCAGGCAGATGTTTGCGGATAACCATGCAGCAGAAGGATCGGAGGTCCCTCGCCACCCTTACGTACGCGCAAGGTGAGCCCCGACTGCAAGACGATTTTTCTGTCATCGAAGCCTGGAAACAGGGTCATTGCAAAAGCTCGCTCAGGAATTGAGGGGCTCGACCGGAGAACTTTCCTCCCGACTATCAGGGATGCGATTGATCGCTGTGCTAATCCAGCCACGTGTCTGCTCAAGCACCTCATTCGAGAGTTCGGGATCATCGATCGCACGTGAGAGAATGACGGCACCGATCATCGATGTCCAGCATCCAATCGCCGCCTGACGGCTGCCGCCGTCGCTCAGTCCCTCAAGTTCCCGGCTCATTCGTTCAATTTGAGCACTGATACCTTCCGTCATGGCGGCCCGCACGTCAGCGGCCTGGTGCCGCGTTTCCGCGGCGAGACCAGCTGTGGGGCAGCCACGACCCGGATTATCCCGATGCTGTCGCGAGAGATAGCTGTCGATATAGACCCCAAGGTCGAAGTTGGTGCCCGTCGATGTGCCCAGCGTGCGCTCCAGAGCCCTGGCGATGAGATCGTCCTTGGACCTAAAGTGGCCGTAAAAACCGCCATGTGTCAGACCGGCATCTTTCATCACGTCTGCGATTGTGACGGCCTCGAAGCCTTGCTCTCGAAACAGCCGACTTGCCGAATCCAGAATGCGCAGGCGGTTTTCCGCCATTTGCTCCCGGCTGACTTTCATCTCGAATTCTCCGAAACCGTTGACATGGCCATGGTCATCTCTATGATCCAATCATGATGCTTGTCATCAATATAACTGATAAGCTTGAAAAGAGCAATGCGCCGGTTTGGGGTGCTTGTCGGACGATTTCTATCTTGGGAGGATGATCATGTCGGATCAATTTGCATTATCCGTGACTTTTCATGTCAAGCCAGAGCATGTCGAAGAGTTCGCGCGGCGGGTGAAGGAAAATGTCACCGAGACGCGGAAGGATAATGGCGTGATTGTTTTCAATTTTCACAAGGTCGCTAGTCAACCGACATGGGTTCTCTACGAAATCTGGGAAAGAGAGCACCATTCGGACATTCATCGCCAGAAGCCGGATGTTCAGGAGTTCTTTGCACAATGGGACCGCCTGCTCTCGCGCGAGCCCGAGATCTACCGGCTCGAGCCGTCGGCCTAATCAGAACCTGAAAACTCCATGCAGCAAATTGTGAGAGAACGCATGACGGATATTGACCAGACTCCGGCGGAGAGCACTGAGACACAGATGAAAATCGCAGTCGTGCTGCGATGTGAACTCGAGCCCTGGCAGAGACTGAACGTCGCTTCGTTCACGATCAGTGGTGTGGCGAGCCAGGAAGGCGCCGTGGGTGAAGATTACCGGGATGGCTCGAACAACCGCTATCTGCCGATGTTCAAGGAACCGGTCCTCGTCTTCGGTGCAGATGGCGGTGAGATTTTGCGCACGGCTGACCGGGCGCGCAGCAGAGGCATCTCGTTTTCGATCTTCACGCGGGATCTATTCGACACATTTAACGATGTCGACAACCGGGGGGCCGTTGAGGCTGTGGCGGCAGATGCGCTGGATATCGTCGGAATGGCGTTTCGCACGGACAGAAAGACCGCTGACAAGGTTCTGAAAGGCCTAAAACTTCTGCGGTAGAAGACGGCCTGCACATTAATCCCCTTCCCCGAACTCCCCCCGCGGCTAGGCGGATAATGCTGTGATAGCGATCACGATCAACACGCCAGTCGGCAGGAGGGCATGGCGGAATTCGTGATGGCGTAGCAGCGTTGCGATTGCGGCAACCATGATCGCCGCTCCTAGCGCCATACCCCAGGCCCTCGACAAGGCTGCGATCAGCAGAATTGCAACGATGAGCTCAAGAACACCGGTCAGGCGGTGGAACCAGTCCGGATATCCCCAGCGCACGTAATCCTCTCGCACATGCCCTGGAGCAGCCCAGTTTCCAAGGGCGCCGACGAGGAAGAAAGCGGCGAGCAACCAGGATAACAGGTCGTAAATCGCAAAACCGAAGATCACGGGAAGACGTCTCCAATCGAAACCGAGGCCGTGGTGGCGCTATCGGTGCTGAAAAAATTATGGCTGCCCGGATGGCGGCGGACACGTTCCAGGCAGCCTCCGGGGTCAAGCCAGGACGGCCAGATCGGCGGCGTTGAAGCCACCCAGTTCGTCCAGGCGACCGTCGGAAACCTTGCGCGCCCATTCCGCATCCGAAATCAGCGGACGCCCCACGGCGATCAGATCGAACTCCCGGCGTTCCATCCGCTCGATCAGGGTATCGAACGAGGCGCTTTCGGACCCCTGCCCTCCGAAGGCACCGAAGAAATCCGATTCCAGTCCGACCGAGCCGACGCTGATCGTCGCAGCACCCGTGAGCTTCTTCGCCCATCCCGCGAAGTTCAGCCCGGCGTCTCCGTCGATCTCGGGGAATTCGGCCACCCAGAACCGGCGCTGCGAGCAATGCAGAATGTCGACGCCTGCCTCGACAAGGGGTAGAAGCCACGACGTCATCTGGTCGGGTGTGGTCGCAAGGCGTGCGGCATAGTCCTGCTGCTTCCACTGGCTGACACGCAGGCTGAGCGGGAAGTCGGGACCAACGGCTGCACGAACCGCACGCACGGCTTCGCCAGCAAGGCGTGAACGCTCAGTGAGGGTGGCGCCGCCATAAGCGTCGGTTCGCCTGTTCGTGCCATCCCAGAAAAACTGGTCGATCAGGTAACCATGCGCGCCATGAAGCTCAACGATATCGAAGCCGAGACGTTTGGCGTCCGCGGCAGCATTCGCATAGGCGGCGACGGTGTCGGCGATATCCTCCTCGGTCATCGTCCTGCCGCGCGGATCGCCCGGACCGACGAGGCCCGACGGGCTTTCGACCATATCGTCGGGCTGCGCATCGCTGCGGGTCGAACGCGCCGATCCGGTGTGCCAGATCTGCGGGCCGATTTTTCCACCGGCTGCATGGACGGACTTCGCCACGTCTTCCCATCCCGCAAGAGCGGCTTCGCCATGAAAAAATGGAATGCCCGGATCGTTGCGAGACGCAGGGCGGTCGATCACCGTGCCTTCGGTCAGGATCAGGCCGACACCGCCGGCGGCGCGGCGGCGATAGTATTCAACCTGTGCGGCGGCGGGTATGCCGCCCTTTGCCAGCGCACGCGTCATCGGCGCCATAACGATACGGTTCGCCAGCGACAAGGTTTTCAGAGAAAAGGGTTGAAACAGGATATCGGTCGACATTCGTCTTTCCTTTCGGTGACTAGGTCCGGTTCAAGCGTTCACATCGACGATGGTGCGGCCCTGCACTTCACCCTTCAGGATGCGCGGAGCAAGAGCGACCACCTCGGAAAGGCCGATCACAGAGGCGGTGCGGGCGAGTTTGGCAAAGTCGAGGTCCTTTGCCAGACGGCTCCAGGCTTCGAGACGAACCTCCTGCGGCGCGTTGACGGAATCGATCCCGGCCAGCGTGACGTTGCGCAGGATGAACGGCAGGACCGTCGTTGGCAGATCGCGTCCCTGCGCCAGACCGCAGGCTGCGACAACGCCGCGATATTTCGTCTGGGCGAGCACGTTGGCCAGCGTGTGACTGCCGACGGAATCCACGGCGCCGGCCCAGCGTTCGCCTGCAATCGGTGCGCCCGCCTCCGACAGCGTGTTGCGGTCGATGATCTCGGCCGCGCCGAGCTCGCGCAGATAATCGGCCTCATCCAGCCGCCCCGTCGACGCGACTACCCGGTAGCCCAGCTTCGAGAGAAGCGCGATCGCAATGGAACCAACGCCGCCATTGGCGCCCGTCACCAGAATGTCGCCCTTGTCGGGAGTGACGCCGCCATGTTCCAGCGCCAGCACGCAAAGCATGGCGGTGTAACCGGCTGTACCGAGCGCCATGGCATCTTTGGTAGAGATATTCTCCGGCAGCTTGACCAGCCACTCGCCGCTCAGCCGGGCTTTCTGGGCATAGCCACCGTGGTGGGTCTGGCCGAGGCCCCAGCTATTGGCGACAACCCGATTACCGGGCTCAATGCCCGGATAGGTCGAAGTCTCCACAACACCGGAGAAATCGACGCCGGCGATCAGCGGAAAGGTCTGGATGATGGGCGCGAAGCCGGTCAGGGCCATCCCGTCCTTATAGTTCACCGTCGAATATTCGACGGCTACGGTGACGTCCCCGGACATTAGGTCCTGTTCGTCGAAATCAACGACAGACGCTGAGATCGCCTTATCCTTCTTGGTCGCCAGAAGAGCCTTGAAAGTCATGTTCTTATCCTTTGGTCGCAAAATCTGTGAGAGTACGAAATTAGTTTGCTGCAAGGTAACGCGTGCCGGGGGTCGTATGTCCGATGTCCTGTAGCAGGGCGCTGCGGGCAGCTTCCAGCGCGGCCCAGCGCGCTTCATCATGCAGCGGCGGGATGGTCACCGCCTCGCGGCGGTCGAACCCGGCCAGCGCCGCGTCTACCAGATCCACCACTTCCATCATCGGCGGCAGCTTGGACTGGTCGGCGAAGTTCCAGATTTCGGTGCGGGTTGCCGCGGGAAGCACGGCCTGGACATAGACGCCCTTGGGTCCGAGCTCGGCCTGCAGCGCCTGGGACAGCGACAGGACGAACGCCTTGGTTGCGGTGTAGACCGATGTGCCCCATTCAGGCGCTAGCCCCAGAACCGAACTGATGTTGACGATAGCCCCCTCGCCCTTCTCGGAAAAGCGCGGCGCGACAGCATGGCTCAGACGGAGCACGCTGGTGGCATTGAGCGTGACCAGCTTCGTCAGTTCTTCCGCGCCCTGGGTGACGAAGGTACCGCCGACATTGCCACCGGCATTGTTCACCAGAACGCCGATCGCGGTATCCTCGCGCAACCGTGTCTCGACGGCAGAAAGTTGAGACACGTCGGTCAGATCGGCAGGGAGAAGGTCGACGGTTACCCCGAACTTCTCACGAAGATTCGAAGCATTTGCTGCCAGTTTCTCGACACTGCGCGCGACGAGCACCAGATTGTGCCCACGTGCTGCGAACCTCTGGGCGTAGGTGGCGCCTATTCCGGTCGATGCGCCAGTGATAAGGACTGCGGGTTTTGTAGACATGAAGGTTCTTTCGTTGCGTGCTCAATAATGATGATAGTCATCATGATAATGAGTAAACATGACGTCCATCATCTATTCTGTCAATGGCCATTCGTCGCGTGCGTATTGCGATCGATTTCAGATTTTCGGTGAGTGGGTCGAGTGATCGTCCTGACCCTACGGGTTACTCCGCTTCGGGTGCCAAAAATGGTGTCTCTGCCTCCTGGCGGGCAGATTTGCTGCTCACAACTCGTCAGAGATGTCGGGTCCTGAGCACCTTTGGCTATTGGTGGCCGCGGCAACACAGCGGTCGTAAGTTGTTTCGGTCAGCCTCGCTCCCGTAAGTCCCTAGAGGTTACATCCTCGTTCTTTTTGCTTGATATATCGGCATAAACATGACCATCATCATGATAAATTGGTAAAGCGGTAACCGCCACCATTTTTATCAACGATCCTCTGTATGAGGATACGGATGATTCTGAACGAGTTGAATAATCTACTAAAACTATCGATGATAAAATAAATATGCTTTTCTAAAGCCTGCGGACAAGACATACAGGTCTTTCTCTTGTGAGGAAAACGTATGAGACTGCTGACGCCACTGAAGACAGAATCCCTTACGCTGAGGAACCGCGTCGTTCTCGCCCCGCTGGTACGGGCGCGGTGTGACGATGAGCGCGCGCCTACACCCATCATGGGCGAGTATTACGCCCAGCGCGCGTCAGCCGGGCTGCTTATCACCGAGGGAACGCATGTCTCTCCCTACAGCGCCACACGGAAAACGGCCGCGGGCCATCACACCGATCGCCAGAACGAGGCCTGGAAACACGTGGTGAGCCGTGTACACGAGGCCGGCGGCGTGATCTTTCAGCAATTGTATCACGTCGGGCGCAAAGCGATTTCCGAGTCACTTCCTGGAGGCGCATTGCCCGTCGCGCCTTCGGCGATTGCGGCAAACGGCGGTATACCGACTCCGAATGGATTGCTGCCGTTTCCCACGCCGCGAGCGCTTGAGTCCGACGAGATCCGCGGCGTAATCGCCGAGTTTCATAAAGCCGTCCGCTACGCCGCCAAAGCAGGGTTCGATGGTGTCGAGCTGGCGGCGTCCAGCGGCTTTCTCATCGAGCAGTTTCTCAAGGACGGCACGAACCTCAGGACGGACGCCTATGGCGGCACGCTCGAAAAGCGGGCCCGGTTTCTACTGGAAATCGCGGATGGAGCTGCGGAGATTATCGGGCCTGACAGGATCGGCGTTAGACTGACGCCGCACTTCAGGGCGGATGGCATCGAAGATTCCGACACGATCGCGACCTATACCTATGTCAGCAAGGAGCTTTCCAGGCGAGGTCTCGCATACCTCCATGTTCAGGAAGGAACGGGACGGGACGACAATCCCCGTTTGCCCCTGCATCTGCGGCAACTCGATCGAAAGATCATGATTGGTCCCTCCGGCGACGAACCGTTCCTTGCGCCGCTGTTTCGGCAGCATTTTTCCGGTCCGCTGATCCTCAACGGCAATTACGACGCCCGGTCGGCAGAGCAGGTTGTCGCAGACGGTACGGCGGATGCGGTGTCCTTCGGCCGCATGTACATCTCGAACCCCGATCTGGTTGACCGCTTCCGGCTGAATGCACAACTGGCCGAGCCGGATACGGCCACCTACTATTCCGGCGGCGCCAAAGGTTACACCGACTATCCAACGCTGACTGCCTGATGGCAGTCGGCCGACTTTCCACTACCCGATGATATGTGAGACATGAAATGAACAGCCATGGCGCCATTGGCGGTCGCGTTCTCGACGATACATTGCTTGCTTCCCTGACGGAGGAGTTTTCAAGAAGTGCAGCGGAATACGACGAAACCGCCGCCTTTCCGTTCGCGAATTTTGAACGTCTGTCTCAACTCGGGCTTCTGGCGCTGACCGTGCCGAAATCATATGGCGGGCTGGGCGGGGGGCTTCGCGATACGTGCCGCCTCGTTCAGGCGGTCGGTGGCGGCGAGGCTTCCACCGGTCTGGTTCTGGCCATGTCGCTCATCATGCATCACATGGTCGGCTACGATCGACCGCCGGTCTATGAGGATGTCGCCAAGGCAGCCATCGGCGGGCGGGGTATCCTGAACGCCCTGAGGGCGGAGCCGGATCTCGGATCTCCGTCGAGAGGCGGGCTGCCGAATACGGTTGCACGGCGTCTGCCGGATGGCTCGTGGCAACTCAACGGTCGCAAGGCCTATGCGACAGGAAGCCCGATCGCGCAGTGGTGGCTGATGTTTGCCCGCACGGAAGAAGACCAGCCGCGCATCGGCCGCTGGCTGGTGCCGGCGAATGCTCCTGGACTGGAAGCCATTCCAAGCTGGAACCATGTCGGGCTGCGCGCGACCGCAAGCCACGATCTCAAGGTCGAGAACGTCGTCGTTCCGGCAGAATCCGTTCTGACGCTCAACGATCCGCAAGACCCGGAAGTCCGCGCGCGCGGCGCCATTCTGGAAACCTGGAACGGTCTGGTTCTCGCGTCCCTCTATACCGGCATAGCCCGCGCCGGCCGCGACTGGCTGGTGAAGTTCCTGCATGAACGCACGCCGTCCAATCTCGGTGCGCCACTTGCGACCGTACCTCGTTTGCAGTCGGTGGTGGGTGAGATCGATTCGCTTCTTTTCATCAACCGGACCGTCATCAATGAATCGATCGCCAATGCGGAGATCGCTGAAAAGGCCGATCCGACGGAAGCGATGCTGGCCAAGCACATTGCGACGTCCAATGCCGTCAAGGCGCTGGAACTGGCGCTGTCCATCACCGGCAATCATGGCCTCGACCGGGCAAATCCGCTCGAGCGTCACTACCGGGATGCGCTGTGCGGACGTGTCCATGCGCCGCAGACCGACACCATTTTTCTGAATGTCGGTCGTCAGGCCGTCGAAAAAACGAAGGCCTGACCGGCGCGACACTTCCGCAGCCCTCGCGACATTACTTGCATATCCGTTCCCAACGTCCGGCCGATCGTCCCCGATGGCCAGGCGCGACGCCAACAGGAAAGTCTGTTTATGAGCCACCAGAAGATCGACACCTATCGCCGGCAACTGCTGCTCGGAACCGTCGCCGGCCTCGCCTGGTCACAAATCGCCCCCGCGACGGTCGCCAATGCGGCGAGTGGCGAGGATGCAAAGCAGCCGGTTCGCGGCGGCACGCTGGTCGGGCTGTCGCTGC
This sequence comes from Neorhizobium sp. JUb45, assembly GCF_004343585.1. Taxonomy (GTDB): domain Bacteria; phylum Pseudomonadota; class Alphaproteobacteria; order Rhizobiales; family Rhizobiaceae; genus Neorhizobium. The sequence goes on along the minus strand of NZ_SLYW01000010.1, from coordinate 70,327 downwards.
TGGCCGGAGAGCCGCAGGTCTTGACGGCGGCTTTCAACCAGTCGGGCGTCAATGCCTATATTTCCTCGAAGATCTTCGATGGTCTCGTGCGGTTTGGTGTCGATTCGGTTCCCCAGCCGGAACTGGCGGAATCGTGGTCCATATCGGACGACGGCAAGACGCTGCAGTTCAATTTGCGCCAGGGCGTGAAATGGCACGACGGCACTCCGTTCACATCCGCCGACGTGGCGTTCACCTATCAGGAAGTCTGGCTGAAGCTCCATCCCCGCGGCCGCTCGATCTTTGCCGCCGTCAGCGCTCTGGAAACCCCGGACGCCCACACGCTGGTCTTCAAGCTGAATAGTCCGAGCGGTGTGATCTTCAGCGCCCTGAACAGCGGCGAATTGCAAATATTGCCGCGCCATCTCTATGAAGGCACGGACATCGTCCGCAATCCGTGGAACCTCAAGCCGGTCGGCACCGGGCCGTTCCGTTTCAAGGAATGGGAACGCGGCAGCCGTATCGTTCTCGAGCGCAACCCCGATTACTGGGACACGGGCAAGCCTTATCTCGACCAGTTCGTTCTGCGGATCATCCCCGATACGACCGCACGTTACGCGGCCTTCGACACCGACGCCGTTCAATACGGTGTCCTGTCGCCTCTGGCGTTCAACGATGTGGAAAGGGCGCGCAAAAATCCGAAGCTCGCAGTCGAATTCCAGGGATATGACTGGCTTTCTTCACGCGTCGCGCTCGAGTTCAATCTTCGACGCAAAACGTTGGCCGACGTGCGCGTGCGTCGTGCGGTCGCCCATGCCATCGACCTCGATGCAATGGCGAGGATTGCGGCGCGGGGCCTGGCGACGCCCGGTACTTCGCCGGTTCTGTCCAGCCTCAAGCGTTTCTATGACGGCGATGTGCCGAAATACCCGTTCGATCCGAAGCTCGCCGAACAACTGCTCGACGAAGCAGGCTTTCCCCGTGACGGTGAAGGCAGACGCTTTGCCATCACCGTCGATTGGCTGCCCTTTGGCGGCCAATACCAGCGCTATGCGGAATTCATCGTTCAATCGCTCAAGGCTGTCGGCATCACGGCGCAGATCAGAGGACAGGATCTGCCGCAGTTCCTCAAGCGCGTCTACACAGACTACGACTTCGATATCACCATCACCCATCTGGCCGGCTATGGCGATCCGCAGCTGGGTGCCGAACGCCTGTACTGGTCGAAAAGCATAACCCAGGGCATTCCGTGGTCGAATGCATCCCGTTACAGCAGTCAGGAGATGGACGGGATTATCGAAAGCGCGCATGTGGCGGCGACGGAAGCGATCCGTGTCGAGGCTTACAAGAAGCTTCAGGTTCTGGCCATGACCGATCTGCCCAGCTTCACCCTTCTGGAAAACCGGCATTTCACCATCCATTCGCGCAAGCTGCATGGCCTGAACCTCGGTTCGGCCGGGTGCTACGATTCCCTCAAGGATGCTTGGCTGGAGGCATGAACGTTCGCGTGAGAGAGAGTTCGCCGACCGGATCGCGTTTCGCGATCCGGTCATCGCCGGGTATGGGTTGAGGATAGGTTTATGAGTTCGCGCCCAACGGAAATGCCTGGCGTTGCGGGTGCAGACGAAGCTCGTTCTGAACGGGCATCGTCTGTGCGATATGTTGCGCTCCGGCTGGTTCAGATCCTGCCGACGCTTTTTCTGATTCTGCTTGTCGCTTTCGTGCTGCTGCAAATGGCACCGGGCGATCTGGTTCAGGTGATGGTGGGGGAATCGGGCGGAGCAACACCTGAATATGTCGCACGGCTGCGGCAGACATTCGGGCTGGACGAGCCTTTGTATGTCCAGTTCCTCAACTATGCGCTGAACGTGGTCAGCGGCGATCTCGGGTTCTCGTTCAGAAACAACATGCCCGTTCTGCAACTGATCGCCAGCCGGCTTCCGGCAACGCTTCTCCTGGCTGTCACGGCTCTGATCGTCTCGGTCGTTCTGGGGCTGGCAGGGGGCGCTGTCGCGGCGACGTCACGGGGCAAGTGGCCCGATCATCTTGTATCGCTGGTCGCATTGTTCGTTTATGCCACACCGGTGTTCCTGTGCGGCGTGGGATTGATCCTTCTGTTTGCCGTGGCGCTTCCCTGGTTTCCGATCGGCGGCTTTGCCGACCTGTCTGGCGAGCGTGGTGCATGGCAGGCTTTTGTCGATGTCGCCGCGCATCTGGCGCTGCCGGCATTCACGCTCGGCACGGCCTATGCCGCCATTTATGTCCGACTGACGCGCGCGGCGATGCTCGAAGTTCAAGGTCAGGATTTCGTGCGGACAGCCCGAGCGAAGGGCGTTGCGCCGGCGCGTATCGTCTGGCGTCATACCCTGCGCAACGCGCTGCTGCCGCTTGTCACCGTTATTGGCATGCAGACCGGTTCGATGCTGGGAGGCGCGATCCTTGTCGAGACGGTTTTCTCATGGCCGGGTCTGGGGCGGCTGGCTTTTGAGGCGTTACAACAGCGCGACTATAACCTTCTTGCCGGGTTGATCCTGTGCAGCGGTGCGCTGGTCGTCTTGATCAACCTGCTGGTCGATCTCGTTTACACCCTGCTCGATCCACGGGTTCGAATTCGATGACACAAACCGAAGGCTCTGCGGTCGCCACACCCGATCGCCCGACCCGTTCCCGTCAGCACGGCTTTCTTGCCAGAATTCGAGGCGTGGCCGTCTGGCCGTTGCGGCTCAAGCTGGGTCTTGTCGTTCTGCTCGTCGAGGTTCTGGCTGCTGTCCTGGCGTCGCATCTTTATCCGGGCGATCCCTTTGCGATGGTGGAAATTCCGTTCCTGAAGCCGGGCGAAATGTCGGGTTATCCTCTCGGCACGGACCTGATGGGCCGGGATATCGCGGCGCAACTGCTTCACGGCGCGCGCTTCTCCCTGTTGGTCGGTCTCGCGGCGACGCTGATTGCGACCGTCGTCGGCGTCACGATCGGTCTGTTGTCGGGGTATTTCGGCGGCGTCATCGACCATTCCCTGATGCGCCTGACCGAACTATTTCAAGTCATCCCGCATTTTTTGCTGGCGATAACGCTCGTGTCGATCCTGGGTGCGACGCTTGGCAATATCATCATCGCCATCGGCATCACCAGCTGGCCGATGATCGCGCGTCTGGTGCGGGCGGAAACCCTCATCCTGCGGGAACTCGACTATGTAAAAATTTCGGCGGTGATGGGTGCTGGCACGGTGCGTGTCATCGTCACCCACATATTGCCCAATGCATTGCCGCCCGTGGTGGTCGCCGCGTCGCTCCTGACGGCATCGGCCGTCCTCATGGAATGCGGCCTTGCTTTTCTCGGCCTCAGCGATGTCAGCCGTGTCAGTTGGGGTGGAATGATCGGCGCGGCGCGAGAGGCGTTGCTCGATGCTCCCTACATGACGCTCATTCCGGGGGCGGCAATCGTTTTGACCGTTATGGCGCTCAGCCTGATCGGTGATGGCCTCAACCAGCTCCTCAATCCCAGGGGGCACGCATGACTGATGAAAACGGCGCCGTCGCCGTGCTTGCTGCGCACGGCATTACCGTGCAGTTCAACGTGCCGGCCACCACCGGTGCGCCGGCGCGAACGGTGGTCGCAGTCGAGGGGCTGGACCTCTCGGTCGGCAGGGGCGAGACGCTTGCGATCGTGGGTGAATCGGGAAGCGGAAAGTCTGCCACCGCGCTGGCGCTGACGGGGCTTCTGCCCCCGAATGCGGTCGTTACCAGGGGCGAAGTCGGTCTGATGGGTGAACGCATTACCAACCTGCCCGAAAGCGCGATGCGCCGGATCTGGGGGAACCGGGTCGGCCTGATCTTTCAGGACCCGATGTCCGCGCTCAATCCGGTGCTGACCATCGGAGAGCAGATCCAGGAAGCTATTCTGGCGCATAGGCCGATGAGCAGAGCTGCCGCCCGTGCCCAAGCCGAGGCCCTGCTGGCTCAGGTAAAGCTGCCCGATCCGGCCCATCGGCTCGATGACTATCCGCATCAACTGTCGGGAGGAATGCGGCAGCGCGTAATGATCGCGATTGCCATCAGCAACCATCCGGACGTCCTGATCGCCGACGAGCCGACGACGGCGCTCGATGCGACCGTTCAGATGGAAATTCTGAGCCTGCTCAAGGATATTCAGGCAAAATCCGGCATGGCCATCGTTCTGATCACCCATGATCTGGGCGTTGTCGCCCGCTGGGCCGACAGGGTCGTCGTGATGTACGGGGGACGTAAAATGGAGGAAGGCGCCACCGCCTCCCTGCTGCTGAACCCGAGCCACCCCTACACACGCGCGCTGATCGCCGCACGGCCAAGCCGCAGGCCGGCGACCGGCCGGCGTCACCGCCTGAGCGAAATTGCGACGACGGGGTTCGCCCCACTCTCTCCCGCCTCCCGCACGGAACCGGTATCATGACGACAGCCTCGAGTTTGCTCAGCGCGCAGGGCGTGAGCGTATCGTTCAATGGTGCACGAGGTCGCGTCGATGCCGTTCGCGATGTATCCCTCGATATTCAGCCAGGAGAGGTTCTTGCTGTCATCGGCGAGTCTGGTTCCGGCAAGAGTACGCTCGCGCGGGCGCTGCTCGGCATGGTGCCGATGCGGTCCGGACAGTTGCATCTCGACGGAGAGCATCTCGCGGCGGATACGCGACGAAGGACGCTCGCGCAAAAGCGCCGGATCGGCATGATCTTCCAGGACAGCGCTGCCGCCTTCAATCCCCGGTTTACGATCGAGCGAATTCTTCTCGAGCCGTTTACCTTGATGACGAGCGGCAAGGATCCGCATAAGGCCCAACGACCGGCCGAACTTCTCGACAAGGTAAGGCTCTCGTCAGATTTTCTGTCGCGCTACCCGCACGAATTATCCGGCGGTCAACGCCAGCGCGTCGGTATCGCCCGCGCGCTAGCGGGGGATCCTGATCTTCTGATCTGCGATGAAGCGGTTTCGGCGCTCGATGTCTCCGTGCAGGCACAGATCCTCAACCTGTTGTCCGACTTGCAGGAAGAAGGCGGGCTGTCATTGCTGTTCATTACCCACGACCTGTCCGTTGTTGAATATCTCGCGGACCGGGTGGCGGTCATGTTCAGAGGAGAATTGTTGGAAACCGGCAGCTTGTCCGAAGTGTTCGATGCGCCGAAAACCGACTATACACATCGCCTTTTGCAGGCTGTGCCCAGACTTGACGATTTTGCTGGCGACCTCGTAGGCATCGCGCCGGAGCCTCTCGGGCGATCATAAGATCGACTGCGGAATTATGTGCGAGGTTGGGTGTTATGGATCAAACCTTATCGTTAAGCTGATCGTTCTCCGGGGGCAGGAGCTCCAGCGCTGCGGAACAGGCATTGCGAATAAAATATGAGTTTCGGTAAATCAGGACCGATGTCATCGCTCCGTCGTAGAGCAGCGACAATTGTTCTGCGATACGATCACCCGAATTTCCAGGTTGGCCGATCGCGTCCCGGATCAGCATTCGCACAGAATCCTTGTGGTGCATTGCCACACGCCTGATCGATTCAGATTCCTGATGCTCGGCAACCGCCAAGACGAAGGCGCAGCCCTTGAACTCGTTCGCATCCGAGGTCCTTTGCAGCTCTTCGAAGAGAGCCGCAATTCGCATTCTTGGCGACTCCCCTGCCTTGTCAACGATTGCCTGAAGGGCGGCAAGCGCACGCTCGCTGCGTGTTTCCAGATAGGCAACGATGAGATCGTCCTTGGAAGGAAAGTGCCGGTACAATGTGGCCTTGGCGATGTTGGCTTCGGCGATCACCCTGTCAACCCCGACAGCTCGAATTCCGTATTCGTAAAATAGTCGGGATGCCGTTTCCAGGATGTGGTCTCGCATTCGAAGTCCGTCTTTCTCTGTACACAACGTCCCATCGAACCGATGATCGGTGGGATAACGGCCTGCCAAGCTTGGCCTCCGCGTACATCAGGGGTGCCGCACAGTGTCAGGTGAAGGTTGTGTTCGCTTGCTCAAACGGAGTCAACAGATGGCACATCTGCAGGAGCTGTTTTGCCTGGGTTCCCGTACTAACATTGGTTTTCCCGGCATTTCCAACTCCACCCGTGTCGAACTGACCAGATCCTATGCGTGATTAAAAATTGATGGCGAAATTCCTGATAATCACGACGTGCTTTGGTGTTGATTGAGATACTCTGTGTGGTTTGACGGCCCTGACCGGCAATCCGGACTATGACCCGGACCCGCCGTCATCATCGGCGGACGGGCAATTATAGGGCAGGCACTTTACATACGAGCGCTTGTCGCCGCACGCCTCAACCCAAATCTCAGGGGTAAATATGAAATGCTCAACAAGGCCGGTAAAGCTCCGAAGAGGGAATCACGGCACACATGCGAATGATCATCGTCCTCGCAAGCGCATTACTGCGCAAACAGCAAAAATGGAGGCCACAACGGTCAAAGATGAAAGCCTTTGAGAACCAACGCTTACCAGTTCCTGACCTTAAGGAGCGAGTTGTAGCTCGCTCCGTTCAAGTGCCCACTCCTCGATCAGCCCGATGATTGTGGCATTTAGCGCCGATGCAGCTGTCTTCGGTGTCCAGGGTGCCGGAAGCTTGCTTCTGCGGTTCGCTTCGACGAAAAATCCTTGCAATCGCATCGCCGCGATGGCGCTGCTAACCACTTCGCCGGACTTCTCCGCATCGTCCCGGGTGGTTGCGACAAGCTTCCCGGTCTCATCGGCGCGCTGGCTTGAATCTGCGGCAGCTGTAGTGATCTCCTCCAACGCGGCGGCCATCTCCTCGACGGAGGCGGTCTGCTATTCAGTGCGCTTAGACGAATCGTCGGCTGCTGAGCGGATCTGCTCCGATCCGGCGAATTGCTTCAGCATTTTCTCCCACGGCGCGCATGGCGCCCTGCAGGTTGGTCATGGCCTCGTAGCCCATTGCGCAACAAAACTTCGGGTTTGCTGTCAGGATCTTGCCGTTGAGGGTCAACTCGATAATGGCCAGCGATTTGCTCATAGCAGCAAGTATTGCGGCGGCGTCCGTGCCGAAACCAATGGACAATGCCTTCACGGTATCGCCCTGTATCCCTAAGCTCGACGATCAATACAGGGCCGGCCCGCCGCCTATAGGTCCGGTTCCTAGCTTCATGCAGCACCCGAACGTGCGACAACGACACTCAGCGTCCTACAAAAATGAGGAAAAGTATGACAACAGCGAACGGCAGGGACGCTGCGCCAGCGATGCAGGCTCCGAGCGCGATCTCCCGATACGCCTCTCTCACGTCATTTACGTTGGTAGAGATCGGAACAACTATTCCACAGCACTCGATGAATTGCATCGGCGTCTTTGAAATTACAGTCGGCATTCTACGTCCTCCTCCGTTCACCGAATTCCGCCGGGTTCCTCAAGCAAAACGGACAGCAACTGCCGACCGCGCCAAGCGAAGCTCCTCCCCCGCTATCAGTTCACCCGACTGGCCCCCTAAACCCGCCATGTTGCTTGCTTGCCGGGCCTTTCGCGATTACGAGCAATATACGAAAGAGCCGTTAATGTCGATATTTTTATATTTTGCCTTTTTTATTCCACAAAGGCTAGAAGGGAATGTCTGGTGCACCATCGAAATTAGACTTGTTTTGCGTTACAGTTGCGGTCGTATGGGTTAAATGGACATCGACGCGGTCTAGAGAACGCGACATTTTCCTCGACAATCTTTTTTCCGAACTTTAGGTTTCCCGCTCATGAACGACAAATCGCTATCGACGCTGACCGAAACGACATACCGGAAGCTGCATGCCCATGTGATGGGCTCGCAGGTGAAGCCGGACGGCAAGCTGAAGATCGCCGAGCTGGCGCAGTTGCTTTCGGTGAGCCCGAGTGTCGTGCGCGAAGCCCTCTCACGGCTTGTGTCGGAAGGTCTGGTGGTGGCCGAGCCGCAGCGAGGCTTCCGCGTCGCCCCGTTCGAGGCCTCCGACATCAACTATCTGTTCGAGGCGCGCATAGAAATCGAGCGCCTGTGTCTCACCGACGCCATCGAACATGCCGATCTCGCCTGGGAGGGACGGCTGGTGGCGGCGCTGCACGAACTGGGAAGAACGCCGGAGGAGCGCGGGCAGCGCGGGCAGGATGTCTCCGAGGCCTGGCTGAAAGCCCATGCCCATTTCCACAGCGTGCTTGTCAGCGCCTGTCGCAATCCTTGGTATCTGAAGATGAGGGCCAATCTCTATCTGCACAGCGAGCGCTTCCGGGCGCTTGCCCTGCAGTTTCCGGTCACCAACAGGGATCTGCATGCCGAGCACGAACAGATCGCCCAGGCGGCGATCGCGCGTGACACGCAAACCGCCTGCGCTCTCATGACGGTTCATCTCAAGAGGACCGTCAACGAACTCGTCTGGGAGGAGTGTGCTGCGGGGAGCGGAGTGATAAACCTGCGGAACGCGGATTGATGGAAAGCGTTAGTTGCGGGCTGTCATGGTTCGCCGGCGGCGGTCACGATAGGCATCGCGCCACCAACATCGATTTTGATGCTCGCAAACTCAGACATCTGCTAGGTAGTGGCACCAACTGACCATGGTACAAATTCACTGTCCCCATAGCCAAGAATTTCCGATTTTGTCCGTTCCCCGGACGCCACAGCAAGAATCCTTCCAAAGATTTCCTCGCCCTTGCTTGTTAATGAAACACCGTCGAGGACATCGCCGCAGTTGATGTCCATGTCCTCGTTCATGCTCTCGTAGATAAACGAGTTTGTGGCAAGTTTGATCGACGGAGTCGGCTTACAACCGAAGGCTGACCCCCGACCCGTCGTGAAACACATCATGTTGGCACCACCGGCAACCTGACCAGTTGCCGAAACGGGATCATAACCGGGAGTGTCCATGAATACCAAGCCCCGGGCAGTCACCGGCTCGGCGTAGCCGAACACACCGGCCAAATTGGTGGAACCACCCTTCACCGAGGCTCCCAGCGACTTTTCAAGGATTGTCGTCAGACCTCCGGCTTTGTTTCCCGGAGATGGATTGTTGTTCATCTCCATGTTGTTTCGTTTCGTGTAGTCCTCCCACCACCGAATCCTCTCGGCAAGCCTCTCTCCGATCGCGGATGTTTCTGCCCGTCGTATCAACAGATGTTCGGCACCATAAATTTCCGGCGTTTCGGAAAGAACGGCCGTGCCACCTTGCGCCACGAGCAAATCGACAGCAACGCCAAGCGCCGGGTTGGCGGTAATACCCGAATAGCCGTCAGATCCGCCACACTGCAGGGCAAGCATGAGCTCGGACGCCGGTGCGTCTGTACGCGACGCGTGGTTGACGGTTGGAAGCATTTCGCAGATTGCTTTAACACCCGCCTCCACCGTCTTGCGGGTACCGCCAACCTCCTGGATAATCAGCGAACGGAAACTTTCGCTCTCCGTCACGCCGTAAGATTGCATCCATCGTGGTATCTGAAACGATTCACAGCCGAGCCCCACCATCAACACTCCGCCGATGTTCGGGTTGGTCGCATAGCCCCATTGGGTTCGCCTGAGCAGTTCGTAATCCTCTCCGTGCAGGTCAAGCCCGCATCCAGAGCCATGAACCAACGAAATCACGCCGTCGATGTTTGGATAGTCCTCCAGGATTGACGATCGATTTATTTGCTCGGCGATAAACCGGGCAGCGCTGGCCGAACAGTTCACCGAGGTCATGATCGCAACATAATTGCGGGTCCCGTATCTTCCGTTGGCACGCTTGTAACCTTGAAAGGTTTTACGCTCGGCAGCCGGAGCGTAATAAGTCGGTTTCGCGGCGACGCCGAATTCATAATCCCTGTCAAATGAACGGATATACACGTTTTGCTCGTGGACCCAATTGCCTGGCGCAATATCTTCTTTTGCGAAACCGATGATCTCGCCATACTTAACGACCGCTGCATCTTTAGCGATCGGCTGTACCGACATTTTGTGCCCCCGGGGCACGCGTTGCGCGACACTCACGCCGCCAACCTCCTCTCCCGGCGCAAGAGCATCGATTGCCAGCAGCACATTATCCGGATCGGCGAGTTTGATGTAGCGCGGCATTATTACCTCCCATGATAAGCGGATGATTGAGACCGGAGGATTCTGGCACGTTACAAGGAAGTAACGCGTCGCGACCTAGTTCGTCTCAACAACAGTGCATCAAAACATCGGATGCGGAGGGAGCGCTGCCCCTCCGCATCCGTTATCCAATTCACGCAGACTGGCGTTGACTGATCAGTCCAAGGCCGGCCTTCCCAGTTTCGCCGAGATTTGCTTTCGGATGTTCACGCAGCACGACATTGATATGCTCGCAGGACGAACCTATCGCCTTGTTGGTCACGTCGATCATCCGCGTGATGATTTCGGTCTTCTGGCCTTCCGAAAGGCCTTGCTCGATATCGCATTGAATGAAGGGCATTTCAGTCTCCTTTGGTTTGCGTTTACGTGTGCTTTGCCGCCGCCCGTTTGCGGAGCTGTTCCGCTCCGGCGATATCCTCGCCATTCGGACCTGGCACGTAATCGGGAACGTGTTCGCCGGCATCAAGGAAGTTGAAGCCGGGCATTTCGCGCGTGACGACGAAGATGTTTTCGATCGATACTCCAGCCACATCGACGAGAACCTGACTCAGCCCTTTCGCCAGCTGGCTCTTCTGCTCCGGGGTTCGACCATTGCGAATATCGCAGGTGATAATCGGCATTTCAAATCTCCTTTCTTGTGTGTTTGTTGAGGCAACACGTTGCCTCGCTTCGAGAAGGCCGCGTTTTACGACTTCGCTTCCAGACCCGTTCCGAAGACGAATTTCCATTCCTGGATCTCGACCGTCTCGTAGACGTCCAGCGCCGAGAACGGATCCTTCGATGCCCATTCCTTTGCGGATGCGGCATCTGCGACGTCGATGAGGAACAGGCCGCCGATAGCATGGCCTTCTGCCCCGATCAGCGGTCCCGCTCCAACGATGATGGATCCGCTGCCTTTGACATACTCCAGATGGGAGGGCCGGTTCTCGGCCCGGACTGGACCGGCTGACGCTTTATCTCTGCAATGGACGGCAAACATGGTGCTTCACTTTCCCTGTTGTTGAATGATGATGCGACGCGGCCGCTTCACGCTCGCCGGAGCAAACCCTTGTGCACTACCCCGATGGCCAGGGCGACGATCGCCCCCAGGACCGGGACTGCGGCGATGCCAATCAGTGACAAACCGAAGTCACCGGTGAAGTCCTTCATCCACCCCACCCAATAGGGCGCGACAATACCGCCGATCGTGGCGAGCGAGACAACGAGCGCGATGGCAGCGGCGCTCTTTTCACCGGTCAGCAATTGTGTCGCCAGTGCCCAAAACGGTGGTGCCGCGGAGAAGACACCAATCAAGGCAAGGCTGATACCCACGACTGTCCACACCTGACTGGTCGCCAACAGACCAGCAGTCAAAAAGCCCACCGCGCAGATCAACATCGCAAGGGCAAGATGCCAGACGCGTTCACCCGACCTGTCGGAGCTGCGGCCCCACAGGATCATCGCGACAGCCGAAACGATGTATGGAATTGCTGAAACAAGACCGACCTGCGAAACTGTAAGGCCGAGTTGCTTCATGATCTGCGGAAACCAGTAGCTGACGGAATAGAGCCCGACGAGCACGCAAAAATAGACGAACCCCAACATAATCACACGAGAGTCGGCAAACAGGGTCAGGAATGGCTGATGTCCGGATGCGTGCTGGCCCTTGCTCCCACTCGAGAGACCCCGTCGGACTTCTTCGGTTAGAGCGCGCTTTTCATCCTGATCCAACCATTTTGCTACGGCAGGTTTGTCCGAGAGGTAGAAATAAGCAACGATACCGCCAACGATTGCCGGCAGGGCCTCGAACAAGAACATCACTTGCCATCCGCGAAGGCCCCACAGGCCCTCAAAGCCGAGAAACCAGGTTGACAATGGTGCGCCGAATATGCCGGCAACAGGCATGGACGCCATAAACATTCCCACGATGCGCCCTCGCGACGATGCCGGAAACCAGTAAGTGATGTAAAGGATAACGCCCGGAAAAAAGCCTGCTTCGGCGACGCCCAGTAAAAACCGTAGGAGATAGAAGGTATAGGGACCCTGAACGAACATCATACAGGCGCCGACGACCCCCCAGCTTATCATGATGCGCGCAATCCAGATACGCGCGCCGACGCGCTCCAACATGATGTTCGACGGCACCTCGAACAGAATGTAACCGACGAAGAAAAGGCTGGCGCCCAGCCCGTATGCTGTTGCCGAAAGCCCGATATCGGCGTTCATCGTCAGCGCCGCGTAGCCGATGTTCACCCGGTCGAGAAAGTTGATGATATAGGCAACGAAAAGGAACGGCACCAACCTGATCGTCGCCTTTTTGAGCCCGCTCTGCAGCGCGCTCGTCTGCGTATCCACCCCTACCAAAACAGTCATTTTTTCCTCCCAATGACAGAATTTCCGGCTGACTTTACTTCACGCCATGCACTTCCACTGATCCGATGCCGGAAAACTCCGCCACAAAGCGATCGCCCACCGCGATTGGCTGTTGCCTCAGGAAAGATCCCGTCATGATCAGCGAACCGGGCTGAAGCGCGACGCCGTAGAGTTCAAGGCGCTGCTTCAACCACAGGATCGAGTTGAGAGGATTTCCGAGAACGGCCGTGCCATTTGCCGTCCCGATGGTTTCGCCATTGACGCTCAGACGGCATTCTACCTTCGAGAAATCAATGTCTGCCGGTATGGCAATCCCCTTTCCAAGGACGATCGCCGTATGCTCGGCATTGTCAGCCATCGCGCCGCCGAAGTCGGTGATGGGCACGCGCTTCTCAATCATTTCAAATGCTGGAAAGCATTTCGAAACGGCCCTTCGAGCATCGTCGATCGTAGTTGCCGACGAGATGTTCTCGTTGATCTCGAAGCACAGTTCACACTCGCCGTGCGGCTTCACGAGGTTGGAAAGCGACAGATCATGACCGCTCTTGTAACTGCGGGACCGGCGCAGGCTACCGAAGGCGGGCTCGGTGATGCCCAGCTGCTGCTGAACGGCAGGGTTCGTCGCCGCCACCTTCCAGCCCACACGCGGATCGCCGTTGCCGTCATACAGGTTCTGCACGCCAATCTGCACACGGAACCCTTCCTCCGCACCGAGCTTGTTTTCAAGCCCGGCGGGTACGCCCACCTTGCTTCGACCCGCCCAGAATACATCCACCAATTCATTGATATTCGACAACTCGACCTCCCGTCGTACCATTATCCACGCCGCTTCCGGCATCCTCGTTTTTCACCGTATTGCGGAGGAGGCCAATTCCCTCCACCTCGACCTCGCAAACGTCGCCGTGTTTCATCCACAAAGGCGGTTTGCGACCTGCACCGACCCCGGCCGGCGTGCCGGTGATAATGGCGTCCCCCGGTTCGAGGGTCATCGTCTTGCTGAGATCCGAAATGAGCTTTGCCACGGAGAACACCAGATCGTTTGTGTTCGCGTTCTGAACGACCGTGCCGTTCAATCGCGTGGTGATCGAAAGCCCGGCGGCGCCGAGAGGCAATTCATCGGCCGTCACCAGCGCCGGTCCGAATGCGCCTGTGCCGTCAAAATTCTTGCCGATCGTCCACTGCGGGGTCCGCAACTGGTAATCGCGGATCGAAGCGTCGTTGAACACCGAATAGCCAAGCACATGACCGAGCGCGTCTGCCTCGGAGATGTAGCGACCGCCCTTCGACAATATGACGGCGACCTCGCCTTCATAGTCGAGCTGATCGGACGTAGCCGGCTTGATGATCGGATTGAGGTGGCCGATGAGGCTTGACGCGAACCTCGGGAAAACGGTCGGGTAATCCGGAACCTTGAATCCGGTTTCGGCCGAGTGGTCGACATAATTCAGGCCGACGCAGATCATCTTCGAAGAGCCGGCGAAAGGAGGAAGGAATGTTGCCGACTCCAGGTGTATCTCAGGTCCGGCGGACAGTTTTCCGCCCAGGTCGCCAAATGACGCGTCTTTGAGGAGGGCCGGGGAGAGATCTCCGGGATAACGTTCGTCCGACGCCAGCCAGCCTCGATATGTGCCTCCATCGCCAATGGCCAATCCGAGTTGGCCTCCGATCAAAAAGCGTGTCAACCGCATAGTCTTCCTCCATGTCCTTGTCTTGTTTTCGAGAGCCGCGCGTTATGAAACAGTGCAGCACCATCCTTGGTCGATGATGAGGATGCTAACAACCAAATTCCCTCACCGTCAATCAAAAATATCTTTTTTTTGCCTTTAGAAGATAGAATTGAGATTTGCGGCGCCCTCTCAATGGCCATCTATGGCCGATCGCCAAACGACTGGACGGGCCTTGTCGAGCGTCATTCCGCGTCAGAATTACACGAAAATGCGAGTTATAACAATAGAATAACGCGACCTGCGCACCTCCAGGGACCTGCGCCTTTTTCCACGAAATGCCAAGGCGAGGCCGTCCTGATAAAATCGAAGAAGGAAAAAGATAAAGATAATATGCTTTTTTATAGACATGTTTTTGCTTCTCTGCGATGTTCCCGCTCATGAACGACAAATCACTATCGACCTTGACGGAAATGACGTACCGCAAGCTGCATGCCCATATGATGGGCCCGCAGGTGAAGCCGGACGGCAAGCTGAAGATCGCCGAGCTGGCGCAGTTGCTTTCGGTGAGCCCGAGTGTCGTGCGCGAAGCCCTCTCACGGCTTGTGTCGGAAGGTCTGGTGGTGGCCGAGCCGCAGCGAGGCTTCCGCGTCGCCCCGTTCGAGGCCTCCGACATCAACTATCTGTTCGAGGCGCGCATAGAAATCGAGCGCCTGTGTCTCACCGACGCCATCGAACATGCCGATCTCGCCTGGGAGGGACGGCTGGTGGCGGCGCTGCACGAACTGGGAAGAACGCCGGAGGAGCGCGGGCAGCGCGGGCAGGATGTCTCCGAGGCCTGGCTGAAAGCCCATGCCCATTTCCACAGCGTGCTTGTCAGCGCCTGTCGCAATCCTTGGTATCTGAAGATGAGGGCCAATCTCTATCTGCACAGCGAGCGCTTCCGGGCGCTTGCCCTGCAGTTTCCGGTCACCAACAGGGATCTGCATGCCGAGCACGAACAGATCGCCCAGGCGGCGATCGCGCGTGACACGCAAACCGCCTGCGCTCTCATGACGGTTCATCTCAAGAGGACCGTCAACGAACTCGTCTGGGAGGATCAGGAGCCTCGCGGTCAGCAAGCATCGTAACCGGCGGATTCTCCGCCATCAACATCTTCAGCAGTGGCAGATGCGAAATCGCAGATCTTCTCGCCCGTGGCTGGATCCTCCGAGGCAAAGGTGCCGCCATCGGAAGCGTCGCGAAACTCTCCGTTGATGAAGAGCTGCTTCGGGCGCGCCGCAAACGCCACAGCTTTCTGCGAGAGCTGTGCCGACGGGTCGTGGATGAGTATATTTCTGGCTTGCACGTTCATGGTCTTCCTCCTTGTGGTACTGCTCGATTTCAGGGTGCCGGCCGGAACGGCCTATTGGCGCCAAGGCGGCGTGAGCCTCAGATGTCGGCGTAACATTCCTCGTCGGGCTGCGCGCCGGGATGCGTCACCGCCCCTGAGAAGGCGGGACCGACTTGCTGCGCGTATTTCCAGATGGCCCCTGACTGGTACCGCTTGCTTTGCGGCGGACGCCACTCACATTGCCGGGCCTGGAGTTCTTCATCGGTTAATTCAACATTGAGCTCGCCGGCCTCCGCATCGATTACGATGATGTCGCCATCGCGAAGAAGTGCGATCGGCCCGCCGACAGCAGCTTCGGGACCGACATGCCCAATACAGAAGCCGCGGGTTCCGCCGGAAAAGCGCCCGTCGGTGACAAGCGCCACCTCTCCCGACGGGTCCTGCCCATACAGCATGGCGGTGGTCGCCAGCATCTCACGCATTCCCGGCCCGCCCTTGGGGCCTTCGTACCGTATGACGATGACATCGCCCTTTTGGTATTTTCGGTCGCGGACTGCGGCGAAAGCATCCTCTTCATTATCGAAACACCGCGCCGGGCCAGTGAATGTCCTCTTCGCCAGGCCCGCAACTTTGACGACTGCCCCATCGGGCGCCAGGTTTCCACGCAGAGCAATTACGCCGCCCGTCGGGCTTTTCGGTGCGCTTACCGGATAGATGACGTCCTGATGCGGATTCCATTTCACGCCGGCGAGATTTTCCGCGACGGTCTGTCCAGTGACTGTCATACAGTCACCATGAAGGAAGCCGCCGTCCAGCAGGGTTTTCATCAGCAGGGGCACGCCACCCACATCGAACATATCCTTTGCAACGTATTTTCCGCCCGGTTGTAGGTCGGCAATGTAAGGGGTGCGCTGGAAGATCTCGGAAACGTCGAACAGGTCGAACTTGATGCCGCATTCGTGCGCCAGCGCTGGAAGATGCAATGTCGAATTGGTCGATCCGCCTGACGCCGCGACAACGGCGGCGGCGTTTTCGAGGGACTGACGCGTGACGATGTCGCGCGGGCGGATCTGCCGCCTGATCAGTTCCATGATTTTCTCACCCGAGACGACGCACAGGGCATCCCGGCTCAGATACGCTGCAGGAGCACCAGAGGAATAGGGCAGTGCCAGGCCGATCGCCTCCGACACGGCGGCCATGGTGTTTGCCGTCGCCTGCACGCCGCATGAACCGGATGTCGGACATGACACGCGTTCCATCTCGTCAAGCTCTTCCGTGGACAGTTCGCCGATCGAGTGCTTTCCGGCCGCCTCTACCATGTCCTGAACGGTGATGGATCTGCCGGCATATTGGGCGGGGAGCTGCGAGCCTCCATAGACGAAGATCGACGGCACATTCAGACGGATCATCGCCATCATCAGGGCCGGCAGCGTCTTGTCGCATCCTGCAAGGCCGATGAGGGCGTCGTAAGAATGGCCCCTGACCGTCAGCTCGACCGAATCCGCTATACATTCCCGCGACGGCAGCGACGCGCGCATTCCTTCGTGTCCCATAGCCAGGAGATCGGTCACAGATATCGTCGTGAATTCCCTCGGCGTGCCACCACCCCGGACCACGCCTCGCTTTGCGGCCTGCGCCTGGCGCATCAGCGAGATATTGCAGGGTGCGGCCTCATTCCAGCATGAAACAACGCCGACAAATGGCTGGTGAATCTCCTGCTTGGTCAGGCCCATCGAATATAACATTGCCCTGTGCGACGCGCGCTCATAGCCCTGGGTGACGTGCCTGCTGGGCAAGCGCTGCTTGGCAAAGTCATTGTCCGACATTGATTTCCTCCTTGATGAACCATGCTTTCCGAAACCCACGGCCGGCATCAAAGACGCCGACCCTCTCCTGTGGGATCTGGTCACTTTCAAAATGCTATCGTGTGGACGCCATATTGTCTACATAAATATAAAACATCTTTTTTATATTTATCTAGATAACGATGCGCGTCGAGTTGCGGCTCCGATGGTGTCCTGGTTCGATCTGCCGCACCCTTCCGAGTGCATGCCCAATCTAACCGTCAACTCAATTCAATCAATTATATAGGAACAAGAACCTCACATAAAAACCTAAGCATTCACGATGCAAGAAAGAACGTCCAGGGCTCGACAGCCACCGATCGAAGAAAAATAAATGGCAGCCTGGCTCAACGCAACAGAAAGACGGCGATATTTCATAAGAAAAAAGATTTTAATTGACCGGCGGCAAAATCATGATTGTATAGAGCCGTTGTCGTGAAACGCTACGACAATGCCTGCGCTCGTCAAAGCGGACAACGGATTGATCAACGGCTACCTGGTTGCGCCGACTGGAAACCCGCGAACGCCGGCTTTGCGCGCAATTGTGTGGGCGACGCTGATCATGCTCCGGAAGGGGTTCATGACCGAAACCGATCGACGAGAGAAGGGACTACTCCGCAGATCAATCCATGGTGCTGGTGATTGCGGCGTGCTCTGGAGGCAGTGAACGAATGAACAAGGTTTATCGCGAAGCGACGGCAAGTCTCGCCGAACTTCTTCGAGACGATATGACAATCATGAGCGGAGGGTTTGGTCTTTGCGGCATTCCCGAAGCGCTGATCGATGCCGTGCAGGCCTCAGGGGTCCGCGGCTTGACGGTTATATCGAACAACGCGGGGGTGGACGGAACCGGTCTCGGAAAGCTGCTGGCGACGCGGCAGATCAGGAAAATGATCTCGTCCTATGTCGGAGAAAACAAACTGTTCGCCGAACAGTATCTCTCGGGAGATCTGGAGCTGGAGTTTTGCCCGCAAGGGACTCTGGCGGAAAGAATTCGGGCCGGAGGAGCGGGCATACCCGCTTTCTTTACCAAGACAGGAGTCGGCACCATCATCGCCAAGGGAAAGGAGACCGCCGTCTTTAGCGGACAAACCCACATCCTGGAGCGTGCCCTGCTCGCGGACCTTGCCCTGGTTCATGCTTACAAGGGCGACCACGAGGGCAATCTCGTGTTTCGCAAGACGGCGCGCAATTTCAATCCGGTCATGGCGACGGCCGCGCATACCACGATTGCCGAGGTGGAGCATCTCGTGAATCTCGGCGATATCGATCCCGACGCCATCCATACACCGGGCATCTACGTTTCCCGGATCGTTGAGATCCCCAACCCGGTCAAGCACATCGAGCAGCGAACGGTTCGCCCGGCGATCCTCACCGAGGGAGCATATGCATGACATGGAGCCGTGAACAGATGGCACAGCGTGCCGCGCGCGAGTTGCGGGACGGCTATTACGTGAATCTCGGGATAGGAATTCCGACTTTGGTCGCAAACTTCATCGCAGACGACATCTCGGTCAAGTTGCAGAGCGAGAACGGCATGCTGGGCATGGGACCTTTTCCGTTCGAGGGTAACGAAGATGCCGACCTCATCAACGCCGGAAAACAGACGATCACCGAGCTTCCCAGCAGCAGTTATTTTTCCAGCGCGGAGAGTTTTGCGATTATCCGTGGCGGTCATATCGATCTGACGATCCTTGGCGCTATGGAGGTCGCGGAGAACGGTGATCTCGCCAACTGGATGATCCCGGGAAAGATGGCCAAGGGCATGGGCGGGGCGATGGATCTGGTAAATGGCGTCAACAAAGTTGTCGTCCTGATGGAGCATACCGCCAAGGGAGAGCCGAAACTCCGGCAGCGCTGCACCTTGCCATTAACCGGCCAGCGCGTCGTCGACATGGTGATCACGGACATGGCCGTGTTCACGCTCGAAAGGCAGGGTGAATCAAAACTGACCCTGGTCGAACTTGCCGATGGCGTTTCCGTAGACGATGTCAAACTTGCTACAGAAGCCCGCTTTGCCATCGAACTGGGATAGGTCGACGATTACGCCGGACAGCGATCGTCCGGCCGCACCACGAAATGCAACACCAGACCGGGCCTCAGTTCCGGCAAGTTTCAGTGCGGCTCAAAAATACCGGCGTTGCCGATGTGCGACGCTCGTAGCTTCGGATGCGTTCGTGTCCCCTGATTTCGAGCGCTTCATTAGCAAACGCGCAGCCCTGACAGTTCAGCCACAAAGTGGAGATTCGATTGCCTATATCCAAGATCCTTGTCGCCAATCGTTCCGAAATTGCGATCCGTGTTTTTCGCGCTGCCAACGAACTGGGGATCAGCACGGTCGCGATCTGGGCGGAGGAAGACAGGCTCGCGCTGCATCGTTTCAAGGCGGATGAGAGCTATCAGGTTGGCCGCGGTCCGCATCTGAAGCGCGATCTCGGTCCCATCGAAAGCTACCTGTCGATCGAGGAGGTCATTCGCGTCGCCAAGCTCTCCGGCGCCGACGCTATTCATCCCGGTTACGGTCTTCTCTCCGAGAGCCCCGAATTTGTCGATGCCTGCGATGCCGCCGGTATCACCTTCATCGGCCCGTCGGCTGATACGATGCGAAAGGTCGGCAACAAGGTCGCCGCGCGCAATCTGGCAATCTCGGTCGATGTCCCGGTTGTGCCAGCCACCGATCCGCTGCCGGACGATATGGCGGAAGTTGCGAAGATGGCTTCATCGATCGGCTATCCTCTCATGTTAAAGGCCTCCTGGGGCGGGGGCGGCCGTGGTATGCGCGTCATCCGCTCGCAGGCCGATCTCTCCCGGGATGTGACCGAAGCCAAGCGCGAGGCGATGGCGGCCTTCGGCAAGGATGAGGTCTACCTTGAGAAGCTTGTTGAAAATGCCCGTCACGTCGAAAGCCAGATCATCGGAGACACGCACGGCAATGTCGTCCACCTATTCGAGCGCGATTGCTCCATCCAGCGCCGCAACCAGAAGGTCGTCGAGCGTGCGCCGGCGCCTTATCTCAGTTGGGAGCAGCGACGAGAAGTGGCGGCCCATTCCCTGAAGATCGCAACCGCTGCGAACTACGTCGGCGCCGGCACCGTCGAATATCTGATGGATGCCGACACCGGCAAGTTCTACTTCATCGAAGTCAATCCACGCATCCAGGTCGAGCACACAGTCACGGAAGTGGTCACCGGCATCGACGTCGTCAAGGCGCAGATCCGCATTCTCGAGGGTGCCGCGATCGGCACGCCGGAATCGGGCGTGCCGAAGCAGGAGGACATCCGTCTCAACGGCCATGCGCTGCAGTGCCGTATCACGACTGAGGATCCCGAGCATAATTTCATTCCGGACTACGGTCGCATCACCGCCTATCGTTCCGCCGCCGGATTCGGTGTGCGCCTCGATGGCGGAACGGCATATTCGGGCGCCTATATCACCCGCTACTACGATCCGTTGCTGGTGAAGGTGACCGCTTGGGCGCCGCGGCCAGGCGAAGCGATCGACCGCATGCATCGTGCGTTGCGCGAGTTCCGTATCCGCGGCGTAGCGACCAACCTCACGTTCCTCGAAGCGATCATCACCCATCCGAAATTCAAGGACAACAGCTACACGACGCGTTTCATCGATACGACGCCGGAGCTGTTCCAGCAGGTGAAGCGCCAGGACCGCGCCAGCAAGCTTTTGACCTATCTCGCCGACGTCACCGTCAATGGCCACCCCGAAGCCAAGGGACGGCCGAAGCCCGCCCCTGATGTTGCAAAGCCGGTCGTGCCGATTGTCCACCGCTCGGCGCCGATTCCGCACGGCTCGAAACAGTTACTCGACCAGCTCGGGCCGAAGAAGTTCGCGGAATGGATGCGGGGCGAAAAGCGCGTACTGATCACCGACACAACGATGCGTGACGGCCATCAGTCGCTGCTCGCCACCCGTGTGCGCACCTATGACATTGCCAGAATCGCCGGTACCTATGCACATGCGCTGCCAAACCTCTTGTCGCTGGAATGCTGGGGTGGCGCCACCTTCGACGTCTCCATGCGCTTTCTGACTGAGGATCCGTGGGAGCGGCTGTCGATGGTGCGTGAAGCCGCGCCGAACCTGCTGCTGCAGATGCTTTTGCGCGGCGCCAACGGCGTCGGCTACAAGAACTATCCCGATAACGTCGTCAAATACTTCGTCCGCCAGGCCGCTGCCGGCGGCATCGATCTCTTCCGCGTCTTCGACTGCCTGAACTGGGTGGAAAACATGCGCGTGTCGATGGATGCGGTGGCGGAAGAGAACAAGCTCAGCGAAGCGGCGATCTGCTACACCGGGGATATCCTGAACTCGGCGCGACCGAAGTACGACCTGAAGTACTACGCCGATCTCGCCGTTCAGCTTGAGAAGGCCGGCGCGCATATCATCGCGCTGAAGGACATGGCCGGCCTCTTGAAGCCTGCCGCCGCCAAGGTGCTGTTCAAAGCGCTGCGCGAGGCGACAAGCCTGCCGATCCATTTCCACACCCACGACACATCGGGCATTGCAGCTGCAACGGTTCTTGTCGCCGTGGATGCGGGCGTCGATGCCGTCGACGCGGCGATGGATGCGCTCTCAGGCAACACGTCGCAGCCCTGCCTCGGCTCCATCGTTGCAGCGCTTGCCGGCGGCGAACGTGATCCCGGGCTGGACGCAGACTGGATCCGCAAGATCTCCTTCTACTGGGAAGCCGTGCGCAACCAGTATGCTGCCTTCGAGAGCGAACTCAAGGGACCGACCTCGGAAGTCTATCTGCACGAGATGCCGGGCGGTCAGTTCACCAATCTCAAGGAACAGGCCCGCTCGCTCGGCCTCGACACCAAGTGGAACAAGGTCGCTCAGACCTATGCTGACGTGAACCAGATGTTCGGCGACATCGTCAAGGTCACGCCGTCCTCCAAGGTGGTGGGCGACATGGCGCTGATGATGGTCAGCCAGGATCTGACGGTGGCCGACGTCGAAAATCCGACGAAGGACATCGCCTTCCCGGATTCGGTCGTCTCCATGCTAAAGGGCGATCTCGGCCAGCCTCCAGGCGGATGGCCGAAAGCACTGCAGAAGAAGGCGCTGAAGGGCGACACGCCCTATATTGACGTTCCCGGTTCGCTGCTGCCCACGGCGGATCTCGACGCCGAACGCAAGGCGATCGAGACCAAGCTGGAACGCGAGGTATCGGACTTCGAATTCGCCTCCTACCTGATGTATCCCAAGGTCTTCACTGACTTCGCACGGGCATCAGACACCTATGGTCCGGTCTCGGTTCTGCCGACCCCTGCCTATTTCTACGGACTGGCGGATGGCGACGAGCTGTTTGCCGATATCGAGAAGGGCAAGACGCTCGTGGTCGTCAATCAGGCGATGAGCGGCACCGACAGCCAGGGCATGGTCACCGTGTTCTTCGAACTCAACGGCCAGCCGCGCCGCATCAAGGTGCCGGATCGTACCCATGGTCCTTCCGGGGCTGCTGCCCGCCGCAAGGCGGAGCCGGGCAATGCCGCCCATGTCGGCGCGCCGATGCCGGGCGTTATTTCCCGCGTCTTCGTGTCTCAGGGGCAGGCTATCAATGCCGGCGACGTGTTGGTGTCGATCGAGGCGATGAAGATGGAAACGGCACTGCACGCAGAGATGGATGGTACGATAGCCGAAATCCTGATCCAGGCCGGCGACCAGATCGACGCCAAAGATTTGCTGATGGTTGTGGATTGAAAAACGCGGAGATAGCGAAATGGATTTACAGCAAAGTGGCCGTCGCAAGGACGTCTTGCCAGAGGGCGCAACCAGTGGCGATATCGGTGGAAAGCTCAGGCGCGAACGATTGGCTCTTGGCTACAGCATTGATGACATGTCGGTCATTACCGGGTTGACCAGACAGGAGATTGACGATGCCGAACGCGGCATAGGCGGGAACCCGGCGATATTCATGCGCCTTCGCGCTGCTACGCGGAAATTCTGACCCAGACATTTCAACAAATTGAGATCTGCTAGGCGTGGTGCAGACGCAGCCCAATCTCATCATCTCTACGAAACCACTGTCGGCATCGCCGACAAGGAATCTATTTTGATGGATACGCCCACGGTCGGGCTGAACTGCGGCGTGCTGGGCAGAACGTCTTTGATGAGGGGGACGATCCGCGGCAGCCGGGGTGGGTCGCGCTGCAGGCTTTATACACGAACGATGACGAGCGTTCCCGTTGGTGTTCGTCCCGTACTTTCAAGCACACGCAAAATCCAAGCGCTTGAACTCCGCGATTGCCGCAATGGCCTCTGAGAGCGGCACGATGCGGGCCGTCGCCGGAAGGAGTATGCCTCGCTCTGCCGCCTTGGAGACCCACCGACATCGATCAGCCGTTTTTAACCGAAGCTGTTCCGGTGACGCCCGGCGGGCGGTCAGTCCGCCACCAGAGTCGGCCACTCTTCCTTCACGTGGCAAGCGCCGGGACGATCTGCCGCCGCAAAACGACAAGATTTGCTAGGAGACTCTGGACGATCTCGTTGTGCTGGTTGCGCGTTGCGCTGCGAAGTACGACAATTCCGCGGTCTGGCCTGGAACGGGAGGGCGTAATTTTCGTCACCTCACTTTCAACGGTGAGCCGATCTCCAGGCCGCGTTGGTCGAGGCCAGGAAATCTCCCCTCCTGCCCCGATGATGCCATTTGCAAAAGGCACGCTCTCCGATATCAACCGCATCGTGATTGCCGCCACATGCCAACCGCTGCTTGCGAGGCCACCGAATATCGTGCCTTTGGCTGCCTCGTCGTCGAGATGGAACGGTTGAGGATCAAACTCTGACGCAAATTTCTGTATCTGTTCGGCGCTCAGATCGAAAGCGCGACTGACGAACTTCTGCCCTTCCATGAGATCTTCCAGGAATAATTTTCCGCCAGAACTCACAGCGTCAGGCGTAACGGTATCGGTTTTCTCCATAATTTCACGCTCTCGCTTCCAAGTATCGTCGTCCGACAAGTGGTCATAGGTTATTTACCGGAACCACACGCCGGATCGGACGGCGAGCAGATTGATCGCGCCGTAGGCGACAAGAGCCACTGCGATCGCTGCGAAAAGTCCGTTGAGCGAGCCCGTCACGCGCAAGGCGATCCAGCCGCCGATTAGAGCAATGGTCGTCCTCAGGAACCCACTTCCAACCGGCCAAAGCAGACGCCCGGCACCTTGTGAGGCAAAATACAGCGAAAGACCCAGGCCGAAAAAGCCGTAGACGGGCCCGACGATCCGCAGATACGCCGTTCCGGCCTCTATCATGTCGGCGTCGGCACTGAAGAGCTCCAGCCACTGATGCGGCCAGATAGCGGCGGCGAGGCCAATGGCTTCCGTCAGCAAGAATGCAAGCGCGCCGCCGGTCAGCGCTATCTGCACTGCGCGCTGACGGTTTCCGGCGCCAATATTGGTTCCAACCATGGCGACGAGGGGGGCGCCGATGCCGAAGATGAGCGGAATAAGCAGATATTCGAGGCGTGCCCCGGTTCCAAAACCGGCGACGGCTCCGACGCCTGCGACGGACGCAACAAGTGCGGTCGCTCCACCGATCGTGACGTTGGTCTGGATCGACGTGAGGGCGGAAACGGCGCCCACGCGCAGAATGCTCCGCAACGTCACCCAGCTAAGCCTATCCCAACGGAACCGAACCGAGCTGCGGCCAGCGAGTATATACCACGCCATTGCCGCCGTGCCAGCGACATAGAAAATGATTAGCGCTACGCCTCCCCCGGCAATACCCATCGCGGGGACGGGGCCTGAGCCGAAGATCAACAGCGGCGACACCGGGACGAGAAACAGGACGCCGACACAGATGACGCTGGCGGGATAAAGCATGTTGCCTGTTCCCCGGATCACGCTCGCAAGCCCATTCATCAACCATATGAAGATGTTTCCGGCAAAAACGGTGTTGGAATAGATCAAAGCTGCTTCGAGCTCCGCGCCCTGCCCCCCTAGCAGACGATAG
Source organism: Neorhizobium sp. JUb45 (assembly GCF_004343585.1). GTDB lineage: Bacteria > Pseudomonadota > Alphaproteobacteria > Rhizobiales > Rhizobiaceae > Neorhizobium. The sequence goes on along the minus strand of NZ_SLYW01000010.1, from coordinate 45,137 downwards.
ATAGGTTCGCCGAAGACAAGAAATATCAGGGAGAAAGCAACGCCCAGACAAATATTGATGACGATCGCGTGGAGTACGATGGCATCGGCCTGAAGCTGGCGTCCGCCTCCAAGCGCACGCGCGACGGCCGAGGAAATGCCACCCCCCATCGCTCCGGCCGATATCATCGTCATCAGCATGACGGGGGGGAACACCAGCGCCATGCCCGCGAGCGCGTCTGTTCCGAGCTTCGCTACGAACCAGGTTTCGATCAGGCCCACGGCAGCCTGTGCGACCATGATCACAACGTTCGGCCACGCCAGGCTGAGAAGCAAGGGAACGATTGGCGCCTCGAGAAGGCGCCGGGTCCGTTCGTCGTGATGGTCTCTTCGGGACGGCCCCGCGGCTGCATCTGTCACGATCTGCCCTCATAGCGCTTGCGCGTTCTCTCGTTCGCAGCCGGACCGGGGACGAGCCTGAACACCGGATCGCTGATGGGCAGGCCGCTCACAGCATCGACAACGGTCGGATCGGCTTCCAGTCCCGTTTGCCGGTTGATCAGCACCACGCTTTTGCCTTCGGGCGCATAGTGAGTGGTGGCCCAGCTTTGAAGCATCAGCATGACCGGCCGGAAATCCCATCCACGCTCGGTCACGATGTACTCGTTGCGTGGTGGCCGGTCGCAATAGCGGCGCTTCTCGAGCAGACCGGCCTCGACGAGCGCCTTGAGGCGAGCGGTCAGGATATTTGGTGCAATGCCAAGATTTTCCTCGAATTCATCGAACCGCGTAAGCCCGTTGAAGGCGTCACGCAGGATCAGCATCGTCCATCTTTCGCCGACGCGCTCCAGACCTCTCGCGATAGGGCATTGCATCTCACCGAAACTGATCTTTTTCATGAGCTAGGTCCGTCAGTTCAAAGAGGCTTGCGTTTTGCAAGTAACCAGACTATCAAGAATGATGGTCTTTGCAAGAAAAAGATCATTGTTTTAAAAAAAGATTTTATTTGACCTACAGCATATGGAGCAATAACTAATCTTGCGCTGGTCATGATGGTTACCGTGACGTTGCGCTTTTGAATCGCGGGACGAGCGAGGCGATATGTTGTTTTCGCATGAAACACTGAGGGCGAGTCGAGGCCGGCGCACGGACTTTCCAATCATCGTCGCTATCCATTCGACGATACTTGGCCCTGCGGTCGGCGGCTGTCGCGTGAAGGACTACGGGGATTTTTCGTCAGCTGTTGCAGATTGCCTGCTGCTTGCCGAGGCGATGACCTACAAGGCCGCAGCGGTCGACAACGGAACGGGAGGCGGCAAGAGTGTCGCCTGCGTTCCCAAAGACTGGGCAGGGTTTTCTCGACACCGAGACCGGGCGCCTCTTTTCCTCGATATCGCGGATATCGTCGCGGAACTCGTTGGCCAATATCACGTCGCGCCTGATGTCGGGTCGACCCCTGATGACATGGGGGTCGTTCGAAGGCGCACGCCCTATGTCGCCGGCTTGCCACTGAGCCTCGGTGGCGCCGGTGGAACGGCGTACGGCACGGCGATAGGCGTTTTCGCCGCCCTGGAACTGGCCTCGTCGACAATACTTGGCTCTCAGAGCCTGCGGGGAGCGACCATCGCACTCCAGGGTTTCGGTGGCGTCGGCAGCCTGTTGTGCGATCTTCTGACAAAAGCTGGTGCGTCGGTTGTCGCGACCGACATCGACCTGTCGAAGAGGCAAGCTGTCGAGCAAAGCGGCGCCAAATGGGTTGCGCCGGAGACGATCTGCGCCCAGGACTGCGACGTCTTCATGCCTTGCGCACTCGGCGGAATTCTCGATGATAGGGTGATTGCGGATTTGCGATGCAAGCTCGTCGTCGGCGCCGCCAACAATCAGCTGGCGAGACCTGAAAGCGAAAGCCTCATGACGCAGCGCGGTATTGTTTACATTCCAGACTTCGTCGCCAACGCCGGCGGCTTGGCCTATTCCAGCGGGATCGAGATCCATGGATTGTCTGCCCAAGCCTCGAGCGAACGGCTTGTCACCCGAATAACCGGTGCGCTTCGGACAGCGTTCGATATGCGGGATGAGGGCCTGTCGCTCACCCGGGCCGCCTACAGAATTGCCGAGGACCGACTGCGCGATGGCGGCTATGCCGGCCCTTCCGCCCTGCCCGGCCCGGATGGCAACGCCTGAAACACGGGACCGACTCTTGAACAGACTCATCAACAATCGATGAACCGGAGAGACTTACCGATGACGCCAACTCTTTTCTCACCTCTGGATATCGGTGCCCTTCACTTGTCGCACCGGGTCGTGATGGCACCGCTGACGCGCATGCGGGCCTCATCGCCGGGGAATGTGCCGACCACACTCAACGTCGAGTATTACCGGCAGCGGACAACCGCCGGCGGCCTCATAATTGCCGAGGGTTCGCAGATTTCGCAGAAAGGCCAGGGCATGCCGGCCACCCCGGGCATCTACAGCGCTGCACAAATTGAGGGATGGCGGGCAGTCACCGACGCCGTGCACGAAAAATCGGGCCTGATCGTGCTGCAGCTCTGGCATGTCGGGAGAATTTCGCATTCCTCGCATCAGCCGAACGGCGGCCTTCCGGTTGCTCCCTCGGCGATTGCGGCGGCGGGGAATGCCTTTACGGCGAATTCCGAGCGAGTGCCCTTCGAGCAGCCGCAGGCGCTTGAGGCTACGGAAATCCCGGCCTTGATCGAGAGTTACGCGCAGGCGGCGCGCAACGCAAAGGCTGCAGGTTTTGATGGCGTCGAGATTCACGGGGCCAACGGATACCTGCTCGAACAGTTTCTGCAAAGCCGCAGCAATCACCGGGACGATAACTATGGTGGAAGCGTCGAAAACCGCAGCCGGCTTGTCCTGGAAGTGGCAGCGGCTGTGTCGGCGGAATTCGGCGCCGATCATGTCGGCATTCGCCTTTCTCCTTACGGGGTCGCAAACGACAGCGGTGAGGACGATCCCCTGCCCCTCTACACCTACCTGATATCCGAACTTGCGAAACTTGATCTCGCCTATCTCCACCTGATCGAACCCAGGGCCAGCGGAGCCGGACAAGCCGAAGTCGACCACAAGAACGTACCGTCTGCCTCGGAACTGTTCCGGCCGGTGTGGCCGAATGTGTTGATCGCAGCCGGCAACTATCGGGGCGATTCCGCCGAGACGTTGATCGCGAAAGGACATGCCGATGCTGTCGCGTTCGGGCGGCTGTTTATCGCAAATCCCGACCTTCCCGAGCGTCTCCGCCGAAATCTGGACCTCAACGCCTATGATCGGGGAACTTTCTATGGCGGCGGTCAGGAGGGATATACCGACTATCCTGCGGTCGCATCGTAGTCGGCGGCTTCTGAAGACGGAATGCGGTCCATAAAAAAAGATATTACCCATGTTTGTAGACATTCTTGAAACCCCAGTTATGTTTGCGGGCATAGAAGGCCATTCAGCCTACACAGGGATTGGACTGCGGCGAGTGCCGAGCAGGTTCGCATGCGCTCTCGTTTCGAGATTGTGCCGGGCCAACTGGCAACAGCAGCGTTACCAGGGCCGGGTGGTTCAGGCCGTGTGCTCTGGAAATCGGAAAGGACTAGCAGTGTTTGTTTCGCAAGTGAGGGGTTTGAACGGGGAGATCGTCGTGGTCTTCCGTGACGCGGAGGGGTTGACACGCTCGGTTGCGAATGCAACCAGCGTGTATGCGCTCACGATAGAAGCTGCAAACCAGTCAAGCACGCTCGCATCTGTCATCGAATTACATGGTTATGGCGACGTCATCGACCTCGAGGCCGCCTATGTTGAAGGGCGCCTCCTGCCGCCTATCACCCATCCGGACCCTGCTCATCTGCATCTGACCGGCACCGGCTTGACGCATCTCGGCTCTGCCGCCTCGCGCGACGAAATGCATAGGAAAGCCGCCCAGGATGCGGGAGGCCCCGTGACGGATTCGATGAAGATGTTTCAAATGGGTCTGGAAAACGGCAAGCCCGGAGAAGGCGAAATCGGCGTCCAGGCCGAATGGTTCTACAAGGGCAACGGTTACATCTCCGTGCCTCCGGGTTCTGCCCTCGTGTCTCCTTCCTTTGCGCTCGATGGTGGTGAAGAACCGGAACTGGCCGGCATCTATGTGATTGCCGATGACGGCCGGCCGTGGCGTATCGGCTATGCGTTGTCGAATGAGTTCTCGGACCATGTGACGGAACGGATCAACTACCTCTACCTTGCCCACTCCAAGCTGCGGCCGGCGAGCTTCGGACCCGAAATCCGTCTGGGCGTGGCGCCCGAGGACATTCGCGGAACCTCGCGTATCAAGCGCGGCAACGCCGTAATCTACGAGAAACCGTTTCTCACGGGTGAGGCAAACATGTCTCACAGCTTCGCCAACCTCGAATATCATCACTTCAAATACAAGCTCAATCGTCTTCCCGGAGACATTCAAATCCACATGTTCGGCACGGCGACACTGTCCTTTACCGACGGGGTCAGAGCCGAGGACGGCGACGTTTTTGAAATCGAGGCCGAGGGCTTCGGATTGCCGCTACGCAACACCATGAAAGTCGCGGACGAGGAGCCGATCGTTGTGGGGCAGCTCTGACGCTTTGATAGAGGCGAAAGCGTAAACCGGCCGGAGGAGGCTGCTCGCGTCTACAGCATCTGAAAACGCGCCACGCAGCCTCGGAGGACTAGAAGAGGGGCACAACGGAGAATTCACCAACAGCAGTAAATGTGGAGATGCGTCCGTCCTATCGTTGGCGCATGGAGGAAAAGACAGTGAAGAAGAAAGTCGATTGGCCCCGCAACCTTCGCTCCTACGAATGGTTCGGCGGCAAAGGCAAGAATGCCATTATGTGTCGTTCCTGGATGAAAAACCAGGGGCTTCCGGCTGACACGTTCGACGGACGCCCGATCATCGGCATCTGTAATACCTGGTCGGAATTGACGCCCTGCAACGCACACTTGCGTGATCTCGCCGAGCGGGTGAAGCGGGGCGTCTACGAGGCCGGCGGTTTCCCTGTCGAATTCCCGGTCTTCTCGACCGGCGAAAGTACGCTTCGTCCTACCGCCATGATGTTCCGCAATCTTGCGGCGATGGATGTGGAAGAGGCGATCCGCGGCAATCCGGTCGATGGCGTCGTGCTCCTTGGCGGCTGCGACAAGACGACCCCGGCGCTGCTGATGGGAGCGGCATCCGTGGATATACCTGTCATCCTCGTCTCAGGCGGCCCGATGCTGAACGGCAAGTGGCGCGGCAAGGATGTCGGCTCCGGAACCGCCATCTGGCAATTCTCCGAAATGGTGAAGACCGGCGAAATGACGATCGATGAATTCATCGATGCGGAGCAAGGCATGGCGAGGTCCGCAGGTAGCTGTATGACGATGGGCACGGCCTCGACCATGGCGTCGATGGCCGAGGCGCTCGGCATGACGTTGCCCGGAAATGCTGCAATTCCCGCAGTCGATGCCCGCCGCCGCGTTATCTCACAGCTTTCCGGCCGTCGAATCGTCGACATGGTGAAGGAGGATCTGAAACCGTCCGATATCCTGACAAAGGAGGCGTTCGAAAATGCCATCCGCGTCAACGGCGCCGTCGGCGGCTCCACGAATGCCGTCATTCATCTGCTGGCGCTTGCCGGTCGCGTCGGCGTCGATCTGTCGCTCGACGACTGGGACCGCCTCGGACGGGACGTACCCACGATCCTCGATCTGCAACCATCGGGGAAGCATTTGATGGAGGAGTTCTATTATGCCGGCGGCTTGCCGGTCGTCATCAAGTCGCTTGGCGAGATGGGCCTGTTGCACAAGCAGGCGGTCACCGTCACCGGTGAAAGCATTTGGGATAGTGTCAAGGATGCGGTCAACTACAACGACGCGGTCATTGTCCCGCGGGACAAGGCGCTCACGCAATCAGGGGGCATTGCCGTCCTGCGCGGCAACCTCGCCCCGAACGGCGCCGTCCTCAAGCCTTCGGCGGCCTCCCCTCACCTGATGAAACACAAGGGCCGAGCGGTCGTATTCGAGAGCATAGAGGATTACCACGCCCGCATTGGCGACGATGATCTCGATATCGACGAGACCTGCATCATGGTCCTCAAATACTGCGGCCCGAAAGGGTATCCTGGTATGGCGGAAGTCGGCAATCTGGGTTTGCCGCCAAAAATCCTGAAAAAAGGCATCAAGGACATGATCCGCATTTCCGATGCCCGCATGTCCGGCACCGCCTATGGCACGGTCATCCTGCACACTGCGCCGGAAGCCGCCGATGGCGGTCGCCTGGCCTTAGTCGAGAACGGCGATATGATCGCTGTCGATATTCCCGCCCGCACCATCCACCTCCACGTCTCCGACGAAGAGCTGGCGGTTCGCCGCTCGGCTTGGATAAGGCCGGAAATACCGATCACCGGCGGTTACGGCAAGCTCTACATCAATACCGTCATGCAGGCAGACCAGGGGGCAGACCTCGATTTCCTCGTGGGGACACGCGGTTCGAGGATTCCGATGGATCGCAATGGACACTGAACGATGATGTCGGCAACAGCCGATGCGCGGTCGGAGCCGGCCTGTCGCGGCTCAAGGCAATAAGCCCGGCATACACTACGGGCTCCAGATGTCATTGCTTGACCGCGGGGAACGGCCACTGAAACTGAAAAGAGGATCATAGTCATGAGCACCCGCGAGATCATTTTCGCCCATCCGGTCCGTACGGCGATCGGCGGATACAATGGCACGCTCAAGAGCGTGCCTGCCACCGAACTCGGCGCACTCGTCGTCCGAGAAACCCTGCGCCGCGCCGGGCTTCCTGGCGACGACATTGACACGCTCGTCATGGGCAACGTCATTCAGGCCGGCAACAGAATGAACCCTGCACGGCAAGCCGCCATCGGCGGCGGCCTTCCGGTTTCCGTCCCGGCGCTCACCGTCAATCGCGTCTGCGGTTCCGGCGCACAAGCGATCTTGTCCGCTGCGCTGGAAGTCTCCGCCGGCGATAGCGACGCGGCGGTTGCAGGCGGCATGGAGAACATGGACCGCGCCCCTTACCTGATGGATGGCGGACGCTGGGGCTACCGCATGGGCCCGGCCCAGATTCTCGATAGCATGCTCACCGACGGGCTCAACGACGCCTTCTCAGGCGAGCATTCCGGCTGGCATACCGAAGACCTCGCCACGAAACTGCAGATCACTCGCGAGGCGCAAGACGCCTTCGCCGCGCGCTCCCAGCAGCGTTTTGCTTCCGCCCGAGATTCAGGCCGGTTTGCCGAGGAGATCGTAGGAGTGGAAATCAAGGGTCGGAAGGGCATTGAATTATTCCAGAATGACGAAGCGCCGCGTCCCGATACGACGGTCGAGACGCTCGCAAGGCTCAAACCGGCCTTCCGCCCGGACGGGACGATAACGGCAGGAAACGCGCCGGGGCTGAACAGCGCTGCCGCCGCAATGATCATCGCCGACCGGAGTTTCGCCGAAGCAAAAGGCATCGAATCCATGGCGCGACTTGCGGGCTACGGCGTCGCCGCGGTCGAGCCTGGCCTGTTCGGCCTCGGGCCTGTTCCGGCCGTTCGCAAGGCGCTGGACAAGGCAGGATGGGCGCTTGGCAACGTTGAGCGCATCGAGATTAACGAAGCATTCGCGGCGGTCCCGATCGCGGTCGTCCAAGAACTCGGGCTTCCGGAGGATATCGTCAACGTGGAAGGCGGCGCCGTCGCGCACGGCCATCCGATCGGTGCAACAGGAGCGATCCTTACGACACGCCTTCTCCATTCGATGAAACGGGACGGGCTTTCGAAGGGGATCGTCACGCTCTGCATCGGCGGCGGACAGGGCATCGCCCTTGCGATCGAAATGCTCCGCTGATGCAAGATTTGCCGACTCAAGCTTCGTGGTGATACTTGGTCCATCAGATTAATTAGACGACAAAGGACGTGGTCAAAGTACCGATTGCAGGCGCCATGCATCCAACGCGACTACCACGTTCATTCCTGGTTTGCGCTGTTGTCGGTGGTTTACCCGGCTGCGAATGGCGCGGATGAGATCCAGTTTTCGCCAAAGCCGCTCATAGAACTCGCCACCGGCTGACAGCAGGCCACCGGTCGTACATGCACAAGGTATTCATTGTAGTCAGGAGGAGAGCATCTTGAGGTGATTTGGATCATGATCCCCAACTCAGTTAGGCGGAAATCCAAAGTTGGAGCCTGGGGGGGTGTCGTTCTCGGGTTCCTGACGCTTGCACTGGCGTTCACGGTCCGCGGGTCGCTCTCTCTGGCGATGCCTGCCTGGCAAACCGAGTTTGGCTGGTCGCGCAGCTTCATCTCAGGCATCGCCGCCGCCGCGCTGCTTGTCATAGCAGTTGTGGCCCCGTTCGCTGGCAGTTTCGTCGACCGTCGTGGGTCCCGGCCCCTTCTCGTTTTCGGGCTTGCGGCAATCGGTTCCGGTGTCGTGCTGGGCGCGTCTGCGCAAGCAGGATCGACGTCGTGGTTGCTGCCGATCGGCTTCGCCGCGATTGGCGCCCTTGGTTTCGGCACGATCGCCCAGCACGTCGTTGCGGCGGCGATCACGCAGCGGATCGAGCACAATCGTGGCCTAGCCGTCGGAATCGGCACGGCGGGCTCGACCGCCGGGCAACTTCTGTTGATGCCAGCGCTGGCGTTCTTGATGCAGAGGGGCGAGTGGCGTTTGGCTTTCCTGCTGCTCGCAGCATCCTGCTTTATACTCATTCCGGTGGCCTGGCGTGTTTTAGCGGCAGATGGAAAGACCTCCACAAGACACAGGCCTGGGCATTGGTGCACGAATAAGATTTCAACGATTGTTGTCTATGCGGTTGAGATCTTCACCAGCTTGATTGATCCCGGATGCCGCACAAACATAACGCCGCCCGCCGTCATCACATCGGTAAAATGAAATTCAAAGTGACGAACTGGGCGGAGTATGAAACGGGCCTTCGCCGCCGTGGCGGTTTAACCCTATGGATAACACCGGAGGCGCTGGCAGGCTGGGCCGCTCCACGGCGCAAGACGCGTGGTGGCCAGCCCCTCTATTCGGATCTGGCGATCGAAACCACTCTGATGCTGGGCATGGTATTCGGATTACGGTTGCGCCAGAGCGAAGGTCTTCTGAGTTCGGTGCTTGACATGATGGGATTGGACTTGCCTGTGCCCGATCACACTACGCTGAGCCGACGGGCCAAAACCTGGAAATCGTCGGCCGGAGGCGGCGAACGGTAGCGCGTGGCGGATGCGCCCATTCACGTTCTGGTCGACAGCACTGGGCTGAAGATCTATGGCGCTGGCCAATGGCTGGAAGAAAAGCATGGAACAAAGTCCCGGCGTGGCTGGAGAAAGCTGCATCTGGCTGTTGATGCCGACAGTGGCGAGATCATTGCTCATAGCCTGACAGAGCAGGAAACCGGCGATGCCTCGCAGCTGGAGCCGTTGCTGGATCAGATCGATGATGAGATTGGCCAGTTCACTGCCGATGGAGCCTATGATGGCGATCCAGGCTATGATGCTGTCCTGCGTCACAGCCCAGGCGCAAGGGTCGTCATTCCACCTCGCTCGAACGCGGTTGAAAGACCCAACGCCCAAGCGTCCTGCCAGCGAGACGATCACATCGCATCCATGCAGATCAGTGGTCGGCTGAAATGGCAGACGTCCACCGGCTATGGCAAACGGGCTTTGGCTGAAACCGCGATGGGTCGATACAAGGGCGTGATTGGGCCGCGGCTGCGTGCCCGTTCATTGCATGCGCAGCAGACTGAAGCCGCGATCGGGGTCACCATACTGAACCGAATGCTTGCGTGCGGACGCCCGAAATCCGTTCGGTGCCGTGCCTCGACAGGAGTAACCAAATAGGCGGCCCCATCAAAGACCGAATGATGACCTGTCGATGAACGCTGCACCAACGCCGGTTTCGGCAGATTAGGATTGAGCTCTCCAAGGGCTGGATGTCCCGATCGGGCGCGACCGCGCTAGATCGCGCCATCCTTTGTCGATGTTCCAGCCGACGGTCAGCTTTTGAAGGCTCCCGGGAAAACAATGTCTTGATCGACAAGGACATTAAACTTGTAGCCAGGTCGAATTTCGAGGGTCGGCTGAACATCCATGTTCCGTTGGATGGTACGATCAGCAACCCGCCCAAACGTCTCTGCGAAATTCCGCCGCGTCGCATCCGAGGCAGTATCCTGTGTCGCAAGCGTCGAGCTTTGCGGAACGGCCATGTCGATACCTGTTCCGATCAGGGCAATCAGCACCGCCGACCCGAACGTTTTCAGATAATGGTTGTTCACCTTGTCATTGAAGCCGCTATACCCCTGCGCATCCGTCCCCGACATGCCGCCGATCTGCAAAGTTGAACCGTTGGGGAAGATGATGTCGGTCCACACGACGAGAACGCGTTTCTGACCAAAAGACACCTTGCTGTCATACCGACCGAATAGTTTAGTCCCTTGCGGAATGAGCAGACGATGGCCTGTCGCGCTGTCATAGACGTGCTGGCTTACCTGCGCGGTGATCCGGCCGGGAAGGTCGGAATTGATACCGGTGATCAGCGTTGCCGGGATGACCGAGCCACGTTTGAGTTCAAAGGGCGACTGCTGGGGGACAACTCGGTTGGGCAGGTAGCCAAGCTCTTTCAGGTCGGCGTTGAAGAAGTCTTCCTTGGCGCCTTGGGCATTGGGGTCAAAGTTCTGACCACCGAGCCCGGCGCGAAGCGCTGCCGCATAAAGATCGGGGGAGCTTTCGGTGCTTGCCGGAACTGTCGCGGCTCTTGCCGCCGTGTCCGCGGTCGCATCATGCGTTTCAGCACGCCCATCCAGTTTGCCGCGATCGATGGCAAGCGGCGCATCATAGGCAGCGTTGTTCGCCTGCAGGCGGGCCATCCGCTGGCGCTGCTGCTCACGCAGAAGCTGCTCCTGTTGTTCTCGCTGAAGACGGGCACGCCAGACCCCTTCCGCTTCGAGATCCTGACCGCGCTGCTGCACCTCGCGTTGGCCTGGCTGCGGCGTGAAGGGATTGTTGGTCTTGTCTTCGGCCTGCTTTGTTTCGACCGGCGTCGGCTGGAAGGTGGTCTGCTGCTGTGGCTCGCCGATGATACCGTCGGTGACTCCGCGTTTGATCTGGTCGGCAAACGTCGAGGCGGGGTTTCCCGAACTTGTCTCCGGGCCGCTGTCCTTGCCGAAATACAATCCGCGCGAGGCGAGCCCATAACAGATGACGCCAAGAAACGTGACTGCCAAGACGGCAATGACGATGATCGGCAGACGGTTGATCCGCCGGATAGTCGATGGGGCCTGGCTGTTCGGGGCGCCGCCGAGATTGAGAGATTGCACCATACGATCCTCCCTCACCCGCGCCGCATGAGCGAGAGCGCGCTCGCTGGCGTCGCACCGTTGGCCGTTACCGTGTAGGCACGACCGAGCTCGACTCTTTTTGTCGAAAGACGGGCCAGCACCTGACCATCGACAGTCAAGATCACATAGGCGAGCTGGATGACCGTCGTGCTGCTATCTGTCTTCTGGTCGGTGACGACGGCATAACCCCATCCCTTGAGCGCCGCTTCCATCGCCTGTCCGAAGGGCGAGGTATCAGTCTTGAGCGCAACGGTCGCTTTTCCCGGCCCGATCTGTTCGGCAAGGCGGCTCACCATATCGCCGGCGATTGCGCCGGCGGCGGGGCCGGAGATTTCCGGTGGCGCGGTGCTGGTAACGAGCCCTTCTGTTCCGGTCGACTGGCATCCGGAAAGAAGGGCGGCTAGGGCGCAGGCTGCGGCAAAATTGCGGAGGCGTTGCAAGGCGCGCGAATGGGAGAGAGGGATGTTCATGACCGCCCTCCCCGCTTGATGGTGATCTTTTCCTGTTTCCAACCGACCCCCGACACGAGCACCGCGCGATCGACATGGTAATCGACGACCATCATGTCGCCCTTCATCCGGTAGTTAACGATCCGGTTCTGCCCGCCTGAGGTGACGAACAGCACGGGCGCATCCTGACCGGAAATCGAGCGGGGGAACTGGATGTAGGTTTTGAGCCCATCGGAATAAACCCGTGTAGGTCGCCAACCAGCGCTGCCCGAGACCGAATAGGAAAAGTTCAGCTGCTCGGCCGGAACGCCAGCGCCAGGGATGGTGCTTGCCTCGATCCGGGCGTTGATGTCGGCCAGCTTCGCCGAAACATCCTCCGGATATTCGAACCCGACACGGGCCATATACTGGGTCGAATGAGACTTGAGCTGGATGTGATAGGTGCGACGCGACGTTGTCACTACCATCGAGGTCACGAGACCCGGCTCCGCCGGTTTGACGATCAGGTGAATCGCCTGGCCACCGGCAGCCCCCGAAGTCGCAGGCTCGACCTTCCAGCGCACCGTGTCGCCGACGAGCACGTCTCGGACCACCTCGCCGCCCTGAAGCTCGATATCGCAGACCTGCAGCGGCGAGCAGACGACGGAGGGCTGCACCTCGCCATAGAGGAAGATCACCTTGCCGTCGGCGCCCTTGGTCACCAGCCCGCGAGAGCCGCGCCACTGTGTGGAGATGCCCATGCCTTTTGCTTCGTTGGCTGTGACGCTATCGGCAGCATATGCATACAAGGGAGCGACCACTGAAGACGCCAACAGTGCCGAGGCGAGAGCGCCCGTCAGCGTGGCCCGTGTTCTTGTGTACGGGATGATCATGTTTAGGGCCATGCCTTTCAAAGCTGTGCTGTCCAGTCGAAGTCGCGGAGATAAAGACCGATGGGGTTCAAGCGAATGACGCCCTCGTCCTGCGGCGGCGTCAGGGTCACGGTGGCGATGCCGCGGAAACGACGGACGGCGGTTTCCTTGCCGCGCCGGTCGCGCTCGAATTCAGTCCAGTCCACCTGGTAGCTCTGGTTCGACAGCGCGACGATGTTGTTCACCTCGATGGCAACGGTCGAGTTCTTCGCTTTCTCGAACGGTGAGTTGGAGCGAAACCAGGCATTGACCTTCTCAGTCGCTGGGTCGGATGTCCTCAGCAGCCCGTAGGTCCGATCGATATATTGCTTCTGGACAACCGCATCCGGCGTTACACTGCGAAAGTTCGAGACGAAGCTGCCGAGGGTCGCACGCACCACGCGCGGATCGGCATATTCGATCTGCTGCGGAAATCCGGCATTGACGGCCGTGCCGAGCTTGTCGACCTCGACGATATAGGGAACGAGCTTGACCTGCGTGCTTTGGTAGAGCGCGTAGCCGAAGCCGATCACAGCCATGGTCATGCCGGCTATGCCGACGATGCGCCATGCGGCGGCGGATCTGACATAGGATCCATAGCGCTCGTTCCATTCGTTGCGGGCGGCGATATAGGGATTGGCAAGATCGGGATTATCGAGCGGATTGTGTCCGGCCATGGCTGATCGGCCTCCAGTTATTTGGTCTCGTTAAGTGGCGGTGGTGGAGGCGATGCGGTTCGACCCGACTGCTGGTCGAGTTTGGCATTGGCAAGCCCCAGCAGCGATCCGGCATAGGCGCCGGGGGAAGCGATCGCCTTATCCTTGGCCGCTGACCCGACAGCACCTGCCGCACCACCAATCCCGGCCTCCATGCCACGCATGGCGGCACTGCCGAGGGACGCTCCCCCTGCCCTTGCCGCACTTGCAGCCTGAAAACCTCTGCTGGCTGCTGCCGTCGCCAGAAAGCCGGCACCCGCCGCAAAAGATGCGGCCTGTCCGCCGTGGCGGATTGCTTCCATGCCACCGGAAACGGAGGCGCCTTGAACGACACCCTGCAGGATTGGCGGCACATACATGGCGATGACGAAGACCACGACAGAGATGCCGGCGATCGCCAGCGTCGTGATGAACTGCTCTGATGTTGCTGTCGGTGCTTCGGCCAGGCCCAGCAGGATGTCGGAGCCAATCTTGGCGATCATGACCAGCGCCATCAGTTTCATGCCGACGGAGAAGGCGTAGACCAGATATTTGATGGCAAAATCCTTGGTATAGGACGTACCGCCCAACCCGAGCATGATCATGCCGGCGAGCAAGCCGACATACATTTCCACCATCACCGAGACGAAGATCGCGGCAACGAGCGAGAAGCAGACGACGACCACGACCATGGCGAAGACGGCGGCGATCGCCAGGGAGTTATCCTCGAAGAGGCCAAACTTCGCCTGTTCCGACATCTTGGTCGCGACACGAATGCCGGCGTCAAAAATGTTGGCGGGGGAGGCCGACCCACCGCCGGCACCGATCTGGTAGAGACTGTCGACCACGGCCTTGGCGAAGGCCGGCCCCCGATCGAGGATGAAGGCAAATAGCCCGATGAACATGATGCGCTTCACGAGTTCCGCGAACCAGCTGTCGAGCGAGGCAGCGTTAATTGCCAGCCATACTGCGGCAATGCCGACCTCGATTCCGGCAAGGATCCAGAACAACGACCGCGCCGCATTCATGACCGTCGCCTCCCAGCCCTTGGCGGCCGCAACGACGGAGTTCTCCAGGGTCGTCAGCACTTGACCCTGCTGCGCCAAGGCCGGCGTGCTCGCTATCAGGACGAGGCCGATCGCGACGAAGGCGAGCTCCACGCGCCGGGAGGGATGAACGATCACCATCTCGGCTTCATCTCCTGGCCACTGCCAATGTCGCGCTCGGCGTTGCCGCCAAAGAACTTTTCCCGGTGAGCCCGGCGGTCTGCGTCTGATGCAGCTTGCGGTGAGGCTTCGCCCGTTCCGGACAGGGCTGCTGGAGGTGGCTGGACGATCCACCTGGCAATGCTTACGCCGGACGCGATGATCCCCACGACAACGAGGATGATGACAAGGCGCGGGCTCACCAGCGGGGCTCCATCGTCTGCCCGCCACGGATATCATGCTCGCTTCCGCTAAAGAATTTTTCCCGGCGCGCCTGAGCGAGATCCTTTTGCGCCTGTTCCGAGTGAAACCACGTGCCCATCATCGTCATCTGCTGAGAGACGAGACCCCGCAGTTTTTGCATCTGCGCGACCTGCTGGGCGGCGATCTGGTGTCCAACCTGCAGCGCCTTCATCTGCCCGTCGGCTGATTCCGACATCGAGCGCAGCGATGACATCGTGCTTTCCTCGCTCGAGAACTGGTCGGCCGTCAGGTTTGCGGCCTTCAAAGTGCCCCCGATCGTATCGCGGTTGGTGTCGGACCAGTTCTGATAGGTGGACGAGAAGCCTGCCCCGTCGGGCAGGTTGCTTTTCATCTCGGCGAAGCTTTGGAAACGCTGCTTGAGCACGTCGTCGATATTGCCCATCGAGAAGGCGACCCCCTGCCCCTGCTCCACGACGTTCTGCAGGTTCTTCAGGTCATTCTCGACCTGACCCCAGATGTGGCTCGGCAATTGCGCTGTGTTCTGCAGCATATTGTTGTAGATGTTGATCTGGTTCTGGATCTGCTCGGCAAGCTGCGAGATCTGGGTAATCTGGTTGTTGACCTGTTCGGCCGACTTGCCCACGAGGGAAATCAGTTCGGTATTGTTGGCGATCTGGGTCCATTCGGTCGCTTGGCCTGTCACGCCGCCAGCATGAACTGAAGCCGGAGACATGGCGGGTATAATGACGGCTGCTATGGCAGTGGCCCACACGATATTATTCAGTCGGAAAAAATGTCTCGGCATGGGCGATCCCCCTTTGCTGGAGCCAGTGAAGAGGCCATGCGGCCCCGTGTTCGGAGTGCAGGCTACGGATGCGCTTGAGGTCTTCCTTGCCAGTCGCCCCGACAAACGAGAGCGCGACCGGACCGAGCGCCATGTTGAAGAGCCTCCGGCCTCCCGGCGAGACGACGTAGTATTCACGCTTGGGAATTGCAGTTGCGACGATCTCGATCTGCCGCTCGTTGAAGCCGATGCGCTCATAGAACTCCCGCGTGCCCGGTTCGCGTGCCGCCCCGTTTGGCAGGCAAATCTTGGTCGGGCAGCTCTCCTTCAGCACATCGATGATGCCGGACCGCTCCGCGTCGGAGATCGACTGGGTGGCGAGCACGACAGCACAATTGGCCTTGCGCAGCACCTTCAGCCATTCGCGGATCTTGTCCCGAAACACCGGATGGCCGAGCATCAACCAGGCCTCGTCGAGAATGATCAGGCTAGGCGCGCCGGTCAGGCGTTTCTCGATGCGCCGAAACAGGTAGGTGAGAACGGGGACGAGATTGCGCTCGCCCATGTTCATCAGTTCCTCGATCTCGAAGCACTGGAACGCGCCAAGCGCCAGGCCGTCCTGCTCGGCATCGAGCAACTGGCCCATCGGGCCGTCGACGGTGTAGTGATGCAGAGCGTCCTTGATTTCGCGCATCTGCACGCCGGAAACGAAATCTGACAGCGAGCGGCCACGGGATTCCGCCATCAGCGACAACTGCCTGGAGATGGCGTTGCGATAGTCCGGGGTGATGGTCACACCTTGCAGCGCCACCAGCATCTCGATCCACTCGGAGGCCCAGGCGCGGTCGCCGTCGGTCGACAGTTCAGCGAGCGGGCAAAATGCAAGCGCCTTCACCTCACCACCAGCCGACGGGCCGATATCGCCGCCGATCTGGTAGTGATCACCGTCGATGCCCATCGTCAGCGGCAGCATCGAGCCGCCCTTGTCGAAGGCGAACACCTGCGCATCGGCATAACGTCGGAACTGGGCGGCAACCAGCGCCAGCAGCGTCGACTTTCCCGACCCGGTCGGGCCGAAGATCAGCGTATGGCCGACATCTTCGACATGCAGGTTGAGCCGGAACGGCGTCGATCCGGAGGCCACCTGCATCAGCGGCGGCGACGCCGGCGGATAGAACGGGCAAGGTGCTACTGGACTGCCCGACCAGACGGAATTGAGCGGGATGAGGTCGGCTAGATTGCGGGTATTGATCAACGGCTCGCGGATATTGGCGTAGGAGACGCCTGGAAGACTGCCGAGAAACGCATCCGTGGCGTTCAACGTCTCGATACGTGCGCCAAAACCTTCGGCCTGGATCAGCCGGCGGATAGCTTCGCACTTTTCCTGGAGGCGACCTGAGTCTTCTTCGAAAATGACGATGACCGGTGTGTAATAGCCATAGGCGACGAGCTGCGAGGAGGCTTCGGCAATAGCGTCTTCGGTTTCCGCCACCATCAGCATGGCGTCCTGATCGACAGAGCGGCTCTGGGTTTGGAAAAGCTGATCGAAGAACGGTCGTACTTTCTGCTGCCACTTCTTCCGAGTGCGCTCGAGCCTTGCCCTTGCTTCCTCAGTATCGAGGAAGACGAAGCGGGAAGACCAACGATAGGTGAGCGGCATCCGGTCGAGCGTATTGAGAATGCCCGGCCAGCTTTCGGCCGGGAGGCCATCGATCGCGACCACACCGAGAAACCGGTTCTCGACCATTGGGGTCAGGCCATGCTGCAACTCGGCCGTCACCAGCCAGTCGAGATACATTGGGATGTCTGGTAGGCGCACCGGATGGTTCTCTCCGGTCACGCAGAAGCGAATGAACTGAAAGAGCTCGTCGTAGCGTGCGACGCGGAACCCACCGCGATCCGACGTTTCCCGCGTCATCATCCGGCGGATCGACACGACATTGGCGAGATACTGTTCGACCTCGCGGATCGAGGTGAGGAAACTCTCGAGTGCCTTGTCGGCATAGGTGGCTGAACGGCTGGCCGCATCCGAATAGACATACCGCGTCAGCCCGGAGCGCCGTGGCTCCGGTGGCCGCCAGGTCAGGATCAGAGCATGCCGGCTCTCAAAATGCCCCTTCTCCTTCTGGAAATGCATCCGCCGCTCGTCGTCGATGGCGCGCGTGACCGGATCGGGAAAATGGGATTCAGTCTCGGTCGGGTAATCGCTAGTTGGCACCCTGATAGCCTCGACCTGTATCATCCATCCCGAGCCCAGCCGCGACAAGATGGCATTGATCTGTCGCGACACCTCGTTGCGCTCGGCGTCCGTCGAGCTTTCGCTATCCGGCCCGGCAAAGTACCAGCCGGCCATCAGCGAACCGTCTTTCAGCAGGATAACGCCATTGTCGACCAACCCGGCATAGGGCACCAGATCGGCAAAGGACGGTCCGGAGTGGCGGAATGATTTGAGGGCGACCATCTGAAATCCTCAGAACTTGCGCCACGGCGAAGAGGTCGCGCGGTAGAACGTCTTGTAGGAAATATGCCGGAGGTAGACCCGGCGCATCAGTGGATCGGATTTGGCCATCATGCGCAGCGCCGCGACTGCGACCAGCCAGATCGCAATGCCGAATAGTGCCGCGTACCAGGTCAGGACAACGAAGATCAGGATGATGGCGGCCAGCGCCGTCAGCAGCACGAGCTCGCGGTCTGCGCCCATCAACAGGTTCGGACGCGATAACGCCCTGTGCACACGCGACCGTGCCAGAGAGGAGCCGGCCTCAGCCATGAGCCCCCTCCCCCGCTATGGCCGGCCTCATCCTCGGTTCGGGAGTTCCTTGCTCGGCCTGTGCGTGGCCCTCGCCGATGGAGGCTCCGGTCGCACCGAAGAGAGCAACGATCTGGGTAGCACCGAGGAGTACCCCGCCCACCAGCGCGACATAGCAAAGCCGTCGCGCGAAATCATTCAGCTCGCCTCCGAAGATCAGCATGGCGCCTGCAATGGCGACAGCGGCCAGTGCAATGAACCCGGCGACAGGTCCGGTGATAGATTGCTGGATCTGCTGCAGCGGCGATTCCCAGGGAAGACCGCCGCCGCCCGATGAGGCCAGCGCCGGTTCTGCAAGACCGACTGAGACGGCGACTAGCGCCGCGCAGGTGAGTAAAATATTGGTTCTACGCGACATGGCTGTCCTCATCGATTTGGGCATAATGTTCGGTCTGGTAGCGGCCGTTGCGGTATCCTTCGATGTGGATCACCTCACGGACCCGCCTTCCCTTCCCCGTTCGCTCAATAGAGACGACGAGATCGACGGCCTCGCCGATCACGTCCTGCATCGGCTGCTGGCTGGCTTCTGCCGTCAATTGCTCTAGCCGGCGCAAGGCCGACATCGCCGTGTTGGAATGGATCGTGGTGACGCCGCCGGGATGTCCGGTATTCCAGGCCTTGAGCAGCGTCAGTGCCGCGCCGTCGCGGACCTCGCCAACGATGATGCGATCCGGACGCAGGCGCATCGTGCTCTTGAGCAGACGCGCCATGTCGATGGTATCGCTCGTGTGCAGCGACACGGCATTCTCGGCCGCGCATTGGATTTCTGCCGTGTCTTCGAGGATAACCATCCGATCGTCAGGGACAGCCGCCACAATCTCGGCGATGATGGCGTTGGCAAGCGTCGTTTTTCCGGACCCGGTGCCCCCGGAGATGACGATATTCATCCGAGCGTCGATCGCGCTTCGAATCGCCGATGCCTGAGCCTCGGTCATCACCTTCGACTTCACGTATTCTGTCAGTGGAATGAGACGCGAGGCGCGACGGCGTATGGTGAATGCTGGTCCGGAGACCACCGGTGGCAGCAGCCCCTCGAAGCGGTGTCCGCCAATCGGAAGTTCGCCCGAGATGATGGGCCTCTCGTCGTCGGCCTCCGACTGCAGGGCATGCGCAACACTGCCGATGACAACTTCGGCTGCGGCGGTGCTCATTGCGCCGGCCGGTGCGACGCCGTGCCCCAGCCGTTCGATGAACAGCCGGCCGTCCGGATTGAGCATGATCTCAACCACCGTCGCGTCATCGAGGGCGATGCAGAGTTGGTCGCCAAGTGCATCCTGCAGTTTGCGGACCAGGCGGGGATGGGAGCGGAGTTGGGTCACGCAGCGCTCCTGAGCAATGACCCATCGATCTGCGAGGTCGAATGGAAACCCTGCGGGCAAACCTGCTCAAAGCTGCTAAGGTCGGCCGGCAGGCTTCCAGCGATAGCGATGGTGTTACCAATCGTGGCCGGTTCACCGAGACGCTGCATCGGCCATCCCGCTCGCTTCAGGATGCGCTCGAAGCGGAGATCGGTAGCCGTGACGATCTCGCTGTAGCCGCTCGCCATCGACCATTCGATGATACCGGCGAACAAGGTGAGCGTCGCAAGATGCAGTTGGCTTGCCCCCCTCTGCGAGGCAGGTGAGGTATCGACGCAGAAGCGTGAACTCTCGACCATCCCAGAATGAGGGCGAAGTGAACTTGCATTGAGAAGCTGGGGGAAGGTCTGCTCCAGCATTGTGGGACCGGAAGCTGGAAGGAGACGAACGCAACCTGCGACGTTTCCACCGTCGGCAATTGCCAGAAGATAAGTCGGTCTGCAATCATCGTACTGGTCACGCTCTTCTCCCGCGGTGATGGAGACGTCCCATGCGAGACGTCCGCCAAATACCATCGCGCGAAGACGGTGCATCTGTCTCAGGTCATTGCGATGGCGCTCGTATTGGTCGGGTGCGACGGTCAATATCCGCATGATGATCTCCGCTTGAACAAGGTCATGCGGACAGAAATCATCTCCTTCAACGTGTGCCTATGTGCAGATCTGCACCTCAGGTGATTCTAGCGAGTCGCTGGTCCAGCTCTTAGAAAGTGAGCGTATGGTGAGCGAGGCTGAGGAGATTCATGTGCAAATCTGCATTTCGCCCTAACGAGATCGACTTGCGCAAACAGATGTAAGTGACAGATTCAAATAAAGGAATTGGGATGAGCGGCTGATACGACGAAAACGCGTTAACTATTGATTAACTTTAAATATCTTGCAAACCATGGTGAAATCGGTTGTGCTATCCACGGCAAATAGGTGTGTTTACGAAAATTACCGTGTGTACGAGAGGAAGTCGTGGAAAATCCCGCTCAGCTTCAAAAGGCTATTCATAAACTGATCGCGGCCCACGCGCGAGACCTCTCGGGTGCGCTGCACGAACATCGTGTAAAGTTGTATCCGCCAGAGGCGCGCAAAACTTTGCGTTCCTTCTCCTCGACGGAAGCTGCAAAGCTTATCGGTGTCAACGACGGATATCTTCGTCACCTTTCGATCGAAGGCAAAGGTCCTCAGCCTGAAATTGGCAACAACAATCGTCGCTCCTATACGGTCGAAACGATCCAGGCCTTGCGCGAATACCTTGATCTAACCGGGAAAAACGATCGCCGCTACTCACCCAAACGATCAGGCAAAGAGCATTTGCAGGTCATCACGGTTGTCAATTTCAAAGGTGGCAGCGGGAAGACGACAACAGCTGCACACTTGGCGCAATATCTCGCCCTGAACGGCTATCGTGTTCTTGCGATTGATCTTGATCCGCAGGCCAGTATGTCGGCACTGCACGGCTTCCAGCCGGAGTTCGACGTCAAGGACAATGAGACGCTTTACGGTGCGATGCGCTATGACGCTGAACGTCGCCCGTTAAAAGACGTGATCAAGAAGACCTATTTCGCCAACCTTGATCTGGTGCCAGGCAACCTTGAGCTGATGGAGTTCGAGCACGATACGGCAAAGGTCTTGGGCTCGAACGATCGGAAAAACATCTTCTTCACGCGCATGGACGACGCGATTGCTTCAGTCGCGGACGACTATGATGTCGTCGTCGTCGATTGCCCTCCGCAGCTTGGCTTTCTAACCATTTCCGCTCTGTGTGCAGCAACCGCCGTCCTCGTCACGGTTCATCCGCAAATGCTGGACGTCATGTCCATGTGCCAGTTTCTTTTGATGACATCGGAATTGCTGAGCGTCGTCGCCGATGCAGGCGGAAGCATGAATTACGACTGGATGCGGTACCTAGTCACTCGCTACGAGCCCGGTGATGGTCCTCAGAACCAGATGGTATCGTTTATGAGGACGATGTTCGGTGACCATGTCCTAAATCATCCAATGTTGAAAAGTACAGCTATCTCCGACGCCGGGATTACGAAGCAGACGCTCTATGAAGTCAGCCGTGACCAGTTTACGCGCGCCACCTACGACCGGGCGATGGAGTCGCTGGACAACGTGAATACTGAAATCGCACAGCTCATTCAAAGCGCATGGGGGCGGAAATGAGGACGCTCGCATCTCGCGTAGAAGCGCAAAAGTTGTCAGCCGGAAACTTTCGGAAAACCCCTTATTGTGGGGCGGCAATCTCGACACCCGAGGGGGCTACTAATGGCTAGAAAACACCTGCTCTCCGACCTTGCTGGACCAAAGTTGCCAGCCGGAAACTCCGAAGACATTGCCGCGCAGGATGCTGCCACTCCGCAGTATTCCCCACGTGGTGCGATAGGTGCGGTCTCGCGCTCCATTGAGCTTTTGAAGTCGCAGTCGCTTACGGAACTCGATCCAGATCTCATTGACGCGCCGCTCGTGGCAGACCGCTTGGAGGAGTCTCCAGAGCAGTTCGAAGAGTTCGCTCGTAACATAAAAGAGCACGGTCAGCAGGTTCCCATCCTCGTGCGCCCTCACCCGTCTGTCGAAGGTCGATACCAGATTGCCTACGGGCGCCGACGCCTGAGAGCAGTGAAGGCTGCCGGCATCAAAGTGAAGGCTGCGATTCGCACCTTGTCGGATGACGAGTTGGTTCTGGCGCAAGGGCAAGAGAACAGCGCTCGGCAGGATCTTTCATTTATTGAGCGCGCCCTATACGCCGCAGAGCTTGAAGCCGGTGGATTTCAGCGGCCGGTCATCATGGCGGCTCTTGCGGTTGATAAAAGCAATCTTTCCCGGTTGATCCAGGCCGCCAAACAGCTTCCAGCAGATATTATCCGCTTGATCGGCGCGGCCCCTAAAACCGGTCGGGACCGTTGGTACGAATTGTCAGGCCGCCTGGGACAAGATGGCGCTTCCGAAACTGCCCGTACGTTACTCAATGACGATGCGGTGAAAAGCTTGAATTCTGACGAGCGTTTCGCTCGAGTATTCGAAGCTGTCACCCCTAAGAAGACAAAGGCAGTGAAGACTGAAACGGAAGTTTGGAAAGCTGAGGACGGCACCAAGGCTGCTCGTTACAAGCAAGACAAGCGTACGCTGACTTTAATGATCGACAAAAAGGCCGCTCCGGATTTTGCGGACTTCCTGATGTCGGCCCTCCCAGAGATCTACGCTTCGTTCAAGAGGTCGAAGCAGT
The DNA here is from genome assembly GCF_004343585.1 of Neorhizobium sp. JUb45. Classification (GTDB taxonomy): domain Bacteria; phylum Pseudomonadota; class Alphaproteobacteria; order Rhizobiales; family Rhizobiaceae; genus Neorhizobium. The sequence continues at coordinate 22,205 of NZ_SLYW01000010.1, read as the reverse complement.
AGGGCAAATCGCAAACAGGAAAGGAACGATAGCGCAAAGAAAAAGCCCTCCGAAACGGTGTTCCAGAAGGCCTCTCTCAGTTTGGTCGCTTAGAGAATCGCATTTCCCGGAATCTCAGTCAAGAGTCAACGCCGTCTTGGCGAAGCCTTTTCTTTGCCTTTTGAAAGGTGAAAGAAATGCAGACAGGAAGTGTAACGACGCCCTTTGGGCGGCGGCCGATGACGCTCGCCTTGGTGAAGCAGCAAGTGGTCACAAACGATATCAAGGCCGGGAAAACGGTCGACAAATGGAAAGTCTTCCGTGATGCCTCGGAAGCGAGAGAAGAACTCGGCCTGCAGTCGAACAGCCTAGCTGTGCTCGACGCGCTCCTGAGCTTCTATCCGGAAAACGAATTGCGCCAGGACGCGCAGCTCGTGGTGTTTCCTTCAAACGCGCAATTAATCCTTCGAGCCCACGGCATGGCAGGCGCCACGTTACGTCGTCATCTTGCGCTTCTGGTCGATGCGGGCCTTATTGTTCGCAAGGATAGTGCCAACGGTAAACGCTATGCGAGGAAGAACGACGCTGGCGAGATCGAGAATGCGTTTGGGTTCGACCTTTCGCCAATCCTTGCCCGATCCGAAGAGCTTGCCGTCATCGCGCAAAAAGTCGTCGCTGCTCGGTTCGCATTCCGTAAGTCAAAAGAGAACCTGACAATCTGCCGCCGGGATGTCCGCAAGCTCATCACTGCTGCGATAGAGGAGGGGGCGGACGGCGACTGGATGGCGATTGAGGCGATGTACATCGACCTCGTTGCCCGCATTCCACGGTCCCCAACCCTCGCTGACGTCGCCAGCATCCTCGATGAACTTGAGCTTCTTCGCGAGGAAATCCTTAATCTGTTGGATACGCAGTCGAATTCAGAATTTAATAGCACCAATGCTGCCCATAGTGAGCAGCACATACAGAGTTCAAAATCCGAATCCTTGCATGAACTTGAACCTAGCTCTGAAAAAGAGCAGGGCGAAAAGCCGAGCAAGAGACGCGGGCCTAACAACGACACGCTGAAGGCCTTTCCTCTGGGTGTAGTGCTGAAGGCATGCCCGCAGATTACCGACTATGGACCGGCAGGCGCTGTGGGTGGTTGGCGCGATCTCATGTCTGCAGCGATCGTGGTGAGATCGATGCTGGGCGTCAGTCCGTCCGCCTACCAGGAGGCCTGCGAAACCATGGGGCCTGAAAATGCAGCTGTTGCGATTGCCTGTATCCTGGAGAGGGCAGGGCACATCAATTCCGCCGGTGGCTATCTGCGTGATCTCACCAACCGGGCGGGGCGTGGCGAGTTTTCCCTTGGACCGATGGTCATGGCACTGCTGCGATTGAACGGTGAAGCCGGACAGAGATCGGCGTAAATGACAGTTGAAAGAAAAGACGCTCCAAACCTTAAGAACGCCATACGCCGAAGAGGAGCTTTGTCGAATTTACCACTCACGCCGTTCTATTCCGAGCCGCGGCGAGGTGTCAGTTTTTCCAATGATCGGAGCGTGAAGCGACTGATGGTACAGTGATATTTTTTTTTCGCTGTTAGAGTTTCCGGCTGGCAACTTTTTTCCGGGACGTGGAAATTGGATTCAATCCAGTGTCATTAATGGCGTGATGAAACGGTTGGCGCATGATGCCGAAGATAAAAATATCGCTGCAAATTGAGCGGCTGCTGTCCAAGACCGACTAAAGGAGTTGGACAGCGACCGCCTAACAGATTTGCACCAGCATCTGCCATCGTGACATGTGCATAACTCCTTATTCTGCGACGCCGCATAAGTCGGAAAAACAAGTCTCGCTTTAATCGGGAGTTCTGCGACAGACCGGAGTTTGGTTTTCTCTTTCTGAAAGAGATATGCTGTGCTTTGCAGCGACATCTCTACGTCGAGTCCCACAGCGCCCTTGTCGCTGCTTCCGAAAAGGCAGGAACCGCGAGCACAAAATTGCTGCTGAGGAACTGATCCGCGCCTCCGAACTCCTGAAGTTGTTGCAGTTGGCTATTTCGATTGCAGCACGGAGCGCATCAAAGATTATCAGGGAGTCAATGAAGCGGAATGATCGCTTATGAAGCGTGCCCAAAACCGGAGCGATTGCGCCTGGCACCTCCTTCGCGATCTGCAACTCCGCTACGAACTGGCAAGCTCACATGAGGTTCGATTCCCGAGCCTGCCAGCTTTCTGCGGACAAGATCTCCTGGAGGATCGGCTTTAGCTCGGAGGCGCATTCCAGCCGTGAAAAAGCGGTTCCGAACCACTTGGCATAAGGTGCGTATTGACGCTCAATCAGCATTGCAAGCCGCATGATATTTCCGACCATGCGAGCAGCTATAATTCGGGAGCCGATTTCGTCGCCAGCCTCCCCGGTTCGTCCGATATAGGCGCGCTCTTCGGCTATCCTCCCCCATTGCGCTGCGAGTTTGTACAGCCAGACATCACGAGGGAAGTAGGCCAGTCTGTTCCGTAGAGCCGTCAACTCACCGAGATCGTCACGAAAGACCGAGCCCGCCGTCACCATCATAAAAAGCTGTTCCGAGTAGGACAACCAATCCCGTGCGGAGAGGTCTTCGGAAAATTGGCGGCCGAGGAAGCGTTCGCACCAAGCGTGCAGCGTGTAGAGTTCGACCCCGTGATCCGAGCCCAGCATTCCTGGCTCCCGTACATCTACCCTAGCAGGCCGCACATTAGTTGGATACCGGACGGCCCACTCCTCGAATTTAGCTGGCAATCGTCGGTCAAGAACTGACATCAGTTGATCTGCGGTGCAGCAAAATCAGCCTCTGAAAGAAGTACCTGCACACAAGGGCCATAGTCGTGATCAGCCGAAATCTCCGTTTCATAGCCGAGGACTTCAGAGCTAAGACCGATCCGGCATGCCGCATATGGCAACTCGGAGAAATGCTCCTGCATGATGGGGGCTACGAGCGTTCGATAGAACCTTTCCGATAGACCTATCCCGATCCCTTGTGGCACTCGCTTCACTACCGTCGTCAGTTCCCTTTGAGCTGTTCAGCATAGCTCCTGGTCGGTTTTATGTCGGAAGCATCCGCCGCAAAAATCCTAATTTTGCAGCGCTTCAAAAGTCGGGCTAGTATATCGTGCGAGATTCGAGATTTTCGCGACGCCAGAGACATACCAACAGTGCTGCGGATCGGCTAGAAAAGCCGACAACATCACACCAGCACTTTGAAAGTATCGCAGGAATGAATGACAAGACCGCTGATGACAAACGGCAGATTCTGGTAGCTCCAGCCCCCAGTTCATCGAGACCGTCGTGAACAAGTTGAAAGTCTCAGACATTCGTCCGTTCATTCCCGCGAAGGATTTCGCGTTGTCCAAACGGTTCTATGCCGCGTTGGGCTGGGAAACCCGCGATGTTGGGCCGAAACTAGCGCTGGTGACGCTTGGTGACGAACAGCACTTCTACATCCAGGATTACTACCTGAAGGATGTCGCCGAGAACACCATGCTCCACATCACGGTCGATGACGCCCTTGCTTGGCATACGCACGTTGCGGCAGTGCTAAACGACGACAGCTTCGCGGAAGCACGGGTGCAACCAGCATCCAGGCAGGCCTACGGTGCGGCCGTGGTCTTCGTTCACGACCCAGCCGGCGTCCTGCTGCATTTGTGCCAGTGGGACGGCTGAGCCAGCCGCCGCCAGGCGCTGCAAACGTCAGCTATGAAATTCGAGCAAATCCGGGACATTTGCAAAACCGGAGATAAGAATTGACCCTAAGGCCATGACCGACGCAGCCGCCCATATCATAGATCTCTATCGTCGCCATGCAGGCGCCTGGACAAGTGCTCGCGGTACGGTGCTGTGGGAGCGTTCATGGATAGAGCGGTTTGCCGACATCCTGAGGCGAGGAGCGTCGGTGCTCGACATTGGATGCGGATCGGGCGAGCCGATCGCCCGTTACCTTGCCGCCAGAGGTCATCCGGTTACTGGCGTGGACAGCTCGCCCGAGATGATCGACCTATTCCGGGCAAATCTGCCAGGCGAAACGGCGGAAGTGGCGGATATGCGCTCGCTGAAACTGGATCGGAGATATGGCGGGCTTATCGCTTGGGACAGCTTCTTTCACCTTGCGCCTCACGATCAGCACATGATGTTCCCCATCTTCCGCGAAAATGTCGAACCGGAAGCACCATTAATGTTCACGAGCGGTCCCAACTTCGGCGAAGCTATCGGGACGTTGCAAGGGGAGCCCCTCTATCATGCCAGCCTCGACCCCGACGAATACCGCCTGCTGCTCGACCAGAATGGCTTTGATGTTGTGGCCCATGTTGCGGATGACCCTGACTGTGGCGGGCACACGGTCTGGCTGGCGCGTCAGCGGTAGCCGTGAGGGTATCGCAAAAATCCTGATTTTTGCGACAGCTTACCGCAGCAGGGATCCAACCCGCTATGGCTACGGCGGCGACCTAAGTGGGCCGGCAGCCCGCGAGAAGTCGCGGAGGCTTCTATTGATCGGCCGAATGGGGGCGTAAAGCCGGCCAGCCGATGAGACACTTGTTTGCGTCAACCTTGCCGGTATGGACCCGAGATTTTCCCGGGTGACGATGGACTGGACGATTTAGCTACCTTCCAACCTACTAGACAAAGAACGAGGCTCTAAAAGGCGTCCCATCACCAGGACGTCCCGAAATTCACCTTCCAGAAACCGGGCTTTCTGTTTGCGGCCCTCTTCGACAAAGCCCACCCTCCTATACAATCTAATGGCGCGTTCGTTATGGGCGTTCACCGTCAACTCGACCCTTAGGAATTCCGCGGCGTCGGCCGCCTCCAACGTCGCGTGGATGAGGCGACGGCCAATGCCGTGCTCGCGCCACCCCGGTATGATGCCCATGCCCAGTGACCCGCAATGGCGTTCAGCCTCGAAGCTTGGACGAACGATGTCGCACCAGCCGACGATGCCGCCATCGTGTTCGGCAACAAATTGGGGGTTGCCGTGCTCAATATTGCTGCGTACGAAGGCCAAGGTGCCCTCGGCGCTTGGGGCGTCGGTCAAGCGGATATAGATGCGCTCGCGCGCCACCGTGCCCACGGCCTGGCGAAAGCCCTCGGCGTCCGCTTCGGTGATCGGCCTGATCCTTACCTTGGTGATATCCATGTCCCGCTCCTCTGGGCAGCAACACTGCCGCCGACAGTCTCAAATGCAACCTGGGGCACTGGCCTTTGAAGAAGACTGTCGTCCACTTTCTCATACCGCAATCTGATAGCGGTCGGCTAGCCACCCCATTTTTGACGTTCCGATCTGTCGCGAAACTTAGGGAAAGTGAGCGAAAACTACTGAATAAGCCTTGCGGCCCGTCCTGTCCGTCTGGTTGCGTTGTTGTAATAAGTGGAGGCCTGCTGGACCGATTTGTGTCGCGACTGCTCCATGGCTTCTGGCAAAGGAACGCCACGATTGGCGGCCTCTGTGAGATAACCCGACCGCAGCCCGTGCGCCGAAAATTCCCCCGCATCTAACCCTGCCAGCGCCGCCCGCTGCTTCACGATCTGGTTGACCGCACTCGGCTCCAGTGCCCGCTTCGAAACATTGCCCCATCGATCGATCTTCCGAAAAATACTCCCGCCTTCAATCCTCGCAGCCGAAAGCCAGGCGTTGAGCGCCTCCACCGGCCGGCCGGTCAGATAAACGACCTCATCGCTTTCCGCACCGGACGTCTTGGTGCGACCGAGATGGATAGCGAGAGAGGGGAGGGGAGGGGCACCCTCGACGGTGATGGGTGGCTCGACGGTGAGCTGCTCTCTGCGCAGACCGGCAATCTCACTTCGACGACGACCGCCCGAGGCAAAAGCCACCATCAGGATTGCCCGGTCGCGGATGTCACGAAGGCTGTCGGTGCTGCAGGTCGCGAGCAGCTTTGCCAGCACGTCGCCGGTGACGGCCTTCGCGCTCTTGCGTTTCCTTGGCCGCGGCGTCGCCCGAACGGCGAGGCGTATCGCGGACTTCAGCGAAGGGGAGGAGAAGACGCCGGTCAGCCCGCGCCATTTGGTTAGCGTCGACCAACTGGCAAGCCGCCGGCGCACCGTATCGGGCGCATGCGGCCCTAGCGATCTGAGAAACCGTTGTTCGCGCAGGCTCTGCTCGACATCAGCCGGCATTCCGTGTTGGGGGTCGATGTCGCGCTGATCAGGCTGCCAGAGATGGTGGGCGACGAATTTCAGAGCCAAGGCTTCGGGTGCCGGCCAGGGGAGGGAGGCACCGGTTGCGGCCAGCGACCAGGCTTGCAGATAGGCAAGGTCGGAGGTGAGCGCGCGCAGGGTGTTTTCGCCCATGCCTTCGTTGACCAGGTGGCGCAGCGTTTCGATGTCCTGGTCGGTGAGCAATTCAGCCAGTTCGTCGCGGCGGTCGATCGGCAGCACGCTGGCGATGGTGTCGAGCTCGTCGGCCCGGCGATCGACGGCGGTCTTTGAACGGGGCGGCATGGCCATAGAAAACCTCCGGATCGACGGCCGAGCGGCCAAGGGATTTACCGGATTCTTTCCGATTTTCGGCTTGAAATCAATCACATTCGATAAGAGGTACTTATCGATGGTCAGGACACCATCTGGCGATCATACCATGTGGCGAACGGCAATATTGATATAGAGTTCTTTTAAAGGATCGTTTACCATGATATCAATGGCTTACGATCTCGCGAAATTGCCCATTTCAAACTTGGTTCGGCCCGCTTTTGACGCGGGCATGGCGCTCACTCGTCTCGACGAGCGCATTGCTCGCTCAGCGGTCGGCGCCGGCTTTCGCGAGCGGCAAAATTTCGCCGACGCCTGCGCCTCGCTGTGGATCGACGGCGAGCTCGTCAATCTCGAAGACCTGGTGCTCCACGATGCCTTTCGCGACACCCGCACACCAACCCACGAACTCACCATTGCCCGCGACGTGCTTCGCACCCGCCGACGGATTTCTGGGCAGGGGCCGGACTGGGCTTTGTCCGCCGACGGTATTCGGTCTTTGCGACAGACATCGGACATTACGTCGGACGGCGCCGAGGCGTCGGAGCTTGCCGACGTCATGCGGCCCGCGGCCGCGGCAAAAAATCCGGGAGGGGAGGGGGAGGATGGTGACGAGGCAGAAAATCTGCCGGGCGTCGATTTCGCCGCCATCGATGCGGTGCTCGCCCGATCGGAGGCCGCGATCGAGAGCGCCAAGCGACCCGGCCGTGGCAGCGTTCAAGACAAAGACCCGATGATCTACGATCTCGACTGGGACGAAGATGCCCGGCTCGACGAGTGGCGCGGTGTGCTGCGCCAGGCCGAAAATCTGCCGGCGATACTGCAGGCCATCGTCGCGCTCGATGCCTGGAACGAACTGTCGGTGCTGCAGCACGCGCCCTGGCTCGGCCGGCTCTTTGCATCGTCTATTCTGCGCCAGGCCGGCATCACCACCGGCGCGCATCTCGTTGCCATCAATCTCGGCCTCAAAACCATTCCCGTCGATCGGCGCCGGCATCGCGACCGCGAAACGCGGCTGCTTGCCATCGCCCACGGGCTTTTGGCGGCCGCCGAGATCGGCATGAAAGAACATGACCGGCTTGTGTTGGCGAAGACGATGATGGACCGAAAACTGGAAGGGCGCCGAACATCCTCAAAGCTGCCGGAACTGGTCGAGCTTGTTATGGCCAAACCGTTGGTGTCGGCAAAAATGGTGGCGAAGACGCTCGAGGTTACGCCGCAGGCGGCGCGGCGGATCGTTTTGGAACTCGGCTTGCGGGAGATGACCGGGAGGGGGAGGTTTCGCGCGTGGGGAGTGATCTAGCCTCGATCACTTCTGTAACGACTCCATCGGGTATCGTCCCTAATCCAGTAGAGGCTCGATAAGGCGTCAACTGGAACAAATGGTATAAGGGCACAGCGAAAGATTCGGGGTAGGGCATTAAGTGACAATAGGCAGACTTGTACAGGTTCCGCTTCGCGAAGTCTGGAAACACGAAGCGTATGATTTTACGCAATGGCTCCAAGATAACATCGAGGTCGTGAATGACGCCCTCGGGCTCAACCTGATGAACATCGAGCGAGAACAGGCGGCTGGCCCGTTCAGCATCGATCTGGTTGCAGAAGATGAGAATGGCAACAAGGTCATCATCGAAAACCAGCTGGAAAAGAGCAACCACGATCACCTCGGCAAGCTCATCACCTACCTCACGTCGATGGGCGCCCGAACTGCCATCTGGATCGTGTCAGAACCCCGACCGGAGCATGTTGCCGCGATTGCGTGGCTGAACGAGAACAGCAGCGGCACCTTTTATCTGGTGAAAGTTCAAGCGCTGAAAATCGGGGATTCCGCTCCAGCGCCGTTGCTCACCGTCATCGTGGCCCCTGCTGAGGACAAGTCGGTGGTCGCGCGAACGAATAAGGAATTTTCCGAACGGTACGACATCCGCCTGCATTGGTGGACGCTCCTCATCAAAAGGCCCGATGCCAAGCTTCATGCGCACCTCTCTCCGAAAACATATTCGTGGATCGGCACATCATCCGGCTTCCGCGGCCTCGCCTTCAATTATTCCGTGACGCAGAAGGAATGCTCGGCCGAGCTATATATCGACCGCGGTTTGCCGTCTGGCGATGAAAGCAAGCGGATCTTCTACATGCTCCAAGAGCGAAAGGCAGAGATTGAGGGGGCCTTTGGCGGCCCGCTGATCTGGGAACCGCTGGATAATGGTACAACCCGCGCAACCCGCATTAAGTCGGTCGTGCCGGGTGGCTATAAGTCCGACGAAAGCGAATGGGAAGGCATTCAAAGCCGGTTGGTGGACGCGATGAACCGCCTATATGCTGCTTTCAAAGAACCTATCAAGCAGGTTCGCCAGCGGCTGGGTGAGACGAGCGTCGAAGGCTAAAACGTCAAGCGCCGACAGAGGTCAGCCAAGCCTCTACGGCAGGTTTGACAATCCGCGAAAGCGCATCGATCGCTAGAATGCCGGAAGCTAGAAGCGCCACATGGAGCGGGCCGGGTGATCCTAAGCAAATTCTCCTGACTGTGATTGCAAGGTGTCTGCAGTTCTAGGGGCTATTCACTGTCCGGCGCGAGCGCTGCCTGGTGATTGCTCGTAAGAAGAGTCCATTCGGGCATCGTTGCAAGTAACCCACTCGAAAAGCGCTGCAATGAAGCGGTCATAATTCGGGTTCGTCGGTAACGACAACTCACAACCCCACACAGTCTTAACTCGCCAACCGAGCCGTTCAAGTGCTAGCACCGCAGCTTGATCACGTTCGCGATTTCTCGCAAATTTCGCATCCCAAAAAGATTGGTTTGATTTCGGACGGCGGTATGTCCCGCAATCATGTCCGTGCCAGTAACACCCATGTACAAATATAGCCGCTTTAAACCGCGGAAGCACGATATCTGGAGAGCCAGGTAGATTTTTGACATTTAATCGGTATCGCAGACCTCGCCTATGGAGTGGTTTGCGCACCAGTAACTCAATAGAAGTGCTCCGCTTGGGAACGGCGGCCATATGACTTCTGACGTTTGTAGGCGTTCCATGATCCATGACTAATCGATAGATCAGGATGATGACGAAATTTTGCTAAGCGATACTCGATATTAATGCTGCAATGAACTTCTCTCGTCCATCATTGCCGCTGGGTATTATAGGTAAGGTTAATGAGGTTAAATTAATAGATGGATCTGTGTTGCTTGTAAATATCTCGGCCAGAACATCATCAGACATAGTTGGATACACAAGAAAAACATTAGAGACACCCAGAACCTTTGCGTACGCAAAGACCTGGCGAAGGTCACCTGGCTGATAGAACGAAGCTGTCTCGCTAGGCGCGACTTTCCACTTAGTCTCCACAACTGCGCGGTTGAAATTTCCGTCGATTAGAAAGTCGGGACGCAAAAGTCCGACTGAGCGACCATCTGCATTGGAAAACAGATAATGTTCTGACTGTTGCTCGTGAACAATATCCCCGAGAGAATTACGCAAACATTGACCCACATAGCTCTCGAATAGCTTGTTCATATCAAACAGCATAGTTGGTCCGAGTGCATCTACTCCGATACGTAACCCAGGCCTTATATGATCGAGCCATTGGAGGGATAGCTGGTAGCCGTGCTGCCAGCGTTGCGTGAGTCGATTGAACACCACCAATCTATCTGATGGCATGAAAATGCCGACCTCAGCATCCTTCAGGGTTTCTAGGCCGCTTCTAATTTTAGCCTTCAACCGCTGAGATGACACGATCTTCATCATTTCCCGAAGTCCCGCTAAGATTGTACGGTTAATGGGAGTATCAAAAGATGGGGACAGCACTTGCTGTACGAAGCGATCTCGGCGTGAGCCGTATCGAGCAACTTGGCCAGCATGGTGCACCTGTCCACGTAGCGACGGAAGGTCAGCCTTTACGGTATGAAAATCACGGTGCAAGCCTTGACTTAATTGCTTCAGTATCTCCGCAACGGTCATGCCTATAAGCGTCTCTTCCATGGAGTCGAAGCGTGAGACTTGCCCGATAGCGCCCAGAACGGATGGCGTTCGAGCGGTATACGAAACCATGTGTGCTAGAACATCATTGCCTGATTTTTGTGAATCTAGCTTTGGAAGGATCTCAATGCTTAGGTTTCTGGCAACGTGGACAAGACCTGCGAACTGCTTGAACTTGACTCCGACATGACCCCGATGAAACGCCATTTCAAAGAAACTGGCATTGTGTAGCTTCTCTGAAAGTTTAGATAAGGTATTCAGATAGCGCGGCGGCAGGTCATCATTACCGTGTCCCAAAGGCAAGAAATCATATTCATTGACCGTTATAACTCGCCGCTCGATTTTACGCTCCCCGCATAAATGTTCTTGAACATTTCAGCTGTCCACAACTCCGAACTGCTCAGCAGGTGCTGCTCACCCGTTCCATCACTGTCGACCGCAACCGTGAAAAATCCAGATGGTTTGATGGCATTGTCCTTTAGCACCAACTCTATTTCCGATTTGTCGTCGTAAAAATACTCTTGAAGCAACGGGAATATTTTTCTGCTGAAGCAACGCTTTAGATCGTCGATTGACGCAACGCCTGCAAACCATCCGTGTCCAATGAGCTTGCCCTCGTCTGTCCGTCGCCTTAACCGTGAGTTTATTGCATCAAGCATTTTCGGTAAGTCGACACCGTCGACTGAACCATCGACTATTCCCTTGGCTTTTAACATCTGCAACAGCGCAGCACTTGACGGTGCTAATTCTCGAAACTCGAATCTCCTTCGTAGTGCGATATCAAGTGCTGAAATTGATTTATCAGCCGTATTCATCGCTCCAATTATATAAAGATTCGGAGGGACTGAAAATTTAATCTTCGAATAGGGCAGTGTCGTCGACAATGTCCCGCGTTTGTCGATTTCCAATAGTGAGATTACATCGCCAAAAAGCGCATCGATTTTGCCGCGATTTATCTCGTCAATAATTATTGCGTAAGGAACTTCAGGATCGGCCTCTGCTCGGAGCGCGATGGCTTTAAAAACGCCATCCACGATATCGTATTGAGCAGATCCTTCTTCTAAGGGCTCAGTACTCGGCTTCAATCCCTCGATGAAATCTTCGTAGTAATATGACGGATGAAAAGTTGTGAAAACAAACCGCTCGGAACCGTCGGCATCTCTGAAAAGGGGGAATATATCTTGGATCAGTTCTCGCGTTTTTCCCGTGCCCGGTGGACCATATATTATTAGATTTAGCGGCATTTGTATATCATCTGCCGTAGACACCAGCTTTATATTGCTTGGTATGGAGGAAAGGCTGTCGTCTTTCCTGTCAGATGAATGAAATATTTTTATCAACAGCTTGTCTATTTCTGATTGCGCGGGGCATTCAGCTTGCAAAGTAAAGTCGGAATCTAGTTCCATGTCGAAAAGAACTTTTCTCTCTTCTTTCGTCAAATGAAATTCTTTAGCCCAAAATTCTAGAATTTCTTTTCCGGTAGATCCGCTTTCTTTGTCCGGTGACCTGGCAGCGCATATCGCAGCAAGAGGCCAAAACGGAATTTTTCGACCTTTTTCAAGAAGGCCGTCCGTTTTTCCTAGGGTATCAACGTAGTCTGGTGCAAATCGCAATCCTACGTCTTTCTCACCGCGCTTGGCTTCCGCTCTCCATAGCAAAGCATTGCGCCACCTTGGCTTCCGGATCTCGCGGGCCGGGGTGTACTGTGAGCCGTGAGGGTAACTGCGATTATGGCGTGTTCCAGTAAAAGGGTTTATGTACTCGTCGTTCGGGAGCGAAAGAAATCGGTTGAAAAATGCACCGCGCATATGATCAGAGCTGCCAAATGCCTTGTGGCTTTTGTCATCAATTCCCGAAATCTTCATAGCGAGAAACGTGGGCGCACTTGGGCTGACTTCGGCAGCGATCAAGTGATGGATGCCCGCAGCGATAGCCTCTAGGGTCGGAAACGACATTGTTTAAGCCTTCTTCTTATGGCTTAAAAAGAGAGGCCGGTTTACATCTGTTGAGCCTGTGTCCGGATCGATGGCGTACCTAACCGTGGCGAAATGGTGAGCAGTCCAATTGTTCGGGCGTCTTCTTTGAGGTATTTTGTCCAAAGCCGAACTCGTGCGTACATAACGACCGCTTACATCGGCTCCATCATTTCCGGCCCACATAGCTAGCCGCGAGCAATCGAAAATAGCCTGCTTTAACTGCGTTTCGTTCAAGCCAGCGCAATCTGCTAGCAGATGGTCCCATAGACGCTCGGTACGAGCTAAGTTAAATTGAGAGCCATGCGCAATCTTGCCGCGTTTCCATGGCATTTTGTTGTCGTGAGCGCTTTGTAGGGTATTAATCGAGTTTTTAAGGGACTTGATGCTCTCTTTAGCTGTTGATGACAGCGCGTTCTCACGCACCGCGGCACTCACAACGGGTTCAATATCTTCCAATTCCATACGCAATTGTTTGCGCGACATGTCCACATGCGCCAACATTGAAATCCCGAGGACTCTCGCTAGAAGTGGCGGGACAGCGTTGCCGATCTGCGAAGCGATGCCGCTAGGGTGGAACTGAAAGTGATCAGGAAATGACTGGATCCTCGCCGCTTCACGATGCGTCAAGGCCCGGTCCTCGTCAGGGTGCGTGAACGCGCCGGAGGATACGTTCCGGTATACGGTGGTGATAGTGTACCCCGGACGGTCCCATCGCAGTCGATAATAGAGCGTAGTGCAATCTTTCCGGAGAATTTTTGCAAATCGTGACGGAAGAAGATCTGCGGGAATATCGAGCCAATCCCCTCCGCTGGGAATATGACGAATACGTTCAAGGTTTTCTCGTGGCGGCGGCGCACCGAAGTGAAGCGATAGAGCTCCCGCGGACCGTCGTGACCATTGCTGAAACGGTGTCACTGGCGGTAGCGCGTAGTGTTTTGGAGAATGGTCAGCCGTAACGCCAATTCCAATCATGGGCAAATCACCGATCGCATCGGTGAGACTGGTATAGGCCAGCATCTTTCCTGTGTGGTCATTCGCGACCACGTCTGGTGGAAAATGACTGGGAGCAGGAAACTCAAAAGGAACGCCGATTTTGTTGGCGACAAAGAAAATTCGTTTACGCACTTGCGGAACGCCATAGTCAGCGGCCTGCAGTTGAGCGAAGGAAACTTTGTACCCCATCGACGACAAGTCCTTGATGATTTCATCACGGAACCGCCCGCCGCCATAGCGTAGCAATCCTGTGACGTTCTCCATCAGGGACCAAGTCGGCTTAATCTTCGCGATAAATTCAAGGTATGATTTATACAGAAAATTGCGTGGATCGTCAGCCAATCTTTTTCCATGGGTGCTAAAGCCCTGGCAGCTTGGCCCCCCGACGACAACGTCTATATGACCGATCTCAGCGATGATTTCGTCGATGTTTGCTTTGCGGATGTCCACGCAGTAAGTTTTTGCATTCGGATGATTGAGTTTGAAAGTCTCAATACTGCTTCGATTGAAATCGAGGCCTGCGACGACCTCGAACTCAAGGTCCTGGTAGCGCGCATCGGATATCCCGAACGAGAGGCCTCCACAGCCGCAAAATAGGTCTAACACCCGGAGCTTGGCCATATGTACCTCTACGCTTTTCAAATCTCGTGAATCACGGTTTGTTCTTGCCTTGCTTTTCGCCGCCAATCAATTAAAAATATGCTAGTGTCCCCAGGTGTCTGTCTGGGAAGGGCTTTTCGCACTGTTCGTTGCAGGCAAGCCTTCTTATCTTGAGGGCTGTCTGAAAGTCGATGTCCGGCAAATTGGAAGTGGAGCCGCGGCTCTGCATTGACAGAGTGTGTTGATTCCCACTGAGAGCTGATGGAGTGGATGCCCCCTCCCGACGGCATCGCAATGTGCCAGAGTGATATCCGCGAGAACGTCACTTAGAGGAGAGAGCATCCATGAAGGAAGTTAGCATCGTTTGCCTGGACCTTGCAAAGCGGGTATTTCAGGTTCATGCCGCGGCAAGCGATGGAAGAGTGGTCTTGCGCAGGAAACTGTCGCGCGGCCAATTGGTCACCTTCTTTGCTGAACTGCCCAAATGCACTGTCGCGATGGAAGCCTGTGCCACAGCGCATTACTGGGCGCGTGAGATCGGCAAACTTGGCCATGATGTTCGCTTGATCCCGCCGGCTTACGTGAAGCCTTTTGTCAAACGGCAGAAGAATGATGCGGCGGACGCAGAAGCAATCGTTGAAGCAGCGACCCGGCCGTCGATGCGGTTCGTCGTTCCGAAGTCGGAATCCCAGCAGGCCTGCTCCATGCTATTCCGAACGCGAGACCTCTTTGTGCGTCAGCGAACGCAGCTTATCAATGCTCTTAGAGCACATCTGGCCGAGCATGGTATCATTGCACCTCAAGGCATTGCAAATCTGGCACTGCTGGCGAAGATTATTGAAGATCACGAGGCTGGCCTCGAACTTATCGTTGTAGAGACCGGCCGACTGTATCTGGATCAAATCGACGCGCTGTCCTCTCGGATTGCATCGCTGGAAAAGGCGCTGAGATCGGAAGCGAAGCGTTCATAGAGTACCGCTCGCCTCATGTCCATGCCCGGCATGGGACCGATTACTGCCATGGCAGCTGAGGCCTTCGCGCCCACGATGACTACCTTCCGCAGGGGGCGAGATTTTGCGGCCCGGCTCGGCTTGGTGCCAAAGCAGCATTCGAGCGGGGGAAAGCAGGTTCTCGGCCGAACATCGAAGATGGGACAACGCGACATCCGCCGGCTTCTTATCATTGGCGCGATGACCGTCATTCGATGGGCGTGCCGGAAAGCTCCACCCGAGAGCTCGTGGCTGGCACGAATGCTGGCGCGCAAACCTCGCATGCTCGTCGCGATCGCCCTCGCCAATAAAATGGCTCGATCCATCTGGGCAATGATGACCAAGAACGAAGATTACAAGGATTCCGTTCTGCCCGCAGTGTAGGCGAGTGCTGAACTAAGGTCAGGACGGATCGTCGGCGTGTGAGGAGGTCAGCGAACGGTAAGGACAAAGATCGGTGAGAGTGGGTTTGGGAATGCATCCGGGTCAGTGAGCCACGAGCTCGTAGAGCTGATTTTGCACCAGGTCCGCGTAGCTCCATACCGGCCAGCGGCTGTATTCGAGCCGCACAATAGGCCTGATACATGACCGCACCCGATCACACGTTCGAAATCGCTCGAAGAACTGCTTGCATGAACGGGGGCATCCATACATGACCCGGCGCAGCCCCATATTTCCATTGAGAATTGACCCATGTTTCAACCGTCCCCTGCGAGTTTTCAGCGGGTGACCTGCTGACCTGCCACTGAGAATTTCCTCCAGATTGGATTAGAGTCCGGCCCATCGAGGACGGACTTATAAAGAAGCAGAGATTTACGGAAGAGCAGATTATTGGGGTGCTGAAGGAGCAAGAACCGCCCATCATTCGGTGGTTCCGGGTCTGTTGCGAGCATGAAGGCCGACGCAGACAAAAACCTGTCGAAGGCTCTATTACTCGGCGCGACTGAGGCAGACATCAAGGCGGCCCGCACACGTATCAACGGTCAACTGCAGAGTACTATCTTCCTGGTTGGCCCCATGGAAGCTTGTAGCGCCTTCATGAACCGCCTTGCTTGGGCAGGCGCCTCTACGCCGGTCATTCAGCCAGCGAGAAAGAAAAAGTTCGGTCGGCAAACGCTCCATGTGGCAGCGTCTCGAATATTCATTTCTGAGGCGCTGCCACTTATGGATTGCTGACTGGGGTTTGAGGGCGGCTTAATAGTTGTCATCGCGAAGGATGGAAAGACTCCACCGACACCATGAACGATGCAAGCCATCTCCCTGCTTCCATGCGCCTTTGGACATAATAGCGGTAAGCTAGAGGGGTGAGGGGCTTTTTCGCCTTGTGTCGAGCACTGTTGCAAAACCAGCATGCGGCCACAATGTTGTCCGACGTATCGCCGCCTCCATCAGATCGAGCGCAGAGGTGTTCCGCGGTGCAGCGCAGATGCGACGATAACCGCAGGTTCGTCTTGGAACGGCTTGAGTATTGGTGTGTGCTGCCATCCCACATTTGGAGGCCGCAATAATAGCACAGGCCATTCTGCTCGATCATTTTCTGTGTACGGATTCTCGATAGTTTTCCCATAATGCGGGCTCCATTCGACTTCTTCGTGAGAAGCGAATGCGCGGCGTCCAAAAGGAACACTCCCCGGCTGGAAGCTTCTGCTCGCGCGATACCCGATATTCGTGGTTTCGCATGCCGGATCATGGTGTCTGCGGTAGGCCGCAGACCGTACGAACCTTTTGGTCCGTAAAAGACGCGAGAACGTCTCCATATGTTATCGGTAATCCGCCAAGCGGACTGTGTCAACGCCTCACCAAAACTGGAAAGTCGCAGCCAAAGCACTGGACCCCGATCTGCCCTATAAAATTGCATATGTTTAAACTGCGCAATTATTAACGTTGGGGCACTACCATCTTCACGATGGGGGACACATGCTGACCGATATCGAGATCACGTATTTTCGCAGTCGGATTGACGACGTGCTACGCGATGGCAGCCCAACGGCGTGGCAGCGGCAATTCCTTACCGACATCCGAGCGAAGATCGATCGCGACGGGACGAAGACCAAGCTTTCCGACAAACAGCTGTCCATGTTGCGCAAGCTCACCAAACTCGAAGGCACGTCCGTCGTCGAGCTCCCTCAGCCTGGTGATCGATGGAAGCCCAGGCAGCCCCGATTTAACACTTGGCGCGCCCCGAGCAGGCGCTGGCGATATAGAGAGATGAAATGGGCCGCCATCTTGATGATGTTCATTATCATGGGCGTGGCTCAACTGTTCACAGGTGGTGGCACCCCGTCGGCGGTAATCACTGAGGTGAATGCCCCTTCGCCATCATCGTTTCGTTCGCAGGGATTCACTGTCACGGATGGCGACACGATCAGAATGGCTGACGGCACCCCCGTTCGTCTGGTGGGTTTCAATACGCCGGAGAAGTTCGAACCGATGTGCGCGCGTGAGGCTGAACTCGGAAACCGCGCAAGCGATAGGCTTAGGCAACTTGTTGTCTCTGGGACGAGTACCGTGACCAAAGTTGCCTGTGCGTGCGCGCTAGGAACCGAGGGGACCAGCAAATGTAACTTCGGCCGAAGCTGTGGAATCTTACGCGTAGACGGGAAGGACGTTGCCCAGACCCTTATCGCGGAAGGCCTGGCCGTGTCGTTTCAATGTGAGCGTACACAATGCCCTAAAATGCCACGGCCCTGGTGCAGCTGACTGCGGGAGGGGCAGATGTCCGATATCGTCCAGTCACTGGAAGCCGCGGCGAACACAATCTACGAAATCCGATACCCGGAGCGCCGTTGTCTGATCCTGGCTAGTTACATCAGTCGGGCTCAAATCATCCTGTGCGGTGCATTTGTCAGCTTTCTTGAGTGCCGCACTGCCGTCTTGTTAAAGGTTTTGACAAGGCAAATCCGACAGTTAGACATAGGCGTCGAAGATGGAATTGTGGGTGCGTATGTTCGAACCTCATCAGATCAACTGATCTGATTTCTTAGAACGTGTGCAGTTCAAAGAAACATCGGAACGAAGTGCGCGTGCCGGCTGCTTCGCGCTTCCATTTCGGCCACAGGGACTCTCCTTGCCTTCGCCCGGAAGCAGTCATCCCGCTTCATCACTTCCCCGGGCGCAAATTGGGGACATCATGGTGCATGCAGTGCTCTATGGCAGGGCCGTCCACCCAAGGTTGGCTTCGATCCTCCGCCTGTACGGGGTGTCGATCTGCCGGGGCGCATGGCGGATATAGCGTTCTGCCTCGTCTTTCTTTGCACCTTCGAGTCCCTGTAAGTAGGAGACGACCTGCTCAATGGTCGGGGCTACCGAGTGTCCGTCGAACTTCGGGGGCAATGTAGTCCAAACCACGCCTTCCACGCCATGCGCGGAGGCCCAGCCCGGTAGGCCCGGCAGCGCCTCCGGCGCGGTCCCGCCCTGCGACCAGGTCGCCACCCAGTCGTCGTTCTTCGTCCCCTCGCGCTCCATCAGATGCCGTTTCGCGAGCGCCAAATCGTCCGTGTCCATAATGGCCCAGAACGATCGCACCTCTGGTGCTGTCGGCTCCAGCACAAGAGTTATGCGTCCGTTGTTCGACTGGCGCGTGAATTCCACCCTCAGCAGCGGCCCATCGTCAAACCACTTTCGGCGGATAGGAAGCTCTCGTGGATCCCAAATCAACGATCCCCAACCTAGGCACGCAATCGCCATTCTCTTCCCCCTATCCCAACGCTCCTGAATATGTCGCACATTCCAATGTCGCTAACCACCCAGTGGCGGTGCTGCTGCGAGCGGTAAAGTGTTACCCAAATACCATCGAGCTTCACTAATCTATTTAAGGTTGCTGTTGCACGAGATGCGCCTTCTCCGCTAATTGTTCAATGAAACAACGGGGGAGGGGAGAATGGCGGTTATGGCGGCCTTTGGCTTCGATGAAAACGCTGATCTGGAGAGCAACCTAACCAAGTTCAAAATGCATCTCGGGTTACATGACGCGGCCCTGAGCGCACAGCTCGCGACCTTCTACCCCGTCCTCCGCGATGAAACCTATACGTCCTCGACCGTTTGGAATGCTATGTTCCAAGCGATCCTTGATACAGAAGCCGCTGCAGCACAGCAAACCACTGCGACCACGCCTGCGGCAACTGGCGCAACCGCAGCTGCGGCAGTTTCGCCCGTTGCCGGCCCCACTGGCTGGTTTCTGGAAGGTCTGAGCATTGAGGGCTTCCGTGGCATAAACAATGAGGGCAAGGCGCTCGAATTGAAGTTCAAGTCCGACAAGGTCAACAGCGTCTCCGCCGTAAACGGCGTGGGCAAAACATCCGTATATGATGCCATCCGGTATGCGATATCCGGGCGGCTGCCGTGGTTGGAAGAACTCCCTCCGGGCGATCGTGACGGTGACTACTACCTCAACCGATTCCATCCTGCCCAGACGGCGACTATCAAGCTTTCGCTGCGCGAAATGGTGACGAACCAGCCCTGTGAAATCAAGGTCAAAAGGGATAGCTCGGGAACTCGAACGGTATCCGCATCCGGCAATTGGGATGGCAACGCCATCCTCCATTCCCTCAATCGTGAATTCGTGCTGCTCGACGGGCCGACCTTCCAAAATTTCATCGCGGCCAAACCCCAGGCGCGGGGTCGCACGTTCGCGGGTCTGCTGGGGCTCTCAGATTATAGCAGGATGCGCCAAGCCCTTGCGGCACTGGCAAATACGCGGGCGTTCAACAACCACTTCGGCGCGCAGGCCCGTACACAAGCCCAAGCCCACGCGCAGAAAGGCGTCAATGACGCAACGGATGCCCTGAGACGCGACCACCTGATCCTGGCGGGCGACGAATGGGGCACGATGCCACTCGCCGATGGCCTCGCCAAGTGTTTCTCGGCACTGGAGCAGATCGGCCCGCTGACTGCACTCTGCGCAGGCAAGACGTTCGGTGAGATTGACGTGGACGCCTGTATCGAAGCCGTCAAGGCTGCCGAGGGCGGCCCGCAACGGGAGCGCCTCGGAGAATGTGTCCGGCTTCGGCAGGAACTGGTCATGCTGAACTTGCAGGCGCCCGATGCCGAGCGCACCAACCAGCTGGCGAATGTCGCGAAGAACCGCGAGGAGGCCCTCGCCAAGACGGCCGGCGATGTCATCCTCCAGCTCTATCAGGCAGGGGCCAAGGCTCTTGATCTGCCTGAGTGGGCGAACGCTGTTATATGCCCGCTGTGCGACAGTGCAGTTGCCCATGACCTTCACAGTCACGTCGGCACTAAGCTCTCCGCATTCACCGCACTCGACGAAGAGACGCAGGCGGTGGGACTGGAATGGAACGAGGCGGGCTGGGCTGACCTGACGGGACTTGAGAAGCTGTTGGAACCCGATGCCACCAAGCGCCCGATCGCTGCCCTGTCGAATACGGCACAAAAGGGGGTCCTTACCGAGGCGCAGGCCAAGGACCTTGCCATCTGGCTGGGGACGTTGCGCGAGCGCGCGGGCGCCCGGGATACGGCGTTGGAGAAAGAGCAGCGTGAGCTGGAGAAGATCCTTCCCCAGTCTTCAGTTGAGGTAACAAAGAAGGTTGAGGCGGCCCGCCGGATGCAAGAGAGCCTCGGCAAACTCGATGCGGCACAGACTGACCTTGACCGGGAGAAGACCCGCGCCGGCCGCGTGTCGCGTTTGAAGATATTTCTGGACCGGGCCTCGGACGATTTTGGGGTTGCAGAGGCGGCAATCAGCAAGGCCCGTCTAGCCGCCGTGGAACCCGTATTCAAGGCCAACTTCGCGGAGATGTCGTTTTTCGGTGTCACGCCAGAGGTCGTCAAACGGGCCAACAGCGAGGATCTTCAGATCCGCTTGCAGGAGTTCCACGGGCTGGCCGACCTGTCGCCCCAAGCGCTGTTGTCGGAAAGCTACCGCAATGCCTTTGCCATCGCGCTC
Organism: Neorhizobium sp. JUb45; assembly: GCF_004343585.1. Classification (GTDB taxonomy): domain Bacteria; phylum Pseudomonadota; class Alphaproteobacteria; order Rhizobiales; family Rhizobiaceae; genus Neorhizobium. Next base: position 1,285 of record NZ_SLYW01000010.1, on the reverse strand, counting down.
TATCTCGCCGCCGCGTCATTGTACGGCGGGATGCCCAAGTTTATCGTGCTCGATGATGTGACCTCCAGCTTTGATGCGGGCCACCAGCTCTATCTCGTGGAATTGCTTCGAAAAAGCTTTGCCCGGCCGGCCAATCCGGACGGGCTGCAGGTGATCCTGCTGAGCCACGACACCATGCTGGAAAAGCTCTTCAACAAGCACACTGGCTCCGGCGTCTGGTGGCACCAGCGGCTCGAGGGCAACCCTCAGTTTGCGGTGCTGCCGCAAGCCGGCGCGGTGAACAAGGTGCGTGATCTTACAATTTCTATGCTGCAGGCCGGACAAGCTGACTTCGCCAAAGAGGGGGTCCGGCAGTATCTCGAATACCGGCTGAGCGATCTCATCAGCAAGCTGCGCATCCCCGTACCTGTGGACGTCGCCTTCAACGATAACAAGCAGCTGGCGGGGGAATTCCTCGGTGCGATCGACGCCGCCATGAAACTCCACAAGGCGGGGGGATCCCTCATTCTCGAACCCGCTCAGGAGGCAGGCTTGAACGCCAACATGGCGACGATCGTTGGAAACTTCACCAGTCACTGGGGAACGGGCCAGGCTCTGGCCTTCACGGCGCCGGCGCTGCTCGGCGTAATGAACGCGATCGACCAGTATTGCGACTGCTTTACTTTCGTCCCGAATCCCGGGGATACTCGGAAATTCTACAAATCTCTTAGCCAGAAGCTGTGACGAGGATCATAGCGCTTAGTACTGGCCGTCAAATAGGTAACCCAGCGTCCGCGTCATGAGAAAGGCCAGTCTTCGGCGCCGCAAATGCTCGGCCCGGTCATGGATGATGTGGCACTGCTGGCAGAACGCCTGGAGATTCCGCTGGTCATTATGACCGGATTGTCGTCAAGGTGCTCCATCGCCAGATAAGCGAGCGAGCACGTATCGTCGGGGTGGAAGCAAACGGCAAAGAAGTCCCAGGCAGTAACTCGGTCCAGCGATGAGCGGTGACAGCATCCGGTTGCTATTCTCTCTTGAGCGCCTCAAAGCAGACGGTCCGCTGACGGCCCCATCAGCCATTCCCAGAGCAAGTAGGGGCCAGAACAAGAGCAGTCCGAAATCGTACGCTAAGGGCGAACGAAATAAGAACTTATGCGACCCGCCGTAGCCCGGAGGGCAGGCGGAGCGATCGAAATCCGTTGGGCATCTGATGTTCAGCATCCCAGGTGTAGATGCCGGTAAGGTTGATATGTTCCCAGCTGAGCGGCGAGATGTGCTTCGACAGAGTATCAGGAATATCTCG
>NZ_SLYW01000009.1 GCF_004343585.1 Neorhizobium sp. JUb45 | reverse complement strand
TGGCCGGTCTTTGATTGGAATGGTGGCCGGCTTCATATCGGAATGCTGGCCGGTATTTGATCGGAATGGTGGCCGGCTTCACGTCGGAATCCGCACCAAGTGTTGACTACAACTTAGAACTGCCCAGTATTTCCTTGAAAATCCTCGACGGGTATACGCTCCACGACGCGTCAGTTCCAGGTTGCAGTGAAACGGTCAGGCTCGATGATCAGCGCACTCATGAAATAATGCGTCATACAGGCTCTCTAAAAAACCGTGAGGGAGGATGAAGTTAGTACATTTCGAGATCCATCGCCGAATCTGCTCCGACCCGAACGTCTATCCACACTCAGGAACGCGCCCCGGAAGGCAAATGGCGTGGCGTGACAGATAGATTGGTCAAGCACACGCCAGCTTTTGATTTGCGTTTTATCTGATTCCGTTAGTTGACTCGTATCTCTACCTTCGGCAGCGCTACTTTTTCCAATTAACGGCTCTGATCCCCACCCAGTCGATCAATGCCCGTCCCCACGATGAATACGGCTCACCAGCTTCACAGTGCGATCAGACTGGATCACATATGTTTCCTCGTAGTCGCCACCGTCACTCGATATGAAGTCATGCGTGAACGAGCTTCCAACCGGAGCTTTCTGCAAGCGCGTTACTGGCTGCCCTTTGTAGATCAGACTACCCGGAATGGCGTCGAGCGCAAAGGCTTGCGTGGTACCAAGGACGATCGTGCAGATTACTGCAAATGCACTCATTTTCATTGTGTTTCCTCTTTCGTTTTTGATCGGGTTTCTCGCGTCCCGACCGTAATGCTGTTACTTCGAAATTGGTGTTGGCAGCAAAGCCGGTTCCACCAAGCCTTCAGCGAGGCGGAACCCGGTCCACTTCAGTTTCTGTGATAAGCCAACCATCCGCTTACGAAGTGCAGCCGTTAAGATTGACGCCGATGGATAAGCAGCCGGCTGCGCAATGTTTGCAGGCCTCTAATGCAGATCGTCAGCGTGTCTGCTTTGTAGACTTGGCAAATGTAGATTTGAACGATAAATCTAGCGACAATTGAAAACATTTGCTTATCAATCGAAACATGGACACCCGTCATCTCGAAACATTCCTGATCGCCGCCAAATGCGAAAACTTTCGCCAGGCGGCCCGTGAACAGGGGTTGTCGCAACCTGCGGTCACCCAGCAAATTCGTACGCTCGAGCGCGAATTCGGCTTCACACTTTTCCGAAAAAGCGGGCGGGGAATACAACTGACCGAAGCAGGGAAAATCTTAGCCCAGAACGCACATATGTTGCTTGGCGAATTGAAAAAATTCCAAAGCACCGCAGATTTGCTCCGACGGAACGAGCTTGGGACAATCGCGATTGGGTACTCCACATCGTTGATGTCCGAAGACCATCTTCCCCGCGTTTTGCGCCAGTTCGCGGAAGCACATCCAGCGATCGAGCTGACGGTCAGTCCGATGCGTGTAACAGATGCCATTGAGGCGCTCATCGACCGCAAGATAGACCTGGCTGTCGTCAGGGCACCCCTTCCGTCGCTTCCCCCTGTCCTAGACGTCCATGGGTTTGATCGGTCAAATCTCGTCTTGGCTGTTCCGTTAGGCCACCCCCTTGTCAGAGGGCAACACGTCGATTGGCAGGAATTGGCTGAAGTTCAAATGCTGTCCATTCGAGATAGTCAGGGAGTTGGTTTGCGAGAAGTGACGGAGAAGCTTTTGCACCAACATGGCGTCAAGCCAACCAAGATGCGGTTGGTCGCCGACATGACAAGCCTAGTCGGTTTGGTAACGGCCAATGTCGGAGTAGCGATCCTGCCGGAAGCAATCGCCCGGGCGCATCGCGGGGTGACGGTTCTCTCCATTGGATCAGCGAATTATTTCATCGAATCCGTCGTGGTTGCCCATCGAGAGATTGTCACAATTCCCACCAAACACCTTTTCGCTCGCCTTGTGGCGGCAGGCTGAAGCCATACATCTTCGTGGCTCACTTTAACAGCCGCCTCTTCAGTTGGCCCATGAGCAGATATCGATGATTGCACGGTTGCTTTATTGGAAACAGTCTCCCAACACAGTTTGGACCACCTCAATCTTGACCCGTTAACGTCATGTCGATCATCGATCCGGAGACAAGTATCCGCTCCATGCAATCCAGATAGTTTTGGACGGCGGGGCTAACCTGATGCGAACGCCACAATAGCAGCATTTCCATATGCGGGATGTTTTCTGAGACATCCAGAAAGACAACACCCGGAAAATTGAGAGTCTTCATCGGCGATGGGGCAAACGCCACACCGAGGCCCGAGGAAACGTAGCCCATCAGGCTGGTGACGTGGCTCGTCTTGTAGATGTGTAGCGGCGAGAGTCCAGGGAATAACGCCAATGCACCGGCAATATTGGCGCGCCCGTCGGCCTCTGCATAAACAGCAAAGTTCTCTTCTCCAATCTGGGCGACCGACACAGATCCGACTGTCGCCAGTTTATGGTTGTCGGCAACGGCCAACATCCATGGCCATTTACCAACTGTCTTGCTTGCGATTCCTTCTTCTGGGCTTCCGATGGCCGCCGCGAAGCCGATATCAATGTCATTTTGACGAAGTGCCTTAGAAACACCCCGGCTTGGCATTTCCTTCAACGTGATTTCGACATTCGGCCATCTTGATCTGAACTCTCTGATCGAAGAAGACACGAAGCCTGAGAGGGCGGCATTCGCCCCATATCCTAGTGTCAAGCTCCCCGTCATGCCACGCGCGAAGCCAGTCACCGTGTCTATCGCAGTGCCCAGCCGCCCCAGGATCGAATAGCATTCACGCAAAAACTCACGTCCCGGCTCGGTCAGTTCGACTCGCCTTTTGGTCCGCTCGAGTAGATCGACACCTAGTAGGCTCTCCAAAGCTTTGATCTGCGCGGAAAGCGCAGGCTGTACGATATGGAGCCCTTTGGCAGCACGTCCGAAATGCAATTCCTCTGCAACCGCGACAAAGTAGCGAATGTGTCGGAGCTCAATACCGAATGTGCCTGCGTGATGAGCCTGAGCCATTAATCACTCCTAATGATCAAAGCGCCATCAAAACCTATTGGCGATGATAGCGTCAACTGTGCTTTTGACTTTTATCAAAGGACAAAAAGAATGCATCAGAACACACACACCAAGCCGCCTGCTGTCGTTGCGACCGGTTCCGCGGCTTCCGACAAAGGCAAGCCGCAGCGCGAATATGTAAAGTTTGTCGTACCCACGATTGTCGTTGTCGTCGTGTGCGCGCTGGCAGGGTTGAGTACCCAACGCTGGGACAAATGGACTGCAGGCTTAAACGTGCAGACAACTGACAACGCCTATATCAAGGCTGACCTTAGCCACCTCAGCGCGCGCACTGCAGGCAATGTTCAGTCCGTCCATGTCAGCGACTTCGACTATGTCAAAGCAGGCGACATAATTTTGGAGATTGATCCGTCGGAGAACAGGGCCAAACGTGATTTGGCGCTTGCCGGTCTGCAGTCTGCGGAAGCACAGTTGACTAATCTCGACAATCAGGAAGTGCTCCAGAGGGCTGCGATCGTGCAGGCCGAAGCTCAGCAGAGGGTTGCGGAAGCCAATGCCGCTCTGGCAAAGACTGAGGCAACACGGCAGACCGCATTGATGGATAAAGGCGCTGGCGTTCAGCAGAAGCGAGAACAGGCCGACGCGCAATTGTTATCGTCAAGCGCCACTGCGGGAGCGGCTGCGGCAGCAGTCGAGTCTTCGCGAGCACAACTTGACTATATCGGTGGTCAAAGGCAGATCTTTTTGGCCGATGTAGCGGCCGCCAGAGCGACACTGAAATCGGCGGAACTTGCTCTATCCTACACAAAAATCGTAGCCCCGGTCGATGGAGTTGTCAGCGAGCGTCAGGTTCACGTTGGAGACTATGTCACTGCCGGAACGAATACGATTTCGATCATTCCTTTGCCGAGCTTGCACATTCTGGCAAACTTCAAGGAAACGCAGCTTGCCCGCATGCGCGAGGGCCAGGAAGTTGCGGTAGAGATCGACGGCATTCCAGATGAAGCTTTCACAGGGAAAGTCACGCGCATTTCCCCCGCAGCAGGTTCGCAGTTCGCACTTCTGCCTGCCGACAATGCGACTGGCAATTTCACCAAGGTCGTCCAGCGAATACCTGTCCGGATCGACCTAAAGCCGACCCACGAGCTTACCCGTCTTAGAGCAGGTATGTCTGCAGTCGTCTCCGTTACCGTTGCGGACGAGTAACTGCGATGGGCGAACTCCTTCGATTGCCATTTTCCATGCTGGGGAAGCGGACGCATCATCCATATCTAGCGGTGTGTGCTGTCTTGCTCGGCCCGTTCATGGTCGGCTTTCATAGTCGGTTATTTGGGATCGGACTGGCCGACCTTCGCGGTATATTTGGGCTCAGCGTGGATGAAGGCGCGTGGCTAAGCACGTTTGCGACAGCACCGCAAATCCTTTTGGCACCGGCTGTTCCTTGGCTTGCTGCAGCATTTGGCGTCAGGCGGATCATGGTTGTTCCTGCCCTTCTCTACGCTTTCGTTTCAGCAATCATCCCGTTCACCCACACATTCGACGTGTTGTTTGCTTTGCATGTTGTCCATGGCGCGCTTCTCGGACTCTTTGTACCTGCGACGCTCATGATCATTTTCAGGAATCTGCCAATTAAATGGTGGGTGACCGCTATTGCTCTCTATGCATTCCGGACTGCGTTTACGCAAAACTCGGGAACCGCATTACTGGATTTTTACGTTCAGCACCTCGGATGGCAATTTCTTTACTGGCAGGATGTGGCACTTGCGCCAGTCATGGGCATGCTCGCGTTTTTTGGAGCGCCGCGAGAGGAGGTCAACCGCGACCTGCTTCATCACGCAGACTGGGGCGGGATGATCCTCTTCGGCACAAGCATCACAATGGTCTTCGTCGCGGTCGATCAGGGAAATCGATTGGATTGGTTTGAGAATGGTTTCGTCGTCTCAACTTTGCTGGCAGGCATGACGCTCTTTGTCGCCTTCCTCATCAACGAGAAACTGGCGGAACGGCCTTGGGCGAGCATAGGAGCGATAGGGGGGCGTAATCTCGTTTTGATGCTGACCGTCGGTATGTTTTACATGATGGCAGCTTTGTCGAACACGATGCTGACGACCAATTACTTGACGACCGTTACACAGCTACGCCCGGAGCAAATTGGGACAACACTCATTCAATGGGTCTGCATCCCTTTGGTTATCATGTGCCCATTTGCGATCTGGGCCATGCATCGGATAGACGGACGCATCGTTCTCATGATCGGATTATCCTGCTTCGCAGTATCCGCGATTATCGGGACAAGCCTCACTTCGCAGTGGAACGGCGACTCGTTTCGCACGATGTTCGTTCTGCAGGGCGCTGGTCACATACTGACTTTCCTTCCTGTCATTGTCGTCTCCATCGCGCATGGGGATCCAAAGAAAGCGATCGCCGTTGGGGCTTATATTCAGGTTCTGCGTTTACTAGGACAGGAAGTGGCCCAAGCACTTATGACGACCTATCTGCGCAAGCAGGAGCAATTGCATTCCTATCTTTTGGGCCTAAACGTAGAGGGCAGCTCACAAAATGTAGCGAGCGCGATATCCACTGTTAGACACAGTCTGGCGGCAGCAGGGATGACCAACTCGCAGCCCAGAGCAACTTCAATCATAAGTCAGCTTGTTCAGAGGCAAGCAAGCGTCCTGTCTTTGATAGATGCGTTCTGGTTGACATTTTTCTGCTCCTTGGGAGCGCTTGTCGTCATGGCTTTCGTCCAGCGCGCACCCCGCGGACCTTTGTCAGCTTAAGAGTCGAGATCGGATTTAGATAATGAAAGCGTATGTTGACTCGCTGCGCACCATTCGTAGCGTACTGAATGACTTTTGCCGAAATCATCAACTTAGCCTTGGCGACGATGTCGCCTTAGAAGCCTCGAAAAAACTCATCGCTTTGTGTACAGAGAGCGAGCAGACCGCGGCACAAATGCTCGCCTATGTCGAGCAATGGTACCGCCTCATCTGCTGAACTCAACATCGTCAAATCACGGATCAGCCAGTGCTGCCGCGGACGATTATGTTGTAGCCGACATCAACAATCTTTTCAGATTGCGCCTCCCCACGGCATCTCGCGATGATCATTCGCGCTGCGTGCTCACCAATCAGGTCACCCGGCGTGTGGACTGTTGTAAGGCCAGGCGGCAGTTCTGCAGCGATTTCGTAGTCACCGTACCCCACGACTGCAAGGTCTTGGGGTACCCTAATTCCTTTTCGCATGCATTCGAACATTACTCCTGCAGCAAGAACGTCTGTAAAACAGAAGACGCCCTCCAGATTCCGCTCGATAGCCTGCAGACGCTCGAGCGCCTCCCTGCCGCCGGCGAAACCGGACCAGCCCGGCACCGTCGCGACCAGATCCGTCCTGAGCCCCGCCGACGTCAATGCTTCCACAAATCCATCGAGACGCTCCTGGAAGCGCTTGTTACCTTGAGTGTCGTAACCCGCAACACCAATATTCCGGAGCCCTTTGTCGACCATGATTTGGGTCGCTTCTCGCGCAGCAGTTTGCGTTGAGAAACCTACGCCGACGTCGACAAACGGTCCGGACAGGTTCCACGTCTCGACAATTGGTATACCCGATTGCGCCAATATACTTCGGGTTCTGTCGTCCCTATCCACGCCAGTCAGCACAATGCCATCAACGCGCCGACCGATCACGGCCATAACAGCATCGTACTCGCGAGAAGGCGCTTCAACCACCGATACGATCAGGTGATATCCGTTTTTTTCCAGTTCATGCTCAAGCCCCATTATCATGCCGGCAAAGTTGGAGTTCTGGATTGACGGAGTGATTGCTGCGACAACTTTTGTTTTGCCTGAGGAAAAATTGGCGGCAACGAGGTTAGGAACGTAGTTTAGCCGCTGCGCTACTTCGATGACGCGGTTGCGCGTCTCCGCTACAACTTTGTCTGGGTACTTGAACGCGTTTGTTACGGTCATGGTGGATACGCCTGCCTCTCGAGCGACGTCTCTGATGCCAACAACTGCCGCCTTTTTTGAAGCCATTTTTTTAGTCATTTAGTGCCCTCGAATGCACATATCCTCGACATGCGCGTCGCCAACCTGCCCACATTGTAGGCACGAATAATATTTAGACAATACCTGTTGACGTTAGCACGATTCAACGTATTTTACCGGTAAAATAACTCGGTCTTGCAAAAAAGGAGTGAACAATGACATTTTCAATCGCAGCCCGCGACCCGGCCACTGGTATGTTTGGAATCGCCATCGCGACATCGGCAGTTGCAGTTGGTAATCGATGCCCGTGGGTAAAGGCTGGCGTCGGCGCGGTCACGACCCAGCATCGTACAGACACGCGTCAGGGTCCAATCGGCATCGATCTGCTTTCGAAGGGCCTGTCAGCTCAGGAGGTCGTTAACCTGCTAGCTGCCAGCAACGACTTTCCCGAAGAGCGTCAATTTGCAGCCGTCGACCGTGAAGGCCGGACTGCGTTTTTCAACGGACCAGAGATCGAATGCATTAACGCTGGTCACACTGGCTTCCAGTGCGTCGCGACCGGCAACTTCATCGCCAATACGGACGTGCCTCGCCGCATGGTCGAAGCCTATGAAGCAAACTTGGAAACCCCTTTCGCAGAGCGTCTCCTTCTCGCGCTAGACGCCGGTCTGATTGCCGGCGGCGAAACCAAGCCCATAATGTCGTCCGCTCTCTTGATTGCCGATCGCAACTCGTGGCCGCTGGTGGATCTGCGCATTGACTGGAAAGAAAACCCGCTTACCGAACTGCGAGCACTGTGGGACTTCTTCAAGCCACATCAAGAACGCTTCGTGAAGCAGGTACTTACACCTGCGGCGCTCACCCTCCTCGCCGACTCACCGATGAACGTCTGATGAGGCCCACTGCACCTGCCGATATTCGGCAGGTGCAATGAACCGCTCTTGCTATTTCTCCAATGAACCAATGAAAAAAGGGAACTAAGCATGCGACTTTGCACTTTCGTGGCGACACTTATCGCCAGCACAGCAGCCTTGAACTCCGGCGCCCTGGCGCAGGAAACGTTGGTCGTGAACTCCTGGGGCGGGACATATGAGAAGCTCCAGAAGCAGCTGATTTTCGAGCCTTTCGAAAAAGCCAACAACGTCAAAATTCAGGTCGTAACAGTTTACTCTGCGGATATGCTGGCACAGCTCCGCGCTCAGAAAAACGCCCCGCAATATGATATCGTCCAGTTCTCCGGCGGGCAGGAAGTCGTCGCCGCCAAGGAAGGGCTGCTCGCGCCGATCAAGGCGGATGAACTCTCTAATGCAGCCAACCTTTATCCTTTCGCAACGCAGGGTCTCGCCCGCGGCGAGGGGCCGGTCAGCCTCGTGACCGCAATCGGTCTTCTCTATAATGAGAAGACTGCTCCTGCCGCTCCGTCTTCCTGGAAGGATCTCTGGGATCAGAAGTACGAGGACCATCTCGTTCTGACCGATCTGTCCAATTCCTACGGCCTGCTCGGGATGCTCATGATGAACCAAGTGTGGGGCGGTTCACTCGATATGACACAGCCTGGCCTGGCCAAGGTTGGTGAGCTGCTCGATCGCTCCGTCATCATCACGTCTTCGCCTGAGGTACAGCAGAATTTCGCCCAGAACGATGCTTGGCTAGCGCCCTTCTCTCAGGATTACGCCTATGTCATTCGACAAAGCGGTCAGCCTGTGAAGTTTGTGGCACCCCAAGAAGGCATGCCGGCCGTATTCTTTACTTCGAACCTCGTCGCAAACCGACCCAACAGCGCTTTGGCAAAGAAACTGATCGATTATTCGCTTTCTCCAGAGGTGCAGGCCGCGTTTGCGAAGGAGATGCGCTATTCGCCAACCAACACGAAGACGGTCCTCGACGCTGAGGTCGCAGCGGAGGTCGTCCACGGCGAAGCGGTAAACTCTCTGGTACGCTTCGACCCGGCGACTGTTGATGGCATGCGCAACAAGCTGGTCGAAGACTGGAAGAAACTCATCGCGCATTAAGCTCGTCGATAGAAAGGGATCCTCATGCACCTCTTGCGACACGATCTGGCTATTGCAGCCCCCGGCATATTGCTGCTGCTCGTAGCGTTCGTCATGCCTGTCTCAGGAATATTGCTTCTAGGAGTACAGGATGCTGATCGCAATTTTACGCTTATGCACCTGACACGGTTCCTGACGGATCCCTTTTATGTTGCGATCGGCTGGAGGACGGTAAAGCTCTCTCTGGTCATTACAGCGATTTGCTTTGCCGCCGGCTTTCCGCTCGCCTATATCATGGCGCGCGGAGGGCCCAAACTACGACTCTGGCTTCTGATCGCAATCACATTGCCGCTCATGACAAGCGTCGTGGTACGAACATTCGGATGGATGGTCATACTTGGCCGCGGCGGTCTTGTGCCGCAGCTGATGAACGCGCTGGGTCTGGCAAACCGGAACTTCACCCTGATGCAAACCGAGACTGCGATCGTCATCGGGATGATTCAGGTCCTGTTTCCTTTCATGGTTCTGTCTATCCTGGGCGTAATCAGCAAGGTCGACCTGAGGCTGGAGGAGGCCGCCCGGGTGATGGGCTGCAGCTACTTGCAGTCCATGCGTCTCGTGGTACTGCCCCTTGCCATGCCGGGCGTCATTGCCGGTTCGCTTTTGGTGTTCACACTGTCAGCCAGCTATTTCATCACACCGACGCTGCTGGGTGGCGCACGTCTTCCGGTCCTGGCGAGCGCGATCTATGAGACGGCCACCAAAACGCTCGACTGGCACTTCGCCGCAGCACAATCGATCGTTCTCCTAGCCGGCGTGCTGCTCCTGATGATCCCCTATGCTCGACTATCGAGGAAAGCAAATGGTTAAGGGTATTCCATCCTTCGTAAAGATCTTCGCCATTGTCTACGTCACAGCGATCGTTCTATTTGTGCTTGGTCCGCTTGTCGTCGTGGCAGGCGTCTCCTTCACTGCCGGCGACTACGTCACCTTCCCGCCGCAGGGTTTGAGCCTCCGGTGGTATGAGACAATCGTCAGTTCGCCGATCTATCTTGAAGCCGCTTTGACAAGTCTGAAGCTGGCAGTGCTGGTGACGGTTACAGCGACGCTGATCGGTTCTGCTATGGCGATCGTGATCCACCGCGCACGGCTACCCGGTGCAGGCATCATTGCAGCATTTTTTCTCGCGCCACTGGTATTGCCGACCATCGTATTCGCTCTCGGACTACTGATTGCTTGGAGCGCCTATATGGGGGGGACGTCTCTTGTCACGCTCTGGATCGGCCATACCGTCATCGCTGTTCCCTACGTGATCCGGACGACGCTCGCAGTGCTGTCAACATCGGACAAATTCCTAGAAGAGGCAGGCCGCACGCTCGGTGCCGGACCATGGAAAGCGATCTTCCACGTCATCCTTCCACAAGCCATGCAGGGCATCGCTGCAGGCGCTTTTTTCGCCTTCAACATCTCCTTCGACGAGGCGATCCTATCACTCTTCCTTCGGTCACCAGAAATCATGACGCTTCCTATTCAGATCTATACCCAGCTCGAATTCAGCCCAGACCCTTCGATCGCGGCCGCATCCACCATGATGATCCTCCTGACCGTCATCATGATTTTCGTAATCGATCGCCTTTTCGGCATCCAGCGCGTAGCGGGCTAGACCATGACCGCAGTCATTCTCGACAACGTCACCAAGACGTTTAACAACACCGATGTCATCAAGGGCATCTCGCTGACAATCCACAAGGGTGAGTTCGTCAGTCTCTTAGGCCCCAGCGGCTGCGGCAAGACGACATTGCTGCGTATGGTTGCAGGCCTCGAAACAGCGAGTTCTGGCTCAATCTTCATCGGCGGCCGAGATTCGACACTATTGCCGCCGGAACGGCGCGACATCGCGATGGTTTTCCAGTCCTACGCATTGTTTCCGCACCTGACCGTACTCCAGAATGTCTTGTTCCCCCTGCGCATGCGAGGGCTTGGCTCGCGCAATCAACAGCTTGAGCGTGCGCGCGCGGTCCTGGATCTCGTTCAATTGTCGCATCTGACGGAACGTCGCCCGAAAGAGCTGTCCGGCGGGCAACAACAGCGCGTTGCCATCGCCCGGGCGGTAGTCTCACAGCCGCAGGTCCTTCTCCTTGACGAGCCCTTGTCCAACCTTGATGCAAGGCTGCGCGAAAGCATGCAGGAAGAGCTGATTCAGTTGCATCGGCAAACGGGCCTGACCACCATCTTCGTCACCCATGATCAGGAGGAGGCGCTCAGCCTCTCGGACCGGGTTGTTCTCCTAAACACTGGCAACATTGAACAGCAGGGTACTCCCTCCGAGCTTTATGCCCGACCGCGTACGCGATTTGCGGCGTCGTTCATGGGTTCGACAAACCTTCTGCGAGTCCAACTGGACATCGACAACGGTGTAGGAACCGCCCGCCTCGCCGGCGGCCAAGTCATCACTTTGGCTGGATCCTACAAGGCACCAGGTCCACGCACAGTCATGGTTCGCCAGGAGGACATTCAAGTGCTGCCTGCGGAAGAGAAAACTGGCCTCTCGGGCACTGTTCTCACTCGCATTTTCCTCGGTTCACGGGTTCGGTACATTGTAGATCTCGGGGGGCAAACCGTCAGATGCCTGGCGTCCCCCGACCACCTGTTAGAAGCCGGCGATAGCGTCAAACTTTCCATATCCGCAGACCGGCTATCGCTCCTTGCGGATTGACTACTTCCCCACAACGAAAGGAACTGAACATGATAGGTCGCGTTTGGCGCGGTTGGGCAAAACCCGAAACCGCCGATGCTTATGAGAGACTGTTGACCACTGAAACTCTGCCGGCGCTTCATCGGATCGACGGTTATAAGGGATCATATTTCATGCGTCGCACGCTTGAGACCAACGAAGTCGAGTTTGTCGAAATCACCTTTTGGGATTCGATGGAGACGATCGTTGCATTCGCTGGCGAAGACTGCACCAAAGCTGTTGTGCCCTTGGATACTCAGGCATTTCTGACGCGCTTCGACGATCGCTCTGCGCATTTCCAAGCGACGTGGTGCCCGTGACAGCAATCGTCCGAGGAACCGCCGGCGGTTACAGTCGGCTGGGCAACAATACTTAGTTCCGTTCCTGCTACAACACGTCGGTTTGTCTCACACCTCACCTGGGCGATCAACGGCGTAGCCGGATCCCTTCGGCGCGAACCTCGGCTTGGTTCCTAGGTTCGCGCCAATTGGTTATAGAGAGGCAGCCGGAAAAGTCGCTGTCAGCGTTCGATAATCCATTCACAAGATTCTCGTTAAGATGCGATCCTATCGTGAAGATCGATGCCCATATTGACCGACATTCTCATGCGGTACTCTTCAACCGCTTTTGGATAAGCGAGGCCCCGAACGATGGAGAGCGATCTGAGGTGTGCGAATAGATGGATATCATCAGTCGATAAATCACCATTTACTGCATCCGCTGCCTTTACCATCGGAGCCAAGTCTTCGAGACTGGCGTTCATCGCTGCAATGAGGCGCCCACTTTCTGCCAGCCGGTCCTTGAACGGACCGATTGCTTTCTCTTTGTTGGTCTTGAAGTACGCGCGCGCGTCAGTCGTTGCAAATTCGGGGAAATCCGCTTCGGCCCATTGCGGTATCGCCAACGCGTAAACTGTGGACGTACTATGGTTGATCCAGTCCGCTAACAGTGGGTTGGTAACGCCAGTCAAAACCGGCCCATCAAGAGCGTCAACTTCTGCAACGATATCCATGCTCTCGGCCATGTGCCTACCATCGCGCTCAAAGATGGGCGCTACTTTTTTGCCTACCAGTCTTTTTGGGGTTGCCACGTCGTCGTTCAGCATGAACAAGGCTTCAAAGGACCGCTTCTTGAGTCCGAATATCGCCCGTGACTTCACGCAAAACGGGCAGTGCTCATAGATATATAGTTTCATTCTATTCTCACTCTCAGGGGATTACCCGGTCAGCGATCAAAGTCAGGCATCGCTACCGCATTCCTCGATATCGCATTACAAAAGGAAGGGTCTGGTCCGCTGATTTGCGCAGCGCAGTCGCACAGTGGAGCAACAGCGCGCTCTCGTCACAAACCTGCGTCACCGATGTGTATATTCTGCTAGCGGCTTGACCAATCCATCGACGGGACACTCAGTGTCGACCGGTCGTCTACAACTAAGCTCAGCAGAGAGGTGCCTCAGCAGAATTTGGGCCGACAACAAAGTTGAGAAGGAAGCAGCCCGGTCCTGCAGCACTTCGGCGGCGGTGTAAAATTCTGCCCGTCAGGGCCTAGATCGAGGTTGAACACGCAGACGTCGACTGACGGCACCACAGTCTTTAGCATTTTGCAAACAGCGCTGCCGGTCCCGACATTCTATCAGCCGGGCTACACATCCGATTGGAGGAAAATTTGACGGTTAGGGCGACATATCGCGAAGTTTTCACTGGCGGCAATGTTGCGTCGGAGATTGTAGCCACGCCGTTTTCCATTAGGGATTCTGGGCGCAGACGCCCTCAAGAAAGCTTCGCACAGCTAGGTCGACCTTGGCTTCACGCTCCGAGATATCAATGGTTTCACCCATAAGAGCACGGATCTGCAACTCCGCGGTGAGGCCCCCAACAAAAATCTTCGCAAACGCTTTCGCATCGGAAACATTTGTAAGGTTGCAGCGATCGTGATGCACAAGCAGATCGGCGACGGCTTGATATACGCGCTGCGGGCCGCCTTCCAGAAATGACTTAGAAGCCGATAGTTTAAGGTCGGCATTGGCAACAATCAGCTTGTGCAAAGCCAGTGTCTTCGGCTGGAGAAATATATCGACTATCAACAGACCAGCAGATTTGAGGCAGGTCCGGATGTCGTCCACAGGAGATATTCGTTTCAAAGGAGCTGTATTTTCTTCCACCAGCATGGTGATGCATCGCTCGAATAGCGACTCCTTGTCACCGAAAAGCAAATAAATGTCTCGTTTCGAGCCTCCCGCAATTGATGTGATGGCATCTATAGACACGCCGCCATATCCGCGCTGGAGAAACAGGTCAGCAGCGATGGAAATGATCACGGATTCCTGCTGCGCGACGGGCAACAGCCGTCTTGGTTTTTCCCGCACCGTTACTGCTTTTCTATTTGCGCTTTTTTCCAATTTCACGCTTCGGCGTCCCCCGTCTTGTGCACGGATCGCACACATCCGTTACTGCATGATACCCTCTGCGTGCTCCGGACCCAAGTTTCATCTTGACACTTTGTCGCACGGTGGTAACAGACATTACCATTGATATGCTCTGGAGTGCTAGCGCGAGACACCGTCCTATTTGACCGTTACTGAGCGAGCGCGGGACTACGCCGCGACCGTATAGGTGTGCAATGTTTGAATGCATTCAAACATCCAGCAAGTGATTGCGGTGTGAATCGACGCCAGTTGGGAACTAGCTATCAATCCGGCACGGTCCAGCGTGCCCTCCTTGATTTCTATCAACTGATGCCAGGATGAACTCCACCCGGCACCACGTCTTCCTATTGTCCATGAAAGGAGTAACGCCATCATGGTTGTTACTATTCTGGCTGCTGTCTTCCTGCTGCTTGGCGTTGCCCTGACGGCTGGTGGTGCGTGGCTTCTTGTACTCGGCGGATCAGCATATTATGCGATCGTCGGGATCGGCTTCCTGCTGACCGGCTTTCTGTTGCTGCGCAGGCGCGCGGAAGCGCTGAATGTGTTCGCTATTCTTCTCGGCGCCACACTGCTTTGGGCGATCTGGGAAACCGGCTTCGACTGGTGGCAGCTCGGACCCCGCGGCGGCATCCCTGTCGTGATTGGCATCCTTCTCCTTTTGCCCGTTACTTGGAAAAAGCTCTCGTCGCGCAACGTCGCGGCAACTTTCCCCTGGCCGCTTGCCGGTGTGGTCATCGCCTCCGCAGCCGTTGCGGGTTACTCCATGTTCAAGGATCCGTCAGCGATCCACGGCGAGCTGACGCAAGAGGTCGCAACGCCGATGCGCTCTGCGGTCAACACCGGCAACGAGGCCGGCGATGGCGAATGGCATCAGTATGGCCGCACGGGCTTTGGTCAGCGCTGGTCGCCTTTGACGCAAGTGACGCCCGGCAACGTCAAGGACCTCAAATTAGCCTGGCAATTCCAGACCGGCGACGTAAGACGTCCGGACGACGTTGGCGAAACGACCTATCAGGTCACGCCAATCAAGATCGGCAACAGCCTTTACGTCTGCACACCGCATAACCTGGCAATCTCGCTCGATGCCGCCAAGGGCACGGAAAACTGGCGTTATGACGCCAATTCCGGCATGGATCCGGATCGGCAGCATCAGACATGCCGCGGCGTAACGTGGTGGGAAACGCCTGTTGCAGCACCGACCGGATCGACACCTGAACAGGTTGCCCTGCACGAACGGGCACTCGCCGAATGCCCGCGTCGCGTCTATCTTCCGACCGCAGACGCTCGACTGATCGCACTGAATGCCGACACCGGCAAGGTATGCTCTTTCTTCGCTGACAACGGTGTTCTCCATCTCACCAAAGGCATGCAGTACAACCCGTCGGGTTACTACTATTCGACATCGCCACCGGTCGCAGCTGACGGCAAGCTGATTATTGGCGGCGCGGTCAACGACAACTTCTCGACCAAAGAACCGTCCGGTGTCATCCGCGCCTTTGATGTCGATTCCGGTGCACTCGTCTGGAACTGGGACAGCGGCAATCCCGACGTCAGCAAGCCAATCGATCTGGCTGCTGGAGAACACTATACCACCAACTCTCCCAATAGCTGGTCTGTATTCAGCTATGACGAGACGCTCGGCCTCGTCTTCGTCCCGATGGGCAACCGCGTTCCCGACCAGTTGGGTTCGGATCGATCGCCGGCGGTTGAAGAACATTCGTCCTCGATCGTCGCGCTCGACATCAAGACTGGCCAGAAGCGCTGGGTCCGCCAAACGCTTCATCACGACCTCTGGGACATGGACGTTCCGGCTCAGCCAGTGCTGATCGATCTCACACGTGAAGGCAAGGTTGTTCCAGCGCTGGTCGGTCCGACCAAGCAAGGCGATATTTGGGTTCTGGACCGCCGCACCGGCGAGCCCCTGTCCCCACGCGAGGAATTGCCGGCCCCTGGTGGCGCCATCCCCGGCGAGTGGACGTCTCCGACACAGCCGATCACCAAGCTGACCTTCCGACCGAAGACGCTGCAGGAATCCGACATGTGGGGAGCAACAATGCTCGACCAGCTCGCATGCCGCATCCAGTTCCGATCATTGGACTATGAAGGCCAATATACCCCCCCGTCTCTCAAGGGCACGATCGTCTATCCTGGTAACTTCGGCACCTTCAACTGGGGTTCCGTAGCCGTCGATCCGGAGCGTCAGGTCATGTTCGGCATGCCGACCTACCTGCCTTTCACGTCGCGTCTCGTTCCTGCCAACACCATTCCGCCTAAGGGTGAGGATGAGAAGGCCAGCGAGCAGGGTTTGAACCGAAATGATGGCGCCGACTACGGAGTGTTCATGGGACCGTTCCTATCAGCTCTCGGCATTCCCTGCGTTGCTCCGCCATGGGGATATGTTGCCGGCGCGGATCTGCGTGGAGAAAACGTGGTCTACAAGTTGCGCAACGGCACCGTTCGCGACATGACTCCGTTACCGCTGAACATCAAGCTCGGCGTTCCAGGCATTGGCGGTCCGATGATCACCCGTTCAGGCGTCGCGTTCCTCGGCGCTGCCGTAGACGACTACTTCCGGGCCTATAACCTGACAACGGGCGAGCAGCTTTGGGAAACACGGCTACCGGCCGGCGGTCAGTCGACGCCGATGACCTACACGACCGGCGATAAGCAGTATGTCGTCATTGTTGCCGGTGGCCATGGTTCCGTCGGGACCAAGGCCGGTGACTACATCATGGCCTACACCCTTCCCTGAGGCCCCAACTAGACCAAGCACTTGGGACGGTCATTTCGACCGCCCCAAGCGCAATCCGCGGCAAATTGATAGCTATGGCTGCTGCCAGCTCTCATCCTTGCTGTGAACCAGATATGTTGAGTGCAAGCCACGAAACATGTGCGTGAGAACAGGCTCCTCTCAACCGGAACCTGCGAAAAACCCTAGATCGGCCGCATGAGCCGCTAAGTCTTACAAGGAGTTTCAACATGAAATGGTCTGCACCGAAGTTTACTGAAGTCAGCTGCGGAATGGAAATCAACCGCTATGCACAGCCGGATGGCGATGAGCCCGTCCTGTTCTGATAACCTGACGTCCGCATTCTGAACAATCAGGACGGGCGTGTACAAAATCTACCGGCGGCATTTTTTGACAGTGTCAGTTGCAACGCGCTGATGGTGATGCCGCCGGTGACCAACAAGCCAAATCTCGCTCTCGAATGTGCATTGCACAGTGAGGCGACCGGATGCGATGCGAACCCGCACTAGCGGTCGGCATCGAATTGAAAGCGAAATTCAGATGTCATTGAACCGGCTTGCCCTGTCGATTGCTGCAAGCGCTACGCTTTTTTCGTGCGCAGCCCTGGCCGCCGATGGAACCGGTGATCCGGCGCCTTCCGGCATCTATTTTGCAGACCCGGCACATTCCAGCGTGATCTGGAAGGTAAAGCATCTTGGCCTTTCCAACTATACCGCGCGTTTCACACGTATGACGGCCGAGTTGAAATGGAGTGCGGAACGTCCCGACACCTCTTCCGTCATCGCCACCATCGACCCCCTCTCCGTTCAGACGAATTTCCCGTTTCCCGAGCGCGAGGATTTCGACAAGGAGATCGGTGCCGAAGACCGGTTTCTGGCCGGTAAACCAATCCACTTTGTGTCGCGCCAGGTTACGGTGATCGATGCACATCGCGGGACTGTCACTGGCGATCTGACATTGCGTGGCGAAACTCATCCTGCGACGCTCAACGTCACCTTCAACGGCTCGATGGCGCGGCAACCAGCCGAAGACAGCCCGAAGATCGGCTTTTCCGCCGAAATGACCTTCAAGCGAAGCGAGTGGGGACTTGCACCAAAGATCAAGTCGGTCGATGACGAAGTCACCGTCATCATCGAAACGGAGCTGCAGCCACCTCGAACATCTGGTCAGGTCAACGGGCAGAAGCCTGCGAAATGAACGGGATTCGCTTCATCGTCCTCGGCTCCACCGCAGGTGGCGGTCTGCCGCAATGGAATTGTAACTGCGCCAATTGCGCCGCCGCGCGTGATCCGGCCTCTGGCCTTCGGCCCCAGACGCAATCGTCGCTGGCGGTCAGCACCAACGGCGCCGATTGGGCGCTCTTCAATGCTTCTCCCGATATTCGCCAGCAGATCCAGCAGACACGCGCGCTTCATCCCGAATCGCTCCGCCACAGCCCGATCAAGAGCATCGTCATCACCAATGCCGATGTAGATCATATCGGTGGGCTTCTGACGGTTCGGGAAAAACAGCCTTTCGAGCTTTTCGCTACCTCTGCAATCGAGCGCGTTCTCGACGACAATCCGGTATTCAAGGTTTTGGATCCTGCCCATGTGACGCGCCGCACGGTTCGCCTTGACGAAGATTTTTCGCCACTTCCCGGTCTTCAGGCGCGGATGTTCGCCGTGCCCGGCAAGGTGGCGCTTTATCTTGAAGAGGGTGAGCCTGAACTGGGCCTGGAAGGCGAGCAGACGATCGGCATCGAATTTCTGGCCAGCGGCAAGCGCGCCTACTATATCCCCGGCTGCGCCACCCTTCCGGACTGGCTGGCGGACCGCATCCGCGGCGCCGATCTCGTCTTCTTCGACGGCACGCTCTACACCGACGACGAGATGGTGCGCGCCGGTACCGGCGTGAAAACCGGGCAGCGCATGGGGCATATGTCGATCTCCGGACCGCATGGAAGCCTTGCGCATTTGTCCAAACTGGGCATCGGACGGATGGTCTATGCCCATATCAACAATACCAACCCGATCTGGCGCTGCGGCCCGGAAAGGGCGGCCGTCGAGGCGGCCGGATTTGCCGTCGGATTTGACGGCATGGAGATCGATCTTGCCTGACATTTACAACGCCGCTCAAAACAGAACCGAGTTCGAAGCCCGGCTGCGCGCCATCGGCGACGCCCGCTATCACGACAAGCATCCGTTTCACGGCATGCTGCATAGGGGCCATTGCAACATCATGCAGGTTCGTGCCTGGGTGATCAACCGCTTCTATTACCAGAGCCGGATCCCGGTGAAGGACGCGGCATTCATGTCCCGCTGCGAGGACGCCTCGATCCGCCGCGCCTGGCGCAAGCGCATCGAGGACCATGACGGCGGCGTCGAAGAAGGTGGCGGCATCCGCCGCTGGCTCAAGCTTGCCGAAGCCGTTGGCCTTGACCCCGATTACGTCGCCTCCAACCGCGGCGTGCTGCCCGGCACCCGGTTCGCCTGCGACGCTTATGTGCGTTTCGTCCGCGACATGCCGATGCTCGATGCGGTCGCCGCCTCGCTGACCGAGCTGTTTGCGCCGACGATCCACAAGAACCGCATTGCAGGACTGATCGAGCATTATGCCTTCGCCAATGACGAGGCGCTGTCCTATTTCCGCAAACGCCTCGACGAGGCGCCGGTCGATGTGGCCTTCGGCCTCAACTATGTGCTCGACCATGCTGACACGAAGGAGAAGCAGGACGCCGCTGCAGCAGCGCTGACCTTCAAGACCGACGTTCTATGGGCTCAGCTCGATGCGCTTCATCACGCCTACGTCTTACCGGCGCTTCTGCCGCCGGGCGGCTGGGACGGCCGGGAAGGCGTAATTGGCGACCTCGATCAGCCCGTGCTGAAGCAAGTCCAGGGAGTAACGGAATGAGCGAGCCGGTGGTTGACAGTGCTGCCCTCACTATCACCGGCCAGACCGTCGCCAAGCTGGCGCGCGGGGTGCGGCTGAGGGAAGATCCGGTGCGCGGCCAGAATGTCCTGCTTGCGCCCGAACGGGCGCTGGCACTCGATGAAATCGCGGTGATGATCGTCAATGCGCTCGACGGCGAGCGCAGCCTGGATGCAATCGCTGATGATTTTTCAGCAAAGTTCGGGGCGCCCAAGGACCAGATACTTGCCGACGTGATCGCTTTTGTCGGTGAATTTTCCAAGCGCCGGATGCTGGAGCTGAAATCGTGAACGAGCATGTGACAGTGGGACCGACAAGCGAGTGGACGGATGCGGATGGCGTGGTCAAGCGCATCCGTATCCCGGCCCCAATCGCCATGCTTGCCGAACTGACGCATCGTTGCCCGCTCGCCTGTCCCTATTGCTCCAATCCTCTTGAACTGGAAGGCGTCAAGACCGAGCTGTCCACCGAGGAGTGGATTTCGGTGTTTAAACAGGCGGCCGCCCTCGGCGTGCTACATCTGCATCTGTCCGGCGGTGAACCGGCGTCCCGGCGCGATCTCGTCGAGTTGACGGCCGCCGCCGCCAAGGCCGGACTCTATACCAATCTCATCACCTCCGGCATCGGGCTGACCGAAAAGCGCATCGCCGAACTGTCCAATGCCGGACTCGACCATCTTCAATTGTCGATCCAGGGCGCGACGCCCGAGCTTGCCGACCGCGTCGGCGGCTACAAGGGCGGCTACGGGCGCAAGATCGCGGTTGCCCAATGGACCCATGCGGCCGGCATTCCACTCACCGTCAACGCCGTCTGCCACAAACAGAACATGGAACAGATGGGCGAAATGCTGGATCTGGCCGTCAAGCTCGGCGCGCGGCGCATCGAGATTGCGACGGTGCAGTTCCACGGTTGGGCCGACAAAAACCGCCAGGCGCTGATGCCGACCAGGGAACAGTTCCTCAAGGCGAATGCCTTTGTCGAGGACGCCCGCAAGCGCCTCGAAGGCATCATCGTCATCGATTATGTCGGCGCCGACCACCACGCCTCCTATCCCAAGGCATGCATGGGCGGCTGGGCGCGCACCGGCCTCAACGTCACCCCATCGGGCAAGGTTCTGCCGTGCCACGCCGCCGAGACTATTCCTTCGCTGCAATTCGACAATGTGCGCGACAAAGCGCTCGAGACGATCTGGTACGAAGGATCTGCTTTCAACGCCTATCGTGGCGACAGCTGGATGCCGGAACTCTGCCGCAGCTGCGAGCGCAAGGCGGTCGATTTCGGCGGTTGCCGCTGTCAGGCCATGGCTTTTGCGGGTGATGCATCGGCCACCGACCCTGTCTGTATTCGTTCACCGTTGCGCCAGCTTCTGAACGAACAGGCCGAAGCGGATAGCCGCGTTGAGGCACCGCTCTTCGTCTACCGCGGAAGATGAGGTGAGCAAATGCTTCTGGGGTGGCGCCGATCTGATCAGCGACAAATTCAGCATGGCGAGGGTCTCGCTCACGGGTATCTTTGACGAGTCCGCCGAACGATATGTCCGCCTTTGATCTCATCTTGCGATCGTGAGTGCGAACGGATCGAATCCGTGCTTCGCGATTATCGCCGGCACGAAATTCATGAAGGATTCAGGTCCACGAGCTGACCGAATGCCCCCTAGGTCCTCGATAAGTTCGCCCCGCCAGCCAAAACCTTGCAACAGGCCGCGAATAATATGTTTCGCTTCGTCATTGTTTCCGGAAAGGAAGGCGACAGGCATGACCGACAACGCGTTCGGATTGCAGATGACCGAAAACAGCATGGTGTTCAGCGTCTTCACAACGGAGGTGTCCGGCAAGGCTTCCTGAAGTTTTTCGCCGACGCTGCTATCCGGGTAGGCCAGGCCGATTGGCATGCCCTTATCGTCCCGCTTGAGCGCATTCGACACGTCTACGAGGATCCTCCCCGCCAACAGTCCCGAGAGAGGCTTCAAGAACTCGACGCTCGTTTCTCCGGGCGTGGCGTTAAAGATAACATCGCTTTCCTGGATGGCTTCCGAACTCGTCTTGAATATCGTTGAAGGCCCCGTCCAGTTCTGTGCTGAGCGATCGACATCGCGGACGCCAATTGTGAAAGGACGTCCGGACGCAGCCAGCCGGGTGGCGATGGCTTTAGCGACCCGGCCTGCGCCGAGAATGGTGATGTTCGTCATTTCTTTTACCTGTTTGAAGGATTGTGAAAATTACGAGAGACCGCCGAGCAGGCGATGCATGGGAGCTGAAAGTTGAGGAGGAGAAGCCAGGAAGCTGCTGCTGGCCATTGACCATGGCTTTCCTGCGACGTCTGTAACCAAGCCGCCAGCCTCCTGAACGAGTAGCGCTCCTGCGACCAATCCTGAGCGGATGGCACTGAATTGCCAGAAGCCGTCCATTCTTCCGTCGGCAACCTGGATCAACTGCATGGTTGAAGGCACTGAGACGCGAACAGTTAGTGCGTGCTGCAGCATGAGAGAAGTGGATTCGCCTATCAGGCGATGCACAGTTACGCCTTCACCTGGACTTGCTTGGCCGGTCCCGAGCATGGAGCCGCTCAGGTGCCTTTTAGCGGATACGTTGATCCTCTTTCCGTTTAGGAACGCCCCACCTCCCCTGCTTGCTGAATATATGTCTCCCGAAAGCGGTACGTGAACCGCCGTATGGACCACCTCGTTGTCACGTATCAGTGTCGCAGAAACGCACCAATCCGCCACACCGTGTACGTGATTAACGGCGCCCTCCACCGGATCGATGATCCACCATTCTCCCGGGGGAAGCAGACCCTCAGATGTCTCTTCATCGTCCACCACCGCACTTGGGATAACGGCCGCCAATTTACGCTTCAGAATGGCAGTAGAAACTGCATCGTTTTTACGGATGAGTTCAATGATCTCTTCGATTGTTGTCGGTATTCTGCTGTCCGAGACGCGGTCTTTGATCGCGCTCCCTGCACAGACAACGGCGTCGATCACCCCACAGAGAATCCGGCTTTCGTTTGGTATCTGATGCATTTTCCAGGACCTTTACACCCTCGTAAGCGAATGTCTAAATTATGTGAGCATTTGCTCTCATTCGACAACTCGCATACGGACAGGACGATCCGACATGAACAAAAAGCCGGGAATGCCGCGCAAACGGCCAAAACAAGCGCGCTCCGCGGTGACCGTCGCAAATATACTGGAGGCTGCAGCTCGCATTCTTGAGAGCGAAGGTTCAACAGGATACACGACGAACGCGGTCGCCCGAGTAGCGGGGGTGAGCATTGGCTCCCTGTATCAATACTTCCCGACGAAGGAGGTGATAACGCGGGAGCTCATTGCGTTGTCGAACAATGCGTTGCTGGCGGACATTCAGAGGATTGCGGATTTAACGCCACCAAAAGAAAGGCTCGCCGGAATTCTTGACGCGGCCGTCAAGCACCAACTGCGTCGGCCAGCTCTGGCGCGCCTGCTGGACCAACTGGAGAGCCAGTTGCCAGTACCGCCGGATACCGAAGCGCGAAAAATTCTTGTCGAGATTATCAGAGTCAGCCTGACGGCTGCCGGGTTCGACAGAGCGCCCGAAGTCGAAAGCCTGGATGTGATCGCAATCACGAAAGGGTTAGTCGACGCTGCTGGCGAGCGCGGCGAGACAAACCAGGAACTGCTTTCTATCCGCGTCAAACGTGCGGTGTTTGGCTATTTGAGGCAACCGGATTGACGACATCGCACGCGGTTGTCCTGAAACGTCGCGGCTGGCGCTTGTCTCCCAGTCTAACGTGGATCGTCACAGGATGTGATCGGGTTCGCAAGGTGCCGTCAGGCACCCTTCAGGGATACGCCCGTTTTGAAGGCTACAACCGGAGTGCCCATGACGCGACGTAGGTTGGTTTCACCGGAAACGCCTGGCCGAGCCGCCGCTTCGCCGGATGAACATAGACCGTGACAGCGTCACGCGCGACCTCGGCCGCCGCTTCGACGTCATCGATCTTGAACTCACGCCTTCGAACGCCATCCATCAGAATTGAAGCCACAAGCCGTGTGATCGCTGCGGCGTAGTTCCTGACAAGCTCCAGGCGCTCGTCGACGAACCTACGATAGAGCTGGATCGCCGCAAACAACCGTCGCCCAGAGTGCGAAACGATTGCCATCCGTCCACCGACGATCTGGGGCTAGGGAATGCCAATGCTCGCTCATATGGCCGAGACGGGGGAAAAGGGGGAACTGGCAGTGGGTCGATCAGGGCAATCAAGCGATGTCCACCTGTCACGTCGATAACCTCATCGAGGACGGTGGCGGCGAACGAAAGCGCCGGGCGGGCGAGTGCTGCCGGAACGTAGGCCGTGGCAGCATCGGTCTCGATAGCCCGAAGAAGATTGTGGGCTAACGGACGGGTGGAAAGAATATCCGTCATCGGGGAACTTCAGGGCGAGAAGCAAATTGA
Source organism: Neorhizobium sp. JUb45 (assembly GCF_004343585.1). GTDB lineage: Bacteria > Pseudomonadota > Alphaproteobacteria > Rhizobiales > Rhizobiaceae > Neorhizobium. The sequence goes on along the minus strand of NZ_SLYW01000009.1, from coordinate 153,807 downwards.
TGGGCATGGCGGGCCGAGACGAAAACGACCCACCATGACATCGGAGTTACTTCGCGGCCTCGAGGATCAACTTCGCCACCACGTCCGGGTGCGACAGCATGACGACATGGCTTGCAGCCACCTCGACGGCTGTCGCCTTGAGCCGCTTGACCTGATCTCGCTGGAGCTGCGGCGGGATCACCTTATCGTTGGTGGACACAACCTCGAAGGAAGGAACAGTGTGCCAGGCGGCCTGCGTAACGGGCGTTGAAACGGCCTTAACGCCAAATGCACCCTGTGTGGCCGCTATTAATGCACGCTCGCTGCGAGGCAGATCCGGCGCGAAGTAGTCGAAGATGCCTTCGTCAGTGAATTTCAGATATCCAGCATCATCCTGCTTGATGAACGGCCTGCCTGGCGCATCCGGATATGGCTTCTGCGTATCGAGTACCGACTGGCCGACCTCTGGCGCATAAGCCGCGACATACACCAGTGAATGAACCTTCGGATTGACACCCGCCTGCGTGATGACGGCACCGCCATAGGAATGGCCGACCAACACGACCGGGCCTTCAGCGTCGGCAATCGCCCGGTCGGTGAAGGCAACGTCATTTTCCAGTGTGTCCAACGGGTTCTGGACCGCCACGACTTTCAATCCTGCCTTCTTCAGAAGCGGGATGACCTTGTTCCAAGACGAACCGTCGGCAAATGCTCCGTGAACGAGGACAACGGTCTTGGCCTTGAAGTCTGCCGCAGCGGCCGGCAGAGCGACACTGGCTGTGATTGCAACAACGGCGACAGCCGAGATGAGCGAGTTCAGGAGTTTCATTTCATGCATCCTTTTGAAAAAATATTGATGGGGAGAGAGAACAGGCGCGCACTTGTCCTGTCCCGACCAACCGAAGTTGAAATCGGGCGCCACGCTTTGCGATGAGGGATCAAGCCACGCATATGCGGCTTTCAGAATGGAATTAGATTGCGGGGCCGATGGTTAATTGGCTTCAGCACCATGTTTGGCCTAGGCACCACAGGGGACAAGACGTTCGGCCAGAATTCCAGCGCCAGCCTCCGCGATGGCCACATCTTCTGCGACGGTGCCGCCGCTGACGCCGATCGCACCGATCGCTTGCCCATTGAATTGGATGGGGACGCCTCCCCCGAACACGACGACGCGACCGTTGTGGGAATGCTGAATTCCGAAGAGCTCAGCACCCGGTCGAGCCAATACGCTCAGCCTGTCAGTCCCGTTGTTGAAGATCTGAGCGGTGAACGCTTTGTTGATCGCCAGTTCAACGGATCCCGACATGGCCCCGTCCTGGCGATCGAAGGCAAGCAAGTAGCCGTCTGGACCAATGACGGCGATCGAGCATGGGACGTTTAACTCGTCCGCCTTGGACTTTGATGTCTCGATCATCTCCCGGGCCTGTGCAGCCGAGAGCGTTGGTTTGAGGCTGATCATTTCGATATCCGATTTTCGGGCGGCCGACCGCCGACTGCTGGCGGTCGGCCACGATGCTGAATCAGGCTACCCGGATACGGGTCTGGCGCAGGGCGGTGAGCAGAGCTTCGGCGGCCTCACCGGAAGATCCCGGGTTCTGGCCGGTGATGAGTTGGCGATCGACGACCGTGTGAACGCCCCAATCCTTCACTTTGGAGAACACGGCACCTTGAGCGATGAGCACGTCCTCGACCAGGAAAGGGACCACCTTGGTCAGGCCAACGCCTTCTTCTTCAGTGTTGGTGAAACCGGTGAGGTAGCGACCCTGAGCAAACGGCGAGCCGTCGGCATTCTTGACATGGCGCAGCACGCCCGGAGCATGGCAGACAAGGGCGATGGTCTTGCCGGCGGCGATGAAGGATTCGATGAGCGCGATGGAATTCATGTCTTCAGCCAGATCCCACATCGGGCCATGGCCGCCGGGATAGAAGACCGTATCAAAATCCTTCTGGTCGATGCTGTCGAGGCGCACCGTCTGGGCGAGCTGTGCGTTAGCGTCGGCGTCTGCCTTGAAACGAGCCGTCAGTTCGGTCTGGAACATCGGTTCGTCGCTCTTCGGGTCGAGCGGCGGTTGGCCGCCCTTGGGCGAAGCAAGCGTGATCTCGGCGCCGGTGTCCTTGAAGACGTAATAGGGAGCTGCCAGCTCCTCAAGCCAGAACCCGGTCTTGCGGCCGGTGTCACCGAGCGTATCGTGCGAAGTCAGCACCATGAGAACTTTCATCGTCTTATCCTTTGATGGTCGCGGCCGGACCGGCCTGGATTGTCGATCAGCGCTGCTGGCCTTTCGATGAAGTGATCATGTCATCTGCATAGATATTTGAGAAATTTACTTGTTGGATTTCAGATATTCACGTGCGATTATATCTGTATGAAATACGATCTAAACCTTCTGCCCGTCTTCCTCGCTCTCATGGAGGAGCGAAGCGTCACCCGCGCTGCCGCTCGCCTCGGCATAACGCAGCCTGCGCTGTCGAATTCGCTCAATCGGCTTCGCGACATGCTCAAAGATCCGCTGTTTATCCGGGAGCGCTACGGCATCAGACCAACACAGCTTGCCGAGGAGATCGCGCCGACGATCGAAGCCGCATTGGCGCAGCTTGACGAGCTGGTCGTCCACCAACAGGATTTTGATCCGGCAAGCGCGGAGCGCCTTTTTTTAATCGCACCAAACAGCTACGTCGAACTTGTGTTGATGCCAGCGCTGGTGGCAAGGCTGCGAGAGCAAGCGCCCGGCATCAAGCTACGCATGACACCATTTGGCAATGACCTCGCTGATACTGGCGTCATTTCGGGGACGACCGCCATCGTGCTTGGGCGAGTCATCGATCCCCCTGACAACCTTGTTGTCCAGCACCTAATGGACGACGGACTGGCTTGCATCGTCCGCCACGATCACCCGGATGTCAGCGCCAACCTGACGCGCGACCTTTACGAGAGCCTGAAGCACGTCAACGTGTTGCCACCGGGTCGAATTCGTGCGGGCCTGTTCCAGGCGCTGGGGCAGCAGAACCTCAAGCGCGACGTTGCAGTCTCTGTCACACACTTTCTCGCCGTCCCCGAGATGATCGCAGTCACTGACTACTGCGCAACCCTTCCTCGACTGATCTGTCGTAGCCTGGAGCGCGACCCTCGGCTGAAGGTCGTTGAAGCACCTGTCGATCTTGGAACATTTCCAGTCGAGATGGCTTGGCACGTGCGATATCGACACGATCCGGCACATCGTTGGCTTAGGGGTGTGGTGGGCGAACTTGTCGAAAACCTAGTACGCACTGGAATTAAACCAATCTCGCGCACCCATTAGCCACCATCGCTTAAAGGGATACGTTACGGAAACCTGCCTTCCAGCCAGCTAGGGGTCCCTGCGCACAGCGGTGGATCTTCTCGCTATGAGTTCTGATCGAATGACCCTTGAGCGTTTTTCTATCGAAGGTTCATCAAGCATCAGAGTTAGGAGTTGGATGGCCGCAGCTGCATGAGCATGAGGATCCTGGCGAAGAGTGGTCAGAGAAATGGTCTCGCTGCCAGACGCTGGAATATCGTCATAACCCGCAACGGAAATATCCTGTGGCACACGTATCCCACGCCGATTAAGCTCGTTGATAACGCCGATCGCAGTCAGATCATTGTCCGCGAAGATCGCCGTCGGCCGGTTTTCCTCCCGAAGAAGAAATTCAACACCAACCCGGCCTGAATCGATGTCATGAGTCCCGGGCACCTCGATCATCGGAAGTTTCATTTCCGTCATGATACGCCGGTATCCAGTCTTTCGTTCGCGCGCGCCTGCCTTGTTGCCGCCTTCGATATGGGCAATCCGGCGATGACCGAGGTCTATAAGATGGCGAACAAGCCTGATGCTCGCATCCTCGTCATCTGAGCTGACAGCAGCGACATCGAGGTTCGGCAGTTGTCGCCCCAGATACACGCAGGGAAGCGTTTTCGAAAACGCCACCACTGCCTCATCGCTCTGCGGAGTAGAAATGAGGAAAACACCGCGGGCACGCATCGATAAAAGCCGATCGCTCTCGGCCAGAACCGCTTCATCATTGATGGCGCGCAACGATACGATCGCGTCATAGCCGATCGCGGCAAGCCCTGTATCGAGCTGTTGTGCGAGCAACATATGGAAAGGGTTCAACGGCTCACCGATCACGATGCCGATGCTGGTGGAGTGAGAAGAGGCCAGTGTTCGTGCAGCAAGGTTCGGCCGATAACCGATCTCACGGGCGGCCGCTTCCACGACCGCGCGCGTTGCTACAGTGACCCCTGGATCTCCTCTCAGCGCACGCGACACTTGGGCGCGCGATAAGCCTGAGGCACGAGCGACATCATCGAGCGTTATCGTTACTTTTTTCAACGGCCAGTCCTCCTACCCATTGTTTTTACGGAAAAATATGGCGTTCGGCAACATTGCGCAACTTCTATTAAATCGAATTGACGCTGCGGCGAATTGCCTCTATATCTCGAAATGAGAGCGCTCTCATTGATTGATGTCAATTCCATCAATCAAGTCCGCCGTGGTGCATTGGGAGGAATGACACCATAAAACAATGCCACCGGCTGGCCCGTTTCGCGGTCGCCACCTCCCAGGATATCGTCATGAAAGACTGTCCCCAAGCCGATCCATCTTCAAAGGGATTAAGCAGGCGCAATTTGTTGAAGGCGCTCACATACTCTGTTCCCGCCGCCTGGCTGGCGACCGGCAGCCTCACGGCGTCCGGCGCACTTGCGCAAGTGGCCGCAACTGCCAAGGCGCCTGCCGACTTTATGCGGATTTCAAGGCTGCTAACCGGCCATCCGGAAATTGACGACACGCTTGCGGATATGGCCTGGTCGGCTCTCGTTCGCCGCGATGATGGTTTCGAAGCGGCCTACGCATCTCTGGTTCAGGCGATCCAGGTAGCCGATCTTCAAGAGTTTACGGACCTGCCGCAATCACCGGCCATGTCCGATCCCGCACATAAAGCAGCGGCCGTTTCGCTGATTTCAGCCTGGTATCTCGGCCGCGTCGGCGAGGTTCTTGAGCGAGCCGAACCGGGCCCGGATTTCATTACCTATACCGGCGCCCTGATGTGGAGGCCGACGCTGGATGTTACCGTCCTGCCGACCTATGCGCGCGCCGGTCCGGGCTATTGGGCCGCCGCTCCGGCATCCCTCGCCACCGACTGACACTCCCCAACTCCCCTTCAGGTAACATCATGGCAAACACTGAATTCGACGCCGACGTCATCGTCGTCGGCTCCGGAGCCATGGGCGGTCTTGCCGCTCAGAAGCTCGCCGAGGCCGGAAAATCGGTCATCATCCTTGAGGCCGGACCTCGTGTTCCGCGCTGGAAGATCGTCGACAGCTTCCGCTCCAGCGGCAATGTCTCTTCCAATGGCGGCAACCGCAACCAGCCTTATCCGAACGAACCCTGGGCGCCGACCTCGTTCGTGCCGGGCTATGTCGAAAACACCGGCCCGGTCTCTTACGTCGCGGGCATGCTGCGCCTGGTTGGCGGCACGACCTGGCATTGGGGCGGCGCCTGCTGGCGCAATCTTCCCAACGATTTCAAGCTGAAATCTACATACGGCGTCGGACGTGACTGGCCGATCGGATATGATGATCTCGAGCCTTTCTATTACGAGGCCGAGAGCAAGATGGGCGTGTCAGGCGATGATCATGCCGACTATTCCGGCAAGGGTGGCAAGCCCTATCCGCCCCGACAGCATCCTTATCCGATCCGCCCGCAGGAGCTTTCCTACTTCTCGAAGCGATTTGCGGAAAAAGTGGCGCCTGGGGGATATAACTATACCTATCAGCCGAATGGCAGGGCAACGGACCCCTATGGCGGACGTCCCGCCTGTGTTGGCAACAACAACTGTTCGCCGGTCTGTCCGATCGGCTCGCAATATTCCGGCGATCGCAACGTGACATTCGCCGAGCAGGCTGGCGCCAAGCTCATCGAGAACGCGGCAGTCTATAAGCTGGAAAAATCACCGGACGGCAAGAAGATCGCTGCCGTGCACTACCACGACAGCAAAGGCAATAGCCACGCCCTGACTTCGCGCTACGTCATCGTCGCGGCACATGCGATCGAGACACCTAGGCTGCTGCTGCTTTCAGACGTCGCCAACTCCTCGGACATGGTCGGGCGCAATCTGATGGATCATAACGCTTTTGGCGCATCCTTCCTCTCAGACGAACCGATGTGGTCGGGACGCGGCCCGGTCCAGCAGGGCGACATCCTCAACTGGCGCGACGGACCATGGCGTTCGGAACATGGATGCATCCGTTATGAGATCGGCAATTTCGTCGGCAACGTGCCGATTACCGAGCATCTGATGAAGGAAGGGGTCATCGGGCCGGAACTCGACAAGCAAATCCGCCACATGGCAGCGCGTTTCACGCCGGTTTCCTCCAATATCGAATCCCTCCCGCATCCGACAAACCGGGTGACGCTGTCCGCCACAAATAAGGACAGGTTCGGTCTGCCGCTGAACTCGATCCATTACGACGTCGATGATTATGTGCGCCGCGCCGGCGAAGTGGTGAAGCAGGATTTCGACAAGTTCCAGTCCCTCCTCGGCGCCGTCGTGTTCAGCAAAAACACGACGGTGTGGGAAAACCGCGACCACCCGATGGGCACGGTCATCATGGGCAGCGATCCCAAGGATTCGGTGGTCAACGGCGAATGCCGCACCCACGACCATGATAACCTGTTTCTTGCAACATCGGGCGTCATGCCGGCATCCGCTGCGAACAATCCCACAATGACCGGATGCGCGTTGTCACTGCGTTCGGCCGACATCATCGCAAGGGAGATCTAATGATGAGACATCTTGCGACACTGGTAACGCTCGTCGTTGGCGTCATTAGCACCGCCGCCATGGCTCAAGACGCAGATCTGGTCAAACGCGGTGAATATCTGGCGACCGCCGGCGACTGCGCGGCCTGTCATACGGCGCCGAAGGGCGGAAAACCGTTTGCCGGCGGCTATCCGCTCGGTTCGCCCATGGGAACCATCTGGTCGACCAATATTACGCCCTCTAAACAATCCGGCATCGGCAACTGGACGGAAGAACAGTTCGCTCGCGCCGTGCGCGAGGGTGTTTCTCCGAGCGGTAACCTCTATCCGGCAATGCCCTACGATTCTTACAGCCTGATCACCGACGAGGACATGAAGGCGCTTTATGCCTATTTCCAATCGAGCGTGGCGCCGGTGGATGCCGTACCAGCCCACAAGACGGAGCTTTCCTTTCCCTTCAGCCAGCGCATCCTGATGTCTGGCTGGAATCTGCTCAATCTCAACAAGACACGCTTTACCGCGAAGTCTGGGGAAGATGCGCAGGTGGCGCGAGGTCGTTATCTGTCGGAAGGGTTGGCACATTGCGCAACCTGTCACACGCCGCGCGATCTGACCATGGCCATGAAGACGGACGAGAACCTTGCCGGCGGACTTGTCGGAGCCTGGGAAGCGCCGAATATTACCACGGATAGGGTCTCGGGCCTCGGAGATTGGACAGATGCCGAGATTGCGCAATACCTCAAGCAAGGCCATGTTCCCGGCAAGGGCGTAGCAGCCGGCCCGATGGCTGAGGCTGTGGAACTCAGTCTCTCGAAACTGACAGACGGCGATATTTCCGCGATCACGGCTTATCTCCGGACTGTTCCGGCGGTTGCGGACCCTACGCAAAAGGCCGCCCCTGCGACTTTCGGCACGCCGGTCGAGGACCATTACAGTTTCGACAGCACCGCAGCCCGCAAGGGTCTGCATGCGGCAAATGAAGGACGCGCCGCCGATGCGTCCGTCTATGCGGACGCCACCCGCAGCGACTTTACCAGCATCAACGATGGTGCCGTCCTCTATGATTCCGCGTGTGCGTCCTGCCACATGCCAAGCGGCGCCGGCAGCAAGGATGGCTATTACCCCTCGCTCTATCAGAGCACGGCAACCGGATCGGTGCACCCGAACAATCTGGTGATGACCGTTCTTGAGGGCGTGCATCGCACCGGATCGAGCGGTCCGACGCTGATGCCAGCCTTCGAAAACGACATGAATGACCGCCAGGTCGCCGCCGTCGCCAGCTTTGTCGCGCAGAATTTCGGCAACCCTGCGATGACGATCACGCCCGAAACGGTGGCTGAGTTTCGGAGTGGGGGGCCGAAGCCACTTCTGGCAAAATTTGGCACTTATTTGATTGGTGTGCCAGTAGCTGCGATCATCGCATTCGCTTTGTTAGCGATTGGAGTGGTAAGGCTCCAGCGACGCGAGGTTCACGGGAGTTAACGAGCAACGCGGCGTTGGGCAACATGAATGCTGTCGATCATTTTGGAGCGACGGCATTCAAAGTTCGGGAATGTGCGCTGTAAGCGTCGAATAGCCGTGCCAAGGGTTTATCACGCGGATCTGCCGACCGATCGCTCTCGACAGTACGATCTGTCTATTCCGCTGACCTGCTTCATATCGACCGCAATGATTTGCGTGGCGTCGAGTATCGCGGACATCTGCTTGCGGATTGAAGCGCGCCCTAAGGCGCGCTTCACGTTCGATTATCTGCTGGCCATCTTCATCTGAAGCGAATGAGCAAAGAACGCGGCGGCGGCTCCCAATGCGCCAGCGGCCGCCAGCTCCGTGACCGCTGTTATGCTCGGCGGAACGTGCGCGGCGAAGAAGGCGATCAGCCCGAGAAAGTACGCCGAAATATTGTTGAGCATCGGCGCGGCCCTGAGGGAAACGACGATAATTGCCACGACAAATACGACGGCGCCGAAAGCGAGGTAGTCAATGAGTGGCATCAGCGTTCCGACGCCGATTGCCGCAAGGCTGCCAAATGCGATGCCGATCGCTGCGCAGAGATAACTGCGGACTGCGCCGTTGAAGGAATGATCACCTGTAATGAAAGTGACCCATCCTATGAACATCGCCCAGACCGGCCAGCCAAGACCAGCGGACGTGGTCGCGGCTATCGAAGCCGTAATGGCTGCGACCAGCGTGAGCCCGATGTAGTTCGAATTGAAGGCAGTCATTTGTATGTCTCCTGTTTCATATCTGTTTGCGTGTGTCTGGATCAGGATGCGAGGAGCACGAGACCAGCAGCAAGAACCGGCGGCAGCAGCACTTGGGGCAACACGAACAGCTCCTCACTTATCGAATAACCGGCCTTCGAAACCCCGATCCACATGTTGACGAGGGACATCACCACCCAAAGGACGATGAACAGCTTTGCGACGCTGGCGCTCGGAAATTGCCCGATATGCCAGAGCCATCCGAATGTCAGGAAAAGCGTCAGCAAGACAAACCCGCAGACAACGATGACAAACGTATGTATTTCTCGTCCTCCCGATCCGGGTTGATGGCGAGATCGGCGAGATGCTCCCGATCATTCCTTTGCTTCCTGGGTCAGGCTCAGGGCCTTGCGGGCTTCAGTAGATCGGACAGCCCAACGCGATGCAGCATTTCCGCCCGCAGCCGGTCGAGCACGGCAAAGCCGATATCGGCACCATCTTCGGTTGGATCGTAGTGGAGGCGGAAAGGCCGGGTTCCGAAGGGCATGCCGACCACGTCGGCGATCATGCCGGCCACAGGCGCCGGATCGGCATCGTCGGGAACGATCTCGGCAAAGGCTTTCTGAACCTCATCGCCAAAACCGGCATAGGGCCCAGCCTCATAGTCCGCGGCTCGATCTTCGTCGGCCGGCCGGCCAGAATGTGCAAAGTGATTGGTACCCTTGGTGAAGGCGCCCGGCACGATGATCGTCGTCTCGATGCCCCACCGGCTGAGTTCACGGGCATATTGAACGGCGAGCGAATCCATTGCCGCCTTTGCTGCAAAGTATGGCGCAAGATAAGGCGGTGTACCGCCTGCGGAACTGGAGCTAGACACCCATACCAGCAGCCCTTCGCGGCGGCTGCGCATGTGAGGCAGCACCGCGCGGTTAACGCGCTGCGTGCCAAGGACGTTGACATCATATTGCTGGGCGAACTGTTCCGGCGTGAACGCCTCGGCTGGGCCGAACATCATGTGGCCGGCATTGTGCAGGACCACGTCGATCCGGCCGGTTTCCGCGATCAGTGTTTCGACGGCGGCATTGGCGGATGCCTCCGATTGTACGTCGAGTTCCAGCGGACGGAGCTCGATGCCCTCTTTCTGGGAGAGTTCGCGCATCTGCCCAGTGTTTGCGGCATTGCGCCCGGCAATATCGCGCATCGAGGCGTAAACGGTATGGCCGGCGCGGGCGAGCGCTTCGGCCGTCAGACGACCGAAACCGCTTGACGAACCGGTAACAAGAACGACTTTCTTTGACATGACAACAGCCCTTTCAGAGGATGATAGTGTTGGTATCGAGGAGGCCTGATCAGATGACTCCGCCATTGGCGCGCAGCACCTGTCCATTGATCCAGCCGCTGTCCGGGCCGACAAAGAATGACACGGCATCAGCAATGTCTTCAGGCGTGCCAAGCCGTTCCAACGGGTTCACCTTGGACATCCGCTCGATCAGTTCATCGGACTTGCCATTGAGAAAAAGGTCGGTCGCGGTCGGGCCCGGTGCGATGGCGTTGACATTGATGTTGCGGCCGCGCATTTCCTTGGCCATGATCGCCGTCAGGGTCTCGACTGCGGCCTTGGTCGCAGCATAAACACCATAGGTTTCCAGCTTCAGACCGACCACCGTCGTGGAAAAGTTGACGATGCGACCGCCCGAGCGAAGGCGTGTGGCCGCCTCCCGAAGAGTGTTAAACGTACCCTTCAGGTTGATGTCGATCTGTCTGCTGAAATTCTGGTCGTCAGTGGCTGCCAGGGGTGCCAGCATCATGATACCGGCATTATTGACGAGCACATCGATGCCGCCGAAGGCGGCCTCTGCCGATGTGAACATACGCTTCACCTGTTCGACGTCCGAAACATCGGCCTGGGCGGTTATAGCCTTGCCACCGGCCGCTTCAATCTCGTGTACGACGGCTGCGGCAGCTTCGGCGCTGCCCGCGTAATTGACGACGACGGTGAAGCCGTCTCGACCAAGGCGCTTCGCAATAGCAGCGCCGATTCCGCGGGAGGCTCCTGTGACGATGGCGACTTTTTCAGATGTAGACATTTTCGTTCTCCGCTCTGTGCGCGATGTCGCGCTTGATGACGAAGCTGAAGATGTCACTTTCTATCTGGCGAATAATCAGCCATTATTCCGCATCAGAATCCGACAATGGCGAACAATAAGATGGACAGACTTGATGCCATGCGTGTCTTCATGCGGGTGGTCGAACGGCGCAGTTTCACCCTTGCGGCGGAGGATACGGGTATGCCGCGGTCCACGGTAACGGATGCGGTGAAGCAGATTGAGGCGCGACTGGGCGTCAAGCTGCTTGAGAGGACCACACGTCACGTGAGCCCGACGCTGGACGGCGAAGCCTATTATCAACGATGCCTGTCGATCCTCGATGATATCGAGGATGCCGAGGGTGCCTTTGCCGGGGCAAAGCCGAAAGGACTGCTGCGGGTCGATGTCCATGGCACGCTGGCACGGCATTTCGTCTTACCCCGACTACCGTCCTTTCTCGCGGCCTATCCGGACATCGAGTTCCATCTCAGCGAGGGCGATCGCTTGGTCGACCTTGTGCGCGAAGGGATCGACTGCGTGCTGCGTGTCGGCACGCCCCAGGATAGCGACATGATCGCGCTGCGCGTCGCCACACTGGAGGAAGTTACTGTCGCCTCGCCTGGTTATGTCTCGATCTATGGGCGACCGGCGCACCCCAAAGATTTGTCAATGCATAGGATGATAGGGTTTCGCACCACCGGCAGCAGCGGACCTATTCCGCTTGAATTCAGGGTGGACGGCAAACTGCTTACGACAGTCATTCCGGCGGCCATCACCGTGAGCGCGGCCGAAACCTTTGTTTCCACTGCCCGAATGGGCCTCGGCATCATTCAGGTGCCGCGCTATCATGTTGAGAAGGATATCGCCGAAGGCGTTTTGATCGAATTGCTCAGTGAATTTCCGCCTGAACCCTCGCTGGTATCGGTCCTTTACCCGCGGAACCGGCAACTGACCCCGCGCGTGCGCGTATTCATCGATTGGCTGCAAGGAGTGTTCGCGACATGAAGACGCGTGGACGAACGAGAAACCCACAACAGTCCTCGGCCCCGGAGGCTTCACTGTCAGGGCGCTGCTTCCAAGCACACAGCAGTACACTCAGACCACGCCGGAAAGGGTCTCGCTAAACTTCATGACCCCGATCAATTGAATTCCCGCCCAGTCTGGAACTGAAGAGCCGTACGCCTTCGGCGCCATGCCGGACCCACTCTCGCACGCCGTGCTGAAAGCAGGCTCTGACGAGTAGCCAGTAAAGGCGTCGGAATGCATCTCGCAAACCACGACTCGCCACCATATATCTTTTTTAAGCCGTGACATCAGTGCGCTTAGCCACTCTACCACCTTGAAATGGACAGCAGATCAAGTGCGCGACATGCTAGAATTCCGCACCGGCACCTCAACGCTCCAGCCGCCAGCCGGATCCCTATGTATGGACATCGGAGCCGGCTGAAGAATTCCATCGCCGGGCGCGTGCGTGCCCGCCCATAATGGCGCCAGAAAGGTTTATCGGTTTGCCAAACTCGAAAACTGGGCACGGTTACAGGCCATAAATGCACCCACGATCGACCTTGCCCTTTCTGTGTAATATCGAAGCTCTTGGTGAGATACAAACTGACGCCCCCATGGGCGCCCATCACAGTCCTCGATATCGGCGAAAACGATCAGTTTTTTGGTTAAATCGCCTCCCTGTTGAAGTGAGGCATTCGATCAATGCAAACCTAGTCGGGATGGTCCACGCAACTTTCAAACAGTCTTACCTCGCTCAGAACAGCGTGAACCGAAAATACGCTTATGCAGGTCGAAAAAAATGTCCCTTTGTTACTTCCGTCATTGGCATGTTGTCCGACACAAAATCGACAGGTCGCAACGCGCTCTTCGGTTCACTTGTGTCAGGCGCCTGTCGAACTAAGCGCCGGGCCGGATCCGGCATCGGGACCGCCTTGAGTAGCTTTTGGGTGTAAGGATGCGCTGGGTTCGCGAAGATTTCTTCCCTCGGTCCGATTTCTACGACCTCGCCAAGATACATGACGGCGACACGATGGCTGACACGCTCGACAACGGCCATGTCATGCGAGATGAACACGAAGGCAATATCGAGATCGCGCTGAAGGTCCATGAGGAGATTGATTACCTGCGCCTTGACCGACACGTCGAGTGCAGAGACCGACTCATCGGCGACAATGACCTTCGGTGACAATGCTAGCGCGCGGGCGATGCAAATACGTTGCCTTTGGCCCCCTGAAAACTGATGAGGAAGCCGGCTTGCCATATCGGGTTTGAGTCCCACCCTTTCGAGAAGATCTGCGACGAGTTTACGGGCTTGCGTTGCCGAGCCAAGTTTGTGTGTCAGGAAAGGTTCGGCGATCGCTTCCCCCACGGTGCGGCGCGGACTGAGGCTGGCGAACGGGTCCTGAAAGATCATCTGGATATCGCGGCGGGCATCACGAAGCTCAAATGACGACATAGCCATCAGTTCACGCCCGGCGAGTTTGACAGTGCCACCGCTGGCTTTGACCAGACGCATCAGGCCGCGACCGGTGGTCGACTTGCCACAGCCGGACTCGCCGACGATCGACAGGGTTTCTCCGGCATTCAGATCGAAGGATACACGTTCGACCGCGTGAATACGGCTGGAGACAGTCCGAAACCAGCCGGCCTTGATGTCGAACCGTACGGAAAGATCCTTTACCTGCAGGACAGGTTCTCCCGATTTGACAGTATTAATTGGCGTGTCGGGTGCACCACGAATGCCGGATTTGGGGTCGATCAGCGAAAACTTGATCGGCTGGGCAATACCCCGCATTGACCCCAGACGCGGCACGGCATCAAGGAGCATTCGTGTATAAGGATGCTTGGCGTCGTTGAAAATCTCGCTCGTCGTGCCGGTTTCAACGATATCGCCACGGAACATTACCGCCATACGATCGGCAACCTCGGCCACAACGCCCATGTCATGGGTAATGAAGATCACCGACATCTTTTCCTCCTCCTGGATCTCTTTTATGAGATTTAGGATCTGCGCTTGAATGGTGACATCAAGCGCCGTTGTCGGTTCGTCGGCGATCAGCAGCTGTGGTTTGCATGCCAGCGCCATGGCGATCATCACGCGCTGACGCATGCCGCCGGAAAAATTGTGCGGATATTCCTCATACCGGGTCGTCGCCGCTGGAATGCGTACGCGTTCCATCAACCGCAGCGCTTCCTTTTTGATCACTTCGGGCGCCATATCCGGATTGTGCAACGAAATTGCCTCCGCGATCTGCTTTCCGATTGGAATGACCGGATTGAGGCTGGTCATCGCTTCCTGGAAAATCATCGAGACAGCATTGCCACGGATGCGGCGCATCTCTTCTTCCGGCAGAGCCAGCAGGTTATGCCCGGCGAGCATGACCTCGCCTTCGGTTCGGGCATTCTCCGCGAGCAGACGCATGATCGAATAGCCAGTGACGCTTTTGCCCGAACCGGATTCGCCGACAATGGCCAAGGTTTCGGCAGGCGCAACATCGAAGGAAATACCCTTGACGACCTCCGTCCAGGCACCGCCCTGGCGGAAGGAAGTTTTGAGATTGCGCACCGACAATGCCGCCACCGTCCCCGTCTGTGAGCCGTCTACCATCTGAAGTTTGGCCGTCATCTGCATGGTGTTCTCCTCCATATTGTTGTTCTCATCAGGTCGCATGTTCTGCGCAGGCGCGAACGACATGATGTTGCTCACCCAAGCCCGTACCACCGAGCCGAACAGTCTGACCGGGCGCGAGAAATCGTGGTGGCTTCATGCCGATACCGATCCCCGCGGGCGTGCCGCTGGCAATGATGTCGCCAGGTAGAAGCGTCATGAATTGCGACAGATAGGCAACCAGATAATCGACGCCGAAGATCATGTTGGCGGTCTTGCCGTTCTGGGTGCGCTCTCGGTCGATCTCTAGCCAGAGATCAAGCGACTGCGGATCGGCTATGCAGTGAGCGGGAACGAAATGCGGTCCGATCGGGCCGAAACTGTCATGGCCCCTGCCCTTACTGGTGTCGCCGCCCCGTTTGCTCTGCAGATCGCGGTCAGCGAGATCGTTGATCAGACAGTAGCCGGCAACATGACTGCGGGCATCTTTCTCATCAATATATTTCGCAGGCTTGCCGATGACGATGCCGAGTTCGACTTCCCAATCGGTCGTCGTCGAACTGCGCGGCAACTCAATGCCGTCATTCGGACCGCAGATCGCCGACAGCGGCTTCATGGCAATGACGGGTTCATCCGGGATCGGCTGGCCTAGGCTTTCGGCATTGCAGTGATAGTTCAAGCCGATGCAGATGAATTTGCCGGGTCGCGCAACGCATGCCCCAAGCCGCGCCCCGGTCGGGACTATTTGCAATTCGTCGGCATTGAGGGCGTTGATCTTTTGCAGAACGTCTGGACCTAGATTGTCGCCTGTCCAGTCAGACACATGCCCGGAAACATCCCGGATGACTCCTTTGCCGTCGATGATGCCGGGGCATTCGGCTCCGGCAGGTCCGAAACGAACAAGTCTCACCGTTCTGTCACTCATCGTTCGCTCGAATTTGGGTCGAGCATGTCCCGGGCCGCGTCACCGATGAGGTTGATCGACAGCACGATCGTGGTGATAGCCAGACCGGCACCGATGATGGGCCAAGGAGATCCGAACACATTGCCAAGTCCTTCCCGGATGATATTGCCCCAGCTAGCGGCCGGCGGCTGCGTTCCTATGCCGAGGAAGCTCAGCGCCGCTTCGAGACGGATGGCCGACGCGATCCAGAGCGTCCACAACAGAACGATGGGCGCAGCAATGTTCGGAACGACATGCCGGAAGATAATCACCGGCGTCTTCACACCGATTGCCATTGAGGCCTCGATGTAAGGCTCCTGTCGCACCGCCAGTGTCGAGGCGCGGGCAACACGCGCAAAACCGGGCACGAAGGCAATGGTGAGAACCAGAACGACGTTCCAGAAGCCACCGCCAAGCGCCGCCGACACGATAATTGCCAGAAGCAGTTCGGGAAAGGCCATCATCAGGTCGATCATCTTGGAAACGATGCGATCGATGAGACCACCGAAAAAGCCGGCAAGCACGCCGAGCGTCGTCCCAATCACCGCGGCACATGCCGGCGCGATCAGGCCAAACAGAAGCGAGGTCCGCGAGCCATGGATCAGGCGCGACAGGACATCACGCCCGAACTGGTCGGTGCCGAGCCAGTACTGCAATGAGGGATATTTGTTGATCGACAGAAAGCTCTGCTTTAACGGATCATAAGGGGCGATCCACGGAGCAAAGATCGCCAGGATGCAGAACAACAGCACGGTTATGAAGGCGATGGTGGTGGACACCTTGCCGAACAGCAGCTTGCGCAGAACGGCAAATTTTCCTTCGCCGGCATCCGGCGTGACGGAGATATCGACAGCAGCCATGATTTAGCTCCCCAGACGCGGGTCGATGATCGTGTAGAGCACATCGACGAGAAGATTGACGACCACCACCATCAGCGCAAACACTACGACCGCACCCTGGATCAGGGTATAGTCACGTTCGGCGATCGCCTTGATCAGGGTGGAACCGAGGCCTGGCCGGTTGAACACGAGTTCTACTGCGACCGCGCCGGACAGCGTTGCGAGCAGGCTGAGGCCAAGGCCGGTGACGATCGGCAGGAGGGCGTTGCGCAGCGCATGTTTGTAGATGACCGTCTTGGGCGGGGCGCCCTTCGCCTTTGCCGTGCGCACGTAATCCTTGGAGAGCACTTCCAGAAGTGCTGTGCGCGTCAGACGACCGAGGAAGGCGATCTTCAGCACAGCCAGCGTAATGGCCGGAAGTGCCAGATGATACAGCTGACCCCAAAAGCCTTCGCCGCCGCCATTGATCGGGAAAAGCTTCAAGTTGAGCGCAAAAACGATCAGCAGGACGGCGCCGAGATAGAAGTCCGGAATGGCATAACCGACCAGCGAGAAGACGCGCATACCCTGATCGGGTGCCTTGTTCTTGCGTACCGCGGCAAGCACACCGAACGGCACACCGATAATAACACCGATCGCCGTCGCCCCGATGGCCAGCGCCACCGTGAAGGGCAGGTTATAGCCGATCACTCCGGCCACACTCTCCTTGGTGATGAGCGAATTCCCGAAATCGAAAGTCACCACGTCCCATAGAAAGGCGAAATACTGCTGCCACAGCGGTGCATCGAGACCCGCCTGCTCCCTGAAGAGCGCGAGCTGTTCGGGGGTAGCGAAATCACCGAGCGCCACCAGCGCCGGATCACCCGGAAGAATGCGCAGCGCCACAAAGACGAGCGTAAGTACGAGCCACAGGGTCGGGATGGCATCGAGAAGTTTGCTGGCAATAAGACTGGGCATGATGGTGCCTCCTATGCCTGAACGATCTTGGCGTGGCGCAGCGGCCAGTAGGCCGGGCCGGATTCGACCTTGAAGCCGATATCGACGCGCGGATTACGGGCCACGACATAGGAGAGCGTGACGATGCCAAGCAGTGGCAGATCGGCGAGGATCTGCTTTTCCATGCCTTGAACCAGCGCCATGCGCTTGTCGAAGTCCGGTTCTGCAAGCGTCGTGTTCAACATGTCGTCAATGCCGGGAATGGCCGTACCGTAATGGGCGAAATTGGTGCCGCCAGTGCCGTCGGATTTGACCTCGAAGGACCTGGCGAGCTGGTCCGAGATGATCTGGGTCGGCACCGGCGAATAACTCGACGACCACAGCGCCAGGGTGTTCTTGTCGAGACGGTTGTCGGAATGGAAGGTAGCGTGGTCAATCATCTTGAGATCAAGATTGATATTCACCGCACGCAATTGCTCCTGGATCATCAGCATGATCGAGGCATAGTCTTCCCGCTGGCTGACATAGCAGGGGATGGTAAGTCCGCCGGCAAAACCGGCCTCGGCGAGCAGTGCCGTTGCCTTTTCCGGATCATAAGCATAACGCAGATCTTCCGGCAGATCCTCGGCACGCACAGCACCTGGAAATTGCGATGCAACAACGCCGATCATCGGCGCTGCGATGCCTCCAAACGCGCCGGCAATGGCGGTGGCATCAATGGCATAGCGGATTGCTTTACGCACCCGCACATCCTTGAGCGGCCCGCGCGTAAGGTTGATTGCGAGGCTGTTGAGGCTTCCCGGCGCAGTGGCATCGAAAATGGTTTCGCTCGATTGCCCACGCATTGTGTCCATCCAGCCTGGCGAACGTACACCCTCGATCATGTCGATATCGCCGGACGCGAATGCAAGTGTGCGCGCGGTCGTGTCGGAAATGTATCGGATACGGACTTTCTCCGTGTTGGCCGGACCATCGAAATATTGGGGGAACGCGGTCAGAAGCATGCCCTGACTGGAATCAAGGCTTTCGAACTGGTAGGCGCCCGAACCGATCGGGTCCTTGCTGAAGTCCGCGCCCTTCTCCTCGAAGGCCTTTTTGCACAGGATCGAAGCGCTGACATGAGAATGGCAAGACGTATTGAATAGCGGGTCCGGGCTTTTCAGCATGAAGACGACCGTCGCTGCATCCGGTGCCTCCACTGAGTCGATATTCGTATAGAACGTTTTCGAGTTGGTGACGGTCTTGGGATCGATATGTCGGCGGAAGGAAAAGACGACGTCATCCGAAGTCAATTCTCCATATTCCTTGTGGAATTTGACGCCCTTGCGCAGCTTGTATGTCCAGGTCCGGGCGTCCTCGCTGACGGTCCAGCTTTCCGCCAAACCAGGCAGATAGTCCTGTGGCTCCTTTGCCCATTGACCGGCTGGCAGGTTCACCAACCGGTCGAAGATCTGGTAAACGGCCCAGTTGTCGGCTCCACTCAGGCCGACCTCCTGCGGATTGAGGCTGTTGCTGGAACGCGCTGCGACGGCAAACGTGATCGTGTCATTGGCTTTCTGGGCGAAAGCCACACTCGCTCCGGCAGGAAGACTTGCGACCACGATCCCGGCTGCGCTCGTGGCAAGCAAATTTCTGCGTGTAATATTCATAAGGACACTCCCGTTTTTCTTGACGCGTTTGGCGTTAGGCCCGGAGTTCAGCGCTCCGGGCACATGTCTTCCTGGCGGAACAGAGGGGTCGCCTGTCAGGCAACGCGTTTCGCTTTGTTCATCGGCCAGTAAGCGGGTCCTGACTCGACCTTGTAACCAAGGTCGATGCGAGGATTGCGCGCCACGACGTAGGAAAGCGTGATCATTCCCAAGGCCGGCAAGTCCTTGAGGATCTGTTTTTCCATATCTTGGACAACGCCCATGCGCTGATCGAAATCGGCGGTCGCCAGTGCTTTTTCCATCAGATCGTCGATGCCGGGGATGGTGTCACCGTAATGACTGAAGTTCGTGCCACCGGTGCCGTCCGG
Organism: Neorhizobium sp. JUb45; assembly: GCF_004343585.1. Lineage (GTDB taxonomy): Bacteria > Pseudomonadota > Alphaproteobacteria > Rhizobiales > Rhizobiaceae > Neorhizobium. The sequence continues at coordinate 134,410 of NZ_SLYW01000009.1, read as the reverse complement.
CTTGGTTTCGCCGGCCTTTGCAAGGATGTTGGATATCGTCAGCGTCGGCACAGGCGGATAACTCGTCGACTGCAGGATCAGGGTTCCCTTGTCCTTCCGATTGTCGGCATGGAAGGTTGCGTGATCGATGATTTTCATGTCGAGATTGATCTTTACCGCGCGCAATTGCTCCTGAACCATCAGCATGATCGAGGCATAATCCTCGCGCTGGCTGACAAAGCAGGGAATGGTCAGACCGCCCGCGTGACCAGCTTCGGCAAGCAACGCCATCGCTTTTTCGGGATCGTGTCCGTAGCGAAGTGCCTCGGGGAGCTGATCGGCCGAAACTTTGCCCGGGAATTGTGATGCGATCAGTCCAACCATAGGCGTAGCAATGCCGCCGAATGCGTCGGCGATCGCTTGGGTATCGATGGCGTATCGAATGGCCTGACGGACCTTGATATCCGCGAGCGGCCCCTTGGTCAGATTGATGTTGAGCGTATTGATGCTGCCCGGCGCGGTGGCGTCGAAAATCGTCGAGATGGCCTGCTGGCGCATGGAATCCATCCAGCCGGGTGAACGCACGCCCTCGATCATGTCGACATCACCGGATGCAAAGGCAAGTGTTCTTGCCGTTGTATCAGCGATATAGCGGATGCGCAGGTTTTGCGTGGCTGCTGGGCCGCCAAAATAGTCGGCGAAGGCCTTCAGGTGAACGCCGCTCGCGCTATCAACGCGTTCAACCTGATACGGCCCCGAACCGACCGGATCCATGTTGAAGGCATCGCCCTTTTCCTCGAAAGCTTTCTTGCAAAGGATCGCCGAGGCAAGCAGCGAAACGCTCGATGCGTTCAGCAAGGGATCGGGCTGTTTGAGTTTAATGACCACGGTCAAGGGGTCCGACGCTTCGACCGTCGCGATGTTACTGTAATAGGTCTTGGTGGCAGTGTTGATCTTCGGATCGAGATGCCGGCCAAAGGTGAAGGCGACATCCTCTGCGGTCAGGTCTCCATACCCTTTATGAAACTTGACACCAGAGCGTAGCTTGTAGGTCCAAGTCTTCTGGTCTTCCGATGCCTGCCAGCTTTCCGCAAGGCTCGGCACAAATTCTTCCGGGTTGGTTGCCCAACGGCCATCCGGCGTCTTCACCAGCGTGTCGTAGACCTGCGCGCAGACCCAATTATCTGCCCCAAGCAATCCCTGAAACTGCGGATTGAGGGCCACCGGCGAGCGTGCGGCAAAAGCTAGGGTGATGGTATCGTTGCCAGCCTGCGCCAGCGCCGGGGATCCTCCTGCCCCGACGATGGCCAGTGCTGATCCGGCAACACCGGTAGCGAGAAGCTGTCTGCGTGTAATCGTCATTTTCATCCTCCCAGATGGCGATTATTACCCGGCGATTGGCAGGCGCCGTGCCTGCATTTCCCTTTCATCGAACTGGATGCCCAGCCCCGGCGTATCCGGAACGGTGAAGCAACCGTCGATCGGCTGCGATGGGTTGACGAAAATGGGCTCTCCTCTTTCCCATTTGTCGGCAAGCTCCACCGGTTTTGCGAGGTGCATGATTGTGCTGAGCACATGAATGTTGGCGAGATGGCCGACAGTCGGTTGTGTCTGGTGCGGAACCAGTTCGACCCCATGCGCCCGCGCAAGCGCAGCACACTGCATCATACCGGTGATGCCGCCCATCTTGACGATATCCGGTTGCACCATACGCACGCCGGCCTCGATCAAGTCTTTCAAGCCTTGAACGGTATAGGTTTGCTCGCCAGCCGATACGGTGATGTCGAGCCGCTGCGCGACTTCACCCATGGCGGCGACGTTGTAATGCTGTACCGGCTCCTCGAACCAGGTGTAGCCGAGGTCTTCAAGGACGCGACCCACTCGCATGGCGCCGCCGATCGAATAACCATTATTGGCATCGAAACCGATGACGAAGTCCTCGCCGAGCAGCCTTCGTACAGCCTTTGCTTTTTCGATATCACCCTTGATATCGACATCCTGACGGGTCCGATCACCGTCCCAGCGGATCTTAACCGCGGCTGGTTGTTCTTTCTCGACACGGGCAGCCACCGCACGCACCACGTCATTTACTGTGCGATCCGCGTTGCCGCCGACCGAGCTGTAGCATGGCAAGGTCTTATTCCAGGCGCCGCCGAGCAGTTTGTAGACCGGCTGCCCGAGCATCTTGCCCTTGAGGTCCCACAGCGCGATGTCGAGCGCGGCCAACGCGCCGGTGACGATGCCGTCTGGGCCGAGCTTGATGCATTTGTGCAAGAGCGTATCGAGCAGAACGGCATGATCGAGGGGATCCTTGTCGATCAAAAATGGGGCCATGTCACGGGCAATCACCACCAGCGAAGAATAGCCACCCTGCATGGGGGATGCCTCGCCAAGCCCGAACAGACCTTCGTCCGTTTCGACCCTGACGAAAGCACTCTTTGGCATCCAGCCAGTGCCATCTCCCATGGCCAGCTGGAACACGTCGATTTTCGATATTTTCAAGACAGTCTCCTCCCAACCGTTCCGCTTACCAGCTGACGGCGATATATTTGGCCTCGCAATATTCCAGGATGCCGTGATGCGCGCCCTCACGACCGAGACCACTTTGCTTGGTACCTCCGAAAGGGGCTGCCGGATCGGACACGATACCGCGGTTAAGGCCGACCATGCCGCTATCCATCCGTTCGGAAATGCGCAGGCCGCGGGCGAGATCCTTGGTATAGACGTAGGAGATCAAGCCGTATTCGGTGCCGTTTGCGAGATCGACAACCTCGTCCTCGGTCTCGAAGGTCGTGATCGCTGCGATCGGTCCGAAAATTTCTTCAGCGGCAATCTCCGAATCCGTCGTCACGCCGGTCAGAACCGTCGGCGCGAAAAAGAAGCCGTTGCGGTTGAGCGGGCCGCCGCCGGCCAGGACAGTCGCGCCACGGGCGGTCGCGTCGTCAACAAGGCCCTTGATGCGACTGACTGCTTTCGGATTGATGAGCGGGCCACATTGCGCGGTCTTGTCATAACCTGCGGCCACCATCATCGCTGCCATTCGCTCGGCCAGGCGATCGGAAAAAGCCTTGGCGATACCAGACTGGACATAGAAGCGATTGGCCGCAGTGCAGGCTTCACCGCCATTGCGCATCTTGGCGATCATCGCACCTTCGATCGCGGCATCGAGGTCGGCGTCATCAAACACGACGAAAGGCGCATTGCCCCCGAGCTCCATCGAGCACGACACGACCGTATTGGCCGCTTCGCGCAGCAGGACGCGGCCGACTTCCGTTGAGCCGGTAAAGGAAAGCTTGCGTACGCGTTTGTCGTTCAGCATAGCGCTGACCGCCGGCCCCGACTTCGAGGTGGTGACCACATTGACGACACCGTCGGGAACGCCCGCTTCTTTGTAGAGCGCGGCGAGAACCAGAGCCGTCAACGGTGTCTCGGTCGCAGGCTTGAGCACGCAGGTGCATCCGGCGGCAAGCGCTGGACCAACCTTGCGGGTCGCCATCGCTGCGGGGAAATTCCAGGGCGTTACCAGCACCGCGACGCCAATCGGCTGGTATTCGACCATGATCTTGTTGGCACCGCTCGGCGCGGTTGAGATTTCACCGTTCAGCCGGACCGCCTCTTCGGCAAACCAGCGGAAATATTCGGCAGCATAAGCAACTTCGCCCTGTGCGTCCGTAAGGGTCTTGCCGTTTTCCAGGCTGATCAGTTCGGCCAGCATCTCCTTTCGCTCGATCATCAGCTCGTAGCAGCGACGCAGGATCTCTGAGCGTTTGCGCGGCGCCGTCGCCGCCCATCCCTTGGCGGCACGATGCGCGGCCGCGACAGCCTCCATTGCATCGTCGATCGTGGCGTCGGCAACGGCAACGATGACCTGACCGGTCGAGGGATCAAGAACATCTATCGTTTTGCCCTCGCCGCCATCGCGCCATTCACCGTCGATGAACAGTCCGGTTGGTAGTGACATGACGTCGAAACTCAGCATCGAGGAAAGTTTGGTTACTACGTTCATTTCAGCTGGCCTTTCTTTTGTCGGCGGCGGTTACCAGGGATGCGCGATCGCCGCTGAACGCCGCGGCGACCAGCAAATCCATGGATGACACGTCGAGTGGACGCGGGTTGTTTTTGATGAGGCGAGCGATACCCAGCGACTGTTCGCAGACGGTCGGCAACTGCCCTCGCGTAACGCCGAGTTCCTTCAGCGAGGACGGGATGCCGATTGCCCTAAGGAGATCGGCCACCGCATCGATCGTGGCATCTGCGGCCAGTTCGACCGGGCCATCCGGCATGGATACCCCAAGCGCACGGCCGATCTCACCGAGTTCCGGCGCACACCAGTCGCGGTTGATCTGCATGACATAGGGCATCATCAGTGCCACACCGGTGCCATGCGGCGTATGTGTCATTGCGCCGACCGGGTATTGAACGGCATGCGCTGCCGCAGTGCCTGCAGTGCCGAAGGCAAGCCCGGCAGCCATGGCGCCAAACATGAGACGTTCGCGTGCGACATGGTCATTGCCGTTTTCGACGGCCTGCCGCAGGCTGGCACCGATATGTTCGATGGCAAGCAGGGCGTAGTGGTCGCTGAACGCGTTCTTGCCAAGGAAGACGTGCTCGTGCACGAGACCGGCCGACGGTTCGCGACGCGCGGTGGTGAAGGCCTCGATGGCATGCGTCAGTGCGTCGGCGCCGGAAACGGCAGTCAGCGATGGCGGGCAGGAATAGGTCAATTCCGGATCGCAGATCGCGGTCTCGGAAATCAGATACGGGCTGGCAATGCCGATCTTCAGAGCCCGATCGGGATCGGTCAGAACGGCAACGGGTGTCACTTCTGACCCCGTGCCGGACGTGGTCGGCAGCGAGATCAGAGGGAGGATCGGGCCAGGTACCTTGAACTCACCGTAATAGTCTGCCGTCGCGCCGCCATGGGCCAGCAGAAGAGATATCGCCTTGGCGGCATCGAGGCAGCTGCCGCCGCCAATGCCGATCACACTATCGGCGCCAAAGGCTTTACCTGCCTCGACACCAGCGGCAATGCATTCCACCGGCAGTTCCGCGATAACACCGGTGAAGATCCGGGTCTCGACACCAGCTGCTCCGACAGCGTCAATCAGGTCGCGAAAATCGCGATCCGCGGCCAGACGTTCGTCCGTCACGACCAGCGCGCGCCGTCCGGCCCTTGCTGCAAATTGCGGAAGCGCCTTGCGCTGACCCGCACCGAACACGATGTTTCGCGGTGTGCGGGTTGCTCCGAATAAAGTCACTTTGCTCCTCCCAGGTTTCGTGAAATCAAGCGGTCATAAAATTCAGGCTGCAGCCGGCACTCCGGCCAGCTGCAGCAGGGTCCGGTAGACCTCGGGCACTACCGGCACCCCATCCCGAAGGCGTTGATCGCGGCAGGCACGACCTCTCTCTCCAGGAACAAGCACGGCGTCGAAACCGGCTGCCGGCTGCATGTCGCGGATTGCCTGCAAATAACCCGCAAGCTCGCGGCGTGGTCCGGGCATGACGATAATCAGATCGCCTTTGTTGCAAACATTGGTATCGTCAAGGGTCCCGCGCACATCCCGACCGATTGCAGACGCGGCCAATCCGCTGACCAGCAGTTCGAAGGCAAGGCCGAGCGCGTATCCCTTTGCCTGTCCGAAGGGTGCAATCGCCCCTTTTTTTGCGGCTTCGGCATCTGTCGTCGGATCGCCATTTTCGTCCAACGCCCAATGATCGGGAATGCTGGCCTTTCGATGCGCATGATCGTGCACTTCGCCCATCGACACGACACTGGTTGCCGTATCCATGACAAAGGGGCCGTCGGCAGTCGGCACGCCGATCGCGATCGGGTTGGTGCCGATCATCGCCTGGCGCGCACCCCAGGGGTGAACCAGTGCTTCGCTGGTGGACAGCACGACAATGGAGACCCCCTTCAATGCAACATGCTCGGCATACCAGGCGAGCATGCCGATGTGATTGGAGTTGGTTATTGCAGCCGCCGCGATGCCAGTCTCCTCGGCACGATCCAACAAAGCGTCAATGGCAGACTGCGCCACAATAGGCCCCAAGCCCTTTTGGCCATCGACCGTCAAGAAGGCACGTGACGCCCATTGATGCGCACCGGTCGCAGCAGGATCGGTAACGCCATTCTGGATCCGCGCCACGATCCGCGACAGTCGAAGCAGCCCGTGCGAGGACACGCCACGCAGTTCAGCCTCCATCAGAAGATCGGCCTGCAGAGCAGAGTTCACTTCCGAAACCCCTGCTTTTTGAAGGGCTATCTGTGCGAGGTTGCGGAGGGTTGCTGCATCGACATGTGACACGATATAAAATCCTATCGGATATCTGATTGATGTCTGGAAGCTAAGTTGATAGATTGCAATCGTCAAGACCAAACTCACCGTGAGGGATAAAATGAAGTTGTCGGCAGATGGCGAGATCGGACAGTTACGGCGCCCGACAGGTCTGGGAAACGAGGTCTACGAGGCGCTGTATGCACAGCTGATGTCTCTCAAGATCCCACCCGGAGGGCGGATCTCTATCGACAAGCTGGTGCGCTCCCTCGGCGTCTCTCAGACACCGATCCGGGAAGCATTGTCGCGATTGGAAGCACAAGGCCTGGTCATCAAAACCCATCTCGTTGGTTATAGTGCTGCCGAGCAGCTGAATCGAGATCGCCTCAACCAGCTGTACGAATTGCGCCTCCTGTTGGAACCGTTCGCCGCAGGTCAACTTGCTCTAAAGCGTGATGCACGCATCATCGCCGAACTGAAGGCGCTGGATGCCGACATGCAGGGCGAAGACAAAGCGCAATCACGTGCAGCCTATGGCGAGTTTGCCAAACGAGATGCCGCCTTTCATGATTTCATCGCACGCAACTGCGGGAACGCGCTGGTGCATGACAGCCTCCAGCGCCTCCATACCCATGTTCACCTGTTTCGCCTTTATTTCCACGCGCGAGCTACGACAGACGCCAATCGCGAGCATGAAACGCTCATCGCCGCCATCGAGAACGGCAGCAGTGAAAAGGCCGAGGCAGCGATGCGCGAACACATCTTATGCTCCAAGCGACGCTTTGAGGACGCATTTCTCAATGAATAGCGAGGCGCCCACATGCTAAGGGTGTCAGGCGGTTATCGACGCGGCCCAATGGTCGATCCCCGCCTGAGCACATTCAGTATCCTGCGCTGGCGTTCCCGAACTGAGGCCGATGCCACCCACGACCTCTCCACCTGCCAAGACCGGCAAGCCGCCGCCCACGACCATAAGGCGGCCGCCGATGGCCGAATTGATACCGTAGGCGGGACTTCCCGGCTGGCTCGCCATGCCGTAGCTTTCCGTAGTGCGTTTGGCACCAGCAGCTGTATAGGCCTTGTCCTGTGCGATAATTGTGCTGGTGATCTTGCCGCCGTCCATGCGCTCAAAAGCAATCAGTTGGCCGGATTCATCACATACGGCAATACACATCGGCAGGCCAATTTCGCGCGCCTTGGCGCTGGCACCCGCGATCAGAAGCCTGGCGTCTTCAACACTCAATCGCGCGACGGTCAACATAGTCGATCCCTTTCGATGATTTCCCTGAACGTTTTGAAACCGAACCTACGCGATGTACGCGTCGATATTTAGCAGCGACAACGAACATTCATTTTTGACGCAGGGGAGTTAATCGCAGTGATCGCTATCGAAGATATGGCCATTTTCGCCAAGGTTGTGGCGACACACAGCATGTCGCTCACCGCCCGATCACTGGGCATCACACCAGCGGTCGTTTCCAAGCGCATTCAGAGGCTGGAGGAGCAACTCGGCGCGCGACTGTTGCAAAGAACGACCCGGAAGATAACCATCACGGAAGCCGGACAGGGCTTTTATGATCGGGTCATCAACATACTGGCCAGTGTCGAAGAAGCGCAGTCATTTGCGTCTGGTCGGTCATCCAGGATCGTCGGGACGCTGAGAGTGGCTGCACCAACGTCTTTCGGACGCATGCATATCGCGCCGCATCTGCCTGGCTTGATGGCTGCCTATCCCCAACTAACGATCGAGCTTATGCTTTCGGATAGCGTCACCGATATTGTCGGGGACGGTTACGATCTCGCTATACGTATTGGTGAACTGAAGGACTCCCGACTTGTCGCGCGAAAAATTTGCGCTGTGACAAGGGTGCTGTGCGCTGCGCCAGCCTATCTGGACAGAGCCGGTGCTCCTACAAAAATCAGCGATTTACAAGATCATCAATGCCTCCCCGCGCATAATGGAGAGCCCTGGCGACTTGAAGGACCAGATGGGCCTTTGACATATCGGCCGGAAGGTATGCTGCGCACAAATTCGAGCGAGGTCATCCGCGAAACCGTGATTGCCGGTCTTGGCATTGCGCTACGATCGACCTGGGATGTCGGCAAAGAGTTGTCCAAGGGAGAACTGGTGCGCGTCCTGCCCGCCTACCAAGGCTCACGCAACGCGACAATCTCGGCCGTGTTTCCAACACGCGCGCATCTGCCGGCGAAGGTCCGTATCTTTATCGATTATCTGCAGGACATCTATGGCCCGGACCCCTGCTGGGAAGTCTGAGCCAGCTCCGACCCACTTTCTCCATTTTGGAAAAAGTGAAGCGCATTATATTCCATTGATACCGGTAGACGTTCATTCGACAATTAGCTTCTGAGAGATATTACCAAGCATGGAGCCTGCAGTGTCACGAGTTGAACGAGATGAACTTCGCATCGAAACCACCCTGCATGATTTCCTCGTGAACGAAGCGCTGCCGGGAACGGGCGTCGACGTCGATCGCTTTTTCGAGGGATTTTCGCAGATCGTCCATGATCTTGCGCCGAAAAATCGCGACCTGCTCGCCAAGCGCGATGCGTTCCAGCTGAAGCTTGATGACTGGTATCGCCAGAACGGTGCGCCCACGGACATGGCCGGTTACGAGGCTTTCCTGCGTGAGATCGGTTATCTTCTGCCTGAGGGACCGGATTTTTCGGTTGCGACCGAAAATGTCGACCCGGAAATCGCCAGGATTGCCGGTCCGCAGCTCGTCGTGCCGGTGATGAACGCGCGTTACGCGCTGAATGCTGCGAATGCCCGCTGGGGATCGCTCTACGATGCGCTTTACGGCACGGATGCCATTTCGGAGGCCGATGGCGCGGAAAAGGGAAAGGACTATAATCCCGTTCGCGGCAGCAAGGTAATCGCCTGGGTGCGGGACTTCCTCGATCAATCTGCGCCTCTGTCGGGCGCCAGCTGGAAGGATGCGGCATCATTCAGGGTCGAATCGGCTGCATTGTTCGTGACGCTCACAGATGGGCAGGTCACCGGTCTGGCTGACCCTTCCCAGTTTGCCGGTTATCTCGGCGAACCAGCTGCGCCGACGCAGATCCTCCTGAAGAAGAACAATCTGCATGTCGAGATCCTGATCGATTCGACGACAGCCATCGGCAAGGACGATCCGGCGCATATCTCGGATGTATGGGCCGAATCGGCGATCACCACGATCATGGACTGCGAGGATTCCATTGCTGCGGTTGATGCCGACGACAAGATGGTCGTTTACCGCAACTGGCTCGGCCTGATGAAAGGCGATCTGACCGAAGGGGTTTTGAAGGGCGGCAAGTCTTTCACCCGCAAGCTCAACCAGGATCTGGACTATACCGCGCCGGATGGCTCGACCTTCGAACTCAAATGCCGCTCGCTGATGCTGGTGCGCAATGTCGGTCATCTGATGACCAACCCGGCCATTCTGGACCGGGACGGTGCAGAAGTGCCGGAAGGTATCATGGATGCGGTGGTGACGGCGCTGATCGCCCTTCACGATATCGGGCGCAACGGCAGGCGAAAAAACTCCCGGCTCGGCTCCATGTATGTCGTCAAGCCGAAGATGCATGGCCCGGAGGAGGTTGCCTTCGCCGCCGAGATTTTTGGCCGCGTCGAAACGCTGCTCGGCATGGCGGTCAACACCATCAAGATGGGCATTATGGATGAGGAGCGGCGCACCACCGTCAACCTCAAGGAGTCCATTCGCGCCGCCAAGGATCGGGTTGTCTTCATCAATACCGGCTTCCTTGATCGTACCGGCGACGAAATCCATACGTCCATGGAAGCCGGCCCGATGATCCGCAAGGGCGACATGAAACAGGCTGCCTGGATTGCGGCGTACGAAAACCGGAATGTCGATATCGGCCTCGAATGCGGCCTGTCCGGTCATGCGCAGATCGGCAAGGGCATGTGGGCGATGCCGGATCTGATGGCGGCAATGCTGGAGCAGAAGATCGGCCATCCGAAAGCGGGCGCCAATACCGCCTGGGTACCGTCTCCCACGGCGGCAACACTGCATGCCACGCATTACCACATGGTCGATGTCGCGGCGGTGCAAAATGGCCTGAAGAGCAGAACCCGTGCAAAACTCGCGGATATCCTGTCGGTCCCGGTGGCACTGCGTCCGAACTGGACACCGGAGGAGATAAGCCGCGAGCTGGACAACAATGCGCAGGGTATTCTCGGTTATGTGGTGCGCTGGATCGATCAGGGCGTCGGCTGCTCCAAGGTTCCAGACATCAACAATGTCGGCCTGATGGAAGACCGCGCGACGCTGCGCATTTCCGCCCAGCACATGGCCAACTGGCTGCACCACAAGGTGGTGAGCGAAGACCAGATCGTTGAGACGATGAAACGCATGGCCAGCACCGTCGATGAGCAGAATGCCGGCGACCCGCTCTACACGCCGATGGCTGCAAACTTCGACAACTCCATCGCCTTCCATGCAGCGTTGGATCTGGTGCTCAAGGGGCGCGAGCAGCCGAATGGTTATACCGAGCCGGTGCTCCATCGCAGGCGGCTGGAGATCAAAAGCGCTATCGGCTGAGAAACAATTCTGAACCAGCGATGCGCGTGACCGGTGTTCTGCCCTCACATTACCGGCTGTCGCCTGATCTGTGATTGAGTTTCCATGGAAGCGCGACAATGAGTTTTGTCGAGCCTCGATCGTGTCCGAGCCGCTTTGCACTTTTGAGTGATCCGGCCACAACTGGAAAAGTTATTTCAGCCCGCATCTTAGTTGGAGGAATGTGGCGCAATACTAGATGAAAGAGCTTCCCATATCGATGTGAAGCTAAACAGGAAACGTACCATATGATCGACGACGGACTTTCGGAGGGATATTTCAAAGACAAGCTACCTCATCAGGCGCGCTCCCTTCATGGTCAAAACCTCGGTGATATCACGCGGCTGGGCGATGCAGGATCTCGCTGCGTCTTCCGGATGATTTCAACAGCCTTCCCTTCACCAAGCGCGAAGAGATCCTTGATTGGGCGCCGGGTGGGCGTGTCGTCGTCCCCCGACATGCGGCAGATCCGGCTCGAAAGTACCTTCGCCAATGCGCTCTCACTGCTTTGGACCACTGCCGGATCGGCGCTCTGCTGCACCCAACCCAGATCGAGGGTCGGAGCGTCCATTTCTTCTGCAGAGAAGGCGGAGTTCGGGAGAAGGAAGCCGTCTCAATAAGACGGAAACTAACGCTCTGCCTGTCCGTGGAGAGGCTCTTATAGCTGACGAAGGGTCTCAACGTCCCGAAAGAGTTCCTACGCCATGTCAAGGGCGTTTACGGACTGTCTGCGCACCCGCAGCGTACCCAGCTTTTCGAAGAGACGGCTTACCCTCGACATTCGCAATCCTCCTGTCACTCGCCAGTTCCGTTAGATTTACCTCCAATTCGCTAAACTTGAATCGATCGTATGCTCGATTGAGGAAGCAGCGGGCCAGATGCTTATCCTCGTCCTCACGACAATTTTCACGACACGCACAGTTTTGTTAAACGGACCATGTTATGGCGAAGACAAGGTCAGCGTTTAATCGCAGCATTAGAGAGAATTATTCGAGGCAGCTAACTGAAATCTTCTGCGATTTCTGCTCAAGGTGAATGGCGACAAGCACACAGTCGTCGATAACGTGACGAGAACGCAGCTTTATAAGGTCGTGGATATGTCGTACCAATGCAGTAGATGCAACTCAGACATGGAAGAGGGTTTTTTGCTCGAGAAGGGAGATGGCGCTGTTTTGTCATCCGAGACATGGGTTGCAGGAAAACCCGTGAAAAGCTTCTTTTCTGGTTTGAGCCTCAAGGGCAAAGTAGTTTATGACGTCGTGACATTTCGTTGCCTTACTTGCGGCCACCTCGATTCCTACGCGCTGAAGAAGCTGTGAGCCAGAACAAGAAAACAGCGGTAGAGATCCGCTGCAGACAATGGCGGCCCTGACCTCTTGAAAGGATGCGAACCATCGACCACGTCGTTTGGCCGATAAGTTCGCGCCGAATTTCCGTATACGGGCAGCTACTTGCCCTCGTGAATGGCTGATATGGGCTGACACCGGACTGTCCGGTTCTCGGAAACATCAGGCCGGAAGCTGCCATTCTGCGCCCGACTCCGTTGCGGTCGTTCGCGATCCATACTGACAATCGCGGCTTTTTGGAGCAAAGCTGCCATCTTGCCCAAGCCCCTCCAGTTTCCCCACACAACCGACTGCCCATCGCGATGTTTAGGCGTTTTTCTCAGGCACCCTGCCGAAACACAGGGCCATGACCGGCCCCACAGCTTGGCTCCGAAATGCTTGCGGTCAAGCGATGGACATGCCAACGCTATTCCCAAACAGGAATAGCTCATGGACCGCTTCTCATCGCTCAGAGTGTATATACGCGTTGTCGAGCGCGGCAGCTTCACCCATGTCGGCCGTGAACTCGGCATCGGACAGCCTGCGGTCAGCAAGCAGATCGCCGCCCTTGAACAGCATCTGGGGACGCAACTCCTCAGCAGAACATCCCGTGGCTTACAGCCGACCGCAGCGGGCCTCGACCTCTACGAAACCGCGATCCGTATCCTTGGCGATCTTGACGAGGCCGAAATCCGCATCGGCCAGAAGAACATCAGGCCGAGCGGTGTGGTGCGACTGGCGACACCGCCTGCCTTTGGCCGAATGTTCATCATTCCCCGGCTGCCCGCCTTCTTTGAAAAATTCCCGGACATCACGCTGGATATTTCGGTTGCGGAGCGCCGTGTCGATCTCATCATCGACGGGATCGATATTGCCCTGCGTGTCGGGCCATTGGCGGATTCGACACTGATCGCCCGCAAGATCGGCGATCTGCACATGGGGGCCCTGGCGGCTCCCGCGTATCTGAGGACGTTTGGCACGCCGCGCATTCCGGCCGATCTGCGGTCGCACAATCTCATTGCCGGACAAACGCGGGGCGCGACACAGCCCTGGAGGTTCAACAGCCCCGATGGCCCGCTCATCATGCAGCCAGAGGGCAATCTCAGATCGAACGATATCGAGGATCAGCGCGCAGCGGTGTTGATGGGGCTTGGCATTGGATATGCCGGACTTGCGATGTTCTCCGCAGATCTGAAAGCCGGCACTGTCGTCCCGATCCTCGAAGAGTTCGCGGCCGAACCGTCGCCGATCCACGTGATATGCGCGAGCGGCCGGAGGATGCCGCAACGCTTTCGGGTCGTCATCGATTTTCTCGTCGAGATCTGCGCTGAAAAACCTGGCCTGCGTACTTCGGCTTAGCATCATTCCTGCTAGGAATAGATCCTAGTCGATCGACCTGTCTGGGATCCCGCTTTGTCACTGCCTAGGTTCCCTTCCATCGCTGCATCCGTGCGGCTTCAAGCGGAAGGACCATGTCAATGAATAAGCTGGATGGAAAAATAGCCGTCATTACCGGTGGCAGCGCCGGGATGGGGTTTGCGACCGCAAAGCTCTTCGTTCAGGAGGGCGCGCAGGTTGTCGTCACAGGCCGCGATCAGGCAACGCTCGAGGCTGCGGTCCAAGAGATCGGCCAGGGGGCTGACGGATTTCATGGAGACATTGCGAAACTGGAGGATCTTGATGCTCTGCGGGCTCATGTCGAAAGCCGATACGGTCGCCTCGATATCCTGTTCGCGAATGCAGGCGGCGCGCGACCAGGACTGTTTGAGGAGGTGACCGACGCGGACTTCGATTTTACCGCAAACACGAATTTCAAAGGCACGTTCTTCACGATCCAGAAGCTTATCGGCCTGATGGGCTCGGGCGGTTCCGTCATTCTCAATACCTCGATCCAAGGTGTGCGCGGTACGGCTGGTCTGTCCGTCTATTCCGCCACCAAGGCGGCACTGCGCTCGCTTGCGCGCTCGCTGACGGCCGAATACGGCGCCAAAGGGATCCGGATCAATGCCATGGCTCCAGGCTATATCGACACCGATATCATGCGTAAGACGGGGCTGAGCGAGGAGATGATCCGCGAGATGAACCGCCAAGCGATTGACCTCACACCGCTCGGCCGCAAGGGTACCGGCCACGATATTGCAAAGACGGTTCTTTTTCTGGCGTCGGACGATTCGGAGTTCATCACCGGCGTTGAACTGACCGTGGACGGTGGCTGGGCGCAAGTCTGATCTCAATGGCGGGGCACGACCAGTCATCCGCTTAGCCGTGTGATGACTGGTGTCGGCGCAAAGCAGTCGTCTGCGCTTTGCTGCGACGCTGTCTTTTAACCACCGACATGCTGCACCCAAGGCCAATAAGATCAAAGCTTTTGATGTGATGGGATGTGAACGTTCGACCCGCTATCTATCAAAGCTACGCTTCCGAAATGATTGAGTATCTCGATATCGCCTTCGCGATGTAACCCGCCCCCGCAATCTTCCCGCATCCTTCAGCGATCTCGTTTTGCGAACCGTTGCCTCTTTCAACGATGAAGTGATCTAGCGCGTCGACGCACGAAACTGACGCGGTGTCGTTCCGGTCCTCTGGCGGAAAATCTCGTAGAACCTCGAGTTGGAGCCGAAGCCGCAGTCGAGTGCGATATCCAGGATGCCGTCATCCGTTTCGGCAAGTCGCTGCATTGCGCGCGCCAAACGGTAACGTGTGAGATATTCCACGACCGAAATTCCCAAGACATCTCGAAATGCGCGATTTGCAGTAGCGGAATGCACACCCGCAAGTTTCGAAAGCGACGTCAGGGTCAGCGCTTCGTCATATCGCTCGTTGATGACTTCGGTAATACGTTGGGCATGCCCGACGGATTGATTGTGCGGCACCCCGAAACTGACTGCAGGCGTTGGCGCGCCGGCCTTATCGAGAATTAGTCGGCGAACCGCGAGCTTGACCTCGTCGCACACAAGTTGCCGCCGAAGCTCCCCACCAGTTTCCCATTCCTCAAGCCAACGGCCTGCCGCTAAACTGGTGCTCTGCCCTGCAACGTCTTCCTTGACGAAAGTTCCCTGCATGACGGCCTGGCGAGCAAACTGATCGAGCGGCAGGGCGAGAAAATCAACGAGCGGAAGGTAGATGCAAATCACCGGCGCGTCGTGTGCCACCACGATCACCTGATGCGGGATTGCCGCCCAAAACAGTGAAAGCTGTCCGGCTTCGATCTGCACCTGTGTCCCATTGAACAGGTAGGTCATTTTGCCGTCTAGCAGCACGTTTAATTCCACGTGGTCATGCCAATGCGCAGCACTCATCGCGCTCGCCACGTGGCGCTCTATGAAAAAGCTGTGAGACGGAGCAGACCATTCGACAAATTCGGAGAATTCTTCTTTCATCGTCAGCCCATGCGCCGATCCGGGAATAAATAGGTCTATAACCGGATGAATTCCGGAATTCAATGATGCATGTTGATATCAACGAAATCCATAAGAAGGCCATCCCATGCCAAAGATTTGTCTGGTCGGCGCAGGCAGCACCGTCTTCGCTCAGAACATTCTCGGCGATGTGCTCTCGACACCAAGCGATGTCAACGCCGGAGCAAATTAAGGCCAGGCGGCGGAGTAAAACCAGGCCACTTTTGGCGCACGCATGAGACCTCCGGGAGGGCGTAGCCCGAGCGGGGGTCTCATGCGTGCGTGGCGATTTTCAAGGAGGGTTTAGCCGGCCTTTCTGGCGCGGCTTTGGGCGAGACGATAGCTGTCGCCGTTCATTTCGAGAATGTTGACATGGTGGGTGATGCGATCGAGCAGTGCACCAGTCAGTCGTTCCGATCCCAGTGTCTCTGTCCATTCGTCAAACGGAAGATTGCTGGTGATCAGGGTCGCGCCGCGTTCATAGCGTTGTGAGATCAGCTCGAACAGCAATTCCGCACCAGTCTTGGACAGCGGCACAAAGCCCAACTCATCGATGATGAGAAGCTGGTAGGCAGCCATTTGCTTCTGGAAGCGGAGCAGACGCCGTTCGTCACGTGCCTCCATCATCTCGCTGACCAGAGCGGCGGCCGTAGTGAAGCCTACGGACAGGCCTTTCTGGCATGCGGCCAAGCCGAGACCGAGTGCGACATGCGTCTTGCCCGTGCCGCTTGGCCCGAGTGCGATGACGTTCTCCCGGCGCTCGATCCATTCGCATCGCGCCAGTTCCAGCACCTGCATCTTGTTGAGTTTGGGGATGGCTACGAAGTCGAAGCTGTCGAGGCTTTTGACGACGGGGAATTTGGCCGCCTTGATACGGCGCTCGACCTTGCGGCGGTCCCGTTCGATCATCTCTCTTTCGGAAAGCCGGAACAGGTATTCGACATGATCGACGCCCTCGGTGGCACATAGCCGGGCCAGCTTCTGGTACTCGCGCTGGAAGGTCGGGAGCTTGAGGGTTTTGAGATAATGGGAGAGCAGGATCTCGGGCACTTCGTCACTCATGCCGCTTCCTCCCCATGCGCGGAAAGCAGTCGCATATAGGCCTTCGCCGACGTCGTCTCGACCGTCGCCCTCGGCAAATACGGGTAGATGGACAGGTCCAGTCGTGGCGGCCGGCGCTCCACTCGGCACAGGATCAGATGCTTGACGGCGTCGAAGCCGATCGCGCCGAGTTGGAGCGCCTGCTTTACCGCCGCGTGCAGGTCGGCGAGCTCGAAGCTTTCCAGCAGGCGCAAGACCTGCACATATTCTCGCCGGCCATGCTTGGCCATGCGGCCTTCCATCAAACGGCGCAGCGTGGCGAATTCCTCTGGCAAATCCCAGCCCTGGAGAGGTGCTGCCTGATCCAGCGAATTGATCTTC
This sequence comes from Neorhizobium sp. JUb45, assembly GCF_004343585.1. Classification (GTDB taxonomy): domain Bacteria; phylum Pseudomonadota; class Alphaproteobacteria; order Rhizobiales; family Rhizobiaceae; genus Neorhizobium. The sequence goes on along the minus strand of NZ_SLYW01000009.1, from coordinate 117,428 downwards.
TGCTCGATCAGCGGCAGGTAATGCACAGGATCGAAGACGACGTCCTCGCGGTCCCAGCTCCGGGGATGACGGGCGATGATCTCGCCGCGGCAGCCGATCACCACTTCGTCGACATAACCCCTGACCCAGACATCCTGATGGCCGTAGGCGACCGGGACGGAATAGTCATTGGTCTTGTAACGCGCCAACGACTGGGCCGTTACCTTGACGCCGGCCTGATCGCACGCATCGAATGGAGATGCCGGTAACATGCGCATGGCAGCCAGATCCCGCTGCAGCCGTTCGCCGATCGTCTCGCTCTCGCCCCGCAGTTTGTCGCGCTGGCGCTTGCGGCATTGCTCCTCCAGCCAGACGTTGAACGCCTCCCATGTTGGAAACTGCGGTATCGGCACCATGAAGTTGCGTCTGGCATAGCCAACAAGCCCCTCGACGTTTCCCTTATCGTTGCCCTTGCCCGGCCGCCCGTAACGATCCCGGATCAGGTAGTGGGACAAAAAACCGCTGAACAGCGCCGCACGCTTGCGGGTCCCATCAGGCAGGATCTTTGCGACCAGGCAACGATCATTGTCGTAGACGATCGATTGCGGCACGGCCCCGAAGAACGCAAACGCATGGATGTGGCCGTCGACCCAGGCCTCTGATACGGCCGCTGGATAGGCCCGCACATAACAGCCGTCGCTGTGCGGCAGATCCAAAACGAAGAAGTGCGCCTTCCGCTCGACACCGCCGATCACCACCAGAGCCTCACCGAAGTCGGCCTGCCCATGGCCCGGCGGATGAGCCAGCGGCACGAACACCTCCTGGCGGCGCTGATCCCGCTCGCGCATGTAATCCTTGATGATCGTGTAGCCACCGGTGAAGCCGCGCTCGTCCCGGAGCCGGTCGAACACCCGCTTGGCCGTGTGGCGCTGCTTGCGCGGCACCTTCACGTCCTCATCGAGCCAATGATCAATTGTCGAGACGAACGCATCCAGCTTCGGCCGCCGGATCGGCAACTGACGCTGATAGCCCGGCGGCGTCGAATACGACAACATCTTAGCAACGCTGTCGCGAGATATGTTGAAATGCTTTGCAGCCTGACGCCGGGTCATCCCCTCCGACACGGCCAAGCGAACCTTGAGATACAATTCCACGGTGTAGATCCCCTTGTCCCTCCTGCTTCCAATGCAGAAGGAAGATAGGTGGCCGGATTTTACTCCGCCCCTACGGCGTGATTATCGCGCCGTTACCGTGGCAGACTTTTGCACCGCCGCTCTCATCCGGAAGATTTGCCGTTGCGTCTGACATGATCCTGACTACCATAAGTCAGGAGAAATTGCCATAAAAACGAGTGGTTTCAGAGGGATAAAATCACCCGACACGAGCCGGTGGCGCTCCCCAATCCGGACGACGCCAATCGATCCCTTCCCACAACATCGCCAGTTGGGCCGACGTCAGTCGCGCCGTCCCGTCGGACGCAGACGGCCATGGGAACCGACCTTTCTGCAAGATCTTGTAGTACAGGCAGAAGCCTTGGCCATCAAAATACAGCAGCTTCAATCGATCGCCTCGTTTGCCCCGAAAGGCAAATACCGCGCCGCCCGTTGGCTTCTGGCGCAGGACATCCTGTGCAAGGGCTGCCAGGCCTTCTATTCCTTTACGCATGTCCGTGATCCCGCAAGCAAGATAGACCCGGACACCGGTCCCAGGCCCGATCATGCTGCTTCCACCGCCCGAATAAGCTGGGTCAGGGCGGCGGTATCGACCGCACTGCCAAAGCGAAGGGTGCGACCGCAGCTCAATCGCAGCTCGATCATCCCGGCGCGGCTTTCCCTGCCGTCCTGAACATCAGTCTGCACGGCATTCACGTCGATGGGAATGAACAATGCATTCGAAGACACCGAGAGAAGCCCCTTCTTCTTCAGCTCGCTACGCCAGGCGTAAATCTGCTGGCGCGTGATATCGTGCCGATGGGCAACCTCTGTGATTGTCGCTCCACCATCCCCAACCGACATGATAATGGCCAGCTTCTCATCGTCGCGCCATCGGCGCCGACGTTCCTGCCCAAGAATCTCAACGCGCATCGCAATCCCCGCATAAGACACGTCGCTAACGACGTCGTTAAATACGTGTCTTAGGCCATCAGGGCGCTAGGCGGCAGGCGGTGCCAATCGGACGGTTACCCTGTGCCAACGGGCGGCGTCGCTCATGGTCGGTTTTGGAACGCAAGCGGGAAATATCAGCGTTAATCATTCCGAAGAGAGTTGAGACTGAAAGCCAAAATGCCTCATTAATGATTTCGCCGGCCTAAGTAGTCCTCGCTATGAATAAAGGAGGCCGAGGCCACATCACGGGGTATAAAGCGCATCTCGCAAGCGATCCTGCACCTCGCGAAAGCTTGTTTCCGTAAACGTGCTGTCTGAGACAGATAAACGTATAACCTTTTCCGTTATCTGTTTGATCTCGATTGGATCAATTGTCTCCAGCCGCTCCTTGTGCTGAGCACCAACGTAGTGCCAGAATATATCGCTAAGCCACATGACGGATCCCACCGCCTCCACATACCCAGAGCGCAGCCACCAGCGGCCGGGATTTTGCGAAATATCAATAACCATTTGCTCGACTGGTGGCGGCAATCCATTGGAACGCATCGGCAAAGAGGAATAATCTCGATTGGCGGCTTTATAAATCAAAGGGTCTTTAGCATTTTGCCACTTGTCGTATTCGACATCTGCAAGCCATGCCTGTACAAAATGGGGGGACATAACAAAAGGCTTCGCCCACTGTTCCCAATCGACGGCAGCACTCGGAAGCTTTTCTGCAATTTGTATATAGCATTGGTTGTGGTCGGCTATTGGGCCGTATTGAAAAGTCAGTCCCTCAGTCTCAAACCGGCTTAGTCGATCGGTCTTCCGGGCAGACGTCAGCATTTTCGTGAGGGGCAGTATTTTACCATGAGATTGAAATTTTTCTTCAATTCCCAGAGTCCGCATCACTTGGAGAATTGTCTCTATCGCTTCAAGAGCGGACAATGCACCGTGTCTGCGCGCTCCCACTTCAATTCTCGGCTTTTCGGAGATGAGCGTTATTTTCTCATCGTTCGGAGCCAGCGTAAAGATCAACTCTAGTTTTTCAGTTCTAGTTCTCCTCATTAGGGGTATTCCTTCACTATAACGGTTACACCATTTCGCTCACCATAGAGCTGCAGAGCTTGCGCAGCTTCGGCACCACCTGGCTGAACCCTTATATCTAGAACTTTGTTCGGAGTAATGCCGTTGACCGTTATGCCGCTGTCACGGAGCTCGTCAATCGTTCTTTCCATACGAGACATCCATGTTGAGCCGGTGGTATCGACGGTTTTCAGACTGATAACCGTATTTCCACCCTGGAAATCGATCAGAGGAAAATACCCACCTTTTGTCGCACCGATATTATACCAGCCATTCGCAAGAGAGTATTCCGTTTGCGCCAGGGACTTCTCGATTGAAATGCCTCTCTCGATGGGATTCAGCGACCAAACCTTTTGGCTGAGGATCTTAATATCAACCTTCAGAGCGGCCTGCTCGATGGCTGCTCTGTCCAAAGCCGTGAGCGCGGATAACCCAACGCCTGTACCTCCCAGCTCTGGCATCAAAGCGACCAATTCCTGGAAGAGCATGTTGATTTGCGTGAGGCAAACCTGAGATCCCAGTCGGCATGCAGCGGCAAGCTCGGCGGTCATGGATGCTGCAGCGGGACCAGCGACAGCCAGCAAGTACTCAACTTGGATCAGCTTTCCGACTTTTGCTTCGAAAGCGACATTGCTCATTAGTCCGTCGACCAACGCATGGTTTTCAGTGATGAACTGTTGAAGTGCCGAGTTATTGGCACCCGCTGCAACCGTTACTGCATTGATCATCCCGTCGAGCAGGTTGATGTAGGTTTTTTCAGCTCCACTGATGGTGTTTCCAAAGCCCGTTGAACTGGCCTGTCCCTTTTCGATGACATGGATGGCATCTTTCAGGCCATTTAGAACGGCGGATGTCTGAGCAGGTGTTGCGTTCCTCATGTCCTCGGTATCATTCGCCGCGGACAAGAGGGCATGGACATAAGCAGTGTAGTACTTGCTTTCGTTTTGGTTTCCGAATTTTTCGTAGAGATCCTTGTTCTGGAACAAGTACTCGATGTTCATCACGTGGTTGGAGTATTGCTCAGGAGTTGCAGAGAATGGGCTTTGTCCACCGGGCAGATTTGGCGAACTAGATTCCGCCAGTTCATCAAGAAAATTGGTCGCCGCGCTCGATAAATTGATATCTGCAAAGAGGCTATCAACGCGCCTTAGTGCCTCCATCGTGAGCTCAGCCTCAGCTCTTGCAGTGGCCTCCGCTGAGCAGGTGCTAACACTCACGCAATAACCTTGCTGAACGGCAAAGCGGGCTGCGTTTGCGCGGATGAGCTCTCCTTCTGCGATGTGGAGCTGACGGTTGAATTTTTCGGCATCAAGAGCGGCAGCGGCTCCCTGGTTTCCACCGATCGCAGCCCCGACGAGGGTAGCCGTCCACTGGCCAAGTGCGTTCCGTTGCTCTTGGGTTAGGTTTGGGTTGTCCATCAGCGCTTTGCTGACAATCGCCCCGATCAGCTCTTGGCCGCCGCCTGCCAGTGCTCCAAGTGCTACATCACCGCCGGCAACCATCGCCGTGATAGCTCCTACGGCCGTATGCAGGGCAATCTTTTCAGGGCTACCTTCTTCAAAGCCGAACGACTTAGAAATATCGCCGACCGCGGTATTGAGCAGTTCAGAAAGGGCCGCAGCGCTTTCCTGTTTTGCCTTCAGCCGCTCGATGTCGAACATATCGACTGTCGAGTTGGCTTTCGACAGATCGGTATTCAGGCCAACCAGATCCTGACTCTGATTGGCCAGGGCGAGATTGCCCGGTGTAACAGTCGCGCGAGCGCTACCCGCATCTTCATCGTTTGCCGGCTGCCCTACAGAAGGCGTTGGTAAACCGAGCTTTCCATCGGCTCCTATCCCGACCGAAATGCCCATGCTGGATGTCGATGATTCAGAGCGATTTTCGATATCCGAATAGGTCAGATGATCGGCTGAAAGGAAATTCTTTTCCTTGTCAGCTGTGGACGCAATCACGCCACCCTTGAGATCGACACCACCTTCGACATTGACATGGTACCCGCCCGAGCCGGCAACAATGCCACTGCTTTCGGCAACGTTGGCAAAATCCCCCTTGATGGTGCCTTTGCTACCACTCGCGACGGCGCCGGAGGAGATACCAACGGAAACGCCCGTGGTCTTTTCGTCGTAACGCGCTGTGTCCTGACGGCTTTCGATGTTCAGGTCACCACCGACATCCACGATGACGGACTCACCGGAGATGACCGCGCCATTAAGGTTAGTGTCGTTGCCCGACGATATCGCGACCCTGCCGGTTCCGTTGACGTGGCTGTTGACTTGCTGAGTGTATGAGGTTGCCGAATTGCCGGATGTAGCGGCTGCATCGAATTTCGGACCGACCGAGACAGATCCATTAAGCCCGAGATCTAATCCAATGCCGACGCCGGCACTGAAAGACTTCGATGAACTGTTGGACGTTGAGCTTGCTTCGACACTTTGAAGATTAATGTTCTGCCCCGCAGAGAGAAGCACGTTCCCAGCGGACGGAACGTTCAGATCAATAGGTATGCCGTCGCTGCTTATGCCAGTATTGATCTGCACACCGTTTCCGTTGATCGATCCTTGCTCAGCAACGATCGCCGTCGAACGCCCGCTGCGGAGCTCGGTGACGACGGGAGCTGAAGACGATGCACTTTGCTCAATCTTCTGGGTGCTAGCTCCGATACTCAGATTAACTGACGCAATCGGAGATTTATTTCCGACCACATCCTTGAGTTCCTGGGCTGTTTTACTGGCCGCAAGCGCAGTCGGTGCAATTGCGTAATCGCCATTCTTTCCGCCAAGACCGCCTGCGGCGCTCACGGCCTTTTCTCCAGCTTGGAAAAGCTTGGAGGAAACGGAGACGCTAATGCCTGCAAACAGCTCTTCGTGCTGGCGAGCGTAGTTAGTTTGGTCGAGAGCGGACAGGAGATTGACGTCACGCAATGCGCCGATGCTCAAGTGGCGCTCGGCTTCGACATTGGCTGCCTGGAAGTTCACATCGCGGCCAGCGTTAAAGCTGGCATCACGACCGGCAGAGAGCTGAGATGCGGAATTTAGCTCGCCGGTTTGGCTGGTTTCATCCTTGACGGCGTTGTAACCGACACCGATCGAGAAACCACCATTGCCCGACTTGAAGGACACACCGATACCGGATCGCTTCTCCATTTCGCGAGATGCAAAACTTTCTGCGCCCGGCGTGACGTTGATATCGCGGCTGGCGTCGATGGCGAGATCACGCTCGGCGGCAATATCAGAGCCGATCACGGACACGTCGCCGTTGCGGGCCGTAATATCGATATCCTGCCCTGCCTTCAGTGCAGAGGCGACGTTCTGGGTCGAGCTGTTTTCGCTTTCGTTCTGGGCCTTGCCCCATACCGAGAAGAAGCCACCACCCGAGCCAACGAAAAGGCCTGAAGACTTCTTGGCCGTGTCATAAGAATGGCTTTCCTGGCCGCCCAGGATTGCAACATTGTCACCTTCGATTGCAAGGTTCTGACCCGCCTCGATACCGGAGCCGACCACGACAGCGTTCCGTCCTGCGGACAAATCGACATTGCCCGACGCCGAAAGGTTCGAGGCAATCGTCGTCTCGTCATAGGAGTCGATGCTGCTGTTGGTCTTTTTCAGGAAACCCTTGGCGGACGACTTTTCATGCATCTCGACCGTGTCGGTGGCTGCCGCGATGGTCAGATCCCGGCCCGCGTTAATCGAGAGATCAGCAGCCTGATTTTCGTTTCCAGCCTTCAGATCGGAACCGGAAATCAGCGTGTCTTGACCGGACGTCAGTGCGACACCATTCCCGCCCGAGATGGAAGAAGAAACCGACTGGTTCTGCTCGATATGGCTCGACGTGCTGTACTTGCGTCCCTTGGAGGCGAGGTCGGCCACCTCGGCATCGCGTGCCTCGGTAATGGTAAGATCGCCACTTGCGCGCAGATCGACCTTTTCATCGGCTGCCAACTTGGAACCAATGATTGTCAGATCGCCGGACTGGTTGGCGTTGCCGGCTTCGGCAATGATCGATCCGCCTGCGGTGATAGACGAACCCTGTTGGCGTACCGTTTCAATCTTGTTACGGCCATATGTCGCCGATGCCACATCCTGGGCGGAACCGATTGTTACGTCTTTCTCGGCCTTCAGGATTACGCTTTCGCCGCTATCGATCGTCGATCCCGAAACGCCGATGTTTTCGCCTGCGACAATCGCGGTCGAACCGCCCGAGGAGAGCTTCGAACCCTGTTGCGAGGTGCTCGTCGTGGTCCGGTAACCGTCATTGACGGTCCGGTCGACACCCACGGTCCCGATATCCACGGATCCGTTTTGCGCAGACAGCGACAACGCTTCGCCAGCACTCAAATCGCTTCCGGAAACAGAGATGCCTTGGTCGCCGCTGATAACGAGATTGCCGCCGGCGGACACATTCGAGCCAACGGCATTTTCCTGGCCAGGTTCACCGACCGTCGCGGCACCGATGGTGACCTTGTTGCCGGAGAGCGATGCTGAGCCACCAATGTCTCCAGAAACACCCTTAAGAGCCAGAGCGCTTCCCGCCGAGATCAGCGCATTGCCGCCCGCCGAGATCGCAAGGTTCGTGTTGACGACCTCCTGCCCTCCGATATTGAAGGATTGGGCGTTGAGTGTCAGGTCGCGCGTTGCGGAAAGCTGCAAACTGTCGCCGGAGATGAAGCTGCCGCCCTGCGAGATAATGTCTGTGCCCTGCACAGACATGCCGGCACTTGCGACCATCGCCCCTGAATTGGCGATCTGGTCACCCTGAACCAACACGGAACCACCGGACAGAAGCGCTCCGGAAGCGGTGAGTTGTGCCTTGTCTGCCGCCGCGAGATAGACGACCGGGACAAGGACTTCGGCACCTTCGACGATACGCTTTTCATAGACCACGATCGATTGCGTCAACTTGGCGATCTGGTCATCCGACAGGCGCTCACCGATCGACAGGTTGTTGGCCTTGACGTAGTCGATGCCGTTATCCAGCAGGAGTTTCATCTCCTGGATCGCATCCTTGCCGGGCGCAAAGCTGTTGCCGAGACCGTAACCGGTCTGTCGGCGCAACTGCTGTTCGATCAGCTGGTTTTCGAAATAGGCATCGCCAAGAAACGGTATTTGGGAGTTTGGCTGATAGCCGATACGGCTGATGAAATAGCTTGAACCATAGAACTTGCTGACGTCGAGAAATTCCGCACGCGTTTCAAACAGGAATACCTGCCCAGGGATGGTGCCTCCGAAACCGCCGGAATTCGGCTTGGCGGCTGCGGCAAGCGCGTCACCACTGGTTTTGAGGGTATCGGCTAGCGAGCCGCTGCCATTCTGGCCGCCGGCATTGATGGCGGGGCCCGCCTGGCCGCCGACCTCAGAGCCGGTATTGGCAGAACCGGGCGACGAGATGACGATGTCTGCGAGGTTGAGGCCGGGAAGAGCACTGTTGCCGGTAAAGAGAGCACCCCCGCCTGTGATCCCGCCAAGACCGGCCAGAGGATCCGTCGAACCGGATGCTGTGCCAACGCTTGCACCACCTGCCACTGAACCATCGACTGCAGAATTGTTGATAGACTTGAAGCCGGCAATGTCGAGGTGGCCGCGTGCCTTGATGGTGCCGCTTGCCGCGCCAACCACTTCCATTTTCGTCAGGGTAGAAGTGCCGGACGCGACATCACGCGATGCATCGCGGTTACCTTGAGCATCGTAGGCCTCACAGGCACCCTGCGCCTGGCAGTAGGTCTGGGTTTTTCTGTAAAGCGCGACGCCGTCATTGTTGAGCGTCTGCCCACGTAGGCTGATATCGCCTTCCGCTTCGATGGCGCTGAAGGAGTTCGACAGCTGCTGCGCGGTCAGCGCGATATTGCCGCCGGCACGAAGCATGGATTGCGCGCTGCCGCCGTCAACGAAGCGATCCTCGGTTACCGTCTCGCGAATGTACGCGTTTTCGTCGAAATTGAAGATCGTGGCGTAGTCCCACTTGCTGCTCTCAGCCTGCTGGACGAAAATCTTCGATGGGTTGTTTGGGTCGATGACGAGATTACCATTGGCGTCGCGCGGCGCGTGCGAACGGACCCAATTGAGGATATTGGCAGATTTCGTAGGACCTTCACTGGAAATCCACGTCCAGGCCCGGAAAGACGAACCGTCTGCCAGGCGAACTTCAGACCAGAGATCGTCCTTGTAGTCGTCCCAGTTCTGACGAGGCAGGTCCTGATAGAGCCATTGCGAGTCATTATTTGGACCATAAAACAGATGCATGAACGGTCGCGCAGCGACGGCAGCGTTCAGTCTGAACGCCCCGCTTGTCTGTGACGACACGAGATTGTCTGTCGTCCAGGTCGGGTTCACCAGTCGGCGGTTGGAAAAGACTGCAGCGTTGAGCGCGATATTGCGACCGGCCTGAATGAGACCGGAGAGGTTTTCAACACGCTGCGATGCCGAGCCATCGGCTGCTGCGGCAATGTCGAGGTCCCGTTCCGACATGATCGCGCCCTGCTCGTTGACGAGCGCGTTTCGAATGTAGAGTTTCTGATCGGCAGCTGAATAGACAAGTCCGCTTGCCCGGTTGGTAAGGTTGTTGGCATCGACACGCAGATCGCGGCCGGCCGCAATCTGGCCGCGATTGTCAAGATCACCGACCGTAAAAGCGATATCACGCTGGGCGAGAATTGCGGTCGAGGCGTCCGTTGTGATCGTTCCGGCGCGAAGACCGAGATCACCGGACACGCCCGGCTGGTCGATGAACCGAAGTTTCGCATTCGCAAGATTGGCATTGCCGCTCAAATTGAGATCGAGGCCACCGAAAGCGTAGGTACTGCCGGCAAATGTTGCCGTTTCACCGGTCATCGTCAGCCGGCCAGACGACTGAATTTTTGCCCGGTTATTGCTGAGATCAAAGTTTCGAGCTGCCAGGCTAAGATTACCGACTGTTCGGGTCTGGTTGTCGATCGAGATCGCACCATTGCTGCTGCTGAGGCTTGCATCGGCGAACGATGTCATGCTGGCATAGGAAACGTTGCCGGCAGCATTTGCGATGAGCTCCCCTGCACTCGTCAGGCCGCCGGCATTGATGGCACCATACAGAGCTTGAAGACGCAACTGGCCAACATTGCCGAGCCGCAGGCCTGCATTATTCGCAGAAAAATCAACACCGGCGATCAGGTCGTTGGCAGAGATTTCGCTTGCGGAAATGGTGAGATCACCAGCCGAAATCGTCTGCCCGGTCAGGCGTGCACTGTTGCCGGCTTCGATCTTCAACGAAGAATGACTGGTTGCCTGCGCTGTGACGGAACCTGATGCAGACAATGCCATCGATCCGGCGGAAAGAAGGCTGCCGGCGCTGAGATCCTGTGTTGCTTCGATCACCATATTACCGGTGGCATTTGCCGGTTTTGTGCCGCCGGCGAGTGCGCCGATACCGGAAGCGGCGGTGCCCAGCGTCACTCGCCCACCCTTGACCGTGACGTCAGAAGCCGAGAGGAGCTGCCCGCCGATATCGGCAGAACCGATGATATTGATGGAACCGTTCGCAAGAACATCCAGGCCGACGTAGCTGCTTGCGCGATTGTCGAATACACCGGCCGCCAGTACCGATCCGATCTCGACCGTTCCCGATGTCGCGTCGATCGTAAGATCACCGCTTGCAGCTAGACGGGGACTTCCTCCCTCTGTTGCGGTTCGGTCGAAATCGAGGCCCGAGATGATCTTGGCAGCCGATATCGAATTGCCCGTCAGGTTGATGTCTGCACCAGACAGGATATCTTGAGAGACATCAGTCGCTGCATCGATAGTGATCCCACCGCGTGCGCGAACATTGCCAGCCACAAGCTGGTTCGCATCGATCTGCAGAGAACCATAGGCGTCAACCGTACCGGCCTCGACTGAACCGTGATCTGCCGTCAGCGTGATCGATGCATTTTCCCGCGCGCCTGTAGCCCTGCCCTGGGAATCGAACACAACGCCGGAGGCGATGTTGGCGCCACGAATTGTGTTGCCACTCAGATCGACATTGTTGGAACTCCAGATCGAACCCGCAACGTCGATCGATCCATCGATATCAATGCTGCCTCGTGCGCTGAGACTGCTTGCATCGATGTTGCCCGCCCCGATGGACAGAAGCCCCGAAGAAAAGATCGTGCCCGCAATCACATTGCCGGACGATGCGCGGATGGTGAGATCTCCGTCCCTGGAAAGGACGGCTGTACCATCCGCCAGTCGCTCGACGCCGGTCAGAAGCTGGTCGATTGTAATCTGACGACCATCGATAACGGTATTGCCGCCGCTGTAAAGCCTGGAAACGTCAACGCTATCGCCGGCAATATCAACACGGTTTTGTGCGAAAATCTCACCGCTGGCGGCAAGGTCAGCATTGATCCTGGCGCTGTCGTTTGCAGTCAGATTGTCGATTTTGCCGATGACTGCGTTGATGGTGACATTACCGGCTGCTGCGACGGATCCAGCCTCGACTGTATCCGATGCCGCGATATCCAGATTGCCACGTGGCGCAAATTGGACGGTTCCCGCCTGCGAAACATCAAGCGCCACGCCTGCCATCACGTTGCCGGCGTTAAGAGTGCCTGCGGCAATGCGGACATCCGCGCCACCCAGAATGTCTTGCGCGATATTGAGCGCGCCACCTGCCGTGAGGGTGAGATTGTCATAGCTCACGACAGATTGCGCGGAGATTGAACCCGAGCTCGCCGTGACGACAATCTCCTTGGCTGCGGTCAGCGCGCCCTGGGCGTTTATCGATCCACCGGTTACCGCTCGAATATCATTGCCAGCCTGAGCGCTACCAAGGTGGATACCACCGTCGGCATCAAGCGCAATCGTGCCAGCAGCTTCAAGAGCACCGGTCACTGTAATGAGGCCTGCCCCACCCGACAGGGCAATGTCACCGCTCGAAGCGACCGTGTCGAGGGTGATACTTTTGGCGGCTCGGGCTTCGACCCGCTTGGCGGACTTGATCTCGGCAGCTTTGATGTCGGCGCCGGATCGAATCTTCACGCCGCCGGTGCCGGAGGCCTTGCCAATACTGATCTTGCCATCGGCAGAAAGCGACAGCTCTCCGACATTGGCCGCCATGTCGCCACGCATGCGTACGCCGGCGCCCTTGTCATTGACAATGATCTTGATACTGTCGGCCTGCATTGCGCCGAGTGCAGAACCGTCGATGGCATATTCGTCGCCGTCGCCCCCAGCGGCGGTCGATGAACGCGATCCGTAGGCATAATCGCTCGAGCCGGCAGTGAGCTGGAGATCCTTGCCGTAAACCGGTCCGTCGATACGGATGGTGCGCGAAACGATATCAAAGATATCGACGGCACCGGCACCGTTGGCAAGATTTGCGCCGCGGCTGCCGATAGTGACATCACCTTTACGGACGGTCAGACCTTCCAGCGACCCATCGGCGCCGATGACTGGTACGCCAGTCGACAGGACGGCCCGCGGCGTGTTGATGAAACCACAACCGTCACAGGTCAGGCCATTCGGGTTGGCAATAATCACCGAGGCGCGCCCGCCGAACACTTCGGTTGCGCCTTCGAGACGGCTTCGATTGCCGCCGATCACTTCGTTGAGGATGACGGAGGCGGGAGCTTTGCCGCGAAGATTGGGATTGCCGGGAACAACACCGCCAAGATTGGATGTGCCAAGCTCACCATTATGGTTGTTGAGGATCAGGCCCGGTGTTCCGACATTAAAGTCGCCGTATCGGTTGTGAGACAGGCCGGCGCCGTTTGGAGCGACGATATCGACCATGGGAACGCCGTTCGGCGCCGCAGAAATGCCCGGGCCACCGGTTGGCGTTCCTGGCGTAATCGCCTGCGCATGCGCCAGCGTCGGTTGAACGAGCATGGCAACGGTCAGAACCGTGCTGACTGTCCGCTTGAATGCAACAACAAGACCGCGGCTGGCGGAAGCCTTCAGGGTCTGCATGCGTGCCACCTTAACCATTGTCACCACTGCGTCGATAAATTGATGAAGAGAAGCTGCTCATTGCCACCATTGCGGCGGCTGACATGCAGAGCGGAAAACCCCGTATCGAGATTGATGCGGCCACCGCCAAGCCGTGTTCCGGCGGTAAAGCCATAGGCCTCACCACCACCGATATCGAAACGTGTCTGGCGAAATATCTGCCCATAATCGAAGCCGAGATAGGGCCGCAGTTCGCCAAGGTAGGAGGTCATCACCTCATTGGCTTGCCATGGATTGGTCCGCCAGGAGACTTCGTTGCGCACAAAGAAGCCGTTATTGCCGAAAAGCTTGCTTTCCCGGCTGCCACGCACCGTCGACCAGCCACCCAGCGCCATCTGCTCGGATCCAAGAAGATTGTCGCCCGAGAGCTGCATATTGACCTGCGAATTTACTTCGAAGGCGGTGAAGCCAAGGTCTATCGGCCGGGCAGCCGACAGGCTGGCATACAATTTGGTAAAACGAGGTTCCGCCTCTCCAGCCGCAGGTGCGCCCGGATCTATCGCGCCGAGGATGCCGAGCCCCTGATCAATCTGCGCATCGAAATTCCAGAGGCCGCCGAACATGCGCTGCGAATGCGAAACGCCGAACGAGCCGACCGTATAACGGCGGCTGCCAACTTCAAGCTTCTGGCCCAGAAGAAAATTGTCGGTTTCCTTGTAGAGCAGTCCTCCATGAACCTTTGTCAGACTGTCCGCACCGCGTTGAACAACTCGCTCGAGGTCAAATCCGGCCTGCCCCGACGTTCCGGTTGTCTCGACGTCGGAAAATGCCGCGGGAACCATGCTTTTGTAATCATACCAGGAGCCATTCAGCGAAACAGTCCAGTAGCCCCAAGGGATACTCACGTTGCCGGAATAGCTGTTGCTGGATCCGCGCCCATCGCCCCCGCCGGGATAGTCCGGCCCGGATCGCTCGTAGCTGAACGACATCATATCATTCAGACCGAGCAAGCCATCATAAGTAACTGCCACGGACGATTTCGAGTATCCGGTCGATTCCTGTCCCAGATTGTTATTGCCGACGGTCACATGCCACGGGCGGCTCTGCTCCAACGAGATGTTGAGCGTTGAACTCCCTTCAGCAGTGCCAGGAAGAAATTCTGATTTGGCTTTATTGGAGCGGAGCCTGTTAAGTTGATCGAGCCCCTGCTCCACGTCCCGCATGTTCGCGGTTTCGCCCAACATTCCCGGGAAAGCCGTTGCAAGCGTTGAGCTGCCGTTTCCGTCCTTGCCGTTGATCTCGATTTTTTCGAGGACACCTTCGACGACCTTGATGCGCAATATCCGGCTGGCAACGAGGTCCTGCTCAGGCACATATGCACGCGATGTGATATAACCGCGATCGAGATAGACGTTTGTGACGGCCCGCAATAACTCGGTTATGCCGGGAAGGCCAATGCAGGTATTCGCATAAGGACGCGTGACAGCATCAATTTGAGAACCGAGTCGTGCCGCATCTTCAACAACCACGCGGGTAATCTCGAAACAGGCTGCCGAGGTCTCTCCAACGGGGACTGGCTGCACAGTTGGTGCGTCGGATCGTGGCGTTTGCCTGGTCAGCGTTTCGATGCGCTCGCTGCGCATCGCTTCACTTTTTTGGCGAGCGAAATCATCGGCCGGATTTTGACCCATGGCTTGACTTGAATAGAACAGGCCAAGAGCCAACAGCGCGCCGCGCCAGGTCGTAGAATGCGAAATCATGAGGTGACCGGATCTTAGCTTGCGGCGTTGAGTTTCTTCATCGCAGCCGTCAGGCCATCCAGAGAAAAGCGAATGTTGACTGTCTGTCCATTGACAAGATCGAGCTTTGCACTGCCCGAACGGCCCTTCGACAACTGAGCCAGCAATGCTGTATTCAACGGGCTTTGGACCCAGCATCCCGACTGGTTACAGTTGCGATAGGACAGTTTCGCCGCAGGTTTGTCATCAACAGAGATCGAAAGCCCTGCGGACAGAAGCACGTTGAGCGGCACCAGCATGGTAAGGGAATGCGCCGGTTCGTTTGCGCCTTTTACGGCAGCCGCCGGCGCAACGGCAAAGGTCATGATCGTGACGTCCTGGTCCGCCTGCTTGATGGTGGCGACCTGTACGACTTCGCATTGTTTCGCTGTGGCACCCTGAGTATCCGTGCATCTGACGTTCCAGGCGCCAAATCGCTCGACGGCATGCGCGATCTTTGCCCCATCGGGCGCAGGCTGCTCGGCCATTGCTTGTACAGCGAAAATCGAAAGAAATCCGAATGGCAAAAGCCATCCGAATACAAATCCCCTATTCAACACGACCGCCCCCGCAATCACATATTAGAAAAACGCGAATAATAATATTCGAATTCAGTTACTGAGAACGGGATGAAAATGTCAACGCAGGCGTGCAATCACAATATAAACGAAGTGAACAAACGGTTTCATCAACAGATATACGTTCTATTCGCTGATAATTTAAATTATCCATCATGGATCAATCGCCAAATGGGTATTTTTACGACAAGACTATCAAGGTATATTTACCGTATCCTGATCATCGGGCGGCATTTTTTCGAATCGCGACCGTTGGCTTGTAGAGTTTCAAACGGCCGATCAGCACCCTGCGAAGACACAGCAAGAATCTGCTGAGATAGCCGCGAAGCTCCGACACACCAGAAGTGCCCGATCTCAGGCCAGCCAGGGATTCACCAGCACAACGCCGGTTCCCTGAAAATCCTGAATGTTGCGCGTCAAGACCACAAGCCCATGCACGAGCGCTGTAGCGGCAATGATTGCATCAGCTTCATTGCGGCGATCTGGAACGTGTAAATGCGCGCAGCGCGTCGCAATGGCATCGTCGATAGGTAGGATACGTTCAGAAAACTCTGGTCGAATCCGGCTATCCATCCATGCCCGCAGGCGAGAACCCTGCGTAACATCACGACGTTGGATGCCGAGGATCCCGCGCTCAAGCTCTAGTATTGTTATCGCAGAAATGTACAGATCTCGGGCATCCTGCCCGCTTATCCAGGCCGTCACGTTCGAATCTGCTTTACCGTCACCAACCTTCCGGAGTTCGGAAACGACGTTTGTGTCGAGCAAATATTTCAAGACAGGTCAACTTCGCGAGCTGCTATGATCGCTCTGGGCGGATTGAAATCGATATTCGCCAAGCCGGGCATTGATAGGGCTTCAACAAGATTGTGACGTTTACCTATCAGGCGCTCGAACTCACCATATGTCATCAACACATGTGACGGTCGGCCTCGATCAGTGATGACCACGGGTCCCGCTTCAGCAGCCTTTTTAGCTCTGCCGACATCGTGGTTCAATTCGCGACTGGTCAAGCTGCTGGTACCCAAACGCCCCTCCATGTAGGAACATACCTACATATAGCCCGCTCGCATCCAATGTGCAATGCTCTGAATGCACTTCGGGTCCCGACTTGAGCTTTCAAGCTCTTGATGAGGATCGAACCAACGACCCATTGAAATACCGCAGCGAAATCAATGATGCTGCCGCAAGATGTCAGCCAAGATTTTTCTGCGCGTGAGCGCAGGCGGTTATTCTCTAAATCGCGTTCAGAGAGACGAATGTGGCGCGACTGTCTTCCCAGTAGACATCCAACTACGGGCGTGTAGGTATCAGCAATCGCGGCGGGCTCACCGAACCTTCCACCCGTTGGGGAAAGCAAATTTTCGTGTGATGCCGGCCTTGCGTTTGGACCGACAGTCAGTTGCACCCTGTGACTGCAATGGCAGCGAACTGACTAAATGCTTGTGGGGGTTTATCCCACTCGGCGTCGCTGGTGCAAGCCGGGCAAGGGATACTTACGCTCACACAAACACATGGCCGCCTTCCAGTCCGCGCCCGATGCGGGTGGGCCTCGCACACGAAGTGAGTATCCTTACAAGCTTTGCAGGGTGCGACCGACAGTATCACCGTGATATCCTGAGAATTCGAGCCCATCGCTTTCGTACGGAGCCTTCTGATCTCAGGTAGACAAGAAAGTGATTTGCAGCAAGGGCGCGTAATGAATTCGGAACCGGCGCTGAACGAGCTCAGGCGTGATGCATTAACCCACACCCCAAAGCCGCAAGTTCGCTCTCATTTTTCACCCCATTTTGCAGCTGTCTCACGAGTATGAGCGCGAGAGCTTCAGCATCTGGACCTATCTTGGATAGCTGATGCTCTGCACATATGCCGTCAAATACTCGCTGCAAAAGGTCCAGTTCAGCCGGCTGTACTGGCGTCTTGATTGTCGAAAATGGCATATTGAACTCCGAATCAACAAAAGCGTGATTAGAAACATGACATATTGACGTATTCATGTCCTGTGTCCGGCAGCGTACGCTACGCTTGCTCTATATTGGTCCCTTAACCATAGGTGTTCTACGCGTATTAAGCACTGCTGATTTACCGTCTTCGAAACAATGGGGCGGTTCGCAGTGCATATAAACATCCAGTCAAGACGGTTTTTGACATTAGCCTTACCAGTAACCGCCGCGGCGATCATTTCCCTCTCTCTTCTTCTGGCATTAGCATTGGCAAGTCAGGCCATCGATGAGGTTGCCGCCCAACGTCAGCGTGTGTTGGTAACCCTGACGGTCGCGAAGCTGGAGGCTTCTGTTGCACATGATCAGGAAAGTGCGACCGTGTGGGACGACGCGGTGCGGAACGCGTCTGAAAGAAACATGGATTGGCTCGACACCAATCTCGGCGCCTGGATGCACAGCTACTTCGATCACGATGCAGCAGTGGTGCTCGGTCAAAACCTTAAGCCAATATACCAATTCATAGCCAACGGCCCGAATGCACCCAGAACAAATCAACTAGAGAAGGCTTACCGACCACTAGCAGAGAAATTACAAAGCCGCCTCGCCTCCGGCGATCGCAGCGGCGTTAACAACAAAACGCTGTCGATTGGGGAAGCTGATGTTGCGTTCGTTGGCTTTCGTCCCGCTGTCGTCAGCGTAAAGCCAATCGTGTCGGACACTGGTGATATCGAGCAGGCGCCGGGCTCGGAAAATCTGCACGTCGCAGTGCGTTTCCTAGACGGCGATTTGCCGACCTTGATTTCCAGAGACTATGGCGTTGAGAACCTTTCGTTTAGCGTCTCGAAACCTAAAGACGACCAACTTTCCTTTGTTGCGCTAACGGCGCGCTCGGGCGGGACTATGGGCTATTTTCATTGGATCCCTTTCCGGCCTGGCCAGAGCGTGTTGCAAGCGACAAGGCCAATGTTGGGTTTTGTCTTCGTGGCAATATTCACAGCGGCCAGTCTTGCGGGAGGTATGTTTTGGAGACGATCTGCACGCCTTGAGGAAAGCCAAGCTGAACTTCGACATCAGGCGACTCATGACGCACTTACAGGTCTTGCCAACCGCGCGTACTTCACCCAGCATCTCGACACAGATCTCAAAAATGCCCGTCAACACGAGACCCACAGCGTTCTGTTCATCGATCTGGACAAATTTAAGGAAGTCAATGACACGCTAGGTCATCCGGTGGGCGACAGGCTGATTGCTGATTCCGCTCAACGACTTCGTGAACTTCTCCCGACCGCACTGATCGCCCGGATCGGCGGTGATGAGTTCACGATTCATCTGGCGCATCAGGAATCCGGTAAGGCCGAGGAAACTGCTGAAGCTGTGGTCGCAGCTCTGCGAACTCCCTTCCTGATCGACGGGGTGTTCGTGAGCGTTGGGGCCAGTGTTGGGTTAGCGACCTCTGTCGGCCCCGCCAATGGTGACGAGCTGACAAGACATGCGGATATAGCTTTGTATCATGCTAAGGCCGCCGGTAGAAACACCTACGCGGTTTTCGGCGCCCATATGGACGAACTGTTGAAGAAGCGGCGCGCTCTGGAGCACGATCTTCGCGAGGCAGTCGAGAACAAGATCGGCATTGAAGTTCACTATCAGCCGGTCTTTTCAGCAGAGACGAATGCCATTGTTTCCCTCGAAGCGTTGGCACGGTGGCAACATCCGGATTTCGGTTTCATAAGCCCGGACGTTTTTATACCTGTTGCTGAGGATTGTGGTGCGATCAATCAGATCGGTGCGATAGTCCTCGAGGATGCATGCACCCTCATGGCCGAGTTTCCGGACATCGAGGTCGCGATCAACGCATCGCCGACCGAACTTTCCGCGCCTGGTTACCCCCTCCGAGTTCTGTCAGCGCTAGCCAAGGCAGGGATAACACCGTTCCGACTGGAGATCGAACTGACGGAGAGTGCCGCTGCAGATGAGAACGGCCGCGTGGCACAGGCTGTATCAACGTTGCGCAGTGCTGGCATCCGTTTTGCAATCGACGATTTTGGAACGGGTTATTCGTCGTTCTCTCGAATCCAGAAAATCGAGGCAGACAGAATAAAGATCGACCGTTCATTTATTAACGAGATGCATAAGGATGACAGCCGAGCGCTGGTGATCGCGATGATCACCATGGCGCAGGCGAAAGGGCTGATGATCACGGCAGAGGGTGTCGAAACGTATGAGCAGCGAGAGCAACTTATGAAACTTGGCTGCGATCACCTGCAAGGGTTCCTTCTCTCCCGTCCTCTTAGTCCCGCCGCCGCTAGAGCGCTTCTTGCTAACCACACATATGAATGTGCAACTGCCTGAGCGCTCAACGGGGCTCGGCCCCAGTAAGGATATGGATTGCGAGAGTCGTTGCTCGACCGTGCGCGTAGTAGCGATCTCTCATCATCGTTGTAAATCCAGAAACGCGCACTGATGCTGATACTGGATTGTGAGCTCGCCAAGAGCGCCAACGGACCGATAATATTTAGCTAAAATTCAACATTCTGATTTAACGGTCATCGCCAAAGCAATGCGAGCGAAATGAATTATGACTGCCACCACGACCGTAACCAAACCTCTCTGGCGCAAGATTACCCTTTATGGATGCGGGGCTGTGCTTTTTACCAGCGCTGCCATTGGCGGCGTCGCCTGGTATGAGCAGCGAACGTTGAACGATAAGGCGCTCTACAATAAGGCAGCGAGCGACCTGCAAGTCATCCAGACGGACATGGATGCTATCCAACGATCTGCCACGGCATTGGCTCTCGTCATTGCTGGCGAGCCCGATACCCCAGCACTGATTGCAAGCAATGATCGCCAAGGGTTAATCAGCAAACTTTCGAAAAATCTTACTGCCATCGCGCAAGCCGGTGGGCTGCAACTTGTCACGATTGCAGATGCTAACGGCAACGTTATCGCCCGCATGCACGCCCCTGACAAATTCGGTGACAACTATATGGGTCGCCGCAAGACGGTCGCATCGGCCATCACGTCCGGCAAGCTTGCAGCTGGTATAGAACCCGGCAGAACCGGGATCGGCATCTATGCTGTCGCCCCAGTCATTGTTGACGGCCAAGTGGTTGGCGTAATCGATATCGGAACAGAGCTCTCGAACCCATATTTCACGCCATTGGCAGAACGACTTGGCGCCGAAATTTCGGTCAATGTCGTGTCTGAGGGCAAGCTCGTAAACCAATCCTCGACCGACGGGAACCAAGCATTCCTAGACAACTTATCCCTTCAAGCCGCACTCGAGGGTCAATCGGTTTTTGAACAGGACGTCCTCGAAGGCCGTGACATGTTCATCAAAGCCGTTCCGTTCAGTTCATTCGCCGGCGAGAAGATCGGTGTCATTGAGGTGGGGACGGACGCGACCGAGATCCTTGCAGGTGCCCGAGCCTCGCTTTGGACCATGCTGGGTGTCACTCTCGTCATTTCGCTGCTCGCCCTGACCGCGTTCTTCGTGTTCGCCAAGTCGCTTGGCAACGCTATCGGCCGTCTCACCTCCACGATGGGACGCCTGGCATCCGGTGACCTAACGGCAAACGTCGAAGGCGAAAATCGCCCGGACGAAACTGGCGCGATGGCGCGTGCGGTGCAGGTGTTCAAGGACAACGCGCTGAAAACCAAGGAACTTGAGCGCCAAGCCGACGAGCAGCGTAACATGACCGAGGAACAGCGCCGACAGAATGCCGAGGAAGCGCGTATTCGCGCCGAGCAGATGGCGGAAGCCACCAACGGTCTCGCAACCGGCTTGAAACACCTGTCTTCGGGCAACTTGACATTCCAGCTCGATCGGCCGTTCGCACCGGACTTCGAAAGCCTGCGCGCCGATTTCAACGCAACTGTGGAGCAGCTGCGCGATACGCTCGGCTCCGTCGCACAAGCTACCACCTCGATCGACAGCGGATCTCGGGAAGTGAGCAATAGCGCTGACGACCTCGCAAAGCGTACTGAGCAGCAGGCGGCTTCGCTGGAAGAGACAGCGGCCGCCCTCGACCAGATCACCGTCAACGTGACCAACTCCTCCAAGCGCGCCGAAGAGGCCCGCACGGTGGCAATCCAGGCCAATGAAAGCGCCCGCCAGTCCGGCGCCGTGGTTGCCGATGCCGTGCAGGCCATGGGCCGTATCGAAGAATCGTCAGGGCAGATTTCCAACATCATTGGTGTGATTGACGACATCGCCTTCCAGACCAACCTTCTGGCGCTCAACGCCGGTGTTGAAGCGGCTCGCGCCGGTGAAGCTGGCAAGGGGTTTGCTGTCGTCGCGCAGGAAGTGCGTGAACTCGCCCAGCGTTCGGCCAAAGCTGCGAAGGAGATCAAGGATCTCATCGGAAAATCCTCGATCGAAGTTGGCACTGGTGTCAAGCTAGTGCGGGAGACGGGCGAGGCTCTGCGCGCCATCGAATCCCATATCGTCACGATCAACCAGCATATGGATTCGATCGCCACATCGTCACGCGAACAGTCGGTCGGCCTTTCCGAGGTCAATACCGCCGTCAACCAGATGGACCAGGTGACCCAGCAGAACGCCGCCATGGTGGAAGAGGCGAATGCGGCCGGCGCAACGCTTGCCACAGAAGCGGGCCGCCTGCGCGAGCTGATTGGCCAATTCCAGCTTGGTCAGAGCCAAGGCATGGCCAACCCCTCGTCTGCCCTGCGCCAGACTGCCGCGATCATGGCAGCCTCATCCCGCTCAGCACCGGCCGCCTCCCCGGCTCGCGGCATGGTCGGCAAGATTGCCAGAGCTTTCACAGGCCGAGGTGGTCCGGCGACCGCGGCGGCGACAGATAACTGGGAAGAATTCTGAACACCGACGGCGCCAATGGAGGTCGACTGCTAGCGCGGCCTCCATACCAGTTCACGACTGGTATGCATCAGCATTAACGCACCTTCACAATCAATTACTCTCGCGTTCCACCATATCAAGCTCTTAGATGTGCCTGGACATTTGATTGCGAATAGCCTCCCAGCCATTGCAGGCATCTCTAATTAAGATAAGGTCAAATCATTCATATGCGTGATGATCCCGGGTCGATGTTCAATGAGCCCGCACTTTTCCTACAGGCCCTCGCAAATGGCCGTCGGCTCCATGTCCTGACGTTGCTCAATCAAGCTGAGTGGGACGTGACATCACTCGCCGCCGCTGTGGGTTTGTCTCAATCTGCGTTGTCCCAACATCTGGCAAAGCTGAAAGCCGCAGGTCTTGTCACCATCCGGCGCGAAGCTCAAACGATTTGGTATCGTTGCAACTCCAAAGCCGTAAACGAAATTTTGATGCTGCTCGCGTCGAACTTCCACGTTCAAGCGGATACGTCTCAAGCCGCGTGAAAGAGTTACAGTAGATCACCGGGCCAGGTGACAGCCGCGCTGTCTTTGAAAAGCTGAATAGCATCGCCCTGCCGAAAATATTCCATCAACGTGGGGCCGCTGTGGCGGTCCTTCGATTGCTATGGAAAACGACTGGCCGCAATCTTTTGAGGTCGATGCTGCCTTGACCAAATTTAGTCGAATCGAATATGCGCAACTTGTGTAGGACGCTGGCATGACGCCACTCGTCTCGCTCATTGAGAAAGGCTGCAATCATGATTATTGCCGCCTTTCTCCTACCCTTCCCTGCGCCGCATGATCCGCTTCAGAAACACCCACGACCAGCCTATATACGTGAATCCAGAACACGTCCTATACGTCACCTCCTTTGAGGAAGATGTATCGATCGTCGCGCTTGCAATTGGTGGGGCCGGAGAACAACCACACGCTGTTCATATTCGTGGAAGCGCGGATCGTATTCGTCCATGTCTCTGCGATTCAACGCTGCGGCTCGTTGCGGGAAGGCGACAAGGTCAGCTACGAGATTGGTCAGGACCAGAGGACTGGCAAATCAAAGGCGGAAAACGTTTCGGTCATTTGATAGCAGCGGCCATGAATCAGCTCTAAGGCAGCTGGTTCATGTTTCCAATACCAACCATTTCTCGGAAAGACATTCGATCGCTGATCATGTGCGAAATCTGCACGTAGCTATCCGCGCGCAGCGTTCTCAATGTGCCAACCGAAAAGCCAGGCGTCGGCTTTTTGCAACCAGCTGTCCCGCTCATATCGACATGTTGATTTGTTCAGGTATGGAGCGATGGGGTTCTCAGCTGTCGAACGCCCGAGCACTCGCGCGTTCATGCCGCGCTGTTGCCAATCGAGAATGACTTGTTCATCGAACTTCATATCGATCCTCATTTGCGAGCGGCGCCCATATAAGGCTTAAGCCTTCTCTGCAGATCGAAGCTTGCGCGGAGCTTGCCAGTTTGTCCATCTGTCTGGATCACGTTTCGGCTTATGCACAAGCAGATCCAGTGTTTCCATGAAAAATCTGCTTCAGCTGTGGGGATCCCGCCTATCCGAAAGCAGTCTCGCTTCGTTGAGTTAGCAACTAGGTGCAGAGCCCGGAAGGTCGAAATGCGCCCCCGCTGGAGATTTGGCTCATAGACGCCCTCTGCCACGTATCTCAGTTCGAGAATTTCCATCGAACCACTCTCGGCGGCAGGCATCTCCGTTTTCTTAAAGTCGGGCGGCGAAGTGCAGGTTTCCTCCACAATAAAGTACAAGCTGCCAGCCGATACTTCATCAACGCCGCGGGACGTGCGGGTTGCGCCCTGCCCAGAGGGTGGACGACCCAGTTTCCACTATTGATCGAGCGCCTTCCAGCACAAAGAGCCGTTTTCCCCAGCCTCAGTTTAAGAAGTGATTATTCATGCTGAGACTACGGGGGGAACAGGAGACTTCAACCTGAGTTGTCCTACTTCACGTCCCAACTGGAAATATCACGATGTTGGTCAACATCTTGGCGGTCACGGTTGCCGCTCTGTTAACGGCGGTCGGCGTTGGTCTGATAGGCCTTTCTCTAAGGAATCCTCCCCCAGAGGAGGATTAGGACTTTCGTGCCTTAGCGCTGAGAGGGTGTGTTGAAGATCGGTGCATCGATCTTCGGGTTGCGGAGAACACCGCAGATCCAATGAAGGCGCGTTGACCCGGCCGGCGCATGTTGCACCGTCCCGACCGTCTCAGTTCACGGGAGCCCACGCAGTGAAAAACGACCGGAAGTATTATCTCATCGGTTTGATTGCAATTGTCGTCGTCACGGCCGGGGCCATAAGCCTCCACAAGGCGGGGCAGCAACGCACGACGGACCACGATCAGACGGTATCTGATGTTTCGCTCCCGCCAGCTAGGATAAACTAGCCCGGGATAGGCTGACTGTCTGCGCATCTAGCTCGGTTGTCGTTTGGATCGTGAGCAGCGATGCATATCACCCGTAACGATCTCAGCGGATACCGAGCTGTGGCTCGCCGTAGCACAATGCAAATCTCATCTGAAGTATCCGAAACTGATACTCAGACATGTGGATACTCTATGCAGTCGCCGTCGCTTTTTAAGTTGCAAGGAAGAGCCGTCTCAGATTTCTGGCGGTAGTCGTCCACCATCATTTTTTGTCTCGCTGCCGAAGTCTTGATGGCCAATATCGGCAGATCGTCCGGCTAACGAACATCAGACGGACTGATTAACTATCTCTTCGAAAACGGAAACGGAGTGGGCCAGCCTTCAATGAATGCGGCGGCGCCGCTGTTAGCAGCAACGAAGGAGCTGCAGCATTCGTTTGTGAAGCAGTTGATCCATGCTGTGGCCCTGTCTTCGTTCGCCCATTGCTAGCGCAAGTTGGCAGGAGACAAGGCTGTCGTAATTCTGTCATCAGCAAAGTTGTAGAGCCATCACATCGGAATTTTGGGGCTGTGGGATTGGACGCTATGGCAACTGAGGATCAAACAGCTTTACGCCCTCATGGGTCCGCATCCGAAGTGCTTTGGGCATTCCTGAAACTAGGCCTGACATCCTCCGGCGGCCCCGTCGCCCATCTCGGCTATTTCCACGACGAACTCGTCATTCGTCGAAAGTGGCTAGATGAGAAGGCTTACGCCGATCTTGTCGCGCTTTGTCAGTTCCTTCCCGGACCTGCTTCAAGCCAAGTCGGATTTGCGCTCGGTCTCATGCGCGGCGGCCCACTGGGAGCACTCGCCGCGTGGAGCGCTTTTACTCTTCCGTCAGCGATCATCCTTGTCCTGTTTGCGATGGCTGCGACCGCGCTCGACAAACCAGTCGGCCACGCCTTGCTACACGGTCTCAAACTGGTCGCCGTGGCAGTCGTCGGCCAAGCCGTCTGGGGAATGGCAAAATCGCTGACGCCTGATCGCACACGCGCAGGCATAGCTCTTGCTGCAGCCATCGCCGTCACCTTCGCCGGCGTGTTCGGACAGCTTATCGCCATCATAGTCGGCGCGCTGGCGGGTCTCGTCCTCTGTCGTGAGCCCGACAGCAAGACAATCGGAAACCTTTCCTTCCCTATCCCAAGGACGACAGGTGTTGTCTGCCTGGTGACATTCCCAGCGCTCCTCCTTTTGTTGCCCGTAATTGCGGCCAGCAGCGGCTCGCAATCGCTGAACCTCTTCGACGCTTTCTATCGGTCGGGCTCGCTGGTGTTCGGCGGGGGACACGTCGTTCTGCCGCTCTTACAAGCGGAGGTCGTTCATCCGGGCTGGGTGCCCGAAAGCACCTTCCTTGCTGGCTATGGAGTATCTCAGGCGGTTCCCGGCCCGCTGTTCACGTTCGCCGCTTATCTTGGGGCTGTTATGGACCCAGCTCCTAGCGGGCTTATCGGGGCCATGATCTGCCTGGTAGCGATCTTCCTACCCGGCTTCCTGCTCCTGGTTGGCGTTCTTCCCTTCTGGGGAGCGTTGAACCGGCTACCCTTGGCACAAGCTGCGATGCGCGGTGCGAACGCCGCAGTCGTCGGCGTGCTGGGCGCTGCCTTGTACAATCCAGTCTGGACGAGCTCCGTACTGACGCCGGTGGACTTTGCTAAAGCACTTTCCGGCTTCTTGCTGCTGGTTGTCTGGAGAACATCTCCATGGATCGTCGTGGTGCTTATGGCGGCTGTCACCGTTCTCCTTCAGATGCTTTGACGCCCGAGCTATCAGATCGACTTGAGCGAAACCCGCTTCTCCAGCTCTGCCGCCTCTTCCTTCCGTTCGCTATATCGGTCGGTGAGGTAGGACGACGCATCGCGGGTCATGATGGTAAACTTGACCAATTCCTCGCAGACATCGACGACGCGATCGTAATAGGACGACGGCCTCATACGGCCATCGGTGTCAAATTCCTGAAACGCCTTCGCAACGCTGCTCTGATTGGGAATGGTGATCATGCGCATCCAGCGGCCGAGAATGCGCAACTGGTTCACGGCGTTGAAGGACTGGCTGCCGCCTGAAACCTCCATCACCGCCAGCGTCTTGCCCTGCGTCGGGCGGACGGAGCCGAGCGACAGCGGGATCCAGTCGATCTGCGCCTTCATGATCCCGGTCATCGCGCCGTGTCGCTCTGGGCTGATCCAGACCTGGCCTTCCGACCATTGCGTCAGGTCGCGCAGCTCCTGAACCTTGGGATGGCTGACGGGTGTCTCGTCCGGGAGCGGCAATCCGGCCGGATCGAATATCCGTACCTCGCATCCAAGGCGTTCGAGCAGCCGACGGACTTCGAAGGCAAGGAGACGGCTATAAGACACCTCC
Source organism: Neorhizobium sp. JUb45 (assembly GCF_004343585.1). Classification (GTDB taxonomy): domain Bacteria; phylum Pseudomonadota; class Alphaproteobacteria; order Rhizobiales; family Rhizobiaceae; genus Neorhizobium. Next base: position 90,449 of record NZ_SLYW01000009.1, on the reverse strand, counting down.
CGAAGCGATCCATACAGGATCAGGATTCTCGGCTTGTGCGTCGAGAATGCTGGCCGCAGCGATTCTGGCGCGATCGGCTGAAGATGGTCGTCGTGCAGTGCGGGAAATGTCTCAGACAATGCGCTTTCCTTCCTGGTCGAGGACCTGTTCGCCGTCTTCCTTGGTGAATTGTCCTTTGAAAGCATCAACCGGCAGAATGTCGAGCACGAACTCAGAAGGACGAGCGAGCCTGGTGCCAAGCGGCGTGACGACGAGTGGCCGGTTGATCAGGATGGGGGTGGCGATCATCGCGTCCAGCAACTGATCATCGGTGAGGTCCGGATTCTCGAGGCCGAGTTCCGCATAGGGCGTACCCTTCTCACGGATCGCTTCGCGGACCGTCAGGCCTGCATCTGCGATCATCTTCGAGAGCTGCTCGCGCGACGGCGGGTTCTGCAGGTACTCGATGACGGTGGGTTCGATCCCGGCGGCGCGGATCAGCGCCAACGTGTTGCGAGACGTGGCGCAGGCGGGATTGTGATAGATGGTGGCGTCCATGGTCAGGACCTTTCGATGATGGTGTTGCGGGAGACGGCCGGTGATGCCTCATACCAACCCTTCGAGCGGTTCACGATCCAGACGACCGAGAGCATCACAGGCACCTCGATCAGGACACCGACGACGGTGGCAAGTGCCGCGCCCGACTGAAACCCGAACAGGCTGATGGCGGCGGCGACTGCGAGCTCGAAGAAGTTGCTAGCACCGATGAGCGCGGAGGGTCCGGCGACGCAGTGGCGCTCGCCCGCGAGGCGGTTCAGAAGATAGGCCAGCCCCGAGTTCAGGTAGACCTGGATCAGGATCGGCACGGCCAGCAATGCGATAATAGTCGGCTGGACGATGATCTGCTCGCCCTGGAAGGCGAAGAGCAGCACGAGCGTGGCGAGGAGCGCGACGAGCGATACCGGCTGCAGCTTCCCAAGCAAGCGGTCGAGCGCGCCTGTTGTGCCATCGGCCGTCAGGTAGCTCCGCAGCACCTGTGCGATGATAACGGGAACCACGATGTAAAGCGCGACCGATAGGACAAGCGTCCCCCAGGGCACGGTGATGGCCGACAGGCCGAGCAACAGGCCGACGATTGGCGCAAAGGCGACGACCATGATCGCGTCGTTCAAGGCAACCTGTGAGAGGGTGAACAGCGGCTCGCCCCGTGTCAGGTTCGACCAGACAAAGACCATGGCCGTGCAGGGCGCTGCGGCAAGAATGATCAGACCCGCGATATAGGAGTCGATCTGGTCGGCCGGCAGATAGGGTCGGAAGAGCCACCCGACGAACAACCATCCCAGCAGAGCCATCGAGAACGGCTTGATCGCCCAGTTGATGATCAGCGTGACGCCGATCCCGCGCCAGTAGGATCCGACCTGCGTCAGCGACCGGAAATCGATCTTGAGCAGCATCGGGATGATCATCAGCCAGATCAGGATCGCCACGGGGATGTTGACCTTGGCGATCTCGGCGCCGCCGATGACCTGGAAGACGCCGGGCATCAGGTGGCCGAGGGCAACGCCCACCGCAATGCAGAGGAAGACCCAAACGGTCAGATATCGTTCGAAAGTGGACATCAGGTGGACTTTCCTTGCGGTAGTGACGGGCCGTCCGCCGAGGATGGCGTCGGTGGAAATAGAGCGAGCGATATCGTTCGTGCCGACGAACAGCACGTTGCAGGTCTTGTCAGTCATGGTCATTGTCCGCGTTAGGTAGGGGGCCGGTTGAACCTCATGATGGTCGCCGACGACGGGCAAATAGAAGACAGCTGGCGGGTCGCGAGTACCGCTGCCGGCACGATGGTCCGAGGCACCTCGGTAAATCCGAGAGTAGAAAAGAACGGCGCGGCGCTCGTCGTCGCGAGGAAAACGTCGCCGATGCAGTCGACTCTCTGCAAGGTCTCCTGGATGATCGCCCGTCCGAGACCATGGCTACGATGTTCAGGCAGCACGACGACAGATCGCAATAGAGCGTCGCCCGCGCAGCGCTCGATACCTGCATAGCCGATCGTATGGCCAGCGTCGGAAACGGCTCTGAAAAACGTCCGACCTTCGTCCTCGATGTCATCGGTAGGCAAGCCCGCGGCATGGAGCGCCACGCGGAAGCCCTCGTCCTGACCGGGCACCTCGATAAGGGTGACCGTGCTCAACATGGCTTCGCCCGCGGTTCGCAGCAGGGCGTGAGCTCGGCGATGAGGGGCGCACAAAGCTCAGTCGAACCGCCACAGCAGTCCTTAACCAGGAACAAGGTTAGGTCACGCAGTCCGTCGAGGTCGGCTCGGTAAATGATTGACCGGCTCTGCCGCTCGCTTTTGACCAGCCCCGCACGAGACAGGGTCGCGAGATGCGCGGACATAGTGTTTTGCGGGACATCGAGCAGCCGGGCAAGTTCGCCTGCTGGGACGCCATTTGGTTCGTGACGCACGAGCAGACGAAACGTCTCAAGGCGGGTGTTTTGAGCCAAGGCAGAAAGGGCGGCAATTGCGTCGTTATTTTCCATATATCCAGATTAATGGATGTATTGTAGCCTTGTCAACCGAATGAGCCAGATGCCCATATCAGCTCTTGATGAGATTCAAAGCGTCGACATACTGCAGTAGCGCTGCGAAAGCTATTAATCGTCCGTGCCGGGACAGTGAAACTGTTTCCGCCGTGGAAAAAAGGCAGCAATTTTGTCGATCGTACCCGAGAGGACGAACTTGGCAAATGCCATATATCCGCGCCACAAATGAACATTTGCGGCGTTCCTAACATTTTGGCTGTGCAGTGAAGAAACCCCTTAACTTTTGACGTGCCGACTGTAGTCTACAAGTAAACAGATACGGGAACCAACTACCCGGCTCAACGTTCTCAGACGCGCAAATAGCGCAAGGAGGAGAACGCAATGTTTAAGAGACAGGTTGTTTTGGTCGGCGCCACCCTTCTGGTCGCAGGATCAGTTTTTGCACAGGAGTCCACGGTGAATGGCGCCGCCGGTGGAGCGGTCACCGGCGCTATCGTGGGCGGCCCGGTCGGTGCCGCTGTAGGCGGTGTTGCTGGCGCGATCGTCGGCACCGCGATCGATCCGCCGCCGCAGCGTGTAGTCACATATGTTCGCGAAGCGCCCGCCCCAACGGAACAGGTTGTCGTCGAAGAGCGCGTCGTCGTCGGGGAGCCACTTCCTCAGACGATCGTTGTTCAGCAGGTGCCTGACAATCCGAACTACGGGTACGCGGTGGTCAATGACCGGCGTGTGATCATTGAGCCTTCGAGCCGCCGTGTAGTGCAGGTTATTGACTGATCCTGGCTTTGCCGCACGGACGGGACGGTGCCATCGCGGTGAGGTGGCACTGTCAATTTTGCGTCATCAGCCTGTCGACAGGATTGTCGTGAACTTGCGGCGAGCTGTTCTATTCAACGTCAGTCGTGCATCGCGGACAGGGAATAATGACGCCATTGCAGACGCAACGGCGTCTGCCAGTCCGCGTCAGAAGCGGATGCGATTCACACACTAACCGCGTTCCCTTCCATGCATTGCACGATGCTGACGACAGTATCACTGAGATGTCTCGGAACTCGGTCTAGTCCCTGCTGGCGATAAAAGTCCGAGTTGCCAAGTGGCCAAAAAGATGATTGGCAGCAATTGTGGCTGACCTTGCCCTGGCCCCAATGGGTTTCTCATCCATAGTTCATTAATGTGCTGCCGAGAGCCGCAATTTCCCGATAGTCTTTCACACTATTCTGAATGTAGGTGTGTTTCACAGCATAAGTATCAACCGTCAAAACCGTGCGATACTAGGGTTTTGGACAGAATTGCTAGCAGACTGTGTTTCAGGGCGCTCACACTGTTTTCTGCCTCCCGAGAAGGGTTGATACGTGTTGTCGTCGGGACGATACGAGCTATACTTCTGCATACACCAACGCGCATTCGAGTTCATCTCTTCAGCACTACTATTACCCACTACCTGTTGCGCAGGTACGATTGGAGTGGGAGGCAAGCAGGGTTGGCGGAATCCTCCACCGTAGGGCTGGTAGGTGTTGCTGACCGGATCGAAGGAGCGGTACCGCGCGCTGCACCATTCACGCGACTTCAATGCTTGTAGCTCGGCAGAGAGGGATTTCGGCAATGTGTTTTGTTCGTCAGATGTGCTAATATCTGTTGGCGACCCGAGCGTCCGGGTTGTGCGCTCAACGGGTTCGAGCTCGGCGATGATCGTATTACCCGACTGGGCGGCGGGAAGGCGTTGGTAAGCTTGCTGGTTGCGATCAACTCGCTTTACCTCGGATGGCCAAAGGGGCTCGTCATGCAAATTGGTGAACGAATGAGGCTTTGACTGCTGCGCGACCTCTGACGCTACCTTTAATCCGCCGGCGGCGACTGGAAGCAGACACGTAGCGAGCAAGAGACTTGTGAAAAGTTCGCGCATGAGAACAACCTGATGATTTTGCGTACGAAAATGTCGCCGCTATCAAGTGGTTCCACTGCGTATGGTTTGACTAACGCTGGTCGCGGTGTCGAAGACGTCTACGCTTTAATCGAGAGTAAGGACAAGGATTGACCTGCGCGGCAGGCACACTGTCAAAGGTCATCATTCCTCCGAGACGTCGGGGAAGCCGTCTCTCTGACCGCAAAAACAAAATCCGGGGCTTACGTAGACGCGGCCATGGACACCTTTTCAGAAAATGCGCGTGCGGCGTTTTCGATATTCCAGCCAAATATCCAGGCTTCTGCTTTTTGCAACCAGGAATCCTTTTCGAGTAAACAGCTCGCGTTCGCGATACGAGCCGCTATGGGATTATCACCCTTAGACAGGCCCAGCACACGGGCGTTCATTCCAAGCTGCTGCCAATCAATCAGGGCTTCCATGTCGAAATTCATTTCCGATCCTCATTATCGTCGCGTTTCATTCGCGAACGTTGTCTGCTGCGACAGTCTTCGAATCGAGCCTGCATGGAGACTATCTGAAATCTCAGGAAGCCTCGAGTTGAAACTGGCTCTTGAGCTGTGCGGTAGCGTACAGATAACTCCCGAGCATTTAGCGGGCATTTCGATCTCCTCTCAACTCCTGCGGCGTTACGACGTTAGACCGGTCAAAGTGTCTGCGCGAGTATTAACGGGCAACAATGGGCTAATTTCGCGACATCGCTCCTCTTGCCGAAGACGATATAGGCCTCGGTGCCGACCGACCACGCGCTTGGCCGTGTGTCCATCTAGGAATTGCAAATGGTAAGAGAGATTCGAAATGATCGGGTCCAGCAGGCCCTAGACAGCGTGGCCGAGAAAAAATCTGAGAGGCTTCAGGGGCGAGGAACGCGGCCTGCAAGCACCAACAAAAAGAAAAGCGAAAAGAACAGGCTCGACGCGAATGCCCCTGACGGAAACATTGTGCCGTCCGACGATCTTGAGATTGGGCAAAATCGTGTGCCTTCTTCTGCCCTCACATGAAATGAGGCGGTAAACGCATTCAGTAAATAGCGTATCCCTCTTATCCAGAAACGCCCTGCTCTGTCGTTCCCGCATAGTCAGCGTGTGCCCCGGATTGATCACGGAAATTTCGCCGCTCTATGGGCTGAACTTCCTATCGATTTGTTAAGGCTAGCGTCTTCTCCAAAGAGCTAATTCAACAGCTGTTAATCTAACTATGGCTCCCTGCTTCGACCGCGGGGGACCATACATGCATCGCTTTTTCATTCTTTTCAGCTTCCTTTTCGCTATGGGACAATCTGTCCACGCCGCACCAACGGAGTGGCAAGTCACTATGACGACAAGACAGGTGAACTACACGACCGATTCGAAAACTTGGCTCGCAGTCAGAGTCGGCGATGTAATTCCGAATAAGGCTTGGGTTTCCACAGGACCAAAGGGAAGGGTCCAGCTCTCTCGAGGCGTGGAGTCTGTTTCCTTTCAGCCGAACACGTTGGCAAGCATTACCACCTCCGGTTTTTTTCAAAAGACCACCGAGGTTCGCCAACAGACCGGTACTCTCGACCTCGAAATCGAGAAGCGCAGCAGGCCTCATACGACAGTCCAGACGCCGTACCTTGCCGCTGTCGTCAAAGGTACAGCGTTTCGCGTGTCAGTCACAAAGACAACTGCGAGCGTTTCTGTAACGCGTGGCCTCGTTCAAGTGAGTTCATTCGCCAGTGGTCAACGCTCGTCGTTGGGGCCTGGTCAACGTGCCGCAGTAGATGGGGTGAAAGGGATGACGGTCGCCGGGGCTGTTTCAAAGCCCTCTATTAGTGCCGTGGAACCATCAGTGGCTAGCGTGCGGGCTGTTGGCGCAACAGCGCTCAACGGCCAACCGCAGTCCACGGCCGCTGGAAAAAACTCTACGACGTCTGGCTCGACGAACAGCAATCGCGCCGACAGTGCTGGCCATTCGAAGAGCGGAAGCAGTGACGATGGTGCCGGGAACGGCAATGGGAACGGAAACGGGAACGGCAACGGCAACGGCAACGGAAACGGCAACGGAAACGGAAACGGCAACGGAAACGGCAACGGCAACGGCAACGGAAACGGCAACGGCAACGGAAACGGCAACGGAAACGGCAACGGAAACGGAAACGGAAACGGCAACGGAAACGGCAACGGCAACGGCAACGGCAACGGAAACGGCAACGGCAACGGAAACGGCAACGGCAACGGGAACGGCAACGGCAACGGAAACGGAAACGGCAACGGCAACGGGAACGGCAACGGCAACGGAAACGGGAACGGGAACGGGAACGGGAACGGGAACGGGAACGGGAACGGGAACGGGAACGGGAACGGGAACGGGAACGGGAACGGGAACGGGAACGGGAACGACTAAAGTCGCTATCGGGTGTCTAGGGGGACGTGATGGGTTTTTGGAGAAAAGTACAAACGTCACTCGCTGTTCGCGCCGCGTTAGTCGCTCTTATGTGCGCCGTGCCAGTTTGGACGGCCGTAAAGCCGTTCACCGATTACGTCGACAATGTCATTGCCAGCCTTCGTTTCAAAGCTTTGCAACGGCCGGCGAGTGGCGACGTTGTCTTCGTGGCAATCGATAAGAAAAGTCTTGATGCGGTCGGCGTCTGGCCTTGGCCACGAGGCATTCACTCGGAGATCATCGATCGACTGACAGCGGCGGGTGCTCGTGACGTTTTTCTCGATATTGACTTCAGCAACCCGTCGTCCGCCAAGGAAGATGAGAAGCTCAGGCTATCACTCATTGCTGCCGGCGGAGGCACTGTGTTGCCCGTATTCCGGCAACACGAAAGCGCCGTACCCGGATCGTCTACAAGCGTAACAAGGCCTATCCCCGCCCTCGCCTCAAATGCTTGGCTCGCGTTCGCTAACGTTGAACTTGCGGAAAGTGGGCTGATAACGACATTCAAAATGGCCGACCGATTGGACGGAAGGGTGACGCAGTCCGTACCTGCCGTCTTGGCACAAGTCGACGACACCGCTGGTACCTATCTCATAGATTATTCCATCGACCCTTCAACAATCCCCGCTTTTTCTGCCTCTGAGCTAATAGATGGAAAGGTTCCACCGAGCGTTTTCGCCGATAAAGCGGTGGTTGTCGGCGCTTACGCTACTGAACTGAAGGATGTCTACCCAGTACCAATGTACGGCCCTCTGGCGGGCCCCCTGATCCATATCCTGGCGACCGAAACGATTTTGCAGCATCGATTGGGTTCGGGCGTCGATCAGACAGTACCAGAATTGATCCTCGCAGCGGCGCTCATAGGGCTAGCTGTAGCTTTCAAAGTGTATCGTCCCGTCGCTTTTTTCGCGACTGCCGTCATAACCATCTCAGCAATGGAAACTATCGCATTCATTGTGCAAGCCAATGATGCCTATGCACTGCGAACAGCAAACAGTTGGTTACTTGTCGGGCTCTCTCTCTTACTCGCCCTCAGCGAGAGAAGTAATTTCGCCCACGTTCGAAGCCGGATCGCCGTTGCTGACTTTCAAACTTCAAAAAACACACTTCAGTCCATAATCGCGGACAGCAACGACGTCGTCCTCGTTTTCGATGAAAACCTTCGCGTTCTCGATCGGAGTGCGTCTGCTGATGACCTCGACTTAGAGCATGAGGAAGGTGACGACCACCGTCATACTATTCCAAGCGCGTTGATGCGGCATGTCGAGGAGGCCGTCCATCGTTTCAGAGCAGGCCACTCGCCCACCTACTCGGTTTCCGCGGACTTCGAAGTGGTTCGCGGCGGCTTCGAGGCCCGTTTTGAAGCATCAATTACAATTTCTCGTTCAGAACGTCTCGACGATAGGGGCGAGCAAATCTACGGGTTTATGGGAAGCGTCATCGCTCGAGACGTTACCGTCCGTCGAAAGTACGAAGCGGACCTCCTTCGAATTTCCCAGGTCGATGAATTAACTGGGCTGCTCAACCGTCGAGAATTCATCAATCGCCTTCAGTCCATGATCGAACCGCAGGTTGTCGTCGCTGTTGGACTGCACAGATTTCCTGAACTCAGTGCGACTCTGGGCCGCCCAGCATGCGACCAGCTGCTGCGTGCAATCGCTGGCCGCTTGTCCAGCGTCTCGCGCGTCTCGCATTTGGGCCGTGTCGATGGTGATTGCTTTGCGATGTCACTGAGCCTGCCCACTCGGGACTTCCACGAGATTCAAGCGGAAGCCGTCCTGAGACAGTTCGCGCTTCCTTTTGAAGCCGATGGGTCCGAAATCTACGTTGACGCTCGTCTGGGCGTTTCATTGTTCGACGACATTAGGCTTCCGGCCGCGTCCGCAGTGGATCACGCCGAAGCAGCACTTATCGACGCGAGGTCTAACCCCAATTCCAACTGGATCGTCTACGATGAAAAACGTGCCCAGGATCAACTTCGAGCCAGAAAGCTCGAACAGGCGATGCGCTCGAGCCTGAGGCGGGACGAATTCTTCCTCGCATATCAGCCGCAGGTCGATCTCGCTACGGGACAGATGGTAGGGGCTGAGGCGCTCATGCGGTGGAGGCATCCAGAATTTGGCCTGGTTTCGCCAGGTGAGTTTATCCCCGTTGCGGAGAGCAGTGGTGTCGTGTGCGACTTGGGCACATGGGCGCTTCGAAATGCCTGCGCGACTGCGATGACATGGCCACCTCATATGACGGTGGCCGTTAACGTCTCCCCCATTCAGTTTGCCAAGACGGATATCCTGGCGGAGGTTAAGAGAGCTTTGGCGGAAAGCGGGTTGGCCGCGCACCGGCTTCACCTGGAGATGACCGAATCCGCATTTCTGGAAGGCACAGAGCGTCTGTTGGGCGTGATATCGCAGTTGCGCAGCCTTGGTGTTCGCATAGCACTCGACGATTTTGGCACTGGCTATTCATCCCTCAGCTACATGGCTGGTTTCCCGTTGGACAAGCTGAAGATAGACCAGTCTTTTGTCCGCAAGCTGACGACCGACCATCAGTCTCTTCTGATCGTAAAAGCGGTAATCTCTCTCGCTCAGGGCCTCGGGCTGAAGCTTGTCGCTGAAGGTATTGAGAACGAAGAAGAGCGGCGGATTCTCGCCGAATTGCAATGCGAGGAAGGACAAGGCTACCTGTTTGGGAGACCGCAGAGTGCTGAAGAGATTATGCAGCAACTAGCAATCGGGAATGTTAACGAGGCTGCCTAACCACTTATGGAGCACTGAACAGATGGGTCTTTCCAGGATCGCTATCCAAAAAATGTTCGAGTTCAGAAGGTCTTGAAAGGATTCGAACCTGCGACCCATACTCACTACGAGCCTTATCGGACCAGTATAGCCCTGAAATCATTGACGTTGACGCCAGTCGGTCCGCAGACAAAAAGATCGTCGACGGCCGCAAAGGCGGCATAACTGTCATTGGCCGAAAGCTTCGCATCGCCGTTTACATGCTTCGCGATGAAGCGGGCGACGCTGGTGCCATCAGCAAATGCCCCAGCATTATCCCCTGAGCCATCTATACCATCGGTGTCGGCGGCCAGTGCGAACACATCGAGACCATCGATCGCAAGCGCGAGAGACAGCGCGAACTCTCCGTTCCGTCCGCCCTTGCCGCACTTTGACCGAAGTGTAACCGTCGTCTCGCCACCCGACAACAGCACGCAGGGCCGGATAAACGGGCTATTATGCAATGCGATCTCGCGTGCGATGGCCGCGTGCACACGGCCGACATCTTTCGCTTCGCCCTCGATGCAATCCGACAGCACTAAGGGTGTTACTCCTGAGGCGCGGGCAGATGCTGCTGCCATTTCGAGCGAAATGCGGGCGGAGGATACGAGGTGGTGGCTGTGCCTGGCAAAGGGTGCATCCGCCGGGCTCGGTGCGCGAGCGGCGTCCGATCCAATGAAGTCGAGCATTCGTTGCGGGAGCTTTAGCCGATACCGTGCAATTATCTCCAGGGCATCATGACGACTGCCGAAATTAGGGATTGTTGGGCCAGACGACACCAATGCCGGATCGTCTCCAGGAATGTCTGACACCACGAAGCTCACCACCCGCGCCTTTGTCAAAGCCGCCAGCCTTCCTCCCTTGATCGTCGAGAAATGCTTGCGAACTCCGTTCATCGCTGAGATCGGAGCACCTGACACCAGCAGTTGCTCGTTCAGGGCAATCTCGTCGGCAAGAGCAAAACCGTCCGGCGGCGCGGGCAGGAGTGCCGAACCTCCGCCGCAGATCAGTGCAATCACGAGATCCTGGTTCGAGAGGTTCGATACTGCTGCTTTCAATCGCTCGGCAGCATCGAGACCCGCTTGGTCCGGGACCGGATGCGCCGCACCGATAACCTCAATGCACTGCGTCTCGCATTCGTAACCATAGGGCGTAACCACCACACCTGTCAGAGGGCCAGACCAAAGGCTCTCCAGCGAACGCGCCATCTGTGCTGCGCCCTTTCCGGCGCCGACGACGACCACACGCCCGCCAACAGGCGGAGGTGGCAGAAGGTCCCTGATCCTGCTCAATGGATCGGCGGCCTCTACCGCCGCTTCATATAGCGATGTCAAGAACAGTCGGGGGTCTGCGATCATCGTGCGTTGCTCCTGTCGGTCGAACTTCGCGGTGGCAACGTCATAATGCCTTAATGAGCGCCGAGTGGTCCGTGTCACCCAGACCTTTTTCCAGGGCACTGTTCATCAACTGGTGCACCATTGCGGTATTGGGCAGCATAATCTCCAGCAGGCGTGCGGATTCCAGCGCCAACGACAGATCCTTATGATGTAAGCGCATGCGGAAGCCGGGCTCGAAGGCTTCGTTAATCATCCGCTCTCCGTGAATTTCGAGAACCCGCGACGCTGCAAAACCGCCCAACAGGGCTTTGCGAACGACGGTCGGATCGGCGCCCGCCTTTCTGGAAAACCTGATAGCTTCCGATACGGCCTGAATGTTGAGGGCGACGACGATCTGGTTGGCGACCTTGGCGATCTGACCATCGCCGACACCGCCGATCAACGTGATGTTCTTGCCCATCTTTTCAAACAGGGGCTTTGCGCGCTCAAACGCTTCCGGCTTTCCGCCGGCCATGATCGTGAGCGAGGCGGCTTTTGCGCCGACCTCTCCGCCCGAGACAGGCGCGTCGACATAGTCGCAACCGCAGGCCTCGATACGGGCGGCGAAATCCTTGGTCGCCAGCGGCGAAATCGAGCTCATGTCGATCACCAGCTTGCCGCTGCTAAGACCCTGCGCAACCCCCTCTTCTCCAAACAGCACGGTTTCGACATCAGGCGTGTCGGGCAGCATGAGAATGATGACTTCGGCAGCCTGCGCCACCTCCATGGCGGAAGCGCAGGCCGTCGCGCCATGCTTGACAAGATGCGTCGAAGCAGGCTTCACCCGATGTAGGTAAAGCTCGTGGCCCGCTTCGATCAAGTGCTGCGCCATCGGGCGGCCCATGACGCCCAGTCCGATAAATCCGATCTTCAAAGCTCAATCTCCTTACTGATATGCCTTCATCCAGCCCAGTCCTTCGCTGGTGCCGGCGGCCGGTCGATATTCGCACCCGACCCAGCCGTCGTAGCCGAGTTCATCCAGGCGCCTGAAGATGAAGTCATGGTTGATCTCCCCACTCCCCGGCTCGTGGCGTCCAGGATTATCAGCGATCTGAACATGGCCGATCTTGCCCCGCAGCCTCTCGAAGGTGGAGACGAGATCACCTTGCATGATCTGCATGTGATAGAAATCGTATTGGATCAGTAGGTTGGAATGGCCAACCCGATCCATGATCCGCTCAGCCTGATCCGTCGTTGTCAAAAAGTAGCCGGGGATGTCGCGGGTGTTGATCGGCTCGAAGACCAGCGAGATTCCGGCATCGGCCAACTGTTCGGCAGCATAGCGCAGATTATCTACGAACGTCGCCTCGGCTACGTCAGGCTCAACGGCGGCGGGCACGATGCCGGCAAGGCAGTTGACCTTGCGGCAGCCGAGTGCGTCCGCGTACTTGATCGCTCTGGTCACGGATGCCTGGAATTCCGCGACCCTGTCCGGCAGGCAGGCTATGCCCCGCTCGCCTACTGCCCAGTTGCCGGCTGGCAGATTGAACAGGGCTTGCTGCAGATCATGGCGTGCCAGCTCGGCGGCGATCGCTTGAGGGGCTTCCTCATAGGGGCTGACGTATTCTACCGCCCGGAAGCCATCCGTAGCGGCGGCGGCAAAGCGGTCGATGAAGGAATGCTCGGTGTAGAGCATGGAAAGATTGGCTGCGAACTTAGGCATGCTGAACGGCTCAAACTTGATCTGCGCGCAGGCGGTGAAGCATGCGCTTGTTGCGGGGATCCGGATTGGGGACGGAGGAAATCAGCCGCTTCGTGTAGGGCTGCGACGGGTTGGTGCAGATTGACTCCGCATCGCCGACTTCAACGACCTTTCCCCTGTGCATGACCGCCACGCGGTCGCAGAAGTACCGCACGACCGAGATATCGTGAGAGATGAAGACGAAGCTGAGGTGCAACTGCTTCTGAATGTCGAGCAACAGGTCGAGTATCTGGCTGCGGATTGACACGTCGAGCGCGGAGGTCGCCTCGTCGGCGACGATCACCTTGGGATTGAGCGCGAGCGCCCGGGCGATACCAATGCGCTGGCGCTGACCGCCTGAAAACGCGTGCGGGTAACGTTCCATGGCAAGAGGATCAAGGCCCACCTTGCCCAGCAACTCGGCGACGCGCGCCTCCAGGGCCCTGCCAGACATGGCCTTGGAGATGACGAGCGGATCGCCGATGATCTGCTTGACTGTCATGCGCGGATTGAGCGAGGCGAACGGATCCTGGAAAATCAGCCTCACATCCTGATGATAGCGCCGCAGATCGGCCTTGCCGAGCGTCGTGACATCGACCGGTGAGGCCGCCTCGTCGGCACGGTATGTGACGCTACCCGACGTCGGCTCTACGATGCGCAGGATCATCCTGCCGAGCGTCGTCTTGCCCGAGCCGCTCTCCCCAACGATACCGAGGTTTTCGCCGGGGAAGAGATCAAGATCGGCGTCATCGACGGCGACCAGGCCGCGACCGCTGCCGCGCGAAAACATGCGTGACGGTGCGCCGTAGATCTTGGTCAGGTTTCTGATGGAGAGAACCGGCGCGACGGTCGGAGCGAGCGATGCCGGCAACGCGCGCCCTGCCGCGCCACTTTCCAGCTTGACCGTCGCATCGAGAAGCTGTCGCGTATACGGATGCCGGCTTGCGTGGAAGATGTCGTCGACCGGCCCCTGCTCGACGATCTTGCCGAAGCGCATAACGGCAACCTCATCCGCAACTTCGGCGACGATCCCCATGTCGTGGGTGATTAGCAGCATTGCCATGCCGCGCTCGTCCTGCAGCCGCTTGATGAGGTCGAGGATCTCCGCCTGCGTCGTGACGTCGAGCGCCGTCGTCGGCTCGTCGGCGATTAGCACTTCCGGATCACAGGCGAGCGCCATGGCGATCATGGCCCTCTGCCGCATGCCGCCGGAAAACTCGAACGTGTAGCGATCGGTCATCAGTTCTGGCTGCGGGATTTCGACCTGGCGCAGCAGCTCAATGCAACGAACGCGCGCCTCTTTCTTCGAGACCCGCTTGTGCAGGCGAACCGCCTCAACGATCTGCGAGCCGATCGTATGAACCGGTGACAAAGAGCTCATCGGCTCCTGAAAGATCAGTCCGATCCGACCGCCGCGGATGCCCAACACCTCGCGGCTCCCCTCCTTAAACTGGGCGACATCCACAGGCCCGTCCGGGCCGTCGAGCAGGATCTGGCCGCCGGTCATACGGCCGGGCTTGTCGATGATCCGCATCAGGCCGCGGGCCGTGACAGATTTTCCCGAACCGCTTTCGCCGACAAGCGCCATCGTCTTTCCGCGCTTCAGGTCGAAGGTGACGTCGCGCACAGCGTGGAGCACATGTGTCCGGAGGTGGAAATCGATCGACAAATTGCGGACCGAGAGCAGCGCATTGGGCTTCATCATCGAACTTCCTCTCAAGTGTCGTAGGGATCGGCTGCATCACGCAGGCCGTCGCCGAAGAAATTGAAGGACAGCACCGCGAGCACGACCGCGAGGCTGGGCCAGATGAGCAACCACGGCGCGGTTGCGACCGTGCGGACGTTCTGAGCATCCTGAAGCAACACACCCCAGCTGACGACCGGCGGCTTCAGGCCGACGCCGAGGAATGACAAGGACGTTTCCGCTACGATCATTGTCGGGATGGCGAGCGTCACGACTGCGAGAATATGGCTAGTGAGCGACGGCAAGATGTGGCGAAAGATGATCCTCCGCTCGCCGGCCCCATCCAGCCTCGCAGTAGTGACGAAGTCATCGCCGCGCAGCGAGAAAAAGCGCCCCCTGACCTCTCGTGCGAGCCCCGTCCAACTCAGAAGCGATACGATCAGCGTTACCATGAAGTAGACAGAAAGCGGCGACCAGCTAAGCGGGATTGCAGCCGCTAGCCCGAGCCAGAGCGGAATGGTCGGCATAGCGCTGACGATCTCGATGATCCGTTGAATGAGTGTATCGACCCAACCGCCATAGTAACCGGAAACTGCTCCCATGATCACGCCAAGCGACAGCGAAATCGCCACGCCCACGAGCCCGATCGACATAGAGACCCGCGTTCCGTAGATCAGGCGGCTCATCAGGTCTCGACCGAGGCGGTCGGAACCAAGCAGATACATTGGTTCGCGCGCATCCAGTGGACCGACCAGATGAGTCTCCATCGGGATGACACCCCAGAGTTTGTAAGGCGCACCTTTGACGAAGAAGCCGATCGGTATGACCTTCGTCTGGTCGACAACGAAGCTACGGCGTAGCGCCTTAGGCTCGATCTCGATCTTGTAGCCCTTGACATGTGGCAGGAACCTGGTCTCGCCATCAGCATTCGGCGCAAATAGTGAGATCCTCTGAGGTGGTGCAAAGGTGAACTGGGGCCGGGACGTGTTGGGCAGGCCGGGCGCCAGGAACTCGGCGAAGGCGCCGATCAAGTAGAGCACGACAATGATGCCGCCGGCGACAGCCGCGACCTTGTGGCGGAAGAAGCGCCGGCGGATGAGGGTCCACTGTCCGGCAGCTTCCAGAGTTTTGACCTTCCCTCCCGACTTCAGCGGGCTGACGGCGGGACCAGTCTCGAGTACGGCGGTAGAATTTCTGTCGATCAACATGGCGCCCCCCTCAGTTGAACCGAATTCGCGGATCAAGCACCGCCAGAAGAATGTCGGAGATCAGCATCCCAACCAACGTCAGCACACCCATCAGGAGAATGAAGCTGCCCGCCAGATACATGTCCTGGCCAACCAACGCGCGCAGGAGCAAAGGACCGGCGGTCGGCAAGTTCAGAACGATCGCTGTGATGGTCACACCGGAGACGAGGTCCGGCAGCACCCAGCCGATAGAGCTGACAAACGGATTGAGCGCGATGCGCACGGGATATTTCAGGATAACCTTGTGCTCGGGCAGTCCCTTGGCGCGAGCCGTGATCACATAGGGCTTGCTTAGTTCATCGGAGAGGTTCGCTCGGAGGATGCGGATCATGGCGGCAGTGCCGGACATGGCGATGACGATCACCGGGATCCACATGTGGCTCAGCATATCCGTGAGCTTGGCAAGGCTCCAGGGAGCATCAACGAAGGCGGGAGAGAAGATGCCGCCCACGCTTTGCCCTAAGAACCGATAGCTGGCATACATCAAGGTAAGCGCCATGATGAAGTTCGGCACGGCAAGCCCGATGAATCCCAGCAACGTGAAGGCGTGGTCGCCGAACGAATGCCGCCTCACCGCCGAATAAATGCCGATTGGGAGCGAGATCGCCCATACCATTAAAAGGCTTGCCAGCGAGATCAGCAAAGTTGATCCCATCCGGTCCCAAATTAGGGTGGAAACCGGCTGGTTCCATTCGAATGAGTAGCCGAAATCGCCACGGGTCAGTATTCCGCCAATCCAGACAAAGTACTGAACATGGACCGGCTGGTCGAGGCCGTACTGTGTGCGCAACCGCGCGATCGTGGCCTCGTCCAGGTTCT
Organism: Neorhizobium sp. JUb45; assembly: GCF_004343585.1. Lineage (GTDB taxonomy): Bacteria > Pseudomonadota > Alphaproteobacteria > Rhizobiales > Rhizobiaceae > Neorhizobium. The sequence goes on along the minus strand of NZ_SLYW01000009.1, from coordinate 74,021 downwards.
GTCCCCCATCGGCCATGGTGGACAGAAGTGACGTCAGATAGTCGCCGGGCGGCAACTGGATGATCATGAAGGCGATCAGCGACATGCCGAACAAGGTCGGTATCATGTACAGAACGCGCTTCGCCACATAAGCAAGCATGGTCTCCTCCCGCTGCTATTGCTTGGCTCACGACTGCCAGGTGAGATGAACCGTCTCAAGAGCCTCAATGGTAGGCACCAGGATTTCGACACGGTTCCCCACGATACGGCTTGAAACCGCTTCAGTGCCAACGAGCAGCTTTATCGCCCCCGGCTTGCGCCCCTTCGGCAGTTCGATCGACAGGTTTTGCTGACCGATCGGATAGACCTCCCGCAAGGGACCCTTCATCATCATCGGGTTGGTGAGGTTGACCAGGAAGATCGCCATGGCGTCCTCACTCTCGTAGACGGCGATATCGATGATCCCTTTGCCCTCGACCCGGACGCGATGATCCTTGCCGATCGCCCAGTTCACCGCATTGGCGATCAATCGGCCGTGATCGGGAGCAAGCACCTTCCAGAAGACCTCGCCGATATTCCACGGGATGTAGACGACGCGTCCTCCGTGGCCGGTGTCGCGTGCAACGACGGCGGCTCCGGTCGGCGCCTCCCGGGGGTAGACCTCCTCCATCGGCAGATCTGGAAAGTCAGGCACGTAGAGGAACGGGGTGTCTGCCGTCGCATCTGCATCGACAGCGATCAGACGTGTACCGCCGATGATGCGAGAGGCGCCCTCATAGCCCTTGTTGACAGGGTGCGAGCCGGACAGCGCCACGTAGGTGTTTTTGACAGGACCGCGTGGAGCCGATGTCAGAGATGCGCCGAATACCCGCGAGAGACCGAAATCATCCCGTCGAGTGCCAACTTCGTCGTAGAGCGAGGTCTCGCTTGCCGCCACGACCGAACCGCCGCGCTGGACATATTGCTCAATCGCCAAGCACTGTTCGTCGGATAGATATGTAGCGTTGGCCAGTACGATCAGCTTGAAGCGGTCGAGTGCTTCTGGGGTCATCACTTGGTCGGAGAGGAACTCGAACGGAATGCGCGCTTCGACCAGGGCGTGATAGAAACCGAGATCGTTGTGTTCGGCGATGTGCCGCTCTTCTGGTGCCCAGTGCCTGAGCGTCGTCGACGGATCGATGATGGCGATCTCGGCTGTCGGCTGCATTCCCTCGATTTGTGGCTCGATGTCCGCATGCAGGTTAAATGCCTCGACGACCGGCTGCACCCAGCGATCATCCGGAACGCAGGCGTTGAATTTTGTGAACCAGGGAAACAGTCCCTGCGCCATGCCATCATGGATCCACAGCTTGATCTCTTCGCCGCTCTGGACGCTGTCCTTCCAGCGATATTCTTCCTCCGGCCCGATGGAGGTGATCAGCCCGACCGGACGGTCGCGGAACGTCCCGCGGATGCGCTTGCCGTTGCGGCCGGCAGACCAGCCGACCTCGACGCCTTGGCGCGCCTGGTGGTCAACGAACAGGATCGGGCAATGCTTCTGGATGAGTGACAGGTCGAACTCCATGAGCGATGAACCGCTCATGTTGGGGATGAAGCTCGCGTGGGGGCGGATGGCCTTCACCGTCTCGTCCCAGTAGACCACGAGGTCCGTGAGTACCCGCCGGCGCCATGCGGCCCATGCCTGCCATGCGGGATCGGTGGCATCCGCTTTCGCGGGAAGGTCAAAGCCGGTTTCGCTTTTGAAACGTCTTTGATTATCTTCGCTGTATGAAACGCCGTGCCCCTGCCAGCGGTTGGCGAACACCGCATCGATATCGTATTTGGTGACGATCTCCCGGATGACCTCGGTGGTAAAGTCGCGGTTGTAGCTTCCCAGCGCGTCGGTCACGTAGATGCCGGGGAAGGCCCAGTGTTCGCGTGGCGTACCGTCCCGGTTGATCGCTACCCACTCCGGATGGGCAGCCGCCGCGTCCGCGTGGATGGCATGCGGGTCGACACGCGCCATGACATGCATGCCAAGCTTGCGAGCTCCCTCGACGATGGTGCCGAATGGGTCTGTGCCGCCGATGAATTTCGACACGTAATGCAGCGGGATTTCGCTGGGATAGTAGGCAATGTAGCCGCCGGCCGAGAGGCACACTGCGTTCGACTTGGTGCGCCGAAACACGTCGATCCAGAATTCCGGATCGTATTTATCGGGATCATCTTCCGCGAATGTCAGCTGTGTCCAGCGGGTGGCGGACTTGTACCATTCAGGAGAACGATCGGTGGAAACAACGGCTTCGCTTGGTCGATGCAGCATATGGGCTTTCCATGGCAATAGGGTGCCTTCGCGCCGTGGGGCACGTGCAACAGGTTGAAGTACGCGTCCCGGACCTTTCCAGGACAGGGACGAGACAGTGTGATCAGGCCTTGAAGAAGGTCTCGGGGTTCGCAGGTCCCGGCGTCGGATAACCCCAGGAGTTCGGCATCGTCTTGGGGACGTTCTGCATGTCGTTTCGCACCACGCCGTAACTGTCGCTCGGCAGGCAGACGCCGAAGACATAGAACTGGTCGGCGGCGATCTCGAGAATTTCTGCCATCAACTTACGTTGTACCTCTGGATCCGGCGAGCCTAGCACGCGGTCATATCGTTCCAACGCGTCCTTGACCGGCTGGGGTGGTTCGACCGCTCCCTTGGATGCGGGGTCGCGGTACCATAACTGCCACCCCTTAGCGTAGAGGGCTTCTGTCGTGTTGGGGATGAAGTAGCGTGGGTCGAGGATGGCTGCGATACCGCCATTGCCACCGAAGCGATGCGCTGTGCCATCGAACTCGATGCCCTGGCGAACCCGAACCTCCCACAGGGAGCGGTCCATGCTTCGCATCTGCACATCCACGCCGACCGCCTGGAACATTGGCAACGCGAGCTGGAAGATGTCAAGAAACGTTGCGCGCGCCTGATCGATCTCGAAGATGATCGTCACCCGTTTGCCGCTTTCATCCTGTCGGAAACCCTCACCGTCTTTGTTCGGAAGGATCTTGTCCAGCAGGGCGTTGGCAGCATCGGGATCGTACTGAGTGAACTGTGTAGCCAGGCGTTCGTTGTAGAGTGGATCTTCCGCCCGGACGGCGGGCTGCGAGATCGTTCCTTGGCCGATGAACACAGTGTCGATGATAGCCTGACGGTCCAGTGCCATAGACAGCGCCGCCCTGAAATCCTTGTTGTTGTAGAGTTTTCGCTTGGCCTCGTTAGGATGGTTGAGGTTGAGCTGGAAGACCATCTCGTTGGTCTCGGTCGAGGTCAGCGTATAAAGGCCGAACTTGCCCTGTTCCTGGGAGTCGTAAAGGACGGCACGGTTGGCTGGGGTGGCTATGTATTGGTCCATCAGGTCGATCTCACCCTGCATGGCTTTCAACAGCAAGACCTGTGCATCGGCCACCATCTGGTAAACGATGCGATCAAGGTAAGGCAGTTGATTGCCCTCGGTATCGACCTTCCAATAATAGGGGTTACGTTCGGCAACCGCGCGGTCGGTGCTCTGCCCCGGCGCTATTGCCATTTTCCAGGCGTGAATGACCGGGCGCTGCGAGTTCTGGAAGAACTCGTTGTCGACGACGAGACCAGCTTCACGCTGGAACAATTGGATCCAGCCGGAAGCTCCCTTGGCCTTGGCCTGCTGCTCGGCATCCGGATTATATTTTATGTGGAACTGCTTCAGGTAATGTTTCGGTGCACGCGTCGTCTGGTCGTCGTTTGCCCAAGCGAGCCGCAGCGGGAATAGTCCGTTGGGTGCCGCGAAGATCACCTTGAACGTGACGTCGTCGACAGCCTCGAACCGCGCCTTTTTGCCTCCAGCTCGCAGATGGTTCTGGCCAACGTCGTTCAGGCCATCATAATCGAAGATATCCTCGTACCAGAACAGGATGTCCTCGGTGGTGAAAGGCTCTCCATCCGACCACTTCATCCCCTTGCGAAGCCTGAAAGTGAATTCGGTCGCATCGGTATTGCTTTCAAAATGCTCTGCGACGTTCGGCACCACACCCGACCAATCCGGCGCATAACGAACAAGAGGCTCGTAGGCCTGGTAACGAAACAGCATTGATAGGGATCCACCACCGACAATCGCGCTGTTCCAGTCACCCCCATGGGTGCCGACGCGATCAAGAGGCGTTACGACGAGTGGGTTGATCGGCAGGCGATCCGCGACTGCGGGAAGGTTCCCTGCCTTGACCAAAGCTTCCAGCATGGCCGGCTCCCTGGCGGGAGTCACCTGCGCAAGCGCAGGCATTGCAGGCAGAATAACAGCGGCAGTACTCGCAGCCAGAAACGCGCGGCGACTAAATCCTTGCATGACTTTCCTCCTCCATTCACGTCGCAGCCAGGATGGCCTCCCCTCCTCAGGATCGGTCCCGCCACGTTTCCACAAATTGCCCTGTCAAGGCAGCTTTTATCTCTTCTTTTTTGTCAGCTTGTATTATGTAATTTGTTAGGTAAAGCGTTATGTTGAATTTTGTTTCCAAGACCGGCGTGCCGGTCTGACGATGAGGATGGTCATGGGCCGGATTACATTGCAGGACATCGCCAACCACACAGGCTTGTCGAAATTCGCGGTGTCGTGTTCCCTCTCGGGAAAGCCGGGCGTTAGCGACGCTACCCGGAAACGCGTCGAAGATGCTGCTGAAAAACTGGGATATCTCCGCCCTAGGCCTGTAGAAGAACAGCGCGAGATCACGGTGATTTTCCACGATCGGGTCGACAACGTCAGCTACGAACTACGCACGATGCTGCAGGACGGTATGCAACGGGAAGCGCATCGTCTCGGTCAGCCTGTTCGCCTGCAATGGACGCACGACGCCAATAGGGTGGAGACTATGGTGAAGGACAGCGCGGGCATCATTCTCGTCGGCCCCCATGAGCAAAGAACCCTGGATATCCTGAAGTTGTCCGGCGTCCCGGTGGTGCGGCTCGGCTGGGTTTCCCCTCTGGAACAGGCGGACCATGTCGGGGGAACGGATCATGAGGCAGGCATCGCAGTCGGCGACTATCTGAACGGGCTAGGCCATCGGGACATCGCGTTCCTGCAGGGCGAGGAAGGATTTCGTGGCCGGAAGGAGCGGTATCACGGCCTGCGCGAAAGTCTCGAACAACATGCCAATGCGCGTTTGCATGATTTGCGGTTCAAGGAGGATGGAGGCTTTATCCCCGCGCTGCAAATGCTTCACAAGGCTGGCATTGCGCCAACGGCGCTGTTTTGCGCCCATGATGGCTTGGCACTCACAGCCGTTTCCGAACTCCTGGCGCGGGGTTACCGCATCCCGGAAGACATGTCGGTGGTCGGCTTCGGCGACTTCTCCGCGGCAACCCAGATCTCCCCACACCTGACGACCATTAAGGTCCAGGGGGTCGAAATGGGTGCGACAGCGATGCGCCTTCTACTGGAACGTATCGAAACGCGGGGTCAACCGGTGCACGCACGACGCATCCTGATCGCGTCGACCTTTGTCGAGAGGCGATCATCGGGCGCCGCGCCGAAGCGGGCGAAATTGTTAGATCGCACAAGCCCGTAGAGGCTTCGCAGTGATGAAGGGATTGGAACTGTCGACCGTACCTAGTATCCCTAAGCAATTGGAAATCGATCGCCCCACCAAACCGGTCGATTGCTGTATGACGCGGTCGCAAGTTCGCTTAGCACTCATATCGCGTTATGAGCGCGTCATTAGTTGAGGCGGGTATCACCGTCTTCAGAAAACAGGTGAATGGAGCCGACCTCCGGCGAGACGTGCATCACTTCGCCAGGCGCACTATTGATCCGCTCACGGAAGACGCCGGTTACCTGATTTCCCCCCAACTTCATCGTCACTTGCGTCTCAGGCCCCATCGGCTCGATGAGCACGATTTCGGCGGGAACACCCGCGTGACCGGGATGGTCAGACAATCGAAAGTGTTCGGGGCGAATGCCGTAGACGGCAGCCTGCCCCATTGCGGTGTTTATCGACTTAGGCAGGGGCAAAACCACGCCCGATGTTTGGAAGCCCGCCTCCGTTATCTTGCCCTCGATAAAATTCATCGACGGCGATCCGATGAAACCCGCAACGAACTGGTTGGCCGGACGGTCGTAGAGATCAAGCGGCGCACCGATCTGCTCTACCCTGCCGCCGTTCAGCACGACGATCCTGTCGGCCATGGTCATCGCCTCCACCTGGTCGTGAGTGACGTAGATAGTGGTCGTCTTCAGCTTCTGATGCAGTGCCTTGATCTCGCCGCGCATCACGACACGCAACTTCGCGTCGAGGTTCGACAGCGGCTCGTCGAACAGGAAAACCTGCGGATTGCGAACGATTGCGCGGCCCATGGCGACGCGCTGCCGCTGGCCGCCGGAGAGCTGGCGCGGATAACGATCAAGAAGATTGCCAAGGCCCAATATGCCCGCCGCCCAATTCACCCGCTCGGTGATTTCGGCTTTGCTGGCACCGCGGTGCTCCAGCGAAAAGCCCATATTGGTCGCAACCGTCATATGCGGGTAAAGCGCATAGGACTGGAACACCATGGCGATGTCGCGGTCCTTCGGGTCGAGGTCGTTGACGACCCTATCGCCGATATTCAGGGTACCGCCGGTGATTGTTTCCAGACCGGCGATCATTCTCAGAAGTGTGGACTTACCGCAGCCTGACGGCCCGACCAGCACAACGAACTCGCCGTTTTTGATGTCGAGATCGACGCCGTGAATAGTCTTTACTGCGCCGTAGCTCTTGCGGATATCGGAAAGGGTGACGTCTGCCATGATATGATCCGGTTGTTCAGCCCTTGAGGCCAGTATGGGCGAGGCCTTCGACGAATTGCTTCTGGGCAATAACGAAGACGATGAGGACGGGCAGCGCCGTCAGGGTGGCTGCTGCAAGCTGGATGTTCCACATCGGCCCACCATACGCATCCGTGTATTGGGTAAGCGCCTGCGGCAGCGTGAACATCTCGGCGCTGGAAAGAAATACGATAGGTTCGAGGAACAGGTTCCAGGAATGCAGGAAGGTGAAGATGGCAACAGAGGCCAGCGCAGGTTTTGCCAGCGGCAGGGCGATCCTGGTGAAGATTTTGAACCGTCCGAGACCATCGACGCGGGCTGCCTCTTCCAGTTCGGCCGGAAGCGTCACGAAGAACTGTCGCATGACGAATGTGGCGAATACGCTGGGCGCGCCGAAGATCGGCACGAGGATCAGCGGCCAGTGAGTGTTGACCATGCCGGCCTTCAGAAACATCTGGAATAACGGCACAATCGTCACCTCGGACGGGATCAGCAGGCCGAGCAGCACGATCATGAAGACCGCATTCGCGTAAGGAAATCTGATCCGGGCAAAGGCATAACCCGCCATGGACGAGATGATCATCGTGCCGACGGTCACCACCGCCGCGATATAGGCGGAGTTCCAGTACTGCTGGACAAAGGGCTGCAATTCGAAGACCTTCGAATAAGTCGTCCAGTCGTAGCTTTGCGGCACGAGTTGCGGCGGGAAGGCGAAGATATCGCTTATCGGCTTGAGCGACGACGTCACCATCCACCATGTCGGAAAGACGAAGGGGATGAGCAGTACGCACATCACTCCGTAGAGCGCCACCTTCGTGCGCGGGGAAATATCAGCTCTCATAGAAGACGATCCTCTTGCGCATCTGCCACTGGGCGAATGTCAGGATGGCGACGATGGCAAACAGCAGGATGGACAGCGTCGAGCCGTAGCCGAAGAAGTGAAACTGAAACGCCTGCTGGTAGAGATAGTAGACCAGCACCGTCGTCGAGAGACCCGGCCCGCCCTGGGTCAGCACCGCGATCTGGGCAAAGACCTGCAGCGAGCCAACAATGGTGATGATCGAGGTCAGCAGGATCGTCGGGCTGATCAGTGGCAGGGTGATGCGGCGGAACTGCTTGAAGGCCGGCGCGCCGTCAATCCGGGCTGCTTCGTAGAGTTCCTTCGGCACGCCCTGCAAGGCAGCCAGGAACAGGATCATGTTCAGGCCGACATTCTTGAACACCTGCACGACGATGACCGAAATCATCGCGGTCGTCTCTTCCCTGAGCCAGTTCGGCCCTTCGATGCCGAACGTCAGGAGCATGCCATTGATGCCGCCGTTTTTCTGCAGGAGAAAGCCCCAGACGATCGTCCAGGCAACCAACGAGACCACGACTGGAGAAAAGAACAGGGTGCGAAAGACTGCGATGCCGGCGAGCTTCTGGTTCAGCAGCACGGCCAGCAGCAAGGCCAGTGACAGGTTGAAGATCACCAGCCCGGCGGAAAAGATCGCCGTCGCGCCCAACACTTCGAGAAGGTTCTCGTCCTCCATCAGCATCCGGTAATTCTGCGCACCGGTATAGGTGAAGGTATTCGCGAGCACGTTCCACTCGTGCAGCGAATACCAGAAGACCAGCCCGAGCGGGATCAGCACAAAGACAACGATCCCGATCAGTTGTGGTGCAATGAAGAGGAAGCCGGCGAGGCTGTCGCGCCGCGCGATCGTCCAGAACGGCGATGAGGAACGGCCTTCCGGACGAGCGTTTTCCTGCGCGACAGCCATGACCAACCTCCTTCAGCGCTTCAGCAACGGGCCGATCTGGCCGCAGATTTTCTGAAGAGTAGCCGGCACGTCCGCCTCCGGTCGCCACACGGCGTCGAGATTGGAGCGAACCATCTGCTGGATCTGAGCAAAGCCGGTATGACCGGGCATGACCTTGCCGGTGGCGATGCCTGAAATCACGACCTTTTCGATCTGCTCCTGACTGAGCAACGGATTGGTCTTTTTCAGGATATCGGCATTCAGCAGCGACTTGCGCGCAGATGGGAAGAACTGGCTGAGCTTGGCCGAGTTTTCCGGATTGGTCATGTAAGCGACGAATTCGGCGGCCGTTTCAGCATTCTTACCCGATTGCATGACGCCGATGCCCGCCTGGCCTATCAGCGCATATTCACCTGCCGAGCCCTTCGGCAGCGGCACGAGATCCCAGCTGAACGCCTTCTCCTTAGGCAATAGCGAGGCGCGGCTGATCTGGGTGATCGTCATCGCCGCATTGCCGGCGAAAAAATCGACTGTCTCGCCCGGGCCGGGGATCGCCTTCTTGGTGAACACTGCGTCGTGGATGAAGGTCAGCGCATCCGCCATCGGCTTGTCGGCCATGGTGCAGGTCTTGCCATCTTCGCTCCAGGGCGATGCGCCCCATCCGCTCCACACAGAGGTAAGGTATTGCCATGCCTGATAGTTGAAGTCGCGTACGACCAGACCACCCTTGCCGGATTTGGCGACGGCGGCGGCCGTTCCGATCGCGTTGTCCCAAGTCCATTCGCCTGCAGCGATCATCTCGGCCGGTGTTTTGGCGCCAGCAGCCTTGATCAGGTCATTGTTGACGAAAACGGCGAACGGCGAAGTCGAAAACGGATAGGCGTATAGCTTGCCGTCTTCAGTCCAGCGTTCGGTGGCCCCGGTGCCGACTTCTTCGAGATTATAGCCTTCTGCCGCCTTTAAAGTATCGGTCAGCGGGTAAAGTGCACCCGACTTGACGAAGTCATAGGCCGAAGTCTCGAAGATCCACGCCATGTCGGGCGCGTTGCCACCGGCGATCTGGGTCGTCAGCGCCGTCGTGTAAGTCTCAAACGGCAGCGACTCGTAAGTGACGCTGACATTCGGATGATCCCTCTTGAAGCCCGCGGCGATCTCGTTGAACAGCTTCAGATGTGCTTCATTGGCGCTCCAGATTGTCATCCGAAGATTGACCGCATCCTGCGCCTCGGCAGTTCCGCCTAGCGCAAGCGATCCGAAGATCGCCAGCGCGCAGGCGGTTGTTTTCAAAGTCCTTTGATAAAGCATTCCCAGTCCTCCTCCAAAGATGGGTTCGATCAACAATCAGTAGGCGGCGATCTCCGGCCAGCGGATTTCGATGCCTTCGCGGGTCAAGGCCGCCTGGAATTCCGCCAGATGGCTGTCGCCTTCCTGCACTTGGTGTGGCGTCAGCCCCTTCTCCAGGCACCACGCCGCCAGCATGCCGGCCACTTCGCCGATGTTCCATTCGACAGGGTGCAGGCGGTAGCAACCGTTGGTGATATGCGTTGTGCCGATATTCTTGCCGGCCGGGATGAGGTTCTTCATTCGCTGCGGCAGCAACGCACCGAGTGGGATCTCGAATGGGCAGGACGGGACGTCGACATAATTGTCACCGCCGGTCGAGGGATGCAGGTCGATGCGGTACATGCCGACGCCGATACTGTCCCGATAACGCATCGCGCCTTTTTCCCCGCGCACTGTAAAGGACAGGTCCTGTTCAACGATCCGAGTTACCGGCTTGATGCGCCGGCCTTCGCGGATATAGGGCGCCATGGCAAGGCCATGTTCGGTGCCGGTGATATCACCACGCAGACGCAGGCCGCGGTAACCCTGCCCCCCGTCAAGACGCGGTGCTTCCGTCTGCAGCCAGTAGAAGACGGAATAAGAAAGGTCGGCCGCCGATTTCAGATGGCGCGCCTTTTCCTCGTCCGGAACGTCGATAATCGTGCCGTCCATGTAGTCGATCATCGGCCAATTCACGAGGCAGATGTCGGACTGGTAGAAACCAGGCGCAAAGTTTTTGCGCGCTGCGATCCGGCGAAAAATCCAGAGGTTCTCATCGCCACCGCCCTTGCGCTGGTCTGCATCGACGAGAAGCGGATCATCATCCGGGTTCGGCGTGAACGAGCGTGTCGTATGTTCCAGCGTGCGCGGATGCGGCGCCGTCAAGCCAAGCAGCGGCCCACCCCAGAAATGCGGCTGGTACTTGCGCCAGTAGTCATAATTTTCCGGCTTGTCGATCGTCTGGTCGCCATCGACATGATCGATCGCAAAGCAGATTGAGACCGCCTGAACATTGTCCGGCTGGGCTTCCGCCGGCGCACTCGGTTCGCCTGTGTCGGACTGCGCCTCGAAGCCTTTTGCGTATTCCGTACCCGTCATCGGCAGAAGATCGCCGAGTTCGGTCGCGTCGAGAACGTAGTCGGCGGAAATGACGATCTCGGCATCCGTATCGCGCTGGCGAACCGTAATCGAGCGAACCGTATCGCCCTCGACATCAGCGGCAACCGGCCGATAGGGTTTCAGCACCGTCAGCCGGCCGGCACCGATATAAGGCATCAGCATGCTTTCCATCACCGCCAGGCTGACGCGTGGTTCGGCGCAGATGCGGCTCACCCAGCCGCCGCCGGGATTGAGATCACCCCAGGCGCGGGCGCCTTCGGTCAGCGGATAGTGGTCGCGATAATATTGCCGGACACCACTGCGCAGTTTGCGGTAGGACCGTGTGATGCCAAACTGCTCGACCCAGGTGTGTTCATCCGACGGCACGGCCTGACTGGTCAACTGCCCGCCGATCCAGTCGAATTCCTCCGTCATGATGACGCGCTTGCCTGCGCGTGCCGCGCCAAGTGCTGCCGCGACGCCACCAAGTCCGCCGCCGACGACAAGAATATCTGCTCGCATCTCTTTCACGTCATTACATCCGTTCTCTATTGGCGTTTCTTCGCTGGACCCGAAGGACAGGGTCCCAGTGTTTCGCCCTCGACGGGCCCACAAGTCAGGAGGATCTGGCTGCCGGCGCTGCCGGTCTCGATCCGGTTAACCAGCATCGCCGTTGCCTGCCGTCCCATTTCCTCACGCGGGATTTCGTAGGAGGTGAAACGCACCGGGCTGCGGCCGGCGCGGATATGGCTTCCAAGCACGACCATTGAGAAATCCCGCGGCACGGAAAGCCCGCGCTCGCGCGCTTCAGCCTCGACTCTCACCGCATCCGCCAACTCGATGAAGAAAGCGGCCGTCGCACCGCTCGACACGATCCCGTCGACGATCTCACCGGCCGGCCGGTTGACGGCATCGACATGCAGGGCAAGCTCCGGCCCCTCACCCATCGCGGAACCGAAACCGCGCCAGCGATCGGCAATGGATTCCGCCGGTCCTTCCGGACCGACATAGGCAAGCATCGAGTGGCCGAGCGAAACGGCCTTTTCGACGAGTTTCCGGGTGCCGGCCGCATAGTCGCCGCCGACATAGGGAACCGGCCCGCCGGCATCGTCGCGACGGCCGATCGCCACGAACGGGTAATCCTCCGCCACCAGCCGGGCGAGTTCCTTGCGGTCGAATTCGCGGCCGAGCACGAGGCAGCCGTCGGCGATGCGGAGCCGGTTGTTCTCGGAGAATATCTTGCGGTTATTGCCGACACCGGCGCTCGTCAGAAGCAGGAGATCGTAGTTCTGCTGCTGCGCCTCCTCCTCGATACCGAGCAGGAAGGGCGTGAAGAAGTCGGCCTGCGCGCTCGGAAAAGCCGGCTCGTAGGTGAAGACGCCGAGGATGCGGTTCAGCCCCTTGGCCATCCGCCTCGCGATCGGGTCGGCGACATAACCGGTCGTGCGGATGACGCCTTGGACGCGCTCGCGGGTCTCGGCAGGGATACGTGCCAACGCGGTAGGCGCGCCGTTGAGCACAAGCGAAACCGTAGCCTGGCTGACGCCGGCAAGTTTAGCGATATCGTTCTGAGTTAGTCGCTTGTGGCCGGTCACGTGATGCCCTCCCAAACATCCGAGAATGCGCTAATACGTATTAGCAGCTAATGCGCATTAGCACAACAACCGTGCGGTCTGTCAAGAGGTGATTGTGAAAGATCTAATTGCCTCGCCTGCAGCGAAAGTTATGAAGGGAAAGGAATAAGCCTGCTATTTCGTGAGCAGGATTCTGGTTCGTCTTCTTTGCTGGACCGCGTTGTGCGTGGGCGCGGCCGCGCCAATATCGGCCGGTTATTACGGTCTTGATGAGTATCGAACCCGCGACACCTTGATTACTGCCTCGCCGAGACGGCGAGCTCGGTCTTCGTTTCCTTCCGTATTGCAACCTCGTCGGCAAAACATATTATCGGCCACGAACCAACAGTTTTAGTGACCCAATGAACCAGCACCAGCCGCTATCCGAACGCTCAGAACTCTCCGGCCGCTACACTGAAGGCGGGATTACAGTGAATGTGGAAATTTTCCGTCCTTCAGGTAGTGATGATTGGCGGATGGAGGTCACCAGCCTAGAAGACCAGGTCACTGACTGGAATGAATCTTTCGCTTTCGCTCATGAGGCTTGGGAAGAATTCATCTACGTCGTCAATACGGAGGGTGTCGCGGTCTTCCTCTAGACCGTTTCAACATCGGCGGAGATGCAAATTGGCGATCGATAGCGACAGACGGCGGACGATCTTCGACCAGGTTCGCGATAAAGCGATTGCGCGGGGAATGCCCATCGATGATGACCCATAGTTCCTGGGATGGGTCGAGCTCTGGATCGACGGCGAATATGACATTTCTGAGCTGAGGTCTCGATACAACGACCTCACAGTCCGTCGAGCACAACGAGCGCGGTCTGTCCCTGTCGCATTGGAACCGACCGTCACTGATGCAGAACAGATCGATATCCCTAGTTTCGATACTGATCCCATTTATCCCAGTGGCCGGGATTCCGACTGAAACCTGACGGCGTCTTTTCCGGCCGCCTTAGCTTCGTACAGAAGCGCATCGGCCTCTTTCAGGAGCTCCGTCACTTCACGCTTTTCGCCCGTCCAGATCCCACCGATGCTTACGCGCACATCGGCGGTTCCATCGTCGATCGGAAGAGGCTCCCTCATCCGCTCGAGAATGCGTTCAGCAGCGGCCTGGCCTGCAGATCGATCACCGGCGACGACCACGACAAATTCATCCCCGCCCGTGCGCGCCACTAGGTCTCGGTCTCTGACGGCTGACGTCAGGCGCGTAGCGGTCGTTTGCAGGACAATATCTCCCACCGCATGGCCGTGAGCATCGTTCACCTGCTTGAAGCCATCGAGGTCCAGCGCGAGAATGGCAAAGCCATCCGCAGATTTTAGAGTTGCGAACTCGATCGACAACCCGCGCCGGTTCAACAGCCCGGTCAGGGCATCCGTGCGCGCTGTCTCTTCCAGCGTCTCGATCCGGCGCCGCTCTTCGGTAAAATCAATCGCCATTCCGGCAATTTTGATCGGCCGGCCATCTCCGTCGCGCAGAAGCCGTCGATCACAGCGCATCCAGCGTTCGCCGTAAACAGTATCGAGACGATACTCGGCAACATTCTGATCGAGCTTTCCGGCAATCAGCGGCGTCAGATCGGCCTGGGCGCCGTCATTTACGTTGACCCGGTTGATGTAGCGCTCAAGGTCGAGCCGCGCCGCCGTCGGCCCACCGATAAACTGCGCCAGCCGATCTGACGTCTCGAACTTGCCTGTCAAAATATCCATCTGCCAGAAGCCCCCACGCACGGCTTCAAGCGCCAGCTCAAGCTGCGCTGCGCGCTCGGCGAGCTGACGCTCGTGTTCCTTGTGGTGGGTGATGTCCTCGATCTGCGAGATGAAGCGTACGACCTTACCGGCACGATCGCGCATCGCAGCGATGTGGATCAGGACGTTCACGATCTCTCCGAAAGGCCGCAGGTAGCGCTTTTCGATCGTGTATCCGTCCCGCCTCCCCTCCAATACCTGCTGAAACAGGATTAGGTCTGCTTCGATATCGTCCGGGTAGGTAAAATCCCTGAAATGCGTCCCAAGCACCTTATCAAGAGGAAGCGATAACAGCTTGGCAAAGGCGGCGTTGCCGCGAATGATGCGGCCCTCAAGGTCTACGAGAGCGATACCTATAGGAGCGCTCTCGAAGGCGAAGTCGAAAAGCGCCAGGCGGGTTTCGGGATCATCGGCCGTGTAGGGTTCCGCTACCATCTTTCCTCCAAAGACAAGAGCCTCACCGCGTTAGGTGTGCTTTAGAGGACGATAATCAAGGTGCCGGTTTAGTGCCGGCACCCATAAGCTAGACCGGCGATTTACAGTCCGCCGAGCTTGGCGTGTCTGTCGAGCCGCAGATGCGCCGGTACATCTTCGAGTTCGGCAAGCCTGCCATTCTGTTTCAGAAATACGCAAAAGTTCTCGCGGACCGCGTTGATCGGCCAGCGACCGTTTGCGGCCTCGCGACAATATCTAATGAGCGTCTCATAGGCGAGGTTGCGCTTCTCCTGCGGCCACTCGTCTAGGAAATCGAACACGTCATCCAGCCCGGTGATTTCCTGCACGAAATACCGGCGCTGCGCATAGATTGGTTTGTCGAACAGAGCGAGTAACGTTGGAACCTCCTTCTTTGCTCTGCATGTAAGGGGAAAGCCGGCCCTGCTGAGGCCGGCCATGCTATGGATGATACGAGACATTCTAGTCGTACGTTACCCGATCACCACCTGAGGACTATCTCGCGAATGCCCCCAATTTCCGGGTTCTTGCTCAGGCAACCTGACGGTCAGTTTCCAACCGAAGCGGCTCGCTAGACGATGCAACGCCGATCTCTATCTTGCGTGGCTTCATCGCTTCCGGCACCTCGCGTTTCAAGCTAATCGTCAGCAGGCCGTGCCGGAGATCGGCGCCTTCGACTCTGACGTGATCAGCGAGTTCGAATTTCCGCTCGAACGAACGACCAGCAATGCCGCGGTGGAGATATTCGCCCTGGGGCTCTTCGGCTTTGCCGCCTTTGACGAAAAGGACATTGCGCTCCTGGGTGATATCCAGATCGCCGTCGCCGAAGCCGGCTACAGCCATCGTGATGCGATAGTCGTCCTCACCGGTCTTTACGATGTCATAGGCGGGCCAGGTATCGATTGCATTCAGGCGCTGCGTATTGTTCAACAGGTTGAACACACGGTCGAAGCCAATGCTTGAGCGGTACAGCGGGGCGAAATCCAGTTCAGTTCTCATAACCATATCCTCCGTAAAGCAACATGGAAGGAAGCGGTCTACCCGCTTCCCCGGTCAACCGACCCCCTCATTGGGCCGTCGGCGCCGATTGATTTGGTTTCTCAGATTTCTCCGTTCAAGAGCCCGTGCAGAAATTTTTCGAGTGAATTATTGGCATCTTGTTCGTCGCGAAAGCCATCCTATTTCGATGTCCAATCCTCGACTTGGGAGCATCGAGATGGACGATTTAGCGAGCGACCTATTTTCGGATTCTGACATGGAAATTCTGCCGCCAGAGCATGTCACCGAGTGCGAAACGTCTGTCTGCGCTTGTTGTTGTCGCCAGCGCCTGCGCTCCATGATGGACGAAGATGGCTGCGGCATTTGCGATGAGTGTCTAGCGCCTTGACCTGCCAATAGGAAACCATTGTTGAAACTCCATCGCCCAACGGGACCTTTTTCGGAAAGGAAATGAACATGGCTGCTATCGCCGATTGGCTAGATGATCGAGTACCGGAAATCATTCGCTCACCAGGCTTGCATGATGACAAGGCCGATTTCCGCGACCAGGCGAAAGTTTTGGTAGAGAGTGCTGGAGCCGAAGGTTTCACCGTTGCCGAAATCAAGGGGGCTTGTGGCGGTGACGTGGAGCGATATCTCCTCGACCAGCAGAACGCGATGACCCATGTGAACCGGCAGCAGAGACTGACGGAAGATGACTAAGTAAGCCGGCCAGAGCCCGCGGTCTGGCAAACGGAAGTGGTCGGGGCGACGTTCGTGCGCCGTTAGGAGAAGTCTCAATGCCCGGAACCTTTGTGTCTATCTATGTCCTAGCATTCGATCTCGATGAGCGCGGACAGCCCCTTAGAGCTTTCGATCCGCGCCCTGCGGCGACCGAAGAGGCAGCCATAGAGGAAGCCCGAGATTTAGCTGAGCGGCATGCCGGCGTGGTCGTTTGGAAGCGAGAGGGCGATCCAGTCGTTGGAGAGGAAGGTGAACCTGAAATCGTCTTCCAGTCTGGGAGGTTAGGCGACTTCTCTTAGCAAGCCGGACTTGGGCTTTTCAGTAAATCTTATCGCTGAGACTGATAGGATTGACAGGGGCTGAACCGCGCACCCTGGACGAAAGGAGGAGTCCTAGGAACTGAACCACCTTCGGCGGGTTGTGAAGCATGGATAAACAAACATTCGCTGGATTACCTCACCCGATCGCTCTCGTCGTCGATGATGAGCCGCTCATACTGATGGATACGGCGGATATGGTGAGCGAGGCCGGCTACCACGTTATCGAGGCCCGCACGGCCGATGAGGCCCTCGCCCTCCTAAAACAACACAATACCTTGAAGCTGATTGTCACGGATGTGCAGATGCCCGGCCGCCTCAACGGGATCGAGCTGGCCAATTACGTCGGCGAACACTGGCCAGATATCTCGATCATCGTCGCCTCTGGCGCTGTCATACCCGAAGAAGGCGCTCTTCCGACACGCGCTCGTTTCCTCAACAAACCGATCAATCAAGAACTTGTTTTGACGACGATCAGAGAATTGTGCGATTAAGTTGATGATATCAGGATTCGGACAGCAAGCGGCTCCCTGTCCGTTTCGATAATTGCCAGTGAACCGTCGAGACCGGACAGGATTATTGCCGCACGAGTTTCAAGCTGACATCGACGCCATCGCGGATATTCCCGCGGTATCTTCGGTCTTTGACGTCATTCGCAGGACTAATCGTGGGCTGCAAGTCAGATCTAGGGGCGCCGCGAGCGCACCACAGGCCGAGGGCAGAGTAACGGCTCCGGCTGGATGTCATCTCGGCGGTTCAGTAATGCTGCCTTTAGTGTCGACAATCCCTGTGTCGTCGGTCATCCACAGCTTAGTGCCGTAAACGACGACGCACATTGCAAGGCAGATCGATGCGAGAATTGCGGCAGCTCGAGAATGGTTGTTTTCCATACGCAGTGATATGGGTACGAGTGGGCCGCTGTACCACCGCAGCGTTGGAGCAGGTCTTGGTGTTCACTGCAAAACGGGCTTTATTCCGCGTCGATACCACAATCAAACACCTAATCTTTCGGCGAACGAAGTAAGCAGAACTCCTCGCCACGGAAGCGGAGTGCAACATAGCTGCACTGATTCATATGCTCGATGAGGCATGCTTGCTCTGGCGCTGACATTTCCATCATCGTGCAGCGCTCGTCCGCACATGCCTGACTGTAAAATTGACCGGTGGGAACATGCGCAACGAAAAGTGCCGTCTCCGGCCCCTTCGGGTCGATTTTTTCATATGCTGCGGTCAACCTCTCAAAAGTTGCACGATCCTGCCCCACAGGATTGAGGTCGATACCCATTTCGCCGACCTCGCCGACCACTGTCATGTAACGCGCATGCTCAGACTCGGAACAAACAAGTCGATCAGCCTTTGCAGGAACCGAACACGTGAAGATGATGGCACTGGCAATAATCGTTAAATTCCGCATGACCAATTTCGGGCTATGCTTGTCACCGAGCAAATCCCTACTGCCCTTCCCTAGTTCTGTCGCCACAAAAAACTTCATTACAGCAAACCCGTTCTCTGGCTTTTCGAAGACGTAGGGTAAAGCATTTTTCAGCACCCGCAACGTACCGCAGCTTATGTAGTCGGGGCTCCAACTCCCGGGAACCGAGGAACAATGTTAGCTTCGACACCCGTGCGCAAAAACTCACTTCGGATATGGGTCCCCTTCGCCATGGCTGAGGACGCCGGAGATCGCCTGGACCAGAACGGAATGGATTTTAAGCTCTTGAACCGATACGAACCGCTGACCCGTTGTTACTACGCGCCAATGGGAGACATGGCTCCGCATTTCGGTCGCGGTCGTGTTTCGGCCCCATCGCCGCAACGACAGGACCGATGATTGTCTTCGTGAGGCGTCAGTGTCCCCCCACCTTTACGTTGGAGCTACGTGCACCTGGCGTAAATCCGCGCACCCGTCCGGACCAAACGATCAGAAGGGCAATGACGAGCAGAACGGTCAGCGCCCAGGGAAACGCCGTGGGTCCATACGCATCCAAAAGAATACCGCCCATGATTCCGCCACCTGCGATGGCGCCATTCCAGGCGACGACGTTCATCGACAGTGCAACGTCTGCACCATTACCCGCGGTGTCTGCCAGGGCGGTTTGCAAGAGCGTTGCGGCGCCGCCGAATGTCAGGCCCCAAATGGCAACGCCACCATATATCACCCAAGGCGACATCGAAACGATCCCGAAAAGCAGGGATACCAGTCCGAAGGCGGCTAGACTGGTCAGCACGGTTGCTCGCAGGTGACGGTCGACCAGCTTTCCCGCCATCCAGATGCCGACGAGCGCAGCCAATCCAAAGACCAGGAGAACAAGGTCGACCCGATCCTGCATCCCAGCCGACTCAACGAATGGTGCGATGTAGGTGTAGAGAATGTTGTGAGCGAGCATCCATGCAACGACGACGGAAAGGACCGGTCGAACGCCGGGGGTTGAAAATACCCGAAGCAGAGGCAGTCGATCGCCCTTCTTCTGGCCTGGATAATCCGGCACTTTCATCACGACCCAGCCGATCAGGACCAATGTCAATATCGACATGATCCAGAAGGCAGTTCGCCAGCCGACTTGCGCACCAAGCCACGTCCCCATGGGTACGCCGAGCGACAGCGCGATCGGCGTGCCTACCATAGCGATCGCCATCGCCTTCCCCTGTTGATGTGAAGGGACCATGCGTCGCGCATAGCCCGCTAATAGGCTCCAGGCCAGACCAGCTGCAACGCCGGCAAAGAAACGTGCGACCAAGGTAAGCGTATAATTGGACGAAATCGCTGTAACAGAGTTGAAGATCAGAAACCCAAAGATGGTGGACAGCAGAACTGTCCTGCGCCGCCAACTGCTTGTGGCAATGGTCAAAGGTATCGCCGCTAGCAGCGAACCGAGGGCGTAGACAGTCACCATCTGGCCAGCGAGGGATGGAGAAACGCCCAACCCCTCAGTGATCTGCGGCAGCAGCCCCGCGGGAAGCGTCTCTGTGAGAATGCAGATAAAGCCAGTCATCGCCAGTGCGAGTAGGCCAGCAACGGGCAATCGTTCGGTATCGTTTTGATGTTCGGCAGTTTTCATTGAGTTCATGCACCTCTATATATGGATCGAGCGGTCCACATATCTGCGCCAAATACGCTTGGCAACACATTCTGGATCGAATAGTACAGAATAAGTTTACGGAGGCACGATATGGCTCGAACTGGGCGGCCCAGGGCGTTTGACAGGGAGAAGGCACTGGATGCCGCGATGATCCTATTCTGGGAGCAGGGCTATGAACCGACCTCTCTCAATCAACTGAAAGCCGCGATGGGAGACATTTCTCCGGCAAGTTTTTATGCGGCCTTCGGGTCTAAGGAAGCCCTCTTCGACGAGGTCGTCCTGCGCTATCAGTCCTCCTACGGGCGCGTAACCGCGAGCCTGAAGGATGAGGCACTGCCACCACGCGAGGCTATCGAGACGGCTCTGAGGCTTTCAGCAAAGATGCAAACCGACAAGACGCACCCGCCGGGATGCTTGATGATCCTCGGGGCCAGCAACTGCACGCCCGACAATCGCCACGTAGATAATGTGCTCGCAGCGGATCGGATGCGAAATCGTACGGGCATCGAAACCTGCATCAGGCGTGCAGTCGATGCAGGAGAGCTTGTCAGCACCACGAATGTACGTGGGTTGGCGACCCTGTTTCATACCTTTCTGATGGGTATCGCATTTGAAGCACGGGACGGTGCTGATGGCGGCGATATCAACGAAGCTGTGACAGCACTGATGCAGATATGGGATCTGCACATGGCGACGTGAGAGTAGCCTGGGCAAAGGGGCGATACGGGATGACTGCTTCGGGGCGACTGCAAACCAATTGTGTTTAGATAAGCTCTTGAAAGGGTTCGAACCCACGATCCTCTTATTTGAATAGAGCTAACGCGCTGAAATTCCACAGCGGGGACCATCGTTTGGCAAAGCTGTCAGGTGTGAAGCCTCGGACGCGCTCGTGGTCGGTGATACGCCATACGATATCCAGGCGGCAAAGGCGTGTGGAATAGGCGCCATTGCTCTCAGATCTGGCGGATTTCGTGACGATGCCCTGCACGATGCAGGGGCTCTCTGCATATGTCGCCGCCCTCTTCGCCCATCAGTCCCCATGTGACGGATATTCCGCCCACATCCGTGACCCCAAAGCGCATCGCATTCATGATCAGTTCCAGGAAGGCCATGCCAAGATTAAGGACAGCGTTGGCGTCAAGGACGATCTCAGGGCCTTGAATCTGGACCGGCAGTAGCGCCTCAAAGGGTTTTAGTTGATGCGCCACGAGATCGGCAAGCCTCACCCCCGCCCAATCGACCTGCGACAGCAGATCGTGTGAATGAGAAAGCGCCATGATACTTTCGCGGAGCCGCTTCTCGAAATCTTCGATTGAACGGGAGCGTGTCGCCGTCTGCCGGATAACGGCAAGGACGATGACATACTGATTTTTGATGCGATGATTGATTTCGCGCATCAAAAGGCGGAGCCGGCGATCGCTTTCGCGTGTCTCCGAGATGTCCCGCTCGATGCACCGACAAGGGTCCCAGTCCTACTTTTGATTGGGGAAATAGTGATCGAGATCGGGACTATCCGGCCGTCTTGGTGGCGGCGCGTCGTCTGGAACGGTTCAATGCGCTCCCCCAGTTTCAGCCGGCGCAGGATGTCCGCCTCCGCTTCCCGTTTGTCGTCCGGTATGAGCAGATAGATCGGCTTTCCGACCACCTCGGTTGCCGCATAGCCGAACATGCGCTCGGCGGCTTTATTCCAGCTGACGATCGTCCCGGAAAGATCCTTACTTATGATCGCATCGAAGGAGGACTCGACGATGGCTGCAAGGCGTTCTGCGATGTGTTCATCCATGCCCGACCGCTTGGCTTCCTGCTGCTTACTTCGGTGTGATCTAGGCAGCAGCCTGACAGATCAACCTCGCAAACCAAAAGAAGTTTAGGCACGGTATCTCTTACTCAGAGATTAGCGGCTCGTATGACCGCCAATCGTAATCAGGCACGGTCGTAGGTAAATGAAGTCAGCAAGGTCGTCACGAAATTGCTAGCCCTTTCCTTGACCAGCACCTCCGTCCACTCGTCAGTGCCGCGAAGCCTCAGATCCGTGTAAATGCTGTCCACTGCGGCTTCTTCGATCCGCTTGATATGCTTGTTAAATGACGCCTCACCGCCGGCATGATACATGTCTCTAATGACCATGCGCAGGATTTCCTGAATCGCAATTTGCCAGGACGTGTTGATTGCCTGTATTTCATTCGTATCGAGTGCCATGTTTGGCTCCTTAGAAATGAGTAAGTTCGGGCATGACGGTGTCGCGCCCTGATCTATTCCACGGACCCATCCAATTGAAGGGCTGGCGCCTGACTCTTAGGCCTGCCGTGATTTGCGGGCGGCGTAACGTCTGTCTCGTTCAGCCTTGCGAGCGGCCTCATCTTGAACGACCCGCGATATCCGCGCATTCTCGGCCGAATGTCGTGCCTCGATCTCGGCTACGGCGGCTGCCTCCATGGCCGCATGCTCTTGAGCCGCAGAGGTCTCGACCCGAGTGCGCTCCTCATGCTTTAGTCGTTCCCTTTCCGCACGGCGCGCCTCGCGCGCGTCAACAAGGGAGATGCGCTCAGCCTGTCTGCTGGCTTGTGACGGCTCGGCCGCCGTCTTTGCTGCTCGGTAGGCCGTGAGAAGAGATGCCTTGGCCTCCGCAGCAGCGGAGCGTCGGTCGGTAAGTTCGTTGTTTCTGGCGTGTCTCAAATGTTTATCCTGGTATTCGTGTTTGGGATGGTCAGCCGGCATTGGATCGTTTGGCAAGCAGCGCGGATGTTGCAGACGTCTGGTCGGCTTGCTCCTTAGCGAGCCGCGCTTCGCGCAGCCTGACAGTTTTGGCATCGCGCGCCTGAGCCACGGATTGGAGCTCTTCCGCCGCGTTGTTCTTGGCGAAGAACTCGGTCTGAAGACTGCCGAAGGCGGTCTCGGCCTGCTGGCGAGATTTACTATATGTCTCTGTCATTGAGTGTCCTCAATCTTGGCTGTGAGGCCAAAACGAAAAAGGCCAGGCGAACTGCCTGGCCTCAAACTGATAATTGCTTCCGGCGATGCCAGTACATCCGTGGTCAAAGGGAAGCAGATATCTATTAAGCGTTCTGCAGATTGCAGGCCGACATCTTGCCCGACTTGTTGTCGCGCTCGAGATCGTAGCCAATCTTCTGGCCTTCGACGATTTCGCGCATGCCAGCGCGCTCGACAGCAGAAATATGCACGAAGGCGTCAGCGCCGCCATTGTCAGGCTGGATAAAGCCGAAGCCCTTGGTGGAATTAAACCATTTTACTGTGCCAGTGGTCATGATGAACCCTTTCAAAGCATAGAGTAAGGAACCGCGAGGCTCGTGCCGCGCAGATGAAAACCGAATATTTTTGAAAGGGAAGTTCGCTTAAAGCGCGGTGCCAATCGCGCGGTAGACAAAGCTCGGCAAGCAAAAGATCGATTACCTGTTATTAGGGGAATGATAGCCAAAGGTCAACGTTTAGTTTTGAAATATCCGCAGGCTTGATCCTCTGGTTGTAATTTCTCGAGCACAATCGGCGAATTGCCACGACCCGTAGTGGCGATGCAGCCAACCCGCGTCACATGCAAGGAAGCCACTCCGCTCAAAGTGCTTGAGAGGGTACTGACCGCCCTGATCGAACCAGACTATGGGACAATTTTGTCGGTCTGCTTCGTCACGGACGTCGTACTCAACGCCAGGCGAGTGGACAGACTGGGCCGCTCGAACCGAGAAATGATCTGCCAGTTCGACGACCCAGCCCGCCGCATCGAGATTGCTACGAAGGACCCTGCCGATCGAGTTCTTTAAGCGCAGACTGGATCTCGTCGATTACGACAGGCTCATTCGTTCCGGGCAACTTACGACGAGCCGGTTTCGAATCGACCGCGTAGAAATCGGACGCCCACGCGGCCAGGATCGCGCGTTTGTCGTCCTGCGAAAGTGAGGGCGCGAACACGACATCGTGCGGTCGCCGGAGCCGCATGGGTGCGTGCCGATGAGCGGCATCTGGCCACGCGCACCGCGTCGCTTCTGGCACGTTGGCCGAATGGCTCGGACGGTTCGCGATTTCGCTCTAGCCTTCGCAGCTTGCAGGAGCCGATGGACAGGACGCTTTCGTTACCGGCCTCCTGCGAAGCAAGCCTGACCGAGCCGATGAACCGTGTCGTGTTCACCGATATTATATCGACAGTTTGCCTGGTGTGGCTGGCGGGCGTCGGCGGCCTTTTCTACAGTCTCGTCCACTCCTAACTTCCTATGGTCACGAGCTCTTCAGGCGAAACTAAAAATAGATGCAAATACACCATCTCAACTTTTAGTTTTATGGTTGCTCTCGACTTATGGCGATATGAGCCCATATCGCATTCATGGAAAACAATCAGACCGACGACATTCACAAGCAGATGGAAAAGCTTCGCACGGCAATGCCTATCTGGGGCGTCGAAGCCAACGACCTGATTGAGCTGGCAGGCAATGCAGAGCGTGCTGCAACCCCCGTAGATGAGAGGGTCTTGCAACGTGCGCGCGGCCTGCTAGAAACTTTCACCGGATGGCACAATACCCTTCTCTTCTGGGAAGAGCAGGACGCGGCGCCCGCAATGAGCGCCGACATACGCGTTATCCGGGGCTCATTGGACGCAATGCGCAATGAGGTCGATATCGCGACCGCCAAGTTCCGTCTGTAATGCCGCGTCACCGTGGACGGCGCGCCGTTAAAAATGCGCGTTACTGTCCCCAAGGTCATTCATGTTGAAGTCGGATCCGGACGAAGCGAGCCTGGAAAAAGCCAGTGCCCTGCTCGTGGCAATGTCGAACGCCAAACGGATTGAGATCCTGGTGCTGATTACCCAGCAGGAGGTCGTTGTTGGAGCTCTCGCGAAGGCGGTCGGGATTCGCCAATCAGCTTTGTCGCAACATCTGGCGAAGCTGCGCAGCGAGGGTCTAGTGACAACCCGCAGAGATGCCCAGACGATCTATTATTCCAGCCAATCAGAAGAAGTGATGGGCCTATTGAAGGTTCTTGAAGAGATATTTGCCTTGCCCCAGACCCTGCGTTCATTCTGATCTGCCGTTTTGGCCCGCCACTTTCAGCAACGGGCCTCTACACGGACAGCGAGGCGATCACGCCCGATCGACGATATTCTTGACGGTGTCCTTGGCCTTACCCTTGGCCTGCTGGGCATCGCCCTTGGCTTCCTGAGCCAGGCCTTCGGCCTGCATCTCCTTGTTATCGATCACCTTGCCAATACCCTGCTTGGCTTTGCCAGCGAGTTCGTTGGCCATTCCCGACACTTTGTCAGCGGTGCTACCCATCAGAAGTCTCCATCACGCAGCGAGATTTCTTGCGGCCGCGACAACGGACATCTGGGCAAAGTCGTTCCCCAGCTGGAGATCACATCCTGTTGTCCGGCAAATTGACCCACCATGCAGCTAACAGCTCATGGGTGCGTTGCAGGCCATCATGAGTAACGCCAATGCCAACATTCAAAGTCAGCTGCACGAT
Source organism: Neorhizobium sp. JUb45 (assembly GCF_004343585.1). Classification (GTDB taxonomy): domain Bacteria; phylum Pseudomonadota; class Alphaproteobacteria; order Rhizobiales; family Rhizobiaceae; genus Neorhizobium. The sequence goes on along the minus strand of NZ_SLYW01000009.1, from coordinate 48,695 downwards.
CGCGGTTGAAGCCGATGACCCGAAAGAAGCGGCCATAAAAGTCGTCGGCCAGGTCCGTCGCGACCCTCCGGCGACCTATGACATCGAGGGACAGGACGGTTATCGTTTCCACTTCCAATTGACCGAAGAGCAGTTGGAGGACGCGATCATTCGCATCTGGTACGGATGACTGCGCTCAAATGGCCGCCACCATATACCTGAGAGTAGCTGTGACGGCTTCAAGGTCGTACGGTTTGGAAAAGAAGACCGCTCGTGGCGGCAGCTCGTCGTCACGGTGGCGCTTAAGGCCCGAGACGATGATGATTTCAATGGGCGGCCAGCGATCGCGCACCGCTGCGGCGAGTTTCATGCCATCCATGCCGCCTGGCATGTCGATATCCGTGAATACAATGCGGATGTCGGTACGCGCTTCCAGGATGCCAATGGCTTCATCCGCGTTTGCAGCCTCGACGACATCGAAACCAGCTTCCTGAATAAACTCGACCGCGAGAAACCGTATCAACGGCTCATCCTCAACCACAAGGACGACGGCCTTATCAGTTGGTTGATGCTGCCCCATCGAAATTGCCTTTATGCCTAAACACCATTCCTGTTCAATTCCATCAGCCAAACCTAGCACCTCCGGCATCGTTCCGAGGATTTCCTGCTCAAGCTGCTTGATGGGTTCTAGGTCATCTGGCCTTAGTGACAAGAGCCAAAACGCTGTCAGAACCGGAGACATCCGGCTCATCGCCAACATCTTCGTGGTAATGTCTTCTCTCGTATTTGGCCTGATGATTAACTCCGCAAAGAATACCTATGAGAACATCGACACCAGCCTCCACGCCTTTGCGACGAACATCATCCTGCTGGACAGGTCATTAAAAACTTACGGTCTTGCTGGTAACGAAGCTCGTGGCAAACTCCAAGAGTTTCTGGAGTATGCGATTTCCAATCCTGCGAGAGCCGATCTGTCGCAGCCAGACGCGGCAGGACGCGCGCTCGATGCGGTTGGCAACGTGCTTCTATCGATGGCCGCGTCAGATCAGTTTCACAGCGATCTTCTCGTGGATATCCGCCAGCAGTATCACCGACTGGTAGAGCAGAGATGTGGGATCGTCGAAAACGCTGAAGGCGCGATACCAAGGCCGTTGATCGCTCTGGTGGCTGCGTGGCTCACACTCACCTTTGCCAGTTTTGGCTACCGGGCGCCTGCAAACTTAGTCGTGGTCACATCGTTTGTTGTTGGTGCCGGCCTGATCGCAACAGCGTTCTATCTGGTCCTGGATATGGACATCCCTTTCCACAGCACGATCCAGATTTCGGATGCTCCCCTAAGACGTGCCCTTTCAGAAGTCAGGCTTTAGGCCCGCACGCAATCCTTAGATTCCGCATTGCTTGTGCGTAAAACGATCGGAAACCTGACATCGAATCCCGTAAGGAAACCATGTCAGGTTATTCACGGTCATAATCCTATTCTGCAGCACTCAGCGCCTGCATCACCATATGGCTGTCGACATATTGGACCATGGTGCCGATCTTACCGTTTCGGACCTCATAGAGATGAGCGAAGTGCGCCGTCATCGACTTGCCCGTCGCCTTGTAGGTGCCGGAGTAGACACCGAACGCCGCGACGCGATCGCCATCCTCCATGAATGTGTGGACCTTGGCACTGTAGCCGATCCACTCCGTGCCGAGCCTGTGGAAGACCCCAGCGACAATAGCGTCTGGGCCAATATAGGTGCCGGCATATGGAAAGCCTTCGGCTTCCGTCCATGTCGCATCGGGTGCCAGGGCCGCAGCTAAGTTGCGGCCGTTGTCTTCCGATGAGCCTTCATAGGTGGCCCTGACAAGATCGAGATTGGCACCCATGGCGATCAGCCCCACTTCATTTCGCCGGTGGCGACCTTGGAGCCGATGTCAAGGGCGACACCCATGCCAAGGCCCGGGAAGCGTGCTTCCATCGCGACCTTGAGCGAGGCGGAGTCCTTATGCTTGGCCAGTTCTTCGTCGAATGCCTTCAGGTAGGCAATGGTATGCTCGACGCCTGAAAGATCGGTCTTGGCGTCGGGCACCATGTGTCCAGCCACGACAACAGCCGGCTTGCGCGCCGCGATCTTTTCGAGATTTGCGACCCAAGCGGCCCTCAGTTCGGCACTGTTGGTGTCCGCCGTCCAGACGTGCACGCCGTTGAAGATCATCACGCCGCCGAACACGGCATTCAGGGATGGAACGAACAGATAACGCCGGTTGGCGAGGCCTTCTGCTTCGACGATTTCGATCGCTTCGCCGTCAACGGTCAGTGTCTTTTCATCAAAGACTTCCGGCATCACAACGTCGGCCAACGCCAGCGGGCCATTTTCCTTGAGCTGCGGTCCCCAAACGGCGAGCTTCTTCTCAACGCTGGCCTTGATTGCATCGACCGTGGCCGAGGCAGCGATCACCTTAGCGTCGGGGAAAGCAGCCTTGATCGGACCGAGGCTGAAGTAATAATCCGGGTCGGATTGGCTGATATAGATGCTGGTCAGTGTCTTGCCCGTTGCCTTGATCGCCTCGGCCACGGCCTTGCCATCGGGAAGCGTGAAGCCGCCGTCGATCAGCACGGCTTCCGTGGCGCCGGAGATTAGAACAGGTGCGCGGAAGAAGCCATTCTGCCCAGCGGGGAAATGTTTCCAGGTGAGGCTTCCGGCGGCGTGGCCGAGATCAGCGGGGGCGAATACGGCGGTGACGCCAGCGGCGAGAGTGGTTTTCATGATGGTTCTCCTCGTGAACATGATTTTCTCCTGGTTTAGGGTTTTGGGAAAGGGTGTTGGATCATCCGCCTCGTCTCAAGGCTGCCGATCCTTCGCTCCAGCATTGGCAACCGCGCCATCGTCGGCAGGCATGCCAGCGCTGGCACCAATGGCGCCGATGACCTTGTCATCGACAATGATCGGCACACCGCCTTCGAGGGAGAATGCACCTGACACGGCAAGCAGGTTGTTTTGGTTTCGATTGACGATCATGTCCTCGATCGCCTTGGTCGGCGTCTTAATGCAGTTTGCCGCCTTGGCCTTGCCGATCGCGGCATCGATCGTGCCAATGCCGGCCTGATCCGAGCGCTCCAGGTAGGCAAGGTTGCTGCCGGAATCGACGACGGCGGCAGCTACAGCCTGTTTGGTACGCTTAAGTGTGATCGGCGCGCCATAGGGCGGCATGCTCTGGACAAACGCTTGGCATCGACACGGTAAGAGGGACATGGGTCATTCGTTCCATCGTCATGATCGTTTCCTCCCTCAGGTTTTGTTCTGGCGGATATTGAGGGGCCGGGAGCTGCCGATGGCGGAAAGCCTGGCCACAAGATCGGCGGCACTGCCGAACAGTTCATGTGCCTTGACCAGAGCGCGACGCTGTCCGTCATCGACAATCAGCGCTGGCACGCCACCGGCCTCGAACTCCCGCATGAGCAACCGGGCCCGCTCGATGCGCTTGCGATTTGCCGCGAGCAGTTCCGCATCCGGTGTTGCAAGGCGGTCCGAAGCGGCCTTAAGGCCGGCATGCTCCAGAATTGCGCGCAGCTCCGGCAGATCGGTAATGTTGAGACCGGAATCATAACGCGCTTCTTGAATGAGCTTGAGCGCATCGATTTCGCGAGAAGGCTCTGTCAGAGAAACGGCTGTGACTGCCAGCGTCGCTGGGCCAGAGTCCAGCATTCCACCGCCGCCTAGCACCTGCACGTGATAATCTTCGGTGAACCGCTGCCCCGTTAAGCTCGCGATGCGAACATCGTTGGACCAGGCAAAGGCGGCAAATTGTTCATCCACCGGCCGCGTGCCCGTCCCCGAGAACAGTCCCGTCGGCGCCAGTGTGACGATGAGGTTTGGAAGCGCAGCGAGTTGTGCGAGCAATGGCGACGCGCCATAGCACCAACCGCAGAGGGGATCAAATAAGTAGGTGATGTGGGCCTTGTCGCTCATGTCTTGCTCCTTATGAAGTTATAGATGGCATGAGAGGATTGAAGCGAGAAGTCCGTCGAACGCGACAGAATGTATGCTAAAAGCAAACAATCAATAGGGAGCGTGTGCGTGCAGGAATCGACCAATCTCAATCGGCTGGCCTATTTCGTCGCTGTCGTCGATGCGGGTTCGTTTACGCGCGCAGCCGAATATCTCGGCATCACCAAGGCTGTCGTCAGCCAGCAGGTGGCAAAACTTGAAGAAGAAGTCGGCACCACGCTATTGATGCGCACGACACGACGTCTCCAGCCGACCGAGGCGGGGCGAATGTTTCACCTTCGCTGCGTCTTTGTCTTGCGCGAGGCCGAGGATGCCTTGAGAGAATTGGCTCAAGCCCGGACAGAGCCAAAGGGTCTGCTGAGGATCACGGCACCGTACGACTATGGCACCTCGGTGGTCGTTCCCCTGATGACCGCCTTCACTGCCCGCTATGCGGAATGCAAGGTCGAGTTGAGCCTCAGCGACAGAATGGTCGATCTCGTCGCTGACAATATGGATCTTGCCATTCGCGTCGGCTGGCTGGCTGATTCAAGCTTGCAGGCACGTCGGATCGGCACGTTTCGCCAATATTTGGTAAGCCCGCCCCATCTCGCGAGCAAGGTCGCCGAACTTAATGGACCGAGCGATTTGCCATCGCTTCCCTTCGTCGCCAACAATGCGCTCAAAGAACCCTTGGAATGGACGTTTACCCGCAAGGAAAGAGGCGAGACGCGCACCGTGCGTTTCAGGTCCGACATCGCGATAAACACAACGCCAGCGGTCATGGAGGCAGTGAGGCAAGGCGGCGGGCTGTCGGTCCTGCCGGATTTTCTGGCGGCCAATGACATAGCGAGCGGACGCCTGGTTCATGTCCTGCCGGACTGGCATCTGCCCTCAGGCGGTGTCTACACGGTATACCCGGCAGCCCGCTTCAGACCGCCCAAAGTCTCAGCATTCGTGGATATGTTGACCGCAAGACTGAAGGGATAAGGATGTTCTACTGATGGACGCATTCGCCGGTTTGGAGGTCAACACCCGCGCCATCCAATCGCAAGCGGTTTGAAATCCTGATGCCCAGGCTCTGCATGGCGGCCACGGGCGATTCGAGGGGAAGAACAACTTCGCCTTGATGGGATCGGAACCATCGACGCCCTTACCGAAACACGGAAGTCGTTGACAGATCTGGAATGTCGAACCTAAAAGCATCCATCGCCGTGGGCTGCGGAATCATACACGTAGCGCCTCCACAACGACCTTGAAGGCCGGCGAATTCTGCCGTCTGCTTGGATAATAGAGGTAATAGCCCGAAAACAGCGGCGTCCAGTCATCCAGGACCTGCACCAAATGTCCCGAGGCAAGCTGCGGTTCAACGAGATCCTCAGGTACATATGCGATCCCATAGTGGTTTACGGCTGCATCGATCATAGCGTACGAGGTGTTGAACGTCAGTTGTCCCTCGACACGAACCCGGAGCTCTCGACCATCCTTTTCAAATTCCCAGGCGTAGAGGCCCCCGGCACTGGACTGCCGGTGGTTGATGCAGTTGTGACCCACGAGCTCCTGGGGTGTCACCGGGGTGGAGTTGGATGCGAAATATCCGGGTGACCCGACAGCGACCAGACGCCAGTCACGACCGATCCGGACTGCTATCATGTCCTTGTCCAGGCTTTCGCCAAGCCGCACTCCAGCATCGAACTTTTCCTCCACGATATTATTGAGACCGTTGTCGGTGATGAGTTCGACCTTGATATCGGGGTAGTCCCTGAGAACCGATCGCAGTTTTGGCCAGACGAAACGCTCCAGTGCGAAATCCGAGAGGGTTATCCGAACCAGGCCGGATGGCTTGTCCCGGATTGCCATCAACTCGTCGATCTCGGTTTCGAGCTCTTCGATACGCGGTGCCAATGAGCGGATCAGCCTCTCGCCCGCCTCCGTCGGAACGACACTGCGGGTGGTGCGCGTCAAAAGGCGCAGCCCCATCCGGGCTTCGAGCTTCTTGATCGTATGGCTGATGGTTGATTGCGACGTCCCGAGTTTCGCGGCCGCTTTGGTGAAACTCCGCTCCTCAGCCACTGCCAGGAACCAGAGCATGTCGTTGAGATCTTCCCGCTTCATGGTTACCTCCAAGCGTCATTGATTGATGTCATAGACCGATAAGTCCAAGCGAATTGCAATGACTAATCTTCGGACTCCCCTCGGCATATATTGCCGCCATGACACAACACGCTCTCACACGATCTGACTTCAACCATGGCGACATCAAAGCTGCGGTCGGGAGAACTCCAACCTCGGCAGTACCGGTTGCTGCCTGGGGCGCAGTCATCTCGATGGCCTTGTGCGTAGCCGTCCTGATTGCATCAGAGTTTATGCCCGTCAGCCTTCTCTCGCCGATCGCGGCTGAGTTGGGCGTGAGTGAGGGTCGAGCCGGCCAGGCGATCTCGATCTCCGGTATCTTCGCCGTTGTCACCAGTATTTTGGTGGCGGGGCTAACACGTAGATTAGACAGGCGACTGGTTCTTGCGTCATTCTCGCTGATCCTGGTGATCTCGGGAACGATCGTGACATTTGCCCCGAACTATCTCGTGCTGATGATCGGGCGCGCCCTGCTCGGTATCGCCATCGGCGGCTTCTGGTCGATGTCGACTTCGATCGTCATGCGGTTGGTGCCGGAAAACTCTGTGCCTAAAGGCCTGGCGATGCTGAACGCAGGCAATGCCATCGCCGCGACGATCGCGGCACCACTCGGAAGCCTGCTCGGCAGCTATATCGGATGGCGGGGCGCTTTCTTCGCCGTCGTCCCGCTGGCGCTTTTGGCTCTCGTCTGGCAGTGGATCAGCCTTCCGTCTCTGCCTCCGCGTTGCAACGAGGGCTCGCCGAATGTTTTTCGGTTGCTTCTCCGCCCCCCGGTGGCGATCGGCATGGTCTCGATCATGCTGCTCTTCATAGGCCAGTTCGCGCTGTTCACATACCTACGCCCATTCCTGGAGACCGTGACCTCGGTGTCGATACCGACTCTGTCGCTCCTGCTCCTGTTGATGGGCCTGGCGGGTGTAGCCGGGACCACGATCGTCAGCCATTCGCTTCAAAAGCGATTGTTCGTCATTCTCGCTGCAATCCCGCTGATCATGGCCATCATTGCATTGGGGCTGATCGCATTCGGGTCATCCTCGACCATCACCGCAATCCTCCTAATCGGCTGGGGCCTGTTTAGCACGGCCGCTCCTGTCGGCTGGGGAACCTGGCTTAGCCGGACCATGCCCGACGATACGGAGGCAGGCGGCGGGCTGCAGGTAGCGACCATCCAGCTTGCAATCACCCTTGGCGCTTCTATCGGCGGCGTTCTGTTCGACGGCTCAGGCTGGTGGACCACCTTCTTGTTCGCAGCCGTTCTGCTGGTCGGCTCATTCATTTTCGCCATCGCCGCCTGGCGGTTCACACGCCGATGAAACGCGGCGGTCACTCCCGCCAGCTCAATTTCCATCTCATCACCACTCACGGAGACATGCAGATGACCAACCAAAACCAAGACGACAAAAGGACTTCGACGACCGGTATCGACCGCCGACATCTTCTCAAGATGACAGGTGCCGGCGTCGCTGCCCTTGGGGCGATGTCCATTTTCAACATCACAAATGCAGAGGCTCAAGACATGTCCAATGGCGCGTCAAATTTCTACACCAGTGACCGGGTGACCCTGCAGAAGGTCACGTTCAAGACCCAGTACGAAACGAATGTTGCCGGCAATCTCTATCTTCCCAAAGATCTGGACCGTGCGACGAAGAACCCGGCGATCATCGTCGGTCATCCGATGGGGGCGGTGAAAGAGCAGAGCGCTAATCTCTACGCCACCAAAATGGCGGAACAGGGCTTTGTCACGATGTCCATAGATTTGCCCTTCTGGGGCGAGAGCGAAGGGCAATCGCGTAACCTGGTTTCCCCGGAAGTTTATTCCGAGGCGTTCAGCGCCGGTGTCGATTTCCTTGGTTCAAATGCTTTCGTTGACCGCGCCAACATCGGTGCAATTGGTGTCTGCGGCAGTGGCAGCTTCGTCGTCAGCGCGGCCAAGATCGACCCCCGTATCAAGGCGGTCGCAACCGTCAGCATGTACGATATGGGCTCGGCCTTCCGTGATGCACTCAACCACTCTCAGAGCGTCGAGCAGCGCAAGGCGTTCATCGCCGCAGCAGCGGAACAGCGCTGGGCAGAAGCAGATGGCGCCCCTGTCCAATATGTCGGCGGCACCACTCTGGAACTGACAGCCGATACAGATCCAGTGCAGCGCGAGTTCTTCGACTTCTACCGGACGCCGCGCGGCGAGTTCACCCCAGCTGGTGCAACGAAGCAGACGACCACCAAGCCGACGATGAGCAGCGTGGTCAAGTTCGCAAACTTCTACCCGTTCAACGATATCGAGACGATCTCGCCGCGGCCGATGCTGTTTATCTCCGGCGACCAGGCGCATTCGAAGGTATTTAGTGAGGATGCCTACAAGCGTGCTTCCGAGCCGAAAGAATTGGTCTGGGTGAAGGGCGCCGGTCACGTTGATCTCTACGACCGTGTCGATTTGATCCCGTTCGACAAGCTGAAAGGCTTCTTCGATCAACACCTCGCTTGACCGGTAAGCGGAATGGGGCTGCGGGCGGTGCTCGTGGCCTCAGTCCTTCCATCTGTATTTGCCAGCTCGACAATTGCGTACGCAGTGCGAGGCAGAGAGTGCGGCGGCCGCTAATCGATGGGCATAAGGGATGAACACTATGAAGATCTTTCGCTGGTTCGGCTTGATGGCCCTACCCTTCGTGATCGTTCTGGCAGGCTATTTTCTGGTCGAAACCGAGCTGACGCCGACCACAGCACTCGCGGCGTCGAACTCGGTGACATTCCCGCCTCTCGATCAGCTCGAACATTATACGACGGTTCGGAGGGGAATCACCCGCGAGCACATGCTGACAAGCCCCGAGGCGCTGGCCGCGCTCAAGGCCGGGCAGCCTGTTCCCACCGGCACACATATGGTTCTTGTCGACTATCAGAGCGATGTTCTCACGCGGTATCTCGTCGGACAGAAAATCAGTGATGGCGCCGATCAGTGGGAATACCAGTGGTTCTGGCCCGATCAGATCGTCAAAGCGGACGAGAATGTCGCTCGCTGTTATTCCTGCCACCGGTCAAAGCAATCCGAACAGTTCATGTTTACGTTTGATGGAGCGATCTCCGATGACGATGCGCTTTGATGTCAGTGGCGTGCCGCTGCGACTAGCGACCAACCGTCTTTTTCTTCCCGCCAGTATGGCAGCACTCTTGTTGCTATCGCTCGCCTACTGGTGGCTCGACAATGGCCCCCATGAGATTTTTGGGACAGCCATGTTCGGACTTTTGGCATGGCACCTCTACACCAATAGGCGCTGGTTCTTGAAACTTCGTATCAGGCGTTATGACGCCCGCCGCTGGGCAGTCGCGGTGGTACATTTCTGGCTCGTGATCAACATGGCGGTGCTGTTGGCGACCAGCGTGCTGATATCCCGCTCGGTGCTGAGCTTCATCCAGTTCACGGACAGTATCAGCGTCATCGAACTCCACTGGTTCTCGGCCCACTGGGTGGCGATGATCATCGCCGTTCATGTCGGCAGCCATTGGACACGTGTGATGGCGACGGCCGGGACAATATTCAATCTAACTCACTCGCGGATCAGGACCGGCATGTTCAGACTTGTTGCGGTGATCTTCGTAGCTCTTGGCGCCTGGAGTTTCGTTGTGCTCGGCGTCTCAACGAAGCTGATGTTCGGTTACAGCATTGAGTTCTGGGATTTTACTGCCTCCGTAGCTCCGTTTTTCGCGCACTGGACTGCGGTCGTCACAGGTGTCGCGGTACTTTCACACTACGCGTTGGCTGGTTTGAGGTCAGCCGGAAAGCTTCGTTCTTAGTTACAGAATGGTGGAACATGAAACGTCCCGCAGAAACATCGATGATTGCCGTCGCTTTGCTCACACTAACGCTTGGAGGAGCCGCCTTGGCGCAGGACCGCATTTCAATTTCATCCAACTGGGGCAACATCACGGCCGAGCTGGCCGACAACGCGGCTGCTCGCGCACTTGCCGACATGCTGCCGTTGACGATCGAGATGGACGATCATCTGCGCCAGGAAAAGACAGGCAACCTGCCCGCTGCACTACCGGCCGCTTCGCGACAGCGCGAATTCTCTGCTGGAACGCTTGGTCTCTGGAGTTCCGGCGATTTCGTCATCTACTACCGTGATGGACGCGTTCCTCAGCCGGGTATCGTCATTCTTGGTGAAGTCCAAGGAGATGTCTCGGTTTTTGACCGTCCCGGCAAGGTCACCATCAAAATCGAACGTGAGTAAATGCGTTTCCGGTGATCTGAACGCGTTGATAGGATCTGAACCGTCGACCTGTTTATTTGCGTGCTAAAAAATGTAGGCAGGTCAATGCGTTGTTCCTTTGATTCAGCCGAAGTATCTAGCTCAAGCAGTCTGTGCGAAGAAACTGACGCAGCACGATGATTGTTGAGAAGGATTGCCCTCTGAATTTTGGTGTCGCGGCAAGCGTACGGTAAGCACAGCTCGCCGCACGGTTGAGCAGTGGTCGTCGCTCGGACGCATGGCACCCTTCTAGAACCGCCCACTGATTCCCACTCTTGCACCAGCCGATTGCTCGCCATCGCCTTCGATGTTGAACAGCAAGCCGAAATCGACATCGAACTCCTGGCTCGTCTGCATCGACAATCCGGCGGACACCTGCGCGAATGCACCGGCGCCATCCATCCCAGAGAAGCCAGCTGTGGCGCCGATCTTCGGTGTCAACACGAGGTCGTTGTCCAGCGTGACCTGCCGCGATATTTCTGCACCAAGGCTGGCGCGTAATTGCTCGCTGGTGAAGCCGTCGAGATCAAGGATATCACCCGCGCCGTTCGTAACGGAATAATCGTCAACCGTTTCCGACATGTAGACCGCACGAAGCTTGGGCGTGAGCACCGTGACCTCATCAAGGTTCCACTGCCCCTTGATGGAGGTGTCGAACAGCCAGCGACTGGTATCGAATGTGCCGTCCCAGAACCGGGTATCGATATCGTTGGCAGAGCCGCCGTAAAGCAGACTCGTATCCCAGAAGACATTCTTGCCAATTTCGAATGAAGCGTAGGGGCCGGCGAGCCAGCCGTTGCCGGTCAGGGTCGTATCCTCATTGGTTGGATCCGTCATCCGGTCGTAGTGGAAAGAGACTCCTAGCAGCGCCTTATCGGAAAGCAGGTAATCCGCCCCGGCGGAAACCATTGCAAAGTTACCCCACTTGTTTCCGTTTTCCTCGCGATTATGGGCGAAGAAGGTTCCATCGATCCAGATGTTGAACGAAGAGAAGTATCCCCCTGCCCCACCATCGACGGCATCTCTTGCAGACTCCAACTGTGCAAGGCTGGTAGAGAAGCCGAGTGTCATACCCTCTGCAGATGGCATCATGCGGGCCGTGACCGGATCGGTTGCTGTTGCCATACGGCGTCGTTCCATCAGGCCGGGAACCTTGATGGACGAGGCTATCATGTTTTGCCGTGTCTGCACGAAACCACGCACCAGATTGTCGATATCCTCGGCGACCTGAGTTGGGCTAAAGCCAATATTGTAGGTGACCGTGCCAGTATTTGAGACTCCGAGCGCGCTGGTGAGACGGAAGCCGATGCGGACCTGACCCGCATATGCAGGGTTGGGAATGAACTTCAGGTACCAGCCGGTCGGCGTTGGGCCACCTGCTTGGGCAAACTCGCCATTGACGATACTGACCGTGCCGGCGTTTGCTGGCTCCACAAACGTCAGATCGCCTGAAACAAAGGGCCCCCCTGTCGCCCCTCCCGCCAGATTGACGTTTGCAGGTGAAGAGCCAGCTGGAACCGATACGACCTTGTCATCGACGGTGACGGCACGAGGCGCAACTTTCAAGGTATAGCTAGCCGTGCCTATATCACCGTTGTTGTCGCGCGCCTGGATGGTAAAGCTGTAGTCTCCTTCGGATCCAGCGGCCAGCGGGCCAGTGAGTTCACCTGTCGAGACATTGAGAACCACGCCGTTCGGTAAACTTCCAGACGAGAGGCTGTAGATCAGCGGCGCTGCGCCGCCTGTGGCTGAGATGGCCTGACTATAGTCTTCGCCAGCCATCGCCTCCGTCAGCGCACCGCCGGAGGGGGAGAAGGTGAAGGAAACGGCCGGAGCAGCCGCGATCGCCAGTGTGTAATTCGCATCACCGGTATTGGCCGGAGTGCTGCTATCGTTGACCGTTACCACGACAGAGGAATTGCCAGCTGCCGTCGGAGTACCAGATATCGTACCGGTTGAGGCGTTGAGAGTAAGGCCCGCCGGCAGTCCGGTAGCGTCATAGGTGTAAGGTGCGGTCCCACCCGTTGCACTGACGGAGCCGGAATAGGCGGTTCCGACTGTTCCAGACGTCAAGGCACCAGATGCTGGCGAGACGGTGAGTGTTACAGCTTGCGACGTCACTGCGAGCGCATAGGCCGAACTGCCTGCTGCATTGTTGGCATCGGTTGCCGTCACGGTGAAGCTTGCGTTTCCAGCCGTCGTCAGTGTGCCGGAGATCACCCCTGTCGACATATCCAGCGTCAGGCCCGCAGGAAGCGATCCGGAACTTACGGCATAAGTGTAGGGCGAAGCGCCCCCGGAGGCTGCAACAGTCTGGCTGTAAGCCGTTCCGACCGTTGCGCCCGTCAGCGTGCCAGCCGCTGGCGAGAAGGCAAAGGTTGGGGCCGATACCGTGATGCTGACAGTTGCGGCCGTCGAGGTTCCGGCCGTGTTGGTCGCGGTATAAGTGAAACTGTCAGCTCCGGAGTAACCAGCCGTCGGCGTGTAGGTGATCGATGTTCCGGCGATGCTCGCCGTGCCGTGGGCGGGGTTCGATGCGATGGCAACAGAGTTTGCAGCGCCACCGGTAATGTTGAGGGCAATCGGATTGGCCAACGAATTGGCCGCAACCGTCGCGCTGACATTGTTGGCAACAGGAAGCTGAACGGCCGCCGCCGGGGTCACCGAATTGGATGCAGCGGATGCGGCGCTTGAACCGACGCTGTTGGTAGCGACGACGGTGAAGGTATAGGCCGTGCCATTGGTCAGGCCGGTCACTGTGATCGGGCTCGCCGCACCGGTCGCGGTTGCGCCGCCGGGGCTGGCCGTGAAGGTATATCCGGTGATCGCGGCTCCGCCATTGGCGGACGGTGCGGTGAAGGACACAGTCGCCCCGCCATCGCCTGCCGTTGCTGCCCCGATCGTTGGAGCGCCGGGAACCACGGCTGCAATGGCGAGCGTATAGCTCGCACTGCCCGTTGCGCTGTTGGCATCGGTGGCCGCCACAGTGAAGGCGGCGTATCCACCTGTCGTCGGGGTGCCTGAGATCACCCCTGTTGAGGTATTCAGCGCCAGACCCGCAGGAAGCGATCCGGAGGTTACGGCATAGCTATAGGGTGATGTACCCCCCGAAACCGAAACGGCCTCGCTGTAAGCCGTTCCAACTGTCCCGGTTGTCAAAGCGCCCGAGCTCGGCGAGACTGTGAGTGGCACCGATATGGCAGCTATGGCCAGCGTATAACTTGCCGATGCTGCAGTGTTGTTTGCATCCGTTGCTGTGACAGCAAAGCTGTAGCTGCCAGCCGTCGTCGGCGTCCCGACGATGGCACCAGTCGCAGTGTTGAGCGTCACGCCCGCTGGAAGCGCACCTGAATTGACAGAGTAGGAATAGGGCAAGCTCCCACCTGAAACCGTAATGGTCTGAGAAAAGACCGTGCCGACGGTGCCTGAGTTTAGTGCTCCAGAAGGAGGCATCAGGCTCAGGTTCGCCGCCGTATAGCTATATCCGCTAGAAAGCGTTGCCGTTCCGTTAGCCGTGGTCACCACGACATCGACGGAGCCTGCAGCGTGCGCTGGGGTTGCCGCGGTGACCGAGGTGGCGCTGTTGACCGTATAACTGGTCGCAGCCGTCCCACCGAAGGTCACGCCTGTCGCACCGGTAAAGTTGGTCCCGGTGATCGTTACCAAAGTACCGCCGGCCGTCGTGCCAGCGTTGGGGTTCACAGATATCACACTTGGTGTGGATAGCTGGCCCGAGCAAACGATGGAGAAAGCGCTGAGGTAGGTCCGTGCGTTCAAAGCAATATAAAGCCCTGAGGTACTTAGAGAGTTGTTGGTGCCGGACTGCTGTCCTTGAGAGCCTGAATAACTTGAGTAGACATAAACTGCGGCAAGGTCGTAAGTCGAAAGTCGAATATTAGCAGAAGCAGTTTGATTAGTTTTGGGATCCGTCCCGTTATCAGTAAACGACACAGTGATCGTTTCGCCCGTGTCAAAGGCAGAAGCCGCAAATCGGCCGGTGTACGACGTCGTCCCACTCTGGTTATTCAAGGTGCTGCATGCGGCAGACAAAGCGTAGGCGGGCGAAAAGCCAGTCGCACCGACAGCTAACAATGCCACGACGAACGAAATGAGCATTTGAACCAGTGAAAGGCGGCTAAAACGCTGGTTGCTGTCGCATTGGTTCGAGCATTTCCACAATCCCGCACCTGTACTCATCGATTAGCCATTTCCCGCCCGAATCTATATGAGTGAATTAGCATAAAAAAATATCGAAAATCCAAATTATTGCTGGATTTGGATATCCGTTTGTCAGCTGAAAAACTTGGCTGATTATACCCGCATAAGATCCGGCTTACGGCATCTGGACGGATGGCCTGAAGCTACTTTTTCGGGGACCAAACTGTCCCGTGCCGACTTAGAGGCAGCGGGCACTCATTGGTGCCTTATTCAAGGTAGTTGTCGGTGGTGGTGCCGCAAGCACTTACTGCCGCGCTAAACGACACTAACGAATGGCACCATTATGCCGCATTGACAGCGCCGTCCTGCTGCAGCCGCTAAGCTATTCACTGCTACTGCAGGTCTTACGTCTTGATAGGATTCGAACTTCCGACCCTGTTATGCGAGAACTAACGCACGGAAGCTGCTTAGCGGAAAACGCCGGTACGCCGTATGGAGAACGACCGATCTGAGCCAGATTGCCGACCGCGCGTTCCCAGGGCACGTTGACAGAGAAACGGACATTAGGGTTCTTGCCGCCGGGGTCGGGACTGGACTCGAATCGGTCATTTTTGGCGGCCGTAAACAAAGGTCGCTACCGCAACAAGTTGGATCGCCGCCGCCAGTATAAAAACGCCAGGTTCGGAGATTGTCCTGACGATGCCGAACACGGCGGGTGCAAGGGCATACGTCGCTTGACTAAGAGCCACGATCAGCGGCACGACTCGTGAAACATCGGCCTTGTCAAATTCCACCTGTGCGATGAGAGGCGGGAGCGACGTAGCGTTGCCAATGCCCAGGCCGAAAAGGAGGACCCCGGCTATCATTGCAGCCGCATGGTCTCCACCTGCCAGCAGAAGCGTGACGGAGCCGATGACCTGGACGCCGTAACTTGCGGAAGCGATAAGACGGCGGTCCGCCGAAACCGGCATAAACCAGCCCATGCCAGTGCGCCCCGCAACTGCAGCAGCGGTTGCGCCACCCATCAGTACGCCCGCGCCTTGCGGACCAAAGAAAGGAACAACGATCGAAAACATATGTGCCAACAGTCCTATCTGCGCAAACAGTCCGGCGGCCATACCCGCTGAGAGCGTTATGAAGCGACGATCGCGCCACAGCAAACCGCGTGCCAGGGATGGAGCCGGCGAAGACGCTGCCATCGTCTGCACTTGGTTTGACTTCGCTCCGTCTGGAGACTGCCTCAAGGCTTCTGGCGATTTGGAAAACACCAGAGCAGACAGGACCGCGACTGTGGCGGTCATGGAAATCCCGACAATCATCGCAGCCTGTGAAAACCCGCTCCAAGCGATGAGAACGACCCACAAGGGCGAAAAAACTACGCCACCCACGCTCGCTCCATTGTATGCCATGGACAGTGCTGCCGGACGTTTGCGGACAAACCATGGAGCGATAATTGCATTCACCGCCGCAGCTCCCATGGCAACCCAACCTGCCCCACTCAGAAGAGCAGCTGCAAAAAGGTGCCAAGGATGGCTGGCCAGTGACCACCCGCCGACACCGATGGCAAGCACAACCGCTCCGGCAGACGTTGTCACTGGAACGCCCCAACGCCGATAAAGTCGAGGCAGGTTTGCGACGACGACCGCTCCAATGAGAAAATGCAGCGTGACAGCGGCGGATACGAGCGCGAAGGGCCATCCAGTCCGCTGAACCACCATCTGCAAATAGATGGGCGGTCCGTAAAAACCGACCCCCCAGCCAAACATAGCGACGAGGAAAGTGGCAGCGACCACATGCCAGCCGAAAAATGATGAGGCTTTAGATGTCATGAAAGTGTTCCATTGGTCATTAGCCCTTATCGCAGGCTCAACGACCAGAAGCTTCGGTCATGATCGAAGTGTTCCCGTTGTTTCGCCATGGCGCGATGACGAAGACCCTTAACCGACATCCGAGGCTATGGTCTGGCGTGCCCTCTTCCAAAATTTGAGGCCGACCGACTCAGCCGCCGCTCATACCGCGAACGGGACAAACTCCCGTCGACACGAAGCCCGCTTTCAAGTTGCTCGCGGCGGTTCAGACCGCCTTGGCCGCCCAGAGCGTAAGATGCCTTCTCAGAGCTTGCCTGTTGGCAGCAATTGGGCTCTCTAGGAACTAACCGCTTTGCAGGGGATGTGCTGAGCAAGTCCGCTAGTCGTCATAAGGAGACACCGTTGCAGAGTCTTGAAAATGGACGGTGGCTCAATGAGCCCACAAAAGCAGAAGCTTCGAATACTGAACTTTCCGTAACGACCGACGCCAACACGGACTTTTGGCGAGAGACACACTATGGCTTTGTGCGCGACAGCGGCCACTTCTACGCATTCCAGGCCCAACGCGATTTCACCGCCCAGGTTCGGATCCAGGCACATTTCAAACATCTTTACGACCAAGCTGGCCTCATGGTCAGGCTCGACGAAAGACGGTGGGTCAAGACCGGGATCGAGTTCTCGGACGGATATGGCTTGCTCGGCAGTGTGCTAACCAATGAAACCTCCGACTGGGCAACGGGGCGATATGACGGCGACCCATCAGATTTTTGGATCAGGGTGACAGTCCAGAGCGGCGTTCTGAGAATACAAGCCTCATACGATGGGCAAGCTTGGCCATTGGTCCGCCTCTGCCCATTCCCAGAAGCGGATCATTACCTGGTTGGCCCAATGTGCTGCACTCCAGAGCGTGCAGGTTTGGAGGTGAGATTTAGTGAGTGGCGATTCGGGCGGGCTTTGGGTAAAGACCTCCACGATCTGACGTAGCCACCCGAGCGCTCTATACAGACGCCGAGCGTCTGATTCTGGTGCGAAGCCGACGAGACTTCGCCGAGAATGATGACCGCTCAGGAAAGGCAAACGACGGCGTGTACAGCTGGGGTCGAGGTGAAAAGCCACCGTTCAGCGTGAACTCCAGAGAAGTTTAAGCCATTTGCCCGGCGGGCGCCTTCGCCTTGAAGGGACTCGAACCGCCAACACGCAATGCGATATCGATAAACATCTGAAAGTTTACATGTTTCGCGAAAAAACAGCAGGCCGTCCACCGTAGTCTTTGTTATTGGCACTTACGCCTCAAGTGCGAAGGAAGTGATTGCCGCAGGATATCCTGGCATGCTTGGCCTTATGAAGACTGACTGTTGAATTCCACTAGATTTTAACCCGCTTTTCCATCTTGCACTGGGCAACCTAAGTCTGTTCAAGATGTTGACGAACCCATATTTTTCTCGCTGGAAGCGGATCACGCCAAAATGCAAAAGCAGATCAGACGAAAACGAACAATCAAGGCAATGGCCTGACGAAGGGCAGCCGCGGCTCAGTCCTTGTCAAGAGATCAAGGGCATAGGCTGCGCGCAGCAGGCGGTCCGGCCTCTCCGCGCTTGGAGCGGTAGCCACGTTTGCCACCAATCGTCCTGCCAACATAAGACCCGCCTCCTCCATAGCTTGTCCCGATTGTTCCATTGCTTGCAGGCGATCGGCGTCTTCCATCCGCCCACCCAATTCGGCCAGCGCCAACAGTCCGTCGAAGGCGCCCGATACCAGCCGCATGCTTTTCGCCCGCGGCAGCGACATGGCTTCAAAGCGGAGACTGTCATCGCCGCCGTGACGCGACGTGCCGGAAAACGAAAGACCTTTGGCGAGACGGGAAAGCAGGCTGGCCTTCTGCTCCGGCGGTCTATCGGCAATAGGCGGCAGGTCGAGCAAGGTCAGGGCATCCGATCCGAACCCCAGTGGTGTCATCAGGATCTCGGCGCCGCGTTCTTCCGCCAGAACCACAATCAAGGGCGGCTTGCGTGCATCAAGCGCACCAAGCAGTTCGAATTTCGCATCCATGCGGTCGTCACCATCGATTTCCAATTCCAGCCACGCACCATGCATGTCGCCGATCGGCCAGTACCCAACCTGCGACACCTCATCGAAACGCAGGGCGCCAAGCCTCGTAGGCTTCAACACCAGTGGCACGGCGCGGCGCGGCGTCATTGCCAGTTTAGGCCTGAAATTTGCGACAAGCCGGGCGGCGCATTGCTGCCAATCGTCAAGGACGGCACCATCAATCGCCCCAATCGACGCAGCCCAGCCCCTGTCATCGACATGTGCCCGACCGCCGCCGACCTGCAGGCGGCCGGTGCTGGTAGCAGCACCACCATCAAGACGGAATGCTCGTCCGGCCAAAGCCGCTAACGAATGCCCGAAGACGGGGTCGCCGGTTGCCGCTCCACTTGGCGAAAAAGACGTATCACTGCCGGCACCACGCGCCAGCGTCGCATTAAAATTTTCACCTTCGGCGGAGATGTAATAACCCGTCACTCCACGTGCACCACTGTCTGTCTGCCATAGCTGCAGACCGCAGCCGACAAGATCGATTGCCGCCCGTTTCTGTGGCGCCTCACCACCGAAACCACTCAGCAGAGGGTCGGAAGGTCGGGTTTTCAGTGCCTCGATCAAGGCATAACTGCGCGCCAGCATGCGCAAAAGGTCGGCGGGTTCCGCCCCATCCAGCCGCTCACGCCGCCGCCGGATCATCGCGGCAATCGTGCGCAATTCGGCGGCGAGACGGGGAATGGATTCCGCCCGCGACGACAGCGTCAGGTCGGCTGTTCGCTCTTCGAGGCCAATTGGTGCCTTCGAAAGAGCAAGCCGCGCCGCATGCCGAAGCAAAAGCGTGGCATCGGCCAGACTGTCCGCGGACACCGCCGCCCCGAGGCCAGGCGCCACATCCGACGCCACCTCTGTCGGATCGTCAGCCTTACGGTCATTTGCCGGACCAAGGACGGCCACCAGCGCGGCCGCATGCAACACCATACGTTCCGAACTGGTCGATTTAGAAATCATTCCGGCCGGTCCGCCGCCGGCAAGATAATGGACGACCGGATGCGTGCCGAGTTCGATACGCAGAGTGTTGCCGTTCGCTTCCATGCGGATATCGTTGGGCTCGAGCGCGGCGATCAGCGCCTGCGCACGGATATGGGCAGCACGACCGAATGCCTTGACGATCGTGGCATCGCCGAGCGCCCGTATCTCCGCGGGGATGTCCGGCTTGGGGTCCGGCTCGCCCGGTTCGTTTTCCGCCGCGGCCACAACCGGCGCCGAGGAAAGTGGCTCACCCGGCCCGACCTGTGTGTGCGTAATCTCCTCTTCAGCGGCTGGAGAAGCGTTTACCTCCTCCGCCTCGCGAATAAACACGATGCTGGCGAGGATATGGCGACAAAGGCCGCTCGCGGGGCAACTGCAACGCGCCGCCGAAAGCGGGCCGGCAGGCAACTGTACCGTCTCGCCATCGGCCTCCGTCAAAATGGTTCCGCCGTCTCGTCCGGTAATCCGCACCAACCCGGCTTCAACGTCACGACGGGCACGACGCAACAAGCCTCTGGAAGACGCGGCTTCGAGCACCTCGTCGCTCAGGGGCGTGGCATCGAACATCACCGATGTGTCCATCTTGGCTTTGCTCACCGCATATGCCCCGCAACCCAATCGGCAAAATGTTCCGGCGTCAGGGCCGCGATCTCCATGCCGGCGTCCGCCAGACGCGCAGCCGTATCGCGGTCATAGGCAGGCTGGGCCGCGTCATCCAATGCGGCCAGTCCGAGAAGCTTCACGCGCGAGGCGGCAAGCCTGCGCACTGCCGCAAACAGATTACGGGCTGGCGCGCCTTCGCAGAAATCCGACACGAGTACGAAGACTGTCCGCTCCGGCTGGGCGATATGGGTTGCCTCGCAATAGGCGACAGCCTTGCCGATATCGGTTCCGCCGCCCAACTGGACCGACATCAGCACATCGACCGGATCGCCGATCTCGTCGCTAAGATCGACAATCGTGGTATCAAACAAAACGAGCTTGACGGTCACCGCCGGGAGGGTGGAAAGGATGGAGGCCATCACTGCGCTATAGATCAGCGATGTTGCCATCGAGCCCGACTGGTCGATGCACAACACGATGCGCCATGGCAAATGACGGCGCGCAGATGCGTGAAAACGCAAATGTTCGGCGATCAGAACCTGCCTCTCCCTATCCCAATTTTTCAGGTTCCTGCGGATCGTATCATTCCAGGCGATGTCGCGGGCAGTCGATCGGCGCGCTGTGGTTTCACCACGGCGCCGCGCACCCGACATGGCGCGGCTCAACTGCAGCCGCAACCGCTTGGTCAGTTCCTCTACAACACGTTTTGCCACCTGCCGGATTTTTTCGGCCACGACAGGGTCAGAGCGCCCACGGTGGGACAAAAGCGCCGCCAGGAGGGAAGGATCGGGTGTCAGTTCTGCCAATGCCTTGGGGTCATTGAGAAGCTCGGTCATGCCGAACCGTCCGAGCGCATCTTTTTCGACCTGCTCAAGGACTGAGCGCGGAAACAATGACCGCATCTCGCCATACCATTCCGGCATGGTCATCTGCGGCGGTTCCGTGCCGCCTTTGCGGTTCTTCGCCTTGGCCTGCGGGCCACCGGTGCGGATACCCCGGCGACGATAGGATTCGCCATAGATCCGGTCGAGGGCAGCATCACGGCGCAGATCGTCGGCCGAGCAGGCACCCGAAAGCTGCTGTTCGGCGAAGCGGCCTAACACCAGCCGCCAACGGCGAAGGCTTTCTTCAGAGCCTTTCCGGTCGCTCATCGATCTTCCTCCCCAAGCCAAGAACCAAGTCCGTTTTCCTGCATAAGTTCAGCGAAACCGGCATTGAGCCGAATATTGGCGAGCATCTCCGCCTCTGTCAGGCTACCGGCCAGTCGGGGGGCAAGGTCCAGCTTGCCGCCCTTGGCATCAGCGATAACGGCAGCCAAAGCATCGGTTTCATTCGGCGCCAGCGCCGTGAACGCATAACGCAGGGCCGGCAGCGCCTCGATGAACGTGCTCTCATCGAGTGTGGCCAGAGCCTGATCCAGCTTTTGCAGAAAAAGAGGGGTACGCTTGAGAAGTGCCGGCTGCACCGCCAAAAGGCCGGTCAGAGGCTCAATGCGCTCCTGCGGTTCGCCAACACTGAACTGAAACGGGCCGATCACCCGCGTCGCCAGCGCCTCGGCGCTAACGCGGCCGGACAGGTGTGCCAGCGCCGTTATTGCGCCGGCAACCCGTGGCGCCAGATTCGCCTCCATCAACGCGGCGACGGCCTCATCCAACAGATCAAGATCCAGCGGTTGTTCGCCCTCCCCCGCTCCGGCTTCGGCGATTTCGTTCAATGTTGCTAAAGCCGTTACGTAACGCGGCACATCTTCTTCCTTGGCGTTTTCGAGATTTGGCAACAGGTCTATAGCCCGGCGATAGGCAGCAAGGCGCAATTCCTCTGGTCCACTGATCCCGGCCAGCCCCAGCACCTTTCGACCGCGTTGCAGATTGTCGAGCATGGACAGGCAGATGGCAACGCGACCGAGATCGGGATCGGTGGCAACCGCCGGCACGATGGCAGCGATCAGTGCCCCGCAGGAACGAGCAAGTCCTGCCTGTGCCGCGACGATAAGAAGCTGGATCGCAGCCACGGCATTGCGATCTTTCCCGTCCTCCCCCAGTTCCCTCCGCTTGCGTGACAGAATCGCCTGCGCCGCCCGCTCGACGGTATCGCCATCAACGGACAGCGCCACCAATCGGCTTTCAACGGCCGGAGACCAGCGATAGACCCATTCCTCGAACAGGACATCGGTGGAGGCGCCGCTCGCCCAGTCCGGTCCACGCACGCAGCGGCCGAAACCGCTGCCGAGCAAAGTCATCGCATGCAGGAAACGGCTGGCCGCCAGATGCCGCGGCTTACGGTGGATATCGAGGAGACGATTGCGTTCGGTACCGTCATCGATCTTGAAACCCAGCGCGCGCGCACGGTTGCGAACGGCCTCCACCAGCGGTGGCGCACCTGCACTGCGCGGCACCTCGCCGATGCCTTCACCGGTCAATTCGGACAGAAGCGCGTCCAAGAGCGGCGAACCGTAACGTGGATCCTCGCCCTTCAGCAGGCAGGAACGCGCCGCATCGAGAATTTCGGCCCTCCCTGGCCCCGGCAATCCGCGCAGGTCTGCAAGCGCCTGTGCATGTTGCAGGGTAGCGGAAAGCGCCGGCAATGGCGGCGTGAAATTCGGCCGGTCACCGCGCAGCCGTGCCGAGAGGTCGAGCACGATGTCGGTCGCCGCTTCGGTAAACGGATCGATGGCACCATCACGCACACGGTCATGCAGCCGTTCGTACCAGCGCGGCGAAGGCATGCCAGCGCCGTAGCCGTTGATGCGATCGAGATGATCATGCGTATAACGCACGAGATAAGGCTTCGTCTGAACCGGCATCGCAGCTTTGCGCCTGTCCGACCCCGATCCTGCCTGTGGATCAATTAGCACCGGAGTATGAAAGCCGCCCGTCACAACCGCAACAGGTCCTTCCCCGGCAATGGCCGCCGCTTGCGCCATCGCGTTGCGCATATCCTTTTCGCGGTCCAGCGTGTCATCCGCGGCGATCTCCGTCTCCGGTGTCGCCAGCCGCGATAGCATGCAATGGATGCCGACATCGCGGAAAAAACCGCGCCAGTCACTGTCGGTCACACGTGTTTCGAACAGACGGTCCCATGCTTCGTTGAAATCGCGCACGCCCAACCGCCGCACCACTTCCTCGGCATAGTCCGAGTAGGCAAGCTGCCGTTCTTCGGTCAAAAGCGACGGCGCGGTGTCATCGGCTTTTTCCTGTTTTTCCGTCTCGTCACCATCCGCATCGTCCGCCCGGCGCTTCACATCCGCCCGCATTGCCGCAATGCGTGCACCGCTGTGCTGGTCCGCGAGGATGACGGGGCAGCCGATGTCCTGCGCCAGCCGGATCGCCACCCATTCCGGCGAGGTTGCCGAAAACGGCCAGTAGCCGACCGGCAGCCGCTCGTCTGTCGATTTTTCACCCTCGGCCACCGACACGATGGCGATCGGCAGGCGAATGTCTGGATGCGACAGCAAAGGTAGAATCGGTGCAAAATCTGACGGCATCTCGAGCACCAGGGCCCGCGGTCGGATCTCCGCAAAAGCAGAGGCGAGATTGAGTGCGCAGGCAGGACTATGGTGGCGGATTGGAAAAAAAACGAAACCGTTTTCGCCCGCCGTCAGCCTTTCACCGTACTTGATGAAACCGTCGCGTTCTGCCGCCTGCGTTTCCATTCAGTCGAGCCTCAGCCCGCGCGCAGCGTCGTAGAAGGATCGCCAGTCGCCACCCGAACGCGCCCTGTCCTTGATGATGTGATCGACATAGGACTTGAACTTGCGTCCATCCTCGGGGTCGTCCTTCAGCACCACGCCGCCGATCTGGCGGGCCAGATGCGCGCCTGTGACCGTGCCATCGCCCAGATAGGCCGCTTCGAGCGCCGCCGCATGCGCGACATTGACGGCTTCAGCCGTCGACATCACGGCCGTCGGTTTCTGCAATGTGATCCCCTCTGCCGTGCGCCCTGCCCGCAGATCCTGGAAACAGGCGACGAGAATATCGAGCGCTGCGCCAGGCATGTTCGGGGTTATTCCCGACGGCGTAAGCCTGTCGGCCAAACGGCGCTGGATCAGTTCACGCTCGAAGGCCGGATCGGTGACCGGATGCACCGTTTCGAAATTGAAGCGTCGCTTCAGAGCGCTCGACATCTCGCTAACGCCGCGGTCGCGCAGGTTGGCGGTGCCGATGATGTTGAAACCCGGGGCGGCGCGAACGATCGCGTTTTCTCCGAGTTCGGGAATGGCGATCATCTTTTCAGACAGGATGGAAATCAGCCCGTCCTGGATTTCCGGCGGGCAACGCGTCAACTCCTCGATGCGCACGATTACCCCTGCTCGCATGGCCTGCAGGACGGGCGATGGCACCAGCGCCTTTTCGCTCGGCCCTTCGGCGATCAACAGAGCATAATTCCAGCCATATCGCAGATGTTCTTCGGTGGTTCCCGCCGATCCCTGCACGACGAGCCGTGTCGAACCTGTCACCGCGGCCGAGAGCAGCTCACCCAGCATCGACTTCGCCGTACCCGGCTCGCCGACAAGCATCAGCCCTTGTTCGCCCATCAGGCTGACGATTGCCCGTTCGACAAGCGCATCGTCGCCATAGAATTTTCGAGTGATGCCAAGCGACACATCGCCGAGAATGAATGCCCGCACGGAACGGGCCGAAAGCCGCCAGCCCGGCGGCTTCAACCCGGTATCCGCCGCCAGGAGCTTTGCGAGTTCCACCTTGTGCTGGCTTTCCGGTGCGGGTCTGAGAACTGCCTGATCCGTGCTTACCATGATGCCTTTTTCTCCCATTCGGCATCAAAGCCGGTGCCTTTGTCGGCGATTGCGCGCAGATCGTTCCAGGTTTCGCTGAGCAGCACTTCAGGCACTTTCGACAGCGTCGTTTCACCACCATAGACCACGCGGCCACCTGGCAGGATGCGGGCAAATCGCATGTCCTGCAGCGCTTTCAGGACGCGGTCATTTTCCCCGATATAACTGCCGGTGAATTCGATCACGGCCGCAAAGCCACAATCCGCAAAGGACTTTTCATAGGTGTAGAAACCGGCGCCGTCCTCGACGGGGCCCCGGATATAACCGAGGCCTTCGGCGGCCGAGCGTAACGTCAGGTTATCGATCATCCAGCCACGGCGGTCGTCGATCACGGTGGCGTCCGGCTTGCCATCGGCAAGAACTGGTCGATCGAGCTGTTCGAACAGCGGTTTGACTTCGTAATCCTCGATATGCGTGAGCCAGGCCTTGGCCGCTTCCTCGCCGAGCTTGACGCGATGTGCGATGGCAATGCCGGCGAAACTGGTAATGTCGACCGGATCGTCATTGGCATCGGTAAACGAACCATCATCAAGCGCCCGGAAGCTGGTGACCAGCTTGCCCTGCTCGTCAGATCCGCTCAGCACCAGACGCCGCAGCAGCCGTCCGACAATCGGCTGGTTGAGCAGGAAGGCTTCAAAATCCTCACGCGGCCAGATGCGGGCCGCACACATGGCTTCGTAAAGACGACCGGCCTGAAGTTCGGCCGTCTGCTTCAATTCCTTCTTGGCGCTGGAAAGCAGCTTCTTGGCGTCCTTTGCCTCTTCCGCTTCCTGCGGATCGGTCGGGCTCGGCAGCGAAGCGATCGTTTTGCCGTCCGGATTTTCCAGAGCCAGCTTCATCTCTTCCTTGCCATTCTTGGCACGTTCAACGGTCAGCCGCGCGCGGTAAGTACGCTCGCCAATAGGCAGTTCGAGAATACCATCCTCATCGATACCGGCCGAAGGAATGGTGCGATCGCCAAGCTCGGCCGGTGTCCAACCACGGCTTTCGGCAAATGCGGTCACCACCTCACCTGCATATTTGCGCAGACCTGGCTGTTTGTGGCGCTGCGAGGCGGTGAGCATGAGCTGCAAGACCTGCGGCACCGGATTGGCCATCAACGCATCCAGCAGCGCACGGCATTGGTTCGGGCGCTTGCCGTGATCCTTCAGGAAGCGTTTGACTAGGATCGTGGTTTCGGCCGGCGGCGCATACCGTGCCAGCGCCAGCAGGCCGCGATGGTCGAGCGCGCTGTTGAGATAGATTGCCAGCTTTTCGCGGCGCAGTTCGGCAAAGGCAAGTTCCTCGGTAAAATCCTTGCGCCACTGTTTCGTGTAGTTGTAACGCTGCTTGGCCCCAGCCGAAGCATAGGCATTAGCTTCCTCGCTGGTCGGTCGCTGCGTGTCGCAGGAAATGAAGGCGGAAAAGATCGCGGCGCCGAGCTTTTCGGCATCCTTGCGGTCCAGCCTTTCCAGGGCCATGTGGATCATCGGGTCACCGCCTGGAAGTTTCAGCTTGTGCGAGCGGGCGAACCACCAGCGCACCAGAATTGGCGAAACTTCGCGCCCATCCGCCCAATGCAGGACCGGCAGGTTTTCCGCATCGAACAGAGCCGAATAATCCGCCTTGGTGGATGCTAGTCCCTTTTCGGCCTCGGCCAGCAGCGTCTTTTTGGAGAAGAAATCCGACGTGTCGTCACCGCAGGCGGCCAGTGCCGTCATGGCGGCGGCGCGCACCGCCACGGATTTTTCCTTCTTCAACGCCTCGCGCAGCGGGGCGATGGCGCTGGCATCACGACGCTCGGCCAGCCAGCGCGCCGCGGCAAGGCGTTTTGTTTCCGGGCCCGATGTCAGCATCGGCACGATCAGCGGTGTCAGATCCGCGACCTCACGCAAAAGGTAGCGCGAAAAATCACGCTGGCGCACGCCCGCCTGAAGGGCGCGATCGGCAACGAGTGGAAAATACCTTCGCGGCAAGTGCGGGAACGTCCGCAGCCAGGAATAGACAAAATCCTCGGTCCAGCGTTCCTGCATGCCGTCGCCCGCCAGTGCTGCGTCGAGCGCTGCGAAATCGTCGGCCAGCAGCATCCATAGTGTGGACGGGACAGGCTCGTCGATCATTTCGCCAAGGTTGATATAGGTCCGCTCCGCCACGGCATTGAGGTTCCGCGACACATCAGGCACGCCCGCCTGATCGGCCACCTGCGCCAGAACACGAATATCCGTGCCGGCCTTCAGCCGCGCCATGATTTCCTTGTCCGGTCCGCGCAGCCAATATTCCGAGCCTCCCAGCAAAACACGCAGGATATGCACCCAGCTCCGGCCGTCGGAGGCGCAGAACAACAGACGGGCAAGCGCCGGGAACGGCACGTCGCTGCGGGCAAAAATGGTCTTGAACCCGGCTTCCATTGCCTTTCGGGTCTGTCGCATCCAGTGATCGGGGCTGTTGGCGTCAATGGCTTCCCAGACGGCCCTCGTTTTCGCCTGATCCAGCGTATCGCCACGCATGGCGGCGACGATATTTTTGGCGACGGCCGGATCGAAGGGCGCCACGAACGGCTTGGCCGGCCGCTGGTTCCAGTCCTTGCCCGGCGGCGTCCGGTCGTAATCGACACGTGCCTCGGCATTGGCCTTGGTCAGCACATCCCGGAAGGCCGCTTCCAGATCCTCCGGCAGAGCGTCCTCGTCCATAGAGAAGGCCGGAACCGGCACAAAACGACCGTCGAAGGCGACGTAACCATCCGGCCCGTCGACGCGGCCGTCGTCGCTTGCGGCAGACTGTCCGCCTGCCGCCGCATAGGTCGCGCGCGTGGTGGCGATCGCCGCCAGGACCGCGCTGGATTTTTCCCCCGCCTCATGTTTATCGAGCACCGGCAGTGCCTTTTCGCGCAACAGCGCCGCCAGAATATTGACACCGGCCAGCCGTTCGCCGGCCTTGCGTGAGGCCAGCAGTTCCTCCGCACGCGCCTGCACCTTCGCCGTCTCACCCGATTTGAGGGCGATCGCGGCGGCTTCGCGCACCGCCTTGGACCCATCGGACGCCATGGCGAAGGCGAAATCGAAAAATTGCAGGTCGTGATCGACTAGGCCGGCCTGCCCGACGAAACGCACCATGATTTCGCGCGCCCCAGCCGTCAGCGTACCGATCATCGCAATCGCATCGGCCGGCATGGCCAGCATCGCCTCGTCAAGGCCGGGGAGGCCCAGCATGCGCTGGGTGCTCTGTCCGTAGGTGGTTTCCTTGTCCATGAAGGCGCAGTCGATGAGGGTGCCGACACTCGGCTGGATGCCGGCGGCAGTCATCATGTCGAAGGCACGTTGCGCCGTCAGGAAAGCGGATCCGCCGTCTTTATGATACACATTGTTGTCTATCATCTGGACAGCGGTGCGCAGCCAGAAGGGCGCGCTGTCGCTGCCCGGAAGGCGCGACCATCTGTGCTGACCCTGATATTTGCCATGCACGGTCATGTAGCGAAGCATCGCCGCGGCATCGAAGCCTTCGGGGCGAACGAGGACCGCCTGCCGCGCCTCCCGTCGACGCTGGTTTTCCGCCTTGCGGTCGTCACGATGATCATAACCGTTAAAGGTGGCGTGCAGCTTTGAGACCACATCATCCTTGCCGCTGTTCATCAGGTTGACGACATGCAGCACCATGGCTTCATCGGTTCCGGCAACGACATAACGCGCAAGCGCCGCCCCTAGCCCTTTCTCGACCTCTTCGAACGCCGCAAAATCTTCGATGATCGCCTGCCTGTCATTGACTGTCAGCCCGCTTTCCGCCGACATGATCGCTGCCGTCTCGGACCGGCCACCACCCATGATCTTTTTCAAACCTTCAACGAACTTCATCAATACTCCTCAACCCGCGTCGCGGCCGTAACAGCGTTCCGGTGTTTCAGTCATGCTTTGTCAGGTGATGCCGCAGCCCAACGAAGAGATGACAGCCGCGCAAGAACAATTCCGTGAGCAGACGCCACAGCTGAGCGCTTATGAGTTCCCGCATCCGTCCCCGGCAGCTTTTTTAATAACGTAAAAAATACAGTTGAAATCGATCTTCAAGTGCCAAAAATAGGCGGAGAATGTTTCTCTTCAAGAGAAATTGCTGGGGGAATAATACCCAATCTAAGCGCGTCACCCGCGTCAGCAGGACCTCGCCGGATGCGCCCGATATGCGGCTGACAACCGTGCGCCACGGACAGCCGTGCTGTGATGGCGCGGTACCACCGCAACAGATGTGGATAAGTCTCGAAGGCAAGGAATTCATCACGCGTCAGATGTGTATCCAGCACATGCGGCTGATGCTTGAGCTCCATTGCGTACCGGCTGATGTGAACGGATATGAACCTTCGACCCAGTTGCTTGAATAGAGCTAGCGCGCTGAGATTACTCTGCATTGGGCGCGGGCTGGTCTTCCGAGGAACGACGGATATGGGGCCGATTCCAGACAGACCGTTTGTAAACGGGCTAAGCGATAGCTGCTGTTCCTGCTCCCTAGCTGAGCCGACCTTTGATCTTCTCGATCTGCAGGGATATCGCTTCTATGACAGACTCACGGCAATACAAGAGGGATTCTCATGGAGCAACTGAAGCGCGCCGAACGGTACCTCGCAAGGATTCGCGCAATTTACACCGGCACCTTCGCCCAGTCTCATAATCGCGATCTGTACGAAGACGATTTGCTTTCGTTCTTCATGCATTGCTATCACATACGAGATTGGATTATTCGTCTAAACAGAGTTGGTTTGACGGCAGGGGAGGTTGACAACTTCATCAACACAAATCGATGTCTTCAACTCTGTGCTGATTTATGTAATGGAACCAAGCATTGCAAACTCGACCGAGCAACTAGAAGCGGAAGTCAACCTCACGTCTCTGGCAAGACATACGAGGCGTCAACCTGGCTTACCGGCTCCGAGGGTGGTGAGGTACTTCGA
Organism: Neorhizobium sp. JUb45; assembly: GCF_004343585.1. Taxonomy (GTDB): domain Bacteria; phylum Pseudomonadota; class Alphaproteobacteria; order Rhizobiales; family Rhizobiaceae; genus Neorhizobium. The sequence goes on along the minus strand of NZ_SLYW01000009.1, from coordinate 19,026 downwards.
GCAAAGTACGTGATCGTCACTTCCAATGGTTCCGTAGATGCTCTTCAGCTTGCGGAAGACTGCATGGAATGCTGGTCGAAACTTGTCGTTGAATTAGAAACGAAATTCAGTCAGCAATCTGGACGTGATCATGCAAGCGACGCCTGAGTAGTCTGGCCCTGCAAAAAGCCGATCCGACTAGTAGTATCACGCCGTCTGCTACCCCTCAAAGGGGGCATGGAGAGGTTCATGGGACAGTTCAGCAAGTAGCAGTCAACCCTTGTGACCTTGCGCCGTGGAAGAGAGCCTCCGATCCGGCCAGGTTAACACGCTGATCAAATTGCGGTTTCTTCGGCTTGGCGACGTTCAACCTTCGGCGCCGATGGTGAGGTCAAACGTCACGCCGAAACCCACCCGTGTTCGCGTCTAACTACAAAATATAGCTGTCTTGTAGGATGTTGCGCTGTTCCTGAAGGCTAGGAATAAGACCTAAATTCCTACCCTGTTCTCTAGCTACCTCGCGCACCAAGTCATCAAATTCAAATGATAACTTTTGTAATGCGTTGAACTTCTCGACCTTGTCGATGATTTTCCGTGAACCATCGGGCACCTCGAGTGTCAGTGCGTAGCTCTGATTATTGGAAAGAAAATTGAGGTGCCGTTGGGCCTCAGCCAGTACAGAAAGCTCGTAAATGCTCCCTCGCGAGAGCACCTGGAGGTCGGCATGATACATGATAGAGGCGATGTCAAAACTGGGTAGGGCGATCGTAGTGCCTTCCGTTTCAGCGTCGTTTTTTACATTCTTGGCAAGGCGGATGGCTTTCTTCACCCCCCCTGCTACTGAGCAATCTCGATCATGGATTTTCTGGATGTGAAGAAAAGGCCAGTTGTCGATGGTTGTAGGAACATTCTTGTCCAAAATGGTCACGGCTCGGTCCGCTTCGCGGCCCGACGTCTGGTATTCCGCCGTATCGTACCAATGGGAAGGGACGACATCTACCGGCCGTGCCAACGATCCTCCAAAAACGGCAATTGCCTTGCCGCCGGATTTATCGACCGTTGCGGCTGGGAAGGCGTCTTTTAGCGCTACCTCCGATTTCAACCTGATTTTCATCAGGCGTTCTTGGGAGGACTCTGTGGTCCCTAGGCCGCTGTAGCTGCCGCCTTTCGGTCCCAATCGATTGTAGGAATAGAAATATCTGTCCAACGTCAGCAGATCGACGTCGCTCACGCCGCGGATATGTACATCCAGCGCGACAGACCCCTGGATCCGGAATTCTACAAAAAGCCCGTGATTTTCCAGTCTGGTAAGAAGTTGATTGCCTACGCGCTCTGCCGTATCCAAACTGATACGGGTGTACTCTGGATCAACGGCCTGCATGGCCCCCAAGGCGTAACGCGTATTGGGCTTGTCCAGAGCGCGTTTCTGCCAAGATTCGTCCAGAATGCTCTTATTGAGGACCTCTGCTTGCTCAGCATAATTAAGCTCTCCGAGACGATCAGTCCCTTTGCGGCGCTTCGCGAGCTGTTCGAGCCGTTTATTTACATCACGAGCCATTCTCAGCCCTCGTCAGTTTGAGGGTTCCGAAGGTATCTCTCGAAAAGCCGTTGAAGTATTCACCTTCGGCCGATTGGCGATCGCCCGCGAATGTAATCTGCGCGAAACCCCGATGGGACTTCAGATCGGCTTCGCCTGCTTTGGGCTCATTCACATAGTTGTAGAGCAGGTGATATCCTTCTATCGGGTCACATGTTATCGCTGCGGCGATGCTATGGGAGCCTGACTGAGGGCCTTTGAGGCGGACAAACAGCTTATCCCATGACTGCACAATGGTAATCTTCCCTTCCCAGTCGTTTCGGAATGTGCCGTCCGCTCGGTTGAATGTGCGTCCTTCGCAGTCCCATTTGCCGCTGATATCCGGGACTTTCAATATTCGCCCAAGAATGGGCCAACGCCACAGAAAGCGATCAAAAAACCAATACAGTGCTCCAAATACCATGCTTGCACCGACAAGAGACAGCACTGTAGGTGGCAGATTCACAGGGAGGCCGTAGCGGGCAGCGATATCGACTGCCGACAGGAGGAGGAAAACGATACCGGCGGAAATCAAGGCAGCAAGTCTCCCCAAATGCCGGCCAACGTTGGATCGGTTCAATCCGCCTAACAAGGCATATTCATGTTCTTTAAACACGCTGCCGTCCCTTTTTGAGATCATTATAAATTACATAAAGTTGTTGTGATGGATCAATTCGCGTCAGAACCAATTTCGAACTTTCCACAGAATCTGTTTCCGGCAGGAGCCTCAGATGTAAACGGCCTGAGCATGGGGAGTGAAGTTTCTCGTTGGCGTTTGAGATCACTGCCGTCTCGATACCCCTTGATAGACAGTTGATCACGCTTTCGAGCAATGGTCGGAGACGTGCCTGTACCAGCCCGAAAGAGGTTGGTCGCAGGCTGGCAGTATTTACCTGTCATGTAGACAAAGACAACATGAACTAGCGTCGGCTTTGAGGATATGCAGAAGCGCTGTCGAACAGCAGGCCCCGTCATTCATTGGCTACACCAGCGTGAAATATTCCAAACACGGCCAGATACTTACTCTCTAATATCCACTATGGCGTCGGAAGCGAATCTGCAGATGATAGCTATAGACTCGCGACGGCTAACCCGCCAACCTCGGCATTCCACATGTAATTGTGTTGTATACTCAGGAAACCGTTTCAGATCGAGAGATCGCCCCACTGGACCGGTCTCAGTGGATTGTTGCATTTATCCGGCAGTTGGGCTGAGACACCCACGTTGGAGAGCAGTTCCGTCGCAAATATTCGTGACTTCGAAGGAGATCCGAAGCCAGGAATCTTTGCCCGAGACGAAACTTCCAACAGAATTCGAATGACGCTCGACATTCGCGGAAGTTTGAACAACTCCAAGACGAATTCGGGCCGTTAAATCATCCTTTAAGAGCTGATTTTCAACTCGATCAATGCTTTTTTGATAAGACAGAACTCGATCCCACGAAGCGCAGCCTCGAAGTTTCCATAGAGGTCGAAGTTACTGCATCCGGTCTTTAGCGACGAGGCCGGGATCTCGATCGCTTGTACCGATAGTGGCTGCGGCTTTGGCGATGATCAAACCGACGCCATGCTAACAAAGGACACATCCTACAAGGATGACCTCTCGATTGCCGGCATAGGGAAGTGCAAAGGTGCCGGCGGCATCGAGTATTTCCACCATTTCGAGCACGTCGGAATCCGCCGCACGTATCACAGAGGCGAGTTCGTCCAAATGCGCAAGCTGACATCCTTCCTCTAGGTCTCGATCCGAGTCACTATACGTGGCGTGCATCAAGACGAGCTGGACGGCCGCCGTTTAAAAACGTCTGCACTTCGCCAGCCAGCGCAAATATCCCCGCCTCCCACAAGCATTGTCGCCATCCACAGCTTAAAGCTGTCGCATCACAACTTTAGTGCCGATCCGCTCTAAGAGCGGTTGCAATTTTGCACCTGGCCGCGTGATGTCATGGCGGTTCAACGATCAAGACTCAAGATGAAAATTCTCTCATACAATCCTGGCCACGACGGCGCGATCGCATATCTCCGGGACTCCCGATTGATGTTTTCGATCGAGGCGGAGAAGGACTCCGGTTACCGATACTCGTATGTGTCAGTAGCCGACATCCTCGACGCCATTGGCGAGCTTGATGATTTGCCGGATGTCATATGCATGGGAGGGTGGTGGCCCCGCGACCATCACGAGTATCTTCACGGATCGCACAGTAACTCGGGCTATCGGGGCGTCTCGGGCTCGAGCACCATCGTGGACAAGGGACGGTTGCTTCGAGGCAGGGTCGACTACTTCTCTTCGTCGCACGAGCGATCGCATATTCTTTGCGCCTTCGGCATGTCACCTTTCCCGAAGGGCACTGCATGCTACGCGCTCGTTTGGGAAGGAGAGGTGGGCTCCTTTTACGAGATCGATCCGGAGCTCAACATCACGCTGATCGGCGATGCGCTCACACAGCCCGGAAACCGGTACGGACTTCTCTACGGGCTGGCTGATCCCACCTTTCCGAAGGACGGGCCCTACCCCCGCGCCTCTGACGCCGGCAAGTTGATGGCGATCGCATCGTTCTCGACACGCGACGTCCCCACGGCGGAGGAGCAGCGACTGATGAGCTTCCTGTTGCGCGATCCCTATCGAAAGCTCAGCGATTACGACCGGATTGCAGACGCGCCGCACCTCAATGTTGGACTCGACGACGCGGAGTTCCGGAACTTCGCAGGCATATACAGCGATGCGATCTTCGACCGCTTTCACAGGTTTGCTAGGGAGAATCTGAGGGGCGGGCTGCCACTCTTGATCGCTGGCGGCTGCGGTCTAAACTGCGACTGGAATTCCAAATGGAGGGACACCAATCTCTTTTCTGAGATCTTCGTTCCCCCCGTCGCCAACGACTCGGGATCGGCGATCGGCACCGCTATCGATGCGCAGTTCTACTTTACTGGCAATCCCAAGATCGACTGGAGCGTATACTCGGGTCGTGATTTCCGGACGGACAGTCCGATCGACCCGAGCAGGTACGACATCTATGAGAAAGATGATAGCCGGGTTGCGGCAATGCTGGCTAACGACCTTATCCTCGGATGGGCGCATGGCCGCTATGAGATCGGACCTCGCGCGCTGGGGAACAGATCAATCTTGGCAGCTCCGTTTCGAGATGCGACAAGGGTTCGCCTGAACGAGATCAAACAGCGCGAACAGTTCCGACCAATTGCCCCTATCTGCCTGCAGGACGAGGCCGAGAAGTGGTTCGGATGCGACCGTGAAAGCCCTCATATGCTCTACACCTACCGTGCAACCACCGATGCTCTCTCGGCTGTCACCCACGTCAACGGGACGGCTCGCCTCCAAACGGTGACGCCGTCCAGCAACATGGAACTGTGCAGCCTGCTGGAAGCATTCCGATCGCGCACCGGTTACGGAGTGCTTTGCAACACGTCTCTTAATTTCAACGGCAAGGGATTCATCAACAACATGGTTGATCTTGATGCCTACGCCGTCGAACACGGACTGGATGGATTCGTGGTCGACGGACGAGCGTATCTGCTGAAGGACTCGCCACGTTATCTAGCATACCTGGATGCTGGAGCGCCGACGACGGGAACGAATGCGATGCACAACCCAAATCGAACTATGTGAAGACGGATTCGCGAGAAATGGACTTCGACCCACGAACTCTGGAGAAGGACGAGCCTGCCCGTTCCGCCGCCATTAGAAACCTGATGCTGCGGCAGGTTGAGATTCCGGCCGGAAGCGACGAAAGACCCGCCAGCAGCGCGCCGCTTATTCCCAGGCGGCTGCTGAGATACTGGCACGATCTGACCGACCTTCCGGAAGACGTCAATGCCTGCCTCCAGAGCTGGGACCGCCTTGCCGACGAGGGATTTGATTTCCATCTGTTCGACGATGCCAGCGCCGCTTGTTACATTGCCGATACCTATAGCGAGAGAGAGCGGCAGGCGTTTGCGCGTTGCAGCCATCCTGCAATGCGTTGCGACTATTTCCGCATGTGCTTCATACTGGCCGAGGGCGGCTTTTACGTCGACGCAGACGATGTCCTACTGGGAGACGAGTGGCGGCAGATCTTTCGCAACGACAAGCTCAAGATACAGCCCCTTTGCTACGATATCACGGCCGGGGGAATGATGCCTGCAGCCGATATCTGGCGTCCAGAGCTGCCGGAGGGTAGCAGGAATTTTTACGTCAACAACGACCCCATCGCCTCGCCATCCGGCCACCCGATCCTGCATCGAGCTCTTGACCGTGCGACGTCCAAGCTCCTTGGCGCAGAAGATGATCCAGAAATCCAAGCAACGACGGGGCCCGGTAATTTCACCATCGCTCTAGTGATTCACGCCTGGGAGCTCGAGCAAGCCGGCCTTCCCTTTGATTTTGAGCTCCTGCGTAATTGGAACGCGATAGCGGAAATGAGATGGGATCTCTCCTACCGAGGCGACTCTCGCAATTGGCGCAACGTATATGGTTGCTGAGGTCAGTCAGCGATGAGGTCTACAAAAGGATTCAAGGACGTCTTCGGTCCAATGCGGGCGCTAGCTTTCCGTGTCTCTCGCGTATTGTGGAGCGTCATTCCGGCCGGTCAGATCTCAGCATTCGGTACTGGAGCGGGCAGGATCGGAATGGTTATGATCATAAACCTTGATCGGCAGCCAAGAAGACTCCGCCGGACGATGCGCGAGCTGAACCGGTACAAGAACTTCGACGGTCTCCCGCTGTGTACGATATCGCACAGGCTTCCCGCCATTGACGCACGAGACGGTCGTGAAGTTGCATCCACCTCCGACGTTGATCAGACTTACCGGCTGGCGCATCAGCTCTTCGTCCAACCGGACACAAGGCTTGAAGAGTGCTTCGACCCCTCAGAACCAGTCCGGATGACCCGACAGGAAGTGGCCGTCGCACGGTCGCACATAGAAACATGGAAGGCGATTGCCTCTGGTCAGCAGGAACACGTTCTAGTCCTAGAAGACGATATATGGTTCGCGCGCGGTGCTGCTGCGGCCATCGATCGAGGATGGCGCGCATCATGGCAGCGTCTGGGGGGGCACGGAGGACCAGACCTTCTCTACTTCTCCTACGAGGACGCCGGCGGCACGGCCGCGCGCTTGGATGCTTGCGACGCCGTTTTTCGTCCGCTGCGTGGTTTGTGGTTCCTGTCAGGCTACGTTCTGTCCCGCAGAGGTGCGCGGACCCTGCTGGAGTCAATGCCCGTTGTCGGGCCGGTTGACATGTGGATCAACTACCGCCTCGAAAAGCTGCGGGCGCTTGCGCTCTCTTCTCCTGTTGTCCTCCAGCGAGATGATGGAGGCTCAGACAATTCCCATTCCATCCTCCCTTATCTGGCGCGTGCCGGGATCGTTGACGCGAACTCAACGCCGGTCCCCAAGAGAAGTGCAGCAGGGCCGGTTTTTGCGTGGACCGGCAAACGCGAGCGCGAAGGGCTGGCCATGGCCCTCTCAATGCTTGGGCTCCGAGTTCGGGTATTCGACGGCGATGAGAAAGAGCTGGGTGAAGAAGATCTGGCATCCATACTGACAACATTCGACGCGCTCGTGGATGCGCCACTCTCGGCAAAGGCGTTCGCTGCATCGACAGCGCGGTCCGACTCCAGGTTCGTGCTCGAAGGGGCTCCAAGGCTGGATCGCCAGCAAAACCGCAAAATACTGCCGCCATCACGCACTGTCGCATTCGACGCCCGGGAACCCAGCGACGCAATGTGGCAACCGTTGTGCGCTTTGCTCGGTCTCGCACCACCGCCTTATGCATTTCCCGCGGGTGCTCCTAGGTCATGGCGGATCCTGCGCGACGATCGGCACGAGCCCGTGAGACAAGTCAACGGCATCCGTCCCGAGCGTCTGACAGACGACTCTGCTTGGGCCTTGGTTCCTGACCGGGCCTGGCCGACCCGGACAGCCTCCGCGCGAAGCATCCACCCTGTGGGCGACTGCCTCATAAACGAGGCGATGACTAAACCCACGCCTATACTTCCAGCCGCGACCGAGACATTTCCCGGCAATCGTGCTGCGTTCAATCCCGATGGTCTGTTGCAGAACGCCGACGGCGCCCAGCTCGTGCTGAGCAAGGTTGAAAGCGGCAATAGAAAATATCGCTCGGGAGCCTTCGCCTCGGTGCGGTCTTTTGAACACGGTCGGTTCGAAGCCGAGATCAGGCCGGCCTGCGGAGCCGGGCTTGTTACCGGCTTCTTTCTGCATCGGGCTTTGCCACGGCAGGAGATTGATATCGAGCTGACGGGCGACGATCCGCGACGCATGCTGTTGAATGTATACTTCAATCCGGGCGACGACGGCGCAGCGATCGGATTTGGTTATCGCGGCTCGCCCTGTCGGATCGACCTCGGGTTCGATGCAACCTCCGACTTCCATCTGTATGCGATAGACTGGCGCCCGGGCTGCATAACGTGGTCGGTGGACGGTAAGGCAATCCACCAGCGAGTCGGATGGGATCCGACGCCGCTTCCTCATCTGCCCATGCGCCTCCACGCCAACTTGTGGGCCCCTCGATCTGAGGCCCTCGCGGGTGTCATGAACGACCGCGCGCTGCCTGCGACCGCCACGTTCCGGAATATCAAAGTATGGGCCTGATGCGGAAATCATTGGCGAAGCACTCGCAGGGCCCCCCCTTCCTTTGATGGTCTCGGAACGCCCGCTTGACGAATTTCACCGCTACCGCCGTGGGTTGCTCTTGGGAGCCTACTGCCCGAATTAGAGGATTGACGCAACAGCGTCAGCCGCAGCGTATGAAGTCAATCTGGCATTTTTGTCAGGTGACGGCATGCGCAGCCTTTTGCATAGCCTGGATCTTTTCTGGAAGACTTTCCCAAGCACTGGATCGAAAGTCGGAATTCGTTAGCGGCGATGGCAGCAGAACGGTGACGAATCAACTAATCAATGACTATTGTGCAATCCAGAATGGCACTGATGCTGGATTGTTTGATGCATATTGAAACTCTTCGTATCCGTAACTTCCGACGCTTGAAAGACGCCCGTATCGATCTGGCCTCGGATATCTCGATCTTCGTCGGGGCGAACAACAGTGGAAAGACGTCGGCGACGCACGCGCTGCAACTCTTCATCGCGGCGTCGCGGGAACGGTTTTCGATCCATGACTTCAGCTCGGACTGCTGGGATTCCATCGACAACTTTGGAGCCGGCCTGCCAGACAGCGTGCTTCCGACGATTTCCATGGACATCTGGTTTGAGGTCGAACCTGGGAATCTTCATCGGGTAGCAGATCTCCTACCGAACCTCTCCTTCACCGGCAGCACGGTCGGCATCCGTGTGGAGTTCGCGGCGATCGACGCCGCCACGCTGCGCCACGAATATCAGGCTGCTCATGCTGCCGCTGCAGCAAACGCACGCCCCGCGGCGGATGGAGTGCCCGCCTACCATCCCTCGCCACGAACACTCTGTGACTACCTTCGCGACGATGGAGGCGCGCGGCTGCGGAAAGGATTCGACCTTCGCTATTATGTCTTGGACAAGGCGCGCTTCGACGGCGAGTTCCGCGATCTGCCAGGATACGTGCCGCGTCTCATCTCCTCAGACAACGGACGCGGCGGAAGGGAGATTCTGGCTGGACTCGTAAAGGTCGACTTCCTGCACGCGCAGCGGCATCTCTCGGATTCATCAGGCGGGACCCGTTCCGAAGAACTGTCGAGAGTTCTTGGACGGTTCTACCAGCGGAACCTGGAGCAGCGTACCGAGGACTTCGACGCCCAGCGGGCCCTGGCAGATTCCGAAACGATGCTCAACGATCACCTCGGTAGGGTTTTCGGACCCACTCTCGATCGTCTGTCCCAGCTTGGATACCCGGGTCTGGGCAACCCGCGCCTGCTTATCAAGACCGCGTTGAATCCTGCTGCGATCATGAGCTCGCAGGACGGAACAAGGGTGCATTACGCGCTAGGAGAAGCCGACCAGCACGGCGTCTTTCCGACACTGCCCGACCGATACAATGGGCTGGGCTTCAAGAACCTGATATACATGGTCGTGGAACTGCTGGACCTTCATGCAAGGTGGATGGAGGTGGAGGAGAGCAGGCCGCCTGTCCATCTCGTCTTCATCGAGGAACCGGAGGCCCATCTGCATGTCCAGCTCCAGCAGGTGTTCGTGCGGAAGGTGCTCGACATCCTCAAGATCGAGGGCCCGGAGGCAGCGCACTACACCAGCCAGCTCGTGGTCTCCACGCATTCGTCCCATATCCTGTACGAGAGGGGTTTCCGCCCGATCCGTTACTTCCGACGCATGCCGGGCGCGTCGCAGACCTCGCAGGTCCTTAACCTGTCTGAGTTCTATCGGGACACTAAGCCACGGACCCGGCTCTTTCTAGAACGCTACCTAAAGCTCACGCACTGCGATCTGTTCTTCGCAGACGCCGCGGTTCTCGTCGAGGGCAACGTCGAGCGCCTCCTGCTGCCTGCAATGATCGCGAAGGCGGCTCCGGGGTTGCAAGCCGCGTATCTCAGCGTGCTTGAGATCGGCGGCGCCTTCGGCCATCGCTTCCGGAAACTGGTGGAATTCCTGGGCATCACCACGCTCGTCATAACCGACATCGATAGTGTTCTGCCGGGCGCGGCGCCTGAACCGGAGGACGAAATCGAAGCAGACGTCGCACCGGTCGCAGATGGAATCTTTGAAGACCTGATCGGTGACGTGGAAGCCGCAGCAGAGGTAGTCCCAGAGGCTGCGGAGGAGGAGCCGGAAGACGACGATGACGAGCCCGGACCTGGGACTGCCTGCATCGTTAGCCATCCGGGAGCTGTGACCTCGAACCAAACGCTCATTAAATGGCTGCCCGGCAAGACCCTCATCGCCGACCTTCTCGCTGCCGATACCGATGAGTGCGTGCAGGCAAGGGTCGCGCCGCACGACGCGCAAATACGTGTCTCCTACCAGACCGTAGTAGAAGTCTCATGGAGGGGGGAAGTAGCACCCATCGCCGGACGGACGTTGGAAGAGGCCTTCGCGCTGGAGAATCTCGTCTGGTCTCAGGACAAGGCTCGCAAGGCGCTCAGGCTCAAGATGAACGGTTCTGCGAACCTTGATCTGGCTGCCATTTCGGAAAGGCTCAACAAGAAGATTGCAGCATCAGGGTTCCGCAAGACCGACTTTGCTTTGTCGCTTCTGGAGCAGGATCCGAAGGAATGGAAGGTCCCCACATACATCGCCGAGGGTCTCCGGTGGCTCGAGAGCGAGCTCACGCCGGCTCCTGCCGTTGGCGACATCGGGAACGACGGTGCGGAACCGGAAGCGGACAATCTAGGACTATTGGTATGACGAGCAGGAGCGGCAAGCCGGACACCCAGGCCGACGTTGAACTTCGCAACGCGTTGAGCGCCCGGCCTCCAAAGCACTTCGTGATGGTCGCAGGCGCGGGGTCGGGAAAGACCACGTCGCTGATCAAGGCGCTGGGGTATGTTTCTGAGACGCGGGGCGATCAACTGCGGATGCGCGGGCAGCATATCGCTTGTATCACCTACACCGAAGTGGCGGTGAACGAGATTCGAAGCGACGTCGGCGACGACCCGCTTTGCCGCATCTCGACGATCCATAGCTTCCTGTGGTCGCTGATCCAGCCTTTCCAGTCGGACATCCGTGACTGGGTCCTCGTTCGAATCGACGAGAAGATCGCCGAGGAGGAAGCGCGCCAAGCAAATCCTAGAACTCGGGCCGCCTCTCGGCCTAAGATAGAAGCCACTATGACGAGATTACGCCAGCAGAAGGAAGTGGTTTCCTATCTGGAGAGGTTCACCTACGGTACCGGCAGCGACTACGGGCACGGCATCCTCGGGCACGCAGACATTCTCAAGCTCGTGCCCACCTTGCTTGGGGAGAAGCAGCTTCTCCGAGATCTTCTCGCCGCGAAGTATCCAGTCCTGTTCGTCGACGAGAGCCAGGATACCATGCCGGCATTTATAGAAGCGCTTCGAACGGTGACCCTTACCGTGAATCATGAGTTCTGCCTTGGTTTTTTCGGCGACCCAATGCAGAAGATCTTTTCCACAGGAGCCGGCGCAGTTTCGCTCGAAGACGGCTGGATCGAGATCAAGAAGCCGGAAAATTTCCGGTGTCCCCAGGCCGTACTTAAGGTCATCAACGCCATACGAGCCGAAGACGACCGGCTCGTCCAGACAGGCGGCAGGACCGAGCGGTCGGGCGACGGCGACATACCCATGGCTGGGACAGCGAGAATCTTCATCCTTCCCGCTGATGAGCACCGTACGGCGCGCATAGGAGACGTCCGCGAATACCTCAGTCGTAAGAATGCAGATCCGCATTGGAAGAGCGATGAAAAGGACGCGGACGTTCGGATGCTTGTTCTGCTGCATCGTGCTGCCGCAAGCCGGTTGGGCTTCCCGAGCCTATATTCGGCTTTGCACGACAGATCGACCGAAAGCCTCAAGGAAGGCTTGGCAGACGGCACGGCCTGGCCGCTCCGGCCGTTCCTGAACTATCTCCTACCTCTAGCCAATGCACTAAGCGACGGCGACGAATTTGAGATCGTATCGATTCTGAAGGGCGGGAACGCTCTCCCAGGGCAGCCTGACGGCGAGAGCTTTGTAGACAGCCTGAAGCGCCTACACGCGGCGACGACCGAATTGAAGCGCCTGTTTACAGATCCTAATGTGACGGTCCGGCAGGTGCTTGAACACGCCGTCGCAACGTCGTTGATGACCGTCGATGAACGATTGGCGAAACATTTGGCGTTGCCAGTTGCCCCCGACCTCGAGCACGATCCCGAGTATCCGCCTCTGCTCGCCTTCCTGGCTTGTCCGGCAAAGGAATTCTTTGGCTACCGGAACTACCTCGACGACCTCTCTCCTTTCTCCACTCAGCAAGGTGTGAAGGGCGCCCAGTTCGACAGGGTCATGGTCCTCCTCGACGACGAGGAGGGAGAGGCAATGAGGTCGTTTTCCTACGGGAAGTACTTCGGCATCACCGACTTGTCGCCTACAGACATTGAGAACATCGCGATAGGCAAGGATTCTGCAATCGAGCGGACGCGGCGCCTATTCTATGTCTGCTGCTCACGAGCCGTTCTGGATCTCGCCGTCGTATGGTTCGCGCCCGACGTCGATGTCGCGAGGGCGGCCGTCCTGGAAAAAGGCTTCTTTCGGCCGGAGGACGTCCTGTCCAAAGATGTGCTTGCATGCCCCCTCACCACGCTCTGATCCGGCTTTCTTAAATCATTCGTTCTGGATCTGCAGGCCTGCATGCAGCTTTTCTCAAGCGGCGGGATTGGCTACAGCGCATAGAGCGCTTGCTCCTTTAACCCAGTACACCTTCTAAAATCCGACCGTCTCAGACCCTCAGCACGGCACCTTGGGCGATCGCCGACAGGCCAGCTAAATCACGCCCCACGCCCGAAACCTCCCCCTCCCCGTCATCTCTCTGAGGCCCAGTTCCAAAACAATCCGCCGCGCCGCCTGCGGCGTCACCTCCAGCGTCTTCGCCACCATCTTTGCCGAGACCAGCGGCTTTGCCATCACCAGCTCGACCAGCTCCGGCAGTCTGGACGACGTCCGCCGCCCCTCCAGTTTTCGATCCATCATCGTTTTTGCCAACGTCAGCCGGTCATGTTCTTTGAGTCCTATCTCGGCGGCCGCGATCAGGCCGTGAGCAATGGCGAGTAATCTGGTCTCCCGATCACGATGCCGGCGCCGATCGACCGAAATGGTTTTCAGGCCAAGGTTGATGGCGGCAAGATGCGCGCCGGTGGTGATGCCGGCTTCGCGAAGGATAGAGGCGGCCAGCAGCCGACCGAGCCAAGGGCCGTGCTGTAGCACGGAAAGCTCGTTCCAGGCATCGAGGGCAACGATCGCCTGCAGCACCGCCGGCAGGTCTTGCACCTGCCGCAATACGCCGCGCCATTCGTCCAGCCGTGCATCCTCGTCCCAGTCGAGATCGTAGATCATCGGATCTTTGTCTTGGCCGCTGCCACGCCCGGGCCGCCTTGCGTTCGCGATCGCCGCTTCCGACCGGGCCAGCACCGCATCGATCGCGGCATAGTCGACACCGGGCAGGTTTTCCGCGTCGTCTTCCTCCCCCTCCCCTTCCGGATCCGCCGGGACCGCGCGCGGGATGACGTCTGCCGTCGACGCCTCGGGGCCTACCGCGTTGATGTCCGACGTCTGTCGCAAAGTTCGGATACCATCCGCCGACAAAGCCCAGTCAGCGGACTGGCCGGATATGCGCCGACGAGTGCGAAGGACGTCGCGGGCGATTGTCAGTTCATGGGTGGGCGTGCGAATATCCTTCGTGGCGTCGTGCAGGACGAGGTCTTCGAGGTGCACGAGTTCGCCGTCGATCCACAGCGAAGCGCAGGCGTCGGTGAAGTGGGTACGCGCGATCCAGCCCTGCCCGACCGGCGAGCGGGCGATGCGCTCGTCGAGACGCGTGAGGGCGATGCCGGCGCGAAACGCCGGTTCTAAAATGTTCGAAATTTTCAGTTTGCCGAAATCGTAAGCCATTGATTTTATGGTAAACGAAGTCCTACAGGAACGCTATCGTTAAGTTTGGGTTCCTCACATGGTATGATCGCCAGATGGTGTCCTGACCATCGATAAGTACCTCTTATCGGTGATAAGGCGGCGCTGTGCTTATTCACGTTTGCGCGCATCTCATCAGCATCATTTTTGATCGCTTCTGGACAAAGCCCTCGCCTGCTTGGCGCTACTCCAATTCGTACGTGAACTTTTCTTCAAGGCCCCACGCGATGTCCTGAGCACGGGTGCGCTCGAACACTTCGATAAGCTTTTCAAATTCAGGGCCTAGGTTTTTCTTCGAGTTCTCGGAGTTGACCCAAACAAGATGCAGGGGGCGATCGACGGAACCGCTCATGTGATCCCAAAGCGCATTCAAATTGCGGCCCTGTTTCGGGTTAACGTCGATCAAATCGTAGAATTGTTGATAAAAATCACCTAATTCGCGGATTTCAGTTCCGTCGATACTCATTTTCATTTGGATACCTCATTTCCACGTACCGATTGATGTGACAGTATCATAGTGATCGCTGGTCACATACAATAAGCCGTCATTTGAATAAAGAAGTCGAGTTCCAGGCTGCTTTTTACGAGACATTGTATTGACAAGCCCTACATCAGCTTCTTGCCAAGTTCGGCCGGCTGCCGGGGGCAAGATATTGGTTGTATTGTCGAAAACATCTCCGCCAATCTGGCCTCCCGGCACATAATTTCCAACCGCCTTGCCCGGAGCCCAGCCAGCCTTTGCGGCGTCTGCTTTTGTAACGTAATTTGGCGGAAGCTTCCCAGTGTTACGCAAGCTCTCAACCAGCGGATTTGCTTGCTCCGTTACATTTAAGAGTTCTCTATATCGGGCGTAAATTGCGGCGTTGTGCGCCTCACCAAGTGCGTTTGTGCTCCTCGCTCCCTGCTCGCCGCTTTCTGCAACTGCGCGCCCGACAGTCTTAGAAGAAGGATTGAGCATCCCACCCGCACCTGCAGTCGCTGCCGTACGACCAGTAACTCGCATTCCCGCTGCCAATGCACCAGTGCCGCCTGCAACCCCTTGCACCATACCAACGGTGTTCTCCACCGTCTGAGCTGTCTGCTCGGATGCGCCGGCAAGTCTTGCGACATCGCCTGAAGCACTGGCAATAGCGGTGGCAGTCGATTCACCAGTCCACGCTTGACGCAACCCAGCTTGAAAATTATCAGCGCCATTTACAACGAGTAGCCCGCCACCAATCATCGCTGGCACACCCGGCGCAGCACCTACCCCGGTACCCGTTGCCACACCGCCGACACCTGCAAGCGCTGCTCCGGCAAGCGTTTCAGCTGCGCCTCCGATTGCCTGTAGGCCGCCTACAGACCTAGTGACGATCCGACCATTGTTCTGATCAAACTCGCTGATAGCCTGTCCTGCTTCGTTGAGTTTCTCGCCCGTCCAATCCCATGCGTTTTCATACCAAGCTTTATCCTGCTCATCTGAAGCAGGAGGTGCTTCTGCTACGTCTGTGGCGCCGACGTAACAATATTCCCCTACAGTGTTTCCAGCATTCAAGGTGCATTGGTCGCCATGTCGTTGAACCGGCATCCCGTTCACGAATACGATTTGCGATGACGTTACAGGCTCGACAACATCTCCAAGCGTATTCGATTTGCATCCAAGGCCAATCCCCGCCTCGTCACCAAAGCAACATGAAAATTTTGACTGCTGATGTTTTACTCGTAAGCCATTTGAAAACACGTCGGGTGAGTAGTTGAAGTCATTGTTGGCGGTCCCATAAGTCATGAATGGTGTAGGCTTATTCGGCGCACGACAAACGTCTGGTGACAGGCAAATTGCTATGGCTTCACTGTCATCGTTGATAATCTCGGGCGGGGCTGGATCCGCTGCTGTAGGGGCGGGTGTTGATCCACCACTGTCATCACCGTCATCAAACCATGCTGTTTGGGTATCCGCTCCAGTAGTCGCTCTGTAGTCGACGTACCCCCCCGCCCTATCCGGTTTGAAAAACAGAGTTGAGCTAGGCATACCAAGTTCCGCGGCCAAGGCAGCGTTGGGCGTCGGACTATAACTATACGAGTTTACGTTGATTGTACCCAGGTGCAGCGAGCCGTCGGTCATGCCGCACCGTTGTCGTTAGTGCGATACCGCAAGGTCGGTAACCCTTGCCGTTTCGGCCAAGGGAATCCTGTTCGCCACGTTAGAAAAACACGTCCTATGTTTGGTCGAAAGTCGAAGTGAATACCATCGAGGACCATAGGACCGAGCGCCGGACCATCGCCCTGATCGAGAACAACTTCTAGCTTTATTGATGGCAACGTTCCGATGAGTTTTTCTCGTTGAGGCAGCAGGTTATCAAGTTCAAACGGCTCATTCCCCTCAAGCCATGTTGCAGCGGTTAAATCGGGATGGGCTGCCTGCCAAAATGCGAAATCGAAATCTTTCGGCAATAATGGGTGCCGCTCGTTTAACCAGTGGTCATCATATGTTCCCGCTCGCTCAATGCGGTCCTGCCAAAACGGGGAGATGGGGCCTAGTCCAGCCGGTGGCGGCCGATCGTACACATGACGGATTGGTTGATTTTCGTCCTCGATTTGGGGCGCTGGCCACTCCGGTCTCTCGCGGAAAAGAGATTCATCAACAAGTCCGCGTCCGATAGGATTTCTTTCAATCGTCTCACGGCCCTCAATTTGACCTCCGAACGCTAGGCGCCAGTCGATTGGTACGTGAGTAACCGGCTCTGGCTGTGTCAGTTCCCAGCCGTCAAGCGCATCTTCCTTTTCACGATCTAAAAGCCCAAGCCACGTCTTCCGTGTCTTCGCCTTCCATGCGCGCGGTCCATAGACCCGCAGCCGCTTCTCCAGCGCTGCTACTTTTAAGCCGCAAGTCCAAGACGGAGTTGCTTCACCGCCTGGAGGAAATGCAGCTCCTATGAACGTGACGTCAGTTCCCGGCTTGAAGGGAGCAAGATCTGTGGAAGCCATCTGCGGCGTCTGATGAGGGTCGCCGTCATAAGTGTCAGCCATCACCAATGGGCGCTGAACGGGGTCAATCTGTAACGGTCCCCCGTTACTCAATCTGAACGTTCCCCGCGATACAACGACACCGAGCAATTCACCTTTCAAGTTGTAGTGGCGAAAGGCTAAAGCCGGAAATGGAGTTTGGTTATCAACTGACATTAGAGCCTCAGCCCTTCGCTGCTATATCCGAAGATGTAGGTGCTGCCTCCGAGAAACCTCCGCCAGGCTTATTGAGATCGACAACGCTGCCATTGATCTGCGTGGGCCCAGACGCCGTAAAATTGAAATGCGTGCCGAGAATGATCACCGTGCCATCCTTGCGCATGATGAATTTTGAAGCGCCGCACTCGATGACGAACTCTTCGCCAACAATGACCTTCTTGAATTTGCCGACGTTCTCGATCGCGGTCTGACCGACATTGGTCACCTTCGACACACCGATCTGCTCGACACGGGCTATGCCGACGGTATCGGATTTGAACGAACCGACGATAGTGTTCATGATGCCGGGCAGCGGAAACAGGCTTGCGGCTGCATTGCCGACACCTGAACCCGATCCCGCAAGTGCTGTGCCAGCATCGGCACGAGGACTGGAGCCAGCCACCACACCCTGACGGCTGCCCAATCCACTTTCTCCAAGGAACCCGAGCGCCGATTGCGCCAAAGTGCCGGCGAAAGCTGCAACACTTGGATTGCTGGCGCCGGCGATCTGGGCTACCTGCCCCAAAAGTCCCGAAGTCTGGCCAGCCATTCCCTGTACGGCCCCCATCAGTGCCATGGCCATCGGCCCGGTGCCGCCGACGACAGTGTTCATCGAGCCGCCGACTTCGTGTTTCTGGTTGCCGCCGACTTCAACCGTGCGATTCGAGCCGATGGCTGACACTTCATGACGATCGATACGCTTGGTGCGGTCGTTGAGCACGCGGGTCGTCTGGTCCTTCTGGGCATGAAAGAACATGTTCTCCTTGCCGGCCTCGTCTTCAAACGTCATTTCGTTGAAGCCCTGCCCCTTGTGCGTGTTCGAGCGCATGACCATACGCGTCTTATTGGCCGGAAGGTCATAAGGAACAGAATTGCTGGGGTTGGGCACAACGCCGGTCACAAGCGGCCGATCCGGGTCGCCGTCGACATAAGCAATCATCACTTCCATGCCGATACGCGGAATGACCTGAGCACCCCATGTGCCACCACCCCAGCTTTGCGCCACACGTACCCAGCACGTATCCGATCCATCCTTCTTGGCCTTGCGGTCCCACGGGAACCACACTTTGATGCGGCCATACTGGTCCGGATGGATCTCTTCGCCTTCCGGCCCGGCGACAATCGCCACCTGCGTGCCCTCGATACGCGGGCGCTTCGTTTCCCGATGTGGTGTCATCGGCACACGTGAGGGGACCGCTTCGAACTCGTTGCGATATTCCGGTTCGTTGCTGTTGGTCTCATAAGAGCGATCCACCACCGTCTGCACCGACTTGATGACGACATGTTCGTCATAGGCATGATCAGGATGGGCGACTTCATACGGTGTGAACCGGCGGCCGGTTTCGATGATGCGGGATGTAGAGGCACCATAAACCCGGTCATGATCCGCTTCCGACGCCTGCGACCGCAGTTTTTGCGCACGCTCGGCTTCGGCGACCGAGGAAATACGCGCCGGATATTCGTAAAGCTCGCGCTTTGTCGCATCCGGCATCTGCACCAACGAGGGTGTCATCGTGCCCGGCACCATACGGGGTGTTTCAAAATTCCAGTCGGCGCCGGCGCGCTGGCCCGGCACGTAAGAAAACTGTCGTGCCCATTCGTTAATGTGGTTGCGGTCGGACGATCCTTGAGCCAGGCGCACCCTGCCCTCGCCCTGCGCGGACGGTGACGGTCCAAGCCAGCCATTGGCGGTGTCGGCGACATGCAGCTTGTGCTTGCCATCCTCATGGCTGAACCAGTAGAATAGGCCATCTTCCTC
>NZ_SLYW01000008.1 GCF_004343585.1 Neorhizobium sp. JUb45 | reverse complement strand
ACCAGCATTCGCCAATCTTATGTAGGTTTCTTTAGAACGAAGGACATCGTCGCTAGCAGCGCCGCCGCCCTCGTCAGTGACCGGGTTATAGTCCCACACACATAAAAACGTCAACACACCAAATTCATAAAAATACAAAAATGTGATAAGTGTTTGATTTTTATGGGGTTAATCGAATTTATCTATGTTTCTGTAGCACGAGCATACATTATATACATATAGGCACCTGTAGCGTCACAAAGCTCATGGAGCCGACCCGTATGCAGCATCCTTGTCTCCCGGCAACAAAACATGCGATAGCGGGCCATCATCCATCTTGCGGAAGGTTCTTGCCCGTGCGCGTTCTCAGCGAAGCTTTCATTCCCGAACTGCCGAACCACTATCATGGCAAGGTACGCGAGAATTACGATCTGGCAGACGGTAGCCGCATCATCATCGCAACAGACCGGTTGAGCGCCTTCGACCGCATCATCACCTCGATCCCCGACAAGGGGCACGTACTGACCCAGACGGCACGTTACTGGTTCGAGGCAACCGCCGACATCTGCCCCAATCACGTGATCGCCTATCCCGACCCGAATGTGGTGGTCGGCAAACGTCTGGATATCCTGCCCGTCGAAATCGTGGTGCGCGGTTATCTGGCCGGCACCACGGGCACATCGCTGCTGACGCTCTACAAGAAGGGCGAACGCCGGATGTACGGCCTGACCCTGCCGGATGGCTTGCGTGACAACGAGGTTTTGCCGACACCGGTCATCACCCCGACCAGCAAGGCCTTCGATGGCGGCCATGACGAACCGCTGACGCCGGCCGAAATCATCGAGCGCGGACTGTTGACGTCAGACCAGTGGAAACAGCTTTCGGACTATGCGCTGGCGCTCTTTGCCCGCGGTCAGAAGCTGGCCGCAGAGCGTGGCCTGATCCTCGTCGACACCAAATACGAGTTCGGCACCGACGAAAACGGCACGATCATCCTCGCCGACGAAATCCATACGCCCGACAGCAGCCGTTACTGGATTGCCGACAGCTATGATGAGGCTTTCCGCAGCGGTGGTCGTCCCAGAAGTTTCGACAAGGATTTTGTCCGCGCCTGGGTGGTCGAACGTTGCGACCCCTACAAGGACGAGTTGCCGACGATCCCGCAGACACTGATCGAAGAGACGGCTGCCGTCTACCGAACCGCATTCGAGATGATTACCGGCCGGGTTTTTGAGCCGGATATGGGCGATGGCCCGGTTCTCGAGCGGGTGCGAAAAAACCTGGAAAGCTATTTTCCGAAATAAGGGCGGATTACGTCAGGCAACTGAGGACAAAAGACGAGGGACAGGGTGCGCAGGCCAAGGCGAAAGGCGGAGGAAACCCGCGAAGATATCTTGCAGGCGGCCGAAACCCTGTTTCGCGAACGTGGTATTGCCGGCTGCTCGATCGCCGATATCGCCCAGGCGCTGTCGATGTCACCCGCCAATATCTTCAAACATTTCCATTCCAAGCCCGCTTTGGTGGACGCCATTTGCGAACGCCATATCCATCACCTCGTCGATCGCCTGGCAACACTTGACGAGCAGGCGCCCGCGCCGACCCGCATGGCCCGTGTTGCCTGCAACATCATGGAAGCGCATTTACAGGACATCCGGGAGAACCCGCATCTGTTCGAGATGATCCTGATGGTCTCAAAGGCGAACCTGCCAAGCGCCATGATCTATCGGCAGAAGATCGAGGATCTTTTTGCGGACCTGATCACCCAAGGCATGGCCGCCGGTACCTATCATTGCAAGGATGCAAACGCGGCGAGCCAGCGCGCTTCCGCAGCCTTTGCAAGCATCCTCCACCCGGTGCTTCTGGCCAATGCCGACCTTGGCGAACTGCATGACCGTTGCGACGGGCTTGCCGAACTCGTGAACGCCGCCCTGCAAAATCCGTTTGCCAAGTGACGATTTTGGCATTACGTCACTTTTTTAGAGGTGACCACTGCCAATTTGTTAAGATAATTTAACATTTCGGCAGATGAAACGCGCTTCCGCCGCGGTTTCCGCCATGCCATCATTGTTTTCCCGCGGATCAGCGGGACCCGCAACCATGCCGCCCGGATGACATCATGAATCGTCGCAGCCTTTTGCTTCTCACCATTCCACTGGTCCTTGCCGGCTGCAGTGATTCGGGAAAATCGTCCGGCCAAGCCGGAAATGCAGCGGAAAAGCCGCCGTCACCGGTCAGTATCGTGATCATGAAAAAGCAGGAACAGCCGATCACCCGCGTCCTGCCGGGCCGCGCGGTTGCCTTCCAGACTGCCGAGGTCCGCCCGCAGGTTGCGGGCATGATCAGGGAAGTCGTGTTCAAGGAAGGCAATGAGGTGAAGGCCGGCGATCTGCTCTACAAGATCGACGACAGCAGCTATGCCGCGTCCCTTGCCGAAGCACGAGCAAGCCTTGCCAAGGCGGAGGCGAGCGTACCGACGGCACAATCGAACGTCGTGCGCTATGAGCGACTGGTCAACAGCGGCGCCACCCAGATCGAATTCGAAAATGCCAAAGTGACGCTTCTGCAGGCACAGGCCGACGTCGAGCAGGCAAAGGCGGCGCTGCAATCCGCACAGATCAATCTGGATTTTACCGAGATCAAGGCACCATTTGACAGCGTCACCGACATTTCCAAGGTCGACGTCGGCAATATCGTCACTGCCAACCAGACGACCGCGCTGACGACGCTTCGCCAGCTCGACCCGATCTATATCGACCTCACCGAATCCAGCACCAATCTTCTGGAACTGCGCGCAGCCATTGCTGCCGGCCGCCTGAAGGGCAATCCGAACCAGGCCGATATGCGGCTGAAGCTGGAAGACGGCACCGACTACAACAAGACAGGCCGCCTCGACATGTCGGAACTGGCGGTCAGCGAAACGACCGGCACCTACCAGATCCGCGCGCAGTTCGAAAATCCCGATAATCTGATCCTGCCGGGCATGTATGTGCGCGCCACGGTTACGTTGGGCATGGAATCCGGCTACCTTCTTCCGCAGCGCGCAGCGACCCGCAATGCCCGCGGCGAGCTGTCCGCAAAATTCGTGACCGCCGATAACAAGGTGGAAACCCGGCTTTTCTCGAATGCCCAGGTTTCCGGCAATAACTGGCTGGTGGATACCGACATCAATGAAGGCGACAAGCTGATCGTCGATGGCTTTCAATGGATCGCCGATGGCGCATCTGTAAAGCCCGTCGAAGCGACCGTCGATGACAATGGGCTGGTCACCGAGTCCGAAGCGTCCAAAAAGCCGACGCCCTGACGCCACGCTGTCCGCATTCGCCGAAATCGGTTCGTAAGGTTTATCTGAATGGCCAAGTTTTTTATCCGGCGACCGGTTTTCGCCTGGGCAATCGCAATCGTGATCATGCTGGGCGGTGCGCTCGCGATCACCACATTGTCGATCTCGCAATATCCAGACATCGCGCCGACCACGGTGCGCATCAGTTCGACCTATAACGGCGCCAGCGCCGAGACGGTGGAAAAGTCGGTGACCAGCATCATCGAGGACGGCATGACCGGTCTCGATGACCTGACCTATATGACATCCTCCTCCTCCACCGGCCGTTCGACCGTGACGCTGACATTCGGCAACTCGATCATGCCGGATATTGCGCAGGTGCAGGTGCAGAACAAACTGCAGCTGGTGCAGTCGCAGCTGCCCGACGTGGTACAGAGCCAAGGCATCTCTGTTTCCCGCTCGACCTCCAGCATTCTGATGGTCGGTGCCTTGGTATCGCGAGACAGCAAGCGCAGCTCCGTCGATCTCGGCGACCTTTTTGCGACCTCCATCGAGGATCAGGTGCAGCGTCTGGAAGGTGTCGGCAGTATCAACGTCTTCGGTTCGGGTTATGCCATGCGTGTCTGGCTCGATCCCTTCAAGCTCAACAAATACCAGTTGACGGCTGCCGACGTGACATCCGCCATCGAGGCGCAGAATACCCAGGTTTCCGTCGGTGCGCTCGGCGCCCAGCCGGTGGCGCAAGGCCAGCAGCTGACCGTGACGATGACGGCGCAAAGCCAGCTGACCACGGTGGATGATTTCGAGCGAATCATCCTGAAAGTCGAGCAGAACGGCGCAAACGTGCGACTGAGCGATGTCGCACGTGTCGAGATCGGCCAGGAAAGTTACGGTGGCAGCTCGCGTTATGACGGTTTACCGTCTGCCGGTTTTGCCGTGAACCTTGCGACGGGCGCCAACGCCATCGATACCGCAGCGCTGGTCAAGGGTGAATTGACGCGCGCCGCCGCCGGCCTGCCGGACGGTGTCGAGATCCAGTATCCCTATGACACGACGCCCTTCGTGCAGTTGTCGATCGAAAAGGTCGTGCACACGCTGATAGAGGCGATCGTTCTCGTTTTCGTCGTGCTCCTCGTTTTCCTGCAGAATTTCCGCGCCACGCTGATCCCGATGATCGCCGTACCGGTCGTTCTTCTCGGCACCTTCGGCATTCTGGCGCTCACCGGATATTCCATCAACACGCTCACCATGTTCGCCATGGTTCTGGCGATCGGCCTTCTCGTCGACGATGCCATCGTCGTGGTCGAGAATGTCGAGCGTATCATGGACGAGGAAGGTCTCTCGCCGCTCGAGGCGACGGAAAAGTCGATGGGCGAAATCACCGGCGCCATTATTGGCATTGCGCTGGTGCTGACGGCGGTCTTCATTCCGATGGCATTTTTCGGCGGCTCGACCGGCGTCATCTATCGGCAGTTTTCCATCACCATCGTTTCGGCCATGCTGCTGTCTGCCCTGGTGGCGATCGTGCTGACGCCGGCGCTGTGCGCGACGATGCTGAAACCGGTCGATCACCATAAAAAACAGCGCGGCATCGGCGCCTGGTTCAATCGCAATTTCGACCACGCGACCAACGGTTATGTCGGAAGCGTCGGTTATCTCCTCAAACGCCCGCTGCGCATGGTGGTGATGTTCGCTATCGTCGTCGGCGGCTGTGCATTCCTGTTTACCCGTCTGCCGAGCTCGTTTCTGCCGCAGGAAGACCAGGGCGTGCTGATGACGATCATCCAGACGCCGGTCGGCGCAACGACCGAACGCACGGAAGCGGTCGTCAAGCAGGTCGAGCAATTCTATCTCGGTCAGGAGAAGGACAATGTCGAAGCGGTGTTCGGTGCGCTCGGCTTCTCGTTCAACGGCACGGGCCAGAACAACGCGATCGTCTTCACCAAGCTCAAGGATTTCGATCTGCGTACCGGCAGCGGTCAATCCGCAGCCGAAATCATGCACCGCGCCCAGGCGCATTTCCTGACCCTGCGCGACGCCCAGGTCTTTGCCCTTCTGCCGCCGGCCATTCAGGGGCTGGGCAATTCGGCCGGCTTCTCGATGTATCTGGTCGATAGCGGCAATAACGGCAATGATGCACTGACCCGTGTTTCGCAACAGTTGATCCAGGAAACCGGTACAAACGCCTATATCAGCTCGCTGCGCTCCAACAGCCAGCGCTCCGAAACCCAGCTGAAGATCCTGCTGGATCAGGAAAAGCTGGGGGCCATGGGCGTGGATCTTTCGGCGGTCAATTCCATGCTGGCAACCATTTTTGCCGGCCGTGACGTCAATGATTTCACGCTCAACAACGAGCTGAAGCCGGTTTATGTGCAGGGCGACACGCCCTACCGCATGCAGCCGACCGACCTGAAATACTGGTATGCCCGCAATACTGCCGGCGAGATGGTGCCCTTTTCCAGCTTCAGCAAGCTGGACTGGGTAAGCGGCACGCCGCAGCTTGCCCGGTACAACGGCACCAGCGCGATTTCGCTCGATGGCGCATCCAAGCCGGGCGTCAGCACCGGCGAAGCGATGGATGAGATGGAGCGGCTGGTCGAGGCATTGCCCGGCGGCTACACGGTGGCATGGCAAGGTATTTCCTATCAGGAACGCCTTTCCGGCTCGCAGGCGCCCATGCTTTACGCGCTGTCGATCCTGATCGTTTTCCTCTGCCTGGCTGCGCTTTACGAAAGCTGGTCGATCCCGTTCTCGGTCATCCTTGCCGTTCCCGTCGGTGTTCTCGGCGCGGTCGGTGCAGCCTACCTTCTGGGACAGTCGAATGACGTCTATTTCAAGGTCGGGCTTCTGACGACGATCGGCCTCGCAGCCAAGAACGCGATCCTCATCGTCGAGTTTGCGAAAGACAGGCAGGAAACCGGCATGGGAATGCTTGAGGCTACGCTTGAGGCCGCTAAACTGCGCTTGAGGCCAATCATCATGACCTCTCTCGCCTTCATTCTGGGCGTTGTTCCCTTGGCAATTGCCACTGGCGCAGGCTCCGCAGCGCAGAATGCAATCGGCATTGGTGTGCTCGGGGGTATGCTTTCTGCAACACTCCTCGGAATTTTCTTCGTGCCATCCCTCTTTGTGGTGGTCCGACGGTTATCAAGAGGTAAAAAAACAGTCATTTAACTTGGTGATTTGAATTCGGCGAAAGCCGTTGCGTCCTGTGCGCTTGCAAAGAATGACAAAGCACAAACGACGTGACGGCTGGATGCCGCTTGATCCGTTAGATTAGGAAAAGCACATGGTTTCCATACGCGCAGCGGCTCCGATTGTTATGCTACTGCTGTCCGGATGTGTCGTCGGTCCCGACCACTCCGCACCCGAAATAACGCTTCCGTCGAAGTTTGCCGAAGGCAGCGCCAAGAGCAATGGTGATGTCTCCACCGATCAGTGGTGGACGGCCTTCAGCGACCCCCGTCTCAACAGCTATGTCAAACAGGGCCTCGACCAGAACCTTGACATCCTGCAGGCGATGGAACGCATCAATCAGGCCGAAGCCCAGGTGATCAGTGCCGGTGCCGGTGGCCTGCCTTCGTTGACCCTTGGCACAGCTGCAACGCGCTCGGGTGACAGAGGTCTTCGCGGCAGCCCAAGCACAACGCCGACCCTCAGCGTCAACGGTGGCCTTGAAGGTTCCTGGCTGCTCGACTTCTTCGGCCTCTATCGCCGTTCGAAGGAAGCAGCGATCGCCGAGCTCGGCGCAGCCGATGCCGCCGTCGATACGGCACGCCTGTCGCTGCTGTCGCAGGTCGCGGCCGCCTATATCGACGTTCGTTATTATCAGGAAAGCATTGCGCTTGCCCGCTCGAACCTGAAGTCGCGCAACGAAACCCTGTCCCTGACCCGGCTGCAGCTGGATGCCGGCGCTGCTTCACGCCTTGACGTGGTACAGTCCGAAAGCCTGGTGAACACCACGCTGGCCACTATCCCCAGCCTGGAAACACAGTATCGTCAGGCGGCACATCGTGTTGCAACCCTGCTCGGCATGCCGGCATCCTCGCTGCTCGGCGAGTTGCAGAAGGGCGCACGTCAGCCAGTTGCCCGTTTCAACGCCAAGGCCGGCGTTCCTGCCGATCTCGTGCGCAATCGTCCGGACATCCGCGCCGCCGAACGCACGCTTGCTGCGGCTGTTGCCAATATCGGCGTTGCCGAAGCCAATCTGTATCCGAGCATCAGCCTGAGCGGCTCGATTTCGCCTTCGTATCTTCGCCGTAATGGCGGCTCGGACACGCATCTCCTCAGCTGGTCGTTCGGCCCGGCGCTCAATCTGCCGATCTTCGATGGCGGACAGCTGAGAGCCAACGTCTCGGCCAGCGAATCGGCGGCACGCGAAGCCTATCTCGCCTGGAAGCAGACGGTTCTGGGCGCGGTCGAAGAAGTTGAAAACGCACTGGCCGCGGTTACGCGTGACAGCCGCACGGTTGCTGCCAACCGCGCAACCGTCGCTTCCAGCCAGGAAGCACTGACGCTTGCAACTGCCAGCTATCGTGACGGCGCATCGTCTCTGCTCGATGTTCTGGACGCACAGCGCACGGTCTCGGAAGCACAGTCTAATCTTGCGCAGGCTATCCGCCAGATGGCGCAGGACTATGTATCGCTGAGCGTTGCCATGGGTGGCGGTTATGCCTTCGGCAAAGCTCCGGCCGGCGCCAAGGGCCCGACTGTCTACGCAGCGAAGTCGCTCAAGAAGTAAATCGGGGCGGCGCGGTTTCCGCGCCTCACCTTCTCCAAACGAAAAGGCCCCGGAAGCATGCTTCCGGGGCCTTTTTATATCGGGACTGTAGAGCGGCTTAGTTCTTGGCGCGCTCGACGTAGGAATTGTCTTCCGTGGCGATGACGACGCGGGTGCCGGCATCGATATGTGGCGGGACCGAGGTGCGGATGCCGTTCGACAGCATGGCCGGCTTGTAGGACGAAGACGCCGTCTGGCCCTTCACGACCGGCTCGGTCTCGGTGATTTCGAGAATGACGTGGCGCGGCAACTGGAGGGCAAGCGCGATGCCTTCATGCATGGACAGGATGCAGACCATGCCTTCCTGCAGATAGGCCTTCTGGTCGCCCATCGTTTCGACATCGACAACGATCTGGTCGTAGTTTTCCGGGTTCATGAAGTGAAAACCTTCGCCGTCCTCGTAGAGGAACTGGTGGTTGACGTCTTCAACGAACGCGCGCTCGACCTGCTCGGTCGTGCGCCAGCGCTCCGACACCTTCACGCCATCAACGATGCGGCGCATGTTGACCTGGGTGACCGGCGTGCCCTTGCCCGGGTGAAAGTTTTCAGCCGTGAGAACGACATAAAGCTTGCCGTCGACGTCGATAACGTTGCCCTTGCGGACCGATGAGGCGATGACCTTGACCATAAGACTTCCTTGTAACTCGGCCAGCCACGTCGTAGAGGACTGGCAAAATGGCCGTAGCGATGCTTTTCAGGTTTCCTTGGCCGCGCAACTAACGCAAAATCCGCCAAATAGCCAGCCCCTGTTGGAGCACGGCGCGGCGAAGAGAAACAACCATGACCCGCACCGGTGCATCCACATCTCCCTGGTGGACAAAAAGCGTCCATGCCGACCGTCGCCCTTTTCTGATCGGCCGCAACCGGGTGCAGGCCGCTTTGCGCCAGTTTTTCGGCGCCCAGGATTTTGTCGAGGTCGATACCGCCACGCTGCAGGTTTCTCCAGGCAACGAGGCGCATCTGCATGCCTTTGCCACGCAAGCGCTGACCATCGACGGCCGCGCCGCGCCGCTTTACCTGCACACATCGCCGGAGTTTGCGGCCAAGAAACTGCTGACGGCTGGCGAAAACCGCATCGTCACCTTCGCCCATGTCTATCGCAACCGCGAGCGCGGCCCGCTGCACCACCCGGAATTCACCATGCTGGAATGGTACCGCGTCGGCGAAACCTATGAGCAGTTGATGGCCGACTGTGCCGACATGCTGAAACTAGCAGCCGAGACGACCGGCACGAAACGGTTTACCTTTCGCGGCATGGAGACCGATCCCTTCGCCGAGCCGGAACGGGTGACGCTGGCGCAAACCTTTGAGCGTTTTGCCGGCATAGACCTCCTCTCCTCGGTTTCCGCGACCGGCGAAAACGACCGGGACACTCTGGCTGCGGAGCTGCGACGTGTCGGCCTGAAAGTTTCGGACGACGACAGCTGGGCCGACCTGTTCAGCAAGGTTCTGGTCGAAAAAATCGAACCGCATCTGGGCAATGGCCGCGCCACCATTCTGTGCGAATACCCGGTTTCGGAAGCAGCCCTTGCCCGCCCCTCGCCGCGCGACCCGCGCGTCGCCGAACGGTTCGAGCTTTATGCCTGCGGCGTGGAACTGGCCAATGCCTTTGGCGAACTGACCGATGCCGGTGAGCAGCGCCGCCGTTTTGAGATCGAGATGGCGGAAAAGGCCCGGATCTACGGCGAGACCTATCCGATCGACGAGGATTTTCTCGACGCCCTCGCCTTGATGCCGGATGCCAGCGGTGCGGCGCTCGGCTTCGACCGGCTGGCCATGCTGGCGACCGGTGCGTCGCGGGTCGATCAGGTCATGTGGGCGCCGGTGGCGGAGACTTTTTCGTGACCGCTGTGCGCTCATTGAAGACGCCCGAGGAATTGCTGGCAGCAAACCTCATTGGATCGGAGCGTCTGGAGGCGGTGCGTGCTGTCGCCGACCGCTACGCCATCGCGTTGACACCGACCGTGGCGGCGCTGATCGACCATACGGACGAAAACGACCCGATCGCCCGCCAGTTCGTGCCCGATGGCGCCGAACTGGTGACGACGCCGGAAGAACGTGAGGACCCGATCGGCGATGCCGCCCACAGCCCCGTCAAGGGCATCGTGCATCGTTACCCTGACCGTGTGCTGTTGAAGGCCGTGCATGTCTGCCCGGTCTATTGCCGCTTCTGTTTTCGCCGCGAAATGGTGGGGCCGCAGGGCGATGGAACGCTGGCGCCCGACGAATTGGAAGCGGCGCTCGGTTATATCCGCGACAACCGCCAGATCTGGGAGGTTATCCTGACCGGTGGCGATCCGCTGGTGCTGTCTCCACGCCGGCTGGCAGTAATCATGCGCGGTCTGGCCGAGATCGAACACGTGAAAATTCTGCGCTTTCATACGCGCGTGCCCGTCGTCGAACCCGGCAGGATCGATGACGCCATGATCGATGCGCTAAAGCAAAGCGGCAAGGTGGTTTATGTGGCACTGCATGCCAACCATGCCCGCGAAATGACGCCGCAGGCGCGGGCCGCCTGTGCGCGGCTGGTGGATGCCGGTTTTCCGATGGTGAGCCAGACTGTGCTCTTGAAGGGCGTCAACGACGACCCGGCCGTTCTCGGCGACCTGATGAAGGCCTTTGTTGAGACACGGATCAAACCCTATTACCTGCACCACCCCGACCTTGCCCCCGGCACCGGCCATTTCCGCCTCGATATCGAGGAAGGTCAGAAAATCGTTTCCGCTCTGCGTGGCAATATATCCGGCCTGTGTCAGCCGACCTATGTGCTGGATATTCCCGGCGGCCATGGCAAGGCGGTAATCGGCGAGAATGCGGCAAGACGTGATGGCGGCTGTTATTCGGTCAGCGATTATCGCGGGGAGGCGCATCGCTATCCTCCGGAGTGACGGGCACGCGAAAGGCGAGGAGCCTTATACCGCCCCTTTACTCAAATTCTACAGAATCCCGCATCCAAGATTTCACCAAATTACTTTGCCGTTCCTTAGGCTCTCTTCGCTAAAACCCAAGCATCAATCGATGAACAATTGAATGCGTGGGAGATGTCGAGATGAACGAGACGATTCGCGAATTGCTGGGCCGTGTTGGCGGCCTGCCCGTGGCGGTGACGGATATCACCGATGAGGCGGATCTTTATGCCGCCGGCCTTTCTTCCTTCGCATCCGTGCAGGTGATGCTGGCGATCGAAGAAGCCTTTGATATCGAATTCCCGGATAGCCTTTTGAACCGCAAGTCCTTCGCCAGCATTGCGGCGATCGAAGCAACGGTGGCGCAGATCATCAAGAGCCGCGAGGCCGCCTGATGTCTCTCGCTGCACTCGCCACCGACAATACGCTTAGCACCCGCGCGCACCGCGTGGCGGCAGTCGCAGCAGAATTTGCCGATCGCGTCGATGCGGACGGCCGTTTTCCCAAAGAGGCCGTGGAGGCGATGAAGGCCGAGCGTTTGCTTGGCATTCAGGTGCCATCCGCCCATGGCGGCGAAAGCGCCTCGCTGCTGGAAATCGCCGAGGTCTGCTCGATCCTCGGACAGGCCTGCGCTTCAAGCGCGATGATCTTTGCCATGCATCACATCAAGCTTTCGAGCTTGGTGGAGCACGGCGAGGAAAGCCAATGGCACCTGGGCTTCATGAAGGAAGTGGCCGGACGCCAGCTGCTTTTGGGCTCGGCAACGACCGAAGGCGGCATCGGCGGCAACCTGCGCAATTCGATCTGCGCCATCGAGATCGACGGCACCACCTGCCGCCTGACCAAGGACGCGACCGTGATTTCCTACGGTGCGCAGGCCGATGCCATTCTGATTACCTCTCGCGCCAATGCCGATGCAGCCCCGAGCGACCAGGTGATGACCGTGTTCCGCAAGGGCCAGTACACGCTGGAACAGACCCATGTCTGGGATACGCTTGGCATGCGCGGCACCTGCTCGGACGGTTTCCTGTTCAAGGGTGAAGCGCCGGCCGAACAGGTATTTCCAAAGCCGTTTGCCGAAATTGCCGCGCAATCCATGCTCGCGACCTGCCACCTTTTGTGGAGCGGCGTGTGGTTCGGCATTGCCGCCGATGCGGTGTCTCGCGCCCAGAGTTTTGTGCGTGCCGCCGCCCGCAAATCGGCCGGCCAGGTTCCGCCCGGTGCGCTGCATCTGGCCGAAGCGTCCAATCTTTTGCAGCTGGTGAAATCCAACCTGCTTTCCGGCATCGAGACCTATGAAGCCGCGCGTGCCGATGGCGACCGCCTGTCTTCCATGAGTTTTGCCGTCGCCATGAACAATATCAAGATCGCCTCGTCGCAGACGATCCTCGATATCATCAACAAGGCGATGCTGATCTGCGGCATCATGGGCTACAAGAACGGCACGCCCTATAGCCTCGGCCGCCACCTGCGCGATGCGCATTCGGCGCAGCTGATGATTTCCAACGATCGCATCCTCGCCAACAGCGCGACCATGCTTCTGGTGCAGAAACCGGATTTCAGCCTGCTCGGCTGAGATCCACGACCAATCTTTCCTTTTCCTCAGGGGTGACGTGATGGATATGCAGACCTCCTTTCTCGACCGGCTGTTCGATGCCGGCCTGCTGATCGATACCGGTGTGGACGGGCTTTATGGCCGCAGCGGCCAGTTCGAAGACGTGATTGCCGCCTTCGAGCGGCTGATCGACAAGGTGGGCGGTGGTGACGGCGCCGAAGCCATGCGCTTTCCGCCGGGCATGAACCGCGCGTTTTTCGAGACCAGCGGCTACATGAAAAGCTTCCCGCAGCTGGCCGGTACCGTGCACTCGTTCTGCGGCGGCGAACTCGACCACATGAACCTGCTGAAATGCATGGAAGTGGGCGAGGAAGACTGGACCAAGGACCAGAAAGCCACTGACATCGTGCTGACGCCGGCTGCCTGCTATCCGCTCTATCCGACCGTTGCCCGCCGCGGCAACCTGCCGGCCGGCGGTGCGCTGTTCGACCTGCAGAGCTATTGCTTCCGCCACGAGCCCTCCAAAGATCCGGCCCGCCAGCAGCTTTTCCGCATGCGCGAATATGTCTGCATGGGAACGGAACAGCATGTGACCGATTTCCGCCAGAGCTGGATGGATCGCGGTGTCGCGATGATGAAGGTCGTCGGCCTCGACGTCACGATCGACATTGCCAACGACCCGTTCTTCGGCCGTGCCGGCAAGATGATGGTCAACAACCAGCGTGACCAGAACCTGAAATTCGAACTGCTGATCCCGATCAACTCGGCCGCCAACCCGACAGCCTGCATGAGTTTCAACTATCATCAGGACTCATTCGGCACCAAATGGGGCCTGAACCTGGAAGACGGCAGCGTGGCGCATACGGCCTGCGTCGGCTTCGGGCTGGAGCGTATTGCGCTGGCGCTGTTCCATACGCATGGGCTGGATGTCAAAGACTGGCCGGAACACGTGCGCGCAGCACTTTGGGGCTGATCATGACCACTGTCTTCCCGCAGGCCGACCCGGCAAACCATCAGCCGCATGTTCTGCATGCGACTGACCGCATCTGGCCGGAAACCAATTGTTACGTCGACCTGTGGATCGAGGTGCTTTCGGCAGCCGGCCTGCCGCCGGAAGCGATGCTGGGTTTTACGCTGAGCCAGGATTTCGAAGGCGATCAGTTCACCTTCTTCAAGGTGCCTCTGGAAGACCTCGAATCACTCTACGATATCCGCGTCACCGAACTGGCGATTTTCGACCGACCGGAAAACCATGTGCTGGAGCAGATTTCCCGCGGGCGTTTGTGCCTGCTGGAAATGGACAGTTTCTATCTGCCCGACACGCGCGGCCTGACCTATGGCACCGAGCATGGCAAGACGACGGTTGCCATCAACCGGCTGGATGTGGCCGGGCGTAGCATGGACTATTTCCATAATGGCGGCTTCTTCTCGCTTTCCGGCGAAGATTTTTCGGGGATCTTTCAGCATCACCTGACGGAAAAGGATCCGCCTTTCCTGCCCTATACGGAATTTGCAAAATTTCCGGCACGGAAGGTTGAGGCCAGCCATATGCGCGCCGAGGCGGAACGGCTGCTCGGCCGGCATTTTGCGCGTCGACCGGACCATAATCCGGTGCGGGCTTTTGCAAACGTGTTTCCCGCACAGGCGGCAGTATTGGCCGAGCGCGAGTTCGCCTATTTTCACAAATACGCGTTCAACACATTGCGACAGCTGGGCGCGAATTTCGAACTTCTGGCGGCACATCTGATCTGGCTCGACCGGGCTGAACAGGCAACTCACGCGCTGAAGATCGCCGAAACGGCGAAATCCGCGCAATTCGTGCTGGCGCGGGCGCTGGCACGCAAGAAATTCGAACCGCTGGCAACGGCCCTCGACCCGGCGATAGACGCCTGGGATGCGGTGATGGCGGGGCTTGGCGCAGAACTTGCGCACACCCGCGAGGCCGCCTAAGCCATCTCTTACAGCGGCACGGCAATGGGGATGGCGGATGAGGGACGGTGAACGGTTTC
The DNA here is from genome assembly GCF_004343585.1 of Neorhizobium sp. JUb45. Classification (GTDB taxonomy): domain Bacteria; phylum Pseudomonadota; class Alphaproteobacteria; order Rhizobiales; family Rhizobiaceae; genus Neorhizobium. The sequence goes on along the minus strand of NZ_SLYW01000008.1, from coordinate 191,997 downwards.
TGGCAGACGGCTGGTCGCTGACATTGAGCGATGCCGGGGCCTATGCGACACCCCGTGACATTCCCGAGACTGCCGAGTGGATAGTCGCTCCGGTGCCCGGAACCGTAGCCTCCGCCCTGCGGGATGCGAAAAGGCTCGATGCGGCAAATCCGACCTCACTGGAAAACATCGATGCCTGGTATCAGCTCGATCTGACCAGCGAAGCGGTGGGTGAAGCCGTGCTGCGGTTTGCCGGACTGGCAACGATAACCGAGGTGTATTTCAACGACGAACTGATCCTGACCTCGAAAACCATGTTCGAGGCGCATGACGTGCCCGTCGTTCTGACCGGTAGCGATCGGCTGGCCATGTGTTTTCGCGCCATCGGCCCGCATCTGGCCAAAACCGGCCCACGCGCCCGCTGGCGGCCGAGGATGATGCGTTCGCAGGGTCTGCGTCTGATTCGCACAACGGCGCTGGGGTTTATGCCCGGCTGGTGCCCGGATGTGGTGGCGGTGGGGCCGTGGCGGGCGATTTCTCTTTTGCGCACGGCTGAAAAGGCACGCGATTTTTCCATAATTGCGACGCTGGAGGACGATGGCACAGGTATACTCAGCGTGAGTTTTGCCGCCAGCAGCCCTGCCCCGGATCTGCGGCTTCTCTGCGATGGCCGGGAAGCCGCGTTCGTGTTTGCCGATGGTTACTGCCGCGCCGAGCTGCATCTGCCGGATATAAAACCATGGTGGCCGCAGACCCATGGTGAACCGGCATTGCATGATGTCATCGTCAGCGACGGCAGCGGTGAACACATCATCGGTCGCACCGGTTTTCGGCGCATCGAGGCCGATCGCGGGCACGACGGCAATGATTTTGCCCTTCGCGTCAACGGCGAAAAGATCTTCTGCCGTGGTGCGGTATGGACCTCCGCCGACATCGTTTCTTTGCCCGGTGGACGCAAGGACTACGAGCCGTGGCTGAAACTGGCGGCGGGAGCAGTCATGAACATGATCCGCATTCCCGGCATCGCTGCCTACGAGACGGGCGAATTCTTTCAGCTTTGCGACGAACTGGGCATCATGGTCTGGCAGGACCTCATGTTCGCCAACTTCGATTACCCGGCTAATGATGAATCCCTGTTGATTCACGTGAAATCGGAAGTCGAACAATTTCTGAACGTTACCTCCGCCTCTCCGTCGCTGGCGATCCTGTGCGGCGGCAGCGAGATGTTTCAGCAGGGCGCGATGATGGGCCTGCCGGAGGCCAAATGGAGAAGCGCGCTGGCGACCGGGATTTTGGCGCAAGTCTGCCGCGAAGGGCGACCGGATGCGCCTTACGTTGAAAACTCGCCGAGCGGCGGGGCGCTGCCGTTTTTTCCCAATGCCGGTGTGGCGCATTATTACGGCGTCGGTGCCTATTGCCGGCCGCTTGACGATGCCCGCCGCGCCAATGTGCGCTTTGCCGCCGAATGCCTGGCGTTTTCCAATGTGCCGGATACGGAAACACTGGACCACCATCTTCCTGTGCCGCCCTCGCATGATCCGGGCTGGAAGGCGCGGGTCCCACGCGACGCCGGCACTTCATGGGATTTCGAGGATGTGCGCGAGCATTATCTGAAGGAACTTTATGGTTTCGAGCCATCAAGGCTGCGTTACGAGGACCCCGAGCGCTACCTCGCCTTTTCCCGCGCCGCGACAGCCGAAGTGGTTGAAGCGACCTTCGCCGAATGGCGGCGGCCGGGCTCGAGTTGCAATGGTGCGCTGGTATGGACCCTGCAGGATCTGCTGCCCGGCGCCGGCTGGGGTGTCATCGATGCGACGGGGCGGCCGAAATCGACCTGGCATGCGCTGAAACGGGCGTTTCGCCCGGTACAGGTGGTTCTTTCCGACGAAGGCACCAACGGGCTGGATGTGCATGTCATCAATGACGGCGCATTACCACGTGAACTGGTGGTCGAGCTTGCCTGCCTGCGCGATGGCCGGCAGCCGGTGGTGAGCGGCAACAGGGCGCTGACGCTGGAACCGAGACAGGCCGTGACACTGGCGGCAACCGACTTTTTTGGCGCGTTTTTCGATACGACCTATGCCTATCGTTTCGGCCCGCCCTCGCATGAGGTGACCGTGGCGCGGCTGAAGGATACGGCGAGTGGCGAGATAATCGCTGATGCCTTTCATTTTCCGCTGGGACGGACGCGTGCCCTGCATGCCGCCGCGATCGAGGCGAGCCTTGTGAAGAACGAGGACGGCGGCTGGACGTTGCAGGTGCAGACCGATCGGCTGGCGCAATCGGTTTCGATCAGCATCGAGGGTTTTCGCGCGGCGGAAACGGGATTTCATCTGGCGCCTGGAGCCGCGAAACAGCTGGCATTACTACCGCTTGATGATATTGACGCGAGCGCTTTGCCGAGTGGGTCGATCAGCGCGCTCGGCAGCGGGCTTGTAACCCGCTTCTGACGGCAGTTCGATGTTTCAGATTGCCTGAACGACTTCCATGGATGGCTGCGCCGCGCCTTCCGGCTGCTGTTCCACCGAGATATTCAGTGCCATGTGACGAATGGCCGAGAGATAGGTTTCACGTGCGTAAGGCGGCGTCAGGTTATGGTCGGCGGCCGGGATCATGGTCACGCTGACATTGGGGAAACCGGAAAGGCGGCCACCGCCCTGCCCGAAATAGTAGTCGAATTCTTCGAGACCATAATCGTTTTCGCTATAGAGCAATGCCACCGGCTTGTTATGCGCCTGCAGATTATGAAACAGCGCGCTGACGGAGCGACCATGCGGTAGCCAGAAACGCACCATGCCAAGTGCGCGGTTGCGAACGCGGCCCCACAGGCCCTTGCCGATATGGAAGAACGCGCTGACGACATTGACCTCGCCGCGCAGAATGCGTTTCACGGTTTCCAGCCGCAATGCACGTGCGCCGTATTCGCCAAGGCTGCGGCCAGCATTGCTGACCGCTTCCTCGACCGAACGGCCGGTTTTCCAGCGGAAGGTCGCAATGTTGACGGCGACGACGCCAGCAATACCTGGATCCGCTTCGGCGCATTGCATGGCAAGATAGGCACCGCTGCAGCGCCCGGCGACGATGACAGGCCGCGCCTCGAGCGACTGCAGAAAGCCGACAGCTTCCTGCAGGTCGAGGTTCTGGCCGGAGCCATAAAGCACCTGTTCGGGCTCACCCGGCCTTGGCGGGCTGTCACCGGCATTGGCAGTATCGAAGCGCAGCGAAGTGATACCCGAACGGGCGAGCTCGCGCGCCAGCATGAGCGTGCTTCGGCCCCAGCCGCAATGGCGGTCATAGGCGGAACCGACAAGAACGACCGCAGCCCCCTTTCGCTCACCCTGTGGTTCACACAGAACGCCGGACAGACGATGATACTGGCCAAAGCGCAACGGTGTTTCCGCGAAACCATCTCCCGAAAGCGGCAGGGCATGTGACTGCGCAACGGTTGGGCTGGAAAGCGCGATCTGTGCGGAAGGCAGTGAAGCGATCCAGTCGATGAGATCGTTGATCAGGCCCGGTGCCACACGCGCCGCCAGAGGGTTCGAGACCAGCCGGTCATATCCTTCGAACGTATGGCAGGTTACATCCGCGCCGAGCGTCTTCAGATGCGATGCAAAACCGGCATCCGACGGACGATCCGACCGTGCAATGACAAGGCAGCGGCTTGCCGGCATGCTTTTCAGGCTTAGAAGATCGGCCTTGCGCACATCATCCGCCACCGCAGGCGGCATGACGAAGGAAGCGATCGATACGCCCGGACCGTGACGCTGCTCTTCCGTCAGGCCAAGATTTTCATCCACCACCTTAGACCAGATTGCCAGTTCGCGCAGATGCATGCGGCCGGACGTGACCGGCGCCAGAAAGGCCATGGCTTCGACATCATTCAGAAGCGGCACCGCATCGGTGGCCACGACGGCACCGAGACCCTGCGACAGAACCACGATTTTCCGACAACCGGAAATCCGGCGAAGTTCGGCAGCGGCCTGCACGAGGCTTTGTGTCCACGCGCTCAGGCCCTGAAGCTCGCAAGCGCCATCCAGAGCATCGCCGGTATCCGGATAATCGAAACGCAGGCTGGCGATACCGCGATCGGAAAGTTTTTCGGCAAGGATGCGCCAGAATTTTCGCGTGCACATCTCCTCCAGCCCCCATGGGCTTGCGAGAAGCACGGCGAGATCACAAGGCTGAACCTTGCCTGCCGATGGGGTATAGAGACCCACGGTCCCACCAAAGGTGGTCGGCAACGACGCTGAGCGTGGAAGAACCAGTGGAAGGGTCATTGCCATTCAATCCGTGTGCTGGTCCGTTTCGAAACAGTTTCAGGACGCGCCATCGCCCATCATTCCGAAAAACTGTCCGTCTCGATCCTCAATCCCAGAAAACACTAGCTCTTCCACATGCATAAATGCTTAAGTTTTATCCGACACTTTTAGGTTTTACGGATCGTAAACCATCCGACCTGATCGGCGTGTAAAAGCGCTGCAACAACAAGGATGAAGTGCAGCCTATGGACGTGGGCCGCCGCTGCCCTAATCTTGTCATAGAGTACCCTTCGGAGATCTGAATGTCCGACCTTTCTGCCGAGACGATTACCCCACCTCAGCGCCCGGACGAAACCACGCCTGCCATGGCGATCGAGCAGATTCTTCGCGAACATTATGGCCTTACCGGTCACGCCCAACCGATCGACGGCGAACCGAATGCCTATGTGATCGACAACGGCCACATGCGATACCGGCTGGATATCCGCGACGCCGACAGTGCAGCCGAACTGGCGCTGGAAGCAAAGATACTGAGACATCTTGCCCGGCAAGCCGATGCGCCGGACGCGCCGGAACCGGTTTTTACGCAGGACGGACTGGATGTGGTGACATCGGCGGGAGAAAACGGCGAGGTCGCTCGCCTCATCACGCTCCATGATGGAACCAGGCGGCCGGAGAACCACACCCTGAACGCCGAAGACATGGCCGACATCGGCCGGCTGGCCGGTGAAATGGCCAAAAGCCTTGCCGATTTCGACGAACCGGGGTTGGAGCGATCCGTCGATACCGACCTTCGTCATGCCGGGCCGGTGGTGTTGCGGCTTTTGAGCGGCGTCAGCGACCATGCAGTGCGCGACCCGATTGCAAAGGTTCTGGTCACGGCACTTCGGCAGGTGCAGCCGCTTGGGCCCATGCTGCGCATTCAACCGGTGCAGCATGATCTGACGCTTGACCGCATGACCGGCCGGCTGACCGAAGAAGGCAACTGGCGCGCCGAGGGCATTACCGATGTTGGCGGCGTCGTGCGCGGCTGGCTGGTGGCAAGCCTTGCGGTAACCTGCGCCGACCTGATTGCCCGCGGCAATGACGATCCGTTCGCCATTCTGCCCGCCGTGCGCGCCTTCCACGATAACCATCCGCTGACGCAACCCGAATTGCAGGCCTTGTGGCCACTGATCGTCGCCCGCGCCTGCGTGCTGGCCGCACAGGCGGAACATGATGCGATCGCCAATGCGTCGATCGAGAAGGACGGCAGCACGGTTGCTGCATCAGCCGACCATGTCGGTCAAAAGGTATTTGCGGTCGCGACCGGCGTGCACCCGGCACTGATGGAAGCCGCCATTCTGGATGCGACCGATTTCGAGAACGACACGCCGACGATACTTGCCGGTGAAATCTGCCGGCTGCTGCCGGAAATCGACCTGGACCAGATCCGCCTTGTCGATCTGGGGATAGACAGCCCTCTGCTGATCGACGGCAACTGGACCGATCCCGAGATCGACTGGCGCCTGCTGGCGCGGGTTTCCTGGGAAACGCATATGGGGGCCACCCGTTACGGCGAATACAGGCTTTCCCGCAGCATCGGCAATGACGGCACCGAGGCCGACAATTTTGCCCTGCATATCGACATATGCGTGCCGGCCGGCAGCGTGGTGGTAGCACCGTTCGGCGGCATATTGAAGGAAGTTGGCCAGCAGCTGGTTCTGGCGGGCCGCGATGCCACGCTTTATCTGGAAGGACTGGTCTGCCCGCTTGCCGAAGGCATGGCATTGTTTGCGGAAGACGCGATAGGCTCCGTGGCCGGCGCGGAAGGGTCGGTGGGTGGCCTGCGCATAAGACTGTGCTGCAGCGCCGAAATCACACCGCCGCTGTTCACCACGCCTTCGCGGGCCGGTGCGTGGAAAAGGCTCTGCCCTTCCCCCTCGCAGCTGCTGGGCATCGATATCGATGCGCCGGTGCCGAAACAGGGCGAACCGGTGCGTGGCTGGCGCGCGCATGTCTATGATGGCATCGGCCGCGCCTCCATCGACTTCTCCGGGGCAGCCGGCATTGTCGGCCACGGCCATCCGGCGCTGGCAGAGGCCGCCTATCGGCAATGGTCTCTTCTTTCAGGCTCGACCGTCTTCGCACCGGAGCAGCGTTTTCGTGCACAATTGCTGAAAACCCTGCCGCAGGGGCTGGATGTAATAGCGGCCATCGGCAGCGAACGCGACATGATGGAACTGGCGCAGAACCTGTTGCGCAGCGACGACCGCCAGCCAGGCTTTTTCGACCTTGAAGAGGGAATTGCTGAAAACCCCGTCCCTGCATTGCGCATCGCTGACGAAAGACAGACGGGCTTTGGCCGCACCGGCCATCACATCTGGCAATTCGAACAGGACGGCCCATTGCCCGATATCGTGGTCACCGCAAGCATTCTGCCCGGAAAGCCGCTGGCGGCGCTGGTAACCCGAAGCGACCTCGGCAACACGCTTGGCGGCAGCATCACAACCGGGATCGATGCCGTCGATTATGCCGTGGCAGCTGCAGCCCTTGCTGCCCTGCGTGACGACGACCTGCTGGAAAACGCCCGCGTGGTGGGCGGCCATTTGCGTGCGGCACTGGAACCGATAACGACCAAATACGGGATCGAAATTCACGGCGAAGGTCTCGCCATCGATCTTGTTCTGCCCGAATCAGGGGCCGAAACCATGGCGCGGGCGCTTCGCAAACGCGGTTTCGTGATGCCCGATATCGAGGATCCGCGACAACTGACGCTTCGCCCGCCACTTTGCCTCGAACGTGGCAATGCTGAAAGTTTTGCTCAGGCGCTGTCAGCAATACTGTCAGAAAATGCGCCACCTGAAGAAAAACCCAATGAAAACATTGGCGTGGTCGATCGTGAAGGTAAGGACGGGAGCGATCCCTTGTCCGACGAGGTGACGCTCACTATCTAGGTTGAGCTGCCAGACACGGCGATTTTGCGAATGAGATTTCACAAACTTGCCGTGATCCTGTCATCATAAAGAAAAATATTCTAGCTAAATTGATTTTCGTTGATCGAAAATGAGTTTCGTCGTAGATAACATTCGATACTGGACTCAGTGATTCCAGTTTGACCCAAACGCAACGCCAACAGGGAGAGTGACATGTCGATTACAACCTACATTACCGCCACTCTTAAACCGGGCGTGCGTCGACTTAAACGCGTGGAGTGCGTCTCCTCTCCGCGCTGTCGAATGTGACGATCACCGTCTACGGTCTCAAGTAAGTCCTCGGTTTTCTGAGTTTATGTCATTTCGCAGTGCTGCCCTTTGCCGCGGTCACTGCAGGAGTCTACCTATGCAAAAGCAAGTTATAGAATATGGCGGCGAACCCGTCGGTATCGTTGTGCCGGATGACAACCGGTTGAAGTTCATCGCCGTCAAATTCCACGTCATCGATCTGGATGAACAACGGTTTGGCTCGACCGACGAAGTGAAGCTCGCCATTCACGATCATCTGGTGCGTTCGCGCTCCGCAAACCCGGCACACGCATGACAGAACCATGCTTCCGAAAACGCCGGATATCCGGCCGAACACAATAAAAGCCGCTCCATGTTGGGCGGCTTTTTTGTTGGGCGCGATTCGATCCGGCCGAATCAGAACGCCGTAAACGTCATCGTCGTCAGCGAGCGCTCGATGCCGGGAATGCAGGCGATCTTCTCATTGACGAAACGGCCGATCTCTTCACCTTCCGGCAGATAGACTTTTGCCAGCAGATCCCAGTCGCCGCTGGTGGAATAGAGTTCCGAGACCAGTTCGGTCTTGTAGAGAGCATCGGCAACCTCGTAGGTCTTGCCGGGTGTGCAGCGCAATTGCACAAAAATCGGTTTCATCGAAATCTTCCTGTCAGTCGGGCCGCACTTAAGCCGCCAAGGATCGGATGACCGACTATTGGCCGATCAGGCCGGTGTTCGCAAGCGATCCCGTATCGTCGTGTCGGCGGCAATTTCGTCCAGCAGCCACGCGCGGAACGTTTTGAGCGGCGGATAGGAGGCACGGTCGGGCGGATAGGCGAGGTGATAGCCGCTGGTGTCGATACCGCCGTTTTCGATGGCCGGAATGAGCAGCCCCTGGTCCAGTTCGCGGCTGATGAGAAAGCGCGGCAGAAGCGCAGCCCCGAGCCCCGCCGCAGCGGCCTCGACCATTGGCGCGAACTGGTCGAACAGCATGCCATGCAGCGCTTCGAACAGGATGGATCGGCTGCGAAGCCAGATTTCCCAGGCATCCGGCCGCGAATTGAGATGCAGCAGCGGCGCTTTCAGCACATCCTCCGGCGTCTGCAGCCCATGTTTTGCCTTGAAGTCGGGACTGCAGACCGGAAGCACATCTTCCTGCAGAAGGAAAGTGAGCTCGGCGCCTGGCCAGCGCGGCTCGACGAAATGGATGGCGGCATCCAGCGTGTCGAAGCGGAAATCGAACGGCTCCAGCCGGGTGATGAGATTGATCATCATGCCCGGATGTTTTTCGCAAAAACGGCCAATGCGCGGGGTCAGCCAGCGGGCACCGAAGAACGGCAGTACAGCGAGATTGAGCGTGCCGCCCGAGGGATTGGCCCGCAGGTTGAGCGAGGCGCTGGATATGCGCCGCAAGGCTTCCCGCACTTCGCGGGCATAGGTGTCACCGGCAAGCGTCAGCCGGATCGTCTGGCGTTCGCGCAGGAAGAGGGCTGCTCCAAGCTGGCTTTCAAGTGCTGTGATCTGGCGACTGACGGCGCTTTGGGTGAGGCCGAGCTCACGCGCAGCTGCCGTGACGCTGCCGGTGCGGGCGGCGGCTTCGAAAGCGATGAGCAGAGAGAAGGACGGAAAGAAACGCCTTGGCGGCAGCATGTCATTCCTCCAGCGAATGACGTATTGAAAACATGTCGATATTCACGGTTAAACTGCAGCTGTAAAGATGGTGGCATCGCGTCATCCGGATATCGCATCATGCTCGACAATCCACGTTCGCACGGCCTTTGGGAAAAGACGGCTCCGACAGCGCCGGTAACAGTGCGTCTCGAAGGAGCCGAGACGGCGGATGTGGTGATCGTCGGCGGTGGTTACACCGGCCTTTCGGCCGCGCTGCATCTGGCCGAAGCCGGTGTGAGCGTGGCTTTGCTGGAGGCGAGCGAGATCGGTTTCGGCGGTGCCGGCCGCAATGTCGGGCTGATCAATGCCGGCATGTGGGTCATGCCCGATGATTTTCCAAAAGAGCTTGGCCCGGTTTACGGCGAGCGGGCACTGACTTTGCTCGGCAATGGCCCGGCGCTGGTGCGCGAGACGATCAGGAAACACGACATCGAATGCGAGCTTGTCGAAAACGGCACGCTGCATCTGGCCGTCGGAGCCGAAGGTTTGAAGGAACTGGAGGAACGCGCCCGCCAGTGGCAGGCACGCGGGGCACCGGTTTCGATACTCGATGCCACGGAGACGGAACGGCGGGTGGGCAGTGCCGCCTATGCCGGTGCGCTGCTCGACATGCGGGCAGGCACACTGCAGCCGCTTGCCTATGCCAGAGGTTTGGCGCATGCGGCGGTAAAGGCGGGGGCAAGGCTGTTTACCGGCAGCGCCGTGGTTTCCGCCGACAAGGTAGGTGAAAAACATGTGGTGCGCACTGCCCATGGCGAAATTTCGGCCGATTGGGTGATCGTTGCCACCGATGCCTACAGCACCGGGCCATGGCAGGTGATCCGGGAAGAGCAGGTGCATCTGCCCTATTTCAATCTCGCGACCAAACCACTTTCGGATAATCTGCTACGCTCCATCCTGCGCGGCCACGAAGGCTGCTGGGACACGAAGGAGGTGCTTTCCTCTTTCCGCATGGACCGCAGCGGCCGGCTGGTGTTCGGCAGCGTCGGCGCTCTGCGCGGCACCGGGACGGGCATCCACAAAGGCTGGGCGAAACGGTCTCTGGCGCGGCTGTTTCCACAGCTTGGCGAAATCGAATTCGAGGCGGAATGGTACGGCCAGATCGGCATGACCGACAATGCCCTGCCGCGCCTGCACAGGTTCGACCGCAATGTCATCGGTTTCTGTGGTTACAATGGCCGCGGCATCGCGCCCGGCACGACATTCGGAAAAGTGCTGGCAGAGCACATTCTCGGCCGACTTCCCGAAGAGGACATGCCGCTGCCGGTCAGCGATCCAAAGCTGCCATCGCTGCGGGGGCTGAAGGAAGCCTATTACGAAGCGGGTGCGCAGATCGCCCATTTTGCCGGCGAACGCTTCTGAACGGGCAACAAATATCCATCGCCGCGATTGCGCAAGCCGTCGCCGCTTGTACATTGCACGCAATCACGACGTTCCCGGATAGAGAACGCACCAAAAACTGGAGACCGATATGACCCTTGCCACACTCGACCTCGCCGCCGACGTGGACCGCATTCTCGCCGATCTCGGCGTGGCAACCTCCCGCTACAAGGGCGGCACGCTGGCCGTTCGTTCTCCCGTCACCGGCAAGGAAATCGGCACCCTGCCGGAACATTCCGCAAACGACGCCAAGGCCGCGATCGACAAGGCGCAACAAGCATTCCTGGCATGGCGCAAGGTGCCCGGCCCCAAGCGTGGCGAACTGATCCGTCTTCTCGGCGAGGAACTGCGCGCCGCCAAGGATGCACTCGGCCAGCTGGTATCGATCGAAGTCGGCAAGGTGACGTCGGAAGGTCTGGGCGAAGTACAGGAGATGATCGACATCTGCGATTTCGCCGTCGGCCTGTCGCGTCAGCTTTATGGCCTCACCATCGCCACAGAACGCGCCGATCACCGCATGATGGAAACCTGGCATCCGCTCGGCGTTGTCGGCATCATATCGGCCTTCAACTTTCCGGTCGCGGTCTGGTCGTGGAATTCGGCGCTGGCGCTGGTCTGCGGCAATTCCACCGTCTGGAAGCCATCCGAAAAGACACCACTGACGGCGCTCGCCACGCAGGCGATCTTCGAGAAAGCCGTAAAGCGCTATCGCGATGCCGGTTACGAAGCGCCGGAAAACCTCTCGACCCTGCTGATCGGCGGCCGCGAGATCGGCGAAGTGCTGGTCGACAATGAAAAAGTTCCTCTGATTTCCGCCACCGGCTCCACCGCCATGGGCCGTCTCGTCGGCCCGCGCGTGGCGCAGCGGTTTGGCCGCTCGATCCTCGAACTCGGCGGCAACAATGCCGCGATCGTCACCCCGACCGCCGACCTCGACCTCACCCTGCGCGGCGTCGCCTTTTCCGCCATGGGCACGGCCGGCCAGCGCTGCACAACCCTGCGTCGCCTGTTCGTGCATGACAGCGTTTACGACCAGCTGGTGCCACGCCTGATCAAGGCCTACCAGTCGGTGACGATCGGCAGCCCGCTGACGGCAGGCAATCTAGTCGGCCCGCTGATCGACAAGGCTGCCTTCGACAAGATGCAAGGCGCACTCGACGCAGCACGCGCCGCCGGCGGCAAGGTGTCTGGTGGCGAACGAGTTCTTTCCGACGATGCCACCGAGGCCTATTACGCACGCCCGGCCATCGTGGAAATGCCGGACCAGACAGGCCCGGTGAAGGACGAAACCTTTGCACCGATCCTCTACGTGATCCGCTATTCCGATTTCGATCAGGCCATTGCCCTGCACAATGATGTGCCGCAGGGCCTGTCGTCGTCGATCTTCACCAACGACATGCGCGAGGCGGAAAATTTTGTCTCTTCGCAGGGCTCGGATTGCGGCATCGCCAATGTCAATATCGGCCCTTCGGGTGCCGAGATCGGTGGCGCATTCGGGGGCGAGAAGGAAACCGGCGGCGGCCGCGAATCGGGTTCGGATGCCTGGCGCGCCTATATGCGCCGCGCCACCAACACGCTGAACTATGGTCGCACGCTGCCACTGGCGCAGGGTGTGAAGTTCGACATCGACTGAGCCGATGACAGCTGATGCGCCGTTGAAAAACCTGCTGACCGATATCAAGGGCGTGGCCGTCGGCCATGCCACCGACCTCGTGCTCGGCTCCGGCGTGACGGCCGTCGTCTTCGACCGCCCGGTGATTGCCTCCGGCAGCGTACTGGGTGGCGCGCCGGGCGGACGCGACACCGCCCTCCTCGACCCGTCCATGACGGTCGAGACGGTGGATGCATTCGTGCTCTCCGGCGGCTCGGCCTTCGGGCTGGATGCGGCCGGCGGCGTGCAGGCAGGTCTTCGCGAAATCGGACGCGGCCTGACGGTCGGCACCACAAAAGTGCCGATCGTGCCGCAGGCAATCCTGATGGATCTCCTGAACAGCGGGAACAAGGACTGGGGTCGCCATTCCCCCTATCGCGACATGGGTTTTGAGGCTTTCGAAGCGATCGGAAAAGGCGACTCTGCGCTCGGCACAGTGGGCGCCGGCACCGGGGCGACCACGGCGACCTTCAAGGGCGGGCTGGGATCAGCCAGCGCCAGAACCAAAGCCGGACATACGGTGGCGGCACTGGTGGCCGCCAATGCACTGGGCTCGGCAACGATCGGCAACGGCCCGCATTTCTGGGCCGCCACGTTCGAACAGAATAACGAATTTGGCGGGCTGGGCATTCCCACGACCTTCGATACGGATATGCGCCTGAAAGGCGTGAACGTGACGGCAACGACAATAGGCATTGTCGTAACAGACGCAGTGCTGACCAAGGCGCAGGCACATCGCCTCTCCATACTCGCCCATGACGGACTGGCCCGCGCCGTGCTGCCCGCCCACCTGCCCTTCGACGGAGACACGATGTTTGCCGCCGCGACCGGCGAAAAGCCGGTGGGGGGCATGGCGGAGTTGATGGAGATCTTTCATCTGGCGACGATCGTGACAGCACGAGCCATTGCACGCGGCGTGTATGAGGCAACGTCACTGCCGGTGGAGGGCGCGCAGGGGGCGTGGCGGGATCGGTTTACCAAATAGCGAAACCTCGCGCTCCCTGCCCTATGTCCCGAACCCTGTGGTGCTCATTCCATCCCGCAGCTCGCTGCGCGCATATCGTGCCGGCGGCATGCCCGCGTGTCGCGCAAAGGCGACGCTGAACGTGCTTGCCGACCCGTAACCCACGCGTTCGGCGACGTCATCCATTCCCATGTCGCGGTCGCGCAAAAGCCGCTTGGCGAGCGCCATACGCCAGGCCAGCAGATATTCCATCGGCGGCAGGCCGACGACACGGTTGAAGCGCGCAAAAAATGCCGATCTGGACAGGGCGGCTTCTGTGGCCAGATCGGCAACCGTCCACGGATGAGCAGGCCGCGCATGCATGGCGTGAAGCGCCGCCGAGAGGCGTTCATCGGCAAGGCCACGGCTCAGGCCGGGTGATGCAGTGGTCTCCGTGCCGGATCGCAACGCCTCGATCAGCAGCACCTCCAACAGTCGCTCCAGAACGAGTTCACGCGCCGGCCGACGCGCGCGTGTCTCTTCTCCAACCAATTGCATCAGTGTCGCCAGCCGCGGCTGATCGCGAACGATAACGACATCGGGCAAGAGGGATACGAGCAGGGCTGCATCCGGTGAGCCAAAACTGCAATGACCTATGCGCATGCGCAGATCGGCCGGTCCTTCCAGTGAGCCGACACGAAAACGGCCATCACCAAGTTGCGTGGGCACCATGGCAGGGAGATCGGCCGGCGCATCAATGCTCTCATTGGCGAGATTGCGCATGGCGGGCACGAGTATGAAGTCACCGGCCTGCAGCATGAACGGCTGGCCGCCGCCGAACCGCACGCGGCAACGCCCCTCAAGGATTGCGCAGTAGAACGGTTCGCCAGTCGCTTCCCGCTCGATCCTCCAGGCGCCGGCACATTCCACCAGTTTCGAAAAACGGGCTGTGGGCTGCAGCAGCGTAACGATTTCGGCAAGGGGATCGACGGACATGATCAGGACTGTCTCTAAAGAAATGGAGATTCTGGAATATATAAAGTCTCGATATTCGTCATTACCATGGCTTCATTCCTTTTGACATGGAGAAGCATATGTCCACGATATTGATCACCGGTTGCTCGTCTGGTTTCGGTCTTGAGACGGCAAAACTCTTTCTTGAGCGGGGCTGGGACGTGATCGCGACGATGCGCAAGCCCGATACGGGCCTGCTGCCGGTGTCCGAACGTCTGCGCATTCTTGCGCTCGACGTCACCGATCCGGCAAGCATTTCGCAGGCGGTGGAAGATGCCGGGCCAATCGACGTTCTTGTCAACAATGCCGGTTTCGGAGCGCCATCGCCGGTGGAACTGACAGCACCGGAAACGGTGCAGGCGCTGTTCCAGACAAACACGATCGGAACATTGGCGATGGTTCAGGCGGTGCTGCCGCAGATGCGCCAGCGCCGGGCAGGTGTCATCATCAACGTGACCTCCACGGTGACGGTAAAGCCGTTGCCGGTAATCGGTGTCTATCGGGCAAGCAAGGCAGCCGTGAACGCTTTTACGGAATCGCTCGCAATTGAAATGGAGCCTTTTGGCGTCCGGGTGCATATCGTCCTGCCGGGCCGTTCGCCGGAAACCAGTTTCGGAGCGAACGCACGCCCTCACCTGCGCGGGATGGACAATGCGGATTATGCACCGATGCTTCAGCAATTCGTGAAAACCGTGCAGGACGATACCGGTCCCGTGACCTATGCACCCGATGTGGCGGAAGCAGTCTGGCGGGCAGCGACCGATCCGTCTGCCCCGCTGCATATTCCGGGCGGTGCGGATGCGGAATTCTGGATGGCCGAGGCGGGCATGTAAGTTTTAAGGCGGCAACGGTTCAGGTTGCCGCCGTTCCTTCAGCGAAGATGCGTGACATCAAGCCGTTTGCGCCTGCGCCTTCATGAACCGTACCGTGGCAAACCACAGAACCACGCCGATAGCCAACAGCACGGCGGCAATCGTGTACTGCACCGGATCGCGGCCGGTCCATGGGCCGACGAGGAACAGGCAACTGGCCGCACCGATCACCGGCAGAAAGGTCGGTGTACGAAAATGCTTGTGGCCGACCGTGTCCTTGCGCAACACCAGCACCGCGACATTGACGATGGCAAAGACAGCGAGCAGCAGCAGCGCCGTAGTGCCGCCGAGCGCCGGCACGCCACCGGCAAAGGCAATCAGGCCGACGGCCAGCAGCGTAGTGAAGACGATGGCAATATAGGGCGTGCGGCGCGTTTTGTGGACTTTTCCGAGCGCCGCCGGCAGCACGCCTTCGCGGCTCATGCCGTAGATCAGGCGGCTCGCCATCATCATGTTGATCAGCGCCGAATTGGCGACGGCGAACATGGTGATGACACCGAAAATGCTGATCGGGAAATTGGGTGCGCCGGCCTGAATGACCTTCAGCAGCGGCGTTTCACCTTCACCGAGATCGGCGGCAGAGACCAGCGTGATCGCCGAGATGGCGACGAGGATGTAGATGACGCCGGTGATGACGAGACCGCCGAGCAGCACTTTTGGAAAAATCCGGCTCGGCTGTTTGCATTCCTCGGCCATGTTGACCGAATCCTCGAAGCCGACCATGGCGAAAAAAGCAAGCGTGGTGGCGGCAACCACCGACCAGATGACGCCATGGTCACCGGCAGGCTCAAAGGTCCAGACGCGGGAAACATCGCCCTGGCCATTGCCGATCGCCCAGAAACCGATGCCGATGATGATGAACAGGCCGGTGAGTTCGACCACAGTGAGCACCACATTCATCTTCACGCTTTCGCCGACGCCACGGAAATTGACGAGCGCAATGGCGGCAATGAAGAAGAGTGCCACACCGGTGACGCCATAGGCCCCGAAATCGAACCCGGTGGCGGCCGTGAAATTGGAGGCAAAAGCGCGTGAGGCTGTCGAGGCCGAGGTGATACCGGACGACATAACGGCGAAGGCGACGATAAAGGTGAGAAAGTGCACCCCGAAAGCCTTGTGGGTGTAAAGCGCGGCACCCGCCGCCTGCGGGTATTTGGTGACAAGCTCAAGATAGCTGCAGGCGGTGACCAGTGCCACGGCAAAGGCGATGAGGAATGGCAGCCAGACGACACCACCGACTTCTGCCGCCACCTGACCGGTCAGCGCATAGATGCCGGTGCCTAAAATATCGCCGACGATGAAGAGAAGCAGCAGGCCGGGGCCGATCATGCGGTTGAGTTCGGTTTTCGGCTCTGCCGAATCATCCGGCTTGGTCACAGGCGTGGTCATCTCGGGCGTCCTCCCTCAGCGTCGATCACGCTCAACGCCAATCACGGACTGTTGTTCCCGATTGCGGAAAAGCAATTTCGGATAGGCAAGCATTTGAAAGGATTGATGCTTGCCTTAGAGGTCGACGGATGACGGTGCCTTGAGGCTAATTCACGCGTTCCGCCAGAAGCCCGCGCAATATCCGGCCCGTTTCCTTGGCGCCATCCATGCGGATATCGACCGTGGACGGTGGCGGCAGTTTCAATGCCTCGGTTATCGCCGCCGACATGCTTTCCTTCGACAGGGACGCTTCTTCCACCACCGCGGCCAGTCCCATGGCCTTCAGCTTTTCGGCGCGCTCGGTCTGTTCCGTTTCGCCACCGGTGGCAAAGGGCACCAGAAGCAGGCGGCAGGAGGTTTGCAGCAGATCGCCGACCGTGTTGTAGCCGGCCTGCGAGATGGAGAGCGTGGCGGCCGCCAGCAGGTTCGGGAAATCCGGGCGAAACCGGAACAAGCTGATATTGTCGGGCGTGCCGACGGCCAGCCGGTCGAAATCCGCCTGCGGCAGGTTGGGGCCGGTGATGACGCACCATTTCAGCGCCGCATCGAAATCGGCAGATGCCGCGACCGCCGCCTCCATCAAGGCCGCGCCGACCACGCCGCCACCGGCGGAGACGACGATATCATAGCGCTCCGGCGAGGGATTTGGCGCCGGCGGGGCGACCATGCCGGTATAGATGACACGCTCGGAGATCCGGTCGGCCAGCGGAAACGTATCTTCGATGCGGGCAAAAGCGGGATCGCCGTGCACCAGAACATGGTCGAAATGGTTTTGCACCAGGTCGACGGTTTCCTGATCGCGGCCGGGCTTGCGGTTTTCCTGCAAAATGTCACGCACGGAGGCACAGACGATCGGACGCGGTTCCGTGGCCGCGATGGCATCCAGCAGCGGCAGAAGCTCGAAACGCACCTGACGACGACCGAAGGGAAAGGCCTCGGTGATGACCACATCCGGCTTCACACGATGAAAGGCATCCAGCAGCAGTCTGGTGCGTGCTTCCTCAAAAACCTTGTCGACCGGCGTGCCATCCGCCTGCGCCAGGCCGGCGAATTCCACGCCTGTGGCGACCGGCGGCAGTTCGATATGCTCGATGCCCGGTCCCGGAAAACCCTTGACCGGCAGACCGCCTGTCACCAGCGTCACGGCAAAACCACCCTCCACCAGCGCTGCAGCGACGCGGCTGGCGCGAGCGAGATGGCCGATGCCGAGCAGATGCTGGACATAAAAGAAAACGCGCGGCTGCCGGCTTTCATTGGTGGACATGTCAGGCCTTTCCGCGATGGGCGGCAAACAGTGTTTCCAGCTGGCGGATGCTGGCGCGATGATCGAATTCGTGGCGGACGCGCTGTTCGGCGGCGTCCCCCAGACGCTGGCGCAGCGCCGGATCGCGGATCATGCGTTCCAGTGCCACAGCCAAAGCCTTCGCATCGTCCGGCGGCACCAGCAGGCCGTTTTCGTCATTAATGAAAAGTTCGGAAATGCCGGCCTGGGCGGTTGCCACGCAGGCCATGCGCTGGCTGGCGGCTTCGACCAGCACATTCGGCAGGCCGTCGCGATCACCGTCATCGGTAATGCGCGAGGCGAGCGCAAAGACGTCGCTGTTGCGATCATGTTCCAGCACTTCCACCTGCGCCAGAGCGCCAAACCACTCGATGCGATCGGTGATACCGAGTTGTTCAGCCTGCGCTTTCAACGCCGAAAGCTGCTCGCCGCCACCGATATGGCGGAACCGCCAGTGCAGATCCTTTGGCAGAAGCGACAGAGCCTGAAGCAGGGTGTCGTAACCCTTCTTTTTGACCGCGCGACCGACGGAGAGAATGATGGCCGGATCGTCTGCCGAAGAACCGTCGCGGACATTCCGCTTGTCGGCAAAGACCGGGAAACGGTCGAGATCGAGGCCGTGATAACTGAGGTTGACGACATCACCACGACCGGCAAGTTCAGTCAGATGATCGAACCCGGCGCGGGTGCAGGTGATGGCCCAGCTTGCCTGTCTGAGCTTGCCCTGCAGATCCCAGGCGGGCGATGTCCAGATATCCTTGGCATGCGCCGAGACCGACCATGGGATGTTGGCAATAAGGCCTGCATAGCCGCCAACGGAGGCCGGTGTGTGGATGAAATGCACATAAAGCCAGTCCGCGTCCTGCGGCCATTCGGCCACCAGCACGGCAGCCTGTCCGAAACGGCGAAAACGGTTGCGCGAAAAATCGCGGCCGAGGTCCGACAGGAACTGGCGAAATGCCTTGCCGAAACCCGGCTTGCGCGCTGCCTTCACGAGCGAGCACAACACCCGCAGCGGCTCCTCATGCAGATATTCCGGCAGGTATTTGACCGGCGCGCGGATTTCGTCATGGATGGGGTGGCGTTTTTTGTCGGTGGGCCGGCGCATGGAAAACAGTTCGAGCGTCAGCCCGGCCCGTTCTAGCCCAAGAAGCTCCTGCGCGATGAACGTTTCCGAAAGGCGCGGATAGCCCTTCAGGAGGACAACGATCTTCTTCTTTTCCAACATGGGAAGGATCAGCCCTGCACGACCGACAGATGGTCGCCGTCCCTGTGGTTCATCCACTCGCCGACCATGGATGAGATATGGGCAAGCCCCTCAAGCCTCAGGCTCGGATCGCCTGCAGAAGGTGCCGGCTGGGTGAGCAGGGTGCGCAATGCCTGCGCCATGCGCTTGGGATCGGCGGATTCCTCCGGCAGAAGCATGGTGACAAGCCCGAGTTCGGTGGCACGCTTTGCGCGGATGAGCTGTTCTTCGCGCGGCTGTGTGCGCGGCACGATCAGCGCCGGTTTGTCGAAGGAGAGGATTTCGCAATAGGTGTTGTAGCCGCCCATGGCGACGACCGCCTTGGCATTGGCAACGAGATCTTCCATGCGGTTGTCGAACTCGATCACTTCCAGTGGACCGACACGCGAAGCGGCCTCCTGCAGGCGATGGCGTTGTTCGGCCGGCATATAGGGACCAAGCACGATCAGCGCCTTCTGCGTGAAAGTCGGATCAGCTTCGTAACCGGCAATCACTTCCTGCACGAGATCGGCGCCATCGCCGCCGCCGCCGGTGGTGACGAGAATATAGTCGCCCTTCTGGCGGTGATCCGACTGCACGCCTTCACCGACGGCACGCTGCAGAAAACCGACGAAACTCATCTTGGAGCGCACGTTCTGCGGCGCATCGAGGCCAACCAGCGGATCATAAAACTCCGGCGGACCATAAACCCAGATATCATCATAATACTGGCCGATCTTGCGCATCACGTCGTTGCGCTGCCATTCCTTGTCGAGAAGGTGCGGCGCATCCATGACTTCGCGCAGGCCGAGAACCAGCTTGGTGCCGCGGGTCTTCAGATAGGCCAGCGTATCCTCGACTTCGCCGCGCAGGCCAAGCGGCTCCTTGTCGATGATGAAGATGTCGGGGTCGAAGGTTTCGGCAGTATGCCGGATGATCGACTGGCGCATCTTCAGGGTTTCCTGAAGATCGATATGCTGATCCATCGACGTGTATTCGCCGTTGCGCAGCTTGATGACCGACGGGATTTTGACGAAATCGACGCGGGCGCGATAGTCGAAGGCGCCGGCAATGGTGGCGCCGGAAATGATCAGTACGTTGAGACCACGATAATCCTCGACCAGCGAATGGGCGATGGCGCGACAGCGGCGCAGGTGGCCGAGTCCAAACGTGTCATGGCTGTACATGAGGATGCGAGCGTTATCGAGACGGCGCGTCATGTGGGTCTTTCGTTTCAGATTATACGAATGCGATGCGTGTCACTTGTAGGGATCGGCCGCGTCGCGCAAGCCGTCTCCCAGAAAGTTGAATGCCAGGATGACCACAATGACCGGGATGACCGGAAACAGAAGCCAGGGATAGAGGGCAATCACGTTAACCGTGCGCGCTTCCGTGAGCAAGACACCCCAGCTCGTGATCGGTGCCCGCAGACCGAGACCGAGGAAGCTGAGCGTCGTTTCGCCAAGGATCATGCCGGGAATGGCGAGCGTGGCGCTGGCGATCAGATGCGACATGAAACCGGGCACCAGATGGCGGCCGATGATACGGGTCTTGCTGGCCCCCATCAGCTGCGCGGCAAGGACATAATCCTCCTCCCGCAGCGAAAACAGTTTGGAACGCACGGCACGCGCCAGCCCCGTCCAGTCGAGCATGCCGAGGATGAAGGTGATGCCGAGATAGATGATCAACGGGCTCCATGTCACCGGCATGATGGCGGCCAAAGCCAGCCACAACGGAATGCTGGGAATGGACTGCAACACCTCGATGATGCGCTGGACGATCAGATCGAACACGCCACCGCGATAACCCGCAAGGCCACCGATCACAATGCCGAGAACAAAGCTGGTGGTGATGCCGAGAAGGCCGATCGTCAGCGATATGCGGGCACCATACAGAATGCGCGACATGACATCCCGCCCGAGCCGATCCGTGCCGAGCAGGAAGAAATCACCACCTTCAGCCGGGCAAACCAGATGGCGATCGGTTTCGACCAGCCCCCAGAAACGATAGGCATCGCCATGACAGAAGAAGCGCAGCGGCTGCACGATATTGGTATCGGTATAAACCCTTCGCAACGTCGTCATGTCGAGCTGCATGTGCTGCTTGTAGACAAACGGCCCGACGAATTCGCCGTCATGAAAAAGATGCACCGATTGCGGTGGTGAATAGATGCTGTCGATGTTGCGCGTGTGCAGGTTATAGGGCGCCAGAAACTCGACGATGATGATCGACAGATAGGCGACAGCCAACAGGATGCCGGAGATCAGCGCCAGCCGATGGCGCTTGAACCGCCACCACATCAGCTTCAGCTGCGATGCTTCCGTATAGGCGCTGGAGGCGGCGGCCGCTTCTGTCGCGTAGGGGTCGAAAGGTGCGGTCGAAACATAATGGGCGAGCGGCTGGCCGCTTTCGGGAAGGGTCGGTTTCACTTGGTGGCCCCTCCTTTCAGGCGAATACGCGGATCAAACAGTGCCAGCGCAATATCCGACACCAGCACGCCGATGACTGTCAGGAAAGCAAGGAACATCAGGAAGGAGCCGGCCAGATACATGTCCTGGCTCTGCAATGCCTTGATCAGCATCGGGCCGGTGGTTTCCAGCGACAGCACCACGGCGGTGATTTCCGCACCCGAAATGATCGACGGCAGGATCGAGCCGATATCCGAGATGAAGAAATTGAGCGACATGCGCAATGGATATTTGACCAGAACCTTGAGCGGATGCAGGCCCTTGGCCCGCGCCGTCATGACATACTGCTTCTGCAACTCATCGAGAAGGTTTGCACGCAGGCGCCGAACCATCGAGGCCGTGCCGGCCGTGCCGATGATGATGACCGGGATCCACAGGTGCTCGAGGATCGACCAGAACTTGTCCCAGCTCATCGGCTGGTTGAGATATTTCTGGTCCATCAGATGGCCGATCGTCGTGCCGAACCAGATATTGGCGAAATACATCAGGATCAGCGCGAAGATGAAATTCGGCACGGCAATGCCGATCAGCCCGAACAGCGTCAGGCCGTAATCACCCCAGCTATATTGGCGCGTGGCCGAATAGACACCGATCGGAAAGGCGATGATCCAGGTGAGCGCGATGGTGACGAAAGACACCAAAATAGTGAGCCATAGACGATCGCCGACCACCTCGTTGACCGGCATGCGGTATTCGAAGGAATAACCGAAATCGCCGACCAGCATGCCGCCGACCCAGTTGAGGTACCTTATCGGCGCCGGCTTGTCGTAACCGTAGCGGGCCTTCAACTCCTCGATTTCCTGCAGATCGGCCTTTTCGCCGATGGCACGCATTTCCTCGACGTAACTTTCAAAATAATCGCCCGGTGGCAGCTCGATGATGGTGAAGACCAGAAGCGAGATCATCAGCAGCGTCGGGATCATCACGAGGATGCGCCAGAGAATGTACCGTAGCATCAGGCGCTCTCCCCGAACCAGAACGTGTCCGGCATGTAGACGCCGAGATAGGAATAGGGATCGAAACAGAACAGACCGCGCGACGGCATGTTGCGCAGGCGCGACGAACTCACCACCGGCTGCAGCGCCGCATTGACGATGCCGATGGTGAAGACCTGATCGGTGTAGATCGACAGCATTTCATGCCAGATCTTTTCACGCTCGGCCGTTTCGCCGCTACGTCTCCAGTCGGCCAGAAGATCGAGCAGTTTCAATGGTTCCGGCATATCGGGCGGACGGCCATCGCTGCCGCCGGACAGATAATGCAGACCCCAGTTTGCCCATTGCAGCTGGTCATCAGAGGTCGGCGCAAGTTCCTTCGGCGACATGTCGGCCGTCGGCACGCCATTGTCGATACCCGGCCAGACGCACATGATCGTTTCGCCGCCACGGATGCGGCTGCGGAACAATTCGCGGCTCGAGGCGCGGACATGGATGGCGATGCCGACCTTGTACCAGTGATCGGCAACCAGTTCGAGCACATCGCTTTCGAAGGAATCCTCGCCCGCCGTCTCGATGACGATCTGCGCGATGCGGCCATCCGAAAGCAGCCGAAACCCTTTTTCGTTGCGGCGCGCGAGACCTGCCTCATCCAGAAGCCGGTTTGCCTCATGCGGATCATGCGCAATATAGGCTTCGGCATATTCCTTCCGGTAGAGGCGGCTTTCCGGCAGGATCGTATTCGCGCTCTCCTTGGCTATACCGTAGAAAGACGCCTTGTTAATCTCGCTGCGATCGATGGCCAGCGAGAGTGCCCGCCGCACGCGGACATCCCGGAACAGGCCGCGCCAGATATCATCCTTGCAGGTGAGATTGGGCATCAGCGCGATGCGCGACCCTTGCGTGCGCTTCCACAGATTGACGTGTACCGGAAAGCGCTGCTCCGAGCTTTTCAGGAACGTGTAGTCGGCGAAATCGATATTGGCGAGCTGAAGCTCGCTCTCCCCCGAGCCCGCCTTGGCGGCAATCAGGCCGGGCGAACTGACATTAAGCACGAAGCGATCGATATAGGGCAGCTGCACGCCGTTTTCGTCGATGCGGTGAAAATGCGGGTTACGCTCGAAAATGAACTGCTGTGCGGGGGGAGCAGTCCGGTTGCGCCAGGGGTCGAGCGTCGGCAGATCGGGATTTTCTGGCCGAACCGTACGGCCCTTGTTCTGATGCAGCGACGACCAGTCTTCGACGCGGTTCGCCTTGATCAGTTTCGCCAGCGTGCCCGCGTCCTGATATTTCGCATGGAACTGCTTCATATAGGCTGACGGCATCATCAGCCGCGTCGGAGAAGGCGCAGCCTGCTGTGCCAGAAAATCCGGATTGGGTGCATCCCACGAATACCGCACCGTCAGTTCATCGAGGATTTCGAAACGCGGCTCTGCACCATTGACGATCAATTCGGCCGGAATGCCGCCGCGATGCAGTTCCTTGTTATGGAACATGTCTTCCCAGACATAACGGAAATCCTCCGTCGTGAACGGGCTGCCATCCGACCAGCGATGACCTTCGCGCAGATGGAAGGTGAAGACCTGCGAGTGCTCGACCTCGTATTTTTCCAGAAGATCCGGCAGCGGATTGAGATGTTCGTCGTAACCGATCAGCCGCGCATAACCATTGATCGGCATCAGACGGATATCGCGCTGCCCACCGATCAGCATGCGCGCAGTGCCGCCACGTTTGCCAGGTTCGCGGCCGAGCGCTGCCAGATTGATCACGCGTGGCGTCATTGGAGGTCCGGGTGGAACCGTAGCGCCTTCAAGGTTCATGGCGGTTTCGGCAGCCTTTGCGAACGGCACGACAGCCGAAGAGGCAAGAAGCGAAAGCAGGAGGCGACGGGTGATCATGGCCGCAACTCCCTAGCATCGACACTGCGCCGGGCGAGAACGAGGTGGCCACCGCCGAGATCGGCATGCGCCAGACTTTCCGGCTGCTCCTCGTCATCGAAGGGCGCGTCCCATTTCGGGCGTTTCAGCGCACTGCCGACAGTTGCATAATCGAGCGGGCGATCGAGATCGGGATAAGGCACGGCCGCCAGCAGTTTTCGCGTATAGGGATGAACCGGCGAGCGCATGATGGCTTCGACGGGGCCGATCTCGACAATACGGCCGGCATACATGACGGCAACCCGATCAGCCATGTAGTTCACCACCGCGAGATTGTGCGAGATGAACAGGTAGGTGAGGCCGAGTTCCTTCTTCAGATCCTTCAGGAGATTGAGGATCTGCGCCTGGATCGATACGTCGAGTGCCGAGACAGGTTCGTCGCAGATCAGCAGCTCGGGTCCTAGCGCGAGCGCGCGGGCAATGCCGATACGCTGGCGCTGACCGCCTGAAAAGCTGTGCGGGTAACGGCTGAGCGCGCTGCGATCGAGACCGATGGCGCTGGTGAGCGCCTCGACGATACGGGTGCGCTTTTCGGCATCGCCCTTTTCGTGGATCTGCAGTGGTTCGGCGATGATGTTGCGCACCGTCATGCGCGGCGACAACGACGAGACCGGATCCTGGAACACCATCTGCACCTTTCGGCGCAGTGCCCGCAGCTCCTGCCCATGGGCATGAAGCACATCGACGGGACCATCGGCACCGTTGAACGTCACGGAACCGGCATCCGCCGTCAGTCCGCGCATCAGGATCTTGCTGAGCGTGGTCTTGCCACAACCGCTTTCGCCGACGAGACCAAGGCTCTCACCGCGCAAAATGTCAAAACTGACGTCGTTGACGGCCAAAGTCTTTTCCGGCGTGCCAAGGCCAAAGAAACCGGAACGGCGGGCGGTAAAAGACTTGCTGATATTGCGGACGGAGAGAAGGACATCGGAGCGCGGATGCACCGAAGCCGGCTCCGCTGCCGCTTTCTTTTTCGCGAGCATACGGCCGCCATCGACATCGATATCGCGCAACGGCTTGAGACGTTCGCCCGGCTGCATATCGAAATGCGGAACGGCTGCCATCAGGCCCTTGAGATAGGGATGTTTTGGTCCGCGGAAAATATCGGCAACCGGACCGGCTTCCATCACCTCGCCGCGATAGACGACCACCACCTCGTCGGCAAGATTGGCGACCACTCCGAGATCATGGGTGATCAACAGCATCGCCATGTCGAAGCGCGATTGAAGGTCTTTCAAAAGCTTGAGGATCTGCGCCTGGATGGTGACGTCGAGCGCGGTGGTCGGCTCATCGGCAATCAGGAGTGCCGGGCGACAGATCAGTGCCATGGCGATCATCGCACGCTGGCGCATGCCGCCCGAAAGTTCGAACGGGTACATGCCAAAAACCTTGTTCGGCTTGGAAAAGCCGACCAGCCCCAGCATCTCGATCACCCGTTCGTGCCGTTCCGCCGGCGACAGGATCGTGTGGGTCTTCAGCGCTTCCTCGATCTGGTTACCGATCGTGTGCAGCGGTGAAAACGACACCATCGGTTCCTGAAAGATCATGCCGATGCGATTGCCGCGGATGGAGCGGATCTTTCGCCCGTCATGCGGAAGAGCGAGAAGATCGATCGGGCCTTCGCTGCTGGCCGGGTCATTGAAAAAAACACGCCCGCCGATCTGCGCCGAGGCGGATTCGATATCCATGATCGTGCGGCCGAAAACGGACTTTCCGGAGCCGGATTCGCCCACCAGTGCCGTGACCTTGCCGGGAGAAATGCGCAGGCTGAAATTGCGGATCGCCTCGATGCGCCCACCGTAGAACGGGAACGATACGCTCAAATCTTCGGCACGCAGCAAATCGTGGCGTTCGGTCACTTCATTTCCCCGATGCCCTTCGTCATGGCGCAGTCAAAGCAGGCCAATTTCTGGACAATTCTGACGCAGCGTATAGCACGCCGCCTCCCTCTGTCCATGTGACAGAAATCGCAAAACGCAAGATGGTTCCAAAAGACGAAAGCGTTTGACCGAAAGGCGGAAAACGTCGTAGCCGCAAAGGGCAATCAGGAGCGGCGGGAGCGTTATCACATGGGTATCAGAGGCGGCGAGAAGGCAACTCTGCAAGCGGCCAGAAACCTGATCGCCGATCACCGTCTGGCAGAAGCGCGCGCGCTGCTCGAAGAGCTTCGCACCGGCCTCACGTCGCAATCGATCGACAGTTTGGGTCCCATGACGTTGCTGGGCATGCCGCGCAAATTGCATGCGTCCTTTCTCAAGCTCGCCAAGGCCGAGGGTGACGCGGTTGCGCGTATCGGATTGCAATACAATCTCGTGCCCGACCCCGAGCGCATAACCCGGCATTTTCGCGTGGATGATACAGCTCGGCGCAGCATGGCGGCGCTCAATGCCGCACCTGTTCCGCGCGTGATCCACCAGGTCTGGATCGGTTCGAAACCGGTTACCGCCAGCGTGGAGGCATGGCAGCGGCATGCAGAAGCCACGGGTTATGATCATCGCCTGTGGCAGGAAGAGGATATCCGTTCCATTGGCGTCCATGACAATGCGGTCTTCCGGGCTTTTCTCGATGCCGGCGATTTTCCAGGCGCCGTCGATGTGGCCCGTTACCTGATTTTGGCGCGTGAAGGCGGCATCTATCTCGACTGCGACTGGTACCCGGCCCGCATGGATGTCGGTTTCGATGCCTTCATACCATTGGTCGGCCTGTCGGCACTGGCGGAACAGACGCCACGCAACCTCGGCGGCGAAAGCCTTCTTCTCACCAATTCGTTCATTGCAGCACCGCCGCAGCATCCGCTGTTTGACATTCTCGTTGATGCGCTGCCGGGCGTGATGGCGGAACTGCCGGGCGCACCCGCCTGGTGGGCAACAGGACCGGTGATCTTTACGCTTCTCGCACGTATGGCGGCGGTGACTGTGCCGGATACGCGGTTCGTGGCCGCAAATCTTGCACAGCAAGCGCCGGTAGCCGACGTGCTGGATACCGCGCGAAAGGCGGAAGGTTCTGATTCAGGTTTTCTGATCGGCTGGAAAAGCTGGTGAGGCAAGGATATCTGCCGCAGACCGCCACCGGCAGCCTGGATGGCCGGTTGTCAGGCTGAACAGGCGCTCAAGAAAATCGGCAACCGCACCATCATGAACGAGGTGATGGGTGAGCACGCCAATGGCCGCCCCCGGCCGGCAGATCGCTGCCGTTTCTGCAAAGAGGACGGCCGCATCGCGACCGCCGCGGGTGCCATGCCAGTCGATGACATCGACATGGGTGTTGAGCATCGGAACGGCCGCCGCTTTTTCCGGCCCGAAGGTGGAAAGCGCGCAGTACCCCAGTGCCGGAAGTAATGCGACGACAGCCGGATCGATACGATTCCATGGCGGCACCAGCATGGGGAAAAAACGACGCCCATGCAGGGCGGTGAGCATTTCCAGACCTTGCTGAAGCTGTTTCTCGACGACATCAATCGGCCGATCTAGACCGAGTTCGCGCTTCTTGACGCCTTGCGGCGCATGGTTTTCATGCGACCAGCCATGCATCGTGACCAGAACATCCGGCTCACGTTCCAGCCGTTTCGCCAGCGCCTCACCGGTATGGGCAGGAATGACGGCGAGTGTGCTCGGGATCTGATGGCGTGCCGCAGCGCCGAGAAAAGCGTCGAGCGCATCGCTGGGTTCGATGCAATCGTCATCGCGCAGCCACAGGTCGACATGCTTGCCATTCGCGGCCAATCTGTCCAGCGCCTCGATCAGCAGTCGTTCGGTCATCGCAAATGTTCCAGATGGGTTTTCAGAATGGTGTCGAGCCGGCTGGACGCCCCGTTGAGCGAGCGTTCGTCCAGTACGAAGTGCCTGGCGGCTTTGGCCATCGTGTTCCGGTCAACGTTATCGAGCAGCAAGTGCCGGATCGCGGCGGAATAGGCAGCGACGTCACCGGGTGCAGTCAAAATCCCTGTGCGGCCATGGATAACGACTTCCGGCACGCCGGCAATACGTTCGGCCACGACCGGCAATCCGGCTGCCTGCGCTTCCAGATAGGCAAGACCGTAAGCCTCGCCATGACCGGGCCAGAGATAGAGCGCACCTGCGGCAAGCACGCCGGCAATTTCGTCCGTAGCCAGCTGGCCGTGCCAGACGATGCGATCAGATCGGAATCCGGCAAACAATGCTTCCACTTCACTGCGCGCGGGGCCATCGCCGACGATCGACAACGTCCACGGAAGATCGGCAAGATTTTTCAGTGCAGCGGCCAATGCGGTGTAGCTGTTGAGCTTGTCGCCTGCGCGCATCATCGCCACCGTGACAAGCCGAAACGGCTCTGGAGACGGCAGCAGACTGGAAAAAGCAGCCGTGTCGATGAAGGGGGGCAGATGTTCGAGCCGGGCGTCCGTCACCGATTGGCTGATGCCGTCGAGATCACGCCGGGTGAAACCGATATTGACGGCGGCAAGGCGCAATGCCGCGCCCAGCAGGGCCTGATGATCACGCCAGCCCTGACCATTGCGG
This sequence comes from Neorhizobium sp. JUb45, assembly GCF_004343585.1. Taxonomy (GTDB): domain Bacteria; phylum Pseudomonadota; class Alphaproteobacteria; order Rhizobiales; family Rhizobiaceae; genus Neorhizobium. Next base: position 163,254 of record NZ_SLYW01000008.1, on the reverse strand, counting down.
CGCTCGGAATAGGAGGCTTCGGCTGTTGCATAGGCAACACCATGCGCCTTGCACAGAGCAGGACCGATGAGGTCAGGCGACTTGTAATAAGGATGATAGCAGAACCACAGATCAGGCCGGCCAACCTCTCGCCAGGCTGCATCGATTCGGTCGATTTCCAGGCCGGCCTCCTTCTGCAGGCGAGGAAGTGCCGCGGGATCTGCAGAAAACGAGCGAAATTCCGAGGCGATCTCGACTTCGTGACCACTCTTGCGCAAGGCTGCAATCAGCAGCCGCGCCATCAGGCGGTCACCAGAGGGAACCGGATGGTTGGGCGACTTCAATGGCGCATGGAAGGCGATTTTCATGGAGAAAGGCATAAACGCCGAGCCGAGCCTGATGCAAGCCTCATCACCGTGAACCGGCGTGAGGCACGAGACCTGCGGCCAAGTTGCGCCACCGCCGTCCCTTGACAGTTCGGCCCGCTGCACTCAACTGAGGGACATCGAAATTCAGGTTCCTTCCCCGTGACCAGCACTCCATCTTCTACCCTCCTCGCCGCCATTCAATCCAAATCCGCCCGCGCCGGTGTCATCGGACTTGGTTACGTTGGCCTGCCCCTGGCAATGACCATGGCGCGCGCCGGCTACTGCGTTACCGGCTTTGACATCGACCCGACCAAGATGGTGGCGATCGAGGCGGGCAAGAGTTACATCGAGGCAGTGCCGGACCATATTCTGGCGGGAGAAACGGCAGCCGGCCGTTTTTCCGCAACCACCGATTTTGCCCAGCTGCGCGATTGCGACGTGATTGCAATCTGCGTTCCGACGCCTTTGACGCATCACCGCGACCCCGATCTCTCCTACGTGGAAAAAACCTGCGAAAAGATCGCCGAGACGCTTCGTCCCGGCCAGTTGATCGTGCTGGAATCGACCACCTATCCCGGCACGACCGACGAGGTGATGAAGCCGATCCTCGAAAAATCCGGCCTGCGCTCGGGCGAGGATTTCTTCATCGGTTATTCGCCGGAACGCGAAGATCCCGGCAACCGTGAATTCGAAACCTCGACCATTCCGAAAATCGTCGCCGGCGACGGCGAAGCCGCGACCGAGATGATGCAGGCCTTTTACGGCTCGGTGGTGAAGACGGTGGTGCCGGTGGCATCGACCGCAACAGCCGAAGCCGTAAAACTGACGGAGAACATTTTTCGCGCCGTCAATATCGCCCTCGTCAATGAATTGAAGGTCGTCTACGAGGCCATGGGCATCGATGTCTGGGACGTGATCGATGCGGCCAAGACAAAACCGTTCGGTTACATGCCATTCTACCCCGGCCCCGGCCTTGGCGGCCACTGCATCCCGATCGACCCGTTCTACCTGACCTGGAAATCACGCGAATACGATCAGCCAACGCGATTCATCGAACTGGCCGGCGAGATCAACACGGCCATGCCGCGCCATGTGATCACCCGTCTTGCCGAAGCGCTTGACATCAAGGCCGGCAAGGCGCTCAGCCGCTCGAAAATTCTCATCCTCGGCCTCGCCTACAAGAAAAATGTGCCGGATATTCGCGAAAGCCCGTCGCTGAAGCTGATGGAGATCATTCTCGAGCGCGGCGGCGATTTTGATTATTGCGATCCCTTTGTCCCAGAAATTCCGCAGACCCGCGAATACGGACATCTGCGCGGACGCCGGTCGATCGGCTGGAGCGAAGCGGATATCCGCAGCTATGATGCCGTGCTGGTCGCCACCGATCACGACGATGTCGATTATCAGGCGCTTGCCGACTGGTCATCGCTCGTCATCGACACACGTAATGTCTTTGCTCGCCGCAACATCAGCGCCGATCACATCGTCAAAGCATAAGGATCTTCCATGAGCCGGCTCGACAGTTTTATCAACCGCATGACGGCACAGCGCGATATCCTCAATCACATCCGCGATGCCCTTTCGCTTCCGGATGGCGCCGTTCTTGAAGTCGGCCTCGGCAATGGTCGCACCTACAGCCATCTGCGTGAGAATTTCGGCGACCGTCGCATCGTTGTGTTCGACCGGCAATTTGCCGCGCACAAAACGCTGGCACCGGAACCGGAAGATTTTATCGAGGGGGAAATCCGCGAGACCGGACAGGGGTTTGTCGGCAAAGGTGCAGCATTGGTGCATTCCGACATCGGCACCGGTTATCCGGAAAAGGACGCCATCACACTGCAATGGCTGCCGGACATGGTGGCTGGCATGCTGACGGAGGGAGGAATTGCCGTCAGCGGCCTTCCGCTGTCACATCCACAACTGGAAGAACTGCCCCGCCTGCCCAACGTGGAAGAAGGCCGTTATTTCTATTACCGCAAAACAGTCTGAGGTCAGTTGACCAGCTGACGCTGACCAGCACGGGTACGATCGAGTTCACTGGTCGTGCGATGCAGCTGCTCAGCAAATGCGCGAGTGACTTCGCGTGTCACACCCGGATCGATCAGGACCTTGGAGAAGGCGTCCTTGCAGATCTTGAGTGCCTCGACTGGAGTGGTGCTGCGAACGGTCGCGGTGCGGACACCATCACAGAGCAGGCAGACTTCGCCCACGATGCAGTCACCCTTGACTTCGCCGATCTTCACTTCGCCATCAGGGGCTTCCATGAGAATATCCGCGCTGCCACTCAGAAGAACGTAGGCGCAATCGCCAGCGTCGCCCTGATGAAAGAGCTCCTGGTTGGCATCGTAGCTGACCCTGCTGGATGCGAAAGCCAGTAGCTTAAGACGGCACGGATCCACCTTCGCAAAGTAAGGTATCCGGCGCAAAAGCTGTACTTCTTCCCTCAGTAACATAGTCGTCACCACCGCTCAGCTGTGCTTGATAGCCCTCTCCTAGGCTACCAGCGTTTTGAATATACCACTTTCCTGCTCAAGAGTCTCGAATGTTCCATCATCTGCGATCGAGCCTCTGTCGAACACCACGACCCTCTTGAACAAACGAGCGAGAGACGTGTTGGACAACACCCATATAATCGCAGGATCATGATCCTGTTCCTTTAGAAAATCTACTACGTTTTTAACGATCTCGTTTTGTACGCGTCGATCGAGGCCAGGTAGAGCCCTGTTAAAGATATAAAAATCCGATCTGCGGATCAGCGAACGTGCCACATTCAGCTTCTGCCGCTGCACCAGCGTCAAGCGCCTGCCGCCTGCACCGATGTCGAATTCCAGGCCCACGCCAAGGAAGCTGGCGTAAAGATCCTTCTCATGCATGACACCGGAGGCGACCGCCCGGATCTGCTCACCGGCATCGGCGATACGGTGGCTGAGCTTGCCGAACAGGATGTTTTCACGCAGGCTCGCCAGCGCGATATAGCGATGCGGATCGTAGCGTTCAATAAGGCCGGAGAGATGCGCAGGCAGCTTGTCGTGCAGCAGGTCGCGCGCCTTGACGATCCTTTCCGAAAGCTCCGGTGTCAAAAGGCCGAAACGATAGCGTAGTTCCACATAGTTGAAACTCAGGCGCAGCATCGCCCGCAATTCGTCGCGGTTCGGCCGGACACCCTCAGGCCGATCCTTGAAGCGTTGCAACAACTGTTCATAGACGTCGATTTCATCGGCGCTCAAGGTGATCATCTGCTGGAAGAAAGGATGGTCTTCCGGCAGGCTGCCAAAAATGTCGACAAGGTTTTCGGCGATTGCCGTGCCCATATCGAACAGCGGTTCCAGCAGGGCCGCAGAACGCAGCACGTCGTAGAAAAAGTCACTGTCGAGCAGCGAGTTTTCGCCGCCGACACCTTGGCGCATGGTGCCGAACAGCAGGTTTTCGCCGACACTTGCCTCGATATTGTAGCGATCGGGTTCGAAGAACACGACCAGATGCGAAAGCCCCTTGGCAGCCAAGGTCGAGCGCAACGCGTGCCGCATGTCGACGATACGGGCCGCAAGTTCGGTATGAATTTCCGGATCGAAGCTGGAGTGAAGGGCCAGATCCATGATGTCGGAGGTCAGCTGGACGGCATCCAGCGCCGCCAGCAGCGAATTCTTCAGGTCATCTTTCTGGCCGTGACGAACGGAAGTGGTGCTGCGGTCTAGCCATTCTGCATGAACATCGAAATCGGCATTGCCCGCCATACGGGCCTCGTGCATCTCCCAGCGACGCTGCGTGGCGTCACGACCGCTATAGGTGACGGTCGATGTGGGGGCGTGTTTCAGGCCGTAGAGAAGATTGTCCTTCAACGTACCGTGGAAAAAATAGCTGTCGGCACCGGAATAGGAAATGGCCCGGCCGGATACCGATTCCGGCAATTCGAGCAAATCCGTTTCCTGAAGCGTGATCTTGCCGGAGATCGGCCAGACGACACGGCCAAACGCTTCGGCAAGCGCTTCAGCGCCACTGCCGGCATTGTCGATGATGGCAACCGTCTCGCCGCGCTCGAATTTGACCGAGACACCTTCCGCCACTCTCGCGCCGCTCTGGTCTTCGATCGTGACATTGACGGCGGCAAGCGGCGTAAGCGACTTGTCTTCGGATTTCGCCGCCAGCGCATGAATGGCAGGCGGGATCATCATCGGCGAGTCGAATTCCTCCAACACCTGCTCGTATTTGACCTGCACATCCTGGCGCGCCTGATCCCAGTCGATCAGTTCCTTCAGCGGGCCGGGCAGATCCTTGTAGGCATTGATCACGGCAATCAGCTGGCCGACGTCAAGATTGCCGCGTAGCGTCAGGTACCCGCCGATCGAATAAAACAGAAAGGGGGTCAGCTGCGACAGGAAATTGTTCACGAACTTGACGAGAAATTTCCACTGATAGAGGTCGTAGCGGATCTTGTAGATATGGCCGAGGCGATGAGAAACGTCGGCGCGCTCGTAGTTCGAGGTATCGAAGGCATGGATCGTGCCGATGCCCTCGACGATTTCGCTGACCTTGCCGGCGAAATGGCGTGCCGTGACCTGGCGCTGCCGGCCGAGTTCGATCAGCCGGTGCCGCATTTTCGGTATGATGCCGACCTGGATCGCCACCATGGTGGCCGCGATCATGCCCAGCCAGAAATTCTGCACCATGATGAAGAACAGGGCCGCAATTGCCTGCCCACCCAGCATGGCAGGCTGCACGAAGGCATCACCGGTAAAGCCACCGAAGGGTTCCACCTCGTCCTTGACCATGCTCGACACTTCCGCCGCATGCACCTTTTTCAGGTAACTCGGCGGGAAACGAAGAATTCGATCGACCAGTTGAAAACGGATGCGGCGCAGAAGACGCTCGCCGAGCCGGCCCTTGTAGGTGTTGATGTAATATTTGAAGAGGCCATTGATGATGACCAGGAGCAGGAAGACACCGGACAACGCGCCAAGCGTTTCCAGACGATCAAGCGGAATACCGTCGAACTGAAAGACGTTTCCGAGCCACGGCAGCGTGACGGTGAAATCCATATAGGCTTGCGTCGCGCCTTCGCTTTCGAAGCCGCCGCCCTGGATGGGGCCGTTGATGATCTGTTTGGGCAAATCGAAGGCAAGGAAGTACGGCACCATGGACGCCGCCACGATGGCCAGAATGAACAGCTGCTGCCGTCGAGTATGTCTCCAGATGTAACGGAGAAGACTTTTTTCCATGGGATGCCGTCAAAGGGACGGCAGGTGCACGTCCATGTCTCTACATGTGTCAGGCGCTGTCTATAAACATCCGAATCTATGGCTGCAAATCGCCTCGCGCATTGCAGCCATCAGGTTTTATCATCCTTTCGCGACCTTGTCGTGTGGCAAGGCCGCACCAGCCGTGACCTTCATCCCCTACTTCAAGGCGCGTTCGAAAATGCGCTGGAGCCTTTCGGCAAAGGCGCGCGGCTCTTCCGGCTTGTCACCATCGAGAATACGGGCCTGATCGAGCAACAGCAGTACAGCGTCGTCGCGCAGCGCCTGATCATCGGACTTGGCGGCGATGGCCCGCACAAGTCCGTGATCGGCGTTGAGTTCCAAGACAGGTTTGCTTGAACCTTCGATGCGACCCGCACCCTGCAGGATCTTTTCCAGCTGACGGTCATAACCGCCTTCGGATGCGACAAGGCATACGGCGCTTTCGGTCAACCGGTCCGAAACACGCACATCGGAAACGGCATCGGCCAGACGCAGCTTGGCAAAGGCAATCAGATCATCGAGGACAGCCGTGGTCTCCGGCTTTTTCGCGGCCTCCTCACCCTCGGGCTTTGCGAACTGCGACAGATCCGCTGCTCCCTGGGTGACCGACTTGAACGATTTTCCTTCGAATTCCGGTGCGTTCATCACCCAGAAACTGTCGATCGAATCGGTGAGCAACAGGACCTCGACACCGCGGGCGCGAAAACCTTCGATCTGCGGGGAATTCTTCAGCTGCTCGAGATTGCCGCCGGTGAGGTAGTAGATCGACTGCTGCCCTTCCTTGGCATCGCGGACGTAATCGGCAAGTGAACGGTAGCCTTCGCTGCTGGACGTCGAACGAAACCGCGAAAGGCCCAGAAGCTGCGAGCGGCGCTCGAAATCCTCGTAAATACCCTCTTTCAGAACCGGCCCAAAATTTTCCCAGAGTTTTGCGAAAGCCTCCGCGTCGTTTTCGGCCAGCTTTTCGATGGCGGTCAGCACGCGGCTGGTGACGCCCTTGCGGATTGCCGAGAGGATCGGGCTTTCCTGGATCATCTCGCGCGACATGTTGAGCGGCAGATCGGACGTATCGACCAGACCGCGCACGAAACGCAAGTAACGCGGCACGAGATCGGCATCGTCCGTGATGAAGACGCGCTTGACGTAAAGCTTCATCCGGCCCTTGCGGTCTGGATCGAACATATCGAAAGGCTGCGAGCCGGGAACGAAGGCAAGCGTCGTATATTCATGGCGGCCCTCGGCGCGAAAATGCACGTTGAGCGCAGGCTCGTCATACTGGCCGGAAAGGCTGCGGTAGAAATCCGTGTACTCTTCCGCAGAAATCTCGTTTTTGGAGCGCGTCCACAGAGCGCTGCCATCGGTGACGCGCAACGGCTCAGCACCGGGCTTTTCAACCAGCAGGACCGGCACCGGCACATGGCCGGACTGATCCTTGACGATCTTTTCGATGGTCCAGCGCGAGGTATAGGTGCTGGCATCCTCCATCAGATGCAGGGTGATGGACGTGCCGCGCGCGGGCGCATCGGCAAGATCGACCGCATCGATGGCATAACTTCCCTTGCCGTCGGACGACCAGCGCCAGGCCTCGTTACCGCCTGCTCGGCGGGACACCACGTCAACCTTGTCGGCCACCATGAAGCAGGAATAGAAACCGACACCGAACTGGCCGATCAGTTGCGCCCCCTGCTCGCTCTTTTCAGCTTTCGCCGCCTCGATGCGCTCCATGAAAGCACGTGTGCCGGAGCGGGCGATCGTGCCGAGCGCCTCGATCATTTCCGCGCGGCTCATGCCGATACCGTTATCCTCGACGATGAGGCGCTTGCCGTCTTCATCGAGCGTCAGCGTGATGCGGCCTTCGCCGTCTCCCGCAGCAAGGGACGAATCGGTGATCGCCTCGTAACGCAGCTTTTCGCAGGCATCGGCGGCGTTGGAAATCAGTTCGCGCAGGAAGACATTGCGGTCGGAATAGACCGAATGGACCATCATATGCAGGAGGCGGGCGACATCTGCCTCGAAGGCGTGGTTTTCGACAGTCTTTTCTGCAGCGGTCTCGGTCATGTTTCCTCTCGTCTCCAACGGTATGTCTCGCCGTCCGTCGATGCGGTCGGCGTCAATCGGTTACCAGCAAGATAGGAAGTCGGAAAACACAAAACCAGAGAGGGAAAGCGCGCAATCGCAAATGCGCGCCATCACCCTGGACGATGCCTCAGTAATCGTTGTTGCGGGCGGCGCGGGTATCGGCCAGTCCGCGCAGGGCGGCACGGTTGCCGGTCTGCGCAGCCGCTTCGAAAACCGTCATGGCATCGGCGTAACGCTGCATGTTGAGATAGGCATAACCGCGCATCACCATCAGGTCGACGCGTTCGGTTTCCAGCTGGGCACGCTGATCGAGAAACAGCAAGGCATCGCGGTAACGGGCTGCATCGAACGCTGCGGTGGCGCGGTTCGAAAGAATCGCCACCTGCAGTTCGGATGCACGTTTGCGGGCAAGCGGCGCCTGGGTTGCGGCCACTGCGGCATTGTCGGTCAAGCCGACGCGTAGATAGGCAAGCGATTGGCCGTAAGCCGCATCCTCACGCACCTGCCCGGAGCCGCGTTTCAGGGCGACACCGAAGGCATCGGCGGCCTCCATCGGGCGGTTAAGCTCCATCAGGCACCAGCCGCGCGTGACGGCTGCGCCCGGCGCCAGACCTTCGGGATCGATGGTGGTCGCACAACCGCGCTGCGGCCTTGCACCGCGCGAAGATACATTGACGGCGGCGGCCGTTCTCGGTGGAGCCGCATAGTTCTGCGCGAACGGCGCAGGCGCATTGGTGGGCAGGACCGGCACCGGTCTTGAAGCGACGGGCTGTTGAGCCGGCTGAACCGCATATTGCTGTGTCGGGTATGGCTGTTGCGTCATATATTGCTGAACTGGCACCTGAGCGCCCTGCTGCGCAATTTGCTGGGCGGCCAGCGTTTCCTGCGTGGTTTCACCGAGATTGGCGATGCGCACGGAACGGCCCTGCCACTGACGCTGCACGGCGGCGACGCCGGCGCGGTCGTTGAGCTGGTTGCGCGACAGAACGAGCCCATACGCGGAGGGTTCGTCATCCGGCTTCCACGACAGCGCCGTCTCGAACCAGCGAGCCGCTGTCTGCGGCTGATTGAAGTTGCGGGCATACCAGCCGAACTGCTGTGCGGAGGCGGCGTCCTTGGCATCGATAACCTCGGCGGCAATACGCTGCAGCACCGGCTCGGCCAGAACCGGAGGCGGCATGATGGCGAGCAGATTGGCCGTCGCGGCCATATAGGTGTTCTTGGCGTCGGTGGAATCGTCGCGCCAGCGATACATCACATCCTCAGCTTCCTGCGGAGACTTTTTTGCAATCAGGCAAAGCGCCAGTCCTTGCGAGGCCGAGGCGGAATCCTCACGTTCGCGGGCCATGCGGAACCATTTTTCGGCAGCACCGGTATCTTCGCGTCGCAGGCGATACCAGCCGGCAAGCAGCGCGTCGGATGCAAGTGTGCCATCGGCCGCAAGCTTTTCGACGCGCGTCACATAGGCGTCGGCAATCCGCATTTTCGGATCTTCATTTGCCTCGGCGACAAAACGCCGGGAGAGATCGTCGCGCAGGCTGTCGAACTCGCCTGAGCCGTCTTCGTTGCGATGCTCCGATGACAGCAGATCCTGCATGCCTGCATAATCAAGCACGGCCGATGCCTTCTGCACCGTTGCCAACCGTTCCGGCGGCACGGTGCAGTTTTTCAGGACATAATTATAGGCATCTCTCGCGCGTCCTGCCCGATCTGTCTGCGCAAAGGCCTCGGCGACGCGCCAGAGAACATCGACTTCACTGCATGTCAGGAGCGCCGATGTCTGAGCCGCGATTTCGACGACCGTCTGATATTGCTTGAGATCAGATGCATTGACGAGACGCGCACGCGCCTCGGCGACTTCCAGCCGCTCGAGCAGATCGGCCGGCGGCTGCCAGGCGGCTTCAGCCGTCCGGCGATCGGCGATCGCCTTGCGCAATTCTGCAAAACGCCCGTCGGCATAAAGCCGCCACATGCCCTCGATCTGCGGATCACCATTCTGCGGCACCGCCAGTGGATCGCTGGGCGGCATCCAGTCGGGATAAAGTGTCCGAAGGCGGGAAATTTCTGCCTGAAGGCGAGCCTGATCGTTTCTCGCCGCGAAATAGCGAAGTGCGCTTTCATCGACTTGGGGGCGGCTGTCTTGCGCCTGCGCGGTATTAGAAGATGTCGCAGGTGCCTGTACCGGAGGTGCAACGGTATCTGCCTGAGACAGCTGCAACGGTGCTTCGACAGTCGAACCGGTGGGACCGGAATGGAAATCTATACCCGGCGCACCGACCGGCAGACCGTCCGGGCCGCGCACACGACCCATGACCATGAGTTTTGGCGCAGGCTGTTCCTGCCCGCTCTCGAGAGAGGCGAAACGGTCGCGCAGCGCATTCGGGTCGTTCAGGCCGTAGACGGCTGCCGCCACGGCGATGACTGCCACTGCTGTCGCAAGAACCTTTCTCATAGGCATTCCGGGTGCTTCTCTGCGATGAAGGCCAGGCCCAGCAACTGGAGCGTGGACGGATAATAGAGGACGGGTTCGAATCGACGAACATCATCCGGCAGCTTTTTACCGTCTACCACACAGGCGACAAGATGGTTAACCAAACGATAGCCGGGATCGGAAAGCGTGTCTTTCACCTGCCCCGTCGTGACATCGAACGTCCCCGTGGCACCGGGTGATGCCGTTGTCGCTTCAGCAAGCCAGGTCAGCAAAGCCCGATCCGTGATGCCTGCACGCGCAAGGTAGAGGGGAATTCGGATGGCGTTATAGCCGTATTCCGGCGCAAAGCCGTCGGCCGGTTTCGGCTGGCGCGCGATACTGACCCAGTCTGCCGGCAAACGGCGCGGACCGAACCGCATGGCCTTCAACAGCGTCTGCCCGTCATCGCCGAGTTTCTGCCAGCGATCGGAAGGCGCCAGCATGTTCATGATCGGCAAGGCTTCATAAACCCAGTAGGATGGATTGATGACCGGGCCATCCTCACGGTCATCCCGCCCGAAACCTTCAAGCCCCGGCAAGATCACGGTGCGGCCGGCATTGTCGACAACGGCGCTTTTCAGAAGCGTGCGGGCGATACGCTTGGCGGCCACGGTATAATCGGCCCTGTTCCACGCGGCGCCACCGAGCGCCAGACCATAGGCGATCAGAAGATCGCCATCGGAAGCGTTGTTGGTATCGATCACATGCGGCTTTGCCTGCGGGTCCCATTTCCACACAGCCAGACCATCATCGCGCAACAGCAATTCGGTGCGTGTGAAGGACCAGATCTGTTCGAAATCGGCGGGATTATTGGCGAGATAGGCAAGGATCAGGCCGTAGCCCTGTCCCTCGCTATGGCTGATATTGCCATTGCCGTTGTCGATGATGCGCCCGCTGCCATCGAGGAATTTTGCCTTGTAGGCATCCCATTCCGCTGCCGGTACGCCCGCCGCCTGCGCCATGCTCACACTGCCTCCCGTAAGCGACATCGCAATCGCCAGAAAAAAAGCAGCACAGGCAAGACGTGGGCGATCAAAGCTCATTTTCGCCTCCCGATATTGGAGAGCAGGCCTGCCGTGGTGATGCCGATCAGGAATGTCATGGCCGCAAACAGTGCCGCGAAATAGAGCACGTTGGTGGACAGCCAGTTGGCAGCGATCAGGCGGTAATTCCAGATGGAGTTATCCGTCGGCGCAACGAACGAAAAACCTTCGGCCGCAACATTGTCGATCCGTCCCGTCCGCGACGAATAGGTCGTGATACGACCTGTGATTTGCGGCCAGAATTCCTGCGAGGACATCACGCGTGCACCATCGGCGAGGTCGGCGGAGGAAGGTGCCGTCACCACGGTCCAACTGCCGGTACCCGAGGGGCTTAGCCCCTGGGCAACCATGAAGGTCGCGGCGTTGGACGGCGCAAAGGGCTCTTCATTGCCGGGAAACAACCGGAACGATTTGAGCGATATATCGAAATTGCGCTGCAGCCATTCCTGCAAGGCCGAAATCTGTCCGTTCCAATTGCCGCCACTGACGCGGTCGCGCCATTGGTCGAACACTTCGCCGGTATTGACGTTTTCGGCCGTGGCTCCTGCCGTCGGCCGCCATGCCGCCTGACTGGTGGTCGCGATATTGGCCTGCGACAGGACGGTTACCGGCATTTGCGTGACGGAGCCGATAAAGATCGCATCGCGGTCTCCGGCGGCATTGGCGGAAGCGATGGGATCGATTGCCAGCGGCCGCCCCGCCATCAGCGCCATGCGTGACAGCAATGTTGCGGTGGCTGAAAGCGTATCGCGATCGATTCTGTCCATGAACAGCGGTGTCGCATCGTCACCGCGGTTATAGGGATATCCGGTCCCGACCATGCTCGACAGATCAGGCCGCTGACCGATGCGGGCGAAATCCGGCATCTGGAATTCGGACGTATCGAACATGGCAAACCGCGGCGTGGTGGAGGCCGAAGCGCCGGGTGCGCAAACCTCGTCTTCCTGCGTGCGCAGCACCGTTTCCATCTCCACCGTGTTCACGCCCGGCTTGAAATGCCGCATCGTCACACGGATCGGCAGATGCCGCAGAATGCCGCCACCCGAGGTGGTGATCGGCACGGTGGAAGCGATATTGCCGTTGACATAGACATTGATCTGACTGCCCGGCAGCACCGCTTGCGAGTATGCCGCGTCGAGCAGAATGGTAGCTTCGCCATAACCCTGCGCATAAAAATCGGCCGGAACACCGATCTTGAAACCGGAACGAACGCGGCGGCCGGAAAATTCCAGCGTCTCCATACCCAGTTGTGCGAAGCTGAGGGTGGCATCGGAAAATAGCATGGGCGCATCGGGCGCCGACCAGCGTTGGGTCGACAGCACACTGCGCTGGGCGCTGAGCGGTCGATCGACCGGCGAAACAACCGAATCGACGGCAGAAGCGATGGATTGCCAGTTCGGGCCGCTGATGACCAGCACCGGCTGCCCTGTACGCCGGTCATCCACGAATGTGGCAATCGGCGCACTGGTGGCCGAGGACGGCAGATCGGGGAAAAGCGGCTGCAACTCGGCCGCGGTCCCCACCAGCACCGTCAGCTTGCCGGAGGCAGAAGCTGTAATGCGATCCGTCTGGAAATCGAATTTCTGGCTGGGCATACCGCTGAGAACGGAAAGACCCTGGGTAAGTCGCAGGATGGGCTTCAATGTGCCCGGCTGATCGAGCGAGGGGACAACCATGTTGAATGTCGTCGCACCCGTCTCGTCGACCCCGATGGCGCGCAGCGCGTCGATGCTCGACAGGCGCGTCGCCAAGGCGCCGTTAAAAGCCAGATAGGTGCTGGCCGGATCGATATTCGACCATAGCTCATAGGTCGAGGCGATGGAGCAATCGGTACGGTGGCGCTGGTCGGCGCGCAGGGTGACGACATTGACGCCCTGCTGCAAGAGCCCCGGCGGCACGGCAAACGACACCTGTCCGGGCGTTTCGGAGGCGGTCACCCGCTGCTGGCCAATGAGGCGATCGTTGACGAGAACGGAGATCTGCGATGCTTCCGGCGCCACAACGACGGCGTTCTGATAACCCAGATTGAAACGTGCCGGGCTGCCGGCCTGCTCGGGCGTGACATAGACCGACCAGGAATGCTTATCATGCTCGCCTTCCAGAACCATGGATGCGGCAGGAATGATGTTGCGGCGAAACCCCTGCGACGCAACCTGTCCAGAGGTGGCGACGCGGCTCGGCGGCGTTTTCTGACCCTGCTGCACAGCCGGTGGCGCGGCACTGGGCGGAGCCGCCTGGGCCGGCATTTGCGGCGCGGTGGCCGGAGCCTGCTGCGGCATCACCGGTGCGGCCGGATCGGACGAAGGACTGGTCTGCTGGCTAGGTGCGGAATTGGCGCGAGCCGGTGGCGGTGCAGCGCCAGCCGGCCGTTCGCCCGACATGTCGAAACCTGCGGACTGCGCGAAAGCGCAGGTCGCGGTCAGGATGGAAAGCGTGGCAGCAAGGCAGGTCCGGCGCATCAGTTTTTCGCTCCTGCTGCATCCTTCGCGCCGCTTTCTTCCTGAACGGGGCGGGCACTGCGGAAGAAATACACCAATCCGCGGCTGGTCTGGTAGAGCGCCAGACCGATGAACCAGATCGTGCCACGGATGATGCCCGGATTGTAGCGCCGGGATTCCTGGAACTGCGACCATTGCGAGGAATTGGCGAAGATGAGGTCGGCGATCATGCGGTGATCCTGTGCCGATTTCGGCACATACTGGCAGCCGACAGTAGTGATGTCGCCGGCCGATTCGGCATTGCGCACGGCGACCGACAAGGTCACCATCTCGCCGCCGCTATGCGGCTGGAAACGGATCTCGCCGACGGCGCCCTTGACCATGCCGGCAGCGCGGCGGTTGAACACGTTCACCCGTGCGCCATGGACCGAAACGTCTTCGATGGAGGCAGCATGCCATTCATCGTGGACGCGGAATTCGCAGCGGCGGTTGATGCGCACGCGTCGGGATGCCGCCGGCTCGCCGCGTTCCGACACGACGCCGAGTGCGCAGCCCGCCATCAGCAGGTTGATGATATTCCAGCCACCGACCACCAGCGTCACATCGGCCTTATAGGGCTCGGCATAGATCTTGTAGATGGTGATCAGCAGCGCAATGACCTGCACTGCGAAGATGACGAAGAAGGGGCGGCTGATTTCCGACAGCCTGCTGGTGGCGATCGATTCATCCTTGGCCGTGACCTTGAAAGTGGGCTTGCGCGGATTGAGCATCACCGACACGACGGCCGGCAGAAGGTGCACCGTCTGCACATATTCGTAGAGTTCGGAAATCCATGGCCAGCGGAACGATCCGTAGAGATAGTTCTGCATCATCAGGTTCACGAACATGTAGGCGAGGGTATAGGCTAGGAACTCGCCACCTGATGCCGTGAAGATTTCCAGATCGAAGAACAGATAAAAGAGCGGCGCGAACAGAAAAACCGTGCGCGGAAATGGAAACATCCAGAACAGCGTTGACGACATGTAGCAGAAGCGCTGCGCAACCGAGAGGCCACGCTTCAACGGCGGGAAACGGAAACGCAGGATCTGCATCATGCCCTGCGCCCAGCGCGAGCGCTGGCCGATAAAGCTTGCAAACGTCGCGGGCTGCAGACCGGCGATCAGCGGTTTGTCGACATAGATGCTGTGCCAACCGGTGCTGTGCAGCTCAAGCGCCGTCTCGCAATCCTCGGTGATGCTGATGCCGCTGAAGCCATTGGTGGTTTCCAGCGCCTTGCGGCTGAGAACCGCCGCAGAACCGCAGAAGAAAGCCGCGTTCCACTTGTCGAGACCACGCTGGATGATGCCGTAGAACATCTCGTTCTCGCTTGGCATCTTGTCGAAGGTGCGAAGATTGCGCTCCAGCGGATCCGGGTTGATGAAGAAATGCGGCGTCTGCACGAGGAAGAGTTTTTCCTGCTCCTCGAAATAGCCTACCGTTTCCTTGAGGAAATCGCGTGCCGGCGCATGGTCGGCGTCAAAGACCGCAATCAACTCGCCGCTGGAATGCTGCATGCCATTGTTGAGATTGCCGGCCTTGGCGTGTTCGTTGCGATCACGCGTGAGATAATGGACACCCAAATCCTCGCAGAGCTGTTTCAGCTCCTTGTGGCGGGCCATCGCCTCCTGCGCCTCCAGAAGTTTCGGAGAATTGCGCTTCTGCAGCGTGCCGCCATCATCCAGCAGCCAGATATGCAGCTTGTCGGCCGGGTAATCCATGCTGCTGGCAGCTGCCAACGTGTTGGCCAGCAGGGTTGCATCCTCGTTATACGAGGGCACGAAGACATCGACATGCGGAAAATGTTCGAGCTTGCCCGCACGCGAGGGGCGCGGCGGCAGCGGTGTCGCGACGACGAAGAGGCTGAGGCCCAGCATCATCACGTTGTACATTTCAGCGAGATACAGCAGGAAACCGGGAATGAAGTTTTCCAGCTGGTTGATCGGCGGCAACGTGCTGGTCGTGCGCCAGTAGACATAACGCAGCACGATGGCCGTGCCGAAAGCCAGCGCGATCAGACGCCAGGTCCCCTCACCCTTGAGGATCTTGATGATCGCCATCACGGCGAGCGCGCAGATGCTGGCAATGAGCTGTGTCTGGAGATTGACCGGCAGCGTGATGAGAGCAATGACGGCAGTAACGACAATGATCCAGACGATGACGCTGCGGATCTTGTGAATGGGCATTTCAGAACTCCCCGCGCCGGTCTGGCGCAACTTCAATCCGATCCGTCATCGGTCTTGTCATGGGCAGCGCGTGCCGCTGCCGCCGACACAATCCGGGGTCGGCACCCGTATGGAATTTTGGTTTTGCATCGCTGGCCGCCCGTTTGCCGTAGCAGCGGCGGGCATTGACGAATTCGTTGGCGGAAGCGGTACCATGGGGCCGGTCGGTGCAGTCGAAACCGGCGGCGTCACGGTGCGGGCAGCCTGGCGGACCGGTGCCACCCGCGGGCGGGCGGGCGCAGCCGCGGCACGGCGCACCGCCGGTTGCGGTTCGTAACCAAGCGGTGCTGCATAATGGTCGATCGCTGCGGCCGCAGGATAGACCGGATGACCCGGCCGGCCGAGGTTGGGATCGACGCCATCCGTCCTGCCATAAGGGTTCCATTGCCAGCCGGTGAACGAGCCATTGATGGTGTAGCCGTACATGGTCGCCAGAAGCGCCTGTTCCGACAGCACGGCATCACACAACCGCAAACGCATCTGGATGATGCCGAGGTTATGAAGGGTATTGCGGGCATCGGGGCTGGAGCGGATCTGCTGCCAGCCATAAACGCAGGTATCGCCGCCACGGCTCCTGCCCACCGCATAGCTGAACGGGCCGTAATTGTTCTGCAGGTAGCTCGGCGTGCGCACCATGGCGATGCCCGGTACCTCGCTGCGCATTTCCCGCGAAACGGCGAGATCCGTCAGTCGAGCCGAAGAGAGCGTCTTGTCGGTATTCGTGCCCTCGATACCGGGGCCCACGAATTTGACCTTGATCGAGTTCTGGCCGGGTACGGAAGATTGCGTGCGCAGGGCTATATCCTGCTCTATGCCATTGCGGAAGCGGCGCTCGACAACGGCAATGATCGCTGGTCCACCCGGCGGCGGAAAGACCAGTGCTTCTGTCGCGGAAACCGAACGCGTCGGCTGAAACCGGGTGACGCCCTCGGTGGAACTGCAGCCCGCCAAGGCTCCCATCAACAGAACTGTCGTCGCAATCGATTTCATACAGGCAGCCGCAATCAAAAAACTGGTTCCACGCGTTGCACATCAAGACTGATTCGCGAGTGCTGCGTGGATAATATTAGCGTTTTAGTAACTGATTTGTTAATCAAGCGTTAACGCTATTCCCAGAAAAAGCCACATGCCCCACCACGGGATTGGAAATGACCGGCGATAGCCTATTCGACCAGTCGCATCACATCTCCGGCGACCGCATAGGATGACAAGCGGCCAAGAAAGCTCATGCCGATCAAGGCGGTCGGCAGGGCGCCATTGCGCACCACGAGTGCATCGACATCTTTCAACGAGACATTGCCGACAGTCAGACTGGCCAAGGTCACACGGGCCGCCTTGATGTCGCCTGCCGCAGTCGCGACCGTATGGTCGTAGACGAGATCATCCGAATCGATGCCGATGTGTTGCGCGTCCGTTTCACTCAAGGCAACGAATGTCGCACCGGTATCGATGACGCCGGCAACAGGACGGCCATTGATGACAAACTTGGCCGCGAAATGACCATCACGACCGGCCATAAGCGTCGCATCGTTCGCAAGTCTGGATGTTGAAGAGATGGGCTGCGATAAGGCGGCGCTGGGCTCCTTACCGGAGGCAAGCATCGCCGGCGCCTGGGTGGCGACAAATACCGCAAGGCTTGCAGCCACGACAATTCGTGCAAGCATGACAAGGAATCCTTCCTTTTGATCCCGCATCATGCAGGCCAGTGATTCGGCCCATACAGCTCAAAACGTTAAAAAATCCTCAAATGAGACGAGCGGGAAACCCGTTTCAGCGCAGAACCAGTGCAGATTTTGTGTGGCTTCGGAACAGATGGCCTCTTAAAGGGAACCGGTGAACATGCAGGGAGTATCGATGTCCAAGCCGCGCAAGCGACAGTCCATGGCCGGACAACGCCTGAAAAGAGACTTCCCTGACATCCATGCCGAGCTGGTTTCCGGCCGCATTCCCTCCCTGAAAAAAGCCCTCATCAAGGCAGGACTTGCCACCAGGCCGACGCCGATCGAAAAGCTGGTGAAGGCCTGGGGCAAGGCAAATGCGCAGGAGCGCGAGCAGTTTCTGACGCAGATCGGTGCCAACCGTATAGCTCCGACAATACCTGCAATGGCAGCAGAGACGGCGCACGGCCTTATTGCCAATGGCCGCTATCTCCTGCCGCAGACCGTGCAACGGATTGAAACCATCATGAAAGCGCGCAATCTGTCGCCATCGCTGGTGATGAAGGAAGCGGGATTTCCGACCGAAGGACGCGCGTTGACGATGGCGCTCGCCAGAAATGCAAGCCTGCGGCTCGCCGTCATCGCCGCCCTTGGACAGTGGATCAAGGATCAGGACTGACGATCATCCACCTGCGATCGGCAAACGATCCGCCAGCAACCGGATGGCATCGACGCCGACATTGGCGAAGGCGGCACGGACAAAACCCTGCTGATTTTCGCCAAAACAGGTTCCGGGCAGCATCAGGATACCGAATTCCGACGCCATCCAGCGCGTCACATCCATGGAGTCGCGACCGATAAACGGGTGCCGCAGATAAGCGAAATAAGCACCGATCGATACGATGGACCAGCCAGCCAGACCATCGATGACCGTTTGAAAGGCCTGTCGCCGCTCATCGATAATGGCGGTATTGCCCTGTCGCCATTCCGTCAGGGCCGGCAGAGCCGCAGCCACGGCATGCTGGGCCGGACGCGGCGCGCAAATCTGCAAATTGTCCATCACCTTCTGCAATTGCTCCATCGCCTTTCCCCCGCAAACGATCGCGCCGAGGCGGTGGCCGGGAATGCAGAAGACCTTTGAAAAGCTGTAAAGATGGATGAAGCCGTCCCGCCATCCGGTTTTGGAAAACAGCGCATGGGCCGGTCCGGAACCAGCCGGCAGGAAATCACGATAGGTCTCGTCGGCGATGACAAATATGCCGCGGGCTGCGCAGAGGTCGTAAAGCGCATCCAGAAAAGCAGGCAGATAGACTGCGCCGGTCGGATTGTTGGGCGTGACCACGAAAACGGCGCGGGTGCGCGACGTTACCGCCGCCTCCACCGCCTCGATCGACGGCACGAACCCGGCCTGCGGGTCGGCATCCACGACTTTCACGTCGATGCCCAGCATGCGCAGTGTCATTTCGTGGTTGAAATAATAGGGGCGGATAAGAATGACTTCGTCGCCAGGCCGCAGCAGCGCCAGCGCGACGGCAAAAAACGCCTGATTGCCGCCAGCGGTGATCTGTACATCTTCAGCCGTCACCTCGGCCTGATAGGCAAGATTGAGATCGGCCGCAAAGGCATTGCGCAGAACCGCCTCGCCCTGGATCTGGCCATAACCGCACAGATCGGCGCGGCTGGCCGTCTCCCCCAGCCAGCGCAACAGATCGTCATGCGGTGCGTAGCCCGGAACGGCCTGCGAAAGATCGATGACCGGGCCGGCCGCTCCCGTGTAGGATTTGAGACTTGCCTGCACGGCCGGGATCGGCGGCGGCGCCAATTGTTCCACCCATGGATTGAAGCTTAGCGGCGCAGGCATGTCGTTCATGGTTTCCCCTTTTTTCACCCGCATACGGGCCTGCTGCGTGACAAGGATTGTCCATCAGCCTTGCCAACCTGCAACGACATCGGAAAAATTGAAAGCCTCAGGCCTCGCTGACATTCTTCAGGAGAACGGACTGATCGGTGAGGTATCGCGCAAAGATCGGCAGGCTGGCCCCGCCGATGGCGCGCGCCTGCGATCCCACCTTCCCCTCGATGATATCGGGAATGACGACGCCGCGCAGATCGAGCCGGGCGACGGCCTCGAGGGTCGCGGTAACGATACGCTTTCTGACCCAGGCTGGAAAACCGCCATCGATGACGGCAGCGCCGAAATCGATGATCGATGCCGCCGCAACAATGGCCTGCGCCAACGCGGCGGCCGTCGCCTGGATCCAAACCTCAAGCGGCTCACCGAAATCGACCCACTCATCGGCGGAATACCACAAGGGCTGAGGATCGACACCGCGTTCACGCAGCATGTTTTCCAGAACGAAAATCGAGGCGATGTCGAGAAGCTGACGGTTCTCGCCATCCTTTCCGCGCACAGGCAGCGGGCCGACGGCCCCGGCCGTACCGGTTCGACCGGAAAAGATGCTGGAATTCAAAACAATGCCGCCACCGATGAAGGAACCGATGAACAGGTATATGAAATCGGGATAAATCGACCCCATCCCAAAAACCAGTTCAGCACCGCAGGCACTGGTGGCATCGTTCTGCAGATAGACGGAATGCGCCACCCGCGCTGCGACTTCCGCCTGCAGATCGAACCCGTGCCAGACATCCATCGCCCCGCTCGGAGCACCGATTTCATCGGCCCAATTCCACAATTCGAAAGGTGCGGCGATACCGATGCCGGCCACACGGGCCTGTTCCTCGGCATTCATCTGCGCCTCTATGTCGGCAATGCCGGACGTGATGATCCTGAGAATTTCCTGCGGAAGCGGATAGGCATAGGTCTCGTGGTAACGCTTGCGAATATTGCCGACGAAATCCATCAGCACGAGATCGGCGCTGCGGCGGCCGATTTTCACCCCGAAGGACAGGACTGCATCGGGATTGAGCCGCATCGGCACCGAGGGTTGGCCGACACGGCCACGCAACGGCTCGCCACGCAACAGCAGACCATCCTTTTCCAGCGCGCGCATGATGACCGAAGCCGTCTGTGCGGACAGACCACTGAGCCGGGTAATATCCGCCTTCGACAGCGCGCCATGCAGCCGCACCAGCGACAGCACAAGCCGCTCGTTATAGGCGCGCACCCGCGTCTGGTTGGAACCACCGGAAAAACCGGCAGATGAAACGAGCCCGGAAAGCGGGCCATCGGTGATCGACATCCAGCACCTCCCCGCCTTCGCTCTCTCACGCCGGACACAGCATGACAAGATGGAATAAATAATTCAATCGGAATTAATTATTGACAGGCGGTTTTGTTTTGCGATTATGCAAATCGCAAGAATGCAGGGATGTCTGGAGGAGGCATCTGGCTCGATCTGGCCCTGTATCGCTCGAACCCGTCCGCGTCGCGGACTTCGTCTCTGGGAGGAGATCATGAAAAAATCCGTATTGTCCCTGTCTTTCGGGGCGCTGGCGTTTGGCGTCGTGTTTGCAGCACCGGCACAGGCCGCCGATGTTTCCGCCTGCCTGATCACCAAGACCGATACCAACCCCTTCTTCGTGAAAATGAAGGAAGGCGCCACCGCCAAGGCCAAGGAACTCGGCGTGACGCTGAAATCCTATGCCGGCAAGATCGATGGTGACAGTGAAAGCCAGGTGGCCGCAATCGAAACCTGCATCGCCGATGGCGCCAAGGGTATTCTCATTACAGCTTCGGACACCAAGGGCATCGTGCCGAACCTGAAAAAGGCACGCGACGCCGGCCTTCTGGTAATCGCGCTCGACACGCCGCTTGAGCCGATCGACGCTGCTGACATGACCTTTGCCACCGACAACCTGCTTGCCGGCAAACTGATCGGCCAATGGGCGAAGGATACGCTGGGCGACAAGGCGAAGGATGCCAAAGTGGCATTTCTCGACCTCACCCCCTCGCAGCCTTCCGTCGACATTCTTCGCGACCAGGGTTTCATGATCGGCTTCGGCATTGACCCCAAGGACCCGAACAAGATCGGTGACGAAAACGATCCACGCATCGTCGGCCACGACATCACCAACGGCAACGAGGAAGGCGGCCGCACGGCGATGGAAAACCTTCTCCAGAAGGACCCGACCATCAACGTCGTCCACACGATCAACGAACCGGCTGCCGCTGGTGCCTATGAAGCCCTGAAGTCGGTCGGCCGCGAAAAAGACGTGCTGATCGTTTCGGTCGATGGCGGTTGCCCGGGTGTCAAGAACGTCGCCGATGGCGCGATCGGCGCCACCTCGCAGCAATACCCGCTGCAGATGGCAGCACTCGGCATCGAGGCCATCAAGAAGTTTGCCGATAGCGGTGAAAAGCCAAAGCCGACCGAAGGCAAGAACTTCTTCGATACCGGCGTGACGCTGGTCACCGACAAGCCCGTCCCGTCGATCAAGTCGATCGACACCAAGGAAGGCCTTGGAAAGTGCTGGGGCTAAGCCTCTAGCCAATTTTGCGGGCCGGTGGAGACACTTCATCGGCCCGCCACGGCAAACCGGCCTGAACCGGACACACGACACAGCGGGAGGATTTCATGAGCGAGCCAGTGGCAAGCGCACCGCATCACGACTACGAAAAAGTGCTGAAGGACAGTTCCAAGGATGTGGCATCCTTCGACAGCGACAAACCATCCGCCCTTCACAAGTTTCGCCATTTCCTGCATTCAAACCCGTCCGCCGTATCGCTGATCGTGCTGGTGGTTTCGCTCTTCGTGTTCGGACTGACGCTCGGCGGCAAATTCTTTTCCGCCTTCTCGCTGACGCTGATCCTGCAGCAGGTGGCGATCACCGGCATTGTCGGCGCCGCCCAGTCGCTGGTGATCATGACCGCCGGCATCGACCTGTCGGTCGGCGCCATCATGGTCCTGTCTTCGGTGGTGATGGGCCAGTTCACGTTTCGCTACGGCCTGCCGCCGGAACTCGCTGTTCTCTGCGGCTTCATCACCGGCGCGCTTTGCGGCTTCATCAATGGCGTGTTGATCGCCAAGGTAAAACTGCCGCCTTTCATCGTGACGCTCGGCATGTGGCAGATCGTGCTTGCCAGCAATTTTCTCTATTCCGCCAACGAAACCATTCGCGCGCAGGAAATCGAGGCGAATGCGCCGATCCTGCAATTCTTCGGCGAAACTTTTAAACTCGGCGGTGCAGTGTTCACATATGGCGTCATTGCCATGATCCTGCTCGTCGCCGTTCTCTGGTATGTGCTCAACCACACCGCCTGGGGCCGCCATCTTTACGCGGTCGGCGATGATCCGGAAGCCGCCGATCTTTCCGGCGTCAACGTGACGCGCATGCTGATTTCCGTCTACGTTATCTCCGGCGTCATCTGTGCGCTTGCCGGCTGGGCGCTGATCGGCCGCATCGGCTCCGTCTCGCCGACCGCCGGCCAGTTTGCCAATATCGAATCGATCACCGCCGTGGTGATCGGCGGCATCTCTCTGTTCGGTGGCCGCGGTTCCATTCTCGGCATGATGTTCGGCGCACTGATCGTCGGCGTCTTTTCGCTGGGTCTGCGCCTTCTCGGCACCGACGTGCAATGGACATATCTCCTGATCGGCGTCCTCATCATCGTCGCCGTCGCAGCCGACCAATGGATCAGAAAGGCCGCCCGCTAATGACCGAGGTACAGACAAGAAAACCCTTCCTCACCGGCCGCGGACTGATCAAGCGTTACGGCCGCGTCACCGCCATCGACAATGCCGATTTCGACCTTTATCCGGGCGAAATCCTCGCCGTGATCGGTGACAACGGCGCCGGCAAATCATCGCTGATCAAGGCGATTTCCGGCGCCATCCGGCCTGACGAGGGCGAGATCCGCATGGATGGAGAACTCGTACAGTTCGCCTCGCCGATAGAGGCCCGCAAGGCCGGCATCGAAACCGTCTACCAGAACCTTGCGCTGTCACCGGCACTGTCGATTGCCGATAACATGTTTCTGGGACGCGAGATCCGCAAGCCGGGCTTCATGGGCAAGGTACTGCGCAAACTCGATCACGGCGCCATGGAACGAATGGCTCGCGAAAAGCTCACCGAACTCGGACTGATGACCATTCAGAACATCAACCAGGCAGTGGAAACACTGTCGGGTGGCCAGCGCCAGGGCGTGGCGGTGGCGCGCGCAGCTGCTTTCGGTTCCAAGGTCATCATTCTCGACGAACCGACAGCGGCGCTCGGCGTCAAGGAAAGCCGGCGTGTGCTGGAACTCATCCTCGACGTGCGCTCGCGCGGCATTCCGATCGTGCTGATTTCCCACAACATGCCGCATGTTTTTGAAATCGCCGACCGCATCCATATCCATCGGCTCGGCAAACGACTGACCGTCATCAATCCGAAGGACTATACGATGTCGGACGCCGTCGCTTTCATGACCGGCGCCAAGGCACCGGAGCCACTTGCCGCATGACACCGACGACAGACGATCTCGCCCGCACACTGATGGACCGTGCGGGCGACAAAAAACGCTTCCTCGTGGCGATCGCCGGCCCGCCCGGTGCCGGAAAATCGACGCTGGCGGATTCTCTTTCGGCCGCATTGAAGGCAAATGGCGAGACCGCCGAAGTGCTGCCAATGGATGGTTTTCACATGGATGACGGCATCCTGCGTGAAAAGGGACTTCTGCCGCGCAAGGGTTCCCCTGAAACATTCGATGTCCGCGGCTTTCTTGATATTATCCGTGCCGTGAAAGCTGCCGAAGGTGAAGTGCTCGTACCGGTGTTTGACCGGTCGCGTGAAATTGCCATCGCCGCGGCGCGCATCGTTGCCAGATCGACGCGTTTCGTGCTGGTGGAAGGCAATTATCTGCTGCTGGACCAAGCCCCGTGGTCCGCACTGGATGGGCAATTCGACTATTCGATCCTGATCTCCCCACCCGTCGCTTTGCTGGAAAAAAGGCTGATGCAGCGATGGCTGGATCTCGGCTTCACGCAGGAAGCGGCGCGCGCGAAAACCGAAGGCAACGATCTCAAGAATGGTGCCCTTGTCCGCGAACACGGCCGAACGGCCGATTGCGTCCTGACGGACTGAGCCTTTGATGCTCAAATGGCGCAATTGCACGCCACTCTTGATCAACATCAAGAATAGATCGCACGAAAAATGCGATCAGTCCGGTGGGAGGACGTGAGGCGGGGATTGCCCCGCAATGTCCAGAGGACACTGCAATGCCCACCAAATTGACTGGAATTCTGACCTATTTCAAACAGGCGGTGCCGTTCCGGATCCTGCCCGCGATCGTCACCACCGCCTTTCTGATTACTCTTCTCGCCATTCCTGCCCCATCTGGCCTGGATGAAAACGGCTGGGTAATGCTGGCGATCTTCCTGACCACCATTCTGGCGATCATTCTGAAGGTGATGTCGATCGGCGTCATGGCCATCATGGCGATCGTCATCGTCTCGCTGGCGCAGGTCACCTCGCCCAGTTCGAAGGGCGCCGTCGCCGATGCGCTCAGCAGCTTTGCCAATCCGCTGATCTGGCTGATCGTTATTGCCGTGCTGATCTCGCTCGGCCTGAAGAAAACCGGGCTGGGTCGTCGGATCGGGCTTTATTTTATCGCCCTTCTCGGCAAGCGCACGCTCGGTATCGGGTATGGACTGGTGATCTGCGAACTGATCCTCGCACCGTTCACTCCCAGCAATACCGCACGCGGTGGAGGCATCATCCATCCGATCATGAAATCGATCGCCAACGCCTTCGATTCGGATCCGGCCAAGGGAACGCAAGGTCGTGTCGGCACCTATCTGGCACTGGTGAACTATCATGCCAACCCGATCTCGTCGGCGATGTTCGTCACGGCAACGGCACCCAATCCGCTGGTGCTGGAATATGTCACCAAGGTCACCGGCGGCACTGTCCATCTCACCTGGGTCACCTGGGCGCTCGCCATGTTCGTACCCGGCATCGTCGCGCTTCTGGTCATGCCGCTCATTCTATACGCGCTGTCGCCGCCGGAGATGAAGAAGACACCCGACGCGATCGTCTACGCCCGCAAGGAACTGACCGAGATGGGACCTCTGTCGGGCAAGGAATGGGTGATGATCGGCACCTTTGCGCTGTTGCTGCTGTTATGGGCCAACGTGCCGGCAATGATGTTTGGTCCCGCTTTCATGCTTGATCCGACCGTGGTTGCCCTGATCGGCCTCTTCGCGCTGCTGATCACCGGCACGCTCGACTGGAACGACATTCTCGGTGAAAAAAGCGCCTGGGACACGCTCATCTGGTTCGGCGCGCTGGTGATGATGGCCGACCAACTCAACAAGCTCGGCGTGATCGGATGGTTCTCGAACGGCATGAAGGATGCGATTACCGCTGCCGACTTGAGCTGGCAGCTGACGGCCGCGGTGCTCGTGGCGGTCTTCACCTTCTCACATTACATGTTTGCCAGCACCACAGCCCATGTCAGCGCCATGATGCTCGCCTTCCTGACCGTCGGCGTCATGCTGATCCCCGCCGAATATCAAGGCATCTTCATCCTGATGATGGCGGCCGGCTCAGGCATCATGATGACGCTCACCCATTATGCCACCGGTACCTCGCCGATCATTTTCGGCAGCGGATATGTCACCATGAGCAAATGGTGGGGCATCGGTTTTGTCATGTGTGTGATCAACCTTGCCATCTTCGCCACCGTCGGCGGCATCTGGTGGAAGGTTCTGGGTTACTGGTGAAACCAAAAATCGCCTCCTGCGGCCGTCATCGCGGCAAGGGAGCGGCGTTCCGGAAATTTCCAATGAAACGAGGCAGCTGTGTTCACCCGCAGCTGCCTCTTTTTATTGGAGGAACATGCGGTTTCCGCGTTTCCCAAAATGCTATTTTGAGATCGTGCAGGCCGGAATCTATGATGTCGGGACCACGATCTTGGCGTTGACGAATACGTCGTACCGGGTGCTTTTGCCGACGATCTGATGCGATGGCTTGCGCACGCCCGGCATGGGCTCCGCACGCAATGGCCACTTCAGCACGACCCGGTTTTGCGCGGTTTCCAATGCGATGCGCATCAATTCCGCCGAATCCGGATCAGTGCCGACGATATCCCGGATCAGCCGCATCTCCTTTTTCACCAGTGATGTCTTGTCACGTGGCGGATGCATCGGATCGATCAGAACGACCTGCGTCTTCAACTGTGTCAGCAGAACGCAGGAATCGCCATGAAGGAGAGTCATGCGATCAACCGTTTCAGCATAACGCCCACCTTCCGCATGGGCCCGCTCAAGCCCCTCGGCAAGCAGCGCATGCATCGTCGGCGAACGCTCGATCAGAGTGACGCGCGCGCCGAGTGCAGCCAGAAAAAATGCATCGCGTCCAAGCCCCGCCGTCGCATCAACGACCTCGGGCGTGACCCCACTGGAAAAGCCGGCGGCTTTTGCCAGAGGCTGCCCACGCCCCTCGCCAGAACGAAAACGATGGCCAACGGCACCACCGACGAAATCGACGATTAGCGATGATTGTTCGAGTTTTTGCGCCATTGTCCGGCCTCAGAAGGGAACGGGAGCGGTGAAGCTGACATCCTGACCATCGGGATGACGAAAGGCCAGATGCTCGGCGTGCAGCAACAGACGGTCAGCCGCAGCCAATGCCGCACTATCCGCATAAAATTCGTCACCAAGGATCACGTGCCCCAGCGCCTTCATATGCACACGAAGCTGATGTGTGCGCCCCGTCAGCGGAGACAGGCGAAGCCGCGTGGTGTTCTCGCCATATCCGAGCACCTGCCAGCGCGTCTGTGCGGGTTTGCCATGCTCCGTATCGACTCGATGCCTGGGCTTGTTGTCGGGATCGATCGCCAAGGGCAGGTCGATCATTCCTTCCTCGTCGGCCACACGTCCCCAGACCTCGGCTACATAGGATTTTTTGGTCGTGCGCGCCTCGAACTGGGCGGCAACAAAGGCGTGCGCCTTGCGGTTGCGCGACATCAGCACCACGCCGGATGTATCCTTGTCCAGCCGGTGGATGATCAATGCCTGCGGATAGTCTTTCTGCACACGCGTCAGCAAACTGTCGGACAGGGCAGGATGACGACCAGGCACGGACAAGAGGCCGCTCGGCTTGTCGAAAACAAGGAAATCCGCGTCACGGTGGAGAAGCGACACGTAGGGATCGAGCGGCGGGTTATAAATCGGAGCGACGTCTGAAAGCGCGGTCATGAAGTCCGTCTAGCACAATTCGATCCACGCGGGAGGGGTTTTGCGTGTCGATCTTACCCGGTATTCCCCTGCCTCGTCAGCCAAGAGACAGGCTGATGTTTTCCGCTGCCTGCCTCAACAACGGCAGCACATGCTCGACCAATTGCGTCAGCGACATGTGCGCGGCAGGCGCCCCCACGTTCAACGCCGCAATCGTTTCCCCACGTCGGTTCTTCAGCGGCACTGCAATGGATCTCAAGCCGAGTTCAAGCTCTTGATCGATGATTGCGTAACCAAGCTGCCTCACCCGACCAAGCTCGGCGATGATCGCATCAATATCCGTCAGCGTGCGATCCGTATTGGCATGCAGATCGGTTCTTGCGAGCACATCACGAGCACCATCATCGCCCAGTGCGGCCAGAAGTATCCTGCCCATCGATGAACAATAGGCAGGCAGACGGCTGCCGGGGTTGAGATTGATCGACATCACCCGACGCTGCGACGCACGCGCGATGTAGAGAACCTGCGTTCCGTCGAGGACGGAGGCAGAAGAACTCTGGCCGGTCTTTTCGGCGAGCAGGTCGAGATGCGGCTGCAACAATGCCGGCAAAGGGGTTGCCGAAAGGTAGGCGTGGCCGAGACGCAGGATGCGCGGCGTCAGGGTGAAGAATTTCCCGTCGTAATCCGCATATTGCAGCTCTGCCAATGTCAGCAGAGACCGCCGCACGGTGGCCCGGTCAAGTCCCGTCTTCTTGGCGACATCGGCGATTGAAAGACGTCGATCGCCTTCCCCGAACGCTTCGATCACCCGCAAACCCTTCGCAAAACCGTTGACGAAATCCGTTTCCTTCACAGCGCCATCACCCATTCATTTTGTGCGATATACAAACAAATGTCAATTAACGCACAAAACGGATTGTCGCAAGCTTTTGTGAGTTTTATCAAACATGAGGAGGCGCTGACGAATGTCGGTGTAGAGAGGTCGAGGAGGCTTCATGGACAAGAGGTCGGCGAGTGCCGCGCAGGCAGTGTCTGCCATTGGTGACGGCGCGGTGGTGATGATCGGTGGATTTGGCGGTTCCGGTGCGCCAATCGAACTCATTCATGCGTTGATCGACAAGCGGCCCAAAAATCTCACGGTCATCAACAACAATGCCGGCAATGGCCGTATCGGCATCGCCGCGATGATCGACGCCGGCATGGTCGACAAGATGATCTGCTCATTTCCGAAATCGTCAGATCCACGCGCTTTTACGGAAAAATATCTGGCGGGAGAGATCGAGCTGGAACTGGTGCCGCAAGGCACGCTCGCCGAGCGGATCAGGGCCGGTGGGGCTGGCATTCCAGCCTTCTACACGCCGACCGCTTATGGCACCGAACTAGCGCAAGGCAAGCCGATCGCTGAATTCGACGGCCGACATTATGTTCAGGAACGCTGGCTGAAGGCCGACTTTGCGATCATCAAGGCGCATATTGGCGATACCCACGGCAACCTCACCTACAACAAGGCCGCACGTAACTTCAATCCGCTGATGTGCATGGCAGCCGCCAGAACCATCGTGCAGGTATCCAGTCTTGTGGAGGCCGGAGGCATAGATCCCGAACACATCGTCACGCCGGGAATTTTCGTCGATCAACTGGTCGAGGTGCCGAACCCGCAGCAGGAAGAGGCGATGATCCGCGCCGGTATGCAATACGAGGGAGGCGTTTACGCATGAGCACCGATACATCAAGCGTGGCCACAGACGATGCACGACTTTCGAGCGCCCAGATGGCCTGGCGTGCCGCACAGGATATTCGAGACGGCGCCTATGTGAACCTCGGCATCGGCTTTCCCGAAATGGTGGCGCGTTACCAGCCACCGGGCCGGCAGGCGATCTTTCATACCGAAAACGGCATTCTGGATTTCGGCGAAGCGCCAAAACCCGGTGAGGAAGACTGGGACCTGATCAATGCCGGCAAGAAGGCCGTCACCCTGAAGCCCGGCGCCGCGTTTTTCCACCACGCGGACAGCTTTGCCATGGTGCGCGGCGGCCATCTCGACGTGGCGATCCTCGGCGCGCTGCAGGTGGCGGAAAATGGCGACCTGGCCAACTGGCGCGTCGGCTCGAGGGGCGTTCCGGCGGTCGGCGGCGCCATGGATCTCGTCCACGGCGCCAGGCAGGTTTTTGTCATCACCGAGCACGTCACAAAGAATGGCGAACCCAAGCTCGTTGAAAAATGCACATTTCCGCTGACCGGCGTCGGCTGCATCACCCGCATCTACACCAGCCACGCCGTGGTCGATATCGTCGAAGGCCGCTTCGTTCTGCGCGAAAAACTGCCCGGCCTGACCATCGAGGAATTGCAGGCCATGACCGGCGCCAGACTTCATGTCGAGCAATCGGTCATCGATCTCGTGGTCCCGGCTCTGTGAGTTTTTGACATTCCGCATCGCGTTTCGACACCGCACCGATGCGTGGAGGAGGGTTTTATGACTGACGCATTCATCTGCGATTACATCCGCACCCCGATCGGCCGATTTGCTGGCGCATTATCCTCGGTTCGGGCGGACGATCTCGGCGCGATCCCGCTCAGGGCGTTGATGGGGCGTAATGCTGCCGTCGACTGGGAAGCAGTGGGCGATGTCATTTATGGCTGCGCCAATCAGGCGGGAGAAGACAACCGCAATGTCGCCCGCATGTCGCTGCTGCTGGCGGGTCTGCCGGTTTCGGTGACCGGTACGACGATGAACCGTCTGTGCGGTTCCGGCATGGATGCCGTCATCACCGCCGCCCGCGCCATCAAGGCCGGCGAAGCGGAACTGATGATTGCCGGCGGGGTGGAAAGCATGAGCCGCGCGCCTTTCGTGATGCCGAAGGCCGAAACGGCCTTTTCCCGAAATGCCGAAATCCACGATACGACGATCGGCTGGCGTTTCATCAATCCGCTGATGAAGAAGCAATATGGCGTCGATTCCATGCCGGAAACTGGTGAAACCGTGGCCGAAGACTACCACGTCTCGCGCGAGGATCAGGATGCCTTTGCAGTCCGCTCCCAGAACAAGGCGGCGGCAGCTCAGGAAAACGGTCGGCTGGCAAAGGAGATCACACCCGTCACCATTCCACAGCGCAAGGGTGATCCCGTCGTGGTCTCGAAGGACGAGCATCCCCGCGCCACCACGATCGAAACGCTGGCGAAACTCGGCACGCCCTTCAAGAAGGAAGGCGGAACGGTCACGGCCGGCAATGCTTCCGGCGTCAACGACGGTGCAGCGGCCTTGATCATTGCCTCGGAAGCAGCGGCAAAGAAATATGGTCTTAACCCCATCGCCCGCGTCATGGCAGGGGCGGCGGCAGGTGTTCCCCCGCGTATCATGGGCATCGGCCCTGCCCCGGCTTCACAGAAGCTGATGGCCATGCTCGGCATGAGACAGGATCAATTCGACGTCATCGAACTCAACGAAGCTTTTGCCTCACAGGGTCTGGCGACATTGCGCGAATTGGGAATTGCCGACGACGACATCCGCGTCAACATCAATGGCGGCGCCATCGCGCTCGGCCATCCGCTTGGCATGTCAGGCGCCCGCATCGCCGGCACGGCTGCACTCGAACTGTCGCTTGGCGGTGGTCGCCATGCCCTTGCCACCATGTGCATCGGTGTCGGGCAGGGTATCGCGGTGGCACTGGAACGGGTTTGAACGGATCGGGAGGCGGCGGACCTCCCTCGCCGGTGTTGAAGGCGGGGTTCACTCACTATATTGAATGGCAAACAGGCTCGGATATTTGAGATCTGAATTTTCGCATATGGCGAAGATGGTACGAGCCGGAGACATGTCATGCTGACGATTGGCGATTTGTCAAAAACGACCGGCGTCAAAGTGCCGACCATCCGTTATTACGAGCAGATGGGGCTCTTGTCCCACAGCGAGCGCTCGGAAGGAAACCAGCGTCGATATTCGAAGGGGGAGCGTGAGCGCCTTTCGTTTATCAAACATGCGCGCGAGCTGGGCCTGACGATCGAGGCGATCCGGGAATTGATCGATCTCAGCCAGCATCCGGAAAAACCCTGCGCCGAAGCCGACCGTATCGCTGCCGAACAGCTCGTCACCGTTCGCGAAAAGATCGAGCGACTGCAGAAGCTGGAGGCGGAACTCGAGCGGATCACCACCCATTGCCACAGCAATCACGTCCGCGACTGCTATGTCATTCAGGCGCTCGCCAACCATGATCTTTGCTCGACCGACCACGATTGACACCCATCGCCGGGCGACCTGAATTCATTCCGAAAAGGCAGTCGAAAGCCGGCTACGAAACATAGCCGGCTTTCGAAAAAATCGCCTTGCAGCCGTCCGATTATTTGATCGGCCGTAGCAGGCGCAACGCGTTCATTGTCACGAGCACCGTTGCGCCGGTATCGGCAAGGATGGCAGGCCACAGACCCGTCACGCCGATCACGGTGGTGACAAGAAAGACGGCCTTTAAACCAAGCGCGATCGTGATGTTCTGAAAGATGTTCTTCATCGTGCGCTTCGACAGATCGATCATCAGAGCGACATCACCGACACGGCCGTGAAGGACAGCGGCATCCGCAGTTTCCAGCGCCACATCGGTGCCGCCGCCCATGGCAATGCCGATATCGGCAGCGGCGAGCGCCGGGGCATCATTGATGCCGTCGCCGATCTTGCCGACCACATAACCATCCTTCTTGAGTTCGCCGACAATGCGCTGCTTGTCTTCCGGCATCAGCTCGGCGCGGACTTCGATACCGAGCTGTGCGCCGACGGCCGTTGCGGTGCGTGCGTTGTCACCGGTCAGCATGACCGTCTTTATGCCGGCATCGGTCAATGTTTTCAGGCCCGCCACAGCATCGGCACGTGGCTCGTCGCGCATGGCGATCGCGCCGGCCAGCACATCGCCGATGATGAGAACGGATACCGTCTTGCCATCATCGTTAAGCGACGTGATCGAACGGG
This sequence comes from Neorhizobium sp. JUb45, assembly GCF_004343585.1. GTDB lineage: Bacteria > Pseudomonadota > Alphaproteobacteria > Rhizobiales > Rhizobiaceae > Neorhizobium. Next base: position 130,649 of record NZ_SLYW01000008.1, on the reverse strand, counting down.
TATGCGCTGCAGAAAGCTTCACGCGCTGCGCGACTGCCCTCGGCGAACCGAGAAACACTTCGACGCCGTCGATGACAGCCGTTACGCCCTTGCCCCCCAGTGCCTTTGCGGCCACTGCCGGCAATAGATCGATACCGTCTTCCTCGGCCCTTTCGAGAATGGCGAGCGCCAGCGGATGGCTCGATCCGGTTTCCAGAGAGGCCGCATACCGCAATACGTCCACGCCTGCGCGTCCGAACGGTACGATATCCGTCACCACAGGCTTGCCGGCAGTCAGCGTGCCGGTCTTGTCGAAAGCAATTGCCGTCAGCTTGCCGAGACCCTCGAGAACTGCGCCACCCTTCATCAGCAGACCGCGGCGCGCACCGGCCGACAGCGCAGCGGCAATCGCCGCCGGCGTTGAAATGACCAGCGCGCAAGGGCAGCCGATCAGCAGGATGGCAAGGCCCTTGTAGACCCACTCGCTCCAGCCGCCTCCGGCAACCAATGGCGGGATGACGGCAATCAGGGCCGCGACCAGCACGACACCCGGCGTGTAATATCGAGAGAAACGATCGATAAAGCGTTCAGTAGGAGCCTTTGATTCCTGCGCTTCCTCGACAAGCCGCACGACTCGCGCAATCGTATTGTCTTGCGCCGCAGCCGTCACACGGATGCGCAGGGCAGCATCACCATTGACCGTACCGGCGAAGACGACATCGTCGACACCTTTTTGCACAGGCACGCTTTCACCCGTCACCGGCGCCTCATCGATGGCACTTTCGCCCGCAACGATGATGCCGTCAGCGGAAACCCGATCACCGGGACGCACAAGGATGACGGAGCCAACCGCCAAGGTTTCCGCCGGCACTTCACGGGTCTTGCCGCCGTCCTCAAGCAGCGCGGTTTTCGGCACCAGCGCTGCCAGCGAACGAATGCTGTCGCGTGCACGTCCGGCGGCCACACCTTCCAGCAACTCGCCAACAAGAAACAGGAACACGACGGCTGCGGCCTCTTCGGTGGCATTGATGATCAGCGCGCCGGCGGCGGCAATCGTCATCAGCATCTCGATCGAAAAAGGCGTCCCCATCCGCGCTGCCATGAAAGCGCGGCGGGCAATCGGAAACAATCCAACCAGCATTGCCAGAATGAAGGCGAATGTGGCGATAGCCGGAACCAGATGACCAACGACATACGCAACCACCAGTGCCAGTCCGGCCATGATCGTCAGGCGTCCCTTGCGGCTTTTCCACCACGAACCATCGCTGGGACCATGGTCATGGCCGTGCAGGCTTTCGCTCGTGTCGTCCGCATGAGAATGGTCGTGACTATGATCATGATGGTGATGGTGGTGGGCGTGGGCGTGGGCGTGGGCGTGATCGCCATGATCATGCGAGCAGCCGGGACCATGGACATGACCGCCACTCGCTGAACTGTCCACCGTCGACGATTTCTCCCTGGGCACGATAGGTGTAGCGCCATACCCCAACCCGGATAACGTTTTCCCGATGACGTCGAGATTGCCGCCGTCATGCGTCACGGTCATCGTTCCAGCCGTCACGGAAACGGAAACGTCATTGACACCAGGCATGCGTCTGACAGCCGTATCGATCTTGGCCGCGCAGGACGCGCAGTCCATTCCTTCGACACGGAAACGGGTTTGAGTCGGATTGCTCATCGAATGATCCTCTTGGCACTTGGATCATTCGTACGACCTCTAGTAACTAGAGGTGCAAGGGCAAAAATTCAAAATTCTCATCTTGGTGGTGCTGCGACCCCAGACAGACAATCAACCTTGCCTTTTCACCAGGTCATCGCGCTGCTGCGGCGTCAATGGTCTGATATTTTCGCCGCGCAACATCAGAAACAGCTTTGCCGTTTCCTCCAGTTCTTCCGTCGCATATTGCGCCTCACGTAGCGATTTGCCAGCAACAACGGGACCATGATTGGCAAGCAGCACGGCCTGGCTGTCGCGCGCGCGCTCCCTGACCGCCTCCGCCAGGGCAACATCGCCCGGCGGAAAATACGGCACCATCGGCAGCCTGCCGACCCGCATGACATAATAGGCCGTCAGCGGCGGCAAGACATCTTGCGGATCAAGTCCATCGATGAGGCTGATGGCGACGGCATTGGTCGAATGCAGATGCACCACCGCGCCGGCGCTGCTACGTTCGCAATACATGCATTGATGCAGAAAGGCTTCCTTCGTCGGCTTGTCGCCATCGATATGAATGCCTTCCGCAGAAAATCTGGACAACCGCGCCGGATCAAGCGCACCGAGCGACGCGTTGGTCGGTGTCATCAGCAATTCGCCATTCGACAGCCGCGCGCTGATATTTCCTGTCGAACCAAAGGTGAAGCATCGGTCGAACAACGATTTGCCGACTTCGACGATCTCGTCACGCAGGCGTGTGTCTTCTGAAAGGATGGCCGTCATGTCAGCATTTTCCATGCCTTGAGGAAGAAATCGGCTGCGCCGAAATTGCCGGACTTGAGCGCAAGCGCCATCGGCTCGTTATCGCCTGACGTCAATGTCCAGGGCACGCCTGGATCGATCTCCGGACCGATCAGCAAGGCGGCAGGAGCGAGCGCACCGACCACCGCACCCGAGGTTTCGCCACCGGCAACGATCAGTCGCCGAACACCTTCACCGCGCAATCCGATCGCCGTCTGTGCCAGAAACGTCTCGATGACCTCCCCTGCCCTTTCCTGTCCGAGGCGTTTTTGAGCGGCAAGGACATCTTGCGGATCAGCACTCGAATAGATCAACGGCACGGCATCTCCCTGGGAAAGCGTCCATTCCAGCACTTCGCCGACCGTGATGCGGCCTTCGACAATGTCTATCGGATCGAGCTTCAGAACCGGCAGGCCGGCATCGATTGCCACCTTGATCTGCTTGCGCGTCGCCTCCGAGCACGACCCAGCAAGAATGGCGGAGCGCCCGGCAGGCGCCGCAAACTGCCCTGCCGTCTTGTCACTTGCCAGCAGACCGGCACGCCGAAAATTCTCCGGCAGGCCGATCGCGATGCCGGAGCCACCGGTGACCAAAGGGAAATCGGCAATCGCCTCGCCGATGACACGCAGATCCCTATCGGAAATCGCATCAACGACGACGACGCGATCACGCCTCGTTTTCGCGGCGTCAAACGCGTCTCTGACGGCATCGACACCGCGGGCGACAGCATCATGAGAAACCAGTCCGACCTGCAAACCGGATTGGGCCACCATCAGACGCACCAGAGACGAATCCGTCATCGGTGTCAGTGGATGATGTCGCATCGGGCTTTCCGACAGCAACTGCTCACCGACAAACAGATGCCCTTTGTAGATCGTTCTGCGATTGGCTGGAAAAGCCGGGCAGACGATTGTGAGATCGGTTCCAAGCGCCTTCACCAGCGCATCCGTGACCGGGCCGATATTGCCCTTGGGCGTGGAATCGAAGGTCGAGCAATATTTGAAGATGATTTGCCGCGCACCGGCGGCTTTCAACCATGCGAGCGCTTCCAGAGACATTCGGACGGCTTCACTGGAAGGAATCGTGCGCGATTTCAGCGCAACCACGACGGCATCGACATTGGCAGGATCAAAGCCCGCCGGCGGAACGCCCACCGTCTGGATGGTTCGCATGCCTTCGCGAGACAGCACCAGCGCCAGATCGGTCGCTCCAGTCAGATCATCGGCGATTGCGCCCAGCAGCATGCCATTCCTCCCCATCGGATGATTCAGATTCAGGCCGTAGCACCCTCGATAATTGAAAACCCCGTGTCGATGATCCGGGCATCTGGCGGACGTTTCGTGTCTTCGAGCAAAATCTCGACGGCCGTCTTGCCGATGGCGAAGCGGTTGGAGAGCACTGTGGTCAGCGGTTTTGGAAGTACCTGACCGATCTCGAGCCCGTTGAAGCCGATGAGAGCGAGATCCTCCGGCACAGAAATATTGGCCGCAAGGCAATGCATGAAGCCACCGACCGCCATATCGTCATTGGAAAAGGCAACGGCGTCGATGCCTGTGTTTTCCGCCAGCAGACGCGCAAGCGTTTCACGGCCCTCCAGCGTCGAACTGGCCTGCTCTGTACGGCACTCTGCCACCAGCGGCAAACCGGCTTCACCAAGCCCCTCGCGCAGCCCCTGATAACGCGCATAGGCGCGCCTGTCCGACGCCCAGTCATGGCCGGCATAGGCAATTTTCGAATAACCACGGTTCACCAGATGCCGCGCCATGGCTCGACCGGCCTGCCGATGCGACAGACCGACCGCCAGATCGATCGGTCGATCATCGATATCCATCAGTTCTGCAATTCGAACCCGGCTGCCTTCCAGCATGCGTCTTGCGGTATCAGTATGCGCAAACCCGGTCGTGATGATCGCTGCCGGCTGCCAGGCCAAAAGCGAGGAAATCAGATGCTGCTCGCTTTCGAGATCGTAATCGGTCACGCCGATCATCGGCCTGTACGGCGTCCCTGCAAGCCCGGCATTGATACCCTGCAGCACCTCGGGAAAAACGATGTTCGACAGCGATGGCAGGATGACGCCAATGATCAGCGAGGATGAAGACGCAAGCGAACCGGCTGCCCGGTTCGGCACATAACCGAGCTGCGCGATCGCATCGTTGACGCGTCGCCGGGTCTCGGTCGCAATCGGTCCTTTGTCACGGATCACCCGCGAAACCGTGTTTTCGCTGACGCCGGCCAGCCGTGCCACATGCGCGAGCGTCGGCGTCTCGGGCATTGACAATGAAGAGCGCTCTTCAGCCAAAAGGCTGCTGTCCGTCATGCGACAATCTCCAGATCTATCTCAGCGCTAACATAACTCACTTGAACAGATCAAGATGATGTGGTTTGAAAGAGATGTTAGCGCTGAGATAAGGTCGTTTATCGCATTCACGGAGGATTTTTTGCGATGTCCCGCCCACCAACTGTCGCTGTTATCGGTCTTGGTTCCATGGGACTTGGCATGGCCCGTTCGGCGTTAAAAGCCGGCCAGCAGGTTCGGGGCTTTGACGTCAATCCAGATATGCTTGAAAGACTGTCAGCAGACGGCGGCATCGCAGCGAAAAACCCTGCCGATGCCACCAACGGCGCGGATGTGGCTGTCGTCGTTGTCGTCAATGCGGCTCAAACGGAATTGGTTTTGTTCGGCGATCACGGCATCGTCTCCGCCATGAGGCCCGGCGCAGTGATTATCTCCTGCGCCACGATCTCGCCAGGCGAGGCAAAATCCTTCGCCGCGCGCACGGAGGCTGCGGGCCTGCTTTATCTTGACGGCCCGATCAGCGGCGGCTCGAAAAAAGCAAATTCCGGCGATCTCACCTTTATGGCTTCAGGATCGCCCGAGGCTTTCGAGGCTGCAAGACCGGCTCTCGATGCCATGGCTGCAACCGTTTACGAACTTGGCGACCAGCCGGGCATCGGCTCATCCTTCAAGATCGTCAACCAGTTGCTCGCCGGCGTGCATATCGCTGCCGCATGCGAGGCAATAACTTTCGCAAAAAGCCTGAACCTCGATATCAGCCGCGTTTTCGACGTGATCACAAAATCGGCCGGCAATAGCTGGATGTTCGAGAACCGCATCCCGCATGTCCTTGAGGGCGATTACACCCCGCACAGCGCCGTTTCCATCTTCTCGAAGGATCTCGGCATCGTTTCCGATATCGGGCGCGCGCAAAAATTTCCACTGCCGATCACGGCAGCAGCACTACAAATGTTCATCATGACCGAGGCTGCCGGCATGGGACGAGACGACGACAGTTCGGTCGCACGCCTGCTGGCACAGATTACCGGGCAGCAACTGCCCGGCATGCCTGAAAAGGCATGATCCGATGCCGAAATTCGCTGCCAATCTTTCGATGATGTTCAACGAACGGCCGTTTCTGGAGCGTTTTCAAGCCGCTGCCAATGCCGGCTTCACGGCTGTCGAATATCTGTTTCCCTATGAATATCCTGCCGAGGTCATCGCCGAAGCGCTTCGCGCAGCCGGGCTGAAACAAGCCCTGTTCAACATGCCGCCGGGAGACTGGGCAGCCGGCGATCGCGGCCTTGCCAGCCTCCCGCATCGGCGCGAGGAATTTCAGTCAGCACTTGGCACCGCGATCTCCTACGGGAAGACAATCGGCACACCCCTTCTGCACATGATGGCCGGCATAGCCCCGTCTGATGACCCAGCCGCCCTTTCCTGTTACCGGGACAATCTGGAAATGGCAGCAGACGCAACAGCTGAAGCCGGGATAGGCCTTGTGATCGAACCCATCAACAAGCGCGACATGCCGGGATATTTTCTCAATGATTTCAATCGCACATTCGAGCTCGTTCGAGAGCTCAACAGGCCTAATCTCAATCTGCAGTTCGACATCTATCACCGCCAGATCCTGCATGGTGATGTGATCACCGGATTGAGGCAAATGGCATCACGCATCGGCCATATCCAGATCGCTGCCGTCCCGACCCGCCATGAGCCATTGACGGGAGAACTGGATGACCGACGTATTTTTCAGGAAATCGATGCGCTCGGATACCAAGGTTACGTCGGCTGCGAATACCGGCCGGCAGGAAGAACCGAGGATGGGCTTGGTTGGATGACGTAGCCCGAAAACTGCTCCTGTGATCTGGGATTTCAAACACGAGCATTTCACAGGCGACGATGTATTGTCACCCAGCGAACGAGCGAATAGCGCTTAATGGACTGTCTAATGAATACATAGAAATAATGGCGGAGAGGGTGGGATTCGAACCCACGATACGGTTGCCCGTATGCCGCATTTCGAGTGCGGTGCTTTCGACCACTCAGCCACCTCTCCGCTTGAGCATGATGACGCGTTGGTCAGCGCGAGGCGGTTCATAGCGATGAAAATCGGGGCTGGCAAGAGGTCAAAAGAAACTCTTTGTAGATGATCGCCTTGACAGTTTTTTGACTCTCGCGTATCCCCGCACGCAATCAGGCGTGGAAAGCTTTCTTCGCCTCTTTGTTTGTGCGGTTTTCGCCTCAAGCGCTTTCCCACAGATTTTCACCGGCAGCGCAATCCGAGAATATCGGAAACCTGCCATCCCGACTGACAAAAAGACGGCCACCCCTTTGGGGGAGAGCCGGAACGAACATGAAAGGATAAAGAATGTTCGCAGTCATCAAGACCGGCGGTAAGCAGTACCGCGTGGCCGCCAACGACGTGCTCACCATCGAAAAGCTGGAAGCCGAAGCTGGTGCAGTCGTAGAATTCAACGAAATCCTCGTTATTGGCGTTGGCGCCGATGCCAAGTTCGGTGCGCCTTTCGTTGCTGGTGCAATCGTCAAGGCAGAAGTCGTTGAGCATAACCGTGGCAAGAAGGTTCTTTCCTTCAAGAAGCGTCGCCGTCAGAATTCCAAGCGTATTCGCGGCCATCGCCAGCATCACACGGTTGTTCGTATCACCGACATCGTCGCTTAATCGGGTTTCGTAGGTTTAAAGGAGAACTCCCATGGCACATAAAAAAGCTGGCGGTTCGTCGCGTAACGGTCGCGATTCAAATTCCAAGCGCCTCGGCGTGAAGAAGTTCGGTGGCGAAGTCGTCATCGCAGGCAACATTATCGTGCGTCAGCGCGGCACGCAGTGGCATCCGGGCGCCAATGTCGGCCTCGGCAAGGACCACACCATTTTTGCGCTCACCGCCGGCAACGTGAACTACCGTACGAAGGCTAACGGCCGCGTATACGTGTCCGTGATGCCGAAAGCCGAAGCCGCAGAATAAAAGCCGGCAAGCGTTAGCAACCGGCGTCTCATCGACCCGGTTGAACGTTAAAAGGTTCAGTCAAAGAAAAGGGGAGATGGGACACCACCCACCTCCCCTTTTTCTTGTTCCCCACGAAGGAGACTGAACATGCAAGGCGAATTGTTGAGGAGCAGCCAATCACGGTTGCCCGAAGAGCGGCCAAGGCCCGATGGCTTAAGGAGCAGTTGCCCCGTCTTATTGTCGCAAAGGCTCGTTCTGCGCGCCCCGCACGAAGAAGACATCGACGCCCTTGCCCATCTCGCCAACAATGCGAATATTGCGACCATGGTCGCCCGCATGCCGCACCCATACACGGCCAAAGACGCCGCGGATTTCGTGCGACGTACGAAAGATGGCGTGATTGGCAAGTGCGTCTATGCCATTACCCATGCCGAAAACGGCAAATTTCTCGGATGCTGCGCGCTGGAGCCGCAGGAAGACCCGGCCACGCTCGAAATCGGCTATTGGCTGGGCGAACCCTACTGGAATGACGGCATTGCCACCGAAGCGGCGCATGCGCTGATCGACATGGCGTTCCGCACGCGCGACATCGACCAGATCGACGCGCGCTGCCGGGTCACCAACATCCCCTCCCGCCGCGTCATCCAGAAATGCGGCTTCCAGTTCCAGGGTTCCGGCATGGTCGGTTCTTTGGCATTGGGCGGCATGGTGCCGGTCGAATGGTATCGCCTCGATCGCAAGACCTGGATGTCGCTGAGAAGCTGGGGGGAAATGCGATGATTGCCCTGGAGAGCGAAAAGCAGGACGTCCGCGCGGGTATCGGCCCCTGCCCGACCATCCGCACGCCGCGGCTTTTATTGCGCCCACCCCGGATGGAGGATGCCGATGCCATCGCCGTTTCCCTGGGTGATTTTTCCGTATCGCGCATGCTGGCGCGGGTGCCCGCACCGTTCCATCGGCAGGATGCAGTGGACTGGCTGAAACAGCAGACTGCCAGAAAGCTGCCCGACTGGAATTTTGCCATCTGCGATACCGACGGCCGTCATCTTGGCATCGTCAGCATAGAACTGCGGCATGGCCAATGGCATCTGGGCTATTGGCTGAACCGCAGCGCCTGGAAACGCGGGTTGATGACGGAAGCGGCGGGCAGCGCTTTGAAGGCGTTTTTCGAATGCATGCCGGATGCAGAAATGCATTCCGGAATGTTTTCCGACAATGCCGGCTCGTTGCGCGTTCAGCAGAAACTTGGTTTTGCCATTATCGGTTGCCGAGACATGTTCTCCATCGCCCGCAATGCCATGGTCATGCATATCGACACGGTGGTGACAGCGCGGGACTTTGTGCAGACGATCAGGAATTGAAGACATGCCGGGGCAATCAATTGTCCCGGCATTTCAGGAGAGGATGAATGCTCAGACGAGCTCGAGCCAGACCGGAAAATGGTCGGATCCCTTGGCGTCCATATCGACAAAAACATCCCGGACGCGCGGAAAGAGAGCATGATTGACAAAGCAGTAATCGAGATGGGCCTTGGCCGGCCCTTCCGGCGGTTCGATCCAGCTGTAGCAGTCGGATGTAAGGCGACCAAAACGCGCCAGAACATCGACGAGCTGGTTGCTGCGCAATGCGCGGCCATAGAAACGGTCATCATGCCCGACCATGGCGATATATTCCGGCGTCTCCGGTTCCATGTTGAAATCGCCCATCACGACAAAATCCTGCGGCAGCGGCAGTTCTGGAAATCTGTTGGAGCCAATACCCGTCAGAGAACCACCCTCGGCCACAAAGTTCAAAACCCGTTCTTTGAGAAAGGCGATCTGCGCCATGCGCTCATCGGGCGACACATGATCGAGATGGACGGAATAGACGCGGATGGCGCCATCCGGCGTATCGATGACCGCCTCGACGGCGCTGCGCTGCAGGTTGATAAGCTCGACACTGTGGCTACGCGGCAAAAGCAGGTTCCGGGTAGCAAGAATTGGCCAGCGCGACAGGATCATGTTACCGAACTGGAAACGCCGCTCCTTGCGACGACCATTTTCGACCACGAAGTCGAAAAGCACGTCGCAACCGGCGCCATAAGAGATGAAGAAGTCGGGAAACAGTTCCTGCAGGGCGGCAACCATGTCGACGTGATCGTTTTCCGGCGATCCGCGTGTGACCTCCTGCAAGGCGATGACATCGGCACCAGCGAGGCTCTTGGCGATACGTTCGAGGTCGAAAAGGCCGTCGAGGCCAAAACCATACTGGATGTTATAGCTGACGAACTTCATGATAATCTTTGACCTTGGCCCCTATGGGCGATATCCAAACCGCAAACCGACTATCAGATAAGTGACGGCAAAAAGATGAAATTTCTTGACGAGGCAAAAGTATACATTCGCTCTGGCGACGGCGGCGCCGGTGCGGTCTCGTTCCGTCGCGAAAAATTCGTCGAATTCGGCGGACCGGATGGTGGTGACGGTGGTCGTGGTGGCGATGTCTGGGTCGAGGCCGTCAACGGTCTCAACACGCTGATCGATTTCCGCTTCCAGCAGCACTTCAAGGCGCAGACCGGCATCCATGGTATGGGCCGCAACCGTACCGGCGCCAATGGCGGCGAAGTGACGCTGAAAGTGCCGGTCGGCACACAGATTTTCGAGGAAGACAACGAAACCCTGATCATCGACCTGACGCGCGAAGGTCAGCGTTTTCGCCTCGCCAAGGGCGGCAATGGCGGTTTTGGCAACTCACACTTCAAGACCGCGACCAATCAGGCACCGAACTGGGCCAATCCGGGCCTTGAAGGCGAAGAAAAGACCGTATGGCTGCGTTTGAAGCTGATCGCCGATGCCGGTCTCGTTGGTCTGCCGAATGCCGGCAAATCCACCTTCCTTGCATCGGTTACCCGTGCGCGGCCAAAAATCGCCAACTATCCATTCACGACGCTGCATCCAAACCTTGGCGTCGCCACCATTGACGGCCGCGAATTCGTTTTGGCCGATATTCCCGGCCTTATCGAAGGCGCGCATGAAGGCGTCGGCATCGGCGACCGTTTCCTTGGCCATGTGGAGCGCACCCGCGTTCTCTTGCACCTCGTTTCCTCGATGGAGGAAAATGTCGGCAAAGCCTACAAGACGGTCAAGACAGAACTGGAAGCCTATGGCGGCGGATTGATTGACAAGCCGGTCATCGTCGCCTTGTCACAGATCGACATCCTCGATGACAAGGAACTGAAGAAAAAGACCAAGGAGCTTGAAAAAGCGAGCGGCCAGACGCCATTTGCGATTTCGGCCATCACCGGCAAGGGCATGACGGAAGTTCTGCGCGCCCTGCGCGACATCATCGTCGAGGCGAGCGGCACCAGTGAAACCGCCCTGCCCGATCGTTCCGCACCAGTTCAGAACGACCTCGACGAGGACGATGACGAATGACAGCCGGCCGCAAATCGATTGCCAGCCACCGCCGCATCGTCATCAAGATCGGCTCGGCTCTTCTTGTTGATCGCGGCACCGGGCTGAAATCGCGCTGGCTCGATGCAGTCTGCGCCGATATTGCGGCATTGAGAGCGCGCGGCAGCGAAGTGCTCGTCGTTTCCTCCGGGGCCATCGCGCTCGGTCGCACCGTTCTGGGCCTGCCCGCCGGTGCGCTGAAGCTTGAAGAAAGCCAGGCAGCCGCAGCCGTCGGCCAGATCGCGCTGGCGCGTGCCTGGTCGGAAAGCCTGTCTCGCGACGCTATCGTCGCCGGACAGGTGCTGCTGACGCTGGGCGATACCGAGGAGCGGCGTCGCTACCTCAATGCCCGCGCAACGCTGAAACAGTTGATGAAGATGGGCGCAGTGCCGATCATCAACGAAAACGACACTGTCGCCACATCGGAAATCCGTTATGGCGACAATGATCGGCTGGCTGCCCGCGTGGCCACCATGGCGGGTGCCGATCTTCTGATCCTGCTTTCCGATATCGACGGACTTTACACGGCCCCCCCGCATATCGATCCTGAAGCGCAGTTCCTTGGTGAGATTGCTGAGATTACACCCGAGATCGAAGCCATGGCCGGCGGCGCGGCATCCGAGCTGTCACGTGGCGGCATGCGCACCAAGATCGATGCCGGCAAGATCGCGACAGCCGCCGGCTGCGCGATGATCATTGCTTCCGGCAAGACCGAACACCCGCTCCGCGCCATAGAGGACGGCGTTCGCTGCTCGTGGTTTGCGCCGGCGACCACGCCGGTCAATGCCCGCAAGACATGGATTGCCGGGCATCTTCAGGCGAGCGGTGAACTTCATGTCGATGCAGGTGCGCAAAACGCATTGCATGGTGGGAAAAGCCTTCTGCCCGCCGGTGTCCGCAGGATCAGCGGCCAATTCAATCGTGGTGACACGGTTGCCATTATCGGTGTTGATGGCCGCGAAATCGCGCGGGGTCTCGCCAGTTATGATGCCGATGAGGCTCGGCAGATTGCCGGTCGTAAATCCGGCGAGATCGAAAACATTCTCGGCTATGCAGGCCGCGCCGCCATGGTCCATCGCGACGACCTGGTTGTAACCGGCCATCACGCGCTTGCAGAGGAAGCAAAAGTCAGGGAGGACGCGCATGCTGGATAGAGTTACCGGAGCGGCGGATGTCGCCGCCGTGATGGATATGATCGGCCGCAATGCCAAAAGCGCTGCACGCATTCTCGCCACGGCTTCGACGCAAGCAAAGAACGCTGCCCTGCAGGCCATGGCCGACGCTATCCTGGCAGCAGAAGACAAATTGCTGGCTGCCAATGCCGCCGACCTGAAAAACATTGAAGGCAAGGGACTTCTGCCTTCCTTCATCGACCGCCTGACGCTGACAACAAAAAGCATAGCGGGCATGGCTCAAGGCCTGCGTGAAATTGCTGAGTTCAAGGATCCGGTCGGTGAGGTGATCACCGCCTGGGATCGCCCCAACGGTCTGCAGATCGAGCGCGTGCGCACCCCGCTCGGCGTCATCGGCGTCATTTATGAAAGCCGCCCGAACGTGACCGCCGATGCCGGCGCACTATGCCTTAAGGCTGGCAACGCGGTTATTTTGCGCGGTGGCTCGGATTCCGCCCTTTCATCGCAAGCTATCCATTCCTGCCTGGTTGAAGGGCTGAAAGCCGCTGGGCTTCCGGAACATGCCATCCAGCTGGTGCCGACGACGGATCGCGCAGCGGTTGGGGCCATGCTTTCGGGTCTCGATGGCGCGATTGACGTGATCGTGCCGCGCGGCGGCAAAAGCCTGGTCGCGCGTGTGCAAAACGAAGCCCGTGTGCCGGTTTTCGCTCATCTTGAGGGGCTTTGCCACATCTATGTGGATGCCTCCGCTGATCTCGACATGGCACGCAAGATTGTTGTCAACGCCAAGATGCGCCGCACCGGCGTTTGCGGCGCGGCCGAAACCCTGCTGATCGACGCTTCTGCCGCGGACACGCTGTTGAAGCCGCTGGTGGATGTTCTCCAGCAAGCCGGCTGCGAAGTGCGTGCCTCTGCTGATGTGCTTGCTAAGGTCCCTGGCCTCGCTCCGGCCACCGAAGAAGATTGGCGCACGGAATATCTGGATGCCGTCATCTCGGTGAAGCTGGTCGACGGCATTTCGGGCGCAATCGACCATATCGATACCTATTCCTCGCACCATACCGAAGCGGTGATCGCAGAAGATCCGCAGGTCGTGACGCGCTTCTTCAACGAGATCGATTCTGCCATCCTGTTGCACAACGCGTCCACGCAGTTTGCCGATGGCGGCGAATTCGGCATGGGAGGCGAAATCGGCATTTCGACCGGCAAGATGCATGCCCGTGGCCCTGTCGGCGTCGAACAGCTCACCTCGTTCAAATACCGCGTGCATGGCACCGGCCAGACAAGGCCCTGATCGCTGGTGGAGGAGGAAGCAGCCGTCGATCGCCGCTATCTGCGCATGCCGCATGTCGAGCGCGGCATGACCGTCGGCCTGTTCGGCGGTTCGTTCAATCCCCCGCATGAAGGCCATCTGCTGGTGGCGGAAATCGCCATGCGCCGGCTGTCCCTTGATAATCTCTGGTGGATGGTGACGCCGGGCAATCCGCTGAAAAGCCGCTCGGAACTCGCCTCCCTGAGCGACCGGATCGCTGCCAGTGAAAAGCTGATCAACGACCCGCGCATCAAGGTGACCGCCTTCGAGCAAAATCTCGATACGCGCTTCACGGCCGATACCGTGGCGCATGTGGCGGCGCGCAATCCCGGCATCCGTTTTGTCTGGATCATGGGCGCGGACAGCCTGAAAACGTTTCATCTATGGCAGAACTGGCGCCAGATCGTCGCCACCTTCCCGATCGCCATCATCGACCGGCCGGGCGCAACGCTGTCACTTGTGTCTTCGACAATGGCGCGTGCCTACGACCATGCCCGCGTCGATGAGGAAGACGCGGCGGGCCTTGCGCTGCGCCCTGCACCGGCATGGACATTTGTCCACGACCGCCGCTCGACCATCAGTTCCACCCAGTTGCGCGCAAAGGCACGACAAAAAACGTGAACGGTCCAATCGCGCTACGGTCGCAATCCGATCGTCATCACTCTTGAAAGATTATCCGTTCGATGCCACCTTCTTTCTTGCGATCCCGCTTGTATCTGGGATTCGCGAGTGCCTGTTTTGTCTTGGACGAAAGGAAAAACCCTGACAACAGTACACGCCAAGGGAAAGACCCAGCGTCTCCTCCCGACGAGCACCGACCGCGGCGCCGAAGCTGCTCATCGTGCTCTTGAACTGGTCCTCGCAAGCCTTGAGGACTCCAAAGCCGAAGATATCGTCACCATCGACATTGCCGGAAAATCGGCGCTGGGAGACTACATGGTCGTTGTCTCCGGGCGATCGAGCCGCCATGTCTCGGCGATCACCGATCACCTTGTTTCCGATCTAAAGGACGAAGGATACGGCGGTTCCCGTGTCGAAGGCCAGGAAACCGGCGACTGGGTGCTGATTGACACCGGTGACATCATCATCCATGTGTTCCGCCCTGAAATCCGCGAGTTCTACAATCTGGAAAGAATGTGGGCAGAGCCGGATTACGAGGAAAACACATTGCACTGACGGGTTCCTCACCGCAGACGTGAACCGCTAGGTGCCAATTCCGTTCCCGACACCGCCGTCCATACGGCGGTTTTGGATCGGAGGAACATGGCGGTTCAAAAATGCGCATCAGCCTATTTGCCGTGGGACGGTTGAAAGCCGGCCCTGAAAAGGAACTTGCGTCCCGTTACGTGGACAGGATGGCCAAGGCCGGCCCGGCTGTAGGCCTTGAGTTTGCACGTGTCGTGGAAGTGGCGGAAAGCCGTGCGTCCAATGCCGAAACACGCAAACGCGAAGAGGCCGGCATGCTGGACAAGGCGCTGCCGGAGGGCAGCGTTCTGATCATTCTCGACGAGCGTGGAAAATCCATGGACAGCGAGGCCTTTGCCGCGCTGATCGGCCGCTTTCGCGATCAAGGCAAACGCGATTGCATGCTGGCGATCGGCGGGGCTGATGGCCATGATGCGTCTTCCCGCGACAAGGCCGATGCCGTTATCAACTTCGGCGCAATGACATGGCCACACCAGTTGGTGCGCATTCTTCTGGCCGAGCAGCTTTACCGCACTGTCACCATCCTTTCCGGCCATCCTTACCACCGCGTCTGATGACGGTTTTCGACCGAATTGCCACACGTGATCTTGGCAGTAGCGTGAGTGCCCGAATCTGCTTAGTATCAAGCGATCCGGCAGAGATTCGCGGGACGGAATGAAGAGATCGACATGGATTGGCTGGACTGCAGCACTGCCGGCAACGGCGGTGTTTTTTGGCGTGGTCGCCGGTCCCTTTCCATTGATAAACCTGGCAGCGGCACAGGCGCAGGAAGACATCGATTTGTCGCCGCCACCGGTGACACCGCCCGAAACGCCTGCAACAGCCGATAGCGCTTCAGCGGAATTGCAGCGCAAACGCGATGAAACACGCGCCGAACTGGAAGCCCTGACAAGCTCGATCGACGTTTCCTCCGAAAAAGCACGGCAGATCGAAGAGAATATCGCAACGCTTGAAAAGAGCACCGCCAATCTGCGGCAGGCCTTGATCGATTCCGCCAAGCGGCGAAAGGATCTCGAGGAAAAGATCCTCGCAAGCGAAGAGAAAATTGCACAACTGGGCGTACGTCAGGACGCTCTCAAGAAGTCCCTGCATGACCGTCGCGCCATTCTGGCGGAGGTCTTGGCGGCTTTGCAGCGCATGGGGCGCAGCCCTCCGCCAGCCCTCCTCGTCACTCCGGAGGATGCACTCGGGTCGGTGCGCAGCGCCATTCTGCTGGGCGCCGTCGTGCCCGGCATGCGCAAGCAGGCAACGGCGCTCGTTGACGATCTGGAACAGCTGTCCTCGCTTCAGAAAGATGCAACGACTGAGAAGTCACGTGTTGCAGAAACGATTTCCTCCAGCCTGGAAGAAGACAGGCGTATGGGGCTTCTGCTTGTCGAGAATGACAAGCAGAGCCAGAGCAGCGCCACGGACCTTATCGCCGAACAGCAGCGCTCGGATGAACTGGCCGCAAGGGCAGAAAGCCTGAGCGGACTGATCGAGACACTGGAAAATGACATCACTTCCATCCGCGAAGCTGCGGAAAGGGCGCGTCTCGAAGAGGAGCGCCAGAAGATGATGAGCGCCGAAGAGCGCGAAAAAGCACGCCAGTTGGCCGAGAATGGCGTGCCCGACAAAAACCGCATTGCGCCCGCATATCCGTTTTCAAGCTTGCGGCAAAAGCTTGAACTGCCTGTGGCTGGCGATATCCTGCGTTCATGGGGCGATCCCGATGGTACCGGACATCCTGCTCGAGGCATGACCTTGGCATCAGGACCGAAAGCAGTGGTGACCGCCCCGGCAGATGGCTTGGTTGTATTCGCCGGCGCATTTCGCAGCTATGGTCAGATGGTGATTCTCAATGCCGGCGATGGCTATCACGTTGTTATGACCGGCATGAACAGCGTGAATGTGCGACAAGGCAAGTTCGTCTTTGCTGGTGAACCAATCGCCTTGATGGGCGAAAAAAGAGTAGCAAGCGCGACTGCGTTGGCGCTGGAAACAGATCGCCCAACGCTTTACATTGAATTCAGGAAAGATGGCAGCCCGGTCGATTCGGCACCGTGGTGGGTCAAAAAGGACACTGGAAGGGCACGCAATGATTCGTAGGGCTTCTCTTGTCATCGTCGGCGCACTCATGGGTGCCACAGCGATGAGCGTGATCTATTCGGCCGGCGTTCCGGCTCAGGCAGCCGGTTCCTCGACCTATCGTGAACTGTCGGTTTTCGGCGATGTCTTCGAGCGCGTCCGTGCCCAGTACGTGACGCCGCCAGACGAAGAGAAGCTGGTCGAGAACGCCATCAACGGCATGCTGACCTCTCTCGATCCGCATTCGAGCTTCATGAATGCCAAGGATGCCGACGACATGCGCACCCAGACAAGGGGTGAGTTTGGCGGTCTCGGCATCGAAGTCACGATGGAAAACGAACTGGTCAAGGTCATCACCCCGATCGATGACACCCCTGCTTCCAAGGCAGGCGTTCTGGCCGGCGACTTCATTTCCGAGATCGATGGCGCGCCGGTGCGCGGCCTGAAGCTCGAAGATGCCGTCGAAAAGATGCGCGGGCCGATCAACACGCCGATCAAACTGACGATCATCCGCCAGGGCGCTGACAAGCCGCTCGACATCACGGTCGTACGCGACACGATTGCGGTTCAGGCCGTCAAGTCTCGCGTTGAGGGCGATGTCGGTTATGTTCGCGTCATCTCGTTTACCGAAAAGACCTATGAAGGCCTCGAAAAGGCGATCAAGAAGATCAAGGCCGACGTTCCAGCCGACAAGCTGAAGGGCTATGTGCTCGATCTTCGCCTCAATCCGGGCGGTCTTCTGGATCAGGCAATCAACGTATCCGACGCTTTCCTGGAGCGTGGCGAAGTGGTTTCGACCCGCGGCCGCAATGCCGAGGAAACCCGCCGCTTCAATGCCAGCGCAGGCGACCTGACGGATGGAAAGCCCGTCATCGTTCTCGTCAATGGCGGCTCTGCGTCCGCTTCGGAAATCGTTGCCGGCGCCCTGCAGGATCTGAAGCGCGCCACGGTGGTCGGCACGCGTTCCTTCGGCAAGGGCTCCGTCCAGACGATCATCCCGCTTGGTGAAGCCGGCGCACTGCGCCTGACCACCGCGCTCTATTACACGCCGTCCGGCAAATCGATCCAGGGCACCGGCATTGAGCCCGACATCAAGGTCGAGCAGCCATTGCCGCCGGAATTGCAGGGCAAGGTGAAGGCGGAGGGCGAATCCAGCCTGCGTGGCCACATTACCGGCCAGAGCGAGACGGAAGAAGGTTCCGGTTCGGCTGCCTATGTGCCGCCGGAAGCGAAGGACGATCTCCAGCTGAACTACGCGCTCGACCTTCTGCGTGGGAACAAGACGGACCCATCCTTCCCGGCGCATCCTGACAAGGCTGCCGCTGCCGTGAAGCCGTAAGAGCCACAACATTTGATGAAACCGGCCCGTTTTCGGGCCGGTTTTCTTTATTAAGTCAAAACATCAAGGCGGACGATCTTTGGGGACCGATCTTCACGCACCGCTTGGGCGGGACCGCGCGGCGCGGCTGCGACGTTCACGACGAACCTCGATCGGTGTCATTTTCGGAATGCTGGTTGGCGCCGGCGTTCTCGGCTTCTCCTTTTATGCCATGCGGTCTGACCCGGCCCTTCAGAAGACCGAGATGGCCTCAAATGTCGCCCCTGCCGCTTCTTCCGAAGAAGATCGCACCGCAACCGCACCTTCTTCCGCCAAGGTGGGCGTGCCGCGATCCGGCCCCAACAGCGGCGCAAATGTCCAGCGAACGCAGACCGATAACGGACAGGTCGTCACCACCTATTCTCCGCGACAACGCGATGGCGACGGTCCTCTGATCGTCGAGGCTCAACGCATAGGCCAGGACCCGCGCATGGCGGCCACGCCGAATGAGGATCTTGTCGAAGAGACACCGGAGGGACGCCTGCCGATCATCGGCCCGGACGGACTGCGGCCGATGGAACAATATGCACGTCCATGGTCAGGCGCACGCGGCGCGCGTATTGCCATCGTTGTTGGTGGGCTCGGCCTCAGCCAGACCGGAACACAGAACGCCATCCGCACGCTTCCGGCTCAAGTGACGCTTGCCTTTGCCGCAACCGGCAACAGCCTGCCTCGCTGGATGCAGGAGGCCCGCCGCAATGGCCACGAAATCCTCGTTCAGCTTCCCATGGAGCCATTCGACTATCCGAGCAACAATCCGGGCGGTTCAACCCTGGTCACGGAAGCGAATGTGAAGGAAAACATTGCAAACCTGCATGAAGCGATGGGCAAGATCACCAATTACACCGGGGTGATGAACTATCTCGGTGGCCGTTTTCTATCCGATGCCGATGCGCTGGAACCTGTCTTGCGCGATATCGCGGGGAGAGGCCTGCTGTTCCTTGATGATGGTTCGTCGGCGCAATCGCTGAGCGAGAAAATAGCCAAGCCCCTACAGCTTCCGCACGGTTTCGCCGATCTGACCCTGGATGCACAACTCGACAAGCAGGAAATCCTGAAAAAGCTCGATGAGCTTGAGCGTATCGCCCAACGCAAGGGTTTTGCGATCGGTTCCGCATCCGCTTTCGACGAAAGCATAGACGCGATTCAGCAATGGGTTGGCGAAGTCAGCAACCGTGGCATCGAGATCGTTGGCGTTTCCGCTGTCGTCGATGATCCCGCACATCCATGAACGGAAAAGAAATGAGCAAGACAAAAGAGCCCGTATCTGCAGACAGTCTGCCCTATCGCCCCTGTGTCGGCGTGATGGTCTTGAACTCCGAGGGTCTCGTCTGGGTCGGCCGCCGTTTGTCTGAGAACAATTCCGAATCCGATGGCTCACCCCAGCTTTGGCAAATGCCGCAGGGCGGCATCGATAAGGATGAGGACGCGCTTGTCGCCGCCCGGCGCGAACTTTTCGAAGAAACCGGCATGCGTTCGGTGACGCTGCTTGGTGAGTGCAAGGACTGGATCAATTACGATCTTCCGGCCCATCTGATCGGCATCGGGCTGAAGGGAAAATATCGCGGACAGGCGCAGCGCTGGTTTGCGTTTCGCTTCGATGGCGACGACAGCGAAATCAATATCGAGGAACCACCATCCGGCCAGCATCAGGAATTTGACGCCTGGGATTGGAAGCCGATGGCGGAACTGCCAAACCTGATCGTCTCTTTCAAACGCGAAGTCTACCAGAAAGTGGTCGCCGAGTTCAGCCATCTCTCGAAGAGGCCGGCCTGAACGGTAAGCCAGATTGCGAATAGAAAACGCCGGCAGTTTTAAACTGCCGGCGTTTTTTTGATAAATGGTGCTCTCTGTTATTCCGCCACGTCAGCGGAATCGGCGTTGAGCTGGCCGTACTTTTCTTCACCGATTTTGCCGAGGAGCTCCAGCTGCGTTTCGAGGAAGTCGATATGGCCTTCTTCGTCCATCAACAGTTCTTCGAAAAGCTTCATGGAGACATAATCCCCGGCGGTGTGACAGATGTCTCGGGATTCCTTGTAGGCCTTGCGAGCATCGTGTTCGCCGGCAAGATCCGCTTCCAGAACTTCCTTGACGTTCTGGCCAATGCGCAATGGCGCAAGCGTTTGCAGATTGGGATGACCTTCGAGGAAGATGATGCGGGCGACCAGCTTGTCGGCATGCCCCATTTCCTCGATCGACTCGGCACGTTCCTTCTTGGCGAGCTTGGTATAACCCCAATCCTCTAGAAGACGGTAATGCACCCAGTATTGGTTGACGGCGCCGAGTTCGAGGAAAAGAGCCTCGTTAAGCCGCTCGATGACCTTTTTGTCGCCTTTCAATGTCCGCTCTCCTGTTATCTTCGTGGAGTTGTTTCAGGCGGGACATATAATCAACTACTTCAGCTTCCGTCGAGTGGCGGTGAGCGTGATAGTCTTCGGTGGTGCGAATGATCAGATCGACGACATTGGGGAAGCAGCCGCAACAGCGGCCGCGCTTGGCCATGGAATGATAGACCTTGGCAGGGACGATGAGCTGCCAACAGTCCTCATCGAGCATCGTGACGATAGCGTCGCGAATTTCGTTGGCGGTGATGTAATTGCAGCTGCAGACTAGCATCCTTCAGGCCGTCCATAAACATGACATAGCTTATCCGCTTTCTTTCCCAAACAAGGGGCCGAATGTCAAGAAAATGAATCATCTCTCTAATATGCACGCTTTGCAAAACTCCTGTTTTGCCATTCCGGTGCGAATGGAGATCCGGCAGGATCAATGAAAATTTCTGCCTTTCGGCATAACCTGCGCCGGTTCAGAACCGCGCTGAACATTTGATATCGGTCCCTCTCCATAGGAATTTCGACGTTGCTGCGATTGCCTTGGATCCGGGCGCGACCCATTCAGAGCTTCATCGGCGCGCGGAAGAACGGCGAAGCGACGCACCTCCGTCTGCAGCAGCCCCAGCATCGGGGTCATGTCTTCGATATGTTCGACCACCGTATGGATGACGCCACTCTGACTTTGCAGGCGGCCAAAGATCTTGACCAGCCGCGACCCCATGACGACTGGCCGGTATTTCTCGAAAACCTTTGGCCAGACAATCGCATTGGCCACGCCTGTTTCGTCTTCCAGCGTCATGAAGATAACGCCCTTTGCAGAGCCCGGCCGCTGGCGCACCAGGACGAGGCCGGCAATCGTGACCTTTCTGCCGTTCGGGATATTGAGAAGATCGACACTGCGGCGGACACCCATCGCCTGAAACCGCTCCCTTAGGAAAGACACCGGATGTGCCTTGAGTGAGAGGGAAAGCGCACGATAATCCTCGATCACTTCCTCTCCCGGCAGCATGTTCGGCAACTGGGTTTTCGGTTCTACCTGCAAATCGAGATGAGCGACCTGATCGAACAGAGGCAGCTTTTCGACGGTGCTTTTGACGTCGAGGGCACGCACAGCCCACAGCGCTTCGCGGCGCGACAGGCCGATCGAACCAAAGGCATCCGCATCTGCCAGTTTCTCGATATCAGCCTTTTCGAGGCCGGATCGCAGCCATAAGTCTCGCACCGAACGATAACCCTCCCCCCGGTTGGCGACGAGTTTTTCGCGCATGGGCTTTTCCGACAGACCTTTGACCTGACGGAAGCCGAGCCGAACGGCGTGCTTGGTCAGGATGACATCGCGCATTTCGGCATGCCGACGATCGATCCGCCACCTATCGAATTGCGCCTCATGCAGGCTGCTATCCCAGCCGGAATCATTGATATCCACGGGAAGAACCTCGACGCCGTGCTCGCGCGCATCCCGCACCAGTTGCGATGGCGCATAGAAGCCCATGGGCTGGGAGTTGAGGATCGCCGTACAGAAGACGTCGGGATAAAAGGTCTTGATCCAGGACGATACGTAGACAAGCAGAGCAAACGAGGCGGCATGGCTTTCCGGAAAACCGTATTCGGCAAAACCTTCGATCTGCTTGAAGCAGCTTTCGGCAAAATCGAGCTTGTATCCATTTTCAAGCATCCCATCGATCATGTCCTGCCTGAAGGAATTGACACGGCCCGAGCGTTTGAAGGTTGCCATTGATCGGCGCAATGCATCGGCTTTGGCAGCCGTGAAACCAGCCGCAGTAATCGCGATCTGCATCGCCTGCTCTTGAAACAGAGGTATGCCAAGTGTCCGTTTCAAAACCTCCTCAAGTGCCGGGCTCGGATAAGTGATCGGCCTCTGGTGCCGCTCATCTTCACGACGCTTCAGATAGGGATGCACCATGTTTCCCTGGATCGGGCCGGGCCGGACGATCGCAACTTCGACAACCAGATCGTAAAACTCTCGCGGCCGCAGCCTCGGCAGCATGCTCATCTGCGCCCGACTTTCGATCTGGAACACGCCAATCGTATCGGCGCGGCAGATCATGTCGTAAACTTCCGGACGATTGCCCAGGTTCAGTCCTGCAAGCGTCTCGTCTCGTCCATAATGCTGGCGCATCAAATCGAATGCCTTGCGCAGGCAAGTCAGCATGCCGAGCGCCAGAATGTCGATTTTCAGCAGTTTCAGCGTATCGAGATCATCCTTGTCCCATTCGATCATGTAGCGGCCGGGCATGGCCGTCGGCATGATCGGCACGACCTCATCAAGACGGTCGCGGGTAATGAGAAAGCCGCCAACGTGCTGGGTCAGATGGCGCGGAAACCCCATCAACTCCCTGGCATAATGCATAACCTTGCGCGTCGTCTTGTCTTCCAGATCAAGACCAGCGGCCTTCGCATCGCGCTCGGTTACCCCTTCGTCCGACCAGCCCCAGACCGTGCTGGACAATGCCGCCTGCACATCTTCCGACAGTCCGAACGCCTTGGCGACCTCACGCCCGGCCATACGTGTCCGATAGCTTGTAACCGCCGCCGTCAGGCCGGCATGCCGGAAACCGTAATGGCTGTAGATATACTGGATGACTTCTTCACGCCGTTCATGTTCGAAATCGACATCGATATCCGGCGGCTCGTTGCGTTCCGTCGAAATAAAGCGCTCGAACAGAAGCGTCGAATTTTCAGGGTTCACCTCGGTAATACCGAGGCAATAACACACAGTGGAATTGGCGGCCGAGCCGCGCCCCTGGCAAAGAATTTTCAGGACTTTGCGGGCATGCCAGACGATATGGCGAACAGTCAGGAAATATGGCTCGTATTCCATCTCCTGAATCAATGCGAGTTCCTTGCCGATCGCCTCTTCCACCTTCGGCGGAATACCATCAGTAAAACGCTCTTCGGCTCCCTCCCATGTCAGTCTTTCCAAAGTTCTGGCCGGGGTTTCACCGGAAACACTTTCGTCCGGATAATTGTGCTGAAGCTCATCCAGCGAAAATTTCAACGTTTCGAAAAATCGCTCCGTATTGGCAACTGCCTCCGGATAATTCCGAAGAACACGCGCCATCTCTCGTCCATGCTTCAGATGGCGCTCGGCATTGGGAGCAAGGTGAAAACCGGCTGTCGCCACCGTCACATGTTCGCGTATCGCCGTCACCACATCCGAAAGCGGCTTTCGATCGGGAACGTGATAAAGTGGCTGATTGGTCGCGATGAGCGGAATGTCGGTACGGGTTGCGATGCCTGCAAGCGTCGCCAACGTCACCGCATCCCTGCCATCATAGATTGGCGACAGGACGAGATAGACTGCATCGCCAAACCGCCCCCGCAAAAGACCAAGGACATGCTCGATCTTCTCGATATCCTTGTTGTCGCTCATGCGGACGGGATCGACGACAACGGCGAGCATCATATTCGCTCCCCATTCCAGAATATCCCACTCTTCCAGAATGCAACTGCCCTTCGTCGTTCTCAGATTGCCGCGACTGAGCAGCCGGCAAAGATTGGCCCAACCCTGGCGATTGCAGGGATAAGCCAAAATATCCGGCGTTTCATCGGAAAACACCAACCGGGCACCGGGTTGGAATCGACACGGTGCCGGCATCTCCTTCTCATCCGCTTTCACGCCCTGCTTCGTCTGGCGAGCATGGATTTCGTGCATTTCACGCAGATAGTTATGGGCACGCACGACACCAGCCACGGTATTGCGATCCGCAATACCGATGCCGGACAGATTGAGCGCGCCCGCAGCAAACACCATTTCCTCCGGCCGGGCAGCGCCTTCGAGAAAAGAAAAATTGGTGCGCGCGCCGATCTCAAAAAAGCGTTGTTCGGACCTCATGCGAAAAGACCATGCATGAACCAGCGCTGCGTTGGATCGCGATCATAAAGGCCTTTTCGAAAGATCCAGAACCGATAGCCGGCTGTGGATTCCAGTCGAAAATAATCCCGTGTCGCCGCCTCTTCGTCATCCAGCCACCATTCGGGGCTTAGTCGCTCAGGCCCTTCCGCCCGCGCCACCTGGTGAGTGAGGCGGCGCCAGCGAAAACGCGTCGGCGGCCCATCGGGGATTTCGGCGGCAAAGCTTTCCAGAGGCTCCGGCACCCGGAAAAGACGGAGAGGCCGTTCACTACGCGAAAGAACCGCAGGGGTCTCGGGCATCTGTTTGCCGAGCGGCAAAGCCTCTATGGCGGGTACGAAAATCTCCGCTCTCTCGGGGATATGGCTTTCACGCAACTGATATGTCTGCAGGCAATCCGGCCCAAGCCGAGCCGCCACCTGATCCACGAACGTGGAGAGCGACAAATGTCTGCGATCCGTGGCAGCCAGGTCGGATTGCACACTCTCGAATGGCTCATGATGCAGCACGTTGAGACGCAGGATCTCGTAACCGAAACCGATATCGAGATGGCTCTGCAAGGAGGCGAGCCTTTCCGTGAACAATGCAGTAATCCTGTCCGCATCTCGCAAGGGGCGTGAGGCACCAGCCGAAATGCGCGACACCTGCCCATCGATGCGAAACAGCACCAGTTCGAACAGCCGCCCACCGGCACCCCGCGCTTCAAACCCGGAAAGCAGGCATTGCGCGATCTGCCGTGTGACAAAAAGAATGTCATCTTCCGACTTGATCGGATCGGCGAGACGGCGTTCGGCCGACAGGCTGGCAACCGGCCGACGTGGAGAGATGGGCTCCTCATCGTCGCCGCAGGCCTGATCGAGCCGCAGCATAACCTCTGCGCCAAAACGCCGCACAAGGGGCGCCCGTGGCGTCCGCATGAGATCGGCAACACGTTTCAGCCCGAGTTTCTGTAAAGCCGCAACCGTATTCGGACCAAGCCGCAGCGCGGCCACCGGAAGCGGCGCCAGCGCTTCCTCGCGATTTTCATCTCTGACGACACGATTGTCGCCATAATGGCACACCGCCCATGACAGGCCCGGAGACGAAGAAATCGCGCCACGCACTTCCAATCCCATCTGGGAAAGGCGATTGAGAATGTCTTCCAGCAAGGCGGCTTCGCCACCCATGAGATGAGCGCAGCCGGTAATGTCCAGAAAAAGGCCGTTGCGTCCTTCCAGCGCCACCAGAGGCGTATAACGGTCGCACCAATCGGCAATGCCTTCGAGGAGCCGGTGATCGGCGGCCTGATCTTCGTCGATGACAATCACATTGGGGCAAATGGCCCGTGCTTCGGCCAGCCCCTGCCCGAGCCGAAGGCCCAGCCGGCCCGCCTCTTCATCGCAGCCGACAAGACGCAAGGTGTTGTCGGCAAAAGCGACACAAACGACTGGTCCCGTTTCAGGACGCCCGCTCGAACGCCAGCCGTGTCCCCATTGCCGCCGCAGCACCCGATCGATCGACAATCTTGGAAAGGTCAGAGCCAGAATACGCTGCTGTCCCGTTCGCAAGGACAGATTTTGCTGGGGTGTGAACAATTGAGAGGCGGCGGTCATGGGAATTCCATTCCAGAAGCAGAGAGAATGGAGTCGGGTTGCGGCTCCTTTCCAGGGTGAGACGAAAGACGGAATGCCCGATGCTGCCGCCAAGCATGGTTCCATCGGCGAGATACCGGTTTGCTGCCGGTGCAGTTTCGACCAGAAAACGGAAAGTGGCGCTGCTTGCCTCTTCCTCTCCGGCCTGCCGCAAGATCAGCAGGGGACGCCCTGCTGTTTTGGCGCGAAGGCTCAACCTGCGGCTTTCGGTGAGGCCGAAATGCCGAAGATTGCCGCTCACTTCCAAAATCGTCACGGCAAAAGCGCCGCTTGCCGCCGCCGCTTCCGCCAGCCACAGCGCATCCTCAAGCTTGCGAGGCCGCGCATGCAGAAAGGTCTGTGGTGAAATTCCAAAATCCATCAGACCCAGCGCATAGGGCATGCCGGCTTCCAGAACGGCGAGACGGTCAGCGATCCAGAGGATCGGCAGTCCATTTCCCACGCCTTGGCCGACCGAAATGCCGTTACGCTCATTTTGCACAAGCGCTGCAATGGCCAATGTAAAACCGCTGGCCGCACCGGCATCCTTCATGGCCCCGGTGCGGATTTCAGTCAGCCCATCCAAAGGCAAACCGCCATCGAGCACCTGATCGAGAGCATCAACCTCAAACGGAAGCCGCTCCCGCTTTTCCTGCGTGCTAACGATCTCTTCAGCCCTGTCGCCCGAAGTATCGAACGCCCGGATATTTTTGCCCTCCATACGGGCAATGGTTTCACGCAGGGCAAAGACTGCCTCCTGCGCCATAGCTTTCCCAGCCATGACGTCAGCTCCCGTCCAGATATGTTCACTTTATGTTCTTATGGATTCCAGAGCTGGCTTGAGGAGTCAACCGCAATGTGAAATGATTCCCATTACGATTGCGCTGAGCATTGAATCCGCACTCGAAAAATTTTCTCAAAAAGCATATATGCATGGCCATAAGGAGTACCCATGGCCCGTATCGACCAGACCGACGATTGGCGTGATCGCCATGCGCCCACCATCAGTGCCTTTGAATCGCTTGCGATCGAAGCCTATGGTGTCTTGCCTGCAGAATTCCGAGCACTGACAAGCAACCTGACGATCGAAATCGAGGATTTTCCCGATGACGACGTTTTTGAAGACATGGCTTTGGAAACGCCCTTCGATCTGCTCGGCCTTTTCGAAGGACGCGGCATTTCGGAGCGTTTCACCGTCGAGACAGGTGAGCTGCCGAACCGGATCAGGCTCTATCGCCGCCCGATCCTGGATTACTGGGCGGAAAACGAGGAAACACTGGGCGATATTATCACCCATGTGCTGATCCACGAAATCGGCCATCATTTCGGCCTCAGCGACGACGACATGGAGCGCATCGAGGAAAGCGCAGACGCCGCCGCTTCTGCCGAACGATAAGGACTTACTGTTCGCCGAGCTTCATGTCGGGATGGTAATCCTTGCCCTCTACCGTCTTGGTAACAGGCTGGGCGCACTGCATTTCGCCGGTCTTGGCATTAAAGGCATAGGCCGGAGAACCTGCCAGTTCCCAGCCCTTGTTCAGGGCCAACGTCACTCTGTGACAAAATGCGGCGTCATCCGGCCCGGTGAGAAGACGGTAAAGCTTCATGCGTTTTTCCTTCGCTCTGCGATGCGGTTTGCTTGTGCGACCAGTTTTTCCGCCTGCATCAGATGCAGGCGTTCAACCATGCGGCCATTCATGGTGATGACATTGAAATTTTGGGCCTCGGGCCGGGCAAAGCTGGCAATGATCGCCTGCGCCTCCTCCACCGCTTCACATGAGGGCCCAAAAGCGCGATTGGCGGTTTCGATCTGGAGCGGGTGGATCAGCATCTTGCCGTCAAACCCCATGTCGCGGCCCTGGATACATTCCTCATCGAACGCAGCATGATCTCGAAAATCGTTGAAGACGCTATCGATCACATCCAGACCATAGGCGCGTGCAGCCAGCACCACCTGCATCATCCAGGGCACGAGATACGTGCGTCCTGGCCGGGCCGGAACGCCGGTATCCTTGCGAAGATCGTTGAGACCGATCACAAAACAATCGAGCCTGCTTCCGGCATCCCGTGCCGTGCGGGCGATATCGACCGCATTGGCAATACCGCGCGCGGTTTCCATCATCGCCCAGATCCGTACTTGCGATGATAGGCCTAAAAGGCGCTCTTCAAGCCATGCGATGGATGCGGCATCGTCCACCTTGGGCAGCGCGACAGCATCAGGAGCCAGATCGCGTACAAGTTCGATGTCTTCCAAACCGAAACAGGAATCCAACGCGTTGATGCGGATTATCGTTTCTCGGCCCTGCAAGGGCGTTTCCGCAAAAAATCGGCGAAGGTTATCTCGCGCCTCGGCCTTCTTTTCCGGAGCAACTGAATCCTCAAGATCAAAGATCACCGCATCGCAATCAAGCATATGGGTCTTTTCCAGAGCCCGCTGGTTGATGGCAGGAACACTGAGAACGGATCGGCGCAGGCGAACAATGTCGGAAGGATCAGGCATGCCACTTTGTGCCAAGCTTTCAGCCTGCACGCAATATCGTGATCACGCCTTGATCATTTCCAACTCCTCAACCCTCTTGCAAGTAAGATGTGAAAGCCCCACATTGCCTGCATACAAAGGGATTTAAACAATCATGCAGAACATCCGCGCCTTCTTCCTTGCTGTGTCCGGTATTGCCGTCATCGCACTTGTGGCTGTCCTCACCGCGTCTCTGACAGCCGCCTTTGCCGGCATGCTGGCAATCTTCACGGGCATCCGCCTGCTTTCGTCGCGCCTGAAGCCTGTTCCGGTACGTGCCACAACTGCCAAGCCGGAAAACATGCGCGTCTGGAACGACGGTCGCGGAACGATCATTGATCTTTAAGGTAGAGCGTACCAACGGGTACCGTACCGGTTGAAGACGAATCGACCTTCAAATCCCGCCGATTTTGCTCTATTGGCATGATCTTCTGCACAAGAAGACCATTGAAGGTTTGCCATGGAAAAGTTCACCACCCTGACAGGCGTTGCCGCACCGCTGCCGGTCGTCAACATCGACACCGACATGATCATTCCGAAGGATTACCTGAAGACGATCAAGCGGACCGGTCTCGGCAAGGGCCTTTTTGCGGAAGCCCGTTATAACGAGGACGGCAGCCCGAACCCCGATTTCGTGCTCAACAAGTCCGCCTACCAGAACGCAAAAATCATCGTTGCCGGCGACAACTTTGGCTGCGGCTCGTCGCGCGAACATGCGCCATGGGCTCTGCTCGACTTCGGAATCCGCTGCGTGATCTCCACGTCCTTCGCCGACATCTTCTATAATAACTGTTTCAAGAACGGCATCTTGCCGATCGTCGTTTCCCAGGACAATCTCGACAAGCTGATGGACGACGCTTCACGCGGTTCCAACGCCATTCTGTCGATCGATCTGGAAGCACAGACGATTTCCGGCCCGGATGGCGGTTCGATTACCTTCGACATCGATGCGGCGCGCAAGCACATCATGCTTGAGGGCCTGGACGATATCGGCACGACCCTGAAGAACGATGCCAGTATCGGTAGTTTCGAAAACAAGATGCAGGCCGATCGCCCTTGGCTCTGACCGCGGCCTTAGCATCATCTTCGTGAAGCGGATTTCTTCAGGCGCCTTTCAACATCCCATCTCGGCCTGATCAGAACGTCATATCCGGCTCCGCCCTCGGCAGGTTCGGGCGGAGTTCCAGGCATCGCAAAATGCGAGGCAAGGAGGGTGAGCCTGCGAATGCAAGGGAATATCATGTCCAATAACATCTTCCTTCTTCCTGGCGACGGCATTGGCCCTGAGGCGATGGGCGAAGTGCGCAAGATCATCGCGCATATGAACGACACGATGGGCACGGGCTTCGTGCTCGATGAAGGCCTTGTCGGTGGATGCGCCTATGACGCCCATGGTGTCGCTATTTCCGAAGAAGACATGGCCAAGGCGATGGCGGCAGACGCCGTCCTTTTCGGCGCCGTCGGCGGCCCGAAATGGGATAGCGTGCCTTATGAGGTTCGCCCCGAAGCCGGCCTGCTGCGCCTGCGCAAGGACATGCAGCTGTTCGCCAATCTGCGCCCGGCAATCTGCTATCCGGCACTGGCCTCCGCATCGTCACTGAAGCCGGAACTGGTTGAAGGCCTCGACATTCTGATCGTCCGCGAACTGACGGGCGGCGTTTACTTCGGTGAGCCGAAGGAAATCATCGATCTCGGCAATGGCCAGAAGCGCGGCATCGATACGCAAATCTACGACACTTACGAGATCGAGCGCATTGCCGGCGTCGCCTTCGAACTGGCACGTACGCGCAACAACGCCGTCTGCTCGATGGAAAAGCGCAACGTCATGAAGTCCGGTGTGCTCTGGAACCAGGTCGTCACCGAGGTTCACAAGCGCTCCTATTCCGACGTCAAGCTTGAGCACATGCTGGCCGATGCCGGCGGCATGCAGCTCGTTCGCGCCCCAAAACAGTTCGACGTGATCGTCACCGACAACCTGTTCGGCGACATGTTGTCCGACGTTGCCGCCATGCTGACAGGATCGCTCGGCATGCTTCCGTCCGCTTCGCTCGGCGCACCCGATGCCCACACAGGCAATCGCAAGGCACTTTACGAGCCTGTACATGGCTCGGCACCGGATATTGCCGGCAAGGGCATTGCCAACCCGATCGCCATGATTGCATCGTTTGCGATGTGCCTACGCTATTCGTTCAACATGGTGGCCGAAGCTGACCGCCTTGAAAAGGCGATCGCGACCGTGCTCGACAAGGGCATTCGTACCGGCGACATTATGGGTGAGGGCTGCCGCCAGGTCGGCACGACCGAAATGGGCGATGCCATCCTTGCCGAATTCGCCGCTGCATCGGCCTGATTACGTCAGCGTCTGACACAAATGTGTTGAACTTGACCCGTTTCGCATATCGGCCCGGCTGGCTTTCGCCCGCCGGGTTTCCCATATGCCTGTTCCTGCATGCCACTAGTGCTTATTGAAGAACAGGTGAATATGACGTCGACATTCTCCAAGCTAAGACAACGCAGACAACGCCATGGCGGTGGCTCCGCTTCTCCAGCCTGGTGGCCTTATGCCCTTGTGGCCGTCAATCTTATCCTGATTGCATTCTTCACACTTGATGCACCGATGGGTGCATATGCGACGCATACACCGAACTTACTTCTTCCCATTGGCGAAAAAGTCACCGACTTTGCCCGTTCGGGATGGATACTCGTTGTTGCAGGTCTCGCATTTCTCGGCGCATTCGCCTATTCACGCCGACCTATGCCGCATCGCCAGCGGTTTCAGGTCATCTATACGACCCATATAGCTGCCTATGTTTTCCTGTCGGTCGCCATATCCAGCCTGATCGCCAATATTCTGAAGATCGCCATTGGTCGTGCCCGACCGACCCAGTACGAGGAATGGGGAATTTTTGGTTTTTCGCCTTTCCATGGCGCGTTCGATTTTGAAAGCTTCCCGTCGGGTCATTCCACGGTCGCGGGCGCTTTCATGGCAGCCTTGGCGCTGCTCATGCCACGTTACCGTATCTTCTTCCTGATTGCCGGCCTCTGGCTCGGTATGGCACGTGTCATTATCGGCGTGCATTATCCAAGCGATGTCATCGCTGGGCTGTCTTTCGGGGCCTGGATCGCATTTGCGACGGCGATCGCCTTCTCGCGCTACGGCCTGCTGTTCAACTTCACGCCGGGACGCTTTCCACGCCTGCGTCGGCCGCTTCGCTTGCGCCAACCAAAGACATTGAAGTGAGAACAGGCTTACAGGAGGTTCAGCGCCTCTGGTTTTTACGGAATTCTGATGAAATCGAAGAGAATGCTGCGGGCAAGTGTTTCATCGCCCTGATCCACCGCAGTCTGCAGCTCTCGTAGCGCTTGCGTGACGTCTTGCGCGGAATGGCTTGCCTGGGCCCGCATGATTTTCGGATGCTCGGTTTTCAAAGCATTTGTAACGTCATAAAAAAGCTCTTCGAAAAGCTTCTCTCCCGGCCTGATGCCCGTCACCTGTATTTGAATGCTGCCAGGCAGGTTCTGGTGATTGCGAACAGTGAAACCGGCAAGACGGATCATGTTTTCTGCCAGATCACCTATCCGCACCGGCTCTCCCATATCGAGCAGAAAAGTATCGCCTCCCATCGACATCGCGCTTGCCTGAACGATCAGTTCGGAGGCTTCCTGTATGGACATGAAATAACGCGTCATGTCTGGATCCGTCACCGTGACCGGACCGCCATTGGCGATCTGCTCGCGAAACAGCGGCACGACCGATCCGTTGGAGCCAAGAACATTGCCGAAACGAACAGCGCAAAACTGCTGATTACCGTCCTTGGTTGCTTCCGCCGCCTTGGCGCGAATGATCAGTTCTGCCCAACGCTTGGTCGCGCCCATGACATTGGTCGGGCGTACAGCCTTGTCCGACGAGATAAGGACGAATTTTTCCACACCAGAAGACAAGGCGACATCAGCAACGGTCAATGTTCCAAAAACGTTGTTGCTGATGCCTTCAAGCACATTCGCCTCTACAAGCGGCACATGCTTGTGAGCCGCGGCATGATAGACGACTTCAACGCCGTTGCCACTTATTGCTGCGCGTACCTGTGCCGCATCTCGAACCGAAGCCAAAACAGGAACGACATCGCAATGACCGCCGCTGCGCAATTCGCGATCGATTTTGTAAAGGGCAAATTCGTTAGCCTCGAAAAGCACGAGACACTTCGGCTTCCACTGCACGATCAGGCGACACAGTTCTGACCCGATAGAGCCACCGGCACCCGTCACCATGACGACCCTGTCATGCAGGACACTCCGCAAGAGCGTCTGGTCCGGCGGAACGAAGGAGCGGCCCAACAACTCGTCGATCTCGATCTCTCGGATCTGGTTGACCAGATATCGACCGTCGACGAGGTCAGTGATGTCGGGCAAAGTACGGATTTTCACGCCAAGCCCGCTGACCAGGCTGATAACCGCCTGGCGTCTGTTCGCGGGAATCGAAGACATGGACAGGATGATTTCCTGTATGCCGTATTTCTCGATCAGTCGCGGCAACTGGTTGGGTGGAAAAACACGATAACCGCCGACGTCCCGACCATGGTGCTGGGGATCATCATCGACCAGACCAACAACATAACGCTTGCCATGACCGCGCAAGACGGTCGCCAGCTGTACGCTGGATGGACCCGCGCCGTAGATCAGCATCGGATGTTCGTCGCGGCGGATGCCTGTACCGCTGCTCAATATGAATTTGGCAGCAAACCGGCTGCCGCCGACAAGCAGTACGCCAATGGCAAAATAAAAGAATGGAACGGAGCGGGGGACGATATCCCTGCCAGCCATCGCTGTCAGGAAAACAAAAATCACCCAGATTATGGTGGAAATCACCATGGAGTGAAGAATTGTCCAGATCGCCGTATCCGGCAGGTATCTCAGGACGGCGCGATATAGCCCCATTCTGATGAAGACGGGAACCGCAATCACCGGCGCCAACAACCCAAGCAACAGGCGTTCATCGGTGATCTGAGGGGTCCATTCAGCGTAACGAAGCGCATAGCTAGCCCAAAGCGCAAACATCAGTGCACAGAAGTCAAAGCTGATGAGCAGGGCGCGTTTCCAGAACCGCGGCGTTGCGACAATAATCCAGCGCAAGAATTCGATCACGCTCATTTCACCTAAATTCGACCGATATTCCGGGCACAATCTTTTTTCATCGGGTCAGTTCCGCGCTTCCGGCCGGTTTCTGAAATTTTCGACCGTCACGCGCATACCTTCCTCGGATGAAATCGGCGGAACCCACTGCAGCAGGCGGCAGGTCTTGCCTATATCTACCTGAAGGTTAGCTAGCAAGCGATCTTGATAACCTGACTTTCCCATAAGTTGTAGAAGGCCGGTTAGCAATGCGACAGGGATGGGCAGGTTGATCGGTTTCTTTCCCTGCAGTTTCGCGAGTTTTGAAAACAGCTCTGCGGTCGAAAAATCGACGCCATCGCTGACCAGAAACACCTGACCTGCGGCGTGGGGATGATCTGATAACCGCGCCAGCAGGTCACACAGATTTTCAACATAAACCAACGACCGGCAATTGTTGATGGCACCGAATGGCGAAGGCAACCCGCTGCCCGCCCATTTCAGCATCAGCGCGAAATTGGCAGGCACGCCGGGCCCATAAACAAGGGGAGGGCGAACAACCGTGATCTCCATGCCGGTGTCGCGGCCAAGCTGGAACAGTTGTCGTTCAGCCTCGAGCTTCGATCGCCCGTATTCATCGGCAGGTCTCGGCATGTCGTCCGCGAGGAAAGGTTTTCGTGTGGCGCTCTGGCCCCCACTTGCCTTGATAGAACTTACGAAAACGAAACGCCGGACACCGGTTGCGGCGGCCTGGCGCGCAAGTGCCAGTGTCGCATCGACATTGACCGATTGGAATGCCTGCGCCGGATCAGCTTCCTCCTTGAGGACATGTGCACGACCAGCGAGATGAATCACGACATCCACATCACGCAACGCAACAGACCAGTCGGGATCCTTCGTCATGTCTCCAAGAGCCATACATCCAGGCGCAGGATTGCGGCTAACCGCGCGGAAAGGCATTGCGCGCTTTTCCATAAAAGCGATCAAGGAACGACCGATAAAACCATTTCCGCCAGTGATCAGGATCAAGGGCCAGATCTCCTTTTTGCCGGCTATGCCGGGCTAATGCAGTCCACGCCCAAAATGTCCGCCCGTCTCGTCGTCCCTGAGACCCGCGCCGACCCAGAGGCAACCAACGGCAAGCAGAACATAAACAACCGCCACGGCACCATAAGCGACAATCGGCGATGCAGGGAGGAAAGCGGTCACCGGCAGAACGAACACCAGGTTGAAGATAATGGCTGCCCCGGTTACCGGCAGGGCTCCTCCCACCTTTCGGGACAAGCGCTGATAGGCATGGGAGCGGTGCGCCTGCGTGACATTTTCACCCCGGATAAATCGCACCAGCAGAGTGACCGTCGCATCGACTGCAAACAGCGAGGCGAGAAGCAGCCATTGCGGAACGGTCAGCCATCCCGAAGACATGCTGACAAGCGCAAAAGCGAACAGCATGAAAGCGAGAAATGTACTGCCGGCATCGCCCATGAATATGCGCGCAGGCGGCCAATTGAGAGCGAGAAACGATAGTGTCGAGACGACAATGGCAGCCATCATCCACCAGAACGACGATAATGGAATGCCATCGCTCCAGATCACCAGCATGGCCGCGCCCAGCATCATGACCGACTGTTGGCCGGCTATCCCATCAATACCATCCATGAAATTGAAAAGATTGATCCACCAGACTCCGGCCAGCAGGAGCAATGTGAATGCCAGCGGCCAGAGAGCACCATATTCGGATCCGAAAAAATCAGCAGCAGCGCTCGAAAGATAGATGGCAGCTGCCACCGCACTTGCCTGAACGAGAAAACGAACAGAAGCGGGCAGGGGCGTTCTGTCATCAATCAACCCCAGGAGAGCGATAACGACACCCAGTCCGCATACCCCCATTGCAACGGGATCACTGCCGGCAAAAAACAGGCAGGCAGGCACCGCGCCAACGACAATGCCTATTCCACCACCGGTCGGAGTGGGCTTCTTGTGCGATGAACGTGCGACAGGCGCCTGCACCATTCCTAATCGCACCGCATTGACAATCATCAGCCATATGACCAGCCAACTCACTGCAGCAGAGGTGATGCAAAGAAGCACATTCGTCATCATGACGGATATTGGGATCCTGTCTTAAGAAGCATTGCTCCGGTGTAAGGCCAAGGCTGCAAGCTTGTCCAGCGTAACCGGTTCGCCCATACCGCTCTTGACTCCCTCCACAAATCTTTTAATGAATTCGCGCGAAAAGGAAGCACCATGGCCCATATGCGGTTCGACATCGCTGCCCATGATCAACCGGCACAACCTGCCGGAGGATGCTTCTTTGTTTCCAAAACCAAGGCCAAAACCACGACGAAAATCGTCTGACGTCTCTGGCCCACCGCTCTCTCCCCGGTATGGCCGGGGATCAGGATCCGGCGACATGTCCGGTTCCCCTCACAGCCGAGGAGAGAAGAGAAAGAGAG
Source organism: Neorhizobium sp. JUb45 (assembly GCF_004343585.1). Lineage (GTDB taxonomy): Bacteria > Pseudomonadota > Alphaproteobacteria > Rhizobiales > Rhizobiaceae > Neorhizobium. Next base: position 94,544 of record NZ_SLYW01000008.1, on the reverse strand, counting down.
CATATCATGGGTTTCAAGATCGCAGTCGCAGGCGCTACCGGCAATGTTGGCCGGGAAATGCTGAACATTCTTTCCGAGCGTGGCTTTCCGGCGGATGAAGTGGTGGCACTCGCCTCCGCCCGCAGCCAGGGCACAGAAGTTTCCTACGGCGACAAGACGCTGAAGGTTTCCAACCTCGAACATTACGATTTCTCCGACACCGACATCTGCCTGATGTCCGCTGGCGGCGATGCTTCCAAGAAGTGGTCGCCGAAGATCGGCGCGCAGGGCTGCGTCGTGATCGACAACTCGTCCGCCTGGCGTTACGATTCCGAAGTGCCGCTGATCGTCCCGGAAGTGAACCCAGACGCGATTGTCGGCTTCGCCAAGAAGAACATCATCGCCAATCCGAATTGCTCGACGGCCCAGCTAGTGGTTGCCCTGAAGCCGCTGCATGATTTTGCCAAGATCAAGCGCGTTGTCGTTTCCACCTACCAGTCGGTCTCCGGCGCCGGCAAGGAAGGCATGGACGAACTTTTCACCCAGACCCGCGCCGTCTTCGTCGCCGATCCGGTCGAAGCCAAGAAGTTCACAAAGCGCATCGCCTTTAACGTCATTCCTCATATCGATAGCTTCATGGAAGACGGCTATACGAAGGAAGAGTGGAAGGTTCTGGCCGAAACCAAGAAGATGCTCGATCCCAAGATCAAGGTCACCTGCACTGCCGTGCGCGTACCGGTCTTCATCGGCCACTCGGAATCGGTCAATATCGAGTTCGAAAACGAGATCACTGCCGACCAGGCGCGTGACATCCTGCGCGAAGCACCGGGTTGCCTCGTCATCGACAAGCACGAGAACGGTGGCTACATCACGCCGCTTGAATCGGCCGGCGAAGACGCGACCTACATTTCCCGTATCCGCGAAGATGCCACAGTCGAAAACGGCCTCAACATCTGGGTTGTTTCCGACAACCTGCGCAAGGGTGCGGCATTGAACGCGATCCAGATTGCCGAACTTCTCGTCAATCGTGGCCTGATCAAGCCGCGCAAGCAGGCCGCCTGAACCTTTTGGTAAGCATGTAATACTAAAACCCCGCTGAAAAGCGGGGTTTTTAAATGCGAATCGCTGCAGGATCACGAACTGTTCATTCTTCCTTGCGTTGCGAGCGTTGAAAACTCTGCCATAAGCTGAATATCGATGGCCCTGCGGCGAATAGACTTATCCGCTGCTCTAACGGAACGATGGACCTGACACGCATGAAAAAGCTTTTCCTCTCCGGAATACTTGCAATCGGCTTCGGTTTTTCCGCGGCACCTGCCCTGGCAGCGGCATGCGGAAACGACAGCAGCGGCTTTGCCAACTGGGTTCAGGATTTCAAGCAGATCGCGCCCTCCAAGGGCATTTCGCCGGCCGTGCTGGATCGCTCATTCGCCAACGTCATCTATAATCGCGACACCATCCGCGCCGACCGCGGTCAGCGCAGCTTCAAGCTTTCTTTCGAAGAATTCATGAAGAAGCGTGGTGGCCAGACGATCATTTCACGTGGCCGCACCATGAAGAACAGCAACGCATCGCTGTTTGCCTCGATCGAGCGCCGTTACGGCGTTCCGGCCGGCCCGCTCCTCGCCATCTGGGGCATGGAAACCGGTTTCGGCAGCTACCTTGGCAATCAGCACACGCTGTCGGCAGTCGCCACGCTCGCCTATGACTGCCGCCGCTCTGAGTTTTTCACTGAACAGCTTTATGCTGCGCTGCAGCTCGTTGCCCGCGGTGACCTGAGCGTCACCGCCAAGGGTGCTGCCCACGGTGAAATCGGCCAGACACAGTTCCTGCCATTGAACGTCATTCGTTTTGGTGCAGATGGTGATGGCGACGGCCATATCGACATGGTTCGCTCACGTGCCGATGCACTGGCATCGACCGCGAACTTCCTGCGCGGCCACGGCTGGCGTGCCGGTGCAGGCTATCAGCCTGGCGAACCGAATTTTGTCGCTATTCAGGGATGGAATGCCGCCTCTGTGTATCAGAAGGCAATTGCCCATATCGGCGCGCAGATCGACGGCAAGTAAGCCGTCGATCCTTATTCGTCACTCATGTCATAGAGTCGGGCGGATGAAATCGCCCGTCTCGTTCATGATCCAGAGTTCGCCGGTCGATATGTCGAACCAGGCGCCATGGATCCTAAGCGCACCTTCATCGTGAAGCTTTTTCACGAACGGAAAACTCATCAGGTTGCTGATCGAATTGCGGATCGAGACGCGCTCCAGCGCTGTCTGCCGCTCAGCCTGCGTCATCAGATCGTTGTTCTGGATCTGCTCGGCAGCGGGTTTCACAAGCTGCATCCATCGGCCGATGAAGTCACCTGCGGATAATGGCTCCATGGCGGGATCAAGTGCCGCCTGTATGCCGCCGCAACGACCATGCCCCATGATGACGATATCGCCGATCTTCAGGACCTGTACCGCATATTCGACGGCTGCGGACGTTGCGTGATACTGGCTGTCAGGCTCGTATGGCGGCACCATGTTGGCGACGTTCCGCACGACGAACAGCTCGCCCGGACCGCAGTCAAAAATGACTTCCGGCGCCGCACGCGAATCGCAACAGGCGATGAGCAGTGTGTGAGGGGTCTGGCCGTGCTCGGCCAGCACGCGATAACGTTCGCTGGCATCTGCGTAACGACCGTTCATGAAGCTGCGGTAGCCCGCAAGCAAAGGTTCGGGAAAAGCGTCCATGACGAGACGCTTATCGTGCACGCTGACGAGAATCAACGGTCACGATATCGCCTTATCGGCGAACGTTCTGCAAAGGGTGGATCAATCGACGCAGCTGGACCATTGCCATAGGGGTGGAAAGGCTTGCGGAATCGGTTTCGAGCGCCAGTTCGTCGCCACCGCGCTTGGCTGTGCGGGCGAGCACTTCATAAACACTGGCGGTTGCCAGTTGCAGCGCTTTCTCTTCATCCATCCCCGAAAGAAGCCGTGCAAGAAAAACAGCCGCAAGCAGATCACCCAGGCCATTCGGCGGGTTTTCGATCAGGCGATGTTCGGCAAGAAGTGCAAGCTTGCCCGTCAGATAGAGATTTCCGGTTCCACCAGCCATCATCGGCACGGCCGAGGTTACCAGCATGCGAGCAGGCCCGAGGGCGACGGCCGCATCCATGATTTCTGCGTTGCTGCCAAGTTCCGCACCCGAAAGCCAGGCCAGCTCGTACCGGTTCGGCGTAGCAAGAGAAGCAAGCGGAATAAGGTCGTCGCGGATCGCCTCGGCAGTGGCCTGCGGAATGTAGAGGCCACCGAGATCCCCCATCACGGGATCGCAGACGTAAAAAACATCAGGATTTTTCTGACGTAAAGCCTGTATGAGACGGGCAACCGCCTTCGGTTGCCCCGGATGACCGAAATAACCGGTCAAAACGGCTTTAACTTCACCGATCCATGGCGCTGCGATCAAATCGTCGATAACCTTGTCGAATTCCTCTTCGGAAAACACGATGCGGGTCGAGCGACCATGTCCCGGATGCCAGGGAAGAACCACAGTCGGCAATGCCCACACAGGAAAACCAAGCGTTTCGAGTGCAAAGACCGCGGCACGGTTGCCCACCGAGCCACGTATGACGTGGCTGGAAATGACGATGACGGCGCTTGGGTTTTCAGACATGAAAAAAGACTTTCGATCGAATGGTTCGTTGATCAGTTTTTCAGCGGTTTATGTCAACAAGTCTTCGTTGATCGGTGGAATAACCGGATAGCAATCGGCTAACATAAGATAACCGTCTGCTTCGGTTTGTCTGCCGCAGACGCCATAAAATGATCTGGGAGAGGAATGCCCATGGAAACGAAGCGCAATCCGAAAAAAGACAAGCAGATCGACGCGGCACGCCGCATCGCAACCAAGAATGCGCTTGATCCGCATCTCCTCTTCAGCCGGGCAAGCAAGGACGACCTTGCGAATTATACGCCCGAAATGCTCGCGCTTTCTGCCGAGCAGGCTCGAAAGGCGCTGGCCGGCTGGGACCACAAGGACGCTCGCGTACAAATCGAGGCGGTGGCCGGAATCGAACCGGCGGGTACTGCAGTGTCCGTGCTGACGATCGTCGATCACAATCAGCCCTTCCTCTACGACTCGGTCATGGGCGAAGTGACCAGCAGCTATCGCGATCTGACTCTTGCCGTTCATCCCATCCTGCATGTCGAAGACGGCAAGGAACCTGTTTTCCACCCCGGCGAGGCGCCGGTCGATTCGGAGCATACCGTCAGCCTGATCCAGCTGCACATCCCGCTGTTGACGCCGGAGCAGGTAAGCGACCTCAAACAGCGCATAGACAAGGTTCTCGGCCAGGTTCACCTCGCGATCCATGATTGGCAGGCCATGCTTGCCCGGCTCGATACGACGATCACCGACCTGACGGCGGTGGCGCGCAAAAAAGCCGAGCGCGATGAGGCACTCGCCTTCCTCGAATGGCTGCGTGACGACAATTTCACCTTCCTCGGCATGCGCGAATACACCTATTCGGGCAGTGGCAAGAATGCCCAGTTCGAGCGCGCCAGCGAACGTGGCCTCGGCATTCTGTCCGATCCGGACGTGCTTGTGTTGCGCCAGGGCAAGAGCGCCGTGATGACCACGCCGGAAATTCTCGAATTCCTCGAGGGACCGGATTTCCTGATTGTCACCAAAGCCAATGTCAAATCCGTCGTCCATCGTCGCGCCTATATGGACTATGTCGGCATCAAGCGCTTCGATGAGGCTGGCAAGGTCATCGGTGAGCTGCGTGTCGTCGGCCTGTTCACGGCAACCGCCTATACCCATTCGGTCAGCGAGATCCCGCTTATTCGCGCTAAAGCCAAACGCATCAAGGAGCATTTCGGCTTCGATCGGCTGAGCCATTCCGGCCGTATGCTCAAGAACACGCTCGAATCCTATCCGCGTGACGATCTTTTCCAGATTCACGCGGATGTGCTGATCAGGTTCTGCGAACAGATCATGGAACTGGCGGAGCGGCCGAGAGTACGGGTTCTGCCACGCATTGACCAGTTCGATCGTTTCGTATCCGTGATCATTTATGTTCCACGTGAAAACTACAATTCTTACGTGCGCGAAAAGGTTGGGGAGTACCTTTCCGCTACATACGAAGGACATGTTTCCGCCTATTATCCGGCTTTCCCCGAAGGCGGCATAGCCCGCGTCCATTTCATCATCGGACGAACAGGCGGCAAGACGCCGCGCATTCCGCAGCCAAAGCTGGAAGCAACCATTCGCGATATCGCGACCCCATGGAGCGAGCGTTTTGCGACATTGGCAGGGCCGCATCAACCCGTGCTGCACACAACCCAGGCCTATCAGGAAGCCTTTACGCCTGAAGACGTGTTTGGCGATCTGGACGACATCAACGCCTGCGCCAATGGTGAGCCGATCCGCATCGAGTTTTATCGAAGCGGTGCCGACGATGAGACAACGCTTTCGCTGAAGCTATTCCACCAGGCCGGCCAGCTTTCGCTGTCACGCCGCGTGCCGCTTCTGGAAAACCTGGGCTTCCAGGTCTTGAGCGAACAGACGTTTGAGCTTGAAGTCGAACAACAGGGCGCAAAAACGCTCGTCGTCGTGCATGACATGGAACTGCGCGTCAATGCCGACAGCAAGATCGACTTCGTCCGTCAGGCGCCGCAGCTCGAGGAAGCATTTCTCGATGCCTATTTCGGCCTGATCGACAATGACAGCTTCAATCGCCTCGTCCTGCTTTGCGGTGTTTCAGCGCGCGAAGTGACGGTTCTGCGGGCCTATGCCCGCTATCTGCGCCAGACCGGCATCGTCTATTCACAGAACCATATCGCCGACACGATGGCGCGATATCCGAAAATCGCCACCGATCTGCTGAAGCTTTTCCACGATGGCTTTGATCCAGAACTGAGCGACAAGAAGCGCCACAAAAAACTGTCCGAGCGCCATGACAAGATCGAAGCAGCGCTTGCCGATGTTCCCAATCTCGACGACGACCGCACGTTTCGTCGTTTCGCCAATGCCATCGATTCGACTCTGAGAACGAACTATTTCCAGCGCGACGAAAACGGCAAGCCCAATGCCATGCTTGCCTTCAAACTTGACCCGAAACAGCTCGACAATCTGCCAGAGCCGCGTCCATTTCGTGAAATGTTCGTCTATGGCACTGAGGTCGAAGGCGTGCACCTTCGTTTCGGCAAGGTTGCCCGCGGCGGTCTGCGCTGGTCTGATCGCGGCGAAGATTATCGAACGGAGGTGTTGGGCCTCGTGAAGGCACAGCAGGTCAAGAATGCCGTCATCGTGCCGGTTGGCGCCAAGGGTGGCTTCTTCCCCAAGAAGCTTCCGGTCGGCGGTAACCGCGACGAAATCTTCAACGCCGGTCGCGCTGCTTATATGACCTATATCCGCACGCTGTTGTCGATCACCGACAATATCGTCGACGGCGAAGTCGTCGCCCCGGCAGATACGGTACGCGTCGATGACGATGATCCCTATTTCGTCGTTGCCGCCGACAAGGGCACAGCCACCTTCTCCGATACGGCCAACGGCCTTGCCCAGGAAGCCGGCTTCTGGCTGGACGACGCCTTTGCCTCGGGCGGCTCGGCCGGTTACGATCACAAGAAGATGGGCATCACCGCGCGCGGCGCCTGGGAAACCGTAAAACGGCATTTCCGCGAGCAGGATATCGACATTCAAACCACGCCTTTCACCGTCGCCGGTGTCGGTGACATGTCGGGTGACGTTTTCGGCAACGGTATGCTGCTGTCACGCGAAATCCGCCTGATCGCGGCCTTCGACCATCGCGACATCTTCATCGATCCCAATCCGGATACGGTAAAAAGCTTTGCCGAGCGCGAACGTATGTTCGCGCTGCCGCGTTCGAGCTGGCAGGACTATGACCGCTCCGTCATGTCCAAGGGTGCGATGATCATTTCGCGGTCGGAAAAGTCGGTGAAGTTGACGCCGGAAGCGGCGGCCGCAATCGACCTTGGCAAAACCACGGCCACACCCTTCGAAATTCTCACGGCAATCCTGAAAAGCCCGGTCGATCTCCTGTGGTTCGGTGGCATCGGCACCTACATCAAGGCAACCTCCGAAACCGATGCTGAAGTGGGAGACCGTGCCAACGACCCGATCCGTGTGACGGCAGGCGAAATCCGCGCCAAGGTGATCGGGGAGGGCGCAAATCTTGGCGTCACCCAGAAGGGACGCATCGCCTATGCCTTGGCTGGCGGTCGCTGCAATTCCGACGCAATAGATAACTCGGCAGGCGTCAATTCTTCCGACGTTGAGGTCAATATCAAGATTGCTCTCAGCCCCGCGATGAAGGAAGGCCGCCTGCCGCGTGAAAAGCGCAATCGCCTGCTCACATCGATGACGGAAGAAGTCGCAGCCCTCGTCCTACGCAACAACTATCTTCAGTCGCTGGCAATCTCGCTTTCCGAACGCAAGGGCTTGCGGGACCGTGAAGTGCTGTCGCGCCTGATGTCGGTTCTCGAATCGCGCGGCCAGTTGAACCGCAAGGTGGAGACCCTGCCCGACGACCCGACCATGGCGGATCGTTATATTGCCGGCAAACCTTTGACCCGGCCGGAAATTGGCGTGCTTCTTTCCTATGCCAAGATTGTCCTGTTCGATGATATTCTCGAAAGCGCGCTGCCGGACGATCCGTTTATGGCGGTCACATTGGCCGACTATTTCCCGGCCGGCATGAAGAAGGCCTACGCCGCCGATATAGCTGGCCATCGTCTACATCGCGAAATCGTGGCGACCTTGCTCGCCAACGAAACGATCAATCGCGGTGGTCCCGGTTTTGTGCAGCAGATGGTCGACATTACCGGCAGCACACCGGCAGATGTCGTCAAGGCAGCCTTCCTGGCACGCGAAAGCTTTGGCCTGCCGCAGCTTTGGCAGGAAATCGATGCTCTCGATAATCAGCTTCCGGGCACGATCCAGAACATGCTCTACGCACGCGTCGAGGATATTTTCGCCGATGCAACCCGCCTGATCCTGCAGACCAAGACTGCCGATGGCCTTCTGGAAACAGCAGGCCGTCGTCTGGCCACAGCGATCAAGGGAATGCGCGCATCCCTGAAGGATCTGCCGGCCGATGCCGAACTGGAAACAGCCGGCATCTCGGAGGAACTTTCGCACAAACTGCGCGCTCTGCCGACACTCGTGTTGGCCCCGGAGATCATGGTCGTTGCCGAACGCACCGGCGAATCCCTGGCGCGCGCAACGGAAGCCTATTTTGCCGTCAGCGAAATCTTCCGTATCGGACGTCTGCTGGACTCCGGCGAACGGGTGACGACCACGGATCATTACGAAAGCCTGGCCCTGACCCGCAGCCTGCAGCAGATCACGGTCGCCCGCCGCGATATCGTTATTGCAGCGCTTTCGACACACGCCCGCGACAAGAAGCCGGTGGAAGCTTGGTATGCAGGTGACCGCCAGCGCGTCAACCGCATCAGCGCCGAGTTGATCGCGCTGAGCGATGGTGCGGATGTGACGCTGGCCAAGGTGACCGTGGCTGCCGGCCTGTTGGGCGATCTCGCCCATCGCAGCGCCTAGTCGCCGGCTAATGGGAACGGCGCCCAACTCGACCAGCAATCCCGCTCCGGAGCCAAGGACATCGCGCCTTGGTATCTGGGGCTGGATGTTGTTCGACTGGGCGGCCCAGCCATTCTTCACGGTGGTAACGACCTTCATCTTCGGGCCATATCTTGTGGCCCGGATGACCGAAGATCCAGTGGCCGCTCAGGCCGCATGGAGCAACATGGCGACCATCTCGGCACTGTTGATCGCCATCCTTTCGCCCGTGCTGGGATCCATTGCCGATCAATCCGGCGCACGAAAGCCATGGATCGCCTTCTTTGCCGTCATAAAGATCGCCAGCCTGGGGATGCTGTGGTTTGCAGCGCCCGGATCGCCGATCATCTGGCCGCTACTTTTCATGGTACTGGCCTCGCTTGCCGCCGAATTTTCGGTGGTCTTCAACGATTCAATGATGCCGCGGCTGGTCAGCGAGAAGGAGGTCGGGCGTATATCCAATATCGCCTGGGGGCTGGGTTATCTCGGTGGCATGCTGGTGCTCATACTGGTCGTGGCGTTTCTGGCCGGCGATCCTCGCAGCGGCTTGACCATCATCGGCATGGAACCGCTGTTTGGTCTCGATCCGTCAACGGGTGACGATGCACGCGTGACAGGCCCACTCTCGGCCATCTGGTATTTTCTCTTCATCCTGCCGATGTTCTTTTTCACCCCGGATGCCGCCAAGGGCCTGCCGCTGCGTCAGGCAGTCGTGTCGGGCTTGAGCGAACTGCGCGGCACGATCGGCGAATTGCGACATCGCCCGAACCTCATGCGCTTTCTGATTGCCCGCATGCTTTATCAGGATGGGGTCAACGGCCTGCTGATCCTCGGTGGCGCCTTTGCTGCCGGGATGTTCGGCTGGGCGACAATCGAGATCGGCATTTATGGCATCATTCTGAACGTCGTCGCGGTTTTCAGCTGTATCGCCGCCGGATGGATCGACCGCTCACTGGGTTCCAGAAAAGTCGTGATCATCAGCCTTGCCCTTTTGCTGGTGGCAACGGCGGGCATCATATCGACCAATCCGGGCAGCGTTCTTTTCGGGCTGCTGCCTCTGTCGATGGAAGATGGTGGCGGCCTGTTCGGCACCGCGGCGGAAAAGGCTTACATCCTGTTCGGAATGCTGATCGGCATTGCCTTCGGGCCAGTTCAGGCGTCGTCGCGCTCCTACATGGCACGCAGCGTGAGCCTATCGGAATCGGGTCGCTATTTCGGCATCTATGCCCTGTCAGGCAGGGCGACGAGTTTTCTCGCCACCCTGTTTTTCTCCATCGCCACCTATGCCACGGGTTCGGCCCATATCGGCATGGCGACGCTCGTCATCTTTCTATCGGCCGGCCTTGCATTGCTGGTCACAACGCCCGATCAGGCCAGAACGCCGGAAGAACCTCCGGCGCAATAAATTCCGACTTTAGTGCCGGAAATGGCGCATGCCGGTGAAGACCATTGCAATACCGTGTTCATCGGCAGCGGCAATCACTTCCGCATCTCGCATCGAGCCACCCGGCTGGATAACCGATGTAGCGCCAGCTGAAATGGCCGAAAGCAGGCCATCCGCGAACGGGAAAAACGCTTCCGATGCAACGGCTGAACCCTTCGTCATCGGCTCAGCCCAACCCATGGTCTTGGCAGCTTCCTCAGCCTTGAGACCGGCAATCCGAGCGGAATCGATGCGGCTCATCTGGCCGGCACCGATGCCGGCTGTCTGGCCCTGCTTCGCGTAAACGATCGCGTTGGATTTGACGTGCTTGGCAACCTTGTAAGCGAATTTCAGATCTTCCAATTCCGTCGGTGTCGGAGCGCGCTTGGTGACAACGCGCAGGTCGATGTCCTCGATCATGCCATTGTCGCGGGTCTGGACAAGTACGCCGCCAGCGACAGTCTTGGCGGTAATCCCGCGCGAGCGGGGATCAGGCAGACCGCCGGTGACGAGCAGGCGAAGGTTCGGCTTTTTGGCAATGATGGCCTTGGCCTCTTCAGACACTTCCGGCGCGATGATGACCTCGGTGAACAGCTTGACGATCTCTTCCGCCGTCTCGCCATCCAGCAACTGGTTAAGCGCGATAATGCCGCCAAAGGCAGAAGTGCTGTCGCAGGCAAGTGCGCGCATATAGGCATCTTTCAGCGTCGGGCCGGTAGCTACACCACACGGGTTGGCGTGCTTGATGATGGCACAAGCCGGGCCGTTATCGGCCGAAAATTCGCCGATCAGCTCAAACGCACCATCGGTGTCGTTGATGTTGTTGTAGGAAAGCTGCTTGCCCTGCAGAAGCGTGGCGGTTGCGACGCCCGGACGGTTTTCGCCGGTGACATAAAAGCCAGCGCTCTGGTGCGGGTTTTCGCCGTAACGCATCTCTTCCTTCAACACGCCACCGATGGTGCGGTAGCGCGGGATTTCGATGTCGAGCGCTTCGGCAAACCAGTTGGAGATAGTCGTGTCATAGGCCGCGGTGCGGGCATAGGCTTTTGCCGCCAGCTTCTGACGGAAGACGTAGGCGGTCTGGCCATCATTGCTGCGCAACGCTTCGATCAATGCCGGATAATCGGACGGATCGGTAACAATGGTCACATAGGCATGGTTCTTGGCAGAAGCGCGGATCATCGCCGGGCCGCCGATATCGATGTTTTCAACCGTGGTCGGGTAATCACCGCCGGCAGCGCGAACTTCTTCGAACGGGTAAAGATTGATGACGGCAAGATCGATGCCATCGATGCCGTGCTCCTTCATCGCCGCCACATGGTCTTCGTCGTCACGGATGGCAAGCAGGCCGCCATGCACGCTTGGATGCAGCGTCTTGACGCGACCATCCATAATTTCCGGAAAGCCGGTCACTTCCGAAACATCGGTGACCGCAAGGCCTGCTGCGGCAATGGCCTTATGCGTTCCACCGGTCGACAGAAGGCGTACACCCTGTTCAACCAGCGCTTGGGCAAGCTCGATGATGCCGGTCTTGTCCGATACCGACAAAAGCGCGGTACGGATTTTCACCTTGTCGGGAGCAGGGATTTTTTTGGACACGACGGCCATCGGGCTTCTCCATCTGGTCGCGCCCGTAGACGATCGGGCGCCTTAAGGCGCCGCGTTAGCACAGGTTTGAGAGAGAAGAAACCGCGCTATTCCGATCGTTTCAGCATCCAGCGGATTTCGGTGATCATCGGAAGCGTAAAGGTAATCGTCAACTGCTCCGTTTCGCGCACACCGGAAACATCGGCAAAAAAGATGTCTTCCTCGATTTCGACCTCAAGCCCGGGCGCCGTGAAAAGCCATGCATCTCCGTCAGGCGCATCCATCAGCACCGTTTCGGCATCGATCCTCGACAGGGAAATCGACGGATGGATATGGAAACGGGCAACGGCAACGAGATCCTTGGTTCCAGTACGCGTTGCGCCATCCGGCATATAAAAGCGATCATGGCCCTTGATCTTGGACCCTTTGACATTCATGCCGATTTCGCGGGAATGCAGGTAACCGAATTGGGCCAGATATCCATCATGCGTGGCGCTCAGCCAGTCATTGCCCTGCGCATCGTCCGAACGATCGCAATGCGTCACCTGAAACGGCTCCATCACGGACAGGCCAAACGGTGTTTTGGACAGTTTTGAGGACGAGGTTTCATTCAAGGTGATAGTGGAATGCGTAGCCGTGGCGCGGGCAAGCATTCTGTAGCTGCGGCCGGCAAATTTCGGCATGCCGGCATTGATGATGTAGCGATGCCGACCCGCCGACATTTCAAAGGCAAGGCAGCCCGCATGCGCCGCATGAGCAGCCTGGGCGGTTTCAGGCGCTCCGGTATCGACGATGACAGTCGTGTCGTCCGCTGCCAGCCGATGGTAGTGGATATGCGGTAGGGCCTTGAACGGTTTACCCGATGTCTCGTCATATCTGAGCACAGACAGGAGTTCCGTCGCAGGCGTTGCACTTGCGCCGTTGAACAGCGCGAGATCACCATCCTGATGACGGAAGAAGCGCAATGCCGGGTACATCCGGTCTATCGTCGGTATGAGCTTCTGCGGCACATCATGGCCAAGATTGATATAGGTCTGGCGCAAAGGCAAAAGATCAAGCAGCAGGTCAAGAACCAGCCGCGGGTTGCGTGATGCGTGGCCACCATCAGCGAGAATCTGACGTTCCAGTTCACGGTCTAGTTTTAGTCCCTGGCGGCGCAGGGCAGAAGGCGAGGACGGCATGGCGATTGCAGCCATGGCAAGTGCTATCTGCAGGCGCAGACGCGTCTCCGTTTCGGGCAAGTAATCGGCTATCTTGCGGAGATATTTGGCCTGGTAGGCGAGGCTCTTCATAAAGCGACGATAAAAGACGCTGTCACTGCCCTGCAGCACGACCGTCGAGTGCGACAGCCAGGCAATCAGCCGCTCGGCCGTGACATGCGGTTCCCAGGCGATACCCGAAATTCTCTTGCCGTGCAGGGCAATCCAGTTGGCCGTGATCGAACGCGCGTTCGCGCAGGCAGTATCGGTTTTTGCTGTCCGGATATGACGCAGCCAGGAGAAGGAATGCAGCCTTTCGGCAAACCCGCGCGACGGCAATTGCAGCGTGAACGGCGATTCCCCATCGGTGACCAGAACACGTCCGGCAAGGGGAAAACGCCCTTCGAGAATTTCCTCGGCAATGTAGGGATCGGTCGCGCGCAAATCGGTAGGCGCGACGATCAATCTGTCCGGTACGCGCAGAGACGGCCGGGTCAGCGGCATGCGCAAGGCCAGCCACGCCAGGCAAAACCTGTAACGAGCCTGCTGCAGGCCGGCGGAAAACGATCCCCGGCGATCTGCCACGCGTGTCGACAATGCAAAACTCCCACGAGCATGATGCGCCAGCCGTTATCCGGCGACGGAATCATCCTCCAAACCTAAAAAAGTATTGTCTTTTATGATGAAGAAACGGTTAGCGCGGAGAAAGCACTGCCGCAAAGAAGCCATCCATGCCGCCGGCAAAGCCGTCCGTTGGCTGAAGAAGCGCCGGAGTGGTGCGGAACTCGCCGAGCGGCGTGATGGCTGCTTCCAATCCGGGCCAAGCGGCTGGATCGACCGGCACGCGGACAATGTTGGGATTATCCGCAAGAACCTTGGCGACCAAGGCTTCGCCCTCGAGAGGATCGAGCGAGCAGTTCGAAAAAACGACAAGCCCGCCCGGCTTCACCAATGTGATCGCATGACGAAGCATACGCTCCTGTAGCACCGCCAGCTTGCCGATATCGTCTGGGCCTTTCGTCCAGAGCACATCAGGATGGCGCCGGGTCGTACCGGTGGACGAGCAGGGCGCATCAAGCAGTACACCGTCAAGCAACTCATCCGGCTTGAAGTCGAAAAGATCGGCCTGCCGCACCTCGACGGACAGCTTCAGGCGATCAAGATTTTCCTGCAATCTGCGCACACGATTGGCGGATTGCTCGATCGCAATCACATCGGCACCAGCTGCAGCAAGCTGAGCCGTCTTGCCTCCGGGCGCGGCACACAGATCCGCGATCCGTTTGCCCTTCAGATCGCCAAAAAGCTTGGCCGGGATCGCAGCAGCAGCGTCCTGCACCCACCAAACACCGTCTGCATATCCTTCAATGCCACCGACCGAACCTTCGAAAGCCGGAAGCCGTATGCTTCCAGTCGGAAGTATCCAGCCATGCAGCTTATCAGCCCAGCCCTCGACATCGGACTTGACGGTGAGATCAATAGCCGGCGGCCACAGCTGGGCCTCGGCAATGCGCATGGCATCTTCAACGCCATAGGCTTTGACAAGCCGTGCGTGGAACCAGGACGGCACCGGCGAAATTTCCGCAGTTCTCGCGAGAATATCGTCCTTCTCCCGCACCATACGACGCAGCACGGCATTCACCAGTTTGGCAAAACGGCGGTTTCGCGGATCGCGATTGGCCTGCTCGACTGCAAGATCAACAACCGCATGAGCGGGCACATCCAGATGCAGGATCTGGGCAGCAGCAACGATAAATACGTGATGGAGCGCACGAGCGCCTTCGGGAAGTGGCGTCTCGAGAAGAGAGTTGATGGCCGCCTCCAGACGCAGAAGATGGCGCAGAGCGGTCGTCAGAATTGCGCGCGTCAATGCACGGTCGGCATCGCTCAGCGCTTTGTAGGCTGCATTGCCCTGATTGAGATCAAGCATCCCATCGAGAGAAATCTTGCGATCAATCACCGCCCCAAGAAACTTGGCGGCGGTCATGCGCACTTCCAGGCCCGGCTTATCGGAAAAGACCGGGCGAGGGGGCCGCTGACCATTTCCTGATGTCGAAGATTTCTTGTTTTTGTTCTCGTTCAAGACCAGGGACCTTTGCGCGGTTCATCAGAGCCGCGGCCCCAGCCGGTATTGGGTACGGAACGTGCGGCGCGCTGGGGTTTAGCAGCCTGAAAGCCGCCAGTCGAGGTGGCACCATCGAAAGAACCGGCCATCTGTTGCAGGGCAGCGATCCGGTTATCGGTATTTGGGTGGGTGGAAAACAGATTGTCCATGCGCTCGCCGGACAACGGATTGATGATGAACATATGCGCGGTCGCCGGATTACGCTCGGCATCGTAATTCGGAATGGAATGTGCCGCGCCGGAAATTTTCGCGAGTGCCGAGGCAAGCCACATCGGATTGCCGCAGATTTCAGCACCTCTGCGATCGGCGGAATATTCGCGGGTGCGGCTGACCGCCATCTGCACCAGCATGGCTGCAAAGGGAGCCACGATCATGGCAACGATAGTGCCGACAATGCCAAGAGGGTTATTGCGATTGCCACTGAAGAACATGCCAAAATTCGCAAGCATGGAAATGGCACCGGCAAACGTCGCGGTGATTGTCATGATGAGCGTGTCGCGGTTCTGGATATGGGCCAGTTCGTGCGCCATCACACCCGCCACTTCCTCCGGTGTGAGACTTTCCACAAGACCGGTAGAGGCAGCAACGGCCGCGTTCTCGGGATTGCGGCCGGTGGCAAAGGCGTTCGGCTGCGGGTTGTCGTAAACGTAGACGCGCGGCATCGGCAGCCCTGCATTGGCCGACAAGTCACGAATCATATGGAAAAATTCCGGGGCGTTACGCTCGTCCACTTCCTGTGCATGGTAGGTGGACAGTACCATCCTGTCCGAATTCCAGTAGGAAAACAGGTTCATGCCGGCTGCGATCACAAGCGCGATCATCATACCGCCCTTGCCGCCGATCAAAAGGCCTACCCCCATGAACAAGGCCGTCATGAAGGCCAGAAGCATGGCGGTGCGCATCATATTCATCGTCATCTCTCCCGTTGCCAGTTAACCGAAGGGTTTTCCAATTGGCTTGAACGGCTTATGATGTGGGAAATTCAGCCTGACATTTCAATGAACCATCCGGTGACGTGAATGCAAACTGCCGACAATGATAATGCCGAATCCATGATAGAGCCAAACGTTACACACAAGCCGCTATCGCCAGCCGCACAACGTGCCCTGCAGGAAGCCGAGGAACGCCGCCAGGCGATTGCTCAGGCGGAAATGCCCGAAGAGTTTGGCGGCCGCGGCGGGGCCGATCCCGCCCGTTTTGGAGATTGGGAAATCAACGGTCGAGCAATCGATTTCTAAGTAAATATTCCTATTGATTTTCGGCATGAATTGGAATTTATTCCTTTTATGTCGAAAATAGTTATCGTCATCTCCGCCTTCCTGTCGGTCTTCATGACCGAAGCGTTGGCACGAGACGAAATCGCGGGACCTGTCGAAGCCGAGATATTGCGGATCATCGATGGCGATACTTTGCTGGTCGAGGCAAGACCCTGGCCGCAGCAACGCATGGAAGTCTATGTTCGCATCCGCGGAATCGATGCACCGGAAATGAAATCGAAATGCCCGCGCATTCGTGAAGCAGGCAGCGAAGCCCGAAAGGCCCTGGAAGGGCTGATGGCGCCATCCGAAAGAGTTCAGCTCATCCACATCTCCGGCGACAAATATTTTGGCCGGATCGTTGCGGACGTCATGTTGCCAGACGGCCGAAGTGCCGCCGACAGCATGCAACGCATGGGCTTGGTTCGGGCATATGATGGCGGCCGCAAGCCAACAGAGGTTTGCAATAGCTGAAAAAATCCGGCGGCGGCCGATTTGAAATTTGCGCAATAAGTAAGGGGCTTTCACCCCTTCCTTTCGCAAGTCAGGCGTCAATCTTGTTCTGACGATTGGCGATCAGATCGTCGACAACCGCCGGATCTGCAAGTGTTGACGTATCGCCAAGAGCGCCAAAATCATCCTCGGCAATCTTGCGCAGGATGCGGCGCATGATCTTGCCGGATCGTGTTTTCGGCAGGCCGGGAGCGAACTGGATCTTGTCCGGGGTGGCGATGGGTCCGATCTCGTTACGGACGTGTTTTACCAGTTCCTGTCGCAGCGTGTCCGTACCCTCATTGCCGGCCATCAGCGTGACATAGCAGTAGATGCCCTGTCCCTTGAGGCCGTGCGGGTAACCAACAACAGCGGCCTCCGACACGAGATTGTGGGAGACCAGAGCTGACTCGACTTCGGCAGTACCAAGACGGTGACCGGAAACGTTGAGAACATCATCGACACGGCCGGTGATCCAGTAATATCCGTCCTCATCACGACGGCAGCCGTCGCCGGTAAAATATTTCCCCTTGTAGGTGGAGAAATAGGTTTGAATGAAGCGTTCGTGATCGCCGTAAACGCTGCGCATCTGACCTGGCCAGCTGTCAATGATGCAGAGATTTCCGTCGGCAGCGCCTTCAAGAACATTGCCTTCATTATCGACGAGCTGCGGCTGGACACCAAAGAATGGTTTTGTCGCAGAACCCGGCTTGAGGTCGGTAACACCGGGCAGAGGCGTTATCATGTGACCGCCTGTTTCGGTTTGCCACCAGGTATCGACCACCGGGCACCGTTTGTCGCCCACCACGTTGTAATACCATTCCCAGGCTTCCGGATTGATCGGCTCGCCGACCGTACCAAGCAGACGCAGGCTGGAGCGTGAGGAGCGGGTGACAAAATCGTCTCCGACACTCATCAGCGAGCGGATCGCTGTCGGTGCGGTATAAAAAATGTTGACCTTGTGCTTGTCGACAATTTCCCAGAAACGCCCGCTGTCAGGGAAATTCGGCACACCTTCGAACATCAGCGTCGTCGCACAGTTCGCCATGGGGCCATAAACCAGATAGGAATGTCCCGTCACCCAGCCGACATCCGCCGTGCACCAGTAGATATCGCCATCCTGGTAGTCGAACGTGTATTCGTGCGTCATCGCCGCGTAGACGAGATAACCACCAGTCGTGTGCAATACGCCTTTCGGCTTGCCGGTGGAGCCGGACGTGTAGAGGATGAAAAGCGGATCTTCCGCCTTCATCTTCACCGGTTCGCAATGCGGTTTAACCGTGGCGATTTCCTGATGATACCAGAGGTCGCGGCCCGGCGCCCAATTGGTCTTGCCGCCGGTCCGGCGCACGACCAGCACCTTATTGACCGTGACATACTGGCGGGCGGCAATGTGAATGGCCTTGTCGGTGTTTTCTTTCAGCGGCACCGGCTTTCCGCCGCGCACGCCCTCGTCACAGGTAATCACGAACGTCGATTCACAATCAATGATGCGGCCGGCCAAGGCTTCCGGCGAAAAACCACCGAAAACCACCGAATGCACAGCGCCGATGCGCGCGCAGGCCAACATCGCGTAAGCGGCTTCCGGGATCATCGGCATATAGATCGTGACCCGATCGCCCTTCTTCACGCCGTGCTTCTTCAGCACGTTCGCCATGCGGCAGACCTGATCATAAAGCTGGTTATAGGTGATCTTTTTGTCGATGTAGGGATTGTCGCCTTCCCAGATGATGGCGGTGCGCTCCCCATGCGTCTTCAGGTGTCTGTCGATGCAGTTATAGGAGACATTGGTCAGGCCATCCTCGAACCACTTGATGGAAACCTTGCCTTTGAAGGAGGTATTCTTGACCTTTGTATAGGGCTTGAACCAGTCGATGCGTCGGCCGTGCTTGCCCCAGAACTTATCCGGATCCTCGATGCTCTCCTCGTACCACTTTTCATATTTTTCCTTGTCGATCAGTGCTTTTGCCCTCGTCGACTTGAGAACCGGATAGATTTTTTCGGACATGAAACTCCTCCCTCATTTGCGAGTCGGCACCTTGCATCTATCAACGTGCGACATTTTGGCATTCATACAAATTGGGGCGGGAGCGGCAATTAGACAAATGGAGATGAGAAGAGAGAATCCGATCGCAACGATCCTGTTTCTGAGAATTGCAATTCTGTCCCAATTCGATTATACGGCGTCTAATTCCCGGAAATGGTGGTTGATACCCACGGCCCGCGACACCGGCGCGGACGGACAGAGGAACTATATCCATGGCTCAACAATTGCTCATGCCAAAGGCGACCGCAGTATGGCTGGTCGACAATACTGCACTTTCCTTTGATCAGATTGCCACCTTCTGCAAACTTCACCCGCTTGAGGTGAAGGCAATTGCTGACGGTGAAGCCGCTCAGGGTATCAAGGGTCTCGACCCCATCTCCACCGGCCAGCTGTCGCGCGATGAAATCGCCCGCGGCGAAGGCGACATCAATTACAAGCTGAAGCTTTCCGAGCCGAAGGTTCGTGTTCCGGAATCCAAGCGCCGTGGCCCGCGTTATACACCGGTTTCCAAGCGTCAGGACCGCCCGAACGCCATCCTTTGGCTGGTTCGCAATCATCCGGAACTCAAGGACACGCAGATTTCGCGTCTCGTCGGCACCACCAAGTCGACGATCGAGCAGATCCGTGATCGCACCCACTGGAACGCAACCAACCTGACGCCGATGGATCCGGTGACGCTTGGCCTCTGCAGCCAGATCGATCTGGACCTTGAAGTCGAACGCGCCGCAAAGAACCGCCCTCTGCCGACAGCTGCCGAACTCGGCGCTTCGCTGCGTCCTGCCAACGAAACCGAAAATCTCGATTTCGGTTATCGCAGCGAGCGCGAAGAAGAGAAGGAAATCGATGCGGATGCCGTATTCGCGAAGCTCAGCTCGCTGAAATCGACCCGCACCGAAGAAGAGGAAGACGACAACTTTTAAGTTGTCTGACCTTTTCAGAATTCTTCCAAAACAAAACCCCGCCGGTACGCCCGGCGGGGTTTTGTTTTTGGTCAGATGAAGCCGATATTATCGGCTTCTCAATAGTCAGGCAGCCTTGAGGGCCGAATTCGTCGGGATTTCGACGTCGATCTCAAGGATCGACATGTTTTCATCCCGGTCCATCTTGACGTGAACGCGGTCGGCATCGAGATCGACATGCTTGGCGATGACGGCCAGAATTTCCTCACGCAGGATCGCTACGAGATCGGAGCCTGAGGAGGCGCGTTCATGAGCCAACAAGACCTGCAAGCGTTCTCTCGCCATTGGCGCCGATTTTTGCTTGCGGAAAAGACCAAAGATACTCATGCGGCCTTCCTTCCAAAAATCTTGCCGAATATACCTCGCTTATCGCCAGGGATGGTGATCGGCAGCTGTTCGCCGCGAAGGCGACGGGCAGCTTCGAAATAAGCCATAGCGGGCGCGCAACGGGCGTCGGCCAAGGTCACTGGAGCACCCATATTGGATGCGCGCAGCACATCGCTGCTCTCGGGGATGATGCCGATCAGCGGGATCGACAGGATTTCAAGAACGTCATCAACCTTCAGCATGTCACCGCGCTCGGCACGAACGGAATCGTAGCGGGTCAGCAGAAGATGCTTTTCCATCCGCTCGCCGCGTTCGGCTTTCAGCGTCTTGGAATCAAGAAGACCGATGATCCGGTCCGAGTCACGGACGGACGAAACTTCCGGGTTGGTGACGACAACCGCCATATCGGCATGACGCATGGCAAGTGTAGCGCCACGTTCGATGCCGGCTGGGCTGTCGCAGATGACCCAGTCGAACACGCGCTTCAGTTCGGTGATGACGCGGTCCACACCCTCAGTGGTCAGATTGTCCTTGTCGCGGGTCTGCGAGGCCGGCAGCAAAAACAGGCTTTCGAGTCGCTTGTCGCGAATCAGTGCCTGCGTGAGCTTGGCTTCGCCCTGGATGACATTGACAAGATCATAAACGACCCGGCGCTCGGCACCCATGACGAGGTCGAGATTCCGCAAGCCGACATCGAAGTCCACCACGACAACCCGTTCGCCGTTCTGCGCCAAGGCTGCGCCGAGCGCGGCGGTAGACGTCGTTTTGCCGACACCTCCCTTGCCGGATGTCACCACGATGACTTTGCCCATCTTAATCTCCTGTTTCCTGCCGTTTTCCAGCTTAGATAATTGTCGCAGCCATGATCGAATCACCATCCAGCCAGAGCTGAACAGGCTGTCCCCGAAGCGCCGGCGACATGTCCTCGATCATTTTGTAAATGCCATCTATAGCCACCAACTCTGCCTCAAGCTTGCGGCAGAAGATTCTGGATGCAGAATTTCCGATGGATCCGGCCATTGCCCGGCCGCGAAGCGCCCCATAGACGTGAATCGAACCACCAGCGATGACCTCGGCACCGGATGCCACCGAGCCGACAATGGTCACATCGCCTTCCGGGAAAATCACAGACTGGCCGGACCGCACCGGTTCATTGATAACCAGCGACTGGGTGACAGGTCGAATCTGCTGCGATTCTGCGTGGTCCGCGTCTTCGGACAGCACGCCTTCAGCTTCCGCAGCCACAGGCTCCCGCTCTTTGACCTCGATATCCGCCGCAGGTTTTCCACCCTTCATGGCCGGTGGCATACCCGGCACCAGCATCGATGGCCGTGCGCCTTCAATGCCCATGATACGGACGTTTCGCTCGGCCAACTGCTCAAAAAGATCCTTCAGTTGGACCTTGTCTATGGCAAGGTCGGTGACATCGAGAACCACCGGACGATCAAGAAAGAAGCCAGCGGATCGAGAGGCAAGATCGTCCAGCCTGACAAGCCAGTCGTCGAGTGGCAGGTCGGGTGATAGAACGAGCGCCAGGAAGGAGCGGCCCTTGATACGGATCGAGCGAGCGTCTGTTAACACTTTGGTCATCTACATTAAAAATTCGTTGTCGATCATTAGCTCCGACATGGTTAACAAATGGTTAACGTCGTCTGTTTTCGCTGCTTTCCGCGGATGATGAAATCGCGGTAAAAATACCGTAAGTCATTGCTTATATGCAATTTTATTGCTTGGGTGAAATGAAAGGGACTTTTGCAGGACGACTGCGACCATATCCAGCGCGGACGGGTCATCAATCGTCGCCGGCATGGTCCAGGTTTCACCATCAGCAATCTTCTGGATCGTGCCACGCAGGATTTTTCCGGAGCGCGTTTTTGGCAATTTCGGCAGGATGAGGGCGGTGCGAAACGACGCAACGGGACCAACACGTTGTCGAACGAGATCGACGACTTCCTGCTGGATGATCGAAGCCGCGCGGTTGGCACCGTTCTTCAAGACGAGAAATCCGTAGGGTACCTGTCCCTTGATGGCATCCGAGACGCCGACAACCGCGCATTCCGCGACATCGGGATGGGTCGCACAAACCTCTTCCAATGCCCCGGTGGAAAGCCGATGCCCTGCACAATTGATGATGTCGTCCGTACGCGCCATGATGAACACATAGCCATCGTCATCGACAAACCCCGCGTCTGCCGTCTTGTAATAGCCGGGAAATTCCTGAAGGCAGGTTTCACGAAAACGGTCATCCGCTTCCCAGAAGGTTGTCAGGCAGCCGGGAGGCAGGGGCAGGCGGATTACCAGATTGCCAAGAATTCCTGGTTCAACGGCTTTGCCTGCATCATCGAGAACCTCCACGGAAAAACCCGGCATCGGAACGGTCGGGGATCCGGGTTTCACGGGAAGCGGCTCAAGCCCGATGGGGTTTGCGACGATTGCCCAACCGGTCTCGGTCTGCCACCAATGATCGATAACCGGGACATGAAGCAATTTTTCCGCCCAGCGTAATGTCTCCGGATCGGCTCGTTCGCCTGCCAGAAAAAGCGCCCGCAAGCTGGACAGGTCTCGGCTGAAAGCGAATGTCCCATCCGGATCATCTCGCCGGATTGCGCGGAATGCCGTTGGAGCCGTGAAGAGCACATTGACACGATAGTGCTCGACCACGCGCCAGAATGTTCCCGCATCCGGTGTACCGACTGGCTTGCCTTCGAAAAGGATAGTTGTGACACCCGCAAGCAGCGGGCCGTAAACGATATAGGAATGGCCAACAACCCAACCGATATCAGAGGCGGTCCAGGAGACATCTCCGGCCCTCAGCCCGTAGATATTACGTATGGACCACTGCAGGGCGACCATGTGGCCACCACTGTCGCGCACGACGCCTTTCGGCTTTCCGGTCGTACCCGATGTGTAGAGAATATAAAGCGGATCAACGGCGGCAACCGCAACGCAGGCTATTTCGGTCTTCTTGCTCTTCTCAACAGTCACAAGCTCGGCAAAATCGAGTTCGTGACGCTCCTCGCTCAGATCAGCGCGCAGCTGTTCGCGTTGCACGACAAGACAATAGGCCGGCTTTGCATCGGCAAGATCGATAGCAGCATCCAGCAACGGCTTATAGGCAACGATCCGCCCAGGCTCGAGACCACAGCTGGCCGCAATGACCACCTTCGCCCGCGCACTGTCCAGACGTGATGCAAGTTCCTGCGCTGCAAATCCCCCGAATACGACCGAATGGATCGCGCCCAGACGAGCACAGGCAAGCATCGAAAAGACTGCCTCAGGGATCATCGGCATGTAGATGACTACGCGATCTCCCTTTTCCACACCGAGATTTTTCAGCACGGCCGCAACGGCGGTGACCTCCAGCAGAAGGTCATCGAATGTATAGATCTGACTTGCGCCGGTCATGGCGCTGTCGAAGATGACGGCAGCCTCTCTCCCTCTTCCGGCAATTACATGCCGATCAATGCAATTGTGGCAGGTATTGGTAACGCCACCATCAAACCATCGTCCATAAACACCTTGATGTGGATCGAACACGCTGTGCGGTGGTTTGAACCAATCTATGTCCTCAGCAGCCTTGGCCCAGAAAACATCTGGCTCTCGCTTCCACTGCTCATAGACATCGGTATAGCGATTGGGCATGCAACTTTCCTCCCCTGCGAACCATGCTCGCAGAGGTATTTTAGAAGCAAGCCATCAAGGGGGAAATCCGACGAAGGGCGAAGATCGCTTAGCGTGCACCAAAGATCGCAGAACCGACACGCACACTGGTCGCGCCGAACTGAATAGCGGTTTCGAAATCACCGGACATGCCCATCGACAGCTTTGTGATACCGTTTTCTTCCGCAAGCTTCCGAAGCAGGGCGAAATATGGGCCGGGATGATCATCCGCCGGTGGGATGCACATCAAACCTTCAATTTCCAGAGACAGGTCTTCGCGGCAATATTTCAGGAAAGCTTCTGTATCCTTCGGCGCAATGCCTGCTTTTTGTGGCTCCACACCAATATTGACCTGAACATAGAGGCGTAGCTTGCGCCCCTGCCTGCTCATCTCTTGCGCAAGAGCTGCGGCAATCTTTTCCCGATCCACTGTTTCGATCACGTCGAACAGCGCAACCGCTTCAGCCGCCTTGTTCGACTGCAGTGGGCCGATAAGATGCAATTCGATATCCGGCGTTTCCTGCTTGAGAACAGGCCACTTGGCCTGGCTTTCCTGAACGCGGTTTTCACCGAATATCCTCTGCCCGACGGCGATTACCGGGCGGATATCCTCAATCTCGAATGTTTTGGAGACTGCCACGAGTTGAACCGTGCCCCCAGTTCGGCCGGCGGTCTTCTCCGCGGTCTTGATACGGCCTTGAACCTCAGCAAGTCTCTGTTCAACAGTCATAGGAATCTCCAGCATGTTTGCCCATCAGCGATTAAACGCCAGAGGACAGGATGCCAAGCCTTACCGGGCTTCCGGCTCGATCAAGGCCCCGGCAAAACTTGACGCTCGGGTAGTTTCGTGGTGAAGGTCAGCCTAAACGCATCATATTCCGGAAATCGATAAAATGGCCACCGAACGTTACAATCCGCGCGACGCCGAGCCTCGCTGGCAGGCACGGTGGAATGAAGCCAAAACCTTTCAGACGGACAATAGCGATCCGCGCGAGAAATATTACGTCCTAGAAATGTTCCCCTATCCGTCGGGACGCATTCACATGGGCCATGTGCGCAACTATGCCATGGGCGACGTGGTAGCACGCTACAAGCGCGCGCGCGGTTATAACGTTCTGCACCCGATGGGTTGGGATGCATTCGGCATGCCGGCGGAAAATGCAGCCCGCGACAACAAGGTTCATCCCAAGGAATGGACCTACCAGAACATCGCCTCGATGAAAAAACAGCTGAAGGCCATGGGCCTTTCGCTCGACTGGTCGCGCGAGTTCGCAACCTGCGATGTCGATTATTATCACCGCCAGCAGATGCTTTTCCTCGACATGATGGAAAAGGGCCTCGTTTACCGCAAGCAGTCCAAGGTCAACTGGGACCCGGTCGACAACACCGTGCTTGCCAACGAACAGGTAATCGACGGTCGCGGTTGGCGGTCAGGCGCGCTGGTCGAACAGCGTGATCTGGTTCAGTGGTTCTTCAAGATCACTGAATTCAGCCAGGACCTGCTGGACGCCCTCGATACGCTGGACCAGTGGCCGGAAAAAGTCCGGCTGATGCAGAAGAACTGGATCGGCCGATCCGAGGGTTTGGCTCTGCGCTGGGAGCTGACGGCTGACAGCAAGGACGCAAGCGGCGCTGCCGACATTGAAGTTTACACTACGCGCCCAGACACCTTGTTCGGCGCTTCCTTCCTGGCGATTGCTGCCGATCATCCGGTCGCCCGCGCAATTGCCGAAAAGAATGCCGACGCACATCACTTCTGTGAAGAATGCCGTCAGGCAGGTACTTCGCTGGCAGCACTGGAAACAGCCGAGAAGAAGGGCTTCGATACCGGCCTCAAGGTCAGGCATCCACTCGACCCGAACTGGGAAGTACCGGTCTATATCGCCAATTTCGTGCTGATGGATTACGGCACAGGCGCCATTTTCGGTTGCCCGTCCGGCGACCAGCGCGACCTGGATTTCGCGCGCAAATACGGCCTGCCGGTCATTCCGGTGGTCATGCCGGCTGGCGGAGACGCCGCAACCTTCGCAGTGGGTAACGAAGCCTATGACGGCGATGGCGTGATGATCAATTCACGCTTCCTAGATGGCATGACGACCGAGGCTGCGTTCGAAGCGGTGGCGACACAATTGTCCGAGCAGCACCTTGGCGGTGCGGCGCAGGCAAGCCGCAAGGTCAATTTCCGTCTGCGCGACTGGGGTATTTCTCGCCAGCGTTACTGGGGCTGCCCGATTCCGGTCATCCATTGCGAGGTCTGCGGCGTTGTGCCGGTACCGAAGAAGAACCTGCCGGTACAGCTGCCCGACGACGTTACCTTCGACCTGCCAGGAAACCCGCTCGACCGTCACCCCACATGGCGTCACGTATCGTGCCCGCAATGCGGACACGATGCGCGCCGTGAAACGGATACGATGGATACATTCGTCGATTCCAGCTGGTATTACACGCGCTTTACCGCGCCTTGGGAAAACGACCCAACCGATCCGAAGATTGCCGATCACTGGCTGCCGGTTGATCAGTATATCGGCGGTATCGAACATGCGATCCTGCATCTTCTCTATTCGCGCTTCTTCACGCGCGCCATGCAGGAGACAGGGCATGTTGGTGTCAGCGAACCGTTCAAGGGGCTTTTCACGCAGGGCATGGTGGTTCACGAAACCTATCGCAAAGGTTCGGGGCCTAACGGCGAATGGGTAGCTCCCGCTGACCTTCGGATCGAGGAGGTTGATGGCACGCGTCGCGCCTATCTCCTCTCCAGCAATGAAGAGATCGCGATCGGCTCGATCGAGAAGATGTCCAAGTCCAAGAAGAATGTCGTGGACCCGGATGACATCATCGCCTCCTATGGCGCAGATACCGCACGCTTTTTCGTGCTTTCGGATTCCCCGCCCGAGCGTGACGTCATCTGGTCGGAAGCCGGTGTAGAAGGCGCTCATCGTTTCTTGCAACGTGTTTGGCGCCTGGTGTCGGAAGCAGCAGAGGTGCTGACCTCTGTCGAGGCGAATCCGGCTAAGGATGGTGAAGCGCTGGCGATTTCGCAGGCAGCCCACAAGACCTTACAGGCTGTGCAGGGAGACTTCGACAAGCTGGCCTTCAACAAGGCCGTCGCGCGTATCTATGAGCTCGTGAATACACTCGCAGGCCCACTCACTGCCGTTGCCGCCGGCGGCAAGGATGCTGCCTATATCGCCGCCATCCGCAACGCCACCGAGATCCTTGTGCAGATCGTCGCCCCCATGACACCCCATCTTTCGGAAGAATGCTGGAAGGTTCTGGGTGGCAAAGATATGGTCGCCGAGGCTGCATGGCCCTCGTTTGATGCCGACCTGGTAGCAGATAACGAGATTCTCCTGCCGGTTCAAATCAATGGCAAGAAGCGTGCGGAATTGACAATCTCGCGCGACGCGGATCAAAGTGCCGTGGAGCAGGCCGTGCTTCAGCTGGAAGCCGTTCAGGCCACGCTCGAAGGGCGGTCCCCGAAGAAGATCATCGTTGTCCCACAGAGGATCGTGAACATTGTTGTCTAACGTCACCAAAGATTTGCTTCGTATCGGCCGCGTCGCCTCAATAGCTGCGGTTCTGGTGGCATTGGCCGGCTGCCAGGTTAAGCCGCTTTACGCCGTCTCTTCTCCCGGCGGCGCTTCGGCGGGACAGAAGCTCGCTTCGATCGGGTTCTCGCAGGCCGACGACCGGATCGAGCAGACTGTTCGCAACGAACTTATTTTCCTCACCTCCGGCGGTGCAGGGGAAAGCAGACAGCCAGAGTACAATCTGACCATGAACGTAACCTCGTTCCGTCAGAATGTTCTGGATGAACAGGTGACCAATAACCTCATTCCGGGTCGCGTGACTTTGACGGCGGATTACACATTGACCCGTGCCAGTGATGGCAAGGTTCTGCGTACAGCGCAACGCAAGTCGACTTCACTGCTCGATATCTCTGCCCAGGAGTTTGCGGAAATGCGTGCCTATCGCGACGCGGAAGATCGCGCAGCGAAACAGCTGGCAGAATTCATCCGGGGCGATATCGCGACCACTCTCGGCCGCCAGTAACGGCGGCCGGCTATGGTCGAAATCAAATCTCACGACTTCGATCGTTTTTCGAAATCCAGCGTCGAGAGCTACAGGATTTTTCTGGTTTATGGGCCGGACCGTGGCTTGGTGTCCGAAAGGGCAGCCATCATAGCCGCGAGGAGTGGGGTTGCGGCCGACGATCCCTTTGCCATGGTCAAGCTCGATTCGAGCGATCTAAGCGGCGATCCGGGCCGTATTGCCGATGAAGTCCACGCCTTCGGTCTGTTTGGCGGCAAGAAGCTGATCTGGGTCAGGGCTGGCGGAACTGAAAAGCCTCTTGTCGATGCGTTGCAGGCCCTGGCAGGCGGAACACCCTCCGATAACATTCTTCTGATCGAAGCCGGCGACGTGAAAAAGGGTAGCGGCGTGCGGAAAGTGGCCGAAAGCGCCAATACCGTAGCATCCATACCGTGTTATGCCGACGACACCCGCGCAATGAATGCCCTCATAGATGATGAACTGAAGGCCGAAGGCCTTGGTATCACGCCCGATGCCCGCGAGAGATTGCTGGAAGCGCTGGGTGGCGACCGCATTGCTTCACGAGGAGAGATCCGAAAACTTGCTCTCTACAGAAAAGGGCAGGGGACGATCGAGGAACAACATGTCATCGACATCATTGGTGATGCCAGCGCCGTATCCACTGACGATGCGGTCGATGCTGTCCTGGAAGGTGACGTGGAACGTCTCAACCTTGCCTTCGCAAAAGTCGTGGCATCCAAGACACCGGTCTTTCTGATTTTGCAATCCTGCCTGCGGCAGTTCCAGATGCTGGATATAATGCGATCGGAAATGGACGAAAAAAACACCGAGCCGGCGCAGGTTATGCAGACGCTGGGTCGGCATATCCATTTTCGCCGTAAACCGATCGTGGAGCGTGCTCTGAGGCGCTGGGCACCGCAAGCGATTGCGCGTGAGTCAGCCCGTATCCAATCGACTATCCTGCAGACCCGCCAACGTCAGGGTCTTGAGGACAGTATTGCATTTCATCTTTTGATGTCGATTACATTGCAATCCGCGCGGCAGGCTTCTGCAGCCGCGCGTCGATAGCTGTACGGGCAAGAGTCCTTACAGGCGCTTTTCCAAAAGCCGGCAGATTTCCTCGAGTTGATCTAGGGTTTTATAGGAAATCCGAACTTGCCCGCCGCTGCCGCGATGGTTGATGGTCACATCAAGCCCCAAGGCATCGGACAATGTTCTCTCCAGCGCCAAGGTATCGGAATCTTTCTGATCCATCTTCGGCATCGAAGCTGGCTGTGTCTGCGCCTTTATATCGTTCTGCGCCAAACGTTCCGCATCACGGACAGACATGCCCTTCGACACGATTGTCCGTGCCAGGCCTGCAGGATCCGACGTCGACACGAGAGCGCGCGCGTGACCGGCGGAGAGGTCTCCTGCGGCAAGCATCTCACGAACTGGATTAGGAAGTTTCAACAATCTCAAGCTGTTAGCAACATGGCTTCGGCTTTTACCGATAATATCGCCCAGATCGTTCTGCGTATAGCCGTGCTCAGCCACCAGCAATTCATAACCCAATGCTTCTTCAAGCGGATTAAGATCTGCGCGTTGCACATTTTCGACGATTGCGATCTCCAACGCAGTACGATCATCCACGTCGCGGACGATGACCGGGATTTCGACCAGGCCAGCCAATTGAGCCGCACGCCAACGTCTTTCGCCGGCTATGATTTCGTAATTTTCACCAATGGTCCGAACAACAACCGGCTGAACAATACCGTGTTGACGAATTGAGCTTGAGAGGTCCTGAAGATCGCTCTCATCAAAATAGCGACGAGGGTTACGCGGGTTGCGGCTGATATGCTCAATGGGAACCAGGCGGTCAGCACTCACGGCTTTTGGAGCCTCGCCCACCGGCGTGGCCTGATCCATCTCCCCAATGAGAGCTGCCAAACCGCGTCCGAGGCGGCGTTTCGAAATATCTTCACTCATATCAAATGCCCTACTACGGCAGATCAGGCCGCTTTGCGGCGGCGTTCACGCTGAATTACCTCGGAAGCCAACTGCAAATAAGCCTGACTACCTGCGCACTTCAAGTCGTAAAGAATGGCCGGCTTACCATAAGAAGGCGCCTCTGAAACCCTGACATTTCGCGGAATCAGAGTGTGATAAACCTTGTCACCAAGATATGTTCGCACATCATTGACAACCTGCTGTGCCAAGTTGTTGCGGATATCAAACATTGTAAGCACGATACCCTGGATATCAAGTGCCGGATTGACCGTCTGCTTGACCTGATTAACGGTCTCAAGCAACTGACTAAGGCCTTCAAGCGCGAAAAACTCGCATTGCAGCGGAACA
Organism: Neorhizobium sp. JUb45; assembly: GCF_004343585.1. GTDB lineage: Bacteria > Pseudomonadota > Alphaproteobacteria > Rhizobiales > Rhizobiaceae > Neorhizobium. The sequence continues at coordinate 64,517 of NZ_SLYW01000008.1, read as the reverse complement.
AGCACCGAATGCGCAGCTGCCATGGCATTGATGGTCAGGAGATTGAACGAAGGCGGGCAATCCAGCAGGATATAGGAGAAGGATTGGGCTCCATCCGTCTGCAGCGCTCTTTTCAAGCGAAAGGCGCGATCGGAGGCTTGACCTATCTCCATTTCCAACCCCAGAAGATCCATCGTCGATGGAACAATAAAGAGGTTGGGAACGGCCGTCGCCACGACGGTTTCGTTTACTGTATGACTGCCCATCATCAGATCGAAAGAAGAAAGCTTTCGATCACGGCGATCTATGCCCAAACCCGTACTGGCATTGCCTTGCGGATCAAGATCAACAATCAGAACCCGTTCACCGATGGCCGCTAGGGCTGTCGCCAGATTGATTGCTGTCGTTGTTTTGCCGACGCCACCTTTTTGGTTAGCGATCGTGATAATTCGATTGAGCTCGCTCATTCTGCTATCCGGATGATCAGTCGACCTTGCGCCGGAGGCCTGCGATTTCTAGAATGATGGAATCTTTTTCAACGGCACTGGGATGTTCTATCAGATCAAAGTTCCAGCGACCATTCGCTTTCACCGTTTCCTGACGGTAATCCCGGCCTTTATGGAAAAAAGCGCGACATTCGGGATTTCTAGTCATCCAGGCCTCAGAAAAAGTCAGCAGAAGATCCAGGTCCGCCAAGGCTCTCGCCGAGATCACATCGACTTCGTCCAAGATTTGCGGCGCATCTTCGATACGCAGGACATGGACACTTCCCGATCCGCCCGTCTCAAGAAGGGCTTGACGCAAAAAAGCTGCCTTCTTTTGATTGCTTTCGACGAGATGTACCCAGCCGCCGCCCAATTCCTTTAGAAAAATCGCGGTGATGATACCGGGGAAGCCGCCACCGGAGCCGAGATCGGCCCATACTTGTGGCTTTGGCGATAGCTGGAAAATCTGCGCACTGTCCGCAACATGACGGCTCCAGAGATCCGGTAGAGTAGAGGGGGCGACGAGATTTATTGATTTCGCCCACTTTCGGAAAAGCTCCCAAAAATGCTCGAGCCTTTGCCATGTTTCACGTGAAACATCTTTGCCGTTAATCTGCATCAAGAGACTCGCTGGACGCGTTGGGTGTCAGTTTTACGTAGCACTGCGAGAAGCAATGCCAAAGCTGCAGGGGTCATGCCATCCACAGCAGCTGCCTGCGCCATATTCTGGGGTCGTTTTCCGGATAGCTTCAGCTTGAGCTCGTTGGATAATCCGCTGAGTGCATTGAAGTCGAAACTTTCGGGAATGACCCGTTGTTCTTCTCGGCGCGTTGCAGTGATACCGGATTCTTGCCGATCCATATACACTGAATATCCCGCCTCGATCTCGAGCGCGTCACAAACCGGAGCTGCTATCTTTTCCAGATCCGGCCAAACTCTTCGCAAATCCGCAATATCAATATCAGGATAGGCTAGAAGTTCATAAGCAGTGCGGCGTTGGCCGTCCTGATTGAGCTTGATATTGTGACGAGCAGCTTCCTGCGGCGTCAGGCTCATGGCCTTCAGTCCGGTCCGAGCCTCATCCAGTTCGCTTTTGAATTTGTCAAAACGATCTCGACGTTGGATTGATGTAATGCCCAGGCTGTTTGCCAACGGCGTCAGGCGCAGATCGGCGTTATCGGCACGCAGCGATAGTCTATATTCAGCCCGTGACGTGAACATTCGATAGGGCTCGGAAATACCCCGCGATGTCAGGTCATCAATCATCACGCCGATATACGCTTCAGTTCTGCTGAAAACTGCAGATGAGCGGCCACCTGCCAGCAAAGCTGCATTGAGGCCTGCTACCAATCCCTGTGCGGCGGCCTCTTCATAACCTGTTGTTCCGTTGATCTGGCCGGCCAGAAACAACCCAGGAAGCTTTTTAACTTCAAGGCTTTGTGTCAATTCGCGCGGATCTACGTGGTCGTATTCGATCGCATATCCCGGCTGCAAGATAGCGACCTTTTCCAAGCCCGGTATCGTGCGGATAAAGGCGTCCTGTACTGACGCAGGCAGGGACGTGGAAATGCCGTTCGGGTAGACGGTGGGATCGTCCAAACCCTCTGGCTCCAGGAAAATCTGATGGCCGTCGCGCTCGCCAAACCTGGTTATCTTGTCCTCGATCGATGGACAATAACGCGGGCCGACACCCTTAATTTCCCCCGAATACATGGCTGAAAGGCCGATGTTCTCGGCGATGATTGCATGGGTTGCTGCGGTCGTCCGAGTGACACCACAAGCTATTTGCGGGTTTTTGATCGAATCCGTCATGAAGGAGAAAGGACTTGGGATTTCGTCAGCCTCCTGCTTGTCGAGGCTTTCCCAATCGATCGTTCTTCCATCCAGTCTCGCAGGCGTGCCCGTCTTGAGACGCCCCAGTGCAAGTCCGAACCTGTTCAGTGTATCTGACAGTCCCAAGGACGGTGCTTCACCCATGCGACCGGCAGGCGTTTTATCCGCACCGATGTGGATCAATCCGCGCAAAAAAGTGCCAGTCGTTAGGACAACGGACTTGGTGGCAAACGTCCTACCGTCCTTGAGTATCACGCCCGAGACAACGTTCTCGATCACCGCCAGGTCGAAAACATCACCTTCAATGACATCAAGATTGGCGTGACTTAAGATTTCGGCCTGCATCGCAGCTCGATAAAGCTTGCGGTCAGCCTGCGTCCTCGGACCGCGAACTGCAGGTCCTTTTTTTCGGTTCAGAAGTCGAAATTGGATGCCGGCAGCGTCGGCCACTCGCCCCATCAATCCGTCCAAAGCATCCACTTCGCGAACAAGATGACCTTTTCCAAGACCGCCAATCGCCGGATTGCATGACATTGCGCCAATCGTCGCGATCTGATGGGTAACAAGAGCCGTCCGAGCACCAGCACGCGCAGCAGCGCTGGCTGCTTCACACCCGGCATGGCCGCCACCGATAACGATGACATCATAGGTCGTCACGCTGCGCTCCATTTATTTCGAAACCGAATCGAATTGTTTCACGTGAATCACTTGCCAATGCAAAATTCCGAGAAAATGATATCCAGCAGATGTTCAACATCTACCTTTCCGGTAATCCGGCCTAGCTCTTCGGCGGCAAGGCGCAGGCACTCCGCCTGCATATCCAGTTGCGAACCCTCTAATGCTTCCGCGATGAAATTGGAAGTATTTTCTAATAGGAGCGCGTGTCGTGTGCGTCCCGGTTTTAAAGAGGCGATAGCCTCCCAACGAGACGTCACACTATTGACGATCGCCGATTTAAGTTCGTCGAGCCCGTCGCCTGTTTTGGTGGAAATCCGTATGACGTCGGCGTCCACCTCAGGCCGCAGGTCGGATTTTGTCCTGATCGTCCAGACCGGAATTGTGTCAGGCAGATCTATTTCCGGCAGTGGCTGATCAGCCTCGCAAAGCAGCAGTATCAGGTCAGCACGTTCAAGAACCAGATGCGCGCGGCGTATCCCTTCTCTTTCAACGACATCCTCGGTTTCACGAATTCCTGCAGTGTCGAAGAAACGAACCAGAAAACCATCCAGGTCCAGGTCAACGTGAAGAACATCGCGCGTTGTGCCCGCAATTTCGGTGACAATGGCAATGTCACGCTTAGCCAAGGCATTTAAAAGACTGGATTTTCCAACATTGGGCGCGCCGACGATAGCGACCTGAAAACCATCCCGTATGATTTCCCCAGACCTTGTGGCTTCGCGTTGGGCGTCGATCTCACCCTTCAGCCGCCTCACATTCATCCACACCGTATCGGAAATCGACCCAGGCACATCATCTTCATCGGCGAAGTCGAGCTCGGCTTCGATAAGAGCGCGTGCCCTTGTCAACTCAAGAGCCCAGCCCTCATAGATCGCTGAGAGACCGCCATCGCTCTGCTCCAAAGCCAGACGGCGCTGCATTTCAGTTTCCGCCCGAAGCAGATCGGACAATCCTTCAGCCTCGACCAAATCGAGCTTTCCATTCTCCAAAGCACGTTTGGAAAACTCACCAGCCTCCGCAAGTCGCAGATTTTCGGACAGCAATTCGGCGTAAAGCGCCGAGACCACAGCGCGACTTCCATGCAGATGCAATTCGACGCAATCCTCGCCTGTGAAGGAATGCGGCCCCGGAAAGGTGATTGCCAAGCCACGGTCGATGACACTGCCGTCTGCTCGCCTGATTGTTCGCAAATACGCGTGCCGAGCCTGGGGGAGGGGTCCCGCCAGCTTTTGCAGTACGGAGATCGATCTCGATCCGCTCAACCGAATAACAGCAAGCCCTGCCGGCAGCGAACCGCTCGACAGGGCAAAAATCGTATCATCGGCCCGCATTATTCAGAACCTCGGACGCGTGATTGAATCCGGCTAAGGATCAGGTGTTCATGGAATCGAAGAAATCGCCGTTGTTCTTCGTCTGCTTGAGCTTGTCGATAAGGAACTCGATCGCATCGGTCGTACCCATCGGAGCCAGAATACGACGTAGAACAAAGATCTTCTGCAGATCCTGACGTGGTACCAACAGGTCTTCCTTACGCGTGCCGGACTTGAGGATATCCATGGCAGGGAAGATACGCTTGTCGGCGACCTTGCGATCAAGAACGATTTCCGAGTTACCGGTGCCCTTGAATTCTTCGAAGATGACTTCGTCCATACGGCTGCCAGTGTCGATCAGCGCCGTCGCGATGATCGTCAGCGAACCGCCTTCTTCGATATTACGGGCAGCACCGAAGAAACGCTTCGGACGCTGCAGTGCGTTGGCATCTACACCACCGGTCAGAACCTTGCCGGAGGAGGGCACCACGGTGTTGTAAGCGCGACCAAGACGAGTGATCGAATCGAGAAGAATGACGACATCTCGGCCATGTTCCACGAGGCGCTTGGCCTTTTCGATGACCATCTCCGCAACCTGAACGTGACGAACGGCCGGCTCGTCGAAGGTCGAGGACACAACCTCGCCCTTCACCGAACGCTGCATGTCCGTCACTTCTTCAGGCCGTTCATCGATAAGAAGAACGATCAGATAGCATTCCGGATGATTGGCCGTGATCGAATGAGCGATGTTCTGGAGAAGAACCGTTTTACCGGTGCGCGGCGGTGCCACGATCAAACCACGCTGGCCTTTGCCGAGCGGTGCGACCAGATCGATAACACGTGCCGAATTATCCTTCGACGTCGGGATGTCGAGTTCCATTTTGAAGCGCTCATTCGGGTAGAGCGGCGTCAGATTGTCGAAATGGACCTTGTGACGGATCTTTTCCGGATCGTCGAAATTGATCGTATTGACCTTGAGAAGCGCAAAATAACGCTCTCCTTCCTTCGGTCCACGGATCGGACCCTCAACGGTATCGCCGGTCTTCAGAGAAAAGCGACGGATCTGAGAAGGCGAAATGTAAATGTCGTCCGGACCCGGCAAATAGTTGGCATTGGCGGACCGCAGAAAACCGAAGCCGTCTTGAAGAACTTCGACCACGCCTTCACCGATGATCTCAACGTCCTGGCTGGCAAGAACCTTCAATATCGCGAACATCAGTTCCTGCTTGCGCATGGTGCTGGCGTTCTCAACCTCCATCGTTTCCGCGAAGGCAAGCAAATCGGTCGGAGATTTGCTCTTGAGTTCTTGAAGCTTCATTTCAGCCATGAAGGAAGGACCATTTCAATTTCGAGGGGAAGCCGTGTCGGTGGAATTCGTTCCTGCGGAGAAAATCCGCAGACTGTGAACCTGCACACATGCACGAGAGAAGAGATGGCCGGGAAAATAGCGATTCCCGCCCCTTACCGCAAGGGGGGGACAAGCGCAAATATTTCTATCCCGGATATCAAAACGGTTTCACGATCACCAGAATCACGATCACAATCATCAAAACCGTCGGGATTTCATTGATCAGACGCCAGTAACGCGCGGTCCTGCGTGGCCCGTCCTGGGCAAACCGCCGCATGCTGCGTCCAAACATCACATGCACGATCGTCAATAAAAATACCATTGCGATTTTGGCATGCAGCCAGCCGCCCTGAAACTCATAAACGGTCCAGGCAAGATACAAACCCAAAATCCAGGACAGCATCATCGCCGGGTTCATGATCACCCGGTAAAGCCGCTGCTCCATCATCTTGAAGGTTTCCGACTGGACGGACCCAACCGGCGCATCGGTATGGTAGATGAAAAGACGCGGCAGATAGAGTAAGCCTGCCATCCAGGAGATGACGGCAATCACATGCAGTGCCTTGATCCACAGAAACAGGTCATCCGGCCGCCAGGAGACGACTGCCAGAAGCAAAAGCACGAAGATGGCGAGCGCTACCGCGGCACGCCGCCTGGCACGTCGACCGGGCTTCTCGTCCGTCTGTAACTCCTGTTCGTTCATCAGCCAAAGCTCCGGACACGCTTCACCAAGGCAGTAACATGATCCGGGTTGGCTTCAGGGGTGATCCCATGGCCGAGATTGAAAATTAGCGGGCCATTGCCGAGGGTCTGAAGGATCCTGTCAATTCCGTCATCCAAAGACTGACCGCCGGCCACCACGCGCATCGGATCGAGATTGCCCTGCACCGGCCCGTCCTTTTGCAGTTCAGCTGCAAAGTTCAGCGGCACGGACCAATCAAGGCCAATGGCGTCGGCGCCGGTTTTCTGGCGATAGGTCTTGAGGTTGAACCCAGCACCCTTGGCGAAAGCGATTATCTTTGCGCCAGGTCGGCGAGCACGGACACCCTCGATGATCCGGGCAACGGGTGCGATGGCGAAAGCGGCAAACTCTTCCTCGCCCAGCACACCGGCCCAGGAGTCGAAAATCTGCACTGCGTCTGCACCGGCGTCCAACTGACCGACAAGGTAATCGACAGAGATATCCGCAAGCTGCATCAGAAGTGAAGCAAAGGCCTTTGGATATCTGTAGGCGAACAGACGGGCAGGCGCCTGATCGGGCGTACCTTTTCCAGCGATCATGTAGGTGGCAACGGTCCAGGGCGCACCGCAGAAGCCGAGAAGCGTTGTCTCGGCTGGAAGATCGCGACGCAGGCGACGGACCGTTTCGAACACCGGTGCAAGATGCGTCATCACATTGGATGCATCCAGCTGGTCGATCCCGTCGGCATCGATCGGATCCATCTGTGGTCCAACACCCTCAAGGAAACGCACATTCCTTTTCAAGGCATCTGGAATGACGAGGATATCGGAAAACAGAATGGAAGCATCGAAGCCATAACGCCGGATTGGCTGCAGGGTCACCTCTGCTGCCAATTCCGGATTATAACAGAGGTCGAGAAAGCTACCGGCTTGCGCGCGTGTCGCTCTGTACTCCGGCAGATAGCGACCTGCCTGCCTCATCAGCCAGATTGGCGGAGGTGAGACGGTTTCCCCGTTTAGGACTTCCAAAATCGTTCGGCGTACGTCCGTCACACAAGTCTCCTAAAACTAAATATCTTATATAAAAGATTCTTCTATTTCTTAGAGTCTGTGAGTAGCAAGGACTAAAGCCTGTACCTTGGTTTTCCACGACATGAGGTTCAGCGTCTGCACGTTTTCATAATTCTGATCGCTTTTCCTACCGAATGTCGAATATCAAAAATATCCTTTTTAATTCAGATATTTAAGTTTATGGATTTTTTCACAACCCTGTGTATAAGCTGTGAATTGCCGATGAACAGCGACGAATTGTCCACTGAATCCCAAACAGGTTCGAAAAGCTTTCCGCTCGACGGTGATTTGTGGATAAATCCGAACTTATCCGGCCGGTCGACGCCAGCTCAGACTGAGGCACAGATCTCTCCCAGACTATCAACAGGGGACCAAGTTTAACGTGGAGAACAGGAAAAACTTCTTCCATCTGCACCTCATTTCTGACTCGACGGGCGACACTCTCGTTTCCGCCGGCCGTGCAGCAGCAGTCCAGTTCACCAACGCGGTGCCGGTTGAACATGTCTATCCATTGATCCGAAACCGGCGACAGCTTCTACCCGTGCTGGAAGAGATCGATGAGACACCCGGGATCGTGATTTACACCGTCATGGATGCGGAACTGGCAACGCTGATAGAGACCCGTTGCCGCGAAATGTCGGTGCCGACAGTCAATCTTCTCGAGCCCGTTATGGCCGTGTTTCAGAATTTTCTCGGCGCGCCCTCCCATCGCCGTGTGGGTGCTCAGCATGTTCTCAATGCTGAATATTTTGCGCGGATCGAGGCTCTGAATTTTGCCATGGATCACGACGACGGGCAGTTGCCCGAAGATTATAATGAAGCGGATGTGGTGATCATCGGCATCAGCAGAACATCGAAGACACCCACGAGCATCTATCTGGCAAATCGTGGTATAAAGGCCGCCAATATTCCTATTGTCCCGGGCGTTGAACTGCCTCCAGCCCTTTTGAGTGCCAGCCGTCCTGTCATCGTCGGGCTGGTTGCGACAACGGATAGGATTTCGCAGGTTCGCGAAAATCGCGAACTCGGAAATTCGATGTCATATGATCACGGTCATTATGTTGATCGCGCCGCAATCAACGAAGAGCTGAAATATGCTCGCGCGCTTTGCACCCGCCACAATTGGCCGATAATCGATGTGACCAGGCGCTCGATAGAGGAGACTGCTGCGGCGATCGTTGCGCTGCGACCGAGGCTGCGCTAAGGCGAATCCGGCGCATGTGCCCGAAAACTGAAGTCAGCTTTCAGTGGCGATATGCACAGTTCCAGAATGCCGATTGTTCCTCCATGCTTCGATGTAGGGCTTCGGACATTGTTTTCAGGATAGCCCGTGATCACGCCCCTTGTTCTTGCATCTTCCAGTCCGTTTCGACGCATGCTTATGAGCAATGCCGGACTAACGTTTGACCACCAGGCCGCGGATATCGACGAGCGAGCAATAGAAGCAGAGCTAATGGATGCCGAACCGGCGAAGGTGGCAACAGTTCTCGCCGAAGCCAAAGCAAGAAATGTCGCACAGTCCCGTCCGGGTAGTCTGGTCATCGGATCGGATCAGACGATGTCGCTTGGTTCCCGCATTTATCATAAGGCGGCCTCTCTTGAAGAGGCCAAAGACAATCTGCAGTCCTTGTCGGGAAAGACCCATCGTCTGAATAGCGCCGTCGTCATCGTCAGAGATGACCGTATTCTATGGGAATATGTGGGTCATGCCGATCTGACAATGCGGCCGCTGTCTTCAGAGTTTGTCGATCATTATCTCGGCCGTGTAGGGCCTGATGTTCTCAAGAGCGTTGGCTCCTATCAGCTGGAGGGAGTTGGAATTCAGTTGTTCTCGAAAATAGACGGCGACTATTTTACCATCGTCGGATTGCCCATGTTGGCCCTGCTCGAAAAGCTGCGTGAACTGGTGGCTATCGATGGTTGATTCACGTGAAACGCAATTGCGCGCCTTCGTTACGGGTTTTCCTATCAGTCATTCCCGTTCGCCCATGATCCACAATCACTGGCTCGGTCGGTTTGGCATCAACGGACATTATGAGGCGCTGGAAATCAGCCCAGGTGATTTTGCTGCATTCATCGGCCATTTGAGAGACGGAAAGATCTACCGTGGTGGCAACGTCACCATTCCTCACAAGGAGGCAGCCTACCAGCTGGCTGACAGGCCTGATGAGCTTGCCGAAGAGCTGGGTGCGGCCAATACGCTCTGGCTGGAGGATGGACTAATCCACGCCACCAACACCGATGGTCATGGGTTCACAGCCAATCTCGACCATCATCGACGGGGCTGGGACAAGGTTGCGACTGCGGTGATACTTGGTGCCGGCGGTGCAAGCCGCTCGGTTATCCAATCGCTTCGCAACCGGGGCATCAAGGAAATCCACGTCGTTAATCGGACCATCGATCGCGCCCGGCAACTTGCCGACCATTTTGGGCCAAGCATCCATGCTCAGCCGATCGATGCGCTAGCCGAGGTTCTCAAAGGCGCGGGCCTTTTCATCAATACGACATCATTGGGCATGGAAGGGTCTGAAGCGATGGCTATCGATTTCAGCTCGCTGGCCGAAGGCGCCCTGGTGACAGACATTGTCTATGTGCCATTAAAAACCAGCTTTCTGGCCCAGGCAGAAGAGCAGGGTTTTTCGACGGTGGATGGATTGGGAATGCTCCTTCACCAAGCCGTCCCCGGTTTTGAAAAATGGTTCGGTGTTCGCCCCGTCGTCGATCAGCAGCTTCGTCAGTTGGTCATAAAAGACATGGAAGGCCATTGATGATCATTGTTGGCCTCACCGGCTCCATTGGAATGGGGAAATCGACAACCGCGAAATTCTTCGCGGAAGAGGGAATACCGGTTAATGATGCGGATGCAGTGGTCCATGATCTTTATCAGTCCGAAGCTGTGAAGCCGGTCGGTCAGGCCTTTCCGGGTACGATCAAGAATGGCATCATCGATAGACAGGAACTCTCGCGGCAATTGGCGGAAAATTCCGATGGTTTCAAGACGCTTGAAGCTATCGTGCATCCACTGGTTCGGCAGCGAGAAGGCCACTTTCTGGATCGTCAGAGACATGCCGGTGCCGGTATCGTGCTTCTCGACATTCCTCTATTGTTCGAAAGCGGTCGGGAAAACGCGGTTGACGTCATCGTCGTGGTGAGCTGTGATCCAAAAATACAGCGCCAGCGCGTACTTGCGCGACCGAACATGACAGAAGAAAAATTCGAGTTGATTTTGTCACGCCAGATACCGGATCTGGAAAAACGCCAAAAAGCTGATTTTGTAATTGATACCGGTGATGGGCTGGATGCTGCCCGCAAGCGGGTAAGCGGTATTATAAAAAGCCTGCGGGCAGGAAAGATGAGCGAGAAAAGCGATGCGTGAGATCATCTTTGATACGGAAACAACGGGTCTGGAATCGAAGACCGATCGCGTTATCGAAATCGGCGGCATCGAACTTGTCGATCATTTTCCGACAGGCCGTACCTTTCACAAGTACATTTCGCCCGGAGATCGCAAAGTCCATCCGGATGCGCTTGCCGTTCATGGACTGACCGATGAATTCCTGAAAGACAAACCGAGCTTCGCCGAAATCGTCGAAGAGCTTCAGGAATTTTTCCACGATGCGAAGTGGATTGCCCATAACGCGAACTTCGATATCGGCTTCATCAATGCCGAGTTCGATCGGCTTGGTCTGGCACCAGTAGTAAGTGAACAGGTTATCGACACCTTGTCCATGGCTCGCCGGAAACATCCGATGGGTCCAAATTCACTCGATGCGCTCTGCCGTCGTTATGGCATCGACAACTCGCACCGTACCAAGCACGGCGCTCTGCTCGACTCCGAGCTTCTGGCCGAAGTTTATATCGAGATGATTGGTGGCCGGCAGACGGCGCTTGGTCTGGTCGATGTCAAACAGAAGGTGGAAGTGGTTCAGGAAGAGGACGACGATGCCGTTCTCGAAATCCCGCCGCGACCGGGCACTCTGCCAGTTCGGCTTTCGCCGGCGGACATGGAAGGCCACCAGAAACTTATTGCGACGATGGGCGATAAGGCGATTTGGAAACAATACCAGTAAGAAAAAAGCCCGGAAAAACCGGGCTTTTTTCATATTCAGATGTGGTTGGCTTAGCTGTCGAGGGCCTGAACCTTCGAGCGGGTCTGCTCTTCGGCAATACGCTGCGAGAACATCTGCGCGAAATCGATAGGGTCGATCATCAGCGGCGGGAAACCGCCATTGCGGGTCACATCAGCGATGATCTGGCGGGCAAACGGGAAGAGCAGGCGCGGGCACTCGATAAAGAGAACCGGTAGCATGTGCTCCTGCGGGAAGCCGGTGATGCGGAAGACGCCGCCATAAACCAACTCGGCTGCGAACACGACCTTGTCGCCTTCCATTGCCTGAGCATTCAGCGTCAAAACGACGTCGAAGTCAGAATCCGACAGCGGGTTGGCGTTGACATTCACGTTGATATTGATCGCCGGCGCCGTATCACGAGCCTGCAGCGACCGCGGTGCGCCCGGGTTTTCAAAGGACAAATCCTTCGTGTACTGCGCAAGGATGCTGAGCGACGGGTTGGAAGCCTGGGTCTCTGGTTCGTTTGCCATTGGAATTCCTCGCGGCTTTGGACTGTGAGGCCGTCTAACATTTCAGTTTCGCGCTTACAACCCTGCGGAACAGAGCGACAGCGCTATCAGTCCTTGCGGTTATCCGGATCGGACCAGGGTGAAGAGGGGTTCGGACCTCGACTGAAATCATTTTCGTCAAGGTCAAGAACGTTCGGTTGGGCTGGACGCTTGGCATTCTCGGCATTTCCCGAGGTGTATGAAGCCGAAGTACCATTTCGCGAAGTGCGCATCACCACCACGCGCTTGCCGATCAGGGACCAGATGAAATGGCGAACGGGTGGAATGAAAAGCAACAACCCGATGATGTCGGTAAAGAAGCCGGGCAATATCAGCAGCACACCGGCAACAACAACCATGGCGCCACTGACCAGCGATCTGCCGGGCAGTTTGCCTTCCTGGCTTTCACGATTGGCTTCCTGAAGCACGCTGATACCCTGGCGCCGCAAAAGAACGGCGCCGATGAGCGAGGTCAGGATGACAAGAGCGAGGGTCGGCCAAAGACCGATTGCATTGCCGACCAACACAAAACCGGCAATTTCGATAAGCGGCAGGCCGAGAAAGATGATCGGCAGAAGAATAAGGGGCATTGCGCCTGGAATCCTGTCTTGTAGGCGGCCCTTATCTCAGGCGCCGCATTTGAATGATCGGCAGTTGCAGACTATATGTGAAAGCTAGACAACAATTTAAATGATCACTGCGGGTGAAGATGGGCGCGAACGATTTCATTACACTGTTTTTTCTGGTGGCCGCCGTGCTGATTTTTTTGCAGCTGCGCAGCGTACTCGGCCGTCGTACAGGCCATGAAAAGCCACCGGTCGATCCGTTTTCGGCGCGCGATGCCGCCAAGCCGGTCTCTGCCGATGATGGCAAGGTCGTAACACTGCCGCGCCGTGATCAGGTTGATGAAGAGCAACGATGGGCAGATGTGGATGCTTTGGCAAAGCCAGGCACGGAACTCAATTCGGCGATTCGTGATCTTATCCAGGCCGATCCGAGCTTCAATCCCAAGGAATTCGTCAAGGGCGCGGGCATGGCCTATGAAATGATCGTGATGGCATTTGCCGATGGCGATCGCAAAACCTTGAAGGGCTTGCTGTCGAAGGAGGTCTTTGAAGGCTTTGATGGGGCGATTTCCCAGCGTGAAGCCCGCGGCGAGGTGGTGAAGTCGAGTTTTGTTGGCATAGACAAGGCTGACATCGTCAACGCGGTGGTAAAGGATTCTGAAGCGCAGATCACCATCCGCATTGTCAGCCATCTGATTTCCGCGACCTATGACACGGCTGGAAGTGTTGTCGATGGTGAAGCCGATACCGTTGCCGAGGTTACCGATATCTGGACCTTTGCACGCGATATTCGCTCACGGGATCCGAACTGGAAGTTGATCGCTACCGAATCCGAACAATGAACACGATAGAATACGCCCTCACGCCCACGACCTATAAAGATATCGTCGGTTGGAACGAGGACGATCCGTCCGCACTGTTTTCCGTAATGCGGGACTGTCTCGACTATCTCGAGAAAGCCAAACCTTATCGAACCGGGTCTTTAGGGCTCTCAACCGACGACCTGCTACCGCTTTTGAAAGCGGCGGCAGGTTTTCAAATTTCTGGGCCGGATGCTACCCGGCTTTTTTTTGAAGAACATTGTCTACCGTTCATGATCCGGCGCTCAGATGAAAAGTCCGGTTTCGTGACCGGATTTTTCGAGCCGGAAATCGATGTCTCGGATCAGCCTGACGAAACATACCGCTATCCATTTTATCGTCGTCCCGCAGATCTGATCGATATCGACGATGGCAACCGCACGCTTTCACTCGATCCTTCCTATGCTTTCGCCAGGTTGCGCGATGGCGTAATCGACCCCTATCCGGATCGGGGAGAGATAGACCGTGGATATCTTCAAGGGCAGGGTTTGGAGATCGCCTGGGCGAAGTCGAAGATCGATGTCTTCTTCACGCATGTACAGGGTGCCGCACGACTGCGTTATCCCGATGGCTGTATCGGGCGCATTACTTATGCCGCCAAGGCGGGCCACCCATTTTCCGCAATCGGACGCCTGCTGATTGATCGTGGAGAGATCGATCCGACAACCGTATCCATGCAGACCATCCGTGATTGGTTGAGCGAGAATCCGGCTAAGGTCGATGAGGTGCTCTGGCATAACCGGTCCTACATATTCTTTCGTGAGGCGGCTGTGGCGGGTCTTGATCAGGGGCCAATCGCTGCCGCCAAGGTTCCTCTGGTGGCAGGTCGCTCGTTGGCGGTTGATCGCCTTATTCACACGTTCGGCTTTCCCTTCTTCATCCGCTCGACGAGCTTGACGCATCTCGATGGTGGAAAGCCTTTTGCGCGCACAATGCTGGCACTCGATACCGGCTCGGCGATTGTGGGGCCTGCCCGCGGCGATATTTTCACGGGTTCCGGTTATGATGCCGGTGAGCAGGCCGGCATCATCAAGCATCCGGCAGATTTCTACATTCTTCTCCCCAAAGCTGCAGCCGCAAGGTTTGCGCCATGAAGGGCGATCGCAAGCTGACGACCGAAGACAGGATCCTGTGGGGCAAGGTTGCACGCTCTGCAAAACCCATGGCCGGCCGTCTTGAAGATCTGCTGAAATTTGAAGCTCTTTTCGAACAACCCGATGAGGCGATGTCCGGAAAAAAATCGACTGCCGAACCGAATGGCAGGAATGCCGTACAGATTGACCCAGTGCCAAAGACCCTGCAGCCAGATCGAAAGATTCACCATCCGCTCGAAAAACCGGTCAAGCGCAAGCTTGCAAGAGGTCATCTGGCGCTGGAGGCACGCATCGATCTGCATGGTCTTATCCAGAGTGATGCACATGGCATCCTTCTGGATTTCCTGTTGCGGGCGCATGACCGCGGTTTGAGGCATGTGCTGGTAATCACAGGCAAGGGCAGCTCCTTCGGCAGTGAAGGCGCGTTGAAGCGGGCCGTACCCTTTTGGTTTTCGAAGCCAGAGTTTCGATTTCTCATCTCGTCTTACGAACCGGCAGCCCGGCAGCATGGCGGCGAGGGCGCCCTTTATGTTCGGTTGAGCCGTCGAGCAGGTAGTTGAACATGACACCATTCGGTCATGCATTGCGGGAATTGCGCTTACGCAAAGGCGTCCGACAGTCCGATATGGCGGCAGCGATCGGCGTGTCGGCTGCCTATTTGTCCGCATTGGAGCACGGCCACAGAGGAAAGCCGAGTTTCGATTTTCTCCAGCGCGTCGCCGGCTATTTCAACATCATCTGGGATGAAGCCGAAGAGCTGTTCATGCTGGCGCAAGCATCTGATCCGCGGGTCGTTGTCGATACCCGTGATCTGCCGCCGGAATATACCGCGTTTGCCAATCGTCTGGCCAAGGAGATTCGCTCTTTGTCACCAGACATGCTAGAGCAACTGACGAAGGTTCTTGAAAGTGGTAGCCCTTCTGGCTGAGCGCCACATAATCCCGGGTTAAATGCGCGAAAAATGCCTCAGCGCTTTGGAAATCTGCCCGGATTTCTTATATTCAGTGGCACGAAATACGGTGATTCGCCAGATCGCCGAACCACGTTAATTGGAAAGATCATTGATGAGCGAAACACCCGTCAACGACAGCGGCGCGAGTTCTGAATACGGCGCGGATTCGATCAAGGTCCTGAAGGGACTGGATGCGGTTCGCAAGCGCCCAGGCATGTATATCGGCGATACGGATGACGGGTCCGGCCTGCATCACATGGTCTATGAGGTCGTTGACAACGCCATCGATGAAGCACTTGCCGGTCATGCCGATATCGTAACCGTCACGCTGAATGCTGATGGCTCGGTTACCGTCACCGACAACGGACGCGGTATTCCCACCGACATCCATACTGGTGAGGGCGTTTCGGCGGCTGAAGTCATCATGACCCAGCTTCACGCAGGTGGAAAGTTCGACCAGAATTCCTACAAGGTTTCTGGCGGTCTGCACGGCGTTGGCGTCTCGGTTGTCAATGCGCTTTCGGTTTGGCTGAAACTGCGCATCCGCCGTAATGGCAAGCTGCACGAAATCGGCTTTACCCACGGGGTGGCCGACGCACCGCTGAAGGTCATCGGCGAGTACGAGGGCAGGTCGGGTACTGAGGTGACGTTCCTTGCCAGTACCGAAACCTTCACGATGACGGAATTCGATTACGGCACGCTCGAACATCGCCTTCGCGAATTGGCGTTTCTGAATTCGGGCGTACGAATCCGGCTAACCGACAAGCGGAAGTCTGACATCCGCGAAGAAGAGATGGTCTATGACGGTGGTCTTGAGGCCTTTGTCCGTTATCTCGACCGCTCCAAAAAGCCTCTCGTTGACAAGCCGGTCGCAATCCGTGGCGAGAAGGACGGCATTACCGTCGAAGTCGCCATGTGGTGGAACGACAGCTACCATGAAAACGTGCTCTGCTTCACCAACAACATCCCGCAGCGCGATGGCGGCACTCATATGGCTGGTTTCCGTGGCGCGCTGACGCGTCAGGTCACCTCCTATGCGGATACATCCGGTATCACCAAGAAGGAAAAGGTTACCCTTCAGGGTGAAGATTGCCGCGAAGGTCTGACTGCTGTTCTTTCGGTAAAAGTGCCGGACCCGAAATTCTCGTCGCAGACAAAGGACAAGCTTGTCTCGTCCGAAGTGCGTCCGGTGGTCGAGAGCCTCGTCAATGAAGCGCTCAGCACCTGGTTCGAAGAGCATCCGGCAGATGCGAGGATCCTGGTCGGTAAGGTCGTTGAAGCGGCTGTTGCACGCGAAGCTGCCCGCAAGGCACGCGAATTGACCCGTCGTAAAGGCGCTCTCGATATCGCATCATTGCCGGGTAAGCTGGCAGATTGTTCGGAACGTGATCCGGCCAAGTCCGAAGTTTTTCTCGTCGAGGGCGACTCTGCTGGTGGTTCGGCCAAGCAGGGGCGTTCGCGTGAAAATCAGGCGATCCTTCCGCTGCGCGGCAAGATCCTCAATGTCGAGCGCGCGCGCTTCGACAAGATGTTGTCCAGCCAGGAAATCGGTACGCTGATCACGGCGCTCGGCACGTCCATCGGCAAAGACGAGTTCAACGCCGATAAGCTGCGTTACCACAAAATCATCATCATGACGGACGCTGACGTCGACGGCGCCCATATTCGTACTCTGCTGCTGACCTTCTTCTTCCGGCAGATGCCGGAACTGATCGAGCGCGGCCATATCTATATCGCTCAGCCGCCACTTTATAAGGTCAGCCGTGGCAAGTCCGTTCAGTATCTGAAGGACGAGAAGGCGCTGGAAGAATATCTGATCAGCATGGGCCTTGAAGAGGCACGGTTGACGCTGGAATCCGGCGAAGTACGCGCCGGTGCCGATTTGCGCGAGGTCATTCAGGATGCTCTGCGGCTGCGGTCGCTCGTTGATGGCCTTCATTCGCGTTACAGCCGCTCGATCATCGAGCAGGCGGCTATTGCCGGCGCTCTCAACCCGGAACTCACCGATAATCGCGAACGTGCTCAGAAAACGGCTGACGAAGTCGCAAGGCGTCTCGATGTTATTGCCGAGGAAACGGAACGCGGCTGGACCGGTCATGTGACCAGCGAGGGCGGTCTTCGTTTCGAGCGCATGGTTCGCGGCGTCAAGGAAGTCGCTTTCCTCGATAATGCTCTGATCGGGTCGGCCGATGCCCGTCACATTGACCAGATGACACAGCGACTTCACGACATCTACGCAGCGCCACCGGTTCTCGCCCGAAAAGACGGGACCCTTGATGTGTCCGGCCCACGCGCTCTGCTTGATGCGATTTTCGCATCCGGCCGCAAGGGTCTTTCCATGCAGCGCTACAAGGGCCTTGGCGAAATGAACGCCGAGCAGCTTTGGGAAACAACACTCGACCCCAACGTCCGCTCGCTGCTTCAGGTAAAGGTGCCTGATGCAACCGACGCCGACGGTTTGTTCTCGCGCCTGATGGGTGATGAAGTCGAGCCGCGCCGCGAGTTTATCCAGGAAAACGCGCTCAGCGTCGCAAACCTCGATATCTAAAAGTTAAAAAAGTGTGTTTCACGTGAATCTTTCCTGTGGGTGATTCACGTGAAACACTTTGTTAACCGACAAAATTTCTCGTCTCAGTCCCAGTCGGACGGGATATCTGTCCACCGCCATGACGATAGGCACATTCGTGAAAACCTGCTAAAGCAGGCACAAATGCATCGTCCATGTTCGCGAGACAGACAGCTTCTCTGCGACTTGCCAGAGGCGGCGTCAGAATGTTTTACCAACTTTACGAAATGAACCACGCGGCGCTTGCGCCACTGCGAGCAACGACCGAGGCGATGCGGCTGCTTTATAGCGATCCGCTCAATCCGATGTCGCAGACCGCGATGGGGCGGACCATGGCGGCCGGCTTGGAAGTGTTCGAGCGTATAACGCGCCGATACTCAAGGCCGATATTTGATTTGCCACAGACGATCGTGGACGGCGCCGCAGTCGACGTCATCGAAGAAAACGTATGGTCCAGGCCGTTCTGCAATCTTGTGCATTTCCGTCGCGATGTGAAACCCGGCAGGCCAGATGATCCCAAGATCCTGCTCGTCGCACCGATGTCTGGCCACTATGCCACTTTGCTGCGTGGAACGGTCGAGGCATTGCTGCCGCATGCCGACGTCTACATCACCGATTGGATCGATGCCCGTATGGTGCCTGTGACGGAAGGCACCTTTGATCTGGATGATTATATCGATTACGTGATCGAGATGCTGCATACCCTTGGTCCGAAGACCAATGTGGTGGCTGTGTGCCAGCCTTCCGTTCCAGTCCTCGCCGCCGTCGCCGTGATGGAAGCCGCAAATGATCCTTTTGCGCCGGCCTCGATGACACTCATGGGCGGGCCGATTGATACCCGCATCAATCCGACGGCGGTCAATGCCATGGCTCAGGATCGGCCGCTCAGCTGGTTCAAGGACAATGTGGTGATGAATGTGCCGTGGCCGCAACCCGGTTGCATGCGCCCGGTCTATCCCGGCTTCCTGCAACTGTCCGGGTTCATGTCCATGAACCTCGACCGCCATCTCACGGCGCACAAGGAATTCTTCGAGCATCTGGTAAAGAATGACGGTGAGTCTGCAGAAAAGCACCGAGAGTTTTATGACGAATATCTGGCGGTGATGGATCTGACCGCAGAGTTCTATCTGCAGACAGTCGATACCGTCTTCATCCGCCACGCTCTCCCGAAGGGTGAGATGATGCATCGTGACACGCCTGTCGACACCAAAGCGATCCGCAATGTCGCGTTGCTCACCGTTGAAGGCGAGAATGATGATATTTCGGGACTGGGTCAGACGGAAGCCAGCCACACGATTTGCCCAGGTATTCCGGACGCAAAGCGCATGCACTACGTGCAGCCTGATGTTGGTCACTATGGTGTCTTCAACGGATCGCGTTTTCGCAAGGAAATCGCACCACGGATCATCGCCTTCGCGCGCGAGCATTCCCTGGCTGGAGAAGCCAAAACCAGCGGAAAGCGTGCAGCCCGCCGCAAGCCGGTGTGAATTGCGCGGGTCTTTTCAAACGCTTCAACGATTGGCCAGACATTCGTCTTGAACGGACTTACGGCATTTCCCAAATCGAATCCAAGCCGGCATCGTGCCGGCGGGATTAGGAGGAATACCGAAACATGACGCAGTCAGCACTGATCCGCCCGGACTGGACGCCGGCAACCATCGCGTTGATGGTTCTCGGTTTCATCGTATTCTGGCCTTTGGGCCTCGCCATGCTCGCCTATATTCTGTTTGGCGACAAACTCGGCATCTACAAACGCTCTGCCAGCGAAAAGGTAGATGGCATGTGCGCCGGTTTCCGCCGCGCGCAAGGTCGTTATGAGCAACATTTTTCGACCGGTAATGTCGCTTTCGACGACTGGCGCCGCGCCGAACTTGAACGGATCGAGGAACAGCGCCGCAAGCTGGACGAGACGCGCAGCGAGTTCGACGCATATATGCGAGAACTTCGCCGCGCCAAGGACCAGGAAGAGTTCGATCGCTTCATGCGCGAACGCGGTCCCGGAAGTTCCGCTGGCGGTTTTTCGACCACCGGCTGAAATCCAAAGACAATGGGCCGGCGCTTTTCCAGCGCCGGTTTTTTCTTGAGGCGATACCGCCTCGAATCTGCTAAAAGAGCCGAATGTTTCCCGCCCTCAAAAAGCTGATGTCCAAACCTCCGGAAGCGTTGCGTTCGACGGAACAAACCGTTCTTGTCGGCGATCGCACGCTGCCGATAACGATCCGGGAAAACAGTCGGGCAACTCGCATTACGCTGCGGATCGAGCCCGGCGGGCGTTCACTGAAACTGACAGTGCCAACGGGTTTGAAGCGATCGGAGGTTGATGACTTTCTTGATCGTCATCAGGGCTGGCTTTTCACCAAACTGGCAAAGTTTCCCGTCTCTGGTGATCTGCGATCTGGTGGAATGATTTCCTTGCGTGGCATTCCGCACAGGATCGTTCATACCGGCACACTCCGCGGCGTTACCGAAGCCACGGTGGTTGATGGCGAACCACTTCTCAGGGTCGGAGGATTGGAAGATCATGTCGGTCGTCGCATTGCCGCTTTCCTCAAGAAGGAAGCTCGGCGCGATCTGGAACCTCTGGTCGCACGCCATGCGGCGCAGATCGGTAAACCGGTTCGCTCGATCACGATGAAAGATACGCGCAGTCGTTGGGGATCATGTTCCTGGGAGGGGAATTTGAGTTTTTCCTGGCGCATCGTCATGGCTCCGCCGAGTGTCATCGATTACTTGGCCGCCCATGAAGTGGCGCATCTGAAGGAGATGAACCACGGTCCAAAATTCTGGGCGCTTTGCCAAAAGCTTTGCCCAGGCACGGAAGCTGCCCAGAAATGGCTTAAACAGCATGGCTCGCAACTTCACGCCATCGACTTCACCTGAAATCTCGGCATCAGCGAAAAAGTCGATTTGGCTCGACTCAAACGCCTTTTCATGGCAATCCGCCGCAATGGTTCCCGATATCAAAATTTGCGGACTGAAGACGCTGGAAGCGGTTGATCGCGCCATTGAGCGCGGGGCCACCCATATCGGCTTCATCTTCTTCGAAAAAAGCCCTCGCCACATCGAGCCGGTAGAAGCCGGTGCTCTGGCCGATCGCGCCCGTGGCAAGGTCAAGATCGTCGCCGTGACAGTCGATGCCGACAACGAGACACTCGAAGACATTATCGCCTTCGTGCAGCCGGATATTCTCCAGCTGCATGGTCATGAGAGTCCGGAACGCGTCCTGAATATCAAGGCAGTGTTCGGGCTGCCGGTCATGAAGGCACTGTCCATCCGCACAGCGGAGGATCTGAGAACGCTGGAGGCCTATGATGGTCTTGCAGATCGCTTTTTGCTCGATGCAAAAGCGCCGCCCGGATCCGAACTGCCGGGGGGCAATGGCGTTTCCTTCGACTGGAATCTTCTGGCCGTGCTTGACGCTGGCGTCGATTACATGCTTTCCGGTGGACTGAACAAGGATAATGTCGGCCTTGCCCTGTCGAGCACGACAGCGAGCGGAGTAGACATTTCCTCCGGCGTGGAAAGCGCACCGGGGGTTAAGGACCTGCAAATGATGGATACGTTTTTCGACGCGATCGCTGAAGCGCGATCGGTCGATACGGCGGATCGCAAGGAGTAGATTGTGAACCAGGCGGCGACACCAAATTCATTCCGGTCCGGACCGGACGAAGACGGACGTTTTGGCATATACGGCGGGCGCTTTGTCGCCGAAACGTTGATGCCTCTTATCCTCGATCTGCAGGACGAGTGGGAGAAGGCCAAAACCGATCCCGAGTTTCAGGCCGAGCTTGCATCGCTGGGTACGCATTATATCGGCCGACCGAGCCCGCTTTATTTTGCTGAACGCCTGACCGAAGAACTGGGCGGCGCAAAAATCTATTTCAAGCGTGAAGAGCTGAACCATACCGGCTCGCACAAGATCAATAACTGCATCGGCCAGATCCTGCTTGCCAAGCGCATGGGCAAGACCCGCATCATCGCCGAAACCGGTGCTGGCCAGCACGGCGTGGCGTCTGCCACCGTCGCCGCGCGCTTTGGTCTGCCTTGTATCGTCTATATGGGCGCAACCGATGTCGAGCGTCAGGCGCCGAACGTTTTCCGCATGCGCCTACTCGGTGCCGAAGTCGTGCCGGTCACTGCCGGTAGCGGTACGCTCAAGGATGCGATGAACGAGGCATTGCGCGACTGGGTCACCAATGTCGATGATACCTATTACCTGATCGGCACAGCCGCGGGTCCGCATCCATATCCAGAAATGGTTCGCGATTTTCAGGCCGTCATCGGCACGGAAGCTCGCCAGCAGATCTTGGAAGCGGAAGGCCGTCTGCCTGACGTCGTTATCGCAGCGGTTGGCGGCGGGTCGAACGCAATCGGCATTTTCCACCCTTTCCTCGATGATCCGAGCGTCAAGATCGTTGGCGTCGAAGCAGGCGGCAAGGGCCTGCAGGGCGAGGAGCACTGTGCCTCCATCACCGCCGGTTCGCCGGGCGTTCTGCACGGCAACCGCACCTATCTGCTGCAGGATGGTGATGGTCAGATCAAGGAAGGCCACTCGATTTCAGCCGGCCTCGATTACCCTGGCATCGGCCCCGAGCACAGCTGGCTGGCCGATACCGGTCGCGCCGAATATGTCCCGATCATGGACCATGAAGCGCTCGAAGCTTTCCAGACGCTGACCCGCCTCGAGGGTATCATCCCCGCGCTTGAGCCCAGCCATGCACTGGCCGAAGTCATCAAGCGAGCACCGAAAATGGGCAAGGACGAGATCATCCTGATGAACCTGTCCGGACGTGGCGACAAGGATATCTTCACTGTCGCGAAAATCCTCGGGATGGAGATGTAAGATGACCACTCGTATGGACAATCGTTTTGCGGCTTTGAAGGCAGAAGGCCGCCCGGCACTGATCACCTATTTCATGGGCGGTGACCCGGATTTCGACACGTCGCTTGCCATCATGAAGGCGCTGCCGGGTGCCGGTGCCGATGTCATCGAACTCGGCATGCCGTTTTCCGATCCGATGGCCGATGGCCCGGCAATCCAGCTCGCCGGCCAGCGCGCGCTGAAAGCCGGCCAGACTCTTGCCAAGACGCTGGAACTTGCAAAACTGTTCCGCCAGACGGACAATGAAACGCCGATCGTGCTGATGGGATACTATAATCCCATCTATATCTACGGCGTCGAGAAGTTTCTGGATGATGCACTTGCCTGCGGCATCGATGGCCTGATCGTTGTCGATCTGCCGGCTGAGATGGATGATGAACTCTGCATCCCGGCGCTGGAAAAGGGCATCAACTTTATTCGCCTCGCGACGCCGACGACCGACGATAAGCGCCTGCCGAAGGTTCTCAAAAATTCCTCTGGTTTCGTGTATTACGTATCGATGAACGGTATTACCGGCTCGGCCCTGCCGGATCCGTCGCTGGTTTCCGGTGCCGTAAACCGCATCAAGAGCCATACCGATCTTCCGGTCTGCGTCGGTTTCGGCGTCAAGACGGCGGATCATGCCAAGGCGATCGGTGCCGCAGCTGACGGCGTTGTCGTCGGCACGGCAATCGTCGCTCAGGTGGCTGGCAGCCTTACCAAGGATGGCGCAGCCACTGGCGATACCGTTTCAGCGGTCGCAACTTTCGTGCGTGGCCTTGCCACTGGCGTTCACGCCGCGCGCCTTGTTGCCGCCGAATAATAATCCCACATTGTACGTGGTTTCCAATCGGGAGAATGCCCAGTGAACTGGATCACCAACTATGTCCGGCCGCGGATCAACTCCATGCTCGGCCGACGCGAAGTTCCGGAAAACCTCTGGATCAAGTGCCCTGAGACCGGCGAAATGGTCTTTCATAAGGATCTTGAGGATAACAAGTGGGTCATTCCCGCGTCCGGCTTCCATATGAAGATGCCCGCTAGGGCACGCCTGGCAGACCTTTTCGACGGCGGTGTCTTCGAATCCCTGCCGCAGCCGAAGGTCGCTCAGGATCCGCTGAAGTTTCGCGATTCCAAGAAATATGCGGATCGTCTGAAGGACAGCCGTCTGAAGACGGAGCAGGAGGATACGATCCTTGCGGGCCTCGGCCTTGTTCAAGGTCTGAAGCTCGTTGCTGTCGTGCATGAATTCAATTTCATCGGCGGCTCGCTCGGCATGGCTGCCGGTGAAGCAATCGTCAAGGCTTGCGAGCGTGCTCTTGCCGAACATTGCCCGCTGGTGATTTTCCCAGCGTCCGGTGGTGCACGCATGCAGGAAGGCATCCTGTCGCTGATGCAGTTGCCGCGCACGACCGTCGCAGTCGATATGCTCAAGGAAGCCGGCCTTCCATATATCGTCGTCCTCACCAATCCGACGACCGGTGGTGTCACGGCGTCCTACGCCATGTTGGGCGACGTCCATATTGCTGAGCCGGGCGCGGAAATCGGCTTTGCCGGCAAGCGCGTCATCGAACAGACTTTGCGCGAAAAGCTGCCGGAGGGCTTTCAAACGGCTGAATACCTTCTGGAACACGGCATGGTCGACATGGTCGTCAAGCGCCATGATATACCCACGACGCTCGCACAGGTCCTTCGCATTCTGCTGAAGCAGCCGATGACGGAAGTGGCGCCTCTTGCTCAAACGGCTTGAGGCAATCAAGCTGGAAATGGGACGGTTGGAATGACGGCGATGACGGAACCGGCACCGAGCGAGGCAGCCAAGGAAATAGAGCGGCTGATGACGCTTCATCCCAAGGGCTTCGATATGTCCCTGGACCGGGTTCTTCGCGTACTTGAGGTTCTCGGCAATCCGCATCTGAAGCTGCCAAAAGTCATTCACGTTGCAGGAACCAACGGCAAAGGGTCGGTGACGGCCTTTTGTCGGGCGTTGCTGGAGGCCGGTGGCCATGCCGTGCATGTTCATACGTCGCCGCATCTCGTCAACTGGCACGAGCGATATCGCATCGGTGTAAAAGGTGGCCGGGGTGAATTGGTCGATGACGCGGTTTTCGCGGATGCGCTGCGCCGTGTCGGTGAAGCCAATGGCGGCCAGCACATCACCGTTTTCGAGATCCTGACCGCCGTAAGCTTTCTGATCTTTTCGGAAATCCCTGCCGATGCCGTCATTCTGGAAGTCGGCATGGGTGGGCGTTTTGATTCCACCAATGTCGTGCCCAATCCGGCTGTCTCGATCATCATGCCTATATCGCTTGATCATCAGGCATATCTGGGTGACCGCGTTGAACTGATCGCGGCCGAAAAGGCCGGCATCATGAAGAAGGGATGCCCGGTCGTTATCGGCCAGCAGGAACACGAGGCCGCGCTTGATGTTCTGGTTTCGACGGCCGAACGTCTTTCCTGCCCGGTCACGGTCTATGGTCAGGATTATTCCGCCCACGAAGAATTTGGCCGTCTGATCTATCAGGATGAGTTCGGACTGGCCGATTTGCCGGTGCCACGCCTTCTTGGGCGTCATCAATATGCCAATGCCGCGGCGGCGATCCGTGCGGTCAAGCAGGCTGGTTTCACCGTCACCGAAGCCATGATGGAAAAGGCGATGAGCACGGTGGAGTGGGCCGGTCGCCTGCAGCGGTTGATTGAAGGTGAACTTCTTCAATATGCACCACGCGGTTCGGAAATCTGGGTGGACGGCGGCCACAATCCCGGCGCAGGAGAAGTGATTGCGGAAGCGATGGCTGGTTTCGAAGAGCGTCAGGCCCGTCCGCTTTATCTGATCACCGGCATGATCAACACCAAGGAACCGGTTGGCTATTTTCGCGCTTTTTCCGATATCGCCGAATATGTCTTCACCGTGCCGATCCGCGGTTCGGATTCGATGATTGATCCGGTCATCCTCGCGCATTCGGCCTTCGACGCCGGACTGGTGGCGGAACCGTCGTTGAGCGTTGTGGATGCTCTAAAAGAAATCAGCCAGCGCCAGATGCCGGAGGAAGTCCCGCCGCGTATTCTGATCGGCGGTTCGCTTTATCTGGCGGGCACCGTTCTCGCTGAGAACGGCACAGCACCCAAATGAAAAAAGCCCGGTCTCGCAACCGGGCTTTTCCAATTCAGTTTATGGTTGAAAAATCAGGCGGCGCCGGTAATCCAGCTGGAAAGAGCGGTCTTCGGAGCAGCGCCAACCTTGATGTCGGCCACTTCGCCGCCCTTGAAGATAGCAAGGGTCGGGATCGAGCGAACGCCGAACTGGGCAGCGAGTTCCGGGTTTTCGTCGATGTTCAGCTTGGTGATCTTGACCTTGCCGGCAAGCTCAGTCGAAATTTCTTCGAGGCTCGGGCCGATCATTTTGCACGGGCCGCACCATTCAGCCCAGAAATCCACGACGACAGGCTGCGTGGAATCGAGAACTTCGGCCTGGAAGTTGGACATGTCTACTTTGACGGTAGCCATAGGGCTCTCCTTTAGAATTCGTGTTGGACCAAATGTGCGCGCGAGCATGGCGAATTTCAATGGTTCCGACATCACTTTGTTCTGAGTTCAGAAAGCGAACGGGACAGCAAATCGTCCGACAGCCGAATGACGTGGCCTGATTCGGTATAGACCAGCACGCAATCGATTGCACGACCCGGATAGAGTGGCGCAAGAATCTCCCGGTAGATTGCAAGCTGTGCCCGATGGGAGAATGGTGTTTGCTCCTGTGAACCCGGTGGATTGCGATTTGTCTTGTAATCCATGATCATGACGCGGCTGTCATTGACGACCAGCCGGTCGATGCGGCCCGAAACCGCATAATCTCGGTCATCGATCTTCAGCGTGCCCATGATCGACACTTCCGCCTGGGCGTGATCGGAAAATGCATCACGAAGATCGGTTGCGGAGAGGACCCCTATGACCGTTTCGATCAACTGCCGGCGCTCCGACTCCGGCCAGAATGGCACCGCGCGAGACGCATAACGTTGCGCGGCCGCGAGACGTTCGGTTTCGGGAAAATCCGGCAACATTTGCAGCATCCGGTGCGTCATGCGTCCGCGTTGCAATGCGCGGTCAGGGCTGGCGGCGTCACCAAACAGCGGCGAGGTGATCACCGCGTCAATCGCCTCGTCATCGATCATGGTTCCAGCGCCGGAGGGGCTCAAAGGGCGCGGCAGCAATTTTTGCGGTGGCAGCGGCCGACCCAATGCTTCGGGAAGCAGCGACGTGGTTTCCGCGTGCTCCTTCGGATCTTCCTTGGGAATTTGCCGGTTCGGCTCGCCGGAAAGCCGCCACGTCAAACCCGTCCAATTGCCGTCCGGACCGGTAAATTCCGCGGTTTGGCAATGCGTGTCGTCGGCGCTGAGACCTCGAGCAACCATCGCCTGCCAGCTATCGAGATTCTCGCGCTTGCCGCGATAACCGCAAACTATCAGCCGATCGGCTGCGCGCGTCATGCCGACATAGAGAAGTCGACGATATTCCTCTTCCGTCGAAATCCTCAGGCGCTCTTCATCTGCCTCGCTAAAGGCATTTGACAGTACTTTGGACGGCAGCCAGGCGGGAACATTCGTCTCGCCGACGCGCAGCATCCGCAGTTTTGAAACATGGCTATGCACAAAAGCTTTTGAACCACTATCAACGAGAAATACGACCGGCGCTTCCAGCCCCTTGGAGGCATGCACCGTCATGATCCGCACTTCGTTGCGGCCGCTATCCTGTTCGCGTTTGATCTCTGGCGATTCCAGTTCAAGCGTGGAGATGAAGGATTGCAGACCCGGCAGCCCGCTTGTCTCGTGGTCTAGTGCGAATGTCAGGAATTCATCGAGAATATCGCCCGCTTCGCTCCCCAGCCGTGCTAAAAACTGTCGGCGGCCGCCATCGGCGCCAAGCAGATGGGCAAACAGATCATGCACGCTCATCGTCCGCGACAAGGCGATGTAGCGTTGCAGTCTGCTAACGCTCGTTTGCAGATTCGGGTTATCGACTGCCTGCATCTGCAGATGCGCCCACACACCGATTTTTTCCGGTCGGCGGCCGGCAATCTCGAAAACGTCATCTTCCGAAAGATCGAAAAGCGGGCTCTTGAGGATCGCGGCAAGCGAGAGATCATCGCCGGGCAGAAGCAGAAAGCGGCCGAGCGCCAGAAGGTCCTGGATAGCGATATGGCTGGTCAGGCGCAGACGGTCTGCACCGGCAACGGGAATATCGCCCCGACGCTTCAGCGCGCGTGTGAGGCCGTTGACGAAGGCATCGCGCTTGCGCACCAGAACGAGAATGTCGCCGGCGCGGATCGGCCGCATGACTCCATGTTCGATAACAGTGCCCTTGCCGACCATCGATCCGATGACATGGGCCATGCGTGTCGCCAGAATTGCCGACGGTGCCTTGTCCGGCGTTGCATCGAAAGGCGCAGTCCAGTCATCCTCCGCTTCTATGACGTCGGGCACGACCGTTTCCCATAGATCGACCACACCCGGGTGTCCGAGGCGATTGGAGCGATGGATGACGGCATCGCCGCGCGCACTCAGACCGCGTGCATTGTCTTCCAGAGAAAAGACCTGGTCGACGGCGCTCAGCACTTCGGCAGTGGAACGGAACGAAAGCGGCAGGCGCACCGAATGAAACGACTGCCCGCTATCAGTCACCTGTCGCTGCGTGTCGTCGCGCTCCTGTGCAAACCGCTCCGGGCGCGCACCCTGGAAGGAATAGATAGACTGCTTTTCATCGCCGACGGCAAACAATGTCCGGATGGAATCGCGGGCGCTACGGCCACTGTAGAAATCTTCGGCCAGCGATTTGATCACTGTCCATTGGACAGGGCTGGTGTCTTGCGCCTCATCGACGAGAATGTGGTCGATGCCCTGATCGAGTTTGTAGTGAACCCAGGCTCCGACACCGTCACGCGTCAGAAGATTGGCGGTCCGATTGATCAGGTCCTCGAAATCGAGCAGGCTTCGCTGTTTTTTCAGATCTTCGTAGTCGTGATTGAGCCGGTCAGCCAGAACGAGGGCGGCTTCGGTCGCCGCCACCATGCGCAGAATCCGCAACCTGTCTCGGCAGGCGGCAACATGTTCGCGGGCTGCCGCTACCGCCGGACCCAGTTCCGGGGCCGCCGTCAGCATCGCCTTGGCCACGAGGGAGGAATCCGCTTTCGGCTTGCCGTCCTTGGTCAGAAGGATCCGCTCCAGATATTCCGCGCGTTTGAAGACATCTGTCTCACGCTGGGCCAGCCTTAACCCATAAGCGACATCTGTCACCTTGGCCCCACCACTGCGGTCGGCAAGATCCAGGTAGAGGTCAAGCGTCTGGCCGGAAAGGCCGGGCAAAGGCCAATATCGTTCTGCACCAGTTACTTCGCTGTCCTCGGCAGATAATCCGAAGGCCCGCCGCAGCAATCTGGCGGAACCGCCTTCCGCCACCGCTCTGGTGAGGAAGTCGCGTAGAGCCGTGCGGTTGGCCACGATATCGGAAAGCAGGGTCTCGAGACCGCTTTCGTCGCCGAGGTCAAGAACCAGCGCGAAAGCTTCGGCCAGTCCGCTGCCGTCTTCCTTGGCGGTCGCCGTCAACAGAGAGCGGCGGGCTTCCTCAAGGAGCGCGGCGGCGGCGCGATCGTCGAGAACCGAAAAATGCCCGGCAACATTGGCTTCCAGAGGGAACTGGTGAAGCAGAGATTCGCAGAATGCGTGGATCGTCTGGATTTTCAAGCCACCCGGTGTTTCCAAAGCACGAGCGAAAAGTCGACGAGCCTCCGCCAACATGACCCGATCCGGCCGCTTGCCTTCCATGGCAGCAATCTGATCGCCCAGCGCCTCATCCGACAAGACCGTCCAACCTGCCAATCGCTGAAAAACACGGTTCGACATTTCAGAGGCAGCAGCCTTTGTATAGGTCAGGCAGAGGATCGAGGATGGTCGGCACCCGGACAAAAGAAGCCGGATAACCCGCTGGGTCAAAACATGCGTCTTGCCTGAACCTGCATTGGCGGACACCCACGCCGAACTCGCGGGGTCTGACGCCAGGGATTGCTGAACGCCTGTCCAGTTCACCCATTGTTTCGGATCGTCGTCGACTGGTTGCGGCAAGCTGTCATTCATCGCCGTCACCTTCCTCGACTTCAGCCGTCGACCATTCGGCGACGCGCGCCAGATGATCGTAATCGCCATCATAGGCGCTTTGCATCATGGGTATCAGGCGGGAAGAGAAACCGGCCTTGCCGCTGCGCAGAAGATTGACGAAACCAGCCAGCTGCTCTCTGCTCTCATTGGCGAGATCGATCGCCGATTTCGGTTGAATTTTTGCGGTTTCCTTGGCGAATTCGTTGTTCACGGTGTCAGTCGCAAAACGGTCTCCGGGTCTGAGGCGAACATAGGTCAGTTCCGCCGGTGTCATGGCCGGCATGTCCTTGAAGCCACCGGCCAGAAGTGCCGCCGCTTCCAGTGCCAATTGCGGATCGAGCAGCGATCGCGCCTGATTGACGGAAGGGCTGAGGCCCGTTTTGTAATCGATGATATCGGCGTGGCCCGAACCCTTGATATCGATACGGTCGGCAACGCCCGTCAGCCGTATGCCGGCTTCAGGGATTTCGAATCCGGCTGAGAGTTCCGTAAAGGTTTCGCGAATGTCCGTGGCACGGGCTGTTTCCCAGTGCAGAAAGGCTTCGGCCACTTTCAGGAACCGCGGGCGCCACACCTGATCGATATGCGGCGGCAGTTTCTCGGCGTCGAAAAGCTCCGTCGTCACCCGCAGCATAGCCTCCCGCGCCACCGGCGTACCGGGGATGTGGCCCTCACGCGTATAGCTATCGATAATGCGGTGATAAAGTGTGCCACGCTGCGCGGCACCCGGATCCTCGTTGAACGGTTTCAGCGGATCAAGCTTGAGGATGCGGGCGGCGTAGATGGAATACGGATCGCGTCGCAGTCGACCGACCTCGCTGAAGGAATATTTTGTCGGCTGCAATTCCGGCGGTGGTGTCGGTGAGGGGCGTTTGGCGACAGGCTGCGATGGCGCAGCGTCGATCAGACCGGCCCAACTTCGATATACATCACCACGCGCCCGCAATTCCCTGGCAAAGTCCGGTCCGCCCAAAGCCAGCAGACGTTGCAGCCAGCGCGAGGCGACAGTCGGCGCCGTGCCTTGCCGCAGCGAACGGGAATAGATCAGACGCCGAGTGCCGCTCGCCATTTCGAAATCGTGCGCGAGCTGGCCAATGCGCCTTTCCGGTGGTTCCAGCCCGAGATCCACCTTCATGGTTCGCGACAGGAAGGGATTGTTGACCGACTGTCCCGGCCACGACCCTTCATTGAGACCACCGAGAACCAGCGTATCGACGCTCTGCAAGCGGGCTTCCAGTGTACCGAATATGAAAAGGCGGGGGTGACTGAGCGCCTTCGGTTTCACCGCTTCGGCCGTCGTCAGGGCGGTAACGACATCGATCCATTGCGGACCATCGGCCTCCATCTGGCCGTTGGCCTCGATCACTTCGGACAGCATGTCGGCCAGACGCTCACCGGCTTCACCGGACCACAGCGCGGAAAGATCTCCACGCTCATCCTTGGCAATCTCTTCGAGCACGCGGCCGGAACGGGCTGCCCATTCGGAGAGCGACAGTTTTGCCGTTCTGCCTCGCCCGCTTGGAAGCCGACCAAGGATCGCCGATGCCAGAGGCTCGACTGCTGCCGTTATCCGCTCTGCCAGCTGTCTTGCCTTATCGGCTGATCTGTCCGGTAGTGACAGTCGCCATTGTGGCGTGTGGCGATCGCTCTTCTGCTCTTCGAGGCGGCGCGCAAGCAATTGGCCAAGCGTGCTGATATCCATTTCGCCGATACCGCCCCGCAGGGCGAGAAGTTCCAGAGCCTGTGCCGCAGCGCGCGCTTCCGTGTCGGGCAGGCCGAACCGGGCGAGGGGATGTTTCAACAACGCCACGATCGGTACCGGATCGCCTGGGCGTAGGATCGCTTCCAGCGTCAGTTGCAGCAACGTGCCTTGTGGCGTCGAGGATAGCGGCGTGCCGGCAGTGTCATCAGCGATAATGCCGAAACGAGCAAGTTCTGCCATGACGCGGCGTGCCAGTGCGCGATCGGGAGTGATCAGCGCTGCCTGTGATTCACCATGCCGGCCGGGTTTCTCCAACGCCATGCGCAGGGCAATTGCAATCGTTGTTGCCTCTTCGCGCTCATTGGCGGCTTCGATCAGCGTGATGTCGGCAAATGCTTCTGCAAGAGCTTGTTTGTCGGCAGCGGATCGCCATTCGCTCCAGTCGTCGGTGGCCTTGGCAGGAGCCAGTGCTTTCGACAATGTTTTGGCCCGAAAAGCCAGATCGTCTGAAGCCGCGGCAAGCACTTCGACTTCGCTGCGGTCGATCTGCAGCCGTTTCAGCAGTTTTGACAGGCCGAATTGCGGATGGCTGCGTGCTGAAGGCTCGGATCGCTTGTCGAGAAAACGATCATCGTCCAGCAGGTTCCAATGCTCGTCCGACATGGACTGGTCGAGGCCGGGTAACACAACAACGCCATTTGGCAGCAAGGCAATTGCAGCAATGAGATCAGCCGCCGCGGGGACAGAACCGGTTGAGCCAGCAACGATTACAGGTCCCTGATGGGCGCTGGTGGCAATCCGGCGGGCCTCGCCGCGAAGAATTGCAGATTGATGCCGGGCAGGCGAGGAGCGTCGCAATTCTTCCAGTCGCGCCGGCCAGAAGGCGCTGGCGATTTTCAGGAATTCTGCGGTCAGCTGCCACCAGAGAGGATGCTCGGCCGTATCCAGCTTGTTGAGGTCGTTCCAGTCCCGCTCTTCGGTTTCGATCGAGTCGGTCAGCTCGGCCAGCGCGCGCGCGAGCCATATCGCATCTGCCGGGCTGGCCGGCGCGACAAGAGGAGACGTGGAATGAACGGCAGTGATTGCCAGCGGCAACTGGTTGCGCCATGCAAGGATCAGTCGTGCCAGTTCCAGAAGACGCGACACCCCGCCGATCGGCAGCGCCAGATCCATTTCCTCCGGTGCGGCAAGGTCAAAATAGCCGCTGTCGTCATCGGTTTCGCCGAGTGGGCGAATGATTGGCAGGATGGCTGAGCGCCCACCGAGGAGATCAACGAATTCCGAACGCAGCACGCGGGCGGCGCGGCGTGTCGGCACAAAGATGGTCACTTTCGACAGCGACAACGGATCGGCGGGATCATGCTGAAAGCCATCGACAAGGCTCCCATCCAGAAGCCGGGCGGCGATCGTGTTGAGAAACGGCACCGCTGCCGGCACCGTAAAAACCCGTTTATGACGGGTGGGGATCATGTGCCCACCCCGGCTTCCTGAAGCACGGTTTCTGCCTCAACAAGCGCATCGGGTGTGCCTACGGTCAGCCAATGACCCTCCAGACTGATGCCATACAGCCGACCGGCGGCGATTGCCCGGTCGAAATAGATGTTGAGATTGAAGGCGTCCTGTGGCGCATCATCGAAAAGCGAGGTCTCAAGCACGATTGCTCCGGCATAGACCACGGCCTGGCCTGAACCTTCGGTGTATCGGACAAGCTTCCCATTTGCAGAAAGGCCAAAATCCTTCTTGCCATTATGTCCGGTGGTGTTTTCGATCGGCACACAGAGAAGTGCCATATCCATCCGCTCGGGATCGAAAAACTGGGCAAGACGCTGCAGGTTCGTCGGCGTTCCGGCTGTCTCGCCAATCCAGAAGAGGTCGGCGTTCATCACAAAAATGCGGCCGGGCTCAAGCAGCTCAAGGCCTTTCACCAGCCCGCCGCCGGAATTCATCAATTGGTCGCGTTCATCGGAAATGGCCACATTCAACCGCGGATAGGAGGCAAGATGCGCCTCCATCTGATCAGCAAAATGGTGGACATTGACAACCGCATGGGAAACGCCGGCGTCGGCCAGACTGTCCAGCGCATAGTCGATCATCGGTTTGCCGCCGACGGCCACCAGCGGTTTGGGCATACGGTCGGTAATCGGTCGCAAACGGGTGCCGAGGCCCGCGGCCAGCACCATCGCATTTTTTATCGTCATGATCTCCGTATCAATGATTCGAGGGTTCAGGTTTCGCTCAAACCCATTCCAGCCTGCCTGCACCATTCGCGCAAGGGGGCAAGCGCTTCGTGCTGAAGGGCGGTGGAGAGATAGCTGAGTGTACGTGGCATATGCTGCATGTAGCCGGGCTTGCCGTCCCGTTGCATCAACCGCACCCAAAGACCGGCCAGCTTGCAATTGCGCTGTGCGGACATGATTGCCCAGGCTTTGAGAAAGCTCTGTTCGTCAAAGCCGCCCTGCGTATGTCGAAGGCGAAGATAATCGGCCATCAGCATGTTTGCCAGAGCAGGCCCGATGGTCACGCGGGCATCCTGCACCAATGATGCAACATCATACGCTGTTGGCCCCATCATAGCGTCCTGAAAGTCGATGATACCGACTTTACGGATGTTTTCAGCCTGCTCCTGCCAGATGATATTGGGCGAGTGGAAATCGCGCAGCAGAAGATGGATCTCGCAGCCGGAGAGGTCGGCGATCAAATCATCCCAGATTGCCAGATAGGTTTCGCGCTGTTCCTCGCTGGCCGTGCTGCCGTTTTTCCATGGCAGGTGCCAATCGAGCAGAAGGCGCGTTTCCATCTTCATTGCCACCGGGTCGAAATCCGGGACATGATGGATGCGATTGCCATCGAAGGCGATATCCTGCTGTGGCGCTTGTCCGTGCAGGTAAGCGAGAGCGGCGACGCTTTCCCGATATCGATCTGCGATCGGCCGTCCTTCAGCGTCAAGTACGCCGTCCGGGCCGAGATTTTCGATCAGGAGAAAACCGGCTTCATAGTCGGCAATATAGATTTCCGGTGCCGTCAGCCCGTTGTCCCGCAGATAGCCGGCAATTGCGACGAAAGGTTCGACGTTTTCTGCAATATGGGCGACCTTCGGATATGGCTTGCCGTCGAGGACGGGCGGTCCCTCCGGGCGCACGGGCCAATCCATGAGGATGATGGATTTCCCATCGACCGGATGAATGCGCTCATAACCACGCATGACGGAAGCATCGCCTGTCAAAAAGCGTCGTTGGCTGCCGATGTAGTGATTGTGATCAAGGAAGGCGCGAATGGAAAGCGTCCGGGAAATGCGATCCGCCTGAGACCCCGCTGCGGTTATCGTCGCCAATCGCCCTGAGGCCTGGTGCTGGAGTGCTAAAAGGATGCGGTCGCGTGGCAAAGCGCCTTCGGCCACTTCTGGCCATTCGACGATACAGATCCCGTCCGCAAGCGCTTCGTCGAAACCAAGCTCATCGAGTTCCGAACTGTCGGCCAGACGATAGAGATCGAAATGCGCGACAGGGATGCGAAGCGGATAGGTCTGAACCAGCGTAAAAGTCGGGCTCGGAACCTCAAGCGCTTCGTCATCTGCTAAGGCGCGCAGAAAAGCTCTGGCGAGTGTTGATTTTCCGGCACCGAGATCGCCCGACAATGCCAGGCAATCTCCTGCTTTCAAGGCCATCGCCAAATCTTCGCCGAGACGGGCCGTGGCGGCATCGTCCTCCAGCTCGATTGTGAAGACGGTTTTCCCGTTCATTCGGCGGCGACAGAGCGGGCGTTCAGCGCGCTCGGGATGCGGCAGGTCACAGTTGTTCCCTGGCTCGGGCCACTTTCGATGCGGACATCGCCGTGGTGCAGGGTCACGAAGCTTTCAACGATCGAAAGGCCAAGACCCGCGCCGCTGCGCTTGCCACCCTTGTTGCTGGAGGAGAAACGGTCGAACACCGTCTTCAGCATGTCCTCGGGAATCCCCGGGCCTTGATCGGCGACGGAGAAGTAGAAATCTTCGCTCTGACGCCAGCAATTCAGCGTGATGATCGATCCATCCGGTGCAAAATTCGTCGCGTTGGTGATCAGCTTGATCAAGATCTGCTTCAGGCGCTGCTGGTCCGCAACGATCGCACCCAGACCTGTCGGGGCGTTGATTTCAAGCGTGACGTTGTTTTCTTGGAGACGATTGGCGATCTGCAGCGAAACGTCATCGAGCAGTTCGTCGATATCGGTCTCGTTGTAGTTCAACTGCATGATGCCGGCATCGACGGTTGCCAAGTCGAGAATGTCGTTGACGATCGTCAGCAGGATCGAAGAGGAGGTCGAAATGTGATCGACATATTCTGCCTGACGATCATTCAGATCACCGAGACCCGGCGTCTTGAGCAGGTCCGTGAAGCCGATGATGTTGGTCAGTGGAGAACGAAGTTCGTAGGAGACGTGCTGAACAAAATCGTTCTTCAGCTCATCTGCCTTGCGAAGCGCCTCGTTCTTTTCCTTCAGTGCCCGTTCTGCCAATGCGCTGTCGGTGCGGTTGACGAAGGTCAGCATGGTCTGCGCGTTCGGCAGCGGAATAACGGCATAATCGAGAACAAGCCCCGAATGCAGTTCGAATGTGCCCTGCAGGGAAGGTCTCTCGTCGTCGAAATTGGTCAGCATCTGACCAAAATGGCGCCAGCCATCCGGCTTTTCATACTCGTAGGCGCAGGCAGCCTCGATGGCACGTATATGCGTGCCCGGCTTGGCCTGCTCCTCGGTCACGTTCCAAAGTACCCGGAATGCCGGATTGGACAGACGAATGCGGCCGTCCGGGCCGAAAACCGCAACGCCTTCGGAAAGATGATCGATGGTTTCGCCCTGAACCTTCACCAGCGTGTTGTAGCGGGTTTCGAGGTCCATCTGTTCGGTCAGGTTTTCAAACACCCAAGTTGCCCCGCCCTGCGGATGCGCGGTGGCGATGACCTGCAAGGTCTGGCCGTTCGGCAGGTGCCAGCGATCGGATTGTGTATCGAGAGAACGATAGACGGAAAGAACGGATTCCTTCCAGTTGCGCCAGTTCAGCTGCTCGGGAAGCTTGTTCTGGCTGCGCAAACGATCCAGCATCTCGGCATTGCCGGGCCGGCTTTCAAGGAAGCCGAGTTCGAAATCCCACAAGCGGACGAATGCCTGATTATAGAATTGCAGCCTCTGTTCGCCGTCGAAGATTGCCACTGGCGTTGCCAGATGGTCAAGCGTTTCGGCATGGCTCTTGAGCGTGCGCTTCAACTCGTCTCGAATGGTTTCCGCTTCAGAGACGTCGATCGCCATGCCCGCTGAACCGCCAGGGCCGACGACATTGGAAATATCGAAGATCGTACGATTGCCGCGCACGACAGTCGACAGACGGTCATGGAAGGGTGTTGCTGCCGTCGCGGTGGCGCGGATTTTTTCACGCGCAATTGTGCCGAGGAACTCATGGCTTTCCTGAACAGCTGCCGTAGGAGAAGCGGTTTCCACTGCTTCGCTGTAGGCATGATTGACCCAGGTCAGGTTACCTTCGCTGTCGCGTCTCCACACCGGTTGCTCAAGGCTATCCAGAAGCGATTGGAACAGAAGCATCGAACTCGACAGTCGTTCGCGCTCTATTTTCAGTTCCGCCAGTTCGGCGCGCAGGTTGTTCAGCGCGATGAAGCGTACGAAGGCCTTGCCTCCGGAAACGCGGCCTTGCACTTCCAGAATCTCGTTGCGGAACGTTTCGACCACCATGTCGAAGCTGCGCGCGTCGCTGCGAAGTGCTTCGATGGCGCGTTCCAGTTCAGGGGCGGAGGTCGTGCTCAACCATCGTCCGAAAGCCAGAAAGTCGCGATTTTCTGCCGGTGCGCCGGTCTCGACGGGAAGCTGACCGAGAAATTCCGGCCGGCCGGGGCCTGCTTCCCAGATGACGATCCGCCGGTTCTTTTCGGCAATCAGGGCTTCGTATTTGGAGATTTTCTGCTGCGCGTCGGAAAGCGCGCTGCGTACATCCCGGCTTTCGGCTTCGATATTGCCTTTCTGGCGAACGAGCCAGATGGTCGACAGAAGAGCGGCCGCCAGGGCGCCGATGGTCAGCGACGGGACGATGATCTCGGACGACGAAAGGAATCTGCCTGCCTCAAGGCCGGCTTCCTGTGCAAAGGCTGCACTGGCAAAGCCCGAAAGAGCCGTACCCGAAAGGGCAGCTGCTGCCCAACGCACAAGACGACGCAGACCCCGCGGAGCGGTGTCACGTTCTGTCGCCATCTGCTGGCATAGAGCTGTTTTTGTCGGGGCCTCGTCGCCTTCGACATTCACTTCGGCCTGCCGAGGCAAGACCATATTTTCAACCGCCATTCCGGCTTGTCTCCGTCCATGTGCCGCATCGATGACAAGACATTCCAGCCCACGCCACGCAAAAAAGGGCGCGAATCAAGTCTTACAACAATACTTGTTTCCGGATTCAGCGGGAAGCTTAGTGCGAAAAAATAGGCCGCAGGCATTTGTCAACGCCTGCGGCCCTATATGTTGTGGATGAACCGGCTAAATATTAGTAGCGGTAGTGTTCAGCCTTGAACGGACCCTGCTGCGATACACCGATATAGGCAGCCTGTTCAGGAAGAAGCTCGGTCAGCTTGACGCCGAGCTTTTCGAGATGAAGGCGCGCGACCTTCTCGTCGAGGTGCTTCGGCAGGATGTAGACCTCGTTCTTGTAGGTGCCGGGCTTGGTGAAGAGCTCGATCTGGGCCAGCGTCTGGTTGGTGAACGAAGCCGACATCACGAAGGACGGATGGCCGGTGGCGTTGCCGAGGTTGAGCAGGCGGCCTTCCGACAGGAGAAGGATGCGGTTGCCACCGGGGAACTCGACCAGGTCGACCTGCGGCTTGACGTTCGTCCACTTGAGGTTCTTGAGAGCCGCTACCTGGATCTCGTTGTCGAAGTGGCCGATATTGCCAACGATCGCCATGTCCTTCATCGCACGCATGTGATCGATGCGGATGACGTCCTTGTTGCCGGTCGTGGTGATGAAGATGTCAGCCGAAGACACGACGTCTTCGAGAATGACGACTTCAAAACCGTCCATGGCAGCCTGAAGTGCGCAGATCGGGTCGACTTCCGTGACCTTGACGCGAGCGCCAGCGCCCTGAAGCGATGCAGCCGAACCCTTGCCGACGTCGCCGTAACCGCAGACGACGGCAACCTTGCCGGCCATCATCACGTCGGTGCCGCGACGGATACCGTCGACCAGCGATTCCTTGCAGCCGTACTTGTTGTCGAACTTCGACTTGGTGACGCTATCGTTGACGTTGATTGCCGGGAAGGGCAGCAGGCCCTTCTTGGCCAGTTCGTACAGGCGATGAACGCCCGTAGTGGTCTCTTCGGTGACGCCCTTGATGGCATCGCGCTGCTTTGTGAACCAGCCTGGCGTTGCAGCAAGGCGCTTCTTGATCTGCGCGATGAGGATTTCTTCTTCTTCCGAGGTCGGGTTCGAAAGAACGTCCTCGCCGGCTTCGGCGCGGGCGCCGAGCAGGATGTACATGGTGGCATCGCCGCCATCATCGAGGATCATGTTGGAAAGGCCGCCATCGGCCCACTGGAAGATCTTGTCGGTGTATTCCCAGTACTCGGTCAGGGATTCGCCCTTGACGGCGAAGACCGGGATGCCGGCGGCAGCGATCGCTGCGGCAGCGTGGTCCTGGGTCGAGAAAATGTTGCAGGATGCCCAGCGAATTTCGGCGCCGAGAACCTGCAGGGTTTCGATCAGAACTGCGGTCTGGATCGTCATGTGCAACGATCCCGAGATACGGGCGCCCTTCAGCGGCTTGGATTCGCCGAATTCGCTGCGGCAGGACATCAGGCCCGGCATTTCGGTTTCGGCGATATCGAGTTCCTTGCGGCCGTAATCCGCCAGCGAAATGTCGGCGACGATATAGTCTTTCTCAGTGGTCATGAAGGATCTCCAGCTCAAAGATGGCACTCTTCCATTGGAAGAGCCGTAAACTCCGCCCATAGCGGACGGATATTAGCGCTGGGATGTAGCAGGCTTATGGCTTGCTGGCAACAAGACATAAAGAAGTCTTTATATCTTTATCTGTTGTGTCAGGCCTCTTCGCCGAACTTGTTCGAGACCAGTTGGTCAAGTGCTTCGAGCACCGCTTCGGCCTGTTCGCCGGACGTGGTGACGGAAATGCTGCAGCCGGGGCTGGCGGCCAGCATCATCAGGCCCATGATCGATGTGCCGCCAACCGTCATGCCGTCCTTGCTGACGCTGACCTGCGCATTAAAGCCTTCAACGGTCTGCACGAACTTGGCCGAGGCACGAGCATGGAGCCCGCGCTTGTTGATAATCAGGAGTTCGCGGGAAAACATAAGTATGGCCTCACTTGCCGCTCAAAACGCGGCTGGCCACGTTGATGTATTTTCGGCCCGCCTCTGAAGCTTCCACCAGAGCCTTCTGCATGTCGTTCTCGGCGCGAATACCGGCCAATTTGATCAGCATCGGCAGATTGACGCCGGCAATGACCTCGGTCTTGCCGCTGCTCATGACCGAGATGGAAAGATTGGACGGCGTGCCGCCGAACATATCGGTCAGGATGATGACGCCATGACCATCATCTGCACGCTCAACGGCATCGACAATGTCTTG
Organism: Neorhizobium sp. JUb45; assembly: GCF_004343585.1. Taxonomy (GTDB): domain Bacteria; phylum Pseudomonadota; class Alphaproteobacteria; order Rhizobiales; family Rhizobiaceae; genus Neorhizobium. Next base: position 24,157 of record NZ_SLYW01000008.1, on the reverse strand, counting down.
CCGGCGTTGGTCCATATCGTCTTCCGGGCCGATGCATATCGTTTCGATATATTTCTGAGGACCAACGACATGCTCCACTGCATGACGAAACTCTTCAGCCAGCTTGCCATGGGTGACAAGCACAAGTCCGATCATGAAATGACCCCTTGGAAGACATGAACGCAGGCTATATTCGCGCTGCAACAAGTGCCATCGCGGTGGTGAGCCATCTTCTATATGTGAGACGGAAGTGCAAGCTAAAAATGAAAATTGGTCAGGAAGACCAATCAACGAGCAAAATCAGGCGCGAGCGCAGCGAGCACGGCCAGTGGCGCCAGCGCGTCGGCTGCAACACGGATCAATGGCAATTCGAGACCGGACGGAAGGCTATAGGTTTCGAAAGCCGGTGGCATGCGTTCAGCATCGTTTCGCTCTACAATCCTGACCGCCATATGCAAGACAGCAGCATCGACGCTGGCAAGCGATACGATGCCACTGTGGCGGATCTCGAGCAGGCCCGCTGTCGCCGGCGGCCGTTTGACGATGGTGCACCCATTGGCATTTTCGAGAAAAACCTGATCGTCTGCGATAAGCGCAGAAAACTGTCCCGCCTGTCGAGCGGCGTCAATGCAGGCCAAGGCCAGCATTGATTTACCGGCACCGGATGGCCCGAGAAAGAGAATGCCTCGAGTTCCAATCACGATTGCCGTTGCATGGAGATTGGACAGCAAGGTCATGGGCCCCGGATACCTTACTGCTGCTGGCCAGGCGGCAATGATAGAATGAAGCGGGCGCCTGTTGCCGTGCCGGTTTTGTTGTCTATCAGGTTTTCCGCGCGCAAGGTGCCGCCATGCGCTTCGGCAATCTGCCGGCTGATGGAAAGGCCGAGACCCGAATTTTGCCCGAAACTCTCCCCTTCCGGGCGATCCGTGTAAAAACGTTCGAAGATGCGGTCGATATCTTCGGCCTGGATACCGGGACCATTGTCATCGATATGGACGATGCAGCGACCCTTGCTGTTGAACAGATGAACCTTGATCTTTCCGCTCTTCTCCGGAACGAAGGAGCGCGCGTTCTCGATGAGATTGGTGACGATCTGTCCGAGCCGCAGATCGTGGCCCTGAACAACGAACTCGGATTTCACATCGGTCTTGCGATCGACGCTGAGCGCGATTTCGACAACTTTTCGACCATTGCGGATCTGCAGCGAGATATCGACAAGGTTGCCGACCAGGGCCTCCATATCGACCGGTGCCGAATCCGAACGCGCCAGTTCTGCATCCAGTCGCGAAGCGTCGGAAATATCGCTGATCAGCCTGTCGAGGCGGCGCACATCGTGGAAGATGATGTTCGTGAGTCGCTGTTTGGATTCTTCGCTTTTGGCAAGCGGTAAGGTTTCGACAGCACTGCGCAGCGACGTCAGCGGGTTCTTCAACTCGTGACTGACATCGGCTGCAAAACTTTCGATAGCGGCAATACGGTCGTAGAGCGCATTCGTCATGTCGCGAAGTGCAATCGAGAGGTTGCCGATTTCGTCCTGGCGGGCAGAGAAATCGGGGATTTCCTCACGTTGCTTGGCACCCCGGCGCACACGGATGGCTGCGGCCGAAAGCCGGCGCAGCGGATTGGCGATGGTGGACGACAGAAGCAGCGACAGCAGGATGTTGACGAGGGTGGCGACGCCAAAGACGCGCATGATCGCCAGCCGCTCGGCGTGAACGATATTGTCGATGTCGCCGGCCTGCGTGGATAGGAGCAGGACGCCAAGCACGGCGCGCGAGCGCTGAACAGGGACTGCGACCGATACGATGAGTTCGCCACGATCGGTCACACGAACGACTGCACCGCGCACGCCGGTCAGCGCATTCATGACCTCGGGATAGATCGATCCGTCACCACCCGGTGCTTCCTTGTAGCTCGGCAGGTTGCCGGGCTGCAGCATGCGGTTGAACAGGCTGGCAAGCCATTCGTTCCAGGTCTGGGCTTCGTTTTCGATCGGCGGCAGGTCGAACCGCAAGACCTGGCCGCGTGAATAGAGATGACGCGAATCGAGAAGCAGGTTTGCATCAGCATCGAAGAGGCGCGCGCGCGTGCGAGTCGGCGAGATCAGCCGGCGCAATACCGGCGCCACGCGCTCGGGGTCGATCGGAAAATCCAGATCCTCGTCATTGGGAACAGGGGTTATGCTCTGGCCGGCCTGCAGTTCCAGCAGCTTTTCCGGGTCGATGGTGATCGAATTGGTATCGACGGATGCCGATGCCGATACGGCAGCCGAGATGATTTCGCCCTGCGTCAGCAGGCTTTCGACACGTGCGTCGATCAGCCCTTCGCGGAATTGGTTGAGGTACAGAATACCCGCGACCAGAACCACCGTCGCCGCGATGTTGAAGAACAGGATGCGTCGTGTCAGGCTCGAAAAGACGGCATGACCAAAGACCCGCCGGGCCAGTGTAAAAGGCCGCGACCACAGTCGCCTGTTTCCCTGTCGCGGCTCCGTCGCGTCAGTGATGTCTTTGTTCATAGCCTGGTCGGCCAAGGCCTTTTCCTTTCCACCGCCGAATCGCCGCCGGTTGTGACAGGGTCAGCGCCCTATCGCAATCATGCAGCTTCGCGGAAGCGGTATCCGACGCCATAAAGCGTCTCGATCATGTCGAAGTCGTTATCGACCATCTTGAACTTCTTGCGAAGCCGCTTGATGTGGCTGTCGATCGTGCGGTCATCGACATAGACCTGCTCGTCATAAGCCGCATCCATCAGTGCATCGCGGCTTTTCACAACGCCCGGGCGCTGTGCCAGCGAATGCAGGATCAGGAATTCCGTGACCGTCAATGTAACCGGTTCACCCTTCCAGGTGCAGGTGTGGCGTTCCTGGTCCATGGCCAGCTGGCCGCGTTCCAGCGTGCGTGCTGCCTGCTGATCAGCAGTCTTGACGCCGCCGGTGCCGGCCGCCGCCGCTTCCCTGTTGGCGGCGCGGCGAAGAATGGCCTTCACGCGCTCCACCAAAAGACGCTGAGAAAACGGCTTGGTGATAAAATCATCCGCACCCATCTTCAGACCGAACAATTCGTCGATTTCCTCATCCTTGGAGGTAAGGAAGATGACCGGCAGATCGGAACGCTGGCGCAGGCGGCGCAGCAATTCCATGCCGTCCATACGCGGCATCTTGATGTCGAAGATCGCCAGTTGCGGCGGACGGGCAAGAAGACCGTCAAGCGCCGACGCACCGTCGGTGTAGGTTTCGACCCGATATCCCTCTGCTTCCAGTGCAATCGACACTGAAGTGAGGATGTTGCGGTCGTCGTCCACGAGCGCGATTGTCTGCATTCTTTCGGTCTCCGTCGTCGTCATTTTGAAGGCGTCTCCCTGGAAATCGCCCCCGCCGTTCGGCTGCCCTGTTGACGCGTTCTGAGTATAAAGGTGGAACAAATTGTGGCAACGTCAAAGGGAGAGTGTGAGATCCGTCCTACATTAGCGAACCTAATTGACGCTTGCTATGTGGCAATCAAACCGATTTAAAACTGAAGAAAATTATTTAAATCGATTAATTATTTGATCTTGTTTGGTTTTTTCAGTTTTCATATTGCCTATTTAAAAAACTGACACTAGTTTCCGGCTTCATTGGCAACCCGATTTTTAAAGAAGGGAAAGCGCGACATGGAGCAGATCGGACTTCATAATCCGGCGAATGGAGTAGAGGTTATCGGCCTCTCCGGCGCTTCGAGCGTCCGCTATAACCTCATCGAGACGCAGCTTTACGAGGCAGCGCTTGAAAATAAGGAAGCCGAACTGACCATTGATGGTGCCTTGCGCGCCGTCACCGGCCAGCACACTGGTCGTTCGCCGAAGGACAAGTTCGTCGTCCGTGATAGCAAGACCGACAGTCAGATCTGGTGGGACAACAACAAGCCGCTTTCGCCGGAACATTTCGAGCTGCTGCGCAAGGACATGTTCGCCCATGCCGCCGGCAAAAATCTCTATGTGCAGGACCTGATTGGTGGCGCTGATGCTGAAAACGCATTGCCGACACGTGTCGTTACAGAATTCGCCTGGCACGCCCTGTTCATCCGTAACCTGCTGATCCGCCCGGATCGCGGTACGCTGTCGAGCTTCCTGCCAAAGCTGACGATCGTCAATCTGCCGAGCTTCAAGGCCGATCCGGCACGTCACGGCTGCCGTTCGGAAACGGTGATTGCCTGCGATCTGACCAACGGTCTGGTTTTGATCGGCGGCACGTCCTATGCTGGCGAAAACAAGAAATCGGTCTTCACCGTCCTCAACTACCTTCTGCCTGAAAAGGGCGTCATGCCGATGCATTGCTCGGCCAATGTCGGCCCGGACGGCGATTCTGCCGTGTTCTTCGGCCTGTCCGGTACCGGCAAAACGACGCTTTCGGCTGATCCGAACCGCACACTGATCGGCGACGACGAGCATGGCTGGGGTGAGAACGGCATCTTCAACTTCGAAGGCGGCTGCTACGCAAAGGCGATCAAGCTGTCGGCCGAAGCAGAGCCGGAAATCTACGCTGCGACCCGTCGTTTCGGTACGGTACTGGAAAACGTCGTGCTCGACGAAAATCGCGTGCCGAATTTCGACGACAATTCGCTGACGGAAAACACGCGCAGTGCCTATCCGCTGCATTTTATCCCGAATGCATCGAAGACTGGCCTCGCGCCGCATCCGAAGACGATCATCATGCTGACCGCGGATGCTTTCGGCGTCATGCCGCCGATCGCCAAGCTGACGCCGGAACAGGCCATGTACCACTTCCTGTCGGGTTACACCGCCAAGGTTGCCGGTACGGAAAAGGGCGTCAGTGAGCCGGAAGCAACTTTCTCCACCTGCTTCGGCGCACCGTTCATGCCGCGTCATCCGACTGAATACGGCAATCTGCTGCGCGATCTGATCGATCGCCATGGTGTCGATTGCTGGCTGGTCAACACCGGTTGGACCGGCGGCGCTTATGGCACTGGCCGTCGCATGCCGATCAAGGAGACTCGCGCGCTGCTCACCTCTGCCCTGAACGGCAGCCTGAAGAGCGCCGAATTCCGCACCGACGCCAACTTTGGCTTCGCGGTACCGGTTGCCGTCCCGGGTGTCGATACCAGCATTCTCGATCCGCGTTCGACCTGGGCCGATGGCATCGCTTACGATCAGCAGGCAGCCAAGCTGGTGGCGATGTTCATCAGCAACTTTGCCAAATTCGAAGACCATGTCGACAGCAAGGTGCGCGACGCCGCTCCAGGCATGTTGATCGCCGCGGAATAAATTCCTGATTCACGTGGAACATTGAAACCGCCGGTATCGATTTCGATACCGGCGGTTTTCTTATGGGCATGTTTGTGGGAAGAGAAGGGCGGAGACAGACATGGCTAGCGAACCCCTTATCATCAATCACCGCATCACCATTGCCGGATGGGAACTGACAGAGCAGTTCGTTCTGGCGGGCGGCGCTGGCGGCCAGCACGTCAACAAGGTGTCGACGGCGGTTCAACTGTTCTTCAACATTACCAATTCACCCTCGCTGCCGGATCGCGTGAAGGAAAACGCGCTGCGGCTGGGTGGACGACGTGTCTCCAAGGACGGCACGTTGATGATCGAGGCCAGCCGGTCGCGCAGCCAGGATCGCAACCGCGAAGAGGCGAGGGAACGTCTGAAGGAACTGCTCCTTGAAGCCGCCAAGCCACCGCCGCCGCCGCGCAAGGCCACCAAACCCACTAAGGGTTCTGTGGAACGTCGCCTGAAAGCCAAGTCCGGTCGATCGGAAGTCAAGAAGATGCGCGGTCGACCTGACGGCGATTGAGGCAATGGTGAGGAGCCAGACGTGGCGAGCTTGATGAAGGGCATAAGGCATCTGCCAGGCTATCTGGATCGGGCCGAACAGGAGCATCTGGTCGAGGCAATCCGCCAGATCGTCATTGAGGCACCTCTGTTCGTGCCCACCATGCCCGGCACCGGAAAACCTATGTCGGTGCGGATGACCAATTGCGGAACGCTTGGTTGGGTGACGGACAAGGACAACGGCTATCGCTATCAGCCAACGCATCCGTTTACCGGAAAACCGTGGCCGGCCATGCCGCCGAAACTTCTCGATCTGTGGGAAAGGCTGGCCGCTTATTCAAAGCCGCCCGAGGCTTGTCTCGTCAATTTTTATAGCGACGATGCGAAAATGGGTCTGCATCAGGACAAGGACGAGAATGCATTCGAAGCGCCGGTGCTGTCCGTTTCACTCGGAAACACCTGCCTGTTTCGGGTTGGCGGACTGGAGCGCAAAGCGCCGACCGGGTCATTCAAGCTGTCGAGCGGCGATATCGTTCTGCTGGGCGGAGAGGGGAGGCTGGCGTTTCACGGCGTCGATCGCATTTACCCTGGCACCTCGACGCTTCTAAAAAATGGCGGACGCATCAACCTGACACTGCGTCGGATCAATCCGTGAAAAGTGTAGCCGGTTATGTACCGGCTACAGCTTTCTGAGCGAAACCGTCTCGATGAAATGATCCCGCCCCTTGCGCAGGATGAGATCCGCGCGCGGGCGTGTCGGCAAAATATTCTGGCGCAGGTTTTTCAGGTTTATGTTCTGCCAGAGGTTTTCCGCCATGGCCAAGGCATCATTGGTATCGATTGCCGCATATTTCTTGAAAAACGATGTGGGGTCGCGGAAGGCGGTTTCACGCAGTTTCATGAAGCGCTGGACATACCAGCTATGAATCTGATCCTCGTCCGCGTCGATATAAATCGAGAAATCGAAGAAGTCGGAAACGATCGGGATGATCTTTCCATCCGCAGGTAGGGTGCGCGACTGCAGCACATTGATACCCTCGAAGATCAGAATGTCCGGCCGATCCACCAGCGTATGTTCGTCGGCCAGAACGTCATAGGTCAGGTGTGAATAGCGTGGTGCCGGCACGTTGGGCTCACCGGCCTTGATTGCCGAGAGAAAACGCAGGATGGCACCGACATCGTAACTTTCGGGAAAACCTTTGCGCTCCATCAGGTTTTCACGCTGAAGCACGGCATTGGGGTAAAGAAAACCGTCTGTGGTGATCAGGTCGACCTTCGGGCTGGAAGGCCAGCGTGCGAGTAGTTCCTTCAGGATACGTGCCGTGGTCGATTTGCCGACAGCGACAGATCCGGCGATACCGATGATGAAGGGCGTCTTGTTGATATCCGAGAGGCTCAGAAAACGGTTCCGCTGCTGGAAAAGCAGGTGCGATGCCTCGACATGCGATGACAGAAGGCGCGATAGCGACAGATAGATACGCCGGACTTCATCGATATTGATCGGATCGTCGAGTGAACGGAGCCGGGCGATCTCTTCCGCTTTGAGGGTGAGGGGCGTGTCTGCCCGGAATTTTGCCCACTCGTCCGCTGTGAAGTGGTGGTAGGGCGAATAACGTTCCGAGGTCATGCCGACCTCAAATGCTTCGGCGGGCTGCGGCGCACTGGTCATGATGGTTGACGGCTAGCCTTTTCCTGAAGACCGGACTGGCTGGTCCGGCGCTGGAGTTCATCCAGCACATCCTGCAACGGGATATCGGCAATCTTCAATACGACCAAAAGATGATAAAGAAGGTCGGCACTTTCGCCGACAAGTTCCTTGCGGTCCTGCGCCACGGCGGCGATGACCGTTTCGATTGCCTCTTCGCCGAGCTTCTTTGCAGCCTTGGTCTGGCCGACAGCGACGAGCTTGGCTGTCCAGGATTGATCCGGAGACGCCAAGGCGCGCTCCGCCACGATCTTTTCCAGATCGCTCAATGAAAATTCGCCCAAGTCTGCCTCCCGTCAGTCCAGTCTCATGGCAATGCCATGATCGGCCATATAGCGCTTCGCCTCACCGATCGTATAGGTGCCGAAGTGGAAAATCGAAGCGGCCAGAACGGCGGTCGCATGGCCTTCCTTCACGCCAGCAACGAGATCGTCCAATGTGCCGACACCACCGGAGGCAATCACCGGCACGCGTACCGCATCGGCGATCGCGCGGGTGAGCTCCAGATCATAGCCGACTTTGGTTCCGTCGCGGTCCATTGATGTGACCAGCAATTCGCCGGCACCGCGTTCGACCATGCGGGCGGCAAACTCCACGGCATCGATGCCGGTCGCGTTGCGGCCGCCATGGGTATAGATTTCCCATTCGCTGCGGTTATCACCACCGACCGATTGCGTTAGGCGGCGCTTGGCATCGATCGAAACGACGATGCACTGGTTACCGAACTTGTCGGCGGCCTCGGCCACGAAGTCGGGATTGTTCACAGCTGCCGAATTGATCGACACCTTGTCGGCACCGGCGAGCAGCAGTTTTCGGATGTCGCCAACGGCGCGAACACCGCCACCGACCGTCAGCGGCATGAAACAGTGATCGGCAGTGCGGGCAACGACATCGAAAATCGTATCGCGATTGTCCGAGGATGCGGTGATGTCGAGGAAGCAGAGTTCGTCGGCACCGGCCGCGTCATAGGCCTTGGCGGCTTCGACCGGGTCACCGGCATCGATCAGGTCGACAAAATTGACGCCCTTAACCACACGGCCGTCCTTGACGTCGAGACAGGGGATAACGCGAGCCTTGAGCGTCATGCCGTCTCTCCCTTGGCTGCCCGGATCAGCGCCAGGGCCTCGTCCGGGTTGATGCGACCATCATAGAGCGCACGGCCGGAAATCGCGCCTTCGAGTTTTTGCGCATCCGGTTCCAGCATCCGGCGGATATCGTCCATGGAGGCAAGGCCACCCGAGGCGATCACCGGAATGGAAACGGCATCGGCTAGCTCCAGCGTGGAATCCCAGTTGATACCGGCCAGAATGCCGTCGCGATCGATGTCAGTATAGATGATCGCCGAAACGCCGGCGCCTTCGAATTTTTTCGCCAGCTCGATGACGCCGAGTTCGGATGCTTCCGCCCAGCCTTCGACGGCCACTTTGCCGCCCTTGGCATCGATACCGACGGCGACCTGACCGGGAAAACGTGTGCATGCTTCAAGCACGAGGTTCGGATCACGCACGGCAACGGTGCCGAGGATGACGCGGGCAAGCCCGCGCGACAACCATGCCTCGATATGATCGAGCGTACGGATGCCGCCGCCGAGCTGAACCGGGTTCTTGGTCGCCTTCAGGATCGCATCGACGGCATCACCGTTTACCGTCTCGCCGGCAAAGGCGCCATTGAGATCGACCACATGCAGCCATTCGAACCCCTGGTCTTCAAAGGCCTTGGCCTGTGCGCCGGGGTCGGTGTTGTAGACAGTTGCCTGTTCCATGTCGCCGAGTTTCAGGCGAACGCACTGGCCGTCCTTGAGATCGATAGCCGGGAAAAGGATCATCACGGAGCCCATTTCATGAAGTTTGCAATAAGGGCAAGGCCAAGCGCCTGGCTCTTCTCCGGGTGGAATTGCGAGCCGACCATATTGTCGCGACCGACAAACGCGGTCATCGGGCCACCGTAATTGGTAGTGGCGATGACTTCATCTTCCTTGCGGGCGGCAAGATGGTAGGAATGCACGAAATAGGCATGCAGACCGTCAGGCCCTGTCGGGATACCGTCGAAGACCGGATGACTGGTTTTCAGATCGAGCGTGTTCCAGCCGATCTGCGGGATTTTCAAGCTTGGGTCGGAGGGCGTCATCTCCACGACATCGCCGTCGATCCAGCCAAAACCGTCTGTCACAGTCTTTTCGAGGCCGCGTGAAGACATCAACTGCATGCCGACGCAGATACCGAGGAAGGGATGTGCCTTCTTTTCCACAACGTCGAGCAGTGCCTCGTGCATTCCGTCGACAGCCGCAAGGCCGGCGCGGCAATCGGCATAAGCACCAACGCCCGGCAAAACGATGCGGTCGGCGGAGGCCACCGCTTCCGGCTTGTCGGTCAGGTCGATCATGGCATCGATGCCGGCCTCGCGGGCGGCGCGCTCGAATGCCTTGGTGGCGGATCGAAGGTTTCCCGATCCGTAGTCTATGATGGCAACGCGCATCAGCGTGCTCCAGTATTGTCGAAAAGGCCAAGCGCAGGTGCGTTCCAGCCGGATGTCGATGAAGAATTCGGTTTGGCCCAGTCGGCTGCTGAGGGCAGGGGCGTGGCAACCGGTTCGGGCAGACCGGCAAAGAACATCTCTTCGGCCGTTGCAAGATCCGGTGCCGTGATCTGGCCCGCCACGTTCCAGCCCCGAGCAATCAGATGGCGGATATGGAGATTGCCGCCCTCAAGCGCAACCAGTGCATGGATTGCGATGATTGCCAGAAGCCCTACAGTGCCAAGCCCCGATTGCCGCAAAATGAAAATTGCCATGCATTCGCTGACGAAAACCACGAAAGCCGCAAACCACATGCGCTGCGTGAGAAGCCAGATCCACGGCAGAAGCAGCGCCGACCAGACAAAACGATCGGCGACGAACAGCGTCGATGCATGATCCCGGTCAGGTCCGTCCGGCGGCGTCAAAACGGTATAGCTGATCACGAAACCTCCTCGGCCCGATCAGACGAGCGTTCCCTTGGTGGATGGTACGCGGTCGGCCTGACGCGCGTCGATTTCGGTCGCTGTGCGCAGCACGCGAGCCACTGCCTTGAAGCAGGTCTCGGCGATATGATGGTTGTTGGCACCGTAATGGTTCAGCACATGCAGGGTGATACCGGCATTCTGGGCAAGTGCCTGAAAGAATTCGCGTACCAGTTCGGTATCGAACGTGCCGATTTTTGGCGCGCTGAAGGCGACATTCCAGACGAGGAAAGGTCGGCCGGAGAGATCGACGGCAGCCTTGGTCATCGTTTCGTCCATGGCAAGATCGAGCGAAGCATAACGGGTGATACCGCGACGATCGCCCAGTGCCTTGGAAATAGCCTGACCGATGGCAATGCCGGTATCCTCGACCGAATGGTGATCGTCGATATGCAGGTCGCCCTTCACGTCGATCTCCATGTCGATCAGCGAATGGCGGCTGAGCTGCTCCAGCATATGGTCGAAGAAGCCGATGCCCGAGCTGATCTTCGACGTGCCAGTGCCGTCGAGATTGACGGACACGGAAATCGCCGTCTCGTTCGTCTTGCGGGAAACCGTAGCGGTTCGGCTGTCTGTGGCGGCGGCCATAGAACGCTCCATACTGGAAATGTTGCGGTTCCTTATCAGGGGGACGGCGAAATATCCAGAACGGCCGAGCGATAAAAGCGTCGCATTTGCATTCGCGATTTGCCCACTTACATAGAACCCAACCGGCCATCGGAGGCCGAATTCAAAGAGCCCGTCCAAGCGGGCAGACAGGTGTTTCTATGACAACAATCATCACGGTACGGAAAGGCGGAAAGGTAATCATGGCCGGAGACGGTCAGGTGAGCCTCGGCCAGACCGTCATGAAGGGGAATGCGCGCAAGGTACGCCGCATCGGCAAGGACGGTGAAGTGATTGCCGGTTTTGCAGGCGCCACCGCGGATGCCTTCACGCTTCTCGATCGCCTTGAAAAGAAACTCGAGCAATATCCCGGCCAGTTGATGCGCGCGGCCGTCGAACTCGCCAAGGACTGGCGCACCGACCGGTATCTGCGCCATCTCGAGGCGATGATGCTGGTGGCCGACAAGTCGATCACGCTGGCGATCACCGGCAATGGCGACGTTCTGGAGCCTGAACACGGCACCGTCGCGATTGGCTCAGGCGGCAATTATGCCTTTGCCGCGGCTCGCGCGCTGATGGATTCGGACAAGTCGGCGGAGGAGATCGCAAAAACGGCGCTCGATATCGCTGCCGATATCTGCGTCTACACCAACCACAATATCATCGTCGAAAGCCTCGACGCGGAATAAGCGCATCTCAACTGTCATGGACCCTTGGCGCCGGGCCGCAACGGCCGGTGCCACAAGGGGGCCGAAAGGAAGACAATGACCAATTTTTCTCCCAGAGAAACCGTCTCCGAACTCGATCGCTACATTATCGGCCAACATGAGGCCAAGCGCGCGGTGGCGATCGCGCTTCGCAACCGCTGGCGCCGCCAGCAGCTCGAAGAAGGCCTGCGCGACGAAGTCATGCCCAAGAATATCCTGATGATCGGCCCCACTGGCGTCGGCAAGACGGAGATTTCCCGTCGTCTGGCAAAGCTTGCCGGTGCGCCTTTCATCAAGGTCGAAGCGACAAAATTCACCGAAGTCGGTTATGTCGGCCGCGATGTCGAGCAGATCATCCGCGATCTCGTCGAGATCGGCATCGGTCTCGTGCGCGAAAAGAAGCGGGCCGAGGTGCAGGCGAAGGCACATATGAGTGCCGAGGAACGTGTGCTCGACGCACTGGTCGGCTCCACCGCTTCGCCTGCCACCCGCGACAATTTCCGCAAGAAGCTGCGTTCCGGTGAACTGGACGACAAGGAAATCGAGATCGAGGTGACCGATGCCGGCTCTGGCGCGCCCGGCGGCTTCGAAATCCCCGGAATGCCGGGCGCCAATATCGGCGTTCTCAATTTGTCGGAAATGTTCGGCAAGGCCATGGGCGGTCGCACCAAGAAGGTGCGCACCACCGTCCAGAAATCCTATGGCGAGTTGATCCGCGACGAGTCCGACAAGCTGATCGACAACGAAGTCATCCAACGCGAAGCCGTGCGTTCGGTCGAAAATGACGGGATCGTTTTCCTCGACGAGATCGACAAGATCGCGGCGCGAGATGGCGGCATGGGTGCCGGCGTATCACGCGAAGGCGTGCAGCGCGATCTGCTGCCGCTGGTCGAAGGCACGACGGTTTCCACCAAATACGGCCCGGTGAAGACGGATCACATCCTGTTCATCGCCTCCGGTGCCTTTCACGTCTCCAAACCGTCGGATCTGCTGCCGGAACTGCAGGGTCGTCTGCCGATCCGCGTCGAGCTGCGGCCGCTGGTGAAAGAAGACTTCCGCCGCATCCTGACGGAAACCGAAGCCAGCCTGATCCGTCAGTACAAGGCGCTGATGGGCACAGAAGACGTCAGCCTCGAGTTCACTGATGACGCCATCGATGCGCTGGCCGATGTGGCGGTTCATCTGAACTCGTCGGTCGAAAATATCGGTGCTCGTCGCCTGCAGACCGTCATGGAGCGAGTGCTGGATGAGATTTCGTTCGCAGCGCCTGATCAAGGCGGCACATCGGTCACGATCGACGCCGAGTATGTGCGCAAGCATGTCGGCGACATCGCTGCCGATACCGACCTGTCTCGCTACATTCTGTAAAAATATCGTGGCAGCCGGGCCACTGTCCGGCGCCACTCTTTAAACCGTGATCGCTTTTTAAGCATTCAAAGCTCGACAGCGCGCCCACCTTTCACGTAAAGGGGGCGCGTTTTACTGAAAAGCGCTGGCTCCTTCCGCAGATCTGCCCAGGATCGCCGAGCGATCGGCAGGAGACAGTGTTGCGATATTACTCGGGTAAATCGGCCTTTGCGGGCTTCGTTCTGACAGTGTCTTTGCTGGCGTGGGCCATGCCGACAACAGCGTCGGCGGATACTGTCGTGCCTCCAGGTAACCGCAACGTCGAGCAGCCGAAAATTCCCGGTGCATCTGTCCGCCGTACCCGCGCAGGCCGCACCACCTTCGACGATAAATACGACAAGATCCGCGAGCTTCTGGCGACCGACAAGGCCCTGATCTCGAAAATCAAATCGACGGCGCGCTCATACGGCATCGATCCGATCCACATGGTCGGTGCGATCGTTGGCGAACATACTTACAACGTCGATGCCTATGACCGGCTGCAGAGCTATTATGTAAAAGCCGCAGCCTATGCCGGCAACAATTTCCGGTTTGGCTACAAGGACGAGAGCATTGCTGACTTCGTTGGCCGCCCGGAATTCGCCAGCTGCAACGCCATCAGCGATTCCTATCGTCTCTGGTCCTGCCGGGAAAACATCTGGGACAAGACGTTTCGCGGAAACCGCGTCGGTGGCAATTCCTATCCCGACAACCGTTTCAGCGCCGTCTTTTTCCAGCCCTTTTATGCCGGGCAGACTTTTGGCCTTGGCCAGATCAATCCGCTGACGGCATTGATGCAGTCCGACATGGTTGCGAAAAATTCCGGTTATTCCAAACTGGATGAAAACGATGCCGGCGAAGTCTATCGGGCCATCATGGATCCGGACAAGTCACTCGCCTATATGGCTGCCACGATCCGTCGTTCGATCGACGATTATTCGTCGATCGCGAATGTCGATATCAGCAACAATCCTGGTATCACCGCCACGCTTTATAATACCGGCGGCTCAGCGCAGCGCGCTGCAGCACTGAGAGCACGCGGCGGCCTGCCGGAAGAAAATTATTACGGCTGGCTCGTCAACGACAAGCTCGCCGATTTGAAATCGCTGCTCTGAAGACTGATATAGATCCTTCAAACAGGAGGATCGTCGATGGACATGCGCCCCGAGCCTTTCGTTCCGCCGGCACCGGTGCCGCGCAGCGTGCCGCCATCAAGGCTTGAAATTATCCGCACGGTCTTGCGCAATCCCCTCGAACTGTGGGGTGAGCCTTCCTACACGCTGCCCTGGATCGATACGAAATTCTTCCAGGAACGGACCCTCATCATCAATGATCCCGGCCTGATCCGGCATGTGCTGGTGGATCATGCCGCCAATTACGAAATGTCGGAAATCCGCCAACTGATCCTGCGACCGATCCTGCGCGATGGATTGCTGACGGCGGAAGGCCAGGTCTGGAAGCGTTCGCGCAAAGCCATGGCACCGGTCTTCACACCACGTCATGCCAAGGGATTTGCCGGGCAGATGCTGACCAAGTCCGAGGAGTATGCGGAAAAATATGCGGATGTCGGCTCCTCGGGGCGCGTACATGACGTCTCGGTCGATATGACTGAACTCGCTTTTGCCATCCTCTCGGAAACTCTGTTTTCCGGCGATATCATTTCCGAAACCAGCAATTTTTCCGAGGATGTTGATCAGCTTCTGCACCGCATGGGTCGTGTCGATCCCATGGACCTGTTGCGCGCACCGCCATGGGTGCCCCGGATCACGCGAATCGGCGGCAAGAGGGTGCTGGAGAAATTTCGACAAATCGTGCGCAACACCATGGAGCATCGCAAGGCGAAATTGATGGCCGATCCCGCCAATGCGCCACAGGATTTCCTGACCCTGCTGCTGCAGCTTGCCGGCCCGGACGGACTGACCCTTGATGAGATCGAGGACAATATCCTCACCTTCATCGGCGCCGGCCATGAAACGACGGCGCGGGCACTGGCCTGGACGCTCTATTGCGTAGGCCAGTCACCGCATATCCGGCGGGCAATGGAGGAGGAGATAGACCGGGTTGTTGCCTCCGGTGCCGAACCAGTCGAATGGCTGGACCTGATGCCGAATGTGCGGGCTGCCTTCGAGGAGGCATTGCGTCTTTATCCGCCGGCGCCATCGATCAACCGGGCAGCGATCAAGGATGACAGCTGGACCTCGCCAGATGGCAAGACGGTCGAAATCAAGGCCGGCACGACTGCGCTGGTCATGCCATGGACGCTGCACCGCCATGAGCTTTATTGGGAAAAACCGCGCGCCTTCATGCCGGAACGGTTCCTGCCGGAAAATCGCGGCAAGATCGGCCGTTTTCAGTATCTGCCGTTTGGTGCGGGCCCGCGCGTCTGCATCGGCGCCACCTTTGCCATGCAGGAAGCGGTGATTGCCCTTGCAGTTCTGATGAAGCGCTATCGATTCAACGTGACGCCGCTGACCGATCCCTGGCCGGTGCAGAAACTGACGACCCAGCCGCGTGACGGCTTGCCGATGCGGGTGACCTTGCGTGATTGAACGAGACTATCGTTTGAACCCGTGACCGTTGACTATCCTCTCGCCACAGGCAAAGTGTTGTGAGCATTGCAGATATCAAGGGAGGCAGCGATGACCAGAATCGACGCATACGGACTTCAGATCGATTCTGGGCTGCACAGGTTTCTGGTCGATGACGCGCTGCCGGGAACGGGCGTCGATGCAGATCGGTTTTTCGAAGGTTTCTCGCAGATCGTTCATGATCTCGCACCGAAAAATCGCGATCTGCTGACAAAGCGCGATGCGTTCCAGCTGAAGCTTGACGACTGGTACCGCCAGAACCGTGCTCCCACCGACATGGCCGCCTACGAGGCTTTCCTGCGTGAGATCGGTTATCTTCTGCCGGAGGGCCCGGATTTTTCGGTTTCGACCAAAAATGTTGATCCGGAAATCGCCGGCATTGCCGGCCCGCAGCTTGTCGTGCCGGTGATGAATGCGCGTTACGCTCTAAACGCCGCGAATGCCCGTTGGGGATCGCTTTACGACGCGCTCTACGGCACGGACGCCATTCCGGAGGCTGACGGCGCTGAAAAAGGCCAAGGGGACGGCAAGGGTTACAATCCCGTTCGCGGCAGCAAGGTCATCGCCTGGGTTCGGGATTTCCTCGATCAATCTGCACCTCTGTCGGGCGCCAGTTGGACGGATGCGGCATCATTCAGGGTCGAATCGGCTGCACTGTTCTTCACGCTGACCGATGGACAGGTGACGGGCTTGAGCGATCCGTCGCAGTTTACCGGCTATCTCGGCGAACCAGCTGCGCCGACGCAGATCCTCCTGAAGAAGAACAATCTGCATGTCGAGATCCTGATCGATGCGACAACCGCCATCGGCAAGGACGATGCGGCGCATATCTCGGATGTATGGGCCGAATCGGCGATCACCACGATCATGGACTGCGAGGATTCCATTGCCGCGGTTGATGCCGAGGACAAGGTCGTCGTTTACCGCAACTGGCTCGGTCTGATGAAAGGCGATCTGACCGAAGAGGTTTTGAAGGGCGGTAAATCATTTACCCGCAAGCTCAACCCGGATCTGGACTATACCGCGCCGGATGGCTCGACCTTCGAACTCAAATGCCGCTCGCTGATGCTGGTGCGCAATGTCGGCCACCTGATGACCAACCCGGCCATTCTGGACCGGGACGGCGCAGAAGTGCCGGAAGGCATCATGGATGCGGTGGTGACGGCGCTGATCGCCCTTCACGATATCGGGCCGAACGGCAGGCGAAAAAATTCCCGGCTCGGCTCCATGTATGTCGTCAAGCCGAAGATGCATGGGCCGGAGGAAGTTGCCTTCGCCGCCGAGATTTTTGGTCGTGTCGAAACGCTGCTCGGCATGGCGGTCAACACCATCAAGATGGGCATTATGGATGAGGAGCGGCGCACCACCGTCAACCTCAAGGAGTCCATTCGCGCCGCCAAGGATCGGGTCGTCTTCATCAATACCGGCTTTCTCGATCGTACCGGCGACGAAATCCATACGTCCATGGAAGCCGGCCCGATGATCCGCAAGGGCGACATGAAACAGGCTGCCTGGATCGCGGCTTACGAAAACTGGAATGTCGATATCGGCCTCGAATGCGGCCTGTCCGGCCATGCGCAGATCGGCAAGGGCATGTGGGCGATGCCGGATCTGATGGCGGCAATGCTGGAGCAGAAGATCGGCCATCCGAAAGCGGGCGCCAATACCGCCTGGGTGCCGTCTCCTACGGCGGCAACGTTGCATGCCACGCATTACCACACGGTCGATGTCGCGGCTGTGCAGAACAGCCTGAAGGGCAGAACCCGGGCAAAAATCGCGGATATCCTGTCGGTGCCGGTGGCGCCGCGTCCGAACTGGACACCGGAAGAAATCCAGCGCGAGCTGGACAACAATGCGCAGGGCATTCTCGGTTATGTGGTGCGCTGGATTGACCACGGCGTCGGCTGCTCCAAGGTTCCCGACATCAACAATGTCGGCCTGATGGAAGACCGCGCGACGCTGCGCATTTCCGCCCAGCACATGGCCAACTGGCTGCACCACAAGGTGGTGAGCGAAGACCAGATCGTTGAGACGATGAAACGCATGGCCAAGACCGTCGATGAGCAAAATGCCGGCGACCCGCTTTACACGCCGATGGCAGCCAACTTCGAAAATTCCATCGCCTTCCGCGCGGCTCTGGATCTGGTGCTCAAGGGGCGCGAGCAGCCGAATGGTTATACCGAGCCGGTACTTCATCGCAGGCGGCTGGAATTGAAGGCGAAGCTCGGCTGACTGCGACTGTAATCGCACTGATGTTGAAAACGAAAAAGGCGGCCGATGTCTCTAGCCGCCTTTTCCTATGTTTGGGATTTCAGATTACTGAATGACAACGACCTTGGTCTGCCGGCCGGGCAGAACCCGGCGATAGAGATCGATAACGTCCTGGTTGATCATTCGAATGCATCCCGAGGACGCGGCCGTACCGATCGAGGCCCATTCCGGCGTGCCGTGCAGGCGGAACAGCGTGTCCTGACCCTTTTCGTTGAAAAGGTACATGGCGCGTGCGCCGAGCGGGTTGTTGAGGCCTGGACCCATGCCGGATTCCACATATTTCGCGATGTCCGGCTTGCGAACCGCCATTTCCTTCGGCGGATGCCAGGTCGGCCATTCCTGCTTCCAGGCGACATAGGCTTCACCAGCCCAGGCAAAGCCCTGCTTTCCGACGCCAATGCCGTAACGAACGGCCTTGCCGCGTGGCAGGATGTAATAGAGGAAGCGCTCGCGCGTGTTCACGATGATCGTGCCGGGACGCTCGGCCGTGTCGAAGCTGACGATCTGGCGATGGAATTTCTTGTCCAGACGGCTGATCGGGATTGCCGGCAGCGTGTAACCGTTATCGGTCACGCTGTTATAGGAATCCGTGAAAATTTCCGAAGTCTCGACGGTCGCCGGAGCGTTCGTTGCAACCTTGGTTTCGGACGTCGTGGAGCAGCCTGCCAGGGCCAAAAGGGCCAGGCCGGACGCGATCATGCTGGTGCGGATGCGCATGGATTTCTCTTGGAAATGAAGATTGTGAACTGAAGATGAAACGCTCACCTTTGATCAGCGGTTATTTGCCATTACATTAGGCTTTGCAAGAGCTGCGATGCGCTACGGCTTCGCTATTGCACAATTGAAAAAACCATTGTCTTTTTTGCAACATTGCCGGGTTGGGCCGACGGGATCCGCGATCGATATCCATGACCATTGTCAGCATAGGAAACGACAATCCGCTTTTGGACGGGCGGCAGTCCGCGCGGGCCATGATGGTTCGTCGAGGGGTCCAGATTCTCCTCAACGATATGCGCCACGCAATTGTCCCTGAGCTGACGCTTGCAAGCGGTCGCCGCGCAGACCTGATCAGCGTATCGGAGAAGGGCGAAATCTGGATCGTTGAAATCAAGACGTCGATCGAGGATTTTCGCATCGATCGCAAATGGCCGGACTATCGGCTTCACTGCGATCGGCTTTTTTTCGCCACGCACAAGGATGTGCCGCTCGATATTTTTCCCGAGGATTGCGGTCTGTTTCTGTCGGATGGCTACGGCAGCCATATGCTGCGCGAAGCGCCGGAGCACCGGCTGCCGCCGGCGACCCGAAAATCGGTCATGCTGAATTTTGCACGCGCCGCCGCCCAGCGCCTGATGATGGCGGAATGGGCGACCGGCAAGTCCTTCGACGAACTCTGACCTATTTTGGTGCGCGCTTTGCCAGAATGCGCTGCAAGGTGCGGCGGTGCATGTTGAGGCGCCGTGCCGTTTCGGAAACGTTGCGTTCGCACATTTCGTACACGCGCTGGATATGCTCCCAGCGTACACGATCAGCCGACATCGGATTTTCCGGCACGTCGGCTTTTTCGCCCGGCCGTTGGGTCAGCGCGTTGAAAACCTCGTCCGCATCCGCCGGCTTCGAAAGATAATCGACAGCACCGAGCTTCACGGCGGTCACCGCGGTGGCGATGTTGCCATAACCGGTCAGCATGATCACGCGCGTGTCCGTGCGGCTTTCGCGGATCGCTTCGATGACATCGAGGCCGTTGCCATCGCCGAGCCTCAGGTCGACGACCGCATATTTCGGTGGCCGGATTTTTGACTTTGCTATGCCTTCGGTGACGGATTCCGCTACTTCCACTTCGAAGCCGCGGGTCTCCATGGCGCGTGCCAGACGCCTCAGAAACGGACCGTCGTCATCAACGATCAGAAGCGATGCATCGGGCCCGATATAATCTGCCGTATCCAAAGTGCCGTGAGGCTCATTCCTGTCTGCAATCATAATTTTCGTCTCCGCAGGCCGTCTTGCCCACTGTTTAATGCGCCCGTTATCGTCTTTTGCAGCCGATCGGTAAAGTCACTTTACCCGCATCCCGATCAGCACTCATTGATCTGCTTCCATACGCCAGCGCGGCCATTCGATTTGAACACGGGCGCCGCTTCCATCTGCCTGCCAGTTGCCGAAGCGCAGTGTGGCACCGGAACGTTCCAATAGCGTTTTCGCAATGAACAGGCCCAGCCCCAGGCCGCCGGCACGATCCTGCGAGGTCGGCCTGCTGCTCATATAGGGCTCGCCGATCCTGAGCAGCACATCAGGTGCAAAGCCCTGGCCATCGTCTTCTATGGTCACAGCCACCTTCTCTGCGTCATGCTCAACCGTGAGAGTGACCGTGCTATGCGCATAATCGACCGCATTTTCGATGAGATTGCCCAGGCCGTAAAGAATGCCGGCATTGCGATTGCCGACTGGCTCGCCGTGGCGCGGTGTCTTTTCCACCAGCTTGATGCTGATGTCGAATTGCCGGTGCGGCGCGGTCACTTCTTCTATGAGGGAGGATAGCGGCAGGCGCCGCATATGTTCCTCGTCATCGGTGGAAAGCGATGTGAGGCGCCTCAGAATATCGCGGCAGCGCTCACTTTGGCTGCGCAAAAGTGCCACGTCCTCTGCGTATCTTTCATCATTGCCGAGTTCCCGCTGCATTTCCTTGGCGACCACCGTGATGGTCGCCAGCGGTGTTCCCAGTTCGTGCGCGGCAGCGGCGGCCAGTCCATCGAGTTGCGACAGATGTTTTTCGCGCTCCAGAACGAGTTCGGTCGCCGCCAGCGCATCGGCAAGCTGGGTGGCTTCATGCGATACGCGATAGGCGTAGAAGGCAGCAAACGACATCATCGATGCAATGGCGCACCAGACGCCCAGCTGCATGACCGGTTCGACAGTCAGCGCGTGATCCGCATACCACGGCACCGGATAGGGCGTGAAAACCAGTATCGTCGTGCACAGGACGGCAAAAACCAGCAGGGCCAGCGAGGGAACCAGCGGCTGTGATGCGAACGAGATGATGACGGGCACGCAGATCAGCGGCGCGAACGGATTGGCAAGCCCTCCGGTAATGAACAGAAGGCCGGCCATCTGAAGAAGGTCAAAGCCCAGCAAAGCGAATGCGGCGGCGGGGTCAAGCCGATGCGTCGGCCCAAAGCGGTAGGAAAGAAAGAGATTTGCAGCCGCAAGTGCAGCGATCAGGATGAGCGCTCCCATGATCGGCAAGGGAAAATGCAAAAACTGCCAAACGATCAGCACGGTAACGGTCTGGCCGGCAACGGCAAGCCACCGCAACCGAACAAGGGTCTGCAGGCGAATACGGCGGCTGGTATCGCCGAACTGCGCGTGCCTGAGGGAAGATCTGTCTGCAATGCTCATTATTCACGTCCCGCGTGGTTTCGCCCGATTGGTCGGCGCGGCTGCTGCCGGATCGTCCGGCCAGGGGTGTCTGGGGTAGCGGCCACGCATATCAGCTCTGACATCTTTCCAGGAGCCTGACCAGAAGCCGGGCAGGTCACGCGTGGTCTGAATGGGTCTGTGTGCCGGCGATGTCAGTTCGAGCAGCAGCGGCAGGCGGCCACCCGCCACCGATGGGTGTTTCGTCAGTCCAAAAAGCTCCTGCACCCGAATGGTCAGCACCGGTTCCTCGCCATCGTAACGAATGGGGTGCCGCTGGCCGGTCGGCGCCTCGAAATGGCTTGGGGCCATACGGCCAAGATCCTGGCGGATCTCATAGGCAAGCAGCGAGCGCAGGCCCTCGCTCAGACCACCGGTATCGATGGAGCCAAAACTGCTTCTGCCGTGTTGAAAAGGCACGAACCATTCATCCAGCCGGGCAAGCAATGCGTCGTCGCTGACGTCTGGCCAGGGCGCACCGACCGTCCGATGGAGGAAGCCGATCCGGTCGCGCAATTGCGCAGCGTCCTTGCCGAAATCGACAGCCTGCAATCCGAGCTGCCGGATGCCGTCCGCCAGGGCTTGTGCTGCCGCCGCCCCGCTCGGGCGCGGCAATGGCAATTCCTCCAGCACCACCGCTCCGATCCGGACCACGCGTCGGGAGCGGGTCTGCCGGCTGGCTGCATCGAAAAAATTCTCGTCCTTGCGTTCGATGATATAGGCGAGTTCCGCTTCGACCTGGGCGCGATCCACTTCGGCTGCGGCCAGCACGCGGGCCTGCGCTGCCCGGCCCGTCAGGTCGGCAATGACCAGCATGCGCGCTCCGGCAAGGCGTTCTGTTTCGTGTAGTGCGGCGCCGCGTCCGTTCACCATGACGAAACGCCCATGACCGCCGCGCTGCATGGCGACACGATCCGGATAGGCGTGAAGGAGCAACGCGCCGATGCTGACCGAATCCTCTCCGGCTTTGCCTTTGGGAAGCGATTTGGCCAATCGATCAGCCAGACCCCGTGCGGCTGTGGCACGCTCTCCTTTTTCCCGGTCGAACTGACGTAGCCGGTCTTCCAGATCAATGCCATTGCCGCCCAGCCCCTGCTCAGTCATCAAAACGGCAATGCGACAAGCATGTCTGGCGTGACCCTCTTCAGCAGCCGATATCACCATGGCGGCCAGCCGCGGCGGCAAAGCCAGTTCCCGCATCAGCCGACCTTTTGCCGTCAGTGCATCTGTCGCATCGAGAGCACCCAGCATACGAAGCAGCTGCCGCGCCTCCAAAAGAGCCGGTGTCGGCGGCTGATCCAGAAATGCCAGTGAGGAAGCGTCACGCACACCCCAATGCGCCATGTCGAGCACCATGCCGGAAAGATCGCTGGAGAGAATCTGCGCCGGCGCGAAGGCAGGCATTGCAGCGGTTTGGCCCTGATGCCAGAGCCGGATCGCAATACCCGGTTCCGTTCGCCCGGCACGGCCGGCCCGCTGGTCTGCCGCCGCCTGCGAGACACGTGTGGTTTCCAGCCGGGTGATCCCTGTGGATGGCTCGAAGACGGGAAGCCGCTGCTGGCCGCTATCGATCACCACCCGCACGCCGTCTATGGTAATGGACGTTTCCGCGATCGAGGTGGCCAAAACCACTTTGCGTTTGCCTGGCGGTGACGGCCGGATGGCGAGGTCCTGCTCTTTTTGCGAAAGATTGCCGAACAATGGTACGATCGATGTATCGGCGCCGAGCATGCCTTCGAGGCGCCCCGCCGTTCTGAGGATTTCCGCCTGCCCGGGAAGAAAGGCAAGGATGGAACCGGTTTCCTCACGATGGCTTTCGGCGATCGCTTTTACCATTGCGTCTTCGACACGCTGGTCGCCGGGGCGATCCCTGTAGCGAACCTCCACAGGATAGGCGCGCCCCTCACTCCGGATCATCGGCGCGCCCTGCAGCAATTCGCTGATGCGCTCGATGTCGAGCGTGGCCGACATAACAACAATGCGCAGATCCTCCCGCAAACCGTTCTGCACGTCGAGTGCCAATGCAAGGCCGAAATCCGCATCCAGCGATCGTTCATGAAATTCGTCGAACAGAACCGCCGACACACCGCTCAGCTCCGGATCATCAAGAACCATCCGGGCGAAAACGCCTTCCGTCACGACTTCAATACGCGTGCGTGCTGACATGCGGTTGTCGAGACGCATGCGGTAACCCACGGTCTCGCCGACCTGCTGATCAAGAAGAAAAGCCATGCGGCCGGCGGCCGCGCGGGCGGCCAGTCTGCGCGGTTCAAGCAGGATGATCCGGCCAGAGCACCAAGGCTGGTCGAGGAGGAGGAGGGGAACCAATGTCGTCTTGCCTGCACCAGGAGGAGCAGCAAGCACGGCCCGATTGCCATCACGAAGCGCTGCCGTGATCTGCGGAAAGGTTTCCCGGATCGGCAGTGCCGGCAGAATAGGGGCGGAAATCGGAATGGCTGACATTATTCAAGGCTTTCTGGACGGCACAACGGCTTGAGACATGCCGTTGAAGGAGGAGAAACGCAACCTTAGGCGAAAATTGGCAGCCAGATCCCCTGCGCAATAAGGGTTCTGATATTTCCTCGGCAAAAACATGACATTTTTGCGAAGTTGGTGTTGACTTGGGGAAGTTGTGGGGACTATAACCCGGTCACTGACGAGGGCGGCGGCGCTGCTAGCGACGATGTCCTTCGTTCTAAAGAAACCTACATAAGATTGGCGAATGCT
>NZ_SLYW01000007.1 GCF_004343585.1 Neorhizobium sp. JUb45 | reverse complement strand
GTCAGTGACCGGGTTATAGTCCCCACCACTTCCTCAAGTCAACACCAACTTCGCAAAAATGTCATGTTTCGAAGCGGAAAAATGCGCATCCCCTGCGCCACAAGGGTTTCGCGGCCAATTTTTTTTCAAGACCCGCAATTGATCAAACAAAACAACATATCACAATGCGGGAAGCCGGAGCGCAAGGACACGCCCCGGCGGTATTTGCGATCGGAAACCGGTCTTATTTCTGCCAGCTCTTCACCAGTTCATCGTAATTGACAGTGATCGGCTTTTCCTTCTCGTTGGCGATCTTCAACTGTGGCGCCAGATTGCCCTTCGAGACGGCATCCTTGTTCCAATATTCAAGATCGTGCTCCTCGGCGAGTTTCGGGCCCATCTCCTTCTGGACACCGGCACGCTCCAAGCGCTGCAACACCTTCTCCTGCTCGGCGCATAACGAATCCATCGCTGCCTGCGCCGTCTTGGCACCCGACGACGCGTCACCGATCGCCTGCCACCACAGCTGCGCCAGTTTCGGATAGTCCGGAATGTTGGTGCCGGTCGGCGACCACTGGACACGGGCGGGTGAGCGATAGAACTCGATCAGGCCGCCGAGTTTCGGCGCACGATCCGTAAAGCTCTTGTGGTTGATCGAGCTATCGCGGATCAGCGTCAGGCCGACATGGCTCTTCTTGACGTCCACGGTCTTGGACACGACGAACTGCGCGTAAAGCCACGCGGCCTTGGCGCGATCGTCTGGCGTCGACTTGAGCAAGGTCCAGGAACCGACGTCCTGATAACCGAGCTTCATGCCTTCCTTCCAGTAGACGCCATGCGGGCTTGGTGCGAAACGCCATTTTGGCGTGCCGTCGTCATTGACCACCGGCAGCCCCTTTTTCACGAAGTCTGCCGTGAAGGCCGTATAGGTGAACATCTGCTGGGCCACTTCGCCCTGCCCCGGGACCGGCCCGGATTCGGAGAAGGTCATGCCGTTGGCCGCGGCTGGCGCATAGGCCTTCATCCAGTCGAGATATTTCTGGATGGAATAGACGGCGGCCGGACCATTGGTATCACCGCCACGGGCGACGCAGGAACCCACCGGCTGCGACTTTTCGTTGACCTTGATGCCCCATTCATCAACCGGCAGGCCGTTCGGCAGGCCCTTGTCGCCATTGCCGGCCATGGAGAGCCACGCATCGGTGAACCGCCAGCCGAGCGACGGGTCCTTCTTGCCATAGTCCATATGGCCATAGACCTTCTTGCCGCCCACTTCGCGGCCGGTGAAGAACTCGGCGATATCCTCATAGGCGGACCAGTTGACCGGAACGCCGAGGTCGTAACCATACTTGGCCTTGAAATCCGCCTTGTTCTTGGCGTCGTTGAACCAGTCGTAACGGAACCAGTAGAGGTTGGCGAACTGCTGGTCGGGCAACTGGTAGAGATCGCCATCCGGTGCGGTGGTGAATTTCAAGCCGATGAAATCATCGAGGTCGAGGCCGGGATTGGTGACATCCTTGCCTTCATTAGCCATCCACTTGGTCAGCGAGCGCGCCTGCTGGTAACGCCAATGGGTGCCGATCAGGTCTGAATCGTTGACATAGGCGTCATAGACGTTTTCGCCGGACTGCATCTGTGTCTGCAGTTTTTCCACCACATCACCTTCGCCGATCAGGTCGTGGGTGATCTTGATGCCGGTGATTTCAGAAAAAGCCTTGGCCAGAACCTTGGATTCATATTCATGCGTGGTGATGGTTTCGGAAACCACCTTGATATCCATGCCGGCAAAAGGTTTTGCCGCATCGATGAACCATTGCATTTCCTTTTCCTGCTCGGCGCGCGAAAGCGACGACTGATCGCCGATTTCCGCATCGAGGAATTTTGTGGCAGCCGCCATGTCGGCGAAAGCCGAACCCGTCATTGCCAGCAGCATGGCTGCCGTTGTCGTCATAAGATGCCGTCGCATATCTCGTCCTCCCGGTTGATGCGATGCAGTCACTTTGGCTTGCGACGACCGGATCTCCTCCCGTCGCCGTATGTCTTTGACCTCAGACGAAACGGAATACGCCGATTGCGTAAACCACCGACAAGGCCAGAGCCCACCACAGGCTGGGGCCTCCAAGACCCAGCCATGCAAGATGAATAAAGGCCGATCCGAGCAGTGACACGAACAGGCGGTCTCCGCGTGTCGTCTCGAACCGCAGGATGCCGACCCGCGGGCCACCGCCCGGCGAAAGATATTCCCAGACACCCATTGCCGCGATCAGCGCAAAGATGGTGATGAAGAACAGGGCCGTCGGCAGCGTCCAGGCCATCCATGAAAATGTCATCGGCTTCTCCCCTTCCCTAGACGCGGCCTAGGGCAAAGCCCTTGGCGATGTAGTTGCGGACAAAATAGATGACGAGCGCGCCGGGAATGATGGTGAGCACGCCAGCGGCCGCCAGCACGCCCCAGTCCATGCCGGAGGCCGATACCGTGCGGGTCATGGTGGCTGCGATCGGCTTGGCGTCGGTGGTCGTCAGTGTGCGGGCGATCAGCAGTTCCACCCATGAGAACATGAAGCAGAAGAAGGCGGCGACCCCGATGCCGGAGGCGATCAGCGGCATGAAGATTTTGACGAAGAACCGCGGGAAGGAATAACCGTCGATATAGGCGGTCTCGTCGATCTCCTTCGGCACGCCGGACATGAAACCTTCCAGGATCCACACCGCCAGCGGCACATTGAACAGGCAATGGGCGATGGCAACGGCGATATGGGTGTCGATCAGGCCGAAGGCGGAATAAAGCTGGAAGAAGGGCAGCGCGAAAACGGCGGGTGGCGCCATGCGGTTGGTCAGCAGCCAGAAGAAGAGGTGTTTGTCGCCCAGAAACCGGTAGCGCGAAAACGCATAGGCCGCAGGCAGCGCCGCAGCAACCGAGATCACGGTGTTCATCACCACATAGATGATCGAGTTCAGATACCCGTTATACCAGGCCGGATCGGTGAAGATGACGGTGTAGTTGCGAAGCGTCGGATTGGTCGGCCACAGCGTCAGCGGCCCCAGAATCTCGCCATTGGTCTTGAAGCTCATATTCACGAGCCAGTAGATCGGCAAAAGCAGAAAGAGAATGTAGAGCGTCGGAATGAGGAAACCGAAGCGGGCGCCGGAGCTGTTGTTGACCAGACTGTTGTTCATGGCGCTCTCCTTATCCTTGCTCGGCATCGCTCTGGGTCATGACGGTGTAGAACACCCATGACAGCAGAAGGATGATCAGGAAGTAGATGATCGACATCGCCGCCGCCGGCCCGAGATCGAACTGCCCGACGGCCATTTTCACGAGATCGATGGACAGGAAAGTCGTCGAATTGCCCGGCCCGCCGCCGGTGACGACAAAGGGTTCGGTATAGATCATGAAACTGTCCATGAAGCGCAGCAGTACGGCGATCAGCAGCACCCGCTTCATTTTCGGCAGCTGGATGAAACGGAAGACCGACCAGCGCGAGGCGCCATCGATGCGGGCAGCCTGATAATAGGCGTCGGGGATGGAGACGAGACCCGCATAACACAGCAGCACGACAAGGCTCGTCCAGTGCCAGACATCCATGACGATAACGGTTGCCCAGGCATGTGCCGGGTTCTGTGTATAATTGTAGGCAAAGCCGAGCCCGTTGAGAATGTATCCGAGCAGACCGATATCAACGCGGCCAAACACCTGCCAGATCGTGCCGACCACGTTCCAGGGGATGAGCAGCGGCAGGGCCATCAGCACGAGGCAGACCGGCACGCCGACGCCGTGTTTGGGCATGTTGAGCGCGATCAGGATGCCGAGCGGCACTTCGATGGCGAGAATGACGGCGGAAAAGATCAGGTTGCGCCAGAGGGCATCCCAGAAGCGCGGGGATGTGAGGATTTCGGTGAACCAGTCCGTTCCGGCCCAGAAGAATTCGTTGTTTCCAAACGTGTCCTGGACCGAATAATTCACCACCGTCATCAGCGGAATGACGGCGGAAAAGGCGACGAGCACCAGAACCGGCAGAACCAGAAACCAGGCCTTGTTATTCCAGGTCTTGTCCATGCTCAGCCCTCCTGCCCTTCAGTCACGGTTCTGGCGCGCCAGCTATCGACAAAAATGCCGATGGCCTGTTTGTCGAACGACACTTTTGCATCCGCTGGAATGTCGTCATCTTCGGCCAGCACGATCGATATCGGCTGGCCGCAGAACGTGGCGCGCACGATCTTCTGGCGGCCGATATCCTCCACCTTGTTGATGGTGACCGGCATGCCCTCGCGGCCAAGCCTGACGAATTCCGGGCGGATGCCGAGTTCGATCCGGCCCTGCCCCTCCAGCAACGGAGCGCCTGAGAGCGCAATCGTCTGGTCGCCGACGCGGGCCGTTGCCCCGTCGATTGTGGCCGGCATGATGTTCATGCCCGGCGAGCCGATGAAATAACCGACGAATGTGTGGCTTGGGCGCTCGAACAGTTCCGCCGGCGTGCCGATCTGGACGATCTGCCCGTCATGCATGACCACCACCTTGTCGGCAAAGGTCAGCGCCTCGGTCTGGTCGTGGGTGACATAGACCATGGTGACACGCGACTGCCGGTGCAGCCGTTTCAATTGCGAGCGCAGCACCCATTTCATATGCGGATCGATCACCGTCAGCGGCTCGTCGAACAGGATGGCGTTGACGCTTGGGCGCACCAGCCCGCGGCCGAGCGAGATCTTCTGTTTCTGGTCGGCCGTCAGCCGTTGCGCCCGGCGGTTTGCCATGCCGGCGAGATCGGTCATGTCGAGGATTTCGTTGACGCGTTTTGCGACCTCTGCCTCCGGCACCTTGCGATTGCGCAAGGGGAAAGCGAGATTGTCGAACACCGTCATCGTGTCGTAGACGACGGGGAACTGAAAGACCTGGGCGATATTGCGCTCTTCTGTCGAAAGCTGCGTGACATCCTTGCCGTCGAACAGGATACGGCCGTCAGACGGCTGCAGCAGGCCGGAAATGATGTTGAGAAGCGTGGTCTTGCCACAGCCGGAAGGTCCGAGCAGAGCATAAGCACCGCCATCTTCCCATTCATGATGCACTTCCTTCAGCGCATAATCTCCGGCAGCCTTGGCGCGCGGGCTGTAGGCGTGGCGGATATGTTCGAGTGTGATGCGTGCCATCCCGGTTCTCCTCACGCCGCCAGCGGCGCGGCGACAAGCGCCCGGCCGGTGTGCTGGTCGAATGCCATGAGATGGCGGCTGTCGAGATGGACCTCGATCTCGCGATCCTGCTCGATGTCGTGGATGCCATGCGCCAGCATCACCCAGCGACGGCCGGCGAAATCGAGATGAATGAAACTTTCCGAACCGGCGATTTCCGAGACCAGCGTGCGGGCTTTGAGCGGTGTGGTGTGGCCGTTTGCGGCATGCAAGAAAAGATGGTGCGGCTGGAAGGCCAGCACGATTGGTCCATCGGGCACAGACGACAGGTGCGGCGCCACCGGAATGACAGGTTGCCCTTCGAACAGGAAGGCATTGCCGGAACGCACAAGCTCGATCGTGTTAAGCGGCGGATCGGCAAAGATGCGCGCGGTAACGAGATCGGCAGGCTGACGGTACACGTCGACCGTCCTGCCGAACTGCGTCACGGCTCCCTCGTGCAGGGTGGCGGTATAACCGCCGAGCAGCAGTGCCTCGGACGGTTCGGTGGTGGCGTAAACGAAGATGGCGCCGGAGGCCGCGAAGAGTTTGGGCAGCTCCTCGCGCAATTCCTCGCGCAGCTTGTAATCGAGGTTTGCGAGCGGCTCATCGAGCAGGACGAGATTGGCGTTCTTGACGATGGCA
Organism: Neorhizobium sp. JUb45; assembly: GCF_004343585.1. Classification (GTDB taxonomy): domain Bacteria; phylum Pseudomonadota; class Alphaproteobacteria; order Rhizobiales; family Rhizobiaceae; genus Neorhizobium. The sequence continues at coordinate 219,314 of NZ_SLYW01000007.1, read as the reverse complement.
CGGGCGAGCGCCGTGCGCTGCTGCTGGCCGCCGGAAAGATTGAGCGGGGTGCGATCGAGATAGGGCGTGAGTTTCAGAAGGTCTGCCGCCTTCTTCACTTCGCGGTCGATTGTGGCGGCATCCTTGCCGGCAATGCGCATCGGCGAGGCGATGTTTTCATAAACGGACAGCGCCGGATAATTGATGAACTGCTGGTAGACCATGGCGACATTGCGCCTCTGCACCGGCAGACTGGTCACGTCGGCACCGTCGAAATGGATAGTGCCTTCAGTCGGCTTGTCGAGACCGGCCATCAGCCGCATCAGCGACGTCTTGCCGGCAAGCGTCGGTCCCAGCAGGACATTCAGCGTGCCCCGCTTTAATGTCAGGTCGGTCGGACGAATATGATATTCGCCCGCCACCGTCTTCGACACGTTGCGCAATTCCAGCATATGAACCTCGGGCCTCCCAACCCTCGGATACATGCGGTGATTTCGATGGCCTCAAGCGGCCCGGCGAACTCCCGCCATGTATTCCTCCAGTTCCCCGGCCTCCTCCGCCGTCAGGAACAATCCCTGCTTGGTGCGGCGCCAGAGCACATCCTCTGCCTTCAGCGCCCATTCCTTTTCGATCAAAAAGCGGACTTCCGCCTCATAAAGCGTGCCGCCGAAATGCTGGCCAAGTGCTTCCACTGTCTTGGCATCGGCAAGGATTGCCTTTGCATCAGTACCGTAACATTTCACCAGCCGTGCCGCGTGGCGCTTGGACAAGAACGGATAGGCCGACAGCAGTTTCCGCTCCTCACCGGCGGCACCCGTCACGGCGAAATCACCGCCCGGCAACCGGCTTTTTGCCGTCCACGGTGCGCCCTTGCTGCCGATCGCTTCGCCGATCTTTTCCAGCGCATGTTCCGAAAGCCGGCGGTAGGTCGTCAGCTTGCCGCCAAACACATTGAGCAGCGGCGCGCCATCGGCATCGACTTTCAGCACGTAATCACGCGTTGCTTCCTGCGCCTTGGAAGCGCCATCGTCGTAAAGCGGGCGCACGGCCGAATAGGTCCAGACGATATCATCCGCCTTCACGGGTTCGGCAAAATATTCGCTTGCCGCATTGCACAGATACTGGATCTCTTCCGCACTGATCTTAACGTTCTTCGGGTCCTCCGAATAGTCACGATCCGTGGTGCCGATCAGCGTGAAATCGGTCTCGTAAGGAATGGCGAAGAAGATGCGATTGTCCGGGTTCTGGAAGAAATAGGCGCGCGTATCATCGAACTTCTTCTTCACGATGATATGGCTGCCCTGCACGAGCCGGACATTATGGACATTGTTGCGGCCGATTGCGCCTGACAGGACCTGATCGACCCAGGGGCCACCGGCATTGACCAGCATGCGCGCCTGATGGTTCGTGGTGGCGCCGGAGACTTCGTCGCGAACCTCGATCTGCCACAACCCGGCCTCGCGACGCGCGGACACCACTTTCGCGCGGCTCATGATCTTTGCGCCGCGCTCGGCGGCATCGCGGGCATTCAGCACGACCATGCGCGCGTCATCCACCCAGCCGTCGGAATATTCGAAAGCCTTGCCGAACACCGGCTTCAACGGCCGGCCGGCCGGATCACTCTTCAGGTTCAGCGTTTTCGTCGCCGGCAGCAGCTTGCGGCCGCCGAGGTGATCATAAAGGAACAGGCCAAGCCGGATCAGCCAGGCCGGGCGCACGCCGCCCTTCTGGTAAGGCAGCACGAAACGCAGCGGCCAGATGACATGCGGCGCCATGGCCCACAGAACCTCACGCTCCATCAGCGCTTCGCGCACCAGACGGAATTCGTAATGTTCGAGATAACGCAGCCCGCCATGGATGAGCTTGGTGGCGCCGGAAGACGTGCCGGAGGCAAAATCGTTCATTTCCGCAAGTGCCACGGAATAACCACGGCCGGCAGCATCACGCGCAATGCCGCAGCCATTGATGCCGCCGCCAATCACGAAGAGATCGAAAACCGTATTGCCTGACATTGCCTTACCGATCTTGCGTCATCATTTTCGCATCGCACAAAATCACGCAGTTGCGAAACCAATGACAGTCTAAAATGAAAGAAAAACGAATGTCAAATGAAGATTGAGGAAAGCCAAAATACGGTGATTTCAGCCGGTCTCGACAAGTCGAACATCATTCTCATTGCAGATCCGCCTTATCTCAGGGGACGGACAGGAATCCGTTATAAAAGTATGGACCTGCGAGATATGCCCCATGCGAACCGGTGCGGTTCGCTCGAATTTGCTGGCATCGGAAACCAGGATGACATGACGCGCATTGGCCATGATCGCCTGCGCCACTTTCACCTCCCGAAAGTCGAAATCGAGAAGCGCGCCGTCAGCATCGATGGCGGATACACCGATGACCGCATAATCCACCTTGAACTGGCGGATGAAATCGACGGCGGCCTCGCCGACAATGCCACCATCGGACCCGCGCACCACGCCGCCGGCAATGATCACCTCGATCGACGGATAAACCCTCAAGCGATTGGCAACATTGATATTGTTGGTGATCACCATCAACTCTCGATGATCCACCAGCGCTTCGCCAACCGCTTCCGTCGTCGTGCCGATATTGATGAACAGCGAGGAATTGTCGGGGATGACATCGCCGGCTGCCTTGCCGATCGCCTGCTTCTGGGCGGCAGCCATCAGGCGGCGCGCATCATATTTAACATTCTCATTGCCGCTCGGGAAAACGGCGCCGCCATGGATGCGGTTCAGGGCCTTGCCGTCGCAGAGATCATTGAGGTCCTTGCGGATCGTCTGGGGCGTCACCTGGAAAAGGTTGGCCAGATCCTCGACCAGAACCTTCCCTTGCGCTTTCGCAATCGCCAGAATTTCCTCTTGCCGACCTGATAGCTGCATGACCTGCCCCGATTTTCGTTTTCCGCCATTTTAAAGAAAAACGAAACCGCAACAAGGAAATTCGAACGCATTTTTCAGCGCCGAAAATGCCTGCAACCCCCCCGTTGACAAGCCGTAGAATCAGGCGCATTTATCCTGTCATGATCACGAACCTATCCACCGCCCGCTCGTATTTTTGGTCGTACCTTTAAAGGGCGGCCAGACAGATCATATTGTCAAAAAAGCCGCCGTCAGGCGGCTTTTTGATGAAAACAGCGTCCTGATGGCAAACCTCTTAAAAGAAAAGCCAAGGACGAACACAATGCCCACCACTTCCGCCATCGCACTGGACCCGCTGAAATCAGCGGGCCATATCAATCTTGCCGAGGCAGTCATTGCCCGCCCGCCGGTCGTTGCCATTCGTGCCGCCCGCCGCGCCGACCTGCCGCAACTTGGCGAAATGATCACGGCTCTGGCCACGCACCACAACGATGCCGCCGCGATCACCCCTGAAATTCTCGAGCGCGATCTGTTTGGGCCCGTGCCATGGATCACCGCACTGGTGGCAGATGGCGGCGAAGGCCTGATCGGCTACGCCATTCTTGTGCCGCTCTACCGCGCCCAGGAAGGCCAGCGCGGCATGGACCTGCACCACCTGTTCGTGCGTGATGGCCACCGCGGCCATGGCATCGGCCACCATCTGGTCACGCGCGCACGCGATCTCGCTCGCAATGCCGGCTGCGATTACCTCTCGGTCGGCGCTGCCACCGGCAATTTTGCCGCGCATCGATTCTATGAACACATGGATTTCAAGCCGCGGCCGGTCACCGGCATGCGCTATACGCAGGCGCTGGCTTAAAGATTGCGCAACCGGCGATCCCTACCTTGGCTGGGATCGCCGGATGGCACCATCAGCGTGACGCGGCCTTGGCGAGAACTTCGCCGGCCCATTCGTTCAGGCTCTTTCCGGAAAGTTTGGCCGCCCGGGCGACATTGGCATGCACCTCGGGATCGATGCGAAACATGACGCGGCCGGAATAGGGCTTTTGCGGCTCTCGCCCGAGCTTTACACATGTTGCAAGATAGTCATCGACAGCTTCGTGGAATGCGGCTTTGAGATCACCAACATTATCTGCATGAAAGCCTATGACATCATTTATGCCTGCGATATGGCCAGTGAACAGCTCGTCGTCGGCATCGAACTCGATACGAGCGGCATAACCGTTGTAGTGCATGGCGTTCATGGCATTATACCCAGTTCTTTCAGAAACACTCTGGCGTCACGGACCTGATACCGCTTGGCCTCCTTGTCGGGATGCGGGCGATGAAAAGACGCAACCGCACCGTCCTTTTCAAAACGAACGCGTGAACCGCTGCCTTCGAGCAAGCGGCAACCAATAGAAATCAGCAGCGCTTCGATATTCGCCCACTCGATCGCAGGGGAAACCGGATCTCTGAAAATCGCCTCTAAAGTTTTCCGCTGTTTGGCGTTCATTCCGCAATATGGCCAACGCTAGCATTTTTTGCAAGCATCACTCTTTGCTCAAAACCTGACACTGTGCGCCTTTCCCCTCCCCCGCACCCACCTCAAGCTTGCCGAGCGCACGGCGAATATCGCGGCTGTTGAGATTGAGGCTGCGGCCCGGCGGGATCGACTGGCGATCGATCTTTTCCCATGCGGCCGCCTGAAAGGCGTGGGCGTGCTCTGCATGATAGGCAAGACAATCGGCACCGACAGGATCGGCGCCGATCAGAATGCGAAAGGCGCGGCGATGCACGAAGCAGGCCGCGCCATGGTCGTGACGACGGTCACGATCATCGGCAAGGACGGCGAAGCTGAGCGCATCGACATCATCACGCCAGATCGCCACCTCATCCATGACAACCTCAGGCCGACGGGCTGAGGCGTTTCAGGAATATGCCGCTGAGTGCGCCCAAGAGAGCCCAGAAGACAAAACTGGTGACGGTGGCGACAATGATGAAACGGCGCTCCAGTTCCAGCGGTGCCAACGGCTCTTCCCCGGCCGGCGGCAGCGGCGCGCCGATGACATGCGGGGCCGCGATCAGCACGATGGCCAGCACTGCTGCCCAAGGTTCGCGGCGCAGAAGCAGAAGTCCGATGCCTGCGGCGGTGGCCAGAGCCGTTGCAATCCACCATGTCTGGCGGGCGGCGAGTTCGGCAGCGGGGCTGCCCGGCAGTTCCGGTGGCAGGCCCACCATCGGCGCCAGCATCACCGAGGCAAAACCGGCAACGCCGAAAAACAGGCCGGTGCGCCAATTATGCTGGAGATTGGTCATCGACAGCAAAGCCGTCAGGACGAGCGAATAACCGATGGCGGTCAGCACATTGGCACCGAGCGTATAGGCTGTGCGCTCGAAACCGTCGGCAGGCGCCCAGCCATCGCCGTGGTCATGGCCTGCGGCTTCATCTGTCGTGGCGGCATGATCATGCGCGGCCACGCCGGGCGCGTGGGCATGCTCGGCAGGGGCAGCAGCTTCCGCCACGGCGGGAGCGGCATTTTCATAGGTTTCGGCCTTGAGGATCAGCGGTTCGGTCCCGACCATCTGCATCAGCGTGATGGCAATACCGGTTATGATCCCCACCGGGACGGCGGAGAAGACAATAGCTCTGAACATGTAAGATTGCTCCCCTTAGTGGCAGGGGAAAGCATTGGCATGACGGACGTCATGCGCAGCATTATGGACGACTTCCAGATGGGAAAAACCCACGAAGCCGATCACGAAAACCCCAAGGCAGGCTGCCATGGCGGACTGGACAAGATTGGAAGCCTTGGCGGAACCGGATGCCTTGGCCGCGGTCGTAGCGGTGTTATTCTGCATGGTGAAACCCCTCGTTGCACATGCGTTGCACATAGTCGCAATGGCAGGTCTCCTGGCTCGCAGGTCGTCGTCGCAGGGCGGGCCTTCCCGGTTTCCCAGTGGCCTTGATCGTCCGGACTCGCCGCTCACAGTTGCGGGGGCAGCCGCGAATGAGGAAAACTCCCTATCGCGTTCCCTTTTCATCCCCCAGCCTTCAAAGACAAAAACGAGGGGAACCATTGCGGGTGCAACTTGTGCGCCCGGCTTTTGCGAGTGTCAAGACACGGCTGCGCTGCAACCGCCGCGCAATACATGGTCATTTGCTGGCACCGTTCAGCGGCCCGGCACAGCCTTCAGATAAGCGGCGATCGCCTCAAGGTCGCTTTTCGGCAGATGCGCGATATTTTTCTGCACCTCGACCATCGAGCCGCCGACACTGTCGAAATCAGGCGTAAAACCGGTCTCGAGATAGTTGACGATCTCGTCTTCGCTCCAGGCACCGATCGCCTCCGAGCCAGAGGTGATGTCGGGTATGCGGCCCTCGCCTTCCGGGTTGGGACCGCCAGCCAGCCAGGCACCGGCCTCGAAACCGCCCAGAGCATTGCGTGGTGTGTGACATTCTCCGCAATGACCCGGCCCTTCGACCAGATATTGGCCACGCTTCACCTGCTCGGACGGATTGGCAAGAGCAACACGCGGGGTATCGTCGAAATAGAGAAACTTCCAGCCGCCGACGGCAAGCCGGATGTTGAAGGGGAACGGCAGATCATGAGCCGGCGCGACATTGGAACTCGCTGGCAGTGATTTCAGATATCCGAACAGGTCGTTGACGTCCTTCGGGGCGAGACGCGCATAGGAACCGTACGGGAAGGATGGATAAAGATGTTCGCCCTTTGGTCCGACGCCACGCGTTATCGCGTTGCCGAACTGAGCCAGGCTCCAGCTTCCTATCCCCGCCTGTGGGTCGGATGAAATATTGGGGATATGAAACGTGCCGAAATCACTCGGCAAAGCGCGTCCACCGGACATGATTTTCAGCGCATCGCCTTCGGCACCCGGTGCCGCATGGCAGCCGGCGCAACCACCTGCCCAGAACAGTTGTTCACCATTGGCGAGATCCGGATTGCCGAGATTGGCCCAATGGCTTTCCGGTTGCGGATCGGGCGCTGTCAGGGCGTAAGCCGCGCCAAGACCAGCCGCGCCTGCGACCACGACTGCCGCCACGATCTTCGTGAAGGTCGATGCCATTCCACTCTCCTGCCACAAGGCGTCACGGCAGCCGGACGAAAGACCGGCCGCCGTTTTACATCAACGCTTCAAACGGTAGGTCTGGTGGCACTGGCCGCATTCGGCACCCAGCGTCTGCATGGCGTTCATGACGCCGGCAACATTGGTGGGCGCAGAAGCCAGAACGGCATCCGCGTCAGCCGCGAGCTTCAATGCCTTTGCGCGAAAATCCGATGGATTTTCCCAGATCTTTGGCGAAGCCTCGGTGTCGTGACCGGTTTCACTGCCGACCGGGAACTGGTCCGGGAAAGCCTTGGCGGATGTGCTGATAGTGGTCAGCGCAGCCTTCACTGCTTCAGCATCGAACGGCTTCTGCTCCTTGGCGATGGCGGCAAGCGCGCCCATGGAGCCGCCGATGGCCTTCATACCGGCCTGACGGTCAACCTGCGGCTCGGCAGCAAAAGCCGAACCGAAGCCAAGACAGAGCGCCACGGCCGAAGCGGCCAGAATTTTGATACGCATTTGAAATCTCCCGGTTTTATCGGCCCGCATCACACGCAGCCGAAAGATCTGCGCCGGGAGAATGACAAGCTCAAGCGACGGAAAGAAGTCACGTTTCCGTCAGGTCTGCGCAGATACATGCCGTCTTCGACGACACTGCGTTCACCATCTGAATACGCCCAACCCACTCAAGTTAGCCGGTCAGCCGATTTCGACAGCCTCCCACAGCGTGAGGGCAGACACGACGACCAGCAGAAGACCGGAAATACGCCCGACCCAGATGGTGACGGCCGGATTGCCGACCAGCGCCGACTGCGCCCGGCCCGCAACAATGGCAAGCCCACCGTAAACGGCAAGCTGCGTTGCCGCCGTCATCGCCGCCATCACCGCGGCCTGTGGTGCCAACGGCCCGAAATCGGGACGAAGAAACTGCGGATAGATGGCCAGCATGAAAAGATAGGCCTTTGGGTTCATCAGGCAGGTGACGGCACCACGCCTGAAAGCCTCCCATTGCGAACGCGTATCGGCAGGACCGACATGGTCGACGGTGATGGCGCTGCGGATCAGAGTGAAGCCGATCCAGGCCATGTAGAGCGCGCCGACGATCAGCAGCGGCTTGAATAGCACAGGCAGCAGATTGGCCAGAAGCCCGACACCGAGCGCGCCATAAAGCGAGTGAACGAGGCCACCCAGCATGATGCCGGCCGTGGCCGCCAAGCCCGATGCCCTACCGCAGGTCAGCGAATTGGCAAGAACGAAGATCATATCCATGCCCGGCACGACGATAATGCCAAACAGAAGCGTGAAAAAGAGCCAGAGGTTTTCCGTATAGGTCATGTCAGTAGCCACCCTTGTACCTGTGCAGCAGAGGCTTTCAAAAGCCTTGTCTCACCGTGCGATTTTCGGCTCTATACGATTTCGCTCCTGACAGCGTTCTGTCAGGAGCGACGGGGAGAGGCAGAAAAATGCGCAAGGCGTCGCGCCTGTTCGAGATCATCCAGATCCTTCGGCTTGCCAAGGGACCGGTGACGGCGGCAACGATTGCCGAACAGCTGGAAGTGACGGTGCGCTCGATCTACCGGGACATCGCCGCATTGCAGGGCATGCGGGTGCCGATCGAGGGCGGACGCGGTATCGGCTACATCCTGCGACCCGGCTTCACTTTGCCGCCTTTGATGCTGTCGATCGAGGAAACCGAGGCGATCGTGGTGGCGCTTGCGCTGCTGGAGCGCACCGGCGACCAGGGATTGAGACAAGCGGCACGGCAGGTGAACCGCAAGATTTCGGCAGTCGTGCCGCAACCACTTGCCGGCACATTCACCACCAATGCGCTTCATGCCTGGGGCAGCTCCGCCCCTGCGCCGGAAGGAGTGGATCTGGCCCTGCTGCGGCAGGCCATTCGCACCGAACAGAAGCTGCATCTTTGCTATCGCGACGAGCACGGACAGCAAAGCGACCGGACGATCCAGCCGATTGCGCTGATCTATTATTCGCAAACCGCCAATATCGTTGCCTGGTGCGAGTTGCGCGCCGCGATCCGCAATTTTCGCACCGACCGGGTGGCGGAGTGTCGCCCGGTCGATGCTTTCTTTATCGGCGAAGGTGACCGCTTGCGAAAACTCTGGACCGATGGCTGGCAAAGCCAGTGATCCGTCGCAGGCGCCACGTCAGCGGTCGTGCCATCAATCCTTCGCGTGATTGTTCGGCATCATCGATTCGATCGTATCGTCCTTGTCGATGAAATGGTGCTTCAGCGCGAAGGCAAAGTGACCGGCGACGACGATCAGCAGCGCCCAGGACAGGAACCAGTGCGCCGTGACGAGGTAAGGCGTCAGCTCCGGATTTTTGCCGCCGAGGCCCGGAATGGTGAACAGGCCGGCGACCGGGATCGGATAACCTGCCGACGACGAATTCCACCAGCCGGAAAGCGGCACTGCCACCATCAGGAAATACAAGGACCAATGGCCCATATGCGTGGCGAGCTTCATGATCGACGGCATTTCGCCAAGTGGCGGCGGGCTGTGGAACAGCCGCCAGACGATGCGCAACGCGATGAGGAACAGCGTCGTGGTGGCAATATTCTTGTGCAGCGTAATCGCCCAGACTTTCTGTGCGGTCTCGATGTCGTTGACGCCGTAATGCAGCATGGCGCCGCCGTAATAGCCGATGACCCACGCGACGATGATGATCGCCGCCATCAGCCAATGAAAAAATTTCGAAGTCGGATTGAAGTTGCGGACCTTTGGAGCGCGGGCGGTCGCCGTTCTTTCGATGGTCCCCGTGTCTAGCGTGCTGGCCATATCATGCCTCTCGGACAGAGTGATAACGTCATCAATAAATCTCTTGCTCAGGCACCGCGAATGAATTGATCTTTGATAAAATTCACAAAAATCAATATTGATGCCATTTATTACTTACGAAATCAAAATAGCATTATATCTAGTCTCTCGACAACGGTGTCAAAAGGTCGCTGACATCTGTCAATTACATTAAAGAACGGTCGGAGGGCAGATTACATACACAAGCGATGACAGATCCGCTCATTCAGGCAGATGGAATCGGTCATTGCAGGCCAAAATCTGGCGTCATGAAGCGATAGCGAATGCGCTCGCCTGTTAGAGCGGCAGGATGCGGCTTTCTTCGCGGCCGTGGCCGATGATTTCGATGCGGTCGGCAAAAATTTCCATCACCGCAAACGCGTTTTCGTCAGGCGTGTCGACCATGCCCTTGAAATTGACGAACCAGCTTTTCCCGAGTTGACCGAGATTGCCGGTATGTTGATGGCCGTTCAGATAGGCCACGACATTGCTGTAGGACGCAATCAGCGCCGCCACTTCGGCACTGTCCCAGAGATTGTGGTCACCATCCGGGTAAAGCGGATAATGCCCCATGATCACGACCTTCTCGCCATCCCAGGCGGCATGATCGAGAACATTGCGCAGCCATTCGAACTGGGTGCGACTGATACCGGCATTCCAGTCCTTGGCATTGATCGCGCCATCTGCCTCAAGCCGCGCCAGACGATCACCTGCCTGCGCCCGCCGATCGGGATCATGCGCGGTGGCAAACAGACTTTCCTCGCAGCTATCGAGGATAACGAAACGAAAGCCATCGCGTGCAAAGTGGTGATACGGCGCTGGCATGCGCAGCTTCTCGTGAACCTTCGGCAGATGTTCCGGCTCGACAAGAAAATCGTGATTGCCGGGCAGGAAAATGCAGTCGTGTCGTGAATTGTCAAAAAGCGGCAGGACCTCGTCAAAATTCTCCCAGCCGCGATCGATCAGATCACCGAGTGTCACGATGAAGGCCAGATCCTCGCCATCCAGAACATCAAGCGCCTGCGCGATCTTGGCCTTGCTCGCCTGATAGTGGCGGTTCAGCGTGGGACGTGGCGGAAGCGGTGCATATTGGGGATCGGCCAGAACACCGAAGCGGATGAGAGGATTTTCACGGGACATGCGCGGGAGATATGACGAACGCATGACAGGCGTGTGACGGCGGCGATTTGCGGCCGGCAAGCGAACATCCCGACCAATAAAAAACACCCGGCACCTTGCGGCACCGGGTGTCCATGAAACTCAGAAATCCGAAAACTTACTTAGTGGCAGCTTCGTAACGCTCCAGGACGTAGTCCCAGTTGATCAGGCTGTCGACAAAAGCTTCGAGGTACTTCGGACGGGCGTTGCGGTAGTCGATGTAGTAGGAATGTTCCCACACGTCGACGCCGAGGATCGGCGCTGCGCCGTGAACCAGCGGGTTTTCGCCGTTCGGGGTTTTGGAGATTTCAAGCTTGCCATCCTTGACGGACAACCAGGCCCAGCCGGAGCCGAACTGCGTGGTGCCGGCAGCGATGAAATCAGCCTTGAACTTGTCGTAACCGCCGAGGTCGGAAGCGATCGCGCTTTCCAGCTTGCCGGGCAGCTTGTTGCCGCCGCCATCCTTCTTCATCCACTTCCAGAAATGGACGTGGTTGTAGTGCTGGGCCGCGTTGTTGAAGAGGCCGGCATTGGTGCCGAACGACTTCTTGACGACTTCTTCCAGCGAAAGGTCGGCAAGACCGGCTTCAGCGGCCAGCTTGTTGCCGTTATCGACATAGGCCTTGTGGTGCTTGTCGTGGTGATACTCGAGTGTTTCCTTCGACATGAAGGGCACGAGAGCCTCGTAATCATAAGGGAGTTCTGGAAGTTCAAAAGCCATGATCTTACTCCTTGGGCAAAAACAAGCTGGGTGAAGGTGAGCGGGAACATAGGTGTCTGGCGGCACCGTGGCAACGGTTGCGAGACCAAAATTCTGGCAAAAATCAATGCTCCGGCGGTGTATCGTTCTTTCGTAACGCCCGTTCGTGGAACATCGTTCCCGGCTTTGTCGGTGCGGCCGCAATCACCGCCAAAATCCTGCACGCCGCCACGTGATTGCCGCACAGTCATGGCAATGACGGCAACCCGAATGGAGGATGTGATTCGATGAAAATTGCCTTTTCGGCTTTGTCTGTTCTGGCCGCCACGCTGGCCTTCACCTCGCCCGTCCATGCCTCTTCTGACGGAGCCTGGGCCGAGTTTGCGGCCTCGGTCGAAAAGGCCTGCATCAAAACCGCCGCCAGCCAGATTGAAAAAGGCCGCGCCGTTGTCGATCCCTATGGCAGCGAGAAATACGGAATGGCCATCGTCACAGGCCGCCCCAGCGGCGTGCCGAAAACAAAGAAAATCGCCGATATCAGCGTCATTTGTGTCTACGACAAGAAGACAAAACTGGCCGAAGTCGGTGGTGAAATCGAGATCGGCAAGGTGACGGCAGCGCCCAAGTCGCGCTGACCGGCCTGTGATCAGCTGATCAGATGGCGCGGCATCTCGACGTACCGCTCTCCACGCGGTAGGTCGGATTGCATGATCGCCGCATATGAAAAAACCGCCAGACCACTCTTTTCCGCGTTCCTGTTCCCGGCGGCGCTGGCATTTTCCCAGCCAGCGTCGGCACAGGACGCAGAACACGGTCGACAGGTCTATCGCGTTTGTCTGCCCTGCCATGTGCCGGACGCCTATACCAACAAGCTCGGCCCCTCTCTGAAGGGCGTTTTTGGCCGCACAGCCGGCAGCGTCGCAGGGTTCCGCTATTCTCAGGCGATGCGCGACGCCGGTGCCGGCGGGCTTTTCTGGGACGAAAAAAACCTGTCGGAATTTCTATCAAGCCCGAAGGGAAAGGTGCCGGGCACCAGCATGCGTTTTTGGGGCTTTTGGAGTCAGTCGGAAATCGACGACGTCATCGCCTATCTGAAAACCATCCCCTGACGACCTTCAGCTTTTCGGCAAATCAAAAAAGGATTAGTAGTCAGCTTTGCGCATGGTTGCGCACTTATCAAAGGCATCATTGATTTTACGACTGGCGATTTGAATTCACGAAGGATATTTCAATGCTGGACGGAATGCATGATGACGCACATTTCCGAAGCGATCGTGCTGACGATCATTTCGATGACGCCGATGCGCTCCCCTCATCCGGATCGCTCGATGACCTTCTGGCCGAGTTGATCTCGCAAGCTCCGGAAATCTCGCTCTCCTCCATCACCCCGGCATTCGATAATCCGAGCGCAGGCTCGAATGATGCGGTCTTTCCCGAGGCCATGATTGTCGAGGCGGTGCGAACAGGCAGCGTATTGGCCGACGCAACCGTTGGTGAGCCGCTCGCAGCGGTGACACCGAAGCGCACGGAACCGGTAGCAATCGACGTTGCCGACACAGCTTTGCCTGAAGAACCGGAGCCGGTTTCGCAGGTGACCGCGGAGCCAATGCCAGTCCGCGTCTACAGCATCAGCGACCTGATGCTGTTCGAGCGCCTGACAAGCTATCGGCTGGTGGCACAGCGGCAGCTCTGGCGCTCGGTCGACAAGGAAGGCAACCGGGCAACGGCCGGCGACCGGCTTTTCACCGTTCTCGCCGAAGAAGCGTTTCAGCTGGCCGACAGACAGCGCCGCAACGGTCCCTCACCACATGCCGATCTGACTGTCAGGGATATTGCCGAGGCCATGAAGCCAATGCGCGCCATTGCTGCGCATCTGGGCGAACGCGGCCACCAGGCGGCTGACCGCCTTGAAGCCGTGCTGACGGCAGCGCTGAACTGGCACCGGCGCGCAGCCTGATCCTACTTCCGTGCCGCCGACGCTGAGCAGCCATCTTGAGCTGTTCGTTTGGCCTAAATTATTATATGCCTATTGCCTAATGTTTAAATTGTGCAACCTAGGATGTGGTTTCGTTCCGGGAGCATGGCACGGGCGACAAGGCGAATGAACATCCCTCCAGCGTGGCGACGCTGGCGGCTCTCGAAATGGCAATGGAGAATTTGCCGGTTGCCGTTGCGATCTTCGAGTTCGAAGGCAAGCCGGTTTACGCCAACCGTTGTTTTCGGCTGCTTCATGACATCGATAATCGCTGGGTCACCGGGCTTGAGACATTTACGGATCTGGTCGAAACAGACCGTATGTCCGACTGGAAGCAGGACCCCAAAACCTTCTTCGAAAACGTCCAGCGAGAACTGGCCGCGGGACGTAGCGTGCAGGCGCAGATCGAGGTTGGCGACAAGATCATCGCCGTGCATGACACGCTGCTCGATGGTCGCTACATACTGACCACGCAGCAGGATATTACCGCCCGCGTACAGGCGGAACAGCGCGTTTCCTATCTCGCGCATCACGATCCGCTCACCGATCTTCCGAACCGAACGCATTTTTCCGCGCGGCTGGCAAACCTGATCGAGGAAAGCCGGGTAACCCGGCGGAGCTTCGGCGTGTTGAGCTTCGACGTCGACCGTTTCAAGGATATCAACGATCTGTTCGGTCACAATGCCGGCGATATTGTCCTGACCGAACTGGCACTGCGGTTGAAACGCGTCCTTGGGCAGCAGGACATGGCAGCACGGCTGGGCGGTGACGAGTTTACGGTCATCAGCGCCGGCGAAGGCCAGCCGGAAGCGGTGACACGGCTGGCAGAAAATCTGGCGCAGGCGATGGAAGAAGAAATAGAGGTTGATGGCCGTTCGATTCGCGTGGGGTTGAGCATCGGCATCGCCATGTTTCCGCAGGATGGTGACGACGCCGTGACCCTGCTTGCCAATGCCGATGCAGCACTCTACCGCGCCAAGGCGGAAGGGCGTGGACGCTTCTGCGCCTTCAATTCCGGCATGGACCGGCGCATGCATGACCGCCGCGTCTTGCAGCAGGACCTGCGCCACGCCATAGGCCGCCGCGAACTGGCACTTCATTATCAGCCGCAGGCTTCGGTTTCAGGCGAAATTTTTGGCTTCGAGGCTCTTTTGCGTTGGCATCACCCGACCCGGGGTCTCATCACGCCAGACCATTTCGTGCCGTTGGCCGAAGAGAGCGGGCTGATCGTGGAAATTGGCCGCTGGGTGCTGCGCGAAGCCTGCCGGGAAGCCGCAAGCTGGCCGAACAGGCTGAAGATCGCCATCAACATTTCGCCGATCCAGTTCCGTCAGGAGGATCTTGTCAGCGATGTTCACACGGTTCTGCTGCAGACGGGCCTTGCGCCCGAGCGACTGGAACTGGAGGTGACGGAAGGGGTGCTGGTGCAGGATTTCGCCCGCGCCTTACAGATCCTGCGGGGCCTCAAAAGCCTCGGCGCACAGATCGCCATGGATGATTTCGGCACCGGTTATTCGTCGCTCTCCTACCTTCAGGCATTTCCCTTCGATACCATCAAGATCGACAAGTCCTTCACCGCAAAGCTCAACGCAGATTCGAGTGCCGATGAGATCGTTCGCGCGGTCATCGGGCTCGGCCGCGGGCTGAACATCCCGATCGTTGCCGAAGGCGTGGAAACGGAAGAACAGCGCGCCTTTCTGGAAGAGGCACAATGCCAGCACATCCAGGGTTATCTGATCGGCAAGGCCGAACCGATTGCCGAATATTCCGGGCTGACGGGCGCCGACCAGACCGCCGCTCCACCCGCTCCGCAGACGACATCGGCCACAATCACGCACCTGCGCCGTCGCTGAGCGCGGATCAGATCACCTCATGATGCGTTATCGTTGAACGGAGTGGTCACTGACCGCTCTCTATCGCGCGCCTTGCCTTTCATCGTAAACCACTGGTCAGGCAAGGTGCGGGTAGTCCGCCTCGACTGCACACAAGGTTTTATCATGACGGTTTCAAACAGCTCCTTCCTCGTCATCCTGCTGCATGGTGTCGGCTCCAACGGTGCCGACCTCGCACCACTCGGCAAAAGCTGGGCGCCGAGACTGCCCGGCGTCACCTTTGTTGCCCCGAATGCGCCCGAACCATCGAATTTCGGCTCCGGTTATCAATGGTTCAGCGTTGCCGGTGTGACCGAAGAAAACCGCCCTGCCCGCATCACATCAGCGCGCCCCTCTTTCGATGCGGTGATTTCCGGCATCGTTCAGGAACATGGCTTTGGCGACCGCCTTGATCGGGTCGTGCTGGTCGGTTTTTCGCAAGGAACGATCATGTCACTCGATGCCGTGGCGAGTGGCCGTTGGCCCGTTGCAGCCGTGATCGGCTTTTCCGGCAGGCTCGCAACCGAGAAGCCACTGACACCGGCAAAGGAAACAAAAATCCTGCTCGTGCACGGCACGTCGGACGGTGTCATCCCCTCATGGGAAACAGAGAAAGCGCAGACGGAACTGACTGCCGCGGGTCTCGACATAGAAACAGTGATCGAGCCCGGACTTGGACACACGATTTCGATCGGCGGTGCGGATCGCGCATGCGACTTCCTCGAAAAGCTGGTGAAGGGCTGAAGGCTGTCCGCTGACTTTCTGGTGTGACGAGATCGCAGCACGGAAATCAAAACATGACAAAAGCAGTAATATTTTGATTTTGCGAGATTGCCTTGGTCAAATCGGCCTGATAGTCGCTCGATCATGCAATCGGCCCTTACACCGGACCTGCTTGGCACTTTTCTAAGTCTGCGCAAGCGCCTGCTCTCCACCATTTCGCGGCTGGTGCATTCGCACGCGACCGCGGAAGATCTGGCACAGGATACGTTCCTGCGGCTATGGGAACGGCGCGCGGTATCCATCGATCCGGGGCATCTGCAGAATTACGTCCTGCGCACCGGCCGCAACCTCGCCATCGACTTCCAGCGCCGAGAACGGATCGCACCATTCGTGCACGGGATCGAGCATCTGGAGTTTGTCGCCGATACGGTGCCGACGCCTGAAGATACGGCAATAGCGCGACAGAAAGTGCAGGCGCTGTCTGCAGCCATCGAAGCTCTCCCCCCACGCGCGCGTCAGGTTTTCACCATGGCTCGTATCGATGGCCTGACCTATGTCGAAATCGGCAAGGCGCTTGGGATTTCACCTAAAACCGTGTTCAGCCATATGGTGACCGCCCTCGAAAAGCTGGATTCTTCCTGCCATCCGGATCAGGAATGACAAAGATCGGATAGCGACCAAGGTTTTTGGCATCGCTGATCGTATTACAGGCATGGATGGCTGCGGCGGGTGACGCACGGAGGCGCAATGGGCAACAGCACGCAGACGGAAATGCCGGACGGTGTCAGCGACAGCGTGGCGCACGAGGCCGCGACCTGGTTTGCACATCTGCTCGATCCGGCCACCCCGCAATCGGATTACGCCCGTTTTCGCCAGTGGCTGCAAGCGGACGAGCGCCACGCCATGGCCTATGCCCGGATAGAAAGCCTGTGGGGACAGGCGGCAGCGGAACCACGGCGGGCCAACGCCGGAGGCAATCGCCGTACATTCATAAAAACGGCCGGCGGGGTTCTGTTGCTGGCCGGTATCGGCACGGCCTGGACCTCGGGTGGCAGGCGGCCCGATTTTTCGACCGGAAAGGGTGAAATTCGCACCGTATCACTGCCCGACGGCTCAACCGCGGAACTGTCGGCCGGAAGTGCCATATCGCTGGATTTCCGCCCATCCGAACGCCATGTCATCCTGCATGCCGGCGAAGCCTATTTTACGGTGACACCGGACGCCGGGCGGCCTTTCGTCGTGGAAGCCGGCTCGCTGGAGGCAACCGCGCTTGGCACAGCCTATTCCGTTTCCATCGCGCCAGAACGGCTGAGCGTCGCCGTCACCGAGCACGATGTCCGCGTCGAGGCCGCCGGCCAGCGGCTGGAACTGCATGAAGGCGATGCCGTCGACTACGAAAACGGCAGGCTCGGCAAGGTCGTCAGGGAAGAGACGGAAGGGCGCCTCGGCTGGCGCAGCCGCCAGCTCGTTTTTCTGTCCCGCCCGCTCGGCGAGGTTATCGCGGAACTCAATCGCTGGCGTTCGGGACGCCTCATGGTGCTGGATCCGACACTTGCCAACCGACGCGTGACGGCGATCATCGACGTCAACGATATCAGCCGCATAGACCGCACGCTCGAACAGGGGCTGCCCATCACGCTGACGAGCTACACACCGCTGCTCACCGTCGTCTCCGAGCGCCGTTAGGGCATCTCATTTGACCTTCGGGGAATGAACCGCCGGCGAAATTTCCGCTGGAATTGGACATATATAGGCCTGTCCATCCGTCTTTTCCGCCCATTCCGCCTTGGCTGCCGCCAGAAGCTCCGGGGAAGTCATCAGCGAAAGGCCTGTCGTGGCAATCGCCTTGGCGGCATGCGCCATGGCCTTGTGAGCGCCGGCGCTTTTGCCCTGTGCCACCACCTGCCACGTATGCGGGTTGGTGCCGATCGCCCAGGTCGGCGTCCAGCATTGCGCCGTCGGCGTCACCCAGCTGACATCGCCGACATCCGTCGAGCCGGCACGAAAATGCGAATGGCCCTCGAACTCGCGCAGGCCCAGATGCAGCGGCGTCGCGCCATCGACCCTGGCATTGGAAAAGACGTCGCCCTTGATCTGGTAAAGCCGGATGCTGCTTTTGATCGCTTCTTCGGTAAACGTGTCCTGGATCGATTTGGCAAAATCGAGATCAGCCTCATCGAAAGCGATTGGTCCCAGCGCTACCATGTTTTCATGCATCGCGGTTTCGAGCGTGATGTTGGGCAAAAGATTGGTGGAAGCGGTGTCGAAGACGATCTCCACGTCCGTTTCGGTCATCATCGCGGCGCCGCGTGCCACCTTGTCGACGCGTTTGACGAGATCCAGTGCCTGCGGCATTTCAGGCGCCCGGATCAGATAGACCACTTCCGCCTGGGCCTGCACGACATTGGCGGCGCGTCCACCGGTATCGGTAATCGCGTAATGGACGCGGCAATCCTGCGGCATGTGCTCGCGCAGAAAATTGACGCCAACATTCATCAGTTCCACCGCGTCGAGTGCCGAGCGCCCGAGATGGGCCGCGTTCGACGCATGGGCGGCAACACCCTTGAAGCGGTAGAAATATTCGAGAACCGCAAGATTGTTGGTGGAGCGTACGCCGTTGAACGGGGCGGGATGCCAGGTCAGTGCCGTATCGACATCATCGAACAGGCCAGCGCGCACCATGAATGTCTTGCCGGAGCCGCCCTCTTCGCCGGGGCAGCCGTAATAACGCACGGTGCCGGCAATGCTGTTATCCTTCAGGTGGCGGGCAAGGGCGATGGCCGCCATCAGCGAGCCGACGCCCAGAAGATTATGGCCGCAGCCATGGCCGGTGCCACCGGAGGCAAGCGGCCGATGTTCGGCAATGCCGGCTGCCTGGCTCATGCCGGCCAGCGCATCGAACTCGCCGAGAATGGCGATCACCGGCTGGCCTTGGCCGAATTCGCCGATGAAGGCGGTCTCCATGCCGGCAACGCCACGCGTTACAGCAAAACCGTTGGCCTCCAGAGTTTCCGCCAGAAGACCGGAGGATTGTTTTTCGTCGAATTTCAGTTCGGCGAAATCCCAGATACTGTCGCTGAGGCTGGTAAATTGCGGTTTCATCTTCTCGATCGCCTCGGCGATCGAGGTCACGGCGTCGCGGTTCATGGGCGTCCTCGCGGTCTGTTTGCGCCCGTTTCAAGGCGCGTTTTTCCTGCCGGCAGTCAAACGGCCGGATCAGATATCGATTTGGGTTTGTGTGCCGCGCCGGCATTCACCGCCGGCGCGGTAAAAGCGATCAGTTGTCGACCGAAACTTCCCAAAGACGGGCGTTGGACTGCCAGACAGGCTGGCCTTTCAGCTTCTTCGTCGCGCCCCAGACATCGACCATGTCGTAAAGGAAGATGCCCGGCATTTCCTTCAGCATCAGTTCGTGAAACTCGTCAAAGATCTTCTGGCGCTTTTCCTGATCGGCCTCCGCGTAAGCGGCATTCATCAGCTCGACGGCCTTCGGATCGTCCCACATCAGCGAGGCGTTCTTGTCCTTGTTGCCGACATAGAAAGCATACATCAGGGCCGGATCGAGACGCGGCGCGACCGACTGCGAGATCACCTGATAATTGCCGAAGCGACGGCGATCGACCTGCGTGGCATAATCCAGCACTTCGATCTGCACGTTAAGGCCCGCCTGCTGCATCATCGCCTGCGCCATGACGGCAGCCGGGAAGCTCGGCACGTTGCCGCGCTTGTTGGCGATGATCGAGATCGGCTCGCCCTTATAACCGGCAGCCGCCAGTTCCTTCTTGGCCGCTTCGATATCGTAAGGCAGGCGCGTCTTCTGGGTGTCGTTGAAATAGACACTGTCCTGCGAAACCATCGAGCCATTCGCCTCGCCGGTGCCGTTGGATGCGGCAGCGACCAGTTCATCGAGATCAAGCGCCATAGCCATGGCGCGACGGACGCCCGGATTGCTGAGCAACTTGTCGCGCGTCTGGATGTAGAAGAGGTTCTTGCCGTTGTTGCGCGACACGATCAGCTGCGTCTTGTCGTTCGACTTGAATTCGGGGATCAGATCCGGCGAGATTTCGGCCGTATCGAGCACGCCGGATTCGAGACCGGCCTTCACGGTCGAGGCATCCGGGATGACCATGAACTTGATGCCGTCGGCCAGCGGCCGTTTCGAACCGACCATGCCATCCGGCTTGCCATCGTTTTGCGGAGAAACGTAATCAGCGAATTTTGCGAGGTGGATATATTCGCCCTTCTTCCATTCGTCCCACTGGAACGGGCCGGTGCCGATCGGCTTGACGAAGCTGCCATCGGCGGCAATCGAGTCCGGCGAGATCATGCCGGTATAACCGCATTCAGGCCGCGACATCAGGCCAAGGAAAACGGCGGAGGGCTTTTCCAGTGTAATAGAAACCGTTGACGCATCGACAGCCTTCACCTCCGATACCGGTGCAGCGCCGCCCTTGGCGAAATCGTTGAGGCAGGTCCATTTGGTCTCAGGCTTGAGATAACGCGTCCAGTTCCAGACGACGTCATCAGCCGTCAAAGTCTTGCCGTTGTGGAATTTCACATCCGTGCGCAGCTTGAACGTATAGGTCAGGCCATCGGCAGAGGTTTCGAAACTTGCGGCCAGAAGCGGTTTCACCTCACCGCTGTTGTTGTAGCCGACCAGACCTTCAACGATGTGCAGGATGACGCCATCGGTATTGCCGTCGCGGTTCACTCCGGGATTGGCGCTGCGCAGGTCGGAACTCTGCGCGATGGTGATGTCGCGCGCAGCAGAAATACTGGTCATAACAAGCAGAGCGGTGCCTGCCAGAAGAAGCTTTTTCATTGTTCTACCCTCTTTTGCTATTGTTGATTTTTATGACTGGAAACCGTTCCAGCAGGCCTGCGCCAGCCGGCCGATCGTTTCGAGCGAAACCGTATATCCCGGCGTACCATCGGCCATGACCTGCGGCACATCATCGGTATAGGCGGTGATGATGAAAAACGGCGCGCCCTTGTTGTAGACGATGCCCGCATCCATGCGCCCACGCTTGCCGCGACCGCTCTTGCTGGCAACGACAGCCTCGAATGGCAGGCGCGAGCGGATGCCGTATCGCAGAATCTGATGCTTCAACGTTTCCATGGCAAAGGCACACAGTTGCGCGCTGCATCCGAGTTTGTTCTGCGCCTCGGCGGAGGATTGCGCATCGAGAATGGTCTGCAGCAGAAGCACCTGATCGGCAGCAGAGGTGGTCGTCACCGTCGTCAGCGCATGATCGGCCGGCAGGGCAAGCGGCGGAATGAGAAAACGGTGATGGGTGTTGGCCATGCCAAGCGCCTTGCAGTAGCCGTCCACCTCTTCCAGTGTCAGCCGCTCCAGCACCATTTTCGTGCAGACATTGTCGCTCAGCGTCATCATGCCGGTGATCGCGTCGCGCAGCGAAATGACGATGCCCGGCGTCATGTAGCGGAACATGCCGCTGGCGACTTCCTTGGACAACCGCTCCTCATAGGTGACCGGCTCGTCCAGATTAAGCCGCCCTTCATGAGCCGCCTTGAGTGCAGCCATCATGATCGACGTCTTGCGCGTGCTGCCGGAGGGGGTCTCCTCATCTGCGCCGCGGCGAATTTCCTCGCCGGTCAGCAGATTGCGCACCATAAAGCGGGTGACAAAGGGCTGTGCATCGCAGATCGCGTACAGTTGCTCGGAAATGCTCATCGTGTTCATCCTGTTAAATGTCCTTTTCCAGACGCCATTTGAGCGTCACGCCACCACGCTCGTTCTGGTCGAGCGCCGGGATGGCCGAGAGGAGACGGCGGGTATAATCCTGTTGCGGATTGTCGAAGATCGCATCGCGATCCCCCTCTTCGATGATGCGACCGTCCTGCATGACAACGACACGATCGGCCACCTGCTCGACGACGCCGAGGTCGTGACTGATGAACAGGCAGGAAAAGCCGTAACGCTTCTGCAGATCGGAAAAGAGATCGAGCACTTGCGCGCGTACCGTCACATCGAGCGCCGATACCGGTTCGTCGGCGATCAGGAAACGCGGCCGGCGGGCGATCGCACGGGCAATGGCCACGCGCTGCCGCTGGCCGCCGGACAGTTCGTGCGGATAACGGCTGGCATAATCGGCGTTAAGGCCGACCTCCTCCAGCGTTTCCAAGGCACGTTTGCGCTTGGCGGCGCCATCCAGATCCGGCACGAGACGCAGGGCTTCCTCGACCAGCGCAAGGATGGTCATGCGCGGATCGAGCGAGGAATACGGATCCTGAAACACCATCTGGCAGTTCATCCGGTAATCCTGCCAGTCCTCGTCACGCGCGCGGCCCTGGAAACGGATCTGGCCTTCGTTTTCCTTCACCAGTCCTGCGATGGTGCGGCCAAGCGTCGTCTTGCCCGAGCCGGACCCGCCGACAAGCGCAACGACCTCGCCTTCATGGATATCGATGCTGACGCCGTGCAAAGCGCGCTTGGGCTTGGCCTTCTTCAGCAGCGACTTGCGGCCCGCATAATCGACGACGATGTTCTGGGCCGAGACCATGGGCTGTTTCGACATGTCGAGCGCACGGGCTTCACCGCGGAAGGGCAGCGAGGAGAGCAGCTTCTTCGTATAAGGGTGCTGCGGGGCATCCAGCAGATCTTCGGTGCGCCCCTGTTCGACGATCGCGCCTTTTTCCATCACGACGATGCGGCTGGTATAACGTGCCACCATCGGCAGGTCGTGGCTGATCAGCAGCACGGCTGTGCCTTCGGCGCGCGTCAGCTCCACCATCAGTTCCATGACATCGCGCTGGATGACGGCATCAAGCGCGGTGGTCGGTTCGTCGGCAATCAGCAGCGCCGGCTTCAAAAGCATGACGGAAGCCAGCATGATACGCTGGCGCATGCCGCCGGAAAACTCGTGCGGATAGGCGGCAAGCGCGCCTTCCGGCTCGCGGATGCCGACACGTTTGAGCATGTCGAGAATACGGGCGCGACGCTCCTCGGGCGAAAATTTCGTGTGGAGGATCAGTCCTTCCTCCAACTGCCGGCCGATCGTCATCGATGGGTTGAGCGAGGTCATCGGCTCCTGAAAGACCACCCCGACCTCGGCTCCGCGCAGGCGGCGCAAGTCCCTGTCCTTCATCTTGAGGACATCCTGCCCCTTGTAACTGACCGCTCCGCCGGTGACCTTGATGGCGGGCGGCAGAAGCGAAATCAGGGCGCGGGTGGCCAGCGTCTTGCCAGAGCCGCTTTCGCCGACGATCCCGAAAATTTCGCCCGCCGCGATGTCGAAGGAAATGCCTTTGACCACTTCGAGGCCTGTGTGGGCGACTTCGAGCGAGAGACCGCGAACGCTCAGCAGTGTATTGTCTGTCATTTCAGGCCTCTCATGCGCGGGTCGAGGCGGTCGCGAAGGGCGTCGCCGAGGAGGTTGATGCCGAGCAGGGTCAGCGCGATGCAGATGCCGGGGAAAAGGCCGAGCCAGACGGCCTGCTGGATGAACGGCCGGCCGGCGGCCAGCATGTTGCCCCATGTGGGCGCCGGCGGCGGCACGCCGAGACCGAGGAAGGAAAGCGCGCTTTCCGACAGGATGGCCCAGCCGAACATAGATGTGGCCAGCACCGTGATCGGCGCGAGGCAGTTGGGCAGGACATGACGGAACAGCGTGAACAGTTCGCCATTGCCCATGACCCGCGAGGCTTCGATGAACTCGCGCTCCCGCAGCGAGAGCACGGCACCGCGCACCACGCGGGCCATCGACGGCGTGTAGGCGATGCCGAGCGCAAAAATGATGCCGTACTGGTTGGCGCCGAAGACGGCGAGCAGGCCAAGCGCCAGAAGAATGCCCGGAAAGGCCAGAAGCGCGTTGTTGATGGCCATGATGACGCCATCGATCCAGCCGCGTGCATAACCGCTGACAAGGCCGATGAGTGTGCCGAAGATAGTGGCGAAACTGACGGTCAGAAAGCCGATCCAGACGCTGGCCTGCGCGCCGACCATCAGGCGGCTCAGCACATCCCGACCGAATTCGTCGGTTCCGAGCAGATGCAGGGCGCTCGGTGCGGCAAGACGGGCGGTGAAGGACAGCTTCATCGGATCGAACGGTGTCCAGACGAGGCCGAGGGCGGCACTGGCCAAAAGCACGGCGATCAGAATGCCGCCGATGAGGCCATTGAGACTGATCTTTTTCATTCGGCAACCACACGCGGATCAAAGAGAGGATAGAGCAGGTCGACAAGGAGATTGACCAGCACGTAGGACAGGGCCACGAACAGCAGGCAGCCCTGGATCACCGGGTAGTCGCGGGCAAAAATGCTGTCGACCATCAGGCGGCCGAGACCCGGTATGGTGAAGACCGTTTCGATCACCGCGATACCGCCCAGCAGATTGCCGAGGATCAGGCCGATCATCGTCCATGTCGGTCCAAAGGCGTTCTTGAAGGCATGCCGCCACAAAACGGCGCTTTCCGAAAGGCCCTTGGCGCGCGCGTGGGTGATATAGTCGAGCCGCAGCACTTCCAACGTTGAGGCGCGCGCCATGCGGATCAGCACGCCCGCCTCATGGATGACCAGCGTCATTACCGGCAACACGAGATAAAGCAGACCACCGACAACATTGTCCCCGATCGAGACATAGCCGAGAACGGGTAGCCAACCGAGCTTCAAGCCGAATAACAGCAGCAGCAACAGGCCGAGCCAGAAGGTGGGGATAGACAGGAGCACCGTTGCGGTGCCCACCAGCGCCAAGTCCGTCGCACTGTTCTGGCGCCACGCGGCGATGACACCGGCAGGCACGGCGATCAGGCTGGCCAGCAGCACGGCAATCACGACGATTTCGGCGCTGACCATGAAACGCGAGACGACGAGCGGCAAGACCTCCTCGTCATTGACGATGGAACGCCCGAAATCACCCTGCAGGACGTTACCGGCCCAGATGACGAATTGCTGCGGCATCGACTTGTCGAGACCGAGTTCGGTGCGCATTGCGGTAATCTGCTCCGGCTGCGCCATATCGCCCAGCATCAGGGCTGCGGGATCACCGGGAATGAAGCGGATCAGCGCAAAAACCGTGATCGAGACAAGCACGATCGTCGGCAGCGCCATCACAAGACGGCTCAGGATAAATCTCAGCATGTTTTCCCCACGATTGAAGGCGGACTTTCCATTTCCGCCAGCATCGGTTTCGTTATGCGAGACTATGATTGGATGACGACTGAAGCGCAATACTATGCGTTTTCGTCATACATCTATGCGCATCGAGAGATATGAAAGCACAATGAAAAATCGCATTCTCTAGGCTTAGATATCTGTTATTATTCGATTTTTTGCGAAAGCAGAATTTGCCGCTGGAGAGCATCACTCAAGGCCTGCGCCGCAATGGACAGCGGAACCCCGGCCGCTCGTGCCAGACCGAAATCCTGAGTGGCTTGCGGAACGAACGGCCTTTGCACGACCGGAAGATGCCGATAGAGATTGGCGTAAAAACTGCTGATGATGGACACACCCAACCCTTGCGCAACATAGGCGCAGGCCGAGCTGTTGGTATGAGTCTCGATCTTCACCATCTGTTTCACGCCCGCACGCGCAAATGTCTGGTCGAGCGCCATGCGGTTTGGCCTCTGCCGACCGATCAGCACCAGCGGCACATTGCGAAGATCCTTTGCGGAAATTTCATCGCGTTCCGCCAGCGGGTGATCCTTCGGCACGACGCAGACGCTTTTGCCGCTCGCGACCTTTTCCACCACGATGCCCGGTCCCGTCTCTCCCTCCATACGAAGGAAGCCGATATCGATCACCCGCTCGCCGACCAATTTGTTGATTGCAGTCGTCGTTTCGAAAAAGGTTTCGATGCGCACACCGGGGAAATCGCGGATGTAATCGACCAGCATGGCCGGGGCAAAGTTTTCCCACATGCTGCTCGGCAGGCCGATACGCACGATTTCCGGCCCCGACGCACCGCTGCGCAGGTCTTCCGCATGGCCGGACATGCGGTCGACGGCAAGCAGGATGTTTTCCGCATCACGACCGAGCGCAAGTGCTTCCGGCGTGGCGATAAGGCGTCCCTTGTCGCGCGCAAACAGCGTGATCGAGAGGTCCTGCTCCAGCTGCTGTAACATACGGCTGACACCGGACTGGCTCAACCCCATAGCCTTTGCCGTTGCGATCGTCGAGCCGGTGGCCAAAAGCGTGCGCAGCACTTCGAGTTGCTTGATGTTCATGTGGCGGATGCTCTTGCAGGGGTGGGCATTGGCCGGAGAGAGTAGTGCCGGGCGACGACGTCCTCAAGCCCGGCAATACGCTCTTCTCGCCCCCCCTATGCCCGCCACGCTTCAGGCATCGACGGCAGTTCGCGCCAGAAATTCGCGAATGGCGCCAATAACCTGTTCATGCGCTTCCACATGGACTGCATGATTGGCGCCAGGCACTTCGAAAAACTCACCCTTCGGAACGCTTTCGGCAATCAGCCTCGAATGATTTGGCGGGCAGATCCAGTCTTCGGCGCCGCAGACGACCAGCGTCGGTACCGGAATATCCTTCAGCCGGTCGCGCAGATCATAGAGCCGTTCCTTGAAAAGCGCATTATGCGTTTCGGCATGCAGGTGCATGGTGCGGGTGCGCTCAAGTGCTGCATCGGGATCGAATTTTTCGTAATAGAGCGGCTGCAAGGCCAGCCAGATCAGCCGCAATTCGGTATCGTCGATCACCTTGTCGGAAAACATCTTGTCGAGCATGCCCAGCGACGCGCTCGGTGCCTTATGGATGCGCTCCTTGAAGACGACCATGGCATCGTCCTCGTGGTGATAGCTGGCCGCCGTGCCGCGCAGGATGAGACGCGAGAGATTGTGCCCGTATTTGACCGCATAGGTGAGCGCGATCATGCCGCCGAAGGAACCGCCTTCGAGGATGATCTTCTTCCCCCCGCAGAGATTGACGCGAAAGGCCTCGACGTCATCGGCCAGCTGCTCGAACGTATAGGGCGGCGTCAGGCTCGTCTCACCGCAGCCGCGCTGATCATAAGCGATCACCCGATATCTGTCCGACAGCACCTTGTAGGCGTTAAACTCGCCCTTGCGATCGCCGATGCCGCGGCCGCCATGCAGGGCGATGATGGTTTCGGCGGCCGGATCGCCGGCCTCGTCGTAGACAAAGGTTGCGTCGTTGAGGGTCACTGTCGGCATGGGATGCGTCCTCTTTGTGCTGTCATGCGAGTTTGGATTGAGCGTCGAGCTGTTCGGCGATCATCTGGTCGATACTGTTTTCGACCACCGTCATCGGAACCGGGCCGAGTGCCAGAATGCGGTCATGGAAAGCGCGGATATCGAAGGCCGGTCCAAGCAGTTTCTCGGCTTTTTCGCGGGCACGCTCGATCGCCATCATGCCGAGATAATAACCCAGCGCCTGACCGGGCCAGCTGATATAACGCTTCAGTTCGGCTTCGATGACCGGCAGCGGCAGGCCGGTCTTCTCAGTCATGTAATCGCGGGCGCGGTCATAATCCCACCCCTTAGCATGAACGCCGACATCGACGACCATCCGCACCGCGCGCAGGGTCAGCAGGCTCCACATGCCGAACAGATCATAAGGCGTCTCGTAGATGCCCATCTCGACGCCGAGCCGCTTTTCGCAATAAAGCGCCCAGGCATTGCCATAGGCGATGGCGTAGGTCTGCGAGCGGAAGGCCGGCCGTGCATCGTTTTCGGCGGCAAGCGACATCTGGAAGCAATGGCCGGGCACCGCCTCGTGCAGGGTCAGCACCGGCAGGATGTAAAGCGGCCGGGCGGCAAGATTGTGGGTGTTGAGCAGGTAAAGGCCCGGCGCGCCGGTGCCCATCGGATAGGTCGGTGCAATACTGTCCGGCACCGGCTCGATGGCAAAACGGCGACGCGGCAGAAGGCCGAAAAATCGGTCGAGTTTTGCCTCGACCTTCTTGGTGATCCAGGCGGCCCGCATCAGCAGATCCTGCGCCGAGACCGGATAAAATTGCGGATCGTTCTTCAAGAAGGCCAGAAATTCTGGCAGCGTTCCGTCGAAACCGCTGGCGCGCATTGCCTGCAGCATCTGGGCACTGCAGGTTTCGACTTCGGCAAGCCCGAGGTCGTAGATATCGTCCGCCTGCATGTCGAGCGTGGTGAACTCGCGCACCTTGGCGTCATAATAGGCCTGTCCATCCGGCAGTTCTGTCGCGGCGATCGGCGTGACTGCACCAGCCGCATAGACATCGCGCATGAAAACCAGAAGCCGCGCATAGGCGGGCAGAACGGCGTCGGCTATCGCGACGCTGGCCTGCTGCGCGAGGTCATCCCGCACAGCGACCGGCACGGACTGAGGAAATGCACGGAATGGCTGAAAATAATCGGTGTCATCCAGGGCCTGCGCGAGCACCGCCTCGATCGTTCGGATGGCCGCCGGCAGGATGATCGCCGGTTGGCTGAAACCACGCGCCAGCCCGGCCTGCATATTGGCGATCGCCTCGTCGAAATAGCGCGGCATGTCGCGCATCAGGCCAATCGCGTCCCGATATTTGCGCTCGCTGTCAAAAGCCTCCTCGCGGATGGAGGCAGCGGTATCGTCCCAGAAACTGGTAGAACCGTTGAACGGCCGCTCGTAATCGCGAAACACCTGAGACAGCCGCAGGGCTTCCACCTGCTGGCGCAGCACAAGCCGGTCCTCGCGACCGGTCGGCGACAGTGCATCCGCGTCCAGTTCATGCAGCTCGCAGAGAACCGACGTCCAGAATGCCAGCTTTTCCGCTTGGCTTGCCGGATCAATGTTTGGAAGCACGCCCCTCAGTGGGACATATGCACCGAGTTCACGCACCACATGCTGACGCCGGAACGACCATTCGCGCGCTGCAATATCGGCAAGCATCCGGTCGGCGGGAAAATCGACAGTCGGCATGGCATTCTCGGAAGTGATGGAATGGCCGCCCAAATATTGACGGCAGAGAGGCACTCCGCGCCACTAGGCGCGAAGTGCCGGTTCCGTTAGTTGGCAGCCGGCTTCATGTCGAAGGCACGAACCCAGTCGTCGCCACGCGCCGCCCAGGTGATCTTCTTCGACAGGCCATAGGTGGTCGGCTGGGTGTAGAGGAAGAGCGCCGGCGCATCATCGCACATGATTTCGGTTGCCTTCTTGTAGGCGTCCTGACGCTTGGCCTTGTCCATGGTCGAACGGCCATCGGCAAGCGCTTTGCCGAAATCGGCATTGTCCCAATAGGCATACATGTTGCCCGGTGCGAACAGGGTCAGCAGGCCATCGGCATCGATGGTCGGCCATGCCTGGCTGAGCAGGCTCATGCGGCCAAGATCCTTCGCCTTCAGATACTTGTCCATATAGGTGCTGAACTGCATCTCGGTGATCTTGGTTTTTACACCGATCTCTTCCAGCTGGCTGGCAACCGCCTGAACGACTTCCTCCCCGTTGAGATAGGTGCCGGTCGGCACTTCGATCTCGATCGGATCCTTCGGCGCGCCACCAGCCTGTTCGAGAAGTTCGATGGCCTTGTCGGGATCGTAAGAATAGGCCTTCAGATCCGGGTTGAAGCCAAAGTAGCTCTTCGACGTGACCTGGCAATGCGCCACTTCCGCCTGATCGTTGAAGATCGCCTTGACGATGCCTTCCTTGTCGACCGCATAGTTCAGCGCCTGACGCAGCAGCTTGTTGTCGAGCGGCGCCTTCTGCGTGTTGAACTTGATGAACACGGTGCGCGTGCTCGGCACGGCGCCAGCCTGTGCCTGGCCGCTGGTCTTGATGCGCTCGATTTCGGTGGTCGGGATCGAGTTGATGAAATCGACTTCGCCGGCCAGAAGGGCCGCAACGCGGCTCGCCGCATCCGGAATGACGCGGATGACATATTTGTCGAAGGCCGGCTTTTCACCCCAGTATTTTGGGTTGGCTTCAAGCGTGACGCTGTCGCCCGCCTTGACCGACGAGATCACATAGGGTCCGCCCGAGGTGGTTTCGGTGGCCGGCTTGTGTTCGGCGGCCCATTTCGGCGGCAGCAGGAAGAACATCGACATCTGGTCGATCAGCGCCGGATAAGGCGAGCTGGTCTTGATCTCGATTTCCGTCGGGCTGACGACCTTGACGTCGCTGATCAGCGTGAACCATGCCTTGATTCGGGCATTGACCGCCGGATCGCGGACGCGGTCGAAATTCCACTTCACTGCTTCCGCGTCGATCTTTTCGCCGTCGTTGAATGTCGCGTCGGAACGCAGCTTGATGCGCCATGTCAGGTCATCGACATTGCTCCATTCGGTGGCAAGCGACGGCGCGATCTTGAGGTCCGGGCCGCGCAGGACGAGCGACGGATAGATGTGGCTGAGCAGGCTCAGATCCGTGCCGACCGAGGCGGTCATATGCGGATCGAACGTGTTCATCATGTTGGTGACGGCAATCGTCAGGGTCTTTTCCTGCGCCAGCGCCGTGGAAGAAATCAGTGTGCCGATCGACAAGGCGGCAATTGCCGCCAAAGGCAGTTTACGTGTCATGTTTCGTCTCCTAATGACCCTGAATTGTCTTGTCTTTTCATGCTCTTGTATGCACTCGCAAGGAACGGACTTCCCTCTTTTCCGCCCCCTTGAGAATAAGCATTTCGCAATTGCCGATATCGTGGAAGCGGTTGTGGCGCTTCCACGATATTTCCATCACTTGGTGTCCACCGGCTCCGCGTGGCCGAGCGTATGCATCAACCGGTTGGCCCAGCCGAAGATGGCCGCCGAATGGATGAGGTCGACGATGTCAGCCTTAGACATGCCGTGGTCGCGCAGTGTCTGAACCTGCTCCTTCGTCACCTGCGACGGCGTCTGCGACAGCGTCTTGCAGAAATCGACGATGGCTTTCGTCTTCTCGTCGAAGCTGCCTTCGAGACCGCGGACATAGATTTCCTCGACCACCTCGTCACGGCCGGAAAGCTCGACATACCGGCGCGCATGCACAGATGCGCAGTAGACGCAGCGATTGACCGCCGAGGCCACCAGCGCACCCAGTTCCCGTTCCGCCCGGTCGAGACCACCCTTGGCATACATGATGGCATTGAACAGTTTTGTCCGCGCCACATAGGATTCCGGGTCGTGCGCCAGAGTGCGCACATAGGGCGAAACCTTTGTGTTGGACGGTGTCACCTGCATGGCGGCAAGCTGTTCTTCCGTCGCGGTCGTCACGTCGACAGGCTCGATATAAGGCGACCACGAGAGAGCCTTGACCTTGAAACGCGCGCCGCTCATGCGACCTCTCCCAGAGCAGCCAGACCAACGATGACGCGGGCCTCGAAATTGACGAAGGCGATCAGTTCGGACAGCGCGATGATCTGCGGATTGCTGAGGCCCGCCGCTTCCAAGGCCTCGATATCCGCCTTGGTGTTTTCGCGTGGTGTCTTGGTGACGAGGTCTGCATGGCGCAGGATGGTGCGCAGAAAACTGTCTGCCTCGGCAGGCAGTTCACCGCCAGCAGCGATACCGGAGAGAAGCGGCGTCGCGCCGGCCTGCGCCAGCATCTCGTCATAAGTTTTCGCCAGTTCCTCGTGACCGAGAAACCGCGCCATACGGGCGGCAAGCGCCGCGCGCAAATCGTGGCCGAGATCGAACCCATGGGTCGGCGTCAGAACCGTCTGGCGGCAAAGCTCTGTGCCATCGACGAAATCCGGCCTTTGTCGCCGGATGTCGTAGAGTTCGGAACCCGGCGCGATGCCGGAAAGACGGTCGATCTGGTCCATATCCTTTGTCCTCATGCTGCCTGCTGGCCGATCCGTCTCCACAGACGAACCGAGACCAGACAGGAATTGGGGGCCGTCGCCTGCGACAGTGTCGAGGCCGGCGCGATATCGGTGAGCGTGTTGGGGTTGCCGCCGTGGTCCAGACCCTCGGCATCGGGAGAAAACCAGCCGCCCGCCGCCAGCACGGCCACGCCCGGCATCAGGCCGGCATCGATGGCCAACGCCGCGATCGCCCGGCCGCGATCGTTGTAGATCTCGCAGAGGTCGCCATCACCCAAGCCGAGGCGCGTGGCATCGGCGGTGCTCAGCGAAAACTGTTCGGCCCCGTGGCGTTTTGCATTCTGGCTGGCCGGTCCATATTCAAGCTGGCCATGCAGGCGGTGCGCCGGTTGCGGCGACAGCAGATGCAGACCGTGTTTTGCTGAAAGCGGTGCACCCAGCCATTCGGCGGGCGGCATCCACACCGGATGGCCGGGCATGTCGCCATATCCGAATGCCGCAATCGCGGCTGAGCCGATCTCGATACGACCACTCGGCGTCTTCAGCGGTGCGGCGTCAGGGTCACCCACAAAACGGCGGAAATGGTCGGCCGGCGCCGGCGCATCCTCGCCTTCGTCCAGCGCCGCGAAACCACGCAACCGAAACCGCTGGAAATCCGGCAGTTCCGGATAACGGTCGCGATAACCCTCGTAGATTTTCGCCAGCCACTCATCGGTGGTCAGTCCGCCATCGAACTGAGCGCGACAACCCAACCGGTCGGCGACGAGGCAATAAAATTCATGATCGCTGAGAATACCGCCCAGTGGCTCCATCGCCCGGCGGCTATAGACCAGCCAGTTATCGCGCGAGGATGCGGCGATATCGTCGCGCTCGAACGGAAAGGCGGAGGGCAGAACGATATCGGCCATCTTCGCCGTTGCCGTCCACATCGGCTCGGCGACGATGATCGTTTCCGGCCGCCGAAAAGCATCTCTCAGCCGGTTGAGATCCTGATGATGATGGAAGGGATTGCCACCCGCCCACCAGATCAGCCGGATATCCGGCAGGCTCAGTACCTGTCCGTCATAATCGATCGTGCCGCCGGGATTTTCGAGAAGCTCGGTAATCCGCGCCACGGGAATATAGTGCTCGACCGGGTTGCGGCCCTGCTCGAAAGCCGGTCCCTTCAGACGCCGCACCGGCTGGCCGACGGAGTTGACCGCCGTCAGACCGAAAGCGAAACCGCAGCCTGCCTTGCCGACATGGCCGGCCATGCAGGCAAGCGCGATGGCCGCCCAGAACGGCTGCTCGCCGAACTGCGCCCGCTGCAGCGACCATGCGACATTGATTAGGCTCGGCATGTCATGCAGGTTTTCGGCGATCTCGATGATCGTCCTGGCCGGCACGCCGGATATCCTCGAAGCCCATTTGGCATCCTTGGGGATGCCATCGATTTCGCCGATCAGATAGGTTTCGAGTTCCGAAAAACCGACCGTGCAGCGCCTGAGGAAAGCACAGTCGAACAGGCCCTGTGTCAGCAGCGTGTGGCACATGCCGAGCATGACCGCCGCATCCGTATTGGGACGCAGCGGGATATGCCGCACATTGTCGCCGGGAGGTGCATCGCTGCCTGCGGGGCTGAAGACGACGATCTCGACGCCCTTCTGCTGGCAGCGTTTCAGCCATTCCGTGGCGCGGTGACTGCCGGTGCCGCCGGCTTCAACCTGCGCATTGCTCAATCGAAAACCACCGAAGGCGACGAGCATTCGGCAATGATCGGCGACGTCATTCCAGGATGGCGACGTATCGCAGGCATCCTTGTAATCGGCACCAAGCACATGCGGCAGCAGCACGCCGGCCGCGCCGTAGGAATAGGTATTGACCGAAGAGGTGAAACCGCCGGCGAGATTGAGCAGACGCTTGAGCTGGCTTTGCGCGTGGTGGAAACGGCCGGCACTCGCCCAGCCGTAGGAGCCGCCAAAGATCGCCTGATTGCCATGGATGGAGGACACGCGCCTGACTTCGCCGGCAATCAGATCCGCCGCTTCATCCCAGCTGACACTGACGAATTCATCGTCACCACGCAGCCGGCCGGTGCCGGCCAGCGGGCCGTTTTCCAGCCACGACTTTCGTATCATCGGCGTGCGAACCCGCTCAGGATGATCGGCAAGCGCCAGATATCCGAGCCCCATCTGTGATGGATCCGGGTCATGCCGAAACGGCAGAAGGCAGGGTTTTCCGTTCGCGTCCGCGCCGACTTCATAGGTACCGAAATGCGTGGCGAACAGGTGCATCGCTCAGGCCCTTAACACGAAGTGACCACCACCGAGCGGCTGCAATTGCGCCGTCTCGGGGGGCAGGTTTGCATTGACGTCAAAAAGCATCGGCTTGCGGTCGCGCTCGATATCGGGATCCGGCACCGGGATGGCCGAGAGCAGTGCCTGCGTATAGGGGTGTTGCGGGTTTTCGAAAATCGCCTCACAGGGTCCGATCTCGACAATGCGGCCGCGCAGCATGACGGCGACGCGGTGGCAGAGATAACGGATCATCGACAGGTCATGGGCGATGAACAGGTAGGTCAGCCCCAGCTCGTCCTGCAGGTCCTGGAACAGGTTGACGATTTGCGCCTGGATCGACACGTCGAGCGCGGTGATCGGCTCGTCGGCGACGATGAAGGCCGGATCAAGCGCAATCGCACGGGCGATGTTGACCCGCTGGCGCTGTCCGCCGGAAAACTCATGCGGATAACGCTTCATGAAGGACGGATCGAGCCCGACTTTTCTGAGAAGGCCGGCTACCCGATCCTGCCGTTCGCTGCGATTGCCGCTGAGGCCATGTACGTCCAGCGGTTCGGCGACGAATTCACCCACCGTCATGCGCGGATTGAGCGAGGCATACGGATCCTGAAAAATGATCTGCATGTCGCGCCGATACGGTTTCAGCAGCGATTTCGAGAGGCCGGTGATGTTCTGGCCCTTGAATAGAATGTCACCGCCGCTCGGCGCTTCCAGCTGCAGCAGAACGCGACCGGTCGTGCTTTTGCCGGAGCCGGATTCGCCAACGAGACCGAGCGTTTCACCCGGCGCGATGTCGAAGCTGACATTGTTGACGGCCTTCAGCACCGGCGCATTGCCGCCGAGAAAACGCTTCTCGCCACCATAGATCTTGCTCAGGTTCTGAACGGAAACGAGGGGTGGTACACCGGCAGAGGAAACCTGCATGTCGCTCATGGCTGGGCCTCCTGTTTGGCAAGTTCCGCTTTCAGATCGTACCAGGCGGCAACCTTGTGGCCGGGTATGCTGCCGGCGACATCGACCAGCGGCGGCACCTCATCCAGGCAGCGCGGCGTGGCAAACGGATTGCGTGGCGCAAACGGATCGCCGACCGGCGGCTTGCTCATGTCGGGCGGATTGCCGGGGATCTGGTAAAGGCGGGTGACGCCGCGCTTGCCGCCATGCGGCAGCGATTTCAGAAGGCCCCAGGTATAGGCGCTGCGCGGATCGTGGAAGACAGGGCGCACGGGGCCGCGCTCCATGATACGGCCGCCATACATGACCTGAACCGTATCGGCGAGACCGGCGACCACACCCATGTCATGGGTGATCCAGATCACGGTCGTGCCGATGCGGCGCTTGAGATCACGCACCAGATCGAGGATCTGCGCCTGCACGGTGACGTCGAGTGCGGTGGTCGCCTCGTCAGCGATCAGCAGTTTGGGATTGCAGGAAATGCCAATGGCGATCATCACCCGCTGGCGCATGCCGCCGGAAAACTCGTGCGGATATTGTTTGGAACGGCGGGCGGCATCGGGAATGCCGACCAGTTCCAGCAGTTCGACCACCCGGTCGCGTGCTGCCGTGGCGGACATGCCGAAATGCCGGCGCAGCGGCTCGGCGATCTGCCGCTCGATGGTCAGCACCGGGTTGAGCGAGGTCATCGGGTCCTGAAACACGAAGCCGATCTCCTTGCCGCGCACTTCGAACAGTTCGCGTTGCGACAGAGCCAGCAGGTTGCGGCCCTGAAACAAAACCTCGCCTGCGACGACACGGCCCGGCGGCGAGGCGATCAGCCCGACCATGGACAAGGCATGCACGCTCTTGCCCGAACCGGACTCGCCGACAATGCCCAGCGTCTCGCCTTCTTCCAGCGTATAGGAGACGTCATTGACGGCATGCACCGTGCCGGACGGTGTGTCGAATGCGACGGTCAGATTGCGGACTTCGAGCAAGGGCGCCATGTGTGCCTTCAGACCTCCAGATAACCGCCGGCCGAGCGCGTCAGATATTCGCGGCCGTCCTGCGTGATGAGTACGGTGTCGGAAATCTGGGTGGCGCAGACGCCGGGAACGCGAATATTCGGCTCGAAGGTGAACAGCATGCCGGGTTCCAGAACCAGCGTCGAAGCGGCATCGAGCGAGGAATGCTCATGCGCGCCAAGGCCGATACCGTGGCCAATGCGGCCCGGAATATTGGCGCCGTAACCGCGCGCCTGCAGGCCCACACGGGTCTTTTCGAACAGGTCCTTGTAGGGTGTGCCGGGCTTGATCAGCTGGTCGACCTCGTCGCGGATTTCCAGAATGGCATCGAGTGCGCGGCGGTTGGCATCCGGCAGCGGACCCATGGCGATGGTGCGCTCGTTTTCCGCATGAATGCCGTTGGCGATCGTCCAGATCAGCACCGACACGGCCTCGCCGCGCTGCGGCTTGCGCTGGGTGGGGTTGTCGCAATTGAAGAACATGCGCGGGCCGGACAGGACCCAGGTGGCCATGCCGTTCTGCACGCCGCCTTCCAGCGAACCGAAATCGGCCACTTCCACATCGGGATATTCTGCCGCCCAAAGCTTGTTCATCTCGTGCATGGAGGCGATCGCGACTTCGCGCTCGTTGCCACCGGCAGCGAGGGTTGCAACAGCCGTATCCATGCCGAGATCGGCGACGCGCGCGGCAATGCGGGCATGCGCAATCTCATCCGGATCCTTGATCAGGCGGCAATGGTCGACCAGGTGGCTGGCATCAGTAAACTTTGCATCGGGAAGCGCTGCCTGCAGCTGCTTCATGCGCTGGATCGAGATGAATTCCTCCTCGAGGCCGATGGTTTTGCCGGCAAGGCCGAGATCACCGAGAATGGAGGCAAGCGCGCCCTGCCAGTTCGGTCCCATCGTCACCTTGGTCGACCAGGAACCGTAAAGACGGATATCCGGCACCCAGGCGCTGGCGCGGCCATGGTCATCGCGCAGCGCATGTACGAGCATGATCGGATCATGATCGCGCGTCAGAATGGCGATGACCGGGTGCGAATAGATGATCGGGTTGAAACCGGTGAAATAAAAACTGTTTTCCGGCTTGAAGGAGACGATCACGTCGATGTCGCGTTTCGCCATGCCGGCTTTCAGACGGCCGACACGCGGAGGCAGGGAGGAAATCTGGGTCATCGCATGGTCCTCAATTTTGGATCGAAATAGTCGCGCAGCCAGTCACCTAAAAGGTTGACGCTGAGCACGGTCAGCACGATGGCGACACCGGGGAAGGTGACGATCCACCAGGCCGTCGAGATATAGACGCGGCCATCGGCCAGCATGCGACCCCAGCTCGGATTGGGCGGCTGCACGCCAAGGCCGAGGAAGGACAGCGCCGCATCCATGATGATGATGCGCGCGAGTTCCAGCGTGGCAATCACCAGCGCCGGCGTCATGACGTTGGGCAGAAGATGCTTGAGCATGATCCGCCAGGTGCCGGCACCGATCGCGTGGGCGGACAGGATGAACTCGCGTTCCCTGAGCGCCAGAACCTGCCCGCGGATGATGCGGGCGTAACGAAGCCAGCTGGTCAGCGCCAGAACGATGATGAGGTTGCGCGTCGAGGGGCCGAGGGCTGCCACGACCAGCAGAGCGAGCAGCATCAGCGGCAGCGCCAGCTGGATATCGACGACGCGCATCAGCACGCGATCGACGACGCCACGGTAATAACCGGCGACGATGCCGAGCAGCGTGCCGACGATACCGCCGAGGATCACCGAGGCCGCGGCAATCGCCAGTGTGATGCGGCTACCGTGGACGATGCGCGAGAGAATATCGCGGCCGAGTTCATCGGTGCCGAGCGGATGCGCGCCGGGCGAGAACAATCCTGTCCATGTCGGCGCCGCCATGCGGGCAACGAGGTTGGAACGGGTCGGCGACGGCAGGCCTAGATAGGGCGCAAACAGCGCGGCCAGCACGAAAACGAGGACCAGCAGGAAGCCGAACAGGCCGGCGCGGCTTTTGATAAGTGCGAGGAAAAAGGATTTCATGGCATCGCCCCTATCGCCGACGGATGCGCGGATCGAGCACGCCGTAAAGCAGATCGACCAGCAGGTTGACGACGATGAAGATCGCGGCGATCAGCGCCACACCGGCCTGTATCACCGGAAAATCCTGAGACTGGATCGCCTGCATGATGACGCGGCCGACACCCGGCCATGCAAACACCGTTTCGATGACGACCGAACCACCGAGCAGTTCGCCGGCAATGATGCCGATCATGGTGACGACCGGGATCAGCGCGTTGCGGGCGATATGCCAGAAGAACACGGTGCGCGGCAGAAGCCCTTTCGCGCGGGCGGTGCGGACATAATCCTCGCGCATGATATCGAGCAGCGAGGAGCGCAGCAGGCGCGCGATCGAAGCGGACACGAAGACGGACAGCGTCAGGCCCGGCAGAATCAGATGCGCCCATGTTCCGGCGCCACCGGTGGGCAGCCAGCCGAGATCGACCGAAAAGATGAGGATCAGCATGATGCCGAGCCAGAAGACAGGCGTTGCCTGCCCCAAGAGAGCGGCGACCATGACGATGAATTCGGAGACGGTGCCGCGCTTCAGGGCCGCGATTGCACCGCAGACGGCACCGATGATGGAGCCGAACAGCAGGGCCGTGCCCGCCAGAAGCGCCGTATCGGGCATACGCTCCAGCACGATGTCCATGGCAGGCCGGCCCTGTTGGAACGACATGCCGAAATCACCGCGCAGCGTGGACACAAGCGAAACGACATATTGTTCAAGGATCGGCCGGTCGAGGCCGAGCGAGGCGCGGATCGTATCGATATCCTGCTGGCTGGCGCCGACCGGCACCAGAAGCACTGCGGGATCGCCAAGCACACGGCTGACGAAAAACACGATCGTCACCACGCCCCAGATGGCCAGCGCGGATTCGCCAAGTTTGCCGAGAAGGTAACGGCTCATGGCGTCCCTCCTGCCGCTACTGCTGCGGTTGCGGCCAATCTCATTCCGCGGCACCTTTCATCAGGGTCGGGATCAGATCGGCAGAATCGGTCCATTCGTCGCCCTGCAGTTCCGGCGTCTCATAGGCGACGAGATTGTCGAAATGGATCTGTCGATCGGCAACGAACAGGCTGCGGGCAATGCCGCGCGCCAGCCGGCGTCCGCCATCGCTGACGGCGGGGATATCGCCCGACAGTTTGCCGTGGCTGAGCGAGGCAGGGTAGTTGAAGCAGTGGATCAGCCGCAGCGCCGGGCTGCTGCCGGGCACTTTTTCGGTGAACTCGAAATCCGGACCGAGATAGGGCGAGGTCGCCAGTTCACCGTTTTCCATCCCCTCCTCCGGGCGATAAACATCGCTCCAGAAGCGGATCTCAGAGGCAAAATTCTTCAGTTCCGGCCGCTCGGCCAGATCGACATTGAAGCCGGTGGCAAAAATTACGAAATCATAGGCCATGTCGCCGCGCGCCGTTTCGAGAACGACGCGATCGCCCTCTTCGCGAACGCCGTTGACGCCAGTGCCGAGGAAGAAGCGGCCATTCGGATGACGCGACACGCGCAACGTCGAATCGCGCGGCGGCGGCGTCTGGGCGCCCAGCGTGTGCTGCAAAAATTTCCACTTCCAGTCATCGCTCAGGCCGGCAAAGCCGTGCACGACACCGTGGCTGGAAATGCCGGTGAACTTGTTGATGCGCGGCAGATCCTTGCGGCGGATGATCATGTCGACACCGGCGGCACCGGCTTCGAGCGCGGTCGCGGCATTGTCCATGGCCGAGGCACCTGCGCCGACGACGGCCACACGTTTGCCCTTCAGGGCGGCAAAATCGATATCGTCGGCGGAATGCGCCCAGAAGCGGCGATCGAGCTTTTCGACAAAGGGCGGCACGTAACCGCTGCCGAGACCGTCACGGCCGGTCGCCAGCACCACATGCCGCGCGTAAAGACGCTCATTCGAACCGTTTTCAAGATCGGCCGCCGTCAGCGCGATCAGATCATCGCTGACCGCTTCGAGGTCGGTGACGGCAACGCGGTTGCGCACCGGAAGGTCGAGCGCCTTGCGGTACCAGACCAGATAATCCATCCACTGGCCCTTGGGAATTTTTCCAAGCGCCTCCCAAGCCTGCGCGCCGAACTGCGCGACGTACCAGGCACGGAATGTCAGAGACGGCAGGCCAAGCGCCGGCCCGGTCAGTATTTTCGGAGACCGGAGCGTTTCCATGCGGGCATAGGTGACCCACGGCCCTTCCAGTCCCCGCGGCGCGCGATCCAGGCACAGCACATTGCGAATGCCGAGCATTTTCAGCGAAGCAGTCGCCACCAGACCACACATGCCGGCACCGATCACCACCGCATCGTAAACGCGCTGACCGTAATGCTCGCTGACCGGCACCCATTCCTTGGGCGGCAGTTCAAGCAAGGACAGGTCTTCGGCGAGCCTCTGCTCGAGATTGGCAAGACCGGCGGCCGACAGGGTGGGCTGGGCGTTCACGTCAAGGCTCCTGTGCATGCTTGTCGACACCGAATGTGGCATCGGCGACCCGTTCGATATGCCGCGGATCGTGCGCAACGAAACCGGGCATGCGGGCGGATGAAATGCGGATAATCAACTGGATCAGTTCCCGCGCGCTTTCGGGCAGCGGCTTGGAAGCCGCCGAAAAAATGCCCCATAGAAACGGGATATCGACATCGAGCGGCCGGATCTCGATGTTCTTCAGCTGCACGCCATAAGCCGTCGCCGGCTCGACGATGGCGACACCAAATCCCGTCGAAGCCAGTTGCAGCGCATTGATGGCGGCATTGGTATCGACCAGCCGGGCGGCCCGGACATTCGCGGCAGCCAGCGCCTGATTGACACGGCGGCGCAGCCGGAACGGGTTCGCCATGGTGATGACGTTACGGCCCGCCAGATCGCCGATGGAGATCGTCCGGCGTTGCGCCAGCGGATCATCCGATGAAACGGCAGCGACGCATGGTGCCTGGAAAAGCCCGTGAATCTCGAGGCCGGGGTGCTCGACGGGAAGCGACGCAACGCAGAAATCGGCGGTGCGACCGAGAACCGATTGCACCGCAGCCTCGGCCGAAACACTGCGCAGGTGGACACTGCGCGGCACGATATCCTCCGGCATTTCCGCGAGCGCCAATGGCACAAGACCGCTGGCAAAGGCAGGAATGGCGGCGATCTCAATCGGCGCGGCCTCCTCGGAAAGGATCGTCTTGGCCCGCTCCTGCAGCTGGCCGATGCCACTCAAGAACCGCTCTGCCTCGGAGTGAAAGGAAATCGCCTTGGCGGTTGGCGTGATCCGTGGCCCATTGCGTTCGAACAGCGCAAATCCGACCGATGCTTCCAGTTCCTGGATCAGCCGCGTGACCTGTGACTGCGAACGATCCATCAGCCGGGCGGCCGCAGTGATGCTGCCTGCCGACATGACGGCGAGGAACACTTCGAGCTGCTTTATTTCCATGGCGCCGGCCTATGATGCATATTTTGCAGGATTGGCATTTATCAATTCAAATATTGCATGATTTAGAAAATGCGCAATAGCTGCCCATGCTCATAAATTGAGCTATATTAGCCGATTTTTCTTTGTGACGGCATTTCTTTGGAAAGTCGTTCCCGGTCGCTAGATCGAGCGACCGTATGGCTTCCGGAACGACGGGGCGTCTCGCTTCGGCGAGAGCATTGTCGGTAACGAACTGGCGCAAAACACAGACGGCACCCGTGGGCGCCGTCGTCGTTATCTCATTCGGTAGGCTACACTCAGGCAGCAGCCTTGCGGCCGGCATTGGCCCAATCCATGTAAAGCTCGAGCGCCTTGGCTGCGACCGGACCCGGCTGCAGTTCGCGATCCTCGAACTTGTTGACCGGAACGATCTTGGAATAATTGCCGGATGTGAAGATCTCGTCGGCATTGGCAACGTCTTCGACCGTGACAGTTGCCTCACGCACATCGTAACCGTCCTGCCGCAGCAGGCCGATGACGCGCGAGCGGGTGATGCCAGCAAGGAAGGTGCCGTTGGCGATCGGCGTGAAGACAACGCCGTCCTTGACGATGAAGATGTTGGACGAGGCGGTTTCGGCAACATTGCCGTTCATGTCGCGCGCCAGCGCATTGTCGAAGC
This sequence comes from Neorhizobium sp. JUb45, assembly GCF_004343585.1. Classification (GTDB taxonomy): domain Bacteria; phylum Pseudomonadota; class Alphaproteobacteria; order Rhizobiales; family Rhizobiaceae; genus Neorhizobium. Next base: position 177,134 of record NZ_SLYW01000007.1, on the reverse strand, counting down.
CGCGGTTGCGGGCTTCGATGATCATGCGGCCGCTATTGGGGTAGAGGCTGCCGGCCTTGGCGGCGGTCATGGCGACTTCCGGGTTCGGGCGGCGGTAGGGCGAAACCGTCAGCGACGACGGCATGGCGGTGTTCATCGGTGCTTCGAACAGGCAAATCGCAAAACGGGTCGATTCCGGATCGGGGGCAACAACGCTGTAGGACGTGCCGTGCTCGGACCAGTACATCGGCTTGATGTAGATGGCGGTCTTGCCGTCGAACTTCTTCACGCCTTCGAGCGCCAGAGCCTCGATCTCTTCCGCGGTCTTGGTGGGCTTCATGCCCATGTTGACGGCCGAGCGGTTGATGCGCTGGCAATGCAGGTCGAGGTCGGGCGAAATGCCATCGAACCAACGCGCACCATCGAACACGGTGGAGCCAAGCCACATGGCATGCGAGGTGGGGCCGATCAGCTTAGGGTTGCCGGAAAGCCACTCGCCATCGACGAAGGTCCAGGTGGTGCTTTTTGGCGATGTATCAACAGACATGGCATTCTCCTTGCAAATTTCGTGCGCGGAGTGAAGGCGCGCTGAGGCGCCGAGGTCAAGGACATTTTTGCCGAAAAAAGCCTTCCAATACCAAAAATCGCACACCTGTGACGACATGCGCAGCAATCCAGTTCCGACATAAATGGGTGCATCAGCTTCTGTGATAGAAAGTCCGCTCTGCCGGAGAAAACGGGATCAAAGGCCTTGTCCCCGTTTTCCATACCGTGTCCAATACTGGCTTTCGTGAAAGGAAGACGACATGGCATGGTCCTCGCAGCAATACCTGAAATTCGAGGATGAACGCACCCGCCCTGCCCGAGATCTGATGGCGCAGGTGCCGCTTGCCACCGCCAGCCGAGCCTTCGATCTCGGTTGTGGACCGGGCAATTCCACCGAGCTTCTGATTGAGCGTTTTGGCGCGGGCAACGTCACCGGGCTCGACAGCGATGACAACATGCTGGCCGCCGCACGCCAACGCCTGCCGGCCGTGACATTCGACAAGGCCGACCTCGGCAACTGGGTGCCGGAAACGCCGGTGGACCTGCTTTATGCCAATGCCGTGTTCCAGTGGGTGCCGGACCATATTTCAGTACTGGCAAAGCTGATGGACCATTTGAAACCGGGAGGCGTTCTGGCCGTGCAGATGCCCGACAATCTTTCCGAACCTTCCCACCTGATGATGGAGGAAAGCGGACTTGCCGGACCATGGTCGCAAGCGTTCGAAGGCGGCAAGGTGCGGCGCAAGCCACTGCCGGCACCCGCCGCCTATCTCGACAGGCTGTCATCCAAATCCTTGCTCGTCGATGTCTGGCATACGGTCTATTACCACCCGATGGCGGATGCGGCGGCGATCGTCGAATGGGTGAAGGGTACCGGCCTTCGCCCCTATCTCGACGCCGCCGGTGCTGACCACAGGGAGGCTTTTCTGGCCGATTACGAAGCCCGCATCGACAAGGCCTATCCGCCGATGGCGGATGGCCGAAGGTTGCTGGCCTTTCCTCGCTTCTTTCTGGTCGCGGTCAAAGGGCAGGACTGAAACGTCATTGTTGCGCAGGCGGCGGCGCCAGCGGGTTGGCCGGAGCCGGCTCGGTCTGGCCCGGCTGCACACCCATCGGCGCCGGCTGACGCGTGTCGATCAGCAGAATACTCAAAACCATGGCCACAAGAATGGCCACCAACAGAAACCATGTTATCCGCATTTCCCCAACCTCCAGTCAGCATCGACCGCCTGCCGGCGGTTCATTCAAATCTGCTTTAATATGAGACAGAGACTTGGGCCGTGATGCGATCAAAAAAAGGAATGTGACGCCTTTTTTATTAACAACCGTTACATCCCGTGAATTGCCGCCTCTGCCGCAGCCTTGACGCAGCGCCGCCAAAACATCATTTTGATGCGATGCGAAAAGATGTTCTCGACACCTTGCCGCGCAGCACGTCGCCTCTGGGAAAACGTGGCGAAATGGCGCTGACGGCCGAGCTTGTGAAGCTGTGCTTCCGGGAGGAATGCGACCCCGGGCGTGAGCCGCTCTGGACGGCATTGACCGACGAAGACTATGCCGCCATTGCGCAGAAGCTGAGTGACGAAGCGGGAAGCGAGCCGCTTTGGGTATTCGCTTATGGATCATTGATCTGGAAACCCGGCTTCGACAGTGATGCACGCCAGCGCGCAACTGCTTATGGCTGGCACCGCGCGTTCACCCTCAAGATAAACCGCTGGCGCGGCTCACCCGTCCAGCCGGGCCTGATGATGGCGCTGTCGCGCGGCGGACGCTGCGACGGCATGATCTACCGCATGCCGCAGGAAGACCGACTGGTCCAGATAGAGCGCGTTCTTCGCCGCGAAGTGGACAGCCACGAGATGCTGGCGTCGATCCGCTGGCTGAAGGTCAAAACGCCGGACGGCGAAAAGAAAGTCCTTTGCTTCTGGGTCGGACACACCGAGCGCAGCACCCTGCCGCTGCTGCCACTTCCAGAGGTCGCCAAAATTCTGGCGCGCGCCTGCGGCCATGGCGGTTCCGGCGCCGAATACCTTTACAATACGGTCGTTCATCTGGAGGATTTTGGTATCCGCGACCGCAATCTATGGCGTCTGCAAAAGCTTGTTGCTGAAGAAATCCGCTCTTTGCACGGCCTGACAAACATCGCGACTGTATAAATCCAATTCTTGTGCGCTGCAGCAATGGTCGCCGCCTGCAGCTGCCCTATATGCGCCTCCTCAATACAATCGAGGCGGGCCGGACAACATGCACGATATTCTCAAAGAAGGCGAAACGTGCTGGCGGATCGCCAAGGCGGAGCGACTGTCGATCATTGTCGATGCTGCCGATTTCTTCCGTTCCGCCAAAAGCGCCATGATCAAGGCGCAGCGCTCGATCTATCTGATCGGCTGGGATTTCGATACCCGCATCAGGCTGGAACCGGACGGCGAAAAACATGGCGAATGGCCGGATCAGCTCGGCTCGTTCATCAATGCGCTTGCCCGCCGCAACGACGATCTCGATGTCCGCATTCTCAAATGGGATATCGGTCTGATCAATTCGTTTACGCGTGGCGAAACGCCGTTTTATCTGCTGAAATGGATTTTTGACAAGCGCATCCACCTGAAACTCGATGGTGCGCATCCCGGCATGTCGGCTCACCACATGAAGCTTCTCGTCATCGACGATCGCGTGGCATTCTGCGGTGGCATTGACATGACTGTCGGGCGCTGGGACACACGCGACCACGCCGAAAATGCACCGGGCCGCCGTTCGCCGATGGGATTTGCGCAGGAGCCCTGGCACGACGCGACCACCTGCCTTTCCGGCCCTGCCGCAGCAGCTCTGGGTGAGGTGGCACGGCGCCGGTGGAAACTCGCAACGGACGAGGACCTCGAACCGAAGGAGTGCGACGGCGATCCCTGGCCGGACGGTCTTGAGGTCGGGTTCGAGGATGTCGATATCGGCATTGCCCGCACGGCCCCTGAATATGATGATCGCAAGCAGATCGTCGAAATCGAGACAGCCAAGCTGGCAATCATCGCCGCAGTGAAAAAGACGCTTTATGTCGAGAGCCAGTATTTTGCCTCGCGCCGCGTGGCCGAGGCGATGGCGGAACGACTGAAGGAAGAAGATGGTCCGGAAATTGTTCTGATCAACCCGGAAGGCTGCGAGGGATATCTCGAGGCCAAGGCGATGGACAGCGCCCGCATCCGGCTCATGAAACTGGTGCAGGATGCCGACCGGTTCGGCCGTTTTAGGTTATATTATCCGGTCAACGATGCCCGCACGCCGATCTATGTGCATGCCAAGATGATGTTTGCCGACGACCGCGTCATCAAGATCGGCTCCGCCAATCTCAACAACCGCTCGATGGGGTATGACACCGAATGCGACGTGATCCTTTCAGCGCAGGAAGGTCAGGACGTCTTGCGGGAAAAGATCATCGCCACGCGTGACGACCTTCTGGCGGAACATCTGGGCTGCTCACCGGAGGAGGTCAGCGAAGCGATCGCCGCGCATGGCGGCTCGCTGATCGGCGCAATCGAGGCTCTCAACGCCAAGACCGGGCGAGGACTTCTGCCCGTGCCGATGCGGGACCTGACGGCGGACGAGGAGATTTTTGCCGAAAGCGACATCGCTGATCCGGAGCGTCCAAGCGGCGTACGCTATCGCGCCTCGCGTTTTCTCAAGCATCGGTTCGGGCACAAGCTGAAAGCCGCCATCTGAGCGCCAACAGCTTGTAAGGAGCAGACGCGATGTTACGATCGAACCGATTTCACTTCGCAATCGGTTCGGGAGGCCTGACATGCGACCTGTTCTCTATTCGCATCCGTTTTCGTCCTACTGCCAGAAAGTGCTGATCGCGCTTTACGAAAACGGTACGGATTTCGAGGCCCGCATACTGGGCGAGGATGAAGGCGCCTATGAGGAACTGGTGGCGGCATGGCCCGTCAAACGGTTTCCCATGCTGAGGGATGGCAAGCGTCTGGTCCATGAGGCCACGAGTATTATCGAATATCTTCAGGTCCACTATCCCGGCCCGGTGCGCCTGATCCCCGTCAACGAAGCCTTTGCAGTCGACGTGCGCATGTTCGACCGCTTCTTCGACAATTACATCTCGACACCACAACAGAAGATCGTGTTCGACGCCTTACGGAAATCGGAAAACCGCGATCCCTACGGCGTCAAGGAGGCGCGCGACATGCTGGATGCCGCTTATGGCTGGCTGGATCGCCATATGGAAAACCGCCAATGGGCCGCCGGCGAGGTTTTTACGCTGGCCGATTGCGCGGCGGCGCCATCGCTATTTTACGCCGACTGGTCACATCCGCTAGAAGATCGTTTCCCGCACGTCACCGCCTATCGACAGCGGCTTCTGGCACGGCCATCGTTTGCGCGTGCCGTCGATGAAGCGCGGCCTTACCGCAAGAACTTTCCGCTCGGCGCACCGGATCGCGACTAGAAAGTCGGCGGGGTGCAGGCGCTGATGACCTCGCACGGCACCGGGCCGACACACCGGAACCTGTGCGGCCTGCGGCTTTCGAAATAATAGGCATCGCCCGGCCCCAATATCCGACGCTCGTCCTCGACCGTCACCTCCAGCCGACCGGACAGGACGATACCACCCTCCTCTCCCTCGTGAACGAGCGGCACTTTGCCGGTGTCGGCACCTGGCTGGTAACATTCCTTGAGGATCTGCAGACTGCGACCAAAGAGGTTTTCACCGACCTGCCGGTAGGAGATCGGGCCCTTGCCGATCTCGACCAGATCTTCGGCCGCATAAAAGGCCTGCCTGGATTTTTCCGGTTCGAAGGCAAAAAACTCCGCAAGCCCGATCGGCAGGCCGTCGAGAATGCGTTTCAAGGCCCCCACGGAGGGATTGGCGGAGTTCGACTCGATCAGCGAAATGGTCGAGTTAGTAACGCCTGCGCGCTTCGCGAGCTCGCGCTGGGAAAGGTTGCGCGCCATGCGCAATTGCCGCAAACGGCTTCCGACATCGAGCGACATGACCACCTCCTGTTGTCCATGTTCGAAATATCGAAAACAAGTTGCCAGCTGTCAACAAAATCAGTTGCTTGACGAGCACAAGAAAACGACTTGTTCAAAACAGCCAAATAGCCAAACTCGCCTTCACTCAATGGAGGCAATCATGGATCACGCCAGCAAGGCAAACACGGTCAATCTCGAAAACTTCTGGATGCCGTTCACGGCCAACCGGCAGTTCAAGGCGGCGCCTCGCCTGCTGGCTGCGGCCGACGGCATGTATTATACCGATGTCGACGGCAACAAGGTGCTTGATGGCACAGCAGGCCTGTGGTGCTGCAATGCCGGCCACGGCCGCAAGAAAATTTCGCAGGCCGTCGAACGCCAGCTGGCGACACTGGACTTTGCCCCGACGTTCCAGATGGGCCATCCGATCGCCTTCGATTTTGCCGCCAAACTGGCGGAGCATGCCCCCGGCGGTCCCGGCTCGAAGCTCGACCGCGTGTTCTTCACCGGATCCGGTTCGGAATCCGTCGATACGGCACTGAAAATTGCCATCGCCTATCAGCGCGCCATCGGCCAGGGCACACGCTCACGCATCATCGGCCGTGAAAAAGGCTATCACGGCGTTGGTTTCGGCGGGATTTCCGTGGGCGGCCTCGTCAACAACCGCCGCGTTTTTCCGCAGATCCCGGCGGATCACATGCGCCATACGCTGGATGTCGAACGCAATGCGTTCACGAAGGGGCTGCCGACGCACGGTGTCGAGCTTGCCGAGGATCTGGAACGGCTGGTCCAGCTTCATGGCGCAGAAACCATCGCCGCCGTCATCGTCGAACCGATGTCCGGTTCGGCCGGCGTTATCCTGCCGCCCAAGGGCTATCTGGAGCGGCTGCGGGCAATTGCCGACAAGCACGGCATTCTGTTGATCTTCGATGAAGTCATCACCGGTTTCGGTCGTCTGGGCACGCCGTTCGCCACCGATTATTTCGGTGTCGTGCCAGACCTGATCACCACGGCCAAGGGCATCACCAACGGCACCATTCCAATGGGTGCCGTCTACGCCAGCCGCAAAGTTTACGATAGCCTGATGACCGGGCCTGAAAACGCCATCGAACTCTTCCACGGTTACACCTATTCCGGCCATCCGGTGGCCTGCGCTGCCGGCCTTGCGACGATGGAGATCTACGAGGAAGAAGGACTGCTGACGCGCGCTGCCGATCTGGCAACGGATTGGGAAAATGCGCTGCATTCCCTGAAGGGCCTGCCGCATGTGGTCGATATCCGCAATCTCGGCCTGGTCGGTGCGATCGAGCTCAGCCCCCGCGACGGTGCTCCCGGAACACGCGCCTATGACGTGTTCGTCGATTGCTTCGAGAAGGGACTGCTGATCCGCGTCACCGGCGACATCATTGCCTTGTCGCCACCATTGATCATCGAACGCGAGCAGATCGGCACGATCGTCTCGATGATCGCCGACGCGCTGAAACGCGTGGCCTGAGCCTGACAAGCAAAGCGGGCCGGAGAACTGCCGACGGCCCGCTTTTCCAAAAGGCGCAATCCAGATACCACAGCTCGATTGTATTTGCAGGCAAGCGGGGTTTTATGGGCCGAAAGTGCCTGTATTGCGATGGCGTTGCTCACTCACCTCGTTTAAGTATGGCGGCACATCGCAGGTCACACGCACGCAGTAAAAAGCCATGAACGATAACGTCATCAAGTTTCGCAAAAAAGAAACGCCAAAGCCGCCGCGTCAGACGCCTCCGTGGATGCGGAAGGCGCTGATCATCGCCGGTGCGATCGGCGCATTCCTGGCCGCGTTCGCGTATTTTTACATCACCGGCGACCAGACCGGCATGACGAGCGGTGTGCCACAGTTGAACTGAGGCCTCTCTGATCGCAGCCCTCCTGTCAACGTGGATAACCGCTGCTTCATGCTGCTCGCGGGCATCCCCACCATCCATTGATACAGACCAGACTCATTAAGCTCCCCGTGTCCTCCGTCATGCAGGCTGGAGCAGCAGGCGGATTGACACGCACATCATTAGTAATGTTATAACATTTTATCGTTATCGACATATTGGTGTCAGGCATGAACTCGAAACTTCCCGTCACAGTCCTTTCCGGCTTTCTGGGCGCCGGCAAAACAACGCTTCTCAATCATATTCTTGGCAACCGCGACGGACTGCGCGTGGCGCTGATCGTCAACGATATGAGCGAGGTCAACATCGACGCAGCGCTGGTGCGCGATGGTGGTGCGAACCTGTCCCGCACGCAGGAACAACTGGTCGAGATGACCAATGGCTGCATCTGCTGCACATTGCGCGACGACCTTTTGAAAGAGGTGCGGGCGCTGGCCGAACAGGGACGTTTCGACTATCTGCTGATCGAGTCCACCGGTATCGCCGAACCTTTGCCGGTGGCCGCGACGTTCGATTTCCGCGATGAGCAAGGCCGCAGCCTCTCGGATGTCGCGCGTCTCGACACGATGGTAACGGTTGTCGACGCGGCCAACCTGCTCAAGGACTACGGTTCCGCCGACTTCCTGTCCGACCGCGGCGAGACGGCGGGCGAAGGCGACGAGAGAACGCTTGTCGACCTGCTCGTGGAACAGATCGAATTCGCCGATGTGATCGTGCTCAACAAGATCAGCCAGGCAAATCCAGCGGAGCGTGACGCGGCCCGAAAGATCATCGTCGCCCTCAACCCTGACGCACATCTCATCGAAACAGATTTCGGCAATGTGGACCTCAAGAACATACTCGGCACCGGCCGTTTCGACTTTGCCAAGGCCGAAACCCACCCGCTGTGGTTCAAGGAGTTGCACGGTTTTGCAGACCATGTGCCGGAGACGGAAGAATATGGCATTCGCAGTTTTGTCTACCGCGCCAGACGGCCTTTCGACCCGACGCTGTTCAAAGCCTTTATCGACAGGTCCTGGGCGGGCGTCGTCCGTGCCAAGGGCTTTTTCTGGCTGGCGACCCGACCGCAGCATGTCGGGGAAATGAGCCAGGCCGGCGCACTGGTCCGCACGCAAAAGATGGGGCTTTGGTGGTCAGCTGTTCCGCAGCAACAATGGCCGCAGGACCCCGGCTTTTCGGACATGATGAAGCCCTATCTTGATCCGGTCTGGGGTGATCGGCGCCAGGAAATCGTCTTCATCGGGGCTGATCCCATGAATGAAACGGCGATCCGGGCAGAACTGGACGCCTGTCTGATAGATAGCGGCGCGTTCCGGCCGGAGTTGTGGCGCGGTCTGCCCGATCCGTTTTCCAGCTGGGACCGGGCCGCAGCCTGAGAAAACCCGAAGAACAAAAAGACACGCGGCCGCCCATCCGGACGGCCGCGTGTTTGCTGAAAATTCAGGATCAGCTCTTCGCCGCATCCAGCGCCATGTTGAGCGCCAGCACGTTGACGACGGGTTCACCGAGAAAGCCGAGCTGGCGACCCTCGGTATGGTCCTCAACCAGCGCCTTCACCACCGCCTCATCCATGTTGCGTGCGCGGGCGACGCGAGCGACCTGAAACAATGCCGCTTCCGGAGAGATATGCGGATCAAGGCCACTGCCCGAGGCGGTGACGAGATCAATCGGCACTTCGGCATTCGGATTGGAGGCCTTGGCAGCCTCGTAGTCGGCCTTCACCCGGTCTATCAGCTTCTGGCTGGTCGGGCCAAGATTGGAGCCGGAGGACGAGGCGGCATTGTAACCATCACCAGCAGCCGATGGACGGCCGTGAAAATACTGCTCGCCGGTGAAGGCCTGACCGATCAGCGCCGAGCCGACAACCTGACCGTTCTTTTCGATAAGGCTGCCATTCGCCTGGGCGGGAAAGACAGCCTGCGCGATGCCGGTCATGGCGAAGGGATAGATGAGGCCGGTGATGGCTGTAAGGCTAAGGATCATCACCAGAGCCGGACGGATTTGCTTCAACATTTTGAAAACTCCTCAGGCAAGACCGATGGCCGTGATGACCATGTCGATCGCCTTGATGGCAAAGAAGGGAAGGACGATGCCGCCGAGGCCGTAAATCAGCAGGTTGCGCGACAGAAGCGCACCGGCGCCGACGGCGCGGTATTTGACGCCCTTGAGCGAAAGCGGGATCAAGGCGACGATGATCAGCGCATTGAAGATGATCGCCGACAGGATGGCGCTTTGCGGCGTGGCCAGCCCCATGACGTTTAGCACGCCAAGCTGCGGATAAAACGCCAGGAACATCGCCGGGATGATGGCGAAATACTTGGCGATATCGTTGGCGATCGAAAACGTCGTCAGCGCACCACGGGTCATCAGCAACTGCTTGCCGATCTCGACGATCTCGATCAGCTTGGTCGGGTCGCTGTCGAGATCGACCATGTTGCCGGCCTCGCGGGCGGCGACCGTGCCGGTGTTCATGGCGACGCCGACATCGGCCTGCGCCAGCGCCGGCGCATCATTGGTGCCGTCGCCGCACATGGCGACCAGCTTGCCCTTGGCCTGCTCGTCGCGGATCAGTTGCAGCTTGTTTTCCGGCGTTGCCTGAGCGAGGAAATCGTCCACACCGGCTTCGGCAGCGATTGCGGCCGCCGTCATCGGGTTGTCGCCGGTGATCATCACCGTGCGGATGCCCATGCGCCGCAGTTCGGCAAACCGTTCGCGAATGCCGCCCTTGACGATGTCCTTGAGCTGGATGACGCCGAGCAGCTTTCCATCGCGAGCGACGGCAAGCGGCGTGCCGCCGGCCTTGGCGATTTCGTCGGCGATCGACTGCAACTCGCGCACCGTCTCCGATTGTGGGCTGACGGCGATGGCCGCATTGCCGGCGACCGGAAGCGAACCGCCGCCGACATAGGCAAGGATCGCCTCCACGGCCCCCTTGCGGATCTGCGAACCGTCGAGATCGACACCGCTCATACGGGTCTGGGCGGTGAACGGCACAAACGTCGCCTTGAGGCTGTTCATGTCGCGGGCGCGGATCGCGTATTTTTCCTTGGCAAGCACCACGACGGAACGGCCTTCCGGCGTCTCATCCGCAAGCGAGGCCAGTTGCGCGGCATCGGCGAGATCCTGCTCGGACACGCCGCTGACGGGGCTGAACGCAGTTGCCTGACGGTTGCCGAGCGTGATCGTGCCGGTCTTGTCGAGCAGCAGCGTGTCGACGTCACCGGCTGCCTCGACGGCGCGACCGGACATGGCGAGCACGTTGAAGCGCACCAGACGGTCCATGCCTGCAATGCCGATGGCCGATAGCAGCGCGCCGATCGTAGTCGGGATCAGCGTCACGAACAGCGCGACGAGAACGAAAATCGAGATCGAACCGCCGGCATAGGCGGCAAAGGCCGGGATCGTTGCGACGGCGAGCACAAAAATCAGCGTCATGCCGGCCAGCAGGATGTTGAGGGCGATCTCGTTCGGGGTCTTCTGGCGCTCCGCGCCTTCGACAAGCGAGATCATCCGGTCGATGAAGGTGGAGCCGGCGGCAGCCGTGATGCGCACACGGATCCAGTCGGACAGAACCTGCGTGCCGCCTGTGACAGCCGAGCGGTCGCCGCCGGATTCGCGGATGACGGGGGCGGATTCGCCGGTGATCGCCGCTTCGTTGACCGAGGCCACGCCTTCGATAACCTCGCCATCCGACGGGATGATATCCCCGGCTTCGACGAGCACGATGTCGTTCACCTTCAGCGACGTGCCCGGCACCATACTGTAATTGCCGCGATCGTCTCCCGATAGCAGCTTGGCCTGGGTTTCCGTGCGCGCCTTGCGCAGACTGTCCGCCTGCGCCTTGCCGCGGCCTTCAGCGACGGCTTCGGCGAAGTTTGCGAACAGCACGGTAAACCAGAGCCAGAGGTTGATCTGGAAGGAAAAACCGAGACTGTCGCTGCCGATGGCGAGATCGCGCAGGAACAGAACCGTCGTCAGCACCGACACGGTGGCCACGACGAACATGACCGGGTTTTTGACCAGCGTTTTCGGGTTCAGCTTCAGAAAAGCGCCGCCGATTGCCGGAACGAGAATGCGACTATCCATGATACTCGCGGAATTTGACTGGCTCATGAGAGACCCCAGCGTTTGGAAGGAGGCGACCGACGCGCGGTCAGCCCCACAGGATTTCGACGAAGCAGACGACGGCGAAAAGCGCCGCCATCATCGCAAGAATGGCGTTCGAGCCGTTGCACCAGCGGGGCACCTCCCCGCCTCGCGGATGCGCGGCAAGGCGTGACTGTTTCTTTAGTGCCTGACGAATGGTCATGATGTTCACCTTCAAAAAACCTGGCCGGCGATCATCGCCAGATGTTCGACCACAGGCCCGAGAGCCAGCGAAGGCAGGAAGGTCAGCCCCCCGACGATCAGGATGGTGCCGACCAGCAGGCCAACGAAGAGCGGGCCATCGGTCGGGAACGTGCCGGCAGACGCTGGAACCGTTTTCTTGGAGATCAGCGAGCCGGCGATGGCGAGTGCCGGCACGATGACCAGGAAACGGCCCATCAGCATGCCGATGCCGAGCGTGATGTTGAACCACGGTGTATTGGCCGACAGTCCACCGAAGGCAGAGCCATTGTTGGCCGCAGCCGAGGTATAGGCGTAGAGGATCTCCGAGAAACCGTGGGGGCCGGCCGTGCCGATCGAGGCGACTGCCGAAGGCAGAATGCTGGCGACCGCGGTAAAACCGAGCATGGCGAGCGGCAGGCAGAGAATGGCAAGGACGGCCATCTTCATTTCTTTCGCCTCGATCTTCTTACCGAGATATTCCGGCGTGCGACCGACCATCAGACCCGCAACGAAAATGGCGATGATGACGAACAGCACGATGCCGTAAAAACCCGCACCGACGCCGCCGACGATGACTTCGCCAAGCTGCATGTTGATCAGCGGAATGAGGCCGCCAAGCGCCGTGAACGAGCCGTGCATGGCATTGACCGCACCGCAGGAGGCCGCCGTGGTGATGACCGCAAACAGCGACGACATGACGACGCCGAAGCGCACTTCCTTGCCTTGCATGTTGCCGCCGGACAGGCCCATCGCATGCATGATCGGGTTGCCGGATGCTTCCGCCCAGTAAACGATGCCGACACCGACGATGAACAGGATGCCCATCGAAGCGAGGATCGCCCAGCCCTGACGCTGGTTGCCGACCATGCGCCCGAAGACATTGGTGAAGGCGGCGCCAATCGCGAAGATCGACAGCATCTGGATCATGTTGGAGATATTGTCGGGGTTTTCGAACGGATGCGCCGAGTTGGCATTGAAGAAACCGCCGCCATTGGTGCCGAGCATCTTGATCGCCAGCTGCGAGGCGACCGGGCCGACAGCAATGGTCTGCTGTACGCCTTCGAGCGTCGTGGCATTGACATAAGCGCCGAAAGTTTGCGGCACGCCGAGCCAGACATAGACCAGCGTCAGCACAACGCAGATCGGCAGCAGGATATAGAGGGTGGCGCGGGTCATATCGACCCAGAAATTGCCGATCGCTTTTCCCGAGGCGCGCGAAAAGGCGCGGATCAGGCCGATGGCGATCGCCATGCCGGTCGCGGCGGACACAAAATTCTGCACGGCCAGCCCGACCATCTGGCTAAAATAGGACATCGTGCTTTCGCCGCCATAACTCTGCCAGTTGGTGTTGGCGACAAAGCTGATGGCGGTGTTGAACGACAGTTCCGGGCCGGGTGAAGCCAGCCCCGCCGGGTTCATCGGCAATACATCCTGCAGACGCAGGAGGCCGTAGAGCAGCAGCAAGCCTGCGAGATTGAACATCAGCATGGCGAAGGCGTAGGCCGTCCAGTGCTGTTCTTCACGCTCGCTGGTGCCGGCCAGCGCATAAAGGCCACGTTCAAGCGGGCCGAAAATGATCGAAAGAAAGGTGCGTTCGCCGGAAAACACCCGCGTCATATAGGCGCCGAGCGGTTTGACGAGAATGATCAGGATCCCGCAGAAGACGAGGATCTGTAGCCATCCGTTGAGGGTCATGGGAGGAAACTTTCGAGCAACCCAAAACTTCTTTTAGAAGCGTTCAGGGCGAATGAGAGCATAGGTCAGGTAGACCGCGAGGAAAGCGGTCACGCCGCCGGCGAGGACATAGTCGATGATCATTGCGTCCTCCTCACAGCCTGTCGCAGGCGCGGGTATAGGCGAAGCACAGGCCGAAAAAGGCCAAAGCCGCGGCGAGTAGAATGATATCCATCATGGGTGTGGACTCCTGTCGGTTCATGGAGTCAGACAACCTGAAAGGCGCCATCCGGGCGGAAGGCACCTGTCATGTTTTCTGGCCGGGAATGCTTATCGGCATCCCGACCATCAATATGAGCCCGCAGTGCATAGGCTTTCGAGACGAGCCGACGCGCAAAGAAATAGGATTTTTATAGGAATTTTGGCCGGCAAGCCGGCAAGGCCGCGTTACTGCGCGCGGTCATCCCACGAGGTCGCATCTTCCCGCACGCCGGCATCGATGGCGAAGGTTACCTGGCAGCGGACACCGGAGCGGGCAAGCACATGATCAAGCCTGCCGCGCAACTGCCGTTCGACCAGGCGTTTGATCAGGCCCGAACCCTGATTGGCCAAGGCACTTTCGGCAACGGCCGGACCATTCATTTCTGCCCAAAGCAAAGTGAGTTCGGAACCGGCAACCAGCCAGGCAACCTCCACCCTGCCGCTCGATACCGACAGCGCGCCATGTTTGAGCGCATTCGTTGCCAGTTCGTTGATCACCAGACCAAGGGCGGTGGCGCGCATGGGCTGAAGCTGCACGGATGGGCCAGTGAGCGAAAACGGCTGCCAATCGGGTGTGGTGTAAGGTTCGATCTCGATTTCGATCAGGCTGCGCAGATCAATGCGGGCATTGTCTTCCGCCTGCTCGTCCAGCAGTTCATGCACCCGCGCAAGCGCCGAGATGCGACCGTTGAACTGGTCACCGAGATCGGATGGCAGGGTCAGCCGGGCAAGGCTTTGCGCCCCCATATAGGCGTTCTTGACCCGGTGGCGAAGCTCGTCACGCATCAATTCGGCATCGGACACGGCATCCTTCAAAGCCGAAATCAGGCGGACATTTTCAAGCGCGGTGGCGGTAGCGCTTGCCAAAGCTTCCAGAACCTCGATCTCTTCCTCGCTCGGCTCATAGGTCGATGCCCAATAGGCACCGATGGCGGCGAGCGGATCGTCACGCCGCACCGGCGTCATCAGCACGGCGCGCACAAAAGTTTCTTCGTAAAGTTCATAAGGAATGCGGGGATCGAGCGCGATATCGGGAACCACGACCGTCTGCTTGTTGAGCATCGCCCAGCCGCTGATGCAGGCAGACATCGGAAATTTCTGCCCCTTCCAGAGCGGGCCGATCGCATCCTCTTCGATATAATGGCAGAGATCGCCGTCGCGACGGATAATGGCAATCCCTTCGCAGCCCACCAGAGCACGCGCCGTTGTCCGTACGATTTCAACGACTTCGTCAACCGACTTTGCTCCTGCCAGCCGAGCGACAGCCCGGGTCAGCTGACCGAGAGGTGTATAAAGCCGGTTCCGATTTTTCCCATCCATCATGATACCAGTCCCTTGCCCGCACAGGGATCGAAGCACATATCCAAGAATCGCACAGATCCGTGCATTAGCAAGACAAAACATTGAACGATCGGCAAGTGCCATTCGCGTGAATGGTAAGCAGAATCTTGCCAGCAGACTTGACGTTGACAAGCCGCCGCGATTTTCTCCGCGCAGTTTCAAGGAAGGATCAGCATAACCATGTCGACAGTGCAGACAGGCAAGGCATTTCGCGGCCCGGTGATCGTGATGGGCGTTTCGGGCAGCGGCAAAAGTTCGGTCGGCATCCTGCTCGCGAAAGCGCTCGACCTTCCTTATGTCGAGGGTGACGAGTTGCACCCGAAATCCAACGTCGAAAAGATGTCGAAAGGCACGCCGCTGACCGACGAGGACCGCTGGCCGTGGCTGGACCTGATCGGCGAACGGCTGACTGACGGCGCTTCGACCGGCATTGTCATCACCTGCTCCGCCTTGAAGAAAAGCTATCGCGATCGCTTGAGAAACGCTGCCGGTGGAAAACTCGCCTTCGTTTTCCTCGATGGATCGAAAGAACTGCTGACCGACCGCATGGGGCACCGCACCGGCCATTTCATGCCCATCAGCCTGCTGGAAACCCAGCTCGCAACGCTGGAGCGCCCCGAGAAGGAGGACGGCGTGGTGACAGTCGATATCGACGCGACGCCGGAAGCGATTGCGCAGGCGTCAGCCGAGGGCCTCGCTGAATTGAAATTGGCGTGATGCTGGTGCGCGCGACGCGTTCCGGCCTATAGTGCGGCACATATTGCGAGTCACTTCATGCCTTTTCGCTTCGTCCACACCGCCGACATCCATCTCGATTCCCCGCTTCGTTCGCTGGCCTTGCGCAATGGCGAGCTTGCGGAACTGATCGGCAATTCGACCCGGCAGGCACTGATCGCCATCGTCGATCTCTGCCTTGAGGAACAGGTGGATGCGCTGGTGATTGCCGGCGATCTCTACGACGGCGACCAGACGTCGATGAAGACGGCGCGGTTTCTGGGCGGGCAGATGGAGCGGCTGCATCAGGCCGGCATTGCCACCTACACCATCCGTGGCAACCACGACGCGCTTTCCCGCATCACCCAGGAACTGGTTCTGCCGCCGAGCGTCAAGATTTTTGGCGGGCGTGCGGAGGTAATCGAGACGGAAGCGAACGGCCTTGCCGTCGCCATCCACGGCCTGAGCTTTGCCAAACCGCAGGCGCCCGATCCGCTTCTGCCGAAATACAGGCCGCCGGTCGCAGGCGCCGTGAATATCGGCATCATGCATACCAGCCTTGCCGGCGCGCCCGGCCATGATGTCTACGCCCCCTGCAGCACAGCCGACCTGCATGCGGCCGGTTTCGATTACTGGGCGCTCGGCCATATCCATCAACGCACCCAGCATGCCGGCACCCGCACGGTGATCATGCCCGGCATGCCGCAGGGACGCGACATCAACGAGGCCGGAGCAAAAACCGTTTCGCTGGTGACGATCGCCGATGACCGCAGCGTCACCGTCGAGGAGCGGCTGACGAGCATTGCGCAGTTCGAGCGTATTCCCGTCGATCTGGCCGGTCTGACCGAATGGCGGGATGCAGCGGCGGCTATCGAAACGGCGCTTGCCGACCAGCGGACAAAAACAGCCTCCACACATCTGGTGGCGCGTTTGCGGCTGACCGGCGAAACGCCGCTGTCCTTCCGGCTGCGGCGCGATATCGACCTGATGCTGACAGAGGCCGAACAGCGCGGCGAGCGGCTGGGTGATACATGGATCGAAAAGCTCGAACTTGATGTGAGGCCACCCGGCGAGGCCGAACAGGCGAGCGCCGATCCGGTGATCGAGCTTGGCCAGCTGATGCGCTCCGACGTGACTGCCCGCCCCGGTTTTCGTGACGACATTCGCGACATGGTGCGCGAGATGTTGGCCGACCTGCCGGCCGAAAGCCGCCATTTTGCCGGTGACGACGAAGCGGCGTTCGATCGCTTTGTCGATCACCTGCTGGTCAGCGGCACCGACGATATCACCGCGCGCCTGAGCGGCGCCGAGCGAGACGAAAACTGATGCGCCTCAACCGTCTGGACCTCACCCGTTACGGCAAGTTCACCGACCATGTGATCGATTTCGGGAAGGCGGCCGACGGCCAGCCGGACCTGCATATCGTTTACGGCCTCAACGAAGCCGGCAAATCCACCACGCTTGCCGCCTATCTCGACCTTCTGTTCGGCATGCACGCGCAGACGCCATACAATTTCCTGCATCCCTACGGTTCGATGCGGATCGGTGCGCAGCTCGACATCGACGGCGTCGAACACGAACTGGCGCGACTGAAACAGCGCACTGGCAGCCTGATCGATGGACGCGGTTCGCCGGTCAACGATGCGCTGCTGGTGGGCGCGCTGGGTGGCGTGACGCGCGATGCCTATCGCACGATGTTTTCGCTGGACGACAAATCGCTGGAGGAAGGCGGCAATGCCATCATCCAGAGCAAGGGCGAACTGGGCGAATTGCTGTTTTCCGCCAGTTCCGGCCTTGCGGGCTTGAGCAAGGCGCTGGCAGCGGCCGGCGACGAGGCGGCGAGCGTTTACAAAAAGCGCTCTTCGACCTCGAAAATGGCCGAGCTGAAACGTGCACTGGAAACACTGAAGGCAGAGCGCAATGCCATCGACACGTTTGCGGCGGCCTATGCCAGCCTCAATGCCAGCCATGAAACAGCGAAAACCAATTATGATGGCGCTGCTGCCGAACTGGCACAGGCACGCACCCGTCATGCCGGCCTGAACCGCATCCTCACGGCCCTGCCACTGTCTCTGCAGCTTGCCGGACTTGAAACCGATCCAAACACCCAGGCCGAACTGCCGCGGCCGCCGGCCGAATGGTTTGCGCTTCTGCCGCAGCTTGTGCGCGACGAAACCCGCCTGCAGGCGCTTTTGCAGGAAAAGGATCGCGGCCTTGAGCAGCTACAGCGCGAGATCGAAGCGATTGCGGTGGACGAACAGGCATTGCTGATCGCCACCCATGCCGAAATGCTGGCCGATGGCATTGCCCGCTTCCGTTCCGCGGAAAGCGACCTGCCGCGGCGCCGGCAATCGCTGGCGGAACAGGATGGCGCACTGGCGCGGCTGCTGGCCGATCTGGAGCGCCCGCCCCATGACGATGCCGAGGCTCTGCTGCTGCCGGCCTCGACGACGGCGATCATTCGGGACCTGATCGAAAAACGCTCCGGCATCGACGTGCAATTGTCGACCGCCGAACGCGAGCTGAAGCGCAGCCGCGATGCACTGGACCGCCTGCAGGACAATCAATCGGCACAGAACGGCGCCGGAGAAGACGTCGACGACGTCGCTCTGGAACGGCTGGAAGCGGCCCTTGCGCGCCTGACCGGTTCCGACCTGCCATCACGGCTTTCGCTGGAAGAGCGCGGCCGTATCCAATTGCAGCGCAATCTCGAAAACCGCATCGGCATGCTGGCGCCATGGTCCGGCGACATGGAGGCGCTTGCCGCAACGCGCTCGGCCGACACCCGCCAGATCGAGACATGGCGCGGACAGGCCATGGCCATCGACCGGCGTTTGAACGAACACCGCACCCGCCTGCGCGAGACGGAAACCGAACAGGTGACGACACAGGCACGGCTGGCCGCCTTTAATGCCGGCGGCGCGATCGATGATGGCGAGGCGCAGGCCGTCCGTGGCGAGCGTGATGCCGCATGGCAGGCGCATCTGGCAGCCCTCGACGGGCAGACGGCCAAACAGTTCGAAGAGGCGATGCGCCGCGATGACGGCGTTTCGGCCGGCCGCCTGTCCCGCGCCCATGAGCTGGCCGAGTTGCGGCAGTTGGCCCGCAAGACGGCGGAAAACGAGGCCGCCATCCACCACCAGCGCGATCTGCTGGCCGAGGCGGAAACCGAACATGCGGCACTGGCGGAAAAGATCGGCGCGCTTCTGCCAGATACATCCGACATCGACACCGATGCGATGGAGCGTATCGCCGCCCTCGAAAGCTGGGTGACCCGCCGCAGCGAGGCACTGTCCGCGTGGACACAGCTTCAGCAGGTGCAAACCGACATTGCCGACATCCGCGACGAACTGGATGGAGTGAGCGCCGAATTGCAGCGCGCTCTTTCCGAGGCGGGAGCGCGTGGCCTTCACCAGCTGAACCCAAGCGAACTGGCGCGCGGTGCGGCCGATTTCATATCGCGCATCAAAGCCGGCGCGCATGCGCGGGCAGCGCTTGAAAAATCCATCACCGATCTTGCACGCGATATCACCGAGCGCGAACGTGATCGGGAAGAGGCGCAGACCAGCGCAGATGCCTGGCAGGATGCCTGGCGGCAGGCACTTTCGAAGACGTGGCTGGCGGACAAGGCCGACTCCGTTGCGGCGATCCGTGAAATCCTCTCTGTGCTGTCAAAACTGCCGGTCATCCTCAAGGACCGTCAGGACCTTGCCCAGCGGGTAACCGCCATGGAGCGTGACCAGACGCAGTTCCGAGACGACATTTCCAGCCTGCTGCGCAAGCTGGATGATGACGGCAGCGTCGATGACCCGCTGGTGATTGCCAGCCAGCTGCTCGACCGGCTGAAGGCCGCAACGCGCGAACAGCAGGCTCGCACCACGCGGCATGAAAATCTTGAAAAACTGCAGGCCGAACGCGCCGAACTGGCGGCCGAACTGGCCGTGCATGAGGCCCAGAAAGCAAAGATCACCGCCTATTTCGGCACCGATACGCTGGCAGCCGTCGAAAACTTTCTGGAACAGGCAAAAGAGCGCGACCGGGTCGAAACGCGGATTGCCGAGTTGAAGGCGCAGATCGCCCAGAGCATGCAGGTGGTGCGTTTCGAGGATGCCGCTCAGGCGTTGGCGGAGATCGACGCCGGCAGCATCGAGCGTGAAGCGGAAGAGCTTTCCACCCGCATTGGTGACCTGACCGACAGGACGCGCGAGCTTTACGCTGAGATGACCCGCGCCAAGGACAAGCTGGACGCTGTCGGCGGTGACGACGCGGTGGCGCAGATCGAAGCCAAGAGACGCACGATCCTGCTGGAGATCGAGGATCTGGCAACCCGCTACCTGATACTCAGGACCGGCATTCTGGCGGCCGAACAGGCCCTGCATATCTACCGCGAAAAACACCGCAGCTCGATGATGAACCGCGCTTCGGAAGCGTTTCGCCTGATCACCGGCGGTAATTATTCCGGCCTTGCCACGCAGGTTGATCGCGACAAGGAGATCCTCATCGGCGTGGCGCGCGACGGCAGCTCCAAACTGGCCGACAGCATGTCCACCGGCACGCAATTCCAGCTTTATCTGGCGCTGCGGCTGGCAGGCTACGAGGAGTTTGCAGCGGTGCGGCCCTCGGTTCCCTTCATCGCCGACGACATCATGGAGAGCTTCGACGACCAACGCTCGGAAGAGGTTTTCCGTCTGCTGGGCGAGATGTCGAAAGTCGGCCAGGTGATCTATCTCACCCACCACAGACATCTTTGCGACATTGCTAAAACTGTGGTGCCGCAAGTAAAGATTCACCAGCTGCCCTGACGGCCTCGCGGTAGGCCGAAACGACGGCCATCCACACGCAATGCGTGCCATCGCATGCGCCCGGCATCTTCCAGGCGCGTCAAAACCGCACGCCAAATTGCCTGCTTCGCGGCATGGCCGCGCCGGCCGGAAACGCCTATGGGGCAGTGACTTCCGCCCGATGCACCGCGAAGAAGATCGGCTCCATAACCCATCCGTGATTACGTCAAATGGGATTTTTTTATGGACACTTTTCGTATAGCGCCCTACATAGATCTCGTCTTCGACATATTTCCTGATCGACAGATCGGAAAATCTCACGGCATGCGCGGAATTACTTTCCGGGCCTTTGCGAATGTACATGATGTATATTCTGACGGTCAGAATTTCTGCTGAGAAATTCACAATCGTATGCGACAAAGAAACACATAAGACTTCCGGAAAGGCTAGCGCTGCTGTCCTTTTCGGAGGATTTATCATCAAGGAGTATGTCCGTGCTATCGAGCACGGGCCCAGAAATGTATGGCTTTTACAACTGAAAATGACGCGTCGGCCGAGCCGGCTTCGACCAAGATCAGTATCAACAACGTCTACAAGATTTTCGGCGAACGTCCCGAAAAAGCGCTGGAAATGATCCGCGCCGGCAAGACGAAATCGGAAATCCACGCCCAGACCGGCTGCTCGGTGGGCGTCAACAATGCCACATTCGACATCAAGGCCGGCGAGATCTTCGTCATCATGGGCCTGTCGGGATCCGGCAAATCCACTCTTCTTCGCCTTCTGAACCGGCTGATCGAACCGACATCCGGCTCCATCGAGATCGATGGCAAGGACATCACCAAGATGTCGCGCAGGGAACTGATCGACGTGCGCCGCCGCGAGATCAGCATGGTGTTCCAGTCGTTTGCACTTCTGCCGAACCGCACGGTGCTGAACAACGCCGCTTTCGGCCTCGAAGTTGCCGGCATCGGCGAGAGCGAGCGCCGCGAAAAGGCGATGGCAGCACTGAAGGCGGTTGGCCTTGAAGGTTATGCCGACAGCAAGCCGGACCAGCTTTCCGGCGGCATGAAACAGCGTGTGGGCCTTGCCCGCGCATTGGCCAGCGAACCGACCGTGCTTCTGATGGACGAGGCGTTTTCCGCGCTCGACCCGCTGATCCGCACCGAAATGCAGGACGAACTTGTCCGCCTGCAATCGGAACACAGCCGCACCATCGTGTTCGTCAGCCATGACCTCGACGAGGCGATGCGCATCGGCGACCGCATCTGCATCATGCAGAACGGCAATGTCGTGCAGGTTGGCACGCCGGACGAAATCGTCATGAGCCCGGCCAATGACTATGTGCGGTCGTTCTTCCGCAATGTCGACGTCTCTCAGGTCTTCAAGGCCGGCGACGTGGCCCGCAAGACGCAGATCACCATCATCGAGCGTCAGGGCACGACGGCGGCCGCCGCTCTTGAGCGGATGAAGAACTTTGACCGAGAATACGCGATCATCCTCGGCCGCGACAAGACCTATCACGGCGTCGTCAGCCAGACCTCGCTGGTCGAAAAAATGCGCGAAAAAGTGGCCGACCCCTATCGCGGCGCCTTCCTGTCCGAGATCGAGCCGATTGCCGCCGACGAGCCGTTGTCCAACGTGCTTGGCAAGGTGGCGGCCAGCCCCTGGCCCGTGCCTGTGATCGATGACAACAAGCGTTATCTCGGTTCCATCAGCAAATCGACACTGCTCGAAACGCTCGACCGCGCCTCCTGATCGCGCCGCCACTTCCTTTAACCGGCCCATAACCGGAGACAGACATGAATTTCGATATTGGTGACGGCATCGATGCAGCCGTCAATTACGTCCTCGACAACTTTTCGCCCGCCCTCGATTTCATCGCAGCCATGATCGGCTTCGTGACGACCGGCATCCAGAACATCCTTCTTTCGACGCCCATGCCGGTCGGCATTGCGATTTTCGTAGCGCTGTCCCTGTGGCGTGTCGGCTTCGGTTTCGGCGTCCTGACCGGTGTCGCCCTCTGGCTGGTCAGCCATATGGGACTTTGGGACGCCATGATGGAGACGCTTGCTCTCGTCATCGCCTCGACGCTGATGGCGATGATCATCGGCCTGCCGCTCGGCATTGCCATGGCACGCCGCGATTCCGTTGCAGCCGTTGCACGCCCTATCCTCGACCTGATGCAGACCATGCCGGCCTTCGTCTACCTGATCCCGGCTGCGATGTTCTTTGGTCTCGGCGCGGTGCCGGGCGCCATCGCCACCGTCATCTTCGCCATGCCGCCGGTGGTGCGCCTCACCAATCTCGGCATCCGGCAGGTGCATGAGGAATTCATCGAGGCCGGCAACGCCTTTGGCTGCACCTCTTCGCAGCTTCTCTTCAAGGTGCAGCTGCCGAACGCCCTGCCCTCGATCATGGCCGGCATCAACCAGACGATCATGCTTTCGCTGTCGATGGTGGTGATTGCCTCGATGATCGGCGCCGGCGGTATCGGCAACACGGTTCTGACGGGCATCCAGCGCCTCGACGTCGGCACCGGTTTCGAAGGCGGCCTTGCCGTCGTCATTCTGGCGGTCATTCTCGACCGCATCACCCAGAGCCTCGGAAAGCCGCGCGCCGCATTCTGGAGCCTGCTTTTCAAGAAGACCGAGCGCGAGGAGCTGGCAACGGCGAACGCCTGATCCAGTCCCGCGCCACCCATGCGGGTGCTGAACCCGCGATCACAAACCTCCCGTAAGGAGAACGCATGTTGAAGACGCTTTTCACCACCGGCACCACCCGCCGTGCCACTCTTGGCGCAACGCTTGGTCTTGCAGCCGCTCTGGTTGCAGGCTCCGCCCTGCCAACCATGGCGCAGGAAACCAAGACCGTTAAGCTCGGTTATGCCGCATGGTCCGACGCCGAATTCGTGACCAAGCTTGCCGCCAAGCTGATGACCGACAAGCTTGGCCAGAAGGTGCAACTGGTGCAGACCGACGTGGCGCCGCTCTATCAGGGTGTGAGCCGTGGCGATATCGACGCGATGATGATGGCCTGGCTGCCGGCCACCCATGCCGATTATTTCGACAAGGTGAAGAACCGCGTCGAAACGCTCGGTACCGTTTACGACGGCGCCAAGCTCGGCTGGGTCGTGCCCGCCTACATTCCGGAAAGCGAGATTGCCTCGATCGAGGATCTGAAGAAGCCGGAAGTGCAGGAAAAGCTTTCCAAGGCGATCCAGGGCATCGATCCTGGCGCCGGCCTGACCCGTCTTTCGCAGCAGGCGGTCAAGGATTATGCGCTCGACGACTACAAGCTGCAGATTTCCAGTGAAGCCGGCATGCTGACCACTGTCGACCGTGCGATGCGCGGCGAAAAATGGTTCGTCGCCACCTCGTGGAGCCCCCACTGGATGTTCGGTAAGTACAAGCTGCGTTACATCGCCGACCCGAAGAAGTCGCTTGGTGAAGCCGAACATGTCGACATTCTCGCCTCCAAGGATTTCAAGACCGAAAACCCCGAGGCCGCCGCATTCCTGTCGCGCATGAAGCTGCCGCTCGGTGATCTTGAAGCTGCGATGTTCAATGCGCAGGAAACCTCCTACGACGAGGCCGTGACAAAATATATCGCGGACCATCCGGATCAGGTCAAAACCTGGGTCGGCGAGAAGGGCTGATTTTTCTCGTTCACGACCGTGCCATTCACCGGCGCGGTCGTGAACGCTTTGCGGCCACCAGTCCTTAACTTCCACATTGGAAGCCAGAAATTTAAGGCAATCTGCTACCTCCACGCCAAAACCGCGTGGATGCAGCGCTTGCCGACCTCCCACAAGGAGAGCACATGCTGAATATCTTTTCCAAGACCGGCCTTACCCGCCGCACGACACTTAGCGCCACACTCGGGCTTGCTGCCACCCTCCTTGCCACATCCGCACTGCCGACCATGGCGCAGGATGCCAAGACGGTGAAACTCGGATACGCCCCATGGTCCGATGCCGAATTCGTCACCAAGCTTGCCGCCAAGGTGATCAACGACAAGCTCGGCCAGAAGGTCGAACTGGTGCAGACCGATGTGGCACCGCTTTATCAGGGGGTCAGCCGCGGTGATCTCGACGCGATCCTGATGGCATGGTTGCCGGTGACGCATGCCGACTATTACGGCAAGGTCAAAGACAGAGTCGAAACGCTTGGCACGATCTATGACGGCGCAAGGCAGGGCTGGGTCGTGCCGGCCTATGTTCCCGAAAGCGAAATCGCCTCCTTCGAAGACCTGAAGAAGCCCGAGGTTCAGGAAAAGCTGTCCGGCACCATTCAGGGCACGGAACCGGGTGCGGGCCTGACGCGCATGTCGCAGCAGGCGCTGAAAGACTATGCACTCGACGGCTACAAGCTGCAGATATCCAGCGAGGCCGGCATGCTGTCGTCGGTCGATCGTGCGTATCGCGGTGAAAAGTGGTTCGTCGCAACCGCCTGGAGCCCACATTGGATGTTTGGCAAATACAAGATGCGCTACATCGACGATCCGAAAAAGGCGATCGGCGGCACCGAGCATGTCGACATTCTTTCCCGCAAGGATTTCAAGTCCGACAATCCGGCTGCGGCCGAATTGCTGTCGCGCATGAAAATACCGCTCGCGGATCTCGAGGCCGGCATGTCGGACGCGCAAGCGACCTCCTACGACGCGGCAGTGGCAAAATATATCACGGATCACCCGGACCAGATCAAAAACTGGGTCGGTGACGAAGGCTAATTCTGTCTTCGAAAAAATTGATCGACTGGGGCTTCGCCGGACGACCGGCGAAGCCTATCTGACTATCGGGCGACATCGGATCGCCGACGGGAGTGCCTGATGCACCGAGACCAGATCGAACCGGATTTTTCCGCCGACGACACGATTGGCGGCCGCATGTCGCTTGCTCGCGACGCGATCGACCTGACGGTCGATGAGGCAGCGGATTTCCTCACTGTGCCCTCCGAGACATGGACCGCCTGGGAAAATGATCGCGCCGAACCGCTGGGAAACCGGCTGCCTCTGATAGCCCGGCTTCTGGAAGTGAGCCTGTCATGGCTTCTGACGGGTCGCGGTCAAGGCCCTCACTGGGCGTGACATACAGGTTCGAACATTAGACAGGCGCCACCGCGAATGATCCGAGGTGTGCAATCAGCACTCGCCTTCAGTTTCTTCGCGCGCGCATTTTGTGGCTTCCGACACGGCTCTCCAGACCACTCGCCGGACAATGTCGGCTAGTGCAAATCAGACTTCGGCGGTTACCCGCGCGTAAGCACCGAGGATGAAACGTTCGGCGCGCAGCAGATAGGCTTCCAGCAATTCGGAGGCGGCAGCCGCCCTGCCCGCCTCAAGCTCCGTGACGATCTCGAGATTCTGGTCGATGAATGGTCCGTGCAGGAATTCCGGATCCTGAAGCAGGCCGAAAACGAGGCGCAATTCCAGCGAAATCTGGGCATAAAAGGCGGAAAGTCTGGGGCTGTCGGCCAGTTCGACGACGGCGGCATGAAACGCGATATCGGCACTGCCGACACCGAGCCAATCCTTTTCCTCGCGGCAGCGACGGGCCTTTTCCACAGCCATGCGCATCCGTGCAACGCCGGGATGGCGCGGATGGGCCTGCGCCAGCGCCGGGCATTCGATGAAACGCCGGACACGGTAGATATCGATGATCGTCGACATGCTGGGCGTGGAAACGAACACACCGCGATTGGCCTCGTAGCGCAGCAGCCCTTCCTTGGTCAGCATGCGGAAAACTTCCCGCAACGTGTTGCGCGAGACCTGCAATTCGTCGCTCAGCGTCTGTTCCGACAGGTGACTGCCGGGCGTCAGATGGCCGGAGATGACCTGTTCCCGGATACGCTCCGCGACGGTTTCCGCCAGTGTCTGCACCGCTTCCGGCGCGCGCGAACCCGCCTGTATCCGGCCATCGGCCGTGACGGAGCCCCTTGCTTCATCAACCTGCGGTTTGCGTGCAGCCAAGCCGTTTCCCCTTCATCCGCGGATCAGATTCATTACTCCGGTAGAATGCCCGTGGCCTCTTCACAAGAGGCATGATGCAGAACTCCTGCGGCAGCGGGAATAAAACCGTGCAAAATTTTAATCATGCCTATTTTGCGAGCAATTGATACTTTGTAGGGCAATAGATAAAAATTGTTCAACACTATGGACAGCATTGTTCTCCTTTGTTAGCTTTTGTTCAAAGTAAGGCGGGAGAGAAACGTTCATGATGAACATCGACATCAACAGCGACCTGGGCGAAAGTTTTGGCGCATGGGCGATGGGCGATGATTCAGCGATGCTTGATATCGTCAGCAGCGCCAACGTGGCCTGCGGATTTCATGCGGGCGACCCGGCCGGCATTCTCAGGACTCTCCGCGCTGCCGCCGAGCGTGGCGTCGCCATTGGCGCGCATGTCGGTTACCGTGACCTTGCCGGTTTTGGCCGCCGCAATATGGACCCCACCAGCGACGAACTGATCGGCGACGTGATCTACCAGATCGGCGCCCTGCAGGGCCTCGCCAAGGCGGCCGGCACACGCGTCACCTATGTGAAGCCGCATGGCGCCCTCTACAACACCATCGCCATCGATACGAGGCAGGCCAAGGATGTCATCGACGCCATCCTTGCGATCGATCCTTCGCTGGTGCTGATGGCGCTGGCAGGTTCGCAGCTTGTCGAACAGGCGCGCGCCGCCGGCCTGACCGTCGTTGCCGAAGCCTTTGCCGACCGCGCCTATACGGCCGAGGGCAATCTCGTCTCGCGTCGCGAAAAAGGCTCTGTCCTGCATGATCCCGATCTGATTGCCGCCCGCATGGTGCGCATGGTCAAGGAGGGCGTGATCGAAGCGATCGATGGCACGCTGACCAAGGTGGATGCGCAATCGATCTGCGTGCATGGCGACAGCCCCGGTGCGGTTGCCATGGCCCGGCGTCTGCGTGACGTGTTCGAACAGTCCGGCCTTGCCATCCGCGCCTTTGCCGGGGCGGCCTGAGCAACCATGCATTCCCTCATGCCAATAGCGACCAGAGACACGTCGATGCGCATCCTACCGGTGCGTGGCGATTGCTTTCTCGTGGAGCTCGCCGATCTCGGCGAGGCGCTGGCGCTGTTCGATGCCCTGAACAACAATCCGGTCGAAGGTATCAGCGAAATCATTCCGGCTGCCCGCACGCTGCTGATTTCGTTCGATCCCTACACCATTTCCGACGACGCATTGATCGAAACCGTGACTGCGCTGGCCGGCGGCGAACGCAAGGCCGCATCCGGCGCATTGGTGGACATTCCGGTTCGCTACGATGGCGAGGATCTGGCCGAGGTTGCCGGCATTCTCGGCATGAGCGCCGATGAGATCATCCGCCGGCATGGCGAAAGCGATTATGTCGCCGCCTTCACCGGTTTTGCGCCGGGTTTTGCCTATCTGTCCGGCGGCGATCCACGTCTCAATGTGCCGCGCCGCAAATCTCCACGCACACAGGTTCCGGCCGGCGCTGTCGGCCTTGCCGGCGAATTCAGCGGTATCTATCCGAAAACCAGCCCCGGCGGCTGGCAGCTGATCGGCACGACGCCGCTTGCCATGTTCGATATCGACCGTGTGCCGGCTTCGCTGCTGCAGCCGGGCAGCCGCATCAAGTTTCGTGACATGGCGAAAGACGCGGCCTACGAGATCAAGGCTTTGAGCACGCCGGCGGCAAAGCCGGCAGCACGCGTTCAGACGGATACCGGATCATCGATCGAAATCGTCTCGTTCGGCCTGCCGCCCGTCTTTCAGGATCTCGGCCGCGCCGGACAGGCCGGCCAGGGTATCAGCGTATCGGGTGCCGCAGATCGCGCGAGTTTCAAGGCCGCCAACCGTATCGTCGGCAACCCGGCAAACACCACGACGCTTGAGATCACACTGGGCGGGTTCAGCTTTCGCATGCACGGTCAGGGCGTCATGGCTCTGACGGGCGCGACGGCTGCGATCTCGATCACCGGCGCCGATGGCACCAGGATCTCGGCCCCGCACCACACGGCAATCGCGCTTGATGACGGCGATGTGGTTTCGCTCGGGATGCCGGAAGCCGGCATGCGTTCCTATCTGGCACTGCGCGGCGGTTTTGATATTGCTCCGGTTCTCGGCAGCGCCGCCACCGATACGCTGGCGCAGATCGGCCCCGCCGCTCCTGTTGCCGGTGACGTCGTCGCTATTCGGCCGGCAGCAGCCGGTTCGCTGGTTGCCACGGACGAACCGAGCTTTGCGATGCCGTCCGCGACAGAAACCGTCGTGCTCGACGTGGTGATGGGGCCTCGTACCGACTGGTTCACCGATGCCGCCGTCGAAAATTTCCTTTCGCAGGAATGGTCGGTCACGCCGCAGTCGAGCCGCGTCGGCATCCGCCTTGCCGGTGAAGCACTTGAGCGCGCCAACCCCGGCGAACTGCCGAGTGAGGCGACCATGCGTGGGGCGCTGCAGGTGCCGGCCAGCGGCCAGCCTGTTCTGTTTCTTGCCGATCATCCGCTGACCGGCGGTTATCCGGTCATTGCCAATGTCGCCGGCCACCATCTCGATCTGGCCGGCCAAATTCCCGTGGGCGCAAAAATCCGCTTCAACGCGATCAGCCACTTTTCGCCCCGTTTCATTGCAGGAAAATGCCCATGAAGAAGGTTCTGATAGCAAACCGCGGCGAGATCGCGGTGCGGATCATCCGGGCCTGCAAGGATTACGGCCTGACTTCTGTCGCCGTTTACGCCGATGCCGACGCTGACGCGCTATTCGTAACGCTGGCTGACGAGGCTTTTGCGCTCGATGGCGTGACCGCCAAGGACAGCTATCTCGATATCGACAAGCTGATCGCCATCGCCAAACGTTCGGTCGCCGACGCCGTGCATCCGGGTTATGGCTTTCTGTCGGAGCGCAGCGAGTTTGCGCAGGCCGTCATCGATGCCGGCCTGATCTGGATCGGTCCTGATCCGCAGGTCATCGAAGCACTCGGCGACAAGCTGCAGGCGCGGGCGATTGCCCAGAAGGTCGGCGCGCCGCTGGTGGCCGGTTCCGATGGCGCGATTTCGTCGCCCGCCGAAGCGCTGGCGTTTGCCAAGAAATTCGGCCTGCCGATCGCCATCAAGGCGGCGCATGGCGGCGGTGGACGCGGCATGAAGATCGCCCGTCAGCTGGACGAGGTCGAAGAAATGTTTTCATCGGCGACCCGCGAGGCTGTCGCCGCTTTTGGTCGCGGCGAATGTTATGTCGAGCAGTTTCTCGACCGCCCGCGGCATATCGAGGCGCAGGTGCTGGCGGACCGTCTAGGCAATGTTCTGGTGGTGGGGACCCGCGATTGCTCTTTGCAGCGTCGCAACCAGAAACTTGTCGAGGAAGCACCTGCGCCTTTCCTCTCCGATGCACAGCGGGAAAAAATCCATCAGGCATCGCGCGATATCTGCGCGGCCGCCGGTTATACCGGTGCCGGAACTGTGGAATTTCTGCTCAGCGCCGATGGCGTCATCTCCTTCCTCGAGGTCAATACCCGCCTGCAGGTGGAACACCCGGTAACGGAAGAAACGACCGGTCTCGATCTCGTCATCGAACAGTTCCGCATCGCCGAAGGTTTGGCCGTCAGCGTGACCGAGATGCCGGAACCGCGCGGCCATGCGATCGAGTTCCGCATCAACATGGAAGATCCGGGCCGTGGCTTTCTGCCCTCTGCCGGTGAGATTTCCAGATTTGCCGCTCCTTCCGGCCCCGGTGTGCGTCTGGATTCGGGCGTCGTCTCCGGCTCGGCCATTCCGCCGATGTTCGATTCCCTGTCGGCCAAGCTGATCATCTGGGGCGCAACCCGCGAACAGGCGATTGTACGGTCGCGCCGAGCGCTGGATGAATTCGCCATAGATGGCGTGCCCTCCGTGCTGCCCTTCCATCGCGCCGTCATCGCGCATGACGATTTCGCCAAGGATTTCCGCGTTCACACGCGCTGGATCGAGACCGATTTTGCCGAGACGCTGGAAGCAGCCAGCCGCCCTGCCCCGGAATCAGGCACCGGCTTGTTGCGCGGCCATGTCGAAATCGACGGCAAGCGTGTCGAGATCGGCATTCCAGACAGTTTTCTGCGCCTGCTCGGCCCGCTTTCGGCGGCACAGAACAACAGCGACAAGAATGATGAAACCGATATCGGCGCGGTTCTCGCCCCGGTTCCGGGCCTGCTCGTTCACTGGAATGTTTCCGATGGCGCACCTGTCGAAAAGGGTGACGTGCTGGCAATGATGGACGTGATGAAGATGGAGACAGCGGTCAGCGCACCGATTGCCGGCACCATCAGGATCCTTGCCGAAGCCGGTTCTTCACAGACGGCAGGCGCCGTCATTGCCCGCATCGCCAGCGGCACCATTTCAACGACCGAACAGGCCAAGCCGGAGACACGGACATGACCATGAGCGAAAACAACAAGCCGCTTCTGTCGGTCGAAAATCTGAGCGTCGAATTCGGCTCCAGCCGTGTCGTCGACGACCTGTCGTTTACGGTCGCGGCCGGCCAGACGGTTGCCGTTGTCGGCGAATCCGGTTCCGGCAAGTCGGTCACATCGCTGTCGACCATGCGGCTTGCCGACATGATGGGCGCGAAATACGCGAGCGGCCGCATCCTGTTCAACGACCGAGACCTCCTGAAGGCCTCCCAGAAGGAGATGCGCTCGATCCGCGGCAAGGAGATCGCCATGATCTTCCAGGAGCCGATGACGTCGCTCAACCCGGTCTTCACCATCGGTGACCAGATCTGCGAAGTGCTGATGCTGCACGAGAAGATGGGCAAGCCGGCTGCCATGGCAGAAGCCGGCCGTCTGCTCGACATGGTGCGCCTGCCCGACTCGGCCGAGCTTCTGACGCGCTATCCACATCAGCTCTCCGGCGGCATGCGCCAGCGCGTGATGATCGCTATGGCGCTTGCCTGCCGGCCAAAGCTGCTGATCGCCGACGAGCCGACCACGGCGCTCGACGTCACCATTCAGGCGCAGATCCTCAACATCATGCGCGACCTGCAGAAGACGCTCGGCATGGGCATGGTGTTCATCACCCATGACATGGGCGTGGTTGCCGAAATGGCCGACCATGTCGTCGTCATGTGGAAGGGCAAGAAGGTCGAGGAAGGTCCGGTTCGCGAGATTTTTGCCAACCCGCAGCATCCCTATACCAAGGCGCTTCTTTCCGCCGTGCCGAAGCTCGGCAGCATGACCGGCGAGGATTTTCCAAAACGCCTGCCGCTGACCGTTTTGCAGGACGGCGAGCCGGCGCTGGGCGGCGAAGAGCGCATTCAGGACACGGCCAAATACGACGAAAAGCCGCTTCTGTCGGTCAAGGACCTGTTTGTCCGTTTCGACATCAAGAAGAACATTTTCGGCAAGGCGACGCATCGCTGCAGCGCCGTGCAGAAGGTTTCCTTCGATATCCATCCGGGCGAAACGCTGGCGCTGGTCGGCGAAAGCGGTTCCGGCAAATCGACGATCGGCCGCACGATCCAGCAGCTGCAATCGTCGATGGGCGGCGAGATTTCGTTCAACGGCCGCACCTTTTCCTCGATGTCGGCGGCGGAACGCTTTCGCATGCGGCAGGAAGTGCAGTATATCTTTCAGGACCCGTTCGCTTCGCTCGATCCGCGCAAGACGGTCGGTTTCTCCATTGCCGAGCCGATCAACACCCATTCGCTGATCTCCGACAGCAAGGCAGTCAAACGCCGCGTCGATGAACTGCTGGAGCGTGTCGGCCTGTCGTCCGACGTTGCCTCGCGTTATCCGCACGAGTTTTCCGGCGGCCAGCGCCAGCGTGTCTGCATTGCCCGCGCGCTTGCCTCCGATCCGAAGCTGATCATTGCCGACGAAGCGCTGTCCGCGCTCGACGTCTCCATTCAGGCGCAGATCATCAACCTGTTCATGGACCTGCAGGCCGAACGCGGTCTCGCCTATCTGTTCATCAGCCATGACATGGCGGTGGTGGAAAAGATGAGCCACCGCGTTGCCGTGCTCTATCTTGGCCAGATCATGGAAATGGGTTCGCGCCGGCAGGTGTTTGAAACGCCGGGCCATGACTATACCCGCCGCCTTCTTTCGGCCGTGCCGGTCGCCGATCCGACGGTGCCGCGCCAGTCGGCTATGATCGAAGGCGAAATCCCCAATCCGGTGCGCCGCGTCGGCGACGAGCGCCCGGTCCTCGTGCACGAGGAAATCAATCCAGGCCACTTCGTCGCGAAGAGCGCCTGAATAAACGCGAAACAATCGCAGAGCATCTGAAGAGGAACAGGTAATGACAACGTTCAAACGGGGAATGGCAGCGACCTTCATGGCGCTTGCCCTGTCTGGTACGGCAATGACGGCGACGCCCGCTCTTGCCGCCGGCAAAATGACGATTTCGAGCCCGCAGGATCCGGGCAGCTGGGATCCGATCGATACGTTTCTCGTGCAATGGGCAGCCGTTGCCACCAACATTTTTGACGGCCTGACCTATCGCGGTCCCGACCTCAAGCTGGTGCCGGGTCTTGCTGAATCGTGGACCGAACTGGACGAAGGCAAGCGCATCCGCTTCAAGCTTCGCCAGAACGTCAAGTTCCACAACGGCGAGCCCTTCAATGCCGCGGCCGTAAAATTCACCTTCGAGCGCCTTCTCGGCGAACAGGGTGCCAAGGGTCCGCAGCGTTCCAACTACATCTCGATCGAAAGCGTTGAAGTGATCGACGACTATACGGTCGATCTCAAGCTCAAGGCCCCGGATCCGGTTCTGCTGACCAAGCTTGCCGGTTATGGCGCCATGATCGTGCCGCCGAAATACATTCAGGAAAAGGGTGAGGACAATTTCAACCTCAACCCGGTTGGCACAGGCGCGTTCAAGTTCGTCTCCTACCAGCCCAAGGTCGATATCAAGCTGGAAGCCAATGCCGACTATTGGGGCGGCGCTCCAAAACTGTCGGAACTGGAATTCCGCTTCATCGCCGAGCCGGCAACGGCTGTCGCCGAACTGCAGGCCGGCCGCGTCGATCTGGTGATCCCGCCGACCATCCCGATCGGCATGCTGCCGGTCATCCAGGGCGACGACAAGCTGGAAATCGTTTCCGTTCCCGGCCCGACCGTCGATGCCCTGCGCTTCAACACCCGCGACGGCATCACTGCCGATCCGAAGGTGCGCCAAGCGATCATCATGGCCGTTGATCGCGCCACGATCGTTCAGTCGATCCTTGCCGGTCAAGCATCCGAGATCACCAGCTTCCAGAGCGCGCTGTCCTTCGGCTTCGACCCGGACCTCAAGGCAATTCCTTACGATCCGGCCGGTGCCAAGAAGCTGCTGGCGGAAGCCGGCGTGAAGGCCGGTGCGACGCTGCAGATCGACATCCGCGGCAATGACGCGACGATGAACGAAGTGGCGCAGGTCATTTCCAGCTATCTGTCGATGGTCGGCATCACCGCCACCATCAAGCCCTATGAGACCAATGTTCTGCTCAACGACATCATCCCGCAGGGCAAGACCGGCGCGATGTTCCAGCAGAAGTGGGGCGGTTGGACCTTCGATTACGACAACACGGCGTATTCGATGTACCATTCCGGCGAAAAGTGGAACCCCTACGACAAGGACGAAAAGCTGGACAAGCTGCTGGAATCGCAGCGTCCGCTGACCGACCGTGCCGCGCGCGAAAAGATCCTCAAGGAAGTTGCCGCCTACGCATCGGAACGCGCTCTTGAGCTTCCGCTGTACAACAGCAACGCCATCTTCGGCATCAACAAGCGCGTCAAGGGCTTCATCGCTCCCCCGGACAACCGCCTGAAGCTGACCGACGTCACCGTCGAGTAATCGGCCTTAACGACCGACAAATCGCCTCGCCCGCATCAGCGGGCGGGGCAGGACTTCTCTTTTAGGAACTAGAACGTGGCCGGTTTCCTCATCAAGCGATTGCTACAGGCGATTTTCGTCGTCATCGCCATCACGCTCGTCGTCTCTTTCGCCATTCGCCTGACCGGCGATCCGGCCGTCACGATGTTTCAGGGTGGCGGCAGTATGACGGAGGATGACCTTGCGCGCATTCGTGCGTCGCTCGGCACCGATCAGCCGTTCCTCGTCCAGTACTGGAATTTCATCAAGGGTCTGGTGACGCTCGATTTCGGTCGCAGCTTTTCCGGCGGCACCTCGGTTTCCCTGCTGATCGGCCATGCCCTGCCGGCAACGCTGCTGCTCGCCTTCATCTCGATGTTCGTGTCGATCGTGCTGTCCATCCCGCTCGGCATCAAGGCCGCCACCTCGCGTGGCAAGGCCGCCGATCAGGCGATCCGCATCTTTTCGCTGATCGGTCTGTCCTTCCCGAATTTCTGGCTCGCCACCATGCTGGTGCTGCTGTTTGCCATCACGCTGGGCTGGCTGCCGCCGAGCGGCATGTCGGGCTTTGCAAGCTATGTGATGCCGGCCGTCACCATGGGTGTCATCTTGACCGCGACCAATGTCCGCCTCGTGCGCACCTCGATGCTGGAAACGCTGCAGTCGCAATATATCATGGTGGCGCGCGCCAAGGGACTTTCCGAAAGCAAGGTTCTCTACAAACACGCGCTGCGCAACTGCGCCATTCCGCTGATCACCTATTTCGGCCTGCAGTTCGGCGGCCTGCTCGGCGGCATCGTCGTCATCGAGCGCGTGTTCAACTGGCCGGGCATGGGCACGCTTGCCTTCGACGCCGTCGGCGCCCGCGATTTCCCCGTTCTCCAGGCCGTCATCACCGTTTTGTCGCTGATGATCGTCGGCATCAACCTTCTGGTCGACATCGCCTATGGCCTCGTCGATCCCCGCATCCGCACGGAGTAAACGACAATGGCTGCAAAAACCTCCCGCCTGTCGCGCTTCGCGAGCCTCGAATTCATCCTCGGCACGGTGCTGACGGTCGTCATCTGCCTCGCCGTGCTGTTCTCCGACATCCTGTTTCCCGGCGGCGCCGACAAAATCAATCTGATGGCGCGTCTGGTCAAACCCTTCACCAACGCCGCCTTCCCGTTCGGCACCGATCCGCTCGGCCGTGACGTGCTTGCCCGTGTCGTTGCCGGTGGCAAAATCTCGCTTCTGGTCGGCTTCACCTCGGTCATCGGCGCCGTGATTTTCGGCGTGCTGATGGGCCTGATTGCAGGTTATTACCGTGGCTTCTGGGACATGCTGGTCATGCGTTTCGCCGACCTGCAGCTGGCCATGCCATTCATTCTGCTCGCCATCACCTTCATCGCCATCGTCGGCGGTAGCCTTACCAACACGATCATCCTGCTGATCGTGTCGCAATGGGTGCAATATGCCCGTCTGGTGCGCGGCTCGGTGCTGACGCTGCGTGAGCGCGAGTTCATCCTTTCGGCGCGCGCGATCGGTGTCAAAGACTGGCGCATCATCTTTCAGCACCTGCTGCCGAACCTGATCGGCCCGGTGATCGTGTTGATGACGCTGAACGTCGCCAACAACATCCTCCTGGAAAGCAGCCTGACCTTCCTCGGCCTCGGCGTCGATCCGACCATCCCGAGCTGGGGCGGCATGCTGGCCGACGGCCGCACCTATCTGCAAACGGCATGGTGGGTCAGCGTCTTTCCGGGCCTCGCCATCCTGCTCACCGTGCTTGGCCTCAACCTGCTCGGGGACTGGCTGCGCGACAGCCTCGACCCGACCGGCCGCACCTCCAGATAACCTCTTCGATTACAGCAAGGCTTAGCACCATGACTTCGATCTTCGAGACTTCCGTTCCGCGCACTCTTGAAACTCTGGTCACCGGTGCCAAGCCCGGCCTCTCCTTCGAAGCCTGGACTTTCGACGATACGAAGAGCCGCCGCGCCACGGAAGCGGCGCTGAAGGACAAGGGCATCACCGCCCGCATCCGCAGCGCCTACAAGCCGCTTCTCTTCACCTTCCTTGAAGAGATCGACCTTCCCGGCGTGACGGAAATCGAGGTGCGTTATCCCGTGCATGCCAATGCGCCGGCCAATCGTTTTCGCCTCGAAGCCTATCCGCTGGCAGCGCTGGTCGGTGACGCAAAAATCGCGTTCATTGCCCGCGAGGATGGTGAGCTCTTTTACGACGTGGCACTGACGCGGAATGGTCAGACGGAAACGCTGAAGGTTCTGGTGCCGAACCGCGTGCATGAAGATGTCGTTGGCGAAACCAATGTCTCACCGACAGGCTGGTATCGTGCAGACGGCGACGAGGCGGGAGAACGTCTCGAAACAGATTACGAGCGACTGTTTCATGGCGCAATCGATGCCATTGCCGGTTACGACTGGGGTTCGACCGAACCTTATTTCGAAGAACTGAACATCCGCGTTGCGCATCCGGCCGAAGACATGGAACTGCCGGTCGGCGACGAGGTGGTGAGCCTGCGCGAGGCCCTGCACGAAGACTTTTATTTCTCGCTGCTGGAATTCTTTCAGAAGAAATCCGGCCGTCCGCTTGGCGATCGTGGCCTGAAGCCCGGCCAGATCGTGCCGGAAATCGTTCAGAGCACTGGTGAAATCAGCATCCGTGTCGAAACCCGTCCGCTGACGACCGGTTTCCTCGACGGCGCAGAACAGGCGATCGATACGGCCATCGAACCGCCGGCAGCCAGCCAGATGGCAAAGCTGCTGGCCGAGATCGGCGGTGAAGAGTTTTCCGCCAATTCCCGTTCCGGCCGCGCGCTCTCTGCCCGTTACGTCAAGGGCAGCGATGCCGCCGTGATGATCAGCGGTGGTCAGCACCCGAACGAGACGACAGGCATTGTCGGTGCCATCCGCGCCGCGCGTGCCCTCAAGGAACGCAGCAACGCGCATTTCACCATCTCGCCGCTGGAAAACCCGGATGGTTACGCGCTGCACCAGCGTTTGCGCGTCGACAACCCGCGCCACATGCACCACGCCGCGCGTTACACGGCGCTGGGTGACGACCTCGAATACCGCACCCGCGAAAACTCCGGAAAACACCTGAACGAAAAGGCCATCCGTTTCGCGGCGCAGGACCTGAGCGGCGCAAAGCTGCATGTGAACCTGCACGGTTACCCGTCGCATGAATGGACACGCCCGCTCTCCGGTTACGTGCCGCGCAATTTTGCCATGTGGACGCTGCCGAAAGGTTTCTTCCTCGTCATGCGCCATCACGCAGGCTGGACGAGCCAAGCCGAAGCTATGCTCGACCACGTCACCCGTCACCTCGGCGCCATTCCGGGCATTCTCGATTATAACAACCGGCAGATCGCGCTTTATGAAACCCATGCCGGCGAGACGGGTTTTCGCATCATCAACGGTTTCCCATGCCTGTCATCGGTCGATGACCGCCACACCGTGCCGCTGACGCTGATCACCGAATATCCGGACGAGACGATCTACGGCGACGATTTCATTGCAGGCCATACGGCGCAGATGGAGACGGTGATCTCGGCTTACGACGCGTGGCAACTGTTGCAGGCAGACGCACCGACCGTCTGATTCAAAGCCTGATTTTTCGACATTCTGTTACCGCCCTCGCCTTCGGTTTCGACACCGATGCGGGGGCGAATGCGTTGCTGCGGGCTGGTCCGCCCGGCCTGAACCTGTCCATCATTTAATGTGCTATCGCGTTGACACCCGCTTGGCAGAACCAATATCGGTACTCTCAAGTTCCAATAAGGTCGATACTGCACATGCGCCTCAAGACGGCCCTGCCAATTATCATCCTCGCCATCGCGACCATCGGCGGCGTCGCAGCCTTTGCCCTGTCGTCATCGGCATCGACGCCGACCACGCTGACGGCACCGGTGATGCGGGCCAATGTGGAATCGACGGTGCTTGCCACCGGTACGTTGAAACCGTCGCGCCTTGTCGCAGTTGGTTCGCAGGCGACCGGCCGCGTGACATCGCTGAAGGTTGCCGTCGGTGACACCGTCAAGGCAGGCGATCTGATCGCGGAAATCGATTCCACCACGCAGAACAATGCGCTGCGTACCTCCAAAGCAGCCCTGGCAAATGTGCAGGCCCAGCGCGCCGAGCGCGTCGCCCAGCTGGAGAACGCCCATCTGACTCTGGAACGCCAAAAGGCCATTTATGAGAAGCAGGCAGGTTCACGCGCCGATCTTCAAACCGCGGAATCAGAGGTGAAGGTGATCGCGGCCCAGATCCAGGCATTGGATGCGCAGATCACCGAAGCGGAAGTGGCCGTTGAGACAGCTGAGGCCGATGTCGGTTACACCCGCATCAGCGCGCCGATGGATGGCACGGTGCTTGCCGTGGTCAATCAGGAGGGCCGCACCGTCAATGCCGCGCAGTCTGCCCCCACCATTGTCGTTCTGGGTGATCTCACCCGCATGACGGTGCGCGCCGAAATTTCCGAGGCCGACATCACCCGCGTCAAGGCCGGCCAGGCGGTGCGGTTCAACGTGATCGGCGACCGTGCAAAGACCTATGAGGCAAAACTGACGACCATAGAGCCGGCACCGGAATCGATCACAGAGGACAGCAGTGTCTCGACATCCACCACGAGTTCGTCTTCGTCCTCATCCTCCAGTTCGTCATCGGCAATCTACTATATCGGGGTCTTCGACATCGCCAATGATGACGGTCGTTTCCGCACCTATATGTCGGCAGAGGTCAATATCATCCTCGGCTCGGCCGCGAATGCGCTGACGATCCCATCCTCTGCCCTGCCGGAAACGGCCGCGACCGGCACCTCGCAGGTGCGCGTCGAAAAGGACGGCCAGCTGGAAACCCGCAAGGTGGAGATCGGCCTCAACAACAAGATCACGGCGGAAGTGAAATCCGGCCTGGAACAGGGCGAGCGCGTCGTCATCGGCGAGGGTGCGGCTGCTGCCTCGGCCTCTGGCGGCGGCAGACGCGGCGGCCCGCCGCCGATGTTCTGATGGAGGTGTGCTCATGACCGAACCTCTGATTTCACTGTCCGGCCTGCGCCGTGAATATGCTTCCGGTGACGGCACGATCACCGTGCTGAAAGACGTCGACCTCACCATCGAACGGGGCGAGATGGTCGCCATCATCGGTGCTTCCGGCTCCGGCAAATCGACGCTGATGAACATACTCGGCCTGCTCGACCGGCCGACAGCCGGCACCTACAGGATTTCCGGCCACGAGACGTCGGCGCTCGACAATGATGACCGCTCTGCACTTCGGCGCGAACACTTTGGCTTCATCTTTCAGCGTTACCACCTGCTGGACGAGATTTCGGCGCTTGCCAATGTCGAGATCCCCGCCGTTTATGCCGGACGCGACCGTGGTCAACGGCGGGAGCGGGCGGCGGCACTTCTCGGTCGCCTCGGCATGGCGGA
This sequence comes from Neorhizobium sp. JUb45, assembly GCF_004343585.1. Taxonomy (GTDB): domain Bacteria; phylum Pseudomonadota; class Alphaproteobacteria; order Rhizobiales; family Rhizobiaceae; genus Neorhizobium. The sequence goes on along the minus strand of NZ_SLYW01000007.1, from coordinate 137,385 downwards.
TCGCACCGACCACCGACCCGGCCATCTGTCCGGCGGCCAGCAGCAGCGCGTCTCCATTGCTCGCGCCCTGATGAACGATGCCGAGGTGATCCTGGCGGACGAACCGACCGGGGCACTCGACAAGACGAGCGGCGAAGAGGTGCTGCGGATTCTCGACGAACTGCACGCCGAAGGCCGCACGATCATCATCGTCACGCATGATGCCAGCGTCGCGGCACGGGCCGAACGGATCATCGAGATATCCGATGGCGAGATCATTTCGGACACGCGTTCCGAAACGGCAAGGCATGCTCCCGCGAAGACCGAAACCGAAACACCGACGAAAACCAACCGGGTCGGTGCCGGCATGGAACGCTTCCGCGAAGCCTTCCTGATGGCCTGCAAGGCGTTGACGGCGCACCGCATGCGCTCCTTTCTTACCATGCTCGGCATCATCATCGGCATCGCCTCGGTGATTTCGGTGGTGGCGCTCGGCACCGGCAGCCAGCAGAAGGTGCTGGCCAATATCAGCAGCCTCGGCACCAACACGCTGGAAGTGTTTCCCGGCGCCGGTTTTGGCGACATGCGCTCCGGCCGGGTGAAAACCCTGCTTGTCTCCGATGCGGAAGCGCTGGCCAAACTCTCCTATGTTGCCGCCGCCACGCCGACCGTATCGACGAACACCACGGCCCGCTTTGGCGCAACCGAAGCCAATGCGCTGGTGAATGGCGTCGGCAGCCGGTATTTCGAGGTCAAGGGATCAAAACTGCTGGCCGGTCGACTGTTCGATGATACTGGCGTTGCCGCCATGGAACAGGACGCCGTCATAGACGAGAACACCGCCAAGACCCTGTTTGGCACGGATGTGACCCAGGCGATCGGCCAGGTCGTGCTGGTCGGCAGCGTGCCATGCCGGGTGATCGGCGTCATCTCCGCACAGCAGGGCGGCTTTGGCTCCAGCGACAACCTTTCGATCTATCTTCCCTATACCAGCGTCCAGACGCGCTTTACCGGCGACCAATCGCTGCGCAGCGTGACATTGCGGATCAGCGATGATGCGGAAACCAGTGTTGCCGAGCAGGCCGTGACCACCTTTCTGACAGGTCGCCACGGAACCAAGGATTTCTTCATCCTCAACACCGACGACATCCGCCAGACCATTACCAGCACGACACAGACGATGACACTTCTGATCGGTGCAATTGCCGTGATCTCGCTTATCGTCGGCGGCATCGGCGTGATGAACATCATGCTGGTTTCCGTATCCGAACGGGTGAGCGAGATCGGCGTGCGCATGGCGGTTGGTGCAAGGCGTCAGGATATCCTGCAACAGTTCCTGATCGAGGCCGTGCTGGTCTGCATGATTGGCGGCGTGCTGGGCGTGGCACTTGCCTTGCTGTTCGGCTTCACCTTCAGCCTGTTCGGCTCCAGCTTCAGCCTCGTGTTCACCACCGCACCGATCGTGCTCGCCGTGCTGTCCTCCTGCCTGATCGGCATTGCCTTCGGATATCTGCCGGCGCGCAATGCGTCTCGACTGGATCCGGTGGCGGCGCTCACGTGACAGGAAAGGAGGGGTCGCAGGTTTCCTGAAAAGACCCCTCCAGGATGTGCAACGTTCAAACCGCATCATATCGGTTTCGCCATGCACAAAAGCTAAGCACAGCTCATCATACTCAAGAGAAAAATTCCCTGACGAACGCTCACGAAGGCGCCACCCAAAGGCGAATGTTGCTGCAATGCAATGTTCTGCTTGCGGGAAACCTAAAAATACTACGCCCTCACAGATTTTTGACGTCCACCTTAGCATTTTATCTACGATCACCCGCTAGTGAACTGACAAACAACGATTTTTTCCGGACGCCCACTAATGACATTTTTACTGTAAAATCGATTTATAGCGATTACTCCTCATATTTCACCTCCCCACATGTCAGCCAATTGTCATTTTCGCATTGCTAATGTTGCGGTGCGAAATGATCGCTTCACTTAACCCGCCGGACTGAGGGAAATCCTCCGTCATTACAGGTCCGGCAAGAGAGGATACGACCATGGGCGACCTTCTGAAGGGCATCTCCAGTTTTCGCGGCGCCGTTTTCCCGGATCACTCGGCGCTTTACCGCAAGCTCGCACATGAAGGCCAGTCGCCGCAGGCACTAATGATCTCCTGTGCCGACAGCCGCGTCATGCCGGAAACCATCACCCAATCCGGCCCCGGCGAACTGTTCGTATGCCGCAATGCCGGCAATATCGTTCCGCCATTCCAGACCATGAATGGCGGCGTGTCTTCAGCCATCGAATATGCGCTCGTGGCTTTGGGCGTGCGTGACATCATCGTCTGCGGTCATTCGGACTGTGGCGCCATGAAAGGCCTTTGCCAACCCGACCTGCTCGGCAAGATGCCCAATGTCGCCGCCTGGCTGAAACATAGCCATGCCGCTCATTCGATCGTCTGCGAGGCCTATCCGCCGAACATGGACGAGAAGGAAAAGATCCGCGCCGTTGCCATGGAAAACGTGGTCGTGCAGCTCGATCACCTGCGCACACATCCCTCGGTCGCGTCCAGACTGGCGAAGAGCGAAGTCACCTTGCACGGCTGGTTTTTTGACATCGAGACCGGCGAAGTACTTGTTTATGACGGCGTCGAAAAACGTTTCATCGAGATCGAGGATGGCCAGCCACTGCCGGTGGCGGTGACCGGCCGCGGCGTGCCGCATGTGATCCCAGCGACAGCGCAGATAGCGGCGGAGTAACGCATATGGCGAACGACGGCACTGTCCAGCATATACCGCCCTCCTCGGGGCAATCACCATCCACCTTCGCGGCAGATTTCGCCTCCTCGGTGGTGGTCTTTCTCGTCGCCATCCCGCTTTGCCTCGGCATTGCGGTGGCTTCGGGCGTGCCCGTCGCCATGGGCCTGATTTCCGGAATCGTCGGCGGCATTGTCGTCGGCGCAATAGCCGGCTCTCCGTTGCAGGTTTCCGGACCTGCGGCGGGTCTTGCCGTCATCGTTTTCGGGTTTGTCGAACAATATGGCGTAGCAGCGCTTGGCCCGGTTCTGGTTGCGGCTGGCATGATCCAGATCCTTGCCGGGTTTCTGCGGATCGGCTCGTGGTTCCGCGCCATTTCCCCGGCAGTCGTTCATGGCATGCTGGCCGGTATCGGCATTCTTATCATCCTCGGCCAGATCCACGTTCTGATGGATTCCAAGCCGGCGGCCGGCGGCATCCAGAATGTCGTCGCCATCGAAAACAGTGTCGAAAAACTCTGGCATGACGGCATCACCAATCAGACACTGGCGCTGATGGTGGGCGTGGCGTCGCTGCTCGCCATGATCGGCTGGGAAAAATTTCGTCCGGCCAAGCTGAAACTGGTACCGGGCGCGCTGATCGGCGTTGCCTTCGGTACGCTGCTGGCCGTCGGCTTCAGCCTTCCGATCGCCCGCGTCGATCTGCCGGCGTCCCTGCTGGATGGCATCTCGATCCCCGGCGTCGGCGATTTCATGCGGCTGTCGGAACCGGGCATTTTCATCACCGTCCTCGTCATCGCCGTGATTGCCAGTGCCGAAACGCTTCTTTCCGCAGCGGCGGTGGATCGCATGCATGATGGTGAGCGCACGAAATACAACAAGGAGCTTTTCGCCCAGGGCATCGGCAACGGCATCTGCGGCATGCTCGGCGCGCTGCCGATCACCGGTGTGATCGTGCGTTCCTCGGCCAATATTCAGGCCGGTGCGAAAACCCGCCTTTCAGCGGTCATGCATGGCGCATGGGTTCTGGCGCTGGTGGCACTGCTGCCGCAGCTTCTCGGCGTGGTGCCGATGACGGCGCTGGCGGCTGTGCTGCTGGTGACCGGCTGGCGTCTGGTAAGCCTGCACCATGTGCGCCACCTGTTCGACCATCACGGCTGGGTGCCGGTCGGCATCTGGTTCGCCACGGTCTCGCTGGTGGTGACGCAGGATCTGCTGATCGGCGTCAGTGTGGGCCTTGCGCTGTCGATCGCCGAGATCGTGCCTTATCTGCGCCGTCGCCTGCATATCGAGACGGCGGAGACCGAGGACGAGATCTATCTCAACCTGACGGGTGCGGCGACCGCCAAGGACATTCCGGCACTGCTGAACCTGCTGGAAAAACTGCCGGCCAGCCAGCCGGTGCGCCTGACTGCTCCCGATTTGCATTATCTCGACCACACCTGCGCCGAGACCATCAGCGAATGGGTGCAGCGCGAGACGCGTGCGGGCCGCCGGGTGCATGTCGAATATGCTTCCGCGACTTCCGCCGAACGGCATCATCGTGTCGATCCGCAGTTGCGGCGGTTTTATGCCGAAGCGGCCGCGTAAGGCGGCACCTCAAGAATGCGAAAGGGCCGGAGCAGCGATGCTCCGGCCCTTTGTTGTTACTTGATCATCGGCAGAAGTTCGGAGACCGACTTCTTGGCGTCGCCGTAGAACATCCGCGTATTTTCCTTGTAGAAGAGCGGGTTCTCGATGCCGGAATAACCGGTGCCCTGACCACGCTTCGACACGAACACCTGCTTGGCCTTCCACACCTGCAGAACCGGCATGCCGGCGATCGGCGAATTCGGGTCTTCTTCGGCCGCCGGATTGACGATGTCGTTGGAGCCTATGACGATGACGACGTCGGTCGTGGGGAAATCATCGTTGATCTCGTCCATTTCCATGACGATGTCATAGGGGACCTTGGCTTCGGCGAGCAGCACGTTCATGTGGCCCGGCAGACGGCCGGCAACCGGATGGATGGCGAAACGGACGGTCTTGCCGGCCGCGCGCAGCTTGCGCGTCAGTTCGGAGACAGCCTGCTGCGCCTGCGCCACCGCCATGCCGTAACCGGGAACGATGATCACCGAGTCGGCGTCGTTGAGCGCGTTGGCAACACCTTCGGCATCGATGGCGATCTGTTCGCCCTCGATTTCCATGGCAGGGCCCGTGGTGCCGCCGAAGCCGCCCAGAATGACCGAGACGAAGGAACGGTTCATCGCCTTGCACATGATGTAGGACAGGATCGCACCGGAAGAACCGACCAGCGCACCGGTGACGATCAGCAGATCATTGCCGAGCGTGAAGCCGATAGCAGCGGCCGCCCAGCCGGAATAGCTGTTCAGCATCGACACCACGACCGGCATATCGGCGCCGCCGATGCCCATGATCAGGTGATAACCGATGAAGAAGGCGAGCAGCGTCATCAGCACAAGCGTCCAGACGCCCGAACCATTGGCGTACATGACCAGCAGGATCAGCGACAGGATGGCCGCGCCGGCATTGAGGAAGTGACCGCCCGGAAGCTTCTTCGCCTTGCCATCGACCTTGCCGGCCAGCTTGCCGAAGGCAACGACGGAGCCGGTGAAGGTGACAGCACCGATGAAGACGCCGAGAAAAACTTCGACATTCATGATGGCCAGTTCGACCGGGGTCTTGTGGGCGAGAATGGCAGAAAAGCCTTCGAGCGTTGCGCGGGTCGCCTCATCCATGCCGGCAACACGCCATGCCTCGATATGGGCGTTATAGCCGATGAAGACGGCGGCAAGGCCTACGAAGGAATGAAGGGCTGCCACGAGCTGCGGCATTTCCGTCATCTGCACGCGGGCAGCGACGGTATAGCCCATGAACGAGCCGCCGGCGATCATCACAAGAATGATGAGCCAGTTGCCGAAGGTTCCCGGCACCTGCGGGCCGAGGATGGTGGCGATGACGGCGAGCGCCATGCCGACAATGCCGTACCAGACGGCACGCTTGGCGCTTTCCTGGCCGGAAAGGCCGCCGAGCGAAAGAATGAAGAGAACAGCCGCAGAAATGTAGGCGGCGGAAACGATACCGATCGTCATATGATTATACCCCTAACCGATCACGACTTCTGGAACATGGCGAGCATGCGCCGTGTGACGAGGAACCCGCCGACGATGTTGATGGTGGCAACCAGAACCGACAGTGCGCCCAAGATGACGACGAGCCAGTTGCCGGAGCCGATCTGCAACAGGGCGCCGAGGATGACGATGCCGGAAATGGCGTTGGTGACGGCCATCAGCGGCGTGTGCAGCGAATGCGACACATTCCAGATGACCTGGAAACCGATGAAGCAGGCGAGCACGAAAACCACGAAATGGCTCATGAAGCTGGCAGGTGCAAACGCACCGACGAGCAGCAGAAGTGCGGTGCCGGCTGCCAGCAGAATGCCCTGGGTCTTGGTCTGCGACTTGAAGGCGGCCGTTTCCCTGGCGCGCTTTTCTTCAGGCGTCAGTTCCTTGACCTTTTCCTTCGGCTTCTGGGCAGCGATCGCCTTGATCTTCGGCGGTGGCGGCGGGAAGGTTATCTCGCCTTCCTTGGTGACCGTCGCACCACGGATGACGTCGTCTTCCATGTTGTGAACGACGACACCGTCCTTGGCCGGCGTCAGGTCGGTCATCATGTGGCGGATGTTGGTCGAATAAAGCGTCGACGACTGGGCAGCCATGCGGCTCGGAAAATCCGTGTAACCGATGACGGTGACGCCGTTGTCCGAAACCACCTTCTGATCGGCAACCGTCAGATCGCAATTGCCGCCGCGTTCGGCCGCCAAGTCGATGATGACCGAACCGGGCTTCATGGCGGCGACCATATCGGCGAGCCACAGTTTTGGCGCATCGCGGCCGGGGATCAGCGCCGTGGTGATGACGATGTCGATCTCAGGGGCCAGTTCGCGGAATTTTTCGAGCTGCTTTTCGCGGAATTCCGGCGAAGACGGAGCGGCATAACCACCGGTGGCGGCGCCATCCTGGCTGTCGCCCTTGAAGTCGAGATAAACGAACTGCGCACCCATGGATTCGATCTGTTCGGCCACTTCCGGGCGAACGTCGAAAGCATAGGTGATGGCGCCGAGCGAAGTGGCGGTGCCGATGGCGGCAAGGCCGGCCACACCTGCGCCGATGACCAGAACTTTTGCAGGCGGGACCTTGCCGGCGGCGGTGACCTGACCGGTGAAGAAACGACCGAAATTGTTGCCGGCCTCGATGACGGCGCGGTAACCGGCGATGTTGGCCATCGACGACAGCGCATCCATCTTCTGCGCACGCGAAATGCGCGGCACCATGTCCATGGCGATGACGTTGACGCCGCGGGTTTTGGCTTCTTCCAGCAGCGCAGAATTCTGTGCCGGATAGAAGAACGAGATCAGCGTCTTGCCGGGACCGAGATCAGCGAGCTCGGCGCTTTCCGGCGGGCGGACCTTTGCGATCACGTCAGCCTGAGACGACAGTGCGGCGGCAGTGTCGGTTACCGTCACACCGGCGGCGCGATAGGCATCGTCCAAAAAGCCGGCGGCTTTGCCCGCACCGGTTTCGATCAAACATTCATAACCGAGCTTCTGCAATGCCAGCGCAGAGTCGGGCGTCATCGCGACACGCGCCTCGTTCTCTGCGCGTTCCTTCAACGCTCCAATTTTCATAGTCCCTGTACCCTTCCCCGTTTCCTCGCGGGTTTCGGCGTTGCCGCCGTTTTGTTGTTGCCGCAAGCACCGCTGCCGTTTGACCGGTTCCGTCGAGCAACGAAACGCCGCCGGCGGCTGAAATGAATCTTTAACCGATCAATCATGCTGCCTCTTTTTCGCCGCGACAAGCCGACAGGCCTGCGATCGGACACGCAATTATGCGGCGTATTGCCGCGAAACGCCGGATTTCCACAGTCGAGTGAGATGAGGACAGACTCATGCCTTGGCGATCTGAGGTTTTTCATTTTTGTCCGGCTGTCGTTTGCGGGTTATGCGGCCGGGGCACGTCCTGTGCCTCCTAATTAAATTTTATAATGGCGCACGACGTGCCCCGTTCGGTGGTTTTTCCGCGCAACTCCGGTCCTTCTGCGGCGGTTGGTCTTCATTTGCGAACACCAACCGGTTTGTGTGCGACACACGCACGCCCCGCCGCTGTTTCAGGCAAGAGGAAGACCATTTTCTGCGCAGCCCCGCATGGATCACCTGCATCAGGGCGTCCCATGCGATCACCGGCCCGTCCTTCGCATCGCCGGCAATGCAGACCGGTGTAGCCGAAACAGAACGCGATGAGTGTCGCACAGTCTGGAAATGCGTGGATGAGATTCGAGACAAGATATTGATATCGTTCACGCGACGTCTCGAAACGTCCACGGAATTTTGTCAATTTTCGAGGTTTTGGGGGCGGAGCCCCCTCACCAAGCGCGTCCAGCGATCGGCTAAGCCTCTCGCGGACTTGCTATCCTCTCCCGCAGGGGGAGAGGAAAAGACGCTGCGATCTTATCTCTCCCCTTGCGGGAGAGAAAGCGATTTCAACATCTTAGCCAAAGGCTAAGTGTTAGAAATCGCAAGTGAGGGGCAGTTTTCATCCGCGAGGAAAATCCTCAGGCCACCCCATCCACCAGCAGATAAGGCTCGCCACGCGAACATGTCTCGATACGGGCTTCGACCTTGTAGACATCGCGCAGCATGTCCGGCGTGATGACTTCGGCCGTCTTGCCGCTGACGATCATGGTGCCGTTCGCAATGACGATCGTGTGGTGGCAATAGCGCAGAGCATGGTTGAGATCGTGCAACGCGATGAGCACGATCATGCCGTTTCTGGCGGCCAGTTGACCGACAAAGGCAAGTACCTCGATCTGGCGATGCAGGTCGAGCGCCGAGGTGGGCTCGTCCATCAACAGCACTTCCGGCTTGCGCACCAGCGCCTGCGCCAACGAGACCAACTGACGCTGGCCGCCCGACAATTCGCCAAGACCACGAAACGCGAGGTCCTCGATGCGCAGCGCCTTCAGGATCTCGTCGATCTCGTTGAGTTCGTCATCCTGAACGCGCCAGCCGCCGCCCTGCTTGGCCGACAGGAGAACGGATTCGTAGACGGTGAGGACGGCGTTGGCGCCGGTATCCTGCGGCATGTAGCAGATCGAGCGGTCGCCACGGTCGCTGTTCGAAAGCTCCACGAGGCCGGGGCCGGAGATCAGCGAGGCGATGCGCTTGAACAGGGTCGACTTGCCGGCGGCATTGGGGCCGATGACAGCGGTCATGCTGCCGCTTTCCAGCGTGTCGATGCCGATGTTCGACAGAACCGTGACACGACCGTAATTGGCGCCGACCTGCCTGAGGGCGAGGCTTACCATGAGCGCCTCCTGTTTCCGAAAATAAGCGCGAAGAAGAAGGGCACGCCGACCAGAGCGGTAATGACGCCGATCGGCAGGATGGCGCCGGGGATGATGACCTTGCTGACAACCGACGTGACCGAGAGCAGCAGCGCGCCGCAGATGACCGAACCGGGCAGGAAGAAACGCTGGTCTTCGCCGACAACCATGCGGGCGATATGCGGGCCGACGAGACCGACGAAACCGATCGTTCCTACGAAGGAAACCGGGATGGCGGCGAGCAGGCTGACGATCATCATGGTCTGCAGGCGTAGCGAGCGGACATTGACGCCCATGCTGGCGGCCTTGTCATCGCCCAGACGCAGGGCGGTCAATGCCCAGGCATTGCGCATGAACAGCGGCACGGTGACGACCAGCACTGCGGCGGTGACGAACACCTTCGACCACGTTGCCTTTGTGAGGCTGCCCATGGTCCAGAAGACAACGGCAGCAAGCGCCTGTTCGGAGGCCAGATATTCGAGCAGCGACAGGGCGGCATTGAAAGTGAAGACCAGCGCGATGCCGAGCAGCACGATGGTTTCGACACTGACGCCGCGCATGGTGGAGGCGAAATAGATGAACAGCGAGGCGGCCATCGCCATCAGGAAGGCGTTGATCGGCACCATATATTGCACGGCAGCCGGAAAAATGGCGACACCGGCGACAAGCGCCAAGGCTGCGCCAAAACTGGCGGCGGCGGAAATGCCGAGCGTGAAGGGGCTGGCCAGCGGATTGGCCAGAATGGTCTGCATCTGCGCGCCGGCGACCGAAAGTGCGGCGCCGACGGTGACCGCCATCAGGGCGATCGGCATGCGGATATCCCAGATGACGACGCGCAGCTGGTTGCCGGCGGTGGAGGGCGAAAAGATTGCCTGCAGGACTTCCGCGATGGTGTAATTGGCCGGGCCGAGCGCCATGTCGGCGGCGATGCTGATGGCGAGCGCCAGCACCAGCAGACACAGGATGAGAATACGCCGGAAGGCGAGAGCGCGATAGCGCTCCCGCCCTGCTTTGCTGGAACCGGCGGCAGTGGATTGTTCCAAAGCCAGGTTGGTCATCAGATCATTCGTCCTTCAGAGATACGAAGAAGCCCTGCTTGTAAGGAAGCGGCAGGAAGCGGGCATGCAATTCCTTGAAGGTCGCTTCCGGATCGAGATCCTTGAAGAGATCCGGGTGCAGCCACTTGGCGATCTCCTGGATGGCCACGAACTGATAGGGGTTGTTGTAGAACTGGTGCCAGATGGCGTGCACGTTCTTGTCCTCGACCGCCTTGACGCCGGTGAAGGCCGGACGCTTGGTCAGCGCTTCGAGCTTGACCTTGCCTTCCTTCACATCCGCACCATAACCGACGCCGACCCAGGCGCCGCCGGGAACGAAAGCTTCCCACATGCCGCCGGTAACGATGATCTGATCCGGGTTGGAGGCGATGATCTGCTCCGGGTTCACTGTGCCGAACGTGCCGGGAATGATGCCATTGGCCATGTTCTTGCCGCCGGCAATCTCGACCATCTTGCCAAAGTTTTCATTGCCGAAGGACATGCAGCAATCATCGGAATAACCGCCGGCCCGCTCGACGAAGACGACCGGGATCTTTGGCTTTTCGGCAGCCAGCTTGTCGGTGACGACCTTGATGCTATCCGCGCGGAACTTGATGAAATCTTCGGCGACCTGTTCCTTGCCCATCAGCTTGCCCATGATGCGCATGCTCGGCTCGGTGTTTTCCATCGGCTTTTCGCGGAAATCGACATAAACCAGCGGAATGCCGACCTTGGCGAGCTTTTCGATATAACCGGCTTCTTCGGTGGCGGTCTTGGCATCGATGTTCATAAGGATGACATCGGGCTTCAGCGCCACTGCCTGCTCGATGTTGAACGTGCCGTCCTTCATGCCGCCGAATGTGGGCAGCTTGGCGATCTCGGGAAATTTGGCCAGATAGGCCTGATAGGTTTCCGGATCGGCCTTCGGCAGGTCATCGCGCCAGCCGACAACGTGCTGGAACGGATTTTCCTTGTCGAGTGCGGCCAGGAAATAGATCTGGCGGCCTTCGCCGAGGATCACGTGCTTGACCGGGGTCTCGATCTCGACGTCACGGCCAGTGACATCCTTGATGGTGACCTTTTCGGCCAGGGCCGGCCAGACGGAGGCCAGAAGAAGGGCTGCCGAAAGGCTCGCGGCTTTGATAGGAAGGCGCATGGTTCTCTCTCCCGTGGAAATCGAGGGGGCTCTATTCTTTTATGACTGGATCGGTCAAGTTTTATCTTTTAGAGCAATTCTTGACTATGTAAGCAGCGGACAACCAAAGACTGCAATGAGCGAAACACACGGCAAGAACTACAATCTGCGGGATGAGATAAAGGCCTATTGGTCGGCCCGCGCCGCCCATTTCGACCTGTCTCCTGGGCATGAAATTTTTTCCGAAGACGAGCGGCAGGCATGGCGGGCGCTGATCGAAAAGCATCTCGGGGCGGGCAATGGCCGCCCTGCCCTCGACCTTGCATCCGGCACGGCAGTGGTTTCCCACCTGATGGACGATGCCGGTTTTCGGGTCACGGGGCTGGACTGGTCGGAGACCATGCTGGCGCTGGCCCGGACAAAGGCAAAGAAACGCGGCCGCGACATCACCTTCCGCACGGCCGATGCCGAAAACACCATGGAGCCGGATGGCGCTTACGACGTCATCGTCACCCGGCATCTGGTATGGACGCTGGTCGATCCGGCCGCCTGTTTTGCCGAGTGGATGCGGGTGCTGAAACCCGGCGGAAAACTGCTGATCGTCGATGGCGATTTCGTCAATGTCGGTTTTGCCGAAAAGCTGGTGAAGCGGCTCGCCGCCTTTGCAGAGCGGATCGGACTGATCAGGCCGGAGATTTCGCATGCGCCGGCGGAACTCGCCGGAAAACACGCGGAAATCCTGTCTCAGGTGCATTTTTCGCAAGGCGCGCGGGCGGGGGATGTCGCGGCGATGCTGCAGCAAGCGGGTTTCGAGAGCGTGACGATCGATACTGAGCTGCAAAAGATCCACCGGGCACAGGCAAAGCACCTGAGTTTCTTCAAAGCAACGGCGCGCGGCTTGCAGCATCGTTACGCGATCTGCGCCCAAAAGCCTCTGTGAGGAAATTGTGATCTAAAAGCCGCACCGGCTTCACGTCCTTGGTCCGATGACGACAATAGGCGTCGCTTACATTTGTGAGCGATGCACAAAAATGCTCTTCATGATCGCAAGCGAATGATTTGCCGGGCCTTGAAGAGATGACGGACCACAAAGATAACCAGCCGCGCGTGCTGCAGCTCGTGACCCACGACAAGATGGGTGGTGTGCGCACGCTGGTGGACATGGTGACAGCGGGGCTGGAAGAGCGCGGCTTCATCGTCGAGAGCCGCGGCCTGCGGCAGGGCGGTGCGGCCGAAACCGTCAGGAACATGGCTTCGCTGGCGCGCGATATTCTCAAGGGTCGTTATCAGGCGATCCTCACCTACCAGATCGCCGCCTCGATCTATGGCAACTTTTTCGGCTGGCTGGCACGCGTGCCCATGCGGGTTTCGCATCACACCGCCTCGCCGGAAGGCTTGAGGCCGCAATGGCGGGCAATCGACAAGCTGTTCGGTACAATCGGCGTCTATACGCATATGGTGATGAATTCGAACGCCACCCGCGACGCCTTCAGCAGCTGGCCGGCTGCCTACAGGAAACATTTCATCGACATCATCCATGGCGTCGATCCCCTGCCCGTTTCCACGGGACGGAGCGACTGGCGGGAGAAGTGCAAAATTCCGGCAAGTGCAACGGTGCTTGTGGCAACCGGGCGGCTGGTGGCGCAGAAGGATCATGCCACGGCGGTCGCCGCTCTGGCGCTTCTGCCGGGCATGCATCTGATCATTGCCGGCGACGGGCCGGATCAGGCCGCACTTGAGACGCGGGCGCAGCGGCTCGGCGTATTCGACCGGCTGCATCTGATCGGCCCCGTGGATCGCTCGGAATTGGGCGATGTGCTGGCGGCCGGCAATATCTATGTGTTTCCGTCCGTGTGGGAGACATTCGGTCTTGCCGGCGTGGAGGCGACGATGGCCGGGCTGCCGGTGGTGGCCGCCGATCTCGCCGTGCTGCGCGAAGTGCTTTCCACAGGTGAGCCCGCCGGGGTGCAGGCCATGACGCGTTTTCATGAAGTGCGCAATGCCGACGAACTGGCGCTGGCCGTGCAGGATCTGGCTGCCCATTATCCTTCGCCCGAAATGCGTGCGAACTACGCGGAAATGCAGAAAGAACGGCATGGCCGCGCACGCATGCTGGAGCTTTACGGCGAGTTTCTGGCGCCGTTGAAGGCTTAAGCCTTCGACAGCTTGCCAATCAGCTTTCCGGCGACCTCGCCGATATTGAAAATGTTCCAGCGCAGCGCGAAGAAAGCACTGACCACGCCGATCAGCAGGATATTGGTGACATTGGCCCAGACGGTTCCGATCAGGAGCGGCAGTTCCAGACCTATGACCGTGAGGCTGAAACCGACGGCAAGCAGCATGCCAGCGCTGACCCAATCGATGGGCATGCGCGACGCCTTGGGCGCGCCGATGATCAGGATGAGCAGCGCGACGGCCTGACCGATGGCAAAAGCGAAGGCAGCCCCCTTGGGTCCCATGTCCGGCACCAGCGCAAAGGCGGCGGCAACGGCCGAGACGACCATCAGGACCGAAGCGACCAGTTCGAGCATGGACGATGCGCCGAGATAGATGATCTGCCCGAAATAATGGGCGCGCATGATCAGGATGGCGTTGCCGATCAAAAGGAAGGGCATGATTTCGAGCGCCGTATCCACATAACTTGGCGCCAGAATGATGCCGAATACCAGACGGCCGAGCACGATGAAGGAAACGGTGCCGAACACGACGATGAACAATTGCGAGACAAAACTGCGGCGCAGAACCTGACCGACCTCGTGCTCATCCGCGTTCAGCATATGCCGGCGGGCATGGGCAATGTAACCGGCGCTGATCGCTTCGGCGAGAACCAGAAAGGTCTGCTTCATCAGGTCCATGACTGCGCCGTAAGGGGCGACCGAGGCGGCATTGGTATAATGCTCGAGCACGATACGGTCGATATTCATGGCGCCCGCCGAGGCCCCGAAGGCAAAAATCAGCGGCCAGCCGTATCGCAGCATGCCCAGAACATCGCTTTTCAGCGGCCAGATGAAACCGGATGCCCAGCTGGTGCGGCGCAGGTAAACGAAGATCGGGATGGCACCCAGCGCATAACCGATGCCGATCGCCATCAGCAACGCCGTCGGGCTGTCGAACATGACGAGCGCGATGCAGCCGAGCACCATGGAAAGCGCGCTGCGCAATATGGTGGCGATGGCGACAAGGCCGGGACGCAGCCGGGCGCGGGCGATTTCCGTGGAGGCGAAATAGGCGGTGAAGCAGACGGCAAGGAAGGCCGAACCCCAGGCGATGTGGATTTCCAACGTGCCGAGTGCGGCAAGAAGGGCGATGACCAGTACGGCCGGGACGGTCATGACGGCGGAGATGACGAGAAGCGAACCGGCAAAACGGTCTGCGGCTTCCTGCGTATAGGTGCCGAAATGCGCGAACACCGCCCATTGAACGGTGAGGCTGTAAACGATGAAGCAGATCGAGAACCCGATCAGGTATTCGCCGTAAAGATGCGCATCGGACAAACGGGTAAACAGCGCCACGGCCACGATATTGAAGATCGCAGCGGCTACCCGGCAAAGCAGATAGACGAGAACATCGCTCTCGCCTGATTGCGTTTTTCCTGATGTGTGGGCCATTCGCCTCGCATTAATGATTGCCGCCTAATGTATATAGGCTGCGATCTTCGAAGGGCATTCTCCTCCGAGGAATGTTCAATGCTCACTATGGCGGGTCAATGGTTACCAATCCCTCTCGTGGCGTCGAGAATGCTAATAAACGGCTGTGTTTTCTGGTTCGCGGGCTGGATGGCGGCGGCGCGCAACGCGACGCCATTCTTCTGGCCAATGAATTGCAGAAGAACGGCATCGACACGGCGATCGTGACGCTTCAGAGCACCGGGCCGCTGAACGCGCTGATCAGCCCGGATGTTCCGGTGATCGATCTTGGCGATGGCGCCAAGGTAAGGCTTGCCTTTGCCGGTCCCGCCATCCGCAGATTGCTGGTCAAGGGGCGGCCGACGGGCGTGGTTTCGGCAGAAGCGGCACCGAATGCCTTGCTCGCTATGGCTTCCCGCTTCGTGCCGAAAAGATCCCGGCCGTGGATCATCCTGCGCGAGGCGGCAAGCCCGGTGCAGGCACGGCTGAACGATCCCTACTGGCAGAACCGGCTGGCTTACCGGCTGGCGCCAAAACTTTATCCGATGGCCGATGTGGTGATGACGCTGACCGAGGGGGCGCGCACCGACCTGATCCAGCAATTTTCGGTGCCCGCGGAAAAGATCGTCAATCTCGGCACCAATGCGGTGATCACGCCGGAAATCCGGGCAGAAATCGAAGGCGCCATCCGCACGCCTGAACCCGGACATATTTTTTCGGTAGGACGGCTTTCGCCAGAAAAGGGTTTTCTGACGCTGATCGAGGCGTTTGCGCTGTTGCGCAAACAGCGGCCGGTAAAGCTGACCATTGTCGGAGAAGGAGCCGAGCGGCAGAATCTCGAAGCAAAGATTGCCGAGCTTGGCGTTTCCGGTGATGTTGACCTGCCCGGTCACCATCCGCACCCGATCAAAGCGCTATCACGGGCGGCCCTGTTCGTCTCCTCCTCCAGCCATGAGGGGCTGGGCAATGCCATTATCGAGGCGATGGCATGCGGCATTCCTGTGGTCTGCACCGATGCGCCGCATGGGCCGCGTGAAATTCTTGAAGGCGGCAGGCTTGGACCGCTGGTGTCAGTGGGGGATGCGGGAGCCCTTGCCGAAGCAATGGCCAGAACTCTCGATGATCAGACCGACATCAATGCGCTGCGGCAAAGGGCGATGCAGTTTTCGGTTGAACGGGCGGCACAGGCATTCGAAGATGTGCTTTCTCGCATGGGGCTTAAGCTTCGAAGTAACCATTAACAGGGAATATACTTACCCAATGCCGCAATCTGGATTAAAGCAACGGCATCATTCTACTGGGGGCGGTATGACGGATAATGGTGCGGGCCGTGGGATGCGGTCGAATTCACCGCAGGAAATTCTCTACGGACTTTCCCGCAAGATCGGCAGGCATGTGCATTTCAGGCCGTATAGTCTGAAGCTGGACGAGGCTGTCGTCGCTTTTACTTTCGACGATTTTCCCGTGTCCTGCTACCAGAACGCGGCACCGGCGCTGGAAGACGCGGCCATGCGCGGCTCATTCTATCTGGCAAGCGGGCTGATGGGCCGCTACGAAAACGGCCAGCTGATCGTCGACGAAGCCATGGTGCGCGATCTTTTCGACAAGGGCCACGAGATCGGTGGCCACACGCATAATCATGTCAACGTGCAGCGCACGCCGCTTGGCGATCTCAAGGAAGATGTCCGTCGCAACGACCGGATCATTTCGGAAATCGTCGGTCATTCGAAGCCGGTATCGTTTGCCTATCCGTTCGGGATGGTTTCGGTGATGTCGAAACTGACGCTGATGCAGCACTATCCGGCCTTGCGCGGCATCAAGGTGGGCACCAATCACGGCATTATCGATCTGGCCCATCTGAAGGCGCAGGAGCTTTACGACTGTTCCAACGATTCACATTCGATCGACACCATGCTGGACGATGCCCAGCGCCGCAAGGGGTGGCTGATCTTTTATACGCACGACGTGAGGCCTGACCCGACCAATATCGGCTGCACGCCGCGCTTTTTCGCCGAGGTGGTGGAAAAGGTGCGCCAGCGCGGCATGAAGGTGGAAACGGTGATCGATACGATCAACCGACTCGGGATCGCCTGATACGGGCTATTTGCCGGTCAGCGCGTCGCGCAGTTCGACGCGCCATTTTTTGGCGAGATAATCCCACGGGCCGAATTCGTCGGACGAAAAATCCCAATAGGCCCAGCTGAAGCCGCGCTTTTCCGCTTCATCTCGCATGATGCGGGCATAACGCACCCGATCTTCGTAACCGGCGATGGAATTGGCCCCGAATTCGCCGAGAAAGATCGGGCGGTTGTTCTTGCGTGCCCATTCGACGGCGATATCGAGTGGTTCGTTGATCTTGGCGATCTGCGCCTTCGAGCAGCATGGCGTGCCGACCCAACCGGCGGAATTTTCGATCCAGCTGGCGCCCTGCATGGTGAACTCGAACGGCGCGTAATTGTGGACCGAGACGATGAGATTGCGATCCGTTTCCGGCAGCTTCAGCGTTTCCAGACCCCATGCGGTGGCCCAGTTGCCGGCATCGACGATGACGAAACGATCGGGATTGCTTTTGCGGATGACGGACAGCGTCTCAGTGGCAAGATCATTCCAGACGGCACCATCGGTCTTGCCGTGCGGTTCGTTATAGATCTCGAACAGGACGTTTTCGACCGGTTGCGACCGGTAACGCTCGGCGATCTGCTGCCAGATCAGCTTGAAACGGTCGCGCAGGCCATCATCGGAAAGATCGGCGCGGGCTTCGCCTGTATCGAGCGGATCACCGTCCATCTGCCGGTAATGGTGGAAATCGATGATGATGGTGAGACCTTCCGCCAGTGCCGATGCCACGGCGTTATCGACATGGCGCATGAAGGCTTCGTCAAGCGTGTAGGGTGCAGTCAGGCCGGCGTGGTTGCTGAAGCGCACGGGTAAGC
Organism: Neorhizobium sp. JUb45; assembly: GCF_004343585.1. Classification (GTDB taxonomy): domain Bacteria; phylum Pseudomonadota; class Alphaproteobacteria; order Rhizobiales; family Rhizobiaceae; genus Neorhizobium. The sequence continues at coordinate 119,548 of NZ_SLYW01000007.1, read as the reverse complement.
GGATGGTGGAAAACCCGCCCTCCTTCACGGCCGTGAACAGGCTGCGATCGACATGTTTTGCGCGCTCTGCGGCGTCAGGCGCTTCGAGAATGCCGCCGAAGTTGACGCCGCGGGCAAGGGCTGCGGTCTGCTGTTCGGCTGTGCGCGGGGATTGGGCGTTGGCCGCACCGCCAAGCAGCACGAGGCAGATAGTGAGACAATAGTGCAGCGGCAACGACAAAAATCTCAAGCGTTCTCACCCTTCCGGCGCAACATTCAATGCCCGCAGCATACAGCAAGCCCGTACTGATCGCCGGCACATCGCCGGTCTTGGTTAAGCCGCCACAAACCGCAGCGAAACAGCCTTGGCAAAATCTTAATGCGACATCGCTAATCTAATCGGCCTGACGGGAAGGTGCCCAATGGAGGGCGCCGATGAGACGGAGCCCGCCCAAGTGCCGACAGACAGCGAAATCGCCACCGGCAAACCCGCCGCACCGAGATCCAGCCTCGGCGTGCGCATGCTGTTCATCGGCGTTTTCCTGCTTTACTGGGTGACGTTGACGCCGTTTACCGATCTGAGCGTCGATCTGTCGACGTTCAAACCGCCGGGCTGGACGCAGGGCATCATGGTGCTGCTCACACTGATGCTGGTGATCTATGCCGCAGTAAACGAACAGGCACGAAAACTGGTTCTGCAGCCGCGCATCGTGTTCGTCACCCTGTTCTTCTGGCTGCTTTTCACAGCAATCCTGTCCGTCGATCCGGCAGGCGCGCTGAAACGCTCGATCATCGCCATCATGGTGACGCTCAGCGCCGGCATTTTTCTGCTTCTGCCGGCAAGCGAGGAGGAGTTTGCCCGCCTGCTCGGCAAAAGCGTGCTGATTGTGCTGGGGCTATGTTATTTCGGTGTGGTCTTCGTTCCCTATCTCTCCATCCATCAGCTCAACGACTTTCTGGAGCCGGAACATGCCGGCCTGTGGCGCGGTCTGTACGTGCAGAAGAACGAAGCCGGCGGCGTGATGGCGATGTTCTGCTTCTTTGGACTGTATCTGACCAAATCGTGGTCGCGCGTCATCGGGCTTGCCATTTTCGCCGCAAGCGCATTTTTCCTGCTCAAGACGGGCGCCAAGACATCGACCGCGCTGATGCCGGTCATTCTGGTTCTGGCCTTCATCTTCGAGCGCTTTCGCTGGTCCCGCGTGCTGATCGTGTTCGGCGGCGTCGGCCTCATCAATTTCTCCACCGTCGGTGTCGTGGCGCTGCCGGCAGTGCGCGAGTTCGTCACCTCACTCGGCATCGATGCGACGTTTACGGCGCGTGCCGACATCTGGAACCTGGCGCTGGCGGCAATCGGAAACAACCCCGTTTTTGGTTACGGCTTCGACAGCTTCTGGGGCACGAGCACACTGGTAAACAGTGACCTTGGCGCATTCACCTGGGCGGTAAAAGCAGTCGATGCGCACAATGCCTATGTAGATGCCATGGTTAACATGGGGTTACCTGGTCTTGCTATTCTGATACTTGCTGTACTTTACGTCCCGCTAAATAGTTTTAACATTCAGAGCGATCGAAACAATTCTAACGATATTTCCCGGCTGTTCTTAAGAATTTGGCTCTACGGTATTTTTCTGGCCTGCTTGGAGAGTGTCTTCTTGGCGCGCTCCGGCCCATTTTGGTTCACGCTGTCGGCAGCAATGTTCGGCCTGGCTTACCAGGCTCGCTGCAGCATCGTCAGAGATACGGAGTCTGGGACAGTTCATGACCGAGCTTTTGCCCCGAGGCGTCCCATCGCAATGGGATAACGACAACAACCATACATCCGCCGAGCATAACCTGCTGGGCTTCAATTTCACGACGTGGAATGAAGACGTGATGCTGGCAGCGCTGATGGCTCCCGCACCGCGCGGCGAAGGCCTGCAGCTGCTGGTGACCGCCAATGTCGATCACATCGTGCGGCTGACCAAGGACGCCGAGTTTCGCGAAGCTTATCGCTCCTCGTGGAAGGCCGTCGTCGATGGCATGCCGGTGCTGCTTTACGCGAAGCTGCGCGGCGCCCCCATTCCCGGCCGCATCTCCGGTTCAGACCTGTTTCCGAAAATGCTGGACAGGCTGTCGCCCGACCGGCACCGGCTTCTGTTCGTCTGCCCCGACGAAGACACGGCGATCAAGCTGAACGAGCGGGTGCGCACCCTCGGCTTCACCGACCATCTGTCGATCACCGCGCCGATGGGCTTTGAAAAGAACGAGGCTTTTGGCACCTGGCTGACCACGCTTGCCCGCAAGCAGCAGACGACCCACCTGTTTCTCGGCCTCGGCGCGCCGAAATCGGAAAAATGGATGGCGCAGCATCGCCACGAGCTGCCGGATTGTTACGGTCTGGCATTTGGCGCCGCCCTGCAGTTTTATGCCGGCACCAAGCACCGTGCGCCCCGCATCATCTCGAAAGTGGGCCTGGAATTCCTGTGGCGGGCTGCCAGCGAGCCGAAACGGCTGGCAAAGCGCTATTTTGTCTCTTCCTGGCCCTTCCTGCTTGCCGTGGCGCGTGACCTGAAGGGCAAGCCGATCGCCGGCATCGAGGATCCGGTCGTCGTTGCGCAGGAAATTGAAAAGAAGCGGGCCTCCTGAGGCAACGCACGCGAGACATCACAGACATGACACGGCCGGGCCACCAAGCCCGGCCGTTTTTGTTTGCCATCGTCTTTGCGACATTCGGTGTGGCGCATCAACGTTGGTGCGTGTCGTAATCTGAAGAGGTGACGTCTGTTACTCCTCATAAGATCGCCGGACATTTCGAAGCACGAGGCATGCAATGGCAGAATTTCCGAGCAAGGCTAAAGTCGTCATCATCGGGCTCGGCGGGATCGTCGGCGCCTCGATCGCCCATCACCTGATCGAGCGCGGCTGGGACGACATTGTCGGCATCGACAAGTCGGGCATCCCGACCGATATCGGCTCCACCGCCCACGCCTCGGACTTCTGCTACACGACCAGCCACGATTACCTGTCGGTCTGGACCACCCAGTATTCCATCGATTTCTACGAGAAGATGGGGCATTACGCCCGCATCGGCGGCCTGGAAGTGGCCCGCACCGGCGATGACAGCTGGATGGAAGAAATCAAGCGCAAGGTCACGTCCGGCAAGGCTTTTGGTACGAATGTCCGCCTCGTCACGCCGGCCGAAATCAAGGAAATGTTCCCGCTGATCGAGGAGGATCAGGTTCAGGGCGGCATGTTCGATCCCGATGCCGGCCTCGTCATTCCGCGCAGCCAGACGGTTGCCGGAAAACTGGTCGATGCCGGTGAGAAGGCTGGCAAGCTGAAAGTGTTCGGCAATACGCCGGCGACATCGCTGATCGTCGAGGGCGGCCGCATCAAGGGTGTGGTTACTCATCGCGGCACGATCATGGCCGATCACGTCATCGTCTGCGCCGGCATCTGGGGGCGCCTGATCGCCGAGATGGTGGGTGAAGACCTGCCCGTCATGCCGGTCGACCATCCGCTGACCTTTTTCGGCCCCTATAACGAGTTCGAAGGCACCGGCAAGGAGATCGGCTTTCCGCTGCTGCGCGACCAGGGCAATTCCGCCTATATGCGCGATACCGGCGATCCGAAGACCACCGAGGGCGGCCAGATCGAGTGGGGTTATTACGAGACCACCAATCCGCGCCTCTGCCACCCGCGCGATATTCTCGAAAAACACGAGGCACGCCTGTCACCGTCGCAACGCGATCTCGACATGGAACAGATCCTCGAGCCGCTGGAAAAGGCGATCGAGCTGACGCCTATTCTCGGCGAACTGGGTTATAACGAAGGCCATTCCTTCAACGGCCTGTTGCAGGTTTCGGCCGGCGGCGGTGCCTCCTGCGGCGAAAGCCAGAAGGTGCGCGGCCTGTGGTATTGCGTCGCCATCTGGGTCAAGGACGGCCCGGCCTATGGCAAGCTGATCGCCGACTGGTTGACCGACGGCCGCACCGAGGTGGACCACAACTCCATCGATTATGCGCGTTTCTATCCGCATCAGCTGGACGAAAAATTCATCGAGGGCCGCACCTACGAAGCGGCGCAAAAGATCTATTTCCCGGCAGTGCATCCGCGCGAGCCTTATTCGACCGGTCGCGGCGCAAAGCAGTCGCCCTTCCATGAGCGCGAAAAGGAACTCGGCGGTCACTTCATGGAACTCGGCGGCTGGGAGCGTGCCCATGGCTACGCCGCCAACGAGCACCTGCTGGAAAAATACGGCAATCAGGTTCCGGAACGCGAAAACGAATGGGACAGCCGCCATTTCTGGCGCGTCTCGAATGCCGAACATCTGGCGATGAGCGAGGATGTCGGCATCGTCAACCTTTCGCATTTCCACATGGTCGACATCGAAGGCCCGGACCATGTCGAGCTGTTGGAATGGCTTTGCGCGGCAAAAATCGGCGGCGACGGCAATATCGGCAAGGGCATCTATACCCACTTCCTCGATGACGAGGGCATGGTGCGCGCCGACTTTACCGTGTTCCGCATGGAAGACCGCGGCCGCCTTGTGAACGGCGCCGATGCCGGCCCGCGCGATTATCATTACATGAAGCGCGTGGCCGAGGATCGCGGTCTCGACGTGACGATCACCGACGTCTCGGAAAAATTCATCACCATCGGCATCTGGGGCCCGAATGCCCGTGAGACGCTGAAAAAGGTGGTGGCGGATCCGGCAGGCCTCGACATCGAAAATTTTGCCTTCGCGGCCATCAAGCTGATCGAGATTGCCGGCAAGCATGTCTCCGCTTTCCGCATTTCATATGTGGGCGAACAGGGCTGGGAACTGCATATGAAATACGAGGACGGCCTTGCCGTCTGGGACGCTCTTCGCGCCACCGGCGTGATGGCCTTCGGCGTCGAGACCTATGCCAATTCGCGCCGTATGGAAAAGAGCCTGCGCCTGCAGAACGGCGATCTGCTCACCCAGTACAACCTGATCGAAGCCGATCTGGCCCGACCAAAAGTCAAGGAAGCCGATTTCCGCGGCAAGCAGAAGCATCTGGAATACAAGGCGCGTGAACATCAGCCCGCCATGCTGTGCACGCTGGTCATGACCGAAAACACCGACGCATCGGGTGTGAAACGCTACCCGGTCGGCAACCTGCCGGTCATGGACCCGGAAACGGGTGCGGTTCTGGTCGACGAACTCGGCCGCCGCTCCTACACGACCTCGATCGCCTATGGTCCGACGGTCGGCAAGAATATCGCCCTCGTCTACCTGCCATGGGAGTATTGCCAGGTCGGACGCAAGCTCAATGTCGAATATTTTGCCGATACCTACCCGGTCGAGGTGGTGAGCGTTGGTTACAAGCCGATCTATGATCCGGAGAACCTGAAGCCACGCAGCTGATCTGTTCGAAAGCCTACGCCCCTCACCTGCCAAATAGGGTGAGGGGTGGCTGTCGTGCTCTATGACGCTCACATGCGCGGACGAAAATCCCCGTCTCCCCAATGGTGCCGCCGCCTGCCATCGCGCATCGGCGGCGCATAATGCCGGGCCAGCGCCAGAAGTGCTGCCCGCAGCATGAGCTTTGCCGAACGCGCCGGCCACAGGCGTTCACGCTCCACCGTCTCAAGCCCTTTTCCGAAACAGCAGACATCCATTGCCACACCGGACAATTCCGGCCCCATGGCCTCTACCGCGCGGGCGAAGCGGTCGCGGGCCGCCATGGCGCTATCGCTGATCTCGCCACCGCCGGCGGCGCGCACCGCCCCACTCGTTTCCAACCGTGGCTCCCAGGAGGCGGTGATGCGCGGCTGCATCTGCCCGCGGGTAAAATCATTGGCCAGCCTGTCCCCGGCATCGAAGGCGGCCGCGGACAGATACGGTTCGCCGGCGCGATCCTTCAGCCTTGCGAGAGGCGCCAGCGGCGATTCCTTCAGATTTCGCCGCACCCGCTGATGCACCCCCTCCACCATTGCCACATCGTCCACCATCTCGCGGTGCTGCTCTGAAAATTCGTCATCGCCAGCCGCCAGCATGCGACGCAGAAAGGCCGGTGCAGCCGTGGTTGCCGCCACGGACGAGCCGCTGCGCATCACCAGCCCGCGCGATACGGCAAAGGCAAGAATAGCGGGTGTGAAATTCGCGCTCTCCCCATCCCGTTCAAATCGCACATTCTCACTGTCACAAGCTGCAATCCTGCAATCGCCGCGCAAAAGCATGCGCAGCAGCTTCAGCAGCGCCTTCCGTCCGGTTTTGTGTTGATCCTTGCCACCGCGCTCAGTCATGCTCAAAACCCTCCTGCCGCCCGAAAGCCGCCAGCGCCATGCGCTCCACACAGGCAATGAAAGCATCGAACAGCGGGTCGTCCCGCCTGTCTTCGGTCACATGGCAGGCATGGCTGACAGTGCTGCGGTCGCGCCCGCAGGCATCGGCAATATCGGCCATCGGTACGCGCAGCGCCACGTGGCAGACATACATGGCAATCTGGCGCACATGGCAGGCAGTGCGTCGTCGATCCCGCAATTCAGCCAGTTGCCCATTGGCCAGTACCAGCGCTTCCCACACCAGCAGGCGAACCCCGCGGCAGATGCGTGAAAGCGATATGCCGATCCAGGCGGGATCCTGGGGCAGAATTTGCGGACGAACCGGGCATGTCCCGGCGATGCGAATGGAAAATCCGGACTGCATGAATACCTCCCACCATAAAATAGGAATTTATTCACATATTCATAACAGACAAACAGAAAAATGCAAACCAATACGGCGGGAGGTGATTTGTTGTTTTATCGAACATATTTCGGTTATCGACAAAACATAAAGGATTATTTTCCTTTCTTAAAACTGCAGACATTAAAAAACCGGGCCCGGATCCATCGATCCTGCCCGGTATCTTGCTTTTTTAAAAGAGCACAATGCTCACCACGAGCCGGATCGCACCCCAGCGATCCCGAGCCCGCAATGCTCAGATCAGATCTTATTTGCCGCGCTTGCGGCGCTGTCCGAGGCCCATTTCCTTGGCGAGGCGCGAACGCGCTTCGGCATAGGCAGGCGCGACCATCGGATAATCTGCCGGCAGGCCCCACTTTTCGCGGTATTCTTCCGGCGTCATGTTGTAATGGGTCATCAAGTGGCGCTTAAGCGACTTGAACTTCTGACCGTCTTCCAGGCAAATCAGGTAATCGTCTTCGATCGACTTCCTGATCGGAACCGGCGGCTTCGGCTTTTCTACAGCAGCAGCAACCGGTGCGGGCGAAGAAGTATTGCTCAATGCGGAATGCACGTCAGAGATCAGGACGGTGAGATCACCAACCTGAACTACATGGTTGCTGACATAGGCCGAGACGATATCCGCGGTCAATTCCACGAGAAGATCCTGGCCCTTGTCGGATAGGGTTTCTGTCATACTAGTCTCCTGTTCCATCCATAGACAGTCGCGACCCGCGAACTGCCTTCGTAGAGACGCGATGGCTACTTTTCATTGTCCGCCGTGTCCGCAAGGACTGAGATCCACCCCTAGATCTCCGACAGACAATAAAGCCATGCCACCTGAAATTGACACGTTCTCACATTTTCTCCTCAGAGTAGAAGATCACCGGCCCATCCGAGAAAGACAACGATAATATTCGCGATATACTGAGGGAAAGCGAGAGTTAAACCAAATTCAGCGCTCTACTGATGTAGGAATTAGCACTGTTTTTTGAGAAGTCCAATTGCATTTTGCATAATTGGACTACAAAGGAAGTTATCCTTCGTTTTTTTAGCCTTTACTGAAGGAGCAAAAGGAACGTGCGGCCGCAAACGACCAAAATGCGGCGAAATTCTGTCACCGCTTGGCGCTTAACTCTGCTTAATCCGCTTAATTTCCTGATTAACCCAAAATTCAGCCTATGGATGGCACCTCAGACAAGTGCTCATTCCCCCAACATCCCCTCCGGCTGCACTGAACATTGCCTGATTCGCAGGCAGCACACACCTTTTTTTGATCTGCCCGCACCGTCGGTGTTACCCGCGCCATTTCAGCACAGGCTTTTTCGCTGCCGGCACACAAAAGACGCGCACTTTTCTATTGGTCGTGATGCACCTATCTAAGGATAAAACAGAAAGGAACCGGCATGTCCGATGTCAAAAACCCGAAAGTCGAAAAAAGCGATGCCGAGTGGCGTGAGCAACTGACGCCGGAGCAATATTACATCCTGCGCCAGGCCGGCACCGAACGCCCTTTCACCGGCCCTTACTGGGACAGCAAGGAGAAGGGCCTCTACCGTTGCGCCGCCTGCGATGAACCGCTGTTCGTCTCCGACACCAAGTTCGACAGCGGCTGCGGCTGGCCGAGTTACTTTGCGCCGGTCAAGGAAGATGCGGTGATTGAGCTGCGCGACAACACGCATGGCATGGTGCGCACGGAAATCCGCTGCGCCAGCTGCAACGGCCATCTCGGCCACGTTTTTCCGGACGGCCCGCCGCCGACTGGCCTGCGTTACTGCATCAACGGCCACTCGATGGTGTTCGAGGCGATCTGAAGGCGTACCGGCATAGAATGCGGCAACGGCTCCCATCGGGAGCCGTTGTCGTTGAGATTACGCGACGCCGAGAGCCTCGGCGGAAATCCAGAACACCGCATCTTGCGATTCTGCCGTTTCCACCCAGAAAAACTCCAGATGCGGATATTCTTCCTCAAGAATCTCGCGGCCCGAGCCGATCTCGCACAACATGCCGCCCTCAGGGTTCAGGTAGTTCGCCGCTTCATCGAGAATCTTGCGCACCAGATCGAGACCGTCCGCACCACCATCATGCGCCATGGCAGGCTCTGCACGATGCTCGGCCGGGAAACCAGCCATCGCGGCGTGATCGACATAAGGCGGGTTGGTGATGATCAAGTCATAGGTTTTGCCGGCAAGCGGCGCAAAAAGATCGCCCTTGAACAGCGACACCTGTTCTGAAACCTCGTGATCGGTGACATTGATCTTCGCAACTTCCAGCGCATCGCCGGACAGATCGACGGCATCGACTTCCGCATTCGGGAAGAACTTTGCAGCCAGAACCGCCAAGCAACCGGACCCAGTGCAGATATCCACGGCACTCGTCACGGCAAACGGATCGGGCAGGAAGGAAGAGCCGTTTTCACCAAGATATTCGGTGAACAGGATTTCGCCGATATGCGAACGCGGCACGATCACCCGCTCGTCGACGAAGAAACGCACGCCCTGAATATAGGCATGATTGGTGATGTAGGAGGTTGGCTTGCGGCTCGTCACCCGCAGTTCGATGCGCTCGGCCAGCAGCTGACGCTCGGCCGGCAGCAGGCGGGCATCGAGAAACGGATCGAGCGTATCGATTGGCAGGTTGAGGCTGTCGAGCAGAAGGAAGGCGGCATCGTCGCCGGCGGTCGTCGTGCCATGGCCAAAACCCAGTTCGGCGGCATTGAAACGGGAGATCGCGTAACGCCAGTAGTCGCGCAGGGTCACGAGTTCTCCGGTCACGTTTTGGGGTGTGATATCGGCCATGGTCACGTGGTCTCTCGTTGGGAAGTGGCAAATGTTTTGTCGTCCCTACCCACTGGAGGCTGGACGGAACCGGCATTAGAATGGCAAGGGCCGCAAGGTCAACCACTCACGCAAGATTGCCGGGCAGATGAAGACGGCCCGGCGCGCCGAAGGACAATCGAATTGGATCAGCTATCGCGGCATCGCCGCAGTCATCTTCTCCCCAGCGGGGAGAAGTGCCGGAGCGAAAGCGAGGCGATGAGGGGGCCGCAAGGCATAACGTTCACGATGGCTCCCCCCTCATCCGGCCCTTCGGGCCACCTTCTCGCCCGAGGGGAGAAGACAATCGGCATAGGCCGCTTCCGAACCATTCCAAGTTTGCAGGCCTTTGCCCCCGGACCATTCTCCCAATGAAACCCACCCGCCAGCGCCCCAAACCTGCTGCCAGATCGTCGTCGAGGCCGCTCTGCAAGGCAGCCAAAGCCCTTGCCCCTGCTCAAAAACCAGACGGCCAGCGCGTCACCCTTCCGCGCGCCCTCTCCAAACTCGGATTCTGCTCACGCACGCAGGCCGAAGAGCTGATCCGCACCGGCCACGTTTCGGTCGGCGGTAAAACCGTCACCGATATCGAAGCCTGGATCGACCTTGCCACCGCAAAGATCAGCGTCGATGGCCAGCCGGTGACGGCGGAAAAATTCGTCTACCTGATGCTCAACAAACCGCGGGGCCTCGTCACCACCCGAAACGACCCGCAAGGCCGCCCGACCGTCTATGACTGCCTGAAGGAATTCGACAACGCCCACCTTTCGCCGGTCGGGCGGCTGGACAAGGCCAGCGAAGGCCTGCTGCTGTTTTCCAACGACACGCAGTTTTCCAACGCTCTGCTCGACCCGAAAACGCATGTGGCGAAAACCTATCACGTGCAGATCGACCGCCTGCCCGACGCAGCCATGCTGGACGCACTGCGCAAAGGCATCACCCACGACGGCGATTTCCTGTCCGCCGGCCGTGTCACGCTTCTGCGCGAGGGCGACAAAAACGCCTGGCTGGAGATCGAACTCGACGAGGGCAAGAACCGCCAGATCCGCCGCATGCTGGAAAGCCTCGAGATCACGACGCTGCGACTGGTGCGCGTGGCGATCGGCGAGCTTTTGTTGGGCGAGCTGGAAAAGGGAAGCGTCCGGGCTTTGACGGAGATGGAACTGGCGGGGTTGAAGCGGCAGAGCGGTGGACGCTAAAACCGTTCACTACGCATCGACATGCAACATCCCGATCCGGCAGAACGACACGTTAAGGCTGATTTGAGTATTCACGCTCCCGCATGTCGACACTGCTCGGCAAAAATGGAAACGTGACCGGATCATCAATCATGTTATGAGCGGGTAGAAATATGGTTTTGCGCAATGTTGCTTATGCGAGCGTCATCATGTTGGCTGGCACCGGCGCACTGGATGCACAATCGGTCACACAGATCACCTCTCCCAATCCCAGACCAAATTTTCCGGCCAGACCTCAGGCAGATCCGTTACGCGTCCATCAGCAATATCGCGAAGCACATGTGTCGGTGATCCTGCAGCAATTGCGGCAAGCCGCTGCCGACAGAAAGACGCTGACCCGAGCCGATATCGACCGAAAGATCGCGCAAATGAGAGGAGCCCGCAAGGCGGGGCTGCTCAACGGTTTCTTTGCGATGGATCTCAATGGCGACAATGTCCTCGACAAGGAGGAGCTCGCCGCCCCCCAGATGGACGAAACCAATTCTGTTTTCAGGAACATCGTATCGACGGCGGATACGGATGGTGACGGCACGGTTAGTCTCATCGAGGCCAGCAACCATACTGCAACCCAGGTTGACGCACGCGGCACGACACAGAGCATAGCCGCCATATACGAACAGCTTCTGGCGCTGGATCCTAACAAGGACGGCAAGCTCACGGCAGCGGAGCTGGAGACCCTTGCCCTGGAATCCTTTGCTAAGGTCGACACGGATGGCGACGGTGTCATCAGCAAGGAGGAAAGTGCCGCTGCGACCCCCGCCGCTGTGATGGCCGCGCGCCCGAATCCGGCCGCATCCATGGGGGCTCGCTGCGCATTTCCCAAGATCGAGGGCGATCAGAGGCTTTACGTGGTCACCGCCTATGAAGGCGGCACGCTCTCTAACACCACAGTTGCCGGTCAGGACGAGGGAACGGAAACATCAACTATCGAGATCGCGGAAGGTACCGATCCCGTCTATCTTGCGGTCTCATCCTACACCCCGATGATCTGGCGTATTACCGGACACACTGAACGTATCGCCCGCTTTTTCGGCGCGGCGCGCAAGGGTGTCGGCGTGGTCGGCCTTCCGAAGGAGAAGGTCACACTGGTTGGTGATCGCGAATGCCTTACGCGCCTCGAAAACGCGTCTCCGGAAATGGAGCAACGGCAGCTTTCCCAGCTTTTCAATCGGCTGCCGGAAGGCATTTCCTCGATCTACACATCCGGCAATCTCAGCCTGCCGAGCGATTTCATGCAACGAAACAGCAAAAGCGCCGCCGCTGTCATGGCGAGACGATCAGTCAATTTCACACTGGACGGGCTGCCACAGAAAACCATCGACAAGGAGATCGAACCGACTGTGAAATCCCTCCGGCACTTCAGTCCCGGCGGTGTCGCCGATATCGATCCCGCTGAGGTCGTGTCATCGGGGAAAGCGGAGCGATATCAGGTCCTGCCGCAGGAAGCCGGTCTTGTTCAATTGCTGCAGAACGGGTCGCTTAAGGCAGCAGATCCACGCCCGCCCGGCCATCCCGGCTACGTTGCCCTCAAGGAATTCCCCCGTTTTCCGGCAGGACTAGCCGGCGCCCATTCGGTTTCGTTCGAGTTTCCGTCGAACATGAAACTGCCTGAGGGTAGTCCCGGCCATTCCTCGGTGATCGTTCAGCCGGCAAGCGAAAGCGCCAAGCCATAGGGGGGTGAATTTGCGGGAGGGCGATTGCCGCCACTCACTCCATCGCCATTGTCACCGCCTTCTGCGCCTCCAGTTCCGCCAGCCTTTCCTGCAAGGCTTCGCGGATCGCAAAATAGCTGCTGGTGCCAAGCGCCAGCCTTTTGGGCGCCTTCTCCTGCCCCGCCACCGCGATCATTGCGTCGGCCATCTTCTCCGGGTCACCCGTGATCTCGAAACTGCCATCGGCGACGCCGCGGCGCACGGCACCCGCCGGCGTATCCTCGTACTCCGCCATCGGTTCGGCACTCACCAGACCCCGGGCAAAATCGGTTTTGGTCGGCCCCGGCTCGACCAGCGTGATGCCGATGCCGAAAGGCGCCACTTCCTGCGCAACGGACTCGACAAAACCCTCGATGCCCCATTTGGTGGCGTGATAAAGCGAAAAATTCGGATAGGCGATCTGCCCGCCTTCCGACGACACCTGCAGGATGCGTCCGCCGCCCTGACCGCGAAAGTGCGGCAGCACCGCCCGGATCAGTTCGATCGAGCCGATCAGGTTGGTATCGATCTGGTGGCGGATCTGTTCACTCGTGACCTCCTCGCCGGCGCCGAACAGGCCGTAGGCCGCATTGCTCACGACCACATCGATACGGCCCAGTTCCGCAAAGGCGCGATCAACCGTCGCCTTCACCGCTGCGATATCGGTCAGGTCCATCGAGCCAATCCACAGCCGGTCACCATGCTCTCGCTTGAGATCGTCCAGCACGCCCGGCTTGCGCAGGGTGGCGGCGACGCGATCACCCCGTGCCAGCAGTTTTTCGGTGAGGATGCGGCCAAAACCGGAGGACGTGCCTGTGATGAACCATGTGCGCTGTTCAGTCATGATCTACTCCATCGTTTTGCGGCATCATTGCCGCCTTGAAGGCATAGATAGACCAGCATGATTGATGCTATAATCCGTGCAAACCTGCATGAACCGGTGAAATATACCCATGAATGAGCGCCCATCCCTGTCCGACCTCGACGCCTTTCTGGCTATCGTTGCGCATCGCAGCTTTCGCAAGGCCGCCGACGAACGCGGTCTGTCGCCCTCCACGCTCAGCCACATGATGCGCAGCCTTGAAACCACGTTCGGCGTGCGTCTGCTCAACCGCACCACTCGCAGCGTCGCCCCCACCGAGGCCGGCGAGCGGCTGGCCCTGCAACTGCGCCCCGCCCTGTCGGGCCTCGACCGGGCGTTGGAAACCATCGAGGATTTTCGCGGCCGGCCGAGCGGCGTGTTGCGCATCAATGGCGGCGAACCGGCCATCCGGCTTCTGGTGCGCAGTGTCGTGCCGGAATTTCTCGTCCGCTATCCCGAAATCGCCCTCGACCTCGTCAGCGACGGTCGGCTGACGGATATCGTTGCCGAAGGTTTCGATGCCGGCATCAGGCTCGGATATGCGGTGCCGCAGGATATGATCGGCGTGCCGTTTGGTGGCCGCGCCCGTTTCATCACTGTCGCCTCCCGAGACTACCTCGAAAAACGCGGCACGCCCCAAACCCCGGACGACCTGAAAACCCATGCCTGCATCCGCCTGCGCATGCCGAGCGGCAAACTCTATCGCTGGGAATTCGAACGCCACGGCCAGGAAGTGGTGGTGGATGTGCCGGGCGCCTTGACGCTCGATCATCTGGAGACGATGGCGGAGGCGGCACAAAACGGTCTCGGCATCGCCTATCTGCCGCAGATCGTCGCAAGACCGTATCTGGAGCACGGCGCACTTCTGCCCGTGCTGGAAGACTGGTGCCCATGGATCGACGGACTGATGCTCTATTACGCCGGCCACCGCCACGTGCCGCCGCCGCTGAGGGCATTCATCGACATGCTGAAAGAGATCGATCGCATAACAGCGGCAGATCGATAGTTTTCTGCAGCCAAGCGTTTGCTTACAATCAGTCAATCTAATGCAAGTATAGAGAAAACGTCACAGTCAATTCTTGCCAGAAACTGTCAATGGAAGGATCAAAAGCATGGCGGTTCTCGTCACCGGCGGTGCGGGTTATATCGGCAGCCACATGGTCTGGTCGCTTCTCGACAGCGGCGAGGATGTGGTCGTGCTCGACCGCCTGTCCACCGGCTTTCGCTGGGCATTGGCGCGGGAAGCAAAACTCTACGAAGGCGATATCGCCGACCCCGCGCTGCTGACAAGAATCTTCGAGACACATGCGGTCGATGCCATCATCCATTTCGCCGGCTCCGTCGTGGTGCCGGATTCGGTGCGCGATCCGCTATCCTATTACGAAAACAACACCATCAAATCACAGGCGCTGATATCGGCCGCCATCGAGGCCGGCGTCCCACATTTCGTGTTCTCTTCCACGGCTGCCGTCTACGGCACGCCGCAGGATTCGGCACCGGTGGTGGAAGATGCGCCGCTGAAGCCGGAATCGCCCTATGGTTCATCCAAGCTGATGACCGAGATCATGCTGCGCGACGCCGCCGCAGCCCACGCCTTCACCTATACGGCACTGCGCTATTTCAACGTCGCCGGCGCCGATCCGCGCGGCCGCACCGGCCAGTCGACGGCCGGCGCCACCCATCTGATCAAGGTCGCATGCGAAACGGCGCTGGGCCGCCGCGAAAAGCTACAGGTTTTTGGCAACGATTATCCGACGCCGGACGGCACCTGCGTGCGTGACTATATCCATGTGAGCGATCTCACCGATGCCCATTTGAAAGCGCTGCAGCGCCTGCGCACCGGCGGCACCTCGCTTGTCGCAAACTGCGGTTACGGCCGCGGTTTTTCGGTTCTGGACGTGATCGATTGCGTGCGCCGTATGTCTGGCCGCGACTTTGCCGTCGAGCAGGTCGGCAGGCGTCCGGGCGATGCCGCCTTCGTGGTCGCCGATGCATCGGTGGCAAACCGCGAACTTGGCTGGAAACCGGCGCACGACGATCTCGATTTCATCATCCGCACCGCGCTCGCTTGGGAAGATCATCTGGGCAAACGCAACGAGCGGTGAACTACCGCACCTTCAAGCCCAGCTCTGCCAAAATCTGCCCTGCCTGATCTTTCGAAATCGTCGCGCCTCGAAACTTTTTCGCATCGATCAACCGCAGGCCGCCGAGATCGGCGCCACGCAAATCCGCACCGTCAAAACGGGCATCGACAAGGCCGGCATCCCTCAAACTGCAGCCGGAAAACACCGATTTGCGGAAATCGCAGCCGGTGAGATCGGCCATGCCGAAATCCAGCTTCTCCAGCCGCGTATTGTTGAAAGAGATGCCGCGCAATCGCGCCGCAGACAGGAGCGTTTCCCTGAACGAAATGCCCAGCGAACGCACGCGCGAAAAATCGGCGCCGGTCAGCTTGCAGCCCTCGAAAGCCGTATCGTTGGCTTTCGCTTCGACAAAGGAGGCATTGTTGAAATCGCAGCCGGAAAATGTCGCATCCGTGAGGTCTGCCCCGGAAAAATCCGCATGCGCGCCACGGCAACCGGAAAATCTTGCGCCCTCCAGGCCGGCGCTGCGCAGATCCGCATTGGCCATTTTGCAGTCTGCGAATGTCCAGCCGGGCATGTCGAGACTGGCGAGATCGGCGCCATCGAGATTGCAGTTTTTGAGCGAGACGGTGAAGCCGCCCGCCACCCATGATCGCATGTCACCGGCGGAAACATCTCGGTCGGAGATTTCGAGGGCGGATTGTTTTACGGCCATGCTTCTCTCTGTAAATTACCGATGAACGAGGCGCTGCGGCTGGTATCTTCTCCCCGCCGGGGAGAAGTGCCGGAGCGACAGCGAGGCGATGAGGGGGCAGCACGGAAGCACGTTCGGCCTTGGCATTCCCCCCCTCATCCGGCCCTTCGGGCCACCTTCTCCCCGCAGGGGAGAAGAGAACCAGAGCAAGATTCACCCTTATCCGATTCCATCTGCGCCCTCCAGCCTTGCACCCTCGCCCTCCCCACCCCACCATGCTAGACCGCCATCACAAGCATCTCGGAGACGGACATGGCCGACGACACCCGGACGGAAGACAGCACGCCGTCGACAGCCGACGACGTCACCTTCGACCGCGCATTTGTGCCCGCCCATGGCACCGCCGTGCCGATCGCAACCGGTGTAGAGCGCATCACCTGCGGCAATGCCTCGCCCTTCACCTTTACCGGTACCAACAGCTATATCGTAGGCAGTGGCTCGACCGTGGCGCTGATCGACCCCGGCCCGGAGGACGATGCCCATTTCGAGGCGCTGATGCAGGCGCTTGGCCCGCGAAAACTCTCGCATATTTTCGTCAGCCACACCCACCGCGACCATTCTCCGCTGGCGCGCCGCGTGAAAGAGGCAACCGGCGCGCTGACGGTGGCGGAAGGCCCGCACCGGGCGGCACGGCCGCTGCATGCCGGCGAGGTCAATCCGTTCGCCGAAAGCGCCGACACTGATTTCATCCCCGACATCGTGGCTGCCGATGGCGCCACGATCGATGGCGACGGCTGGTCGCTGACATCGGTCCACACACCCGGCCACACCGCCAACCATTCAGCCTTCGCGTTGGAAGGCACCGGCATCCTGTTTTCCGCCGATCACGTCATGGCCTGGGCCACGACAATCGTCGCGCCGCCGGATGGTTCGATGGGCGATTTCATGGCCTCGGTCGAAAAGCTGCTGACCCGCGACGACCGCATCTATTTTCCGGGCCATGGCGGCCCTGTCACCGAACCGAGGTCCTTTTTACGCGGGCTGCGCACCCACAGGCGCATGCGCGAACGGGCAATTCTGGAGCGCATCCGCGGCGGCGACCGGCTGATACCGGAGATGGTCAAGGTGATCTATGCCAGCACCGATGTGCGGCTGCATGGCGCGGCAGCCCTGTCGGTTCTGGCACATCTGGAGGATCTGGTGGAAAAGGGTTTTGTGGCAACCGATGGCCCGCCGTCATTGGTCGGGGAATACCGGCCGGGGTGAACCTCAATCCACCGCCAGCCCCAGCAATTCCGAATCCAGTGACCGCAAAAATCCTTGCGCGATATCGGCGCTGAGGCCAAGATCATGGCCGCCATAGCGCGCGGCGACGCGCAGGTCGACCATGGTGGTTTCCGCTTCCTCGCGCAGCCGGATCACCACATCGAAACGCAGGCCGAGAATCAGCGTACGAGTCTGCCCCTGCAGGATGACGTCGCCCGGCCGGCCAATGTCTTCCACCAGAGATTTGCCGGGCCGCAACTGTTCCGGCCGCGGCAGAGGGATCGGAATATTGTCTGGCACGGCGCCGCTTTCAGCACGCGTCTTCGGCGCCGGCCTTTCGGTAATGTCGGGCTCCACCAGTTCCATGCCGTGCTTGCGATCAACAGAAATACGCGTCGATTTGGCAACCTTGGCCACCGCCTCGTAAATTCGGTCGACGGCACCTTCATAGCGGCGGCCGGTGAGTTCGGGATAGGCGGTCAACTGCACCTGTCGGTCGGAGGGGGTAACCATGCTTGGGCGCTGCAACCATTGCTGGTCGGCGCTCGGCTGGCGGATCCACACCGGCGGATCCTCGACATCGGTGGCAACCTCATAAAGCGGTGGCGTTGTGAAATAGAGGATCGCAGCGAAACCGACGAGAACGATCGGCGGCGCGGCATAAACCAAGCCCCAAGCGGAAGCCAGACCACCTTGCGCGCCCACCCGCCACAACCGCGCCAGACCGATCACCGCAAACAGCACAGCGACCAGGGCAATGGCTGCGGAAAACAGCACGATGGCGATAAAGTCCGGCCCTGTCAGCGGCCCGAACCGGTGCGCCGCCACAGCGATCAGAAACAGCACGAGCGCAGACAGGCCGATGCGCCGGGATGCAAAGGCCGACTGGGAAACGGGACGAACGAAACGGACGGTCATGCGGGCTTTCCGGTTGAAGGCTTGGCGACTTATAAGCCAGACCGGCCCTCAAGGAAATCGCAAGCGCGCAACAGAAGCGAACGGTGAGGTAAGCCGTGATCTCAGCCGGAAAAACTGCGATGCGGCTGGCTGGCACCCGTCGGCCAGCCCTGCAGCGAACGCATGTGTTTTGCCTCGCGCAACATGGGAATCGATACGACAAGCATCACGAGAATGGCGATATACACGATACCGGGACGGGTTTTGAATGCATTCACCAAGCGCCAACTCCTGCTGTGACGATACCATCGATGACCGGTGAAGCTGACATGCACCTGAACGATGATCATTCACCGGATCGATTCATGACATTCAGGTGACTGTCAGGATCAGATGCGATTTCGCCGGCAATCGAAACTGCCGGGAGCTTTCCCTTGTCCGTAAATAGCCTATCGTCATCTGTTCCCCGTTCGTCAGGACGCATTGCCCGCCCGAAGATCGACAGCATCACCCTTGCAATCCTGACGGCGCTCTATCTGATTGCCTTCACCAACCGCACGTTCTTTTCGCGGGCTTTCGAGTATTTCGACAATCATCTGGCACTCCTCGCCTTTTCGTTCGGATTGACCTGCCTGTTTGCTGCACTCGCGATCGCTTTCTCGGTCAAGTATCTGATCAAGCCCGTGCTGATCCTGATGATCCTCAGCGCCGCCTCTGCGGCATGGTTCATGGATCAGTTTGGCGCGATCATCGATGTCAACATGATCCGCAATGCGGCCATAACCACTTCCTCGGAAGCCGGCCATCTGATCACGCCGGCATTTCTCCTGCATATGGCTGTGTTTGGCATCCTGCCGTCGCTTCTTGTCTGCTGGGTAAAGGTGCAGCACCGCAACTTCCTCGCCAAGCTGCGCTGGAATCTCACCGCCATCGTGCCGCTTGTCCTGATCGGCATTGCGTGCGGCATCAGCAGCGCGCGCAGCATCGCTTCGGTAACGCGCATCCACAAGGATCTGATTCTGACATTCAACCCGCTGCTGCCGATCGGCAACGCCGTCGGTTTTGTTTTGGCGTCCGAGGCCGACAGAAACATCGTCGCCGCCCCTCTTGGCACCGATGCCAAGGTGGCAGGGCCGACGCCATCCGGCAAACCGCGGGTTCTCGTCATCGTGACCGGAGAGACGGCGCGTGCCGAAAACTTTTCGCTCGGCGGGTATGGCCGCGAAACCAATCCGGAACTGAAGAAACGCGACATCACCTACTTTTCTCAGGTCTCCAGCTGCGGCACGGCGACGGCCGTCTCCGTGCCCTGCATGTTCTCCAACCTGAAGCGCAGCGGCTATTCGCATCGTGCCGGCCTCGCCAGCGAAAACCTGCTCGATGTGCTTGGCCATGCCGGCATCACCACCGAATGGTGGGAAAACAATACCGGCAGCCAGAACGTCGCCAACCGGACTGTGATGCGCTCTTTCTCCAACGCCAACGATCCGCGTTTCTGCAAGAGCAATGAATGCCTTGACGATGCCATGATCGACCAGCTCGACACATGGCTCTCGAACATCAAGGGCGACAGCGTGCTCGTTTTGCACCAGCTCGGCAGCCATGGCCCGGCTTATTACCAGCGTTACACGCCGGAATTCGCCCGCTTCACGCCAGAATGCTCGACCGCGGAAATCGGCAACTGCGATCGCCAGTCGGTGGTCAATACCTATGACAACACCATCCTCTATACCGACCACATCCTCGCCTCGGTGATCGACAAGCTGAAGGCACGCGAAAACAGCATCGATCCGGCGATGATCTACATGTCGGACCATGGCGAATCGCTTGGTGAAAATGGCCTCTACCTGCACGGCGCGCCCTACATCATCGCCCCCTCGCAGCAGACACATGTGCCCTTTGTCCTGTGGCAGGGCGCAGAAATGAAGGCCTCCGTCGATGCCGGATGCCTGACCAAACGCGCCGGCGAGGAAGCCTCGCATGACAACCTGTTCCACACGGCGCTCGGCATGATGGCGGTCAAAACCTCGGTCTACACGCCACAACTCGATGTGCTCTCCGCCTGCCGCACACCGGCCAGTGGAGCGAATTCATGACCCTTCCCGATTGCAGCTCCTTCGGGAAGGTCAGAAAACCGGTCACCGAAAGAAGCAACGGTCCCGTCCCCAGCCGACCCGCTTCTTCTACTCCTCCGATCGGCACCCGCCCGCCGATCGGGAAGGTGACCGGCAGCCGGCACCTTGCGGCAGCACTCGGCTATTCGCTGGGTGGTGCCGCAAGGCTGCTCGGAGAAACCGCTTTTCGCCATGAACTCGTGGCCGCCACCGGCATTTTTGGCGGTTTCGCCTTCGTCGGCGCCAGCCTCTCCGATTACGTCTCGATGGCCGTGCTTTTCCTCGCCCTCATAGCCGCGGAAGCCCTCAACACCGCAATCGAGGAAATCATCGACCGCATCTCGCCGGAATGGTCGAAAACCGGCAAGAATGCCAAGGATCTCGCATCGTTTGCGGTGTTCTGCCTCCTGGTCGCCAACGGACTGATGGCGGCTTACGTCATTTTTTCCCGACTTTTATGACCATGAACCCTGCCAACGCTCCATCCCCACTCGAAATTTTGCCGT
Organism: Neorhizobium sp. JUb45; assembly: GCF_004343585.1. Taxonomy (GTDB): domain Bacteria; phylum Pseudomonadota; class Alphaproteobacteria; order Rhizobiales; family Rhizobiaceae; genus Neorhizobium. The sequence continues at coordinate 98,725 of NZ_SLYW01000007.1, read as the reverse complement.
CTTCTCTGCTAGATACGGGTTACAGGATATCGTCGTACCCGAGTGGACGCCGTAATGCGGGCTGGGATGGAGCAGGCAGCTTGAGAGTTCTTCTAATCGAAGACGATGCGACGCTCGGTGAAGCGGTGCGTGACCATGTGGCATCAGGCGACCATGCTGTCGACTGGATGAAAACGATCGACACCGGCGGCGCCGCGCTCGCCACCACCGCCTACGCCCTGATCCTGCTCGACCTGCGCCTGCCCGACGGCAGCGGCATCGATCTCCTCAAAAAGTTTCGCGGTCAGGGCGGCACCACACCGGTGATCATCCTCACCGCCCATGACCAGATTTCCGATCGTATCGAAGGTCTGAACAGCGGCGCCGACGATTATCTCGTCAAACCCTTCAACCTCGGCGAACTGACCGCCCGCATGCTGGCCGTCAGCCGGCGCTACAGCGGACGTCCGGTGTCGCTGGTGAAGGTCGGTGATCTCGAGATCGACGCCGCCGACCGGCGGGTGACGCTGGCCAGCGAACCGGTGACGCTCTCCGGCCGCGAATGGGCGGTGCTGGATGCACTGGCCGCCCGCCCGAATGCGGTCGTCTCGAAGGCCCAGATCGAGGAAGCGCTTTACGCCTTCGGCTCGGAAATCGAGAGCAACACGGTGGAAGTCTATGTCAGCCGGTTGCGCAAGAAACTCGGGCGCGACCATATCGCCACGCTGCGCGGCGTCGGTTACCGGCTGGGACGTGAACAATGAACCCGTTTGCGCGTGCCACCGGCCCGTCGATGACACGCCGGCTGATCTTTTCCATCACCGCCATGATGGCACTGCTATGGCTGCTTGCCGTCGGTCTCGGCCTCGTGGTGATGGAGGAGGAATATGCCGAAATGTTCGACGGCACATTGCAGGATACCGCCGAAAGGCTGGTGCCGCTTGTTGTCGACGATCTAGAACATCGCGGCATGCTCGGCGGGCCCGACGACAATCGCCCCAGCACCGCCCCGCAACAGCTGCAGACCGGCAATTCCAGCGGTGACCGCGAATACCTGATCTATCAGGTGCGCGACGCATCCGGTCGCGTGCTGATCCGCTCCCATGACGCGCCGGAACAGGCGTTTGAAACCCCGCTGAGAGCCGGTTTCTGGAAGGATGCCAGTTACCAGTTCTACACCGCCACCGATGACGAGGCGCAGGTGTTCATCCAGGTGGCCGACGCGTTCGAAAACCGTGAGGAAGCCCTGCACGAAGGCGCAATCGCGCTGTTTTTGCCGCTCGCCTTGCTGATCCCGGTCAGCGGCATCGCCATCTGGCTGGTGGTGCGCCGCGCCGTGCAGCCGGTGGGCGATCTGCGCCGTGACATCGAAAGCAAGGACGGCGGCAACATGGAGCCGATCGATCCTTCCAACCTGCCGCGTGAATTGCAGCCGATCGCCACGTCGGTCAACTTCCTGATGACACGCCTGCGCACGGCGTTGGATGCGGAACGTGAATTCACCTCCAACAGCGCCCACGAGCTACGCACGCCGATCGCCGGTGCGCTTGCCCAGACGCAGATGCTGATCTCTGAACTTCGCGATCCGACCAATCGCCACCGCGCCAGCCAGATCGAAGCCTCGCTCACCCGTCTCAGCCATCTTGCGGAAAAACTGTTGCAGCTGTCGCGCGCCGAAGCCGGCATCGGCATCAGTGAAAAGCCCGTCGACCTGAGCCTGGTTCTCGACATGGTACTGACCGATTTCTGGCGCGGCATGAACGCACCGCAACGCCTCATCCTGCATCACGCTAAGGGAGCAGAACTCACCGGCCCGTTCAGCGAGGACGCCTTTGCCATCGTGCTGCGCAACCTGATCGAAAACGCGCTGGTGCACGGCCGGCCGGGCACGCCGGTCGAAGTGTTTCTCGACAATGGCGGCCCGGTGCGCATCGTCAACGCTTCGGCGGTTATGGGTGAAGGCGAGCTTGCCACCATCCGCAAACGCTTTTCGCGCGGCAGGACGGAAGCCGCCGGTTCGGGACTTGGCCTCTCCATCGTCGAACGACTTCTGGGGCAAATGGGCGGCAAGCTGGTGTTGTTGTCGCCGGCGGAAGGGCGTGCGGACGGGTTCGAGGCGCGGGTGGAATTGCCGAAAGCAGGTTGAGGAAATACGTCGCATTCCCATAGTGCATTACGCTTGACCGCCTCTCATATGAGATACATATTTGCCGGAACTGATGCCACGCTAGGAGCATAAGCCGATGGCTACGAAAATGCTGCATGTCCGCGTCGATGACGATATCCGCGAAGACGCTTCCGAAGTGCTGGATGCTCTGGGCATGACCATGTCGGATGCCGTGCGGATCTTCTTGCATCGTGTTGCCGCGACCCAAAGCTTTCCGCTGGAACTGAAAGCCCCGAACGAAGAAACGCGTGCCGCCCTTAAGGAAGCACGGGAAATCCGGAAGGCACGCAGCGCACGCTTTAACGCTGCGGACGAGCTTTTCGCCGATCTAAAAGACAAGTAGATCTGGCTGCGTCTTATGGCAAAGGATGCGAAAATGGATAGCGGTGCCCGGCGTGTGTCGCGCCCACGCGCCTGCGATTATACACAGGCCTTCCGAAAAGATTGGGATCGATACAACAAGGCCGGCAAGGCAGACATGAACCGCGCCATTGAACTGATGGTGCTGATCATTCTGAAAAAGCCGCTCGGTCCCGAATGGCGAGACCATGCCCTTTCCGGCAAGGAATGGCACGGCGCCCGCGAAGCCCATATCGGCGGCGATTTTCTGCTCGTCTACACCTGCGATGACGATTATGTCGAATTCGTCCGGCTAGGTTCGCATTCGGAACTTTTTGGACGCTGACTGCCCCTCACCGCGCCAGCCATTTCCCGACCACACCACGATCTGCTTCCACGAGGTCGTGCCCAGCCTCGACCGTCATCATCGTCACCTCCACCGAACGTGCCGCCAGGATTTCCATCAGCTTCAAGGCATCCGCTGCATGCGCATCCCTGTCGCCGGCAACGATCAACACTTCGGCTGTGGCGCTGGAAACATCGACCGGTGGAATGTCGCTCAGCACCGACACTGGCCGCATCAGAACGGCTCGGCGGATGACACCGGGGTGCAACACCATCACTGCGGCCAGAAAATTGGCACCGTTGGACTGGCCGACAAAGGTCGTTTTCTCCAGATCCACGCCATAGGCCTGTTTCAACTGGCCGACCATCTCGACAAAGGCTTCCGCTTCTGAGGCGATATCCTTCTGGTCGAAAGAACCATCCTCGAAGCGACGGAAGAAACGCGGTACGCCCTCTTCCGTGGCACGTCCACGCAGCGCCAGCAGCATCGTATCGGGTGCAACTGTGCGGGCAAACGGCAGAAGGCTGGTTTCGTTGCCGCCGCTGCCATGCAGCAGGACCAGCGTCTGGTCGTCGGGCGCTTCCGGCATAAAGATGCGGTGCACGAAGGGCAGTTCGCGGTAGCGGATGCGTGGTTCGCCCGGCAGGCTGAACTGCGGCAGCATGGCGCGGCTATCGGCTTCCCGACCCTGCCAGTGCGGCGGGATGAACAAGGTTGTGCCGAGTTCCTCCTCCGTTTCATCCAGCATGAAACCCGGCTCGCCCGTGGCATATTCGATCAGCGAACCACCCGGCTCGCGGACATAGAGCGAATAGAAGTATTTTCTGTCATGTGCATTTGTTTCCGAGCCATCTGCGGCGGCTATCTCGTCGGCAACGCTGTGCACTGTGTCGATATCCGGGGCGTTGAGCGCTATATGGTCCATCGTGCCGGTTCCGGGTGCCGCCGTCCAGAAACCGGTGGCGTCGCGCACATCGACGACACCGCCGGTCGCAGAGGTCAGCCGCGTCTGGCTGCCTTCGACCGGGCCGCTTTCCAGCCCGAAATTTTCCGTCAGGAAGGCGATGGTCTGCGCCGGTTTTTCGGTGAGGATGGTGCCGCTGCGCAGCGCAACAATGGCAAATTCTGCCGGGATGCCGTCACTTGCCCACGGTTTGCCGCCAAAGACGGAAAGATCCTCGACGCCGATCAGTTTGATGATGATGCCGTCCGGGTCCTTCAGGCGCAGCACCGGCTCACCGAATTCCGGCGCCGGCCCTTGCGTTGCGATGCCAAATTGCAGCGCGCGCGTCAGCCAGAAGCCGATCGCATCACATGAAACGGCAAGACCGATCTCGTTCGGCGCACCGTGACCGACGCGACCCGGCGATCCGTCTTCCCAGGCCAGGAACGTCACGAGCGAACCGGGAGACGCAACGGCATCGCCATAGAACAGATGCAGCTGGGTGGCATCCTCGAAACCGGCAGTGCGTTTGACCAGCCGCAGGCCGAGAAAACCGACGTAAAAATCGATATTCGCCTGAATGCTGCGGGTGATTGCCGTGATGTGATGCAATCCGCTCTTTGCTTTCGTACTGGTATTGCCCCGGGTCATTGTCCGCCGCCTCCTGTGTCTCTATTTGACGGTTGTTATAACCAATCGGAGCGAAGACACATGATCAAACTTGTTGGAATCTCGGGCAGTCTCAGAAACAGATCGTTCAACACTTCGCTCTTGAATGCGGCTGCGGAAAATCTGCCTGAGGGCGTGACACTCATCAAGGGCACGATTTCTGGCATCCCGCTTTACGACGGCGATCTCGAAGCGTCCGAGGGTATTCCCGAAGCGGTGACCGTGCTGAAACGCCAGATGGCGGAGGCCGACGGCGTCATCCTGTTCACGCCGGAATACAACAATTCCATTCCTGGTGTGTTCAAGAACGCCATCGACTGGATTTCGCGCCCGCATCCGGAGATTTCCGACGTTTTCAAGGGTCGCCCCTTTGCCATCGCCGGCGCTTCGCCCGGCAATTACGGCACGCTGCTTTCGCAGAATGCCTGGCTGAGCGTGCTGCATACGCTGGGGGCCGAAGCGTGGTCGGGCAAGCGGCTGATGGTGGGTAATGCCGGCAAGGTGTTTGATGCCGATGGCAGGATTACGGATGAAGCAATTGCCAAACGGCTTGGTGATTTCGTGGCGGGATTTGCGGAGTTTGTGAGGGCGAAGGGGTAGGTTGCTGCGCCGATATGGCGTTTGCCATCAAGGCTGAATGATTTAGTCTTCCAAGCACTGCGTCGCCCGGCGACATCATCATGGAGTGCCACTCATGCGTCCCCACCATCTCGTGCTTCTGGCCGCCCTTGCCGGCCTGCTTGCCTCCTGCCAGACGATGACACCGGAAGAGCGGCGTGCGGCCGATGAGAGCCGCTGCGTCGGTTACGGTTTCAAGCCCGGCACCGAAGGCATGGCGCGCTGCCTGCTCGACCTCGATCTCGACCGCCGCGCCGACCTGCGTCAGTGGCAGGATGAAATCAACAACCGCCCGCGCTTCTATGGTCCGGTGATCGTGCAGCAGCCGGTCGTGGTGCGGCCGCGCTAAACACCACGAAAATCAATCCTTGGCTGTATTGCTCTCGATGACAACGATGTTCAGTGCTGTTATGGTCGCACCATGAAGACGCAACCTGAAGCCATCTCCTTTGATGACGCTGTTTCCCCGGCTCAAGACGAACCGGCTCCAGACGTTGTTGCGTGGCAGACGGAGCAGCTGAAGCAGCGCCACAAGGACGCCGACGAAGGTCGGTTTGCATCCCCGGATGCGGTGAAAGCCGTTATTCGAAAATTCGTCCCCAATGGATGAGATTGTCTGGCTGGATAAAGCCTTGCGGGACATGGACAGCATCGGTTCCCATATCGCACGGGAGAATCCTGCGGCAGCCGAAACAATCATACTCAGGATTGTCGGCGCAGTATCCGTCATGTCATGGCATTCAAAACTGGGCCGCGTTCTGCCGGATGGCATAACACGCAAGCTGACGATTTCCGGCACGCCATATGTTGCGTTTTATCGCATCAACTCACGCATCGAAATTCTGGCAATATTCCATACATCCCGGCGCTGGCCGCAGCATTTAAGCTGAATTCCGCATCCGGATCGTCGCCTGCGCCGCCGCCAGCCGTGCGATCGGCACACGAAACGGCGAGCACGAGACATAATCCAGCCCTGCATCCTCGCAAAAACTGATCGAGGCCGGGTCGCCGCCGTGTTCGCCGCAGATCCCGAGTTTCAGGTCGTTACGCGTGCGCCGGCCGCGCTCCGCCGCCAGCTGGATCAGTTCGCCAACCCCTTCGAAATCGAGCGACACGAACGGATCGTGCTCGATGATGCCCTTGCGCTGGTAGGTCGGGATGAAGGTCGCCGCATCGTCTCGCGAAATGCCAAACGTGGTCTGGGTGAGGTCGTTGGTGCCGAAGGAGAAAAACTCCGCCGTTTCGGCAATCACATGCGCGCGGAGCGCTGCACGCGGCAGTTCGATCATCGTGCCGGCCAGATAGGTGGTTGCATTGCCCGTTTCCTTGGCGACGGCAGCGGCAACACAATCGATCACGCCCTTCACGTAATCCAGTTCGGCGCGAAGCCCCACCAGCGGCACCATGATTTCCAGCGCCACCGGCGCACCTGTCTCGGCAGCTGCGGCCACCGCGGCTTCGAAGATGGCGCGCGCCTGCATTTCGGCGATCTCGGGATAGGAAATCGCCAGACGACAGCCGCGATGGCCCATCATCGGGTTGAACTCGTGGATGGCATCGATACGGCGGGCAAGGAAGCCCGGCTCCATACCCATCGCCTCGGCCACATCGGCAATCTCGGCGTCTGTCTTCGGCAAAAACTCGTGCAGTGGCGGATCGAGCAGACGGATTGTCACCGGCAGGCCGGACATGATCGAAAACAGCTCGAAAAAGTCGGAGCGCTGCATCGGCAGCAGCTTGTCGAGCGCCGCGCGGCGGCCGCCCTCGTCTTCGGCGAGTATCATCTCGCGCATGACATGGATGCGCTCGCCTTCGAAAAACATGTGTTCGGTACGGCAGAGGCCGATGCCTTCGGCCCCGAAGGCGCGGGCGGCGCGGGCATCCTGCGGCGTATCGGCATTGGTGCGCACGCTCATGCGCCGACACTGGTCAGCCCATTCCATCAGGCGGCCAAAGTCGCCGGAAAGCTCCGGCTGGATCATTTGCACGGTGCCGGCCAGCACCTGGCCGGACGATCCATCCAGCGTAATGATATCGCCACGCTTCAGCAGCACACCGCCGACACCCATCAGCGTCTCGTTGCGGAGATCGACACGGATCGAACCTGCCCCGACGACGCAGGGAATGCCCATGCCGCGGGCAACGACGGCCGCATGGCTGGTCATGCCGCCACGGGTGGTCAGAATGCCTTCGGCGGCATGCATGCCGTGAATGTCTTCCGGGCTGGTTTCGGTGCGCACCAGAATGACCTTGCGGCCTTCGGCTTCGGCGGCGATCGCCTCTTCCGAGGTAAACACAATCGCGCCACTGGCGGCCCCAGGCGAGGCCGGCAGGCCGGCACCGATCACGCGTCGCTGCACTTTGGGATCGATGGTCGGGTGCAGAAGCTGGTCGAGCGATGGCGGCTCGATGCGACAGATGGCATCTTCGTGGGTGATCAGCCCTTCATCGACCATATCGACGGCGATCTTCATGGCGGCGCGGGTGGTGCGTTTGCCGTTGCGGGTCTGCAGCATGAACAGCTTGCCGCGTTCCACCGTGAATTCGATATCCTGCATGTCGCGGAAATGCGCTTCCAGACTGTTGCAGACGGTTTTGAACTCGGCAAAGGCTTCCGGCATCAGCTTTTCCATCGACGGCTTTTCGCCGCCGGTGGCGATGCGCCCCTCTTCGGTGATGGATTGCGGCGTGCGAATGCCGGCGACGACATCCTCCCCCTGCGCATTGACGAGAAACTCGCCATAGAGCGCCTTTTCGCCGGTGGACGGATTGCGGGTGAAGGCAACGCCGGTGGCAGACGTCGAGCCGAGATTGCCGAACACCATGGCCTGTACGCTGACCGCCGTGCCCCATTCGGCAGGAATATTATGCAGTGTGCGAAAGGTGACTGCGCGCGGGTTCATCCAGCTGGCAAACACCGCGCCGATCGCCTTCCAAAGCTGTTCGTGCGGATCCTGCGGAAAGGTCTCGCCGAACTCCTCCTCGATCACCTGCTTGTAGAGCGACACGACATGCTGCCATTCGACGGCGCTCATTTCGGTATCGTATTCATGACCGCACTGGGCCTTTTCGTCTTCGAGAATTTCCTCGAAGATCTCGTGATCGACGCCGAGCACCACATCGGCATACATCTGGATGAAACGACGATAGGTATCCCAGGCGAACCGCGCATCGCCGGCATCATGGCCGAGAGCCTGTACGGTTTCGTCGTTGAGGCCGAGATTGAGGACGGTATCCATCATGCCGGGCATCGAGGCGCGCGCGCCGGAGCGGACGGAAAGCAGCAGCGGATGCGTGGCGCCGCCAAATGTGCGGCCGGTTTCCGCTTCCATGGCGGTGATGCCTTCGAGCACCTGCGTGCGCAGTTCCTCGGGCAGAGAACGACCGTTGGCGTAATACCATGTGCAGACGTCGGTGACGATGGTCAGCCCCGGCGGTACCGGCAGGCCAAGGCTTGCCATCTCGGCAAGGTTCGCCCCCTTGCCGCCCAGAAGTGCACTATCGGCGGCTCTCCCTTCCGCCTTGCCCCCGCCGAAGCGGTATACCCATTTCGCCATGCCTGCTCTCCACCCGACGCGGCCCATTCTTGTCTTTTGCCAAAGACTTACAGCATTTCCGGCAACAAGGAAACGCAAGGCACGCTATCGATTGCTGCGCCGCAATAGAAAAAATGTCCGGAAGCGGCGTCGATACGAGGATGTGATATGCTTCTTACAGGGGAAAGCATTAGGCAAAAGCAGCAAAATCAATTCGGAAGCTTTCCATGCCTGTGACGAGACGACACATCCTAGCGCTGGCGGGCGTCACGTCCGCTGCAGCTGCCCTTCCCGGTGCGCTTGCAGCCGAAGGCATTGCCGCCGGCACGACGCCTGCAGCATCCGCCCTGCCCTTTGCCCTGACGACCCCGATCCATTGCGGCGAAGTGGCGATCCGGGTGCGTGATCTCGACAATATGTTCGCCTATTACCGCGAAGTGCTGGGGCTTTCCGAACTGTCGCGCAGCAAGGACGGCGCCACGCTCGGTGCTGGAAAAACGCCGCTTCTGCATCTTATTGCCGTTGCCGATGCGAAGATCGAGCCCTTAAACAGCGCCGGCCTGTTCCACGTCGCCTATCTGATGCCGAACCGCGCGGAACTCGCCCGCTGGCTGGTGCATATCGCCATGACCGGCGTACCGGTCAGCGGTTTTGCCGATCACAATGTCAGCGAAGCGGTCTACATGATGGACCCGGAAGGCAACGGCATCGAGGTCTATTCCGACCGGCCGCGCGAAAGCTGGCAATGGAGTGACGGTGTGGTGACGATGGGCACCGAACCGCTCGATGTCGACGGCATTCTGGCGCTGGCAGACACCAAGAAGGACACGTTTACCGGCGCACCCGATCTCATGCGTATCGGCCACATGCATCTCAAGGTCGGAGATCTGACAAAGGGCGACGCGTTCTACGTGGCATCGGCCGGGCTGGTGCATACCCGCAAGGGCCGGCAGGATGCCGCCTTCCTATCATCTGGCGGTTATCACCACCACGTCGCGATGAATGTGTGGAACAGCAAGGGTGCGGGCATGCGTGAAAGCGGTCAGACCGGGCTTGCGTGGTTTTCGCTTGAGGTGGCTGATGAGAAAATGCTCGCTGCACAGCGCGAACGTTTCGAAGCCGCGGGTTTTGCCCCGAAAGCGATTGCCGATGGCAAGGGTTTCGAGGTCATCGACCCCTGGGGCACCGGCCTGCGGCTGCTGACGGTGTAAGCGACACCGAAAGAATCGCCGCCCTGGCCGCGCATATTTCTCATAATGGATTGTAAAATGATCGGCGCCCGGCCAAAAAAATAGGCTTTGCGGGGCCGCCTGCTCCGGCCCCGCAAAGCCTTCCGACCAGGACAGGAAAACCCGGTCGGGGGGTGCTTACAGACAAGTCCGGTTGCATTCGATACGCGCCCCGGTGGTCCGCCCTTGTTGAAATCATTAATAAACTGCTAACGCGTTTTCGTCCTCCCACAAATGGGTGAAACAACGCAAATCAAAAAACCTTTTTTGGGAATATCGGAAAAATCAGGGTAGATTTACCTTTCCGATTTCGCTTGACGCCCTAAGCACTGTCACCAAAAAGTCATAAATAACAATGGCTCAGATGCCGGGCGTCATCAAAGCCTGCAACTGATCGGCGCTTGGCTCGCCCAAAACCTGTTGGCCATCCTTCGGATCGACCAACCGCGCCCAGACCTTTGACCCATCCGCCGAGAACAGGATGCGGATGTGGCTGTTTTGGCAATTGCGCGGATCGCAGGCGCCGAACAGTTCGAACGCCCCCTCCGGCAATGCGACGATACGCGATACGCCGGTGACATAACGCGCGTTGGTGATGATGCTGTGCGCCCATTCCGGCAGGTCGCGGCGACCGCGCAGAAGCGCGACGAGAGATTTTTTGTGTTCGGGCGAGGTGGCGATGACATGGTTGAGGGCACGGTTGCCGGTGGAGGCGGGAGCGGCCGGGGTCACGGACTGGGCGCCGCCGGAAGCCGTATCAGCGAATGAGCCGGCCGGAAGCAAGGTCGCAACGATCACAAACAACGCTGAAAATGTTCGCCTGAGCAAATGAGGTCCACATGAATTGCCAGCCGCCAACCTGATCACCCGAACCTCACCATTGCGTCCTGTCCGACCCGACGTTGCCGGGCTGGTCAACTTCCTGATCGGATGGCTGCCGTCCTGCTTCCCTGATGGATTGCCAGATAGCAGCAGCATCATCGATCAGCTTCCTGTTTTGAAGGCCATAGATAAAGCTTTTGGTCGATACAACATGCACGTTGTCGGGGATGATGATCCGCCTGCGCGTGAAATCGGAATCCTCATAGATCAACAACGCGGCCGTATCGGCAAAGCGCGCTTCAAAACCGGTCAGGAACTCGGAAATGGCCGCCTCTCCCAGACTGGACTGCCGCTTGCCGACGCGTCCCGCCTCCCTGGCAAACCGGGCATTTTCACCGGTCTCCGTTTCGGCGATGTGAACAAGGTCGGCATTCGCTTCAACAAAGCCAATAATGGCAAGCGCATCCGGCTTATCCTTGTTGCGCGTCGCTTCCCAGTAGACCTGATCCATCACATAGACCGGAAGCCTCAATGCGATCAGCAGGTCGAGACGCTTTGCCTTTGCAAGGCTGATCAGGGGGCCGGCATCCGGCACCACGATAACGACCTGGGTCATATGCCTCTTGCAGCCAGAAAATCCGCCATTCTATGGCCTTCGGAAGCGGCTTCCAGATCGCTCAACTCCGGCAACCAAAGATCATGCGCCACCATCAGATCCCAAAGTTCGGAATAGTCGACATCCAGCACAAACATCGCCCGCTGGCGTGAAATGCGCCCTTCGGAAAAATCCAGCAATGTCTTTTCGATTGTCGGCTGCGACGGCCGTGGGTTCAGCATGTGGCATCCTCCGCTTGACTGTCTTTGTTACAGGCCTGTCGCGGATACCCTTCAATTCCAATCATCGGGGCCGGTTTGCGATTGATCAACGACATCAGGGAACCGGCGCGTTGGTTGCAGCCACCGGATAATGCTTCAGCTCGTAGTTTTCGATGGAAATAGCAAGCGCATCGAAATGCGCTGCTTCCAGAGTTTCGGGGGCCGGTTCGCTCTCGAAATACGACCGCACTTGCTTCAATGCAGCTTCGTATTCCTCCTCGTTTTGAAGGGATTGCAACGATTGAGGCTGCTGCATGCGTTATCCTCCGTTTGACCCGCCTTGTTATACGCCTGTCAGCGTCAGCGTTCAAATGCCGAATAACCGACCTCAGCTCGCCTCGGCCAGTTGCTCGGCCGCCTGCAGATCCACCGAGACAAGCTGACTCACACCCTGCTCGGCCATGGTGACGCCGAAGAGGCGGTTCATGCGGGCCATGGTGATAGGGTTGTGGGTGATGATGACGAAACGGGTGGCGGTCGAGGCCGCCATTTCGTCCATCAGATTGCAGTAGCGCTCGACATTGTGGTCGTCGAGCGGCGCGTCCACTTCGTCCAGCACGCAGATCGGCGCGGGATTGGTGAGGAAGACGGCAAAGATCAGCGCCATGGCCGTCAGCGCCTGTTCGCCGCCAGAAAGCAGCGTCATCGTCTGCGGTTTCTTGCCCGGCGGGCGGGCTAGAATTTCGAGACCGGCTTCGAGCGGATCATCGCTTTCGATCAGTTGCAGTTCGGCCGTGCCGCCGTTGAAGAGATGGGTGAACAGTCGCTGGAACTGGGTGTTGACAACATCGAAAGCGGCGATCAGGCGTTCGCGGCCCTCACGGTTGAGGCTCTGGATGGCGCCGCGCAGTTTCTTGATGGCGTCGATCACGTCATCGCGCTCACGTGTGAGGGCTTCGAGCTTGTCGGAAAGCTCTTTCTGCTCTTCTTCGGCGCGCAGGTTGACGGCGCCGAGACGCTCGCGCTCGATCTTCAGGCGGTCCAGTTCACGCTCCACCTGCGCAATATCCGGCGGTGGCGCCTCGTGGCCGAGACCCGTCAGGCGCCATGCCTCGTGTGGTTCGCAGTTCAGCGCTTCGCGAATACGAATTTCCGTCTCGTTACGGCGCTCGGCGGCGGACACCAGACGTTCCTCGGCGCGACCACGGCGTTCGCGGGTTTCCGCCAGTTCCGACAGCGCGATCGTGGCGATGCGGTCGGCCTCGCGCTGGCGGGTTTCGGCCTCGACCAGCACGTCGGAGGCGGCCTTGCGGGCATCCTCGGCCTTCTGCAGTTCGGAGAGCAGCGCCCGGCGCTTGTCGTCGAATTCTTCCGGCGCGAGGTCGAGATCGACCATTTCCTCGCGCGCCTCTTCCTCGCGTTCGCGCAGCGAGGCGATATGGTCTTCGGCGCTCGCGGCTCGGCCCTGCCACGTGGCGCGTTCCTGACCGATGGCGGCGACACGGCGGCGGCGGGCATCGGTTTCGCGGGAAAGCCCTTCGTAACGGGCACGCGCTTCGGCCAACAGGCCGCGATCGGTGGCGACGGTTGCCTGCTGTTCGCGCAGGCGGGCATCGATCTCATCGACCTCGGGCGCGTCTTCCAGCTCGGCGCGGGCGGCTTCGTCCTGCTCGGACACTTCCGTGATCTGTTCGCGCAACTGTTCCAGCGCTGCGGCCGCCACATCACGACGGCGCATCAGGTCACCTGAGGCGCGCTCAGCGGCGGCCAGTGCATCGCGGGCCTCCGCCAGCTGGCGCTGGGCGATACGGCTGCGCTCGCGGGCATCGTGAAGGCGAAGTTCCTCAGTGGCGATCGTATCGATGGCGGCAGCAGCCAGCGTTTCGGCTTCCGACAGCGCAATCGCGGCTTCGTCGATTTCAGCTTCCAGTTCCGACAGGCGGTTTTTCTGGGCAAGACGCAGCGCGGCCGCACTCGGCGCTTCCGAACCGGTGACATGGCCATCCCAGCGGAAGACAGCGCCTTCGCGGGTGACGAGCCGTTGGCCGGGCTTCAGAAGCGGCATCAGGCGGTTGGCGGTTTCGAGATCGGCGACGCCGATCTGCGACAGGCGGCGGGCGAGCTGCGGCGGCGCGATGACATGCGCAATCATCGCCTCGACGTCATCGGGCAAAGCCGGATCGGAACCCGCATCACCGGCACCTGACCAATAGGAAGGTGCTGCCGCATCCAGAGCGCTTTCCAGATCATCGCCCAGAACGGCACCAACGGCTGTTTCGTAACCGCGATCGACCCGGATGACTTCTGCGACCGGCGGATAGGCCCCGGACGTATCGCCTGCGGCCAGCATGCGACGGATGGTCTTGCTTTCCGCTTCCAGCCCGTTCAGATGCGAGCGCGCTGCAACGACCGGCGCACGCGCCTCCGTCTCCCTGCGGCGGGCAAGACCAAGCGCCTCCTCTACGTCCTCGATCAGGACCGCTATATCCTCGACGGCAATTTCCGCCGCCTCCACCGCTTCGCGCCGTTCGGATGGATCAACCAGACCGGACAGGCGTTCATCGATTGCGGCAAGCTCCGCTTCCGCCTCACCAAACGAGCGCTCCAGACGGCCACGACGATCGGCCAGATCACGGATCACGCGTTCCAACTGCTGGCGACCGGCGGCGGCTTCGGCGCGCTCGGCGGTGATCTGGGCAAACACGCGTTCACTGTCGGCAAGGCTGGCGGCGGCACCCTCAAAAGTTTCGCGAAGTTCTTCGGCTTCCGAACCGGATTCGGCCAGCAGTTCCGCAAGTTCCGCCTCTTCAGCATCAAGGCGGGCCAGCACCTCGGCATTTTCCGAAACCAGCCGCTCCTCGCGGCGGATATCCTCGCCCAGTTGGGCAAGACGACGGGTCAGCTCATCGCGACGGCGCAGCAGTCGGCCCGCTTCTTCCTCCAGCTGGCCACGGGCGATCTGGATACGCTGCAGGGCGGCACCGGCGGCGGCTTCGGCTTCTCGCAGTTCCGGCAGCTTGTGGGCAACGATCGCCTGGTTCTTGGCCGCCTCCATCTGCGCCTGCGCCTTTTCGGCTACGATGGCAGTAGCCTGGTTGAGCGTGCTGACAGCCTCGCCCTCGGCCTCCTTGGCCTGCACCCAGCGGCTATGCAGGAGCATGGCCTCGCGGGCGCGGATATCGGCGGACAGGCTCTTGAAGCGGTTGGCCTGACGCGCCTGCCGTTTCAGGCTTTCGATCTGGTTTTCCAGCTGCGCCACGACGTCTTCGAGACGTTCAAGGTTGCCCTCGGCGGCGCGCAGGCGCAGTTCGGCTTCGTGGCGGCGCGAATGCAGGCCGGAAATGCCGGCGGCCTCTTCCAGCAACTGGCGGCGCGCCTGCGGTTTGGCCGAGATCAGCTCGCCGATGCGCCCCTGCCCCACCATCGAGGGCGAACGCGCGCCGGTGGAGGCATCGGCGAACAGAAGCTGCACGTCTTTCGCGCGGGCTTCCTTGCCGTTGATGCGGTAGACCGAGCCCTGCTCGCGCTCGATACGGCGCGACACCTGGATCTCGTCGGCATCGTTGAAGGCGGCCGGCGCGGTGCGGTCTGAATTGTCGAGATAAAGGCCGACTTCGGCGGTGTTGCGGGCCGGGCGGTTGCCGGAACCGGAAAAGATCACGTCGTCCATGCCGGACGCACGCATGTTCTTGTAGGAGTTTTCCCCCATCACCCAGCGCAGCGCTTCGACAAGATTGGACTTGCCGCAGCCGTTCGGGCCGACAACGCCGGTCAGGCCCGGTTCGATGATGAATTCGGTGGGTTCGACAAAGGATTTGAAACCGACGACGCGGAGGCGATTGAACTTCAATGGTTCGGCCTCCGGTCATGGTGGGTCAGTGCGTGACTAAACGATGGAATGAGAGCGGTGCAGCGGGTGTTCTTCTCCCCGTTATGACGGGGAGAAGGTGCCGGCAGGCGGATGAGGGGCAAAAGCCTCAAACTCAATGCCCGCGACCGCCCCTCATCCCCTCGCTGTCGCTCCGGACCTTCTCCCCGCAGGCGGGGAGAAGAGGCAAGCCGCGCCGTTATTCGGCCCAAATCCGCGGACACGCGCAAAAACCCGCCCGCGATCATTTCGCGATGGGTCCTAGAGCAGGGCGTCGATGACCGCCGACATTTGTGCAACCGACAGGTCTCCAGCATATTTCTCGCCGTTGATGATGAAGGTCGGCGTCGAGTTGACTTCGAAGTCCTTGGCGCCGCGCTGCATCGTTGCGTTCACATCATCGAGAAGCTTCTGGTTGGTCAAGCAGGCGTTGAAGCTTTCCTGTGAAAAACCGGCAATCTTGACGGCCTGCGTCAAACCGTTGCGGACATTGCCGTCTGCAGGTGCCGCCCAGGCACGCTGCTGCTTGAACAGCATCGAGATCATCGGGAAATACTGGTCGGCAGTGGCGAGCTCGCTCGGCTTGGACGGATTGCAGCGCGCCAGCATGAAAGCGGCGGTGGCGGCCGGGTCGAACGGGAATTCGCGCACGATGAAGCGCACCTTGCCGGTGTCGACGTATTTTTCCTTGATCGGATCGAACGTATTGGCGTGGAAGGCGGCGCAATGCGGGCAGGTCATCGACATGTATTCGACGATGGTGACCGGCGCGTCATCCTTGCCGAGCTGCATTTCCGGCAGCGGGCCGGGCTTCAGTACTTCGGCCATATCGACCTTGCCGGAGGATTCCGGCTTTTCCTGTGCCTGTGCCGAGGTCATGGAAGCGGCAAGCGTGAGGCCGAGGGCAGTGGAAGCGGATCCGGCGAGAAGCGCGCGGCGGCTGAGAGCTGCGGCAAAGGTCTCGTTGGTCATCGTCTGAATGGTCATGAAGACACCTGTTGAGAGAAAGTAAAAACTGTCGCGATTTCCGTAACCTGCCGCTTGGCGTCCGACAAGCGCGGCTTTCGTTACTCTTTTCAAACAATTGTGACGAGGAATGGACAGGGCAAGCCTGTAACGCACCTGTGGACGAAAGATCGCAGGGGACGAACGCAAGGTTAGCGCCGGATCGTCCGCTTTTTCTGCATCACCGCAGTCCCCAGCCGCGTCACGGCATTGCGCAGCGCATCGTTGTCGATGCCCTCCATCATCTCGTCCAGTTTGCGCGCTGCTTCGCCTTTCAGCGGCGGCGGCTTGGGGCGATGGCGCGGTGCCTGAACGACCGGTTTCTGCACGATGCGGATCTGGCGGATGGCGGGAAAGCCGAAAAACGCATTGATGCGGCCGATCAGCTCGCCCTGCGCATGGCTCAGGAACAATGCGCGCGCGCCTTCGCAGGCGATTGTCAGCGTGCCGGCCTGATAGCCGCTATCTGTACCGGGTTCGCGACGTGGCCACGCGATTTTTTCCGGGCGCGTACATTCGGCAAAATCCTCGCCGGCGATTTCATCCCAGGAACCGAGCAGGGCCGTGGAAATACCGGCGCGCTTGGCCAGCACCGGATCGATGATGCGGTTCGCCACCTCGGCGATCTGGTGGGCGCCGCGACGACGGAATTCCTTCTTTTCCGGCTGGCTCATTGAACATGCTCGGCTTTATGCGCCGCCGGCGCGACTGTCGTGCCGGGCGGCAAAAGAATCACTTTCTGTGATAGTGGCACCGCCACGATGATCACCAACCACAGGAACAGGCTATCATAGATATCCTGGAAGAACAGGATATTGGTGCTGCCGGCGATGAAGTAACCGATGGGCACGAGCAGCGCCATGAACAGACGTTTGCGGCGCGCGATAGTGGTCGGATTGCGCAGGACATTAAGAACCGGCGAAAACAGCATCAGCAGCGTTGCGATCAGGCCGATCAGGCCGGCATCCACGGTGGCGCTGATAAAACCATTGTGGAAATGGGTGAAGGTGTATCCGGCCTGCTCGATCAGCTCGGAGCGGTTCTGCACGCCATAACCCAGCCACGGGTTTTCCGCGATCAAGCCGCTTGCATATTTCCACAGGCCGATGCGGGCGGTGTAGGATTCGTCGGCCCCGGTATCGTTGGCGAAATACCCGAGCATTTCGATCAGCCGCTGCGAATGTTTGAACCCCATGGCAAAAACTACAACGACACCGATGACAAGAAGTACAGCGCCCTTCCAGTTGTAGAAACGGCGCAGTTTCTGCGGAAACAGCGCAAACAGCATGACCAGCGCGATGGCGGGGATGGGCAGCACACCACGTGATTGCGACAGCAGCACGCACATAATGCCGGCAACGAATCCGGCCCAGCCAAGCGCCTGCCGACGTGGCCGCGGCGACACCGTATTGAGCAGCGACACAGACGCCAGCATGGCGCAAACCATGCTGAACGGCAGCGCATTGCCGATGCCGCCGGAAGCGCGGATCTGATAAAATTCAACTTGCACAAAAGCGAGCGGCAAGGCCAGTATGCCACACACGGCCGCACCGACCAGGAACGCATCGATGAGCGAGGAACTGGACCCGACGCGCAGGCGCGGCAGGATCAGCGGAAAAAAGATGAAGGGCAGAAGCGCCGCGCCGCGGCTGAGCAATCTGTCGGCTGTCGCCGGGTCGTAATTGACGAAAGCCGCAAGAAGGATTGTCGCGGAATAGAGCAAGGCCGGCCCGATGACATAAAGATCACTGCGCTGGAAACGGGCCGGATAACGTTTCAGCGCCAGTGAAACCAGCGCCCAGACCATGGATATGCCAAGAAGGATGGTAATGATTGAACCGGCTATTGCGGCGGCGGCGCTGACGATGGCCAGACAGACCACATTATTCCGTTGCATCGACGGCAGTTTCATTCCGGCTCTTTTCATTGATGTAGATTACGCCGAATACATAGGAGAGTGATTCTCCAAGGGAAGCGCTATCTTGCACGGCAGCATGAAAATATCCAATCTTTACAGTGTCGCATTGCTGCATTGGTACGATCGCCACCACCGCGAGCTACCTTGGCGTGTCAGCCCTGTGGCAGCAAAAGCAGGCATTTTTGCGAATCCGTATCATGTCTGGTTGTCGGAAGTCATGCTGCAGCAGACCACGGTGCAGGCCGTCAAACCCTATTTTGCAAAATTTCTATCGCTGTGGCCGAGGGTGGAAGACCTTGCCGCCGCCCCGACGGATGATGTCATGGCCGCTTGGGCGGGGCTCGGTTATTACGCCCGCGCCCGCAACCTGAAAAAATGCGCCGAAGCGGTGGCCCGCGATCATGGCGGCATTTTTCCCGACACCGAGGCTGGCCTGAAGGCCCTGCCGGGCATCGGCGATTACACCGCAGCAGCCGTCGCCGCGATCGCCTTCAACCGGCAGGCCGCCGTGATGGACGGCAATGTCGAGCGGGTGATCTCCCGCCTTTTTACGATCGATGCCCCTCTGCCCGGCTCCAAGCCGCTGATGAAGGAAAAGGTGGCGGAACTGACGCCTTCCGACCGGCCCGGCGATTTCGCGCAAGCGATGATGGATCTCGGTGCCACCATCTGTACGCCAAAACGTCCCGCCTGCGCGCTCTGTCCGTTCAGCAGCCACTGTCTGGCGCTGGCAAATGACGAGCCCGAGCGTTTTCCGGTGAAGGCGCCGAAAAAGACGAAACCGGTGCGTTATGGCGCCGCCTTCGTGGCGGTGACGCCCGATGGCGAAATTCTCCTTCGGCGCCGCATTGAGACGGGACTGCTCGGCCGCATGACGGAAGTGCCGACCACCGGCTGGACGGCACGCATCGACGGCGGCACGACGCCCGAGCACGCGCCGTTTGCCGGCGACTGGCAGGCTTGCGGCCAGATCGTCCACGTCTTCACCCATTTCGAACTCCGGCTTTCAGTCTACCGGCTGAGCCACGAAAAGATCGACACGGATGGCGGCGGCTGGTGGGAGCCGGTGACCAATCTTGAGGCACAGGCATTGCCGACCGTCATGAAAAAGGCAATCGTACAGGCGATACCGCTCGCGTTTTCAAAACTGTAATACTGATATCAGGAAGGTTTCATGGCCGCTCACATCGACCACATCGTCTTCGACATCGGCAAGGTGCTGATACATTACGACCCGAACATTCCGTTCAGCCGCATCATTCCCGACGATGCCGAGCGCAAATGGTTCTTCGACAATGTCTGCACCCATGAATGGAACCTCGAGCAGGATCGTGGCCGCACATGGGCAGAGGCAGAAGCGCTGCTGATCGCACAACATCCCGACCGCACCGACCAGATCCGCGCCTTCCGACAGCATTGGCACGAAATGGTGCCGTATGCCTATGACGGTTCGGTTGCGATCATGGAAAGCCTGATCGCGCAGGGCCGCGACGTGACCATGCTCACCAACTTTGCCTCCGACACGTTTCGGCAGGCACAGGAGATCTTTCCGTTCCTGAAAAAGCCACGCGGCGTCACGGTGTCCGGCGATATAAAACTGATCAAGCCGGATGTGGCGATCTACGAAAAACACGCCCGCGATTTCGGCCTGAAACCGCAAGCCACCCTGTTCATCGACGACAGTTTTCCGAATGTCGAAGGCGCGCGGAAAGCCGGCTGGCAGGCGGTGCATTTTGTCGATGTCGAGACGTTGAAGACGGATCTGGCGGCACTGGGCGTGGCGTTTTAGGCCCAGCCGACGCGTTTCCGCGCGTCGAAGTGATGACGGTTAGAACTCCTGCAACGCTTTCGGCACAAGATAGGCACTATCTTTGAAACGCAGGCGATGTTTGATCGTAATCACCTTTTCGGTGTCCCTGCATTCGTCCCAAACCGCTTCGTGGAGGATATTGGCCCGCTTTTCCGAGACCAGAAGATCGGCAATTGCGCCCTTTGACGACGGAGCCATGGACAGTGTGCGCGTTTTCTCCTCGAATTCACCGTTGCAATTGGTGTCCGTCTCACCGCGGTACTGATAGACCGTGAAGTTTTCCAGGATCGGCTTCAGCTGATTTCCCTCGGCGAAAAACAGCCATAGACTGGTGTCGCTGAAGGGATTGGGACGGGAGCTGCCGCGGGTCATCTTACGCAGTCCGAAGGCAACGTTTTCAGGTGCCAGCTGATAGAACGCCGTGTCGAATGTCAGCTCCTCGATAGAAATCGCATCATCGCTCGTCAGGCCTTCGACGCGATGCCTCTGTTTCACATCGAAACTTTTGCTTTCGAGCACGAGCATGTCGAGATCGCCCTCGTTCATGCCATCCTGCTGCGGCTCGTTCATCAACGGCACCGCCAACAGCGTCAGTTCCGGCCGGGCGGGCCAGGTACGGCAAAGCATGGCCTGCGGATTGCGGCCCAAATAGCCACTCTCCGGCAAGGTCAGCTTCCGTCCCTCCACCTCGAATTTGTTGTCCGGTAATGCCTTGGCCTCTGGATAGGCCTTGGTGACAATCTCCGCCAGTCTTGCCGCGCACACATCCTCCGTCGCATGCGCCGCCGGGCCGGTCGAGACAAAGCCGCTAAGAACGGCGAAAGCAAAAACCGTCCGGCGCGTCATGGTCACTCCCCCGCCGAAACACTGCCGCGGATCGCGCCGCCGGTGACGTCAATCATCGGCACGGCACCATTCGGCACCATCGTCGTCGGCAATTGCCCGTTCCAGCGTTCCGCCTGGGTCAGCGACACGAGGCCGGGATTGTCCTTCAAAGCATCGCCGCGCGCCTTGATGGCGTCGGCTTCCGCCTCACCGCGCACGCGGATGGCTTCGGCATCGGCTTGGGCCTGCAGGCGCACCGCATCGGCCTGCGCCTGCGCATCGGCACGGCGGGCATCGGCGTTTGCATTGGCGCGGGTGACGGTGATTTCCGCCTGCACCTTTTCGCGCTCGGCATTCTGGCGCAGACGCTGCACCTCGACCTCGGCCAACATGCGCTGCTCGATACTCGCCTCGTAGGCGTCAGAAAAATCGATATTTTCGATCTGCACACTGTCGACGATGACCGGCCCCTTGACGCCGGCCTGGATGGCATCGGCGATTTCCTGATTGAGGCGGCCACGCTCCTGAATGGCGGTAACGGCGTTGAAGCGGCCGAACACGGTTTTGCTTTCCTCGAAGACGCGACGCTCGACCAGACGGCTCAACAGGCCTGCTTCCGAACCGAACTGTTCGTAGACGGTGGCCACCTGATCGACTGGGATACGGTAGTTGACCGAAAGCTTCATCGTTGCCGGCTGTTGGTCGCGGCTATAGGCATCCATGTTCGAATAGATCGCGGCCTGCGACTGCACGGAAATGCGCACGATGCTGTCTATGATCGGCAGCTTGAAACCGAGGCCCGGTTCGGCGGTGCCGGCAATCGCGCCGTAACGCAGCACGACGCCACGCTCGCCCTGGTCGATCGTGTACCACGAGCCGAACACGATGCTGAGCACGACAATGGCGACGGCGCCGAAAATCAAGGTTGGAACAGTCGAAACGAAACGCATATTTCCCCCACATCCTAAAAGGATGAACACTCAGAACATAAGTCATCATCGCAATTTTGCGACGACGGTGCAGCCGGCTTGCGCCGAAATCCGCATTCGGTGTCGCAACTAACGACAACGCGCTCTGAAATCGAGGGTAGAAACCACAAATAAAAGACGCCAGATCTCGATGGGAGACCGGGCGTCAAGGATCCTCTTCCGGGACTAGAGGTACATGACCGGAAGAAGAATATCGCGATAGGGCGGCCACCGGTTCATCCTGCGGCCTCTGAGCTGGTGGATCAGCCTGCCTTTGCCATATCGTTTCTGATGACGGTCCGAAGATCGTCGATGGGTTTCAGCACACCGTCTTCCTCGTAGTGCCAGAAGGTCCAGCCGTTGCAGGCGTCAAACCCCTGCACCTTGGCGCCGAGGCGGTGGATCGAGCCGGCGGAACCGCCGGATGCCAGCGTGCCATCGGCGCGCACGATGGCGCTCCATTTGCGTTTTGCGTCGGTCAGAACCTGACCGGGACGGATGAGGCCCGATTCGACCAGCGTGTTGAAGGCGACGCGCGGTTCGGCCTTCTTGCCGGTCATGACGGTCAGTTCCGCGCCACCGAGCGGCTCGACGGCTTCGATACGGGCGGATGCGGCGTCGATATAATCCTGCTCGCGCTCGATGCCGACAAAGTTGCGGCCGAGGCGCTTTGCGACAGCACCGGTCGTGCCCGAACCGAAGAACGGATCGAGGATGATGTCGCCCGGCTTGGTGCAGGACATGATGATGCGGGCGAGCAGCGCTTCCGGCTTCTGGGTCGGATGCACCTTCTTGCCATCGTCACCCTTCAGGCGTTCGCCACCCGAGCAGATCGGAAACAGCCAGTCGGAGCGCATCTGCACGTCGTCGTTGGAGGCCTTGAGGGCATCGTAATTGAACGTGTAGCCCTTGGACTTGGCATCGCGGCTGGCCCAGATCATGGTTTCGTGGGCATTCTGGAACCGGCGTCCCTTGAAGTTCGGCATCGGGTTGGTCTTGCGCCAGACGATGTCGTTCAGCAGCCAGAAGTTCAGGTCCTGCATAATCGCGCCGACGCGAAAAATGTTGTGGTAGGAGCCGATCACCCAGATCGTGCCATTCGGTTTCAACACGCGGCGGCAGGCGAGCAGCCAGGCGCGGGTGAAGGCATCGTACATTTCGAAGGAGGCGAACTGGTCCCATTCGTCATCGACGGCATCGACGACGGAATGATCGGGACGGTGCAGCGTGCCGCCGAGCTGCAGGTTATACGGCGGGTCGGCAAAGATCGCGTCGACCGAATGATCCGGCAGAGCATTGAGCGCGGCGACGCAATCGCCCTTGATGATGGAGTTCAGCCAGTTTTTCGGCTGATGGCGGGTCGATGTGATGTCGGCCAGCGGGAATACGAACGCCATTTTGATACTCGCCTCTACGCTTACTCGGATACGTGTTTAGTGTCTGTTATGGTTACCTAGTTTGGTTACCAAACACTGAACGGGCGGATGATTTCGGGAAAAGAATGCGCGCTGGCCGGCCGCATTGATGTTTTCCGGCGATGGCATATTCTTAACAGGCAGCCACGGCGCATGATTGGAAAGCGAACATGGTGAAAACGCTGCGCACCACCCCCAATTGCAGCAACGCCTTGGATTACGAACGTTGGCTTGAGGAGAGATGACGGCACGCGCTCAGGAGCTTTTAAAGACCCATCGATAGAGATTCCCGCCGAACTCGTGCGGGCTCGTTTCGAAGAAAAGCGGCGTATCCAAAAAACGAATGCGGGTCGGGCGTAGTTCGTCACATCAGTTATCGGCCTGCAAAGTCACTACGCTTAAAGAAGGCCGCGTTTTTCTCGGTATTTGAGATAAGCGATCAGAGCACCGACAATAATGATGCCTACGATCGGCGTGATCAGTTAGAGAAGTTCAAACGTCGACATCGATGTCATCATCTGACCTGATCCTTTTCAGTAAAAATGCACCAAGTGAATGTAGCATGATTGCGAGGGAAGCCAAAAAAGCGCACTGACGAAAATGGTGAGCGTCAGTTGAAAGCTCAAGACGGCGGCCATGAAAGGAACGATCGCGCCCGCAGCCCCTACTGCCGTCGCCAGTTGATTGCACCAGGCGGCGTGATGCTTGCTGAGTTCATTAAAGACCGCCAAATCACGCTTCGATCTGATTTTCATATCTGGACCGCCCGTTCACCCCAACCCAAATGCAACTATACGTCGCATCACATTGCAATCCCTCACCCCGCATGCACCGCCCGGCTATCCTCCGGCACCTCCTCCCTCTCGTTCATCCCATAGTCCCGCAGCACATGCGCCACCCGCAGCCGGTAATCGGCGAATACCCCGCCTCTTCCCGCCTTCTGGGCGGCGCGGTGACTTTCGAGATTGCGCCATCGCTTCACCGCCGCCTCGTCGCGCCAGAAGGACAGCGACAGAATCTTGCCGCGGTTGGTGAGGCTTTCGAACCGTTCGATCGAGATGAACCCGTCGACCGTGTCCAGTTCCTTGCGCAACTCCCCCGCAAGGTCGAGATAATGGTGTCTTTCGCCCATGAAAGGCATGACTTCGAAAATGACGGCGATCATGGTTTTCCTCCCAAAGCATGCGGCAGCGACAGGTTTTTCAGAAAGATGCGGTCTTCCTTGAGAATGAACCGTTCCCGCTTCGCGAATTCGTAATTCTGCCGCCCGAGTGGGTCGCTCGCAAGGTTCTGGCGATAGGCCTCATAGGCGGCGAGGTTTTCTATATTGTAGATGCCGTAAGCCGTGGTCGCCGAGCCCTCGTGCGGGCCGAAATAGCCGATGAGGTCGGCGCCGTTGCGCGGAATGCACTGGCCCCATGTCCTCGAATACTCAGCGAATTCCTCACGTTTGAACGGATCGATCTCGTAGCGGATAAAGCAGGTGATCATGATGCGGCTCCTTCTGTTGGCACGCCTCCTTCTGCCATGCCCGTTTTCACCGATGCTTCGGTCCAGATCGAAGCATGAGCGGAAATTGTGTGCTAAAAGGCTGGTCATGAAAGAAGGACCGGATATCGCCCGTCTGGGCATGCTGATCGGCGACCCCGCCCGCGCCAACATGCTGACCGCCCTGATGGGCGGCCAAGCCCTCACCGCAAGCGAACTGGCGCAGGCCGCCGGCGTGTCGCTGCCGACCGCCAGTTCACACCTCTCCAAGCTGGAGGATGGCGGGCTGCTCTCACAACGCAAGCAGGGCCGGCATCGTTATTTCGCGCTGGCTGATACCGCGACGGGCGCCATGCTGGAAAGCCTGATGGGTTTTGCCGCCAGCCGCGGCCATCTGCGCCACAAGCCCGGCCCAAAAGACCCGGCTTTGCGCAAGGCGCGTGTCTGCTACGATCATCTCGCCGGCGATTTTGGCGTGCGCATGCTGGACAGTTTTTTGTGCGAAGGGACAATTGTCGCTGATGGTGAGGAACTGACCCTGACGGATGCGGGCCACGCGCGCGTTTCTGCCCTTGGCATCGATGTGACAAGCCTGCATTCGCCGCGTCGGCCTCTCTGCAAATCCTGCCTCGACTGGAGCGAACGGCGCTCGCACCTAGCCGGCTCGCTCGGCAAGGCACTGCTTGGCCATTTCATCGATCAGGGCTGGGCGCGACGAGTGGCCGATAGTCGCGTCATCACCTTCACACCGGAGGGCGAACGCCGTTTTATGGCCGTTTTTCCGGTCGATTGAGCCGTTTCGCATTGTTCGTCCGGCCCGCCTCGTGTAGAGCCGGCTTACCCATCAGTTTTGAGAGAATTTTTGCTCATGAGCGGTTTCGACCTCATCATCTTCGACTGCGACGGCGTTCTGGTCGATTCGGAAATCATCGCCGCGCAGGTGGAATCCCGCCTGCTGACTGAAGCCGGATACCCGATCAGCACGGAAGAGATGGGCGAACGTTTCGCCGGTCTCACCTGGCGCGACATTCTCCTGCAGGTGGAAAAGGAAGCCGATATTCCGCTGTCCGCTTCGCTGCTCGACAAGTCGGAAAAGCTGCTGGACGCGCGACTGGCGCGTGACGTCAAGGTGATCGATGGCGTGAAGTTCGCGCTGGCGCGGCTCACCACGCAACGCTGCATCTGCTCCAATTCCTCCTCGGCACGGCTGGAGATGATGCTGACCAAGGTCGGCCTGAAGCCATATTTCGAAAACCACATCTATTCGGCAAAGGATCTTGGACCCGACCGCGTGAAGCCCAAGCCGGATATCTTTCTGCATGGTGCTAAGCAGTTCAATGTCGCGCCGGAGCGCTGCCTCGTGATCGAGGATTCGTCGCATGGCGTGCACGGCGCGCGTGCTGCCGGCATGCGGGTGATCGGTTTCACCGGCGCGTCGCATACCTATCCCAGCCACGCCGACAAGCTGACCGATGCGGGCGCCGAAACGGTGATTTCCCGCATGATCGAATTGCCGGCCATGGTGGCGGCATTGGCGGAATGGGAAGTGGTGTGAGGCAGGCCTTAGGGTACGCCACGACCTTCAGCGACCACGCCGCTCCTTATTGCTATCGCACATCAAAAAGTGGCTCTGGCCTGCCGACCATCAAAGTGGCAGAGGCTCAGCGACGATAGGGGCGCAGCTAATCTTCGCCATTCTGTTGGCTTGAACGGAGTCGGATATTCGTTCGGCCGGCGCGTCGTAGTCACAGCATGAGGCAAAGCCGGCCGAACGAATAGGCGGCCCGTTTAACTGTGACTGCTTTAGATCGTCGTAAAGACCGGTTCGTAGCTGACCGGAAAATTCACCGATCTGGCGATGAAGCACACCTCATGGATCCGGTGGTGAATTTCGTGGGCAACGGTGAGATCCGCGCCTTCTTTTACGGTGATACGCGGGCGCAAAATAGCAGCAGTGAATTTTCCGGCGCCATTTCTGGATATCTCGCCAACTCCGATCGGCGCGTCGTCATAGGCCGTCACAACGATGTTGGCCTCCGACGCATAGTGGAGATACCAAAGCATATGGCAGGCGGACAGGGCTGAAATCAGCAGGTCTTCGGGATTCATCTTGCTCTTGTCTCCGCCCAGAAGCGGATCATTGGAACAATGTATGGGGGCCTTGCCGTCGATGGCGATGTCCCAGGTGCGGTCATAGGCGCGATAGCTCGAGGTCCCCTCGCCCCGGTTTCCCGTCCAGATGATGCGTGATGAATACTCGTGCCCCATGATCTTGCCAAAGCTCCGCTTAAATATGTATACGCGTATACGACATATATCGGAGTTGTAAATGGCCCTTGTCGATCAGATCCGCGCATCCATCCTGAATGGTGAAAGCGGACCGGGAACCGTGCTCTCGCAGACGGACCTTGCTGCCGCCCACGGCGTGAGCCGGATACCGGTACGCGATGCCTTGCAGGCGCTGGCCGCTGAGAAAATCGTCGAAATCCTTCCGGGCAAAGGCGCGCGCGTCATCACGCTCAGCGCGGATGAGCTAGACGAGATTTTTGACCTTCGCACTCTTCTGGAATGCGACCTGCTGCGACGCGCGACGGCCCTCGCCGACGCAAAGGCGCATGCCGAGGCCGAATACATGCTGCAAAAGTCATCTCTGGAAGCAGAGCGCCCTGGCTGGCATGCCGGCGACTGGGATTTCCATCGCACGCTTTATCTTCCAGCGGGACGGCCGCGTCAGCTTTCGATCGTCGAAGAACTGCGAACCAGCTGCGTTGTCCATGCGGCGGGCTACGCAGGCCTTGCATCGGAAACACAACAATGGCTGGAGGATCATCGGCGGATGGTGCAGGCCTATGTAAACGGGGCTGCCGACGAAGCGTGCAAACTGCTTCACAGTCATATTATCGCCGCCCGAAACGCGCTGACCAGTGTCGCAATGTAACGCCCGGCACCACTAAACCGCGAGGCAAGCTGCGACATCGACAATACAAGGCGCTTCGCCTTATTGCCCGTACCGGGTCGGCGTATCTCGAAATCCTCGCCGGGCGATTGACCAAAAGCCGGAGGGCGGCAGGGCTGCCGTCAGAACCTGTTCTCCGCGCAATCCCGCCGTTTTCTTCATCGGGCAAAACCGCTCCATGCAATCCGCGCCGTGAGAAACGCAGGGATCAGCAGGAAGAGCACTGCCCAACCTAAAGACCATGTTCCGAAGATGGTGAGCAGCACCCCTCCGACAAATCCGCCACAGCAGCATAGGCCGTGACGAGTTGTCCGGCCATGCTTTCATCGATCTTCAGTCCGGCGCTGATATGCGGCAAGAGCCCAGCCGGCATCACTTCGGTCATCAGAGTGATGAAGCCTGCCATGGCCAAGGCCAGCAATCCGCCGACCGGCAGGCGGTCAGCCACTGGCGCTGCGTTCTCTATCGTCATGTCAGGCAAGCTTTTCGAGCGTTTTTGCGCCGGTCGGTCTTGCTCCGGCCACAACGCAGACTAGCACGATGGCGGCCCCCAATATCTGGAACGGCGTCAGCGCCTCACCGAGAACCAGCCAGCCCAGCAGCACCGCCGTCAGCGGGCTGAGGAAGCCGAGCCCGGTGACCGATTGCGGGCCAACACGCTCAATCCCGCGAAACCACAGAAAATAGGTCAGCGCAGCGCCGAACAGCCCCAGCCATGCGAAACCCGCGATATTCAACGCCGTCAGCGGTGGCAGCGCCGGTTCAAGCAAAGAGGCAACGGGCACCAGCAGGATGCCGCCCGCAGTCAGTTGCCAGCCGGTAAAGGTCAGGGCAGAAACAGGCGGTTTCCACCTGCGTGTCAGGACCACGCCGCAGGCCATGGACAGCGCCCCGATCAGCGCCGCCGCAACACCGACCATGTCGAGCTTTGCCGTCGGCCCCAGCACAAGCAGCGCGACGCCGCCGATGCCCGCAACGGCGGTGAGCAGTCTTGTTGCGTTCAGTGGCGTTGCGAGTACGAAGCGAGCCAGAAGCAGCACGATAAGCGGCTGGATCGCGCCAAGCGTTGCCGCAACACCGCCCGGCAAGCGGTAGGCAGCAACGAACAGAGCGGCCCAGAAGACAGAAAAATTCAGAGCACCGAGAATTACGAGACGTCCCAGCCATGCTGCCGGCGGTATCTGCCGCGTCAGCGCCATCAGCAGGAGACCGGCGGGCAGCGCCCGCAACATTGCATCGGTCAGCGGATATCCCGGCGGCAACATTTGCGACGTCACGATATAGGTCGTGCCCCAGATCACCGGCGCAATGGCGGCAAGAAGCAGATCGACGGCTTTGGACATGGCGCCCTCCATTTATCTTGACGTCGAGATATTCCGATGATTTCTTGACGTCAAGATAAAACCGGGTATCAAATCCGGCATGGACCATGTCGACCGAATCCTTTCCCAGTGGAACCGCGAACGCCCCGATCTCGATGTCGGGCCAATGGGGACGTTTGGACGGCTGAAGCGCTTGGCAGACCATCTGTCCTCCGAACTCGGCCGCGTCTATGAAGCGCATGACCTGACAGCCGCAGGGTTCGATGTTCTGGCGACGCTGCGGCGTTCGGGCGCCCCCTATACACTCAGTCCATCGGCCCTGATCTCA
The DNA here is from genome assembly GCF_004343585.1 of Neorhizobium sp. JUb45. Lineage (GTDB taxonomy): Bacteria > Pseudomonadota > Alphaproteobacteria > Rhizobiales > Rhizobiaceae > Neorhizobium. Next base: position 69,358 of record NZ_SLYW01000007.1, on the reverse strand, counting down.
TCGACGATGGTGACATCGGGAACGATGACCAATCGCCTCTGCCGCCTGGAGGCAGCCGCGCTGATCACCCGCCAGCCCGATCCGGAGGATGGCCGAGGACAGGCCGTAACGTTGACCCCACGAGGTTTCGAACTGATAGACCGCGTCGTGACCGAGCATGTCGCAAACCAGCATCGACTGATCGCGGGCCTGCCGTCCGAACTGCGTGATCATCTGGACGCAGGATTGCGGGCATGGCTTGCCGCGACCGAAGCGGAATGATGTCGGTGCAGGGTCGTTTAATATGGCGATGAACGCGGTCTCGATCTCCCGTGCTGACGCATTTGGCGGCTTCGATGTGCTGGAAAGCCGCGTCCGGCGGTTCGAATATGCACCTCACCGCCATGCCGAGGTCGTTATCGCCGCCTATACCGCCGGCCGCAAACTGGCGCGTTGCGAGAAACAGGAATTCGGCATCGGTCCGGGCGATCTGCTGGTCATCGGTCCCGAGACCCTGCATGCGGCCGCGACGGTGGACGATGCCGGCTGGCATTATCAATCTATATACCTGCAAATGGAGCAGATCGCGGAAGCGACCGGCCTTGGGCTTTCGGAGGTTGATCGCCGCGTCGGCGGGTATCGGCTGTATTCCGACGACACTCCTGCACTGCGGTTCCGGGAAGCACTGGAGGACCCGCTGGCATTGGCGGATTTTCTGCTGGAAATCTTTCCGGCAACGCCCCTCAGGCAAGGCGCGACCGCCTTGCATGGCAAATCCACCACACTCTCGTCCATCAGGATTGTGCATGATCTTCTGGCCGACGACCCCGCAGCAACGCCGACGCTACCGCAGCTCGCGGTTCTTGCGGGCGTTTCCCCGGAACATCTTTCACGCCGTTTCCGCGCAGCTTATGGCCTGTCGCCGTTCCAGTTCCTGTCAGTGACACGAGCAAGGGTGGCAAAGGACATGATGGCCGGTGGGAGCCCGATCGGCGAAGCGGCCCATGCCACAGGTTTCGCCGATCAGAGCCATCTGACACGCTGGTTCAAACGCGTCTATGGCGTGACACCCGGCGAATTCGCCCAATGTCAAATGCGTTCAAGACTTTAGGATGCGATACCGCTACCCAGCAGCAAAAGCTGAAGGGAAACGATCATGTCACGTCCGCTGCAACAGAAAACCATCGGCCTTCTGGGCGGCTGCTCGAACGTCGCCACCGAACACTATTACCGCATGCTCAATGACGGCGTGAATGCGCGTCTCGGCGGTTGGGATATCGCCGAGACGCTGATCGCCGGCATGAACTTCGGCAATATCGAGGCCATGGTTCGCGAGGACGATTGGGACGGGCTGGCCAACTATATGCGCAGCAAGGTCGAGGGGCTGATCGCTGGCGGGGCGGATCTCATTCTGTGCGTGTCGAACACGCTGCACAAACCGCTTGAGGCGATCATGGCGGAAAGGCATGTCCCGATGCTGCATATCGCCGATCCGACCGGGCAAGCGATCCGAGATGCGGGGCTGAACCGCGTTGCGCTCTTCGGCACCCGGCCTGTCATGCAACTGGATTATCTCAAGGCACGCTGGCGCGATCGCTTCGGGATCGAGACCATCACCCCGACCGACGCCGAGCAGGAGGAAATCGACAGGATTATCTTCGACGAACTCGTCAAGGGCGACTTCCGCGACGCATCCCGGCGGCGCTATATCGAAATCGCCGAGAGGATGCGGGCAGACGAGCAGGCCGAAGGACTGATTCTCGGATGCACCGAGATTTTTCTGTTGATCGACCAGCCGGACATGCCGGACTTTCCGATGTTCAACACTGCCAGCCTGCATTGTGATGCTGCCGTGCGCTTTGCGCTGGAAGCTGAATGATCGCGCCAACCGTGTCCAAAGCCCGCTTGGGTGTCCGGGCTCGATAGATTGGGAGATTCTGGCCATGACAATGGTTTCGACGAAAAGGCAGGATGCGATCTATCATCTCCTCAGCGAGACGGAGAACGAAAAGCGTCACAGACCTGCCTGCATGGGGTACTCTTGGCATGACGCGCCGGTATCCTCGGCAGAGGACTGCAGGGTTATCGTTGCGAAGATCCACATGTCCCTGGCCGACCACGCAAGGCTTTCCAACAACTGACAAAGCCCTTGATAATGCGCACCAACCACAGGAGGCACGAAAGCGGAGCGTTCGGCAGGCTTGTAATTCAGAATTATCCGCAACATCGTTTTGGGAAATAAAAATGGATCCAGTGCTTATCACCATTCTGACGACACTCGGCCTGTATGCCGCCGTTGTCATAAGCCCCGGCCCCAACTTCGCATTGATCAGCAGGCTCGCCGTTTCCGGGGCGCGGAGAACCGCCTTTGGCGCAACGTTCGGACTTGCGTTGGCCGCGACGTTTTACGCCATCCTGAGCATGACCGGCCTTGCGCTGCTTCTCACGCGCGTCGCCTGGCTTGCCGGCTTCGTACAGATCGTCGGCGGCATTTATCTCATCTATCTTGGCGTGATGGCATGGCATGCGAACGGTGCTGCAACAACCACGCACCAGCAGGTCGATGCCGGCAGCCTGACGCGCGGCCTGCGGATGGGAGCGTTGGTGAACCTGTCCAACCCCAAGGGCATTGCCTTCTTTATCGGTCTCTATGCCGTTGCGGTTCCTCCGGAAACCGCCCTGTGGGCCAAGACGATCATCCTGTGCGGCGGTTTCATGCTCGAAATTGTCTGGTACGGTCTAACCGTCATGCTTCTGTCGAGCCGCCCTGCCCGCGCGGCATATGAGAAGTTCGGTCGGTGGATCGAGCGTTCAATCGGCGCCTTGCTGGCAGCATTTGGTTTGAAATTGATCGTGGAGAAGCTGCCATGAGCCGCGGCGAGGATCGGCCAACCGACCTCCAGACATGAGGTTCGCGCGCTCACAGGCGGAACTTGTTCTGATGTTTCTGTTCCAAAAAATGAACCAATGATTGAATGCTTTTGGAAGGACATACCGGTTGATCTACGCCATGCTTGTCAGGCCTGTATCATCAGCCCCTTCTTTCTCTCGAACACGAGGACGATAGGGCGCGTGTCAGACCGTGCCCGAGGCACGTGCTTGCCACCAATCCTCAATGAACCGTGAGACGAATGACCGAAACGCTTGAACTTCCCTACACGACGACGATCGATGGCAATGCCGTGAAATGGGGACGGATCGGCAACGGTCCGGCTCTGGTTGCGATCCATGGAACACCATTCTGTTCGCAGGTATGGCGCAAGATCATTCCTCACGTGGCAGACCGGCGGACTGTCTTTTATTTCGATCTTGTCGGCTATGGACAGTCTGAAATGCGGGACGGGCAAGATGTGTCTCTTGCGGTGCAGAACAGCGTGTTATGTACCTTGTTCCGGGAATGGGGGCTGGAACGGCCGGATGTGCTTGCGCATGATTTTGGCTGCGCGACGGCACTGAGGGCCTATTTCCTCGACGGGCTGCGTTATTCATCCCTCACGATTTTCGACGCGGTTGCCCTTGCCCCATGGGGATCTCCTTTCGTTCAACACGTAAAAAGTCATGAGGCCGCATTTGCCGGAATGCCGGACTATATGCACCGAGCACTGTTGAAGGCTTATCTTCAAACATCCGCCCATTATCCGCTTTCGGAAGAAGCGCTGCATGTCTATTCGCAGCCATGGACAGGCGCGGTTGGACAGGCGGCTTTTTATCGGCAAATCGCACAAATGGATCAGCGGTATACAGACGAGATAGAACCGCTTTATCAAAAGCTGGACTGCCCCGTCAGCATGTTGTGGGGTGAAAACGACCAATGGATTCCGCATGAAAAAGGCACCGAACTTGCCGGTTTGATCTCCGATGGTTCGATCGAGATGTTAACCGCCTGCGGTCACCTCGTTCAGGAAGATCGACCGGAAGCCATCGTTGCGGCTCTTTTGAAAAGGTTGAGCTGACAAGTCGCCATCTCAGATGCTTTCAGGCAAGCCGATGCCGATGATAGGCTTGGTGGCCAACGTCAGCATTCCGCGATCTCCTGCAGGGCTCCATCGGGATTGTGGAGCCCTGTCCCGCCGCCAGGGAGAATTTCAGGGCCGCTGATGTCGAAGGTCAAAGATCGAGATGAAGGTCTCCGCCTTCCGCGGGAACCGAGCAGCAGATCAAGGCCTCGTCTTTTGCCACCGGGTAGACGGGGTCCGACAGATAACTGACCTTGCCCTTCACGACCTTTGTCCGGCAATCGCCGCAATGGCCCGCCCGGCAGCCGAAAGGCGGGGTTACCCCTCGTTGCTCGGCAAGTTCCAGCAAGGGATCGTCACCAGGCTTCCAGCGCGCCTCCTTTGCCGACTGTGTGAATATCACGCGGACTGGCTCGCTGGCCGCCTGCACGGCAGCAATTGCGATCGCGGCCGGTGTCAGGTCACGCTTCAGGCTGGATGGCCCGAAAGCTTCGGCATGGATCCGGTTATCGGCAATATTCAGCCCCCGCAAGCCATCATAGACCGCCTGCATGAAGGAACCCGGCCCGCAAAGATAGAAATCATGATCGCCAAACGGCAGATGCGCTTTGAGAAGCCTCATATCGATGCGCCCTGCCCAATCGTAACGCCCCTCGTCATCGCAGGCCGCCCCGCTCAGGATACGGATATCCCTTACAGACCCCTGCCCCCGCTCGACCAATTCGGCGATTTCGACGTCGAACCCTCTCTCTTCAAGTGTTCGCGATGATCTGAACAGCCACACGGGACGCCGATGACGCGTCCGGTCACCTTCATGGACGATATGGCGTATCATCGACAGAAACGGCGTAATGCCGATGCCGGCGGCGAGCAACACGGCGGGCCGGCTACGCTCCATCGCATCGATGGTGAAGGCTCCGGTCGGCGCCAGCGCCTCAATCTCATCACCATCCCGCATGTCGTGCAGAAGGCAGGACGCCCTACCCTCGCGCTTGATGCTCAGCCGGTAATAACCATCGGAAGGCGCACTCGACAGCGTGTAGCTGCGGCGGATGAAACCGTCGCCGTCGGCCACCCGGATCGGCAGATGCTGCCCCGCCAGATGCGGAATGAGCGCCTCGCCGCCCACCGGAGCCAGATGCAGCGAGCGGATCGTCGCGCTTTCATCCACGATCCGCTCGATGCGGAACCGCCGCCATCTGTTCGCCTTGGCGGCCGCCTCAAGGCGGGCCGCCGCCTCCTGCCAGGTGCCTGTCATCAGAACGCTCGGCGACATTCCGTTTTCCGCAAACGTCCATCGCAGCGGCAACGCATCCGGCCTCAGCACCACCTTTTCAGGAAAAACCCTCCAGAGCCGCTCGGCGCCTTCGAAAGCCGCAATTTCCGGACTGTCGAGAATGACGTCGGTTCGACCGGCAATCTGCAGCATGTCGCCTGTTTCATGATCGATAAACAGCAGGCCGGCGCGCGGATTGACCAGAAAATTACCGAGGGTGTTGAAGAACAGGTTGCCGTTGAAATCCGGAATGGTGAGCCCGCCATCGGCATCGATGCGCACAAAGCCCGGCCGGCCGCCTCGATGGGATATATCGACCTGTCGACCCTCATCGTCGCGGTCGTGGTAGGAGGCCACGAAGAATGTATCGGCCGCGTTTATGATCCGCCGCGCGCGATCGTTCAGCTTATCCGATATCAGCGGCACGGATGACGAGAACTCGGATGGATCCCTGACAAATCTGAAATGGCGGTTCTGGATGTAGCGCGGGCAGTTCCCGTAGCTGTGATCGACGGCGACGGCAAAGCCATCGCTGCCGCTGCGGACAATCCTGCCGTTCATCCGGTTGCGTCTGCGGGTGATGAGATCAATGCCGAGCAGCCCGACAGGGTCGCCGTCATCCATCCCCTCCTGCGCCGGATCCTCGGGATCGCGGATTGCGTTTATCATCAAGGTCTGCGGGTCGGGAGACTGCACAAAGCCGGGCTCACCACAGCGGATCGTCGCCCAGGGAATTTCCTGACGGTCGACGGCTCCGACGGCAATGAACGGGATGAGCGGAAAGAACTCGCGATGCTGTTCGAGCAGGAAACGTCGCACGAATTTTCGGCCCACCGTATCCATCTGCTCGACCACGCCCGTATGGCGTTGTAATTCCAGCTCGCCCTCATGCCAGGGGGAAGGCGATGCGGCGGCCTCGATCACGTCTGATTTTTGCGGCATGATTACCTCCATCTGCAACGAGGATGCGGCCGGAGACGGACGGCCGCATCCTCCCGTCAGGCGGCCAGCCCGACTGCCGTCCTGGGGAAAGGCACAAAACCCGGCAGAGCCTCGATGCGAGCAAGCCAGTGACGAACCTGCGGATGCGGCGCGAGATCGACATTTCCTTCAGGGGCACTGACGATGTAGCTGTAGAGCGCGATATCGGCGATCGTCGGCGTTTCGCCGATGATGAAACGCCGCTGTTCGAGCTCGGCGTTGATCAGGCCAAGGATCTGGTGTGCGCGAGCAATCACCTCGTCTGCACGGAAATCGGCTTTGAACACCGTAATCAGACGCGCCGCGGCAGGCCCGTAGGCGATTTCGCCGGCAGCAACCGACAGCCACTTCTGGATTTTTGCGACGGACTGGAGATCATCCGGCAACCAGTCCTTGCGGTCAAACTTGCTGGCCAGATAGACGAGGATCGCATTGGAATCGGAGATGACGATGCCGTCATCGTCGAGAACCGGCACCTGTCCGAAGGGGTTGAGCTTTAAAAAATCCGTTGCCTTGTGTGCGCCCTTGGCAAGATCCACGTCGATAACATCTGCCTTGATGCCGAGAAGCGAAAGGAACAGCAAAGCGCGATGTGCATGACCGGAAAGCGGGAAATTGTAGAGTTTCATGGAAGGCTCCCTTGAAAGGCCGAACGAAAGCGTCGGTGACGTCCATGAAGCTATTTGCATCCGTATTTCTGTAGTAGACAGATAATAGAAAAGGTATCCTCTCAAATTCTGGAAGGGTCTATGGATCGTCTTGACGCCATGTCCGTGTTCATCGCCGTGGTTGAGGCCGGCAGTCTCTCGGCTGCGTCCCGCACCCTGCATTCGCCTCTACCGACCGTCAGCCGCAAGATTTCCGAGCTCGAGTCGCATCTCGGGGTGCGCCTGATGACGCGCACCAGCCGTAAAATTCTGCTGACGGAAGCAGGGCAAAGCTATGTGGGGGCCGCGCGGGAAATCCTCGGGCGCGTCGAGGAAGCGGAGCGGCGCGCTTCGGGCGAATACATCGCACCGCGCGGAGATTTGACGATGACAGCGCCGATCGTCTTCGGCCGCCTGCATGTATTGCCTGTCGTCGTCGATTTTCTGAAGGCATTTCCCGATATCAATATCCGCCTGACCATGAGCGACAGGTCCGTCAGCCTCGCCGACGAGCAGATCGACGTGGCGGTCAGGATCGGCCATCTTGCGGACAGCAGCCTGATCACAATTCGCCTCGGTTCGGTCCGCACGACCGTTTATGCCAATCCGGATTATCTGAGGCGCAACCCGGCTCCAACCCAGCCGCGCGATCTGGCGGACCATGACTGTCTCGCCTTCGAGGGAGTGCTTTCGCCTCGGTTCTGGACGTTCCGAAATGGACGGCAGGAAATATCAGTGCCGATCCGGACACGCCTTTCCGTCAACACGGCAGAGGCAGCCGTGGATGCCGCCTCTGCCGGTCTGGGCATTACCCGTCTCATGGCCTACCAGGCCAAGCGCGCGGTGGATGCCGGCCTGCTTGTGCCTTTGCTCGAAGATTTCGAGCCGGATCCGTCTCCGGTACAATTAGTATATATGTCGCAAGGTTTGATGCCGCTGAAGCTTCGAACTTTTCTGGATTTTGCTGCCTCGCGGCTGAAAGCAGTCATGGCAACGACCGTTCGGTCAGCGTCACATTGATCGGAGCGGTTGGCATTTCGAGCGTTATCGGCCGATTGCTCTTCGGAGGTCTTTCCGATCGCCTGGGTGGATACCACTGAAGTATCATCCGGCTGCAATTATAGCGCCGGCGGTTTTGACAGGCCAAAATGTCGGCTGCTGCAATGATCCCAACATTGTTCGTCGGGGCTGGTATCAGAGCCATGCGTGCGACAGGAAATTGAAATTGTTGTAACCGTCGCCTCATTCCGCAATGGCGCTGCGCGTATCAGCGGTGCCTATTGGACAGATGTATTATTTCGACGGGGCAAGCTCAGGACTCAAACGTCAAGATTGGTATTCAAATCGGGGCTAAATCAAGCCTATATATACATCCAGAGTATCGCGACAGACGCGCGCAATATCAAAAAATTCCAGCCGATTGAGTGATGAAATGCGACTGTCCTGGAGGGCTTTCTCATTGTTCAGAAGCGACAAAAGTGCGGAGGCGATCGCGACTGGTTCATGCGGCGGAAACATTATTCCGGCATCGCCAATGGCAAGGACTTCCGGAATTCCGTCTACATTGCTGGCAGCAATGGCGCAGCCTGCCTCGCGCGCCTCGGTCAGCACCAGTCCGAATGGTTCGGAGTGTGAGGCCAGGACAAATATGTCGGTGGAAAGAAGATAAGGATTTGGGTCGCGCAACTGGCCGAGAAAATGCACTCGATCACTGTGCTCCAACGCCGCCGCCTGTTTCTTATAGAGATCTTCACAAGGCCCCTCGCCAATGATGAAGAGATTGGCTGTGGCATGCTGTTTCGAAATGATGTCGAAACCCGCTATCAAATCATCGATACCTTTGCGCGGATGAAGTCCGCACACCGTCGTTATGGCAGGGCGGGGCAAATCCGAAGGCTTTGCCGACTGCCGACCTCGCCGGGCGGCACCCAGAGTGCCGTTCAGAACGGTCCGTATCTTTTTTGCCGAGACGCCGCGATCGCGCATAATTGTGGCAACCGCCTCGCTCACCGCGATAACACGATCACCAAGACCCATGACGATGGCATGCTTGTCGAAAGAGTTATGCACCGTTGTCACAAGTTTCGGGCGATTGAAGCGGGTAAACGGATAGGCGATGACAGCGCCGGTCATCATATGCGCATGAACGATGTCAGGCTTGAATTCGGCTATCAACCGACGGAGTTTCAACAGGCCTTGCAGCAAAACCTGTGGGCTTCGGCTATGCTGTGGCACACAGACATGGCGCACGTGATTTTCTGAAAGCAACTCCACGAAATCGCCGCCGGAGCTGCCATAAACTATCTCATGCCCCTCCTTGGCCTGCGCACATGCCAGATCGACCGCCGCATGGACATTGCCGTTTCCAAAATGGCAATGATTGGCCAGATGTAATATCTTCATCGATTGTTCCGAACTTGAATACTTGTGGCGGGTGAATCGAGTTGACAGAATTTTATGACCAGTCGGGAGACGGATAACCGATACCACGACGGAGCAAGAGCGTTCGATCTGAGCTAAATCCAGCAGAAAATCGTGCACGCGCATGAGTTGCGCGAATTTAAATTGACCGCTTGTTGGACCATTGGACGCATTGGACTAAGACGAAAATCCAGACTTCGCAGATTCCAGTGAGTAAAGATGCGAGTGCAATACCAATAGTGCGCGCACAAGCATTTACAGCAAGTTACAAGACCAGGTTACATCTGCAAAACTCGTTTCCAAGCCATGCAATAATACATCTTATTCCGAATTTCTACCATGTCTATACAAGTCGCCCCACTCCCTTTCAAATAGTTCGAAAACGACAGGAAATCATTCATCCGCGGCAGAAAGCGTATCAATTCCAGCAGTCCGCTGGCCTGGTCGAAACGGTCACCCTAATCTTCGGCCACGTCGCTTGTGGCCACTGCATGTGGATTTCCGACGCTTCGTGATCAGGTGAACTTGTTTTCAAGAGTGGGATTGAGACGGCGGATCTGCCTCAACAATCTGTATGTCATTGATGACCGGCCGACGATGTAACGTGGCACAACGTTGCCGCCGAATCCGGCATAAAGCAAGACGGCGCCGGCGCTGCCTATGCCGTCGAAATCGAAAACCAGTTCCATTGAGGCCGCCGATTTCATGGCGTGCCAGAGCAACAGGGGTATGGCACCGTTGCCGCTATCGGACGCTCTTGTTGACATGATGTAGTAGAAGGTCGTGCTGTCCCAGGCGCAAAAAATGGCTGATTTCGCGTCGCCATTTTTATCGCGTGCGACCCAGATACGCCCGCGGCCAAGGTCGAGTGCCTTGACGACGATTTTCTCGCATACGTCCAAATCGACGTTGCTATCGGCATTGGCCGCCTTGAGGTTCTTGGTGGTCAGGTCAAAATATATGCCGGGATCAACCGAGACCTCAACATTCAACGTTTCTTCGGCTCGCCTGATGACGTTGCGCGTTTTGTCTCGCATCGCCTTCCACATGACGGTCGCGGGTGCAGGATGCACCTCGAAGGTGAACTGGACGCCGACGTTGAACCCCTCCGCCTGGAATGACAGCGTGTCATTGACGCCGCGATGCATCTTCTGCCGAAACGCTGACAGCGGCGGCAATTTTTTGATCAGCTCACGAGCAATGGAATGGCGTTTGATGAAACGGTTCGGCGCACTTCCCGTGCCGTCGTTGATGCCTGGCCCCAGGAAATGGGTGAGCGTCGGCATGTTGCTGCTAGACAGGCCGAATCTGGTGGTGACGATGTAGGGCATGCGACCAACGACCCGTCCGCCATCGGTGACCTCGACATAGTCTACGGTGCCCTTTGTCGCGATATCAAGCCACCATGGCTCATGAAAAATTGTAGGAATCAAAGGATCGGAAGAGAAGTTCGGGCGAGCGCCGATATGATCAGGTTTCATTTCGCCAGGCACGATCATCCAGTACAACCTCTCTATAGATGCGAACCAATGTGAAAAATTACGCGGAAATCCCTGCACACGATGATATAATCTGACCTTTCCAAGTCAAATTCGGCTTTCAATATAGAGAAGTTATTTTTGCATATAAACTCTCTCTGAATTTCAGTTTCAATTATTTTATTGTCGGTGTCGATATCTGAACTTATTTTTTATTACAGACTCCGAATAATGCCGCACGTCCAAACGCATCGGATAGAACCAGTCTTGCCGATTGGAGAAAATTAGTGTTGTCTGCTCTTATAAGAGCCGGCAGAGACAGCGCCCATGTGAACAGTTATTCCTTTTACAGCCGGGATTACCAATACTGATCATTCTATCGCAGTCGACATGCTGATCATCGACGATGTCCGGACCCTGCATCATCCAAGATTCAGTAACGGGCGTCCGACGTACCGGAAACGGTCCCGACAGTCGGAAGCAGCGATTGTTGCAAGCTCAAGAGATGGGACCGTGCATGCTTGCACTTGCAATGCTGAAAGGGACTGGCTGGCTGATTTTCTCGCGTCTTTTCGGGCGCGCAATCGATTTTCTCAATCTTCTGATCTTGGCACGACTGCTTTCCCCTGCCGATTTTGGCTTGACTGCGTTGGCGATGGCGCTGGTCATGCTCCTCGACACCATCCTCGACGTACCGGTAACGCAGGCCCTGATCCGTCTGGACGAGATCAACAAGCAGCATCTTGATACCGGCTTCACGCTTGCCGTTTTAAGAAGCTTTGCAATTACCGGCGCGGCGCTGGCCTGCGCGTGGCCGTATGCGTGGCTGAACAATGACCCCGCGTTAGTTCCCGTCGTCTGCGTGCTGGCGATCGGGCCTGCCGTCAAAGGCCTCTACAGTCCGGCGATGGTGCATCTTGCACGGATGATCGATTTCCGCCCGACATTCCTCCTGGAAGTCATCAGCAAGATATGCGGTCTCGGCTGCGCGATGCTCGTGGTCTTCAACGGTGGAGGCTATTGGGCAATCGTGACCAATTATATTGGCGCCGCGGTGGCCGCCACGATCATGTCCTATGTTTTCGCGCGCTATCGACCGGTCTTTTCGTTCTCCCGCATCAAAGATTTTGCTGGCTTCATGGGCTGGTTCACGTCTGCTCAGGTCATTTCTGCCCTGGCTTGGCAATATGATCGCTTGTTGATCGGCACCTATGCCGGGGACAAGGCGGTGCTTGGCCGCTACACGGTTGCAAGCGACATATCCCTCATTCCGTCGCAGAGTTTGATCGCACCGGCCTATCAGCCGATGATGTCTGCCTTTTCCCAGATGAGCACCGACCGCGTCCGGCTTGCCGCCGCTTTTCTCAAGGCGGTTAGACTGGTGATGCTGATCTCCGTCCCCGCCAGCATCGGCATCGCGTTGACTTCCGATCTGCTGACACAGTTGCTACTGGGAACAAAGTGGCTTGGTGCGGCTCCATATCTGGCCTTGCTCGCAATATCAGTCATGCCTGCTCCATATTATCAGACCATCAATGCCGTCAGCCTTGCAACAGATCGCCCCTCCGTGGTCTTTCGTATCAGCATTGTCGAATTGGTTTTACGGGTCACGAGCATCGCGATCGGTTTCTATCTGGCTTCCATCGAGGGCGTATTGTATGCGCGGCTTTTGCTGTCCCTATTGATGTTCGTGGTATATCTCGATGAAGTTCGAAGACTTCTCAGCATAAGCATAATGCGGCAGTTGCTAAATCTCTGGAAAATCGCAGTCGCAGGCCCGTTGATGGCCATCGTCGTGTCATTCGCGCGGCTTTACATAAGTGAATTGCAATTTCCTGACATTCTGCAAATGGGACTAATCGCCTCGATCGGTGCAGCGACTTATTGTTCCCTGCTACTGATGTTGCGCGTGCGACTTCGGCTTACAGGCGGGCGCTTTGAGATCGCCGATATAGGTTGAACACTGGCGTTGAGTTCATGAAGACCGGCGGCAAACTGTCTTTCATCTATTGTTCATGAGATCGGTGTTGCCGTGTTACGTTCAAGGGCTGGGCACAAAAGCCTCATTGAGCTTCCGTTCGCGCGGCCCGCGCGCCCCTCACCCTTCAAACGGCGACAATCACCAGCCTGCCGTGAGCATGATTGCTTGCAACGGACTTGAAAGTAAGTGCCTCAAGCTTTGCTACGGGTTATCACGTACCCCATGATCTGCAGGCCCGCCTTTTTGAGGCGGCTTTCCGCAGCAATGACATCATCCCTGCTGGTACGGGCAAACTGCGTCACGATGATCACGATATCGGCATATCTTGCGAGCGCGATAGCATCCATCGAGATATCCATCGACATGACGTCGAGGATCACATCCCCATTGAGCCTGGCAACGTCGATTGTTTCCCGAGCCTTCGGACTGCAGAAATCAATCGCCGAATTAATGCGCGCATCACGCGAGTGGATTGCCAGCGTGGCGACGTTATCACCGTACTGTGGCACCAACGGGGATACGGGCGATGACGAGCCAAGCACGTCTGCCAACGACGACGTGGATTGCGCACCATCCAGCTGCTGTGCTCGGTTTGTCGTGAATATTGTCACCGTACGGCCGCTATCGCCCATGACACGTGCCAGGTCCTGGCCGAGTGTCGCCGCCCCCATAGGCTTCGCGCACCCCACCAGCGCAATGACTGCATGCCGTCCTTCTCTTTTTGACGGGGCCAGCAGATCAATCGACGTTCTGAGATCACGTACGCTCGCAGAATAGGCTTGGTGCGATCCACGACGAAACAGTCTTCTCAATAACGACTTTTCGTTTCTTTTGATCGGCACTGCGCCAAGAAACGACAGGTGGCTTTCGTTTGCGAGATCTTTTGGCTCTCGCAACTTACGATCGAATGCAACGCCCAGTGCCAAAATCATTGCACCGAGGGAGAGACCGACGACCCCGCCAAAAGCCGTGATCAAACTTATGCGCGGGCTCGAGGGGCTGAGCGGATAAAGAGCCGCGCCGGTGATTTTTGCATCAGCGTCAGGTGTGGGCTTGTCGGGCAACCGTCCCGCCTGCATCGCATCACTGGCGGCGGCGACCTGTGCGGCGAGCGCATCCAGCCGTCCCTGCAGCGTGTCTATGCCGGCACGCGCCAACTGTTCCTTGGCTGTCACCGACTGCAGAATATACGCCGACACGATTGCATTGGCGACCTTTGCGGGGAGTGCCGGATCGGACGACGCGTACCCCACATCAACCACATAAGATTGCCCAACACGACGCGCGCTGACACGCTCGACAAAATTGGCGAATGCCACTCGGTCGCGGTTTTCCTCCGTGCTGGGCGCCGGTTGATCATTCGCATCCCGCATGGTTCCGGTATCCGCGGTCGCGATGGCGAGCATGTTGACTACACTCGATGTCGCCTTCTTGATCAGCCCGGGCGGCTGTGGCGCCAGTTCGGCATTGTTGGTCAGTCGCAGGCTTTGAAAAACCGATGACAGCAGACGTTCGGAAAGAATGATCTGCAACTCGCTTTCGGCGCTGTTAAGATCAAGACCTTGCGGCATGGCGCCATTGGCACCCGAGACATAACGGGGCTCAAGCAGCATGGTTGCCGACGCATGGTAGGTGCGCGGCAGCGAATAGGCGTAAGCAAATGATAGGATAGCCCCGACAACGGCGCTCAGGAGCAAACGAATCCGGTAACGCCAGGTTACGGTCAGAATGGTTCTGATGAGCGCGAGTGGACCGTCGGCATGAGTATCTTTCGGCGGCTCTTGATCAATCGGCCATATCCGGGCTGCTCGTTCGACCATCCCAACACGTTCGAGGGTCATCGTGCCAAACCTTTGGTAAGAGGATCTATCTTGCTGGCCTGCTGGCTTAACGCGGAGGCCCGCTCCGGCTGGATCCGGCCGCGAACAACGTCCAGAACAGCGAGGAGATTGCCTTTGACGCGCCCTCTGCGATCGATGAATGGCTCGGGCGCAAGAAAACGCGCGAAGTTGATCGATGTGTTACGCCATATCTGGCCAACCATCTGCATCGTCGTCATGGTGCCCTTGCCACGCATATAGATGGGATTGACGATCTGCGAATAGCCAAGCCGGTCTCCTGGCATTCGGCCCGATTTTACGCCCATATGAACGCCGTAAGTGTCCGAACACCGAACGAGACGCCCACCTTTTTTTGCTAGAGAGGCGCCAAAATCACGGTCTTCGAGCCAGCCGTACAGGACGAGCCTTTCATCGAACCGGCTGTCGCCGATCGCAGAAACCCGGAAGGCCATGTTGCAACCATAGGGACTGAACGCCATCTCCC
The DNA here is from genome assembly GCF_004343585.1 of Neorhizobium sp. JUb45. Classification (GTDB taxonomy): domain Bacteria; phylum Pseudomonadota; class Alphaproteobacteria; order Rhizobiales; family Rhizobiaceae; genus Neorhizobium. The sequence goes on along the minus strand of NZ_SLYW01000007.1, from coordinate 54,314 downwards.
AACGCGCACCTTCATGACGCGGCGGATCCTGGAGCGCCTGAACGGCGTCGCTGAATGGAATTCCCGGGCCTTTAATGCCGTCCTGGATAACACGTCCGGTAAAACCGACTACGCCGCTTTCGTCAGAAAAGACCATTGCTGCGGTTGCCAGCCAATTCGGCTCGGCAACAAAATCGTCATCGAAAAAAACGAGCAGGTCGATATCTTTCGCCAAATGCGTGATTGCATTGTTGCGTTGCGCGCACAAGCCTGCCCTACCTGCAATCACCGTGACGCGCTCATCGCTCGTAAGGTCCCCGGCATCCTTCATGTCTACGCAGGAGACGATAATCTGGCGCGGGATCACCGTCTGCGTATTGATCAGGTGGGTAACGGTCTGGTTTACGATATCCGGCCGGCCGCGGGTCGCGATCGCAACGGCTATCCGCATTTCGGGCACCATCACATTCTTTTTGCCGACTGGCTGAGGTCCCGGTCGTTCGATGAGTTCGCGGTAACCTTCGGCCGAGCTATTCCATGAATAATTCGTCACTTGCCTGAGACCACGCTCGCGCAAGTCGTCGACAAGCGACGGAGAGGACGCCAGGGCAGCGATATGCTCCACCCATTGGCGCCCATCGAACGGGCAAGCAAGCAGAGCAGCGTTGCCGCAGACCTCCACCATGCTCGAACAGGACGCCGACACCACCGGACATCCGAGCGCCATGGCCTCGACAATCGGCAAGCCGAACCCCTCATTGAGTGACGGGAAGACGAGGCAGAGGGCATGTTTGAAAAAGAAGGCGAGATCATCGTCGGACACGCGCCCGGCCATGATTACGTTCGGATGCCGCGCTACGTCGACGGAAGAAAAGATAGCAGCATCGCCACCGGCTATAACAAGATCCACGCCGAGCGCATCAAGCGCGTGGGCTATGCCAAACATGAGCGTGAGATTCTTGTGGCGCGCGCTTGAACCCAACGCAAACACGTATTTGCGCGAGCGCGCCACTATAGCGGAGACGATCGCCGGGGCACTAACCGCCGCCTCTGCATTCCAGCCAAGGACATGTTCGTGACCATTGGGCAGGACTACGATGTCCTGCGCTTCGATCGGGAGATAGCGCGCGATCTGCCGCGCAGACGCGTGCGAAACGGTTGTGACCCTTGTCGACCCTCGGACAATTAAGGGCTGCAAGCTCTTGTATAGCATTCGGAAGGAACGACTGTAGCTATCCGGTGCTGCAAAGACGTTGGCATCGTGGATGCATACGATCTGGTCGGCCTTGAAGACCGGCGCGGTGTTGCAAAGGTTGAGCAGCAGACCGGAGGCGTGCTGCGGCAACTTTAATTGTTCCCATGCATGCCCTTTGAAGATGCTCGACAATGTCTTGGGGGCCATGGCCCGAAAGGCGGGATCGGCAACACCTTCCGGCACCAATAGCGGAACGGGCTTTTCAGCGTCCAACATGCCATCCAGCGCGGTCAGAACATTATGGGCATATCGCTGAACCCCGGTCGGTGATTGTGTCAGATAGCGCCCGTTTACCGCGAATTGATGTGAAACGCTCATGGCATGTCTCTCCGATGAAACCTGCCGAACTGGGCGGTGTAGCTGGCATTCATGCGATTACTCCCAATATCTGGACCGATGCGCAAAAGTGACGATCCAACTTCAAGACGCGGAATGACCTCACAGCAAGCCATTGATTTCAAAGCTAAACGATCTATCTTGATCAGTAGCTGCCGCGTGCCTTGAGTACGGCGGGCAGCGTTTTCGCCATGATAACAAGGTCTCCTGCGAGGCTGCGGCCGGCGACATACGCAACATCCAGTTGGACACGCTCGTTATAGGCGGTGTCGCTTCGCCCGCTGATCTGCCACAAGCCGGTAAGCCCAGGGCGAACCTTCTTGTAATCCGCGAAATACGGGCCGTAATGCTCGGCTTCTGCCGGCACTATCGGCCTGGGACCGACAAGGCTCATGTGCCCAAGCACGATATTCACGAGCTGCGGGACTTCATCGAGGCTGCTCTTGCGCATAACCGCCCCGAATGGCGTCACTCGCGGGTCATTTCTGAGCTTTCGCGTCGCTTCCCATTCCATCCGCTCTGCTGGATTGGTCAGGAGATAGTTGGCCAGTACTTGATCATTATTATTCACCATCGTCCGAAATTTGAAACACGGGAACATCCGGCCGTACCTGCCGACACGATGGTGGGCGATAAAGATCGGACGCCCTTGCAACACCAGCAATGTCAAAATGACCATCGCAATGACGGGCAAAAGAACGACAAGCGCGAGAGATGCAATAACAAGGTCGCTTGCGCGCTTCCCTCCCCGCGAGAGGATGGAAGGCAACGAAATCTTCGGTCGCGCACCCACAAAAAGGTGATTGGCGCTGCGATCGGCAGCGTCCGCCTCAACGTCAGTCATTGACGTACTCCAAACCAAAAATGTGATGGGTGATCAGATGGATGCACTGCACTTCCGAGGAAATTGCTAACAAACAGTTAAGCGTTTGACAATATATTTGTTGCGTGCAGTATATGAATTACAACGCCAGTGCAAAAATACCGCAATACCAAAAAAGACCAGAGATAGACCGCGACAATTCCTCGTTAGCGGTTGCGAAATTATTGCAATTGGTCGGTATAAAATGAAAATCTCTTATAAATTTCGTCGTGTAAACAATGAGGTATAGGCGTGCGTGTTGCAATCGTTCACTATTGGCTAGTTGGCATGCGCGGCGGGGAAAAGGTTCTGGAGGCTCTCTGCAGGATTTACCCGCAAGCCGACATATATACACACGTCTATGATATTAATGCTGTATCGCCTCTTATTAGGCGGCACAATATTTACCCGACCTTTATCAACGGGCTGCCCTATTCAAAAAACCTCTATAAGAAATACCTGCCGTTGATGCCTATGGCGCTGGAACAGCTGGACCTTTCCCGCTACGACCTCGTCATCAGCAGTGAATCCGGCCCGGCCAAAGGTATAATTCCGAACTCACCGGCCGTGCATATCTGCTATTGCCATTCGCCGATGCGCTATATCTGGAACATGTATCACGAATACCACGCGAAATCCGGCTTCCTGACCCGCCTTCTCATGCCACCGCTGGCTCATTATCTTAGGTCATGGGACGTCAGCACCGCCAGCCGCGTCGATCGGTTCGTCGCAAATTCCGATACTGTCGCAAAACGCATCAATAGCTATTATCGGCGCGAGGCGAGCATCATCCATCCGCCCGTCGATACGGAGGCATTTGCGCCCGTCTCTTCTGCAGAATTGGGCGATTATTATTTGATGGTGGGAGAACTGGTTGCCTACAAGAGGCCAGAGCTTGCTGTCGAAGCGTTCAACCGCTCGAAGCGCAAGCTCGTGGTGATCGGAGGCGGCGAGATGCTTAACCATCTGCGCCGGATCGCCGGCCCAACGGTCAGCATACTTGGATCGCAGCCATTCGAGGTTCTCAAGCACCACTACGCTCGCTGCAGGGCTCTCATCTTTCCCGGAGAAGAGGATTTTGGGATTGTCCCTCTCGAAGCCATGGCCAGCGGTCGTCCCGTGATCGCGTTCGGCCGCGGTGGCGCCACCGAAACGGTCGTTGCCGACAAGACGGGCTTGTTTTTCTTCGAGCAGGAGATTGAGCCGTTGCTTGATGCCCTCGAGCGGTTCGAAAAGATCGAGTTTGATCCGGCTGCCGCCGTGTCGAGAGCCCGAGAATTTTCAACCGGGGTGTTCATGGACAAGTTCGAGGCATTCACAATGTCTGCCCTCGGGCATCCACCGGCGCGCCGCACTTTTCCCGCACAGGTCGCTTGAGCGGGCCAACGTGGCGCTTTGACGTTGATAGCAGGAGTACCGATTGTGACGAAACTGTTTGGCTTTCCATGTCCTGCTCCCGTTGCAGAAGGCAACGCGCGATACGCGCATGCTCACCGCAGATGGCGCCAAGCTGTTGCCGGGCTGCTTTGCTGCGTGGCGATGCTCGTTTCCGGCCAGCTTCATGCTGCATCATCTTATCTGCTTGGTCCGCAGGATGTTCTGAAGATCAGGGTGTTCGAATGGCGTCCAAGCGCCGGAGTAGCGTTCGAATGGGTGCCATTGACGGGTGAGTTCACGGTGTCGGCGGCTGGCACCCTTTCGCTTCCCATCGTTGGTACGATAGCGGTTGCGGGGAAAACCCCGGAACAGATCGCTGACATTATCGGCGAACAGTTGCAGAACCAGATCGGCCTGCAAAAGCGTCCGACCGCATCGATCGAAGTGTCGAGTTATCGTCCGTTTTTCGTAACCGGCGCCGTGGCGACACCGGGAAAGTATAATTACTTGCCAGGACTTACCGTCATGCAGGCATTGAGCATGGCTGGCGGCACGGGAACGATGGATCCGAAGATCATGGAATTGCAGCGTGAGGCGCTGGTAAACCACGGAACGGCTCGTGAGCTTGAAGTTGAACGATTAAGTATTCTTGCCAAGCGGGCGCGGGTCACAGCAGCACTTTCCGGCTCCGACAAGGTAACAATGCCTCCTGAACTGAGCACGACGGAAGATCAGGAAACCGTGTCTCAGATCGTGATTGCGGAGCAGGAACTGCTGGATAGCCGTGCCAGATCGATAAAATCCGAGATTGCTGCCGTCCAGCAATCAAAAGCACTTGCCAAAAACCAGATTGAAACCCTCAAGCTCAAGGAAGCATCGCTCGACAAACAGATTGATCTCGCCAACAAGGATCTCAATTCGGTCAATAAGCTGGTGTCGCAGGGACTGACTGTTTCCGCCCGACAGCTCGGCGCAAATCAGAATGTCGCCGATCTGGAAAGCCGCAATCTCGACGTATCGCTGGCCATCCTGACGATACAACAGGATCTGGCGAAACTTGACCAGGATGCCTTGACCATTGTTGAGAAATACAAGGCGGCGGCGCTGGCCGAGGCGACTGAAATCCGCGATCGTCTCGCCGCAAACGAAGAAAAAACCCGAACTGCGCACGCGCTGTTGCTCAATATCGAAATGCGCGCTCCTGTTGCCGTATCGATGCCATCAGCGGATGGACGAGTCCGCACGACCACAACGATTACCCGCGCCACTGGCAGTGCCAATAAGACCTATGTTGTCGCAGACGATGATCCGGTGTTGCCAGGCGACGTTATCAAAGTCGAGCCGCAGGATCAGAAAAGTGGCACAAGGGCGATGACGAGCACTCAATGACTGCAACTTTTCAGCTGGGCTGCAAACAAGAAATAGAGCCGATATGCAGACAACTTGATATAAAGGCGACGACATGCGATAGTATTGTCAGCTTTTACGACAACGAGATGGTGCACTGCATACTATGGGCTGGGCTTTGCTGATTTGCGTGGCACTCGGCGCACTTTCTGGATTGTGGATTCATATCGTCGCCTTCGCGCTGCTGACCGTTGTCGTTTTGGCTGCCTATGTGACATCGCTTGTTTTTGCAGGATTGCCTCTGGCGCCGGCTATCATGACTGGCGTGTATTTATGGTGGGCACTGGGTGCTGGATTTGTGGTCGGTCATCTCTGCCGCCACGCGTTACGGTTTCGGCGTGCAGCATCGAAATCAACAGATGGCAAGCTGGACCAAGTTCAGAAATACATGAAAGACTGATCGGCTTTGCATCCGACGCCGTGATCATCACATGGATATCCTGCGTGATGCCGAGGTGATTTGACGATCGCGCTTGTGGCCTGATGTCCAAGCACCGCAAACCGGGAAATATCCGGCAAGGCAATTCTGCCCATCGTCAGGCCCCAGATGTTCAACATCAAACTTGAGCTCCGGACTTGCACGTCAACCGTGAGGGCGGCCACCGATATCGGTGCGCGCAATCGCTCGTGAAGCCAATTGCAGGCTTAGAGCGGTTCATTGTTAAATGGAAACGGTTCTGCCGGAGCAGGTTTTCGTCGGGGCAGTGGCGATTGGCGAAGGGCATACCACCGGGTACGTGCGAGCCGATCGCCGCTGATCCCGGCGGAAAGATGTCCGGCCCTTACGGGTTGGCTGAAACGGGCCGGCTGATCGCATGGCCGGCTTGGCCGTATGCTGTGGCTACGACACGCGCCAGCCATGCGACCATCCAACTCCGTTTGAGCCAACAGAACCGATTCCATTTAACAATGAACCGCTCTAGAGCGTGTCGCAGCTAATCTGCGTCATTCTGCCGGAGCAGGTTTTCGTCAGGGCAGAGGCGATTGGCGAAGGGCCTACCCGAAGGTACGTTCGAGCCGATCGCCTCTGATCCTGGCGCAAAGATGCCCGGCCCCTTCGGGGTTGGCTGATACGGGCCGCCTATTCGTTCGGCCGGCTTGGCCGTATGCCTTGGCTACGACGCGCGCCGGCCGAACGAATATCCGACTCCGTCTAAGCCAACAGAATGGCGCAGATTAGCTGCGACACGCTCTAGGTTCTTCGCGATTATTTTTCATGCAGTTCGGCAGGTCGGACAAGCAGCGTTATCACGCACACTCAAGCATACAACGGCCTGACCGGCAGTGCCCTGCGTGAATCGACGGGAACGGAACTGGCCAATCCCGCCATTATAAAAAACAGCAGGCCCAGATCAACTGTCGAGGCAGATACCGCCGCACCCACAAGCAGACAAACGCAGCCTACTCGCGCCGCCAACCGGGTGTCCGCCTCAAAATTGCGTTGCTGCCCGCGGGGCATAATGATCGCAGAAAAAAAGAAAAGAAGAAAAAACAACGTGCCGGGTATCCCGACATTCGACAGCAGCGCCACCACGAAACTGGAGGTACGCGAGGTACCGAGACCGACACCGAGACCAAAAGAGTCGATGAAGTTGGCGATGCCGTAGCGGTTCCACATACCGCGCTCTATCCCCGAGGATGTGGTGCCTTTGCTGAAGACCAGAAGATCGAAATAATCGTAGATCTGCCTGAACAGAGTATCGTTCATGACGATCGCCATGCCGGTGATTATTATGGCCAGCGGCGCAAATATCACAATTCCTGCACTTGTCTTGGTGCCGGACGGGCCACCGCAGCGCAGGAGGCACGCCAAATAGAGAAGCACCAGGCAAACTGGCAATCCGAACAGCCCGGTTGATGAGGTCGATCGCACGACAAGGATTGAGGACATGAGAAACAGAATGAAATTGATCCGGCTATGCCGTTCGCAGATCCACATTGTTCCTGTGAAACCGATCGCACCAAGGCTGACGCCGGCAAATGTGGAGGCCTCTGGCCACGAGCCCACGACACGTTTCACACCGGCAACGATGTCTTCGTCGTGAAACGCATACGGTGCATTACGAATATAAACCAGCAATTCCTGCACCGGCGTACCATAGCTGACCAGATCTATGATCCCGAATGAAATATTGGCCGCGACGAAACACATGACGCCCGCACAGACGGCGCGAAAACCGGCAGCTGTCGATCCAAGCGCAACAACCATGACGAAAGTCACGAGATCGGCGATCAGATAGACGGCCTGGGTAAAATTGCTCGACACCGGCCCGAGAGGAACCGCACCCAGGGTCTCGGGATATTCCGTAGAACCGAGAGGAATAATATCCATGGTTCGCGCAAGCAGTCTCGGTGCGAAATAGCCGGCCAGGATCCCATATACGATCAGACAAGCAAGCCAGAATGCTGCTTTCGGAAATGCCATAGCATCAAAAACCGCCGCCAGCTTCTCGCGATATGAAACGGTGGTCAGCACCAAGAAAGCAACGAACAGATGACCAGGCTGGATGCCGGCCGAACCGATCAGAAACGCCGCCGCACCTCCAAAAACCGTCATCATCGAAAACGCGATGAAGGTTGCCCGATAGCCCGCCATCATACAGGCAAACCCAACGATCAGGGTGAAAATCCCGACGGGCTCAAGGCTCATGCATGCCACTCGGCGAATGGTTGCACACGATCGCCCTGCATCGGTTTATGGCGTGTGGTAGTGCGGCGTCGATAGAAGTGAAAAGATTACGCAATCTGAGATCAGCCCTCTCGCAACAATCCGAAAATCAGCCCTGACACCACCGTGCGCAGTACGAAGTGGCGCAATTATTCCTTGCCTGTGGCCCGATTTCCTGCACGCCCGACGGCACCGTCATCGCGCATCTTAAGCTTGTGACGCCAATTCAGCATACGTCGAATAGCGTCTCGTTGCTCAAGACTGAGGGTTGACCGCAAGAGGCTTCGAAGCGCGTGTAAAAGGTAGTCGGGCAATAGGCTTGCCGTACCTCTCCAGGTGAGCGAGGTGCGGTACTTAAGCTGCGCACTCGTGGAATTGCCCCATCGTTCCTTGTAGTCCATATGGAGCGGCCGCATGTCGAAGTCTAAATTCCGCTCAAAACACCAGCGTGTCACATTCTCCATGAGCAACATGCCGGGCGAGGATCGTGCATGCTCGGGATCGAAACTCATAATCATCCCCTCTACGCGTGTTCTGTCGACCGTTGTGACGAACGCCGCAACAATTTTTCCCGACAACATCAGGCGAAAAATGCCAACTCGCCCGAACTCAGTGTCTTCCGTCGAGATCTGAGAGAAAAACAGGGAAGCCTCGATTTTTTGAAGCCATTTGCTTTTCTTATTATGTTGCAACAGCCATCGCCGTTTCTCAGCAAGGACCCACTCAACGGTTTCTTTGCAGGTTCGGCTATCTTGAGGGCATTCAAACGAAACGTCCCCAAGTGACTGAAGGCGTTTACGGTTTTGTTTCAGCTTTGCGCGAAAATTTCCAGAATAACCACGCATCAGTGCTTCAAAGCCCTCGAAGCCTTTTCTTTCGACGACATAGGCATCGAACGGCTGCACAACATTCAGAATGCCCGCCTGCGCAAGCGCAACCTGCATCGGGGCACCGATTTTCACAAAGGGGATCTCAATTAAGTCGGCACGAGGCACCAGTAGTTGCAGGAGTTCACTGCATACGCGCGCCTGATCAACATCTGGCGCCATCAGAGGATCGCCATATTCCTCGTGCATTCCGCATCCCAACGGTTCAAGTCGGGATGAGAAACCCAATCGGGTGCGTTGAAATGGCCAGACGGCTATCAGCCGGTCGCCGGACCAGACCGTGGCGCAAAGGATCATGTCCCCGCGAAGAGGCGTCTTAACCGCCCATCCCAGCCGCGCCCATTCGAATGTCTGCGTGAAGCGCACGCCATCAACCGATCGCGCCAAGTCATTCCACGCGCTTTCCAGCTGAGCAAAATCATCGATGCCTTCAAAAAGAACGGCGCGCAGCATTCGCTTTCCCTTCGGCGTTTCTTGATCGAGTATGAGAGGCACTGCTAAAATTAATCTAAGATTGAAAATATTGGGAAGTCAATTGCCCTGCATTCATTATATTATTCTCGGGATATGTTGGTTTCCTTGATCGGAATATTATTCGGATTTGAATATACCGAGCAACGAATACCCATACCTAGAAAAAAGGGCGGCGACGTATTTATCGATCCCGATTGCCTTGCACGGCAATTTATTTTTACGGACATTCATACAAACGGTTTGAACAAAATTTATAATTCATTAATGTGTAATCTGTGTGTTACTAGGGTCGCGATCCATGAATAGTCAGTGCATCGCCTATGTTTCGGATGAAAATTACTTCTTTCCCACAGCCGTATCAGCCTTGCAGGCAAGGGCACATGCAAAGCCATCGACAGATGTGGTCATTGTGCTGGCTGACGCATTCAAGAATGCCGAAAATGCCCGGAAATTCTGCGCGGATCATCGCATAAGGCTGATCGACGCATCTGCATTGCTTTCGGAGCACTTCAAGCGGCTCAATGCCGGTTCCTTCTCTCATCGCATCACAGTCTCCGCCATGGGCCGGCTACTGTTGTCCGAAGTGCTGGCGTCGGATTATGATCAGGTGATCTACATAGATGGCGACACCCAGATCAACGGAAGCCTGGATTACCTCGAAGAATTGACGATCGAGCCCGGCAAGCTTGCAGCCGCTCTCGATTATCTTTCGCTTGTGGAACGATTTAATGGAACCGAGCAGACGGTAATTTTCAACTCTGGTGTCTTGAAGTTCAATCCTAAAGACTGGATCGGTCATGCCGCCTTCGATCACTTCGTCGCGCATGGTGGACACTTGCATGATCAGGGAGCATTGAACGCCGTTGTCGGCGATGCTCTGGTCCTGATATCGAATAAGTGGAATTTCCCGAAACAGTTCCTCCATCTCATCGACGGTTACCGCCCGACGATCGTGCATTTCATGGCTCACCCGAAGCCATGGGACGGGCGCTTTTTCCCGTGGACCAATGCCGAGACACAGGTTTATCGCGCCGCTTTGCACGCCAACCCTTGCCTGAAACCTTTTGCATCCCGGATCTCGGCATTGCGGTATTGGACCTACAGGTTCCGCTCGCTTCGTGACGAATTCCGATTTCGGTTTGGCTTCGATGGCCTCCCGTGGAACCGAAAAAACATCCAGAAAGTCCTCTCCAGTTGACCAGGCCGGGGCCAAGCAGAGCACCGATCGGTCGTGGCAGGGGCGCTGTACGCTGTAGTCTTTAATCCAAGCGAAGACATGGACTGCCCCCACGGTTCAAAACAGGTGCGACAACATTAAGCGAGGCGCCACAGGTGGGTATGATGTTCAGGAAAACCACTCTTGCCAAACTAACATTCCTTCCAATGGCGCTGCATCTGGCCCTTGCATCACCTGGGCGCACGGAACCTGTTCAAGCGCAGGCCACTTTGGATTTTCTTGAAAGCGTCGGTGTCGTTTCGACATTTCCAGACCGCGGACAGCCGATCGAACGTACTATCGAGATGCTGCGATACGTCGGTTTTCGCTGGGTCAGAGCCGGAATCGAGGGCGTGACGGAGACCGGGCCGACCACGATGGACACTTTCCTCGAATTGCACCGTTTGCTCGGTGTCAAGTTCGCATGGGGCCTGGTGAGCGGCGGGAGCGATCTCGATCAATTGATCCGAACTGGTGGCATTCTGGCGCAGCACGATGCCCTGCTTGCCATTGAGGGCAATAACGAACCGAATAACTGGCCGATCCGGCACAATGGCGAAGAGGGTGGCGGCACAGGCTCATGGCTCCCTGTCGCACGACTTCAAGCCGACCTCTATAAACGGGTGAAAGCGGATCCGCTTCTGGCGGCATACCCGGTATGGTCCCTTTCCGAGCCCGGTGCGCAAACCGACAATACAGGCCTGCAATTTCTTCAGATTCCGGATAATTCGGAAACACTGATGCCGGCGGGCACGCGCTTTGCCGATTTCGCCAATGTTCATAATTATATCTATCACCCCAACTCTCCGCATCCTGCTAACAATAAGACCTGGAACGCGGCAGACCCAAGCAAGGACTCGGCGGTGGATGGCCTCTATGGCAATTTCGGTCGCACCTGGAATAAACATTTTCGGGGTTATACGGATGAGCAGTTAGCCGTTTTGCCGCGTGTCACGACCGAAACCGGGGTTACCATCGGGGGTAAGATAACAGAGGAACTCCACGCTTCCCATCTCGTCAATATTTACCTTTCACAGTTCGCGCGCGGATACGCCCATACCTCGGTCTACCTTCTCCGAGATCGCGAAGATGAAGAGGGCAATCAGGCATTCGGCTTTTTTCGGCCAGACTACACGCCGCGAAAGGCTGCCATATACCTGCGACACCTGATGCGCGCACTGGAGGATAACGGGCGCCGCAACAGCTATGATACGCTGGATTATTCGATCCCGTTCAAGGCCGACACCGTTCATGACCTTCTGTTGCAACGAAGCGATGGGAAGTTCCAACTCGTACTTTGGGCAGAGCGTCTGGACGGTGATGAAACCGTGGAAATAATGCTGGCCCAGCCCGCTTTGCAGGTCACAATCGATGATCCCGCGACCTCCGACGATGCCGTTCGGATACTGCAGAACGTTGACGGCATCACCGTATCTTTGCGTGACAGGCCGATTGTTGTCCTTATTGAGTAGTGTTTGACGCCAAGCCGGTATCCTCGCTACTCGCGGCAATGAGCTCGCTCCCAAGTTTATCCAGTTTCGATTTCGCTCCAGCGGTTTTGGCGCTGCCGTGAAGAAATTGGCCCATAGAGTGTCCCTCTGTGATCGCGACAATAATACGCCATTACACTGTGGGACTAAACACCTCACAGATGCGTTGGCCTATCGTTCCGTGAGGAACGGGCCCATTACTCGACCTGCGCGTGCAATCTCAAAAAAGTGGAACGACCTACTGTTGAAGGCAGCTCATCTTCAGGGCGTTGCCTTAAGGCCCCTCAATCCTTGCCCCAACAAAGGGGGACTATGTGTCTTCCGATCAAAACAAGCCCTATGATATCTCATCGAGAGTTTTTTTCTGCAAACTAAAAGACTTCAAGCGCATCGCAATGAGAGCAGACAAGACAGACGAAAGCTTCTCAGCAATCATCCATCTCGCGGCAGCCGTCATAAATTCAAGATGAATACCCACAGACGTTAGATAACCTACGGAAATCGCCAATCGGGCGTCGGGTCAAGATGATGGTCGGTGGCATTGCATAGCTTCATTCGTAAAGAACGCCGGTGATCTTCCTGTTATCAATCAAGCGTATGCAGAAGGTCGGCGATAGGGATCGTCGAGAAACTGGAAAACGTATCACACACGGCATAGGGCAGAACGATCAGATCGCCGTGCCGCATACCTCCGCAGGTATAGACCACATTGGGAACGTATCCTTCGCGTTCGGATGGTTCAGGCCGAACCAGCGGCTCTCGTGAGCGAGCGATGACCCTGGAGGGGTCATTCTTGTCGAGCAGCGCCGCTCCGATGGCGTATCTGCGCACCGGTCCCACACCATGTGTGAGCAGCAGCCATCCCTCATCCAGCTCGATGGGCGAGCCGCAATTTCCCATCTGCACGAATTCCCATGGGTATTTCGGCCGCAGGATCGGCTCTCCACCATTCCACACATGAAGATCATCAGAATAGAGAAGATAGAGGTTTTCGTTATCCTGCCTGCCGATCATCGCGTATCGCCCGTCAAATTTTCGCGGGAAAAGCGCCATCCCCTTGTTATGGGAGGCCGTACCGGTCAGCGGCGTCATCGTGAACGTCAGGAAATCGCCGGTCTGCAACAGCTCTGAGCGGATCGCCTTGCCGTTATAGGCCGTGTAGGTCGCATAAAACGTCGTCTCCCCCTCGTCTTCGAACGCAACGAAGCGGGCATCCTCGATGCCGTTCGACTGCGCAAACGTAATGGGAAAGATGACACGTTCGCTGATATGCTGACCAGCACCAAAGCTCAGCCTCACCGGCTCGTCGGCCAAAAGGGGTAACGGCGTGTGAATTGTAGGTGTCGCCGCAAGCCTTGCTGTAGGCTCGATCTCGACACTGCCATCGGCGTCGATCACACCCGTTCGGAATGTCAGCGAGGAGACATGCCCCTCCCCCACCGCGCGCAGGCTCAACACGAAACGCCGACTGCCTGGTGCCACGCCGGACTGATCCGGATGCGCAACGATGCTCGGATTGAAAAGAGCAGACGCCTCGAAAGAATATTCATTAAGGAAATACGCGCCGACCAGTTGCCGTTGCGTTTTACTGAATTCTGCATGCGCCGAAAAAGCTTCTTCCATCTCGTCAGCGCGCGCTTCAAAGGTCGCCAGCAGGTTACGGTGACGCCCCTCGAAGTGTTCAAGCACATCCGCCAGCAGCGCTTCGGCTATTTGCAGATCAAGCGCCAGAACCCGGTCAGCAATATGGTTGGCCCGTGTCTTGTCGGTCGGATTGAGGTCGCGTGGCTCGGTCGCAGGTTTGAATGGTCTGACGACCACGCGTGAGGGGTCTGGACGCAGCAAGAGTGACTGACGGTTGACGATTGTGCCCTTTGACAAAGCGATCTCATTTCAATTTGATTGGAGACGAATTTCAGGCGCTCAACGCGTGCGATGGCGACGCTGTCGTCAAATGACTGTTCGCCCGCATCAGCTTGCGGAACTCAACAAGTCCAAGAAGGTAGGAAAGCAGGGATTCGGCCCCTCTGTTTTCGTTGGCGCGCGCGCGGTGCAACCCGTCCCGGCAGCTTCCGGTCTCTGTATCCACGAGCGACAGAGACAGATCGTTTTTTCCGAGGAACCAGGCCAAAGCGAGTTCGGCATGATCTTTCCATTCGGGGTGACGATCGGCGTACGAAGCGACAAGGCATGCCGAGATCGTTGCCGCCGCTTCCAGTGGCTGCTGGTCGAAACGTTGTGGCGGCATGCCAATATCACTGAACCCGTCACTCCCGATTGGACGGAAATGACCTTCTTTTGCTGTCTGGATAGTGATCAGCCACCGCAGCGTCCTCAATCCCGCAGACACGTAGTCCGCCTTTCCAGCCGCGAGGCCAGCCACCAGCAGCGCCTGAGGCAGACGCGCATTGTCGTAGGACAACCCGTCTTCGAACCATGGCCGACCCGGCTTCTCCACCTTCGCGAGAAGCGCCATCAGCCGTTCGGCAAGGCGCAATCGGACCCGCCTTGCATTGATGTCGTCAACACGATGAGCGCAGTAGCCGTCGAGCCCGAGGAGTGTAAACGCCCAGGCTCGCGGCGATGAAAAGGTCTCGACCACCGGCATGGCTTCGGCAAACAGCGCTCCAGCCCAGTTGCGGACGGAGGCTTCAGCAGCGCCCCGCGCGCATTCCCCCAGCGCCCACAAGGTTCTACCATGACTGTCCTCCGAGCCCGTGTCTTCAAGCCAGCGCCGATCAAAACTCATGAAGTTTCGAAACCGCTTGGTGTCAGGATTCCAGGCATGCTGAACAAAGGCGGCAAAACGCGTCGTTAAAATCCCAGGCAGCGGAATCTCCCCGCCGGCATCGAGCGTCACCGCCAGCAGCAAACCTCGGGCATTGTCATCGACGCAATAGCCATGTGACCGATCGGGTATTGAATGCACCGCATGTTGAAACAATCCGGTATCGTCACACATCGCAATGAAGGCGTCGAAGTTTGGCGCTGGTGATGTGTGCGTGACAAGGGCAGATAGCGCGCCTCCAACGGGGGCGATTTCGCCGGGACCGGTTCGTGGGTGGACGGCCTGCTCGAAAAGTTCCAGATAATGCTCGGCTGTGCGCTCCCAGGTCATCGATCGACTTGCCGCGTAAGCCCGAGCGCGGATAGCGTCTCGCCGAACATCGTCGGTCAGAAGTGCCGCGATCTCCGAACCGATCGCCTTCGCATCGTTGAACGGCACCAGCACCCCAAATCCGTCCACCAAAAGCTCGCGCGCATGCCAATAGGGCGTGGAAACCACCGCCTTTCCTGACCCGAAACTGTAGGCAAGCGTGCCGGAAGTCATCTGCGCCTCATTCAGATAGGGCGTCGCATAGACATCGCACATCGAAATGAAGTCCAGGAGGGTTGGCAGATCGACGAACTGGTCGAGAAAAACGACGTGGTTCTCGACGCCCAGGTCTCTGGCGCGTGTCGCAAGACGGTGCCGATAGGCTTCGCCTTCGTTGCGAACGAGATTGGGATGCGTCGCACCAAGGACCACATAGACCGCATCCTGCTGACTTTGCAAAATAAGCGGCATGGCATCGATCATCACCTCGATGCCCTTGTTCGGTGACAACAGGCCGAATGTCAAAATGACCGATTTCCCCTGAAATCCAAGCTTGGCCTTTGACGCTTCCGGTTCGCAGAAGGCGATATCGGGAATGCCATGTGCGATCACTTCGATTTTTGCGGCTGGGACTTCATAGATGTGGCGTAAAAGTTTTCGTCCATGTTCGGCCATCACCACAACTTTCGAGGAAATGTCGATAATGGTATTGAGGACACGGCGCTGCAAAGGAGTGGGCTCAGCCAGAACGGTGTGAAGAGTGGTGACGACCGGCATTTCCAGCCGTGACAGCAGTGCAAGGATATGACTGCCGTCGATGCCGCCGAAGATACCGAATTCATGCTGAAGGCAGACAAGGTCGAATTCCTCGGCATTCAGCGTGTTGGCCGCCGCGACATAGTCATCAATGTCCTGATCGGCGATCTCGATATGCACGACCTTGGGATATTGATAGGCATGTCCATGATCGGTCATGGCAACGATGGCGGTTTCGACGGATGCAGCGGAGGCCGAGACGGCCTGCTGCAAATCGGTCGTGAAGGTTGCGATGCCACAGCGGCGCGGCAGCGAGTTTCCTATAAAAGCAATTTTCCTAAGGTGGGTCATGACATCTCCTGCATTGAGCGGGACGTCGAGGCGACCGGCTTTGATTGAGTTACATCCGTCTGCCGACGGTCTCCCGCATTCCAGCGGGACGGTTGCGAGCCAAGATCGCGCATCATTCCAACGTCGCCCGTGTAGGCCAGCAGAACGACCAGCTCACCATCTCCCACGGTGAAAGAGGTTCGTCTTTCATCGAAAAAAAATGCGTCGCCGCGTTTGGCCCATGGTTTTGATGCTGTGTGCACGCTGGCATATTCGAGCATACGATATCTCCCGGATCTGCCGCTAAGACCGGAGCGATCTGAGGTCGGAACAGCGAGTGCCTTGAGGATCGAGTTGGCCGGATCGAGGCTGCAAGGAGTAGAATTTCGAGCGCTCTCGAACAAAAATCGGCGAACAAATTTTATTTCTGAAATATTTTCTATACAATTATAAATACAAGATGGTATTTACAGATCTAAATTCAACAGATTAACGATATAATAATAAATTATCGAACGTTTTTTATTCTGAATAATCGATTTATATCTCATGATATCAACGATACGGAGATGAATAATTCTCCCGATAATGGCGTCAATATTGAAATTTATTATATCGTAACGACATGAGGGCGAAGCGGTTGGCTTTGAACGCTGCAGCTTGGCGGTGCCTTGGCATGCCGCGCTAACGCCGCCCAGCCAACGAGAGTATGTTCATGACCCTGGCCTTCCCCAACAATGCGCGAAGCTATGACGAAGCGCGAAAGCGCGTACGCTTTTGTGGCCACGACGGAATGTTCGAAGTGTATTTTTTCGTGGCGGGAGAAGTGCTTGGAGGCAACTTCACCAGTCGGACGGCCAGCGAGGCGGAGTATCTTGCATCATTTGATGCCCTGAAACCGAGAATCTTAAAGGCTGCCCAAGCGGCCTACAAGGCAAACCGCAGCCAGACGATCCATCTGGATCTCGACAACTTCCGCTGAATTGACCGCAGTTGCCGGGAGGCCAAGAACGCGCATTTCACTTTGCCTCCCGAGATCTTGTTCCCAGGTACAAGACAGAGCCATGAAGTGCGTGGCGGTCCTCCATGACCGCAGCTCCGTTTAGCACTCGCCGGTGATCTTGAGGGCGAGCGAGGAGCCCAGGCCGTAAATCTGGATCAAATCTGTTCCCGTGAGGCCGCATCCCCCTGACAGCATTCGTTTGAGATCCCTTGCCATAGGTTCGGGCTCTAAGCTGTTTGTGGCTTCCGCTCCAGCCGCCCTGAAAGCCGAACTGCCGGCAGAAGGATTACGAGATAGATTATCGCCGCCAGTGTCAGCGACGAGGTGTTGAACGTCACCGAGCGTATGGTGCTGGCCGAATAGAGAAGGTCGTAAACACCAACAATCGAGACGAGTGAAGTCGCCTTCACAACCTCGATCGTATTGGACGCAAGGTCCGGCAACACGTTGCGCAACGCTTGCGGCAGGACGACATAGCGGAGGGAATCCCTGTATCCGAGGCCGGTCGAACGGGCAGCTTCCATTTGCCCTGGCGAAACCGAGCCGAGACCCGCTCGAATTATCTCGCAATAATAGGCCGTGTTGTTGAGCAGCAGTGCGATGATCGCGCACATGATTGCTGGCAGCCTGACGCCCAGAAATGGCAGAGCGGAAAATGTCACGATGATCAGCACCAGCGGCGGCATGGTGCGAAAGACGTTTACCCATGTCCTGACGATCCAGCGCAGGACCGGCGAGTGTGATTCAGACACGAGCGCAAACCCGAGGCCGATAACGAAACCGACGGGCGCCAGAACGGCCGTCAGTACGAGGGTGATCATCAGTCCGCTCATGAGATAGGGGAGCGCTTGGCTCATGATGTCGAGATTGAAGAATTGTTCGATCAGATCGTTCATGTCCGCGCCCCCCAGGCCATGCGTTTTTCAAGACTGCCTGCCAGAGCCATCAGCGGCATGAAGATGATCAGGTAGAGGATCGCCGCCATGATCAGCGGCGTCGCATTGCCGGAAAAGGACAGTGCGGTCTGCGCTTCGTTCAAAAGCTCCGGCATGCCGATTGCGGTCCCAAGCGCTGTATTCTTGGAAATTGCCAGCGCGCGGTTGGTCAGCGGTGGGATACAAAGCCGCATCGCCTGCGGCAAGACCACGTAGCGAAGGGTCTGAGCATTGGTCATGCCGGTCGAACGGGAAGCCTCCCATTGCCCTGGGCCGACCGCCGAAATCCCCGCCCAGAAAATCTCCTCGGCAAAGGCCGCAAGAATAAGGGAAAGCGTCAGCCAGAGAACCCACGGCGCAGAAAGATTGATACCGACACTTGGCAAGCCGAAATAAAGCAGCAGCACGACCGAGAGTGGCGGAACAGCACGGAAGCAGTCGACGAAAAGCCGCAGGAACCAAACGACTGCCTTGTTCGACACAAGACGGATCAGCGCCAAGGCGAGCCCGAACACGAGGCCTGCGATCACGATCGCCAACGATAGATAGATCGTGATCCAGGCGCCTCGCAGCAGATCGGGCAGATATGTTTGCGCGACCGCCCCGTTGAAGAAGAGATCGACGAGACCGGTTATATCCATCGCTCAGTGTCCGTGCGAGAGGAATTGACAAGCGCGGCTTTCTGGACCCCGGGCCAGAATTTCGGCGGGCGTTCCGATCTCGACGATCTGCCCCGCCTCCATGAAGGCGACCCGATCCGCAGCCTCGCGGGCAAAACGCATCTCATGGCTGACCACCAGCATGGTCATGCCTTCCTTTTTCATATCCATCATCGCCTGCAGAATTTCGCCGACAAGCTGTGGATCAAGCGCGGAGGTTGGCTCGTCGAGAAGCATGACCTTCGGCCCAAGCGAAAGCGCCCTTGCAATCGCCACGCGTTGCTGCTGGCCGCCGGAAAGCTGCGATGGATAATGGGTCAGGCGGGCGCCGAGCCCGACACGGGTCAACTCGCGGTGTGCGATCTCCCGCGCCTCGGTCGCGGATTTCTTCTGCACCCTCTGCAATGCCAGCATCACATTCTGTTCGGCCGTCATGTGCGGATAAAGATTGAACTGCTGGAACACCATGCCGATGCGCTGGCGCATCTTGTTGATGTCTGTCGCCACCGCTGTGATATTGATCCCGTCGACAATGATCGCGCCGTCCGATGGCTCTTCCAGCCTGTTGCAGCACCGCAGAAGCGTGGACTTTCCGGATCCCGAGGGTCCGATCAAGAACACCAGTTCACCCGGCATGACACGCAGGTTGATGTTGTTGAGAACGTTCACGCTGTTGAAAGACTTATACAGAGCATGAATGTCGAGCATGGGCTGCGCGATCGATTGCGACATGGTTCTAGGCCTTAATCAGTCTGTCTTTTTCACTTGCAAGCGAGTTCGTGCGGCGTCGCATCGTAATTTCCAAGGCCGACCGGGCCGAAACCTGCCTGCGGGGTCACTTCCAGCGATCCAGCCTCCGGCGTCACGCCAAGCCATTTTTTGTAAAGCGATGCCGCCGTGCCGTCCGACTTTATGCATTCGATGACGGTTTCGATCTGCTTGCGCAGTTCCGGCGAGGACTTGGGGATCGTATAGGCGAAATAGCGGCCTGTGGTTTCCTTCAGGTCTGCAGCCTTCAGCGCTGGGTTCCGCTTGGCGAAGGTCAATGCAGTCGGCACATTCATGATCGCAGCATCCGCCCGTCCGGCCTGAACCGCCTGTGCGGCATCGCTCAGCGACGCATAGGATTCGATCGTCCAGCCGATTTCACCGGCCTTCTCACGCGCCCACTTCTCGTCGGCATTTCCCTTGTTGGCGGCAATGACCTTGCCTTTCAGCTGGTCATAGCTTGTCAGTGCCGGCGCGCCCTTCTTGGTCACAAAGGCCAGATCAGCGGACCAGATGCCTTCCGTCAGGAGAAAGATATCAGAGCGTTCCTGTGTCACCGTCATCGGAACCGACAGCATGTCGTAAGTGCCTGCCTGCAGGGCCGGGATCAGCGCCGAAAATGCCATGGCGTCGACGGTAATCTGGCGGCCGAGGCGCTTGGCGATTTCTGCCGTCATGTCGACAGTCAGACCTTCGATGGAACCGTCCATCTTCGGTTGGGCGAACGGCGGCGCATTGCCGTCAAGCGCACTCTTCAACGGTTCCTGAGCGAAAGCGGACCCACCCAAAATGGCGAGCACGGCAGTGATGGCGTAGAGTTTCTTCATGGTCGTTCCCCTTTATATTTAGACAGGCTACAGAATTCGAATGGACATTTCAAATGGATGTTTCATCCGTCTTTTGTTATTTTTTAGAGTTCCAGATCGCGGCGCGGTCCGACCAGCGGCTGGAAGGTTTTATCCGTGACGCGTGGGATCTTGCGCCCCACTTCGAGCGCCTTGCGAAAGGTAGTCGCGGCTGCGGCCAGTTCATCGCCGGCCGGCGCCGTCTCGCCGCAAGCGGTCCAGAGGGCCTGCACGGCAAGGCTCAAATCCGTGGTATCCTGAGACATGCGACTTACTCCCCTGCCCTGGCGGCGGTTGAAAGAATATGCTGTGGCTCTGCCCGCATCGGGTTGGGGGTCAAAACCTGTTCCAGCGCCCATGCCGCCCGCATCAGCAGCGCCTCATTCTTGAAACCGGCCGCCAGCTGCACGGACAGCGGCAAGCCCTCCGGCGAAAATCCTGCTGGCAGTGCCAGCGCCGGATGCCCGGACAGCGAGAACGGGCTGCCGGCAGAACCCGCCGTATAGGAAACCACCGCCGGATTATCGTGAATAGGCGGCGCCACCCGGTAGGTCATCGGCAACAGGAGGACATCGACTTCCGCAAAAATCTCATCCGTGCGGGCAACAAGCGCACGCCGCTGGCGCAGTGCAGCCAGATAGTCCGCGGCCCGCAGATACATTCCCATGTCGAGCTTTTCGCGCAGCGAACGGCCCATAAGATGCCGATGCTCCAGATAGTCGCGCTCGTGAATGGAAAAACTTTCCGCGCGATTGATCGGCATGGCGATGGCGCGATATTCGGATGGCGCGATCGGCAGGTCGATTTCGATCACTTCGGCGCCAAGCTCGGCAAACGCCGCAGCACTTTTGGAGAGCGCATCGAGAATGGCCGGCTCCGGCGCCGCGCCACCCGGATCGAGATTGCGCACGAAGCCGACCTTCAGGCCTTTGACTCCGTTTTTCAGGCCCGGCAATGTCGGCTCCACCGGCGCGGAAAGACTGACCGGATCGCCGTCGTCGAACCCGGCAATCGTATCATAGATGAGCGCCGTATCTTCAGTGCTCAGCGCCAGCGGGCCGGGCGTATCGAAACTCCAGCAGTTCGGCATCACGCCATGACGGCTGATGCGACCGAAGGTCGCCTTCAGCCCGACCAGACCGCAGGCGGCGGCCGGGAGGCGCACAGAGCCACCAGTGTCTGTGCCGATTGCAAACAACGCGGTACCGGCCGCAACGGCTGCAGCCGAGCCGGTCGAAGATCCGCCGGTAAAATGCGCGACATTCCAGGGGTTGCGGCTCGGCGGCGCATCAAGGTCGAAGTGTACGGCACCGGTGCCGGTGCCGTATTCCCAGGTATTCAGCTTGCCGACGAGAATGGCGCCGGCCGCTTCCAGCCGTGTCACCAGCGTCGCCGTCATGTCGGGATCGTGGTGCTGCGGCACACGCGAGCCGCCGGTCGTTTCCAGCCCAGCCGTATAGATGTTGTCCTTGACCGCAAACGGAATGCCGTCGAGCGGCCCAAGGAGCGTACCGTTTGCCGCCCGCTCGTCCGATGCGGCAGCGTGTTTGCGCGCGGCATCCCGATCCATACGCAGATAGGAATGGATCACGCTGTCAACAGCGTCGATGCGGGCAAACACGGCATCCAGCAGCGCCGATGGCGTGATCTCGCCACGGGCAATCCGCCGCGATGCTTCAGCCACCGACAGCGCGGCAGGATCCGTGCCTGCCTCTGCCAAAGCTCCCATCTCTTCTTCATTTTGCATTTGCGTCAGCTCCTTGCACTGTATGCCTTGTGGCGGCTGACGTCAGCGCCATCGGCATGTTGTAATCCGAGGAAGAACAGGCCGGACACCGCAGTCAGGCCGGCAATGATGAAGATCGAAGCCGAGATCGCCTGCGCGGGCACACTCACGCCCATCGCCTGGATCTGCGCCACCAGCACCGCCGCAACGGAGATGCCGAGGCCCATCGACAATTGCTGGCCGACGCCGCCAAGCGAAGTACTGGCGCTTTGCCGCACTCTTGGAATGTCGGCGAACAACAGCGTGTTGGTCGTGTTGAACTGAAGCGAGCGCACGACGCCGAACAGGAAGACGACGCAGACGGTGATCGCAATTGGTGTATCCGGTCCGATCAGGCCGATCAGCGCGATCATCACTGCACCCAGCATGGCGTTGCCAAACAGCGTCACCTTGAAACCGAATTGCGCCAGCACCCTCCGCATCATGGGTTTGAGAGCAATCGCGCTTGCGGCGACAATAAAGACAACCCAACCGGCATCCGCAGCGCTCCAGCCAAAACCGATCTGCAATTGCAGCTGGAACAGAAAAGGCAGGGCATTGAAGCCAAGGCGCGACAGCCCTCCGCCAAAGAAACCGACCCGGAACAGACGCAGCTTCAAGAGCGTCAGGTCGAGCGCCGGCGCTGCGCGGCGGCGCATATGGCGCGCATAGGAGAACGCACAAGCCGGCAGGAGTGCCACCATGGCAATGATGACAGGCATCGGCAGGAAGACGTGAACCAGCTGATCGAGCAACAGCTGTGCCGCGCCGAGAAACGCGGCACAGACCACGAAGCCCCAGAGATCAAAATTGTAGCGTTCTCCCGGCTCGTCGGGCGGCAGCAGCCGCGCCGCGAAAAACATGCCGACAATGCCGAAGGGCATTTTCACAAAGAAGATCCACTGCCAGGACAGGTAGGTTACCACATAGCCGCCGATCAACGGACCGAGCACCGGACCGATCAGTGCCGGCGTCGACATCCAGGCGATCGCCGAGGCCAATTGATCCTTCGGCGCGGCGCGAATGAGAAGCAAACGTCCGATCGGCGTCATCAGAGCGCCGGCCACCGCCTGCAATGCGCGCATCGCGACAAGCGTCGGCAGGTCCTGCGCCAGTGCAGCGCCCACCGACATCAGCATGAATGCGCCCATCGCCCACAGGAAGATGCGTTTCGCGCCGAAACGATCGGCCAGCCATGCGCTTGCCGGGATCACGGCCGCCAGCGTCACCAGATAGATAGACAGCGCCAGATTGATGCGCAGAGGCTCGATACCGAAGTCCGCGGCAATCGCCGGGATTGCCGAGACCATGATCGTGCTGTCGAGCCCTTCCATCAGAAAGGCGGCCGAAATCGAAAGGGACAGCAGCATGAGGCTGCGCTCCCCTGAAAGGCGAGGCGTTGAGACCATCTGAATCTATCCGTTGCGTGGCGTAATGGTCGGGCGTTAAAGCCCGATCGTCGCCTCGATAATTTCGGGAACGGTGACGCTCCTGGCGCCCTCGATCGCGAAAATTTCGTCAAGTATCCGTTCGAAGGCGGCTATTCTGTAAGGTTGCCCCATGATCCAGGGCGAAAGATTGATCGTCAGAAGGCGGCCATGACCGCTTTCCTTCGCCTCTTTCGCCAGACGCCTGGCCGCTGCCACAAAGCTTGTTTCCACATCCTTGAGAGGCTGCTTGCGCACGGCAAGCATCTCACGGTCGGAAAGCTCCATCGTGGAGGGCAGAGCGATGATGGAACCAGCACCGGTATCGAAACGATAGGGCACTTCGTCATTGACCCAATCGGCCATTGCCGTCATGCCCGCTTCGAGCAAAAGACGCGGCGTGCGCGTCGATTGCGACCACGACGGCGAATGCCAGGCGACCGGCGTCACACCGAAGCCATCGAAGATGGCCAGTGTCTCGGCGATCATCTCGGCTTCGGTTTTTTCGTCCAGTCCTTCGTGGTGGATCGAACCGGCATCAAGGCTCGCCGCCACGATTTCCCAGCCTTCGCCTAAAATCTCGCGCATCAGGATCGGATAACGCTGTGCCACACGGGCATTGAGGAACGCGCTCACGCTCACGCCCCTTGCCTTCAGCGCATCCATCATCCGGTAGATGCCGATACGGTGACCGTAATCGCGCTGGGTATAGGTCTGCGTGTCCGGCCAGGCCCGGTTCGGTGCACCGACCGGCAGGAAAGGCTTGCCGGAGATATTGAGCGGAAACCACTCGACGGCGATCTGGATCCAGACACCGAGCGTGGTGTCGCCAGACCATTCAAGCCTGCGCTCGCTCCAGGTGTCGCGCCAGGCGTAAAAATCCTGGTCCATCTGCCGGTGGCGGCGCAGCGGCGTTTCGAGATAGGCGGGACCGGTCGGATGGATCATCACTGCTCTCCCTCAAGCCCGGAAAGCCAGGCGGACATCCAATCGTAATGGTTCTCGTAATACCAGTCGGCGATTTCGCGCGCCGTCGGATACCAGACCTGATCATGCGATTTGACGTAATCAAGGAATTCGGCGAATGCGTCGATGCGGTGCGGATGCCCCAGAACCAGAGGATGGATCGCAAAGCACATGACGCGGGCGCTGTCGGCGCCTTCGATATAAAGCCTGTCAAACTGCGCCTTTAGTGAAACGAACATTTCGTCCACCGACGTATTATTCCAGGCGACCATCGGAATGTCGTTCATCTCGATGGAATATGGCACCGAAATCAGTTTGCCGCTTTTCAGGTTCAGCGGCATCGGCTGCTCGTCATGGAAATAGTCGAGCGTGTAGCGAATGCCTTCCTGCGCCAGGATCTCCTGGGTTTCGAGACTCGGCGTGATGGCCGGCGTCAGCCAGCCGTCCAGCCGCTGACCGACCTTTGCCAGCGTTTCGCGGGAGTCGATGACCACCTGGCGCTGCTCTTCCGGCGTCATGCCGTAGAAATAGCGACTGTTGTAGACCCCATGGCTGAACAGCTCCCAGCCGAGATCGTTACAGCGCTGGATGATGTCCGGATAGTGGTCGCACACGGCCACCGAAAGCGAGACCGATCCGCGAATGTCGCGCTTGGCCATCTCGTCTGCAAGACGGCGGAAGCCGATGCGGTTACCGTAATCACGCGACGAATAGTAGAGAACGTCCGGCAGGGTACGGAACGGATAGCGATTGGGATTGATTGGCGGCTGCCATTCGTAGTGCTCGATGTTCGGCGCCAGCCAGAAGGCGAGGCGCGCTCCGCCCGGCATGGAAATTTTCGGCCTGCCCCGCATCGGCGCATACCGATACTGTCCCGTATCGACGCTTGCTTCCATCATGTTTTTCCCGTCACGTTCCCAGCCTCTTGGACAACATGCTTGCATCAAACATATTGTTGAAACATTTGTTTTGAACGTTATATTCAAACATCTGCTGGTGCAAGCCTGTTTTTTTCGCTAGAGCATCCCTTAACAAAGAAGACAGAGGAGACAGGGATGGAGACCTTCATGGACGAAGAAGACGCGACGAGGCGACCGAGCGAAACGCGCGATGCGATCCTGAGCGTTGCCAAAGAACTCGTCGCGCGCAAAGGCCCCAAGGGTACGACCGTGCGCGACATCACCGAGGCGTCTGGCGCCAATACGGCAGCGGTCAATTATTATTTTCAGTCGAAGGATGCGCTTGTCCGTCTTGCCACGCAGGAGATCACCGGCGACGTCAATCAGCAGCGCCTTTTACGCCTTGCCGAAATGGAAGAGGCAGCGGGTGGCACGGCTCTGACACCCCGCCAGATCCTCGAGGCTCTGATAGAGCCGATCCTGACCGCCTCCCGGTCCAACGACGGCGGCAGCCTTTACGTTCGAAACGTTTTCCAGATGCGCGTCGATGCCCGCGCCGGATATAACAATTTCACGATCAACAGCCATGCTGCACATCGCTTTATCAACGCGATGCAGAAAACCTTTCCTGAACTCGACCTGGAAGATGTCATCTGGAATTACGAGTTCGCCCGTGGCACGTCCGTCCATCTTCTAGCGAACCTCGATCCCGTCTCGCGTCGCTTCGAACAACTGATGACGCCACCCGGTGAAACCTTGCCGCAAACACCTCGGTTCGAACTCAACAAAAGCGCGGTAGAGCGCGTAATTGCAGTCATACTGCGCGGCTTCGGAAAGCCTCTCTGAGGCCAAACGAATATAGACGCGCCTAGTCTGCCTGCTTGGGCGAACCTGCTACCCTGGCGCGTGGCCGGTTGCATTCGATATATCGATAAGCTCGGGTGCAGGGGGATGATTTGGTCAACCACAGATGCGCTTCCCGCAGTGACAACGAAGCCGCCACAGACCGACCACTCGCACCGATGACGGCTTAGCTCTTGATGGGAGGAACCATAGTTCTCATTGGCAGCATCTACAACCGAGGCCGAAAATACCGCCAGAACCGCCACGCTCAGCGCGCACGCCAGTCCGATTAGCTTGTTGAATTTCATTCTAAAAAAATGCTTTTCTGTAGAGACTTGTCCTCGAAGCTGGAATCGAGTGCGACGGCCATCACATTATTCGTATCGATCGCTAAAAATCGGCGACTTGCTTTTTGATGTCAACTGCCCTTTAGTGATCACTATGGATAAGATTGTTCGGAAGCGGCGCGGCGGTCCCCGCACCTTTGACAGGAACGAGGCGGTCGATACCGCCATGCGCCTGTTCTGGCGCAACGGCTACGAGGGGGTGTCGCTCAACGACCTGACCTCGGCAATCGGCATTGCTCCGCCGAGTCTCTACGCCGCGTTCGGCAGCAAAGCAGGACTGTACCGTGAGGCGCTGGACCATTACTTCCGGATGCAGGGCGCACTGACCGATCTCGGCCTCGCGACAGATATACCACAAGCTGTCGAAACCATTCTGCGCAATGCAGTCGACGCTGTGACATCAATTGAGGGGGAACGAGGCTGTATGGTGTCGAGTGGAATGCTGCAAAGTGCGCCAGCACATTCCGAGCTGGCGAGGGACTTGACCGCGCGGCGGGATGATATGCGGCACTCAATCTCCCAAGCCCTGCTTCGCTGGATCGATACAGCTCGCGCTGAGACTCTCGCACGTTATCTCGTGACCGTCCTGCAGGGCCTTTCCGTGCAGGCTCGAGACGGTGCGACACGTGACGAATTAGAGCGGGTCGTCGATCAAGTCATAGCAGGTATCCGCGCGACGTTGCTATCCGAGCGTAGCAATCAAGCAGCTGACTGCTGAGTTGATTGGAAGCCGTGCGGGCTTCGATTTCGGCACGAATGTGCCGTTACCGCCTCCCGCCAGCCTGCAGTCGAACTAGTGCTTCTTGTTGGTACTGACATTCCAGAAATATGGCCATGGAGACGCATGCAGGCCTTGAAGCATCTTTCCCTTGGAGGCCAGGGCATTGAAATCTCCAACCTTGAAGACAGGCGCCTCCTCGTAGAAGGTCGTCTGCACATCTGCCCAAAGCGCCTTGCGCTTTTCCGGATCGGATTCCGTCAGAAAAGGTTCAATGACCTTCGCCTTGCCCGGTGTTGCCCACCAGCCAGGATAGCTGTCGGACATCCAACCGTTCAATGCGGGTTCCGGCGGGAATGGACCATGGGTGATGAAAATATCCCAGAGCGCCGGATCGGCACGGCGGGTGGTAAGCGTCGCCCAGTCGAAAACCTCCAGCTCGACCTTGAACCCTGATGCCTTTAGATACTCGGCGGCGACTTGGGCCATCTTGTAATGGAACTCGTATTGGCGGCTTGTCAGGATGCGGATCGGCCTGCCGTCATAGCCGCCTTGCTTCATCAACTCGGCAGCGGCTTCCGGATCGCCTGTACCGTATCGGGCAACGCCGGCGTCCGTGTGCCAGGCATACCCCTCGGGATAATAGGCACCCGTCGCCGTGAAGAACTCCGGATTACCGAAAGCGGCCAGCAACATGTCTTCGGGATTGAGCGCAACCTGAACGGCCTGTCGCAATTCTTTCGTGCTCAGCACCCCCTGTTTGGTGTTCATCTGCAAAATCGGCGTACCAAAGGGCTTCAGCACGACGGGGTCGGATGCCGTGGACGCGCTCAGCCGGCCGTACCCCTCAGGCGCCAGCGAGTCGGCGTAGTCGAACTGCCCGGAAATCGCGCCCTCCAGACGGGTATTGGCATCCGGAACGGGCACGAAACGGATTTCGTCGAGGATTGCCTTTCGGGCTCCGCCCAGACCGTTCGCGGCTTCCTTGCGGGGCGTGTAGCCATCGAAGCGCACCACCTGGATATACTGGTCGGCCTTGCGCTCCTTCAGCATATACGGCCCGCTACCGATGATCTTTGTCAGCGGATCGGCGAGATTGGCTTTAGGAATGATAACTGCTGCAGAATTGTTGAAAGCAAGAAGCGACAGAAGCGGCGCATAGGGCTTCTTCATCGTGATGCGGATGGCATTGTCGCCCTGCGCCCTCACGCTGTCGATATAGGCCGCTACCTGCTTGCCGCGCGAGGCAATCGCGATCCAGCGCTCGATCGAGGCGACAACATCGGCGGATGTCATCGTTGACCCATCGTGAAATTTGATCCCCTGACGCAGGGCGATATCATAGATCTTGCCGCCATCGGAGATGGCCGGCATCGTTTCCGCCAGAAGCGGCACAACGTTCCATTGCTCGTCGAAGGTGAAAAGCGTTTCGAAAATATGCTGCGTCGTCATGCCGACGATGTCCACTGTCGACGCCATCGGATCGAGTGTCGGCGGCTCGCCGATGGTAGCGACATCTATGACGCCACCGGTCCCGGCACCGAAGGCCATGCTGCTCGCTGCAATGAGCGCGGTCGACACAAGAAATGCAAGTCTGATCTTCATGAACGTTCCCCTGTTTGTAGTTCCATGGCTCTGTAATTTCGGCATTGCCATTTGGACTGCCGTTCCTTCGCCAGACCTTGTCATTCCGGTCTGGTCGTATTCATGGGAAGTCGCCGCACACCGGTTCGGCGCATGCTTGTCCACCTTTCCCGGTCAGATGGTGACGAGAGACAGCTGTTGTGGCTCAAACCGCGGCGACGAAACCGTCACCGCCACCTCACCCGCCTGCCCCGTCGATTCCAGCCAGAATCCGACGGTGCCACCATTCAGCACGATCGTTTCGGGTCCTAGCAACCGGGCCGCGCCGGAGACGGTGACATTCACGGGCTCATCGAGATAGGGCAGGATATTGCCGGCCTGATCGAGCGCGCGGACGATGACGCGGACCTGATCCTTGGTGGCAGCCGGCAAGGTATGCTCGTCGGCCACGACCTCAAGCAGAGTTGGAACCGGATTGGCCAGCAGCCTCAAATACGCAACCTCGCGGCCATCGATGAAACCACGCAGCTCTCCATGCTGCAGTGCCATGCCCCACATGCCGAGTTCGTCTTTTGAAAAATGCCGGTGGTCGATAACGACGGGTGGGTGCGGCAGATGCAGAAAACGTTCACGGTCCGGGCCGACACGTTTGCGCACGGATCCGTAGGAGATCTCAACCTCGTCGCAATTGGTCAAAACGATAAACGGTAGGATGCCGCCGATATCGCGCTCCCCCCGCGACCAGACCGAAACAGGCTTCATGACGATCTCGTCAGAGGGATCGCACTGGCTTTTGTAGGCATAGGCAGCAAATTTCGGCTCACGAAAAATGTCCAGAACGCCATGGTGACAAATGCGATCGCCGGAACCAAAATCCTTATGGGTATTGTAATCGAACATGCACCAGCCGATCGCGCCGGATATCGACGGATCGCCGTACATGGCATCGAGAACCTCAAGATGCCGGATCGAATGCTCGCCCTGTCGCTGTTCCTGATCGTGGCGTTTGGTTGGATACATATGGCCACCGAATTCGGTGACGAGGTATGGCACCTTTTTCTCCAGCCCTGTGCATTCCCGCTGATCGCGCAGGGCAATACGGCCGTGATTTGCACCGGCCAATTCTTCAGAACCCAGCACGAAATCGTTCATCGTGTAGACGTCTTCGAGAAATTCGCTGTCGGTGATGCAGCGCACACCGCCAGTCTGGCGGGTCGGGTCGAGCGCCCGCGCGACCTTGTTGGTCTCAGCATAAAACGCATGATTGTCCGGCGACTCGTTGATACGCACGCCCCAGATGACGATCGAGGGGTGGTTCCAGTCGCGGCGGATCATGCGCTCCGCATTGCGCACGCTTTCGACCTGCCATTCCTCGCCGCCGATATGCTGCCAGCCAGGGATCTCCTCGAAAACCAGAAGCCCTATCCGATCGCAATGATCGAGAAACCACGGCGATTGCGGGTAATGCGAGGTGCGCACCAGATTGCATTTCAATTCGTATTTGAGGATCTCGGCGTCACGCTCATGCGCGCGGCGGCCCATCGCGTATCCGACATAAGGCAGGCTTTGGTGGCGGTTCAGCCCGCGGATCTTGAGCAACTTTCCATTCAGGAAAAAACCTTCCGGCGTGAAATCCGCCGTGCGGAATCCGAAAC
Organism: Neorhizobium sp. JUb45; assembly: GCF_004343585.1. GTDB lineage: Bacteria > Pseudomonadota > Alphaproteobacteria > Rhizobiales > Rhizobiaceae > Neorhizobium. Next base: position 23,766 of record NZ_SLYW01000007.1, on the reverse strand, counting down.
GCGACGACATATTGTCGGTGCCGCTGGCGGTAGAGAGGACAACCTCGACCTCGTAAAGAACAGGATTGTCCAGTTCCCACAATGACAGGCCAGGAATATTGACGAAAGAGACCGTTTCCGAGGTGGTGCTCACCGCCTGATCGATAGAAGCGACGACGTCACCCGCTACTCCCTTCAAGGAAACCGTCAGTGTGCCATCGACGACGCTATCCGTCGGGGCACGAAGATCGATCCTCACAGTCACCGTCTTTTTGGTGTCCAAAACAACCGGTGTTTCGATTTTCATGTTCTCGATGGACACCGGACTCGTCACCTTCAGCCATGCATCGCGATAGATGCCGGCATAGGTCAGGTAATCGATGCGACCGCCAAAGGGCGGGATAAGCGGGTTTTCCGCCCCGTCGATACGTACGGTGATCAGATTGTTGCCTTCGATCAGGTGACCGGTCAGCCGCGCTTCGAACGGTGTATATCCGTCCTTGTGGGCGACGACCTCAACACCATTTACCCAAACGACAGCATCGGCCATGGCGCCATCGAAGACGATGGAGACATCCCGGCCGGCGAATTCAGGCCGCCAGGCGAAATAACGCTGGTAGGTATAGCGCTGCTGATAGGCCTTCTCGTCAAAGTAGTTGAGCGGCAGATCGCAGGCATTATGCGGTAGGCGAACGCTCTCGCCCGAAATAAGACCGGTAGGAAATGACTGATCGAAACCTTCACGAAAAATCCAGTCGTCGTTCAAGAGATAAATGGAGCGCATCAAAAAACCTGCTTGCGTAAACGCCTGCCATACGGCGCGGCGGTCGAATCCCAGTCGCCAAAACAGCGAAGTGACTCCAGACAGCTACAGTGTGGCAGCACTGGTCATCCGCCGGGACCAGGGCAGACTATCGCAACAAGAAAAAACAACAAGATATTTTAGTAAATATTTACTTCGGAGACAAAGTCCGGACCGAACTGGTAATCACAGTTATGGATGGCGGCAGCTTTCTCGCCAAATCATGCGAGTGGGGATGATGACGCGTTTGGTGTAATCCCTGCCAGCAAGGCGTTCGACCAGCAGCTCAACAGCTGCCTCGCCGATATGCTCTCCCCGAATGCGCACACTGGAGAGGGGAGGATTGAGAAACTGCGCCACAGGAATGTCGTTAAACGACACGACGGCGATATCATCCGGGATCGAAAGACCGGCCTCCTGAAACGCCCGGTACGCGCCGATTGCCATATTGTCGTTGGCGACAACGACGATGTCCGGCCTCGTCCCCTGTTGAAGGACGTGTTTTGCGAGAGAATAGCCGGCTTCAAGGCGAAGATTTTGCCCGGTGTCGGCGACATCCCCCAGCATCAGGAGTTCGGGAGAAAACAGACCCCGGCGCTTATGCCAATCGACGTAAGCTTGACCGCGCGTGCCGTAACGGGGGATAGATAGCCCATCGGCGGGTCCACTGATGCCAATGAACCCGATGCGGCTGTAACCAAGTGCTGCGATGTCATCAAGCAGCATATGTGTGGATTCGTTCAGATCGCTGTATACACAATCCAGGTCATTACGCCTGGGTTTGAAATCGGCGAAGACGATGTTGCGGCAATTATTCTGCAGCCAGTCAATTTCGTTCTGCTTGTGCTGGCCGATGGCAATCACGCCCGACGCGCCCTGCAGGAGGATCTGATCTGGCAATTGTTCACCGTGATAGATCTTGGCGATCTCGGTGCCCATATCCTTACAGCGATTCTCGATGCCGAGACGGACGCCGACGTAATAGGGATCGGCCAATTCCTCTGTCGATTCCAGGAAATGCACCAGGACGAGGCGTGAAAGCGATGGGCCACCCGCATGGGAAGACCCATTCCCGCGATTGCGATTGCGGGGCGTCTCGTAGTTGAGCGCTTCGGCCGCCTCGATAATCGCCTGACGTTTGGTGGCGGAAACAGACAAGGTCGGATCATAATTCAGGACGCGTGAAACCGTGCCGGATGACACGCCGACGGCGTTTGCGATTTCCTTGATGGTAACCATGTCTGCCCCCCACCTGAATGTTCCTGCATCAACAATGTTTAGTAAACGTTTAATCTGCTGGCGAGGTGATAACGCGTGGCTTGACGATTGTCTGCCAGCTTGGCCAACCGTCCCAGGAAAAGACCAAGACGTGGCAGATGTTTGCGCGGATGTTTCCGGATGAGCCCGCGGCGGGACATGGCCGCGCCAATGTTGCCACACTTGGCCGCGAGCGTTAGAGCAGGTGAAATGTATCCCGACAGGAGACCTTCGCTGTGGCAGATGTCAGACCGATCCGGCGCAAAACGCTCCATAGCGAAATTGTCGACCACCTGCGCGGCATGATTGTCGATGGGCAGCTGGAGCCGGGCGCGAAGATTTCCGAGCGTGACCTTTGTCTGCTGTTCGACATATCCCGCACGCCACTGCGCGAGGCGCTGAAGGCTTTGGCTGCAGAGGGCATGATCGAACTTTTGCCCCAGCGCGGCGCCCGCGTGGTGATGATCTCCGACGAGGAACTGCATGAACTGTTTCCGATCATAGCAAGCCTAGAAGCGCTTGCCGGCGAACTGGCGTGTGAAACCATCTCACCGGAACAACTGGCAAACATCCAGGCACTGCATGTGGCCATGATTGCGGCTTACGAGCGGGCTGAGCGGCTGGAGTATTCACGCCTCAACAGGCTCATCCATTTCGCGATTTTCGAGGCCGCGCAAAACACGTCACTGACGACACTGTATGGCAATCTGGAACTGAAGATCCGCAACATTCGCCATACCGTGCGCCAGCGCCCACAGGACTGGCGGCAGGCTGTCGATGACCATGAAAATATCATCTCGGCGCTTGCCGCACGCGACAAGATACGACTGTCCGAAGTGATGCGACGGCATGTGATGAACACTGCCGAAATGGTGCGTCACTCCGTGAAGGATCTCGGCGAGGTGGTCGTGTCCGATATCTAATCGTCAGACCCAGCGCGGCTCGGGCGCCCAAAAAATCGTCTTGGACAGCACATCATACAGGCATTCGGCGACAATCTGCCCATAAAACGATCTCAAAAAATGAATTCATTATTCATTATGCAATTTCTGTTGACCGGTTTGCTCGCTCTCGTCATTTTCTCCTCGAATGTCCGGGCCACCGCTTCTAGCCGGCCAGTCAGGTCCATCGGGCTTCCAACAAAAGGGGATGACAATGAAGAAACTGACGCTTTCATTTCTTGCCGTAATGATGTCCGCGGCAACGGCAACAGCCCAGGACAGCGGCACGCTTGCCAAGATCGCGGAGCGCGGCGAGATCGTCGTCGGTCACCGCGACGGCTCCGTGCCATTCTCCTATTACGACGACCAGCAGAAGCCGATCGGTTATGCGATGGACCTCTGCGCGCAGGTCGTGGAGGCGGTCAAAACCAAGCTGGGCAAGCCCGACATCAAGGTCTCCTACATGCCTGTTACCGGCACGACGCGCATTCCGCTGCTGGCCAACGGCACGATTGACATGGAATGCGGCACCACCACCAACAATGCCGACCGCCAGAAACAGGTCACGTTCTCGACCACCAATTTCGTCGCTGGCGTTCGCATTCTGTCGAAGAAAAACGCTCCGATCGCCAGCATGGCCGATGCCAAGGGCAGGACGGTCGTCACGCTTGCCGGGACCACCAGCGTCAAGGTCATCAATGCCGCAAATACCGCCGACGGCCTCGGCCTTACCATCCTGTCTGCCAAGGATCTGGCTGAGGGCATGCTGACGCTCGAAACCGATCGCGCCGTGGCCCTGATCTTCGACGACGTCTCTATCGCCGGTGCAGCTGCGACCTCGAAAGCACCCGCCGATTATCAGATGTCGACCGACCCGCTTTCGGTCGAGCCTTACGGCATCATGCTTCGTCGCAACGATGATGCGTTCAAGAGCCTCGTCAACGCAACGCTGGAAGGTCTCTACAAGAGCGGCGAGATCAACGCGATCTATGACAAGTGGTTCACCCAGCCTATCCCCCCACGTGGCATCAACATGAACTTCCCGATGTCCGCCCAGCTCAAGAACGTCATCGCCAACCCGACCGACGATCCGAACCCGGATCTCTATCGCTAAGCGACAGAACGATGTGACGATCCGGCCCGGCAACAGGCCGGGTCGTCATCCAGCCTGCGAGTGACGGATACGGCAATGAATTACAACTGGAATTGGTGGATCTTCTTCGAGCCCTCGCTCGACGGGACAAACACCTATCTGACGACACTGTTCTGGGGGCTGGGCTGGACCATCGCCACCGCGCTCTGCGCTTTTGCGATCGCGCTCGTGCTCGGGTCGGTCGTCGGCGTGGGACGCACGGCGCCCTCTCCGTGGATGCAGCGGAGCGCGACCACCTTCGTCGAGATCTTCCGCAACATCCCGCTGCTCGTGCAGATGTTCCTCTGGTATTTCGTCCTGCCCGAAATCCTTCCGCGCGATGCCGGAATGTGGATGAAGCAATTGCCGAACGCGCAGTTCTACACGGCCGTCATCTGTTTGGGCTGCTATCACGCGGCGCGCGTCGCGGAAGTCGTTCGCGCTGGTCTCGAAAGTCTGTCCAAAGGCCAGAAGATGGCCGGACAGGCGCTCGGCCTGACTTTGCCGCAGACCTATGCCTATGTGCTTCTGCCCATGGCATACCGCATCGTGGTGCCGGCCATCACCTCCGAATTCCTCAGTTGCACCAAGAACACGTCCGTTGCGCTCGCCATCGGGCTGATGGAACTGACCGGCGCCGCCCGCGCCATGCAGGAAAACAGCTTTCAGATCTTCGAAGCGTTCACCGCCGCGACGACGCTTTATCTGGCTCTCAATCTCGTCATCGTCTTCGCCATGCGGGCTGTCGAGGGGTTGGCCGTCGTGCCGGGCTATGGCAACCGCCGCAACGCCGTGAAGGGACGCTGATCATGCTGACCGGCTTCGACCTGCAAACCGTCATCAACGCCCTGCCCTATCTGTTTTTCACGGGCATGAGCTTTACCCTGACGCTGACGGTGCTTAGCACGATTGGCGGCATCCTGTTCGGCACGATGCTGGCGATCATGCGGCTGTCGCGCTACCGCGCAATGTCGGCAATGGCCGCCGGCTATGTCAACGTGCTGCGCTCGCTGCCGCTGGTTCTGGTGATCTTCTGGTTCTACTTTCTGGTGCCGTTCCTCGCCCAGTGGCTGACGGGTGCGTCCAGCCCGGTCCGTGTCGATCCGTTCTGGTCGTCCGTGATCACCTTCACGCTTTTCGAGGCCTGCTATTTCTGCGAGATCGTTCGCTCGGGCATACAGTCGCTGCCGAAGGGCCAATCGCTGGCATCACAGGCGCTCGGCATGACCGAGAGACAGACGATGATCTATGTCGTTCTGCCGCAGGCCATGCGCAACATGCTGCCGCTCTTCCTCACCCAGACGATCATCCTTTTCCAGGACACCTCGCTCGTCTACGTGCTGTCGATCACCGATTTCCTCGGCGCCGCCGCAAAGATCGCCCAGCGCGATGGCCGCCTCCTGGAAATGTATGTGTTCGCGGCTGCCGTCTACTTCGTCATCTCGCTTCTCGCATCCCACGCCGCCCGCCGCCTTCAGAAGCGCGTTGCCATCATCCGTTAAGGCCAGAACCATGATCACACTCAACGACGTCAGCAAATCCTACGGCGACTTTCAGGTCCTGTCCCACTGCACCACATCCGTCTCGAAAGGTGAAGTCGTCGTCGTCTGCGGCCCGTCGGGGTCGGGCAAGTCGACGCTGATCAAGACTGTCAACGGTCTGGAGCCGATCGACAGCGGCGAGATCCTGATCGACGGCACCAGCGTTTCTTCCGCGAAGACCAATCTGCCGATGCTGCGCGCCCGGGTGGGCATGGTGTTCCAGCATTTCGAACTGTTTCCGCACCTGTCGATCATCGACAATCTCGTGCTTGCCCAGCGCAAGGTGCTCAAACGGCCACGGCCGGCGGCTGAAAAGAAGGGCATGGTGCTGCTCGAGCGTGTCGGTCTCATCGATCATGCGCGAAAGTTTCCCGGTCAGTTGTCGGGCGGGCAGCAGCAGCGCGTCGCCATCGCCCGTGCGCTCGCCATGGACCCGATCGCCATGCTGTTCGACGAGCCGACATCGGCGCTCGATCCGGAGATGATCAACGAGGTTCTCGACGTCATGGTGGAACTGGCGCGGGAAGGCATGACGATGATGGTCGTCACCCACGAGATGGGCTTTGCCCGCAAGGTTGCCAATCGGGTGATCTTCATGGATCGCGGCGAGATCATCGAGGATGCCGCCAAGGACGATTTCTTCGGGAAGCCGCGCAGCGAACGCGCTCAGCAGTTTCTGTCGAAAATTCTCGTCCACTAACCGCCACATGCCCGTAATGAAGGATATCGGAATGGAAATGCCCAACGAGCAGCACTTGCTGACGATGGCGGCCGCGCGCGGCGATGTGCTGGCGAACGACAGGCTGGTTCTTTATGCCGGCGCCAATCTTCCAAGTGCTGCGGCGCAACTGGCCTACACGCCGGCACTCAGCGCCTATCCTGCCATGGGGCCGAGCTTTTCCAAGGAGCAGCCGGATACGGATCTGGTCTCCGACCTGGAAGTCGCGATCCGCGCCGAGATCTGCCAGCTGTTTGGTGCGCAATGGGCCGAGCCGCGTCTGCCAAGCTGCACGATCGCCAATCTCGCCGTGTTCCACGCCTTTTCTAAGCCAGGCGACCTGCTGCTGGCACCGGCCGCCGCCCATGGCGGTCATCTCAGCCAACGGCGCGGCGGCACGCCCGAACTTGCCGGGCTGGAGGTCGAGGACCTGCCCTTCGATACAGTCAACGTCTGTCTCGATGCCCGGGCAGCGGCCGATCTCGTTCGCGAACGGCATCCCACACTTGTGATGCTTGGCCGCTCCGTGATGATCAAGCCGGACGATATCGGCCCGGTCGTCGAGGCTGCCCGCTCCGTCGGCACGAAGACGATCTTCGATGCCTCGCATGTCTCCGGCCTGATCGCAGGCGGCACTTTTCCCAACCCGCTGACGCTGGGCGTCGATATCATCACCAGTTCCACCTACAAGACCCTGCCCGGCCGGCCGCATAGCCTGGTAGCAGGCCGCGATCCGGTTGACGGCGAGCATCTGGCCCGGTTCATCGACCGCACTCTGTCGGCCAATTACGATGCAGGCAAACTGCCCGCATTCCTGACCACCCTGAAAGAAGCCACGGCGAACGGCCGGGATTATGCGCAACGAATCTGCGCGAATTCGAAGGTCCTCGCAGCCCGGCTCGCCGCCAACGGCGTGCCGGTAATCGCACCAAAGGAAGGCGAAACCTTTACCCATCAGGTTCTGGTTCCCATCGATCCCGCCACGCCGCCTGCGCAGGCGATGCTGGCGCTCGAGCGACAGGGCATCCTTGTCGGCACCTGCGCCGACCCGACAAGACCGGGCGGATATGCGCTCAGGATCGGGACTCAGTTCGTGACGGCGCAAGGCGGCAATGCCGGTACGATGACCGCAATCGCCGATCGTCTGGCTGCAGCATTGCAGCCTCATTTCAGGACCACGTAAGCGGATCGAGAACAAAAGCCCTAGGTCGGCATAATTTCATCAAAAGGCGTCCAGTAGCAACAGGTTTCGGACGACAGGACGCCGCATTGCCCGCCTTGAGGCAGGACATATCCTACAGCTGTCGATAGGTTTGAAACGGCGAGCACAGTCTTACGACCTTATCTGACCGCCATTATGCAACTCAGCTGTTGGTGCCCCGGCTCAACAAAAGGGCCTTCGAAAGAAGGGTTCCATGTCTTGTTATTCCGTTGCTCGCCACTCGCGGACTTCAATTGCGCCGCTCTCGGCCAATTCGGTACAAAGGAAATGTGAGAGCGCATCTTCGGTTATTACGGCAGCGCTCAGGCGTCCTGAGCGATATGCTCCGGTATCCAAGGCGATACGATTTGAATAGACTTCCGGCCGAAGGGATTGCGTGATTGTGTGACCATGCAAAACGATGTGGTCATGAGCGTCGACGTGGTCAAGAAAACCTGCACGGATCCACCGCAAGTCATAGGCATCTTGATTTACGAGCTGAATGCCGGGACGTATGCCGGCGTGAACGAAGCAGAAGCGCCCGATCTCGGTGAATGTCCGTGCATGATCCAGCAAATCCACATGGTGCGGAAAGGTTTGGCGTATATCTGCGGCGATGTTTTCGAATGCGGGCACTGGGTGACTGGAATATGCGCTAACCGTCGCGGTACCTCCCCAATCCATCCAGTTGACGGCATCCTCATCCCTGAGCGTCCCACGAAGGAGCTCACGTAGGTAAAAGTCATGGTTACCAAGGATCAGGCAGGACCCAGGATAGAGGTCGAGTGTCGAACAGACCTGATCCAGGACCTTTGGACTATGAGGGCCACGATCAATCAGATCGCCCAGGAAGATCACAACCGGTTTGGATTGGAGTTTATTCGATTCCTCGGCGATGTAATCGAGCATCGCGCCGAGAAGATCGGCGCGTCCATGGACGTCGGCGATAGCGTAGACAACGGGCGGAAAGTTTTCGGTGGCGCTCACAATTATTCCTGCAAATGAATGTTGAGGCCAGCAACAGCCCCTGACGTTTTCGGCCCGTCAAACTCGGAGCGGTCAGATCGGCACCAAGTTCGAGTTTGCCGGGCTTATCCCTTAACTTAGTTAGACCAAGGCGCTCCATCAAAAGGTCAGCAAGAGACTCTTCAAGACAACCAAGCTGCATATAGCTTATGTCGGGGTCACCTCAAAGACCCGCCGACATCAGCTCCAAAAAACTAGATCGGGCAGCCCGGCATGCAGCTGCCGATGGCGTCCCGCTGCAAATGTTCGTCGGGTCAGTCCGAAGAGAGTACTGGTTTCTATCAGGAAGTTTTGGACACTTATCGGTGCATAACCATCAGGATGATGGACTTTGATAGACGTAGGCTGCAACATTCGCTGCGGCTTGCGTTTTCGAGCACTCGTCGTCACACACATCTTTTTGTTTGTGATGATCATTCGACACAAGCGCTCCTTAGAACGTCGCGCATGACTTAATTAAACGCGATTGGCTGCGGCGTGACGTCTGATCCGGTCACCAGCACCGGCACCCGTTCGCGGGTATGGTCCGTACCAGCCCAAGTCGGATCATTGCCGTGATCGGCAGTGATGATGAGAAGATCGCCTTCGCGCAGGCGGCTCGTCTTCAGGGCGCTGTCATCAAAGGCGCAAAACCTTGCCCCAACTAAGGATCGATGTCCTCGTCTCCGGAAACGCCTCTCGAACCCATGCTGTCAAAGTCCCGCGACCTGGATAACCCAACGCCCTCATCGCTGCAGAGATAAAGCGATCCTGAGTGCGGTAGTGCTCAATCGCCGCCCCCTTCTGGGCCTCGGAAAACTTCGGTGCGCGAGCCGCACAACGAACGCGCAGGTCATGATGCTGCTGGTATTCGCGATACCAGTTCCTCAGCGAATTCTGTCAGCGTGGGAATACATGAACTAACTCCTGGTGATCCAGGTTTTAGTCCGCATCCCCTTATGCGCCTAACCGGCTCAGTTCGGCGCGGAGACCAACAGGTTGGACTTTCGAGCCAGTCCACCAAACGCCGGGACCAAACACTTAGATTGCTTTCTTTAGCAGCCTCTCGAAGGTGATCAGCCGGGACGGCGACGTTGACCCAAAAACAGTCATTCCGACAGACGCATAGTTGGAGAAGTAACAAAAAATACTACCTTTAGTAGAAAATAGCTTACCGCACTGGTGATTTTTTGATAGGACAACCTCTGGTGGTTTTCTCACATTTTGGAGGTTCGCAATGTTTGGAAAGATGTTGATTCTATCGTCAGCCATTCTCGCTTTAGGCGGCACTGCACATGCCCAGTATAACCCGGCAGCGAGCTGTTCCATCGGGCCCGCAGAGTTTCAAAGTTGGTTTGCAAACAATAAGATCGCCAAGGATGGCCCGATCGTTTTCGCCAACAGTTTAGCGTTCCCCCAAAACAATACCAAGTGCGACTTTTATAAATGGGGTCAGCAGATGTTTCTCTGGCTGACCTCGCCATCCGGGAGCGGCGTCACGATAACATCTCCACAATTCTATAACGTCAACTTCAACCAGCAGGGGCAAGGCATCTATATCCAGGGCGACAACACCGGATTTTTAAGAAGCGACAAATCCGGTGAGATCACCTCGTTTCGCTCAACGGTCAATAACATGGTGGTAAAGGGTCTGCTGGCCGAGAATATTCAGCCGGGCGGCCAGGCTGGTGGCGGCGATGCTCTCATGTCGCTGAACGGCTCACTTGTCTATTATGCCGTTCACACCAATGACGTTTACGCCTGGTTCAACACCGCTGTTACCAACGGCGCTTTGCCTCAAACGTCGGAATTCCCGAATTCCGCGGCAGATTTGAATGCGTTGCTGAACTATGTGACCAGCAAGGGTGCCGCCGTAAAAGACGCTGAAGCGCTGACCATGGAGATCAAGACGTCCTGGATTGATGCCGCGAAAGTCAATGGCAGCCTGACGGACTATGTCACCATTACCGCCGACGTTCCCAATTATCAGGGTGCAATAGGCGCAGCCAAATGGACAATTGGCACGCCTGCCACTGTCACCAAACAGCTCGCACTGGTCGGCATGCATGTGGTCGGCACGGTTCAGGGGCACCCGGAAATGGTCTGGGCAACATTCGAGCACAAATCGAATGCACCGGACAATACCTATTATCTGTCGTTCATGCCTCCGCTCGACCAGCCCATTGAAGCGCCAGCCGTTCCTGTGCCCTATAACTCTGCCGGGCAGTGGAATTTCATGCAGCCCAACGGCTCGCAGGACGGGGCGCTGGTGCCTCAAATGACGGTCGATAACGCTGGCAATGTCGTCGCAACCCAAGGCAACGTCGTTGGCCCGAACAATACCTACCGTGTCAACCCTTGGGGGAGCCTGCCTGAGCCAGCGTCAGCCAACAACAACACGCAGCTTTTCACATTGAATACCAATATCGACTACATGCTCGCCAACACGCCAACCGGAAAGGACCTGCGCTCCAATTATATACAGGTTGGAGCGGTCTGGACCCGCAATGGTTCGATACCCTCCGCACCGGCCGACAATAGTCAGCAGGTCGGCTCGCTCCTTCTCGCCAATACGACGATGGAAACCTATCACCAGAAAGTAGGGCAAGGCATACGGCCCGCATTCCAGAATGGCTGTTTTGGCTGTCATAATACGTCTAAGAGCGCAAGCAATCCCAATCCGCTTCCGACATCGACCAGCCATTTGTTTTCGACCAGTAACGTTCCTCTCGTCGGAAAATGACCTGTGGCCCAAGATCTTGCCACCACGTCTAATCCAGCTGCAATGAGCGCCTTGGCGGTTCTGGATACCCCAGATGGCGAGGTTGGAGGTTCGAAACACGGCGGAACCGCGACGTTCGCACAATGCGCGGCGTTGAGCCAGTCGTGGCGCAGACCCCGGCATAGTTTGCCGGGGTCCGGTATCCGAGCGATGAGTGCGGCCGGGAAACTGTTATGATTGTCGACCATTCTGCAATCGCGCTGCAGGCATGATCCTGTCCGAAGAACAGGCTCTCACGGAGCAGGTCGTGGCGCATACGGCCGTTGAAGATCTCGCTACAGCCGTTTCGCATTCGCCTCCCTGCCGCGCGTTAGGCGTCGTCAGTTCGGGCGCGACACCCGGCCTGATGTCGATATGTTTGGCGATGCCGTATCCTCGAGGACGAGGGACGCGCTGACAATTAAGTCGGCGATGCTCTAACCCAAGTTGAGATGCACGGCGACCATGGTCGCCACATCCGCGAACGCGATGATGCCCAGCGGCGATGCCGTGACGCCCGGCCCGGTGACAAGCACGGGCACGCGCTCGCGCGTATGATCCGTCCCCGGCCAGGTCGGATCATTGCCATGATCGGCGGTGATGATGAGAAGATCGCCTTCGCGCAGGCGACGCGTCAGTTCCGGCAGGCGGGCATCGAAGGTTTCGAGTGCACGGGCATAACCGGAAACGTTGCGACGATGGCCCCAGAGGCTGTCGAACTCGATGAAATTGGCGAATACCAGATCACCGTCCTTCGCCTTGCCCGTCCAGTCAAGGACGTGGTCGAACAGGGCCATGTCGTCCTTGCCCTTGGAGACGCCGGTAATGCTCTTCATCGCAAAAATGTCGCCGATCTTGCCGACTGCATGCACGCAACCGCCGGCAGCAACCACCCGGTCGCAGAGCGTGCCGTCAGGCGGTGCGATGGCAAAATCCTTGCGATTGGCGGTGCGGGTGAAACTGCCCGGCGCTTCACCGACGAACGGCCGCGCGATGATGCGGCCGACATTGAGCGGATGGAAGATGTCCGCGGCGATCCGGCAGGTTTCCAGCAGTCGGTCGAGCCCGTAATGGGTTTCGTGCGCGGCAATCTGCACGACGCTGTCGGCAGATGTGTAGACGATCGGCTTGCCGGTCGCGATATGGTCGAGACCAAAGGCGTCGATGACTTCGGTGCCGGAGGCGTGGTTGTTGGCAAGCGTGCCGGCAATGCCGGCGCGTGACACCAGTTCCGCCATCAGATCGGCAGGGAAAGCCGGCTCGGTACGCGGAAAATAATGCCAGTCACGCTCGACAGGCACGCCCGCCAGTTCCCAATGGCCGGACTGGGTATCCTTACCGGCCGAGATTTCCTGCGCTGCGCCGTAGCGACCGGTCGGCACGGCCGACAGGCCAGGGGCTGTCTTGCCCGAGGCGCGCGTGATCGCCGCGCCAAGGCCAAGCGCATCCATGTTCGGCACCGTCAGCAGTCCGCTCCTGCCATCCTGCGCACGGCCTTCGGCGCAGGCTTCGGCAATATGCAGCAGCGTGTTGGCGCCCTCGTCACCATAACGTGCCGCATCGGGCGCACCGCCGCAACCGACGGAATCGAGAACGCAGAGGAATACGCGTGCCATTTTTTATCTCACGAAAGCTGAAACCGGCCGAGCGAACGGCGGCGGATCAGTTCGATGACTTCGTAGAAGGCCCAGCCGATCAACGACAACAGAATGACCATGCCGATGACCACCGACGTGTCGCTGTTCTCCTGACCGGACGACAGAAGATAACCAAGCCCCTCATTGGCGCCGATCAGCTCGCCGATGACAGCGGCGGTCATGGCCAACGTGGTGGCGACCGCCATTCCGGCGAGAACCGACGGCAGCGCCGAGGGCAGTTCGATATGGCGGAACCGCTGCCAGGGGCTGAGTTTCAGCACGGCGGCGAGATCGCGGAAACTGCCTTCACCATAACGCAGGCCCGTCACCATGCCGGACATGACCGGGAAGAACGTCACGATGGCGATCAGCACGATTTTGGGAGTCGGCCCGATGCCGAGCCACAACAGCAGAAGCGGCGCGATGGCGATTTTCGGGGCGGTCTGCAAAAGCAGAATGAGCGGCGTGGCAAAGCGTTCTGCCCGCGGGAAACGTGCGAAAACCACGCCGGCAAAGATACCGGCGGCGGTTCCGAACACGAAGCCCGCGACGATTTCCGACAGCGTCACCCAGATGTGGCGGGCGAGCTTGGCGTTTTCGAACAGGAAGACAATACGGTTGAACACTTCGACAGGGCCCGGCAGCAGAAATGCCGGGACATCCAAGAGATAGACGATTGCCGTCCACAGGACGAGGGTCGCGATCAGACCCGCAATGCCACGCAGAATCATCAGGCTTACTTTCCGATCATGGACGGATCGACGACGAAGTCTTCAGCCTTCGGCGCGCTGTCGATCACCTTGAACTGCACCAGGATATCGGCGTTCTTCTGCCAACCGGCGATATCGGCTGCGCCGAGACCCTTTTCCTTGGTCAGCGCGCTCTGCCAGACCGACGGAACGAAGGTCTTTTCGAAGGCGGTGGTGAGGATCGGCTTCTGATCCTTCGGCCAGGTCGGGGCGTATTTTTCGAGCGCGATGTCGAGGGCTTCCGGCACGTGGCCGTCGATGACCCATTCATAGGACTGGGTGACGGCGGTGGTGAAACGCTTCACGACGTCGGCGTTTTCGGCAAGCTTTGTGTCGCTGGTGACGACGACATTGCCGAAGGACGGCAGGAAGTCGTTGGACAGGATCATGGTGATCTTGGTGCCGTCGGCTTCGAGATTGTACTTGCGAAGCTCGGAGAAGACGATCGCATCGACCTGACCGGCCTGCAGCGACTGGACGATGGCGCCGGTGGCGACGACTTCGACGGTGACGTCATCGAGCGTCAGGCCCGCCTGCTGGAGGCCGACCTGCAGCTGCAGGTAGTTCGGGCTGGCAAGGCTGGTGACGGCGATCTTCTTGCCCTTCAGGTCCTTGTAGGTCTTGATACCGCTTGCTTCCTTGGCCAGAAGCGCGCCGATGCCGCGCTGGTAGGTCGTGTGGACGACCTTGACCGGCAGACCATTGGCGGCAGCGGCAACAACGGCATCACCGTTCGGGAAACCAAAATCGACATTGCCGGCGGCGATGTTGGTGAGGATGTCGGCGGCGGCGGCATAGATGAACTCGACCTCGATGCCGTTCTTCTCGAAGATGCCCTTCTCGACGCCGGCATAAAGCGGCGCATAAAACGGTGCGGCGGCGCCGTCGATCTGCAGGATCACCTTGTCGGCGGCTTCCGCCGTCGTGGCGAAGAAGGGCGAGGTGATCAGGGCGGCAAGGCTTGCTGCCGTGGTGACGCGGAACTTGAACATTGTTGTGATCCCCTTTTTGTTCATTGTTTCGAGAAGGCACGTCCTGCAATGCGCAGGAGATTTCGCTGGGTGGCTTCGTAATCGTCGAGCCATTCGTCCGTGGCGCGGTTTCCGTGGACGCCGAGCAGGCAACCGGTTTCGAGCCCGATGGCGCTGCCGACCGTCATGATGATCTCGCTCTCCATCTCGACGCCGATAGCGCCCTGCGCCAGAAAGCCGTCGATGAAGGCGCCGGACAGATCCTGCCCGTCATCGACGGGGCGATAACGGCGGTCCTGGCCGAAATAATAGCTGTCGGTGGAGGCGACCATGCCGGGACGACAGGTCAACCCCAGCTCGGCCGCGGCATCGACCAGACCGGACACGAGCGCGGGCGAGGCCTTGGCTTCACCGCCGGCGGCGCGGTAGGTGCGCGCGGTGCCGGTATCGCCGAGGGCGCGATCGACGGCGACAAACGAGCCGGGTGCATAATTCGCCACCAGCGCCGACATGCCGCCGATGCGCACGACGCGTTTTGCGCCGAGCATGGCCAGTTCGACCAGCGCAATCTCGGTCGAGGGACCACCGATGCCGGTGGAGCAGATCGTCAGCCGCTGACCTTCAAACGTGCCGGTGATGAGCGCGAATTCGCGCTTGCGGCCGAAATCGGTCACGTCTTCCAGCATGTCGGCCAGCAGGCGCACGCGATCGGGATCGCCGGGCGTGAGAACATTCTCGGCGATATCGCCGGGACCGCAAGGCAGATGCGGCGGGCGGCCGTTCTTCCAGGGAAAGGCTGCACTTGTCATCGCTTGGCACCCTTCCAGGACAGAAGCCGGTTTTCGAGCATGGTCAGGACGACATGCATGAGCAGGCCCAGCACAACCGTCAGCAGGACTGCGGCAAACAGCAGCGGCGTCTTGTAGGTCGCGCCGGCATAGGTCATCAGGTAACCAAGGCCGAGCTTGCCCGACATCCATTCCGCCAGCACCGCGCCGACCAGCGCCTGAACCGCGCCGATCTTGAGGCCGACAAAGATTTCCGGCATTGCCGACGGCAGCTCGATCTGGCGGAACCGCTGGATATGACCGAGACCGAGAAGTTTGGACAGATCCTTCATCTTCGGATCAAGCGTGCGGAAACCGGCGACTGCGCCGATGAACACCGGAAAGAAGACCAGCGAGAAGATCAGGATTATCTTCGCCAGGATGCCGAAACCGAACCAGACCACGAACAGCGGCGCCAGCGCGATTTTTGGGGCGGTCTGAAGGATGACAAGCGGGCCATCGACCCAGATGGCGAGCTTGGGAAAGCGCGTCATCACATAGGCGAGCGCGATACCCGTGACGAGGCCGAGGATGAGCCCCAGCACGATGTTCTGCACGGTGAAACCGAGATGCAGCCAGAGCTCGCCGCTCATCGCGATACCGGCCAGCGCATTCCAGGTGCGCAGCGGCGACGGCAGGAGATAGGTCGGCATGGCCATCGGGCCGGTGGCGAACCACCAGGCGCCGAGCAGCACGGCCAGTGCCAGCGCATAATCGATCCAAGCGGTGAAGCGCCTGATCATCAGTGCGCCCCCTCGCCCTGCGCCACACCCGGCGTGCGCAGATCGCGACGAAGCTGGGCAACCAGCGCATGATAGGCAGGATCGAGCTTGGTGTCCTCGCCGCGCGGGCGGGCCAGATCGACGTCGTGAACGCATTTCAGCTTGCCGGGACGCGCAGTCATGACCATGACGCGGTCGGCCAGATAGGCAGCCTCATCGACACTGTGGGTGACGAGCAGGATGGTCTTGCCGGTCGACTGCCAGATGCGCAGCAGCTCGTCGTTGAGCGTATCACGCGTCATCAGGTCGACGGCCGAAAAAGGCTCGTCCATCAAAAGGATCGGCGGATCGTCCGAGAGCGAACGGGCAATCGCGGCGCGCTGGCGCATGCCGCCGGACAGCTGGCGCGGCAGCGCCTTTTCGAAGCCGGCAAGTCCGACCATCTTGATGAGATCGAGCGCAACCTTGTCGGCCTCGGCGCGGGAAACGCCGGCGGTATCGAGGGGGAAGCGGACGTTTTCGAGAATGGTTTTCCACGGCAGCAGGACGGGCTCCTGGAAAACGAAGCCGACCGGGCGCTTGCGACCGGCGGTATCGAGCGTGATCGTGCCGCCGCTGGCGTGATCGAGTCCGGAAATCAACCGCAGTAGCGTCGACTTTCCGCAGCCGGAAGGACCGACAATCGAGATAAACTCACCCTGCTTGATGGTGATCGTGACCGGCTCGAGCGCCGTCACCGTTCCGTGGTCCGCGACGAATGTCTTGTGGACACCCGCGATATCGATCATCCGCTCAGATTGCGACACCCAAAAACTCCGTATCTCAGAAACGGGAAGATCAATGGCGATATCAAGAGGACCCTGCCCTCTCGTGTCGCCAGTTTTCCCGGGAAAGGCCGCAAGCTTTCACAAAACATTCACCCACGCAACAAAAATTCTCAAAGATGAGATTTGTATCAAAAGAATATCTTTTTACGCGCAATGCGAGAAAGATTCATATCTTGACCTGGCGTTGTAAAACGGTCTTTTCGATAAAATCCGCCGCCTGATCGCCCTTGAGACTGCGCCGCCACAACTGGTCGGTCATGCTACCGTAAAGCTGCACCGCCTCAGTGGCGGCAGTGACGGTGGCGACGCCGACACGGATATTGGCGAAGGAGCCAAGCCGGAACGGACTGACGGCGACCTGCGCCCGGTCTGCCCGCTTGAACACCTGGAAACTGGCGCCCGGCATTGAATCGATCACCACGCCGATCTGCACGCCGATCGGCTGTTCGCGCAACATGCGGACGATGTTGCGGATCTCTTCATGCGCCGCCGCCTGCCGCTTGGCCAGATCGACATCGGGCGGATTATGGGCGCCGACAAAGCCGACGCGCGCGAATTCCTCCAGTTCGGCGGCCGATACGAGGCTGACGATATTGGGGCTGCGGCGACGAAAATTCTCCTTGCGGGCCTTGAGGATATCCATCAGCGCGCCGATATCGCGCAGCGCCGCCGGCCGGTTGTCGACATCCTGTGGGATGCTTTCATCGAAAATCTTCGGTAGCAGTTCGTCGTATCGGTCCGTTGTCAGCAGGTAGGAAATCGGCCCGAACATCACGGTGATCTGGTCGACATCCTCTTCCATCTGGCGCATGCGCTCGAAGAAGCTGATGGCGGATGCGATATATTCAACCCCGACGCCCAACAATGTCGGCAGGGAAACACCGAGGAGATCGGCAATCTTGCCGAGTGTATCGACCTTCGGAGGTTTTCCGGATTCGTATCGATAGATGGCGGCGCGTGACACGCCTGCCCTGATTGCCAGGTCTTCGGGCGTGAGGCCGGCCCCCATACGAAAGGCGCGCAGGCGACGGCCGACATCCTCGGTGGAACTCACAAAGTCCATGGCGATTCCCCCGTTCGCGGATTGATAAACCTTCGAATGCCTAAACAAACTCGGGACAATTCGCAATGCGGATATTTTTCATGCGAAAAATCTCATTTTTGAGAATCATCTTGACAGCATCCGCGGTTCCAAAATAGGCTTTGTTTTTGAACGCATGGAGAGCCCTATGACGTCCGATCGCCTTTTCGCCCGACGCTGATCCTCAGCCACCGGCCGCGCGCGACGACGGGCATGCCCCAGCTGTCGCAAGCCTCTTTCCATGACAGAAACGTCCTTGAGCAGCGGTCAACCGCTGCCGGGCATCCCATTTCCCCTTTTCTTTCCGGAACCGCCATGTCAGCCAGCCTCCGTGCCATTTCCGATTCAGCCTTTGCGCCCGCTGGCCTTGTGCGGCAGCCTTCCATTCATGAGCTGGAGGCCCGCATCAAAAGCCACGAATGGGTGAACGGCCAGTACCGCCTGATGGTTCTTGCCGCGCCCGATTGCGTGCTCGATTGCCGGCCCGGCCAGTTCTTCCACCTGCTCTGCCCGCAGACGGATCGTTTCCAGCCCTATTTCCGCCGGCCGATGAGCATCTACGGCTATGACCGGGAAAGGGGCGAACTGTCCTTTCTCTACAAGGTCGCAGGCACCGGAACCGGGGCGCTGGCCGAACTCGAGGCGGGCGACACACTGAATATCGTCGGCCCGATCGGCCAGGGTTTCGAGATCCGGCCGGAATGGCAAAGGCCGCTGCTCCTGGCCCGTGGCGTCGGACTGGCAACGCTTGCGCCGTTGGCAAAGGAATGCGCCAGCCTCGGACGGCCACTGACGGCGATCTGCAGCGCCCGTTCTCCCGATCTGCTGATGTCGACCGACCTTTTTCGAGACTGCGGTGCCGAGGTCATCACCGTCACCGACGAAGAAGGCAATTCCGGCGTCGAAAGCCTGACGGCCTTGATCGAAGGGCTGATCGCAACGCGCGGCATCAATGCCTTTTTCACCTGTGGTTCCGCGCGCCTGATGCGCATGCTGCAGGATATCGGCACGCGCCACGGCATCGGTGGACAGGTGGCGCTCGAACAGCACATGGCCTGCGGCATCGGCATGTGCCAGGCCTGCGTGCGCCCCTTCCGGCGCGCCGATGGCGCGGTCAACCTGCGGGTCTGCCGCGAAGGCCCGGTTTTCGATCTGCAGGAGGCGATGTGATGGCCGACCTTTCCACCCGGATCGGCGCATTGACGCTGAAAAACCCGATCATGCCGGCCTCCGGGACGTTTTCCGAGGAACTGGCCGAGGTATTCGATCTCGACTGCATCGGCGCGCATGTCACCAAGACGATCACCCGCGAAAAACGCTCCGGCAATCCGGTGCCGCGCGTCTGCGAGGTCAATGGCGCGATGCTGAATTCGATCGGCATTCCGAGCAAGGGCGCCGACTTGTTCGTGAAAAACACCATGCCGTTCTATGCCGCTTACGAGGCTCCGCTGGTGATCAGCATCTCCGCCAATACCGCCGACGACTTTGCCCGTTTTGCCGAAGAGGTGAGCGCGCCGGGCGTGGCGGCGATCGAGGTCAACATTTCCTGCCCGAATATCGAAGACCATGGCAAGGCCTTTGCCATACGCCCCGGCTCCACCGAGGACGTCATCCGCAAGATCCGGTCCGCCACCCACCTGCCGATCTGGGCAAAGCTGTCTCCCAATACAGGCGAGGTGGTGGAAGTGGCGCAGGCGGCGGAAGCTGCCGGTGCCGATGCGCTGGTGACTGCCAACACCATGCTGGCCATGGCGATCGACAGCCGCAGCGGCGAAATCAGGCTGGGCAATGTCATGGGCGGCCTGTCCGGCCCGGCACTGAAGCCGATCACGCTGCGCATGACCTATCAATGCGCCAAGGCCGTTGCTATCCCGGTGATCGGCTGCGGCGGCATTTCCAGCGTCGATGACGTCATCGAATACCTGATGGCCGGCGCCCGCGCCGTGCAGGTGGGCACCGCAACCTTCATCAGCCCGAACACCATGCCGCGTCTGGTGGCAGAGCTTGAGGCAACGCTTGCCGCACGTGGCCTCGCCTCGCTCGACGCGCTGATCGGCGCGGCACGACTGGCCGACGAAACCATCACCCTTGCGGAGTATGCCTGATGCCTGCCGCCCTTCTCAAGACAGCGGAAGCTTTCGACCTGTTCGCCGTGGCCGAGCGCCTGTTTGCCGAGATCGCCGCCCACACCGCCGACGTCGACGGTGTCAGCCGCCCGGCTTTTTCAGAGATCGAAGCGGCCACACTGGAATACCTGATCGATTTCGCGCAATCGGAAGGCCTGGTGGCGGAATGGGATGCCGGCCGCAACGTCGTCTTCAGCCTGCCCGAACACCGGGCAGCACCGCGTTTCACGCTGGTCGGCTCGCATGTGGACAGCGTACCGCGCGGCGGCAATTTCGATGGTCTCGCCGGCGTTATTTCGGGCCTTCTGTGCCTGGTACGCGCTTGCCGGGAAGGATTTATCTTTCCCGCTCCCGTCAAGGTGATTGCCATGCGCGGCGAGGAAAGCGCCTGGTTCGGCCCCTGCTATATCGGCTCAAAAGCGCTGCTCGGCGCCCTTTCTGCCGATGAGCTTTCTGCACGCCACCGGGCAGACGGCCGCACGCTCGACGAACACATGCAGGCCACCGGCATCGACATGGGACCGGTGCGCGCAGGCAAACCGCTTCTCGATGGCGCGACGGTCAGCGCCTATCTGGAAGTGCATATCGAACAGGGCCCGGTGCTGATCGAGCGCAATCTGCCGGCGGCGATCGTTTCGGGCATCCGCGGCAATTTCCGCTACAGGAAGATCGCCTGCTTCGGCGAGGCCGGTCATTCCGGCGCCGTTCCGCTGGCCTACCGGCATGACCCGGTTCTGGCCATGGCCGAACTCCTCAATGTGCTCGATGCCGCTTGGCACGATTTCGTCGCCAAGGGCCGCGACCTCGTCGTGACCAGCGGCATGGTTTCCACTGACCAGCAGAAACACGCTCTTTCCCGCATTCCCGACAGTGTGGAATTCAGCCTCGACATTCGCAGCCAGGACAGCGCGATGCTGGAGACGATGCACGCGCTTGTGCTCTCCCATGTCGGGCGCATCGAGCGTGAACGTGCCGTCCGTTTCGACCTCGGCCAGGCGCTGTGGACCAGCCCCGCGCTCTGCGACGAAAGGCTGATCGCCATGCTGCAAACGGCATCGGAGACCACCGGCGTGCCGGCAACGGCCATTCCCTCGGGCGGCGGCCATGACGCGGCCGTGTTTTCCAAGGCCGGCATTCCCTCGGCGATGATCTTCATTCGCAACCGCAACGGCTCGCACAATCCGCAGGAAGCGATGGAGATCGACGACTTTGGCCTCGCAACCGGCATTCTTTATCAATTCCTCGGCGGCTTCACAGGTACGGCCGAGCGGGCAACAGTTTCAAACCAGACAGGAAAGGCGAAAGTTTCCATGTTCAGCAGCATCACCGATATCATCCGCGAGAAGGGCAATGGTGCACGTGCCTATCAGGCAGCGGCAGTTGCAGCACGGCAGGCAGCCCTGGCGGAACCGGATCGAGCCGCCGGCTATTTTATTCTCGCCACCGCAGCGCAGGAGTTCGGCGATCTGCATTACGACGGGGGGTCTCATGCGAGCGTATTCGAGCAGGAACTCGAACGTTTTCAGAGCTACGTTGATATGCTCGACGAGGCCTTCGAAGATTCTGACACTGAGCAGCGTCTGAACGTAGTCTCGAAGATTGCAACCGGCTTGATCAAAGACAGGACTACCGAGCATCGATGGTAGAACGATCAATGGGAGCGCCGCTCGATATCAGCCGCCGGTGTTGAGTCCAGCTGCTTTTACCTTGGATTCACGGGATCACCGCTGGATAGGCATGACTGAACGCGGATCCCGCCCCCACTACGGCAAGCGCGCGTGCCCATGTAAAAACGTCTTTCAGCACTTTTCGACTTGTTCGCCGCAGGTCGAGGAGCGGACGACGTACGGTCTGGGCCAAGCGGCTAATTAGGAAAATCATCGCTTTCCGCCTTGGTTGCTGTTCGCAGCAACCTTCGCCACAGCAAGTTTTGCCGCCGGCGGACTGTTGAAGGGGGACACTCGTCTTGCTCGACCAGTCGCCTTGCATCCGGTCATTTGCATTCCGTCGCATATGTTGGTGATGCGATGCTTGGCAGCCTACCGGGGCGAGAAAGCTCGCCCCGAAGCCGATCACTTTGCGTACGGGATAGATTTCCGGAATTCTGAGAGATCTCTGTTGAAGCGGGCCGCTTCTTCTAAAAACGGTGCATGGCCCGAATTCGGATAGATCTTCGCGACAATGCTAGGATTGAGGTCTTTTGCGCGCGCGATACTGGGGCCTGTCATGACCAAAGTGTCTTCACCGCCATATAGCAACAAGACAGGCACCTTGGCTTTGGGCAGGCCGGCCGCAACAGCGACCGTCATGGAAGGAACCGTTTTTGTCATAACCCAGGACGCCATCGCGGCATTCGACAGAAGTCGCTCGAAGGTTGCCGCATCGGGTTGCGTCTGGAAACACAAGGCGAGAAATGTTCGAACCGCATCAAGGTGCGTTTTCAGATCGTCGGATGCAAGACCGGCATAGACGTCACGATGTGGTGTGATGAGAGCGGAATTGAGCTCGATAACACCATCCACATAGACGACACCTCCTAGATTTTCGTCGCCATATGCAGCAAGGTAGTTCGAAATAACGACACCGCCGAGCGACCACCCGACAACCACCGGCTTTTTGGCGTCGCTCGCCTTCAGCACCGCCGCAAGATCATCGGCCCAGAGCCGCCCATCTCGATAGGATTCCGCATTATCCGGCTTGTCCGATTGCCCATGGCCACGCAGATCATAGGTAATCATCCTGTACTGTTGCAGTTCCTCACTGCTTGTTTGCTCTGCCCAGTTGAGGCGGCTGCCGAGCAGACCATGGATGAAGACGATCGGTTTGCCTTCAGGGTTTCCGCTTTCCTGAACCGCGATTTCGACCCCATCCGGCGACTGTACGGTGTAGGTCTTTTCGGCAGCATTTGCCGCCGACGCCAAAAACATCATCAGAACCAGGACGCCTAGCGCGTGTACCAGTCCGGTAAACTTCTTCAATCTCATCCAATGGAATCCTTGGCTGGTTGCCGGGACCCCTTTCCATGAAGCTGGAATCAGGGGCCACGACGGACGAAAAACGGGCGCGACGGCCATCGCCTTATTTGTATCGATCGATAAACACTAACGGCTTGATTTTCGCTGTCAACTAATCTTTAGTGATCACTATGAATAATCTCATTGGGAGCCGGCGCCGCGGTCCGGTCAAACGCAAAAAGCTCCTCGGCTATTTTGCTGAGGAGCTCGAATGTAAAAAGCTGGAGTGGGGTAATTTACAAGTGTCGGTGGTTGCGGTGGCAGGACTTGAACCGTCCTTCGAACCCTTCAGGTTATGGACCTTGAGGACGATGAGCTACCATCACTAGGGAAGATGAAGTCTTCCCGCCAGCGATCACCCTTGGCATTTCCTTGGAATGTTTGGTTGCGGGGGCAGGATTTGAACCTGCGGCCTTCAGGTTATGAGCCTGACGAGCTACCGGGCTGCTCCACCCCGCGACGAGCACAAACCGAA
>NZ_SLYW01000006.1 GCF_004343585.1 Neorhizobium sp. JUb45 | reverse complement strand
GGTCGGGTTCCACATGGCGCTTCCATTCTGGCTTTGAACACCGTCTTGGAATCATCATCGGCCCGATCACTCAACTCAATTCTCGGACAGGCTCTAAGTGACGGTACGTCTGCTCGCTAAACAGCGGCTGGGTGGATAGCCAGGCGGTGTGGTCGTCATCGATTTCTATTCGCACCGGGTCATCGGCTGGGCGATGCAGAGCCGACAAACCATGGACGTCGTATTGCAGGCTCTGCGCACGGCGGTGTGGAGACGCAAACCGAAGGACAAGGTGCTGATTCATTCGGATCAGGGTTCGCAGTTCACCAGCATGGCCTGGGCCTCGCTCGTCAAGCACCACAAACTGGTTCACTCGATGAGCCGACGCGGCAACTGCCATGACAATGCGGTGGCCGAGAGCTTCTTCAATCTTCTGAAGCAGAAAAGGATACGTCACAGGGTCGTTCACGCGATGAAGCTCGCCAGAATGCGTTCGATTACATCGAGATGTTCTAAAACCCGAAACGCAAGCACGTCAGAAATGGAATTCTGTCGCCCATCGAGTTCGAGAAGCAGCAGAAAATCTAACCCGAGGGGGTCTACAAAT
Source organism: Neorhizobium sp. JUb45 (assembly GCF_004343585.1). Classification (GTDB taxonomy): domain Bacteria; phylum Pseudomonadota; class Alphaproteobacteria; order Rhizobiales; family Rhizobiaceae; genus Neorhizobium. Next base: position 233,369 of record NZ_SLYW01000006.1, on the reverse strand, counting down.
CTCGGGCTATTCAATCCATCCTCATACTCACCGTGACGTTTCAAGCCCGATTATGACGAAAGAGACTTTCGGCCATCAGGTAAGAACCATTTGGCCGATTGAGGTCTCACCTAACTCAATTCTTAGCTTCCAGCCAACCGATGTCCGCCGCAGACAACTCTATCGCGAGAGCGGACAGACTGTCCTCCAACTCACCAACGGTGCGTGGTCCGATAAGCGGTATCACTGGAAATGACTGGGCAATGACATAGGCAAGCGCGATGTGGATCGGGCTGCAGCCGCGCTTTTGCGCAAGCTCGATGGCACGGTCGCGACGTTCGAAATTGCTGTCCGAATACCAGCAACGCACGATTTCCGCATCGTCCCGTTTGTCACGACCCGCCCTGTCGGTGAAAAAGCCGCGCCCCTGGCTGGACCATGCGAAATTGGGGATCTGTCGTTCGTTCAGCCAATTCTTCCACTCGGCCGTCGATGATGTCACGCAACCCGGCCAGATCGGATCGAGCATTTCCGCCAGCGCAAAGTTGTTGGAAAGCGCGGCCGGGGCCGCCTTGCCGTTCTTCTTTGCATAGTCGATTGCCGCATCCAGACGTTCGCGTGTCCAGTTGGAGCCGCCATAAATGCCGCGAATACGCCCGCGCTTCACCTCGGCATCGATGGCATCGACAAACTCACCGATCGGGATGTCCGGATTGTCGCGGTGCATGAAATAGATATCGAGATAATCCGTCTTCAACCGCTGCAGCGACTGATCGAGCTGTTTGGCAATGATATCCGGATAGCAGAGCGGTGAATGCGCACCCTTGCCGATCAGCACGATCTCTTCACGCGGCACATTGCGGCTGGTGTGCCAGTCGCCAAAGATGCTTTCGGTCTTGCCGGCACCGTAAACGAAAGCCGTGTCGAACAGGTTGCCGCCCGCCTCGTAAAAGGCGTCCAAGGTCAGGGAGGCCGATGCGAAATTCGGGAAAAACTCGAAACCGAGCGCCACGACCGAAGCCGGCTTGGCAAGGCCCGGTATCTGCCGTTTCGGCACGCTGTTTCCGGCGACGACGGATGCGCCGGCAATGTTTTTCGTGCGTTGCGCCGCTTTCTCGACCCCATACTCCAGACCGACCGAAGCACGCCAACGATCCAGCACACGCAGATTGGCAAGCGCCTCTGCCGCATTCATGCCCGGATAGGAAAATGTCTTTTCACCGGCCCGGATCGCCGCAGTCACCGCATCGACCTCGAAGGAGTAGAGATGCCGATTTTCCGAAACCTCTTCGACTTCCCGCTCGTCGCCTCTGACAATCTCGATCCTGCCGGTGCCGCCTTTGCGCCCGCCTGCAAACCAGAAATCCTTGACCTCGATACGACCCTTGGAGCCGATGATGCGCAGCGTATTGTCCTGGTTCGCCATGATCGAGCATGAGACTTCGGCCACGATGCCGTTTTCGAATTTCAGGACGGCGGATGCCCATTCGTCAACGCCCGACTGGCCAAGATGCGCGGCACCGGCAACGCTTACCGGTTCGGCATAAGATATGCCGCTGACGGCGCCGGCCAGAAGCCGCACCATCGACACCGGATAACCGCCGACATCCAGAATGCCGCCGCCGGCAAGATCGTTGGAGAACAGCCGGTGTTCGGGCCGGAAACCACCCATGTCGAAACCGAAGCTGGAGCGGATCAACCTGACGTCACCAATGACGCCCTGTTTCACCAGTTCGACAAGCCGCGCCGTCTGCGGGTGGAAGAGGTACATATAGGCTTCGCCGATGAACACTCCGGCTTTTTTCGCTTCATAAAAGATCACGTCGGCATCGAAGGCGGAAAGCGCGATCGGCTTTTCGACCAGCACATGTTTGCCCGCCCGCACGGCCTTGATCGCCCATTCGGCATGGCCCGTATGCGGTGTGGCGATATAGACCGCATCGATATCGGGATCGGCAAGCAGGGCTTCGTAACCGTGCACGATCCGTGCGCCGGGAAAACCATCGCCCAATCCCGGCTTGTCAGGATTGCGGCTGGCGATCGCCGCGAGCGTGCCGGTGGAGGACCCGGCAATGCCTTCGGCAAAGGTTTTTGCGATCGTGCCGGGACCGATAATACCCCAGCGGATTTTTTTCTCTGCACTCATGGCATGTCCTTTTCAGTCAGTCTTGGGAGATGAAACGAAAGATGTCAGCGAAGGCGACGGCCTTCGGCGTCGAACAGGAAACAGCGTTTTGCCGGCAGACCGACGGTGAGCTGTTGCTGATCGGCAGCATGGCGGGATTCCGGCTGTTCGATAATCAGGGGTTCACCGGAAACGGCGGCATAGGCATAGCTGGTATGGCCGAGATGTTCGGCGACATCGACATCCACCGTCAGATCAGCGTCTCCGGCACCGGCATCGACAAAATGTTCGGGACGGATGCCCAGAATGACGGAGGAGCCGATATCGGGACGACTGGAGATCGGCATCTTCAGCCTGACGCCCGGATCGGCAGCCAGCGCCACCGTGACACCATCCGATGTGGCAGCCTCGATCTTCGCCTTCAAAAAATTCATTTTTGGCGAGCCCACAAAACCGGCAACGAACTGGTTGGCCGGATCGTCATAAAGATCGAGCGGCGCGCCGACCTGTTCGATGCGCCCCGAGCGCAGCACGACAATCTTGTCGGCCAGCGTCATCGCCTCGGTCTGGTCGTGGGTGACGTAGATCATCGTCGTGCCGAGCTGCTTGTGCAGTTTTGAAATCTCCACCCGCATCTGCACCCGCAGCTCAGCGTCGAGGTTGGAGAGCGGTTCGTCGAACAGAAACACCTGCGGTTCGCGCACGATGGCGCGGCCGATGGCAACACGCTGGCGCTGACCGCCGGACAGCTGGCCGGGACGGCGATCCATCAGCTCGTTGATCTGCAGAATATCGGCGGCATGCGCCACGCGGCGTTCGGTATCGGCCTTCGGGTTGCCGTTCATCGTCAGGCCGAAGGACAGATTCTTGCGCACCGTCATGTGCGGATAAAGCGCGTAGGACTGGAACACCATGGCGATATGGCGATCGGCCGGATCGGCATCGTTGACGACAGTGCCGTCAATGGCGATCTCGCCGCCTGAAATATCCTCCAGTCCGGCAATCATGCGCAAAAGGGTGGACTTGCCGCAGCCGGAAGGGCCGACGAATACGACGAATTCACCGTCTTTGATTTCCAGATCGGCGCCATGGATGACCTGCAAGGCACCGAAACGCTTGATGACATTTTTGAGGGTGAGCCCGGCCATGAAGCCTCCGATTATTTTACGGCGCCGGCGGTGATGCCGGAAATGAAATGACGCTGAAGGAAAATGAAGACGAAGAGGATCGGCGCAGTTAGCAGCACCGCCCCCGCCATGATGCCGCCCCAGGAGACCTTGGTGAGACCGATCAGCGTGCCGAGTGCCACCGGCGCGGTCATCATGCCCGGCCGCGAATTGATCAGCAGCGGCCAGAGATAATTGTTCCAGGATGCGAGGAAGAGGATGATCGACAGCGCCGCCATGGTCGGCCGCGCCAAGGGCAGCGCGATGTGCAGAAAGATGCGCCATTCCTTGACGCCCTCGACCCGCGCCGCATCGAACAGTTCCGACGGCATCATGGAAAATGCCTGCCGCATGAACAGCACGCCGAGCGAATTGAACAGCGGTGGCACGATCAGCGCCACCCAGGTATTGGCGAGCCTGAACTCGCGCGCCACCATGATGAACTGTGGGATGACGACGACCGCAAAGGGCAGCGTGATCGTGCCGAGAATGATGGCGATGACGACGGAGCGCCCGGCGAACCGGTACCGTGCCAAGGCCCAGCCGGCCATCGAGGTCAGCATCACCGACAGGATGGTGTAGATGACGGCGACGGTGATGGAGATGAACATCGCCCGCAGAAAATCCGTATCGGCCTGCAGGTTCTTGAAATTTTCGATGAACTGCGTCGATGGCACGAGAACGATATCGGGGCTGAAAATGCCGTAATCCGACATGGTCGAGAACACGAACATCATCCACAGCGGAAACAGCCAGATGATGGCGAGCGGTGTGAGTGCCGCATGTAGCACCACCCGGCGTATCAGCAGCGAGCGGGATTTCGATCTCATTTCGCCTCCCTCCCGAAAAACAGGTTGAGCAGCGAAATGGCGACGGCCAAGCCTGCGATCGTATAGGCAATTGCCGAGGCGTAACCGAAATTGAGCGAGGTAAAGCCCTGCCGGTACAGCAGCAGGCCTAGCGTTTCGGTTGCCCCACCCGGCCCGCCACGATTGGTGATGAGGAATGGTTCGGCGAACAGCTGCATCGTGCCGATGACGGACAAAACGATGCAGAACAGGATGATGGGTTTCAGGAGCGGCAGGGTGATGTGAAAGAACTGCTGAACCTTGCCGACACGGTCGAGTGTTGCCGCCTCATAAACATCGCCGGGAATGGATTGCAGCCCGGCGAGGATGATGATGGCATTGTAACCGGCCCAGCGCCAGGTGACGGCCATGATCAGCAGCGCCATCGCCGCCGTGCCATTGTCGAACCATGAGATGGGCGAAAGCCCAACCGTACCGATGATCTTGTTGATGATGCCGAAATCGGCGCTGAACATCAGCCGGAACACGGCGGCATAAGCCACCTCACCCACCACGACCGGCGCGAAAAAGGCGAAACGATACAGCGGCCGCGCCTTCAGCAGCGGCGAATTCAGCAGCACCGCCATGACGGTGGCGAGCGCGATCATCACCGGCACCTGAATGACGAGAATGATCAGCGTGTTGTAAAGCGCGTTGTAAAAAGCCGGATCACCGACCAGCCGCCCCCAGTTCATAGAGGGTGCGAACCGCCACGGATTGACGCGGGTATTCTGGAACGAGATCAAAAACGAGCTGATGATCGGCCACAGCCAGAAACTGGCGAAAATCAGCAAATAGGGGGCCAGGAACGCATAAGCGATCCTGTTGTGCACACGCATTGCTTCCTCCGGTCATCGTCGGCGGGGAGTTTTGGGCCGGACAGCGGACCGCCCGGCCCGATTGCTCATTCCGCGATGGGAAGGCCGGTGGCCGTTTCGATCTGCTTGGCGGCATCGTCGAGTGCCGTCTTGGCATCCGGGTAACCGTTGGCGAAAAATTTCGCCTGCACCGCCTTGTAGACACCATCCGCATCCGCCTGGAATGCAGTCCCGCGCGCCGGCTTGATCTTGGGCAGGGTGGAAAGGATATCCGCCCACACCGCCTGATCACCCCAATAGGGCTGCTTTTCCTTGACGAACGGATCATCGATCGCCGACAAAAGCGACGGCACGAGGCCGAAAGATTTCAGCATCGACACCTGGCCTTCATTGGTGGTCAGCGCGTATTCCACGAACTTGAAGGCAGCTTCCTTGTTCTTCGAGTTTTCGCTGATGGCGAGCGAAGAGCCGCCGAGATTGGCGGCGTGCGGCCCGTCGGCCGTCAGGCTCGGCATCGGATAGACGCCCCATTTGCCCGCAAGATCCGGCGAGCCGGAGCGAATTGTGCCTTCATACCAGGCGCCGAAAACCTGGCTGGCTGTGCGGCCGGCGGTGTTGGCCTGGATCTTTTCGTCCCAGATGGCGGCGGTGATGATGCCGGCATCCTTCATCTGCTTGATCTTGTCGAGCGTGGCGACGCAGGCGGGCTGATTGATGGTGATCGATTGACCATCGGTCGAAAAGTAACCGCAACCCTGCTCGTTGGAAAGCATGCGGAACCACTCGCTGTCGCCGTTGAAATCGGCCTGCGCCATCACCGTGCCGGGGTTGGCCGCCATGACTTTCTTGCCGGCGCTCAGGAAATCATCCCAGGTCTTGATCGTTGCCGGATCGACGCCTGCCTTCTCATAGAAATCACGGCGATAGAAGACTGCGACCGGGCCGGAATCCCAGGGCATGGAATAGGCAGCACCATCCACTTCCAGTTCGGTGCGCTTGAATTCGGGGAAAAGCGCCTGCATTTCCGGCGTGTAGCCGAGCGCCGTCAGGTCGGTGAAACAATCCGGAAAACGGTTCCAGAACAGTTCCGCCTCAAAATTCTCGATTGTGACGATATCCGGCAGCCCGTCACCACCGGCAGCACAGGCGGCCAGCGACTTGTCAAAAACCTGATCGTTGCCAAGATCCTGCACCGTCACCTTGATGTCGGGGTATTTCTTGTTGAACCCATCAAGAGTGGACTTCAATGCCGAGGCGGCAACGTTCCAGCTCCAGATGGTAATTTCAGTCGATTGCGCGGCTGCGGGCCCGGTTGCCAAAAGAGCAAACGATACCGTCGCGCCAAGAAACCTGTAGCGCATTGAAAACCTCCCTTTTCAATTGCTGTTCCTCCACGAACATGAGCAGATTAGCGATCGGCAAAACTCTGTCTCGTACAAAGGGAACACGGACCTGTCGGAAAGTAAGATCGAGGAAAAGGCTTTTTACCAGCCGGGTGCAAGCAGCATCGAGGGCATGCCGACAACGCTGCAATTTTTCCACGGACATCCACGCGTGATGCTGCGGCCGCACTGGCACGCGCAGATCGAGGTCAACTATATCATGCGCGGGCATGTGCATTACCGCATGGGCGGGCATGATCTGACACTGTCGGCCGGGCAAATCTGCCTGTTCTGGGGCGGACAGCCGCACCGGATGGACGAATCCTCACGCGATTCCATCTATGCCGGCGCACATCTGCCGCTCGTGCATTTTTTCCGCATGCGCCTGCCAGCCAGCGTCTCCGCCATGCTGATGGGCGGCGCGACGATGCTGACTTCACAGACCGACGCGGCCGACCGCGAAAATTTTCCGCGCTGGTTCCGCTACGTGACATCGGGTGAAGAGATGAAGGCGCAGCATGCGGTGGAGGAACTGCTTCTGCGCGTCGAACGGATTTTTATGGAGCCCTATGAGACGATCTCATCCGGCAAGACGCACTCTTCCTCGATGGAGACCGGTGCGCCCTCGCCCGCCGTCGTAAAGATGTGCGACTTCATTGCCGCCAATTTTCTGGAAGAACTGGATGCGACCGACATTGCCGAGGCGGCAAGACTGCATCCCAAATACGCAATGAACCTGTTTCGCAAATCGACCGGCATGACGCTGATCAAATATCTGACGCTGCTCAGGCTTTCGCATGCGCAGGCGAAACTGATGCATAGCGGCGACAGCATTCTGCAGGTGGCGATGGACAGCGGTTTCGGGTCGGTCAGCGCCTTCAATAAGGCGTTTCGCTCCACCGCCGGCATGCCACCATCGGATTTCCGCCGCGACACACGTGCCGCGGCGGTTTGAGACGAGCCGGTTGGGTCAGCTCGCCTTTGCCTGGCGGACTGGTACGCTCTGCGTCCATTCCGGCAGCCAGTCGCGATGCGCCGTCAGAAGGTCCTCGGTCAGCGACCAGATCTGGTCGAGATCGAGTTCGGCGGCGGTATGCGGGTCCATCATCGCCGCGTGGAAAATGTGCTCGCGGTTTTCCGTCATCAGTGCCTGAACCGTCAGTTCCTGCACGTTGATATTGGTGCGCATCAGCGCCGTCAGCTGTGGCGGCAGGTCGCCGACAAAGGTCGGCTGGATGCCGTTGTGATCGACAAGGCAAGCCACTTCGGCGGCGCAATTGAAGGGAAGCGAGGTGATGCAGCCATTGTTGCGCTGATTGCCGTAGATGACCGAAGGTTCGCCGGTCCAGACCGAGTTGATGATCGAGGAGGCATATTCCTTGGACTGCTTGACTTCGATCTTTTCGGCCGAGCGATAGGCATCCGCCTGATTTTTCCATTTGTCGATCTGCTCGATGCAGCGCTTTGGATATTCATCGAGCGGAATGCCGAATTTTTCGATCAGGTCCTCGCGGCCTTCCTTGATGAAATAGGGCGTGTATTCAGCAAAATGCTCCGAGCTTTCGGTGACAAAATACCCGAGCCTCGTCAGCATTTCATACCGCACCTTGTTGGGGCATCGCGGGTTCCATGTGGGTTTCGGCGCCCTGCCCTCGCGGTAACCGCGCAGCAGATCCGGATAGAGGTTGCGATATGAACCGTCCTTCTGGCGATGCTCGAATTCGAGATAAAACGCCATGTGGTTGATGCCAGCCGAGCGATAGCGGATTTCCTCGTAAGGAATACCAAGATCATGGGCGAGTTCCATCGCCGTGCCCTGCACCGAGTGGCAAAGGCCAACCTGACGGATGGTCGGATATTTTTCCGCGATCGCCCATGTATTGATCGCCATCGGGTTCACATATTGCAGCATGATCGCATTCGGGCAGACGGCGAGCATGTCCTCACAAATCTTCCACAGATGCGGCACGGTGCGAAGCCCGCGCATGATGCCGCCGACACCGAGCGTATCGGCGATTGTCTGGCGCAGGCCGTATTTTTTCGGCAGTTCGAAATCGGTCACCGTGCAGGGTTCGTACCCGCCGATCTGGAAGGCGACGACGACGAATTCGGCATTGGCCAGTGCCTTGCGCTGATCGTTGAACGTCTCCGCCGTCGCCTTCACCCCAAGCGTCGAGATCAGCTTGTTGACGACGATGGCGCTTTCTTCCAGCCGCTGCGGATTGATATCCATCAGCGCGATATGTGCCTCGGAAAGGGCCGGCCGCTGCAACACGTCGCCGATGATGTTTTTCATGAACACCGTCGAACCGGCGCCGATGAATGTGATTTTGGGATGTCCTGCCATATGTTCCTCCGATATCAGGCGATTTCGAAAGCGGCCTTCACGAGCCGCTGGGTGTATTCCGTTTTGGGTTTGGAAAGGACGTCTTCGACCGGCCCCTCCTCGACGATGCGGCCGTTCTGCATGACGATGACGCGGTGGCAGAGTGCGCGCACCACTTTCAGGTCATGGCTGATGAACAGGTAGCTGAGGCCGCGCTCATCCTGCAGTTTTCGCAGCAGCTCGATGATCTGCGCCTGCACCGACAGGTCGAGCGCCGAGGTGGGCTCATCGAGCAGGATGAATTCCGGCTCCAACGCCACGGCACGGGCAATGGCGATACGCTGCCTCTGACCGCCGGAAAATTCGTGCGGGAAGCGCGACAGGATATTGGTCGGCATGCCGGCAGCATCAAGCGCATCACGCACGCGTGCCAGCCGTTCTGCCTTGTTCCTGCCGAGCCCGTTGACGACAAGGCCTTCATCGATGATCTGGCCGATCGTCATGCGCGGGTTGAGGGACGAAAACGGGTCCTGAAAAACGACCTGCATTTTCGCCCGCAGCGGCCGCATCTGGGCACGGGAGTGGGCGTCGATCCGCTCACCAGCAAAGGTGATTTCGGCGGCACTCGGCTGGTTCAACCGCAGCAGAGACTGGCCGAATGTGGTCTTGCCCGAGCCTGATTCACCGACAATACCCAGTGTTTCATGCCGGCGAAGCGTGAGGCCGAGACCATCGACGGCCACCAGTTCGCGCAGGTCCGGTTTGAAGATGCCGCCATGGCGCATCATGAACGACACCCGCACGCCATTCGCCGAGAGCAGCACACCCGCATCCGCCGGCAGCGGCCCGGCGCTGCCATGCGGCTCCGAGGCCAGCAGCTTTTTCGTATAGGGATGGCGCGGATCGGCAAAGATACGCTCGGTCGTGTTGTGCTCGCGCATTTCCCCGTGCTGCATCACATAAACATAGTCCGAAAACTTCTTCACGATCGTGAGGTCGTGGGTGATCAGCACCACCGCCATGCCGCGCTGTGTCTGCAGGTAACGGATAAGGTTGAGGATTTGCGCCTGCACCGTGACGTCGAGCGCCGTCGTCGGTTCGTCGGCGATCAGCACGTCGGGGTCATTCGAGAGCGCCATGGCGATCATCACGCGCTGGCGTTGGCCGCCCGAAAGCTGATGCGGATATTGTTTCAGCCGCGCTTCCGGTTCGGGGATCTGCACCTGCTTCAGGAGATCGAGCGCCTTCGCCTCGGCATCCTTCCGGTTGACCCTGTTATGCGCGCGGATCGCCTCGACGATCTGGCTGCCCACCGTATAAAGCGGATTGAGCGAACTCATCGGCTCCTGAAAGATCATCGAGATGCGGTTGCCGCGCAAGGCGCGCCGGGCACGCGGCGAAAATTTCAGGATATTGTCGCCGTTGAAGCCGACCGTCGCCTTCGGCGAGATGGTTGCGCGTTTCGAGAGCAGCCCCATCACGGTGCGTGCCGTCACCGACTTGCCGGAACCGGATTCCCCCACGATGGCGATGGTTTCGCCACGATAGAGCTGGAAGGAAATATCCTTCACCGCCTCTACCGCGCCGTGCTCCACCTTGAAGGTAACGCCGACATTGCGGGCATCGATGATCGGTGTTCCCTTCTGCGCATCATGATCGAAACGGTCGGAAGGTGCGTAATTGTTGACGATTGCGAGAGCCATGTTCTGTCCTCTCCTCAATAGGGATCCACGGCATCGCGCAGACCGTCACCCAGCGCATTGAACGCAAAGACGGTGATTAGCACGAAGCCGACGGGGGCGAGGATCCACGGATAGGACCCGATGACGGAATAGGTGGAGGTGTCCTGCAGCATCAGGCCCCAGGAGATCAGCGGCGGTTTGACCGCGAAACCGAGGAAGCCGAGGAAGGATTCCAGCAGTACCACGCTCGGGATATGCAGCGTGACCGAAACGATCACATGGCTCATCACATTGGGCAGGATATGCTGGAAGATGATGCGGCGATCGGTGGCGCCGACGGCAATGGCTGCGCGGACATAATCGATGCGGGACAGAGCCATCGACTTGCCGCGCACCTCGCGTGACATCTGCGCCCAGCCCAGCGCCGACATGACCACGACAACGAATGTCAGGAACACATGGGTTGGCGCCGTGACCGGGATCAGCGAGGTGAGCGCCAGGTAAAGCGGCAATTGCGGAAAGGCCAGCACGACCTCGACGAAACGCTGGATCCAGGTATCGGCGACACCGCCGAAATAACCGGAGACAAGCCCGACCGTCGTGCCGATCACCGTGACGATGAAAACCACACTCAGCGCGATGGCGAGGGAAATGCGTGAACCATGGATGGCCCGCGACAGTACATCGCGACCAAACTTGTCGGTGCCAAGAAAATGCACCGGCTGGCCATCGGTGGCGCCGAAGAAATGGCGGTCCATCGGGATCAGGCCAAACAGATTGTATTCCGCGCCCTTGACGAAGAAGCCGAGATAAAGCGGGTTGTCATAATCCGGCCCGACGATCGGCTGGAAGGTGACGGGATCGAGCTCCTCCGTTTCAGCCGTGGCATAAACCCGGGGAAAAATGCTGAAGGCACCTTCCTTGTCCGCGAAACTGATGGCCTGCGGCGGCGAAAAACTCGCATGGGTTTCCATCGGGTCCATCGGCGCAAAAAAGTTGGCGAAGATGGCGGTGAGGAACAGTAGGGCGACAAGCGCCAGCCCGATCATGCCGGTGACGGAGCGGCGGAAACGTCGCCAGACCAGCGCGACATAACTTTCATTCGCCTGCTGCGGCTCGGCGACGGGTGTGATCATCTTGGTGGTGGTTTGATCGATGGCGGTCATCTCACGCCCTCCCGAATTCGCGAACGCGTGGGTCGAGCAAGGCGAGCAGCATGTCGGCGATGATATTGCCGATGATCAGCGTTGCCGCGAGCACCATCATGAAGGTTGCGGTGACATAAACGTCACCCACCGCCATGGAACCGACGATGGCGGGACCGACAGTCGGCAGCGAGAAGATGATGGCAGTCTCGATTTCACCCGACAGCATGTAGGGAAGAACCACGCCCTGATACATGACGAGCGGATGCACGGCATTGGGCACCGCATGGCGCATGATGACAGCGCCTTCCGACAGTCCCTTGGCACGCGCCGTCTCGACATACTGGGCGTTCAGCGTGTCGAGCAGATTGCCGCGCATGACGCGCATATTGTAGGCCAGCCCGCCGAACACGGCGATGGCCACGACCGGCCAGACATGGCTGACGAGATCCACGAACTTGGCCCAGGACCACGGCGCACCGCCATATTGCGGCGAGAAGAAACTGCCGATCTCCGACACATCGTAATGGAAAACCATGAAATAGACGAGCACCAGCGCCATCAGGAAGCGCGGGATGGTCATGCCAAGAAAGGAGACGACCGACAGGACATTGTCGATCCAGGAATATTGGCGGGTTGCCGCCCAGATGCCGAAACCGATGCCGAACAGCGATGCGAGAATATGGCAGACGACAGCCAGGGCCAGAGTGCGCGGCAGGCGTTCACCCACCACTTCTGCGACCGGCTTGTTGTAATAGAAGCTGTAGCCGAAATCGCCGCGCGTCACGATCCCGCTGATCCAGTTGAAATACTGCACCACCATCGGCTGATCGAGACCATGCTCGATACGATAGGCCTGTGCCTGCGCTTGCGCCTGCTCGAAGGATGCGCCGCCCTGGTTCATCAGCTGCGAGCGGATGTAATCGGCATAATCACCGGGTGGGGCCTGGATGATGGCAAAAGTCACCACGCTCAGGATGAGCAGCACCGGGATGGCGGAGCCTATGCGGGTCAACAGAAATCTCAGCATTTCCGTCTCTCTCCTTTCAGCGGGCGCGCAATAAGCGCCCGGATTATCGTCCTCTCCGGCCGCGCTTCACGCGCGACCGGGACTTCTTCTGGGAGGGAGATTACTGGGTTGGGCCCTTGTCGCCCGGCCTGCCGGGCAGCTGCTCGGCAAACAGTTCGTATTTGCCCTGTTTGTCCGTCGCCACCCACATGCGTTCGCGGATGATGGCGTCTTCGGCCCAGTTGAACATGTTGATCGGCGTGCCGGCCGGAACGTTGGAGAAGCGCTTGTTGATGATCAAGGCACCCGGATATTCCGTCAAACCGATCGTGTAGAGATTTTCGGTATAAAGTTTCTGGTACCGCTTCATCAGTTCCGCCTTTTCGGCATTGTCCTGCGACGCGGTGAACTTGTTCACGACCTCGACCATTTCAGCCTCGAAAGGCATCATGTCGACCGGCTTTCCTTCCGGCGCGCGGTGGTTCCAGCTGGTGCGCGGGCCAACCGGCGCCAGTTGCTCTGTATTCTGCACCACCGAAAACAGTTCGGTGCTGTTGCGGCGAACCGCCCAGTCGAACTGTCCGCCGTAATGTTTGGCGTCACGCTGGTTGGAATCGAGTGCGTTCAAAACGATGCGGATGCCGAGCTTGGCCATCTGGCCCACCAGCCCTTCGGCAAGGCTCTTGTCGGTCGCGTATCCATTGTTGACGAGCACGACGATCTCGACATTCTTGCCGCCCGCCGTGCCGGCCGGGAAATTGACGAAACCGTCATTGTCGGTATCGACCAACCCGATCGTCTTCAGCGCCGCCTTGGCCTCCTCCAGATTGAAGGGGTAATAGACGGTAGATGCGCGGTCATAAAAACTCGTGCCGGAGGAAAGCCCGCCCGGATAGATGGCCGTGAACGGTCCCTTGACCAGAGAGTCGCCGACCGCCTTGCGATCAATCGCGGAGGTGATCGCCTTGCGGAATTCCGGGTTGCGGTTGAGTTCGCGGATCGCCTGGCCGCGTTCATCCGGGTTACCCCAGCCATTGGCGGAGAAATTCATCAGCAGATTGTAGCCGGTGAGGCGCGGGCCGAAGGCAAGGCGCGCCGGAGCGTTTTCATCGGCCGCGCGCTTCAGCGAAGCGACAAAGTTCTCCGGCTGCTCGAGATTGGAAAGGTCGCCGGAGCCGGCAACGGCCTGCACGTCACGGTCAGCCCAGGTCGAAAGTTTGTAGTGAAGCTCGTTGATGTAAGGCAGCTGCTGCCCCTTCTCATCGACCTTCCAGTAATAGGGGTTGCGGCGCAGCACGATGATATCGTCGGACCGATAGCTGACCGGCACCCAGGCGCCCATGACCGGCATGTTCATATATTCCGGCGGGAAGGCATTCTTGAACTGGTTGTAGGTGTTGGACGAATATTTCGGATGTTTTGGTTTCAGGAGATGCGACGGTCCCGGGCAGAAGGTCGGATAGGCCATCGTGTAGAGATACTGTTTTGGAAAGGCCGCCTTGAACGTCCACTCCACGGTGTAGTCGTCGATCTTCTTTAGTGTCGTGCCTTCGCCAAATGCTTCAGGTGACGCACCACCGCCGAGCGGCGAAACCTGCGGATCGATGACCGCATCTTCCCAATAAAACATCACGTCATCGGCGTTGAAGGCTTCGCCATCAGACCATTTGGCGCCCTTGACCAGATGCATGGTGAGCTTGTGCCCGTCTTCAGACCAATCCCAGCTCTTGGCGAGATTGGGCAGCGGTTCTGTATCGGCGGCGTTGACCTGAAACAGCGGCGCGGTGCGGGTCAGGCATTCGGACAGTGCGATGTCGATGCCGCCCCAGCCCTGGCTCTGGCCGGCAATATAGTTCCAGCCCTCAGGGCGTCCGCCGACCACATGGCGCATCGTATCGCCATAGACGCCGACGCCATCCGGCATGTTGCCGGTCTTGTAGACCAGCGGCTCTTCCGGAAGGCGGTCCTTCAGCGGCGGCAGCTTGCCGGTCTTTTCGAACTTTTCCGCCACCCAATCCGGCTGGCTGTATTGCGGCAGCGCCTTGAATTCGAGAATGGAATCGCGCGGCACATAGGTAACCTTGCCTTCCGCCGGAAATTTCGGCGGTTCCGGCGGCGTGGTCGGTTCGTACGCGTTGGCGCTCACGGCAATCAAAGAAACGCCGAGGCTGAGCACGGCAATGGTCGAAATTCTGGTCTGAAACGGCATCGTCATTCCTCCCTGACGGCAGTCGGCCTGCCTTGCCTTCATGGCGATGAGGCCGTGCCCCGCTCCTCCGGGTCACGGCCTTTAGAAAACCTAGCCTGCTTTTTTCATTGCAGCCTTTTCTGCACGAAGCTCTTCGATGGAGCGGACATTGCGGCGCGCCGCGCCCTGCCAGTCGCGTGTCTTGACCTTGGAATGCGCCAGCCGTTCCTTGGCTGCCGGTATGGCATCGGCATATTGCGGCAGCCAGCGCGCCTGCGCCACCACCATTTCGTCCACCATCTGCCAGACCTCTTCCGGCGTGGCGACGGCGCCGACCAGCGGATCGTGCAGCACGGCCAGCTTCAACAGATCAATGTCGCCGCTGATGGCGGCATGCACGGACATGCGCTGGACGTTGATCGACGCCATGCAGGTGGCAGCACAGGCTTCGGGGATTGTGATACCCGAGACCATGTTGATGCCGAAACGATCAACAAAACCGGGGGATTCGATGATGGCGTCGGACGGAAGATTGGTGATGACGCCATTGTTCTTGACGTTGAAATGGCCGCGATAGACACGTCCCGTTTCCAGCGCCTCGAGAATATGGCTTGCATGTTCGTTGGACCGTTTTGCGGGATCGATCGGCTTTTTCGCCTGTTCGAGGAACTGCGGAAACTCGGTTTCGAACCAGTTGCGCGTTTCCGTCGAGTGGCGCAGGTAACCGCCGGTCTCGCCGTGAATCCAGTCCGACATGTCGATCCAGCGGGAAATTTCCTCCGGCCGCTTGCGATACCAGGGCAGGTATTCCGACAGGTGACCGTTGCTCTCCGTCGAATAGACGCCAAAGCGTTTCAGCACATCGATGCGCAGCTTTTCCTGCTGCGAGAACACCGGATGCGCCTCGAAGGCGGCAACCAGTTCGTCCTTGCCGATCTTGCGGCCATTCAGCTTCAGTTCGGTGAACCATGTCTGGTGGTTGATACCGGAGCAGATGTAGTCGAGTTCATCGAGCGATTTGGCGCCCAGCACCTCGGCGATCTGTTCGGCGCCATGCTGCACGCCGTGGCAGAGACCGACCGTATCAACCTTGCCGTATTCGATCGCCGCCCAGGTGTTCATGGCCATCGGGTTGGCATAGTTCAGGAATTTTGCACCCGGCTCGGCGACCTCGCGGATATCTTTGCAGAAATCGAGAATGACCGGGATGTTGCGCTGACCATAGAGAATGCCGCCGGCGCAGATCGTGTCACCCACGCACTGATCGATGCCGTATTTCAGCGGAATGGCGATGTCGTCGGCATAGGCTTCCAGCCCGCCGACCCGCACGCAGCTGATGATGTAGCGCGCGCCTTCCAGTGCGCGCCGACGGTCGGTCGTCGCCGTCACTCTGGCGGGAAGCTTGTTCGCCTCGATGATGGTTTCGAGGATCTCGCGGATCATGCCCAGATTGCGTTCGCTGAGATCGGTCAGCGAAAATTCCACGTCCTGAAATTCCGGCACGCAGAGAATGTCGGTGAACAGCTTTTTGGTGAAACCAACACTTCCCGCGCCAATGATAGCTATTTTGAAACCCACGAGTCCATTCCTCCTTGTGACCTCAAGGGCTCAGGTGACGCAAGCACGACGAAATAACGTCGTCTGATTTCGACGGATAAAATACAGGTAAGTAGCTGTATTTCGCCGAAATCGCTTCCGCGCCTCTCCCTCCAACTTCTCCTCGGATTGCGATTATGCGTATAATCAAGAACCAGGCCAGAGAAGGATTATGCTATCGTGGGTAATTTTGTGCTCAAAAATTTGATAGACCGCGGCCCGGCCAGTCGCTCCGTCACGCTGCCACGCGGACGCCAAACATTGCACACGATGCCGACCAGCAGCGGTTACGAGGTAAGGCGCGACATCGCCTATGACTGGGACGGGCGCCGCCGTGGCCAGGCGCCCTTCACCGTGTTGCAGCACTGCATTAGCGGACGCGGCAATCTGCGTTATGAAAACCGCAGCATGCAGGTCAAACCCGGCTAAACGTTGCTGCTGATGATTCCGCACAATCATCGCTACTGGCTGGAGCCGGGCGACGAGTGGGAGTTTTTCTGGATCTCCATGAACGGCGAGGAGGCGCTGCGCATCCACCGCTCGATCCTGTCGATCACCGGGCCGATCCTGCATCTGCAGTCGCAGACGATCGATCATCTTGCCCATTGCTGCCACCGTCTGGTCAATGGCGGCGAGACGCCGGGCCTCGCCTCAGCCATTGCCTACGAGGCGGCGATGACGCTTTACGACGACGTCTTTGGCTCGCATCCGAATTTCGGCCAGGAATACCGGACCATGCAGCATGTGCTCAGCCATATCGAAAGCCATCTCGACGAACGGCTTTCGGTGAGCGATCTGGCGCAGGTTGCCGGCCTCAGCCGAGCCCATTTTTCCCGTATATTTGCCGCCAACGAGGGCTTGCCGCCTGCCGAATTCGTACTTCAGCGACGCCTGCGCCGCGCCGCTAAACTCCTGACAAAAGCCGCCGACATGCCAATCAAGGAGGTTGCGGCGCTGTGCGGATTTGAGGACCCCAACTATTTTTCAAAAGTGTTCAGACGACTCTACGACATTAATCCCAGCGACTTCAGAACGACAGGCATGTATGCCAGCGTCTCAGATCGCAAGCGAACCAGGATCATCCCGTCGAATGGCAGTTCATCATAAGGGCAGAGATCGTACAGCCAACTGGTATGACATCAACCGCTTGCAGGTCTTGAGTGGACTCGAACCTCCGACCCGCAGTCTCAGAGGTTTCTCTAGCTCGATTGATCAGTCTTGAAGAAAACTGGGAGATCTACCGGGACGTTCAAAGGTTCGAAATGCCGCATATTCTCGGTAATTACCGTCAGATCGTATGCTCGAGCTGTCGCAGCAATGATGATATCGCGAAGGCCCGGGTTCTGCCCTTTCCCTTTGGCTTCATCTTCCATAGATCCAGCGATGCGAGCGACAACAGTATCCATCGGCAAGATACGATCATCAAAGGTGCCAGTAATAAAATCCAGCCAGAGTGAAAGCCTCCTCGCCCTTTCAAAACCACCACGGCGATGAAGTGATCGAAGACCCCTCTCAATCTCAGTTACTGTCATTGCGGACAAGAACAGCGCGTCCGCCATGCCTTGTTGGTGAAACCAATCGCGAACTTCAGCTGAGGGAGAGACCTTATCAGGCGCAAATTTGCTTATGATGTTCGTATCGAGCAGATAACCGTTCACAGATCTACATCGCGCATTTTGGAATGATCACGTTCGAGATCTGCTCCACCCGGAAAGGTCAACAAGAAATCACCAAAGTTTGCACGGGGCCTCTTCAGTGCTTTCTTCGCGAGCTCTGCGGCTTCCACACTCACGATCACAGCAGCGGGTTTTCCGTGCCTCGTGATCGTAACAAATTCACCCTTCGCCGCTTCATCCACGAGGCCAGCGAATCTGGCTTTTGCCTCGGCAACACTGATGCTTGACATCTGACCTCCAGAACAATGACCACATACCGAGATAATCAATATGCGAGAAACCTGCACGGCTGAATCAAAGTTCGCATTTAAGCTCTTGAGCGGATATGAACCTGCGACCCGCATTATTGAATGTTGATATACTGAGAATGCCTTACCTTCACCTTCAGCGCCTCAATTACCGGACTGGGTTCGAACATTTTCTCCGACTGCACGAAGGGATGAGCCGTTCGCCACGGCTCAGGAGACCAGTTTTCCGCTGAACACGCTGACCTTGCTGCGTTGAACCAGACGATGCCTAGCATTCAAGCAGACAGAACGGCCGGTCAGCCGGCGCGCTTTTGAAACGTTCCGATCTGAACGGGACGATGCGGATCCGCCGACCATGCCGACCATGAGCCAGGATACAGGGCGGCGGGACGGCCCAGGGCAGCGAGGGCGGCAATTTGGTACGCAGCGGAGACACCACTGCCGCAATAGACACCGATTTCCGCCCGATCACCAAAATCGTCACTCAGTGTTGCCCGTAGATCGTCGTGCGGCAAAAGCCGTCTATCAGTTGCTCGACTTCTCGACGCAGAGGCGTTGATAGCGCCGGGAATATGGCCACGCGCAAACACGTCTTCTGTTCGGGCATCAAAGAGCTTGTTCTTGCCCGCCAGACGGAAGGCGCCGTCGGCGTCGAGAACCGGGAGATGGCCGGTCGTCAGAACAATGTCGCCTTGCGCCGGCGGCGCGGGATGTTGCCGGCTGACAGGCAGGCCAAGCAGCGTCCACGCCGCCAGACCGCCGTCAAGGATGTGGACATGCCGGGCACCCGCCCATGTGAGCGTCCACCACGCGCGTGCCGCCGCAAACCCGCTGCCGTTGTCGTAAGTAACCACGATCGTGTCGTCGTTCAGGCCCCAGCGCCGCGCCGCCTGCTGCAGGTCCGCCACGGCCGGAAGTGGGCGCGCACCCTGCGTGCCGCCACCCGGCCCCGCCAGCTCACTGGCCAGAACGACATCGATCGCGCCCTCAATCCGCAGTGGCTTGTCGTCCTGCGCATCGCTGACGACGGCGAGGATGACGACCGGCCGATCGGCCTGCTGCAGGGATGCGAGGTCTTCTGCACTGATAAACGGGTTTGCGCCCTTAAGCTCGGTCATATCGGCTCTTCATGCCACCTTGCTGCTGGTTGCCGCATTTTTCGAGACAAACCTGTTTTCCGGCCGTGTCAGGCCAAGATGATCGCGGAACGTGCTGCCGGAATAATCACTGCGATAGAACCCGCGCTTTTGCAGTTCCGGCACAACGAGTTCCACGAAGGCCTCAACGGATTCCGGCACATAGGGCGGAAAGATGTTAAAACCGTCGGCCGCCTTTTCACGGAACCATAACTCGATGAAATCGGCGACCTCCGTCGGATTTCCAACCACGACGGCGCCCGACAAGATGGTCGTGTAGATCAGGTCCTTGAACAGAAGCGGCGATGGCCCTTCCGGCGTGCGGCGTGTCCGGCGTGTCGCCTCGGCGATCAGCGCCTGCCCTTCCGGCGAGGCCTGCTCGGCCACCTGCCGCGGCACGGCGGCGTCATGATCGCTGCCCCGCACGTCGACGCCGAGTATGCCGGAGACGCGCGTCAGGTTGCGAAGCGCGTTGCGTCCCAGTCCACCGAATCGCACTTCCTCACCGTCATTGTCCTCCTTGTCGAGCACCAGAAAGCCGTTGAGCCTGTCGTAAATGGCCACGGCCTCTTCTGTCGTCGGTGCCACGATCGGCGTCAGGCCGGGCAGGATGGAGAAATCGAGTTCGTCGCGGCCGTATGCCACCGCCCTCGCCTTCATGTCGGCATAATAGGCCTTGGCGGCCTCGATCGTGCCCTGGCCGGCGAAAATAACATCGGCATCGCGCGCGCCGAGCTGCCGCGAACGCTCCGATGTGCCGGCATGTAGAATGACCGGATGCCCCTGCACGGGACGTGCGACATTCAACGGGCCTTCGACCGCAAAGTTCTGGCCCTTGTGACTGAGCTTATGGACCTTGGCCGGGTCCACATAGGTTCCCTTGAGCGGATCGCACACGAAGGCGTCATCCTCGAACGTATCCCACAATCCCTTGACCACATCGACGAATTCATCGGCCCAGTCATAGCGTTTTTCGGTTTCCCAATGGGTATCGCGGCTGAAATTGGCTGCCGCGATGGCGTCGGCGCCGGTGACGATGTTCCAGGATGCGCGTCCCTTGCTCAGATGATCGAGCGAGGCGAACATCCGGGCGACGGTGAACGGGTCGTAATAGGTGGGATTGGCCGTCACCACGATGCCGATATGGGAGGTTGCAGCCGCAAGGCTCGCTCCCGAGACGAAAGGTTCGAGACGCGACATCTGCGCCGGATTGGTCGTCTGCAACTGCGGATCGGTGGCAAGCCGGTCGCCAAGGAAAAGAAAATCGAATTTCGCTTTTTCCGCCAGTTGCGTCACATATTGCAGGAACTCGATATCGAAGGCGGCATCGGCCCTCGAAGACGGCATGCGCCAACCGGCCGGATGGGTGCCGCCGGCCCAGAACATCAGGCCAAAATGCAGTTCTCTCTGCTTTTTCGGTGTTTTGGTCATCGTGAAGAACCCCGTTTCATGCAGCGAATTGATTGACTGGACGCTCGAGACCGAAACGATCGCGCAGCGTTGCACCCTCGTATTCGGTGCGGAAGAGGCCGCGCTTTTGCAGCTCCGGCACGACCAGCTCGACGAAAAGATCCAGTTGCTCGTAGACATAGGCGGACTGCACGTTGAACCCGTCGCAGGCCCCGGCCTTGAACCAGCTTTCGAAATAATCGGCGATATCCTGCGCACTGCCGACGACGACATGGCCGCCGACGATGTAGCTGTGCAGAAGGTCGCGCCAGCTGACCTGACCGATCCCGCGGCCGGTTCGGCGCTCGGTTTCGGTGAGAAGCCTTGCACCGGCGTGTTTGAATGCGCTCGCACGCTCCAGATCGACCAGATCGTCGAGGCCGACATGCAACAGAGACACGCCGACCCGCTGCGACAGGGCACCGAGATTGCGGTGACCGGCACCAACGGCCTCGCCGCGGATCTCGGCCACCTTGGCATCAAGGCTCCAATAGGACGGTTCACGTCCGCCGAACCGTATATCCTCGTCGAGGATGATCAGCGCGTTCAACTGGTCATAAATCTGCCGCGCCGCCTGGCGTGTTCTGCCGACGAGCGGCGTGATCCCCGGCAGGATCTTGATCTGGCCGTCCGGCCGCCCTCTTTCCCGGGCGCGGCGGCGCATATCGTTGGCGTAGGCGACACCGTCCTCCAGTGTCGCTGAAGCGGCAAAGATCACATCGGCCTCGCCCGCGCCAAAATTCCTCGACCGTTCCGACGTGCCCGCATGAAGAATGACCGGATGCCCCTGCGGCGCACGCGCGACGTTGAGCGGCCCCTTTACGCTGAATGTCTTGCCGACATGGTTGAGCGGATGGATCTTTTCCCCATCGACAAAATCGCCCGTATGCTTGTCGCGGATAAACGCATCGTCTTCCCAACTGTCCCACAGCTTTCGCACGATGCCGATGAATTCGTCGGCGCGATCGTAACGGTAGTCGGGATCGCCGTGTTCGCTGCGGCTGTAGTTCTGCGCTGCGCGCCCATCCGCGCCGGTGACGATGTTCCACGAAGCCCGGCCATGCGTGACATGATCGAGGGAGGAAACCAGACGCGCGAGATTGAAGGGTTCGTAATAGGTGGGGTTGGCGGTGACGACGATGCCGATCTCGCTCGTTTTGGTCGCCAGATAGGAGGCAGCCGTAAACGGCTCGAAACGCGCCAGCACGGATGTATTGGTGAGTTCGTAATTCAGCCCGGTCGCCAACCGGTCGCCGAAAAAGAAGAAGTCGAACTTTGCCGCTTCGGCAGTTTTGGCCAGCCGGACGATGTGGTCCGGCTCGAATGCGCCTTCATGCGCCGCGCCCGGATAACGCCAACCTGCCGGATGCGTGCCATTGGCCCAATACATGTAGCCGAGGTGCAACTGCCGGTGTTTGCCGTCACTGGTCGTTTGGTTCTGTGCCTCAAGGGCCATGGTCATCTCTCCATCAAACCGGCGCGTTCGCGGCACGGCTCTGGTTCTCGACCGCATGCAGCGTGTCGTAAATTTTCGATTCCAGTTTGAGCAGGTCGAGATCGCCGCGCCGGCGCGGGCGCGGCAGATCGACGTCGAAGATCGTGTGCACCCGACCGGGCCGCGGCGAAAACAGCACGATACGATCGGCCAGAAACGCCGCCTCGCCGACATCATGCGTCACGAACACGATGGTGCGCCGGTTTTCCTGCCAGAGGCCTGTCAGTTCTTCCTGCAGCTTGATGCGGGTGATGTGATCGACGGCGCCGAACGGCTCGTCCATCAGCAGCACTTCCGGTTCTGTCGAAAGGGCACGTGCGATACCGGCCCTCTGACGCATGCCGCCGGAAAGCTGATGCGGATATTTTTCGCCAAAGCCGGTCAGGCCCACCTTGTCGAGATAATGCCGCGCCGTATTGCCCCGTTCCGCCTTGCCGATCCCGGACAGTTCCAGCCCGAACGCGACATTGTCCTCGATGGTGGACCAGGGCAGTAGCGATGCATCCTGAAACACGACGCCCAGCGAGTGATGCGGCCCCTCGATGGGCCGGCCGTGGAAGGAGACCTGCCCGTCACTGGGCTGCTGCAAACCGGACAGCAGCTCCAGCAACGTGCTTTTGCCGCAGCCACTCGGGCCGAGGAAGACGATGAATTCGCCTTGTTCGATGCTCAGCGAGATATCCTGCAGCGCCACGACGGGCGGGCTGCCGGGATAGACCTTGTCGACGGAAGAGATCTGAAACAGCGTCATCGGTATCAGCCTCAGTTCGAAGTGCCGCCCGACCGCGCCGGATAAGAAAACGGCTTTACGTATTCCTTGGGGATGAAACGTTCGTCGATGAACTTTTCCGCGTCATAGGGTTCTTTCTGGTTGCCCAGCGCGATCTCGACAGCCTGCGTATCGGCGATCGCCTTGCGGTCGATGGCCGGATTGCTGTCCCAGATATCGTCTTCTTGGCGGATCGCGTTGGCGACGGCCTGCGGGTTCAGATGCAGCTGTTTCTGCAGCCAGGGAATGTATTCGCCGTAATTGGCCTTGGCGTAGGTATAGGAACGGAAATAGGCGCGTAGACCGCGCTGCAGCAGGTCCGGATCGTTGGCAATGACATCGTTGCCGGCGATCAGCACGCCGGTGTGATAGGTGGGCAGGTAATCCCAGCCCCTCGCCAGCGTCTTGCCTTCGCCTTCCAGCTCGGCCATGGCCGGGAAAGGCTGGTGGATGATCGTTGCATCGACCTGGCCCGAAATCAGCGCGCCATAAGCCTGCTGATAGGTCCCGGCGGCAAACAGCGTAACATCCTTGGCAGGGTCAATGCCGTTCTCACGCAGGATCACCTTCAGATAGGCGTCCATGTTCGATCCCTCGGTGGCATTGCCGATCGTCTTGCCTTTCAGGTCGGCGAAATCCTTTACATTCTTGCCGGCCAGCAGGAAGAACGGCCCCTTGCTGCGAAAGGCGGACGACACGATCTTGATCGGTGAGCCCAGCGCCGCAGCCCGCAGATACTGGCTGGTCGGCCCGAAGGCGAAGGTCAGTTCACCGGTGGCGACACCGGTTGGAATATCCGAGACGTCGGTGAATTGCACATCCAGGCCTTCTTCCGCGAAAAAGCCCTTTTCCACGCCGAAGCGGATCGGCTGCTGCGTATAGGCGGTGCTTTCCGCAAGCGTCAGTGTCTTTTTTTCAGGCTGTGTTTGAGCCGTGGCGCCGCTGGCAAAAACCAACCCGGCGAATAGGGCGATCGGCTTGAAGAAATTCATGAAAATTGTCCTGTGGTTTGACGAAATCAGACGTATTTCCAACGGAGAAACACACGCTTCTCCAGAAGGTTGATGAGGGAAACGGTGACCAGCGCGATTGCCGTGATGGTGGCGACAAGAGCAAAAACGCTGGCCGTGTCGTAGACGCCGACGGCGCGGTTGAGCATGTTGCCGAGCCCGGCCTTGGAGGCGACGATTTCAGCAAACAGCGCCGCCACCAGGCACATGGCCGCCTCCAGCCGAACGGCCGCCATGATGGATGGAACCGCCGATGGCAGGATGATCTTGGTGACGATCTGCAGGCGGCTGGCGCCGAAGGCGCGCGCCACCTTCAGGTGTTTTTCATCGACCTGGCGAATGCCGGCAATCGTGTTGAAGACGAAGATGAAATAGCCGAACAGAAAAACGATGAAGACCTTGTGGGAAAAACCGATGCCCAGATAGAGCGTCAGAAGCGGGATGATCGTCACCTTGGGAATGGCCATCATGGCGACAAGGAAAGGCCCGAAGAATGTGTTGGCTTTGGCGAACAGGCCCATCGCGACGCCTGTCGCGACACCGAGCGTCAGCGCCAGAGCGAACCCCAGCAGCGCTTCCGACAGCGTGATATAGAGATGGTAGAGAAGGTTGTTTTCGAAAAGCAATCTCGGAAATGCGGCGACGATCTGGGTCGGTGATGCGAGATAGATCTGTTTGACCGATCCACTGTCGACGGCATACTGGATCACCAGCAGGATCACGGCAGCAAGCGCGAATTGACCGGCCCGCAACCAACTGAAGAGCGCCCATTGTGGCGATGCGAATCTCCCCGCATTCTGGCTTCGGGCGGACAGCGGTCGGGATGTTTCGAATGCGGATGTCAGTGACATGAAGAGCCGGTTTCCTTGCCTTGACCGGAATTGATCAATGCAAGGCTAGGCGCTCAATATTCTATAAAAAAGGTAGATTTTTCTTTTCATTGGGCGATGAAAGGAAACGCTTTTCCTTCGCCAAGACGGCGCCAACAATCCGAAATCATGCCGATTTCATTTGAGAAAATCCGGTTTCAGGCGTCGCGAAGTGCTGCGAAGACTGGCTCGGGGGTATGGATTGCGATGAGCGCGCTGTGGTCGGCAGGCGGATAAACCGGTGCGTCAGTTCACGTTTCGATATGTTCGGTCACTTTAAATGACTTTCCATCGCGCCCTTCTATCTCCAATTAGGCTGCAGCGATTGTCGTGCCGACCGCGCGACGACCGAGATGTTTGAGAACTGAAGCCATGAAAAATCCGATCCCGCTCAAGACCATCACCGAAAATACCGTGTTTCGCAAAGGCGACGTCTTCGTTCTTTTCGGAGAGCTGTTTGGCCGTGGTTATGCGACCGGGCTTGTCGAGCAGGCACGCAAAGCCGGTTTGCGGATCGTGGGAATTACCGTTGGACGGCGCGACGAGAACAATTGCCTGCGCCCGCTGACGGCCGAAGAGCTTTCCGAAGCCGAGCAGCGGCTGGGCGGCGAGATCATCAATATCCCGCTGATGGCCGGTTTCGATCTCGATGCCCCCGAGGGTGGCCCTACCCCGACAGACCTTCTGGCTGGCATGACGCTCGAAAGCTGGGAACGGGAGAAGCTGGACTGGGCATATATCGAACAGTGTCAGGCTGTCGCCACGACGCGGTTCAAGGATGCGCTGGCGCAGGTGATGAGTGTGCTTGACGGCATGATCCCTGAAGGCCGCAATGTATTTTTCGCCCATACCATGGCCGGAGGCATACCCAAAGCGAAGGTTTTTCTCGTCGTCGCCAACCGTATCTACAAGGGAACCGGCGCGCGGCACATGTCGTCGCAGGCACTGCTCGACAGCGATATGGGCAAGCTCATCCTGCGCAATTTCGACGAAGTGTCCGCGATCACCTTCCAGCATCTCATCGACGCCAGCGCTGCCATCCGCCAGCGTACCGAAGCCTCGGGTGGCCAGATTCGCTATACGGCATACGGCTACCACGGAACGGGCATCTTGATCGGTGGCGAATATCGCTGGCAGACCTATACGAACTACACGCAGGGCTATGCCAAGATGCGTCTGGAAGGCATTGCGGAAAATGCCTGGGCAAAGGGCATAAAGGCGACCGTCTATAACTGTCCCGAGATCCGGACCAATTCCTCGGATGTGTTCACCGGCATCGAGCTGCCGCTTATCCCTCTCCTGCTCGCCTTGAAAAAAGAAAACGGCGGCCAATGGGCAGACGAGCAGTGGCGCGCCTGCAAGGCCCTGCTGCAGGACGGCTTTACGCTGGAAGACGTTATCCGCAAAATCGGCGATCTGCAGGCGAACGAAGCCATGGTGCCATTTTATGACTTCTCCGCATGGCCCATGCCCAACAGTCAGCCGCAGGCCGATCTGACCATCGGAACCTCCATCGAAATCACGGCGATGCACCGCAGCGGCAAGCTGCTCATCAGCGATCTGCTCAGCACATTTGTCGTCGAAGCGACGGGGGAGTTGATCTTCGGCGCGTCATCATCGCCGGTTGGACCTGTGCAGTGGCTAAACCATGACGTCGTGGCCCGTCGCCTCAATGCTTCCCATGACGCCTCCAACACCATCTCATTGCCGACGGCAGAGCAGGGATCGGCTTCCCACGAAATCGCAACCCCGGACATGGTGCCGACGCAGGCTCAGCGCAGCCTCGTTCAATAGGTCGCATTTTGGCAGGTTGGACGTCAAAGGCGCTAGCGATTAACCGCCGCTAGCGCAAAGAGCGGCCGTCGGTCCGCAAGCGCCTCTCCATTGTCCTGAATAAAAAAGGCCGGGCGCAAAAATGCCCGGCCAGGTTACCTCCGGTTGGCGTGGAGGCTTATTTCGAAGGCCGGATGTTCATGGCGAGCGTGTCTTCATCCGAGCGCGGCACGATTGTGATCGCCTTCTTCATGCCCCATGCCGAAACGATCGAGGCGATCGACAGGTTGGGACGATCGGATGCGACCAGCGCATTGGCATCTTTCAGATACTGTTCGCGTTTGCCCGCATCCATCTCGACACCGGCGGCCTCGATCAGCTTGTCCATTTCCGGGTTGGAATAACCACGGATGTTGAAGGCGCCGAGCTTCTTGGCCGGATCGTTGCTGTGCACCAGTGACGAGAGGGTGTAGTTGGATTCACCCGTCAGCGTGCCCCAGCCGGACATGGTCAGCGAATAATCGCCGCGTGTATTGGCCGGGAAATAGACGGCGCCGGGCTGGGCATTGGCTTCCACCTGAATGCCGATTGCGGTCAGCATCTGGGCGATCGTCGTGCCGGTATCCTTGTCGCCCGGCAGTCGGTCGTTGGTAAAGGAGAAGGTGACCTTGAAACCGTTGGGATAACCGGCTTCTGCCAAGAGTTTTTTGGCCTTCTCGACATCCGATATCGTCGATTTCACATCCGGATTGTACCCAAAGATGTTCGGCGTCACGAGCTGCGACTGGACAGTGCCCATGCCTTCCATGGCGATCTCGGTGATCGTTTCGCGATCGATGGCGAGATCGAAGGCTTCGCGCACCCGCGGATCGATGAAGGGGTTTTTGGGCAGTGGCGAGCCGTCCTTGGCGCTGACCTGCGGCGACTTCTCGCGGAAATCGAAAGCCATGTTGAACAGGTAGACGCTGTCCTGGCGCACGATGGTGAGCTTCGCATCCGTCTCCAGCGTCGGCACGTCTGACGCGGGGATGCGGGCGATCAGATCGACCTGGCCGGCTTTCAGCTGGGCGACGCGGGCAGCATCGTTGGGGATTTCCTTGCGGATCACCTTGTCCCACGGCTCCTTGCCGCCCCAGTAGCCGTCGAAGCGCTCAAGAACGAGCTGTTCCTTCGGCGTCCACGAGACGAATTTATAGGGGCCGGTGCCGATCGCCGCCTTGCCGGAGTTAAAACCTTCAGACGCTTTCTCCGCACTGTCGGAATAATCCTTGGCGGCGGTGTGCGAGACGACGAACAGGCGGATAAAATCATTCGGCAGGTTCGGCGCCGGGCCGTCGGTCTGGATGCGGATGGTCAGCGGATCGACGATCTCGATACCCTTGACGCGGCGGACATAGATGGTGGTGGGGTTGGGGCCGGCGACTTTCGGAATGCGCTCGATAGAGAATTTCACGTCCTCGGCGGTGAAATCGGAGCCGTCATGGAATTTGACGCCGGGGCGCAGCTTGAATTCCCACGTCGTATCATCGACCGCCGTCCAGCTGGTGGCGAGACCGGGCTCGAGTTCGAGATTGTTGCCGGACTTCACCAGCGAATCGTAGATATGTTTCATCGCCTCGGCATGGGTGCCGGCGGCGGTGAAATCGGGATCGATCGACAGCGGGCCGGCACGCACCCCGATGGTGAGGTCGGCGGCAAGTGCCGCCGTCGATACGCCACCGAGCAGCAGGGTCGCAAGCACGGCGATGCGGAATGTCCTTGAAATCGTCATTCTTCGTTCTCCTCTATGTTTGTCATGGGCGGCCAGTTGGGGGAATCCACGACGACCTTGGCCAGCAGTTCCGACAGCATCAGCTGTTCGGCCGGCGTCAGCGACGAGACCATGGCCTTCTCGCGTTCCACCATCGGCTGCATGGCCTGATCGACGATGCGTCTGCCCTCATCGGTGATGTAGAGGACAAAACTTCTCAGGTCCGCCTGGTCGACCTCGCGGCGGATGATGTTCTTGTCGATCAGCTTCTGGATCGCCCGACTGATCGTGTTTTTCGGGAAACCCGAGGAACTGCAGATGGCACTCGCCGTCAGCCCGTCCGACAGTCCGAGCGAATAAAGCACCACGAATTCCGGACGCGGAATTCCGTGCTCTTTCTCGATCAGCCGATAGATCGGCTCGTTGAACTGCAGCGCCAGAAAATTGAAGCGGAAAGACAGCCAGCACGGGTTTTGCCAAAGCTTGACGGCAACCAGATCCTCGACGCCATGTTTGCCGGCGGCGGCTTTTCCGCCCTCCCGCAAGAGTGTCTCCAATATCGGTCCACGTGTCTGCCGCACTTCAATTTCGCCCTATATCGCCTTGATATTTAGTCCCGTATGGAACTTGACGCGCCATTAATTGGCTGTCAATTTCTTTTTTTAGTCCCGTATGGAACTTTGCTGCATGCAACGCAAACGGTCAAAAAGCACAAATATTGTGCGCAGAGACGGGAAACAGAACAATCTTTGCGCAATGCGACGAAGACTGAGAATGAGGAGAGCGAATTGAAGATCGCCGACATGAACTGGATGCAGGTGGAAGAGCGGGTGGCGCAGGATGATCGCTGCATTTTGCCCGTCGGCAGCGTCGAACAACATGCCTATCTGAGCCTCGCGACCGACATGATCCTTGCCGAAAAGGTGTCTGCCGATGCCGCGCAACCGCTCGGCATTCCTGTTTTCCCCGTCGTGTCTTACGGCCTCGCCTCGTCCTTCGCTGCCTATCCCGGCACGCTGACACTATCGCTTTCCACCTATATCGGTGTCATCCGCGATCTGCTCGACAGCATCTACCGCTCCGGCTTCCGCCGTATCCTCGTGGTCAACGGGCATGGCGGCAATATGCCGGCGACGGTGGTGATTTCGGAATGGCTGAACGACCACCCGGACGCATCGGTCAAATTCCACGATTGGTGGCGGGCTCCCAAAACGCTGGCCAAGGTGATGGAGATCGATCCGGCCGCCTCCCACGCTTCGTGGATGGAAAACTTTCCCTGGACGCGCACCACCGATCCGCGTCAGCCGGCGGCCTCCAAGCCAAGGATCGATTTCGCGGCGCTGGCACGTGTCGGCGCGGCACAGAAACGCGAACTGCTGGGCGACGGCAATTATCACGGCCTCTACCTGCGACCGGACGAGGACATGCTGGCGATCTGGGACGTGGCGGTGGCCGAAACACGGGCGCTTCTGGAAGACGACTGGCACTGAACCGCACCGATCACCGCACACGCCCCATCGGCGGGCGGTGAACGGAACAAAGGCACCAGAACAACCTGCGCAAAGCAGGGGTAAGGGAACGCATGCTGGGTTTCATCCTGCAACGACTATGGCAGGCGCTGGTCGTGGTGATCGCGATGTCGGCGCTGGTGTTTTGTGGCGTCTATGCCGTCGGCAACCCGATCGACGTACTGATCTCACCCGACGCGACACAGGATATCCGCGCCGCGGTGATTGCCCAATACGGGCTCGACCAGCCGCTCTGGCAACAATATTTCACCTTTGTCGGCCGTATCCTGCACGGCGATTTCGGACGCTCCTTCGTTTACAACATGCCGGTCAGCGAACTCATCCTGTCGCGCCTGCCGGCGACACTGGAACTGACGCTGGCGGCCGTGCTGTTTGCCAGCCTCGTCGGCATCCCGATCGGCATGTATGCCGGCTACAAGCCGCACAGCCCGGTCTCGCGCGCCATCATGGCGCTGTCGATCCTCGGTTTTTCGGTGCCGACCTTCTGGTTCGGGCTGATGCTGATCATGGTGTTTGCCGTGCAATGTGGTTGCATGCCGGCCGGCGGACGCGGCGAGACCGTCAGCCTGTTCGGCGTCGATTTCAGCTTTCTGACCGGCGACGGACTGTCCCATATGATCCTGCCGGCGCTCAATCTTGCGCTGTTCAAGTTCTCGCTGATGATCCGGCTGGCGCGCGCCGGCACCCGTGAACTGATGCTGAGCGATACGGTGAAATTTGCCCGCGCTGCGGGCCTGTCGGAATTCACGGTGCTGAGCCGGCACGTGCTGCGGCTGATCTCCATTCCGCTGGTCACCGTCTTCGGACTGGAACTCGGCTCGACGCTCGCCTTTGCCGTCGTCACCGAGACGATCTTTTCCTGGCCGGGCCTCGGCAAGCTGATCATCGACAGCATCACCTCGCTGGATAGGCCCGTCATGGTCGCCTACCTGATGTTCGTCGCCCTGTTGTTCATCGTCATCAATCTCGTGGTGGATCTCGCCTATGCGTTGCTCGACCCGCGTTTGAGAAAGGGGCGCGCCTGATGCGCGATACTCCACTCTCCCGTTTCCTCGAGGAATTCCGCCGCAACAAGGTCGCCGTCGGCGCTGCATTGTTCGTCTTCGTCATCGTGCTGATTGCCCTGATCGCACCGCTGGTGACACCGCAGGATCCGTATGACCTGGCGCATCTGGTGCTGCGCGATGCACGCCGTCCGCCGGGTTATGTCGGCACCGGCGGTTATACCCACTGGCTCGGCACGGATTCGCAGGGGCGCGACCTGCTCTCGGCGATCATCTACGGCCTGCGCATCTCCCTTCAGATGGGCATCATCGCCAGCGGCATCGCTTTCGTGATCGGCGCTGTGGTCGGCTGTGCAGCTGCCTATATCGGTGGTCGGTTCGAAAGCCTGACCATGCGCATCGTCGACCTGCAGCTGTCGTTTCCGGCTATCCTGCTTGCCTTCGTGATCGCCGCCATTCTCGGCCAGGGCCGTTACCAGCTGATCCTCGCGCTGATCTTTGCGCAATACGCCTATTTTGCCCGCACCGCCCACGGCGCTGCCGCCGCCGAACGGCAGAAGGATTATGTCGAGGCGGCGCTCTCCATTCCGCTCTCCTCCTGGCGGGTGGTATTGCGGCACATCCTGCCCAATTCGATGCCGCCGCTGATCGTCGTGGCGACGGTGCAGGTAGCGAGCGCGATTTCGCTGGAGGCGACGCTTTCCTTCCTCGGCGTCGGACTGCCGCCGACCGAACCGTCGCTCGGCATGCTGATCGCCAACGGTTTTCAGTACCTGCTGTCGGGCCGTTACTGGATCTCGATCTATCCAGGCCTGGCGCTGATCCTCTTCATCGTCTCGCTCAATCTTGTCGGTGACCAGATACGCGACCAGCTCAATCCGAGGCTCCGCCGATGACCGAAACGACAAGCAACATGGTCGCGACACCGCTTCTCGAAGTCACCAACCTGAAAACGTGGTTCCCGAGCGGACGCGGCGAACTGAAGGCCGTCGATGGCGTGTCGTTTTCGATCGCCCCCGGCGAAGTGCTGGGCCTTGTCGGCGAATCCGGTTCGGGCAAGTCGATCACCGGTTTTTCGATCATCGGCCTGATCGATGAACCGGGCCGCATCGTCGAGGGTTCGATCAGGCTCGAGGGGCGCGAACTGGTCGGCCTGCCTTCTCATGGGCTACGCGCCATCCGCGGCAAAACCATTTCCATGGTTTTTCAGGATCCGATGATGACGCTCAACCCGGTGCTCAGCATCGGCACGCAGATCAAGCTGGCGCTGGAAGCCCATGAAAACATCAGCGCGACAGACGCCCGCCAGCGGGCGATCAAGGCTTTGGCGCAGGTGCGGATCAGCGATCCGGAAACCAAGGTGGATTTCTTTCCGCACCAGTTTTCCGGCGGCATGCGGCAGCGTGTGGCAATCGCCATCGCGCTTCTGCACCGGCCAAAGCTGATTATCTGCGACGAACCGACAACGGCGCTTGACGTGTCGATCCAGGCGGAAATTCTGGCCGAGATGAAGGAACTGGTCTCCGAACTCGGCACGGCGCTGATCTGGATCAGCCACGACCTTGCCATCGTCTCCTCGATCGCTGACCGCGTCGCGGTGATGAAATCCGGCAATATCGTCGAGATCGGCCCGGCGCTCGGTGTACTGACGAAACCGCAGCACGACTACACAAAGGCCTTGCTGGACGCCCTGCCGTCGCGCGCCAAGCCCGGCGAACTGCTTTTGCGCGGCAGCGGCATCACGGATGCCGCACCGCCACCACGAAAATCGGCGACCGCCAATCTGCCGCCGCTCGGCGGCCCCTATCTCGTGATCGACCATGCCGTGAAACGGTTCGAGAAGCCGGTGGGCCTCCTGCATGGGCTGGCAATCAAGTCCGGCCTGTCGCAGCCGGTGACGGTGGTGCAGGCCGTCGACGGCGTCAGCATCAGCCTCAAGCGCGGTGAAGTGCTGGGCCTTGTCGGCGAATCCGGCTCCGGAAAATCGACTCTGGGACGCATCGCGGCCGGCATCACCGTGCCGACAGCGGGCACGATCCGCCTCAACGGCCAGCCGGTTATGAGTGCTGGCCGCAGCCCGAAAAAGATCACCACACGCATCCAGACGATCTTTCAGGACCCGTTCGCCTCACTGAACGGCCGCATGCGGATCGGCGATATCATCGCCGAAGGACCGCTGGCCCACCGGCTGGTCAGCCGTGCCGAAGCCCCGGAATACGTAAAACAGTGGCTGGCGGCGGTGGGGCTGGACCCGACATTCGCCAACCGGTTTCCACACCAGTTTTCCGGTGGTCAGCGACAGCGTATCGCGATTGCCCGGGCGCTTGCCATGCAGCCGGACGTGATCGTCTGCGACGAGCCGGTTGCCTCGCTCGACGTGTCGATCCAGGCGCAAATCATCAATCTCCTGATCCGCTTGAGGGCGGAACTCGACCTGTCGCTGATCTTCATCAGCCACGATCTGTCCGTGGTCCGCCGCCTCTGCGACCGCGTGGCCATCATGTATCAGGGCCGGCTTGTCGAGGAAGGCGAGGCCGGCGCCATCTATGCCGATCCGCAACATGCCTACACGAAACGGCTGCTGGCGGCCGTGCCGGTGCTGCCGCAGGCCGCTGAATAACATAACGGAGAACGAGACATGGAACCGTGGGAATGGGACGAGGCCACCTGGCGCGGCAAGGTCGAAAAGGTGCGGGCGGGGCGTTCGCTGAAACCGAAGACCTGGAAGAACGGTGCCCGTTGCGCCGTCGCACTCTCCTTCGATGCCGACCATGAGACCAATGAGTTGCGCGACGGCGGTGAATCCATCGGGCGCCTGTCGTGGGGCCAATACGGCACCCGCGTGGGTGTGCCGCGTATCCTTGAAACCCTGAAGGCCGCCGACGTTCCGGCCACCTTCTTCGTGCCGGCGGTGGCCGCCCTTCTCCATCCGGACGAACAGAAACGTGTCATCGCCGAAGGCCACGAGATCGGCCTGCATGGCTGGATCCATGAGGTGAACACCAGGGTTCCGCCGGAGAAGGAGCGCGAACTGCATCTGCGCGCCGCCGATACGCTCGAAAAGATCACCGGTGTACGCGCCGTCGGCATGCGCACGCCGTCCTGGGATTTTTCAGCCGTGACACTGGAGATCGAACGCGAACTCGGGCTGGTCTACGACAGCTCGCTGATGGCCGATGACGACCCTTATGAGCTTGTCGAAAACGGTGAACCGACGGGAATGGTCGAGCTGCCCGTCGAATGGATCCGTGACGATGCGGTCTATTTCAACATGAACCGGTTTACCGATCTGCGCCCGTATACGGCGCCGCCTGCCGTGCTCGACATTTTCAAGCGCGAATTCGACCGCGCCTACAAGGAAGGCGGCCTGTTTCTGCTGACCATGCACCCGCATGTGTCCGGTTACCGCTCCCGCATCTTCATCCTCGAGGAACTGATCCAGCACATTAAGAGCCACGACGATGTCTGGTTCGGCACCCATGCCGATATCGCCCGTTTTGCCAAGGACAATGCCGATGTGTGACCTGACGCGCAAAGTGGCACTTGTGACCGGCGGCGGGCGTGGCATCGGCCGCGCCTGCTCGCTGGATCTGGCAAAGCACCGTTTTGATATCGCCCTTGTCGACCTGATCGAGGACGATCTTGCCCGCACGGCCGGCGAACTACGTGCGCTGGGCCGTGCGGCGCTGACCTTCATTACCGATGTGCGCGAGCACGGACGTGCGGCCGAGATCGTTGCCGACATCGATGCGCAATGGGGGCGGATAGACGTGCTATTCAACAATGCCGGCCGCCCGATGCCCAAGGGGATAGAGG
The DNA here is from genome assembly GCF_004343585.1 of Neorhizobium sp. JUb45. Taxonomy (GTDB): domain Bacteria; phylum Pseudomonadota; class Alphaproteobacteria; order Rhizobiales; family Rhizobiaceae; genus Neorhizobium. Next base: position 198,581 of record NZ_SLYW01000006.1, on the reverse strand, counting down.
AAATCTCGGAGGAGGAATTCGACACGACCATCGACATCAACCTCAAGAGCGCCTTCAACTATATCCAGCCGGTCGTGCCGGTAATGCGCCGCAATGGCGGCGGCCGGATCATCAACATGTCGTCGATGAACGCCCACACCGGCGGCGTCACCAGCGCCGTCAGCCGATTCTCCTACACCGCAGCCAAGGCCGGCATCCTGGGCATGACCAAGGCTCTGGCCAAGGAACTGGCGCCGGAGATCGTCGTCAATGCGGTTTGCCCGGGCGTCATCAAGACCGAGCTGTCAAACGCGATGATCAATGCCCGCGAGGAACAGCTTGCCGCCGGCATTTCGCTGAAGAGAGTGGGCACGCCACAGGACGTCGCAAGCGTCGTGACGTTCCTCGCAACATCCGAACCGAACTTCATGACCGGCCAGGACATTCAAATCGACGGCATGCAATGGGTAAGGTAGCCGAGCCGGCGCATCCGAGCGGGGCCAGACCTACGCCTCACAAAAAACCGTGACCTTGCTTCGTGTCGCACGGACCGGATTTGTCATTGCCTCGAACCACGCGCCAAATCCAGAAAATCCAGCACGACCCGCGATTGTTCTTCCGCGTGCCATGCCACAAGAAGCTCGACCTCCTGCGGTATTTCGGGAAGCGGCTTGTAAACAAGATATGGGCTTGGATTATAGGCGAGCCAGGAGGGGGCGATAGCGATGCCGACGCCAGCAGCGACCAAGGTGCTGATTGCCAGTGTGTGCGAGACTTCCTGCACGATGACGGGATGAATGCCACCACGACGAAGCGCATCCATGATCGCATGATAATAGCTCGCCCCGACTGTCGGCGCGTAGGTTATGATCGGTTCACCGGCGAAGTCCTTTATCAGAAGGCTCTCTTTTTTCGCCAGCGGATGATCTATCGGGACGACGGCAACAAAGCCTTCCTGTAGAACACGCTCTGTCTTGAAAAAACCGGCCGGATTGGTCGAGCGGATGAAGGCTATTTGGATCTTGTTGGCTTGCAGCAGCTGCAATTGCTGGGCCGTGCCGAGAACCTGCACATCCACCGTGACCGCCGGATAGCTCTTCCTGAAATCTCGAATGATCGGCGGCAGCACATGTGACAGTGCCAGATGTACCCCGCTGACGGAAATTGTTCCGCTTTTCTCTCCGGAAATAGAACGTGTGTGCGTTACGGCACGGTCCAGCCCGCCTAACATCTCCTGCGAATGACGAAGGAAAATTTCACCGGCCGGGGTCAGCTCGACACGGCGGGTTGTCCTGCGGAAGAGCTTGGTGCCAAGCCGTTCTTCCAGCAGGCGAATTTGCTGGCTGAGAGGCGCCTGGGCCATGCCGAGCCTGTCAGCCGCACGGCTGAAGTGAAGCTCCTCCGCCACGCAGACGAAGTAATGGAGGTGCCGCAGCTCAATGCCATATTTCATATCGAAAACATATCAATGCCAACGTCATTTTGTAATAGATAATAACTTATTCCCGTGATTAGTTTTAAAAAAAACGACATTAATGGTGGAACAGCAGGGCGTTAATGCCCCAAGAACGGAGCGTGCATGACGCGTTTCTGGTTGCTCAGGATTCTTCGAACCGTGCTTACCCTCTGGTTCGTCGTAACATTCACATTCGTTGTGCTCAGGACATCCGGCGATCCCGTTATCGCCCTTGTCGGCGCTGACGCGACGACCGAAGAAGTCGAACAGTTCCGCGCTCTCTGGCGCCTCGACGATCCCCTATGGATCCAGTATTTCCGTTACATCATGCAGATGGCAACCGGCCAGTTCGGCATTTCATATCGCGACGGCCGGGAGGTGTTCGACATTATCGCCGAACGCATACCCTGGACGCTGATGCTGGGGGTGTTTGCCTATATTGGCGCAATTCTGATCGGCGTTCCAGCCGGTATCATCGCGGCGATCAAGCGCGGATCCACATTCGACAACCTGATCATGGCGACGGCCGTCTTCGGTTTTGCCTTGCCGAACTTCTTTCTCGGCATTCTGTTGATCCTGCTGTTTTCGCTGTCGCTACAATGGTTGCCGAGTTCTGGAACGGGCACGATCTGGCATCTGGTCATGCCGGCCCTTACCCTTGCCACGTTCACGGCAGGCACGCTTGCCCGGTTCACGCGATCGGCCATGCTGGAGGTGCTCGACAAGCTCTATATCCGTGCTGCGGCAGCAAAAGGGGTCGGATATTGGAAGCGTATCATCCTGCATGCCCTCCCCAATGCCAGCATTCCACTGGTGACGATTATCGGCCTTAATCTGGGTGAGTTGATCGGCGGCGCCATCGTTGTCGAAACCGTGTTTGCCTGGCCGGGCATAGGCCGGCTTCTGGTGACTGCAGTATCGTCACGCGATCTGGCGGTTGTTCAGGGCCTGGTTCTGGTGATGGCAATCACGATGGTTCTGGCGAACCTGCTTGTCGACTTGATGTACGGTCTGCTTGATCCGCGTATCCGTGTGAAGAACTGAGGAAGAACGATGAAACGTACCTCCCCAATTCTCCTCTTTGCATTGGCCGTTCTGTTTTTTGCCTTCTTCGTCGCGATCGTCGGCAACATGTTCACCCCCCATGGCGCCTCGCAACAGAATCTGCTCGCACGTCTGAAGCCGCCGGCATTCATGACCGGCAGCAATCCGAATTTTCCCCTGGGTACGGACCGTATCGGCCGCGATATGGTTGCCCGCCTCATTGCCGGGCTGCAGATGTCACTGTCTGTGGCCATTGCCGGAACGATCATCGGGGCCGTACTTGGGTCGCTTGTCGGCTTCATGGCTGCACATTTCCGTGGCTGGGTGGATGAAGCGCTGATGATGCTGGTGGATTTTCAGGCATCGCTGCCGTTTATCCTCATCACCCTCACCCTGCTCGCCTTCTTCGGCAACAGCATGACGCTTTTCGTTTTGCTGATGGGCCTATTCGGCTGGGAGAAATATGCGCGCCTGTCACGCGGTGTCGTCCTGTCGGCGGTCAACCAGCCTTATGCGAAAGCCATTGTCGCGCTCGGCGCCGGCAATGGGCGCCTCTATATCCGGCACATTCTGCCCAACATCGCCAGCGCCCTGATCGTTCAGGTCACGCTGACCTTTCCGCAAATCATTTTGCTGGAGACATCACTCAGCTTCCTCGGGCTTGGTATTCAGGCGCCGCAGACAAGCCTTGGCCAGATCCTCGGCGACGGCCGCGATTATCTGTCGACCGCATGGTGGATCTCCGTCTGGCCGGGCGCCGTCATCTTTCTCGTCACGCTGTCGATGAGCATTGTCGGCGACTGGCTGCGCGATCGTCTCGACCCGATGCTGCGTGAAAGGGCCACTTGAATACGGACAACTTAAATTCCGCTTGAAAATCAACGTAGGGAAGGTTTGGGACGATGTTTACAAGGCGTGAAGTTGGAAATCTGATATTGGGGGCCGGCGCCCTTTCCATGGTTGGAAGCCTGCCGAAAACAGCCTCGGCGCAAGATCGCCCTTCCTTGACGATCGCCGTCGACAATCTCTGGGCCAACATGGCCACGATCAACGGCATCTCGACCACATCGCGCCGCATCTTCCCGAACTTCTATGACAATCTCGTCGACCGCGATTACATCAACGATGAAAACGGCCTCATCTTCGCGCCCAAGCTCGCCACCAAATGGGAGCAGAACGGCAATGTCTGGACATTCACTCTGCGCGAAGGCGTGAAATTCCATGACGGCACGGAAATGACATCCGAAGATGCCGTCTTCACCCTGTCGCCAGAGCGCTTATGGGGACCGAAACCATTCGAACCGCGCGGCAAGACTTTCACTGCCGGCTTCAAGCGCGTTGAAGCGACCGGAAAATATACGTTCGAAGTCGAGACCGAGCGGCCCGATCCGAGCCTGCCGCGAAAGCTTACCGGCTATATCGGCTTCGTCGTGCCCAAAAAATACTACATGGAAGTCGGCGTTGACGCTTTCGGGCAAAAGCCGATCGGCACCGGCCCCTACAAGGTCACGATCTTCCGCTCCGGTGAGATCATGGTGCTGGAAGCGTTTGACGACTACTGGGGTGGCCCGCCGCCGGTCAAGCAGATCTCGTGGAAGATCGTGCCAGAATTCGCAGCCCGGATGGCCGGCCTCGTTTCCAAGGAATTCGACTTCATCGTCAACATACCGACAGATCAGGAAGCCAGTCTCGAAGGCTATCAGGATGTTACCCTGAAGCGGGTTCTCGCCGACAACTACCCGGCCCTGGCCTTCAACACACGGCCTGACCCCGAGGACAATCCGCTGGTCGACCCCAACCTGCGTTACGCCATGGTGCAGGCTCTGGATATGAACACCATTGTCCAGGCCTTGTTCAACGGCGCAACGGAACATCCCGCAGTTCCGTTCAACTTTAAGGAATATGGGCAGTTCTACGATCCGAACCTGCCGGTCAAGCTGCCCTATGATCCGGAAGCGGCCAAGGCGCTGGTTGCGGAAACCAAATACAAGGGTGAACGGCTGCGCTGGCACATTACCCGGCAGTTCTACCCCAATTACGAAGCAGCCGCCGAGATCATGGTCGAGCAGTGGCGCGAAGTCGGGATCAATGTCGATGCCGTCGTGCTCGACAATTTCGAACTCGTCTACCGGCGTCCGTACCACCTCATGAACATGTCCATGAGCTCCGACTTCATTCCCGGCGATCCCTATCAGCCGCTGTGGCTGGACTGGGGCCCAACCGCCTCGCGCTCGACAGCCACCTGGAAGACGTGGGATCCATCGCCGGAATTCGTCGAACTTGGCAAGAAGTTCGATGCGACGCTTGATTTCGAGGAACGCAAGAAGGCCTATCTCGCCCTCTCGGAGGAATGGCAGCGGATCACACCTGGCTTCTATCTCTGGAAGAGCGTCTACAACTGCGCCCATCGCGCCGGCATCGATTTCAAATACAAGCCGAATGGCGAGATGCGCTTCTACGGCGATTACTTCAAGTTCGTCTGATGCCAACACATCAAAAACACGCATTGAAGGACATGACGTTCGCGGAGTTCCGCGAGCGTCTGCCTGAAAAACCCGTTATTCTTCTGCCTTTCGGCAGCCAGGAAGAACAGGGTCCACACGCCCCGATGGGCGACTACATGCTGACGGAAGTCGTCGCTGCGAAAGTGGCCAAAGCTTCCGGCGCCATTGTCGCGCCCACCATCCCATTTGGCTGGGGCGATTTCTTTCGCACCATTCCCGGCGGCATCCAGTTGCGACCGTCGACATTTGCCGCGGTTGTGGAAGATTTCGTCGTCGCCTTTCTGGAACACGGCATTGAGCACATCCTCGTGCTCAACGGGCATACCAGCAATACGCCCCTTTTCGACCAGACACTGCGACGTATCCGGGCCGAGCGTGGTGTCACCGTTCCGCTGATAAACCTCTGGCAATCCATCCCAGACCCGTTGTGGAAGGAACTGCACGGCGATCAGGTGGCGACCGCGCGCGGCCATGGCGGCGAACCGCTGACCTCGATCTACCTGCATCTCTTCCCCGACTTGATGCGGATGGACCTAGCGCGTCCCTCGGCCCGTTCGGAAGCGTTCGGCCTGCCGACCGGCGGCGTCAACAACATCCGCTTCGAAGGAATGGGGGTCAACGTTCCTTTGAACTGCCACGAGGTGAACGCCGATGGCATGCTGGGCGGAGATCCGCTTCTCGCCAGTGCCGAGAACGGAAAGCGCATGGTCGATCATCTCGTCGGGTTCTGCAGCCGCTTCGTCGAGCATATGCGCAGGTGCGACATGCGGGCGCCCACCCTTTTTCCGGCGGACAAGGACACATGATGAGCAACGAACGATTATCGATCGAAAATCTCGATGTGCAACTGCCCACTGGCGCCGACAGGACATTTGCTGTCGAGGGACTGTCACTCAGTGTCGCCAAGGGTGAGATCCTCTGCATTGTCGGGGAGTCCGGCTCGGGCAAATCACTGACGGCACTCGCCACGATGGGGCTTTTGCCGAGCAATCTCGGCAAGCCCCAAGGGCGGGTGATGTTCGAGGGACAAGACCTACTGACGATTGATGACGCGACCCGACGAAGCATTACCGGGCGGCGGATAGCCATGATCTTCCAGGAACCCATGGCAGCGCTCAACCCGATTTTTCGGGTAGGCGAGCAGGTTGCCGAGACGTTTCGCATTCATACCGACCTGCCTCGATCAGACATTCGCCGCAAGGTCATCGAACTGTTTGGTGAGGTCAACCTCCCCGACCCCGAACAGATCTACCACTCCTATCCGCATCAGCTTTCGGGCGGCCAGTGCCAGCGTGTCATGATCGCAACAGCGTTGGCGCTTGACCCGTCGGTGCTGATCGCCGACGAGCCGACGACGGCGCTGGATGTCACCACACAGGCGCAGATCCTCAAGCTGATGCTGGACCTGCGGGCAAAGCACGACACCGGCATCATCTTCATCACCCACGATTTCGGCGTGGTGGCGGAGATCGCCGACCGCGTCGCTGTCATGAAAATGGGCAAGCTTATCGAAATCGGCCCGCGTGACGAGATCCTCAATCACCCCAGGGAGGATTATACACGCAGTCTGCTGGCGGCCGTTCCCACCCTTGCGAGAAGACAGGAACGTAAGGGTCTCGGCAATCCGGTTCTTCTGGCGCGCAATATCGTCAAGACCTTCACGCGTGCCGGCGGCTTCGGTGGCACACGCACGGTGAAGGCAGTCGACAATATCGACCTCACGATCCGACGCGGCGAAACACTCGGGCTTGTTGGAGAATCCGGCTCCGGCAAATCGACACTGGCGCAATGCGTCATCCGTCTGGTTCAGCCCGAAAGCGGCGACATCACCATTTCAGGCGGCGACTTTTCCAGTCTGTCGGGCAAGGCATTGCGTGAAGCCCGACGCAAGGTGCAGATCGTCTTCCAGGACCCATATACCGCGCTCGACCCGCGCCAGAAGATCGGCGATGCGATTGCCGAGGGCCCGATGATCCACGGCCTCGGCAAGAAGGCCTCCACGGCGCGCGCACTCGACCTTCTGGAGGCTTGCGGCCTTGACCGTTCGGCCGGCGACCGCTTCCCCCACGAATTCTCGGGCGGCCAGCGACAGCGCATCTGCATCGCAAGAGCGCTTGCCGTTGAGCCTGAATTGCTGATCGCCGACGAGAGCGTGTCCGCGCTCGATGTTTCCGTTCAGGCGCAGGTGCTGAAACTGCTGGCCGACATGCAGGCCAGACTCGGTTTCGGCATTCTCTTCATCACCCACGACCTGCGTGTCGCCAGCCAGATCTGCGACAACATCGCCGTCATGAAAGGCGGCAGGATCGTGGAGCGCGGCGACCCGGCCACTCTCTTCGGTGCGCCGAAGGAAAACTACACCAAGGAACTGCTGGCAGCGGTGCCGGGCAAAAGCTGGCGGCACCATGCCGAGGCCGCAACGGCCCTGGACGATATTCGCGAGGACGCACCATGAAAAAATACCATATCGGCCCTGTGCCCAAGCAGGTCGACACCGCCCTGGTCGAAGGTTTCACCAAGGTCGAGGTTGCGACCATCGGCCATTTCCGCCACCGTGGTTTTGTGCATCATTCGATCGCACCGGTGGTCGAACCGACCGAAACAATCGTCGGCACCGCTGTAACCGTCGCCATTCCCGGCACGGACTCGACACTTCTGCACCACGCTATCGGCTCCTTGCGACCAGGGGATTTCCTGTTCGTCGACAGACTCGGCGATGACCGGCATGCCTGCATCGGCGGCGGGGTCGCCTTTGCAATCAAAACGGCGGGCGCGATCGGTGTCGTGATCGATGGTCCTTGCACCGATGTGGAGGAAATTGCCGAACTCGACATGCCGCTCTGGAGCCGCGGCGTTTCCGGCATAACCACCCGGCTCAACGATCTTGGCGGTGCGATGAACCTGCCGATTTCCTGCGGCAACGTTCCGGTCATGCCAGGCGACATCGTGATCGCCGATGCCAGCGGCATTCTCGTCATACCCATCGATGAGGCTGCCGAGGTTCTGGAAGAAGCGACCGCCCGCCAGGCGCGTGCCGGCCGCAACAAGGGCAAGATCGCAGCCGGAGAAAAGCTTGGTGATCTTTCCGGCGCAAGCCGCCTTGTCAATGCGGCTCTGGAGGCGTGAGATGGTAAACCCGCAATATGACCATCTTCGCGTGGAGCGCGGATCTTCCCGCAAAGCCGCCGGGGTAAGCGGTCGCGGTGTGGTCACCTCACAGCATTATGTCGCAGCGGAGGCCGGCGCCGCGATCCTGTCCGCCGGCGGCAACGCTGTTGATGCGGCGGTAACGGCAGCGTTCACATTGCAAACTGTCGAGCCGTGGATGACCAGCCTAGCCGCATCGGGCTACATGCTTGTTGCGCAACCGGATGGCGCCGTTGAAGTCATCGAATTCACCGGCCGTGTGCCGTCATCCTTCGATGCGGATTTCTATCGACCTGATCCATCCATAAAAACCTTCATTGGCCATCCGGCGTCTGTCAACAATCGCAATGTTCGCGGTTTTACGGCAGCGGTCGTGCCCGGTTGCGTGCGCGGTTTTGCAGAAGCCCTGCAGCGCTTCGGAACGATCGGCTTCGATCGAGCCCTCCAGCCAGCCATCGATCAGGCCCGCAAGGGCATCGCCGTCGACTGGCATACCACGCTGGCAATCGCTATTGCCGAAGGTGAGCTTGCCCGCGATCCGGGATGCACATCCGTTTTTCTGCCCGGCGGGCGCGCCCCCGAACCGGGCGCAACACTACCGCTCGATCGTCTGGCAAAAACGCTTTCACAACTGGCAGAAGAAGGACCTGACAGCCTTTATGGTGGAGCGATCGGCGAAAATCTGGTTGCCGACCTTCAGGCCGGCGGCAGCCCGATCACCCTCGATGATTTGGCGGATTACCGCCCGCTCTCCTACCCTTCGCGAACGCTGGCATTGCAGGGAAAAACCGTGCACGTTGCCGGAGGCACAAGCGGCGGGCAACGGTTGCTCGACGCCCTGCAGCATTTCGACCAAGCGCGTGGCAGCGGCCCGGTGGATGCCGGCTTCTTCACCGCCATGGCGCAAGCGCTCTGGGAAAGTTTCAGCGCGCACAGGAGGCGGCTCAATCCTTCCGAAACCAATGCGAAATCCAGCACGACACAGGTCAACGCCGTCGATTCCGAAGGGCGGATGGTGGCGATCACCTTCACGCTCCTCAATCGTTTCGGTGCCTGCGCTCTGTCACCTGCAACGGGGATATTGCTCAACAACGGCATGTCTTGGTTCGATCCGACACCCGGTCGCGCCAATTCGCTGACGCCGAATGCCTATGCGCCGAGCAATATGTGCCCAGTCGTCGTAACGGATGGAAATGGGCCATTCGCTGCCTATGGCGCAGCCGGCGGCAACCAGATCGTTCCGTCTCTTGCCCAATTGACCGGTATGATCCTGCATGCCGGCCTCGATATAGAAGAGGCAATGAATACCCCCCGCATGACCACCGGCCCGCACCCGCATATCGTCGTGAATGTCGATATGCAGCCGGATCAGATCGAGGCTCTTGCTGCAATCGCCGAAATACGGCCGGCCGCAGGCGTGGTCTATCCTCGCCCCTTTGCTGCGCCCGGCATGGTCGCACGCCGAGGGCAGGCTTTTGTCGGCATGCCCGACATCACCTATCCCGCAGCCTATGCCGCGACGGCGTGAAGGAGATCGACGTGCCTGATCCGGTGTTCCTGCCCATCGACATGAACGGTATTTTACGCGCCATGCCGCCGACAGTGCCGTCCATTCCTATGGTATTCGATAGTCCGCATAGCGGGCTTGTCATTCCACCCTTCGAACGGGCCGTTTCCGATGAACTCGTGCGCGTGGCATCGGATACCCATGTGGACGAACTGTTCGACTTTGCGCCTTCGATCGGCGCTCCCTTTCTCATCGCCCATTTTCCCCGCAGCTTCCTCGATCTCAACCGTTCGGTGATGGATATCGACCTGGAGATGATCGAAGGTCATTGGCCGCATCCCGTCCGCGACAGCGCATCGGCACGCCGCGGCATGGGTCTTGTGTGGCGTTACGCCTGGGGTGACACTCCGATGTATGCGCGCAAATTGACCGTTTCCGAGATGGCAGACCGGATCGACACCTATTGGCGCCCCTATCATGACACGCTCGTCAGTTTGCTTGACCAGACCCATGCAGCCCACGGTAAGGTATATCACATCAACTGCCACTCGATGCCGGCGGTTGGCCATGCCCTTTCACCGGACCCGACTGGTACAGTCCGCAAGGATATCGTTATAGGAGACTATGACGGGCAGGCATGCGAGCCGGACTTCGTAAACCTAGTTATCGAGACTTTACGCGGGTTCGGTTACACGGTTTCGCTCAACATTCCATTTCGAGGGGCGGAACTCGTGTCCGCGTATTCCTTGCCGGGCAAAGCGCGTCACTCCATCCAGATTGAGCTCAACAGAAAACTCTACATGGATGAAGCAACGCGGGACAAAACTAAAAATTTCACTGTCGTCAAACAGGATCTGGAACGGCTTGGTCAGGTCATGTCCGAATATGTTTCGCAGGACGGCCAGCGATAGCCCTGTTTTTAAGCTCTTGAAGGGATCAGAACCGGCGACCTCGTAGTTTCCTGTGTATTCCCGCCAGATTTAAGCGACCAGCCAGGAACATCGGAGTGAATTAGACGGACCAGTCTTCGACGCGTAAACCGGCCACGCGATCAAACTCACGGCGGTTGTTTGTCACGACGATCAATCCGCGCGAGCGGGCGTGCCCAGCTATGAGTTGATCGTATGGACCAATGGGCGTTCCGTTTCGTGCAACTTCAGCACGCAACTGGCCGGTATGCGTGGCGGCTATCTCGTCATAAGACAACACTTCCAGGCGAGCTGCGAACCCCTCAACGACGGCTAAGTTGCGTTCTGGGCTAGCTGACTTCTCTGCACCACATATCAGCTCCATCAGGCTTACTGAGCTCATACAAAGCTGCCCGTTGTGGCGATTGAACGCATCGCGCACCTGCTGTGGTTTGTTCTTGATGGTGAAAATGCAGATGTTGGTGTCCAACATGTATTTCAACATTAAAATGCCTCACGCTCCTGCAACGCAGGCTGATCACGTTCGCTCATGAAGTCGGAGGTTGCGCCGACACCTTCAAACCAGCTATCCCAGACCTCGCCTACAGGGGCTATAATTCGAGTACGCCCGACGACGACGATATCGACACGCTTCACATCATCCGGAAGAGCGACTGCCTTTGGTAGCCGGATGGCCTGGCTACGATTACTCTGGAATACCGCACCTTGCTCCATGACATAATCCTCTGGCATCTACAGATGGGATATCCCAAAATTAATGCGTAGCGAAGGATATGTCAACGGGATATACGCAGCTATCCAAGTGGCTTGAATTAAGCTCTTGAAGGGATTCGAACCGGAGCCCCACAATTCAAGCCGCTTCAGGCGACCCAAGGATTAATAACTCTCAATCCGGCGGCCTTGAACGGGTTTGCATCTCGCGTTGCGACCGCGAGATGGTTTTCTGCTGCCGTAGCAGCGATGTATCCATCAGCCTGCGCGATCGCCTTTCCGGCTTTTCGGCCGTCGGCCATCAACGCTGCGTAAAACTGCGAGGTAACGACATTAAAGGGCAGAATACGCCCATCAAAGAGCGGAAGAACTTCACTTTCAAGGCGATCATGAAGAATGGTCTGGCGCTTCCCCACAGGCATTGAGGCAATCCCGAAACGAAGTTCTGCAATAGAAATCGCGGAAATGAACAGCGTCTCGATTGCCTGTGCATCCAGCCAAGTCAGCACGGCAGTGTCAGGAGCCGGCTTCCAAGGCTCAGACATTACATTAGTGTCGAGCAAGATCATTCGAAAGTCATCGGTTCTACCGGGGTCCTGTCGCGCTGCCGGTGTAGAGCTTCAACGTCACTGTTTGATAATTCGGCATCACGTCCGATGGCCGCGAGCAGTGATCCGAGTTTCACGCGTCCAGATGGACGAACCGCAGCTTCAAGGATGTGACGAATTTCGGCTTCGGTGCTACGGCCGTGGTGAGCTGCTCTTGCGCGTAACGCTCGATGCGTTTCATCAGAGATGTTTCGAATGGTGACCGCTGCCATGGACATTATCCTATCTATCGTCGCGCCGCGATATCAATATAAGCAAAATGACATCACTCTTCAAGTCGTGCTGCGGGGAGGAACGGGGACCTCCTTTTATGGTCTTGATGACATCTGAACCTTCGCCCCGTTGAGAACGGTCAACGAAACCGATTATTTTTCAATCTAAATTGCGTCAACGATCTATGGCTTCCGGGCGCGCATCACACCCGTGTTTTCGCAAATTTCATCTATCTCAGAGCTTAGCAAGATGGCCGACGTTCCCGAGGCGTTGCGATCCTTTTCAGGCGAGAGGCGTTTTTGTTTTGCCGTTCTCGGCAACCAGCCTGCCTCCCTTGAAAACCTTGCGGTTCCCGGGAAACCCGACCACGGCCTCGGCAATATGCTCGGCGGCAATCGCCACGAAATCCGCTTTCGCACCGACCTCGATGCCATAGCCCTCAAGTCTGAGTGCCTTTGCCCCCGCGGCCGTGACGATGTCGAATGCCATTTGAAGTTCTGTATCGGTGAAGAATCCCGAGCGATAACCGATGATTTCAGCCCGGCGCAGCATATCGCCATCGCCATAGGGCCACCAGGAATCGCGAATGTTATCGCTGCCGCTGAAGACATTGACGCCTTCGTCGCGCAGCAGCGCGACAGGCGGAAAACTATGATGACCTGGCGCATTGGTCATGATCGAGATGCCGTTGCCGGCGATTTTTGCTGCAATTCTGCGCGCCGCATCCGGGGCCAGATCGCCGAGACCATAGGCATGGCTGATAGACACATGCCTCTGCATGCCAAGCGCGTGCGTGCGCGCGCAGATTTCCTCGATGGTGAATGCCCCCATGCTGCCGCCTTCGTGAAGATGGATATCGACGTCGACGCCGCATCTTTCGGCGATATCGAAGACGACGTCGAGATGGGCGCTGACGTCACGGTCGAAACTGGCCGGATCCAGCCCGCCGATCAGGTCGGCGCCGAGACCGATCGCTTCGTCCAGCAGTTCGGCTGTGCCGGGGCTTTTCAGGATGCCGCTCTGGGGAAACGCGACAAGCTGGATATCGATGATATCCTTGTATTTCTCCCTCACGGCGAGGATCCTTTCCAGAGATTTCAGGCCGACCGAACCATCCACCATCACGTGGCTGCGCATCTGCAGGGTACCGTGCGAGACGCATAGTTCGAGCTGTTTGACGGCGCGCTCCATCATCGGCTCGGCTTTGGCCATGTTGTAGGCCTGAAAGGCGACCCGCTCATGCACGTCGAAACCATCGGTGCAGGGACGATGCGGCACCCATTTTCCGCCGTAGAAACTCGTATCCAGATGGATATGTCCTTCAACGAAACCGGGAACGACAAGGTCGCCGGCGATATCGATGACGGAGCCGGATGCGGGCACCGACGAAACGGGCACGATGGCAGTTATCCGGCCGTTCTCGACATGGATGTCGCGCAAAAGCCCGTCAGCAAGTTTGGCATTCGTGAAAATAGTCGACGTCATGATCGGGAATGTCCTCAAAGTCTTTTCTGTCAGTCCGGTTCAGATGGCGGCAGGGTGATAGCAGGCAACGGTGCCGCCGCCCTTGCGAGCCAGAACCTGCGGAGCGGTTTGCCGGCACAGTCCGGTGGCTACAGGACAGCGCGGATGAAAGGCGCAGCCCGCCGGCGGATCGAGCGGGCTGGGAGGTTCGCCGCCCATCAGTTCACGGTCGCGGTTGGGAGCGGCAACATCCGGGATCGTCTGAAGCAGCAGTCGCGTATAGGGATGTTGCGGATCGGCAAACAGCGATTCGGTATCGGCTTCCTCGACGATCCGGCCGAGATACATGACCGCGATGCGATCTGCCATATGCCGCACGACGGCAAGGTTGTGGCTGATGAAAAGGTAGGTCAGCCCAAGCTCGTCCTGCAGCCTGCGCATGAGGTTGAGGATCTGCGCCTGCACTGAGACGTCGAGCGCCGAGGTGGGTTCGTCGCAGACGAGGAACTCCGGCTCGCTGGCCAGTGCGCGCGCAATCGAGATGCGCTGTCGCTGGCCGCCGGAAAATGCATGCGGATAACGGCTGGCATCATCCGGCGACAGGCCGACGGTGCGCAGCAGTTCGGCAACACGCGCCTCGATCGCTTCGGTTCCGCTGCGCAGGCCGAATTCACGGATCGGTTCAGCGATAATGTCGCCGACCCGCCAGCGCGGATTGAGACTGGCATATGGATCCTGAAAGATCATCTGCGCTTCCATCGGCTTGCCGCGGCCCCTTCCCTTGTCGGCCGGCGCAAACAGGATGGCGCCTTCGCTCGGTGCGTAAAGCCCGGTGACAAGCCGCGCCACGGTGGACTTGCCGCAACCGGATTCACCGACCAGCGCCAGGCATTTGCCCTTTTCGACCACGAAGGTGATGTCTTGTACGGCATGCAGATAACGTTTCGGCTTGCGGTCGATCACCCGGCTCAGCCAGGGTGCCGAGACATCGAAGACGCGGGAGAGCTGATCGACTTCCAGGACGTTTCTGGCGCTTCTCATTGCACACCTCCATCATGAACCAGGCACGCAACGCTGCCCTTTCCTTGCGCAACCATGATCGGGCGAACCTCACGGCATCGGCTGCCTGCCTCGATACAGCGGGGATTGAAGGCGCAGCCGGTCGGGATGGCGTTCAGGCGCGGCATCGCGCCATCGATCTGGGCAAGCCGTTCGACACGCGCGCCAAGCGCCGGTATCGATCCCATCAGGCCGCGCGTATAGGGATGTTTTGGCCGGCTCAGCACGTCTTCAACGGGGCCGATCTCGATGACGCGGCCGGCATACATGACGGCGACGCGGTCTGCAGTTTCGGCAATCACACCCATGTCATGCGTGACCAGCATGACGCCCGTGCCGTTTTCGCGGCAAAGGCGGCGCAACAGTGCGGTGATCTGCGCCTGGATCGAGACGTCCAGCGCCGTCGTCGGTTCGTCGGCGATGATCAGTTGCGGATTGCCGGCAAGGGCGAGCGCGATAACGACACGCTGACGCATGCCACCGGAAAACTGATGCGGATAATGGTCTATCCGCTCGTCGGCACCTGGAATTCCGACCTGTTTCAGCAACGCGACGGCCTGCGCCCGTGCCTCGACCTTGCTTCCACCCGCATGCAGCCGGATCGTTTCGGTGAGCTGTTGGCCGATGGAAAACAGCGGATTGAGCGAGGTCAGCGGATCCTGGAAAATGGCGCCAACCATACGACCTCGGATCGAGGCCATCTCGGTTTCACCCAGATTGTCGGTGCGTTTGCCGCCGATGCGGATTTCGCCGCCACCCACCCGGCCGGGCGGTTCCAACAGGCCGAGAACCGCCATGCCCGTCATCGATTTGCCGGCACCCGATTCACCGACCACGCCGAGAATTTCGCCACGACGGATCGTCAGCGACACATCCGAAAGCGCGGTGAGAACACCCTTTCGCGTGGGAAACTCCACCGACAGTCCCTTGACCTCAAGCGCAAGCTGATCGGAGGCGGGAGGCATGCTGGCAATGCTCATGGCAAAACCTCGTTTTTGGTAGGATGGGCCGGATAACTGGAAGGAAAGATCGTCTCGACCGGTGGATGGTCATGCGTGCGTTCGGGATATTTCGCCACCAGGCCGTCGAACTGCGCTTGCGCGCGTGCGCGCGCTGCCTTGAGATCGATGCCCGCCACCTCGCCGTCGCGCATCGAAATACGGCCATCGACGATGGTGGCGCGCGTGACACGGCCGGTTGCGCCGTAAACCAGCGTCTGGACGGGATCGATGCGCGGCGCGATCATCCGGTCGGCCATGTCGAACACGGCGATATCCGCCTTCGAACCGATGGCAAGTCGTCCGAGATCCGGCCGTTTCAGGGCATCGGCGCCGGCGATCGTCGCGGCATCGTAAAATTCCGCCGCCGATGCCGCATCACCGCGACCTTCGGCAATACGGTTGGCCATCAGGCCGATGGCCATGTTGAGCACCATGTCCGGCGGCGCGGTATCGGTCCCCATGCCGATGCGGATACCCATCGCCTTCAGTCGAGAAAAGGATCTGAGTGCAGATCCATGCCGCGCCGAAACCAGCGGACAATGCGCAACGGTCACGCCGTTTGCGGCATAACGGGCAAGATCATCGTCGGTGGCGACCGTTGCATGCGGCGCAATCAGCCGCGAGGAAAGCAGGCCGAGACGATCCAGCCATTCCGGCGCGGTCATACCATGCAGGCGGCGCACCGTCTGCAATTCCATCTCGCCTTGTGCCATGTGCAGGCGCACCGGCAGATCCATTGCATCCGCATGGGCAAATGTCCGGCGCAGCAAGGTTTCGGTGCAGGTCTCCACACGATCCGGCGCGAGCATGCCAGAAATCAGGCCGCCGGCAGTGCCGTGAATACGTCCGGTGAAAGCCGCTGCTGCCTCGAGTTCCGCCAGCCCGCGCGCCTCGTCGAAAACCGGCTGCATGGTGCCGCCTGCATCGAGGATCACGCCACCCGAGCGATAGGCAGGGCCGAGCCAGGCGCGCAGGCCGAGGTCTTCGGCTGCCACGGCCGCGGCTTCGAATTCGGCGACCGTTTCGCCCCAGGCGCGATAAAACAGCGAAGCGATCGGAAGCGCCGAGGTAATGCCATTCAGCAGCAGTTGCGCGAAAGCATAGCGTTTCTGGAAAGCCAGTTCTTCCGGCGTGTACATTTCGCGGGCTTGCGCCGCGTAGTCGGCCGGCCAGACCCGCCCCTTTTTCCAGCCCGGCTGATTGTCCATGCCAAGCACGGTCGTATCCAGATCGGACAGGGCGTCGAGATCGACAAAACCGGGGCCGACCAGCGCCTCGCCCATCTGGTACCGCGCCGCAAGTTCACCCTCGAACCGGTGACCGATCCAGATGACGCGGTCGTCTTCGATCACCACCTCGCCATGTTCGATCAGCCGCCGTCCCTCCGGCAGATCGGCCACGATGAAACGTGACGCGAGCGCCCAGCGACCGGGTGGCCGTTTGCCGAGCGGCAGGGCGGACCAGTTCTCGTCCATCCTCATGGCCGTTTCCGCAGGCTTTTGCCTTCACGGGCAACGACATTGCCGGCGGTCACCACCAGCTTTCGCGGCTGATGGGTGACCAGCGCCTCGCCCACCGTCTCGCCCTCGACGATCACAACGTCACCACGTCCGCCGATGGTGAGGCTGTGGTCCTTGCGGTCGATCGCCATCGCGCCACCCGTCGTGCAGACGTCGAGCGCCATCAGCAATTCGTCGTCGCGGCGCAGGTTGTTTTTCATGCCGAGCAACATGGCGCGCTCCAGCATGTCGCCATTTCCGTAAGGTCCCCAGGTATCGCGGAAACCATCGACGCCGGCGCCGAAACGTACACCGGCCGAATGCAGCCGCTTCAGGGACGGCACGTCGCGGGACGGCGGCGCGGTGGTGAGGATCGGCACGTCGAGTTCGGCGCAGCTGTCGATCAGCCCTTGCGAGATATTCCAGTCGGGCAGTGCCAGGCAGAAGGCGTGGCTGACCGCGACCTTGCCCTGCATGCCCGTGGCGCGGATACGCTCAAAAATCATCTCCATCGAAAACGCGCCGAGCTCGCCGAGTTCATGGAGATGGATATCGATGCCCTTGCCGTATTTGTCGGCGAGCGCGAAAATCGTGTCTAGATGCGCCTTGGGATCGCGGTCCATGCCGCAGGGGTCGAGCCCGCCGACAAGATCGGCGCCCATGGCCATTGCCTGATCGAGCAGGTCCGCCGTTCCCAGCCGGCGCATCAGACCGGATTGCGGAAAGGCGACGATCTCGATCTCGACCACGCCGGCCAGCTGCTGGCGGGTTTCCATCACGCCTTCCAGCGCCACGAGACCCTGATCGGTGTCGATATCCACATGGGTGCGGATCAGGGTCGTGCCGTAACCGACCGATTGCAGCGACTGGCGCATCGACTGGACATGGGCGTCGAGCCCGAAATCCTTCTTCACCCTGCGCTCGTTGTCGATCTTGTCGATCAGGCGCGGACCGACCTCGTTGACATACCACGGGTAACCGAGCAGCGACTTGTCGAGATGGGTATGGGCATCGACCAGGCCCGGAATGGCAATACGGCCACCGGCGTCTTCGCTCAAAACACCTTCGGCAACAAGGTCCGGCCCGATCGCCGCCACGCGGCCGTCACGGATAAGGATGTCGGCCAGATCGCCGCTCATGGGTCGGGTGTTTCTGATCAGAAGGTCGCTCATGGAAAACCTCATTGCAGTTTGGGATTGAGGGCGTCGCGCAGCCAGTCGCCCAGAACGTTGATGGAGACGACCAGCAGACAGAGCTGCAGGCCGGGGAACAGCACGATCCACCACTGGCCGGAAAATAGAAACTGGTTGCCGATGCGGATCAGCGTGCCGAGCGAAGGCTGTTCCGGCGGCATGCCGACACCAAGGAAGGAAAGTGTCGCCTCGATCAGGATGCCGAGGCCGAAATTCAGCGTCGCCGTCACCAGAAGCGGCGTGGTGGTGTTGGGCAGGATATGCTTGACGAGAATGCGCCATGTCGGCACCCGGATGAGTTTCGCGGCCTGCACATATTCCTTGTTGCGCTCGACCATGGTCAGTGCCCGGACGGTGCGGGCATATTGCACCCAGGCCGACAGCGAGATGGCCAGCACGATGACACCGGAGGCCCCGACTTCCCGAAGCGAGGGCGGCAGCGCGTGCCGCGCCAATGCGGAGACCAGAATGGCGATCAGCATGGTCGGCATCGACAAAAGCACGTCGCCGGCCCGCATCAGCAGGCCATCGGCCCATTTGCCGTAATAACCCGCCACCAGTCCGAGCGCCGAGCCGACGACGAGCGACACGGCCACCGACGCCGCGCCGATCACCAGCGATGCGCGCGAACCGTAAAGGATGGCCGAGAGCAGGTCGCGCCCTTGCGTATCGGTTCCGAGCAGAAACGGCCATTGGGCATCCTCCATCCAGATCGGCGGGATCTCGGCATTCAGAAGGTCGAGCGAGGCAAGATCGTAGGGGTTCTGGACGGTGATGAAAGGCGCAAAGAATGCCGAGGCGATGAGAAGCAGCAGCAGGATCGCAGCGATTACGGCGGAGGGATGATGTTTGAAACTCCACCACAGGTCGGAACTGCGCATGCGGGAAAGCCTCGAGGGTGTGGTGCGGACGGTCCGGTTGGTGGTCTGTTCGACAATCGTCATGATGGCCTCCCGTCACGCGGCGCGCAGGCGCGGGTCAATCACCGCATAGGCGATGTCGACGAACGTGTTCAGCGTTACGAAGATGAAGGATACGATGCAGAGATAGGCTGCCATCACCGGGATATCGACGAAAGTGACCGCCTGCATGAACAGCATGCCCATGCCCGGCCATTGGAAGACCGTTTCGGTGACCAGCGCGAAGGCGATCAGGTTACCGACCTGCATGGCCGTCAGGGTGACGACCGGCATGAGACAGTTTTTCAGCGCATGGCGGAACCACAGCGCCCGTCTGCCGATGCCGCGGGCGCGGGCGAACTTGATGAAATCGGCCCGCAGGATTTCCAGCATTTCGGCGCGCACCAGCCGCATTACCAGCGTGATCTGGAACAGCGACAGCGACAGGGCCGGCAACACGATCGCGGCACGTCCCGACGATGTCAAAAGGCCTGTCGACCACCAGCCGAGCCGCACCACTTCACCGCGGCCATAACCCGGCAGCCAGCCGAGGCTGACGGAAAAGGCAAGGATCAGGATGATGCCGACAAAAAAACTCGGCAGCGACACGCCGACGATGGAGGAAAACTGCAGACCCTCCGCCCACCAGCGTCCACGACCGATGGCGGTGAAGACGCCAAGCGGAATGCCGATCGCCAGCGACAGGATGGTGGCGATGATGACCAGCTCGAATGTCGCCGGAAAGCGTTCGCCGATCAGGGTGATGACATTCTGCTGGTTGCGCCAGGACAGGCCGAATTCGCCCTGTGCGGCATTGCCGACAAAACGCATATATTGAACGAGAAAACCGTCGTTCAGGCCGAGGCGGCCGCGCAGTTCATCGCGCTCCACCTGGGTGGCGCTTTCATTCACCATCATCTCGACGGGATCGCCAAGGAAACGAAAGATCAGGAAGGCGAAAAAGGCGACGGTCAGCATCACGAGGATGGCGTTGCCGATACGTTTGACGAGAAAGGCGAGCATGGGCGCTCCTTGGCCAGGATATCCGGGTCGATCCGTTCAACAGGAAGCAATCCCCCCACCGCGTTTGGACCGCAGCGAGGGTCGCGGGGTCACATCTTCACCAGCCACAGGCGGGGAAGGTTGTCGGAAAACAGCGGAAAGTCCTGAACCTTCGCACTTGTCGCCCAGGCAAGCGGCTGCTGGTGCAACGGGATCATCAGGGCGTGATCCTTGGCGATCTTCAGCGACTGCGCTTCCATCGCCAGACGTTTTGTCTGGTCAAGCTCGACCGCCGAGGCTTCCGTCACCTTGTCGAATTCCTTGTCGGACCAGCCGCCCCAGTTGAAGATACCGAAAGAGCCCTCCTTGGTGTGCAGCACCTGCGAGGTGAGGCTGTAGGTATCGAGCATCGGCAGCGTTGCCCAGCCGAGCGTATAGACATCGACCTTGCCCGACGAGCGTTTTGGCGTCTGCACCGCGCGCGTGCCCTGATCGAGCTTCGGCTTCAGCCCGACACGCGACCACATGGAGGCAACCGCCTGGCAGATCTGCTCCTCGTTGACGAGGCTGTCGGCACAGTTGAACTCGAACTCGAACCCTTCTGCGCCGGCTTCCTTCAGAAGCGCCTTGGCCTTTTCTGGATCGGCCTTCACAGGTGTATCGAGCGCAGCATCGTAACCGGGGATCTGCGGCGCGACGAGTGCACCGGCATTGCGCGACTTGCCGCGCATGACCTTCTTCTTGATGAGGTCGAGATCGATGGCAAGCTGCATCGCCTGGCGCACGCGCAGATCCTTCATCGGATTTGCCGCGCCCGACAGAAGCTGGTCTCGCTGGGAAAAGCCGATCATCACGGTGCGCAGGTCTGTGCCTTCCAGCACCTTGACCTCCGGCGAGGCCGCAAGCCGCGGCAGGTCCTGCACCGGCGCCTGATCGGTAAAGTCGATATCGCCGGCCAGAAGTGCTGCAACGCGAGTTGCCGGCGAGGCGATCGGCGTCAGTTCGATCCGATCGATATTGTGCTGGGGCTTGTCCCACCATCCATCGAACTTGACAAAAACCGTCTTAGCATCCGGCTGGCGGCTCTCGACCTTGAACGGACCGGTGCCGTTTTCATTGTAGGTGGCATATCCTTCCGTGCCGGAACCAACATCGGTCGGGGCTTCGGCATTGTTGTCCTTCAGCCAGCCGGCGTCGAAAATGTAGATCGTCGTCAGGTCGTTGGCCAACAGTGGATAATTGGCGGAGACATCGATCTCGATCGTGTGCGCGTCGATGACCCGCGAGCCCTTGTAGGCCGGGATATTGCCGCGTAGCGGCGATTTAGGATTGGATGCGCGCAGCAGCGAGGCCTGCACGTCCTCGGCGGTGAAAGCCGCGCCATTGTGGAATTTCACACCTTCGCGCAGCTTGAAGCGCCAGGTTGTCGGCGAGACGATTTCCCAGGATGTGGCCAGCGCCGGCTCGATCTTGAGATTGCGGTCGTAACGGACCAGCCCCTCATATGCATGGTTGAGAACACCGAGCGCAAAACTGTCGCCATAGGAATAGGGGTCGAGCGAGCTGATATCGCGCGATGCACCCCATTTCAGGGTTGCGGCCGTTGCCGGCATTGCCGTGGCGAACAGGGCAACGCCCGCGACCAGGATTTTCGATAATTGCATTGATAGATTCCCCTCGGATTGCATGCAATATCCACAGGGCGGCGCCTGAAGCTGGATCGCATGACGTTGTTACCCGCTCCAGCAGGCGGCTTTTTGCCTCTTCTCTGTCGGATTGAGAGGAGGCTAAATCAGAACGAATACAAGATCAACACAAAATTGCATGCAATTTATTGGACTGGATGCCGTACACTTTTTGTGCAATATGCGTAGAAAATGCATGCAGGAGAAAGGTCGACAGCGATGTCCACGAATCTCAGCAGAAGCGATGCGATCTATGCGTCGCTTCGCCGAGCCATACTTGAACAGGCGTTGAAGCCGGGCACCAAACTGCCGGAGGATTCCATCGGCGATACGTTTGGCGTCAGCCGTACGAGTGCGCGCAATGCGCTCTTACGGCTTGCCTCCGACGGGCTTGTCGAGATCAAGCCGAACCGTGGCGCCGCCGTCGCCATGCCGACGCTGGAAGAGGCCGAGGAAGTGTTCGCCTTGCGGCGCTGCCTCGAACGCGAGGTGATCGAAAGGCTGTGCAAACGCATGCCGCGCGATGGCATCGATGCGCTGATCAGCCATGTCAGGGAGGAGGAAAGAGCGCTTCAGGCCTCCTCGCCCCGCTCGATCAGGCTTGCCGGCGAGTTCCACATCCTGCTTGCCGAACTCACCGGCTCGAAACTGCTGATCGACTTCATCAGCCAGGTCGTCTCGCGCTCGTCGCTGATCCTTGCCCGTTTTGGCCGCCCGCATTCCGCCGAATGCGGCATCGACGAGCACGTGCAGCTGATCGAGGCACTGAAGGAACAGGACCCGGAAACCGCAAGCCGGATCATGGACCATCACCTGCATGCCGTCGAAGACCGTGCCAAGACAGATGACAAGGACGATGGTCCCGATATCGCCGAAATCCTCAACCGCTACATGTCGGCGTCCGAATAACATGGACCAGACGGCGAATTCAGCGGCACGGTCCCGGCAGGGCATGGTGACGAGCCCGCACAGGCGCGCCAGCGAGGCCGGCGCCAAGGTATTGCGCCGCGGCGGCACGGCAATCGAGGCGGTGATTGCGGCTGGCGCCGCGCTGACCGTCGTTTACCCGCATTTTTGCGGGCTCGGCGGCGATGCGATCTGGATCGTCGCCGACCGGCAGGGACGGCAGAAGGCGATCATGGGCATCGGCCAGGCCGCAGCCGAACTGCCGGTGCTGGAAACGATCCCGGCACGCGGGCCGCTTTCGGCGCTGACGACCGCGGCCGTGATCGACAGCTGGGGCGAGGCACTGCGGTTTTCCGCAGACAACTGGCAGGGCAAGGAAACCCTCGGAGCGCTGCTTGCCGATGCGATCGAACTGGCGGCCGGCGGTTTTCCGGTCAGCCAGTCGCAACGGCACTGGCATGCCTTCCGCAACGGAGAAATCGAAAACTGGCCGGGTGTCGCCAGCGCTTTCGTGACAGAAGGAGAGCAGCGTCAGCCACAGCTTGCCACTGTTCTGGAAGCGATCGCGCTGCACGGGCACCGCGAATTTTATGAGGGTGACACCGGGCACCGGATTGCAGTCGCCCTTGAGAAAGCCGGCAGCCCGATCCGTGCGGGCGACCTGATAAAAACGGCAGCCACGCTCGCCGATCCGGTATCCATCGATTATCGCGGCATAACACTTCTGGCACCGCCACCCCCTTCCCAGGGTATTTCGACGCTTGCCATCATGGGCATCCTCTCCCGTTTTCCGATGCAGGACGTGGATCCGACATCCCCGGATTTCTACCATTTCTGCGTCGAGGCGGTGAAACAGGCCTTTATCGACCGGGGCCAGATCGCCGATCCGGATTTTGTCGCGCAGCAATGTGGCGAATGGATCGCGGCCAAAACCCTCTCACACAAGGCGGCTGCCATCGATCCCAAAGCCGCCCTGCCATGGCCGCACCGTTTCCAGACCGGCGATACGGTCTATCTTGCCGCCGTCGATGGCGAGGGCCGGTCCGCGAGCGTTTTGCAGAGCACCTATTACGACTGGGGCAGCGGCGTCCTTTTACCCGATACCGGCATCATCTGGCAGAACCGCGGGGCCGCGTTCAGCACCGATCCCGAAAGCCCCAATGTGCTTGCGCCCGGCAAACGCCCCTTCTACACGCTCAATCCGGGCATAGGCTTGAAGAACGGGCGTCCGCATCTTCTTTACGGAACACAAGGGGCCGACGGTCAGCCGCAGACTTTGACCGTGCTGCTCAGCCGTCTGATCGACCACGGTCTCGATCCGCTGGCTGCGCTCTCGGCTCCGCGTTTTCTGCTCGGCCGCACCTTTTCCGACAGTCGCGACAACCTGAAGATCGAACAATCGGTCGGCGACAATGTTCTCGCCACGCTCACCGCCCGCGGCCACGAGGTCATCACTATCCCGGCCTTGAGTGCTCTTTCCGGACAGGCCGGCGTCATTCGCATCGGCGATGACGGCGGGATGGAAGGCGCGCATGATCCGCGCAGCGATGGCTGCGCCATCGCCCTATTGGAGTGAGTATGAAAGTCGATCTTCTGCTGCGCAACGTTCGCACCGCCCAACACCCCGATCCTGTCGATATTGCCATCCAGGACGGCCTTATCGCGAAAATTGCGCCGGGGCTGCGTTGCGAGGCTGTGGAGGAAGAGGATCTCGACGGCGCCTTCGCCTTTCCGGGTTTCGTCGACAGTCACATCCACCTCGACAAGGCCTGCATTCTGGATCGCTGCACGATCTGCGCCGGCACGCTTGAGGAGGGGGTGCGGGAAACGGCGCAGGCAAAAGCCGGCTTTACCGAGGAGGATGTCTACGAACGGGCGGCGGCGCTTGTCGCCAGGGCGATCCAGCACGGTACCAACCGTATGCGGACCTTTGTCGAAATCGATCCGCGGGCCGGCATGCGCTCGTTCGAGGCGATCAAGCGGGTGCGGGAAGACTATGCATTTGCGATCGACATCCAGATCTGTGCTTTCGCGCAGGAAGGCCTGACGCAGGAACCGGAGACGGAAGCCATGCTCGACGAGGCGCTCCGTTCGGGTGCGGACCTGATCGGCGGCTGCCCCTATACCGATGCCGATCCGGCCGAACATATCCGCAGGATTTTTGCGCTCGCCAGAACACACGACGTGGATATCGATTTCCATCTCGACTTCAGTCTTGATCCGACAAAAACGGACCTGCCGGCGGTGATCGAGGCGACACGGCAGAACGGTTACGGCGGTCGCGTCACGATCGGCCATGTCACCAATCTTTCTGCGCTGGAACCGTCGGCACTTGCGGAAATCGGCCATAAACTTGCCGATGCTGGCATCGCTTTGACCGTCCTGCCGGCGACGGACCTTTTTCTGACGGGGCGGCAATATACGTCAAACATTCCGCGCGGCATCACGCCGGCGCACCGTCTCGCAGCCCTTGGCGTCAGAACGGCCATTGCCACCAACAACGTATTGAACCCGTTCACCCCGTTCGGTGACGCGTCGCTGTCGAGGATGGCCAATCTCTATGCCAATGTCATGCAGCTTTCCCGTGATGCAGACATCGAGCTGGTGTTTGACATGGTTGGGGCGAAGGCTGCAGCAATCATGGGGGTAAAGCATAAGCTGGCAATCGGCGGACCGGCGGACATTGTGATCCTAGACACAACCGACTTGTACGGGGCCATCAGGTCGTCGGTGCTTGCACTTGCA
This sequence comes from Neorhizobium sp. JUb45, assembly GCF_004343585.1. Lineage (GTDB taxonomy): Bacteria > Pseudomonadota > Alphaproteobacteria > Rhizobiales > Rhizobiaceae > Neorhizobium. The sequence continues at coordinate 173,030 of NZ_SLYW01000006.1, read as the reverse complement.
GGTTGGAAAAACGGGATAAAGACGTTTCTCAGACCCAGGGCGCAACTGCTCGGCGGACCCACCATTACCCGTCAATGATCAAACCGCCGGCAGGGCTGCCGTTCTGCAAAAATCTGCACAACACGCAACGGCAATAGAGTCTGCCACCGGTCTTTCGGTGATGCATTGAAGGAAGCCATTTTCGGCTAACCTTCGCCCAGCCGGAGAAGAGCGTTGCCATCCAGACGGTAAAACAGCTTTTCGGGCCGGCGTGTGCCGCCCAGCTCATCGTAGAATTGCAGAAGACGCTTATCGTCCGCATCGGCAGTCCAGTCGATGCGCTTTAGATTTCTTTGTCGGGCGATGATCGCAAGCTCTCGCATCAATGCCTTACCGAGACCGGCGCTGCGACAATTCCGGGTCACGTAAAGCTCCTTCAGAAAGATCCCAGCATGCAAGCCGGGCCCGGGATAAATCGCGCTGAAGGCACATAATGCAATGACGTGACCAGTTTTTTATGATGAACTGACTGGCCTCGAGCGAGCCGAAAATGAATTATGCCTGCTGTCACAGGCTTGTCCCAAAAAGAACTGGCATCATCTTACTATCTTAAAGTCTGTAAACAGTCTGGAGCTATAACGCGCTTCCAAAGGCCACACGTTACTCAGCCGCTATCTGCATGTCCGTACGTTGCGTTACCTGCATCAGGTATGAGCAGATGTCTCCACCGCATGCCTTGACCAACATGTTGGGACTATAGCCCGCCGCTTGCGCCTCGGCTCGCAAAGCTCCCGCCAGCATGCTGAACTCGCTGGCATCCTCGACATATCCCAGCACCATTTTTCGCGCTGCCAGCTTATCCTCGAGCCAGTCCTCGATCACCTTCATTCTTCTCGTCTCCTGCAATGCGCGCCGATAATGCAGGATGAATGAAAAGGTTGCGGCAATCGTCAAACATTTTAGCGCGTCGCAAGGTCTCCGGCGGTTTGCAAGTAATGCCCTAAGGGAACTGATTCACGCCAGTTCGTGTTAGGTCAGACCAGAATATAAAGGTCATGGTGATGAGATGCAGAATGCATCAGACTTTGTTGCCGCGCTCGTGAAGGCTGCCAACCGTATTGATCGGTTGCCAGAGGCTACACGGGCCTGCCTCCTCGATATTTCCTATGAAACGATCCGAGATATGCGCGAATGCGTCGGTCTTGCCTCCTATGGCCAGGGTCAGGATGTCGCAATCGACATGATGACAATGGCACGGGCGGTCCCGGCCTTCACCGACGTAGAGATTGCATCAGCGCTTCTGCAGGCTGCCGCGGAAATCAGATCCTTAAAGATAGCCGCCTGCGAACATCAGTCTGCACAGGTATCGGAAACACGCCGCGTTGGGCATGCGGGTGTTCGCGTGCGAATGACCCAACGGCCACCGGCGCACCCGATGTGAACGGCCTCGCCATCGATCAACTCCGCAAAGCCAATCTTGCGGAACGATTCCGTGGGCCATTCGGTTCTATGAAACGACAGTGTAAGGAGTAGGCCGAGATGAGTGCACCGCGTGCGAACTGGAAAGGACATATTACCTTCGGTGAGGTTTCCTGCCCTGTGGCACTTTACACAGCGGCCTCCTCTTCGGAACGGATCAGCTTCAACATCCTCAACCGCAGGACGGGCAATCGCGTGCGCCGGGAATTTGTCGACAGCGAGACTGGCGATGCAGTCGAACATGACGACCAGGTAAAGGGATATGAGACCGGCAATGGCCGATATGTCGTCCTTGAGCCCGAGGAAATCGCAGCCGCCATTCCCGACAGCGACAAGACACTTGCCATTGATGCGTTCATCGCATGCGACGAGATCGATGATGTCTACTTCGACAAACCCTATTATCTCGCACCTCAGACATCCGGCGAGGAGGCGTTTGCCCTGTTGCGTGACGGCATGAAGGAAGCCAAGGTTGCGGCGATTGCGAGTACCGTGCTGTTTCGTCGTCTGCGAACGGTTCTGATTCGCCCCCATGGTGATGGATTGATCGGCACGACGCTGAACTTTGATTACGAGGTCCGCTCAGCCGACGAGGCGTTCGATGATATGCCGGATATAAAAATCGACAAGGAATTGCTCGATCTTGCGTCGCATATTATCGCCACGAAAAAGGGCGGCTACGATCCATCCAAATTCGATGATCGATACGAGGAAGCCTTGGCCGAAATGGTCAAGGCCAAGATCGAGGGCAAGCCGTTCAAGAAGCCGAAGGCCGTCAAGGCGTCGAAACCGAGCGACCTGCTGCAGGCCTTGAGGGACAGCGCTGGCGCTTCCAAGAAATCCACCAGCAAGCCAAAGTCTGCGAACGCCAACAGCGCACGCAAAAAGGCGCCCAAATCATCCGAAAACACGTCACGTCAGAAAGCAGGATAGGCAGGAGATCGTTACATGGCACTGCGCCCCTATTGGAAAGGCTATCTGAAGCTTTCGCTGGTCACCTGTTCGGTCGAAATGACGCCTGCGACGTCTGATGGCGACAAGGTCAAGTTCCACACCCTCAATCGCGATACCGGCAACCGGGTGCTCAGCCAGTACGTGGATTCGGGCACGGGCAAGCCGGTTCGCGACAAGGACGAGGTGAAAGGATATCAGCGCAGCGAGGACGATTACGTCATGCTGGAAGACGACGACCTCGACAATGTGGCGCTGGAGAGCACAAAGACCATCGACATCTCGACATTTGCGCCACGCGACGAGATCGACTGGATCTGGCTGGACAAGCCCTATTACCTGACACCGAACGACAAGGTGAGCGACGAGGCCTTCGCGGTCATTCGCGCCGCAATGGACAAGCAGAAAATGGTCGGCATCTCCCGACTGGTGCTGGGCCGCCGAGAACGGGCGGTGATGCTGGAACCACGCGGCAAGGGTATCGTGCTCTGGACCCTCAGATATGGCGACGAGGTCAGAGACGAGGCCGATTATTTCAAAGGGTTAGGCAAGGAAAAGCCGGAAAAGGCAATGCTGCCGCTGATCCGCAAGCTCATCGAGAAGCAGACCCGGCCATGGGACGCCAAAATGGTCTCCGACCCCGTACAAGAAAATCTCCTCGACATCATCAATTCGAAAAAGAAACATCGCCGCGCGCCTGCGCCGAAAAAGGCGAGCACATCCGAGACCGACAAGCCGAGCAATGTCATCAACATCATGGATGCCCTGCGCAAATCGGTCGAGGCTGACAACCGCAGCTCGAAGAATAAATAGCGACGGAAGGGTGCGATCGTTCAGATCATCCTGTCGAGCCGCTTGATCGCCTCGGCGAGCGAGCGTTCGGATTGGCAATAATCCCTCCACGCATCGCTCTTTTCGATCAGGGCGGGCACCGTGCGGATCGTGAAACGCGTCGGATCGAGATCGGTTTTCACCTGAGCCCAGGTTAGAGGCATGGATACCGTGGCGCCGGGCCTGGCCCGCGGTGACAAGGGCGCCACCGCCGTCGCCATCCGGTCATTGCGCAGATAGTCGAGAAAGATGCGGCCGTTCCGCAGCTTCTTCGCCATCTTCGTCAGGTAAAGTTCCGGTTGCTCTTGCGCCATCTGTTCGCACACACGGCGGGCAAAATTCTTTGCATCATCCCAGTTCGGCGACGTTCCTTTTGTCGCTTGGAGCGGCGTCACGACATGCAGTCCCTTTCCGCCTGTCGTCTTGCAGAAGCTGAGAAGTCCAAGCGCGTCGAGGCGGTCACGCAAGGCCCGGGCCGTTTCGACCACTGTCGGGAAAGGCACGTCGGGACCTGGATCGAGATCGAAGACAAGCCGACCGGGGACTTCCGGTTCGTTCGGCTGGCAGTTCCAGGGATGCAGCTCGAGAGCCGCTACCTGCGCCAGCGCCGCCAGCCCTTCGACACGATCGACCTGCAGATAGGGTTTCCTGTCGCCCGAGACCTTCACCAGCTCCAGAAGGTTCGATGTTCCCGACATGGCATGACGTTGGAAAAACTGTTCTCCACCAATTCCATCCGGCGCGCGGATCACGGAACAGGGGCGACCGCGAACATGGTCGATCAGCCAGCCGCCGACGGCCTCATAATACTCAGCCAGGTCCTGTTTGGTGACTGGATTCTGGTTGCCCGGCCAAAGCGCCTTGGCGGGATGAGAGATCAGAACGCCCATCACCTCTGCCCGAGCCGAACGTGATGAGGCTTTCGAAAGTGCCGCATTGCGTTCAGGCGGCTTCGTGATTTCAGCCTTCGTTGGCGAAGCCGGTTCTTCGGTGGTAACCTCGTCAGCCGGCTTGTCTTCCCTCAGTCCCTTGAACGCCGCCTGGCGCACAAGTCCGTTGGCACCCCATCCGGCAAATTCGATTTCGGCAACTTTTTCCGGCTTGACCCAATGGACCCCGGCTTCCTTTTTCGGTGCGCCGATACCTGTGAAGGGAGAACGGGCGACGATCTGGGGTTTCAGGGTATCCAACAGCAGCCTGGAACGACCGGCGCCGAACCCCGTGCCGACACGACCGACATAGACAAAATGCTTGTCTCGATAGACACCCCCCAGCAGCGACCGGAACTGGCTGCCATTGGTGGCGTAACCACCGATGACCACTTCATGCCCTGCCCGGCATTTGGATTTAATCCAGCTATCGCTCCGGCCGGATTGATACGGTGCATCCAGCTTTTTCGAGACGATGCCTTCGAGGGACAGTTTGCAGGCCGACCGCAGAACCGCATCGCCACCGGTTTCGAAATGATCGACATAACGGATGCGAGGCCCCGCCTTGCCATCGGCCAAAACGCTTTCAAGGCGCTTCTTGCGCTTGTCCAACGGCTGTTCGCGTAAATCTTGATCGGCATCGAACAAAAGGTCAAAGGCGAAATAGACCAGATCTTTTGTGTTGCCTTCGGACAGCGCGACCTGCAGGGCCGCAAAATCGGGCGCACCATGATCGTCTAGGGCACATATCTCACCATCGATGATTGCGTCCGGCAAATCGGCAGCATCCGTGGCGATCTGGCGAAAACGGTCTGTCCAGTCCAGGCCCTTGCGTGTTTTCAAGATGACCTTACCCGCTTCCACGCGCATCTGGATCCGGTAGCCATCGAACTTGATTTCATGCAGCCATGCTGACCCCGGGGGTGGCCTGTCCTGTGTCTTGCAGAGTTGCGGCGCAATGAAGTCCGGCATCGTCACCTCGGAGGTCCGCTCGTTTTTCGAAAAGCTTCTTTCATCGCGGGTCCTGCGGTTTTCTGCTGCAAGTCCCTCGCTGCTGTCCCAGATGGCGTCCGCTTCAATCACCGGTTCACTTAACATGAACGGTCGCGGCTTCCTTCCTCTGCCGTCCGCAATCGTCGCCATATCCCGACCAGACGCGACCGAGTTCTTCTCGCGGGTGAGGATTGCGCCGCCATTGCGACTGACCGCGTGATCATCGCGATGTTTGATCAGAAGCCAGTTGGTGCGCTTGCCTCCGTCACGGTCGTTCTTCATGCGCACCAGAACAAAGCTGCCGTGCAGGCGAGCGCCATGAAGCACGAATTTCAGATCGCCCTTTTCGATAGCCTCCTCCGGGGACAGATCACCTTCCGGTTCCCAGGTGCCGCGGTCCCACAGCATGACGGTACCACCACCGTATTCGCCTTTCGGGATCGTGCCTTCGAAATCACCGTAATCAAGTGGATGATCCTCCACCTCGACCGCCAGGCGCTTGTCGTCCGGATCGAGCGATGGGCCGCGCGTCACGGCCCATGATTTGAACACACCATCCAGTTCAAGCCGCAGATCGTAATGCAGGCGTGTCGCATCGTGCTTCTGAATGACGAAACGCAGGCGGTTCGACGGTTTTACCTGTACGACCCCGCCCGGCTCAGTGGTGCGCTTGAAATCACGCTTTTGCTTGTAGGTTCGAAGCTTGTCGTCGGCCATAGGAATACGCTCACCTCACCGTCAATCGACGCCCTTGCCGCCGGTCGCACCAAAGACTTCGCCATTCAGGTAGCTGCCTTCCTGGGATGCGAGCAGAACGTAGATGGGCGCCAGTTCGACCGGTTGACCCGGCCTGCCGAAATCGCTGTCCTTGCCGAAGTTTTTGACCTTCTCGTCCGGTTGGCCGCCGCTCGGCTGTAGCACGGTCCAGAATGGGCCCGGTGCGACCACATTGGCGCGCACGCCCTTCTTGATAAGCTGCTTGGCCAGCGCTTTCGTGTAGGCAACGATGCCTGCCTTCGTCGTGGCATAATCGAGCAGGATGGGAGATGGCTGATAAGCCTGGATCGAGGCCGTGGTGATCACGGCGGCACCGGCCGGCAGGTGCGGCACCGCAGCCTGCGCAATCCAGTGCAAAGCATAGAGATTGGTTTTCATCGTAGCGTCGAAATCGTCCGTCGACAGTTGCGACACATCATCGCGATACTGCTGACGGGCAGCATTGATGACCAGAATATCGAGGCCACCCAGTTCATCGACAGCCCTCGACACCATTTCGCGGCACCAGGCCTCCTGCTTGATGTCGCCCGGCAGGGCAACACCTTTGCGGCCTTCCGCCGCGATCAGGGCCATCACTTCGCGCGCATCTTCGCCCTCTTCGGCGAGATAGGAGATGGCGACGTCGGCGCCTTCGCGCGCGAATGCAATCGCCGCGGCACGACCGATGCCGGAATCTCCACCTGTTATCAGAGCCTTGCGGCCGACAAGCCGTCCTGATCCCTTGTAGGATTGTTCGCCATGATCAGGCCTTGGCAACATGTGCCGGGCAAGACCGGGCATGGCCTGTTCCTGAGTTGTGAATGGCGGAGCGGGGTATTGCGTTCTGGGGTCCTGCATATTCAAACGATCGGTCATCGAAAATCCTTTCGGTCCATTTTTCGAAAACTCGCCGGATGCCCCTGAGTTCCGGCCGGTCGGTACAATCAACCTCATCGAAATCGCAGATGATCGTGAAAAACATTCGGAACAAAACCGGAGGCCGCCGGTTGGTTTTGCAGAACAAATCGAAAAGGAGGATGCCCCAATGGATCATACCAATCACGTTCGCCTCAGCACTGCTGAACTCATTCCCGGCACGCTGGAAGGCGCGACCATCTATGGTGCGGATGACCACAAGGTCGGCAAGGTCGACCATATCCACGGCGCCGGCGCAGGCAGCGCCGCGATCATTGATGTCGGCGGCTTTCTGGGCATCGGTGCAAAGCCGGTGGCAGTGCCGCTGACCGATCTTGAATTCATGCGCGATGAAGACGGTGACGTCCATGCCGTGACGAGCTGGACGAAAGATCAGTTGAAGCAGATGCCTGAGCACAAACACTGATCAGTCATCAAGCAGTCAGTAGAATGGCCCGGTCGCGATCCCGCTCCGGGCCATTTCTGTTTTGGAGTCCAATTGTCCTCCGGACCAAACCATGACTTAGGGATCACGATCACTTTCAATCGGCGAAGACTTGAAATTTGCCATCACGCGCAACGTTGCAAACGTCACGATCGACAGCACGATTGCCGTGTCATAGGCCCCAAGGCCAACGGCAGCACCGACTGCGCCAGTCGCCCACAGGCTCGCAGCCGTCGCCGTCCCACGCGTGCTGGCCTTGCCGACCAAAATGGCACCACCTCCGATGAAGCCGACCCCGTTGATCAGTCCCTCGACCACCCGCGCCGTCGCTTCAGCATTACCCGCAGTAACAGTCTCCGCAGCCTGGATAAAACCACAGGCCGCGATGGCAACGAGGGGAAACGTCCGCAAACCGGCGCTGCGTTCATTTTTCTCTCTGTCCCAGCCGATCGGCAAAGCGAGCACATAGGCGAACAAGAGGGCAGCCAGATGTGGGATAATATTGAGCTGCAATCCTAGCGCGTTCAGCCACTCACTCATGCGCGTTCCTCCTTGTAGGTAACGACGCGGTAGATGTAGATGGCAACCAGAACGACGAGCACACCAGTGGAAACCGGATCGACATAATCGGCGACAGTGCTGTAGGCCTGCCCCAACACATAACCGGCGACTGCCAGCGCTGCGGTCCATACAAGCGTACCGACAAAGGATAGCGCCAGAAACTGGGCAATGGGCATGTTCGCGACACCGGCCGGCACAGATATCAGTGTCCTGACTGTCGGGATCAGCCTACCAACAAGCACCGAGACCGCGCCATGGCGCTTGAAGCGATCAGCCGCAGCATCCACATCGGACGCCGTCATGGTCAGCCAGCGGCCGTGGCGCGACGCAAATTTCCGCACCCCTTCGTGACCGAGCCTGCGTCCCAGGAAATACCAGGGAAGAATACCGAGCATTGACCCTATGGTTCCGGCCGCGATGACCGCAAAAATATTCATGTCACCGCGCGTCGCCAGATATCCGGCAAGCGGCATGATCAGTTCTGATGGAATAGGTGGGAAGACATTCTCGAGAAACATGAGAAGCGCGATCCCCACGGGCCCGAGTTTCTCCATCATCATATGCACCAGGTTTTCCATTCTCGACCTCTACTATGGCTGCGTTGCCAAACGTTCGAAAAGTCAAAAAGTTACATTGATGCGGACGCTTGCCGTGCGGAGAACAGAAGGCAGGAACGATCCTGACGGCGTGGAGTTTGAATAGTCCCGCCCATTGGAGCTTGTTACATGTCATCTGCCGCCTCCCCTATCCGCTACACGCCCGAAATTGAAACCTTTCACTCCGACGAGAAGGAAACACAGGCAGGCCTCAATGAGGCGTTTGACACCATCCTTGAACGAACCGCCGAAGATTACGGGCATGCTGTGCGTTCTGTGCACGCAAAAGCTCACGGCATAATCAAGGGCGTGATGCGTGTGCATGAGGGGCTTGCCGCGGAACTGGCGCAAGGGTTGTTCGAGTCTGCTGGCGAACATCCAGTCTACATGCGCATCTCGACGAATGCAGGAGACATTCTGCCCGATGCCGTGTCGCTGCCGCGTGGCCTTGCCATGAAGGTCGTCGATGTGTTTGGCGATCGTTTGCCGGGCGCCGAAGGCACCACGCAGGACTTTGTCATGGTCAACGGCCCGGTATTCCAGGCGAAGACGGCGGCGCAGTTTCTTAAAAGTCTGAAGATGCTTGCAAAAACTACCGACCGGATGGAAGGCACCAAGGTGGTGATGTCGAGTGTGCTGCAGACCGTCAACACCGCGCTTGAAAGCGTAGGGGTGGCAAGCCCTGCGGTACAGTCGCTGGGTGGCGCGCCAAATGTCGACCCATTGGGAGAGACCTATTTCAGCGTAACGCCATTTCGCTATGGCGACTACATCGCAAAGTTCCGTTTGAAGCCAGTTTCCCCTGATCTGACTGCCCTGACTGGCAAGATCATCGATACCAGCGTGCGTGAAGATGCGATCCGCGAAACGGTCCAGGCGGAAATGCTGACGACCAGAGCGGTCTGGGAATTTCAGGTTCAGCTCTGTTGCGATACTGAAAAACAGCCAATCGAGGACCCGACGGTGGAATGGTCCGAGGACGACGCACCATTCGTCACCGTCGCGACCGTGACAGCAGAACCGCAGGACAGCTGGAACGACGACAAGGTTCGCACGGTCGACGAAGAGATGCGTTTCAGCGTCTGGACGGGGCTGGCCGCGCACCAACCGCTCGGCAACATCAATCGTGCCCGCCGGTCCGCTTATCAGCATTCGGCCGACTTCAGGCAGGCGTTTAATCGTTGTCCCATGCATGAGCCGCAGGCGTAACGCCGCCACCGTCCGTAACAGATTGGGAGAAAAACCATGGCCGATTATGTCAGCAACCCGGATGGAAAAGGCCCGGCCGGAGGCTGGGGGTCCCTCAAATCGATCGCACGCATCTACGGGGAGAGCTGGCCGACACCAGCCGTTCTGGAAACCCTGGCACGGCAAAACAAGCCCGGCGGTTTCATGTGCGTTTCCTGCGCCTGGCCGAAGCCGAAAAACTACCATCCGTTCGAATTTTGCGAAAACGGTGCGAAGGCGACAATGTGGGAACTCACCAATGCGCGCTGCACACCGGACTTCTGGAACGACCATACCGTCAGCGAACTCAGGAACTGGAAAGATCACGATCTGGAAATGACGGGTCGCCTGACCCATCCCATGCGGTTCGACCATGCGACGGATCGTTATTTGGAAGTCACCTGGGACGAGGCGTTTGACAGGATCGGGAGGACTTTGAAACGCCTGCATCACGATAGCGTGGTGTTTTATTCATCCGGTCACGCAGGTCTTGAGGCCTCCTATCTCTATGCGCTGCTTGCGCGTGTCTACGGCACCAACAACCTGCCGCAAAGCTCGAACATGTGCCATGAAACCACATCGGTCGGGCTCAACAAGGTGATCGGCTCGCCGGTGGGAACCATCGTCTGGGAGGATCTGGAAAAGACCGACGCGTTTTTCTTCTTTGGACAGAATCCCGGCACCAACAGCCCGCGCTTCCTGCATCCGCTTCAGGACGCCAAAAAACGCGGTGCAAAGATCGTCACTTTCAATCCGGTCATCGAGCAGGGGCTCGTGTCGTTCGTCAGTCCGCAAAATCCGTTCGATATGGTCACGGGGCATGAGACAAAGATCTCCGACCAGTATCTGCAGGTAAAGGCCGGCGGCGATGTCGCCGCAATTCTTGGCCTCTGCAAGGTGGTGGTCGAGGCGGACGATGCAGCAATTGCCTCCGGCTCGAAGCGTGTCCTCGACGTCGAGTTCATCACTGAACACACGACAGGCCTGGAACCGTTCATTACCTTTGTACGCGGCGCCAACTGGTCCGATATCGAACGGGAAAGCGGGTTATCCGAAGCCGATCTGCGCGAAGCCGGTGAAACCTATATCGCTGCGGAACGTGTCATCGGCGTTTACGGCATGGGTTTGACCCAGCATGCCCAAGGCACGCTGAACGTGGCGATGCTGGTGAATCTTCTGCTTCTGCGCGGCAATATCGGCCGCGAGGGGGCCGGATGCTGTCCCGTGCGCGGGCATTCCAACGTTCAGGGTCAGCGCACTGTCGGCATTGCCGAAAAAACCAAACTCATTCCGATGGAGAAGCTGAAGGCCCTGTTCGATTTCGATCCGCCAATGGAGGACGGAACACCGATTGTTGATGCCGTCAAAGGTCTGATGGCAGGAAAAATCAAGGCTTTCATATCGCTGGGTGGCAATCTTGTGCGGGCGGTTCCGGACCAGAAGGATATGGAAACAGCATGGGCGAACCAGGACCTGACGGTGATGGTCTCGACAAAGCTCAACCGTAGCCACCTGTTTCCCGGTAAGGAGGCGTGGATCCTGCCTTGCCTGACCCGTACAGAGCAGGACATCCAGGCGACGGGCAATCAGTCGGTGACCACGGAAGACAGCTTTTCCCATATTTCCGGGTCGATTGGCAAACGCACACCGGCCTCGAAACACCTGAAAAGCGAGCTTGCCATCGTGGCGGGCATTGCCAAGGCAACACTTGCGTCAAACCCAAAATTGAAATGGGATGATTGGACCGGCGACTATAGCCTCGTGCGAGACCTGATCGAGGCGACCTATCCCAAGGATTTCAGGGATTACAACGCGCGCATGTTCGAACCCGGTGGGTTTTATCGCGGAAACGATGCCCATGACCGCATCTGGAATACGGAAGAGAAAAAGGCCGTGTTCACAACTCCCCACAGACTGAACGCCATATCCTTCGAGGATGCGCCGGGTCGTTTCCGTCTGATCACCATGCGCTCAAATGATCAGTTCAACACGACCATCTACGGATATTCCGATCGCTTTCGGGGCATCGAAGGCACGCGCGATGTCGTGTTGATGTGCGAAGACGACATCGCTGCAGCGGGATTTTCAGAAGGACAGTCCGTCACGCTCGTCAGCGATTTTTCCGATGGAAAACATCGCCAGCTTTCCGGCTTGACTGTTGTATCGCACAAACTGCCGCGCGGCACGATCGGCGCCTATTATCCGGAATGCAACGTGCTGAACGCCATCGACCACCATGACGAACTTTCCAAAACGCCGGCAGCCAAGGCGATCCCCGTCAGGATCGTGGCGGATGTATCAGCCGTCAGCGCATAAACCAGCAAAGGAGGATATCCGCATGGGAAACCCCAAAGACGACGCCAAGGGCCAGTTCGCTCCCTCGCAGGCAGACCGCAAAGCGGACGGTGTCCACAGTGCAAAGCCAACCGTGATCACTGGATCGGAAGATGCAACCGTTCATAACGAGCCGCCTCCGCCGAAGCAGGAAAACCGGAAGGCGGCCGGAAAGGTGACTGACTGGGGCTTGCCATAGCCCCAAATCCGACCTGTTTCGACGCGTCCTGGCGCCGCTGAGACAACCTTCCGGTCTCTGGCGCGTTGTCATGCAAATCCCAGATTTGCGGAGCATCAAATTGCCGACAAAACCTCGTTTCGAATGGCTCGCCAAAGCCGGATACACCGCGCGTGGCGTCGTGTTTTTGCTGATTGCGGGCCTCGCCCTGTTTTCCGGTGTGGCCGGCGGCAAACCGGAGACCAAGTCGGCGATTTCAACGCTTCTCGACCAACCCTTTGGCCGCATCTGGGTGGGTCTGATCGGTCTAGGGCTGTTTGGTTTTGTGGCTTGGCGCCTTGCTCAGGCTCTTGCCGACAGTGATGGTCATGGCACGGATGCGAAGGGCGTCCTCATCCGCGCCGCTCTCCTGGGAAGTGCTGTGACATATGTTGGTGTGGCCGGCTATGCACTCGGCCATGCGGTGAACATGGGCGGCGGCAGCGAGGGCTCAGGTGAGCGTGGCCTTGCGGAATGGATCATGACGCAGCCATTTGGATCCTATCTGGCAATCACTGTCGGACTTGGCTTTGTTGTCGGCGGTGTCGTGACTGCGTCCAAGGGCGTCATGCGCAAGTTCGAAAAATACGTCCGCATTCCCGATCGAAAAGGCATTCTGACGACAATCTGCATCTACGGCCTCGTTTCGCGCGGCGTGGTGTTTGCCGTCACCGGCCTGCTATTTGCCTATGCGGGTTTTCGGGTCGATCCGAATGAGGCAGGCAGCATGTCCGATGCGTTGGACTGGTTGAGCGAGCTTCCGTTCGGTTCGGTGATCTATGTCGTGATCGCCGTCGGGCTGGCGGCATTCGGTGTCTATAATCTCATCGAGGCACGATACCGAACCGTCCGTGGCCCAACAAAACATGACGTCGAGCGCGCGATACCATTCCGAAATTGAGTGAGATGGGCTCTATCTCTGGCTGAAATAGGCCGATAGCGCGTCGATATCATCCTGCGCAAACCCCTTAGCCGCATCGACCATCAGGTGCCCATAGGATGATCCACCTCGGGTCCCGGCCTGAAACAGCGCCAGTTGCTGACGCAGATAGGCGGAATTCTGGCCGGACAGCTTTGGATAAGCCGGATTGGCGCCGGCCTTGTCGTGGCAACTGAGGCAGGCCGGCACCTTGTCCGAAACCCGCCCGACCTCGGCCAGCATTTTACCCTTTTCGATCAGCGCGGGATCCTGAGCCGCGGCTTCTCGAGCGGCCGGCGTTTGCCCTGCGTAATAGGCAGCAAGTTCGGGCAGGCTCTCCGCAGGGAATGTGCCGACTGCCACCTGCATGATGCCGCTTGGCCGCCCCTCGGCAGTGTAGGCTTTCAGCGCATTGAGAAGATAGGTTTCCGACTGGCCGGCAAGCCTTGGAATATAGCTGCCATCATTCAGCTTGCTCTCGGCGTGGCAGCTTTCGCAAGTGATCGGCAGGGGCGATACCTCACCCGCATGGCCGATGCCATGCAGCCCGGAAGCCTTGATATAGTCCTGCGCATTCATCTCCGGCAGCTTTTTGAGAAAAGCGACCATCGACCAGATCTCGTCGTCGCGCGACTGTGTCGGCCAAGCCGGCATGCCGGTGAACCGAACGCCATGCTTGACGATTTCGAACAGTTCACCGTCAGACCATTCAGGTACGACCGTCTTGAGGTCCGGCGGCGGCGGCAGCATGGCCATCACTGAATCCGGTCGCCCTTGCGCGGGCGAGCCGTGACAGATGGCACAGCCGGTCTCGAAATGACCGGCAGCGGTCGGGATCAGGGCGGGGTCGTCCAGCGGTGGCGCTTTGTCGGGCGCGACAGCGCGCACGGAGACGGAATTGCGCATCACCCAATGCAGGAACCAGTCGGTGATCGCCCAATGACCGGTGGAGGCGCGCACGCTCATCAGCCCGGACCAGCCGAAGGCGAGACCAAGAAGCGGCGCGATGATGGCGAGCACGATCAGGTACTTCCAGCGGATTGTCATTCGCCTCTCCTTCCCGGCACTGCAGGGATACCGGTATTGAGCGTCTTGGCCAGCAACGAGACGCCGCCGGCAAGGTAAACCGCCGCTCCCACCAGCAGCATGATGACACCACCGGCCTGCTGATCAACGACCGGGCTGAGCGGAATGCCGAAACAGGTCACCTCGGCGGAACCATAGAGCGCGCGCGGCGACAAGGCGAGCAGCGCACCGAGAAGCGTCATATGCATGGAGGTGAACAACAGGCCGACCGCACCTGCCAGACGCCGCGCATCTCTTCCCGCCTCAAGGCCTCCGAGACAGGACAGCCAGAGGATCAGGCCGGCGAGAAGAAAAATGATCTGCTCCAACCCCGCCACCAGACCGGAATTTTCCGACAGCACCCGCAATACCGGGATATGCCACGCCCAGACCGCAACAAGTTCGATGATGGAGGCCAAAATCGGCGAGAACCAGGGCCACCGTGCCGGAAGGTCGAATCGCGCGCCTGACAGGCCGATAGCAATCAGGGGTGCTGCACCGGCCACCACGCCCATATGGGCGATCATATGGATGGCAAAGGAGGAACGATCGGCGAAAGGCAGCAACACGCCCCACAAGAGCACCAGCAGGATCAGGCCGGCGATCAGTGAAATCGTTTTCATCGCTGGCACTCCGCAATGAAGAGCAGCGGGATGGCAGCATAGACGACGGCGACGAAACTGAGTCCGGAGAGAAGCAACGTCGCATAGCCCTGAAACAGGGTACGACCATCTCTCGTCGGCTCGTCATGTGGCGGGTCCTGCACGCCAAAACTCCATTGCCGCCATGCGAGGTAGGCCGACAGCACGATGACCGCGAGTGCCACGATCGTGAAGCCACCAAGCGCCAGCCGCACGGTCTCGAAGCTGAGATCAAGCGTGGCGGCCTTGGCGCAATAGACGGCGACAGCCGCATAACAGCCGACAAAATGGATCGCCCAGACTGTGGGAGCGGTAAACAGGGTCCAGAGGCTTTCCACCTCGCGCGGGATAAAGCTCTTCATGCGCTCACCATCGGGAAAAGGCCGAGGACGGCGAAGGTGACGACCGCGGTGAAGGCCATGAAATGCCAGTAAAGCGTGACGTTGCGGATATCCTGATCATACTCAGCCGTCATGCGACCGGCAAAACTGCGGGCAAGACTGTAGGCCTGCATGACGATGCCCACCGCGCCATGAACGACCGTCCAGAGGGCGATCACCCAGACCGTGGCGGGATAAACGTTTGAGGTCGGATCCATGCCATGGACATATGGCCCTGCAAGCCCTGCGAGGCAGGCGGCGATGGTGACGAGTATACCGGCGCCAAGCGCGATGCGGCAGCCAGCCGGCCCCTTCTCGTTAAGTGCCCGCGCCGCAATGGTCAAAAGCCATGCGGTGACGAACAGAACAAGGGCGACCATCGGCCAGAACGCACCCGGCCCGGTGGCACCGGCTGTAAAATCGTCATGCACCGTCCAGTAGAAGAAATAACCGAAGATCAGGCTGGCAAAGGCGGTGCCATCGCCGACCATGGTGATGAACATCGCCCACCAGCCCACCGAGGCCGGACCGGACACATAGACCGGCAGCGTCTTTCCAAGGCCAACATCGACCTCTTCCGTCTCCGGGATCTGCGCGGTGCCCGTCCACAGCCACCAGAGGATGGCGATGAATGTGATGACGGCGCAGAGGATCGTCGGGATCCACCAGTGATAGGTGAGCGCAATAAACACACCACCGAGCGCCAGCGCTGAAATCATCGGCACGTAGGAGACGCCGCCGACACGCAGGCACTGGATCGGTTCGGCATCGAGAACGGAGGTCACCAGCGTCTCGCGTTTGCCGGACTTAGCATCCGGCAGGTAATAGCGACCGGCCTCGATATCGGCCTGCAGGTTTTCCTGTTCCCAGAGTGGATAACGACTGGTGATGATCGGCACCGAGCGCATGCCCCAATCCTCGGACGGATCATTGGTCCATTCCAGCGTGCCGGCATTCCAGGGGTTGAGATTGCGCGTCTCCGGTTCGGGTTTCGGGCGGAAAATATCGATGACGAACGTCAAAACCCCGGCAGCAAAGATGAACGCGCCGATCGTAGACAGGAGATTGAACAGATCCCAGCCAAAGTGCTCCGGGTAGGTAAAAACCCGCCGCGGCATGCCGCGAAGCCCGGAAAAATGCATCGGGAAGAAAGCAACATTGAAGCCGACAAACATCAGCCAGAAGGCCACCTTGCCCCATGCATCCGAGAGTTTCTTTCCTGTTACGAAGGGGAAATAATAATAGATACCGGCGACGATCGGGAAAAACATGCCACCGATCAGCACATAATGCAGGTGGGCGACGATGAAATAGGTGTCATGCGCCTGCCAGTCGAAAGGTGCCAGCGCCACCATGACGCCGGTCAAACCTCCAATGATGAAGATTGCCAACCCCCCGGCACCGAACAGCATCGGCAATGAAAAAATCACCCTACCAGCCAGCATTGTGGCGATGAACACAAAAATCTGCACCCCCGTCGGGATTGCCACCGCTTCCGATGCAGCGGAGAAAAAGGCGAGCGAAATTTGCGGCAGGCCGGTGGTGAACATGTGATGCACCCACAGGCCAAAACTGAGAAATCCCGTTCCGACGGCCGCCAGCACGATCCACGAATAACCGACGATGGGCCGTTGCGAAAAGGTCGGCACGATCATCGCCATCAGCGCGATGGCGGGCAGGAAGATGATGTAGACTTCCGGGTGGCCAAAGATCCAGAAAAGGTGTTGCCAGAGCAATGGGTCACCGCCACGCGTGACGTCGAAGAACGGCCAGTCAAACATCCGCTCCATCTCGAACAGGATGTCGCCGGCGATCAGCGGCGGGAAGGCGAACAGGATCATCCCCGCGACGATCAGGAGATACCAGGCGAACATCGGCATCATGTTGATGCGCATTCCGGGAGCGCGGCACTTCATGATACCGACGATGATTTCGACAGCCGCCGCGATCGACGCCACTTCGATGAAAGACAGGCCGAGCAGCCATATATCCGCACCGATGCCGGCATATTCCTTGTCCGTTGCCAAAGGCGGATACATGAACCAGCCGGCATTGGGTGCGGCGTTGAAAAAGATCGAGCCGCAGACAAAGATGCCGCCGAGCAGAAAGCTCCAGAAGCCGAAGGCCGACAGTCGCGGAAACGGCAGTTCTCGTGCGCCCAGCATGGAGGGCAGCAGGAAGATTGCCACGGCCTCGAAGATCGGCACGGCAAACAGGAACATCATCACCGTGCCATGCAGGGTAAAGGCCTGATTGTAGAGTTCGGCAGAGACGAGATCATTGTTGGGTGTGGCGAGCTGGGCGCGCATGAGAAGCGCCAGCGCCCCTGCAAACAACATGAAGGCAAAGGCTGTGACGCCGTACCAGAGGCCGATCTCGCTATTGTTGACCGAGGTCCAGTAACGCCAGCCGCCCGGTGTCTTCCACACCTTGCGCAACCGCTCTTCCTGCGCTGCCCGCTCTTCGGGCGAAAAATTGCCGAGCTCCACCATCACCTGAGCTCCTTCAGGAAGGCTGCAATTTTCTCGATGTCGTCTTCAGGCAGCATGCCGAAACGCGGCATCTTCACACCCGGCTTGATCTCGCCCGGATCGGCAATGAAGCGCGCAATATCTTCAGCGGTATGCGGCAATGTTCCGGCCGCCAGCATGTCGCGCGCGCCAAAGGCCGTCAGGTCCGGGCCGATACGGCCATTGGCCGCCGTGCCGGAAATTGCATGGCAGGCGCCGCAGCCGTTATTGAGAAAGACGGCGAGCCCTTCGGCATCCTGCGGAGCGGAATCCCGGCGCTCGGCAAGCCACGCCTCATGCTCCTCGGGTGCGACAGCGCGCACGGTGAAAGCCATCAGTGCATGGGATTCTCCGCAGAATTCGGCACAGACACCGCGATAGGTCCCTTCCTTATCGGCCGTCAAGGTCAGCGGATTGGTGCGACCGGGAATCATGTCCATCTTGCCGCCGAGTGACGGCACCCAGAAGGAATGGATAACGTCTGCGGCCTTGAGCGAAAAATGCGCCGGTTCGCCGACCGGGATGCGCACCTCGTTGCCCGTCTCGAACATCACCCTGCCTGCTTCATCCAGATAGCGCACCCGCCACCAGAACTGTTCGCCGGTTACCTCGATGCGGCGAACCTGCTGGTCATCCGGCACCCAGGGCCGGATCGCCGGCATCAGCCACATCCCATAGGAAAGAAGCACGCACAGAATGACGGTTGGAATGACGGCTCCGCCCCAGAGGATGACGCGACCGGCACTCTCCTCGCTATGTGCATGCTTCTTGCTCGCCGCATAAATCAACGCAGCCACGAGACCTATCCAGATCACCGCGCCGCCGGCCAGCATGACGTAGAATAACTGGGCGACTTTTGCCGCTTCCGGCCCGGCAGGATCGAGCGTGGAATGGCTGCCGGAGCAGGAACTGATGAGACAGGCGGAAAGGACGAGTGCGAGCAGACAGAGCGGTACCGGAAATCGTTTGTTTCGGGTTGGCCGACAGCGGTCGGTCAATCGCTCATCCATCATCTATGTCAGCACCCCTGCCGGTGCGCGAATGTCGGTTTCGCACATGTTCATTCGGTGCTTAACTCTCAGTTGAACAAACAGTTCCCTGCGCATTGCCGGTAAAAGGTACCCCGCCCGCCGCAATCAGCTCTTCCGGTGTGTCGACATCAGCAAACGCTGCCTCACCGATTTCGACATCGACAATGGCGGCGGCGTTATCCTTCAGAAGTGCGCGCGCTCCGACGTCGCCGGCAAGGCCTTTCAGACGTTCAAACCAAGAAGAGGGGAAAATCACCGGATTGCCCGGTCTGCCATTCGCCGTGGCACGTATGACACGTTCGCCCTGATGCTCGCGAAAGGCCGCTATAAGCCGATCCAGTCGTACGGTTTCTATCGCCGGCATGTCAGCAAGCGCGATCAACACGCCATCCGGTTTATCCGGCTCAGCGGCCATCACCCCAACACGAATAGAGGATGCTAGGCCGGAGGCGGATCCGAGATTTTCGACCACACGCATATCCAGATCTGCGATGGTTTCCCGCAACACACTGTGTTGCTCACCGATGACGACCACGACGGACTGGCTATCGCTTCCGATGGCAGACAGGACCGATTTCCTGAGAAACGGTACACCATCAAAGCGTGCCAGAAGCTTGTGCCCCTGCTCTTTCATACGGCTCGACTGGCCAGCCGCGAGCATGACAATGCTGACAGATGGAGATCTGCTGCTTTCGAGCTTCCCGGCCGTCTGCGGAATCTCATCCATAGGTAGCTAACCGACTTGCGGCAATATCCGCGACCACCGATAGTGCCAGCGTCGTGGCGTCTCGTGTCGGCCCAAACATGCCGATCGGCGCCTTGATCCGATCAATGTCCTGCCGAGAAAATCCTCGCCTCTGCATCCGCTCCGAGCGCTGCCGGTGCGTACGGGTACTTCCCAAAGCCCCGACATAGAAGGCCGATGATGCCGTGGCGACGTCCAGAACACGCTCCTCGGCATCGAGATCATGGTGCAACAGCACGACGGCCGTGAATGCATCCATCATGCTGGCGAGGTCACCTTCAAAGCCATTCGGCAAGACCACATCCCAGCGAGACGTCGTGGCGAGCCGGGCAACCGCCTCGGCTTCCATACTCATTCCGGAAATGACGACGCGCGTCACCGGGCAGTAAAGCGTAACAAATTCGGCACCTTGCCAACAGGTGCGTAGAAGGCATTCCGAAAGTTCGAGTGATTGGCTTTCGGGCGAATATCGCAGCGCCGCCGGCGCTCTGTCGGCCACCCGGTCGAGAACGTCGCGCAGTGGTCCGGCATCCCGCAGCACATGGATCGCAACCGTTATTCCACCACCACAAGGCAGCACTATATCGAAGAAGGGCGAGCCGTCACCATAGGTGACACTGCGATCATTGGCTTCGGCAATCGCGACCAGCGCTTCCGACGCCACGGCTGTCTCCACACAGCCGCCCGACACATAGCCACAGAAACGACCATCGGCGGCGATGGCGACATGTGAGCCAAGCGCCCTCGCCGCGCCTCCGCGAATGTCCACCAGCGTCGCCAGCGCAACACCACCCGTTTCAAAAGCGTCGAGAGCAAACTGGAGGATGTCGACAGGTTGGTCGCCAACATCCACCCGAAAAGGTGTCGGTCTGCTCTCGCTGTCGTCGGCGAATTGTGATGGAGGTTCTGCCGCCATGGCGTCTTCAAGCAACATCCGGTAGTCCTCCGATCAGCTTATCGAGCGTGATCGGATAATCCCGCACCCGCACACCCGTGGCATTGTAGATCGCGTTGGCAATCGCGGCGGCCACGCCACACAGACCAAGTTCGCCCACACCCTTTGCCTTCATCGGCGAGGAATAGGGATCGGTCTCATCCAGGAAAATGACCTCCTGATGCGGGATATCGGCGTGGACCGGAATTTCGTAACCGGCGAGATCATGATTGACGAAAAAGCCACGACGGGTATCGACCGAGAGCTCTTCCAACAGCGCACCGCCCACCCCCATCGTCATTGCCCCGATCATCTGGCTGCGCGCCGTGATCGGGTTAAGGATACGACCAGCCGCACAGACAGCCAGCATGCGGAAGATACGGGTTTCGCCTGTCACGACATCGACGCCGACCTCGACAAAATGCCCGCCAAAGGTCGATTGCTGATGGGTCTCGGTCAGATCGCCCCAGGTCATCGTGTCCTCGCCGACCAGACCGTCCACGCCTGCGGCTTCCGCCAGTGGCACAGTCCTGTTGCCGGAACGGACGTTGCCGTCTTCGAAAATCACGTCGGCGGAATTGAAGCCGAGTTTTCGGGCAACCGCTTCCCGCAGCTTGATGCAGGCGGCGTAAACACCGGACGTCGAGGAGTTGGCACCGAACTGTCCGCCGGAGCCGGCGGAGACGGGGAAACGCGAATCCCCGAGCTGCACGGCCACTCTGTCGACATCAACGCCCATCATTTCGGCGGCAGTCTGGGCAATGATCGTATAGCTGCCCGTGCCGATATCGGTCATGTCGGTTTCGACGGTGACGATCCCGTCGCTGCCAAGCCGCACACGCGCACCGGATGGCAGGACGAGATTGTTGCGGAACGCTGCTGCCACACCAAGGCCGATCATCCAGTTTCCTTCGCGACGCGTGGCCGGCGCCTTGCGGGAATCCCACCCGAAACGTTCAGCACCCAGCTTGAGACAACCGATCAGATCGCGGTGGGAAAATGGCCGCTCGGGATTTTCCGGATCAACCTGCGTATCGTTGATGATGCGGAATTCGATTGGGTCGATCCCGAGTTTCTCCGCCATCTCGTCGATGGCGATTTCGAGCGCCATCAGGCCGGGCGCTTCGCCCGGCGCACGCATGGCATTGCCTTCCGGCAGATCAAGCGCGGCAAGCCGCATCGCGGTCATACGGTTTTCCCCGGCATAAAGAAGCCGGGTCTGCATGACGGCGGTTTCCAGTGATCCGTCCGGCAGATTGCCCGACCAGCTTTCGTGGCCGATGGCGGTGATCTTTCCATCCCGCTGCGCGCCGATACGGATGCGCTGCAGCGTCGCCGGGCGATGCGTCGTATTGTTTGCAATGAACGGACGCGGCAGCGCGACCTTGACGGGACGCCCGCAGGCCTTGGCTCCGAAGGCAGCCAGAACCGCATCGACACGCAAAAACAGCTTTCCACCGAACCCTCCACCGATGAAGGGCGACATCAGATGCACCTTGTCCTTCTCGATGCCGAGCGTCTGTGCGAAATCGCCGCGCCACCAGTCGATCATCTGGCTCGATGTCCACAAGGTCACCTCGTCACCATTCCAGGCAGCGATCGACGCGTGCGGTTCCATCATCGCATGCGACTGATCCGGGGTCGCATATCGCGCATCGAGTGTCACCGGTGCGGTGCGGAAAGCGGCATCGAAATCACCGACAGCACTGTCCGGTTCTTGCGATTCATCCGGTTTCACAGCCTTTTCTGCCGCGACCTCCAGATCGAAAAAGCCTTTTTCTTCCGCGTAATCGACCTTGATCAGAGACGCAGCGGAACGGGCCTGCTCGAACGTTTCGGCAACAACGACGGCGACCGCCTGATGATAATGCTGGATCTGTGATCCGCCAAAAAGGTTTGCAGTATTGAACTGCCCCTTCTTCAGATCCCCGACGTCAAGTGTTGTCACGACCGCCAGAACGCCAGGAGCAGCCTTGGCGGCCGAAGTATCCATCGAGGTGATGCGGCCCTTGGCGATGGCGGAGCCGACGGGGTAACCGTATGCATATGCGATATCGGCGTCATGCCACTCATAGGCATATTTGGCGCGGCCGGTCGTCTTCAGCTGTCCGTCGATGCGGTGGATCGGTTTGCCCACGACCTTCATCCGGTCGATCGGATTGGTCGTTGCCGGTGTGTCGAACTGCATGGCCTTACCCCTTTGCTTCTGCGATCACGGCACCGAGCGTGCGCTCGACCAGATCGATCTTGAACCGGTTATCGTCGGTGGGACGTGCTCCATCGAGCAGAATGCCGGATGTTGCTCTTGCACCTTTCGTCAGTTCAGCATCTGCCTCCTCAACGCGCCATGGCCTTGGCGCCACGCCACCCACGGCGACACGCCCTCTCCCATCAGCCTGTATTACGGCCGCAATGGAAACCAGCGCGAACGCATAGGATGCCCGGTCGCGCACCTTTCGATATATGTGCTTGCCGCCAACTGGTTTCGGCAACACGACGGCCGTGATGAACTCACCGTCTTCAAGTGCCGTCTCGACATGCGGCGTGTCACCCGGCAGGCGGTGAAAATTGGCAATCGGTATCGATCGCGTCGAACCGTCGCTTTTCACCGTTTCGACCTCGGCATCGAGCGCCCGCATGGCGACCGCCATGTCGCTCGGATGCGTGGCGATACAGGCATCGCTCGTGCCGATCACCCCAAGCTGGCGTGTCACACCGCCAATGGCCGAACAACCCGACCCTGCCTGCCTTTTGTTGCAGGGCTGGTTCGGGTCGTAGAAATAAGGACATCGCGTCCGTTGCAGCAGATTTCCGGCGGTGGTTGCCTTGTTGCGAAGCTGGCCGGAAGCGCCGGCCACCAGCGCGCGCGACAGAAGCCCGTAATCCCGCCGGACGGTTTCATTTGCGGCCAGATCGGTATTGCGCACCAGCGCGCCGATCCGCAGCCCGCCCTCAGGTGTCGCCTCGATCCTGTCGAGCCCGATGCCGTTGACATCGATGAGATGCTGCGGCGTCTCGATCTCCAGCTTCATCAAATCGAGAAGATTGGTGCCGCCGGCGATAAATTTGGCGCCGGAATTTTTGGCGGCGGCCTGCGCTGCTGCCTCTGCTGTCGAGGCGCGTTCATAGGTGAAGGATTTCATGGGCGTGCCTCCGCAACCTCGACAATGGCGTCGAGGATGTTGGAGTACGCCCCGCATCGACAGAGATTTCCGCTCATCCGTTCGCGAATTTCTGCGTCCGAAATTTCCGCCTGCTGCATCAAATCGGTTGTGGCGTGGCTGGGGATATTGGTTTTGATCTCTTCCAGCGCCGCCACGGCGGAACAGATCTGGCCGGGCGTACAATAACCGCACTGAAACCCGTCATGTTTGACAAATGCCGCCTGCATCGGGTGAAGATCGCCCGGCGCGCCCAGTCCTTCGATCGTCGTCACATTGTCGCCTTCATGCATGACGGCAAGCGTCAGACAGGCATTGATGCGTCTGCCATCGATGAGAACGGTACAGGCACCGCACTGTCCGTGGTCGCAGCCCTTCTTGGTCCCAGTCAGATGAAGATGTTCGCGCAGCGCATCGAGAAGCGTCGTGCGGTTATCGACGTTCAACTGCTGCTTCTCGCCATTCACCGTAAATGACACCTGGGTTTTGTAATTTGTACTGGTTCTGTAATCCATGTCGTTCCCCATCGATTGCGCCGCTATGGGACTGGCGACGGTTCCGCTCGCCGCAATCGTCGCGGCTGACGAGATAAGCAGGTCTCGGCGTGAAAGTTCCATTTGAACCGGGTTAGTCATGTTCACCTCTGTATCAGAGCGCCGACCGCGCAGCATCGCGCGCGTCTCGCATCAACCAATACGGTTCAAGCTAGGGCCTCGTTCCGAAACGATTAGGCACGGATGTCGGCAAGGCCCTATGCGTCTCATTCATAAATGACGCTTCAGCTCTGGCCGCCGCTGATATCGCGTGAAGAACATCAAGGGATGAGGAACGATCCCTCGCCCTGTTCCGTTGAACCATCTCAACCGACAAACGAGGAGAAGATCATGGCGATCAATAAAAGCGGTTCTGCACACTGGGTTGGCGGCATCAAGGACGGCAAGGGCGAAATCTCGACCGAGAGCGGCGCGCTGAAGGCACAGCCTTACGGTTTCAATACCCGTTTTGAAGGCGTGCCGGGCAGCAACCCGGAAGAGTTGATCGGCGCAGCACACGCTGCCTGCTTTACCATGGCCCTGTCGAAAATTCTCGGTGAAGCCGGGTTTACGGCGACCGCACTCGATACCAAGGCGACGGTGACGCTCGACAAGGTCGGAGACGGCTTCGGTATTACAGCGATCAAGCTTGATCTCACAGGCACTGTTCCTGGCACAGATGAGGCGAACTTCAAGGAACTGGCGGAAAAAGCGAAGGCCGGATGTCCTGTTTCAAAGGCATTGGCGGCCGTGCCGATCAGCCTCACTGTTTCGTTTTCTTGACGAAAGAGGCGATCGGGCCTCGGGTCTGGTCGCCTTTAATAATAGGCACGGCTCCAGCCGGCACCCTCATTTGCTCAGGCACCGTAGCCACCAAGAACTATGATCCCCGAAAAGCTCAATCAGCGAAGATTCTGAAAATCGACCAGTATCCAGTGAATCTGGATAGGCTCCGGCAACTCGATCAGCAATTTCGCATCACGCGGCAGATGATGCACCGACACTGAGTCCCCCTTCGTAAAGCGGGTCATGGAATAGATGTCGGCCCCATAGGACATGTTCGTGCACAACGTCTCGTATTCATGGGGACGCTCTGACCGGGTTGGGCCCGTCCGATATGGGCAATTGCCGGCTTTTATAATCGGCAGGGCGTGCGCTACAAAATTAACGGGTCGATGATATCCGCTTGACTTGGGTTCAGGCACATCTCAGCTCCACTTTGCCATCGGCGACGGTGGCAAACCAGCCTTTCAAATGTAGGTGGTTTTTGGTTTGCCGGCGCGCCTGTTAACGACGGCCCCCAACGTTTCTTTTTTAGATACCGACGGCGTCAGCGAGATCTCATCGACATCTTGAGTGTAAAGCTGGTCCGCGTTGGCGGCTTTGTCCATTCATTCTGATCGCAGAGATGTGCGATCATCACCGTGAATAGCCGCCGTGCTTCCTTTAGTTTTCTGGCATCAGCAATGGGCCTGTCGATAACGCCTTCGAGTACGGAAACGACATCTGTCGAGGCTCGGCGAACGTGCTGTTCTTTAGCCTCAGTCGAGATTTCCAGTGCGAGCGCATACATGCGCATGAAGCTGCACGCATCGCCTGCAGCCTTGAGCCAACCATCATGTTTGTTCATGGTTACCGAAATAGATCAGCCGAGACAGATGTCACGCCTGGAGCGATTTTGTAGTCAAGCTCGCATTAACCTATTAGAAGTCATGAATATTACAAGTTGCCGGTTCGCGCCATTCTGCTCGGCACCCCGTGATGAACAGTGTTTCCGGTCCCGTGCACCAACCTTTATCATTTTGCCGGCTGCATCGTGCGTGAGAAATACAACCACGGCTGCCGGACTTGCCCGTGGCCGTATCGAGAACATGGCTTTCGCTGCTGTTATCCGCAGCCGCCAACGACATTGCAACTCACGACATCGCCACCGCCTGTTGGCGAACGAACCGGTTAAATATGGAAAAACCGAGCGTCATTCGTAACAAAGAGAGCCCCCGTGCGTTGTCAGCCACACGGGAGAAATATGCATGACAGACGCCGCCGGATCGAAACACGCAGCCGAATGTTCCCCGGAGACCGGACCGGGGCAACGGGCTCTTGCACTTCGAGACCCACTTCTACACGAAACGCGCGCCCTTTGGAGCATCGAGCGAGGCTCATCACCTGTTATTGCCACAGCCATTCACGAAGGGCATTGCGTCCGCACCGATCTGGCAGATCAGTATGCGCTGACCTCTGACGAAAGACTGCGAGAAGAGGATCCATATACCGCCTATATGATCCGCGACGTGGACAACCGCATCGTCTTTCATCGTTCACGGTTCGAAGTGGATCTCAACCGTGACCGCAAGGGTGCGATCTACCTGTCCCCCGAACAGGCGTGGGGGCTGAAGGTCTGGTCAGGGATTCTGCCACCTGCAATCCTGGACGCATCGTTGCGAATCCACGATGCGTACTATGAGACGCTTCACACGACGCTCCGGAGCCTTGAGCAAGAGTTTGGCCGCTTCGTCCTCCTGGACATACACAGCTACAATCATCGTCGTGATGGTCCAGACGCGGCACCGACGCAACAGGCGTCCGCTCCTGACGTCAATATCGGCACCTTCTCCATGGATCAGGAGCGCTGGCGGCCAATCGTCGATGCACTGATCGCTCATCTTAGCTCGTTTCAGGTCAACGGCCGTCCGCTTGATGTGAGAGAAAATGTAGCGTTCCAGGGCAAGGGTGAACAGACGCGGTTCGTACACGAGCATTTCAAGAAAACTGGTTGTGCCATTGCGGTCGAGTTCAAGAAATTTTTCATGGATGAGTGGACAGGCAAACCCGATGTCGAAACTCTCGACCGACTTCGTAACGCAATCGCAACTGCTGTCCCCATTCTCGAAAAAACGCTGGAAGCGCGGTCATGAGCGGTACTCCGGTCGCAAACGCCTATGCCGATAACGGATGGCTGGACGAGATCATTTCCTGCCTTGAAGAGGCCAAATCGGTCCGGCGAGACCTGCCGGGGGGCGGTCGACTTCATATCGACCGACCGCTACCATTCATCTGCGTCCACATTGCCGAGGACGGCGCTGAGCCGGTTGCGCGTGACATCGCCCAGGCAAACGCATCCTATCTGATTGCGCCCCATGCTGCCGCGGCTCTTGTGGTGATTGATGCCGTTGCCGGCGCCATGCGCAAACGCTTTGGTTCATTTGTGGTTTTCGATATCGGCGAGCTGACGCAGGATCGCTTCCTGACCAAAGACGCGCCCTTCCTGCCACCGTTCGAAATCGCAATCTGGTCGAGCGATGATATGGTGCAGGCCGCAGAATGCTTTTCCGCAGCGATCAGCCACAGTGAGGCCCGGTTTCGGACACCGAAGGTTGAACGCGTGAGAACGCCTCCATCCCGTGACGACGTAGCACTGGGCCGCGTATTACATCTCTCCACGATGGCCGTCCGGTTTGCACCCGTTTACCGACAAGTTGGCACGCAGGACATTTTCCCGGAGCTGCGCGAACAGCTTGTCGCAATGCTTTTTGATGCCGGCCTGAGGGCGATGGCATCCTTCGTGGAATCGGAAAAAATTCTCCAACCCAAGACCCACAGGGCGTTAGGCCGGAAAGCCTTTGTCGATGCCGTCACGCGCGTCGATCGAAGCATCGACGAGGTCGCCTCGGCATTTGATTTCCTGCTTGCCGTCACGCCGATCAACGCAGAAGCTGCGTACGAGACATTCAAGGCGAGTGGTGAGCGCCCCGCCTTTCTCTATCGCCCGCTGACACTCCAGATCGAAGCCGCGAAACGGAAGCTTTATTCGATTTCCTTCGATCATCTCGAAGACCCCGTTCTTTACCAGCTCTATCGCGAGAAGCAGCAGGAACTCGACCTGCAACTGTCCCTTCTGGCCTCCCGCCAGAAGCCGCGGTTCATCGAATTTGGGCGGGCGCTCTACGGGCCGGTAGAGCCATCGCTTCTCAACGAAGCCAGGATCATCCTTGCGCATCTCGCCGATATCGAAGTTGATGGCAGCGATGACGGAAGCAAGGATGGCGCGATCGCCGATAGTGGTTACGTCGAATCCAGAGCGCTGGAGATGGTCTCTGCCTATCAAGAGCAACTCAACGACTTCGATGTTTCCGTCGAACTGCGCGATGACCTGCCCTCAGGCCTGATGGTTTCGGGAAACAGGCTCCTGATCTCGCGTGCAACCCTGATGGACAAGCGACGAGTCGATCCTTTGCTGTCGCATGAGGTTGGTGTTCACCTGCTCACCTATTTTAACGGATCTGCGCAGGGCCTGCGGCTTTTTCGCACCGGACTTGCTGGTTACGAGGGCATGCAAGAGGGACTGGCGGTCTTCGCAGAATACTTATCGGGAGGCATGACACCTGCTCGCTTGAGACTGATCGCCGCGCGTGTCGTCGGGTGCGCTTCCATGCTGGACGGCGCGACATTTTCGCAGACCTATTCGACAATGAAGGACAAGTACGGATTTTCATCACCCGCCGCCTTCAACCTCGTGCTGAGGCTTTATCGGGGCGGTGGCCTTGCCAAGGACGCGATCTACCTCCGCGGGCTGCTCGCCTTGCTCGACCACCTAAGGGCCGGCGGCGCGCTGGAACCCTTCTGGATGGGCAAGATCGCCGCATCGCACTTCACCGTCATGCAAGAACTGGCCGAACGCGGGCTGCTGCGACTGCCAGCGGTTCGCCCGCTTTTTCTCGAAACAGAACACGGACGCTCCCGGCTGGCTGTGGCCAAGGCGGGTATGCGCCCAATCGACATGATACAGGAACTGGAGACGTGATGCGCATCGCTTTTTTCGTGAATTCGATTACCGATGAGGCCGGATTCTTCACCACGACTGCGCTGGCATTGTCTGCCCTCGCCCGTGGTCATGAGGTCTGCTACCTAACCCCCGGCGATTTTATCCTGCGCCCGGATGACAGCCTGATGGTTCGAGCCACGGCGGTCAAAGGTGCGAAGGCTAAAAATGCAGATGCGTTCATTGCCGCGCTCCAAAGCGATCAGGCAAAGGTCGAGACGATCCCGGTGGAAGAGATCGACGTGTTATTCCTGCGCAACGATCCCTCGCAGGATGCCGATGAGCGCCCTTGGGCAGCCCATGCCGGCATCCTGTTCGGCCGACTCGCAGCCGATCGGGGTGTCCTGACCGTCAATGATCCCGATGGTCTCGCCCGCGCGCAAAACAAACTTTATTTTCAGGATTTCCCGGAAAAGGTCCGGCCGAAAACCCTGATCTCCAAAAGCATCGAGGAGATCAGGGCATTCATCGACGAGCAGAAACAGGGCGCCATTCTGAAACCTCTTCAGGGTTCTGGGGGTAAGAACGTCTTCAAGATCGCTTCAAGCAAGGAAGCCAATCTGAACCAGATTTTCGAGGCCGTCAGCGGCGAGGGATATCTGATTGCTCAGGGCTACCTTCCGGATGCGACGGCAGGTGACATAAGGCTGTTTCTGATGAACGGGCGCCCTCTGCAACGAGACGGCGCCTACGCTGCCCTGCGTCGCGTTCCGGCAAAGGGTGAGGTTCGTTCAAACATGCACGTAGCGGGCACCGCAGCTCCGGCCGAAATCACTCCCAAAATTCTCGAGGTTGCGGAAACGGTTCGCCCCAAGCTGATTGGCGACGGCATGTTCCTGGTCGGGCTGGACATTGTTGGCGACAAGATCCTCGAGATCAACGTGTTCACTCCGGGCGGACTGCCGGATATTGCCGAACTGCACGGCGTGGATCTTTCCGTCGACGTCATCATCGCGCTCGAACAGAAAGTCGAGATGCGCAGGAACTACGCTGGAAAGATCGACAACAGGGCGCTGGCGACGTTGTGAATGAGGTCTGCCGCGACCAATAACGAGAGTTCGTCGCGGCAAACAATCCTCCCCTGATGCTATAACCTTATCGCTTGCCTCTCTTTCAAGACTGCAAAGCCAAAACTGCAAAGCGGCCGCGTCTCACGCTCCGTTTTCGACACCAACATCGCCCAGTCGCGGTGGTTCGCAGCGTACCAATCAGACATGAAGGAGATGGTGAACGCAGCGGTTTTTCTGATTTCTCGCTGCGGGCAGCGAAATGCCAGGCGGGCACCTTTACCTGTCCGCGGCGACCAAACACCAAGAAAACCGCCACGACCGCCGCCGATGGTATTTCCTCAAAGGATAAGGGCCGCGACGATCTCTCGCCCGGCCCTTTCGCATGTCTCAGCCTGCCCCAGTCCATCCGTGGTAGCCGGCAAAGACAAGGTTGATGATCTTACTTCTTCATCTTGTCGTAATCGAACTTCGGTGCGGCCGACAGATCTTCCTTGTTCGTGTCGACATAGGCCTTCCAAGTGCCGTTATCGTCGGCGATTGCCAGAGAGGCCGGATCGATCACAACGTAGCTGCTGCCCAACCCGAGGAAGCCACCGACGCTGGCGATGATGCCAATGACCGACTTGCCATTGCCGACAACAACGTCAGAAATCTCGCCGATCTCTTCGTTGGCCTTGTTATAGATGTTGATACCGACGAGCTTTGACGTCACAAGATCGGTATCTTTGATCTCGACATACTTGAGCGGCATGGCGGCTGCCTTGCCCATCGTAATACCCGGGCCGACAATCGTCGCGTCGGCGCCAGATGCTGCCGAGGCCGCAGGCTGCTGCGCGTATGCAGAGGCACCCATGACGGCGAAAGTCAGTGCTGCGGCGATAATCGTTTTCATGCGTGTTTCCTCGTATGCCATTGTAATCACGAATTTTCGTGGCGGCTGAAAACGAACGCGTCCCACTTTGGTTCCTTGAAAAAATGCAAAGAGAATTGACTGGGTCGCCTGTTCGCAACGCCAATTTTTCAGCAGGCTAGAAGCACCTCGCCGCGGTGTTCGTCGCACGTCTCAGCAACAACAGCTTCAAAAATTTCGCGTGCCTCGTCAGGGGAGGCACGACCGTTCACGGCATCGTTCATCATCGAGCATGCCAGCCGATAGTGAAGGTCGGCGCGTTCCGACAAGGTGGTTTTGAGAAATACCAGTGCTTCAAGAGGACCAAAAAACAGGAGCCCATTCGCGCTGACGGGCTTATCCCATAAAATTGCAGACATTCGGATTACGTTTCCTTGAGGATGATGGCCGTCTAGAACGAACAGGCAGGAAATGCGTTCCAGAAAAAAGCCTCGCCGAAGCGGTGTTTGACGAACATGGTTTACCAAGTCTGACGGCCTTACCGATCGTCGATGCCCTTTGGCGATCTGGTCCTTCTGGTAATCGTGAAGGTGCCCGATTTTTCCGTCTGGCTGGTCGCGTTTGCCATCAATGTCCTCAAGGCCGTCATCAGTGAGCTTGCTCCACTGTTCCCTGACTTTGAACTCGGCCAGCCCGTGACCTGCTTCCAGTTGCGTTCGACGCGGTCCACAAAACATCAGGCTTTGGATTTATTCCGCCACCTTTTACCGCCCCGATGTCGATCGCAATGGCGCATGAACCGGTCAATCCGACCCTTCTCCGCTCCGAACTTCTCCATGACATTGACGGCTTGCGGCATACTCAGCGCGTGTCTTTCCTGCAGCTTTTCGAGCGTGTACCGGGCGATAGGACGCGTGAGGTTCATTGGTTTGTCTTTTATCTGAAGCGCCAATGCGACAGCTTCTCAGAAGTTCCTGACCTGCTTCCCGTGTGCGCGCAGTCAATTTTAAAAGGGAACCTGTGCTGCCTCATCCCGATTACGATCGGGCAAACAGTGGGAGAGCAGCAACCATGTCGGCAAGCCGTATTCGTGTCATAGATCTCGAGACAGCCGGAAATAGACCAGAGAACGTCTGCGAGATCGGCTGGCAGGACGTCATCCGCATCGACGACGGTGGATGGGTGGTCGGCGACGAGCGAGGGGCACGTTTCGTCAATCCCGGTCGTGCGATATCTGCCGAAACGATGGCGATCCATCACATCCGCGACGAAGATGTCCGCAACGCCCCCTATTGGAAACAGGTGGCGCCCACCATCTTGAAGCCGGAAGGCGGCGTTCAGGCGCTGGCCGCACACCGAGCCGCGTTTGAGCAGAGATACTGCAATCCGCGGCTGGCCGGTGGGGCTTCCTGGATATGCACCTGGAAATGTGCGCTGCGTGTCTGGCCCGATCTGCCCCGTTTCTCCAACCAGATGCTTCGCTATCAGCGCAAGCCGGAAGGGCTGATCCACGATATCGGCCTTCCCGCTCACCGCGCCATGCCGGACGCCTATGTTACCGCCCATCACCTGCGGGACATGTTGAACGCTGCATCCATTGAAGAGCTTCTGAATTGGAGCAATGAACCCGGCCTTCTTCCGCGCGTTCCGTCGGGGCCGGATCAAGGCAAGAGCTGGGCTCAGCTCAGTCTGGCCGCCCTTCAGGAATTTCGTGGCGACAGAGATATCGATATTCGCTTCAGCGCCCAAGGTGAGTTGTCGAAACGCGGTTATGTCGAGGAGAACGGGACCAATGAACCCGCGCAGGACTCGTTGCTGTGATGACGAAAGCTGCTGACAGATACCCTGACACGCCCGAAAGCACATATTTTGTCGTGCGCGGCCGCCTTTGGCGCAAAAGCAATCCCGCTCTGGACGAACAAACCAGACAGCGACTGGTAAAAGACTTGATGTCTGCAATGCGGGATGTGCGAGCCGCGAAGGGGAACCATGCCGCGCAGACAGACGCGCGCCGACGAGTGGATGACGCCAAGTTAGCGCTCGGCGAGCGTTGCCCTGTCTGGTGGAACGACGGCGAGCCTGACTTCAACCGACATCTCGTCAAAAACTCACCTTACGCCATGTGGTTTGCGTTGCTTCCCAAATAGGGCAGTCTGCGCTCATCTTCTGACCGAGGATTGCAATTGAAGACACGTCAACCGCTCATTCTCACGGCCCGGATCGCAAAGAAGGACCTTGAACCTTTCGAACGCCTGCGGAAAACGCATTTTCCACCAGACCGAAATTTCCTCCATGCTCATCTGACGATGTTTCATCGGTTGCCGGGTGAATACCGCGCGCGGATTGAAGAGCAGCTTCATCTCAACGCCCAAGCCACAGAGGTGATCGCCGCCGATGTCAGCGGTTTGAGGCATCTCGGTGCGGGTGTAGCCTTTTCCATTACAAGCCCGGCCCTGCTCGAAATTCGTGCAGAATTGAAGGCCGGATTTCTCTCTTGGCTCGGCCCTCAGGACATGCAGCCATGGCGGCCGCATATAACGGTTCAAAACAAGTCCTCTAAGGCAGAGGCAGACGAACTGTACCGGACTTTGGACCAAAAACACCAACCTCACCTGATCAACATCACCGGACTTGATCTGTGGGAGTATCTTGGCGGGCCATGGCGACATACGGCCAATTCGCCATTCAGCACCTCGGCCTGATGGTCACCGGCATCGGAGTTCTCAAATGTACGTTGCGGGTGTTCGTTACGTGAATAGCGGCTGGTGCCGAGTGTTCTGCAACTCTCCGCACCAGAGATTTTCAAGGTCTCGGCTTTACCCAACTGCGGCGGGCGGATTGCCGATCGCGCCCAATGCCGAATTTATATAACGCACCACGATCTCGTTCGCGCGCAGTCTGGCAAGTTCAAGCGCTGCAAGACAATGCATTCTCAAAGGATTACTGGTAGCAAAGGCTCTTGCATCGGGGATCGGGTTGCCGCCATTGTTGACGCAGATCTCGATATGTCCGTTTGCCGCTCCAGCCGATATGCGGACCGGCTGCGTCACGACGCCGTGCGTGAATGCGTTCACACGACTGAGCCAGCCGGAGACGATCGACTTGAACCGTCACCGGCAGCGTGACGCCGACTGAGACCTTGCGGTCGGGATGGGCCAGCTTCAGCTCTTCCACGACATTGTTCAATGTCGTCATAAGATCGTCTTTTGCGAGCTCAAGAGCGATGCGACCTCCCATGCGCGCCCAAGCGAGATCCATGACGTTGTCGACGAGGCCGGCCATCCGGGAGATACTGGACTTCATTAATTTCAGAACGAGTGGGCTGCGGGCTGTCCACCCTTCCTTCAGCAGGCGCGAGGTGCCGGCATCGACGGCGGCGATCGGATTGCGCAGATCATGGCCGAGCACGGAGATGATCTGCTCGCGCAGCTCCGACAGGTCCTTCTCCTTGTCCAGGAAGTCCCGCGTTGCCGGCAATTGAGCATCGGGGTAAAGATGATGGGCGATGAGTTCGGCGAAGAGCTTGAACGAACCGATCGTCTGCGGATTATTCACCCTGGCTGGTTGAGGATCAATCGCGCAGAGTGTCCCGAAGAACTCGCCGTTGGGAAGAATGATCGGAATGGAGATGTAGCT
Organism: Neorhizobium sp. JUb45; assembly: GCF_004343585.1. Classification (GTDB taxonomy): domain Bacteria; phylum Pseudomonadota; class Alphaproteobacteria; order Rhizobiales; family Rhizobiaceae; genus Neorhizobium. The sequence continues at coordinate 138,583 of NZ_SLYW01000006.1, read as the reverse complement.
GGGCAGACCATAGATACGTGGCGTGTGATGGTCGCGGTAGAGTGGCTCCTCGGCCGCGTCGTCGAACACGATGGGCTGGCGATGTCCGCGGATCTCGTCGCATAGCGTACTTTGAACCGCAAGCTCGTCGCCGGCCTTAGGTCCGAACCCGACATGGTCGAGTGAATGGCAGGTGATCCAGCGATCGTCAGTCACTCGAGACACGGCAGCGAAGCCCATACCCGTCATACGAAGGACGACATCGAGAATGGTGGGGACGGCCGCAATGCCGGCGATGTGGGCGATATCCTGCGCAAAGTGGAGCCGCGAGCCGTCTGTGAGGCTCGGCAAAGCGTCGCCTCCAGCAACGTGAGACGAAACAGGTGCGGCATCCACCGCAACTATCACTTTGAATCGCTGAGCGTTCGACGAGAGTCGGCTACTCAGCCCATCACCGAACTTCTCGAAGATACGAGCACCGGCTTCCCACGCTGGTCCAAAAACTGAGGCTTTCATCGACACTGCGAAGTGGGACGTCCAAGCCTGACGAGAAGCCTAAAACACTTTTGTTGCATATGCTCACGATAGGTGAGACTGTGCACGCCTTGCCGCCCAGTTGCGGCCATCCTTGGGAACAGCGGTTCCCGATCGCGCTTTCGTATATCCCGCAGACGTGCCTGTCCCATGATGGGGAGGATGTTGTGCGCCCGGAGCTACCAATGCCGACAACCATACACTCGGAGACCTTCCTGGCGAAGGCGGCCGAACTGCTGTCCGCCATGGCCAACCACAAGCGGATGCTGATACTCAATATCCTGAGCAAGGAGGAGGTTTCAGTCGGCTCGCTTGCCGTCATGACGGAGCTCAGCCAATTGGCCCTTTCGCAACACCTCGGGAAGCTCAAGGGTGCGAGCCTGGTACAGACCAGGCGGGACGCACAAACAATCTTCTACAGATGCGACTCGGTAGCGGTCATACAAGTGCTTGCGACACTTTCGTGCATCTTCGGAAAAACTCAAAAAACATCCGAAATTGTCGGCACCGCGGACCGAAAACTTCCATCGGTCATCACTTCATCGTTGCTCCCTGCATGACCTCCCATCAGTCTAGAAACCTATGAGGACGCGATGGGCTTAGTCGCAGTCGACTTCACAGTGCGTTGGAAGTCCCCGGTCTATGTCGGCGACGGCCCGCTTTTGACCAAGACAATCTCGGGTCCGGCGGACGCCCTGCGGCACATGAAAAACCTGAGCCATAGGTCCGGTCCGATATATTGGCGCGCTTTCGATTTCTGTCAGCACGCCCTCACCAACGGTGTTCATCCGGAAATCTCCCGGTCTCATTTCATAGCCGCCTGCGCGGATGCAGATGCGAGACGGCTAGAGGAAGACTGATCGACGTCGTTGAGCAGGACGTCAGGATTGCCCTAAAGAGCACATGGTTTGTAACGCGAAATTGAGACCTCGCATCTTGGCAGCTTCCTGGGTTGGTCCGCTCTTGACAGGATTCGAACCTGCGGCCCGCTATGTCGGACCTGCGATAGCAACAGCCTATGAAACCTTTGGAGCCTCGAGCTCCGACAAATTGAAACACGATCCGATAGCTTTCCATAAGGTTGCTTGGGAATGCGATATCCAATCATCACGTCACGCCTTCTTACGAAAACGTCGCCTCCCACCGTGGCGTGACGCTGGTGTGACGCACTCCATTTCATTGGCAATGGACAACCCGTCTCCTGTCGGTTTGATCCCAACCGTTGCGTGACCCCTTAACGCAACGGTTGGCCTTCAATGTCTGAAAGAGTTCCAGCCAGATGCGCCTGCGATTGTTTTTCGTCACTGCCCTGCTTGTTACGTCTCTCTGGTTGGTAGGGGGCAGTTCTCTCATTGTAATCTTCTCGCTCTAATATCAGTGGCGCTCCGCGCAGCGCTCACGAGCCCGGCCCGATAATGCGTCGATCAAGAACGTTTTTTTCCACGGGCAGAGAACCCTGGCTTCGATAACATTCGGCTTGGCTGCAATATGTGAAGCGCCAACTATTTTTGCCATCGTGGGTCGAAAGGACATGATAGCCTTCGACCACCTCGTCGAGAATTTCGATTTCGTAACCCCATATCCATCCGCCATAACGCGTCCCTTGGCTGCAACGCAGGACAATTTCGAAAAAATAGCCGCCTTCGGCCTCGCGCATGCGAAAAATAAGGTCAAGATTATCCTCATCCGCCTCATCGGGATTTCGTGCAGTCAAATGGACGGGGGTCACTCGCGCAGAGGTCAAGGCACCAATGGGGTAATATGGCCTACCTTTAAAAGACATGAACTCCGTGACGACATATCCGACATCATCGGCGCGCTGATACGGCTCCATCATTGACGAGAACGCCAAATACGGGCGTGTGAAAGAAAGAGGCGATTTCATCTCATCAGTCATCATCATTGCATGTCACTAATGCACCCCTGGCAGGCGCAGCTCGGAAGATTTTCGCAAAGGTTGCGTCACAGCAGTGTCAAACGGGAGTTATGATCACTTTCATTTTTGCACGGTTCGTAGTTAGATGCTGTTGGTGGGTGACAAAGTGACAGCTTCAGATAATCCTAAAGGCTTGCGTTTCTTCGGCGTGCCGCATTTTGCGGATCACGAAACGTTTTTCCCGTTGAAGGGATATGTGCTGATCGCCGCGCTCCTCCTTGCGCCCGGGAAAAGTATGGGACGCCAGGTCGCTGCCTGTCTTTTGTGGGAGAATGCCGACCAGAAGCGCGCGCTTGCCAACCTGCGCCAGCTGTTGTTGCGACTCCAGCAATTTTCAGGTGAGGCCGCGCTCGTTATTGCATCCGGTGCCAGCCTTTCCGCCGGCCCATTGGCCTTCCGTTCCGATCTCGCCCGTTTTCTCGAGGCTATCCCGGAAAGAAATGTAGAGACCCGCCTGCAAGCAGTCCTTGAGTTTCGTGGCGATTTGCTCATGGGCTGCGAAGGCGAGGAGCAACTGCATCTTTGGTTGTTATCCGAACGCGCCCGCCTCAAGGACGTGTTCTTTTCATCGATGGCAAGTTTACTCGATGACATGACCCGGTTTGGTGGTCAGAGATACGGCGAGATCTCTGTGGTGGCGGATTGCGCTTTTGCCGTAGACCCTGAGCGCGAGGAAACATATCGGGTCGTCATGTTGGCCTATTCCCGACAGGGTGATTTGCCCGGCTTCGAGCGCATCTCAGAAAAATTAACCCGGATGCTGCGCCATGAAGCCCGATCGCCCGAGCCGGCAACGCTGGCGTTGAAACGCCGTATCCATGCTGATTTTGCCGAATATGACCCTGATCCGGTCGCAAAAGCGCGTGTCGAAAAAGCGCGGGTTGCTTTCGCCATGCCGTGTGGTTCCGACAGGGCACCCGCACCGGACCTTGTCCAGTCGTTCGTCGAGGACGTCGCCTACAGTCTCGTACGCTACCGTACTTTCACTGTTCTGGCGCCACAGAGCACCTACGCCGTCACATCATCAGGTGGAAAGAAGCCATTGTCCACGCTGCGGCCGGACTATGTGGTCAGGACGACCATATTCGGTGACATGCGGGCATCCGTCTCGCTCATTTCCGAACAGTCTGACGAGATCGTATGGTCGCTGGAACTTTCGCTTGATCAGTTCGACATGCCGGCCGCGTTCCGGATGCTATCCCGGCAAGTGGCGGCAGGCCTTGCCGAAAATCTGGAGCAAAGGCAACTGGCATCGTCCAGAAAGGATGATCCATCTGCCTATTTCCATCTACTGTCTGGCCAGCAACTCCTGCGGGGGAAATGTGACCTGCCGATCTTGCGACGAGCCCGCTCGGAGTTTCGCAAGGCGATGGAACTCGATCATGGCATGGCCGTTGCCAGAGGGCGGATTGCCCAGACGCTGCAACTTGAGTGGCTAATGCTTGGGGGCACCGATCCCCACCTGCTTTACCGGGCAAAGGCCGAGGCCGAAGCATCCGTTGCGATCGATCCAGCCTCCGGCATCGGACATTGGATGGGGGCGGTCATCGCGCTCCATCAACGTGACTTCGATGCCTCGGCAGAGCAGTTTCTCGAAGCAGAAGCACTGGCTCCGAATTCTGCAGACCTGCTTTTACAGCATGCGGATGCACTGGCGCATTTTGGCCAAAACGATCCCGCGTGGGAGCGCTTCAAACGCGCACTCGATCTCAATCCGTTTGCACCGGATATCTACTGGTGGGCAGGCGCGAGCATCGCACTGAAACGCGAGGACTACACGACTGCCTTGGAGCTGTGCAGCCGAATGGAAAATGACGAACCTGCGCTTCGCGTTCTGACAGTCAGCCATGCCTTGAACGGCGATCTCGTGACCGCGCGGCAATATGGAAGACGTCTGAAGGAAAATCATCCCGGGATGACAGCCCGTCAGATCAGTCTGTTATCTCCGGATCGCAATCCGGAGGTAAATGAGAAGTTGTTACATGCTTATCAACTGGCCGGTATCAAATAGAGAGGCAACATGTCTAAATCCCAATTCTACGTTATCGGAAAAAGAGGCAATGGCGTTTTGTTTATCAGAACGTCGCCACTTCGCGTCGCGTCAGTTTCCCACGAGGTCATCACCGAATATGAAGCCAGTCATCCGGGCATCGACGGTTATGCTCGCGTTGCCGCCGCAGCCAAAGGAATGCTGATCGGTCAGGATGGTAAACCCGAAACCAATCTCGATCAGGTACAGGCTCAGGGTATCGAGACCATAATTGCTGCAGGCGCTGTGGTGTCGGATGCGGACTTCGCGTTGGTCGGTGATGTTGTCGACGAAGGCTGGGACTTCATCCGCGTCGTGCAACTGCCTATCGAAAGCGCTCTCAAAGCTGTAGGACCATCGGGGGGTCCTGCCGGCCAGCTTTTTGAAGCAATTCTATCCGACACACCAAACGTCGCTCCATGAAAAATGAAGGCCATGTACTCGCCGAGGTCAACCGGCCAGCACATGGCCAAACCCAAGTCCCGCACACGATGATCGACAATCCGCTTCTCTTGAAAGCTTTCGGCATCACGCGTGTTGGCGACATCACTGACCTCGATGTCATCGGCATGCCAGTCTGGTTCGCAACTCGACCCAATTCCCGTGGCCTTTCCGTATCGCAGGGCAAGGGAATGACGGCCGAGCGAGCAAAACTCTCGGCTGTCATGGAAGCGATCGAAGGCGCCGTGGCGGAAGACACGCAACGGCATGTGAGTGATTACGGGTCTCTTTCCGAGATGCGTGGCCGTGGCTACGACGTGCTTCCGCTTGAGGCCATATCGCGCGTGATACTTGAAAAGTTCGACCCGGCGCGAGAGCGTGCCTGGGTAAAGGGACATTCTGCCCGTGACGATACAGTGGTGGTGGCGCCGTTCGAACTCGTTGGGCTTGATTTTCGATTTGATTTCCCTTGGGATCGGGACGCGTTCGTAATGAGCTCACAAGGATTGGCTGCCGGTTTCGACTTTGATCAGGCAGTGCTTCACGCGATGCTCGAACTGATCGAAAACGAAGCCTGCACGGTCGTGGAAGCGTTTTCGACCCGTATGACAGCGACGCGCACTGTGTTCTTTCCAAAAGGGCAGTCTGCGGATCTCGACAGATTGGTTGATCGACTTGATGCACTGGGTCTGACGCCGACATTTTTCGACCTTACCGGAAGCACAGGCGTCCCTGTCATTCTGGCAAGTCTGCCTCGCTCGCTCATGACAGACAATGGTCCAGGCAAACGGTCGGCGGCGGGCATAGCATGTCGCTTGAGCGGCGCCGAAGCTGCCTGCAGTGCGCTTCAAGAGGCCATACAGGCGCGCCTGACCCATATTAGCGGCGCCCGCGACGATCTTTTCAATGAACGCTACGAGGCAGACCAAGATGTTCGCGGCAACAGGTGGGGCGGCGGCTCCGCCATTCAATGGCAGCACTCGCTCGTACTTCCAGATGACGTTAGCAAAGTCCCTGTATGGCGAAGGCTCGCTGATCACTTGTTTTCCTGTGGCGTCAACAATCTCTACCTCTTCCGTCTTGAAACGAGCTATCCCGACATTGTCGTCGTCAGGGTGCTTGGCAGCGGCATGGCGACGGCAACTGCATCGCAGACGGCGTTGAGCCGCGCGGCGCTTGCCAGCTTTCTTGGGACATGAATTTTGAGCACGATCGTTTTCGCCGGGCCATCGATCCATCAGACGGAACTCGCGGCTTATGCCAATATTACCTTTTGCCCCCCGGCTGCATCGGGAGACATTCTGGCTGCAATTAATGTCGGTGCTCGAACAATCGGTCTCATCGATGGCGTGTTCGGTGATTGCGCCGCAGTGTGGCACAAGGAATTGCTTTTTGCGTTGTCCAAGGGTGTCGCCGTCTATGGCGCTGCGAGCATGGGAGCACTTCGGGCAGCCGAATGCGATTGCTTCGGCATGAAGGGTGTCGGTCAGATCTATGAACAATATCGTGACGGATCACGAATTTCCGACGCCGACGTCGCCGTCCTCCATGGCCCACCCGATATGGATTTCCGGCCTGTGACAATCGCACTTGTCGATGCCGAGGAAACCATCCGGGCATTGCAATCTCGTATCGGGGACGAGCAGGCCCATAGTCTGCTCAACGCCGCACGCCGCACTCACTTTTCACGGCGTACGTGGCGCTCGATCGTTAGAGCAGCACAGCTTGGCCAGGAGCTGACCTCACTTTTGTCGCACAATGCAATTTCGGTGAAGCGACTGGACGCCCAAATGCTGCTTGATGCCGTCAACAATCACCGACACGATGCGGGTGCAAGGCCCGCCTGGAGATTTCAGAATACGCTTTTCTTTCAGGAAATGATCGCACGTAACGCTGAGCAAGCGGCACGATTCGCTGCCCCCCCCATACGATGAGCCTGGTCCCCGATTGCGGAGGTCTCGTCGAGCAGCTGGCAATAGCCATTCCGGCAGCCTTGCTGCGATCGCCGGCCGCAACCGATCCGTGTCAGCCGCTCATACCGATTGGCAAACTGATAGAAGCATTTCCCACGGACGTTCGAATTGTCGTGATGGTCGACAATGCGTGCGCGACGGAAGCACAGGCGTGGCTCGACCGGCTGGACCTGAATGCCCAGATCCAACTGAGCCCGCTCAATCCGTCGGCCAAAGCCATAACCAGCCCATGGATCCAGGATGGCTTCCATGTTAAAGCGCCGGACCCGACAGTAGGCCGCAATCAACGGTATCTTGCTGTCTCGGGCGATGGACCGGCGCGCCATCTGGCACGATTAACCGCCGCAGAGGTTGTGGCAATGGGTTTTCATCTTGATGGTGGAAATCAACTTGTCGGCTCGGATTTTCGGCTCATAGGTTACTCTGAGATTGAAAGGATCGATGCTGTTCGAAGGCTGGACCACCGCCCGGTTTCGTTATTTGGATATCGTGTCGACGACCTAGGCGCCACCGCAGAGCCAGCTGGCAGGATCGCGCTGTCTCGTTCAGCAGCTACCTGCCCGTCGCCCATGCACCAGTTTGGATATCATATAGATCAGTTCGTAACGCTCACCGGCCTTTACAAAAACGGGAGACCTTTGCTAGTCGTAGGCCAGCCCGTACCAAGCGATCCACCGTCGCCCATTGTCGCGACTGCGAGCCGATGCCTCGATGCATCTGCCGTCTTCCTCGAAGAGCAAGGCTTTGCGATTTTGCGCAATCCAGTCGCCTTTGCGATCACGCCTGACACGAACAAAAGGCAACCCCGGCTCTACAACAATGCCATTGTCGAAAATGACATTCGAGTCGGACAGGAGCGGCCGATCGTCTGGCTTCCGCAATTTTCGGATTTCGACGCATTGGGCGATATCGATGAGGCGAATGTCAACCTTTGGGAAAGCCTCGGATTTAGGATCGAACGGGTGTTCGGGTGGACGCACCTTGCGAGCCGTTGCGGAGCCTTGCGATGTATTTCGAAGGTGCTGCTCCGCAAGCCATCCCGGGAGCTGGACACGAAAAATACCCTCATTGCTTAACCGCGCCCCCTACCATAATATTGAGCACCATGGGGCGTAACGCTTGGGGGCAGGCATGCAGGCAAAAAGTCTCAATACAATTGATGTTCATGTCGGATCCCAGATCCGTCTACGCAGGAAGTCGATGCACCTCACCCAGGCAGGTCTCGCGTCTCAGATTGGCATCACATTCCAACAGCTGCAGAAGTACGAAAAAGGCGTAAATCGGGTCGGCGCTTCGCGGCTGGTTGCAATTGCGACGGCTCTCGATGTGAACGTTGCCTCGTTTTTCGAGGGCTATACCGATCCGACATCCGCTGCACTGGTTGACACCGAACATCTGGCCTTGCGCCAGTTCATGATTTCTTCCGACGGATTTGCCCTCAATCAGGCGTTTTTCAGGATCGCCAGCCTTCCAACACGTCAGCGTATTCTCGCATTGGTGAAGTGCCTCGCCGATCCCACCATCGTAAATCCTTCGGATGATGATCTCCTAGTCTCTGACCAAGACTGATTTTCATTTGACGGTGCTGTGACGCGCATTGTGGTTAGTTTGATCGCAATTGACACCGACACGTTACAGGAGCGAACTATGGTCAATAAACTCGCAGTCTCGGAAGAAGGCGCCGACGACATGCTGGCATTGGGCCGCATCGTATCGTACGCGCGTCAACAAGCGGATGTGATGGGCCTCAAGTTTTCCACATACTGTCTCGATATCGCCTTGCGCTCGATCGTTCAGGAGCTTGCAATTGCCGGCGTGTGCCCGGCCGCAAATGAAAATCTCGTCTCTGCCAGGGAGCAGATCTGACGTTTTCAAATCATCCTGCAATGCCAAACAGCTGCACTCGGCACTTGGTGCCAAACGGCAAGGTACTGCCTTGTCACCACAAACGATGATGCCAAAGATGAACGAAGGCAAAGTCTTTTGCGACACTAAATCAACTCAACTCTCTGAATGGTTGTGCCCCTTTCCCGTAGGGCATTTGGTGGACATCATCGGAATTCGTTCGCATCACACGGCTAGGCATTACCGTATCTCTATCGTTCGCTCTCGCGAACTGCACAACGACACCGGCACAACTGGCAGCCAATCCAAAGCAGGTGCCAAAGGTCAATTTATGCAGAACATACCTACAATCGCCTGACCCGATATTTCAGCAGCAATTGCTGACAGAATTGGCTCAAAGGGGAGTTTCACCTTTCGAGTGCCATGAGATGGTGCAGAAGCAGGACCAAGCTGCTGCCGCCCTTGTGGCGGTGGCGCTGGTTGGTACGGCAGTTGCCGTCTGCACCAATGGCTGCGCATCTAGCAACACGTATTATCGACCACCGCCGACCTATACCGGAAACTGCTTAAATCCTTGGGACCTGGATGCCCGTGGATGTCCTTGTGGCAATCGCGCCGCATCCGTTCGACCTGGCGGATATGGTGGAGGGTATTCTCTGGCTACGCCCGCCGCATTTCCGGCAGCTCCAGCGATCAGCCGGCCAGCCCCGTCGATCTCGACTTACCGGACCTACATCAGAGGTCCGCGAGGTGGCTGCTATTACATTAATGGCAATGGCAATAAGACCTATGTCGATAGAAGCATGTGCTAACCAAACCCACCATTATACCTGGAAGGAATGGGGATCGACGCTCTACGAAATTGACAGAATCAGTCGAAATACGCTCATTGTATCCATGGACGCGGGGGCGTCTAATTTAGACAGGGGCAAAACATTTATGCAGAAGAAATTCGTCATGCTGGCGCTCGCGCTGGCCGTTACCGGCTGCGCCAAGAGGCCAGATGCAATCGTGCCAGTAGATATCCCAATGCAGGCATACACCAATGGTTCGTGCGATACATTGGCTCAGGAGATGATCAAGGAGCGTGAAGCGCTAGCAGCCGTTTCGAAACAGCAAAACGACGCTGCGACCGGTGATGCCTTTGGTGTTTTCCTGATCGGCGTCCCCATGTCCAGCACTTTTGGCGGCGACAAAGAGGGCCATGTTGCTGTATCGAAGGGCAAGATCAACGCGATTGAAGCCGAAATGCGTAGCAAGGGTTGTCACGTGCCGCCTGCGCCGACGAAGAAAAAGTAGAAACGCTAAAAGCCCTTTGGACCTGAATCGTCAAATATCAACGGATTGCTGGGCTTCAAGGTGCTTGGATCACGTCCATGAAAGACTTCATTACCTGGGCGGTGCTGCTGGTATGTGCCGGACTGACGATTGCCAGCATTACACTCCACGTGGTGGAGTTTCAAATGAAACGCGAAAGCCCCTCGTCCTATTAGGCGCGAGGGGCAACGCGTCATTTTATCCATTGACCTGAGACCCATCTTCCCTCCAGTTTTTGTGGATCAGAGCAATCCCAAGCCCCCGACTAGCCCCAAAAAGTGGGCAATCGGAGAAACAGGCGCGGCACCTGCTCGAAGTGCCGCGCTGTATTTGCAGAGTTTCGATGATCACATCGGCGGGACGACACCGTTGGTGCCGACCACGACGCGGCCGCTCGAAATCGACCCATCGGCGGCCTTTTCCGATGGTATGAAGACGGTGGCACCCGGCTTGATATCGGAAACGGTGGCGGCCGCGAAGGTGACGACCGGCGTGCCTTCCGGGATGGCGATTTTCTTTTCCTTGCCCTTGTAGGTGACCGTCACCGTATGGCCCTCGACGGATTTAACCGCGTCGGCAACGGTCGCATTTGTCATCGAACTATTGGGTTTCAGGTCCCAGGCATAACTGCCCTCTCCAGTGCCTTTCATCGCTGCCGGGAAGATCAGCACTTCTAAGGCGCCATCACCGCCACTCGCTGTCGGCAGCGATGCGATACCGACGAAATCGCCTGGCTTGATGTCATCGATCGACGCCTTGGCGACGCTTGATACCTGCCAGCCATCCTTCAGCATGATCTTGGCATCGGTGCCTTCACGCGTCTTGACGGCCAGCGTCGTGCCGTCGAGACTTTCTACTGTTCCGCGGACGCGCAGCGTATCGGCGGCCTGCGCGGTCAACCCGGCCGACATCGCCAGCATTGTACCTGCGATGATCGAGGTACCTGTTGTAAGAATGATCTTGGAAATGGATCGCATATCGTTTTCCTTTAGAGAGCCCTATTGTCTCAAACCACCGGTGGATGCGGGTTAAATCCGCCGGTTTCAGGAGCAGCCGGAATGATCTGCCCCAGGAACTGGGATTGTCGCATTCAGATGCCGGCGTACCATTCGTAACCGCGGTCTTCCCAGAAGCCGCCATTACCGCCGTAGATGCCGGACAGATCGGCGACCGCCTCGATGCGCATCAGATATTTTGCCTGCTTGTATCCAAGCTGCCGCTCGACCCGCAGCCGCAAAGGCGCGCCGTGTGGCACTTCCAGATCGTGTCCGTTCATCGAGTGGGCGAGGATTGTCTGAGGGTGAAATGCATCGACAAGATCGATGCTCTCGTAATACCAGCCGCTGCCGTCGAGGCTTTTTTCATACTCGTCGGCACAGTGAAAAACGATGTAGCGCGCCTCCGGCTTGAGGCCGACCCTGTCGAGCACAGTACCCAGCGGCACGCCGCTCCACTGGCCGATGGCGCTCCAGCCTTCGACACAGTCATGCCGGGTGATCTGGGTGCGTGCCGGCATCGCCTTCAACGCCGCCAGCGACAGTTTTGTCGGCCGTTCGACAAGACCGCCGATTTCCAGCTGCCACTGTGAAAACTTCTGGGCAAGCAGTGCCTGATATTGCGCGCCATCCGGCATGCTGGTGCCGTTGGCCCGGAATGTCGGCGAGATGTCTGCGAGAGTGAATTCGCGCGCCAGCGTATTGTCACCGATCAGCAGGCGCTGCGAGCGCATGGTCAACCCTTCCGCCATCCGCAGGGCTTGCTGCACGCTGGGGTTCTCAACGAGTGCATCGCAGCCACTGAGGCCGAGGGCGGAAGCCGTCAAGGTCGAGCCGATCAGGAACCGGCGGCGGGTGATCAGACGGCTCATTGTTTTGGCTCCATGGGAGTCTCGACCCGGATGGCGTAACGACCGGTGATCATCGAACGCATGTTGTTGAAAAAGCCGGAGGCCAGAACCATGGCGACGTGAACGACAACGAACAAAACCAGGGCGGTCGCGGTGATGAAGTGCAATGTGCGCGCCGACTGCCGCCCGCCGAAGACGTCCAGAAGCCAGGGCGCGGCAGCATTGAACCCGGGCGACATGGTGAGGCCTGTGGCAATCATCAGCGGCAGCAGGATGAATATCACCAACAGATAAGTCAGTTTCTGCAGAGCATTGTAGTGGCGCGCCGCTTCACCTTTGGGAAACCGCAGCCGCGCGTGCTCGGCAATTTCGTGCCCGAGATGGGCAGGCATCAACTCATGTCTGGTGGGCAAAAGATCCCGACGGAAGTGACGCGCAAAAATTCCGTAGGCGAGATTGATCAGGCCGTTGACGACAAAAAGCCAAGCGAAGAAGAAATGCCAGCGGCGGCCGGCGGCAAGGTCCTGATAACTCGGCAATGTCGCCCAGGCAGGAAATCCACGTGCAGCCGGTTCACCATCGACATTCGAAACGCCGAGCACGCCGGTCGTATTGAAGGTCATGCTTCCGATCCGCGTGAGGCCCTTGACCGCATCGCCATCCTCGACCGCTTCCATCGCGATGATGGAAGGATCGTTGTCGGCGCCGTACTGCCCCCAGTAGAGGCTCGGATGGGCATTGAATATCTGCAGACCACTGATGAGCAGCACCGTCATGCACAGCACATTCAACCAGTGCGACAAACGCACGGGGAGGCTATGGCGGCGGATAAGCATGCGCCTTGTGGCCGCGGGCTTTGAAGAGGCGTCCATGGATTTCTTCTCACGGAAATGGGATCACACTGTCTACGAGGCCACCCCTGCAACAGTTGCGGGTTGCAGGGGCGGAAGCCGATTATGTCATCGCGTCGCAGGCTTTCATCATGTCGGACTTTTTCATGCTGTCCTTCTCCATGCCGGCCTTGTGCATACAGTCGGCCTTCATGCCATCCTTGCTCATCGTGCCGGACTTCATTGTGTCCGACTTCATCGTATCGGTCTTCTTCATGGCGTCGTTGCTGGTCTGGGCCTGCGCGATGCCGTTTGCCAGTGAGACGCCGAGAAGGGCGGCAAGGCAGGTGGTGGTGAAAAGACGCGTTCTCATGATGTTTCTCCCAATGGATGTGCTCGTCGCATGTTGCGCCGAAGGTTCACGGGAAGCTCATTCGATGGGCGGACTGATCGGTTACAACCATCACGGCGATGTGATTGATTGAACGGCAGGAGCGGTTTCTCGCTTTTCTTTCGTCTGCCGTGTAACCGTTTTCCGGTCAGGCCGTATGAAGCGGAAACGACATGAAGCAGTTGACCGAACCCGAGTTGAGAACCCTGATGCTCTTGTCCCTTAACGGGGACGAGGTGGCATATCGCTGCCTGCTCGATATGCTGCGGCATCTTCTGATCAGTTATTATGCGCGACGGCTTGGCGGCTCTGCGGCATCGCATGTGGAGGATCTGGTGCAGGATACGTTGCTGGCCCTGCATCAGCGCCGGATCACCTATGATCGTGAACGGCCATTCACGGCGTGGTTCTTCACGATTGCCCGCCACAAGCTGGTCGATCATCACCGGCGCTCGGGTGGCCGTGTTCACATCGGACTGGAGACAGTCGGCGATGTGGTGGACGGCTATCGTGAAGACGCCATCTCCGCCAACATGGATGTCCATCGTCTGCTGGCCAGCCTGCCGGCATGGCAAGGCGACATGATCCGGCAGGTTCGGCTGGAAGGGCACTCCGTAGCCGAGACGGCGGCTAGTACGCAAAGAAGCGAGGCGCTGGTGAAGATCGGCGTGCACCGTGGCATCAAGGCACTGGCCGCGAGATTGAGAGGCGAACGTGGCGAAGACGGATGATATGATCAATGAACTGGTGAAGGACCTGCTACCGGTGCGCAAGACCGCATTGCACAGGTTGCTGGTCCTGGCGCTTCTGCCCGGTCTCGCGCTGTCGGCGGCGTTCATTCTGCTGGGCCACGGTTTTCGCCCCGATATTTCCGCCGCCCTGTGGCAGTTCGCCTTCTGGGCGAAATCCGCCTATCCCCTGCTGCTTTCCATCGTCGGTTTGGCGGCACTGATAAGCGTGGCACGTCCCGGCGGCCGCCCTCTGGGCGCTGCAATACCCGCACTGATCATCTATGCGTTGCTGGTCATGCTGGGCATTCTGCAGTTGAACGCATCAACCTCACCGGTAGAGCAGCATCGGCTGATCATGGGAATTTCCTACTGGTTCTGCCCGATGATCATTCTGGCGGCCGGCGCTCCGCTGATGGCGGCGACGTTCTGGTTTCTCCGCCGCGCCGCGCCGACCCACGCGCATCTTGCCGGCTTTATCGCCGGCATGACGGCCGGCTCCATCGGTGCCTGGGTCTACAGCTGGGGCTGCATCGAAAATGGCCTGACCTTCGTGGCACTTTGGTACACGCTCGGCATCCTGCTCTGTGGCCTTGTCGGCACGCTGCTCGGCCGGTATCTCCTGCGTTGGTAGGTGTCGGGACCAGAACAGCCTGGCGATTATCCGATTGTCAGGTAGCCTGTTTCAACACCGTGCGCGATAGCGCCCGTTCAAGAGCCTCAATACAGATCGGATCATGCGCCTGACCGGCTCCCTCCCACAAACGATTGCGCAAATAGCATGCCTGCCTTGACGCGCGCTCAGAAGCGCGCTTTCAGTTGGTGCATACCATGACAGGAGAAAAGATGCCGATCGAGCAGGCGCAGCGGCCAACCGAAGGCAATAACGGTCCTCCGACGATGGCAGACGTGGGACGGCTTGCCGGCGTGTCGGCGATGACGGTCTCGCGTGCGCTCAAGGGCAATGCCTATATCGCCAAGGAAACGCTCGAGCGGATTATGGTCGCAGTCGACCAGCTTGGTTATGTTCTCGACCAGTCGGCGGGCAGCCTTTCCTCACGCCGCAGCGGCTTCATCGCCGCCATTGTTCCGTCCATCGACAATTCAAATTTCGCAGATACCGCCCGCGGCATGACCGACACGCTGGCCAGGACCAACATGCAGCTTCTTCTTGGATATACGAACTATTCGATCGAACGGGAGGAAGAACTGATTGAATCCATGCTGCGGCGACGTCCCGAAGGGATTATCCTCACGGGTGGCAAGCATACGCCGAAGGCCAGGACCATGCTTGCCAATGCCGGCATACCCGTTATCGAAACATGGGACATGCCCGAAGATCCCGTGCAAGCGGTCGTCGGCTTTTCCAATGCTGCGGCCATGGAAGCGCTTGTGTGCGGCCTTATCGACAAGGGATATTCGAAATTCGGTTTCATCGGAGGCTCGGAGCAGGCCGATACACGTGGCCATCAACGTCGCCTCGGTTTCGAGCGGGCGCTGACCAGCCACGGTTTGGAGGCCATCAGAAAGGTCGAGATCGATGCTGTGCCGTTTCGCATGTTGCATGGCGGTGAGGCGATCCGACAGTTGCTGACCCACTTTCCCGATACGGAAATAGCCGTCTGCGTTTCCGACCTTCCTGCTTTTGGCGCTATTATGGAATGCCGGAGAATGGGGCTTGCCGTGCCGCAGGATATCGCCATTGCAGGTTTCGGCGATTACGAGATTGCATCCGTTTCTGAACCTGGCATCACCACCGTCCATGTCGACAGTTACGGGATCGGCGCGCAGGCTGCTGAGCAGATGATCGCCATGCTCGAAAACCGCAGCGATACGGCGACCATAAGGACCGGTTATCACGTGCTGCTGCGCGACAGCACGTGACCGGTTTCATTTGTTTCAGAAGCTGAGCTGCACCTTCATGGAGCGACCGCGGTCACCGGCAGCCTCGAACGCCTTCACCGCATCGGCAACCGGATAGATTTCTGACAGAAGCGGTGAAAAATCGACGCGTTTCTGGTTGATGAGATCGACGGCCTGACCGAATTCCTCGTGAAAACGGAACGTACCTTTCACCTCGATTTCCTTGGCGACAATGGTGTTCTGCGGCAGGGAGATATCGCCACCCAGACCAAGCTGGACGAGGATGCCACGCGGCTTCAGCACTTCCAGACCCGAGCGAACGGCACGTTCATTGCCGGACGCCTCGAAATGAACGTCGAAATAACCCTTGTTGGCCGTATAGGCGTTCAGCGCTTCCAGTTCGGATGCGACATTGATGGTGCGATCAGCGCCGATCACCCTTGCCTTCTCCAGCACCGCATCCATCACGTCTGTTGCGACCACTTCGCGTGCGCCATGCAGACGGGCGGCAATGATAGACAGGACGCCGATCGGGCCGCAGCCGGTGACCAGAACACGCTTGCCCTGCAATGAACCGGCGCGGGAAACCGCGTGCAATGTCACGGCAAATGGCTCGGCGAAAGCAGCCTCGTTGATGGAAATGCCTTCACCCACCTTGTGGCACTGCCAGGCTTCGGCAACCAGACGCTGGCAAAACGCACCCTGAATATGCGGCATCGGCATGGCGCTGCCGTAAAAGCGCATGTTGAGGCAGTGGTTTTGCTGGCCCTTGAGGCAATAATCGCATGCGTTGCAGGGACGGCTTGGCGAAACAGCAACGCGATCGCCGACAGCGAGATGGGAGACGCCGCTTCCAAGCGCCACCACACGACCGGCGACCTCATGGCCGAGGATCATCGGCTCGCGCACGCGCACGGTGCCAAAACCACCATAGTGGTAATAATGCAGGTCCGACCCGCAGATGCCACCGGCCTCGATGGAGATATCCACCTGCCCCGGACCGGCCGTTTCGACTTCGCGTTCCTCGACCCTCAGGTCTTTTGCCGAATGAATGACGACAGCTTTCATGGCACGACCTCAAATGACCGGAGTGGGAAGCGGCTGACCGGCGAAATGGGCAGCCAGATTATCCCGCACAAGCTTGCCCATCGCCTTGCGGGTCTCGATCGTGCCCGACGCATGATGCGGCTGCAGCAGCACGTTTTCGAGTGCCAGAAAACGCGGATCGAGTTTCGGCTCGCCTTCGAACACGTCGAGAGCGGCAGAGCCGAGCGCGCCGCTCTCAAGCGCGTCCAGAAGTGCCGCTTCGTCGATATTGGAGGCGCGCGAAATGTTGATCAGCATGCCTTCCGGGCCAAGTGCCTCGATCACGTTCTTCGAGACGATATGGCGGGTCGCGGCGGAAGCTGCCAGCGTGACGAACAGGAAATCGGCATGCTGCGCAAGCGCCACAGGATCGGCGATATAGGTCATGCCATCGGCATAGTTTTTTTCGGAAACGTCGCTATAGGCGATATCCATATCGAAGCCACGCAGGCGCTTGGCGACTTCAAAACCGATACGACCAAGCCCGAGCACGCCTGCCTTGCGGCCCCAGACCTTGCGCTTCAAGGGATAAAGACCCTTGGCGGCCCAGCTTCCGTCCTTGACCCACTGTTCCGCGCCGATCATGCCGCGCGACTGGCAGAGCATCATGGCGACGCCGAGATCGGCGACATCGTTGGTCAAGACATCAGGCGTATTGGTAACTCGGATACCACGGGTGCGGCAGGCATCCAGATTGACCGCATCGTAACCGACGCCATAGACCGAAATGACTTGCAGGTTCGGCAGCTTGGCGATCAGTTCAGCCGAGGCACCAAGCTCACCGCGCGTGGCGATGGCCGTCGCCTGCTTTGCCTCGCCTTCGATGAAGGCATCGCGGTCACTGGCTTCATAGATTTTCTTTACGTCGTAGCTCTTTTCGAGCTCCACCATGTCCCATTCCGGATAAGGGCCGATGACGAGGATCTGCGGTTTCATTTCTCTCTCCCGAGCTGTGTTTTCGATTGCTTATGTTATCGATAACATTTATGTCAATGACAAACGACCTTATGGACCGGGAGGAATTTCTGATGTCATTTCCGCTGTTCGATCTGACGGGTAAAACCGCGCTGATCACCGGATCGAGCCAGGGCATTGGCCTGGCGATGGCGCGCGGCCTTGCCGAGCATGGCGCGACCATCGTTCTCAACGGCCGCGATGAGACCAAACTCAATGCAGCACGAGATCAACTGACCGCCGACGGCTTCCCCGCACACGCCGTCGCCTTCGATGCCACTGACCATACATCCGTCGCGGCAGGCATCGACCGGGTCGAAGCCGAGATCGGCGCGATCAATATCCTCATCAACAATGCCGGCATGCAGCATCGCTCGCCGCTCGAGGATTTTCCGATCGACAAATGGCAGCAGCTTCTGACCACCAATATTTCCAGCGTGTTCTATGTCGGCCAGGCCGTTGCCCGCCACATGATCGCCCGTGGCCACGGCAAGATCATCAACATCGCCTCGGTGCAGAGCGAACTGGCCCGTCCGGGCATTGCGCCCTATACGGCCACCAAGGGCGCCGTCAAAAATCTCACCAAGGGCATGTCCACCGATTGGGCCAAACACGGCCTGCAGGTCAACGCTATCGCTCCCGGTTATTTCAAGACACCGCTCAATCAGGCGCTTGTCGACAATCCCGAATTTTCCGCATGGCTGGAAAAGCGCACGCCGGCAGCCCGCTGGGGCAATGTCGATGAACTGGTCGGCGCTGCCGTCTTCCTGTCCGGCAAGGGCTCCTCTTTCGTGAACGGACACACGCTTTATGTTGACGGCGGCATCACCATCAGCCTTTGAAGCACACGCGATCCGGCGCCCCATCGTGGTGATGGGCGTTGCCGGCTGCGGCAAGAGTTCGGTCGGCATGCGTCTCGCCGAGGTGCTTGGCCTGCCCTATCAAGAGGGTGATGACCTTCACCCTCAGGCCAACATCGCCAAGATGTCGATGGGTACGCCGCTGAACGACGAAGACCGTTGGCCGTGGCTCGATCGCATCGGCGAGATTTTGGCCGATCATGCGACAAGCGGCATCATACTGACCTGCTCGTCTCTGAAAAAAACCTATCGCGATCGATTGCGGGCGGCAGTGGGCGGAAATCTTGCCTTCGTGTTTCTGGATGGCAGCAAGGCCCTGCTGACCCAGCGCATGGGCAGTCGCGAAGGCCATTTCATGCCGACCAGTCTTCTGGAAAGCCAGCTGGCGACGCTGGAGCGCCCGGATGCGGAAGATGGCGTCGTGGTCGTCAATATCGACAACACACCGGAGATGATCGCCGCTCTGGCAATTCTCGGCCTGAACCGGCTCGCGACCACGTAACGCAGAAAGGGCGACCATGAGGCCGCCCTTTTCATTTTGCAGTCAGGATAGACGATAACGGGAAGCGGCCGAAACCGACGCTTCCCGCCTGCGTTTTCAGACGTCGACGGTGAGGCCCTTGGCCTTCAAAACCTCTTCGAGCTTGCTGACTTCGATCACCGAGGCGCCCGCCTTGTAGGCTTCGATGAAACCGGCCTCTGCATCTTCGCGAGCCTGCGAAAGCTTTGCAGCTTCAGCGACTTCGTTGCGGCGCACGACGACAAGACCATCGGCATCGCCGACGATGACATCGCCCGGATTGATGATTTCGCC
Organism: Neorhizobium sp. JUb45; assembly: GCF_004343585.1. Lineage (GTDB taxonomy): Bacteria > Pseudomonadota > Alphaproteobacteria > Rhizobiales > Rhizobiaceae > Neorhizobium. Next base: position 119,157 of record NZ_SLYW01000006.1, on the reverse strand, counting down.
ACCGACAATGATCGAGTCATTCGTCGTGCCGAGCGTTTCCTTGACCGTGCCCTTGATGCAGGTGCTGAGCGAGAACACCGGAAAACCGAGATCGCGAAGCTGCAGCGTGTCACGCACGCCGGTATCGGTGACTAGCCCGCCGATACCCTTGGCAAGGCAGGCATTGGCCAGCACGTCGCCGAACGAACCGGCTTCTTCGTATTCGCCGGCAGAGACGACAATGATATCGCCCGGCTTGGCGTAATTGATCGCCAGCTGCAGCATGATGTTGTCACGCGGCGAGGATTTGACCGTGAATGCCGGGCCGCAGAGCTTCATGCGGTAATCGACCGGTTTCAGGCGCGACGAAAGCGCGCCGCGGCGGCCTTGCGCCTCGTGAATGGTGGCTGGCGAAAATTTCGAAATCGCTGCCAGATCCTCCTTGGAGGGACGTTCGGGAATGTCTTTGATATGTGCCATTGGGCCCTCCTCGAGGCCATAGATAAACCGCACGGCGGCAAGACTGCCGCCGCCGGCAATTCTTCGATTGTGATGGATTGAAACCGGAAGGCGCTTTGCGCCGTCAGATTACGGGATCGGATCGAACTTCAGTTCGGACAGCGGAACGACCTTGTCGGTGCGGGTCATCTTGTATTCGGTGCCCTGGCCGAGCCACTTATCCCAGATCTTGTTGATCTCACCATCGGCATCCAGCTTGCGCAGGATTTCGTTGACCTTGGCGGTCAGTGCCGGCTGGTCCTTCTGCATGCCGATACCGATCGGCTGGTACAGCATCGGCTCCTCGATCATGCGCATTTCCTTGCCGCGGTTCTTCGACTCGTTGACGAATTTCGTCGTCGTCATCGTGTTGGCGACCATGCCGCGCGCCTTGCCCTGCTGGACCGCGAGATAGGCGGAAGCGGTATCCTGGAAGGTCAGCGGCTCGGACTTGTTGAGCTTAATCGACATTTCGGACGTCGAACCCTTGGCCGAGGCGATACGCTGGCCGACATAATCCGCCTTGGCCTTGCCTTCGTCGGCGGCCGGAACGATCAGCATTTCCTTTGCAAGATAGTAAGGATCGCTGAACTGGATCTGTTCTGCGCGGCTCTGTGTATAGGCAAGGTTGGCAACGGTGATATCGACACGGCCGAGCTTGACTTCCGGCACGCGGGCTTCGACCGAAACCGGCTTCACTTCCGCCGTCACGCCGAGTTCCTTGGCGATGGCGTTGCAGAGATCGACGTCGAAGCCGGCCATTTCACGGGTCTTCGGGTCCGGTGCTGCGAACGGCGGCACATCGGCAAAGGTTGCGCAGCGCAGCTTCTTGGCCGACAGGATGTCGGCAAGCTGGTCTGCTTTTGCAGGCGCGATGGCAGCAGTGCTGGCGACGAGCGCTGCGAGAGTTGCGAATTTCCAGTTCATTTGCTGTTCTCCATTGTTATTTTATGTCGAAGGCAGTCAGTGCCGCAGATCAGCGAGGAAACGCTGAGCGCGCGGATGTCGTGGATTCTTGAAAAACTCTTCGGGAGGTGCGGTTTCGAGGATCTCGCCCGCATCGATAAACCAGATCCGGTCCGCGACATCGCGGGCAAAGCCCATTTCGTGGGTGACGCAGAGCATGGTCATGCCTTCGGCCGCCAGGCTTTTCATCACGCTCAGCACCTCGCCCACCATTTCCGGATCGAGCGCGCTGGTCGGCTCATCGAACAGCATGACCGGCGGCTCCATGGCGAGCGCACGTGCGATGGCGACGCGCTGCTGCTGACCACCGGAAAGCTGGCCGGGATAGGAATTCGCCTTGTCGGCCAGACCGACGCGGTCCAGCAGTTTGAGCGCCTTGTCATGCGCCACGTCCGGAGCCACTCCCTTTACCCGGATCGGCGACATCGACACGTTTTCGACGACGGAAAGATGAGGGAACAGGTTGAAGCTCTGGAACACGAAACCGATGCGGCTGCGCAGCTTGTTGAGTTCGCTGCCGCGCATCGGCGCGTGGATATTCTGCCCCTCGAAGCTGATGCCGCCGCTGTTGATTTCTTCCAGACGGTTGACGGTGCGGATTAGCGTCGACTTGCCGGAACCGGACGGGCCGCAGATCACCACCACTTCGCCGCGCGCCACCTCGGCATTGATGTTCTTGAGAACCTGATAATCGCCGTAGTTCTTGCAGACATCGGCAATGCGGATAGCCTGGGCGGCCTGCGGTTCGGACACTGAGGTGCTCATAGCTGCTCCGTAATGGTCTTGAGAGGTGCGGCTTCAGCCGGCAGGCGGGCATTGCGCGGCCCGGCACGTCGGCGAGCGATCCGTCGCTCGACGCTGTTGGCGACAAAGGTCAGGCTCCAGCAAAGGATGTAATAGACCACCGCGAGAATGAGGAAGACCTGGAAAGGCTGGGTGAGCAGCTGGTTGTTTACCTGGCTTGCCGCGAATGTCAGGTCGGGCACGTTGATGACGTAGCCGAGCGTCGTATCCTTGATCGTCGAGACGAAGGTGGAAATCATGCTCGGGATCATGTTGTAGAGCGCCTGCGGCAGGATGACGAAGCGCATGGCGCTCATGTAGCCGTGGCCGAGGGCACGTGCTGCATCCATCTGCCCCTGCCCCAGCGACACGATGCCGGCGCGGACCACTTCGCTGAGGAATGCGCCCTGATAGATGACCAGTGTCACCAGCATGATCAGGAAACTCGGCACATCGGCGCCGGTCCAGAGCGGGATGACGAAATAGCACCACAGGATGAGCATCAGGAGCGGTACGCCGCGGGTGACATAGACCAGCGCGGTCATCGGCCAGCGCAGGAACCACCATTTCGACAGGCGGGCGAGTGCCATGAGGATGCTGACCGGGAAAGCAAAGGCGATGGCAAGCGCCGACAGGATCAGTGTGTTGGCGAGACCGCCAAGCGGCCCGTTCGGGTACTGGCCGATCAGAAGCAGCAGCCAGTAGTCCTGAATGATGGTGATGAAATCCTGGATCATGCGCGTGCCCTCCGCGCCGGATCGGCTCGCATGGCGATATAGGCCCCGATCCCCATGATGATGAGCGAGAAGAACAGATAGGTCACCGTGCCGATCATGTAGATCTCGAAGGTACGGAAACTGATGTTCTCGATTTCCTTGATCGCATGGGTCAGTTCAGGCGCGCCGATGACGATGGCAAGGCTGCTGTTCTTGAACAGCGAGACGCTATGGTTGATCAGCGGCGGCAGCGCATTGCGCACACCCTGCGGCATGATCACGAAGCGCATGGCAGAGGCATAACCGTGGCCGAGCGCCTGCGCCGCTTCCATCTGGCCGGGGCTGACCGACCGCAGTCCGGAACGAAGGTCTTCGCTGAAATAGGCGGCCTGACAAAGGCCAAGGCCGACAACCGCGAAAATCGCTTCCGCATTGTTGTTGGCCAGCCAGTCCGACAGGCCCTGTGGCATCAGCGTGAAAATGCCAAAATACCAGAGCATCAACTGCACAAGTGTCGGCACGTTGCGGTGATAGGAGACATAAGCGGCAACGATCGGTTCACCGATGCGCAGTGGCGAGACGCGCAGAGCAAGGAGCAGGATGGCCAGCGTCATCGCCAGCGTCCACGAACCGATATAGATGATGAAGGTCATCTGGATGCCGTGCAGCAGCATCGAGATATAGTCAGGATTGGTCAGGATTGCAGAGAGATCAAACCCGTTCACCGCTTGGTCCCTTCGGGACTGGCGGCAGGGGTCTGCGGCTTTGCCGTTTGCAGACCGCCCATCACCTGAAGGGTCGGCGTGATTTCCATATGCCCGATATTGACCGCAACAGGTGCGGCAATCGCGAAGGCGATCGCATCAGCGATATCGGAAGCCTGCGGCAGTTCGAAACCATCGATGAATCGCTCGCGGATCGAAGGATCATCGCCGTGGACATGGTTGAAGATGTCGGTCGCAACGCGGCCCGGGCAGATTTCCGTCACCCTCACGCGCTTGCCAAAAGTGTCGATACGCAGCTGGTTCGACAGCATGGCGACACCCGCCTTGACGGCATGGTAGGTGGAATTGCCGCCGAAATTGTAGTTGCCGGCAATCGAGGAAATGTTGATGACATGACCACGATCCCGCTCGGCCATGCCCGGAACCACCATGCGGCAGAGATGCAGGACGGCGCGCAGGTTCACATCGATCAGCAGATCGATATCGCCATCTTCCGCCTCTAGAAACTTCTTCGGCCGGTCGACACCAGCATTGTTGATGAGCACGTCGAATGCCACCCGGCCCGTCAGTGCGGCCAAGGCCTTCCGATCCGTCACGTCAATCGCATGGGCGATGCAGCCTGTACGCTCGGAAAGCGCGCGCAGCGGCTCGGCGCTACGCGCGACGGCGTGGACTTCAAGGCCCTCTCGGCACAGTCGTTCAACGACAGCGGCACCGATTCCCGACGAAGCGCCGGTTACCAGAGCAGTCTTGTAGTCGGAAAATGGCATGTCGATCCCCTTTGTTGATATGAGACTAGCGAAGCTTTTTTCACTTGCCTAAGACCGATTAGTTTTGGGCTAATAAGGAAGCGTTATGGATGTCCGCACGTGTTGCGGAAGGCTTCATTTGCGCTTTATAAATCAAGCGGCTAGGTTTTCTCTTCAATCGTGCAACAGCAGGTCGCAAACCGCTCGCGACCTCATTTGCGATGGTAACAACACAGGCAGCATCGACCATAATGGATATCCGGCGCCTCAAATCTTTCATCGTCATTGTCGATAGCGGCAGCATCACGCGCGCCGCCGATATCCTGCATCTTGCCCAGCCGGCGCTCAGCCAGCAGCTGGCAGCGCTGGAGGATCATTTCGGGCAGAAACTGCTAATTCGCAGCCAGCAGGGCGTGACGATGACGGATGCCGGCCAGGCGGTCTATCGACACGCGCAGATCATCCTGCGGCAGATGGAGCAGGCTCAATCGGATGTTGCCACCGCCGGCCGATCACTGGCGGGACGCGTCTCTGTCGGGCTCGTGCCTTTCAGCAGCGCGGCAACTCTTTCGGTGGAGCTTCTGGCGGAAACGCGAAAACGCCATCCCGGCATCCTTTTGCATCTCACCGAAAGCGTCGGGCAGACCTACAGCCAGATGATCATGAACGGCCGCCTGGAAATGGCGCTCATTCATGGTGTCGGACCGATCAAGGGCGTGCGCTTCGAACCGCTGTTGAAGGAAGAGTTTTTTGTCGTCGCGCATCCGGATTTCGAAATCGAGGCAAGCGATGCGCCGGTTCCGGTCACGGCACTCGACGGCCTGCCATTTCTGATGCCGCCGGCTTACAATTTCGTGCGCCGTGCGGTCGACACCGCGTTTTCGCGCAGCAAGGTCGAGCTGAAAGTGGTGGCGGAGGTGGAGATTGTGAGAACACTCAGCCGCTCCGTTGACCGGGGGCTGGGGGTCACGATCATGCCCAAGGCCATTGCCGACCGGCTGATTGCAGAATCCAGCGAAAAGCTGATTTGCCGGCTTGTGTCGCCGCGCATCGAGGAAACGCTGTCGCTCTGCGTTTCCGATCAGACACCGCTTTCGGAACCTGCGGTCGCGGTGAAGGATATTCTCGTGGAACTGACGGCCAGATTGAAAACCTGACCGTCAGGATCGGCCGAAAGGCCGGTTACTTCATGTCTCGGCAGTACTGGGCGATACGGTTGCAGCCCTCTTCCAGCATTTCCATGCTTGTGGCGTAGGAAATGCGGAAATACGGGCTCATGCCGTAAGCCGCACCCTGCACGGTCGCGACATGGTGTTCCTCGACCAGACCGATGACGAAGTCGACATCTGTTTCGATCTTGCGGCCACCCTTGGTGGTCTTGCCGATCAGTTCCGACATGTTCGGAAAAATGTAGAATGCACCGTCCGGCTTGTGGGCACGCAGGCCATCGATTTCCGCCAGACGGCCGAGCACGTAATCGCGGCGGGTCTTGTAGATGGACGAACGTTCCTTCAAGAGATCCTGCGGACCATCAAGTGCGGCAACGGCGGCCGCCTGCGTCAGGGTCGAGGTGCCGCCGCTGTTCTGGCCGTTGACATTGCTGATCGCGGCGATGAGATCCTTCGGTCCGCCGCAATAGCCCAGACGCCAGCCGGTCATGGCATAGGCCTTGGACACGCCGTTCATGGTCAGAACCCGATCATAAAGACGCGGTTCGACTTCGGCGATCGTGCAGAACTCGAAATCGTCATAGACGAGATGTTCGTAGATATCGTCGGTCAGGATCCAGACATGCGGATGGCGCAGCATGACCTCGGCGATTGCCGCCATTTCCGCGCGCGAGCAGGCAGCGCCCGTCGGGTTGTTCGGAAAATTCAGGAACAGCCATTTCGTGCGCGGCGTGATCGCTGCTTCGAGGTCTTCTGCACGCAGCTTGAAACCGGCATTTTCCGGGCATGGCACAGAGACCGGCACGCCGCCGGCAAATTTGACGATATCCGCATAGCTGACCCAGGACGGCGCCGGGATGACGACTTCATCGCCCGGATTGCAGGTGGCGAGAACTGCGTTGAAGATGACCTGTTTGCCGCCGCCCGACACGACGATCTGGTTCGGCTCATAGGTCAGGTTGTTTTCGCGTTTGAACTTGCGGATGATCGCCGCCTTCATGGCCGGCGTACCGTCCATGGTCGGGTATTTCGTGTCACCCGCAAGTGCTGCGGCGTAGGCTGCTTCGATGGCGTGTGGCGGCGTCGGAAAATCCGGCTCGCCGGAGGACAGGCTGACCACCTTGATCCCCTGGGCGGCAAGTTCGCGGGCACGCTGCGTCATGGCAGCGGAGGCGGAGATGGAGACGTTTTTCAAACGGTCGGCTGTGGCGGGCATGATCTGGTCTTCCGGTTTGTCTAATTCTGAATGGAAAAAGGGAGAGGCCGCGGCTTTAGCCGACAACCTCTGATGCAGGTGCCAGCGTGCCGCCGACAGCCTCGATTTCGCTGCGCACGATCCGTGCCAGCTCAAGCGAACCCGGCGTATCGCTGTGAACGAGAATGGATTTTGCCGGCATCGCGATGGTCACGTCGTCGATTGTGGTGACGGTGCGTTCAACGAGGAACTGGCGCACACGAGCACGCACGGCCGCCTCATCCTTCACCAAGGCGCCGGGCAATCCACGGGCAACAAGACGCCCCTGGGCATCATAGGCGCGGTCGGCGAGAAACAGCAGCAGTGTCTTGAGCGAGGCCCGCTTGGCAGCGGATTCGATCTCGCTGCCGGGCATGGCAAAGATGATCAGTTTGGGATCGACGGCGCGGATCGCATCCATCATCAGGTCGGCCAGCTTCGGATCACGATTGACCATATTGCCCATGGCCGCGTGAAAACTGAAATGGGCAACACGCTGGCCTTCGCTGGCGGCAATCGCCTTCAGCGCCCCCAACTGGTAAAGCATCTGCTGGCGCAGTTCATCAGCAGAATAGGGGATTTCGCGGCGTCCGAAGCCGGCACGATCCGGCAGACCGGGATGAGCACCGATGCCGACACCGTTGGCCTTGGCGAGCCGCAACATACGGGCCATGGTTTCCGGATCGCCGCCATGGAAACCGCAGGCGATATTGGCCGAGGAGACGACTTTCATCATCGCCTCGTCATCGCACAGGCTATAGGGACCAAACCCCTCGCCCATGTCGGAATTGAGATCGATCTTCATTCCATCCTCCCTCAGTTCAGCACCTGCAATGCGCCGCAAACCAGGCGCGCGGTCCGGCGGACATCATCGATGAAAGCTGCTACAGCCTTTTCGACCTCCGCCGCCTGAGCATGCGTCGCGCGGACAAAACGCAGGCGGCTGCCGATACGCGCTTGGCCAAGACGCCAAAGGTCGACCTCGATCACGCCGGCAATTTTTGGATAACCGCCGGCCGTATTGGCATCGGCCATCTGGATGATCGCCTCGCCACTCGGCGGCACCTGAACGACACCGGATACCACGCCGTGAGACCGCATTTCGACTGGCGTCGTTGGCTTGATCGCGTCACCCATCAGGCGATAACCGGTGCGGTCGCTTTGCGTGGAAATCTTCCAGGTCTGCGACCAGAAACGCTCGGCATCCTCTCCGAACAACCCATATTCCCCCGCCGGAATGGCGCGGATGACAAGCGCACCGTCTTCATGGGCAGGATAGACATCGGCAAGCGCAAAGGCGGGATCGACGACAGAGATGCCTGCGGCGGGAAGGTTAAGGGGACTGGAGACCTCCCCCGTTTGCAGAGTGTCACCCGCAATCAGAAAACGTCCCTCTCTGCCGCCAAAAGCACCGCGAAGCGAGGTGCTGCGCGAACCCATTACCGGTGCAACATCGATACCGCCGGCAATGCAGATATAGGCACGAGTGCCAACGCGCGGCTGGCCAAGCTCCAGCACCTGCCCGGCCTCGACCGAAAGCGCACACCAGGGTTGGACCGTACGCCCATCGAGCGAAGCGCCACAATCGGCCCCGGTCACGACAAAAACCGTCGCTTTCGAAAAGCGCAGCTTGAACGGATAGGTCTGGATTTCGAGCGCGGCCGCGCCAGCTTCGTTGCCAAGCAAGCTGTTGCCGATTTTCAGTGCCAGCGGGTCCATGGCGCCGCTGGTGGTGACGCCGATATTGCGAAAACCGGGTCGGCCAAGGTCCTGCACCGTGTTGAACGGCCCTGTCTGGATGATCTCTATCATAGCTCTATGCTCGCTGGCACGAAACGCACCGTATCGCCCGGCGCCATCACTGCGGGCGTGGCGGACATCGGATCGAACATCTGCAATTCGGCGAAACCGATCGAATTCCAGCCATTGGGTCCGGTCAGAACAGCGACGCCCGTCTGCATGCCGCCGATGGTGAGGCATCCCCGCGCCATATTGAGCGACGGTACTGTCTTGCGCGGCATGTAGATGCGTGGGTCAAGTCCGTGCAGGTAACCGAAACCCGGCGCACTGCCGAGAGCAAAAACCCGGTAGGTTCCTTCGTAATGGATGCGCACGACCTCGCGGTCTGACAGGCCTGACCTGTCGCAAAGTGCCGCCAGATCGGTGGCGTGTTCACCACCATAGGTGACGGCGATTTCGATCGTCCGGCCCGCCAGATCGATGCTTTCAGCATGTTCCCAGGCTTCCAGCAGACGCACGGCCAGAGTCTCCGGGTCTTCGGGCGTTACCTTCAAGACGACGAGAAGGTTCGTCATGCCGGGAACGATCTCAAGGACATCACGCCACAGTTCCACGGCACGGGATAGAGCCCAGATCCGTCGTTGCGAAGCGAGGTCGAAGTCGCCGGTCGCCTCGAGAAGAAAGGCGCGGGAGCCGATCGGCGAAACGCGAGCGCCATTGCGGTCGAGCGCGAGTGTTTCAACAGGCTGGGACATTTGGGAGACTGCGGCGTTCATGCTTCTGGCTCGACTTCTGCAATCGGATCACCGAAACCGACGATCGTTCCGGGTTCAACGAGGTGTTGGCGCAGGCATTTCGACGGACCGGCCGAAACGGGCAACAGGATCGGACCGACCTTCAGGAAGCCGACCGTATCGCCTGCAGCAAATGCTCCCGGCGCGCCTGTGCGGGACAGATCGGAAGGCCAGAATTCACCGACCATCGGTGCCGTCACGACGACCACTGCTCCGCCGACATCCGTCTTGCTGGAGCGCACTTGACGCGCATGACCATCGGCCGAACCTGCCACGCGGATCAGCAGGCTCTGGTCGGGCCGGGTGATTTCGATACCATTGATGCCAGCGACCTCAAGTGCGGCGCTCAGCCGTTCGATGATGGCTGGGTCGCTCAGATCCAGCTTGCTCATGCCGCCCCCCGCGTCTTCAGCCATTTTTCCAGATAATGGATATCCGTTTCCCCCTCAGCGAAGGCGGCATCTTCAAAAAGTTCGCGAAGGAGCGGCAGATTGGTGGCAATGCCTTCCAGCCTGAAGGCCGCAAGCGCCGACCGGGTGCGTTGCATCGCATCGGCCCGATCGCGACCTGTGACGATCAATTTCGCAATCAGCGAGTCGTAATAGGGCGACACCTTGTAACCGACTTCAACATGGGTATCGACACGGATGCCCTCGCCTTCCGGCAATTGCAGTGCGGTGATGACGCCCGCCGACGGCATGAAGGTCGCGGGGTCCTCGGCATTGATACGGCATTCGATAGCATGACCCGTACAGGTCACATCGCCCTGCTCCATCGACAAAAACTCGCCCTGGGCAACGCGCAATTGCTGCTGGACGATATCGATACCGCTGGTTTCCTCGGTGACCGGGTGCTCGACCTGCAGGCGGGTGTTCATCTCTATGAAATAGAAGGCGCCGTCCTCGTAAAGAAATTCGAACGTGCCAACGCCACGATAGCCGATCTGCTTGCACGCCGCGACGCAAGCGGCCCCCACAGGGCCGATCAGGGCATCGGAAATGCCGGGCGCCGGCGCCTCTTCGACCACCTTCTGATGGCGGCGCTGCATGGAGCAGTCGCGGTGACCAAGCCAGACGGCATTGCCGTGCGTATCGCACAAAACCTGTATTTCGATATGACGCGGGTGCTGGAGAAATTTCTCCATATAGAGCGCCGGCGTTCCGAAAGCCTTGCGGGCTTCTTCGCGTGTCAGCGACACCGCTTCAAGAAGTTCGGCCTCGGTCAGCACGACGCGCATGCCGCGTCCACCGCCGCCTCCGGCAGCCTTGACGATCACCGGATACCCGATCTCGGCCGCAACCGCTCGGATTGCGTCAGCTTCCGATGGAAGTTCAGCATCGGGTCCGGGCACACAGGGCACACCTGCGGCCACCATGGCGCTTTTGGCGGCGATCTTGTCGCCCATCGTGGCAATGGCGCTTGCATCCGGGCCAATGAATGTCAGACCCGCCTCCTCCACGGCTGCAGAGAAGCGGGTGTTTTCCGAAAGGAATCCATAACCCGGGTGAACGGCACCGGCACCGGTGAGACGCGCTGCCAGCAAGATAGCGTGCTGGTTAAGGTAGCTCTTCGAAGCAGCCGGAGGCCCGATGCAAACCGATTGATCGGCACTTTTGACATAGGCCGCATCCTTGTCGGCCTGAGAGCAGACCACGACAGTCTTCAATCCCATCTCACGGCAGGCGCGCACCACGCGCAACGCGATTTCACCGCGATTGGCGATCAGAACCTTGTCGAAATGCTGGTGCGGCTGCATCACACGATCTCCGCCAGCATGTCGCCGGCTTCGACTTCCACGCCATTGACATCGGTCAGTCGTGTGATCCTGCCGGCACGGGGTGCCGCGATCTTGTTGAAAACCTTCATGGCCTCGATGATGAACAGCGTCTGACCTTCAACGACCTCATCACTGACCTTGACGAAAGGCGGATCGCCTGGTGCGGGGGCGACATGCAGGACGCCGAATATCGGCGCGGCGACCGTGTTCGCTGCATTCGCCGTTTCGCTGGACAGGGCGACATTCTCGATGGCATCGGCACTCGCCGCCACCTTTTCCGGGGCGGCCGAAATCCTGTCGCGAAATATCCGGACGGTAGTATCCTTTTCCGAGACCATCAGTTCGGTGACATTGGAGCGGCCAACGAATTCGATCAGGGTCTCTATCTTTGACAGGTCCATTTCCCGGTCCACATATGGGCTGCACGGATGGCCGCCGCATGGAGCAGGCGACCATCGATCACAGGCCAATGGGTAACATAGCCGACCGGCTAATGGGGTCAGACGAAGTTTTAATGGAGTTGGTGTGAAGCAGGCATAGGGTTCCGCTGTTGAGCCATAACGAACCGTCGCCCTTACATTCACTTGGCCAAATGGACGCGATAAAAATTATTTCCAGACGGGAGGGGATTGATCGCTAATAGATACGCGCGGCGTTGATCTCGACTAGTGCCGGACGAATGTGGTCAATCCGCACGATATCGCAGCGCATCCACGAGCAATGCGAATGCAGGTGATGCAAGCCGACGACTGGGATAATAGAGGTGGTATCCCGGAAACGGGTCGCACCAATCCTCCAGAACCTGGATCAGGCGGCCGTCCCTCACGAGGGGACCGAGATGATCGTCAGGGAGGCAGGTCAGTCCTATTCCGCCGAGGGCGGCGTCAATGATCATCGGCACGTCGTTGCAAACGAACTGACCATCGACCCGGACATTGACCGGCCGCCCTTCCCGTTCGAACTCCCAGGTGTACAATCCACCAAGGGTCGGCAGGCGCAGGTTGATGCAGCGATGCTGAGTAAGATCCTGCGGGGTTTGCGGCTTCTGGTTCTTCTTGAAGTATTCCGGTGATCCGGCAACTACCATCCGTAGTTCGGGTCCGATGCGGACGGCAATCATATCCTTCTCGATACTCTCTCCCAGCCTGACTCCTGCATCATAGCGCTCACTGACGAGATCGACGAAACGCTGCTCTATCGAAATCTCCACGTTGATGCCCGGATAGTCGGCCAGGAGTTTCTTCACGGCGGGCATGAGGATTGTCTCGGCCGCATGCCTGCTCGACGTGATGCGGATGTTGCCTCCTGGACGCTGTCTCATCGCCGACAGCGCATCCATCTGATGGCTGATCTCGTTGAACGCTGGCCGCAAGGTCGACATCAGTTTTTCGCCCGCCTCTGTGGCGACGACATTGCGCGTGGTGCGGGTCAGCAGGCGCACGTCCATCCTTTCCTCGAGCCGCCGGACCGTATGGCTGAGGGAGGACTGAGACGTGCCCATCAGCGCCGCGGCTCTGGTGAAGCTGCGCTCTTCGGCAACCGTCAGGAAGGCAATCAGGTCGCCAAGTTCATCGCGCTTCATTCATGAATCCAGGATATAAGTACATGCCGGACTTACCATCTAATTGGAAGACCAATCCAGCCTTAAATCACTCCACACGACGAGGTGATCGCCAGTTGATCAGGATCTGAGTCTTGCTGACGTCGACCTGATCGCAACACGCGAATGGAGACTGGATATGAAAAAGCGCATCCTTGGAACCTCAGGCCTGGAAGTCTCGGCTCTTGGCTTCGGCTGCATGGGGCTGGACTTCGGCTACGCCAGCAAGCTCAGCAAGCAGGAAGGCGTCACGTTGATCCGCCAGGCGGTCGAGCGCGGCGTGACATTCTTCGACACGGCCGAGATCTACGGGCCCTTCACCAATGAAGAAATGGTGGGCGAGGCCCTCTCACCCGTGCGGGAACAGGTGTTGATCGCCACCAAGTTTGGCTTCAAATTCGAAGACGGGAAGCAGGCAGGATTGAACAGCCGCCCGGAAAACATCAGGAAGGTGGCGGACGACAGCCTCAGACGCCTCGGCGTCGAGGTGATCGACCTCTTCTACCAGCATCGCGTTGATCACAACGTCCCGATCGAGGATGTAGCTGGAGCGGTGAAGGATCTCATCGCAGCGGGTAAGGTCAGGCATTTCGGCCTTTCGGAACCGGGCGCGAATACGGTGCGCCGTGCGCATGCAGTGCAGCCCGTGACGACGCTCCAGAACGAGTATTCGCTCTGGACCCGCGGTGTGGAAACGAACGGGATCCTCGAAACCTGCGAGGAGCTCGGCATCGGTCTCGTTCCCTACAGTCCCCTTGGCAAGGGCTTCCTGACAGGTGCCATGTCGAAGGACAGCAAGCTCGGCGAGGGTGATTTCCGCAATATCCTGCCGCGCTTCACACCCGAGGCGATGGAAAAGAACCAGGCACTGGTCAATCTTCTCAAGTCGATCGCAGCCGAAAAGGGCGGCACGCCGGCCCAGATCGCCCTCGCCTGGCTCCTCGCGCAGAAGCCATGGATCGTCCCGATCCCCGGCACGACCAAGCTGCACAGACTTGAGGAAAACCTCGCGTCTGTCGATGTCGAACTGACGGCAGCCGAACTCGCCCGCATCGAGCAGGCTGCTTCTGAAATCACGGTCGAGGGTGAGCGCTACCCCGAACACCTGCTGAAGACCACAGGCCTCTAATCCCTGAACATCAAGAGTGGGTGGCACCCTCGGTGCCGCCCATGTGATGCCGAAAATCCGGAAAGCCATTCACAAACATGACATCCCCAGTACAGGTCGGCTCCGAAGACGGCGTAGCCGGCACCTCTATGGAAACCGCTGGAGCACGCTGGCACGTACTTGCGCTTCTGAGCGCGCTCATGGGTTTCGCCTCGATCTCCACGGATTTCTACCTGCCGGTCATGCCTGATATGGCTGCCCAACTCGGCGCTGACGCGGGTTCGATCGAATACACGATATCTGGTTTTCTGATCGGCTTCAGCCTCGGGCAACTCTTGTGGGGGACCGTCAGCGACAAGTATGGTCGCCGGATACCCGTCGCCATCGGTCTCGTCCTTTTCATCATCGGGTCCATCGGATGTGCCACATCCGGCTTCGTCCAGACGATCATCTTCTGGCGAATCCTTCAGGCGCTTGGCGCCTGCGCAGGTGTCGTCCTCGCGCGCGCGATGGTTCGTGACCCCTATCAAGGTCCGCGAGCGGCTCAGATGCTGTCGACACTGATCGCGGTCATGGCGATAGCGCCGCTTCTTGCCCCGATCTTGGGCGGACAGATTGCCGCCATCGGCGGATGGCGGTCGATTTTCTGGACACTCGTCGCGCTCGGTTCACTCTTGCTCGCCGGAATGTTCACGCTTCCCGAGACGCTGCCCGTCGAACGGCGACGCACCGATCCGCTTTCCAGCGCCTTCAAACGCTACGCTCAGCTTCTGTCCCATCGCAAGATCCTCGGCTACGCGGGCACCGGAGCGTTCTTTTAAGCCGGCATGTACGCCTATATCGCCGGAACGCGATTCGCCTTCATTACCTATCATGGCGTTCCTTCGGAAAATTACGGACTGCTGTTCGGGGCCGGGATCGTCGCCACGAACCTGATCAATGCTCGCCTCGTCCATCGCTTCGGGATGAACCGGATCATGTTCGCCGGCACCACCATCGCGACCGTCTCCGGCCTCGTGCTTGCCGTCAATTCCTACAGTGATTTCGGCGGACTCTGGGGGGTGTTCATACCCCTGCTGGTTTTCGTCTCGGCGACGGGCCTGATCGTTGCCAATTCAATCGCGGGCGCCATGGCGGACTACCCGGAGTAGGCTGGCTCCGTTTCCTCCCTCGTGGGCGCAGTCCAGTACGGAAGCGGCATGCCGGATCCGGTCTCGTAGGGGCTTTCGCCAACGGCACGCCATGGCCCATGGGCTGGGTCATAGCAATCATGGCGGTCGGATCGACCCTGTGCGCATGGCTGGTGACCGCGCTTCATTCAAAACATGAAATCGGAGAAGTCAAATGACCGGAACTCCTCTCAAAATTCTGAGTGTCGGTGCGACGGGCAGCATCGGGAGACTCGTGGTGCCCGAGGCCTTGTCGGCCGGGCATTCCGTCAGGGCACTGGTTCGCGACACGCGCAAGGGGCGAGCGCTCGGCGACAACGTCGAACTCGTGCTCGGTGACCTGAGCGAAAGCGAAAGCCTCAAGGCGGCAGTCGACGGTGTGGCTGCCATAATATTCACCCATGGCTCCGATGGAATGGGCAAGCTCGGTGCCGAGCATGTCGATTATGGCGGTGTTCAAAACATTCTGTCGGCGGTTGGATCGCGGCAGGTCGCGATCGCTCTCATGACCGCCATCGGCGTGACCAATCGAACGGGCAGCTACAATCAGACGACCGAGGCGCATGACTGGAAGCGCCGCGCCGAGCGCCTCGTACGCGCTAGTGGCCTCCCCTATACGATCATTCGCCCCGGATGGTTCGACTACAATGATCCTGATCAGCATCGGCTGGTTTTTCTGCAGGGCGACGAACGGCAGTCCTGTACACCCGCGGACGGTGTGATCTCACGCATGCAGATCGCCCAAGTCCTAGTCGGGAGCGTCACAGACACATCCGCCCACTGGAAGACGTTCGAGCTTGTCGCGGAACACGGTCCTGCCCAGGAAAGCCTGACTCCGCTGTTTTCAGACATCGACCGCGACAGGCCGGGCTCGCTGGATGCGGTCCGGGACGTCGACAACATGCCGCTCAGCGAAGAGCCCGCAAGGGTTATGTCGGATCTCGACGCCGTCCGGGCACGCAAGGCGTCCGCCTGAAACATCAAACACGATCAACCATCGAAACCTGACTATTGAAAGGACCAGAACCATGCTGGCAACAATGCTCCATGGCCCGGGCGACGTACGCTGCGAGGAGGTCACCGAGCCCAAAATCCTCAAGCCGACCGATGCCATCATTAAGCTGGCGGCATCCTGCATCTGCGGTTCGGACCTCTGGCCCTACCGTGGTGCGAACGAAGTGACATCGCCACTTGCCATGGGGCATGAATACTGCGGCGTGGTGGTCGAAATCGGCAGCGCTGTGAATACGGTTAGGCCCGGCCAGTTCGTCGTCGGCTCCTTCTGTCTGTCCGACAATACTTGCCCGCACTGCAGGTTCGGCTTCCAGTCCTCCTGCGAACAGGTCGAATTTATGACGGGTGCGCAGGCTCCGTTTGCTCGTGTGCCTTTGGCCGATGGCACACTGGTCCCCACGGCGGAAATGCCATCCGACGACCTGATCCCGAGCCTGCTGGCGACGTCCGACGTGCTTGGTACGGGATGGTATGCGGCGGATGCGGCAGGCGTGCAGGAAGGCTCCACCGCCGTCGTCGTCGGTGACGGTGCCGTCGGACTGATGGCGGTTCTTGCCGCCAAACGGATGGGTGCGGAGCGGATCATAGCCATGAGCCGCCACAAGAGCCGCCAAGATCTTGCACTGGAGTTCGGAGCAACGGACATCATTTCCGAACGCGGCGATGCGGGTGTCGCCCGCATCAAGGAACTGACCAACGGCGTGGGTGCCGCATCGGTGCTGGAATGTGTCGGCACGCAGGAATCCATGTCGCAGGCCATCAATTGCGCCCGTCCCGGCGGCAAGATCGGTTTCGTCGGCGTTCCGCATGGCGTGACCTTCGACGGCCAGCACCTGTTCTTCCAGCAGAAGAGCCTGCTGGGTGGCCCCGCCCCTGTGCGTCGTTTCCTCCCTTACCTGATGGATCTCGTCATCGATCGCGAGATCAACCCCGGCAAGGTATTCGACCTTAAGATCCCTCTTGCAGACGTCGCAGAAGGCTACAAGGCGATGGACGAACGCCGGGCGATCAAGACGCTTTTGCGCTTCTGACCTGCCTGCAGGTCATGCAGCCGATCTGGATTGCGTGACCTTTTGTTCGAATTCATGAACTGGGCGCATAGGGCCAATAGGAATTGCCCATCTAATCTCCTGGGATTGCTCCCCCATCTCTAAATGCGGCCCATCGTGCGACGCGCGATGCTGACTTGCACCACGAAGAGGATTTCTGGATGAAGAACATCGCCGCCAGTATCGCCATATCAACGCTCGCAGCCACTGGCGTGGAGGCTCAGGAAGAACGGCGGCGGATCGCGCCCCCGGCGGTCTATGATGTGGCCCCCGGCCTTGGGCACTTCACCGACAGTGTGCTATTCGGCGAAGTGTGGGAACGGGCGGAACTCCAGCCGCGTGACCGCAGCATCGTCACGGTCTCTGTCTTGGTGTCTACGGGCAAGTCCGCGCAGATCGGCAGTCATGTCCGCCGCGCGCTCGACAATGGTGTCAAGCCTTCCGAGATCGGAGAACTGATCACCCAGCTTGCCCTCTATTCCGGTTGGCCGAACGCGATTTCAGCAGTCCAGGAAGTCAAGAAGGTGTTCGACGAGCGCAAGATCGCTCCCGTGGCGAACAGCGAAGAGGCACGCATCGAGCTGGAGGCAGCAGCCGAAGCGGCACGAACGGCAAGGGTCAACACGACCGTGGCTCCAACCGTGCCGGCTCTCGCCGATCTCACCAACCGGGTCCTGTTCGGCGATCTGTGGCAGCGGCCGGACCTTTCAGCCCGTGACCGCAGCCTTGTCACCATGACTGCACTTGTCGCCATTGGCCAGCCGGAACAGCTTCCCTTCCACGCCAACCGAGCGATGGACAACGGGCTGACACAGTCGGAAGCTTCGGAAGCCATAACCCATGTCGCATTCTACGCCGGGTGGCCGCGCGCCATGTCCGCCGTTCCCGTTCTAAGAGCCGTCTTCGAAGCTCGCGCTGCGAATGCCCAGCCGACATCGACTGATACAAGCAAGGATACATCCTCCATGGATATCAAGATCACACGTGCGAACACGAACCCGGCAGCGGGTCCGGCGGACTATTTCACAGGCGATGTGGAGGTGGGCAGCCGTTTCAGCGCAGACGCTCCGGCGACTGTCAGCGGCGGCGTCGTTTCCTTCACGGTCGGCGCACGCACAGCCTGGCACACGCATCCGGTCGGCCAGACGCTTTATGTGATTTCTGGACAGGGTCTTGTTCAGAAGGTTGGTGGCCCCGTCGAGGCGATCCGGCCCGGAGACGTAGTCTGGATTCCGGCCAACGTGAAGCATTGGCATGGCGCTTCTCCGGATCAGGCGATGTCTCACTTCGCCATTTCAGAATCGGATGAGGGAAGTTCCGTCACCTGGATGGAGAAGGTGACCGACGAGGAATACGCGTCCAAGCCTGCGATAGACTGAGTCGGTATGGAACTGGAGGTCGATGACGAGCTGGACAACTGGGGAAGAAGACGCTTGCTGAAGGCATTGCCTCTAACCGCTGCGGGTCTTGCTCTGTCGGCTTCCGGCACTTCCGCGCAACCGGCGACCAGCCAATCCTCGAGGGCGCTGGTCGCATTCTACTCGCGCACGGGCAACACGGCGGTCGTTGCCCGCCAGATACGTCGTGCGCAAGACGCTACACTTTTCGAAATACAGACAAGAAACCCATATCCGGAAGATTACGAAGCGACGGTGGAGCAGGCACGCCGTGAGACGGCGCAGCGCTATCTGCCAGCCTTGGGAAACTTCGTTGCCGACCTCGGCCGCTACGACCTGATCTATCTCGGTATGCCGATCTGGGGCATGACCGCGCCTCCGGTCATCAGATCCTTCCTACGCGCGCATGATTTTTCCGGCAAGGTGGTGGTGCCGTTTATCACCCACGGAGGTTACGGAGTTGGCAATAGCCAAGAGGTTTTCCGTACCCATCTGCCTGCTGCTACTTTAAAACCTGCCTTTTCGATGGAAGCGGGCCAGGAAAGGCGGACCCTCGAACAGGTTTCCGGCTGGCTTGATCGTGGCTAGCGAGCTCGCCAAAGATAACAACGTGGCTTTAGTGAATGAATGGCCCGACGGGTCTGGAGCGGTTCAAAAACGTCTAGGCACTGATCGCAGTCGGGTGAAATTTCAGTGGTAGGAAACGACTTACGGCCGGAGTTCCGGCTGGCATTAAAGTCTTGAAGCGATGTGAACCTATGCTGCCTACTTTGCCATCATTCTTTTGTCAGACAGGCAGTCAGGTTAGCGAAGTGACGAAATGGTTCCGGTCAGCACTGCGATGGCCAAATATTCACCGCGCCGTCGCTTCGAGCGGACATGGTCGATCGTTGCGTTACGCGCATCTGGTAAGATAGGCAGCATCGCTGCCCCTCGGTTGCGTAGCCTTTTCCCACAACCGAAGGAAGATGTCATGGACGAGATCCCCGGCGGTTGCCCTGCAGCCGATGCGCCAGAAAATCTGGCGCTCAAGCCTGTCATGTTCGGCAGCATACAACTTGGCAATGTTCTCGTAAGCTATGGTCATGGGAAGAGGCTGGCTCGCTTGCACAAAAGACACCCTTGCTACAAAAGTCGTAGAAGCCTTTCAACCTCAATAGTTTAGATCAATTCTACTGCGCCAAGCACATCGCGCAAACCCTTCATTTCGCAGTGATGTTTTAGCAGTCGAATTCGCCCGTCTTTGCCCTGTTGCATATTTTTCGCCGGTTTGCACAGGTTCGTAGGAGAGCATGCTTTTGCCCCACCGTTGCGAAGATGCGACACGTCTTAAAGCAGATGGCCAAGACCGAATGCCAGAAGCCAAGCACCTGACACGAGCGTCACGACATCTATCATCGTCCTGAAATGATGATCACGAAGGCGCGCCACGAGGGGACGGATCAGGAACGTCCCTGCCATCAGTGCACCGCCGATGACGACGCCCCGCAGCATGTTTGTTACCGTCATGGCGCCGAATTCCCGGAAGCTCACGATCTTGGCGGCTTGGACGAGAAGCGACGCGGCCGCTTCCGTTGCGATGAAGGCGCCGCGTACAAGGCCGAAGGCCAGGAATGCCGGGACGCTCAGCGGACCCGTCGAAAGGAATATCCCGGCCAGGAAGCCGACCACGGCGCCGGTCAATGCCAGATGGCCGATCCCGGCGGTTGAAAATCTGGCCGTGGCCATGCGGCGGATCGGCACCAGCGCCATGATGAACAGGCCGAGCATCGCTTCCGGCCATCCCGCCGGCAGGTGGATGAGCGTATAGGCGCCGAGCGCTGCGGCCGGCATGCCGGGCAGCGTGTAGGCGAGCACCGCTTTCCAGACGATCGACCGCCACCAGGCCAGTGCGCGCGACAGATTGGCGAGAAAACCCGCCACCGCCATGATCGGGATCGCCTCGACCGCGCCGAACATCGGCACCAGAACCGGCAGAAGCAGAAGGCTGGCTCCGGTGCCAACCAATCCGCTCAGCGCACCTGCGGCCAGAGCGACGCTCAGAAGGACGAGCCATTGATCCAAAGGAATGTCCTTTTTCGATCCGCTTCAGCTGGGAAAAGCGTCGTTCAACTCGGTGATCGCCTCGTAGGTCGGCAGCGAGACGGGGCGATTGCCGACAAGGAAGAAGAGCTTTGCCGATCTCTCCGGTTCGTCATAGGCGTTCACGGCTCCTGGAGAGACGTACCCACAACACGATGGGACCATGACAGGCCCGTAGCATCGCCTTATGTTCACCCGCAAGGCTGCGCACCGCCTCCGTCAGTTTCCGGTCGCGGAATGCGAACTGTATCGACATAATCGAGCATATGGGCAAGCAGTGCCTGACCGTATCGAGGCAGCTGCTCGCGACTTCTGACGCAAAGATAGAGCTCCCTCTCTGCCCACGCATCCGCAATCGGCAAAATGCGGAGGTTCATCATACGGGAATAACGCATCGCAGCGGTTTCCGGAACAATACCGATTCCCACGCCGCTCTCGACAACACGGCACATTGCCTCGAAATTTTCGACACGCATCCGTATCGTTGCGCGCCGACCGAGTTCGGCCGCAAGCCGCCGCAGGAATTGCGACAAGGCCACATTTTCGTTGAGCGCGACGATCGGACAGTCAAGAATGCTCGTGTAGGCAAGCGGCCCTTCAAGTTGCGAACCCTCGGGAGCGATAACGGCCAGCCGATCCCGCACAAATGGCCAGACCTCAAGACCGGTCATGTCTGCCGACGCCGCCACGATGCCGATATCCGCTTCGCCATTCCTGAGTAGGTTGACCACTTCGAAACTTGGCTTGTCCTTGACGCTGACGACGATGTCGGGGTTATCGGTGAGAAACCGCCCGAGAATCTGCGGCATATGCTCGGACAGCATGTTCGTATTGGAAAGCAGCCTGATGCTGCCTCCGCGCCCCTCCGCAAACGCTTCGAGCTCCACTTCCAGCTTTCTGGCACCGTCAAGCACCAAACGTGCATGACGCGCGAGCATGTCACCGGCGAGCGTTGGCCGGATGCCCCGCCCGGTCCGCTCCATCAGCGGAAGCCCGAAGCTGACTTCCAACTTGCGCAGCCGCGCGCTGACCGCAGCTACGACGATATTGTTCTGCAAGGCCGCTGCGGTCAGGCTTCCGCCCTCGACGGCCGAGAGAAATATCCTGAGATCCGTGAGGTCGAATTTCATGGCTTTAAGCTTTCACAGTTGGTGAAGGCTGTTTTTACGACAAACTGACTACACAAGCTATCTTTCGCGGCGCTATGACACAAATCAAGTCGCGCCGTGACACATCGACACGCCTCAGGTTTAATCCTGAACCCGTTAAACAAGCTTTTTGTTCAAGAATTGCTTCAATACGAGTGGTATTTTCCCGATTTGCCAGCTCGGTTCGCGACGATGAAGATCGGCCCGGCGTGTGGGAGGCACGTCTGGAACCGTTATTGATTGTTCATGCTTGATGAAAGCACAGGGATATATGCCTAAGCCTCCTGTCTTGCCCGGTACTTATTTCGGGAGCACTTTGTTTGCGCCGATTTCCGCTTCAATCCGCCCCGCGGTTCTCTGTCTTTCGGCGCTGGTCGCAACGGCCGGCGCGAGCTTCGCGGATGAGACTGCCGATCTCGTGGCGCGCGGTCGTCATCTTGCGACGGCGGCCGACTGTGCCGCCTGTCACACCGCGCCGCATGGCGGCACACCCTTTGCCGGCGGCTACGGCATCGACACGCCGCTCGGCAAGATCTTTTCGACCAATATAACGCCCTCGAAAACCGACGGAATCGGCAATTACAGCGAAGAGGACTTTTCGCGTGCCGTGCGTGATGGCGTTGCCAAGGACGGCAACCACCTTTACCCGGCAATGCCCTACACCGCTTATGCCAAGATCACCGACGCCGACATGAAGGCCCTTTACGCCTATTTCATGCAGGGCGTAAATCCGGACGATCACAAGCCGCAGCAAACCGAGTTGCCCTTCCCGTTCTCGATCCGCACTTCGATGGCGGTGTGGAACCTGCTTTTCCTCGACAAGACACGTTTCGAGCCCAACCCCGCAAAATCCGCTGAATGGAATCGCGGCGCCTACCTGGCCGAGGCGCTGGAGCATTGCGGGACCTGTCACACTCCACGCAACGGTTTCATGGCGGAAGATACCGGCCAGCCGTTGGCAGGCGGCGCGATCGGCCCATGGTTTGCGCCCAATATCACCTCCGACAAGGTTGCCGGCATCGGTGGCTGGTCGGATGGTGATCTTATCCAATACCTCAAGACCGGCAATGTCGCCGGCAAGGCCCAAGCTGCGGGTCCGATGGCGGAAGCCGTTGAAAACAGCCTGCAATATCTGCCAGACGAAGACCTCAGGGCGATCGTCACCTATCTGAAGGACGTGCCGGCCGTAGCCTCAAGCGACCAGCAGGCGCGCGATACATATGGCGAGCCATCGACCGCAATCGAGGCGTCCCTGCGTGGCCTGCCGGGTCAGGCGCGGGATGAAAACGGCTATCACATTTTTAGTGGCAGTTGCGCCGCCTGCCACCAACCGGAGGGACAGGGCAACAATCATTATCCGTCGCTGTTCAACAACACCGCGACCGGCGGCGACCGCCCAGACAACCTGATTGCCACCATCCTCTATGGCCTGCATCGGACCACGGCCGAAAACGTCGCCTTCATGCCCGCTTTCGGACCTGATGCTGCTTACACCGACCGTCTTTCGGACAAGGATATCGCCGATGTCAGCAATTACGTGCTGGCCAATTACGGCAACCCGGCTGTCAAAGTGACCGCGACCGATGTCGCCCGGATCCGCGACGGCGGCGAGAAGCCACTGATCGTTAGGCTGGCACCGTTGGCAGCCCCCACCGCAATCGTCGGTGCCGTCATCGTTCTGGCGCTGGTCGTCTGGTTTGTGCTGCGTCGCCGTTCGCGTCCGCTTGCGGCCTGAACGACAACCATCGCCTTCCCCTTTCCGCATTGATCGCTCCCCGGAGATCCTAATGCCTATCGATACCAAATCAACGGCCGCCTTCGGCCAACCCGTCTCGCGCCGCGGGCTGCTGCGCACCACGGTCGCGATTGCCGGCCTGGCGCTTACCGCTGATCTTGCTGGCCCGCTTTCGGCAACCGCCGCTGACGATGGTGTGGTGTCCTTCACGCAATTGTCGGAATTCCTCACAGGCTACTCACTGGATCCGGTTCTCGGCGCCCGCTTCCTTGCTGCGCTGAAGAAACGCGACGGTGACCTCGATGCCAGCATGGATGCATTGTCCAAGCTGATTAGACAATCCGGCGTGCCGAACATGGATGGCTTTCTAGCGCTGACCGGCACCGAACCGGCGCTGACCAAAACAGCCACCAAGATCGTGTCCGCCTGGTATCTCGGCGTCGTCGGCGAACCGGAAGATGCCGAGCTAATCACCTATGCCGAATCGCTGATGTATCGCCCGACCAAGGGCCTCCTTACCATCCCGTCTTATGGTCCCGGCCCCAACGCCTGGGGACCGAAGCCATGTAGCAAGATCTGACAGGAACAAAGACAATGGCTAACACATCCTATGATGCGGACCTGATCGTCATCGGCTCGGGCGTCATGGGCGGCATCATTGCCGCCAACCTCGCCAAGGCCGGTAAGAAGGTCATCGTTCTGGAGGCCGGTCCGCGCGTCAACCGCCGCGAGATCGTCGAGACCTATCGCAATGCGCCGGTGAAACTGTCGCTTGCCAATGCCAAGCTGCAGGGCGCCGGTTCTCCGTTCCCGAGCCTGCCGCATGCGCCGTCTACCTATGGAGATTACCTGCAATACGAGGGTCCGGTGAAATACAACACCTCCTACCTGCGGGTGGTTGGCGGCACCACCTGGCATTTTGGCTCGGCGCTGTGGCGGATGATCCCGAACGATTTCAAGATCCAGTCGCTCTACGGCCGCGGTCGTGACTGGCCGATCGGTTACGCCGATCTCGAGCAATATTACAACAAGGCTGAGCTCGAACTCGGCGTCACCGGCACCGATGGGCAGGACGAAAGCGGTCAGGGCGGCGGCCCAATGCCGCCACGCTCGATGCCCTTCCCGATGAAGCAGCTGAACTCCTCCTATATGTTCGACACGCTTTCGGAAAAGCTTCTCATTGGTGGCTTCAATCCGGTTCTGGAACCGCATGGGCGCGCCTCGCGCCCCTATGGCAACCGCCCGGTCTGCGCAGGCAACAACAATTGCAATCCGGTCTGTCCGATCGGTGCCAAATATGACGGGTCGATGCATATCGACGAGGCCGAACGCCATGGCGCCAAGCTGCTCGACAATTCGCCGGTCTACAAGATCGAGGCCGGTGACGACGGCAAAATCACGGCCATCTGGTACAAGAAGCCGGACAATTCCGAACATCGCCTGACGGCCAAATATTTCGTACTCGCCGCCTACGGCATCGAATCCGCAAAACTGCTGCTGATCTCGACTTCGGAACAATATCCGAACGGCATTGCCAACTCGTCCGATCAGGTCGGCCGCAACCTCATGGACCATACCGGTATCAGCATGAACATGCTGACCAAGGAGGACATGTGGCCGGGCGAAGGCCCGACGGAGCTTCTGGTCTATTTGAACCAGCGCGATGGCGAATTTCGCAAGGATTACCCGAGCTACAAGATCAAGGTGCGCAACACCGTACCGACCGCGCAGATGACCGAAGGTTTTCTGAAGAAGGGTATTCTCGGGTCCAAGCTGGATGAACAGATCCGCAAATATTCGGCCCGTTCGCTCAATTGGGCGATCGATTTCGAACCGCTGCCTTTGGCCGAAAACCGCGTCACGCCGTCGAAGACCAAGTTCGACGCGCTCGGCATCCCGGTTCCGGTTCTCTATTATTCGGTCACGGACTACTGGAACGCCGGCCGTGACCGCGGCCTGCAGGATCTCAACAAGATCGCCGAACTGCTGGATGCCGAAGTCCTGTCGACCGACGTGAAATGGCAAAACCGTCAACATGTCATGGGCACGACCCGCATGGGCGATGACCCGAAGGATTCGGTCGTCGACCGCGATTGCCGCACGCATGACCATCCCAACATGTTCATCGCCGGAACCAGCGTCATGCCGTCAGCGTCGTGCATGAACCCGACACTCACCGGAGCCGCTCTGAGTGTTCGGATCGCCGAGCAATTGATCCGGGAATTATAGACGTTAAGCCAATTTTGGCGTCATCCATACCCTAAATGAACAGCATCGGAGAGCCGGCCTCTGGTCACGGCGCTCTGATGCCGGTTGGAAAAATTTCGACTTGATCGGATCCACCCGAGCAACTGCGCAAGGACACCAAGCTCTTGAAAGGATAACGGACCGCTATCCGTTCAAGCTGTCGGTGCGGTTGCTTGGCGTGGCCCTATCCTCGCAGGCGAACGATCAGGGCCAAGATGGCGATGAGGATCAGTCGCAACTGGATTTCGGGATGTAGGCAGAAACGAAAAAGCCTGCGCGGGAGGAGTGCGCAGGCTTTTCGAAATCATTGGACACCGGCTGGGAGGAGGAGTGCGGCTATCCGTTCAGGCCACCCTTGGGAGGAGGAGTGGGCCGCCTGAAATACGAAGCTCTGTGGGAGGAGTTACATCGCTTCGTTGGAATTGTTATATACGATCCCTCACGCCGGGTTAGAGGCTGTGTCGCAGCCCACCTATACGCGGTGCGCAAATCTGGAAACTCGTCTGTCTAATTTCGAGCCGTTAGGCACGGAAACGGTCAAAGGCGGTCAGATACATGATGGGCGGATCTCCTTTCCGGATATCGGTAGATTTCGGTGCACAGATAGTGAAGCTCGTCGGCAAGATCGGGTTGATCCACTTCGACCCACCATGACTTCGGCCGTCCTTCCCCTCCATCCGACCACCGGCAAGCGACAGTTCATTCGCATCCGCTCATCGGATCGGCGCTTTCGAGATATTTCAATTCAGCCGTTACTGCATCTGAATATCTTAAGTGTCTGATCAAGATTCGATATCTCTCGTCGCACCTAACCGAGTTTTACATTTTCTGATTTCGAAACGTAATGGTGCTGCCATATGAAAGCACCTCATTCGGAACTGAACATCAGCGCTTATGTTTGCCGATCAGCTTTTCCATCATCGTCAGCTCTTCGGCTGACAGGTCTTGCAGCGGTGCCCTTACCGGACCAGCATCGAAGCCCTGTAGGCGAACACCGGCTTTAACCGCGGATACCGCATACCCTTTGGATCGATTGCGGATCGCCATGAACGGATAAAAGAACTCGTTCAGGATCGTTTCGCATTTCGCCCGCTCGGCAGCCCGCAGCGCCTTGTAGAATTCGATGGCGAGGCCCGGCACAAAGTTAAAGACGGCAGACGAATAGGTGGTGAAACCGGCGCCGAGATAGGCTTCAGCAAATAGTTCCGCCGTCGGCATGCCGCCGAGATATGTCAGGCGATCGCCCATCTTGGCGGTGACCTGGCGCACCAGGCCGATATCGCCCGTACCGTCCTTGAAGCCAACGAGGTTTTCGCATTCGTCGCAGAGACGCGCCAGCGTATCGGGCTGGAGAACGGAATTGTCGCGGTTATAGACCATCACGCCCATGCCGGTCGCCTGGCAGACAGCCTTGATATGCCGGTAGAGACCTTCCTGCGGCGCATCGATCAGGTAATGCGGCAGAAGCAAGATGCCGTCACCGCCGATCTTTTCGACCGATTTTGCGATCGAGACGGCAATGTCGGTGCCGTAACCGCAGCCGGACACGATCGGCGTTTCGCCGGCGGCTTCCTTGGCAACGCGCACGATCTGAGGGATTTCCTCCGGCGACAGCGAGAAAAATTCACCCGTGCCGCCGGCTGCGAACAGCGTGGTGGCTTCGAAACCGGACAGCCAGTTGACGTGTTCGGCATAGCTTTTCGGGTTGAACTTTCCCTCGGCGTCGAAATGCGTCACCGGAAAGGACAGCAAGCCCGCGCCCAGCGCGTGTTTCAGGTCTGAGGTCTTCATGTTTCAAGCTCCTTGGCGTGCGGCAGTGATGATCGCCGCCGTTTCGATATTTGTGGCAGGATGGGAATCCCAACTCAGTCCCTCAGCGAAGCGACCATGGCGCCGAGCCGGTCGCAGGCACCCTCCAGTTCACGGTCGGATGCGGCGATCGACAGGCGGATGAAACCGGGCGCGCCGAAGGCGGCACCGGGCACGCTGGACAGGCCGAACTGCTGCAGCAGATGCGCGGCAAAGGCCGGGTCGTCGGCAAGCACTTGGCCTGTCTCCGTCTTGCGGCCGAGCAGCCGCTGAATACCGATGAAGGCGTAGAACGCACCGTCCGGTGGCGTGAAATCGACACCGTCGATCTGCGCCAGACGATCGGCGACGATTTTGGCGCGGCCGGCAAATGTCTGAGCGCCCTGCCCGACAAAAGCCTGATCGCCGGTCAGCGCCGCAAGCGCTGCTGCCTGCGCAATGGTCGAGACCGAGGTGACGCTCTGCGACTGCATCTTGTTCAGTGCGGCGATCAAGGCCTTGGGCCCGGCGGCATAACCGACGCGCCAGCCGGTCATGGCATAGGCTTTCGAGACACCGTTGACGATCAGCGTGCGGTCGCGCAGCTCCGGGCAGGCCTGCGCGAAGGAAACGAACGGAACGTCCTTGAGCAAAACGTGTTCATAGATCTCGTCGGAAATCACCAGAACGCGCGGATGACGGGCCAGCACTTGGCCAAGCGCCTGATATTCCGGCGCAGAATAGATGGCGCCGGTCGGGTTGGACGGCGAGTTGAGCATCAGCCAGCGGGTTTTGGGCGTGATCGATGCTTCGAGCGTTGCCGCATTGATCTTGAAGCCGGCCTCGGGTCCGCAGGACACATAGACCGGATCACCGCCATGCAGCGAGACGATATCGCCATAGGATACCCAACACGGTGTGGGGATGATCACCTCGTCGCCCGGCTCCAGCGTGGCGAGAAAAACGTCAAACAGGATCTGCTTGGCGCCATTGGCCACCATCACCTCGTCGATCGTGTATTCGAGCTGGTTTTCACGGCTGAACTTGGCGACGATCGCCTGCCGCAGGCTGTCCATGCCGGCCGCAGCACCGTAGCGCACGCGTCCCTTGCGGATCGCCTCAGCGGCGGCTTCCGCCACATGTGCGGGCGGCTCGAAATCCGGCTCGCCCAGCGACAGGTCGATGATGTCACGGCCTTCCGCCGCCAGCTTTTTTGCCGCCATCGCAATGGCCATGCTCGGCGACGACTTGATGCCGGCCGCACGCGTGTTCTCGAACGTCATATCCAAAGTTCCCGCAAAAACAGTTGGTCGGGACCGGCGGGGTTTTCCCGCCGGCATCCGCTCTGGTCAGCCTTTCGGCGCGTAGTCGAAATCAACGTCTCGCTGCGCCGCGGCCGGATCACGCTTGTCCGGCGCACCGTAGCCGCCGCCGCCGGGAAGCTGCAGGATCAGCCTGCGGCCGGCCGGCACGTATTGACGCCCCTTGGTCTGAAGACGCGTGCCGTCGTCAAGAAGGACGGCACCAGCTGCACCGTTCTCGCCACCCTCGCGGCCGCGCGGCGGATGATCGACGCGGTCGAACATGGCATTGAAGTGCATTTCGTGACCTTCGGTCGTGGAGATTTCCACCACCTGGCCGAGACCGCCACGAAACTGGCCAGCACCACCGGAACCGTCACGCAGTTCCTTGCGCCAGAAGATCACCGGGCCGACATGTTCGGTGGCCTCGATCGACATGGAATGCACGCCGCTCGGGAAAGCCGTGGCACTGAGGCCGTCGAGCGTCGAGCGGGCACCGGCGCCGCCGCTGTTGAACAGCAGCACCTCGGCCCGCTGGCCGCGATCGGAAGGCGCCTTGTCGCCTTGCAGCGGGCGGACGCTGACATGCAGGTTCCACAACGCCCCTGCTCCTTCCGCCGGCACCTTGCCGGGCAGCATCTTGTGCACGGCGCCGAGCACCGCGTCCGGCACGAGGTGGCCGAGCACATGGCGCACCGAAACCGGCGCCGGATGCTGGGCATTGAGGATGCAGTTTTTCGGTGCCGTTACGCGGAACGGCAGGAGCGAATAGTGGTTATTTGGAATATCGGGTGCGATCGCAACCTTCATGCCGTAGCATGCATAGGCCGCCGAATAGATAATCGGGCAGTTGATGCCTTTCGGGCTCGGCGGCGAGGTGCCGTCGAAGTCGGCGAGGATGTGATCGCCTTCGACATCGACACGCACCGCGATATCGATCGGCGAACCGTAACCATCGACCCGCATCGTGTTGGAATAGGAGCCCTTCGGCAGCGCGGCGATGCGTTCAATCGTGGCGTCATAGCTGCGCTTGAAGATGAATTCGCCCAGTGTCTCCAGATCGGCGAGCTGGAATTCCTCCATCATGTCCATCAGGCGGCGATGGCCGATCTCGTTGCAGGCCGCCAGCGAATAGACGTCGCCGACCACCTGATGGCTTTCGCGCACGTTGTTGTGCAGGATGTTGACGAGATCCTTGTTGACCTTGCCGCGTTCCGCAAATTTCATGATCGGGACAAAAATGCCCTCTTCGTAAACTTCATTGGCATCCGGGCCAAAACCGCGGCCGCCGACATCAACCACATGTGCGGTGCAGGCAAAGTATCCGACCAGCGCACCGTTACGGAAGCTTGGTGAAACCACCGTGAAGTCGTGAAGGTGACCTGTGCCCTTCCAGGGATCATTGGTGATGTAGACATCACCTTCAAAAATGTTCTCAGGCCCGATATCGTGGATAAAATGGCCCACTGCCTCGGCCATGGCGTTGACGTGACCCGGTGTGCCGGTAACCGCCTGGGCGATCATCAGACCACCACGGTTGAAGACACCGGCGGAGAGGTCGCCCGATTCACGTACGCTGGTCGAAAAGGCGGTGCGGATGAGGGTGACGGCCTGTTCTTCGACGACGGAGATCAGGCGGTTCCACATGATCTGCATGTGGACCTCGGAAAGTGCGTTGGTTTTCATGTCAAATCCTCCGTTGAAGCGCTTTGCTTGACGCGTATGAGCAGGCAGCCATCGGCCTGCATGATGACTTCGCGGCTGGCGGTGATGATGGTCGAGGTCTCGCGTTCGGTGATGACGGCGGGGCCGGGTACGAATTCGCCGCTCTTCATGTCGGCACGCGAAACGATCGATGCCGTCTGGAAGCTGCCTTCCTGCACATCGAAAATTTCGCGGGTGCCGCGCACTTTTGCCGCGTTCGTCTTCGCCGTCCGGCCGATCCGATCCGGCGGAGTAACCTTCGAGGTTGCTCTCAGCGACCAGCTGACGATCTCGACATCGAGGCCATCGATGACGCGGCCAAAAAAGTGCTCGTACTGTTCGTCGAACAGTTTTCGGAAAAGGTCGCCATCGGCATCCGCATAATCGCGCACATCGATCGTCACCGGCACTTCCCAGCCCTGGCCGACATAACGCATGTATGCGATGCATTCGAGATCCGGGTTAGCTTCGGGCGAACCGGAGCGCACGAAGGAGATTGCCTCGGCGCTTAGCTCGGCAACCGTCTGGTTGATTGCGGCGGCATCGAAGCGGCTGAGGCGGCTATAGGCGCTGCGTACACTCTCAAAACCGAAGGGCGCCCGCAGAAAGCCGATGGCTGAACCGACACCGGCCCCCGGCGGGATCAAGAGATCTGCCATGCCGAGCTTTTCGCACAGCCGCGCGGCATGGATGGGTGCCGCGCCGCCAAACGCGATCATTGTGAACTCGGAAAGCTCCTTGCCGTTTTCCACCGCATGCATACGGGCCGCATTGCTCATGTTCTCGTCGACAACTTCGCTGAGGCCGTAGGCGGCCGTGGCGATATCCGTGTCGAGTTTCGATGCGAGGTCCGCATCCATGGCCTTGTCGGAAGCGGGGCGGTCGAGCTTCATCGCGCCACCGGCAAATTCGTCCGGATCGAGGCGACCAAGGATCAGATCTGCGTCGGTGACGGTCGGGTTTGCGCCGCCACGGCCATAGCAGGCCGGACCCGGCTCGGAACCCGCGCTGTGCGGTCCCACGCGGATCTGGCGCATGCTGTCGATTGTCGCAATCGAACCACCGCCGGCACCGATTTCTACCATTTCGATCACCGGGATCGAGATCGGCATGCCGCTTCCCTTCTTGAAGCGCCAGGTGCGGGCCACCTCGAAAGTCTTGGACGTCTTGGGTGTCTGCTTTTCAATCAGGCAGATTTTGGCGGTCGTGCCACCCATGTCATAGGAAAGCACCTGGTCGAGACCGTAGCTGCTGGCGATATGGGCCGCGAAGATCGCGCCGCCGGCCGGGCCGGATTCCAGCAGGCGTACCGGAAACTCGATGGCGCTTTCGACGCTGATGATGCCACCACCCGAATGGATCATGAAAACCGGGCAGCGCGTGCCCTCTTCGGTCAGACGACCGACGAGACGATTGAGATAGGATGCCATCAGCGGCTTGACGAAGGCATTGGCGCAGACGGTATTGAAGCGCTGGAATTCGCGCATCTGCGGCGAAACTTCCGACGAGATCGACACCGAGATGTCGGCTTTCTTGGCGAGCAGACGGTCGCGGACGACCTTTTCATGGGCGCCGTTCAGATAGGAGTGGATGAAACCGATGGCGACGCTGTCGTAGCCGGCCGCGATGATGGCGTCGCACAGCGCGTCGACTTCTGCGAGATCAAGAGCCTTCAGCACCGAACCATCGGCGCCGATACGCTCATCGATGACAAAACGTTCGTTGCGCGGCACCAGCGGTGCCGGCAGCACGATATCGAGATCATACTGCTCGAAACGGCTTTCAGTGCGCATTTCGATGACGTCGCGAAATCCCTTGGTGGTGATGAAGGCGGTGCGGGCACCACGGCGCTCGATCAGCGCGTTGGTGGCCAGCGTCGTGCCATGGATGATCGTATCGATCTCGGAAAGGTCCACTCCGGCCACTTCCGCGACTTCGCGAACCCCCTTGACGATCGCGTTTTCGGGATAAGAATAATCGGTCAGAACTTTGATCGAATGGAGCGTGATGCCTACCTCCATCGCAACGTCGGTGAAGGTGCCACCGATATCGACACCGACCCTGATCTGCTTGCCATCTTTCGCCATTGTCTGTCTCATGCTCCGTAAGCGAGCTATTGTTGCGCCCTGCCTGAAAACCCGGTTTTCGGCGTGCAGAGGCCTGTCCCCGCCCGCGCGAAGCGGCGGGGGCCAAAAGCTCTTCAGTTGTTGATGTTTGTGCCGTCCTGCGCGGCCGCGGCTGGTGACCGCGCAGGGCCTTGGCGCTGTTATTTACTGCTTGCCTGTGAAATCGACGCCCGGCAGCGTTGTCGGAAGTTTCGCACGGTCTACGCCGATCCACTTCTTGTAGAGGGCGTCCAGCGTGCCGTCAGCGGTATGGCGGGCGACGAAATCGTTGAGAAAATCGAGCATTTCCTGGTCACCCTTGCGAACAGCCATGCCCTGGAAATTGTCGGAAACCTTGTATTTGCGCCCGAACTGCGCATCGTTGCCGGTCTCCTTGATGACGAGACCATAAGTGACACTTCCCAGAATGGCATCGACCTGACCGGACAGAAGCGCCTGAACGGTCGTCGCGTCATCATCAAAGCGCTTGATCTGAGTGTCTTTCGGCGCAACCTTGACCAGCAGCGGTTCGAAGGCACTTCCGCGATTGACGCCGATCACGAATTTCGAGAGATCCTCGTTTGCCTTGATATCCGCATCCGTCTTGCCCCAGACAGTGATGTCGTTCGACGAATAGGGAATGGCGTACTGGATGACCTTGGCACGCTCCTCGGTAATCGTCATCGAGGGGACGAGGAAGTCGACATTGCCGTTGACCAGCAGCGGAATGCGGTTCTGGCCGGTAATGCGCTCGAATTTGACCTCGACACCGAGCTCCTTGGCGATCAGCTTGGCGATATCGATATCGAAGCCGTCATTTTCGCCTTTCGCACCGATGAAGCCCCACGGGAACTGGTCCATCTGCACGCCGATCGTGGCGGTACCCTTGGCCTTGATTTCCTCCGGCGTCACCGCCAGTGCGGCTGTCGCAAAGGAGGTTGCGGCCAGAAGCATGGCGGCAAGGCCGCCCAAAACTTTCGAACGCGAAACGGTCAATGCTGTATTGAACATATGGTCACCTCTGGTTGGTTTTTTTGGCATGCGTTCTTGTTTTATCGCGCGGTGTTGAGACGCCGCTCGATGCGTGCACTGCAATAGGTCAGGGGTACGCAGATGATGAAGTAGATGAGTGCGACCGCCCCGTAGACCTGCAGCGGCTGAAACGTGATGTTGGCCATCAGCTGACCCGACCGGGTCAGTTCCGTCATCCCGAGCAGCGCGGCCAGCGCCGTGCCCTTGATCAGGTTGACGAGAAAGCTGATCGTGGCCGGCAGACCGATGCGGAATGCCTGCGGCAGGACGACATCCACCATCCGGTGCATGTAGCCGATGCCGAGCGCGCGGGCCGCCTCGCTCTGGCCATCCGGCACCGCCTGGATGCTGCCGCGCCAGATTTCGCCGAGAAACGCGCTGGTGTGAAGCGACAGGCCGATGGTCAGCGCCACCCAGACATCCACCTTGAAGCCCAGGAGCGGCAGGCCGAAATAGACGAAGAACAGCTGCACCAGCAGCGGCGTGCCCTGAAAGATCTGGATATAGGTGGCCGTCAGGATGCGTAGCCATTTCCATTTGCCGGTGC
Organism: Neorhizobium sp. JUb45; assembly: GCF_004343585.1. Taxonomy (GTDB): domain Bacteria; phylum Pseudomonadota; class Alphaproteobacteria; order Rhizobiales; family Rhizobiaceae; genus Neorhizobium. Next base: position 85,001 of record NZ_SLYW01000006.1, on the reverse strand, counting down.
GGCCGAGTGCAACGGCGAGACCGAGCATGCCGCCGAAAAAGAAGGCGAGAAGTGAAAGCACAACGGTCCAACGCGCGCCTTCAAGCAGAAAGAGGAATTCTCCGGAACCAAACTGACGGATCATCGCAGTGCCTCACTTTGCCGGATAGGAGAAATAGACCCGGCCGATCATGCCGAGAGCGATTGAGAAGAACTGCGACATTGCCAGGTAGATGACGCCGAGCGTGAGATAGATCTCGAAGCTGCGGAAGGTCTGGGAATCCAGCGTCTGGGCGAAATAGGTCAGTTCCTCGGCAGAGACCGACGACATCAGGCTGGAATTCAGCATCATCAGAATGAACTGGCTGCACAAAGCCGGATAGACCGCCCTGATCGCCGGCCGGAACACGATGAACCGGTAGATATCGATCGCATGCATGCCGAGCGCCCTGCCCGCCTCGAACTGTCCTGGTCGTATCGACTGGACGCCGCCGCGCACGATCTCCGCCGCATAGGCCGCACAGTTGAGCGTCATGGCTAGGATCGCTGCCTGTTCGCCGCTCAGCCGGATGCCAAGTGCCGGCATGCCGAAGAAAACGAAGAAGACCTGCACGAGGATCGGCGTGTTGCGGATCAGCTCGATATAACCGATGGCGATGGCCCGCAGCGCCTTGTTCTTGCTCATCCGCATCATCATGAAGACGATGCCGAGGCTGAGGCCGAAGACCATCGACAGGGACGACATTCTCAGCGTGCCGATGATGCCGTCGAGAAGCGATGGCCATGCGGCAAGGACGGGGGTGAAATCGAAAGTATAATTCATCAGCCGCGCCTCAATGATTGAGAATCTGGCCAAGGAAAGTCTTGGTGCGCTCATGGGCAGGATTGCTGAAGAACACGTCCGGCTTGGCGCTTTCGATGATCTCGCCGCGATCCATGAAGATGACGCGATGCGCGACCGCGCGGGCGAAGCCCATTTCATGCGTCACGCAGATCATCGTGATGCCGTCATCGGCCAGCGAGATCATCGTGTCGAGCACTTCCTTGACCATTTCCGGATCGAGCGCCGATGTCGGCTCGTCGAACAGCATGATCTGCGGATCCATGCAGAGCGCCCTGGCGATCGCCACGCGCTGCTGCTGTCCACCGGAGAGCTGGGCGGGGTATTTTTCGGCCTGCTCGGCAATGTGCACCCGATCCAGATGACGCATTGCCTTTTCCTTCGCCTCGGCTGCGGACGCCTTGCGCACGCGGCGTTGCGCCAGCATGCAGTTCTGCAGCACCGTCAAATGCGGGAAAAGATTGAACTGCTGGAAAACCATGCCGACATCGCGACGGATGTGATCCGCATTGCTGCCCTTCTGGCTGAGCGTGGTACCATTGACGGCGATACTGCCCTCCTGGATTTCCTCAAGATGATTGATGCAGCGAATGAGGGTGGACTTGCCCGAACCGGATGGACCGCAAAGGACGATATGTTCGCCGCGACCGACCTCAAGGTCGATGCCCTTCAGCACCTGCAGGTGGCCGTACCACTTGTTGACGCCGCTCATGGCGATGGCTTTTTCCGACATGCTGGTCCCGTTCATGGCCAGTTCCCCTTTTTTGTTGTCAGGCTTTTGGTGCGACTTCGAAAATGGCATCGACCTCGACCGACGATCCGCGCGGCAACGATCCGGCGCCGAGTGCCGTGCGCACATGGCGACCCTTGCCTCCAAAAACCTCCACCAGAAGATCGGAGGCGCCATCGATCACAGCCGGATGACCTTTGAAATCCGCAGGTGCATTGACGAAACCGCGCAGTTGGACGCAGGCGACGACACGATCAAGATCTCCATCCAACGCCGCCCTCACCCGCGCAACAATGTTAAGCGCGCAAAGGCGGGCGGCCTTGTAGCCGTCCTCAGGCGAGATCTCCTGTCCGACGACACCGACATAATGCTCGACACCATCAATCCTGGGGATCTGGCCCGATACGAACAAAAGGCTTCCGACGAGCCTATGGGAGATGTAGTTTCCTGAAGCCGGGGCAATTGAAGGCAATACGATGCCCCGCTCGGAGAGACGTGCGGCGACGACACTCATAGCAGCTTTCCATCTGATTTTATTGAACGCGCCGTAAGCGCGAACCACGTTCCCGGAACAAATCGCCATACAATTTTCTCAGGCTGGTCGTTTGTTCACTTCTTATGCCCTGAGATTATTGAAATACTATCTCTTGTCAATATCCATTCTAGTGATGGTATCTCTTTGTCGACAACTCAATGAGATGCGGCCTAAAACATTGTTTTAAATGAATTATTTCACGGCATCACCACCGGAATAACGCCCGCAGGCAGCGGACAGCCAAAATTATATTTTTTGAGAAAAATGGATTAGCCGCTGCAATTCAGACGGAAAACCCAAACCAAATTCAGGAGTGCGCACTCTTTAAAGGAATTTGTCAATTGGGAGGTAGCATCACTGCGCCAAGTCGTGCTACCTTAAGGTGATTTGACAAACATACGCACCGACCGCGCGTGACGATACGGGTGACTTTTGGATACATTGACTGGCCGCACCATACGGGCATTAAAGACCCACATCAGCGACAGCCAGCTTGCAAAGGGCTTCAAGCTCGGGTCGCTCAGCCAGCTGTCGCAGCAGTTTGGCGTCAGCAGAACGGTTATTCGCGAGGCAGTATCGGCCCTGCGGTCGGATGGCATCGTCGAGGCACGCCATGGCGTCGGCGTATTCGTGCTGGAGCCGCCACGCGCGGAAACGGACGATCCCGGTACATTCGATGCGGATGTCGCACTTGCTCCCCTGTCTCGTCTGAAAACATCGTTCATGGATCTGCTTGAACTGCGCATGGCCTTCGAGGTGCATGCCGCAGGGCTGGCGGCCGTGCGGCGTTCTTGGGCGCAGGAATCCAACATCTGGAATGCAGCACGTCAGTTCGAGGCATCGCTGGATGACGATGCCGCCCTCGATCACCTCGATTTCGTTTTCCACCGTTCAATCGCGGAAGCGACCAACAACGGCGCCTTCATCGAATTTTTCAGCCTCATGAGCCTGCAGATTTTGCCGCAGCCGGCGTTCTCGAAAGAGTTGAATCCGGCGCTGATCACTGGTGACTACGTCCAAAACACAGTTATGGAACATCGGGCGATCTGCGAAGCAATCAGCACAGGCAACTCGGAGAAGGCCCGGGAAGCGATGCGTGCGCATCTGAACAGAAGCCATTTACGCTACCGGGGATTTTCAGACGGGACGAGTTCTCCGCTTAGCAATATAGCGCAAGACGAATGAGGCGCGTGTGCAAACCTGCTGGTGATAGTGTGATAGGTATGGTCTTGAAGAGATATGAACCGGTCACCCAGGTGGTTCGTGAAACATGTCTGTAAACAGCGAATAGTTGATGATCTAAGGAGATACAGTGACTACGTAGTCCCTGACGATCCTTGACGTAGCAGAGAACCAGGCGGATGCACGCGTGCGCTGTTGATGAAAATCAAAAGCTGCTTGATCTGAGAACACTTCCTCGACACGCCAGACGGAAGGATCTTCCGTCTGCGACACTTCAAATGAGAGACAACCCGGTTCTGCCTTCGTCAAGAGCAGATGATCCGGAAGATACGCTTTGACGATCTCGACCTCCTCGGCAGTCGTGCAACGCAGAAAACCAGACAGCCGGACTTGGTTTACTAGGTTATCCATATTCATTCTCCATTCCGAGATTTGAAGGCGGAACATATAAATACCGCGTTAGATTGCGGTACCATGATAGCGAGGCGGTGGGGCCGGAAACTGAAATATCTTTGGGGCGAAGATTGGCCGTTCGTCGCCATCCTATCCAAGTGTGGACGTGAACGCCCCGCCATCGAGCATAAGATTCTGTCCCACGATAAAGCCCGCATATTGGCTACAGAGAAAAGCCGCGGCCGCACCAAACTCCTCTGACGTGCCGAACCGGCCTGTCGGGTTGCGCGCATGTGCTTCCAGCCGAGCCTCATCAATGCTGATGTTTCGTTCTGCGGCAGTCCTCTTCAGAAAACTCGTTGTACGATCGGTCTCATGTGAACCGGGAAGAAGATTGTTGATGATAACGCCGTGCTTTGCCACCTGCCTCGCCGTTCCTGCGACAAACCCGGTGAGCCCGCTGCGTGACGCGTTCGAAAGCCCCAGTTCGGGGATCGGCGATTTTACCGATGCCGAGGTGATATTGATCACCCTTCCCCATTTCCTGGTGATCATCCCTGGCAGGACCCCTTTCATCAGCAATATCGGCGTCAACATGCTGGCATTGAGGGCATTCAGCCAGTCATCCTCCGCCCAGTCTGACCAGAGGCCCGGTGGTGGGCCACCTGCATTGGTGACCAGGATATCCGGATTCGGTTCCGCTTCCAGGAGCGCCTCGCGGCCTTCCACGGTGGTGACGTCGGCGACGACGATTTGAACCTCGGACTTGGTTTGTTTTTGGATGTCATGCGCCGTTACCTTGAGTGTTTCACGGTTTCGGCCGTTGATGGTAACGATGGCGCCGGCCTCCGCAAGCTTCTCCGCAACGCCTCTGCCAAGCCCTTTCGAGCTTGCGCAGACGATTGCCCGTTTGCCAGCTATTCCAAGATCCATTGCACGTTCTCCGTCTATCTTTTGGCCGTCTGGGCGATTGCTTCGACCGCCTCGACGAGATGAGAGACCTCATCCTCGGTATTGAGGTAGCTCACCGAGGCACGAGCAATTTCTTGCAAGCCACGCGCGGTCATGTCGTATGGCGTATAGGACACTCCGTTCGCACCGATATTTATGCCTTTTTCGGCGAGGCTGTTTCTGACGCTCGATGCTAAGATTCCCTCCACTGTGAACGAGACTAGCCCGGAATACGTCGATCCGAGATCATGCAATTCGACCCCGGGAACAAGCCGTAATCGCTCCCTCAGCCTTCCTGAAAGCATGCCGATGCGATCACGAATCTCCGTTACACCTACCTCCGACGCAAGTGTGATCGCCTCGCCCACGCCCATCAGCGACGCGACTGACGTCTCGGCTGTTTCGAACAGGCGCGCGTCTGATCGCAGTTGTGGCAAGCCATTAATGAGCGGACCAGAGCTTACGTCCACAAAAGGTGGGTTTAGGTGGTGCAGAAACCCCGACCGTATGTACAATAGCGCGGTGCCCCGCGGTCCGCGCAGATGCTTCCTCCCTGCGGCCTTGAGCACGTCGCAACCGACTTTTGCAACATCGATCGGGATCTGACCCAGCGCTTGCCCGGCGTCGACCATGTAGGGAATACCAGCGGCTTTGGCGATTTTGCCGATGGCTTCAGCATCATTGATCAGACCGCCGTTTGCTGGGAGCCAGGTCAATGAAATCAGGCGTACCTTATCATCGATCATGGCAGCCAGCGCATCCGCGTCGACACTTCCATCTTGGCGGCACGGGATGACGTCAATGCGGGCGCCGGCACGACTTACTGCTCGCTGCATCGTTGCGACATTGCCACCCCATTCATGCCGGCCGACAAGAATGCGATCGCCTTGGCGCAGAGGCGGCAAGGCCGCAAAGACCATGCCCCACACAGCCGAGCCCGACGAGCCGAATGCGATATCGGTTGGCTCGGCCCCGATCAGATTTGCCGCATTGAGGCGTATGGTTGAGATATGATCTGCAACGATGGCCGCAGCCTCCATCGGGCCTCGTGATGCTTCCAGCGTCAGGTGCCTTATCACAGCATCGGTGACAGTCTTCGGGGGAAGAGATGCGCCTGCATGGTTGAAATGGACGCGTTCAGCGCAGCCCGGGGTGGCGGCTCGCAAGCTCTGGACCCTGGTATTTGTCAGCACTTGCTTTCCTCTAGCTCAACAATCGCGTCGATCTCGACAGCGGCTCCGGCGGGGAGAGAACTCATTCCGAGTGCGGCTCTTGCATGTTTGCCAGCCTCACCGAAGACAGCAACCATCAGGTCGGAAGCGCCATTTGCAATCCGGGAATGGTCCTCAAATTCTTGTGTTGCAGCAATATAGACCCTTAGCTTGAGGATACGCCGCACGGATGAGAGCGAGCCGTCTGTGTTGGCTGCGATCTGGGCGAGAATATTGATGGCCGCCACGCGTGCTGCCTCGGTGCCCTGCTCATCCGAACAATCCTTTCCGAGCGTTCCAGCAACGACTTCGCCATTGGGAGCCTTGCTGATCTGGCCGGATATGAACAGGTGATTGCCCGCTCGCGTTACTGACACGTAGCTGGCGACCGGCGCAGTCGGAGCTGGCAATTCAATCCCGAGGGTTTTCAGCTTTTCGCGGATGGATATCGACATATGGTTCTCCTTTTCATCCCTCATGGAAGAAATCGAAGCCATCGGCCAATTCAAAGCTTTGCGCTGTGCGATCTAAATTGCTAATGTCAGGCAGACCATCTTTCTGAGGCAAGTCAGAATTGCGAAGCTCTCCGTTTCTTCCTCCACTCCCCGCTCTCAGGGTATTCCAGGCGGTAGCCCGCAGCTTAAGCTTTCGGCTGGCTGGTGAGGAGCTGCTGATCACGCAAAGCGCCGTCAGTCACCACATCAAGCAGCTCGAAACCGCATTGGGCACTCGGCTTTTCCAACGAAAAAGCAAAAGCATCGAGTTGACTGAAGAGGGTGCGACGTTTCTGTCGACTGTGGATCATGCATTGTCCCTGCTGGCGAAAGGAACGGCAGAAGCACGGTCTCGATCTGGCCGGACTGCCGTGCGTGTCAGCCTCCTCCCGTCCTTTGCTGCGAACTGGCTGGTCAGCCGCCTCGAGCGGTTTCAAAAGGAATACCCGACTATCGATCTCGATCTGGACCCGACACTACGTGTCGTGGACGTCAGGCGTGGAGAGGCAGACGTTGCCATCCGTTTCGGTGACTTCAGTGCAGACAAACAGGGAGGCATCCATCTCCTCAACGAGGAGCTGTCGCCTGTCATGAGCCCGGTTCTCTACGGAGACGGGTTGCGGTTCCAGTCTCCCGATGATCTGCTTTGTCAGCCTATTTTGCAGGCGAGCAGCGGGCTCGAGTGGAAGTTGTGGAGTGGGAACGCACGCCTCTCCATTGATGAAGCAAAGCAGGTGCGCCTGACCGATTACAACATCGTTCTGCAGGCAGCGCTGGATGGCCAAGGCATTGCCATGGGCAGAAACCTGCTCATCAAGGAGCATCTGCGGCACGGGCGTTTGATTAAACCGCTGCCAATAAGATTCAGCTCAGAGAGGGCGGCGTATTGGGCCGCATATGATCCAAATTCAAAGAATGTAGCCATTATCGAGGCATTCGTGGCCTGGCTTAAAACTGAACTCCAGTCGTAGGCCTGTGGCTATTCGCTGGTTAAATCTCGGCGAGACAGCAAGCGTATCCTTTATTCACGGGACGACAGGCGGGTTCTCACGATCCTATGAGTGCTAGGGGCGATGTTTCCGAGTCATTGCGCGAACTATCCGCTCAAAAATGAATTGTAGGTTCGTTGTCAGGTCAACCGAAGGCTTGAGGCGTAATCCAGCGTTTTCCACGTGTATCGGGCAACCGGTTATCTCTGCTCGTACGAGCCGAAGCCTTCCATCCAAGCAGTGTAATTTGCAGCGCTCTGAAGGTCATTGAGATAAGGACAGCTTAAAGCATGGGCCCCTTGGAGGGCAGCATCGGCTCCTTCGCGAAAGGCTGAAATGACCTCCACTTCGGAAATCGAAATCTGAGGAATATCAACCGCGGCGTCAGGTCTTATCCTCGGACAATGCGGCGTCATAGCACTGCCAATTTGCACGCCATTTTTCATAGCTCGCTGCCGTCAGTTTGCTGTTGTGAGCTTCTACCGGCATCATAATTAGGCGGCGTTTCTCAAACGTCCATGTCACGGGAGTTTTTGATGTGGAAGTTTCCACGAGACATCGGTCGTTTGACAGCGTGGGCAGACAGGTAGGCAAGATACTAACCGACATTGCTCGTGACGAATTCATCGGTACTTCCAATGCAAGAATCATCGTCAGGGTGCGCGACAAGCAAAGCAACTATGTCGCCAAAGGTCGTCTTTCCTTTGAAACCGACTGGTGAAATCAGGTTTGATCCCTCGCATCCAAGAACGCGTGAGCGGCGATCACCTGCGCAGAGTAGCGGTCTGCATCGTCGTTGCCTGTTCCGGCAATTGAACCAGTGATCTTAAAGTCTGGTACTGACCAACACCATGCTGCAACGTAATTGCCATTGGAGCCCTCTGCCCAAACTTCGGCGCGCTTGTCGCCCTCATAAAAGCCAAACCACCGTTCCGACCCTGGCGGCTGAAGCCACCTAAAACCGCGATGGGGCAAAAATGAAATTCCTGATTCGTGAATGCAGTGACATCCGCTACAGTAGTGCGGATGTTACTGATATAACATTTGGCATCCTGCTCAGTACGTTAACGTACCGATTGATCGAAATCTGTGATCCACCGGTAGCGACAGGCTGCATGAGCGTCTAGCACTGCTTATGGTGATTTCAAGTGCTTGCGCCCCACCGTCGCCCCAGACCGATCTCCCAACTACACGAAATCCAACCACCGGACATGAGAGCAAGATCTGCTTGGACAGTGATAATGACCGCCATACAGCGGCTTTTGATCAAATCAATACGGTGAGTTGTTGGGGTATAGAAGACCGACTCGGGGCCGGAGTTGCCGCAGGTTGGCTGCTATCTTCTCGGGATCATCACCCTTGCCTGAACGGTATGGACCAGCGATCAAAATCAGCACGGTTTATCCTCCAAGGTAGGGCTAGCGGCAGTAAAGATGTTCAGCGCGGCGTACTGCAATAGCATGATTGTTTTTGCGTCCCGGATCATCCCAGAAGAGACCATATTCAGCGCCTCCTCGATGGAAATCTCAAGAACAGCAATATCTTCCCCCTCCTGCTCGTTGCCGCCGCCCTGCCCTGCGCGATCACCGGGTTCGTATTCTCCCACGAAGAAGTGAAGCCGTTCGGTCACAGAACCCGGGCTCATGAAGGCATCAAAAATCTGCCGAACCTCGCGCACGCGGAACCCGGTCTCCTCTTCGGTTTCCGCCCTAATCCGCGTTTCAGGCTCGGCGTTATCCAGTAACCCGGCCGGTGCCTCGATCAGCAAATCGTCGTGTCCGTTTACGAACGCCGGATAGCGAAACTGTCTCGTGAGGATCACCCTCCGCCGAACGCGGTCGTAGAGAAGGATCGTTGCTCCATTCCCTCGGTCGTAGGTTTCGCGCGACTGCTGTTGCCAAGTTCCGTCAGCTCGACGGAAGGAGAAGTCAGTCTTCTTCAGTATGTACCAATCGTCAGACAGTACGGTGACCCCGTTCACGCGGACACGATCCGAAATACTCATTCAATGCTCCAGTTTCTCAAAACAACATTTGGATTTTCGTAAATTTTCGTGCAATATCGTGCAGAGTCAAGGATTATTTCGCGGATGAACCATGCTGACGGCTGAACGAAAAGCGCTCATACAACGGGTTTTACAGCGGGATGGCCGCTTGATCGCCAAGTCGTTCAGTCAGGAGATCGGGATTTCGGAAGACACAATCCGGCGCGATCTGCGCGAATTGGCAGCAGAGGGTTTGTTGCAGCGGGTCCATGGTGGAGCGCTTCCTGCATCGTCGGCTGAGGCTGACTTCGCATCACGTCAGGCAATAGGCGCCTCTGCCAAATCGTCCCTTGGCCGCGCCGCTGCTCGTTTGATTGCGCGAGGTCAGATCGTCTTCCTGGACGGGGGCACCAGCAACATACAGTTGGCTCGCCAAATCCCGCTTGATCTCAGAGCGACCGTTATTACACACAGTCCAAGCATCGCCGTGGAATTGGCGGGACATCCATCAATCGAAGTGGAGATGATCGGCGGTCGATTGTTCAAGCATTCAATTGTTACCGTCGGATCCACGAGCGCTGAGGCCATCGCACGCATTCAAACCGACATTTTCTTCATGGGCGTAACAGGCCTGCACCCCGAGATAGGCGCGACAACAGGCGATGCAGAGGAAGCGTCGATCAAACGACTGATCTCCCGACAGGCAGGGGAGACGATCGTGATAGCCACCAAAGAAAAGCTTGGCGCGGCATCGCCATATCAAATCGTTCCCATGAGCGAGATCACCACGGTCATTACTGAGGGGCAAGATGAGTCGGGGCAGCTTGATCAGTTCAAGTCAGCTGCAGTTACAGTTGTTGAGGTCGACGACTAAGACGCGACCGCCCGCCTCACTGCTTCAAGAAACCAATGATGTGCGGGGTCATGGGGTCGCCGATCATGCCAATTCATGGTGAAAGGAAAGGGAGGGAGTGAGAACGGCGACTAGAGGACAATGAGCCCAATGCTCTGCTGGCGATCGTGAGAATTAGGTCTGTGCTGGATACCAAATTCTGAGCGACACTCCAGTGGGGAAGCGTCAATGCAATTTTCCGCGAAAGCCCCAAATGGCAAGCGCGACGTCTATCTCGTTGTCGCCAAGCTCCTTCATGGCCACCAGAATATGCGGACGCTGCTGGTAGGTTTCCATAGTCAGTTTGGCCGACGCATCATCGGCCACCACGCAGACAGACCGCTGTTCAAACAAGACCGAGCGCTTGGAATTCGGGGAGTTTTCGGGAGAAACACCGAGCGCCAAATCCACTTCGCCGTCCATCATCTGGCGGACCATGCCTCTTCGGTCAGAATGTGTGACAACGAGAGATACGGTCGGCGCCTCGCGCCGTAGGAGTGGTATAAGCCTTGGCAGAAGAACGGCCGAGCCGAAACGTGCTTAAGTGCCGCCTGCATCTCGGCCACAGAACATTTTGGCGCTCGGGAAGCCGACTAAACAAGCAGGTCGAGATGCTGTAAGTACTCACGGTACCAGCCCCTCAGCGCATTCTTGGTGGGATAACCCAACCGGCGGATGGTCGCGTTAAGCCGCCTACCGAGCCGGATACAAAGCTCAACCGCTCGTAGTCTGCCCGCGTAGGAATACATCAACTACCTCCTGGTGGTCCAAGTTCTCGCACCCCGCCGAGTCAGTTTTCAGCGGCAACCAAAAGTCCACCTATGCGTGCAATCGCAATATTAACGAAGTGAATAGAAATTTTCATCAACAGATATACGTTAGATCCGAATATGAATTGAAATGCTTATCATCAATTGACCGCCAACACCGTATTTTACTATACAATAAACGACGTATATTTACCTTATCTCGATTATAGGCGATGATTCTCTGCGAAGCCCTACCGCTAGCTCTCCTAAGGTTCAAATGTCCCATCACGCTGCGAAGGCCTCACGAGAATCCGATTGAAATAGCCGCGGGAACTCCGATATGCCCGACCTTATGCTTGCCACGGGTCCACGAGCACAACGCCAGTTCCTTGAAAATCCTGAATGTTGCGCGTCACGACCACATGCCCGTGCACGAGCGCTGTGGCGGCAATGATTGCATCAGCTTCGTTGCGGCGATCAGGAACGTGTAAGTGAGCGCAGCGCGTCGCAATTGCATCATCGATAGGTATGATCCGCTCAGAAAACTCCGGACGAACCCGGCTATCCATCCATGCCCGCAGGCGAGAACTCTGCGTAACGTCACGAAGTTGAATGTCGAGTATGCCGCGCTCAAGCTCTAGAATTGTGATCGCAGAAATATACAAATCACGCGCTTCCTGCCCGCTTATCCACGCCGTCACGTTCGGATCTGCTTTACCGTCGCCCACCTTCCGGAGTTCGGAAACGACGTTTGTGTCGAGCAAATATTTCAAGACAGATCGACTTCGCGAGCTGCTATGATCGCTCTGGGCGGATCGAAATCGATGTTCGACAAGCCTGGCATTGATAGGACATCGACAAGATTGTGACGTTTACCTGTCAGGCGCTCGAACTCACCATACGTCATCAACACGTGCGAAGGCCGGCCTCGATCGGTAATAACCACTGGTCCCGTCTCCGCAGCCTTTTTTGCTCTGCCGACATCGTGGTTGAATTCCCGGCTGGTCAAGCTGCTGGTACCCATATGCGCCTCTATGTAGGAACGTATCTACATATAGCGCTCTCGCTTTCGATGCGCAATGCTCTCAATGCACTTCGTGTCCCAACTTGAGCTTTTAAGCTCTTGAAAGTGTTGGTTTTCGTCCGGATCTGATCCGCTCTTGCGTTTCCAAGCGATCCGCTCCTACTAAGAAAACCTCGGTCGATCAGTATCTTGACACTCTTAAATGGCTCAGTACGAGATAGAAAATTGGCTTAAAACTTGCTGAAACTCAACACAGGATGTCGGCGGGCACCAGAAACACGAACTCTCCACGAAGGCAATCAATGCCAGCCAGAACGTGGCGGCCTTCGAGCCGGCAAGCGACATCGTCCAGTCGTAAAGCTTCTTGATCATTGTGGAAGTGCCCCATTGGCTTGGCGGATGTACCGGCCTGCGACCATCCAGCATGATGAAACCCAGGCGAGGCCACCCACCCATCCTGCGATGACGTCGGTCGGGTAATGCACGCCGAGATAGACACGTGTCGTGCCGATCATCGCAATGACGAGACCGGCGAGCGCGAAAACGAACACTCGGGCTCTTCTGTTTGGTTCACGGCGTGCAAGGACGATCGCCATCGAAAGGTAGACGACTGTCGACACCATCGCATGGCCGCTCGGGAAGCTGAGGTCGTTGACGCTGACAAGGTGCGAAACGATATCGGGCCGCGGCCGGGCAACCATCCATTTCAAGGCGTTGCTCAACACCCAGCCGGACAAAACCGACAGGAAAACAAACAATGCCTCCCGCGAGCGTCCAAGGATCGCCAGATAAACGGCCGCCGAAATCGTGATGATCGACAGTACAGTGACGCCACCGAGACTGGTTATATCCGTCGCCGCATGCTGGAGCCAGGAAGGTCCAACGGGGATGGAGAGATTGTCGGCATGGCGAAAGAGCAAAATACCGAGCGTGTCAAAACCAAGCGTCTCCCCTTCGCGAACCTCGCTCGCCAGACGCTGCAGAAAAGCGACACCGACCAGGACCGGCAGCAAAAGATGAAGTGGAGCCTGTCGGTAGAAAGATTTCATCATCTCGACTTGTCCGAATGAATAAGCGCCTTCAGTTGAAAAGACGGCGAAAGTTTTTGAGACCGGTCTGCGGCAACTTGGACCGGCACGGCGGTTGGCCACGGGGAGCAGATGGTTTCCCGATCCGACCACGATGTCGGCAAGGCCCTCTGCAATTGCGTCAGGAACCTGACAGCCACATGAACGCCATCGAGAAGCGCGGCATTCTTCGCCGGCGTCGCCGACCTCTCTCGGGCCGGGGGGGGGGAAACGATGGCTGGGAGTTCAGCATGCTGTCAGAATCGGCTGCCATGCGGCATGACGGAAAAGAAACCTGAAGCCTGCGCCGGACAGGCAGTCGCTTGCGCGGCCCCCGGAAATTTCGCCAATATGGTGCCGGTCGTCCGGGCGTCCTGTCTAATGTGAGGAATATCTAGGATGCAGCAAAGCACAGCCTCTCCTTCTGTCTCCCCGTGTGCAGTAAATGCGCCGAATGCCTTGTCTCTGAGGGTCGATCTGCCGGCAACGACACGTTCCATGGCGATCCGTTTCGATGTGCCCAGGGGTTCCATTCTCGGTGTTCAGGGCCCCTCCGGCGTCGGAAAAACCACCATGCTGAGAATGATCGCCGATCTCGACCGGCATCAAGGATCCGTTCATCTGGGCGATCAGGCCCATACGGACCTGTCCGGCCCGGCCTGGCGACGGCATGTCATGTATGTGGATACCAATGCAGGCTGGTGGGCGGATACCGTGGCAGATCATTTTGATCCGCTGGACGAGATAAAACCGCTGATGGACCGGGTCGACCTTTCGGCGGAACTGCTGACCCGACAGCCGCAGACATTGTCCACCGGCGAACGACAGAGAATGGCCCTGATCCGGGCACTGGTGCGCAAACCGGTTTTTCTTCTGCTCGACGAACCGACATCGGCACTCGATGAGGAAACCACACTGTGGGTCGAAATGCTTTTGTTCGACGCAAGGACTAATGGCACCGGCATGGTCATCGTTACCCACGATGCGGCCCAATCTGCGCGGCTTGCGGACCAGACTTATATCATGCGGCGGGCGTGATGATGGTTTCGCTGACGGTCACCGATCTCGGACTTGCTGCGGCGTTGCTGCTGGCAAATGCCATCCTGATGTCGCAATTTTCCCTTGGCGACTATCGCTCGCTGATCTGGTCTGCGGCGCGCATGATCGTTCAGTTGCTGATGGTCGGAACAGCGCTACGTTTCGTGTTTTCCTACAATCTGACGTGGCTGACGCTTTTGGTGTTCACTGTCATGCTGACCGCTGCAAGTTTCGAAACCGGCGCACGATTGCCGGCGCGACTGGCTGCAGGGTTGCAGCTTGTCATCAATGGAACTTCCATAACCATTTCGACGAGTGTGATCTCCGCCTTCGCTCTCGTCACGGTCTTCGGCTTTGATGGTTGGCTGGATGCAAGGCACGCCATTCCGATCGCGGGCATCATCCTCGGCACGGCGATGAACTCCGCCAGCATTGCGCTCAACACTTTCTTCAACGGCATCGCGCTCGAGCGAAATGCCATCGAAGCGCAGCTTGCCCTCGGCAGAACCCGATGGGAAGCGCTGGCACCCTTGGTGAGGCGATCGATCAGATCGGGCCTGCTTCCGGTCACCAACCAGATGGTTGGTGCTGGCATCATCACCATGCCGGGCATCATGAGCGGCCAGATTCTCGCCGGACAGGATCCGTACGAGGCCGGCAAATACCAGATTTTCCTGATGCTTCTGCTCGCCTCCTGCGGCGCACTCAGCACCTTTGCCTCGGTTCTACTGACCGTTCTGGGAACAACGGATGATCGTCACCGTTTGCGAACCGATCGCCTGAGCTAGAGGTGAAAGCGAACATGTCACGACCGCATAGGCAGAAGATTGAGAAGGCCTAATATTCAAGTCAGATATGCTTTTGCTCTTGAAGGTATCTGCGCCTTTGGCCCGCTGTTGTGATGAGCTAACGTGTTGAAATAACTGATCCGCTCTGTGCTGATGTTGCGGGCGTGAACCGCACCGGGTTTGCGGGAGGCCATTTGGTTTGAGTTATGCGGCCAGCATGGCGTAGTAGCGGTCTTCAGCCTCGGCTGGCGGTATATTTCCGATGGGTTCCAGAAGTCGTCGGTGGTTGAACCAGTCGACCCATTCCAGAGTGGCGAATTCCACCGCTTCGAAGTTCCTCCATGGTCCGCGCCGATGAATGACCTCGGCCTTGTAGAGGCCGTTGATCGTTTCGGCGAGGGCATTGTCATAACTGTCGCCGACACTTCCGACAGAAGGCTCTGTGCCCGCATTGTTCGGACGACGTTGTGTTGCCCCGGTGCTGGCGCAATTGGTGACCGATCACCCCAAATTGGGACTGAACATCTCTTTTAGCGACCGACCCGTCGACTTGATCGAGGATGGCTTTGACCTCGCTGTACGTAACGGGTCAATCGGCGCTGGCAACGGTCTTATCACGCGGACCGTCGAATCTGAGCGCATGACCGTCTGTGCTGGACGCGATTATCTCGAACGGTACGGTCGGCCTGCGTCGCTTGAGGCACTGACATCCCATTGGGCAGTCATCTACAGCCGTGCGGGCAGTATCAGGTCGTGGCAGTTCCCTACGGCAGATGGCAGCCTCACAGAGGTCACGCCGCCTACCCGTTTGCGCCTCGATGATCTCGAAGCCATCGCCGGTGCTGCTACGGCGGGTCACGGTCTCGCGTGGCTTCCGTGCTGGCTGGGTCGGGATCGGCCTCAAGCGGAAACGCTTGAGGCGGTGCTCGGTCATTTGCCGCAGGTTGTCTTTCGGACACATGCGCTTTGGCCGTCGGGGCCACATATGCCGCTGCGCGTCCGTCTAGCACTTGACGCTACTGCGGCGGCATTTGCCGGCAGCACCGAAATCATGCCTCTGCCCGTGAAGTCATAAGGTGACGCCTCTCGGCGGATGTAGCAGCGCCAGTACGAGCTTGAACGTCTGCCAAGAGCTAAAGGCGGCTTTCCGCCTCGCGCCAAAAGCCGACATTGAAGACTCATCAACGGCGATTCAACGTTTTGTCATAGTAACGCGTGGCTGCCTCGACCCTGTCGCCGTTGGCCTGAGCCCATGCGCACAGTGCTTCAAACGGCTCCCGCAGAGAATGGCCCAATGGAGTGATTGCGTATTCCACGCCGATCGGCTGCGTCGGTAGCACCGTTCTCGTGACAAGACCGTTACGCTCAAGTCTCTTCAGGGCATCGGACAGAGCCTTATGCGTGATCCCATCAAGACGCCGTTTGATTTCATTGAAGCGCGAGGGTTTGGGGCAGATTACCGTCAGTATCAGGATCGTCCATTTGTCGGCGATCTTGTCGAGCACCGGACGAACCAGCGGCATGTCGCAAAGCGCGCGGTGAGACAGGGCTTCCAGGTCGGTATAGTCGTCCATATCTAGGCTATTCCAGGTGCGTAATTGATATCAGATATCCATCGTATATCATCCCGAGATCATTCAGTGAAAGGATTTACGATGGCTCGAATGGATAACAAGGTTGCGCTGGTTGTCGGTGGCGCCAAGGGTATCGGCTTGGCAATTGCAGAGCGGCTTTCTGCCGAAGGGTCGAAAGTCTTCATCACCAGCCGTAGAAGCGAGGATGTCGAGAAGGCGGCCGAAGGCATTGGCAATGGTGCGACCGGCATCACCGCGGACGCGAGCTCTCCGCAGGATATGGTAGTTGCGGTTGAGAAAGTGCGTGAAGCACACGGTCGCATTGACGCGCTTGTTTTGAATGCCGGTCTCTCCGAGCCCTCGCAGATCGCCGAGATCACGCCGGAGCACTTCGATCGTCACTTCGACGTCAACGTCAGAGGGATGGTGTTCGGCCTCCAGGCAGCCCTACCCGCAATGGCAGAAGGCAGCTCGGTCGTCCTCGTCGGGTCTATTGCCGGAAACGCGGGATATCCGGGCTACGGAACTTACGGCGCCACCAAGGCGGCCGTTCGGGCCTATGCCAGAGCCTGGACGGCAGAACTCGCGCCCAAAGGCATCAGGGTCAACGTCGTCGCACCCGGCCCAACGGATACGGAAATGATGGCTTCTGTCGCGGAGGACACTCGCGCGGCTATTGTCGCCCCGATCCCGATGGGCCGCATGGCGCGGCCTTCAGAAGTGGCTGCTGCCGCCTTGTTCCTGCTAAGCGATGATGCCAGCTACATCGCGGGTGCTGAGCTGTGCGTCGACGGCGGGCTACAGCAAGTCTAAAATGCATTCGAAATGGTGTAGTCGACTTGAAGTGTTCGGGTACACCAGACACGCTTATGACGGGCGAGAGAATGCGCTCTTAGAAGCCCACGTCATTGCTCTATGGATGCAAGCCATTGGCGTCATAGGCCGGCTACTTACCGATGTATGCCGCCAATTCATCGGGTGTCCCGTTCGGGAAGGCGTGTTTCAGGAACTCGAGGAAAGCCGACACTCGTGCGCTGAGTAGTCGCCGGGACGGGTAAAGAGCCCATAGGGCGATTCCTGCCCCCTCGACATCACCCAAATGCCGCAAACTTCCGTCGGCCAGATCGTTGCTTACCAAAGAGATAGGAAGTCGTGCGACGCCGACCCCGGCGCGCACGGCATCCCGAACCATGATAAGTGACGACAAGGCGAGGACGGGATCGACCCTGATCGTTTCGGAGCCTTTCGCTCCTGAGACGTTCCAGACCTGCTGACTGCCGGCCCCTCTTACTACGCCGGGTACTGCGACGTCCCCAACCGGACTGGAAAAATCGGGGCTGGCCACAACCACCAGCCGATCATGGAGAAAGGCGCGGCCGACTAGGGATGCGTCTGGGGCGGGATTTACGCGGATAACGAGATCATAAGCTTCCTCGATCATGTCGACAGCCCGGTCTTCGTTCGTGATTTCCAATCTCACTTCGGGATACTTCAAGGCGAACCCGGCGGCGATCTTGCCCATGGCGGTCTGAGAGAACAGCAATGGAGCGCTAATCCGGAGTCGTCCCCGAGGCGTGTTCCCGCCGGAAGCGATGGCGGCGGCAGTCTCGTCGATCTCCGTCAGCAGGGCACCGATCCGCTCGTGGAGAGCCCTGCCTTCTTCGGTGAGTTTCAACATCCGTGACCCGCGCTCGAACAAGCGCAGACCGAGGCTGGCCTCCAATTCAGCCACGCGTCGGGACAGCGTCGCTTTAGGTCGTCCTGCGGCCCGAGCGGCTCTGCCGAATCCCCCGTGTCTCGCGACAAGGACAAAGTCGGAAAGTGAAAGAAGGTCCATAGCGTTCCACCGGTGAGACGGAAGGTCTATATTTACAATCTATTGGATCGAAAGTGAACCACTCATATTCGGGGTGTCTTCAAGACACAAACAAAACACGGAGAACCTGAATGACCATTCTAGTTACAGGCGCAACGGGCAATATCGGCCGGCACGTCATCCATCAGCTCGTTGCCCGCAACGCCGATGTCCGCGCCCTTGTCCGCGATCCCGCGAAGGCGAATTTTCCGGAAAGCGTTACCGTCGCCCAAGGCGATCTTCTGGACGTCGACGCACTTCGCAACGCAATGTCCGACGTCTCGACACTGTTCCTGCTCAACGGCGTTGTCGCCGACGAGTTCACGCAGGCGCTGATCGTGCTCAACGTGGCCCGCGAGGCACGAATCAAGCGTCTCGTCTATCTGTCGGTGATCCACAGCGACGTCTACGTGAACG
This sequence comes from Neorhizobium sp. JUb45, assembly GCF_004343585.1. Lineage (GTDB taxonomy): Bacteria > Pseudomonadota > Alphaproteobacteria > Rhizobiales > Rhizobiaceae > Neorhizobium. The sequence goes on along the minus strand of NZ_SLYW01000006.1, from coordinate 66,308 downwards.
TGCCGCACTTCGCTGGCAAGTTTGGTGTGGAGCGCATGATCGAACAGATGGGCTTCGACGCTACCATTCTGCGTCCTGCTTATTTCATCCAGAACGACATCACCATCAAGGACGTCATCTCGGGCTACGGCGTCTACCCCATGCCGATCGGTTCACGGGGCCTCGCAATGATCGACAGCGCCGATATCGGCGAAATTGCCGCGCTTGAACTGCTGCGCCGCGCACAAGCGATCGATCCGCTGCCCACTACGCGACTCAACCTCGTTGGTCCCGATACCCTGACTGGCGAAGATATAGCTGCCATCTGGTCCGAGGTTCTCGGTCGTGAGATCTCCTACGGCGGCGGCGACGTCGAAGCTTTCGAACAGAACCTGCGTACCTTCATGCCGAGCTGGATGGCATATGACATGCGCCTAATGAGCGAGCGCTTCATCAGCGACGGCATGCGCCCTGAGGACGGAGACGTCGAGCGCCTTACCAATCTTCTCGGCCGCCGATTGCGCTCCTACAGGGATTTCGCCGTCGGCATCTCAAAGTCCGCATAAGCTCTTATCATCCAAATTTTCGAGACAAGGAATCACATCATGATCTATTCGACCGCCACCGTTTCCGTAAATCCCGAGGGCGAGTTTCCTCTGACCCGCGCCCAAGCCTGGGCAGGGCTTGAACTCAAGGCCCGCGACGCTCGGCTATTCCTGCCGCCGGGTCTGTGTACCCGATGCGACGTGGTAGAAGAAAGCGCCACACACTTCGTCCGCGAGGCGACTATTGCCGGGGCCGATCTACGCGAGATCATCTCGCTGGAAACCGAAAGGAAAGTAACATTCTTTCAGGCAACCGGGCCACGCGAAGGGGCGATCGTCAACGAACTCTTCGAGGACGCGACAGGTGCGCTGCAATTGCGCTTCTACTGCTATCTCGGCCTACACGGCAAGGAACCCAACGGTCCGGAGGAGGAGCGCGACCAGGCACAGTTCGACAGTGATCAAGGCTACAAAGCTGCCCTTCTCTCGACACTCAAGCGAACCCGCGAATTAGTCGCTAAAGGCAAGGTCTGAACGTCCAACATCAATGTCGTTCGCGGGACAGCCATCGACAGGAATCGCCGGACAAGCTCAATGGATGACCATCAGTCAATGGAGGCACGTCTGCAGGTCGCGATTGGTCGAGCCTTGCAACGGTGTCAATCCCGCCTTCTTCCGCCATTTCGACCGTCGAGTTAACCGAAGGCAGCTAACCACGCCTCGCCATTTTGACGCAGTCGCTTGTTAGAGCCTTCGTGGAGATCTTCCGGGACCAAACACCTAGGATGCCACTCCAACATTATACGCCAAAATAAGGCTGTTGATTAATGACCCAAGAAAAAGAGACAGGCTCTGGGGCGTTCCAAGTGGAGGCCCAACGACCAAGATCCATATGGCAGTGGATGCTCTTGGCCGACCATTGAAGCTGGTCCTCACACCACGCCAAGTTGGTGATGCGCCGCTTGCACCGGCGCTTCTCGACGAGCTTTCGCCAAACCGTGTACTCGCTGACAAAGCCTAAGATTCAATTGCTCTGCGAAACCTCATCGCCGACATGGGCGCTGAAGCAGTAATCCCGTGCACGTGGATGCGGTGAATGTCGATTGCACGAAAACACGTTTGTCAGCCTCAGCAGAGGTCGTCACGATACGACTTCCGATTGTTGCCGGAACAACAAAGCGTGAGCCCGAACAAAACCTCGCCTGTTTGCTTGAGAGATTTCGCTGCTGCTTCATATAGCTTTGCAGGCAAGGCAGGTTGCCAAACAATCGGCAGGTTTTTACGGAGCATGATCATGAATGTTACGCGTCTTTGCGATCAAACCTGGTCGGCTCTGCTGGATGAACGGGACGGAAAGCCGTCGCAATGGCCGGCATTTGCGGATGTCGCTGCTGGTGAACTCTATCGCCCGCTGGCGCGAAGGACCGGCCGGCCAATGGTCATCGCACAGGTCGGTCAGTCGCTTGACGGCCGTGTCGCAACACTGAATGGCGATGCCCGTGACCTGTCCGGGCGCGATGGCTTCAACCATCTCCATCGAATCCGGGCGCTTGTCGATGCCGTCGTGGTCGGTGTCGGCTGCGTCCTGGCGGACGATCCGAGGCTGACCGTGCGCAATGTCAGCGGGCCAAACCCGGTCCGCGTCGCCATCGATCCCAACGGGCGCATCCCGCTCGGCCTGAAATTGCTCAATGACCAGTCGCGGACCATCATCGTCCAAGCGGACGATATCGCCCCGAGGCACGATGTCGAGACGATCACGCTGTCACGCAATGCCGCCGGTTTGCTGGAGCCTGCGGATATTCTGGCATCCCTCGTGGCACGGGACCTCACCAGTATCCTGATCGAAGGTGGAGCGACGACGATCGAACATTTCCTCTGTCACGGATTGCTGGACCGCCTGCATGTGTGCATTTCACCGATCATTGTCGGATCCGGGCTGCCGGGATTGAGCCTGCCGCCGATCAAGGCATTGTCGCAGGCACTGCGCCCGCGCGTCACCACCTATAATCTGGGAAGCGACATCCTTTTCGATTGCGATTTCCGAGCCGGCGCGACGCCCGGGTTAAACGCGGTCGCGGCCAGCGGCGTTGCTGCGGAATAGGCTCTCATATCGCTTCGGCCGGCAGAAGCGGTCATCGCAGGGCGAGCATGTCCCAGTGGCCGATCTCGCAATTGCTGTCGGCATGATCGAGCCGATAGTTGCGCCAGTCTTCCACCACGGCATGATCCACCAGCCCCGTTTCGGCAGCGGCTGTCGCCATGCCGATGATGAACTGCCGCTGCAGTTCCACCTCGCCGGCGCCAAGCCGCCAAGGACTTTTGCCAGTCAAAACACGAAAGCCGTTTGTCCGAAGGATATCGCGCAACACGCCTTCCGCCACGGGCCCGAGTGCCGGCCCGAACCCCTTGTCCCGCCTCTGGTGCATGTTGAAGGCGTTGACGATGCGGGCATCCGCCACGTGGGCGTGATCCCATATGCACCGTCCGTCAAAGTTCAGCGCCGTGTAGAAACCGCAGTCCCGCTTATCCAGCGAGGATACCAGCATGTGCAGAAACGTCGACGAGACCAGATCGAGAAGTGCGGATGCCGTCACCAGTCGTGCCCGTTTGAAAAGCTCCGGTGATGGTTCGCCGAGATCGGTCTGTACGCAGTCAAGCGTCATGCCGTTGTGGTTCCTGCTTGCGGCTTCGGCCAGAAGCAGGGGATCATTGTCCACCAACTGCCATTGCCATCGTGTCGCGGCCGGCAAGAAGGCCCGCAGTGTCGAGCCGGTGCCGCAGCCGAGATCGACGACGGTAACCGCATTGCCGCCGGCATCGGCATATGCGGTCGCGTTTTGCAAGAGTCCGGCGTCGCGCGCGGCATGGTCCGCCGGTTCTCGCAGGTCGAGCCAGCGTGTTTCAAATCCGCTCATCCAATATCCTTCAGAAAATCCGACAGCGTCGCAGCCGTCATCGGCCAGTCGGGCAAGCAGTGTCCAGCAGCAAGAGATCCGTCGGCAAAATCCCGTCTCCTATATGGCGCGTCGATCAGGCCCGCCAGAGCATCAGCAAATCCGGACACGTCGCCCGGCGCGACCAGAATACCCGCGCTTTCGTCCACGACATCGGGAATGGCGCCGCCACGGCAGCCGACGATCGGCAGGCCACGCACCATCGCCTCCGCGAATGCCATGCCAAAACCCTCATATCGGCTCGCAAGCGCAAAAATGTCGGCGCGGTCGTATTCGGCGGCGACATCCGCGATCTCACCGGTGACGGTGATCCGGTCGGCCAAACCTGCCTCGACGATCTGCTGCCGCAGGTCATGCGCGCAGGTGCTATCCATCCTGTCACTGCCAACGATCCGGCATCGCCAAGGCCTGTCGGCAATACGGCCGAATGCCGATACCAGCGTGGCGTGATCCTTGCGCGGCGTCAGCGAACCGACCGACAGGATCTGCAACGCGTCGTCGCCGCTGCCGCGCGCCGGCGGCGCCTTTTCTGTTCCCGGCACGGCAACATGGATACGCTCGACGCCAACACCGAACTCCGCGACCAGTGTTCGTGCCGTTGCCGGACTGGTGACGACAACGCCGCGCGTTGCACCAAGCGACGTCCTCTCGCTTTTCCTCAGTTTCACTGCGGTTTCCGCGGAAATGCCGGTCTCTAGCGCCAATGGGTGGTGGACGAGGGCGACCAAGCGCAGCCTTTGGCGCTCGGCAAGCGCGATCTGCGGCATCGCGCCGAAGGCCAGGCCATCCACGACGACGAGCGCATGTTGCGGCACTGCCGCCAACCGGAGCGCCGTTTCCGCAAGCTCCGCGTCGCTCGGATCGGGAAAACCGGCAGGCAGTTGCAGATGGTCGATGGTCCAGCCGAGTAATCGCAGTTCGTACATCATCCGGCGATCATAGCCGTAACCGCCGCTCAACGTGTCGAGATCTCCGGGAATCGCGAAGACGAGATGGCGATTGTTTCCTGTCCCGCTCAAATCGCCGCCTCGTACCAGGCGCGCGCCACGTGGCTTTCATGCAAGGTGATCTTCAGGCGCTTGATCCGCATGCCGCCCGCCCCGAGCCTGCCCGCCTGGATGGCGTCCCGCAACTGGTCGAAAACGTGCTTGGCAAGCACCTCGGTCGTCGTCACCTTGCCGCGAAAGACATCGAGTTCATCGAGGTTCTGGTAGTTCAGCGGCGACAGCGTTTCCTTCAGGATCGTCGTCGCCAGACCGATATCGACGCCCAGCCCGTCCTCGTCGAGATCTTCCGTCATGAAGGCGGCATCGACCACAAAGGTTGCGCCATGCATGCCCTGCGCCGGACCGAAGACCGGACGGGCCAGGCTATGGGCAATCATCATGTGGTCACGGACTTCAACTGCAAACATGCTGTTTCCTTCGGTTCGTCAATAACGGATGCGGTGGCAAAGCGTGCTGGGGTTGGCGAGGATCGACGCATAGTCCCGATCGAGATCGTAAAATGCCGTTTCCCCGGAGATGAGGGTATCCAGCCGGTTGTCGGCAAGCAGTTCGAGCGCCTTTGCCATGCGGCGCGAGAGCGGCCAGCGGCTGCGGCGGTTGGGGGGAACATGACCCACCTGCGAGCAGATAATCGACAGACGCTGGCTATGAAAGCGGCCGCCGAGCGGCACGTCCGACATGCGTTCGCCATACCAGGACATTTCAACGATCCGCGCCTCGAACCCGGCAAGCGAGATCGCTGTTGCAAGGCCGGCGCCACTGGCCGAGGTGTGGATGACGACATCGCGATCGCCGGGGCTAGATTGCGCCTCGACGGCTTTGATGAAACCGCAGCCGAATATTTCGGCAAGGCGCCGGCGGTCGTCATTGACGTCGACGACGGTCACCTCGGTGCCGGGAATGCCGGCAGCGAGATAGGCGGCCAGCAGTCCGACCAATCCGCCGCCCACGACCGCAACTCTGTCGCCGGGCAGAATGCCGGCATCCCATATGCCGTTCACGGCCGTTTCCATGTTGGCGGCCAGCATCGCCCTTGCGGGCGGAACGGATGCGGGCAGGGAAATGGCCATCTGCCCCGGCGCATCGAAAACGTCCTGATGCGGATGCAGGCAGAATACCGTTTCGCCGAGACGTGCCTCCGGCCCGGAAACGATCGTGCCCACGACGGCATAACCGTATTTGACCGGGAACGGGAAATCCCCGTGCTGCAGTGGCGCCCGCATCGTAGCGTATTCGCTTTGCGGCACGGCACCACGGAAGACCAACGCCTCAGTGCCGCGACTGATCGCGCCGAACCGGCTCCTTATCCGCACCTCACCTTCGCCAAGGGGCGGGAGTTCTTCTTCGCGAAACTCGGCGCGTTCCTTGCCTTTCAGCCAGAGAGCTTGCGCTGGAGTCATGTGCCGCCATCCGTTTGCGCCTGTTCGGGAAGCTGCATATCGGTTTCGCGACCGTCACGCGCGGGACGGCGCCAGCGCCGGGCGCCATCGGGCACAAGCGTGCTCAGCACGCGCGGCAGATGCCCTTCCTCAGGAATGGCGAAAATGCCGGACCGGGCCGACCATCTGCCGAAGGCGGCCGAGGCGGTGAACACGGTGAACGGGATGGACAGGCACAGGCCGGCCACCACCGGCATGGCCCAAAGTAACGTTTCGCCTCCCGCCCCGAGATAAATGATCGTGGCAAGCGTGAAGCCGATTATCGTCTGAACGCCCATGGCTTTTGTGGCGGACAAAAAGGAAATGCCAAGCCGGTCGCGGTTCTGGCCGCTCCAGGTGACCGAACGGCCGAGCAGGAGGCCGACCAGGAAAATCGAGACGTAAACGGCCATAATCGGTGCAATCAGCATCGATGCTAATACTTCGATGACGGCTGAAAGGCCGAGCCTCAGCCCGCCGCCATAACTCCTCACGGCACCGCGCGTCAGAAGCACGTCTAACATGCCGGCAAGCTTCGGCGCGATGGAAAGCAGGAAGATGGAGATGAATAGCCAGAAGCCGAGCTGCATGTAGCTGCTGTCAAAGCCGGATGAAACGGCTTTCCAAGCCGCTGCGAATGTCGCGATGATCCAGGCCGGTGGAGCGAGATACATGAGGATTGCCTGCAGAACCTGAAAACGGCTGACCGGCTTGAGACCTGGCTCGAACAGAAAACGCCAGTATTGCATATTGCCCTGGCACCAGCGCAGATCGCGCTTTGCAAAATCCGGCAGGGTGGGAGGATTGGCCTCGAAACTGCGCGTCTCGATAGGAAGAACCCGCACCTCATAGCCGCCGCGCCGCATGAAGGCCGCTTCCAGCTGGTCGTGGCTGAGGATGTGTCCGCCAAGCGGTGGCGCGCCGGGAAGAACCGGCAAGTCGCAATGCGCCAGAAACGCCGACGTCCGGATCATGGCGTTATGGCCCCAATACGCGCCGCAATCGGCCGTCCACCATGCCGAGCCCATGGTGAACGAGCGCATGCCGTGCCGCATGCCGAACTGGAACATGCGCGCAAATCCGCTGGTGGCCGGCACGCCTACGACAAGTGTCTGCATCAGGCCGATTTCGCTGCGCGCTTCCATGGCAGCAGCAAGACGCGTGATCACATCACCTGACATGACGCTATCGGAATCAAGCGGTAGGAAGAAGTCGTAGTCCTTACCGTATTCATGAATAAATTCGCGGATATTGCCCGCCTTGAAACCCGCATTGACCATGCGTCGGCGGTAGACCGGCACTTTGCCGCCCTGTTCCGCCATCTCGGCCGAGAACCGTGCGAATGCAGTTTCCTCGGCAATCGCCACGCATGGATCCGAGGTGTCGCTCAGAACAAAAAAACGGAAATGTCGGTCTAGGCCAGTCGAACGCAGGCTTCGCGTCATGGCGTCCAGACGCGCGAAAACCGGATAAGGGTCCTCGTTTCGCAGAAACACCGTCAACGCCGTCTGCGACGACAGGCTGCGTGGCTGCGTGCCTTTTCCCTGGCGGTAGAAAGAATAGACGCTGCGCGCCGGGTCACCTGGTCCATGCAGGAGAACCAGTCCGATGACGGCGTTCCAGAAACCCAGCACCGTCCATGGCGTGGCGATCAGAAAGCCGCCCAGCATCAGGGCTTCAGGCACATCGATGCCGCCGGGCGAGAGAATGCGGAACACCACGCTACCAATCGCCAGCAGCGTGACCAGATTGAGGGTAAGGACGACAAATCGACGCCATGCGACCGGAAGACCGGTAGAGGATATCGCTTCGAGCGCATGACTGCTCCCATCCGCGTAACGCCGCGCACCGGCGTCGCTGGTAGCGACTGCGTCAGGGGTCGGCTGGCGGGTTTGCAAGTCCATATCCATGCTTTCGATAAGTCGCATTCGTTATGCCAACTAGGCGCGGGGCATGGTTTAACAAGCCGGGCTCACGCGGATATTTTGAAACTCGGTATGTCAGCAAGGAAAGGCCGCGCCATGGTCGTCCTGTTCCGGGGCAAGCTAATTAAATATCGGAAATCACGGCGTTTTAACATGTGCGTGATGTTCGCTTGTGAAATTCAATATTTCTCCATCTCGCCTCATTCGGGCCTCGGATTCCGGCAAGCTTGCCCTACGTCTGGTAGCATCACCCGTGCAGCGCGACTTTGTCAAAATCCGCGCGCCGGAATGTGATCCGAAGGAGACACCATGTTTCAGCCAGCGCCCGCCAGTTTCTTTTCCGCCATTGATCGTTGGCATATCGCCTGCGAAAGGGCGATCTCCGAATTGCGCTATGGCCGACCGGTCTTGATCGAAGCTGAGGGCCGCGACCAGGCCGTGCTGGCGCTCGATACGGCAACGCCGGAAACAGTCGATCGTTTCGCCGTGGTAGCACGGGGCAAGCAGTTGCTGTTCGTCACGCGCGCCCGTTCGTCGGTGCTGGACATCAATGCCCCGTCCGGCGTGTTCTTCGCCATGGATGGTCTTGCCTATGAGGGGCTGACCGAACTTGCCTATGGCCGGGGTGCGGACCGTCTGCCGGCATGGCAACCGGCGTCCGGTGAAAGTGTGACGCTTGAGCGACTGGCACGCGCCGCATTGCTTCTGCCGGCTTTCATCTGTTTTGCGGTAAAATCCGGAGATCAACGCTTCGAGGGTTGTGCGCGCCTCGCCGCCGATGCGTTTGACCATACGCCGGCAGCGGAAGCGGATTTTGCCATCGTGGCGCGAACCCGCGTACCCCTGAAAGGTATAGAGAATGCGGAATTCGTCGTATTTCGTGGAGGGGTGGCACAGCGCGACCAGGTGGCGATCATCGTCGGCAAGCCCGACGTCGCGCGTCCTGTGCCCGTCAGAATCCATTCATCCTGCCTGACCGGCGATCTCTTCGGTTCGCTGAAATGCGACTGCGGTGACCAGTTGCGTGAAGGGCTGCTGCTCCTGGAACAGCGCGGCGGCGGAATATTGCTGTATCTTGATCAGGAAGGGCGCGGAACAGGCATTGCCGCCAAAATGCGCGCCTACGGATACCAGCATCAGGGGTTAGACACGGTGGACGCGGACGCCGTTCTCGGCTTCGAGGAAGATGGTCGCCGCTACGATGCCGCCATTGCCATGCTGACGGCGCTCGGTATCAGTTCGGTGGAGTTGCTGACCAACAATCCGCGTAAGCTTAAGGCGCTTGAAGCGGCCGGTTTCAATGTCCATCGCCGCACACCGGTCATGGGTGTGGTAACGCCCGAAAACCGCAACTACCTTGCCACCAAGGCAAGGCGGTCGGGCCATCTGCTGGATGTGGACACCATGCAGCAGGCGGCGGAATAGAGATGCGTTGGCAGACGACAACGGCAGCAGCGTAACATAACCAATACGGATGAACTGTCGCTATTCATCACTGCTGCCGAAACCGGAAATTTCGCAAGGGCGGCCAAGTATCTCAGCGGCGGGGGTGACCCGCGCCACCAATGCGCTTTGTCGGCGCCCGTTTGTTTACCCGTTCCACCCGTCAATGCCGGCTTACCTACGATGGCAGACTATTTATGAACGCTGCTCCCGCCTCTTGATCCATGGTTCACGTGACGCCAAGGAGGAAAGCGGCTTGGGACGCGTCGGACCCAATGGGGTGCTGCGCGTCTCGGCACCGATCTGCTATGGGTGGCGACGTATCGAGCCGCTCTTCGGCAAATACCAAATGATGTTCCCTAATACCAGCGCACAACTTTATCTGACGGACAAGAGCGATGGCCTTTTGACGCGGAATGCGATTGCGCCATCATGGTTCGAGCGCCGCAAACCGCCAATTATATCACCCCACGGCTTCTGCAATCCCGACGCGTCATCGGCGTATATCAAGTAGTACGGGCGCCCGCGTACGCCGCGGATCTCAAACATCGACCCGGCCTGATGCTTAGGCAGAGCTGACCTCCTTAGACACGGCCCATGTCTGGTGCGCCAGATTGCCCGGCCAATACCGATGGACCGAGCGCCCGATGATATCCACCCAGTGCAGGGAGGCTGTTGGCGCATCCCAATAAGCACCTTCATCCAGCTGGCAGGCCGGCAAGCGCGCGTCGAGAATTCGAACATCCATCATCTGTTTTCCTGAAGCGAGAACATTGCGTGAAGGAAAGCGAGGTGGCTCAAGCCTTGCGCGAGGTTGCCCAGCCCTTCCCCGGTCGCGGGATCGATCTGTTCGGTGAGAATACCGAAATTGTTGCGGAGTTTTTCAAGCAGCTGAACGCGCATATCCTCGGCGCGATCGACCTCCCCGAGAAATGCATAGGCTCCGACCAGCCAACAGCAGCAGGCGACAAAATCCCCCTCTTCTTTGCAAACATCGCTGTTGCGATGGACAAGCGGCCCGACAGCGAGCTCTCGCTCAATAGCGTCTCTTTTCCTACGCAAACGATCGTCATGCTCAAAGCCGAAACATGTTGTCAGCAGGAGTGCGGCATCAAGCTTGTCCGTTCCAGCAAAGAACGTGTAGGCCTGCTGCGTCTGCGACCAGCAGTGCGCGTTTGGATCGTCCGTGGGTCATTGAGCATGGAAACAATGACAAGCGAGGACTTTGGAAACTCCTGTCGCATCGCGGTCAGGGATGTTTCGATATCCAGTCCGGGAAACAGAAGGTCGATGACAATCAGCACCGGTGGTGCGCCACGCCGCGATGCCTCCAAAACATCGTTAAAGGTTCCCGCTTCTACGATCTCTGCGTCTGGATAAATCTGACGTATGAGTTGCGAAAGACCGCCCCGGAATACGGGATGATCATCCCCGATGACAACACGTTTGTTAGGCACTATCTGCACTCCCCCCAGATTGCGAACCCGCAAGTCGCGTGATCTTATGTCATATGACGACAGTTCGTTGCATTAGCACATATGTGTTATTGACCGGTGGAGGTTCGACAATCTGTTCCGATCAGTCCGCATCGTCCTGCAGGTCGCGTTCGGCGCGCTCCACCGCACTTGCATTGAGGACGCGCCGCATCAATGCGACAGCAACCGCACGCGTGCGAAGATTGTAACGGCTCTCGTCATCGCCAGTCTCCTGATAGACCTCGAGTTTTTCATAGAGCTGCTGTAGACGGTTCTGCACGGTACGCAGCGACAGCTTTTTTCGGCTTGCGATGGTCTTGTCGGTCAGCCCCAGCGCAACGTCGACAAGAATCTCGTATTCGGCATCGCTCAGCCCGTGTCCTGACCCCATGCCTTTCTGCTGGATGCCACGCACTTCGCGGTCGATCACGCATTGCGATTCCAGAAATACGCTGCGCAAAGCCAGTTTCAGGCGCTCTTCCGATGTCGATTTCAGCACATACCCGTAGGTCGCGCCTTCCGGAACGATACGCGAAACACCGCGGACATAGGCCTCATCAGAATAGTTGGACCAGAACAGGATTTTTGTATCCGGTCTTTCCCGCCAGATGGTGCGGGCGGCCTCTATGCCGTTGCGCTCGCTCATCTGCAGGTCCATCACAATGAATTCAGCGCGCAGCTTTCGCGCCTCGATCTCGCCCAGCCGACCGTTTTCGCTCTCCAGCACCGCATCGCATTCGGGTAGCGCCGTGCGCACCGCTTCATTCAGATAGGAGCGATGCAACGCATCGTCCTCCACGATGAGAACCTTCATTCTGCCGCCTCCGTCTTCAGCGCATGCCTCAACGGAAGTGTCACCTTCACCATCGTTCCCTGCCCGCCCGGATGTGCCGCCATCTCCAATCGCGCAGAGATCAGCCTGGCCCGCGTCTTCATATTGTCGATACCCCGACCTGGCAGATCGCGATGCGATACCAATCCGCCTCCGTCATCACTGACTTCAAGGGAAATCGCGCCTTCGTCGGCACTCAACGTCACGATTACCGTGTTCGGCTGTCCATGGCGGATGGCGTTGTTGACCGCCTCCTGCACGATGCGAAACAGCGCAGTCGCAACGGTTCGGTCGAGATCGACAAGCGCCTCGCCGGCCAGATCGATCACCCGCCAGCGTACCGGCAGCCCGCTTTCGCGCACCGAGCGCTCCAGATGATTTTCGATAGCCTCCGCCACACCGAATAGCTGAAGCACCGTGGGCTTGGCCTCCTCGATGATCTGACGCAGATCATGCATACATTGCTGCAAGGCGCGACAGAACGGCACCAGTGTATCGCCGTGTATGGTGCCTTTTCCGGTCAGCCGCTCGATGCGGCGGGTGAGGCGTGTCAGATCGGCCAGCGTCTGGTCGTGCAGATCCATGCCGATGCGTTGCCGCTCCGCCTCCAGCGCCTCGGTCAGCTTCAAGGCCCCCAACCGCAACCCCTCTTCACGTGCTCTTGCCTCGGTTTCGATCACGGCCGAAAGCTTGGCCTGTTCTGCGGCCCTCAGCGCGAAGAAATAGGGCGCCAGAAGATCCGCCACCGCGCGCGCCTTTTCGACATCCTCCCTATCGTACCGATCGCGCTGTCGCGACGAACAGCTCAGCGCGCCGATGACATCGCCTTGCGCCTTCAAGGGAACATGTACCCGACTGCGCAGCGAAAGCTCGACGATCGGGCTGGAAAAGGCACCTACGAAGTGAAAACGCGGATCGCTGCACGCATCGGTCGCCAGAAGAAAATCCACTTCGCCGGCCAGCAAGGTGCGGATCGGGCTGCCGCTCAGGAGCGCCGGCGGCTGCCTGCTCCAGGCGGTTTCGAGCCCGCTTTCATAGGCGATATGGTATTTGCCGTGGACCATCTTGATGCAGACATCGAGATGGTCGTGCGGAATGATATGCCGGATTTCCTCGGCCACCGCCTGGATGATCGAATTGAAATCCAGTTGCCCAGCCAACAGCCTGGAAATGCCGAGATAACGGTCGAACAGCGCATCGCGCCCGAGATCGATCATGGTTTGGACCTCCTCCGAGTCCTTGAACGTCATTTAGCGCCAGCTTTTTCAGCTTGTCCTGCGGGAACCCGCAGATCATTGACGTGCTCCCGCAAAAGCGGTGCTCGTATGCGCCTATACAACGTGAAAATTCTCCTCCATTCTCGATTTACTGAGCAAGAGGGGCTCAGGGCAATGATTATCTCCGAACAACCGTTGAGGAGCGGCCCGGAGATTTTTTGGGAGCTTTTGGGAGGAAATCATGACCATCAGAATGATGCTGGCGGCATCCGTCGCCTTTGCTTGCCTTGGCGGCACCGCTTTCGCCGATACGTCGTCCAAGAAAATCGCGCTTTCCAACAACTATGCCGGCAATTCCTGGCGTCAGGCCATGCTGACAAGCTGGGACAAGATCACCAAGGAAGCCGTTTCCAAGGGTGTGATTGCTGCCGCCGATCCGTTTACCACGGCAGAAAACCAGGCGACCGAACAGGCGGCGCAGATCCAGAACATGATCCTGCAGGGTTATGATGCGATCGTCATCAATGCCGCTTCTCCGACGGCGCTCAATGGCGCCATCAAGGAAGCCTGTGATGCCGGCATCACCGTCGTTTCCTTCGACGGCATCGTGACCGAGCCCTGCGCATGGCGCATCGCCGTCGATTTCAAGGCGATGGGCGAAAGCCAGATCGATTATCTCGCCAAGAAACTGCCCAAGGGCGGCAATCTTCTCGAGATTCGCGGCCTTGCGGGCGTTTCCGTCGATGACGAGATCCATGCCGGCATCGAGTCCGGCGTGAAAAAGAACCCGCAGTTCAAGGTGGTCGGTTCCGTCAATGGCGATTGGGCGCAGGACGTTGCCCAGCGTGCCGTTGCCGGTGTTCTGCCGAGCCTGCCGGAAGTGGCGGCCGTCGTTACCCAGGGCGGCGACGGATATGGCGCAGCACAGGCCTTTGCCGCGGCCAAGCGCCCGACCCCGACCATCGTCATGGGCAACCGCGAGGATGAACTCGTGTGGTGGAAAAGCCAGAAGGACAAGGACGGTTACGAGACCATGTCGGTCTCCATCGCGCCCGGCGTCTCGACGCTCGCCTTCTGGGTCGCCCAGCAGATCCTGGACGGCAAAGAGGTCAAGAAGGACCTCGTCCTGCCCTTCCTGCGGATCGACCAGGACAATCTGGAGGATAACCTGAAGAACACCCAGAAGGGTGGCGTGGCGAATGTCGAATATTCGCTCGAGGATGCCCAGAAGGTCATCGCCGGCAAGTAACGCCATCTCCAAGCTGCCGGGGCGAAAGTGGATGCCCCTCGCCCCGGCACGGCCTTGCGACAGACCAACCGATAGCGATCGCATGACAGACCCTTTGAAACGCGAAGAGGTGGTGGCCGCGCGTGCCATCAAGGTCACCTTCGGGGCCGTAAAGGCGCTCGATGGCGCCGACCTCGTGATCCATTCCGGCGAATGTGTCGGGCTCGTCGGCCATAACGGCGCCGGCAAATCGACCATCGTTAATGTCATCAATGGCGGGCTTGAACCGCATGACGGTACGCTGACCTATGGCGGCCAAGCCGTTCACGGCATTTCCGCCGCCCGCACCAATGGCGTGCGTTGCGTGTTTCAGGAATTGTCCCTCTGCCCCAACCTGACCGTCAATGAAAATGTTCGTATCATGCATGCGGAACTGAAAGGCTGGAACTGGCGCGCCCGTGCCGGCGAACTGGTCGTCGCACAACTACAGAAAATCTTCCCCGGCCACGCCATCGATTGCGATAGCACCGTGGACGACCTGTCGATCGCCGAGCGGCAGATGGTGGAAATCGCCATCAGTTTTGCCGGCCTCAACCAGCGGCCGAAACTCGTCATTCTCGACGAACCGACCTCTTCGCTGGATGCCGGCCTTGCCGCCCAGCTGATGGCGTATATCCGCACCTTCATCGGCGACGGCGGCTCTGTCCTGCTGATCTCGCATATTCTCGGCGAAATCCTGTCCACATCAGACCGCATCGTGGTGATGAAGGACGGCCGTGTCGTCGCCGATCGCGCAGCAAAGGAATTCAACACCCACAGCCTTGTCGAGGCCATGGGCAATGTCGTGCGCGAGCAGGAATTTTCGCGCAAGACCACCGAGCAGACGGGTTCTCCGGTTCTTTCCATGCCGCCGCCTCGCGGACACGGCATCGCTTTCAAAGCCTATCGCGGCGAGATGATCGGCCTTGCCGGACTTGGCGGCCACGGCCAGACCGACGCGCTGCTGGATCTTTATCTGGAGCACAACAGCAACTGGTGGCCGACGCGCAAACGCGACATCGCCTTTGTTGCCGGCGATCGCAGCCTCAACGGCACGTTTCCACTCTGGAGCATTCTGAAAAACCTGTCGATCGCCTCGCTCAGTCAGCTGTCGTCGCGAAAAATAGTCGATCGCGCCCGTGAAGACGCGCTTGGCGCGGGCTGGAAACAGCGCATCGAAATCCGCACGCCTGACATCGCAAACCGCATCCTGTCGCTTTCGGGCGGCAACCAGCAAAAAGTGCTGTTTGCCCGCGCGCTGGCAACCACGGCCTCAACGGTGCTGATGGATGACCCGATGCGTGGCGTCGATATCGGCACCAAGCAAGAAGTTTACGAGATCCTCCGCTCCGAGGCTGCCAAGGGCCGTACCTTCATCTGGTATTCGACGGAAATGGACGAAATCCGGCTTTGCGACCGCGTTTATGTCTTTCGCGAGGGGGTGATCGTTGCCGAACTGGTTGGTGATGAGATCAGCGAAAAGAACGTACTTGCCGCATCCTTCAGTGAAGGAGAAGCGGCATGAAGCTTTCCTCCGGCACGATCCGCCTGATCATTCCGGCCGCATCGCTGGCATTGCTTCTGGCCGCCGTCTTTTACATGCAGCCGCGGGCGATGAGCTATACCGGCCTCAACCTGCTGTTCAATCTTGCGGTGCCGATCGCACTGGCAACGATTGCGCAGATGCTGATCATGTCAGTCAACGATCTTGATCTGTCGATGGGCACATTCGTCAGTTTTTGCGCCTGCGTGGCAGCCACCGTTTTGCAGACCTCGCCGCTTCTCGGCGTGCTGATCTTCATCGGCGCAATCGCCGCCTATGCCGGCATGGGCGTGCTCATCCACGTTCGCGAACTGCCGTCGATCGTCGTCACGCTCGGCATGAGTTTCGTCTGGGGCGGCCTTGCCGTCCTCATTCTGCCTTCGCCCGGCGGTACCGCCCCCTCCTGGGCGCGGGCGATCATGACCGCCAAACCGCCGCTCGTGCCAATGGCCATCGTCGCCAGCATCCTGATCGCCGCCGTGACCCACTACATCGTCATGCGCTCGTCCTTCGGCGTGCTGATGCGCGGCACCGGCGGCAATGACCGCTCGGTGGAACGCGCCGGCTGGTCGGTGATCGGCATCCGCGCCGCCACCTATGCGCTGGCCGGACTGTTCGCCATCCTCGCCGGCATCGCGCTGGTCGGCCTCGCGACCTCCGCCGATGCCAATATCGCTCTGCGCTACACACTGCTGTCGATTGCGGGCGTCATTCTCGGCGGTGGCGAATTCGTCGGCGGCAAGGTTTCGCCGATCGGCGCCGTCATCGGCGCGCTGACGCTGACGCTTGCCGGCTCATTCCTCTCCTTCATGCGCATATCGCCGGATTGGCAGATCGGCGCGCAGGGCGCGATCCTGATCGTCGTGCTGGCACTGCGCCTTGCCCTCAACCGGCTGGAAAAGCGGGAGAAACATCAATGACGATACAAAAATTCATCACCGAAAAACCCTGGATCTGGTCATTTTCCGCCACCATCACCGTCTGGATCATCACCGTCCTTTTCACCGGCGGCGCCAGTTCTTTCGGACTGTCACAGGCAGCACTGACATTCGCTGCTTTTTCAGTCATCGTCGGCATCGGCCAGATGTTCGTCATCACGCTCGGGCCGGGCAATGTCGACCTCTCGGTCCCCGCCACCATGACGCTTTCGGGTACACTGGCACTGAAACTGATGGATGTGCAGGACGGCATGATCATCGTCGGTCTGCTGGCCTCGATC
This sequence comes from Neorhizobium sp. JUb45, assembly GCF_004343585.1. Lineage (GTDB taxonomy): Bacteria > Pseudomonadota > Alphaproteobacteria > Rhizobiales > Rhizobiaceae > Neorhizobium. The sequence continues at coordinate 49,481 of NZ_SLYW01000006.1, read as the reverse complement.
GGCGTTGGCCTGGTCATCGGCTTGGGCAATTACATCCTGATCAAGCTCCTGCGCATTCCGCCGATCATCGCCACGCTGTCGATGAGTTTCATCGTTCAGTCGGTGGCGATCTGGAGCAATCGCGGCCTGCGCATCAAGCCACCGGAAACGCTCGCGAGCTTCACGACATCAGGCCTGTTCGGCATTCCCAACATCGCGCTTGTGGCGCTGGTTCTGTCGGCTATCGCCTGGGTTCTGCTGGAAAAATCCATCTATGGGCGCTGGATCTCGGCGATCGGCCAGAGCCGATTCGCCGCCCGCATGGCGGGTATTCCCGTCGATGGCACGCGACTTGTCACATACATGCTCTGCGCGGTGCTGGCTTCCGTCTGCGGTTATCTGCTCGCCAGCTTTTCCGGCGGCGCCGCGCTCAACATGGGCTCGGAATACCTGCTGATGTCGATCGCCGTGGTGGTGATCGGCGGAACCGCGGTTGCCGGAGGCAATTCCAACATTCCGGGCATATGGGGCGCATCGCTCTTCATGTTCCTGGTGGTGTCCATGCTCAATACTTACGGTTTCGGCGCTGGCATCCGCCTCATGCTCACCGGCTTCATCATCATCGCGGTCATCCTGCTTGCCGGCGGCAAGCGCTCGAGCCGCTGATCACCCGTTTCGAACATATCGATTGGACTTAAAGACCATGCCGCAGCCATCTTCCATCTACGAGATCCATGACGACCGTTTCCGCCACCTGATTGTCGGGACGTCGGATCTGGAGGAACTTTATTCCGACTGCCGATGGGCTGAAGGGCCAGTTTGGTTTGCAGATCTCGGCTGCCTGATCTTCAGTGATATTCCCAATCAGCGCATGTTGCGCTGGACGGAAGGCAGTGGCGTATCGACCTATCGCTCGCCGTCAAACTTCGCCAATGGCAACACGCGCGATCGGCAAGGCCGGCTTGTCACCTGCGAACATGGCGGCCGGCGCGTGACCCGCACCGAAATCGACGGTTCGATCACCGTGCTGGCCGACAGCTATCAGGGCAAACGCCTGAACTCGCCCAACGATGTGGTCGTCAAATCTGATGGCAGCGTGTGGTTCACCGATCCCACCTACGGCATCAAGTCAGACTATGAGGGATATCGCGCCGAGCCGGAGCAAGCGACACGCAACGTCTACCGGCTTGATCCGGCAAACGGCAGACTTGATGCCGTCATCACCGATTTCGGCCAGCCCAATGGCCTTGCGTTTTCGCCGGACGAAAAAACGCTTTACGTTGCGGATTCATCCTCCAGCCACGACACCAGCGCGCCGCGCCACATCCGCGCCCTAGATATGGCCGAAGACGGTCATGTCTCCAACAGCCGCGTGTTCTGCGAACTCGACAACGGCCTGCCGGATGGATTTCGCCTCGATGTTCACGGCAATCTGTGGACCAGCGCAGGCGATGGCGTGCATTGTTTCGGGCCGAATGGAAAGCTGCTCGGAAAAATCCTTATTCCGCAGACGGTCGCCAATATCACCTTCGGCGGGCCACGCAAAAACCGCCTGTTCATAACGGCAACGCGGTCGCTGTATGCCGTCTACACCGCGACCAACGGCAGTTCTATCGGATAAATGCTCCATGGCCGCTTCGCTTTTATCCGCCGTCAGGGCCGGGAAGCGGATAGAAGACGAGCTTCGGTTGCTTGCAGGGCGGGACAGGCAGCCGCCAGCGCGGCTTTCCAAAGGGCGGCCTCCCGCTGGCGGCCAGCAGGCAGTCACTCACCAATTCGTCACGGATCCATCCCGACGCTTCAGGTGCGTGGCCTCCCAGAATTCGAAACTCTGCCTTGCCAGCAACTCTTCGTTCACCTCGATACCAAGGCCCTAATGCGCTGCTCGCCAATCATATTGGCGCATTAGTGTCGATGTCGATCCCCATCAGACGTTGAACACATTTTTTAAGAGTCCTCACAGATGGGAAGCGTTAAGATCTCGTATCGGTGAGAGCAAGCTGTGTTTCTTGAAATGATGGGATGCTGCTTTGGCTCCCTGCCCGAGAGCACGCCAAACCAGCGGCAACCGATGCTCTTTGCATGGCCACCTTCAATGGCAGGTCGCGATCAAGCGCAGACGCCAGTACTCCGACAAAACAATCGCCAGCCGCCGTTGTATCCTGAACATATACCGACATAGCAGCGATGCGGACATTTTCTCCAAAAGCACACGCTTCCGCGCCATCACCGCCGAGTGTACGCAGAACACCGGTATCGAGGTGCGCAGACAGTGCTTCCGCCGAAGGGCCGCAGCCAAGCCAACCGGCCAGTGCTTCCGCCTCATCCTCGTTGACCACGACAAGATCACACAGCGACAGAACCTGTTGCGACAAGGGAAAGGCAGGCGCCAGATTGAGGATCGAGGTCGCCTTCACGGCAAGCGAACGGCGGATCAGCTTTTCCACCTCGGCGACATCATTTTCCATTTGCAGGAGAACGATGTTCGCCCGCGCGAGCAGGCCTTCCTCCACCATATCCGAAGACGCCGCCAGATTGGCGCCGCTTGCGACAACGATCATGTTGCGGCCATTGGCGTCGATATGGATCGAGGCATTGCCGGTTGGCTCCGTGACACGCGCAACCCGGCTGATATCCGTGGCAGCGGACAGGTTCTGCAAGCCAATCTTGGCCAGGCTATCATCGCCGACAGCACCGACCATGACCACCTCGGCGCCATCACGCGCCGCCGCCAACGCCTGATTGGCGCCTTTGCCACCGGATTCGGTACGAAACTTTTTGGCAAGCAGCGTCTGGCCAGGTTGCGGCATGTCTTCGACCTCGTAGACGAAATCGACATTGATGGAGCCGAAGGTGATGATCATGGCATGTTCCCCTTACGCGACCTGCACGAAGTGACCTTCGCCGGCTTCTTCATAAGTGCGCTTCGGGGCTACATAATCGGCGGCGCGGAACGGGCTTTTGATCTCGTCATTGGAGATGCGGCGCGTCTGCCGACGTGACGGATCAGCGATCGGCACCGCTGCCATCAGCCGCTTAGTGTAGTCGTGCTGGGGGTTTTCAAACACGGCCTGACGCGGGCCGATCTCGACGATTTCACCGAGATACATGACCGCGACGCGGTGGCTGATACGCTCCACAACGGCCATGTCATGGCTGATGAAGAGATAACCGAGGCCAAGCTTTTCCTGCAGGTCGAGCATCAGGTTGATGACCTGCGCCTTGACCGAGACGTCGAGCGCCGAAACGGACTCATCGGCGATCAGCAGTTTTGGCTCCAGAGCAAGCGCACGGGCAATGCAGACACGCTGGCGCTGGCCGCCGGAAAACTCGTGCGGGAAACGATCCGCCATCGAAGCGGCAAGACCGACACGCTCCAGCAGCTCGCCGACACGCTGGCGGGCATCCGATGCCTTGACCAGACCATGGCTGATGATCGGCTCGGCAATCGCCTGACCGACACGAATGCGCGGATTTAGGCTTTCGAACGGGTCCTGAAAGATCATCTGTGCTTCACGGCGAATATCCGTCAGTTCCGATTTTCCGGCTTTCAGCACGTTTTTGCCGTCGATCTGCACTTCACCGGAGACAGGGTCCGTCAAACGAATGATCGAGCGTCCAGTCGTGGACTTGCCACAGCCGCTCTCGCCGACCAGCGACAGGGTTTCGCCCTGACGCAGTTCCAACGACACGCCTTCAACGGCATGGATGCGGCCGATCGTTTTGCGCAAAAAGCCCTGCTTGACCGGGAAACGGGTGATTAGGTTGTCGACCTTGAGGATCGGTGGCTGATTGCGCTTGACGGTGTCTTCGGTCGGCTTGACCGGATGGATTTCGCCCGTTGCCATGTCGACATGCGGGAAGCGCAATGGCCGATCCTTGCCCGTCATCGAGCCCAACTGCGGCACGGCTGACAGAAGCGCGCGGGTATACGGATGTTTGGCGCCGGCAAACAGGTCATGCGTGGTGCCGGTCTCAACCTGTTCGCCGCGATACATGACGACGGTGCGATCGGAAATTTCCGCGACCACACCCATGTCGTGGGTTATGAAGATAACGGACATGCCCTCCTCTTCCTGCAGCGTCTTGATCAGCTCGAGGATCTGCGCCTGGATGGTGACGTCGAGCGCCGTGGTCGGCTCATCGGCGATCAGCAGCTTTGGATCGCAGGCAAGGGCGATGGCAATAACGACGCGCTGGCGCATGCCGCCCGAAAAATTCATCGGGTACTCATTGAGGCGCGATTTTGCCGACGGAATACGCACCTTTTCCAGAAGCCGCACGGCTTCCGCCTGTGCTTGGGCTTGCGACATGCCGCGATGCTGGCGCAGAACCTCGGTGATCTGATCGCCGATCTTCAGCACCGGATTGAGCGAGGTCATCGGTTCCTGAAAGATCATGCCGATGCGGTTGCCGCGGATTTTCTGCATGTCGTCGAGCGGGATCGACAGAAGGTCCTTGCCCTCGAACTCGATCTTGCCGGTGACGCGCGAATTGCCGGGCGACAGAAGCCGCATGATCGACATGGCGGTGACGCTCTTGCCGGAGCCGCTTTCGCCGACGACTGCGACAGTTTCCTTCGGTGCGATGTCGAAGCTCACGTTGTTGACGACATTGCGCCACTCGCTGCCGACCCGGAAGGCCGTGTTGAGGTTGGAAATCTTGAGAATTGGACCAGTGTTGGTATTGCTCATGATCTTAGCCCTCACGACGCGGATTGAGGATGTCGCGCAAGGAATCGCCGATCAGATTGATCGCGACGATGAGCAACAGAAGCGCGATGCCCGGAAAGAAGCTGATCCAGTAATCACCGGACAACAGATATTCGAAACCGTTCGAAATCAGCAGGCCGAGCGACGGTTCGGTGACCGGCAGGCCGATACCGAGGAAGGACAGCGTCGCTTCCAGCATGATCGCGTACGCGACACGCATGGTGGCGACGACGATCAGCGGCGGCAGGCAGTTCGGCAGGATATGCCGGAACAGGATGCTGCGATCCGGCAGCGCCATGGAGCGGGCGGCATCGACATAGGCGCGCTTGCGCTCGATCAGCGCCGAACCGCGGATCGTGCGGGCGTAATAGGCCCATTGGGTCACGACCAGCGCCAGAATGATCTTGTCGACGCCCTGTCCAAGGATGGCGAGAAAGATCAGCGCGATCAGGATTGCCGGAAAGCTGAGCTGGATATCGACGATACGCATCAGGATCGAATCCGTGCGGCCACCGACATAAGCACTTGTGAGGCCGATCGACGCGCCGATGACGAGCGCGATGGCGGCACTGGAGAGACCGACGAGAATACTGGTGCGCAGGCCGTAGAGAATGGCGCTGAACAGGTCACGGCCCTGCGTATCGGTGCCGAGCAGATAGGTCATGCCCGACATGCTTTCCGAACCGGGCTGCAAACGCCCGTCGAGAATATCCAGCTGCGCCAGATCATACGGGTTTTGCGGCGCGATCAGCGGCGCAAAAACGGCGGCGAGAATGAAGATCGTTACCAGCACGATGCCGAGCAGCGCCAGCTTGTCATGCAGCAGGGCATAGATGACTTCGCGGGTAGGAGAGCGCGAGGCGGATTTCGCGCCGCTGTTGGCGGCTGTATGCACCGAAGTGGTCGAGGTCGAATTGTTGTCGGTCATCACGAGTTCCCCTCAAGACGGACGCGGGGATCGACGATTGAATAGAGGATGTCGACCAGCAGGTTGATGACGCTGAACATCACGACAGTGATCATCAGGTAGGCGAGGATGACGGGGCGATCGAGAACGCCGATGGCGTCTATGATCAGCTTGCCCATGCCCGGCCATGCAAAGATGGTCTCGGTGACGACGGCAAAGGCAATCAGAGAACCGAGCTCGAGCCCGATGACGGTGATGAGCGGGATCAGCGTGTTCTTCAGCACATGCACGGTGACGATACGGCGTTCCGTCAGGCCTTTGGCGCGCGCGAAGCGGACGAAATCCAGCTGCATGGTTTCCATCACGCCGGCGCGGGTAAGGCGGATGACCAGCGAGATCTTGAACAGCGCCAGATTGAAGGCCGGCAGAAACAGATGCGACAGGCCATCCCACGTGAACACCGAGAGCGGCACGCCGAGCATATTGACGGTATCGCCACGGCCGGAAGACGGCAGCCAGCCGAGATAGACACTGAAATACATGATCATAACCAGACCGATCCAGAAGGTCGGCAGGCTGAAGCCGAGGATCGAGAAGGTCATGATCGACTTGGAAATGAAACCTTTCGGCTTCAGGCCGGCATAAACACCCAGCGGAATGCCGATGACCAGCGCCATGAACAATGCGACGAAGGCCAGTTCCAGCGTTGCCGGCATACGGTTGAGGATCAGCGTCAGGGCCGGCTGATTGAACACGAAGGAATTGCCGAGGTCACCGGACAACGCGCGGGTCAGGAAAAGCCAGTATTGTTCCCAGACCGGCCGATCGAGGCCAAAGGACTGGATGACCTGAAGACGTTCCGCCGGCGTCGCCGTCGAACTCAACAGCACGTCAACCGGATTGCCGACCAGATAGAGGCCGGCAAAGACCAGAACCGACATGACGAGGAGTGTGAGCACGGTCTGCAGCGACCGGCTTAAGAGATATCCGCTCATGCGTTTGAGCCTCCCAGAGTTTGTCCGTAGAGCGCCACGTCGCCATGGCGGGCAATGCGCTCGATCAGCAATTCGATGAACCCGGTTTCGTCGACATCGGTGACGACGGTGGCATTGGCCGGCCGATCCATCTTCTTGTAGAAATCGGCATAGGTATAACCCATCGTCAGGCCTGTGACCTGGACGCCGACAAAAGCCTCGCGGCTGGTGAACAGTTCGGGGCGGATGAGCCAGGCGATCGTCGTCGCGTCATGGATCGGCCCGCCCGGACGACCGAAGCGTTTTTCGTCGCTGCGGTCGAAGGTCGTGAAGAGATTGTAGAGTGCCTCACCCGCCTCGCCGCCAGCGCGAAATCTTTCGAAATGCTCGGCAGTAAAAAGAGCCTGAAAGGTCATGTCGAGCGGCATCAGCACGATCGGTACGCCGGACTGGAAAACGATTTCGGCCGCATGCGGATCTGCATAAATATTGAATTCCGCCCAGGGCGTGCGGTGACCAAGTGCCGTAAACGCACCGCCCATGGAGACGATCTGGCGGATACCGTGCGCCACATCCGGATGCTGGATCAGCGCCAACGCGACATTGGTCAGCGGGCCGATAGCACAGATGGTGATCTGCTCGCCTGCCGCTGCGGCAGCACGTGCCGAACGCACGATGAACTGGATCGCGCTCTCTTTCGAAGGCACGATATCGCCCGCCTTGACCAGCGTATCATCGAACGAGCCGATGCGGGCATATTTGCCAAAAACCTGCTCGCGGACCAGCGGACCACTGGCACCGGCAAAAACCGGCACGTCACGACGACGGCTCACGCCCACCAGCTTGCAGGCATTCGTCACGGTATGTTCGAGCGAGACATTGCCGGCCACGATCGACAGGCCGAGAACCTCGATTTCCGGCGAGGCAAGCGCCATCAGGATGGCGGCGGCATCGTCCACGCCCGGATCCGCATCGATGATGACCTTGTGGATACTCATGCGACAACCTTTTCGTCGGCGTAACGCGACAGGCGCTCGAGGAAAAAGGCGATCACGCCTTCCGCATCGACCTTGGTGACGATGTCGGCATTCGGCTCCAACCCGCTCTTGCCGTACCAGTCGGCAATCGTCTGGCCCATGCAGAGCTCGCTTTCGTATTCAACGAAAACGCGGGCCTTCTGGGTTTCAAACAGGTGCGGTGCAAGAATATAGGCCATGACCAGCGGATCATGCAGCGGACCACCACGCGAGCCGTAACGGCGCACATCGTTGCGATCCCAAAAGGCCATGAGTTCGGCAAGCGTTGCGGAAATGCGGCCGCTGACGCGCGAAAACTCGGCGACATGTTCCGGCTTCAGCATCACCTGATGGGTGGCATCGAGCGCCAGCGCCACGATCGGGATACCACTGGAAAACACCACATGCGCCGCATGCGGATCGGCGAGAACGTTAAATTCCGAAGTCATCGTGCGGTTGCCCGGCTCGCGATAGGCACCGCCCATCATGACGATACGCTCGATACCGTTTGCAAGCGCAGGCTTCATGCGCAGGGCGACGGCAACATTGGTCATCGGGCCAAGGCAGCAGAGCGTGATGCGTTCACCACTTTCGGCGGCCTTGCCGAGCGTTTCGACGAGGAAATCAACTGCGGTCACGTCTTCCGCCTTCTTGACCGGCTCCGGCAACGTCGTGTTGCCGAGGCCCGTCTTGCCGTGAAACTGGCCATGGATCGGCTCGCGCAGCATCGGCCGGAAACAGCCGGCGTAAACGGGAATGTCGGTGCGCTGACCAAGCTCGCAGACCTGCAGCGCATTGCGCACCGTACGCTCCAGCGGCTGGTTGCCGCTAACCGGCGTGATGCCAAGGATGTTCAGTTCCGGCGATACGAATGCGGTCAACAGTGCAATCGTGTCATCGATACCGGGATCACAATCGACGATGATCGAAATCGGCTTCATAAAACAATGCCTCAATGTCTGTGGTATAAAAAGCTTCAGAGCGCGCCGACATCGCGCAACACGCCGGCAATTTCCGCGCGTGCCGCCTCATTCAGCGGCATTTGCGGATGCATGGGGCCGCCTACGGCAAAACCCTGCAGGTCGAGCGCCGTCTTGATGCAGGCGGCGATCGAGTATTTCGCAAAGATCTCGTTGACCTTCCACATCGGCCTTTGCAGATCCATGGCGCGTGTCCAGTCGCCGGCCTTGGCCGCCTCGTAAAGCGCAATGCTTTGCTTGGGCACGATGCAGGCAGGCCCCGCCATCCAGCCGACGCCGCCGATCATCATCACGCAGACCGGAATGTGGGCGGAGGCGGCAAACACCTCCATCCGGCCGTGGGTGCGCTCGATGATGGAGAGGAGACGTCCGGTATTGGTGGAGGCGTCCTTGATGTAACGGATGTTGTCGATGCGGCTCAGTCGTTCGATCACCGGCAGCGACAGGTCCGACCGCTGGAACTGCGGATTGGTGTAGAGCACCACCGGCCGTCCCTTGGCCGCCTTGGCGATCGCCGTAAAATAGGCCTCCACACCCTCGTCGCTCACCGGGAAATAAGCTTCGAGAATGGCCAGAATGCCGTCTGCCCCAGCTTCGACCATGTATTCCGTCTGTGCGAGGGCATCGGCGGTCGAGGTCGACGCCACGCCGGCGACAACGGGAACCCGGCCGCGATTGGCCGAAATCACCGTGTCGACGACGCGACGTCTCTGGTCTTGGGAGAGATAGGCAAATTCACCGGTGCTACCGAGCGGAGCGAGACCATGCACGCCCGCATCGATCAGGTGATCCACCAGATCCGTCAGCACACCCTGAATGACCTCGCCGGACGGACCGATCGGAGAAACGAGATAGGGAAAGACACCGCTGAAAGACATGGTGGACCGCTCCTGTTTTTTTTCGATCAGTTCGGCTTCACATAGTAGGGAAGCGTGTAACCATCCGAGCGACCGGCATAGTTGATGTCGCTCTTCACCGCCCATGTGTTGGCGAGGTAGAAGACCGGGATGACACCGAGATCGCCCATGGCGATTTCCGTTGCCTTCTTCAGCAGTTCCTCGCGCTTGGCATCGTCAAGCGTCGAACGCGCTTCGTTCAAAGCCTTGTCGAATTCCGGGTTGGAATAACGGCCGCGATTGCCCTGACCGGCCTTTTCGCCATAGGTCTCGAGGATCGGCCCGAGAACACCCGAAGCTTCGCCGGTTTCAACGGCCGCGCCGCCCATGATGAACGAGAATTCGAGGTTCGAGGCGCGGGTGAAATAGACGCTGCCCGGCAGGGTGGCGACTTCGGTCTTTACGCCGACACGGCTGAAGAACTGGCCGATCGCCTGCGCAACCTTGCTGTCGTTCGGGTAACGGTCGTTGGAGGCGTGGAATGTCAGCGCAAAACCATCCGGATAACCGGCCTTGGCCAGCAGTTCCTTCGCCTTGTTCGGATCATAGGCATCGACCTTGATGGCCGGATCATACCCGAAATAACCTTCCGGCACGACCTGTCCGGCCGGCACGCCCTGGCCGTCCATGATGCGATCGACCAGCGCTTCGCGGTTGATCGACAGCGACAAAGCGCGGCGAACATCGGCGTTCAGCAGCGGGTTCTTGCCATCGGCACCCTTGGCGAACGGCGACTGCTCGCGGTTCTGGTCCATGTGCAGATACATGATGCGGTTGCCGGCAATGTTGACGACCTTCATCTGATCGGAGGCTTCCAGACGGCGCGTATCGGCAGTCGGGATGTTCTCGATCATATCGACATCACCCGAAAGCATGGCGGCAACACGGGCGCTCGGGTTCTTGAAGACGCGGAACGTCACCTTGTCCCACGGGGCCTTTTCGCCCCAATAGGTGTCATTCTTGGCGACAACGACATTGTCGTCCGGCGACCATGAGACGAACTTGAACGGGCCGGTGCCGATGACACCCTTGCCGGTGTTCATGTCACCGGTCGGCACCTTTTCCATCTCGGCCGGCAGGATGGCGATGCGACTAAGGTTGTTCAAAAGAAGAGGTGTCGGGCCGGATGTCTTGATTCGCACGGTCAGCGGATCGACGGCGGTGACTTCGGTAATCGCCTTCACATAAGCCGCAAACGAGCTGGGGCTATTGGTCGATGCGAGCGGAATGCGCTTGATGCTGGCAACCACATCTTCAGCGGCAAAATCGCTACCGTCGTGGAATTTCACGCCTTCACGCAGCTTGAATTCCCAGGTCGTGTCATCAACGATCTTCCAGGACACAGCCAGCGCCGGCTGGATCTGCTGCTTGTCGTCCTGATTGACGAGGCCATCGAAAATGTTGCGCGCCATCGCGCTGTTCGGGCCAACGACATAGAATTGCGGGTCCATGGACGTCGTCGAAGCGGACAGACCAACGGTCAGATCCCGAGCCTGGCTTGCGAGCGGCATGGCAAATACAGACGCTGCCAATGCGGCTGCGAACACACAAAACTTCATAATGGGGACTCCTCCGAGTTGTCCAGTCCGCACTCTCCCTGCGGGTAAACTTCAATTAACGTTTTACCTGACAAAAGAAAAATTGCATTTTGTACTTAATTCATGCCGAGATGTTATGGGAGGGTAGAAATTGAAACTGAAACCTAGGCAGGTGGAGGCTTTTCGGGCGGTTATGATGGCGGGCGGTATAACGGCTGCTGCCGACGCGATGAACGTCACACAGCCAGCCGTCAGTCGCCTCATCCGTGACCTTGAGGACATCGTGCAGATGACGCTGTTCGAGAGGGTGGGCGCCCGGTTGGTGCCGACGGCGGAGGCGACGCAGTTCTATCGCGAGGTGGAGCGGCTCTATCTCGGTCTTGACCAGATCGCGCAGGCTGCTGATGATATCCGCCTGCACAAGAACACGGTTCTGCGGATTGGCAGCGTCACGTCTCTCGTTCGGCCATATCTTCACAGGGCGATCATCGATGTGATCGGCGACCGACTGCACATTCCGCTGGTCATCGATGTCGAGAACAGCCGTTACATCTGGGACATGGTGGATCAGAACCGCTACGATCTCGGGCTTGTTTTCGGATCGCCCCGGATGGCCGACAAGAATGCCGTGCTTCTGCACAGTTCGAATGCGGTCGCGGCCATGACGATGGATCACCGTCTGGCATCCCGTCACGTCGTCACTCCCAACGACCTTCTCGATGAGCGCGTTCTTCTGCCCGGTCGAAACTCCCCATTGAGGCTAGCGCTCGATCGCGCCTTTTCGATAGAGGAGCAACAGCCCATCAGCACGATGGAGACGTCGATGCTGAACTGCTGTTACTTCGCGGCAGCAGGCATGGGCGTCGGCCTTGTCGACCAAACCAGCCTTCGCTCGGCCGGAGCGCAGGTTGTGGCGATACCATTCGAGCCGAAAATCGAGGTATCTTACTACGCAGTACGACCCGTCGGCGCTCAGAGAATAGCTGTTCTTGATGAGCTGATCGCAAGGATGCGGAGCATGATGAGCGTGGAAGAGCTCACATAGAGAGGAGGTCATGACGAGATCGAACCGGCGGCATTAGTGAGACACATATTAATGCTCGCGCTTTCAATCATTTAAGCGTTTTGATTATACTTGTGATCGTATTAGATAGGAACCCGTCGAATTCTCCTCCCATCTAAGAACAATCCTGACAGGGGGCCTCGAAAGCGTTTGTGTTAGATTTTAGTCAGCAACTTTGATTGTAGTTGGTGAAGATCTCCAACGCGCGATACCTTGAGCGAGTGCAGGTGAGCGAGCAACCGCTTCAGGCAATAGGCATCGCGGCCCTGGCCGGCTTCGTCTACGGAATGGTTCGCTAATTCCTATAAACAGCGATGCCGAACGGCTCTTCGCGAGCCGTTCGGTTTCTGTTTAACCTGCGGCTTACATCGTCACTTTTGCGTTGTCGCCAAGATCAGGGCGAGCACTGCTGACCGCAGCTGCTGCCATCTTGATGTAGCTGATGACAGTGCCCGGACTATCCCAATATTCAGCCGAGGACGGAATCACTTTGAGAATTCGGATCGTTGGATCCTCGGCACTATCCCACCAAGCTTTGGCCGGCGTCGCCCAAAGGTCGCGGATTTTCTCGCGATCGTTCTGGATTTCGGCCGTGCCGGAAATGGAAACATATTTTTGGCCCTTGGAGTCTGCGAATGCCAGGCAGACGTTTGGAGAACGAGCGATCTCCTCATCCTTGTGACTGGCTACGTCCGTCAGAAAATAGACGGCGTTCTGGCTGCGATCCGCGTAGGCGGACATTGGACGGGCATGCAGGACACCGCCACTTTGCGTCGTCAGCATGCAGAAGCCGATCTTGTCGATCAGTTCCCAAACCCTTGCAGTATCGTCACTCGCTTCAGTCATAAAAATCTCCTTCGTTGCGAAGGACAAACGAGACAGATGCAGCGACGTTCCCGTAGAAACTCCGACGACAGGACTGTATGCTCATGCGGTCGTCATTGCCGGAGTAGCTGAACCTGACGCAGACTGTCGATCAGCACTTTTCTATAGTCCGGCATTGCCAGTTCAAGCGCGTCGATTTCGTCGACAGAAAACCAGCCAAGTTCCGAATGTTCATGGCCAAGCAATTCAGCGGAACCGCCGGTCCATTGCCTGACGACGTAGATGTGAAACGGTGACTTCTGCTTCTCATCCTCATCTTCATACAGGATGGCGATCTGATTGAATGCGAGGGGTGTCAATCCGACTTCCTCCAGGCATTCACGAACAAGGGCGATATCGAGGCCCTCGCCTTTTTCCGCATGGCCACCAACCATATCCCATTTGTCTGGCGACCATTTTCGGTGATGGGCGCGCTTCACAAGCAGGGCCTTCTCGCCGTCTATGAAAATCGCGCATACAAGCCGAGCCATTGTTTCCCCTGCAAATTGGATTGTGCTGTTTCCAGGCCAAGGACAACAGATCCATCTTCATCCGGTTCCACCGCATATTTGACCCGTGGTCAGTCTGGAAACGTACGAATTCCCTCCCCGCCGGAACAGCATGCGACGGTCGCCGTTAGATGAGGGTGCCGCGATGGGCGGCGCTGGAGTAATGGCGTATGCGCAGCAGAATTTGCATAATCGGTTCAGGTCCCACCGGCATCTTCACGCTAAAAAACCTTATCAAATCCACCATTCCGCTCACCATCAGCATATATGAGGCCGAGCAGAATGCGGGAAAAGGCACGCCTTATCTTCCCGACGCCAATGATCCGGTCATGCTTTCCAACATTCCAAGCATCGAGATCCCGATGCTTCCTGAAACGCTCGTTGATTGGCTGAGCCGTCGAAGCGACAACTATCTCGCCATGTTCTCAATCGTGCGATCAAACATCAACGGGCGAGAATTCTATCCTCGGCTGGTCCTTGGTGACTATTTCCAGGATCAATTTGCGACGATCCTAGCGGACGGTCGCAACCATGGCCACGTTATCGAAGTGCACAGCGGCCACCGGGTGAACGACATTGCGCTCGACACAGACGATATCCGTATCAGGGTCGGTTCACCTGACGAAGAATTCGACGCGGTGTTCGACCACGTCGTGATGGCAACTGGACATAGCTGGCCAGCGCATACCGAAATCCGGCCCGGCTACTTTTCCTCCCCGTGGCCGGCAGCGGCGCTTAAATCGGCAGGCCATGGCCGGCTTGGGGTACTGGGCACGTCATTGAGCGGGATCGATGCGCTGTTGACGGTTGCATCGTCGCGTGGATCGTTTGTCCTTGATGGTGCTGGCGATCTGCAATTCCAGCCAGCGGCTGCCTACAAAGATTTTTCGGCTGCGATGATGTCGCGCAAGGGACTGCTGCCGGAGGCGGATTTCTACTGTCCCCTTCCGTATTTGAACCCTGCCTTCTGCACGCAGCAGGCAGTCGACAAAGAAATAGCATCTGGCCCATCCGGATTGCTTGACAGGATCTTCGATCTTTTCCGCAAGGAAATCACAACAGCAGATCCGAACTATGCTGCCGAGATTGGTTTGAGCCTCGTGACAGTCGATACCTTTGCGGACGCCTATTACGGTCGACGTTCGAAGGTCGATCCCTTTGTCTGGGCCGCATCCAACCTGGCGGAGGCCGAGCGCAATATCGAACGGCAGTTCACCGTTCCGTGGCGCTACGCGATCCTTATCACACATGAGATCATTGCGCGGGCTATCCCGCATCTCAACACCGATGACCTGCGGCGCTTCAATCGCTCATTCAAGAGCATCTTTGTCGATGAATATGCGACCGTACCGCATCTATCGATCAAACGGCTACTGGCGCTCCGAAATTCCGGCCGGCTCGAGATTATCGGGCTGGAAGAAAGCTATGAGATCGAAACGGGCGACCTAGCGCGCGGCGCACAGATCAACATCGGAAGCAGAAAGGAAGTGTTCGACACATTCATCGACGCGACCGGTCAAAGCGCACTTTCGGCGCAGGACCTTCCCTTCCCGACATTGCTGAAACAAAGCGGCGTCAGGGCGGCTGCTACGCCCGAGCCCGCGAACCTTATTAGTGATGACGAATGTGCGACATTCAAGCGAACTGGCGGGATCGACGTCGATGACTGTTATAGACCTCTTAAAACCGCGCCCTTAACCAACCGGCTCTATTGTGTTGCCATTCCTTTCCTCCTGCACAAGCACCCATTCGTCCAGGGTATAACCAGCGCCGCCGAGCTTGGCGAAACCGCAGCACACGCCGTCCTGGAGGATCTCTTGAGTGCGCAAGCGCCTGTGCTGCTGTCAGCCTGAACGGCAGAGGGAACAAAGCCGATGTCCTCGCATTGGCGAATTATGGAAACAATCGGTACCATCAAGGAAATATGGCGCTACCCGGTCAGTTCGCTGGGTGGCGAGTTATGCCGCGAAGCGATAGTCGGCTCAAGTGGCGTTCATGGCGATCGTCAATACGCTCTATTCGACCCGGTTTCTGGGGCCGTGGCAGCGCCAGAAAAAGAGCCGAGATGGCGCCCGGCACTCTTCCTGAGCAGCGCCATCGATGCGGATGGGCCCAAGATTGGTTTCCCGGACGGGTCCTGGCTCTATCTGACAGATCCGGGCCTGCGGAAGATGCTGGGTGGACATTTCGGGTTTGACGTTGCGGTCGGCCGTTATGGAGGAACTGACGGGCGAACCGCATCGCTCCCGCAGGTGAGCAACCGCTACAGTCTCGCTCCTATCCACCTCGTAACAACCGCCTCATTGCAAGAACTGGAAACGATCGTGCCGACATCTCAAATCGATCGACGTCGATTTCGCCCGAACATCCTCGTTGAAGTGCAATCCGAGACAGGTTTTGCGGAGATGCGGTGGATCGGTAAAACGGTCCATCTTGATGGCTTGGTGACCAAAATAACGGAGCCGGCAAAGCGCTGCGGCATGACGCTGGTTGCCCAGCCAGGATTGGACGAACAGGCTGAGATTCTCAGGTCAATCGTTCGGCATGCCAGCAGATCTTTGGGTGTGTATTGCGAGGTCAAAGAACCTGCTCGGGTCCGTGTCGGGGCTTCGGTTTCACGAAGCGCATTGACGAAACCCGCATGACGAACAGAGACCCGCGGTGATTTGTTCTTGCAAGCGTTCGACCCACCGATCAATGATGTCGAAGAGGAGCAAGGTTCGAGAGTTGGCTTGTCGAGCAACAAAATTTCAAAATGTACACCGGAAGCTGAATCCCGCTGGCGTGATCATCTTGAATCTCTACCGCGAGGGACACCACATGCGCGCGACACTGGAGTCCGCGATGTCCAGGCACCGGGACCTTACCGATCTGAGCGATTTGGCCCAACCATCTTATTCACGATCGAATGGAGATCTCGTGAAGCCGCAGTTGCTTATACACCCAGCGACCGCGTGCTCTCCGATAACAGTCACCCTATCGCATCTTTGAATGCCGTCCGGGCGACTATCGGGATTTCGGGAACCGATCCAGATACGCATTGGCTGCTATGACTTGGGCTGAGTGACGATCCATGTCATCGTCGCCCGTGCCTCCAATGTTGCCGGTCACCCTGAAATCGGATACCTCCCAGCACCATCGAGCAACCCGGTTTCCTTTAAGGCCATCGGCCCAGACTTCGGCGCGCTTGTCGCCCTGGTAAAAACCTAACCAGCGATCCGAGCCCGGCGGCTGCAACCATCTAAACGAATTATGAGACAAAGCTTTCCCGTAATTGCATATGCAACAAGAAGCATAGAGGCATTTTCAGATGCTGCATCAGCCAAACGGGGTTTGTACGGTATTAGACAGTGCTGGACTTTGCCACTCTCACTGTCCCACGATAGCATTGCGGACTAAAGGAGTGGGAACTGCACAGCTGAAAAGCCCACTCCAAATGGGCCTCTCAGCGGTATCTCATGGCTGTTTCAGCCTAACATGAAAGACACGTCGCTTTTGTGCTTGGGCACAACGATCAGCTGGCAGATGATATTGTCCCTCCCGGCAATCTCAGAAGCGAGACGAACGATTTTTGAAAGCTCTCGACCCGATGGGACCGTACCATCAAGAATAATGTGTTGACCGCTCTCCTCGACGAGAACGTCGCTGCAATCGACGTCTTCCAGGTATCGCATCTCAGCTTCGATCGCCGGCTTACCACAAGAGGTTCCGGTCTCGCGGGAAAAACCAAACGCAGCACCGGCATTGAATGTATTGAGAAACATTGGAAACTCCGGTAAAACATGAACCTCAGATGAATAAAACATTCAAGTCTGGTTTAGGTTCCTAAGCCACCGAGAAATTGTCCCGAATTCCCCCTATCATTTTATGGGTATGCCGCTAATTTAGCGACAGGCGATAGTTGTTCTGCGTTCCCGCCGCTAATACGGAGGCTTTATGAACCAGGACGATTTGGCTTCGCTGTCGATCACTGAGATCGCACAGCAACTTGCGGCACTTGCCGCTGCCCTCAGAGAGCTGGCGAAAACACCAATCTTTGACAAACCGGCAAACGACGATGAAGCTGAAGTGGTAAACAGCATCGACTTTTCGGCCGTCGCCGCTGGCGCGCATCGACGCCATGCTGTTTCCGCTCATTGACCTACGTCGCCACGTTCGCGCGAGGTTTGGAGGGGGGGGGGTAGCCGAATGTTATGACCCATGCTCGCAAACTCTCGGCCGCAATAATACGCCGCCCCACGCGCTTCCAACGCAACCGTCACGTCCGAGCCAGCACGCCGGGACAACTACAGCCGTAAGAAAAGCGTCAGGTTGGCGTCAGAAGTTCGGAAAAACACGAACCTGACAGCTTTCCATCTCCTATCGCGCAGCCTCCCGAGAAAAAAGATATCGTGCGCGGAACATTCTTCGTGGCTATGCGTTCAGCGGCTGGATGTGAGGCATTATCAAAAAAATGAACAACTTTGGAATGTTACAGATAGCTCCGGTCTGCGGGATATTTTGCGGTGAAGCAATTTCGGCGTTCTCCCCGGGCGCCGCTATTTTCAAAACCGGATGCTATCCGGCGAAAATTGCCAAGAGTGACTTTCCAGAAACCTGGTTGCGAAGCCGCCTATGAACCCCATCGTTGCGACCACATCACATTCCCGCTAACGATAGCGCCATCTCAACCTCCCCTCCTCATTTCGAGATTTTCATGAAAACGTCCAATGCTGCGGCGCCTTCAAGGCGGACCCTCGGACTCGACCCATCGGTGTCCGTCAGCCTACTGACCGCGCTGGCGTTTTTCGTCATCAGCGCCGGGGTTTCCTGGTACAATGTGCAAACCTTGCGCGCGAACAATCAGCGTGTCGTTCACTCGCATGAGGTCATCGTCGGGCTATCGGACCTTCTTTCCTACATCCAGGACGCCGAAACGGGCCAACGAGGCTTCCTGCTCACGAACAGCGACCGATATCTCGAGCCCTACAACACGGCGATCAATGCCATTCCAAGGCGCCTGGAGGCGCTTGCGGGCTTGATCAGTGACAATGCTTCACAACAGCAGAGGCTCGCGACGCTCAAAGAGCATGTTGATGGCAAACTGTCCGAGTTGCGTGAGACCATTGAGCTTCGGCGCACGCAAGGCGCCGAGGCGGCGCTTGCGGTCGTCAATTCAGACCGCGGCAAGGTCGAGATGGATGCCGTGCGCGCGCAACTGACCGCGATGCGGCAGGAAGAGGCTCGCCTCCGAGGAACCCGGCTCACCGAGATGGAAAGCGCATACACGACAGCTTTCGCCAGCAGCGTTCTCGCTGGTCTGCTCGGCGTCCTGCTGACGATCGCAATCGCAGTTCTGGTGCGTCAGGCGACACTGTCGAGGCGACGGCAGAACTGGCTGCAGTCCGGTGAAGTCGCATTGAACACGGCCGTGACGGGCGATCGGCGAACCGAAGACCTCGGCGACAGCATTCTCGATTTCCTCACCCGCTATACCGGTGCTGTTGCCGGCGCCATCTTTGTCAAGGACGATGATCAATTCCAGCGCGTCTCGACCTGGGGCGTTCCCAATAGTGCAAGCATACCGGACCATTTCAAGGCGAAAGAAGGCTTGCTCGGCGAAGCGGTCACAGCAGGCAAGCCGATCATCATAGAACACCTGCCGGATGGATATCTTGCGTTCGGATCGGCGCTTGGCGCCGACAAGCCACGTCATCTGATGATATCACCCGGCAGCATTGATGGCGCGGTGAACTCGGTCATCGAGCTTGGCTTCCTGCGTCCGGTCGACGACTCCATCCTTACCCTGCTTGACCAGGCATCCGCCTCCATTGCGACGGCCGTACGGTCGGCGAAATATCGCAGCGATCTTCAGAACCTCCTACGCGAGACGCAGCGGCAGGCGGAAGAGTTGCAGGTGCAGGGCGAAGAGTTGCGGGTCTCCAATGAGGAGCTTGAGGAACAAGGTCGGGCACTGAAGGAATCACAGGCGCGGTTGGAGCAGCAGCAGGTCGAGCTCGAGCAGACGAACTCGCAGCTCGAAGAACAGGCCCAGCAGCTCGAAGGCCAGCGCGATGACCTAGAGCGGGTCAACGCTTCCGTTCAGCTCAAGGCGCGTGAGCTTGAACAGGCAAGCCGCTACAAATCCGATTTTCTCGCCAACATGTCGCATGAGCTGCGCACACCGCTCAACTCGTCGCTCATTCTGGCGAAACTTCTCGCCGACAACCCAGACGAAAATCTGACAGGCGAGCAGGTCAAATACGCCCAGACCATCCAGTCGTCGGGCAACGATCTCCTCAACCTGATCAACGACATTCTCGATCTCTCCAAGATCGAGGCAGGCCATGTCGATATCAGGCCGGAGCCGGTGTCGCTCGAAAGGATGGTCGGAAGTTTGAGACAGCTGTTCGATCCGGTTGCAAAATCGAAGGGGCTAGGCTTCGAAATCGAGATCGCTCCCGAAGCACCGGCGGTGATCGAGACCGATCCGCAACGTCTCGAACAGGTCATCAAGAACCTGTTGTCGAACGCTTTCAAATTCACCGAAAAGGGCAAGGTCGTCCTGTCGCTCCGCATTGCCGCCAACGACCAGCTGGCACTGACGGTCACAGATACCGGCATCGGCATCGCCGAGGATCAGCAACGCAATATTTTCGAAGCCTTCCACCAGGCCGATGGCACAATCAGTCGCAGATTCGGTGGAACCGGGCTCGGCCTGTCAATTTCAAGAGAATTGGTCCGGTTGCTGGGCGGCGCCATCCATCTTGCAAGTCGGCACAATCATGGCAGCACCTTCACGGTGATCATTCCGGTCTCTTATGACCCGTCGCATGTCGTGTCGCGCGATATCCGCACCGCCGATCAGGTCGCCACGCGCAAGCCAGAGGTCATGGAAGAAAAGCCGGCTCCACACGCACACAGCCATCAGTTCGTCGAAGACGACAGAGCTGTCGCAAGCGACGGTCGGCGTACTCTGCTTGTCATCGAAGACGACGACACGTTTTCATCGATCCTGCGTGATCTCGCCCGCGAAATGGGGTTCCGTGCGCTTGTCGCGGGAACGGCGCATGAGGCGCTGGAGCTTGCCAAACAGCATATGCCGCACGCGATCGTGCTTGATGTCGGGTTGCCGGACCAATCCGGCCTGTCGGTCCTCGACCGCCTGAAGCGCGATGTCCGCACCCGGCATATTCCCATCCACATCGTTTCGGCAGACGACTATACGGAGACCGCGCTTTCGCTCGGCGCTGTCGGCTACATCATGAAGCCGGTTCAGCGCGAGCAACTGGTCGAGGTCCTGCATAAGCTCGACGCAAAACTGTCGCAGGGCGTTCATCGCGTCCTGATCGTCGAAGACAACGAAGTCCAGCGCGAGGCCGTCGCCAAGCTCCTGACATCCCATGAGGTGGAGACGGTAAGCGCCGGAACTGCAGCCGAATGCCTGACGCTTCTCAAGGAGCAGACATTCGACTGCATGGTGCTCGACCTGTCCCTGCCCGACGCATCCGGTTATTCCCTTCTGGAAACGATCAGCGGTGACAGCAGCCATTCCTTTCCGCCGGTCATCGTCTATACGGGGCGTGTTCTGTCTGCTGACGAGGAGCAGCGGCTGCGCCGTTATTCCAAGTCCATCATCATCAAAGGCGCCAAGTCGCCGGAACGCCTTCTCGACGAAGTGTCCCTGTTCCTGCATCAGGTCGTGTCCGAATTGCCCGACGAGCAACAGAAAATGATCCGCAAGGCGCGTAACCGCGATGCGCTCATGGAAGGCAGACGAATCCTCATCGTCGAGGATGATGTCCGCAATGTCTACGCACTGACCAACATCCTGGAACCGCGTGGCGCTATCATCGAAATCGCCCGCAACGGTCAGGAGGCCCTCGACAAGCTTGAGCGGGCCCAAGGTGATCCGGAAAAGGCTGTCGACCTTGTGCTGATGGATGTGATGATGCCCGTCATGGATGGTCTGACGGCAACCCGCGCCATCCGCAGGAATCCTGAATGGAAAAAACTTCCGATCATCACCCTGACGGCCAAGGCCATGCCGGATGATCAGCAACGGTGCATCGAGGCCGGCGCCAACGATTACATGGCAAAGCCGCTCGACGTGGAAAAGCTGCTCTCCCTCGTACGCGTGTGGATGCCCCGGTGATCGAGACATTCGAGAAGGTCGAGGATATCGAAATCCGGCTGCTGCTTGAAGCGCTTTACCTTCGCTATCATTACGACTTCCGGAATTACGCCACGGGATCGATCAAACGCCGTTTGCGCCAGGCGCGGGAACAACTGGGATTCTCAACGATCTCGGCGATGCAGGAACGCGCCCTCCATGACGAAACCATGTTGCCGCGGCTGCTCGGCTATCTGACCGTCCAGGTCAGTGAAATGTTCCGGGATCCGGGCTATTTCCGGGCTATCCGCGAGATCGTCGTGCCGCATTTGAGGACCTATCCCTCGCTCAAGATCTGGATTGCCGGCTGCAGCGGCGGCGAGGAACTCTATTCACTGGTCATCCTGTTTCGGGAGGAAGGACTGGAAGATCGGACGATCTTTTACGCCACCGATATCAATCAGGATGCATTGCAGATCGCCGAAGCCGGCGTCTACGATGTCGATCGCATACAGCTGTTTACCGAAAACCACCGCAAATCCGGAGGCAGGTCTTCCCTGTCCGACTATTACAGCGCCGGTTATGGGCGGGTGTCGTTTGATCGGACATTGCGCGACCGCGTGGTGTTTTCCGATCATAGTCTTGTGACAGACGCGGTCTTTGGTGAAATGAACCTGATCTCATGCCGTAACGTCATGATCTATTTCGACAAAGTGTTGCAGGATCGCGCAGTCGGTCTGTTTCGCGATTCACTTGCGCGTAAGGGCTTTTTGGGCATCGGCGCCAAGGAAAGCCTTCGATTTTCGGCACATGCAGACGACTTCAGCGAATTTGTCCGCCAGGAAAAAATATATCAGAGGATCGGCAAATGATACCAACCGATCCAAAAGCGGTGGTGATCGGAGCGTCTGCCGGCGCGCTGGAAGCTCTGACAAGCATCCTGCCCACGCTGTCAGGGGATTTTCGCCTACCCATCATGGTCGTCGTGCATATCCCGCCCGACAAGCGCAGTGTGCTGGCAGAGCTTTTTCGCGCCAAATCCAGCATCGAGGTCATAGAGGTTGAAGACAAGGAGCCGATCCGGCCGGCAACGGCGTACTTCGCGCCACCGGATTACCATCTCCTTGTCGAGGACCAACGAACCTTGGGCCTGACCAACGAAGAGCCGGTCCTGTTCTCCAGACCTTCAATCGATGTGCTGTTTGAAAGCGCCGCAGACGTCTACGGAGCTGCGGTCGTGGCCGTGCTTTTGACGGGAGCAAATCACGATGGCGCCAGAGGCGTTTTTGCAATCGCGAGGGCGGGCGGCCATGTCATCATCCAGGATCCACAGACTGCATTTGCCGCTTCAATGCCCGAAGCGGGCCTGGCTTTATGCCCCGACGCGACAGTCTTGTCGCTCGACGGCATATCTGAATATTTGAGGAGGATCGGCTGATATGGGCCAGGTTTCGTTTCTTTTGGTGGACGATCTCGAGGAGAACCTCATCTCTCTAGAAGCCCTGCTTCGTCGTGATGGCCTCAACTTGCTAAAGGCCCGCTCCGGCGACCAGGCGCTGGAGCTTCTCCTGGAACAGGACGTGGCGCTCGCCCTGATCGACGTTCAGATGCCCGGGCTTAATGGCTTTGAACTGGCCGAACTGATGCGTGGAAACGAACGCACGCGTCGGGTGCCGATCATTTTCGTCACGGCTGGGAATACGACCGATAGCCGGTGGCGGTTTCAGGGCTACGAGGCGGGCGCCGTCGATTTCATTCAAAAGCCGATCGAGCCGGATGTCCTGCGCAGCAAAGCGGAGGTTTTTTTCGAGCTTTATCGCCAGCGCCAGCAGATCGCAGCCCAGCGTGACGAGTTGCAACAGCAGGCCGAGGCGCTGAAGGATGCCGATCGTCGCAAGGACGAGTTTCTGGCCACGCTGGCGCACGAATTGCGCAACCCGCTGGCGCCGCTGCGTAATGGACTCGACATTCTGCAACGCAATCCCGGTGGCGCGAATGCCGCCGAGATCCGCAACATGATGGATCGACAGCTAGTCCATCTCGTCAGACTTATCGATGACCTTCTCGATGTATCGCGTGTCAGCCAGGGTAAAATCGAACTTCGGAAATACACGGTGCGCATGGATGAAATCATCAGGACGGCCGTGGAATCCAGCCGACCCATGATTGACGGTGCCGGTCACAAGCTGACAATCGCGATGCCAAGCGATGTCGTGTGGGTGGACGGTGATCAGGTGCGACTGTCGCAAGCGATCTCGAACCTATTGAACAATGCGGCCAAATACACGCCCGAAGATGGACTGATCGATCTCCATGTGACCCATGACGGACAGCAAGTGGCTATTCGGGTCACTGACAACGGCGTCGGCATTCCGTCAGACATGCAATCAAAGGTCTTTCATCTGTTCACGCAGATCGAAGATCATTTGCAGCGATCGCAGGGCGGATTGGGTATCGGTCTTGCACTGGTCCGGAAACTTGTCGAAATGCACGGTGGCTCGGTTGACGCCTACAGCGCCGGACCCGACAAGGGGAGCCGGTTTACGATCAGGATTCCCATGACGGCTGCGCCAGAACAGCCGGAAGTGGCCACTCAGCAAAATCAGGAAACGGCATCCTTCCGGTCGCTTAAAGTGCTTGTGGTCGATGACAATCCGATTATCGCCGACACGCTGGGCATGATGCTGGAAGACATCGGCCACGAGTTCGAAGCAGTCCATGATGGCCGTGAGGCTCTGGATGCCGCCCGGCACTACCGTCCCGATGTCATTCTGCTCGATATCGGTCTTCCCGGGATGAACGGTTATGAGGTCTGCAAGGCCTTTCGCGGCGAGCCCGAGTTCAAACATACGCCGATCATCGCACAGACCGGCTGGGGTCAGGATCGCGACAAGGAGCTGGCAATTGAGGCCGGGTTTGATTTCCACCTGACAAAGCCCGTCCCCCTAGAGCAACTCCAGAAGGTGTTTGCCGCGCTGTAGGCCGCTTCGACCTTCGCAGACGGTTCAGTGGCTATCCGGGAACGCTCGACATCTTCGTCATGCGGCGCTTGATCTGAGCACGCGTCCTTCCCGGCGGCCCGCATTCTCCGCAGGTGCGTTAGCGTCTTTCCCTTTGATCGCTTCATTTCCGAGCATCGCTGCGGTGTAAGCTGACGCCTGCCCCATCAAGGTGCTCGAGCATCACGCGCTCCGCTCAAGAATCCCGGCCGATGTCATGATCGAGTTTGAGGACTGAACGCAATGGCAGAGTATGGACCACCGTACCGTCTGCCAAAGTCACCTCGAACGCATCGCCATCCACCCATTCGCCTTGACGAACCTTCGCAGCCAGAAGCTCTCGGGCTGCGAGCCGTGCTTCGTCCAGCGCGGCGGTATCCGAGGGCAGTTCCGCTCCCTCCGGATCCTTTTCCAAAATGCTATTGATCCGATAGTTGAAGAAGTATCTCGGCATTGCAGCTCCCTTTGATGTGACACGATAATGCCAAGGCACTCGCATGGGTTCCTTTGCCTCAAAACCATCGCAGATTATCCGCGAAATAATCTGACCGGCGGAACCGCATCGCGGCCAAGGAATTGAGCTTCCATGAAAAATCTGATCATCTTCACCCTCACCATGGCTGCTGCTCTTTCCAGTGCTGCCGCCGCACAGACGCTGTCGATCGAAACAATCAATGCCACGCCCATTGTCGAAATTCCTGCTGACAGGCCTGCCCAGCCGCCGGAACTGCCAGACCCGGCCATGATCCGCCTGCAGGTACTTCTTGATCGCGCCGGAGCATCCCCTGGCGTGATTGACGGGAAGTATGGTGCGAATGTCAGCAAGGCGATTGCCGCATTCGAAGCAATGAGCGGCCTGCCGATCGATGGCAAGTTGGATGATGGCGTTTTCGGGCAGCTGGAGGACGGTAGCCCGGTTGTCGGAAACTATCAGATCTCGAGTAAAGACACGCAAGGTCTGGTGGATGCCATCCCGCAGGACTATGCGGATCAGGCATCCATGGAGCATCTGGGCTTCACGAGCGTTGCCGAGCGTTTATCGGAGCGCTTTCACATGGATCCCAGATTGTTGAAGACCCTGAACCCGACATCCAGGTTCGTCGCAGGTGAAACAATCGTCGTCACAGCACCCAACAAGCCAAAAACAGGCATCGTCACGCGCATCGAGGCACATCGGCGCACAGGGCAAGTGGTCGCTTACGCCGAGGACGGAAAAATCCTGACAATCTATCCGGCAACCATCGGCAGTGACGATAATCCTACACCTTCCGGATCCCACAAGGTGGAAGGTGTGGCACGCATGCCGGATTACACCTACAACCCAAAAATCAATTTTCAGCAGGGCGGCAACAAGAAGGTTCTGAAGCTGCCAAGCGGTCCGAACAATCCCGTCGGAACCGTCTGGATCGATCTTTCCGAGCCCACTTACGGAATTCATGGCACTCCGGAGCCGACGCTCATCGACAAGGCTGGATCACACGGATGTATTCGGCTGACGAACTGGGATGTGGAGGAACTGGCAGGCATGGTGAAGCCGGGTGTGATGGTCGATATCGTTGAATAACCTTCGACATCAGGGTCGACCACCATGCATTGGAAGAGCACGCAATAGTGTCGAGGTATCGTACCTCGTAGGGAGTGACCATGTTTATCCTGCACCATCTCAATAACAGCCGTTCGCAGCGTATCATCTGGATGCTGGAGGAATTGGGATTTCCCTATGAGATCCGCTTCTACAAGCGCGATCCCCAAACCATGCTCGCTCCACCAGAGTTGCGGTCGATCCATCCTCTCGGCAAGGCGCCGATACTGGAAGACCGGAATTCAACCTCGCCTGTCACTTTGGTGGAAACCGGGGCAATTTGCGAATATCTGGTGGAAAAGGCCGGTGGACGGCTCGGCCCCCCCAATGACGCCATTGGACTACTTCGCTATCGACAGTTTCTCCATTATGCGGAGGGTTCGGTTATGCCGATGATGCTTGCAAAACTCGCCGTCAGCCGAGTGCCATTACTGGGAAAAAAGGGCGCCAAACGCATCCAGCCGATGATCGATCGCCATCTTGATTACATCGAGCAGGAACTGTGCGATCGACCCTGGTTTGCAGGAGACGTAATCACGGCCGCCGACATCATGATGAGCTTTCCGGTTGAAGTGGCGAAAGGTCGCGCCGGACTTGACGCATCAAGGCCCGCGACGATGGCCTGGCTCGACAGGATCCATTCTCGTCCGGCCTACCGGATGGCGCTCACCAAAGGCGGCGAATATGCTTACGCCTGATGGATAGGGCTCGATCGCGGAGTATGACCAGCGTATCTGATTGCCGAGGCTACCATCCCGATGCGACGGCAGGCGACATAAGGCTGTTTCTGATGAACGGTCGCCCGCTACAAAGGGACGGCGCCTACGCTGCCCTGCGTCGCGTTCCGGCAAAGGGTGAGGTTCGTTCAAACATGCACGTAGCGGGCACCGCAGCTCCGGCCGAAATCACTCCCAAAATTCTCGAGGTTGCGGAAATGGTGGGACCCAAGCCGATTGGCGACGGCATGTTCCTGGTCGGGCTGGACATTGTTGGCGACAAGATCCTCGAGATCAACGTGTTCAGTCCGGGCGGACTGCAGGATATTGCACAACTGCAGGGCGTGGATCTTTCCGTCGACGTCATCACCGCGCTCGAACAGAAAGTCGAGATGCGCAGGAACTACGCTGGAAAGATCGACAACAGGGCGCTTGCGACATTGTGACAAACGCCGCCGCGGTCGACCTAAAGAATTCGCCGCGGCAATCCTCCTCCCCGCATCCAACAGCCTTTCCTCCGGCGTCTCGAATTTCTTTTCGCGAAGGCGCTGATCAACGCCTCGTGCAGACGATCCTTGTCACATCCACGGTCCAGCCATGAAACTATTTGCCGTCGCTTCCGTTTTCTTCACAAGTCCAACCCGTAGTAATGGCGGAAAACGATATGGGCCGGAAACTGACCAGCGTCTACGACACACTCGTCCGCGGACTGATCGACGGACTGTGCGATCATGAACTCTATGATTTCGTCACCAGCCGATGCGATAGCTCTTCGGACAAGAGAATCTGCCGGGCATCGATAATGGCCATGTCGGACGACCGCGTCAGCGACCGTGATGCGCTGGAACGCGTCTATTCAATCGCCGCCGACCACCGCTTGAGATGTGCGGGCTGAGCCCGCAGGTCAGCAGGTTTAATCCGGCGCGACAGTCGATGGCGGACGGATGTCTGCGGCATTATCCGGCTCGTCCTTGTCATTTGCAAACTCGTCGTCAGCCCGTTGATTGACCTTCGTGACATCGTCGCTCTCCTGGTCGGCCAGATTATCGGGGCGTTCCGCGCGCTGCCAGTGATCGGCATGTGCACCGTCCGGACGGCCCTCGTCCTCCCAGATTTTATAGGCACGTTCGCGTTGCTGTTGTTCTTTGTCGATCATTGAAATTCCTCCCTGATGCCATCGAAGAACTGGCCCGCGACGTCCCGGTTCCCTGCGCACCCGAACGTGATGTCAGTTGTAGCAGCACAGCCCTTCAGGTGGGAACACTCTAGCCGTCACCCCGTTGCCATTCGGAGGATCATTCAATGCGGAGACATTCCATGCAGAGATTTGAAAACCAGGTTGTTATCGTTACGGGCGCCGGCTCCGGCATCGGCAAAGCCACCGCATTGCGGTTCCTTGATGAAGGCGCTCGCGTCGTATTCGTCGGCCGGGAAAAATCAAAGCTCGACAAAGCCGCCAGCGGATTTCAGCAGGACCGCGTATTGATCGTCGAAGCGGACGTTTCCATCGAAAGCGATGCGGAAAAGATCGTCAAGGAAACGACTGACCGTTTCGGTAGGCTCGACACGCTAGTCAACAATGCAGGTGTCCATGCGCAGGGCAAGGTCGATGAGCTCTCGACCGATGCTTGGCGCAAGGTCATGGCAACTGATCTTGATGGCGTCTTTTTCATGAGCCGGGCCGCCCTGCCCCACCTGAAATATGTCGGCGGCTCCATCGTCAACACCGCATCGGTGTCCGGCACGGGTGGCGACTGGTCGATGGCCGCCTATAACGCCGCCAAGGGCGGTGTGGTCAACCTCACCCGCGCGATGGCGATGGATCACGGCAAGGAAGGCGTGCGCGTCAACGCTGTTTGCCCAAGTCTCAGCCGCACCGAGATGACAGAAGACATGATGAGCGACGAAAAACTGCTCGAGAAATTCAACGAACGCTTCGCGCTGAGAGGGCCCGGACAGCCGGAACACGTCGACTCCGTCATTGCCTTTCTCGCCAGCGAGGATGCGTGTTTCGTAACCGGGGTGAACCTGCCGGTCGATGGTGGTGTTTCAGCTTCGAACGGGCAGCCGCCCCAGTAATGCAAAAACACAAGGGGCGCTTCAGCGGGCGGCCGGAGCCCCACAACCAATCGTTCCCGCGAAGATCCCTTGGCTAAGCGGTGCTTGAGTTGGAACATCTCCAACGGCTTCGCCGTTCAGCCTTCATCCTCTAAGCGAAAGGCTGAAAATGAGCGTTATCAACGAGTTCAAGGCATTCATCGCGCGCGGCAACGTCATGGACCTCGCTGTCGGTGTGATCATCGGCAGCGCCTTTGGCGGCATCGTCAAATCGCTGACCGATGATATCATCATGCCGGTCGTCGGAGCGCTGTTCGGCGGCTTCGACTTCTCGAATTACTTTTTCCCGCTGTCTTCCGCCGTCAACGCGCCGACACTTGTTGCAGCCAGGGAACAGGGCGCAGTATTGGCTTACGGCAATTTCATAACCGTGCTCATCAACTTCATGATCCTTGCCTGGATCATCTTTCTGATGGTCAAGGGTGTGAACTTCCTGCGCCATCAGGTCGAACATCACGAGAAGACCGGCGAAACACCGCCAGCACCGCCGCCGGCAGACGTTCGCCTCCTGACGGAAATTCGCGATCTTCTGGCCCGCAAGGAAGCAGAGCCCACCTACCCGACGGCCAAGCTCTGATCCGACTTCATCCATATCGGCGGCCGCGAGCTCGTCTTGGGATGGTGGTCGCCAAATCAGAACTTGGCGGCCTCCATCCATTATGGCCGCACGCATATCCGCGTGAATTTGGCGCACCAAGCAGCGCAAGGCCTAGTTTCCAAGTGCAACTGGGGACCGCTTTCGTTTTGCTCATTAGGAGGGCGCTCGCCTGGAAACGACCTGTATAACCACCGTTGGAACCAGATTGGCGGACGCTCGGTTTCATCACGGACGCTCATGAAAGGAGAACCAGATGGAGAATACATCAAAACGCCTCGCGGATGACTATCGGACCCTTGGTGGCCGCAGAATTGCGGTGATCGACGACAATCTCGGGTCTTCGCGCGAATGGGACGGAGATCCACCGGAAGCTGCGCGGTTCTGGGACGACCATATCGCGACCCTGCCGGAGGAAAAGAAGCGGGATGTGGAAACGTTTCTTCCTTCAGTGACCGAGGCAGACGGCGCAGAGGGTTCGAAATGACGGTTCAGACGCTGTCTTTTCGCGAAAGCAGCTTCGTGCCGAACAATCAGCGCTTTCCCGTCCTCGTTTAAAAAGCTGCGCCCTTGCACGGTATGGCTTTTGAAACACTCTTTCGTTCTAACGGATGGGGCCGCCTGTGGACCAATGGCGTCTTCGATTACCAACACTATCATTCCACCGCGCATGAAGTTTTGGGCATTCAAAAGGGCAATGCGAGCTTGCTGATCGGCGGACCGGACGGCGCGGCCATCACAGTCGAAGAAGGAGATTGCCTTCTCCTACCGGCCGGCACCGGCCATATGAACCTTAGCTGCTCTGGCGACTTTCAGGTCATTGGCGCCTACCCGCCGGGTCAGGAAGCCGATCTCCTGACAACTTTTGCCTCGCCGGAGCATTTGAAAACAATATTGTCGCTGCCGGCACCATCGAGCGATCCGGTTTTGGGCAAAACAGGGGGCGTCACGGATCTGTGGCAGGGTAAGCCCTTACCGACATGATGGAACCAGGCGATCTCACCGATTTTCCTGTCAGAAACGTTCTTCTCGCCTTATAAGCGCGACATGGTCAAACGAGCGGGCAGTGCCGATCTTCCACTTCACGGCGGGCGCGTGCCGCGCTGGCTTGGCGAACGGATGACGCGGCTGGGCGCCGTCATATCGGAAGCCATCGTCATCCATTATGGCCGCGACGAACTCCTGCGGCGTCTGGCCCATCCCTTCTGGTTCCAATCGTTCGGAAGTGTCATGGGGATGGACTGGCACTCTTCCGGCATTACGACCAGTGTCCTCGGCGCTCTGAAGCGCGGCCTCAACCCCATGGCAAACGAACTTGGTATCCATGTCTGTGGCGGTCGGGGACGGCATTCACGAAGGACGCCAGACGAACTTGTCGCTATTGCGGAGCGCGCTGGTCTTGACGGCCAGGGGCTGGTAAGTGCCAGCCGCCTCGTGGCAAAAGTCGATAGCGCAGCCGTCCAGGACGGATTTGACCTGTACCTTCACGGTTTCATCGTCACCGATACGGGAAAATGGGTGGTCGTTCAGCAAGGAATGAATGGCGACAGGCGGCAAGCACGTCGTTATCACTGGCTGTCGGAGGGAATGACCAGCTTCATCGATAATCCGCATTCCGCAATCGAGGGCAGGCAGCAAGGCAATATCGTCAATCTGGCCGACCACAGGGCAGCACCGTCGCGTTTGGGCCAACTCGATTTGCTCGCGACATTCGGTCCCGATCGCATCCTACGTGAGTTCTCGGCGCTGGAGCCGCCAACATCGCCACGGGGACCGGCAGAGCAACCGTCGCTTCCACATCTGATCATGCCGGATCATCACGATGTGCGGCAGTCCGATATAAACATGCGGCGTCTTCACGGCGCGATGGCAGCGGCGGCCGACCGTGGACCAAAGGATTTCGAGGAACTTATCTTGACACCGGGCGTCGGTGCGCGAACGGTTCGCGCGTTAGCGATGGTCTCGGAAGTGGTGCATGGAACACCGTGCCGCTTTTCCGATCCGGCTCGCTACTCACTGGCCCATGGTGGCAAGGATCGTCATCCCTTCCCGGTTCCGCTAAAAGTCTATGACGAGACGATCCGCGTTATGAAATCGGCGGTCGGAAAGGCTCGTCTGGGACGCGAGGAGGAATTGCAAGCCTTGCAAAGGCTCGACGCCCAAGCACGGCAGATGGAGCGGTATGTCACCGGGCCAGATCTGAAGGAGATCGTTGCCGGGGAGTTCGCGCAGTCGCACGACCGGGGTGGCCGCAGTGTTTTCGGGTGGGAGCGTGATGCTGCCGAGCACCGGGGCTCGATGAACCGCGACGAAGAAATCGGGAAAAAATCCGGTTGAGGTACAGACTGTCCGCATAGCTCAGCATTGCGCATTTCAAGCGACACATGGGGCTTGAGCGCGCCGCCCTCCACCACCGTGTCGCGATGGCGGAACATCTGCATTGGGACGGTGTTTCCCATCGATATGTCGTCAGGACGGGAGCCGATGCGTGGACCAGATTACAGCCTTAACAGAACCTGGATTGCCACTGAAAGAATGGTGGCACACAGCAACGGCCTACCAGATTTACCCTCGCAGCTTCAGCGATTCGGATGGTGACGGCATCGGAGACATCGCCGGCATCATTTCCCGGCTGGACTATCTCAAAAACCTTGGCATCGACGTGATCTGGCTATCTCCTATCTATCGTTCGCCGATGGATGATAACGGCTATGATATTTCCGATTACCGCGCCATTGCGGAGGAATTCGGCACCCTCGACGATTTCGATCGCCTCGTTGCTGAGGCAAAGGCCCGTGGGATCGGGATCATTCTCGACCTCGTCGTCAACCACACATCCGATGAGCATCCCTGGTTCGTTCAATCGAGGACGGGCGTGCAAGACAATCCATATCGAGATTTCTACATCTGGCGCAAACCGCTAACGGATGGCGGCCCACCGAACGATCTGCAGTCATCTTTCGGCGGCCCCGCGTGGACATTCGATGAAGCAAGTGGCGAATACTATCTGCATCTGTTTTCCCGTCGTCAGCCGGATCTCAATTGGGAAAACCCGAGGGTTCGCGCTGAAATCTACAGCATGATGAACTGGTGGATTGACCGTGGTATTGCCGGTTTCCGCATGGACGTCATCGATTATATCGGGAAGGACGCCGACCAAAAAATCGTCACCGACGGTCCGCAGCTCCATACCTATCTTCAGGAAATGAATGCGGCGACTTATGGCCACCGCGATCTGCTGACCGTGGGCGAGACGTGGAGCGCGACCCCGCAAACGGCCATGCTCTATTCGAGCCGGGACCGGGCCGAACTGTCCATGGTATTTCAGTTCGAGCATGTCACGCTGCAATGGGACGTGCTTTACGGAAAGTGGCGGCCAAAACCGCTGGATCTTGTCGCTCTCAAGACGGTCCTGGGCAAATGGCAGCGTGCACTGGAGACGGATGGCTGGAATTCCCTTTTCTGGGGCAACCATGATCTGCCAAGGGCGGTGTCCCGTTACGGTGATGCTGCGGGGTATAGGGTGGAATCGGCCAAGATGCTGGCAACTGTGCTGCATCTCCTCAAGGGAACGCCCTTTGTCTATCAAGGCGAAGAGATCGGCATGACCAATGTGCCGTTCACGACGATAGAACAATATCGCGATATCGAGACACTCAACATGCACAAGCTGCACCTCGATGCCGGCCGGCTGGCAGACGATTTTCTCAAGGGCGCGAACGAAAGCAGCCGCGACAATGCCCGTACGCCCATGCAGTGGAGCAATGAGGCCGCAGGAGGATTTTCGAGCGGAATTCCATGGATTGAAGTCAACGAAAACTACAAATCCATCAATGCCGCCGACTCGGTCGCCGACACGAGTTCAATCTGGCATCATTACCGACGGCTCATTGCCTTGCGTAAAACCCACCCGGTCATCGTCTACGGCAAGTTTGAATCCTGGCTTGACGATGACCCGAATGTCTTCGTTTACTCAAGAACGCTGGGGACGTCCTGCCTTGTTGTGATCGCCAATTTCAAACCACAACCGCAATCGATCGAAATACCCGCCGACATTCGTATCATAGGCGTATGCCTGAGCCATAACTACGAACCACGCGAGCTTGGAGCACCGCGGCTTGAACTCAAGCCTTACGAGGCCTTCGCCGTGCTGCAGACCTAATAGAAAAGAAGCTCAGATGATTCAAACATCGCTGCGCTTCAGCAGGTAGTCGAGACCACCCGCACGATACCAGCGATAGCCGTAGGGCTCGATGACCATATGATGTCGCCCCTTCCCGTCGGTACGGCTATCGCTGCCGTCGGAGATATCGATGAGCAGGTCGCCACCTTCGCCGGCTGCGAACTCGATTTGCATCGGTCGATCATGAAAATTATGAATGGTG
Organism: Neorhizobium sp. JUb45; assembly: GCF_004343585.1. Taxonomy (GTDB): domain Bacteria; phylum Pseudomonadota; class Alphaproteobacteria; order Rhizobiales; family Rhizobiaceae; genus Neorhizobium. Next base: position 15,556 of record NZ_SLYW01000006.1, on the reverse strand, counting down.
ATGACGGCGTTGTTGCGCCAGTCGTATCGCATGGCAAGCACGCCCGCATCACCACAACCGAGAACGCTGAATGTCCCCCAGCCAATCTCCGGCGCTTCCTTGCGCATACGGATCATCCGTTCTGTCCAGTTGAGCATGGACTCGGGATCACGCCTTTGAAAGGCAACATTCAGGTGATCGTAGCCGTAAGGCCCTTCCGATATTACCGGCAGGACCGGGCTGTCGCTTTTCGTGAAGCCGCCATTCGGTTCGTTTGACCATTGCATAGGTGTGCGCGCGCAGTTGCGCTCCGGCAGATCGAGATCATCGCCCATGCCGATTTCGTCGCCGTAGCGGAGTACCGGGGTACCGGGCAGCGAGTACATGAGGCTACATGCCAGTTTTAGACGGCGGATGTCGCCGCCCAGCATTGGTGCCAGACGGCGGCGAATACCGCGGTCGTAAAGCTGCATGTTCTTATCCGGGCCGAAAGCCGAAAATACCGTCTGTCGCTGTTTTTCCGTCAGTCGGCCAAGGTCAAGCTCATCGTGATTGCGCAGGAAGATACCCCACTGCCCAGTCTGCGGTCGTTCCTGGGTTTCGTGCATTGCCTTGGCCAGAGGACGTGTGTCGGCGCTGGCGAGCGCATAAAACAGCGCCTGATTGACGTGAAAGTTGAACATCATCTGCATCCGGTCGCCGTCCTCACCGAAATACTGAAGATTCTCTTTCGGCACCACATTGGCTTCGGCAAGAATGACGCTGTCGCCCATGCGCCATTGCAGAAACTCGCGGAAACTGCGCAGCATGTCGAACTGTGGTTTTGACCTCTTCACGTCCGCGCCCTTCTCGGCGATGACAAACGGCACCGCGTCCATGCGAAAGCCGGAAACGCCGAGCTGGATCCAGAACCCCATGATCTTCAGGAGTTCGGCCTGCACATGCGGGTTGGCTGTGTTAAGATCCGGCTGGAATTCGTAGAAACGATGGAAGTAATATTCGCCGGAACTTTCGTCCCGCGTCCATGTCGATTTCTGGACACCGGGAAAGACCATGCCCTCGTCGGCATTGTCGGGCCTTTTTTTTGACCACACGTACCAGTCGCGGTAGCGGGAATTCTTGTCGGCGCAGGCCTGTTTAAACCAAGGATGCTGATCCGACGTATGGTTTACGACAAGGTCGATCAGGACCCTGATGCCGCGCTGTTTCGCACCATGAGTGAACTCGACAAAGTCACCGAGTGTTCCATAACGAGGATCGACATTGTAATAGTCTGAGATGTCATAGCCGTCGTCGCGGCCCGGTGACGCCTGAAACGGCATCAGCCAGATTGCGTTGACACCGAGGCCCGCCAGATAATCCAGCCTGCGCTGAAGACCCTGGAAATCTCCGACCCCATCGCCATTGGCGTCCATGAAGGTTTCAACAGAGAGGCAATAGACGATCGCGTTCTTGTACCAGAGGTCGTTGATCACACAGGGGCCCTCCCAATCACAGCCGATACGCTGGCAAGCGCATGACTGCGTGATTGGTTCCATGCATCGAAGTCCCGAGCCCGCCAGGTCGGCTTTCCGGCAAAGATTTCGACAGTTGCGCGAAGAGCCAAAGCCCATCCCCATATCGCCAGGCATCGTCATACGCAGATTGCCTCTCGGCCGGGCTTGCGGAAATGTTTGCTGAAAAGGCATTCGCGTGAATCCGGGCGCCTCCGGCCCGATCTGGAACCCATTATTCCGTCCACCTGCCGGCCGAAAAAGCCGCGAAGATCGGACAACAGACCTAATCGGCCGCACCGGCCAGCCTGCTGGAGGAGCCTACTTCCTTTTGGCTTCTGAACGTAGAAGCGACATGACGGGTGCCTTCATTCCGGTCACCAGCGGCAAGATCACGCCCTATCACCCGCGCCGGTAGGGAAAGCTGATTCTATGGCCTCGTTGGTCCCTGCGGGGGTGGAAATAGGTCACCGATGTTGCATCACAGTTTCGGCTTTCTGGATGGATTTTTCCGTTATAGAGCCAGTTTGGCGCCACGGCCGGCGTCCAAGGATCGTGGGACAGATTTCTCATTACGCCCGTCGAGAGGCATTCCACCAATACGCATCATACAAGCTGCCTGGAGGTTCCCTCCGACTCTTTGCGCTGTTCATCCCCCATTTGCTCTGGACCCCAATGCCGCTGCCTCTATTTTGGTCTGGTGGGAATTCTTTGCTTAGAGGAAAAGCGGCATGGATATTGCGACGACGCGCGAGGATTTTAACACCCGCAAATTTTTCGCAGGGATTGCCCGCGGTATCGCGGGAGCCCTCCTTTTCGCGCTGCCGATGCTTATGACGATGGAGATGTGGCAGCTGGGCGTCTACATCGACCGCACCCGGCTCCTCTTGCTGCTCCTCGCCAACATCCCTCTGCTGATCATTCTCGCCGACAGGGTGGGTTTCGAAGAGACGTCGACATGGCGGCAAGCAGTCCGGGATGCCAGCATTGCCTATGCTCTTGGTATCATTTCCTGCGCATTGATCCTGGTCGCGATGGGGGTCATCAAGCACGACCAGTCAGCGCACGAGATCATCGGGATGATCGCGCTCCAGGCCGTTCCCGCGAGTATCGGTGCGATGCTGGGTCGAAGCCAACTTGGTGGGCAGTCGGTTGAGGAAGGTGTCGAGGAGGAAGGTGACGATGGCGACCCTGTTCACGAAGGGGAGACAAGCTACGCCGGTGAGTTGTTTCTCATGGCTGTCGGTGCCCTGTTCCTCAACCTCAACGTCGCGCCCACGGAAGAAATGATCCTACTGTCATATAAGATGACGCCTTGGCACGCCCTCGTGATCATCGCCGCCTCGTTGGCGGTGATGCATGGTTTTGTATACGCCCTGTCTTTTAGGGGCAGCCATGATCTCGCCGAGGGCACACCGAGTTGGCATGCCTTTGTCCGTTTCACATTGCCTGGGTATCTGATCGCTGGTTTGATTAGTGCCTACTGCCTGTGGACGTTTCACAGAACCGATGACATCGGATCCACTCAAACCCTGATGACCATCGTGATATTGAGCTTCCCCGGCGCCATCGGCGCGGCGGCCGCTCGCCTGATCCTGTGAGGCTGCAATGACAAAAATCTCCAATGATAAAAACATTGAGCCCGGTGCCCCTCACTGGATCGAATGGATAACAGGCGCCGTCTCAGGAATCATCGTCCTCGTCGTGATCGTCTGGATAGGGAAGGATGGGGTGATGGACCGAGACACGTCACCCAACCTTCATGGAAACGTTGTGAGGACAGAAGAGCGCAGCGATGGGTTTCAGGTTCTGTTCGAAATTCACAACGATTCTAGTGCAACTGCGTCCCAGGTGAAAATTCGAGGTGAATTAAGAGAGCGGGCTTTGGTTCTGGAAAGCTCCGAAACCGTGTTGGACTTCGTTCCTGGGCACTCGAAGGTCGGTGGCGGGCTGATTTTCCAGCAGAATCCGGCTGGGAAGGACCTAAAGGTCAGAGCAACGGCTTTTGATGAGCCGTAGCTCGATAGCGGTTAAGGCCCAAACTAAACTGCCAAGCAAGGTCTAATATTTTTCGATCTGGACTGCGGTTGTTCGCGAGTATTCGATTGAATCTTGGAGTGCTTCAGATAAAGTTCTTGAAGAGATTCGAACCGACGACATACGAACGGAAAATCGCATTCTTTCAGCACGAGAGCCAACACCGCGCTGCTTGAATTATTGATCCGACTGCATTGTCATTCCCTCGCCCTTATCTGCTAAGTTGCCACGCAATGGGAAGCGCCTGGATTCTCGGCATGAAAAGCGGGCGAGCAATAAGCTCACGTAAAATGGATGCTATTGACTGGGAGGAAAGGCTCGACGCAGATAGCGGTGCCGATGTCATTACGATCACGCGTCCTTTAATTCTGGTCTGGAGCTGCGGCCATCCCGTCCAGTAGTCGCTATGGAACCTAGCGCTCAAGCTGCCGTTTTGTAGACCTATCCCCAACACACACTCCGAGGGCAGGTCCATGGCAGACGAAAAATCCGCTCCCCGCACGACAACCGATGCAGGTATTCCTGTACAGAGTGACGAGCACTCACTCACGGTAGGAAAAAACGGCCCGATCGTACTGAACGATCACTACCTGATCGAGCAAATGGCGAATTTCAATCGAGAGCGGATCCCTGAAAGGCAACCCCATGCCAAGGGAAGCGGCGCGTTCGGCCATTTTGAAGTAACGAACGACATACGAAGATTCACCAAAGCAAAATTCCTTCAACCCGGAGCAAGGGTAGAGACGGCAGTTCGCTTCTCCACCGTAGCTGGTGAGCGCGGTAGCCCCGACACTTGGCGAGACCCACGTGGTTTTTCGGTCAAGTTCTACACAGAAGACGGTAATTTCGACCTGGTCGGCAATAATACGCCGATTTTCTTCATTCGCGACCCTATGAAGTTCCAGCATTTCATCCGCAGCCAAAAGCGCCGGGCCGACAACGGACTGCGCGACCATGATATGCAGTGGGACTTCTGGACGCTTAGCCCTGAAAGTGCGCACCAGGTCACGTACCTTATGGGCGATCGCGGCGTGCCAAAAAACTGGCGCGAGATGCACGGCTACGGAAGCCACACCTATATGCTTATAAACGAAACAGACGAAAAGTGTTGGGTCAAGTGGCATTTCCACACCGATCTGGGCGACGGTAACGCGCATCTGACACAAGACGCGGCTGACAAGATGGCTGGGCAAGACGGAGACTATCACCGTCGTGACTTGTTCGACCACATTGCCAAAGGCGAGTTTCCAAGTTGGACGTTGAAGTTCCAAGTGATGCCGTTCGACGATGCAAAGACATACCGGATCAACCCATTCGACCTCACCAAGACATGGCCGCACGAGGATTACCCTCTGATCGAGGTAGGCAAGCTAACCCTCGATACGAACCCAGTGGATTGGGACACCCAAATCGAGCAACTGGCATTTGAACCCAACAACATGGTGCCAGGCATTGGACTGAGCCCTGACAAGATGCTTCTCGCGCGCGGGTTTTCTTATGCCGACGCACACCGTGCCCGCCTCGGAGTGAACTATAAGCAAATCCCCGTGAATCAGGCTAAGGCAGCGGAAGTCCATTCTTATTCCCGTGCCGGGCGCGGCCGGACGGTGAACGCACTTGATCCGGTCTATGCTCCCAACTCATACGGCGGCCCTGGCGCACAACCGGAAACAGGAGGAGAGGCAACATGGTTTGCCGATGGCGACATGGTGCGAGCAGCCTACTCCTTGCGCAAAGATGATGACGATTGGAGCCAGCCCGGCACGCTCGTACGCGAGGTCATGGACGACGCGCAACGTGAACGCTTCGTCAAAAATGTCGCAGGGCATCTCGCCGACGGGGTAAGTGAGGCAATTTTGGTGCGTGCCTTCAATTACTGGCGCAATGTCGACAAAGAGATTGGTGACCGAATTGAGAAGGCTACCCGCGATTTGCTCGGCGGCACCTCGAATTCTCCAGGGATGGCGAGCGCTGAATCGATATCGGGATATCAAGGCATTCCCGCGACATCGTCGATCGCCAAAGGTGAAACTCAAAAAACGCTTTGACTGCAAAAAGTGGGTTTGGAGCCCACAAAGTGACTGTCACTTTGTGGGCTCCTATCGCTTTTACATTACACTTCGAGAGCGGTTGCGACTGGGATCGTGTCAGGGAGGCACAAAGGGTCCCTTAGGCCTCGGTTTCAAACCGATAGTTAAATGGCGACGAGACGAGCATCAAGCTCTTGATGGGGATCGAACCATTCACCATCCTAAATCGAGCTATAATTTATTTATATAAAACATTAGTTTACGCAACTTTTTGCATGAGCGATATCGCTCTTAGCATTCCCCCGAAGATGACTGAACGGGTATCAACTTGCTAATCATTGCAGCAGCAGTTCGACGTTCTCCCGCACAAGTTCGGCAAAATAGCGGTCCGTCTCCGATTGCGGCGCAAGCTCTGCGACAAAAGCCTCGATATCGGTGGTGATGCGGTTGCGCAGATCCGGATTGGTAGCATTCGCCTGTTCGATGAGAGCCCGCAAAACGCCCCTAGATGCCGCTTTATGTGCACTCTCGGCGAGTTCGCGCCTTTCTTCGTCGTCCATAACTATGTCGCTCCTGCCTGTTTGTTCGTTCGCATCGATGCCTTCCCAGTAATGGGCGGAAATTCTCCTCCCGGCGAGAAGCAACTGGGCGGCGCGTTTCGGATCGCCGCCCTTGCTCGTTTCCATGTCCGCGCCGCATTGATGTAGAAACAGCTGATGAAGTGCGACCGAAGAGAAATAGCCGTCCCTCATCTTGATGGGTTCGACACCTGCCAACTTGAGTTCATCTGCGGTGGCCCACGCGACTTCGTCGCATGTCTTGAGAATGGCGGCCATCATGGCCCGTTCGTTGCGCCTCAGTATCTCGGATACTCGATCCTTCGCTGAAACCGGCGATCGTTCATTCATCGGACTTGTCTCCTGCTATCGAATACAAAAGCGGTAGCGCTCAATGATGTTCCTCGCGTTTTCTTCTGATCTCCCGCAGCATTCTGAGATTCTCGCGTGCCTGCTCGGCATTGATGAGGGCTCTTTCCTGGTTAATGAGCTGTTCGCGATCGCGGCGATGCTGCTGCATGTACATGCAATCGTCATAGTGTCTGTCGTGTGAGCATCGGTGTCTGTCGTCATGGCGGTCTTCGCCAGCAGTCGTGCAACTTGCCAGCGTCAAGGTGACCAAGACACTTCCGAAGAGAGATGTCGCGGCTTTAGCCAGATGGTTGGTGGGTTTCTTAGTCATTTTCTTCATTCTCCCATTCAAGCGTTTCATTTGGTCGGCAGCGTTTTCAGGCCCGTCCAGTAGGCGGCGAAGGCCCACATGTCGGCATGCTGGGCGATGACCTTGTCGATTGGCATGCCGGCGCCGTGGCCCGCGCGCGTATCGGTGCGCACGAGGCGTGGTTTTTCGCCGAGATCCGCGGCCTGCAGAGCGGCGATGTATTTGAACGTGTGGGCAGGCACGACACGGTCGTCGGCATCTGCCGTTGTCGCCAGAATTGCCGGATAATCCGATCCCTGTCGGATCGTGTGATAGGGCGAATAGGTCATGAGGTTACGGAAGTGCCGTTCTTCTGAAGGACTGCCGAACTCGCCTTTCCATAATCCGCCGCCAGTGAACTGGTCGTAGCGCAGCATGTCCGTGACTGCGACACCCGGCAGCGCCACGTCGAACAGCTCGGGTCGCTGGTTGGTGACGGCACTGACCAGAAGTCCGCCGTTGGACTCGCCCTGGATGGCAAGGCCGTCTTGTGAGGTGATGCCCGTCCGCTTCAGGAATTCGGTGGCGGCGATGAAGTCGTCGAAAGAGTTCTGCTTGTTTTCAAGCTGGCCGGCGCGTTGCCATGCCCGGCCATATTCGCCACCTCCGCGAATGTTGGCGACGGCCAGCACCCCACCCTGTTCCACCCACGCGAGCTGGATCGGATTGTAGATCGGGATCTGGCTGATGCCGAAACCACCATAGCCGTAAAGCAGAGTGGGTGCCGCGCTGGTGACATCCTTGCGACGGATCAGGAACAGCGGCACTTCGGTGCCGTCCTTCGAGCGATAGAAACGCTGCTCGACATGAATGCTGTCGAGGTCAATCGGCAGCTTCGGCTCCGCCCAGGGCGTGACGGCTTTGGAGGCCAGGTCGTAGTGGTAGATCGCTATCGGCGCGTCATGGCTGGTGAAGACGAAGAAGGCCTCCTTGGCGTCGCCTTCCAGAAACCGGGCACTTCCGACCCCGGGCAGATCGACGGTACCGTCCGGCTTTCCATCGAGCGTAAAGCGGCGGATCTCCGTATTGACGTCGATCTGATAACTCGCCAGCAGCGTATCGCCGGCAAGAACCACGGCGTCCAGCACCGCGCCGTCGGCGGCCTCGGCGACGATCTCCTTCGGCTCTGGGTTTTCCTCGGAGAGGTCCAGGGAGACGATGCGCACGCGCTCGGCTCCGTGCGTCGTCGTGAGGATCAGCGTGCTGCCGCTATTGCCGATGACGGACCACGCGGAATCCATGTCCGCCACGACAGTCCGGGGCGTCCAGTCGCTCGCCTCGAGATCGACGACGGTCAAAGCGCTTTCGCTCGTGCCGGGCGTCGAAGAAATGGTCAGGTAGCGACCACCGGAAACACGGTCCGCTCCATGAAGCAGTTCAGGGCGATCAGGTGTCGAGTAGATCAGGCGATCCTCGGCCTGGCCCGTACCCAGCTTGTGGAAGTAAACGGCGTGATTGGCGACGACCGATCCTTTGCTTGAGCCCTTTGCGGGTCTCGGCATGCGGGAATAAAAGAAGCCCGATCCGTCGGGCGCCCAGGCGAGGCGGGTAAAGCGCGCGCCATCGAGCGCATCGCCGAGTTCCTTGCCGCTCTCGACGTCGAGCACCTTGATGGTCCGCCAGTCGGTGCCGCCTTCCTGTACGCCGAAGGCGACGTAGCGGGCGTCATCGGACACGCTCCAGTCGGTCAGCGCGTCGGCACCGTCTTCCGACCACGTTTTGGGATCGATAAGCACGCGACTTTCGCCGAAGACGCCGTCACGGACATAGAGGGAGGGCTGGTTTTCATTCCCCTTGATGACGTTGAAGAAGTATCGGTCGCCGCGCTTGCGCGGCACGGTATAGCGATCGTAATCGAGCAGTTGCGCTATTCGCTTGCGAAAATGCTCCCTGCCGGGAAGCGCGTCGAGATGCTTACGTGTGACCGCATTCTGCGCCTCGATCCAGGCCGCCACGGCGCGGTCGTCCGGTGCATCATTCTCGAGCCAACGGTATGAATCCACGACAGTCCGGCCGAAATGCTCCTCGGTCACGTCGATGCGTTCGGTGGGCGGATAGGTGATTTTCCGCAAATTATCCTCCATGGGCTGGGCGGACGCGTTGTGAATCTGGAAAAAAAAGGGAGATGGCAATTGCTGCTGGTGTTCTCATGGGTGGCCCCGGCGGGAATAGGTTGATGGCGCAAAGCCGAATGTATTGACATAGGCAAATCGGATAATGGCACTTAGTGTCATTATTGTGGTGTGTAATTGTTCCGATGCGCGTCCTTCGGCGAATTTGAGCCTTAAGGAAATGTCATTTTACGCCATATAAGCTACAGAATTCGTGATTTGGAGACGCAGATGAGCAGGACAATTCGGGACGGGGCCCATATTGAAGTGGCACGAAGTGCTGCGCGCCTGTTTCTGGAAAAGGGGGTAGCCGGCACGAGTGGGGACGAGATCGCCGAGACGGCGGGCATATCCAAGCGGACGTTGTGGCGTTACTTCCGCACCAAGGAGAGCTGCATTGAGCCTCTCTTTGCCCGCATGTCGCAAAACCTTGCTGCAAAGCTTCAGAAATGGCCGCTCGATATGACCGTCGAGCGCTTTTTGGAGATCAATTACGACATGAGCAAAATAGACGCTCAAGAGATCGAGGACAGCAAGCTTGTTGTGCACCTGATCGCGCGGCTGGACGAAGAACCTGCGCTTCTGGAGCCTTGGTTCATGTCCACCCGCGCGACCGAAGACCTGATGGCTGGCGTCATCGCCACCCGACTAGAACTGTCTCCCTCCGATTTCGAGGTGAGGCTTTGCGCGGCCACCGTTGCGGCCGCCATGCGGGTCATCGACGAGACCATCAGTCGTGCCGCGGTCAAATACGGACAGGTTCCGACTTTGGCCGAGAGCAACGATCGACTGGCCCAGGCCATACGCCGCGCCAGCACCTTGTCATTCTGCGATCCCGTGACGCCTCGGGGGCGGTAGTCACCGCCATTGTCACATCGCAGGCCGCAAAGCTCACCAGTCTAGATGGTTGTCCTGGTAATCCAGATAGAGGTTTTCACCGGAAACCATGTGTCTTTCGACCACATCGGCAACACCGAGCACACTTGGCTCGATTTCAGTTTCGGCCTCGACACTGCCATCCAGCGTTCCCATGGCCGTTTTCACGCAGCCCGGATGCACTGACAGCACGGTCAGCCCCTTGTCGCGGTTTTCGGCGTAAATGCCGCGCGCCAACATGTTCAATGCAGCTTTGCTTGCCCGATAGAGTTCCAGGCCGCCTTCGACATTGATAGAAATGCTGCCGCGGTGTGACGACATGAATGCCATTGTGCCACCAGGCATGACGAGCCTTTCCAGCAAATGGCGGGCCAGCCGCATCGGGCGAATGTATTGGTGAGCATGATCTGCGCAAACTCGGCGTCCGTCGCTTCGAGGACATTCTGGTGCGATGCGCCCCAGATGCCCGCATTGAAGAAAATGACATCGAACCGGCGATCGTCAAGTGATGACAGAAATGGTGCAATCTGCGCTGCATCCGTCACGTCGATGAAGGCCGTCGCCAAGCGGGAAGGATCACTGTCTCCGATCCGCTGTAGATCATGGATATCCGCGCCCTGCCTTGCTGTGCCAACAACGGACCAGCCGCGATCAAAGAATTGCCTGGCCAGACCGAGGCCGAGGCCACGTTCCGCGGCGACGATCAGAATGGACTTGGTCATGATTGTCTTCTTCTCTCAAATTGCGGTGTAGCCGCCATCCGCCATCACCAGCGCACCCGTCATGAATGCGGATGCTGGTGACGCGAGGAAGCCGATAACTTCCGCAATGTCGTTTGGCTGGGCGACACGCCCGATGGGATGGGCGCCGCCGTAACCCGAAAGGGCAGACCTGCTATCTTCGACGATACCGTCCAGAATATCGGTGACGACGACGCCGGGCGCGACGGCGTTGGCCCGGATACCGCGGTCGCCGTATTCGACGGCGATAACTTTGGTAAGTTGGGCGATCGCACCCTTCGAGGCGGCATAAACCGACGTGTCCTTCATGCCCACCGCCGAAACAATCGAGTCTACGCTGACGACGACCCCTGCCCCCTGGGCGATCATGACCTTCACGGCCTCTCGGGAATGAAGAAAATTGCCCCGCACGTTGACTGCCATGATCTGATCCCAGTCGGCGACGCTCATGTCGATCAGGGTTTTGTTAATAGTGCGGCCGGCATTGTTCACCAGAATGTCCACCGAGCCGAAACGTTTGAGCGCAAGAGCGATGGTGCCGGCAGCCGTCTTCTCCTCGCAGACATCGCCGCAAAAAGCCGCGACGTCGTGCGCGGCAAGGTCGCCGACTGCAGGACTGACATCACTTGCCACAACGCAGGCGCCCCTTGCCTTGAGCAGTTTTACCGTCGCCAGACCGATGCCACGCGCAGCTCCCGTCACAACGGCGACCTCGCCTGAAAGGTCAAAGCTTGAACCTGTCGCCGTGCTCATGGCCTGTCCTCATAATCCGTGCTGCGCGTGGTTGCTTCCCAGACGTCGATCTCATCGACGATTTGGTCGAGTTTGGTACGGGCCCGCTGTAAAGCATCACTTCCGAGAAGGAGATGCAGCGGCGGATTGGCTGCGCGAACCATTGCGATGATAGCCTTGGCGGCACGCTCGGGATCGCCCACCTGCCGACCGGCTGCGGCATTGAATGCCGCATCGCTGCGCCCGATCGTTTCGGCATAGGCGCCATCGGCCTCGCCGCTCTTGCGGATCGAGTGGGGGGACAGAAAATCCGTCCTGAAGGCACCGGGCGCCACTGCCGTTACCTTGATGCCAAGCGGCGCAACTTCGAGCGACAGTGCGGCAGACATGCCCTCCAGAGCGGATTTGGCAGCAGAATACATGGCCGAGCCGGTCGATGGCGCACGCCCGGCGATCGAAGTGATGTTGACGATATGACCACTCTTCTGCCGGCGAAGATGCGGCAAGGCGGCCCGGATGATACGGAACGGCGCGATGACATCCACCGCAAACAGCCGTTCGACCTCTTCATCGGTCGCACTTTCAAGCGCACCGAGGAGACCGTAACCCGCATTGTTGACGATGACGTCGATCTGGCCGACACGCTCGTAAGCTTCGGACACACAGGCTTCCGCCGCACCTGTCTCTGCAACATCGACAGTCAGCACGTAAAGCGTGCCCGTCTGGTGATCGATTGAAACTGGTCCTTTTCGCACAGTGCCGATAACCGTATCGCCTTCGGCCAAAGCGGCCTCAGCCAAGGCACGGCCAAGCCCGCGCGAAATACCCGTGATGAACCAAGTCGTCATGATGTGCTCCTTTGAATGGATGCAACTAAAATGAGACATGGCGCCAAACTTTATAATACGGTAAAAAATTACAAACCTTATTAGCCAAGCTAATCAATTTCCGAAAAAGATCATGACCAAACTTCTCGGCAGTCAGGACTACAATCAGCTTCGCGCCTTTATCGCGGTGGCAGAATGCCTCAGTTTCAGCCGTGCGGCCGAACAACTGGACGTCTCGCCCTCGGCGCTGAGTCAGATGGTCCGCAATTTTGAAGATCATGTCGGCGTGCGGCTCTTGCACCGCACCACGAGAAATGTGTCGCTGACCGAGGCGGGAGAAAATCTCTTTCAACGGGCGCAGCCTGCAGCGCTCGAACTGGGCGGCGCCATAACGCAGGTCAGGCATTCCGGTGAAAGGCCCGCCGGCACTGTCAGGGTCCATACTTTCCGGTCCGCAGCGCGGAAATACATCGACCCAATTCTGAAAAGCTTCACCGACCGATATCCCGACGTGATGCTTGATATCACTCTGGATGACGAGGTCATCGATATCGTCGCAGAGGGTTACGACCTTGCCCTTCGCATTGGAGAAGTCATCGAAAAGGATATGATTGCGGTGCGCCTCGGGCCGGACCTACGGCAGATCGCTGTGGCAACGCCGGATTATCTGCAACGGCATGGGCATCCCGATCATCCGCGCGATCTTGTCAACCACCGATGCATCCGCTGGCGCTGGCCGGGCCGTCCGACACCCTATGCCTGGGAGTTCGTCGAAAACGGCAACTGGTTCAGCGTCACCGTTGATGGTCCGCTGGTGTTCAGCGACAAGGAAAGCGCTCTGAAAGCGACTTTGAGCGGCATCGGCATTGGCTTTGCGATCGAGGACACCGTGACGCCTCATATCGCAGCCGGCCAATTGATTCCGCTGCTGACACCATGGTCGGCACCCTTTCCCGGCCTGTTCATCGGCTATCCGCAGCAGCGTCAGATGGCACCGGCACTGCGCGCCTTTATTGACGCGCTTCGGGCCGGCTCCTCGGACATGGAACGCCAGCAACCGGTATGAGCTTAGTCGCCCGAATGTCTGGACCTGTCTGATCAGCAACCGCCGCGAATGCCGAACAATCGGAACAAACCTCCACTGACGACCTTTTTCCGATGACCCACGAACGTTCCGTCGAAGAAAGGACATGCCTTATGACTACGGCTCCAGTACTGTTGATGGATGGCTCTGGTTCGATTGGCAGACGAACCGCGGATGCTCTGCGCAACGCTCACCGTGAGCTTCCGTTACTGATTGGTGGCCGTGATCTTGGCAAGGCCCGCAAGGCCGCAGATGAGATCGGAAACGCGGAAGGTGTCTTCCTCGACTCCGAAGCCCCGGATTTAGGTCTTGGAGATCGACCGGTTCGCGCTGTGGCCATCTTCTATTCGGACGAACGGCTGGCAAGCCTCGGCTATGCGCACGCGCGCAACATACCGCATCTCGGCATATCGTGGGGTGTATTCGAGATCGCGCCCGAAGTCGCTGTCTACATGCACAGACCCGAAGCATCGGCGATCGTGCTGGGTTACGAATAGCTTGTGGGTGCCACGACTGTCGCGACCTTGGAATGCGCCAAGGCATTCTCACGAATTGACACTATCGTCATCAACGCTCTCGTTGACGAGGAGGATGGCGGGGGGCCGGCCGTCGCGGAAGATTTCGAGCGCCTGAACAAGATGTTGCCATCCGCACTGTCCAGTCGCGACGGTGCCTGGATTTGGCGCAGCCCGGACAAAGCCAGAACCAGCTTTCGCGCCATCGATAGGACGGTGATTGAGGCGTCAGGCTTTTCCTCCCTCGATGTTGCCGGTCTGGCCGCGGAAACCGGTGCGAAAAACGTGGAATTTAATATCGCCACAGCGGTCAGTTCATCGCGCCGCCGCGGCGAACCGAAATCGACGGAAATCATCCTCGAGTTGGCGGGAGAAAGCCACTACGGACAAAGGCTGCAAAGCCGTCATGCGGTATTTCATCCTGGTGGTGCCGCAGCACTAACGGCGCTCGGCACAAGCATGATCATCGAAAGGCTGGCAGGTCTGGACGGACCACCTACGCAGCCCGGCCTGTATTTTCCGTATTAGGTTCTCGATCGTTCTGCTTATTTAACTTGGCTCAGAGAACAAGGTGGTAATCTGGTCGCACTTGAGGTTGGGTGAGAGTTCGGGGCGAGTTTGCAAGTCGATGAAATCGGCGCTGGCGCTTGGTCGCCAGCGCATGACTTTTTTCGCTCGGACAGAAGCGCTATTCAAAGGTCTTGATGATATTGCGACCACTGACCCACGATTGTCATGTATGCGGCTCATCAGCCAAGCCCACCCATCCTATCTCCAGACGACTTGCAGAGACCATTGTGTCCGGCTATATTACTGGAAATATCCGGAGGATGCGATGGGTAGCTCTCAGACACGCGCAATTCAGAATTACAGAAGCCGCTTGGGCGATCGCGGCCTTGCTCGTTTTGAGGTGCTCGGGCGGGACAGTGATCGCGGTTTAATTAGATCACTCGCTCGCAGATTGGCAGAAGATGGTCCAGAAGCAGCCAATCTGCGTGCCGTTGTCAGCGAAACGCTTGCCGGAGAGCCGCCTAAAAAAGGTGGCATTCTAGCGGCTCTCCGTCGATCACCGATGGTTGGAGCCGATCTCGACACCGCCCGTTCACGCGAAGAAGGTCGCGCGATAGATCTGTGATGCGGTATTTGCTCGACACCAACATTCTTAGCAATATCACCAAACCAGAGCCTTCGACGTCACTGATGGCATGGATGGCCGAGCAAGCGGACGAAGATCTATTCATCGCTTCGCTTACTGTCGCCGAGATATACCGAGGAATACTGGAGAAGCCGGCGGGAAAGAAGCGAGCCGCCCTCGAAGCTTGGTTTGTCGGCAATGAAGGGCCGCAATCGCTTTTTGCTGGTCGCGTGCTTCCGTTCGACGAAAAGGCAGCTCTGATCTGGGGCGAGCTAATGGCACACGGAAAGGCGACGGGCCGCCCACGGAGTGCCTTGGACACAATCGTTGCTGCCATTGCGCAATCCAATAGCTGCATCGTTGTCACCGATAATGAGCGAGATTTTCAGGGGATCGACATTATCAATCCCCTCCGTGCGACCACAATCTGAGTCAATTGCCAAAGTTTGCTCTTGATGAAGTCGAACCTTTGGCCCACCTATTTCTCATGAACTGAGAGGCAGGGGATCGGTGCCCTCGCTTAGAATTGCAAGATATCGTCGATAGCTGAACACGCGGCCGCGCTTGCGGCCAGTGGTAATCCCCCCGTTTTTAACGGGGCTCCGCAGTAGAATTCACGCGGCCATTTTCAGTTTCTGTGCGGGCGTTATGCCGCCGATGCCCATATTGGGCCGTTCGTTGTTGTACGTCCATAGCCACTGCGTGGCGAATTCCTGTGCCTCCTCGATGCTTTCGATGAT
>NZ_SLYW01000005.1 GCF_004343585.1 Neorhizobium sp. JUb45 | reverse complement strand
CTTCGGTTTGTGCTCGTCGCGGGGTGGAGCAGCCCGGTAGCTCGTCAGGCTCATAACCTGAAGGCCGCAGGTTCAAATCCTGCCCCCGCAACCAATAAAATCTCCCAAAAAACAAATAGCCAAAATACAAGCGCATCAAAGCAACGCGTGCGCTCAAAACAGGTGGTCTGCCCTCCGCCAAACGACGCTTGGAAAATGGCGCAGCTTTCTTCTGCCGTCGTCAGTTCACCGCTTTCGGACAGACGCCAAATTGATCGCCTTCCATGCGGACAAACGCGATACCGGCGGTCTCGAATGCCAGACGCAGTTGCGCTTCCGTTGCGCGGTGTACGTCGTGACGGTCGCCTTCGTAGTCCCGGATCGTGCTGCGAGACACGCCTGAGCGCTCGGCGAGATCCATCTGCGTCCAGTCGAGATAACCCCGAGCGGCCCGACACAGAGCGGGGGTCAATATCTTGCAGTAGTCGCCTTGACCCATCGTTTAAAGCTGCCCATATTGGTCAATATCTTTCATATATGGCATTTTTGATTCGCCGACCAGTGTTGCTTTTGCAATACTCTGCTGGGCAGATCTCTGCCGGAGCCGAAAAGGAAACAGGACATTGGGATAACGACAGGGCCAACCATTCTTGCCCTTCTGCTGGTCTTGCCCTTTGTCGGAAGCCTGCTGTCTGCTGCGCTGCTGAAGAGCTCCTCGCGCAGCCTGCCCTCGCTGATTTCCGGGGTTGTGGCACTCGGTTGTTTTGGCGCATCGGCCGCCGCCTATCCGACGATTGCTAGAGGTGAGATCCTTCGCGCCAAGTTGCAATGGCTTCCGCAATTCGGTCTCGACTTTGCCTTGCGGATGGATGGTTTTGCCTGGCTGTTCTGTGTCCTGATCAGCGGCATCGGCTTTCTCGTCGTCGTTTATGCCCGTTATTACATGTCCGAGGATGACCCGGTACCGCGGTTCTTCTCCTTTCTGCTCGCATTCATGGGCGCGATGCTGGGCATCGTCATCTCCGGCAATGTCATCCTGCTCTCGGTTTTCTGGGAACTGACGAGTATCTTCTCGTTCCTGCTCATCAGCTATTGGCACAACAGTGCAGCGGCCCGCGACGGTGCCCGTATGGCGCTGACGATTACCGGCATCGGCGGCTTCTGCCTGTTGATCGGCGTGCTTCTGCTCGGCAATATCGTCGGCAGCTACGATCTCGACAAGATCCTGGCATCGGGCGATATCATCCGCAATCACCCACTCTACCTGATGGCGCTGATCTTCTTCCTGCTGGGCGCATTGACCAAGAGCGCGCAGTTTCCCTTCCATTTCTGGTTGCCCAATGCGATGGCGGCACCCACGCCGGTTTCAGCCTTCCTGCATTCGGCCACGATGGTGAAGGCGGGTGTGTTTCTGCTCGCCCGTTTTTGGCCGGCGCTGGCCGGGACCTACGAATGGTTCTTCATTCTGGGTGCGGCCGGTATCATCACGCTGCTGCTCGGCGCCTATTTTGCGATGTTCCAGCAGGACCTGAAAGGTCTGCTTGCCTATTCGACGATCAGCCATCTTGGGCTGATCACGACGCTTCTCAGTCTCGGCAGCCCGTTGGCAACGGTGGCGGCGATTTTCCATATGGTCAACCACGCCACGTTCAAGGCGTCGTTGTTCATGGCAGCCGGTATCATCGATCACGAGACCGGCACGCGCGATATGCGACGGCTAAGCGGGCTTTATACATTCCTGCCGATTACCGGCACGCTTGCCATGGTGGCGAGCGCCGCGATGGCCGGCGTGCCGCTGCTCAACGGCTTTCTCTCCAAGGAGATGTTTTTTGCCGAGGCGGTGGAAACGCATGCCGATTCCATTCTCGATCGTATCCTGCCTTATGTGGCGACATTGGCCGGTGCCTTCAGCGTCGCCTATTCGCTACGCTTCATTCACACCGTATTTTTCGGCAGCCCGCCGGCCGATCTTCCAAGACCCGCGCCGCATGAGCCGCCACGCTGGATGCGTTTCCCGATCGAAATTCTGGTGGTGATCTGCCTGATCGTCGGCATCGTACCGTCTTTCTCCATCGGGCCGTTCCTGCATGTGGCTGTTACCAGCGTGCTGGGCGCGGATACGCCGGAATACAGCCTGTCGATCTGGCACGGTTTTAACCTGCCGCTGGTGATGAGCATGGTCGCGCTGGTGGCCGGTGCGGCGATCTATTTTATCCTTCGCCGCTATCTGGCATCCTGCGCGGATGGCCCGCCTGTCTTCCGCCGTCTGCGCGGTCAGCGCATTTTCGAGCGTATCCTTGTCGAAGTCTCTTGGCGCTGGGCGCGTCTGGCCGAACAGCGGCTTGGGACGCGAAAACTGCAGCCGCAATTGCGCTGGGTGGTGTTTACCGGTTTTCTCGCCGGCATGCTGCCACTCACCCTGTCCGGTTTCGAACCGCGTCCCTTTGCTTTTTCAGGTGTCGATCCGATGTTTGCGGTCGTCTGGCTGATCGGCATTTGCCTGGCGATCGGCACGGCCTTCATGGCCAAGTACCACCGTCTGGCGGCTCTGGTCATGCTGGGCGGCGTCGGCCTCACGGTCTGCATCACATTCGTCTGGCTGTCCGCTCCCGATCTCGCCGTGACCCAGTTGCTGGTGGAAATCGTGACGACCGTCCTTATCCTGCTCGGTCTGCGCTGGCTGCCGAAACGGAACGAGGGTGTCGATGACGCGGTCACATTACGTGCGCGCTTCCGGCGCTTCCGGGATCTGGCGCTTGCCATCGTTTGCGGCATCGGCATGACGTTTGTGTCCTATGCCGTCATGACCATGCCGGTTCCGGACGCTATTGCCACCTATTTCCTTGAAAACGCCTATAGCGAGGGCGGCGGACGCAATGTCGTCAATGTCATTCTCGTCGATTTCCGCGGTTTCGATACATTGGGCGAAATCGCCGTCCTCGGCATCGTGGCGCTTACGGTCTATTCGCTTCTGCGTCGTTTCCGTCCGGCAGCCGACAGCATGAGCATGCCGGAGCAGCAGCTTATCCAGAACCGATTCGATGAGGAACGCCCGGAGCGTTCCGCCGGCGATACGGTGCGTGAATATCTGCTGGTCCCCTCCATCATCATGCAGTGGATGTTCCCGGTCCTGATCACTTTCGCAGTCTACATTTTCATGCGCGGGCATGATCTTCCGGGCGGCGGGTTTTCGGCCGGCCTGACGCTGTCGATCGCGTTTCTGCTGCAATATCTGGCAGGCGGCACGCGCTGGGCGGAAGATCGCATCCGTATTTTGCCCTTGCGCTGGATGGGGGCGGGTCTTCTGACGGCGATGCTGACCGGTATCGGCGCCTGGTTCCTCGGTTATCCGTTCCTGACCTCGCATTCGCGCTATATCGAACTGCCGCTGATCGGGAAAATGCCGGCGGCCACCGCATTGTTCTTCGATCTCGGTGTGTTCCTGCTGGTTGTCGGATCGACGGTGCTGATCCTCGTGGCACTGGCGCACCAGTCGGTTCGTATCAATCGTTTGCGGGCCAACGACGCTGAAAAAGCCAAGGGAGGAGAGGCCTGATGGAAATCATCCTGTCCATCGCCATCGGCGTCATGACCACATGTGGTGTCTGGCTGCTTTTGCGCCCGCGCACCTATCAGGTCATCGTCGGGCTTTCAATGCTGTCCTACGCCGTCAACCTGTTCATTTTCGGTGTCGGTGGCGTCAAGACCAATGTGCCGCCATTGCTGACCGATGATGTAGCGACGGGTGCGCTGGCCGATCCGGTTCCGCAGGCACTTGTGCTGACCGCCATCGTCATCGGTTTTGCCACGACCGCGCTTTTCCTCGTCGTGCTGCTGGCGTCTCGCGGCCTGACCGGCACCGACCACGTCGACGGAAGGGGGGATCGCAAGTGAACGGCTGGGCACATCATCTCATCATAGCACCCGTCCTTCTGCCGCTTGCCGCCGCCGCCATCCTGCTGTTCATCGATGAACGCAGCCGCATGGCGAAAGGGCTCGTCAGCCTTGCAGCGGCGCTGCTGCTGGTCGTCATCTCTTTCGTGCTCTTCCGCATAGAAAGTGGCCCGAACGATTTCGAAGGCGTCTATCTGCTGGGCAACTGGATGGCGCCATTCGGTGTCGTCCTGGTGCTTGATGCGCTGTCGGCGCTCATGCTGCTTTTGACGTCGTTGCTCGGTCTTGCGGCGCTGGTCTATTCGTTGGCGCGCTGGCACACGGTGGGTGCGCATTTTCACACCATGTTCCAGCTGCTGCTAATGGGCGTGAATGGCGCGTTTCTCACCGGCGATCTGTTCAATCTCTTTGTTTTCTTCGAAGTCATGCTGGCGGCATCCTATGGCTTGCTGCTGCATGGTTCCGGGCCTTTGCGCGTCAAGGCGGGTATGCACTATATCGCCGTCAATCTGGCGGCGGCGCTGCTGTTCCTGATCGGAGTCAGCCTGATCTACGGCACGACCGGCACGCTCAACATGGCGGATCTGGCTGCCCGCATTCCGAATATCGAGCCGGACCGGCGCATGCTGATGGAGGCCGGCGCGGGTGTTCTCGGTATCGCCTTCCTGATCAAGGCCGGCATGTGGCCGCTCTGCTTCTGGCTGCCGACTGCCTATAATGCGGCGTCCGCGCCTGTCGCCGGTGTTTTTGCCATTCTCAGCAAGCTCGGCATTTACGTCATCCTGCGACTGACCATGCTTCTGTTCGGCGACGGCCCTTCGGCCGGTTTCGGCGCAAATGTCCTGCTTTACGGGGGCATCGCCACGCTGATTTTCGGAACGGTCGGTGTGCTCGGTTCACAGGCGCTGGGGCGTCTGGCCGGTTTCTCCGTGCTGGTGTCTTCGGGAACGCTGCTGATGGTTCTCGGCATCAATGATGGCGCTGTATCATCCGGTGCGCTTCTTTATCTCGTCAGCTCCACCTTGACGATCGGCGCATTTTTTATGCTGATCGAGCTTGTCGAGCGCGGTCAGGATGCCGGAGCCAACGTTCTGGCGGTCACCATGGAAGCCTATGGCGATGCGGATGAGGATGAGCCAGAAGAGGGGGATGGTGTCACCATGCCCGGCACCATGGCCATTCTGGGCACCTGCTTTGCCGCCTGCGGCATTCTTCTCGCGGGTCTTCCTCCGCTTTCCGGCTTCGTTGCCAAGTTTGCCATGCTTTCGGCCATGATGGGCACCGGCGCTATCGGTGTGCCGCCCACGGCGGCTGTCTGGACGCTGGTCGCGTTGGTCATCCTCTCCGGCGTTGCATCGCTGATCGCGATGACGCGTGCCGGCATCCGCACCTTCTGGAGTTCGATCGAGGGCACTGTCCCACGGGTTCTTGTCATCGAAATCGTGCCGGTCATGTTCCTGCTAGGTTTGACTTTGGTGCTGACGGTTCAGGCTGGACCGGCGATGCAGTACATGGACACAACCATTCGCACGCTGGCCAATCCGTCCATCTATATCGATGCGGTCAGGAACGCGACCGTGATCACGGATTATGATGATCAGACAAAGGTGTCGGTGGAGGGTGCGAACTGATGCTGCCCTATCCTCTTCTCACCGCCTCGTTGATTCTGATGTGGCTTCTGCTCAGCGGTTTCACGCCGGGACAGTTCATTCTGGGCACACTTGTTGCCGTCTTTGCGTCATGGGCGATGGCATCGCTCAGGCCCGACAAGCCAAAGATCCGCAAATGGCATCTCATACCCAAGCTGGTGGCCATCGTCTTTTTCGACATCATCCGGTCCAACATCGCCGTTGCCGGTGTTTTGCTTTTCGGCAGAGGCAAAGGGCGCCGGCCGGGGTTCCTGACCATTCCATTGGAGATTGAGGATCGCACGGCGCTTGCCGTACTCGCCATTATTCTCACCAGCACGCCGGGTTCGGCATGGCTTGAATATGATCAGCACGACCGGACGGTTCTTCTGCATGTCCTCGATCTGCTTGATAAGAATGAATGGATCGATCTGGTCAAGAACCGGTACGAAAAACTCCTGATGGAGATATTCGCATGAGTGCAATCATCATTTTCACCGCCGTATCGATTGCCCAGCTGATGATCGGTGCAGCAATGGCCATTGCCTCGCTCAGGATGTTTCGTGGGCCGCGTGCGCAGGACCGTATCATCGGGCTGGATACGCTTTATGTCAGTGCCATGCTGCTGCTGGTAACCTTTGGCATCGGTACAGGCCGCGTGGTCTATTTCGAAGCGGCACTCGTCATCGGCATGCTCGGCTTCGTTTCGACTGTCGCTCTTGCCAAATTCCTGATGCGCGGGGAGGTGATCGAATAATGGGTCTTGTTGTCGATATTCCCCTATGGGGTGCGATTGCCGTCGCCTTCTTTCTGATCGTCGGGGCCTCGCTGACCTTGATCGGCGCGATCGGCTTTTTGCGATTGCCGACTTTTTATGAGCGCATCCATGCGCCGACACTCGGCACGAGCTGGGGTATCGGCGGCATCATGCTGGCCTCGATGATCTATTTTACCCTGTCGACACAGCGCTTTGTGTTGCATGAGATTCTCATCGGCATTTTCGTGACAGTGACGACACCGGTGACGCTGATGTTGCTGGCCCGTGCAGCGCTGCATCGCGACCGTGCGGAAGGCAATCCCGATGTTCCGGGCAAGGCGCACGAAGAAGACGGCGATTGAGATTGCGGGTTCGGTGAAAGCTGTTGTCGAAATCTTTCACCTTGAACAGCCCGGCACGCGTTCTATGCTTCATGCAAGAATGGTGTGAAAGCATGGTCCCGATCCGGTGGCCATCAGCAACCGGAAAATGACGGAGAGCCGATGGTTTACGATGTCGTTGTTGTGGGATCCGGCTTTTCGGCCATCGCCGTAACGATCAACCTTCTGAGGGAAATGCCGGCCGGTACCTCCATCGCCGTGGTTGGCGACGATGCCGGTTTCGGCCGCGGCACGGCCTATCGCACTGAATTCCATCTGCACCGCCTGAATGTCGCCGCCGCACGCATGAGTGTATTTTGCGATCTTCCGGATGATTTCCGGCAATGGCTGGGCGACCGTGGCCGCCCGGCAGAAGCGAACGCGTTTGCCTCACGCGGTGATTACGGGCTTTATCTGCGCGACCGCTTTGCGGCGCTCCTGCGCGAACGTCGACAGGATGTCCGGCTCGATTTTATCAGGGCCAAGGCAACACGATGCATGCGGGTCGTTGATGGGGGGTATTCTTTCGAGCTGGCAACCGGCAGCAGTCTGGATGCTAGCGCGGTCATTCTTTGTCTTGGCCTCGGCAATGCCGACCTGCCCGTCTCGCACCAGAACGACGCCGGCGACCGTATCGTCGAAAACCCCTGGCGTCTCAACTGGCTGTCACATGTGGAGCCGGAGGAGGATATCTGTATTCTCGGCTCGGGCCTGACGATGATCGATCAGGTGCTGGCACTGCGTGAACGAGGGCATAAGGGCCGCATCCAGGTCCTGTCCCGCCGGGGCCTTGTGCCGCATTCGCACGCCACTGTCGGATTGACACCGTCGCCACCGCAACTGCCCGAAACGCGGGCAATCAGCAAGCTTCTCCATGCCCTGCGCGCACAGGCCAGAGATGCGGCAGACTGGCGTGTCGTCATGGACGGTCTGCGGCCCCTGACGCAATCGCTGTGGCAATCCCTGAATGAGGAACAGCGTTCGCGTTTCCTGCGGCATGCACTGGCCTGGTGGAATGTGCATCGGCACAGGCTGGCACCGCCGGTGCGCCAGCGCTTCGAGGCTCTTCTGAACGCGGGCACGGTGGCCGTTCACGCCGGTTACCTGCAAAGCATGGAGCAGAATGACAAGCGTGTCGTTCTGCGCTTCAGGAAGCGCGGCGGTTCGGACATAAAGGAATTTGCCGTCGACCGCGTCGTCAACTGTACCGGCATGGAACGCGCGGGCCTCAAACACTCGCCCTTGCTGCTTTCGATGCAGGAAGGTGGCTTGCTGCGGCCGGATCGGCTCGGTCTCGGTATCGTCGTCGATAATGTTTCGCAGGTATGCGACGGCGGCGGGCGGGCGCAGCAGGGTCTTTACGCCGTCGGTGGCCTGACGGCCGGGCAATTCTGGGAAATCACTGCCGTTCCCGATATTCGCGTGCAGGCACACGCGGTTGCTGAGCGCATCGCCAAAAGTATCGATCCGGTATGAGAGCAGGGTCTCCTCGAGACCGGAGGTTTAACGACGTTTCTTTACCGTTGCTGAGGTGTGATCGGTAGTGCAGTTGTACGCGTGATCACCGGGTGGTATGAGCGCCGAGCTATTTCCACATATTGGTGTCAAGTTTTCCTGTCCATGGATACTCTGAATTCCCCGCCGCTCGTCTTCATCGATTCCGACAATATAGTCACCGGCTGGTCCGAAGGCGCGCGGCGTCTTCTCGGCTATCTGGAAGAGGATGTGCTGGGAAAACGATATGACGATCTGCGCAGTGATGCCGAGCGATCATTCATTGCGCTCGATGGCCGGGTCGTACACCTGATCGCGACATCGGTTCCAGCGCCCAACGGTGGGACCGTCATCACGCTTCGGGCGGCCGATCGGCTGGCCATGCAGGAACAGCTTGAACTGACACTCGCCAATACCGACGTCATCGGTTCCTGGGATTGGGATCTGCAAAACGACCGGGTGGTCACTGATCGGCGCTTTGCCGAAACATTCGGGGTCGATCCCCATGCCGCAGCAACTGGCCTGCCGCTTGAATCGTTTGTTTTCAACATCCATGCCGCTGACCGGGCCCGTGTATCGACCGAGATAGCAGATGCGCTTTCCAGCGGAGAACCGTTCCGCAGCGAGTATCGGGTGCATCATGCGGATGGATCTATCCGCGATGTCGCCGCCCGCGGTCGTCTGATCGAGAATGAGCACGGTCAGGCGATCCGGTTTCCGGGCATGCTGTTCGACATCACCGCCCGGCGCCAGGCCGAGCGCTCTGCTGCACAATTCGACGAGCGCTACCGCTCGCTGTTTCAGACACTGGATGACGGTTTCTGCGTCATTCAGATGATCTGGGACGAAAACGGCAATCCTGTCGATTACCTTTTTCTCGAGGTCAACTCGGCATTCGAGAAACAGACAGGTATCCTCAACAGTGTCGGTCGCCGTATGCGCGAGATCGCGCCCGATCATGAGCAGCGCTGGTTCGATATCTACGGTCAGGTTGCCCGTACGCAGGAAAAAGTTGCATTTGAAAATGCCGCCGAAGCGCTTGGCAAATATTATGACGTGCAGGCTTTTCCGGTCGATGGGCCGGAATCCGGCAATGTCGCCATCCTGTTTTCGGACAGGAGTGAGCAGAAGCTGGCAGAAAATGCGCTGCGCGCCAGCGAGGCCGAATTCCGCACGCTTTCGCAATCCGTCCTCAACCATATCTGGATTGCCAATCCCGACGGGCAGACGACATGGTTCAATGATCGTGTTTACGAATATCTCGGCGTTCCCGAAGGTTCTTTGACGGAAAGCATCAGGCCGTTCGTGCATCCGGATGACCTGCCGCCGGCGCTCGCCGCATGGCAGACGGCGCTTGCTTCGGCCCAGATCCTGCAGACCGAATACCGGGTTCTGCGCAAGGATGGAGCCTATCGCTGGCATGTGGTTCGTGCCGTGCCGGTGCGCGATGCCAGTGGTGCCATCCTGCGCTGGATCGGCACCAATACCGATATCGAGCATTCCAAGCGTAATGAAGAGGCGCTGGCGACACTCAACGCCACGCTCGAGCACAAGATCGAAGAGCGTACGCACGAGCTGATGGTCTCGCAGAAGGCGTTGCAACAGGCCCAGAAAATGGAAACCATCGGCCAGCTGACCGGTGGCGTTGCGCACGATTTCAACAACCTCCTGCAGGTCGTGGCGGGCAATCTCCAGCTTCTTGCCAAGGATGTCGCCGGCAACGAACGCGCGGAACGCCGCGTCACCAATGCCATGGCCGGTGTCAGTCGCGGTGCCAAGCTGGCCAGCCAGCTTCTCGCGTTCGGGCGCCGTCAGGCGCTGGAGCCAAAGGTCATCAATGTCGGCCGTTTCCTCAACGGCATGGAAGATCTGCTGCGCCGCTCGATCGGCGAATCCGTCGAAGTCGAAGTGATTTCCGCCGGCGGTCTCTGGAACACCTATGCCGATCCGACGCAGGTGGAAAACGCGGTTCTCAATCTCGCCATCAATGCACGCGATGCGATGCAGGGCACTGGCAAGCTGACGATCGAAGTCGGCAATGCGTCGCTCGATCAGGATTATGCGCGGGCGCATGTCGAGGTCGAACCCGGCCAGTATGTGATGATTGCCGTCACCGATACCGGCTCCGGAATGAGTGCCGACATCATGGAGAAGGTTTTCGAGCCGTTCTTCTCGACCAAGCCGGAAGGCAAGGGCACAGGTCTCGGCCTGTCCATGGTTTATGGTTTCGTCAAGCAGTCGGGCGGCCACGTCAAGATCTACAGCGAGGTCGGCCATGGCACGACCGTTCGTGTCTATCTGCCGCGCGCCGTTGCCGATGAGGATCGGGAAATCGTCGTCCAGAACGGCCCGATCGTCGGCGGTACTGAAACCGTGCTCGTGGTCGAGGATGATGACGAGGTTCGCGCCACCGTGGTCGAAACGCTGGC
Organism: Neorhizobium sp. JUb45; assembly: GCF_004343585.1. Lineage (GTDB taxonomy): Bacteria > Pseudomonadota > Alphaproteobacteria > Rhizobiales > Rhizobiaceae > Neorhizobium. Next base: position 379,049 of record NZ_SLYW01000005.1, on the reverse strand, counting down.
CGATCTCGGTTACCGCGTTCTCACTGCGCGTGACGCGCAGGCCGGCCTGACTGTTGTCGAAAGCGGTATCCCGATCGATGTGATCTTTACCGACGTCGTCATGCCGGGGCCGCTGAAGAGCCGGGAGATGGCGCGCCGCGCCAAGGAACGCCTGCCCAATCTCGTCGTGCTGTTCACGTCGGGTTATACGGAAAACTCGATCGTGCACGGCGGCAAGCTTGATGCCGGCGTCGAGCTTCTTTCCAAACCGTATACGCGTGAAGCGCTGGCTCGCCGGCTGCGTCACCTGATCGCCAACCAGAAACAGCAGCAGATGGCATCGGCGCCGAAAATGGCGACGACGACAAATCCCGCACCGGCTTCCTCGATGCTGCCGCTGACGGTTCTTCTGGTGGAGGATGATGCGCTGATCCGCATCAACACTGCCGAGATGCTGGCCGAACTTGGTCATCAGGTTCTCGAAGCCGGCACGGCCTGCGAGGCACTGACGGTATTACAGCGCGGCGGCATAGATCTTCTCGTGACAGATCTCGGCCTGCCGGACATGAACGGTCATGAACTGGCGATCAGGGCGCGTGAGCTGCTGCCGGAAATCGGTGTGGTCTATGCGACCGGCGACACATCCGTGCCCGACAATATTCCGGGGGCGGTGATGCTGGGCAAGCCTTACGACGAGGAAACCCTGAAGGCGGCGGTTTCGAAAGCGGCTCGCTGACACAACAAAACCGGCGCCGCGAGACGCCGGTTTTTCATTTTCGGGATGTCTTTATCTCAGCCGCCGACGCCGAACGTCGTGCCGCGCACGGCCCAGGCAGTCATCCGTTTCTCGATCATTGCGAAGATGACGTACATGGCGATACCCATGGCGGCGATGACGACGAGGCCGGCAAATACCAGCGACACACGGAAATTGGCCGATGCCTGCGTCATCAGCGTGCCGATGCCGCGATTGGACGCCAGTGTTTCGGAAATCACCGAGCCGACAAAGGCGAGCGTGATCGAGATTTTCAGCGACGCGAAGAGATAGGGCAACGAGCGCGGAATGCCGATCTTGCGGACAATGTCGAGCTGATTGGCACCGAGCGAGCGCAGCACGTCACGCAGTTCCGGTTCGATGGTGGCCAGCCCGGTTGCGACATTCACGGCGATCGGAAAAAAGCTCAGCATGAAAGCGGTCAGAATGGCCGGTACGGTGCCGATGCCGAACCAGACCACCAGAATGGGCACGATCGCCACTTTCGGCACCGAGTTGAAACCGACCAGCATGGGGTAGAGGCTGGAATAGGCGAACCGCGACGAGCCGACGAGAATACCGAGCGCTGCGCCAAAGATGACGGCGACGGCAAAGCCGATCACAGTCGTCAGCAGTGTCTGGCTGGAGTGGAACCAGATGATGTAGAGATTGTCCCAGAGAGCCACGGCAATTTCCGTCGGCGCCGGCAGCACGAAGGACGGTATCTTGAATCCGATGCAGGCAGCCTGCCAGATGAAGACGAGAAGGATCGGCAGGAAGATGGAGCCGAGACGTTCGAACTTGGTCATGGCGTCATCTCCGAACCTGCGGCTGATTTGATTTCGATCGGCAGGCGCTGGGCGCGAATTTCAGCGCGCAGCTCCATGACGTTCTCGTTGAATTTCGGATCGATGAAGGTGCGTTCGTTGCGTGGCCGGGAAAATTCGGCGGTATCGACACAGCGCACGACGCGGCCGGGCCGGTTCGACATGACATGCACCTTGTCGGCCAGATACAGCGCCTCACGCAGGTCGTGGGTAACGAGAATGGCGGTGAATTTTCGCTCCAGCCAGATGGTCTGCAGCACGTCCCACAGCTCTTCGCGGGTAAAGGCATCGAGTGCGCCAAAAGGCTCGTCGAGCATCAACAGGCGTGGCTGATGGATCAGCGAACGACACAGCGAAACGCGCTGCTGCATGCCGCCCGACAGTTGCCACGGATAATGATCGGCAAAACCGTCCAGCCCGACGATGCGGAGCAGATCCATGGCACGCTCGACGAACTCCTTGCGCTTGGCGCGGAACTGGTGGCGCTCAGGACGCACCACTTCCAGTGGCAGGAGCACGTTTTCGAGCGTCGTGCGCCAGGGCAGAAGGTTGGGGTTCTGGAAGGCCATGCCGACGATGCTGACAGGCCCGTCGATTTCTCGTTCGTCGATCAGCACGCTGCCTGATGTGGCGGGCATCAGGCCCGTCACCAGTTTCATCAGCGAGGATTTTCCGCAGCCGGACGGCCCGACGACCGCGGCGAAAGAACCCGCCGCGACAGCCATGTTGAGTTCGGAGACGGCAAGCGTCTTTCCATAGGAAAGGCTGACGTTCACCAGTTCCACGAGGTTTTTCATCACGTTTTTTCTCTTGTCGTCCGGGCTTGCGAAGCGATCACTTCGGCGGCATGCGTTCCGATGCGGGCGGCAGGAACTCGGTCGTGTAGACCTTGGCTGCGGCCGGAGCCGGAACCTTGTAGACATCGCTATTGGTCTTGATGGTCAGGTCCATGCGGGCCGGATCGACATAACCGAGGCCGTTCTTGTCGAAGGCCGGCGATTTCAGAACGCCCTTGTCCATCAGGAAGGCCAGACGTGCAGTTTCGAGCTTGGTGTCGAACATCGGCTCGATTTCCTGCATGGCGGTCATGCCGGCGGCCGGATCCTTCAAAAGGTCGATCGTGCCGGAAATCGTCGCCTTGACGAAACCCTTGATGATGTCGGGGTTCTTGGCAATGTAGTCGGGCATTGCCACCAAGACGCTGCCGTAGAGGTCGAGACCGTTGTCGGCATAGGAGAGCACAACGATATCGTCCTGCGGCACGCCTGCGGAAATCAGGTTGAAGACCGAGGTGGAGGAGAAGCCGGAAATAGCCTCGACCTGACCCTGAACCAGCATGGTTTCGCGCAGGTTTGGCGCCATCGACACCCAGTTGATCGAGGCCGGATCGATCTTGTTGGCCTTGGCAAACGCACCGAACATCATGCGGCTGGAATCGCTTTCGGGTGCACCGATCTTCTTGCCGGCGAGATCGGCAGGCTTGGTGATGCCGGACTTTTTCAGCGTGATGATCGAGTTCGGTGTCTTGTCAAAGACCTGGTAGAAGGCGACGACGTTGCGATCCGGGTTTTCGGCATTGAACTTGATCACCGAATTGACGTCGGTAAAGCCGATGTCATAGGCGCCGGCAGCGATCTTGACGACGGTATCGCCCGAACCATAACCGCGGTCCATCGAGACCTTCAGGCCGTTCTGCTCAAAATATTTATTCTTGAGAGCCAGGCCCCAGATGGCGTGGTTACCCTGCAGCGTCCAGTCGAGCGAAAACTTGACGGGCTTGAGGTCCTGCGCGGTGGCAGCGGTCAGCGAAGCGGCAAGCGCCATCGCCCCGAAGGCGATCTTCAGGATGGTCGATTTCATCATGTTCCCCTGGTTCGGTAGGTCTTGTTATGCCTACTTTTTGCGGCGCACTCCGCCGCTTGTCAACCGGTTGAATGACGTAGAAACAGGCAGAATTTGATTCTGCCTGTCAAAAAGGCGTTTTAGCAATTTCAGCGATAGGATCAGGCGTCTATCGCTGGCCAGAAACGCTTGTCGTTTGGCACATGCGAAAATGCATCCCAGTTCGTCAGCGCCTGTCGGTAACGCTCTCGATAGGCGTCATCGCTTTCATACTCGCCCATCTGTTCGGCAATCTCCGCGCCGATTTCGTAATAGGTATCGAGATTGCCAAGGTCCGGCACTGGTGTTTCTCCCCGCTCGGCCTCACCCTGCATCTGCCAGAACAGTTCTTCCAGCCGAAGGGCAAGGGCTGGAATATCGCGCAACACGCTGGTCTCCCGCTGTTTCTGCAGCGAGGTTCTGACCTTGGCGAGCGACTTGCGATCAGTGAAATAGCCGATTGCGCGTTCCACATACTCGTCCGGGGTGGCACAAGTCATTTCGGGAATGCCGGCAGCGGTGATGATGCTGCCGCAGAAGCGGGCGGCAAAACTCTTGCCCGGCATGGTCAGGATCGGCAGGCCGGAGGTGATGGCGTCGGCAGCCGTCGAATGGGCGCCATAGGGAAAAGTGTCGAGGAAGAGGTCGGCCAGACCGATACGTGCCAGATGTTTCGGGTTCGGTGCCTTGGGCGCGAAGATGATGCGGGTGGGATCGATGCCGGATTTTTCCGCTTCGCCAATGAGACGCTTGTTGACCTCGTCCTCGCCGGCCAGCAGCCACAAAAGGCTGCCGGGCGTCGCCTCGAGAATTTTCATCCAGCGGGCAAAACAATCGGCGGTAATCTTCTGCATGCCGTTGAAGCAGGCATATACAAAAGCGTCTTCCGGCAGGCCGGCATCCGCGCGGGTGATGCCTGACGCGATCTCGCGCTTACGGTCGAGCGGCTGGTTGCAGGCGATGCGCAGCACCTTTTCCGAATAGAAAATTTCGTCCTCAGGCCGCAGGATGAACGGGTCGGCGATGATGTATTGATGGAACGGGCTGCCCATCGAGCCGGGATAACCGCAGAAATTGACGATGACCGGCGCCGGGCGATAGGCGAAAATTTTTGTGCGGGCGTGCTTGGTATAGCCGTTGACGTCGATGAGAATGTCGACGTCGTCGGCGGCGATCTGGCGGGCCGCGTCCTCATCGGAGAGCGTGGCGATGTCGCGCCAGCAGTCGACGGCGCTTTTCATCCGCGTCTGTGTTGCATCGCCACGAACCGGATCACCGCAATAATAGGCGTATATCTCGACACTCGCCTTGTCGTGCAGTTCCAGAACTTCGCGCAGTGCGAAACCGACGGCATGGTCGCGCAGGTCGGAGGAAACGTAACCGATGCGTAGGCGCTCGCCGGTGCCGGTCTTCTGTTTTACCGTCTTGCGGGCAAAGGCACTGATATCGGGTCGGCCAACCAGCGATTTGTTGTAGCGATAGGCCTTGGCCAGCTGGAACATCGGGTCGTCGGAATAACATCCCAAGGCCAGCGGCGACATCGAATCGAGCAGCTGCCGCTTGCTCACATGGTCGGAGGAGATGATGATCGGCCACTTGCACTGGCGCTGCCGGATCGCCGTCCAGTGCTGTCCCGCTTCCGTCTTGTCGGGCCGAAGCTCGATGGCCTGCCAGAGCGTCTGCTCCGCATCCTCCAGCAGGTTGGCATTTTCCATGACACGGCCGACATGCTGCAGGGCCATCAGGCGGTAGGAAACACGTTCCGCCGTGCTGTCAGAAGTCTGCTCGATGAATTTGCGCCATTGCTGGATCGCCTGCACGGCAAGCCCGGCATCCTCATAGGCGCGGCCGAGATTGATGTGTCCGGGGCCAAAACGTCCGTCCAGCGTCACGCAATTGCGCAGCGCGTTGATGGCGCCGGTGACGTCGCCAAGCTGACGCAGGATGACGGAATAGTTGAAGCTGGCGAGATGCACGAACGGATTGCCGTCGTTGAAGGCGATCCAGGCCTTGTAGATTTCCGCCGCTTCCGCCTTGTGCCCGGCAGCACTTCGCCCTTCAGCAACCCGAAAGAGATCGGCCAGCGTCATTTTCTGCGTTCGCGCGAGTTCGATAATGTCGGCGAGCGTCGGAGGAGTGGAATTGGCGGCCATGATGTCAGGTCCCGCGTTGTGCGACCTGACGGCCGGCGTTGCAACCACATGCGATAGGTTGAAACGCTGTAACCGGGCAGGCTTGCCCGAAGCAAGCCTGCAGTGGCCTGATCGGAAATCTGGCCACTGCTTATGTTATTACATCCTCTCGAGCGTATCAGACCGCGAGGTAGGAGGAGATGATCGAAGCCACATCGTCGGACTGGGTATCGGCCGATTGCTGTGTGCTGGTGTCGGACGTTTCCGCTTCCGATGCGGCGTTGCTGTTGTCTGCCGAATAGGAGGAAAAACTCGTTGTCGAGTAGGATGACGAGGTGCTGGAGCTGGAAACGCTGCCGGCATCGCTTCTCTGGAGTGCTGCAACCTGCGCCGAGGTCATCGCGCCGATCTGGCCAGCGGTAAAGGCCTGCGCCTGCGTGGTCGGCAGGGCTGCCAGCACCGCGGTGCTGAGGCCGGTGACCGCCGTCGAGCTGAGCGACATGATGTTTTCCGGTGAAAATGCCGCAAGATCATCAGCACCGAGTGCTGCCGCCTGGATGGCCGTCAGCGCGCCGACTTGGCTCATCGTCAGCGAACCGAGCTGGGTCGTCGTCATCGCGGCAACCTGATTGTAGCCGAGTGCTGCCATCTGGCCGGTCGTCAGCGCTGCGATATCGTCCGTTGTCAGGGCTGCGACCACGGCCGTCGGCAGGCCGCGGACTGCCGCGGTGTTGATCGCTGCCAGTTCTTCGGTCGAAAATGTCGTCAGCTGCGATGTCGTCAGGCCCGAAAGGCCGGACGAGCCGAGTGCGGCGATCTGGGTAAGCGACAAGGCATCCAGCTGGTCATTGCTGAGCGCGTGGATCTGGTCGCTGCTGAGACCGGAAATGCCCGATGTACCGAGGGCGGCGATCTCGCCGGCCGACAGGGTCGCGATGAAGGCGGTCGACAGGCCCTTCATGCCGGTGGAGCTGATGGCCGCCAGTTTTTCCGGAGACAGCACATCCAGTGCCGCGACGCTGAAACCACTCAATGCATCCGATGTCAGTGCCGCGATCTGGCTGGTCGACAGGCTGTTGACCTGTTCAAGAGTAAGCCCGCCTGTCTGCGTACTGCCAAGGCCGGCAATGCCGCCTGTGCTCATCGCCGCAATCTGGGCGGTCGTCAGCGCGGCGATATCATCGGCACCCAGTGCCGCCACCTGTTTCGAGCCAAGGGCGCCAATCTGGGCGGTGGTCAGCGATTCCACCTGATCGACGCTCAATGCGGCGACCTGGGCTGTGGTCAGGCCGGCAATGCCGCCCGTGCTCAAGGCGGCGACCTGGCTGTTCGTCAGACCGGCAATCGCGGCCGTCGAAAGTCCGGGGATGGCATTCGAGCTGATGGCGCCAAGTTCGGCCGTGGTGAAGGTCGCGAGATCGTCAGCGCCAAGGGCGGCGATCTGGCGCGAGTTCAGCGCGCCGATCTGCGTGCTCGTCAGCGCCTCCACCTGATGGCTGCTGAGCGCCACGATCTGGTCGGTGGTCAGTGCCGAAGCCCCAGCCGAACTGAGCGATGCGACCTGCTCCGTAGAGAGGCCGGCGATCACGCTGGTTGCCAGACCCGGAATGGCCATCGAACTGATCGCCGCGATCTCGGCGGTCGTGAAGGTCTCGATGGCATCGGCGCTGAGTGCCGCAATCTGACGCGATGTCAGGGCGCCGATCTGGGTGGCGTTGAGCGCCTCGACCTGTTCAGTGTTAAGTGCCGCGATCTGCGTGCTGGACAGGCCGCCGATACCGGCAGTGCTGAGAGAAGCCACCTGGGCTGTCGAAAGTGCGCCAAGATCATCCGTGCCAAGGGCTGCCACCTGACGCGATGTCAGGGCCGCCACCTGCGCCGTGGTCAGCGCTTCGATCTGATGGCTGCTGAGAGCGGCAATTTGCGCTGTCGTCAGGCCTGCTATGGCCGCTGCGCTGAGAGCGGCAATCTGGGACGTCGACAACGAGGCGATCGCGGAGGTTGGAAGACCTGCGATGGCGCCGGGTGTAATCGCGCCCATTTCTCCGGGTGTGAACGTGTCGATGGCGCCGGGTGTCAGGCCTCCCATCTGCGAAGACTGCAGGGCCGCAATCTGCGCACTGACCAGTGCCTCGGCCTGTGTGGTGCTCAAGGCGGCGATCTGTGTGCTCGACAGGCCGGCGATACCATCGGAACCGAGAGCTGCGATCTGGGCCGTCGAGAGGGCGGCGATATCGTCGGTACCGAATGCCGCGACCTGCCGCGAGCCGAGTGCGTGGACCTGTGCCGTCGTCAGGGCTTCGATCTGGGCACTGCTGAGTGCGGAAATCAGATCCGTGGTCAGTCCGGTGATGCCGGATGCGCTCAGCGCCGCGATCTGGTCTGTCGAAAGCGATGCCAATACGTCCGTCGAGAGCCCGGCGAGCGCGCCAGAGGTAATTGCCGCCATGTCTTCGTCGGAGAATTTGGCGAGATCATCGGCTCCCAGTGCGGCAACCTGCTTGGAACTGAGTGCCGCGACCTGCGTGCTGGTCAGCGCCTCAGCCTGATCGGTGCTGAGGGCGGCCATCTGATCCGTGGTCATGCCGGCAATGCCACCGGCACTGAGTGCAGCGATCTGGCCGGTGGAAAGCGTGGCGATGTCATCCGTGCCGAGTGCTGCGACCTGTCTGGAGGTCAGTGCTCCGAGCTGCGAACTGGTGAGCGCTTTCAGCTGATCGCTGGTCAGTGCGGCAATCCGGTCGGTGCCGAGCGCCGCCGTGCTTGCGGTGCTGAGCGCTGCGATCTGTGCCGTCGACAGCGATGCCACCGTCTCCGCCGTCAGTCCGCCGATGGCACTGGAGCTGATTACGGAGATTTCACGGGTCGAGAAGGTGGCAAGATCGTCGGCGCCGAAGGCAGCTATCTGAGAGGCGCTGAATGCGGCAATCTGTGCGCTGGTGAGCGCTTCTGCCTGATCGGTGCCGAGTGCTGCGATCTGCCGTGTCGTCAACCCGCTGATGCCGGCAGTGCTGAGCGCGGCGATCTGGCCGGTGGTCAGCATGGCCAGCGTATCGGTGGAAAGGCCCGAAATGGCGGTGGCACTGATGGCGGCAATTTCCCGCGTCGTGAATGTCGCAAGATCGTCGGTGCCGAGCGCTGCAAGCTGGGCGGAGTTGAGCGCGCCGATCTGCGCGCTTGTGAGCGCTTCCACCTGCGCGGTGCTGAGTGCTGCAATCTGGCGTGTCGTCAGGCCGCCAATGCCAGCGGTGCTGAGCGCCGCGATCTGTCCTGTCGACAGTGATGCGATGGTTTCGGTCGGCAGACCGGCAATGACGCCGGGCGTGATGGCGGCAATGTCCTTGCTGGAGAACTGGGCGATTTCGTCCGGCCCCAGCACGGCGAGCTGCTTGGACGTCAGGGCTGCCACCTGCGCACTGGTCAATGCTTCGGCCTGGGCCGTCGTCAGGCTTGCAATCTGCTGGGAGTTCAGACCGTTGATGCCGGAAGAGCTCAATGCGGCGATCTGCGCGGTCGAAAGCGCGGCAATATCGTCGGTTCCCAGCGCGCCGATCTGTGCCGATTTCAGCGCATTCATCTGCCGTGTCGTCAATGCTGCGATCTGGCCGGTGCCGAGTGCATCGATCTGGTCAGAGGTCAGGCCCTGAATGCCGCTCGTGTTGATGGATGCAATCTGGGCGGTCGTGAGAGCGGCAAGATCGATGGTCTCGAAGGCAGCGATCTGCTTGGAACTCAGCGCTGCGATCTGCGCCGTGGTCAATGCGGCAACCTGCGCGGTGCTCAAGGCTTCAATCTGCTGGCTGCTCAAGCCCACCAGTCCGGTGGCGCTGAGCGCTGCGATCTGCGCGGCGGAGAGAAGTTCGATGTCGTCGCCGAGGGCGCCGACCTGCGATGCGTTGAGGGCCTTGATCTGTGCGGTCGACAGCGCAGAAATCTGCTCGCTGCCGAGCGCTTCAACCTGGGTGGTGCTCAGTCCTGTGATGGCGAGCGTGCTCAGCGCTGCGACCTGTGCAGTCGAGAGTGCCGCCATCGCAGCCGCACTGAGGCCACCAATGGCTCTGTTGCTGATTGCTGCAATACCGGTTGTCGAAAATGCCGCGATATCTTCCGGTTCAAGAGCCGCCAGCTGTGTGGAACTCAGGGACCTGATCTGAGCTGGAGAAAGAGCTGCCAGCTGTGCGCTGGAAAGCCTATCGATCTGATCGACAGTCAGTCCGGCTATCGCAGTCGTGCTCAGCGCTCCGATCTGCGCCGAAGACAGTGCGGCGAAAGCATCGGTGCCGAGGCTTGCGGCGGCCTTGTTGCTAAGCGCTGCAATTTCTGCCGTCGAGAAAGTAGCGATATCGTCGGCGCCAAGTCCCATCGCCTGGTTCGCCGTCATCGCCTTGATCTGGGTGATCGTGAAGGCATCAACCTGTGCCGTACTGAGCGCTGCGACCTGATCGGATGTCAGGCCGGTTACTGCGCCGGCACTCAGGGCTGCGATCTGTGCCGTGGAAAGGCTGCCAAAAACCTCCGGGCCAAGACCGGAGATGGCGCTGGAGGAGAGTGCCGCGATCTCGGCTGTCGAGAATGTCGCGATATCGTTCCTGTCGAGCACGGACAGCTGGTCAGAGGTCATCACCCTGATCTGGTTCACTGACAGCGCTTCGAGCTGGGCGTTGCTCATGATATCGATCTGCCCGGTACTCAGGCGTGCGACGGCTGTCGTGCTGAGTGCCGCAATCTGCTTCGTTGATAGTGCGGCAATGAAGTCCGTATCGATCACCGCGATCTGGTTCGCCTTCAGGGCCGCGATGGCGCTCGTATCGAGAGCGGCCACCTGTGCGGACGAAAGTGCTACCAAGGCATCTGTGCTGAGGCCTGGCATGGCACGGGCGGTGATGGAGGCGATATCGTCGGTCGAGAATGTCGCGATATCGTCATTTCCCAGCGCAGCGATCTGCTTGGACGTCAGCGCTTTCACCTGGGCAGGCGTCAGTGCCTCGGCCTGATCAACCGTCAACGCCGTCATGTGAGCGGGCGTCAGCGCCGAAATTTGGGCTGTGGTCAGGGCTGCGATCTGCGCCGTCGTCAGCGCAGCGACGGCAGCCGTTGTAAGGCCTACCACCGCACTGCTGGCAATCGATGCAATCTCCGCTTCGGAAAGCGTTGCCATGTTGTCGGCGCCAAGTGCCGCGATCTGTGTGCTTTTCATGGCGCGGAAATGGGTGGTACTCAGCGCGTCAACCTGCGCGGTGGAGAGCGCCGCAATCTGGATGGTGCTGAGTGCGCTTGCCTGTGCTGACGTCAGCGCGGCAATCTGTGCGGTCGAGAAAGCGCTAACTCCGGCACTGCCGAGGCCTGCCAACGCCTTGATGTTGATTGCTGCGATTTCGTCGGGAGAAAAGGTCTCGATCTGTTCGCTGGTCAGATAGGCCACTTGCCCCGAGGTCAGAACTCTTATCTGGCTTGCCGAGAGTGCATCGACCTGGGCGGTGGTAAGAGCCTTGATTTGCAACGTGCTCAGGCCGGTGATGCCGATGGTGCTGATCGAAGCGATCTGCGTGGGTGACAGCTCAGCAAGAGCCTCTGTCGTCAGACCGGAAATCGCCTTGTTGCTGATGGCGGCAATTTCCGCGTTGGTGAATCTCGCAATATCGTCACCGTCTAGCGCCGAAAGCTGCGCGGATGTCAGGACCTTGACCTGCACAATCGTCAGCGCTTCGATCTGGGTCGGAGACATGGCCTTGATCTGGGCCGTGGTCAGCGCGGCAACCGCGCTGGTGCTAAACGCCGCGATCTGCTGCGGTGTCAGATTTTCGATGGCCTCGTCCGTCAGGCCCTGTATCGCCTTGTTGGACAGGGCGGCAATTTCAGCCGTTGTAAACGTGGCAATGCCGTCCGCACCGAGGGCCGTAACCTGCGCCGAGCTCAGCGCCTTGACCTGCGGCACAGAAAGAGCCTCGACCTGAGCGCTGCTCATGGCTGCAATCTGTGTCGTCGTCAGCGTCGCGACAGCACCGGTATTCAATGCGCCGATCTGGCTGGTGGACAGCGTGGCAATGAAGTCGGTGCCGAGCGGTGATACCTGCGACGCCTTGATCGCATTGATCTGAACAGTTGTCAGTGCGGCAATCTGGTCGGAACCAAGGCCGGCAAGCACTGCAGGATTCATGCCGGCGATCGCGTTACCGCTGAGAACGGCGATTTCGTCTGCAGAGAATGTGGCGAGACCTGCGGCCCCCAGCACTCCGAGCTGGGTTGCCGTCAGTTCCTTGGCCTGTGCTGCGGTCAAGGCCTCCACCTGCGTGGATGCCAGAGCTGAAACCTGACCGGTGGTCAGAGCGCCGACCGATTTGGGATTGAGGGCTGCAATCTGTGCCGTCGTCAACGAAGCCATGGTTTCAGTCGTCAGGCCAACGATTGCCTTGCTGCCGATCGACGCCATGTCCAAAGTCGAGAATGTGGCGAGTTCTTCTGGACCGAGCGCTGCGAGCTGTGCGGAGGTGAGCGCGCTGACCTGCGATTCCGTCAGTGCTTCCGCCTGAAGTGTCGAGAAGCCACCGATCTGCGAGGCCGTCATCGCGGCGACCTGGGCGGATGTCAGGCTTTCGATCGCATGCGTATCGAGCACGGCCAATTGATCCAGCGACAGGCCGACGATTGCCGATTGCGAGATCGCGCGCAGCTGTTGGGAGCCGAGGACTTCGACATCCTCCTTGTCCAGTGCGGCGATCTGGGCCGAGGATAATGCATTGATCTGGCTGGTCGAAAGCGATGCCACGTCTTCGGTCGACCAGGCGGCGACGGATGCCGTCGACAGGGATCTGATCTGGCTCGTGCTCAGATTTGAAACGATCGAAGTCATGTGAACAGGTCCCGGGCTAAATCGAACGAAATATGAATTTTCGAAGCGTAATCAGGTTTCTGCCTTGGCCTTGCACAGCCTCTAGATGTGCAGCTGCAGCCTTGTCCTCACCCGATTGTGCCGGAACCTATGCACCGAGGCTTGCCTGAGCCTGAATTTGATAATGTGTCGCAAATCCGGTTTGCCCGGATTCTTCAGAGGCGGGTTTTTCTAGACGATAGTCGTAAGACCAATGTTGGATTGGCTAAATCCGGGTTGAGGGTAGCCTTTGGTCCTGCGCTCTTGAGGAGGGGTGCAACGTTTTCACCGACTTTGGGAGGAGTCACATGTCCAACATTATCGTTACCCGTCGTGGTCTGTTGCGTACCGGCGCTTTGTCCGGTCTTGCACTGGCAGCTCCGATGCATTTCGTTCGTGGTGCCTATGCGCAGGACAAGATGTCCTGCAACGTGCCGACCGGCGACACCGTCACTTTCGGCTTCAACGTGCCTCTGTCCGGGCCTTACGCCGACGAGGGACAGGACGAGCTCAAGGCCTACAAGCTGGCCGTGAAACATCTCAATGGCGAGGGCGATGGCGGCATGTTGCCGACCTTCTCGTCCAAGGCGCTGAAGGGCAGCGGCATTCTCGGCAAGAAGGTCGCCTTCGTCTCCGGTGATACCCAGACCAAGGCCGATGCGGCGCGCGACAGCGCCAAGCGCATGGTGGAAAAGGACGGCGCTGTCGTTATCACTGGCGGTTCGTCATCGGCTGAAGCCGTTGCCGTGCAGAGCCTTTGCCAAGATCTCGGCGTGATCTTCATGACAGGCCTCACCCATTCCAACGACACGACCGGCAAGGACAAGAAACGTTACGGTTTCCGCCATTTCTTCAACGCCTACATGTCCGGCATCGGTCTCGGCCCCGTCATCGGCGAAGCCTATGGCACTGACCGCAAGGCCTATCACCTGACGGCCGATTACACCTGGGGCTGGACGCAGGAAGAATCGATGAAGGCCGCCACCGAAAAGCTCGGCTGGCAGACCGTCAAGGCGGTGCGGACGCCGCTCGGCATCGGCGATTATTCGCAATACATCACCCCGGTTCTCAATTCCGGCGCCGATGTGCTGATCCTCAACCACTACGGCAAGGACATGATCAACTCGCTGACCCAGGCGGTGCAGTTCGGTTTGCGCGACAAGCAGGTCAACGGAAAATCCTTCGAGATCGTCGTGCCGCTGTTCTCCGAACTGATGGCACAGGGCGCTGGCGAGGCGATCAAGGGCATTTACGGCACTGCCAACTGGGACTGGAAACTCACCGACCCGGGCACCAAGGCCTTCACCCAGTCGTTCGGCAAGGAATACGGTACCCCGCCGTCGCAGGCCGCGCATACCTGCTATGTGCAGGCACTGCTTTATGCCGATGCCTGCGAACGTGCCGGCACCTTCTATGCTCCGGAAGTCATCAAGGCGCTGGAAGGGTTCGATTTCGACGGCCTCGGCAACGGCCCGACCCTTTATCGCGCAGACGACCACCAGTGCTTCAAGGACATCCTCGTCGTGCAGGGCAAGGCCGCGCCAAAAGACAAGTTCGATCTTCTCGAGGTCAAGAAAGTCATCCCCGCCAAGGATGTCACTTACGACGCCAAGATCTTTGGCGGTGATCTCGGCCCGGCCGACGCCAAGAAGTGCTGATCATCGTCTGATCCGGGCCTGATGGCCGGATATCGACCGTCGGGCGCGAAAGCGTCCGGCGGGCCTGTCGCAATCCTCATTTTATGGCGGTCTCATGGACGCGATACTGCTGCAAATCCTCAACGGGCTCGACAAGGGCGGCGCCTACGCCCTGATCGCGCTTGGTCTAACCCTTGTTTTCGGAACGCTCGGCGTCGTCAATTTCGCCCATGGCGCGCTGTTCATGATGGGCGCCTTCTGTGCTGTCGGCTTCAACAAGCTTCTGACGTTGCAGTCGGTGACGATCGATCCGAGCCAGACCACCCCTTGGGGTTCGCCCATGGAAGTGCGTCAGCCCTATGTGGAAGCGTGGCTCGGCGAGAGTGGAAAATTTCTGGTCGATTATTCCGTGCCGGCCGCCATCCTGCTTGCCATACCGGTCATGCTTCTGTTCGGCATCGCCATGGAGCGCGGCATCATCCGCCATTTCTACAAGCGCCCGCATTCCGAACAGATCCTTGTCACTTTCGGTCTGGCAATCGTCATTCAGGAAATCATCAAGCACTATTTTGGCGCCAACCCGATCCCGCAACCGGCGCCGGCGGCATTTCGCGGCACCGCCGCCGTGGGCGAGTTGATCGGCCTTGGCAATGGTCTGCCCTATCCCTGGTGGCGGCTGATCTATCTGTTCTTCTCGCTGTCCATCATCGGCGCCGTCTTCGCTTTCCTGCGCTTCACCACCTACGGCATGGTGGTGCGTGCCGGCATGCGTGATCGCGAAACGGTCGGCCTGCTCGGCATCAATATCGAGCGACGCTTTACCGTCGTTTTCGGCCTCGCCTCGGTGGTCGCCGGTGTGGCCGGCGTCATGTACACGCCGATCCTGCCGCCGGATTATCATATCGGCATGGAATTCCTGGTCCTCTCCTTCGTGGTGGTCGTGGTCGGCGGGATGGGGTCGCTCGGTGGCGCGGTGCTGGCCGGCTTTCTGCTCGGCATCCTGCAATCCTTTGCCTCGATGAACGAGGTGAAGGCGATCATTCCCGGCATCGACCAGATCATCATATATCTTGTGGCAGTCGTCGTGCTGCTCACCCTGCCGCGTGGTCTGATGGGTCGTGCCGGCGTTATGGAGGAGTGAACCGATGGCTTTCAATCTCTCGAAACAGGACTGGCTGCTGTTCCTCGGTTTTGCTCTTGTCGTCCTGACCCTGCCGATTTCGTTGCAACCGCTCGGTGCCGCCTATCCGGCGCTGATGCAGAAATTCTGCATCTTTGGCATTTTTGCGCTTGGCTTCAACATCCTGTTCGGCCTGACCGGTTATCTGTCCTTCGGCCACGCCGCCTTTATCGGCATCGGCTCCTATGCGGCGGTGTGGATGTTCAAGCTCCTCACCATGAATGCTTTGCCGGCTATCCTGTTTTCGATGGTCGTTGCCGGTCTGGTGGCCATGGTCATCGGTTATGTGGCGCTGCGCCGTTCCGGCATCTATTTCTCCATCCTCACGCTCGCCTTCGCGCAGATGTTTTATAACCTTGCCTATTCGGTGCTGACGCCGCTGACCAATGGTGAGACCGGCCTGCAGCTGACACTGGGCGATCCCCGCGTGCTCGATCGTATGGCCGGTGCGGCCACCGGCGGTCTGCCGCGTGTCGAACTGTTCGGTATCGGCCTCAGCGGCGGCGGTTACGCGGGCTTCTATTTCTGCGCCATCGTGCTGATCCTCTGTTTCTTCTTCGCGATAAAAATCTTTCGCTCGCCCTTCGGCCTGATGCTGCGGGCACTGAAATCCAACCAGAACCGCATGCGTTACACCGGATTCAACAACCGGCCGTATCTGCTCGCCGCCTTCGTCATCTCGGGCGTTTATGCCGGGCTTGCCGGTTCTCTGATGGCGGTCACCGACCCCTTGGCCGGCGCCGAGCGGATGCAATGGACAGCCTCGGGGGAAGTGGTGCTGATGACCATTCTGGGTGGTGCCGGAACGCTGGTCGGGCCGATCCTCGGTGCGGCCGTCATCAAATATTTCGAGAACATTTTTTCCGCCTTCAACGAGCAGACCTTGCATCGCATCTTCGATTTTCTGCCTGACAGTATCGAGAACCCGCTGGTCAGCGGACTGTCGCTGTTCGTCGGCGAGGGCTGGCACCTGACGCTTGGCGTCATCTTCGTGCTGATCGTGATCTTTCTGCCCGGCGGCATCATGGAAGGTTTCCGACGGATCTCAGGCCTCTTCAAGCGTGGCGGCGGTGGTGGAAAACCGGCCGTTGCCGCTCATGCGCAACCAGCGGAGTAACGACCATGTCAGACAGGAATATCGTTCTCCACGTCGCCGATGTCAGCAAGCGTTTCGGCGGGTTGAAGGCGCTAACGGATGTGGATCTCAGCGTTGCCGAAGGCACCGTCCACGCCATTATTGGCCCCAACGGTGCAGGAAAATCGACGCTGCTCAATGTCTGTATCGGCCGCATCCGGCCGGATCAGGGCCATGTCGTGTTTGCCGGAACCACGCTCGACCAGCAAAAACCGCATGAAATCAACCAGCTCGGCGTCAGCCGGGTGTTCCAGACACCGGAAATCTTTCCGGATCTGACCTTGCTCGACAACGTCATGATCCCGGCCTTTGCCAAGCGGGACGGCGCCTATCGTTTTCACGCGCTGCAATCGGTGGAGAGCGAAAGCGAAATCCGCGATTCTGCCGAGTTTCATCTGGGCGATGTCGGCCTGCTGGAGCGACGCCATCAGCTGGCCGGTTCGCTGTCGCGCGGCGACAAGCGCCGTCTGGAGCTTGCCATGTGCCTGATCCAGAAACCAAAGCTGCTGCTGCTGGATGAACCGACCGCCGGCATGTCGCGCCACGATACCAACATGACGATCGAGCTTCTCAAACGCATCAAGGCGCGCGGCATGACCAAGGTGATCATCGAGCACGACATGCATGTGGTGTTCTCGCTTGCTGACCGCGTCAGCGTGCTGGCGCAGGGGCGCATCATCGCCGATGGACTGCCGGACGAGGTGCGGGGCAACCCCAAGGTCAAGGAAGCCTATCTCGGAGAAGCACACGCATGAACGCCATGACCCGCCAAACAGACCTGACGAAAGGAGCCCAGAGCATGGAGCCTGTTGAGGAGAGACCCTTCTTCAGCGTCGAGGATATCCACGCCTGGTATGGCGAATCCTACATTGTCCAGGGCGTCTCCTTTTCCATCGCCAAGGGCGAGGTCCTGTCGCTGCTCGGCCGCAACGGTGCCGGCAAGACATCGACGCTGCGCACTCTGGCGCGCGCCGACAGTCCGGTTTTGAAAAGTGGTGAGATCTGGCTGGATGGCCAGCCGCTGCACAGGATGAAATCCTATCAGGCAGCGCAGGCCGGTGTACAGCTGGTGCCGGAGGATCGCCGTATCATCGGCGGGCTGACGGTGGAAGAGAACCTGCTTCTGGCGCAGGTGTCCGGGCAAAAGGGCTGGTCGGTCGAAAAGATTTATGATCATTTTCCCCGCCTTGCCGAACGCCGTACGCAGGAAGCCACCACCATGTCGGGTGGCGAACAGCAGATGCTGGCCGTTGCCCGAGCCTTGGCGCGAGATCTGAAAATCCTGTTCCTCGACGAGCCTTATGAAGGATTGGCGCCGGTCATCGTGCAGGAGATCGAAAAGATCGTCCGGCAGATCCGCGATCTCGGCATCACCACCATCATCGTCGAACAGAATGCGGTGGCGGCTCTGCGTTTCTCCGATCGGGCCGTGATCATGGACACGGGCACGGTGGTTTATAGTGGTGCCGCTGCCGATGTTCTCGACAATGCCGAGTTGCGGCACAATTATCTCGCCGTCTGATTTCCGGCCTTTGACCTGCAAAGGTTCCGGCATGGGCGCAAATGCGTCCGTGCATGTCGGCCGTGCGGCATGTGCAAACGACATTGCCGTCTTATCCTGATATTCACGCGGTACACGAATATCGGATACGGAAAACTTCATGGCCTTTGCAGTGACGGAACAGGAAACGGCAATCGGGATGCCGGCTGGCGCGATCAACCTGCTTTCGCATTTCTCCATCGAGGTCACGCCGCGCACTGCCGCCAAGATCGAGGATTTTCGAAAAATTCTGCCGGCAGGCACGCGTGTTTACATCGCCCATATCGAAGGCACGCCGATCGATGACATGGTGGCAACCGCGCGCCGGCTGACCGTAGAAGGTTTGGCCCCGATGCCGCATATCCCGGCCCGCGGCATCCCGGATATTTCGACGCTCGATACGTGGATCAAACGTTACCGCGAGGAAGCCGGTGTCGAACAGGCGCTGTTGCTGGGTGGCGGGCATGTCCGCCCCGTTGGTGAAATCGACAGCGTCATGGCGATGCTCGAAACCGGCTTGTTCGACCGGTATGGTTTCAAACGCCTTCACGTTGCCGGTCATCCGGAAGGCAATCGCGATATCGATCGCGCCGGTGGCACGATCATTGTCGATGCCGCCCTTCGTTCGAAGAATGATTATGCCCAGCGCACCGATGCAAAGATGGCAATCGTCACGCAGTTCGCCTTCGATGCCAAACCGGTCATCACCTGGGCGGAACGCATCTTTTCCGATGGCATCGACCTGCCGATCCATCTCGGCATTGCCGGGCCGACCAAGCTGCAGACGCTGATCAAGTTCGCGATCTCCTGTGGCGTCGGTCCGTCGCTTGCCATTCTGCAGAAGCGTGCTCTGGATTTCCGCAAGCTGCTGGTGCCTTTCGAACCGACCGATCTGGTTAATGAGATCGAGGCCTACTGCGCAACGAACCCGCGAAGCTTGATCGAGCAGTGTCACGTTTTTCCGCTCGGCGGGATTAAGGCCAGTGCCGATTGGGCCAATGCGCGGGCGAAAAACGGTTTGGCGGCAGCGATCTGATCGAAGCGATCAATCGTCCGAATACCGTTCCTCGGCCCATGGATCGCCGCGCATGTGATAACCGTTCTTCTCCCAGAAGCCAGGCCTGTCCTCGCGTATGAATTCGATGCGGTTCAGCCATTTGGCGCTTTTCCAGAAGTAGAGATGCGGCACGACGAGCCGCACCGGTCCGCCGTGTTCTTCCGAGAGAGGTTGGCCTTCCCAGTCGGTCACCAGCATGGCGTCTTCTGAGGCAAAATCGGCCAGCGGCAGGTTGGTCGTATAGCCATCGTAACTGGTCAGGATCACAGCGCTTGCTTCGTCCTTGGGATGAACGAGATCCATCAGGTCGCGGATTTCCACGCCCTTCCAGTTGTTGTCGTAACGCGACCATGTGGTGACGCAGTGAATATCGGAAACGCTGTCGCTTTGCGGTAAATCCTGCAGTGCCGTCCAGTCCAGGGTCATCGGATGGATCACCAGACCGCGTATATCCAGCCGCCAGCGCTCGCGTGAAATCTCCGGCTGCTGGCCGAGATCCAGAACCGGCCAGTTCTTGACGAGATGTTGTCCGGGCGGCAGGCGTTCCGTGTCGGGGCGGGTTGGACGGCCGGTGAGAAACTTTCCTTCCACCGCCCATTTGCGCTTGGTGATCGTCAGCTTGCTTGCCGCAGGCTCGGGCATATCATCTGCCATCCGCACATACCCCCGTCTGGTTTGATGGATCGCAATTCTGCGCCTCAGCCGGATCGATGTCCACCGCCAGCCATCGCCGGTAAATTTCCCATCTTGAGCTTGCAACATAGCTGGCGCATACCTGCGCTGAAGATTGACAAGCACTCGTCAAATTAGAAGATAACACACCGGCTCACGGCACCGCGTTGGGGAGGACTTTCATGTCTAAGCGCGCCTTTTTCCGCATCTCGGCTTTTGTCCTCGGCGCGCTGGCTTTGGCCGCGCCACTGTCGGCGCAGGAAACGCGACGACAGGTCATCACCAGCGAAAACAGCGACTACACCGGGTTCGACCTTCGCACCGTGAAGAACATCGACGTCAACCAGTGCCAGACGGCCTGCGTCGACGATCGCTCCTGCCGTGCCTTCACCTATAATACCAAGGCAAAGTGGTGCTTTCTGAAATCGGACTTCAACCAGCTGAACGCTGCCCCCGGCGCGATCGCCGGCAAGGTGGTAGATGTGGCATCGGAACCGGACATCGGTGCCGCTCCGCGTCTCGGTTTTCTCTCCGAAGAACTGATTCAGCAGGCGCGCGAATTCAAGGATGGCCTCGCACCCACGCCGACCTTGCAGGGACAGGGGCTGGAAAGCCTGAAGGCTCTGGCGCAGCTGGAAGTCGTCGGCAATGATATAGGCGCGGCGCTTCCCGCCTATCAGGCCGCACTCGCCATCAACCCGGAAGATGGCGCGCTGTGGATCGAAATGGCGCGTGCTGCCGGCAGCGTCGAAAACAACGGCGAATTTGCCCGCCAGGCTGTCATGGCCGGCATCAACGGTTATCAGTTGAGCCGCTCGACCCAGAGTCGTGCCGAAGCGCTTGCCCTTCTCGGCGGTGGGCTGGCGCGGCAGTCCAACAATCGTGCGGCCATCAATGCGCTCAAGGAAAGCCTTGCGTTGGTGAATGCCAAGACGGTGCAGGCCGTTTATCAGGATCTCGTGCAGCGCTTTGGTTTCCGCGTCGTCGGCAACACCGTCGATGCCGATGGTGCCGAAGCGCGTGCCTGCATTCAATTCTCCGAACCTCTGGTCAAGGCCGGCGTCGATTACGCGCCTTTCGTCACTTTGGATGGTGCCGCGCCAAAAGCGCTGGAAGCCAAGGACAACCAGATCTGCGTCGAAGGCCTGACCCATGGCCAGCGGTACAAGCTGACGCTCCGCCGTGGCCTGACGTCCTCCGTCGATGAAAACCTCGCTGCCGCCGTCGATATCGACATCTACGTCAAGGATCGCTCGCCGTCGCTGCGGTTCACCGGCGACAGTTTTGTGCTGCCATCCACAGCCCGTCGCGGCATTCCGCTCGTCTCCGTCAACACACCGAGCGCCGCGCTGAAACTCTACCGGATCGGCGAGCGCGGTATCGCGCCGCTTCTGACCTCGTCGCAATTCCTCACCCAGATGGATGGCTACAGCGCCAACCGCATTCAGGAAGAGAGCGGCGAACTGGTCTGGCAGGGCTCGCTCGAGATCGGTCAGGAGATGAACAAGGACGTCGTCACCAGTTTCCCGGTCGATGAAGCGCTTCCGCAGCGCAAGCCCGGCGTCTACGTGATGACCGCCAGCCTGCCGACTGCCGATGAGGACAGCTGGGAAAACAAGGCGATGCAATGGTTCGTCGTCTCCGATCTCGGCATCTCCACCTATGCCGGCACCGATGGCCTCAACGTTTTCATCCGCTCGCTTTCCACGGCCAAGCCGGTCGCCGATGTCGAGTTGCAGCTGCTGGCCAAGAACAACGAAATTCTCGGCACGTTAAAGACCGATGCCGATGGTCGCGCCAATTTCACCGCCGGCCTGATGCGCGGCACCGCCGCCATGGTGCCGGCCGTTCTGACGGCCAAGAACGGCGACACGGATTACGTTTTCCTCGATATGACGCGCGCCGGTTTCGATCTCTCCGATCGCGGTGTTACCGGCCGTGCCGCACCGGGCGCGATAGACATCTTTGCATTCACCGAACGCGGCATTTATCGCGTCGGCGAAACCGTGCATGCCTCGGCGCTGGCGCGTGATGTCGATTCCAACGCCATCGAAAACCTGCCGCTCACGTTTGTCTTCCTGCGCCCGGATGGCGTCGAAGATCGTCGGCAGGTCGAAAACGGTCAACTTGGCGGTTACACGCTTGACCTAGCCTTGCAGGAAACCGCGATGCGCGGCACCTGGACCATGCAGGTGTTTACCGACCCCAAGGGCAGTGCGATTGCCTCCAAGGAATTCCTGGTCGATGATTTTGTGCCGGATCGCATCGAGTTTGATCTGACCAGCGACGTCGATACCATCACCGTTGGCCAGCCGCTGCCGGTCAATGTCGATGGCCGTTATCTCTATGGTGCGCCGGCCGCCGGGCTTAATCTCGAAGGCGAAGTGGTGCTGAAACCGTCGCGCGAGACGGAGGCCTTCAAGGGTTATGTCTTCGGCCTCGCCGATGAAGAAGCCGCGGAAGCCACCCGCCTGCCACTCGAAGGGCTCGACCCGCTCGATGAAGACGGCAAGGCCAGTTTCGATGCCGCTATCGCCGAAATTCCGTCCACCACGCAGCTGGTGTCTGCCGATATCGTCTTGCGAATGCAGGAAGGCGGCGGCCGCGCCATCGAGCGCAAGCTGACGCTGCCGGTTCGCGCCGATGGCCCGCGCATTGGTATCAAGCCGGAATTTTCGGGTGATCTGCCCGAAAACGCGCAGGGAAAATTCCATATCTTGATGATCGATGAGACCGGCAAAAAGGTGGCCTCGAAGGGTGCGCTGTGGAAGCTGGTCAAGCTGGAGCGCAATTACCAATGGTATCGCGAGGGTGGTTCCTGGCGG
This sequence comes from Neorhizobium sp. JUb45, assembly GCF_004343585.1. Classification (GTDB taxonomy): domain Bacteria; phylum Pseudomonadota; class Alphaproteobacteria; order Rhizobiales; family Rhizobiaceae; genus Neorhizobium. The sequence goes on along the minus strand of NZ_SLYW01000005.1, from coordinate 356,562 downwards.
TATGAGCCGATCACCCGTACCGAACAGGTGGCGACCGGCAAGGTCGATCTCTCAGCCGATGGCGGCGAGATTGCCGTGCAGGCAAGCTGGGGCCGTTACCGCCTTGAGGTGGAAACGCCCGAAGCCGGGGGGCCGCAGTCGAGCGTCGAGTTCGATGCCGGCTGGTTCGTCACCGCCAGTTCCACCGAAACTCCGGATGCGCTGGAAATCGCCCTCGACAAGCCGAGCTACAAGGTCGGCGAAACCGCCAAGCTGAAAATCGCGTCGCGTTATGCCGGTTCGCTGATGGTCATGGGCGGCGCCGAACAGCTGATCTCGGTCGACAATGTCGATATCGGCGAAAACGGCGGCGAGGTCGAAATCCCGGTCACGGAAAACTGGGGTGCCGGTTCCTATGTCACCGCTACGCTTTATCGCCCCGGCGAAGCGCGTGACAATCGCATGCCGATGCGTGCCATCGGCATCACCTGGCTGAAGGTCGATCCGGAACTGCGCGATCTTGCGATCAAGCTGACCGCGCCGGAAAAGACCCTTCCGCGCCAGCCGCTTGAGGTCGCCGTCAATGTTGCCGGTGCCGGTGTGGGTGAAGAGGCATATGTCACGGTTGCCGCCGTCGATGTCGGCATTCTCAACCTGACGCGTTACGAACCGCCGGCCCCGGACGATTTCTATTTTGGCCAGCGTCGCCTTGGTCTGGAAATCCGCGACCTTTACGGACGCCTGATCGATGGCTCGCTCGGCGCAATGGGCCGTATCCGCACCGGTGGCGATGGCGGCAGCATGGCACTGCAGGCCAGCCCGCCGAAGGAAAAGCTCGTCGCCTTCTTCTCCGGTCCCGTAAAGCTGGATGCCGATGGCAATGCAAAAGTCAGTTTCGATATCCCGCAGTTCAACGGCACGGCCCGTGTCATGGCGGTTGCCTGGTCGAAGACCGGTGTCGGCCATGGCGTGACGGATGTCATCATCCGCGATCCGGTTGTCGTCACCGCCAGCCTGCCGCGTTTCCTCGCCCCCCGCGATGAAGCCAACCTGCGTCTCGATATCGCCAATACCGATGCGCCCGCCGGCAATTATCGCCTGTCGGTCAACGGCAATGATGCAATTTCGGTCGCAGCGCCGGAACAAACCCTGCAATTGCAGCCAGGTGCGAAGAAGGATGTGGCCCTAAGAATCTCCGGGGTTGAGCCCGGTGATGGCCAGATCAACATCCGTCTGACAAACGATTCCGGCATGGCCTTGGAACAGGCGCTTTACCTGCCGGTGCGCCCTGCTACGCTGCCGATTACAAGCCGCCGCGTCATCTCGCTTGCTCCCGGCAGCAGCCTTACGGTGAATGGCGATCTGTTTGCGGACAGCATTCTGCCGGGTGCCTCGATCGCGCTCAATGTCAGCCGTTCGGCCGAGTTCGATATCCCGTCGCTGCTGACCAGCCTCGACCGTTACCCGTATGGCTGCGCCGAGCAGACCACCAGCCGGGCGCTGCCGCTTCTTTATCTGAGCGAACTCGCCCAGAAGAACGGGCTGGCCGACGATGCAGAGATCAAGAAGCGCGTGCAGGATGCCATCTACCGCGTCCTCTCCTACCAGTCGTCGTCGGGCAGTTTTGGTCTCTGGGCACCGGGTTCGGGTGATCTCTGGCTGGATTCCTATGTCACCGACTTCCTGAGCCGCGCTCGCGAACAGGGCTATACGGTGCCGGATCAGGCGCTGGTGCAGGCGCTGGAAAATCTCCAGAACGGCCTCGGTTATGACAACAGCGTTCGCGACAAGGGCAATGAGATCGCCTATGCGCTTTATGTCCTGTCGCGCAACCGCAAGGCCGCGATCAGCGATCTGCGTTATTACGCCGATACGATGCTTTCGGAATTCCCGACGCCGCTCGCCAAGGCGCATCTTGCTGCATCGCTGGCGCTTTATGGCGATGCCCAGCGTTCGAAGAACATCTTTGCGCAGTCGTTGCAGATGTCTCAGGACGCACAGGTCCGCAAGGTGAGCCTCGCGCGTTCGGATTACGGTTCGTCGCTGCGTGATGGCGCGGCGGTTTTGGCGCTTGCTGCCGAAAGCCGCCCGGTGCCGGCCATCGTGCCGGACCTTGCAAAGGTCGTTGCCAGCGAATGGCGCAACAAAAAATACACCAGCACCCAGGAACAGGCCTGGATGCTGCTCGCCGCCCGCGCGTTGCAGCAGGGTGATGAGGGGATATCGCTGCAGGTCAATGGTGCCGCCCACAAGGGCGCATACATGTCCCGCATCGAAGGTGCAGCATTGGCCGATCATCCGGTCACGCTCGCCAATCGCAGCCCCGATCCGCTCTCGGCGGTGCTGACCACGGTTGCAGCACCGGTCGTGCCGCTGCCGGCCGGCGGCGATGGTTTTCAGATTTCCCGCGCCTATTACACGCTGGAAGGCGAGGAAATCAGCGTCACCGAAGCCGAGCAGAACCAGCGTTACGTGGTGGTGCTGACGGTGACGGAAAGCAATGACTGGGCTTCGCGTATCGTCATCACCGATCTGCTGCCCGCCGGTTTCGAGATCGACAATCCGAGCCTCGTCGATAGCGCCCAGCTCACCAATTTCGAATGGATCGGCGATACGCAGGCCGCCCATACGGAATTCCGCAACGACCGTTTTGTCGCAGCCTTCGATCGCAGCGGCGGCGATAACCGCGAAATCTCGTTGGCCTATGTGGTCCGCGCGGTGACGCCGGGCGTTTACGATCATCCGGCAGCCTATGTCGAGGACATGTACCGCCCGCAGTTTTCGGCGCGCACCGCGACAGGCCGCATGGAGGTGAAGGCGGCGCAATAATGCGGCTCTGGCGTAAACTCGTTGTCGGTACCGTTGCTATCGCCCTTCTTGGCGTAGCGGCGGTCTATGGTTTGGAAGCCGCCGACCGTGCTTATCCACCGCCTTTGGAAAAGGCCGGTGTGATCTCGCGCGAGGTCGTGGATGCCGATGGCCAGCTTTTGCGCGCCTTCGCCACGCCGGATGGCCGCTGGCGGCTGGGCACAAAGGCAGCCGACGTCGATCCGCAATTCCTGCGCATGCTGGTGGCCTATGAGGATCAGCGCTTTTATGAACATACCGGTGTCGATCTCTGGGCGCTAGCGCGTGCCGCCACACAATTCGTCACCAATGGCCGTATCGTTTCGGGCGCCTCGACGCTCTCCATGCAGGTGGCACGGCTGATCGAGCCGCGCGAAAACCGCTCCTTCACCGCCAAATTCGTGCAGCTTGCCCGCGCCATCCAGATCGAACGGAGGCTGTCGAAGCCTGAGATCCTCGATCTCTATCTGACGCTTGCGCCTTACGGCGGTAATCTCGAAGGCGTGCGCTCTGCAAGCCTTGCCTATTTCGGCAAGGAGCCGCGCCGGCTTTCTGTATCGGAAGCAGCTCTTTTGGTCGCCTTGCCGCAATCGCCGGAGGCGCGCCGGCCCGATCGGCGCTCGCAGGTTGCCACCGCCGCGCGTCAACGTGTGCTCGATCGTGAGCCGGTGAGGGAAACAGTCGGCAAGGCGGCCGCAGAGCAGGCGGCTTTACATCCAGTGCCGTCGCGTCGTCTGCAATTGCCTGCCTATGCCGCGCATCTGGCCGAAGCCGCCATTCGCAAGCAGCCGACGCAGAACCGCCACGTCACGACGCTCAGGCGGGATGTGCAGCGAGGGCTGGAAGATGCGGCCCGCGCCGCCGTGCAGAAACTCGGCCCCAAGATATCGCTTGCCATGGTCATGGCCGATGCCCGCACCGGCGAGATTGTCGGCGAGGTCGGATCAGCGGATTATTTCGATGCCAGCCGTTCCGGCTGGGTGGACATGACGCGCGTCAATCGTTCGCCGGGTTCGACCCTAAAACCCTTCATTTATGGGTTGGCCTTTGAACAGGGGCTGGTGTCGCAGGAAACGGTGATCGAGGACCGCCCCTCCGATTTCCACGGTTATCGGCCGCGCAATTTCGACATGAGCTATCAGGGCGACGTGTCCATCCGCCAGGCGCTGCAACTGTCGCTCAACGTGCCGGCGGTGCGTCTTCTCGATGCCGTCGGCCCCAGCCGGTTGATGATGCGGTTTCGCCGTTCGGATGTAAAACCGGCGCTACCGATCGGCGAGGCGCCGGGGCTTGCCATCGGGCTTGGCGGTGTCGGTGTGTCGCTGAAAGATCTGGTGCAGCTTTATGCCGGGCTTGCCAATCGCGGCCAGCCGGTGCGGCTGGGCGATGGCGTGCGCGAAAAACCGGGTATCGATCCCGCCGATCCGCTGCTCGAACCGGTCGCCACATGGAATGTCACCGACATCCTCTCCGACGTTTTGCCGCCGCAGGGCAGCCGGCGGCTGGGCATCGCCTACAAGACCGGCACCAGCTACGGTTATCGTGATGCGTGGTCGATTGGCTATGATGGCCGCCATGTGCTCGGCGTCTGGGTCGGCCGGCCGGATAATGGCGCGGTGCCCGGCATTGCCGGTTATGCGACGGCGGCCCCGATCCTGTTCGACGCCTTTTCTCGCTCCGGCGTCGCCATCACGCCGATGCCGCCGGCACCCTCTGGCGCAGTGCGCGTGGCGCAGGCCGATCTGCCAATCAGCCAGCGGCGTTTTTCGATGACCGCATCCGGGCTGATCTCGGCCTCGGCACGCGAACCGGCGCCACAGATCGTTTATCCGCCGGAAGGTGCGCGGGTCGATCTTGGTGCTGCTTCGGGTAACACGCTGGAACCGCTGACGTTGAAATTGCAGGGTGGCCGCGCGCCGTTCCGTTGGCTCGCCAATGGTCAGCCTCTGTCTGACCTCTCGCGCCGCCGCACCAGTGAATGGCAGCCGGATGGTGGTGGTTATTCGACGCTGACGGTCATCGATGCGGTGGGGCGGGCGGCCACGGTCAGGGTATTTGTGGAATAGGGGCGACCAATTTTCTCCGTCATTCCGGCCTCGTGCCGGAAACCAGCCAGCCCAAGTCCTTGGGCTGAAAAGACTTTTCCGCCACGCAGCCGCGTTTCTGCTGGATCCCGGCTCAAGGCCGGGATGACGACGAATTAAGGATCACGCTTAGGCTCCGCTCACCCGCGCAATCGCGTGGAAAAACGTGCCGCTGACAAACCCGCGCCGCCCGCCGGATGTGCCGAGCGGTTTGCCGGTGCCGTCCGCGATCGTCGCAAAGGCATCGTCCGAACCGGCATCGATCACGCTGGCATAATGAAACTCGTGGCCACGGATCATGCTGCCTGCCTTGCCCACCGGACCATCGGCGGCAATCGTCGCCTGCCGATAACCGAGGTTCATGCGGCGTTTTGCAAAACTGGTCTGGTGAGACAGAAGCCCGGTCATCTGGTGGGTCACGCCATCGGCATCCTCCAGCGTTTCGCCTAAAACCATGTAGCCCCCGCATTCGCCGTGCACCGGCCGCGTCTGCGCAAATTCGCCCAGCCCGGTGCGAAAATTTTTGGCGGCGGCTATCGTTCCGGCATGCAGTTCGGGATAACCGCCCGGCAGCCAGCAGACGTCACAATCCTTGGACGGCGCTTCATCGGCCAGAGGCGAGAAGGGCACGATTTCCGCACCCAATGCGCGCCAGTGGGCAGCGACATGCGGGTAAAGGAAGGTGAAAGCAGCATCCTGCGCTAAGGCAATGCGCTGGCCGGGGGGCTGCAGATTGGCTTCCGGTGACATCGCGGTTGTCTCCTTGAGCGGCACGGCGATATCGAAAATGGCATCGAGATCGAGCGAGGCTTCCATCGCATCGGCCAGTTTTTCGATATGGCCTTCGATCTGCGGATGTTCGCTGGCCTGCACCAGACCCAAATGCCGCTCCGGCAGAACCAGATCCGGGTTGCGCAACACCGCCCCCACCAGCGGCAGGCCGGTGCCGGTAATCGCATCGCCGGACAGCTTTACATGCCGTTCGCTGCCGGCCCGGTTCATGATGACGCCGGCAATTTCCACTTTCGGGTCGTAATGCCTGAACCCCAGTGCGACGGCGGCTGCCGTCTGCGATTGGCCAGACACATCCAGAACCAGCAGAACCGGAATGCCCAGCAGGCGCGCCAGATCGGCAGCCGAACCGGTGCGGCCATCGCCGCCGTTGATGCCGTCAAAAAGGCCCATGGCGCTTTCGATCAGCACCAGTTCGGTATCGCTTGCGGCATCGTTCAGGAGATGCGCCACCAGCGCCGGTTCCATCGCCCAGGTATCGAGGTTCAGGCCGGGCAGGCCTGTCGCAGCATGGTGAAAACCGGGGTCGATATAATCCGGCCCCGATTTGACTCCACGCACTTTGATACCACGCCGGGCGAAGGCGCGCAGAAGGCCGATCGTCACGCTTGTTTTGCCCGAGCCGGAGCGTGGTGCGCCAATGATGAGAGCCCGTGCCGTCATGCAAAAATTCCTTCGGTCGAAAATGTCGGGACAGGACCTGTCATGCGAAAAACCTTTTGCCGGTGACTGCGGCTCGGGGCAACGTTATAGAAGCGGTCATGAGTGAAACTGGCATCGAAGCGGATGGCAAGAACCTGCGGCGTGGCTGGACCACCGGCACGTGCGCTGCCGCGTCTGCCAAGGCGGCCTGCGCTGCGCTTTTGACGGGAAAATTTCCCGATCCGGTCGAGGTTGGCCTGCCCGGTGGGCAACGTCCGGCCTTTGCCTTGGCCGGTGAAGAGCTGGGAGCTGATTTTGCCCGCGCGTCCATCGTGAAAGATGCAGGCGACGATCCCGATGTTACCCATGGCGCACTGATCTCCTCCACCGTGCGGCGTGGTCGCCCCGGTAGCGGCATCACCTTCAAGGCCGGTTCCGGTGTCGGCACGGTCACGAAGCCGGGCCTGCCGCTCGGCATCGGCGAACCGTCGATCAACCCCGTCCCCCGCCAGATGATCGCTGCCGCCATAGCCGAGGTTTCGGGCGGAGAGACCGATTTCGAAGTTGAGGTGTCGGTTGCGGATGGTGAAAATATCGCCGAAAAAACGCTGAATGGGCGCCTGGGCATTCTGGGCGGCATTTCGATCCTCGGCACGACCGGCATCGTCATTCCGTTTTCCTGCGCGGCATGGATCCATTCCATCTGGCGCGGTATTGACGTGTCGCGTGCCGAAGGCCTCACCCATGTCGCCGGCTCCACCGGCATGACCTCGGAAAAGGCCGTGCAGCAGCGGCACAATCTGCCCGAAGTCGCGCTTCTCGATATGGGCGATTTTGTCGGCGGCATGCTGAAATATCTGAAAAGCCACCCCGTTCCGCGCGTCACCGTTGCCGGCGGCGTGGCCAAGATGACCAAGCTGGCGCAAGGCATGCTCGACCTGCATTCCAAACGTGGCCTGGCCGATCTCGATGGGCTGGCAAAGGTCGCGATCGATGTCGGCGCCAGCGCCGATCTGGCCGATCGCATCCGCAGCGCCAACACCGTGATGCACGCGTTCGAAATCGCCGCTGAAGACGGGCTGGAACTCGGCCCGGCGATTGCTGCGCTGGCGTGGCAGACGGCGGCAAAAGTGCTCGACAGCGGCGATATCGCGCTGGAAATCCTGATCTTTGACCGTCAGGGAAATTTCGTTGCCGAAGCGCCGTTCACGCCGTCCGATCAAGCCGCGCCGTCCGATCCCGGCCCGTCTCCGCCCCTGAACCGGCGCACGTAATCGGCGTTATAAAGCGCGCTCTCGCGAAAATCTTGCGCTGCCAGTCCCGGCCCGACCAGAATGAGCGCCGTGCGCTCCACCGGGTCGGCCGCCAGCATTGCCTCGATGGTCGAAAGCGTGGCGCGGAAAACCCGTTCATCCGGCCATGTCGCCCGCACCACCACGGCCACCGGGCAATCGCCGCCATAAAGCGGCGTCAGCTCTTCCACCACCTTGCCGATCGCATGGATCGCCAGATGGATGGCAAGCGTTGCGCCGGTGGCGCCAAAGGCTTTCAGGTTTTCACCCTCCGGCATTTTTGAAGCGCGGCCGGAAACGCGGGTCAGAACAAGGCTCTGCGCCACTTCGGGAATAGTCAACTCGCGCTTCAGCGCGGAAGCGGCGGCTGCGAAGGACGGTACGCCCGGTGTCATCGTGTAATCGATGCCATGTTTCTCCAGCCGTCGGATTTGCTCGGCCACAGCACTCCAGACGGAAAGATCGCCGGAATGCAGGCGGGCGACATCCTTGCCCTCTTCATGCGCCTTCACATATTCGGCCTCGATCTGGTCGAGAGACAGCGAAGCCGTATCGATGATGCGGGCATCCGGTGGGCAATAGGCGAGCAGTTCGCGCGGCATGATCGAGCCGGCAAACAGGCAGACCGGGCATTTGCCGATCAGGTCACGGCCGCGCACGGTGATCAGGTCTGCCGCGCCCGGTCCGGCGCCGATGAAATGAACGGTCATGCTGTCGTCTTTCCAGTCTTTTTATTCGGGCCAGTCTCGGCATTTGCGACGGCAATGGCGCAGGTCACGCCATCGCGTACAAATCGTGGTGCGGCCAGTACCGCGGTCTCGCCGGCGGCGGCAAGAGCTGATGCCTCGCAAAGGCTCGGGCTTCCGGCATAGGTGAGGCTCACTTGCGAAACGGTCAGCGTGCGCGAGGCTGCGGCTTCGAGCGCGGCTTGTTCGACCACGACCAGCGGAACGCCGAGTTTTTTTGCCGCTTCGATGATCCCGGCCTCATCGGCCTTGATCGTGCCGGTCGCCAGCATGTCCGGCGTGCGTCCGGGAAAACCCGTCTGCTCCAGCGTTTCCGCCAGCACGCTCAGGATGGTCGCGGTCGGAGTATCCTTGCGGCAGCCGATGCCGGCAACGATCCGCCTTGTGGTTGCCGTTTCACTCACGGTTTTGTCCAGATCCATTGGGTCACCGGCATGGCCGGTCGCCAGCCAAACATGGTTCCGATCGGCGTCACGCGCGAAATATCTAGCCGGCTAAGTGATCCGCCGAGCCGCGCATGTGCCGCCAGCAGCACCGCTTCCATTTCCAGCGTCACCGCATTGGCGACAAGCCGTCCATCCGGTCCCAGTGCCTGCACGGCGGCATCAAACACACCCGGCTCGCTGCCGCCGCCGCCGATGAAGATCGCATCCGGCCTCGGCAATCCGCCCAGCGCCTGCGGTGCCGTACCCTTGATGATGCGCAGGCCCGGCACACCCATCGCTGCCGTATTGTGACCGATCCGCACGGCGCGTGCCGCATCGCCTTCGATGGCGATGGCCTGCATGGACGGGTGCCGCAACATCCATTCGATGCCGATCGACCCCGAACCGGCGCCGATATCCCACAGGAGTTCACCACGCCGAGGGCTTAGCGCCGACAGCGTCAGCGCCCGTATCTCGCGTTTGGTGATCTGCCCGTCATGGTCAAACAGGGCGTCATCCATGCCGCAGGCTAGCGGCAGAATGCGTGCATTTCCGGAGGCGATAACCTCGATGGCCACGACATTCAGCACATGGATATCGGCGAGATCGAATTTTTCTGCGGTGCTGGTTCGAACCCGTTCCTGCCCGCCACCCAGCGCTTCCAGCACTGTCAGCGCGGATTTTCCGAAACCGCTCTCCGTCAGCAACGTCGCCAAGGCTGCCGGTCCCATCTCATCCGATGTCAGCGCCAGAACCTTGCGGCCTGGATGCAGCAGTGGTCGCGCCAGATCGAGCGAGCGTCCATGCAGCGAGACCGTCTCGATATCCTGCAGCGCCCAGCCCAGCCGTGACGCCGCCAGCGAAAAAGCGGATGGGGAGGGGATGGCGATATATTCCTGCGCTTCGACATGCCGAGAAAGCGTGACACCGACGCCGAAAAAGAACGGATCGCCCGAGGCCAGCACGCAAACCTTTTGACCACGCAAATCGACGACCGCCTGCATGGCGGTATCGAAAGGCTGCGGCCATGGCCGCGCCTCGCCCGCGATCAGAGGGGTGGCCAGTTCCAGATGCCGTTTGCCGCCGAACACGACGGTGGCAGCCGAAATCGCTGAACGTGCCCGTTCACCAAGGCCCGAAACACCATCCTCGCCGAGGCCGATGATGGACAACCACGGATCAATCGTTACATGCTTCCGGTCTGATTCAGGAGGCATTTTGAAAAACTCCATCCTCATTCTGGGCGGCACCACCGAAGCCCGGCTTCTGGCCGAGGTTCTGGCGCAGAACAGCCGTTTTGCCACCACGCTGTCGCTGGCCGGCCGCACACGCACGCCGATCGCCATGCCGGTGCCGGTGCGCACCGGCGGTTTTGGCGGGCCAGCAGGGCTGGCTGCCTACCTGAACGATCATGGCATCGATCTGCTGATCGACGCCACTCATCCTTATGCCGCAAAGATTTCCGCCAACGCCGCCGAGGCGAGCCGTCTTTCCGGCGTTCCACTGGTCGCGCTTCGCCGGCAAGGCTGGTCCGAACAGCAGGGCGACCGCTGGACGCCCGTCGAAAGCGTCGCGGCTGCTGTCACAGCGCTCGGCAAAACGCCGCGCCGTGCCTTTCTGGCGCTCGGCCGGCAGGAGCTTTTGCCCTTCGAACAGGCGCCGCAGCATTCCTATGTCATCCGCAGCGTCGATCCGGTCGAACCGCCGCTCACCGTACCTTCCGCGCAGTATATGACCGCGCGTGGCCCGTTTCGCGAATCCGACGAGCTGGCCCTTCTGTCCGATCACGGCATCGATGCCATCGTCTCGAAAAATTCCGGCGGCAGCGCCAGCTACGGAAAGATCGTGGCGGCTAGAAAGCTCGGCATCGAAGTGATCATGATCCGCCGGCCGGTTCTGCCGCAGGTCACATCGTTCGAAAGCGTGGATGCCGTGCTTTCCCATCTCGATCAGATCTTTCCGGCAGAGCGTGGCGAATAGACCAGCGGGGCCTGCCCGGGCCGTTCGATCAGCCGCGTTTCGGTCGAACCGACGATGATGCAGGTCGCCATGTCGGCCATGTCTGAATGGGCATTCGACAGCGGCTCGATCCGCATCCTTTCGTCCGGCCGTCCGGCGGCGCGGCCGAAGACGACCGGTACAGTACCGGGAAGATGTGCGCGCAGCACGTCGAAAGCGCGGGAAAGCTGGTGCGGCCGCGCCTTGCTGACGGGGTTGTAGAAGGCCATCACGAAACCGGCTTCTGCTGCCGCGATCAACCGCTTTTCGATCAGCTCCCAGGGTTTGAGATTATCCGACAGCGAAATCGCGCAGAAGTCATGGCCAAGCGGCGCACCAACACGGGCGGCCACGGCCAGCATGGCGGTAATGCCCGGCACGACGGAAAATTCGATCTCAAGCCATTCCGCCGGTCCGGCCTCGATCGCCTCGCACATGGCCGCTGCCATGGCAAATACGCCGGCGTCGCCACCGGAAACGACACAGACTCTTCCGCCCTTCGCCGCGAGCATCAAAGCGGCCTGCGCGCGCGAAATTTCCTCACGGTTGTCGGAAGCATGGCGGCGCTGGTCGTCGCGCAAGGACAACCGATCGACATAAGGGCCGTAACCGAAAAAATCCTCGCCGGCTTCGATCGCTGCCAGCGCTTCCGGTGTTACCTGATGCGCATTGCCGGGCCCGAGCCCGATAACGGTAATCGATCCTCTCATGGCCGCGCCTTCCAGCCGGGAACAAGCACGATGGAGAAATAGGGCGCCGGGCTTTCGTCACGCTCAGTGAGCGGTGTCATCGCCGCCGTCGCCATCGTGCCGCGCTCCACATAGATCGCACCATCCAGCTTGCCGGCGGTGGCAAGCGCTCTGCGGATCTTTGGCAGGTTGCGGCCAACCTTCATGATCACCGCGCCATCCGTGCCGGACAGTCGTTCCGTCAAAATATCTTCCGCCAGTGTGCCCGGCAGCACGCTCAGAATGTCATCGCCCTGCACCAGCGGCAGGCCGGCCATCGACCAGCAGCCGGACATCGCGGTCACGCCCGGCACAACCTCGGCATCGTAGCGGCCAGCCAGCCGCAGATGCAGATGCATGTAGGAGCCGTAAAACAGCGGGTCGCCTTCGCTCAGCACGGCAACACTGCGGCCGGCATCCAGATGCACGGCAATCTCTTCCGCAGACCGGTCGAAGAACTCGGCAATGGCGCCGCGATAATCGTCGCCGTCCTTGTCCATCTCGACCGTGACCGGATAGACCAGCGGCAGTTCGATCGTGCCGGGGCGCACATGCGCTTCCACGATGGCACGGCCATTGCCATGGCCACCCTTCTTGGTGAAGAAGGCGATCACATCGGCCTCTGCGATGGTGCGCACCGCCTTCAGTGTCAGAAGTTCGGGGTCGCCGGGGCCGGTGCCGACGCCGAAAACGCGGCCTTTTTCAATATTGCTCAAAGCCCGGCCCTCGCCAGTGCGTTGATGGCCGCTGCCGTCATCGCCGAGCCGCCCATACGGCCGGAAACGATCGCATAGGGGATTTTGTGGTGGCTGATCGCCAGTGCTTCCTTGGATTCCGCCGCCCCGACAAAACCGACCGGCATGCCGATGATGGCGGCCGGGCGTGGTGCGCCGGCATCCAGCATTTCCAGAAGATGAAACAGCGCCGTCGGTGCGTTGCCGATTGCGACAAGCGCGCCTTCCAGCTGATCGACCCAGAGATCGAGTGCGGCGGCCGAGCGAGTATTGCCGATCGCCTTCGCAAGCTCCGGCGTGCGCGGGTCCTGCAGGGTGCAGATGACCTTGTTATCGGCCGGCAGACGGGCGCGGGTCACGCCATGCGCCACCATCTGCGCATCGCAGAAAACCGGCTTTCCGGCCTTCAGCGCGTCACGCGCAGAAGAAACGAAGTCGGGGGAGAAATGAAAATGTTGGGCGGCTTCCACCTGTCCGCAGGCATGGATCATGCGGATGGCGATCCCGGCCTCGTCCTCGGAAAATCGCGACAGGTCGCTTTCTTCGCGAATGATGGCGAATGATTTTTCGTAAATGGCGTCGCCTTCGCGAATGTAGTCGTATTGGGTCATGACAGTCCTTGCGAAAGCACCTTTTCCAGCCGGGCAGGGCCCAGCCGGCAAAGACAGTCGCGTGTGGTTTCGCCGGCACCTCTTTCGAGGCGGACAAGATGGGCCAGAGCGCCGAGCGTCTTGCCTTCCTCGCCGTGGCGGATGAGTTTGAGCGGCATATCGCTTGTTTTGCCCTCGAAGATCAATGCCGTGCTGTCATTCATTCCGACAAGGCTGACCAGCGCTTTTGCCGGGTGCGCGCAGCCCTTGGTGCAGCCGGAAAGATGCAGGGTGAAGGAGCCGTCCAGAAGGTTGGCCACATCCCGTGCGGCAAGCGTGCCAAGCGCATGGGTTTTGATGGACGCCGAGGCGCAGGCCGGTGAACCGGGACAGGCAGCAATTTTTGCCCGCGGGTCGTTCTGCGATAGGATCAGGTCTTTCGAGAATTCGATCATGCTGCGGCAGGCATCTTGCGTGCCGAAGAAGACGAGGGAGTGGTCGATGGCTGGGCGGATTTTTGCGATGCCCGCCGTTTCCGCCTGTCGGCCGAGGTTTATCAGTGTTTCGGCAGGGCATTGGCCGAAGGGAATGCCGATGCGGGCGGCGAACTGATCGGGGAGCGGGATGTCGGTGATTCGGCCAGATGCTAATGTCTTCTCCCCATCGGGGAGAAGGTGGTCCGAAGGACCGGATGAGGGGGATATCGCCACATGCAGGTGCTGCCGGGTCGCCCCCTCATCGCCTCGCTGGCGCTCCGGCACTTCTCCCCGCGGGGGAGAAGTGACTTGCGGCTGATGCCTGGCTTCACAGGAAACGGCAGCATTCATGAGCTGGAAAAGCCCAAGCGCCACTGCCGTCTGCTCCATAACAACGTCATCATCCGCGATCACGACATCGCCAAGCCACTCCCGCACCTCGGCAGAATCCAGCGCCCGCCCACGCACTGGCACGTCCATCGCGGCAATCCTTGCCAGAATCAGCGTCACACAGGTCGTCGCATCCGCATCGGCCACCACGCCGACGGATCTGCCAGTGCCGGCCGTGCCACCCAAAAGAATACGCCAGAAAATCTCGGTTCCGCGCCGCACCGCCAGCAGCCGGATATCGGCGAGAAGCGCATGCAGCGGCAATTGCCCGCCGCCATCCACCACCACCACAAATTTTGCTGCCAGACGTCGCGACAGGCCGTATTCGCTGATGAATGCGCGAATGGCGGAAGCCAGCGGTTCCGGGCTGGTGATCTCCTGCGGATCATGGCCGGCCAGCGCACCGGTCTCGACTGCCACACCATCCCGCAATGGCAGGTTCATCAGGCGCACGTCCGTTTCCAGCGCCCGCGCACTTGGAGCACTCAAACCGCGAAGCTGAATATTGCCGCGGGCGGAAATGTCGATCAGGCCGTTACCGTGCCGTATCGCCAGTTCGCCGATGCGGATGAGGTCGGCCGGGCGAATGGGGCCATCGAGGCCGATACGGGCCAGAAGCCCGTCGCCGGTCATCATCGGCGTCGCCAGCGCCGGGCAGGCGCCGCGCACCATCGGCGGGATTGCGGTGTTCGGGATGGGGAGAGGCGCCGTCATACCAGCACCCTTGCGTCGTCACGGTCGGCTTCCGACAGCAACAGTTCCAGTTCGCCATCGATGGAATTGCGGCGTGGATGCCAGAGGCCACGGCGACGGGCCGACAGAAGACGTTCTGCGATGGCCTTTGCCGCCTGCCGGTTCTGGTCGAGAATGAAGTTTCGCACATCGTCATCCGCCACATAGGCCTGATAGACGGCTTCGATCAGCGAGCCGGGAATGGCTTGCGTCGTTTCGGCAAAACCCACCAGCCGGTCCACGGTTTCGGCAAATTCGGACGCACCGCGCGGGCCATGTCGCATCTGGCCGGCGATGAAGCGCGGATTGGTGGCGCGGGCACGCACCACGCGGGTGATCGCCTCGACGATGGAACGGGCGCGCGGCCGGTCGGGATCGGTGGTGTCGAGCGCAATCACATCCGCCTTGCCGCCAAGGGCTGCCACGGCTGCGGAAAACCCGCCGATAAAGGCGACGTCGGAGGAACCGTCCAGCAGGTCGCGACCGGGGTCGTCGCCGGTATGCACCAGCAGGTCAGCGGCGCGGACACGCTCGGTAAACTGGCCGCGGGCTTCCACGCCTTCGCCCTCGGCGCCACCAAAGGCGTGGCTGGTCGCGTCGAGATAGAGTTTGCCCAGTTCTGCGCGCTCGCGCCATTCGCCATCGGCCAGCCGTTCCTCGATGCCGGCGCCATAGGTGCCGGGGGCGGACCCGAAAATGCGCTGCGGGGCGACGCCTTCGGCATGTGCCGCCTCGTTCAGCGGATTGTCGCCCGGCGCTTCTTCCCGGACTGCGATGGCGCGGGTGGCGGCATCGAGCAGCGCGATGAGAGGCGCAAACATGTCGCGAAAAAGGCCGGAAATGCGAAAGCTCACATCGACGCGGGGTCGCCCAAGGCTTGCCGGGGCTAAAATCTCGATGCCGGTGATGCGTCCGGTCGCGGGGTCCTGAACGGGTTTCGCCCCCATCAGCGCCAGCCCCTGCGCCACTTCCTCGCCGCCGCTGCGCAAGGTGGCACTGCCCCAGAGATCGATCACAAGGCTCTTTGGCCAGTCGCCATGATCCTGCAGGTAACGCCGCAACACCTCGTCGGCGGCACGTTTGCCGAGTTCGAAGGCTGTCGGTGTCGGCATGGTGCGCGGGTCGGAAGCGTAGAGGTTGCGGCCGGTCGGCAGCACATCGCGGCGGCCGCGTGCCGGTGCGCCGGAAGGACCGGCGGTGATATGGCGGCCATCGAGTGCATCCAGAAACGCTTTTCGCTCACTTTCCGCGCTTTGCCGGCGCATCGGGTCCGGCGTGTCGGTGGTGATGTCGGTGTCGCGACCAAACACGTGCTGGCCATCCTTGATGGCAAAATCCTTCAGGTCGCACAAAAATGCGTCGATCCGCGTCAGCGCCGTATCGGCGTCTTCGCCTGCCGCAACGCCGGCATCGGTCGCCAGACCGGTCTCATGCGCCATCTCGACGATCAGTTTGGCCAGCCTGTCGCGGCGGCGGCGATCCAGCCCATCAGCCTGCGCATATTCATCGACCAGCAGTTCCAGCTTTTTCTGTGCGTCGGAAAGCCCCGCTTCCGTCAAGGGCGGCGGCAGGTGGCCGATGGTGACGGCGGCAATGCGCCTCTTGGCAACAGCCGCTTCGCCGGGATTGGACACGATGAACGGATAGATCACCGGCAGCGAGCCGAGCACGATTTCCGGAAAACAGGTTTGGGACAAGGCCACGGTCTTGCCCGGCAGCCATTCCAGCGTGCCATGCGCGCCGACATGCACCACCGCATGCGCGTCGAGCGTCTGGCGCATCCATGCGCCGAAAGCGATCAGTCCGTGGCGCGGCGGGCGTTCGGGATCGTGGTAATCGGTGCGGCGATCCACCTCGCGGCCGCGATCGGGTGCGAGTGCGACGGTGACATTACCGAAACGGGCGGCGCGGAAGGCGAAAACATTTTCCCGCAGTGCTTCGTCGTCATCCGGCGCACCCCATGTCGCCGTCACGGCATCGCGGGCTTCCCTTGGAAGCGTGTCGAAAAAGTCCTGATACTCTTCCCGCGAACAGGCTTCACCGGTGCCATCAAGCTGCTGCAGCAGGCTTTTGGCATCCGCCGGAATATTTTCGACGTCATAACCGGCATGCCGCAGCTGGCTCAGCATTTCCAGCACGCTTTGCGGCACGTCCAGTCCGACGGCATAACCGGTGCGTCCCGGCGCGCCGGGATAATCCGGCAGAAGGATGACGATGCGGCGATTTTTTCGCTCCGCCTTCTGTAGCCGCAAAAGGCCGGCTATCCGTCCCGCCACCTGCGCCACCCGGTCCGGCTCTGGCCGGTTGATCAGCCCGGCAAATCCCAGTTCGTCCGCGTTGCGCGCATCCTTGAACGACACCGCACCGGCGAGAATGCGTCCATCCAGTTCCGGCAGAACCACATGCATGGCGAGATCCGCCGGTCCCAGCCCGCGCCGGTTTTCAAGCCAGGCGTCGCGACGGGTGGTGGCAACGATCACCTGCAGAACCGGCACGCCGATGCGGTCGAACAGTGTTTTGCCCTCGTCATCCGCGCCACTGGCAAAGGCGGTGGCAGTGATGATCGCCGAGGGTTTTATCGCTGCCATCGCCGTTTCGACGAAAGTGAGCGATGCCCTGTCTTTCAAGCCGGCGACAAAAACCGGCACCGCCCGAATGTTCTTATTCCCCAAGGCATCGAACAAGGCATCGATCGGCGCGACGTCACTGGCCAGCAGCATGGATCGATAAAACAGGATCGGCACGATGGCCGCACCCGGCATCGCGGCCAGAAGCGTATCCGCAGTTTCGCAAACGCCACGGCCGGGATGATAGAACCCGGCTTTTGGCACGCTTACCGCATCGGCCGCCTCCGCCGCCTTGCCCTGAACAAGCCCGACCATTCGCGTGGCCAGAAACACCATGTTTTCCGGACCGCCCTCGCGAAAATAGGAGAGCAGCCGGTCGAGTTCGGCGGCCGAAACTGTCGAGCCCGCGGCCAGCCGCGCGTCGCGCTCGCTGCATTCTCCGGGCAGCATGATGAGCGTCACGCCGCGCGCGCGCGTCATGCGGGCCAGTTCGTCGGCGCCATAAGGCCAGCGGTCATGGCCGCCGAGGATACGCACGAGAATGAGCTTGGCGTGACGCGCCACCTTGTCGATCCACAGATCGACCGACATCGGGTGGCGCAGTTCGGAAATATTGGCGAGCCTGAGCGACGGCATGCTTTCGCCGCCCTTGGCCCATGCGGAGGCAATGCCGTTCAGATCGCTGTCGGTAAAGGACAGCACCACCACGTCGCCCGGCGTCTGGTCGAGGTCGACCGGTTCGATCAGGTCGTCAAGAGACGAGGACGTGGTGGCGAGGATATGCATCAGGCCGCCAGGATCTTTTCGATCTTGGCCGCATCGATGCCCTTTTCGCCGATGACGACGAGACGCGAACGGCGCTCTTCATTGGCTGCCCAGGGGCGGTCAAAGTAGTGGTTGACGCGCGGGCCGACGGCCTGCACGAGAAGACGCATCGGCTTGCCGGCCACTTCCACATAACCCTTGATGCGCAGCACCTTTTCCGCCGCCGTCACATCGGCGATGCGCTGGCTGAGTTCAGCCGGATCGGTGATCGCCGGCATATCCAGAACAAAGCTGTCGAAATCGTCGTGTTCGTGGTCCAGCTCGTCGTCGTGATGGGTCTTGCGGTTCTCGATATCGTCTTCGACGGCCAGGCCCAGACCGATGAATACGGCCGGATCGACCACGCCATTGGAGGCCGGCACGATGCGCACGGCGCGCGGCAGATGTTCGGTCACATGCGCGGTGGCGATCGCCAGACCCTTTTCATCGAGAAGATCGGCCTTGGTCAGGATCACGAGATCGGCGCAGGCGATCTGGTCTTCAAACACTTCCTCGACCGGGTTGTCATGGTCCAGACTATCGTCCTCGGCGCGCTGGGCGGCCAGCGCTTCCATGTCGTCGGCGACGCGGCCTTCGGCCAGTGCCAGACCATCGACCACAGCGACAACGCCATCGACGGTGACGCGGCTTTTCACGCTCGGCCACTGAAATGCCTGGATCAGCGGCTTGGGGAGGGCGAGGCCGGACGTCTCGATCAGGATATGGTCGACCTTCGGCTCAAGCGCAAGAATCCTGTCGATTGCCGGCACAAAGTCGTCGGCCACGGTGCAGCAGATGCAGCCATTGGCCAGCTCGACGATATTGTCGTCCGGGCAGTTTTCGATGCCGCAGCTTTTCAGGATTTCGCCGTCGATGCCGACATCGCCGAACTCGTTGACAATAACGGCAAGGCGCTTGCCTTCGAGGTTCTGCAGCGTGTGGCGCAGAAGCGTGGTCTTGCCGGCGCCGAGAAAGCCGGTGACGACGGTGCAGGGAATACGGGCGAGATTGGCGGTCATGAGCTTTTCCTGAATGTCGGTCTATGCGTTGAAATCGAAGGGCGGAATACGGGCGATCATGTTGCGCTTGAGACAGTCCGGCCGGCCCTTCCAGGGCATCAGGCCGTCGGCCGAGGTGGCGATCAGTTCGGCGCCGGTGATCAGGTCGGCGGCGTTTTCGAGGTCGAGATGGCCGAATACATAGGTCCAGCCGTCCTGCCGTGCGATCACGGCGCTTGGGCCGCGCTTGCAGTTGGAAAGGCAGCTGACGCTTTTGATAGTGACGTTCGGCACCTGTTCAGCCGCTGCTTCCACGGTTGCGTTGAGCAGATGCGTGCCCTGACTAGGTTCCTCGGTCGAGCCTTCGCTGGCGCGGCAGCTGGCGCACACAAAAATCGTTACCGCCGGCGTTTTTGCAGCGGGGTCAGTTTTCTGGTCGTCGTCGGGCTGGAAGAAATCCAAGCATCTACCCCGTCTAATTCAAAACATGCGGGGTGCGGGCGCGATGACTGGATGCCGGTCGCGCCTGAAAAAAACATCCTTGCCGGAGCACCCCGCCCGGCTGGAATTTCTGTCTCTGACGGCAGGTCTCCTGGCTTGCGGATCGTCGCCCTATCGCCGCCTTCCCGAAATCGCTTTCAGTGGCGTGGTGCGGGGCTAACCGCCTACAGTTGCGGGGGCAGCCGTGGTTTGAAGCCTGAAGACCGGCCGTACCACGTTCCCTCTTAGCTTTCCCCGTTGCCGAGAAAAGACCGTCACCCTTTCCCTAGGCGTCGGTACACGCAGTGTCAATGCAAACGCCCTTGTAGACGGCATGGATTGCCGCGCGAAACGAATCCCCTATAGTCCGCGCTTCCCGAAACGAGCCGTCGCCGAGGAGCCGAAATGAAAGAGATCGACCAGCAGGAAGCCGAGCGCCACCAGCGCAAGATGGCCAATCGCAAGGCGGTGCAGGATGCCGAAGTGGCGGAAAAGACTTTGGAAAAAGGTCTGCTGATAGTCAATACCGGCCCCGGCAAGGGCAAGTCGACGGCGGCCTTTGGTCTGGCGCTGCGCATGCTCGGCAATGGCCGACGCGTCGGTGTCGTGCAGTTCATCAAGGGCGCATGGGAAACCGGCGAACGGCCGGCGCTGGAACTGTTTGGCGATCGCGTCGAATGGCACACGATGGGCGAGGGATTTACCTGGGAAACGCAGGACCTGAAGCGCGATGTCGCGGCCGCCGAACGCGCCTGGGCCAAGGCTGAGGAACTGATGGCCGATCCGTCCATCGGGCTTCTTCTGCTCGATGAACTCAACATCGCGCTGCGTTACGATTATCTCGACCTCGATGTCGTCATCGCCTCGCTGAAGGCACGCCGCGAGGACCTGCATGTCGTCATCACCGGCCGTAATGCCAAGCCTGCCTTGATCGAGGCGGCCGATACGGTGACCGAAATGTCGCTGGTCAAACATCACTTCAAGGCGGGCGTAAAAGCCCAGTCCGGCATCGAGTTTTAAAAAATCATGACCGCACGCGCGCTGATGTTTCAGGGAACCGGCTCGGATGTCGGCAAGTCGCTGCTTGTCGCAGGCCTTGCGCGTGCGCTGACCAATCGTGGCCTCAAAGTGCAGCCGTTCAAGCCGCAGAACATGTCCAACAACGCGGCGGTGACGGCGGATGGCGGCGAGATCGGCCGCGCGCAGGCCCTGCAGGCGCGGGCGGCAAAGGTGCCGCTGTCGGTGCATATGAACCCGGTTCTGCTGAAACCGCAGAGCGAGGTCGGGGCGCAGGTCGTGGTGCAGGGCCGCGTGCAGGGCAATGCGAAAGCATCCGAATATCAGGGCATGAAGGCGGCGTTGATGCCGCGTGTCATGGAAAGCTTTGAACTTCTGAAATCACAGGCCGATATCGTTCTGGTCGAAGGCGCCGGCAGCGCCTCGGAAGTCAATCTGCGCCGCAACGACATTGCCAATATGGGCTTTGCTCGCGCTGCCGATGTGCCGGTCATCCTGATCGGCGATATCGACCGCGGCGGCGTCATTGCCAGCATTGCCGGCACCAAACTGGTGCTGGATGCGGAAGACGCGGCGATGATCCAAGGCTTTATCGTCAACCGGTTTCGCGGTGATCCCACCCTGTTTGCCGATGGTATGGCGATGATCGAAGCGCATACCGGCTGGCAACAGATTGGCCTGTTGCCTTTCTTCAGTGAAGCCCGCCGCCTGCCGGCCGAAGATGCTCTGGCGCTCGATGCTGCCGCTATCGACAAGACGGGCGCCAAAATCCGCATCGCCGTGCCGGTCCTGCCGCATATTTCCAATTTCGACGATCTCGATCCGCTCGATGCCGAAGCGGATGTCGATGTCATCCGGGTGCGCCCCGGCGAAGTTTTGCCGGCCGATGCCGATCTTGTGCTTCTGCCAGGCTCGAAGGCGACCATATCGGATCTCGAAACCTTCAAGGCGGCTGGCTTCGATATCGATCTTGCTGCCCATGTGCGACGTGGCGGCTATGTGCTTGGCCTGTGCGGCGGTTACCAGATGCTGGGCCGCACGGTGCGGGATCCCGATGGCATGGAAGGCGTTTCCGCTACGGTGGAGGGCCTTGGCCTGCTGGATGTGGACACCACGCTTTCCAGCGAAAAACGCCTTGAGGCTGTCACCGGCATCAGCGCTGACGGCATTTCATTTGCCGGCTATGAAATGCATATCGGCCAGACGACCGGATCTGATTGCGAACGACCCTTTGCACGGATTGCCGGTGCTGCCGATGGTGCGACCGCGAAAAATGGCCGGGTCTTCGGCACTTATGTCCACGGCCTGTTTGCCGATGACCGCCAGCGTTCGGCATGGTTGCAACGTCTTGGTGGTAAGGCGTCGACCATCGATTACGAAGCCGGAGTGGATGAGGTTCTGGACCGGCTGGCGCAGCATATGGAAAAACATCTCGATATCGAGGCGTTGCTCAGGCTCGCGAAATAGCCAGGCCGGCAAGAGCCAGCAGGCCGAAAAAGGCGATCATCAAGATATCGGCGAAACGCGCCAGTTTCAGCGCTTTACGAATATCGGTCGGCATTGCTTCGCGGCGTCCGCCGGCCCCCATGAAATGGTCGGGTACCAGAGTGCCGCCGTAAACGCGGGGGCCTGCCAGTGCCAGCCCCAAAGCGCCGGCCATCGCCGCTTCCGGCCAGCCGGCATTCGGCGAGCGGTGTTTTCCTGCATCACGCCATACGGTTTTCCATGCATCCTTCGCGGACGCGCCGGGCACGAAAAACGCGGCGAGAACGAAAAGAAGCGCCGTCAGGCGCGAGGCCGGAAGGTTGATCAGGTCGTCGAAACGAGCTGCTGCCCAGCCGAAGGCCTCGTAACGTTCGCTGCGGTGGCCGATCATGCTGTCGGCGGTATTGGTGGCCTTGTAGGCGGCACCGCCCGCCAGTCCGCCGATCCCGAGCCACAAGGCAGGTGCGGTAATGCCATCGGAAAAGTTTTCCGCAAGGCTCTCGATGGCGGCGCGACAGACGGCAGGTTCGTCCAGCTGGTCCGGGTCGCGGCCGACGATCATCGACACGGCTTTTCTGCCGGCCACCAATCCGTCTGCATCCAGCGCGTCGGCGACCGCCAGAACGTGGTCTTCGAGGCTTTTTTGGGCCGTCAGGCTGGATGCTATTACCGCAAGAACGGCAAAATCGACAAGCGAGCCGCCCAGCAGCCAGCCTAGGCCCGCGGTCACCACAATCACGCTGCCGAGAATGCAGATCAGCGCCACTACGCCCATCATCTTGCGCCGCGCAAAACTCTGCTCCGGCCGGTTCAGCCTTTTGTCCAGCCCGCCGATCATGTTGCCGATCCAGATGACAGGATGGCCGATCGTCCGCACCAGCCATTGCGGATAACCGCAGAGCCGTTCAATAAGCAGGGAGAAAAAGGCGAGCGTAAAAAACATGCGGCGAAATATTGAACCCCTGGCAGATATAAAAATCGATCACGGCGGCAATCTGGCCGGGGCGGACGCCCGCTTCCCGCGTGCGCCAAAACCCTGGATCGATCTGTCCACCGGTATCAATCCGCATGCCTATCCGCATTCGGATATCGCTTCCACCGCTTTCTGCCGCCTGCCTGAACCATCGGCCCTTCGATCGCTCAAAGGCGAGGCGGCCGTCGTTTACGGTGCACCCTCGGCGGACAATGTGGCGGCGGCACCCGGAACGCAGATCCTTCTGCCGCTTCTGGTCGAAGCCGCGTTTGGCGGCAGCGTGCGGCCCGGCGCAAACGCCGCCATCCTGTCACCCACCTATGCGGAACATGCCCGCATGGCCCGTCTCGCCGGTTTCGATCTCACCGAGACCCAAAATTTCGAGGATCTGTTCGCGGCCAATCTCGCTCTCGTCGTCAATCCCAACAACCCGGATGGGCGGTTGATCGAGCGCACGGAGCTGTTGCGCCTTGCCGCGCATATGGCTTCAAAGGGTGGACTTCTGGTCGTTGACGAAGCTTTCATGGATGTCGTGCCCGCCGGCCACAGTGTGGCAGGCGATATCGGCCCCGCCCTTGCCGTGCTGCGCTCCTTCGGCAAGTTCTACGGGCTTGCCGGCCTGCGTCTCGGGTTTGCGCTGGCGACACCGGACGATGTGCGTCGCATCGAAGCGCGTCTCGGTCCATGGGCGATTTCCGGTCCGGCGCTGCAGATTGCCGGTCAGGCGCTTGCCGATCGCAACTGGCAGAATGGCATGCGCGAAGTATTGAAAGCCGATGCTGCGCGGCTCGATGATCTTCTCACCGATGCGGGCCTAAAAATCGTCGGCGGCACGACGTTGTTCCGGTTGGTGCGACACCCCTATGCATCCGCTTTGTTCCAGCAACTCGGCGAGGCCGGCATCCTCGTTCGCCCCTTTTCCGAGCGCCCAGAAAATCTGCGTTTCGGTCTGCCATCCGGCGAGGGTTGGGCACGTCTGGAAAAACTGTTGGCATCAAAACAATTTCGGCAGTTGGCCGAAGCCGAGCGGTAGGTTACGGTTCGGCTCCCTTATTATTTCCAGTGCAGGTGACACGACATGACGAGCAGCAGCAACCTTCCTCAGGTCTTCGATACGATCGAAAAGAAGAAGGAGGTTTTCACCGAGCTCGCCAACCGCGTCTGGGAAACGCCTGAAACCTGCTACATGGAAACGCTGTCTGCCGCAGCACACCGCGAAATGCTGGAAGCGCAGGGTTTTGCCATCACCGACAAGGTTGCCGGTATTCCCACCGCACTGATCGGCGAAGCGGGCGAGGGCGGCCCGGTCATTGCATTCCTCGGCGAGTTCGATGCCTTGGCCGGCCTCAGCCAGAAGGCCGGCGAAGTGGCGCATGATCCGCTGGTGGCGGGTGCCAACGGCCATGGCTGCGGCCATAACCTGCTCGGCTCCGCCTCCATGCTTGCCGCCACGGCGCTGAAGGATTGGCTCGAAGCCACCGGCACGCCCGGCCGTGTGCGCTATTACGGCTGCCCGGCCGAAGAGGGTGGCGCCGCAAAGGCCTTCATGGTGCGCTCCGGCGCTTTCGAGGATGTCGATATCGCCATCAGCTGGCACCCGAGCAATTTTGCCGGCGTGCAGCGCGAAACCTCGCTTGCAAACTGCCGCATCGATTTTGTCTTCCACGGCCGTGCCGCCCATGCCTCCGCCGTGCCGGAACTTGGCCGCTCGGCGCTCGATGCCGTCGAGCTGATGAATGTCGGCGTCAATTATCTGCGCGAACACATGCAGCAGGATTGCCGTATTCATTACGCCGTGCTCGATACCGGCGG
The DNA here is from genome assembly GCF_004343585.1 of Neorhizobium sp. JUb45. GTDB lineage: Bacteria > Pseudomonadota > Alphaproteobacteria > Rhizobiales > Rhizobiaceae > Neorhizobium. Next base: position 331,971 of record NZ_SLYW01000005.1, on the reverse strand, counting down.
CATCTCGCCCAATGTCGTTCAGGCTTATGCCAAGGTGCGTTACGTGGTGCGCGCTCCCGATCTGCCGGGCCTCTTGTCGCTGATCGAACGCGTCAAGAAGGTAGCGCAGGGTGCGGCCTTGATGACCGAAACCACCATGGAAAGCACCATTCTCGCCGGCGTTTCGAACCTGATGGTCAACACGCCGCTGATGGACACGATGCAGGACATCTGGGACAGCGTCGGTACGCCGGAATTCGATGCCACCGATATCGCCTTCGCGGAAAAAATCCGTGCCACGCTGACGCCGGAAGATATCGCCGCCAGCTGGCGCCAGGAAGAACTGGATGAGCGAGATATCCCGCTCGCCAATTTTGTCCTGCCCGCGCATACCCGCCTCAAACAGATGGGTGGCTCCACCGATGTCGGTGATGTCAGCTGGGTGGTGCCGACGGTTCAGGCCTACGGCCCGACGCTTGCCATCGGCACGCAGCTGCACACATGGCAGGTCGTGACGCAGGGAAAAAGCCCGCTTGCCCACAAGGGCATGGTAACGACCGCCAAGGTTATGGCCGCCACCGGCCTTGCCGCGCTGCAGAGCGAACAGCTGCGCGATGCCGCTTGGGCGGATCTGAAACGCCGCCAGAAGGGCATCATCTATACCAGCCCGATCCCGGAAGGCGCCGAGCCGCCGGTTGCCGCAATGGCCTCCAAGTAAAGCAAACGAACGGAAAAACCGTCTTGTGACCGGGCCGTATGACTATGTCATGCGGCCCGCATTGCACGCTTGGTGCCCGCGCCTATATTGCCAGCATGCTTGAAACATTTTACGCCTACTGGCCGCATATTTTCCTCGTCCTGTCGATCGTGATGGGCGTGCCGGCGGCCATCCATGCGACGATGAACAAGGAGGAAGTCCGCTCTGCCATCGGCTGGGTCGGCGTCATCATCCTGTCACCCTTCATCGGCGCGCTCCTTTATCTGATTGCCGGCGTCAACCGCATCCGCCGCAACGTTTTGGGTTTCCAGCGATCGCGCGTCCAGTACGGTGCCTTTGCGCATCTGGAAGCCTATGATGTCGCGTCCGAAACGGTCACCACGCACTTCGGTCATCGTTTTCTTGCCATGAAAACGCTGGGAGACCGCGTCGCCCGCCATGCCTTCACCACCGGCAACACGATCGACGTCTTCGATACCGGCGACAAGGCTTATGGTGCGATGCTCAATGCGATCGCCTCGGCACGGCGCAGCATTCTTCTGGAAACCTATATTTTCGACAGGGATCGCATCGGCACGCGCTTCGCCGAAGCCTTGATCACGGCCGTTCAGCGCGGCGTTGAGGTCCGGGTGCTGATCGATGCGGTGGGCGCCCGCTATTCGGTGCCGAGCATTCTGGGCATGCTGCGCGATGGTGGCGTCGCCGTCGAAGTTTTTAACGGCAATGTCATCATGGGCCTGCGCCTGCCCTACGCCAACCTGCGCACCCACAGAAAGATCATGATCGTCGATGGCACGGTGGCGTTCACCGGCGGGATCAATATCCGCGAAGGCTTTTCCGCTGAAATCTCCGGCGACAAATGCGCTTTCGATACCCATTTCCGTGTCACCGGGCCGGTCGTCACCGATCTTTTTGCCATTGCCTCGGAAGACTGGCAGTTCGCTTCCGGTGAAGTGCTCGATAGCGATGCCTGGCAGGTCACAGCCCCGGAAAAACTGCCGGGCGATCCGGTTCTGGTGCGCGCCGTCGGTTCAGGGCCGGATCGCAGCAACGAAACCAATCACAAGATGCTGATGGGCGCGTTTTCGGTGGCGCGCAAATCCATCCGCATCGTCTCGCCCTACTTTCTGCCCGACCGCGAACTGATCACCGCGCTGATCACCGCCGCAAGACGTGGGGTCACCGTCGATATCGTCGTGCCGGAAACCAATAATCTCACCCTCGTCGACCGCGCCATGACCGCGCAGTTCGACCAGATCCTCAAGAATTACTGCCGCATCTGGCGGGCCACCGGCGCCTTCAATCATTCCAAGCTGATGGCCATCGATGGCTGTTGGGCCTATGTCGGTTCGTCCAATCTCGACCCTCGCTCGCTGCGGCTGAACTTCGAGGTGGATCTTGAAGTGCTGGATCGTGATTTTGCCGTAGCTTTGGAAAAACGCATCGACCAGACGATCGAAACCGCGTCGGCCGTGACGCTGGAAGGCCTGCGCAACCGCCCCTTTGTCGTGCGTCTGCTGGAAAGGGTGCTGTGGCTCGGTTCGCCTTATCTTTGACCCAACCTGCCGTTAACGAAGCTGGCATTTAACGAAAATGGAACGCTCGGGCGGCTAGGGTATTTTATCAGTCAAAGGATTGCCAGCGATGACCAAACCCATCCGCAGCAAGCGCGACAATCTTCCGGCGAGCATTATCGCCTCCATCCGCAATCGCAAGAAACGCGATACTGGTCCTCATCCGCATGACCCTGCGGAAGGCATGCTTGTTGCCTCCTACAATGTCCACAAATGCGTCGGCGTCGATGGCCGTTTCGATCCCGAGCGCACCAGCCATGTCATCCGCGAGATCGGTGCCGATGTCGTGGCGCTGCAGGAGGCGGATACCCGGTTCGGTGAACGCCGTGGTCTGCTCGATCTGCACTGGCTGGAGCGTGAAACGGGCCTGACGCCTGTTCCTGTTTCGGGTGTGACGCGGGCGCATGGCTGGCACGGCAATGTCGTGCTGTTTCGCGAAGGTCTGGTGCGCGATGTGCATCAGGTTAAACTGCCGGGGCTCGAGCCGCGCGGCTGCCTCGTCACCGAAATCGAGTTCAACAATGGCGCGACGCTGCGCATCATCGCCGCTCATCTCGGCCTGTTGCATCGCTCCCGCCACCAGCAGACACGGATGATCCTCGACATCATGGGCTCGCGCCACGAACAGCCGACGGTGCTGCTTGGTGATCTTAACGAATGGCGCCTTGGTGACCGTTCGTCTCTGCACGGATTGGCAAGTGTATTTGGCGGTACGCCGAAGGCGGTGCCGAGTTTTCCGTCGCGACTGCCGGTTCTGGCGCTCGACCGCATCATGAGCAACCGCGCCGGTCTGATCGAGCGCGTGCATGTGCATGACAGCGCGCTTGCCCGTATCGCCTCGGATCACCTTCCGATCAAGGCGGTGGTGCGCTCCAATACGGCCTCATCACTGTCAGCCGTCGCCCAGGCGTGAGCGCAGCTCCATGGCAATTGCCAGCGATGACGTCAGTCCCGGACTTTCGATGCCGAAAAGGTTGACCAGTCCCGCAATGCCGTGAACCTCCGGCCCGTCGATGCGAAAGTCCGACGCGGGTGCATTCGGATCGCCGATCTTTGGCCTGATTCCCGAATAGCCGGGTGTCAGCGCATCGTCCGGCATAGCCGGCCAATAACGGCGTACGGCTTCGGCAAAACCATCCGAACGGCGCGGATCGACTGCGTAATCGATCTCTTCCACCCATTCCACATCCGGTCCGAACCGTGCCTGTCCGCCCATGTCGAGCGTCAGGTGCACACCCAGCCCATGCGCATGCGGGGCAGGGTAGATCAGCCGGTTGAATGGTGCGCGGCCGGAAAGCATGAAATAATTGCCCTTGGCATAACGGGTTTCGGGCACGAGGGCCGGCGAAAGCCCGTCGATCCTTGAGGCGACTTGCGAAGCATGCAGGCCACCGGCATTGACCAGAAACCGGCAGGTCAGCGACATCGTTTCCGCGCCACCAACAAAAACCGTGAAGCCGCTACCCGTCACCTCTGCTCGCTTGAACGGTGACATCAGCGCGATCGCGGCACCGTTTTCCTCGGCATCGCCGCGCAGCGCCAGCATGTAACCATGGCTGTCGATAATGCCGGTTGAGGGCGACACCAATGCTGCCATGCAGGAAAGTGCCGGCTCCAGCTGTCTTGCTTCTTCGCCCGAAATCATCCGCAGGTCGTCGCAGCCATTGGCCTCGCCCTTGGCTTTCAAACCTTCAAGCACCGCCACTTCATCGTCACTGTTGGCAACGATCAGTTTGCCGCAGCGGCGGTGCGCCACGCCATGGCTTTCGCAATAATCGTAAAGCCTGCGCCGCCCTTCGACGCAAAACCGTGCCTTCAGGCTTCCTTGCGGATAATACAGCCCGGCATGGATAACCTCGCTGTTGCGGGATGATGTGCCGGTACCGATCGCGTCGGTGCTTTCGAGAACGATCACGGACAAACCTGCGATTGCCAGTTCCCGCGCCGTGGCAAGGCCAATCACGCCTGCCCCTATCACGATCGCATCGATATCCACCGTCATTCCCGCAGCTCCCGAATTTTTACAGTTTTTTTACACACCGTGAGGTTCTAGCAAAATCCTCTTCAAAATACCGAATTCTGCCTCATACGAAAAAGGATTTTCTAAGGCAGGCCGGTGGTCGCGCAAGTTTATCTCTATCGAACTGGTAGAGTTAAGATAGGATGGTATCAGCTCAATTGAGAGCGTCTATGGCTGGAGGATATCATGCGGCATCTCGATACACATGCGCCCCGGCATCTTTCCGGACGTTCCGGCAAGTGGCAGTCTGCCCTGCATGCCGTGCTTGTCACGGCCGCATTCGCCTTTGTCTGCGGCGTTACGCTCGGGCTTTTCCCTTAAAAGTAAAGCCATATCAGTTCATATGAAAAACCTCCCGCGTTGGGCGCGGGAGGTTTTTTGTTTTCGGGTTCAGGCCTTCAGCCAGTTTTCCGCGACATCCACCCAGAATGCGGTGCCGATCGGTAGCGCCTCGTCGTTGAAATCGAAGCGCGGGTGGTGCAGCGGCGGGTCGTTTTCGGTGCGTTTGGTGCCCAGCAGAAAATAGGTACCCGGCCGCTCGCTGAGCATATAGGCAAAATCTTCCGCCCCCATGGAAGGACGCGGCAGATCCTGAACCTTGTCCTCGCCGATCACCTTTCGAGCGAGATCGCGGATGAAGGCGGTCTCGGCCTCGTGGTTGACGGTCGGGTGATAGCCGCGCTCGTAGATCACTTCGGCGCGCAGGCCATAGCTTTCCGCCTGTCCTTCCGCCACCTTGCGAATACGCTCTTCCAGCAGATCGCGGGTTTTCGGGTCGAAGGAGCGGATGGTCAACACCATTTCGGCACGCTCGGGGATGACATTGCTCGCCTTGCCGCCATTGAAGGCGCCGACGGTGACGACGGCCGAATCGAGCGGATGCACATTGCGTGAAACGACGGTCTGCAGGGCCATGATGATGCTGGCGCCGGCAACGATCGGGTCGGAAGCATCCTGCGGTTCGGCGCCGTGGCCGCCATGGCCATGTACGACGATCCTGCATTCATCGACGGCCGCCATGATCGGCCCGTCGCGCACGACGATATGGCCGAAGGGCAGGGCGGGGTCGTTGTGCAAGCCGAACACGGCATCGCACGGGCATTTTTCAAACAGCCCGTCCTCGATCATCAGTCTGGCGCCGCCAAAGTTTTCCTCGGCCGGCTGGAAGATCAAATGCACCGTGCCATCAAAATTGCGGCGCTCAGCAAGGATTTTTGCCGCTCCGAGCAGCATCGCGGTATGCCCGTCATGGCCGCAGGCATGCATCAGGCCTTCGTTCTTGCTGGCATAGTCCAGCCCGGTTTCCTCATGGATCGGCAGCGCGTCGATATCGGCGCGGATGCCGATAGAACGAGAGCTGTCGCCGTTGCGGAGCGTGCCGACGACGCCGGTCTGGCCGAGGCCACGCGTCACCTCGTAGCCGAGTGCCGTGAGTTGGGCTGCGATAAAATCGGAGGTCTTGAATTCCGAAAGACCGAGTTCCGGATTTTCGTGCAGAAAACGTCGCGTCGCCAGTACTTCCGGCATATAGTTGGAAAACTGGATCGTCATCGTTCTTCCTTTCTTCTGCATCACTGAAAAGCCCTGAAATGCGGCATTTTCTTTCCGATACATGTTGGTATCCGGCAAGGCTCGCCTCGGTCAACAGGTTCCGGATGTGGTCACCATGAGGGGGAATGTGGTGTTCGTCTTTCACCGGTCATGAAAGCATAGCAATCTGTGTTCCAAGCAGCTGAATACGTTCAGGTTTCATTCAGGCCGACGGTTTTAGACCGGTCAATCCTTATTATCCGGGAGGAACAGGTGGGCCGTTGCTGTCTTTCGATTTGCCATATTGCGCTTGCCCCCTATCTCCTCCGTGCTCGCAGCGTCGTTCGGATGATGTCCGGATGATGCCTGCAGCGAAATGACAGATGGGGCCGCCGGACCCTTTTGATCCGGCAGAGCGCCAATCCCGACGACGACATTCCTCTTTCAGAAGCCGAGACATGTCCTTTCATAATACCCCGACCGCCCCTCGCGAAACCGATACCAGACAGATCGACCATAACGAGGCGATCCGCTCCACCTATCTGACGATAGAGGAGCTGCGCGAATGCGGGGAAGCGCTGGCGCGCGACGGAACGCAGACCCTGCCCGGTTTGATGGAGTTCTCCTTCCGCGAGCGCCATCGCGAGAACGAGGCGGAGATCCTGAAAGTCTACCGCCAGACCGCGAAGGACGTGGATGCCGGGGCGACGATCACGCCGGCCGCCGAATGGCTGATCGATAACCACTACATCGTCGAGGAAGCCATTCAGGAAGTCCGCCGTGACTTCCCGAAGAAATTCTATCGCCAGCTGCCGACGATGAAGGTCGGCAATATGGAGCTGCCGCGCGTTCTGGTCATGGCATGGCTCTATGTCGGCCACACCCACAGCACCGTTTCGCGCGAAAAGCTCACCGCTATCACCGAAGGTTTTCAGGTCCATCAGCCGCTGCAGATCGGCGAGCTCTGGGCGCTGCCATCCTTCCTGCGTTTCGTGCTGGTTGAAAATGCCCGCCGTATTGCGGTGCGTGTCGATCGTTCGCGTAACATGCGCCTCAAGGCCAATCAGGCTGCCGATGAAATCATCCGCCTCAATGACCCGGCTGCCAGCGCCGATCTCCTGAAGCAGCTTGAGCCGCAGACGGAAGACAACACGTTCAATACGCAATTCCTCTACCGCCTGCGCAACGCGCCGCAGAATCAGGGTTTTGCGCTGGAATGGCTGGACGAGCGCATGCGCCGCGCCGGCATGGACGCTGAAGACGTGATGATGGCGGAGCATAACCGCCTGTCATCAGGCAATGTCACGATGGGCAATATCATCAAGAGCCTGCGTGAGATCGACGATACCGAATGGAGCGTCTGGTTCGAAGAGGTCTGCCTCGTCGATCAGGTTTTCCGCGATCAGAGCGATTACCAGGTTCTCGATTTCGGTTCGCGCAACTCCTACCGCAACCGTGTCGAAAAGCTTGCCCGCAAGACCAAGAAGTCGGAAATCGATGTCGCCAAGGCAGCCATCCGGCTGGCCGAGGAAGCGGCAAATGCGCCTGACGCCGATCCGCACAAGGCCAATGTCGGCGCCTTCCTTGTCGGCATGTATAACGAGGATCTGGAAAAGGCGATCGGCTACAAGCGCGATCCCTGGCAGTCCTTCCTTGCCAGGGTGCAGGGCATGCGCTGGCTCTCCGTTGCCGGCCCGGTCCTGCTGCTGACCGCACTGGTTCTCGGCATTGTCGGTTATTTCCTTGGCGCCGCCGGCATGTCCTGGCCGGTCATTCTGCTTTTCCTCGTCATGTTTGCACTGCCGGCATCGGAAGGTGCCACCGGTCTCTTCAACACGCTGGTCACCTATGTGGTGAAGCCCGCGCGTCTGGTCGGTTACGAATTCAAGGCCGGCGTGCCGGAAGATGCCCGCACGCTCGTCGTTGTGCCGTGCCTCATCAACAACCGCGATACGGTCGATGAACTCGTCCGCAATCTCGAAGTCCATTACCTCGCCAATCCGCGCGGCGAAGTCTATTTTGCGCTGCTCAGCGACTGGCGCGACGCCCAGGTCGAGGAAGCCGAAGGCGATCTCGAAGTTCTGGAATATGCCAAGCGCGAAGTCGCCAACCTTTCCGCCCGTTACGCCTTCGATGGAGGCACGCGCTTCTTCCTGCTGCATCGCCGCCGCCTCTATAATCCGTCGGAAGGCGCATGGATGGGCTGGGAGCGCAAGCGCGGCAAGCTGCATGAATTGAACATGCTGCTGCGTGGCGACAAGGACACGACCTATATGGCCGGCGCCAATACCGTGCCGGAAAACGTCCAGTACGTGATGACGCTCGATGCCGATACGCGCCTGATGCGCGACGCCGTCACCAAGCTGGTCGGCAAGGCGCATCACCCGATGAACCGCCCGGTTCACGATCCGCGCACCGGCCGCGTCGTGCAGGGTTACGGCCTTCTGCAGCCGCGCGTTACCCCGTCGCTGACGACCGGCAAGGATGCTTCTGTCTTCCAGCGCATCTATTCCGCAAGCCGCGGCGTCGATCCTTATGTCTTCACCGTTTCCGACGTTTATCAGGACCTGACCGGCGAAGGTTCCTTCACCGGCAAGGGCCTCTATCACGTCGATGCATTCGAACACGCGCTGCGTGGCCGTATCGATGAAAACGCCGTTCTCAGCCACGACCTTCTCGAAGGTTCGTTCTCGCGCTGCGCCTTGATCACCGACGTTGAACTGGTCGAGGATTTCCCGACCCGTTACGAGGTCGAAGTGTCGCGTCAGCATCGTTGGGCGCGTGGCGATTGGCAGCTCATCCCTTACATCCTCGATCCGGCCCGTGGCGTCACCGCGCTCGGCCGCTGGAAGATGATCGACAACCTGCGCCGCTCGCTCACCCCGATCGCCTGGTTCTTCGCTTCCGTCCTCGGCTGGTATTTCATGTCGCCGCTCGGCGCCCTGATCTGGCAGATCCTGCTGATCTTCATGCTGTTCGTCGCACCGACCCTGTCGCTGATCCGCGGCATCGTACCGGGCTCGACCGATATTGTGCCGCGTGCGCATTTCCATTCCTTGTGGACGGATGTGCGCGACGCCAATGCGCAGGTCGCGCTGCGCATTGTCTTCATCGCCGATTCGGCCTGCATGATGACCGATGCCATCGTGCGTTCGCTCTACCGCCTGTTCGTCAGCCGCAAGCTGATGCTGGAATGGCGCACCGCCGCCTCCATCCAGGGCGCCGCACAGGGCAGCCCGCTCGATTATTACCGGCAGATGTGGCACGCCCCCGTGGTGGCGCTGCTGGCGCTGTTCCTTGCGGCGCTGCCGGAAGATAACGCGTTCCTTATCGGCCTGCCCTTCGTCACCCTCTGGGTGCTATCGCCTCTGGTCGCATGGTATGTCAGCCAGTCGGCCGAAACCGAAGACCGCCTGTTCGTGCCCGAGCCGGTTGCCGTCGAACTGCGCAAGATCTCGCGCCGCACCTGGCGGTATTACGAGACCTTTGTGACCGAAGAGCAGAATTTCCTGCCGCCGGACAATTTTCAGGAGCGTCCGGAACCGATCATTGCCAAGCGCACGTCGCCCACCAATATTGGCGTCTATCTCCTCTCCACCGTTTCGGCCCGCCATTTCGGCTGGATCAGCTTCAGCGAGACCGTCGAGCGTATCGAAAACACGCTCGCCACCGTCGAGAAGATGGACAAGCATCGCGGCCATCTGTTCAACTGGTATTATACCGACACGTTGAAGACGCTTGGCGCCCGTTATGTCTCTACCGTCGACAGCGGCAACCTTGCCGGTCACCTGATCGCCATTTCGTCGGCTTGCCGCGAATGGGCCGAAGCCCCGTCCGCGCATCTTCAGGGCAATCTCGATGGCATCGGCGACGTCGCCGGTATCTTGAGCGAAAACCTGAAGGCCCTGCCGGACGATCGCAAGACCGTGCGTCCGCTGCGCCGTCGTCTGGAAGAGCGTATCGCCGGTTTTGCCAGCGCGCTGGCCGCCGTCAAGCGCGAGCACGAATTCGCCTCGATCCGCATCATCAACCTGTCCGTGCTTGCGCGTGACATCCAGAAGCTTGCCGTCAATCTCGATCATGAGGTCGGATCAACGCAGTCGGGCGAAGTGGTGCGCTGGACGGAATATCTGGTCGCTGCCTGCGAAGCCCATATCGCCGACACGACCTTCGATCATTCGACGCTGGAACTGATGCGCAAGCGCCTCGCCGTTTTGCGCGACAAGGCCCGCTCGCTCGCCTTCTCTATGGATTTCACCTTCCTCTACAACAAGGACCGTCGTCTTCTATCGATCGGTTACCGTGCCGAGGAAAACGAACTCGACGAAGCCTGCTACGACCTTCTGGCGTCGGAATGCCGCCTCACCAGCCTGTTCGCCATCGCCAAGGGTGACCTGCCGACCGAACACTGGTACCGCCTCGGCCGTCAGGTCGTGCCGATCGGTTCGCGTGGTGCGCTGATCTCGTGGTCGGGTTCGATGTTCGAATACCTGATGCCGCCGCTCGTCATGCAGGAGCGTCAGGGTGGCATTCTCAACCAGACCAACAACCTGATCGTTCTCGAACAGATGAACCACGGTCGCCGTCTGGGTATTCCGTGGGGCATTTCGGAAGCGGCCTTCAATGCCCGCGACCATCAGCTGAACTATCAGTACACCAATTTCGGCGTGCCTTCGCTCGGCCTTAAACGTGGTCTCGGCCAGAACGCCGTCATCGCGCCTTACGCCTCGATCCTCGCCAGCCAGTATGCTCCGCATGCGGCGCTGGAGAACCTCGAAAAGCTGCGCGCCGTCGGTGCGCTCGGCAAATACGGTTTTCACGATGCCGTCGATTTCACGCCGACCCGCGTGCCGGAAGGCAAGCGTTGTGCAGTGGTCTACAACTATTATGCACACCACCATGGCATGTCGATCGCGGCCATTGCCAACGTCGTTTTCAATGGTCGCCTGCGCGAGCTCTTCCACGCCGATCCGGTGATCGAAGCCGCCGAACTGCTGCTACAGGAAAAGGCACCGCGCGAAGTGCCGGTCATGAGCGCCAAGCACGAAGAGACCCCCGGCAGCGGCCAGGGCGAACTGTTGCGCTCGGAGATCCGCACCATCACCGATCCGGCCGTGCAGGATCGCCAGCTGGTGTTCCTCTCCAACGGTCACTATTCGACCATGCTGACGGCAACCGGTACCGGTTACGCCACCTGGAACGGCCTGTCCGTTTCCCGCTGGAAGCCCGATGCCACCGAGGATCGCTGGGGCCAGTTCCTCTTCCTGCGCGACACTGCCACCAATCAGTGGTGGTCGACGACCGCGGAACCGCGCCGTATCGAAGGCGAGGAAACCAAGGCCATCTTCGGTGACGAAAAGGCCGAATTCCACAAGACGGTCGGCACGCTGACCAGCACGGTCGAATGCATCGTCGCCACCGAGCACGATGCCGAAGGCCGCCGCCTGACGCTGCTCAACACCGGCACCGAAGACCGCTACATCGAAGTGACGTCCTATCTCGAACCGGTCATCGCCCACGACAATGACGACAGCGCCCATCCGGTGTTCTCGCGCATGTTCGTGAAGACCGAGATCGGCCGTCGTGGCGATGTCATCCGTGCAACGCGCAACAAGCGTTCATCGGGCGATGCCTCGATGTGGGTGGCGCATCTTGCCGCCGACAATGCCGGCTCGTCGCGTCCGACCGAATTCGAAACCGACCGTCGCCGCTTCCTCGGCCGTGGTCGCAACCTGTCGGAAGCCGCCGCTTTCGATCAGGATGCGACGCTTTCGGGCACGGACGGTTTCACCCTCGATCCGATCATGTCGCTGCGCCGCGTCGTGCGCGTGCCGGCCGGCAAGAAGGCAACGGTGATCTTCTGGACCATCGCGGCCCCGATCCGCGAGGAACTCGACGTTGCGATCGAGCGCTATCGCCATGCCGATGCCTTCGGTCACGAACTGACACAGGCCTGGACCCGCGTTCAGGTGCAGATGCGCCATATCGGCATCAACTCGCAGCAGGCCGCTGCCTTCCAGCAGATCGGCCGTTACCTTGTCTATCCGGACATGAACCTGCGCGCCGATACCGCCACGCTGGAAACCGGCCTTGGCCGCCAGTCCATGTTGTGGGCGCAGTCGATCTCGGGCGATCACCCGATCCTGACCCTGCGCATCAATGACGAAATGGACATGGAAGTCGCCAAGGAAGCGTTTTCCGCGCAGGAATATCTGCGGTCGCGCGGCCTCACGCTCGATCTGGTCATCGTCAACGAAAAACCTGCCTCCTATGCGCAGGACATGCAACACGCCATCGACCAGCTCAGCGAAAACATCCGCAAGCTCGGGCAGACCGAAGGTGCCCGCGAACACGTCTTCTCGCTGCGTCGGGACCTGATGGACGAAGAAACCTGGGCAGCGCTGATTGCCGCCTCCCGCGTCGTTCTTCACGCCCGCAACGGCAAGATCATCGATCAGGTCACCCGCGCTGCAGCCCTGACGCCGACTTCGGCCACGGCCGACGCCAACCGTCAGACCCTGCTGTCGGCTGAAAACTTTGCAGCACCCGTTGCCGGTGAAGCACCAGCCGATCTCGATTTCTGGAACGGTTTCGGCGGTTTCTCCAAGGATGGTTCGGAATATGTCGTGCGTCTCAACGGTGGCGGCACAACGCCGCAGCCGTGGATCAACGTCATCTCCAACGAGAATTTCGGTTTCCACGTGTCGGCTGAAGGTGCCGGGTATACCTGGAGCCAGAACTCGCGTGACTACCAGCTGACGCCGTGGAGCAATGACATGGTCGTCAACCGCTCGGGCGAAGGTTTCTACCTGACCGACCTCGACAGCGGCATGATCCACACGCCGTTTGCCGGCCTGTCGCGTCGCCCGGCAACGAAGTTCGAAGCCCGCCACGGCCTCGGTTATTCGGTCTTCTCGGCCGATGACGAAAGCCTGAAGATCGAGCTCACCCAGACGGTCGACCGCACGCGGCCGATCAAACTGTCGTCGATGAAGATCCGCAACTCCGGTTCGGAAACCCGTCGCCTGCGTGTCTATGGTTATGTCGAATGGGTGCTGGGTTATAACGTCAAGCGCACGGCACCGTTCATCCTCTCTGCCCGCGACGAGGAAAGCGGCGCGCTGTTCGCCACCAACCGCTTCAGCAACGATTTCCAGCGCACGGCCTTCTTCGCGTCGAGCGAAACCCCGTCCGGCTTCACCACCAGCCGCCGCGAATTTGTCGGCCGTCATGGCTCGGTGGCGCTGCCATCGGCCGTCGTTGCAGGTGCTACCCTCAGTAGCGCCATGGAACTGGATGGCGATCCGTGTGCGGCTCTCGCATGGGATGTCGAGATCGCGCCGGGTGAAGAAAAGATCGTCACCTACGCGCTCGGCGATGCCGCTACCCGCGAGGAAGCTGCAGGTTACGCCTCGGATATCCGTGACGAAGTCTTTGCCGACATTCTGGCGAAAAACCGTGCCTTCTGGCAGGAATTCACCGGCCGTCTGCAGATTTCGACGCCGGACAAGGCGTTGAACAACATGGTCAATCACTGGCTGCCCTATCAGGCGCTGGGATGCCGGATCATGGCCCGCACGGCCTTCTACCAGTCGAGCGGTGCCTATGGCTTCCGTGACCAGTTGCAGGATACGCTGGCCTTCCTCGTGCACGAACCGTCTCTCGCTCGCAGGCAGATCATCAATGCCGCCTCGCGCCAGTTCAAGGAAGGCGACGTGCAGCATTGGTGGCTTCCGGCCACCGGCGCCGGCGTGCGCACCAATATTGCCGATGACGTGGTCTGGCTCGCTTATGCCGCCAACCAGTACATCACCGCCACCGGCGACAAGAGCCTGCTGGACGAGGAACTGCCGTTCCTCACCGGTCAGGCGCTCGCCCCCGGCCAGCACGACATCTTCTTCGAGCCGGGTGTGACGGAAGAAAAGGTCAGCCTCTACGAACATGCCGCCATCGCACTCGATCTTGCCATTGAGCGCACCGGTTCGAACGGCCTGCCGTTGATCCTCGGTGGCGACTGGAACGACGGCATGAACCGCGTCGGCTCGGGCGGCAAGGGCACCAGTGTCTGGCTCGGCTGGTTCCTCGCCAGCGCACTGCGCAGCTTTGTTACCGTTGCCGAAGAGCGTGGCGACAAGGTGCGTGCAAAACGCTGGACGGCACATCTTGCCTCGCTGAAACAGGCGCTGGAAACGGCGGGCTGGGACGGCACCTATTATCGTCGTGGTTATTTCGACGATGGTGGCCCGCTCGGTTCTTCGGAAAACCTCGAATGCAGCATCGACAGCCTCGGCCAGTCGTGGAGCGTGCTGTCGGGCGAGGGCGATCCAGAACGATCGAAACAGGCCATGGATGCGGTCGTCGAAAAGCTGATCGACGAACAGGCCGGTATCATCCGCCTGTTCACGCCGGCCTTCGTCAACACGCCGCAGGATCCGGGTTACATCAAATCCTATCCGCCGGGCGTGCGTGAAAACGGTGGCCAGTACACTCACGCTGCCATCTGGGTGGTGCTGGCGCTGGCAGCGCAGGGCCGCAATGAGGATGCCTGGAAGGCTTTCCAGATCCTCAACCCGGTCAACCACGCGCTGACACCCGACGCAGCCGAACAGTACCGCGTCGAGCCTTATGTCATCGCTGCAGACGTTTATGGCGTTGGCGAGTTGACGGGTCGTGGCGGCTGGACCTGGTACACCGGTTCCGCAGGCTGGCTCTACCGTGCTGCTATCGAGGGCATTCTCGGCATCAAGCGCGAGGGTGGCCGTCTTCAGGTCAACCCGGTCATCCCGGCCGAATGGGACGGTTTCGAACTGGACCTGACGCTGCCGGAAGGCACGTTCAAGGTTGCGGCCAAGCGGGTTGCCGGTGGTGATCTGGTGGTGACCGTCAATGGCGCTGCACTTGATGCAGCGGGTGGGGCGGTTTTGGGCGGTGGTGCGCCGGTTATTGCTTCCACGGCTGTTGCGGAAAAGCCTGCCAGGGTCGCCGCTGCAAAGCCTGTCCGTGTTGCCAAGCCGGCGGTTGAAGAAGCGGCGACGGAAAAGCCTGCCAAGGTGACAAAGCCAAGGGCACGCAAGAAGACAGAGGAATGATCCTGTCTTTCTGCTGATGTTATGAAAAACCCGCTCTCCGGCTGGAGGGCGGGTTTTCTGTTGGGGGAGAGTGTGCCCCTCATCCGGCTGCCGCCGCCTTCTCCCCGTCATGACGGGGAGAAGGGATATGCCGCACTACCGTTGCCTCAAGCGCCGATGGCGAGCATGGCACGTCCCCTCTCCCCGTTCTTACGGTGAGAGGGTTAGGGTGAGGGGCAACCTCCAAGCCATCTGGCTTGTTTGGTGAACAGAAAACTTCAGCCTATCCGCCACGGAATGAAACGCATCTCGGCAGTTTCGACTGCTTCCAACAACCGGCCATCCAGCACAGCGACAATCGTCTCCGTAACGGCCTCCGTCTCAGTCAGCACATCAACATTCCAGAACCGCAGAATGGCCCAACCCTCCTGGGTCATGACGTCATCCCGGTGCCGATCATGCGCGCTACCGGAATGCTGGCTGCCATCGACCTCCACGACCAGATGCGCTTCCCGGCACGCAAAATCGGCAAAATACCTGCCAATGGGAAATTGCCGCATGAGCTTGACGCCGTTGAGTTGCCGATTGCGTAATTCATTCCATAGCTTCGCTTCGGCATCATTATCGGTTTGCCGAAGCGATCGTGCGCGTTTGGTTGTGGGTTGATCGGGACCGCGCATCAACGCTTCATCCGTTGGCAATCAACGGTAAAATCCCAAGCTTTCTGAGCTTCAGCAAGTGCGAGATTTTGGTGCGTGTGGCTGCCCCTCATCCGGCTCGCTGTCGCTCCGCCACCTTCTCCCCGTGAGCGGGGAAAAGGGATATGCCGCACCCCACACAAAAATGCCCGCCAAGAAGGGCGGGCATCAAAATAGCTTGTCAGGAAAAACTCACTCCGCAGCGGTTTTGGTGTCGTCCGTCAGAAGCCCGCTGGTCTTCAGCAGCGAGGCGAAACGGCCGCCCTTGTCGCTGAGTTCGTCGAACGTACCCATTTCGGCAATGCGGCCCTGTTCGAGGAAGATGACCTTGTCGGCGTCGCGCACGGTCGAAAGCCGGTGGGCGATGATGAAGGTGGTGCGGTTCTCGCGCAGCCGGTCGATCGCATCCTTCACCCGCGCTTCTGTTTCCACGTCGAGCGCGCTGGTCGCCTCGTCCAGCACCAGGATGGGCGCATTCTTGAGGATGGCGCGGGCGATGGCGATACGCTGGCGTTCGCCACCCGAAAGGCGGTTGCCGCGTTCGCCGACCGAGGTGTCGAAACCGGTTAGGCGGGTCTGGATGAAATCGGCAGCGGCAGCCGCTTCTGCGGCCGCAATGATTTCCTCGTCGGTCGCACCCTCGCGTCCAAGCCGGATGTTCTCGCTGATCGAACGGTTGAGCAGGCCGGCATCCTGAAACACTGTGGCGATCGAGTTGCGCAGCGATTTGCGGGTCACGGTCGAGATATCGGCGCCGTCGACAAAAATCTTGCCATTATCCGGCTCGTAGACGCGCTGCAGCAGATTGACCAGCGTCGTTTTGCCGGCGCCGGTCGGGCCGACGATGGCGACCGTCTCGCCGGCATTGGCGACGAAGGACACATCGTGCACGCCCTGCGCCGAGCCGCCGAAGGAAAAATCGACGTTGCGGAATTCGACCTTGCCCCGCACCTGACCGAGTTCGGCAAGGCCGGCGGGTTCTTCGCGTTCCTCGACAGAATCCTCCAGCACGAAAAAGTCGTCCAGCTTGGCACGGGCTTCAAAGATCTGGGTGGCGAACTGGCGCAGCAGGTCGAGGCGGCCGATCAGCAGGTTGGCGAAGCCGATAAAGGCGATGACGTCACCGATCTTCAATTCGCCCTTCTGTACCAGCGCCGTACCGATAACGAGGATGATGCCCATAGACACGGTAGAGGCGGTGCGGTTCAGCGCGCCGGCCAGCGCCCACCAGTCGAGAACCGGGTACTGGGCGGCCAGAAGGTTTTTCGTATAGTCGCGCAGCGCCCGCGTTTCCTGCTCGATGCGGTTGTAGCTATGCACGACCGAAACGTTGCTGATCGAATCGCTGACGTGGGAAAAGACATTGTGATAATGGCTTTCCACGGAGGCCTGACCCTCCTTGGTGCGCTTCATCACCATGCGGCCGATGAACCAGTAGACGATGCTGAGCGCAAACAGCACGAGGCTGAGGCGCCAGTCCATCGAGATGGCGGTCGGGATGAGCAGGGCCACGGCAACGGCAGTCGCCAGATGGGTGCGCATGAATTCCAGCCACAGGCCGAACAGCGTTTCAGCGGCGCGCAGAAGCGTGTGCAGGGCATTGGATGTGCCGCGCTTGTGATGCCAGGACAGCGGCATGGAAATGATGCGGCCAAAGGCTTCCGTCAGCAGCGTGGCGCGACGTCCATGTGCCAGCCGGTCGGCCTCGCGGGCAACCAGAACATAGGCGATGGTGTTGAACAGGCCAAAGCCCGCCCACATCAAAAGGATCGGCGTTACCGGGCTGTTGGAGGAGATCGCGTCGACGATCCGGCCGAACAGGATCGGCTCGATGATGGTCACGGCGGCGAGCACGATGTTGGCGATCACAACGACCGTCACCTTCACCTTGTTGGCTCCAAGGTATTTCAGTGCTCTCCAATAGATCTGCAGCAGGCTCAATGCGTCATCCTCTGATGAAATTTCATGCTTTTTTAGTGCGGCCAACATGTATCGGCGCTGAACGGCTCAGATAGCGCAGTCGGCGTCCGATACCAGTCGGTGGGGCCGGATGAGCCGAAAACGTATTCATGAAGCGTTCATGCGGATTGAATCAGAAGTTCGTGGAACAAAGTGATAGTCTTCACGTTGTCGCGGTCACAAAGCAAACATAATTTGTGTCGGAGAACTTCAATGCTTGGTACGATCCTGCTCGTTGTCCTTATCCTGCTTCTGATTGGTGCCCTTCCGAACTGGGGTCACAGCCGTAGTTGGGGTTACGGACCGTCTGGCGGTCTGGGCCTCGTCGTTCTGATCTTGATCATTCTGCTTCTGATGGGCAGGATTTAACGAGCGGGGGACCCCGCGTCTTTTAGGGAAGGAAGTCGTTATGAAGAAAATTGTGCTCGTAGCTGCCATGGTCGGCGCTCTCGCATCCTGCACGTCCACGGAGAAGGGCACCGCAATCGGCGCAGGCTCCGGCGCGCTCATTGGTGGCGCTGTCACCAACAGCTGGGGTGGCGCAGCTGTCGGCGCAGTGGCCGGTGGTCTGGTCGGCGCTGCAATCGGCGAATCGCAGAAGCGTCAGGGCTACTGCATCTATCGCGATCGTTATGGCCGCACCTACGAAGCTCGTTGCCGCTAATCGACGGCTTGAACTTCCAGAAAACCGGCGTGGAGATGAAAACCTCCACGCCGGTTTTCTTTTGTCCTGATGTCAGGCGAAAAATTGCCCGCCATTGGCGCTGAAAGTCGCGCCGGTGATGAAGCCGGAATCATCGGATGCCAGAAACACCACGCAGCGGGCGATCTCCTCCGGCGTGCCGAGCCGGCCGATAGGGATCTGCGGAATGATTTTTTCCGCCAGCACATCCGGCGCTATCGCCATCACCATTTCCGTACCGATATAACCGGGGCAGATGGCATTGACGGTGATGTTGCGGCTCGCGCCTTCCTGCGCCAGCGCCTTGGTGAAGCCCAGATCGCCGGCCTTGGCGGCGGAATAATTCACCTGGCCCGCCTGTCCGCGCTGGCCGTTGATCGATGAAATGCTGATCACCCGGCCAAAATTCCGCTCGCGCATGCCGGGCCATACCGGATGTGTCATGTTGAAGAGGCCGGTGAGGTTGGTGGCGATCACCGCGTTCCACATGTCGGGCGTCGTCTTGTGAAACATGGCATCGCGGGTGATGCCGGCATTGTTGACCAGAACGTCGATGGGTCCGAGCAGTGCCTCCACCTCGGCAATTCCCGCCACGCAGGCATCGTAATCACGCACATCCCAGCGAAACACCGGTATGCCGGTCTTTTCGTGAAAGGCCGTCGCTCGCTCTACATTGCCGGCATAGTTGGCGGCCACGCGGTAGCCCGCCGCCTGTAATGCCACACAGATTGCCGCGCCGATCCCGCGCGTGCCTCCCGACACCAAGGCCACTCTGGTCATTCCCGGCGCCTCCCTCTCAGCCGCCACCGCTGGCGCGCTTCACATCACATCGCTTCCAGGCACATGGCGACACCCATGCCGCCGCCGATGCACAAGGTCGCCAGCCCCTTGGCAGCCTGCCGCCGCTTCATCTCGAACAGCAGCGTGTTGAGCACGCGCGCCCCGGAGGCGCCGATCGGGTGGCCGATGGCAATCGCTCCGCCATTGACGTTGACGATGGCGGGATCCCAGCCGAGTTCGCGATTGACCGCGCAGGCCTGTGCGGCGAAAGCCTCGTTGGCCTCCACCAGATCGAGGTCGGCAACCGACCATCCGGCTCTGGTGAGCGCCTTGCGTGATGCCGGGATGGGTCCGGTGCCCATGACCTGCGGATCGACGCCGGCGGTCGCCCAGGAGGCGATACGGGCCAGTGGTGTCAGGCCACGGCGAACCGCCTCGGCTTCGCTCATCAGCAGCACGGCAGCGGCGCCGTCATTGATGCCGGAGGCGTTGCCAGCCGTGACAGTGCCCTCCTTGTCGAAGGCCGGGCGCAGCTTGGCAAGACTGTCCAGTGTGGCGCCGATACGGATATATTCGTCGCTGTCGACGGTCACGTCACCCCTGCGGCTCTTGACGGTGAAGGGCACGATTTCGTCGGCAAAGCGTCCGGCCTTCTGCGCGGCTTCGGCCTTGTTCTGGGAGGCGAGGGCGAACTGATCCTGATCGTCCCGCGAAAGCTGCCACTGGCGAGCGACGTTTTCGGCGGTGATGCCCATGTGGTAGCCGTAAAACGCATCGGTCAGGCCGTCACTGATCATGGTGTCGATCATCTTCATGTCGCCCATCTTGGTGCCGCCGCGCAGGTGCGCGCAATGCGGGGCCATCGACATGGATTCCTGCCCGCCGGCCACAACGATTGCGGCATCGCCGGTGGCGATTTGCTGCATGCCGAGTGCGACGGCACGAAGCCCCGAACCGCAGAGCTGGTTGACGCCCCAGGCCGTCGTTTCCTTCGGTGTGCCCGCCTTCATCGCCGCCTGCCGCGCCGGGTTCTGGCCTTCGCCGGCGGCAAGAACCTGACCCAGAATGACCTCGTCCACCTCGCCTGCATCCACGCCGGCGCGCTCCAGCACCCCACGGATGACGGTGGCGCCGAGTTCGTGCGCGGGTACGGTCGAGAACGCGCCGTTAAAGGCACCGACGGCGGTGCGCGCAGCTGACACGATCACGATCGAAGGCAGGCTCATGGGATATCTCCTCAGCTATCGGCATGGTTTTGGCGAGACTGGCAAAGCTCATGCGCCAAGTCAAACGGCTTCGCGCCTTCACGGTGAAACGCCTGTCCTGCTGATATGCCCGCATTTTCCGAAGGGCCGCGTGTCGCCGCAGCGCACAAAAATCCATTGTCACTGCAACCGGTTTGGGCGTAGTGTTCTCGCGGGAGAGGAAACCCGCATAACAGAACGATGTTAAGGGGACGAGGAGGAGAATATGGCGAAGAATGAAGGCCAAGTTGTCATCAAGAAATATGCCAACAGACGCCTCTATAACACCGGTACCAGCACCTACGTAACGCTGGAAGATCTCGCCAAGATGGTCAAGAAGGGTGAGGAGTTCTCGGTTCAGGACGCCAAGACCGGCGAAGATATTACCCATTCAGTCCTGACGCAGATTATTTTCGAACAGGAATCGAAGACCGGCAATACGCTTCTGCCGGTATCCTTCCTGCGACAGCTGATCTCCTATTACGGCGATCAGATGCAGATGGTGGTACCCACCTTTCTCGAACATTCGATGAAGACGTTTGCCGACCAGCAGGTGCAGATGCGTGAGCACATGACGCGTACCTTCGGCGAAACGCCACTGACGAAAAACCTGCAGGCACCGATGCAGATGATGGAAGAGCAGGTGCGCCGCAATACGGAAATGTTCCGTCAGGCGGTGCAGATGTTCACGCCGTTCACGGCGCAGGCGGAAGCGCCGCGCGAACCGCGCAAACCTGCCGATGCAAAGGATCTCGACGAGCTGAAGGAACAGCTGCGCTCGCTGCAGACGCGTCTGGACAGCATGACATGATCTGTCCTTGAGCTTTCTTCGGCAAACACAGACAACAAAAAAGCCCGGTCGCGAGACCGGGCTTTTTTGAATGACTTCCGTCAAAAGCGCTTATGCGCTTTCCTTCGGCGTCAGAACCTGGCGACCGCGGTACATGCCGGTCTTCAGGTCGATGTGGTGCGGACGGCGAAGTTCGCCGGAGTTCTTGTCCTCGACGAATGTCGGGGTTGCGAGCGCGTCAGCAGAGCGGCGCATACCGCGCTTGGACCGGCTAACTTTTCTCTTCGGTACTGCCATTTTAAGTACTCCAATTGACGTGCAGACTATGATCCCCGGCCGAGAATTCAGGCCGAATGGACATGTCTGGAACTCGGAAATTTGGCCGGCTTATACATGCGGTATCGGCCTTTGACCAGTCCCTACCGGCATTTTCGAGTCGATTTTTGAGAATCACCTGAATCAGGCTTCGTCCTCGGCAACGATCCAGCTTTCCGCCTTGGCCGCCGTCTCCCAGCTCTGCCATGCGGGCGTTGCTTTCATCGCATCCATATAGGCTTGGGCATCGGCGTCAACAGCGATGTCATAGACGTCGAGGCGGTTGACGACAGGTGCGTACATGGCGTCGGCGGCGGAGAAGGCGCCGAACAGGAAGGGACCGCCGGAACGCTCGCGCATCTCGCGCCAGATCGTGGTGATGCGTGTCACATCGTCCTTGACGGCGCTGGCGGTCGCGGCATCGAAATCGAGTGCGGCGCGGGGGCGGCGCATGTTCATCGGGCAGGCGTTGCGCAGGCCACGGAAGCCGGCGATCATCTCCAGCGAGATGGCGCGGGCCATTGCCCGGTCACCGGGATCTTCCGGCCAGAAATGCTTTTCGGGAAAGAGTTCGGCGACATATTCGATGATTGCCAGTGATTCCCAGATGCGCAGCCTGCCGTGGTGCAGGACGGGCAGTTTGGCTGACGGCGAGATTTCGGCAAATCGCGGGTTTCCAGCCGGGAAATCAAACGGGATCAGCACTTCCTCGAACGGCACGTCAAAGGCCGTGAGTGCAATCCACGGGCGAAAGGACCAGGAGGAATAGTTCTTGTTGCCGATATAAAGCGTCAGCGCGTCCATGCTCGGATCTCCCGTTTGCCACAGGTCCGCAACCTAGCCGTAGGTTGTATTGGTGACCAATGAAATTCGGGAAACCTATCGATAAAGACAGGTGATGTAATCGCCTGCACCCTGTGCCCGGCGCTCGACGAGGGACGCGAGGCGCTGCATGCCGCGGCCGGGCTTGCTGGCGACGCGGGTGATCGGATTGGGGAGCGAGACGGCGAGCAGGGCTGCCTGACGGCGGTTGAGTTTCGACGCCGAGGTTTTGAAATGTCGCTGAGCGGCGGCACCGGCGCCATAGGTCTGCGGCCCCATTTCGGCGACGTTCAGATAGATTTCCATCATCCGCTCTTTCGACCAGACGAAATCGGCCCATAGGGCAAGCGGCAGCTCCAGTCCCTTGCGCAGGAAGGAGCGGCCGTTCCACAGGAACAGGTTTTTCACCGTCTGCATGGGGATCGTACTGGCGCCGCGGGTGGATTCACCGTCCAGCGCATCCTGCACGACGCCACGCATCTGGTTCCAGTCGACACCGCCATGGGCGCAGAACTGGCCATCTTCGGACATCATCACCGAGCGCACCAGTGCCGGGGAAATATCCTCGAACGATGTCCATTGCCGGTCATATCCACGCAACAGCGCCAGATCGGCGATCATCAGCGTCGAGATCGGTCGGATGAACGGGATGGCGTAGAGAACGACGAGAAAATAGGGGAGGATCAGAAGTACCGCGATGGTGAGAACCACACGCCGGACAATCGGGTTGGAAAGCATCCGCCTGTGACGGGATCGCGCCACGGGCTGCTCCTCTTCCGTATTATGCTGCTCGGCCGGGCTTATGTCCAAGATCGCACTCATTTGTCGCCTCTCGCCCGTTCTAGCGTTCAAACCGGCCAAAAACCAGCCGCCTGGCCCGGTCATGCCCGTAAAACTAACGGTGATCGGAATATGACATTGCCAGCGCTTTTGCCTCATGTCAGATAGCGGCCATGACGACAGAAGCCAGCCCTTCCGATTACGCCTTCGAAACACGCCTGCGCGACAGCGCTGCGCAAACGCAGGCTGCCCTCGTTGCCATGCTGGACGATGCGGCCCTCAAGGACGAGACGGCACGGCCGCCGCGCCTGCTGGCAGCCATGCGCCACGGCACACTGAACGGCGGCAAGCGCCTGCGACCGTTTCTGGTGCGCGAGACTGCGGCCATGCTTGGTGGTAACGCTTCCGCGGCTCTGCGGGTCGGCGTGGCGCTGGAATGCCTGCATTGTTATTCGCTGATCCACGATGACCTGCCGGCCATGGATGACGACGATTTGCGCCGCGGCCAGCCGACGGTGCACAAGGCCTATGACGAGGCGACCGCTATCCTCGCCGGTGATGCGCTTTTGACCTACGCTTTCGATATCATCGCGGCATCGGAAACCGATCTTTCCGACAGCCAGAAGATCCAACTCGTGCTGGCGCTGTCGCGCGCCGCCGGCATGGGCGGCATGGTCGGCGGCCAGGTGCTCGACATCGAGGCGGAAAAGAGCCAGCCCAATGAAGCGGGCATTGTCACCCTTCAGGCGATGAAGACCGGCGCGCTTTTGCGGTTTGCCTGCGAGGCCGGTGCGATTGCCGCCGGCGCCAGCGAGACCGATCGGCAAACGCTGCGCACATTCGGCGAAACCATCGGGCTGGCCTTCCAGCTCGCCGACGACCTGCTCGACATCACCTCGGATGCCGCTACGCTCGGCAAGGCAACAGGCAAGGATGCCGGCCGCGGCAAAGGCACGCTAGTTGCCCTCAACGGTATGGAATGGGCGGAAAAGCGGCTGGATGCGCTGGTGGCCGAGGCCGAAAACCTGCTCTCGCCCTATGGCGAAAAGGCTGCCATATTGCGCGAGGCGGCGCGTTTCATCGCCGACCGCAAAAGCTAACGGGTTCGGATCCATCTGGCATTCCGGACTTTTCGGGAGAGGATCGCATGCCGGACGTTTTCAGCTATCTGCCCGTGATCTGGCCGGCCTATATGGCCTATCTCATTACGGTTCTCAGCCCCGGCCCGGCCAATTTCGCGATCATGGGAACAGCGATTTCGCAGGGGAGGCGAGCCGGCCTCATCATTGCGCTCGGCATTTTCTGCGGTTCGCTGACATGGGGTGTTTCGGCAGCTCTTGGTCTGGCGGCGCTGCTGCGGACCTATGCTTTCGCACTGGAAATCATCAAGATCGTCGGCGGCCTTTACCTCATCTATCTCGCCTGGAAGGCTTATAAATCTGCCCGCACGGCAGATGCGGGGCTGGTGGGCGGCGCCACTCGAACAGATTATACGGCAAGGCAGCTCTGGCTGCGCGGTTATGCCATCCACATCACTAATCCGAAGGCGATTTTCGGCTGGTTGGCAATCATGTCGCTGGGCCTTCCGGCCGATGCGCCGCCATCCATGGTTCTGCTGATGCTCGGCATCTTCAGCACATCGAGTTTTGTCATCTTCATGGGCTATGCGCTGCTGTTTTCGACGCGGCATGCGCTGCGCGTCTACAAGTCCGCCCGCCGCTGGATCGAGGGCACGATGGCGGTGTTTTACAGCATTGCCGGCATAAAGCTGCTGACCAGCCGTATCTGACACCTGCCGCATACGAAAACAGCCCCGCATTCCGGAAGAATGCGAGGCTGCGCGATGTCTGCCTGAATGGCGTCAGGCGATCAGTTCTGTTCGATCGGTGCGATCGCCACTTCGACGCGGCGGTTTTGCGCGCGGCCGTCCGGCGTGGCGTTGGAAGCCACCGGCTGCGATGGGCCAAAGCCCATGGTCGAGATGCGGCGCTGGTCGATGCCACGGCCGCCGAGATAGTTAGCGACGGAAGCGGCTCGGCGTTCCGAGAGGCCCTGGTTATGCTGCAGGCTGCCGGTGGAGTCCGTGTGGCCGTTGACGTCGATATAGGTCTTGCCGAACTTGTTGAGCACGATCGCGACCGAATCCAGCGTCCGGTAGAAGGGCGGGATGACCTGATCCTGATCGGTGGCGAAGGTGATGTTGGACGGCATGTTGAGGATGATGCGGTCGCCCTGACGGGTAACCGACACGCCGGTGCCCTGCAGCTCGCGGCGCAGTTCGGCTTCCTGATTGTCCATGTAATTGCCGATCGCACCGCCGGCGAGACCGCCGATGGCAGCGCCGATCAGCGCATTGCGGCCCTTGTTGCCGCCGCCGACCACGAGGCCGCCAAGCGCGCCAAGACCGGCACCGATGGCAGCGCCACCCGCCATGTTCGACGTCTTTTGCTCACCCGTATACGGGTCGGTGGTGGTGCAGGCGGATAGAAACGTCGCGGCAAGCGCGGCGATGGCAAACTTCTTCAGCATTCGAATCGTTGTCCCCGTCGTCTGAGATGGTTTCCCTTTACCACAAAATGCGGCGAAACGAGGAATAATGGCATTCACCTCGCCGTTGGCCACCGACGAGGATCCTGCATCACCCGCTTGAGCCTCATGCGGCCGGCGGAAGAATTTCGATGCGGTTGCGCAATCCGCTGGCAACGATTGCCGGCACGTCCGGCTGTGTCATCGGCGGAAAACTGGCCTGATACAGGTCGGTTTTTTCGCCGACATCGACGAAAAAGGCTTCGTGCAGGCTGCCGGGCGAATTGATGATCAGCATGCGCGCATCGGTCTTGCCCGGATTGCGGAAGGCATGAACGGTGCCCGGCACGATATGCACGGCTTCACCCGGACCTTTGCGCTGCCATGCGCCATCCAGGAAAAATTCGTATTCGCCTTCCAGCACGTAAAAAGCTTCGTCATCCGCCTGACGGTGCATTGGCGATCCCTGGCCGGGAGCCGTGCGGTTTTCGATCAGGGTGAACCTGTCGTCGGTTGCGGCGCTGCGGATATGGAAGGTCAGCAGGTTGCCGAGAAAGTGCACGGTCATCGGGCCGGCTTCCGTTGAATTGACCCTTGAGGTCATTGTCGTCTTGTCCTCTGTTTGGTTTGTGATACGATTGCCTCTTAATGAGACTAATTTCTCATAAAGGAATTATGATGACCCGTCAAGTATTGCGCGAAGGCAAGTTCGAGAGGACCAACCAGAAGAAGAGAACGCGGGCCGAGTTGCTGAAAACGGCACGTTCGATGATCGAGCAGGGAGCTTCGTTTTCGGTGGCCGACGTGGCGGATGCCTCGGGCATTTCACGAGCCACGGCCTATCGTTATTTCTCCAAGCCGGATGACATGGTGCGCGAAGCGGCACTGGATGCGGTGGCCGAAAGTGTCCACCTGTCGGAAGATATGGCGCGCTCGGGAACGGTGGAGCAGAGGCTGGACGAAATGGTCCGCCAGATCTTTCGCATGGTCGCGGAAAACGAGAGCGTGTTTCGCGCCTTTCTGGCATCCGCCGTCACCGGTGATCAGGTCCAGCGCACGGGGCGTCGTGTGCCCTGGCTTGCGGAGGCGTTGAAACCGATCGAAACCAACCTGTCCGGGCCGGCCATGGAAAAACTGCTCGCCGGCCTCTCCTTGCTGACGGGCATAGAGGCGATGGTCGTGCTGCGCGATGTCTGCGGCGTGGATATCGAAAGGGGAGAGGAGATCGTGCGCTGGTCGGCGCAGGCCATGCTGGCAAAGGCGCTGGCGGAAGCATGAGCCCGCCAGCTTTACGAGGTGGTTCGGGACGGCTTATTCGGCGGCCGTCTTCTGACCAAAACGGTTCTCGATATACTCGATCACCAGCTTTTCGAAATCGGCGGCGATATTGGGGCCGCGCAGCGTCATCGCTTTCTTGCCGTCGATGAAGATCGGGGCGGCCGGCGTTTCGCCGGTGCCGGGCAGCGAGATGCCGATATCGGCATGTTTGCTTTCGCCGGGACCGTTGACGATGCAGCCCATGACCGCGACGTTCAGCGCCTCGACACCCGGATATTTTTCACGCCAGATCGGCATGTTCTTGCGGATGTCGTTCTGGATGTTCTGGGCGAGTTCCTGAAACACGGTCGAAGTGGTGCGACCGCAGCCGGGACACGCGGCCACGACCGGAATGAACTGGCGGAAACCCATGACCTGCAGGATTTCCTGGGCAACCTGCACTTCCTTGGTGCGATCGCCGTTCGGCTCCGGCGTCAGGGATACGCGAATGGTGTCGCCGATACCGTGCTGCAGGACGTAACCCATGGCAGCCGATGAGGCGACGATGCCCTTGGAGCCCATGCCGGCCTCGGTGAGGCCGAGATGCAGGGCATGGTTGGACCGTTCGGCCAGCATCGAATAACAGGCGATCAGATCCTGCACCTGGCTGACCTTGGCAGACAGGATTATGCGGTTGCGCGGCAGGCCGATCGATTCTGCAAGTTCGGCAGAGATCAGTGCCGACTGCACGATCGCCTCATGCATGACCTGACGGGCCGACAGCGGCGATCCCTGCTCGGAATTGCGGTCCATCAGCGTGGTCAGCAGATCCTGATCGAGCGAGCCCCAGTTGACGCCGATGCGCACCGGCTTGTCGTAGCGGATCGCCATCTCGATGATGTCGCCGAACTGCTTGTCCTTCTTGTCCTTGAAGCCGACATTGCCCGGATTAATGCGGTACTTTGCCAGTGCCTCGGCGCAGGCCGGATGGTCGGCCAGCAGCTTGTGGCCGATATAGTGAAAATCGCCGATCAAAGGCACGTCCAGGCCCAGACGCAACAGGCGCTCGCGCACTTTGGGCACGGCGGCAGCGCTTTCGTCGCGATCGACGGTGATACGCACCATTTCCGAGCCGGCCTTGAAGAGGGCCGCGACCTGCGCGACCGTCGCATCGACATCGGCCGTGTCGGTATTGGTCATGGACTGCACGACAACGGGCGCGCCGCCGCCGACGATCACGCCACCGACATCGACGGCAACAGTGGCGCGACGGGGTTTTGGATCAAAATCGATGGGTGAGGACATCAAACGTCTCGGTACTTGGCTGTTGGACCATTCAGGTGGATCATGGCATGCGCCTTGTCAACCTGCGGGCGCGTCACTTTACCTCGTTCAGCCTCTTTCGGCGAGCCTTCGTGTCGCGTCAATGATGTGCGTTATCCGCATGGCGGGCAAGCGATGAAAACGCCATGGCGATGACGATCAGCACCGAAAGTCCGACAAAAATGATGCCGAGCCCTGTGTGGCGAGCAATGAAACCGATGGCAGATGGGGCAACCAGAATGCCGGAATATCCCATCGTGGTGACGATCGACAGGCCAACGCCCGGCGCCATGCCCGGAAGGTTGCCGGCAGCGGAAAAGGCGATCGGCACGATGTTGGAAATGCCGATGCCGCACAGCGCAAAACCGATGATGGCGACGGTCGAATTGCCGGCAAAGCCGATGATCATCAGGCCGATTATGGCGATTGCGGCGCAGGTTCGCAGCGTTTTTACCGCGCCAAAACGGTCACGGATCAGGTCTCCGGCAAAACGCATCACCGCCATGGTGAGCGAGAAAGCGGCAAAGGCGAAGCCTGACAGCGTAGCCGAAGCGCCGAGTTCGTTGCGCAGGTAAAGTGCGCCCCAGTCGAGGATCGCGCCTTCCGGGATCATGCAGAACAGCGCCAGAATGCCGATCAGCCAGGGCAGGGGCGATCTTGGCAGGCCGCGCGAATGGCCTTCCTTGTGTTCGTCGGGATGCGGCGCGTCATGAAAAACCAGCGGCCATGCGGCGGCCACCATCAGGCCCGCCACCACCGTTGCCAGAACGGCATGCGCGCCGACGCCCATGTGATCGATGAGAAAACCGCCGGTGGCCGAACCGATCAGGCCGCCGAGACTCCAGAAGGCATGGCAGGACGACATGATGGCACGGCGCATGTGGCGCTCGACCGAGACGGCATTGGCGTTCATCGCCACATCCATGGCGCCGATCAGCCCGCCGAAAAGAAAGATTGCGACACCGCCCAGCCAGACATTGCCGACAAAGGTCAGATAGAGGAGACAGGGCGTCAGCAGCACGGCGGTAACGCGGCTGACGGTGCTGGAGCCGAAGCGGGCGATCTGGCTGCCGGCGATCGGCATCATCACCAGCGATCCCAGGCCGAACAGCAGGATCATGACACCGAGTTTCGCCTCATCGAGGTCGAGCCGTGTGGCGAATTCCGGAATTTTTGGCGCCCATGCGCCGATCAGAAAACCGTTCACCAGAAAGAGCAGGGCGACACCGATGCGTTCGCGGGTGATCGCAGGTCTTGCGACCCGCGCGGCGGTTTCCGATCTGGTGTCCATGTGTTCCTCCACGGGCATTCACTGCGGGCGAAGCAGAATCGCAGTTGCATTTCCACTGAAATACCCTAAAGCGCAGAGCCTGCAACCATGCGAGGCGCCGTCGGGCGTAATCCATTGAAATCCAGCACAGCCAGCGGCATTCTTTTCGTCAGCGCGTCCTATTTCGTGTTCACGCTGCACGATGCGGTGGTCAAACTTCTGGTCGCCGATGTCAGCGTCTGGCAGATCCTTTTCTTTCGCAGCATGACGATCCTGATCGCCTGCCTGATTATCGGCGGACGCGGTTTTATCGGCCGGGTGGCGCGCACGCCCGTCATGAAGCCGATGGCGTTGCGAAGCGTGATCCTGCTCGGCGCGTGGTTTGCCTATTACACGGCGGCAAAATCTCTGCAGCTCGCCGAACTCACGACGATCTATTACGCCGCGCCCGTTGTCGCGACGCTGCTCGCCATCCCGATCCTGCATGAAAAGGTGCCGCCGGTGCGCTGGGCGGCGATCATTCTCGGTTTCGTCGGGGTGCTGATTGCTGCCAATCCGGTGGGCCTGACGATCTCCGTCCCGGTCGGTCTGGCGCTGCTCGCCGCCATTCTCTGGGCGTGCGGCAGCGTGCTGTTGCGCAAGACGGCGATGAACG
Organism: Neorhizobium sp. JUb45; assembly: GCF_004343585.1. Lineage (GTDB taxonomy): Bacteria > Pseudomonadota > Alphaproteobacteria > Rhizobiales > Rhizobiaceae > Neorhizobium. The sequence continues at coordinate 301,981 of NZ_SLYW01000005.1, read as the reverse complement.
AATCGACGCTGGTGCAGATGACGCTCACCAACACCTTCTTCGTGCTGATGACCTGTGTGATGGCGATCTACCACTGGAAGCCGCTCGATCTTTCCAGCGGCACGTTGCTTCTGCTCGTCGGTCTGCTCGGCGGAACCGCTCAGGCGGCCCTGTTCGAAGCGATGCGGCGGGCGCCGGTGTCGGTTCTGGCGCCGTTCGAATATTCATCGCTGATCTGGGCTTTTGTGCTCGGCTACGTCATCTGGCAGGATATTCCGGCCAGCAATGTCGCGGTCGGCGCCGCGCTGATCTTCTGCGCGGGCCTGCTCATCGTGTTCTCGGAGCGGCTGGCGGCACGTCGTTATCGTCTCGGCAAGCCGGACGAGGTAACGGACGCCTGAATTTCATCAGGCGTCCGCTATCGATTTTAGCTGCCGTAAACGATCAGCAGGTCCTTGGCGTCGATCTGGTCGCCGGCTTTCACCAGCACTTCCGAGATCGTGCCGTCCTTTTCCGCGTGCAGCGCGGTTTCCATCTTCATCGCCTCGATGGAGAGCAGAACGTCGCCTGCCTGAACCGTCTGGCCGGCTGAGACTGCCACCGTCGAAACGACACCCGGCATCGGAGCACCAAGATGGGCGGCATTGCCGACCTCGGCCTTGCGGCGCACGGCGCTGGCAGACGTTCGGTTGCGATCCGGCACCTTGATGCGGCGCGGCTGGCCGTTCAGCTCGAAGAAGGCCGTCACCATGCCCTGCGCATCCGGCGCACTGGTTGCCTGGTTGACGATGACCAGCGTCTTACCCTTTTCGATGTCGGCCAGCAGTTCCTCGCCATCCGCCATGCCGTAGAAATAGGCGTGGGTCGGCAGAACCGAGACCGGTCCATAGGTGTCCGATGCCAGCGCAAAATCGGTGAACACCTTTGGATACATCAGGTAGGAGGCGAACTCGAAATCGTCGACCTTGCGCTCCAGCTTGGTCTCGACCTCCTTGCGTTCGGCATCGAGATCGGCCGGCGCCAGCAGTGAGCCGGGAACGGCCGTATAGGGCTTGTCACCCTTCAGCGCCTTTTTCTGGATCGCTTCCGGCCAGCCGCCCGGAGGCTGGCCAAGATCGCCCTTCAGCATGGCGACGACCGAATCCGGGAAGGCGATATCCTTGGCCGGATTTTCGACATCGGCGACGGTGAGGTCCTGAGAAACCATCATCAGCGCCATGTCGCCCACCACCTTGGAGGACGGGGTGACTTTGACGATATCGCCGAACATCTGGTTCACGTCGGCATAGGTCTGGGCAACCTTGTGCCATTTGGTATCCAGCCCCAGCGAACGTGCCTGTTCCTTGAGGTTGGTGAACTGGCCGCCCGGCATTTCGTGCAGATAGACTTCCGAGGCCGGTCCCTTGAGATCGCTTTCGAAGGCCGCGTATTGGCCGCGCACTGCTTCCCAATAGAACGAGATCTTTCGGATCCATTCGGGATCGAGACCCGGATCACGCTCGGTGCCGGAAAGTGCTTCTACGATCGAGCCGAGGCATGGCTGCGACGTGTTGCCCGACAGCGCATCCATGGCGGCATCGACGACATCGACGCCTGCTTCCACGGCGGCAAGCACGGTCGCGGCGGAAATGCCGGATGTGTCATGCGTGTGGAAATGGATCGGCAGCGATGTTGCTTCGCGCAACGCCTTGAACAGGATTTTGGCAGCCGCCGGCTTCAACAGGCCGGCCATGTCCTTGACGGCGATGATATGGGCGCCGGCCTTTTCCAGTTCCTGCGCCAATGCGACATAATATTTGAGGTCGTATTTCGGGCGGGCGGAATTGGTGAGGTCGCCGGTATAGCAGATCGCCGCCTCGCAGAGCCGGTTCTCCTCGTTCACCGCATCCATCGACACGCGCATGTTGTCGACCCAGTTCAGGCAGTCGAACACGCGGAACAGATCGATGCCGCCCTTGGCGGCCTGACGGACAAAATATTTCACGACATTGTCGGGATAGTTCTTGTAGCCGACGCCGTTGGCACCGCGCAGCAGCATCTGCAGCAAAATGTTCGGTGCACCGTCGCGGATCAGCGCCAGACGTTCCCACGGATCTTCGGTGAGGAACCGCATGGAAACGTCGAAGGTCGCGCCGCCCCAGCATTCCAGCGAGAACAGATTTGGCAGCGCGCGGGCATAGACGTCGGCCACGCGGGCAATGTCGTGTGTGCGCACGCGTGTCGCCAGCAGCGACTGGTGGCCGTCGCGCATGGTAGTGTCGGTCACCAGCACGCGGTCATGGCTTCGCACCCATTCGGCGAATTTTTTCGGGCCGAGTTCGTCGAGCTTCTGTTTCGAACCGCTCTGGATCTCGCCGCTGACATAGGGAAGAACCGGCTTGGCCGCATTGACCGAAGGCTCAGGCCTTCCCTTGGTTTCCGGGTGGCCGTTGACTGTCACGTCGGCCAGATAGGTCAGAAGTTTTGTGGCGCGGTCGGCGCGCTTGACCTGCTCGAAAAGCTCTGGCGTCGTGTCGATGAAGCGCGTCGTATAGGTGTTGTTGCGGAATTTTTCGTGGCTGATGATGGCTTCGAGGAAGGTCAGATTGGTAGCGACGCCGCGGATGCGGAATTCACGCAATGCGCGGTCCATGCGGCTGATCGCCTCCTGCGGCGAGGCGCCTGATGCCGTCACCTTCACCAGAAGCGGATCGTAATAGCGGGTGATGATCGCGCCCGTATAAGCCGTGCCGCCATCGAGACGAATGCCGAAACCGGCAGCCGAGCGATAGGCGGTGATGCGGCCGTAGTCCGGAATAAAGTTCTGTTCCGGATCTTCGGTGGTGATGCGGCATTGCAGGGCATGGCCGTTAAGGCGGATGTTCTCCTGTGCGGGTACGCCGGATTCGGGTGTGCCGATCGCAAACCCATCGAGGATGTGGATTTGCGCCTTGACTATGTCGATGCCGGTCACGACTTCGGTGACGGTGTGCTCGACCTGAATGCGCGGGTTGACCTCAATGAAGTAGAATTTGCCGGTCTGCGCATCCATCAGATATTCGACGGTGCCGGCACCGATATAGTTGGTGGCCTTGGCGATCTTTAGGGAATAGGCGGCGAGTTCGGCCCGCTGCGCTTCTGAAAGATAAGGTGCCGGTGCGCGTTCCACGACCTTCTGGTTACGGCGCTGGATGGAACAATCGCGCTCGAACAGATGAACGACATTGCCGTGCGTGTCGCCCAGAACCTGGCTCTCGACGTGTCGGGCGCTCTCGACCAGCTTTTCGAGATAGACCTCGTCCTTGCCGAAAGCGGCCATCGCCTCGCGCTTGGCTTCGACGACTTCTCTCGCCAGATCTTTTGGATCGCGAATGGCGCGCATGCCGCGTCCGCCGCCGCCCCATGAGGCTTTCAGCATGACCGGATAACCGATCTCCTCGGCCATTTTTGCCACTTCCGCTGCATCGTCCGGCAGCGGTTCTGTGGCCGGTACGACCGGCACGCCGACCGAGATCGCCAGGTTACGGGCGGCAACCTTGTTGCCGAGCTGGCGCATCGTATCGGGTCGCGGGCCGATGAAGATGATGCCGGCCGCATCGCATGCATCGACGAATTCCGGGCTTTCCGACAGCAGCCCATAACCGGGATGGATCGCATCTGCGCCGGAAAGCTTGGCCACCCGGATCACTTCCGAGATAGACAGATAGCTCTCGATCGGGCCGAGATCTTTTTCCAGATGCGGGCCGCGGCCGACCTGATAACTTTCGTCGGCCTTGAAGCGGTGCAGCGAGAGTTTGTCTTCTTCCGCCCAGATGGCGACAGTTTTGATCCCGAGCTCATTGGCCGCGCGAAAAACGCGGATGGCAATTTCGGATCGGTTGGCAACGAGAATTTTCGAGATCGGCAAGACTGTACTCCCATTCGTACTTGCGATGTGCTGCAAGTGCGAGACGAGCACTAATATTCTGCCGGATCAAGTCCAATCTATCGCGGAAAAGGCGTGTGCGACAATCTCACGAGACAAGACCAAGCCGAAAGGCGATGGCGACGACATGTTGCCGGTTGCTGGCCTCGAACTTTTCCTGAATGGCATTGATGTACCAATCGACGGTATGGTTCGAAATGGTCAGCGTCTTGGCGATCTCGTGAGACGTCATGCCTTCGGCGAGAAGATGCAGCACTTCTGTTTCACGGCGCGTTAATGTCGTCTCGACCGATTTGATCGCTTCGAAATGCGAGGTCTGTCCACCGAGTTCCAGCGTGCGCCAGAACATCTTTTTCGCAGCGGCATCAAACATCGTCATTTCTGCTGGCGAAAGATCGATGAACTGGCCGCCGATGCTTACATGGCCCAGCAGGCCATTGCGGCCATGGATCGGAAACGTATAGCCGTCATGCAGCCCGCTGCGAGACGCGTCCTGCATCATCCGCTGGATGCGCTTTCGATTGGGATCGCTGCGAAACATGCTGACTGCTTCACGCCAGCGAAAAGGTCGCTGTGCCACCGCGAGCATCCGGATCGTCGGATCGACAAGGCCGAATTTCTTGGCGGCATATGTTTCCTGCCAACCATCGGGCGAGCGTCCCCACAGGACTGTACTATCGAGATAGCCCAGCGATTTGGATTTCATCCAGACGCCGTAGTAGCTGAAATTGTAATTCTTCAGCACCGCCTCGAATTCCGCTGCCAGTTCTGTCTGGCTTTTCGCCTCGTGGGCCAAGACCAAAAATTGTAAAATCGAGTGAACTGTCACTCTAGCCCTCCGGCAACGGAAAAATTCGCACGCTTGTTCTCAATCAATTCAGTTTGTCTGACCAACTCTTGATTCATAGTCAGTACCGTTTCTTAGCAATGGATAAAGGATAGAGCATGAAATCTTGCATTCAAATAAGAGCATGAATCGTATTTATACCCTCATTGTCCACCGCAAAATAAGTTTAAGGTTAGGTTCTCCGGAACAAATGCGGAATCCGGGCAAGTCAGCGATTCGTCGCCGTTTCGTTCCCACCCTGTTCCAAGCAGCGGAAAAGACTCGGTTTTTCTCGACTGCCCAGGTTTTTGCATTGATCGGCATCGTCCCATTGCAAGAAACGGCTTGCCTTTGAAGGTCACTATCGCCATCTGTGGCGAAGCCGTCGGCGGTCAAGTCCGCAGATGAACTCGTTTTCAGTGCGGACTTTTGTCTTGAATGTTCAGCCCATGATATTGAGCGGCCGCGGCGTTACCGCGGTGCTCGGACCGACCAATACCGGCAAGACGCATTTTGCGATCGAACGCATGGTGGCGCATGGATCGGGCGTCATCGGACTGCCGCTGCGCCTGCTTGCGCGCGAGGTTTATGTCCGTCTGGTCGAAAAGGTCGGACACCATAATGTCGCGTTGATCACCGGTGAGGAAAAGATCACGCCGCATATGGCGCGCTTTTCCGTCTGCACGGTGGAGGCGATGCCGCGCGAGACAAAGGCCGCGTTCGTCGCCATTGACGAAGTGCAGCTGGCAGGCGATCTCGAGCGCGGTCATATTTTTACCGATCGCCTCCTGCATCTGCGCGGTCGCGAGGAAACCCTTCTGCTGGGCGCCGCCACCATGCGGCCGATCCTCGAAAAACTGCTGCCGGGCATAACCATTGTCGAGCGGCCACGCCTTTCGCAGCTGTTTTATTCCGGCCAGAAAAAGATCACCCGCCTGCCGCAACGCACTGCCATCGTCGCCTTTTCGGCAGACGAAGTTTATGCGATTGCCGAATTGATCCGTCGTCAGCGCGGCGGTGCGGCTGTCGTGCTCGGCGCGCTCAGCCCGCGCACGCGCAATGCCCAGGTCGGGCTCTACCAGTCCGGCGATGTCGAATATCTCGTCGCCACGGATGCGATCGGCATGGGCCTCAATCTCGATGTGGATCACGTCGCGTTTGCGCAGGACCGCAAATTCGACGGTTACCAGTTCCGCAATCTCAATCCGTCGGAAATGGCGCAGATTGCCGGTCGTGCCGGTCGTCATCTGCGCGATGGTACCTTTGGCGTGACCGGTCAGGTGCAGCCTTTTGACGAGGAACTGGTCGAGCGGATCGAAAGCAACCAGTTCGACAGCGTGAAAGTGCTGCAGTGGCGTTCCAAGCAACTCGACTTTTCGTCGCTGCGCGATCTGCGCAACAGCCTCGATGTCAGCCCTGTCGTTCATGGTCTGACACGCGCCTTGCCGGCAACCGACAGTCAGGCGCTCGATCACCTGTCACGTTATCCCGAAATCCGTGATCTGGCGACGACGCCGGCGCGGGTTGAAACGCTGTGGGATGCCTGCGCGCTTCCCGATTATCGCAGAATTGCACCGGCGCATCACGCGGACCTGATTTCGACGCTTTTTTCCGATCTTGTACGGCATGGCGCGGTCAATGAAGATTTCATGGCCGAGCAGGTGAAAAGGGCCGACCGAACCGAAGGCGAAATCGACACGCTTTCGGCGCGAATCGCTCAGATCAGAACATGGACTTATGTTTCAAATCGCCCGGGTTGGTTGGCGCATCCGACACACTGGCAAGAAAAGACACGGGAAATCGAGGATAGGTTGTCGGACGCGCTACATGAAAGGTTGACGAAACGCTTTGTTGATCGCAGGACATCTGTGCTCATGAAGCGCCTGAGAGAGAATGCGATGCTGGAAGCAGAAATTAGTGTAAATGGCGATGTGTTCGTCGAGGGACATCACGTCGGACAACTTGCCGGTTTCCGGTTTACCGCCGTCTCTGGGACGGAAGGACCGGATGCCAAGGCCGTGCAGACGGCTGCGCAAAAAGCGCTGGCATTGGAATTCGAGGCACGTGCCGCGCGGCTTTACGCGAGCGGTAACGGCGACCTCGCGCTCGGCTCGGATGGTTTCGTCCGTTGGCTCGGCGATCCGGTGGCCCGTCTTGCGGAAAGCGACCACGTCATGCGGCCGCGCGTCATCCTGCTCTCCGACGAGCAGCTGACCGGCAATGCGCGTGATCACGCGGCTGCCCGTATCGAGCGCTTCGTCAATCATCATATCGCAACCGTGCTGAAGCCGCTCGACGACCTGTCGCGTGCCGAAGACCTGCAGGGCATCGCCAAGGGCCTGGCATTCCAGATCGTCGAAAATCTCGGCGTGCTGTTCCGCCGTGACGTTGCGGACGACGTCAAGTCGCTGGATCAGGAAGGCCGTGCCTCGATGCGCCGTTACGGCGTGCGTTTCGGCGCCTACCACATCTTCATGCCCGCATTGCTGAAGCCGGCGCCAGCAGAGCTGATCACCCTGCTCTGGGCGCTCAAGTACGATGGCCTCGACAAGCCGGGTTACGGCGAACTCATTCCGGCTCTGGCTGCCGGCCGTACCTCGGTCGTTGCCGATGCCACCTATGAGCGGATGTTCTATCGTCTGGCCGGCTTCCGATTCCTCGGCAAGCGCGCCGTGCGCATCGATATCCTCGAGCGTCTCGCAGACCTCATCCGTCCGCTCTTGCAGTGGAAGCCCGGCCAGCCGCGTCCGGAAGGCGCGTATGATGGCCGTCGCTTCACCACGACAACGGCGATGCTTTCCATCCTCGGCGCCACTGCCGACGACATGGAAGAAATTCTCAAGGGTCTCGGTTATCGTGCCGATGCCGTGAAGGCTGAAGAGGCCGCCGCATTCCTCGCCGGTGAGGATTCCAAGCCGGCGGCAGCGTCCGCTGCTGCGACCTCAGAGCCTGCTGTTGAAGCCGACGAAGCGGTTGCCACGGACGAAACGGACGCTTCCGAAGCGTCAGCGGAACCCGCGGTCGAAGCGGCCCCTGTTGAGGCTGGTGCAGAAGCCGTCGAGCCGTCGCCGGAAGTTTCCGCCGAAGTCGAAACTGCAACTGAAGCCGCACCGGCAGCCGATGCCGAAGCGCCTGTCGCTGAAGCTGAAGAGCCGAAGCCGGTTCTGTTGTGGCGTCCGGGTGGCGGTCGCAGCGAACAGCAGCGTGGCGGACGTCCGCAGGGCGATCGTCGTGGAAACAACAATAACCGTGGCGAAGGCCAGGCTGCAGCCGGTGAAGGCCAGCAGCGTCGTGACAACCGTCGCGGTGGCGAAGGTCGTAACCAGGAAGGCCGTGGCGATCAGGAAACGCGTGGTCGTGATGGCGGCAAGCCGAACCGTGGCGACCGTCGTCCCGACAATCGTGGTGGCGATCGTCCGCCGCGTGGTGACCGTCCGGATCGCAATGATCGCAACGACCGTAACAAGTCGCAGCAACCGGCCCGCTTCGAGGCACGCCCGCCGCGTAAGGAAAAACCGGTCGATCCGGATTCGCCTTTCGCAAAGCTGGCTGCTCTCAAGGAGCAGATGAAGAAGTAACGCCATGACGGAAAAGCCATCTGGAGATCTGCGTCAGCGAATCGACAAGTGGCTTTTCTTCACGCGCATGGCCAAGTCGCGTTCGCTGGCACAGGCCTTGCTCAATTCGGGCCATGTGCGGGTGAACGGGCTTCCCATCCGCAAGCCCAGTTTCGAGGTGAAGGCCGGCGACAAGGTCGAGCTTTCACTGGAGCGCCGTGATCTTATCCTTGTCGTCAGGTCCGCCGGCGAGCGTCGCGGTCCTTTCGAGGAGGCCCGGCAGCTTTACGAAGATCTGACACCGCCGCGGGAGGAAACCGCACGCCTGAACGCTTTCGAGCAGGCGCAGCGGACGCCTGGCAGCGGTCGACCGACCAAAAAGGAACGCCGCGAAACCGATCGTCTTTTTCCGGATGCGGGCGGTCCCGACATCGACTGGCGTGACGATTAGAACAAACCACCTAAAGCGGATGTTTTTTCGAAAAGCTTTATCCTTGCTAAGCGGCGTCAAAGGCTTTACCTGACGTTCGAAACAGCCGGATAGCCCGCCTCTGTCGTTCCAGCGGTCGCGTTGTCCTCGTCCGGCCCACAGGGCTCGACATTTCCCGAAATCGGGTTCCTGACCACCGTGTTGATCTGGAGTGCTTCATGACGTACGTCGTGACCGATAACTGCATTCGCTGCAAATATACCGACTGCGTCGAAGTCTGCCCTGTCGACTGCTTCTACGAAGGCGAGAATTTTCTCGTCATCCATCCCGACGAGTGCATCGATTGCGGCGTCTGCGAGCCCGAATGTCCCGCCGAGGCGATCAAGCCCGATACGGAGCCGGGGCTGGACAAGTGGCTGAAGGTCAATGCCGAATATGCGCAGGTCTGGCCTAACATCACCATCAAGCGTGATGCTATGCCGGAAGCCAAGGAAATGGACGGCGTCTCGGACAAGTTCGAGCAGTTTTTCTCGGCTGAGCCAGGCACTGGTGATTGATCCATCAGGGTATCAAACGGCAGTTATAGCTGCCGCCACCCTGCATATTCGAGCGGAAGCAACCAATGCCGTTTGGCATTGCCTAACCTTTGCGCAGTGATTCGGGCGTTGTTTCTTCGCAACGGCGAAACCAAATCATTGATTTCCGCCTATTTTTGTGGTAGACAACTCTTACTGTTCCACAAAGCGGCATGCGTGTGCCCTAAAAACATCACGAAAACAACACGTCCCTTTTGCGCGATCCCCTGAGTTGCCATCAAGTCCGGGTGTCTGTCGCTAATTGTGATCCTGTTGTTTTTTTCGCACGCGCGTCAAGCGGACCAGTAATGGAGTCACCCGACGGTTTCCCCCGTCTCATCCGGGCCTGACTGACCCGGCCCCGGCAAGAACGCCGGGAGCGTAACAGGGAGAGTATTGTAAGAATGACGACCCAGCAGAAAAAATCTTCAGCGCGCCACGGCTTCAAGACTGGTGAATCCATTGTCTATCCGGCGCATGGAGTGGGCACGATCTCCACAATCGAAGAGCAGGAAGTGGCGGGCATGAAGCTCGAACTTTTCGTCATCGATTTCGAAAAGGATAAGATGCGCCTCAAGGTGCCGGTCGCCAAGGCTGTCAGCATCGGCATGCGCAAGCTTTCCGAAACGGACTTCGTCGAACGTGCATTGAAGGTCGTTCAGGGCAAGGCCCGCGTCAAGCGCACCATGTGGTCGCGTCGCGCTCAGGAATATGATGCAAAGATCAATTCCGGCGACCTGATCTCGATTGCAGAAGTTGTCCGCGATCTCTATCGCGCTGAAAATCAGCCGGAACAGTCCTATTCCGAGCGTCAGCTCTATGAGGCTGCTCTTGACCGCATGGCGCGTGAAATTGCCGCCGTCAACAAGATGTCTGACACCGAGTCCGTTCGCCTGATCGAGACCAATCTCGCCAAGGGCCCGAAGCGTGGCAAGTCGGTCGAAGACGACGATGCACAAGAGGAAGAAGCAGCCTGATCAAGGCGGCATTGACCTGAATTAAAAAACCCGGCTCTGCCGGGTTTTTTATTGGAACCATTTCTGGTCCCATGCGTTACCCCGCCGGAACGGCGCTCTGGTGTTTGATGGAACCGGGCGCAGTTTTCATCCACGGGGGACATGGCGCAAGCTGCGTATCCCTTAAGACGAGCGACACAACGAGGGGCGCAACGACACCACAATCTCACGCCAAAAATGCCGTATTTCAAGGGTTTAACCCCCGCTTACGTTTTTGGTCCCGTGAAATTGCGATGTCTTTGCCGGATCAACTTGTTTCAAGGAGACCGTGATGAATGCCATGTCCGCAGACCGCAATATGATCAAGATTGCCATGTCGGCACCCTACCTGGCTCGCGAGGAGGAAAAAGACCTCGCCGTGCGCTGGAAGGACGATCAGGACCAGGACGCACGCAATCAGATTGCACTTGCCCACATGCGTCTCGTGATCGCCATGGCATCGAAGTTCCGCGGCTTCGGGCTTCCCATGAGCGACCTCGTACAAGAAGGTTATGTAGGGCTGCTGGAAGCGGCGGCAAGGTTTGAGCCCGCCCGCGATGTTCGTTTCTCCACTTATGCAAGCTGGTGGATCCGCGCATCGATGCAGGATTACATCCTGCGCAACTGGTCGATCGTGCGTGGTGGCACCAGTTCCGCCCAGAAGGCGCTGTTCTTCAATTTGCGCCGCCTGCGTGCCAAGCTGGCGCGTGGCGACAACAATCTCACCGCCCAGGCCATTCACGAGGAAATCGCCGTGGCGCTTGGCGTCAGCGTTTCCGACGTTCAGACCATGGATGCACGCCTTTCCGGCAATGACGCATCGCTGCAGGCGCCGTCGATCGCCGGCGATGCCGACAGCGGGGAGCGCCTCGATATGCTGGAAAGCGCAGAGCCGCTGCCGGATGAACAGGTTTCCGGCATGATCGATGGCGAACGCCGCCTCAAATGGCTGCAGGGTGCGCTGACCAAGCTCAACGATCGTGAAAAGAAGATCATTCGCGCCCGCCGCCTGACGGATGACGGGGCAACGTTGGAAGCGCTTGGTGCGGAACTGGGCATTTCCAAGGAACGCGTGCGCCAGATCGAAAGCCGGGCCATCGAGAAGCTCAAGTCGGCGCTGGTGACCATGAACCCGCAGATGGCTGCCATTTCCTGACAACTGCCAAAACTCTGGAGGCGCCGATACGTGATGCGTATCGGTTTTGCCGTTGGTTGATATGAAAAAGCCTCCTGGCCGCGCGGTCAGGAGGCTTTTTGCATTTGGCTCTATATGCCGGATCCGGGTCGGGCCTATTCCGAAATGATCTTCACCTTTTGCCCCGCCGATACGGTTGCACTGGCGGGCATGGCGTTGATCAGCTTGAACAGGTCGAGCTTGCGATCCGTGCCCATCATGCGCGCCGCGAGGCTGGTGATCGTGTCGTTGGCAGCGACGGTGACGACGCGCACGCGCAGCGGCTTGAGGCTGGCGATTTCCTGCGGTGTCATGCGGCGAAAGCTCTGGCGCAGGATATCGGCCGTCGGCTGCAGGATGGCGCTACCTTTCGGCACCGCCGTCAGGAAACGAAAAATCTGCTTGTCAATGCGGATGACGGTAACGTCGAAATCCCAGCGCTCGGCACTGGCGCGGGCGGTTGCCGCCGGCAGGCCGTTGACGGTGATTTCCCGGACGGTATCGGGCAGCAGGCCGGCCACCCAGCCGCTGGTCATGTAATTGGTCAGGCTGCCGGTATCGCCGGCGGCCACACCGTCGAAGCGGATCGCTGTTTCGTTCGGGCCGGTTGCCAGAACGGCTTCGACCTTGTTGTCGATGCGAAACCCTTCCGGCACGTCGAAACGGATGCCCAGCCCGCCATGCAGGAAGGTCTCGTTGCGAACATAGCCTTCTTCCGGGCTGTCGCCGTAAAGCAGACCATCGATGCCGGCGAGGTAATAATCGCGACCACGGTCACCGACCGTGCCTTCCTGGCCGAAATTGCGGGCGTGCTGGCGCGCCAGTTCCACGCGCTGTGGCGCGTTCGGGTGGCTGGACAGAAAGTCGAGGCTCTGGTCATTGTCCGGATCGACCGCCGAATAACGGGCGTAAGCCGCCATGGAGTCGAGAAAGCGCGGCGAGGCATAGGGGTCGTAACCGGCTTCGCCCAGCATGCGCACGCCGATCACGTCGGCCTGCAGTTCCTGCTGACGCGAGAAGGCGGCGAGGCGCAGCTTGCCGCGCGCCAGCGCTGCCTTGCCGGCAAGATCGCTGGAGAGGACTTCGGCAACCACGCGGCTGGCGATCACTTCCGCTTCTTCACGCTTCTGGCGCTCGATGCCGTGGTTGGCGGTCACGTGGCCCATTTCGTGCGAGAGCACGGCCGCCACTTCCGAGGCGTCGTTGGCAAGTGCCAGCAGGCCGCGCGTCACGTAAAGATAACCGCCGGGTAGCGCGAATGCGTTGATTGCCGGGGAATTCAGGATGGTGATGCGGAAAGACTGGTTCGGGTTTTCCGACACCGCCGTCAGCGCACCGGCAATGCGGGCAACGAGGCGTTCCGTCTTGGCGTCGTGATATTCGCCGCCGTAGCTCGCCACGATGCGCGGATGCTCGCGCGCACCCATCTGCGCACGCGGATCGTTCTTCTGCACCTCGTCGACGATCTGCGGATTGGACGACGGCGAAACATTGGCCTGGTAGGTCTGGTCGAGGATGGACTGGCAACCGGACAGGAATGTTGCGCCTGCCAGCAACAGGCAAAGTCCTGCCGATGGCAGGCGTCTGCGCCTGACTGCAGGTGCACCGATGCGAGCTCCGATGGTGCTGCCTTCCGTCATATCTGTTGCCGCTTTGCCAACCGTCATTTGCTCAAGCCTGTAGTGGCAGGTCTGCCTGTCGGGTCTCCACGATGACCCGACGCCTGAAACCCGCCAAACGTCATATTCCACTTAACTGATTTTGCGTGCTGCATGCACGAATGTCCAAGGAAATAGAAAGAAGCCAAGCTTTTGCAAGTAATTACCAATCCGTTATCGTTCGGATAGCGGACTTTGCATCAGCCCACGTCCAAATTGTGGCACGCCCGTTGACGCTTTTTCACAAGTCGAGGAATTCCGTGAGGCCGGGCACGTCCCTGCGCATCAGAAATACCTCGATTTCCGCCTGCAAGGCGACCTCGCCATGATCGATGAACAGCGCGTGATCCGCAAGCTGGCGCACCTCACCGGCATCGTGGGTAACGATGGCGACAGTGTTGCCCGTCTCACGGTGAAGTTCCAGCAGCAGCCGTGCCATCGATTGTCGCAGGCCCGGATCAAGTGCGGCAAAAGGCTCATCCAGCAGAAGCACGGGGCGCTGCCGCACCAGCGCGCGGGCAAAAGCGGCACGCTGTCTTTCGCCGCCGGACAGAGTGCCCGGCATGCGCTTTTCATATCCGCCCAAACCCACACGCTCCAGCGCCTCGCTTATCCGTTTCCTGTCGCCGGAGGTGAGCTTCAGCGCGGGGTGAATGCCAAGGCCGATATTGGTGGCAAGGTCCAGATGGGCGAAAAGATTGTTATCCTGAAACACCAGCGACACCGGCCGCTGCGAAGGATGCAATGCCGTGACATTGCTGCCGCCAATCGAAATTTTTCCGCTGTCCGGTGTCTCGAAGCCGGCGATCAGGTTGAGAAGTGTGGATTTTCCCGATCCTGAGGGGCCGGTAATGGCGGTGATCGCGCCGCCTGGCAGTTCGCAATCGAACCGGAATTTTCGGGTGCCCAGCGTCAGGCCCACGTTCTGCACTCGAATGCCGGATGGCTCGCTGGCTGTCATCCTCGTTCGTCTTTCCTGTCGCGTTGACCGGCCGTGCCGGCAATCGTCAAGCCCAGGCACAGAAGGGCCAGAATCAGTGCAAACCCGTCCGCATCGGCGGTACGGTAGCTGCCCAGCCGGCTATAGACCAGCCAGGGCAGGGTGACGAGATCCTCCGATCCGAACAGCGCGACCGCGCCGAGATCACCGAGCGACAAAGCCATGGCGAAGGAGAGGGCTGTGGCGAGAGGGGTTTTCAGCACCGGCAGGTCAATCAGCCGCAGCCGTGTGAAGCCGAAAACGCCGAGATTGGTGGCCTGTCTGGCCGTCCGTTGCCTGTGTATCGCAAAGGCGGGAGACAGAACGCGCATCACGAAGGGCAGGGCGGTCATGGCGTTGATCATCACCACCAGCAGCGGTGCAAAGCGCGAAACCTCGCCGTAAGGCCGGAGCAGCAGGAACCAGCCGGTACCGATCACCACCGGCGGCACAAGCAGCACAAGCGATGACAGGCTGGCAAGCAGGGCGGAAAAACTGCGGGCGGTGAGGCCGGGTTTGCGGCTGTCGGCCAGGGCGGCGCGGGCATTGATGATGGTGATCGCCGCCGCCAGCGAGATCATTGCGGCCATAAGGGCGATCCACACACTCGTCCATACTGCCTTCCAGAATACGGGGGTGGTCAACAGCCGGGCAAAATCGGCTTTTACCCCGGCAACAAGGATGGAGACGAGTGGCAGGCACAGAAAGAGCACGGCGAGGACAATAAAAATTCCATCCCAGAAACGCGCAGCGCTGCTGCCGCCATCGAACCGCCGTGCCGAACGACCGGTGGCGGCATTGTCGTCCCCAGGTGTCGGCAGCAGCGCCATAAGAGCCAGAACCGATGCGGTGACGGCGATCTGCAGCAGGGATAGGGAGATGGCGCGCGCAGGATCGAAATCGAAGCGCAGCGACTGGTAGATCGCCACTTCCAGCGTCGTTGCTGCCGGCCCGCCACCAAGCACTAGCACAAGCGTAAAGCTGGTGGCGCAGAGCATAAACACCAATCCCGCAATCCCGGCCAGAAGTGGCTTCACCGCCGGCCACTCGACAAAACGGAATACGGAGAAAGAGGGCAAGCCGAGGCTGGCCGACAATCGCCAATATTCCGGCGGAAGGCGCTCCAGCCCGGCCAGAAGCAGCCGGCAGGCGAGCGGCAGGTTGAAAAACACATGTGCGATCAGAATACCGCTCAGGCCATAGATGCTGACCGGATCGCTGACGCCGATCATCGCCAGCCCGCTGTTGAGCACGCCGGTGCGGCCCCAGATGCCGATCAGGCCAAGCGCGCCGATCAGAACCGGCAGGCCCATCGGCACGGCCATCAGCCGGATGATCCAGATGCGGCCGGGGAATTTGGGCTGGCGTGCCAGCGCCAGCGCCAGCGGCAAGGCAAGTGCCACCGAAAGCAATGTCGAAAGCCCTGCCTGCAAAAGCGTGAAACGCAGAATACGCCAGACATAGGCATCGAACAGTGGTCGGCCCGTGTCACCGCTGTCGAAGAAGAGAAGGGCGATGACGGCGAGAGCGATGAACAGGGTGATGCCGGCGAAAACCACTCCGCCGCCGGCATATCCGCGTTGTCGCTCCGCCTTCGTCAGCATGGGTCAGTTCAGGCTCATGGCGGCCAGCCATTCATCGATCCAGGCGCGGCGGTTGTTTGCCACCTGTGCCGGGTCCATCAGAAACGTCTTTGACGGCTTCACCAGCTTGTCGAAAGCGTCCGGCAGCGGTTTGTCGGTTGCCGTTACCGGCATCATCCAGTTGGTGGTGGCGATCTCGTCCTGAAACGCTGGCGTCACCATGAAGGAGAGGAATTTCTGCGCCAGTTCCCTGTTCGGCGTGTTCTTCAAGAGACCGGCCACCTCGATCTGGATATAATGACCTTCGGAAAAGGCCGCGGCCTGATAGCGGTCGCTCTTATCCTCGACCATGTGATAGGCGGGCGAGGTGGTGTAGGAGAGTACCATCGGCACTTCGCCCTTGGTGAACATGCCATAGGCTTCCGACCAGCCGGGCGTTACCGTCAGCACGCGCTTCTTCAGTTGTGCCCAGGCTTCCGGCGCCTTGTCGCCATACACGGATTTCACCCACAAAAGCAGACCGAGACCCGGCGTCGAGGTGCGTGGGTCCTGAATGACGATTTTTTGGGAAGGGTCGCCCTCCACCAGTTCCTTCAGGCTTTTCGGCGGGTTCTTCAGCGTCTGCGTATCGTAGACAACGGCGAAATGGCCGTAGTCATAGGGCACGAAAATATCGTCCTGATAACCGCCGGGAACCGTCAGTTTCGCCGTGTCGACGCCACTCTTGTCGAACAGGCCGGTATCGATCGCCTCTTTCACGAGATTGGTATCGAGGCCGAGTGCGATATCGGCCTTGGTGCCGGCGCCTTCCAGCTTGAGGCGCGTCAAAAGCGCCACGCCATCGGCGACGGCGACGAAATTGACCGTGCAGTCGCAGGTCTTCTCGAACGCCGCTTTCACCTTGGGGCCGGGACCCCATTCGGCGACAAAACTTTCGTAGGTGTAGACAGTGAGTGTCTTTTTCTCCTGCGCATGGGCCGGCAGGGCAAAGGACAGAGCGGCAGTCAAAACCGCGGCAAGGGAAAATATTCGTTTGCGCATCGGCGCCTCCTCAATACGAATAATGGGAATAGGGCGCTGATGATGAGCCGTCTAATCCCTCCGCCGGTGTTAGCCGGATCAGGTTCCGCGGGTTGGCAAAAGCCTCTCAGCCGCATTTACATGCAGCACCCCGTTAGAGCGGTAAAAGATGTAATCCGTGCCTGCGATCTTGGCAAGCGCCGCCGATGGGGCGTCAGTGCTGGGTATGGCGGAACACGTGCAGCTCACGCGGCACGGCCGCGATGCCGCCGACGCGGCTGGCGATCGCATAATTGATCGACTGTTCCAGCACTTCCGGCATGGCCGGTTTGGTCAGCACACCGAGCGTGCCTTCGACGCCGTCATTCACGTCTTCCGGGTTGGCCGTCATGAAAATCACGGTGATGCCGAATTCCTCGGCCAGCTGCCGGGCGATCTCGGGTCCGGTCGGACCATCGGAAAGATTGATGTCGACAAGAGCAATGTCGGAAGAAGCCGCAAGTGCCATGGCATGCTTGCGTCCGCTGGCAAAACCGGAGACTTCCAGGCCCATTCCTTCAATGGTCTCGGCCACATCAAGTGCAATGAGGAATTCGTCCTCAACGATCATAACCCGTTGAATCATTTGTTTGCTCGCCACTCGGCGAAACGCAGAACTCGCCGACACGGAACGTCCCCTCGTTGAACTCGAAACATGTCTCCGGCACAGGCCTTTTCCAAGGGCATGTGACCGGATTACGTATCGAACGTCCAGCAAACGCTAATGTTCCGCCACGCGACAGATTTTTGTCGGTCTAAAATATTGTTAACAATAACATTTTGTTTGCATTAGCTTTCCAGCTCCTCGCGCAGCATTTCCAGCTCCAGCCATTCCTCTTCCATCTTTGCCTGTTTTTCACGCAAGGCCGCCGCCTGTTCCGCCAGTTTTGCAAAGGCTTTCGGGTCCTTCGAAAACAGGTTGGGGTCGGCCATGGCCTGATCGTGCTTGGCAAGCTCGGCTTCTGCCTTGGCGATTTCCTTCGGCAGGTTTTCGAGCGCAAACTTCTGCTTGAAGGAGAGTTTGCCCTTGGATTTCGCCGGCTCGCCAGCTGTCGATGACGATGCGGTGGGTGTTGCCACCGACTTTGCCTTTTCCGCCTTGCGCTTTTCGTCAGCGGCACCTTTTCGCTGCGCCAGCATGTCGGTGTAGCCACCTGCGTATTCGATCCAGTCGCCATCCGGTGCATCCGGGCTGGCCGGCGCGATGGTCGAGGTCACGGTGCGGTCGAGAAAGTCACGGTCGTGGCTGACGAGAATGACGGTGCCGTTATAACCCGCAACGATTTCCTGCAGCAGATCAAGCGTCTCGATGTCGAGGTCGTTGGTCGGTTCGTCGAGGATCAACAGGTTCGATGGCTTGGCCAGCATGCGGGCCAGCATCAGCCGGGCGCGCTCGCCACCCGAAAGGTTCTTGATCGGCGTGCGGATCTGCTCCGGCTGGAACAGAAAGTCCTTCATGTAACCGGCCACATGCCGCTGCTCGCCATTGACCAGCAATGTCTCGCCGCGACCGTCGGTCAGGTAATGCGACAGCGTGTCTTCGAGATCGAGATCTTCGCGCTTCTGGTCCAGCGTGGCGATTTCCAGATTGGTACCGAGCTTGATCCAGCCACTGTCGGGCTTCAACTGGCCGGTCAGCATCTTCAGAAGTGTCGTCTTGCCGGCGCCGTTCGGGCCGACGAGACCGATGCGGTCGCCACGATGGATGCGGATCGAGAAGGGTGCGACGATGGTGCGGTCTTCATAAGCCTTGGTGATGTTTTCAGCTTCCACCACCAGCTTGCCGGATTCGCGACCTTCGGCCACCGAGGCCTGAACAGAACCCTGCGCTCCCTTGTGGCCACGATAATCGGCGCGCATGGCCTGCAATTCGCCGACGCGGCGCATGTTGCGCTTGCGGCGTGCGGTCACGCCATAGCGCATCCAGTGTTCTTCGCGTTCGATTGCCTTGCCCAGCTTGTGCTGCTCGATCTCTTCCTCTTCCAGCACCTGATCACGCCAGGCTTCGAAATGGCCAAAGCCACGCGAAAGCCGGCGGGATGTGCCGCGGTCCAGCCAGACGGTGGCGTTCGACACCTTTTCAAGGAAACGACGGTCGTGGCTGATGACGACAAGCGCGCTGCGCGTCTTGCGCAACTCTTCTTCCAGCCATTCGATGGTCGGCAGGTCGAGATGGTTGGTCGGCTCGTCCAGCATCAGAATATCGGGTTCCGGCGCCATGACGCGGGCAAGTGCGGCACGGCGTGCCTCGCCGCCCGAAAGGCGGGCAGGGTCTTCCTCGCCGGTCAGGCCGAGATGTTCCAGAAGATAGGTGACGCGGTACGGATCATCGCCCGGTCCAAGGCCGGATTCGGCATAGGCCTGAACGGTGGTGTAGCCGCCGAAATCGGGCGCCTGTTCGAGATAGCGAATGGTCGCCGACGGATGACGAAAGACCTCGCCCGATTGCGCTTCGACAATGCCGGCAGCGATCTTCATCAGTGTCGATTTGCCCGAGCCGTTGCGGCCTACAAGGCAGATACGGTCGCCCGGTTCCACCTGCAGGTTGGCGCCGTTCAGAAGCGGCGCGCCACCAAAGGTCAGCAGGATGTCGTCGAGTTTCAGAATTGGGGGTGCCATGGTTCAGGCTCCGGTCAGGTCATAGGGGCGGGCGAGGACGATTGCCCTGCCTCGCTGAAGAGAAAATTCCACGGTGCCTTCCGCGACATTGGAAACGGTGCGCGAGGAGCCGAATGGAAGCGAAAAGTCGGTGACGGGATAACGGACGTTGCGGATATCGAGCCCTTCCAGATCGGAAAAGCCGAGAACCGAAAACAGCGAATTGCCGGGCAGGTCGAGAGTGATCGTGCCCGGCAGAAGCGGCACGGCTTCTTCCTCGCCCGACGTCAGAAGAATGTCGAACCCCTCCTCGGCCAGCCGCACGGCATGCAGCAGGTGTTGCAACGCATGGTCCGAGCGCTCGCCGCCCAGCGCGCCGGCAAGGATCAGGCGTTTTGCCCCGCGTGCGATGGCCTCACCGGTGGCGATTTCGCCGTCCGTTTCGTTCTTGGCAGGCGGATAGGACTGACGTTCGACATCGGGCCATTGCTGCTGAAGGCCGGCGTCGGACGAGTCGAAATCACCCACCCAGAGCTCCGGCTGCAAACCAAGTGCTGCCGCATGGCGCATGCCGCTATCGGCCGCAATGCTGCGGCTGCCGGCCAGTGCCTGTGTCAGGCGCTCGGTCACGGTCAGTGGTCCGCCAAGCAGAATGGTGAAGGTCGTTGATGTCATCGGCAATGCCCATAGCGCAAACCGGCGAAAAAGGGAAAGCGTGACGCCCAATTCCGATGATTTTCGTCAGGTGACGGAGAATGCCTGCGATCTGCCTCTTCAAGGCAAAATCATGCTGCCATTGACGGCAGCCTCAGCAAGGATTATCTCAAATGCTGAACTTCGTGGTGATTTGGCCGGCCGGCTTGCAGCCACGTTAAAAAAGTCGCTAAAGGGCCGCGAGGAATAGGTACTTCCCACGGACCGGTTTGCGATTTTTTGCGGCCGGTTTTCTGTTTTGTGGGTTCCAACATGCCGATCAAGATTCCCGATACCCTGCCTGCTTTCAAGACGCTGGTTCAGGAAGGCGTGCGCGTGATGACCGAGACCGCCGCCGTGCGGCAGGACATCCGCCCGTTGCAGATCGGCCTGCTCAACCTCATGCCCAACAAGATCAAGACCGAGATCCAGATGGCGCGCCTCGTCGGCGCCTCGCCGCTGCAGGTCCAGTTTTCGCTGGTGCGCATCGGTGGCCACAAGGCCAAGAACACGTCGGAGGAACATCTCCTGTCCTTCTACGAGACCTGGGAAGAGGTGAAGGACCGCAAGTTCGACGGGTTCATCATCACCGGTGCGCCGGTGGAAACGCTGCCCTACGAGACCGTGACCTATTGGGATGAGTTGAAAACGATCCTCGACTGGACGCATACCAATGTGCATTCGACGCTGAATGTCTGCTGGGGTGCGATGGCGTCGATCTACCATTTCCATGGCGTTCCCAAGCACGAGCTGAAGGAAAAGGCCTTTGGCGTCTACCGGCACCGCAATCTCGCGCCGGCTTCGGTCTATCTCAACGGTTTCTCCGACGATTTCCAGGTGCCGGTGTCGCGCTGGACGGAAGTGCGCCGTGAAGACATCGCCAAGGTGCCGGATCTGGAAATCCTGATGGAATCCGAGGAAATGGGCGTGTGCCTCGTGCACGAGAAAAAGGGCAACCGGCTCTACATGTTCAACCATGTGGAATACGATTCCACCTCGCTTGCCGACGAATATTTTCGCGATGTCGATGCCGGTATCCCGATCAAGATGCCGCATGACTACTTTCCGCACAACGACGCCGAACTGACGCCGCAAAACCGCTGGCGCAGCCATGCGCATCTGTTTTTCGGAAACTGGATCAATGAGATCTACCAGACCACCTCCTATGATCTGGAGGAAATCGGCAAGGATCGCGACTGATCGGTGCACCTTGCGACCGGGATCTCCCGTCGCAAGGTTTTCATAACTGCGAATATGCGTAACCCATTGCTAAGCCAACCCAAATGAGACAGGTTGCTGTCTCAGGTTGAGGGAGCTGGGTTTATGGTTGCAGGGGAACGCGAGGTTTTCGGTCACACGCCGAAGGGGGAGACCGTCCACCGGGTGACGATATCCGGTGGTGGATTGACCGCCAAGGTTCTCACCTGGGGCTCGGTCATTCAGGACCTGCGGTTCGAAGGCCATGAGGCACCACTGGTGCTCGGCCTCAACACGCTCGATGAGTATCTGCGCTATTCGCCCTATTTCGGCGCCACGCCCGGCCGCGTCGCCAACCGCATCAGCGCCGGCCATTTCGAACTGGATGGTCAGGCTTACCAGCTGGAACTCAACGAAAACGGTCTGGGCCATCTGCATGGCGGCAGCGACGGTATCGCCAAACGCAACTGGACGATCGTCGATCTTTCCGCCGACCGCGTCGTGCTGTCGATCACCGATGGCGATGGTCGCGGCGGTTATCCCGGCAACTGTACGATCACGGCGACCTATCATCTCAAGGATGATGGCGTTCTTTCGGTCATCTACGAGGCGATCACCGACAAGCCGACCATCTGCAATGTCTGCCAGCATTCCTATTTCAATCTCGATGGCAGCGATACGATCCTTGACCACCAGATCATGCTGGCCGCCGATCATTACCTGCAGGTTGACGACATGCTGATGCCAACCGGATCGCTCATTCCGGTCGCCGGTACGGATTTCGACTTTCATCAGATGCGGCCGATCCGCCGGGAGGTCGCCGGCCAGCAGGTGCCTTACGACCACAATTTCTGCCTCTCGACCGAACGGACGGAAAAACGCAGCGTGGCACTGGTGCGCAGTCTCCATTCCGGCGTGGCCATGGAAGTGCGCACCACGGAACCGGGCGTGCAGTTTTATGCCGGCGTGAAGCTGCATGTGCCGGTGTCCGGCATCGGTGGCCGGCCTTACGACAATTACGGCGGCTTCTGCCTGGAAACGCAGGTCTGGCCGGATGCCGCCAATCATCCGCGGTTCCCCAGCGCCGTGCTGCGGCCCGGCGAAACCCTGCGGCAGGAAACCGACTACGTGTTTTCGCGCAGTTGATTACTGGAAGAAGGTCAGGAGCAGATAGATCGCGCTTTTGATCATGGCGTAGACCACGCCTGCAACAACGCCGAGCGAAACGACACCGATCGCAGCGCCTGCGATCGTCCAGATGCCATCCTTTTCGAGAATGCCGAAGGCGATGACGCACAGCGCCAGCGCCGGCAGCATATTGCCGAGCGGGATGGGCAGCGCCAGCACGAGCGCGAGGACCAGGCAGAGGGCGCCGAGCAACCGTTCTGCCGGTGGCGCCGCGAACATTGTCAGCCGCGGTTTCAGCATCCGTTCCGCCTTGGCGATCCACGGATTGGCCTTGCTCATCATCGTGCCGAAATCGGTGCGCGCCATCGAGCGTGCGGAAATCAACTGCGGCAGCCAGGGTTTCCAGCCGAACATCAGTTGCACCGTCAGGAATATCAGCGGCACGCCCAGTATGGCCGAGGTGCCGGGTGGCACTGGCAGGCAGTTGGGCAGCGCGAAGACCAGGATCAGTGCGCCGATGGCGCGGTCCTTCATGCTGGCGAGGATATCGGCAACCGAGACACGATCGCGCGTTTCGTCGCCGGCAAGGTTTGCGAGGATTTCGGAAAACCGCAGAGCGCTCTGCTCGCAGTTGTGATCGTCGGCGATATGAGGGTGTTCTTCTGAGGCCATCGGGTCCAGAGGTAATGCGAATGCGCTGACGATGCGAGCCTTTTAGGCGAAGGACGTGACAGAAAAAAGAAATGGCCGCGGGCAGGCGCGGCCATTTCGGATGGTGAAGGCGATGAGGATCAGAAATCCATGTCGTCGCCGCCGTCATCCATTCCGGTGTCGGCATCTTCGGCCGGCTGTGCTGGTTCAGGGGCTGGCGTTTCCGCTGCCTGAGCCTCGTTGCCGCCCATCATGCCCATGATGGCATTGCCGAGCAGCACGCCGCCGGCGACACCCATGGCTGTCTGCGCAGCACCGGCCAGAAAACCGCCGCCGCCGCCCGCGCCACCAAAGCCGCCGCGCTGTGCGGCGCCCTGACGACCCCAGGGGCCGCTTGGCTGTCCGGCCTGCTGGCCGCCCGGCTGACCATTCGCGTCGCCATTGGCATTCTGGGCGTAACCCTGATTACCGTAAGCGGCAGCTGTCGCTGGTGCCGCACCGCGATAGGCGGCGCTGTTGGCGGGCTGCTGACGCGGCTGGCTGTTGTTGCCGAACAGGTTGGAGAGGAACCCGCCACCGCCTGCGGGGCGTGCCGAGGCCTGGTATTCCAGTTCCTCGATACGACGCTGGGCGGCTTCAAGTGCCTGCTCCTGCACGACGATCGTCTGCGCCATGAAATAGGGCGCTGCCGGCTGCGATGCGACGCGCTGGTTGATGAAGGTTTCGGCCTCGCCGTCCCGTGGTCCGGTCTGGCCTTCAACCTGCTTCAGTTTACCGAACAGGCCGTCGATTGCGTGGCGGTCGTTCTGGTCCATGAAGGATACTCCTTGGTTATGCGTCTTATTCTTCGCGCTGGCCGGTGAAGTTCAACAGCAGCTGGAAGATGTTGACGAAGTTCAGGTAGAGCGACAGCGCGCCCATCACGGCCATTTTCTGCTGGCTCTCCTGATCGTAGTTTTCGGCATACTGTTCCTTGATGTTCTGGGTGTCCCAGGCGGTCAGGCCGACGAAAACGACGATACCGATGACCGAGACGGCGAACTGCAGGGCGCTGGAGCCGAGGAAGATGTTGACGATTGAGGCGATCATCACGCCGATCAGACCCATGATCATGAACGAGCCGAACTTGGCGAGGTCACGCTTGGTGACGTAGCCGTAGAGGCTGGTCGCGCCGAACATGGTGGCGGCGATGAAGAAGGTGCGGGCGATGCTGGCACCGGTGAACACGAGGAACACGGAAGCGAGCGAAAGACCCATCACGGCGCAGAAGGCCCAGAAGGTCATCTGTGCCGATGCGGCCGACATCGACTGGATCTTGAACGAGAAGAAGAACACGAAGGCGAGCGGGGCCAGCATCACCACCCACTTGAGCGGCGACGAGAAGATCGGCACGTAGAGCGCCGGCGTGGTGCCGACGACGAAAGCGACGATGCCGGTGATGACCAGGCCGAGGCCCATGTAGTTGTAGATGCGCAGCATGTGCTTGCGCAGGCCCTCGTCAAATCCCGCGCGGGATTCGACCGAGGCATTGTAGCCGAAACGGGGCGTATTCATGAAATTGCTCCTCTGTTGAACTTAGTAAAGCGTGTCGGCGAGGGTTTGCGCCTCGTCCTTGAGCTGGTTGGCGTTGTCTGTTTCGGAAACGAGCGCATAGGCGACGTCACCGATCTGCCAGTAGGAAGCCTGCACACCGCCGGATTTGGTCAGCATCGCCTGCTGCACGGCAAAACTGCCGGGGCGTACGGCAAACAGCGACAGGCGTTCGGTGCCGTCGCGCAGGATGGTCACCTCGACGCTCGGGCCGAAGGCGGATGGAAAGATCTGTACGTCCTTCACCTGCCAGTCGGCCGGAATATCCGGCATGACGATGGCGGTGGCCGAGCGGATGTCGGCGGCGTCGTAATTGGCCGTTTCCGTCTGCGACGGCATGGTCGAGCGCAGTTTCGACGTCGTATGCGCACCGATCGCCGCATCGACAAAACTCGGGACCGGTGTCGAGGCTTCCACCGTGCTCGGCGTGAACGGGCCGACATAGGTATTGGCAACCCAGCCGGCGCACAGAAGCAGGCCGATTGCCGCCACGCGCTGGATCGAATGGATCATGCGGTTGCGCGACAGCGCACCTTGGAGGCGGCGGGCGGCCTCGCGGGTTTCGGGCCGGCCATGTGTCGGCGCCTTTGCCAGCGCCAGACGCAATTCGCCACGAATGGAAAGGTCGGCCATCACCTTGGCGGCGATCTCCGGGTGTTCGGACAGATGGGCCTCCACCTCGATCCGGCGCGCGGTGTCGAGCTGGTCGTCCACATAGGCGTCGATATCGGTGGGCAGGATCGGGTCAACGGGTTTCATCGCGTCCGCCTCCAATGATCTTCAGGTGACTGGGTGTGGCATTGCGCCGGCCTTCCTCGAAGGCGCGCAGTTTTTCGCGCGCACGCGAAATGCGCGACATCAGCGTGCCAACGGGAATGGAAAGGGCGGTGGCGGCCTCCTGATAGGAAAGGCCTTCGATCGCCACCAGATGCAGGGCATCGCGCTGCTCATCGGGCAGATCGTGAAACGCCTCGCGCAACTGTTTCAGGCGGATCGAGTGATGGGGATCGGTCTGCTCCACGGTGTCGACCAAATAGGCCGCGTCGTCATGGCGGCGATCCAGCGATTTGGCGCGGCGCAGGCGGTCGATATGGGTGTTGTGGACGATCGACAGCAGCCAGTTGCGCAGGTTGCCGCCGGTGCGGAATGTCGCCTTGCGTTCATAGGCGCGCACCAGCGCGTCATGGACCAGGTCTTCCGCATCATCAGGGTGGCGAACAAGCGAGCGCGCGTAACGACGCAAGCTCGAAAGCTGTGTCAGAACGTCGAAGGGCTGCCGTTTGTTGCTCATGATCCAGTATACGCAAGCCGCATGCGGTTTATTCCGCCGCGATGCTAAACTTTTTCCGACATGGCAAACGAAGCCTTTGTCAGGCCCGGTCAGATCGTAATGTCATGGATGTTTTTCGGAAAAATCTCTCCTGAGAGAGAATGGAGCGGGTGAAGCGATTCGAACGCTCGACCCTAACCTTGGCAAGGTTATGCTCTACCCCTGAGCTACACCCGCTCATAATCCACCGGTCCGGGGTAGTTATGCTGAACCGTGGGCCACATCGCTGCGACGAGGCGGTGTATCGCTCAAACCATTTTCAAATGCAACACCTTTGTGACGAGGCTGGAGCATTTTTCTGATGGTGTTTGTGGAAAAAGCCGGTGCGCCATTCGTGGCCGCATGCCGATTACGCCAGCGCGAAAACAGTCATGTCGAAAGCGATCACGCTGAGCGTGTGCTATCGTGTCTCAATTCGGCTTGAAGAGAAAATGGAGCGGGTGAAGCGATTCGAACGCTCGACCCTAACCTTGGCAAGGTTATGCTCTACCCCTGAGCTACACCCGCTCATAATCCATCGGTTCGGGGTAGTTATGCTGAACCGTGGGCCGCATCGCTGCGACGAGGCGGTGTATCGCTCAAACCATTTTCAAATGCAACAGGGAAATTGTCTGCACGCGAAGAAAATGGTGAGGCGGTTGATAAAAAGCTCAATGCTCGAGCGAGCAGGCGGGTCCGATCATGTCGCTTGCAGACCTTGTTGCCACCGGATGCGCTGTCTAATGTCGCGAAAACATTCAATGGAACAGCACGACATGACCGAGACTGAACAGCCCGTGACACTGCCCGCCACCGCCGCCGATCTTTTTGAATTTCTGGATGGCCTCGGCATCCCGCATGCGACCAAAACCCATGCGCCGGTCTTCACCGTTGCCGAGTCGGAAAGCCTGCGCGACGAAATTCCCGGCGCTCACACCAAGAACCTGTTCGTGAAGGACAAGAAGGACCAGTATTTTGTCGTGACCGTGGAGGAGCGGGCCGAGGTGGACCTGAAGACCATTCACAAGGTCATCGGTGCTTCCAGTCGCGTCTCTTTTGGCCGCCCGGAAAAGATGATCGAGTTTCTAGGGGTCATTCCCGGCTCGGTGACGGTGTTTGCCGCCTTCAACGACAAGGACAACAACGTCACCTTCGTGCTGGACGAGGCGCTGATGGCATCCGAGATCATCAACGGCCACCCGCTTTCGAACGACGCGACGACCTCGGTTTCGACGACTGATCTGATCCGCTTCTTCAAGGCCACGGGGCATGAGCCGCTTGTCTTGAAAGTAACGGGCTGACATACGATCTTTTCAGCCTACATATAGAAGACATTCAAAGACCTTCGGGGAGACCATCATGAGCGACACGAACAATCCTTATGGCGGCAGCCAGTATGGCGGCTCCTATGGCCAGTCTTACGGCGGCCAGGGCGGGGCTTCGGTCTCCTATGGCGGCGCTCCTGCCGCACCGGCACCTGTTGCCGCAGCTTCTGCGCCTGCACCGGCCGGCGATGTCATCGTCGATACGACGACGGCCGGTTTCACCAGGGATGTTCTGGAGGAATCGCGTCTCCGCCCGGTTCTCGTGGATTTCTGGGCGCCCTGGTGCGGGCCGTGCAAGCAGTTGACGCCAGTCATCGAAAAGGTCGTCAACGAGGCGGGCGGCGCGGTGCGTCTGGTCAAGCTCAATATCGATGATCACCCGTCCATTCCCGGCCAGCTCGGCATTCAGTCCATCCCGGCCGTCATCGCCTTTGTCGATGGTCGCCCGGTCGATGGTTTCATGGGTGCGGTGCCGGAAAGCCAGGTGCGTGAATTCGTCGAAAAGCTGGCCGGCCCTCCCGGCGCCGATCAGGCGGCCGAAATCGAGGCTGTGCTGACAGAAGCCGAAGGCCTGCTGGTCGCCGGTCAGGTTCAGGATGCTGCCCAGCTTTACAGTGCCGTGCTTCAGGCCGATCCGGAAAATGCAAAGGCCGCTGCCGGCATGATGCAGTGCCTGATCGCACTTGGCGAAACCGCGCGTGCCGGCCAGATGCTGGCCTCGCTGCCGGAAGAAATGAGCGCCGATCCTGCCATTCAGGCAGTAAAAACCAAGCTGGAGCAGATCGAGGAAGCCCGCAAGCTCGGTGATCCCGTGGCGCTTGAGCAGGCGCTTGCCGCCAATCCGGACGATCACGAAGCGCGCATGAACCTTGCAAAAATCCTCAACGTGCAGGGCGATCGTGAAGCGGCCGCCGAGCACCTTCTGACGATCATGCGCAAGGATCGTACATTCGATGAGGATGGCGCGCGCCGCCAGCTTCTGCAGTTTTTCGAAGTCTGGGGTCCAAAAGATCCGGCGACGATTTCGGCGCGCCGACGTCTGTCGTCCATTCTGTTTTCCTGATCAAATCTTGCACTTGCGTTTCGGCATGACCGCCCCACATTACTCGTGAGGCGGTCAGCCGGCATGAAACAGAGCCGCGGGAGAGACCGCCGGAACTTCCGGAGGTTAGGCATGCATGTTGGCAACGCGCGATATCTGAAACTCGAGGACCTGCCCGAAAAAGTCCCCGTTTTCCCTTTGACCGGCGCGCTTCTTCTGCCCGGCGGCCAGTTGCCTCTCAATATTTTCGAGCCGCGTTATCTCGCCATGTTCGATGCCGCCATTTCCGGCAACCGGTTGATCGGTATCGTGCAGCCCGCCATGGGCGAACATGAGGGCGAAGAGGGAGTACGCTCCGCGCTCAGCCATATCGGCTGTATCGGGCGCATCACCTCCTTCGGCGAAACGGGCGACGGCCGTTACATCACCTCTCTCAGCGGCATCTGCCGCTTTCGCCTGATCGAGGAAGTTGGCGACGGGCACCCGTTCCGCAGCTTCAAGATTTCGCCATTCCTTTCGGACCTGACCGACGAGGATGAGGCATCCGTCGATCGCGATGCCCTGCTGCGGGTGTTTCGCGCCTATCTCGATGCCAACAAGCTGGAAGCGGACTGGGAAAGTGTGGAGCGCGCCGGAAATCGCACGCTGGTCAATTCCCTGTCGATGATGTCCCCTTTCGGTCCGGCCGAAAAACAGGCATTGCTGGAAGCCCCGGACCTGAAATCCCGCGCCGACACGTTGATCGCGATCACCGAGATCCTGCTGGCGCGCGGTTTTGGCGAGGCTGATACGACAAGGCTGCAATAGGCGAGACGATGGACGAGAGACTGAGCAAGGTTGATCCAAGGCTGCTGGAACTGCTGGTTTGCCCGCTATCCAAGGGGCGGCTGGTGTTTCAGCGCGATACCAATGAACTCGTGTCGGAAGGGCCGCGGCTCGCCTATCCGATCCGCGACGGTATTCCGATCATGCTTGTCTCCGAAGCCCGCAAGCTCGAAGGCTGAGTTTTGTCGGTTAGATCGCCTGACCGGACAGCAGGCGTGGCCCGCCTTTTTCCGAGGTGCCAGCAGCTTCCCCGATGAAATAGGATTTCACACCCGGCAGGCGCTCGACGATGCCCATTCCCAGATCGCGCGCGATACGGATCGGGCCGACATCGTTGGAAAACAGCCGGTTCAGAACATCAGTGGTGACGCCCATTCTGAATGTGTCGAAGCGGCGCCAGGACTGGTAACGTTCCAGCACGTTGAGCGAGCCGATATCCAGACCGAGCCTGTCGGCCTCGACCACGGTCTCCGCCAGCGCTGCCACATCCTTGAAGCCCAGATTGAGGCCCTGGCCGGAAATCGGGTGGATGCCATGGGCAGCATCGCCCGCCAATGCAAACCGTTGGGCGACGAAGGATCGTGACAGGGTAAGGCCGAGCGGAAATGCCTTGCGTCCGCCCAGAACGCGCAATTCTCCCAGTTTGTGGCCAAAGCGACGCTGCAATTCTTCCTCGAACACCAGATCGTCCGATGCGACCAGCCGGTCGGCATCGGCGGTGCGCTCGGTCCAGACCAGCGACGAACGGTTGCCGGTGAGCGGCAGGATGGCGAACGGGCCGGACGGCAAAAAGTGTTCTTCGGCCACGCCTTCGTGCGAACGTTCATGTTCGACGGTGGCGACAATGCCCGACTGGTCGTATTTCCAGCTCACCGTCTTGATGCCGGCCATATCGCGCAGCTTTGAGCGTACGCCGTCGCAGGCAACCAGAAGGCGGGTCTCGACCGTCGAGCCATCCGAGAGTGAGAGGGTGGTCGCCGTGTTGCCGGTCACGAAACCGGTGCCGGAAACGCCGTGGCGGATGCTGATGCCGAGGCGTGCGCAGGCATTGCGCAGCGCCCGCACCATCGAGACGTTGGGAATCATGTGGGCAAATGGCCGGCCTCCCTCGACGTCTCCATCGAAGGTGAGGAAAACGGGACGAACCGGATCGGAGGTGCGCGAATCGGTGACGATCATGCGGTTTATCGGCTGCGCATCCGGCAAGATTTCCTGCCAGGCGCCAAACACGTCGAGCATGCGGCTAGCGGCGGCAATCACCGCAGAAGCGCGCTCATCCTTTTCCCACACGCCTTCCGGCGCTGCCTCGATCACCTCGACCGCCAGATGCGGCGCTGCCTGCTTGACGGCCACCGCGGCGCTGAGGCCCACATAGCCGCCTCCGACGATCAGCATGTCCAGCATATCAGGCTCCGTTTTCTATTCTGCTTCTTCGTCTATATAGAGCATGCCTCTTCGGCTTCCTATCACCGGGACTGATCAAAATGCCGCATAACGACGATTCCGCACGCTCCGCCATGGATGGCCTGCTCGCCACGCTCGATCTCGAAAAGCTCGAGGAAAACCTGTTTCGTGGCAAAAGCCCGAAGGTTGGCTGGCAGCGCGTTTTTGGCGGGCAGGTGATCGCGCAGGCACTGGTTGCCGCCCAGCGCACCGTCGATGCGGATCGTTTCACCCATTCGCTGCATGCCTATTTTCTGCGCCCCGGCGATCCGGCCGTGCCGATCGTCTACCAGGTGGAGCGCATGCGTGACGGCTCCAGTTTCACCACCCGCAGTGTCGTCGCCGTCCAGCATGGCCGGCCAATCTTCACGATGACGGCGTCCTTCCAGGTGGATGAGCCCGGTTTCGACCATCAGATCGACATGCCGAACGTGCCGCCGCCGGAACAGTTGCTGGGTGAGGAGGATTTCCAGAAGCAGGTCCTGTCGCATGCGCCCGAGGCGATCCAGAAATATTGGGGCCAGAAGCGACCGGTCGAATTCCGTCCCGTCTCTCTGCGCCACTACATGACGCGCGAAAAACTCGAGCCCGAGCAGCAGATCTGGGTGCGCACGACTGGGCCGGTGCCGATGGATCGTGGCGTGCAGGCCGCTGTGCTGGCCTATCTGTCCGATATGACGCTGCTCGATACCTCGCTCTACGCGCATGGCTCGACGATCTTCGATCCGAATATCCAGGCGGCAAGCATCGACCACGCCATGTGGTTTCATCGCCCGGTCGATTTCGCCGACTGGCTTCTCTACACGCAGGACAGCCCGAACGCCCGAAATGCCCGCGGAATGACCCGTGGCAGCCTTTTTACGCGTTCCGGCGTGCTGATTGCGTCCGTCGCGCAGGAAGGTCTGATTCGCAAACGGGCAAATGACTAAATAATAGTCATTTTTTGAAAAGCGCCGTTAATTTGGGCGCTTTTGTGGCAATCAGTTGCCGCAAGTTTAACGCGCTGATCTTTAATCTTTACATTTCAATAACTTATTTCTCGTTTCGAATCTGGCACGCGCCTTGAATGGTGAGTGGCAGTCGATGCGCCTGATCAGCCGTCGATCAGGGAACATCGGCCGTTGGCGCCGAGATAACAAAGGATGGGAAACCACATGAAAATCGTGATGGCCATTATCAAGCCGTTCAAGCTCGATGAGGTGCGCGAAGCTCTCACGGCAGTCGGTATCCAGGGCCTGACCGTAACCGAGGTCAAGGGTTACGGGCGCCAGAAGGGACATACCGAAATCTATCGTGGCACCGAATACGCCGTCAGCTTCCTGCCGAAGTTGAAAATCGAAATCGCCGTCGCAGCCGATGTGGTTGAAAAGGCCGTAGAAGCCATCGCGTCGTCCGCAAAGACGGGCCAGATCGGCGATGGCAAGATTTTTGTCTACTCGATCGAACAGGCCGTGCGCATCCGTACCGGCGAAACCAACACAGAAGCGCTTTAAGCAGGGCGGTCAGGGGAGTTTTCCAGCTATGTCGTTTACAAAAATTTCCAACCTTGGACGCGTTGGGGCCGCAGCAACTGCGCTTTTCGCTCCGGCCGTCGCGTTTGCGCAGGAA
Source organism: Neorhizobium sp. JUb45 (assembly GCF_004343585.1). Classification (GTDB taxonomy): domain Bacteria; phylum Pseudomonadota; class Alphaproteobacteria; order Rhizobiales; family Rhizobiaceae; genus Neorhizobium. The sequence continues at coordinate 269,853 of NZ_SLYW01000005.1, read as the reverse complement.
GCAGCACCTGCTGCCGCTGCCGCAGCACCGATTCCGGACAAGGCCGATACCGCCTTCATGTTCATCTGCACGCTTCTCGTGCTGTTCATGCTGATGCCGGGCATTGCGCTGTTCTACGGCGGTCTCGTCCGCGCCAAGAACATGCTGTCCGTCCTGATGCAGTGCACGGTCGCTGGTGCGGCCATCATGCTGATCTGGGTCACCTACGGTTACTCGTTCGCCTTCGGTGGCAGCACGTCTGCCTTCTGGGGCGGCACGGCCAAGATGTTCCTCTCCGGCGTCGGCGTCGATTCGACGGCCGCAACCTTCTCTGACGGCGTCGTCATTCCGGAATTCATCTTCGTGATGTTCCAGATGACCTTCGCAGCACTGACGCCTGCACTGATCATCGGCGCCTTTGCCGAACGCATCAAGTTCTCGGCTTCGATCCTGTTCTGCATCCTGTGGGTCACCTTCGTCTACTTCCCGATCGCTCACATGGTCTGGGACGCAAACGGCCTGATCTTCGGCTGGGGCGCACTTGACTTCGCTGGCGGCACGGTCGTTCACATCAATGCGGGTCTCGCTGGCCTCATCGGTGCGATCATGGTCGGCAAGCGTACCGGCTACGGCAAGGACATGATGGCTCCGCATTCGATGACGCTGACGCTCGTCGGCGCCGCCATGCTGTGGGTCGGCTGGTTCGGCTTCAACGCCGGTTCCAACCTCGAAGCCTCCGGCGGCGCGATGCTCGCAACCGTCAACACCTTCGTTGCCACCGCTGCTGCCATCATCTCGTGGTGCATCGTCGAAACGTTTACCCGCGGCAAGGCTTCGCTGCTCGGTGCCGTTTCGGGCATGATCGCCGGCCTCGTTGCCATCACGCCTGCTGCCGGCATTGCCGGCCCGATGGGCGCCATCGTCATGGGCCTGATCGTTTCGCCGCTGTGCTACTTCTTCGTTGCCGTCATCAAGAACAAGTTCGGCTACGACGACACGGCTGACGTGTTCGGCGTCCACGGCATTGGCGGCCTCTTCGGCGCGCTTGCCACCGGCATCTTCGCTTCTGCGTCGCTCGGCGGCATCGGTTATGCCGAAGGCGTCACCATGGGCGGCCAGTTCATGACGCAGGTCTATGCCGTTCTCGTCACCATCGCATGGTGCGGTATCGGCTCCTTCATCATCTACAAGATCGTCGACATCATCGTCGGCCTGCGCGTCACGGTCGAAGCCGAACGCGAAGGTCTCGACCTTGCCTCGCACGGCGAAGCTGCCTACCACGATTGATGACTTTTGCGCGGCGGGCCTGCCCGCCGCGTGATGTTCTCAACCTCCAAACGTTTCAAAGGCCCGGCGCGATCCCGCTCCGGGCCTTTTTGCCGGGGTAAATTTTGCCCTTACAGGCGTGGTTAAAGTTGCGTTAACCTGCTTTCGTTAGCTTGCTCTCATCTGGGCGCATTGCGTGTCGGGCCGCCGGACCGACCGCCATGCCCAAAACTGGTTACAGGCTGGTGATAATGAGCAGAAGCAATTCGGCAGCCATGGCGCATAGATCGACGCGCCTCGTGCTTACCGCTTTCGTCATGCGTCAGGTTCTGGCGCTTCTCGGTTTCGGGATCTTTCTCGGGCTCGCGCTGGCCATTGCCGCGCTGGCGACGTGGAACGTCGCCGATCCGAGTTTCTCCTATGCCACAGACAACCAGCCGAGCAATCTTCTCGGGTCCGCGGGTGCGGCCTTTGCCGACTTGATGATGCAGTTTTTAGGCTTGTCCAGCGTGCTGGCGCTGCTGCCAATCCTGGCCTGGGCCATGGCGCTGATCACCGGCCGGCATATCGATCGTCTGCCTGCCCGTATTGCCGCCTGGTTCGGCGCGGCTCTTGCGGGTGCCGCCACTCTCGGCTGCTTTCCGGCGCCGCTCACCTGGCCGATCCCCAACGGTATCGGCGGGGTTCTGGGCGACATGATCCTGCGTTTTCCGGCGCTTTTCGTCGGCGCTTATCCGACCGGCATGCTCGCCACCATTCTCGGCTGCATCTTTGCGCTGCCGACGGCCTGGCTGATGCTGTTTTCTTCCGGCGTCATCGGCCATCGCGATGTGGTCGAGGTCGATGAGGACGACGTTCCTGCACCGCCGCGCCGCAATGCTGCGCAGGATGACGACGAAGACGATGAGGGCGGTTTTGCCGGCTTCCTGGCCTTCGGCGCTCTCGCGCATTACTGGTATATGGGGCAGGCGCAGTTCCGCCGTCTGTTTGGCATCAAGTCGCGCAGTCGCATGGGCGGCCAGCATGAGCAGCCTTATGATTTCAACGATGACGAATTCGGCGGCCTGAACGAGCCGGTGCGCGCCAAGGCGGTGAATCGTGGCGAGCGCCGTGAGCCCTCCATGGATGGCGGCGAGTTTGCCAATCGCACCATGGCGCGCCGCGCCATCTCCGCGCCGGCATCGTCTCACGATGACGACGAGGATGACGACGACATCGGTATGCGCCGTCCGGCCGGCATCCTGCCGGATGATGATGAATTTGTTTCCGGTACCCGCGGCCGCGGCAACAGTTCGCGTGTCACGCCGGCAGCGGCCGCGCCGAAGCCGAGCGCCCGTGTCGGCCGCGAAGCACAGTCCTCGTTCATCGATCCCGAAGGTTTCCAGCTCCCCTCCGTCCATCTGCTGACGGAGCCGAAAGCCGTTGCCCGCGATGCATCGCTGTCGGCCGATGCGCTGGAGCAGAATGCCCGCATGCTGGAAGGCGTGCTGGAAGATTTTGGTGTCAAGGGTGAGATCATCCATGTTCGCCCAGGTCCCGTCGTCACGCTTTACGAACTGGAGCCGGCCCCCGGCATCAAGTCGTCGCGCGTCATCGGCCTTGCCGACGATATCGCCCGCTCAATGAGTGCGATCGCCGCCCGTGTTGCCGTCGTGCCCGGCCGCAATGCGATCGGCATCGAGCTGCCCAATTCCACCCGCGAAACCGTCTATCTGCGAGAAATGATCGGCAGCCGCGATTTCGAAGGCAGCAAGGCCAAGCTCGCCATGGCGCTCGGCAAGACGATCGGCGGCGAACCGGTCATCGCCGATCTCGCCAAGATGCCGCATCTTCTCGTCGCCGGTACCACCGGTTCGGGTAAATCGGTCGCCATCAACACCATGATCCTGTCCCTGCTTTACCGGCACAGCCCGGAAAAGTGCCGCCTGATCATGATCGATCCAAAGATGCTGGAATTGTCGATCTATGATGGCATCCCGCATCTGCTGTCGCCTGTCGTCACCGATCCGAAAAAGGCCGTTGTCGCGCTCAAATGGACCGTCCGCGAGATGGAAGAGCGCTACAAGAAGATGTCGAAGATCGGCGTGCGCAATATCGACGGCTTCAACACCCGCGTCGAACAGGCGCTGGCCAAGGGCGAAGTGCTGACCCGCACCGTGCAGACCGGCTTCGACCGCCAGACCGGCGAGGCGATGTACGAGACGGAAGAGTTCGATCTCAAGCCGCTGCCTTATATCGTCGTCGTCATCGATGAAATGGCCGACCTGATGATGGTCGCCGGCAAGGATATCGAAGGCGCGGTGCAGCGACTGGCGCAGATGGCGCGTGCCGCCGGCATCCATGTCATCATGGCCACCCAGCGCCCGTCTGTCGATGTCATCACCGGTACGATCAAGGCCAACTTCCCGACCCGTATTTCCTTCCAGGTTACCTCGAAGATCGACAGCCGCACGATCCTTGGCGAACAGGGTGCAGAACAGCTGCTTGGCATGGGCGACATGCTTTACATGGCCGGTGGTGGTCGCATCCAGCGTGTCCATGGTCCGTTCGTGTCGGATAACGAAGTCGAGGAAATCGTCTCCTACTTGAAAAGCCAGGGCTCGCCCCAATATCTCGAAGCAATTACGGCAGACGACGAGGATGACGACGAAGGCGGCCCGGCGGGCACATCCAATCTTTCCGATTCGGATGACCCTTACGATCAGGCGGTGGCAATCGTGCTGCGTGACGGAAAGGCCTCAACATCCTACATCCAGCGTCGTCTGGGGATCGGTTATAACCGCGCTGCGTCGCTGATCGAGCGGATGGAGCAGGAAGGGCTGATCGGCCCGGCAAACCATGCCGGCAAACGCGAGATACTGGTGCCGACGGAGAACGATATTCTCGATCGGTAACCGCGCTGTGAAGAGGCGCGGCCACGAAGCCGCCGCCTTTGACAGTAAGGAAGAGACTGAAGGAGAATATTGAATGACAGTTAAGACCATGCCGCAGATTTTGACACCCTCCCTCAGCCGCCGCGGTTTCGTCACCGGCGTCACGGCCATGGCGCTTGGCAGTCTCACAGGCGTTCCGGCTTTCGCGCAGGGCAATGCGTCCGCGCAGAAGATCGCCGATCACTTTTCCTCCGTCAAAACCATGATGGGCGAATTCGTGCAGTTCGGCCCGCGCGGCGAACAGACCGGCGGAAAATTCTTCATCGAACGTCCCGGAAAACTGCGTTTCAATTTCGAGGATCCGTCGCCGATCCGCGTCATTGCCGACGGCAAGAATGTCGTCATCGGCAATCTGAAGCTGAAGACCTGGGATATCTATCCGCTCTCCAAGACGCCGCTCAGCCTGCTTCTGTCCGAAAAGATCGACCTGCAGAACCAGACAGTACGTGATGTCAAGGAAGAGTCGGACCTGATCACCATCGTGCTCGGCAACAAGAGCATCTTTGGCGATTCGACGATCACCATGATGTTCGATCCGAAAACCTATGACCTGCGTCAGTGGACCATTACCGACCTTCAGAACAAGGAGACGTCGGTGATGATCTATAACGTCCAGAACGGCACGCAGTTCGACAACAAGGTCTTTCAGATCGATTACGACGCGGTCCGCCGCCGATAAGCTGTTTACAGCATGATGAGATTGCGGAAGGTCGCCGAAAAGGCGGCCTTTCTGCTTTTCAGGAGATTGGAAATTGCCTAGACCCTTGGCCATCAGCAGGGGATCGCTCGCATGTCATTTTCCGTCACCACCTGGAACATCAATTCCGTGCGGCTGCGCATGCCGATCGTCGAGCAGTTCATCGTCCGTCACCAGCCGGATATCCTCTGCCTGCAGGAGATCAAGTGCCAGGAGCCGGAATTCCCGCTCGCGCCCCTGAAGGCGCTCGGTTACGAGCACATAATCATCCACGGACAGAAGGGTTATCACGGCGTGGCAATCGCCTCGCGCATTCCCCTGTCGGAAGATCATCGCCAGAACTACTGTAATGTCGGTGATGCCCGCCACATTTCGGCGATCTTCGAGCGCGGTTCGCGCCGCATCCGCCTGCACAATTTCTACGTTCCCGCCGGTGGCGACGAGCCGGATCGCACCATCAATCCGAAATTCGGCCACAAGCTCGATTTTCTCGAAGAGATGAAGGCGCTGAAGGCGGATATGCCGGGTGTGTCATCCATCCTTGTCGGCGACCTCAATATCGCGCCGCTGGAACACGATGTCTGGTCGCACAAGCAGCTTTTGAAGATCGTCAGTCATACGCCGGTGGAAACCGACGGCATGAAGGAGGTCATAGCCAAGGGCGGCTGGCTGGACCTGATGCGTCAGTACACGCCGGAACCGGAAAAGATCTATACGTGGTGGAGCTACCGCGCCAAGGACTGGGAAGCCGCCAACAAGGGCCGTCGTCTCGACCATATCTGGTCGTCGCCGGAGCTCGGGCCGTTCCTGGACAGAATAGAAGTGCTGAAGGAAGCCCGCGGCTGGAACCAGCCGTCGGACCATGTGCCGGTGACCGCGACGTTCAAGTTCTGAGTGGGGGAAAGTAAGGCCAGGCTGCTTGGGTTTGGATCCTCGGGTCAAGCCCGAGGATGACGACGGTAGGGAGGCGTGAGGGGGCCTCAATCAATGCTGCGGCGAGCCGATAAGTCCCGAGCGGTTGAAAATTCTGAGATCGTTTCCGTGTGAGGAAATGGGTGCTTGTGGCATCCTCGCTCCTTCAGTTTGGCCATCCTCGGGCTTGACCCGAGGATCCACCCCCCAAACCCGCTGAGCCAACCGTCCTTACTGGAACCGGCTTTCCATCGCCGCTGCCGCCTGCGCCATGCGCACCAGATTGTCGCGGATGCGGGCCTGCAAGATCTGCGCCGCGCGCGGATATTCCTCTAGCAGGCGGTGAAACAGGGTGCGCGTCACTTTCAGCACGTCGCTGTCCTGCAGCGCCACAGCCGTGTATTTGCGCTCCACCATCGTCACCAGCGCCAGTTCGGAGAGTAGCGCTCCGGCGCCCACTTCCTTTTCCACCTGCTGGTGCCCATCACGGCCAAGCGTCGACAGTTGAAAACGGCCGCTGGCGATCACGAAGGCGCATTCGGCGGGGGAGTGTTCGCGAAACAGGGCCTGGCCTTCGCCGATGGTGCGGCGTTCGGCGCCGAAGGCGATCAGCCGCAGCTGGTCGCCATCCATGTCGGAAAACAACGGCACCTGCGAGAGCAGGCGGATATCGTCGGCAAGTGCCATTGTTGTTCCAGTCCTTACGGTACGATCTTGTAACCGCCGTTTTCCGTCACGAGGATTTCCGCGTTGGACGGGTCGCGCTCGATCTTTTGGCGCAGGCGGTAGACATGGGTTTCCAGCGTGTGCGTGGTGACGCCGGAATTATAACCCCAGACCTCTTCCAGCAACACGTCTCTGGTAACCACCTTCTGCCCGGCGCGGTAGAGATAACGGATGATCGCCGCTTCTTTTTCAGTCAGGCGGATTTTTTTGCCGTCGTCGGTGGTCAGCAGCTTCTGGCTCGGCTTGAACACGTAAGGCCCGACGGTGAATGTCGCGTCCTCGCTCTGTTCGAACTGGCGCAACTGGCCGCGGATACGCGCCAGAAGAACCGCAAAGCGGAATGGCTTGGTCACATAGTCGTTGGCGCCGGCTTCGAGGCCGAGAATGGTGTCGCTGTCGGTGTCATGACCGGTAAGCATGATGATCGGCGCCTTGAAACCGCTCTTGCGCAGGAGCTTCACGGCCTCGCGGCCATCCATGTCCGGCAGGCCGACATCCATGATCAGCAGGTCGATCTGGGAAGCCTTGGCCGCCTGCATCGCCTTGGTGGCGTTGCTTTCCTGCAGAATGTTGAATTCTTCATAGAAGGAAAGCTGCTCGACCAGCGTCTCGCGAAGATCGTTGTCGTCATCGACCAGAAGGATGGTGCGTGCTGCCATGTAGAACTTGCCTCTTTGTTGTCGCGTGCCGTCACGGTTGTGAAAGCGCACGCGGCCGACTGTTTCGGGCACTTGATGTAAGTGCTAGCTTGCTATGAATTCAAATAAAATCATGAGCAAAGCAAAAACTTGTGAGGAAAATGCGAGCAAAAGCCGAAAAGACAAGGCGTGGACCTGTCATTGTGGTCCGTCCGGCGCCCGGAAAACGGTCGCGGGCGCTCGTTCAGCTTGGCCCGGTCACCGTTCCGGCGGCGATCGGTCGATCCGGGCGCACCGGTTTCAAGCGCGAGGGGGATGGTGCCACGCCGATCGCTGCCATGCCCGTCCTTCACGGTTTTGTCCGCGGCGATCGTGTTCGCGCGCTGCCGACCGCACTCCCCATGCGCCGCATCCGCCCCGATATGCTGTGGTGCGATCAGCCGGAGCACCCGAGCTATAATCGTCTGGTGAAGGCGCCGTTCAAGCCCAGCCATGAGGAGATGACGCGGGAGGACGGGCTTTACGATGTGTGCCTCGTGCTCGACTGGAACATCTCTTCGCGCAAGCGGCATCGCGGCTCGGCCATCTTCTTTCATCTCATCCGCCCCGGCTACCAGCCGACGGCAGGATGCGTCGCGGTCAAGCTCAGGGACATGCAGCGTGTGCTGCGCTTCATCCGCAAGGGCACGGTCGTGAAAGTGCTCTGATCAGCGGCCGATCAGGATTGCACCGGCCGCTACGACCACGCAGGCAAAGATGCGTTTCGGCGTGAGCGCCTCGCCTAAAAAGATCCGGCCGATCAGAACGGCAAACACCACGCTCGTTTCGCGGATCGCCGTCACCGGTCCTGCCGGGCCGAGTGAATAGGCGGCGATCACGGCGGCATAGGCGATCAGCGCAAACACACCGCCACCCAGCGCCTTTTGCGCCTCACGCGATGTGAAGTCGATCCTCAGCCGGCCGCGCATGACGGTATAGACCGCCACCATCATCAGCCCGTAGACCAGCAGGACCCAGGCGGAATAGGTCATTGTCTCATCGACATGGCGAATGCCGGTGGAATCGATGAGTGCATAGGTGGAAATCAGCGCACCGGTCAAAAGCGCCAGCCCCAGTGATGTGGCGGACACGCCCGAGCGACCCAGCACGAGGCTCATGATGCCAAGGGTGATCAGCGCCACGCCCGTGATCTGCGGTGTCTCGAGGTGAACGCCGAGGAACAGGATGCCGATCAGCGTTACCAGCAATGGCACGGTGCCGCGAATGATCGGATAGACCTGACCGAGATCGCCATAACGGTAGGCGACCACCAGAAAGAAGCTGTAGGCCGTCTGCAGGGCCGAGGAGACGAAGATGAAGGCCAGCGCCGTTGGGGAGGGAAGCGGATAGATCAGGATCAGCGGCACGGCAATGACCGTGCCGGATATGCTCATCACCGTCACCGACCACATGCGGTCGGCACCCGAACGCAGAAAGGCGTTCCAGCTGGCGTGGAGAATGGCCGCAAACAGCGCCAGGCCGATCATTGTCAGGTTCACGGGGGAGGGCGCCTTGTGACGGAGCTGAAGAGTATCAGGACGCCAGCATAAAAGTCGCGGCTTGTCTGTCAATGAACAGCATCAGGAAGAAAGGGCCGGATTGATCCGGCCCCATCAAAATCATTTCCACTCGCGGATATCGACAAAATGCCCGGCAACTGCCGCCGCCGCCGCCATGGCGGGCGAGACGAGATGCGTGCGGCCCTTGTAGCCCTGACGACCCTCGAAATTGCGGTTCGAAGTTGAAGCGCAACGTTCATACGGGTTGAGGCGGTCGTCGTTCATGGCAAGGCACATGGAGCAGCCCGGCTCACGCCATTCGAAACCGGCTTCCTTGAAGATCACGTCGAGGCCCTCGGCTTCCGCCTGTTCCTTGACGAGACCGGAGCCCGGCACGATCATGGCATTGACCGTGGGTGCTACCTTCTTGCCCTCGACGACGATTGCCGCCGCACGCAGATCCTCGATACGGCCGTTGGTGCAGGAACCGATGAAGACGCGGTCGACGGTGATGTCGGTCATCTTCTGGCCGGGCTTCAGGCCCATATATTCCAGCGCCCGCCATTTCGAGGTGCGCTTGTTCTCTTCCGCGATATCGTCCGGGTTCGGAACAGTGCCCTGAACCGAGATGACATCTTCCGGCGAAGAACCCCAGGAGACGATCGGCGGCAGATTGGCGCCGTCGAGCACGATCACCTTGTCGTAATGGGCGCCTTCGTCGCTGTGCAGCGTCTTCCAGTAGTCGATCGCCATGTCGAGCGCCGCACCCTTGGGAGCGCGTGGCTTGCCCTTGATGTATTCGAACGTCGTTTCGTCCGGCGCGATCAGGCCGGCGCGGGCGCCGCCTTCGATCGTCATGTTGCAGACCGTCATGCGGCCTTCCATCGACAGCGAACGGATCGCCTCGCCGGCAAACTCGACCACGTGGCCGGTGCCGCCTGCCGTGCCGATCTCGCCGATGATGGCGAGGATCACGTCCTTGGCGGTGACGCCTTCCGGCAGCTTGCCATCGACACGCACCAGCATGTTCTTGGCCTTTTTCTGCACCAGCGTCTGGGTGGCGAGCACGTGCTCTACCTCGGACGTGCCGATGCCGTGCGCCAGCGCACCAAAAGCGCCGTGCGTGGACGTGTGGCTGTCACCACAGACGATGGTCATGCCCGGCAGGGTAAAGCCCTGTTCGGGGCCGACAATGTGCACGATGCCCTGACGGACATCCTTTTCGGAATAATATTCGACGCCGAAATCGGCGGCATTCTGCGCGAGCGCCTCCACCTGGATGCGGCTTTCCTCGTTCTTGATGCCGAGATGGCGGTCGCTGGTGGTCGGCACGTTGTGATCGACGACGGCGAGTGTGCGTTCCGGGGCGCGCACCTTGCGGCCGGCCAGACGCAGGCCTTCAAAAGCCTGCGGCGACGTCACTTCGTGAACGAGGTGACGGTCGATATAGAGAAGACAGGTTCCGTTTTCTTCCGAAACAACGTGGTCGTCCCAGATCTTGTCATAGAGGGTACGCGGTGCGCTCATGGCTGACATCCATTGCAAATGGTCATGTTTTGAAGAAGGGAATGCGGGCGGTCAAAATACCGCCGTGCCGGGCATGTCGGCCCGGTCAGCTAAGTCGGCTGCAAAGCGCCCCGGATACGCGCGCAAAGAAACGTGCCGGCAGACGCTTATGGTCCTGCAGCACAAAAACTTCCTTCGCGAGACATCCGAATTTCGATCCCATGACGGCGTATATAGCAGTTCCGTAAAATGTCGGCAATCCGGTGCGTGAAAGGATGATGACAGATGCCTGTTCTGTTGCCGGGTGGTGTCAGTAGCTGCTTTCGCGCGGTACGCATTGGCGACGCGGCCCGCCGTCGAACGGCTGATAGCTGTTGTCCTCGGCACGGTAGGATCGGTATTGCGCAAAACACCAGGATGTGTCGATGCTGCCGGAATCGGCGATCATCTGTGGTTCTTCCGCAGCGACCTGCTCCTCTGGCATGACATCCGCCGGGAGCGTCGCGTCACCCATGTCGTAAGCGGCGGCTACGGGCGTGCCTGTCTCATGCGGTGACTGGCATTGCTGGCGTTCCAGGGCATCGAACGGCTGGTAGCTGTTATCCTCGATCCGATAGGAGCGGTAGCGGGCAAAACACCAGTCGGTATGGGCCGCGCTCAATTCGATGCCGGCATCGGTCTCGTCACCCGGCAGCGATACTTGCGCCAACTGGCTGGTGGCGGGCAGACGCTGCGGCGATACTGCGTTGGCAGCGCTGGCGATCTCCGCACCCAGCGGCGTTTCCTGAGCCGGCACATCGGCACTGGCGACCATCGCCGGTAGACGTTCAAGCGCTTGCGCATTGCGATCGATGGCGACGGGCCTGTCGGTCCAGAGCGGCGCGTCCATATGCGCAAAATGGTGCGGTTTGTAATCGGTCACGACTAAGGATGCCGCGTAGGCCGCACCGATGATACCGGCGACGCCGATCGTCAGGCATGCTGCGAGTTTCATGGGTACGATGACGATCGGTTTCACGGGTTGGCTCCGGCTTTTGCAATCCGGTGTCAGAATGCTCAAGGGCGCCATCGGTTCCGTCGCAATGCCGTCAGCCTGTCGTATTGCCTGAAAAAGCTGTGCCGCAACAAAAAAGGCGACCCGAAGGCCGCCTTTTCAACATTGCCTTGTCGGCAAATCTTATTCTGCAGAAGCTTCTGCTGCCTTTGCTGCGGCTGCTTCTTCAGCGGCCTTGGCTTCAGCGGCTTCCTGAGCTGCCTTTTCGGCGGCCAGTGCCTGTGCTGCTGCTACCTTTTCGGCTTCCAGACGTGCCTTTTCCTCGGCCGCCGCAGCGCGCTCGGCGTCGTTCAGCTTGCGGGCGCGCGTACCGGTGTTTTCAACGATACGAGCCGACTTGCCGCGACGATCGCGCAGGTAGTACAGCTTGGCGCGACGGACCTTACCGCGGCGAACGATTTCGACGCCTTCGACCAGCGGCGAGTAAACCGGGAATACGCGCTCGACGCCTTCACCGTAGGAGATCTTACGAACCGTGAAGCTCTCGTTGATGCCGCCGCCCGAACGAGCGATGCAAACGCCTTCGTAAGCCTGAACACGGGTACGGGTACCTTCCGTCACGCGAACGTTGACGCGAAGGGTGTCGCCGGCTTCAAAAGCAGGGAGCTTGCGCTTGGCTTCGATCTTGGCGGCCTGTTCGGCCTCAAGCTGCTGGATGATGTTCATCGATATAACCTCTAGTTTTTCTGAAACAGCCAGAGCGCTCGATGATCATCCTCTGGTCCAGACTTTTAAGGGTCGTCGCCTCGGGATCAGCCTTTTCGGCAGAGCGGGTTCGCCATTCTTTGCTTATCGGTTACGGGCATTTGCCCATGTCCGAGCGGGCCAATACACCAAAGGGGACCGCTTGTCATCCCACCGGTCGCGTTTTTGTGCCGGAAATGCGGCGTTTGCGGCATGCAAGACACCGGTTGACGCTCGATATCAGTCCAAAAGGTCCGGTCGCCGCTCTTTCGTCAGCTTCAAGGCCTGTTGTTGCCGCCATTTTTCAATAGCCGCATGGTTTCCCGACGTCAGTACGGCGGGAATTTCCTGGCCTTCGAAAACCTGCGGCCGGGTGTAGTGCGGGTGTTCCAGCATGCCGGTCTCGAAGCTTTCATGCGTGCCGGACAGAACATTGCCCATCACACCGGGCAGAATGCGCACCACGGCATCGAGCAATATCAGCGCCGCAGGTTCGCCGCCGGAGAGAATGTAGTCCCCGACCGAAACCTCTTCGAGTGCGCGGCCATCGATCACCCGCTGATCCACGCCCTCGAAACGACCACAGACGATGACGACGCCATCGCCGGCCGCCAGTTCGCGCACGCGCTCCTGCGTCAGCGGTTTGCCACGCGGGCTCATCAGCAGGCGAGGGCGGTTGTCTGCCGCGACGGAATCGATCGCTTTTGCCAGAATGTCGGGCTTCAGCACCATGCCGGCGCCGCCGCCAGCCGGCGTGTCATCGACGGTGCGGTGCTTGTCTTCCGCAAAATCGCGAATCTGCACGGCTTCAACCGACCATTCACCACGCGCGGCGGCCTTACCGGCAAGCGAGGTGCCGAGATGGCCCGGAAACATTTCGGGGTAAAGCGTCAGAACGGTCGCGCGAAAGGTCATGGGTCAGTTGCCGCCGGGAAAGCCATCCTGGCCCTTGCCCTCATTGGGGTCCTCGATCAGGCCTGCCGCCATCGGATCGATCAGAATACGCCCGTTTTCGAGATCGATCTCCAGAACTGCCGCTTCCGAAAACGGAATGAGGGCAGGCCGCAGGCCCGGTCCCTTCAGTTCCAGCAGGTCGCCGGCGCCGAAATCGTGGACGGAGGTCACCTTGCCGTAACTCTTGCCATCGGCATCGACGGCTTCCAGGCCTTCGAGGTCGGCATAATAGAATTCGTCTTCTTCCAGTTCGTCGTCCGGCAGATTTTCGCGGTCGATGAACAGTTCCAGCCCGTTGAGCGCCTCGGCAGCATTGCGGTCGTTGATGCCGCGAAACCGCACGATGACGACAGTCTTGGCTTCGCGCAGGTCGAGGATCTCGAAGACGCGGCCATCGGCACTGTGCAGGTTGCCGTAATCACCAAGTGCCATCGGATCTTCGGTGAATGTGCGTACGCGCACTTCGCCGCGCAGGCCTTGGGCTGCGCCGATCGTGGCCATCAGGATTGGGTTTTCAAGCTTGGCCATACGGGCGTGCCGATCCTCGTTGTCGTTTCCGGTCTTTTACGGCGGCAGGCATTATCGGGCAAGCGCCGTTATCATGCTGCTGAAATACAAACGAAAACGGGTGGCATGTCGCCATGCCACCCGTTCCCAAGACCTTGCGGTCCGAAAAGATTATTCAGCGGAAGCGGAGGCTTCGGCAGCAGCTGCCTTGGCGTCTTCGATCTTCTGGGCCTTTTCAGCAGCGCGTTCGATTGCCTTCTTGCCCGGCTTTGCCTTGACCGGGTTGCTCTTGGCTTCGCGGGTAGCAATGTTGGCGTCGGCCAGGAAGCGCAGAACGCGGTCGGTCGGCTGTGCACCGTTTTCAATCCAATGCTGGATGCGCTCGGCGTTCAGTTCGATGCGGGCAGCGTTGTCCTTAGCCAGCATCGGGTTCCAGGAACCGAGCTTTTCCAGGAAGCGGCCGTCGCGCGGCGAACGGGCGTCAGCCAGAACGATCGTGTAGTAAGGACGCTTCTTGGAGCCACCGCGGGCCAGACGAATCTTCAGGGACATAGTTTTACTCCTAGGTTTGGGCCGCCATCCGGCGGGCCTTGATCTTGTTGGTTATGCAGTCTGTTTCGGACCGCCGTGTTCGGCGGCAATCGCTTCATGATGCCGGATGACTTCCTTGATGACGAAGTTCAAAAACGTCTCGGCGAAATCCGGGTCCAGATGAGCATCCTTTGCCAACTGGCGAAGGCGTTCGATCTGGAATTCTTCACGCGCCGGGTCGGCCGGCGGCAAATCGTATTGGGCCTTCAGGTGGCCCACTTCCTTGGTGCAGCGAAAACGTTCGGCCAGCATATGCACCAGCGCCGCATCGATATTGTCGATCGACTGGCGGTAGCTCAGAAGCTTTGCCTTCACTTCAGTGTCAACCATCTACGCGCTCCCTCTTACTTCTTCTTGCCCGGCAGGCCGGGCAGACCAGGAAAACCACCCAGACCCGGCAGGCCACCGCCGCCCAGGCCCGGAAGGCCACCCATTCCGCCCGGCAGGCCGCCGCCCGGCTTCAGGCCGGCGGCTTCCGCCTGCTTCTGCAGGGCTTCAAGCTGTTTCGGGTCGAGCTTGGAAAGGTCGGGCATGCCGCCCATACCACCCATTCCGCCCATACCACCCATTCCGCCCATGCCCATCTTCGAGGCAAGGCCGCCCATCATCTGCTTCATCATGCCGCCCTTGCCCTTGCCGCCCATCATTTTCATCATGTCGGCCATCTGGCGGTGCATTTTCAGAAGCTTGTTGATTTCCGCGGCATCAGAGCCGGAACCGGCAGCGATGCGCTTCTTGCGGGAATGTTTCAGCATGTCCGGGTTGGCGCGCTCGGCCTTGGTCATCGAGGAGATGATGGCGATCTGGCGGTCGAACGTCTTGTCGCTCATGCCGGATGCGGCGAGCTTGTCCTTCATGCCGGCCATGCCCGGCATCATGCCCATGATGCCACCCATGCCGCCGAGCGATTTCATCTGGCGCAACTGGTCGGCAAGGTCGTTCAGATCGAACTTGCCCGACTGCATCTTCTTGGCCATCGCCGCGGCTTTTTCCGCATCGATGTTTTCTGCAGCCTTTTCGACCAATGAGACGATATCGCCCATGCCGAGAATACGGTCGGCGATACGGCGGGGATGGAATTCCTCCATCTCCGTCATCTTTTCGCCGACACCGATCAGCTTGATCGGCTTGCCGGTGACGGCGCGCATCGAAAGCGCTGCACCGCCACGGCCATCGCCGTCCATACGGGTCAGAACGAGGCCGGTAATGCCGACGCGTTCATCGAAATTGCGCGCCAGATTGACGGCGTCCTGACCGGTCAGGCTATCGGCAACCAGCAGAATTTCATGCGGATTGGACTTGCGCTTGATCTCGGCCATTTCGGCCATCAGCGGTTCGTCGATATGGGTGCGGCCGGCGGTGTCGAGAATGACGACGTCATGGCCGCCGAGCTTGGCGGCCTGCACGGCGCGCGCGGCGATATCGGTCGGCGACTGGCCGGCGATGATCGGCAGCGTATCGACGCCGGTCTGGACGCCCAACTGGCGCAGCTGTTCCTGGGCTGCCGGACGACGCGTATCGAGCGACGCCATCAGCACCTTTTTCTTGTCGCGGTCGGTCAGCCGCTTGGCGATCTTGCCGGTGGTCGTGGTCTTACCAGAACCCTGCAGACCGACCATCATGATCACGACCGGGGCGGCGGCGTGCAGGCTGATGCCAACGCCTTCCGAACCCAGCATCTCGACCAGTTCGTCATGGACGATCTTGACGACCATCTGGCCGGGCTTGATCGATTTGAGAACTTCGGCACCAATGGCCTTTTCACGCACCTTGTCGGTGAAGGCGCGAACCACTTCGAGCGCCACGTCGGCTTCCAGAAGGGCACGGCGAACCTCGCGGAGCGCAGCGGAGACATCCGCCTCGCTCAACGCGCCACGGCCGGTCAGTCCATTCAGAATGGAGCCAAGACGGTCCTGCAGGTTCTCAAACATCGCAACTTCCTTCTTCGTTTCCGGGTGCCCGGAAACGTCGGGTCTTTTACCGCTGAAAACAAGACGCGAAGAGCGCGCAAAGCCAAAAAGCACCCGAGGGCGCAACGCGCTGTCGGGTGTTGACCTCCGGGCTCAGTATGGCGGCCCCGGTCGGCGGCTCCAAGTCGTGACTTGTCAGCAGATTTTCGGGCTTAAACAGGAAATGGGGGCGAGAGTCAAGGCAAGAGGCCGATTTGCAGGGGTAAAGGACGGGCCGACCAGGTGCCGGCGGCCCATCAAATATCATTTTTTCGCGTAACGGGCTGCGTATTCCGACTTGTATTTGCCGATGCCGTCAGTCCAGCCACTCACTTCGGCAGTTTTGCCCGACAGGCTCTTGTCGCGCAGCTGGCCGACCCAGTAGGCGCCGTCCTGGCTGTATTCGAACACGGTCAGCCCATGTTCTTCCAGCACCTTCTGCGGATCGATGCCGACATCGGTGGCGGCCTCCATGTGACCGGTGACACGGGCGTAATCGTCGAAGCTGGCAAGCTTGCGCTTCGTTTCCTGCGTGCTGGCGGCAAACCGGCCGGCATTCAGGTTGCTGAAGGCCTGACCGTAATAGGTGATCAGCTTGAAATCCTTGTCGTCCTTCAAGGCCTGGGTAAAGGTCTCATTGACTGCGTCGAACTGAGCCTTGTCGATCGCCAGCGTCTTGAAGACCTCGTCCTCACTTGTCCTGTTGGAAATACGGGCAGAGGCCGATGCCCATTCCTCGAAAGTGACGCCATGCACGGGCGGCGGCACATCCTGCGCTAAGGCGAAAACCGCGGAAAGCGACAATGCGCCGGCCATCATCAATATCTTCAAAAATCTCATGGTCCATCCAAAGCCGATTGGCGCATTCTCTCGCGCACGACATCACAACGCCGGCCTAAATAGGCGCGCCAGTGTTGATGCCAAGGTTTTGCTGTCGATTGCGGGAATATTCATTTGGTCTATACTGAATATTCCATCGCCCCTGCCGGAAGGTGACGTGCAATGTCTCTTTATATCCGTGATCCGAAGGTCAATGCACTGGCCGACGAGGTGATGCGCTACCTTGGCACCAAGACCAAGACGGAAGCCGTGCGTCTGGCGTTGGAGAGTGTGCTGAGAGAGGCGCATGAAAAGCCGTTGAAGGAGCGGATTAAACCCTTGCAGGAGCGATATGCCGCGCTCGGCCCCAAGGATCCTGATTTCGATGAAAAGGCGTTCATGGACGAGATGTGGGAAATCTGATGTTTGTCGATGCATCCGCCATCGTTGCAATCATCAGTGACGAAGATGGCGCGGCTGTGCTGCTCGAAAAGATCAATGCCGCGCAGTCTCCTATCCATTATTCTTCGCTGGTCATATTCGAAGCTGTGATCGGGCTGACTCGCAAGAAGAAGGCTTCTCTTTATGGTGAAAATTCGCCGATGCCTGCAGGTATGATCGAAGAAATGCAGAAACTCGTCGGCGATTTCCTTGACCAGATCAACGCCACCGAGATCGATCTCCCCGCCGGACTGCACGAGACCGCCCTCGATGCCGCGAAGACATTTGGCCGTTTCGTCGGGCATCCGGCAAAACTCAATTTCGGCGATTGTTTTACCTATGCCGCCGCCAAAACGTTCAAATCGCCACTTCTCTTCGTCGGCGAGGATTTTGCACAGACGGATATCGAAGTCGCCTGAGCACACCTCCCTGAAAACGTCTCCTTGAAAACTCCGACCATCGGACTGATCTCATGAACCGTCGCAATTTTTTCAAATGGACCGGTCTCGCCGCCATCGCGGCCCTTGCCGGCGGGTTCACGGCTAGGAGCGCCATGGCTGGCAATAAGTATTACAGCGGTCCCGTATCGGATCATTTCGACGGCACGCATTTCTTCAATCCGAATGGCGAAGAACCGGCGGGCATGACCGATCTCCTGCGCTGGAAACTCGGCAACGGCAATATTCCCTGGCCGGACACCTTTGCCAGCCCGTTTCCGCAAGCCGTCCCGGAAACCCGTATTGATGGAGACCGCGTCGTCGTCACCATGGTCGGCCATGCCTCCATGCTGATCCAGGTCGCCGGCCTCAACATCCTCACTGATCCCGTCTGGTCGGAGCGCACCAGCCCGTTTTCGTGGACCGGCCCGAAGCGCGTCAACCCACCCGGCATCCGCATCGGCGATCTGCCGCCGATCGATATCGTGCTCGTCACCCACAATCATTACGACCATCTCGATCTCGAAACGCTCTGGGTGCTGCAGGGGCGCGACAAGCCGCATTTCATCACCCCGCTCGGCAATGATGCGATCATCCGCACACGCGTGCCGGATGCAGGGATCACGGTGATGGATTGGGGAGCTCAGGAAACCGTCGCGCCGGGCGTCATTTTCCATTGCGAACCCTGCCATCACTGGTCGGCTCGCGGCCTCAATGATCGTCGGCAAGCGCTATGGGCGGCTTTCGTGTTCGAAACACCGGCCGGAAAAATCTATCATATCGGTGATACCGGCTTTCACAGCGGCATCAATTATCGCGCGGCACACGAAAAGCATGGCGGTTTCCGCCTCGCCAACCTGCCTTTCGGCGCTTATGAGCCGCGCTGGTTCATGAAGGCTCAGCACCAGAACCCGGAAGAAGCGGTGGAGGGCATGTTGCTTTGCGGCGCGTCCTTTGTTGCGGGCCACCATTGGGGCACCGTGAAACTCACCAATGAGGGCGTCGAGCAGCCTGTGGAGGCGCTTCATGCCGCGCTCGATGCGCGAAAAATTTCTCGCGATCGTTTTCGTCCCATGCGGCCGGGCGAGGTTTTCGACGTGCCCGCATCCATTTCCGCCAATACGCGCACTTGACGACACCCACTCCGATTTGCTTCATGCGAAACATGAGCTTGAGGGACAAGAAATGCTGATCGAACTCGAACGTCCGGCCGAATCCACCCGTATCCAGCGTCTGAAGGCGCTGACGGCGGGCACACATGATACGCTGGACAAGCGCATCATGTGTGCCGAACCCTTTGCTGACCGGGACCGTTACGCCCTGTTCCTCGAGGTTCAGCATCATTTCCATGCGGATGTCGCGCCGCTTTATGCGTCGTCGGAGCTGAATGCGAAACTTCCTGGCCTTGCCGATCGCTGCCGTCTGGAAGCCCTGCGTCAGGATATTGTCGATCTCGGTGACGTGGCTGAAAAGCTTGTTACCACAACAGGACCATTGAGCCCTGCCGCAGCACTCGGCTGGGTTTATGTGGCTGAAGGCTCCAATCTCGGCGCCGCCTTCCTGCGCAAGGAAGCCGCCAAGCTGGATCTGTCGGATGATTTTGGCGCCCGCCATCTCGCTGGTCATCCGGAAGGCCGTGGCCTGCATTGGCGCAATTTCGTTTCGGCCTATAACGACCTGCCGCTTTCCGAAGCCGAAGAAATGGAAGCCGCAGAAGGCGCCAAGGCCGCATTTCGGCGCGTGCATGGTCTGGTGGAGCGGATTTTCGGGTAAGCGGCGACCATTAGGCACCACTGGTAATTCCCGATACTTTCGGCCATATACGCCTTGAAGATAGGGGCGCAGGCCCGGGAATGGATCAGCATCATGACAGGACAGGTCGAATTCGCGCGCATGAACGGGCTTGGCAACAAGATCCTGGTCGTCGACATGCGAGGCCGTCCCGATATGGTGACGCCTGATGCGGCGATTGCGCTGAATGCCGATCCTGCCACCCAGTTCGACCAGATCATGGCCATCCATGATCCGAGGGCTGATGGCACCGATGCCTGGATCGACATTTTGAATTGCGATGGCACCAAGGCGCAGGCCTGCGGCAACGGCACGCGCTGCGTCGTGCAGGCATTGGCTGCCGAGACCGGACGCAAGACTTTTACCTTCCAGACGGTGGCCGGCATTCTGAATGCGGAAGAGCATGCGGACGGCACGATCTCGGTCGATATGGGAAAGCCGGTTTTCGCCTGGGATCGCATCCCGCTGGAGGAAGAGTTTTTCGACACCAGCCGTATCGAGCTGCAGATCGGCCCGATCGATGCGCCCGTGCTGCATTCGCCCTCGGCCATGTCGATGGGCAATCCGCATGCGGTCTTCTGGGTCGATCAGGACCCGATGACCTTCGATCTCGAGCGCTTTGGCCCGATGCTGGAAAATCATCCGATGTTCCCGGAAAAGGCCAATATCACGCTGGCGCAGGTCACATCCAACAGTTCCTTGCGCACCCGCACCTGGGAACGTGGTGCCGGGCTGACGCTCGCCTGCGGTTCCGCCGCCTGTGCCGCCGGCGTATCCGCTGCCCGCACCGGTCGCACAGGCCGCACGGTGACCATCGATGTGGCATCGGCACCGAGCCGCCAGCCGCTTGTCATCGAGTGGCGCGAAAACGATCACGTCGTCATGACCGGTCCTGCCGAATGGGAATGGTCCGGCAAGGTCGATCCGGTCACCGGCAGTTTTGTCCGGGATGAAAAACCCGAAGCGAGGGTGAATTGAGCGGCGTCGAGGTCATCACCTTCGGCTGTCGGCTGAACACCTATGAATCGGAAGTGATGCGGGCCGAAGCCGAAAAGGCTGGGCTCAACAATGCCGTGCTGGTCAATACCTGCGCCGTGACAGGCGAAGCGGTGCGTCAGGCGCGCCAGACCATCCGCCGTGTGCGCCGCGAAAACCCGCATGCCCGCATCATCGTCACCGGCTGTGCCGCGCAGACCGAAAAGCAGACCTTTGCCGATATGGCCGAAGTCGACATGGTGCTCGGCAACGAAGAAAAGCTGAAAAGCACCTCCTATCGCGCCCTGCCGGATTTCGGCGTGTCGGCGGAAGAAAAGCTGCGCGTCAACGATATCATGAGCGTCAAGGCGACAGCGCCGCAGATGATCAGGCATATCGATGGGCATGTGCGCGCCTTCATACAGGTACAGAACGGCTGCGATCACCGCTGCACCTTCTGCATCATCCCTTATGGACGCGGCAATTCCCGCTCCGTGCCGATGGGCGCGGTGGTTGAACAGGCGCGAAAACTGACGGAAAGCGGTTATCGCGAAATCGTGCTGACCGGCGTTGATGCCACCAGCTACGGCGCCGATCTGCCCGGTACCCCCACCTTGGGTTATCTCGCCAAGACGCTGCTGAAACAGGTTCCCGACATTCGTCGCCTGCGCCTGTCGTCGATCGACAGTATCGAGGCCGACAATCACCTCTGGGATCTGATTGCCGACGAACCACGTTTCATGCCGCATCTGCATCTGTCCTTGCAGCATGGGGACGACATGATCCTGAAGCGCATGAAACGCCGCCACAGCCGCGCCGAGGCGCTGGCCTTTACCGAACAGGCCCGCCGCCTGCGGCCTGATATCGCCTTCGGGGCGGATATGATCGCCGGTTTCCCGACAGAGACGGAAGAGATGTTCGAAGGTGCCGCAACGCTTGCAGAAGAAGCCGGCATCTCCTTCCTGCATGTCTTTCCCTACAGCCCGCGCCCCGGCACGCCGGCCGCCCGCATGCCGCAGGTGGATCGCGCGCTGGTCAAGGATCGTGCGGCACGGCTGCGCGCCCGTGGCGAAGCGCTGCACCGCGCCCATCTCGATCGCATGGTCGGCACCGAGCAGACCATCATCGTTGAGAACAACGGCTTGGCGCATACGGAAAACTTTTCGCTGGTTGCAGCCCCTGACCTTATTCCCCGCGACTTCAAGCGCGTTATGATAACAGGGCACAACGGCAAACATCTCGACATGACCGTCGTGGCCGATGCTCGTCACGAGCAGGCGGCCTGACCGGAACGGATATCACATATGGCATTGAGCTTCATCAAACGCGTCTTCACCTTCGGCGACAAGCCGGCAGAGGAACAGGTCGCGCATCCGGCCCCGGACGCGGCGGCCGACGTTGCTGCCGTTCAGGCCGAGCTGGAGCCGAAATCGCGTGATGAGGATCTGCCTGTTGCCGCTGACCCGGTCGCGGCTGTGGAAATGGAAACGGCGGGTGGGCCGTCCGGTGATGTCTTTGAGGAAGCTGCGGTCGAGACTCAGGTTGCCGAGGAAGAGCCTGTTGCCATTCTTCCGGGCGTCGAGGAAATTTCGGAACTTGGCGTCGTGCCGTTGTCGCTGCTGGAGGCGGAGGCTGCGGCCGAAACCGTCGATGTTCCGAGTGCAGAATCACCCCCCTCTGCCCTGCCGGGCATCTCCCCCTCAAGGGGGGAGATCACGGATGCGCCGGCTTCGGCCCCATCTGAAGAGGGCGTAAAAGGTGATGGTTCGCCTGCTCAAAAGTCCATCTCTGAGGCTTCGACGTCCGTTATAGAGCAGGGCGTAAGCCACGATTCGATCTCCCCCCTTGAGGGGGAGATGTCCGGCAGGACAGAGGGGGGTATTACCTCAACTGCTGATTCCAGCGGTGAAGTGGCAATCGTTCCAAGCGCAGCCCCATCCACACCAATCCTGCCCAAAGGTTTCTCCACTGCCAAGCCGGAAGCCGAACCGGTCGCGGTCGTCCCCCCGGCAAACCTTACGTGGTTCCAGCGCCTGCGCGCCGGCCTTGCCCGCACATCGTCGCAGCTGACCGGCCAGATCACTGCCCTGTTCACCAAGCGCAAGTTGGATGAACAGACGTTGGAAGAACTCGAAGACCTGTTGATCCAGGCCGATCTCGGTGTCGAAACCGCCATGCGTATTGCCGATACGCTGTCGTCGGAACGTTACGGCAAGGATGTCACCGGCGAAGACGTGTCACGCATCATGTCGGCGGAAATCACCAAGGTTCTGGCGCCGGTCGCCAAGCCGCTGCAGCTCGATCTCGATCACAAGCCGCATGTCATCCTCGTCGTCGGCGTCAACGGCACCGGCAAGACCACCACGATCGGCAAGCTGGCTGCAAAACTCTCTGGCTCGGGCCTGAAGGTCATGCTCGCCGCCGGCGACACTTTTCGCGCGGCAGCCATCGAGCAGCTTAAAATCTGGGCGGATCGTACCGGTTCGGAATTCATCGGCACCAAGCTTGGCGCGGATGCCGCGGGCCTTGCCTATGACGCTTTCGAGCAGGCACGCGCCAACAAGTCGGACGTGCTGATCATCGATACTGCCGGCCGTCTGCAGAACAAGGCCGAGCTGATGGCGGAACTGGAAAAGATCGTGCGTGTTCTGAACAAGCTCGACCCCGATGCACCGCATACCGTGTTGCAGACGCTTGATGCCACGACCGGCCAGAACGCCATGAACCAGGTGGAAATTTTCCGCAATGTCGCCGGCGTCAGCGGCCTGATCATGACCAAGCTCGATGGCACGGCGCGCGGCGGCATTCTGGTCGCCATTGCTGCCAAGCACAAATTGCCGGTCTATTTTATCGGTGTGGGTGAGGGCGTGGATGATCTGGAGCCGTTCGAGGCGCAGGATTTCGCCCATGCCATTGCCGGCCTGACGCATTGATGCCACGAAAAGCGTGTTTGGCTTCGCCAGCACAACCCGTTTGACGCTTAGCCCAAGAAGTTGGATCCCATGCAGATCGAAAGCGACACCACGCCGACCAAGGAAGAGAAACAGCATCCCGGCCTCAAGCTGGCGCTGGAAATCGGCCCTTTGCTGGTCTTTTTCTTCGGCAATCTTCGTGGCGAATGGCTGGCGGAAAAATTTCCGGCGCTGACCGCCATTGGCGGGCCGCTTTTGATTGCAACGGCGCTGTTCATGGTGGCGACCGTCGCGTCGCTGATTGTTTCAAAGATCGTCTTCAAGCACCTGCCGGTCATGCCCTTCGTTTCGGGCGTGGTGGTCATGGTGTTCGGCGGCCTGTCGATCTGGCTGCAGGATGAAACCTTCATCAAGATGAAGCCGACCATCGTAAATACCCTGTTTGGTGTCGTCCTGCTCGGCGGCCTCCTGTTCGGCAAGTCGCTGCTCGGTTACGTCTTCAACGCCGCCTTCCGGCTGGATGAGGAAGGCTGGCGAAAGCTGACGGTTCGCTGGGGCATCTTTTTCCTGTTCCTCGCCGTCATCAACGAAGTCGTCTGGCGTAATTTTTCCGATGCGTTCTGGATCAACTTCAAGGTATGGGGCACGATGCCGATTACCATCGCCTTCACGCTCTCGCAGATGCCGCTGATCATGCGCCACACGATCGAAGACACCGCGACGGATAACGGCAAGTGACGGCGACGGGCGCCTTCGAACCGGATTCTCAATCGCGCCGCTGGCTGCTGGGCGCGCTGGTTCTGTTCATCGCGCAGATCGGCATCCTGTATTTTATGGGCCGTATCCCGATCTGCGAATGCGGTTACATAAAACTTTTCGAGCCGGGGGTAAATTCGCCCGGCAATTCGCAGCATATCGCCGACTGGTATACGCCCTCCCACATCATCCACGGCTTTCTGTTTTACGGGCTTGGCTGGCTGGTATTGCGTCGCGCACCGCTGTCGGCCCGCTTCTCGCTGGCGGTGCTGATCGAAGCCGGTTGGGAAATTCTTGAGAACTCGCCTTTAATCATCGACCGCTATCGCTCGGCCACGATGGCACTCGGCTATAACGGCGACAGTATCTTGAACTCGGCGATGGACACTGTCTCCATGGCGCTCGGATTTTTCGTTGCGGCACGCCTGCCTGTCTGGATGACGGTGGCGATTGCGATTTTCTTCGAACTGCTCACCGGTTATCTGATCCGCGACAATCTGACGCTGAACGTGCTGATGCTGGTTTCCCCCGTGGATGCAGTGCGCGAATGGCAATCCGCGCTGTAAAGCCTGTGCACTTGCGTAAAAGCAATCAGGTTTCGTTAACAGTCGCGTCATAGAACCGGAATGTCAGTTCTTGAGGGGATGTACCCCTTAGGCCGCGTCGCGAGGACGACATGGAATCCCAGGATAATTTCGCCTATCTGCTGCCCTTCATTTTCCTGACCTTCGGTCTGGTGTTTTTCGGGGTGGCGCGCCTGGGCGACCGCAGTGCCCCTGCCTGGGGTTTTGGTTATATCGCCGCCGCTCTCGGCTTTGCCACGCCCTTGCTGCTTGGTTTCCTTCCGGCACGCGGACAGGCTGTTCTGGCGAATGCCTTCTTCTTCACCGGCTTCTATCTGTTCGGTGACGCGCTTCTCCTGCGTTTCCGCCGCCCGCGTCTTCGTAAAGCACGTATGGCGCTTTGGGCGATCGGGATGGTCGCCATCGGTTACTTCGTCCTGATCGCGGACAGCATGCGTGGCGAGTTGTTGTCCAGCGACGTCTTCTGCTTGGTTCTCATCGCCCTGCCGCTTGCCGCCGTGGTTCGCGATCTGCGCCGTCCAATCGATATCGCGTTGTTCGGTATCGTCAGCCTCGTGTTCATCGAGACCCTGGTGCGATTGGTTACCATGTCGTTCGTGCTGGCCGACCAGTCCTATATGGGCTTCGATCGCTTTCTGGCATCGGACTACGCCTTCTTCATGCAGGTCGGCGCCAGCATTATCGGTTTCCTGATGGCGCTGACGGCGCTTGCGGCAACGGTCCTCGATGTCATCGGAGGTCATCAGGATGCGGCCCATCGCGATCCGCTGACCAATGCGCTTAACCGCCGCGGTTTCGATCGTGCCATTGCCGAGCTTGGTGAATTAAGCGAGCGTGGCGTGGTCATCTGCAGCGATGTCGATCACTTCAAGCGGGTCAATGACGATTACGGCCATGCGGCCGGCGATGTGGTCATCACCATTCTGGTTGAAATGTTCCGCCGACAGTTGCCGGAAGGGGCGCTGATTGCCCGGTTCGGCGGGGAGGAATTCGTTGCCTTCCTGCCCGGCATGTCACTCACCGAGGGCGGTGTGCATGCGGAGGTCATCTGCCACGCCTTTGCCAACCGTCGCTGGGAAACAACCGGCATTCGTCGCAAGGTCACGGCAAGTTTTGGCGTATCCACCGTCTCACGCAACGACCGCTCGGTTCATGAGGCGATTTCGCGAGCCGATTCCTGCCTTTACGCTGCCAAGGACACCGGTCGTAACCGTGTCGTCATCGAAGGTCGTCAGCGGCCGGAAAGCTCGGCAAGCATTCACAGCATATCGGCGGCCTGAGCCGCCGGTCATCTGCGCTGTTCAGGATTTCGAGAGCGCTTTTTCCATGGCCGGCAGCAGGCCATTGGTCAGGCTTTGGCTGTCGAAGGGACCGACCTTCTTGTAGAGGATCGTGCCGTCCGGGCCGACCAGATAACTTTCCGGAATGCCGTAAACCCCCCAGTCAATCGCCGCCTTGCCGTTCGGATCGACGCCGATCGCCTTGTAGGGATTGCCGAGTTCGCCGAGGAAACGCAGCGCGTTGTCGTTGCGATCCTTGTAGTTGATGCCGACGATGTTCAACTGGCCTTGTTCGGCAAGGCTTTTCAGGATCGGATGTTCCTGCCGACACGGTACGCACCAGGATGCAAACACGTTGACCAGCGTCAGCTTGCCCTTGATGGCATCTGCGTTGAGCGCCGGCAGGTTTGAGCCGTCAAGTGCCGGCATCGCGAGCGTTGGTGCTTTCTGGCCGATCAGCGCTGAAGGAATTGCCGAGACGTCACGACCGTTCACGTCCTGATCGTAAAGCATCTTACCGGCAATGGCGGCAAAACCGGCAAAAACGGCAAGTGGGATGAGCGCCAGCGCATAACGGCCAAAACCGCGACGCTCACCTTCGCGCTGTTTCTGTTCCGTCGGTTGCGTGTTGGTCATGCCTTTTCGCCTTCTGGCTTCGGGGTCGAGCGGCGGCGAATGCCGGACGCTTCGAGTTCCGCCAGCTCTCTGCTCCGGGCCCGGCCATCCAGCCAGACCCAGGCGATCAGACAGAGGCTGATCAGGGCGGCGATGCCGTATGACATGGCGATGTAGAATGTATGGGTCATGTCACGCACCCTTCTCAGCGGTATTGTCCGTTTTCTGGCCGGCCATGCGAGCCGCCATTCGGCGCTGCGCGCTGACGCGGCGGCGCCAGATTTCATTGCGCATCGCAGCCACATGTAGCGTGAAAAACAGCATGGTGAAGGCAATGGCCATGATCAGCAACGGCCAGAGAAAGGTGCTGTCGATCGTTGAGCCGCCCATGCGGATGACGCTGGCCGGCTGGTGCAGCGTGTTCCACCAGTCGACCGAAAACTTGATGATCGGAATGTTGACGAAACCGACGAGGATCAGCACGGACGAAACACGCGCTGCCTTGCCCGGATCGTCCATGGCGCGGTTGAGCGCGATCAGGCCGAGATACATCAGGAACAGCACGAAAACGGAGGTGAGGCGTGCATCCCACACCCACCATGTGCCCCACATCGGCTTGCCCCACAGCGAACCGGTAGCGAGCGCGATCAGCGTGAAGGCCGCACCGAGCGGGGCGGCCGCCTTATGGGAAACATCGGCCAGCGGATGACGCCAGACCAGCGTGCCGATCGCCGACGCTGCCATCACCGAATAACACATCATCGACAGCCAGGCGGCCGGCACATGCACATACATGATGCGCACCGTCATGCCCTGCTGGTAATCGCCTTCGCCGGCAAAGCTCAGGTAAAGGCCGATCGCGAACAGGATCGCGGTGATCCCCGCCATCCATGGCAGGATGCGCGCAGCAAGGCTCAGAAACCGCGTCGGGTTGGCGAGATCTGTCAGCTTGGTCAAAACAGCAGTTTGAGGCATGGGGCTTTCTACTTGATGGGGCGGGCCACGGCTTTGCTTCTAGTCAATCGCCGGCGTTTCTCAAAGCCAGTGCCGCACCCAGCGGGCCAAGAACGGCAAAAAACATCGTGATCGCCACCAGTATCAGGAACGGCGGCATGAAGGGAGCGGGATCCTGCACGGCGGCATATGAAGCGCTGACGCCAAAAATCAGAACGGGGACGGCCAGCGGCAGGACCAGAATGGAAACCAGCAGGCCACCACGCGGCAGTGCGACGGCCACGGCGGCACCGACAGCACCGATAAAGGTGAGTGCCGGCGTGCCGACCAGAAGCGTCAGCATTGTCGCACCGATCGCCACCTCGTCCATGTTCATGAACAGACCGAGAAGCGGCGAGGCGATCACCAGCGGCAGGCCGTTGCCGAGCCAGTGCGCCAGGCATTTGACGAGCACGGTCAGCGCCAGCGGGTGTTCCTGCATGAGGATAAGGTCAAGCGAGCCATCTTCGCGATCGGTCTGGAACATGCGGTCTAGGCCAAGCAGCGACGATAAGAGCGCGCCGATCCAGACGATGGCCGGGCCGATGCGCGACAGCAGGTTGAGGTCAGGACCGACGCCGAACGGGATCACGGCGACCACCGTCATGAAGAACAGGACGCCGATCAGTGCCCCGCCACCGGCGCGGACGGAAAGTTTGACGTCGCGGAGGAGAAGGGCGATCATTGTGGCTGAGCCTCGTGGGTGCGGTTACCCCCCTCTGCCCTGCCGGGCATCTCCCCCTCAAGGGGGGAGATCACAAGGCGCCTGACTGTAATTTCTCCAAGAACCTTGTGTTGCACGGAAAGGCTAAAGTGGTTTGCGGGATGTGCGCCCAGCCGATCTCCCCCCTTGAGGGGGAGATGCCCGGCAGGGCAGAGGGGGGCTGCCGGGGGGAGGCGATAATGAAGCTGTATCACCACATGCTCTCCATAACACCGGCAAAGCCCGTCATCTTCAATTCCTGGGTATTCTCTAGCCCAAGCGGCTGATGGGTGGCCGCCAGCACGATGCCTCCCTTGCCGAGATGGGTCTTGATCAAGGCGGTAAAAACGCTTTCCGCACTCACATCAAGTGCTGCCGTCGGCTCATCGAGGATCCAGACCGGGCGCCAGGCGACAAGCAGCTTGGCGAAGGCCATGCGGCGCTGTTGGCCGGCGGACAGATATCCGAAGGGTAGGTGAGTTATGCCGCCGAGCCCGACCGCTTCCGCCGCCTCGCCGATCGACATGCCCTGACCGCCGGCAAAATCGCCGAAAAAGCTTTGCCAGAATTCGAGGTTTTCGCGCACTGACAATTCTGCCTTCATGGCGTTGCGGTGGCCGAGATAGTGGCAGGCTTCCGCCGCTCGCATACCGTCTTCCGCGCCGTCCGAAATCCAGATCACCCGTCCGCTTTCCGGGTGCAGCAATCCGGCGATGGCGCGCAGCAGGGTGGACTTGCCCGAGCCGTTGCGGCCGGTCAGGATCAGGCTTTCTCCTGCACCGAGCGTGAAGGAGATATCCTTGAAAATAAGGTCTTCTCCGCGTCGCGCGCTCAGGGCGTCTACCGTCAGTCGCATCTGCGGGCTTTCGTCAAGTTTTCAAACATCTGATCGCAAAAATGTTTCGTGCTCTGCGTCAAAGCATCTGGAAGGCTTCTTAGAAACTATCTATATACATGGCAACCACGCCAGCGGCCGGCGTGATTTCCACTCAGCGCCGGACCTGAAGACCATAAATCTTCTCGTGCGGACAGCGGAAATGGTCGCACCCGCATCCTATAGTGCATTTCCAAGTGCATAGGCGTCCGCACGCGCGTGTTGGCTCTTGATATCAGCGGGGTTATTTTCCGTGGCCAAATCTATTGATAGCTTTCAATGTCGTTCCGTCCTTACCGTAGGCGGTAAGGACTATGTCTATTACAGCCTGCCCAAAGCCGAAGCGAACGGCCTTGCAGGCGTTTCCAACCTGCCCTTTTCCATGAAGGTGCTGCTGGAAAACCTTCTGCGCTTCGAAGACGGCCAGTCCGTCACGAAGGAGCAGATCCTTTCCGTTGCCGCATGGCTCAACAACAAGGGCAAGGCCGAGGCTGAAATTGCCTATCGCCCCGCCCGTGTGCTGATGCAGGACTTTACCGGCGTGCCGGCGGTTGTCGATCTCGCCGCCATGCGCGACGGCATCAAGTCGCTCGGTGGCGATGCGCAGAAAATCAATCCGCTCGTGCCCGTCGACCTCGTCATCGACCACTCGGTCATCGTCGACGAATTCGGCACGCCGACCGCCTTTGCCCGCAATGTCGAGCTGGAATACCAGCGCAATGGCGAGCGTTACCGCTTCCTCAAGTGGGGCCAGCAGGCGTTCAAGAATTTCCGCGTCGTGCCGCCCGGCACCGGCATCTGCCATCAGGTGAATTTCGAATATCTTGGCCAGACGGTCTGGACCAATGAGGAAGATGGCGAAGTTACCGCCTATCCCGATACCTGCGTCGGCACCGACTCTCATACCACGATGATCAACGGCCTTGGCGTGCTCGGCTGGGGTGTCGGCGGCATCGAGGCCGAAGCCTCCATGCTCGGCCAGCCGGTTTCCATGCTTCTGCCGGAAGTCATTGGCTTCAAGCTGACCGGCAAGCTGAAGGAAGGCGTCACCGCGACCGACCTCGTGCTGACCGTCGTGCAGATGCTGCGCAAGAAGGGCGTCGTTTCCAAGTTCGTCGAATTTTTCGGTCCGGGCATGGACAACATGCCGGTCGCAGACCGTGCGACGATCGGCAATATGGGCCCGGAATACGGTGCTACCTGCGGCTTCTTCCCCGTCGATGCCGAAACCGTCAACTATCTCAACATGTCCGGCCGCACCAAGGAGCGCATCGCGCTCGTCGAAGCCTATTCCAAGGCGCAAGGCATGTGGCGCGACAATGACGGTGCCGATCTCGTCTTTACCGATACGCTGGAACTCGATCTCAACGACGTCGTGCCGTCCATGGCCGGCCCAAAACGTCCGGAAGGCCGTATTCCACTGGAAGGCATCGCCTCCGGTTTCGCCGGCTCGATGGACACCGAATACAAGAAGCCGGGTCAGCTGGAAAACCGCTATGCGGTCGAAGGCACCGATTTTGATCTCGGCCATGGCGACGTCGCGATTGCCGCCATTACGTCCTGCACCAACACGTCCAACCCCTCGGTTCTTATCGCTGCCGGCCTGCTGGCCCGCAACGCCGTTGCCAAGGGTCTGAAGACTGCGCCTTGGGTGAAAACCTCGCTTGCACCAGGATCCCAGGTCGTCGGCGAATATCTTGCCAAGTCCGGCCTGCAAAATGATCTCGATGCGCTCGGCTTCAACCTTGTCGGTTTCGGCTGCACCACCTGCATCGGCAATTCCGGCCCGCTGCCGGCGCCGATCTCGAAGACGATCAACGACAAGGGCCTGATCGTTTCGGGCGTGCTTTCGGGCAACCGCAATTTTGAAGGCCGTATCTCGCCGGACGTCCAGGCCAATTATCTGGCTTCGCCGCCGCTCGTTGTCGCTTATGCGCTGGCCGGCACGGTGCAGAAGGATCTGACGACGGAGCCGCTCGGCATTGGCAGCGATGGCCAGCCGGTCTTCCTCAAGGATGTCTGGCCGACCTCTGCCGAAGTGCAGGAGTTCATCCAGAAATACGTCACCCGCGAACTGTTCGAGAGCAAATACGCGGACGTTTTCAAGGGCGATGAAAACTGGCAGGCCGTACAGATCCCGGATGGTGATACCTATGCCTGGGACAACAACTCCACCTATGTGCAGAACCCGCCTTATTTTGTCGGCATGGGCAAAAAGGGAACCGGTCTCAAGGACATCAAGGGCGCCCGCGTCCTCGGTCTGTTCGGCGACAAGATCACCACCGACCACATTTCCCCGGCCGGTTCGATCAAGGCTTCGTCGCCGGCAGGCGCCTACCTCACGGAAAACGGCGTCGCTGTTGCCGACTTCAACCAGTACGGCACACGTCGCGGCAATCACGAAGTGATGATGCGCGGCACATTCGCCAACATCCGCATCCGCAATCACATGCTCGGCCCGAACGGCAAGGAAGGTGGCTACACCATTCACTACCCGTCCAAGGAAGAGCTGTCGATTTATGATGCGGCGATGAAGTACAAGGAAGAAGGCACGCCGCTGGTCATCTTCGCCGGTGTCGAATACGGCAACGGTTCGTCGCGTGACTGGGCTGCAAAGGGCACCAACCTGCTTGGCGTCAAGGCTGTGATTGCCCAGTCATTCGAGCGTATCCACCGCTCCAATCTGGTCGGCATGGGCGTGGTTCCCTTCACTTTCGAAGAGGGCACGACCTGGGCTTCGCTCAACCTCAAGGGTGATGAGACCGTCACCATCGAGGGGCTGGAAGGCGATATCAAGCCGCGTGAGTGGAAGATTGCCAAGATCGCGTACGCTGACGGCACGGAGAAGGACGTCAAGATCCTGTGCCGCATCGATACGCTCGACGAGGTCATCTACATGAACAATGGCGGCATTCTGCAGACGGTTCTTCGCGATCTGGCTGCCTGAGTTCGCCGATACAGCGCCCGCCGGTTCATTCGGCGGGCGTTTCTTTCAATCCATAAATCCGCATCGCATTTTCAGGTTTCCCACCCTTGTCCCTCATCATTTTCATCGGAATGGCAGTCACCGTCTTCCTGACGTCGCTGCTCTCCGGCATTTTCGGCATGGCAGGCGGGCTGATCCTGCTCTGGGTGCTGCTGTTTCTCTATCCCGTCGGCACGGCAATCGCGATTCAGGGCGTCATCCAGATGGTGTCGAACGGTTCCCGCGCATGGTTCTCGCGCGCGTATATCGACTGGAAAATCCTTGCCGTCCTGTGTTCCGGCGTGGCGCTGTCGGCCGTGATCCTGTTCCTGACCAGTTATACGCCCAACCTGATGGTGGTGCTGATCGGCGTCGGCCTGATGCCCATCCTCGTCTGGTTGCCGGTCAACAAGCTGAAGCTCGATGCATCGCGTCCTTCGCACGCCTTTCTGGCGGGGCTGCTTTCGGGCGGCATGACGATCAGCGTCGGCGTGGCGGGTCCTACGGTCGATATCTTCTTCATTCGCACCCAGATGGACCGCCGCAAGGTGATTGCGACAAAGGCATCCATTCAGACACTGTCACATATGGCGAAGATCGCCTTTTACTGGGATGCTGCTTCACAGCTTCCAACGGTCGATGCCATCGCTGTGTTGATCGCGGCTCCAATCGCCATACTCGGCGCGCGTGCCGGCAACGGTATCCTGCAGAAAATGACGGACGCAAACTTCCGAAGCTGGACCCGCTGGGTCGTGACAGCTGTCGGTGCCGTCTATTTGACCCAAGGCTTGCTGAAACTGATTTGACGCTCGTAGTTTTTTCAGCAATTCATGGCAAATCGTCAAGAAACATGACAGAGGCACCGATCACGTATCTGGTCCTCACCCTGTTGTGACTTCCGTTTGACTACATGGATTGACTATTTTGCAGGATGAGATGTGCGTGACCGTACTGTCACCGTTGTGATTGCCGGTTCGCCAGAGGGTTTTATTCGATGTTTTCGACTGTCCGTAGCGCCGCATTCCTGATCGGCCTGTTTTCTGCCGGTCTTGCCTGTGCTGGCGATATTGCGGAGCCGAAGGGCGTCGTTGAGCTGTTCACCTCGCAAGGCTGTGCCTCTTGTCCGCCGGCAGACGCCGCCTTGAAGAAGCTGGTCGAGCAGGGCGATGTCGTCGCGCTCTCCTATCATGTCGATTACTGGAACTATCTCGGCTGGACCGATACGCTGAGCTCCAAGGAAAACACCGAGCGCCAGTACGGTTATGCTCATGCCTTCGGGCGCAGCGGCGTCTATACCCCGCAGGCCGTCGTCAATGGCCGTGATCACCTGATCGGAACCGACCTTACCGCCATCAACGGAAAGATGGACGGCATGAAAACGGCCGGCCAGGGTCTGACAGTGCCGGTGAAGGCCGCCATGAACGGTGAAGAGATCGAGATCAATATCGGCGCCGGCACCGGCAAGGCCGATATCGTGATCGCTTATTTCACCAAGAAGGAAAAGGTCGAGGTCCAGAAGGGCGAGAACACCGGCAAGCAGATGGAATACTGGCACAGCGTTTACGATGTGCAGACCGTCGGCATGTGGGATGGCAAGGACATGAAGATCACTGTACCTGCCCGCACCATGGGCAAGGGCAAGAAGGATGGCTGCGCCATTCTGCTGCAGTCTTCCAAGCCAGGTGGCGAACCCGCAGCCATTGTCGGCGCAACCATGCTGATGGCCGGACGCAAGCGCGACTGACGCTTTCCATCAAAAAATGATTCGTGACGAGACCGGATATTGCTGATGTCTGGAAGGGTGTTGGTTGCCCGATCCGAGGCGTTGGGGGGCTGGGGGTAAGGGTCAGCGCTCCGGATCGGGCTTGTTTGACGCAAAGGCGTCAACCAACAAAGCCAATCTCGCCTCGGATTCGGGCGCTGTTTTGACCGAAATGCGGCGAGAAAAATAACCTTGGTCGATTGCATCCGCTGATTTTGTAAGGTGTCTCTGGCTCAACCGTCTGCGTCTTGCATTTTATGGCTGCTGAGGCACACTGTCATATCTCTGCAATAGTCGATCTGGAGCCGTGATGACTGATCAGCCGGATTTTCCGAGGGGATCAAAACCCGAAGACGGTACCGTTGTTGTCGATCTCAACCAGTATAGAAAAAATCTCGATCCGCTGCCCGTGACCTTTCACCGGCGCGAACTCGACGCCATCCTGTGGATCTATGGACGCATGGTGGGTGAGGGCGAGTGGAAGGATTATGCGATCGATCACACGAGCGAGAAAGCGATCTTTTCCGTCTTCAAGCGATCGGGTGAAATGCCGCTTTTCCGTATCGAGAAAAATCCGAAACTTGCCGCCAAGCAGGGCGCCTTTTCGGTGGTCAATACGCATGGAACGATCCTGAAACGTGGCCATGAGCTTCAGCAGGTGCTGAAGGTCTTCGACAAGGTGTTGAAGCTGGTAGATTGAACGGCTCGCTTTTGCTTATTCGCTAAAAAGCGAACCGGGATAGGTCGCAGGGTCCGGTGCGGTGTTCGTTCCATCGCCAAGTGCAATCTGCATGAACACCGTATCCAGCCATTTACCGTGCTTGAAACCGGTGCCTTTCATGGTACCCGTCATCTCGAAGCCTAGGCTTTTGTGGACCGCGACCGAGGCCGGGCTGGCGCCACCGATGACGGCTGCCATCTGGCGGAATCCGAGTGCTTCGCAGCGGATCAGCAATTCCTTCAAAAGCGCCTTGCCGACGCCTTTGCCACGGGCTTCCGGCGCCAGATAGATCGAATCTTCCACCAGCCAGCGATAGGCGGGGCGGGTACGGAAAGCCGAAGCGTAGGCATACCCCAGAAGCGTGCCGTCATCGTCCTCGGCAGTGATGTATGGATAGCCCTTGTCCCTGATGGCCTGAAAGCGGCCAGCCATTTCCGTCTGATCCGGCGGTGCAATTTCATAACTCGCCGTGCCGTTGAGAACGCTGTCACGGTAGATTTCCGTAATGGCGGCAAGATCGGCAGGCGTTGCGTCGCGCAGGCGAAAGGTCATGGAGAGGCCTGATGTTGTTCGGTGGGACCAAACCTATGCCCAGCCCCTAAGGGCGGCAATAAAAAGGCGGAGCCGAAGCCCCGCCTTTCCAGAATGGACGAATTCCTGATTAATCGCGGTTTCCAAGGAAGCGCAGCATGAACAGGAAGAGGTTGATGAAGTCGAGATACAGGGTCAGCGCGCCCATTATGGCCATGCGGCCGGTCGTGGTGGCGTCGTTGCCTTCGTAATACATTTCCTTGATCTTCTGCGTATCGTAGGCGGTGAGGCCCGCGAAGATCAGCACGCCGATTGCCGAGATGGCGAAGCCGAGTGCTGAAGATGCGAGGAAGATGTTGACGATCGAGGCGATGATCAGGCCGAACAGGCCCATGATCAGGAACGAACCCATTGCCGACAGGTTCTTCTTGGTGCTGTAGCCGTAAAGCGACAGCGCGCCGAAGGAAGCGGCGGTCACGAAGAACGTCTGAACGATGCTCTGGCCGGTATAGACCATGAAGATCGACGACAGTGAAAGACCCATCAGCGCCGCATAGATCCAGAACGTCGTCTGCGCTGCAGAAACGCTCATCTTATGGATGCGGAAGCTGAGGAAGAAGACGAGCGCGATCGGCGCCAGCATTACCACCCAGCGAAGCGGCGAGCCAAAGATGGCTTGTGCGAATGCCGGGCTGCTGAGCGCTGCGGTATAGGTGCCGTAGGCAGCCAGGCCGGTGATCGCAAGACCGAGCGCCATCAGGTTGTAGACCTTGAGCATATAGGACCGAAGGCCCTGATCGATCATCGCGCCCGACTGTACGCCGCCGCGTGCCATGCGGTTTTGGTAGTTGTAGGGATCAGCCATGGTTTCCTCTCAAAGCTCCCAGATCGTTTCGGTGTGCGGGCAAATGCCGGTCGCCGCTGCGGAGCTCCAGCAAGCATGAAGAGAATATGCTGGCAGTTGCGTTATCATTCAAGGCTTTGAAGCCCGAATCCTGAAAGTGGAGAAAATTTAATGCGCACATGCGGTCGGGGCCTGACGATCGTCAGGCCCATATATCAAAGTTCGCGCAATACGGGTGCCGCCTTCTGTCCCAGAATGCGCCACGTGCCGGCAAGACCGATACCGACCGTCAGCACCAGCGCGATCACCAGCGTCAGCAC
Source organism: Neorhizobium sp. JUb45 (assembly GCF_004343585.1). Lineage (GTDB taxonomy): Bacteria > Pseudomonadota > Alphaproteobacteria > Rhizobiales > Rhizobiaceae > Neorhizobium. The sequence continues at coordinate 233,596 of NZ_SLYW01000005.1, read as the reverse complement.
GGCGACATCCGGCATGAAGGTCGATTGCAGGCGCATGATCTTTGCCACCACATACCAGGCCGCACCGGTGCCGGCGAACAGGGCAAAGATGGCCGTTGCCGTGCCGAGGATCATGTATTCGTAGCTGAAGGCGCGGATCAGCATGGAGCGCGTGCCACCGAGCGTTTTGAGGATCACGGCATCATGGGTGCGGGCGCGGTTGCCGGCAGCAAGTGCGCCGGCCAGCACCAGCACGGAGGCGATCAGCGCCACGGCGGCGGCCGCGCGAATGGCAGTCGCGAGCTGTCCCACCAACTGATCGACAATGTCGATCGCGTCCTTGACGCGAACGCTGGTGATGGTCGGGAACGCGTTGGTCACTGTTCTGAGGATGGCGGCCTCGGCCTGCGGTGATGCGCCGGCATCCGTCAGCGTTGCCAGCCACGCATGTGGCGCGCCCCGAAACGTGTTGGGCGAAAAGACCATGACAAAGTTGATCGAAAGCGATTCCCACTCGATCTTACGGAAGTTGGCGATCCTGGCGGTGATGTTGCGGCCAAGCACGTTGACGGTAACTGTGTCTCCGATCTTCAGCCCCAGTTCGCCCGCTTCTTCCGCCGAGAAGGAAACGAGCGGTTCACCGGTATAATCTTCAGACCACCATTCGCCTTCGACCAGTTTCGAGCCGGTCGGCAGACTGGCGTCATAGGTGATGCCGCGATCGCCGCGCAGAACCCAGCGTCCCGATGGCGGCACGTTCATCTTGGCGACGTCCTCACCGTTGAAGGCGAGAATGCGTCCGCGCAACATCGGCACTTCGGTGATCGTGCCCTGCGGAGATTGCTGCTTCAGGATATCGACAAAACCCTGGCGCTCGGCGCTCTGGATATCGACGAAGAAGAAATTGGGGGCGTTCTGCGTCATCGTGCCGTTCAACTGGCGGCGCAGATTGCCGTCGATCAGCGTCAGTGTGACCAACAGCGCCAGGCCGAGGCCGAGCGACAGGACAACGGACGAAGTGAGCGCACCGGGACGATGGATGTTGCCGATCGCCAGTCGCAGGGCGGGCGAAGAGACACGCGGGCAATGGCGCGCCAGCGCCGATATGCCACCTGCAACAATGCGCAGCAGCACGAATGCCGCAGCAACCGCACCGAGGAAAATGGAGGCGATAAATCGGTCTTCGGCGGCGAAGATCGCCAGTGCCGCAAGGGCTGCCAAGGCAACGCCACCGGCCGCGAGGTAGGGCCAGGAGGGCAGGCGGGCCTGCTCAAAACCCTGTTCGCGGAAGAGCGCTGTGGCCGGTACTTCGCGGGCATGGCCAAGCGGCAGGATGGCAAAGGCAAAGGTCGTCAGAAGGCCGAACAGGGCTGCGATGCCGAGTGCGGACGGATAAAGCGTGACTTCGGCCGGAACGGGCAATGCGCCATCCAGAAAACGCAGGGCGATGAAGGGCGCGATGGCGCCGACGGCAAGGCCGATGGCAATGCCGACGCCGCCCAGAATGAGGATCTGGAACAGATAGGTGATGGTGACGACGAAAGCGGGTGCACCGAGGCATTTCAGCGTGGCGATGGTGGTGCGCTTGCTATCGAGGAAGGCGCGCACGGCGTTGGCGACGCCGACACCCCCGACGATGAGGGCGGTGAGGCCGACAAGCGTCAGGAACTGCGAAAAGCGGTCGACATTTTCCGTCAGCGACGGCGCTGCGCGATCGCTGCTGCGAACAGACCAGCCGGCACTCGGGAACTGTTTGTTGGCGCTGGCGACAACGGCCTTGCTTGTGGTCGGGTCTGCCAGCTTGATGCGGTAGGCATGTTCGACAAGGCTGCCGGTGGTGATCAGGCCGGATGCGGTAAGGGCATCACGGGCAATCAGCAGGCGCGGCGCAAAGCCAAAACCTTCAGAGACCGCATCCGGTTCGGTGACGATCGTGCCCTTGATCTTGATACGCGCGTTGCCGAGCAGCAATTCGTCGCCAACCGAGATGCCGAGACGATCGAGCAATAGCGGCGCAGCGATCGCGCCATACACGTTGTCCTCATGGGTGAGGAGATTGGTGATCGGCATGTTCGGCTCGGTCTTCAATTGACCATAGAGCGGATAAACGCCATCGACGGCCTTCACCTCGGCAAGCGTCTGGTCGGAGCCATCCGGCAGCCGCGCCATCGAGCGGAGGTTGGTGGAGACCGATACCGTGCCGAGGCCGTTGAGGAATGTACGCTCCTCCTCGCTTGCCTCGCGATTGTTCAGTTCGAAACGCACGTCGCCGGCTAGCAGGCTCTGGCCCTGGGTTGCGATCGCGCCGGTTATGGCGCGCGAAACGGAATTCACCGAGGCAATGGCGCCGGTGCCGAGCGCGATACAGGCGAGAAAGATGTAAAACCCGGAAAGGCCGCCGCGCATTTCGCGAAGGGCGAGGCGAAGTGCGATCGACAGGCGGGCGGACGTGCTGTTTCTCATGCGCGGATTGCTTCTCCGACACTACCGGGTGCTGCACCTTCGGCAACGATTTCGCCTGAGCGCACGCGTATCTGCCGCGAGCAGCGAGCTGCAAGTGCGTTGTCGTGGGTGACGAGCAGCATGGTCATGCCGCGTTCGGCCTGTTTTGAAAACAGGAGGTCGGCAATCTGACGGCCGGTCTCGGTGTCGAGATTGCCGGTCGGCTCGTCGGCGATCAGAACCGAAGGCGAGGGGGCAAGCGCACGGGCGATCGCCACGCGCTGCTGCTCACCGCCGGACAGCTGGCCGGGATAGTGATTGAGACGTTCACCGAGGCCGACTGCGATCAGCTCCTGGCGCGCGGTTTCGAACGGGTTCGGCGCATTGGCCAGTTCCAGCGGCACGGCAACGTTCTCGATTGCGGTCATGTTGGCGATCAGGTGAAACGACTGGAAGACGATACCGATATTGCGGCCGCGGAAATCCGCCAGGCCATCCTCGGAAAGCTGGTGGAGCGGGGTGTTGAGAATGACGATCTCGCCGCTATCGAGCCGTTCCAGGCCGGCGAGAACCATCAGCAGGGTCGATTTGCCCGAACCGGATGGGCCAACGATGCCGACGGCTTCGCCGCGGCCGATCTGGACGTCGATATTCTTCAATACATGCACGGATGCGGCGGCGCTGCCGAGGGTAAGATCAGCCTTCTTCAGCTCGATGATGGTTTTAGTCACGCGCAGGCGTCCTATATTGGCATGTACACAGCGGTCATGATGGGATGTCGGCAAGGGGCCGGCGAACAGGTTGGCAATCTAGGAAGGTCTTCATGGGATTGAAAGCGCTCGCACTTCACTTCACCGTCATAACCACGTTGTCGTTAACGGCCTTTTCTGCCGTGGCACAAAGCCCCGCACCAACCCAATCCGTCCAGATCGTCGGTTTTGGCGACAGCCTGATGGCGGGTTATCAATTGCCTCCAAACGAATCCTACACGGCGCAGCTGGAAGCGGCGCTAAAGGTCGAAGGGCTGAGCGTCACGATCACGAATGCCGGCGTTTCCGGTGATACAACATCCGGCGGACTGTCGCGCATCGACTGGTCGGTGCCGGATGGCACGGCAGGCGTGATCGTCGAACTCGGCGCCAATGACGCGTTGCGCGGTATTTCGCCTGAGCAGAGCGAAAAGAACCTCGACGGCATTCTGGCGCGGCTGAAAGAGCGAGGCATTCCTGTAGTTCTGGCGGGCATGATGGCGCCGCCGAACATGGGCGGCGAATATGCCGAGCGTTTCAATCCGATCTATAAAAAGCTTTCGGAAAAATATGATGTGCCGCTCTATCCATTCTTTCTCGATGGCGTTGCAGCCCAACAATCGCTGCAATTGGACGATGGCATGCATCCCAATGCAGAGGGTGTGAAGGTCATGGTCGAGCGCTCTCTGCCGGTTATGCAGAACTTTGTTCGCTCTATTCTTATGGAGAAGAAATAGTAGGTTGCACGGAACCGTCATGCATGTTCCGCTGTTGTCAGATCCGAGAGATTCGAGGAGGTCCCCATGCCGAGACTTTTCACCGCCCTCGAGATACCGCGCAATGTCGCGATGAGCCTGTCACTGCTGCGGGGCGGAATACCCGGAGCACGCTGGATCGATGTGGAGAACTATCACATCACTCTTCGCTTCATCGGCGATGTCGATAACCGCACTGCCGACGAAATCGTTGACCGGCTGGACCGGATCGACCGGCAGGAATTCCAGATCAGTATCAACGGTATCGGTTCCTTCGGCTCTAAGAAGCCGCATTCGGTCTGGGCAGGTGTCACGCCATCCCCCGAAATGGCTGCCTTGCAGGGTGAGATCGAACGGATCTGCCAGCGTATTGGCCTGCCTGCCGAGCCGAGAAAGTTCATGCCGCATGTGACGCTGGGACGGCTGAAATCCTGCCGCCTGGATGATGTCGTGCATTATCTCGGCGGTCGCGGGAATTTCCATGCCATGCCGTTTACGGCCGGCCGTTTCGTCCTTCTGTCATCGAAGGAATCTGTCGGTGGCGGACCTTACGTGACAGAGGAAATCTTTCCGCTGAACGAATCATGGGGGGCGAGCCATGCGGGCGGCGAGCTTCATGAGACCAGCCTCTACTGAAGGCTTCCGATCGATTTCAAAGGTGCATGATGCGACCCCAGAAACTCGAAGCTAAATCCATTGAAGGTGAACTGGCAAACCTTTCCGGCTGGGCCTTGCGGGATGATGGCAAGGCCATCGTCAGGACGTTCAAGTTCAAGACGTTTGTCGAGGCTTTCGGCTTCATGACGCAATGCGCGTTTTTTGCGGAGAAGCTCGATCATCATCCGGAATGGTTCAACGTCTACTCAAAGGTCGATGTGACGCTGTCGACGCATGATGCCGGTGGACTGACCGAGCTTGACTTCAAGCTGGCGCATTTGATGGATAGCGTTGCTGGCCAGGATTGAAGGTATGGCCTGTCATGGCCATATGAGGGGCTCCACGGGGTTCGCTTCGGAGACGCTTTTATGGATGACGTGAAAATCGGTGAGATACTGTTGGCCGGCGACGAGGAAACTCAAAATCGCCGCGAGACGCAGGTGAAAGCCAAATTCTGGCCGACGCTTCGCAAGGCGGCCCGCTACGTTCCGTTTTCGCGAGATCTGGTTGCCGCCTTCTATTGCGCCACCGATTCGAAAACGCCCACTCGGGCCAAGGGTGTATTGCTGGCGGCGCTCGGTTATTTCGTGTTGCCGATCGATATCATCCCGGATTTTCTTGTGGTGGCCGGCTTTACGGATGATGTCGCGGTGCTTGCGGCAGCGCTCAAGATGATCAGCGTCCACATCACCGACGAGCATTACGAGGCTGCCGACCGTGCCCTGGCTGACGAGACGGATGTCGCTGCAGCCTCCGCCGCCAAATAAAGATCCATTACGACGACAATCGATCTGAATTATCGAGCGCTTTGCGCAGGTGCTCGAACGCAAGTCGTATGCGCGATTTGACCGTGCCGAGCGGCAGGCCGGTGCAGGCGGCGATTTCGCTATGCGAATAACCGAGGAAAAACGAGGCGCGCACCAGCTCCATCTGCTCGCCGGGAATGCGGGTCAATGCCTCGCGCACTTGCGCCTCACGCTCCTCGCTTTCCAGCATGGTCTCCATGCCGGGCACGTCATCGATCTGTAGCAGCGGTTCCTTGCCGTCGATCATCCTGGTCTTGATGCGGCGTTGCAGGTCGATATGGCGATTGCGGGCAATGCGGAACAGCCATGTCGAAAGCGACGAGCGATTGACGTCGTAGAGTTGGGCGCGGTGCCAGAGAACCGTCATGACCTCCTGAACGATTTCCTCCGCTTCCTCATTGGCAAGGCCGCGGCGATGCAGCCAGTAATTCAGGCGTGGCGCGAAATGATCGAACAATTGGCGAAATGCAAGCTGGTCGCGATCTTCCGCGACAGCCCTTGCCAGAGCGGCGAAGCGATCTTTCTGGTCACTGTCGCTGAGCACTTCGTCCGTCATTCATCAAAAATCCGTCTCGTATTCAGCTATTCTAATGTCAAAACAGCGTATTGGAAGAGGACAAACTGTTGCCCCATTCCTTGTGTCAGTAAAATATGAGGGGCGCACAGGCCCACATTCGAACTTCAGGTGAAACAAAGTCAAAAACGTGGTTAAAACCGGGTTCAGGCGAAATGTCCCATGATGCCGGAAGTGGTACACCTCCTTCCCTTTCAGGACCGTTCTTCACGGTTTGGTAACCAGAATTTGGTCAAAATAGAGCGATCGCGACCACGCCCGCAGGGACTTCCGGTCGACCGTTCATAAAAAAATTGGCAGGAAACCCATGTTTGCAAGACAGATTGCCATTGCGCTGAGCCTCATGCTGGCAGGCACGAGCATTGCCGCCGCACAGGCGCCGAACCGTATTCAGCAGTTCAAGGCCTGGGGCGCATATTCCTACAAGCAGGGTAACGGCACGGTCTGCTACGTCCTGTCGGTTCCGACCACCAAGGAACCTGCTTCCGTCGATCATGGGGACATCTTCTTCATCGTTTCGCAGCGTCCGGGCCAGAACATCTCCTACGAACCGCAGGCAATGATGGGCTACACGATGCAGGCCAATTCCAAGGTCACTGTCACTATCGATGGCAAGAATTTTGTCATGTTCACCAAGGAAAAGGCTGCCTGGGTGGAGAATGCTGCCGAAGAGCCGGCCCTGGTCGCCGCCATGAAGACCGGCACGAACATGAGCGTCAGCGCCGTTTCCGGCCGCGGCACCAAGACGTCCTACGCCTATTCGCTCGCCGGTATTTCGGCTGCTCTCAAGCAGATCGAATCCTGCAAGTAAGAATTTTATTGCGCGTTTCAGAGAAAGGCCGGTCGCAAGACCGGCCTTCGTCGTTTTTCCAAGACAGGGTGACGCGGCGGCATTTTGATGATAAAGCCCGGCTCAACAGGGTCAGGCCACACGTTGCCGCGGCCGTTTCAGGTTTCACGAACAGACATGCCCCTAGCCTTATCCGCCTGTTTCGCGGTGGCGCTGGTCATGTGCTCGAACGGGATAGAACATGTCAGTCACAGAGGTTTTTGCGCCAGGCGTCGTCGCCAAGAAGCCGCTTGTCGCCAATCCGGATCTTTTCGGTTCCAAGCCATCGCTGATCGGTTTGTCGCGCGAACAGATGGGCGCGGCTCTGAAAGAAAAGGGCATTCCCGAAAAGCAGGTGCGTATGCGCGTCAGCCAGCTGTGGCATTGGCTTTACATTCGCGGCGTTTCCGATTTCGACGCGATGACCAATGTCGCCAAGGACATGCGCGAAATGCTGAAGGCGCATTTCACCATTGCCCGTCCGGAAATCGTCGAGGAGCAGATTTCCAACGATGGCACGCGCAAGTGGCTGCTGCGGTTTCCGCCGCGCGGTGCCGGTCGTCCGGTCGAGATCGAGACGGTCTATATTCCCGAAGAAGGCCGCGGCACGCTGTGCATTTCCAGCCAGGTCGGCTGTACGCTGACCTGTTCCTTCTGTCACACCGGTACGCAGCGCCTGGTTCGTAACCTGACTGCCGAGGAAATTCTCAGCCAGCTTCTTCTGGCCCGCGACCGGCTTGGCGACTTTCCGGGTGCCGACACGCCGCCTGGCGCTTTTGTGCCGACAGGTGACCGCAAGGTCACCAATATCGTCATGATGGGCATGGGCGAGCCGCTTTATAATTTCGACCACGTCAAGACGGCGCTTCTGATCGCCACGGATGGAGATGGTCTGTCCCTCTCCAAGCGTCGCGTGACGCTATCGACCTCGGGCGTCGTGCCGGAAATTTTCCGTACCGGTGACGAAATCGGCGTGATGCTGGCCATCTCGCTGCATGCCGTGCGCGACGAGCTGCGTGACATGCTGGTGCCGATCAACAAGAAATATCCGTTGAAGGAACTGATCGACGCCTGCCGCAACTATCCCGGCCTGTCGAATGCCCGCCGCATCACATTCGAATATGTGATGCTGAAGGACGTCAACGACAGCCTGGAAGACGCTAAGGCGATGGTTCAGTTGCTGAAGGGCGTGCCGGCCAAGATCAACCTGATCCCGTTCAACCCGTGGCCGGGCACAAACTACCAGTGCTCGGACTGGGCAACGATCGAAAAGTTTGCCGATTTCATCAATCAGGCCGGTTACGCGTCGCCGATCCGCACGCCGCGTGGTCGTGACATTCTGGCTGCCTGCGGGCAGCTGAAATCGGAATCGGAACGCATGCGCAAGACCGATCGCCTGGCTTTCGAGGCGATGATGATTGCGGGCCACGGCGAGGACGATTGAGTTCGTCCTTTCCGGTCAGCCTGCGCGCCTGAAGAAATCCTGATTGGCGGCCAGCAGGCCGGCGGTTTCGGTGAGGCCCGCGGCACTCTGCGGATCGATTTCTGTCAGGGTCTTTGCAGCCGTTCTTAAAAGCCGGGTCACGCGTTCCGGCTTTTCGGGCAGGGTGGCGACACTCGACAATGTCGCCTTCAGCGCGCGTCGCGATCCTGCGGACAGGGCCGGCCTTGCCGCCATGTCCCGCACATGCAGAAGCGTGTTGCCAAGTGCAAGTGCTGTCATTCCGCCATCGGATGCAAGGGAACCGGTGCCACCGCTGCGATGCGCCCATCGGGCCAGCAACATCAGCCGGTGATGAATGCGCAAACGCCAGTGTCGGCGGCGCTTCAAGTCGTCAAAATCCCCTTTCGCAATGGCCGTGAGTTCGGAGACGATCAGCCGGATGATGAAATCAAGCCGTCGACGCGGATCGATGGGGACTGCCAGAAACGCCAGATAGGCGCAGACCGGACCAAGCACGACGGCAACTGCCTGCAGCAGCGCGCGCGCAAGATTGTCATCGACCGGCAGGTTCGGGTTCATCATCAGCAGGTAGATGAGATTGTATTCCATGCCGGCCAGCGCCACCCGCCGATGCGCCATGACCGGTGCGCCAAGAAGAATGAGCGGCATGCTCAAAAGGGCTGCCAGCGTTGCGCTCATGGCCATCGGCAGGATGAACAGATGGGCGAACACTGCCGCCAGCGCGCCGGCAACCGAACCGCCAACCACCCAGCGCATCTGCAGGTGAGGGGTCGGAAAGGTTGAGAAGACCGACGTCATGATCGCCGCGCCCATCACCATGTAAGGCCCGAGCGGCCAGCCGGTGATCACCCAGAGCATACCCGTCGCGGCCACGGCGCCGGCCGAACGCAAGGCTGCACGACCTGCGCCGATCCGGTCGCGATGCCGAGGCAGGGCGGGGTGGGACGGGCGCTCCCTGTCGATCGTACCGGCGGTTGGATTGGCCTGCCGCCATGCCGCCGCCACTGCCGTCAGCGAGGCGGCCAGATGCGGTGATGATGATGCGACGTCCGCCGCCAGTGTCGCGATACGGTTTGCCACGGCGTCATCGCATAGCGGCGTGCCCGTCCGATCCGGCGTCGGCGGGATCTTGCCTGGTGCGTGTGGTTTCGGCTCCGTGAGGCATCCGATGATGGCTGCCAGCAATTGCCGGATATCGCGCGCTTGCCGGCGTGTACGCAGCGAGCCTGCGGATACGGCATCCAGTTTTTCGTCCAGCACGGCCATCGCCGCGATCAGCTGCGCACGCTGTTGGCGGTCGGGACCGCCGGCCGCGACATGATCGAGGAAGGTTTCGACAATGGCACGTGTGTCCTGGGCAATATCGGAGGGTTTCGTGGTGCTGAAAATTGCGGCGAGCGTCCCGATCAAGCCGCCGAGGCAGATCGTCAGGATACGATCGAGCGCAAGCGCCGCGATGGAGTCTTCATGCCCATGACCGAGTAGTGTGACCATGGCGGCGGAATATCCCGCCAGCAGGCTGACATAGGACAACGGGCCGGTCAGCAGATTGCCGGTGCCGGCGCAAAGGCCCAGCCACAGGGCAAGGCCGAGAACGATGCCGATTGGACTGCCGCCTGACAAAACGATGAAGCCGATGCCCGCCATCGCGCCTATCGTCGTCCCCGCAATACGCGCGAGGCTTCGTTCCAGACGCTGGCCACGCGTCGGCAGGGCGACGATCCAGACGGTCATTGCCGCCCATTGCGGGTGATCGAGGCCAATCAACGTGCCGAGGCCGAGGGCCACGCAGGAGGCAATGGCGGTGCGCGCCGTCGCCTGCAGGCGCGCGGGGTCGATATCGGTCAAGAAGGAAAGGAGATGTCTCACGGTTTGCCCGCCTTCTCCCTTGCCTGTTCAATCTTCGTCTCCACCCGTTCGAAGAGGTTCAGCATCGCGGCAATGTCGCCATTACCGAACTCTTCCAGCAGTTCGTGTTCGAGCGCCACCAGCCTTGCACGAATGGCCGTCGCGGCCTTTCTGCCTTCCTCTGTCAGATAAAGCCGGCGGGCGCGCCGATCGTTCGGATCAATGCGCCGCTCGACGAGATTGCGTTTCGACAGGATATCGAGGAGCCGGACAAGGCTCGAATCGTCGAGGCCAGACGCCGTTGCGAGTTCCTTTTGCAGCAGGCCATCGCCTTGACGGTAGAGATAGATGAGTGGCGTCCAGCTGGCGTCCGTGAGGCCGCTCTCGGCAAGTCTGTGGTCTATGAAATTTCGCCAGCGGCGGGCGAACACGACGACGGCGCCGCCAAAGACGGCTTTGGGATCATTCGAATTGATGCGCATTCAAATGATTTGCATCAAAACTAATTTGGACGATAGAGGTCTAACGGCATGACTGCCGTGCAGTTTCCGCAGGTCTATGATCGTTTTGACCGATGGCTCAGCGGGCCTGCGTCAGAAAGATTTTGGCGGCGAACACCGAAAAGACGCCGGCAAAAGTGTAATCCATGCCGCGCAGAAATTTTGGATTGGCCTGCAGCCAGCCGGCCAGCTTATCGGCAGCGAGCACTGCCGCCACGTTCACCGGCATGCAGATGATGATGAAGTACACGCCAAGGAAGATCAGTTTTCTGGTGACATGCGGATCGCCCGCCGTGACGAATTGCGGCAGAAAAGTCATGAAAAAGATAATGACTTTGGGGTTGAGGATATTCACCCAAAATCCCACGGAAATGTTGGCGAAGGGACTGCTTTCGGCCTTGTCCACCTTCTGAACGGACAGGCTTGAGCCGAAGCGGATCGCCTGGATTGCCAGCCAGAGCAGATAGGCGGCACCGCCGGTCTTGAGGAAAAAGAACGCGGTTGGCGATGCGGTGATCAGCGCCGAAACGCCGAAGGCGACGAGAAGCGTGTGGCAGACGACGCCAAGGCTGGTGCCGAGAACCACAAACATTGCCGGCTTGCGGCCCTGGCCAAGCGCGCGGCTGATGGACAGGGTCATGTCCGGGCCGGGGGTCAGTGCGAGAAGCAGGCCTGCGGCGGAGAAGGCAAGCAGGGTGGCAATGCTGGGCAGGAATTCCATGGGTGCACTCGAAAGCCGGATGGTCGATATGCTTGTGTACCCGGCTTTCGTGTTCCTGCCAATGGATCAGCGACCGCTGATGAATTCCTTGGAAGCCTCTGCATAGTCGGGATGCCAGCGCGACAGCGGCGGCCGGTTTTCGATGACGTCTCCGATCGCCCAGGCCATGCGGCGTTCGTCGGTGGCGCGATCGACATCATTGTCCGGGCAAAGGATGTAGAAGTCGCCGCGTTCGATGCTCCGGAGCATGAATTCGACCGTCTGTTCCGATGTCCATGCCCCCTCCGGTTTTTCCGTGCGGCCACCCGCAGCAAGGGGCGTGAACACGAAACCGGGGATCAGCAGGTGGGCTTCGACATTGCATTCCGGCGTGTTGCGCAATTCGTGCTGCAGGGCTTCGGTAAAGGCTTTCACGCCGGCCTTGGAGACATTGTAGGCCGGGTCGCCCGGCGGCGTGGTGATGCCCTGTTTCGAGCCGGTGTTGATGATCAAGGCCGGCTCCTTGTGCGCGATCATGCCGGGACCCAAAACGCGGCTGCCATTGATGATGCCCATCAGGTTGACGGCCAGAATGCTGTCCCAGTTTGCCTGCGGGCCGAAGACGCTGCTGCCCGGCTGGATACCGGCATTGTTCATCAGCACATGCACGCGGCCAAACCGCTGGATGACGGCGCGTTCCAGCGCTTCCAGCTGGTCGATACGCGAAACATCGGTCGGTATGGCGACGACATCGGCTTCTCCGTCTTCTGCGAAGCTTGTGACTTCGCTTGTGGCTTCGGCAAGGCGGTCGCCTTCCAGATCGACGAGTACGACACACATGCCAAGCCGGGCGAATTCTTTTGCGGCGGCAAGTCCGATACCGGAGGCCGCACCGGTGACGACGGCGACATTATCCTTCTTGATGGCAGGATGGGTAACGGCCATGACGGATCTCCTCTGCGAGGCTGCTGTTCAAAGGTGGGGACGCATATGGTACGGTGACGATACTGCGTCAACATGACGGAATGGCCAACCGGAGCAAGCCTGATGGGCGAGATCACATCGATCAGCGTGGATGAGGAATTGACGGCCTTCGTCAGGCAGCAGGTCGATGACGGCCGTTACCCGTCCGAGAGCGCGGTGATCGAAGACGCCCTGCGGATGCTCAAGGAGAGCGAAGAGGCGGCCATTGACGCGATCCGCACCGCGATCGAGGAGGGTGAGGCTTCGGGAGAGCCCGAGACGTTTGATCCGGATGCGTTTCTGGCCGAGATCCATCGTAAACATGGGCGATGAGCTGAGGCGCTACAAGCTTTCGCCACGAGCGAAGCGGGATCTCCTGGAAATCTGGCTTTATACCCGCGACACGTGGTCCATCGTCCAGGCGGACAGCTATTACCAAGAACTGATCAATTCGGTGGAAGCTTTGGCGACGGGCGTAAAGCGCGGCAAGCCGATTGACGATATCCATTACGGGTATCTCAGTTTTGCGTCCGGTTCGCATCGTATCATATACCGCCACGCGAACCGCCAGGTTCTTGTCATCCGCATCCTCCACCAGCGCATGAACGTTCGCCAGCATCTCTGATGCCGTTTCACCGGGTTTCCCTTGCGTGGCCCGCGAAACTCGCTAAAAAGTTCGGCGATCCAATTGGGCGGACTGCTGTCCGCCAACCACCCGCAGACGGATATTTTCGCCATGGCTCTCCCCAAAGACGTAAAGAAGGTCGTTCTCGCCTATTCCGGCGGTCTCGATACCTCGATCATCCTGAAATGGCTTCAGACCGAACTGAACGCTGAAGTCGTCACCTTCACCGCCGATCTCGGCCAGGGTGAAGAACTCGAGCCGGCCCGCAAGAAGGCCGAGATGATGGGCATCAAGGAAATCTATATCGAGGACGTCCGCGAAGAATTCGTGCGCGATTTCGTATTCCCGATGTTCCGTGCCAATGCCGTATACGAAGGCGTCTATCTGCTCGGCACTTCGATCGCCCGTCCGCTGATCTCCAAGCATCTGATCGACATCGCCAAAAAAACCGGCGCCGATGCGATCGCGCATGGCGCCACCGGCAAGGGCAATGACCAGGTTCGTTTCGAACTGTCGGCTTATGCGCTTAACCCGGATATCAAGATCATCGCTCCTTGGCGCGACTGGTCGTTCAAGAGCCGTACGGACCTCCTGAACTTCGCCGAACAGCACCAGATCCCGGTTGCCAAGGACAAGAAGGGCGAAGCGCCGTTTTCCGTCGATGCCAACCTCCTGCACTCCTCGTCCGAGGGCAAGGTTCTGGAAGACCCGGCCGTCGAGGCTCCGGAATACGTGCATATGCGCACGATCTCGCCGGAAGCTGCTCCCGACAAGGCCACCGTCATCAAGGTCGGTTTCCGCAAGGGTGATGCCTGCTCGATCAACGGTGTCGAAATGTCGCCGGCCACACTGCTGGCAGCACTCAACAACTATGGCCGCGACAACGGCATCGGCCGTCTCGATCTCGTCGAAAACCGCTTTGTCGGCATGAAGTCGCGTGGCGTCTACGAGACCCCCGGCGGCACGATCCTGCTCGCCGCTCACCGCGCCATCGAATCCATCACGCTTGACCGTGGCGCTGCCCACCTCAAGGACGAGATCATGCCGCGTTACGCCGAGCTGATCTATTACGGCTTCTGGTTCTCGCCGGAACGCGAAATGCTGCAGGCGCTGATCGACAAGAGCCAGGAGCATGTCGAAGGCGAAGTGACGCTGAAGCTCTACAAGGGCAATGTCATGGTCATCGGCCGCGAGAGCGACAAGTCCCTCTATTCCGACCAGCTGGTTACGTTCGAAGACGACCAGGGCGCCTATGACCAGAAGGACGCAGCCGGCTTCATCAAGCTGAACGCTCTGCGCCTGCGCACGCTCGGCAAGCGCAACAAGTAATTTCTCTGGCGGCTTCGGCCGCCAGATGTCTGATCTAAGAACCCGTCCTGCCTCGTGCAGGGCGGGTTTTTTATTGCCGCCTGTCAGCGACGCCGGTTGAGGGCGAGATAACCGAAATAGCTGGCAATGGCGATCAGTTCCATTGCCGGAATGATGATGCTGAAGGCCAAGACGGGTGATCCGAGTGCCGCCGCCGCAAGCCCTCCGGTAAAACCAAAGCCCATCTGGATGAAGCCCATGATCGCCGATGCCGAGCCGGCAATATGCGGGAAGGGGGCGAGCGCCATGGTGACCACCTGGGGCGTGATGAAGGAGAGGCCAAAGGTGCAGATGGCGACCGGTCCCATGATCGAGACTAGCGTTGCCGGTAAAAGCATGTTCCAGCTGAACATCAGAAGCGCGCCGAAGCCGATCAGGGCGAGGCCGATGCGCACGGCGCCGGGGCCACCGATCCGGCTGGAAACCCGCTTGAGAACGAGGGATCCGGTGAAATAGGCACCGGATTGCATCAGCATGGACAGGCCGAATTGCGTGGGCGTGAGGCCGACTGCGCCGATCAGCACGAAGGGCAGCATGGTCGACTGGGCGTAGAGCGCGCCGACCGAACCGCCGAGGATGAGTGCGGTGGTGAGGAAACGTGGTTCCGACAGCGTTTCCCGATAAGCGGAGATCAGCCGCGCGGGGCGGATGCGCGTGCGATCCGGGACCGTGGTTTCCTTCAGCAGAAAGAACACGCTGGCGACGATGCCGACACCGAACAGGACCATCAGGATGAAGACGGATTCCCAGCCGAAAGCCGAAAGAGCCAGGCCGCCGATGGTCGGTCCCATTGCAGGACCGATCGCCACCATGATGCCGACGAGGTTCATGATGCGCGCGGCCTCTGCGCCAATGAAGAGGTCGCGGACGATGGCGCGGGCGACGGTAACGCCTACAGAGGCGCCGATGCCCTGGATCAGGCGGCCGATCAGCAGCGCTTCCACCGATGTGGCGAAAACGGAGATCAACGCACCGAGAAGATATATGGCCATGAAGGCGATGGTGGTCTTGCGACGTCCAAAAGCATCCGATGCCGGCCCTGCCAGCAATTGCGCCATGGCAAAACCGCCGAAATAAAGTGACAGGCTAAGCTTGATCGCCGCTTCCGTCGTACCGAATGCTTTCACCATTTCCGGCATGGCGGGTGTGGAAATCGCCATGGAGATCGGGCCGATCGCCGTCAGCACCGCTCCAAAAATCGCCACCCGGCGCTCGCTCATGCGTTTCTTTTCGGGCGGCACCACGGAACTGGTCATCAGGGGGTATGATCTCGGCAGGAGGCTCAGGGCGTTTCGGCAAGAAGATTGTCATGCACGGTTTCGAGTACGCGCATGAAAATTTTAACATCGTTTTCGGCCAGACCTTCGGTCGCCTGTGCGATCAACTGGTCGAGTTCATGGCGGATACGCTTGATCAGATCGTGCGATTTCGGCGTCAGCACCACCTGCTTGGCGCGGCGGTCGGTGGGGTCCGGTTGGCGCTCGATCAGGCCGGCGGCCTGCAGCTTGTCGAGAAAGGCGCAGACCGTCATCGGTTCTATGCCCATGCGGGCAGCGATATCCAGTTGTCGGCCGTCCTTGAGGATTTCCACGTTCAACAGGGTCCGTGCTTCCGCCGGGGTTACCTCCAGCCCTGCCTGAACGATACGCCGCTCGAAAGCTGCCCGCAGCACGCGTGCGCTGTCGGAAATCAGGAAGGTCAAGGTGTCGGTGTTCTGCTTTGCGTCCATCGATCCTGCTGCCGTTGCCGCGGGCACCCTTACTCAGTTCCACCGTCAAGGAAAACCGAAAAGCCGAAAAGCCGGTGTTTTCGTCTGATCGGGCCGCGACAGATGCGCGCTTTACTGCGCCTGTCGCAGATACCCTCCCAATCCTCGAAGGTTTCTCCTATGTAATACCGACGAGACTCACATCGATGCAGAGGAAAAGCGCGCATGGCGACCGAAACGCAAATCAATCCGGCCCTCATCGACTGGAACGGCCCCAATGGTCTTCCGAAATTCGAACTGGTGAAGGACGAGGATTTTGCCATCGCCTTCGATTCTGCGCTGACTGCGCATGAAGCGGAAATCGATGCGATTGCCGACAACACGGAAACACCGACCTTCGAGAACACAATCGCAGCACTGGAAATTGCCGGTGACGCGCTGTCACGCGTCTCGTCTCTGTTCTGGAACAAGGCGGGCGCACATACAAACGAGTTGATCCAGTCGCTGGAGCGCGAAATCGCGCCAAAAATGTCGCGGCATTATTCGAAGATCGGCATGAATGCTGCCTTGTTCGCGCGCGTCGATGCGCTGTGGGACGGCCGCTCGACACTGGAGCTCGATCTGGAGCAGACGCGTGTTCTCGAGCGCCACTGGAAAGGTTTTGTGAAAGCCGGTGCAAAGCTTTCCAGGGATGAGCAGCAGCGTCTTGCAAAAATCAACGAAACGCTGGCCGGCCTCGGCGCCAGCTTCGGTCAGAACGTGCTGGCCGACGAAAAGGACTGGTCGCTGATCCTGACGGATGAAGCGGACCTTGCCGGTCTGCCGGCGTTTGTGCGTGATGCGATGTCGTCGGCTGCGGAGGACCGCGGTTCGCCGGGTGCCTTTGCCGTGACCTTGTCCCGTTCGATCATCGAGCCGTTCCTGACGTTTTCCGAGCGTCGCGAATTGCGCGAACAGGCTTTTGCGGCATGGGCGGCGCGTGGCCGCAATGGTGGCGCCACCGACAATATCGGCATCGTCCGCGAAACGCTGGCGCTGCGCTTCGAAAAGGCAAAGCTGCTGGGCTATGCCGATTTTGCCGCCTTCAAGCTCGACAACACGATGGCCAAGACTTCCGAGGCCGTGAACGGCCTGCTGCATCAGGTGTGGGAAAAAGCGCGTACCAAGGCGCTGGAGGAAGAGGCGAGCCTGTCCGGGCTGATCGCCGAGGAAGGCAAAAATCATGCGGTCATGCCGTGGGACTGGCGTTTTTACGCGGAAAAGCTGCGTGAGCGGATGTTCGATTTTTCCGAGTCGGAACTGAAGCCGTATCTGCAGCTCGAAAAGATCATCGAGGCCTGCTTCGATGTTGCCACGCGCCTCTTCGGCGTCGAGATCAAGGAAGTCTCCGGTATTGCCGCCTATCATCCGGACGTGCGGGTATTCGAAGTGCGCGATGAGGAAGGCACGCTGAAGGCGATGTTCCTCGGTGATTATTTTGCCCGCTCTTCCAAGCGCTCGGGTGCGTGGATGAGCGCGTTCCAGTCGCAGCACAAGCTGACGCTGAAAAGCGGCGCAGAGGGCGAGCTGCCGATCATCTACAACGTCTGCAATTTTGCAAAGCCCGCCGCCGGCAAGCCGGCGCTGCTGTCGCTCGATGATGCCCGCACACTCTTCCACGAATTCGGCCATGCGCTGCATGGCATGTTGTCCAATGTCACTTATCCGTCGGTCTCGGGCACCGGTGTCTCGCGCGATTTCGTCGAACTGCCGTCGCAGCTTTACGAACATTGGCTGACCGTGCCGGAAATTCTCGAAAAATATGCCGTGCATCACGAGACCGGCAAACCGATGCCGAAAGCTTTGCTCGACAAGGTTCTGGCGGCACGCACCTTCAATGCCGGTTTCGCGACGGTGGAATTCACCTCGTCGGCGCTGGTCGACATGGCATTCCACACGCGTGGCCCGGTGGAGGATCCGCTCGCGGTTCAGGCTGAGGTGCTGGATGAGCTTGGCATGCCGGCCTCCATCGTCATGCGCCACGCCACGCCGCATTTCCAGCATGTCTTCTCTGGTGATGGTTATTCGGCCGGTTATTATTCCTACATGTGGTCTGAAGTGCTGGATGCCGATGCCTTTGCTGCTTTCGAGGAGACCGGCAATGCGTTTGATCCGGTGCTGGCGCGCAAGCTGAAGAACAATATTTATTCGGTTGGCGGCTCGATCGATCCGGAAGACACCTACAAGGCTTTCCGCGGCAAACTGCCTGATCCGACGGCAATGCTGAAGAAAAAAGGTCTGGCCGTTATGGGAGAGCTGTCGGGCAGCGATGGCTGAATTTTCGCCGGCGAATTGTCATCGGTTCTTCGCAGACGGGTCTTAAGGAGAGGCGAAAATCTTCGCCCCCTTTCGCAAACGGGAAAAACAGGCTAAGAGCGCGCCAACAGAAATTGGCGCCTTCTCCCAATAGTCGCGCCCCAGCCCCAGAGAAACTTGATATGGCACTTCGCAACATCGCGATCATCGCGCACGTTGACCATGGCAAAACAACGCTTGTCGACGAGCTCCTGAAGCAGTCCGGTTCGTTCCGTGAGAACCAGCGCGTTGCAGAACGCGTGATGGATTCGAACGATCTCGAAAAGGAACGCGGCATCACCATTCTCGCCAAGGCGACCTCGGTGGAGTGGAAGGGCGTTCGCATCAATATCGTCGACACCCCCGGCCACGCCGACTTCGGTGGCGAAGTTGAGCGTATCCTCTCGATGGTGGACGGCGCGATCGTTCTGGTCGACTCGTCGGAAGGCCCGATGCCGCAGACCAAGTTCGTGGTCGGCAAGGCGCTGAAGGTTGGTCTTCGCCCGATCGTCGCGATCAACAAGATCGACCGTCCGGACGGCCGCCACGAAGAAGTCATCAACGAAGTTTTCGACCTGTTCGCAAACCTCGACGCCACCGACGAGCAGCTCGACTTCCCGATCCTTTACGGTTCCGGTCGCGATGGCTGGATGAACGTCAACCCGGAAGGCCCGAAGGACGAAGGTCTGGCACCGCTGCTCGATCTGGTTCTCAAGCACGTTCCTGAGCCGACCGTCGAAGAAGGTCCGTTCCGCATGATCGGTACGCTTCTCGAAGCCAACCCGTTCCTCGGCCGCATCATCACCGGTCGCGTCGCTTCCGGCTCGATCAAGCCGAACCAGGCCGTCAAGGTTCTGGCTCAGGACGGCAAGACCGTTGAAACCGGCCGTATTTCCAAGATCCTCGCATTCCGCGGCATCGAGCGTACCGCTATCGATGAAGCAATCGCTGGCGACATCGTTGCCATCGCCGGTCTGTCCAAGGGTACCGTTGCCGATACGTTCTGCGATCCTTCGGTCTCGGAAGCGATGACGGCTCAGCCGATCGATCCGCCGACCGTCACCATGTCCTTCATCGTCAACGACAGCCCGCTTGCCGGCACCGAAGGCGACAAGGTCACCAGCCGCGTCATCCGCGATCGTCTGTTCAAGGAAGCCGAAGGCAACGTTGCACTGAAAATCGAAGAAGCCGAAGGCAAGGATTCGTTCTACGTGTCCGGCCGTGGCGAACTTCAGCTCGCCGTTCTGATCGAAACCATGCGCCGCGAAGGCTTTGAGCTTGCCGTGTCGCGTCCGCGCGTCGTCATGCACAAGGACGAGAACGGCGTCACCATGGAGCCGATCGAAGAAGTCGTCATCGACGTTGATGAAGAACATTCCGGCGTCGTCGTTCAGAAGATGTCCGAGCGCAAGGCCGAGATGACCGAACTGCGTCCTTCGGGCGGCAGCCGCGTTCGCCTCAAGTTCCTCGCTCCGACCCGCGGCCTGATCGGCTACCAGTCGGAACTGCTGACCGACACGCGCGGTACGGCCATCATGAACCGCCTGTTCAACGACTATCAGCCTTACAAGGGTGAAATCGCTGGCCGTTCCAACGGCGTTCTGCTCTCCAACCAGTCTGGTGAAGCTGTCGCTTACGCGATGTTCAACCTGGAAGATCGCGGCCCGATGATCATCGAGCCGGGTGAAAAGGTTTATGCCGGCATGATCATTGGCATCCACACCCGCGATAACGACCTTGAGGTCAACGTCCTGAAGGGCAAGCAGCTGACGAACATCCGTTCGGCCGGCAAGGACGAAGCCGTCCGCCTGACCCCGCCGATCCGCATGACGCTCGACCGCGCTCTCTCCTGGATCCAGGACGACGAGCTGATGGAAGTGACGCCGAAGTCGATCCGCCTGCGCAAGATCTACCTCGACGCCAACGACCGCAAGCGCTTCGACAAGTCGAAAGCCGCTCTCTGATCTACGTCTTAACCAAGACCATAAAACCCGGCCTCAGTGCCGGGTTTTTTAATGTGCTTTGGTTCGGCACAGGCTTGTCGTGATCGTTAAAAATGCGTTAACCTTCACGGAAGTTTAATGGCTGATTAGCCTGTGGGCAACGCAACCCGGAGTCACTGCCGGGATTGGCGAATCAGCCCTCGCGGGACCAGAGTGGCGTTATGAAGACGTTATCCATAGATGTGCGGCGCGCCGAGCCCAATGATGCCCGGGAGATCTCCGAGGTGCACCGGGCTGCGTGGGCGCAGGCCTATACGGGCCTCATCCCCCACAAGCCGCTCACGCAGATGCTGGAGCGCCGAAACGAAAACTGGTGGCGCAAGGCTGCGCGCGGCCCCGCAACGCTGCTGGTGCTCGATGTCGCCGGAACCATTGCCGGTTACGCCACTGTCGGCCTGAACCGGGCCAAGGCGCTGCCTCAGGATGGCGAAATCTACGAAATCTATCTGCGCCCGGAATATCAGGGCATCGGCCTTGGCCGCCGCCTGTTCGGAGAAACGCGCCGCCTGCTGAAATCGCTTGGCTGCAACGGGCTTGTCGTCTGGTGCCTGGAGGACAGTGAGAGCGCCACGAGTTTCTTCCGCCGTCATGGCGGTCACGATCTTGCCGAAGGCATGGAGGATTTCGGCGGTGCGCATCTGCGCAAGATCGGTTTCGTCTGGCCGTAAATGCCGCGATGGTGCGGCTGCCTGTCCGAGCATCACTCGGATTGGATGGTAAATGGCAGGTTGCCATGGCTTTCAAATCCCGATATCCAAACCCTCGAATGTTCAACATTATCGAGGATTAGAATGCGTATCGACGCGATTTCCATCGGCAAGAATCCGCCTGAAGATGTCAATGTCATCGTTGAAGTGCCGGTCGGCGGTCAGCCGATCAAGTACGAGATGGACAAGGATGCAGGCGCGCTGGTCGTCGATCGTTTCCTCTACACGCCGATGACCTATCCGGGTAACTACGGTTTCGTGCCGCACACATTGTCGGAAGACGGTGACCCGATCGACGTCCTGATCTGCAACACGCGTCCGCTGGTTCCGGGTTGCGTCATCAACGTCCGTCCGATCGGCGTGATGATCATGGAAGACGATGGCGGCAAGGATGAGAAGATCATCGCCGTACCGTCGCCGAAGCTGACGCGTCGCTACGACAAGATCCAGAACTACACCGATATGCCGGAAATCACGCTCAAGCAGATCGAGCACTTCTTCGAGCACTACAAGGATCTGGAGCCCGGCAAGTGGGTGAAGATCGGCGGCTGGCAGGGCGTTGACGTTGCCAAGAAGCTGATCGTCGAAGCGATCGAGCGTTACGAGGCGCAGAAGTAAGCCTTCAGGCGCCCGTCAGCATATCCAGCTGTTTTGACAAATCCTCCGGGTCGCCATCGATCCGGAGGATTTTTTTGCGCGCTGTTTCCCCGGTGATGACGGTTATCGCGCTTTTCGGTACGCGCAGCTCTTTTGAAAGAAGCGCGATGAGCGCCTTGTTCGCCTTGCCGTTTTCGGGAACTGCGGACACGCGCGCCTTCAGATAGGCGTCGCCATCGGCATCCTTCTCGATGCCGTCGATAGAATCGCGGCCCCCGTTCGGCGTCAGCCGGACCGAGAGCCGCAGATGGTCGTCATGCAGTCTGAACGGCGTGTTCAAACCAGCCGTATTCAAGAGACCAGCGAGATCAGCGCCGGTGCAATCGGGTTCGCGATGATCATCTGCAGGAAATAGATGAGCAGGATCAGCACGATCGGCGAGATATCGATACCGCCGAGGTTCGGCATCACGCGCCGGATCGGGCGCAGAACCGGCTCCGTCACGTTGTAGAGGAACGAACCGATCGAATTGACGAACTGGTTGCCCGAATTGATGACGTTGAACGCGTAGAGCCAGGAGAAGATGGCGCTGGCGATAAGAATGTAGACAAAAAACGTCAGTGCCATCTGAATGACTTGGATCAGAGCGAAAATAATGCCCGCCATCGAGTTCTCCATTTCGTGGTTGACAGACATGTAGACATTGAGGCCTTAACGAGCAAGTACCGCGCCGTTGGCTCAGACGAAACATGTTTAACGCGCGCTCATGACAGGCCTGCCGGTTTTCCGGCCCTCTGAAAGTGCGTTTCCAATGAGCATCTCGTCTACGGGGGACCGTTTTGCCGCTTTCCGGCACCGCTCCTACTCGCTGTTCTTCTCATCCCGCTTCCTTGCCGCCTTCGCCATCCAGATCGTCAGTGTCTCGGTCGGCTGGCAGATGTATGAAGTCACGCGCAACACGCTGTATCTCGGGTTGATCGGTCTCGTTCAGTTCCTGCCGGCGCTGTTGCTCATTCTTGTCACCGGTTCGGTTGCCGACCGTTATAATCGGCGTGTCATCGTTTCGGCCTGCATGGCGCTGGCTGCCATTTCTGCCGCAGCGCTGCTTGGGCTGACACTGGCCGGCGCATTCGAGCCGCTGCCTGTGTTCATCATTCTCGTCCTGTTCGGCATCGAGCGCGCCTTCATGGGGCCGGCCGTGCAGTCGCTTGCGCCCAATCTGGTGCCGGAAAAGGATCTGGCCAACGCCATCGCCTGGAATTCGTCGTCATGGCAGATGGCATCGATCATCGGCCCGGTGGCCGGCGGTCTGCTCTATGGTCTCGGCGCGTCGGTTGCCTATTCGGTTGCGCTGGGCATGTTCATTCTCGGTGCCGTTCTGGTCTCGATCATTCCGAAACCGGCGCAGCGGACGTCCTCCAAGGCCACAAGCTGGACGGAAATCCTGGCAGGCTTCCACTTCATCAGCCGCGAGAAGGTGGTGCTGGGTGCCATTTCGCTCGACCTTTTTGCCGTGCTTCTTGGCGGCGCGGTGGCGCTGATGCCGGTGTTTGCCACGGATGTGCTGGCACTCGGCCCGCTCGGTCTCGGCCTGCTGCGCTCGGCGCCGGGCGTCGGTGCCATCATCGTGGCGATCTGGTTGGCGTTCCGGCCCATCCAGCACAATGCCGGCATCGCCATGTTCGTCGGTGTCGCGTTGTTCGGTATCGGAACGGCAATTTTCGGCTTGTCGCAAACGCCATGGATTTCGATTGCAGCGCTTGCCCTGATGGGCGCTTCCGACATGATCTCGGTCTATGTGCGCGAAACGCTGATTGCGCTCTGGACGCCGGACGAGGTGCGCGGCCGCGTCAACGCCGTCAACAGCGTGTTTATCGGCGCTTCCAACGAACTGGGCGAGTTCCGCGCCGGCACGATGGCACATATCATCGGTGCGGTTCCGGCTGTCGTCATCGGCGGGTTTGGAACACTGGCGGTGGCGGTGATCTGGTCGCTAAGCTTTCCGCAACTGCGCAAGATCGACAGCCTGCAGGCGCCGGATCGGACGGAAAGATAAGCTTCAGGCGTTCGCCGATTTCGGGGCCGGGCTGTATCTTGGCAGTTCGGCTTCCAGCTTTTTCGGTTCGAAAATCAGATCGAGATAGTTCCATAGCCATTCCCTGAGCGGCTGGTCGAACAGCATGCGGCCTTCCAGATGTCGGCTGCCGACCTGCGCGTTCGGCATGGTGAACCGCTCGGCGCCATGCACGACCCAGCGCTGCATCATGGCGCGGGTGAGTTCTGCATGAAACTGTACGCCCCAGGCATTGTCGCCGTAGCGTATGGCCTGATGGGGATAGGTATCGCCTTCGGCAAGCAGTTGCGCGCCACGCGGCACCTCAAAACCCTCGCGGTGAAACTGATAGACCATCTTTGGCCAGTGCATGAGAAGCCGTCCATGCTCGGTCGGGCGTAGCGGGTACCAGCCGATTTCGGTCATGCCCTGTTTGTCGGCGTGTACCTTGCCGCCGAGATGGCGCACCAGCATCTGCGCGCCGAGGCAAATGCCGAGATAGGGCTTGTTTTCCTTGAGCGGCACCTTGATCCAGTCGATCTCGGCCTTGACGAATTCATGTTCGTCATTGGCGCTCATCGGCCCGCCAAACACGACGGCGCCGGAATGGCTGGCCAGTGTCGATGGCAGGCTGTCACCCAGCGCCGGTCGGCGAATATCGAGGGGATAGCCTTTTTCCAACAGCATCTGTCCGACGCGTCCGGGTGAAGAGCGTTCCTGATGCAACACAACAAGAACCGGAGCTTTATTGGAGCGTCGGGCAGGCGCGGCTATCATCTGTCTAGTCCTCAGTCTCCAAGGCAACCGGCTGGGCGTCCGGCCTGGCGCGTGAGGCGGCCTGTTGCCGCAACAGAACACGGTCTCGAGAAGATACACCCAGCAAATCGGCGACCCGCCAGATGACGTGGTCTTCCATTTCGCTGCGGTCACCATCGGCATAAACGAGATCCCAGAGGATGCCGAGCAGTTCTGTGCATTCCTCCGGCGACAGATGCCGTTTCAGATCCGAGGTGAAGCGGTAATAGTCGACCGCCTCAAGTCCAGCTTCCTGACCAGCCTCAATCAGTGCCTGCAATTGACCGCTTGTCAGACCGTAACGTACGCCGAGCAGGTCCTTCAGGCGTTGCATTTCGGACTTCGAAACCTTGCCGTCTGCCTCCATGACCTGAAAACAGAGGGCTGCAAATGCCACGCGCGGATCGTCGCCCGAAAATTCGTTTTCGGAGCGGCCGACCGTCAGTGTCTGGAGAAAGGCCTGTATCCTCTCCAGCATCAATAGAGCCTCAACCGTGTCGGGGCTTCGTTGCTTGCAGCCTGGTCCTTTACGCCCGGATCATCCGGCGGCCGGCCATTGAACGGATCAGGTTCCGCTACGCTCGGCGCAGTGTCGGTTTTTGCCGGTACCGGCGTTTGCGCTGTGGCTGGTGTCCTTGCTGGTGTCGGGGCCGGTTTGGCAATCGGCTTTTCCTCAATCTTCACGAAGGTTAGCGGTGAAAATTTTTGCGTTTCGGTCTGTGCAGGGGAAGGAGCAGGTGTCGGTTCCGCAACGGTGGAGGTTTTCTGCTCCGACTTCGTCTCCGCAGCCTTCACATCCGTCCGCTCCGGCGCCGTGTGGACGGCCGGCAGGCTGGCGATTGCAGTTTCCGCAAGCCTGCCTTCTTCGACCGGTCCTTCCAACTGACCAAAAGGCGCCTTCCACTCGAATGCGTCGAGGCGGCCGGTGGCCGGCGAGACAGGCAGCCAGTGATCTGAAACGATGCCGTCTGCTACCCAGGACGGGTCGCGCGGCGCGCGCAGGGCCTGTCCCATCCAGTGGCGAACGCGACCCTGATCACCAGTGTCGGCCTCTTCGATATCGGCAAGAAGCAGATAGACGCCTTCACGGGAATCGATACGGGCAGCGGCTTCCGCCTTGGCGCGGGCCTTGTCGAAATCCCTGGCATCGAGTGCTGCACGGGCGACTGCGATCAGCGATTCGACGTTGTTCGGTCGCATCGCTTCCAGCTTTTCGGCGCGTTTCAGGCGGTCGGCCGTGCTGTCGCCGCTGCGGGCGCGAACATAGGTCTCGGCAACATCCGGATGCGGTGTGATTTTCCAGATGCTTTCGAGCACGGATGCCGTCTTGCGCAGATTGTTTTCGCGCGCATAGGCCTTGGCGGCGATGATGCCGGCGGGCACCAAATCCTTGGCCAGTTTCAATGCAGCGGTCGCATCGTCGCGGGCGCCGCGCGGATCACCTTCGAGCTTTTCACCGGCCTTGGCGGTCAGAAGCACGGCCTTCCAGCGATCGGCCTTGTCACGCTCGATCACACCGGCAATGCGCTGCTGGTCGAGAAGGCGGATGGCGTCATCCCAGCGTCCGGCCTGACAGCGATATTCCAAAGTCGCCTGAGCGGCCCATGGCAGGTAAGGCGCGTTTTCGGCAGCGCTCTCGGCATATTGCCGGGCGGCTTCATCGGCGCCGAGGCGGCGGGCTTCCATATAGAGACCACGCAGCCCGATTTCGCGGGTTTCCGGATCCTGCGACATGGCTTCGAAAATCGAACGGGCCTCGTCATGCTTGCCTTCGATCAAAGCCGTCTGTGCTTCGAGAAGCAGGATCAGCGGCTCCTGATCGGCGCGAATGAGACTGCGGCTGCGCAGGCTCATCTTGCGGGCAAGCGTTGCGTTGCCGGCGCCGGCGGCAATCAGGCCGGTGGAAAGCGCCTGGTAACCGCGGTCACGCTTGCGGGCGCGAAAATGGCGTTGCACCAGATGCGGCGAACTCCAGATGATGCGCACCAGCCAGCCGATGAACATCATGGCGGCAACGATGGCGACCAGAAGGGTGGCAGCCACCATCAGGCTGGTCTCGATCAACTGACCCTGCCAGGTAATGGAAATCAGGCCGGGACGATCGGCGAGCCAGGAAAAGCTCCAACCCAGACCGAGAACGACGATGGCGAATATGAACAAACGGATCATCGAAGAACCTCAGCCTGCATTGCTGGCGCCGGCAATGGCGCGGTTGAGTGTGTTGTCGACGAGGCCATCAACCTCGATGCGGGCATCAAGCGTCTGCTTGTAGGCAACCGAGGCATCCTTGGCAGACTGCGGCAAGGCTTCCCACTCGCTGGTCGCGCCCTTGAGATTGCCCTTGCGCAGCTGGTCCTCCATGCGGGCAACGATCGCTTCGGGCGTATCACCCTCGACATCGCCGACCGGGCGCACCTTGACCATCTGCATGGCGCTGGACAGTAGCCGGCTACCGACCCCTGCCTGCTCATCCGTCTGATTGGCGGCGTTCAGAATGGCGTTGGCTGTCTGCGGAAATTTCTGGACCAGATCGGATGCGGACGGCACGCCGCTCTGGGCAAATTTTCCCAGCACCTGCACGGCCGGATCATCTCCGGCGATACCGGAAAATGTCTGCAATTCGCCGGTGAAGGGGCCGCCGCGGTCGATGGCTGTTTTCAGGGCCGAAGCGGCAAGCGCCTTGGCGACCGCCTCTTCGCGGCCGGGCTGATCAACCTTGGCTTCCAATGCGGCCAGTCGCTGCGTCAGGGCGTCTGAGGCCGCAGTGTTGGAGCCGGCCTCGGTGATCCGCGCTTCCAGTGCCGCCAGCCGATCAGAAATCTCGGTGCTGCCACCGGTGGCACCATTGCCGGCCGCAGCGGTTGCCTTGAGCGCCTCGATGGCGGCGGTGCTGGAGGCAAGCTGCTGGTTCAGGCTGTCGATCTGCTGCTGCAGGGTTGCCGTTTCGGTGGAACTGCCCCCGGATGAGCCGGGAATGACGCCTGCGTAAAACATGCTGCCGACCAGTGCCAGGGCGACGACGCCACCAACAATGCCGGCGGCAATCAGCGAACTGGTGGCAGGAGATTGGCGGGGTTGTTCCTTGGCGGGTGCCGATGTCGATGTGGAGCCGGGGCCGGCTTTTGCCGAAGCCGATGTTGCTCCGGCAATCGGGGCGCTCGTACCGGCGGTGCTGGTGCCAAAAGGTTTGTTTGGCGTGTCGACGCCTGAGGTGCCCGTGCTGCTGGCAGCTGAGGCAGAGGCTGAAGACGGGCTCGATGTCGGTGCGCTGGTCGCCGGACCTGTCTTATCTGAAGCGCTGGCGGCGCTGTGCTTGGTGACTTCAGGTGTTTTGCCGGATTCGGCATTACCCCTTGGGGCGCTTACAGACACTGCTGGTTTCACGTCCGCCGGTTTGGTGTCTTGCGGGCCTGTTGCCGTGGATGCCGATTGAGCAACGGGTGGCTTTTCGGAAACCACGGACTCGGCATCCTTCTTCGCGGCATTCACAGGTGCGTCGCTGTCATCACTGCGCACGGGCGTGGCGATCGTGCTGACGTCGTCGGCCGCAAGATCGATCGTGACGGGAGACTTGTCCGATTTGGAGCGGCGTGGGGGCTTGTCCGAAACCATGGCAACCTCATTTTTCTGCATTCAAAACAAAAGTAGACAGCACGACCAACGAAGGGAAGGGGCGCGACCCGAATTAGGCCGTTGTCGGTGCCTTGTTATCTGCCGTGATGGTTACAGAAGTGCCAGCAAGGCGGCTTCATCGGGGCGCTCGGCAATCTTCACGCTGTCTTGTAGAGCGGTTGGCACTTCTTCTGCCACGCGGGCGCTCAGGCAGGCGATGATGCCGGCAGACAATGCCGCGAGGTTTTCGGCGATTGCCGGAAGCGCGAAAAAAAGCCGGGCTGTTTCGCGTGAATGGAAAAGAATGGCGCCGGGTGGCGGGTCAAGCAGTGCGAGAATATCTGCCGGTGCCGGTGCAAGCGGCACCATCTCGTAACATTCGATGACGGAAAGCGGGATGTCTTCCGCCTGAAGTGCCTTTTCAAAGGTTGGTGACCGTGGTTTTCCCGTCAGGTAAACCACGCCAGTTGGTGCATTCCGGGCAATCAGCGCGGCAAGCGAAGCGCCATCGCCATCGGCGATCTCGATCGTCTTGAAACCGGCCTGTTGTGCGGCTGCAGCGGTCTTGCGGCCAACGGCGAACAGCGGTGTCGCCAGATGATCGGAGAGATCGAAATCTGCAAGTGCCCGCAGTGCTTCCGCACTTGTCAGCGCGATGGCCGGATATTTTCGGACCAACAGTTCGCGGACCCGATCCGTCAGGTGTCGGGCTTTGCTCAGCGGAAGCAACAGCGGTTCGTGGCCCATGCCGCGAAGCGTTGCGGCGGTGGCCTCAGCCCTGTCTTGCGGCCGCGTCACCACCACCCGCATCGGTCAGCTCCAGCTTGAAAAGAAGCCGGGGCCGGCGGCGGTGCGCACCGCTTCGCCCGCTTGTCTGCCGAGCTTGACCGCATTGGCGCGCGAACCATCGATGCTGATGGCATGTTCGCGCGTGCCATCCGGCGTCAGGATCAGGCCGGAAAATTTCAGGTGATCACCATCGAGGATCGTATAACCGGCGATCGGCGTGCGACAGGAACCGTCCAGCACTTCCAGGAAGGCACGCTCGCAGGACACTGCGTCATAGGTTGGCTTGTGGTTGATGCCTTCCAGCAGGTCGAGGACGCGCCGGTCGCCAACGCGGCTTTCGATACAGATCGCGCCTTGCGCCGGTGCCGGTGGAAATTCGGTCGGGTCGAGAAGCTCGGTGACCACATCCTCGCGGCCAAGACGTTTCAGGCCGGCGAGTGCCAGAAGCGTCGCGTCGACCTGACCTTCATTGAGCTTGCGCAGACGGGTTTCCACCGAACCGCGGAACACGATGACCTCGATATCCGGGCGCATCCGGCGGATCAGGGCCTGTCGGCGCAAAGAGGCAGAGCCGACGACGGCGCGGTCGGGC
Organism: Neorhizobium sp. JUb45; assembly: GCF_004343585.1. Lineage (GTDB taxonomy): Bacteria > Pseudomonadota > Alphaproteobacteria > Rhizobiales > Rhizobiaceae > Neorhizobium. The sequence continues at coordinate 204,146 of NZ_SLYW01000005.1, read as the reverse complement.
AGGGCGGTCAGGCTGGGCGCAGTGCGGCCGACCACGGCATCACGAAAATCCTCGCGTGGCAGATAGGCGGAAATCTCCAGCCCTTCCGGCAGCCATGTCGGCATGTCCTTCGACGAATGAACGGCAAAATCCAGCTCGCCGGACAGCAGTTGCTGTTCCAGTTCTTCGGTGAACAGGCCCTTGCCACCGATCTCGCTGAGCGCCCGGTCGGTGATGCGGTCGCCCTTGGTGGACAATACCACGACCTCGAACATCTCCTCGGGCAGGCCGTGGGCCTCCATCAGGCGGGAACGGGTTTCGGCGGCCTGGGCTAGGGCCAGCGGGCTGCCACGCGTGCCGATCCGGAAAGGTTTTGTTTGCATCCGCAGTCATCCATTGTTAGGCGGTAGCTTCGTAACCGGCTTCTAGCCCCATCGCAATCAATCCGACAGACCCATGGCACCGTTTCTGCGTATTCTCGGCATCGAAACCAGCTGCGACGAGACCGCCGCGGCGGTGGTCGCACGTCACGACGATGGCCGCGGCGAAATTCTCTCGGACGTTGTTTTTTCTCAACTTGAGGAGCACAGCGCCTATGGTGGCGTGGTGCCGGAGATTGCCGCGCGTGCCCATGTCGAAGCCGTCGATGGGCTGATCGACGAGGCGCTTGCCCGCGCCAATCTGTCGCTGTCGGATATCGATGCGATTGCCGCAACCTCCGGTCCCGGTCTGATCGGCGGCCTGCTGGTCGGGCTGATGACGGCCAAGGCGATGGCGCTTGCCACCGGCAAGCCGCTTTATGCGATCAACCATCTCGAAGGCCATGCGCTGACGGCGCGACTGACGGATGGATTGTCCTTCCCCTATCTGATGCTGCTGGTCTCCGGTGGTCATACGCAGCTTATTCTGGTCAAGGGTGTCGGCGAATACGAGCGTTGGGGCACGACGATCGATGACGCGCTTGGCGAAGCCTTCGACAAGACGGCAAAGCTGCTTGGTCTGCCTTATCCCGGTGGTCCCGCCGTCGAGAAGGCGGCGCTTTCCGGTAATCCGGATCGTTTTGTCCTGCCGCGTCCGCTGGTCGGCGAGGCGCGCCTCGATTTTTCCTTCTCCGGCCTGAAGACGGCCGTACGGCAGGCGGCGACCGAGATCGCACCGCTTTCCGATCAGGATGTTGCCGATATCTGTGCGTCCTTCCAGAAGGCGATTTCGCGCACGCTGAAGGACCGCATTGGCCGTGGCCTTGCGCGGTTCAAGGCGGAATATCCGGGCATGGCTGAGCCGGCGCTGGTCGTTGCCGGTGGCGTTGCCGCCAATCAGGAAATTCGCCGAACGCTGCAGGCGCTGTGCTCCGAACACCGCTTCCGCTTTATCGCGCCGCCCATGAATCTCTGCACCGACAACGCCTCGATGATCGCCTGGGCAGGGCTGGAGCGCATGGCAAACGACGTTGCGCCCGATACGCTGCAGGTCGCGCCGCGTTCGCGCTGGCCGCTCGATGCCGAAGCGCAGACGCTGCTTGGTTCCGGCAAGAGGGGAGCCAAGGCATGAGCGGACGACAGAAGATTGCCGTCATCGGCGCCGGTGCTTTCGGAACGGCGCTTGCCACTGTCATGGCGCTGGATGGCCGATCGGATGTGACGCTTGTCGGGCGTGATCTGGCATTGATGGCCGACCTGCGTAATGACCGCATGCATGATGCGGCTTTGCCGGGTGTGCCGCTGCCGGATGGTCTGCAGTTTTCGGCAGAGCCGGATGCGCTGGAGCAGGCTGACCTCGTACTCTTCGCCATGCCGGCGCAGGCGCATGATGCCGCCGCGCATTATTACGGTCCTTATCTGCGCGGTGACGTCGTGGTCGTCACCTGTGCCAAGGGTATCGAACGCTCGAGCGGGCGCATGCTGACCGACGTGCTGAAAGCGTCATTGCCGAACAATGCGGTTGCAGTCCTGTCCGGTCCCGGTTTTGCTGCCGATATTGCTCGTGGCCTGCCGACGGCCATGTCGATTGCCGCCGAAGATCTGAGCGTTGCCGAACATCTGGCGCAAACCATTTCCAGCCCGACATTTCGCCTTTATGCATCGAGCGATCGTATCGGCGTGCAATTGGGCGGCGCGTTGAAAAACGTGCTGGCGATTGCCTGCGGTGTCGTGGAAGGCGCCGGACTTGGCGATAGTGCACGAGCGGCATTGATTGCGCGTGGTCTTGCGGAAATGTCGCGTCTGGTCGTGGCGCTGGGCGGCTCTGCCGATACCGTTCGCGGCCTTTCCGGTCTTGGCGATCTTGTGCTGACGGCCACAAGTCATCAATCGCGCAATCTGCGTTTCGGCATCGCGCTCGGCGAAGGCGTTCCGGCGGATGCGGCGGCCGGCGGGCTGGTTGAAGGTGCGCATACCGCGTCCGTTGCCGTCCGGTTGGCGCGCGAAAATGGTATCGAGATGCCGGTGGCCGAAGCGGTTGCCGCCATCATCGATGGCCGGCTCGGCGTGCGCGCCGCCATGGAAGCGTTGATGACGCGACCGATCACCACCGAATAATTTTTGTCACGGGAGTTCTGACACCATGCCTCTCTTCTCCTTCATCTGCACCGACAAGCCGAATTCGCTCGAACTGCGCATGGCCACGCGCCCGCCGCATGTGGAGCATCTGACCGCGCTCAACGAAAAGGGCATCCTGAAAATGGCAGGTCCGTTTCTCGATGCCGATGGCAAGCCGAATGGCAGCCTTGTCATCGTCGAAACGGCGACGATCGAGGAAGCCAGGGCTTTGGCCGATGCCGATCCTTACGCAAAGGCCGGTCTGTTCGAGAAGGTCGAAGTGAAACCGTTCAACTGGGTTTTCAACCCGCCGAAGGCTTGATCATCCATGGCTTACTGGCTCTACAAATCCGAACCGAATGTCTGGTCCTGGGAACAGCAGAAAGCCAAGGGCGCTGCCGGCGAGGAATGGACAGGCGTTCGTAACTATCTGGCGCGCAACAACATGCGCGCCATGAAAATCGGCGACAAGGGGTTCTTCTATCACTCCAACGAGGGGCTGGAGATCGTCGGTATCGTCGAGGTCTGCGCCCTGTCGCATCCCGATTCGTCGGCCAAGGGCGATCCGAAGTGGGATTGCGTCGATATCCGCGCCGTCATGGATGTACCGAAGCCGGTCACACTCAAGGACGTCAAGGCTAATCCGAAATTCGAGAAGATGGCGCTCGTCACCTCGATGCGTCTTTCGGTACAGCCGGTCACGGAAGAGGAATATTTCGAGATCTGCCGCCTCGGTGGTGTCGATAATCCTCCGAAGTCTCCGGATTGACCCGAGAGACGAGTGTGGCGTGAAGACCGATCCCAAAAACTTCATTCTCGCCAATACCGATCTCATGCGACCGCCGCATGTGCCGGAGGTGCTTTTGCATCTGGCAAGCGAAGCGCATGATCTCTGGCTGAAAACCGAGGATGAGTTGCAGGAGATCGGCCTGCCACCGCCCTTCTGGGCTTTTGCCTGGGCGGGTGGGCAAGGACTTGCCCGGTATGTTCTCGATCATCCCGAGCTTGTTGCCGGCAAGCGCGTGCTGGATTTTGCGACCGGTTCCGGGCTGGTGGCGATTGCTGCGATGAAAGCCGGAGCATCGCATGTTCTGGCCGTGGATATCGATCCATGGGTCGGCACGGCGCTGGCGCTCAATGCTGCCGCCAATGATGTCGAGGTCGAATTTGTCCGTGATGACCTGATCGGCCATTCTGTCGAAGCGGATATCGTTCTTGCCGGCGACGTTTTTTACGATCGTGATTTTGCCGCGGCACTGACGCCCTGGTTCAAGCGGTTGACGGCAGAAGGCCGTCAGGTGCTCGTTGGTGATCCGGGTCGCAGCTATTGCCCAATGAGCGAACTTGTTGCGCTGGCAAGTTACGAGGTTCCGGTCACCCGGGTGCTGGAAGACAGCGAGATCAAACGAACCACCGTCTGGCAGTTCGCCTGAAAATCGTTCAGCGATCGCCGCGAATCACGCAGACGCCCGATTCCATGACGCAGCCGGAGCGCGGCGCAAAGGCGTCATTATAGGCAACGGTATCCACATCGATGATCTTTGCTTTCGGCGCCAGAACGGTGATGGACTTCTTTGCTTCACGCCTGTCGTCGAGTGATACGAACCTGCCGTAAATTCTGGCGTTCACGATGGCGACGCTGCCATGGCGGATGAAATACGAAGGATAACGACCTTCGTAGCTACGGCTCGCGCGACCTTGATCGCCATTGTACGATTGAACGCTGATATTGTTGCCAAGAGGCCCGTTGCCGCTGCCGAGAGATCTGTCGCTGGCATTGGCGATGGGTGCGGCGCACACAAACAGAAGAGCGGCAGTCATGCCGCCGAAGATGCTTTTCGCCATCATGGCGGATCCTCCGAACGCATTACGGTTAACCAATCGTTAACACATAGTCCGAAAGAAAGCGCCAGTAGTTTTTGCGTCGGCGAAAAACTGACTGAAATGGTTAACTTTCGTCAGTCACAATAGGACGTGTGGCGGCATCGAACCCCAATCGATTAAATTCGGATTCGCTCTGAAATAAGCTTGTCGTGACGGCAATCGACGATTAAAGCATCGCATGATGCAATGCACATTTCTTCGGCATCGTGCATTGCCGGGAACGCACCAGGAGGTATGGGCGCGCCCGCAATACGCCGCGAGGATATGATGGCGAATGTGACTAACAAGCGGCCCCTGTCGCCGCATCTGCAAATCTACAAGCCAATTCCCACCATGGTTATGTCGATCGTACACCGTATTACCGGTGGAGCACTGGCTGTGGGAACCATTATTTTGGCATGGTGGCTAATTGCCGCAGCCTCTGGCAAGCCGTATTTCGATTGGATCAGCTGGCTGCTCGGCACCTGGATCGGTCTTCTCGTGCTGTTCGGCTATACGTGGGCGCTGGTTCACCACATGCTTGGCGGCATGCGCCACTTCATGTGGGACATGGGCCACGGCTTCGACAAGCACTTCACCACCAAGATGGCGATCGCGCTGCCAATCGTATCGATCTGTCTCACCGTGGTGATCTGGATCGTCGGTCTGGCGATCTGAGGGAAAAAATCATGGATATGCGTACGCCTCTGGGCAAAGTTCGCGGTCTCGGTTCCGCAAAGGCTGGCACCGAGCATTTCTGGGTGCAGCGGATGTCTGCCGTGGCCATGGTGCCGCTGGCCATCTTCTTCATCATTTTCCTGATCCGTTATGCCGGTGCTCCCTACGAAGATGTCGTTGGTGCGCTGTCGAACCCGATCGTCGCCGTCCTGTTCGGCATGATGATCATTGCCGGTCTCGTGCACATGCGCATCGGCATTCAGGAAATCATCGTCGACTATGTCCATCACGAAGGACTGAAGTTCCTCGTGATGATGCTCAATACATTCTTTGCAATGCTGATCGGTGGTCTCTGTCTTTTCGCCGTTCTGAAAATTGCGTTCGTAGGATAACCCGCCATGGCATCCGTGACCCCCATCGCCCAGAACGGCAAAGCATATACCTATGTCGACCATTCCTATGACGTGATCGTCGTTGGCGCCGGTGGCGCCGGCCTGCGCGCCACGCTCGGCATGGCCGAACAGGGTTTCAAGACCGCCTGCATCACAAAGGTTTTCCCGACCCGTTCGCACACTGTCGCGGCGCAGGGTGGCATTGCCGCCTCCCTGCAGAACATGACGCCGGACAGTTGGCAGTGGCACCTCTATGACACCGTCAAGGGTTCCGACTGGCTCGGCGATGTCGACGCCATGCAGTACATGGTGATGGAAGCGCCGAAGGCCGTCTACGAACTCGAGCATTACGGCGTGCCGTTCTCGCGTAACGAAGAAGGCAAGATCTACCAGCGCCCGTTCGGCGGCCACATGCAGAATTTTGGCGCCGGCCCGCCGGTGCAGCGCACCTGCGCTGCGGCCGACCGTACAGGCCACGCCATCCTGCACACGCTTTACGGCCAGTCGCTGCGCAACAATGCCGAATTTTTCATCGAATATTTCGCGCTCGACCTGATCATGTCGGACGATGGCAGCCGCTGCGAAGGCGTCGTGGCCTGGAACCTCGATGACGGCACGATCCATCGTTTCGCCGCCAAGATGGTGGTTCTGGCGACCGGCGGTTACGGCCGCGCCTATTTCTCGGCGACCTCTGCCCATACCTGCACCGGCGACGGTGGCGGCATGGTGGCACGCGCCGGCCTGCCGATGCAGGACATGGAATTCGTTCAGTTCCACCCGACCGGCATTTACGGTTCGGGCTGCCTGATCACCGAAGGCGCACGCGGCGAAGGCGGTTATCTCGTCAATTCCGAAGGCGAACGCTTCATGGAGCGTTATGCGCCATCGGCCAAGGACCTTGCCTCGCGTGACGTGGTTTCGCGCTGCATGACGATGGAAATCCGTGAAGGCCGCGGCGTCGGCAAGAACAAGGACCACATCTTCCTGCATCTCGATCATCTCGATCCGGCTGTTCTACACGAACGTCTGCCGGGCATTTCCGAGAGCGCCAAGATTTTTGCGGGCGTCGACGTGACGCGCGAGCCGATCCCGGTTCTGCCGACGGTTCACTACAACATGGGCGGTATCCCGACCAATTACTGGGGCGAAGTGCTGAACGCAGACAGCAATAACCCTGAGCGTATCCTGCCCGGCCTGATGGCCGTCGGTGAAGCTGGTTGCGCCTCGGTGCACGGTGCAAACCGCCTCGGCTCCAACTCGCTGATCGACCTCGTGGTCTTCGGTCGCGCCGCAGCGATCCGCGCCGGTCAGGTCATCGACCGCGCCTCGGCAATCCCGGCACTCAACACGGCTGCCTGCGACAAGATCATGGATCGTTTCGACGGCCTGCGTCATGCTGCCGGCGGTACGCCGACGGCTGTGCTGCGCGACCGCATGCAGCGCACCATGCAGGACGATGCCGCTGTGTTCCGTACCCAGGAATCGCTCGAATCCGGCTGTCGCCGCATGAGCCAGATCTGGGGCGAGATGAAGGACATCAAGGTCACCGACCGTTCGATGATCTGGAACTCCGATCTCGTCGAGACGCTGGAACTGCACAACCTGATGGCCAACGCGATCACCACGGTCTACGGCGCCGAAGCGCGCAAGGAAAGCCGCGGTTCGCACGCCCGCGAAGACTATACCGAGGGCGCATTCGCCGGCCGCGACGACGTCAACTGGCGCAAGCATACGCTGGCGTGGGTCAGCGACGCCGGTGACGTCAAGCTCGACTATCGCCCGGTCCATACCGACCTGATCGCCGAAGGCATCGATCCTTACAAGATCGAGCCCAAAGCGCGCGTCTATTGATCTGAAGGGAATTGGACCATGGTTGAACTCGCTCTCCCAAAAAATTCCCAGATGACCGAAGGCAAGGTCTGGCCGAAGCCGGATGGTGCCCAGAATGTTCGGGAATACCGTATCTATCGCTGGAACCCGGATGACGGCCAGAACCCGCGTATCGATACCTATTACATCGATATCGACGATTGCGGCCCGATGGTGCTCGACGGTCTCTTGTACATCAAGAACAAGATCGATCCGACGCTGACGCTGCGCCGTTCCTGTCGCGAAGGCATTTGCGGCTCCTGCGCGATGAACATCGACGGCACCAACACGCTTGCCTGCACCAAGGGCATGGACGACGTGAATGGTACGGTGAAGGTTTATCCGTTGCCGCATATGCCGGTCGTCAAGGATCTCGTTCCTGACCTCACCAACTTCTATGCCCAGCATCGCTCGATCGAGCCCTGGCTGAAGACGGTATCGCCGGCACCAGCCAAGGAGTGGAAGCAGAGCCATGATGACCGTCAGAAGCTCGACGGTCTTTACGAGTGCATTCTCTGCGCCTGCTGCTCGACCTCCTGTCCGAGCTACTGGTGGAATGGCGACAAATATCTTGGTCCGGCCGTTCTGCTGCAGGCCTATCGTTGGCTGATCGACTCCAGAGACGAAGCCAAGGGTGAACGTCTCGATAATCTCGAGGATCCCTTCCGGCTCTATCGCTGCCACACGATCATGAACTGTGCCCAGGCCTGCCCGAAGGGTCTGAACCCGGCCAAGGCGATTGCCGAAATCAAGAAGATGATGGTCGAGCGCCGCATCTAGGCGCTCGAGAGTAAAGATGTCACTGAGCGAATTCGATCCGCTTGCCGTTGCCGAAATCCGCAAGCGGCTCGAATCTGTCAGGGCATCCGGTGTCCGTATCGGCTTTGCCATCGAAAGCGGCAGCCGCGCCTGGGGTTTTCCGTCCCCCGACAGCGATTACGACTGCCGCTTCATCTATGTGCGGTCGCGCAACGATTATCTCAGCCTGTTCCCCAAGCGCGATGTCATCGAGTTTCCGATCGTTGGTGATATCGATGCCGGCGGCTGGGATTTGCGCAAGGCGCTGCTACTTGCCCTTAAAGGCAATGCGGCTTTGGTGGAGTGGGTAACATCACCCATCGCTTACGAGGAAGAGCCGGGTTTTCGCGATCGGCTGAAAAGCCTGCTCGACGAGATCATGGTGCCGCGCCGGGTGGCGCTTCATTATGTCGGATTGCTGCACCGACATATGCCGGGTGACGTTTTTACCCAGTCCAAGCTCAAGAAACTGCTCTACGCCGTGCGTCCCGCCATTGCCCTGCACTGGATGAGCCAGCGCGATTTTACGGCCCTGCCGCCGATGAACATGCTGGAATGCCTGGAGGGCTGCGTCATGGCGGATGAGCAGCGGCAGGCCATTCTCGATCTGGTCGTGTTGAAAAAGTTGACGCGGGAAATGGGGGAGGGGCCTGTGCCGGTGCCGGTCGCCGCCCTACTTCAGGAGGCGTTGGCAGCGTTCGGCGGGCTTTCGACGTCGTTCGACCTCATCGAAACTGCCGAGGATGACATGATGAAAGAGCGGACGGATGCCTTTTATATCCGGGAGATCGATTGCGGAATTTGATGGCCGGGCCTGATCAAAGCCTCGTCAAATTGTCGTGGTACGACTTGATTAACCAAATCGCTTTACGATAATCGGGCTTAATTCAGTGGCCCCGGGCCAGTGGCATGGTGCAGCGCGCACTGAACGCAGGAGTGGAATGATGCAGTTGAAATATGTGGTGACGGGACTTGTGGTCGCGGTTTCTCTCGCTGGCTGCCAGAGAACGTCGAACAACCCCTATAACAATCTGCAGTCGCCGCCGCCATTGCAGGCGCAGCCGGTTCCTTCCGTACAGTCGGGCCAGCTGCCGCCTCCGGGCGCCGGTGGCCAGCAGTTCCCCAATGCCCCGATGGGCAACCAGAACATGGCATCGCTCGATCCGGGTTCGGCTCCGACCAATGCGCTTGATGTGACCAAGGAATCCATGGTCGGTAACTGGCGCGTTTCCAACGGCGGCGCATCCTGCGACATGTTCCTGACGCTGACCAATCTCGGCAGCGGCTCGCGTGGTGGTACCCGCGGTTGCTCCGGCGAACTGACGGCCATGGGTTCGTGGGAAGTTTCCGGCAAGATGGTCCAGTTCAAGAACCGCGCCGGCGACGTCATCGGCCGCGTCTACAAGAGCGCCGACAACCGCTACGACGGCACCACCAATTCCGGCCAGCCTGTCAGCCTCAGCCGCTAAAGCCCGACGGGCTATCGGCGGGGAGGGCTGATTGGAACGCATACCGGATTACAAGCTGAGCGTCAGCGAGGAACTCAAGTCGCTGACCGCCTCCGGCAAGCTGCAGGCGGATGCCGCGCAGTTCGATGTTGCAGCCAAGCTCGACCACGTGCTTTCCTCTTTGCGGGACATGCGTCCTGCCAAGAAGAAAAGTGCGCTCGGCTGGCTGTTTGCCCGTGGCGGTAAACCGCAACATATCCGCGGTCTTTACGTTTACGGCAGCGTCGGTCGCGGCAAGACCATGTTGATGGACATGTTCTTTGCGAAGGCGCCGGTGGAGCGCAAGCGGCGCTCGCATTTCCACGAATTCATGGCGGATGTGCATGGCCGCATCCACGAACATCGACAGAAGCTGAAGGCCGGCGAGACCAAGCAGGCCGACCCGGTGCCGCCGGTTGCGGCGGCTCTTTTTGCCGAAGCCGAACTGCTGTGCTTTGACGAATTCACTGTCACCGACATCGCCGATGCGATGATCCTCGGGAGACTGTTCACTGAACTGTTCTCGCTTGGATGCGTGCTGATCGCCACATCCAACGTCGCGCCGGAAAACCTTTATAATGAGGGGCTGAACCGCAGCCTGTTCCTGCCGTTCATCGGCCTGCTGCAGCAGAACGTGGATGTCACGACGCTTGATTCGCCGACCGACTACCGCATGGAAAAACTCGCCAGCCTGCCGGTCTATCTGACGCCCGCGGATGCGCGCGCCGATGCCGCGATGGAATCCGCTTGGCACCATATTACCGATGGAGCGAAATCGGCGCCCGATGAGATACCGATGAAGGGGCGCAGCATTCATGTGCCCGCGTCTGCCGGTCGTGTCGCACGCTTCCATTTTTCCGATCTCTGCGAGAAGCCGCTGGGCGCGAGCGACTATCTGGCGATCGCCGGCCGTTACGATGCCATTTTCATCGAGCACATTCCGCGGCTTGGGCCGGAAAAACGCAACGAGACCAAACGCTTCATCACGCTGGTCGATGCGCTCTACGATAAATCCGTCCGTCTTTATGCAACGGCCGCCGCGCCTGCCGAGGATCTTTTGACGGAGCGCCGCGGCACGGAAGGTTTCGAATTTGACCGCACCGTATCCCGCCTTTTCGAGATGCGCAGCGCCGACTATCTTGCGCTGCATAAAAGCGAACGTGCTGATATCTAACACTTTGATGACATAATTTCTTACGTTTACGTAAGAGTTTTAATATCTAAACGATTGAAAAATATAGCTTTGAATTAATCGGTTGCCAATTTGTCGCAGCCGGTTTATGTCCTCTCCCCACATCGGTCGACCGTTGTATGTGCCGGCCATGAGTGTGAATGGAGAGGAAGCATTTCGATGGCACGCAAGAAGATTGCACTTATTGGCTCCGGCATGATCGGCGGCACGCTGGCACATCTCGCCAGCCTGAAAGAACTGGGCGACATCGTCCTGTTCGACATTGCCGACGGCATTCCGCAGGGCAAGGGCCTCGATATCGCTCAGTCCGGCCCCGTCGAAGGCTTTAATGCCAAGCTGACCGGTGCCAGCGACTATGCTGCGATTGAAGGCGCTGATGTCTGCATCGTTACCGCCGGCGTTGCCCGCAAGCCGGGCATGAGCCGCGACGATCTTCTCGGCATCAACCTCAAGGTCATGGAACAGGTCGGCGCCGGCATCAAGAAATATGCCCCGAACGCCTTCGTGATCTGCATCACCAACCCGCTCGATGCGATGGTCTGGGCGCTGCAGAAGTTCTCCGGCCTGCCGAAGAACATGGTCGTCGGCATGGCCGGCGTGCTCGATAGCTCGCGCTTCCGCCTGTTCCTCTCCGAAGAATTCAACGTTTCCGTTCAGGACGTCACCGCTTTCGTGCTCGGCGGCCACGGCGACACGATGGTGCCGCTCGCCCGTTATTCGACCGTCGGTGGGATTCCGCTGACCGATCTGGTCAAGATGGGCTGGATCACCAAGGAACGTCTCGAAGAAATCATCCAGCGCACCCGTGACGGCGGCGCCGAAATCGTCGGCCTGCTGAAAACCGGTTCGGCCTATTACGCACCGGCTGCCTCGGCGATCGAAATGGCCGAATCCTACCTCAAGGACAAGAAGCGCGTTCTGCCGGCCGCTGCCCATCTTTCGGGTCAGTACGGCGTTAACGACATGTATGTCGGCGTTCCGACGATCATCGGTGCCGGCGGCATCGAGCGCATCATCGAAGTCGAATTCACCAAGGACGAAGAAGCGGCCTTCCAGAAGTCGGTCGGCGCTGTCGCCGGTCTTTGCGAAGCCTGCATCACGATCGCGCCGGCTCTCAAGTAATCGGCGCCGCACTCATTCAAACAGGGACATCGCCCCATGAACATTCATGAATACCAGGCCAAGGCTCTTCTGAAGGGCTTTGGCGCTCCGGTCGCCGAAGGTGTGGCCATCCTCAAGGTCGAGGAAGCCGAAGCTGCTGCCAAGTCGCTTCCGGGTCCGCTTTACGTCGTCAAGAGCCAGATCCATGCTGGTGGCCGCGGCAAGGGCAAGTTCAAGGAACTTGGCCCCGACGCAAAGGGCGGTGTTCGCCTTGCCAAGTCGATCGAAGAAGTCGTGGCGCACGCCAAGGACATGCTCGGCAACACGCTGGTAACCGCCCAGACGGGCGATGCCGGCAAGCAGGTCAACCGTCTCTACATCGAAGACGGCGCCGACATCGAGCGCGAACTCTATTGCTCGCTGCTGGTCGACCGTTCGGTCGGTCAGGTTGCTTTCGTCGTATCGACCGAAGGCGGCATGGACATTGAAGCTGTCGCTCACGACACGCCTGAGAAGATCCACACGATCGCCATCGAACCGCAGGCCGGTGTGACGGCTGACGACGTTGCCAAGATTTCGAAGGCTCTCGAGCTTTCGGGTGCGGCTGCCGAAGACGCCAAGGCGCTCTTCCCGGCGCTCTACAAGGCGTTCGGCGAAAAGGACATGGCTCTCCTCGAAGTCAACCCGCTGATCGTCATGAAGGACGGCCATCTGCGCGTCCTCGACGCCAAGATGTCCTTCGACGGCAACGCCCTGTTCCGCCATGACGACGTCAAGGCGCTGCGCGACGAGACCGAAGAAGACGCCAAGGAAATCGAAGCCTCCAAGTGGGACCTCGCCTACGTTGCTCTCGACGGCAATATCGGCTGCATGGTCAACGGTGCCGGTCTCGCCATGGCGACGATGGACATCATCAAGCTATACGGCAAGGAGCCGGCAAACTTCTGCGACGTCGGCGGTGGCGCCGGCAAGGAGAAGGTGGCTGCAGCCTTCAAGATCATCACGGCTGACCCGAAGGTCGAGGGCATCCTCGTCAACATCTTCGGCGGCATCATGAAGTGCGACGTCATCGCCGAAGGCGTTGTCGCAGCCGTTCAGGAAGTCGGTCTCAAGGTTCCGCTCGTCGTTCGTCTCGAGGGCACCAATGTCGAGCTCGGCAAGAAGATCCTCAACGAATCCGGTCTCGCGATCACGGCAGCTGACGATCTCGACGATGCAGCCAAGAAGATCGTCGCGGCGATCAAAGCCTAATTTGAGGACCTGATAAATGTCTATTCTCGTAAACAAGAATACCAAGGTCCTGGTTCAGGGCCTGACCGGCAAGACCGGCACGTTCCACACCGAACAGGCGCTTGCCTATTACGGCACGCAGATGGTCGGCGGTATCCACCCGAAGAAGGGTGGCGAAACCTGGACCGGTTCGAAGGGTGAAAGCCTGCCGATCTTTGCGACCGTCGCAGAAGCCAAGGAACGCACCGGTGCTGACGCATCGGTCATCTACGTTCCGCCGGCAGGTGCCGCCGACGCCATCATCGAGGCAATCGACGCCGAGATCCCGTTCATCACCTGCATCACCGAAGGCATCCCGGTCATGGACATGGTCCGCGTCAAGGCTCGCCTCGACAAGTCCAAGTCGCGCCTGCTCGGCCCCAACTGCCCGGGCATCCTGACGCCGGAAGAATGCAAGATCGGCATCATGCCGGGCTCGATCTTCCGCAAGGGTTCGGTCGGTATCGTTTCGCGCTCCGGCACGCTCACCTATGAAGCCGTTTTCCAGACATCCAACGAAGGCCTCGGCCAGACGACGGCTGTCGGTATCGGCGGCGACCCGGTCAAGGGCACCGAGTTCATTGATGTGCTGGAAATGTTCCTGGCCGACGAAGCCACGACTTCGATCATCATGATCGGTGAAATCGGCGGTTCGGCTGAAGAAGATGCAGCCCAGTTCCTGATCGACGAAGCCAAGAAGGGCCGCAAGAAGCCGATGGCAGGCTTCATCGCCGGCCGTACGGCTCCGAAGGGTCGCACCATGGGCCATGCCGGCGCTGTCGTTTCCGGCGGCAAGGGCGATGCGGAATCCAAGATCGCTGCCATGGAAGCAGCCGGTATCAAGGTTTCGCCTTCCCCGGCACGCCTCGGCACCACGCTGGTTGAAGTCCTCAAGGGCTGACGCCACATAGGGACCACGACCGGCCTTCAGGGCCGGATGTGGTCGAAAGAATACGGGCAGGCGGCATCTCCGCCTCCCGTTCCAGTGCCCTCGGGTGCTGCCGCTTGATGCGGATCTAAAGACAAGACCCAAGCGGCGGCCGGCGCTTTGTTTTCCCGGCCCTCAATTACGTGAGGAGGCGGGCGCGGCGCCCGCGGGACATCATGGCACGGCAAGAAGCCAACGAGCAGTTTCTCATCACTTCGTTCCTCGACGGCGCGAACGCTCCCTATATCGAGCAGCTCTACGCGCGTTACGAAGAGGATCCGAATTCGGTCAACGCGGAATGGCAGGCCTTCTTCAAGGCACTGGCCGATAATCCCGAGGACGTGAAAAAGGCCGCCAAGGGCGCCTCCTGGAAGCGCGCCAACTGGCCGCTGGCTGCCAGCGGCGATCTTGTTTCGGCCCTCGACGGCCACTGGCCGGTCGTGGTGGAAAAGGCCATTGAAACCAAGGTCAAGGCCAAGGTCGAAGCTGCTGCTGCCGTCACCGGCCAGCCGGCAAGCCCCGCAGAAGTTCATCAGGCGACCCGCGACAGCGTGCGCGCCATCATGATGATCCGCGCCTATCGCATGCGTGGCCACCTGCATGCCAAGCTCGATCCGCTCGGCATCGCCAGCCCGGTCGACGACTATAACGAACTGTCGCCATCTTCCTACGGCTTCACCGATGCCGATTACGATCGCAAGATCTTCATCGATAACGTGCTGGGCCTGGAATACGCCACCGTGCGCGAGATGATCGATATTCTCGAGCGCACCTATTGCTCGACGATCGGCGTCGAATTCATGCACATGTCGAACCCGGAAGAGAAAGCCTGGATTCAGGAGCGTATCGAAGGTCCGGATAAGGGCGTCGAGTTCACGCCTGAAGGCAAGAAGGCTATCCTGTCCAAGCTGGTCGAGGCCGAAGGTTTCGAACAGTTCATCGACGTCAAATACAAGGGTACCAAGCGTTTCGGCCTCGATGGCGGTGAATCGTTGATCCCGGCGCTGGAACAGATCATCAAGCGCGGCGGCCAGGAAGGCCTGCAGGAAGTCATCGTCGGCATGGCCCACCGTGGCCGCCTGAACGTTCTGACCAACGTCATGCACAAACCGCACCGCGCCGTCTTTCACGAGTTCAAGGGTGGCTCGTTCAAGCCTGACGAAGTCGAAGGTTCGGGCGACGTGAAGTACCATCTCGGTGCCTCTTCCGACCGCGAATTCGACGGCAACAAGGTTCACCTGTCGCTGACGGCCAACCCGTCGCACCTTGAAATCGTCAACCCGGTTGTCATGGGCAAGGCCCGCGCCAAGCAGGACATGCTGACCAAGGTCTGGGACAAGGACAACATCATTCCGCTGTCCGAGCGCTCCAAGGTTCTGCCGCTGCTGCTGCACGGCGATGCGGCTTTTGCCGGCCAGGGCGTTGTTGCCGAAATCCTCGGCCTGTCGGGCCTGCGCGGTCACCGCGTTGCCGGCACGATGCACGTCATCATCAACAACCAGATCGGTTTCACCACCAATCCCGGTTTCTCGCGTTCGTCGCCTTATCCGTCCGACGTCGCCAAGATGATCGAAGCACCGATCTTCCACGTCAACGGCGACGATCCGGAAGCGGTCACCTACGCTGCCAAGATCGCCACCGAATACCGGATGAAGTTCCACAAGCCGGTCGTGATCGACATGTTCTGCTACCGTCGCTTCGGCCATAACGAAGGCGACGAGCCTTCGTTCACCCAGCCGAAGATGTACAAGGTTATTCGCGCCCATAAGGCCGTGGCCGAGATCTATGCCGATCGTCTGGTCGCCGAAGGCGTCATCACCGACGGTGATTTCCAGAAGATGAAGGCCGACTGGCGCGCCCATCTGGAGACCGAATTCGAAGCCGGCCAGGCCTACAAGCCGAACAAGGCCGACTGGTTGGATGGCCAGTGGTCGGGCATGCGCTCGGCCGACAATGCCGATGAACAGCGTCGCGGCAAGACCGCCATGCCGATGAAGAGCCTCAAGGAAATCGGTCGCAAGCTGGCGACCATTCCGGACGGTTTCAACGTCCATCGCACCATCAAGCGTTTCATGGAAAACCGCGCCCAGATGGTCGAGACCGGCGAAGGTATCGACTGGGCTATGGCGGAAGCGCTTGCTTTCGGTTCGCTCGCCGTCGAAGGCACGAAAATCCGCCTCTCGGGTCAGGATTGTGAACGCGGCACGTTCAGCCAGCGTCACTCGGTTCTCTACGATCAGGACACCGAAGAGCGTTACATTCCGCTTTCCAACCTGCAGGCCGGCCAGGGCAAATACGAAGTCATCAACTCGATGCTTTCGGAAGAAGCTGTGCTCGGTTTCGAATACGGTTATTCGCTGGCCCGCCCGAGCGCTCTGACGCTCTGGGAAGCCCAGTTCGGTGATTTTGCCAACGGCGCGCAGGTCGTGTTCGACCAGTTCATCTCGTCTGGCGAACGCAAGTGGCTGCGCATGTCCGGTCTCGTCTGCCTTCTGCCGCATGGTTATGAAGGTCAGGGTCCGGAGCACTCTTCGGCGCGTCTCGAGCGTTGGCTGCAGATGTGTGCGGAAGACAACATGCAGGTCGCAAACTGCACGACGCCGTCGAACTATTTTCACATCCTGCGCCGCCAGGTGAAACGCGACTTCCGCAAGCCGCTGATCCTGATGACGCCGAAATCCTTGCTGCGCCACAAGCGCGCCACTTCGACGCTTGCCGAAATGGCCGGCGAATCGTCGTTCCACCGTCTGCTGTGGGATGATGCCGAGGTGATCAAGGACGGTCCGATCAAGCTCCAGAAGGACGCAAAGATCCGCCGCGTCGTGATGTGCACCGGCAAGGTCTATTACGATCTGCTCGAAGAACGCGAAAAGCGCGGCATCGACGATGTCTACCTGCTGCGTGTCGAACAGCTCTATCCGTTCCCGGCCAAGGCTCTGATCAACGAGCTTTCCCGCTTCCGCCATGCCGAAATGGTCTGGTGCCAGGAAGAGCCGAAGAACATGGGTGCATGGTCGTTCATCGACCCTTACCTGGAATGGGTGCTGGCGCATATCGACGCCAAGTATCAGCGCGTGCGCTATACCGGCCGTCCGGCCGCCGCCTCTCCGGCAACGGGTCTGATGTCGAAGCATCTGCAGCAGCTCGAAGCCTTCCTCGAAGACGCATTGGGCGGCTGATCCTTCAGCCTTCCACCTTTCGCAAATTCAACGAACACCTGACAAAAACGGAAACAAGTCATGGCCACCGAAATCCGCGTTCCCACCCTCGGCGAATCCGTCAGCGAGGCGACCGTCGGCACCTGGTTCAAGAAGGTCGGCGACACCGTCAAGGCCGATGAGCCGCTGGTCGAACTCGAAACCGACAAGGTCACCGTCGAAGTGCCGTCCCCGGTATCCGGCGTCCTGACCGAGATCGTCGCCCAGAACGGCGAAACCGTTGGCCTCGATGCCCTGCTCGGCCAGATCGCCGAAGGTGCTGCCGGTACCGCTTCTGCGGCGCCTGCCGCTGCCAAGCCTGCTGAAGCAGCACCGGCCGCAGCTCCTGCACCGGCTGCTGCTGCCGCACCGGCTGGCGGTTCCGCCATGCCGGCTGCTCCGGCCGCCGCAAAGATCGCTGCCGACAACAACATCTCGACCGCTGATGTCGATGGTTCCGGCAAGCGTGGCCAGGTTCTGAAGGGCGACGTCATCGCTGCCATTGCCAAGGGCACGTCGGCTCCGGCAGCACCTGCTGCTGCTGTTGCGGCACCACGCCCGGTCTCTTCGGCTGAAGATGCACCCCGCGAAGAACGCGTGAAGATGACGCGCCTGCGCCAGACCATCGCCAAGCGCCTCAAGGATGCCCAGAACACCGCAGCCATGCTGACCACCTATAACGAGGTGGACATGTCGGCCGTGATGGACCTGCGCAACCGTTATAAGGACGTGTTCGAGAAGAAGCACGGCGTAAAGCTCGGCTTCATGGGCTTCTTCACCAAGGCCGTTACGCACGCGCTGAAGGAACTGCCGGCCGTCAACGCCGAAATCGACGGCACCGACATCATCTACAAGAACTACTGCCACGTCGGCATGGCTGTCGGCACCGACAAGGGTCTGGTGGTTCCGGTTATCCGTGATGCCGACCAGCGTTCGATCGCCGGCGTCGAAAAGGAACTCGGGCGTCTTGCCAAGGCAGCCCGCGACGGTTCGCTGTCGATGGCCGACATGCAGGGCGGCACGTTCACCATCACCAATGGTGGTGTTTATGGTTCGCTGATGTCCTCGCCCATCCTCAATGCACCGCAGTCGGGTATTCTCGGTATGCACAAGATCCAGGAGCGTCCGGTCGCCATCGGCGGTCAGGTCGTCATCCGCCCGATGATGTATCTGGCGCTCTCCTACGATCACCGCATCGTCGACGGCAAGGAAGCGGTTACCTTCCTCGTGCGCGTCAAGGAAAGCCTGGAAGATCCGGAACGTCTGGTTCTGGACCTCTGATCATTCCATCCTGACTGGAGGAGACCACGATGGACGCCGCTTCTGCCAATGCCACCACGCTGCTGGTGCTGCTAGCCTTAAGCGTCGTCCTGCTCGTGGTTCATATCCTCCTGCAGGGGAATTTTGCGACCAAGGAACGCGGCCTGGAATGGAATGCCGGGCCGCGTGACGGCGATAATGAGCCGAAGAGTGCGCTTGCCGGCCGCTCTGCCCGCGCTTCCAAAAATTTCCAGGAAACCTATCCGGCCTTTATCGGCCTGCTGCTGGCGATGATCTTGACCGGTGATACGTCGGGTCTCGGCCTGCTCGGCGGCTGGGTCTGGCTGATTGCGCGTATTGTTTACATCCCGCTTTATCTCGGCGGTGTTGCCTATGTGCGCTCGCTGGTCTGGGTGGTCAGCCTGCTTGGGCTGTTGCTGATGATGATCGGGTTGTTCCTGTGATGGCACCGTCGATCACAGTAGGGGTGTGCTGCCATGACTGAAAACCCCGTCCTGCTCGTAACCGGCGGCAGCCGTGGTATCGGCGCTGCAATCTCCCGGCTTGCTGCTGCAAAGGGATGGCGGGTAGCCGTGAACTACGCTGCCAACAAGGCTGCGGCCGATGCTGTCGTTTCCGCGATCGAGGCCAGTGGCGGCGAGGCTTTTGCGATCAAGGGTGATGTTGGCAATGCCGCCGATATCGCGGCGATGTTTCAAGCCGTCGACAAGCAATTCGGACGGCTGGACGGACTTGCCAACAATGCCGGCATTGTGGATGCGCAGGCGCGGGTGGACGAGATGTCGGTCGAGCGCCTCGAGCGGATGATGCGTATCAACGTGACCGGCTCCATTCTCTGCGCCGCCGAAGCGGTTCGCCGAATGTCGACCCGACATGGCGGGAGTGGCGGCGCTATCGTCAATATTTCATCGATGGCTGCAATCATCGGCTCTCCCTCGCAATATGTCGACTACGCCGCCTCCAAGGCCGCGATCGACACGTTTACCATCGGTCTCGCCCGTGAAATCGCCACCGAAGGTGTGCGAGTGAATGCGGTGCGGCCGGGTGTCATCGACACCGAAATCCATGCCTCCGGCGGCCTGCCGGATCGGGCGCGCGACATGGCGCCGACTATTCCGATGCAGCGTGCTGGAACGGCTGAAGAGATCGCCGATGCGGTGCTCTACCTGTTGTCATCCGAGGCTTCCTATATCACGGGCTCGATCCTCAATGTGAGCGGCGGTCGATGACCCCAATGGCGGTGTGAACATGCAATACCTCCTTGAATTTCTCGGCCTGATGGCCGTCTTCTCAATCTTCATCGTCGTTCCGGGCGCCGACTTTGCCGTGATCCTGCGCCAGAGCATCGTGCATGGCCGCCGAGCAGCGATGATGACCGGCCTCGGAATGGGCTTTTCGCTGCTGTTTCACATCAGCTACACCATTCTCGGTCTCGGGCTGATCGTCTCGCAATCGCTGATGCTGTTTTCGCTGATCAAGTTGGCGGGTGTGGCTTACCTGATCTATCTCGGCATCATGTCGTTTCGCGCGCCCGGCTTTAATGTCGAGGAGATCAAGGTATCCGAGGCGGAACGCAAGCCGATCTCGGCTCTGAAATGCCTGGGCATGGGCTTCATCACCAACGCGCTGAACCCCAAGCCTGTGCTGTTCTTCCTGTCGCTGTTTTCGACGCTCGTGCATCACGATACGCCGGCTCTGATCCAGTTCAGCTATGGCATCGGCATGGCGACGGCCTTGGCCGTCTGGTTCGCCGGTGTCTCCACCTTTTTTACGGTCAAGGCCGTTCGCGACCGCTTCATCGCAAGCGGCAAATGGTTCAACCGCATTACCGGTGCCGCTCTGGTCGGCTTCGGCTTCCGCCTCGCACTGACCCGTGCGGCGGACTAAACAGACAATCTCAAGAGGAAAAGAAACAATGTCCTATGATGTGATCGTTATCGGTTCCGGCCCCGGTGGTTATGTCTGCGCCATCAAGGCAGCGCAGCTCGGCCTCAAGGTCGCCGTAATCGAAAAGCGCGCCACCTATGGCGGCACCTGCCTCAATGTCGGCTGCATCCCGTCCAAGGCTCTGCTGCATGCATCGGAAATGTTCCATCACGCCGCTCACGGCATGGACTCGCTCGGCATCGAAATCGCAGCGCCCAAGCTGAACCTCGAAAAGATGATGGCGCACAAGGAGGCCACCATCAAGTCGAACGTCGAGGGCGTGTCCTTCCTGTTCAAGAAGAACAAGATCGATGGCTTTATCGGCACCGGCAAGATCGTTGCAGCCGGCAAGGTTTCCGTTACCGCTGAAGACGGCAAGGTTCAGGAGCTCGAGACCAAGAACATCGTCATCGCCACCGGTTCCGACGTTGCCGGCATTCCGGGCGTCAATGTCGAGATCGACGAGAAGGTCATCGTTTCCTCGACCGGTGCACTGGAACTCGACAAGGTTCCGCAGAACCTGATCGTCGTCGGCGGCGGTGTCATCGGCCTTGAGCTCGGTTCGGTCTGGCTGCGTCTCGGCGCCAAGGTCACCGTCATCGAATATCTCGACAAGCTGCTCGGCGGCATGGATGCCGACGTGTCGAAACAGTTCCAGCGGATGATCGCCAAGCAGGGCATGGATATCCGCACCGAAGCCAAGGTTACGGCCGTCGAAAAGACCGAAACGGGCGCCAAGGTCACCTATGAGCCGGTCAAGGGCGGCGATGCTGTCACCTTCGAGGCCGATGTCGTGCTGATCTCCACCGGCCGCAAGCCCTACACTGAAGGCCTTGGTCTCGAAGGTGCCGGCGTGGCGCTCGACAACCGTGGCCGCGTCGAAATCGACCATGGCTTCAAGACCAATGTTGCCGGCATTTATGCCATCGGCGACGTCGTGAAGGGTCCGATGCTGGCGCACAAGGCGGAAGACGAGGGTGTGGCGCTTGCCGAAATCCTCGCCGGCCAGCACGGCCATGTGAACTATGATGTCATTCCGGGCGTCGTTTATACCCAGCCGGAAGTCGCTTCCGTCGGCAAGACCGAGGAAGAGCTGAAGGCTGCCGGCATCGCTTACAAGGTCGGCAAGTTCCCGTTCACCGCGAACGGCCGCGCTCGCGCCATGCAGGTGACGGACGGTTTCGTGAAGATCCTGGCCGACAAGGAAACTGATCGCGTTCTCGGCGGCCATATCGTCGGCTTTGGCGCCGGCGAGATGATCCATGAAATCACGGTTCTCATGGAATTCGGTGGTTCGTCGGAAGACCTCGGCCGTACCTGCCATGCCCACCCGACCATGTCGGAAGCGGTCAAGGAAGCGGCTCTTTCGACCTTCGCCAAGCCGATCCATATGTGATCGATCGAATTATTCGAACAGAAAGCCGTCGTCTGTCATGCAGGCGGCGGTTTTTTGTTGCCTTGTCGGCTCTACGGAAATCTATTGTGCTGGAGAGCGCAAATCGCCGGGTGTAGGGTTGGGCCATGACAAAAGTTGACGATTTCAGCCGGATGCCGGTTTTCAGTCGACCTCAATTACCGCACCCGATTTTTCCGCGCGCCGATTGGGCCGATTGTTATGCCCTGCAAGTCGCAAACCCGCAATTGTCGGCAATAGAGGCGGCACGTCTTGCCTTCGGCTCTTTTCCGCTATGGGTGAGATTGCTGTTGAAAATGCGAAACGGCATCGTTGCTCTGGCCGGATTGCAGTCCACGGGTGATCTCGCAGGTACAACGACCGAACGGATAGGTTTTTTCCCGATCGTCAAACAATCAGATCGTCAAGTCGTGGTCGGGTTCGACGACAGGCATCTGGATTTCCGGGTTGTCGTTGATGTCGAGAATGGAGACAACGGTCTTTCGATCGTTTCAGCAACAACGTTGGTTTACCGAAAGATCTTGCTCGGACGTCTGTACATTGCAGCCATCACGCCGTTTCACAGGCTGATCGTCAAGACCATGCTGCGCAACATCGCGCGACAGCTGACGCCTATCAATTGATGGCGGAAACCTTGAAGCCCTGTTTGCGCAGCAGTTCGATCACGCCTTCCTCACCCGGCAGGTGAAGTGCGCCGACAGCCATGAACAGGCCGCCTTCCTTGAACAGCGCGGCGGAGCGGTCCGCCATGACATGGTTGCGTTTGGTGACGATCATCTTTTCGAACTCGGCATAACCGGCATCGGCTTCCTTGTCGTCTTCAGGCGTCAGCGCCCGCAGCATAGGCACTGTCAGGCCGATATCACCGGCCACATAAAGCGCCGTCATGGTTTCGGTCACGTCGTTCATACGTGAACCGAGATCGAGCGTTTCCGCGAGCGATTTCAGATGCAGGTCGAGGGGGAGGGCTGCCATTGCGGAAAGCTGCTCCTCCATCGATTCAAGGCCTTTTACCGGCTTGCCTGCAGCAATGGCGTCGAGCGCGATCTTCTTGTCGAGGAAAGGCGCGGCATTGGCCTTGCGTGCCAGTTCGCAGGCGGGAAGCGCGATCATGCCCGATATCATCCAGGGTTTGAAACTCTGAACGGCGGCGAGCGGGATATTGCGCTCCTTCAGAGCGGCCTCGAGCTTTGCCACCTGCTCTTCAGGCAGAAGTGTCTTGATGGTCTTGCCATCCATGAACATCAGCAGGTCCGGTTTGGTCATCAAACCGGCCATTGCCTTCTTCTCATCGAGGATCTCATCCGATTCGATGGCGATCGTTTTTGCATCCTTTGCCGCCTCGGCAGCACCTGCCGGCATTGCGAGCACGCGCGGATCGGTGACATGCATGGTGCCGAGCAGATACGATGTCGGGACGCCGTCCTTTTCGATCTTCCAGAAAATGCCCTTGCCGTTCGGTGTCTTTTCGCCTTCGGCGATCACCTTGGCGTAGCGCGCCGGATCCTGTGTCTTCAATTCGTCCAGCACGTTGTTGCCGGTGCAGACGGGCGCTGCCTGTGCGCTCGCATCCTGCGCATGCGCGGGAGACAAAGATGCCACAACGACCATGAAGGACAGAAAGACGATGACGTGCAGCGTTGCCAGCAGCCATAGGGCGATATCGCCAGGCTGGCGCGAAAACGGATGTCTGGACGAGGTGAAGGCAAATTTTGTCATAGGGCCGATGTATCGCTTCGGTGTCGAAAAGCCCTTAACGGGCGTGGTTAAGCATTGCTTACCGCCCGCTCAGGCGCGGGGGTGGGCGCGGTCGTAGACTTCCAGCAGGCGTGCGGCATCGACGCCGGTATAGACCTGTGTCGTCGACAGGCTGGCATGGCCGAGCAGTTCCTGAATGGTGCGCAGGTCGCCGCCGCCGGCCAGAAGATGGGTGGCGAAGGAATGGCGCAGGGCGTGCGGCGTCGCGGTTTCCGGAAGGCCGAGTGCGCCCCGCAACTTGCGCATTTCGCTCTGGATGATCGCCTGCTGCAGTTTTCCGCCGCGAGCCCCGCGAAACAGCGGCTCGTTGTCCGGCAGATGATAGGGGCAGAGGCGTTTGTATGTCTCCACCGCTTCCAGTGCTGCCTGCAGAAGCGGCACGACGCGCATCTTGTTGCCCTTGCCGGTTATGCGCAATGAGGTCGCGCCCGCCGCCATGTCGGATGGCGTCAGGTCGAGCGCTTCGGAAATGCGCAGGCCGCAGGCGTAGAGCAAGGTCAGGACGGCAGCGTCGCGTGCAGCGATCCACGGCTCTTCATGCAATTGCGCATTCTGGCCGACAACAGCGATCGCCTGCGTGTCCGACAATGGTTTCGGCAGAGATTTCGGCTGTTTTGGTGTGCGGATGGCCGAAGCACCGGCCGCATTGACGAGGCCCTTGCGCTCCAGATACCGCAGAAATGACCGTATACCGGCAAGATGACGGCCGAGCGATCGGTTGCCGGAGCCTTCGCGTCGGCGGGCCGCCAGAAAAGCGCGCAGATCGGCCGGACGCAGCGTGTGAATGTCGCTTATGCGGGCTGGTTCGGCGAGGTGGCCTGTCAGAAATTTCAGGAACTGGCGGGTGTCGCGTTCATAGGCATTGAGCGTGTTTTCGGAAAGTCGGCGCTCGTCGGACAGGCTTTCCATCCATTCCCGGCGCTTCTCCAGAAGTTCGGGCGCTGCAATGATCAGGATTTCGTTCATCACAAGCCTGTTGAATTCGTGTGCCAAAATCCCACATTGCCGATGGTTCCGTTACGAATTCCCTAAAGCCTGCGCATTGTCGTTTTGACATGACGAGGGACTGCGATATACGGCAAGTGGTAATGGAGTTTGTATGGCGCGCCGCGATAATTCGACCGCACTCGGTCACTTTGCTCAAACGATCGCGCTCGTCTCCCAAGGCCGCCCCGGACACATCGTTGATACCCTGATTGCGGAACGCGGCCAGCGAATCGTCAAACATCCGCTGTGGCCGCTGATGCGACCGTTCCTCTATTCGCTGCTTCGTTATGACCGCGCTATCGGTTTTGCCAATGATGTTGCCAATCTGAGCGGTTTCGAGTGTTTCGAGTATATGAGCGATCTGCTGCATCTCGATGTGCAGGCTCATCATGCCGATCGCATTCCGGCGTCCGGCGGCTTCATTCTGGTCAGCAACCATCCGACCGGTATTGCCGATGGCGTTGCCGTCTTCGATCTCCTGAAGCCGAAGCGGCCGGATATCATGGTGTTCGCCAATCGGGATGCGGTGCGCGTCAATCCGCGTTTTGCCGAAACAATCATTCCTGTGGAATGGCGCGAGGAACACAAGAGCAAGCTGAAGACCCGCGAGACGCTGGTGCTGACCAATCAGGCTGTCGAGGCCGGCAAGGTCATGGTGCTGTTTCCGTCCGGTCGTATCGCCTATTGGGAAAACGGCAAGCTCAACGAGCGTCCGTGGAAAACCTCGGCGGTCGGGCTTGCCCGCAAATACAATCTGCCGATCCTGCCGATCCATATGACGGCACGCAATTCAGGCCTGTTTTACTGGTTTGCCAAATGGTCGACCGAATTGCGTGACATGACGGTGTTTTACGAACTCCTGAATAAGAAGGGTAACCGCTTCGACATGACGGTCGGTCACCTGATCCCGCCCGAAGCGCTGGATGGTGATATCAACGACGTCACGCAGGCGCTGGAGCGGCATACGGTGCATAATCTGGCGGCGGATGCCGATGCGCGTTTTGCCTTCGGAGTGAATGACAAGTCGGCTGCGGCCTGACCGTTTTTGACATGTTGCAATCGTTATTTTGCCGTCTCCGGGCTTTGATAGTGAGGACGAGTGATCGGTAGAGGGTTCACTTTTGTTCTCTCTTTCGGCATGGTCGCCGCACACGGGCATAGATGATTTGGGCACAGATAATACCAGTCTTTTCGGTTCACTGTTCGAGGCGCCGCCGCTGAAGCGCGTGGTGCCCGTTCTCGTGCCTTTGCCGGTGCCGGGTCCCTACAGTTATGCCGTGCCCGAAGGCATGCATGTCGAACCCGGTTCCGTTGTGCAGGTGCCCGTTGGGCCGCGCCCGTTGATCGGTGTGGTCTGGGATGGCGAAAGCCAGGATGGGCTTGATCCGAAGAAGTTGCGGCCGATCACGCTCGCTTTCGATTGTCCGCCGCTTTCCAAGGAAATGCGCGATTTCGTCGATTGGGTTGCCGCCTACACACTCTCGCCACCGGGTCTGGTTGCGCGTATGGCGGTGCGTGCGCCGGCAGCGCTTGATCCCGAGCCGATGGTCGAGGCGGTGCGTTATATCGGCGGCCAGCCGGAGCGTCTGACGCCGGCGCGTGTGCGGGTTCTGGATATCGCCAAGGGTGAGGATATTGCGTGGACGCGCAGTGGTCTTGCCCATGCGGCCGGTGTGTCGATGAGCGTGATCGATGGGCTGACCGCGCAAGGTATTTTCGAAACCGTATTCCTGCCGCCGCCACCTGTCGTGGCGCGGCCGGAGCCGGATTATACGGCGCCGCGCATCGAAGGCGTGCAGAAGGAAGCGGCAGCGGAAATCGTCGCCTCGATTCGCGAAGGGGGCTTTTCCGCGTCGCTGATCGATGGCGTGACCGGATCGGGCAAAACCGAAGTCTATTTCGAGGCGATCGCCGAGACGCTGCGGCGTGGCAAGCAGGTGCTGATCCTGCTGCCGGAAATCGCGCTGACGCCTGCCTTCCTTGAGCGGTTTCAGGATCGTTTTGGCGCAAAGCCCGGCGAATGGCATTCCGATCTCTCGCCGCGCATGCGGGAAAAGGTCTGGCGCGGTGTGGTGACCGGCGAGGTGCGCGTGGTGGCCGGTGCACGTTCGGCGCTGTTCCTGCCGTTCGAAGAGCTTGGCCTTATCATCGTCGATGAAGAACATGACCCGGCTTACAAGCAGGAAGACCGCGTCTTTTATAATGCCCGCGACATGGCAGTGGTGCGCGGCCGTATCGGGGATTTCCCGGTCGTGCTGGTGTCGGCCACGCCCTCGGTGGAAAGCCAGGTCAACGGCCTGTCCGGTCGCTACAATCTCGTGCAACTGCCGACCCGCTTTGGTGACGCGGCGATGCCGGACCTGCATCTGATCGACATGCGCCGGCATGCGCCCGAGCGCGGCGGGTTCCTGTCGCCGCTTCTGCTGCGGGCCATGGCACGCACGCTTGAGCGCAAGGAGCAATCTCTGCTCTTCCTCAATCGCCGTGGTTATGCACCGCTGACGCTCTGCCGGGTATGCGGTCACCGTTTCCAGTGCCCGCAATGTTCAAGCTGGCTGGTGGAGCACCGGTTCAAGAACCAACTACAGTGCCACCAATGCGGATATCACCAGCATACGCCGGAACATTGCCCGGACTGCGGCACGTTCGATCACCTCGTTGCCTGTGGGCCGGGCGTTGAGCGAATCGCCGAAGAGGTAGAAAAGCATTTTCCCGATGCCCGTACCATCGTCATGTCCTCGGATCTGCTTGGCAGCGTCAAGCGGATGCGGCTGGAGCTGGAGGCGATCGCCAATGGTGAGGCGGATATCGTCATTGGCACACAGCTCGTCGCCAAGGGTCATAACTTCCCGCTGATGACACTGGTCGGTATTGTCGATGCCGATCTGGGGCTGGCGAATGGCGATCCGCGCGCCGCCGAGCGCACGTTCCAGCTGCTCAGCCAGGTGACGGGCCGCGCCGGTCGTACAGGTCTGAAGAGCCACGGCCTGTTGCAGACCTACCAGCCGATGCACCCGGTCATGCAGGCGATCGTTTCGGGTGATGCCTCGGCCTTTTACGAGCGCGAGATCAACGAGCGCGAAAAAGCCATCCTGCCGCCGTTCGGGCGTCTGGCCTCCATCATCATATCCGCCGAAACGCGCGCCGATGCCGAAACCCATGCGCGCGGCTTGCGGGCTGCGGCGCCAAAAGTGACCGGCATTGCCGTACTCGGACCTGCCGAAGCGCCGCTGGCTTTGGTGCGCGGCCGCCATCGTTTCCGTCTGCTCGTGCATGGGCGCCGCAATTCCGACATGCAGGCATTTTTGCGCGTCATGCTGAATGCCGGGCCAAAGCAGCGCGGATCGGTTCAGGTTCAGCTCGACGTCGATCCGCAGAGCTTTCTTTAACCATAACCGGTTAGCTGCTACACATCCTCACACTATGCATGCATGGAGCGGAAGCCCTATGGAATTCTATTTTCCGACCGAACTACCCGAACAGATCGCCTTCGTGGCATCCGCCGCCACGGCCCTGATCGGTCTTTTCCTGCTTGTGCTGCCCGGCACGGCGCTGCGTCTCGGCGGTTTTCAGGTCGGACAGATCACACCCGAAGGCTATGGCGCCACCCGCTCGACCGGCGGTCTTTATCTCGGGCTGCCGATTTGCGCGCTGCTGTTCGCGCAGGATTTCTACTATCTGGCCGTCGGCGTCACGCTCGGTTTTGCGGCCTTGGGACGCCTGCTGTCACTCTTCCTCGATCGCGGTCTTGTGGTGCGCAATATCGCGCTTCTGACCCTGCAGCTTCTGCTTGCTGCCGGGCCGCTTGGCTATTCCCTCGGGTATTTCTGACGGCCACGTTTTAGCCTGTGACCACCGGTCGCGCCGCCTTGTTTCGTGGAAACAGCCTAAAAACACGCAAACCCACCGTGGAGAGGGTGTTTTGCGGCGCCGCGCGTGTTGCGAGTCCAAACGTCCTATGCTAGACGAACCGCGAATTAAAAAGAACGGCGGGGGGAGGTTCCCTGTTCGTTTCGAGAAAACGAAACGATTTCAAGCGTTTGTTGGACTGCTCAAAACAGGCCTTCCGCTTGGATGATAATCAGGGAATTCGTGCCCGTGGCAGACACATCCCAGCGTATTTCCGGCGTTGCCGAACGTTACGCATCCTCGCTCTTCGAGCTGGCTGTCGAGGCCAATGCAATCGAACAGATTGCTGGCGATCTTGACCGTTTTCAGGCGATGCTTGATGAAAGTGCAGATCTGCGCCGCCTCGTGGTGAGCCCGGTCTTCTCTTCGGAAGAGCAGAAGGCAGCTGTAACGGCGATCGCCGAAAAGGCCGCTCTCGGTCCGGTTGTTTCCAATTTCCTCAAGGTCGTTGCCGGTAATCGCCGCCTGTTCGCATTGCCGGGCATGATCCGCGCGTTCCGCGAAATTGCTGCGGCTCACCGCGGCGAAATTGTTGCCGAGGTCACCTCGGCGCATGCGCTCACCGTAGCGCAGGACAAAGAACTTAAGACGGCGCTGAAGGGCGTCACTGGCAAGGATGTCACCATCAATGTGACTGTCGACCCGTCGCTTCTCGGCGGTTTGATCGTCAAGGTTGGTTCGCGCCAGATCGACACCTCCCTTCGCACCAAACTTTCCACCCTTAAGCTTGCACTGAAAGAGGTTGGCTGATGGACATCCGCGCCGCGGAAATTTCCGCAATTCTTAAAGATCAAATCAAGAATTTCGGCAAGGAAGCCGAAGTTTCCGAAGTCGGCCAGGTGCTTTCCGTCGGTGACGGTATTGCTCGCGTTTACGGTCTGGACAACGTCCAGGCTGGTGAAATGGTCGAGTTCCCCGGCGGCGTTCGCGGCATGGCCCTTAACCTCGAAGCCGACAATGTCGGCGTGGTTATCTTTGGCTCCGACCGCGCCATCAAGGAAGGCGACACCGTCAAGCGTACGGGCGCCATCGTTGACGTTCCAGTTGGTCCGGAACTGCTCGGCCGCGTTGTTGACGCGCTTGGCAACCCGATCGACGGCAAGGGCCCGATCAACGCGACCCGCCGTTCGCGCGTCGACGTCAAGGCTCCAGGCATCATTCCGCGCAAGTCGGTTCATGAGCCCATGTCGACCGGCCTCAAGGCTGTCGACGCTCTGATCCCGGTTGGCCGTGGCCAGCGCGAGCTCGTCATCGGTGACCGTCAGACCGGCAAGACCGCCATCATTCTCGACACGATCCTGAACCAGAAGGCCATCCACGACAACGGCCCGGACGGCGAAAAGCTGTTCTGCGTCTACGTTGCTATCGGCCAGAAGCGTTCGACCGTTGCCCAGTTCGTCAAGGTTCTGGAAGAGCGCGGCGCCCTGCAGTATTCGATCATCGTTGCTGCCACGGCTTCCGACCCGGCTCCGATGCAGTACCTCGCACCGTTCGCCGGTTGCGCCATGGGCGAATACTTCCGTGACAACGGCATGCACGCCCTGATCGGTTACGACGACCTTTCCAAGCAGGCTGTTGCCTATCGTCAGATGTCGCTTCTGCTGCGCCGCCCGCCGGGCCGTGAAGCTTATCCGGGCGACGTTTTCTATCTCCATTCGCGTCTGCTCGAGCGCGCCGCCAAGATGGGCGACGATGCCGGTGCCGGTTCGCTGACGGCTCTGCCGGTCATCGAAACGCAGGGTAACGACGTTTCGGCCTTCATTCCGACCAACGTGATCTCGATCACCGACGGCCAGATCTTCCTTGAAACCGACCTGTTCTACCAGGGCATTCGTCCGGCCGTTAACGTCGGTCTGTCGGTTTCGCGCGTTGGTTCTGCCGCTCAGATCAAGGCCATGAAGCAGGTTGCCGGTTCGATCAAGGGCGAGCTTGCCCAGTATCGTGAAATGGCCGCCTTCGCTCAGTTCGGTTCCGACCTCGATGCCTCGACCCAGCGCCTGCTGAACCGTGGTGCACGTCTGACGGAACTCCTGAAGCAGCCGCAGTTCTCGCCGCTGAAGACGGAAGAGCAGGTTGCCGTGATCTTCGCAGGTGTTAACGGCTACCTCGACAAGGTGGCGGTTTCCGACGTCGGCAAGTTCGAGCAGGGCCTGCTGTCCTACATGCGTGGCGAAGGCAAGCCGGTTCTCGATGCGATCCGCACCGAGAAGCAGGTTTCCGACGACACCAAGGCAAAGCTCAAGGCTGCGCTCGACGCCTACGCCAAGTCTTTCGCCTGAAACCGGAACTAGCCCGAGGACCGATAACGGATGCCTTCACTTAAGGATCTGAAAAACCGGATCGCCTCCGTCAAGGCGACGCAGAAAATTACCAAGGCGATGAAAATGGTCGCCGCGGCAAAACTGCGTCGCGCCCAGGAGGCCGCCGAAGCCGCACGTCCCTACGCGGAACGCATGGACAAGGTTCTTGCCAGCCTTGCGGCTGCCAATGCCGGCAACGCGGAAGCACCTCTGCTTCTGTCGGGTACCGGCAAGGACCAGGTTCATCTTCTTGTGGTCGCCACCGGCGAGCGCGGTCTGGCTGGGGGCTTCAACTCCTCCATCATCCGCCTTGCCCGCGACCACGCGCTGAAGCTTCTGTCGGAAGGCAAGACGGTCAAGATCCTGACGGTCGGCCGCAAGGGCAACGACATTCTTCGTCGTTCCTTCCGCGAAAACATCGTCGATTACGTCACCTTCCGCGAAGTGAAGCAGCTTAGCTTCGTTCAGGCGGATGACGTGGCGGGCCGCGTGCTGACGATGTTCAATGCTGGCGAGTTCGATATCGCGACGTTGTTCTACGCTCGTTTCCAGTCGGTTATCTCGCAGGTGGCAACAGCCCAGCAGATCATCCCGGCAAAGTTCGAAAGTGTTTCCGAGGCTGATAGTGCCTCTGCAGCACTCTACGAATACGAGCCGAGCGAACAGGAAATCCTCGAAGACCTGCTGCCACGCAGCGTTGCCGTGCAGATCTTCCGGGCGCTTCTGGAAAACAACGCTTCCTTCTACGGTGCGCAGATGTCCGCTATGGACAACGCGACCCGCAATGCTGGTGATATGATCAACAAGCTGACCTTGTCCTACAACCGTCAGCGTCAGGCGCAGATCACCAAGGAACTGATTGAAATTATCTCGGGCGCGGAAGCGCTCTGAAGGCCTTAGAAAGGGTAAGAAACATGGCTAGAGCAGCTACCCTGAAGACCCGCGCCAAGAGCGTTACTGCCGCAGCAACCGGCAAGGTCACCCAGGTTATCGGCGCCGTCGTCGACGTATCGTTCGAAGGCGCACTGCCGGCGATCCTGAACGCACTTGAAACCGAGAACAACGGCAACCGCCTCGTTCTCGAAGTTGCGCAGCATCTCGGTGAGAACTCCGTCCGCACGATCGCTATGGACTCGACCGAAGGTCTGGTCCGCGGCCAGCCCGTCAGCGACACCGGCGAACCGATCACCGTTCCGGTCGGTCCCGAGACGCTCGGCCGTATCATGAACGTCATCGGCGAACCGGTTGACGAAGCCGGCCCGCTGGTCACTTCGGGCAAGCGCGCCATTCACCAGGAAGCACCGTCCTACGTCGAGCAGTCGACCGAAGGCCAGATCCTCGTCACCGGCATCAAGGTCGTCGACCTTCTCGCGCCTTACGCAAAGGGCGGCAAGATCGGCCTGTTCGGCGGCGCCGGCGTTGGCAAGACGGTTCTCATCATGGAACTGATTAACAACGTCGCCAAGGCGCACGGTGGTTACTCGGTATTCGCCGGCGTGGGTGAACGTACCCGCGAAGGTAACGACCTTTACCACGAAATGATCGAATCGGGCGTGAACAAGCACGGCGGCGGCGAAGGCTCCAAGGCTGCTCTCGTTTACGGCCAGATGAACGAACCGCCGGGCGCGCGCGCTCGAGTCGCTCTGACCGGTCTGACCATCGCTGAAGACTTCCGCGACAAGGGCCAGGACGTTCTGTTCTTCGTCGACAACATCTTCCGCTTCACGCAGGCTGGTTCGGAAGTGTCGGCTCTGCTCGGCCGTATTCCTTCGGCCGTTGGTTATCAGCCGACGCTTGCCACCGACATGGGCCAGATGCAGGAACGCATCACGACCACGACGACCGGCTCGATCACCTCGGTTCAGGCCATTTACGTCCCCGCCGACGACTTGACCGACCCGGCACCGGCAACCTCGTTCGCCCATCTGGACGCAACGACGGTTCTGTCGCGTTCGATCGCTGAAAAGGGTATCTACCCGGCTGTTGACCCGCTCGACTCGACGTCGCGCATGCTCGACCCGCTGATCGTTGGTGAAGAACATTACGAAATCGCTCGTAAGGTTCAGACGACCCTGCAGCGCTACAAGTCGCTTCAGGACATCATCGCCATCCTCGGCATGGATGAACTGTCGGAAGAAGACAAGCTGACGGTTGCCCGCGCCCGCAAGATCGAGCGCTTCCTGTCGCAGCCGTTCTTCGTCGCCGAAGTGTTCACCGGTTCGCCGGGCAAGCTGGTTGCTCTCGAAGACACGATCAAGGGCTTCAAGGGCCTCGTCGCCGGCGAATACGACCACCTTCCGGAAGCAGCCTTCTACATGGTCGGCTCGATCGAAGAAGCGGTCGAAAAGGCCAAGAAGCTGCAGGCTGCTGCCTGATCTCATTGATGCTTCGACGGCGCGTGACAAACGCGCCGTCGGCTCTTGCCTGCAACATCATCTGAAAGTGGACCGTCATGGCCGACACCTTCAATTTTGAACTCGTATCGCCCGAGCGCCTTCTCGTTTCCGAACAGGTAAGCGAAGTCGTTATCCCGGCGACCCTTGGCGAGATGACGGTGCTGGCCAATCACGCACCGACGATGACAACCATCAAGCCTGGCATCGTGACCGTGAAGCTCGCTTCCGGCCAGACGGAAAAATACGCCGTTATCGGTGGATTTGCCGACATCCTGCCGACGGGCTGCACGCTGCTGGCCGAAGCGGCTCTGCCGCTGCAGGCTCTCACGCGTGAAAAGCTGCAGTCCCGCATCGAGCATGCCCAGAAAGAACTGGATAATGCCGATAGCGACGAGCACAAGACCAAGCTCGAGCAGTTCCTGGTGGATCTGACGCACTTGAACAACACGGTTTCCGGCTGAGGCTGGAGCTCATATCAAATGATCGGGGCGGCCTTCGGGTCGCCCTTTTCATTTCCGGGATTTGCAGGTTTGCAGATCCCAGTTGATCAGGCATGTTGATACCGTCACTTCCAGGGGGGCGGGCAGCATTGATGTTCTCAAATTCCTTCATTCCAGACATGCGTTTTGGTGCGGGCAGTTTTTCTGAAACGGCCGCAGCGGCAGCAGTGCTTGGCGATATCGATCGGGCGCTGGTGGTCATGGACAGCTTTCTGGCTGCCTCCGGGCTGGCCAACCGGCTGATTGACGACCTGAGAGCGCATGGCATTACTGCGGCGTTGTTTGCCGACTTTGCCGGCGAGCCGAAACTTCCCCATCTCCAGGCCGCAACACGGGCGGCAAAAGGTGCGCAGCAGGTTATCGGCGTCGGCGGAGGCTCTGCGATGGATATCGCCAAGATCACCGCCTGCTGCGCTGCCTCTGGCCAGGACCCGATGTTTTATGCGTTGGCGGCCAACCCTCTGCCGAAAAATCCACTCAGGAAGATACTGGTTCCGACCACGGCCGGGACCGGCGCGGAAATGTCTGCGACCAGCATTTTTGCCGGTGACGAGGGCAAAAAACTCTGGATTTGGGGGCCTGAAACCAAGGCCGATCTGGTCATCCTCGATCCTGCCCTGACGGTATCGCTGCCACCGCACCTGACTGCCTGGTGCGGGATGGATGCTTTCATCCACGCATTCGAAGCCGCCACCAACCGTAACACCCATGCCGGCGTACAGCTCTATGCATATGAGGCG
Source organism: Neorhizobium sp. JUb45 (assembly GCF_004343585.1). GTDB lineage: Bacteria > Pseudomonadota > Alphaproteobacteria > Rhizobiales > Rhizobiaceae > Neorhizobium. The sequence goes on along the minus strand of NZ_SLYW01000005.1, from coordinate 169,645 downwards.
ATGCGGCTGGTTGCCGGCGCATTGGAAACGGCCGTTAAGGCACCGGGCAATCTCGATGCACGCGGAAAGGTTCTGCTGGGCTCGTGTTACGCCGGTATCGCCGTCGATAATTGCGGCACGGCCATCGCCCACAATATAAGCCATGCGCTGGCGGGCCTTGCTCCCATTCGTCATGGCCTCGCCACGGCACTGGGTTTCGAGGCGACCTTGCCCTGGCTTGTTGCGGCGCCCACTGCGGAGTTGGATGCCGCGGCGAAAGCCATCGGCCTTGCGTCTGCGCAGGAGCTGCCGGGCTTTACTTCTGATCTGATGGATCGCTGCGACATCCGGCGCGCGCTGCCGGTGGCGTTTGATGCTGTTTCACCTGACGAGCTCGCCAACGAGATGGGGGCGATGGAAAACCGGCCGATGCGGCGGGCGACTGCACGGGATGTCGTGGATGGTGACCTTGTCCGCTTCGCCGAGGTGATTATGTCCTTGCCCAAAACGGCTTGATATCAAATACCCCTGCGCTTTTCGCCCTATAGTCACGGCCAGCTTTCACAGAGTGTTTTTCATGAAGATCGGTATTATCGGCGCGGGCATGGTGGGGAGTTCGGTGGGCTTTGCGCTCGCCATTACCGGTTATGTCAGCGAGGTCGTGATCATCGACCGCAACGAGGCGCTGGCGGTGGCGCAGGCCGAGGATATCGCCCATGCCGTACCGTTCATGTCGGCCACGCGCGTCCGGGCCGGGGGATATTCGGATCTCGATGGTGCCGGTATCGTCATCCTTGCGGCCGGTGCCAGCCAGAAACCGGGCGAGACACGGCTTGAGCTTCTGGGCCGCAACACGGAGGTTTTCCGGCAGATCGTCGGGCAGGTTCTGTCCGTCGTCAGCAATCCCATCCTGCTGGTGGCGTCGAACCCGGTGGATGCCATCACCTTCATCACCCAGCGCCTGTCCGGTCTGCCTTCGCAGCGGGTCATCGGCTCGGGCACGATCCTCGACACGGCCCGGTTTCGCAGCCTGATTGCACGCCACCTGAACATCTCGCCGCAATCGATCCATGCCGACGTGATCGGCGAACATGGGGATAGCGAGGTTCTGGCCTGGCACAGTGCGCGTGCCAGCTCCGTCGATCTGGCGTCGTTTGCCCAGCAGATCGGCGCACCGTTGACAGACAAGGTCCGCGCCGAGATCGACGACAATGTCAGAAACGCCGCCTACAAGATCATCGAGGGCAAGGGGGCGACCTATTACGGTATCGGCGCCGGCATTGCCCGTATCGTGCGGGCCATTGCCCGCGACGAAGGTGCGGTTCTGACGGTGTCGCTGGTGACGGATCATGTGGCCGGGGTCGAGCAGGTGGCGCTATCTCTGCCGCGGGTGATCGGCGCCAATGGCGTGGCCTTCGATATGCTTCCCGATCTCTCCCCGAGCGAGCAAGTGGCGCTGAAACGCAGTGCCGAACTTCTGAAAAGCATCACGGATGCGCTGCAACTCTGATCATCCGGCCGTTGCAATCTGTTGAATTGACGAGCGTAACCGGCTAGCGCTTGTTTCGAGGGAGTTGCCATGATCGACAAGCTGGAATTTTTCATTGCGCTGGCGCGCGAGCAGCATTTTGGACGTGCCGCCGAGGAATGCGGCATTTCCCAGCCGACGCTGTCGGCAGCGATCCGGCAGTTGGAAGAAACGCTTGGTGTCGGTCTGGTGGTGCGCGGATCGCGCTTTCAGGGGCTGACACCCGAAGGTCAGCGCGTGCTGGAATGGGCACGCCGCATCGTCGGTGATACGCGCACGATGCGGGAGGAAATGCGGGCTGCGCGCAAGGGGCTGGCCGGGCATATCCGGCTGGCCGCGATCCCGACGGCGCTTGCCATGATCCCAAAACTGACAGAACCGTTTCAGGCCAAGCACCCCGAAGTGACGTTTTCCGTCGTGTCGCGCACCTCCTTGCAGGTGCTGAGCCAGCTGGAAAATTTCGAGATCGATGCCGGTCTGACCTATCTCGACAACGAGCCGCTCGGTCGCGTTACCACTGTTCCGCTGTATGCCGAACATTACACGCTGGTCACGGCAGAGGGCACGCCGCTGTCAGATCGCGAAGAAGTGACCTGGAAAGACATGGCGGGTCTAAGGCTTTGCCTTCTGACGCCGGATAACCAGAACCGCCGGATCATCAACCAGCATCTGGCAAGCGCGGGCGTCGATGTTCGCACCATGCTGGAATCGAACTCGATGGTCGTGCTGCTCGCGCATGTCGGCACAGGGCGCTGGGCCAGCATCATGCCACGTAACGTCGCGCGTTCATTCGGTTTTTCGGCGCAGATCCGCACCATTCCCATCGTCGAACCGAAGGCCAGCCACATTGTCGGGCTTGTCGCCACCCATCGCGAACCGTTTACGCCGCTGGTCTCGGCGCTGCTGCATGAGGCGCGACATCTGGGTGTTATCGATCCGGATTGATAGAAATGTTCTATCGCGTAACGTAATCATCCTATTGACCCTTCCCCTAACCTGCTGCGAAACTTTGCAAATGTAAGCGGAGGAGGGTGTTTTGGCGCGCTGCGCCGTTGATGCCTCGCTTGCATGAACAGAAGTCGGTTGGGAGGCTGACGAATGAACATGCATCTCGCTACGGCTGATATGGCCGAGCGTTCGCGCGATATCGTCCGCGAGCTCAAACATCTCGAAGGCCCGTTGCTGCCGATCCTGCATGCGATCCAGGCGGAGTTCGGTTATGTGCCGGATGATGTTAAGCCGGTCATTGCCGGCGAACTCAATCTTTCACGCGCCGAAGTGCATGGCGTCGTCACCTTCTATCACGAGTTCCGCGATCATCCGGCCGGCCGGCATGTGCTGAAACTCTGTCGGGCGGAAGCCTGTCAGTCGATGGGCGGTGATCGTGTTGCCGATCGCGTGCGGCAATTGCTCGGCATCGATTTTCACCAGACAACGCCGGATGGCGCAGTGACGCTGGAGCCGGTCTACTGTCTGGGCCTGTGCGCCTGCGCGCCTGCCGCCATGCTGGATGGCGAGGTTTATGGCCGCGTCGACGAGCACTGTCTTTCCGACATCGTTGGGGAGATTGGCCGATGACGGTGACGATTTTCGTTCCGCGTGATGCGGCATCTTTGGCGCTCGGAGCCGAGAAGGTGACAACGGCCATCGCTGCCGAGATCGCCGCTCGTGGCCTTGATGCCAGGATCGTGCGCAATGGTTCTCGCGGCATGTTCTGGCTGGAGCCGCTGGTCGAGGTGCGCACCGAGCGTGGCCGTGTGGCTTACGGGCCGGTGAAAGCCTCGGATGTGAAATCACTCTTCGATGCCGGTTTTTTATCTGGCGATGATCATCCTCTCTGTCATCCCCTCTGTCTGGGGCTGACGAAGGAAATTCCGTTCCTTCGTCAGCAGACCCGCCTGACCTTCTCGCGCTGTGGCATCACCGATCCGCTTTCTCTGGATGATTATCGCCATTATCAGGGGCTGAAGGGGCTGGAAAAGGCCGTCACCATGACGTCGGCCGATATCGTCACCCAGGTGACCGAGAGCGGCTTGCGCGGTCGCGGTGGCGCCGGTTTCCCGACCGGCATCAAGTGGAAGACGGTGATGGAGGCGCAGGCTTCCCAGAAAGACATCGTCTGCAATGCCGATGAAGGTGACAGCGCCACCTTTGCCGACCGTATGATCATGGAGGGTGATCCCTTCGTGCTGATCGAGGGCATGGCGATCGCCGGCATCGCGACGGGCGCGACCAAGGGTTACATCTACACCCGTTCCGAATATCCGCATGCGATCGCCACCATGACCAGGGCAATCGAGATTTCTCGCGCGGCGGGTATTATAGGACCGTCCGTACTCGGCTCTGCCCATGCGTTCGATCTGGAAATCCGATCGGGGGCGGGGGCTTATGTGTGCGGCGAGGAAACCTCGCTGCTGAACTCGCTGGAAGGCAAACGCGGTGTGGTGCGCGCCAAGCCGCCATTGCCGGCGCTGCAGGGTTTTCTCGGGCGGCCGACTGTCGTCAACAATGTCATCTCGCTGGCGACTATCCCGGTGATCATGGACAGGGGCGCCGCCTTCTACAAGGATTTTGGCATGGGCCGTTCGCGCGGCACGATCCCGATCCAGATTGCCGGCAATGTGAAGTATGGCGGCCTGTTCGAGACGGCTTTCGGTCTGTCGCTTGGAGAGATCGTCGATCATATCGGCGGCGGTACGGCAACCGGGCGTCCGGTCAAGGCGGTACAGGTCGGTGGTCCGCTCGGCGCCTATTTTCCACGCGCGCTGTTCGATACGCCGTTCGATTATGAGGCCTTTGCCGCAAAAGACGGGTTGATCGGTCATGCCGGCATTACCGTGTTCGATGATACCGCCGACCTGTTGAAACAGGCGCGGTTCGCGATGGAATTCTGCGCCATCGAAAGCTGTGGCAAGTGTACGCCCTGCCGGATCGGTTCCACGCGTGGTGTCGAAACGGTCGACAGGATCGCTCAAGGCATCGAGCCGGAGAAAAACAAGGCGCTGCTTGCCGACCTCTGCAACACGATGAAGTTCGGTTCGCTCTGTGCGCTCGGCGGTTTTACGCCCTATCCGGTGATGAGCGCGATGACGCATTTCCCGGAGGATTTTTCGCCGGCACCGATGGTGGAGGCTGCGGAATGATCGTGTTTTCGAACGCAATGCCGGAGCAAGGCGCCCCCCTCTGCCCTGCCGGGCATCTCCCCCACAAGGGGGGAGATCGGTTCGCCTCCCGTTCCCCGCTTCTCATTTCCCGTTCCATTCTCACTGACGTTTCTCTTGAAACGCCGGTCGCGCCTCTTGTGATCTCCCCACCTGTGGGGGAGATGCCCGGCAGGGCAGAGGGGGGCAGGCAGCGCCGCAGCAATCAAGGCAATTACCATTCTGTACAGGAGGCACAGCATGTCGCTCATTCATGAAATCGACTACGGCACACCGGCCTCCCGCTCCGAAAAACAGATTACGCTCACCATCGATGGCCGCGCCATCACCGTGCCGGAAGGCACGTCGATCATGCGCGCTTCGATGGAGGCAGGCATCCAGATCCCAAAACTCTGCGCCACCGATATGGTGGATGCGTTCGGGTCCTGTCGGCTCTGTCTGGTGGAGGTCGAGGGCCGCAATGGCACGCCGTCCTCCTGCACCACGCCGGTTGCGGCCAACATGGTCGTCCATACCCAGACCGGCCGGTTGAAGGATATTCGCCGCGGCGTGATGGAGCTTTATATCTCCGATCATCCGCTCGACTGTCTGACCTGCGCCGCCAATGGCGACTGCGAATTGCAGGACATGGCGGGCGCTGTCGGCCTTCGCGATGTGCGTTACGGGTATGAGGGCGATAACCATGTGCGCACCCGCAATGACGGCGCCATCAACGCCAAATGGATGCCGAAGGACGAGTCCAATCCTTACTTCACCTATGACCCGTCGAAATGCATCGTCTGTTCGCGCTGCGTGCGTGCCTGCGAGGAAGTGCAGGGCACGTTTGCACTGACGATCGAAGGGCGCGGTTTTGAGAGCCGGGTCTCACCCGGCGCGCATGAGCATTTTCTAGACTCCGAATGTGTCTCCTGTGGTGCCTGCGTGCAGGCCTGTCCCACCGCGACACTGACGGAAAAGTCGGTGATCGCAATCGGCCAGCCGGAACATTCCGCCGTCACCACCTGCGCCTATTGCGGCGTCGGCTGTTCCTTCAAGGCCGAAATGCGCGGCGAGGAACTGGTGCGCATGGTGCCGTGGAAGGATGGGCAGGCCAATCGTGGGCATTCCTGCGTGAAAGGCCGCTTTGCCTATGGGTATGCCAGCCACAAGGACCGCATTCTCAACCCGATGATCCGCGAAAATATCGCCGATCCGTGGCGCGAGGTGACATGGGAGGAGGCGTTTTCGCATATCGCTTCGGAATTCCGGCGCATCCAGTATCAGTATGGCCGCGAGTCCATCGGCGGCATTACCTCGTCGCGTTGTACCAACGAGGAAACCTTTCTCGTCCAGAAACTGATCCGCGCCGGGTTCGGCAATAACAATGTCGATACATGCGCCCGCGTCTGCCATTCGCCGACCGGTTATGGTCTCGGCCAGGCCTTTGGCACGTCTGCCGGCACGCAGAATTTCGACAGTGTCGAGCAGACGGATGTGGTGATCGTTATCGGTGCCAACCCGACCGATGGCCATCCGGTCTTCGGGTCTCGTCTGAAGAAGCGGCTGCGGCAGGGTGCAAAGCTGATCGTCATCGATCCGCGACGCATCGATCTGGTCAAGACACCGCATGTCGAGGCGGCTTACCATCTGCCGCTGAAACCCGGCACCAATGTCGCTGTCATGACCGCATTGGCGCATGTCATCGTCACCGAAGGTCTGTTTGCCGAAGCTTTCATTCGCGAGCGTTGTGACTGGTCGGAATTCGCGGATTGGGCGGCTTTCGTTTCGGAAGAGGCGCATAGCCCGGAAGCGACGGAACGTTTTACCGCTGTTCCGGCCGAACTGGTGCGCGGTGCGGCCCGGCTGTTTGCCACCGGCGGCAATGGCGCCATCTATTATGGTCTCGGCGTTACCGAACACAGCCAGGGCTCGACCACGGTGATGGCGATCGCAAACCTTGCCATGGCCACCGGCAATATCGGCCGCCCTGGCGTTGGCGTGAACCCGCTGCGTGGGCAGAACAATGTGCAGGGCTCCTGCGACATGGGATCCTTCCCGCATGAACTGCCGGGCTACCGCCATATCTCCGACGATGCCACGCGAGACATTTTCGAAAAACTCTGGGGTGTGACGCTCAACAACGAACCGGGCCTGCGCATTCCCAACATGCTGGATGCCGCCGTGGAAGGCTCGTTCAAGGGCATCTACATTCAGGGCGAGGACATTCTGCAGTCCGACCCGGATACCAAGCACGTCTCGGCGGGGCTTGCCGCGATGGAATGCGTCGTCGTGCACGATCTCTTCCTGAACGAGACGGCCAATTACGCCCACGTTTTCCTGCCCGGCTCGACCTTCCTCGAAAAGGACGGCACGTTCACCAATGCCGAGCGGCGCATCAACCGCGTGCGCAAGGTGATGAGCCCGAAGAATGGTTATGCCGACTGGGAAGTGACGCAGAAACTGGCGCAGGCCATGGGGCTGAACTGGGCCTATACGCATCCGTCGCAGATCATGGACGAGATTGCCGCGACAACACCGAGCTTTGCATTGGTCTCCTACGACTATCTGGAAAAAATGGGTTCGGTGCAGTGGCCGTGCAATGAAAAATTCCCGGTCGGTTCGCCGATCATGCATGTCGATGGGTTCGTGCGCGGCAAGGGCAAATTCATCCGCACGGAATATGTGGCGACCGACGAGCGCACCGGGCCGCGTTTTCCGCTTCTGCTTACCACCGGCCGCATTCTTTCGCAGTACAATGTCGGGGCGCAGACGCGGCGTACCGAAAACGTTGCCTGGCATGCGGAAGATCGTCTGGAAATCCACCCGCACGATGCCGAACAGCGCGGCATCAAGGAAGGTGACTGGATCAAGCTTGCCAGCCGTTCGGGCGATACGACGCTGCGGGCGCTGATCACCGATCGGGTGTCGCCGGGCGTGGTCTATACGACCTTCCACCACCCGGACACGCAGGCCAATGTCATCACCACCGATTTCTCCGATTGGGCAACCAATTGCCCGGAATACAAGGTGACGGCGGTACAGGTGTCGCCCTCCAACGGCCCGACCGAATGGCAGGAGGATTACGACGAATTGTCCCGTCGCTCACGCCGTATCGCGGCCAAACTGGAAGCGGCCGAATGAGCGCATTCCAGATGCTTGGCCACGGCGAGAAACGAATGATGTGTCGCCCGTTGCGCGGGCGGCGCCGATGACTATTTTGACCGGCATCAAGAATGGGGAAGCATTGGCCGTGAGGTCGCCGCTTCCCGTGCAAAGGATGCCCCTCATGTCGACCGCCGAACACAGCCCGAATTTCCAGATTGCCACGACCGCTGCCGCGCCGCAGACGATCCGGCGCGATGGCGTGGTGCGCAAGGCGGTTCGGTCTGTGCCGGAGGAGGTGCCGATTGCGTTTTCCTATGGTGGGTCAAGTCACGCGGTGATGATGGGCACGCCGGCGGATCTCGAAGACTTTGCCGCCGGCTTCAGCCTGACCGAAGGTATCATCGCCTCGCTGGCCGAGATCGAGACGATCGAGGTCTTGCAGGAAGGTGATGGTCTGGATGTTCAGATAGTGCTGGCGGAGGACAAGGAGGACGCGTTGCGCGCCCGCCGCCGCCATATGGCGGGGCCCGTTGGCTGCGGTCTCTGTGGTATCGAATCCATCGAGCAGGCCATGCGGCCGGTGCCGGATGTTTCTGCTATCGAGATGGTGCTGTCGGCTGCCGATATTGCCACTGCCAGTTCGGCGCTGAACAGCGCGCAGCCGCTGCATGCGCAGACGCGCGCAGTACATGGCGCCGGTTTTTTCATCCCCGGCGAAGGTCTGATCGCGGTGCGCGAAGATGTCGGCCGCCACAACGCACTCGACAAGCTCTCCGGTGCCGTTCTGCGATCCGGTCGTCATGGACGTGAAGGCGTGGTCGTCGTCACCAGCCGTATCTCGGTGGAGATGGTGCAGAAAACCGCCATCCTTGGCGCACCGATACTGATCGCCATTTCGGCGCCAACGGCCCTTGCCATCCGCACTGCGGATGCCGCCGGAATGACGCTCGTCGCCCTGTCGCGCGGCGAGGATTTCGAAGTGTTCACTCACCCCAACCGTATTCGATTCGAGGCGGAACCCGATGTCTCATGACGCAGATGCAGGCACCCAGACACCTGAGAAACTGATTCGCATGGCCAATCAGATCGGAACGTTCTTCCTTTCCCAGCCAAAAAATACCCAAACTGAGGGAATTGCGACACATATCAACAAGTTTTGGGAGTCAAGGATGCGGCGGCAGCTTTTTGCCCATATCGATAAGGGCGGAGACGGTTTATTGCCAATCGTCAAGGACGCGTCTGCGCTGATCCGTCGCACAGGGTGCGACGAAAAGGCGCCCGTTCAATCCCGTGCCCCGGGGGACACCGCATAAAATCATGCGGCCGGGTGGGAGAGAGCCGGTCGCGTTCGATATTGAAACATCATTTTCCCAGAGGGAGGAAGTGCGAATGGCAGTTGCAACATCTGCGGGCGAAGGTTCCGCAGGCAATGCCGGTCTTCTCGACCGCGAACGCATTATAGCAAAACCTGGTTTTAACCGCTGGCTCGTACCGCCGGCAGCATTGGCAATTCATCTTTGCATCGGCATGGCTTACGGCTTCAGCGTTTTCTGGCTGCCGCTGTCTCGCGCCATTCCCGGCACGCCGGATGCGGCTTGCGCCACCATGAATCTTGTCACCGCGCTGTTCACCACCGAGTGCAACTGGCGCGTTTCGGATCTTGGCTGGATCTACACCCTGTTCTTCGTCCTGCTCGGCTGCTCCGCTGCCATCTGGGGCGGCTGGCTTGAAAAGGTCGGCCCGCGCAAGGCCGGTTTCGTATCGGCTCTGTGCTGGTGCGGTGGTATTCTCGTTGCCGCTATCGGCGTCATGACCCATCAGCTGTGGCTGATGTGGGTTGGTGCCGGCGTCATCGGCGGTGTAGGCCTCGGCCTCGGTTACATTTCGCCCGTTTCCACGCTCATCAAGTGGTTCCCGGACCGCCGCGGCATGGCAACCGGCATGGCCATCATGGGCTTTGGTGGTGGCGCCATGATCGGTGCTCCGCTCGCCAACCTGCTGATGAACCACTTCAAGACCGACGTATCCGTCGGCGTATGGCAGACCTTTGTCGCCATGGCGCTGATCTACTTCGTCTTCATGATGGCAGGTGCCTTCGGTTACCGTATTCCGCCGGCCGGCTGGCGTCCGGAAGGCTGGACGGCTCCGGCTTCCAAGTCGACCATGATCACCAGCAAGCACGTCCATCTGCGCGATGCGCACAAGACACCGCAGTTCTGGCTGATCTGGGCTGTTCTCTGCCTCAACGTTTCGGCTGGTATCGGCGTCATCGGCATGGCTTCGCCGATGTTGCAGGAAATCTTCGCCGGTTCGCTGATCGGCCTGCCTGATCTGACCTTCTCGCAGCTCGACATGGCTCAGAAGACGCAGATCGCCGCGATTGCCGCCGGCTTCACCGGTCTGATCTCGCTGTTCAACATCGGTGGCCGTTTCGTCTGGGCATCGCTGTCGGACAAGCTGGGTCGCAAGAACACCTACTACACGTTCTTCATCCTCGGCATCATCCTCTACACGCTTGCCCCGACGCTTGCCGAAATGGGCAACAAGGCGATGTTCGTGCTGGCCTTCGGCATCATCCTGTCGATGTATGGCGGCGGTTTCGCGACCATCCCGGCTTACCTTGCGGATATCTTCGGCACCCAGTTCGTCGGCGCTATCCATGGCCGTCTGCTGACTGCCTGGGCGACTGCCGGTATTCTCGGCCCCGTCGTCGTCAACTACATCCGCGAAGCGCAGATCAGCGCAGGTGTTGCACCGGGCCCGGCTCTTTATTCCGGCACGATGTACATTCTCGCCGGCATGCTGGTCCTCGGTCTGATTGCCAACTCGCTCGTTCGCCCGCTGGCCGACAAGTGGTTCATGTCGGACGAGGAAGTGGCTTCGCTGCAGGCAAAGACTGCTGCTGCCAACGCTGGCCCGACCGGTTCCTTCGGTATCGGCAAGGGTGGTCTGGATGCCAAGGCGGCTTTCGCCTGGGCCGTGGTCGGCATTCCGCTTCTGTGGGGTGTCTGGGTCACGTTGAAGAGCAGCCTTGCGCTGTTCGGCTAAACCGTGCTCCTGATACGCATATAAAAAAGGGCAGCTTCGGCTGCCCTTTTCCATTCAACGATGAAATTTCAGGATCAGAAATCTTCCCAGCCATCATCCGCGACGGCGATTGCCTGCCCTCTCGAGGCGGTGCGTACCGCTGGTCGTGAGGGTGCGGTGCTGCGGGTGTTGTGCACGGCAGGCGCTGCATAACGTGGCGCGGCGGCGACCGCTCCCGTTGCCTGACCAATGCGGAACTGCTGCAGCAGTCGCCGCAGGTTCTCGGCCTCGGATGAGAGAGAATGGCTCGCCGCAGTGGTTTCCTCGACCATGGCAGCATTTTTCTGGGTAGCCTGATCCATGACGTTGACCGCCTGGTTGATCTCCTTGAGGCTGGCCGACTGCTCGCGGGATGCCTCGACGATTGCCGCCACGTTGGTGTGGATGGCGCCAACCTGACCGACGATCTCGCTCAAGGCCGATCCGGTCTGCCCGACCAGATTGACGCCGTTTGTGACGTAACCGCTGGACGCGTTGATCAGCGTCTTGATCTCCTTGGCGGCGGTCGCCGAACGCTGTGCCAGTTCGCGTACTTCCTGGGCGACGACGGCAAAACCCTTGCCCGCTTCACCGGCACGCGCCGCTTCCACGCCGGCATTAAGCGCAAGCAGATTGGTCTGGAAGGCGATTTCGTCGATCACGCTGATGATGTTGGTGATCTCGCCGGACGATTTGGCGATCTGGTCCATGGCCGCGATGGCGTCGCGGACGATCTGGCCCGATTGCTCGGCATTCTGCTTGGTCAGCGTCACCAGACGGCCCGCCTCGTCGGCGCGGTGTGTGGAGTCGGACACCGTGGTGGTGATCTCTTCCAGTGCCGCTGCCGTTTCCTCAAGAGAAGCGGCTTGCTGTTCCGTGCGTCGGGCAAGGTCGTCGGATGCGCCGGCGATTTCGCCGGAGGAGGCTGCAATGCCGGCGGCGTTTTCCGCCACGGTCTGCATGGCGGCGCGCAGCTTGGCCACGACCTCGTTGAAATCGTGACGGGTTGCTTCCATGCTCGGTACGAAAGTGTTGTCGAGGCTTTGCTCGAGGTCACCGCCCGCCAACGCCTTCAGGCCGTTGCCGAGGCTGGTGATGGCGCTCATGCGCGGTGTCACGTCGGTGGCGAATTTCACCACCTTGTAGACCTGGCCCTTGAGGTTACGGATCGGGTTGTAGGCCGCCTGGATCCAGATTTCCTTGCCCCCCTTGCCGAAGCGAACGAACTCGTCGGCGATGAATTCTCCAGAGGCAAGCTTCTGCCAGAAGGCGGCGTATTCGGGCGAGGCGGCATAGGTCGCATCGCAGAACATGCGATGATGGCGGCCCTTGATCTCCGAAAGGGCATAACCGAGACCCTGGCAAAAATTGTCGTTGGCATCGAGGATTTCACCCTGCGGCGTGAATTCGATGACGGCCTGGGAATTGGAAATAGCTGAAAGCTTCGCCGCGTCCTCGGTGGCTCTTGCCTTTGCAGCGGTGATATCGGAGGCGATCTTGACGACCTTGACGGGTTTTCCACCGCGCAGGACTGGATTGTAGGAGGCCTGAATCCAGATCTCTTCGCCAGCCTTGGTGTGGCGCTTATACTCGCCCGCATCGAATTTGCCTGAGCCTAGATTGCTCCAGAACTGGCGGTATTCCGCGGTTGCCGCATAGGCCGGGTCGCAAAAGATGCGGTGGTGCTGACCTTTGATCTCTTCAAGGCGATAACCGAGCGCCCGGCAGAAATTCTCATTCGCATAGAGAATATTGCCCTGAAGATCGAACTCGATGATGGCCTGCGATTTGGATAGTGCGTCGACAACCTGCTGTGCGCCTGACGTGCCGAGTCCGAACATTCTTCGCTCCCAAGGGCTTTGCGTCCTCGTCGGTTCGTCTGAGGGCAGGCGAATACAACCGGCGATTCATCTCAGGGTTACTTTAGACATTTAAAACTTAATAATAAATTGAAACAAAGTGAACAGGAATCACAATATTTCGTAGGGGATGAACAAAGGGTTCGCAGATCCCACGAATCAAAACGGCCACCGCAGCAATACGGTGGCCGTCAGCTTGTCTTTGCAAGAAAAGCTAAGTCAGGCTGCGAGGTCTTCGGCCTCGGTGCCCTTGAACATCTTGGCAAGGTTCAGGAAGCAGATCATGCCGTTCTCGTTGGCGATAACGCCTTCGGAGAAGGACTTGTCGAACGAGGCGGAGACTTCCGGAACCGGCTGAACCTGGGTGGCTGAAATGGTCAGGATGTCCGAGACGCGGTCGACCAGCATGCCGATGACCATGTTGTGCACTTCGGCAACGACGATGGCGCTGCGCTCGTTGGCAACGGTGCTCTTCATGCCGAGCTTGTAGGCAAGGTCGATGATCGGAATGACCGAGCCGCGTAGGTTCATCACGCCGATGACGTCGGCTGGTGCATGCGGGATGGGCGTGGACGGTGCCCAGCCGCGGATTTCGCGGATGGTCGTGGTCTTCACGCAGAATTCCTGATCGTGCAGACGGAAAGCGATGATTTCCAGGTTCTCATCGCCATAGCTTACGGAATTGATCGTCGTAGCCATCAAACTTCTACCCCATTGCCCTTTGCTGGACGGAGCGGACGCACCGGATATGGCGCACGCGACCGTTGCCGAAAAACTTGTCGTCGATGGCACGGGATGTGCTGTCGATCGATTCGAAGTTTAATGTAGGGGAAGAGTATTTCTTAAATCTAAACCGGCCGACGAAAGCCGGCGCGGAATCAGCTGCTTAGAGCGGTTCATTGTTAAATGGAAACGGTTCTGCCGGAGCAGGTTTTCGTCGGGGCAGTGGCGATTGGCGAAGTGCATGCCCGAAGGTACGTGCGAGCCGATCGCCGCTGATCCCGGCGGAAAGATGCCCGGCCCTTATGGGTTGGCTGAAACGGGCCGGCTGATCGCATGGCCGGCTTGGTCGTATGCTTTGGCTACGACGCGCGCCAGCCATGCGACCATCCAACTCCGTTTGAGCCAACAGAACCGATTCCATTTAACAATGAACCGCTCTAGCAAATGCCGGTCGCACGACGGATCCGATTTAGTATTCTTTTTCATAGAATACGCCCGCCGAACCACCATCGCCGCCCGCACCGGCCTTGAGCTTTACGCCGCGTCCGACATCGAGATTGATGACGGCGCGCGCACCTGCCTTGCCACCCTGTTCAAGCTGGAGGTACGTGCGGTCGTTGATGTAGCGGCCGACCGAAACCGTCGTCTGGCCGTTACTGTCGGTATTGATGTCGAGATCATCGACGCCGAGATTGGCGCGCAGCGTGTCCAGCAGCGAGTTCGAACCACCGCCTGCCAGCTGGCTGACGGCATCGGCAAGCTGGGCGATCTGCAGTGGCGACAGTTTTGACATGGACTGGCCGAAGACGAGCCGTGCCAGAACCTCATCCTGCGGCAGGGCAGGGGAGGAGGAGAAGCTGATATCAGGATCGTTGGCAACGCCTGCTACATTCACCGTGATGGTCGTCTGCGAAGACGTGGTGTCTGCTTCCATATCGAGCACGGGGATAAGGCCGCCGCCGAAGGTGATCTTGCCCTCGGTGAAATCCAGTCGCTTGGTCAGGATGATGATACGGCCGCGGCGCATCTCGAAGCCGCCGGAGACATTCGGTGCGGCCGACGTGCCGGTGACGGTCAGTTCGCCACCGAGTTCCGCATCGATGCCGCGACCGCGGACAAAAATGCCGCTCGGCGCGCTGATGACGAGATCGAGACCGAGCGCAGAGCTGCTGCCGCTGCCGCCCTTCGGCTGGATCTCGGCCATCTGGCGGCGGACATCTGCCGGGGCATTTTTCTGCTTGATATTCAGTTCGGCCAGCGAGGATGGCAGTTTTGCCGGAACCGTAATCGACGTCTTCGACAGGTTGAGGCGGCCGCCGAGAATGGCGTTGGTGAGGAGAGGACCCTTGACCGTCAGCTGACCGTCGGCAGTCGAGGCAAGAAGCTGACCGTCGACATAGGTGGCCTTGGCAAGCGTCACCGTCAGGTCGGCAGGCAGGCCGGCCGCCGGATTGATGCCGATCGTGCCTTGCGCCGAGACATTACCGCCGGTGGAGAGGTTTGCCGTCACCGATGAGAGCGTGGCTTGATCGCGGTTGAAGGCGATGTTGGCGGCAAGGTTTTCCAGGGCGAGATTGCGACGGACGTCGATCAGCCGGGCACCGGATGTGCTGGCCGACCCGGTGACGAGCGGCGCAGCTGCAGTGCCGCCGACATTGACGTCGATATTGCCGTTGCCTTCGAGCACAAAACCCTGACCTGCAAGCTGTGCGCCGAGAAGTGCGAAGGGAACGCCGCCATTGACCTTGAGATTGAGGGCACGATTGCCGGCCAGACCGACCGAGCCGTTTCCGGAAATCGCCAGACCGGACTGGCCGGAAAGGCGGGTATCGACGGTAACGGTATTGTTCTCGAAGCGGCCATTGGCGGTGATGCGGAAAGGCGCAAGACCGGCTGAGCGGGTCTGTTTTACTGCCGCGTCATCCCAGGCGAGATTGAACTGCACGCCGGGCGTCGATGCGTTGTTGAGGGCGGTAACCTTGCCGGTGATCTTGCCGCCGGCATCGAGATCGGGAACGAGGCCATTGGCGATGCTGGCGGGAAGCGCGTTGATGTCGGCGTTGACGTCGAGGACGGGACCTGCCTTGCCGCCGAGGACCACACGACCACCGGCCGTCAGCGACATGCCCTGCGGTCCGGTCAGGCGGGTTTCTGAAAGCGTCAGCGTGTTGTTTTCGAAATTGCCGGCGGCCTTGAGGTTCATGCCGGAAATGCCAGCAGCACCCTGTCGGCGGATTTCCGCGCCATTCCATTGCAGATCGTAACGGACGGCGGGGGCCGCCATCGTGCCGTTGGCCGTGACCGAACCGGTGATCTCGCCGCCCGTCTGGATGCCAGGCACAAAGCTGTTGGCAAGGCTTGCCGGCAATGACGCGACATTGGCAGTGACGCTGATCGGACGTTCGCCTGCAAGACTGACCGTTCCCTTGGCGTCGAGCGCCAGACCGGAAGGCCCGGACAGTTTTACGCCCTCGAGATTGGCAGTGCCCTGCTCGAATGTTCCTGCGGCGGTCAGCTGAAGCGCATTGAGGCCGGCTGCGCGGGTCTGGCGCAGCGCAAGATCTGACCAGCGTAGGTCGTAACGGATGGCAGGTGCTTGCGCCGTGCCGGTGGATGTGACTTTGCCGGCAATCGTGCCACTGGCATCAAGACCTGCGACAAAACCGTTGGCGAGGCTGGCGGGCAGGGCGGCGATATCGGCGTTGACGTCCAGCGCCGGGGCGCCGGATGCACCGTTCAGAATGACCCGGCCGGTCGCCGAGGCGGACAGGCCGCCAGAGCCGGTGATGCTGGTTTCTTCGAGTGTTGCCGTGCCGTTTTCGAAATTCCCCTTGGCCTTCATCTGCAAGGCTGTGACGCCTGCCTGTCTGGTCTGGCGTGTCTGGATTTCGGTGGTGCCGAGATCGTAGCGCACGTTCGGGGCATCGACAGTGCCGGACGCCGTAACCGCGCCGTTGATGGCGCCGCTGGCTTCGAGATCGGGACGGAAAACGTTGGCAAGAGCGAGCGGTACGGAGGCAAGGTTTGCGGTGATATCGAGCTTGCGATCGCCGGACAGTGCGGCATTGCCGCGTGCCGTCAGCGACAGGCCCTGTGGTCCGTTGAGGTCAGCCGCTTCCAGTGTGAACGCCTGATTTTCCAAACGTCCCTTAAGGCGCGCCTGCAGGCCGGTCAACGAGGCTGGACCTTTGCCGACCGCGAGGTCGGCGCCGGTCAGATCAACGGTCGCATTGGGGGCAGAGATGGTGCCGCTGGCATTGATCGTGCCGGAAAACGAACCGGCGGCATTCAGGTCCGGCCGGAAGGCGTTTGCGAGTTTGGCTGGCAGCGCGGAGATGGAGGCATCGACCGACAACGGGCGATCACCGGCAAGGTCGAGCCAGCCTTTGGCAGACAGCCCGACACCTTCGCCGGTTCCAGACAGTGTATCGAGCGTGACGCGATTGTTTTCGAAGCGCCCCTGCGCTGCAATGGCAAGCGGACCCACGGCGGCCTGGCGGGTCTGGCGCACGGCCGCATCGCGCAGGTTGAGATCGAAGGTCGCCGATGGTGCAGCTAGCGTGCCCTTGGCGCCCACACGGCCGGATAGAAGGCCGGCCGCATCGAGGTTCGGAAGAAATGCATTGGCAAGCGCTGCGGGAATGTCGGTCAGTTCGCCATCGATATCGACAGCCTTGTCGTCGTTCAGCGAAACGGAACCGCGGGCCGTCAGGCCAAGCTGGCCGGGGCCGGAAATCCTGGCATCGGCGATGGTCAGGGCGTTGTTTTCGAAACGTCCGGCCGTCTGAAGCTGAAGTGCGGAAAGTCCTGCCTTGCGGGTCTCGGTGGTTGCGGCATCAGCCCATTTCAAATCGAAATCGGCAGCCGGTGCAGCGATCGTTCCCTTGGCGCTTGCACGGCCGGATATGCTGCCGGCCGCATCAAGGCCGGGCCGAAAACCATTGGCAAGCTTGGCCGGCAAGGCGCCGATCTCGGCATTCACATCCAGACCGGGGCCGCCATCCTTCAGGCCGACAGAGCCGTTTGCCGAAAGCGACAGGCCGTCCGGGTTGGTGATGCGGGTAGTGCCGAGTGTGACGACATTGTCCTGAAGCTGGCCATCGGCTTCGATCAGTAAAGGCGAAATACCAGCCGCTTTCGTCTGGCGAAGCTGCGCATCGCTCCATTGCAGGTCGTAACGTACGACCGGTGCAGCTGTGGTGCCAGTGGCAACGATCTTGCCGGTAATGGCGCCGGCCGCGTCGATGTTTGGAACAAAAGCATTTGCGAGTGTCGCCGGCAGCGTGGTGACGTTTGCCGTGAGATTCAGATTGGTGCCTGCCTGACCGTCCAGTACGACACGGCCATTGCCGGCATTGATCGTCAGTTCCGAAAGGCTGACGGCGCCATCGGCGATGCCGATCCGAGACGGTCTCGACAGCGCAACGTCGATACCGCGTGGCTTGGCGGTAAAGTGGTCGATCGCGACCGTCATGCCGCGGCTATCGGGGGTGATCGATCCGGCTGTCGAAAGCGGTGCCGAATCAAATTGTGCGGCAAGATCGAACAAGGTCGCCGCGTCGTTCCTTTTGACGCCGAGAACCACATCGGTCAGCGCCTGCGCGCCGACGCCGATGCGGGCCGCGCGGATCGTGCCTTCGGCGGTCAGGGCCCGCAGGTCGGGCAGGGTCATGTCGACCGACGGTGAGGCTATGGCAATACCGCCGCGGGCAAGCGCGTTGCCGGTCGCCTTGACCGTCACGGATGGCTTTTCACCGGCATTGACGAGATTGACCGTGCCGCGCAGGTCACCCTGCACCTGCTGGCCGGCGAAGGAGGCGAGGAGCGCGAGTTCCGGAAAGTCGAATTCCAGATTGCCCTGTGGCAGAAACTGTTCGGAGAAATCGAGCGCGCCGGTCAGCTTGTTTGAGCCGACATTCAGCTGCAGATTGGATGTCGACAGGCGGCCGCTGACATAGGCGACATCCGATCCGGCATCGATCTGCTTGCCGTCGACGCGGGTGGTGAGGCCGACATGCCCGCGCGGCGCATTGGGATCGGCCGTGGCGTCGATGTTGACGCTGAAAGCTTCTATCAGACGGCCGGCAACACGGGCTTCCGCCGAGTTGACGACGCCCTTGACGGCCATGGCCGATAGCGGGCCGGTTGCCGAGATGTCGTAGCCGGCGGCCCCCTTGGCGTCCGGACGGAACTTGCCGATATCGGGCATACGCCCGGCCAGCCGCGCATTGATCGTCTGGTTTTCGACAACAGCGTTGCCGTGGCCTTCGATGGTGCCGGAGCGGATCGTCAGGTTTTCCAAAGCCATGCGCCCGCCGATCACGGCGTTGACATAGGCCTCGACGCCGATCGCTTCGGCAAACTTTCCGGCAATCGCAGGCGGCAGGACGGCCGGGTTGGCGGTCATGCGGATATTGCCGGTCACGGCCTGCTTCGACAGATCATAGGCGCCGCTGATCGTGCCGTTGAGGTTGGCGCTTTCGACCGTGGCCGCGTCAAGCCCGATGGCCGGCAGTGCCAGACGGATCGGCGCATCCAGCGTGAACGGTGAGCGGATGACGCGGTCGAGATCCGCATTGGCAAAGGCCGAGCGGGCAATGGTGAGGCGGCTGCGGATGCTGCCGGCGCGCTCGACGAGATCGAGATCCTCGCTCTCGGCCTGCAGGCGCACTTGCTCGAAACGGCCCTGCGGCAGTTCGGCGGAACGAATGGCGGCCGTCGCGTTGAAGCGGGCCGACGTTGCCGCACCCGTCAGCGTGAAATTGACATTGTCCACCGAAAGGCGCGCCTGCTGGTTCTGCTGCAGCGGCCAGTTGATGGTGATCGGGCCATTGGCGCCGGCAACGCTGGCGGTCAGGCTGTTGTCGCCCTTCTGGTCGAGTGCGCCGGATGCCGCGACCTTGACGGCGCCGGTGCTGATATTGCCCTTGTCGATATCGATGCGGTCGCCATTGCCGAAGCGCGCGGCGACATCGATCGCGGTGAGGCCGGCAAAGAAGGGACGCAAGGCCGGCGGCAGCATTTCCTGCAGCTGGCCGCCGCCTGTCAGTTCAAGACGATGGCGTCCATTATCCGTCAGGGTATGCTTGCCGTTGACGCTGATCACAGGCGCGCCATCGACATTGCCATCCAGCTGGCCGGTCCAGTTCGACAGCGGGCCGCTACCATCCAGCGCCATGGCCACGGACGGGTTGCCCGGCAGCCGCAGCAGGCGTGCAATAAGGCCGCCCTGCGGTTCGGCGATCGACGCCTGCAGCTTCAATTCATTCTGCTCGGGCGCATAAACGATGTCAGCTTCGGCCATCGCATCGGGCAGATCCTGACGATGGGCGGCAAAGTTCAGGCTGACCCGCTCGGATGTCGCATCGACGGCGCCATGGGCGGCGATGGAGAAATCGCGGCCGGCAAAGGCTTCGGCAAGGCGGATATCGGGAAGTTCAAACCGGTCGATTTTGAGCTCGACGGGCAGCGAAAATCCGCTGCTGCTGCTTGTTGTCGTCTCGGCTGGCGTTTCGCTTTCGGCGGGTGCCCGCGTCAACGCGATGGACTGTATCGCAATTTTTTCCGCATGAAATGTCGCGGTCAGCAGGGCAAGCGGCGACCAGTCGACGGCAATGTTCCTGATCTCACCAAAACTACCCTCACGGTCGGCTAAGGTGACGCCTTCGATGCGCAGGCGGCCGGACAGAACACCCTTCAGGCGGGAGATCCTGATCGTCTGGTCGGGAGTGGAAATCAGCGAGGAAATGGTGTCGGCAGCGATGCGTCCGCCGGCGGGCGCAAGCCCGACGAACAGGATGACGGCCACGGCCAGGACGAGCAGAATCGCGACGACGCCGGCGACGGCGCGCGTGATCCATTTCATCAGGCGAAACAATACTGTCATCGAACGCGATCAGACCTTTCCACTTGCCCCTCGGGCTCGCTGCATTCTCTTAGAACGACTGCCCTATGCCTGCATAGATGCCGTATGAACTGCCACCTTCATATCGATCAAGCGGCAGCGCAAAATCGATGCGCAATGGCCCGAAGGGTGTCGCGTATCGAAGGCCGATACCGGCGCCCATGCGGATATCCGAGAAATCGGGCACGATTTCGGTCGCAACTGTACCGACATCCAAAAACGGCACAATTCCGATCGTATCGGTAATTTTTATGCGCGCTTCCAAAGAAGTTAACATGTAAGAGCGGCCACCGAGTGCCTCGTTGTCGTCGTTATAGGGCGAAATTTCGCGATAGGAATAACCGCGCACCGAGCCGCCGCCACCCGCATAAAAGCGCCGCGTTGCAGGGATACTGGCCAAACCATCGCCACCGATCAAAGTTCCTGCGGAGAGCTTGGCGGCCAGCACGACGCGATCTTCCTGCCCGAGACCGAGATAACCGGAAATCGAGCCTTCAAAGGAAGAAAAGACATTGCCGTTCAGAGCCTCGTAACTCGGCTTGGCCGACAGCGTGCCGTAATACCCTTCGGTGGGATCGAGCTTGTTGTCGCGGGCGTCGCGCTCGTAGCCGATCGGAAGGCTGAACGTCAGGTAGTCGTTGTCGCCGTAAACGTCATGTGTCTGGGTATAGGCAATCTCGCCGCCGCCGGTGAATTTGTCCTGATCGTTCAGCTCATAGGTGAACTGGCCAAGTGCGGTCACGGATTCGGCGTCATAGGTGTCGTAGTTTTCCGTTTTTGCTTCGACGCTTGCATCGAAGGTGATCTGCGGAAGAAATGTGCCCGGTTTCTTGAAATAGACACCGGCGCGATAGTTGAGATCGCCGACATCGGTGCCATCAGTTGAGCCGAGACCGGAAACCTCGCCTTCGAAACGCAGCGATTCCGCCTGCCCGAACAGATTGCGATGTCCCCAGTAACCCGAGAGGCCACCGCCATCGAGCGACGAATATTCGGCACCAAAACCGAAATAGCGGAATTTGCCTTCCGAAACTTCGATCGACAGCGGAATGGAGCCGTCCGGAGCCAGTGCCTTGTCTTCCTGGATGGTGAGGCTGGAAAACACGCTGAGTTCGCGCAGACGATCGGCCGCCTTCTTCATCTGATCGGGTGAATATTGCTGACCCTGGTCGAGGCGCGAATAACGGCGGATGAATTCCGGGTTGACCGCCCGCGCGCCTTTCACAGCGACGCTGCCGAAAGGTGCGACCGGGCCGCCGCGGGCATCCAGCGTCACATCTACCTTGTTGGTGGCGTGGTCGGCGACGACTTGCCGTTCTGCCAGCTCTGCCAGCGGACGACCTTCGTTCTTGAGGTCGTGAATGATGGTTTCCCCGGCCTTGATGATCAGCCGCGAGCCGGCCTTGCCGTCGGGTACGAGATCGTATTCGGCCGGGTCTCTGCCGGCTGCATCGCCCAGCATGGTGATCTTGCCGAGGGTAAAGACAGGGCCGGGCTCGACGGAGACAGTGACGGGGATCGGCTTGCTGCGATCGAAGCTTGGGTTTGGCGGCAACCGGTCGATATCCTGACCGGCGATCGTGATGTTGACGATGCCGCCGTAGCGGGCTTCCTCGAACAGCACGGCGACAAGGCGGTCGCGGTCCTCGCGCGCCTTGATGACGATACCGAGATCGCCGGAAACGGGATTTTCCTTGTCGGCCACCAGAGAGGCGGCGTTTTCCAGCCGCTCTTCGAGGTCGCTGTCCGCCTCCTTGGCCTGAAAGGTAACGTCGTAGCGGACAGGGTCGACGACCTCGACCTCGTCCTTGTCGCTTTCGAACAGGGTCAGGCCAAAAATCTTCAGCGCATGCGCTTCCGGAACAAGCACGGGAGAGCTTGTCGTCGCCAACGCGAGCGCCAGTATCGTTGCGCCTCGATAGGCCGAGCGAATGAATGGTGCCGTGTGGGGGCGTTTCCGCAGTACTGCTATGTTTCCGCCCTCGCCGGTCTTTGCTGTTTGTCTGAAATGCTAATTTATTCGCAAAAACAGGGGCAACATATGTCTTTTAATGAGCCAGGTCGAATCTTTATGGAAAAAAGTGAGGGCTTTAGGAGGGGAGTGTTGCCCCATGGCCGCGCAATCCGCCACAAAATAGGGCGGGTCGCACGATTAGCGACCCGGTGTTTTAAAGGCGTTCCCGCCTGTCAGCCGATCATCGGCTTGCCGACGGGAAGCAGGTCGCGACCAAACGCATCCTTGTAGATCGTATGTGCCATCACATAGAGAGCCGAGGCACCGCACAGCATCAGCTCGTAACCGGCAATCACGTTGAAGGCAGGTGGACCAAAATGGCCGGCTACAAGCAGGGTGAAGCCGATCAGCAATGTGATGAAGACGAGGCCAAGGCCGGTGCTGGCGCGCATCGCGCCCGGCGTCATGATGGCCGTGTAGATCGTCCAGATGGCCAGGAACCAGCCGAGATCCGTGTGGCTGATGGGGAAAATGCCCGTCGCATTGCCGATCTGGATCAGGCAAAGTGCAATCCAGAAGCAGCCATAGGACGTGAAGGCGGCATAACCGAAATTGTTGCCGATCCGGCCTTCATGCAGGCCGGCGATCAGCTGGGCGAGGCCGCCGAAGATGAGGCCGGTCCAGATGACGGGTCCGAGCGAGGCCCAGCCGACATTGTGAAACTGAAGGAGGATGGTCGTCATGCCGAAACCGGCAAGGCCGACCACGGCCGGGTTGCCGTGTGTTGCGTGATTATGGGCGACAGGTTCTGCGGTGATGATCTGATCGGGCGGCGTGTTGGCGTTCATGGGATATCCGTCACTGGGATGGCGATAAAAGCTGCCAATCCGATCGGATATGTGCAGCGCGCGATGGCGGCTGCTGGCTAAGCTGACTGCGAACAGCTTGAGGTTGATCTGGCGCAATCTGCGTCCATCAGTCTCAGACGGGCAAAGGTCTGCATGCACCAATGCAAAAGCCCGCAGAAGATCATTCCGCGGGCTTCTTCATCGGTTCGGTCGTCAATACGACCGTATCGAACGGCTCAGTAGCCGCCGCGCGGGCAGCTGTCGATGTAACGACGACCGTACTGGTCGCGATAGTAGCACTGACCGGGCTGTTCGGAGACATTGCCGATCACAGCGCCTGCGACGCCGCCGATCGCACCGCCGACTGCGGCACCGCGGACGTTACCCGTTGCCAGGCCACCGATGACGGCGCCGGATGCAGCGCCGATGCCGGCGCCTTTTTCGGTCTGGGTGCAACTCGCCAGCGACAGGCCGGCCAGAGCGAGAACCATCAATTTTTTCATAACTCTCTCCACTTCATTGAAGACGGCTGCAGGGAGTGATCTCGCCTCTCACCGCATCCCGCGGCAGCATCGTCTTGACGGAGAATAGGGTTCCATACCCATATGTCCATACTGTGATGCGGCCTAGCTTACCCGACGCGAGGCGGTTTTTCCTCAAGCGGACGCAAAAATGCAATTCGTCAAAATTTGACATCGATCAACACGGGCGCGTATTGCCTCTCTATCTTTTGACTAGAACAGTTCAAAAGAGTGGGCCATTTGCCGCAGTGTGCTCTATTAGACATTGCTGGGGTTGACGGAAGAAAAGGCAGAACTCACAAAAGTGCAGGTTCTGGAGTTTGATATGGATTTCGAGGCATTTTTCAAGAACGAGCTGGACGGACTGCATCAGGAAGGCCGCTACCGCGTGTTCGCCGACCTTGAGCGTCAGCGTGGCAGTTTCCCGCGCGCCACCCATCACATGGCCGACGGCACGAAGGACGTCACCGTCTGGTGCTCCAATGATTATCTCGGCATGGGCCAGCACCCCGCCGTTCTTGCCGCCATGCATGAGGCCATAGATCACTGTGGCGCGGGTGCGGGAGGCACCCGGAATATTTCTGGTACCAACCACTATCACGTTCTGCTCGAGCGCGAGCTCGCAGATCTGCACGGCAAGGAAGCCGGCCTGATCTTCAACTCCGGCTATATGTCGAACTGGGCCGCACTCGGTACGCTTGGCCAGAAGATCCCCGGCCTCATCATCTTCTCCGATGCGCTGAACCATGCTTCCATGATCGAGGGCATTCGCCACGGCAAATGCGAGCGGGTTATCTGGAAGCACAACGATCTCGCCGATCTCGAAGCCAAGCTTGCTGCCGCAGATCCGAACGCGCCGAAAATGATCGCCTTCGAGAGCGTCTATTCCATGGATGGCGATATCGCGCCGATCAGGGAAATCTGCGATCTCGCCGACAAATACGGCGCCATGACCTATCTCGACGAAGTGCATGCCGTCGGCATGTACGGCCCGCGCGGCGGTGGCATTGCCGAGCGCGAAGGCCTGATGGACCGCGTGACGGTCATCGAAGGCACGCTGGGCAAGGCTTTTGGCGTGATGGGCGGCTATATCACTGCCTCCACCGTTTTGTGCGATTTCGTGCGCTCCTTCGCCTCCGGCTTCATCTTCACCACGGCGCTGCCGCCGACGCTTGCCGCCGGTGCAATCGCCTCGATCCGCCACCTCAAGAACAGCCAGTTCGAGCGCGCCCGCCATCAGGAACGCGTGCGCAAGCTGCGCGGCATGCTGGATGCCAAGGGCATTCCGCATATGCCCAACCCCAGCCATATCGTGCCGGTCATGGTTGGCGATGCCGCCAAGTGCAAGTGGATCTCGGATCTGCTGATGGACAATTGCGGCATCTACGTGCAGCCGATCAATTATCCGACCGTTCCGCGCAAAACGGAGCGTCTGCGTATTACCCCGACGCCGCTGCATTCCGACGCCGATCTCGAACATCTGGTCGATTCGCTGCATCAGTTGTGGGCGCGTTGCGCACTGGCCCGCCAGGTCGCGTAAGCTCAAAGACTGTCGACGAAATACAAAAGGCCTGATCGTTCGCGATCAGGCCTTTTTGGTTTGGTCGTGGTGTCCGTTGTCAGCCGATGTGTCTTGCGGCGAGACGGCGTGCCTCGGCATCGGCGGCAAACACGTCATCCATGCTCGATGCCGGCGGCAGGGTGGAAAGCTCCGTCATCACCTGTTCCGTGATCTCGGCCATGGTGAGAAAGCCGGTGCGGCCGGCGATAAAGGCTTCGAGCGCCACTTCCTTGGCACCGTTCAGCACCGCGCCCTGCACGCCGCCGCGCGTCATCGCCAAACGCGCCAGGCGCAAGGCTGGGAAACGGGTCTCGTCTGGCGCTTCGAAATCCAGTCGCGCCAGCTTTGCGAAATCCAGCCGTTCGACGGCCAGGCTGGCGCGTTTCGGATATTGCAGGGCATAGCCGATCGCGGTGCGCATATCCGGGCAGCCGAGCTGCGC
Source organism: Neorhizobium sp. JUb45 (assembly GCF_004343585.1). Lineage (GTDB taxonomy): Bacteria > Pseudomonadota > Alphaproteobacteria > Rhizobiales > Rhizobiaceae > Neorhizobium. The sequence continues at coordinate 144,015 of NZ_SLYW01000005.1, read as the reverse complement.
CAGCACCGAGCCGTCCGTGTAGCCCACCATGGAATGAATGACCGATTGCGGATGCACTATCACCTCCACTTGTTCGGGCGTCAGTCCAAACAGATGTTTGGCCTCGATCATCTCCAGCGCCTTGTTGAACATCGAGGCGCTGTCGATGGAGATTTTCAGGCCCATCGACCAGTTGGGATGGGCGCGGGCGATATCTGCCGTCACGCCTGCCATCTGCTCGAGGCAATACGCGCGGAAAGGACCGCCGGATGCGGTGAGGATCACCCGCTCCAGCGCATGCCGCTGGTTTTCCTCCAACACCTGAAAGATGGCATTGTGTTCGCTGTCGACCGGCAGCAGCTTGCCGCCACCCTGCCTGACCGCTTCGATAAACAGGTCGCCGGCCGAAACGAGGCATTCCTTGTTGGCAAGCGCGATATCGGCGCCGCGTCTGGCAGCGGCCAGCGTTGGCGCAAGACCCGCCGTGCCGACGATTGCCGCCATTACCAGCCCGGCATCCATTTCAGCTGCCTCGATCAGGCCGCTGCGACCCGCCGCGACGGCAATGCCGGTGCCGGCCAGGGCTTCCTTCAGGTCGTTGTAGCGGGCTTCGTCAGCCGTCACAGCCAGTCTGGCGTTGAAGGCGCGTGCCTGTTCGGCCAGCAGCGAAATATTGCCGCTGCCGGTCAGTGCCGCCACTTCAAACGTCTCACGGCCCAGATGTTGGACCACATCCAGCGTGCTGACGCCGATCGAGCCCGTGGAACCGAGAACGGTGATGGAACGCGAATGATGCGTCGATGCCATGAAATGTCCGCCTGCTTCTTATCGTGGCCGGTCTATCGCCGAATGGGTGTGGTCACAAGTCCCGGCTGTTTTCCGCCACGCAAGCGGATGTGACGATGCAACGGCTTGATCCGATCGCACTGGCGGTAGAATGTGCGGCATGACCAGCATCCATTCTCAATATTCCGAACAAATCGAAACCGGTTGCGCCATCGTCGGCGGTGGCCCGGCGGGGCTTATGCTCGGCCTGCTTCTGGCGCGCGCCGGTGTGGAGGTCGTGGTTCTGGAAAAACATGCCGACTTCCTGCGCGATTTTCGCGGCGATACGATCCATCCCTCGACGCTGGAGGTGATGCGTGAGCTTGGTCTTGACGAAGCCTTTCTGACATTGCCGCACACGCGGGCGCCGAAATTGTCGGCGGAGATCGGCGGACGGCAAATCAGCATCGCTGATTTTTCGCGTCTGCCGGTGCATCACCGGTTCATTGCCTTCATGCCGCAATGGGAATTCCTGAATTTTTTGGCGCAGGAGGCGGCACGATATCCGAATTTTCGGCTGATCATGCAGGCCCGCGTCGAAGATCTGTTGGAGGAACAGGGCAAGATCGCCGGGCTTTCCGCTGCCACTCCGGACGGGCAGATTATCATTCGTTCCCGTCTGGTGGTGGGTGCCGATGGCCGCAATTCCGTGACGCGGGCAAAAGCGGGACTTGAGGTCGAGAGCTTTGGTACGCCAAGCGAAGTCGTCTGGATGAAACTGTCCAAACAGGCCGGCGATCCGCAGGAGACGATGGGTCATGCCGGTCCGCGGCAAGGCTTTGTGCTGATCGATCGCGGGGATTACTGGCAGTGCGGATATGTCATCCGGCGCGGCACCTTCACTGATATAAAAACGCGCGGGATCGCGGCGTTTCGCGAGGCGGTGAGTGCCGTTTCGCCGCTGCCGGCCGACCGCATGGATGAGATTGGCGGATGGGGGGATGTCAGCCTGCTGCAGGTGCGTATCGACCGGCTGAAACGCTGGTGGCGGCCGGGCCTGCTCTGCATAGGGGACGCAGCGCACGCCATGTCGCCGATCGGCGGTGTGGGCGTCAATCTGGCCATTCAGGATGCGGTGGCGGCCGGCAATCTTTTGGCGCAGCCCTTGAGGGCGGGAAACCTTTCCGATGGAGATCTGGCTGCGGTCGAGGCTCGCCGCGGTTTTCCGACGCGCGCCACCCAGAAACTGCAATTGATGATGCGCAGTTCGCGCCGCACGGATCAGGTTAGCGCAGAAAAGCGAAAAGGCCCCCCGGCCTTCATCCGGGGCATAGCGCGTTTCCCTCTGCTGTCACATCTGGCCGGACGCCTGATCGGCCTGGGCTTTCGGATGGAGCATGTGCGCCAGCCGCAGATCAGTGCGGCGTCGAAAGGTCAGGACTGAAATAGCGACAGCATGCTCGACGAACTGGAATTGGCGATCGACAATGCCTGTATCGCCAGCTGTTCCTGTGTCTGCAGAGCCTTCAATCGTGTCGAGGTTTCATCCATATCGGCATCGACAAGCCGGCCGACGCCCTTTTCGATGACATCCGACAGGTCGAGCATCAGGCTTGTCTGCATGTCGAGCGTCGTTTTGAGGGCGCCCAGCGATGTGCCTGCGTCGATGATGTCGGATGTGACGACATTGATGTAGCCAATATAACGATCCAGCATTTCGGGGTTTTCGACGATATCGATATCGACGAAATTCTGGGTCGGGATCGGTTCGATGCTGACGCTCATGCCGGTAAATCCGATGGAGGTCTTGATGCCGGAAAGCCGGTCGCCTGCCGTGTCAGATCGCACAGATATCGTGCTGGGATCTGTCGCCTCGATGATGACATTCGGCCAGCCATCCTCCATGAACGACTTCAACAGGGTCACCATCTCGTCGGCGGTCTCGACCTTGCCTGTGTCCTTGCCCAGCAGGCTGTTCACATAAGGTCTGTCGAATTCGTAGGTCTGCGAGCTGGCGCCGTTGAGGGTGAAGCGGAACGTTACGGAGACACCATCCGGATCGTCGCCATCCGTATAAACTTCGAAGGGCGTAAAGCCCAGGCTGATTGCCGAACCACGCGTTCCATAGGCGAGAAAATTGGACATGCCGGCACTGCCGACATCGCTGCTGAAATTGCGGATCTCCAGCGCTGAACCGTCTAGCCCGGAGCTTTCATTGGTTTGCATGGCGATCTGGTTGGGCACCGTCCCGCTCGGATATTGTGGAACCAGACCTGCCGATGCGCCGCTGCCAGACAACGATAGCGCGTTAGACAGCACCTGCACGAACTGCGTGTAGGTCGATACTTTTCCGTCAGAAATGGAAAGTACACTGTCGACCATAGTGCGATCGATGGTGATGTGCGTGAGCTTGCCTGGATCGTGCGGTCCGGGCAGGTCGGCGGGGTTGTCGGCATCAACGATGACGTCGAACTCGATCTTGTCGTTCGTGTCAAAGGTGAGTGGGCCGGCAAACGTGAAGCCGCTGCGCGCATTGGTGCCGCCGGTCAAGTTGGTCTGGCTCATGTGGACCAGGCCATCGTTGTCCATGTAGGTGTCAAAAAGCCGGACGCCACCAAGGGTTTTCAGTCGGCGTTTGTCTGCTTGCAGCAGGCCGCCGCCTTCGGAATTGAAAAGCGACACCTCGGAAAGATGAAAATCGGTCTTGCCGAGAGAAACGGCGGATCCCGTGCGCGTAAACGACGACACCATCGACACCCGGTTAAGATCGCTGTCATTGATGTCCGCGATTTCGGTGTTCAGCCAGTTCTCGCCGCTGAAGCTTGCCGACGTCGAGATGTCGATCACCTGCTGCTTGAGTTGGTCGAGTTCCTTCTGGATCTTGCCGGGATCGACGCCGGGTTCCTTGGCGGCAACCAGCTTCGTCTGGAAATCGGAGAGCACGTCGATGACCGACTCGATCCCCGTATAGGCGACGTCGAGCTTTGCGGCGCCAAGGTTCAGTGCGTCGCCGACGGCAGAGATTGCCTTGTTGTCCGAGCGCATGGTGGTGGCGATGGACCAATAGGCGGCATTGTCCGCGGCCACGTCTATCCGCATGCCGGACGCGACCTCACTTCGCGTGTTTCCCATCTGACTTTCGATGGAACGGAGGGTCTGCAACGCGGAAATGGCGCCGTTATTGGTGAGGATACTGGACATGAAAGCTCTGCAAATATGGGAGAGCGCATCATGCGCAAATGATTACGCCATACAACAAAACCTTGGTTAAGCGATGGTAAATGTTAACAATAAGATATTGGGTGTTTTTAGACTATAAATGGTTGAAAGAAAGCGTGAGTAATTAATTTCGGAGCCTTTCTTGACTTAAAGGAACCCGTTTTAGACGAAAAGTTTTCTTGCGAGTTTTTGACCTCGATGACTCCCAAGCGTCATGCTTCGCTGTCTTCAGATGGCTGCCGTGAATGGCAAATGGTGATTCCGACGCGATTCGAACGCGTGACCCTCAGATTAGGAATCTGATGCTCTATCCTGCTGAGCTACGGAACCACTCAAAGCCATCCATACAAAAGGAGGGGCGGCAAGCCAAGCGTTTTTCCACCCCTCTTCGTCGCTGCCGGATCAATCGGTCAGGCGCTGTTCCGCGAGCTTTACCCAATAGGATATGCCGTGGGCGATTGCTTCGTCGTTGAAATCGTATGCCGGGTTGTGAAGGCCAGCGCTGTCGCCGTTGCCGATGAAGATGAAGGCGCCGGGGCGGCTATTCAGCATGAAGGAAAAATCCTCGCCGGCCATCATCGGATCTGTGTTGGCGTCGACGTTTTTCGGGCCGGCGATAGCCGTCGCCGCCTCGGCCGCATGCAGCGTTTCCGTGTCGTGGTTGATCGTCACCGGGCAGGCGCGTTCATATTCGAACGTCGCCGTTGCGCCATGGGCGGCGGCGATCGTCTCGACCAATTGGCGCAGGCGCGCCTCGGTGAAATCGCGCACGGATTCGTCCAGCGTGCGCACCGTGCCTTCCAGCTCGGCCGTCTCGGGAATGATGTTGTGGGTCGTGCCGGCCTGAAAACGGGTGACCGAAACCACGACTGAGCGCAGCGGATTGATGTTGCGCGAGGCGATCAGCTGAACATTGCTGACGATCTGCGCGCCGATGGCGATCGGGTCGACCGTGTTATGCGGTTCTGCCGCATGGCCGCCGCGGCCGTCGATGGTGATGGAGAACTTGTCGGGCGCGCCCATGATGGCGCCCTGGCGGATGGCGAACTGGCCAACCGGAATGCCCGGCCGGTTATGCATGCCGTAGACTTCATGGATGCCGAACCGCTCCATCATGCCGTCCTTGACCATGGCTTCGGCGCCACGGCCGCCTTCTTCGGCCGGCTGAAAGATCACCGCGACGGTTCCGTTGAAATTGCGCGTCTCGGCCAGATATTTGGCCGCGCCCAGAAGCATGGCGGTGTGGCCGTCATGGCCGCAGGCATGCATTTTTCCGGGCGTCTTGGAGGCCCATTCGGCGCCGGTAATCTCGGTCAGCGGCAGCGCATCCATGTCGGCACGAAAACCAACCGTGCGGCTGCCGGGGCCCTTGCCGCGAATGAGGCCGACGACGCCCGTTCTGCCAATGCCCGTCACCACCTCGTCGACGCCGAATTCCTTCAGTTTTTCCGTCACGAAATTCGCCGTATGCTCGACCTCGTAGAGAATGCCCGGGTTTTCGTGGATATGACGGCGCCAGGCGCTGACTTCATCCTGCATTTCGGCGGCTCTGTTCAGGATCGGCATAAGATTTCCATTTCGCTTGCAAAGACGTGATGTTGCTCCCGATTCCATATTGCGCTGCGGAATTGACGGAATCAACGATCTTTGCCATTGCTAGGTCATAGTGGTCGAATAACCGCCACGCTCGTTACGCCCGGATTGTACGAGGACGACCCCTTGCATAGATCGAAGACCTTTCTGCCGTTCGCATCGAAGTCGATCGGCGCCGTGATCGCATTGTCGCTGTTTTCCACCAGCATGGCATCGGTGGCCGAGGCCAACCCGAAAATGGTCGTCGATGTGCGCACCGGCCGGGTGATCAGCCATACGGAAGCATTTCGCAAATGGTATCCGGCATCGCTGACCAAGCTGATGACGGCCTATGTGACCTTCCGCGCCATCAAGAGCGGTCGCCTCAATCTCGACAGCGTCGTGACGATGAGCAAAAGAGCGGCCGACCAGCCGGCCAGCAAGATGTATTTCAAGGCGGGCACGCGCCTGACGCTCGACAATGCCCTGAAGATCACGCTGGTGAAGTCCGCAAATGACATGGCCGTTGCCGTGGCTGAAACCGTCGGTGGCGGTTCGCTGGAGCAGTTCGTCGCCATGATGAATTCGGAAGCCGCGCGGCTTGGCATGAATTCGTCGCGCTTCATCAACCCGCATGGCCTGCCGGGGCAGGGGCAGTATACGACGGCACGTGACCTTGCGATCCTGACGCTGCAGCTGAAGCGGGAATTCCCGGAATATGCCGGTTATTTCTCGATCGAGGGTATCGACGTCGGCAAGAAGCAATATGCCAATTTCAACATGCTGATCGGCCGTTTCGATGGTGCCGATGGCATGAAGACTGGCTTTATCTGCGCTTCCGGTTTCAACCAGATCGGCTCGGCGACGCGCAACGGACGTTCGGTGATTTCGGTCGTGCTCGGTTCCGATAGCCTTGCCGGCCGTGCTGACGATACCGCCAACCTGCTGCAGGCCGGTCTCACCGCCGGTTCGAACCAGGGCGCGCCTCTCGGCTCGCTGGCGCCCTATGGCGAGACCGTGCAGGTCAATGATGTCAGTGCTGAAATCTGTAACCCCAAGGCCGCCAAGATGCGCAGCGAAACGCGCGACGAGGCCGGCCGCATGATCACCCATTCACCCTATATTCGCGAACTGTCGCATCCGATCGTCTATTCGTTTGCGGGTGTTCTGCCGGGAGCAGAACCTGCCAGCCCGACGACCACCGGTGCCAGCCAGTTTGCCAACGTGCCGATCCCGATCCCGCGTCCGAGCACTTTCTGATCGCGGCGATCCGGCAGCGGCCTCAGAGCCAGCCAGAAAGTCAGTCCATGTCCGTCCTGCGCAACCGTATTCCGGTTTCGATCCTCACCGGTTTTCTCGGTGCCGGCAAATCGACCCTGCTCAACCGCATCCTGAAAGATCCGGCGACCAAGGATACGGCCGTCATCATCAACGAATTCGGTGAGGTGGGTATAGACAACCTGCTGGTCGAATCCTCGGGTGATACGCTGCTGCAGCTTTCCAACGGCTGCCTGTGCTGCACCATTCGCGGCGAACTGGTCGATACGCTGGCGACATTGGTCGATCAGGTGCAGACGCAAAAACTGCAGCCGATCCGCCGTGTGGTGATCGAAACGACCGGCCTTGCCGATCCCGCTCCGGTCATGCAGGCGGTGATGGGCAATCCGGTCATCGCCCAGAATTTCGAACTCGATGGCGTGATTACCGTGGTCGATGCGGTCAATGGTCTGGCGACGCTCGATCGCCATCCGGAGGCGCTCAAGCAGGCGGCGGTGGCTGACCGGTTGATCATTTCCAAGCAGGGCATGGCGGATGCAGCTCATGTTGCGGCCCTGAAGACGAGGCTTGCCGCGCTCAATCCGCGTGCGCCGATGATCGATGGCGACAGTGCCGATGCCGGTACGGCCGTGATCCTCGCCAATGGTCTCTACGATCCGGAAACCAAGATCGCCGATGTCGGTCGCTGGCTGCGTGACGAGATGGCGGCGGACGCGCATGACCATGCGCAACACGATCATCACCATGGCCACGACCACGATGACCATCACCACGGACACGGTCATGCGGATCAGGGTCACGGTCATCACCACCATCATCATCACGATGTGAACCGACACGGCGAGGATATCCGCTCCTTCTCCATCGTGCATGACAAGCCGATCTCGCCGATGGCGATCGAGATGTTCGTCGATCTGCTGCGCTCCGCCCATGGCGAAAAGCTTTTGCGGATGAAGGCGGTGGTGGCGCTCAGCGACAACGTTGATCGTCCGCTGGTGCTGCATGGCGTGCAGAGTATCTTTCACCGGCCGGAACGGCTGGCAAAATGGCCGGACGGCAGCGATCGCAGCACCCGCATGGTGCTGATCACGCAGGGCATGCCGGAGGATTTCGTGAAGGATCTGTTTGCCGCCTTTACCGGCGAACCGCGGCTGGATCGCCCCGATCGCGCGGCACTGGAAGATAATCCGCTGGCGGTGCCTGGCCTCAAACTCTGAGTGTCAGGCCGCCGATCCCTTGCGGATCAGGAAACGGTGGCCGTCCGCGGTCTTTTCCGATGACACGACCGCGTGGCCGTCTTCCCGGCAGAAATGCGGAATGTCGATGCCGGCCAGAGGGTCATTGGTCTCGATGAGAAGATCGTCGCCCACGACCATGTCCTTCAGGCGTCGGCGCGTTTTCAGCACCGGCAGCGGACATTTCAGGCCTCTGAGATCGTAAAGTTCTTTCGCGTCGCCGGCATCGCCCATGAGGGCGACTACCAGAGCTTCCAGAAAGGCTTCTTTTCTTCCGGCTCGGGTGCCGGTGCCTGCGCGTAAGCCAGCGGGTTCTGGGCCGGTACCGGGATTGCGCCGGTCGATGTCGTGCCGTCACGATCGGTCTTGGCGGCAACATTAGTCTGGGCCGTATCGGCAACGGCCGGTGCGCCACGACGTTTCTGGGCTTCGGCGGCCATCACGGCAGCGGCGCTGGTGCGTGGCTGGGGTGCAGCCACCTCTGCGCCGGCGGAACCGCTAACAGGCGCGGAAGCGAGCATCGGGCCGGCCGGCTTGGAGCCTGCGCCCATGCGCGTCGCCATCATCTTTTCGAATTCCGACTGCTTCATCAGCTTGCCGGCTTCCAGCGAACTGCCGGTCGGCGCGTAGGCCAGTTCGCGGCCCTTGCGCTTGTCGGCAACAACGGCCTTGCGCTCGGCTTCGCTGGGCTCGTACCAGACCATGCCGTCCAGCTTGTCGATCGCCTTGTTGTAGGCGATGTCATAGTTCTTTTCGTAGGAAGACAAGGCGACGTTCAGCGCCGGTGGTGTCGACATGGTCGGGCAGGCGCCGCCCGGCGTGAAGCCACCGCTGGCCTGCTGGTTGAAGACGTATTTCTTCTCGCAGACATTCACGTCCGGCGGGCGCTTGGTGACTTCGAAATTGTCGTAGCCGACCTTCAGCATCTTCCAGAATTCGAAATGTTCGCTGCTGCGATGACGCGCCATGTTTTCGGCCGTCATGCGGAAGGGGAAGGCCTGCATCTGCACGGAGGTCTGGCCGCCCTTGAAGGCGTCGCGGGCAAAGCCGTAAATTTCGAGGATCTGCTCGTCGGTCATCGAATAGCAACCCGACGACGAGCAGGCGCCGTGGATCATCAGGTTCGAACCGCTGCGAGCGTTCGCTGCGTCATACCGATTCGGAAAACCGGTGTTGATGGCGAGGTAATATTTGGAATTCGGGTTCAGGTGGGCCGGCGTCAGGCCGTAAAAACCTTCAGGCGCCTGGCGGTCGCCTTCCTTCACCTTGGGGCCGAGTTTGCCGGACCACGCACAGATCTGGTAGCTGGTCAGCTTGTCGAAGCGGTTGTCGGCCTTCGCCTTCCAGATCTCCAGAACACCTTCTTCCTTGAAGATGCGGATCATGATCGGAGAGGTGCGGGGCATGTTCTTTGCCTGCATCTCGGCAATGATGCGCGAGGAGAGCGGCTGCTCGACCTTGTTCTTGACCTTGGAAATATCGACGGTGGACGCCGAATCCAGAGTGTCATTGCAACCGGTCAAAACCGTGCCGACGAGAAAAGCTAGGGCGATGTGTTTCAGGCGCATCACGGACAACCACGTATTGCTGACGATACGAACGAAGCAGGCGTAAGCCAGCTTCCCATCCATTCTCAATAGAATGGTAATCTTTACATCTTCTTAACCGCATACGACGATGCCGATCGCAAATCAAGCGACCGGCATCGTCTAGCATAGCAATGTGACTGTCAATGCGGCGGTTTTCCGGCCGTTTCGACTTTTAGAGATTGCGGCCGATGGCCAGGAATTTCTGGCGGCGTGCATTGCGCACTTCCTCGCCCGAAAGCTGGCCGAGTTCTGCAAGCGCCTTTTCGATGACGTTGCCAGCGGCATGGATCACCGTTTCCGGCTCGCGATGGGCGCCGCCCAGCGGTTCGGCAATGATCTCGTCGATCACGCCAAGGCCCTTCAGGTCTTCCGCGGTGATCTTCATGTTGGTGGCGGCTTCGCGGGCGCGGGTCGAATCGCGCCACAGGATCGAGGCCGCACCTTCCGGCGAAATGACCGAATAGATCGAATGCTCCAGCATGTAGACCTTGTTGCCGGTGGCAATCGCAATCGCGCCGCCGGAACCGCCTTCGCCGATGACGATCGAAACCATAGGCACTTTCAGGCCGAGGCACATTTCGGTGGAGCGGGCGATGGCTTCGGCCTGGCCGCGTTCTTCCGCACCAACGCCCGGATAGGCACCGGCGGTGTCGATCAGCGAAATGACCGGCAGGCCAAAACGGTCGGCCATTTCCATGACGCGCATCGCCTTGCGGTAACCTTCCGGCCGGGCGCTGCCAAAATTGTGCTTGATGCGGGTCTTGGTGTCGTGACCCTTTTCCTGGCCGATCAGCGCAACCGGCTGGCCGCGGAAACGTGCAAGACCTGCCTGGATGGCAGCGTCTTCACCAAAGGTGCGATCGCCGGCCAGAGGCGTGAATTCGGTGAACAGGCCTGCCGCGTAATCGACGAAATGCGGGCGCTGCGGATGGCGCGCGACCTGCGTCTTCTGCCAGGCGGTGAGCTTGGAATAGATATCCTGTATGGCTTCGCGCACGCGAATTTCGAGGCGCCCGATCTCGTCCGAGGTGTCGATGCTCTCGTCTTCGGTGGCGAGCTTTTTCAGCTCATGAATCTTGCCTTCGAGATCCGCGATGGGTTTTTCGAAATCGAGATAAGTCTGCATAAGAACCGTTTTCCGATCTTGCTGGCTGATGGATGGCCGCGCTTTTGACCGCTCTAATCCCGGTTTTTGCCCTGTTTTGCAAGAGGGTGATGCGTTTCCACCAGTTCACGAAGTCTTTCTTCCAGAACATGTGTGTAAATTTGTGTGGTGGAAATGTCCGAATGGCCAAGCAGTTCCTGCACGACGCGCAGGTCTGCACCATTGGCCAGAAGATGGCTGGCAAAGGCGTGGCGCAGCACATGTGGCGAGATCGCCGACGGCGGCAGGCCCGCCCGGATGGCCAGATCTTTAAGGTCTCGGGCAAACACCTGACGCGGCAAAAAACCATCCTTGCCGGAAGAGGGGAAAAGCCATGCACTTTCCTCTTCTTTTTCCTTCTGACGGGCAGCTTCGGCCTTGGCGGCGCCATAAACCCGCATTGCCTCGATCGCAGCACGCGACAGCGGCACCAGTCTTTCCTTGTTGCCCTTGCCCTTGATCATCAGGAAACGGCCCTGTTGATCGAGCACGCGGGCAGGCAGTGATACCAGTTCGCTGACACGCATGCCGGTCGCATAAAGAATTTCGAGCAATGCCAGCATGCGCAGGCGCGACAATCTGCCGGAGGCGGGGTCTTCCGCTTCGCTCGCCGCCTGGGCGAGAAGTTTTCCGACATGATCCTCGCTCAGGACCTTGGGAAGCGAGCGGCCTTTCTTGGGCGCGTCCAGGATGGCCGTCGGATCGTCACCGCGCAGGTTTTCCGCATAGAGAAACTTGTAGAATTGCCGCATGGCCGACAAGCGGCGCGATTGCGAGGAGGCGGCAAAACCCTGTCGCGCAAGGTGGGCGAGATAAGCGGAGAGATCGCTGCTCTGGGCCAGCACCAGCGTCTGCTTCTTGCCGAGGAATTCTCGCAGGTCTGTCAGATCGCGTTCATAGGATAAAAGCGTGTTGGCGGCAGCACCGCGTTCCGCGCTCATCATCTCCAGAAAGGCTTCCAGATGCGCGCCAGACAGATCCATCATGTCCGGTCCATTTCGCTCATGGCTTTGCCGGAGCGGTCGTTGCCGGCGGGTTCAGGCGTTCGGATGGCACACGCACGGTCACGTCGCGCTCCTTCGGTTCCACCAGCAGAACCAGCGCCATCATGCTTCCGTAGATCACCCCCGCGATGACGGCCAGGATGAAGAGAAACCGGAAGAGTGTGGGCATGCGGGGCTCCGTTTGAACAGCCGTCTTTATGAGCAAAGCAGCGTGCCAGTGCAAGCCGGCATTGGCTGACATGGGCGTGTTCGGCATACGGTTGTTCATCTGCGTTGCAAGCATGCTGCGCATCGCTGCCCGAATGCCAAGGTTGCATCTTTCACGGGCGCAAGCCTTGACGCTGCCGGTGCATTTGTCGATAGGGTTTTCACATGGAAGACCCCAAGGAACAGGCTTATCCGGTGATGACCGATCTTGTTATGCCAGAGGCGCTCGTGGCAGCGCCTTCGCTGAGCGACAAGGCGCGCGAAGCGCTTGGTGGCCGTAACCTGATCTTCGTCGGCTTGATGGGCGCCGGCAAGTCGGCGATCGGCCGGCTGGTGGCGCAACAGCTTTCCCTGCCGTTCGTGGATACCGACGCCGAAATCGAAAAAGTGTCGCGCATGACGATTTCCGAACTCTTCGCCACCTATGGCGAAGCGGAATTTCGTGCGCTGGAAGCAAGGGTGATGGAGCGCCTGCTGCATCAGTCGCAGCGCGTCGTCTCGACCGGCGGCGGCGCCTTCATCAACGAGCAGACCCGCGGGCATATCAAGGCCGGTGGCCTGTCGATCTGGCTGCGCGCCGATCTCGACCTTCTGTGGGACCGTGTGCGCAAACGCGATACACGGCCGTTGCTGAAGACCGAGAACCCCAAGGAGACGCTCGAAAATCTGATGAACCAGCGGTATCCGATCTATGCGGAAGCGGAATTGACCGTCGAGTCGGCCGACGTACGCAAGGAAACCATGGCGCATAACGTGCTGGCAGCCATCGCCGGGCTTTCTCCCCGCGATCATGCCGGCTCGTCGTTATCGAGCAATGATCAGGCAGTGGAAAGTGATTGAAATGACGACGTCTTCTTCGCAGGCGGCTGAAAAGCTTGTGCATGTTCCGCTTGGTGAACGCGCTTACGACATTCTCATCGGTCCCGGCCTGATCGGTCGTGCCGGTGGCGAGATCACCAGCCGCATCAAGGGCCGCAAGGCTGCCATCGTCACCGACGAAAATGTCGCCCCGCTTTACCTCGAAGCGTTGACGGACGCATTGCAGACGGATGGTATCGAGGTCGCCTCGCTGACCCTGCCGGCCGGCGAAAAGACCAAAAGCCTCGATCATCTGGCCGCCGTCTGTGACATGGCGCTGGCGGCGCGTATCGAGCGCAGCGATGCGATCATAGCGCTTGGCGGCGGCGTCATCGGCGATCTGGCCGGTTTTGCCGCAGGTATCGTGCGCCGCGGTGTCCGGTTCGTGCAGATCCCTACCTCGCTTCTATCACAGGTGGACAGTTCCGTCGGCGGCAAGACCGGCGTCAATTCACGCCACGGCAAGAACCTGCTTGGCGTATTCCATCAGCCGGATCTGGTGCTTGCCGATACCGATACGCTGAATACGCTGAGCGAGCGTGAATTCCGCGCCGGTTATGCCGAAGTCGCCAAATACGGCCTGATTGACAAGCCGGACTTTTTCGAATGGCTGGAAAAGAACTGGAAGGATGTTTTTTTCGGTGGTCCGGCCCGTGCCGAAGCGATCGCCATCAGTTGCCAGGCGAAATCGGATGTGGTCGTCGAAGACGAGTTCGAAAACGGCCGCCGTGCGCTGCTTAATCTGGGGCATACGTTCGGTCATGCGCTGGAGGCTGCGACCCAGTATGACAGCAGCCGTCTGGTGCATGGCGAAGGTGTCGCCATCGGCATGGCGCTCGCCTATCGCTTTTCGTCCCGTCTCAATCTTGCCAGCCCCGATGATGCCGAGCGTGTCGAAGCGCATCTGAAGGCTGTCGGCCTGCCGACCCGCATCAGCGATATTCCGGGCGAAGCCTTGCCGGTCGAGCGGCTGATGGAGGCGATTGCCCAGGACAAGAAGGTCAAGGGCGGCAAGCTCACCTTCATTCTCACCCGCGGCATCGGCCAGTCCTATGTGGCCGACGATGTGGCGGCATCCGAAGTCCTCAATTTCCTGGAGTTGCAAAAGGCCAGATGACGTCAGGAAGCGGGTTTCTGTCAGGTCTTGTCAACGCTGTCGTGCGCGGCACGCTGCGTGTTACAGGCGTGACGTTGACCCCTTCTACGCTCAAGCTCGCCTCGCATGACGATCTGCACGAAGCTCTCGATGAGGTGCATCGTGAGGGGGATTTCGACAAGCAGGACCGTGATCGCCTGAGCGGCCTGTTCGATCTGGAGGAACTCGAGGTTTCCGACGTGATGGTGCATCGTCTGGCGATGCGCGCCGTCAATGCTGCCGATCCGCCCGAACAGGTGGTTCGCACGGTGCTGGAAAGCCCCTATACGCGCATGCCGGTCTGGCGCGGCTCGACGGAAAACATCGTCGGCGTTATCCATGCCAAGGATCTTTTGCGGGCACTGTCCGAGCCGGATGTGCGGCCGGAAACGGTCGATATCGCCAAGGTCGCGCAAAAGCCGTGGTTCGTGCCCGATACGACCAGCCTCAAGGATCAGCTCAACGCTTTTCTGCGGCGCAAGGTCCACATGGCCGTCGTGGTCGATGAATATGGCGAGATGCAGGGCATCGTCACGCTGGAGGATATTATCGAGGAAATCGTCGGTGATATTGCCGATGAGCACGATCCGTCGCTGCAGGGCGTGCGGCAGGATGCGGATGGCTCGATCATCGTCGATGGCTCGGTGTCGATCCGTGATCTCAACCGCGCGCTCGGCTGGAGCCTGCCCGATACGGAGGCGACGACGATCGCCGGCCTCGTCATCCACGAATCGAAACTGATCCCGGAAGAGCGGCAGGCTTTCACCTTCTATGAGAAGCGCTTCATCGTGCTGAAGCGCGAAAAGAATCGCATCACCCGCCTGCGCATCCGCCCGGCCGCCGTTGCAGCCGCCCAGTAGCTCGCGCGCCAAATCTTTGCGCTCGCGCAGATGTTACCAGCGGGTCGGCTCACCCGGTGCCGAAGCTTCGACTGCCAAGGCGTGCAGGCCGGCTTGAAGTTCGGGCTTGAGGATATCATTTATGATCCGGTGCCGCTCGATGCGGCTCTTTCCCTCGAACGCCTTCGAAACGATGCGTACCCGCATGTGGCTGCCGCCTTCGCCGGAAAACTGCGGCTGGTGGCCGGCGTGCTGATGGCTCTCGTCGATCACGTCCAGTCGTTCCGGTTGCAGAGCGTGGACGAGGCTCGTTTCAATACGGGCTTTGACAGTCATGAAATCGCTCCGAAGCAGCGTGGAAGGGCACTTCACAAACCAGCAGCAAAGGGATTTGTCAATTCTTGTCCTCTCCCTTTGTGCAGCCCATAATGTGCGTCTGATGAACCTAGATTCAAAATATTTCGACCGCATCCGGACGCGCCGGAACCGCAAGCAGGAAGAGCCCGCTCAGGCGTCTACTTGTCAGTGGGACGGGTGCGACAAGCCGGGAGCCCATCGTGCGCCTGTCGGCCGCAATGCTGAGGGGCAGTTCTTCATGTTCTGCTTCGAGCATGTGAAGGACTATAACAAGGGCTACAACTATTTTTCCGGCCTGTCGGACAGCGAGATCGCCCGCTACCAGAAGGAAGCGATCACCGGTCATCGTCCGACATGGTCTGTCGGCGTCAACAAGGACATCAAGGATGCGCCCCTACATGCGACGATGCGGTCCGGCAGTGCAGCGAGCCAAAACCGCATGCGCGATCCCTTCGGTTTCGTGCGGGAAGGGCGCATGGGTAGCGGTCCGCGTTTCCCGCAGGAACGCAAGCTGAAGACGCTGGAACAGAAGGCCTTCGACACGATGGAGCTGACCGCAGGCGCTACGTCTGCGCAGATCAAGACCCGATACAAGGAACTCGTCAAGAAGCATCACCCCGATGCCAATGGCGGCGACCGCGGATCGGAAGAACGTTTTCGCGCGGTAATTCAAGCATATCAGTTGTTGAAACAGTCTGGTTTCTGCTAAGCGGTAAAACATAGGAAGCAGCAAGGATTGCTGCCGGGCTACGGACCGTCCGGCATGGAGTGGTGATGAGCAAAATTGATCTTGATATTTCGAACCTTCCCGACACGACCGTTTCAGTCAGGGACGTCTTCGGCATCGATACCGATCTGAGGGTTCCGGCTTACAGCAACGGCGACCCCTACGTTCCCGACCTCGACCCCGACTATCTTTTCGACCGTGATACCACGCTCGCCATTCTCGCCGGTTTTGCCCATAACCGCCGCGTGATGGTTTCCGGTTTCCACGGCACCGGCAAATCGACCCATATCGAACAGGTCGCGGCCCGCCTCAACTGGCCCTGCGTGCGCGTCAACCTCGACAGCCATGTCAGCCGTATCGATCTCGTCGGCAAGGACGCCATCGTCCTGAAGGACGGCAAGCAGATCACCGAATTCAAGGACGGCATCCTGCCCTGGGCCTACCAGCACAATGTCGCGCTCGTCTTCGACGAATACGATGCCGGTCGCCCGGACGTGATGTTCGTCATCCAGCGCGTGCTGGAATCGTCGGGCCGCCTGACCCTGCTCGACCAGAGCCGTGTCATCCGTCCTCACCCGGCCTTCCGCCTGTTCGCAACCGCCAACACCGTTGGTCTGGGCGATACGACCGGCCTCTATCACGGCACGCAGCAGATCAACCAGGCGCAGATGGACCGCTGGTCCATCGTCACCACGCTGAACTACCTGCCGCACCAGAAGGAAGTCGATATCGTTGCCGCCAAGGTCAAATCCTTCGGCAAGACGGCTGAAGGCCGCGAGACGGTTTCCAAGATGGTCCGCATCGCCGACATGACCCGTTCGGCCTTCATCAACGGCGATCTTTCGACCGTGATGAGCCCGCGTACGGTGATTACCTGGGCGGAAAATGCGGAGATCTTCGGCGATGTCGCCTTTGCTTTCCGCGTGACCTTCCTCAACAAGTGCGACGAACTGGAGCGTACGCTGGTGGCTGAACAGTACCAGCGCGCCTTCGGTGTCGAACTGAAGGAAAGCGCCGCCAACATCGTTCTCGGGGCTTAAGCGCGCGGGAGCAGCAGCATGGCAGGTCGTGGAGACAATTCGAAGCCCAAGGCGGGTGGTCCGGTTGATACCGAACCGTTGCGCCGGGCCATTACCGGCTGCGTCCGCTCGGTTGCGGGCAGCGGCGAGGTGGAGGTAACCTTCGCCAACGAGCGTCCCGGCATGGCCGGTGAGCGCATTCGCCTGCCGGAAATATCGAAACGTCCGACGGCCCATGAGCTCGCGGTAACCCGCGGGCTCGGCGACAGCATGGCGCTGCGGCTTGCCTGCCACGATACCGGTGTGCATGCGACGATGGCGCCACAGGGGCCGGATGCCCGTGCGATTTTCGATGCCGTCGAGCAGGCGCGTGTCGAATCCATCGGCTCGCTGCGTATGGCCGGCATGGCCAGCAATATCGGCAGCATGAATGCCGAAAAATACGCCAAGGCCAATTTCTCCGGTATCGAGCGTCAGGATGATGCGCCGATCGGCGAGGCCATGGCCATGCTGGTGCGGGAAAAGTTGACCGGCGTGAAGCCGCCTGAAAGCGCCGGCAAGGTGCTCGATCTCTGGCGTCCGTTCATCGAGGACAAGGCTGCGACCGACCTCGATGGTCTGCGCAATGCGATGGAAGACCAGCAGGCATTCGCCAAGCTGATCCGCCACATGCTGTCCTCCATGCAGATGGCCGAGGACTACGGCGACGACGATACCGAAGCCGAGGAACTCGAAAACCAGAGCGAAGAAGATCAGGCCCGCAGCAACGAGACCGAAAACGAAGAGGTCGAGGAAGAGGCGGGATCGGATGCGGCGCCGGCTGAGCAGAGCCAGGCTGCCGAAGACGAGATGGACGACGGCGAGATGGACGGCGCCGAAATCTCCGACGAAGACATGTCGGAAGAGAGCGACGAGCAATCCGAAACGCCCGGCGAAACCAAGCGTCCCAACAGCCCGTTCGACGATTTCAACGAGAAGGTCGATTACAAGATCTTCACCCACGAGTTCGACGAGGAAATCACCGCCGAAGAGCTTTGCGACGAAGCGGAACTCGACCGCCTGCGCGCCTTTCTCGACAAGCAGCTGGCGCATCTGCAGAGCGCGGTCGGCCGTCTTGCCAACCGCCTGCAGCGCCGCCTGATGGCGCAGCAGAACCGTTCCTGGGATTTTGACCTGGAAGAAGGTTATCTCGACCCGGCCCGTCTCGTGCGCCTGGTCATCGATCCGATGCAGCCGCTTTCTTTCAAGAAGGAACGCGACACGAAATTCCGCGATACGGTCGTGTCTCTCGTCATCGACAATTCCGGCTCCATGCGTGGTCGCCCGATCACCGTTGCCGCTAGCTGCGCCGATATTCTGGCCCGCACGCTGGAACGCTCCGGCGTCAAGGTCGAGATTCTCGGCTTCACGACGAAGGCATGGAAGGGTGGTCAATCGCGCGAGCAGTGGCTGGCAAGCGGCAAGCCGGCGACGCCGGGCCGCCTCAACGATCTGCGCCATATCATCTACAAGTCGGCCGATGCGCCGTGGCGCCGTTCGCGCCGCAATCTCGGCCTGATGATGCGCGAAGGCCTGCTCAAGGAAAACATCGACGGCGAAGCGCTGATGTGGGCGCATAACCGCCTGATCAATCGTCGCGAGCAGCGCAAGATCCTGATGATGATCTCGGATGGTGCGCCGGTCGATGATTCGACGCTGTCGGTCAATCCGGGCAATTATCTGGAGCGGCATCTGCGCGCCGTCATCGAACAGATCGAAACCCGTTCGCCGGTCGAGCTTCTGGCAATCGGCATCGGCCACGATGTGACGCGTTATTACCGCAAGGCGGTGACGATCGTTGATGCCGACGAGCTTGCCGGTGCGATGACCGAACAGCTTGCCTCGTTGTTTGAAGAAAATGCGGGCAGGGGCCGTGGCGCCCGCCGCGCCGGTTGAGAACCGGCCGGCATATGCTCCCAAAACACGCCCGGCTTCGTGCCCATGTGCTCGCAGCCATTTTTGTGGCCGTCGCCGCGCAATCCTTGCGGGCGGCGGATGTTGATGCGCCGATCGAGGCGCGTGCCTTCCACGAATTCAAGGCCGGCAATCCGGAAACGAAATTCGGTGCTCTCGAATTTGTCGGGGGCCTCGAATATACGTCCGGCAACGACCTTGTCGGCGCCGTCTCCAGCATCCGCTTCCGGCCGGATGGCCGCAATTTTGTTGCCGTGCTCGATACCGGCCACTGGATGACGGGTTCGATAGAGCGTGACGGGCAGGGGCGCCTGTCGGGCATGCAGGATGTTCGCATCATGCCTATGGTGGACGCGAGTGGGCGTGAGCCACGCTCCAAGGGCGATATCGATGCGGAAGGGGTGACGTTGCGCAATGGCGAAGCGATCGTCAGTTTCGAGCGCCGTCATCGTGTCGATATTTATCCCGATCCGGGTTTCGAAACCTCTCGCCCGCGAAGGACGCTGGATTTCCTGATCCCGCGCCGCGAGTTGCGTGCCAATGGCGGCCTGGAGACGGTGGTTGCCGCGCCGAAGGAAGGTCCGTTGCAGGGTGCTATCGTGGTCGCTGCGGAAAAGAGCGTCGATGCTGACGGCAATTTTTACGCGGCCATTCTGGAGGGGCCGCGCAAGGGCCAGTTCAAGGTGCAGCGCCATCACCCGTTCGACATTACGGATGGCGCTTTCCTTCCGGATGGCGACCTCGTTCTGCTGGAGCGCTCGTTCAGCCTGCTCGGTGGTGTCGGTATGCGCATCCGCCGCATCGATGGCGACAGTTTGAAGCCAGGTGCGCTGGTGGATGGCGAGATGCTGATCGAGGCCGATCTCGGCCAGCAGATCGACAATATGGAAGGCATCGATGTGGTGGCGGGAGCCGATGGCGTGCCGCACCTGATCATCGTCTCCGACGACAACCATTCCATTTTCCAGCGCAACCTGATGCTGGAATTCCGCTTGAACCGCTGAGCCTGCTTTCATAGTCTTTATCCTTGCTGACTGAAGGACAAAGATCATGCTCCGCATTCATGTGACGGGTGCATCCGGTTCCGGCACGACGTCACTGGGCGCCGTTCTGGCTGAGCGGCTTGATATCCGCCATCTCGATTCCGACAATTTTTACTGGATGCCCACCGACCCGCCGTTCACGACGCCCAGAGAAATGGTGTCGCGCATCTCCATGTTGAGAGCGCAGGCGGCCACTGACAAGGGTTGGGTTCTATCCGGCTCGGCGCTGAAATGGGGGCTGGCGGTCGAGCCGCTGTATCACCTGATCGTTTTCCTACGGCTTGAGCCATCCATTCGCATGAGCCGCATCTACAGGCGTGAGCAGCAGCGGTATGGTGCGCGGATCGAGCCGGGTGGCGACATGGCCGAGAAAAGCCGGCAGTTTCTGCGGTGGGCGGAAAGTTATGATACCGCAGGGCCGGAGCAACGCAGTCTTGCCGCGCATGAGGCGTGGCTCTCGGCACAGGCGACAACCGTTCTGCGGCTCGATTCGATCAAGCCGGTGACGGAGCTGGCCGAAGCCGTTCTCCGTCATCCTATTGTTCTAAATGCAGTCCGATCCTAGCGCGCGGAAACCTGCGGCATCGGCTTCAGAATGCTCATCAGTGCGCCATAGGGGAGCAGCAGCACGACGCCGACCAAGATCTTGACCACGAGGTCGCCCAGCGCCCAAGAGATCCAGCGCGGCGCTTCTGTCGCCATCACGCCAAGAACCGGGGCCGGCGCAACCGCGAAGTCGAGGTTCGGGCCGATGAAGGCGAAGAAGGGGGCAAAGGCGAGCGAGAAGAACAGGACGGTGTCGATCACCGTGCCGATCATCGAAGCTGCCAGCGGTGCTTTCCACCACGTCTTGCGGCGCAGTTCGTTGAACACCGAGATATCCAGCAACTGGCCGATCAGGAAGGCGGTGCCCGAGGCAATCGCGATACGCGGCTCCGACAGCCAGAAGGACAGGGCCACGCCGACGACGAAGCCGACAAACACGATGCGGCGCGCGATGGCCGGGCCGAACTGGCGGTTGGCAAGGTCGGTAACGAGGAATGCGACCGGATAGGTGAAGGCACCCCAGGTGAGCAGATCGCCAAGTGCGATGCCCCAGAGTGTTCCCGTCAGATGAAACTGGACGAGAATATTGGACGCGACCACGATGGCCGCCATAACCAGCGAATAGATAAGGGTAGAGCGCTTCGTCAGCATTTTTTTATCCTGGGTGATGCCACCAGTTGGAATAAAGCAAAGGAAAAGGCCTGTGCGATAAACGCCCAAGCCTTCACCAGAACCGATGATGTATAAGTGCTAAAGCTTATGCAGCTTCAGCGGTCTTCTTGACGATCTGGCGACGCAGCAGACGAGCGCGCATCGACAGTTCGGCTTCGTCAGCCTTGACGAGGAAAGCGTCGAGACCGCCGCGATGCTCGACCGAGCGCAGGGCGTGAGCCGAGACGCGCAGACGGAAACGCTGGCCAAGAGCGTCGGAGATCAGCGTAACCTGGCACAGGTTCGGCAGAAAGCGACGACGGGTCCGGTTGTTGGCGTGGCTGACGTTGTTGCCGGTCATTACGCCCTTGCCGGTCAGTTCACACACACGGGACATGGGTACACCTTTGTTCTTCTGCAATTGGATGCCACTTCCGGACAATGTCCGGCGCGCCGATCCAACTGGTCCTGATTGGAAAGTTGCGGTTCTATAGTCAGTGGGGCCGCGCGCGTCAAGCCAAACCTTCAACCGAATCAGGATAAACCCGCTTCGGGCGTCGCAAGTCGCTATTTTATTGCCATAGTGGCACGTCTATATGACGTCAACATTTCTCGTTCCAAGGCTGGTTCATGATCGCCAAGGCTTCCGTTGCATTCGTCGCCGCCGTCGTATCCGTTGCTGTCGCATCCCCCGCCAGCACGGCCGGCATCCGCCACACAAGCGAATACAGTGTCTCGCTGGGCCTCCTGCCGGTGGCAAAGCTGTCCTTCGCCAGTGAGTTCGATGACAAGTCCTACACGATCAATGGCAGTTTCCGATCTGCCGGCATCGTCGATATCATCGCCAAGACCTCGGCCGAGACGACCGTGAAAGGTTCGATGGGGCGGGACAGGCTGCAGGCCAATTCCTATTCGCTGACCTACAAGACCAACAAGAAGACGCAGATCTACGACGTTCAATATCGCAACGGCAATGTCGTTTCGACGACCGTGCAGCCCGAGCCGAAAGCCCGGCCATCAAGCTGGATCCCGATCAGCGATGCCGACCTGCGCTCCGTGCTCGATCCGCTCTCGGGCATGATTTTTCCCGCTGATGCAAAAGTCTGCCCCTCCAAACTGCCGATCTATGACGGAGAATCCCGTCTCGACCTGGTGCTGACCGCCAAGGGGACCGAAAAATTCTCCACGAGCGGCTTCAAGGGCGATGTCATCGTTTGCTCGATCCGCTACGTGCCGAAAGCCGGTTACCGCAAGGGCCGCAAGGATATCGAATATTTGAAGACCGTTGCGATGGAAGTCTGGTTTGCCAAGGCGGATGGTGCCAATGTCTATGCGCCCGTCTATGCCTATATTCCGACGCGGATGGGACCGCTTTACGTGAAGGCGACGAAATACGGCGGGTGAGGGATAGAGCGAAATCCAGCTTGGGGGAGTTGGGGAGTGTCGGTCGTTCACAATGAGCAGACGAAATACATCGCCAACGCTTTTGATCGGGCATCGACGTCCTGCCTGACGGTGGGCGTATTTGCGCCGATAGCCGCAGCTATCTATACCCCGATGGGGTCCAGTGCACACGTATATCCGCTGGTGTTTTTCGGTGTCTGTTGGCTTTTCGCCGCCGCCATATTACATTTGTCGGGTAAGGCTATTTTGAGGAGAATGCGATGACCGGTTTGCAGATTTATGCATTCATCGTGCTGCCGCTCTCCATTGCGGCGATTGGCTGGACCTACGCTTATTTTTGGGTGCGTAACGATAAGCGCAAACACGGCGAGTAAAATCGCGCTTAGGTTTCAGTTCGGCTGCCAATTCGGCGGCGCCATTTCGAAACTCGAAAAATCGAAACCCGGCGCAACGGTGTAGCCCACCAGCGTGAACGCGCCCAATGGTTTGGCTGATTGCCAGGCATTGGCGGGCACGATGGCCTGTGGTCTTTGTCCCGCCGCAAGGTCAATACCGAGTGTCACCGTTTCCGTGCTGCGGCCATCTGTCGAGATTTTCAGCAAAAGCGGGTCGCCGGCGTAAAAATGCCAGGCTTCTGACGCGTCGCGCACGCGATGCCAGTGCGAGCGTTCACCGGCTTGCAGAAGGTAATAGATGGCGGTCGAGTGTCCGCGCGGCGCGCCATGCTCATCGCGAAATGTCTCGACATACCAGCCGCCTTCCGGGTGCGGCTGCATGCCGAGCGTTTCGATGATCTCTTTTGCGGAGGGAATGTCGGACATCAGAAATTGTCCTTGCGCTTGCGGATCTCGGCAAACACTTCCTCGTTGGTTTTGCCTTCCATGATCAGGTTGCGGCGGATCGATGGGTCGGTGGCACGCAGGAAGGGATTGGTCTCCTTCTCCAGTCCCATCATCGTCGGGATTGTAAAGCGACCTTCGGCACGCAGTTCCTCGATCTGGACGGCACGGCGCTGCAGGGCTTCGTTATCCGGGTCGATGGTGAGCGCGAAACGGGCATTGGACAGCGTATATTCATGGCCGAAATAGATGGCGGTCTCATCCGGCAGCACGGCGAGCTTTTGCAGCGAATGCCACATGTCGGCGGCCGGGCGCTCAAACAGACGGCCACAGCCGAGCGCAAACAGCGTGTCGGCGGAAAACAGCAGTTTGTCCTCGGAGAAATGGAAGCAGATATGGCCAGCCGTATGGCCCGGCGTCTCGATTACCCTCACCGGATGTTCGCCGAACAGAAATTCGTCACCATCGTCCACGGTGCGGTCAAGGCCGGGAATGGCAACAGCCTCATTGACCGGGCCGATGATTTCAAGCCCGAAGCGGGCCTTCAGCGCCAGATTGGCTTCCACATGGTCGGTATGATGATGGGTGGTGAAAATATGGCTGATGGACCAACCGCGCCGTTCGGCGGCATCGAGGATCGGTTTTTCCTCAGGCGCATCGATTGATGCGGTGAGGCCCGTCTCCGGGTCATGGACCAGCACGCCGTAATTGTCGCTGCGGCATGAAAAGACTTCGATCTCCAGGGATTTCATCAATCCGCCTCTCTAGTTTGAATGGCTTCGGGAACAATGTAGAGATTGGGGTCTTGAAGTCCAACCGTCGTCTGATAGCAAAATCACCATGCACGCCGATATTGTCGATCTCCGCGAATTCTATCAAACCCCGCTTGGCCGCGTGGCCGAACAATCCATCGTGATGGCTTTGTCGTCGCTGTGGGCGCGGCTGCCGGAAGAGCGGCTTGTCGGGCTGGGATATGCGGTTCCCTATCTCGACCGGTTCCGTAAGGATACTGAGCGCACCTTTGCCTTCATGCCGGCAGGGCAGGGGGCTGTGAACTGGCCGCCGGGCGAATTTTCCTCCACAGCGCTGGTATTCGATGAGGAACTGCCGCTGCCGGATTCGTCGATAGACCGTTTTCTGCTGGTGCATTCGCTGGAATTTGCAGAGAACCCGCGTGAGAGCCTGAAGGAAATCTGGCGGGTGCTGGCGCCGGGCGGGCGGCTGATCATCGTCGTGCCCAATCGTCGTGGTGTGTGGGCGCGCATGGAACACACGCCTTTCGGTTCCGGCCGGCCTTATTCGCGCAGCCAGCTCACGTCACTTCTGCGCGAAAGCAATTTTACGCCCTCGGCCAGCGCCGAAGCTCTGTTTTTTCCACCATCGAAACTGCGGTTCCTGCTGAAATTACGCCACGTCTTCGAGCAGGCCGGCCGGCGGTTCTGGCCGGTGTTTTCCGGTGTCATCGTGGTGGAGGCGCAAAAGCGGCTGTATCAGGGGCTGCCTGTTGCGGCACGCGCATCCCGCCGTGTCTTCGTGCCGGTCCTGTCGCCGCAGGGCGTGCCGAGCACGCGAAACCGCGAGTAGCAGGGTTCCCCACTCGACAAAAAGGCGCTTCCGTTTTATTGCCTCAAGGCAATCTTTCGCCGGCTTTTCCGGCGTATTCCCTGGAAGGTCTGTCTGATGAGCACCGAGATGATGAAGCCCGCTCCGCGCCCGGGTATCCTTGATATTGCCGCTTATGTACCCGGCAAGGATCATGCGGAGGGCGTTGCTCGCGTCTACAAGCTCTCGTCCAACGAAACGCCACTCGGCGCCAGCCCCAAGGCGATCGAGGCGTTTCGCGAGGCCGCCGGCAATCTCGAACTTTACCCGGATGGTCAGGCACATCAGCTGCGCGAGGCGATCGCCTCGATCAACGGCCTGAACGCCGCCAACATTTTGTGCGGCAACGGTTCCGACGAATTGCTCGGCCTGCTCTGCCACGTCTATCTCGGCGCAGGCGACGAGGCTGTTATCACCGAGCACGGTTTTCTGGTCTACAAGATCCAGATCATGGGTGCCGGTGCGACGCCGGTGACCGTGCCTGAAAAGGATTACACGGTCGACGTCGATGCGATCCTAGCTGCGGTGACGCCGAAGACAAAGCTCGTCTTCATCGCCAATCCCGGCAATCCGACGGGTACCTATGTTCCGGTTGCCGATATCCGTCGCCTGCAGGCGGGCCTGCCGAAAAACGTCATCCTCGTTCTCGATGCCGCCTATGCGGAATATGTCCGCAAGAACGACTACGAGGCCGGTATCGAGCTTGTTTCGTCCAACAGCAATGTCGTGATGTGCCGTACCTTCTCCAAGGTTTATGGTCTGGCGGCGCTGCGTATCGGCTGGATGTATGGCCCGCTGGAGGTCGTCGACGCGATGAACCGCGTGCGTGGCCCGTTCAACCTCAATGCTCCGGCCATTGCCGCCGGTGCTGCCGCCATGCGCGACCAGGCCTTCATCGGCACTGCCGTCGAATACAACAAGCTCTGGCTCGACAAGCTCACCCACGCGTTCGAAACCATCGGCCTGAAGGTTACGCCTTCCGTCACCAACTTCATTCTCATCCATTTCCCGGATGTGGATGGCAAGCGTGCGCCGGATGCCGACGCCTTCCTCACCAGCCGCGGTTATATCCTGCGCATGGTCAAGGGTTACGGCCTGCCGAACGCGCTGCGCATGACGGTCGGCCCGGAAGAGGCAAACCGTGGCGTCATCGAAACGCTCGGTGAGTTCATGGCGAGAAGCGCATGAGTGATCCGCAGTTCAACCGCATTGCCCTGATCGGCATCGGCCTGATCGGCTCCTCCATCGCTCGCGATGTGAAGGCGCTTGGCCTTGCCAATGAGGTGGTGATTTCCAGCCGCAGCACCGAGACGCTTAAGCGAGCGGAAGAGCTTGAGCTTGGCACGCATTACGTTTCCTCCGCTGCCGAAGCGGTGAAGGATGCGGATCTTATCATTGTGTCAGTGCCGGTCGGTTCCTCCGGTGCCGTGGCTGAACAGATCGCACCGAACCTGAAGCCGGGCGCCATCCTCACGGATGTCGGCTCGACCAAGGCATCGGTGATCGCCCAGATGGCGCCGTTTGTGCCGCAAGGTGTGCACTTCATTCCCGGTCACCCGCTGGCGGGTACGGAAAAATCGGGGCCCGATGCCGGCTTTGCAGGTCTCTTCCGCGATCGCTGGTGCATCTTTACGCCGCTGCCGGATACCGACGCGGATGCTCTGGAAAAGCTGAAGGCCTTCTGGATCGCGCTCGGTTCGCGTGTTGACGACATGGACCCGCAGCACCATGACAAGGTGCTCGCCATCGTCTCGCACCTGCCGCATATCATCGCCTACAATATCGTCGGCACCGCCGATGATCTGGAGACGGTGACGGAATCGGAAGTCATCAAATATTCGGCCTCGGGTTTCCGTGATTTTACGCGTCTGGCCGCATCCGACCCCACCATGTGGCGGGACATCTGCCTGCACAACAAGGACGCGATCCTCGAAATGTTGGCGCGGTTTTCCGAAGACCTCGCCTATCTGCAGCGGGCGATCCGCTGGGGTGAGGGCGACAAGCTTTTCGAGCTTTTCACCCGCACCCGTGATGTCCGCCGGTCGATCATCCAGGCCGGTCAGGATGTCGATGCGCCCGACTTCGGACGCCACGCACTCGACCAGAAGAAATAATCAGATCGGCGGAATTTCACCCACCTGGATGAAGCCGCCGACCAGAACCTTGCCGTTCTTGATCGTGAAATCGATCGAGGCACGGTCACCGCCGCCAAGAGCGGACAGCATGTTGGTGGCGTTGTTCAGCATCGGGGCTATGCCGGGAATGATCGTTTCCAGGCTTGCCTTCCACGCTTCCAGCTTTTCCACCCGCAGCTTCATCTTGCCGTTCATGCGACCGCCGGCGGTGAAGCTGAATGGGCCGGACAGCGTAATGACGCGACCTTCGCCGAGATCGGCGGACAGTGTGCGGATTTCGCCTTCGGCGCCGTAAAGCGAGACATTGCGGTCGCTGCCGTCGATCAGCCCGGCCTTGCCGGTCAGCACCACATCGGCGCTGGTCGTCAGCGCCGGCAGCCCCTGTGGCAGGCCTTCGCCGGTCAGGCTGGCATTGGTGATCGTCATCGCCGCATCGAGATCGGCACCGTTTTGGCGCAGGTGCATCTCGGTATTGGCGGCCGCGAGATTGAATGTCTGGCCGGTCGCCGACGAGACGATTGCTGATTGCAGGGCATTGATGATCGTCGAGGAGCGCTCGACGCCACGGCCCTTGGCGGTCAGGCTGGATTGCAGGCTTTCCCAGTTGGAGGAAATGCTCAGGCCATGGCTGGTGCGGATCTCCGATGGCCCGTCCAGTTCCCAGACGACGTGTTTCGGATCGTAGACCTGTGCTGCCGAGCGCAGGCCTCCGAAAACGGCGGAGACGCCATTGTTGCGGTCGTCCACCGAGACTTTCGAGCAGAACAGGCCGATGCGGAACGGGTAACCGCGATATTCTGCATCGGCGCATTCGGCATTGACGCCGGCCTGTTGCTGGCTGCCGAGCAGGGTGAGGGTGCGCTCCTTGAGAAGCGAAGCGGCATAGAACCAGCCGCCGGTATAAACGCCGATCACCAGAATGATGATGATGCCAAGGGCCCAAATTTTGCCGCTGACGCTCCGCCGGCTTGACGCTGCCATGATGTTCTCCAATGGTGCTTCGATTGCAGAGGTGTTGCGTCGGATATGGACGAATTTTGGGTGTTTGGCTACGGCTCGTTGATGTGGAATCCGGGCTTCGAGTATGAGGAGCGGCTTGCCGCGCGTGCATTCGGATATCGCAGGTCGCTCTGCGTGCGGTCCTTCGTGCATCGCGGAACGCCTGAAAATCCGGGGCTTGTGCTGGGGCTGGATCGCGGTGGCTCCTGCCGCGGCGTCGCCTTCAAGGTGCGTGGCGAGTTGCGTGAGCCGGTCATGGCCTATCTGCACGAACGCGAACTTGTGACGAAGGTTTATCTGGAGCGGATGCTGCCGCTGGTGCTTGCCGACGGGCGTCAGACTCAGGCGGTCGGTTATGTCGTGGATCGCGCCCACAAGCAGTATGCCGGCGCTCTTGGCGTCGAGGAGGCGTCACGCATCGTGCATGCCTCCGCCGGCCAGTCAGGCCCGAACGATGCCTATGTGCTCAACACGCTGACGCACCTGCGCGAGATGGGTATCCGTGACCTGTGGCTTGAAGGTGTGGGCAGCCGTGTGGAAGCGTTGCAGCGGCACGATGCCGCCGCCTTCGGCGCTCGCTGATCAGGAAACGGTCTGGGCCTGCAGTTCGGCAAGGCGCTTCACCGCAGTCGGCGGCAGCGGCAGGTTCGGATTGTCGATCGCGGTCTGCAGCAGCAGTTCGTCGCTTGCCTGTTCCAGCGTGGCGATCAGGTGGGTGAAGAATGCGTCCGGCTCCATGCCCGGCTGGATCGCCGGCAGGATGCGCACCTTGAAGTGGCCGCCATGCTTGATCAGCTTGCGGCGACCCCAGAACAGGCCCCAATGGGCAACGATCGGCACGACCGGCACCTGCATGTCGCGGTAGATGCGGGCGATGCCGTAGCGGTAGTCGGGTGTATCGCCCGGTGCGCGGCGGGTACCTTCGGGATAGATGATCAGCTGACGGCCGGCATCCATCTCCTGCTTGGTGCGCTTCATCACCTCGACCATGACCTTGCCGCGGGCGCCGCGATTGACCGGTATCATCCGCTGCTTGGCAACATACCAGCCGAACAGCGGAATCCACATCAGTTCACGTTTCAGGATATAGACGGGATCGCGCTGGTAAGGCAGGAGCGCGAATGTGTCCCAGGCCGACTGGTGTTTGGGCGCAAAAATGCAGCCGCCTTCTGGAATGTTTTCCAGTCCCTCGATCTCGAAGGTTGCGCCGGTGATCTTGGCCATCAGCCAGTTCGACGACGACGCCCATCCCCTTGGGACGAACAGGGCCTTCTTGCGGTCCAACAGAAAATAGACCGGCGAGAATATGACCATCCGGGCGATGATGTTGATGTAGAACGCCGTATTGAAGAGGATCGAACGCAAGAGCAGCATGGATGCATTTCCGGATAGTGAGGTGTGCGGTGCCTACACGATATCGGGCGGTGAGGAAAGCAGGCTTGTCGGTGCAGCACCAATCCCTGTCAGCCGGATTTGGCCTTGGGCGTTTCGTCTTCACCGTCGGTTCTCAGCCCGCTGCCCTGGTTCATGCCGGCCCAGTCGCGCAGCATGGCGGCGGCCATCTTGCCGTATTCACCCAGCATGATGCGCAGAGCATCGGGATCGGCAAACCAGGCTTTTCGCGCAAGGTCCGAGTTGATGACCGGATAGGGAATGAAATCGGTTTCGACATCGCGGCGGCGCAGTTCATGCAGGCTGCGCGGCATATGGTAATTATTGGTCACCACAACGACCGACCGATAGCCGTGATCATGGATCCAGCGGATGATCTCGTTGGCATTGCCGATCGTGTCGATTGCGTCATAACCGATGTCGACACAGCAGGAAAACAGGTCGGTTGAGACCTGTGTGGTCTTGCGGATCTGGTTGGGGGTGGCAGAGGGGTGGGCGCCTGAAATCAGAAGCCGTTTCCCGGCACCATCCCGCAGCAGGCCGACGGCCTGATCGATGCGCTGGTAACCGCCCGTCAGCACGACGATCGCATCAGCCTTCACGCCGTCCGGCGTCTTGAGCGATGTAACCTCGTTGGCAAACCAGAGAAATCCGCCGCAGAACAGGGCGATCAGCACAAGACAGGCAAAAATGACCCAGCGCCCGAACCGGCGCAGCGGACTTCGGCGTGAAAGCCAACCTCTGCGTTTCCAGCGTCCCGGCGCTGGATGAGGTTCCTGATCGTTGTTCGTCGAACCGGGTGTCATGCTCTGTCCATAGACCGAGATTCGTGGCGAGAACAGGGCTATATTTCGGAGCCGCGTCGCGGCGCTCCCGTCACGAAGCGGGCAGGCCGTCCGAGCGGGCGGGATCGGAGCGGATCAGGTCGATCTCGTCGATCGTGCGCATCACGGTGAAGCGGGCGGTGAGGGTCGTCAGAAGAGCGATGATGACGATCGTGGCGATGATGCCGAGATAACCGCCCATGCCGATCGTGAACGTTCCGAACAGCGCTGTTGCCTGATCGCTTTCCGGTGTTGCCAGCGAACGGCTCTGCCAGAAGCTGGCGATAGCGAACAGCAATGCAGCCAATGCGCCGCCGGCGGCCGAGCCTTTCAGGCTGATCTTCAAAAAGTGCTTCTGGAATTCACGGGCAACAAAACCGCTTTCGGCGCCGACGAAATGCAGAACCTCGACGATATGCCGGTTGCTGGACAATGCACCGCGTGTGGCAAAAACGACGGTGAGGATCATCGCCGTAAAAACCAGGATGAGAATGCCGCCGCCGATCATCACGGTGGTTTTTGCCATGGAAACCAGACGGTCGACCCAGGTGCGGTGGTCATCGAGAAAGGCTTGCGGAATTTCCGCATGAAGCCGGTCGCGCATGGCCTGGAAATCGGGCGGGTTGCTTTCATCTATGGTGATGATGACGAGACGTGGGACCGGCAGTTCCTTGAGGTCCAGGCCGCTGCCGAGCCAAGGTTCGAGCAGGCGCGCGGTGGCGCTGTCGTCCATGATCGTACCGTTGGTCGTGCCGACGAAGCTCAAGGCAAGGTCACGCGCCTTGGCGAGCGCGGCATTCATGTCCAGCCCGTCATCCGGCTTTATCTGGATGGTGATCTCGCGGGAAATTTGGCTTTCCCAACTGGATGCCGTGGCGCGCACCATGCTGACGCCGCCAAGCGTCAGGCAGGCGAGAAACGACATGATGGCGATCACCACCATCAGCGCATTGCCCTGAATGTTGGAGGGCGGCAGGATCGGCCCCGTTGGGCGCACCTGCATTTCCGCGCGCCGCGGCTGCTGTTCGGGCAGGTCGTCGGTGGCGGGGATCGCCCGCTTGCTCTCCGTTTTAGGCAGGCTCGATCGCCTGATGCGCTCGAACTCATTCATAGATATCGAGCCGCCCTTCGGTGAGGATCATGCGGCGCGCATCCACCTGGTCCATCAAGGCCAGATCATGGGTGGCGATGACGACGGCGGTGCCGAGCCGGTTAAGCTCCAGAAACAGGTTGAGAAGGCGGCGTGCCATTGGTGGATCGACGTTACCGGTCGGCTCGTCGGCCAACAGGATTTCCGGCTGGTCCATCAGGGCGCGGGCAATGGCAGCACGCTGCTTTTCACCACCGGAGAGGACAGCCGGCAGAACATTGATGCGTTCGCCGAGGCCGACCCATTTCAACAGTTCGATGACGTCGTTGCGATAGGAGGATTCGTCCTTGCCGCGCACGCGCAAGGGCAGGGCGACGTTCTCATAGGTGGTCAGGTGATCGAGAAGGCGAAAATCCTGATAAACGATGCCGACGCGCCGACGCAGCATCGGCATTTCGCTGCGCGGGATCTGCGACAGGTCGCGGTCGAACATGCGGATAAGGCCGCGGGTCGGCTGCAACGACAGAAAGAGCAGGCGCAGAAGCGTGGTCTTGCCGGCACCGGAGGGGCCGGTCAGGAACTGGAAAGAGCCGCTCGGGATGTCGAACGTCATGTCCCGGAGAATTTCCGGGCCCATTCCATACCGCAAACCGACATTTTCGAAATGGATCAACCGATCGTCCAGTCCATCAGGTTTTGGTTTTCCGCGTGCGTAAACGCTGGAGGTTTACAGAGCATGAATCAACCGCGGAAAGAGGCGGTTTGAGCACCGTCTTTGCGAAGCATTAACCATTTAAATTTACTTCTGGGCGGGATTCGTTTCAATGCCCCGCTTGTCCGTGGTTCTCAACTCTCGGGGATAACGGGGCGCGAGGAGGCCGGAGAAGCCATGAGCGCATTCCGTTCACGCCAAGAGAAGACGACCGATGCCTACGACATTCTGCCGCCGGCGCCAAGCCGCAGGCCGCAGGCGCAGGGCCGCAAGGCTGGCGATGAGGTCGTGGATGCCCAATTCGTGACCGTTGGTGATACGGCACATCGCCGGGTTTTCGAAGCCGCACCGCGCAACGACAATCGCCGCACCACCCGTCGCCCGGCCGCAAGTCAACGCTCAATGCCGCCGCAGGCCGGTTTCGTTGCACGCATTGTGGAGCGCGCTGAGCACGCTCTCATGCGCATGTCGGCGGATTTCTTCTCCGCCATCGTTGCGCTCGTTTTCGTGCTGGTTTTTGGCCTTTCTGGCGGATTTTCCCTGATTGGCGGCGATAGAGCCGATGCAGCCCAAAACCGCGGTCTCGGCATCACTCATGTCAACCTGACGCCGCAGGACGCCAACGGCATGCAGGCGCTGCTGATCACCGGCATCATCGAGAATGGCGATGCCAACAGCCATCCGCTGTCGCCGATCCGCGCCGAACTGGTGTCCGGCGGCAAGGTGGTGGGGCAGACGCTTATTGCACCACCAACGGCCATGATCGGTGCCCGCGAAAGCCGCGGATTTTCGGCGCGCATGGCCTATGCCGGTGGAAAAAAGCCGGAGTTGCGGCTTTCCTTCGTCGAAGGTGATGCTCCGCGCCCCTGATTGTGCTATCGGCCCCGCTTTGAAGTCGAGCCCAACTGGCCGAAGGAGATGCCAATGCCCGTGGTCCGCGGAAAAAATATCGAACCGCTCTACACTGCCGAGCAGATTGCCGAGCGCAACCACGATATCGCAGCCAGGATTGCCAAGGGTCCGACCAAGGATCTGCTGGTCATCGCCATCCTGAAGGGCTCCTTCATCTTCGCGGCCGACCTTTTGCGCGCCATGCATGATGTGGATCTTGCTCCCGAGGTCGAATTCATCACGCTGTCGAGCTACGGCACCGGCACGGTTTCGCAGGGCGTTCGCATCGTCAAGGATATCGACAGCGACGTGCATGGCCGCGACGTTCTGCTGATCGACGATATTCTCGAATCCGGCCGCACACTGAAATTCGCCAAGGAACTGCTCTTCGAACGCGGCGCCCGCAACGTCACCATCGCCGTGCTGCTCGACAAGCGCGTCAAGCGCAAGGAAGACCTCCAGGCGGACTATGTCGGTTTCGAATGCCCGGATTATTTCGTGGTCGGTTATGGCATGGACGTGGCCTACGCGTTCCGCGAACTGCCATTCGTCGGTGTCGTCACCGGGGATGCTGAAACGCAAGCGTGACGGCCGCATAAGCTGACACAGTGACACGGCCTGTTAACCACGTTCCTTCCCCATGTGCCCGATGTTTACTCCTTGCAAAGGAAAGACTGGTCATTTGGGTCCCGAATTGAAGCACGGGAGTTATATGGACATGGCCAAGATCCTGATCACCGAGGATGAGGATTCGCTACGTCGTTTCGTGGCTCGTGCGCTGCGACTGGACGGTCACGAAACCTGCGAAGCGGCCGATGGCGCCGAAGGGCTTGCCCTTCTCGATGAAGGTCCGTTCGACCTTCTCCTTTCCGACATCCGCATGCCGGTGATGGATGGCATCGAGCTGGCGCATCAGGCATCTGCAAAATTTCCGGATCTGCGCATCCTGCTGATGACCGGTTATGCCGAACAGCGCGAGCGTGCCGACGACCTGATGACCAAGGTGATCGACGTGGTCGACAAGCCTTTTGCCCTGCCGGATATCCGCAAGGCCGTGGCACAGGCACTCGCAGTCTCTCGCGAGACAAAGGCGGCCTGAACCCTTTCAGGGTAACCGAATAACAAAAGGCCTGGAGGCAACAAGCTTCCAGGCCTTTGTCGTTCTGCGTGGTTTTCTTTGCGCTCAGCGCATTTCCAGCAGGCGTTCAAGGTAACGGCGCTCGGCCTCGCCCGACAGTGCGCCGCCCAGCTTCTCGCGGATCGCTTCCAGAATTTCACGCGCTCGCTGCACGTCGATTTCGTCCGGCACCTTCACCTGATCGCCGAATTCCGGGCCGGAACTGGAGCGCAGGCGGCCGAGCGGGTCACGGCCGTTCTGGCCGCCCTGATTGGCCATGCCTTCCCCTTCGCCCTGACCCTGGCCCGGCTGCTGGCCCTGACCCTGCATGGCCTGCATCATTTGCTGCATCATGCTCTGGGCGCCCTGACGCAGTGCGTTGAGGGCATTGCCCTGACCTTCGACGGCCTGTTCGCCCTGGCCCTGTCCGAGCGCCTGACCGGCATTGCCCATTTCTCGTTCGGCCTGACCGAAGCCGGGGCCGGGATCCATGCCGAGTTCCTTCAGGCCCTTCTGCAATTCGCCGAGCTGCTTGCCGAGACCTTCCTGCTGGGCACGCAGGTTTTTCAGCGCCTCGCGCAGCTGTTCTGCGGTCATCTGGTCGGTGGATTGCTGCCCCTGTTGACCTTGCTGGCCAGGCTGCTGGCCGCCCTGCTGGTTCTGTCCTTGCTGCTGACCTTGCTGATTTTGGCCCTGCTGGTTTTGTCCCTGTTGGTTCTGGCCCTGTTCATAAGGGTTTTCGCCCTGCTGTTCCGGGTCGCCGCGCTGCAGGCGGTCGCGCAGGGCCTGATCGAGTTTAAAGGTCTCGTCCATCAGGCGCTGCTGCTGCTGCATGATCTCGCCGAGCTTGTCGATCTGCTGGCGCATCTGGCTGTTCTGCTGCTGGCCCTGTTGACCCTGCTGGCCGCGCTGCGGGCGACCGGCCTGCATGTTGTTCATCATCCGCTGCAATTGCTGCAGCATCTGCTGGGCGGCATCGCGGTTGCCGGACCGCGCCAGATTTTCGATCTGGTCCATCATGTTCTGCAGGTCGCGCTGGCGGATGACGTTCTGGGCCTGCATGTTCTGTTGGCCCTGCGGTGCATTCTGCATGCGCTGCGCAAGCTCGTTCATGAACTGCTGCATCGCTTCGCGCAGTTCCTGCGTCAGCTTGGCGATTTCCTCGTCGGAAGCGCCCTTTTCGATGGCGTCGGACAGGTTCTGCTGCGCATCACGCAGACGTTTTTCCGCAGCCGACAGATCACCGTCCTCGATGCCGAGGGCGATTTCCCAGAGATATTCGGCGGTCTGTTTCAGCTGTTCCTCGCCACGCGCCAGTTTCATGCGGCCGTGTGCCGACTGGATCAGCAGAAAGTGGCTGAGGTTCGGAATGGTCTCGTCCGGACGGATGGTCAGTGCCTCGTTGAGCGCGATGGCCTTGGGCATCTGGCGGGTGTCGAGC
This sequence comes from Neorhizobium sp. JUb45, assembly GCF_004343585.1. Classification (GTDB taxonomy): domain Bacteria; phylum Pseudomonadota; class Alphaproteobacteria; order Rhizobiales; family Rhizobiaceae; genus Neorhizobium. The sequence continues at coordinate 108,449 of NZ_SLYW01000005.1, read as the reverse complement.
GCAAACACCTGACGTTCTTCGGCAACGGCCGCCGCCAGCGGTTCGGTGAAATTGCGCGATGGCAGGACCATTTCCAGAGACGGGCTGCGACCTTCCTGCCCGGCGCCATCGGTGGCGACCAGCGTGATGCGCACGCGTTTGCCGGCGAGCGGGTGTTCGGTCAGGTTGCGGCTGGAAAGCCCCTTGGCCTCGCGATTGTTTTGACGCGGGATGTCCAGCTTGTAGTCGGGCAGCGGATAAAGCGGTTTTGCCTTGTCGTCGGTTTTTTCAACCGGCTCGATCAGCGCATGTGCCCTGGTGATCCCGTAATCGTCCTTGGCGCGGAAACCGATTTCCAACGCACCATTAACGGCGCGGCGCGGCTGGTTGTCGAAGGCGATTTCCGGTGCCTTGTCGGGTATGACGTCGAACATCCATTGCTGGCCGTTGACGCTGAGATCGCCGCTTTCACCAACACGCATCGCATAGGTGCGCGGCGCTAACGGTTTTTCGCTGTCAACGGAGGCGGTGGTCGGCGCTGCGGGCGCCGGTGCTGGAGCACCCGTAGCGGCTGGATCCTGCGGCTTCTGTTCGTTGGCTGTCAGAACGCGCGCCTCGCCACCCTCGAGCGGCGAGAAACGAACCGTTTCCTCGCCTTCGCCGCCGGTGACGCGGACGGTCAATTCCGAGTTTTCCGGAATTTCCACGGCCTGTGCGCCGGTCGATTGGCGACCCGTCAGAAATACGGGTGCCTTGCCGGTATAGCCCGGCGGTGTCAGCCAGGCATCGATGCGCAGATCGGGATTGATGCGGGCTGCGGGTGCGGAGGGTTGCAACGCATCGGTGGTCGAGCCGCCGCCATTGGAAAACGAATACCCGAAGGCTGCGACAAGGAGCAGCGCCGGCAGCGCGCGCAGGCCGTAACGGTCGTAATTGGCAATGCCGGGACGAGGCAGGCCTGCATCCAGCGCTGCGATACGCTCGGCCATGCGCGTCTGGTGCTCGCGCCAGAGCGCGCGCGAAAACGGCGTCTCGAAGGCCGGCTCGTCATCCTGCACGCTCACCGGCTGGTGGGGGAGGTTGTTGCGGTCTTCCAGCAGGCGGTCTGCATCGGCGGAACCCGGCAGGCGCAAACGTGCCAGCGGCAGCAGCGAGGCGAGGAAAGCGAAGGTGAAGAGAAAGTTCAGCGTCCAGCGCAGCCAATCCGGCGAAATGCGCATGAGGCCGAACCACGAGACGGCCAGAAACAGCGCGACGACGCAGAGCGGTGCCAGCGACAGCGGCAGCAGCCGCTCGAAAAACAGGACGAGGCGGGCGACACCACGCTTCAGCGCAACACGACGTGCCAGATCGGGCTTCAGCGCAAAGGCGCCTTTGGCAGAGCTGTTTCCGGTCTTGTCGCCCGTGTTTTCTGTTCTCATGCGGTCCGTCTCCGTCGTCGTGGCGGCGCAAATCGGTGGCGCGGGCGCTTGGAAAGCGCGATCCCTGAAAGCGCAAGGATAGCAATCTTTGTGGCGAAGACGAGGGGGCAGGGGCATATGCCCCCGCATTTTGCGCTATATCGCTCAATCGTGAACAGGCGTCACGCCAGTATCAGCGTGATACCATGTTGATATCCGGCCAGTATCAGGCCAGCCAGTCCGGGACGGAATCGAGCGCGATCAGCTCTTCATAGGTGCCGCGCGGACGGATGACGTGGAACGTGTCACCCTTGACCAGCACTTCGGGAACCAGAAGGCGGGTGTTGTAGGTGCCGGCCTGCACGGCGCCATAGGCACCGGCGGAGGAGACGGCGAACAGGTCGCCCGGCTTGGGCACAGCCATGTCGCGGTCGAGCGCCAGATAGTCGCCGGTCTCGCAGACCGGGCCGACAACGTCGGCCTTCACATGCACGGCATCCTTTTCCGGCAGCACGACGGGGCGCAGGCCGTGATAGGCCTCGTACAGCGTCGGGCGGATGAGGTCGTTCATGGCGCCATCGACGATGACAAAGGTCTTTTCGCCGGCATCCTTCACGTAGAGCACTTCGGTGACCAGAATGCCGGCATTGCCGACGATCAGGCGACCGGGTTCGGTGACGACGCGGCAATTGAGGCTTTTCAGCTCCTCGGTGACGATTTCCGCGTAAGCCGTCGGTTCCGGCGGCGGATTGTTGTCTTCGTGGTAGGGAACGCCAAGGCCGCCGCCGACGTCCACATGCGTGATGGCGTGGCCGTCACCGCGCAGCGTATCGACCAGCTCGCGCATCAGCTTGAAGGCGTCGCGGAAGGGCTGCAGCTCGGTGATCTGGCTGCCGATATGCATGTCGATGCCGGACACCTGGATGCCGGGCAGGGTTGCGGCATGCGCGTAGACCTCGCGGGCGCGCTTGTAGGAAATGCCGAACTTGTTTTCCTTCTTGCCCGTCGAAATCTTTGCATGCGTGCGGGCATCGACGTCAGGGTTGATGCGGAAGGAGACGTGTGCCTTTTTGCCAGCCTTGACGGCGCGCAGGTTCAGCACTTCCAGTTCCGGTTCGCTCTCGACGTTGAAGCAATAGATGCCGGCTTCGAGCGCGAAATCCATTTCGGCGACCGTCTTGCCGACGCCGGAAAACACGATGCGTTCGGCCGGAATGCCGGCGGCCAGCGCGCGGCGCAGCTCACCACCCGAGACGACGTCAGCGCCCGCACCGAGGCGCGCAAGCGTTTTCAGTACGGCCTGGTTGGAATTGGCCTTCATGGCGTAGCACACCATGGCGTCGAGGCCATCGAATGCCTTGGCGAAAACCTTGTAATGCCGCTCCAGCGTCGCGGTCGAATAGATATAGAACGGGGTGCCGACCGCCTTGGCGATTTCGGGAACAGCCACGTTTTCGGCGTGAAGCACGCCGTCGATATATTGAAAATGGTTCACGGATCAGCCCGGATTAGAGCAGCTTGTCGAGGATGAAAGGCTTTTCGGGAGCCTGTTCCTTCGGCGCTTTGGCGTCTTTACGCTTGTTCTGCATGTCGATCGGCGTGCTCGGTTTGTCGAGATCGCCCTTGCGACCGCAACCGGTAAGGACAAGGCCGGCAACGGCAGCGATAACCGCAACGCGGCCAGCATGACGCCCCAAATTCAGCAGCGATTTCGACATTCCCGTTCCCTTAAATCAGCATGGCGGACGACGATGTCATAGAGGGTTTCGTCGTCCTTGTGCAGTCACATTCGCGAAGTCGGGCGGCTTGCCCGGCTGTTGTTGCTTATCAGTTGCGCGCGCGCCACCAGGCGATCTGCTTGCGTACCTCTGCAGGCGCGGTGCCGCCGAAACTTGTGCGGCTGGCAACGGAGGCGTCGACGGAGAGGACGTTGAAGACGCTCTCGGTGATTGCCGGATTGATGTCCTGCAGTTCTTCCAGCGACAGTTCCGACAGATCGCAGTTCTTGCTTTCCGCCAGCGCCACGGCGCGGCCGGTCACATGATGGGCTTCGCGGAAAGGCAGGTTCACTTCGCGCACCAGCCAGTCGGCGAGATCGGTGGCGGTGGAATAACCGGCGCCTGCGGCCTGGCGCATGCGGTCGGTGCGGATGGTCATGTCGCGCATCATGCCGGTCATGGCGGCGATCGCCAGTTCCAGGTTTTCGGCGGCGTCAAACACCTGTTCCTTGTCTTCCTGCATGTCCTTGGAATAGGCGAGCGGCAGGCCCTTCATGATGGTCAGGAGTGCGACCAGAGAACCGTTGATACGACCGGTCTTGGCGCGCACCAGTTCTGCGGCATCCGGGTTCTTTTTCTGCGGCATGATCGACGAGCCGGTGGAAAATGCGTCCGACAGGCGCACGAAACCGAATTGCGGCGTCGACCAGATGACGATTTCTTCGGCGAGACGCGACAGGTGCATGGCGCAGATGGCCGCAACCGACAGGAATTCCAGCGCGAAATCGCGGTCGGAGACGGTGTCGATCGAGTTGCGGGTCGGTTCGCGGAAGCCCAGCGCCTTGGCGGTCATGTGGCGGTCGATCGGGTAAGGCGTGCCGGCAAGGGCGGCGGCGCCGATCGGGCTTTCGTCGAGATGGTCGATGGCGTGGCGCACGCGGGCGCGGTCACGGCCGAACATTTCGACGTATGCCATGCAGTGATGGCCAAACGTGACCGGCTGGGCGGCTTGCAAATGGGTGAAGCCCGGCATGACGGTATCGGCATGCTCTTCGGCGCGGTCGAGGAAGGCGGCGATCAGGGCGGTCAGCATCGCCTCGGTCTTGGCCAGTTCTTCCTTCACCCAAAGGCGGAAATCGAGGGCCACCTGATCGTTACGCGAACGGGCGGTGTGCAGGCGGCCGGCGGCGGGACCGATCAGGTCGGCCAGCTTCGCCTCGATATTCATGTGGATGTCCTCGAGCTTGCGCGAGAACTGGAACGAGCCTTGCTCGATCTCTGACATGATCGTGTTCAGGCCGGTGATGATCTTGTCTTTATCTTCGCCAGAAATGATGCCTTTTTCCGCAAGCATGGTCGCATGCGCGATCGAGCCGCGAATATCCTGGGCGTAGAGCTTCTTGTCGAAACCGATGGAGGCATTTATCTCCTCCATGATAGCATCCGGCCCGGAAGCGAAACGCCCGCCCCACATCTGGTTGGAGGATACTGCGTCCTTCGTGCCGTCAGCCATGATGCCCGTCCTGGAGTAATTATGACAGAGAAACGACCCTTTGGCCTTCCGTCTGCCAGACTGATAATGATTGCCGCCGTCGCCGGGATACTGGCGGGGGCCGTCGCGGTATACGTGACGAACATGGGGTCTGGCAATGCCACCGAGGTTGCCGGCGGCGCCTGCGAGGGTGCAATCAAGCGGGTGGCGACGGTCAAGGAACTGTCGAAGGGCGAAGTGGCAGCCATGAGCGGCGTCGATCGCCCGCGTCCGATCAGCAATCTCGTCTTCAAGGATGCGGCGAAAGGCGAGGGCGCACCTGACCTGACCATGGCCGATTTCGCCGGCAAGACGGTGCTGCTCAATCTCTGGGCGACATGGTGCGTGCCCTGTCGCGAAGAGATGCCGGCGCTGAATACACTCGAAAAGGAGATGGGCGGCAAAGACTTTGAAGTCGTCGCCATCAATATCGATACCGGCAGCGACGAGAAGCCGAAAAACTTTCTGACCGATACCGGCGTCGATGCGCTCGGTTTCTACCGTGACAGTTCGATGGGCGTGTTCAACGCGCTGAAAAAGGAAGGTTTGGCTTTTGGCCTGCCGGTTTCGCTGCTGTTCGATGACAAGGGCTGTCTGATCGGTTCGATGAACGGACCGGCCGAATGGGCGAGCGACGACGCCAAGAAGCTGGTGAATGGCGTCAAGGCGCCGATCTGACGCACCCTGAGCTTGTCATTTATTCGCCTGCCTCCTGCCGGTTCTGTATGGATGACGTCTGGCAATCGTAGTGATATGCTTCCGGAGTGCCGCCGGAGCTTAGTCATGACGCTGCAAATCCGAGATGAACGTGCCCGTGAGCTTGCCGAAACACTTGCGCAGAAACGCAATATTTCGATGACGGCTGCCGTGATCCAGGCGCTGGAAGAGGAATTGCGGCGCGAAAACGCCACCGTGCCGCTTTCGAAGCGGGCAGCGGCTATTGCTCGTGACTTGAAAGCGCAGGCTGGCCCGAAGGGTCGCAGCCTCAGCAAGCAGGAGGTCGACGATCTCTGGAGCCAGCCCTGATGTTCATCGACACATCGGTTATCGTTGCCATTCTTGCCGATGAAACCGATGCTGCAGATTATGCGCAGCGTATCGAACAGGCGCCGAGCTGCCTGACCTCCGGCCTTGTCATCCTCGAAGCGTCCATGCGCCTCGCAACAATGCTCGATATTCATCCGATCATCGTCGAAGAGCGCGTTCGTTTGCTGCTGACCGAAGCCGGTATTTCCATAATGCCGATCGACGCCGCGATTGCCACCATCGCCGTCGAAGGGTTTGCCCGCTATGGCAAGGGGCGCGGCCATCCGGCGCAGCTCAATCTGGCCGATTGCATGTCCTATGCATGCGCCAAGTCAGCTGGCGGCCGGCTTTTGTTCAAGGGTAATGATTTCTCGCATACCGACATCGTTGCCGGTTAACGCACTACCGCGTCGGAACCGGCACTTCGCCACGATAATCGTAAAAACCGCGGCCGGATTTGCGGCCGAGCCAGCCGGCTTCGACATATTTCACCAGAAGCGGGCAGGGGCGGTATTTGCTGTCGGCCAAACCGTCATGCAGCACCTGCATGATCGACAGGCAGGTGTCGAGGCCGATGAAATCGGCAAGCTGCAGCGGGCCCATCGGGTGGTTGGCGCCGAGCTTCATGGCAGTGTCGATCGCCTCGACCGAGCCGACGCCTTCATAGAGCGTGTAGATTGCCTCGTTGATCATCGGCAGCAGGATGCGGTTGACGATGAAGGCCGGAAAATCCTCGGCGACGGTGAAGGTCTTGTCGAGCGTGGTGACGTATTCCTTGGCGGCGTTGAAGGTCTTTTCTTCCGTGGCGATACCACGCACCAGTTCCACTAGCTTCATCACCGGCACGGGGTTCATGAAGTGGATGCCCATGAAGCGTTCCGGACGGTCGGTCGCAGAGGCAAGGCGGGTGATCGACAGCGAAGACGTGTTGGTCGCGAGAATGGCTTCGGGGCGCAGGACGGGACAAACGGTGGCAAAAATCTTGCGCTTGACGGTTTCGTCTTCGGTGGCGGCTTCGACGACGAGATCCATCGAGGCGAGGTCGTTGACGTCGGTGGAGCCGCTGATGCGCGAAAGGGCGGCCTTGCGCTCTTCTTCCGTCAGCTTGCCGGCGCCGACCTGACGCGCAAGCGTGCCGTTGATAGTCGCAAGGGCTGCCTCAATGCGGTCCTGCTCCAGATCGTAGATCTGGATCTTGTAACCGGCGATGGAGGAAACATGTGCGATGCCGCAGCCCATCTGGCCTGCACCGATGATGCCGATGTTCTTGATGGCGGTGGACATGTTCGCTCCTGCGTCTTTTCCGGTTCAATAAAAATGCCGAACCCTTGTCAGGGTCCGGCAGATTGTTAGCCATGCGGGTGGTATTTAGCCAGCCCCTTTTGATGCACGCGGTTAAAGCGCCTTTTCCAGCTGCGGCAGGATCTCGAAGAGATCGCCGACAAGGCCGTAATCGGCGACCTGGAAGATCGGCGCTTCCTCATCCTTGTTGATGGCGACGATGACCTTGGAATCCTTCATGCCGGCGAGATGCTGGATGGCGCCGGAAATGCCGACCGCGATGTAAAGCTGCGGTGCGACGACCTTGCCGGTCTGGCCGACCTGCCAGTCGTTGGGGGCATAACCGGCATCGACGGCAGCGCGCGATGCACCGACGGCAGCGCCGAGCTTGTCGGCTACCGGCAGGATGACTTCCTGGAATTTTTCCGAGGAACCAAGCGCGCGACCACCCGAAATGATCACCTTGGCCGAGGTCAGTTCTGGACGTTCGGACGCCGCCAGAGCATCGGAGACGAAGCTGGAGAGACCGGAATTGCCGGCGCCGCTCACGTTTTCGACCGATGCCGAACCGCCTTCAGCCGTTGCCGCAAAGGATGCGGTGCGCACGGTGATGACCTTTTTCGCATCAGCCGACTGGACCGTCTGGATGGCGTTGCCTGCATAGATCGGGCGCTTGAACGTATCGGCCGAGACGACCTCGACGATTTCCGAGATCTGAGCGACGTCAAGCAGGGCTGCGACGCGCGGCAGGACGTTCTTTACCGAAACCGAAGCAGGTCCGAGGATCACGTCATAGGCGGGGGCCAGCGACACGATCAGATCGGCCAGCGGCTCGGCGAGATTGTTGGCGTAGGCCGCATCGTCAGCCAGCAGAACTTTTGCGGCGCCCGAAAGCTTTGCAGCCGCATCGGCGGCAGCCTTGGCGCTGGAACCGGCGACTAGTACGTGAACTTCGGCGCCGATCTGGCTTGCTGCGGTCAGTGCCTTGGCGGTCTGGTCGTTGAGGCTGGCATTGTCGTGTTCGGCGAGAAGAAGAATGGTCATTGTTTCTATTCCTTTCCTTACCGTTAGATCACGCCAGCGGTCTTGAGGCTGGAAACCAGCTCTTCAACCGACTTGACCTTGATACCGGCCTTGCGGCCACCCGGCTCTTCCGTCTTCAGAACTTTCAGGCGCGGCGTGACATCGACGCCGAAATCGGCAGGCGTCTTCTTGTCGAGCGGCTTCTTCTTCGCCTTCATGATGTTCGGCAGCGAAGCGTAACGGGGCTCGTTGAGGCGCAGGTCGGAGGTGACGATGGCCGGCAGCTTGACGTCGATCGTCTGCAAGCCGCCATCGACTTCGCGGGTGACGGTCGCCTTGTCGGCGGAGAGCTCGATCTTGGAGGCGAAGGTGGCCTGGCCCCAGTTGAGAAGGGCTGCCAGCATCTGGCCGGTCTGGTTGCTGTCGTCATCGATCGCCTGCTTGCCGACGATGACGAGGCCTGGGCTTTCAGCCTCGACCACGCCCTTCAGCAGCTTGGCGACGGCGAGCGGCTCGACGGCTTCGTCGGTCTCGATCAGGATGCCGCGATCGGCGCCCATGGCGAGCGCGGTGCGGATGGTTTCTTCCGCCTTGGCCGGGCCGATCGATACGATGACGATCTCTTCCGCCTTGCCGGCTTCCTTCAGACGCAGTGCTTCCTCGACGGAAATTTCGTCGAACGGGTTCATCGACATCTTCACGTTGGTCAGTTCGACGCCCGTGTTGTCCGGTTTGACCCGAATCTTCACGTTGTAATCGACCACACGTTTTACCGGCACAAGGATCTTCATGGCTTCCTTCCTTTGGACATCACGCCGCCGCAAGATGCGACGTCTCCCACGCGTTCAGTTGTCAATCGGCGACATGGGTAAGCATTTTTTTAGCCGAACACAATGTGGTTGTCCGACATCGGGCGTGTCGATTTGTCATAGCACCATTCCATGTTTCAGCGTCAGCGGGTGACGGCCGTGCGGTTCAGCGATTTTGCCCCGGCACCCATAAGATATCGGCCTTGCCGCCGCCATTGGCATAACGGGCGGCCACGAACAGGAAGTCCGACAGCCGGTTGATATATTTCAGCGCCGGTTCGCTGACGACTTCGTCTGCCTGCTGTGCCAGTGCCACCATGATGCGTTCCGCCCGCCGCGATGTCGCACGCGCGACATGCAGGTTGGCCGCGGCCGGGCTGCCGCCGGGCAGGACAAAGGATGTCAGCGGATCAAGGCTTTCGTTCAGCCGGTCGATTTCCACCTCCAGCCGGTCCACCTGCAACTGCACGATGCGCAGCGGCTCGTATTTCGGAACCTCGCCGGTATCGGGTGTGGCAAGGTCGGCGCCGAGGTCGAAAAGGTCATTCTGGATGCGAAAAAGCATCGGGTCGAGCGTGGACATGGCGCCGGTGTGGAGCCGTGCCATGCCGAGCAGCGAATTGGTCTCATCGACGGTGCCATAGGCTTCGACGCGCAGGTCGTGCTTGAAACGGCGCGGGCCATCCACGAGGCCGGTCGTGCCATTGTCGCCGGTGCGGGTATAGATCTTGTTGAGTTTGACCATCAGTCGCGTCCACCGCCGGAAAGCCAGAGTGTGAGCATGATCAGGCCGATGGCGACCGCCTGCAAAAGCACGCGCAACTGCATCAGCTTGTTGGAGCGGTTGGCATCCTGCCCCTTGACCATGTTGAACAGGCCGCGGATCAACACGAGCACGACAAGGCCCATGACGATCACCGTCAGCACGGTGGTAAAACTGGACATTTTTCCGCCTCCCGGTTTTTTATCGTTCTTGTTCAGTCAAAGCGGCGCATCAGCCGGTAGAAAAGATCCGCAGGCAAAAGCCATTTCAGAAAAATGCCCTGCTTTGCCGGTTTGGTGACGAGATAATGTGGCTTTGGCCGTGGGGCGGTCAAGGCATGCACCAGCACCTTGTGCACGGCTTCCGGCCCAAGCTTGTGGCGGTTCACCGGGCCTGAGCCATCAAGACGGGAAAGCTGGCGTTTGTATTCCTGCGCATGTGCGGAATTTTCGAGATCAATATTTTTGCGCACCGCCTCAAGGGCGTTGGCGGTGAAGCGCGAGGCGATCGGCCCCGGTTCGATCAGGCTGACATGGATGCCGGAACCGTGAAGCTCCATGCGCATCGTCACCGTCAGACCTTCGAGCGCAAATTTGGAGGCGTTGTAGGCGCCGCGATAACGATAGGGGATGAGGCCGAGAATGGAGGAGCAGTTGACGATGCGGCCGTGGCCCTGTGCGCGCATGACCGGGATCACCCGTCGCGTCAGTTCATGCCAGCCGAAAAAATTGGTTTCAAACTGCAGGCGCAGCACGTCGGTGGTCAAATCCTCTACTGCGCCCGGCTGGCCATAGGCGCCGTTGTTGAACAGCGCATCGATGCGACCGCCGGTGCGGGCCAGGACGGTTTCCACCAGTGCCGCGATCGTGTCCGTCCGGGTGTAGTCCATCAGCAGGGCTTCGATGCCATCGGCTTCGAGTGGCGCAAGGTCTTCGGCACTGCGCACGGTGGCGAAGACCCGCCAGCCTTCGGCTTTCAAAGCGCGTGCGCAATAGGCGCCAATGCCGGACGAGCAGCCGGTGACGATGATTGAGCGCCGCTCGGCCATGCTGTTCAAACCTTCTTGGCTATGGAGGACGATGCGTCCTGTACAATGGGCAGGGATTTCCCATATTTCACGGGTGAAGACAACGGAGCGGTCAAGGCTGGAAAGCCGGGCTGGAGAGAATGCGCAAAACCGCCTGGTACAGCCTTGCCTATACGGTGCTGTCGGATGCCTATAACCATTTTCATGAGGACGATGGCTGGGCGATGGCAAGCCATGTGGCCCTGTCCGGTCTTTTGGCGCTGTTTCCGTTCCTGATCTTTGGGACGGCGCTTGCCGGTTTTCTCGGTGCCAGTTCGTTTTCCTCGATTTCCGTGCATCTGCTCTTCGATGCATGGCCGGCGGAAATTGCCGATCCGCTGCAGGCCGAAATCCAGCGTGTTCTGGAAATCCCGCGCGGTGGCTTGCTGACGGTCTCCGTGCTGGCGGCCGCTTATTTTGCGTCCAATGGCGTGGAGGCGTTGCGTATCTCGCTCAACCGCGCCTACCGCGTCAGCGAAACCCGCACCTGGTATGTTACTCGCCTTGCCAGCCTCGGTTATGTGGTCGTGGTCGTTGTCGTGTTTGCGGCGATCAGTATTCTTCTCGTTGCCGTTCCTGTGGCGCTGCGGTTCGCGGGCACGCGATTTCCGCAATTGCAGGAATGGCTCGGCGGCCTGATGAATTACAGCACCTACGGTATCTACGGCACGGTGGCGATCGTGGTGATCGGGTTGATCGCCTCGCACAAATGGCTGCCGGCCGGCAGTCGGCGTCTGGTGGATATTCTGCCGGGAGCGCTTCTCACCATTCTCTGCTGGGCGGTCGGCGCTTTCGTCTTCGCGTCCTACATCTCGACCTTTGCCACCTATGCCGCCACCTATGCCGGTCTGGCCTCCGTGATGATCGTGCTGGTGTTTCTCTATATGGTCGGCGTGATCTTCATGCTGGGCGCGGAGGTGAATGCGGCGCTGATGAAATACCGGGTCTATTCGGTGGTGACCCATCACCTGCGCACAGGGGAAATGCCGGGTGATGTGAGCGGTGCCGGTGGTCGAGATCCGGCGGATGCCGGCCCGGAGCAAAGCCTAGAGGCCAACAAGACGGCGGATATCGGCCGCTGACATGCCTTGTTCGCGCAAGTGCGCAAGCCCGGTGGAGCCGCTGCTCTTCGAGAGTTTTTTTCCGTCTTCATCCATCAGCAGCCGGTGATGATGGTAGAGCGGCTGCGGCAGAGCGAGCAAGGTCTGCAAAAGCCGGTGCACGGATGTGGCGTGAAACAGGTCGAGACCGCGCACCACATGGGTGATGCCCTGAAGCGCGTCGTCGATCACCACCGACAGATGATAGCTGGAGGGTGCATCCGAGCGCGACAGGATGACATCGCCCCATGCCGCCGGATCAGCCGGGATTTCTCCGTGCGCGCCGTCGCCGGTTTCCTGCCAGTTCAGGGGCGTGTTCACCAGAGCGAGCGCCTTTTGCATATCCAGTCGCCATGCGTGGCGAATACCTTTTTCGATCAGCGACTGACGCTCGTCCGTGGAGCGGAGCTTGTCTGTTTCAGGATAAAGAGGCGAACCATCCGGATCGCGTGGCCACGCCTTGCCTGTCTTTTCGTGCTCAGCAACGATTGCCTTGACTTCACCACGGGTCAGAAACGCCGGATAGACCACGCCCATTTTATCAAGCTGTGTTAATGCATCGGCATAGGCGTCAAAATGGTCAGACTGCCGGCGCACCGGCTGTTCCCATGGCAGGCCAAGCCACGTCAGGTCATCATGGATGGCCTGTTCGTATTGCGGCGTGCAGCGGGTGAGGTCGATATCCTCGATTCGCAGCAGAAAACGGCCGCCGGCTTCTTTCGCCATGTCGTGGTTGAGCATAGCCGACAGGGCGTGGCCGAGGTGGAGCAGGCCATTCGGGCTTGGCGCGAAACGGAAAACCGGTTTTGGGTGGACATTCGAAGGCATGCGCGATTTGCTTGTGTTCGGGGGACTTGGTCAAGTCCGCGTATAAAAACACATACCCGCAGGTATTGATGACCATCATCCGTGACATGAGCGATATCGACGCCGGCCTCGTCCACCTGGTCGCGCTCGATCCGCGTCTTGAAACCATTGTCGCCGCCTCGGGCGCCGTGCCTCTGCGCCTGAGCGAACCCGGCTTTGCCAGTCTGGCATCGATCATCGTGTCGCAAATGGTGTCGAAAGCCAGTGCTGCGGCGATCTGGAACCGCATTCTGGCCGAGGGACCCGTGACGCCGGAAAACTATCTGGCGACCGCGCCGGACGTTGCCGCCACATTCGGCCTGTCGCGTGCCAAGGCGAAAACGCTGGCCGGTCTCGCCGAAGCCATCGTCGCGGGTCGTGTCGATCTCGATGCCCTGCTGCAGATGCCGCCCGAGGATGCGATCGCCGCGCTGACAGGCTTGCCCGGCATCGGCCCGTGGACCGCGGAAGTTTATCTGATGTTTTGCGGCGGTCACGTGGATGTGTTTCCGAGCGGTGATGTGGCTTTGCAAGCCGCCGTCGCACATGCCTTTACGCTGGAGGCGCGCCCGTCAGCGAGGCAATTGCGGCAGCTGGCCACAATCTGGTCGCCATGGCGTTCGGTCGCTGCCCGGTTGTTCTGGGCCTATTACGCCACCCATATGCGCCGGGATGCCCTGCCGACGCTCTGATTCGGCACAAGTCTGCAACATTGCCCGCAACTGATTCGCCGATCCTCAAAGCCCCTGCATTTATTGGCTTCACATTCCTGTAACAACAGACCTAATATAGAGGAGATAGATGCCGAATCGGGTAGGAGCGTCATTTGACGATTGCAGTCTCCCCGCAGGCCTTGCCGGCGCTCGTCCTGAACGCTGACTACCGGCCGCTGAGTTACTATCCCTTGTCGTTGTGGTCCTGGCAGGACGCGATCAAGGCGGTTTTCCTTGACCGTGTGAACATCATCGCGGAATACGATCACGCCGTCTCGTCGCCCAGCTTTTCGATGCGCCTACCGAGTGTCGTCAGCCTGAAAACCTATGTGCAGCCGACCCGCAACCCGGCCTTCACGCGCTTCAACGTGTTCCTGCGCGACAAGTTCGAATGCCAGTATTGCGGCGATCATCACGACCTGACCTTCGACCATGTCATTCCGCGCGCGCATGGCGGCGAAACGACCTGGGAGAATGTGGTGGCGGCCTGCTCGCCCTGTAATCTGAAGAAGGGCAGCAAACTGCCGAAACAGGCCGGCATGATACCGCACCAGAAGCCCTATGCACCGAGCGTGCAGGACCTGCACAACAATGGCCGGCTTTTCCCGCCGAACTATCTGCATGAAAGCTGGGTCGATTATCTCTACTGGGATACCGAACTGCAGCCGTGAGGTTTTTCGTCAATCTCGCGGCAAGGCGATGGCGCGTGAGCGCCATGCCATTCATCACGAAAATCTTCAGGCCGATTTGCGGAAGGCGCCGATAAAGGCGATCGCTGCCAGCGCAGCACTCGTCAACACGTTCCAGCCGGCCATGGACAGGCCGAGCACGCGAAGGGCTGCCGTATCGCAGGAGGGGCCGCGCACGGTGTTGAGGTCGCTCAGGAGATTGGCGGCATTGGTGCTCACCGCGCCGGCCGGATTGGTGCAGCTGGATGGACCCGCCCAGAAAGCCCATTCGACGCCGGAATGATAAACGGCGACGCCACCGCCGACCAGCATCATCAGGCCGATCAGTGCGAGCAGGACACGGCCTGTCCATGACGGCAGTTTGAAGGCAACGGTGCCGATGGCAAGGATGCCGACCGGAATGCCGTAATAATAGGGATCGCGCTGAACCAGGCAGAGATGGCAGGGCATGTAGCCGCCGATATGCTGGAAGGCGAGGGCGCTGAGAATGACCACCGCCATGCCGAATGTTACAATCAGGGGAAAGGCGATCTGCGGAATGCTGCGGCTGTGCTCGATTGATGCTGCATGCGCCATGAATGTCTCCTGCTTCCTGTCGTACGGCATCAGATCTTCAATAAACACGATGCTCGCTGCTGCTTTAATCTCACGCGCGACCGCTGTAAATCGACATGCCGTCGCAGATTGGCTTAGCGCATGGCACAGTTTCGTGAACCGTATCGTGGTTTGCGATCGGCAACATGCGAGATTTTTTGGGCGGCGCTGCCATGATGCGGATAAGGCGTCTTGCCGCATCCGCACACGCATGCTAGAGGCCGATCACACGCTCGCAATGCCCCGTTGGCGGAATTGGTAGACGCGCCTGACTCAAAATCAGGTTCCGAGAGGAGTGCTGGTTCGATTCCGGCACGGGGCACCATCTTATTTTTTGACCGTTGTTTTTGCTTCGGTATTTTGAAAGTTTCCCGCACCGGGATTTAGGTGCGGGGCGAGTTCGATCTCAATCTGTTCTGCAACCAGTTTCGAAGCCCGAATTCCTAGGCGCTTGCGATCGGCCTTTTTCGTGTAGATTTCTGCCTGTCTGGATGTTGCCCAGCCGTATTGAGCCATTAATTCGTGCGATGAAGCGCCGGCATTTGCGGCCAAAGTGGCGGAAAGTTTGCGTAGCCCATGGGCGCTTTTGTCCACGTCAGCCTTTGTGCAGTGCTTGCGAAACCAGTTTCCAAATGATTCGACGGTAAACGGCCGGCCATTCTCGCCGACGATGAAGGCGAGGTCGCCGGTCTTCGTTTTTTCGATCACCTTCATGAGACGGTCTGGAAACTCTACGGTGATCTCGGCGCCTGTTTTATGGGTCCGCAAAGTGAAGGTGTTGCCGCTCATGTGTTGGCGGCCGGCGCGCACGATGTCTGACCGGCGAAGGCCAGAGCAGAGAAGCAGTTCCATTGCCAGGCGCTGCGGAGTTCCGATCTTCCACTTGAGGCAGAACTTATGAACGTCCTCAGATGTCCATGGCTCAAAGCCGTCCGTCTTGTACTGCAGACGGTCGACGCCATGCGTCGGGTCAAAGCCGGTTAAGTCTGCTTTGACTGCCCATTCGAAGACGCCGCGCAGCGCCTTCAGCAAAGCGTTGGCTTGGCCTGGTGTGCCGGCCCGCGCATCGAGAGCTGCTTCAACGTCCTTTTTGGAGATATCGGCAAAGAAGCTGTCGCCAGCATTTTTCAGCATCTGGATGAAGAGATTGCCGCGCGCCTTTCGTGTGGAGGTCGCGAGATCTGCCCACTGGCGACTTCCCATATATTGACCGATGAGCCATTTCAGCGTGCGGCTGTCGCCTCGTTGGCGGGGGCGTGCGGGTTGCTCGGCGGCGATCGCGTCGCGATATGACTGCTTGAACTCTTCCGTTCCCGGTTCGCCGCCGAGGCGCGTGCGGGGGCCTTTGCCGACACGATAATAGAACACGATGGTTCCGTGGCGGTTCTTCTCTCGGATAACGTTCAATGGCAGTTTGCGCGGCATGTCTTGCATCAAAGCCGAACTCCACCTTTCGGCGCAAGCGGAATTCTATCCACCTGAGCGGGAGAGATTGGGGACACTCTTATTGTTCGCCCACCCTCCACGATCTCAACCGTCACATTTCGCTCGTTCGCGATTGCGGCCATGCGGTCCAAGTCGGACTTTTTGACCACGGCTTGGGCTGTCATCGACCATCCTCCGCGTCCGAATGGTTTCGCGATGATGGATATACTTCTCCGCGCTCTATAGCTTCTGCGAATTTCTTGACCTCTTCGAAGAGCTTGTAGGTCTCGCTCCTCGACCAGAGGATATTAACGCAGGCGGTGTGCCAGGCATTGCTGGAAGCCGTTAGTTTCACGGGCGCTGCAGTATCTGCGCACAAGGCATCAGTGGCGATGCGCTGAAACAGTGCGGAGCTTTCTTCTGCGGACATTCCGTCTGAGGTTTCTGGATGAGCAATACGGTGGCATGCATCCCAGAGCGCCTTGGCAAGGACCCGCAACTCATCTCTCGCGGATGATTCCACATTCGTTTGCGGCGGTGTGGCGCTGGTGATCTGCCGAACTACGTCATTCAGCGCAATCGCCTGATAGCCCATGTTCGTGATCTCGGCGTCAGGCATGCTGAACAGGCGAAAGAGCTTGTGCCGATGATCGTCCGTCAGATCGCGGAAAAACCAGAGGCTAAGCCGGCGTCGAGCCATATCGGCAGTGGTGTCATGATTTGTCATGCTACGATCCTCATAGGCTGAACTTGCGGATCCACTGCGCGGTCGCGTAGTTTCGGCTTGGGGCAACGGGGATTGTTGGAATGGAGACGGACAGGCTTGGTTATGGGCTGGCGTGGGGGGTGGCATTCGGCCTTGCTATCGCATGGGTCGTTTACCGTGCATCGTATGGCGGCGTCGTGATCTGGTGCGATGCTGAAGATAACGGGAGGTGCTTCAGAGAGTGGGTCTCGGCTCTTGGTGGCTGGGCGGCTGTAGCAGCCGCAGTCCCGACCATTGTTTTTCTTTCTAAACAAGTAAGGGATGCTGATCGCCATCAACGGACGAATTTTGCCATCCAGCTTAGACGACAACGCATTTTGGCGCAGCGGACACGTGATCTCGCTTATACCGGTGTCCAGATCATTGAAATGATTGAGGCCCCTGGCAGGCAACCCAAACAAATCTCCGAGGCTCACGCTGGCACCATCGCAAATATTGTTAAGGTGCTTCGCGACGATACGTTGGCAGCTTTCGAGAGCGAGATAGAGTTTCCTTCTTCCATGGGCGCTCGCGCGACTGCGGATTTTGTAGAGCGAGCACTTCGAGACCCTGATACTGATGCGCTCGCCAGTACCGATGTCATTCGAAGCTTCTTCGAAAATGCCGCGAAACAAGCAGAAGACTTCCTCCGCGAGGTAAAGGTGACTACCGGGCGATCCTGAAATGCAGTTCCTATTGGGAGCTAAGTATTCAAGCTGCGTCATCAAACGCCACCTCACAGCTTTCTTCACAGCCGCCGCCTATATCGAGGTCGAGGCCATGGAACATGTCGAATTGGGTGAGCGTCGTCATCCGTCCAGACGTTTCGCCACCGGAAAAGCTGATGAGAAGTCGTCTGTGGGTACTCATGAGCACTTGCCCTTCGACCGCGCACCACGCATCGTGCTCACTTCCAACGGAGGCAAGACATGAGTGATTGGGACGCTGAGAAATTTTATGCCGAACACGAACAGAGCGAAGCAACGTTCATAATAGGGACCTTGCCCGAGCTTACGGATATCAGGTCTTGGCTGTCCATCGTGCTTGCAAGGATTTTGCACGAAAAGCTTGCAGGATATAACTTTCGAGGAATGGTGCATGCTCCCGAAGGCGATATAGACATTTCGACCGAGCAATACATTGCTCTTCTTAGAATTCAGGAACGGATCGAAGCTGAGCGGAAATCTTCCGAAGACCGGGATTAGATTAGCCATTGTCCGATCGCTCCCTTGTGTCGAGTGCGCGGGTAATGCGGTTCCAAGCCGACGCTTCGAAATCGATTTCGCTATCGCTAGGTACCTTTCCGGCGGCAACTGTAATCTCGTTCAAGTGATGCCAATGAGCGAATTCTTTGATCGTGGTCAGGAGTTCGTCTCCCCGCAAATTCGTTTGCGGCGGTGTGGTCCGATCTTTCGCAGCTTTCAGTTCATCATGAAGCCAACGCGCTTGCGGAAACTCCCGGTCCATCTCCAGCCAATTTTCTTCATGCGAACGCGAGCCAGAGTAGGTTTTTTGCCAAAGCGTGTTCAGCAAGGCGCTTGCGGCACGATGGAAGTCTTTCTCGCTCCCATCCATATGTGTCTCGGGCGACGGTATGCCGCTGTCAGATACCAATCGTGAATTGCGAATCGCTGGCGTTACGCGCATCTCTTTCGCGCCGGATGTATCTCTTAGGCCGTGGACTGCACGCTCGGGCGGACCAGCGTGCAGTCCACTCAAATTCGATTGGGGCGGTGCTGGTTGGTCGACCTCTTCGTAGATGTCCGCAGCGCACGGCTCTGCGCACGAGTGGCTGCGTCCGTCGTAAATCGTCCCGATGCGGTAGCCTCGATCTTCGGCTCGCCTTACATCGGCGGGGTCAGCAACATCGATCGTACCGACGCGGCGGTATTCAGGAGGGCAGTCGTTGCCAATAAAGCTGTAGCTCTTTTGGGTGTCGGTCATGGTGAAGCCCTCGCGATGAGACGTTTTTCGAGATCGCTGTATTCGGTCGGCCGCCAGAACTGCCAGCGTGCAGTGCGTAAGGTCGGCGGATGCCAGTCGCCGGCATCCTGCGCCATCGACATAACGGCGAACTCGGCAGCTTCTTCGCTGCTGTAGCCTGAGACGCTGTAGGTGCTGGAGCCAAACGATCGGGTGCAGCCGTAGGAAACATTACTCCGCATCTGGCTGGCCCTCCGTGGTGGCGAGTGCGGCTTTAATCTCGCGGATGCGGTCGGATGCTTTTGCGCGCCATTCGCTGCCATGCTCCAGCGCCAGACCGATCAACCAGTGCATGACTTCGGCCTGCTCTTCTTCGGCTTTGCGCTTGATGTCCTGCCCGCCCGCACGAAGAGCGTGCGCCATCGGACCAGTGTTCCACATCATCAACGAAAGGATGTCGCGCAGATCGTCTGTCAGCTCCTGCGGATAAGCCCGCATATTCGTTTGAGGATATGGGGAGAGTGCCGAACGAACAGCCTCTTCGTGGTCCCGCACAAGAGTCATAGCGCTGGACGCCGCGATCATGCGGAAGGTTTCGACGCTGATTTGATCTTTGGCAACGACGGCTTTGTCTTGCTCGCGGATGGCGTTCGCTAAACGGTCGAACCATTCCGCAGCGCCCCACTTGTCAACATTCTCGGAGAAGAAACGCATGGGGCTGTCACCTGCCACATTCGTTTGCGGCGGTGTCCCGCCAAGATCGGGATGCTGCTTGATGGCGTCCTCACAAGCTGCATCGGCGCAGCATCCGCAATTGGGATAATCGCAGCCGATTTCGCCGCGATAAACCTGCATGCCAAACTCTGCCATCAGCCCGGTGATATTCTGGAAGCCCATCATGTGACCGGGCTTCCATCCACGCTTCACAAGCACGTCCTTCGCGGCCTCGCGCATCGTGTCGATAGAGGTCACGATAGGCTGCACATGCGTCGAGGGGGATGGGGAGCCGGCAATCGCCTTCAGTACGGCGTCCCGTAGGTCGCCGATAGCGAGGTCGGCGAGTTTGCAGGCCTCAGCCAGCCTTGGTTCACCGCTTTCTTCAGCTTTCGTAATGAACACCCGGCGCGCCACCTCGAACAGCTTCTCCACCTTTTCAGATGTGATGGGGTGATCCGGGGTGGGATATTCAGCCGGACGGGGCGCCATCGGCCAGACAGGGCCAAAATCAACCATGACCGCGCGGCACGTGGATTCAGAGCCAACGTAAACCGGTGGCTGCTGGCCGCCCATGAGGACGGACAGGAAGATCTTGCCGGTGGCGCTGATCTCGGCAAGCTCATCGCCTGAAACGGTCCAGCACGAAACGCAAGAGTGGCGCGTCTGGAATACGTGCATGTCCTGGACGTTCTCGGCACCGGCGGGGGCGCGCATGATCAGGTTGCTGCCGTCGAATTTCGTGGGGTGCGACATATCACTGTGTCTCCATCATCGCCGCGACCTGCATGCTGATACGCGGCAGAGCGAAGCGTTTGCGGCGGGCGACGCCGGACATGGGGTCAGGAATGGACTTCCAGACGATTATACGGTCAGGGCGCGACAGATCCGGCGGCGGCAAGCGGTCGCTGGCGAGCACGGCGATATCGTGCCGGCGCATGAAAAGCGAAAGCATGCATTCGGTGATGCCGAAACGCTCGGCGACCTCATAGGCGCGAGCGCCGCTTTCGATCGCGCTGCGAACCTGCACGGGGTCTAGGCTCGCGGATGTGGCGGTTGCCGGCTGGCGCAGGTGATTACGAGGCATTGTTCCTATCCCTCAGCTCCTCGCGGGCGACCAGCATGTTGCGCAGCGGACGATCCGTCTCGCTGCAACCGTCCAGCGTCAGGTTGTGGAAGAGAGCGGCCTCGACCATCGGAATCGCGTCACGGATGCCGCGTTGCGGCACACACAGACCGTCAATCTCGCGGTTGATGTGGGTCAGCGCAGCAAGCAGGTAATTCCGGGTGGCGCACAGCTCGTCCATGCGGCGCTGCTCGGCGGCAACGTCTTCAGGGCGTGTATTGTCGAAGGCGAGACGCGGAAAGCGGCGGACCGCGACCGGCAGGCGCAAGATATTTTCCATCAGACAAGCTCCCGCGAAAGATGGTTGTTGAACTCAACGAGGCGCTGGCAGGCCATGGCGCCCGCCGCGCAAAAGAGAAGGATGGCGATGACGAGCATCGCGCCGATGAGGCCGCGAGACGGCACGGCGTTGGCACGGCGCTTGGCCTCACCTTCGAAATGCATGTGCTCGGCGCCGCGCGGGCCGGGGTCATCGGTGGTGAAGTGATCTTTGGATTGCATGGACTGGACCTCCATCCGTTTCGAAGGCCGCATGAGGGGTGGCATGCGGCCAGGCGAAGCGGATGTGTCAGGCCGACATTTCCGGGGTGCCCTGATAGGCCGGCAGATCGGTTTCGCGGGCGGCACGCTCCATGTCGCGCATGACCTGCTCGGTCACGTAGACGTCAGGGCGATACATCTGGAAGATCCAAACCACCGAACCTTCGCGAACGCGGTAGCGCAGGCGCACCGGCAGGCGGATAGCTTCGCCCATGAAGAACGGCGGCAACTGGATGATGAAGAGCGACGGCACGATAAGCTTGTCGCCTTTCATGTCGCGATGGGTTTCTTCCCAGGTCAGTTCGCCTTCACCGGTCTGCAGCGTGACGTTGTTGGACACACGGGTTTCGGCGTGAACCTTGAGGCCGATCGACAGCATCTTCAGTTCGTGCGGATATGCGACCTTGCCGCCGAGCTTGTCCTGCCAGAAAGTCACCTCTTCTTCATGCGGCGATGCAAGTTCGCCGATGTGATCTTCGATGAATTCGGCAAAGGCCTGCTGGTTGAGAGGTTGCTTGTCCATCTTTACCCAAGCCTGCCATTCCTCGGACAGCGGGAACTTGTATTCGATGCGGTGTTTGCCGTTCTCCGGCTTGCCGACTTCCGTCCCGATGACCTCGCCTTCGGTGCTAGCGACATCAGTGTTTTTGTGGTGGTAATCGACGACGGTCAGGAGAAACGGTGCCTTCCAGTCGGTCGCGGCGAAGATGGCGGAATTCTCGGTCGCGTGGCGCCTGGTCAGATCGATGAAGCTTTCCAGCGTGGTAATGCGTGCGGTGCCCGACTTGCGGTCCGGCGTGTCGCGCCATGCGTCGAAAAGCTGCTTCAGGCTGGTTGCGTTCCCCGTCTTCGGATCGAGAAGGGCCGGCACGGATGTCGGAATGCCCTTGGCGTTCGATGGTGCTGAGACAGTGAGAACGGTTGCGCCTGCGCTCTTGGCGAGGTCGGCGACGGCATTGACGGCGGTTTCGGACAGTTGGTCCATGTTTCATTCTCCGATTGAGGAATGGTGAGGGTGTGCTCGCCGATCAGGCGGGACGAGTGAATGGCGACTGGCCGCGCTCGATCTCGCGAGGGCCGCCGATCATGTCGAGCTGCTGCGGGTGCTCGGTGGAAATGCTGCCGTCGTCGACGAGGAAGAACACGCTGGAGCGGCGCGGCAGCTTCGGCATCTTCACGTCAGGAATGTCGGCATCGAACTGGATCATCTCGCCCTTGGCGGTCAGCTTCAGTTCAAGTTTGACGGTCGCGGAAAACGAGCGGGTCGGCTGGGCTTCGGCCAGTTCCTGAAGGCCGCGCTGGGTTTCCTGCAGCGTGGCGGAAAGTTCTTCGTTGAGCTTGCCGCTTTCGAGCATGCCCAACAGGGTTTTGGCATCACGGATGATCTTCATGGGTTTGTTCCCGGTTGAGGCGGTGCCCGACGCTGAATGGCAGCGGCGCGCTTATCGGTTCAGGCTGCGCCCGCGTCGCGGATCAGCTTGGTCTTGGTGATCTTGATGTCGGGAAATCGCTTGCCGACGTGGCGGGATGCGTCATCTGCGCATGCCGCCGAAACGTCGTGCTTCGTGCCGTCCGCGAGATGGACGCGAAAATGGCTTTGCTTCGGGCGGGCGGCCTCGACCGGCGGCGGCGTCCGGAAGGTCAGGCTTCTGTCGGACGTGAAGTCAGCGGCCGGCATCGGATCAGTTCCGGGTTTCGGACTGCTGGCCCGCCAGCTCGGCGGCCTGTTTGCCGTACTGGTCGATCTGGCGGCGCGTGAAGCACCCGAACTGGCAGATTTCGGTATCGGTGGCGCCGGGATGGGCACGCATTACTGACGCGATCTCAATGATCGTGTTGCGCGTTGTGGATTGCTGCGTGTCTTGCATGCTTTTCTCCTTGGATCTGCGGATCATGTTGATCGCTGGAGAAAAGTTACCCATAATGGGGAATATATGCAACCCCAAAATGGGGAATATTTAGCAGTGCGGAATTGAAAGCCTGATGTGTGAACGAAAAAAGCCCCGGTTTTCCGGGGCTTATTTGTGTTGCGGGTTGGTCATGTCAGCCGCTAATCGGGAGCCGTCCCTGTATTCCTCCGGCAGCTTCAACCCTCTTCAGAGACGATCTGGGCAGCGTCGCAAATATCTCTCCAATCCACTCGATCTGGACGTCTTCAATCGGTGCGGCATTCCAAGAGAGTAAGTTCACGCCTGTCGAGCCCCTCATAATTGTCTTGATGAAGCGCCTTCCGTCCGACGTTCTAACTGCGGCTTCTTCCCCATAGAAAGCCGATAGCGGTCGCTTTTGCTCGCGATACACGATGATTACAGATTTGTCCTTGAAGACTGGAA
Source organism: Neorhizobium sp. JUb45 (assembly GCF_004343585.1). Taxonomy (GTDB): domain Bacteria; phylum Pseudomonadota; class Alphaproteobacteria; order Rhizobiales; family Rhizobiaceae; genus Neorhizobium. Next base: position 85,105 of record NZ_SLYW01000005.1, on the reverse strand, counting down.
GCATCGAGTCACCACGAATTTCGAACGCAATCATGTCATCCGGCAACGGAAAAGGCACCTCGATCTGTTCAAGTCCCTCAGGTGGGGTCTGTTCAAATTCTGGCATTATTTCAGCTCCCGCTCCGACATAGCCCATCAGTGGCACGGTCTCGCGGTCGGCATCTTCAATAATCTCGGATGGTCGAACCTGGAATGCTTTGGCTGCGAGTTCGATGTAGTCGGTGTTCAGTCGCCGCTCACCCCGCTCCAATTTTATGAATTGGCCACGCGACACGCCCATCGCTTCCGCAGCTTGCTCGTGCGTCCAGCCGACGGCGGTTCTCAGTTGTTTCAGCTTGTTTCCCATGGCGGGGAATGAATCCACAAGGGTCATCGTCTGTCGCGCCCCATATTGGGGTTGCTTATCTTCCCCAATATGGGTAAGTTTTGCCCATGCAGTTGAACCGTTACATGGCTGATAACGATATTTCGGACGATTCCTTTGCGGATCTTGTCGGCGGCGTATCTGTGTCCGGCGTTAAGAAATGGCGATACGGCGAGCGTGTGCCTCGTCCTGAGCAGATGCGTCGTATCGCTGAGGTAACGCACGGTGCAGTTTGCCCCAACGATTTCATACTCGTTGCGGAGGCGGCTGAATGATGTCGTCTTTGAACTTCTCCCCCCGCAATCGCCCCTATGAGGCAGGCGGTTGCGTGACTGGCCGCCGGAGCGGCGGACCTTCGTGCTCCGGCGGTTCTTTTCTGGTTGGTCTGGCATGCGGGCCTCCTTGATCTGATGGCAGATCTCTAGGCCGCCCTCGCGCGGCAATCACGGAATCCTTTCTCGAAAACCGTACCTTGACGGCAAGGAGCGCTAACGTGCGTCCAGATGGCAGCATTCGAACAATTGAAGACGAGGGCGTTCTCGCCATCAAAGGCGCAACGGCGGTTTGCCTCAAGCTTGGCGGCGGACTGACATCGTTCGCACGGCTGACGCGTGTCAGCGGCCCGGTGCTTTCCCGCTACATCGATATCCATGATCCTGACAATTTCGAGAAGGTGATCGGCGTCGATGTTGCCGTCGAGGCTGACCGGCGCGCCGGAAGCCCGATGATCATTTCCGAGGCGGCGCGGCAGCTGGGCTATCGCCTCGTTCCGGAAGACGGCCAGCAGCCGCAGGCGCACAAGCTTTCGGACGGCGACGTCATGGACTTCATGAAAGAGGCCATGGATGTGTTCAACGCGCTGCGGGAAGCGCGCGCTGACGGGCGGATCTGCGCCGCCGACAAAAAGGCAATCGAAGAGCAACTCCGCGAGCTTGAGCGTGAAATCGCCGAAGTCCGCGCCAACATGGCGGAGGGCTGAACATGGCCGTGCCACAGAGAAAACCATTCAAGGTTCCCGGCCCACGTGGGCTGGATATCGTCCGCGCCGCTGTTGCTGCCGGTCGCTTCGAAGATAATGGGCAGGCGGAACGCACCGCAGCGACGAACGTCAATGCCCACGGATATCTAGACCGCGACAAGAAGGCCGCTTCTGTCTGGTACCCGACCGACAAGGCGCGCGAGATGCTGGCATGGCTCGATGCCGGCGTTTCCGGAGGCGAGGTCGTGGCGGCCTCCGCAGAGGCGTCAACCGGTCTCACCGCTCTGGCGGTGCGCAACAGCCAGGCGCGCTTGATGTTTGCCGATGGTGACGTGCTTGCCGCGCGCCAGCTTGCCGAGGGCGTTTATGATCAAGCCAAGGCCGGCGCCAGCTTCTCTGCTCGCTTCAAGTTGAAGGAAAGCCTTGCTGCGTGCCATCGCATTCAGGCCGACGCTCTCGACATCGAGGTCAAGGCCAAGATGCGCATTGCCGAGGAATGGGAAAGGGCAGGGCAGGAAGGCAAGACGCTGAAAGGACGGCCAAAAAGCGTTCCCGACGAGAACGCTTTTACGGCGGAAGAGGCGGGGCTGACCCGCAAGGAATTGCATTACGCCAAGAAGCTGCTGGATGCCGACCGGCGGGAGCCGGGTATCGCGGAACGCGCTATTGCGGCACGTCTTGCGGCAGGGCTTGAACCGACGCGCGCCAGCCTTCGCGCGTCGATCGGTACCAAAACGGCGACCAAGGAAGAGCGCGGAAACAATCTCTACGAAACCGGGCCGGAGGCGATGTTCACGCTGCTGGCGCTGGAGAAATTCGGGCCGCTGGTATGGGACCCTTCCTGCGGGCGCGGCGCAACCAGCCGCCCGATGGAAGATGCCGGGTATGACGTCCGGATCTCCGATCTTGTTGATTACGGCACGGCAACGGCGCATGGCGAGCTTCAAGGTGTCGCGGATTTCCTTACGACTGAGCAATTCGACGATTGCCCGGATATCGTGACCAATCCGCCTTACGGCGCGGTCTTGAACGCGTTCGTGGCGCACGCCCTCAAGGTCCACCGGCCGCGCAAGATGGCGCTGCTGCTGAATGCCAATTTCTGGTTCGGATATGACGATCCGGAGCGGAATTTCGTGCTCGACGAGAACCCTCCAGCGCGCAAGCTATCGTTTTCGCGTCGGCTTCCGATGATGCATCGCGATGGCTGGACCGGTCCGGTCGCCTCCAGCAGCATGAACACCGCGTGGTTCATCTGGGAGCTGCAGCCGGACGGCACCTACGGAAACCAGACGGTCGATATCCGTGTGAACTGGACCGACCACGTGCCGCAAGATGTGGCAGCGCAGGCGGCAGCGGCGGAGTTGGCGGCATGAGCGAGCCAATCGACCGCGAGAAGGAAAAACGCAAGCTCGACAAGCTGAGGCAGATCGCCGACCGCATGGCCGGTGATGCCTGGAGCATCTGGTCGGACGAGGACGGTATGCATGTGGTGACAGTGCGCGCGACCGGTGAGGAGGTGCGCATTCTGACACTTCACCCTGAGGCCACGTGTGACGAACAGGATCTGGTGGCCGGGGCGCTCGATCACCTTTTCCTGTTCCTAGGGTTCTTCGGGCGTGCAGCGGAACGCGTGCGTGAACTGCGCGAGCAGGTTGCCAATCTGGCAGGGCGCAAGAAAGCCGAGAATTTTGGCTTCATGGCGAAATCGCTGTGCGAGAAAATTCCGTTCTGGCGCTTCCTTGAAGGGAAGGCCGGTGGAAGCGCGATCGCCTCCGAGCGAGCGGCCGACACCCGGATGAAGTTCCTTCTGAACATCGAGTCCAAGGGGCAGTTGAACGACGACCTTGAGGCTCGCGCGCGTTTTCTCAAGCTGCGCGCCGATTATTACGCCTGGAAGAAAGGTGTCGCGGCATGACCGATCGGACCTTTCCGGAAGAGAGCATCTCGGTCGAGGGCAACCCGCTCAAGGCCATGAAGATCAGCTGCGCCCATTGTGGCGCAGTTGCCTATCACCCGTTCCAGACGGGCCACAAGCGCCGGCCGCCTGTCGCGGCACAGCAGTATTTCCAGAACAAGGGATGGTCGGTCGGAAGCTCCGCTCGCAAGGACTTCTGCCCTCTTCACGCCCGCCCAGCCCAGCGAAAGGCGACAAAGAACATGACCAACGCCGTAGCCAATCCGGCTCCGATGGCGGAGCCGCCGCGCGAATGCACGCGTGAAGACCGCCGCATCATCATGGAAAAACTCGACGAGGTATATGGCAAGGACGCATACAAGACGCCCTGGACCGATACCGCCGTTGCCAAGGATCTCGGCGTGCCGCGCGACTGGGTGACGAAGACGCGTGACGAGTTCTTCGGTCCTGCCGGTTCCAATCCCCTGTTCGACGAATATGCGGAAAAGCAGGTTCAGGTGACGGCGGCAATGGAGGAGGTCTCGGATCTCGTCAAAAAGGCGGATGCGGCGGCATCTGCCAGCCGCGAGGCGTTCAACGCTCTCGTGCCGAAGGTTGACGAGCTGCGCTCGCTGGCGCGCCGCATCGAACGGGAGATCGGTCGATGATGGAGGCTCTGCCGTCAATCCATGTTTTGAGTGATTGCCAGAATGAGCGCGAACGCGCCAACTGGCTGCTGACTGCGCCGCCTGATCTGCTTTCGTCATGCGAGATGACGATACGGCGCGTTCTGAAAGGGACTGCCTTTTTAGATGGTCTTTCGTATCTCGATATCGAGACAGCTGCCCACCGCCGCGATCGTCGGCCTGATGGTCGATATTTCCAGTCCATGCAATTGAAAGCCGCTCGCGGCGTGATGTATCGCATCGCGCTCGGGCTGCCGCCGGTCTGGTAGGAGGCGGTTTTGAGCCATAAAGCTACTAACTGGGCCGCTACCGTGCGTGGAGTTTCCTGTGCGGAAGCGCGCGTTCTGTTCCACCTGTCTGATTGCCATAACCCGGTCCTCGGTTGCTTCCCGTCTCAGGAATACCTTGCCGAGGCCTGCGAGATCGACGAGCGCTCTGTGCGCCGTCATCTCGTCTCTCTGCGCGCCAAAGGGCTTGTGAACTGGGTCGAGCAGCGGCAGGGCAAGTTCCGCAAGGAAAACCGCTATTCGCTTTCTTTCGAGGATGGCTTCATCGCGGCAACCGAAAATCTTGAGGCGGACAATTTGTCCGGTTCAAATATCGACGCTTCAACCGGACAAAATCAGCAGTTTGAACCGGACAAAAACGACGTTTTGAACCGGACAATGGAGTCCGCTAAACCAGTAAGAGAACCTGTAAAGGAACCTGAGAGAGAGGGCGCGAGCGCGATTTCCGGGGAAGACAGGAAAAAGATCGAACGTGATTTCCTCCGCTGGTGGCCGACCTGGCCGACCTATCCCAACGGCAGTGAGGATGCCACGCGGCGGAACTGGTACGAGCTGACGCCAGACCAGCGTGCAGCCTGCATCGAGAAGACGCCAGCTTTCGTTGCTGCGGTAAAGGCCCGCAAAGGCGGCAGCTTCACATTCCCGGCGGTTTACCTCAAGGAACGGGCTTGGGAGCGTCTGGAAGATCCTCGTTCCGATGTGGCGCCTGCCTCGATGCACAACCCGTTCAGCCGTGCATGGATGGCGCTTCGCCTTTCCGAGCTTCTGAAACCGATGGCTACGGCATGGCCGGTGATGACCGCCTTCCAGCGCAATCAGGCCAGCCAGAGCGCTGAGGCGGCAAAGGCTGTCGAAATGGAGCGTCGCTCCAAGTACGGCTGGCCGAAGGTGAATACCCTGCATGAACTGGCGGCAAACGCCAAAGGCGCGTCGGTGCTGCCGGAGCTTCTGGTCGTCTCCGAGGGCTTCGAGAAGGTCCACCGCGACAGCGATCTCGCCGCCGAATGGAAGGCGCTGCACGATCGTCGCGGATGGCCGTGGCTGCCGGCAACCGGTCATGAATGGCTCTATTTCCCGGCGGGTCAGCCGGAAGATGCGATGGCGGTATTTGAGGCGAAACTCAACGAGGGCAAGGGTTGTGATGATGCAGAATAGGATCACCGGAAAGAAGATCAGCTTCCGGCCCATGGTCGAGGCCCAGCTATCGGCGCATGAGCGTGCTCGCCTATACGAGCGCCAGCAAAAGGCGGAGGCTGCTCGTGCGGCTCGCGGTCATCTTGTTCAGGCTGCGGGCATGGATGCCCCCGGCTTCGACCGGATGGCGCGTTGGGTCGTCGCAACGTGTCGGTCTGGCAGTGAGCAGGTAATCGGCGAGGAACTGGGCGAGAACCATATTCAGAGCTGGTGCCCGATGGAAAAGTTCAGGACGCGCCCTCGTCGTGGCCTCAAGCCTGTGGATATCTTTCGGCCATTCTTCCGTGGATATCTGTTCATTCGCGTGGTCCCGACAGAGGAAGCGTTCGTCGGTGTGCTGTCAGCCTCACGCCTCAAGGGCATCATGGGCCGGGACGGAAGGCCGTTTCTGATGCCTCCGAAGGTCATGGATGCGCTTATGCTTGGTGTTAAGAAAGGTGAGTGTGTTCAGCCCGATGAGTTCAAGATTCCGGTATCGGTCGGTGACCATGTAACGATCGCTCGCGGGCCTTTCGCAGACTTTCAGGCAGTGGTGCGCAAGGTGGTATCCGACCGTTGGCGTGCCGAGGTTGAGATCAATCTCTTCGGCAGCATGAGGCCCGTGGAACTTGATATTGACTCTCTGGCCGCATGAGGTTTATCGAGTCGGACAAGGCAGCGGCGAGTCTCGCCACTGCCTGCGGGATGACCGGAGCGTCTGATGCTCCCTTAGGGGATTGATGTTCTCCTCCGGCCCCGGCTCTGACAGCCTCGTTTGAGAGGTGCGAAGTCAGGGCAAGTGCTGCTGCATAGGATGATAGGCGACCGAGAGGTCGCCTTTTGTGTTCTTAGAGTATGCCTCCTCGTCTCAAGTCTCTTCCACCTCGGTTGACCTCGATGCCGTCACGACTTGGTCGTGCGCCTGGTGATGAGAAGGCAAGGTTGAATGAGCGCGAGAAGGTGATCCCTTGGCGCAAGTGGTATCACAGTCAGAGATGGAAGGCACTTCGTATCGAGGTCTTGAAGCGTGATCACTGGACGTGCCAGCAGACTGGCGTGATCTGCACCGGCAAGCATCCCGAGCCAAACAGCCCGGTGATCGACCACAAGGAGCCGCATCGCGGTGACGCACGTCTGTTCTGGGATATCAACAATCTCCAGACGGTGACCAAGGCTTACCACGACGGCGAGAAACAGAAGCAGGAACGTGCGCAGCCCGGTTGGTGATTAACCGTTCGGATTGACTGCCTCAACAGCAGGCTGGTCAGCGGTCTCGCCGGGTTTGAGAACGAATACATAAGCGCCGGCAATGATGAGGCCGATCACGAAGATCACTGCGACGTAGGTGGTCATGCCGCGACGGGCTTTCTTGTCGGTGTTCATGCAGGCATCCTTTGATGATCGGTAGATGAGCCGCATCAACCCCTGATGCCCGGATCGGTTCCCCTCTCTTAGGGGGGGGCGGGTCAAAAGTTCAGAAGGGCCGGCGGCCCCGCACCCGCGTCCCCCTCACGCAGAGATTTTTTTCGTATGAACGAGAATTTTGACCTCTTCGGGCACGCTATTCCGGAGTGGAAAGGCAAGCGCGGTCGCCCGCCCTATGAGCCTTCGGAAAAAGACAGGAACAAAATCAAGCTCTTGCTCGCGTTGGGCTGGAGCATTGAGCGGATGGCAAATGGCATCGGCATCTCTTCGGCCACGCTGAAGCGGTATTTTAGAGCCGAGTTGAAGGAGCGGGATGCAATGCGTGACCGTCTGGATGCTCGCCGGTTTGAGGTTGCCATGGAGCAAGTCAACGCCGGGAACGTCACTGCCCTCAAGGAGCTGGGCAAGATGCTCGACGCCAACGACCGCATGGGAATGGATCGCCGCTTGCGCGATGCGCAGGAAAAGGCGGGTCGGCAGAAGGAAGAGACCGCGCCGCAGGGGAAAAAGGAAGTTGCCAAGGCGGCGGCGAAGACTGCCGGTGCCGATAGCCACTGGGGCAGCGATCTGCTTCCAGGAGTAGGAAAGCCAAACTGATGGACACGGCTTGGATGCCGGCTTCGACCTGGTCGACCGCCGTTCCAGACTGGAAAGATCGAATCCGGCTTCGCCAAAGCATGGTGCCGGCGCTTCCGCTCTACGATGCCATAGCCGAGAAGGCGCTGCGCATCTTCAAGCGGCTTCGGGTGCCGGATGTGATCGGAAACCCGACGTATGGTGAAGCCTGCGATGAGTGGGTTTTCGAGATCGTCAGGGTCATCTTCGGGAGCTACGATCCTGAAACTAAGCGGCGCATGCTGCGTGAGTTCTTCCTGCTGGTGCCGAAAAAGAACGGAAAGTCCTCGATCGCGGCTGCGATCATGGTCACCGCCGCGATCTTGAACGAGCGCCCAGAAGCGGAACTGTTGCTGATTGCGCCGACGAAGACGATTGCGGGGATATCTTTCAAGCAGGCTGCGGGTATTGTCAGGCTGGATGAGGAGCTTTCGAAGCTGTTTCACATTCAGGACCACCTGAAGATGATTACCCACCTCAACACGCTTGCGGTGATCATCGTCAAAGCCGCCGCTGCGGACGTCATCACCGGCTCCAAGGCGACATACATCCTGATCGATGAGACGCATGTGTTCGCCACCATGGCGAAAGCTGCCGACATCTTCGTCGAAATACGCGGTTCTCTGGCGGCGCGCACGGACGGGTTTCTCGTCCAGATTACGACACAGTCGAAAACGCCACCGACCGGCGTATTCAAGTCTGAGCTGAAGAAGGCGAGGGATGTTCGAGATGGCCTTTTTGCATTCCCGATGCTGGCTGTCCTCTACGAACTGCCGCCAGAAGATGCAGTTGATGGCGGCTGGATGCGCCCCGAAATGTGGGGGAGGGTTAACCCGAACCTCAATCGGTCGGTTGATGAAGACTATCTGGCTGGTGAGATAGCCACAGCAATGCGCGAGGGGCCTGAAAAGCTTGCCTTGATCGCTTCGCAGCACTTCAACGTTGAGATCGGTCTCGGGCTGCATGCTGATCGTTGGGCCGGCGCCGATTACTGGCTCGCCGCGGCGGCCAAGGGTATGACCTTGGACCGGTTGCTTGCCGAGTGCGACGTTGCTGTCGTCGGTGTGGATGGTGGTGGCCTTGATGACTTGATGGCGATTGCAGTCATTGGGCGGCACAAAGAGACGCGCAATTGGCTGCATTGGGGGCGGGCATGGGCACATGAAGATGTGTTCGAGCGTCGCCAGGAGATCGCGCCGAGGCTTCGCCAGTTCGAGCAAGAAGGTGATCTTGTCGTCTGCAAGGAAGTCGACGACGACGTAAAAGAAATCGCGGATATCTGCGAGCGCCTTCATGTTTCGGGTCTTCTCCCGGAGCGCGCCGGAATAGGCCTTGATGCTTACGGCATCGCCACGCTGCTGGATGTTCTGGCAGAGCGTGGCATCGAGGGTGATCTGACACTCGCCGTTGGACAGGGGTGGAAACTGCAATCGGCGATCACGACGCTGCCTCGTAAACTGAAAGACCGAACAATGGTCCATTGCGGTCAGCCGCTCATGGCTTGGGCGGTGGGCAACGCAAAAACTGAGCTTCGCGGCTCGAATTACCTCGTCACCAAACAGGCTGCTGGCGCTTCGAAGATTGACCCTCTGATGGCTCTCTTCAACGCCGCCATGTTGATGTTCCTGAACCCGGAAGCGGTCGGGCGGTCTGTCTACGAGACGCGCGGCATAAGGATGGTCTGAGCGGATGGGTATTTTTGACAGGTTCCGCCGCAGTCCAGAGGCTGCGACTATTGCGGTGGCGTCACCACGCGCGGATAGCAATGGGGGCGTCCAGTTCTCAGAGCTTTATGACTCGAGACTGATCGATTTCTTGCGTGACGGGCTGATGTCGGCGTCAGGCTTCACCGTCAATCCGGAGACGGCGCTCCGCAATCCGGCGATGTTTCGGGCGACGAGCCTGATCTCGAATTCGATTGGCATGCTCCCGCTGCATCTGATCAAGAGCAGCGACAAAACGAAAGCAACTGACCATCCGCTGTTCAAGTTGCTGCATCGCCGGCCGAACAGCTGGCAGAGCGCGTTCGATTTTCGCGCTTGCATGCAGCTTCGCGCGTTGGTCCACAAAGATGCCTACGCTCTGATTGTTCGCTCTCGTAACCTTAGGACCGGCAAAAACGACACCGTGCGGCTCGTGCCGCTTGATCCGCGACGGATGACGACGAAACTGACTGACGACTGGCGGATGCAATATGTCTACCAGCCGTCGAAAGGGGCGCAGATCACCTATGCGCCCTCGGATATCTTCCATCTTCGCGGTGTTTCTCTGGATGGGATTCACGGCTTTTCGCTTGTTGAGCAAGCGAAGCAAGCGATCGGCTTGGCGCTGACTGCGGAACTGGCTTCGGGCCGGATGTTCCAGAATGGAAATTTCGTCGGTGGAGCGCTTTCTCACAAGGGGAAACTCTCTGACGAGGCGTATGACCGGCTTAAGGCCAGCCTCGCAGAAAAAGAGGGTGCGGAAAACGCAGGCAAAAGCCTGATCCTCGAAGAGGGGATGGACTGGAAGACCTTTTCTCAGACCGCCCGCGACTCCCAGATGGCGGAGCTTCGCAAGCTGCAGGTTGAGGAGATTGCACGCATCTCTGGCGTACCTCGTCCACTCTTGATGGTGGATGAAACCAGCTGGGGTTCAGGCATCGAGGCGTTGGGACAATTCTTCGTCGCCTATGCCCTGAACCCGTGGTTCGAAGCGTGGCAGCAGGCAATCGAGCGTTGCCTCCTCGACGACGAAGAGGCGGAAACATACGAGGCCAAGTTCAACCCGGCGGCACTCCTGCGCGGATCCCTCAAAGATCAGGCTGACTTCCTGTCCAAGGCTCTCGGATCTGGCGGGCATGCTCCATGGATGCATGTCGACGAAGTCCGTAATGCAATGGATCTGCCGCAGCGTGAAGCACCTCCGCACACGATGATGGCCGGCCGCGCACCGGTATCCAGCGAACCTGCCGACCCTCCGAGCGAGCCGGCGCCAAAGCCAGCGAAAAAGCAAGGTGATGACGATGACGAATAAGCCTTCCGCTCCAAGCAAGCCGAAGCCATCGGCGGCAATTATCGGAAGTTCGGTCGTGAAGCCGCCACGCGGCGCCGTTTCACGGCCATTTGCGAAGGCGCGTCCTGGTGCGTTGCCTGTTCCGGCGAACCGTGACGTGTCAGCATTGACAAAACCGGCGGTTTTTGACCGCTGGGCTGATGATGTCGCGGGCATTCGCGCCTTGGAGGCTGGCGACAACGTCATCACCATGTTCGAGGTGATCGGCGAGGATTATTGGTCTGGCGGCGGCATTACTGCAAAAAAGGTTGCCGCGCAGCTCCGCGCGATCGGCCCCAAACCAATTGAAGTCCAGATCAACAGTCCGGGCGGTGACATGTTCGAGGGTATTGCGATCTACAATATCCTCCGCGAGCATCCGCAGCCTATCACGGTAAAAGTCATGGGCATGGCCGCGTCTGCCGCCTCGATCATCGCCATGGCTGGCGACAACATCGAGATCGGTGCTGCGTCATTCCTGATGATCCACAATTGCTGGGTCATGGCCGTGGGTAACCGCCATGACATGCGCGAGACGGCCGAATGGCTGGAGCCGTTTGATCAGGCGATGGTCGATCTCTACGCCTCGCGCTCCGGTCGCGACGGTAAGGAGATCGCCAAATGGATGGATGCCGAGACGTTTATGTCCGGCTCTCAGGCGATTGAGCGCGGATTCGCCGATGCGATGCTGTCGTCGGACGCTATGACCGTCGACGAAGATGCAAAGGCGCGCGATCAGAGCGTCAACGAAATTCGGGCGACCGAGCTTTCGCTCGTCCAGGCCGGTTTGTCGCGCTCGGATGCGCGAGCCCGCCTCAACAAGATCAAGGGCACGCCAGGCGCTGCCTCTGAAGCCACGCCGGGCGCTGGCGACGACTGGTCCGGATTGTCTGGACTTATTTCCACGCTTCGATCCTAGGAGATCCCCATGAAGCATATTGCTCTGGCTGCAATCGCAGCCTCGACGGCGCTCGTCTCTGTACCGCGTGCCGTTCACGCCATGCCGAAGGCCAAGGCCACAGATCCTGCCGGAATGCTCGTTGAGCTGCAGGCTGCGTTCGAGGACTTCAAAAAGACAAACGACGAAAAGCTGAAGTCGAAGACAGACGACGTCGTCGTCAATGAAAAGGTCGATCGCATCAATACGGCGGTCGGCGACCTGCAGACCAATTTCCAGAAGGCGCTGGACGAGATCAACGCCAAGGTTGCCGCTGCGAAGATCGGTGCCGGCGTCATCGGCGATATTCCGGGCGATCCCGAATATGCGACGGCGTTCAAGGCGCACATGCGCAAGGGCGATGTCCAGGCGGCAATGACCAAGGGCACGGCAGAAGACGGCGGTTATCTGGCGCCAGTGGAATGGGACCGCACGATCACCGGGAAGCTGAAGCGCGTTTCTCCGATCCGTGCAAACGCCCGCGTGATCTCGATCACCACGGCGGGCTTCAAGAAGCTGTTCACGGATCGCGCTGTCGGCTCTGGCTGGGTCGGTGAAACCGCAGCGCGTCCTGCCACCTCGACGCCGCAGATCGGATCGCTCGACTTCCCGCTTGGCGAAATTTACGCAAACCCGGCGATCTCGCAGCAGATGCTCGATGATGCGGCCATCGATCTGGAAGAATGGCTGGCAACCGAAGTCGATACCGAGTTCGCGCGTCAGGAGGGCATCGCCTTCCTTTCCGGCGACGGCGTCAACAAGCCTCACGGTATTCTTGGCTACGTTACCGGCGGTGCGCATGCCACCCGCCATCCCTGGGGGCCGATCGAGGTTGTAAACAGCGGCAATGCTGCCCTGTTCACGGCAGATGGCTTCATCGACCTGTTTTACTCGCTGCCGGCAGAGTACCGCCAGAACGCGAAGCTTTACACCGGTCGTCTTGCGCAGGCCTCAATGCGCAAGCTGAAGGACGGTCAGGGCAATTACCTCTGGCAGCCTTCGTTCTCGGCTGGTCAGCCGGCAACTCTCGGCGGCGAGTCGATCGTCGAAATTCCGGACATGCCGTCGGTGGCTGCCAACAATATCGCTGCCCTCTACGGCGATATGGAAGCGACGTATCAGGTCATCGATCGCGTCGGCATCCGCGTGCTGCGTGACCCCTTCACCAACAAGCCGTTCGTGCATTTCTACACGACAAAGCGCGTTGGTGGCGGCGTCTACAATCCGGAGCCGATGCGCGCTCTGAAGGTCGCGGCAGCTCCGGCTCCGTAAGCGACGCTTGGCATAGAGGCAGGCGGTCAGCCGCCTGCGTCAACCTTCCAACTGGAGAACGCACCTATGGTGGCGAAACAGGGAAAGACGGTCGTAACGACCGACCCGAATGCAGATCCGGCGAATATCCCGCCGGCTGAAACCTTCGACCCGTCTGGCGCTCCTGTCCAGACGAGCGGCGAGATTGATACTGGCCATCCTGCCGTGGATGACAATCCCCGCGAGAAAACCAGCGTCGATCAGAACCGGATCGACTTCAACGACCCGACCATCAGTGGTCAGGAAGCTGTCGAGCGCAATCTCGGCAACAAAAAGGACTGACCAAATGGCAAACGTCGTCATCACACAACTCGGCCCGCTCTACACGTTGGAAGAGGTGAAGGCTCACCTGCGCGTCGACGGCAGCGATGACGACGTCACCATTCAGGCTTACATGGATGCTGCCGAGAAGACGGCGCTCCAGTATTGCAATATTGCCTTGGTGCCGACCGAGGCCGCGAGTGCATTCAAGGTTGCGGCAATGATGATTGTCAGTGACCTGTTCGAGAACCGCAGTGGCGGTGAGGGTGTGCCAAAGGCAGCGCAAATGTTGATCAATCCGTATCGTTGGCTGCGGGTGTGACCAATGCAGGCGGGTGATCTTGATCAGCGTGTCGCTTTCGACGCCTCTGTTTCTGTGCCAGATGGTCACGGCGGGACAGAGACAGGCTGGGCGCAAGATGACGTTGCGACCAAGGTCGCGGCTAACTTCCGCTACCTGCGTGGCGGCGAGGCCGTTCTCGCAGCGCGTCTTGATGGCCGGCAGCCGGTCGTTGTCACTGTTCGTCGAAGCAGCAAGACGAGGCTGATCGATACCAATTGGCGGATGCGGGATGTCCGTACCGGGATCGTTTACAATATTAGATCCGGTCCTGTTCCGACCGATGATCGCGGATATCTTGAATTCACGGTTGAAAGCGGCGTGGCGGTATGAGTGCTTCCGTGAATTTTCAGGATGTCCTGCTGGCACTTCTGATGGACAGTGACGCGGTTCACGCCGTCGCTGAGAACCGCGTTTTCGACGGTGTGCCGGCGAACGCTGCTTTTCCCTACATCAGCTTTGGACCTTCTGATTTCCGGTTGGCGGATGCGGACTGCATCTCTGCTCGCGAGGAAACAGTTCAGATTGATTGCTGGGCGCGGGATCGCGGGCGGATATGGCCCTGTAAGAAATTGGTCGACGCTGTTGTGACTGCCGTTCGCGACCTTGTCGATGATGAGGAGTTTGCCGCCGAGCGCGGCGTTTTCGGCGTTCGTGTCGAGATGGCGCGGGTGTTTATGGAGGCTGATAACCTGACCGCTCATGGCGTCGTGCAGGTGACAGCTTCGATCGAGGAATGATCCGTGACAATTATCGGCCTGCAGCGGCTTGAGCAGAAGCTTAAGCGGACCATTCCGGATGCTGTGATCAAGCGCGTTCGCGAGGCGATGGCGCATAGTGCCGACCAGGCGGTCGCGTCGATGAAACGTTTGGCGCCAGTCGAGACTGGCGATTTACAGATGAGCATTTCTTGGACGTGGGGTGATGCTCCGAAAGGTGCAATCGCCATTGCTTCCAAGGCTTCGAAAGCGTCCGGACTGCGGATCACGATCTATGCCGGTGGGCGTGATGCCTATTATGCCCGGTTCATCGAATTTGGAACCTCGTCGCACATCAACAAGGGCAAGTTCGCCGGCTCGAAAAATCCCGGCACGACGGCTCAACCCTTCTTTTACCCAGGTTGGCGGCTGGTGCGCAAAAGCGCGAAGTCGCGTGTGACGCGGGGTATCAAGCAGGCTCTCAAGGAAGGTTCAAGCTGATGGCCTGGATGATCGTCAATACGGAGGGAAATTTCCGGCGTCCGCGCTCGATCTATTCCTTCAATTTCAAACCTAGCCCTGAGCCGCAGGAAAGGCCACGCGACGTTGTCGACTACGCGGTCTCGAAGGGTTTTGCGGTCGAGGTCGATGCTCCGAACCGGACTGTGGCCAAGGCACGTAAAAGCCGCGCCAAGCAGTCCTGATCATTTTCACTGAAATCGGGCGCGGTGCCCTTTCCGGCTGGCTTTCCCGGCCTGTTTCCACATGGAGAAAACACAATGGTAAAGCCGAATTTTCAGCGGTTTCACGAATTCGTCGTTGAAGTCGAGACCGAAGTGCCCGGCACATGGGCGAAGATCTGCGGCATCACTGGCCGTCAGGTAAACCGTGCTCTGACGCTAGAAGAAATTCCGGTTCCGAAGGACTGCGAAGATGAAGCTGCCGGCACTGAAAACTTGGTCGAGCCGGGTGCTCTTGTCGTCACAGTCGGCGGCACGGCCAAATGGGCGCGTCAGTCTCATGGCATGATGATGGACTGGATCTACTTCAAGCAGCGTAAGTCGGTGCGCGTTGCTCATGTTGCTGCCAGCGTGGGTGATACCGAATACGAAACGGGCTTTGCCTATATGACCACGCTCAACGACAGCGGCGAAATGGAAGGCGAGGGCAAAATCGTCACGCGCGAAATCGAATTGCGCTTTGACGGCGAGCCGACCCGTACCGCCAAGGCTGCCTGATGGGCAAGGGTGTCGAACTGACATGGCGCGGTGGTGAGCACGAATTCAAACTCACCATCGACCTGCTTCGAGCACTGCAGGACAAGTGCGATGCGGGACCACAGCATATTTTCGAGCGGCTCGCGAACGGTCTCTGGATGATCAACGATGTCACCGAGACCATTCGCCTTGGCCTGGAGGGCGGCGGGGTTGAAAAGGAAGCTGCGCGTCGGCTGGTCAAGCTGCATGTCGAGGATCGTCCTCTGACCGAAGCCATCATGACTGCGCGCCTGGTGCTGATGGCAGCCCTATTTGGCGCGGAAGAGGATGCGCCGGGGGAGGTGCAGGCGGGGGAGGTGACGACGCCAACCCACTCCCGCGAGGAAAGTGGCGGTTCTCCGGTTTCTACAAGTGGAGCGGAATAATCCACCTCAATGTCGGGCGGATGACCCTGTGGGAGTTCGCCTGCGCGGTGGATGGCTTCAACGCTGCGAATGGCGGGAAAGAAACCGCTCCGCCTATGAGCGATGAGCGTATGGCCGATCTCGGCATTGAAGGATTCTGATCTTGGCAACCGATGTAGAGCGGCTGATTGTTGCACTGGAGGCCCGAACAAAGGCATTCGAGAACGCGATGGCGAAACAGGCTGGCGTCGCCTCCAAGCGGGCAAAGGAAATCGAAGGCCGTTTCGAGAAGATGAATTCTAAGCTGGAAAAGAGCTTCACTGCCATGGGTAGAGAAGTGTCCGGCGGTTTCTTCACTCTTGCCAAGGGCTTTGCCGCAGCTCTGGCAGGCAGCGCGGTGACCCGCAGTCTTTTGCAGCTTTCGGAATCCGCCACTCGTATAGACAATTCGCTCAAGGTGGCGGGTCTGAGCGGCCAGGAATTGGAAAAGGTGTATCAAGGCCTATCCAAGGCTGCGATGGCGAATGGCGCCCCCATTGAGACGCTGGCTGGGCTCTACGGCAAGGCCGCTCAATCGCAAAAGGAACTTGGCGTCAGCACTGATGAGCTGCTCGGCTTCACTAACAATGTCGCTGTGGCGCTACGGGTGGCCGGAACCGACGCACAGACAGCAAGCGGCGCTCTTCTCCAGCTGGGGCAAGCCCTTGGCAGCGGAAAGGTACAGGCAGAAGAATTCAACTCCATTCTTGAGGGCGCTCAGCCGATCGCGCAGGCCGTCGCGGCCGGTTTGAAGGAAGCCAACGGATCAATCTCTCAGCTCAAGAGCTTGGTGGTTGACGGAAAGATTTCATCGGAAGCGTTCTTCCGTGCTTTCGAGGCCGGTTCCGTCATCTTGGAAGATAAGGCAGCCCGCGCCACCTTCACTGTTGCGCAGGCCGGCACCAACCTGTGGAATGCTCTCACGGAGGTTGTCCGCGAGTTCAATAATTCGACCGGCGCGAGCGAGACATTTGCTCGGGGAATTGATGGTGCAGCGCAGTCAATTGCCGATTTCGATGTCGCGGGATTGATCCAGAAGATCCGCGACGCTCGTAGCGAACTTGAGGGCTTCTTCAATAGCATTCCGCAGTGGGATGGGTTGAATGAGCTTTTGGGCGTCACGAACGATCAGGGTCAATTTATCAACCCTGACGTCTCCGAAGCAGAGACGAAAATTGCCGGGTTGGAGCGTGACCTAAAGCTTCTGCAGGAGCGTATTGCGATCAATACGGATCTGGGCTTCGACAATACCGAGGCTCTCGCACGTATTGGTGAAGTGCAGCAGCAGCTTTCCGCGCTACGGGCGCAGGCGGCGAATTTTCCTGCCACGATCGACGGATACACGATCGGCGAAAACGGCTTCGAAGCTGTACCTGACAGCTCGGCAGCTGGCACCAATGGTCAGATGGGCGGATCATCTATTCGAGGCGGGCGCCGCCGTCGAGTGGTTAAGCCTGTTTCGATCTCTGACTTCAAGCCTCCGACAGGCGGAAAATCTGGAGGTGGGGGCCGGAAAGGTGGTGGAAGTCGTCAGAACGAATATCAGCGCGAGATCGAGCAGATAAAGCAGCGCACTGCCGCCATGACGGCGGAAACGGCTGCGCTTTCGAAGCTTGATCCCCTGATCGACGATTTCGGATACTCGCTTGAACTGGCGCGCACGAAGCAGGAGTTATTGAACGCTGCCCAGCAAGCCGGCATCAAAATTACGCCAGAAGTGCAGGCGAGCATTGATGTGATGGCGCAGGGATACGCCACCGCAAGTGCCGCGGCTGAACGGCTGTCGGAAACGCAGGACAAGGCACGTGAGCGCGCCGACTTCTTCGCCGATACAGCTTACGATGCCTTCTCTGAGCTTATTCCGAAGATCGAGACAGGGAATGCTGCGCTCGACAAATTTCTAAACACGCTGATCGAGGCGGTTGCGCAGGCGGCCCTGCTTGGCAAAGGGCCATTGGCAGGCATCGGCGGGGGTGGTGGAATTTTCGGTGGCTTGTTCAAAATCTTTGGGTTTGCAAATGGCGGCATCGCCGCACGTGGTAGGCCGATGAAGAAGTTCGCAGGCGGCGGTATTTCCCGCACGGCTGCGGTATTCGGTGAGGCTGGTCCGGAGGCCGCTGTGCCGCTGCCTGATGGTCGCCGCATTCCAGTCGATCTGCGGCTGCCGCTGGTTGGTGGTCGTGGCGGTGGTGCCGTCTTGAATTACAGCCCGGTCATCAATGCCCAAGGCGCGGATCAAGCCGCAATCGCTCGGCTTGAGCGGCAGCAGAAGGATATCGCCAAGAACATGGAAACCATGGTCGATAGTCGCCTCAAAACGCGCGATCTCCGTAAAACAAGGGCGCAGTAATGGGGCGGCTTCTTTCTTGGCCGAACGGCCTGCGCTGGACGCGCTGGAAACCGCTCAACGGGCCACAGTCGATCGGCGCAGGCGCGAACACGTCGATCGGCGACGTCTCGCAGACCGTGGCCTCGCCGTTCGGCGCTCGCTATCTCCAATTCTCTTTCCCGCCGATCCGAGGGCAGCTTGCCCGAAGAGCGCGGGGCATGATCACAGGATTGCATATGGGCGCGAATGCCGTTCGTGTTTCGGTGTGTGATTTCGACGGGCTGTCATTGTCTCAAGGTGGCGTAAACGCCAGCCAAGAGCAACGGCAGGCTGGCATGCGCTGGTCAAATGGCATGCCGTGGTCGAATGGTCGGAACTGGAAACTGCAAAAGCCGAATGTTGCATTGGCGGCAGCGGCTCATGCTGACGCGACTGTAGTCCGTCTACCGGATGTCTTCTGGGGGCATTCGCTCGGAATGGGCGATTGGATCGGTTTTTTCCCATTCCATTTCGGCATGTACGAGATCACCGAGGTTTTTGAGCCTGGTCATTACCGTATCTGGCCGCCTCTGCGGAAGGCGCTGACGACGGATGATTTCGCTACGCTTTATCCGGTCATGGCCATGCGGGTGCTGTCCACCAACTTGCCGGATGCGGATCGTGGCCCGGTGTTTCTTGAGGGGCTGACAATCTCTCTGTTCGAGGTTTTCGATTACGATGTTCGGGATTATTTTGCGGGATGACCGATCGTCGCGAGCGTATTCTTGCCCTTTCCCGCCGGGAGCTTGCGCAGCTGCACGCGGGCGAACTGAGCAAGGCTCTTTTCCCTGATCCTGAGACACCAGATGACGCGGTTTCGGATGAGGCGAAAGCTAGCATTCAGATGAGCGTCTCTGAACTGACGGTGCTGCACCGCGCGGAGCTATCTGTGTGGCTGGCGGAGAATGAATGAGCAATGTCGATATTCTCTGAAGCGGAAATCGCGTTCTTGCGCCGCCCGCACATCGCGCGCGCCTGGTTCGTCGAGCTGTATTTGCCAGACGGCCTGTGGCGTCTGCACAATGGGGTCGGACGCAAAACTGTCGGTGGTCAGCAGTGGCGCGGCGTTTCTGATCCAGGCGGCCGACAGCTCGTATCGATCTCCGCCGTCGAAGACCCTCGTTTCGGGCAAGCAGCCAAGGTCGACATCGTTCTGTCGGGCGTCAACGCTCCTTTTCTTCGCTCTGTGAAGGATAAGGCGCGACAGACGGAAGGCGTCAAAGCAGACCTTTACTGGTGCGCCTTCGATCAGGAAACGCAGGAGGTTTGGTCGGGTGGGCTGAAAAAGCTTTTCCCCGGCTATCTCTCGGCGCCGAAGCGGCAAAGCCAAGGCATTGGCGTCCGGACGGTTTCCTTTACTGTCGAAACGCTGTGGCAAAGCCAGAACTACCCATTCGGCGGCAAGTGGTCGCCTGCGGATCAGGAGCGCCGCTTCCCCGGCGACAAAGGCCTGAACTTCGTCGGTGTCAAAGTCACAGAAACGATCAAGGCATGACCGATCTTCCAGCGCTCTTGCAAGGCCACATTGAGGCGGCGATCGACAGGCCTGCCAAATGGGGCGTTGATGATTGCTCGCCCTGGTGCGGCAGTTGGGTCGAAAAAGCCATAGGCCAGCGCGTCATCGAGCCTGACTGGCATAGCTGGGAGGAGGCGCAAGCCAAGATCCGGTCGGCGGGTTCTCTTTGCGCGCTGTGGGATGAAGCGCTTTTCTGCTCGCCCCTTTCTCCGGTTTGGGGCGGTGCCCCCATCTTCGGCGATGTCGGTATCGTCGAAACCCGCGTGGCCGGTCAGGTCAGTGGCATATTTCTCGACCACGGCCGTTTTGTCTGGCGAGTTAAAAACGGGGTGTCTTTCCTGATGCCGCGCACAATCGTGAAAGCCTGGACCTTCCAGTCATGAACCTTCGCAAATTGCTGCTTCTGACGAGTGCGACCTATTGGGTTGGCGCCATGCCGGCGCATGCCGGTATCGAGACCCTCATCATCGGTATTCATGGATTTTTGCTGTCCAGCACGGCCATCTCCGCCACGATCGCCGGCACTCTGGCGACGGTTATTGGGTACGGCATTGCCGGCGCGGCGGTTCTCGGCCTCAACATGCTGGCGGGTCCGCGTGGCGGCGCCGTCAAGCCGTCAGACGCAAAGAGCACATTCGAGACGGGCGAAAGCTCTGTCATCGAGGGTATTGGTCGCGTTCGCGTCGGTGGCCTGAAGGCATTCGGAAACACCGATGGCAGCACGCGGGCGCGCTTGATCTGCCGCCTGCAGGGTCCGATTGACGCGATCGAAAGCTATTACCTCGGTCAGCGTGAGGTGACGGTGGAAGCCAACGGTGATGTCAGTTCGCCGCCATGGGCGCGCCCCAGTGGTTCGTGGGTAAACTGGCAGGACAAGCTGGGGACAGGCGCGGAAACCGCGTGGGCCGGCATCATGGCGCTGTTTCCATCGCTTTGGACAGCAGCTCACCGCGTGCGTGGCATCGCGCAGTCACAGCTGCTCTTTTACAATCCGGGCCTCTCCGAGAAAAAGTATCTGTCGCTCTACCAGAGCGGCGTCCCTGACAGCGAATGGGTGGCGCGGGCTTCGCTGATTTACGATCCACGCAATGGCCTGACGCGGTGGAGCGATAACGGCCCGCTGATCTGCGCGCATGTGCTGCGGCGTGATCCGGCTTTCACCTTCGACCGGTTCAACTGGATGAAGATCGCTGAGGCTGCGAACAAGGCCGATGTTCTCGTGCCGACGCGGACCGGAGATGAGAAGCGTTGTCGGCTCTGGGGTATGTGGGCTTGGGAGAGCGAGCGTGGCCAGACCATGCAGCAATTCCTCGACTCCGCCGGCCTTGAAATTCGCCTTGATGAAAACGGGCTGATCTATTTCGAGTTCATCGACGATGTGGCGGTTCCTGAGGTCGCTTTCACGCCAGATGATATCCTCGATTACAGTTGGGGTGCTGGGCCGGAGGCTGTCGAGCGCCCGAACATCTGCAGGCTGAAGTTCTATAGCCCCGAGCGCAATTACGAGATGGCAGACGTCAATCTTGACGGCATTGCCTGGGCTCATGTGCAAGACGAAGTTGGTCGGTATGGGCCGAAATATCTCGACCTGGAATTACCATTTTGCCCATCCGTTGCGCAGGCGCAGCGGATCGCACGGCGCAAGTTCGCCCTGGCTCGCGCCGATGGCGGGGTGATGATCACCAACATGGTCGGTCTCGCGGCGTGGGGCAGGCTTTATGCACAGGTGACTGAACCGGATCTCGGCGATATCGAGGTTGTGCGCCTGTCGCCACCGCGCATTGACGACAGCGGCGGGTCGGTAGAAATACCGTTCCAGATCTGGCCGTCGATGACCGCATGGAACCCGGCGACGGATGAGGCCTTGCCGCCGGACGTCGTGCCTGAACTGGGCTATGAGACCGACATGATCACGCCGGCGGCGCCGACAAAAGCCGTTCAGATTATCTACCCGAGCGGTTCGCGAGAAATGCGGATCGCCTTTGCTTTGCCAAACCAGTCATATGACGTGGCAGAGGCGAGTTACCGAGTCTATACGGGTGATCAGCCGAGCGCGTGGCGAAGCATGGAAGAGTATCCAGGCAAGGGAGATGGTGGGCTCGGCGGAATCGGCGGGAATAACGGATATTCCGTCAACGGCGCCTATGTGCTCGGCGATTTTACGGCGCAAACGATCGATGCCCGTGTTCGTGTTTTTTCTGGTGATGACGGGACATATTTCTCGCCAAGCCTTCAGGCGGTGGTCACTGTCGACAACACTGTACCGGCTTCGCCGATCATCACGACTTCATCTGGCGCTGAGGGGCAGTCGCGCACGGCAACCACTCATGACGTTCAGGTGTCGGCAATCACGCTTCAAAAATACGGTGGGCTCGTGAACCCTGTATGGGTCACCTTGAGTCGTCAATCCGTTCGGCCCTACCAGATCGTTCCGATTACACCGACGGGCGAGGGTAGCTACCGGGTTTTCTGTGAAACCAGCGGCGGCACAACGAGCGCGTTTTCCGCCTTTGTCATTGAACCGTCGAGCGGCGGCGGAAACTAACCCCAAACAGTGAGATTTAATCATGGCTGTACTGAGCAAGCTGGCTCAACAGATTCTTGCCCCCGTGGATGAGAACGGCATACCGCGCGCGATTTCGGAACAGGAACTCGGTGTCTGGGGTACTGAGGTTGAGCGGCTTCTGGCGGCGATCGGTGCGGGCGAAGTCGATCCTGCGGACCTCCCTCCAACCTGGGCGTTTGCTTCAGATGCGGGTGCAGGCACACCGAACGCCATTCAGGCCACAACGGTCATTCCAGTGACCGAAGCGGTCTTGGTTGTGATGAACATCGCGAAAACAAACGGGCCGGGATCGGTTACTGTACGCTTCAATGGAGCGGCTCCAGATTACATTATAAAGACGAATTCTGGAAATGATCCTGCGGTCGGGGGGGTGTCTGCCGGCACGATCGTTATCGGTAAGGTCTATGGTAACACATTCCGGCTGCTGAGTGACCAGGCCAGCGTTGCGGTTCTCGCCGAAGCGGAAGCTGCATTGGAGCTGGTGAAAGAAATCAGAGATGAAGTAATAGGAAGTGTCCCGAGTGTTTTCTCTCCTAACAGAGCGGCGCTGAAAGCGCTGCAGCCAGCGCATACAGCGTTCGCATATCTCACTGAAGGCCACCGCTCGGGCCAATTCATATGGAATTCAGGCGACTATTCCGAAGCGATTTCAGAAGATC
The DNA here is from genome assembly GCF_004343585.1 of Neorhizobium sp. JUb45. Taxonomy (GTDB): domain Bacteria; phylum Pseudomonadota; class Alphaproteobacteria; order Rhizobiales; family Rhizobiaceae; genus Neorhizobium. Next base: position 62,333 of record NZ_SLYW01000005.1, on the reverse strand, counting down.
CTTTAGAAGGCGTGTATGTGAAGTCCGACACGGTATCAGCATCGGCTGGCGCTTGGGTCCGCGTCTTTTCCGTCGCTTCAGTTGCTTTCTGGGGGGCCGTGGGGGACGGCTTGTCTGACGACACCGATTCCATTCAAGCTGCTATCGCTTGGTGTGAATTGACTGGGCGATCTCTGTACTTACCAGCGCCTTCTCAAAGTTATAGAACAACCGATACCCTCGCAATTGGGAAGGGCGTAGCGATCAAAGGCGACGGCATTGTGCCGTATAACGGCGTGCCGGGGGGGGCGTCTGAAAACCCTCGAGGACTAGGGTCTTGGATCTTCGCTGATCATACGCAAAACTGTTTCGACATCATTCCGACAACAGCTAACGGATCGGGAGTTCATTTCAAGGATTTTGGAGTTTACCGCGACAGAACAATACCGCCGTCTGGCGATTTTACGCCTGTGGACACAGGAGAGGAGATCCACGCCGAAAACGTCGAGCTGATTATCGACAATGTCTGCCTTCTGAATCCTTACACGGCCGTGAATTTCAATGGCGGCGGTGGGCGACTCGTAGTGAAACACCTCTTCGGTCAGCCGCTTCAAAACGGTCTTATCGTAGACAACGCATTTGATGACATTGTCGTAGATAAGCTGCACTGGTGGGCCTATTGGTCGTCAGCGGATGCTGTACTGAACTATACTAAGCATAATGCAAGAGCGATCTCTATGGGATATGCTGTAGATCCTATTTTTTCGAATATAATGGTATTCGGCTACTATATCGGGTTTGATTTTTTCCAGGGTAACGCGGGCGCCGACAGGCACCCAACCGGGCGCATGATTGCCTCAAATGTTGATTTCAACGGAGTTGGATATTGCATCTTTGTCGAGCCCGGAGTCGGGCCAAATGCCCAGTTTTCCAACATAAACTGCGGTGGCCTTCCCGGTTTCGGGGGGTATGCAATGAACATCAATGGCAATAGTGCCTATCTGGTATTCAACAACCTCTGCATTTTCGACTATCTTGGTTCCGGCGGCATTTTTTTGACCGGAACCAACAACGTCGTTCAAATTAACAATTTGAATTCGGCCGCTACCGGGAGCGTGCTCGTATGTGACGGCTCTTCGAACCTAATCCAGGTGACCAACCAATATGCGATATCCTTGTCTGGTGAAAAGGTCGTGTCATCGAATGGGGGCAGAGTATGGGGGTACTCCGGCCCCGGATTCGATGTTGATTCGAAAGGGGTGATACGCCAATGGGGATCTGTTGATATCAGCAACCCCACGGCTGGCACCTATAATACAGCCGCCGTTAACTTCCCGATCAGTTTTAGAACCTCTGTGGAAAAAGTTTCAGCTAGTATGTCTGGCCTTCCGAATCCTGGCAGTTGGTCTGCGGGAGCAGGATCTCCAACGCTGACAGGGATGCAGGCTGTCCTAAGTTGCAGCGCTACTTTCACTGGAGTAGCGAAAATTTACTGGGAAGCGGTAGGTCGATAAACGTGTTGAGAAAAGACCTGAAGGGGAGAATTTTGGTTTGCAAATACCCGTTGCGGGTGCAATGCCATTTCTCATGGCGCAGGGAAATATACGATATAGGGGCCACATTGATGGCTTGCGTGCAATCGCTGTCATGGGGGTGGTGCTTTTCCACTTCGGCGCCAACTGGCTACCTGGGGGGTTTGTCGGAGTAGACGTGTTTTTCGTGATCTCGGGATTTCTTATTTCGAGGTCGATTTTCAAAGATGCTGAAGCAGGCACATTCTCATACATGGATTTCTACGAGCGGAGAGCTCGTAGGATATTGCCAGCACTTTTTGTCGTGACGGCCTTAACCAGTGCTACGGCGTACATTGTTCTATACCCAAGCGAATTGGTCGATTACTCGAAGTCTGTAATCGCTTCTTTGTTGTTTTCGGGTAACATTTTCTTTTGGTGGACGGCAGACTATTTTGGTCCGTCAGCAAATAAACTTCCTTTGCTCCATTATTGGTCGCTGGGTGTTGAAGAGCAATTCTATATATTTTTTCCTTTTCTTGCACTTTCACTTACAAGAGTTAAGGCAGGTGTGGCCTTTGCTATTCTGATTTCCATCACATTAATTTCTTTGATATTCAGTCAAGCAATGCTTGCGATCTCTCCGCAAGCTAGCTTCTATCTACTTCCGTTCAGGGCGTTCGAGTTGCTGGTGGGGTCTATATTGGCAAAGGGGGAAATTTCATTCCCTAAAAGTGTCGTGCTCTCTGTGGTGTCTGTGTCGCTAGGCCTTCTGACAATAATAGCCAGCATGATAATCGTGAGTGAAGACACCGCTTTCCCAGGGATTAGTGCGCTTGCGCCATGTATAGGTGCGTGCTTGGTCATTTGGGGTGCTGACGCACGGTCAACGTGGATATCGGATTTATTAGGGAGAGGCATCTTCTCGTTTATAGGGAAGATTTCTTACTCGCTTTACCTAGTCCATTGGCCAATCGCGGTATTTTCATTGCCGTACTTGCAAGTAATTCTCGGCGTGTGGTGGGCTACAATAACCGCAACGCTCATCTCCACTGCCTTGGCTTGGATGTCTTTTTGTTTGATAGAACAGCCTGTCCGCACCAACAAAGTATTTTGGAACAGAACTAGCATCTTCCGAACTGGCGCCGTTCTAGGGGGCGCTCTCGCGTCTATATCGTTGATAGCAATTCTTGGTTCTGGCTTCCCCGGAAGGCTCGACCGGCGTACTTCAGAAGTGTTTAATTGGCAGTATTTTGACCCGTCTGAGAATTTTCGATCAGGTCGATGCTTTCTGGATATTGGTGATTCTCTGCAATCTTTTGATTCTTCGCTGTGCCTTCCTTCTGATGGAGACGGTTCGGTAATTTTCTGGGGAGACAGTTCTATTGCTCACTATTTCCCGGCCGTACTGGAATTGTCGGGGGAGAAAAAACGATCGGTAGGGCAGATCACTTCATCTCAGTGCGCTCCCATCGTTGGCCAAAATGTTGTTGCTCGGCCGCTTTGCAAAGCATTCAACGATATGGCCCTAGCTCAGATTGCCAAGATAAAACCGAGCGTCGTAGTCATGGGCGCTATGTGGATGCCCGGTTCCGAAGCGACTGAAAACCTGTCCAAGACAATCAAGCTTGTAGAGAAAACTGGCGCGAAAGTTATCATACTTGGGGAGCCACCGATCTACAGAGTGGTTGTACCTACAATTCTGGCTAACCGAATGGCCAACAGCGACCCCAGCGCCTTGTCTGGTCGAGACTTAGATTTCGACGGCCTGATGGTTACCGAGAAATGGGTTAGTTGGGTGGCTCAGCAGCACCCTGACGTACTTTTCATATCAATCCTACAAACGATGTGTCCTGAGCGGCAATGCACTATGAAAGTGGGGGATATGCCAATGCAGTTCGACGCCCTCCATTTGACGCCTCTCGGGTCAAAAATTTACGCCGAGAAACTTTTTGGCGATCTACTGGATAAATAAATGTAGTGGCTCACGTAGCCAAGCCCGTAAGGCACCGAAACCCGGATCAACACCATGACTGTGCAGCCAGCGCAGCGCAGCGCCGTGTGCTAGCTCACCAGCTCAGCGTCATCATCGTTCGCAGGCTCGTCGAACACTGGCGTTTCAGCCAGTTCGCGTAGCGTGGCGGCCAGTGCGGCCAACTGCTGAGCTATTTCGCTAATCGACAGCGCGGCGAGATCTTCGTTCATTGCGTCCTCCTGAAACTGAGGCCGGACGCAAAACAATCTGCCGACCGCCAAGATAGCGCCGTTGGTTAATTCGACAAGACACCAAAACATCGGAGAACGATAATGACTGTGCAGCCTGCGCAAAGCGAATTCGTGCGCTCTCTCGCCAAGGTGCTTGTGCACGAAGGCGGCTATTCAAACCATCCGGCCGATCCGGGCGGTGCCACGATGAAAGGCGTCACCCAGCGAGTCTATGACGACTATCGCGAGGCGTTGAACCTCAAGCCGTCCGCCGTCCGCAACATCTCGGAAACTGAGCTGCAGGCGATCTATCGGCGCCGGTATTGGGATCTGGCGAAATGCGATCGGCTTGCGCCGGGTGTCTCGTATGTCGTCTTCGACGGCGCGGTGAACTCCGGCGTGGCTCAGTCGGCCAAGTGGCTCCAGCGCGCCCTTGCTGGCATGGGTCTTTATAAAGGCACGATCGACGGTGTGGTCGGCGACGGCACCATCCTTGCCGCATCGCAGGTCAACGACAACGATGCGTTGGTCGGCAAAATTTGCGAGCTTCGCCTAGCCTTCCTGAAACAGCTCAAGACGTGGAAGACGTTCGGCAAGGGCTGGTCTGCGCGCGTGGCCGGTGTCCGTAAGGTCGGGCAGGCATGGGCAAGCGGCTCGATCGGTCCTGAGGTCACCTATGTGGCCGGCGGTGAGGCGAGGGCAATGCTCTCTGACGCCAAGCCAGCACCTAAGCTTGCTGTGGCTGACGCCGCCACTGGTGCCGGCGGCGGATCGTTCGGCATCGCTGGCGTGCTCAAGACGGCACAAGAGCAGCTTATGCCTTTCGCCGGCACAAGCCAGTTCATCAACCAGGCAGTTGCTGTCCTCGTGGTCGGTGGTGTCGTCATCACGGTCGGTGGCCTCGGCTATCGCTGGTATGCGCAGCGCCGCAAGGCAGAGCGTGCCGAAGCGCTGGACATCGAGACGGCTCCGGCAGTCGTGGAGGGCTGAATGTTCTCCACCCCGCGCGCTCTCGTCCTCGTGGCCATCATCGTCATCATCTCTGTCATCGTGTTCGCCATTTACCGGGCCGGCGGCGACAGCGTCAGAACGTCAACTGAAAGGCAGAACAATGCTGCAGCTTCACGCGCTGACCAAGGCGCTCTTGATTATGATGCCTGCCGTGATGCTGGCAGGCTGTGGGACTTCCGGGCCGGCAGATGTGGACGGACTTCGACGGACAGTCGGGATTGATCTTATCGGCGCCCGCGGCGCGACAGACGCGGATCAGCGGAAGATCGATCGCACCGTCGTGCGCCTCTGCGCCGGCAAGGTCTGGAACCGCGACGAATGCGGAAGGCACGGTGCTGGCGATGGTTCTTGAAATGAAAGGCGCGGAGACGGATGCCACCTGATATAGCCGGCGACATCACCGCCTCTTACATTTCGCAAGGTGTCATCGGCACCACATGCGTCGTTCTTGCCCTCGTTGTCCTGAAGCTCTGGACCGAGATCAAGGGAGAGAGGGCGGCTCACAAGATCGAGTTGGCGTCCAAGGACGCTCTCATCAAAGACCTGTACGAGGCCCGCTTGCAGGAAGCGAAAGCTGGCTTCGATATAGCCCGAACAACCCAAAGCTCACTGGATGCCTTCCTTGCAGCTGTAAGCGGAAAGGGGCGGATATGATGGGGTTTCTCAGGAGCGTTTTGCGCGCCCACGTAGAGCCGATCACGCACGAGAATGTGCGACCTGCCGATCGAGACAAAGACATGGAAGCAGAAATCGACGCCGCGCAGACAAGCACCTATCTCGCCATCAAGCGAGCGGAGCGGCGGTCATGGGAAATTCGCCAGGAGCTTACAGGAAATGTGCTCCGGCTCGTAGCAGGAGACTGAGACATGATCCGACGCCTTAGCCCGAACCGCGCCGTTGTGTTCGCTGTCCTTGCCTTTCTGGCCTACTGGATTGCGTCCATGTTTGTCCCAGCCCTCATTTTGCGAGACGTATTCAACTCGCTGGCATTCGGAACTGCCATCATCATCACCGTGACATGGGGGCCGGCTGCATTCAGGGCGCTCCGAGAAAGTGCCGACACAGGCGAATGGCAGCTTGTCCTCGCCATCTTTCTAGTCTGGTTCGTAGTCGCCTGCCAGAGGGTCTATGTCATCGCCTTCAATGCCTATGGTCGGCCGGAATCGTGGTCAGACTCGGCAGTCTCTGGCTTCTGGCCATATTCCTTTCTGATCGCCGGCTTGCTGTTCCTCAGCGCCCCCGGCGTCGATGGGGATAGGTTCAAAAGCAATGCGGTATGGGCGATGGTCGCTGCCGTAGGCATCGGCGCACTCGTGGCGGGCATCCTGATCGGTGCGGCTATTCCCACAGGTTGATTTTCACGCTATACTTTAGCCTTCACGCATATCCAGTCTGTGCCCGCTGCCCTGACCAGGCGGCGGGTCTTTTTGCGTTCAGGCAATCCGTTCCGCTCGCGCATTTTGTCGTACCAGTCCTCGACCGCCTTGGCGGCCTGCCAGTGTTCCGGCTCCCAGCCTTGGTGCGGTAGGAGACGGTTGTTGAAAGTAGGCCCACCAGCGCCGCCGCTCCACATGAAGTGGTTCTTCTTACTGTGCGTGGTCTTGTCTCTCATGATGCGGCCGATGCATATATCGCCGTCGTAACCGATCCAGTCTTCAAGGCCTTCACCGGGCCACGTCTGGGCCCACCGGTATTTCTTCTGCCAGGCCATGACGAAAATCTATTTCAATAGGCCGTCTGCAAGCTCTGCCGCCTCGCTTCGAACTGTGCCGCGCTTGTATGGATAGTGCTCATGACACCACCAGATGGGTTCGGCGTTCCCACGGCGAAATCCCCAACCGCCCCACTTCCCGCAGCCTTCGACGCTGCAAAAGTGGATGTATGGACCTGAGCCAGCAAGCTCGGTTGTGCGGCCTTCGTCGCTCATTTCCGCCTCTCAATCAGGATGTTTGCTTGCAAAAGGCAAGGAAAGCGAGCCTCGCATTTGTCGGTCCCGCGACGATCGCAGCCGATGGCCATGATCCGGCGCAGCTCGACAAACTGTGTTTTTGCTCCCAGCTTTTTAACCAAGGCCTTGCGATCGTATTCGCCATATCGGTCGCACCGGTCGCAGACCATGTCGATCTTTTCGCCTCGAAAATCCTGGAGCGTCGGCAAGCTCATTGGCTGGCGTCCCGCCCGGCTGCGGGTTGAAGGCGCCAGCCAGATTTCGGTGGCGAAAGCCCTGCGGCTTCCGCTCGTTTCGTAAGCGCAACATCTGCTTTTCGCTTTGCTGCCCCATACGTAGGTGCGAGAACGGTAACGCGGCGCTTGCCTGCCGTGAAAGCGAAGCGCTTGTATTCGGGCTTTCCCCCTGCGCAGAAGCCGCCGATAAACGCTCGGCGGCACGCTACTTTGTCCAGTGCCTGACGGTCTTCAGCGAGCAACGAAGCCCACCAATCGTCAAATGCTGCTTCATTTCTTTTCGTCATGGAGAACTCGATCGCTAGATTTCGTTCTCATTATGTTCTCATGCTTGGCCGAGTCAATCCGTCATCCGCTTAACTGTCGCCAACAGGTCGGCAAGCTCTTGGTCCTCGCCCATGCCTAGAGCGAGATTTTCCGCAACTTCGATGACGGCGGCAAGCGTCTCAGCTTTTCCCCACCCCGCTCGAATCGCTTCTTCGATCAGCTCTTGAAGCTGCCCTTCGATAGCCTCTTGGCATTCGATGAAGTTGTCGGACGAGGAAGCGCGGGGTGAGGCTATTTTTTTCATCACCCTGAACAGTGGTGGCGGGCTTAAGTTCCATGAGGGGAATAAGTCTAAGGGAGCGTTTTACAGGCGCTACCGACGGCAACGCGTTTCTCCTGCTGGTCGAGTGCGGTTTTACAGCTATCCTGTTGGTGCTGCGGGAAGGGAACGAGCTTCCCAAGCTGGTGCCCGGGTATGTAGCCGAACTCAGGCGGACAATAAAAAACCCCGTTTAAGCGGGGTCAGTTATCTGTTCAGAGAGCGGAGGCGGCATGTCTAGGTCGCTCTGCCGCGTGTGCGGCTTTATCGATTAGGAACAGTTCCAGAGCTCGCTTATATGGCACGTAGGTGAGTACGGCGATCAGCAAAGAAAGCATGAAAACGAGCATTGCGGCTGGGCTGCTGCCCATTGCTGATATGATTACCAAGCGATGAAACGCTGTGATCTTATTGTCGTACGCGCGCTTCACCGGAACCACCTTCGCTTTACCGCCGATCAACCTGTGGTAGATCCATGACGGCAGAAAGCCGATGGCCATCATCCAAGCGAAGCTAGTGCTGTAAGCATTCTCTACCCCGAAGCAGACAACCCTCCGGTGTTCGGTAGTTAGGTCGTGGCGAGACAACAATTCGTCGGCCCGCTCCAAAAGTGCCAAGCGTGCAGGCTCTACGAAGGCCGATACTCGGGCCTTGAGGTAGAGATAGAACACGATGACGCTGACCGCGATTATGATTGGTCCGTAAGACATCATCATCTTTTGTTCCGTTTCTTCGTACTAGGTTTGCGCTTCACAGCAGTTAAACCTTTGATGCGCGATTTGCGTTCCAAGAACGCTGCCCTACGACTGTTTTTTATGTGCTCATAGAGCGTGATGCACACTGCAACTGCGACCACACCTATGATCACGCCGTCCGGGTAGTGTGTTGCAAGCCATATGGAAAACAACAATGCGCGACTGCATGCACCAATTAGCCCCTGCATTGACTCGTCGTCGCTGACGCCTGGGATATCGGCGTTCAGCCCACCGATCAGGCCGGTGAGCGTCATAAGCGAGACGATCGACTTAACTATGATCCATAAATAATGAAAGAAGCGCAAGTTGCAACTCAGAATCGCGTGATTTGCGGCATACATTCATTTCAACGTTAAGTTTGCAATACCAACCTTAACAGAAGCTTGTGGTAAACGCGATTTACGGCCAAATTATTGTCATGAGCGGTGAAGGCGGGTTATGCTTCTTTCTTAGAGTTCGTTGTCATACTGATAGAGATTATGCTTATCCGCAACGATCCTACCCGCATTCCGTGGGTTGGCGTACGTCCCCAGAAATACAGCGGCGCTACGCCAACCGCCGGCGTCCATGACTGACTTCACGTCCACGCCCATGGCGAGAGTGTTGTTCGCGAACGCATGCCTGCCGCAGGTGTGTGACGGCTTGTACGATATGCCGGAACGTTTGCAGACGGCGGATATTCGCTCATTGACCGAATGACGATTTTTGTATCTGAAAACGAGTTCGTCAGGATCGGCGTCGCGGCTTAGCTCATAGAGACGAGAGATCAGCTGGTCAGTCAGAAACCGTATTGAATTCTGGTCTGTTTTCGTTTTGACCAAAAGCACTGTACGGCCTGCAAGATCGACCTCTCGCCATTTCAGCGCCACAGCTTCTGACACTCTTGCGCCGGTCTGGCTCATGAAGAGGATTAGCGCCGCCAGGTGCGGCAGTCTGTCCTTGCCGCACTGCCGCGCGAACGCATCGAGCCATGCCTGTGATGCGGCTTTCTTCCGGCGCGGTCTCTCTTGCTTGAAGTTTTTGATGCGGGTCGATGGCCCCCAGCCCCGGTCATAGCCGTGATAGACGACTGCGCGTACCGGTGTCACAACGCACCGGTTTTTTGTTGCATTGGTCTGCGTCGGGTAGAGTTCGTCGGCAAGCTGGCGAACATCGAACGGGAATATCTCTGTAAGCAGACGGTCGCCTAGGTGAGGCAGGATGTTTTGGAGATATTTCCTCTCGCCGCCGTGCTCCATGTAGCTCTTTGCGGTCTCCGCAAAGCTCCGAGCTATGCGATTTTCAGTGGCCGGAGGTGTCGTTCGGAACGTCATGTTCATCGGTGATCCTGTTCGATCTTGCCGATGCAAAGGTGCGGTCGGTTGTGCGAAAACGCGAACGTTTTCAGTGGGGCTCACAATGTAGGTGCGGGGAAGATATCTCTATGAAATTGGCCGAACATGCTACGTCGGCACGGGGCACCAAAAACCTATAGGTAATTCAAATACCTACTGGTTTTTCAATAGGTTAAACTTCCATCTGCTACAGCGAACTGCTACAGCGAGGCATGGAAGACGTGACCGTTTACCCTTGGTTGACCCTCAGAAATCGCACCTATTATCTCCGCGCTCCGGTGCCAGCAGACCTCCATGAGGTGCTGAAAAAGACCCAAATCTGGAAATCTCTCGGCACGCAGGACCGTCGCAAGGCGGTTGAGAAGCTGCGGATTGAGAGCGGTGTGGTCTCGGAGATGTTCGAACAGGAGCGTAGGAGACAGGCACGTCTTAACGAGCCTTCGCTGGAGGAACTGACGGAAGCCCAGCTCAAGATCATCGGGGATGTCTACTTCGCCCACCTTCTGGACGAAGACGAGGAACGGCGACTTGGCGGCTTCGAAGGAGATGATTTCGACATTGCAGCCGAATGGCTGGACACACTTGACCAAGAGAACCGCAGAGAGTTCGCTCGCGGTCAAATCTCCCCCTTCATGCTGGACGAGGCAGCCGAGGTTCTGTCATGGGACGGCATTGAACTTCGCCTGGCTGATAACTCGCCAAGCTGGCCGAAGCTGGTCAGGGCAATCTATCAGGCAAGGATCAAAGCCGATCAGGCGAAGCGACAGCGCAACATGGGCGATGTGATCGAGACCCCGAAGCCCGAGGTTGCCAGCGAGAAGCATTACGGTTCCGCTGCGGTGAAGCTGGTGGGGCTTGCGAGAGCGATACGGCTGGCTTTCGGTGTGGTTGATCCATCCGATCGACAGTCCAACAACTACCCGTCAATCCAGCACAGCTAACTACATCCTCCTAAACCGCCAACCCTATACAGCCCTTAGGCTGTACAAATTGTACACCTGCGGTGGCAACTGCGCGAACCGCCTAAAGCCCTAAATTACCACTCACTTATAGAATAGAACGGCGATGGCATCGGTCTTCAGCCAACCAGATATGACGAGAATGAACGAATACGCACGACTTAACCCCGAGATTTGGAACGCCTCTCTTTCCGAGGCCATCGAGATGCTTGAAGAGACGCGTGGGCGTCAGAAGGACAATCCCTCTGAACCTGACAGTTTACCTGCGTCAGAAATCGAAGTGCTGCCCACCGTCTTCCAGTCCAGAGGTGACAAGCCTGACGAATACCATGTCAATGAGTTAATCTCTGCTTTGAAGCGAGAAAGCGCACTCGATCCAGTCTCGGTTTGGAGGTGCGGTGGACATACGCTGTTGGTCGATGGTCATCACCGTCATACTGCCTACACGGCCCTTGGGGCAGCAACAGGGAAAGAATTGGAGGTTCCCGTCAAATGGGTTCAGGGTCCGCTAGACAAGGCTCTATGGGCCGCCGCTGATAGCACCAAGGCGAAGCTTGCCATGACCCCTGGACAACGCCTCAATCGGGCGTGGGTACTTGTCACGTTAGGTCGGTTTCCCAAGGCAACGGAAGCCAGCATGGCGGGGGTATCAACTAGCCAGATCGCAACCATGCGGAAGGTGAAGCTGACACTCGGTGAGAGCGTAGAAGACTACAGAGGCTGGAAGGATGCGCTGCGCGCCTACCAAGGGCGCACGGCTGGTGAGTTCAATGAGGACGATCGGCAAGCGTGGCTTGAGCAGCAGGCTGACGAATGGGCAGCGAGGATGCGAAAAACCTTCGGCACGAAGCTTAGCCAAAACACCGAACTAGCGGCCATGGTCATGGCCCGTTACTTTGGTAGGAATGCATCCAAGCTCGCGATGGATTTGGCAGATGAACTCGGCATGGAAGTTGCCCATCCTGAACAGGAAGAGATGGACGAAGAAGGCTATGACACCACCCCGTTTTAGTCGGAGAACAGACGTATGCAGGCTTAATTCCTGCTATTTTAGATATAGATAAATTACCACACCCTTTAGGATAGAGGCGGCTTTTTACCCGAAAAATTCGAGAGGCCAATCAGATAGAAGGCCGTGTTGGCTTCCCCCCCTACGGCCCCTCGAAGCAACTTCCCTGTCACCGGTTGTATCTGCAACTCGTATCCACAACAGTCACCCTTACTATCGGCTCGATCGATATGCCCGGCGTCAAGGTGACATCCACGGTAGTACTGCCGTAACCGGAATTTACGTACAGGGTGGCGTAGCCGTCAAAAGTCTTACGGTTGGGGAAGAGATCATCTCTCTGCTCCATCTTCGCTTCGACATCGCAGTCTACAGAGAACGATCCCTCTACATCGGCATCACCATTGTACTCCACCGTTATGGTATAGTCGCATCTACTAAGCCCGCCCCCGATCATATTCTCTCGGCAGTTAAGGTCTGTGTCGCTTATGGTAAGCGGAGAGCGATACGTCGAGCGCGGAGTTGTGGAGGGAGGTGGCGATGTAGACGGCAGTTTTAATGGGCTGCTGGATAGCTGCTCTACAAACTTCTCTCTCACCCATCCAGTCTTCGTCTGGTTATCGATCAGCACCCCGATCTCTCGCCAATCGCCCACTCGCTTACTGAAAAGCACGACCTTCATGCCCATAGGCAGTTCGGCTAGAACCGCGCCGCTCGTAGTCGGCACAGCACGCATATTCAGCCGCTGCGTGTTCACCCTGCCAAGGGTCATCTCTTCCGCGTACGAAACAGCCGGCATCACCAGCCCCAACGCGATGATAAATGCGATGATAGCTCTCATGGACATGCAACACCCGACTGCACGTTAGCCGAACGTGAAAGTGAAGCGTTGGCTGCCTACGGAGCCGGTGCCGGTGCCTCGCGTTCCTGTCGAGACAAACGAGAAGGAACCGCTTTGCCCGTTCGTGCAGGTAAACGTGCCTTCGCCACGACGCTGCGTCACATAGACGAAGTTACCGCTGCACTTCCTACCCTTGCTGCTGGTCAACTCCAGCGTGCCGCCACCATCCATGTAACCGGTCGCCTTGCCAGAAAACGTCTCGTCACCGCTCTCGGTCTGCCCTTTCAGTGGCAATGTCATGCCGCAGCTCGATACAAGAAGAGCGACGGCTACAAAAGTAATTGTGCGTTTCATTGATACCCCCAAATGATTTGCGCCTGGACCTTAGTCTGATCAAGCCGACGTCCACCAGATGGGTCGCCGCTTATCCCCAGATCGAAAAGCATAAGAGTATCAATAGACCACGCCGATGTGGCTTCTCCGAAAAGAGCCTAAAAGAGTCCCATACAAGTGGTATTTGACTTTTGGAACCGTAAGTGTCAGAAGCCCTTAAACTTCTGTGACACTATCGGAGCCGTTTCAAATGCCTACCACCATCATTGGTTATGCCCGCACCTCGACCCTCGACCAGACCTATGGTCTCGATGCTCAGCTTCGCGATCTAGCGGCAGCAGGCTGTGAGAAGGTGTTCAAAGAGCAGCTCTCCTCGGTCGATACAGAGCGCCCAGAGCTGACCCGCGCTTTGGACTATGCCCGTGAAGGTGATGTATTCATCGTCACCAAGCTGGACCGATTGGCGCGCTCCATGACCGACCTAGTGAGGATCAAGGACACGCTGGAGACTAAAGGCGTCACGCTCAAAATCCTCAACCTCAATATCGACACCTCGACACCTACCGGCAAGCTCATGCTCAGCCTGCTCGGTTCCATCGCAGAGTTCGAGCGCGACATCATGCTAGAACGGCAGCGGGAGGGCATTGCGAGGGCAAAAGCTGACGGCAAGTACAAAGGCCGTGCCCCAACAGCTCAGCGAAAAGCCGACGACGTGAAGCGGCTGAAGGCCGAGGGGAAGACCGCCGAGCAAATAGTTGTGGAACTGGGCATCAGCCGTTCGAGCGTCTTTAGGGCGCTTCGGGCGGAATAATCACGCGTCCGTTTGGCACGGGGTGATTATGTGTTTTCAACCTTTGCTACCCTGCCATCCCAATCTCCGTCGCGCCATGGGATGATCGACTTCTAGCTGGACACTGGCCTGTTCAGCTCTAAGGCGTACGTACCCTCGAATGACCTTCTCCGTGAACTCATACCAACCCGTTCGATTGGCTGAGAGGATTTCCCCGGCTCCAGTTTTCTTGAGGCTGTTCATTCGGGTATTGAACTTACTGCGGTCGAGCGCCTCTAAATTAAGAGCTGCCGTGATGCGAATGTATGAGGCGAAGATGTCCGTACTGCGTCGCTGAAGCTCGTGGCCGTCCGCAACGGCATACAAGATATACTGATTGTCGTTGCTGTATTTCCGCGTCGCCAAATCGAATGGCGCTTTGAGCTTCATCTCCATTGCGTCACTTGCCTTCGCCATTGCCGCTTCAAAAAGCTCGCCCGTAACCATACCCCCATTCTGAGCCTCAAAGACTTGCCAGAATAGCTTTTCGGAAATCAGGTGAACATAGTGCGGGAAGCCGTCAGATATTTTGGCTATGCGATAAGCGGTGGTGTCGTCGATCTCAATTCCCAGACTCGATGCAGCCGCGACCACGATCTCTATACGACCATCCCAGCCCAGCCTTTCAAGGCTCACAGTGTGGAAATAGCGGTCGGCGCTGGCATGAGCGGACATGATCGCTTCGACCGTCTCTCCAATCCCACAGAAAATGAAACGGGCAGGCACTCGTTTGTCTGAAAGTTGCTTGATGAAGTTGGCGAAGTGTTCTTGCTCAACCTTGTCTTTGATTTGATCGAACTCATCGATCACAACGACTAGCTTGTCACTATATCGCTCGCATAAGAAGGCAACGAGACGGACAGCCTCGTTGATTGTACTCGGCTCAGGTGCCCTTCCCTCTTGGGTAGAGACCTTTGCAGCACCAGTGAGCCAGCCCAGATTTATGCCACCGCCTCCCTCCCTGATTGTCTTTTCGATCAACGGGCTTCGGCTTATGACTTCCTCAAAGAGGTCCTTGATAATGCTGCTAAAGCTGTTGCTGTTGTCGCATCCCAAAATGACCGGATCGCAACTGGCTGACGAGAGAGAGTAAGCGGCTGTCTGAGCCAAAGAAGACTTTCCAACTCCTCTGAAGCCATGGATAAAGACGTGACGACCCGGGGCATAGAGCGCCTTTCTGATGCCATCCAACTGCTCTTCACGGCCTCTGAGAAACTCTTCCGATTGAAGAGGGCGCGAAGGAGAAAGCACATGGGCTAGGGCCTTGCCGAAATCTTCTTCAGGCTGCGTAACTACCGCTCTGAGATTCCATAATTCGTCAGCCATTGCTCTATCCCGCTGGGAAACCGCGACTCGCAGCACACACAATTATAGAGAGTCGGGCCTGCGGATTGCAATCGCGCCACCCACCAGATGACACGCCCTATGCATGATCATTAGATTGACGATTTGGCCATCTTGAAACTGCTACAGCGAGCTGCTACACCGCTCGGCGTGGATGGCATTATAACCCATTGAAATCATTGCCTATAGACTGGTGCTCTGACGCCGGCACGGGGCACCACAACATCCTTGAGATATGGCCGATTGAACCCGTCAGGGAGCGTGCAATCGCGTGCCGTTGCTGCTCAACGATAATTTTTTAGCAGCTTCTCAGTTTTCAGGCCGACGATGCAAGCAGCCACTATCAGGCGGCAAGGTCGCCGATCTCGCCGAATTGTGCGAGCAGTCGAGGTGCGGTCATGTCACCGGTTTCGTCATCGACCATCACGGCATAGGCTGCAACGCCGATAAAACGATCGGCCATCGCGCCCGCGATTTTTTCTGCCGATACCGGATTGGAAGCCTGCCGCATTTCGCCGACAACCAGGTTCCCGCGATTTTTCCTGTAGGGCAGGATGATGTATTTTTCCGCGTTCGCCATGACTTCATTTTCCTTTTTGTTGCCATTATGTTCTCATTGTCTGGAAGGGAAGTCAATGGCTTGTATTGATCTGTGATCGGGCATTGATAAACGCGGAAAGCGGCGCGTTGGTCACGCACCGCTTTTCTGTTTCGTTCTGGCAGAAACCGTCAGATGATGCCGCCGCTGCCGCCAACAACGGCTGGGCGCTCTTTCGACACTTTTGCACGATAGCCGCTTGCGCGGTATGCGGCGATCGGGTCGATCGCGCCGCCGGTGCGACGGCGGGCTTCGGCGAGGATCGGCTCCACGTCGGTTCGGTAGGCACGTTTCAGCGTGTCGGTGGCCATCAATGCGTCATTGTCCTGCTGGTAACCGTCGAGTGCCGCGCGGTCGACGATCAGCGCCTGCGCATAGGCGCGGCGGATCTCGTTGGCGCTGGAGATCAGGCTTTCGATCGGGTCGGTGACATTGTGCGACTGGTCGATCATGTGGGCCGGATGAAAACCCTTTACGCCGCGGTTTTCGGCATCCACCAGTTCGTTGAAGACGAGGAACAGGCGATAGGGTTCGATCGAACCGGCATCGAGATCGTCGTCGCCGTATTTCGAATCGTTGAAGTGGAAACCGCCGAGTTTCTTGAACTGGATGAGGCGGGCGACGATCATCTCGATATTGGTGTTGGGGGCATGGTGGCCGAGGTCGACGAGGCAGAATGCCTTTTCGCCGAGCGTCTGCGCGATCAGGAGGTTGCTGCCCCAGTCCTGCACGACGGTCGAATAGAAGGCCGGCTCGTACATCTTGTGTTCGGAAAACAGCCGCCAGTCATCCGGCAGCGCCTTGTAGATATCCGCCATCGAAGAGAGGTAGCGCTCGAACTGGCGGGTGAAATTGCTCTGGCCGGGAAAGTTGGAGCCGTCGCCGATCCAGACCGTCAGTGCCTTGGAGCCGATCGCATTGCCGATCTCGATACATTCGATGTTGTGTTCGACAGCCTGCGCGCGGGTGGCGGCATCGGTGTGGCTGAGCGAGCCGTATTTGTAGGAATGTTTTTGGCCCGGTGCGTCGGAGAAGGTGTTGGAGTTCATGGCGTCGAAGCCGAGACCGAGTTCCTCGCCCTTGGCGTTGAGATCCTTCGGGTCCGTCTTGTCCCATGGGATGTGCAGAGAGACGGTCGGCGTGGCGCGGGTCAGCTGGTTGATGACGGCGCAGTCGTCCAGCTTGTCGAAAATGCCGCGCGGTTCGCCCTTGCCGGGGAAGCGCGCAAAACGCGTGCCGCCGGTGCCCACCCCCCAGGAGGGGACGGCCACGAAAAATTCCGCAACCTTTTGGGTGATGGCTTCGATATCGATGTTGCGGCGGGACAGGTTGTCGCCGAGCGCCGCATAATCGAATTTCAGGGCTGCGAGGCGCGCTTCATTGTCCTTGTCGACGGTGTCGGCGGCGATCTTGAGTGTTGTCATTGAAAAATCCTCCCTTGGCTCTTTTCTATCTTCTCCCCAACGGGGAGAAGGTGGCCCAGAGGGTCGGATGAGGGGGCTTGCGGTGCGTTTGCCTTTTCGCTTTGGCTCAAGGCGTCGCTTCGCTCCTCCCCCTCATCTGCCCTGGCGGGCATCTTCTCCCCGGCGGGGAGAAGACAATGTCAGCGTGTAAAACTCTGGGCGTTGCCGGCATCGACATTGATGATGTTGCCAGTCGATTTGGCGGACAAGTCCGAGGCGAGGAAATAGATCGCTTCGGCAATATCCTCGGGGAAGACGTTGAGTTTCAGCATCGAACGCTTGCGGTAATGTTCCTCAAGCTCGTTCACGTCGATCTTGGAGGAGGTGGCCCGCTGTTCGCGCCACTCGCCGCTCCAGATCTTGGAGCCGCGCAGGACCGCATCCGGGTTGACCGTGTTGACGCGGATGCCGGCGTCGGCCCCTTCCAGCGCAAGGCAACGGGCGAGGTGGATTTCGGCGGCCTTGGCCGTGCAATAGGCCGAAGCATTCGGAGATGAGGCAAGGCCGTTCTTCGAGGCGACGAAGACGACGTTGCCACCCAGCTTCTGGCGGCGGAAAAGCCGGAATGCTTCACGCGACACGAGGAAATAACCGGTGGCCAGAATGTCGATATTCTTGTTCCACATGGCGAGCGTGGTGTCTTCCACCGGAGCGGAAGAGGCGATGCCCGCATTGGAGACGAGGATATCGATACCGCCGAATTCGACGGTTGCTTCCGTGAAGGCCTTGGCGACGGCGTCTTCGGCGGTCACATCCAGCTGCACGCCGCGCACGGCGTCTGCGCCAAAACGCTTGGCGAAATCGGCATGGGCTTCGTTGAGCGCGGTCTGGTCGATATCGGCGAGCACCACGCAGGCGCCTTCACCGACAAGCCGCGCCGCAGTGGCGCGGCCGATGCCGCCGGCACCGCCGGTGACGAAGGCTACCTGTCCGGCAAGGCTTTTTGGCTTCGGCATGCGCTGCAGCTTTGCCTCTTCCAGCAGCCAGTATTCGATATCGAAGGCTTCCTGCTCGGGCAGGCCCTGATATTCGGAAACGGTGGAAGCCCCGCGCATGACGTTGATGGCGTTGACGTAGAACTCACCGGCAATGCGGGCGGTTGCCTTGTCCTTGGCGAAAGACAGCATGCCGACGCCGGGTACGAGGAAGATGACCGGGTTGGGATCGCGAATCTTTGGCGAATTGTCGTGTTTGCAGGTCTCGTAATAGCGCGTGTAATCGGCGCGGTAATCTTCCAGCGCCTTGTCGAGGCCGGCGATCACCGCATCGGCATCCGGATTGGCCGGATCGAAATCGACGATCAGCGGGCGGATCTTGGTGCGCAGAAAATGGTCGGGGCAGGAGGTGCCGAGGCTACCCAGCGGCGCCAGGTTCTTCGAGTTGACGAATTCCAGCACCGCATCCTGATCATCGAAATGGCCAAGCTTGCGCTCCGCCTTGCCGATGCGGCCACGGATTTCCGGCATCAGTTTTGCTGCAATGGCGCGGCGCTCTTCTGTCCCTAGGCTTTTGGTGACGGCGCCGCCAAAGATGGTCTTGCCTTCGGTCTCTTGTGCAAACCACTCGATCGCTTTGTTGATGATCTCGAGCGTCAGCAGATAGCAATCCTTGGCGTCATCGGCCCAGGTGAACAGGCCATGGCTTTCCAGCACCACGCCCTTGGCGGTCGGGTTGGCCTTCACGAAGGATTCGAGATCGAGGCCGAGTTGGAAACCGGGGCGGCGCCAGGGCAGCCAGCCGATGTCGCTGCCGAAAATCTTTTGGGTCAGTTCCTTCGAATTCTTCGAGGCGGCAATCGCGATGATCGCATCCGGATGCATGTGATCGACATGGGCGAAGGGCACGAAACCGTGTAGCGGCGTGTCGATGGAGGCGGCGCGCGGGTTGAGGTTGAACGTGCAATGCGGGAGGAAACCGACCATGCGGTCTTCGTCCTCGACACCCTTGTAGATGCCTTTCAGCGCTTCCAGCTTGTCCATGTAGAGGGTGGAAAAACCGTCGAGCTTGATGGTGCCGACATCGCCGCCGGAGCCCTTCACCCACATGACCTTGACCTTTTCACCGGTCAGCGGATCGGTTTCCATAACCTTTGCGGAGGTATTGCCGCCGCCATAATTGGTGATGCGCTTGTCACTGCCCAAAAGGTTGGAACGGTAAAGCAGCTTGCCCGGCTCATCGAGCTTTGCGGCATAAGCATCATCCCAGCGGTTATCGAGAAGGCGGGTTTGGCCCGGCATAGTCGTCCTCCCTGACGTTATCTGCCTGATATCTTCCACCGACGCTGGTCCTCCTGCGCCGGCCATGCGAGAGGGTATCGCGCACTCACTCAGGGCTTGTCAATCGTAAACGATCATAATCAATCATGTTGCGTCGCAATAGGAATTTTGATGATCGATGATGATTGACAAGTTTAAGAAACTGACAATAGTTGGCATCAGGAGGACCTCATGCACGAACGCGAACGCCATCGCATCATCTTAAGCGCGATACAGGAAAAGCCTGTGATCACGGTGCAGGATATTGCCGATTTGACGGATGCGTCCGAGGCGACGATCCGGCGCGATATCGCGTCCCTGCATGTGCAGGGTAAGTTGCGCCGTGTGCGTGGCGGGGCGGAAGCGATGCACCCACCGCAGATCGGCCAGCTGGCTGCACGCTCGTTTCGTGTGTCGGAATCGGTCAATATCGATAAAAAGCGCTCAATTGCGCGCCAGGCTGTCGAGCTTTGTGAAGAAGGCGACTCGATCATCATCAATGGAGGCACGACGACCTTCCAGATGGTGCATTACATGGCCTTGCGCCGCATGCAGGTGATGACCAATTCGTTTGCGATCGCCGAACATCTGGTCAAGCATTCCAAGAACAATGTGACGGTGCCGGGCGGCACGATCTATCGCGAGCAGAGCCTGATACTGTCGCCGTTCGACAATGATGCGATCCGCAATTTTTACGCCCGTCGCATCTTTATTGGCGCGCAGGGCATTGGTCCGCTCGGTATCATGGAGCCGGATGCGCTGGTGATCCAGAGCGAACAGAAGCTGATGCAACAGGCGGAAGAGCTGATCGTCATGGTCGACTCGTCGAAATTCCAGCGGCGATCGAGCATGATCCTGTGTCCGCTGGAGCGGGTGACCGCCATCATCACAGATGACGGTATCAGTGAGGAATCGATGCGCATGGTGGAGGATGCCGGCGTGCGACTGATCATTGCGGGGGCGGGTTATGCCGCTCAGGCAGATGAGGAGGATACCACGTCGGTTGCATGACGCGCCGGCGGGGGGACGGACTTTAGATCAATCTTTGGGAGGAGAATTGACATGAAACTTTCTAAAAAACTGGCATTGGGTGCGGCATTGGCCGTCGTGATGATGTCGTCTGCGGCTTCCGCCGCCGACATCAAGATCGCCCTTGTGGTGAAATCGCTCGGCAACGGCTTCTTCGAAGCCGCCAACAAGGGCGCGCAGGAAGCCGCCAAGGAGCTCGGCGGTGTCGAGATCATCTATACCGGCCCGACCTCGACCACGGCGGAAGGCCAGATCGAAGTCATCAACTCGCTGATCGCGCAAGGCGTCGATGCCATCGCCATTTCCGCCAACGATCCGGATGCGGTCGTGCCGGCGCTCAAGAAAGCGGCGCAGCGTGGCATCAAGGTGATCTCCTGGGATAGCGGCGTTGCACCGGAAGGCCGCATCCTGCAGCTCAACCCGTCTTCCAACGAGCTGATCGGCAAGATGTGCCTGCAGCTGGCCGCCAGCCATCTTGAAGGCGGCAAGGGCGATTTCGCCATTCTTTCCGCCACCACCACTTCGACCAACCAGAACATCTGGATTGACCAGATGAAAAAGCAGCTGAAGGATTTTGCCGGGCTCAACCTCGTCACCACCGTTTATGGTGACGACCTTGCCGACAAGTCCTATCGCGAAGCCCAGGGCCTTTTGACCTCGCAGCCAAACGTCAAGGTCATCGTTGCACCGACCACGGTTGGTGTGCTGGCCGCGTCGCAGGCGGTGAAGGATGCCGGCAAGATCGGTCAGGTTTTTGTCACCGGTCTCGGCCTTCCGTCCGAAATGGCGGGCGCTATCAAGTCGGGTGCTACCAAGGAATTTGCCATCTGGAACCCGATTGATCTCGGTTACTCCGCCACGCAGATCTCCTATCACCTGGTCAAGGGTGATGCCGACGGCAAGCCCGGATCCGAGATCACGGCTGGCCGCATGGGCAAGATCAAGATCGATGACAAGGGCGAGGCCGCCATGGCCGATCCGTTCATCTACGACGCCAAGAATATCGACGAGTTCTCGAAGATTTTCTGATCTGACGGAACGTCGTCCGATTGCAAAGTCCCCCTCAGGCCTGCCGGCGTCCGGCGGACCCCACCACAAGGGCAGGGGTATCGCAACTGGAAAAGACCCCGCCCCAAACCCCTCCCCACAAGGGGAGGGGCTTAACCAAGCCGATCCGCTGAAACTCAATCGAGGTAGGCGTTTGCGGCTGGTTTTCTCCCCCCTTGTGGGGGAGATGGCCGGCAGGCCAGAGGGGGACTTTCTTCCGTATGCGATAACCTTCCCCCTTGTGGGGAGGGGCCTTTTGCCAAAATCGAAAGCTCACCCTGCGGGGGGATCTTCAGGTGAACAAAATGAATGTAGCCGCACCCATGCCCGATGAAATGCCCGACCAGATCAATGAAGTTGAGGCGCTGCCCGCCCGTGGCGCACCCATCCTCGAAATGCGCGGCATTTCCCAGATCTTTCCGGGTGTCAAAGCACTCGATGGTGTCAGCATTGCACTTTATCCCGGTGAGGTGACGGCACTGATCGGTGAAAACGGCGCCGGCAAGTCGACACTCGTGAAAATCCTCACCGGTATCTATCGCCCCAGCGAAGGCGAGATTGTTATCGATGGTCAGCCGGTCACCTTTGCCAGTGCGCAGGATGCGATCGATGCGGGTGTCACTGCCATTCATCAGGAAACCGTGCTGTTCGACGAGCTGACGGTTTCCGAAAACATCTTTCTCGGCCATGCGCCGCGCACCCGTTTCGGGCTGATCGACTGGAAGGTTATGAGCGCCCGCGCCAGTGAATTGCTGCGGGCGCTGGAAAGCGAGATTGATCCCACCATCCGCCTGAAAGACCTGTCGATTGCGCAGCGGCATCTGGTCGCCATTGCCCGCGCGCTGTCGGTCGAAGCGCGCATCGTCATCATGGACGAGCCGACGGCAGCGCTTTCCCGCAAGGAAATCGATGATCTCTTTCGTATCGTCGAAGGATTGAAGAAACAGGGCAAGGCGATCCTGTTCATCAGCCACAAGTTCGACGAGGTTTATGAGATCGCCGAAAATTTCGTGGTGTTTCGCGATGGCCGCGCCGTTGGCAGCGGGCGTCTGGCCGAGACGCCACAGGATACGATCGTGCGCATGATGGTCGGGCGCGATGTGTCCAACATCTTTCCCAAGGTCGAGGTGTCGATCGGCCAGACGGTGCTGGCGGTTGAAAACTACTGCCACCCGACCGAATATCGCGACATCTCTTTCGCGCTGAAGCGCGGTGAAATTCTCGGCGTTTACGGCCTGATCGGCGCAGGCCGTTCGGAGCTTTGTCAGGCGTTGTTCGGCGTATCACGCCCATCTTCCGGCCGGCTGGTGCTCGAAGATCAGGAACTGACCATCCGCTCACCACGCGATGCGATTGCCGCCGGCATCGTCTATGTGCCGGAAGAGCGTGGTCGTCATGGTTTGGCGCTGCCCATGCCGATCTTCCAGAACATGTCGCTGCCGTCGCTTGCCCGTACCTCCCGTTCCGGTTTTCTGAAAGCCGCCAACGAACTGGCCTTGGCCCGCAAATATGCCGAACGGCTGGATCTGCGCGCCGCCGCCCTTTCCGTGCCGGTTGGCACGCTGTCGGGCGGCAACCAGCAGAAGGTGGTGATCGGCAAATGGCTGGCGACGCTGCCCAAGGTTATCATTCTCGATGAACCCACCAAGGGCATCGATATCGGCTCCAAGGCGGCCGTCCACGGTTTTATCAGCGAACTTGCTTCGGAAGGCCTGTCGATCATCATGGTCTCGTCGGAACTGCCGGAAATTCTCGGCATGTCCGACCGGGTTCTGGTCATGCGCGAAGGCCTGTCTGCGGGCATTTTTGATCGTTCACAGCTCAGCGCCGAGACTTTGGTGCGCGCTGCCACCGGCAATGCGTGAGGAAGCGCCAATGAAAAGACTTCTGAAACATCGCGAACTTCTTCTGGTCGGCATCATCGCAATCATGGTGGCGGGGTTTGCCACCCGGGCTCCCGGTTTCGCCACACCCGCCAACCTCGCCAATATATTCAACGACACCTCGATCCTGATCATTCTGGCGCTTGGCCAGATGACGGTGATCCTGACGAAATCGATCGATCTTTCCGTTGCCGCCAATCTTGCCTTTACCGGCATGGCGGTCGCGATGCTGGATGCCGCCTATCCCGGCCTGCCGCTGGCGCTGCTGGTCGTGCTTGCGATCGGCATCGGTGCGGCGCTCGGCGCCATCAACGGTTATCTCGTCTGGGCCTTGCAGATCCCGCCGATCGTCGTGACGCTTGGCACGCTCACCATTTATCGCGGCATGGCCTTCGTCCTCTCCGGCGGCGCCTGGGTCAATTCGCACCAGATGACCCCGGGTTTCCTCAATTTTCCACGTGTCTCCGTGCTCGGCATGCCGCTCCTGTCATGGATCGCCATCGTCATCGTGCTTTTGATGTGGGGGCTGCTGACCCGCACGGCGTTCGGCCGTTCGGCTTACGCTTCCGGTGGTAACCCGACGGCGGCCGTTTATGCCGGTATCGATATCGGCAAAACGCGGTTTTTCGCCTTTGTGTTGTCCGGCGCGTTGTCGGGCCTTGCCGGTTATCTCTGGGTGTCGCGTTATGCCGTCGCCTATGTCGATGTCGCGGCCGGTTTCGAGCTCGATACGGTGGCTGCCAGCGTCATTGGCGGCATTTCCATTGCCGGCGGTATTGGCTCGGTGGCCGGTGCCGTGCTCGGCGCGCTGTTCCTCGGTGTCATCAAGAATGCGCTTCCCGTCATCGGTATATCGCCGTTTGCGCAGATGGCGATTTCCGGCATCGTCATCGTGCTCGCCGTCGTCTTCAACGCCCGCGCGGAACGCCGGGCCGGGCGCATCATCCTGCGCGATCGTGGCGCCAAGGAGGTTTCCGCATGAGCGACGTCACCGAAACCAGAACGCGCCTGGCCATTCCCGATCGCCTTGGCACGCCGTTCAGCCGCCTGCTCGGCAGTTGGGAAGTGTTGTTGTTCGGCGTGGCGGTGGTGATCTTCATCGCCAACTCGTTTGCCTCGCCTTATTTCCTCAATGCCTGGAATCTGTCGGACGCTACATTCAACTTCACCGAAAAGGCGATGATCGCCTTTGCCATGGCCATGCTGGTCATTGCCGGTGAAATCGATCTTTCCGTCGCTGCCATGATCGCGCTTGCATCCACCGCCATGGGGGCGGCGGCGCAGATGGGCATCGGCACGCCGGGATTGGTCGCCATCGGCATTGGTGTCGGGCTTGCCTGCGGTGCCATCAACGGCACGCTGGTTTCGGTGCTGAAACTGCCATCCATCGTCGTCACCATCGGCACGATGAGCCTGTTTCGCGGTATTTCGTATATCGTGCTGGGCGATCAGGCCTATGGCAAGTATCCGGCAGACTTCGCCTTCTTCGGACAGGGTTATGTCGTCTGGGTGTTTTCGTTCGAATTCGTGCTGTTCATCGTGCTTGCCATCATCTTCGGCGTGGTTCTGCATGCGACCAATTTCGGTCGGCAAATCTTTGTTATCGGCAATAATGAATTTGCGGCGCGCTTTTCCGGCATTCCGGTGGAGCGCATCAAGTTCAAGCTTTTCCTGCTGACCGGCCTGATGTCCGGCATTGCAGCCGTCTGCCTCACCTCGCGGCTCGGCTCCACGCGCCCGTCGATCGCGCAAGGCTGGGAGCTCGAGATCGTCACCATGGTGGTTCTTGGCGGCATCTCCATTCTCGGAGGGGCCGGCACGATTGCCGGGGTCGTCATCGCCGCCTTCGTCATGGGCCTCGTGACTTTCGGCCTTGGCCTTTTGAATGTGCCCGGCATCGTCATGTCGATCTTTGTCGGCCTTCTTTTGATCATCACGATCGCGCTGCCCATCGTGGCCCGACGCATCAAGCATATGAGAACCAGATGATTTTGGAAAAACACGCATTCAAGATGAAGCTTCATCCGGGCATGGAAGCGGAATATCGCAAGCGTCATGACGAAATCTGGCCGGAACTAGAGGCGCTTTTGCGCGAGGCCGGCGTGCGCGATTATTCCATCCATCTCGACCGTGAAACCGGCATCCTGTTCGGCGTGCTTTCCCGCCCGGTCGATCACACAATGGAAAGCCTGCCGGAACATCCGGTGATGAAACGCTGGTGGGCGCATATGGCCGATATCATGGAGAGCAATCCCGACAACTCGCCGGTTCAGAGTGATCTCGTCACGGTGTTTCATCTGCCATGAGTGATTTGGGGGGGAGTGATTTTCGACGCATCGCCGTGCTGGATATCGGCAAGACCAATGCCAAGGTCGTGGTGGTCGATGTCGCCTCGGGTGGCGAAGTTGCGACTCTAAAGATGCCCAACCGCGTCCTCACCGGGCCGCCATACCCACATTACGATGTGGAAGGTATCTGGTCGTTCGCGCTCGATGCGCTTGCGCGTTTTGCGATCGAACCGGGTTATGATGCGATTTCCATCACCACGCACGGTGCATGTGCGGCGTTGCTCGACACCGAGGGGCATTTGGCTCTGCCGGTGCTGGATTACGAGCATGCCTATCCGCAGCATGTTCGGCATGCTTATTCGGCGCTTCGTCCGGCTTTTGCGGAAACCGCCTCGCCACCGCTTGCCAATGGGCTCAATCTCGGTGCGCAGCTGCATTACCAGAAGGAATGTTTTGCCGCTGAGTTTTCGCGCGTTGCCACCATCCTGACCTATCCGCAATACTGGGCCTTTCGGTTGACGGGCATTGCCGCCAACGAAGCCACGTCGCTTGGCTGCCACACGGATCTGTGGCGACCGGGCAGGGGCGAATATTCCACGCTTGTCGATGCACTTGGCCTGCGGCAACTGATGGCGCCGGTTCGCTCTGCATTCGATATGCTGGGACATGTCGTGCCTCGGATTGCCGAGCGAATGGGTCTGGCCAGGCCGGTCCCCGTTTTCTGCGGTATTCACGACTCCAATGCATCACTGCTTCCGCATCTGGTGGGTCGGCAGAGTCCGTTCTCCGTCGTTTCGACCGGAACCTGGGTGGTGAGCTTTGCTGTCGGCGGAAACCTCGCCGGGCTGGATCCCGCGCGCGATACGCTTGCCAATGTCGATGCGCATGGCCGCGCAGTTCCGTCTTCCCGGTTCATGGGCGGGCGTGAATTCGAAATGCTGACGTCGGACTGGCCGCAACCGGGTTCCGAGGAGGTTGGCGTATCTGTCGCGAACATGCTCTCTGCGGGCCGGATGCTGTTACCCGGTCTCATGCATGGCTCGGGGCCTTTTCCAGACCGGCAGCATGAATGGGTGGGGGAGGCTCCTCAAACTGCGGCAGAGGCCCATGCGCTTGCAACAATCTATGCCGCATTGATGACGGATGCCTGCCTTGGTTTGCTCGGTGCGGGTGGAGACACGATTGTCGAAGGACCTTTTGCCGATAACGCGGTTTATCTGCAGCTGCTGGCGGCATTGACCGGGCGGGATGTTCTGGCGGTTTCCGGATCAACCGGAACCAGTGCCGGCGCAAGTCTGCTGACGGGTGCACGACTGGCGTCTCTTTCCTGCCGGCGCGTTGAACCGTGGTCGATACCGTCGGCCCTGTCCTACAAGACCCTGTGGCTGGGGGGCCTCGGCATGGTGGCTGCCGCCTGAAGCCTTGTGCCGAGCGTGGTGCCTTTTCCGACGTCATCCTTCTCGATAGCGTTATCTGGTTGTTGCCATCGCAGGTGGCGGCGCATCTGTTGGTGTGCCACCGAAGATCGAAAGCGGCATGGAAACTATCGAAAACAGCGATTTTTGTGCCAATCTGAAACAGATTGATTAGGTGCGTTGCAACAATTAATTCTTGCTTTGGTTGAATTATGTAAAGCTAAAACAGCAAGTCAAAAACATGCTCTATTACCCTCACAACCTCGCAGAAGCTGAGGGTATTGAGAGGAGAATGACATGCGCAAGTCGAGTAAACTTCTGGTTCTTTCTGTATGCCTCGTGTTTCCGGTTGCCTCTGGCGCCTTCGCACAGTCTCTTGGTGGTCTCGGCGGTGGCGGCAGCGGTAATGGCGGTGGCGGGCTTGGACTGGGCGGCCTTGGTGGTGTGAGTGTTGGCAGCAGCAATGGCGGTCTCGGTGTCGGTGCATCGATCGGCGGCGTCAATGCCGGCGTAGGCCTTGGCGGCGGTGGTCTTGGTGTCGGCGTCTCTGCCGGCGGTGCCAGCGGCGTTAATGCCGGTGTCGGCGTCGGAACCAGCAATGGTGTCAATGCCGGTGTCGGTGCAAATGTCGGCGGATCAAGTGGTCTGAGTGCCGGCGTTGGTGCGGCCCTCGGTCGCGACGGTATCGATGCCAGCACGACCGCCTCGATCGGCGGCAGTGGCGGCATCAATGCGGGTGTCGGTGCCGCCATCGGCGGTGGCCGCGGTGTCAACGCCAATGTCAACGCATCGGTTGGTGGTACGAACGCCAATGTCGGCGTTAGCATCGGTGGTGGTCGCCCGGGAACGACTCCCGGTGGCCCAAATCCGGGCGGCGTGACGCCTGGTGTGACAGGTCCGGGAACCGGCACGAATCCCGGTCGAAACAATACCGGTGTGAGGAGCCCTTCTGCTGCCCTTCAGGCCTATAACCGCATGTCGGAAGCCGAGCGCAAGAAGCTGCTGATCACCTGCCGGAGTGTTCTCGGCGGCGGTGGTGGTTATGACGCTTCGCTTGTATCACTTTGCAAGCTGCTGAATGCTTCCGCAAAGCGCTAAACAGTTACCTCCCGAAAAAGCCCATGGTTTCGGCCGTGGGCTTTTTTCTGTTCAGCATAGAGGGGATGTACGGTTTACGTCGCCGCATCGTCGGTTTTCTCAACCGTGACGGCCGGCCATGGCCATGATCTTCTGGCGCAGCATGCGGGCGACGTTGCGGGTGTTGCGATAGAAATGCAGCTGGCTCGCCGCCTGGCGCATGTCGCGGTCCACGTTTGAACGCAGGCCGATCAGAACCGTACCCATATTCTCGCGTTCTTCCCAGAAACGGCTCATGATCGGGTGATCGGGCACGGCGCAGCTGTCGGTGCGCATGATGTTGGCGTCATCGAGATGCCAGTCGGTCAGCTTCATCATCAAAAGCTTGCCCGGTGAGAAGCGGCTGTAATTCTCATCATAGGCCGTCTTCCAGGTGTAAGCTTCGCCGGCCATGACGAAGACGACGAGGCTTGCAATGGCACGGCCTTCGAAATCGATCGTGTGGATACGCACGGCGTCGGCTTCGGCAAGATTGCTGATCGCTTCGCGGGCAAAGGCAGCACGGTAGCGATCACTGATCAGGGCGCTGCGCTTGCGACCCTTCCAGCCCTTGGCTTCCAGCGCCAGAAACTCTTCCGTGCGCTTGCGGATTTCGGATGGCTGACGCGCAACATTGTAGGAAAGGCTGCCTTCCTTTTCGAGCAGCCGCCATTGGCGGCGCATGTCACGCAGGTGAGCGGATGTCATCGCCTTTTTCAGATAGGCATCGCCATCGAGCAGGCTTTCCAGCATCGGGCGCTGATACTGGCCGGTCACGGTGACCGGCAATTCGCGGCTGATCGCCACGGCGCGCAGCAATTGCGCAAACCGGCCGTCAAGGCGCAGATCCGGCAGGACCAGAACGGAAGGCAGCTTTGCCTGGCGGGAGCCGAGCGCCTCAAGGAGATTGTCGATGGTCTCGGCAGCGTCTTCTGCATCCACCAGAGGCGTGCCCAGCGGGCCGAACGGGTTGGCCCAGACACGGATGATCGGCGGCCCCATCGAGAAACCGGGCTTTTCCACCGAGTAGGGCAGCAGCAGACGCATGCGGCTGCGGCCATCACGATCGTCGCGGATCAGGGCCAGACGCACATCGCGGTCTTCCACGCGCGGCATTGCCGGCGCCAGCAGGCGGCCGGAGAAAAAAATGTTCGGCTCCATCACGCGGTTGGAGAGAAAGTCCAGTTCCTCCTGCAGATCGTAGCCGAGGGCTGCCGGATAGATCGACATATGGCGCCCGGACCGGCCGACATCGACGGTGATCTCGGCATTGGGGCGCTCCATGCGTGCGAGTTCCCGTGCGTCCGGCGCAGGCTGGTAAACGTCGTTGCTGATCGGAGGCAAGGTCATGGTTTCGCTTTCGCAATTTTATGTGCGGGCCGCGGATCGGCGAATGCAAACAGCACGATGCCGAGAACACGGCGTACGGCGATATGCAGGAGTATCGTTTCCACCACCATCGCGCCCGCCGTTGCCGATGCGGCACCAATCAGGCCGAAATGCGGTATCAGGATCACGTTCAGGCTGATGTTGGCAGCAAGCGTCACGGAATAGAGCGCGACGCAGAGTTTTTGCCGGCCGGCCATGCTGAGAAGCACTTCGCCCGGGCCGATCGATGCCTTTGTCAGGATGCCGGCAAACAGGATGACCATCAGGATGTAACCGGAGGTGAAGGCCGAACCGAACAGCGACAGCAGGAATTCACCAAGCGCCAGCACGCCGAGCCCCACACCCAGTGCCGGCCAGAAGGTCCAGCGGGCTGCCTGTCCGGCAAAACCGGCAAGCGCATCATGATCCCCTGCCGCCATGATGGCGGAAAAGCGCGGAGCGGCGGCTGCCTTCACGGAGAAATAGACGAACTGCACCAGCGCGATAGTCTTGGCGGCCGCGTAATACACACCGACCTGATCCGGCGGCATATAGAGACCGACGACGACGACGTCCGAATTGGTGAGCAGAAAGCCGATGCCATCGACGAGAAAAACCGGCAGCGAAAACTTCATCCATGGCAGCACGCTGAAGCGCAGTGCGCCACGGCCATAGCTCCTGCGCAGGCGCCAGGTTACGCGGATGAACTGCGTCATTGTCGTCACATAGGTGGCCGCCAGCGCCGCCGTCATAGCGGTCACGGCAGTGCGCGGTTCGCCGATCCACACGGCCAGCAGCATGAAGGCGAGGATGAGGACAGGGCGGATGATGTAGGTTGGCGACAGTGCCGTCACCGTCCATCCGTTGGCGCGTGCCGTGCCGTCCAGCACGTCGCCGAGCGCAATCATGGGCAGCGTGAAGAGGCCGAGGAACAGCGGCACCAGCCAGTAGTCGGTGATCTTTTCGCCGGCAAAATGCAGGACGGCAAGGCCGATGGCAGCAAGGATGCTTGCCGAGACCATGGCGAAGACGCGCACCGTCCAGTTGAGGCCGCGCACGAGGCTGTGGTCGTTTTCCGAGCGATGCACCGGCAGGAAGCGGATGACGGCGGTGTGCATGCCGAGGCAGGAAAGATTGCCGAACACCACGACCAGCACCCAGACGAAAGCGAATATGCCGTATTCGAACTCGCCCATAAGGCGCGCCTGGATGATCTGGGAGACGAATGCAATGCCGGCGCTGACGACACGAATGACGAAGGCGATCAGGGCCATGCGCTGGGCGCGCGCGGTGTCATTCTCTGCGGTCAGCATTGATTGCAGCCGAAGCAGGACCGGGGCGGTCCGCCGACGCAGGGGATGCGGAAGCTGACGCTCCGCAAACTGGATGACCGTCACCAGGGACACGCAATACTCGCAATGACGCAGATACACAGTCGCCTAGAGTGTCAGAACAGCGTTAAGAAACTGTTTCCATTAGTAATGTCTGTTATATACTGAGGACGCCTTCAACAGGCTTGTGGCAACAAAAAATGCCGCCCGGAGGCGGCATTTTTATTCTGATCATTGGCAGATCAGGCGCTTTCGAAAGCGCCGTGGCAATGCTTGTATTTCTTGCCCGAACCACAGGGGCAATTTTCGTTGCGCCCGATCTTGCCCCAGGTGGAGGGATCTTCCGGACGGCGGTCCTGCGGGGCCGCAATAAAGTCCTGGCCATCGCGGTTCGCCACTTCGTCCCAACCGGTCGAGGCGTCGATATGGTGCTCGCCAGACACTTCCGGCGGCTGCGGAGGCTCGGGGTTCTGAACCAGTTCAACGCGCATCATCTGTGCCGTGACTGC
The DNA here is from genome assembly GCF_004343585.1 of Neorhizobium sp. JUb45. Taxonomy (GTDB): domain Bacteria; phylum Pseudomonadota; class Alphaproteobacteria; order Rhizobiales; family Rhizobiaceae; genus Neorhizobium. The sequence continues at coordinate 31,154 of NZ_SLYW01000005.1, read as the reverse complement.
TTCGCGCAGGTTGGCAAGCAGGGCCTGGAAAAGCTCAAAGGCTTCGGCCTTGTATTCCTGCAGCGGATCGCGCTGGGCGTAACCACGGAAACCGACGACGGAGCGCAGGTGGTCGAGGTTGACGATATGCTCGCGCCAGAGGTGGTCGAGTGTCTGCAGCGTCACGGAACGCTGGACATAGGTCATGATTTCCGCGCCAAAACGTTCGGTGCGTTCCGCATTGGCCTTTTCCGCGGCCTCGGTGATGCGTTCGCGCAGGTCCTCCTCGCCGATACCTTCTTCCTGCGCCCATTCGACGATCGGAAGTTCGAGGTTGAGCAGGCGGGCGACTTCGGCCTGAAGACCGGCGGCATCCCACTGTTCGGCATAGGCGCGCTCGGGGATATGCTTGCCGACCAGTGCGTCGATGACGTCCTGACGCATGTCGTCGACGATTTCGGTCAGGTCTTCGGCGTCCATGACTTCCAGGCGCTGTTCGAAGATGACCTTGCGCTGGTCGTTGGTGACGTCGTCGTATTTCAGAAGGTTTTTACGGATGTCGAAGTTGCGGGCTTCGACCTTCTTCTGGGCGCGTTCCAGAGCCTTGTTGATCCACGGATGGACGATGGCTTCGCCTTCCTTGAGGCCCAGCTTCTGCAGCATGCCGTCCATGCGGTCGGAGCCGAAGATGCGCATCAGGTCGTCCTGAAGCGAAAGGTAGAATTTCGAGCGGCCCGGATCGCCCTGACGGCCGGAACGGCCGCGCAGCTGGTTGTCGATACGGCGGCTTTCGTGACGTTCCGAAGCGATGACGTAAAGGCCGCCGGCTTCCAGAGCCTTGGCCTTGAGTACCTTGATCTCGGCACGAACCGTCGCTTCGATGGACTTGCGCTCGGCTTCGTCCTCGATGCCTTCAAGCTCGCGCTCGAGACGCATGTCGACATTGCCGCCGAGCTGGATGTCGGTACCACGACCGGCCATGTTGGTGGCGATCGTGACGGCGCCCGGCACGCCGGCCTGCGACACGATATAGGCTTCCTGCTCGTGATAACGGGCGTTCAGGACCTGGAAGTTTTCAAAGCCGTCATTGCGCAGCATGGTGGCCAGCAGTTCGGATTTTTCGATCGAGGTCGTGCCAACGAGAACCGGCTGGTTGCGCTTGTGCGCATCCTGGATCTCCTTGATGATCGCGGTGAACTTTTCCTCGCCGGTACGATAGACTTCGTCGTCCTCGTCGATACGCTGGATCGGCAGGTTGGTCGGTACTTCGACAACTTCGAGATTGTAGATGTTGCCGAATTCTTCCGCTTCCGTCGAGGCCGTACCGGTCATGCCGGCAAGCTTTTCATACATGCGGAAATAGTTCTGGAAGGTGATCGAGGAGAGTGTCTGGTTCTCCGGCTGGATCTGCACCTTTTCCTTGGCTTCCAGCGCCTGATGCTGGCCTTCGGAAAAGCGGCGGCCCGGCATCATGCGGCCGGTGAATTCGTCGATGATGACGATTTCGCCGTTGCGGACGATGTAGTCCTTGTCGCGGCTGAACAGCTTGTGGGCCTTCAGCGCGTTGTTGATGTGGTGAACGATCGCGACGTTCTCGACGTCGTAGAGCGATTCGCCCTTCAGAAGGCCGGCCTGACGCAGCAGGTTTTCCAGCTTTTCGGTGCCGTCTTCAGAGAAGTTGGCAGAGCGCTGCTTTTCGTCGATCTCGTAGTCTTCGGCCGACAGCATCGGGATGAAGGCGTCGATCGTGTTGTAAAGATCGGAACGGTCATCCAGCGGGCCGGAAATGATCAGCGGCGTACGGGCTTCGTCGACCAGGATCGAGTCGACTTCGTCGACGATCGCAAAGTTGTGGCCGCGCTGGACCATCTGGCCGCGCTCGAACTTCATGTTGTCGCGAAGATAATCGAAGCCGAGTTCGTTATTGGTCGCGTAGGTGATGTCGCAGGCATAGGCCTCGCGGCGCTGTTCGTCGTCCAGACCGTGGACGATGACGCCGGTGGAAAGGCCGAGGAAGCTGTAAAGGCGGGCCATGGTGGCGGCGTCGCGGCTGGCGAGGTAGTCGTTGACCGTTACCACATGCACGCCCTTGCCGGACAATGCGTTGAGGTAGACGGGCAGGGTGCCTACAAGGGTCTTGCCTTCGCCGGTCTTCATTTCGGCGATGTCGCCGTCGTGAAGAATCATGCCGCCGGTGAGCTGCACGTCGAAGGGACGCATGCCGAGAACGCGGAGCGAGGCCTCGCGCAGCACGGCAAATGCCGGGGCGAGGATATCGTCGAGCGTCTTGCCGTCGGCCAGCATCTGCCGGAATTCGACCGTTTTGGCGGACAGTTGCTCGTCTGTCAGCGCCTTGGTCTTCTCTTCGAGGGCAGCGATTGCCTGAATGCGGGAACTATAGGAGCGGACGCGGCGATCATTAGCCGAGCCGAACAGTTTGCGGGCGATGCCGCCGAAGCTGACCATCCGAATGGTCCTTTCTCAATCATGTCCCATGGTTGCGGACCGTTCGATTGCAAGGTCTTTCAACCCAACAAATTGCTCCGCTGCGCCTGAAACTCTTCTGGACGCGAAGTTGCGTGACAGATAAGAGGGGGGCCGAATGATGTCAACGGTTCCGGCCGATACAGAATGGCCACAATCCGGTGTTTTTGAAGGATTCCAGCCGGGATCACGCATGCAGATACCGGTGCCTAACCCGAAAGGTTTCTATATGTTGCGCCATAAGCTTCTTGCAGCCACCGCTCTGATCGCTGCGATCTCCTTCTCTTCCACGGTCTTCGCACAGGACGACGCAGTCGTTGCCAAGGTCGATGGTGTCGAGATCCACAAGTCCGATCTGGAAATGGCTGCCTCCAGCCTCGGCCCGCAGTACCAGCAGCTCCCTGACGAGCAGAAGCAGGCTGCTGCCCTGTCGCAGGTCATCGACGTCAAGCTGCTTGCCAAGAACGCGACCGCTGAAGGCCTGCAGAACACTGACGACTTCAAGAAGCGTCTTGCCTTCCTGCAGGAACGCGAGCTGCACAATGCCTATCTGCGCAAGTCCGTCTTCGATGCCGTCAAGGACGAAGAAGTGAAGGCTCGTTATGAGAAGGAAATCGCTTCGCTTCCCAAGGAAGAAGAAGTGCATGCCCGTCACATCCTCGTAAAGACCGAGGAAGAGGCCAAGGACATCATCAAGCAGCTCGACGAAGGCAAGGACTTCATCGAACTGGCAAAGGCCAAGTCGGAAGATTCCAGCAAGTCCGACGGTGGTGACCTCGGTTACTTCACCAAGGGCCGCATGGTTCCGGAATTCGAAGAATCCGCTTTCACGCTCGAAAAGGGCGCCTACACCAAGACCCCGGTTAAGTCGCAGTTCGGCTTCCACGTCATCAAGGTCGAAGACAAGCGCGAAGCCGCTCCGCCGGCATTCGAGCAGGTCGAGCCGCAGGTTCGCCAGCTGGTGATGCAGGAAAAGTATTCGGCACTTCTCGAAAAGGCCAAGGCAGAGCAGAAGGTGGAAATCACCGACGAAGCGCTGAAGAAGGCTTACGAAGACGCCACCAAGGAACAGCAGCAGCAGTAATCTGCTTTTCTAAAGAGGCCCGCTCACGCGGGCCTTTCCATGTCCGGTATTTCAAGATCCAGGGTTTTGACCATGTCCGCCACCATTTCTCCGCTCGCTCCGAAATCCTATCCAGACATGCCGTCGCTGCGCGGTGTGCGCATGGCAACGGCTGCCGCCGGCATCAAGTACAAAAACCGTACCGATGTGCTGATGATGGTGTTCGATGAGCCGGCAGCGGTGGCGGGCGTATTCACCAAGTCCAAGTGCCCGTCGGCACCAGTGGATTTCTGCCGCACCAACCTGTCGCACGGTGTTGCCCGTACGGTGGTGGTCAATTCCGGCAATGCCAATGCCTTTACCGGCATCAAGGGCAAGGCTGCGACCGAGCTGACGGCCAAGTCCGCATCCGAAGCGGTGGGCTGCGGTGAGAACGAGGTCTATCTCGCCTCGACCGGCGTGATCGGCGAGCCGCTCGATGCCACCAAGTTTTCCGGCGTTCTGGGCGACATGCACAAGACCGCGACCGGTGATTTCTGGCTGGAAGCGGCCAAGGCGATCATGACTACCGACACCTATCCGAAGGTCGCGACCCGCACCGCCGAGATCGGTGGTGTGACGGTGACGATCAACGGCATCGCCAAGGGTGCCGGTATGATCGCGCCCGATATGGCGACCATGCTCTCCTTCGTTGTGACCGATGCCGATATTACCGCGCCGGTGCTGCAGAGCCTGCTTTCTGCCGGTGTCGAGCCGAGCTTCAATTCGATGACCGTCGACAGCGACACATCCACGTCCGATACGCTGATGGTGTTCGCAACAGGCGCGGCCGCCAAGGATGGCCAGAAGCAGATCGTCGATGCCAAGGATCCGGCGCTTGCTTCTTTCCGTGATGCGCTGAACGCGCTTCTGAAGGATCTGGCCATTCAGGTGGCGCGTGATGGCGAAGGCGCTACAAAAATGCTGGAGATCACCGTGACCGGTGCCGAAAGCGACGCTGCCGCCAAGACGATCGCGCTGTCGATCGCCAATTCGCCGCTGGTGAAGACCGCGGCTGCCGGCGAGGATGCCAATTGGGGCCGTATCGTCATGGCCGTTGGCAAGGCCGGCGAAGCCGCCGATCGCGACAAGCTGGCGATCTGGTTCGGCGACGTGCGTGTTGCCGTCAACGGCGAGCGTGATGCCGGTTATTCTGAAGATGCCGCCTCGAACGTGATGAAGGGCCAGGACATTCCGGTGCGCGTCGATCTCGGTCTGGGATCGGGTACGGCGACCGTTTGGACCTGCGATCTCACCAAGGAATATGTCGCCATCAACGGCGATTACCGGAGCTGATGTCTTGATGCTGGCAAATTCTCCCCATGGTGATCTGCCGATGGTGCGGCGTCTGGAAGCTGTCGGCTTCCGGGCGTGGCCGGCGGCCTCCGTGGTTTATGACGGCAGCTGGCAGGTGCGGCTGACCGGCGGCCATCCGTCGAAGCGGCTCAACTGCGTCGTGCCGCTCGATCCTTCCGATTACCGCGATGCCGATATCCGGCTGGAAAAGGCGCGCAAGCGTTTTGCCCACTACGGAAGACAACTGGTCATCCGCGAGACACCGCTTTCGCCGAAAGCTCTGCTCGACAAGCTGGACGAAAACGGCTGGAAGATCATCGAGAGCGTCTCCGTCATGACGGTCGACCTCGGTGCGATCGATCTTCCGGAAACACTGGCGCATCTGCCGACCCATGATATCGGCCGTTTCATCGATGCCAGCCTTGCCGTGCATGGATCCGATCCGGCAATCAAGCCTGCCATGGCGGAAATCCTTAGCGCCATCAAACCGACGATGGGTCTTTTCCTGATGGAAAACCCCGGTGAAGGCCCGGCAGCCGTGGCGATCTGCGTGCAGGACAACGATCTGGCCGGTATTCAGGATCTGGCAGTTGCCGAAGCTCGCCGCGGGCAGGGCTTGGGCACCGAGCTTCTTTCGGCGGCTTTGCGCTGGGCCCGGATCAGTGGTGCGCGTACCGCCTGGCTGCAGGTTGTCGATACCAATGCGGCGGCGCTGGCGCTCTACAAGCGGTTTGGCTTCCGCGAAGCCTATCAATATCATTACTGGCGCAAGGACGAGACGGCGTGAGCGCAACCGAACGCAAGATCCTGCTGGTGGCGGCCTGTGCCCTGATCGATACCGATGGCCGTATTCTTCTGGCGCAGCGCCCGGAAGGCAAATCGCTTGCCGGTCTCTGGGAGTTTCCCGGTGGCAAGGTCGAGGCCGGCGAGACACCGGAAGAGACTTTGGTGCGTGAACTCGAGGAAGAGCTGGGTATCGTTACCAAGGTGGCATGTCTCGCACCGCTGACCTTTGCCAGCCATACCTATGAGACGTTTCATCTGCTGATGCCGCTTTATATCTGCCGTCGTTACGAGGGTATTCCGTCAGGGCGCGAGGGACAGGCGATCAAGTGGGTGCGCCCACAGGCGCTACGGGATTACCCGATGCCGCCGGCCGATGAGCCGTTGATTCCCTTCCTGCAGGATCTTCTCTGACTATCCACAGGTGATTTTCGCCCTGTGCGACTAAAGCAACGGCGTTAACAGATCCTTTAACCGATCATGCGAAGTTTAGGCTCTGGCGGGCAAGTAACTGCGTGTGTGAGGCTTTGAGCGATGGACGACGAAATCTGGAAGACTGCACGCGCCAAACAGCGGCCAGCGTATCGGTCGGGTCGGACCGGCGCGCTCAATGTCGCCCTTCTGTTCGGTACGGCCGCGATCGCTCTGTCGCTGATCGTGACACCTATGCTCGCCAAGCGTAGCGAGCAGAGCCGCATTGCGAATATCCAGCAAGACTTCGACATGATCTCAACTGGTTCAATTCATCGCGGTACTGATAACACAAAAGAAAAGAATAAGCATTATACCATCCGGAGAAGTGTCCTGCAGGAGACGCCGGGTTCGGTGTGTGTCTTACAGGGCTACAGTTCCGAAACCGGTTGCTGAGGCCTCAAAATGCGATTGATCCGCTCCTTTCTTTGCGACGAAAGCGGCGCGACGGCTATCGAATACGGGCTGATCGCCGCTCTTATCGGTACGGCGGTCATTGGCGGCATGGGCGCATACGGCACCCAACTCAGCAACCTGTTCAACAAGGTCGCGACGACGTTGAACGATACGATGTCAGAGACCCGGTAAAAGATCAGCTCCGCTTCAATGCATCCGCCAGCCTGACCGTAGCCGAACCCGGCTTCAACGGTTTCGGCTGATTTTCGTGCGGCGCCCATCCAGACACATAGATCATTGCGAATGTCGCGCGGATGCGACCGTCCGGGTCCGAATAACGTTCGGCGTAGATCTGGGCAGCCCTCATCAGGAATTTTCGCGTCAGTGGCGTACGGCTGCGGCCGGCGAGCGGATTGGTCATGCCGATGGCACGCAGGTCGCGGACGAGGTCAAACAGCGAATCGTAGCGAACCGTGTAGGTTTCGGCATCGGCGACGGGCAGGGCAAAACCGGCGCGTTGGAGAAGGGCGCCGATATCGCGCACATCCGGGAAGGGGATGACACGGGGGCTGGCGCCACCCGATAACTCCGCTTCGGTTGCCAGCAGCACATCGCGCAGTTCCGTAAGCGTACCGGCGCCGGGGATGGCGGCGAGAAACAGACCATCCGGTTTTAGTGCACGGCGAACGCGGATCAGCACGCCGGGTGTATCGTTGGTGAGGTGCAGCGCCAGCGGTGAGAGCACCAGATTGGCTGACTGGGGTTCCAGCGGTACATCTTCCAGCGGTGCGGCAACGAATGTCTGCTCACCGGCTCCGGCGAAGACAGCGTCCGTTTCGATGCGGGTGAGTTTTTTTATCTTGCCGGTGGCAAGGCTCAGGCGGGCCGCCGCGCCCATGCCGCCATGTAGTTCGACCGCGTGGTCAAAGCTGCGTTCGACCACTTCCAACCGTTCGGCCAGTTCGCGGCCAGCCAGATCTGCCAGAAAATCGGCTCCCGGCAGCGGATGACGTGCGGCACGCTCACGGCGGGTGGCGATCAGGTCGAGGTCGAAAAGAATGTCCATCATGCACTCCGGATGCGGGATCGGCTTCATATGGTAGCCGTAACGCAATCCCCCAAGAATTCCGGATCGCAAAGGCGCCGGTGAGCGATTATTGTCAAGGCCAAAGGGTTTGCTGGCTGTAACGTTCAGCTTGGTCGGGGGATGGTATGGAGGACGAGATCGGTGACAGTGACGGCGGGGTGGCTGGCCTTACCGTGGCCGGGTCGATTGCATTTGCCGCATCCGGCTTGTTTCGCCGGATCGCGGATTTCGTTTATCCGCCGGTCTGTGCAGGCTGCGGCGTGATGATCGGCAAGCACGGCGCGCTTTGCCCCGTCTGTTGGCAATCGGTGCATTTTATCGAGCGGCCGTTTTGCGAGGTGCTCGGTATTCCTTTTGCTTTCAACCATGAGGCGGGAGTGGCCGGCGAGGGTGGGCGTATGGTTTCGGCCAAGGCTATCGCCGATCCACCGCGTTTCGACCGGCTGCGGGCCGTGGCGATCCATGACGGCGTTGCGCGCCGGCTTGTACATGGGCTGAAATATCGCGACCGCACCGATCTGGCGATCATGATGGCGGCGTGGATGCAGCGGGCAGGGGCCGAACATCTGGCCGGTTGCGACGGTATTCTGCCGGTGCCTTTGCACTGGACGCGGTTTGCGCTTCGAAAATTCAATCAGTCCGCGGAACTCGCACGGCATCTGGCAAAGCTGTCAAGCAAACCGCTGCTGCCTTCGACGTTGAAGCGCGTGAAACGCACCAGCCGGCAAGTCGGGCTGACGGCCAAGGGACGACAGGACAATGTACGCGCGGCGTTTGCCATCGTGCCGGGCCATGAACCGGATGTTTTTGGCAAGCGACTGGTGCTGGTCGATGACGTTCATACGACCGGAGCAACCGTATCGTCCGCAGCCGCTGTCTTGAAGCGGGCGGGTGCCACCGAGGTCACGGTTTTGACCTTTGCACTGGCGATTTCCGGGCCTATATGAAGAGACAACAGACGAGACGGCCGGATGGCCCTCATGGTGCCACCGGGAGCATCCGATCCCTAAGGGTTTTCATGGAGGGCATTTTCAAGCCGCCTCCCCATGGAGATTTTTATGGCAGACATCATCATCTATACCCGTGACGGCTGTGGTTATTGTTCGCGGGCCAAATCGCTTCTGGATTTCAAGGGCGCGGATTATGTCGAACATAATGCGACGCAGCGGCCGGAAGCGCGCGGCGAAATGATCGCCGTGTCGAATGGCGGCACGACCTTCCCGCAGATCTTCATCAACGGCCAGCATATCGGCGGTTGCGACGACCTGCATGCGCTGGAACGCGCCGGCAAGCTCGATCCGCTGCTGGCCGCCTGATTACGATATTCACGATTTAGAAAAGCAAAAACAGGGAACAGGATCATGGCTTTCAAGGCTGCCGCCATCCAGATGTGCTCCGGTGTCGATCCGGTGAAAAACGCTGCCGACATGGCGCGGCTGGTGCGCGACGCTGCCGCGAAAGGCGCGGTCTATGTGCAGACGCCGGAAATGACCGGGGCGGTGCAGAAGGATCGCGCCGGCCTGCGTGCCGTGCTGAAGGACGAGGATGGCGACATCATCGTGGCGACTGCTGCAGATCTCGCCAAGGAACTCGGCATCCATGTGCATGTGGGCTCCACGGCGATTGCGCTCGAGGACGGCAAGATCGCCAATCGTGGATTTCTGTTCGCGCCGGATGGCTCGCGTATCTGCACCTATGACAAGATCCACATGTTCGACGTCGATCTCGACAATGGCGAGAGCTGGCGCGAAAGCGCGGTCTACCGGCCGGGCGAGGAGGCGCGGGTGGCCGAACTGCCTTTTGCCAAGCTCGGTTTTGCGATCTGCTACGACGTGCGTTTCCCTCAGCTGTTCCGTACCGAAGCGGTGGCCGGTGCCGAAGTTCTGACCGTTCCGGCTGCCTTTACCCGCCAGACCGGCGAGGCGCATTGGGAAATTCTGTTGCGTGCCCGCGCCATTGAGAACGGGGCTTTCTTGATTGCGGCGGCGCAGGCCGGTGTGCATGAGGACGGCCGCGAGACCTTTGGTCACTCGATGATCATCGATCCCTGGGGCAAGGTGCTGGCATCCGCCGGCGGCAGCGGCGAGGCGGTCGTCATCGCTGAGATCGACGTGGCCGAGGTGCCGGCTGCACGTGGCAAAATCCCCAATCTGAAAAATGCCCGCGACTTCACGCTCGATACCGTCGCGCCGGCAAAGTCCGGCGAGGTTGCGGCTTGATCAAATATTCGCTCATCTGTGACAATGCGCATGCGTTCGAAGGCTGGTTTTCGGAAAGCGGCGATTTCGACCGGCAGTTGGCAAGCGGTTTTCTGACCTGTCCCGTCTGTGGCTCCGCTACCATCTCCAAAAGCCTGATGGCGCCGTCCGTTTCGACTGCGCGGGCCAAGGAAAAACGGCAGGCGGTTGCCATGGATGTGGCCAAGGCGGAAGCAGTTGCCAAGCTGAAGGCGGCTGTCGCCGAGATCAGGGCCAATGCCGAGGATGTCGGCGAGCGGTTTCCCGAAGAGGCGCGCAAGATCCATTACGGCGAGGCGGATGCCCGCGGCATTATCGGCCAGGCGAGCTTTGGCGAGGTCCGCGATCTGCTGGACGAGGGCATTGAGATCGCGCCGATCCCGATCATTCCGGATGATGCCAACTGACATGGCGGGTGCGACAAGAAGACTGGCGATCTACAATTTCGGTCTTTTCGTTGCTCCCTATGACAGTTCCGAGGTCGAGGGATTTCGTGTTCGCGAACCTCTGAACTTCGCCGCGGCGGAAACGGCTGAAGGTTTTATCGGGCGTTCCGGTTATGACGGCGAGCCGGGGCCGGAATGCTGGGGCAATCAGGTGTTTCCGCGCTTCATCGAAGGGAGCGGGTTTGCGACCGCGCCTTCCAGCCTTTCGCTTTGGGCCGACATCGAAAGCCTGATGGCGTTTTCCTATTCCGGCGTGCATGCGGATGCGCTTAAACATGCGCGCAACTGGCAAATTCCCCGGCGCTGGCCAGCGCTGGTTCTGTGGTGGACCGATCAACGGCCGGACTGGCAGGAAGGCGTATCGCGCTTCGAGCAGTTGCACGACCACGGGCCGGGACCGGTGGCTTTTCATTTCAAGGAACCATACGGACCGGATGGGGAGAAAGTGATCATCGACCGCGCCTGTATCCGCAGGCTTTCAGAGGTGAATGCGCAAAGGCATCAGGGCCTGCTGGCAGCGGTGCGTGGGATGAAAGTGTAGTGCGGCTTTGGGGTGGGTGGATGAAGGCGGGCAGTTTTATTTTTGCGTCAGCATACGCATATACTCTCTAGCACCGTGAATGATGCGTATAACGAGGACTTGAGAGCCTTCCACCTTGTAGAATATGAGGTACGGCGCGAATGGGCGACGGCGGAAATCTGGAAGTGAAGTCTGGTCGGTCATCTCGAACGCGTATGGCATCGTGCCAAGGTCGAGACATGCTCCACGCAACTCGAGCATGAATGTTCGCGCTCTTTCTGGGTTATGCCTTGATAGATAATGCGCGATTTCCGCAAGGTCTTGTCGAGCTTCGCGAGCAAAGCTGACCTTCATCGCCGGATACGTTCCCAACCGAGTTCGTCAAAAACGCTGTCAAAGGCATCGTCCAATGACATCGTCCGACCAGCCTGGACGTCGTCCAGGCCGCGTTGCAAGGCCGCATCAAGCTCACGTCGTGCTTGATCACGTTCATGATCCCTGCGCACGAGATCTTCGACATAACCTTCAGGCGAGGTCGCCGCACCACGTTCCACCTCGCTGCGGATGAAATCCGCAGTTTCAGACTCGAGGGTGATAGTAATCTTGGCAGTTTCCGACATCTCAGGTTTCCGGTCAGGCATCCCAAACTCGGAACATCATAGCAGAGTTTCCACCAGCCAGGATCATCCCTTTTCAGGGGGCATCTTTCAGCCCGGCCGTCTTGCCAGCAGCATGTAGTTCACGTCCATGTCGGACGATAGGTTCCAGCTGTCGCCGAGCAGATTGTAGAACACGCCGGTGCGGTGGATGATTTCCAACCCGTCTTCCGTCAGTGGCTTTTCGATCTCTTCCGGGCGTACCAGCTTTTCATACTGGTGGGTGCCGCGCGGCAGCCAGCGCAGCACGTTTTCGGCGGCGAAAATGGCGAGCGCACGAGCCTTCAGCGTGCGGTTGATGGTGGCGACGAACATGAGGCCACCGGGCTTGACCATCGAGGCGCAGGTGCGCAGGAAAAACTCGACGTCGGCGACGTGCTCGACGACTTCCATGTTCAGCACGACGTCGAAATGTTCGCCCGTCTCGGCCAGATGTTCGGCAGTGACGGCGCGGTAATCGACCTCGACGCCGGTCTGTTCGGCGTGGGTGGAGGCGATGCCGATGTTCTTTTCCGATGGATCGGCGCCGACCACGATGGCGCCCATGCGGGCGATCGGTTCCGACAGAAGGCCGCCGCCGCAGCCGATATCGAGAATACGCAGGCCTTCAAGCGGCTTGTGGGCGCGCGGATCGCGGCCGAAATGGGCGCAGATCTGGTCGCGGATATAGGAAATGCGGACGGGATTGAACTTGTGCAGCGGCCGGAATTTGCCGGTCGGGCTCCACCACTCGGCGGCCATCTTTGAAAACCATTCGACCTGGCTCGGATCGACGGTGGTTTTTGCGGGCTCGCTCATGGTGTCATTCTCTCTTCAAGGTCTTCGCTTCGGTGTCTGAAGTCGGCTGATAGGCAGGCGAAGTCAAGAGGCTGGTGGCCGCAGGATATTCCCGGTCGCGGCTTTTGAGGTAAGCTGTTAGCGCGGGCTGTTTTTCGAAGCGATGCTACAATGCCGCAAAATACTTGACTAAACATCAGCTAAACGCCGCATTCATGCCCGGTTCACCGCCATGGTGGAACTATCGGTGCGTCTTCGGCATTGTCTGCCGCATCTTAGCAGACTGTGCCGACCCCTGGTCCGGACGACCGAGGTATCAGGCAATGTTCTTCAAGGAGGAACACGTGAAGAAATTTATTCTGGCTGCAGCCGCGACAAGTGCGCTGATGGTTGCGCCGACGCTGGCAGAAGCTGCCGCGCGTGGTTATGCCACCGCTAATGTCAACATGCGCTCCGGTCCGAGCACCGGTTACCCCGCCGTAACCGTCGTGCCGGTTGGTGCGCCGATCACCATTCATGGCTGCATGAGCAACGTCAACTGGTGCGACGTGCAGTTCGCCGGTGGCCGTGGCTGGGTGTCGGGCAGCTATATCAGCACGACCTATCGTCAGAACCGCGTTTATGTGGAGCCGGAATATTACCGCCCGCTCGGCATTCCGACCGTCACCTTCGAGGTCGACAATTATTGGGGTCGCTATTATCGCGACCGCGATTTCTATCGGGATCGCGACCGCTGGGATCGTCGTCCGCCACCACCGCCGCCGCGCTGGACGCGGGATGACCGCCGCCCGCCGCCGCCCGCCTGGGATCGTGATGACCGCCGTGGTCCGCCGCCGGGTCCGCCTCCGGGCTGGGACCGTGGTGATGATCGCCGTGGGCCGCCTCCGGGCGATTGGGGACGAGACCGGGATCGTGACCGGGGTGGCAACTGGGATCGTGGCAATGACGACCGCCGTGGCCCGCCGCCCGGCTGGGATCGCGGCAATGATGACCGTCGCGGCCCGCCGCAGGGTGACGATCGTCGGGGACCGCCACAACAAGGTGACGACCGTCGTGGTCCTCCTCCCGGTGGAGACCGTGGCGATGACCGCCGTGGCCCGCCGCGCGGTGACGCCGGAAACGGGATACCGGAGGGTTTCCTGCCACAGCGTGGTGATGACCGCCAGCAGCCTCAGGATCGCGGCCGCGCTCCGGTGTTCATTCCAGGCATGCCGCAGAACAACTGATCGGTATCGTATACCGATCCCTGACGTCCGCTCCGACCCTCCAAGGGCTTTATGGGAAAAGGGCTGCCTCCGCCGGGCAGCCCTTTTTCGTGGGCGGTGTTTTCGCCACTTGGACAATTCATGACAAAACCGTACCGCTTTGGCTTGAAGCGACCATTGCGTGGAAGACGGCTTTTCGCTATGAGACCCGGCAACTTCGGGCTTTTTTCCCTGAAAAAGGTCCGTTCGACAGGAGACGCGTCCGCCGGCATCGAAGCCGATGCCATATGGGGCGCGAACGGGTGGTATTGGTCAAGAAATGGCACGCATTGTCATGAAATTCGGCGGCACGTCCGTCGCCAACCTCGAACGCATCCACAATGTTGCCCGCCATGTGAAACGTGAAGTCGATGCCGGCCATGAGGTCGCGGTCGTCGTTTCCGCCATGTCCGGCAAGACCAACGAGTTGGTCGGCTGGGTTCAGGGCATGCCGAAAGTGGCGGGCGCCACTTCACCTTTCTATGACGCGCGTGAATATGATGCGATCGTGGCTTCAGGTGAGCAGGTAACTTCCGGCATTCTGGCGATTGCCTTGCAGTCGATGGGCATCAATGCCCGTTCCTGGCAGGGCTGGCAGATTCCGATCCGCACCGACAGCGCCCATGGTGCCGCCCGCATCGAGGAAATCGACGGCGCCGATATCATCAAGCGCATGGGCGAGGGCCAGGTGGCCGTGGTGGCCGGTTTCCAGGGACTTGGTCCCGATAACCGCATCGCCACGCTCGGCCGCGGCGGTTCCGATACCTCGGCCGTTGCGATCGCCGCTGCCGTCAAGGCCGACCGTTGCGACATCTATACGGACGTTGATGGCGTCTACACGACGGACCCGCGTATCGTGCCGGCCGCGCGCCGCATGAAAAAGGTGTCTTTCGAGGAAATGCTCGAAATGGCCTCGCTCGGCTCCAAGGTTTTGCAGGTTCGTTCGGTCGAGCTTGCCATGGTCCACAAGGTCCGCACCTTCGTTCGCTCCAGTTTCGAAGATCCCGATGCACCGGGCATGGGTGACCTTCTCAATCCGCCCGGTACGTTGATTTGCGCAGAGGAAGAAATCGTGGAACAGGAAGTCGTTACCGGCATCGCCTATGCCAAGGATGAGGCACAGATCTCGCTGCGCCGGCTCGCCGACCGTCCGGGCGTTTCGGCCGCGATCTTCGGCCCGCTGGCCGAAGCCCATATCAATGTCGACATGATCGTGCAGAACATTTCCGAAGACGGTTCGCGCACCGACATGACCTTCACCGTGCCGTCCGGCGACGTCGACAAGGCCATGCAGGTTCTGAACGAAAACAAGGCCGCGATCGGCTTCGACGTCGTCCAGACCGAATCAGGCCTATCCAAGGTTTCGGTCATCGGCATCGGCATGCGCAGCCATGCGGGCGTTGCAGCCACTGCCTTCAAGGCACTTGCCGCAAAAAGCATCAACATCAAGGCCATTACGACGTCAGAAATCAAGATTTCCATCCTGATCGACGGCGCCTACTCCGAACTTGCAGTTCGGACTTTGCATTCCGCTTACGGTCTCGATAAGAATTGATCATGAACCGGTTCGCCGCGCCTGACATTTGAGGGCGCGGCTGCTTCCGGGGGTGGGGTACCTGTTTTCGGGAGCAAGCATGCCGACGCGAGATCTATCGGCAGGTCCGCGGGTTCTGTTGAAGCGCCTGCGTGAGTTGATGGCGGAGCCGCTCGAGCCACAGGATCGGCTCGACCGTATCGTTCGCCAGATTGCCAGCAATGTGGTTGCGGAGGTGTGCTCCGTTTACGTCCTGCGTTCCGATGGCGTGCTGGAACTGTATGCCACAGAAGGCCTCAACAAGGATGCCGTCCACCTTGCCCAGCTGAAAATGGGCCAGGGTCTGGTCGGCACGATTGCCGCTTCGGCGCAGCCTCTCAACCTCTCCGATGCCCAGTCGCATCCGGCTTTCCGCTATCTGCCGGAAACCGGAGAAGAGATCTACCATTCCTTCCTCGGCGTTCCTATCTTGCGGGCCGGCCGTACTTTGGGCGTTCTCGTCGTCCAGAACAAGGCGCAGCGCAATTACCGTGAAGACGAAACGGAAGCGCTCGAGACGACTGCAATGGTAATCGCCGAGATGATCGCGACCGGAGAACTGAAAAAGATTACGGCCCCCGGTCTCGAACTCGATCTGACACGCGCCGTGTCGATCGATGGCGACGGCTATAATGAGGGCATCGGTCTCGGCCACGTGGTTCTGCATGAGCCGCGCATCGTCGTGACCAATCTTTTGAACGAGGATGCCGACAAGGAAATCACCCGTCTTGTCGAGGCGCTCGGCTCGTTGCGCATTTCCATCGACGACATGCTGCAGCGTCGTGATGTGAGCCAGGAAGGCGAGCACCGTGAGGTTCTGGAAGCGTTTCGCATGTTCGCCCACGACCAGGGTTGGGTGCGGCGCATGGAAGAGGCGATCCGCAATGGCCTGACCGCCGAAGCGGCTGTCGAAAAGGTGCAGAGCGACACCAAGGCGCGGATGATGCGCCTGACCGACCCTTATCTTCGCGAGCGCATGCACGATTTCGACGATCTCGCCAACCGGCTGCTGCGCCAGTTGACCGGTTTTGCCGGCCGCGATTTCGAAAACGGTTTCCCGAACGATGCGATCGTTCTGGCGCGCGCCATGGGCGCCGCCGAACTGCTCGACTATCCGCGCCAGAGCCTGCGCGGCCTCGTGCTCGAAGACGGTGCCGTGACCAGCCATGTGGTGATCGTCGCGCGTGCCATGGGCATTCCGGTTGTCGGCCAGGCGACCGGTGTCGTGGCGCTGGCCGAAAACGGCGATGCCGTGATCATCGATGGCGACGACGGCCAGGTGCATGTGCGACCGATGGTCGACATGCAGAACGCCTACGCCGAAAAGGTGAAACTGCGCGCCAAGCGGCAGGAACAGTTCCGGGCGCTGCGCAATGTCGAGCCGGTGACGCGCGACGGCAAACGCATCGGCCTGCAGATGAATGCCGGCCTGATGGTGGATCTGCCGCAGCTTGCCGAATCGGGTGCCGAGGGCATCGGCCTGTTCCGCACCGAACTGCAGTTCATGATTGCCTCCACCATGCCGAAGCTGGAGGAACAGGAAGCGTTTTATCGCGCCGTTTTGAAACAGGCGGCCGGGCGTCAGGTGACGTTCCGCACGCTCGATATCGGCGGCGACAAGGTGGTGCCGTATTTCCGCGCGCATGAGGAAGAAAATCCGGCTTTGGGCTGGCGCGCCATTCGGCTTTCGCTTGACCGTCCGGGGCTGTTGCGCACGCAGTTGCGTGCGCTGCTGCGTGCGTCCGCCGGCGCCGAACTGAAGATGATGGTGCCGATGGTGACGGAAGTTTCCGAGATCCATGCCGTGCGCGAGCTGCTTCTCAAGGAAGTGCAATATCTTTCCAAACATGGGCATGCGCTGCCGAAAAAGCTGCAGTTCGGGGCAATGCTGGAAGTGCCGTCGCTGATGTGGCAGCTCGATGAGCTGATGGCAGCGGTGGATTTCATCTCCGTCGGGTCCAACGACCTGTTCCAGTATACGATGGCGGTGGACCGCGGCAATTCGCGGGTCTCCGACCGGTTCGACAATCTCGGAAAACCGTTCCTGCGGGTGTTGCGCGATATCGTGCGGGCCGGCGAGCGCAACAATACGCCGGTGACGCTGTGCGGCGAGATGGCCGGACGACCGCTTTCGGCGATGGCGCTGATCGGGCTCGGCTTCCGTTCGGTATCGATGTCGCCGACCGCGATCGGCCCGGTCAAGGCGATGCTTCTGGGGCTGGATGCCGCAAAGCTGGCCGACGCGTTGAACGTGGCACTTGACGACCATGCGCTGTCGAGCGAAACGACGCGCGAGCTTTTGCTGCGCTTTGCAGCAGAACACAACATTCCCGTCTGACCTAGGCTTCAGCCTTGAAGGGCGGTTATTGGTCGGGCTAACGCTCTCTCAACGTCATCCTCGCCCTCGGGTTAAACCCCGAGGGTGTCCCGAGGATCTGCTGCCCTCTCCTACGTGGTTAGATCCTCGGGTCAAGCCCGAGGATGACGACAGAGGAAATGGCGCCCAAGAGTAAGCCGGCATATCTGGAGTTTTCTAATTGGCAAAACTGCCCGTCGAAAAAATGCGCGAACTGGAACGCCGGTTCGCCGAGATCGAGGCACGCATGTCGGAAGGCCCGGCGGCCGACGTCTATGTGAAGCTTGCGTCCGAATATTCCGAACTGCAGCCGGTGGTGCGCAAGATCCGCGATTATTCCAAGGCGGTTTCGGAGGAGGCGGACCTGCGCGCGCTTTTGTCCGACAAGACGACCGATCGCGAGATGCGTGAGCTTGCCGAAATGGAACTGCCGGAGGCGGTGGAGCGGATCGAGGGGCTGGAGAAGGAGATGCAGATCCTGCTTCTTCCGAAAGATGCCGCCGACGAGCGCAGCGCCATTCTGGAAATCCGCGCCGGTACCGGTGGCAATGAGGCGGCGCTTTTCGCCGGTGACCTTTTTCGCATGTATGACCGTTATGCCAGCACCCATGGCTGGAGAGTGGAAGTGCTTTCCGCCAGCGAGGGCGAAGCGGGCGGCTACAAGGAAATCATTGCCAACGTCACCGGCCGCGGCGTGTTTTCCAAGTTGAAATTCGAGAGTGGCGTGCACCGCGTGCAGCGCGTGCCCGATACCGAAACGCAGGGGCGTATTCACACGTCCGCGGCAACGGTTGCAGTGATGCCGGAAGCCGAAGAGATCGATATAGAGATCAAGGCCGACGACATCCGCATCGACACGATGCGCGCTTCGGGCGCCGGCGGTCAGCACGTCAACACCACCGACTCGGCGGTGCGTATCACCCATTTGCCGACCGGCATCATCGTCGTCAGTGCCGAAAAATCGCAGCACCAGAACCGCGCCAAGGCGATGCAGGTTCTGCGCACGCGGCTTTACGACATGGAGCGCCAGAAGGCCGACAACGAGCGTTCCGCCGACCGCAAGAGCCAGGTGGGATCGGGCGACCGTTCCGAGCGCATCCGCACCTACAACTTTCCGCAGGGGCGGGTGACCGACCACCGTATCAACCTGACGCTCTACAAGCTGGACCGGATGATCGAGGGCGAGATCGACGAGATGGTCGATGCGCTGATTTCCGATTATCAGGCCGGGCAGCTGGCGCAGCTGGGCGAGCGGCAGGGATAGGGATGGCCCGATGAAAAACCTGGCTGAGGCGGTGATGGCCGCCAAGGGGCGGTTTGCCGAGGCGGGTCTGACAGACGCCGCCTTCGAGGCGCGTTACCTGATCGGCGGTCTTTTGGGACTTTCGAACACGCAGGTGTTTACCGGCGGCGACCGGCTGCTGACGCTGGCCGAGACGGCAAAGATTGCCGATGCGATCGACCGGCGGGTGCGAAACGAGCCGGTGCACCGCATTCTGGGGTTTCGCGAATTTCACGGGCTGAACCTGAAGCTCTCGAAAGAGACGCTGGAACCGCGACCCGACACCGAAACGCTGGTGGAGGCGATGCTGCCACATGCGCAGGCGATCGCGGCGCAAAAGGGCGGGGTGCGGCTGCTCGATATGGGCACCGGCACCGGCGCGATCGCGCTGGCGCTGGCGAAAGCCCTGCCGCAATTAACGGCTGTCGGCAGCGATATTTCGCGCGACGCCCTTGATACGGCTGCAGCCAACGCCCACCTCAATGGGGTGCAGGACCGGTTTCAGCCAAAGGAAAGCCGCTGGTTCGACACTATTGAGGGACGTTTCGACATAATCGTGTCAAATCCTCCCTATATATGCACGGATGTAATTCCCGAGCTGGCGCCGGATGTTCGAGATTTCGATCCCGCCGCAGCATTGGATGGCGGCCCGGACGGGCTGGATGCCTATCGCGACATAGCAGACGGTGCCCGCGGCTTCCTTGAGCCGGACGGACTGATCGGTCTGGAAATCGGTTATGACCAGAAGGAAACGGTCACCGAGATTTTCAAGGCACAGGGTTTTGCGTTGATCGAAGCATTGCGTGATTACGGCGGAAACGACCGTGTTCTGGTGTTGCGCGACGCGTTGCATGGTGACATCCAAGCAAAAGCATGACAGCCGAATAACAAAGCTTGTGCGAGACTTAGCGCGTTTTGCACAAGCGAAAGAAAAGGCTTGGAATTCCGCGGGAAGCGGGCTAGGTTCGGATCACGCATTGGGCAGCTGGGGATGAACGAGTTATCGTTCGGGTTCAGATCAACCGGAGTTCGGCTTTTTTCGAAGAGCTTCGAGGGTTGAGCCATTCCCGGTGCGTGATCAGACAAACCGACCTTCACATGCAGCAGCACGGCGATAACGCCTGCATGCCGCCAGTGAAGCCTTGGTCCGGCGCGTGGCCGGCACGGCCAGCGTGGCCCTTTTATCAGCAAAACAGAGAATTCAGGTGAAAGATCGATGAGGCCAGGACAACAGCAGAATAAGCGTGGTCGAGGGCGCGGCAGCAACAACAACAGTGGCGGCGGTGGTGGTGGTAACAACTTCAACCGCAAGGGCCAGAACCCCCTGACACGTACTTATGACAGCTCCGGTCCCGACGTGAAGATCCGTGGCACGGCGCAGCATATCGCAGAAAAATATGCGACACTTGCGCGCGACGCCCAGAGCTCCGGCGACCGGGTCATTGCAGAAAACTACCTGCAGCATGCCGAGCATTATTATCGCATCATTGCTGCTGCACAGGCGCAGATGCAGGAACGTTTCCAGGGTCAGGAACGTCAGGACTATAATGGTCAGGACGATCGTGACGGCGACGACATGGACGGCAACGATTACGACGACAGCATGGGCGCGCAGCCGGTCATCGACCAGCAGCCGCGCGAACAGGGCAATCGTGGTGATCAGGGACGTGATCAAAACCGCGACCAGAACCGCAACCGCGATAACCGTGGCGAGCGCCAGGATCGTGGCGACCGGCAGCCGCGCGGCGAACGCGACGGCAATCGTGACAACCGCGGCAATCGCGGCGATCGCAATGTTGCCGAGGGCGCCGAGCAGGTGCAGGCGGTCAAGCAGGATGCAGCGCCGGAAACGGTGGCAGCTGTTGCCGAGACCGACGAACAGCCGCGCATCGAGACCCGTGAGCGCCAGCCGCGCCCGCGCCGCGAGCCGCGTGAACCGCGCGTTCAGGCGCCCGTGGCAGCTGCCGTGGACGACGGCACCGGCCCGCAGCCGGTGATCGAAGGTGTTCCGGCCGAAGTGGCCGCGGAAGAGGCCGAAGCGACGGCTGCGCCGCGCCGCCGCGCCGCGCCGCGCCCGCGCCGCCAGCCGCGCAAGACCGCCGAAGGTGCCGAAGGCGATACGGCCGGCGACAGCAAGGCCGAACTCGCGGATGTTGCCGGCGAATAAGGTTTTTCGCCGGGTTTGAAATAAGAGCCGTCCCGGTTGGGGCGGCTTTTTTCGTTTTTGGGTGAGTTTGGGGGGCAGGGGAGGCAGATTTGCCGCCATGGTGGTCTTGCTGAGGTAAAACAGCCGTAACGCAGGAAGGCGAATTGATAAGGCGACAGGATCCGAACCTGCGCGAGCCCAAAAAAACGGAGCGGGGCCTGCAGCGCGCCCGCCCGCGATAAACCACTCCCCCACGCCTTTCCCGACGATAGTCGATGAAAGCACGCGTTGGAACCTTGCTCGATCCCGTCACATGGGCAGCTTTGCGCCAACAGCGGTTATCCAGACACAAAACCTTCAACTAACGTCTGTAGTTCCGCGATCACAGTCTGTGTGGAGTACGCCGTGACCATTTCGAACCGCCCCGCCGCCTTGAAGGCACTGGCAGACGCCGTATCAAGTATTGATCTAGCCCGACCACTTCGAGTCGCGATTGATGGTCGGACAGCTTCCGGGAAGACAACGCTCGCGGACGAGCTTGCCAAGGAGCTTCGGTCATCAGGTCGAGAGGTCATTAGGACGTCGATTGACGGCTTCCATCGGCCGAAGGCTGAAAGATATGCGCGAGGTCGCTATTCGCATGAGGGATACTATTACGACGGGCGCGATCTTATCGCAATTAACTCCCTACTGCTGTTGCCACTAGGACCAGAGGGAAACCGCGAATACCGCACGGCATCTTTTGACCTGCTGAAAGATGAACCTATTGAGCAGTTTGCCAAAATCGCATTGGCAGACGCCATATTGATCGTAGATGGCACTTTCCTGCAGCGCCCTGAATTGGCTCCGAATTGGGATTTGGCGATTTTCATCGACACAAACAAAGCCACATCTGAAAAACGGGGCGTCGGGCGCGACACGGAATTGCTGGGCGGCATCGACGCTGCGCGGCAACTATACGCTAGCCGATATCAGCCCGCCTACGATCTTTACGAAAGCATTTGTGCGCCTAGCACCAACGCGGATGCCTTGTTCAACAATGAAGACATTGAGAACCCAGTGCTGAAGATCAATGCGTCTGGCAGACTGCAGCGTGGGTATGAACGCTCTGGGCCAAAGGCCGTCATGGCGTAGAAGCGGCATTTGCGGTCATAACCAGACAGATTTCAACATGTCATAGACGCAATGTTTCCTTGCCCAAATTCTGGAAGTGGTCTTTGTTGACCGGGTTTTAGCGCCAACATCGAGGTGCCTCATGCTGCGGCCATTTGTGCCTTCCCAAGATCATGATCTGTCGAGGCGGTTCTATGAAGCACTTGGATTTGAAACCAAATATGCGGACGGGGGCATAGCCGTAATGTCTAACGGCAATGACAGCTTTATCCTGCAGAACTTCCACATAAAGGAATTGGCAGAAAACTTCGTGTTGCAGCTAACTGTCCCACAAGCAGATGCCTGGTGGAAGAAATACGATCCCAAACGTGTCGCGGAGCATTTCGGAACGAGACCGCCCACGCCACCAACATTGCAACCCTGGGGCATGATTGTCGGTTTTATCCACGATCCTTCGGGCGTACTCTGGCACGTCACTGAAGCAAGGTCGTGACCTCCTACCGTCCGCTTTGGGCCGAAAGCCGTCATAGCGGCGTTTGCCGGGCACAATTCATCTGCAAAATCCCTGCAAGTCGCCGGTTCCGCGCCTTTCCTATCCCCAAAATCCCGCGCCCGCCCATTTCCGTTATATTGCAGTGCGCTATGTGATTTAGCGATTACATCTCGATATTTACCGCAGTGCGCAAAATCATTACGCTGCTGCACAACCCAATTTTGTCAGGAGGAGCAGCCATGACGACGTTCGAAACCTTTCTTGAAGGCCAGAAGGCAAACGGGCTTAGCGGCGAGCTGATCGCAGTGCTGGCGGAAATTGCGCAAGCCACACGGAAGATTTCGGACACGCTGAAAACATCGGCGCTCGATGGTCTTACCGGCGCGACAGAAGAAACCAATGTGCAGGGCGAAACACAAAAGCCGCTGGACATTCTTTCCAACGACATTCTGCTGGATGCCTGCCGCAAGGTGCCGTCCGTTTCCTTCGCTGTTTCGGAAGAGCTCGATGCGGAGGTGGCGATCCATGCGGGTGGCAAATATGCCGTCATCTTCGATCCGCTCGACGGATCTTCCAATCTCGATGTGAACGTCACCGTCGGTACGATCTTTTCGGTGATCGAGGCGAAGACGGCGCAAGACATTCTCAAGACCGGCCGCCATCAACTGATTGCCGGTTATGCCGCCTATGGGCCGCAGACGACCCTGGTTCTGACCACCGGCAAGGGCGTGCAGATTTTTACGCTCAATGGCGATGGCATCTATGTGCTGACCACGGCGGATGCGAAGATCGTGCCGGAAGCCAAGGAATTCGCCATCAATGCTGCACGCCGCGCCTCGTGGGACGATGTGGTTGCCGCTTACATCGAGGATGCGATCGACAGCGGTCACAACATGCGCTGGGTGGGGTCGATGGTGGCCGATACGCACCGCATCTTCAACCGTGGCGGTGTGTTTCTTTACCCGGCCGACCGCAACAAGCCCGCGTCCGGCGGCCGTCTGCGGCTGCTTTACGAAGCCAATCCGATCGGTCTTCTGGTGGAAGCAGCCGGCGGTGAGGCGATTATCGGCGACAGCAAAATCCTCGACATCGAGCCGACCGGCCTGCATCAGCGTGTGCCGGTGATTTTTGGCTCCAAGGCCGAGGTCGACAAGCTGGCGGCGGCTTATGGCGCGCGCGTGCTGGAAGCGGCGGCAGAGTAAGATTTTCGGGGGAGAGGGGAGGCGGCGATTGCTGCCTTTCGAGAAAACTCGATGCCCGGGCAGACAAGCTTCCGTCCGGGCGTAAATATCAGAACAGCGTCGAGTGGCTTTCGCATTCATCACGCGCTTCGTCGAATTCATCGACATGCGCCTGCGCAAACGCCTGGAACTCGGGATCGCTGATATGCTCGACACCTTGCGGCAGGCCGTGGTCGTGGATCAGGGTCTTGAACGTGTTGATGAGCTGGGTGGTCTTGTCTTCCGACATGGTCTTTACCTTCCAATGTTGACGTGAAGTGCACCCCCGAAAACTTCACAATCGTCATTTGGGGACGCAAATGCCGTGACAAAATGGCATTCACGCTTTTCTGATCCCATGCTCACGAAGCCGCGATTGCGCAGTGGCGGCCGCCGCTTTCAGGGGCTTGCATCGGCGATGCCAAAACCTTTGCCGGCCTCCTTTAAAACCGCAAAAGCCGCTCCCATATTTTCATCGAAGCCGTGACCAAGGCTCGAGGGCTTGCCGCAATCGGGAGCCCGATCCCAACCGTCGTTTCGTGCCGATACGGGCGAGGCGATTTCAGGAGGTAAGACATGAACATTGAAAAATATTCCGAACGCGTGCGCGGTTTCCTGCAGTCTGCCCAGACGCAGGCACTGTCCGACGGACACCAGCAATTCGCCCCCGAACATGTGCTGAAAGTGCTGCTCGACGACGATCAGGGCATGGCCTCGGCGCTGATAGACCGTGCCGGCGGCAATGCCAAGGAAGCGCGCATTGCCAATGATGCCGCACTCTCGAAACTGCCGAAAGTCTCCGGTGGCAATGGCGAAATATATCTTTCGCAGCCCTTGGCCCGCGTATTTTCCACGGCGGAAGATGCTGCCAAGAAGGCCGGCGACAGTTTTGTCACCGTCGAACGCCTGCTTCTGGCGCTTCTCATCGAAAATTCGGCCTCGACCTCGGCCAGCATGAAGAAGGCAGGGCTGACGGCGCAGGGTCTTAACCAGGTGATCAACGATTTGCGAAAAGGCCGCACCGCCGACAGCGCCACTGCCGAACAGGGTTTTGAGGCGCTGAAGAAATATGCCCGCGACCTGACCGCCGATGCGCGTGACGGAAAACTCGATCCGGTGATCGGCCGTGACGACGAAATCCGCCGTACGATCCAGGTCCTGTCGCGCCGCACCAAGAACAACCCGGTCCTGATCGGTGAACCCGGCGTCGGCAAGACGGCGATCGCCGAAGGTTTGGCGCTGCGCATCGTCAATGGTGACGTGCCGGAAAGTCTGAAAGACAAGCAGTTGATGGCGCTCGACATGGGCGCGCTCATTGCCGGTGCAAAATATCGCGGTGAATTCGAGGAGCGGCTGAAGAGCGTGCTTAACGAAGTGCAGTCGGAAAACGGCAATATCATCCTGTTCATCGACGAGATGCACACGCTGGTGGGTGCCGGAAAATCCGACGGCGCCATGGATGCGTCCAACCTTTTGAAGCCGGCTCTTGCCCGCGGCGAGCTGCATTGCGTTGGTGCGACCACACTCGACGAATATCGCAAGCATGTGGAAAAGGATCCGGCGCTTGCCCGTCGTTTCCAGCCTGTCGTCGTGGATGAGCCGACCGTCGAGGACACGATCTCGATCCTGCGCGGCCTGAAGGAAAAGTACGAGCAGCACCACAAGGTGCGCATCTCGGACTCCGCTCTCGTTGCGGCCGCAACCTTGTCGAACCGCTACATTACCGACCGGTTTTTGCCGGACAAGGCCATCGATCTGATGGACGAAGCCGCGTCGCGGCTGCGTATGCAGGTGGATTCGAAGCCGGAAGAACTGGACGAGCTTGATCGCCGCATCATGCAGCTGAAGATCGAGCGCGAAGCCTTGAAGAAGGAAACGGATAGTGCTTCCGCGGATCGTCTCGTCCGGCTCGAAAGCGAGGTAACCTCGCTGGAAGAGCAGGCGGATGCGCTGACGGCCCGCTGGCAGGCGGAAAAGCAGAAGCTTGGCCTTGCCGCCGACCTGAAGAAGGAACTCGACGACGCCCGCAACGAGTTGGCGATTGCCCAGCGCAAGGGCGAGTTCCAGCGCGCCGGCGAACTGACCTATGGCGTCATTCCGGATCTGGAAAAACGTCTGGTCGAGGCCGAAGCGCAGGATACCTCCGCCAATGCCATGGTGCAGGAAGTCGTCGATCCCGACGCGATTGCCCATGTGGTTTCCCGTTGGACCGGTATTCCTGTCGACAAGATGCTGGAAGGCCAGCGCGAAAAGCTGCTGCGCATGGAAGACGAGCTGGCAAAGTCGGTCGTCGGTCAAGGGGATGCGGTGCAAGCCGTGTCGCGTGCGGTTCGTCGTTCGCGTGCGGGTTTGCAGGATCCGAACCGGCCGATCGGCTCGTTCATCTTCCTGGGTCCAACAGGTGTGGGCAAGACCGAGCTGACCAAATCGCTGGCGCGTTTTCTGTTCGACGACGATACCGCGATGGTGCGGCTCGACATGTCGGAATATATGGAAAAGCACTCCGTCTCACGGCTGATCGGTGCCCCTCCGGGTTATGTCGGCTACGATGAAGGCGGCGCGCTGACCGAGGCGATCAGGCGCAAGCCCTATCAGGTCGTGCTGTTCGACGAGATCGAGAAGGCCCATCCGGACGTGTTCAACGTTCTTCTGCAGGTGCTCGACGACGGGCGTCTGACGGACGGGCAGGGGCGCACAGTCGACTTCAAGAACACCATCATCATCATGACCTCGAACCTCGGTTCGGAGTTTTTGACGCAGATGAAGGATGGCGACGACAGTGACAGCGTGCGCGAACTGGTGATGGCGCAGGTGCGCGGCCATTTCCGGCCCGAGTTCCTGAACCGCGTCGACGATATCATCCTGTTCCATCGCCTCAGACGCGATGACATGGGCGCGATCGTCGATATCCAGTTGCAGCGGCTGTTGCAGCTTCTGGCCGATCGCAAGATCGAACTGGAACTGGACGACGATGCCCGCATCTGGCTGGCCAACAAGGGCTATGACCCGGTCTACGGCGCACGTCCGTTGAAGCGGGTGATCCAGAAATTCGTTCAGGACCCGCTGGCCGAGGATATTCTCGGCGGCAAGATCCCGGACGGGGCGACCGTCAAGGTGACGTCGGGATCGGATCGGCTGCTGTTTCGCGTGAAGGGCAGTTTGAGCGAGGCGGCGTAATATAGCGCGGAGGGCCGTCTTACGGCGGCCTTCCCCATTTCCTTATCTGCCCGCGCCTTCCTAAATATTTTTCAGGAAGGCGAGAGAAGGCATGAAGAAATACTCCCCGCCTTTCATCGTGACGGTCCTCGGGGGCGCGGCAACCGTTTTGATCGACTTCGCATCACCCCATTTGACGGGACAACTGATGGCGGGACGCTGCGCGTCGTTAGGCGTTTGGCCGATAATTGGATCGACACCCGGCGCAGGCGAACCATCCGGAACCTCTGGAAAGCCGATACCGTTCGCCCACGCCACCTGCGTAAACTCGAATTGCTGTCCGATATCGCTGTTGAAGGCCATGAACAGCAGACCGACATCCTTTTCCGGCTTGTTGTCGATCCTGCCGTCATTGAGGTCGTCCGTCCTTATGCCATAGGTCTGACCGCGCCGGGCCATGATATGGGTTCGCTCCTGCTTCTCCGGTTGACCGAAACCGCCGCTGCCGCGCGGATTGGTCTTGCGGATGTGGCCGGCGAAAGGGCATTTCGCACCCTTCGTGTCACTGGCATAGTTGAAATTGTTGGGGACCGGACTTTCGACACCGTCCTCAAACTGCATTGTCACCGGCGTGCCGTCTTCGAAACGTCCGACCAGCATGGCACCCGCGCGTTCATCGCCCGGAATGCCTAGACTGTTGGCAAAATCGCGCTCCGATTCTTTGAAGAGCCTGACATTCTGTTCAAGCTTACGGAAGATGAAATAGCTTCCGCAATGCACATCCGGATCGGGTGCGCCTGGATCAGGGACAATCACCTGTTTGAGCGGACAGCTCGGATTCCAGTCGGTGATGCCATCAGTATCCTGTTCTTCGGCACTGACGTCCTCCTCCAGAAAAAGTGGCTGGCTTCGCCCATCGACATATCCGAAATGTTCGATGCCCTCGGCATTGTCATTGTGCTGCCCAAGCCCATCCTGCCTTGCGAGGACAGAGACCCCCTCGCCAGCGTTTACCCAGGCAACGACCTGCGCCAGCGCCGCGTCTCTCGTGCCGCTCAGCATGTCGCCGACGAGGATCACCGCATGAATTTTACTCGGTTTGCGAAAATGCTCTTCCCATTCTTGCGGGTTCGGATCGTTAAGCTTGGGATTTGCCTGCATGCCCTGGACGAAGGCAGGGTCGGACGGGACGATCGGCAGGTCGAGGGCGATATAACCTGCCCTGCTCAACCCGACGCCGATATAGGATGTTCCCGGCACCATGGTTTTCTTGAATGTATCGATTTCCTTGAAGTGTCGCCACGCGGACTTCATACCGCCCGCGACGGTGCGCAAGAACGCACGTCCGCCGGCCGGATCGTCGAAGCTGAGAAACAGCACAGTCAGAAATTCCCTGACATGGCCTTTCAGAATATTGGGCTGCAAATTATCGAGCATAACACGCTCGGCGCCGGCTGCCTTTTTCCATGCGATCGCATTTTCAAAGTCGATAGCCATCGGATCCCCCCGTGGTTGCTGTTGAGTACCACGGCATTATTGCTTAAAATTGTATTTTGTAAACAATTACCCCTATGGTTGTGTTTTTGCTTGATTATTATTCTTCCCGGCTATCGTCTTAACGACCAGGTTACAAACCATCGACCTTCCTGGATCGGCATATCAATGCCGTCTGCCATCCGCGCTCTTGCGGTTTCCGTAATGGGGCGCCAAGTCGATCGCGCCTGAAAGGCGAAAGGATGTGCTGAAACATGCCATCGATCCGCTGGCAGCGTCCGGCAGCGTAGCCGCCGCCCAAGAGACGCTGACGTGATCTTACTTGTCACGAATGATTACGGGAGGAAGGCCGGTTTAACGGCTGGCGACCTGATCGGCCGGCTGGCCGTTCGGGCCGAGCAGGGTGTCGATGCGCTTGCGTTCCTGTTCGAACTTGGCGAGCGCCTTGCCGTCCAGCGATTTTCCGCCCGGCAGACGCACTTTCAGCGGATCCACCTTGGCGCCGTTGACGATCAGTTCGTAATGCAGGTGCGAACCGGTCGACTGTCCGGTCGTGCCGACATAACCGATCACCTGACCCTGCGTGACTTTTGCCCCTTCGCGTACGCCCTTGGCGATCGCGCTCTGGTGATTGTAGGAGGAGACATAGCCGTTGCCGTGGCGGATCAGCGTCTGGTTGCCGTAACCACCACTATCCCATCCGGCCTTTTCGACAATGCCATTGCCGGCCGCGATGATCGGCGTGCCGCGCGGCGCTGCCCAGTCCGAGCCGGTATGCATGCGCGAATATCCGAGGATCGGGTGACGGCGCATGCCGAAACCAGAAGTGAAGCGGCCGTTCGGCACCGGGTTGCGCAGCAAGAACTGCCTGACGCTCTTGCCGTCCTGATCGTAATAATCGACCGAGTTGTCGTCGGTGTTGAGGAAACGATAGAAACGCGTGCTGTTGTCGCCGAATTTCGCGTTGACATAAAGAAGTTCGGAATTGGCTGTCGCCTGGCCACTCTGGTCGGCAACCGAGAAAAACGCTTCGATCGAGTCGGTCGGTCGCAGCTGTGCCTGCAGGTCGACATTGCTGGCCAGCAGCTTGACGAGCAGTGACGTCATGTCGGAGGTCATGCCGTAGGAGAGGGCGGCGCGAAAAATGCCGTCATAGATGCGTGGCAGTTCGCGGCCTGCAATCATCGGCGGGGCGCTGTCGTCAAAGGCGGTGTCGACGGCGTCGAGCTTCATCGGCTCCTGGCCCTCGATGAAACGGCCGCGATCGTCGAGCGCGATGGTCATTTGGTGATTGCCGCGGCGATAGATGCTGGCGCGGACGATCTGCACCATCTCGCCTTCCTGGATCAGGCCGATACGCAGCACTTCGCCTTGCGAAAGCTTGTCCGAGCCGAGATGCTGGGAGAGACTGCCGGCAAGTTCCGCCGCCTGCGCCTTCGGATAACCGACGGCGGTCATGGCAGCGACCACGGTCATGTCCTGGCGCACCGGAATGACGTCATCGGCATAATCGCGGGTTTTGGGCGTGACCGGCTCGGGTTCCGACACCGTCATGTTTTCCTCGACAATGCGGGCCGAGAGAAGATTGGTGCCGTCGAGATGGTCGTCTTCGCTGTCGAAACGGCGCGGATCGACATAGGCCAGACCCGAAACCTGGCTATTGCCATCGGTCAGCAGCGAACCGTTGGTGCGAACATTCTCTTCGACTTCATCAACCGACATGCCGGGGGCATAGGTATAGGAGCCGCGCGTGGCCGGGAAGGGAACCGTCTGCAGGCTGACATCGGTCTCGACCGTGGAGCCATAGATAAGACCGGTGCGGTTGACCGGCGCATCTTCGCTGCTGGTCTCGCCGGTGGAAAAGATCGTCAGCGGATTGAAGGACGGATAGTCCTCGGTGGCGACGTGGTTGGCGGCCAGCTGCATCTTCACATGCGAAAAGGGCTGGCGGCGGATGATTTCCTTGGAACCCTCGTGCACGACGGTCGCCACATCCATGACCTTGCGGTCGGTCGGCATGGCAACGATGTTGGCGCCGAGCAGGCGTTTGCCGCGCGTCACGCCATCGCCATCATGGGCGTCGGGAACAGAGGCATAGGCTTCGGCGGGAATGGCCAACTGCTGGCGGCCGTCGAGCGCTGCAAACAGCGCGACACCCATCAGGATGGACGAGGTGATGCCGGTCAGAAAGGTGCCGGACAAC
The DNA here is from genome assembly GCF_004343585.1 of Neorhizobium sp. JUb45. Taxonomy (GTDB): domain Bacteria; phylum Pseudomonadota; class Alphaproteobacteria; order Rhizobiales; family Rhizobiaceae; genus Neorhizobium. Next base: position 640 of record NZ_SLYW01000005.1, on the reverse strand, counting down.
CAGCGCAACGAAATCTCGCGACGGTCGGGTGCGCGCCGGCCATCCGCAAGGATGGGGGCCTCGTTGCCGAGCGAACGGATCATGTTGCGGGGTGTCATCATGCCACTCGTTACCAATTTCCCGTTTTCAACCGGGCCCGTCCTGTTTCTGCGCCATTCTATATGAGGCCGCTTGGCCGCAAGATGTGCCCTTTTCGGGGCTTCGAGTCAAACAACCGATGACGGTTCGAGGCAATGCTTCACCGGCGGCTATGGATAAGGGTGTTCCCCCCTCTCTATAGAAGCACAAGGTTGACCGAAACATGCCGCATGAAACCCACTCTTTCAAAGTGGGTCTAATCGCGGGATGATGATGGTCACCGGCGCATCGTCACGTCCCAGCCTGACCATCGAATTGTGATCTTGTCGGGGCAGGACGAGGGCAGGCCACAGTTTCTTATCATTTTGATGAAGCGGCGGCACGAAATGGCCGATGCCGGCCGTCATATTAGGCATGATTCAAGCGATAAATTGCTTATTCACAGAATAACCTCATAAAAATCAGCTACTTATCACATTTTTGTATTTTTATGAATTTGGTGTGTTGACGTTTTTATGTGTGTGGGACTATAACCCGGTCACTGACGAGGGCGGCGGCGCTG
>NZ_SLYW01000004.1 GCF_004343585.1 Neorhizobium sp. JUb45 | reverse complement strand
TGGCCGGTCTTTGATTGGAATGGTGGCCGGCTTCATATCGGAATGCTGGCCGGTATTTGATCGGAATGGTGGCCGGCTTCACGTCGGAATCCGCAGATTTGAAAGACGTGGCGCTGCAAACGGCAGTTCCTCACATAAATAAGCGGACCTATTGGACACAAACCTATCCCGAACAGCTTTGAGCCATCAAGAGTAAAAAAGTTGCAATATCAACGATAGGTCGAGTGTCGGCCAGCGATACCGCATCAGCCTCATGCCTGGATGACGACCTTTCCGATTGCAGACCCTGAGCCTCCTCGCCCCATCCTTCCGTTAGATGCGGCCGCTCGTGATCGCGTCGTACAAGGCTTGGCGAGCCTGCGGAATCACATGCGGCAGCCAACCGTTATCCCGCGTAGTGCGAACGATCCACGATCACCATAACTTGCACCGTGTCGTTCGCTTCCTGATCGAGAGTAGTCCTCACCATGTCAGCTTCTGGCGCATTGTTGCCGTCGATGTTGCAGCGGTAGCCTGCGGAACGTCCTCCCGCGCTTGGTCAATGTGCGAGGGAAACGCCGCTTACGGATTACCGAGCAATGTTTGGAGAGGCCGGCAATGCGGACCACACGGTGGGGGCGCAGCTGAGGGTGAAATTCTAGCTGAACAGTAGCATCCGGCGCGGAAGGTTCATGCGCCGAATGAATCCTGAAGCTAATCATCCGGCAACCGCATCCGATAACCATCGATAGGTACCTCTTATCGATGGTGAATGCGGCTTGCCTGTCTCAGTTGTCGCGCGCTTTGATTATAATTGCAGATCGCAACCCGCTGTAACCACTGCCAGCCGATATCAAGACTCGCATACCTCTGTGTGCATCAGCGTCGCTGCCACTAAAAGCGGCATCGAACGACTGCTGCGAACGCGCGAGAATGATCGAGAGCCCCCCATAGGCGGCACCGACATCGCCGAAGCGCAAAGAAGGGTAGACAGGCTCCACCACGTCCTGCAAGCAGAATGGATTCAGTCGGTGCATGGCGAAAGACAGCTCCGTCGCGCGGTAGCGACTGTTGTTCCAGTCGGCAATCCAGGCGTTGATCCATTTCGTCTGCCCTTTGGGTGCGGCCATGTCGGCGGCCGCAAATGCCGCATCGCTGAGCGCCGTGAATGCGCTCTCGGCCTGCTCGTATTCCAGTGTGGGTTCAACGAAGTTGCCGGCGCCCAGGACCTGCGGATGCGACGACACATTACTCTGATCCGAGAACAAAAGCATGCCTGCCGCCTCGCCGGGAACAAAACCAAACTGGTTTTGCTTGCTGAACAGTCGTTTCTGGTCGTTGAGACGATTAAGCCGACGGTGATCGCTGTAGCTGTCGACAGCTGCGATCATAATCATAGGCGAATCGTCTGTCCTCCTTTCCAGAAAACAATCAGCGATGGCCGACCCTACACCGGCGTGACCGACAGCGCGCATCACCGTCGAGGAAAAACGAAGGTCGCAAGCATGATTGACCGCATGCTGAATGTTGGCGGCCAACTCCTGCCCGAGCGTGGCAAGCGAGGCCTTGTCCAGACCACCGGCTTCGTCAACCTCAGGAAGCAACAGGATCAGCTTGATCGCATTGCGACGCGCTTCCGATAACGCCGAGACAGACGAAGACAGGCGGGCAATGAAATCTTCGGTCGCTTCCGCCAGCAATTCACGGGCACGATCAGCAAAACGACCGATCGCGTCTCCATCCCGAAACGCGCAAAGTTGCGGCTGAAAATCCTGCCCGAGAAAACGCTCGTTGCGAAACAGAACTGTCTTATCCGCCGTAATCGCGGCAAGCGTGGCTTCGGCACTCGGAGCAAGCGCCGTTGAGAGGCCGCATTCAATAAGCGCGAATGTCACGGATCAACCATCGCTTTCGCTGCGGACATTCAGATTAGCTATCCGCCCACCGGCCACCACATTGAGGAATTCGAGCATCCCGTATTTCTGGTCGCCGTAATCTCCGAACAGAAGTTCGACCTGACCATTATGCTGGCGTGTAAAGATTTCGGCCTCGTTGTCCGGGATATCACTGTCGAGATTGCTGATGGAGGTAAACACGCCACTACCGAAGAGACTGAGGAAACAATCCTCGACTTCGTCGAGATCGCCTGCGGGAAAGTCCTGACCCGCGCTTGATGTGACGATCAGCCTGTCGCCGGTGTAGTTCTCGTTGACCTCATCCCGAAGAGCGGCAAACGCAGGGAAGGATATGCCCTCGCCGGTAAAATTCAGAACATCGGTCGCCGCAGCCTCCCCTTGTTCGGCAGCTTTGACATTGGAAATCTCCAGTGACGCGACGTTTTCACGAAAACTCGTCGGTTGTGACAGCGCATCGGCATCCTCACCGAGAAGCGTGCGCATGGCTTCATATCCTTCCCGGCTTGTGTGATGAAGGCGCGCCACGATCCGAATGGCCGCGACAAGTGCGTTGTGATGCACACCTTCAGACGAAACGGCCACCGACATATTGCCTTCATCACTCCAGCCGACATGGACTTCGGCCGTTTCGCGCGTCGAGAATCTCTCCCAGCAGAAAAAACCGAGACGCAAGGCATCTTCAAGCTCGGAAAATGCTTCTTCGAGCACTTCCCGGCGCTCTTCGTCGGGGGCCATGCCGTCGTTGTAGATGACGTCTAGATGGAAACTGCGCAGGTAAAGCGGAAAATTTGAAAGTGACTGTTTCAGCGTCTCTTTGACCAGGCTGGACACGCGGTATTCTCCGATGAAAATGTTTATTCGAAACGGGAAAGGTAGGCTTCAACCTTATCGTTATGGGTCGGCTCACCGGTTCCCCCGAAGGCGAACGCCTTCAAACAGCCAGCCGGCATTTGCACCGGCGAAAGATAGGCCGCAACAGCCCGGTAGGAGTCGATAGCCTCACCCTTATTGACATCTCCCCAGATGGGCTCGGAACCCGCCGTAATACTCAACACGGAGTCCGATTTATCGACCGCAATATCGGGTTGGCTTCTGAGGTCTTCCGTCGGCGGAAGACGATCCCAGAACTCCTGACCGACCAGAGTTCGCCAGCCAATATCCGCAATGCCGGCCTGTTCTCCGGATTTCCAGCGATAAGCTGAACCTTCGCGCAGCACTCCATCCATCACCATTGAGGGAGAAATCTCGATCGCCGCTTTAAATCGCGCGACGGCAGCGCCCATGATGAATTCGAGACTGTTCTTATATGGCGGCAGAAAGAAGCCAAAACCCATTACGCCGGTTATCAGGTGCACCTTGAGCAACTGTTCCGTCACGAAATCCGCAAACTCAGGGATCGAAGGCGCTGTCTCGGGAAGATCAATTTCCAGAAAATGGAAATGACTGCGCTGTTCGACGCAGAAATACGGAACCGCCGGTTCCTTGAACTCCTCAATCGCATATCCATAGCGACGAATACCTTCACCATATTCGGTATTGTCACGCCGAAAATAGTTCTGGCCGTCCGCAATCAATTCAGGATTGGTCCAACGGATCTTCCCCGTATGGCCGGGAAAGTTGTAGGAGGTCACATTGGCGCTCTCTCCAAACGCCGCCTCGAACCGACTGTAAATCGCTGCCAATGCACCACGGCTCGGCTCTGCATGAATATCGCCTTCGACAATCGCGATGATCCTGAAGGCAGGCACAGCAGAGGGATTACCATTGTACGAAAGTAGGTCGGTCATTCAAAACTCCGGATTTTTGAGGTCAGGCGGACGGGACGACGAGGCCGCCCTTCTTATCGCAGTCGCAAGTGGCGTTATCCACCTTTTTCGGGTTTTGGCCCGAGGCCCTGCGATACGCTTCTTCCTGCTTTTGTTTTTCCTGCCAGTTGTCCTGATAGCCCGTATCGGGATCGTCGAACTTGTAGTCGTAAACATCGATAAGATCGCCGTCTGGCCCCTGAATTGCGACATCCGGAACAACCTTGATGGCCTTATCCATGATCATCTCCGATTGCTTGATCATGTCGTAGATTTCGTAACCGGTGTAGGCTAGGTCTGCAGCATCGACGATGGTGGAAAGTATGTTCAATCCGGGAACAAGCTTCATCCAGGCCTTGCCCGCCATCTTGACGCCCTTCTGGACGATCTTGCGTTTGACCAGCTTGTCGACCTGTCGCTTGATAGCGCGCTCCAGGCCCGCGCGGTCGTAAATCTTTCTTGCTCCCTCGAAGAGCTTGTCGGCAGACGAATAGAACGCCTTTTCCGCATGGCCGATGGCGCCCGGATAACGGCGTCCGATCGCTCGGGACAACGCGCTGTCTCCTTTGTTGAGCGCAGCAGTCGTCCGGTCCTTTGCGATGTTAGAGGGTGTTCGGCAATTCCCGCCCTTTTTCTTGCAATCGTGCCACTCTTCGCGAACCTGGCAGAAAATCTTGCAGAGTTCTTTCATCACTTCCGAAAGGCCCGCAGGCGGCTCATAATGCCCGCCCGCGCCGGAAATGCAGTTCTTGTTGTTCATGAACAGCTTGTCCGACAGGCGGCAGATATTCTTGCCTTCCGCGTAGACGTTCGGTGAATAGGTGATCCACGTTGATTCATGCAGGTTGGTACCCGACATCACCCCCTTGGCGGTCCCCGGCTCATCGCCATAACCCGGCGTGTGCGCTGATCCCCTGATCGCCACCGAATGACCGCCATCGGCGAAAACGGTGCGTGTGCCGCGGATCAGGTCACGCGAGAACGAAATGATCGAATACGGCACCGGGACAGGCCCGGACGGCGTCAGGCAGACATCCGGCGTCGAGTTCTTCTCATAACCACCCGTGCCCTTGTGGGAGATGGTGAAGCCATTGGCGGAAACGGTATTCGGCATCTTCAAACCTCCATGCCGAGGCCGTCGAAGCACTCGGTATCTTCAGGCCGCACACGGAACCCGGACCGCCCCCGCAATGCCAACTCGCTGCGTTCGACCAAAACGTCATTGGCAGCGCTCATCAGCGGCATGGCACCGCAATAGGACAGTGTCAGCAAGCCGTCGTCAGGGAAAAGATGAATGGTTTGCAGCGCCATTGGCGTTTCCTGCCAGCGGCTTTTGAAACGCGTCATCAGCTCGAATTGCAGGGTCGGCAGTTCGGTCGTGAACTGTCGAAGCAACGCATCTCCGCCGTCGGGCAGCATATTGGTCAAAGTAACGATCTGGCCTGAAGAGGGTGCATGGTCGAGCTGCTGGTCCACCGATACACTCTGCCAATAATCCTCATTAAGATCGTCAGGCAGAAGCGGTGATTTCCGGCGCATCCAGTTCTGGTCGTAGGTACCGGAATGCTGCGCACGCTGCGGCCATGATTTAGGAATGGCGCAAAAGCCAACCGGCTCGGCACTGCCATCCCACTGTCTCAAGGGCTCCGCACCTTGCGCATACAAACGCGGCAGCGCCTTGCCTTTTGCCGCAGCCTCGGTTTTCCAGTAACCCAATCCGAGAGGGTTGCCCGGATGCTCCTGTGCAACTTCCGTGTCGCTTGCCTGATCGGTGCCGCCGAACGTCTGGCTGAAGCCAAGGAAAACGGGATCATCGCCGCTCTGCAATTGCGGCTGCAAACGCTCTGACCATGTCATGGCAGGCTGGACCGAAAGGGACTTCGACCACTCGCCGATGGAGGCGGACACCGTGTAGGGCTCATCAATCGCTGTCGTCGCCGGTCGATAGGCATGGCCGGTTACGACGATATCTGGCCGAACCTTTGGAAGCCCGATATCAAGGTCAGCGACCAGATCGCTGACGCCGACACCTTCACGCCAGACCGGTGCGCGAAAAAGATCGACCTGCTTGCGCTCGAAAAGACAAGTCCGCTGATAGCGCATGCGAAAGGTCGCCTTCGCCCACACCAGCCAAAAGCTTCGCCCTTCCTTGTCGCGATCAAAACCCGAAAAGGCGGCAAAGGGTGTACGGTTGGCCAGCGTCCACATAGCGCAGGTCTCCCAGAATCTCAGTTGAGTTCGACAACGGCGCCCTTGAGGCCCATCCGCCCAAGTGCCTCGATGGAAATGTCGTCACCCAAAATGCGCACGCGCCCATCGGGATACAGGCGCAGTTCAGAGCGTCCGCATTTGAGGGAAAGAGGCGTATCCGCTGGTTTATGCGCCGGAGACAACGCGCCCTGAGAGAAAGCGCGTGCAATTGCATGAAACGGCACATGGCCGATCAGAAGGACGGGCCCGGCCGCCAGGTTCATCCCGATCGCCAGACATCCGACCGTGTCTGCTCCAAACTGGATGCCGGAAATGACGATTGCAGGATTCACCCCTGCAAGAACCGGAACACCTGCGTCCGATACTTCCAGAATGAGATGAAGGCAAAACTGACTTCTATCCGCAGCGGCATCGATTGACTGGGAAAGCGGCAGAAGATTGGTTGCAAGATCGTACTTCATGATAGGGCAACTCCACAATATCCGCAGGAAGTATGCTGTTTCAAGTCGAGGACGAGTTCACGCATCGGTTCGCCCAAGAAACGGTTGAACGCACCGGAGGCCACAAAAGCGAGCAAGGCCAAACGTCTGAAGAACATACGAGAACTGATCAGGCCAAACAGGAAAGACACGGGCGTCCTCCAATTTGGAGCCTGTTCGCCGGCCAAAGGACCCAAGTCTCGTTTCCGGCTCTCAGTCTGCCAAGGCGTGAAATACGGAGACATCAGCGTCCCACTGCCCTCAGATCAAATTGTCGCTCGATTTCACTGCGTTCTTGCCCAAGTGATATCTTGGCAACCGAGAATGCTGACACACCAGTCACCCAACCGTTGAAAATCATCTGACGGGCTTCCGCATCAAACGACCGGATGTTTCGCCGAGCATCGTACGTATTCAGTCCCAGAACTGAGATCGACGGCGATGTATTTTTCTGGACATAAATTTCGGAAACGAAATGTCCGCCGGCTGCCATATCCCAAGCGCGCGCGTAAGCATGCGCGACGGTTTCACCAGACGTGTTTTTGATGGTTTGCATCTCTGCATCACCTGAAAATGCCGTTTGCCCACTCTGATCGATCTGCTTGGTAAACTTGGATATCATCTCCGCAGCTACCTCTCGACCTTTCGTCAGATCAACCGGGCGAATGTGGACGACCAGATTGGGATATTCCTCCCCATCAAGTGACAGGTTGTAATCGCTCGTACCTTGGGGCTTACCGCTGCTGTCGACTTTTTTGACGTCCCAGTTCTTAGGATAAAGAAAAGACTCTCCACCTTTGGCTTTTTCCTCGCCCAGGCTCGCAAAAGCATCGCCGTCGTCCTCCATCCGGATCCCGCCGAAAAAGCGGGACAACGCATCCTCGTATTCCGGATAATCCTCGTACTCGAATGCCGCGTGAATAACGAGCACATCACGCCCGTGACTGATTGCGGCAACTCGGCTCATGCGGCTGTAGCCAGCGCCTTCCTTAAACTCGCTGCCGGCGAGAAAGCCGAAAACACTGTTGCCTTTTTCCTGATCTTGGAGGATCCGATTATAGCCATTGATAGCAAGGAACCCGTAACCGGCAGTTTGCGCATCGGCGAAAGACGGAAACCGGAGACGATGGACCTCGATCATGAGCCTGTCACGGTCCTCTGGCTCGTAGATTCGGGCAATAACGCCCTCCTTCTCCTGAGGAGCCTCTTCTGTCCAGATATCCATCTTGTCGTTCAAGATCGACGAAAAGCTGAAACCAGTTTCGCCGAGATCAATCTTCTTCCGAGTGTATTTGCCCGACTCTTCGGTAGAGATCGCAAGAATTCTTTCAGTCGAATAGGTCTGGGCCATGGCCACCTCGGAAATGAAAATGGTAAAGAGTGATGACGCACCAACCGCAAATGCGAGCACGGCCTTTCGACACATTTCACCGAGTTTATAAGGTTTGTTGTATTGCTGGTGCATGTCAGGTTATTTCTCCGGTGTTTGCAGGCCGAAACCAGCCTTAATGCCAGCGCCAGGACCAAACGCCGCCTTGCCTTTTAGTCTCGCGCCGACTTTGCCGTCCTCGAGATCACCCATCTCTCCCTCCACGGCAAGCGCCCCGCCAATACTTGCTTCTCCGCCAATTTCGACAAAAAATCCCCAGTCCCATTCCTTGCCGACTTTATCAAGTCGAGTGTCCCACTCCGCCCATTCTGCTACGCCGTTGAAGGAATGAACGACGAAATTTAGCGCGCGGGCAGGGGTGACGGATACTCCGACTCCGCCGTTGATCTGTCCAAGCGTCGCGTCTATGCCAGCCTTGCCAGTGGTAACAAAGGTGGGGGAGCCGTTGTAAGTGCCGACTTTAATGCCAGCTTCAAGGGCACCTTCCAATTTTCCAACCTCAAAGCCACCTTTCGCGTTGAGCAACCCGTCTTGGTTAAGGGTACCATTCCCCTCGATCAAGCTTACTGCACCAGACACTCCTGCTTTCGCGGTGACGTTCGCATTGCCGCCAACCCAGTCGTCCGACCCGGTGTAGCCGACCGTCGCTTTGCTTGACGCATTGAAAACGCTCAACTTTCCCTGAGCGAAGCCATCCTTGTCCTCAAGGACCTTGTAGGACTCATCGTAAAACTTCTTGTCTAGGTTCGAGCCGGTTTCGTACTTGCCTCTGATTGGCTTTCCGGTTTCCTTGTAGGTGGAAGTGTGTCCCTTTTTTCTCTCAGTGGAACCATCCTCGTATGTTGTCCGAGATCGTTCATACCCTTCTTCGGATTCCACCTTGCTTTTGGCCGAAGTTGTCACTTCCGGATCGTGCGTCTTGTCCTCGTCCTCTTTTTTCTCTTCTTGTTTTATCAGTTCGTTCGCCGGCCGCTGTTCAGCTTCCTTGGCAACCTGTTGGGGATTCCCCTCAGTCTCTATATGAGATGCATCTGTAGCAAAGCCGTCAGAAGACAGCATCGTATTCTGATGCTCGCGCGGTGTTTGCTCGCCAAGCAGGGGGCCGGCCGCCCCATCGGTCGAAGGAGAGAAGCGCCAGGGTTTTAGGTAGGAGCCCGGTTCGTAGCCAGGTTTGTAGGGCGGGCGAACGCTCTGTATCGCCGCCGGTGCGGGACAAAACCCTTCTAGGTCCTTGCGCACCACCTGACGCAATGCTTCTTCTTCACGCGACGAACGCCGGAAGAGCGGTGGTAAGACAGGCCCGAAATTTGGATTTCCGCGCCAATAATCGAGATTAGAAGCTTGCAGTTGGTTTTTGTCGCTCATGACGATCAATTCTCGTCAATACGATCAGCCTGGAAACGGATCCGCTTTGCCTTGATCGTCACATCACCTTCCTTAGACATCGTAATCAAAACGTTTTCGCCGACGCGAATGTTGAACTGGTGACCAACATTGATGTTATGAACTCGGCCGATATCCGCATCATACCGCCCCCTAACGATCAGGCTCATTTTCTTGCCTACCGTCGTTTGTAGGAGGTTGCCAACGATCGTAGACTTCGCGACGCCGACAATTTCCGAACTCCCACCATGAACTATCTCAGATTTGTTCTTTTCAATGAACATCTGATAGTTGCCCTTGGCAAAATTGAAGGGGTCTGGAATTCGCATCTTCTGCATGAAGTCGGAAAAATTACCAAACATGTTCATGGTGCGCGACAAGAGGTATTCGGTGAGTTTGTTCTGCCCGACAGCTATAGAAACGTTGCCCGTCACAACCTGCTCATAGTCACCACCGACGAAACCAGTCTTGTCGTTTGCCACGTGCTGATGGCGGTCATGCTCAATCCGCTCTCGAGTGTCGTTGAGAACGTGAATGTCGTGGTCCTTCTGGGCGTGCAGGAACAGTTGCTCTTTTCCGGCTTCATCCTCGAAGGACATTTCATTGAAGCCCTGCCCCTTGTGCGTATTCGAACGCATGACCATACGCGTCTTGTTGGCCGGCAGATCGTAAGGCACACCATTGGCCGTATTTGGTACAACACCCGTTACCAGCGGCCGATCGGGATCACCATCGACATAGGCCACCATCACTTCCATGCCGATGCGCGGAATGGTCTGGCCACCCCAGCCACCACCCGCCCAGGTCTGTGCGACACGCACCCAGCAAGTATCCGACCCGTCCTTCTTGGCCTTGCGGTCCCATGGGAACCAGACTTTGATGCGGCCGTACTGATCCGGATGGATTTCTTCGCCTTCGGGACCAGCGACGATCGCCACCTGCGTTCCTTCGATGCGCGGGCGCTTCGTTTCCCGGTGCGGCGTCATAGGCACCCGTGAAGGCACCGCTTCGAACTCGTTGCGGTATTCCGGTTCGTTGCTGTTGGTTTCGTAGGAGCGGTCGACTACCGTCTGGATCGACTTGATGATGACGTGTTCGCCGTAGACATTGTCGGGATGCGCGACTTCATACGGCGTAAAACGGCGGCCGGTTTCGATGATGCGGCTGGTAGAAGCACCGAAAACGCGGTCATGGTCGGCTTCCGATGCCTGGGCGCGCAGTTTTTGCGCACGCTCGGCTTCGGCGACCGAAGAGATACGTGCCGGGTATTCGTAGAGCTCGCGTTTTGTGGCATCCGGCATCTGCACCAGAGACGGTGTCATCGTGCCCGGCACCATGCGCGGCGTTTCAAAATTCCAGTCGGCGCCGGCGCGCTGGCCCGGCACGTAGGAGAAACGGCGGGCCCATTCGTTGATATGGTTACGGTCGGACGAGCCCTGCGCCAGGCGCACTCGTTTCTCGCCCTGTGCCGAGGCTGACGGGCCGAGCCAGCCATTGGCGGTATCGGCAACATGCAGCTTGTGTTTGCCGTCCTCGTGGCTGAACCAGTAGAACAAGCCGTCCTCTTCAAAACGGCGGCAGAGATAGTCAAAATCTCGCTCGTTGAATTGGACACTGTAATGTTGCGCAGGCGGAGATGTGATGACACCGGATGTATCGGGTGCCGGGATGCCGTGTTCAGAGAACAGGATTTCGGCGATCTCGATCGACGTCTTGTCCATCCAGATGCGGCAGTCGGAACGACGGGTGAGCAGCCACATCTGCGGGCGCAGCACCATGGCATAGGAGCGCAGGCCGCGGGTGATTGGAGGACCTTCGTTGAGTTCGGTGACCAGGCCGTTGAACGGGCGGCGGATGGCCGGGATATCTTCGCCGTCCCCCTGCTGTACTTCGACCGAAACATCGAGGAGACGACCGATCAGCTCTTCCGGCTTGATCTGCTCCTTCTTGGTGCGGGCGACGAGGCGGATCTCAAACAGCGAGGAGACACTCTCCTCAATGGTGACGCGCTCGGGCAGAAGCTGGTCTTCGCCAAGCGGAGAGTTGATCTTGAGAATGCGGCTCGCCTGGATGAAATCGGCGGCGGAAGATGCATTGTCCATGGTCGGCTCCGGCAATCTGAAAACCAAGAAAAGCACCACAGGAGTCAGGAAACGGAAACCGATGATGCGAAAAAATGCACGTCTTAATCGCCGCGAAAACTAGAGCCGCACTCCGTCAGGTCAACCCTGAATGGGCAAGGTTTCGCAGATTGGGGGAATTTACGGAGCCTAGCAGTTGCAAAGGCTGCCGCGAAAAGCGGACATTGTCTGTTGCAAAAATCGGCGAGACCGGCATCTTTGGTGCCGCGCTTCGATCGAACCGGTTTCGGATTGGTGTGCGGCATGAGGCAAGTCAGACAGGCGGGCGAACGATTGGCCAGGAAAAAAGACGACAGGCAAACGATCGCGCCAATCGCAGATGATGCCGACACCTACGCACTCAATCGTGAGGAACCAAACGAGCGGCGTGGCGGTGGCTGGACGGTGGCGTTGCGCCGGAGGGCCAAGAAGATCGTGCGGCTGTTCAAGGACAGTATCTATGGTTCGTCCGATGCCGCCTATGCCCAGGCACGCGCCTATCGTGATGCCATTATCACTGCCCTGCCCCCGCCGACCAATCTCGAACAGGCAGTCAAGATCCGCAAGAATAACAAGAGTGGCATCTCAGGAGTTCGTCGGGTCGAAACAGAAGAAGGTGACGTCTGGCAAGCGACACTGATGACCAATGAGGGACAGAAACGAGAGAGTTTCTCCGTCGGCCGGCTGGGTGAGGAGACCGCCAAGTCGATGGCGATTGGACAGCGCATGCGTTGGCTAAAGGCACTCCCAGTCAAACATCTCGCCTTCGCCCATCATTCCGAAGAGATCACGCGGCAAAACTTTGACCATCAGCTTGACGTCGTTGCCGACGTGGCACCGCAGGTGCAGATCAGCGAGGAAGAGGTCGTTGCCCGCATCGCTGAGATCAATGCGCGCTTCGATGCCTACCGCCCTCCCCGGTTGAAAGTGCGGGTCAAAAGCTACGGCCCTGCGCGGCTGGCGGTGGCGGTCTCCGATGGTGGTTCTCCCGCCAAACGCAAGCTGGTCAACCTCAATACCGCAAAGATGATGCATGGCGGAGCGCTGGTGGCTGCCACCACAATCATAGACGTTGTTCAGGAGTTTTACAACGCTGACGTTGCCCGCTGGTTTGCAAAGGAGCATGGTAACGCCCTGCTGGCGCGGGAGAGCTTTGATCCTGGCGTCGGCTTCAACGTCACCGTCTGGGTGCCGGTGGAGTTGATTCGCTGATGTCGCAGCAACGCGGTTCGCCGGCCAAGCGGAAATTGGTCACCCTCAACACGGTGAAGCTGATGCATGGCGGAGCGTTGGCCGCTGCCACCACAATCAGGGACGTCATCGAACAATTCTACAACCCCGGTGTAGGTCATTGGTTTGCCACTGAGCACGGCAATGCGCTGCTCGCGCCGGAGAGCTTTGATCCAGCGATCGGGTTCAACGTCACCGTCTGGGTTCCGGAGAAGCTTCTCGGTTCTGCCTGACTGAGCGTCCATCGATCAAAACCCCAAACTCAAACCTTTGCCGAGCCTCCGAGCCAAATCATAGCGGCGCGACAGTTCCTGCCGTTGAGCATGATCGGCTATGCGTGCCACCTTGACGATCCGGCCGATGCGGTCGACAAGATTCTGATCCAGACGCTCTGTATTCCTGATCAGATCCCGCGGATCGGAACCACCGAACCGTTTTTGTAGCGCCGACACGATCGTGTTGGCCTCGTCCATCGCCTGCTTCCCCTCCGGCGTATCCATGATCTTCGCGAGAAACATGTTCTTTTCCTCGGGTGGCTTGGCCTCGAGCTCGCTGAGGATGCGCTCACTGCGAGGCGTCAGCTCCGGCACCTCGATCACATCCTGCTTTTCCCGTTTCCAGGTTTCACTCTCCCTCTCTCGATCAAGATGCCGTGCCCATGCTTCGACGGCAAATCCAACGTGAGCGCCCAGCGCACGGGCCGCATGACGGGCGGCCTTGCGCTGGCCGTTGTCACCGAACATGCCGGTCTTTCCAAGGAGTGGCCCAAACTGTTCCGGCACTTCCGCCGTGGCACGGCCGAGCAACTGGATATCGCCCCCCTGCCCGATGATCATCGACTTCAGGACGGCGAACACGACGACAGGATCGGCATAGACTTTGCCGGCCATCTGCCGCACCGTTTCCATCTTACGGTCCAAGTGCGGAATGGCCTTCGCCTGAGCAACCTCCTCGATTGTCTTGGCGAAATGCGTAACCGCCGGCACCAGCGGCTCGACCTTCTCGGCGCTCGCCTTTGTGTCCTGCAGACCGGTCGTGTCACACCGCACATCGATCTCGCTGCGGGTGATGTTTTCGAGCAGACCGCGCCTGTCGGCAAAGGCCTTGGTGTAGTCGAGCGTCATTTCCTTGGCTCCCGAGCGGCCAAGCCTGGCGCCAAGCGCTTTCATATCCTTCAGCTCATCCTGCCCCGCATAGAGACGGACCTCGTCGCGATGGCGGGTCATGGCGACATAGGTCAGATGACGATCCATGGTCGCCGATGCCATGACGAATGCCCTGTCGACCGTCGCGCCCTGCGCCTTGTGGATGGTGGTCGCATAGCCATGGTCAAAGGCCTGGTAACCTTTGACCGGTAACGTGACGTCACGGGTCGGGTTCAGCCCGTTGCCGTCGAGCCGCATTTGTATTGCGTTGGGCTCGACGGCAAAGACCGTTCCCAGCATGCCATTCTTCACACCGAGGTCGCGATTGTTCTCGAGAAGAACGATGCGGTCACCGGGCGCGAATAAACGTTCGCCGTCATTGGTCTGGTAGGTGCGTTCTGATCCCAGCTTGCTATCCTGCCCCGGATCCCCGTCACCTCCTCGCGCCAGCTTGCCGTTCTCCTGCAGCGCTTGGCGGATGTCGGCATTGATGGCCCTGACATCGATACGACGATGCGCCAGAGCGATGCGTGACCCCGCCGGACGCTTATCGCGATCGGCAAGATAATCGGACACGAGCTCCGCCCGCGCCGCATCACGATCGGCAAGGAAACGCACGTCGCCGCGCTCGTCGTACTTCTCCAGCCCCTCCTCCGTCCGATGGGTGGCAAACGCCGTTGATGCCTCCCGCTGCCATTCCTGTTTCTGCCGACGGATTTCCGAAAGCTCGACCGCGCCAACCTGCTCGACGATTGCCCGGAATGGCGAACCGGCGCCGATCGCCTGTAATTGTTCATGATCGCCGACCAGAACGAGCTTGGCACCCTTCGCCTGCACCTCGCCGACGAACATCGCCAACTGCCGGCTGCTGACCATGCCGGCCTCATCAATGACAAAGATGTCCTGCGGTCCGAGCTCGCCCCTGCTCCGCTGCCAGCCGTAATCCCATGAGGCCAATGTGCGCGAAGCGATGCCGGACGATTCTTCCAAGCCCTCGGCCGCCTTGCCGGCCAGTGCCGCACCATGTACGCGATATCCCTGACGCTCCCAGGCATTACGCGCCGCCGCCAGCATGGTCGATTTACCGGCACCCGCAAAGCCAACAACGGCAGCGATCTGCTCTGGCCCGGTGATGTGCTCGACAGCAGCACGCTGTTCCTGGCTCAAGCCGGCACTGGCGACGTGGCGATCACGATCCTGTTCAGAGATGCGCCCATCGTTCACGCTCTGTTGAAGCGACGTGACAACGCTCGCCTTGATTGCATCATCCTGTACGCCCAGAGCGGCCGCGACGTTTTCGACGTTGACACCATGGCGTTGTGCACCCCCCATCTCAGATGCGCGCGACGCCATGGTGTGTTCGATCTCCACCATCTCCTTTGTCGAATAGCGCGCCAGTTCGCCCTCGTGTTCCGGCCGCAGCTCGACCAGTGCAGGCGACGCCATGACGGCTGCAAAGGCATTCTGGAATTCCTGACCATCATCGATGTAACGATGCAGCATGCGCGCCACGTCATGGCGATCGAACACGCTCTTTTCGCCGGTGATCAGTGTCAGCGCCTGCTCCGGTTTTTCACGGATCAGTGCAGCGTTCTTCTTCGCCGCCGCTGCCTCGTTGCGGGCACGCGATACGCCAAGCCCGCGCCGGTCCATCTGCGAGGCATGCACGCCCATATGCTCGGTCGGCTCGATCTCAAGGCCGCGCTCCTGGTGCGAGCGATGATCGACGCGGATATCGAGGCCAGCCCGCGCCAGTTCGCGATTGGTATGGTTCTCCCAGGACTGTCGGATATCGCGCAACTGCATATGGGAGGTCGGCTGATTGTTGTTGAGCAGCCATTTGTTCTCACGCTCGATCAGGGTCTTTTCGCCAAGGCCGTGTGGCGTCACCTCCCGCGTCGTCATCATCACATGCGCATGCACATTGCGGATGTCGGTATCGCCGGTCGGACGGTGAATGGCAAAATCGACGGCAGCGCCATAACGATCGGCGAGATCTTGCGCGAAGGCGCGCGTCAACGCGATCTGCCGCTCTCGCGACAGTTCATGCGGCAGCGCCAGTTCGAACTCGCGGGCGACGCGGGCATCCTTGCGTTTCTCCGCCCGCTCCACCGCATTCCACAACGTGGCCCGATCCTTTGCCCATTCCGCCTCCACCCCTTCCGGCAGCACGATCTCGCAATGATCGACGCCGCGTTTGGCGGTAAAATCATGCACGAGGCCGTCGCGTTCGTTCAAAAGACGGCTGGCGGTGCGGTAGGCGACCGCCGCCACGGCGCTGCGGCCGCCGCTGCGCGCCACCGGCTTCATGCTGCAATGATAAATTGCCATGACCGCCTCCGGACGTGGAAAGAGCGTTTTTGAGCGCTGAGTTGCGCAGCAACTCGTAAGTGCGCCCTTGGAACTCTTTTCGCTTCGCTCTCATCGTTAAGGGACTTCCCGCTGCGCGGACACTGTAGGATTCACAGTATTGCGACAAATTCTGAGCGTCGTAGCCTCAGTGCGTACCAAAGGAGGTAAGCATGACCAACTCGGATATCACGACAATGGCGTTGATGATCGACGCTAACACCACGTCGCCAAAATTTGCTCCGGCACTTCTTTCGGAGATCACCCAATACGGAGCGGTCGGCGTTCGGCGCATCTATACCGACTGGACAATTGCAGCGCCGAACGGTTGGAAGGAATTCCTGGCGCTCTATGCCCTTCAACCGGTGCAGCAGTACACCGACAGCCCCGGCAGGAATGCCGCCGATGGTGCGTTGATCATTGATGCGATGGACCTGTTGCATACAGGACGCTTCTCCGGCTTCCTCCTCGTATCCAGCGATGACACCCTCGCCCGACTGGCCCTACGCATCCGAGAACAGGGTGTCATGGTCTACGGCTTTGGCGAGCGACTTACGCCCCGCTCATTCGTCACCGCCTGCGACCGGTTCGTCTACCTCGACACACGGGAACCATCATCTGCTGAGCCGGAAAGTGTAGAGCCGCAGGACGCCGGCCGCAGTCCGCTTCGCGCGCTGATCGACAAGCGCGTGATGACGAAAGCGAAGGAGGTATGCCCGCCCCCCGGCCAGCAGAGGCTGGCAAAACAACGGTGCAGGTTTGACGACCCGGTCTTCGACGAAATCGCGCACGCGGTCTACGCCATCGCCGACCAGGACGGCCGAGCGACACTGGGGGCTGTGGGTACGCAGATCCTCAAGCAGATGCCGGGTTTCGATGTCCGCGACTATGGCTATGCCAAGCTGAGCGATCTCGCGGAGGACTGCTTCTTCCTGGAGGTCGAACGGGTCGGCGACATCATGCAGGCGATCACCGTCAGGCTCGTATCGATCCATTCGGACGTGCCGATACCGGTGGACGATCACCGGACGCTTGAAGATCGTCGGCAAAGTGGCGGCCAATGACCCGCAAGCCTATCTCGCAAAGGATTGCCGAACTCGAAGAGCGGCGACGGGTGCTGATGACGCGCCTGGGCAAACAGGAGCGCGCCCGCGACACGCGGCGAAAGATCCTCATCGGTGCGCTTGTTCTCCACCGGCTGGACAAAGCCAGGGATCCGGCTTTTTCGATGCGGTTGCGCGACTGGTTGCGCGCCGAGCTTCCCGGGTTTCTCACCCGGGAAGGCGACAGCCAGCTCTTCGACGACATTCTCGGTTCTGCACCAGCTCAGCCGAGCAGCGACCGGGCGGAAGATCGATGAGCTTTTCCCATATCGTCAAGTCGTTGTTGGCCGCGCCATTCTTCGCGCTCATCTGTATCTTCATCGGAACGGTGTTTTCCGCGCTGATCCTGCTGATCAATTCTGCCGTCCTGGTCATCGGCGATTTTGCGCCCGGACGGATCAGTGAAGCGATTGCGTTGGTCGCCCGGTATGTCCCGATGGTCTTTGGCATTCTCGGCGGCCTTTCCGCCTTCATGGCGGACGGGCCAATCCCTGCCGTGTTTGGGACCGCGCGATGGGCGGACAGAAAGGAGAGGAAACAGCTCACAGCCGGGAAAGATGGCCTCCTGATCGGCCGTGATCCGCAGACAGGCGATCTCCTCCGTTATGACGGGCCGGCGCATTTGCTGACCATGGCGCCAACCAGAACCGGCAAGGGCGTCGGCACGATCATTCCAAATCTGCTGACAGTGGATAGATCGGTGATCTGCATCGACCCCAAGGGCGAAAATGCCAAGGTCACCGGCCGCGCGCGCCAGATGTTTGGGCCGGTCTTCTACCTCGATCCGTTCGAGGTCACTGGACGGCAGGGCTCGGCATTCAATCCGCTTGATGGTCTGACTGCTGAAGCGATGGATGTCGCTGAAGATGTTGGCATGCTCGCCGATGCGCTTGTCGTTGATGATCCGGGCATGTCCGGCGATGCGCACTGGAACGAGGAAGCCAAGGCACTGATTGCCGGGCTGCTTCTTCACATCGTCGCCGCCGAACCACCGAGCGAGCGGCATCTTAGCACACTGCGGAAACATCTGACGTTGGCGCCGCAAGCGTTCGCAGCACTGCTCACGGACATGCAGGTCATGCCGGACTGCAACGGTCTGGTCGCGCGTGCGGCCAACAGGCATCTCGGCAAGTCCGATCGCGAGGCCTCCGGCGTGTTGTCGGCGGCGCAGCGGCACACGCATTTCCTCGACAGCCCACGCATGACCGCAGTGATGGCGCGGTCGGATTTTGCGTTCTCGGATCTCAAGCGACGGAACGCTTCAGTGTTTTTGGTGCTGCCGCCGGACCGCTTGTCGACTTATTCGCGATGGCTGCGGCTGCTGATCACCCAGAGCCTGACCGACATGGCACGCAATGCCACCACGCCCCGCCAGCCGGTGCTTTATCTTCTCGACGAGTTTGCCGCTCTCGGCCACCTCGCCTCGGTCGAGCGTGCTATGGGCCTGATGGCCGGTTACGGCGTGCAGCTCTGGCCGATCCTGCAGGATATCCATCAGCTACGGGCAGCCTATGGGAAGCGCGCCGGCACGTTTCTATCGAATGCGGCCGTGTGCCAAGTGTTCGGGGTCAATGACGTGGAAACGGCCGAGCTCGTCGGCAAAGCGATCGGCAAGACGGATGCGGTGTATACGACGCAATCCTGGGGCGAAGGAAAGACCTCGACCTCGCAGCATATTTCGGCGCGGGATCTGATCAACCCGGATGAGATCATGAGGTTGCCGGGCGATCGGATGATCCTTCTACGGCAAGGGCTACGACCGGTTTGGGCGAAGAAACTGAGATATTTTGAGGACTGCGAGTTCAGCGGATTGTTTACGAATATAGCCGGATCGGAGTGACCATTAGCTTGCTCAACTCGGTACACGTTTCTTGTAAATCTTCTATATTCAATGAGTGTTTTGTGCCGTCTGGTGCAACGCAGACTATTACCGCGCTGTTAGCAGTCCATGGGTCGGCGGAAAGCGAATAGATACAGTGAGCGAGAAGATTTCTTACACGAGCCACTTTTTCAATCGGCTTGAGAAGCTCTTCAGCTCGGTCTGGATATGTGCGCCAGTGAACGATCACAGGCCCCTTCATAATCTTCTTTTGAAGACCAGCTCGCTTCGACTGCCCTCGCATCGTGTTTTCAAGAAACGACCAGCCGACCAGCACCTGCCCAATCTCGAACTTCAGGTCTTTCAGCGTCGGATGGGTCAGCTCAGGAGCACTCATGCTGCCGTTCTAGCCGATATTCAGATCCCCGAAAAGTCACCGGCGAAAACCAAGTCCCTCTGCAGAATTGCTAGAGCCTTATCCTAACCCACCCGCGCTAGATCTTGCGCGAAAAGGCTGCAGCTAGCTTCCGCCAGACGTAGGCTTGGAGAACCGCACCCCTGCACCTCCGCCATTCTCCTCTATAAATTCTAATCCAGCCGCCTCAAAAGCTACTCGGATAGCGTCCAAGGTGCCGGCAAATGCAGGTTTACCCGCCTCGATACGGGATACCGTAGTCGCGGTAACATCAGCGTTTTTCGCCAAGTCTCTGACACCCCACCGAAGCGCCGCGCGGGCCATACGAACCTGATCAGACGTTATCAAATTAATACCTTGACTTAATTTTGTTTTGATTCAGACTTCCTCAACTGGCTCACAGCCCGGAATGCGGTCAAGCAGGATGCTGTAACATCCTCGCCTGACCTGACCACACACAAGCTATGGGGAGCTCGGATCATGGCTGATTCTGAGGATAGCAGAAATTTGCCTTCAAATACCCGCACAAATCGCAAATCCTCCAATAGGCGCGATACCGAATTTCCATCCCGTATCACCCGCAAAAACCTTTTGAGTGCAACCGCGCAAGTATTGCTGTCGCTCACGTACGATTTGGAGAAGGCACCGGAGCGCAACGTGCCAGGTCCAACGTCAACGGCACGTCTTTGGCTGAATTGGTACGAGGCCCACCAGCGGCTGGCTCGCATTACAAAATACCAACAGCAGATTGAATCCAAGGTGCTTGCTATGGCGGGGGCATTCCCTGTCGTGCAAATGAATGTCTCTGCGGACGAGCCGGCTGTCACGGTTTATTCGCTGGCCGACATCGACCGGCTAAAATCACGCGTAGACGCGACAAAACTGGCAGCAGCACGATCACTCTTGCGGAAACGCCGCGAGAGTTGGAATTCGGCAGATCGAGAGCTGGGCTACAGTCCTGCCCTAGCTTTCGAGCACGATTTGGCGGAACAGGAACGACGGCTGTCGCGTGTGCTTTCCTTATCGAGACCGAAAACGACAGTCGAGATTGCGGCGAAATTGCATTGCCTTCTGAGTATGGAGGATCCCGGCAATAAATTTACTGACGCCCCGTGGGCTGATCTGAGAAGAATATTGCTCGACCTCATCGAGGTTATGCGTTCCCGTGCCCTGTAAGAACCCTCTGCCAATCCTCGCCGTTGGTCGCGGACAGGTGCCAATCTGGCTGTAGAGCGGGAACGTTCCTTTCCAGCTCCGCCTTGCTGCATGTCTTTTGAAGTCGTGATGCTAGCGGCTTCAAATTTCGTGGATTGTGCTTGGCACTGCTTCAAGCAACCGAACGATATCGGGCAACAGAACCACTTCACGGTTACCCAACTGGACATTTATCCGACTGACAGAGACACCAGAATAGCGCGGTTCTGGACCGATTCGGACACTTCTGCGGTAGCAGCTAGATCACCCCGCACGATCGCTGAGGCACCCCGCCCGTGCTTCATGACAGCCCCGCATAGTTCGAAAATACGCCGGCGAACCAGAGCAAAACCGATCCCGGCATCTTTCGCAAATGCCTTCCATCCATCGGCATCCATCTCGGCCAAGGTCGCTCGCTTCCCAATCCTCATGGCTATTTTTGACGACAAGTCAGGGTAGGCTACCGTCGAAAGCAAATCATACAGTGGCGCCATTCTCGGTCCCTGCTCGTCGTACAGGATCGAGTAATTCTTGCCGTGAGCATCGGCATTTCCGACAATGAGATTGAAAATCGCTGCATCCAGTAGCTTCGCGATATCCGTCGCCGGCCGCGCCGACACACGCCGCAGCAGCTCAAAGCAATCCTTGAAGGTCGGCCCGCCTTCGCTGGCATATTTGCTTTCCGGTGGCACCCCGAGCGCCTGACAAAAATCCTCCTGGTGGATACGGTGCATGACGCCGAGATCATCGCGCACGCGATCATATCGCTCGACCAAGAGGAATGGACGGCCCTCCGCAGCCCTTGCCTCTACTGGGGCAACGTCAAGGCCAATCGCGGCGGCGAGGCTCATCACGAATGCTTCGTTTTCGGTCGTGCCTTTAAAACGCGCTATCGGCGGCTTGAGAATGTGCGTGGTCGGTTGCCCCGGCAATGGAAGGGCAATCCGCCCATTAATGACCACAACAGGCACCTTCGATTGCGCGCCAGCCAAAGATAGTCTCAACCCCTCCTCCCCGGCTAGTAGGGGCCTGTTAGGAAGAGCGTCCAGTATTCGGACGATCCCGGCATCATCCAGTGGTGTCGGCTGAGTCCCGGCATTCACCTTTACATCAGGCGGCAACTCACCTTCCGGCAGCATCTGAAGCGCACCGGCAACGTCGCCGCCTAAACGATCGAGAAGCGCGAAGTCGTTCCCTGGCGAAACGCCCAGAGCCTGTGCAGCAACCAGGCGCTGGCTCTCTTCAGGGAGAAGTCCACCGAAAAATGCGCGGCATTCGCGACGAGAGAATTGTTCCGGCCGCTTCGGCAAAGAGGCGGAAAGCGGCGGCGTCGTCTGATCGCCAAGCCATGCCTCTGCATACTGAAAAGCGATATCACCGTGTTTGTCCTGGGTAAACTGGCCGACGACACGGCTATCCCACCATACGTTGAGAACCTTTGTCGTCATCGCCTGCGCTCACCAGGTTCCAGAATGTCGATCGAACAACCGAGCGTTTGCAGAACTTGCAATACTTTTCCGATCTGCGCTGTCGGCTTGCCGGCTTCGAGATCGACAATGAACCGCAGGCCAACCCCCGCGACACCGGCAAGCTCGTCCTGCCGCAAGTTTTGCTCCTTACGTGCGGCTCTAACCAGGGCGCCGATATCGGCTGGACTTTTCACTTGTTTTGCCATTTGAATTTCCCGATCGGGAAAATAACAGCGTATGCGCCGGATTGTCCAGAAAATTTTCCCGATCGGGAAAACACCCCAAGTGAACGAGAAAACATCCACCAGAATTCCCGAAGGGGAATATTTTCGTTTAGTAAAATCGGTGGGCCAAAAACTTTTCACGCTCTGGCGTCTTATCAATTGAGTTACCTGAGCGCCAACGTGGCTACATCGCGGTAACGTTTTTGTCTGATTCCGCGTCCTGCAAATCTTTGGGCCGTCAAGCATCAAGTCCGTGATGTTGCGAACCCGTTCTTCTCAACGAGAGGGCGAGTGTATCTAGAGGAATTGCCCTTCACGGGTCTCCTCCTCAGCGGCCGCGAGCAACCGGCGCCTCAGAATCGGACCCTGCGCGTAGAAATGTATCATTGCTAAAATCATGCCTGAAACAAATGCGACGCCACCAGCAAGCAGATGGCTGGAATACTCCCATCGCAGATCTATCTCCACATTTTTCAATTGCAGCTTTCAACGCAAACACCAGACCTAACTTCCAATCTGCCGACCCTCGACTTCCAAATAGCCGAATAGAATACTCCCAATCAGCGCAGCTTAGGAGCACTGAATGTTTGGGTGGTTTGTAGAGCGGCGAGCAGATGAGGCATTATCGGACACACCCGTTGTTTTGATAATTGGACCACGTCGGGCCGGCAAAACAACGCTCGTCAGAAAAATGGCGACTTCGGAGCGTACCTACATAACGCTAGACGATCAGACGCCACCGCTGTCCTGTTTGTGGGATTGAGATGATAACCATAAACAACAACTCGCAATTGCTGCAAGACGATCAAAAGGCGACCTCTCGCGGTTCGCGGGTCAAAATGAGGCTTCCTGCTTTCTGATTGACGCTTTCAAATCGATCGACGGAAAACTCTCAACGAACTCCTGAACCGGTTTGGGTGCTCTGCAACCAAAAACGAGCGTTAACGTTGACGCATCAACGTTGATCTTAACGCATCATGACGCTTTACGCAGAATACTCAGACGCCCGCTCGATCCATCAACTCTTTCAATGCTTCAGGATAAGACATCCTGTTCTGTTCGCAGAACTGCAAGAACCGGTTGAAGGTCGTCACTGGCGGTCGGATATTGAGATTGGCAGACGGTTCAGACGGCTTTCGCCGTGTCAGCTTTTGTATAGGCTCTCGAGCAACGAACCCGTGTCGATCACCGATCGCGTCGACCTTGGCATCGGTGACGCCAAGACTGTCGTCTTTGTCAGGGGTGATATTGGCAAGCCTGCCGCCAAATCCTAAATTTTTCCCGCTCATGCCGCTTCCTTCGCGCCAATTACCAGATTGACCAGTTCCTCAGCCAGCCGGAACGCGTTGTCACGCGCTGCCGGCAAACCATTGACATCGCGGCTATCGAGCTCATTCAAATCGAGTTGGTAGAAAAACATAGCTTTGTAAGCTGAGCGCTCATTCAGGTGGTTGCGAAACATTGGCACTTCGCTCGCTTTAAGCTGGGATGTAATCTGCCGCTCCAATTTAGTTGCGATTGCAGGCGACGTCCGTGTGAACAGGATTTGATAGGGTATGCTCTTCTCAAATGCCTGCTCTTCTTCCTGAATGAGGTTGATCGCACGCGCGGCGAGCTCAGCATCCGTTGGGCTTGCTTGAATAGGGATGACGACCAGTTGAGCTCTAGCGAGCGCCCTGGACATAAGCCGGCTTGCTGTTCCCTCTAGATCGACAAAAACGAACTGGAACTTTTTACGATACTCATCGAGCTTTGCTGTGATGGAACTCTCGGTGACGTCGCCATCGACAAGCACCGGATTTCGGGAAGAACCCGCCCTCCAACCCTTGATCGCTCTATTGGGATCGCAATCCAAAATAACCACGCTAGCCCCCTGCTCCGCCAGAGAGGTTGCAAGAACTAGTGTAGCGGTCGATTTCCCTGCCCCGCCTTTAGGATTCGCTACGGTGATGACAGGCATTTCCGATCCCCCTTTCCGGTTTAACGTTGACGCATTACCATGCATCATCATGCCTTACAACGCTTCACCGTCAACGCGCGTCAATCATAACGCAATTATGTGTTGCCAACCAAATTTCCAACGGTCTGAATTGATGCCGCTTTTCTAGTTAGGCAATGTTTTTCATATGACCCGGCACACCCCCGTAAACCTCGAATATCCCGCTCAAAAGAGCGCCTATTAAGCTGATTACTGGTCGGATCTCAGGCAGAACAATATCGACATGCTTGGCTTCTGTTCGATGGCGTTCCGCTGAGCAAATCCTGATCCGCGGTATTCAAGAATCAAAAAATGAGTTTGATTGATCAAACGCCCCGCCATGTTCTTCTTTTGTTCTACGTAGAATTCTACAGTTTCCAGAACTCATGGAATCGTAGTCCAATGGACCACATGAAAACATTTCGGAGAGAGCGGCGCACCTTCGTTAGTCGTCAAATGGTGTCAAACCAATGGTGCACTGGTTTCCGCAGAACCTTGAAGCGATCGCATAAACAATCTGCCCCAAGCCGAAACTACAAACTAGCAAAAGGAAAAACGCAATGGCGAATGCACTTTTGAATATCCGCATCGTTCAGCCGCGAATGATTTCATTAAAACAAGCAGCAGACTATGTCGGCCTGCCACTGAAACGATTTCCAAGGATCTGCTCGGTCCGACCAGTCGAAATCCCTGAAAGCGAGAAGCGGTATGATATCCGCGATCTCGATCAATGGATCGATCAGTTGAAGGCAGGCGACACCGAAGCCGATCAGGACATCTTGGAGCGACTGGGATGACAAAGGCGGAACGGCGACGACCCAACAAATACAAGGGCTGGCAGATCTTCCGGGATAGGAATGGTGACTGGCGCTGCTATCACCGCAAAACGAGAGCAACGATTGATTGCCGGAAATTCGAAACCTACTCGCTCGCATTTGACATGAAGATCCATCGGATCAACGAGACGATGATCGAGAAACAAAGCAAGCCGGGAACGCTTGGCATGCTAATAACAAAGTATCGTGCCGGCACAAGATTCCAAAAAGAACTCGCACCGCGTACCCAATCTGACTACCAAAAATGCTTCGACTACCTCCAGGCTATAGAAGATACGCCGCTGGACCGGTTCACGCCGCCGCTTGTCGCGAAAATTCGAGACAAGGCACTTGAGAAGCGCCAGTTCAGGTTTGCCAACTATGTACGCTCCGTACTTTCGGTCATTTTTGATTGGGGCCTTGAATACGGGTACACGACGGACAATCCCGCTGCGAAAGTCAAGCCAGCGAGACGACCCAAAACCCTGCCGGACGCCAACCGTCCATGGACGGACGCAGAGCGCGAAACAGTGCTGGCAGCACTTCCGGCACATATGGAGCTCGCAATCGCACTCATGATGTTCTACGCGCTGGATCCTCAGGATGCTTTGGCACTCCCGAGATCGGCGATAAGCGACAAAGGACTCGACACGCGCCGCAACAAAACTGGCCGACCGATTTACCTCCCTCTATTTGAGCCGGTCGCATCAGCCATGGCGCGGGCACCAAAACACGATGCTGTTACGATCTGCGCTAACAGCTGGGGTCGCCCTTGGACCTATAGCGGTTTCAGCTCAAGTTGGATCACGTTGAAAGGGAAGATGGAGGCAGAGGGTGTCATCCAGCCAGGACTGACACTTAAAGGGCTCAGGCACACGGTGGCAACCATCTTGGCCGAAATGGGCAAGGACCACGGCACGATAGCGCTGGTGCTTGGTCATGCCACCGAAGCGATGGCAAAACACTATTCGAGACGCGCGGACATGACCCGGCGTGCAACATCGGCGGTCAGCGATTTTGAGGCTGAATTGAACAAACGGAAAACGAACTCTGTCAAACACACAGTTTGAAACTGTCAAACCATAAAACTTAGAAGGTAATGAGAACGTGGAAAACCCGACACATAACAAGGGCATAGAATGGTGCCCGGAGGCGGATTTGAACCACCGACACGCGGATTTTCAATCCGCTGCTCTACCAACTGAGCTATCCGGGCATCTTGGCTTTTTTCGAAGCCTACCAGCCGTTTCCGGCTGACCAGAGGATGTTTCCTCCGGGAGCGAGCGGGGTTATAACATCTTGTTCGGCCATGGCAAGCGCCCCATTGCAATTTTTTGACAGTTCCACGATTTTATCAAAATCGACCTGTGCAAAACCGCGAAAACGCCTGCAAACCAAGCGCTTACATCAATTATCGTCGAAGTCGTCCGCCTTTGATTCATCGTCCGCGACCGGGATGGCATAGGAACCCTTCAGCCATTTCGACAAATCGAGCGTACGGCAGCGATCAGAGCAGAAAGGATAGTGGTCACGCGCCGACGGCTTTTTGCAGACGGGGCATGGCATGGTCTTGCGCAAGGGTTCCACCTTGCCGCCAGTCCTGATCGGATCAGACATGGATCGTCCTTTCAATATTCGTCCGAGAGCCGCCATCCCTTTAAAGGGAGCGACCAGCCCGCTTGCGGGCCAGTCTGTTGCGGCATCTCACGTGGCTCAGCCCTCGGCCCAGCCGGTCGTCACGTCAAAACCCTCGCCGGACAGCAGGCCAAGCGTCTCATAGAGCGGCAGGCCGACGACATTGGTATAGGAGCCGACAAGTTTCTGCACGAAGCCACCGGCGATACCCTGAATGGCATAAGCGCCTGCCTTGCCACGCCACTGGTCGGAGGCGAGGTAGTGTTCGATCTCGTCGCCGGACAGGCGTTTGAAGCGCACCTTGGTTTCGACGACGCGAATGCGCGCCTGACCACCGGGGGTAATCAGGCAGATGCCGGTATAAACCTTGTGGCCGCGACCGGAGAGGAGATGCAGCGCTGAAGACGCTTCATCCGAGTATTCCGTCTTCGGCAGAATGCGCCGCCCGACGGCCACCACCGTGTCGGCCGAGAGAATGTAACTATGGCGCCATTCGAGATCGCCCTTCAGCACAGCAAGCGACGCTTCCGCCTTTTCCGTCGCAAGACGACGGGCGAGCGAGCGCGGATGCTCCGACTTCTTCGGGGTCTCGTCGATATCCATCGGCATCAACCGAGCCGGCTTGATGCCGGCCTGGTTGAGCAGGTCGAGTCTGCGCGGAGACCCGGAGGCCAGGATGAGTTTCTGTTCCTGTGCCATGAAGACCGCTTACTTGAAGCGGTAGGTGATCCGACCCTTGGTCAGATCGTACGGGGTCATTTCCACCAGAACCTTGTCGCCGGCGAGAACGCGGATACGGTTCTTGCGCATGCGGCCGGCGGTGTGAGCGATGATCTCGTGTTCGTTTTCCAGCTTCACGCGGAAAGTCGCGTTCGGCAACAGTTCCGTCACGACGCCCGGGAATTCGAGAACTTCTTCTTTAGCCATCTAGAGCTTGTCTTCCTGTTTTCTTGAATGCGGAATAGGCCGCCGAACCGGCAGCCTTGAGAATTTGCGCGGAAACTACACAATCAGCGGCGCTTTGTGAACATTGATTCTCGGTCTTGTTCGCAAGCGCCGAAATCAATGCTTTTGCGGCACCCGTCAGGGCGTTTGCGCACGGTGGCGCAGACGACGCGCCAGACGTTCATCGATCAACGCCCAGAGCCGGTCCCGCACACCGCGATAGGCTTCCAGCCGCTGTTCGCGCGAACCGGTCTCCACAGTCGGATCGGGCGTCGGCCAGTAGATCACCTCGACCGCGTTCGACCGCGTCAGTTCAAGGGCCGCGTGATGCGCCTCAGGTGCCAGCGTGATGATCAGGTCGAAAAAATCGTCCTCGAGGTCTTCCATCGTGCGCGGCACATGGCGTTTTTTCAGCTCTAGCCCGAGCTCCTCCAGCACGACGCCTACAAACGGATCAGCGTCGCCGGCCTTCACCCCGCCCGACTGGATATAGATATCAGGTGGCAGAAGGTGTTTTGCAATGACTTCCGCCATTGGCGAACGAATGGCGTTCATACCGCAGACGAACAGGATCGCGTTCGGGCGCTCTATATGGGTTTCGAAAGGAGGGCTATCCATGGTCTCCATGGAGGCTACCCCTTCCAATAGAGCACGCTGACCAGCGTGAACAGCCGGCGGGCGGTATTGAAATCCACCTCGATCTTGCCCTTCAGCCTTTCCTGCAGGGTTTCCGAGCCTTCGTTGTGCACACCGCGACGGCCCATGTCGATCGCCTCGATCTGGCTCGGCGTCGAGGAGCGGATCGCCTCGTAATAACTTTCGCAGATCAGAAAGTAGTCCCTGATGATACGGCGAAACGGCGTCAGCGACAGGATGTGGGTGGCGACGTCACCGCCCTCTTCCGTGGTGATGGCGAAAACGAGGCGTGGGCCTGCCACCGCAATGCTCAGACGATAAGGCCCGCCATCATGGCCGATCGGCTCGAAGCGGTTTTCCTCGACGAGATCGAAAATGGCGACGGCGCGTTCATGCTCGACATCCGGCGTCGACCGGCCGACGCTGTCGTCGAGCACGATGTCGCAGAGCCGGAAGTCGCCAGCCGCCATGGGTCAGCTCTCCTGGTTGAGCCGGATGGCAACGGAACGGGCATGGGCATCCAGCCCCTCGGAATGGGCAAGGGTGATGGCCGCCGGCCCAAGTGCCCGCAGCTGCTCCGGGCCGAGCCGCAGGATCGAGGTGCGCTTGACGAAATCGAGCACGCCGAGGCCCGACGAGAAACGCGCAGACCGCGCCGTCGGCAGGACGTGGTTGGAACCGCCGACATAATCCCCGATCACTTCCGGCGTGTGGCGGCCGACGAAAATAGCACCGGCATTGGTGATTTTTGCCATCAGCGCGTCGGGATCGGCAACGGCAAGTTCCAGATGTTCGGCGGCGATGCGGTTGGCGAGCGGGATCGAGTCGCTGAGATCCTTCACCAGAATGATCGCGCCAAAATCGCGCCAGCTGGCGGCAGCGGTTTCTGACCGCGACAGGGTTTTCAGCTGGCGTTCGACGGCAGCCTCGACCGCGCGACCGAATTCGGCATTGTCGGTGATGACGATCGACTGGGCGCCGGCATCATGTTCGGCCTGGGCCAGAAGGTCGGCGGCGATCCAGTCCGGATCGTTTTCAGCATCGGCAATCACCAGCACTTCAGACGGGCCGGCGATCATGTCGATACCGACAGTGCCAAAGACATGGCGCTTGGCGGCAGCGACATAGGCATTGCCGGGGCCGACGATCTTTGCCACCGGCGCGATGGTTTCGGTGCCATAGGCGAGAGCGGCCACGGCCTGCGCGCCGCCGACACGATAGATTTCCGTGACGCCGGCAATGCGGGCGGCAGCCAGCACGGCGGGATTGATGGCACCGCCACCGGCGGGCACGACCATGACCATGCGCGGCACGCCGGCTACGCGAGCCGGTACGGCATTCATCAGCACCGAGCTTGGATAACTGGCGGTGCCACCCGGCACGTAAAGACCGACCGCCTCGATGGCCGTCCAGCGCGAACCGAGGCCGACGCCGAGCGCGTCCTCATAGATATCGTCCTTGGGCATCTGGCGGGCATGGTGTTTTTCGATGCGTTCGGCCGCAAGCTTCAGCGCGTCGAGCACTTTGGCATCCGTGGCGGCGACGGCGGCATCGATCTCTGCTTCCGTCACCTGCAGGCCGACGGTGTTAAAATCCACCTTGTCGAAACGCAGCGAATAATCGGCGAGTGCTGCGTCGCCACGCACCTGCACGTCCTTGATGATATCGCGCACCACGGCGTTGACGTCTTCCGACACTTCCCGCTTCGTCGTCAGGAAAGTCTTGAATTTTGCCTCGAAATCGGCCGCCTGCTGTTCAAGCCAGATCGCCACTCGTCATCCCCTTACACATTCAATTCAGTCTGCCAATTCAGCCTGCCGGTTACGCGCCTTATCAGGCGTGATCCGGCCTGTTGGTGGTTTCCCAGGCGCCGCCGGTATCGGCCAGCTGTGCCTCGATGCATTCGACGTCGAGGCTGATGGCGGCGTCACCGGCCAGCGTCAGCTCGATCGTGCCATCTGGCCCCTCGCCCTTCTGTTCGAAGCGGATGGCCAGCAGTGCATGCACCGCCTCGTCATTGCCACGGCTGACACCGAGCGAGCGCACGGCCTGCACGCGCTTGAACACCAAAAGCGCGCGGCGGCGCTCATGCCCCTTGGCACGGCGATCGCTCTTTTCCCAGACGAAACGGTTGACGGCCACCGAGAACTGCTGGTGCTTGGCATCCCAGGCGATATCCGGTGCCTTGAAGACGCTGTCCTGCATATGCGCCGAGACGATATCGAGATCGTCCTTGTCCATGGCCAAAAGCCTGAGATCGCTCATTGCAGGTTTCCATCCTTGGCGCGCTTTCCACGATGGAAAACGGCACATCTATTCATGGCTCTGGAAATAGGATGGCACGAGACGAGAAGCAACAGCAATGCGGCAAAGGTGGCATGATGCGGTGAAGCGCGGGCGGAGCGATTTTGACGCCCCGCCCTGCCGGTATTGGCCTATGACGGGAAGTCGGCGCCGAGGCTGGCGCCCTTCAGGCTTTCCACCTGCGCCAGACGTTCCTTCAGCTTGGATGTCACGCCTTCGAAAGCGAACTTGCCGAGCACGAGATGGCGTGGCGGCTTGTCGCTTTGCGTGGCCGCAATCATCGCCTCGCCGGCGCGCACCGGATCACCCGGCTGCTGGCCGCTGTAACCGGCGGTGGTTTTCATGCGGGCACCGGCCGTTTCCTCGTACTCAGCGATTTTCACCGGCGTCTGTTTCAGCGAACGGCCGGCCCAATCGGTGCGGAACGGCCCCGGCGCCACGCAGGTGACATGGATGCCGAGCGGCGCGGTTTCTGCCGCAAGCGAATCCGAAAATCCTTCGACGGCATGTTTGGTGGCGGCGTAATAACCGGAACCGGGGAAGCCGGCGAAACCGGCAAGCGAGGTGATGTTGAGAATATGCCCCTGACGCCGCTGCCGCATGCCCGGCAGCACGGCCCGCGTCATCGCGAACAGGCCGAACACATTGGCATCGAACATGGCGCGGATGTCCTCTTCAACGCCTTCCTCGATCGAGGCCTGATAACCGTAACCAGCATTGTTGACGAGCACATCGATGCGACCAAAGCGGTCTTCGGCGGCTTTCACCGCTGCTTCGACCTGGGCCTGATCGGTGACGTCGAGATCGAGTGCGAGAACGTTTTCGTTGCCGTTTACCAGATCGGCAAGGCGGGCCTTGTCACGCGCGGTGACGACCGTCGGCCAGCCGCGGGCGATGGTGAGTTTGGCCAGTTCGTGGCCGAAGCCGGTCGAGCAGCCGGTGATGAACCAGACGGGATTGGATAGCGTGGTCATGAAAACTCCGTGTCATGCCTATGTCGACAATCATTGATCGCCGGCACGTTGGAGATGGTCGTTC
Organism: Neorhizobium sp. JUb45; assembly: GCF_004343585.1. Classification (GTDB taxonomy): domain Bacteria; phylum Pseudomonadota; class Alphaproteobacteria; order Rhizobiales; family Rhizobiaceae; genus Neorhizobium. The sequence continues at coordinate 463,914 of NZ_SLYW01000004.1, read as the reverse complement.
GATGGGAACACGGATTTAGATAGGCATGCGAAAACGGGCGGCAAGAGATGCTCTGCCGCCCGTTTCAAAATGTCACGAATGCTCGAGAAAATTATTCGCTGACGCGCTCGACGATGGCGCCGCAACGCGTGAGCTTTTCTTCCAGACGCTCGAAACCGCGATCGAGGTGGTAGACGCGGTTGACCAGCGTTTCGCCTTCAGCCGCAAGACCGGCAATGACCAGCGATACCGAGGCGCGCAGATCGGTTGCCATGACCGGGGCGCCTTTCAGCTTGGACACGCCTTCGACGCGAGCCATCTGGCCCGACAGCGAGATCTTTGCGCCCAGACGCGCCAGTTCCTGCACATGCATGAAGCGGTTTTCAAAGATGGTTTCGGTGATGTGCGACACGCCCGAAGATTTTGTCATCAGCGCCATGAACTGTGCCTGCAGATCGGTCGGGAAACCCGGGAAAGGTTCAGTGACGACATCGACCGGCTGGATGCCGTTGCCATTGCGCACGACGCGCAGGCCGGTTTCCGTCTGGGTGATGGTGGCACCCGCCTGACGCAGGGCATCCAGCGCGTTTTCGAGAAGCGCGCCATTGGTGCCTTCGAGCGTCACGTCGCCGCCGGTCATGGCAACGGCCATGGCATAGGTGCCGGTTTCGATACGGTCGGGCAGGACGCGGTGACGGGCGCCGTGCAGCGACGACACGCCTTCGACGGTGATGGTCTTGGTGCCGGCGCCTTCGATCTTGGCACCCATGGCGGTGAGGCAGGCGGCGAGATCGACGACTTCAGGCTCGCGGGCAGCGTTTTCGATCACCGTCGTACCCTTGGCAAGCGTTGCCGCCATCAGCATGACATGCGTGGCGCCGACAGAGACCTTTGGGAAGGTATAGTGCGTGCCGACGAGGCCGCCCTTGGGCGCGGTGACTTCGACATAACCGCCATCGATCTCGATGGTGGCGCCGAGCGCCTGCAGGCTTTCGAGGAAGAGATCGACCGGACGCGTGCCGATGGCGCAACCGCCCGGCAGCGAAACGCGGGCCTTGCCTTCACGGGCCAGAAGCGGGCCGATGACCCAGAATGAGGCACGCATTTTCGAGACCAGCTCATAAGGCGCGACCGTATCGACGATGGTGCGGCAGGTGAACTGGATGGTGCGGGCGTAGCTTTCAGCCTGGCCTTCACGACGACCGTTGACGGAGAGGTCGACGCCGTGATTGCCGAGAATGCGCATCAGCTGCTCGACATCGGCCAGATGCGGCACGTTTTCAAGCGTCAGCGTATCGCTGGTCAGGAGCGATGCGATCATCAGCGGCAGGGCCGCGTTCTTGGCGCCCGAAATCGGAATGATGCCGTTCAGCTGATTGCCGCCGATAACTCTGATGCGATCCATTTTTGACAACGGGCCGGGCCCGCCTTTCTTGTTCTTGCGCGAAAGCGGGCGTCTTAGACGATATCCCGCGCGGCTTCAATTCGTTGAAAATACACCCGGAGAAACAGGGCTCATGAGAAAGTCGAACACAATCACGATGATTCGTCCGTTTTTGCGGCAGGAAGGCCAATCGTTGGATCTTCCTCGCCGGCGCGGCGGGCACGCGCCTGCTGTTTGCGCCGCTGCAGGTTTTCGCGCAGTTTTGCCGCAGCCCTAAGCTTGCGCTCGGCCTCGCTACGCTCGCCGCGCTTCAACAGCTGTTCTTCGGTCGCCTCTGCGCCCTTGTGAACAGGCGTTCCGGCGCGGTTCTGCTTGTCGTTTTCGTTCATGAGATCGACATAGAACAAAAGCGGCGCGACCGAAAGCCATCCCAACTTTTCCACGCAAATGTCACGAAGTCGTTTTTTGCCGCTTGCGCTCTCGAAAAACCTATGGCAATAGGCCGCATCCCAACGCGCCGGGGACATCAACCGGCTGCCAGATGCTGCTATAGCTCAGGGGTAGAGCACTCCCTTGGTAAGGGAGAGGCCGAGAGTTCAAATCTCTCTAGCAGCACCATTTTCCTTCCTTAAACATCCCCAAAGACACGTTCTGCCTGACCGCAGAGACCTCGGCATCAACCCTGCCGATAATTATTTCGCCAATTTTCACATTTCCGCGGAACCTCGGACAGGTCATCGGCATTAATGGCCGCCAACCTTCATTCATCTCCCCCGAGGCATCCATGAAAAACGTTCTTCTCGCCGCCGCCATCGCGGTTTCTTCGATCCTGCCCTTCGCAGCCTCTTCCGAAGCCGCAAGCGTGACCGTGCGCACCGTCGAGCGCGTCGATCATCGAGGGGGCCATCACGCCCGCCCGCGCCATCACCGCGAAAAGTGCGTTGTGAAGAAGGTGCGCACCCAGCACCATGGCCGCACCGTGGTTCGCACCACCCGCGTCTGCCGTTAAGCGCCGAATATTTGAACGTGGCCGTCATCATGGTCGATGCGGCCACGTTTTCTTTTAGGTGAATTCAAGTGCCCATATCAGGGCTGAGCATTTTGCGACTCGGCTTCCGGTGCGCCCTGCTCCTCAGCCGTCGCCGCCGGCTCCCTGACCTTCGACACGGCAATGAAATTGAAGCGTGAATTGTCCACGCCTTCGGCCCGGAATGTCATGCGGTAATCGCCGATCTCGGTTCGGAAAGCCTGCTTCCCGGCCATCCTCTCCTCAAGATAGGCGCGATCGTCCTCGCTGATCGGGGCCAGAATACGCCGCGCCAGATCACCGGCCTTTTGCGGTAGTGCACCTCCCTCGCCATCCTCTGCGAAATTGAGCTTCATGCGCAGGCTGGAGAGGCTGTCGCCCGCCGCCCTCACCTGCAGAAACAGCGAACTGGCCTTTTCCGCCTGGCTGAGCGCAATCAGCACCGTGCATTCCGAACGGCCATCAGGTGCTGCCAGAAAAACCGGCTTTTCTCCCGTTGCGCCCGGCTCAAGCGCATTGCAGCTTTTTTCCGGCTGCCAGGCTTCTGCGGGTGGAGAAAGATGGGATGGGGGATTTTCGAGGGCCGGCCGGGGTATGCTCCGGTGCACCGGCTCCGCCGTGACGTCAGGTTGCTGTTGCGGGGCAGACTGCGCCTGTGGCGGCAGCGGCACCCGTTCGGTCTTTCCACGCCACCAGTCGTGCAGCGGCAAGCCGAGGCGATCTCCGGCAATCTCGAGGTTGCGGCCATTGTTGGCGAGCAGAACCGGCACGATGACGCCACAGATGGCAATCGTCACGAACAGGATCATGACGATGCGCCGGCCGCGATGCGGTTGCGGGTAACGTTCCGCAGCGGATGGCACGGCTTCCTTCGATATGGATTGCGTCGGCTCACGATCCTCAATCATTGTGGCAATCGCTTTTCCGTATGCATGCCGGCATCATACCTGACGCCAAGATTATTTGTTCTCCTGATAATATTCGGAGTAACGCGAATAATAATATTCGCTCGATCCATAGGTCCGGTAGAGCTTCATCTTCTCGTGATCGACCTTGTTGAGGATCACGCCGAGCGTCTTGTCGCGCACCTGCGGTTCATTGCCGATCGTCTGGCGCACGGCGCGGCGTGCCGTCTTGCCCCATTCGACCACGTAGATGAAGCTGTCGATGCGGTTGGCGGCGGCGCGGGCATCGACCACGGCGCCCAGCGGCGGCAGGTCGACGATGATGTAATCGGCCTCTGCCGACAGACTGGTGAGGATATCGCGCATGGCAAGCGAGCCGATCAGTTCGGCCGAATGCGGCACGCGGCGCTTGATCACCGCCGGCAGGAAGGCAAGCTTGGTCTCGGGATTATAGAGCAGCAGATCGCCGACCGGCTTCTTCTCCAGGATCGCTTCGAGAATCCCCTCTTCCGCATGCAGGCCGATGGCGCGGGTGGCGCCGGGATTGCGAAGGTCGCCATCGATCAGCACGGTACGGGCGCCCTGGCTTGCCAGAAGCTCGGCGAAATTGATGGCCGTCGTCGACTTGCCCTCGCCCGGCAGGGTCGAAACGATGCCGATGATCTTGCAATCCTTGCCGGCCAGCGTCAGGTCGGCGGCGATCTTGGCGCTGCGCAGCGTTTCGGCAAAAGACGACAGCGGGTGGTCGATCACGTAATTCGAGGCGATATTGCTCTTGCGCAGCGCCCGCGGGCTTTGGCCTGCCGGCACGTCCGAAAGCTTGCCGGCGCTCTCATCGATCATCGGCGCGGTGCCGATGAATTCGAGATCGAGCACATCACGTACCTGATCGCCGGTGCGGAAAAACCGGTCGCGGAATTCGCGGAAGGCACCGATGCCAGCCCCGGCGACACCACCGAGGAAACAGAAGGCCAGCAGCATGATCAGCTTTTTCGGATGGCTGGCGCCATCCGGCTCGGTCGCCTTGGTGATGACGCGGGCTTCGGTCAGCGGAAAACTCTGCTGCTGCAGGGCTTCCTGATGTTTCTGCAGAAAGTTCTGGTAGAGGTTCTTGTAGGTATCGGCCTCACGCTCAAGCTCGCGCAACTGCACCTGCGTCTCGTTGGCGCTGAAGGTTATGCCCATCGCCTTCTGGACGCTATCCTCCAGGCTCTTCTGGCGCGCCTCGGCAACCTCAAGCTCGCTCTGGTAGCTCTGGGCGATGCGGCTCAGTTCCTCGAACATCTGGCGACGGTATTCCGCCATTTCGCCGCGCAGGCGCACAGCCTGCACATGGTCCGGGCCGAGACGTTGTGAAATATCGGCTTCGGTCTTGGCTGCTTCCAGATATTTCTGGCGCAGGTCGTTGGAAATCGAGCTGTCAAGCACATCGTTGACGATGGCATCGCCCTGGCCGGCATCGATGATCTTCTGGATGCGCTCGTGTTTTGCCCGCGACTGCGCCGTTTCCGACTGGGCAACGATCAATGCGCTGTTGAGCTCGGTCAGCTGCTGGTCCGACATCAGCGTCTGGCCGGCGGAGACAAGACCGTTTTCCGAGCGGAATTTCTGGACGGCGAGATCGGCCTCCAGCGCCTTCTGGCGCAATTCGGCGATGCGGCCTTCAAGCCAGCTGCCGGCGCGGCGGGTGGCCTCGTAGCGGGATTCCAGCTTGTCGTCGAGATATGAGTCACCAACGGCATTGGCGACACGCGCCGACAATGCTTTCGATGGCGAGGTATAGGCAACGCCGATCACATAACTGCGGCCGGCGCGGGCCACGGTCATGCCACGACCGACCTGTTCGATGGCGGCCTGACGGCGGGCAGCGCTATCGGCCTGTGCTTCCTTCGGCGAATAAAGGCCGGTGAGGCTGATCAGCGACTTGATGCCATTCTTGACGGTGGCAACGGCGGAGGGTGTGCCGACGAATTCGGGATCGTTGGTGAGATCGAGCTTGTCGACGACCGCGCCGATCACCGCCTGGCTCTGCAAAAGCGCGATCTGGCTGGTGATCATCGCTTCTTCTTCCCCCGGTGCCGGACCTGCCGTGGAAAGCTGGGCGACCACCTGGCTGGTATCACCGCGATCGATCATCACGCTGATGCCGGCCGTATAAAGCGGCGTTGCCGTCATCACATAGGCGATGCCGAGCATGGCGCCGACAGTCGCGCAGAGAGCCACCACCAGCCATTGACGCCGCGCGATGCCCATGATGGCCTCGACATCGATCAACTGGCGGCGGGCGGCGGGTGCGCTGAGCTTTTCCAGCAAGGCACCGCTCGGCAAATCCCTATTATACAGCTGCAAATTCTTGACCTCGACGTCGGGAGCGAAACGTTAAGCACTTCGGGTGCCCGCGGCGGAAATAGGGCGGGGCGCACGGCTGTCGAGTATCGAGCAAGTGCCCGATGACCGTTCCAACCTCCTCCCAAGGCTTTTTTATGGAACGGTCGGATTTCGACCTGCTGGGAAAACGTGGCACATGATCGGACAATGATCAAGTTTTAGATGAAATGTCTCTTTTTAAAGACGCCGGGAGGCGCGCGCGGCGCCTCCCGGAAAGTTCGCCTTAAAGGTCGCGGATCGCGTTGCGCGTACTCAATGCGTCGTTGCTGACACCCGAAGCTGTCGATGTGACGTCGTTGAGGATATCGAGGAACTTGGTCAGCTCGACGGACTTCGAATTGGTCACGTAGAGAATGTCCTTGTCCTGCATCGGGAACTTCTGGACCGCGAAGAACATGGCCGGATCACGCAGGTTGGCGCGGAAGATCACAGGAACTTCCTGACCCTTGAAGCGTGACGTATCGACGCCGAGCTTGACCAGCAGATCGCGGCTGACGGTGCGATACAAAAGAACCTGCTGCGGATCGGCCTTGCTGTCGAGCAGACCACCGGCCTGGCCCAGAGCTTCGCCGAGTGTCAGCGAGGATTCCTCGAAGTTGAAGCGGCCATTCAGACCCGAAGCGCCGAAAGCGAGATAGGTGCGACGCTCGCGCTTGACGACGACGGTATCGCCCGGCGCGACAAAGATGTTTTCACGCGGGTTCTTCACGAGGTCTTCGTAATAGACCTTGCCGGTGCGGCTGCCGCGCTGGAGCGTGATGTAGGTTTCCTCACCCGGCACGCTGAGGCCACCGGCCTGCGAAACGACGTCGAGAATACGGTCGCCGGCTTCCGTCAGTTCGATCTTGGTCGGCTCGTTGACGTCGCCGAGGACGGCGACCTGTGCGGAGCGGCTGTTGATCTTGGTGATGATCGCCTGCGGCTCGATGGCGCGGTTGGCGAGCTTTTCCTCGATCTCGCGCTGAACCTGCTCGACGGTGCGGCCATTGGCGCGGATGCGGCCGGCATAAGGCACGCTGATCATGCCATCGCGGCCGATCGTATAGTTCGGCAGGGAAACGAAGTTACCGGAACGGCTGCCAGCATCGGCGGGAATGAAGAGACCGCCGGACTGGGATTCGAACACCGTGACCTGAACGACATCACCGACGCCGAGCGGCAGGTTCGGAGCACCGCCGCGTCCCGTGCCGAAACCGCTGGCAAAGGATGGCGTGACCGTATCACCCACATAAGCAAGCAGCGTCTTGTTGAGATCGACCAGCGCATAATCGATACCGGCCGTCTTGGCCTTGCTGGCGGAGGTAACCTTGACCGCCGCATTGGACTCGACCGCTTCCGATAACGGGCCGGAATTCGGGAGTGCCGTGCAACCGGCCAAACCCAGGGCGGTTACTGTCAGCAGCATTACGGAGCAACGCATGATCACTCGGATCTCCTTCAGTCGTGCAGACATATGCTGCAATGCAATAGTCAAAAAACGTCGGACGTACCACCTCGGCACGTCCGAAACACTACTCCTGCGAGTCATCTGGCAATCTTTGTGTGGCGTTTGTATCACAGATGATTAACACCCATTAACCACCCTTGATTGCATTGGGCTTTTTTGGCGCGGATTGGCAAGAACATGGTAAACAGACGCTTAAAGTCAATATTGCCAAACAATCACCGGCACTTTGTTAAAATTGAATCTTTTCCCATTGGAGGTCATCGGCATGCGATTATTATCATTTGTCAGATATGGACGCGCAGAAGATGCAATCATGGCACGAGCGTGACCATACCGAGATTGACCACCCTTAATTCCCGCATAGGTTGATTTCTTGCTGCCAAAAGATCGATCTCGCGCATCATTTCAACATCCAGGCGCAGACATGTGGAAAACCTGCTCATCCGGCCGGTATCGACTTATTGAGTGGATCACGTGCAGATGCGAGTGGACGCGAAACCGAGAAGGCCTCATGCTTATCGCGGGTGAACAGGGTACAGTCACGCATGATCGCTGATCGCGGTCGGTGTATTTTATGAAAAGCATGACCGCATGAAATCTCTCCTGCAACGGTTTTTCCGGCAGGGCGGGCCGACACAGGCAACGCCGCCGCGCCGTCGCTTCACGCTCGGCCAACCGGGACCGGCATACCCGCTTTATGCGGTGGGAGATGTGCATGGATGCCTCGACCAGCTGCTCGACGCTGAACGGCGTATTCGTGATGACGCCAGGCAATACGAAAGGAAGGGCTTGACCATCCTGCTCGGCGACTATGTCGATCGCGGCCCTCGTTCGGCGGCAGTTCTCGAACATCTGGCACGACCATCGGACCCGACCCTGCGGCGGGTACCGCTATGCGGCAATCACGATGATGTTTTCCTGCAGTTCCTGCGCGATCCGAGCCAGATCGACCGCTGGCTGGAATTCGGTGGCCGCCAGACGCTGCTGTCCTACGGCATGGATGCCGAGCATCTGGTCAGCCGCAGCGGCGGCGATCCGGCGCTGATGCGCACGATCCTCAAGGATATTGTACCGGCCCATCACATCGAATTTCTGGAAAGCCTGCCGGTGCTTCTGGCGATCGGCGATTATGTTTTTGTGCATGCGGGCCTGCGCCCCGAAGTGCCGATGGAGGAGCAGCGCGACGAGGACCTGATGTGGATCCGTCAGCCGTTTCTGTCGAAGGGGCCAATGCTGCCGAAGATCGTCATCCATGGGCACACGCCGGTGGACAAGCCGCAGTTCTCGTCTGGCCGTATCGGCATCGACACAGGCGCCTATTACAGCGGCCACCTTGCCGTTCTGAAAATCATCGACGGCAAGGCCAGCATTCTCTAGAATTAGCCGTTGCGCTGGCGAAATGCCTTAATACGAACAACGGCCATCGTTCCAAGCGCCTCCGCTATCGAGGCATTTATCCTGAGTGATAAAGGAGGAATAGCGGACCACTACGACAAGCACGATAACCGCCAAGGCCAGAAACCATAACATTCGGTTGCCAGAGATACGCATGCTCGTTCCTTGCAAGCTTAGGTGAACCAGTAGGCGTTATATCGACATACTACCGAGGGCTTTAGAAACCCTTGCCGCCGCGCAGTTCGGACACAACGGTTCCGACCATGATGCGGATATCGAACCAAACGGAAAACTTGTCGATATAATGCAGGTCGCAGGCAATGCGGGCACGTGCCTTGCCGGGGCGGTCTGTCGGACCACGCAGGCCGCGCATCTGGGCAAGACCCGTCATGCCGGGCTTTACCATGTGGCGGCGATGATAATCCGGCACCAGATCCTCGTAAGGGATGCCGGCGGCCAGCATGCCGATGGCGTGGCAGCGCGGGCCGACCAGCGACATGTCGCCCTTCAGCACGTTCAGAAGCTGCGGCAGTTCGTCGATATTGGTCTTGCGCAGGATGGCGCCCAGCTTGGTGATGCGCGGATCGTTCTTGATCGTCTGAGCGACACCGGTCGCATCACCGAGGTCGGTGCGCATCGAGCGGAACTTGTAAACCCTGATCTTGCTGCAATCCTTGCCCCAGCGGGTCTGCCGGAAAAGCACCGGTCCCTTGCTGTCGAGCTTGATCAGAACGGCAACCGCCAATAGCAGAGGTGCCAGGGCGATAAGGGCCATCAGCGAGACGGAAATATCGACCGCACGTTTGGCGGCGAGATGTGCCCGCGAATGGCTGACCTTCCGCATCACCGCGGCTGTGCCATAGTCCTCGATATTGAAAGAAAATGGCTTGGGCTGCTCATCCGCCACCCGAATTGCGTCTATCTGGCGTCCCGATCCCGTCACGTCATCCACCCGCATCTGTTCCACACTCAGTCGCATTTGCCAGCGCCATTGGCCGCGCCAGGAATTTGCCGATCCTCAATGCGCATCCTCAATGAAGGGTTAACGCGACAGCAGGACGACCAGAGATGGTACATGTTGCAGTGCAAGAGCTTTTCAAGGCTTAATGAGCAAAAGTCATATTTTGTTTGAAAGGGCGGCCAATGGAATGCCAGCGACCGCCCTCTCAAGCCATTGTCAAAGCTTGAGAATATACTCCGCCAGACGGCCGGCTGCCTCGCGAACCTGAACGGGATCACGCAGGAAGCAGGCGCGCAGGAAGGGAGCACCGCCCGGACCGAAGGCCGTGCCCGGCGCCAGACCGACCAGCGTCTTGTCGACGATATCGAAGGCCGCGGCACGGCTGTCGGTGATACCATCGACCTTGAGGAAGGCGTAGAGGGCACCATCGGGTTTACGGGTTTCCACACGATTGGTGGAAATCAGCGTGTCGCAGAGGATGTCGCGCGAGATTGTGGCGCGCTCGATGTTCTGGCGCACGAAATCGTCGCCCTTGTCGAGCGCCACGACGGCGCCGCGCTGCATGAACTGCGCAAGACCGGAGCTGGAATACTGGATGAGATTGCCGATAACATCGCCCATTTCCGGCGGCGCGACGATCCAGCCGACGCGCCAGCCGGTCATCGACCAGTTTTTCGAAAACGAGTTGGCGAACAGGATGCGGTCGCCCTCTTCCATCACGTCGAGGAAAGATGGCGCGCGGCCGCCCGCATAATAATAGAGCGCGTAAATCTCGTCGGCGATGATCCACAGACCATGCTTGCGCGCCAGCGTCAGGATATCGGCGAGATCCTGCTTCGTTGCCACCCAGCCAGTCGGGTTGGACGGGGTATTGATGAACAGTGCCTTGGTGCGCGGCGTGATCAGCGCTTCCAGCTTGTTCATGTCGACCTTGAAGCCGCCATCGACGAAATCGAGCGGCAGGCCGATCGGGGTTGCGCCACCGATGCCGACGGCGGAGACGATGTTCGGCCAGCTCGGCGTCAGATAGATCAGCTCGTCGCCGGGCGCGGTGACCGCCTGCACACAGAGCGTGATCGCATGCATGCCGGAACTGGTGACGGAAAAATTGTCGATCGGCAGCGAGACCTGAAAATGACGCTGGTAGAAATCCGACAGGGCCTGACGCATTTCCGGAATGCCGCGCTGCCAGGTATAGAAGGTTTCGCCCGCCATCAGGGCGTCGCTGGCCGCCTTGTTGATGAAATCGGGGCTTGGCAGATCGCCCTCGCCCGCCCAGAGCGGAATCAGGCCATCGCGACCGCGGGCGTAGTTCATGACTTCGACGATACCGCTCGGCGGGGCTGAGGCGATACGGCTGCTGAGGCTTTCAAGAATGGACATGCGGCATGAGTTCTCCGTTTGGAGGTTTCATAACGCAGATAAGCCGACGAATCCCATGAGAATTCGTCGGCTTTCTATTGATTTATGTGAAGCGTTGCCGATCAGCGCGTCTTCAACAGATCGCGGATTTCCGACAGAAGCTGGATATCGGCCGGTGGCGGCGCGGGGGCGGCCTCGACCGGCTTCTTTTCTTCCGCTGCACGCAGCTTGTTCACACCCTTCACCATCAGGAAGATGATCCAGGCGAGGATGAGGAAGTTGATGATGACGGTGAGGAACTTGCCATAGGCAAAAACCGCGCCCTGTTCCTTGGCGGCATCCAGCGTCGTGGCGGTGACGGCTGAATTCAGCGGGAAGAAGTAGTTGGAGAAATCGATACCGCCGACAACGACACTGACGACCGGCATGACGATGTCGTTGACGAGCGAGCTGACGATGCCTGTGAAGGCGCCGCCGATGATGATGCCGACCGCGAGATCGACGACGTTGCCCTTGGCGATGAAGGAGCGAAATTCGCTGACGAAAGACATGGTTACCCTCTCTGTATGTCCCACCCTGAAACGCAACATAGCGCATTCTAAAATACTGAAAAGGCCGGTTTTGAGTAATCGCGCCGGATCCGGCCATCTTCAACTTTTTGACGAGAAGCCGCTGATTTTCAAGCGCCGGCTTTTGTCCTAGACTTCTTTCCGGAGGACGACCGGTCTGCCCGGTCGCGGAGGAAAGATGCTTCCAGGCTGGGCCATTTTCCTGTCGGCGTGTGCCTATATTCTGCTGCTGTTCGCGATCGCCACCTATGGCGACCGGCGCAGCGCACGCGTCGGCGTGAGCCGCAACGGAAGGCCGCTCGTCTATGCCCTGAGCCTTGCCGTCTACTGCACGTCATGGACCTATTTTGGTGGCGTTGGCCTTGCTGCCGGCCACGGACTGGAATTTGCCGGCATCTATATCGGCCCGATCATCGCCTTTACCATCGGCCTGCCGATCATCCGCCGCATCATCGAGATCGCCAAGGCGGAACGTCTGGTATCGGTGGCCGACTTCGTGGCTGCCCGCTACGGCAAGAACCAGACGGTGGCGCTGATCGTCGCCGTCATCTCGCTGGTCGGCGTCATTCCCTATATCGCGCTGCAGCTTCGCGCCGTTTCCAGCTCGGTTGCCGCCATGCTCGATCCGTCGGGCTTTGGTGGAGACAGCATGGCGCCCGGCATCATTGATCTGGCGCTGATCGTGACGCTGATGATGGCCTGTTTCGCGGTGATGTTCGGCACCCGCCACACCGACGCCACCGAACATCAGGACGGCTTGATCCTTGCAATCGGGGCGGAATCCCTGGTCAAGCTGGTGGCATTTTTCACCGCCGGCATCGCCGTGCTGTTTTTCCTGTTCGATGGCCCGACCGACCTTTTTCAGCAGGCGGCAAACCATTCGCTGGTCTCCGCCTCGATGGATTACCGCACGCCGACAAGCCGGTGGGTGGTGCTGATCGTGCTGTCGGTGTTTGCGATCATTCTCCTGCCGCGCCAGTTCCATGTGACGGTGGTCGAGAACCGCACGATGCGGGAATTGCGCATGGCCGGCTGGCTGCTGCCGCTTTACCTGATCGCCATCAACCTGTTCGTGCTGCCGGTTGCGGCTGCCGGCCTGATCCTGCTCGGCGGCAGTGGCGATTCCGATCTTTATCTCCTGCTTCTGCCGCTGACCCAGCATATGCCGGCCGTCACGCTGATCGTCTTCATCGGCGGGTTTTCGGCCGCCACCGCCATGGTCATCGTCGAATCCGTGGCGCTGTCGATCATGGTATCGAACGACATCGTCATGCCGGTGTTTCTGCGCCGCCGCCTGATCGGCTCCGATGACCAGCGCGCCGATTTTTCGCCGATGTTGCTCAGCATCCGCCGCATGGCGATCTTTGCCGTGCTGATGCTCGGTTACGTCTATTATCGCATGTCCGACGGCCAGTACGGCCTTGCCTCGATCGGCCTTCTGTCGTTTGCCGCGATCGCGCAGATGGCGCCTTCCGTGCTCGGCGGGTTGTGGTGGCACCGGGCCAATGCGCGCGGCGCCATTGCCGGCATGCTGATCGGTTTCCTGACCTGGGCCTATCTTCTGTTCGTGCCAAGCCTCGGCGGGCCGGACAACGCCCATGTCGCCTCTGCCGTGCTGAACTTCCTTCTGCCCGGCACCGGGCTTTTCTCTGGCGCGCGCGCCGATCCTCTCGTCAATGCGGTCACACTCAGCCTGTTGCTCAATCTCACCGCCTTCGTCCTCGGTTCCTTGTCGCGCAATCCGCGGCCGCTGGAGCGGGTGCAGGCCGGCGTATTCGTGCGCCGTCAGCCGCGGTCGCAACTGGTCAGCCGCGGCTGGAAAACGGCCGTGACCATCGGCACGCTGAAGACAACGATCGGCCGCTATCTCGGCGAGGAGCGCATGCGCCGCTCCTTTGCCAGCCATGAACGCACGACCGGGCGCAAGCTTTCCGATGCTGATGCCGCCGACATGTCGGTCATCCATTTTTCCGAACAGCTGCTCGGCAGCGCCATCGGCTCTGCCTCCGCTCGTCTCGTGCTGTCGCTGGTTCTGCAGAAGGCCGAGGATGCCGGACCGGATACGGCATGGCTGCTCGATCAGGCCAGCGAGGCGCTGCAGCACAATCAGGACATGCTGCAGACCGCCCTTTCGAAAATGGATCAGGGAATTGCCGTATTCGACAGTGTCGGCCGGCTGACGGTGTGGAACCGGCGTTTCCGCACCCTGCTCGATCTGCCGGAAGAGGTGGGACAGGTCGGTTATCCGCTGTCCGATCTCGTCTCCATTCTCGTTGCCCGAGGCGATCTCGATGCGGCCGGCAGAACGGCGCTGGTTGCGCGCTTCAAGACACTCGACATTCCCTTTTCGCTGGCACTCGGCAAACGAAAACGCATTCTCGAAGTCCGCTCCAATGCCATGCCGGACAACGGGTTCGTTGCCACCTTTACCGACATTACCGACCGCGTATCCGCCGCCCGCGCGCTGCAGGAGGCAAACGAGACGCTGGAACTGCGCGTCAGTGAACGCACCGCCGAACTGATGCAGGTGAATGGCGAACTGGCGGCCGCCCGCGCCAGCGCAGACGATGCCAATCTGGGAAAAACCCGGTTTTTCGCCGCCGCCGGCCACGACATTCTCCAGCCACTGAATGCCGCGCGGCTATACTCCTCGGCGCTGGTCGGGCGGCTTGGGCAATCGGAAAACAGCGAACTGGTGAGCAATATCGATTCCGCACTGGAATCGGTCGAGGCCATTCTCGGTGCCGTGCTGGACATGTCGCGGCTCGATACCGGCGCGATGAAACCGCAGATCGCCCCGGTGGCGCTGGGCGATCTTCTGCACCGGATCGAGACCGACTTTGCGCCGCTGGCACGTGAAAAAAACCTCACCTTCAAGGTCATGCCCACGTCTCTCGCCGTCCGCTCGGATGCCAACCTGTTGCGGCGGCTGGTGCAGAATCTTGTCTCCAACGCCATCAAATACACCGTGTCCGGCAAGGTTCTGGTGGGCGTGCGCCGACGTGGCGAAGAGGTGGTGATCGAGGTGGCCGACAGCGGTATCGGCATTCCGAAGGCCAGTTTCGAGGCGATCTTCGAAGAATTCACCCGGCTCGATGAAGGGGCCCGCACGGCCAGCGGGCTTGGGCTGGGCCTTTCCATCGTCGACCGTATTTCGCGTGTGCTTGCCCATCCGGTCGAAATTGTTTCCGCGCCGGGTCGCGGCACGATCTTTCGTGTGAAATTACCGAGGGCGGAAGCCGGCAAGGTGGCAGCGCCCCTGCCCTTGGCCGTTTCACCGCACTCGCTTAACGGCGTCACCGTTTTGTGCATCGACAACGATCCGCGCATTCTGGCCGGCATGGCGATCCTGATTTCCGGCTGGGGCTGCACCGTTCTGCAAGCCAGTTCGAAAGCGGAAGCGGAGGCCCTTGCCGAGGGTTTCCACAGCGATGCCGTCACACCCGTTCCCGATCTCGTGATCGCCGATTATCACCTTGACGACGGAACCGGGATTGCGGCAATTCTCGGGCTGAGGGGTCGATTCGAAATCGACATTCCGGCCCTGATCATTACCGCCGACCGCAGCCAGGAGGTTCGCGCCGAGACAAAAAAATACGGCCTGGGATTGCAGAATAAGCCCGTCAAACCGGCGGCGCTGAGAGCATATATCGCCCAGATCGCAAGTCATCGCCGCGCCGCGGCCGAGTAGGTTCCCATTCCGGCACACACATTTCCTTGATCACTTCTTGATCGCGTGCGGGTTGTAAAAATGATCCGACCTCGGAACCGCACGCCTTTTTGCCGCGTTTAGGCGCGTATCTTCCACCGGCCCGCAGAGGCACCAAGGCATCGATCGCGCCCGCGTTCGGCACCTGAAAGACGGAGAACGCGACCGATGAAACGCTTTGAGATTATTGATGGATTGCGGGGATACTTCCTCGTTTTCATGCTGATCAACCACCTGGTTTTTGCCGGCGGCTACTGGCTGGTCAAAATCAACCACAACCAGCTCGCGTTCGTTGAGGACGCACAGGGGTTCGTTTTCCTGTCCGGCCTGCTGATCGGCATGGTCTATGTGCGCAAGATGGCCAAGAACGGTTATGAGGCCGGACGCGCCGCGATCTATTCGCGTGCCTTCGAGCTTTACCGTTATGCCATGGGTATCGTGCTGGTTGCACTGGCTGCCCAGATGGTTCTGCCGGGCGCCTATTATATATGGTACAACTGGCTGGGTTACACGACCTTCGACGACCCGATGCGTCTGGCGGCGATTGCGACCTTCTTCTTCCAGCCGACCTTCATGGACATCCTGCCGCAATATATCGTCTACATGATCTTTGCGCCGATGCTGGTGAAGCTCGTGATCGACGGCAAATGGGCCTATGTGATGATCGGTTCGCTGATCGTCTGGATGGCCGGCCAGATCGGCGTACAGAAGCTGATCACCGACCCGATCAATTCGTTCCTGATGCGTCCGGACGATCAGGGCATGCGCACTTCGTTCAACCTGTTCGGCTGGCAGATCGTGTTCTATTCGGCTCTGGTGCTCGGCGCGCTGACCTCGCTCAACCGTATTCCGTGGGGCAAGATCTTCTCGCCGGAAAACTCGTTCATTCCGCTGGCCGCCGTTTCCGTCTGCCTGTTCTTCCTGCCCCTGCGCATCATGACCGCTTATGGCCTGATGCCGCCGGAGCTGGCTGCCAAGTTCGCGACACTGGAAATCCGTACCGACTTCAGCGTGGTCTATCTGCTGAACTTCATGGCAGCCGCCTCGCTGATGACGTGGATGCTGATTGCCGGCCCGAAACATCCGGCCGTCTGGGTTCGCAAGATCGCCAATGCACTGGTCTGGGTGTTCTCGATCCGCTTTCTGCAGCTGCTCGGTCGCCATTCGCTCTACGTTTACGTCTGGCACGTCGCCATCGTTTACGCCGTCTATTATTTCGACGGTCGTTCGCCGGAACTGTCGCAGTTCACCAAGGCGATGATCGCCGTGGTCGGCGTGGCCCTTCTGGCGATCCCTGCGCTGTGGCGCGAACGCGACAAGTTCTTTGGCACAGCCGAAGACAATGTACCGGCGCCGCGTGGCCCCAATGGCCAGGTCGCCGCACCTGCCACGGCCAGCGTGAAGGCCGGCCCCAAGGCCAGCGTGCCGGTAACCCGTCCGCGCACCGCCTGACCGGCACGATTTCGAAACTGCAAGGGCGGCTTGGCAACAAGCCGCCCTTTCTCGTTTCCCCACCGGGTGACGAAGGCGGGTGCTTGCGATAGAGGTTGATCATCTCTCTTCCCCGCGACCGGAGTTTTCATGTTACGCGGCATCGCAGCCCTTCTTCTTTTCCAGCTTCTTGGCGAAAGCCTTGTTTTCCTGACCCGACTGCCCGTTCCCGGCCCGGTGGTCGGCATCGTGCTGCTGTTTGCCGCGCTGCAGGCCGGCCGACGCTTCGGCCATAGCGGATATCCGCGCATCGAAGCGGTCGCCGATAGCATGCTTGCCAATCTCGGCCTGATGTTCGTGCCGGCCGGCGTTGGCGTGGTGGCCTTGTGGGGGCTGGTCGAGAGCCAGGCGGCGGCGATCATCGCGGTTCTGGTCCTGTCGGCGGTCTTCACGCTGGCCATTACCGTGTGGACCTTCATCGGTGTGCGACGACTGATGGCCCGAGCCGGAGAAAAACGATGAGAAGCCCGATCGAACTCTGGGTCTACCTGTCGACCTCGCCGCTGATCTGGCTGACGCTGACTGTGTGCACATGGATTGCCGCCACCGAAATTTCGCAGAGGCTGCGGCGGAACCCGTTGGCCAATCCGGTGCTGATCTCGGTCATCTTCCTATCGCTGGTGATGACGGCGTTCGGCATTCCTTTCGAGACCTTCTTTGCCGGCGCGCAGTTCGTGCATTTCCTGCTCGGCCCGGCGACGGTGGCGATTGCCGTGCCGCTGTACCGGAACTGGGAGAATGTGAAAAAGCTGCTTCTGCCGATCGCC
The DNA here is from genome assembly GCF_004343585.1 of Neorhizobium sp. JUb45. Lineage (GTDB taxonomy): Bacteria > Pseudomonadota > Alphaproteobacteria > Rhizobiales > Rhizobiaceae > Neorhizobium. The sequence goes on along the minus strand of NZ_SLYW01000004.1, from coordinate 446,530 downwards.
GCCGCCCTTGTCGTCGGCTCGCTGGCGGCGGTGGCTTCGGTCGTCGTGCTCGGACAGGCTTTCGGGCTGTCGCAAGAGGTAATGATCTCCTTCCTGCCGAAATCCGCCACCGCCGGCGTTGCCATGGCGATTTCGTCCGAGATGGGCGGCAACGCCTCGCTGACGGCGGTTCTGGTGATCCTCACCGGCATTATCGGCGCGGTGATCGTCACACCGTTCATGAACCTGATGCGCATTCAAGACTACGCCGCGCGTGGTTTTGCGGCGGGCCTCACCTCGCACGGCATCGGCACCGCCCGCGCTTATGAGGTGAATGCCACGGCCGGACTGTTTGCCGGCATCGCCATGGCGCTCAATGCGGTGGCGACCTCGGTGGTGGTGCCGCTGGCCACGTCGCTTCTGATGCACTGAAGCGGCGCGCCCGCCACTTGGCGACGGTGCTTGCGGCGTTATCTACGGTTTCATCGCGAAGCCAGGAGCAGGTCCATGACCAAACCGCACCCTTCCAAGACGCATATCGGCAATCACGCGCTTCACCCCGAAACGCAAATGCTGAACTACGGTTACGACCCCGAATTGTCCGAGGGCGCGGTAAAACCGCCAGTCTTCCTTACCTCCACCTTCGTGTTCAAATCGGCGGAAGAAGGCCGTGACTTCTTCGATTATGTGTCCGGCCGCAAGGAGCCGCCGGAAGGCACCGGCGCGGGCCTTGTCTATTCGCGCTTCAATCATCCCAATAGCGAGATCGTCGAGGACCGGTTGGCGGTTTACGAGCGCGCGGAAAGCGGTGTGCTGTTTTCCTCCGGCATGTCGGCGATTGCCACGGTGCTGCTGGCCTTCGTCAAACCGGGCGACAGCATTTTGCATTCGCAGCCGCTTTATGGCGGCACCGAAACGCTGCTGGCGAAAAAATTTGCCGAGCTGGATGTTGCCGCCGTGGGCTTTTCCGATGGTGTCGACGAAGCCTCCGTCAACGCCGCCGCCCAAGCGGCGATGTCAAAAGGCCGCGTATCGGTGATCCTGATCGAGACGCCGGCCAACCCGACCAACAGCTTGGTGGACATAGGCCTGATGCGGCACGTCGCCGACGAAATCGGCAAGGCGCAAGGCCACACGCCGATCGTCGTCTGCGACAACACGCTGCTCGGCCCTGTCTTCCAGCGGCCGATCGAGCATGGTGCGGACATTTCCGTCTATTCGCTGACAAAGTATGTCGGCGGCCATTCGGATCTGATTGCCGGTGCAGCACTCGGATCGAAAGCGGTGATGAAACCGGTGAAGGCTCTGCGCGGCGCGATCGGCACGCAGCTCGATCCACATTCCTGCTGGATGCTGGGGCGGTCCCTGGAAACACTGTCGATCCGCATGGAAAAGGCCAATACCAATGCCAAGGCGGTCGCCGACTTTCTGAAAAGCCACCCCGCCGTCGAGAGTATTCATTACCTGCCCTATCACGACCCGCAATCGCCGACCGGAAAGGTGTTTGCCCGCCAGTGCAGCGGTGCGGGTTCGACCTTTTCCTTCGATATCAAAGGCGGGCAGCCGGCCTCCTTCCGCTTCCTCAATGCGTTGTCGATCTTCAAGCTGGCGGTCAGCCTTGGTGGCACGGAATCGCTTGCCAGCCATCCGGCCACGATGACGCATTCCGGCGTGCCAGTGGAGGTGCGCCAGAGGATCGGCGTTCTGGAGAGCACGATCCGGCTTTCGATCGGCATCGAACATCCCGACGACCTGATCGCCGACCTGACAGTCGCTCTCGACCAGAGTTGAACCGGGGCCTGGACGAGGCGTGCCCGGCGCGCCGGGCAGCCCTGCATGGCAACACTTTGACATTTGCCGTTGAAAACAGTAGAGACGCGCCCATGTTCGGCTGCGAGCCTTGCAGCCAGGGCGCCCCGGAAACGTGGGCGCATTAAATCCGAAAGACAGTAATTCATGACCGCAATTGACGGCGCGATCCCGCCGATCGCCAAGGCGTTGGAAAAACGTGGCTACTCGACGCTTACCCCGGTTCAGCTGGCGATGCTCGATCCGGCCCTCATCACGTCCGACGCGCTGGTTTCGGCGCAGACCGGTTCCGGCAAGACGGTTGCCTTCGGCATCGCCATGGCGCCGACGCTTCTCGGTGACGCCGAGCAGTTCGGCCGCGCCGGCGTGCCGCTGGCACTGGTGATCGCGCCGACCCGCGAACTGGCCCTGCAGGTGAAGCGCGAGCTGGACTGGCTGTACGCCGAAGCCGGCGCCGTCATCACCTCCTGCGTCGGTGGCATGGACATCCGCTCCGAGCGCCGGGCGCTGGAACGTGGCGCCCATATCGTCGTCGGCACGCCGGGCCGTATATGCGACCATATCCGCCGCAACGCGCTCGACATGTCGGAACTGCGCGTCGCCGTGCTGGACGAGGCCGACGAAATGCTCGACCTCGGTTTCCGTGAGGATCTCGAATATATTCTCGAGCAGGCCCCGGATGATCGCCGCACCCTGATGTTCTCAGCCACCGTGCCGGCCGCCATTGCCAAGCTTGCCAAGAGCTACCAGCGCAATGCCGTGCGCATTGCCACGGCCGCCGAGCAGAAGCAGCATGTGGACATCGAGCAGCGCGCGCTTCTCGTTTCCGCGCAGGACCGCGAAAACGCCATCGTCAACGTGCTGCGCTACTACGAAGCGCCGAATGCGATCGTGTTCTGCTCGACCCGCGCTGCCGTCAACCATCTGACCGCACGCCTTTCCAACCGCAATTTCTCCGTCGTGGCGCTTTCCGGCGAACTGACGCAGAACGAGCGCACCCATGCGCTGCAGGCCATGCGTGACGGCCGTGCCCGCGTTTGCGTGGCCACCGACGTTGCAGCCCGCGGTATCGACCTTCCCGGCCTTGAGCTGGTTATCCATGCCGACCTGCCGACCAATTCGGAAACGCTTCTGCATCGTTCGGGCCGCACGGGTCGTGCCGGTTCCAAGGGCATCAGCGCGCTGATCATTCCGGTAAACCAGCGCCGCAAGGCCGAACGCCTTCTGTTCGGTGCCAAGATCGAGCCGACCTGGGCCAACCCGCCGTCTGCCGACGCCGTTATCGAACGTGACGAGGAGCGGCTGTTCGCCAATCCGATCTTCACCGAAGTGACGAAGGACGAGGACGAACTGGCGCTGATCGCCAAGCTGACCGAGCGTTTCGACGCCGAAAAGCTGGCAGCCGCCTTCGTCTCGATGTATCGCGGCAAAAATTCCGCGCCGGAAGAAATTTTTGAAGTATCGCTGGATGGCGCGCGCAAGCCGCGTGAAGGCCAGACCGGCGACGCCGCTTCCCGTCCGCTGACGCCGCGTGGCGACTTTGGCCCGGCCGTCTGGTTCTCGCTCTCCGTCGGCCGCAAGCAACGCGCCGAACCGCGCTGGCTGATCCCGACCATCTGCAAGAGCGGTGATCTGACCAAGAACCAGATCGGCGCCATCAAGATGCAGGCCGACGAGACTTTTGTCGAAATCTCCGCCGACCACGCCGAAAGGTTCCTCGCCAAGCTGGGCAAGGACCGCCTGATGGAGCGCGGCATCCGCGTGACCAAGCTGGACGGCGCACCCGACTTTTCCAAGTTTTCGCGCGGCACCGACGACGAAGGCTTTACCCAGCGTGATGGCCCGCGCATGGACAAGCCGTGGAAAGAAAAGAAGTTCAATGACGGCCCGCGTGGCGACAAGCCTTTCAAGGCCAAGCCTTACGGCGACAAGCCGGCCAGAGACGGCGACGGCCCGCGCAAGGACTGGAAGCCCAAGGGTGCCGGCAATGACGCTCCGCGTTCCGAGGGCTACAAGTCCGAAGGTTACAAGGGCGACAAGGTGAAATCCGACCGCCCCGGCGACGACAAGCCCTGGAAGAAAAAATCCAACGACGCGCCTGCCGGTGAAGCAAAACCCTTTGCCAAGAAGGGCAAACCGGACTTCGCAAAACCTGCGGGAGCCAAGCCGTTTGCCAAGGCTGGACCGAAGGGCGGCGCCGGCGGCAAGTTCGGGAAATCCGACAAGCGCGGTTGATCCTTCGATTTCACGATGACCAGAAAGGCCGGGCGACCGGCCTTTTTTTGTTGTCTGGATGCGGAGGACTTCCGGCAGGCGACCGGACAATTTGAGATCCGCAATAAACATCTTATTTAGATGATCATAATATACAAATGCGATGGGCACAGCTGAGACCCAAAACCCTCGCATCGGTGTGTTATGTCGAAATCGCTTTTTCCAAAACTGCCGCTTCGTATCCGTATCGTCATTGCGGCGACCGCATTCTTCATGGCTGTGGCCGCCATACTGGCAGTGCTGATCGCCATTTCGGTACGCGACATGACGAATACGGCGACCTCTATCGATGATGCACGCGCAAGACATGCGGCGACGGCAGCCATATCCGCATTGCAGGAACACCTGAGCGCCACCGCACGCGACAACACCGTGTGGGACGATGGTTACGAACACATAACATCGCCCGAAGCAAAGGAGTTTTCCGATACGACCTGGGGCAGGAGCACCAAGGATAATCCGCTGTTCGATGCGTCGATCGTCGTGACACCGGAGCAGACCATTCTGAGCAGCTACAAGAAGGGCGAGGAATTCGACCCCACCGACTTCTTTGGTTCTTCGCTGGCCGATCTCATCAGCCATGCGAAAACCTCCGGCCGTGTGCCGGTCGTCAGTTTCGCCCGAAGCGTCGACGGATTGGCGCTCATGGCGGCAGGTGCGATACAGCCCTATGACCAGACGGTCGCCTCCGGCACATCCTTTCATACGCTCGTGCTGGTCCGGTTACTGTCGACGGACACGCTCGACGAGATCGAGCACACCTTTGACCTCGACGATCTGAGCGTCAGCGTTACACCCGAGCCGCACATGCTGTCGGTTCCGCTGAACGACGCCGACGGCAACACACTGACCTATCTGCAATGGGAAAGCCGCGATCCCGGCGCGATGATCTATAACCGCGTCTCCGGTTATCTTCTCGCAGCGGCGCTGGTTCTTGTCGCCTTTCTCGTCGCGGTTCTGGTCACCGGCATCCTCTCGGTACGCATGCTGCAACGCTCCACCGACCGCGCCCGCCACCGTGCCACCCATGATGTGCTGAGCGGGCTTTTGAACCGTGCCGGCATTCTCGAACAGCTGGACAAGGCGATCGCCACCGACAAGGCTGGCCTGACGCTGCACCTGATCGACCTCGACGGGTTCAAGGGCGTCAACGATGCCTGGGGCCATGCCGTTGGCGACGAGCTGATCAAGCTGGTGGCGGCACGGGTGCAATCCTATCTTCCCGCCAACGCGCTGTTCGCGCGCCTCGGCGGCGACGAATTTGCCGTGGCGACGCCGCTCGACACAACACCGGATCTTGCCCAGACAATCGTCGAATGTGTGGCCGAGCCTTTCATGATCGGCGGGCGCACGATCGAGATCGGCGCCAGCATCGGCACGGTGATTTCCGAGAACGATGTGCCTGATGCGCTGGAACTGCTCAGGCGCGCCGACATGGCGCTTTATACCGCCAAGGAGAGCGGCCGCGGCAAGGCGGTGACCTTTACCGCCGCGCTCGACAATGACCGGCATATGGCCGCCGAACTGGAAGACAGGCTGCGCAAGGCGCTGGAGCGGGGCGAGGTGCAAGTTTCCTACCAGCCGCTGTTCGATGCCAAGGCCGGCCGGGTGGTGGGTGTGGAGGCGCTGGCGCAATGGATGCCGGTGACCGGCCGCGTCAGCCCGGAAGTGTTCATCCCGATCGCCGAGCGCTCGGGGCTGATCGACCAGCTGGGCATGCAGGTTCTCAAAGCCGCGATCGACCAGGCGCGCCAATGGAAAACGCTGGCACTTTCGGTAAATGTGTCGCCGATCCAGCTGCGCAACCCGAATTTTCCGGCCGATGTCATCCGCCTGCTGGAGGCGACGGGGTTCGACCCGCACCGGCTGACGCTGGAAATCACCGAAGGCGTGCTGATGTCCAATCCCGACCAGGCGCGCCGCGCCATCGAGATGCTGCGCAATGTCGGCGTGAAATTCGCGCTGGACGATTTCGGCTGCGGATATGCCAGCATCGGCGCCCTGCGCACGTTTGGTTTCGACCGGATGAAGATCGACCGCTCGCTGGTGAGCGGGCTGGACAACCGCGAGGGATCGGAAGTGCTGACCGCGACGATTTCGCTGGCGCATGCGCTCAACATTCCGGTGACGGCAGAAGGCGTGGAAACACAGGAACAGGCAACCGCGCTGAAACTTTCGGGCTGCGACCAGCTGCAGGGATTTTTGCTGGGCCGGCCGATGAGCGGCGCGGATATCACGGCGCTGGTGAGGGTGAGCGCGGCTTGAGGGTTGGCCTACCGAAGGACCGAGGGCGCTCTTGCGGCCTGTATCAGTGTCGCGACAAGGAGGACAAACACCAGAAGCGGCAGCACGAGCAAAAGCAGAATGAAACCGACAACGATGATGAGAGGGTTTTCCATCGACAGAATGGTTGCGTTGGATGCCTCATAGGCAAACATCATGTTGCGCCCGCATGGAACAAGCAATGCAAGCAGCGCCGCCAGAAGCCACAGCGCATCACCGTCATACTGCGCGACATAAACCAGGATACAACAAGCGCTCGCGATACCCAGCAGGATGAATGCAGCTTGCTGCAGGTAGGCGTTGCGCGGCCGGCTTGGCCTCAGAAAATTCTTTATCCACATGACGTTGCTCCCGAAGACCATCTCCCCGGCAAGCCATGGGCGCAGGACGTTTCAACATCCCGGCACACTATATTCGGAAGCCGGCCGTAGCCAGCTTCCGCTTTGTTTTGTCCTCAACCGGGGCAGCTTTACGCCGCCTCCCCCACTTTCCCATAGGGATCGAAGCGTCCGTAAAACGTCTCGCCCTTCGCTGCCATGTCCTTCAAGAGCGGCGTCGGGGCAAAGTGGTCGCCGTACTGAGCTGCCAGTTTTTCCGCCAGTGCCACGAACGTCTTGACGCCCATGCCGTCGATATAGCTCAGCGTGCCGCCCGTATAAGGCGCGAAACCGAAACCGAGGATGGAGCCGACATCGGCTTCGCGGGGATCGGTGACAATGCCTTCTTCCACCGTGCGGGCCGCTTCCAGTGCGATCGTCACGAGGAGACGCTGCTTCAGAAGGTTGACATCCACTTCGCTGGCCGGCTTCTGCGGATAAAGATCTTTCAGGCCGGGCCAGAGCGATTTCTTGGCCGGTTTTGGCGGGTAATCGTAAAAACCCTGGCCATTCTTGCGGCCGCGACGGTCGAGATCGTTCACCAGCTTGTCGATCAGCGCCATGTGGCCCGGCTTGACCGAGCTTTCGCCCAGATCGGCAATCGAGGCCTTCATGATCTTCTGGCTGAGATCGACGGCGACTTCGTCGTTCAAGGAGAGCGGGCCGACCGGCATGCCGGCCATTTTTGCCGCGTTTTCGATCATCGCTGCCGGCACGCCCTCGGCCAGCATGTCATAGGCCTCGTTGATATAGCGGAAGACGCAGCGGTTGACGAAGAAACCGCGCGTATCGTTGACGACAATCGGCGTCTTCTTGATTTTTGCGACGAAATCCAGCGCCGTGGCCAGTGCCTTGTCGCCGGTCTTCTCTCCCAGGATGACTTCGGTGAGCATCATCTTTTCGACCGGCGAGAAGAAATGCACGCCGACTAACTGGTCTGGGCGTTTCGAGTTTTGCGCAAGCCCCGAGATCGGCAGGGTGGAGGTGTTGGAGGCAAAGATCGTGGTGGCCGGGATAACGGCCTCGACCTGTTCGATCACCGCCTTCTTCACGGCGCGATCCTCGAACACCGCTTCGATGACCAGGTCGGCATCCGAGAGCGTGGAATAATCCGGCGTCGAGGTGACGAGCGAGAGCAGCTTTTCGCCCTCTTCCTTGGTGAGGCGGCCCTTGGACACGCTTTCCGCCACCAGCTTTTCCGAAACGGCCTTGCCCTTGTCGGCTGCTTCCTGATCCCGGTCGATCAGCACGACGGGGATGCCGGCGGCGGCCGTGACGTAAGCGATCGAGGCGCCCATGAAGCCGGCGCCGACGACGCCGATTTTCTTGAACTCGCTTTTCGGAACGCCAGCCGGACGGCGCGCGCCTTTTCCCAGTTCCTGCATGGAGATGAACAGCGAGCGGATCATCGAGAAGGCTTCGGTGGTGCCGAGAACCTGCGTGAAATAGCGCTGTTCGACCTTCAGCGCCGTATCGAACGGGAGCTGCAGGCCTTCATAGACGCATTTCAAAATGGCGAGCGCGCCCGGATAATTGCCGGCCGTCTCACGGCGCAGGATGGCCGGGGCGGCCGGCCAGAGCTGGGCGGCTTGAGGCGTCCACACACCGCCGCCGGGGGCCTTGAAACCTTTTTCATCCCAGGGGGCGATGGGTTTGAGGCCGTCCTTGATCATCTGTTTGGCCGCCGTGACCAGTTGCTCCGGTTCGACCACCTGATGCACAAGGCCCATGGCCTTTGCGCGCTGCGGGGTGAGCGACTGGCCGGTGGTCATCATCTGCAGGGCGGACTGGGCATCGGTGAGGCGCGACACACGCTGGGTGCCGCCGGCACCCGGAAAGATGCCGACTTTGACCTCGGGAAGCGCCAGCTTGACCGACTTGCCATTGGCGGCAACGCGGCCGTGGCAGGCGAGCGACAGTTCGAACGCGCCGCCCATGCAGGTACCGTTGATGGCCGACACCCAAGGCTTGCCGTTGGTCTCGATGGCGCGAAACAGCCAGGTCATGCGGCCGGCAACTTCGAACAGCTTTTGTTTGGCGGTGGCCGGATCTTTTGCCGTGGCCTCCTGCAGCATGGAGAACATGCCGCGGATCATGGTGAGATCGGCCCCGCCGGAGAAGGAGGATTTGCCGCTGGTGAAAACCACGCCCTTGATGGCGGCGTCTTCCACCGTCTGTTTCAGGAGGGCATCGAGTTCGTCCATCACCTCGACGGTGAAGACGTTCATGCTCTTGCCGGGCATGTCCCAGGTGATGACCGCGATGCCGTCTGCGTCGGTTTCGATGGTGAAGTTGGTGTAGGTGCTCATCGTGGGATTTCCTCTTCCCTGAAATCTTCTGTCTTCGCGTGGGGCCTCCCCCCTCACCCGCCTCCGCTTCGCTCGGCGACCTCTCCCCGAGGGGAGAGGAGGAATGGCAACCTCGCGGCCCGCTCCCTTATCTTCTCCCCAACGGGGAGAAGGTGCCCGAAGGGCGGATGAGGGGGCTTCCCTCAAACCCGCTCGATGACCGTCGCCGTGCCCATGCCGGCGCCGATGCAGAGCGTAACCAGTGCGGTGTTCAGATCGCGGCGTTCCAGTTCATCCAGAACGGTGCCGAGAATCATAGCGCCGGTGGCGCCGAGCGGGTGGCCCATGGCGATGGCACCGCCGTTGACGTTCATGATGTCGTGGGAAATGTCGAAAGCCTGCATATAACGCAGCACGACGGCGGCAAAAGCTTCGTTGAGTTCGAACAGGTCGATATCTGCAATCGACATACCGGTGCGGGCCAAGAGTTTTTCCGTGACATCGACCGGGCCGGTCAGCATCAGCGCCGGGTCCGAACCGATATTGGCGAAGGCGCGGATGCGGGCACGCGGTTTGATGCCCAGAGACTGGCCACCCGCCTTGGAGCCGATCAGCACGGCGGCAGCACCATCGACGATGCCGGACGAATTGCCGGCGTGGTGGACGTAGTTGATCTTTTCGATCTCCGGATGCGCCTGAATGCCGACGGCTTCGAAACCACCCATTTCACCCGGCATCTGGAACGAAGCGTTGAGCGAGGCCAGTGCCTGCATGTCCGTGGTCGGACGCATGTGCTCGTCACGGTCGAGGATGATCAGGCCGTTCTGGTCCTTAACCGGGATGACAGAGTTCTTGAAGTAACCGGCGTCCCAGGCCTTGCCGGCGCGCTTCTGGCTTTCGACGGCATAGGCATCGACGTCATCGCGCGAAAAACCGTATTTCGTGGCGATCAGATCGGCAGACACGCCCTGCGGCATGAAATAGGACGGGAAATTGACCGAGGGGTCCATGTACCAGGCACCGCCGGACATGCCCATGCCGACACGCGACATGCTTTCGACGCCGCCGGCGATGACGATGTCATCCGAGCCTGCTGCGATTTTTCCGGCGCCAAAGTTGATGGCATCGAGGCCGGAGGCGCAGAAGCGGGAGATCTGCATGCCCGGAGCTTTGGTCGAATAACCGGCCTCGAAGGCAGCCGCCTTGGGGATGACGGCGCCTGAGTCCATCACCGGATCGACGCAGCCCATGATGATGTCATCGACGGTTTCGGTGTTGAGGCCGTTGCGGTCGCGGATGGCTTCCAGCGTCTTTGCCGCGAGGCGGACGGAGGGAACCTCGTGCAGTGATCCATCCTTCTTGCCGCGACCGCGCGGCGTGCGCACGTGGTCGTAAATGAAGACTTCGGTCATGGTGTCATCTCCCTGAGTGGCAACTCGGTTGCCTTGGAATCTCTTTTATATCTTCTCCCCTCGGGGAGAAGGTGGCCCGAAGGGTCGGATGAGGGGTACGGCAGGTTCGACGTTTCCGCCGTGTTCCCTTCGTCGCCCCCCTCATCTGTCCTTCGGACATCTTCTCCCCGAGGGGAGAAGAGAATTCTCAATCAAAACGCCTCTGCCGCCAGTTCCATCACGCTATCGGCCCCCGCCTCTATGCGCACCTTGCGCAGCGCGGTTTCGGGCATGATCTTTTCCATGTAGAAACGCGCCGTGACCAGCTTGTTCTTCAGATAGTCTTCGCGCGCATCGCCCGCTGCAAGCTTTTCCTGCGCGGCCTTGGCGATCTTTGCCCACATGTAGCCGAGCGTGACGAGGCCGAAGAGGTGCATGTAATCGGTCGAGCCGGCACCGGCATTGTCGGGTTTTGCCATGGCGTTCTGCATGAACCACATGGTTGAGGCCTGTACGTCGTTCAGACCCTTCTTGAGGTGTTTCGTGTAGAAGGCCAGATTTTCATCAGCACGGTTTTCCTCGCAGAAATCGCCGATTTCCTTGAACATCGCCATCACCGCGCGGCCGCCGTTGAGCGCCAGTTTTCGTCCCACAAGATCCAGCGCCTGAATGCCGTTGGCACCTTCATAGATCATGGCGATACGGGCATCGCGGACATACTGGCTCATGCCATGTTCCTCGATATAGCCGTGACCGCCAAACACCTGCTGGGCCATTACAGCGTGATCAAACCCCTTGTCGGTCAACACGCCTTTGAGGATCGGCGTGGCGAGGCCGAGCAGGTCGTCGGCGTTCTGGCGTTCCTTTTCATCCGGCGAGCGGTGGGCGATGTCGGATTTCAGCGCGGTCCAAAGGAGGAAGGCGCGGCCGGCTTCGTTGAAGGCCTTGATGGTCATCAGTGAACGGCGAATATCCGGATGGACGATGATCGGATCGGCCTTTTTGTCCGGTGCCTTGGCGCCCGAGAGCGAGCGGCCTTGGATGCGTTCATTTGCATAGGCGACGGCGTTCTGATAGGCGGTCTCGGCGATCGACAGCCCCTGCAGGCCGACGCCGAGGCGGGCCTCGTTCATCATCACGAACATGGCCGACAGGCCCTTGTTTTCCGCGCCGATGAGATAACCGGTCGCCTCGTCATAGTTCATGACGCAGGTGGAATTGCCGTGGATGCCCATCTTTTCTTCGAGCGCACCGCAAGAAACGCCGTTTCTATCACCGAGCGAACTGTCGTCCTTCACCATGAATTTCGGCACGATGAACAGCGAAATGCCTTTTGTACCTTCGGGCGCGCCTTCGATGCGGGCAAGAACAAGGTGGATGATGTTGTCGGTCATGCCGTGTTCGCCGGCGGAGATGAAGATTTTCTGGCCGGAAATCTTGTAGGAACCGTCGCCCTGCGGCACGGCCTTGGTGCGCAACAGGCCGAGATCGGTGCCGCAATGGGGTTCCGTCAGGTTCATGGTGCCGGACCATGTGCCGCCGACCATATGGGGCAGATAGGTGGCTTTCTGTTCGTCCGAACCATGGACGAGAATGGCGGCGATGGCGCCCTGTGTGAGGCCCGGATACATCATCAGCGACATGTTGGCCGACGACATGTATTCGCCGACGGCGGCGTGCAGCGTGTAGGGCAGCCCCTGCCCGCCAAACTCTTCCGGCACGGCCAGACCGATCCAGCCGCCCTGACAATACTGGTCGTAAGCTCCTTTAAAACCTTTCGGCACTGTGACCGAGCCATCATCCTTACGGGTGCAGCCTTCCTGATCGCCGGAAAGATTGAGCGGGAACAGAGCCTCCTCCGCCACCTTGGCCGCCTCGCCCAGAATCGCCTCGATCATGTCGGGCGTTGCATCGGCAAAGCCGGGCAGATTGCCGAAACGTTCGAGACCGAGCACGTCGTTCAGCACGAACAGCGTATCTTCAACGGGGGCCTTGTAGACGGGCATGCGCAAACTCCTCCTCTGCGCGCCGGCTGCAACACCGGCAAACTCCACCGCTAAAATATTGACGTTTGCGTAAACGTCAATGGCGTTTTGAAGCAGTTTTTGGAGATTTGAACGACAGCTGCAGTGGCACGCAGGACGGAGCAGCAGGTGCAAGCGAATGCGCTCCGTGAGTGATTGCGCGGCGAAAACAAAAGAGCAGAGCTCGCAAAAGCTTTCGCCTGCATGTCAGATCCAGCCGCTTCCAACAGCAAAAGTTAAAAAACCTTACCCCGGTTAACCGGGCGTTTACCACGTTTGGTGGATTGTGCGCTCTGAACTAGTCGTGGCGCACCTCATTCTTTTGTCTCGCGTTGTCTTATGAGGAGCCGCAACCACTCAAGGTTGAGGAAAGTCCTGTCCGGCATTCTCATGGGGTGGTGTCCGGTGATTTCTCCGCAAGGGGTGTCGTCGGAGAATACCAATCAGCGGATCGTCACCCGATCCGCGCTGTCGAAGCGAGCGAGACCATGAACGGATCACGACCCACGCCATCCCGTCGCGGCGAGACGTCCTCCCTGGACGCGCTCAACCGTACGATCGAGGGGCTGGAAGCACGGATCGAAGGGCTGATGCATTCATCTGCCCGCGAGCGTCAGACCAGTGAACGTCAGACCACTGAACGTCAGCCCGGCGACGGCCGCGAACAGAACCGTTATGCGGAGCAGCAGGTCCAGCAGCCGACAACGCAGAGAGCAGCGCCGCAACAGGCAGCCGCTTCCGCCGTCAATCCGCTTGAAGAAATCCGTCGCCGCCAGCGCGCGCTCGATGCCGCCCGCCACCCACAGCGCGACATCCGCCCGCCGGAAGCCTATGCCGAGCCGGCGCTGCGTGCACCGATCACACCCCGCCGCCCTATCGCGCCACCGGCAGCACCGATTGCAGACAACCGGCCGCCACGCGCCGAAAGCCGGGCGCTGCCGCCTCTGGCTTCGGCCCGCCCGGCGCTGCCGGCCAGTGCCCGCATTGCCGCACCCGCCGGCACGCCGGCTGGTCTGCCGGATGCGATCATGAACGATATCGCCGAAGCGCTGGTCACGCTGCGGCAGGATCTGAAGCAGGACATTTCGCAGGGCGTTGCCCGCGAGATGGACGGCCTGCGCTCGGAAATCCGCTCGATCCGGGCGATTGCCGAGGATCGCCATTTTGCCGACGACATGCGCAACGACCTTGCGCGGCTGGCCGACAGTATCGGAAATCTTGGCCATCGCGGCGCACCGGAAACGGAAGACCTGCGGCTGGAATTCGAAGGCCTGCGCACCGTCATGCAGGGGCTTGCCCGCGAGGACTCCATGCAGCGCATGGAAACCCAGTTTCAGGGGCTGGAAGAGCGCGTGCTCGATGCCGACCCCGGCGCGCTGCGCGAGGAACTGGTGTCGCTTGCCTACCGGATCGACGACATCAAGGGACAGCTGGGTGCCTTTGGTGACAATGGCGCCATTCTGGCACTGGAAGACAAGCTGCTGACGCTGGCCGCTGCCGTGGAACAGCTTGGCAACCGCATGGTGCCGCATAACGATCCGATGATCGTCGAGCAGTTTTCGGTGCTCGACAAGCGTCTGGACGAGATCAGCCGGGCGCTGGCGGCAAGCAGCCGCGCCTCTGCCGATGCCGCGCTGGAACATGGCATGATCGGGCGGCTGGAAAGCCGGCTGGAAGGCCTTTCCGACCAGATTGACGCCATGCATCGCGACACGCTGCAATCGGCACTGCCCGCCGCAAACGCCCTTGATGACGAAATGGGCGTGCGCATCGACGCGCTGGCCCGCAAGATCGACGATTTTTCCCGCGAACAGGGTGCGATGCGTCTGGACGAACGTCTGGAAGATCTCGCCATCCTGATGGAACGCGTGCAGCAGCCGGCGCAACCCGCCGAGCTGACTGGCTATCTTTCCGACATTTCCCGCAAGATCGATGCGCTGGAACAGGGTTCCGTCAACGACGCGCTGGCCGAGCGACTGGACCATATTTCGCGACGCATCGAAGAAATCGAGATCACGCAGCCGGCAGCGCCGCTCGATAACGCCATGTTCGGCCGCCTTGAAGGGCGCCTGAGCGATATCGCTGCGCGCCTGGACGATGCCGCCGCGGCTCCTGCCGGCGACAATGATGCGCTGCGCAATCTCGAAGACCAGATCGCCAACCTTTCGCGCCTGATCAGCGAACCGAAGACGGCCGGCGAATTCGAACTGCCTGCGGCTTTCGAAGAGCGCATGTCGGCCATCGAAGGGTATATGGCGACCAGCGACGAATACGTGATCGAGGCAGCCCGTCAGGCAGCCGAGGCCGTGGTCGAAGCCTATGCCCGCAACGGTACGGCGACAGGTGGCGCTGCACCGGACATGGGCGCGCTAACGGCGCTTGCCGAAGACCTGCGCCATCTGGAAGACCTGACGCGCGGTTCGGAAGAACGCACGCACCAGACATTCGAAATGCTGCACCGGACGCTGGTCAGCATTGCAGACCGGCTGGACACGATGGAAGGCAGCCTTTCCCGGCAGGGGAGTTTTGAGCCGTCCCGCCCTGCTCCGGCCCCTTCGCCTGCACCGACCAGAACCTCCATGCAGGCTGCACCTGCCATGCAGGCCGCACCCGTCATGCCGAAGGCGACGGTGCCGATGTTTGCCGGTGGTGAAGACCTGCACAGCTCGGTTGCCATGCCGGCAGACGAGCGCCTGGACGAACGCGCGCTGTTTGCCGACGATCTGGAAAGCGGTCTGCTGGAGAACGGCGAGGCTGCCGACGACCACGAAAATGCGCAGCGCACCGCCGACAAGGAAAGCCGCGCGATCGCTGCGGCCAAGAAATCCCCCAGCAGCCTTCTTGGCGGCATGAAGCGCTTTCTATCCGGTCACAGGGAAGCCGAACCGAAGGCGACCGATCGCACCGTGGTGGAGCCGACGCCTTCGATCGACCCTGTCGACATGTTGCTACCCGAACAGCAGAACGTGCCGCTGGAGCCGGGCTCGGGCATGCCCGACGTGAAGAAGATTCTCGAGCGCGTGCGGGCCAGCCAGGCCGGCATCAGCGCCAACCCGGCATCGTCCGACGAGAGCGTCGATTACATTGCGGCTGCGCGACGCGCGGCCAAGGCTGCGGCGCTGGAAACCGATCCGACGCTCGGCATTTCCGCCGGCAATCGCGGCAAGGCCAAGGCCGGCAAGAGCAAACCCGTCAAGACAGACCGCACTGTCGCGTTGAAAGCGCAGGGCAGCAGCGGTGGCGGCCTTTCCGGCGCATTTGCCAAACATCGCAAGCCGATCCTGCTGGCTGTCGGTGCTGTGCTTCTGGCGCTGATGGCAATGCCGCTGATCAACACTTTGACGCGTGGTGATGACGCACCGCCGCCGGAAGTGGGCATGCTTGAACAGACCGAACCCGCAGCGGAAACCGGCCTGCCCGCCAACGAAACCATAGAACCCGCGCAGAATTCCGCAGATGCAGCACCGATGGCGGCTCCGTCCGCCGATGGCGCAGAAGCCTCGGCCCCGGTGCCGGAAGTGGCCCAATCGACGTTGCCGCCAACCGGTGCCGCGCCTGAACAATCCGTCGGCGAGGCAATTGCCCGGTCCGAAGCGCAGGTCGAGGCACCGGCATCTGCCGCCCCTCAGGCTGCGATCGAAGTGCCAGCGACAATGGGACCGAAATCGCTGGCAGACGCAGCCGCCGCCGGTGATGCGCAGGCGCTGTTCGAAATCGGTGCCCGTTATCAGGATGGCCGTGGCGTTGCCGCGAACCTTCCGGAAGCCGCGCGCTGGTATGAGATGTCAGCCGCGCGTGGCCTTGCACCGGCGCAATATCGCGTTGCCAACCTTTACGAGAAAGGCACCGGCGTCGAACGCGATTTCACCAAGGCGATGAGCTATTACGAGCAGGCGGCCAATGCCGGCAATGCCAGCGCCATGCACAATCTCGCGGTGCTTTACGCATCGGGTGCGGCCGGTACGCCGGATTACGCCAAGGCTGTGAGCTGGTTCGAAAAGGCAGCCGATCTCGGTGTCTCCGACAGCCAGTTCAACCTTGCAATCCTTTATGCCCGCGGCAATGGCGTGCCCCAGAACCTCGACGCCTCCTACAAGTGGTTTGCGGTTGCAGCCCGCGGCGGTGATCAGGATGCCGCCCAGAAGCGCGACGAAGTGGGCAGCGCCATGCGTCCGGAACAGCTGAATGCCGCGAAGGCGCAGGCCGATGGCTGGCAGGTCAAGCCGGTCGATCCCAACGCCAACAGCGTCAACCTGCCGGACGAATGGGTCGGCAGGGGTGAAAAGACCGCTTCGGTCGACATGGAAAAGGCGATCCGCAACATCCAGGCCATTCTCAACAAGAATGGTTTCGATGCGGGCGCACCGGACGGCAAGATGGGCGCCAAAACCGTCACCGCCATCCGCTCGTTCCAGAAGGCCAATGGCATGGAGCCGGACGGCAAGGTGAACGAGGCACTGGTGCGCAAGCTTCTGGCCACCAACCAGGGCTGATCGGAAAACGACATCGGACGGCGCGCGACCGAAAGGTTTGCGCGCTTTTCTGTATTATGAGCACGGCGTAGGCGTGAATTGGTGATCGGAAATTCGCCGCATTAATCCAAGCTTATGGATTGACCTGTCTAATGGGCGGGCGCATGACAATCGAGCCCGGCCCCGTCACCCCGACGTTGGCCGGCATTGTTTTTTCATCGCCGCAACGGGCGGTTACCCACGCGATCACCGCCCGCGACGGCGAAGCCGTTCGAGGTTGACCGTGACTGTCTATCTGCCGATTGCAGAGCTTTCGGTGAACATTTTCATCATCCTCGGCATGGGTGCGGCGGTCGGCTTTCTGTCCGGCATGTTCGGCGTCGGCGGCGGTTTTCTGATCACGCCTCTGCTGATTTTCTACAACATCCCTCCCGTCGTGGCCGTTGCCACCGGCGCAAACCAGGTGGTCGCCTCGTCGATCTCGGGCGCCATCACCCATTTCCGGCGCGGCACGCTGGATATAAAGCTGGGGACGGTGCTGTTGGTCGGCGGTCTTTTGGGGGCGACGGCGGGTATCTGGGTGTTTTCCTGGCTGCGCAGCATAGGCCAGCTCGACCTCTTCATCGCCATTCTCTACGTGCTTCTGCTCGGCACGGTCGGCACGCTGATGCTGAACGAAAGCGTGCGGGCACTGCGCCGCGCCTCCAGAAACGAACCGACGACACTGAAACGGCCCGGCCACCACACATGGGTGCACCGGCTGCCGTTCAAGATGCGATTCAAGAAATCAAAAATCTATCTGTCGGCCATTCCGATCGTGGCACTGGGTTTCTGTATCGGCGTCCTGACCTCCGTCATGGGTGTCGGCGGCGGTTTCATCATGGTGCCGGCGATGATCTATCTCTTGCGCATTCCCACCAACGTGGTCGTCGGAACCTCGCTGTTCCAGATCATTTTTGTAACCGCCTATACGACCATGGTGCAGGCAGCGACCAACTATTCCGTCGATATCGTGCTGGCCACCATCCTGATGGTGGCGGGCGTGATCGGTGCGCAATACGGGGTGCGCGTCGGCCAAAAACTGCGCGGCGAACAGCTGCGCGCGCTTTTGGCGCTGCTGGTTCTGGCCGTGGCGCTGCGCCTTGCGGTGACGCTGGTGGTAACGCCGGCCGATCTCTATTCCGTCACCATCGGGAGTTTTTGATGCCGCTCCCTGCGACCCTTCGCCGTCTCGCTTTTCTTGCAGCCCTTGTTTTTGTCGGTCAGCCCGCTGCCGCACAGGTGCCGTTCGGCGAAGCGACGACCGCCAAGGAAGGGCTGGAGATCGGCACCTCGACCAGCGAAATCGCCATCGCCTCGGATTTTCGCGGGGCGGACCTCACCATTTTCGGCGCGCTGACCAATGCCGACGAACTGCTGCTCGCCATCGGCCAGTATGATGTGGTGGTGACGCTGGAAGGGCCGCTCGACTATGCAACGGTGCGCAAGAAAAGCCGCGTTCTGGGTATCTGGGTCAATACCGAATCCATGACCTTCGAACAGGTGCCGGCCTCCTACTCGGTGGCGGCGACGCGGCAGATCGACGACATTCTTTCGAGCGAAGGCGGCCTGCCGATCGGCACGGAGCATATGCGCCTGTCGCCGACCGGTTATGTGGGCAATGCCGGAAACCTCACCGAATTCCGCGAGGCCTATCGCCGTCTGAAACTGGCGGGAGGTCTTTACCAGCACGACTTTGGCGGCGTGCGTTTCGTCTCGTCCAGCCTGTTTCGCGCCAGCCTGCGCCTGCCGGCCAATGTGCCGGATGGTGTGCATATGGTGCGCGCCTACCTGTTCAAGAGCGGCACGCTTCTGGCCGAGCGCGAACTGCCGCTCCGCGTCAACAAGACCGGCATAGAACAGCAGATCACCGATGCGGCGCATAACCAGCCGATTGCCTATGGCATTTTGTGCGTGCTGATTGCGCTGGTGACGGGCTGGGGGGCTAGTTTGATGTTCCGGAAGAAGTGAGTGGTGGTGGGTGGCTGCTTTTGCTGCCACGGACGGGCGTCGACCAATACCTAGCAGCCTATGCTATTGGTCAGACAGCAGGGGTAATAGATGGATCTAATAGCCGAGAAGCTTATCGGAAAAGAGCTGAGGGAAATTCAGCACAAAGCAAAATATGATACGATGATCATTTTCGAAGATGGCAGCATAACGGCTTGGACCGATGTCAAGGTCAGCATATCTTTTGGCGATGACCCGGTCATAGTTAGAGATGTGGTATGGTCCGGCGAGTGGTTCACGATCCTCTTCAATGAGGGTGAGATACGGGTAAGCCGTATCCCAACCTCGACCAATCCCGAGTGTTTCATCTATGGCTCTATAGGTCAGCCTACTTTGATGATTGTAGATCGTGGAGAGGAATAGCCGCACGCCCGCAATCGGCCGTTTCCGTTGAAAAAGTCGGCGTTTGGTTTTTGCGAGCGAGTGCTCTCCGCGCATACCCGGCTATCGTTCTGTTTGATCAATGAGGCGAGGAAAAATGGCAATTCGATCGGGCGATCAACCGGCGATCACGGGAGTGGTTACCTCTT
Organism: Neorhizobium sp. JUb45; assembly: GCF_004343585.1. Taxonomy (GTDB): domain Bacteria; phylum Pseudomonadota; class Alphaproteobacteria; order Rhizobiales; family Rhizobiaceae; genus Neorhizobium. The sequence goes on along the minus strand of NZ_SLYW01000004.1, from coordinate 427,054 downwards.
ATATCGAACATTGGGAACTGACTACAAAGCAAGCGACCGCATTGGTTAAGGCAACCGATGAGACGGAGATTGCTGAGCTTGAGGCTCGCTTTGGGTTCAGCCAGCAGGATGCCGTCACCCATTTTGTTGAGCAGACGGAATGGGGGCTGGAGACATTCCCACAGTATCAGGACCGTCGAGGCTCATTTCGCGAAAGGTTGGAGGCGCTTCGTTCAAGATGGAATGACTGGCAAAGTTGCTGAAGACGATCTGACATCCTCACAACAATCTACAGAATACGCCGTAAGCGCCCCCCATCCGCAACGTCGCCGCTGCGGATGGGCATATCAGCCAAAAATCACATGGCCGGCAGGATGGCGATGTCGCGGACTTCCTTGTCCGTGCCGGTGATGGCGCCGACTTCGGTGGCCGCACCGGTTTCCAGATTGACCGTGTAGAGCGATTTTCCGGCCGCCAGATAAGCGGTGTTCTTGCCACCCTCTTCACCCTGGATATCGAAGGCGTAGGTGGCGGGCTTGTCCTTGATGCCGAGCTTGCCGATTGCCTTCAGCGTGCCGTCATTCGGCTTGGTCTGCTGGATCAGCGCGCCGATCGTGGCGTCGATATTGTACATCGCCGTCTTTTCCGGCTTGCCGATCGAGTTGGTATAGGCGGCGGCAACGATGTTCGGGGTCTCGCCCTTGTGCATGTCGCCATCCTCATAGGCCAAAACGCCATCGACGGTGACGGCACCGGTATCGGGGTGGACGCGATGGTTGGTGGTGCCGCTCATGAAGCGCAGGCGGTCGGCCATCGGGTTGAAATCGACCACGACCGGCGCTTCCGTGATGGTCAGCATCTTGTCCATCTTGGCGACTTCGGTGGCAGCGCCGGTTTCGAGGTTGATGGAGACGATCGTGTGTTCCGGTGTGACGCCGATCACCGTTTTGGTGCCGGGGCGGAAATCGATGCCGACCAGCTTGGTCACGCCGGTGACGTCCATGGTCTTGGTGACGGCCGGTTTTGCCGTGTCGAACATGACGAGCGTCTTGTCGCCGGTGAGGCCGAGCACTGGGGCGGCGGATGCGGTGGCAAACGATGCGATCAGCATGGTGGATGCGATAAGCGAGGTGCGAGCGATGGTCATGACGTTCTCCCGTTACGTTTCGATCTCGTCGAGAGCGCTTTTGGCACACGGCCTTTTCACGTCTCTCGAAAGGGAGACACATGGGAGAGTGCGTCTGGATGCAGGGTCTAAAAATATATTTTGCCCCGCATCCATTTCCTGTCGTCGGGTGTCTTCCATATGCGGCCACATAACGGCTGTGTGAAACCTTGATGACTGGACGCGCCCATGTCAGCCGTGGCAACAGCAGAGACGGAATATTCGCGAACACGCGAAAGCTCATGGGGAGAGAGCGGCTTGGCCTTGGCAACAGACCAATCGACGGATCTCGAAACGGCGCTTCTGGCCTGTGCCAGGGGTGATCGCAACGGCTTGCGGCTGATCTTCGATCTCGAAGGCGGGAGGCTGGTGGCGGTGGCGCAGCGGATTCTTCGACGGCGCGAACTGGCGGAAGAGGTGGTGCAGGAGGCGTTTATCCGCATCTGGACGCATGCCCATCAGTTTGCACCGGGACGCGGTTCGGCGCGCGGCTGGATCTATGCCGTGGTGCGCAACCGGGCACTCAACATGCTGCGCGACGGCCGACGCGAGGATCTCGTTTCCGACGAGCGACTGGAAACGCTGCAGGATGCCGAACAGATGGATGAGATCATGTCGGCCTGGCACAGGCTGGATCGTGACAGCCGCCTCAAAGAATGCCTGGGCGCGCTGGAAGAGATGCGGCGGCGCGGCATTCTGATGGCCTATGTCGGCGGTTATACCCATGGCGAGATTGCCGGACGGCTGAAACTTCCGCTCGGCACGGCAAAATCCTGGATACGGCGCGGGCTTCTGTCGCTGCGGGAGTGCATGGCATGACGGTCGCACCAAAAGATTTTGCAACTTATGCCGACGAATACGTGCTGGGTCTGCTCGACGAAGCGGATGCCACCAGGCTGGACGCGCAGCTTGAACATGACACAGCCTTGGCGGATGCCGTGGCGCAGGCGCGCGAGCGTTTTCTGCCGCTCGATACCGGCATCGAGCCGGCGCGCGTGACGCCTTCCTTGTGGAACGCCATCGAGACGCGGCTGGCGGATGCGCAAGCGCCCTCCTCCATCCCCTCGGCTTCGCCACCGCGACCTGCCGCCGGCAATGACAATGCCCGCTCCGGCTGGCGGGCCGCCGCGATCTCGGCGATGGCTGCCTCGCTGATGCTGGCGGGCGGGCTGATCTGGAGCGTGACCCGCACGGCCGATCCGCTGGTGGTGGCGGTACTGCTGAACGAGGCGGGCGAGGTGCAGGCCGTGGTCGAGGACTTTGGCAATGACACGGCCAGTGTGAAACTGCTGACCGATTTTGCCGTGCCGGCGGACAAGACCATGCAGGTATGGACCTTGCCGTCACGCGAAATGGGACCGATGTCGCTTGGGCTTCTGCAGGATGCGCATTCGGCAACCTTGAGCGGTTCGGCCCTGCCGCGACCGCAGGATACCCAGCTCTACGAGATCACGCTGGAACAGGCCGGCGGCTCCCCCACCGGGCGGCCGACCGGGCCGATCCTTGCCAAGGGCTTTGCCAAGCTGGCGCGCTGAGGCAGCAGGGTCAACGTGGTGAAACCACCGCTGCGCACTTGACGCAGGTCAAGGCAGCGCCACCGCATGCGCCCATGCTTCTGTCGAAAAACGACAGGAGAGACACGCCATGTACAAACACATCCTTATCCCCACAGACGGTTCGGAGCTGGCAACCGAAGCGCTGGAAAAGGCGCTCGACCTTGCCGTGGAGATGAGCGCCAAGGCGACCGTTCTGGTCGTCGTGGAGCCGCTGCAGGCGATCACGCTCAATCCGTCGGGGCTGGAAATCGCCTATGCCGAATATGACCGGCAGGTGGAAGAGGCCGCCAAGGGCATTCTGGCCGATGCGAAGGCCGCTGCGGAAAAGCGTGGTGTGGATGTCGATCTGGAGAAGATCACCAGCACCAACCCGGCACAGGTGATCGTCGATGTGTCGGCCAAGCACGAATGCGACCTGATCGCCATCGGCTCGCGCGGGCGTTCGGGCATTTCGGCCTTCATGCTGGGGAGCGTGACGCTGAAAGTGTTGGCGCTGACGAAAACGCCGGTGCTGGTTTATCGGTGACGGCACTTGATTGAAGAGGCGTGTTCAGCAAAAATCCATCATGACTGATAACCTGCAAACACTTCGCGACATCGGCTGGCGCCTCTGGGATCCGATCGGCCTTAACGGGCCGGACGGTCCACCGGATGAGGCCATAGATGAATATGACAGCTACCTTATCGAGGCGTTCGCTATGCTGCAGGCAGGCAGCCAGATTCAGGATGTGGTCGCCATATTGATGGATATTGAAAGCGAACATATGGCGCTTGGCGAATTGCCGGACGCAGAGGAACGCGCCACACAGACGGTGCTTGAATTGAGAGCCATAGCTCTCACCCCATGAGATTGCCATAACGCACCGAATAGATGCGATCGCGGCCGAGCAGGTGCGCGACCAGCGTTTTCCGGTCAAAAATGCCCTGCATGGCCTTGTGATTGAGGTCCAGTCCGCCGGCCAGCACGCCGAAAGCCGGCATCAGCAGGCGGTGGCCATCGGTGGCGAAACAGGGACGGCGCACGTATTTTTCGCGGCGGCGCACGGTGGCTGACGGATGCAGATGGCCGGCCACCTCGCCCTTTATTCCCCCTGGGCCGGAAATCAGGCTTGGTTCGTGGCGGAAAACGAGACCGCCATAGACGAGTTCGTCGGTACTGATGCCCGGGAGGTCGGTGGTGCCGTCGGGATCGTGGTTGCCGTTGATCCAGATCCAGTCGCGACCGCGCGCCATCTCGGCGATCATGCCCCGCAGGTCGGCGGGCAAAAACTCGGAGCCGCGGCGATCGTGAAAATTGTCGCCGAGCGAGACGACGATCTTTGGATCATAGCGGGCGATGACGGCGGCGAGGATATTGAGCGTGGCGATCGTATCATAGGGCGGCAGCATCATGCCGCGGCGGGCAAAGGCGGCGCCCTTTTCCAGATGCAGGTCGGAAACCACGAGCATGCCGGTTTCCGGCAGGTAGAGACCGCCGAGCGGATCGCAGACGGCGGCGACACCGTGGATGAGGATGTCCTCGGTGGCGGGGGCTGTGGTGATCGTGGTGCGGGCGGATATGCCCAGTCGGTGCATCAAGGTCGGTTCGTCTTTCTGTTTCGGTCGGCGGTTCTTCTTTGTGCGTTGGTTTGCTTGGGGTTGGGTCCGCGGGTCAAGCCCGAGGATGACGACGGAGAGGGAAGCAGTGAACCCAAAGAACTGCTGCGGTTTGCCAGAACGCGTCGATGTGGCACCTTGGCGTTTGGTCACTATCTGTCGTCTTGGTATCACCTCTCCTTGGTCATCCTCGGGCTTGACCCGAGGACCCAGGCACAAGCCCTCAAGACATCGCCTCCGCAATCAGCTCCTCCGCAGCCTCGGCCAACACCGCATCCTGCGCTTCACCCGGAACACTTTCCTTGCCGATCTCCAGCATGATCGGCACCGCCAAGGGCGACACGCGATCGAGGTCACGGTGGGTGATGTGCCCCTTGATTCGTGCCAGCATATCGCCCAAACGGCCGATATCCAAAAGTCCCGTCGCCGCATCGCGCCGGGTTGCCTCCAGCAGCACGTGATCCGGCTCGTGGGAACGCAGCACGTCGTAGATCAGGTCGGTCGACACCGTGACCTGCCTTCCGGTCTTTTCCTTGCCGGGATGGCGGCGCTCGATCAAGCCGGAAATGACCGCACAATTGCGAAACGTGCGTTTCAGCATGTAGCTTTCATCCAGCCAGGATTCGAGATCGTCGCCCAGCATGTCCTCGTCGAACAGGTCCGACAGGCTCAAGGCACCGTCGCCGATCATTGCGCCGATATCGTTGAGGCCCCAGATGGCCAGCGAATAATCGGTGGCGACGAAGCCGAGCGGGCGGGCGCCGGCGCGCTCCAGACGGCGAGTGAGCAGCATGCCGAGCGTCTGATGCGCCAAGCGCCCCTCGAAACAGTAGGCGATCATGAAAAAGCGTTTTCCGCGCGGAAAGGTTTCGATCAGGAGTTCGTCCTGTTTCGGCAACATCGAACGTTCGAGCTGGATACTCAGCCAGTCGCGGACCTGATCCGGCAGGTTCACCCGGCGATCGGAATCGGCCAGCATGGCGCGCACCTGATCGGCCAGATAGGTGGTGAGCGGAAATCTGCCGCCGGCATAGGCCGGGATCTTTGGATCGAGCGAAAAGGCATTCGAGACGAGACACTGGTTTTCACGGATGCCTTCGAACCGCAGCACTTTGCCGGCGAACAGAAAGGTGTCGCCCTGCACCAGCTGTTCGAGAAAATACTCTTCTACCTTGCCAAGCGTCATGCCGCCCCTGCCCAAGGTTCCCTTGGCGTTGCGTTTGACGAGGCGAACATTGAGTTCGGCGGCCTCGACGATCGTGCCCAAATTCATGCGGTATTGCTGGGCGATCTGCGGATTGGAGACGCGCCAGCGGCCATCCTCCATCTTTCGAATCTTGGCATACCGCTCATAGCTGCGCAACGCATAACCGCCGGTGGCGACAAAATCGACGATGCGCTCGAACATTTCCCATGTCAGGCCGGCATAGGGCGAGGCAGAGGTGATCTCGTCGTAAAGGGCGACGGGATCGAACGGTTCGGCGCAGGCCATGCCGAGCACATGCTGGGCCAGCACATCCAGTGCGCCCTCGCCCACCGGCGGCGTGTCCTGCGCGCCAATATAATTGGCATCCAGCGCTGCCTGGCATTCCATAACTTCGAACCGGTTGGCGGGCACGAGGATGGCTTTCGACGGCTCGTCCATGCGGTGGTTGGCGCGGCCGATACGCTGGGCAAGGCGGGATGCCCCCTTGGGTGCACCGACATGCACGACGAGATCGATGTCACCCCAATCGATGCCCATGTCGAGCGTCGAGGTGGCGACGACGGCCCGCAGCCTGTTTTCGGCCATGGCCGCCTCCACCTTGCGGCGTTGGCTGGCATCGAGCGAACCGTGATGTAGGGCGATGGGCAGATTGTCCTCGTTGATGGTCCACAAAGTCTGGAACAGCAGTTCGGCCTGAAAGCGGGTGTTGACGAAGATCAGCGTGGTCTTGTGGCGCCTGATCGCCTCATAGACCTCCGGGATGGCATAGGTGGAGACGTGGCCGGACCAGGGAATGCGGCTATCGGTGCCCAGAATGGAGATGTCGGGGGCGGCCCCACCCGTCACATGAACGAGACCGGCGGGCGGTGACGGGTTTTCCCCTTGGGGAACGAGCCAGCGCTGCAGGTCCATCGGATCGGCGACTGTCGCGGACAGTCCAATCGTCTGCATGTCTGGCGCATGTTTTCGAAGGCGCGCCAGACCGAGCGAAAGGAGATGCCCGCGTTTGGAGGTGACCAGCGAATGCAGTTCGTCGAGGACGACGTATTTGAGGTCTTTGAAAAAGCGTGTCGCTTCCTTGTTGGCGAGCAGCAGCGCCACCTGTTCCGGCGTGGTCAGCAGGATATCCGGCGGATTGAGTTTCTGGCGCTGGCGTTTGGATTGCGGCGTATCGCCGGTGCGGTTTTCCACCGTCACCGCCAGCTCCATCTCGGTGACCGGCTTCAGCAGGTTGCGCTCGATATCGACCGTCAGTGCCTTTAACGGCGAGATGTAGAGCGTGTGGATGCCGGTAAAGGCCGAGCCGGGCGGGATTTTTCCGCGCGCCACGAGATCGGTCAGCGACGGCAGGAAACCGGCCAGCGTCTTGCCCGCACCCGTCGGCGCGATCAGCAGCATGTTTTCGCCGGCTTGAGCGCGGCTCAGAAGTTCGAGCTGATGGGCGCGCGGCTGCCAGCCCTTTTCCGAAAACCATTTTACGAATGGCCGGGGCAGTGCGACGGCCTGATTGCCGGGAGATTTTGCTTCGATGCGATCCACGACATGAAAGATAAGCTTTCACTTGCGGAAATGAAGAGCAGTTACCGGACGATATAACGATCCGTGCGGTGATTGATGGCGAGCGTCAGGTTGAGGGCCAATGCGGCCAGAACCGAGCAGGCAATGACAAACGGGCTGGCGACGAAGAAGGACAGGATCAGCACGACACAATCCAGCCCGAGCTGAACAAAACCGGCGCGCCAGCCGAAACGGTCCTGCAGGTAAAGCGCCAGAATGCCGAAACCGCCCAGCGAGGCGCGGTGGCGGAACAGGACCAGCATGCCGCAGCCGATCAGCAAGCCGCCGAACAAAGCGGCGGTGATGGGTTCGATGTCGGAAAAGCCGATCAGTTTCGGCAGCAGGCCGGACAGAAGAGAGGTAAGCGCGACTGCGGAAAACGTCTTGATGGTGAAGACGAGGCCGAGGCGTTTATAGGCCAGCCAGTAGAATGGCAGGTTCAGGACGAAAAAGGCGGCGCCGAAGCTGATATCGACCGAATAACGCAGCAGAAAACCTAGACCGGCCGTGCCGCCGATCATCAGATGTGCCGCCTGCAGCATGGTGACGCCGAGCGCCGCCAGCATGGAACCGGCGACGATGGCCTGCACATCCTCGATGATCGAGTGTTTTTCGGAACTGGATGCCCAAAAACCGATCGGGCCCTTCTTGTCTGATATGTTTGCCATGGTCAGCGCACCGCGATGTATCGATCAGAACGGTGGTTGATGGTGAGCAGCAGGTTGAGGATAACCGCGCTCAGCAGCGACCACAGCACCGTCATCGGGCTGACCACGAAAAAGGCGGCGGCCATGACGCAGAGGTCGAAAGCAAGCTGCACGAGGCCGGCGGGGATCTTGAAACGATCCTGAATATAGATGGCCAGAATGCCGATGCCGCCGAGCGAGGCGCGATGGCGATAAAGCCCCAGAAGTCCGAAGCCGATCAGAATGCCGCCGAGAAGGGCTGCCCAGAACGGATCGAGATGCTGGATGACGATGAATTTGCGCTCAAGTTCGGTGATGAAGGAGACCATCAGGATGGAAATGAAGGTCTTGAAGGAAAAGCCGACGCCCAGACGTTTGAAGGAGAGATAATAGAAGGGCAGGTTGACGACGAAGAACAACACGCCAAACGGAATGTCGAAAGCGTAATGCAGCAGGAAGGCGACGCCCGCCGTGCCACTGGTCAGAAACCCGGCCTGGCTGAGGAAATAAAGGCCGAGGGCTGCCACCATGGAACTGATGAACAGACCCTGTGCATCTTCCAGCTTCGTGTGGCGTGCCGGATCGAGGCTGTAAAAGCCCAGCCGGCGCTTCTGCGCGCTCTGTTCTTCGGCCAATATCGTCCCCTTGTTTTTTGGTGATTGTGCACCGCGATAGCGGCTTCATCAAGCATCATCAACAGGGCGTGATCATCATCAGCCAAAACGCAAGAAAGCGCCGCTCAGGCTGCCTTTCGCGACAGAAACAGAATGCCGTGAATGGCATTGCCGCCATCCATGCGAATGACGGTTTTTTGGCTGGCGATCCGTTCGAAGCCGTGAGCGGCGAGAAGGCCGAGAATATAATCCTCGGCGTGAGCATAGCGCATCGACTCGCGCAGCACGAAACCGTTGCCCTCTCCGGCATCCTCCACCGAAAAGGCGAACAGGCCATCGGATGTGAGAAGCTCCGTCACCAGTGGAAAGACGGTTTCCAGCGAGCCGAGATACATCAGCACATCGGCAGCGGAAACGAGATCGGCGCGGTGGCTTGCCTCCCACTCGAACAGGCCGGACTGTGCCGCCGGAAGCGTCAGATCGGACTGGCCGAGATGATCGTACAATTCCTTGCGTTCGGCGCGGGCCAGCATGTTGGTGGAAATGTCGAACCCCTCGAGACGGGTCGTCACATCACGGATTTCGGCGCCAAAAAGACCGGTACCGCAGCCGAGATCGACCGTGGTCGCAAAAGGTGCCTGCGGGCGTACCAGTGCCGCCAGCTTGCCGGGCACCGAATAATCCAGCTTCTCCACCAGCGCCGTATCAAAACGATCGGCATACTCATCGAACAGGCTTTCGACATACCGGCTCGGTGGCTGCTCGGGCACGTCTTGCGCACCCAGCAGCGCCAGTTTCAGGGTGGCGGCGAACACGTCTTCCGGGTCGAGCATCAGGGTTTCGCGATAGGCGGTGACGGCCGGCTCAACGAGGCCGGCTTTTTCGCGGTATTCACCGAGACGAAACCAGCCGGCGGCCCATTGGGGGGCAAGCTCCAGCGCCTGCTCCATCAGTTCGGCAGCGGCGGCAAACTCCTCGCTTTCACCCAGCATGCGGGCGTAATCGGCACGACGATCGGCAATCACGTCGCCGGAGGAAAACTGGTTCGTGCTCATCGGCGGCAAGGCTTTCACTGGAGTTGCGCCATCTCGCGCAAGTCATAAAAAAACTCAAGTTCTATCTGAGGAGGCAGACACATGATGCAAACATGCTTGCAGTGCGATAATGGGGCCACTATGTCTTTCGCACCCCCGCAGATGAACAAGGATGACCTCTTCCGTGAACAGTTTCCTCGGTGACTCTCCCGGCCGCACGCTTGTCAAGCTGGTGGTCGTCTGCCTCATAGTCGGCGTCGTTCTGGCATGGCTGGGCTATACGCCCGACAATATCGTCGGCAGCATTCGCTATCATTTCCTCGATATCTGGTACAACGGCTTCGAAGCGCTCGGCACGGTCGGCAATTACCTGCTGCTCGGTGCGATCGTGGTCATCCCGGTCTTCATCATCCTGCGCCTGATGAGTTTCCGGCGCTGACATGACGGAGTTTATGACACCATCGCGCCGAGGCTTTCTCGCCCTTTCAGGTGTTGGCCTTGTACTGGCCGGCTGTTCCACCGTCGGTGTTCTTTCGCCGACGCCGGGGGCGACCGACCGGACGGCGGCGGCACTGCCGCTGGTCAACGAGCTTCGCAAGAAAAACGGCCTTTCCGCCCTTTCCAGCGCCAATCCGGCCCGCAAGGCGGCAGCCGTGCAAGCCGTGCGCATGGCAAAAGCCAAGGAAATGCAGCATCTTATCGGGCTTGGTGACAGTTTTTACGACCGCATGAAAGGCAGCGATGTACCGCTGCCCGCCGCGGAAAATATCGCCAGCGGCCAGAACGAGGTGGAACGCGCAGTTCAGGCATGGATCGACAGCCCAAAACACCTGAAGAACATGCTGGACGCCTATAGCGGGCTCGGTGTGGCCGTGGCATATGCCGCGGATGGACGACCCTACTGGTCGATGATCCTCTCCAGCTAACCGGCAATGCGGCGCGGGGGCGCAAAATACGATGGGGCAGCAGGCGGCCGATCATATTGAGGATGGTGCGGCCGTGCGGCCCTTCGAGGTGACGCATAAAGGCGTGCTGTCGATCGCCGTGCCGATGACGCTCGGCTTTCTCACCACGCCGCTTCTGGGCCTGACCGCCACCGGCGTGGTCGGTCGGCTCGGTGATCCGGCAGCCCTTGCCGGTCTTGCGATCGGCGCAATCCTGTTCGACCTCATTTTCGGCAGCCTCAGCTTTTTCCGCACCTCCACCACCGGATTGACGGCGCAGGCCTTTGGCCGCGGCGACAGGCGCGAGGAACAGGCGGTATTCTGGCGCGCCTTCATCAGCGCCATCGGCCTTGGCCTGCTGATGCTGCTGGCGACGCCGCTGATATCAGCCTACGCCCCCGGCCTGATGACCGACGATGCCGCGGTTGCCGATGTCACCCGCCACTATTTTGGCATCCGCGTGCTCAGCAGCCCGATGACCTTCATCAACTTTGCCATTCTCGGCTATGTGCTCGGGCGCGGACAGGGCACGACCGGCCTGTTTCTGCAGGTCGTCATCAACGGCAGCAATATCATCCTGTCGACCTATCTCGGCCTGCATCTGGGCTGGGGCGTCGATGGCGTCGCATGGGGCACGGCCTGTGCGGAAACGATCGGCGCCGTTGTGGGCCTCATTCTGGTGTTCCGGCAGTTCATAAAAATGCCGGGCAGCCGGCCGAACCGGACCGACATTCTCGATCGCGACCGGCTGAAGGCGCTGTTCCAGCTGAATGCCGATATTCTGATCCGCTCGCTGGTGCTCAACTGCGCCTATGCGATCATGACGCGGGTCGGCTCCAGTTTTGGGGCGGTGACACTGGCCGCCAATGCGGTGCTCATGAACGTGTTCATGCTCTGCTCGTTTTTTCTCGACGGGCTTGCAGGTGCTGCCGAACAATTGGCGGGGCGTTCCGTCGGCGCGCGGTACCGGCCGGCCTTCGACCGCGCGCTGAAGCTGACGGCGCTGTGGTCTTTTGCCATGGCCGGCCTGCTGGCGCTGTTCTTCATGATTTTCGGCACATCGATGATCGATCTTCTCACCACCTCGCCGGAGGTGCGTAGCGAAGCCATGCGCCATCTCGGCTGGGCGGCGCTGACCGGCGTGACCGGCGCGCTCGCCTTCCAGCTCGACGGCGTGTTCATCGGCGCCACATGGTCGCGGGCGATGCGCAACATGATGCTGGCATCGCTCGTCGGTTTCTGTCTGGCCGTCGCCCTTCTGGTGCCGGCCTTCGGCAATCACGGCCTTTGGATCGCGCTCAACCTGTTTCTGGGTCTGCGCGGCCTGTTTCTTATCGCCATGCTGCCGTCAAAGGCGCGTCAGAGTTTTGCTGCCGCCCAGTGATCGACGCGGCTGTCGCGCAGGTCACGCACGGACGAAACCTGTTCACGGTCGAGAAGCTTTGACAGGCCGGAGACGACGCGACCGGCGAGAGCCGGACCTTCATAAACCATGCAGGAATAAAGCTGCACCAGATCGGCCCCTGCCCTGATCTTTTCCAGCGCCGTATCGGCCGAGGACACGCCGCCGACACCGATGATCGGCAGTTCCTTGCCGACCTTCTGGCGCATTTTTGCGAGAACCGCCGTGGAGCGTGCGAACAGCGGCTTGCCGGATAGGCCACCGGCCTCGCCCGCCTGCGCCTGATCGAGCAGGTCATCGCGTGACAGCGTGGTGTTGGAGACGATCAGGCCATCCAGCTGATGCGCCAGCACTTCGGCGGCAATGTCGTCCATGCCCTCTTCGGTGAGATCCGGCGCGATCTTCAAAAAAACCGGAACCTTGCGGCCGGACTTTTGCGCTTCTTCATTGCGGGCAGCAATAACAGCCGACAGCAATGCGTTCAGGCTTTCGCGCGCCTGCAGATCGCGCAGGCCGGGTGTGTTGGGTGAGGAAATGTTAGCAGTGAAATAGGTGGCGACCGAGTTGAAGCGGCGGATGCCGGCGACGTAGTCGGCGATGCGATCAGTGGCGTCCTTGTTGGCACCGATATTGACGCCGATGATGCCATTACGACGGATTTTTTGCAGGCGCGCGAAAGCTGCTTCATGGCCTTCATTGTTGAAACCGAAACGGTTGATGACGGCCTCGTCCTCGACCAGACGGAACAGCCGCGGCTTGGGATTGCCGGCCTGCGCCTTCGGGGTGAGCGTGCCGACTTCGACATGACCGAAACCGAGCCTCAGCAGCGCTTCCGGCACTTCGGCATTCTTGTCGTAACCGGCGGCAAGGCCGACCGGATTGGGAAAATCGAGCCCGGCGAGGCTGACGCGCAGGCGCGGATCGGGTCGGGCTGCGCAGGACGGCACAAGGCCGGTCTTCAGCGCGGTGATGGACATGCCATGCGCTGCTTCCGGATCGAGCAGGAAGAGACCTCGGCGGGTGACGCTTTTCAGAAGGCTCATCATGGTCTCAGATCTCCGGAAACTGGTGGCGGCCATCGGCGCCTATGACCAACGGTTTTTCCCACAAAACGGCATCGAATGTCAGAGGCGCATAGAGGTGGGGGAAGAGTTCGCCGCCGCGCGAGGGTTCCCAGCGCAGCGTGTCGCCCAGCCGGTCCACATCGACGGCGATCAGCAACAGCCCCGTCTGGCCGGCGAAATATTTGTCGGCGGTGCCTTGAGCCTGGCCTGCGGTGGACAGATGAATATAGCCATCGGCAAGATCGATCGACGCGCCATCAAAAACGCCCTTTCCTCTGGCATCAAGCCACAGGTCTTCCGTCACGATCTTGTAGATAACGTCGCTCATCATTGGTTCCCGGCTATGATTGTTTGCCGAGGCTTTGCCGCAAAGGCGGCGCTTTGTCCATGGCGAAGGTCAATCCTTTGGGAAAACGGCCTTTAGAAAAACAGGAGACAGACATGTTTTTACGTAGCACAGCAGTTGCCGCTCTCGCGGGCATGGTGGCCGTGGTTTCTGCTCCCGTTGCAACGCTGGCGCAGGATGGCGGCCAGAAACGCTTCAGCCTGGAAAAGACCGAGAGCGGTTTCGTGCGGCTGGATACAGAGACCGGCGCGCTGACGCTGTGCCGCGACGAAGGCGGACAGTTGACCTGCCGGATGGCGGCGGACGAGCGCGCGGCCTATGAGAAGGAACTCGATCTTCTCGAAAAACGTGTGACCGCACTGGAGAAGCAGGGCGGCACGGCAGCAGCCAAACCGGGCGTTCCCTCCGAACAGGAAATCGAAACCACATTGTCGATCATGGAGCGGTTCATGCGCCGTTTCTTCGGCCTGGTTCAGGAATTCCGCGAGGAAGAACAGCAGCAGACAGTGCCGAACCGCACCTGATGTGTCTCAAGTTTGAGACGAATGGAAACTGACAGTTGTGAAGTCTGTGGCCACAAGCCCTTGTGCTGAACGGCCGGCGGTATTAGAAATATGGCGAGGAGACGAGGCAGACTATGCTGTTGGGAGGCGGCGTGGGCATGCAGACACTCACCATTGTCATTGCGGATGACCACCCTCTGTTTCGCGGCGCGCTGCGGCAGGCGGTAAACGATATCGGCAACCAGCAGACCATTATCGAGGCCGGCGACTTCGCGGCAGCCAGAAAGGCGGCCGGCGACCATGCCGAGATCGACCTGATGCTGCTCGACCTCAACATGCCGGGCGTTTCCGGCTTTTCCGGGCTGACGGCGATCCGTTCCGAATTCCCCGGCTTGCCGGTGATCGTCGTATCGGCCAGCGACGACCACGCCACGATCAACCGCGCGCTCGAACTCGGGGCCTCGGGCTTCATCTCCAAATCGGCCGGGCTGGAAGATATCCGCAGGGCAGTCGATACCGTGCTCGATGGCGGCATCTGGACCGGCATGCAGGGCAGCGAACAGAAGAACGGCTCCACCGCCGACCCGACGATGACCGAGTTGATGGAGCGCATGAAAACGCTGACGCCACAGCAGAGCAAGGTGCTTTCCATGCTCGGCAAAGGGCTTTTGAACAAGCAGATCGCCTATGCGCTCGGTGTGTCCGAAGCGACGATCAAGGCACATGTCTCGGCGATCCTGTTAAAACTCAATGTCGACAGCCGCACACAGGCGGTGATCAAGCTCGGCCAGGTAAACCTTTCCATGGTCGCATGAGCGCGGCGTCTGTCGATTACACCGACAGGATTTTATTCCTCTCCATCTTTACTCCGGCGCCGGCTTTGGTTAGTTTCAAAGCCGCCCGGCTGTACTTGCGTGGTCCAGGCATTTAGCGCTTTTCCGGGCCTGCCGGATGCGCGAAACCCGAAACAGGCCGTATCGCCTTGCCAAAGCCTTTTGGCGGACGGCAACGCTGACCTGGCACGGCAGGATTTGAAAACGATGTTGTCACACGAGACGATCTGGAGTGCGCTCGACGCCCTGGCCGAACGCCACCAACTGACCCCTTCGGGCCTTGCCCGGCGGGCTGGCCTCGACCCGACATCCTTCAACAAATCAAAACGACAGGGGCCGGATGGCCGCATGCGCTGGCCCTCGACGGAATCGATCGCCAAGGTGTTGGAAGCGACCGGCTCAAGCATCGACCAGTTTCTGGCCTTTCTCGGTCCGGATCAGGCCGCCCACGCTCCAGTGGCAGTGCCAGAGGTGACCTATCCGCCGCAATCGACCGGCATTCCGCTGCTGGGATTCGCCCAGGCCGGCGCCGGCGGCTTTTTCGACGATGGCGGATTTCCCGCCGGCCAGGGCTGGGATGTGGTGGATTTTCCGGCTGCTCCCACAAGCGGTGCCGTTTATGCGCTGGAGATACAGGGCGATTCCATGCTGCCGCTTTACCGCGACGGCGACCGGCTGATCGTCGAGCCCGGCGCGCAGGTGCGGCGCGGCGACCGCGTGGTTGTGAAAACCCGCGACGGTGAAGTGATGGCCAAGGTGCTGTTGCGCCAGAGCGCCAAATCGATCGAGCTCAACTCGCTCAATCCCGCCCATCCCAACCGCACATTCGAGATGACCGAGATCGAATGGATCGCCCGCATCATCTGGGCGAGCCAGTAAGAATTCCAGCTTTTCAATAAAGCCCGTTCGGGAAATAGCGCAGATAGATTTCCTGCAGGCGGCCATTGCGTGCCAGGGCTGCCACGGCGCTATCGAAGGCAGCCGGCAGTGCCGTGTCGTTGTGACGGAACATCGCCGACAGGCCTTCGCCCAGATAACGTTGCGACATGTAAGGGCCATCAAACAGCGTGCAGCAGCCGCCCGATGCTTCGCTCGCCACCCAGAAGGGCAATCGCAGGCCATCGGCAAAAACCGCATCGACGCTGCCCTGTTTCAGCGCATCCAGCATCGCATCCGGCGTTTCGAATGGGCGGGCCTGCACTTTCGGGAAAAACCCTTTCAACATCGCCTCATGTACGGTGCCGGCCACGACGCCGACCGGACGACCCGACAACGCAACCGATGCGTGCCCCGTCAGTCCGATCTTCTTTCCGACAGCAAAACGCGCCGGCAACAGCAGATAGGGGCGTGAGAAGGAGAATTTCTGGCGCAGATCCGGCGTCACCGCCACGCCCGCCAGAACCAGTTCGGCACCCGCTTTTTCCAGCGTCGGCTCAAGATCGGCAAACGGCACGGCCTGGATCTGGCACTTTGCCTCGATTTTCAGTTCAGCACAGATTTCCCGAATGAAATCCACGTGAAAGCCGGTCAGACGGCCTGTCTGATCGAGAAAACTGAAGGGCGGAAAATCCACCGTCGTAAGCGCCCGGACGCGCAGCACATTGGAAAGGTCGGGCCGCGGCAGGCGCTCGCGTGCGTCGAACATCACCGGCAGCTCGGCATTGCCGGGTTGCTGTGCTGCGACTGGAAATCCTGATCCGATCACAACGGCAAGCATGGCGGCGAGCCCCGACAACAGACCTTTGAACGGCCCCCGGCTTTTTGGGGATGTAACCAATGCGTGCATCTGTATGATCCGAAACGAGACATGCGGGGGCTTGTTGTTGTGTGGGGTGTAGCAGAAGCATGCGTGTCGGGGAATATTTTGATAGCGCGCCACCGAGCGCCCGTAAAATTATTGTTGGCGATACCGCACCTGCCACGCGGACTGACGATCCGACACTGGACGAAATCGCGGCGCTTACCGGTCTTGGCATCGGTAAACCGCTGATCCGCAAATTTGCCGGGCTGGCGAAGAAAAACGGCACGAGCATAGAGGCGGAACTGCTGGCCGACGGTTCTATCCGCGAAGATGCCTATTTTGCCGCCATGGCCCGCTTCCTGCGCCTGCCCTTCATCGCGGAGATAGATGCCTGCGACATTGTCGACGGCCATACGCTGGATGTGCAACTGCTGCGCCCGAACCAGATACGGCTGCAGCATGCGAAAAAAGCGCCACAGGTGGCGATCGTTCCCGAAGCGGCAAGGCTTGCCGATCTCGCCGCCCTTCTCGACCGCTTGCCGGCGCTGCGTCAGGGGCTGGTGATCACCACACCGTCACAGCTCCGCGCGGCAGTGTGGGAGGCTGGCGCTTCACGACGGACACGATCCGCCGTGACCGACCTTTTCGAAAAGCGCACCTATTCCTCGGCCCGTATCGTTCTTTCCGGCGCCCAGGGTTTTGCCGCCGGCGGCGCGAGCGTCATTCTGGCCATGGCTCTGTTGCTGGCGCCGCAGGCCACGCTTCCCGCCCTGCATCTGACTTTGTCACTGCTTTACCTGTCTTCGCTGACAATGCGCATTGCCGCACTGTCCCACCTCAAACGTCAGCCGAGACGGCGCAGCAGGACGAACGCGGCGGCATCCGATGCAAAACTGCCGGTCTATACGGTCATGGTGGCGCTTTACCGTGAAGCCGCCGTCGTGACACAGCTGGTTCGCAGCCTTGAGAGACTGGACTGGCCACCTTCACTGCTCGACATCAAACTCGTCTGCGAGGGCGACGATATCGACACCATTGCGGCTTTGCAGGCTGTTGCGCTCAAACCGCATTTTGAAATCGTCACCGTTCCGCCCTCCCAGCCGCGCACCAAACCGAAGGCCCTGACATATACGCTCTGTGCGGCGCGCGGCGAGTTTCTGGCCATATACGATGCCGAGGACCGGCCGCACCCGCAACAATTGCGCGAGGCATTTCAACGCTTTCGCGAAAGCCCCGCCGAGATCGCCTGTCTGCAGGCTCCACTCGTCATTACCAATGCCAGCCATTCCTTTCTGAGTGCGCTGTTTGCGGTCGAATATTCGGCATTGTTTCGCGGCCTTTTACCGATGCTGTCCGACTATCGCCTGCCATTGCCGCTCGGCGGCACGTCCAACCACTTTCGCACATCGGTATTGCTCGAAGTCGGTGGCTGGGATCCGTTCAATGTGACGGAGGACGCAGATCTTGGCGTTCGGCTCTACCGACACGGATATCGCGCCGCGACCTTGCGCCGGCAGACGCTGGAAGATGCGCCGATATCGCTGCGAGAATGGTTTGGCCAACGAACGCGCTGGTACAAGGGCTGGGTTCAGACATGGCTGGTGGCGACGCGGCATCCCAGAGCCCATATTACCGAGATGGGCTGGTTCGGCGCCCTCGCCTTCCAGCTTATGATCGGCGGCATGCTGGTGTCGGCGCTTCTGCACCCGCTGATCCTGCTTCTGGTTCTGACAAGTCTCCATGCCATCCAGCAGGATCCCGCCTCGGCCCTGACACTGCTCAGCCATCCGCTGATCTTCATCGACTTCCTCAATATTCTGGGAAGTTATCTTCTGTTCGTGGTTCTCGGCTTCCGTGTCATGACCGACCACGAGAAGCGACTTGTGGGCTGGCGCTGGGCGGCAGTGCCGCTCTACTGGATGCTGACATCGGCTGCGGCCTGGAAAGCGATCAACGAATTGAGGACAAAACCTTTTTTCTGGAACAAAACGCCACATCGCCCCGTTGATGCGGCCATCGGGACAAAGAAATAGGAAGCCTGCCCAACACCCTGCCTGCATCTCCACGCAAAACAGTCGTTGGCCGGCTTTCTACTCAAAACTCCTGCGTCAGCCGCTTGGGACAGGCGGTTTTAAAATGGAGAGAAAAATTCATGTCGGTTCTCATCAGTATTCTGATTACCTTCCTCGTCATCTTCCTCGTGCTCTATCTGGTCCAGCGCCTTCCGATCGACGGCCGCGCGCGACAGATCGTACAGATCATCGTGATCATCATCGGCATCATCTCGCTGCTGCGTTATCTGGCTGTGTTCTGAGCCGCGCAAGCGCGGCAAATCCCCGGCCCGCCTGATCAAAAGGGCGGGCAATTTCGGGCAACAAAAAAGGCCGGGGCGAAACCGCACCGACCTTCCTCATCATCGCTTACCAAACCCAGCCAGTACATCCGTGGTCAAAAGTCTTAAAGCGACGCGGCGATTGCGAGCGGCGAATTCATTTCAGCGCTCATCAGCAATGCCGATGACAGATGTCTATATAGCGAATGTGTTTATAATAAGTTTCAAATAAAAGTGGAGCGGGTGAAGGGAATCGAACCCTCGTATTCAGCTTGGGAAGCTGCTGCTCTACCATTGAGCTACACCCGCAACCTTGGCTCAAAGCCTTCCAACAGAAGACCTGCGCTGTCAAGCGTGATCACAGCCTGACGGCTGCGACAATCAGCTGCGAAAATGCTTCGACAGCTTTAGCCCCTGCGCCTGATAATTCGATCCGAGGCCCGAGCCGTAAAGGCCTTCCGGCGCTTCCAGCATGTGTTCATAAACAAGGCGGCCGACGATCTGGCCGTCTTCGAGAATGAACGGCACTTCGTGGCTGCGCACTTCCAGAACCGCGCGGCTGCCGCGTCCGCCCGCCGCCTCATGGCCGAAACCGGGATCGAAGAAACCGGCATAATGCACGCGGAATTCGCCGACCAGCGGGTCGAACGGTGTCATCTCGGCAGCATAAAGCGGCGGAACGTGCACGGCTTCACGCGACACCAGAATGTAGAATTCATCCGGATCGAGGATCAGTTCGTTACGGCCGCGGCTGTAGATCGGCTCCCAGAAATCGAACAGG
Source organism: Neorhizobium sp. JUb45 (assembly GCF_004343585.1). Classification (GTDB taxonomy): domain Bacteria; phylum Pseudomonadota; class Alphaproteobacteria; order Rhizobiales; family Rhizobiaceae; genus Neorhizobium. Next base: position 407,714 of record NZ_SLYW01000004.1, on the reverse strand, counting down.
TCGTGCTGGGCTTTCTTGTCGACATCGACGACCGCGGTGTGGTGTTTGCCGCGGTAACCGATCAGGCCGTCCTTGTCGCCGGCAAGGTCGATCGACAGCGCGATACCGCCGCCCGAGACGTTGGGCAGGTCGGAGGCGACCAGAGTTTCGGCTTCATGCAGCTTTGCCAGTTCCGGCTCACCCAGCAGCGCATTGCCGATGCGGAAGCGGATCTGCGACAGCCGCGAGCCCTGGCGCACGACGATCGGAAAGGTGCGCGGCGAGATTTCGAGATAGAGCGGGCCGGAATAACCGGCCGGGATCTTGTCGAATTCCTGCGCATAATTGGTGATGACACGGGTGAAAATGTCGAGGCGGCCGGTCGAGCTTTTGGGGTTGGCCGAGGCCGACATATCGGCGGGAAGATCGAGGCTTTCCATCAGCGGCACGATATAGACACAGCCGGTTTCCAGCACCGCCCCCTCGGACAGATCAACGACATGCAGCTTCAGCCGGTCGAGCTTGTCGGAGACGAGGCTGTTTGGCCCCGGCATGAAGGAGGCGCGAACGCGAAAAGCCTTGGTGCCAAGACGCAGGTCCAGGCTGGCCGGCTGAATCTGATCATCGTCAAGCGGCCGCTCGGAGGAAAGACGCCCCGTCTCGAACAGCGCCGCAATCGCGCGGTCGGCCAGAATTCCTGTCGTCCTGATCATCTCAAAAAGTCCCTGTGTCGAATGGCGGACAAAACCAAATCACGACCATTGACGCAAGCGCACAGCGGGATTATGCCAGTTTTATCCCGTGGTGATTTGGCCGGTCGGCTTGCAGCCACGTTAAACAAGTGGCTAAAAAGACCGGGTTGAAAACCGGTCTGCTTTTGCGGCCGGTTTTTTTGTATCACGAAGGTGGTCAGTACATGAGCAAAACTCCGAACAAGAATTGGCGCCCTGCAACGACACTCGTGCATGGCGGAACGCTGCGCTCGCAATATGGCGAGATGTCCGAAGCGATCTATCTGACACAGGGCTTCACCTACGACAGTTCAGAAGCCGCCGAAGCGCGCTTCAAGGGTGAAGATGACGGCTTCATCTATGCCCGTTACGGCAGCCCCACCAACGACATGTTTGAAAAGCGCATGTGCGCACTGGAAGGCGCCGAGGAAGCCCGCGCAACGGCATCCGGCATGGCCGCCATCACCGCAGCACTGCTTTGCCAGCTGAAAGCCGGCGATCATATCGTTGCCGCCCGCGCCCTGTTCGGTTCGTGCCGCTGGGTGGTGGAGACGCTGGCACCGCGCTACGGCATCGAATGCACGCTGATCGACGGCCGTGACCTTGCCAACTGGGAAAAGGCCATCCAGCCGAACACCAAGGTGTTCTTCCTCGAAAGCCCGACCAACCCGACGCTGGAGATCATCGACATCGCCGGCGTGGCCAAGCTTGCCAACCAGGTCAATGCCCGCGTCGTCGTCGACAACGTGTTCGCGACGCCGCTTTTCCAGAAGCCGCTGGAACTCGGCGCGCATGTGGTCGTCTATTCCGCCACCAAGCATATCGACGGTCAGGGCCGCAGCCTTGCCGGCGTCATCCTGTCTGACCGCGAATGGGTGACCGAGCATCTGCAGGATTATTATCGTCACACCGGTCCGGCCATGTCGCCGTTCACCGCCTGGACGCTGATCAAGGGTCTCGAGACACTGCCGATCCGCGTCAAGGCGCAGACGGAAAATGCCGGCCGTATCGCCGATTTTCTGGCGGACAGCGACAAGGTCGCCAAGGTCATCTATCCGGGCCGCAAGGACCATCCGCAGGCCGATATCATCGCCAAGCAGATGACCGGCGGCTCGACGCTGGTGTGCTTCGAGCTGAAGGGCGGCAAGGAAGCGGCCTTCAAGCTGCAGAACGCGCTGGACGTGGTGACGATTTCCAACAATCTCGGCGATACCCGCTCGATCATCACCCACCCGGCAACGACGACGCACAAGAACCTGACGGACGAGGCGCGCGCCGAACTCGGCATTTCGCCGGGCACGGTACGGTTCTCGGCCGGCATCGAGGATGCCAACGACCTGCTCGAAGATTTCGCGCAGGCCCTGGCGGGAATTTCCGCGTAAATATCATATTTTAAGGGATAGACTGCCATTTACCATGGTAGTTATCCCTAATATGCAGAATCCCGGTCGCAAAAGCCCTTTGCTGCCGGGATTTCTTGACGTGAGACACACTCTATATAATACCGATAGCATCAGTGTGAGGTGTATCGGGCATGTATAGTGCACGAACGAAAGATATCGAAGTCGAAGTGGAACCCTATTATCTGGAGGAGCAATCCGATCCGGATGAGAGCCGCTATGTCTGGGGATATCGTATCGTTATTTCGAACCATTCTTCCAAGCCGGTGCGACTGGTTCAGCGCTATTGGCACATTACCGACGAAAACGGACTGGTCGATGAAGTCGAAGGACTTGGCGTGGTTGGCGAACAGCCACACCTGCAGCCCGGCGACAGTTATGAATATTCATCCGGCTGCCCGCTGGACACGCCGTCCGGCATGATGTTCGGCCATTACCAGATGGAAACTGACGACGGCGAAACGATGATCGTCGACATCCCGGCGTTTTCGCTGGATTCGCCGGGGCAGTTGCGCATTCTGAACTGACGCGTTTTTCCAGCACATGCGCAAAAGGCCGGCATCGCTGCCGGCCTTTTGCGTTTTGATGCCAGAACCGATCAGGCGGAGGCGAACTCGGCCACGTCGTATCGATAGGTGGTCGAGCAGAACTCGCAGGTGACGGCGATCTCGCCGTTTTCCTGGCTCGCCGAGATCTCTTCCGCGGAAAAGCCCGACAGCACACCCTTGATCTTGTCGCGCGAGCAGCTGCAGCGATCGAATACGGCCTGCTGTTCGTAGATGCGCACGCCACGCTCATGGAACAGGCGATAGAGTAGCCGTTCGATGCCGACCTGCGGATCGGTCAGTTCATCGGTGTGCACCGTCTCCACCAGCATGCGGGCTTCCGCCCATGCATCGTCGGAGGAATGCTCCTCTTCGCGCTCGTCTCCATCGCCACCATGCAGGTCGGGCTGGCGCATGCGCTCGGGCGCCTGCGGCAGGAACTGCACGACAATGCCACCGGCACGCCAGTTGTGGCGCGGCTTGCCGTCCTCGTCACGGTCGAACAGTTCGGCAACGCCAAGGCGCACCCGCGTCGGGATCTGTTCCGACTGGCGGAAATAGACGCTGGCGATCTCTTCGAGCGTCGAGCCATCGAGCGGCACGATGCCCTGATAGGGCTGCATGCCGTGACCCTGATCGATGGTGAAGGCCAGAATGCCCTCGCCCAGCAGTTCCTGCGGCGCAGTACGCCCCGCCTCGACGGCCGCGGCAAGCGCTTCCTCGTCATAACGGGCATAGGCGCGCAAGGAATCTGGCGTCGAAAAATCGGCGACCAGAAGATCGACCGGGCCATCACCCTTGGTCTGCACGGTGAACTTGCCGTCGAACTTCAGCGACGTGCCGATCAGCGCGGTGAGCACGATGGCTTCGGCCAGCAGGCGGGCAACCGGTGTCGGATAATCGTGACGACCGAGAATGGTCTTCAACAGCGGCCCCAGCTGGACGGCACGGCCGCGCACATCCAGACCTTCGACCTGGAAGGGCACGACATGATCATCGCCGGCAAGACTGAGATCGTTCAGTTCAACGGTTGCTTCTGCCATTTTCCGCTCCTTCTGCGCCGATCTTTAGGATCAATCTGACATATGCACCCGCCGAGCGGAACCGCTGACTGGGTCAAAAGACGACGCCGATATATGTTGAAAGGCCGGTGCGATCATGCCGCCCGGCCCGTTTGAAGTCCAAGAAGTGGTGTCGGCCATGGCGAAAATCAAGCCATGGCTTCCCGCCTTGAAAGAGACGCCTCAGACGGCGCCAAAGCACCATGCAAGGATCGATTTCTGCGCGTGCAAGCGGTTTTCCGCCTCGTCGAAAACGACCGACTGCGGACCGTCGATAACGGCATCGGTGACTTCCTCACCGCGGTGGGCCGGCAGGCAATGCATGAACAGCGCATCGTCCTTGGCGCGCTTCATCAGCGCGTCATTGACCTGATAGGGCTGGAAGATGTTGTGGCCGCGCGCCTTGTGCTCCTGGTTCATGGAAACCCAGGTATCGGTGACGACCATGTCGACGCCGGCAACCGCCTGCTCGGCATCGTGGTAGAGTTTCACCTCGCCGCCATTGTTGCGCGCCCAGTTCATGAACTTGTCGTGCGGCTCGGAGCCCATGGGCACGGCCATGTTCATCGTGTAACCGAAACGGGCAGCACCTTCGACGAAGGAATGCAGCACGTTGTTGCCGTCACCCGTCCAGGCAAAGGTCTTGCCCTCGACGGAGCCGCGATGTTCCTCGAAGGTCATCAGGTCGGCCATGATCTGGCAGGGATGGGTGTCGTCGGTCAGCGCGTTGATGACCGGCACGGTGGCGTGTTCGGCAAGCTCGATGAGGCGCCTGTGATCGGTGGTGCGGATCATGATCGCATCGACGTAACGCGACAGAACCTTTGCCGTATCGCCGATGGTTTCGGCGCGGCCGAGCTGCATTTCCGTGCCCGACAGGAACAGTGTCTCGCCGCCGAGCTGGCGCATGCCGACATCGAAGGAAACGCGGGTGCGGGTCGACGGCTTTTCGAAAATCATCGCCAGCATCTTGCCGGCCAGCGGCTTGTCCGCGGTGCCGGCCTTGGTGGCCTGCTTGCGGACCTTGGCGTCGTCGAGAATGGAGCGCAGATCCTTTGCCGAAACTTCGGAAAGGTCGAGAAAATGCTTGGGAGATGCCATTTTAAATTCCCTATAAAGAGGGAACCTTCAATGGCGCCCTCTTCCCTGCCCCTCAGGCGGATTTTTTCAACTGTTCAGCGGTAAGTGCTTCCGCGGCCCGTTCGATGCGGGCCAGGCCTTCGCGGGCTTCCTCCGCGGTGACGACAAGCGGCGGCAACAGACGGACGACGTTGTCGCCAGCCGGCACAGCCAGCATGTGTTCGTTGCGCATGCCGACGACGAGATCGCCGACAGGAACCTTGGCCTTGATGCCGAGCAGAAGCCCTTCGCCGCGAATATCCTCGATCACTTCCGGGAAGCGATCCTTCAAAGCCGCAAGACCCTGACGGAAGACGAGCGCGACATCGCGGACGTTTTCAAGGAAACCCTCGGCCAGCACGATGTCGAGCACGGCATTGCCGCAGGCCATGGCCAGCGGATTGCCGCCATAGGTGGTGCCGTGGATGCCGGGCTTCATGCCGGATGCGGCCTCTGCCGTTGCAAGGCAGGCGCCGAACGGAAAGCCGCCGCCAATGCCCTTTGCGATCGCCATGATGTCGGGGGTGATGCCCGCCCATTCATGGGCAAACAGCTTGCCGGTACGGCCGACGCCGGTCTGAACCTCGTCGAGGATCAGCAGCAGGCCCTTTTCGTCGCAGATCCGGCGCAGCTCGCGCATGAATTCCTTGGTGACCGGGCGCACGCCGCCCTCACCCTGGATCGGCTCGATCAGCAGAGCGCCGGTATTTTCATTGATGGCGGCATTGAGCGCGTCGAGATCGCCGAACGGCACCTGATCGAACCCTTGAGCCTTGGGACCAAAACCTTCCATGTATTTTTCCTGACCACCGGCAGCGATCGTCGCGATCGTGCGGCCGTGGAAGGCACCTTCGAAGGTGATGATATGGAATTTCTCAGGATGGCCCTTGGAATAGTGGTAACGGCGCGCCGTCTTGATGGCGCATTCCAGCGCTTCCGCGCCTGAGTTGGTGAAGAATGCCTTGTCCGCGAAAGTCGCTTCTGTCAACCGGCGGGCGAGACGCTCCTGCTCCGGAATTTCATAGAGGTTGGACAGGTGCCAGACCTTTTCCGCCTGAGCCTTCAGCGCCTCGACCAGATGCGGATTTGCGTGACCGCAGGAGGTGACCGCAACGCCGGCGCCAAAATCGAGATATCGCTCGCCGCGTTCCGTCACAAGCCAAACGCCTTCGCCGCGTTCAAAACGCAGCGGAGCCCGGGCAAACGTGTCGAAAAGCGCGGTTTCAGACATGGCGACATTCACTCCTTTAAACTGATCGAAATCAGGTGGCGACGGGTGTCGCCAAAATTGAAAATGCCGCCTTGACAGGCGGCGTCGGCACTATCGGCATTTCGCTGTGTGCTGTCAACAAAACAGCTTCCAATGCCCTGAAAACAGCTTTATTGCGCGCGACCGTTACTCGCCCGGAAGCTGTGACAATTATGACTCTCCCGGACAGCAAGTTGGGGAAAACACGGAAATCGATTCGCGGTGATTCGCCCGACTCTTGCCACGGAGTCAGCCCCACACTAGGTTAATCGTCAATTACTAGGCTGCATGCGGCGGACTTAGTCACCAAAAGTATAGATGTAGTGTCTTCCGGCAAATTTATTTGCCGGAGCGGTGACCGATTCAAGCCACGTTCGGCACTCACGGCGGAGAGATAGCATGAACTGGACTGACGAGCGCGTCGAGCGCCTGACGAAATTATGGGCCGAAGGTTTGAGCGCCAGCCAGATTGCCGCTCAACTTGGAGGCGTAAGCCGTAACGCGGTGATTGGCAAAGTCCACCGCCTGAACCTGCCGGGCCGAGCGAAAGCCGGCGGCAGCACCAGCGCTGCAGCGCGTCCGGCAAAGCGCGTCGCGGCTTCCGCACCGCGCCCGCAGAGCAATTTTGCAGCACGCCCGCAGACCCGCACCGTTCAGCGCCCGGCCGGCGCCAACGCAGTGCGCGAAGAGATGGAAATGGACGCGACGCAGGAAGTCGCCGTCTACAAGCCTGCCGGCAACATCGTCGTTCCGATCAACCGTAAGCTGGCGCTGACGGAACTGACAGAGCGCACCTGCAAGTGGCCGATGGGCGATCCGCTGAAGGACGATTTCCACTTCTGCGGCGCAGAATCCCCGGACAACTCGCCTTACTGCAAGTACCACGGCCGCATGGCCTACCAGCCGGTCAACGAGCGCCGCAACAAGGCTGTTGCCCGCGCTTCGTAAAAGCCGGCAAGACCACACGAGGACGAGATCGAAAGCGGGCTTCTGGCCCGCTTTTTTGCGCCTACGGATCCGGCAATTGCCTATATGCATAGCAGCTTTGCCATCTGGCGGCTTGCCTATCGTCTCCCGAAAACCTATTTACGGGTCGCGAGGACGACCTCCCCCGAACTGGGCTGACACACCGGGACGACCCGGCCAAAACCCAAGGGGTTGACCATGCGCACGACGCGCGACCGTATTCGCCACGCACTCAGCTTTGAAATCATCGGGCTTGCGCTTTTCACTCCGCTCGCGTCCTTCGTTTTCCATCTTCCGGTGGAACATGTCGGTGTCGTCGGCATCGTCTCGGCAACTGTCGCGACGGCCTGGAACTACATCTACAATCTCGGCTTCGACCACCTGATGCAGAAGTTTCGCGGCAGCACTCTGAAAACCATGCCTCTGCGCGTGGCCCATACCGTGCTGTTCGAGTTTGGCCTGCTGGTCGCACTCCTGCCGTTCATCGCCTGGTATCTGGGCGTGACGCTCTGGCAGGCGCTGGTGATGGATATCTCGTTCGCGACCTTCTACCTGGTCTACGCCTTCCTCTTCAACATGGCATATGACCGGATCTTTCCGCTGCCGGAATGGCGCGAGGCGCAGGCACCAGCAGAATAAAAAAATGGCCCGGATGCGAGACACATCCGGGCCATTTTCATTGTGAGCAGGTGAAACCGATCAGGCTTCCATCGAATAACCCGCGCCGCGAACGGTGCGGATGACATCCTGCATGTTGGAAAAGTTCAGGGCCTTGCGCAGGCGTCCGACATGCACGTCGACGGTACGCTCATCCACATAGATGTCATGGCCCCAGACGCCATCCAGCAGCTGCGAGCGCGAAAACACGCGGCCCGGCGAGACCATAAGGAATTCCAGAAGGCGGAACTCGGTCGGGCCGAGGCGCACTTCGCGGCTCTTGCGGTGAACACGGTGTGTCTCGCGATCAAGCTCGATATCACCGCATTTCAGCACGCTGGAGAGAACTTCCGGCTTGGCTCGGCGCAGCATAGCCTTGACGCGGGCCATCAGTTCCGGCGTGGAAAACGGTTTTACGACATAATCGTCTGCGCCCGTCGCCAGACCGCGAACACGTTCGCTTTCCTCGCCGCGTGCCGTCAGCATGATGATCGGCAGACGTTCGGTCTCCGGCCGCATGCGCAGGCGCCGGCACAGTTCGATGCCGGAAACGCCCGGCAGCATCCAGTCGAGGATGAGAAGGTCAGGAACGCGTTCCTGAAGTCGGATTTCGGCCTCGTCACCGCGCAAAACGGTTTCGACCTCATATCCTTCGGCTTCGAGATTGTAGCGAAGAAGCACGCTCAGTGCTTCTTCGTCTTCAACGACCGCGATCTTGGGTAGCATGTCTTATCTGCTCCGTTTCACCCGTCACTCGACGAGTGCACCAACCGTGTTTGCCGTATCGTCCTTCGGGCGTTCGCCTTCAAGCTGGGCACCGGTCTTGATGTAATAGATGGTCTCGGCGATGTTGGTGGCGTGGTCGCCGATGCGCTCGATGTTCTTGGCGCAGAACAGGAGATGCGTGCAGGTGGTGATGTTGCGCGGATCTTCCATCATGTAGGTCAGGAGTTCGCGGAACAGCGACGTGTACATCGCGTCGATTTCCTCGTCGCGGGCACGGATGATTTCCGCCTTTTCAGCCGAGCGGCTGGCAAACACGTCGAGAACGTCCTTGAGCTGCACGAGGGCGAGATCCGAGAGATGCTCCAGGCCACGGGCCAGCTTGCGCGGAACGCCGGTGCCCTGCACGGCGATGACGCGCTTGGCAGTGTTCTTGCCAAGATCGCCGACGCGCTCAAGGTCTGCTGCGATGCGCAGCGTGCCGATGATTTCGCGAAGGTCGGCCGCCATCGGCTGACGCTTGGCAATGGTGACGATCGCCTTGTCCTGGATCTCGCGCTCGGCGTGATCGAGGATGACGTCGTCGGAAATGATCTTCTGGGCCAGCGCCGTGTCGGAATTGACGAGCGCGCGCACGGCATCGCCGCACATCTGCTCAGCCAGGCCGCCCATTTCGGAAATGCGGCGGTTCAAATATTTCAGCTCTTCGTCGTAGGCCGAAAGAATATGGGTCGAAACCATTTTTCTGATCCTTGATGTCTGCGGTTCAGGCAATTCGGGTCAAAGACCCGGATCAGCCGAAGCGGCCCATGATGTAATCCTGCGTGCGCTGGTCATCGGGATTGGTGAACATCTTGTCGGTGTCGTTTTCCTCGACCAGCTGGCCAAGGTGGAACATGGCGGTGCGCTGCGACACGCGGGCCGCCTGCTGCATCGAGTGCGTGACGATGACGATCGTGTAATTGGCGCGCAGTTCGTGGATCAGTTCCTCGACCTTGGCGGTTGCGATCGGATCGAGCGCCGAACAGGGTTCATCCATCAGGATGACTTCCGGCGAAACGGCGACGGCGCGGGCGATGCACAGACGCTGCTGCTGACCACCGGACAAGCCGGTGCCGCCTTCATGCAGACGATCCTTGACTTCGGTCCAGAGACCCGCGCGCTGAAGGCTGGCTTCAACGATCTGGTCCATGTCCGCCTTGTTGCGGGCAAGACCATGGATGCGCGGACCGTAGGCGATGTTTTCATAAATCGACTTCGGGAACGGGTTCGGCTTCTGGAACACCATGCCGACGCGGGCACGCAGTTCCACGACGTCGATTTCCTTGTCGTAGATATCGTCGTTGTCGAGCGTGATCTTGCCGGTGACGCGGCAACCCTCGATCGTGTCGTTCATGCGGTTCAGCGTGCGCAGGAAGGTCGACTTGCCGCAACCGGACGGGCCGATAAGCGCCGTGACGGTGTTTTCGCGAACGTTGAGGTTGACGTCGAACAGGGCGCGTTTCTCGCCGTAATAGACGGATACGTCGTTGCCGATCATCTTGTAGGACATGTCAGTCATCTTCTTGTCTAGCGCCTTTTCCACTGCTGCTTCAGACATCATGTTCATAACAGAGCTCCTTCTACCAGCGCCGTTCGAAGCGGCGGCGCAACAGGATCGCACCGACGTTCATGACAATGAGGAACAGGAGCAGGATAATGATTGCTCCCGAGGTTCTTTCGACGAAGGCGCGTTCCGCCTCGTTGGCCCACATGTAGATCTGCACCGGCAGGGCCGTGGACGGATCCATGGGAGTGGTCGGATAGTTGGCGACGAAGGCGACCATGCCGATCAGAAGAAGCGGCGCGGTTTCGCCAAGCGCGTGCGCCAGGCCGATGATGGTGCCGGTCAGAATGCCCGGCATGGCAAGCGGCAGGACGTGGTGGAAGATGGTCTGCATCTTCGAAGCGCCGAGGCCGAGTGCGGCCGCACGGATCGACGGCGGAACCGCCTTCAATGCCGCGCGGGTGGCGATGATGATGGTCGGCAGCGTCATCAGGGTCAGAACCAGACCGCCGACCAGCGAGGCCGAGCGCGGCAGGCCCATGAAGTTGACGAACACAGCCAGACCGAGCAAACCGTAGACGATCGACGGAACGGCCGCGAGGTTGTTGATGTTCACCTCGATCAGGTCGGTCAGCCTGTTCTTCGGAGCGAATTCCTCAAGATAGATCGAGGCGGCAACACCGATCGGCAGCGACAGGACCAGCACGATCAGCATCATGTAGAACGAGCCGATCAGGGCGACGCCGACGCCGGCTGCTTCCGGACGGCTGGATGCGCCGTTGAAGAAGATGCCGCCGTTGAAGTGCTTGGCGAGCGCGCCGGCTTCAGCCAGCTGGTTCATCCAGCCAACCTGCTTGTCGGAAACCTTGCGGTTGTCTTCCGACACGTCGAGATTGATCTGGCCCTTCCAGGCGCTGTCGATATCACCGGCTGCAAGCAGCGACACCGTCTGGGTGGTGCCGATGATTTGCGGGTTGGCGACGACCATGTCGCGCAGCTGGCTGCGGACGCTGTTCGAAATCATCTGGTTGACGGCACGCAGATCGGCCGTGTTGCTTTCGGCAACGCCGAGTGCCTTGGCCACCGCATTGCGGGCGATGATCGGATAGTTTGCCGTCATCAGCTTCTGCGGATCGGTAGCGCGCTCGTTATCCTTGTCGATGACCTGTTCGGAGAATTCGACCGGAACGGTGATCATCGTCTGCTGGAAGGCGGTGTAACCCTTGGAAACGACCGACCACAGAAGCAGTGCCAGGAACAGAAGCCCGAAGGACAGGGCGGCGATGCCATAGGCGCGGAAGCGGCGTTCGGCGGCGTAGCGGCGCTTGATGCCGATATCGCGGCGGGCGGGCTTTGCAAGCACGCCGGCGGGGGAAGAAACCACGTCGGTCATTCGTACTGCTCCCGGTATTTGCGCACAATGAAGAGCGCGTAGATGTTGAGGCAAAGCGTGATCGCAAACAGCGTGATGCCAAGTGCGAAGGCAACCAGCGTCTGCGGCGAGGTGAATTCAAGGTCGCCCGTCAGCTGGCTGACGATCTTGACCGTCACGGTGGTCATCGGCTCGAAAGGATTGAGCTGCATGCGGGCGGCAACACCGGCGGCAAGCACCACAATCATGGTTTCGCCGATGGCGCGCGAGGCGGTCATCAGGAGAGCACCGACCACACCCGGCAGAGCTGCCGGCATGACGACCTTCTTGATGGTTTCCGACTTGGTGGCGCCGAGACCGAGCGAACCGTCACGCAGGGCACGCGGCACCGCGGTGATGATATCGTCCGACAGCGAGGAGACGTAAGGGATCAGCATGATGCCCATCACGAAACCGGCGGTCAGAACGCTCTGCGCCTGAATGAAGTTGGCGTATTCACCGGTGGTAAGCCCGCTCAGCTGCGCCGAGATGTCACGCAGGAACGGACCGACCGAGGTGAGCGCGAAGAAGCCGTAAACGATGGTCGGGATGCCGGCCAGGACTTCGAGCAGCGGCTTGGCGATGGAGCGCACTCTCGGAGAGGCGTATTCCGACATATAGATGGCGGAGAACAGGCCGACCGGGACGGCGACAAGCATGGCGACGAAGCCGATATAAAGCGTGCCGGCGAGAAGCGGGATAAGACCGAACTGGCCTTCCGAAGCGGTTGCGCCGGCCGCAGCAAAGCGCGGATCCCAGACGGTGCCGAAGAAGAATTCCCAGGGCGACACGCGGCCGAAGAAGTGCGTGGCTTCGGTCAGCATCGACATGACGATGCCGATCGTGGTGACGATGGCGATCGACGATGCGAGGACCAGAGCGGAAAGAATGACCTTTTCGACCCGGTTGCGGGCGCGAAAGCGCGGCGCGATGCGGACATAGGAGAGACCGGCACCAGCAAGCGCGATGATCAGCACGACTGCCGTCATGATGCGGCTGCTGATCTTCTGCATGGCGTTGAGATCGCCGGCGGACACGACCATCCACGGCTCAGGATCACCGGCAAGCGCGACACCCTTGGTGCCGAGCAGGCTACGAAGTTCGGCCGGATTGGCGCTGACAGCGTCGATTTCCTCGAGTGTCAGCACATCCATGCCGCGAGCAAGCCCGCCGACCATGCCGAAGCTGAGGCCCTGCTGCGCTTCACTCTGCGTCTTCACCTCTTCAGGGAAGCCGCTCATGACCGTCGAATTGATGTAGAAAGGGCTGGCAATCAGCCAGACGGCAAGAACGATCGCCGCCGGCACCGTGGCACAGATGGCGACAAAACTGCCGTAATAACCCTGACGGGAATGCAGATTGGAGGACAAGCCGCCGGCAATTGCCAGAGCGCGCCGTGTCCCGGCGACATAACAGGCAATGGCAATGATCGCCAAGGCCAACAAAATCAATGGTGTGCTCATTAGTATCCCCCGGCCTACCGCCATCGGCGGCACGCATTACCGCACAATCCCAATCATCGGAACCGATTTATTCGCGGTTACTCAACGCAGCCACAACTGCGGGTCCGCTACAGGCCGCCCCTGACCGGGCGACCGAAAGGCCAAAAGAAGAAGAAAAAAGTCGGCGCCGCCTTTGAAGGGCGGCGCCGGGTCATTGATTACATGGTCTTGCCGGCTGCGAAGTCCTTGCGGACTGCTTCGCGCTGATCGTCCGGAGCAGCAACCAGGCCGTATTCAGCCAGCGGGCTGTCCGGGCCAACCATGTCGTCGGAGATGAAGAACTCGACGTATTCCTTCAGGCCCGGGATAACGCCCAGGTGAGCCTTCTTCACGTAGAAGTACAGCGGGCGGGAAACCGGATACTTGCCGGAAGAGATCGTGTCGGTCGAAGCAGAAACGCCCGATACGGTCGCAACCTTCAGCTTGTCCTTGTTGTTTTCGTAGAAGGCCAGACCGAAGACGCCGAGGCCGGTCTTGTTGGCAGCGATACGAGCGAGCGTCTCGGTGTAGTCACCGTCGATGTCGACAGCAACGCCGTCCTTGCGAACTGCTACGCACTTGGCGGCAGCCTGCTTGGCATCGGTGATGGCAGCCTTGATGACGTCGGTGGCGCCGGCTTCCTTGCAGCCTTCAGCCATGATCTTCTCTTCGAAGACTTCGCGGGTGCCGTGCTTGGAACCCGGGATGTAGGCAGCGATCGGGCCCTTCGGCAGGGTAGCGTTGATGTCCGACCAGTTCTTGTAAGGGTTGGCAACCAGCTTGCCATCAACGATGACTTCAGCGGCCAGAGCCTTGTAGAGGTCCTTCGGCTCGATCTTCATGTCGCCGTTGGACGAGTCAGCGGCAAATACGATGCCGTCGTAACCGATGCGGACCTCCTGAACGTCGTTGACGCCGGCAGCCTTGCAGGCTTCAGCTTCGCTCTTGTTGATCTTGCGCGAAGCGTTGGCAATGTCGATCGTGCCTTCACCGACGCCCGAGCAGAATGCCTTCAGACCGCCGCCGGTGCCGCCGGATTCAACGACCGGAGCCTTGAAGTTCGGGAAGGTTTCAGCAAACGTCTCGGCAACGATCTTCGCGTAAGGAAGAACGGTGGAGGAGCCGGCGATCTGAACCTGATCGCGGGCAGCAGCTGCACCAGCGAAGGCAACAGAAGCCACCAGGGCTGCTGCGGAAAGTTTCAACATGTTCATCGATGTTCTCCCGGTATGGGTTTGTAAAAGCGTTTGGAGCCGGTATTTTCGCGCTTCCCGGCATTCGACAGCCACGTCTTAGCTGCCCTTGGCCTCAGCTTTTATGTCACTTCGATGAAACAATTGTGACAGTTTATCTACCTGATTTTATTTCGTTATTTTTACCGTGTGAATCTCACATCCGGGTTTTATGTCAAAAACGCACGGTAAACGTGGTTCCCTTTCCGATTTCGGACTTCACGATCAGCCGTGCACGGTGGCGCGTGAGAATATGCTTGACGATGGCGAGCCCCAAACCGGTGCCTTTTTTCGACCGACTATCGGCAACACTGACGCGATAAAAACGCTCGGTGAGACGCGGCACATGCTCTGCCGGGATGCCCGGCCCGCGGTCGACAACGCTGAATTCGACCGGCTGACCTTCCTGCTTGGTGAGATAGACATCGACGATCTCACCCTCCTGCCCGTATTTGCAGGCGTTCTCGATAAGATTTTCCACGACCTGCACGAGTTCGTCCCGGTCGCCGGTCACCTCGACCTTGCCTTCCGGCATGTGCATGCGGATATCGACACCGAGATCGGTCGCCAGCGGCTGAAGCGCATCGCGCACATGGCAGACAAGCGGCAGCAGATCGACACGCTGATCCGGCGCGATATGGGATTTCAGCTCGAGCCGCGACAGTGACAGCAGATCATCGACAAGCCGGCTCATGCGCGTTGCCTGATCGAGCATGATACCGAGGAATTTTTCCTGCGCCTTGGCGTCACCCTTGGCCGGCCCCTGGATGGTCTCGATAAACCCGCGCAGGGACGCGAGCGGCGTTCGCAGCTCATGGCTGGCATTGGCGACAAAGTCGGAGCGCATGCGGTCGAGGCGGCGCAGTTCGGAAATGTCACGGAAGGAGAGAACATAAAGACGCGCGGCACCGACAGGTGCCCCCTCTTCCATGACCGGTGCGATGCGCAGAATATAGACCCGCTCGGATGGCAGCCGCTCGGAATGCTCCATCTGGTTCGGCTCGCCGGTCGCCACCGTTTCGCGCACCATGTCGAGAATGCCGGGTGAACGCAGGCGCGCCGACAGATGCGATCCGACCTCGAACTCGCCCAGCGCCTTTTCGGCAGCCGGATTGTGGAAAAGCACCGTTGCATCGCTGGACAGAATGAGGATCGGGATATCGAGCGCGTTGTAGGCGGTCACGATTTCGGCAAGCGGCTGCGCATCCGTTTCTTCGGCGACCTCTTCTTTTGCCGGTGCATTAGCGACCGCCGAGGACCCGAAGCGGATGGCGAAGATGGACAGAACGATCAACGCCCAGCCGGCAGCGACCATCAGGCCATCGGCCTGCGAAAACCAGGCGATGATCGCCAGAAGCGTCGCCACTACAAAAATCGGCCAGCCGCGCCGGAACCGGGAAGCCATTCGCATGCCTGTCTGCCTGCTGTCTTTTTGCACCGCTTCCACCACGCTCATACGCGCGCTCCAAATCACCACAGTCAAAACGATAACCCGCGGTTTTATAGCGCTATCATGACAGATATGCATCGACCGACGACTGCCAAGTGCTTTTGCACAGCTTTGCAACAGAACGATGAATTGCCCTGTGTGCTTTGCCAACTGGCTTTGCGCCGCCGACTGCACTAGCTTTGTTTTTACGGACCATATGCCAGGAGGATGCCATAGATGGACATTGACCAGAGCCGCGCAGTCGAACTCGATATCAAGGGCAAGAAGCGGATCTTCAACATCGACGATCCCGACCTGCCCGACTGGGTGGAGGAAAAGGCGCTCGCCTCCGGCGACTTCCCTTACGAGGACAAGCTCAACCGCGAAAAATACGACAAGCAGATGCATGCGCTGCAAGTCGAGATGGTCAAGCTGCAATATTCGCTGCAATCCACCGGCAAGCGGCTGATGGCGCTGTTCGAAGGACGCGACGCTGCCGGCAAGGGTGGTACGATCTTCAACCTGCACTCCTATCTCAACCCGCGTTCCGCCCATATCGTGGCGCTGGCCAAGCCGACCGAACGCGAGGCGGGACAGTGGTATTTTCAACGTTACGTGACGCATTTCCCGAGTGCCGGCGAAATCACCCTGTTCGACCGCTCCTGGTATAACCGCGCCGTGGTCGAGCCGGTCATGGGCTTCTGCACGATCGAGCAGTATCGCGACTTCATGAAAACAGTGCCTTACATCGAGCAAATGATCGTCGATGACGGCATTCATTTCTTCAAGTTCTGGCTGGATATCGGCCATGAGATGCAGCTGAAGCGCTTTCACGATCGCCGCCATGATCCGTTGAAGACATGGAAACTGTCGCCGATGGACATTGCCGGCCTGCCCAAATGGGACGACTATACCGCCAAGCGCGACGTCATGCTGGACAAGACCCACAAGGACGACAGCCCGTGGACCGTCGTTCTCTCCAACGACAAGCGGCGGGCACGCATCAACGTGCTGCGGCATATCCTCACCTCCATCGATTATGTCGGCCGTGACCTCGAGGCGATCGGCGAGATCGACGACAAGATTTTGGGTGGCCCCAAAATGCTGCGTTGATCGTTTTCTGATCCGCTTGTGTTCGATGTGATCAGGTGCATTCTTGACATTTACAGTCATGAATGTGCATGAAGCCTGCAACGGACACTGCGGGCAGAGACCATGGCAGCGACATACAAGACCGAAGGCCGCATCGTCACAAACGGTGCGGCAGCACTGGAAGCGCTGAAGGCACGCGCCACGCTCTGGGACATGACCCTCGAGGATGATGGCGTTTCGACATCGCTCTGCGTGTGGAATTCCAGAGCCAGCCTTTGCCTTGAAGGCGAAGGCGGCACCTTCAAGCTGACCTCACCGGAAGAACGGCTTTTGCGGACGCTGCAGGACAGCGTGACGGAGATGCTCGAGGGCAGCGGCCTGTCGATCCAGTGGGACAAGGTCGACGAAGGTGCGTTGGCGCCGGGCCTGTCGCTGATGACAGTGGTGTCGGTTTCGCGCCGCTCGCCGGGTTATCTGCGGGTTCGCCTTGAAGGTTCCGACGCGGCTCGTTTCGCGACCGGCAGCCTGCATTTCCGCATTCTCATCGGCCCGCGTGGCCGCGCGCCCATCTGGCCGCGCACCGCCGCCAACGGCCGCACCGTGTGGCCGGAGGGCGAGGACGCTCTGCACAAGCCGGTCTATACGACCATCGCAGCCGAGGATAACTGGCTGGAATTTGATATTTTCCGCCATCAGGGCAGCCCGACCTCGGACTGGGCGGAAAGCAACCCTGTCGGCGAGACGGTCGGCCTAATGGGACCGGGCGGCGGCGGATGCCCCGAAGCCTCGGAATTGCTGCTGTTCGGCGATGAAACGGCAATGCCGGCGATTTCCCGCATGCTGGCGGTCGCGCCCGGCAAGGTGAAAGCCTATCTGCAGGTTTCGAAGGAAAATCTCTGCGAGCTTGCCAGCGACGACCGTGTCGTGCCGGTAGATAACCTCGTGGAAGCACTGGAATGCTGCGAAACGCCTTCCACCTGCCACGTGTGGTTTGCCGGCCATTGCGATGCCGCCAAGGCCGCTCGCACCTGCCTTCTGGCCCGCGGTTTCGGCAAACGCGATTTTACCGCGGTTTCCTACTGGAGCTGAATACCGCTTAGCGCGGCACGACCATCGGCGTGCCGGTGATCGGGTCAGGTACGACCATGGCCGAGAGGCCAAAACCGGTCGTCAGATTTTCTTCCGTCAACACATCCTGCGGCGAACCGGCCGCGACCATGCCGTTCGGGCCGAGCAGAACCAGCGTATCGTAAAACCGTGCTGCCAGATTGAGATCGTGCAGCACGGTGACAACGGTCACACCCTGACTGCGATTACGCTCGCGCACCAGTGACAGGACCTCGATCTGGTGGGTGAGATCGAGCCATGTGGTGGGTTCATCCAGCAGCAGGCAGGGCGTATCCTGCGCCAGAACGAGCGCGATCCAGGCGCGCTGGCGCTGGCCGCCGGACAGCTGGTCGATCGGCCGCTCCGACATGTCCGTCAGCCCGACTTCCTTCAACGCGCGCTCGACGGCTGCCGCATCGGCTTCGCTCCAGGCCGAGAACAGGCCGCGCCAGGGTGTTCGGCCACGGCGGACCAGATCGGCAACAGTGATGCCTTCCGGCGCCTTGGAGGCCTGCGGCAGGATTGCGAGGCGGCGGGCAAGTGCGCGCGTGTCCATCGAAAAGATATCGTCGCCACCCAGCCTGACGCTGCCCTTTGCCGGTGTGATCAGGCGGGCGAGTGCGCGCAGCAGCGTGGATTTTCCGCAACCATTGGGGCCGAGAATGGCAGTCATGCGGCCGCTCGGGAAATTCAGCGACAGGTTGTCGATGACGGTTCTCTCACCGTAACCGATCGTGAGGTTTTCCGCTTTCAGCGCGTTGTCGTTCGAATGTGTCATCAGATATCTCCGGCGTCCATTTCGCGCGACAGAAGCCACAGCAGATAAGGCGCCCCAAAAATGCCGGTCATGACGCCGGCGGGCAGTTGCAGACCCGGCACGATGGACCGTGCCGCCAGATCCGCCAGAACCGTGATGATGGCGCCGGTGACGGCAGCCGACAGGATGCGACCGCCAGGCTGGGTGGCGCCGGTGATGCGCATGCCGAGCGGCCCGGCCATCAGCGCGATGAAGGGAATGGGGCCGGCGACGGCCACGCCGGTTGCGGCCAGAAGCACGCCGGTACCGGCGAGTTTCAGACGCGCCCGGTTGCTTTTCAGGCCAAGACCGGTTGCGAGATCATCGCCGAGTTCGAGAAGGCCGAGCGCGCGCACCTGAATGGCAAGGATGACGGCCAGCACCGCGCCGCAGCCAAACACTTGGCCCGCATGGCCCCAGTCGCGGGCGGCGAGCGATCCGGTCAGCCAGCGCTGCGCTTCGGCCGCCTGTTCGGGCGGCAGGCGAGTGACGATGAAACTGTGGGCCGCGGTGGTGAGAAAACCGATGCCAAGACCGACGAGAATGAGGGTGATCGGCACCTGCGTTCCATCACGCTTGATTGCCATAATGGCAACCGCGCAGGCCGCAGCCAGACCACCGGCGGCGGACAGAAGCGGCATGGGCAGGGTGGTGCCGGCCAGAACACCACAGACAACGGCAAGGCCGGCACCCGAGGTGAAACCCATGATATCCGGCGCGGCCAGCGGATTGCGCAGCAGGATCTGGAAGATCGCCCCCGATGCGCCAAGCGCCGCACCGGCACCGATGGCGGTGGCAATGCCCGGCCCCCGCAGCACCCGCAGGGTCAGCGCGCCCGGCCCCTTGCCGGTCAGAAGGCCATTCCAGAGATCGAACGCCGACAGCCGGATCTGGCCGATCATCAGCGACAGCACGATGGCGACCAGCAATGCGACCGCCAGGATGAGACCACCCTTGAGACCCCTTGTCATGCCGCTGGTCATGCGCCCGCCCCCGCGCGCAGACGGCGCGCCATCCAGATGAAGATCGGTGCACCGATCAGCGCCGTCATGGTGCCGACGCGGATTTCGGCCGGCGGGATGAGGATGCGGCCGATCGTATCGGCAAACAGCAGGATCGTGGCACCCAGAATGGCAGCAGCAATCAGTTCGCGGCGCAGAACATGGCCGCCGACACGGCGCGCAAGGCGCGGCACGAGCAGCCCGAGGAAAGCGATCGGCCCGGCAACGCCGACGGCCGCGCCGGTCAGCGCCGTGACCGCCACAAGCGCGCCGAGCTGGATGCGGCCGGGATTGGTGCCAAGCCCGCGGGCAAGCGCAGACCCCAACGACAAGGCTTCGATGCGCGGCGCGATGGCGATGGCAAGGCCAGCGCCGAGCACGGCGGCAATGGCCATATAACCAAGCGGCCGCATGCCGGCCTGCGCCAGCGATCCGGTGACCCAGAAGCGAAACACTTCCAGCGCCTCGTTGCGGGCAAGAATGATGGCCGAGACAAAAGAGAGCAGCATGGCGCTGAGCGCGACACCGGCCAGCGTCAGGCGCACCGGGCCGGCGTCTCCCTTCAACCCGCCGCCCAATGCGAAGACGGCAATGGCAGCGGCGGCAGCGCCGGGAAAGGCAAGTGCCGCCATCAGGCCGTTATCGGCGCGGCCTGCAATCAGCGAACCGATGACGACGGCGAAGGCCGCACCCGCATTGATACCCAAAATGCCGGGATCGGCGAGCGGATTGCGGGTGATGGCCTGCATGATCGTGCCGGCCATGCCGAGTGCGGCGCCGGCGATCAGGCCAGCGATCAGGCGTGGCATGCGGATCGACTGGATTGCGATATGGGCCGGATCGGTGGGATCGAATGCGGTCAGTGCCTGAAAGAGCAGCGCAAAGCCGCCATCGCGAACACCGACTGTCAATGTCAGTGCCGCGGCGAAAACAAGCGCCAGAACTGCAACGATCATAGCCCTCACGGAGCCAGACCCGCCTTGACGCTGGACGGCACCGTCGTTGCCGGATCGCCGTCGAGCGCCAGCGCGATATCCCCTTCCAGCTCACCGAGCGCAAAAGGCAGGGACAGCACGCTGCCGAAGGAAAGTGCGCCGGCAATCAGCGCGCCTGCCAAGACTTCGCGACCTTGCCTGTGCGCCTTCAAGGTCTTGCGCATGGGAAGAGCGACAATATCCGGCACGGTATCGAAGGACGAGATCCAGACCAGCAGGTCTGCATCAAGCGCCGACAGATCCTCCGGCGATTGCGGTGCGTAAAAACCCTGCG
The DNA here is from genome assembly GCF_004343585.1 of Neorhizobium sp. JUb45. Lineage (GTDB taxonomy): Bacteria > Pseudomonadota > Alphaproteobacteria > Rhizobiales > Rhizobiaceae > Neorhizobium. Next base: position 386,920 of record NZ_SLYW01000004.1, on the reverse strand, counting down.
CAGTCTTCAGGCCGACCAGCTTTTCCGTGGGCTTGAAGCCGAGCTCGGCCATGAAGGTGGCGCGTGTGTCGGAGCCGATGAAGGCACCGGTCTCGCCGCTGAAATTGTAGGCGCAGACGGCTGTCTTGCCGGCCCAATCCAGATGACGCTCACGAACGGCGGCAAACAGTGCCCTGTTTCTGGCGATCAGCTCATTGGCCTTTTCGACCTTGCCGAGCGCGCGGCCGAACATTTCCGTCTGGATATCCCAACGGGTGCCATAGGACGGATTGTCGACGGGCTGCATCAGCACCGGCGCCACCTGCGACAGCACGTCGTATTCGGCCTTGGAGATGCCGGAGCCGACACCGATGATCAGGTCCGGCTGCAGCGAGGCGACGATCTCGATGGAGACTTCGCCGGAGATGACGGTGGGCTTGGCATCGCCCAGATAGCTCTCCGCCCAGGGCCAGACGGCGTATGGGCGAGCGCCGAACCATTCGCGAATGCCAACCGGCGGCGTGCCGAGCGCCAGCAGCGAATCCTGCGTTGTGAAACCGAGCGAAACAACGCGGCTTGCCGGCTGTTCCAGGGTGACGTCGCCATAGACATGCTTGAACAGAAGACTGTCGTCGGCCGCGCGCGCCTTAGATGCCGTCATCGACAGGACCCCGGTGCCGAGCAGTGCCGGGGCCGAGAGACCGGTGGCTATCCCCGTCAACAATTGGCGTCGCGAAGGGTTCAGCAAACGGTCGGTTTCATCCGCGGATGGGCGTCGGACATGTGCCATGTTCAGGTCCTGCATTTATCTGCATTTTGCAGGCCAGGAAGACCCGCTGGGTTCGCAGATAACACCGAACATGCGTTGGGGGAATGCCTGCGCACTCCCCCAATAGCCCATTGGATCACTTATGTGGATAAAAATTATCCACTTCCGGACCGATACTTTTCACGGCTGCGTGGCGGGGGCGATTTCCGTCGGCGACGGGGCCGTTCCCGATGCCGGCGGCGGGCTGGCTTGCGCTGGCGCCGCCGTCTGCTGGACAGGCGAAACCTGATCGGTGCCAACCGGCTGCGGTGTCACCTTGCCGTCGGCGGCCGCGACCCGCCAGACCGTGTTGCCGGCATCGTCCGCAACCAGCAGCGCACCGGTTCCATCGATGCCGAGACCGACCGGGCGGCCACGCGCCTGTTCGTTCTGCAGGAAACCGGTCACGATATCCTGCGGCTTGCCGTTCGGCATGCCGTTTTCAAACGGTATGTAGACGACCTTATAGCCGTTGAAGGCGCGGCGGTTCCAGCTGCCGCGCTGGCCGACAAAGGCGCCCGCCGCATAGGCATCCGGCATGGCCGCCCCTTGCGTGAATGTCAGGCCGAGCGCGGCAACGTGGCTAGACAACGCATAGTCCGGTTTGATGGCGCGCTCGACCATGTCGGGCCGTGGCGGATAGACGCGGGCATCGACATGATTGCCGTAATAACTCCACGGCCAGCCGTAAAAGGCACCTTCCTTCACGGAGGTCATGTAGTCGGGCACGAGATTGGGGCCGAGTTCGTCGCGTTCGTTGACGACGGTCCAGAGCGCGCCCGTCTCGGGATTGAAGGTCAGGCCGTTCGGATTGCGCAAACCGGATGCGAAAACGCGGGCGGCACCCGTCTGGCGATCCACCTGCCAGATGGCGGCACGGCCCTTTTCGGCTTCCAGCCCGTTTTCGGCGGCGTTGGAATTGGAACCGACCGAGACATACAGCATGCGGCCATCGGGGCTGAGTGCCAGATCCTTGGTCCAGTGGTGATTGAGCGGGCCGCCGGGCAGCGGCGTCAGCACGCGCGGGTCACCGGAAATCGCCGTCTGCCCCAGTTCGTAAGGATAAGCGACAATGGCATCGGCGGCGGCGACATACAGCGTGTTGTCGATCCAGGCGAGCCCGAAGGGCGAATGCAGGTCCTTCAGCAGATCGTGGCGCTCATCGACGGTGCCATCGCGATTGGTATCACGCAGCAGGGTGATGAGATTGCTGGGCGGCGGAGAACCGCCGCCACCGCTTGCCATCGACATGATGAAACCGCGGATATAGTCCTTGGGTCGCGACAGCGGCTTGCCTTCCGGCCCGCGCGACTGCACCACCAGCACATCGCCATTCGGCAGGGTGTGCACCGTGCGCGGATTAACGAGATCCTTGGCATAGGCCGTGACCTTCAGCCCGTCGGCAACGGCGGGGGTTTCATTGTCCTTCCAGCCGATCACTTCGGCTACCTTCAGATCCGGCAGCAGCAGCGAAATCGGCTCGGGCAGGACGGGATCGGGGCCGACCTGCTGGGCCGTATCGAAATTGTCATTGCTGTCGCTGCAGGCGGAAAGGGCAAGACCGAGCGAGGCGGACAGGACGACGGTATAAGCGAGACGCTTGTTCATGGGTCAGATCCTCCAGGCCAGCCGGGCATATTTGCGGGACGACAGCGCTGCCGTGAAAATCATCAGCACGAAGGTGACGGCGGAAGTGGCAAGGCCGTAAGGCACGATCGCCGTCCAGCCATCGCCGGCATGCAGCAGGCTGTTGAAGATCGCCAGCGCCAGGATGACGAGATACAGCAGAATGACCAGAAAACCGGGGCGCAGCGGCCGGGTTCGTGACCGCACCAGATCGGCCAAGCCGGCGAGCAGGCCGATCGCGCCGAAAATCAGGCCGGCAAACAGCAGCCATGCGGAAAAATTCGTCCACATAAGATTGGCCGTCTGCCAATAGGCGAGATCGGTGAACAGCGTCAGCGTGAAGCAGACGAAGGGAAAGGGAATGAATACCGCCTGATAGGGATAAGCGGCGGAATCTCGGGCGGACGGGGAAGTGCTCATCGAGGGCTCCCGGGTGGACGAGCTTCAGATGAGCAGGCAACACCCGGAAAGGCCGATTTGTTCCAATGGTATTCCGGCAGGATGAGGTGGCGTCAGATCGCCACCTGTTCTCCCAGTTCGACAACGCGGTTCGGCGGCAGCTTGAAATAGGCCGACGGGTCGATGCTGAAATCGGCAAGACCGATATAAAGATGCTCCTGCCAGCCCGACAAACCGGTATTCGGCGTGCTGATAAGGTTGCGGCGGCCGAGATAGAACGAGGTCTGCATGATCTCGAACTTGAAACCCTTTTTCTTGCAGAGCGTCAGCGCCTTGGTGACATTGGGCTCATCCATGAAGCCGAAGGTGATGTCGAGGCGGACGAAGCGTTTCGACAGGCGATGCATCTCCACACGCTCGCTATCAGGCACATAGGGCTTGTCCTGCGTCCATACTGTGAGGATGACGTTCTGGTCGTGCAGGACGTGATTGTGCTTGATGTTGTGCAGCAGCACGCCCGGCGTGCGATCCGGTACGCTGGTGAGGAAAACCGCGGTGCCCGGCACGGTAACCGGCGCGTGATCGGATTCACGATCGATCGAGCTTTCCACCGACTTGATGAAGGTTTCGAGCGGGATGTCGTTTCGCGCCGTTTTCTCCTTCAGGTATTTCGAACCCTTGGTCCAGGTCCACATGATCAACATGATGGCAAGCGCCAGCACGACCGGCACCCAGCCACCATCATGGATTTTCAGCAGGTTGGCGGCAAGGAAGACGGCTTCGATTATGAAGAGCGGCAACAGCAGAAGTGCTGCGGTGATGGCCTTGTATCCACGCACCGAGCGCAGGAACTGGAACGACATCAGTGTCGTCACCACCATGGCACCCGTGACCGAGATGCCATAGGCGGTGGCCAGCGATTCGGAATCGCCGAACGAGAAGATCAGGATGATGACGCCAATGAACAGGATGCCATTGACCGCCGGCACATAGATCTGCCCGGTATTCGTTTCCGACGTGAACTTGATGGCGAGACGCGGCAGAAAACCGAGATGGACGGCCTGGCGGGCAAGCGAAAACGCACCGGTGATGACCGCCTGGCTGGCGATGATGGTGGCCATTGTGGCGAGGATGACGACCGGCAGCAGCGCCCAATCGGGGTACATCAGGTAAAACGGATTGGCGATGGCAGACGGATCGGTGAGCACAAGCGCGCCCTGCCCCAGATAGTTCAGTGCCAGCGCCGGGAAAACCAGGATGAACCATGCGGTCTGGATCGGCTTGCGGCCGAAGTGGCCGAGGTCGGCATAGAGCGCTTCGGCACCGGTGACCGTCAGGAAGACGGCGCCGAGAATGATGAAACCGACCGTGCCGGCATGGGTGATGAACCACAAAGCGTTGATCGGGTTTAGCGCCTTAAGGATGGTCCAGTCATCGCCGATATGGATGATGCCGCCCCAGGCCATGACGAGGAACCAGAGGACGGTAATCGGCCCGAAAAAATTGGAGACGGCAGCCGTACCCTTGGACTGAACCGCAAAAACGCCGACCATGACGGCGGCAGCCATGGGCAGAACATAACCGTCGAAAGCGGGCGTCACCAGTTTCAGGCCTTCGAGCGCCGACATGACCGACAGTGCCGGGGTGATCATGGCGTCGCCGATGAACAGCGCCGAACCGATGAGACCGGCGAAAAACAGGACCGGCGTGTAGCTGCCGGTCTTTTTCATCAACAGCGCCAGAAGCGACAGCGTGCCGCCTTCGCCGTCGTTATCGGCACGCAGCAGGAAAAGCACGTATTTGAACGTGACGAGGATGGTCAGCGTCCATACCATCAGCGAGATCATGCCGATGACTTCGGCATGGTGCACGGCGCCGTTTTTGGCGAAAGGTCGCAGCGCTTCGCGGAAGGCATAAAGAGGGCTGGTGCCGATATCGCCGTAGACCACGCCGATGCACCCGAGCAGGAGGACGAGGAACTTGCGGGTTTCCGACGTCGCCTCCGGGGCGGCAGTATGTGAGGCAGTCATAGGGTCTCCAGGCGCTCGGCCTTCGTTGCGAGATGAAGGCGAATATGGGGCATCGATGCGGCGTTGGCAAACCAGCGCTCGTTCAACTTTGATCCTATCGCCAGACATCGCACGCGCATGCGATGACATTTGTCATGAACATCAAAAAGCATGTGCAAAAGCTGTTTTTCATTGGAGGGTAAATGGTGCCGCTTAGGTGACTCGAACACCTGACCCCGTCATTACGAATGACGTGCTCTACCAACTGAGCTAAAGCGGCCCTCGCTTGCCAGGAAGCACCCGGCAGCGATGTGAAGGGGCTGATACAGGCAAAGAGAGAGGATTTCAAGACGGATTTGTATCGATCGGTGCATTTCCGCCAACGCGATATCCACAGCCGCAGCCAAAAGCCCAAGACAGGGCCGGATCACCGCACAAATCGGCCATGCAATTGCCGCAGGGCAGTGGTTCGTTCGCCACCCACCCAGGGCCTTATTCACCGCATTGCAGGATGCACGACTTGCAGTTCATTCCCTAAAAGTCTACCGAAAGATTAATATGAGCGGACGTATCGATATCAGGGCCCGGCAGTGAGCGGTTTGGAAAAAGCCATCAGGAACGCGCTCGCGCAATCCGAACGAAACAATGCAGATATCCGGGCGCGCATCTACCATTCCGCCCGGCAGGCGCTGGAAGCAGGCCTGCGCAAGCAGGACGTGACCAATCCTGATGTCGTGGATGCACAGCGGCAGCGACTGGAAGCCAAAATTCGTGAAATCGAATTCGAAGAACGCCAGCGTCTGGCGATCGAACGCGCCCAAACGCCAGCCATTCAACCGGTCAGCCCGGCTCCGAATTCGAACACCAGTGCCAACACCGTGGCACCGCCCGCCCGCCCGCCGGCCGATGCGCCGCAGCGGACCGAAAACCGCGATGATGCGCCGATCATCGGCTCCGCCACTGCGCAGGATGCACAGGACGATCTTTCGCTTCTGGTTGGAGGTCCGCGACGGGACAATGCTGCCGCCGTTCCATCCGATGCCGGAAGCCTTGGCGATCTCGGCGTGTCGCGTCGTGGTGGTCGCGAGCAACCTGCGGAACTGCGCCCAAGGCGGGAGCTCGAGACCGAGCAGCCACGCCCGCGCCGCTGGTGGCAAAGCAAGAAACAGGCGGCTCCGGCGCGGGTGGCCGCACAGCCGCAGACGCCGCGCGCCGCGCGACTGGATATCGCCGCTGGAAAAGAAGGACGCCCGCGCAAGCGCCGGCGCTGGATTTCCGGTCTGGTTCTGCCACTCATCGTATTGGGTGGCGCAGGATGGGGCGTATGGTGGGCCGCCCAGAACGGCATTATCGTCATGCCGGATCTTTCCAGCACGCCGGTCAACGGCAGCGGTGGCAACAGTCAGGCACCGACCGGCTTCGAGCCGGGCCGCGGCTTTTCCGAGGAATGGGCAGAGATTTTCATTCCAAAGGGTACGGAGGGTGTTGTTCCGGCCGGCGGCGCGACAGTTGAAGCCGTGAACGCCTCAGGTGGACAGGCCGTGCGCATCACCTCACAATCACCCGGCCCGGATGGCGAGGTCGCCATCGAAGTGCCACCGGAAATCCTGCGGGAAATGGCTGGCAAGACATCGACCGTCGCCGTGACATTGCAGACGGCTGCAGACCGCTCGGTCGAAGTGGCCGTGCGTTGCGATTTCGGCAGCCTTGGCGGTTGCTCGCGCCATCGTTTCCGCGCCACGCAGGAAAAGACCGATGCACTGTTTCGGGTGAATTTCGATCGCTCGCTTGCGCCGAACCGGCCGGGCCGCATCTATCTCAACAGCGATGTGCTGGGCGGTCGCCTGCCGATCTACGTGTTTTCGATGCGCATCCTGCCGGGACAATGATTGTCTGATTGCGTTTTTCGAGGCGGCCAGCCCGCCTCGACCAACGAAATCCACTGTCCGTTCAGAACCGCGTGGACATCCGTGCCCGCGCGCCGACGCTGACATCCCCCTCGCCTTCGATATCGAACAGAAGTGCGACATCGAACATCCAGGCGGTTTCAGTCTGCAACGACGCAGCGGCGGTGACCGTGGCAAACGTGCCTTCGCCATCAAGGCCTGCCAAGCCGACCGTGGCACCCAGACGCGGCGTCAGCACCATGCCGTTGCTGAGCATGATCCGGCGCTCGATTTCCGCACCGATGCTGGCGCGCAACTGCTCCATGGAAAACCCTTCGAGCAGCAGCTTGTCACCCGCATCGTTGCTGACGGCATAATCCTTGACCGTTTCGGTCAGATAGACGGCCCGCAATTTCGGCGTGACCACCGTGACCTCGTCGAGATACCACTCGCCCTTGAGGGAGCCATCCCACATCCAGCGCGTCGTATCGAATTTGCCATCGAAGAACGCCGTATCGATATCATTCCATGAACCGCCATAAAGCAGGCTGGTATCGAAGAACACACCCTTTGCGATTTCCAGCGACACGTATGGACCGGCGAACCAGCCATTGCCTGTCAGCTCCGCATCCTCATCGGCGGGATCGGTCATCCTGTCGAAATGCGCGGAGATGCCGATCAATGCACGGTCGCTGAGCAGGTAATCCATGCCGACCGACAAAAGCGCAAAACTGCCCCAGCGATCGTCTTCATCGTCTTCATTGTCGCCACCGCCGTGAATGCGGATGGCCCCATCTATCCATATATTGAACGGGCGCGGCCCGGCGGCATCCAGCCCGTCGGCACGATCACGGGCCGCTTCCATCTGCGCCAGGCTGGTCGAGAACGCGGCACGCATGCCGGTTTCCTGTGGCGACATGCGGATGGTGACGGGATCGCGGGCGTTTTCCATCCGTCGCCGCTCCAGAAGCCCCGGCACCCTGATGGTCGATGACAGGAGGTTTTGTCGGGTGCGCACGAAATCATGGACGAGTTCGTCGATATCCTCGGCGACGGCAGCGGGGTTGAAATTGAGGCTATAGGCGACAGTGCCGACATTGGAGGCACCCAGGGCGCTGATCAACTGGTATCCGACAACAACCCTTCCGGAGAAACCGGGATTGGGCGTGAAACGCAGGTAAAAACCGCTTGGGGCAACCGGCCCGGCCTGCGCCAGTTCACCGCGAATGATCTCTGCCGTGCCGGCGGCAGGTGGAGAAACGCTGCCAAGCGTCGCATCGACGAACGGCCCGCCGGTCGCACCGGCATTGAGATAGACATTCGGCGGCGTGCCACCGGGCGGCACGATGACCTCCTTGTTGGCAACGGTGACGGCACGCGCAGAAACCTGCAGGGTGAAACTGGCGGAGCCGGTCACGCCGGCGGCGTCGCGCACTGCGATGCTGAAACTGTAGGTGCCCGGCGCGGCATCGGCCGTCAGCGGACCATTGAGATCGCCATTGGAGACATTGAGGACGAGACCGGGAGGCAGACTGCCGCTGGCAAGGCTGTAGATCAGCGGCGCGACACCGCCCGTGGCGGAAATGTCCTGACTATAGGCTTCTCCCACCATCGCTTGCGGCAAGGCGCCGCCTGGCGGAGAGAAGACGAATGCGCCGGAACCCGCATTGACGGTGAGTTCATAGGTGGCAGTGGCAATCGCACCGCCCGTATCCGTGGCGGTGACATTCAGCGAGTAGTTGCCAGCCGCCGTGGGCGTGCCGTTGATGGCGCCGCTGGCGGCCATGGCGAGGCCCGGCGGCAGCCCCGTTGCGGCAAAACTTGCCGGCCCGCTACCACCACTCGCGCTGATGCCGGTGTAGGAATAGGCAGTTCCGATAGTGGCCGGCGGCAGACCGCTGCCGGTCGGCGGTGACAGAACTAGTGCCGCAGGGAGAATACGCAGCGTGTAGCCGACGACACCCGTTGCGCCGCCGGCATCGGTCGCGGTGATCGAAATGGTGTAGGTGCCGGTAGCCGTGGGCACGCCGGAAATCAGATCGCTGCCGGGCGCGAGCGCGAGACCCGCCGGCAGGCTGCCACCGCTGACCGCAAAACTGTAAGGCGCGGTTCCACCCGATGCCGACAGCATCTGGCTGTAGCTAGTGTCGACAGTGCCATCCGGCAGCGGTCCCGCCGCCGGCGCGAGCACAAGCGTGGGATTGGTGATCGTGATCGAGACCGTGGCTGGCGTAGACGTGCCGGACCCATTGCTGGCCGTATAGGCAAGACTGTCGGCACCGACGTAACCGGCCGTCGGCGTGTACGTTATCGTGGTGCCCGAAATGGACGTCGTTCCGTTCGATGGCGGCGTGGTGACGTTAACCGAGTTTGCCGGACCGCCGGTTATGCTCAGCGCGATCGGGGTGTTGACCGCATCCCGCACCACCGTCGCCGAGACAGGATTGGCGATCGGAGGCTGCACGGCAACGTTGATCGTGTAGGCGCTGCTTCCGGTGGCACCATAGGCATCTGTTGCGGTGATCGTGAAGCTGCTGGACCCGGCCGTGGTCGGCGCTCCCGTGAGTGCGCCGGTGGACGGATCAAGGGAGATGCCAACTGGCAAAGCCCCGCCCCCGAGCCCATAGGAATAGGGCGAAGTGCCGGCCGAAGCTACGATGGTCTCGTTATAGGCCGCTCCCACCATGCCGTCCGGCAGCGCGCCGGCCACGGGCGAAAACGTCAGGGTCGGGGCGGCAACCGTGACCGTCACGGTTGCCGGAGCAGAGTCTCCGGAGGCATTTCTGGCGATATAGGTGAAGCTGTCGGCACCGGAATAACCGGCCGTCGGCGCGTAGGAAATGCCGGTACCCGAAGCCGTGGCAGCACCGTGTGAGGGGGGTGCAGAAACCATCACGGCAGTTGCCGGACCACCCGACAGGGCGAGCGGGACAGGCGTTGCCGCGGCATTGGCAGCGATGCTGAACGACACATCGGATGCGACCGGCAGTGCAGGCCCGACCGTCAGTGTGTAACTGGCAAGACCGAAGGCCGGGGCCGTATCCGTGGAGGTGATGGTAAAGGATGCACTGGCGACCGCCGTTGGTGTGCCTGCGATCACGCCTGAAGCAGAGAGACTGAGTCCCGCGGGAAGTGCCCCTGCCGTGACGGTATATGCATATGTCCCGGTCCCTCCCGATGTGGTGATCGTCTGGGAATAGGCCGTTCCGACAATTGCTGCCGGCAAGGCGCCCGTGGCGGGCGCAAGCGTAAGGGTAGGATTGACGACGGTGACAGTGACCGTGGCAGGTGCAGACGTGCCGCCGCCATTGGTTGCCGTATAATCAAAACCGTCATTGCCGCTAAAGCCGGGGTTTGGCGTGTAGCTCAGCGTCAAACCGTTGACGGAAGTCGAACCGTTGGCCGGTTGCGATGAAACGTCGAGAGAGGCTGCGCTACCACCGGCGAGATTTGGCGTGATGGTATTGCCGCTGGAATTGATCGGCACCACCGCCGTGAAGGAATTGGCGATCGGCGGCTGTTCGGTAATGGTCAGATTGTAGATGGCGGTGCCGGTCGCGCCATAGACATCCATTGCCGTGACGGAAAACGACGACGTGCCGATGGTTGTGGGCACTCCGCCGAGCACTCCTGACGGAGACAGTGAAAGGCCGGCCGGCAAAGTACCGGGAGGGACCGTATAGGTATAATTGGGAGTACCGCCCGCTGCCGTGAAGGTCTGACTATAGGTGATCCCGGTCTGGCCTGCGGGAAGCACTCCCGCTGCCGGCAACAGGCTCAGCACCGGTGGCGTGACCGTGATGGTGACGGTTGCCGGTGCCGATGTGCCGCCGGCATTTGTCGCTGTGTAGGAAAAACTGTCCGTGCCGGAATATCCGGCGGTGGGCGTGTAGCTGATTGTGGTGCCGGACGCTATAGCGTTGCCATGCGTCGCAGCGGTCGTTACCGCCACACCGGTAATGCCGGTGCCGGTGACATTGAGCGTTATCGGCGAAGCGCTGCTGTTTGCCGCCACGGTGGCTACGGAATTAGTGGCAACCGGCGCAGCAAGATAGGTGAACTGGCTGGCGGCGCCACTTGTGCCGCCCGGTGTCGTTACGCTGACACCGACTGGTCCGGCAGCCCCGCCCGGCGATTGCGCCGTAAGCGTTGTCGAATTTCCAAAGACAATATTGTTGCCGGCCACCGAGCCGAATACGACCGTTGAATCGGCGGTAAAACCGGTGCCGGTAATCGTCACGGTCGTCCCGCCTGCCAATGGCCCCGATGTCGGTGAGATCGAGCCGACGACCGGCACGGCAAGATAGGTATAGGCGCCAGTGCCGGTGGTGCTGATGCCGCCCGAAGTGGTGACCACGACATCCACGACAACCGCCGACGTCTGGGACGGCACGTTGACGGTGATCGACGTATCGCTGCTGGCCGTCACCGCACCGGCTATGCCACCGAACGTCACAGACACGGGGTTTTCGAGCCCGGAACCGGTTATGGTGACACTGTTGCCGCCGGCCAATGGTCCGGAATTGGGAGACACGGTCGAAACGAGCGGCAGGGTCCGATAGGTAAAGCTCCCGGCAACCGTGCTCCCACCTGCGGTGCTGACCAGAACCGCGACATCGCCAGCGGCATGGGCCGGGGCCGTGACCGTGACCTGGCTTGCGGTATTGGCCGTGACGCTGACCGGAACGCCATCGAAGAAAACGGTAGCAAAGGCGAGATTGCTGCCGGATATGAGGATGCCCGAACTGCCGCCCAGCGGACCGCTTGCCGGCAATATTCCGGACACGCTGGGAGTGCCGGCGAAGGTGTACTGGTTGCCGCCACCGCTGCTTGTCCCGCCGGTTCCGGTCACCGTCACCCCGACCGTGCTTTCGGCCACCCCGGCAGGCGCGGTCGCGGTGATCTGGGTTGGCGAATTTTCCACGAACGAGACCGAGCTAGCGCCAAAGCTCACCGCCGTGACACCAATGAAATTGCTTCCCGTGATGATGACGGTGTTGCCCGCCGTGACCGGGCCGCGGTCGGGTGCGAGCGAGGTGATGGCAGGCTGTCCGACATAGGTGTACTTGGCCGCGGCAACAGGTCCGCTCGATCCGGTTGGCGTCGTTACGATGATATCGACGGTTCCGGCGGTTGCCCGGAGCGGGGCCGTGACGGTGATCTGTGTGGCGCTCGCAGCCAAGATGGTTGCAGGACTACCATCAAAGGTGACCGTAGCGCCGGTGAGGTCGGTACCATCGATAACGACGGGATTGCCGCCTGCCGTCGGACCGGTATTTGGGCTGATAGACGTGACCACCGGCAGCGGCAGATAGGTATACTGGTTGGCGGCGGCCACGGCACTGGTACCGCCGGCGCTGGTGACCCTGACATTGACCGGACCAGCTGCGGCACCGGCAGGCACGGTCGCACTGATATGCGAATCATCGAGAACCGTGAAGGTGGTGTTGGTGCCGCCGAAGGACACAACGCTCACACCGGTGAAATCGGTGCCTGTGAGGGTGATGCTGTTTCCGCCGAGAACACTGCCCGAGGCAGGAGACAGTGCCGTCACTGTCGGCGTATCACCATAACAATTGACGCGAACCTCGATCGTGCCCATTGAGCCGACATTGGTAGAGCCGCTTGCCGTGATGCCTAGCGTTGAGCTTGTATCAGGTTGCAACGTGCTGTTGATCAGCAACTCTTCACCCCCACCGGGGCGATAAGCCATATCCAAAACCAAATAATCATAAAAACCAAGTTGGGCGGAGCCGTTGTTCTCCGGACTGCCTGTAGTTTTTTCTTCCGGAGTGCTGTTTGTTGTCTTGGCGAAAAACGATAGCCGTTCATTGGCAGCAAAGCCCTGATCGTACTCGCGCTCCATCGGCGCGTCACCGCCAGAAACGGGGCCGAAGGTCTGAAGTACTCCCCAATCGTTATTGACGGCGATGCAGGCAGTAGAAAGAGCCTGCGCCGGCTGCGTGGATGACAGCAGAGCCAGAATGACCACGACAAAGGGAATGAAGACATTGGTGAATTGATGCAAAATCGCGCCTAGAAGCACCTGCCAGCGATCAGCCTGCATCAACACCACTCCTCACCATCATATCAAATCATCCTAATGCAACTTATTATTGCATTTTGAGACAACTCAACAGGAAAAGAAGAGTGTTAATCATATTTTTATGCGATATGACGAATATGCCACATATGCGTGCATTGATCGACAGCATCACTCAATCGATGTAATGATGCCCCTGCGTGATATTCCGTGAGCCGCAGACCCATAACCCTTCTCAGGGGCGCGGAGGAAACACGCCTACCGTGGCAATGCACTGGGTCAGGCCGAGCGTTGGCGACTGGGTGACGACCGGCTGAGAACCACCGGCGGGCGACACGGTAACTGTGCCGGCTGTAAAACCCGACTGCACCGTGAAGTTGAACGCGGGCCGCCCAGGATCGCCGGTCAAGCCGACAGTGACACCTGACAGAGCGACGTCGGCAGCGGTTGAATTCTGCGGGACGTAGATTGTCGCCGATCCCGTGCCGGTTCCGCTCTGCCCAAGATATGATCCGGCGGCAATCGCCGCGACGCCAGTCGCCTGCTTTGCGACGAAATGCGGCTGCGCCGCAAGCGTGCTCGGCACGGCATCGACATTGATCGTCTGGTTGCCGCCACCCGTGCCGGTAAAAGCCGCACCATGCGTGTGTTGCGGCATCTGCTGCTGCGTCAGCGTGATTTGCTGCACGCCAGACTTCATGCCCAGGACAACCTCGCTCAAGCCGGCCCCCGTGCCGACATTGACCGCGGCGCGCCCCTTCAGGTCAGGCAGTGCGAACGTCTGAGTGCCATTGCCGCCATAGACCGTGCCCAGCAGTGCGAAAAGCGCCGAGTTCTGCTGGACCGATACAAGGCTGCCATCGGCGGGGGCAAATCCCCTCGGGCAATAACCGAAAGCAAACGTGCATATTTCACCAAGATAGGGCGTGTCACCACAGGCAAAGGCCTGCCGCCCGCTTCCAAGAAAAGCGCCTCCCCCGACAAACGCTCCAGCGAGGATGGCAAAACTATTGAGATAAACCATTGAACGGCGGCTCGATGAAAGCAACTTTCCCATTACATCTCCCCAAACACCGCTACCGCAGGCAGGCTTGCCTGTCGATGAAGTTAAAGCGGCATGTCGGAGAGTGTAGTGACGGCGGCCAGACCCGCAATCAATAGTTGATTAATGTAAAATATATTAACCATAGGCAGCAAAAATATCAATCAGTGCTGCGTTCCGGCTGCGGACGAAAGTTCGTGACGCCGCAACTGATCAATGGCCTGTGATGCCTCATCTGCCGACCATCCGGCACGCAATGCGGCCTTGAGAAGCTTTGCCTCGGCCTCCACCTCCAGTTTGAGATAAAGTGGCTCCAAAGCTTCCTGAACCGTCAGCAGATGTTCGTCGGGCGATACAATGCTGTCAAATCGCATAGGCATGATTCACTGTCTCCCTTTGCCATATTTATGGATAGAAAGAGTGTAACCTCGCGGATCGCGAACGGTTCCAAAACTTGCAGAAAAAACCGGATACTTCGAAATCCGCCGAATCCTGAAGCATCTCCCATGCACGCATGGCAAGACGCTGGCAAATGCCCGCAACTTGATTAGCGAAAGATTCAGGGATGTTGATGCATATGGTCTGCTAGTGCTGTGGGGGCCCCGGACGTCAGGACAACCTGGGACGTTATTGCCCTGCTCAATTGATGAGAGGTATCAACCCTATGTCCGATTACGCAAACAACGTGCGCAGCTTCATTGCCGAAAACTTTCTGTTTCGTGCCGATGCCGAAATTGCCGATGATCAGTCCCTGCTCGACAGCGGTGTAATGGATTCGACCGGCGTTCTCGAGCTGATCGCCTATCTTGAAAGCACCTACGGCATTTCTGTTGCGGATGAAGAGATCGTACCGGACAATCTCGACAGCATCTCGCGCGTCACCGCCTATCTGACATCGAAAAAGGCTGCGGCCTGATTTGGCGCATCGCTGCCGGGAGAACGGGCGTGCGGATCGAAACCTTCATCGCGCAGAATGCGATCCAGCGACCGGGCAAGACCGCCGTCGTCGCCGGTGACATTCGCCTGAGCTATGACGAAACCGATCGCTTCTCCTCCCGTATCGCTGCACGTCTGGCAGCGACGGGGTTCAAGCCCGGTGATCGCGTCGTCTTCCTTCTCGACAATGGCAGCGAAGCGGTCGTTTCGTTTTTCGCCACTTGGAAAGTCGGCGGCGTCGCCTGCCCGCTGCATCCATCGATCAAGGCAGAAAAGCTTGCGGAGATTTTTCGCAGTATCGAACCGGCGGCGATCATCGCTCATGCGCGGCTTATGCCAATCGTCGAGGCTGCCTGCGACCTTTTCGGCAACAGGCCCGTCATCATCGTTGCGCAAGCGGCTTTCCCCATCGACGATACGTTGTCTTACGAGGATCTGATCGGCGTTGACGCGGTTTTCCAGCCGCCGCAAGGCCTGCGCGAAGACGATCTGGCGCTGCTGATCCACACATCCGGCTCCACCGGGCTGCCGAAAGGCGTGATGCTGACACATGCCAATGTCACTGCCGCCTGCACCTCGATCACCGGTTACCTCCGGAACTCCGCGGATGATATCGTGCTGAGCGTGCTGCCGCTGTCGCATGGTTACGGCATCACCCAGATGGTGACGATGGCGATGGTGGGCGGCACGCTTGTTCTGGAGAAAAGCTTTGCCTTTCCGCGCGTGATCCTGTCGCGCCTGCAGAGCGAGGCGGTGACCGGCTTTCCGCTGGTGCCGGCCATGGCAGCACTGTTTGCCGGTATGCCGGACCTGAGCGCGCAAACGCTTCCCACTCTGCGATACATGACCAATGCCGCCGCCGGCCTGCCGCCGACCACCACCGAGCGCCTGCAAAAATCCCTGCCGCATGCGGCGCTCTATCTGATGTACGGCCAGACGGAATGCCTGCGCACCACCTATCTGCCACCGGACGAGGTGACGTCGCGACCGATCTCGGTCGGCAATGCCATTCCGGGCACAAGTGTTTCCATTATCGATGAAAACGGTCTGTCCGTCGCAGCGGGCGAAACCGGTGAACTTGTGGTCGAAGGCCCGCATGTGATGCGCGGTTACTGGCGCGATGACGCTGCGACCACAACTGCCCTGCGTCCCGGCTCCAACGGCTTGCGCCTGCATACCGGCGATCTGTTTCGCGCCGACGAAGACGGTTTTCTCTATTTCGTCGCCCGCCGCGACGACATCATCAAGACACGTGGCGAAAAGGTCAGCCCGCAGGAAGTGGAGCGTGTGCTCTACGCCCTGCCCGGCGTGCTGGAAGCCGCGGTCGAAGGTGTAGACGATGCGGTTTTCGGGCAGGTGATCAAGGCGCATGTGGCGGCAGACCCGGCGGCCGGCCTGAGCGAGCGGCTGGTCCAGCGCCACTGCGCCACACATCTCGAAGATTTCATGGTTCCCAAAATGGTGGAATTTCACGATGCCCTGCCGAAGACGGCAACGGGCAAAATTCGCCTCAATGCCGCAAAGGCGCCAGAGGCCAGCGACAACGAAAAGGGCAGGATAGCTTGATGACAGGAACAAAGAAATTTTCCGCAGACAGCCTGAAGCTCGATACCGAGGCCGAGATCGAGCGCATCTGCGTTTGGCTGCGCGACACGGTGGCGAAGGATCTGCGCAAGCGCGGTGCGGTGCTGGGTATTTCCGGCGGCATCGATTCCAGCGTCACGGCAGCGCTTTGCGCCCGCGCCTTCGGCCCGCAAAAGGTGACCGGCATTTTCATGCCCGAACATGACAGTGATCCGGACAGCCTGCGTCTCGGACAGGCGCTGGCCGCCGCGACCGGTGTCGAGACCGTTCTGGAAGATATCGGCTCGGCGCTGGCCGCTGCCGGCTGCTATACGCGCCGCGACGGTTTCATCCGTCAGGTCGTGCCGGAATTTTCCGAAGGCTGGGGCTGCAAGGTGGTGCTGGAAGATGCACTGACCGGCCGCGGTTACAATATTTCCTGGCTGGTGGTTGCCAATCCGGCCGGCGAACAGAGCCGCCACCGCATGCCGCTCGACGTCTATCTCGGCATGATCGCTGCTGCCAACATGAAGCAGCGGACCCGCAAGCAGATAGAATATTACCATGCCGACCGGCTGAACTATGCGGTGGCAGGCACGCCGAACCGGCTGGAATACGATCAGGGCTTTTTCGTCAAGAACGGCGATGGCGCTGCCGATTTCAAGCCGATCGCGCATCTCTACAAGACGCAGGTCTACCAGTTGGCGGAAGCGCTTGGCGTGCCGGAAGAAATCCGCCGCCGCCCGCCGACCACCGACACATGGTCGCTGCCGCAGGGTCAGGACGAGTATTACTTCTCGCTGCCCTATGACCGCATGGACCTTTGCCTTTATGCGCTCGACAACGGCGTTTCGCGTGAGGAAACCGGCGAGGTTGCCGGCCTGACGCCGGATCAGGTGGATGCCGTGTGGCGCAATATCGCGTCGAAGCGCAAGGTCGCCGAATATCTGCATGCCGACCCGAAAAAGCTGATCGACTGATAAGCCAAGGCACAACATTTCCAAGACATACCGGCCCGGCAATTCAGCGGATTGTCGGGCCGTTCCTTTGGTCAGTCGTCGAACCGGTCGCCGATCAGGCGCATCCAGCTTTCGCCGGCCAGCCCGCTGATCAACGCCTGACCGGCCTTGATCGGCTCAAGCAGCGATTTGTCTCGGGCGTGGGCGACGTAGAAGGCGCGGCCCATGAAGATGGCGCGTTTCTGCATCAGAGATGGAATGAGCCACGGATGCGCCGCACCGCGCACCGATGCGCAGCCATAAGCATGCGCATGGGCGAAAAGGTCATCGACGAGATCAGCCGCTCGGGCTGGCAATGACACGGCCTGCAACACCCAGCCAATGCCACCCATCTTTGCGAAATAGGCATAGGCTGCGACCGGCCGTCCATCGGGACCATGGGCGACACGCCATTCGGGATAACCCAGATTGCGTTTCTGCTCGGCCTGATCGAGAAACCAGCCGAGCGTGCCGTCATCCCATGCCGGTCGCATGGCATAGGCATCCTTCAAGGACAGCAGCGCGTTGCCGAACTCCTGCATCGTGACATCACGGAACTCCAGCCGGCGCGCCTCACCACCGGTGAAGGACGGAGGGCGGATAACCGAGACGGCACGATCGGCGATACGGCCGAGCGGGCGCAAGACGCGGGCGACGGGCAAGGACCGCTCCATCAACTGCATGCCCGTCGAAACCGGCCGCAGCACCTTCATCCAGTTGAAGCTATAGCCCGGATCGAGCGGATGGCCGAGTTTCTGCCACATGCCGAGTGCGGTGGAATTGGCTGTTTCCGTCAGCGAGATATCCTGTGGGCCGGCCAGAAAGGCACGCAGAAGCCGGGCGCCCGCCAATGGATCGGCCTTGGGATTTTCCACCATCATCGAACCGGCAAAAGCCGCGGTAATGGATCGGCCATCGATTTCCAGCCGTGCCGGCAAGACGCCGATGAAGCCGGACACATGTCCTCCCTCGCCCACCACCACTTTCGAGGAAATGCCGGGGTCGGCCCATGGATGCTGAAAAAACGATTGCTCGAGGCAGGCATTCAGCGAAACGGACGGAGAAACCTTGCCCTTGGAGGCACCTCGAAACGTGAGCTGAAACAGACGTGCCACGCCGTCGATATCGCCGCGTTCGAAATCGCGTATGATGGTCGTTTGTCCGCTCATGCCGGTACCATTGCCAATCTTGTCCGAAGATCAGTTCAGTTTTGCTTATGGAGCCTTAAACAACGAAAAGAGGCCCCGCAAGCGGAGCCTCCAATCAAGATTACTATCCAGATCAACGGATCAGGATTACCTGAACATTACATCCAGTATGGCGGGACGCCGTAATAATCATAGACCTTGCGGTCGTTGCTGCCGTACCAGCTGTCGTCATCCAGATCCTTGTAGCGCGGAGCGCCGGTAATCTGGTCCTTGGTCAGGTCGATGCGGTAACCGTCGAGCTGTTCGTCGTAGCGCAGCTTTTCCCACGGCAGCGGGTAATAGTCATCGCCGATACCGAGGAAACCGCCGAAGCTGACGACAGCGTAGGCAACGCGGCCGCCGCGTTTTTCAAGAAGAATGCGTTCGATAGAGCCGATACGCTTGTTATCGGCGCCGTAAACCTTGGTGCCTTCGACCTTGTCGCTGGCAATCAGGGAGTGGCTATCCTTGATGTAAGGGTCCTGACCGGCGCGGGGTTCCTGACCGGCGCGGGGTTCCTGATGCAACATGATGCACCTCCTCTTGTTGATTGCACTTCAGAATTACAGGAATCAAACTCGCCATCTCCGGCATGGTTCCGGAAAAATCCCGAGTTTCTTTCGGATGTGGACGGCACCGGGCATAATTGACGTTTACGTCAAGGTTATCTAATCTTCTCGTGATTGGCCGATGAGGCCGCGTCCGTGCGATACTGCCGGCCAAGTGAAAAGGTGGAGGACCTTTGCACTTGTCACAGTGAGGCAGTATGGCTTTCGGTTCCCGCAAGGTGGCCGGAAACGGGAACGCCGATAAAAGGGAGGGAGAATGAATGACTGACCTTGCAGCCGCACCGGCCCGCACGCCTGTCGAAAAGATCTGGCTGGCATCCTATCCGCCGAACGTTCCGGCAGAATTGCCGCCGCTCCACCACAGCTCACTGGGCGAGTTGTTCGAGGAAAGCTGCCAGCGTTTTGCCGGCCGCACCGCCTTTTCCAGCATGGGCAAGGGCCTCACCTATGAGGCGATGGAACGCGAAAGCCGCAAGATCGCCGCCTTCCTGCAGGCGCAAGGCCTGAAAAAGGGCGACCGCGTTGCGGTGATGATGCCAAACATCCTGCAGAACCCGGTGACGGTTTACGGCATTTTGCGCGCCGGGATGATCGTGGTCAACGTCAACCCGCTCTACACGCCGCGCGAACTGGAACACCAGATCAAGGATTCCGGCGCGACCGCGATCTTCGTTCTCGAAAATTTTGCCAATACCGTGCAGCAGGTTCTGGGCAAGACGCCGCTGCGCCATGTCGTCGTCACCACGATGGGCGACATGCTTGGCCTCAAGGGCCATATCGTCAATCTCGTCGTGCGCCGGGTCAAGAAGCTGGTGCCGGAATGGTCGATACCATCTGCACTGAGCTTCAAGTCCGTGCTGTCTAAGGGTGCTGCCCAGACACTGAAACCGGTCGAGGTGTCGCTGAGCGATATCGCCTTCCTGCAATATACCGGCGGCACGACCGGCGTTTCCAAGGGCGCGGTGCTGACCCATGGCAACCTTCTCTCCAATCAGGAGCAGATGGGCTACTGGCTGGAAACGGCCTTCATCAACAAGCAGAAGCCGGAGGTTTTGAACTTCGTCTGCGCGCTGCCGCTCTACCACATCTTTGCGCTGACGGTGAATTCGCTGATGGGGGTGGCGACCGGCAGCCACAACATCCTCATCCCCAATCCGCGCGACATCCCCGCCTTCGTCGCCGAACTCGGCAAAAGCCAGCCCCATGTATTTCCGGGTCTCAACACCCTGTTCAACGCGCTGATGAACAATGCCGATTTCCAGAAACTCGATCTTTCCTCGCTGATCCTGGTGTTCGGCGGCGGCATGGCCGTGCAGCGGCCGGTGGCCGAGCGATGGTTCCAGATGACCGGCTGCCCGGTGACCGAAGGTTACGGCCTTTCCGAAACCTCCCCCGTCGCCACCGCCAATCGGCTGGACACGACGGAATTCACCGGCACGATCGGCCTGCCGATCCCCTCCACCGACATCACCATCCGCGATGACGACGATACCGTTTTGCCGAACGGCGAAGTCGGTGAAATCTGCATCCGTGGACCGCAGGTGATGGCCGGTTACTGGCAGCAGCCGGCGGAGACGGCCAGGGTGATGACGCCGGACGGCTATTTCCGCTCCGGTGACGTGGGCTTCATGGATGGCAAGGGTTACGTGAAGATCGTCGACCGCAAGAAGGACATGATCCTTGTTTCCGGTTTCAACGTTTATCCGAACGAGGTCGAGGAAGTGGTGGCCATGCATCCGGGCGTGCTGGAATGCGCGGCGGTTGGCGTGCCCTGTGAACACTCCGGCGAGGCGGTGAAGATCTTTGTGGTCAAGAAGGATCCGAACCTGACGGAAGAGGATCTGAAGGCACATTGCGTGGCCAACCTGACCAACTACAAACGCCCGCGCTTCATCGAGTTTCGTTCGGAACTGCCGAAATCCAATGTCGGCAAGATTTTGAGGCGGATGTTGCGGGAGTGACAGCGGAAGGACTTGGGATCAGCGGAAAACGCGTTGCATCGCTGCGACACCGCTCAGCCAAGTCCGACCAGCGCTTGCCCAAAACAATGGACCTGCGCGCCAAGGTGAACTAGCTGTAGCCCTTGGCTGGCAACGTGGAGCGTGCGTGCGTATCACCCCTTATCATCGTCTCGTCGCCGTGGCGGCAGTGCTCGGCATTCTTTCGAGCTGCGCCGGCCGACCCGAAGGCGTGCTGATCCCGACGGCTGCCGCATCTGTTTCCGGCACGTCCAAGGTCGATGTTCTGGTCGCCACCACCCGCCGCCCCTCGGAAACACCCGGCGTGCTTTATTCCGGCGAGCGCGGTGCCGAGCCGGCCATCACCGAGATTGCCGTTTCCATTCCGCCCGATAGCGCCCGTGAAGTCGGCCAGGTCCAGTGGCCGAAAAAACTGCCGGCCAACCCGGACAAGGAGTTCGCCACGCTTTCGGTGACCCCGATGGAAAAACCGCAGGCGCATCGCTGGCTGCACGATCACCTGCCCAAAAGCAAACGGGTGATGGTCTTCGTTCACGGCTTCAACAACCGTTATGAAGACGCCATCTATCGTTATGCGCAGATCGTGCATGACAGTGGTGCAGACGTG
The DNA here is from genome assembly GCF_004343585.1 of Neorhizobium sp. JUb45. Lineage (GTDB taxonomy): Bacteria > Pseudomonadota > Alphaproteobacteria > Rhizobiales > Rhizobiaceae > Neorhizobium. The sequence continues at coordinate 365,289 of NZ_SLYW01000004.1, read as the reverse complement.
GCGCCGATCCTGTTCACATGGCCATCGCGCGGCAGCATCTTTGCCTATAATTACGACAAGGAAAGCACCAACTATTCGCGCGATGCGCTGGAAGACATGTTGCGCACCATCTCCCGCAACCCGGAAGTGGGGGAAGTGGTTGTGATGGCGCACTCGATGGGTTCGTGGGTGACGGTGGAAGCGCTGCGACAGATGGCGATCCGTGACGGCAGAGTGTCGCCGAAAATCCAGAACGTCATCCTTGCTTCGCCCGATCTGGACGTCGATGTGTTCGGTCGCCAGATCGCCGAAATCGGACCGAAGGGCCCGCATTTCACCCTGTTCGTTTCGCGTGACGACCGCGCGCTCGGCCTGTCGCGCCGGATTTCCGGCAATATCGATCGCCTGGGTCAGGTGGACCCGACCGTCGAGCCCTATCGTTCCGAATTCGAAAAACAGGGCATCGTCGTGCTCGACCTGACGGCCTTGAAGGGCGGCGATCGCCTCAACCACGGCAAGTTCGCCGAAAGCCCGGAAGTGGTGAAACTGCTCGGCAACCGCCTGATCGCCGGCCAGACCGTGACCGACAGCGATGTCGGGCTTGGCGACCGTATCGGCGCGGTGGCGCTGGGCACGGCGCAGACGGTGGGCGGAGCGGCAAGTGTTGCCGTCAATGCACCGATCTCGATCTTCGATCCGGCCACGCGCCGCAATTACGGCGATCAGGTCGATCGTCTCGGCCGCTCCGTCGGCAACACGGTCGAGACCGCCGTCGGCCGCTGATCGATACCCTTACCCATCTCAAAAAACGCGCCCGCTTAGGTCACATGGCGGGCGCAACAAGGCTTGATTTGCCAAGGAAAGCGAATAGGTTCCCGTTCGACCTATCCGTACCTCCCATTCCGCACTCCCCGTGCGCACCGTCAGGAGCAAGCCATGCAGGCGATCGTCGAAAAACTGAAATCCACCGCTGCCACCACCAAGGCCACCGATATTCGTGCAGCCTTCGCGGCCGATCCGCAGCGTTTCGAGACATTCAGCGTTTCCGCCGATGATCTCACCATGGATTTCTCCAAGACGGCGGTGAATGCGGAAGTCCTGGCGCTGCTGGTCGAGCTGGCGGAGGCCGGTGGCGTGGCCGAGAAGCGCGAAGAGATGTTCTCCGGCGTCGCCATCAATTTTACCGAGGACCGCGCCGTTCTTCACACCGCACTTCGCAACCGCTCCAACAATCCGGTTCTGGTGGATGGCAAGGATGTCATGCCTGACGTCAACGCCGTGCTGGCCGCTATGGGAAAATTTGCCGAGGGCATCCGTTCCGGTTCGCTGAAGGGCGCCACCGGCAAGGCAATCACCGATGTGGTCAATATCGGCATCGGCGGTTCCGACCTCGGCCCGGTCATGGCGACGCTTGCGCTTGCGCCCTTCCATGACGGCCCGCGCGCGCATTTCGTCTCCAATATCGATGGCGCCCATATCGCCGATACGCTGAAGCTCGTGCAGCCGGAAACGACGCTGTTCATCGTCGCCTCCAAGACATTCACCACCATCGAAACGATGACCAATGCCCAGACGGCGCGCAAGTTCGTGGCCGATGCGCTGGGTGACGCTGCCGTGCAGCACCATTTCTGCGCAGTTTCCACCGCGCTCGACAAGGTCGCCGCCTTCGGCATCGATCAGGACCGCGTCTTCGGTTTCTGGGACTGGGTTGGCGGCCGTTATTCCATCTGGTCGGCCATCGGCCTGCCGCTGATGCTCGCCATCGGCCCGGAAAACTTTGGCCACTTCCTCGACGGCGCGCATGCGATGGACACGCATTTCCGCACCGCGCCGACGGAAAAGAACCTGCCGATGCTGCTCGGCCTGATCGGTTATTACCACCGCAACGCGCTGGGTTACCCGACCCGCGCCATCCTGCCCTATGACCAGCGCCTGTCGCGTTTCCCGGCCTATCTGCAGCAGCTGGACATGGAATCCAACGGCAAGGGCGTCACCATCGACGGCACGCCGGTCGAGGGAGAATCCGGCCCGGTCGTCTGGGGTGAACCCGGCACCAATGGCCAGCACGCGTTCTACCAGTTGATCCACCAGGGCACGAGCATCATCCCGGCCGAGTTCATGATCGCCGCCAACAGCTTTGAGCCGGAACTGCGCCATCAGCATGATCTCCTGATCGCCAACGTGCTGGCGCAGTCGGAAGCGCTGATGAAGGGCCGTACATTTGAGGAAGCCAAGAAGCAGCTGACCGACAAGGGCATGGACGACAACAAGGCCGATTTCATCGCGCCGCATCGCGTCTTCACCGGCAACCGCCCGTCGATCACCTTCGTCTATGACAAGCTGACGCCGTTTGCCTTTGGCCGTCTGGTGGCGCTTTACGAGCACCGCGTGTTCGTGGAAGGCGTGCTGTTCCGCATCAACTCGTTCGACCAGTGGGGCGTCGAGCTTGGCAAGGAACTGGCGACCGGCCTGCTGCCGGTGGTGGAAGGCAAGGAAAGCGCTGCGAGCCATGATAGCTCTACGCAAGGATTGGTGAAGACGCTGGCGGGGCTGAAGAAGTAAGCTCGCAAATCGAATTGTAAAAAAGGCTCCGCCGATAAAAATCGGTGGAGCCTTTTTTATTGTCTCAATTTTTGAGGCTTACAGCCCGATCTCTTCAGCAAACGGCGGATTGGCTCCTGCCCGCGATACCGTGACGGCCGCAGCCTTGGCACCCAGTGCCAGCGCGCTCGCGATCTGGTCTTCCGTCAGGCTTGCCACCTGCGTTTTGGTCAGCAGGTTCTGCATCTTCAGCGAAGCGAGAATACCGGCATCGAACGTGTCGCCGGCGCCGACCGTATCGACAACGGTCACGCGTTCGCTTGGTACCGTGACCTTGTGAGCCGCCGTGTAACCAACCGCACCTTCGGCACCGCGCGTGACGACGACGAGCTTTGCGCCGTGATGCAGCCAGTGGCGGGCAAGCGTGTCCTCGTCGCCTTCCAGGCCGAACCACGCCAGATCCTCATCGGAGAATTTGACGATATCGGACATTGCCGCCATGCGGTTGATGCGGGCCAGATGCGCCGCCTTATCCTTGATGAAGCCCGGACGGATGTTGGGATCAAGCGAGATGACGCGGGTGGCTGCCTCGCGCTTCATCAGCGCCTCGTAGGTGGAGCCGCAGGGTTCGGGGATCAGGCTGATGGCGCCGAAATGCAGGGCCTCGCATGCGTCGTCGAGCGTCGGCAGATCGGCTTCGGTAATCATGCGGCCAGCCGTGCCTTCATCGTAAAAGGCATAAGTGGCGTGGCCATCGACGAGCTTCACGAAGGCGATGGTCGAGGGACGCGATGCGAGTGCGCAATAGCTGAAATCGACATTGCTCCTGCGCAGCGTGTCACGCAGGATGTCGCCCATCATGTCATCGGCGAGACCGGTGAAAAAGCCGGTATCGACACCCAGACGGCCAAGCGCGATCGCGGTATTGAACACCGCACCGCCGGCATAGGGCGCAAACGCCGGTTCGCCGAGCGTCGATTCACGCGGAAGCATGTCGATAAGGGCTTCGCCGCAGCACAAGATCATGGATTTCCCTCCCGAGGAATAACCTGTTTGGCACAGGAATAAGCGAGCTTTTGACAATTGACCAGAGCAAAAGCTCGCTTTGATTATGCGCGTTTAGCGCGGCAACTCGCTGATGCCGCCGTTGCGGGCAGACCATGCCAGCGGCGCATCGAGAAATGCCTCGACTTCCGACAGCGTCTTTTCATCAAACAGTTTCTGGTCACGCGCGACGGCCAGAACATTGCGCCAGGTGGCGATGTGGTGGAACTGCACCTTGCCATCGGCAAAACGCAACGCGCCTTCATCGAAGATGCCGTAATAGAACAGCGCCATGCCGTGATCGACAACACCGCCGGCCGCGCGGATAGCGTCGATGAACTTGAACATCGAACCACCGGCCGTCGTCAGGTCCTCGATGACGAGGACGCGAGAGCCTTCCGGCATGTTGCCTTCGATCTGCGCATTGCGGCCATGGCCCTTCGGCTGCTTGCGGACATAAATCATCGGCAGGCCGAGGCGATCGGCCAGAAGGGCTGCGAACGGGATACCAGCCGTTTCACCACCGGCGATGCAATCGAACTTTTCGAAACCGGCATCGCGCAGCAGCGTGGCGACGGCAAAATCCATGATGGTGGAGCGAACGCGCGGATAGGAGAGCAGCTTGCGGCAGTCGATATAGACCGGGCTCATCATGCCGGATGCGAACTTGTAGTGCTTGTCCGCATTGAAATGCACCGCCCCGATTTCCCACAGCATCTTTGCCATGAGTTCGGCCATGACCGTGCGATCGGTAAATGTGGTGTGCATGTCTGTTGCTCCTTTAGATCCGTTGCGGCGGCATAGCAGCAAGAAGGCCGCGCATCCAGTGGATCGCGGCCCTAGGTTATAAACAAACTGCTGTTTTCAGGCGGTGGTCCGCGCCTCGTCGAGATCGACGGCGTGCAGGAACCCGGCCACCGCAATGCGATTGCGGCCTGCCCGCTTGGCTTCATAAAGCGCGCCATCAGCCAGATTGAGAACCGTATCGAAATTGCGGCCTTCCTTGGTGCCGAAAGCGATGCCGGCGCTGGCGGTGCAGGAGACCGTCTTTCCGCCGATATCGATCATCCGTTCGGCGAAACCGCGGCGGATACGTTCGGCAATGCGTTCGGCGCGTCCCGGCAGCACGTTCTTGATAACGACCACGAATTCCTCACCGCCAAGGCGGGCGACGGAATCCTTTTCCGCCTTCACCTTCATCTCCTGCGCGAAGGCGCGGATGACGATATCGCCGGCGGCATGGCCGTGCTGGTCGTTGATCGACTTGAAGCGATCGATGTCGAAGACGATGACGGCGGTGGACTGATCGAGATCGACCGCACCGAATTTTTCGAACACGGCACGTCGATTGAGAAGGCCGGTCAACGGGTCGGTCATCGCTTCACGGCGATGGAAAGCGGCAAGACGCCATTGGTGCAGTGCCAGCGAGAAGGCACCGACGCCGGTCATGCTGGCAATGCAGATGGCGATATTGAGTTTTTCCGCCCAGTTCTGCGGCGCATGGCCGATCACCCATTGCTGGTCACGAATGAGAACGCAAGCACAGAGCGCAAACGATACGCCTGCCGTGGCATAGAGCGACGCCATGCCGATCAGCGGGCCCGGCGCCTCGTGGCGCACAAGCCAGTATTCGCGGGCGGTCGCCGTCAGCAGGATCGCCGTCGTAACATTCATCATGATGATGGAAATGCCGTCATACCCCATCAGCATTGCCGGCAGCCCGAGCACCATGACGATGGATCCCGCAACCATAGAAACGCGCAGCGGCGAGCGGCCCGTACGGAACTGGCAACCGGCGGCAAACATGACGGAAAACCCCGCCATGATGAAGAAATATGAGATGGCTCCGATGACCAGCCCAGCCTGCAGCGTATAGGCGCTGTAGCTGAATATGCCGACAATGATCAGCGCCAGGCTGACCACCCAGGTGAGCATGAAGCTATCGCTGCGGCGCGATGCCCAGGTGGCGAACAGCGCCACAAGCAGGCAGATCGCCGAGAATCCCAGCGCCAGAAGAAGTGAATTGTAATCGAGCATCATGCCTCGCCGTGTCCCCGACGAGCATCATGTCCCGCCATTCCCCAAGGCGAAGATCCGCCCTCACGTTGGGAAATAGTCTAGGACCTGATTCATGATCAAAACATTACCGGCATTGCTAAAATACCGTGCTTTTTCGACCATTACTGGGGGGATTTTTACCCTATTTATACAACCGCCCAGTGTAGCGGGAACATCGGGTCGAACACGGTGACCGGTCCCGCACCGGTTTCGATCTTGGCGGGGAAGGTCACCGGCTCGGCCTGCTTTTCCAGCGTGATGCGGTCTTCGTTCGGCGCCAGGCCATACCATGCCGGACCATTGAGCGACGCAAATGCTTCCAGCTTGTCGAGCGCGGCATCGTCCTCGAACACGTGCGCAAGGCAGCTCATCGTGTTGATCGAAGTGTAGATGCCGGCGCAGCCACAGCCGCACTCCTTGAGCGGATCGACATGCGGTGCGGAGTCCGTGCCGAGGAAGAACCGGCTGTCGCCGGAGGTCGCGGCGGCGCGCAGGGCAAGGCGATGGCTTTCGCGCTTGGCGACCGGCAGGCAGTAATAATGCGGGCGGATGCCGCCGACCAGGATGGCGTTGCGGTTGATGATCAGATGATGCGTGGTGATCGAACCCGCGAGGTTTTCCGGTGCCGACTTGATGTAGTCGATACCGTTGGACGTGGTGACGTGCTCCATGGTGATCTTCAGTTCCGGCAGTCGCTTGCGCAGCGGATCGAGCACGGTTTCGATGAATACCGCCTCGCGGTCAAAAATGTCGACTTCGGGCGTCGTGACTTCGCCATGCACACACAGCGGCAGGCCGATCTTGGCCATGCGCTCCAGCACAGGCATGGCCTTGTCCATATCGCGCACGCCGCCATGGGAATTGGTGGTGGCACCGGCCGGGTACAGTTTTACTGCATGGATGAGGCCGCTTGCCTTGCCCGCCTCGACGTCATCGGCGTCGGTGTGTTCGGTGAGGTAGAGCGTCATCAACGGCTCGAAACGATCGCCTTCCGGCAGAGCTGCCACGATGCGGTCGCGATAGGCCTCGGCATCCTTCGTGGTCACCACCGGCGGCACCAGGTTCGGCATGATGATGGCGCGGGCAAAATGCCGGCTCGAGTCGCCGATCACACCCTTCAACATGTCGCCATCACGCAGATGCAGGTGCCAATCATCGGGGCGACGGATGCTGATACGGGTCATGAAACAGGCCTTTTTCGTGGATGAGAGCTTTCGCCTTACCATCGAAAGGTCGGTCAAAACAACTGCGCACCAAAGCGTGATTAAAATTCGCGACTATCGGGAAAGTGGAGCCATTTCAGATCACTAGATGGCATTTTCGGCCAATTTCACGCCGTTTCCATCCGGCAAGTCCAGTGAAATCAGCGCAGCCATACGGAACCGACACCCAATTGCGGCGTTCGTTCATCAATCTTTAAGTGATCATGAGCCGGAGGCGAGGATGAATTCCCGTTCCAATAAAGTCAATCGGATGATGTTGCTGGCCACAGGAAGTGCTGTCGCATTGTGCATGCTGACCGTTTCCCTGAGTGCCGAACAGCGCGCCAAGATCGAACAGACCTCAGCCCTGCAGAGCGATTGCGATCGTATGGCCGGTAGCGCCTATGACAAGGATCGCAACGGCACGTTCGCTCCTGTCGATGCCGACAATATCGATGCGCAGGCTGTCGGCGTGTGCCGCACCGCCTTCGAGGCGACCGGCAATCCGCGCTTCGCATTCCAGCTCGGTCGTGCGCTCAACAAGGTTCAGGAACCGGATGAGGCGATGTCTGCATACGAGGCCGCCGTAAAGGGTGGCTATTCCGCCGCGAAGGTCAACTTTGGTATGCTGATGGGTCGCCTCGGCGACGTAAAGGCCGAGTTCAACCTCTACAGCGAAGCCGCTGCGAGCGGCAACGTGCTCGCCCAGTATAACCTCGGCGTGGCCTATCGCGACGGTCTTGGCACAGACGCCAATGGCCAGCAGGCGCTGCACTGGTTCGAAGAAGCTGCCGTTGGCGGTGACGATACGGCAGCCTTCAACATCGGCGCCATCTATGATGAAGGCACACTGGTTCCGGAAGACAATCAGACTGCGATTGCATGGTATGATCTTGCAGCCCAGCGCGGCAGCACCGATGCCATGATCAATCTTGGCCTGATGTACGAAAACGGCGAAGGCATTGCCGCCAACCCGGAACGCGCCGCCGAGATGTTTCGTGCCGCTGCCGACAAGGGTGATGTGTTCGGCGCCTACAAGCTTGCCCAGCTTGAAGATCACGGCGTGACCCCGCCTGCCCCGCAGCAGGACGAACTGGCCGAAAGCGTCAGCACACTGGTGCTGAAGCAGGGCGATGTCGAGCCGTTTGGTGCCAAGCCGAAGGATATCTGAAAAGACCCCTGGGAGGCGCGGCCCGCTCCATCCCGGGTCCAAGCGCTTTCAAGAGCCCGGATCGGCACCAGCCGGTCCGGGCTTCTTTGTTTCAGGCGTCCAGAATATCGCCGGCAGACGGTCCCCAGACGTCGGTCATTGCGAAACCGCTGGCAAACGGATCGAACGGATCGATCGCCACCTGATGCAGACCAAAGGTAAAACCCCTGCCGGTGATGGTCGGCACGATGGCGGGTCTGCCGGCAATCATGGTTTCGCGCTCAAGGCCGACCTCGAATTCCGAGCCGATGATCGAGCGCGACTTGAAGACATCCCCGACCTTGACCTTGCCGCGTGCATGCAGGGCCGCGAGATTGGCGGAATTGCCGGTGCCGCAGGGTGAGCGATCCGCCCGGCCCGGCCACATTGTGGTACAGGTGCGCACCGCGCCATCCGCATCGACGTCCCTGAACATCACATAGGCAATGCCGGAAATGGCGGGGATTTCCGGATGCACGACGGAAAATTCCGCGTTGGCAAGCTGCTTGATGACCATGCCGGCGCTGACCAGTGCTGCGGCATTGCCCTTGTCGATCGTCAGCCCGATCTGGCCGACATCCACCAGCGCATAAAAAATGCCGCCATAACAGACATCGAGGCTGATCTCGCCCCATTCCGGCGTCGACAGTTTCTGGTCGAGCGCGTGCACGAAGGACGGCACCATGGTCAGCTTGACCTTTTCGCAGCGTCCATCCCGGCAGGTGGCGATGGCGCGCACGAGGCCGGCTGCGGTTTCCAGCGTCACGATGGTTTCCGGTTCCTGCATTTCGACGATGCCGGATTCGAGAAGAGCCGTCGTCACGCAGATCGAGTTCGAACCCGAGCTGGCATGCGCCTGATCCGGCTGCAGAATGACGAAGGCGGCATCGGCGGCAGGATCGGTCGGCGGCAGAAGAAGATTGACGGACCCGAGTGGCATGCCGCGCGGCTCGAGGCAGAGAAACCGGCGCAATTCCTGGCCTTTTGGATCGCTGTTGAGCCATGCCAGCTTGGCGGCCGTGGTGTCGCCCGGGATCTTTGGCACGCCGCCGATCGCCACGCGGCCGATCTCGCCTTCACAGTGGACGTCCAGCAACTGGATCGTGCGCTTCCACCTCATTTACGTCTTCCTTATATGAGCAGGTGTATTTTGCCGTTGTCTGCATCGCAAATCGGGTGCAGTAGTGCGGATAGTTCTAGACCGGGCCGCCCAACCAAATCGAGGAAAAAGCGTCGGATGCTCGCCATATTCGGAAAAGCCGCCCTGACTGCGGGTGCCGCTATTCTCGATGTCTACCGCAACGGCATGGACGTGTCGCTGAAGGCGGATGCGAGCCCGGTAACGCAGGCTGACGAGATCGCCGAGGAGATCATCGTCTCGGCGCTGACCGAAGCATTTCCCGATATTCCGGTGATTGCCGAGGAAGCTGTCGCCGCCGGCCATGTGCCGGATATAGACAGCCGTTTCTTTCTGGTCGATCCGCTGGATGGCACCAAGGAATTCATTGCCCGCAACAGTGATTTCACCGTCAACATCGCCCTGATCGACCATGGCGTGCCGGTGGCCGGCATCGTTTATGCACCGGCGCTCGGCGTTGCCTATGCCGGAGAGGGTGACACGGCGTGGAAAATGGCGGTATCCGACGAGGGCAAGGTGACGATCCGCGTGCCGATTGCCAGCCGCACCGTGGTGACACCACCGGTGGGACTGATCAGCCGTTCGCATTGCGATGCAAAGACGCATGCATTCGTGGCCGAACATGCGGTGAAAGACTGTCGCAGTATCGGCTCATCGCTGAAATTCTGCATGCTCGCCGAGGGCGGCGCCGACGTCTATCCGCGCTTCACCCGCACGATGGAATGGGACACCGCCGCCGGCGACGCGATTTTACGCGCCGCCGGCGGCAGGACGCTTGGACTGGATGGCAAACCGCTCCTCTACGGCAAACGCAACCAGAGCCATGACAGCGACTTTGCCAACCCCTCCTTCATCGCCTGGGGCCGCAAGGCCGAGACCGCCTGACGTTCAGACTGCAACCGAGTGGCGGGCCGCGCCCTGACCAAAGTAGCGGTCGAAGCGTGAGGCAATGGTGCGCACAAACGTGCGGCCCTGCGGGGTGACGGAAAACACGTCGCCATCGAATGCCGTCATGCCGTCACCATCCTGCTGGTGGATCTGCGCCGCTTCCGGCCGCAGCACCGCCGCGGCCGAACCGAAGCGCCGTTCCAGATCGCTGACGGAAAACGCGTAATTGCACATCAGGTCCTCGATGGCGGCGCCGACGACACGATCGATATCCGTCAGCTCCTTGCCGCGCAGAACAGGCAGACGGCCTTGCCTGACGGTGCGCATATATTCACCGGTCGCCACGATGTTCTGCACATAACCCCGGCCGACCTTGCCGATGGAGGATGCGCCGAGGCCGACAAGGCCGGGGGCGGCATCGGTGGTATAACCCTGGAAATTGCGATGCACCTCGCCTGCCTCAAGGGCTGTGGCAAGGCTGTCTCCGGGCCTGGCAAAGTGGTCGATACCGATGGCGAGGTAACCCGCCGCCTCGAGCCGTTCGGCCACAAGGCCTGCCATGGCGAACCGATCCTGAATGCCGGGCAGAGCCTGCTCATCGATCAGCGTCTGGTGTTTTTTCATCCACGGCACATGCGCATAGCCAAAAATGGCAAACCGATCCGGCTGCATGGCAAGCGAAAGCTCGATCGTGCGTGCCACGCTTTCCATGGTCTGATGCGGCAGGCCGTAGACGATATCGAGATTGACGCCATTGATACCGAGCTTGCGCAGCGTTTGCACCACGAAGGCGGTCTGCTCAAAACTCTGCGGACGGTTGATGGCCTTCTGCACGGCCTCATCGAAATCCTGCACGCCGATGCTGGCACGGGTGACGCCGAAATCGCGCCAGGCGGTGAGCTTTTCCTCATCGACGAAACCGGGGTCGATCTCGACGCTGATCTCGCAGTTTTCTGCGATATCGAAATGGTTGTCGAGCGCCTGCCGCAGCCGCAGCAGATCCTTCGGCGCGATCATGGTGGGGGAGCCGCCACCGAAATGGATGGCGATCACCTTTCGGCGGTTCCTCAAGGCAGCCGCGACGAGGCCGACTTCCAGCAGCAGGGCATCGAGATAGGTTGCCAGCGGATCATAGCGCTTAACCTGCTTGGTGTGGCAGCCACAGTACCAACAGAGGCGGTCACAGAAGGGCACGTGCAGGTAAAGCGAGAGCGGACCATCATGCTCACCAAGCCATGCCACATAATCGTCCGGGCCGACGCCGGCGTGGAAATGCGGGGCGGTCGGATAGCTGGTGTAGCGGGGGACGGGTGCAGCGTAACGGGCGACGAGATCCGGGTGCATGAAGGGCTCCTGTTTGCCCGAAAATTAGGCCGGCCTTGCGGACAATTCCTTGACTTCGATCAAGTCTCGTCCGCCATCCCCAAAGCGCTTGCGATGATGTAGGCTTGGCCATCCAGCCAGCTATCGCGGAAACGCGCCACATTCGAACGGGAGCGTCGTAATGTCATTGGTTCAGGAAACACTTCTGCCCGCCCCTCTTCCTCACCCCGAGGAGATCAGGTCCGATTTCGAGATGCGGGTCGGAAAACACATCACCATGCAGGCCAGCGCCCGAATCACGCCAGCGGGCGTGATCAGCGCGGGCATAGCAGTCGCAGTGATGACATTGGCGCTCGGTTATGCCGCCGGCAAGATATGGCGGCAGACTTGAGAAACAAGCCTGCAATGCCACGCATAAATGCGGTCGGCTTTGTCAGTGTTATTGTGCTGTTTCAAAGGAAAGAGAAATGGCGCACCCGAAGAGATTCGAACTCCTGACCCCCAGATTCGTAGTCTGGTGCTCTATCCAGCTGAGCTACGGGTGCGTCTGTCGGCGGTGTGTCCCGCCTCGTCAGCGGCGTGTTCCGCTGGCGTGGCGATCCTCTAAAACGTCCCGGAAACGAATGCAAGCGATTTTCCCGCCCGATTTGTCATTTTACCGACATAAGTCGTACGCACCATTGAATTCATTGCGAAAAACGTATCAGGCCCGAGCCCGATAGTCTTCGAAGGAAACAGGACGATCCGGAATCTCGATGCGGAACTGTGTTCCCGGTCCCGGTTTTTCCACCAGACCGATCGTGCCGCCATGGGCGAGAACCAGTTCGCGGGCAATGACGAGACCCAAGCCCGTGCCACCGGAGCGGGCCGAACCACGAAATGCGGAAAAAAGGTTTTCGCGCGCCTTGCGCGGCATGCCCGGCCCGGTGTCATCGATGGTGATGCCGACGACGCTGCCCAGTCGCTGCGCCGTGACGCTGACACGACGGCCGACGAGCGGATCAACGACATCTGCCTGTGCGAGCGCCTGCACGGCGTTGCGGCACAGATTGTGGATGACGCGAAACAGCTGCTCGCTATCGGCGTCGACTTCCAGGTCTGTGGGAATCTGGTCCAGATATTCGATCTCGCCATCGGGATCGAGCGCCAGCATGTCCCGCACCTCCTGGCAGAGACTACCAAGACGGATGCGCCGACGTTTTGGTGCCGCCTCGCGGGCCTGCCCGTAAGCCAGCACCTCGGTGGAATATTCGACGGCGCGGTCGATCGTGCGCAACAGTTTTGGCGCAAAGCTGCGCACCATCGGATCATCGACATCCACCAGCCTGTCCGACATCAGCTGTGCGGAGGCGAGGATGTTGCGCATGTCGTGGTTGATCTTGGAGACGGCGAGGCCGAGGTCTGCAAGGTTCTTCTGCTGTTTCAGCGTTCGCTGCAGCTCCACCTGCATGGCCGTCAGGTGGCGGCCGGCGACGGCCAGCTCACCCTTTTCCTTGGCCGGACTGAACAGCCGGCCGGGATCTTCAGGGTGCTCGGAAAAGATCTGCATGCCGCGCGTCAAGCGGCGGATCGGTTTGATCATCATGCGGTTGATGGCGACATAGATCATGAAGGCGGTGATCAGCGAGATCATCAAGGACAGGATGAACATGTCTCGGGAGAAGCTGAGCATGGCCTTGTGCAGGGCTTTGTCGCTCATCACCAGCTCGATGATCATGTCGCTTTCGCCGATCGGCCCGTAAACGCGCATGATGCGATTGCCGCCGAATACCAGCGTTTCGAGAGAATCACGCATCGACGTCAGCGGCGTCTGCGCGGCAAGATCGATCTGTTCATCGACCTGCGGCGGCATATCCATGGCGGCCAGAAGCCGCGAGGTGCCATCCTTGCGCAGCGCGATGACCTTGGTGCCGGTGGCAAGCAGCGTATCATCCTGAACGGCACGCGGCAGTTCTGCCGGTTGGAGACCATCGATGACGATGCCGGCGGCAGCGGCCGTATCCAGACGATCCCGCAACCAGCCATCGCGCATGTTGGCAACGGTCGGCACAAAGATCAGGATTTCGGCCAGCATGACAAAAATCACGGTGAGCCAGAGAAGGCGCCCCGACAGGCCACCAAAAACGCGCGGCATCGGCTCCAGCGGAAAATCGGCCGCTGGGCGCGTCTCGGCTTCCCGAGGCATAAGCGCCGCATCGTCTGTCATGCGTTTCTCCATGGCATGCATACCGGCGAAAATCATTGCGCCGACGAGACTTCATATTAGCGGGAGATGGGGATTTTTCCAATCCTTTGCCAAGAGAGACTGCGCAGAACGAAGACGGCGGCCGTTTTGGCGGCCGCCGTTGTTTTGTTGCATCGGTAAGTCGACGTTGTCAGGCGATCAGAACTCTTCCCAGCTATCGCCGGATGGGGCGGAGACTGCTGCTGCGGCACCTGCGCCACCAAAGGCACGGGCGAGCGTGCCAACCATGCGGCGGGCCGGAGAAACATGCGCAGACGGCCGGGTATCCGCAGCAACGGCGCGAACATTGCCGGCGGCGGCAATACGTGGTGCCGCGACATTGCCTGAACCGGCGCCCGCGCCGATGTCAAACCGGGACACCAGACCGAACAGATGGTTGGCTTCCGACGACAGCTTGTGCGTGGCGGCCGAGGTTTCCTCCACCATGGCGGCGTTCTTCTGCGTCACCTGATCCATCTGGTTGACGGCGGTATTGACCTCGGCAAGGCCGGTGGCCTGTTCGCGGGCAGCCGTTGCAATCGAATGGATATGGTCGTTGATGCTGTGAACGCGACTTTCGATCTCGGTCAGCGCTTCACCGGTCTTCTGCACCAGCGTGACACCGCTCGACACTTCCTGACCGGACTTGGTGATCAGCCCCTTGATGTCTTTGGCGGCATTGGCGGAGCGCTGGGCAAGCTCGCGCACTTCCTGCGCCACGACTGCAAAGCCCTTGCCCGCCTCACCGGCGCGTGCCGCCTCGACTCCGGCATTCAGTGCCAGAAGGTTGGTCTGGAAAGCGATCTCGTCGATGACATTGATGATCTGGCTGATTTCACGCGAGGCCTGTTCGATCCGGCCCATGGCATCGACGGCACTGCGCACCACCGTGCCCGACTGGGCAGCGCTGTGCTTGGCTTCCGTCACCATCGTGCTGGCTTCCTGGGCACGATCGGCGGAATTACGCACCACGGCCATGATCTGGTCGAGTGCCGCCGAGGTTTCCTCAAGCGCCGCAGCCTGCTGTTCGGTGCGCTTGGAAAGGTCGTCGGTTGCCGAACGCAATTCGTTGGAATTGTCGTTGATCGAGGTGGTTGCGCCGCGCACGTCCTTCATCGTGGTGCGCAGGTTGCCCATGGCGCCTTCGACATTCTGCTGCAGTTCCGCAAAGGCACCACGGAACTCGCCGCGCATGGATTGCGTCAGATCACCTTCCGCCAAGCTGGCGACGACACGGCGGACTTCGGACACGCCCGTATCGACACTGCCGACAAGCTGATCGACATCGCGGCCAAAAGTATCAAGGCCCGGTTCGCCGAAGGAATGGTTGATGCGGCGGGTGAAATCACCACCGACAGCGGCGGTCACCACTTCGGCCATGCGGCGACGGAATTCTTCGTTCTTGCCGCGCAGATCGGCTTCGCTGGCATTCATGCGCGACACTTCGAGACCATTGCGCTTGAACACTTCGACAGCGGCTGCCATGTCGCCGATCTCGTCCTTGCGGCCGGTCGACGGTACCTGCGTGCCGAAATCGCCACCGGCGATACGCGTCATCGCGCCGGTCAGCTCGACGATCGGATTGCTGAGATGGCGACGGCCGGTGATCAGGCCGAATGCTGCACCGATCAGGACGCCGAAAACGGTGACGGCAGATACCAGCAGGAGAACGGTCTTGCTGAAGACATGCAGCCCTTCGCCAATCGACACCAGTTCCGCCTGATCCGCGGCGACGACCTTGTCGATGCTGGCCTGAAACGCCTTGCGATTTGCACGATTGGCTTCGTTATTTCCCTGTATTGCAGCGGCTTCAGGTCCCTGTTCACGCACCAGCCGGACGGTTTCGGAACGGAACTGAATAAAGGCACGAGACTGGGCGGAGATCACATCGAAATCAGCCCGCTGTGCGGCAGGAACAAGCAACTGCCAGTCTGCGATCACCTTGGACATTTCATCGAGGTTGGCCAGAACGCCTTTCGCAAAAGGCTCGGCGCTGGCGGTGGTGTCTGCAGCGTAGATACCGCGTGCCTCCATGACGACAGCCGTAACAATACGGTTCAGGTGCTCGCCGTTATAAACACGATCCGAAGCCGCCTCGGAGATATCGACGCGTTCCTGATACTCAAGGATGGTGAACAACGACAGGCCGCCGATCGCAAAGGCGACCAGGCTCATCAGGCCTACGAGTAAATTAATTCTGCCACGGATTTTCATGAAACCTCCCCCACAAGGTACGACGGACACGGCGCTACGCAGAACAAAACTGGGAAAACCGGACCTGATCCGGCAGAACTATCATTTGCATTTTAATAAAAACTTTCGACAATAAATAATTCGGACAGATATATTCTTTTAAATCAAATACATCCCAGGATATACTTTGATCATAAACTCAACCAGCGGAAGTATTTATTGCAGCGCACAACGCAAATGCTGAAAATCGCCGCATCGCAGCAAACGATCCGGCGGCGCCCAATGGCGCTTTAAAGCCTTCGGTGATTGACTTTCGCGCGCTACTGCCCTTATAAGCCCGCCAACGTCCGGCCACCCGGTCCCGCGTCATCGCAGGCCTGTGCCGGAACGTTTCTTTCGCAACGCTCTTGCTCTTTGAAGCAAACCCAAGAAGGGCCGCACACCGCGGTATTAAAAAAATGAAGCGTACCTACCAGCCGTCCAAGCTTGTTCGCAAGCGTCGTCACGGTTTCCGCTCGCGCATGGCAACCAATGGTGGCCAGAAGGTTCTGGCTGCTCGCCGCGCACGCGGCCGCAAGCGTCTTTCGGCCTAAGGCCGGCTGCCCGATGACAAACCGGGCGACCAAAGACGACAAACCTCCGAAAAACGCTGTCGGGCGGCTGAAAAGCCGTCCGCAGTTTCTGCGTGTCCGGGAAGGAGAACGCCGCAAGGGCAAATTCTTCCTTCTGGAAGTTCTCGACCGCCAGGAACCGGATACCGGTGCCCGCGTCGGGTTCACCGTCACCAAGAAGCATGGCAACGCGGTTGAGAGAAACCGCATGCGCAGACGGCTCAAGGCAGCCGTCGGGCACAGTGCCGCAATTGCAATGAAAGACGGACACGATTATGTCATTGTCGCCCGACGCGAAGTGCTGACGGCGAATTTTGCCGACTTGGAGGCCGCGCTTTCCCAGCGCATCGAGAGCCGCCCGAGACAAGGCAATCCGAGGAACTCCGCCCCAGGAAAGCATGATGGAAAAAAACCGTAATTACTTCATCGCGATCGGACTATCGGTCCTGATCGTCCTTGCCTGGCAGTTCCTCTATATGGGCCCGCGCATGGAAGCCCAGCAGCGCGCCGACGAGGCCCTCAAGGCCCAGCAGGCGCAGCAGCAGACCATCAACCCGGAAAGCCCGGGCGCGACCTCGCCGACCACCGGCCTTCCGGGCGCAACACAGGCTCAGGCCACGGCCACACGTGAAGAATCGCTTGCCAAGTCGCCGCGCGTTGTCATCGATACACCGGCACTGTCCGGCTCGATCAACCTGACCGGCGCGCGCTTCGACGATTTGAAGCTGCGCGAGTACCACGAGACCGTGGATGACTCGAGCCCGCTCATCACGCTGTTCTCCCCGGCCGACACCAAGGACGGTTATTTCAGCGAAGTCGGCTTTGTCGGTAGCGCCGATTCCGGCAGCGTTCCGGGCCCCGGCACCCAGTGGACCGTCGCCAGCGGCGAAAAGGTCACTGTGCAGACCCCGGTCACCCTGACCTGGACCAACGACAAGGGCGTGGTTTTCACCCGCAAGATCTCCGTCGACGAGCATTACATGCTGACGATTGACGACAAGATCGACAACCCGACCGCTGCCGCCATCAACATCGGCTCCTATGGCCGCGTCACCCGCTACAACAAGCCGGCAACACCTTCGGTCTGGGTTATCCATGAAGGTTTCCTCGGCGTCGCGGGCACCGATGGCAGCCTTTCGGAAAACACCTATTCGAACATCGAAAAAGAGAACGTCACGCATCCGAAGGCGACCGGTGGCTGGCTCGGCATCACCGACAAGTACTGGGCAGCAGCTCTCGTACCGCCGCAGGCCGTTGCCTACGAGTCGCGTTATTCGCACTTCACCGATGGTCAGCCGCGTTACCAGGCCGACTTCAAGACCGACAATGTCACCATCCAGCCGAATGGCTCGACCGAGTTGAAGAACCTGCTTTTCGCCGGCGCCAAGGAAGTGCCGCTGATCTCGCAGTATGAAACCCAGTTCTCGATCCCGCTGTTCGACCGCATGATCGACTGGGGCTGGTTCTGGTTCTTCACCAAGCCGATGTTCCAGCTGATGGACTTCTTCTTCCGTCACGTCGGCAACTTTGGTGTCGCCATCCTGCTCACCACTATCGTCGTCAAGGCGATCTTCTTCCCGCTGGCCAGCAAGCAGTATGCTTCGATGGCCAACATGAAGCGCGTTCAGCCGAAGATGGAAGAGCTGAAGGCCAAGCATGGCGACGACCGCATGGCCCTGCAAAAGGGCATGATGGAGCTGTACAAGGAAGAAAAGATCAACCCGATCGCGGGTTGCTGGCCGGTTCTTCTGCAGATCCCGGTGTTCTTCGCGCTCTACAAGGTCATCTACGTGACCATCGAAATGCGCCATGCGCCGTTCTTCGGCTGGATCCAGGACCTTTCGGCGCCGGACCCAACCTCGCTGTTCAACCTCTTCGGCCTCTTGCCCTACGACGTGCCGCATGCGCTGATGATCGGTGTATGGCCGCTGGTCATGGGTGTCACCATGTTCGTGCAGATGCGCATGAACCCGACGCCTCCGGATCCGACCCAGGCGATGATCTTCACCTGGATGCCGCTGGTCTTCACCTTCATGCTGGCAAGCTTCCCGGCCGGTCTGGTCATCTACTGGGCCTGGAACAACACGCTCTCGGTCACCCAGCAGGCGATCATCATGAAGCGCCACGGCGCCAAGATCGAACTGTTCGGAAATCTGGCGAGCATGTTCAAGAAAAAGCCACCGGCGGAAAAGCCCGCCGAAGACAAGAAATAAGCATGAGAAACCCTGCTTCGGCGGGGTTTTTCTTTGGGCGTTGCCGGCTGCCCTTAACCCGCAAAGCTTGACATTGCGGCCCAAAACCACGAAGCCCGAGCCTTCGGATCAAAGACAGGACACCAACACCAATGCCCACTGACGGAAACATGGACGCCAAGCCACTGTTCGGCCGCCCCTGGATCTTCATCCGTGGCGTGCCTTCGATGGATTTCCTGCCGCCGGAAGGCCCGCTGGAAGTGGCCTTTGCCGGCCGCTCCAATGTCGGCAAGTCGTCGCTGATCAATGCGCTGGTGGCCAAGAAGGGACTGGCGCGCACATCGAACACGCCAGGCCGCACGCAGGAACTCAACTATTTCGTTCCCGATGGTTTTTCCGGCCAGGCGGGCGACCTGCCGCCGATGGCGATCGTCGACATGCCCGGTTACGGTTATGCGCAGGCGCCGAAGGAACTGGTCGACAACTGGACCAAGCTGGTCTTCGATTATCTGCGTGGCCGGTCCACGCTGAAGCGCGTCTACGTGCTGATCGACAGCCGTCACGGCATCAAGAAGAACGACGATGAAGTGCTGGACCTGCTCGACAAGGCGGCTGTGTCCTATCAGGTCGTGCTGACCAAGACCGACAAGATCAAGGCGCCCGGCGTCGCTAAACTGCTCGCGGAAACGACGGAAAAAATTCGCAAGCGGCCGGCGGCCTTCCCGGAAGTGCTGGCGACCTCATCGGAAAAGGCGGGGGGCATCGACGATCTTCGTCGTGCCATCGGTGTTGCCGTCGGGAAGCCGGCCTGACGGATTGCTGTGGGGACGGCAGGGGGACACCGCCAGGCCGGCTGAACGGCCGGCTTCGGGGCGGAAGCGGCCGTCATAGAGTGATGGCCCGGCCATCTGAGCTCACATCGAACTCATCTTCGGCCGGACCATGCGCATCCGAACTTACATTTTCGGCAGAAGCACCGCATCGATGACGTGAATGACGCCGTTCGACTGCTTGACGTCGGCGATCGTCACATTTGCGACATTGCCGTTTTCATCGGTCAGGGTGATCTTGCCCATCGTTTCCTTGGCCTTCAGCACGCAGCCGCCGACCGTCTTGACGTCATGAGTGCCCTTGTCGTCCTTGATCATCTTTTCGATGGCCGTGGACATGGCATTGGCGGCAACCACATGGCAGGTCAGAACCTTGGTCAGCTGTGCCTTGTTTTCCGGCTTCAGCAGCGTATCGACCGTGCCCTTCGGCAGCTTGGCGAAGGCTTCGTTGGTGGGCGCAAATACCGTGAACGGTCCCTTGCCTGAAAGGGTATCGACAAGACCGGCCGCCTTCACGGCTGCCACCAATGTGGTGTGATCCTTCGAGTTCACGGCGTTTTCAACGATGTTCTTGTTGTCGTACATGGCGGCACCGCCGACCATCGGGTTCTTGGCCTGCGCCACGCCAGCAGCAGCCACCACGCCGACGATCGCCAGCGCGCGAATAACGGATTTCAACATTTCAGGAGTCCTCTTCCACAATTGTTCCGGCGGTCTCGGCGGGCTGCCGGAGCGCTGGTTCCTCATCCTCGGAACATAAGAAGAGACGGATGTGGACGGAAAAGAGTTTCAACCCGAGCGATAGATAAAAGAAAAAATCCGGCGATTGCGCGCCGGATTTTTCGAAGTTCATTCATGCGAGAAGTTGGCCTTATGGCGCGCGGGTCTGGCCCGCCGCAATGACCGGGCCGGTTGCCGTGCCGGTCGGCGAACCACCATATGGTTCGAGACTGACGGCAAGCGTGACGCCGGCAGCGATGCGGCTGCGCATGGCATCCGGTATCTCGATCTCGCCCTCGCCGCTTTGCGGCAAAACGCCGAGCGACACAGCCGGATCGTTGCCGGAGATCATCCACAGTTCGAGCGATTTCTGGTCGCTTGGTCCGGCCGCGACCGGTGTTACCGACAGGCGACCGCTATCGGCCCGATAGCTGGCGACGAGGCTGATGGCATTACCCTCGCCCGACATCTGCGCCACCAGCGGCTGGCCGGGTGCGGGCTTTCCGAACGGCTGGTTTTGCCAGATGACCGTGCCGGCGAGCAGTATGATCGAAAGCGCCGTCAGCGAACGCCACAAGGTCACCGAACTCCAGACACCGGCAAAACCTGACTTTGCAGACGCCGGGAAAAGCCGTGCCTCGATCCGAGGATAGACACCGGCGCGCGGCGTGGTCAGCTCATATTCGTCGTTGAAGCTCGACAGGTTTTCCGACCAGCGCCCGACCATGGCGGCAAAGGCCATGTCACGCGCCATGCGGGCCTCGACATTGCGGCGCTCTTCGAGCGACAGCACGCCGAGCACATATTCCCCGGCAATCACCTGGTCGCGGGCTCTATCACCTTCGCTCTGGTCCGGTGTGGTCATCTGTCCAAGCACTCTCTCAGCTTCAATAGGCTCCGCCGCAGCCAGGTGCGCATCGTGTTGAGCGGCACGGCGTGGCGGTCTGCCAGTTCCTGATAACTCAAACCCTCCACATAGGCGCTTCGAACGGCGCCTGCGCGGTCAGATTCCAACTCTTCCATGCACGTGTCAATGCGCTTGCCCTCGCCTTTCAGCACGGCAGCCTGTTCAGGATCGGCACCGCTATCGGCGATGTCCCATCCCTCTTCATCGATATTGCTGGCCACCGGTCGGCGCGCCCGCAACAGGTCGATCGAGTGGTTACGGGCAATCGCCATCAGCCAGCCAAGCGGGTTTATGCCACTTGCAGCAAAACGGTCTGCACGGTGCCAGATCTTGACGAAGATTTCCTGGAGGGCATCTTCGGCATCGGTCCTGTCCTTGAGAATACGAAGGCAGACGGAGAAAAGTTTCGGCGAGGTTGCACTATAAAGCGCCGAAAACGCGGCCCTGTCGCCAAGGCTTACGCGCGAAATCATCCCCGCGAGGTCTTCACCCGCCATGCTTGCATCCCCTTTATGTCCCTATCCCGCAAAGGTTGGCCAATGAGCCGCGATGTCAATATGGCAGATTGCTAAATCTGCGCAGGAATTGTTTTCACCGTCAAAAACATGCGTTAAAAGGCCCGCACTCGAGATGTAGGGATATTTCCATGACGGCTTCCGAAAGCGAACTCCAGGCCCAGTTGCTTGCACAGGCTTTGCCCTACATGCAGCGATATGAAAACAAGACGATCGTCGTGAAATACGGCGGTCATGCCATGGGCGACACCGCGCTGGGCAAGGCCTTTGCGGCCGACATCGCCTTACTGAAACAGTCGGGCGTCAACCCGATCGTCGTTCATGGCGGTGGCCCGCAGATCGGCGCCATGCTGACCAAGATGGGCATCGAATCGAAGTTCGAAGGCGGACTTCGTGTCACGGACCAGAAGACGGTCGAGATCGTCGAAATGGTTCTCGCCGGTTCGATCAACAAGGAAATCGTCGCGCTGATCAACCAGACCGGCGAATGGGCGATCGGCCTGTGCGGCAAGGACGGCAACATGGTGTTTGCCGAAAAGGCCAAAAAGACCGTGATCGATCCCGACAGCAATATCGAGCGCGTGCTTGATCTCGGTTTTGTCGGCGAAGTGGTGGAAGTCGACCGCACCCTGCTCGATCTTCTGGCAAAATCGGAAATGATCCCGGTCATCGCGCCGGTTGCTCCGGGCCGTGACGGCGCCACCTACAATATCAACGCCGATACGTTTGCCGGCGCCATTGCCGGTGCGCTGCATGCCACCCGCCTGCTCTTCCTCACCGACGTGCCGGGCGTGCTGGACCGCGACAAGAACCTGATCAAGGAACTGACCGTTGCGCAGGCGCAGGCCTTGATCAAGGACGGCACGATTTCCGGCGGCATGATCCCCAAGGTCGAGACCTGCATCGATGCGATCCGGTCAGGCGTTCAGGGTGTCGTCATCCTCAACGGCAAGACCGCCCATTCCGTGCTGCTCGAGATCTTCACCGAACACGGTGCGGGCACGCTGATCGTTCCCTGATCAGCCCGGACACGGTCAGGAGAGGGCGAACAAGCCCACCGGCCGCATATCGCCTTCGTGGCGCAGGAGCCATTTCTTGCGCCACAGACCACCGCCGAACCCGGTCAGCGAACCATCCGAACCGATGCAGCGGTGGCAGGGAATGACGATCGGGATGCGGTTGGCATTGTTGGCCTGAGCCACCGCCCGAAACGCCGTCGGTTCGCCGATCGCACGCGCCAGATCGCCGTAGGAACAGGTTTCCCCGAGCGGTACATCCAGCAGAGCCCGCCAGACACGACGTTCGAACTCCGTGCCCTCGTAATGAAGCGGGACGCGAAACTCGAATTGTTTGCCCGCCAGATAAGCTGCGAACTCATCGGAAAACTGTTCGAGCGCATCGCTGCCGCCCGGAATGACATTGGTCTTCAGCTTGCGCTCAAGCTGCGACACCGCGTTGTCCCTTGTCTTCTCGTCATGAAACTCGACGGCAACAAGATGCGTCTCGCTGGTGACGGCGAGAATCGGGCCGATCGGTGTTTCGAACCATTTCGCAGACAGGCCGATCCCTTCCATTCCTCTCTCCCTCCCGCCTTTTCGCACTGGCCTTTATTTCAGCGGCAGTGCATAACCCCGGCATGCCTCACCTGAAGACTTTGCCCGACCCCGCCGATTTCGCCCATGTCACCGAATGGGTGTTCGATCTCGACAATACGCTCTATCCGCATCACATCAATCTGTTCGCGCAGATCGATACCAACATGACCGCCTTCGTGGCGGAACTGCTGCAGATGGAGCCGGCGGAAGCAAAACTGCTTCAGAAGAAATATTACCACGAGCATGGCACGACGCTGAAAGGCCTGATGCTCAATCACGCAATCGATCCCGCCGCCTTTCTGGAACGCGCGCATGCGATCGATTATTCGCTGCTGCAGCCGCAGCCGGATCTCGGCGAGGCAATCAAGGCGCTGCCTGGCCGAAAATTCATCCTGACCAACGGCACCGTGCCGCATGCGGAGGCGGCCGCCGGCGCTATGGGCATTCTCGACCAGTTCGACGACATTTTTGACATCGTCGCGGCCGACTACCTGCCCAAACCGGCCAGCGCTACCTATGACAAGTTCGCTATCCTGCACCGTGTCGACACGAAGAACGCGGCCATGTTCGAGGACCTGCCCCGCAACCTGATCGCCCCGAAGGCGATGGGCATGCGCACCGTTCTTCTGGCACCGGAAGTGACGGCAGACATCGTTATCGAACGCTGGGAAAAGATCAGCGACGAGGATGTGCATATCGATTACCTGACGCAGGACCTTACCGGCTTCCTGCAGGCACTTCGGGCGTAACAGGGCCGGTGGGTTTGCGCCTACCTTACCGAAAGTTCATCCACCTTACAGATGTTTAAGTGGTGCCGCGCGGCACCGCCCCTTACCTTGAGGCTGTAAGAAGCAATAGGGAAGGAAACATCATGAACGCCAAGAAGATCGCACTTGCTGCCCTTGGAGCCGCCTTCGTGTTCGGCGCCACCGCCCCCGCAAGCTTTGCGGCTCCCGGCGATCGCGGCCCGAAGGGCCATGGTCCGCGCCACGAGATGGGCGGCCCGATGATGAAGGACCGCGCTTTCATCTACCTCCTGAAGAACGCCGATACCGACAAGGACGGCAAGGTGACGAAGGCCGAACTGACCGCCTTCGAGGAAAAGAAGTTTGCCGAAATCGACGCAGACAAGGACGGCTCACTGACGCCGGGCGAATTCCGCGCCTATCGCAAGGCCGCCATGGAAGCCTTCCGCAAGGAAAACCCGCGCCCTGAGCGTGAGGAAGCCAAGAAGGACGGCGACAAGAAGCCGGAAGAACGCGCCGAAGGCAAGGACGGCAAGCGCCACCACGCAAACGGCCCCGGCCGCCACGGCAAGGGCGGCGGTGGAATGGGCTTCATCCGCTTCGCCGACACCGACGAAAACGGTCAGGTGAGCAAGGCAGAAGCAACGGCTGCAACGGAAAAATTCTTCGCCTTCATGGACACCAACAAGGATGGTGCCATCAGCATCGACGACCTGCCGAACCGCCCCCTCTAATTTCCGGCAGAGCGTTGCAGAACCCGCCCCTTTCCCCCGAGGGGCGGGTTCTATATTTTCGAGATTGCGCCCTGATCAGCTTGGCCGGCTTTCCAGATCGGCGACCCTGTCGACCACCCCATCCAGCTTGTCCTCGATGCGACCGAGCGTGCCTTCGAGCTTCGATTGAAGATGCGCCAATGCACCAGTCAGTTCCATCTTGACCATGACCTCCAGATCGTCCTTGAGCTCAACTTCTCTCCGCTCCAGCCGGCGGGAAAAATCATAGGTCTGAAGTGTCAGCGTGCGGATGTCCGCAACATCCTTGCGTAACGCACGAACCTCTTCATTCGTGCGCTGCAGAAGTTTGGCGATGAAATTCAGATCGATGACGTCCTGGCTCATGGGATAAACCTCTCGGTTTATCCTAGTTGCATTTTTCGAGCGCCGCAATCGATCCGGTTTACAGCTCGTAAAAGTCCGAAACGACCTTCCACGCCTCATCAGCCGTCTCAACAAAGTTGATCAGTGCAAGATCTTCCGGCGCGATCGTGCCGAAATCGGCGAGTGCATCGAAATCGATGATGCCGCGCCAGAAGGATTCGGAAAACAGGATGAAGGGGATCGGCTCCATCCGTTTGGTCTGGATCAGCGTCAGCGCCTCGAACATCTCGTCCAGCGTGCCGAAACCGCCGGGAAACACCACGACCGCCTTTGCCCGCGTCAGGAAATGCATCTTGCGGATGGCGAAATAGTGGAAGTTGAAGCTGAGCTCGGGCGTCACAAACCGGTTCGGGGCCTGTTCGTGCGGCAACACGATATTGAGGCCGATGGTCGGCGCGCCGACTTCGGATGCACCACGGTTGCCAGCCTCCATCACGCCCGGACCACCGCCCGTGACCACGACATATTCCTTGAAATCGTCAAGCCGCGACTGTTCGGCGCAGAGGCCGGCAAACTTGCGGGCTTCCTCGTAATAGACGGAGGCAGCCGTGAGGTTCTTGCGCTGGACCTCGTTGCGCGCCGCCCATGGTTCGACACCCGGAGCAGGAATACGCGCGCCACCGAATAGTACCACGGTCGAGTTGATGCCCATTTCCTTGAGCGACAGTTCGACCTTCAGAAGCTCCAGTTGCAGGCGAACCGGGCGCAGTTCCTCGCTGCACAAAAAGTCCTCGTCGGCATAGGCAAGGCGATAGGAGGGCGACATCGTCTGCGGAGTTTTGGGAACGGCCTGCGCCTTGCGCTTGTCGGTGCCGCTGTCCTTCAGAGGATCCCATGAACCGTCCGCACGCCGGGCGGCTTCGTTTTCAGTCTTTGTCATTCCATTCCCTCAGTACCAAATCGCATTGACGCCTGATCGGTGGTCGCTTAGACCAAAGCCCATGTTTTTGCCAGACGGCAAGGCCATCTCCATCTTCACGATATCGCGTGACGTTTAAGGATTCCCCATGAGCAGCTTCGACTTCGCCGCCCTCGAAAAGACAATCGAGACCGCCTTCGACAACCGCGACAGCGTCAACGTTTCGACCAAAGGTGAAGTGCGCGATGCGGTCGAGACCTCGCTGAACCTGCTCGACAGCGGCCAGGCCCGCGTCGCGGTTCGTGGCGAAGACGGCAACTGGACCGTCAACCAGTGGCTCAAGAAGGCCGTTCTCCTCTCCTTCCGTCTCAACGACATGGAAGTTGTCAAGAACGGTCCGGGCAACTCGACTTGGTGGGACAAGGTCCCGTCCAAGTTCGAAGGCTGGGGCGAAAGCGAATTCCGCTCGGCCGGTTTCCGCGCCGTGCCGAACGCCGTCGTGCGCCGCTCGGCCTATGTCGCCAAGAACGTCGTGCTGATGCCGTCTTTCGTGAACCTCGGCGCATATGTCGATGAAGGCACGATGGTCGACACCTGGGCCACCGTCGGCTCCTGCGCGCAGATCGGCAAGAATGTGCACCTGTCCGGCGGCGTCGGCATTGGCGGCGTTCTGGAGCCTATGCAGGCCGGCCCGACCATCATCGAGGACAATTGCTTCATCGGCGCACGCTCGGAAGTCGTCGAAGGCTGCATCATCCGCGAAGGTTCGGTTCTCGGTATGGGTGTCTACATCGGCAAGTCGACAAAAATCGTCAACCGCGCCACCGGCGAAGTCACCTTCGGCGAAGTACCGCCTTATTCGGTCGTCGTTGCCGGCTCGATGCCGTCGGGCAATGCCACCATGCCGAATGGTCTTGCCGCGCCGCACCTCTATTGCGCCGTGATCGTCAAGACCGTCGATGAAAAGACGCGCTCCAAGACCGGCATCAACGAACTGCTGCGTGACTGATCCCAATCATCCCAAGGTCTATCCGATGTCCGTTGTTGATCCGGTCGCAAACCTGCAGGCGCTTATCCGTTGCCCTTCCGTCACCCCGGCGGAAGGCGGCGCATTGACCGCACTGGAAACCATGCTCAAGCCGCTCGGTTTTACCGTCGAGCGCATGGTGGCAAGCGAACAGGGCATGCCGGACATCGAAAACCTCTATGCCCGTATCGGCACTGAGGGCCCGCACCTGATGTTTGCCGGACACACCGATGTCGTGCCGCCCGGTGACGAGGCTTCGTGGAGCCATCCGCCCTTTGCCGCCGAGATCGCCGATGGCGAGTTGTTTGGTCGCGGCGCGGTGGACATGAAGGGCGGGATTGCCTGCTTTATCGCCGCCGTAGCCCGCCATATCGAACAGCATGGTGCGCCAGAAGGCTCGATCTCTTTCCTGATCACCGGCGACGAGGAAGGCCCGGCCGTCAATGGCACGGACAAGCTGCTGAAATGGGCAGCCGAAAAAGGCGAGCGCTGGGATGCATGCCTTGTCGGCGAGCCGACCAACCCGGACGTGCTCGGCGACATGATCAAGATTGGCCGTCGCGGTTCCGTTTCTGGCAAGGTCGTCGCCTACGGGGTGCAGGGCCATGCCGCCTACCCGCATCTGGCAGATAATGCGGTGCGTGGCGCATTGGCATTGGCATCGTCCCTGATGGACCCGCCATTCGATGCCGGCACACCGGAATTCCCTGCTTCCAATCTCGAAGTGACGACGATCGATGTCGGCAATCCGGCAACCAACGTGGTGCCGGCCAAAGCGACATTCGCCTTCAACATCCGCTTCAACGACACATGGACGGCCGATACGGTGAAGGTGGAAATCCTGCGCCGTCTGGATGCTGCGGCGGCGACAAACCCGCTGCGCCCCGGCCGTGATGCGACCCGCTACGAGATCACCTGGGCTGAACGCCCCAGCCATGTCTTTCTCACCCGCAACGATGCGCTGATCGGATCGGTCGCCGCCTCGGTCAAGGAGATCACCGGCAAAGAACCGAAGCTGTCTACGACCGGCGGCACGTCCGATGCCCGTTTCATCAAGGATTATTGCCCGGTGGTGGAATTCGGCCTTGTCGGCCAGACCATGCATATGGTGGACGAGCGTGTGGCTGTGGCCGATCTCGAAACACTGACCCGCATATATGGCGACTTCATCACCCGGTGGTTTGCCGATGCCGTCATTCGCTGAAATTCAACTTTACATCTCCGGCCTGTGGCTGCTGATCAAGGGCGACGCACAAGGGTTTCGCCGACTTGACTTGACCGACCGCGGCATGAACCGCTCGTTCTGGGCGATCGCCTGGTGCCTGCCGCCGATGCTGATCTCCTGGAACTGGGCGCGCCTTGCGGTGCTGGAAGACAGTCCGCCGGGCACAAGACTGGGCCTGGCATTCTTCGCCAAACTGGGGCTGATCGACGGCATGAACTGGATCGTGCCGCTGGTGCTGGTCGCCGTGCTCTGCATGGTGCTTGGCTTGCGCGGGCGTTTTCCGGCCATCGTGGTGATTTCGAACTGGCTGTCGGTGCCGTTTTCCTACGGCTATGCGCTGCTGATCGTCATCGCGTTCCTGCTGCCGGGAAGCGAAGGTTTTGTTGCGCTTTTATGGCTGGCGCTGCTGCTGGGCCTGGTGTTTTCGCTGTCGCGCATCCTGCGAATGATCTTGGGGCCTCAGCCGCTGATCGTCGCCACCACGGCGATGACGCTGATCATTCCGTCGCTGCTGCTGTCTGATGCGCTGCAGACGTTTCTGGGCGTCTCGCCCTGATAGACATTCCTCCCGGCGTCAGAGATCGCCGGGATAGTCCACCTTCATGAAATAAAGCCCTTCCGGCGGCGCCACCGGTCCGCATTCCTTGCGGTCACGGGCTTCCAGTGCCTTGCGCACATCATCCGGTGTCACCTTGCCTTCACCCGCAATCTTCAGCGTACCGGCAAAGGAGCGGATCTGGTTGTGCAGAAAGCTCTGGGCGCTGGCGCGGATCTCGATCAGATCGCCGACGCGCGTCACATCCAGCCGATCGAGCGTGCGCACCGGGCTTTTGGCCTGGCAATGCGTGGAGCGGAAGGTGGTAAAGTCATGATGGCCGACCAGAGTCTGCGCGGCGGCATGCATGGCCTCGTGGTCGAGTTCTTTTGCCACCCACCATGCCCGGTTCTTCTCCAGCGCCAGCGGCGCCGGGCGATTGAGAATGCGATAGAGATAATGCCGCTTCAGAGCCGAAAATCGTGCATCGAACGTGTCATCGACCGCCATGACCTCGACGATCGAAACGCCTTCATTCGCCATCATCAGATGGGCGTTGACGGCATTGCGCAGCTTGTGGGGCAGCCATTGCCGCGACAGATCCGCATGAATGACCTGACCACGCGCATGCACGCCGGAATCGGTGCGGCCGGCGCCACGTATCGATACCGTCTCCCCGGTCAGCTTGAGAATGGCTTTCTCGATGGCCGACTGAACGGAGTGCCCGTTATCCTGACGCTGCCAACCGACATAGGCGGTGCCGTCATATTCGACGACCATGCGAAAGCGCGGCATCAGGCGACCTCGGAGGGCACGGGCAAAATGGTGCCGGCGACGATCGGCGTGCCACGCAGGAAATCGGCGGCATCGAGCGGCTTGCCGCCGGCCTTCTGCAGGCGTGTCAGCCGCACGGCACCCTCGCCGCAGCCCACGAGCAACGCAGTATCGGCCAGAACTTCCCCGGCCTTGCCCTGAGCTTCACCACATTCGGACCCCAGAACCTTGATGCGTTCCGGCTTGCCGTTGATCTCCAGTTCGAACCACGCGCCCGGAAACGGCGACAGGCCGCGGATGTGGTTATGCACATCACGCGCCGGTCTGGCAAAATCGATGCGCGTCTCGCCCTTGTCGATCTTGGCGGCATAAAGCACGCCCTCTTCCGGCTGGGTCGTCAGCGGCAGGTCGTCTGCCTCCAGCTTTTCCATGGCCTCGACCATGGCGCGGGCGCCGACCAGCATCAGCTTGTCGTGCAGCTCACCGGCCGTCATCGCCGCGCCGATCTCGACTTCTTTCGTCAGCGCCATCGGGCCGGTATCGAGGCCCTTTTCCATCTTCATGACAATCATGCCGGTTTTCTGGTCGCCGGCCATGATGGCACGCTGGATCGGGGCGGCACCGCGCCAGCGCGGCAGAAGTGAGGCGTGGCCGTTATAGCAGCCGAGCTTTGTACCTTCGAGAATGGCGACCGGCAGCAGCAAGCCGTAAGCCACCACAACGGCGACATCAGCCTCGAACGCGCGAAACGTCTCGCGGTCTTCCTCGGCCTTGAAATTCAGCGGCGTCAGAACCGGAATGCCGAGCAGTTCGGCGGCCTGATGCACCGGCGATTTGGTCAAATCCAGTCCACGCCGTCCTGCCGGCCGCGGTGGCTGGCTGTAGACCGCGACGATCTCATGGCCCGCGTCCTTCAACGCCCGAAGCGTCGGCACGGAAAAATCCGGAGTCCCCATGAAGATGATGCGAAGCGACATGCTGTTCTGCCCGTTTTTGTTCAGTGGTCTTCAAACGGGTTTACCAGAAGAAGATCAAGCCCCTCGAGATCTTTTCGATTGCGGGTGGCAAGCGTCGCGCCATGGGAAAGACAGGTGGCGGCAATCATGGCGTCCTGCACGCCGAGAGGACGACCAATGTTTTCGCGGCGGGCGCGGAGTTGGCCGGCCAGTATTGCACTCTCGTGTGTGAGTGGCAGAATTTTTCCGCCGAACCTTTTCAGCGTCTCGGAGAGCTTGGTTTCATGCCGAGAGGAACCGGTGCGTCGCAAGAACCTTTCAGCACCATAAGCCTGCTCCATCACCACGATATCACAGAGATAGATATCCGAATGCAGATTGGCGCCGTACCAACGCGCGACCGACCGGTGAAGGTTGGCATGGGTGAGTTCGGAAATGATGTTCGTATCGAGAACGATCACTCGAAATCCTCGAACGGACGACCGAAGTCGCGTTTGCGCTCCGCCTCGATCTCCTCCATGATCTCGATATATATGGCTTCTTCTTCTGCGTTATCCGCCTTCATGATGGAACGCAAAGCTTCGAGCGCCGACATCCCATCAAGGTCAGGCGCCTGCGGAACCTCTCCCACTTCCTGCCGCAGGATGGCCTTCACTTCATCGGACACGCTGTGGCCTGCCCTGTCGGCTCGGGCCACAAGGCTTTCTTTCAATTCCTCGGAAACATCGCGCACCAGCAGATCACCCATGGCCACCTCCTGTGATATCGGCAATATCATAGGTGCGGCGCGACGTTTTTTCAACGCAGCCGTCAGACCACCTTCGCCTTGGCAGCCTTGGTGAACCGCTTGATCACCATCTCGCGTTTCAGGCGCGAAATATGGTCGATGAAGAGGATGCCGTTGAGGTGGTCGAGCTCGTGCTGGAAGCAGGTGGCCAGCAGGCCGTCGGCCTCCAGCATATGTTCCTTGCCGTCACGACCGATGTGTTTCACCGTCACCGTCGCCGGGCGTTCGACCTCGGCATAATATTCCGGGATCGACAGGCAGCCTTCTTCGTAAACCGAGCGCTCGTCGGAGGACTTAACGATCTCCGGGTTGATAAACACCATCGGCTGTGCGGGATCGCCTTCCTTGGCGACATCGATCACCAGCAGGCGGCGCGCTACGCCGATCTGGATGGCGGCAAGGCCGATGCCGGGCGCGTCATACATCGTTTCCAGCATGTCGTCGGCGAGCTTCAATACCTCGTCGTCGACACGTTCGATGGGGGCGGAAACCGTGCGCAGCACTGGATCGGGCAGAATAATAAGCGGCTTGATCGTCATGCCCTCCCCATATCTCATCTTTTTCGGCGGGAAAACAAAAATTGCAAAGCCGGTTCATGCGACTATCGGCCAACGAACAATCTTCATTGCCATCGCGCGCATCATCGCATTTTGTTCCTGTTTTGATCTTTCGCACAACAGGAAATCTGCTAGGCTTGCGCCATGGAAACCCAACAAACCCTTCTGGCCGTGCTGACCGGCAACCCAATGCTTGCGGCCCTTGCCGGCGTCGTTGCCCTGCTGCTGATCTTCGCGTTGCTGATGGCATTGTCCGGCAGACGCGCTGCTGCCGATGCGCAGGAAGAGGCGGCGCGCCGCGCCACGGAGGCGGATGCGCGGCTTGCCGAACTGCTGCGGGCGCAGGCGGAAATGCAGGGGCGCATGGCGGCGATGGGCGAAGCGCTGAGCACGCGCCAGTCGGAACTCAACCGCGCCGTCAGCCAGCGACTGGACGGCATGAGCCACAGGCTCGGTACCACCATCACCGAACAGACCAAATCCACCCATGACAGTCTGCGGGCGCTGCAGGAGCGGCTTGCGGTCATCGATGCAGCGCAGAACAATATCCAGACGCTGGCGAAGGACGTGGTTGGCCTGCAGGCTATTCTCTCTAACAAGCAGACACGCGGCGCCTTCGGTCAGGGGCGGATGGAAACGATCGTTGCCGACGCGCTACCGCTCGGCGCCTACGGTTTTCAGACCATGCTGTCCAACGGCACGCGGCCGGATTGCACGATTGCCATGCCAAACGGCGCGCCGCCGCTGGTGATCGACGCAAAATTCCCACTGGAAGCCTGGAATATTTTTCGCGAAGCCACGGATGCGGATATTCGCCGCAATGCCGGCCAGCAGTTTCGCCGCGACCTGGAAGTCCACATCAAGGATATTTCCGAAAAATACCTGATCCATGGCGAGACGCAGGAGACCGCTTTCCTGTTCGTGCCATCGGAATCGATCTTTGCAGAGATCCACGAGCATTTCGAAGGCGTGGTGCAGAAGGCACAGCGCGCCCGCATCGTCATCGTCTCCCCTTCCCTGCTGATGCTTTCCATTCAGGTGATACAGGCTGTGCTGAAGGATCAGCGCATGCGCGAGCAGGCGCATCTGATCCAGGGCGAAGTGGCGCTTTTGATGGACGATCTCGGCAGGCTGGACGACCGCACGCGCAAACTGCAGAGCCATTTCATGGCAGCGCAGAAGGATGTCGAACAGATCCTGACCTCATCAGACAAGCTGAACCGTCGCGGCGCGAAAATCGGCGCGCTGGAGCTTGAGGCTCCCGCGCCTCACAGCCCAGGCATCGAGGCCCATCCCCCCACAGTTTCGCACGGCGTCGAAAGCCGCACCGGCCTGCTGAAACTGCGGGTGGTTGACGAGGACTGATACAGTCGGGCAGTGTCGCCCGCAAAATATCTGCTTCGAACGCACGCACAGGCTTTTCATGATCACTGTCCTCGGCTCCATCAACATGGACCTCATCGCCACCACGCCCCGCCTGCCGGAGCCCGGCGAAACCGTTGCCGGCACCGGCTTCTCGACGGCTGCCGGCGGCAAGGGCGCCAATCAGGCGCTGGCGGCCAGAAGGGCAGGCAGCAGCGTACACATGGCAGGCTCTGTGGGCGAGGACGAGTTTGCCGGGCCCGCGCTGGAATTGCTGGATGAAGCCGGCGTCGATCTTTCGGCAGTGGCCCGCAGCAGCGAGCCGACAGGCACTGCGCAGATCCTGGTGGGCGGCGATGGCGAGAACATGATCGTCGTCGTGCCGGGTGCCAATGGCACGATCGATGACGATCAGGCTCACATTGCCGTCGGCACGATGCGGGCCGGCAGCCTGCTCATGCTGCAGCTGGAAATTCCGGCGGCGAGCGTCGAACGCGCCCTTCTGTCTGCCCGCGCCCAGCATATCGTCAGCATTCTCAACACTGCGCCGCTGACACCGGAGGCTGCAGAGCTGGCAACGCTTGCCGATATAGTCGTTGCCAACGAGACGGAATTTTCACTGCTGATCGGCAGGACCATCACACGCGCTGACGAACGTGAAGCGGCGATGCTGGAATGGCACTCCATACGCGGCCAGGCGCTGGTCGTCACGCTTGGTGGTGATGGCGTGATCGCTGTCCGCAACGGCATGGTGCACAAGGCCAAGGGGCTTGATATTGTGCCCGTGGATACGGTCGGTGCCGGCGACACGTTCTGCGGTTATCTCGTGTCCGGGCTTGAGCAGGGGCTTGATTTCCCCGACGCGCTG
This sequence comes from Neorhizobium sp. JUb45, assembly GCF_004343585.1. Classification (GTDB taxonomy): domain Bacteria; phylum Pseudomonadota; class Alphaproteobacteria; order Rhizobiales; family Rhizobiaceae; genus Neorhizobium. The sequence continues at coordinate 331,287 of NZ_SLYW01000004.1, read as the reverse complement.
CGCCGCGCCGCCATTGCCGGCTCGCTTGCCTGCCTGAAGGCCGGCGCACAACCGTCGATACCGACGGCGCAAGAGGTTGCCGCGCATCTTTGATGCGCTTTCCCCTTGCTGCGGGCGCTTTCGGTGCTTGCAGCAAGGCTGCAGATTTCCCATATGAATGTCGGAGCCGCATGCCACTTTCGGGTGCGGACATGGTCGCTTGAATTCAAGGACTGACACGACATGAGCCGAAGCACGACCTTCGCAAGCCCGCTGTTTCTGGGTTTTGACGCGATGGAAAAGACCCTTGAGCGCCTGGCAAAGGCGAATGACGGCTATCCGCCCTACAATATCGAGCGCATTGCCGCGAGCACCACAGGATGTGATGAGCGCTTGCGCATCACCATCGCGGTTGCGGGGTTTTCAGAAGAGGAACTCGACGTCACTGTCGAGGAAAACCAGCTTGTGATCCGCGGCCGCCAGATCGACATGCCGGAACGCGATTACCTCTATCGCGGCATTGCTGCGCGGCAGTTCCAGCGTGTGTTCGTGCTGGCTGACGGCATGCAGGTGGGCGGCGCCGGATTGCGCAACGGGCTTCTGTCGGTGGATCTCATTCGCCCGGAACCGGAGCGTATGGTGCGAAAAATTAATATTTCCGTCTCAGAGTAGGTCAACGGCGACGATGCCGGAATGCCCTCAAGACGGAGGCTGGAATGCTGCTTAAAGAAGCCACTGCGCGCCTGACGCAGAATGAACTTGTGGATCTCGGCGCCGGTGAAGTCGGCTATATCCGCAGGATGCGCTCAGAAGAAGTTTCGCGCTGCTTTCCGGAAGCTCCAGACATCGATCCGACCCTTGACCTCTGGGCCCTGTTCGGCGCCGACGGCACGCCGATTCTCTTGACCGACAACCGTTCCAGCACCTTTTTCAAGGCAGCGGAAGACGAGTTGCGCACCGTCAGCCTTCACTGAGAAAAAAACGGCGCGGTGCCTTGGGCAACCGCGCCTTTATCGTCTCCACAGAACTGCGTTCAGCGCGTCAGACGCGGCGGAACGTCAGATAGGCCGAGGAACGGCCTTCGCGCTTGGCCTTGGCCTCGTAGCGCGTGCCCGGCCAGCCGGCGAAGGGTGTCAGCCAGTCCGCAGGCTCTTCAGCCGTCCAGGCAAAGCCACCATGGTCGTGGCAATGGGTCAGCGTCCAGTTCACATAGGTATCGATGTCGGAGGCGAAGCAGAACAGCCCGCCCGGCTTCAGCACGCGGTGAAAACGCGTCAGGTTTACCTGCGACACGAAGCGGCGTTTCCAGTGTTTCTTCTTCGGCCACGGATCGGGATAGAGAAGATCGATCCGATCGACGCAGGCCTCCGGCATCCAGTCCAGCAATTGCGTGGCGTCATCGGCGTAAACGCGGATATTGTTCAGATCCAGCTCGCCGGCGCGGCCCAGAAGCTTTGCCATGGAATTGACGAAGGGTTCGACGCCGATGAAGCCGGTGGTCGGCTCTTCCTGCGCCCGGTGCACCAGATGCTCGCCACCGCCGAAACCGATTTCCAGCCGGATACGCTCCGGCGTGAAGGGAAACAGTTCGCCCAGATCCTTCGGCGCTTCGGTGTTCAGATCTACGGCGAGAGCCGGCAGAACCGTATCCATCGTTTCCGCCTGGCGTTCGCGCAGGGGTTTTCCCTTGCGTCTACCGAAAAAGGCTTCGGTGGCGCGTGTCGGATGCGATGGTTCGGTCATGGTCGGTCTTTCGAAATCAAAAAGCGGACGTCTCGGTTAGGAGACATCCGCTTTACAGTTTTATTCACTGGTCCGTAAAGACCGATCAAGCTGCCTTGATGGCATCCTTGAGCGGCTTTACCAGATCGGTCTTCTCCCAGGAGAACGAACCGTCGCGGCCGTTCTTGCGGCCGAAGTGACCGTAGGACGCAGTCTTGGCATAGATCGGCTTGTTGAGATCCAGGTGACGACGGATGCCGCCCGGCGAAAGGTCCATGGTCTTGCGGATAGCCGCTTCGATCTGATCTTCGGTGACGTCGTTGCCGGTCTCGTGCAAATCGACATAGACCGAAAGCGGCTGAGCGATACCGATCGCGTAGGAAAGCTGGATCGTGCAACGTTCTGCAAGACCGGCAGCCACGACGTTCTTGGCAAGGTAACGGGCGGCATAGGCGGCAGAGCGGTCGACCTTGGTCGTGTCCTTGCCGGAGAACGCACCGCCGCCATGCGGAGCAGCACCACCATAGGTGTCGACGATGATTTTGCGGCCGGTCAGGCCTGCGTCACCATCTGGACCGCCGATGACGAACTTGCCGGTCGGGTTGATGTACCACTTGCAATCGGCGTCGATCGGCAGGTCGCCGATGGCTTCGCGGATATAGGGCTCGACAACTTGGCGAACCTTTTTCGAATCCCAGCTCTCATCGAGATGCTGAGTGGACAGAACGATCGAGGCAACACCAGCAGGCTTGCCGTTTTCGTAACGCACGGTCACCTGGCTCTTGGCATCAGGACCAAGCTTGCCGGCATCGCCCTCGCCTTTTTTACGGGCCGTTGCGAGCAGCTGAAGGATCTTGTGCGAATAGTAGATCGGCGCTGGCATGAGGTCCGGCGTTTCCTTGCAGGCATAACCGAACATGATGCCCTGGTCGCCGGCACCTTCATCACCCTGCTGATCGGCGGCGCTATCGACACCCTGCGCGATGTCCGCAGACTGCGAATGCAGCAGCACGTCGATCTTGGCCGTTTTCCAGTGGAAACCGTCCTGCTCGTAACCGATATCGCGGATTGCCTTGCGGGCGGCCGACTTGAACTTCGCCGGATTGATGACGTCGTTGCCGTTCTTGTCCTTCTTCATCAGGCTCGGCGGCAGACGAACTTCACCGGCAATCACGACACGATTGGTGGTGGCCAGTGTTTCGCAGGCGATGCGCACCGTCCAGGGATTGACCCCGGTCTTCACGGCTTCGCGGTAGACCAGATCGACGATCTCATCGGAGATACGATCGCAAACCTTGTCGGGATGACCCTCAGCAACGGATTCGCTGGTGAAGAGGTAGTTGGCACGCATGTTGGGATTCCCCTCAAGAACAACTCGGCGAATGTGTAATGTCTTCGCCTCCGGAAAACAATAACACAACGACATAAATATATCTTTATGCGGTGATTTCGCTTTGATACGGCATGCATGCGACACCAGATCGCGCCCAAGGCGGCGAAAAAACATAAAAAAAAGCGGCCGTGAGGCCGCTTTCGAATAAGCAGTCTTGGGAGGAAAGCGTTATTCGGTATCTGCTTCTGCAGCGAGTGCCTTGACCAGATCAACCAGACGGCGGCGAACCTTCGGGTCGGAAATCTTCACGAACGCGCGGTTGAGTTGCAGGCCTTCCGAAGAAGACAGGAAGTCGACAACGTAGTTCGAGCTGGAGGCTTCGGCCATGCCGGACTGGCCATTTGCCTGATCGCCGGGAGCATCTTCGAAGAAGAAAGAAACCGGTACGTTCAGTATGCTCGAAATATTCTGAAGACGACTGGCGCCAACGCGGTTGGTGCCCTTCTCGTATTTCTGGATCTGCTGGAAAGTAATGCCGAGGCTTTCGCCCAGCTTTTCCTGGCTCATACCCAGCATGGTACGACGAAGACGAATGCGACTACCGACGTGAATGTCAATCGGATTCGGCTTCTTCTTATTCTCAATCATCTCACAGTCCTAGTTAAGTTGCTATCAAATCCCCATGACCCGTATCCCGTGTGTAAATACACTCATTGCTAATTTAGCTGCACGCAACATAAACGAGAAAGCATATGGCAACACGATAGGCTGACAGCACTATGCAATTTTGGGGGTTTTTGGTCAATTGACGCGAGATTTAAAACCCAGACGGGAAATCAGTGCAATCAGAAACATTGCGGCCACAATCAACCATAGGTGCCCTTCCCGACTAGAATTGTTCCAATGAGAGACAGCCCCGCCACCCACGGTAGAATCGATCACGCCTTTGTGATCAAGTTCTAAACCTGTGGATATACGTCCGAAGGGGTCTACCACCGCCGATATGCCGTTGTTGGCATCGCGAATCAAAGGAAGACCCGTCTCGATTGCACGTATTCGCGCCTGCTGAAAATGCTGGTATGGACCTGGGCTGATACCGAACCAGGCGTCATTGGTTATGTTGAGGATAACGCTCGCCTTTTCTATATCCGAGGTGATTTCATCCGGAAAAATCGCCTCGTAGCAGATCAGCGGATAGAAGCTGGTTCCGGAAGGAAGCGTAATGAGACTGCGCCGGCTACCGGCCGTGTAACCGCCCGGCATATCGACGACATTGCCGATGCCGATAGAGTTAAAAAAGTCTTCATAGGGCAGGTACTCGCCAAAGGGTGTAAGATGCACCTTGTCGCTGGCGCCGATAATCTGGCCCTGGCTATCGATCGCGTAGATGGAATTGTAGTAGCGCGGCGGACGTCCGGGGCCGGCATCCTCGGCTCGAACGGCGCCGACAATCAGAACCTGACCATCCTGAAGGACGTCTGAAATGCGCACCAATGCGTCCTGGTTCTGGGTGAGGATGAACGGCAATGACGTTTCCGGCCAGACGATCACATTCGGTCTGGTGGCACCCTCGGAGGGCGGCATGGCGCTCAGTGCCAGATGCTCCTCGAAAATGGCGATACGGTCGCTGTTGTCCATCTTGCGCGCCTGATCGATGACAGGCTGCACGAGACGCACGGAAATCTCCTGCGGGGGACGAGCGGCCATGAGCGCATCAGCACCGTGCAGACGCCAAGCTCCATAACCAAGATGGGCGGCAAAAAGCGCGGAAGCGATCGAGAGCCCTGTCACCATACCCTTGCGCGTACCGATGAGAGCCGGTGCGGCAAAGATGAAGACGGCAAGTATGGAAAGCCCGAAAATGCCGACAACGCCGGCAGACTGCATCATCATCGGAATGGGCATGATGCCATAGGCAATCGTGTTCCATGGAAAACCGGTCATCACGAAGCTGCGCAGCCATTCGCCCAGGCCGAAGCCAAGCGCCAGCGCTGCAAGCCGGCCGAAACCGTCCGACCATAAAATACCGGCGATCGCAGTCGCAAGACCATAATAGAGGGCAAGGAAGGCGGGCAGGCCAAAAATGGCGAGCGGCAAGGCCCAGGCAAACTCGTCGGAATCGACCAGAAGCGCATTGCCCAGCCACCACAGGCCAGCCACGAAATAACCGAAGCCGAACAGCCAGCCGAGAATGAAGGTGGCGCGGAACCGCCTGAGGAAACCACCTTCGGAACCGGCAGTGGAACCATCCATCAGCCAGACCAGAAGCGTGAAGGAGACAAAGAGCGCGGCAAAGAAGCCGACCGGTGGCAGCGCCAGAGCACCGATCGCACCGGCAGCGATCGCCAGAAGCGCCCGCTGCCAGCCCCATAGAAGCATGACCTTGCCTGCAAGCCGCTCCATTCACACCCTCATTTCGCCCGAATCAAACCCCGCGGCAGTGTTCCAAAAAAACCGCCTTTTGTCGTGCAGCTTGTCCGTGCAGTTTTGGCGAGAGCGCAAACGGCAAAACGGCACGCTCTCGCATGCCGTTTGAGATTGTCACGCCGGATTTATTCAGGTGCGCGGCTGCTCGCTACGGGCAGCCTGTGGCGGGGCCATGCCGTTGATCGACGTCACGTCCACGCCGGAGCCGGCTTCCGCTTCCGGGCTATATTCAAGATCGGTCTTGATACGGCGACGGACGGCGGCGCGCTTGCGCAGAATGCGGACGCGCTTGATGCGGCGCGGATCGGCCTCCAGAATCTGGAATTCGAAACCGGGAACCGCCTGCACGACTTCGCCCCGCACCGGGATACGGCCAAGCGCGGAGAAGATCAGGCCGCCAAGCGTGTCGACGTCTTCGAGCTGCACACGCACGTCGAAATCCGCGCCAACCGCCTTGGCGATATCCTCCAGCTCGACACGGGCATCGGCAACAAAGACGTCTTCGCTGACCTGCGAGAACATCACTTCGTCGTCGTCGTGCTCGTCCTCGACATCACCGATCACCATCTCGACGATGTCTTCGTGGCTGACGAGACCGTCAGTGCCGCCGTATTCGTCGATGACGAGCGCCATCTGGGTGCGGGCGGCCTGCATGCTGCTCAAAAGCTCGGATGCGAGCATGGACGGCGGCACGAACAGGATTTTACGGACCAGACCGGCTTCGGCGACAGTCTTGGTGAGATCGACGCGGCCGAGATCGAAGGCGGCCTTGGCGGTGCGGGCCGGCTTTTCAGCCACTGCCCCTTCGGCGGCGATATCCACCTGAACCGTGCGCGCAGTGGCGCCGCGGCGTTTGTTGCGAGCCTGCTTGGCCAGATAGGACAGAAGATCGCGGATATGCACCATGCCGCGCGGATCATCCAGCGTGTCGGCATAGACCGGCATGCGCGAACGGCCGGTTTCCTCGAAATGGATCAGAAGGTCGCCGAGCGTCATCGTCATGTCGACGGCTTCGATATCGGCGCGGGGGATCATCACGTCTTCAACACGGACTTCGCGGAAGCGGAGGATATTGTGGAGCATTGCCCGCTCTTCTGGCGAGAACGCATTGCTGACGGCCGCATCGGTCATCAGCGCGTCGGCCAGATCCTCACGCAGTCTTTCGCCCTGCGAGGGCCGCAGCAGCCGGACGGCGCGCGACCAGAAAGACGACTGGGTCCGGTTGTTATTTTCGTGACGTAACGGACTTCCGCCCTCTTCTGAGGAGGACGATTCCGCATTGCCGTCACGGGCGGCAGCATTGCTCGAATGATCGTTCATTGTTCCAGACTATACTATCGGGTCCTGCCCCGCATAGGGGTCAGATAAGCCAAGCGTGGCCAAAATGCGAGTCTCCAATCCTTCCATCTCTTCCGCCTCCTCCGTTTCGAGGTGGTCGTAACCGAAGAGATGCAGGAAACCATGCACCATCAGATGCGTCAGATGATCGTCGAAATTCTTGTCGAGATCAACCGCCTCGCGTGCCACTGTTTCGTGTGCAATCACGATATCACCCAGCATGGGGCCGGGTTTTCCGCCCGGTTCCAGCGGGTAGGCCGGGAAGGACAAGACATTGGTCGGCTTATCCTTTTGCCGCCATTCGGCATTGATCTGCCGGATGGATTCATCGTCCGTGAAGACGAGCGAAATTTCCACCGGCAGCGGCGGAAAAGGCTGTTTTTCTGTCTCCGCAAGGAAGGTGGCGGCGGCATTGAGCACCTTTTCGCTGAGCGCGAACAGGGTTTCCTCGTCCGGCCAACCGCCTTCTTCCACGCTGATCTGTATATCGAGTTCAGGCATCAAAAAATTCCCGACCGCTTATCTGCGGTCGAGATCCTCGCTTTCCTCATGGACGGCATATTGCGCGTCATAGGCACGCACGATGCGGCCAACCAGCGGGTGACGCACGACGTCCGTATCCTGAAAGCGGATGACGGAGAGGCCTTCGACACCCTTGAGGATATGCAGGGCTTCGACCAGACCAGACTTGACGCCACGCGGCAAGTCGACCTGGCTCGGGTCGCCAGTGATGATCATCCGGCCGTTTTCACCCAGACGCGTCAGGAACATCTTCATCTGCATCGATGTGGTGTTCTGTGCCTCGTCGAGGATGATCGCGGCATTGGACAATGTGCGTCCACGCATGAAGGCGAGCGGCGCGATTTCGATGACGCCGGCCGTGATGGCGCGGTCGACCTTATCGGCCGGGATCATGTCGTAAAGCGCGTCGTAAAGCGGACGCAGATACGGATCGACCTTTTCCTTCATGTCACCGGGCAGAAAGCCAAGGCGCTCACCGGCTTCGACGGCCGGACGGGTGAGGATGATCTTGTCGACAGCGCCGCGCTCCAGAAGCTGGGCGGCGTGAGCGCAGGCGAGATAGGTCTTACCGGTACCGGCCGGGCCGACACCAAAAACCAGCTCGGTGCGCTCCAGTGCGCGCATATAAGCGTCCTGGGTCGGTGTGCGGGCCTGAATGGTTTTCTTCTTGGTTGAAATCTGGCTCATCGACAGCCGGGCCTTCTTTTCCAGCGTCGGCAGTTGCAGCTGGTCGTCCGCGGCCTGCGCCATGCGGATGGCGCCCTCGACATCGGAGATTTCCACGGAACCGCCCTTTTGCAGGCGCTCATAGAGGAAATCCAGAGCACGGCGCGCCTGATTGGTAGCCGTTACTTCGCCCGAGATGGTCACGGAATTGCCGCGCGCCCGCGCATCGACGTTGAGACGCTGTTCCAGAAGTTTTAGGTTCTGGTCGAACTGCCCAAACAGTTCGCTGGCGAGCCTGTTGTTCTCGAACGTCAGAATGAAGTGATTTGCGTCGGTCGCGGCTGGGCGTGGCTGGCGCGCTGATGAAGAAACCAATTCACGTTCGATCAATAGGCAGGCTCCCGTTTCTGTTGGTGACCTATTTAACTCCCTGCCCGCTCGGCAAACAAGCTGTTCGGCCCCGTTGCGATGATTCGCACCTGAATAATGTCACCGATTTGCGATTCTTTTGCATCAACATTCACGGATTGAAGCCATGGCGAGCGACCTATCAACTGTCCCGGCATGCGACCCGGCTTTTCCAGCAGCAAATCGATGGTTTTTCCGACGCAAGCTTCGGCAAATTCCTTCTGCTGACGCAGTAGCAGAGCCTGAAGCCGTTCCAGCCGTTCGGTCTTCACCGCTTCATCCACCTGAGAACCAAGTTCTGCGCCGGGTGTTCCCGGGCGGGTGGAATATTTGAACGAATAGGCCGAAGCGTATTTCACGTCCTCGACGATCTTCAGCGTGTCCTCGAAATCCTGATCCGTCTCACCCGGAAAACCGACGATGAAATCGCCCGACATGGCGATATCGGGACGGGCGCTGCGGATGCGCTCGATCAGACGCAGGTATTCGGCACCCGTATGACGGCGGTTCATGGCTTTGAGAATGCGGTCGGAACCGGCCTGAACCGGCAGATGCAGATAGGGCATCAGGACCCGCAGGTCGCGATGCGCCTCGATAAGACAGTCGTCCATATCGCGCGGATGGCTGGTCGTGTAACGCAGGCGGGCAAGGCCGGGAATTTCCGCCAGACGATACAGCAGTTCGCCAAGACCCCATTCGCCGCCCTTCGGGCTTTCGCCACGCCAGGCATTGACGTTCTGGCCAAGCAGGGTGATTTCGCGCACGCCGCTATCGACCAGACGCAGGGCCTCGTCGACGATCTGCGAGACAGAACGAGAGACTTCCGAACCACGTGTGTATGGCACGACGCAGAAGGTGCAGAACTTGTCGCAGCCTTCCTGAACCGTCAGGAACGAGGTAACGCCACGCGCGCGCGCTCTTGCCTTGTCGACCTTCGGCAGGTGGTCGAACTTGTCTTCGACCGCATAATCCGTTTCGACCACCCGTTCGCCCTGACGGGCACGCGCCAGAGCCTGCGGCAGGCGGTGATAGGTCTGCGGACCGACAACCACGTCGACCGCCGGTGCACGACGCAGAATTTCCTCGCCCTCGGCCTGAGCCACACAGCCGGTAACACCGATCATCAGTTCGCGACCATGTTCGGCGCGCGTGCGCTTCATGTCGCGCAGACGGCCGAGTGCGGAATAGACCTTGTCGGCCGCCTTTTCGCGGATGTGACAGGTGTTGAGCAGGATCAGATCCGCTTCACCCATTTCCTCGGTCGGAACATACCCTTCGCTCGCCAGCGCATCGCTCATGCGATTGCTGTCGTAAACGTTCATCTGACAGCCGTAGGTCTTGATGAAGACCTTGCGGGTGTTGCTGGCGACGTCAGCCTTTTCGGCCGTGTCCGGGGAAATGACGGTGATCTGGTTCATGGCCGCTCTTTACCGCAAGAAAGGCCGGATTTGAAGGGCCGTGTTACGGCGTGTCGGTCGGAGGTTGCGGCGTGTCCGCCTTGACGGGCTCGAGACCGGTCTCGGCCATTTCCGCATCCGGCGTCTTCTTCCGTACGCCGTAAAGCCGATCCTGCAGCATTTGCTTCATGGAAGCGATCACGGCTGCACTCAGATGTTTGCGGTTATCGCCTTCGCGAAACGCAATGGCCTCGCCGAAATCGACATCGACATCGATCGCTTCGGCACGGAAAATGCCCATCAGATGCGGCAGAAGCTGGATATCGCCCGGCCAGGCGGCGATCGGGCGATGGTAACGGCCCATCGGCATGCCGTAGATGCCGGTATAGGCGATGGTGACCGGCTGGACGTAGACGACCTTTTCCGGCGTGTGCGGCACGGCAGCGGTGGCGGCGCCGAACAGCGAGGATTTGACATCGAGCAGACGGTTTCCGTCCGACGTCGTGCCTTCCGGGAAGAGTACGACGATTTCGCCACCGGTCATCCGGGCAGCGATCTCGTTGACCTGTTCACCGGTGCGGCGTTTCTGTTCGCGCACCACGAAAATCGTCTTCTGCAATTTGGCGAGAATGCCGAAAACTGGCCATTCGGCCACCTCAATCTTGGCGATATAGGCGACATCTGCCACCGCGCCAAGAACGAGAATATCCTTCCACGAAGCGTGGTTGGCGGCCAGCATGACCGGCCGGCGACGCTCGACCGTGCCATGCACACGAATGCGGATGCCAAGCAGGTAACAGGCGATGCGGTGCCAGATGCGTGGGACGTAACGGCGGATTTTAAGATCGAAGGCAAGCCCGACCAGCTGGAAGGGCAAGAGGACCAGCGTCGTCAGCACAAGGCCGGTGATGATGACGGTGATCCGTATCCAGGTGATCAAGGATCATCCTTGTCGAGCGGGATGCCGTATAGCTCCAGCCTGTGGCCAACAAGGCGAAAGCCGTGCTCGCGGGCGATCCGTTCCTGCAAAGCCTCGATCTCTGCCGAATGGAACTCGATGACCGTGCCCGACTGCACATCGATCATGTGGTCGTGGTGTTCTTCCGGCACGGTTTCATACCGCGAGCGGCCATCGCGAAAATCGTGGCGCTCGATAATGCCCTCGTCCTCGAACAGTTTGACGGTTCGGTAAACGGTGGAAATGGAGATGCGCGGATCGACCTTGGAAGAGCGGCGATAGAGCTCCTCGACATCGGGATGATCGTCCGATTCCTGCAGCGTCCGGGCAATGACGCGACGCTGGTCGGTCATCCGCATGCCCCGCTCGGCACACAGTTCCTCCAGCGATTTGGTAAGATCTGTCACGTCGTTCGGCCCTGAATCATGCGAGTTGTAAAGGTTCGGTCTAGCCAAGATCGCGACGCATGACAAGCGCCGCCGCCTTCTTGCCATCGGCTGTTTCGTAGTAGGCGGGGCGTGTCGCGACCGTGGTAAAACCGAGCCTGCGATAGAGGCCGATTGCGGCGACATTACTGTCTTCCACCTCGAGAAACATCGTCTCGCCACCGCGCTCCGCCGCTTCGCGGATGGCCGATTGCATCAGCCGCCAGCCAAGGCCGGTTCGGCCGACTTTTTCCGAAACGGCGATGGTCAGGATCTCGGCTTCACCCGCCACTTCACGGGCGAGAACGAAACCGCCCAGCGGCCTGCGGAAAAACGCATTGGTCTGGTAGGCGACAAAGCCAAAGGTGTTTTCCTGGCTCAGAAGGCTGTGGATTTCGCCATCGTTCCAGCGACGGGCGAAACGAAAACCATGCAGCTCGGACACCGCCTGGCAGTCTTCGGCCTTCATGGCGACGATTTCGAAAGTGGGCTTCAAACTCAGGTAATCGTCGATCATGCGCGTCTCAGGAGCGGGCCAGTGCGAATCCGATCTGAGGTTTAGCATCCGGGCCGCGAAGGTAAAGCGGTTTCGGTTTTGCACTGCCGAAGGGTTTTGCAGCGCCCAGCTTCGCGACAGTGGCGATATCGAAGCGATCCGGCACGGTTTTGATGCCGGGTTCGCTGATTTCACCGGCTGCCGCAGCAGTGATGGCGACAGCACCTGTACCAAAAATGGTTGCACTGTGATGCGTGGCAAGAGCCGTGACGGCTTCCGGCGGCAGCGCCTGCGCTTCTTCGAGAGAAGCACCATCGGCTGCAAAGGCTTGAGCGTAAATTTCGCCGCGCTTGGCATCCATGGCGGCGATAACCGGGTGACCGGCAGCGCCGGCCAGCTGGTGGGCGGCCATGGCTTCCAGCGTGGTGATGCCGACCGCCTCGATGCCGAGCGACAGCGCAAAACCACGGGCGGCAGCGACACCGACGCGGATGCCGGTGAACGAGCCGGGGCCGATGGTGACGGCAACGCGGTTGACCTGCTGGAGCGTGATGCCTGCCTCAGTCAACGCGGCCTCGACCTGCGCCATCAGCTTTTCAGCGTGGCCCTTGCCGATCATCTCGGTCTGGATGGAGAGAATTTTGTCAGCTGTCGCATCATACAAAGCGACGGAACAATCGATGCCGGCGGTGTCGAGGGCGAGAACGATCATGACAAGTTACCGGCAGTTTGGTGCGCCGACCTTAGGCCGGCGCCAAGATTTTATCAGAGGGATTCGACGGCCTGGACTTCCGGCACAAAGTGCTTGAGCAGGTTCTGGACACCATGCTTGAGCGTGGCGGTCGATGATGGGCAACCGGCGCAGGCGCCCTTCATGTTGAGGTAGACGGTACCGTCCTTGTAACCCTTGAAGGTGATATCGCCGCCATCCTGGGCAACGGCCGGACGGACGCGGGTTTCCAGGAGTTCCTTGATGGTGGCAACGACGGTTTCGTCGCCTTCATCGAAGAACTCACCTTCCTCATCGGTGGCTTCCGCCATGGCGGAACCGCCGCCCATGACCGGCTGGCCGGACATGAAGTGTTCCATGATCGAGCCGAGAATTGCCGGCTTCAGATGCTGCCATTCGGCATCGGACTTGCTGACGGTGATGAAGTCATAACCGAAATAGACGCCGGTGACGCCCGGCACGTCGAACAGACGGGCAGCGAGCGGAGACTTTTCAGCCTCGGCAGCGGAACGGAATTCGGCGGTGCCGCTTTCCAGCACGACCTTGCCCGGCAGGAATTTCAGGGTGGCCGGGTTCGGCGTGGCTTCCGTCTGAATGAACATCTTTATGTCTCCTGGCGAAGCGCGCTCGCCCGTTTAGAATTCTTCCAAAGAAGATAAGACCGTTCAGGTTTCGGTTCAAGTGCGCCTTTGCGGAAACAAGGTCAAGGGTGAAGGTTTATGCGCGGGGACAAAAGACCTTTAGGCCAGCGCGTCGATTTCCTCGTCGGTCAGCGTGCTGGGCAGCACGGTGACGGGGATCGGAAAGGCTGCGGTGCGGCCGGCGATCGAGGTGACGAGCGGCCCCGGACCTTCCTTGGCGGAACCGGCGGCAAGCACGAGGATGGCGATATCCTGGTCTTCCTCGATCAGGGAATTGATCTCGTCGGCAGCATTGCCCTCGCGGATCACCACTTCGGGATCAATGCCGATACTTTCCCGCACGCTCTGCGCGGCCTTGGCCATCACGGCTTCGGCCTCTTCACGCGCTTCGGCACGCATGATCGCCTCGACACCCAGCCATTGCTGGAAATCGCCTTCGGGGATGAGATAGAGCAGCAAGAGTGCGCCATTGGAATTTTTGGCGCGGCGTCCGGCATAATGCACGGCCTTTTCGCATTCCGGCGTGCCATCGATGACCGCCATGAACTTGCGACGATGGCCTTCGAGACGCGATAGCCGAGTTGAAACCATGCCGATCCCCCTGATGCGCTGACACGACCCGTTTGGTCGTGATGGACATTATACAAAAGAGCGGGGATGTAAAAGCGGGGGTGGTTGAGGGCGGGGCCGCCTGCCCTCGGTCGTCATCCTCGGGCCTGTCCCGAGGATCTGCTGAGGCCCATTGCTGGCGTGATTAGATCCTCGGCACAAGGCCGAGGATGACGAGGCGGGTTTGGCAACCCTCGGGAAAACCGCCGGTCCTTGCAGACCGGCAACCGAAATCAGCGCAGGAATCCGATAATGTCGGAAACCTCGTTCATGGTCTTTTCGGCGCGGGCGCGAGCGCGTTCGCCGCCATCCTTGAGGATCGCGTCGATATGCGTCGTGTCGTCCATCAGGCGGCGCATTTCCGTGGTGATGGGGGCAAGCACCTCCACCGCCAGATCGGCGAGCGCCGGCTTGAACACCGAAAACTGCTGGCCGCCGAATTCGGCAAGCACGTCCGCCTTGGTGCGATCGGACAGGGCCGCATAGATGCCGACGAGATTGCCGGCTTCCGGGCGACCTTCGAGACCATCGACTTCGCTCGGCAAAGCATCCGGATCGGTCTTGGCCTTGCGGATCTTTTTCAAAATCGTGTCGGCATCGTCCATCAGGTTGATGCGTGACAGATCCGACGGATCCGACTTCGACATCTTCTTGGTGCCATCCTTCAAGGACATGACGCGGGGTGCCGGGCCACCGATCAGCGGCTCGACCAGCGGGAAATAACCGTGGATCGGCTCCTCACCGACGACCATGTCCACACCCGTGCCGGCCTCGCGGATTTTGGGACCGAAATCGATATTGAAACGCTGGGCGATATCGCGGGCAAGTTCCAGATGCTGCTTCTGGTCGTCACCGACCGGCACATGGGTGGCGCGGTAGACGAGGATGTCGGCAGCCATCAGGCTCGGATAGGCGAGCAGACCGAGCGAGGCGTTTTCGCGATCCTTGCCGGCCTTGTCCTTGAACTGTGTCATGCGGTTCATCCAGCCGATGCGCGCGACACAGTTGAAGATCCAGGCGAGTTCCGCATGCTGCGGCACGGCTGACTGATTGAAAACGATATGTTTGACCGGATCGATGCCCGACGCGATGAAGGCGGCGGCGATGGAGCGGATCTGGCCCTTCAGATCGTCATGGACGAGCTGGGCGGTAATGGCATGGAGATCGACGACGCAATAGATGCAGTCGTTGTTTTCCTGCAGCGCCACGAATTTGCGGATGGCGCCGAGATAGTTTCCGAGATGGAGATTGCCCGTTGGCTGTACGCCGGAAAATACGAGCGGCTTAAACGTGTTCATGTCGTCCTCATCAGGCTTGTGGAAGGCCCCAGGGCATGGTGAGCAGGACGGATAACCCGGCCTTTGGCGCTCATGTCGCCCATGTTGCTAACGGCCGGGCTTATGCACGGCGGATGGGGCGGGATCAAGAGGATGCACCCGGCGTCAGATGCATATTCTGACGCGCTCTAAGACTCATATCCCAATTCGACGACGGAGGTGGGAATGGGCTGACGCAGGATGAACAGGCCCTGCGTCCCCCTCCCCTCACAAGGACGCGATCTTGTCCGTCAGCGCCACCCAGCCGCCGGGTTCCATGATGAGTGCTGCGATATCGTATTTGCCAAGCACGGCAAGTGCCGAACGACGGGTATAAAGTTCCGTCACCAGACTGGTGGCCGGGCCGGCGTCGCGGTGGAAATAAAAGCTCTGACGGGCGTCATGAACCACCCGGTCGAAATCGCGTGACGGCAGGCGGGATTGTGGCGGATCGTGCGCTTCCAGTGCCTCACGGGCAGCGGAAAGGCCCATGCCGGTCAGGCGCGGCGGGCGATCGGCCTCGCGCAGTTTTTCATTGGCCTTTTTCAAACCCATGCCGGTCAGCCGTGGTGGACGCTTGCGGGCAAGATAATCCTCACGAGCAAAGAAATCGGCAGGATCGAGCTTGTGCATGCGACAGAAGGCGGAAAACTGTTCCTGATAGGCGCGCCAGTGGATTTCCAGCGCCAGCTTTGCGCAGTTCTTGGCGTGATAGGCCTTGTCGAACGTCTTGGCCGCAGATGCCGCGCCATTGATGCCGGCATTGACGCTGGCCGTGACGATCTCGCCAAGCACCGGAATGGAGCCGGTAACCAGCTTGGCGCCCTCGATGCCGGATTTATGCGCCTTGACCTTGATGACATCGCGCACCAGCTCGGAGAGCGTGACACCACGTTCCGCGCCCGCGCCGAGCGCATCGATCTCACGCGCGAGAATTTTCAGCTTGGTAAGATGGGCAGCTGTCGAGCCGGTCGTGTTTGCCTGTCTGGCAATCGACAGCGCATTGACCGGCAGCGCACCCATGGAAGCGGCAACCGCCACCGTGCCGGCAATGCTGAAACCGTTGCCGCCCATTTCCTTGACCCGGCGACGCTCCAGATACTTTAACGTCGCCGGGCTTTCGGTGTTGAGATCGCCCCGGCTGTGACCGTGGCCGACAAACAACGGATTGGGTGGCGCCGACACGCTTTTGGTCGCCTTGTAGCTTTTCTGGGCGCTATCGGCGACCGTCTGGGCCAAGCCCGCATAACCGGAACTGGCGCCGCCAGCGGCAGAACCAAAGGCAACATCGAGACAGGTGTTGACCACATCGGTGATGGAAAGCGGCGCATCCTTCTTGTCGTATGTGCCTTTCTTGTCGGCCTCGGCCTTCACCTTATCGGCCAATGTCGGGATGACATTCTTGCTGATCGGCGTGTTCACCGAAGGCGGATTGCGCTTGAAAGGATTGAGGGAAGACGCGTCTTTTGAAAAACCAAACATCGAAATCGGCCTTTTGCTATCGGCGCATCGACGTTTTTTTACGAAAATCCGAATGATTTTCACGGTCGATGCAGAAGGAGGAGCAGGCACTTTTTCGTCGGTGCCATATCCATCGGTGAAATGCACGGCGTATGAGGGGAAACTGGAGCAGGGTCGCGCGGTGTCAACCGTTGGATTGTGAAGGATTTTTACCAAAAATGTGACAGGTGGCATCCGGCCCGGTTTCCGGCCTTCACTGCACAAAAAGAGGCCTCGGGAAGCGGTCCTTCAATACCGCACAATGAGTACAAAAATGCGAAATTCTTAACGGATATTCATTATTATGGCAGACAGACTCCTAATTTAGAGCATTTTCTCCCTTATTGCCGTCACTTTTAGAAAAGAAATACTCCGAAATTAGCTTTCCGTTCGCCATGAGTGACGGATACGGTTTCGGAGTCCAGAATGCGCATTCTTTCCCGCGTCGCGCTTGCCTGCTTTATGACAGCCAGCGTCGTCCTTTCAGCCATTTCCGCAGACGCGGCGGATAAAAGCGGCAAACGCCGTGGCACCACCTTCAAGCATGACTATTCGGCGGCCTATACCGTGCAGCGCGTCAGCGTGCGCACCGCCTGTTTTCCGGAAAAGCTGGAAGCGATCCTCGCCCATATCCGCGCTGAGACCGGCAAGAAACCGATGGTGACGTCAGGTCACCGCCCGCGTTCGGGCACCTCGCAGCACAGCCGCTGTTATGCCGCAGACATCCGCGTGCCGGGTGTTTCGGAAAAGGCGATCCTGGCGGCAGCCGCCGGCGCGCCGGGCATTGGCGGCATCGGCCGTTATTGCAACGGCATCGTGCATGTGGACATCGGCCCGAAACGCCGCTGGGCGCATTGCGGCGGAAAATCCAAGGGCAAGGGTGGTTTGGCCAATCTGAAGCGTCACCACCGCCGCAGTTGATCAGCCTTCCGGATCGACCGTTGCTGCCGCCTGTTTTGGCTTGCGCTTGAGATTGCGGCGGATCATGCCGAGATCGGCACCGCCGATCAAAAAGGCGACTGAGAAGTAAACCAGCATCGAAATGGCAATCAGCACGCCAAGTGCCAGGACCTGCTGCAGAAAATGCGAACCGGACGCGAGCCACGGGCTGGCGTAACGCAGCGCATAGGTCAAAGCCACCGCCATGATGCCGGCAGAGACAAGCAGCATGGCCGTGCGACGGGCAAAGGCCCATTCCCATTTCAGATGGCCGCGCCAGACCAGCGTGGAAAACAGAAAGATCGTGTTGATCCAGCCGGCCGCAGCCTCCGCCGTGGCGATACCGCGTTCCTCGATCAGTGGGAAAAGCGAGATGGCGAGGCCCGAATTGACCACAACGGCCATCATGGTGAACCGCATCGGGGTTTTGGTATCTTCGCGGGCATAAAAACCGGGCTGCAGCGCCTTGATCAGCACAAAACCGGGAAGACCCAGACCGTAGATCGCGAGAATGGAACCGACAACGGCGGTGTTTTCGGCAGAAAACGCACCGCGCTCATAGAGCACGCGAATGATGGAATCCGACAGGACCCACAGCCCTGCAGCAGCAGGCAAGGTCAGGAACAGCACGAATTCGATCGAGCGGTTCTGGATATTGGCGGCTTCCTTGAGATTGCCGCCCTTCAGTGCGCGCGCCAGTTCCGGCAGAAGCACGACACCGACGGCGACACCAACGACGCCCAGAGGCAGCTGATAGATACGGTCGGCATATTGCAGGGCGGCAATCGCGCCTTCCTTGCTGGACGCGATTGCCTGGCCGATGATCTGGTTGATCTGGGTGACGCCGCCGGTGATGGCGGCAGGCACGGCAAGCACCAGCAGACGCTTGACATTGGGCGTCATGCGCGGACGGCGGAAACCGATCTTTATGCCGGCATGGCGCACGCCGACATAAACCACGGCAAGCTGCAACACACCGGCGACCAGCACGCTCCACGACAGATACCAGGCGGTGGAGAGCGGATCGGCACCGGTCCACAGCGCATAAAACAGCGCGGCGATCATCACCACGTTCAGAAAGACCGGCGCGATGGCGGCGGCAAAAAAATGATGCAGCGAATTGAGCATGCCGCTCATCATCGCCGTCAGCGACATGCACATCAGGTAAGGGAACATCACCACGGCCAAGCGAATGGTGATCGACGTCTTTTCCGGGTCATCGGCAAAACCGGGGGCGATGATCCAGGTGACCAGCCACGGCATCGCCAGTTCCATGGCGATGGTGATGATCAGCAGCGCCGAAAACAGGACGCCAAACACTTCCTCGGAAAACCGCTTGGCACCATCGATGCCGTTGGCCTCGATCTCCTTGGAGAACAGCGGCACGAAGGCGGCATTAAACGCGCCTTCGGCAAACAGCCGGCGAAAAAGATTGGGAAAGCGGAAGGCCGCGTAAAACACGTCGGCCATCGGCCCGGTGCCGAGTGCAGCCGCCATCAGGGTTTCGCGGGCAAAACCAAAAATGCGGCTGCCGAGCGTGGCACCGCCGACGGTCGCGAATTTTTTCACAAGGCTCATGCGGGGGCTCACCGGAAGGTTCGATTCGTGGGGGTGTTATAGCGGGAGGTGAAGCGGACGGCCATCTCTCGAAAGACTGAGAGATGGAGCGTATGCGAAACATGCCCGATCACCTGACAATCACAGCGCCCCGGCATCCCTCAGCCAACGGAGAGCAGCTTTCGCATCTCGCACAGCGGCAGCCATCTCGTCGTAAATTCCGGAAACGTGAGTTGGCGCCCAGTAGGTGTGGGGGCCGAGGCCAGGCACCTCGTCTTCAAGCTCTTGCTCTTCATTAAACGAGTAAAGGCCATTCCCGTGCTGAACGAATTCGACACGCGCCTTCCCGTCGGATCTTTCGATATTATGGATGATGATCATCCACCCTCACACCTTCACCTTCGGCGCACTCCCCGGCCCCAGATCCGGCGTCGATCCTTCCGAAGGTGCCGGCTCGGGTGCAATAATCCCCGATGGCATGCGGGAGCGCAACTCGTCGTCCTGATCGGTCATCACCGGTTTCAGCCTTGCGGTAATGCTTGCCTGGCGGTTTTCGTTGGTGATCTTCATGCCGACGATATCCGTCACGTAGAACGTATCGATCACCTTTTCGCCAAACGTGGTGATGTGGGCCGACTGGATATCCAGTGACAAGTCCGACAGCACGGCGGTGATTTCCGCAAGGATGCCGACGCGGTCGAGGCATTCCACTTCGATGACCGTAAACTTGTTGGACAGCGTGTTGGAGATCGTGACCGACGGATGCACGGAAAACGTCTTGTTGCGCTTCTTCGACTTGGCGCGCGAGGCGATGACTTCGGGTAAGCGTTTCTTGCCCGAAAGCACATCCTCGATCATGCGGCCAATCGTGCCGGCACGGCGCAGTTCATCGGCATCGTCGGTGAATTCACGGCTGACGAGGATGGTGTCGAGGGCGCGGCCATCGGTGGTGGTAAAGATCTGGGCGTCGGCGATATTGGCGCCGGCTGCGGCGCATGCACCGGCGATGATGGAGAGCAGGCGCGGATGGTCGGGCGCCAGAACGGTGATCTCGGTGATGGCGCGAAAACTGTCGGTGCGTACCATGGTGGCCAGCACCTTGCCGGCCTTGTCTGTATCGCGGATGAAGGCCGCATGACGGATCTGGTCGTTCAGTGGCACGGACAACAGGTAGGGCTGGTAATGCAGCTTGCCGTAGGTCTTGCGGTCCTTGGCGGTCCAGCCCTCATCCAGCGCCTGCACCAGCGCTTCTTCGGCGGCGATGGTGCGCTGCTTGCGGGAACTGTCCGAAAAACCGCCGGATAGCAGCAGTTCGGTCTCGTAATAAAGCGTGCGCAAAAGCTGGCCCTTCCAGCCGTTCCACACACCCGGCCCGACGGCGCGGATATCGCAGACGGTGAGGATGAGCAGCGCCTTGAGGCGCTCCATCGACTGCACGTGTTCGGCAAAATCGCTGATCGTCTTGCGGTCGTTGAGATCACGGGTCTGAGCGGTCATCGACATCAGCAGATGCTGGTCGATCAGCCAGACGACCAGTTCCGTCTGTTTCGGGTTGAGGCCGAAACGCGGGCAGAGCTTTCGCGCCACGCGGGCACCGGCGATGGAGTGATCCTCCTGGCGGCCCTTGGCGATATCGTGCAGCAGCACGGCCACGTAAAGCGCGGTGCGGTCCTCGATGGTCGGCATCAGCTTGTTGATCAGCGGATGTTCATCGCCGAACTTGCCTTTGTCGATATCCGACAGGGCCTCGACGGCGCGGATCAGGTGCTCGTCCACCGTATAATGGTGGTACATGCTGAACTGCATCAGCGCGACGATCTTGCCGAATTCGGGAATGAAGCGGCCGAGCACACCGGCCTCGTTCATGCGCCGCAATGTCATGGCCGGCGTGCGCGGCGAGGTGAGGATGGAGAGGAAAAGGCGGTTGGCCTCCTCGTTCTCACGCAGGTCATTGTCGATCAGCCGCAGGCCGCGATTGACCTGCTTTAGCGCATCCGGGTGATATTCCAGCCCGGCCAGATCCGCAACATGGAAAAAGCGGATGAGGCTTATCGGATCACGGCGAAATACATCGGGATCGGCAAGCGCGATACGGCCGCGATCCTCCACGAATTCGCTGCTGCCGGGAATTTTGCGGGTGCGATAGCGGAAACGGGAAATGACGCCGGTGAGGCCGGGGGCAGGTTTGGCCTGTTCCTCTTCCAGAGCGGCACACAGAATGCGGGTGAGATCGCCGACATCCTTGGTGACGAGAAAATAATGCTTCATGAAGCGCTCGACGGCCGAAAGGCCCGGACGCGCATTATATCCGATGGCGGCCGCGACTTCGCGCTGGATATCGAAGGACAGGCGTTCTTCGGCTTTGCCGGTCAAAAAATGCATGTGGCAGCGCACCGCCCAGAGAAAATCCTCGGCCTTTTCGAACAGGCGCAGCTCTGTGCGTGACAAGACACCACGTTTGACGAGAGCCGCTGCATCGCGCACGCCATAATGATATTTGGCAATCCAGAACAGCGTCTGGATATCGCGAAGCCCGCCCTTGCCTTCCTTGACGTTCGGTTCGACCAGATACCGCGTATCACCGGCCTTCTGGTGACGCATGTCGCGCTCTGCCAGTTTGGCGGCGATAAAATCCGGGCCGGAATTGTGGATGATCTCGCGATCGAAACGGTTATCGAGCTCTTCCGCCAGAGACTGTTTGCCGCAGATGAAGCGGGTTTCCAGAATTGCGGTGCGGATGGTCATGTCCTCGCGCGACAGGCGGATACATTCTTCCACCGTGCGGGTGGCATGACCAACCTTGAAGCCGAGATCCCACAGAACATAGAGCAGGAATTCCACCGATTTGCGCATGGCATCGGTGCTGGAGGCCGGCAGCAGGAAGAGAAGATCGATATCCGAGCCCGGCGCCAGCGTGCCGCGTCCATAACCGCCGACGGCGGTGATTGCCGTGGAGCCGGCCGCCTGCGGGTAAACATGCGCATCAACGAGATCATGAATGGCGACGATCAACTGGTCCTGCAGCCAGGAAATCCGCTCCGCGCACAGAATGCCGCCACCCTTGTTGGCCTCCAGCAGTTCGCGCGCCTTGTTGCGGCCGTCATTGTTGATGGTGCGCAAAAGCGGCAGAAGCGCTGCGCGCATATCGGCGGACTTGCCGGCATGGGTGGTGGCAATTGCTGCGATATCGGCCTTCAGCTTGGCGACGTCGAGCAGTTCTGGATAATCGGTATCGGGTCTGGCCATGTCTTCCTACCGGTGCCCAGGCCGCCACTCGTCCAATCGACTGGGCTTCGACCTGTGTCACACACCTTCTTGCGCATCATTATGCTTGCTGGATGTTTCCAACTTGTTGCTTTGCGGCAACAAGATCAACCCCGTTACCAGACACGGCAGCCGTGCTTCTGTCGCGTGCCTTCCACTGGCGCGGATTTTTGCCGGTGACGCGGCGAAACTCCCGATTGAAGTTGGATTTTGTCGAAAAGCCGACGTCGAACAGGATCGTGGTTGCAGATTTTTGTGTTTCATCCAGCAGCCGGCATGCCTCCGCCACACGGCGGTTGTTGACGAATTGCGAAACATTGACCCCGGTGGAACGGTTGATGGCGGCAGATACATCGCGGGCCGGCAGGCCGGCCTTGCGGGCAAGCCGCGCCAGGCTGAGATTTTCGTCGGCATAGAGCGTTTCAAGCGCGGCCGACACGCGGGTGATGATCGCATCGTCCTCCGGTGATGCAGCAGGTGCTGCCGCCCCTTGCATTTTCGGTGAAGTTTCCGGCAATTGCGGCCAGAGGTAATAGGCAATGACCGCAACGATCGCGGCAAGGTTCATCACCGAAACGGCAAACGGCACTTCGGCATTGCCGTAAAATTCCGCATAGATGGCAAGTGCGCCGTCGCTCAGCGCGAAAAACAGCATGAGGGCGGCGGTGAGTTTTGCCGCACGCAGAGCCGGACGCATGCGTTGCAAGGCGGCTTCGGCCATCACTTCATCACCGCCCGCGCGCGTGATGCGCCAGAGCGCGATGCTGTAGCCGATGAAGGTGAGGAACAGCAGCAGATCGACGAACTGCCGGGCAAAGGCGACGGCCAAGGCCAGACCAAGCGGTGGCAGGACATGCAGCCACGGGCTTTTGACAGGCATGGCGGTCAAACTGCGAAAGGCGAGATAGGCGAGCGGCGGCATGGCCGAGGCAGTGACCGGCAGAAGCGGCATGAGGCTTTCGACGCCATAACCGAAGCGCAGGCCTATGCCGATGCCCTGCGCCGCATAGAGCGCCAGAAAGACATTGAAGATTTTTCGCGTGCCCGGCAGCGCGACGCCTTTGAGACTGAGGTGCAGCGTGAGAACGAAAACAAGGCCGGCGAAAAACGGCAGCGGAATGGTGAGCAAGGTGGCGCCCCGATGATGACAGCGGATGTCGGTCAGATGGGATGGGTTATATCATTGGCGGCGGGGTGGTGCATCCGGGAATGCATGTTGCCATCCTTGAAGAAAGCGCAAATGTGCCGTGTAAAGGCATACAGATCCCCATCGGCATAGCGGATCAATCATCACCCGCCGGGCGGCTGGTCAATCGTCCACATACCCGGAAAAGCGACCTCGGTTTGCCGACACTGAAGGGAGGCATTCTGGAACCTGACAGTCGACGAGCCAGGCACCATGATTGAAGATAATGCAATTCCACATTATTCTTTCCTTCACCTCGGAGGTCAGTTCATGACGACATTGACGGTTACGGCGCGCGGCCAGATCACCATCAGGAAAGATGTCCTCAAACATCTCGGCATCCAGCCGGGTGGCAAGATAAGGATCGATCTTTTGCCGGATGGGCGGGCGGAACTGACCGCTGATACGGGCAACGGCTCCTGGCGGGACCTTAGCGGCATACTGAAGGGCAAGACAAACGGCGCAAAACTTTCCATCGACGAGATCAATGACGCCATTGCCGAGGCTGGTGCGGCAGCCGGCGAGGCAGGCATCAAAAACAAATGAAAATCAGCCTCGACACCAACGTGCTTTTGCGGCTGATCGTGGGCGATGACGAGGCGCAGCAGCAGATTGCGGTGAAGGCGCTGGAAGAGGCCGAACTGGTTGCCATCAGCGTTCATGCACTCTGCGAATTCGTCTGGGTGTTGGACCGAAGTTATCGTGTTGGAAAAGCCGATATTGCAACTGCCGTCCGCGGTATCCTCGATATGCGCAACGTGGCCACCAACCGGCCAGTCATCGAAGCCGGTCTGGCTGTGCTCGATGCAGGCGGGGACTTTGCCGATGGCGTTATCGCATTCGACGGCCAGTGGCTCGGTGCCGATACATTCGTGTCGTTCGACAGAAAAGCGACAAAGCTGATCGAACAACAGGGCATGGCGGCCCTGTTGCTATAACCCTCGCCAAACAGCTTGCCCTGATACAGCCCGGTCGAAACCGGGCTCTCGCCTCATCAGATCGGGTTGACCACACCCGAAACCAGCAGGCCCAGCAGCACCACGCCGATGACCAGACGGTACCAGACGAACGGCATGTAACTCTTGGTCGAGACCAGTTTCAGGAACCAGACGATGACGGCGTAACCGACCACGAAGGCGATCACGGTCGCTAGTGCCGTCGGGCCGGCAGCGACGGCGGTTTCCTCGCCCATCGTCTTGATGAGCTGGTAGAAACCGGAGCCGAACACGGCGGGGACGGCGAGAAGGAAGGAATAACGGGCGGCGGCTTCCCGCGTGTAGCCCATCAGCAGGCCAGCGGTGATGGTGCCGCCGGAGCGGGAAACGCCGGGGATGAGCGCCATGGCCTGCGCGAAACCGAAAATGATGCCGTCGCGCCAGATCAGCTGTTTCAGCGCATACTTTTTCTTGCCGATCTTGTCCGCCCAGCCAAGGATGAGGCCGAAAACGATCAGCATGATGGCGGTGATATAGAGGTTGCGCAGTCCGTGTTCGATATAATCCTTGAAGGCGAGGCCGAGCACGATGATGGGTAGCGAGCCGATGATGATCAGCCAGCCCATGCGGGCGGCGTCCTTGTCATAATCGCCCAGACGAAACACCTGCCGCAGCCAGGCGGTGGCGATCGCCATGATGTCCTTCCAGAAATAGACGAGAACCGCGGCTTCCGTCCCGAGCTGGGTGATGGCCGTGAACGCCGCGCCGGGATCCGTGCCCGAGGGCAGGAATTCGCCAAGAATGCGCAGGTGCGCACTGGAGGACACCGGCAGGAATTCGGTCAATCCCTGAACAAGTCCAAGGATGGCGGCATCGGTCCAACTCACGCTCATGGCAACTCCGAGGTTTTGGTTTTCGCGGAAGGAAATAGGCGGATTTTCGGTTACTCAAGTCCTGCGGGATGCCATTTTCAAGCGCCCGTGCCTGTCTCGAATGCTCGCTTTGGGGACCGGCAATGTGACGATTGTATGGTTTCCTGACGCTTTCGTGAACGGTAAAAATCTTCGTCGCGGGAAGAGGCGGGTACGGCATTGTTGCAACGCACAATAATCACCCCTTCCGACATTGGCCAGCACAAACGAAACAGACTCGGATTTCGCCAATATGACAATGGCACAAAGGGCTAACCTCTTATTAGGGTTTTATTGACCATAATTGCCCGATCCGCGGCGCTCGCACGAGTGTCAGATGTCCCGCGTAATCTGGGTTTGCAGTTCTTATGGTGGCGTTCGAGTTTCCGCACGGCGTATCGGTCGTAAATTCCTTTTGCCGGAATGTGGTGGCCGGGATGTGCCGTTTCGCGGCGCGTCCCGCGAAGGGTGTGGCGGCAGGTTTGCTGGCCCTGCCCCTGCTGGTTGGCACCACAAGTTTTGCCGCCGCCGAGAACCGATCTCTGAAACTCTATTTCACCCATACGGGCGAACGCGCCGAAATCACCTACAAGCGCAATGGTCGTTTCGACCCGAAAGGTCTCAACCAGATCAACCGCATCCTGCGCGACTGGCGCCGCAACGAACCGACCAAGATGGATCCCCGCCTGCTGGATCTCGTCTGGGAGGTCTATGACCGCGTCGGTGCAAGGGACTATATCCACGTCGTTTCCGCTTATCGTTCGCCGGCCACCAACGGCATGCTGCGTGGGCGCTCGCGCTCCACGGGCGTTGCCAAGAAAAGCCAGCACATGCTGGGCAAGGCGATGGATTTTTTCATTCCGGGGGTCAAGATTTCGACGCTGCGCGCCACCGCCATGCAGATGCAGGTGGGCGGCGTCGGGTATTACCCGACCTCCGGTTCGCCCTTCGTGCATCTCGATGTCGGCAGCGTGCGCGCATGGCCGCGCATGTCTCAAACCGAGCTGGCGAGAATTTTTCCGAACGGCAAGACCTTGCATCTGCCCACCAACGGCAAACCGCTGCCGGGCTATCAGCAGGCCCTGGCCGACTACAAGCGCCGCATCGGCGCGCGCTCGATCGAGATTGCCGCCACCGCCGAGGATGACGACGATGCGGCACCGGTGATTGCGCGCGGCCGTGCCCGCAGCGCCGATGACAGCGGCCTTGTGACGGCGATGCTGCCAACGCCCAAGAGCCGGGCGCAGGCAGCGCTCGACATGCAGGGAAAATTCGGCGGCAGCCCGAAGGAAAAGGCCGAGATTGTTGCGAAGCGCGAGGAAAAGCAGGTTGAACTGCTAACCGCTGCCATTCCGGTGCCCTCGCCGCGGCCGAAGACCGTCGAAACCACCGACCTGCCGCCGGACAATATCGTCGTGGCCTCGATCGGACCAATCCCGGCGCAGCGGCCGACCTTGCCCGCACCCGTATCAAAACCGTTCGGTGATCCGGCCATTCTACAGGACCTCGCAAAAATCCGCGTGCTGAAAGATGCTGCACCGGCAAGCGGGACGGCATCGGCCGAGCCTGTCGCGATCCAGTCGCTGACCCACTGGGCGCTGCTGTCACCGGGCCAGCGCGTGACCATGAAACCGCCGCTTCTGGTGAAACGTTCGCTGGAGACGGAGCCGGGCGCGGCCACGGAAAGCATGGCGCAGAAGCCGATGGCGCATGGCGGCGCGTTCGATTTCGGACGGTTCAGTTTTGAGGATGAGGGGTAAGCGGAGCGCGCTTTCTCAGGCGATCCAGCTTGATGGATCGCGCATCCCATGCACGATGGTACGACCTCGACACCGTATTTCGTCGGCTCGTAGATCGCGACGTAGCGTCCTTCGACCAGCATACGCGCCACATCGCCAATGTCTGGCCGAGCCACGCCGATTTCCGGATGGGAGGCAGCACGTTTGAATTTTGCGACAAGATGGCTCAGAAAACGATCGGCCGCCACTTCGTTATGAACTGCAATGTCATGCCAGATGTCACGCAGCTGTTTTCTTGCATGCGGTGACAGCCTGTATCTAGCCATTGCGAGAGCGCCGCTCGGCCTTCAACTCCTGCAAAAACAGTTCGGGGTCAAACTCCTCCGCCTCCCCACTCGCTTTGCCCAATGCATATTCACGGCGTAGGAATTCGAGTTCCAGAGCATCAGCTTTGGCCTCCTGCTCCACCAGCCGCAGCCCCTCACCCAAAACTTCGCTGGCATTCTGGTAACGGCCGGATTTCACCAGACGATCAATAACTTCGGCGTGATGGTCAGTCAAAACGACATTGCAGGTGGGCATGGCTGGACCTCGCGGCTGTTGTGCGAGGGCCATCATACCATAATGGCATAAACTGCCAATGCATCCCTACTTCTCCGCAAGCTGCTTGCGCAGCGCGTAAAGCGCATCCATCGCCTCGCGCGGGGTCATGTCATCCGGGTTGAGAGCCTTCAGCGCTTCCTCGACCTTGGACGGGCCGCGGCGCGTTTCTTCCTTGCGCACCGCCACCTGGAACAGCGGCAGATCATCGATCAACTGGCTGGCCGGGTTCTTGCGGTCACTGTCTTCCAGTTTGGTCAGCACATCACGCGCGCGTGCCACCACCGCATCCGGCAGGCCGGCCAAACGGGCGACCTGAATGCCGTAAGACCGGTCGGCGGCGCCAGGGCCGACTTCGTGCAGGAAGATGACCTCGCCGTCCCATTCCTTCACCTTCATGGTGGCGTTGGAGAGGCGGCCCAATTTTTCCGACAGGACGGTCAACTCGTGGAAATGGGTGGCGAACAAGCCGCGGCAACGATTGGCTTCGTGAAGGTGTTCGACAGCGGCCCAGGCGATCGACAGACCGTCGAAGGTCGCCGTG
This sequence comes from Neorhizobium sp. JUb45, assembly GCF_004343585.1. GTDB lineage: Bacteria > Pseudomonadota > Alphaproteobacteria > Rhizobiales > Rhizobiaceae > Neorhizobium. The sequence goes on along the minus strand of NZ_SLYW01000004.1, from coordinate 303,145 downwards.
CCGCGGCCGATCTCGTCGAGGATGACCAGCGAGCGGTCGGTCGCCTGATTGAGGATGGCGGCGGTTTCGACCATTTCCACCATGAAGGTGGAGCGGCCACGCGCCAGATCGTCGGACGCTCCGACGCGCGAGAACAGGCGGTCGACAACACCGATATGGGCAGCAGTTGCCGGCACGAAGGAGCCCATCTGGGCCAGAATGGAAATCAGCGCGTTCTGGCGCAGAAACGTCGATTTACCGCCCATGTTGGGACCGGTGAGCAGCCAGAGTGCACCGAATTCGCCACCATCCCGTGGCGACAGATCACATTCGTTGGCGATGAACGCACCGGCCGACTGGCGGCGCAGCGCCTGTTCGACCACCGGGTGACGGCCGCCTTCGATTGCAAACATGCGGCTGTCATCGACGATCGGGCGACGATAACCCCACTCTTCCGCCAGCATGGCAAGGCCTGCGGCGACATCGATGATGCCAAGAGCACGCGCACCGGCCTTGATGGCTTCGGCGGCGGCAGTGACCGCGTTGGTCATGTGAGTGAAGGCTTCGAGCTCGATGACCAGTGCCTGCCCGGCGGCATTGGCGATGCGGCTTTCGAGATCGGCCAGTTCCGTCGTGGTGAAACGCATGGCATTGGCCATGGTCTGGCGATGGATGAAGCGGGCCTTGGCTTCCGGCGTATCGGTCATCGGCCCGGCATTGCCGGCGGTGACTTCGATGAAATAACCAAGCACATTGTTATGCTTGATTTTCAGCGACTTGATGCCGGTCTCGTCGGCATATTGCAGCTGCAGCCCGGCAATGACGCGACGTGACTGGTCGCGAAGCGCCCGGACTTCGTCGAGCTCGGCATAGGCGCCATCGGCAACAAAGCCGCCATCGCGCTTCAACAGTGGCAGTTCTTCCGCCAGCAGGCCGGAGAGCAGGTTTTCGACATCATCCGGTAGGGCGGCGAGTGCGGCCATCGCCTCTTCCAGCTCCGGCGGCAGCATGACCTTCGAGAGGTTCTGGCCGACGGTGCGGGCGGCCTGCAGGCCGATGAGGATGGCACCGAGATCGCGCGGACCACCACGGTCGAGCGCCAGACGCGACAGCGCGCGCGGCATGTCGGGCACGTGTTTGAGGCCTGTGCGCAGATCGCCGCAGAGCGATGGTTCCTCGATCAGGAAAGAGATGGAATCGAGGCGGTTGTTGATGACAGCCGGATCAGTGAGCGGCGACATCAGCCGCTCGGCAAGCAGACGGCCGCCACCGCCGGTGACCGTGCGGTCGATGGCTTTCAACAGTGAGCCATCGCGGCTGCCGGAAAGCGTTTTCGTCAGTTCAAGATTTCCGCGCGTGGCGGGATCGATAAACAGGGTGGAGTTGCCGCTTTCACGCTCCGGTCGGCCAAGCGGCGGACGTTCGGCAATCTGGGTTTTTTCGACATAAGCCACTGCTGCTGCGGCTGACGTCAATTCGGCACGCGAAAACGTACCAAAGCCGTCGAGGGTTTCGACGCCGAAATAGCGGGTGATACGGCTTTCTGCCATGGCGCTGTCGAACAGCACGGCCGGCTGGGGCACAGCGACGCGGCCGAGAACGTCGAAGACGGGTTTCAGTTCCGGATCGTGAAAAATGGCATCGGCAAGAATGAGTTCGCGCGGTTCGATGCGCAGGATATCGGCGAGAAGACGTGTCTGTTCTGTTTCGGCAACGCGGAAAACGCCCGTCGAAATATCGATCCAGGCGATCGCCATCTGCTCTTCGCTATTGCCGCGAATACGGGCGAGCGTCATCAGGTAATTGGATTCGGAGGCGACGAGGAGTTTTTCTTCGGTCAGCGTGCCGGGCGTGACGAGGCGCACGACATCGCGTTTCACCACCGATTTCGAGCCGCGTTTCTTGGCTTCGGCGGGATCCTCGATCTGTTCGCAGACGGCAACGCGATAGCCCAGCGAAATCAGCTTCTGCAGGTAATCGTCTGCCGCATGGACGGGCACACCGCACATGGGGATGTCGTAGCCCATATGCTGGCCGCGCTTGGTGAGCGTGATGCCCAGCGCCCTCGAGGCTTCGGCGGCATCGTCGAAGAACAGCTCGTAAAAATCGCCCATGCGATAGAACAGCAGCGAGCCGGGGTTGTTGGCCTTGATCTCGATGAATTGTTCCATCATCGGGGTGGCCGAAGCGCGGCTTTCCTCGGTGATCAGGCGGGCAGTGTCGAGCGTGTCGGTCGGCAGGCGTTGCAAATCGATGGTCCGTTTTGTGTTGCGTCCGGGAAAAGGCGACCTTATCGATGATGGCCCCGGAAAGACAACAATGGCGGAGGCGATCCGGCCTTTGCCCACATGATACTGACAGAGACACAGGGAACGGAAACACAATGGCAGCAGACAAGAAGGCGCCCGGCGCCAAAACCCGCACATCGGTGACCGATCGCGAGGCGCTCGACTTCCACGCCAACGGCCGCCCCGGCAAGCTGGAAATCACCCCCACCAAGCCGATGGCGACGCAGCGCGACCTGTCTCTGGCCTATTCTCCCGGCGTTGCCGTGCCGGTGAAGGCGATCGCCGCCGACCCTGCCACCGCCTACGATTACACGACGCGCGGCAACATGGTGGCCGTGATTTCCAACGGCACCGCCATTCTGGGCCTCGGAAATCTTGGCGCACTGGCATCCAAGCCTGTCATGGAAGGCAAGTCGGTTCTCTTCAAGCGTTTTGCCGATGTCGACAGCATCGACCTTGAAGTCGATACGGAAAATGTCGACGAGTTCATCAACTGCGTGCGCTACCTCGGCCCCTCCTTCGGCGGCATCAATCTCGAGGATATCAAGGCACCGGAATGTTTCATCATCGAAAGCCGCCTGCGCGAGCTGATGGATATCCCGGTTTTCCACGACGACCAGCATGGCACGGCAATCATTGCCGCCGCGGGCCTGATCAACGCGCTGGAATTGACCGGCCGTGACGTGAAGACCACCAAACTGGTCTGCAACGGCGCGGGTGCAGCCGCGATCGCCTGTATCGAACTCATCAAGGCGATGGGTTTTGCGCCCGAAAACATCATTTTGTGCGACACCAAGGGCGTGATCTATCAGGGCCGCACCGAGGGCATGAACCAGTGGAAATCGGCTCACGCGGTAAAAACTGACCGCCGCACGCTGGTGGAAGCCATGAAGGGCGCCGATGTCGTGTTCGGCCTGTCGCAGCAGGGCGCATTCACCGAAGAGATGATCCGCTCGATGGCGGACAAGCCGATCATTTTTGCGATGGCCAACCCGGACCCGGAAATCACCCCGGAAGAAGTGGCGCGCATTCGTGATGACGCGATCATGGCGACCGGCCGCTCGGACTATCCGAACCAGGTCAACAACGTGCTGGGCTTCCCCTACATTTTCCGCGGAGCGCTGGATGTGCGTGCCAGCCAGATCAACGATGCGATGAAGATTGCTGCCGCACAAGCGCTGGCAGACCTTGCCCGCGAAGATGTACCGGACGACGTGGCCGCCGCCTATCAGGGCGTTCGCCCACGCTTTGGGCCGCAGTACATTATCCCCGTGCCGTTCGATCCTCGGTTGATCTCGGCCATTCCGGTTGCCGTTGCCAAGGCTGCAATGGACAGCGGCGTCGCCCGTCGCGACATCACCGATCTCGCCGCCTATGCTCGCCAGCTTTCGGCACGTATCGACCCGATCGCCGCCAACACGCAGGACATCTATGAGCGCGTGCGGCAATATCCCAAGCGGGTGGTGTTTGCCGAGGCCGAGGAAGAACAGGTCATGCGTGCAGCCGTCGCCTATATGGCGCAGGGGCTGGGCACCGCCATCCTGCTGGGTCGCGACGACGTGATCCGTGCAACGGCGGAAAAGGCCGGGATCGAGCTCGACCGCCCCGGTATCGAGATCGTCAATGCGCGTATTTCCAACCGCGTCGAGGTCTATATCGATTACCTCTACGAGCGCCTGCAGCGCGAAGGTTATCTGCTGCGCGATGTGCAGCGTCTGATCCACAACGACCGCAACCACTTTGCCGCCTGCATGGTGGCGCTGGGTGATGCCGACGCGATGGTGACGGGCACAACGCGAAACTACGCGACAGCGCTTTCCGACGTGCGCCGTTGCATCGATGCCAAGCCGGGCCACAAGGTGATCGGCGTATCGATGATCCTGGCACGCGGACGCACCGTTTTTGTGGCCGACACCGCCGTGCACGACATGCCGACAGCCGATGATCTGGCAGAGATCGCCATTGAAGCGGCGCGTCTGGCCAAGCGCATGGGGCATGAGCCGCGCGTGGCGATGCTGGCCTATTCCACCTTCGGCCAGCCGATCGGCGAGCGCTCCGAGCGGGTCCGCGAAGCGGTCAAGATCCTCGACGGCCAGCGGGTCGATTTCGAATATGACGGAGAGATGGGGGCCGATGTGGCGCTCAATCTGGAGCGCATGCAGCAGCAATACCCGTTCTGCCGTCTTTCCGGAACGGCCAACGTGCTGGTCATGCCAGCCATCCATTCGGCGGCGATTTCCACACGCATGCTGCAGGAACTCGGCGGTTCTACGGTGATCGGCCCGTTGCTGGTCGGTCTCGACAAGTCGGTGCAGATCGCACCGATGGGGGCAAAGGATAGCGACATCGTCAACACGGCGGCGATCGCCGCCTATAACGCCGGCATGTGACGCGATAGCCCAAGCTTGAATGGCAACCGCGAGTGGATTACCTTAAAAGAACAAGGTCCACTCGCGGAATGTCGCTCATGAAGACCGTCAGTATTCAGGAAGCTCGGGAAGATCTGGCGCGGCTTTTGGAAGAGGCCGCGAAGGGACAGCCGTTTGTCGTTACCCGGGAGGGGAAACCTTCGCTGAAGGTGACGGTGGAGGTGATCGATGAGATCCTGCTGCAAGACAAGCCGGTCGATACAGCGCACGCAGACTAATTAGGAGATTGCTTATCATGGCAAGTTTCACACTCGCCGAGCTGGGCCATAAGTCAAATGAGGTGGCCGAAGCCACCTTTTACGGACCCGTGGAGATCACTGCGCAGGGCAGGCGCAAATTCGTGCTGATGACAGTCGAGCAATTTGACCACATGCGGAGAGGCGGCGACCAAAAAGCCCACCACGTCGATGATATCGAACCGCGTGAACGTGAGGAGTTGATCACGGCGCTGGAAAGCATGGGGGTGAAAGGCAACTTATAGAATGAGCAGGTTCGCCCATGGCGATGTCATTCTCTATTCGTACCTCTGGGCTCGCGAATATGACCGCGGCGAGGAAAGCGGTCGCAAAGCCCGTCCAACCTGCGTCATGCTGATCGTGATCAGCCAGGATGGTCGCAAAAAATCGCTGTTGTTTCCAATCACCAGTCAACCGCCACGATTGAACCGATGGGCGATTGAAATTCCACCCGCCGAGGCACGCACCGCAAACCTGCGCATGCCGGCCTGGGTGATTGTGGACGAGTTCAACACCGATGATCTCGTCGCATCTTTCGCAGTCGAGAAACAATCGCCACTTGGCCACTTCAGCAAAATGTTCATGTCGAAGATTGCCGTTACAGCCGCACAGGCAATGCGGGCAGCGTCCGCCCGCAATATTCCCCGCGACCCTGTGACGGGATAACGCGGGGAGCCTTGGTGGCTAACCGGCACAAGCTATCAGCTCGCGAACCGCCCAGCATCGGCGCCGAAATGGTTGATGTAGCGGCCGGAGATTACGGCGATGGGAAGCACGATCAACACGTCCGTGGTGTTGAAGGCCTGATCGACCACGGCGCCGTCACCGATCATCGCACCGAGGCGCAGGTAACCCTTCACCAGCGGCGGCATGGCCGACAAAGCCTGACGCGGGTTGATTTCTTCGGCCGGGACCATGTTCATGTTCTTGTAGAGTTCGGGCAACGCCGACACCATCCACTCGTCCTTCACCTGCGAATTGTGGTGCAGGAAAGAGAGCGCCAGCGCATGGTCCTGCGGATCGACGCCGGGGAAGGAGGCGCAACCGAACATGGCATCCATGCCGTGTTTCAGCGCATAAGCCCAGTTGCCGAGCCAGAGGAGTTCGACAGTACGTTTGGTGCGGTAGTCGGGCAGCACGCAGGAGCGGCCAAGCTCCATGAACTGTTTTCCGGGATGACGAGCGAGAAGCGGTGCGAGATCGAACTCGCTGGAGGAATAAAAGCCGCCATGCGCCATCGCCACTTCCTGCCGCAGCAGGCGGTAGGTGCCGACGATCTGGTCTTCGATATCACCTTCGATGGCGTGGTCGATGACGAGAAGGTGGTCGCAGATATCATCGAATGCATCGAAATCGCGCTCGCGACGCATCGCTTCCGCCGGCAGCTGCGCACCCATTTCCTGAACGAAAACACGAAAACGGACAGCCTGCGCAGCGTCGATCTCACGGGAAGATCTGGCAAGGCGGGTTTCGAGAGTGCCTATCCGGCCGAATACGTCCGTGCCCGCAAGTTGCGGCGGGACAACCTGGTTAGTTTCGATGGTGACGCCCCGAGTAAGCAGTTCGACAGTCATGATCTTTCGCCCGTAATAGCGCTTCACTGACTGTCATAAATCATTTCCATGCGACATTGCCGTGACAGTGTTTGCCACAACGGCTGACGGCGTCAAGATGCCTGTCGCATGGCTGCCGTTCCGAATTGACGCACCACTTCATTGAGCCTGTCGGGCGAGACGGGCTTTTCCATGACCTGTACGGCACCGGCTGAAAGCATCTGCACATGCTGACTCAGGCGCCCTTCGCCCGTCAAAATTATGACAGGCAGACTTTCGCCACGCCCGTTTGCCGAGGCCGTGATTGCGGCAAGCGCATGGGCGATTTCGCCGCCCGGCATATGCATGTCGGAGATGACGAGGTCGGGCGGATTGTCCCCACAGGCAGCCGCCAGCAGAGAGGGAAAATCGGCAACGCGCGTGACGGTATGGCCGGACCGTTTGAGGATCGTCGCATAAAGCATGGCGCTGACGGCATCGTCTTCCGCCAGCACGATGGACAGGCCGGACTTCGACGCTGGCGATGGTTCGGCCACTTGCTGCGTGGCGGCGGGCAGCTCTGGAACGGCCGGAACCAACGGTTCACGGTTGCCGAGACGGCCGCGCAGCACATCGATCAGGGTGCGCTCACGAAGCGGGCGGATGAGCCAGGCGTCATACAATTCCTGCGGCTGACTGCCACGATCTTCCGGGTTGACCAGCAGGATACGGCGCAGGCCATCGTGAACGAGCCCACCTGCCGGGCCGCCGGCAAGGCGGTGATCGACGATGACATCGGTGAAGCGATCCGCCCCCCTGCCCGCAGTTTCAATCAGTTTCTCGGCTTGCGCATTGCTGCCTGCCTGCACGCAAGTGCCACCAAGCGTTTCGATCATTCCGACAATGGCGGAAGACGACGGACCTTCCGGGGCCAGCAGCAATACACGCGACGGACGCAGCGCCTCGGCGCGGCCGGATGGCAATGCACGAATTCCCTCGATGGCGGCTGCTGCAGTCTCGGTCGGCGCCAGTGGCAGACGGATGGTGAAGGTGGAGCCGACGCCCTTCTCACTCTCGACAGACAATGAACCGCCGAATTCCTGTACGAGAAGGTGTGAAATCGCCATGCCGAGGCCGGTGCCGCCGCTGCGGGCTTCGGCACTGCCTGCCTGTTCGAACTCGCCAAAAATACGGGCCTGTTCTTCCGCCGTCATGCCGGGTCCGGTGTCGGACACCGCAATCACGACGTTATCGGTTTCCGGCCAGGCGCGGATGAGCACGCCGCCGGTCTGGGTGAATTTCACCGCATTGCCGATGACATTGAACAGGACCTGACGCAGGCGCGCCGGATCGAAATCATGCAGGTCCGGCAGTTCGGACATGACCGCGGCGCCGATCTCGACGTTTTTTGCGTGGGCACGCGGGGCCAGCATTTCCACGACGCTTTCGATCAGTTGGCGCAGGTTTTCCGCACGCGTGTTGAGCTTGAAGCGACCGGCTTCCATGGTGGAATAATCGAGAAGGTCATCGACCAACTGCGCAAGCGCCTGCCCTGCCTGGCCGATGCCGCCGATATAGTTCTGTTGTTCCGGCGACAGATGCGTGCGGCCGAGAAGCTGGCCCATTCCGAGAATGCCGTTGAGCGGCGTGCGCAACTCGTGCACGACGGTGGCAAGCTGGCGGGATTTGGTGAGGTTGAGCGCCTCTGCCTTCAGGCGGGCGGCTTCCTGCTCCTCGCGTGCCAGCCGTTCCTCGGTGACATCGCGGGCGAAACCGTGGAGGAGAATTTTGCCATCAGCATCGGCGACGGGAACGTCACGCCACCAGAAGATGCGCAGTTCGGCCGCCCCGGTGATTTCGAGATCGCGACCGGAAATTGTCGGCTCGGCGAGATCGATCGGCTGGCTGGATTCAGCACGTGCGCGAAAACCGAGACCTTCGAGCGTGCGGCCTTCCGGGGCAAGGCAGCCGGTCAGCTTGCGGAAAACACCATTGGCGCTGACGATACGCCCATCCGCCGTGCGGGTAACGGCGACTTCGCCAAGGGCATCGGCCAGATTGGCGGGATCGACCGCGCCACCGGCCGACATCGGCGGCGTTTCGCGATGGCTGCCGAGGCGGGTGAAGAAGTTCAGCCAAGCAGGGCTTGGCGATGGTTGCGGAGACGCCTGTTTTGGAAAAGCAATCGGAGCAGAAGCATCGTCACGGCCGCGATCCGCCTCGGACGGTACCGGGGCACCGAAGGCAGCGATCAGTCGATTTTGCATGTCGGCTATCTTGCGCATGTTTCAAAACTAACATGCGCTTCCTTCCGAATGCTTTCGGGCAAAGGTTAACGTTTTAGATTTTTGGCTCTTCGGTCTTTTTGCGCATCGAGCCCAGAATTTCGTCTAGAATGACGCAGCCCGCACCGATGGTGATAAAGCTGTCGGCGAGATTGAAGACGGCAAACGACCAGGTCGACGTGTAAAACAGGATGTAATCGATCACGTGGCCATACAGGAAACGGTCGAACAGGTTGCCAAGCGCGCCGGCAATGATGAAAGCGAAACCGGCATGGGCAAAGGTGCGGTCTGCCGGCGTGCGGCGCCACAGCCAGATGACGAAGGCGCAGATGGCAAGCCGCATGGTGACGATGAACCAGCCATCCATGTGATCCAGCATGGAGAAGGCAACGCCGGTATTATAGGTGCGATACAGCGCCAGCATGGGCACGACATGCACCGCCTCTTCCAGCGGCAGATAATGATCGACAGCGATCTTGATGATCTGGTCGAGGATCAGGGCGATGACGATAAAAATCGCGATCGGCAGCGGCTGCGAAAGGAGCGCCGGTCGTGCAGTCGGGCCGTGGCTGGCGGGTTCGGTCGTCATGCCGGTCCTTTTCAGATTTTCAGGAGATGGCGGCGGGCTTCGAACAGCATGACCGCCGTTGCCACCGCGAGATTGAGACTGTCTGCGAGGCCCTGCTGCGGAATGCGCACCAGACGCGTGGCTGCCTTGGCGAGGTTTTCCGGCAGGCCGGATTGCTCGTTGCCCATCAGGATCGTGACCGGCTTTTTCGAGTAATCGACCGTGCGGTAATCGACGGCACCGGCAAGATGCGTGGCGACCAGCTCCGAACCGGCATGTTTCTGCCAGGACAGGAATTCGTCGACCGAGGTGCGGATCAAAGGCGTCGCAAAGATCGAGCCCATGGTGGCGCGCACGGTTTCCAGCGAAAACGGATCGGTACATTCGCCGACCAGAATGACGCCCGAAGCACCGGCGGCATCGGCAGTGCGGATGATCGTGCCGAGATTACCGGGATCCCGCACACGGTCGAGCGCGACAAAGGTCTGGCCGTTTTCCGGGCGGATGTCCGACAGGCGGGTCCAGCGGCTTTCGAAAATGCCGACAACCATTTGCGGATTGTCGCGACGGGTGATCGACGACAGCACCTTTTCGCTGACTTCCAGCACAAGGCCGCCATTGGCGACCGTCTTTGTCGCCACCTGTTCGACCAGTGGCTTGCCCTTGGCGGCCTTGGCATAAACCAACGTGCGGATTTTCCAACCGAGTTCCAGCGCATCGATGACCAGCTTCAGGCCTTCGGCCATGAACGTGCCGGTCTCTTCGCGGGTCTTCTTGTCGGACAGCGCCTTGATGTCCTTGACGATCGGATTGGCGAGGCTGGTGACTTCCTTCACCTGGCCGACGCGGCGCGGGCCTTCCCGCCTGAAATCGGAACGATATTCTTCGGTCATTTCGGCACCCAGCGGGAAAAGAGGGAAGTGGAGAGCGCGCGCTCGTGACCCTTGCCGTCAAGACCGGCCTCGCGGATGACGAGTTCGCCAGATTCGACGACGCCGCCTGCGCCACGCATGGTTTCGCGCATCAGTTCATGGATGGAATAGAAGCTGGCGCGGATAGAATAGGCGGTCAACACAAGCCCGACAGCCTTGGGCGACAAAAGCTCGCGGCAGATATCAAGCATGTTCGGCAGGTGCTCGAACAGATGCCAGACTTCGCCATTCGGCCCGCGCCCGAACTTCGGCGGGTCGGTAAGGATGATGTCGTATTTGCTGCCGCGGCGTTCCTCGCGCTGGATGAACTTCATGGCATCCTCGCAGATCCAGCGGATCGGCGCCTTGTCGAGACGGGCCAACGACTGGTTTTCGCGCGCCCAGCCGATCGCCTTTTTCGAGGCATCGACATGGGTGACCTCGGCGCCGGCACCGGCAGCCACCAGCGAGGCGACGCCGGTATAACCAAACAGGTTCAGCACTTTCAACGGACGATCGGCCTTTTCCTGTTGTTCCTTGACCCAGGCCCAATGGACGATCTGTTCCGGGAACACGCCGACATGGCGGAAGGAAGTGAAACGGCCGAGAAAATCGATGCCGAGCAGCGACAGTGGCCAGGTTTCGCCCAGCGCCTCTTTTGGAAAACGCCAGCGACCCATGCCATCCTCATCCGTATCGCCGGTAAAGACCGCATCGGCGTTTTCCCAGACATGGTCGGGCAGAGCCGGCTTCCACAAAGCCTGCGCTTCCGGGCGAACGATACGGTAAGGGCCGTATTGCTCGAGCTTCAACCCGTTGCCGGTATCGATCAGGTGGAAATCGCCGGCACCGGTGGATTCGAGGATGACCGGGATGCGTTCGGGCGGACGCTCTCCCTTGCGCTCGATCATCGGCCGCTGTTCAGCTGCCGCTGCCTGTCGCGCTTCTGCTTCACGCAGATTGCCGAATTGCGCATGCTCGCTGCGGACGGCGCGCGGCTTTGCTTCAACGCGCTGTTCCGGCGGGCGGGCGGGCTTTTGAGGTTTTGCAGCGACCTTGGGCGATGCGTGACGCTCGCTGCGGGCAGCAGCGGGTTTTCCGCCGGCCTTGCCAGTCGGCTTTGCCGGTTTGCCGGCGGGGCGCGATCCCGGTCGCCGTTCCTTGTTCTTCATGGTCATTTTCCCGAGCACGATCAGGCCGATCCGGTCGGGCCTTCCTTTATCTGGCGTGCAAATAGCATTGCTGCGCCCCTTGGCAAAGGGCTTTCCCTTTCGCAGATAGATGACAAAAGACAGGATAAGCGGCATGACCGCGGAAAAGAAGGAGCAGGCCCATGGATGTGACCGGCGAGGAACGCATTGCAGCGCCGCGCGACAAAGTCTGGGCCGGCCTCAATGATGCAGACATATTGAAGCGCTGCATCCCGCACTGCCAGAGCCTGGAATGGCAATCGGACAGCGAACTGGCGGCTGTCATCCGCATCAAGCTCGGGCCTTTTTCCAGCAATTTTTCCGGCACGATCACGCTGTCGAACGTCAATGCGCCTGCCAGCTACCGCCTTTCGGCAGCCGGCAAGGGCGGCATTCTGGGTTTCGCGCAAGGGGCGGCCGACGTGGAACTGGTTGAAGACGGCGGGCAAACCATTCTGCGCTACAGGGCCGCGGCCGAACTCGGCGGGCGGCTGGCGCAGATGGGCACCAAGCTGATCGGCGCTGCGACGCAAAGGCTGGCGGCGCGGTTCTTTTCGGATTTCAATGATGCGGTGAGTGAAGAACGGACGGAAGCCTGAAGCGAACAGGCAAATTCCGCGAGGTTACTTGATCCGCAGCTGCTTCGCCTCGACCGGCGAGATCGACGGTTTGCCGTTCTGCTGCCATTTCAGCGCTTCGCGCGCTTCCGTGCGGGCCTGTTTGCGATAACGGCCCTGGTTCCACCAGGTAACCGTCGAGCCGACCGCCATGCCGAAAATCACCGAGAGGAACAGCACGGCAAAGAGCGGAGCAGAAACCGACAGCACGCTGTCCTGCGGTTGGAACGGGTTGAGCGCAAGCGTGACGCTCTGGCGATTGGCAACGCAGAGCACGATCAGCAGGATGCCGAGCGGTACAAAAATCACGAGATTGGCGATTTTCCTGACCTTTGTCATGGTCCCTCTCATAATTCCTGCAATTGTCGAACTGCGGTATGGGCCGGCGACCGTGATACCGGCCACCTCCATCACCTAGTTCTTGAAATCCGCTTTTCAAGCGAGGCGATGCACTGCCAACGGCTCAGTCGGCATCTTCTTCATCGGCAAGATCGGGGTTCAGCCGCTCGCGCAGCTCCTTGCCGGTCTTGAAGAAGGGCACCCATTTTTCCTCGACGAACACGGTTTCACCGGTGCGCGGGTTGCGGCCAGAGCGCGACGGGCGGTTTTTCACCGAGAACGCGCCAAAACCGCGCAGCTCCACGCGGTTGCCACCGGCAAGCGCGTCGGTGATCTCGTCGAGAACGGCGTTGACGATATTTTCCACGTCACGGTGATAAAGATGCGGGTTGCGGGCCGCGACGATCTGCACCAGTTCCGACTTGATCACGATCTTCCCCCAGAAATCATTGAATTATCTGTCACTACCAACCTGCCAAACGGAAACAAGACCGTCAAGGAACAACTTATCGCCGCCCCACTGCCGCATCGCTTCCGGTGAAAGACCGGTTTCGATGCCCATCAGCCGGGCGAAGTAGACGACGGCTGTCGGCAGCGAGAAAAACGAGCTATCGTCCTTCTTCTTCCAATCCAGCACCGGCAGGCTTTTTGCAACACCCTTGGTATCGAGCCAGTCACGGATTTCCTTCTCGCCGCCGAGCTGATCGACCAGCTTAAGCTTCAGCGCCTGACGGCCGGTGAAGATCGAGCCATCGGCAAGCTTCAAGGTTTCCTCACGCGACAGGCCGCGACGTTCTGCCACAAGATCGACGAACCAGTCATAGCTGTCCGTGATCATCGAGCGGATCATCGCCTTGGCCTCTTCGCTGGCCGGATGGAATGGCGAAGGTTCGGCCTTAAGCGGTGACGACTTGATTTCCTGCAGCGAGACGCCGAGCTTCTTCATCAGCTCATCGACCTGCGGATACTGGAAGATGACGCCGATCGAGCCGGTGATCGAGCTTTCGCCGGCGATGATCATGTCACCGGCAGAGGCGATCATGTAGCCGGCGGAAGCAGCAAGCGTGCGCACATCGGAGACGACCGGCTTCTTTTCTGAGATGGCGCGGATGGCCTTGAAGATGCGCTCGCCGCCATAAGTGGTGCCGCCCGGCGAGGAGATCGAGACGATCACGGCCTTGACCTGATCGTTGTTGGCGATCCTGTCGAGCCTTTCGAGCAGCTCGGTATTGTCAGTGATCATGCCGGAGATTTCGACACGCGCCACATGCGGGCGCACTGTGCCCTGCTGATCGCCGGCTGCAAAACGATAAAGGGAAAAGCCGATGGCAACGACCAGAACAAAGGCGGCGATGCGCCAGAAGGTCAGCTTGCGGCGCAGACGCCTGCGGTCGGCATAGGCCATTTGATCCATGATGGTCTTTATTCCTCGTCAATCTCTATCGGTCCTAGAACCTTTCACGGAAAAAAGGAACCGGGCCGGTAAAAATCAAGGGAAGCGGTGTTGTAACAGCCGAAAAAAGCCGGGCAACCGCAGGTGCTTGGCAGATCAGACGATTGCGGGTACACGTATTTGTGTCGTCCATTATTGTTTGTTGATGATTAATCGCCATATTCAAGGCTCAGGACGCAGGCTGCCAAGCGCCGCGGCCATTCACATTAGACAATGCGGACGCATAACCGACTGCCTGGAGATACCCACTGCAGACCCTCGCTCAATCCGGCCCCACTGATGATGCAGCGCTTCGACAGACCAGAGCCTACAAGCTGGCGCTGACGCATTCGTCGCGTGTGAAGAAGCTGAAGGTGCTACTGCCGGTCGCCGCACTGATCATTTCAATGCTTTTTATCGGCGTGTCGTTCATCCGCACGTTTCTGCCGGAAAACCTGACGATCCAGAGCGCCAAGATCGAGGACGGCAAGATCGTCATGGAAAGCCCGGCGATTGCAGGGCGCAACGACGATGGCGTCAGCTATTCGATGACGGCGTCGCGGGCGCTGCAGGATCTTGCCGATCCCAACATGATCTCGCTGGAAAACGTCAAGGCGGCGATGCCGATGAGCAAGGACGTGATCGCTCGCGTCGTGGCCACCAGCGGTCTGTTCGATCGCGCCACCGACCGCATGAAGCTGACCGCGCCGTTCGACGTCAACCTCAGCAATGGCCTGACGGCAAAGTTCCAGTCGGCCAATATGGATGTGAAGGCGGGAACACTCGAGACAGCCGACACAATAACAATCTCCACTCCGGAAGCGTCTATTGTTGCAGACTCGATGAAGATAACGGATAAGGGAAAAACCATTACCTTCACAGGCGGGGTCCGGGTCGATCTCGAAGCCGCCTCGCTCAACAACCAAGATAAATAGAGCCCGGCCATGACCCTTCGCCGTTTCCTGACCTCGATGACCGTCCCGGCTGCGCTGGCTGCCTGTTGCATGGCCAGCTCCGCGCTGGCGCAATCGTCCACCCGCATGGAGGGCATGACGCTTTCCAACGACAAGCCGATCCAGATCGAAAGCGACCAGCTGGAAATTCAGGACACCGAAAAGAAGGCTTATTTCACCGGGAATGTGCGCGTTGTGCAGGGTACGACGACGATGCGCGCCGGCAAGATGACCGTGCTTTATCTGGGTGAAGGCTCTTCCGTGACCTCGGGCAACACCCAGATCGACAAGATTTTTCTGAACGACACCGTTCACCTGACCTCTGGCGAGCAGAATGCCACCGCCGATCAGGGCATATTCACCATGGCCTCGCAGACATTCGAGTTGACCGGCAAGCAGGTCGTTCTGTCCGACGGGCCGAATGTTTTCCGCGGCTGCAAGCTGACCGTGCTGATGAAGACGGGCGAGGCCAAACTGACGCCATGCAGCGGCACGCGCGTTCAGATCCTGCTCGACCCGAAATCGAAGCCACAGCAGTAATCGCGCCCAGTGAAGAAAATTTTCGCCAAACAGCCGAAGCCAGGCCAGCCGGAACCTTTCGACCCGCGTGACAAAGCGCGTTACGAAGGCACGCTCATCGCACATGGCCTGACCAAGACCTATGACTCGCGACGCGTCGTCAATGGCGTGTCGCTGGTCGTGCGCCGCGGCGAGGCTGTCGGACTGCTGGGACCGAACGGTGCCGGCAAGACCACCTGTTTCTACATGATCACCGGCCTGGTCGGCGTCGATCTCGGCATGATCGCCATCAACGGCAATGACGTGACGCGGATGCCGATGTACCGCCGCGCACGCCTTGGCGTCGGCTACCTGCCACAGGAAGCGTCGATCTTTCGTGGACTGACGGTGGAGGAAAACATCCTTGCCGTTCTGGAAGTCCACCAGAAGGACAAGAAGCTGCGTGCCCGCAAGCTCGATGAGCTGCTGGAAGAATTCCACATCGAGCGGCTGCGCAAGTCACCGGCCGTGGCGCTTTCGGGTGGTGAACGTCGCCGCCTGGAAATTGCGCGCGCTCTCGCCACCGACCCGGCCTTCATGCTGCTTGACGAACCGTTTGCCGGCGTCGATCCAATTTCGGTATCGGACATCCAGAATCTCGTGCGCCACTTGACGGCACGCGGCATCGGCGTTCTGATTACGGACCATAACGTGCGTGAGACGCTGGGCCTCATTGACCGCGCCTATATCATCCATGCCGGCGAGGTTCTGACCCACGGTCGCGCAGACGACATCGTCAACAATGCCGATGTGCGCCGCCTTTATCTGGGCGACAAGTTCAGCCTCTGACGAACAAACGTCATGAAAATGGCGCCGACGGCATGTCGGCGCTTGACCAAACCAATTTAAAAAGCAATTTTTGGGCCAAGTGAGATTTCCCGCGCTTCCACGCGGGAAAAAACCCACGACTGGGAGATCGTCAGGGGAGTTTCGCGTCCATCATGGCCCTAGCCGCCAGCCTTTTTCTGCGACAGAGCCAGTCGCTCGTCATGACGCCACAGCTGATGCAGTCGATCCAACTGCTTCAGATGACGCATTTCGAGTTGAACCAGTTCATCGCGCAGGAGGTGGAAAAGAACCCGCTGCTCGATTTTTCACCAAACGATGCCCACGGTTCAGGCAACAATGCCGGCCTCGAAGCTTCCGGCGACGAGCGGGACGCCCCCTCCTCCGATGAAGTCCGCGGCGATGGCGACAGCCAGCCCGACTGGTATGACGCCGACCGCGACGATGGCGGCAAACATCTTTCCGAACAGCTGGACGTCAATTTCGAAAACGTCTTTCCCGACGACATGCCGCAGGCCCGCCCCGATGCGCCGGAGTTGATGGGCCAGTGGAAGTCCATGCCCGGCGGCGACAGCGGCGAAGCCTATAATCTCGAGGAATTTGTTGCCGGACACCTGAGCCTGCGCGATCACGTCAACCAGCAGGTTCCGCTGCTGGTCTCTTCGCTGGCAGAACGGCTCATTGCCCAGCACCTTGTCGACCAGCTGGATGATGCCGGTTATCTGCAGGCAGATACGGACGAGATAGCCACGCGCCTGGGTACGGGACGCGCCGAGGTGGAAGCGGTTCTGCAGCGGCTGCAGACGCTCGATCCGCCCGGTATTTTTGCGCGATCCCTAGCGGAATGCCTGGGCATTCAGCTGAAACAGAAAGATCGCTTCGACCCGGCCATGCGGACGCTGATCGAACATCTGGAGCTTCTGGCAAAGCGCGATTTCGCGACACTTCGCAAGCTGTGCGGCGTCGACGACGAGGATCTTGTCGACATGCTGGCGGAAATTCGCCAGCTCAACCCAAAGCCCGGCAGCGGCTTCGAAACCGGCATTTCCGAGGCGATCGTGCCCGATGTGGTGGTGCGATCGGGCGCCGATGGCGGCTGGGCGATCGAGCTCAATCCGGACACGTTGCCGAAAGTGCTGGTCAACCAGACCTATTTCCAGACTGTCTCGAAGACGGTGGCGAAAAAGAGCGAGGATCAGGCATTCCTGTCGGAATGCATGCAGAATGCCAGCTGGCTGACCCGCAGCCTCGATCAGCGCGCCCGTACGATCATGAAGGTTGCCACCGAGATCGTCCGCCAGCAGGACGCTTTTCTCGTGCACGGCGTCAGTCATCTGCGACCGCTGAACCTGAAAACCGTGGCCGACGCCATCAAGATGCACGAATCGACCGTGAGCCGCGTCACCTCCAACAAATACATGCTGACGCCGCGCGGCCTGTTTGAGCTCAAATATTTCTTCACCGTATCAATCGGTTCGGCCGAGGGTGGAGACAATCATTCGGCGGAAGCCGTCCGCCATCGGATTCGCCAAATGATCGCGCAGGAATTGCCCGAGTCGGTGCTCTCGGATGACGACATTGTTATCAGCCTGAAGAAGGGTGGCGTGGATCTGGCTCGCCGCACGGTTGCAAAATATCGCGAAGCGATGAACATCCCCTCCTCGGTGCAGAGGCGCCGTGAAAAGCGCGCAATGGCAAAGATTTCCGCCGCCGGCTGAGGCCTTTTCGGACCCCACAAAAGCCCGAGTTACCCACAGGCACAGGACGTTGCGCAATATGCTAATTTTCGTTGCCGTTGACTTTCCGGACCTCTGCGTCTAGAAGCCCGCCGCATCGGCTTGGAGATATGCGCCGCACCCTTGATCCCTCAAACATGACCTGACAACGCAATTTGCCTCATCACCGCGTGAAGAGCTTGGATGCATCCGCGGCTTGGCGTAAACTGGTTCGTGCAAGTCACGACAAGAAGGAAACAATCCATGAGTGTGCGTGTATCTGGAAAGCATATGGAGATTGGCGACTCGTTCCGTCAGAAGATCGAAAGCCATATCGGCGATGCGGTTACCAAATACTTCGACGGGGGATATTCCAGCCAGGTGATCGTCGAGAAGGCGGGTTCTTCGCGCTTCTCGGCAGACTGCAAGATCCACCTCGATTCGGGCGTGGTGTTCCACGCAGCCGGTGAGGCGAACGATCCGCAGCTGAGCTTCGATGCTGCTGCTGAACGGATCGAAAAGCGTCTGCGCCGCTACAAGCGTCGTCTCAAGGACCATCATGCCACCAATGGCAATGGTCACGAGGACGTTGCCTACGCGATCATGGATTCCATTCCTGACGACGACCAGGAAGTGGCGGAGGATTACGCTCCGACCATCGTCGCCGAGAGCTCAAAGCAGCTGCGCACCATGACGGTGGCAACGGCTGTCATGGCGCTCGACATGACCGATGAACCGGTTCTTCTGTTCCGCAGCCCGGACAAGGAATTGAACATCGTTTACCGCCGCAACGACGGCAATATTGGCTGGGTCGACGCCGCCAATATCAAAGGATAAGAGACTTGTCGGGAGCGGTTAACGCCGCTCCCCTCGCCCCGGTTGGTGGCAAAAGGATGAGAAGAATGGCTTTGGCAGATCTGCTGCAGCAAGATGCAATTATCCCCAGCTTGAAGGTGAATTCCAAAAAGCAACTGCTGCAGGAACTGGCTGCCAAGGCTGCCAAACTGACCGGCGTGCCTGAACGCGAGATTTTTGACGTGATCGTGCAGCGCGAACGCCTCGGCTCGACCGGCGTCGGCCATGGCATTGCCATTCCGCACGGCAAGCTGACAGCCATTTCGCAGATCGTCGGCCTGTTTGCCCGTCTCGACACGCCTGTCGATTTCGAAGCGCTGGATGACGAACCGGTCGATCTCGTCTTCCTGCTTCTGGCACCTGAAGGTGCCGGCGCCGACCACCTGAAGGCGCTTTCGCGCATTGCCCGCGTGCTGCGTGACCAGGACCTGGTAACCAAGCTGCGCGCCACCGATTCCGCCTCGGCGATCTACGCCTTCCTTAACGAGGAACAGGCTTCCAACGCCGCCTGAGGTAATCTCAAGGTTTCACAAACGAAAAGCCCCGGGTATCTGTCGATACCCGGGGCTTTTTGCTGGAATGCTGTCCCGCTGGAATGGCGTCAGGCCTATCAGGCCTTTTCGTCGGCCACTTCAATCTTCGGGCCACCCTTGGCAACGCCGACCATAGCCGGACGCAGGACGCGGTCGCCGATTTTGTAGCCGTCCTGGACGACCTGTACGACGGTGTTGTTGGGAACGGCCGGGTTCGGCACTTCGAACATCGCCTGATGGAAGTTCGGGTCGAACTTTTCGCCTTCCGGCTCGATCTTTTTCACGCCGTGGCGCTCCAGCGTCGAGAGCATGGAGCGTTCGGTCATTTCCACGCCTTCGAGAAGCGTGGTGAGGCCGGCATCCGCTGCTGCACGCATTTCTGCCGGAACGGCATCGAGCGCACGGCGAAGATTGTCGGACACGCCGAGCATGTCGCGGGCAAAGCTGGTGACGCCATAAACCTTGGCATCCTTCAGTTCGCGTTCGGTGCGGCGGCGCAGGTTGTCCATATCGGCAGCGAGGCGCACGAAACGGTCGCGCAGGTCGGCATTTTCGGCCTGAAGCTCCGCAATCGGATCAAACTCGGCGACGTCGGCTTCGGTCGCAGCAGTATCCTCCAGCGCGGATGCCACGGCTTCGGCAGCGTTTTCGTCCGCTGCCGCGTCAGTGCCGTTGTTCTTGGTTTCGTCGGTCATGACGGTCTCCGGATGGTGTTCGTGTGAAGTGGCCCCGATATCAGGGTTTGAGGCGAAAAAATCAAGGCTTTGCGGCAATCAAGCGACATCCGGGCAATCAAGGCCCTCAAAGAGGGTTGCGCGACATGCGGGCGAGAAGCTGGGCGGTGTAATCCACCATCGGCACGATGCGCGAATAGTTGAGCCGTGTCGGGCCGATGACGCCGACAGCGCCGACGATGCGATCGTCTCCGTCACGATAGGGCGCAACGATGAGCGACGAACCGGACAGCGAAAACAGCTTGTTTTCCGAGCCGATGAAGATGCGCACGCCCGGCCCGCTTTCGGCGAGGTCAAGGATCTCGATCAGACTGTCCTTCTTTTCCAGATCATCGAACAGGAGACGCAGACGATCCATGTCGTCCGCCCCTTCCAGCCCCTGAAGAAGGTTGGCGCGGCCACGCACGATCAGCTGTGCCGGCTTGCCCTCGCCATTGTCGCCTGACCAGACGGCAAGGCCACGGGCAACGAGATCCTGTGAAAGGGCATCAAGTTCCCCCTTCACCTCATCCTTGAGCTTCGAGATCTGGCTGCGGAAATTGGGCAGCGTCTGGCCGGTCAGGTGGGCGTTGACGAAATTGGCAGCTTCGGTGAGCTGCGACGAGGTGATGCCCGAAGGCAGCTCAATGACGCGGTTTTCCACCTGATTGTGCTCGCCGACCAGGATGGCGAGTGCCTTGGTGGGCTCCAGCCGGATGAATTCGACATGTTTGAGAACCGGATCACTTTTCGAGGTGATGACGATGCCGGCGCCGCGCGAGACGCCGGACAGCATGCGGCTCGCCTCTGTCAGCATGCTCTCGATCGGCTGGCCGCGATCCGACGCCCGCACTTCGCGATCGATATTGGCGCGTTCTTCCGGTGACAGGTCCCCCACCTGCATGAAGGCATCGACGAAGAAACGCAGGCCTGTCTGGGTGGGCAGGCGGCCGGCGCTGATATGCGGTGAATAGACCAGGCCAAGTTCTTCGAGATCGCTCATGACATTGCGCACCGACGCCGGTGACAGCGACATGGGTAGAAGACGCGACAGGTTGCGCGAACCGAGCGGTTCTCCGTTTTCCAGATAGCTTTCAACGATGCGGCGAAAGATTTCGCGCGAACGGTCGTCGAGGATGGACGTGCCATCCCTGCCCGTCGATGCCGAAAATACCATCTCTATCCCTATCGTTGCCGCACGCCTTCGGTGCCGTCTCTCATCAGATATAATGCCGCTCTGCCCTTGGCAAAAGGGAAAAGCGACGAAGCGGCCTCCGGCTTTTCCTTTGCAAAAGCGCCCTTGGGGCTCTAGAAACGCGATCACCAATTATGGAGCAAAGCATGCGGCCTTCAGGCAGAAAAACCGACCAGATGCGCAAGATCTCTTTCGAGCGCAATTTTTCCAAGCACGCGGAAGGGTCGTGCCTCGTGAAATTCGGCGAGACGCATGTGCTGTGCACGGCAAGCCTTGAGGAAAAGACGCCGCCGTGGCTGCGCAATTCCGGCAAGGGCTGGGTGACCGCCGAATACGGCATGCTGCCACGCGCCACCGGTGACCGCATGCGGCGCGAAGCTGCCACCGGCAAGCAGGGCGGTCGCACGCAGGAAATCCAGCGCCTGATCGGCCGCTCCCTGCGCGCCGTCGTGGACCTCGAAGCCCTCGGCGAAAAGCAGATCACCATCGACTGCGACGTCATTCAGGCGGATGGCGGTACACGCACGGCGGCCATCACCGGCGGCTTCATTGCCCTGCATGACTGCCTGAAGTGGATGGAAGCCCGCAACATGGCCAAGGTCGACAAGGTTCTCAAAGACCATGTCGCCGCCATTTCCTGCGGCATCTTTGCCGGCCAGGCGGTGATCGACCTCGATTACCTCGAGGATTCGGCTGCCGAAACCGACGCCAATTTCGTGATGACCGGCTCGGGCGGCATTGTCGAGGTTCAGGGTACCGCGGAAGGCAAACCGTTCAGCCGCGAGGAATTTTTGACGCTGCTGGATCTGGCGACGGCCGGCACTGCCGAGCTGGTGGCCATGCAGAAGGCTGTGCTTGCGGGTCAGTGATCGTGAAGGGCGCGGGCGGCGATCAGGAATCGTCGCTGCCCGACCCGTAGATATTTGTCCCGTAATTCGGCTCATGACTGGTGTCACGGGCTTCCGGCAGAAACTTTTTCCCGCCGAAGCCAACAGGATGAATCGCCCACCAGATGCTGGCGGCGATCAGAAGCATGCCTGTTACAAGGCCGATGGTCACTGACAGCCAAACTGCCATAGATTGCTTCCCCGCCTATCAATACAGTCATTCATAACATGAGACAAAGTCATGATCGACGGCATTCTCGAAACGGCTCTTTACGTCGATGACCTCGATGCCGCCGAGGCCTTCTACGGCAGTCTCCTCGGCCTCGAAAGAATCTCACGCGCCGGCGACCGCCATGTCTTCTTTCGCTGCGGCCCCAGCATCCTCCTGATCTTCAATCGCCACGAAACCATCAAGCCGCCCTCCCCCGATGCCCTGCCGGTTCCGGGCCATGGCACGACCGGCGCGGGCCACGCCTGTTTCCGTGTCGATGCCGAAGCGATTGACTTGATCGCCGAAAAGCTCAACAAGGCAGGCGTTTCCATCGAAAGCGACTTTCGCTGGCCGAACGGCGCGCGATCGATCTATTTGCGCGATCCGGACGGCAACAGCCTGGAATGCGCCGAACCCAAACTCTGGAATCTTTGAAGGACCGCCCATGCGCAAGCTCGAGACCCGCACCATTGTCGTTGCCAGCCACAATGCCGGAAAAATCCGCGAGATCGCCGACCTGATCGGCCCGTTCGGTTTTTCGGCGAAATCTGCGGCCGAGCTGAAATTCGCGGAACCGGATGAGACGGGCACGACCTTTGAAGAAAATGCGGCCATCAAGGCATTGGCCTCTGCCAAGGCATCCGGCATGCCTGCCCTTTCCGACGATAGCGGTCTGGTGATCGACGCGCTGGATGGCGCGCCGGGCGTCTATACCGCCAACTGGGCCGAGCGCGAGGATGGCAGCCGCGATTTTCCCTGGGCCGTGCAGAAGGTGGAAACCGCATTGCAGGACAAAGGCGCGACCACGGCCGACAAACGTACCGCGCGTTTCGTCAGCGTACTGTGCCTGGCATGGCCGGATGGCCACACCGAAATGTTCAGAGGCGAAGTCGAGGGTACGATCGCCTGGCCGCCGCGCGGCGCCGATGGTTTTGGTTACGACCCGATCTTTCAGCCGGAAGGTTACGACACCACATTCGGCGAGATGACGGCGGAAGAAAAGCATGGGTGGCAGCCCGGTGATGCGCAAGCGCTTTCCCACCGTGCCCGTGCCTTCAAGATCTTTGTCGAAACCTGCCTGGAAGCGTAAACAACACCTCATGGACACCGTACTCGACCGCCATGCCAAATTGCTGCCCGATACCGGCGAACCCGGTTTCGGGGTCTATGTGCATTGGCCGTTCTGTGCCGCCAAGTGTCCCTATTGCGACTTCAACAGCCATGTCCGCCATCAGCCCGTCGATCAGGAGCGGTTTACCGCCGCCTTCCTGAAGGAAATGGAATGGATGCGGCAGATGAGCGGCCCGAAAACCGTGACCAGCGTGTTTCTGGGTGGCGGCACGCCGTCGCTGATGCATCCGAACACGGTGTCCGCCATTCTCGACGGCATAGCCAAGAATTGGCACATGCCCGATGGCATCGAGATCACCATGGAAGCCAATCCTTCCAGCGTCGAAGCCGATCGTTTTCGCGGATACCGGGCCGGTGGTGTCAACCGCGTGTCGCTCGGCGTGCAGGCGCTGAACGACCGTGATCTGAAATTTCTCGGCCGTCTGCATGACGTGGAAGACGCGCTGAAGGCGATCAAGCTGGCGCGCGACATTTTTCCGCGCATGTCCTTCGACCTTATTTACGCACGGCCGAAGCAGACTGTTGCCGAATGGGAAGCCGAGCTGCATCAGGCAATCGGCTTTGCCGTCGACCATCTGTCGCTCTACCAGCTGACGATCGAGGAAGGCACGCCCTTCTACGGCCTGCACAAGGCCGGCAAGCTAATCGTTCCCGATGGTGACCAGTCAGCAGACCTCTACGAGGCGACGCAGGAGATTACCGCACGTTTCGGCATGCCGGCTTATGAAGTGTCCAACCACGCACAGCCGGGCGCTGAAAGCCGCCATAACCTGACCTACTGGCGTTATGGCGATTATGCGGGCATCGGCCCCGGCGCGCATGGGCGGCTGACACGCGGCTCCTACAAGGTTGCCACCGCCACCGAACGCAAACCGGAAGCCTGGCTCGACCTCGTAGAGGCGCATGGCCACGGCATGGTGGAGCAGGAAATGCTCGGTTATGACGAGATGGCAGACGAACTGCTGTTGATGGGGCTGCGGCTGACCGAGGGTGTCGACCTGGCCCGCTGGCAGCAATTGTCCGGCCGCGACCCCAACCCGGAGCGCGAGCAGACTTTACTGGAACACGGGTTTATCGAACGCATCGGCAATTCCCGCCTGCGCTGCACGCCTTCGGGCATGCTGATCCTGGATGCCGTGGTGGCCGATCTGGCGTTTTGAGGTTTTGCCATGCCGGTCGATGACGCCTTCTCCCGCGCCGACCTTGCCCGACTGTACGATGCACTCAACCCGGCCGGTGCGGATAGCGAATTTTACCTGCGGCTTGCCACGCAGCCATGCAGTATTGTCGATGTCGGCTGCGGCACCGGCCTGCTGACGCTCCTTTACGCGCAGGGTGGACATGACGTGACCGGCGTGGAACCGGCAGAAGGTATGCTGGCCATGGCGCGGCAAAATGATGTCACCGCCTTGGTGCATTGGCTGGCTGCGACCGGTGCCGATTTTATCAGCGACAATCGCTTCGACCTTGCAGTCATGACAGGCCACGTCTTTCAGGTATTCCTGAACGACGCCGCGACGCTGGCTGTCCTGAAAAACATCCGCAGCCACCTGAAACCCGGCGGCCGGCTGGCGTTCGATAGTCGCAACCCTCTGGCGCGGGCCTTTGATGGCTGGACTGCGGAAAAGACGCTTCGGCATATCGAGCTCGGCGGCTCAGGGACCGTCTGCGTTCACCATCAGCTTCTGGCGGTGGACGGCGAACAGGTCACGTTTGAAACTGTCTTCGATTTTATCGACGCAGGACGTCTGGAGACAAGCCGCAGCACCTTGCGCTTTCCATCACAAGACACGATTGCGGCGCTTCTTGCGCAAGCCGGTTTTGACGGCATCGACTGGATCGGCTACTGGGATGGTTCGGCATTTGCACCGGAAAGCCGTGAGATCATTGTGGTCGCCCACAAAGCCCGCTGACACTCATGCCTTCACGGCAAGAAGATGCAGCCAGTCGGTCGACTGGCCGTCATAGGCGCCGCCATGGGTGATATCCAGCGCCATAGTTCGCCATGGCAGCACGCTGCAAACGTCCTTCAACCACGTCTGCGACGGATAATTGTAATAACGGCCAAGGCCATCATGCCCTTCCGCCTCTCCTGCCTTGAAGCTGGCGTAAAAGGCGCCGCCGGGACGAAGTGCGCGGTGGATGCGTGCAAGGATGACGCCCAGATCGACGCGGGGCACATGCAGAAGGCAGGCATTGGCCCAGATGCCATCAAAGGCCGATACCGCGGCGATCTCCGAGAAAGACAGTACCGAGACCGGCATTTTCAGGCGGCGAGAGGCTTCGGCGGCAATTTCGGCGATACCGTCCGTCGGCGTCACCCGAAAGCCGCGTGACAGCATTTCGGCACTGTCGCGGCCGTTGCCGCAGCCGAGCTCCAGAACTTTCGCACCCTGTGGCAGAAGCGCGAGAAAGGGATCGAGGCGCTCGCGGCTGGGCGCCTGCGCATGCTCGACATAGGTCTTGGCATTGTCCGCATAGAACCGGCTGGTGGGATCCTGCGGTGCGGCCATCACCTTCTCCTATCGCGACAACATCAGCTTGGTGCCGAAACCCAGAAACACCAAACCGACACCGAGATCGATCTTCTTCTTGGCCTTGAGATAGGCAGCGGCAACACGGGGATGAGTGATGAGGCCGACGAGAATGGTGTAATAGACCGTCGAGACCATGATCATCACGGCGATGGCGGCAAGACCATAGAGAAACGGCGTGCCGGCCGGCATGGTGGCGGCAAACAGCGAGGCCACGAACAGCGCCGATTTCGGATTGGCGAGATTGGTGGCAATCCCCATGCGGTAGGCCGCTTTCAGCGGCACGTCGATCTTGGCGGTACCAAGTTCGGCAACCGGACCCGAGCGGCGCAGATCGCGCAAAATCTTGAAACCGAGATAGACGAGATAAAGCCCACCGACGATTTTCAGTGCCAGATAGGCGAAGGGAGCCGCCTGAAACAGTGCATTGATGCCGAGCCAGCCGGCAAGGCCCCAGAGAAACGTGCCGGTGATCGTGCCGGCGGCTGCGACGACGGCAACCCTGCGCGGTGCGGTCAGGGCATAACGCATGACCAGCAGCGTGCTCGGCCCCGGTGTGATACAGGCAACCGCCCAGATGGTGGCAACGGAAATCAGAAACACTTTTTCGGCCCCTTCAGGCATGTCTTGTTTTGACAAGACATGCGCCCTGGAAACGGCCTGGGTCAAGAGGTGCTGCTCGCACAACGAAACGCGGCGCGAGCAAATGCTCCGCCGCGTTGTTCCGTCATGCAGGCATGGATCATGGCGCGGCTGGCGGCCGCGCCGCCATCAGGCGTTGTTGTCGTTGATCAGGCGCTTCAGGAGTTCGATCTCCTGGCCGAGCTTGGTGTCGCCGCCGATCAGATCCTCGATCTTGCGCACGGCATGCAGAACCGTGGTGTGGTCACGACCACCGAAACGACGGCCGATTTCCGGGAAGGAACGCGGCGTCAGGGTCTTTGCCAGATACATGGCGATCTGGCGCGGCTTGACGATGACGCGGGTACGGCGGTTCGACACCAGTTCCTGGCGCGAAACGTTGTAATGACGGGCAACGATGCGCTGGATGTCCTCGATGCGCACACGCTTGGCTTCGCCGGTGCCGACCAGATGCGCCAGCAGTTCATCGACGCGCTCGAGCGACAAGGATGGCTCGAACGAGCGGCGGAAGATCAGCTGGTTGAACGCACCTTCAATCTCGCGACCGCTATTGGCAACATTGCGCGCAACGTGGCTGAGGATTTCTTCCGGAATATCGAGCGAAGGATCGTCCTGGCGGGAAATTTCGAGGCGGCGCTTGAGCATTTCGAAGCGCATCTCGTAGTCCGGCGATTCCATCTCGATATTGACGCCGCCCTGCAAACGCGAACGGACGCGGGTATCAAGCGATTCCAGTTCCCACGGCGCACGGTCGGCAGCAACAACCACCTGTTTGGCGCTGTCGAGCAGCATGTTGAGAAGATGACAGAACTCGTTCTGGATCATCTTTCCCTGCAGGAACTGCATGTCGTCGATGATCAGCAGATCGATATTGCGCAGCGACTCCTTCAGCGTCAGGGCGTCGTTGTCGCGGATGGCGGTGGCGAAACGCCACATGAAATATTCGGCGGTCAGGTAAACGACGCGCGGGTTGCGGTCGCTGTTGACGGCAGCATTGGCGATCGCCTGCAAAAGGTGGGTCTTGCCGAGGCCGACGCCCGAATGAATGAACAGCGGGTTGAAGCGTACGGCATTGGCACCGGCATCCGCGATGGTGCGGGCAGCGGCAAGAGCAACGCGGTTGGACGGGCCGTCGACAAAGGTATCGAACGTGTAACGGCTATCGAGCGGCGAACCGAACAAAGGACCGGCTGCAGACGGCTGACGCTGCGTCGACGAGGATGCGGCCTGCATCGGGGTCGGGAAAGAGGCGATCTGGCCGATTTCACGCGGCGGCTGGCGACGGGCAGGCTGAACGGCCGGTGCCGCATCAGCAGTCGACGGACGTTCTTCGGCGCCGGCACGAACCGGACGACCGGCAGTGCGCACCAGGATTTCGACCTTGAGGATTTCGGAATCCTCGGCCTGCATGATGGTGGTGATCAGATCAAGGTAACGGTTGTTGATCCACGACTTCAGAAAGGTGGTCGGCACGCTCAGCCGGACAACGCTCTTGGAGACGGAATGAAGTTTAAGACGTCCGAACCAGCTCGTATAGACTTCAAGGCCAACCTGCGCTTTGAGGCGCGCGCTGAACCGCTCGAAAAGAGCATCATTCTGCATTTCAGATTTTTCCCCTGCCGCCTGGGAGCAAACTGAATCCAACGTCTGCGGTACCGTATCGCTTTCGCCAAAAGCCCGGATCGGAGCCGTGTTCATCTGCATTGCTGTGCCGCCTTCCAATATTACTCACGCCCGGCGGCCGTACATTTCGTACCGCCAGGTCGAACTCGTTAAATTGCGATCAGCTTGCCTCTCCTCGTAAGAGGCAGCGTCCCGCAGCAATTATTTAAATGTCGCTTGGGTCGAAACCCGAACACGACTTACCAGAAGCCCCTTGTCCCCGGCTCCAGATCGCATCTGATACGCGACACGACCGAAATACCCCATCCTCGTCATGGAGTATCGAAAGTCCCCTTCTCCATGGGGCCGGAATGCGGCCCCACTCATTCGACAACAACCGACCGCGCCGGAATCCGTAAGGATTACCGGTACACAACCGTTGGTTATATGAAAAAACGGAAACTGAACTTTCCGTCACAAGAGTCTAGAACGGGTTTGCCCCTGCTCTATACTTGGCGTTCGTCAGTGTTCCCGACAATTGCCCACGCCTCTTGTTGAGAGCCATTTAGGCAGGATCACATGCCAAGATCAACAGTGAATTTTACGCAAAATTAAACGGCAGCCGTTGACTCTTTTGGTCCAGTCGGCATCGATTTAAGTCCTTGTTCGAGAATCTCTTTTGAATCAACGGGATTCAAAAATGATGGGATTACTGGACGCGTCAGAAGCGAAAAAATAAAAATTCGCTTGACTCAAAATCGGACAGGTCACCCACCCCAAAAATCGATGCAATGCAACCTTTCCTTCTATAAGCATTTGATTTTCAACGAATTTTTATGTCACCGACTTGTTATCAATTCGTCAAATAGCCGGACAAGGATTCTCGTCATGAGGGAAACGCAAAAAAGCCCGGTCTAAGACCAGGCTTTGTTCGCAACTGCTAATGCAGAATGTATTAGGCCGAAAGAGCCTTAACGCGCTTGGCAAGACGCGAGACCTTACGGTCTGCAGTATTGCCATGCATAACGCCCTTGGTGGCGGCGCGCTGGATTTCCGGCTGAGCGGCCTTGAGGGCTGCTGCTGCGACCGTCAGATCACCCGTTGCGATAGCTTCTTCGACCTTGCGGATGAAGCCACGGACGCGCGAACGACGAGCCTTGTTGACTGCGGTACGGCGAGCGATCTTGCGGGTCGCCTTTTTCGCCGAAGTTGTATTGGCCATCTCATGCCTCTCTACGAATTCGAACCAAAACTCCACCATCGCCGCGCAGGGTCGTTGCGACCTTACCATCCAGCAATTCGGGAGCAATAGAGGAAGCCGTGATCAGGCTTTCCCAACTGTGGGGCGGCGTATAGCCTTAATGGGCGCAGTCGTCAACGCGCAATTTCGCCGGTTCTGCCCGGATTGCGAGTCTTTTCGCCAGGCGAACCGCTCAAACATCACCTTTGGCATTGCGGGCAATAAAAAGACGAGCGCCCGGCCTGGGTGATGCGGTGGATCGTGCCTGCACATTCCGGCGTCCGGCATGCGGCCCCTTCCCTATCATAGACCGAGAAGGAGTGCTGGAAATAACCGAGCGTACCATCCGTCTGGATATGG
The DNA here is from genome assembly GCF_004343585.1 of Neorhizobium sp. JUb45. Taxonomy (GTDB): domain Bacteria; phylum Pseudomonadota; class Alphaproteobacteria; order Rhizobiales; family Rhizobiaceae; genus Neorhizobium. Next base: position 273,424 of record NZ_SLYW01000004.1, on the reverse strand, counting down.
TCCCGAAGCGATGAGCCGCCGGCGGCGATCGCTTCGGCAATCACGTCGCGGATCGCTTGCGTCAGCACCAGCAGCTCCTTCTTCGGCTTGCCGGTGGGCGTAACCGTGGTGCCGGATGCCCTGAGCGGCGACAGGTGCGAACGCCAAAGCGCTTCGCAGACGTAGATATTGCCGAGGCCGGCAATATTGCTCTGGTCGAGCAGCGCGCTTTTCAGCGGCTGGATTTTTCCGCCAAACCTTTTTGCCAAATGGTCGGCGCCCAGAATATTGCCGGTCGGTTCCGGGCCAAGCTCGGCAAAGGCGGGATAGGCATCGAGTTCCGTGCGCGCCCATAAATGCATGAAGCCGAAACGACGGGGATCGTTATAGATGACACGCATCGGCCCCTTCGCCGTTTGCAGATGGAAGATGACGTGATCGTGTTTCTCGTCCTTCGAGCGGGCATGATGGAAATTGCCCGGCACCTGCTCTCCCGCGCCTTCCTCGATCCGGAACGAGCCGGACATGCCTAGATGGGCAATGACGCTCATGCCGCTCTCAAGGTCAATCAGCAGATATTTGGCGCGACGGCCAAGGGACGCGATCCGCTGGCCGGACACCCTGGCGGCGAAGTTTTCCGGAAAGGGAAAACGCAGGTCGGGGCGACGAAGCTCCAGCTTTGTAACGGTTGCGCCTTCCATGACCGGCGAGAGGCCTCGACGGACGGTTTCGACCTCTGGCAATTCGGGCATGGCTTTCCTAACTTCCTGTTTCAACGTCCGGCGGACTGCTCTATAGACCAAGCAACATGGCCTTGCGCCGAGGCGCCCGCATTTGATGGAAAACATAGTGCGGGCCTTGCCCATTCGCTACGGCCGATCGACCGATATGCAGGATCACAGAAGAGGATAGTTCCATGGCTGACACCCGAACCCAGGCAGACGGCGGCATGGAAACCTCCTACGGTTTCCGCGAGGTCGGCAATGGCGAGAAGCAGGGCCTCGTCAACGAAGTCTTTCACAAGGTCGCCAAGCGCTATGACGTCATGAACGACGTCATGTCGGTCGGCATGCACCGCATCTGGAAGGATGCGATGATCAATGCGCTGAACCCGCGCAAGGATCCCGATTACCGCTTTCTCGACGTTGCCGGCGGCACCGGCGACATCGCCTTCCGCATCGTTGAAGCCTCCGACAAACAGGCCAAGGGCACGGTTCTCGATATCAACGGTTCGATGCTGGGTGTGGGCGCCGAGCGTGCGACCAAAAAGAAGCTGGCCGACAACCTGACCTTCGTCGAGGCCAATGCGGAAGAACTGCCCTTCGAGAACAATTCCTTCGACGCCTATACGATCGCCTTCGGCATTCGCAACGTGCCGCGCATCGACGTGGCGCTGTCGGAAGCCTATCGCGTGCTGAAGCGCGGCGGTCGTCTGCTGGTTCTGGAATTTTCGGAAGTCGACCTGCCGCTTCTGGAGCGCGTTTACGAGGAATGGTCTTTCAAGGCGATCCCGCAGTTCGGCAAGATGATCACCGGCGATGCCGAGCCCTACCAGTATCTGGTGGAATCGATCCGCAAATTCCCCAACCAGGCAAATTTTGCGACGATGATCCGCACCGCCGGTTTTTCGCGCGTCGGCTTCACCAACTATACCGGCGGCATTGCCGCGCTGCATTCCGGCTGGAAGCTGTAAGGGTATGGTGAAGGCAGGTTTTGAGACAGGCATGAACGCATGAGCACGATCGGCGCCTATTTTCGCCTGACCCGTGTGGGCTGGGTTCTGGTGCGCGAAGGTGTCGTTTCGGCGCTGCCGACGCAAGGCATGCCGCCGGCACTGGCGCTTGCCAAATCGCTGACCCGTATCTTTGTCAAACCACGTTCGATCAAGGAAAGCCGTGCCGAGCGTCTGGGCCGTGCCGTCTCGCGGCTTGGGCCTTCCTACGTCAAGATCGGCCAGTTTCTGGCAACACGTCCCGATGTCGTCGGTGTCGACTGGTCCGCCGATCTGGCGCTGCTGCAGGACCGGATGGCGTTTTTCCCGACTGCCATTGCCAAGGACCAGATCGAGACCTCACTCGGACGGACGATAGACGATCTTTATACGGGCTTTGGCGAGCCGATTGCCGCCGCATCTATCGCGCAGGTGCATCCGGCCGAAGTGGCGGGCAAGAAGGTTGCCGTAAAGGTCGTGCGCCCCGGCGTGCGCCAGCGGTTCGCCAACGATATCGAAGGCATGTATCTGGTTGCCCATATGCAGGAGCGTTTCATGCGCTCCTCGCGCCGCCTGCGCCCGGTCGAGGTGACCCGCACGCTGGAACAGACCACCAAGCTGGAAATGGACCTGCGGCTGGAAGCGGCAGCGCTTTCGGAAATCGGCGAAAACACCAAGGATGATCCCGGCTTCCGCGTGCCGAACGTGGACTGGGAGCGCACCGGCCGCGACGTCATCACCATGGAGTGGATCGACGGCATCAAGATGTCGGACGTGACGAGCCTCAAGGCTGCAGGCCATGACCTCGATCTTCTCGCCGAGACGCTGATCCAGTCCTTCCTGCGCCACACGCTGCGCGACGGCTTTTTCCATGCCGACATGCATCCCGGCAATCTGTTCGTCGATCCGGCCGGCATCATTGTCGCCGTCGACATGGGCATTGTCGGACGGTTGGGCAAAAAGGAACGGCGGTTCCTTGCCGAAATCCTCTATGGTTTCATCACCCGCGATTACATGCGCGTCGCGCAGGTGCATTTCGAGGCCGGTTACGTGCCGGGCCACCATGATATAGCCAGTTTTGCGCAGGCGATCCGGGCGATCGGCGAGCCGATCCACGGACAGCCGGCAGAAACCATCTCGATGGCGCGCCTGCTGGCGCTGCTGTTCGAAGTGACCGACCTGTTCGAGATGGAAACGCGGCCCGAGCTGATCATGCTGCAGAAGACCATGGTCGTGGTCGAGGGCGTGTCGCGCATGCTCAACCCGCGCTTTAACATGTGGAAGGCATCCGAACCGGTTGTCGGCCAGTGGATCCGCGACAATCTCGGCCCCAAGCGGATCATGACCGACCTCAAGGACGGCATGACGGCTGCGGTGAAACTGGCAGAAGCCCTGCCGGAAATTGCCGCCAAGACCGAAAAATTCCACGGCCAGCTGTTGCAGATGAGCGAACACGGCCTGCGTTTCGACACCCAGACGGCGGAAGCGATCGGCAAGGCCGAGGCGCGGCATACCCGTTCGGGCCGGTTGGCGCTTTGGGTAATCGCCATCGCGCTGATGGCAATTGCGATTATGCTGGCCTGACGGTCGCCACAAGAAGGAACGACATGGCCTGTCGCAACCAGACAAGGTTGCGACAGGCCGCGGATCAGGTAGGATCCGCGCACGAGGAGACAGGATGATAAAATCCGACAGCGTGCATGACATGAAGAATTCCGAAAAGCAGGGTCCGGCCGAGGATGTCGCAGACCCGCATGCCATCATTGAACTGACCGGCCAGCCGCTCGGATTTCCCGAACTGATCCGCATTGGACAAGGCACCGTTCAGGTGACGGCTGATCCCGACGGATTGGACCGCGTCCGTTATGCCCGCACCATTCTGGAAAAAGCCATCGACGACGGCATTCCCGTTTATGGCGCCACCACCGGCGTCGGCGCCATGAAGGATGTGGCATGGTCGCCGGAAGAACTCGATGCCTTTAACCTCGGCCTTGTGCGCGCCCACCATTTTGGCACCGGCGAACCGTTTCCCATTTCCGTCGTGCGCAATGCCATGGCGCTGCGCGTCAACACGGCGCTGACCGGTTATGTCGGCTGCTCGACTGATCTGGTCGAAGCCTATCTTGCGCTGCTTGCCGCCGATGTCATTCCCGTCGTGCGGCGCACCGGCTCGATCGGATGCGCCGATATCGGCCTGATGGGACAGATAGGCGCGGTACTGACCGGTGTCGGCGAGGCCCATTACCAGGGTCGGCGGCTGCCGGCCGCGCAGGCTTTCGAAGAGGCGGGCCTGAAACCGTTCAAGATGGCGCCGCGCGACAGTCTTGCCTCGCTCAGCGTCAATTCCGTGAGTTTTGCCGCAGCTGCCGAGGCGACACGTGCGGCTGCGGGCGCAAACCGCACCCTGCTGGCGACGGGCCTTGCCGCATCGGCGGCCATGGGTGGCTCACGTGATCCGTGGATTGCCGTCACCCATGTCGGCACGCCGCGCGAGGCGATGATCGGCAAATGGCTATGCAATGCCTCCGATGGCTGGGCGGACGGCGGCCAGGAATGGCCGAGCGCCACACATGTGCAGGACCCGCTCAGCCTGCGCATGATCGCGCAGGTTTTTGGCTCCGTCTTCGAAGCCGTGCTGACCGCCGGACACAAGGTGCTGGCGGCAACCGGTCGATCCGACGACAATCCCGTTATCGTCGACGGCCGGGTGCTGACCTCGGGCGGCTCGCTTCCCCTCGATGTGACGGTGCTGCTGGAATCCGCCTCGCTGACCATGGCGCATGCGGCCCGCAATGCCTTCAACCGCTGTGTGCTTCTCGGCAACGGCCAGCGTCGTGACCTGCCGGTGAACCTCGTGCCGCACGGACGCATTGCCACCGGTTTCGGGCCGATCATCAAGCTGGCCGGCGAAATCTTCTCGCGCGTCTTGTCGATGACCAATCCGGTATCCGCGCAGTCGTTGGTGGTTTCCGGCGGCATGGAGGATGAGGCGGCGTTTCTACCGCTGGTGATTGAGCGGTTCGAGAGGCAGACACAGGCGCTGAAACGTCTGGCGGCGCTGGAAGCGCTGCTGGCGGCGCAGGCGATGGATATCTGCGGCGATCGGCCGGGTGGAGCTGCCAAGCTGGTGTATGACGTGGTGCGCCGGCATGCGGAATTTTATACCGTCGACCGGCCGCTTTCGGCCGAGGTGGAGGCAATCGAGGAGGAACTGGCGTCCGAAACCTTCCTCACCGAGCTTATCGCCATCTCGCCGATCCATGCTATCGATGGATTTTTCGCGCTTGGTGCTTTTGGAGCGCAGGCGGATGCGTAAGGCGGGAGATAACCTCCCGGCCGATGGCGCGCCCGTGCTGCAGGGAGATATTTTATGAATTCAAATCTGCCGGTCGATGCCGCCCGTATTGCTGCCGATATCAAGGCGCTGGCCGACATTACCGAACCCGGCCGCCCCTGGACACGCCGGGCATTTTCGCCGCTGTTTCTGGAAGGCCGAGCCTATGTGGAGCGCCGCATGAAGGATGCCGGACTTGAAACCCGCATCGACCATGCCGGCAATCTGATCGGGCGCAGACCCGGAAGAAAAGGTGGTGGCACGCTGATACTGGGCTCGCATTCCGACACCGTGCCGGAAGGCGGACGGTTCGATGGCATTGCCGGGCTGATCGCCGCGCTGGAAGTGGCGCGCTCGCTCGCAGACAAGGGGATCGAGCTCGATCATGATCTGGAGATCGTCGATTTTCTGGCCGAGGAAGTCAGCCCGTTCGGCGTCTCCTGCATCGGCAGCCGCGGCATGACCGGGCAGCGGCCGGACGCGTGGCTGGAGCGGATGGCCGATGGCCGCAGCCTGGCCGAAGGCATCGCAGAAGTGGGCGGCGACGTGACGGCGGCAACCGCCCGCGACGACATCAAGGGGTTTCTCGAGCTGCATATCGAACAGGGCACGGTGCTGGAGCGCGAAAACATCAATATCGGCGTGGTGACGGCGATTTCCGGGATCACCCGCATCGAGATCATCGTCGAGGGTCGTGCCGACCATGCCGGCACGACCGTCATGCCGTTCCGCAAGGATGCGCTGGTGGCAGCCTCCGAGATCGTGCTGGCCATTCGCGAGGCCGGACTGGAACTCTCAAAGACACCGGGACATTTTACTGCAACGGTGGGTGAATTCGAAATCGAGCCGAATGCCGCCAATGTCATTCCCTCACGGGTGCGCATGCTGATCGATGCGCGGGCGGAATTGCGCGAGGATATGGAGGTGTTTTGCGCGCATCTGGACGCCATCGCGACCCGCACCGCCGAACGCTGGGGCGTAACGATCGCGCCGCCGATCCGGATTTCGGACGTTGTGGCAACGCCTTGTGACCCGCACGTACTGGAAATTCTCGAAAAGGCTGCCGACGGTTCGGGCATCAGCCATCGCCGCATGGCATCCGGCGCTGGCCACGATACCGGCTGGATGGCGAAAGTGGCGCCGGCGGCGATGATTTTTGTGCCCTGCAAGGATGGCCGCAGCCACTGCGCCGAGGAATGGGCGGAGACCAACGATATCGCGCTTGGAACGGCCGTGCTGTTTCAGGCCGTGCAGGACATGGACCGGAGTTTGACGCAGGAGAGCTGACGCATGGGACGCATACTGGTCGAAAAGGACGTTGAAGCAGCGGTAAAAGGCGGCTCGGTTTATGCCGCAGGCGGTGGCGGATGGGCTGATCATGGGCGCATGCTGGGTTATGCGGCTGTTGCGGTGGGCAAGCCCGAACTGGTGTCGATCGACGAACTGAAGGATGACGACTGGGTGGCGACGGCAGCCGCGATCGGCGCTCCCGCCTCCACCACGCCCTGGGAAATGCGCGGTGTCGATTATATCCGTGCCGTACAAATCCTGCAGGAAACGCTGGGTGAAAAACTGTCGGGCCTGATCATTGGCCAGAACGGTAAATCCTCCACGCTGAATGCCTGGCTTCCCTCCGCCGTGCTGGGCACCAAGGTGGTGGATGCGGTGGGCGACGTGCGCGCCCATCCGACCGGCGACATGGGTTCAATCGGCATGGCCGGTTCACCCGAGCCGATGATCCAGACCGCCGTCGGCGGCAACCGGGAAGAACACCGTTATATTGAACTCGTCGTGCGCGGCGCGACGGCAAAAATTTCGCCGGTGCTGCGGACGGCAGCCGATCAATCGGGCGGGTTCATCGCCTCCTGCCGCAATCCGCTACGCGCCTCTTATGTGCGCAACCATGCGGCACTCGGCGGCATTTCGCTGGCGCTGACGCTCGGCGAAGCGATCATCGAGGCGGAAAAGCGCGGCGGTTCGGCAGTGATCGATGCGATCTGCAAGACCACCGGCGGCGCCATCATTGCCGAAGGTGAGATCACCGCCAAGGATGTCGTTTATACGCAGGACGCTTTCGATATCGGCACGATCACCATCGGCACCGGCGATAATTCGGCGGTGCTGCATGTGATGAACGAATACATGGCGGTGGAGGATGCCGGCGGCAACCGTGTCGCCACCTTCCCCTCCGTCATCAGCACGCTGTCGCCGGAAGGCGAGCCTTTGAGCGTGGGTCAGTTGTCGGTCGGCATGAAGGTGTTCGTGCTGCATGTGCCGATGGACATTTTGCCGCTGTCTTCCAGCGTGCTCGACCCGACGGTTTACCCTTACGTGGAAAAGGCGATGGGGATCGAGATTGCGAAATATGCGCTGAAAGGGCGGAGCTAGCAGACTGGGAGCTTGCGACGGCCCCTCATCCGGCTGCCGCCACCTTCTTCCCGTTGTGACGGGGAGAAGGGATATGCCGAACCACCCTGCGCCAAGAGCTGAGGAATAGCGGGGCACGTCCCCTTTCCCCGCCTGCGGGCAGAGGTGCCGCGCAGCAAGCCGCGCTGTGGGTGAGGGGAAACCGTTGCCGCAACGAACCACGGAGGAGACCCGCATGCCAAAACCAAATCCGCGTCACCCCAATTTCCCCATTCCCGGCGGCCCGGAACTCCGGGCAAAGGGCTGGCGGCAGGAAGCGCTATTGCGGCTTCTGGAAAATGTGCTCTCGGTAGGCGAAGACCCGGACAATCTCGTGGTCTATGCCGCACTCGGCAAGGCGGCGCGCAACTGGGCTTCTCACAAGGCGATCATCGAAACGCTCAAGACGATGGACGAGGACCAGACGCTGCTGATCCAGTCCGGCAAGCCGGTGGGGCTGATGAAGACCCATGCGAAGGCGCCGCTGGTCATCATGGCCAATTGCAACATCGTCGGCCAATGGGCGAAGGCCGAATATTTTTACGAACTGGAGCGTAAGGGGCTGATCTGCTGGGGCGGACTGACCGCCGGCGCCTGGCAATATATCGGCAGCCAGGGTGTCATTCAGGGCACCTACGAAATTTTCATGCGCATTGCCGAGAGACGCTTTGGCGGTGATCTGGCGGGCCGCTTCATTCTCACCGCAGGGCTCGGCGGCATGGGTGGTGCGCAGCCGCTGGCGGGTCGCATGGCGGGAGCAGCGATCCTGTGTATCGATATCGACCCGGAGCGCGCCACCAAACGCAAGGCGATCGGTTATCTGGACGAGATTGCCCCCGATCTCGATGCGGCGCTGGCGATGATCGACGCGGCGGTGAAGGAAAAGCGGGCATTGTCGGTCGGTCTCGTCGGCAATGCGGCGGCGCTTTACCCGGAGATTTATCGACGCGGCATCGTGCCGGATATTGTTACGGACCAGACGTCCGCACATGACCTCGTTTACGGCTATGTGCCGAAGGGCATGGATCTCGCCACTGTCAAAAGCCTGCGCAAGGATGGCCAGGGGCAACTGATGGCGGCAAGCCGTGCCTCGATCGTCGACCATGTGCAGGCCATGCTGGATTTCCAAAAGGCCGGCGCGGAAGTTTTTGACAACGGCAACCTGATCCGCACGCAGGCGCGCGAGGGCGGCGTGGCAAACGCCTTCGACATTCCGATCTTCACCGAAGCCTATCTGCGGCCATTGTTTGCCCGCGCCATCGGGCCGTTCCGCTGGATGGCGCTGTCGGGAGAGGCAAGCGATATTTCCCGCATTGACGACCTGCTGATAGAGATGTTTCCCGACAATAAAATCATCACCAACTGGGTGCGGCTGGCCCGTGACAACATTCCGTTCGAGGGGCTTCCGGCCCGCATTGCATGGCTCGGACATGGTGAGCGCACGGCCCTCGCACGCAAGGTCAATGAGCTGGTGGCGGCCGGCGAACTGGCCGGACCGATCGCCTTTTCCCGCGATCATCTCGATGCCGGCGCCATGGCGCATCCCAATATCATGACGGAACGCATGAAGGACGGATCGGACGCCATTGCCGACTGGCCGCTGCTCGACGCGATGATGTTGTGCGCGTCCATGGCCGATCTCGTCGTCGTGCATTCCGGCGGTGGCGGTTATGCGGGTTACATGACCAGTTGCGGCGTCACCGTGGTGGCCGACGGCACAGACGAGGCCGATGAGCGGCTGGACAATGCGCTCACCAATGACACGGCGCTCGGCGTCATCCGTTATGCCGATGCCGGGTATGAAGAGGCGCTGGACGAGGTGGAGACGAAGGGCGTGCCGCATATAAGGCTGAGCTGAGCGCCCTTTATATTCAGCGTTTCGCCAAAACCTTGGCGCTCATGCCGGCGATGATGGCCAGAACCAGCATGCCCGAGGTGAAGGCGACGACGGCTGGCCAGCCGGCAGCGGCAAAGAACATGCCGCCGATCGAACCGGCAACGCTGGAGCCGAGATAATAGGTGAGCAGGTAAAGCGCCGAGGCATGGCCCTTGGTGCCCCGCGCCAGCCGGCCGACCAGCGCGCTTGCCAGCGAATGGCTCATGAAGAAGCTGATCGTCAGCAGCACGATACCGAGGACGATCAGCGGCAACGATGCGGACAAGGTAAGAGCGCAGCCGATTGCGCCGGAGAGCAGGCTGAATGGCAGCACGTTGAAGGCGCCGAACCGATCGCCCATGCGGCCCGCCGCCCAGGATGCCGCGATGCCGAACACGTAGACCGTAAAGATCAGGCTGAGTGTCGTCTGGCTGAGATTGTAAGGATCGGCGACAAGGCGGTAGCCGATATAATTATAGACCGTGACGAAGGCGCCCATGACCAGAAAGCTGATGGCGAACAGGAAGGGCAACGCCGGATTGCGGATATGGCCCAGCCAGGCCGACAGGTGGAATTTTGGGTTGAAACCGCCATGCGGCGTAAAATGCCGGGATGGCGGCAGCAGGCGCACGAAACCGATCGCAGCGGCAAGACCAAGCAGGCCGATGACCGCAAGCGCCGGACGCCAGGACATGAATTCGGTCAGCGTGCCGGTGACGACGCGGCCGGACATGCCGCCAAAAGCGTTGCCGGCGATATAAAGGCCCATCGACGCGCCAAGTCCCTTCGGATCGACCTCTTCCGCCAGATAGGCCATGGCGACAGCCGGCACACCGCCGAGCAGAAAACCCTGCAGCGCCCGGAGGATCAGCAACATGTGCCAGTCAGGCACCAGCGCGCAGGCAATGGTGCAGAGCGCCGAGCCGAGCAGTGATGCGAACATCAGACTGCGGCGCCCGAAACGTTCCGAAATCGCGGCGGCGCAGAAGATGGAAAAGGCGAGAAAACCGGTGGCGAGAGACAGCGACAGCGAGCTTTGCGCCGGGGTGACGCCAAAGTCGTGCGAGAACAGCGGCATCAGCGGCTGCACGCAATAAAGCAGCGAAAACGTGGAAAAACCGGAGAGGAAAAGCGCGATGCTGGCACGGCGAAAGGCTGGCTGGCCCTTTTTCAGATAGTCCGTTTCGGATGGCGGTGCCGGTTGCGGCGTGACGAGAGGGAGGGGTTGATCGAGCGTATTTTCCGCTGCGCGAAACATTTTTCCATGCCTTGTTATGCCTCCCGCAGCTGGATTTACGCCTCACCTCGCTATTAGTCCAATATATGATACTGTCGATCTCGATAGCTTTTGGAGATACCGGAAAAGATGGAATTGCGGCACATCCGTTATTTTCTGGCCGTGGCGGAAGCCGGCAATTTTACCCGCGCCGCGCAGACGCTCGGCATCGGGCAACCACCGCTCAGCCAGCAGATCCGCGACCTTGAGAACGAGATCGGCGTACAGCTGTTTCACCGCGTGCCGCATGGGGCCGAGCTGACGGCGGCAGGCATTGCCTTTCGCGACGAGGCCAAGGGCGCGATTGCTGCAGCCGAGCGTGCGAAACTTGCCGCGAGGCGCGCAAGCCAGGGCGAGACGGGACGCCTCACGCTTGGCTTTACCGCATCAGGCGCCTTCAACCCGGCCGTCAGCGGCACGATCCGGCGGTTTCGGGCGCGCTGGCCGGATGTCGATCTGTCGCTGACCGAGATGAACAGCAACCTGCTGCTGGACCGGCTGATGCGCGGCGAACTGGATGCCGTGTTCATCCGTCCCGGACTGGAAGATCCGAAGAACGTGCGCATGCGGCGCCTGCCCGACGAACCAATGCTGATCGCCTTGCCGGCACGACACCGGCTGGCGGCGCATGCGCGGCTGCCGCTCTCCGCGCTTGCGGGCGAACCTTTTGTCGTGTTCCCGCGCACGGTGGGGCTGAGCCTCTACAATGATATCGTGGGCGCGTGCCGCGCGGCCGGTTTCGAGCTCAACGTGACGCAGGAAGCGCCGCAGATGACCGCCGTCGTCAATCTCGTGGCGGCAGACCTCGGTGTCTCCATCGTGCCCGCCTCGATGGCGCAGGTGCGGCTGGAGGGCGTCACCTACCGGCCGATAGAGGGTGAACCGCTTGTGGCGCGACTGGCGCTGGCAAGCCTGCGGGGCAAGCGCTCGCCGTTAACCGAAAATCTCGAAAGCCTGCTGCCACGGCCAAAAACCTACGACGACCATTGACGGCCAGCAAAACCTGCCGTCATCATTCCGCCCTGTTCTTCATTCTTTGTTAAAGGAATACATTCCTTTTATCGTTGCCTTCTGGAGGCTTCATGGCGCTTGGCGCTTCGCACCGCTTGACCGACGGCGTCGCTGCCGTCGAAACCATGACCCGTTTTGCGCTGGCCGTGCTGGCGCTGGCTTCCGGCGTCTACACCTATCTCGGGGCGCGCACGATCCTCGACGGTTCGCCGACGGCGGTGTTTTTCGCCGCCATCATCTATTCCTTCTCGGTCTCGGTCGGCATCTATGCCTTCTGGTCCTACATGATGCGGTTCTACCCGCATGTGACCAGCCGCAGCGGGCGCACTGGCCTTCTTGCCGTGATGGCCGCCGGCTGCGCAATGATCCTCGCCATGTCGAGCTGGCTGAATGCGGCAGCGCTTGCCGGCTCCGCCGCCGTCGAGCAGCATCTGGCGCAATCGGTCGAGGGTTACACCGCCGATCTCGATCGCACCTACCAGAACGCACTTGCCGCCCAGAGCCTGCTTCCGGATATCCAGCGCGCCTCCGAACGGTTTTCGCAGCTGGCCGCCGTCGAACGGCAGTCCGGCTCGCTGACCGGCACGACCGGATCGGGCAGCGTCGTGCAACTGCTGACCCAGATGTCGTCACAGATGAAATCGCTGGAAGGCAATATCAATGCCTCGCGCGAGCAGGTGACGGAACTGGTGGAACAGGGCCAGAAGCGGCTTGAGACGATGCGCACGCTGCTCTCCACCCCCGGCCCGATCGGTCCACGCGCCGACCAGTTTTCCACCGAAGCCGTGGCGCTGACCAATGTGATGGCGCAGCTTTCGCAGACCTCCGTTGCCCCCTCGATCCGCCGCGCTGCCGATGACCTGTCGCTCGGTTTCATTGCACCGGTGCCGGATGGCATGGCGCCCGATCTCGTCAACCGCCAGAACCAGGTGATGGAGACGGTGAAGGCATCGGTCACCGCGCAATCCAAGGCGCTGGCCAAGGCGGCGGACGAAATTCTGGTGCGCCCGCCGGTAGCCGAGCGTCGTTTCGTGCCGCTTTCTCCGGCCGAAGCCGTGCTGGAATATGCGTCCGACTTCATTCCCGCCTGGGCTGGCGCCATCTCGATCGACCTTCTGCCGGGCGTGATGGTGTTCATTCTGGCCGTCGTGCACGGCGCCATCCGCCGTCAGGAAGAAGGCATGCCGTTTGCCGAGCGGATCACCGTGGCCGAACTTCTGGAAACGCTGGCGCTGCAGAAGGCGATCTCGGAAAAGGCGGCACAGACGACCGTGGCCGGAGCACCGAGCGCCGAAGAGGTGGCCCTTGCCGCTGCCGAACCGCGGGCGCGCGAGGAACAGGTAGCGGACGAGCGTGAGGCCGAACCTTTCATGCGCGACGATCTTCACCACCGCACGGCGGAGAGCGACGACACCCACCAAGCCACCAATGTCGCCAGTTTCGATCCGGGCAAGAACCCGCGCAAGGGTCCCTGATGGTGAACCCCATCAGCCGATCTGTCGCCACCAATATCACGGCCGAACCAAAACCGCGCCGCAGCCTGAAACAGGTTCTGGTATCGATCGACGACGGCGCGATCATGCGCACGGCCTTCTACATGCTGCTGGGCGCGGCGGTGACCTTTCTGGCCGTCGATCTCTATGAGGTTGCCACAGTAAAAACCGATACGCGCCTGCCCGGCCATGATCCGCTGACGACCGACGCACCGGTTCTGCCGCCAGCGCTAACCGAAGGTGTGCCGCATGCACCGCCGGTGACACCGGCAAGCCCGGCCGAGGTGCTGCGCAAGCCGATTACCTTCAACCTAACCGGCGGCGGTGTGCTGTTGGCGGAAGGGGCGATCGATCCTGGTGCGGCCGAACGGTTCAAAACTGAGATCGAGGCACGCGGCGAATATGTGAAAGTGGTGGCGCTGAATTCCCCCGGTGGCTCGGTGGAAGATGCCATCGCCATGTCAAAGCTGATCCGCGAAAAGAAACTGGTCACACGCGTCAGGGAAAAGGCGCTTTGCGCCTCCTCCTGCCCAATCGTGTTTGCCGGCGGTGTGATGCGTATTGCGGAAAAGGATGCGGTGATCGGCGTGCATCAGGTTTTCAACGGCAGCCGCGAACGGCCATCGCCGGAGGAGGCGATGTCGGCGGCCCAATCGACCACCGCACGCATTGCCCGGCATCTCGAAGAGATGGGTGTTGGCGCCGGCGTGTGGCTGAAGGCATTGGAGACGCCGCCCGACCGGCTTTATTACCTGACGCCGAAGGAACTGGCGGACTTCAAGCTGACCACGCCGGGAGTGATGCCGGCAGCCGCTGCGGCACCCGCGAGGCGTCCCTGAGGTTCGATCGCCGCACCGTACAGTTCGTACGATTGCAACTTCTGCCCCAAAGGCTTAGCTTCCCGCCGAAATCATTACGGGCAGAGCCATGGACCTTTCGGGCAAGCGTATTCTTCTCATCATCAGCGGCGGCATTGCCGCCTATAAAAGCCTCGACCTGATCCGCCGCCTGCGCGAGCGCGGTGCCGAGGTGCGGCCGGTGATGACAAAGGCGGCGCAGGAATTCGTGACACCGCTGGCCGTCGGCGCGCTGTCGTCCGGGCATGTCTATACCGAGCTGTTTTCGCGCGAGGACGAACAGGATGTCGGCCATATCAGGCTGGCACGGGATTGCGACCTCGTTCTGGTGGCGCCGGCCACGGCCAATCTGATGGCAAAGATGGCGCATGGTCTGGCCGATGATCTCGCCAGCGCCGTGCTGCTCGCTACCGACCGGCCTGTTCTGCTGGCGCCGGCGATGAACCCAAAAATGTGGCAGGCAAAGGCGACACGACGCAATGTCGAAACGCTGAAGGTAGACGGCATTTCCTTCATCGGCCCGATGGCCGGCGAGATGGCGGAAAGCAACGAGGCGGGTGTTGGTCGCATGGCCGAGCCGCTGCAGATCGTCGATGCGGTGGTCGGCCGGCTGGACGATGGGCCAAAGCCGCTGAAGGGTCGCAAGGCGATCGTCACGTCGGGACCGACACATGAACCGATCGACCCGGTGCGCTACATTGCCAACCGCTCCTCCGGCAACCAGGGTCATGCGATTGCCGCCGCCCTGGCAAGGCTCGGCGCCGAGGTGACACTGGTGTCCGGCCCGGTGACGGTTGCCGATCCGGCCGGTGTGACGACCGTGCATGTGGAGACGGCAGCCGAGATGCTGGCCACCGTGGAGGCACAATTGCCGGCCGATATTGCCGTGATGGTGGCGGCGGTGGCGGACTGGCGCGTCGCGGCATCTGCCGACCAGAAGATCAAGAAACAGCCGGGCAAGGCCCCTGCCCCGCTGATGCTGACGGAAAATCCGGATATTCTGAAAACCGTCGGCCATAATGCCCGACGACCGGCGCTGGTGGTGGGGTTTGCCGCCGAGACACAAAATGTCGAGACCAATGGCCGCGCCAAGCTGGAACGCAAGGGCGCCGACATGATCGTTGCCAACGACGTTTCACCCGAAACCGGCGTGATGGGCGGCAATCGCAATCAGGTCAGGATCATTTCCGCCAACGGCATCGATACGTGGCCGGACCTTTCCAAGGACGCGGTGGCGGAGCGGCTGGCGGCGCTGATTGCCGAACGTCTTACGTCGATCTGATGCAGGAGGTGCGCGCATGAGCCTGTTCACGCAAAAGGGGTTTGATGGCTTTGTGAAAAAGCTGGCCGGCACAAATTTCGTGGACCAGTGGGACAGCCATGTCGCCAAGGTGGGCGACAAGGCGTTTGCGCTTTTAGGCGACGATGAGGCGCGTATCGTCGTCAAATGTTCGGAAGAGAGTTTTGAAATCCTGACCGCGCTCGAAGGCATTGGTCAGGCACCCTATTTTGCCAAGCGCAAATGGGTGGAGATCGGATCAAGCGCGCCGCTATCCGAAGACGAGGTCGCGCATTACATGACCCGATCCTACGAGCTGGTGGCCGCCGGGCTGACGAAAAAGCTCAGGGCGGAACTGGGCATCATCCTGTCTGGCAAATAATCAGGCAGCGACCGACAGAAGTTTCGGCTCAAAAATTTCACGTCTCATGCCATCGTCGCACAGCGTGATGGCGCTGCCATCCGGGATTTCCATCCAGGCATCGACATCATCGTTGAGCGGCTCGGAGACGAGGCAATAACCCGATGTCTTTCCGCATTTTCCACCCATCGGTGCGGCGTAGAGCGTCGGCGGCTTGTGGTCCGTCGCATAACGCACGGCATACAGCTGCTGGCCATCGGAAAAGGCGGCGGTGAAGCGCACCAGTGCCTCGTTGCCATGGCGCATGGAAATATCCTCGACCGTGGCGATGGCTTCCGCCATGGCGCCGAACGGATCGTTTTCCAGACCAAAATGCAGTGCCAGCAAGAACAGAAGTTCGGAATCGGTCGTGCCGGTGCGGGCATCGAACAGCGTGTCCGGCAGCAGCGCTTCCATGCGGCGGCGGATGCGCTCGAAACCGGAAATCTGGCCATTGTGCATGAAGGACCAGCGGCCATGCACGAAGGGATGACAGTTGTCGCGACGCGTACCGCCATTGGTGGCGGCGCGCACATGCGCAAGAAAGAGCGGCGAACGGATCTGGCGCGCGAGGCTACGCAGATTGCAGTCCGACCATGCCGGCAGAATGTCACGATAACGGCCGGGTTCGGGGTGATCGCCATACCAGGCAATTCCAAAACCATCGCCATTGGTGGCGGTCTTGGCGCGGTTGGCGCAATGCGACTGTTCGATCAGCGAATGTGCAGGCGAGGATACCAGATCCTCGAGATAAAGAGGGTTACCACGGTAGGCTGCCCAACGGCACATGGGGTTCACTGCTCCGATCGAGACCGCGAGTGGGTCGCGGCATATGACTGCAAGGGTCGACGCATTTGGATAATGAAAGATTAACCTAGCAGCATTCGTGACGGAATTACGACGGCGAAAGCTTCACGTTTTGCAACGCACCTAAACACTGTGGCGTTTTCGCAACGATGGGACGACAGCGTACAGATTGCCGCATATGCGGCCATTTCCGGGCAAGCGGGGTTGCCGGTTCGCTCACCCGGCCTAAGTATAACCCTATGTCTCAACAAGAAAAGTCTCGTGAAGCCACTCATGCTGGCGGTTTTTCACCGTCCGCAGCAGCCGTTTTCGACCTTCTCGGCGATCTCGACCGTTTTGCCCTTTTCCTCGATATCGATGGCACACTGATCGATCTCGCCGCGACGCCCGATGGCATCGTGGTGCCGCCGGAATTGCCGACGGATATCGCTGCGGTGTCACAGAAACTCGGTGGCGCATTGGCCCTGGTAACAGGCCGCGCGCTTGCCTATGCCGACAGACTGTTCGAGCCACAGCGTTTCCCGATTGCCGGCCTGCACGGCGCCGAACGCCGAATGGCCGATGGCACGGTGGACCGTGTAACGGTGACGCCGGAATTCGAGGCCCTGAAGGCGCAGATTGCCGCAGAGGCTTCCCGGTGGCACGGTGTGCTGATCGAGGACAAGGGCGCTGCCGTCGGCGCTCATTACCGCCAGGCGCCGGAGCGTCAAGCCGATCTGGAAAACCTGATGCAGGCGGCAGCGACAAAAGCCGGCGGTGAATTTGCGCTGCAGCGTGGCAAGATGGTGATCGAGCTGCGCCCTGCCCGCGCCAGCAAGGGCGAAGCTATCAAGCGCTTTCTGGACGAGCCGCCTTTTACAGGACGCCTGCCCATCACCATCGGCGACGATCTGACTGACGAAGCGATGTTCAAGGCAGCCAACCAACTCGGCGGCCATTCGATCCGCATCGGCGATGCGACACTGCCCGATGGCAGCGCGACGGCAGCGACCATGCTTCTGTCATCCGCGCAGGAACTTCGCGACATTCTCAGCGGGCTGGCACGATAAGCGCCGGCCCTACCGATAATATTTGAAAGGAATTTGCATTGAGCCGCCTTGTGGTCGTTTCGAACCGTGTCACCATCCCGAAAAAGGCAGGCGATGCGCCAGCCGGCGGGCTTGCTGTTGCCCTGCAGGCGGCACTGGAGGAACGCGGCGGCATCTGGATGGGCTGGTCGGGCAATTCCAGCGGCGAACGCGAGCCGGAAAAGCTCGACATCATCGAACGCGGCAACATCACCTATGCACTGACTGACCTCACCGATACCGATGTGGAGGAATATTACCACGGTTTTGCCAACCGGGTTCTCTGGCCGATCTGTCATTACCGGCTGGATCTGGCCGAATACGGCCGCAAGGAAATGGCCGGATATTTCCGCGTTAACCGCTTCTTCGCCCACAAGCTGGCGCCGCTTCTGAAAGAAGACGACATCATCTGGGTGCATGACTATCACCTGATCCCGCTTGCCGCCGAACTGCGGCAAATGGGCTTCAAGAACAAGATCGGCTTTTTCCTGCACATCCCGTGGCCGCCTGCAGACGTGCTGTTTGCCATGCCGGTGCATGAACAGATCATGCGCGGACTGTCGCAATACGATCTTGTCGGCTTCCATACTGACTACGACCTCGACAATTTTGGCGGCGGACTGGTGCGCGAAGGCATCGGTGAGCGGCTGGACGGTGGCAAGAAATTCTCCACCTATGGCCGCACCTTCAAGGGCGGCGCCTATCCGATCTCCATCGAAACCAAGGCCTTTGCCCAGTATGCGGTGAAGGCTGCGCGCAATGTGATGGTGAAAAAGGCGCATGACAGTATCGAGGGCCGCGATCTGATCATCGGCGTCGACCGGCTGGATTATTCCAAGGGCATCACCCAGCGTATCGACGCGTTCGAGCAGTTCGTAAAACTGAACCCGGCCTATCAGAACAAGGTCACCTACCTTCAGGTAACCCCGAAATCACGCTCGGAAGTGCCGGAATACGAACAGATGCAGCGCACGGTGGCGGAACAGGCCGGCCGCGTGAACGGCGCGCTCGGGCAGGTGGACTGGACACCGATCCGTTATGTCAACCGCTCGATCGCAAGGCCGCTGCTGGCCGGTCTCTACCGGCTGGCCAAGATCGGCCTCGTCACGCCGCTGCGCGACGGCATGAACCTCGTTGCCAAGGAATATGTGGCGGCACAGGACCCGGAAGATCCCGGCGTGCTGGTGCTTTCGCGGTTTGCTGGTGCTGCCCGCGAACTGACCGGCGCTCTGCTGGTGAACCCCTATGACATCGAAGGCACGGCACACGCCATTGCCCGTGGCCTGACCATGTCGCTGGAAGAGCGCAAGCAGCGCTGGGAAACGATGATGAACCATCTGCTGGAATATGACATCAATCGCTGGTGCGACGATTTCCTCAAGGATCTGACGGCCGATTGAGCGATGTTCGCCGCTTGACGGCCTTATCCTTCGCGGGTTGGCTGACCACCTGAAAACTGTCAGGAGAGAAAAGCCATGAAGATCAGTGCACGCAACCGTTTTAAGGGCAAGGTCGTCGAGGTGACGAAAGGTGCAACGACAGCGCATGTCCGCATCGACCTCGGCAATGGTCTGGTCGTCACTTCGTCCATCACCAATGAAGCCGTGGAGGAACTCGGCCTGACTGTCGGTTCCGACGCTTATGCTGTGATCAAAGCGTCGGACGTGATGGTCGCGATCGACTGACCGGGGCACGGGCTCTTCCAATCATGCCATGGCGGCATTAATGCTGCAGCATGTTCCAGCTAGAGCAATCCGTCACCTTCGAGCAGGTCATCAAGAACAGCCGTTTTGCGGCCATCGCCTTGTCCGTTGCCAGCGAAGAAGAGGCGAAATCCGCCATAACCGAGCACGGGTTTGCAGATGCCAACCACAATTGCTGGGCATGGCGGATCGGCGCGACCTATCGGTTTTCCGATGATGGCGAGCCGAGCGGCACGGCCGGAAAACCTATCCTTGCGGCGATCGACGGGCAGTCGCTGGATCAGGCTCTGGTGATCGTCACCCGCTGGTTCGGCGGCATTCTCTTGGGCAGCGGCGGACTGGTGCGCGCTTATGGCGGCACGGCGGCGGCGTGTTTGCGGGCGGCGACCATGGTGGAGGTGAAGCCGACCATTGCGGCCAGGGTCAGTTTTGAATTTTCCGATCTTGCCCGCATGAAGGCGCGGCTTCTGGCCGTCAACGAACTCGCCATAACCGAAGAGCAGTTCACCGCGACCGGCGCCGACCTTGTTCTGCGTGTGCCGGAGGCGGAGATCGAAACAGTTTCACGGCTGATCTCCGATCTCACCAGCGGCCGGGCCGAGCTGAAGCTCGCCTAGGCCTGAACGACATCACGCCACCTTGGCGACGTGATATTCCTTGATGGCGGCCATCTTGATGGCCGGGTAACGCTCCGATTCATAACGCAGCGAGAATGAATCCTGCGCCAGAAACACCGGATCGCCATCCAGATCGCGGGCGATATCGCCGCGTTTGACGGTGACGAACTTTTCCAATTCCACCTTGTCGTCACACGATACCCAGCGGCAGACGGAGAAGCGCGACATTTCGAACGAGACCGGCAGCGAATATTCGGCCGACAGGCGCTCCTTCAAGACATCGAGCTGCAGCGCGCCGACAACGCCGACGATGGCGGGCGAGCCATCTTCCGGCGAAAACAGCTGCACGACACCCTCTTCGGCCATCTGCTGCAGCGCTTCCTTGAGTTTCTTCGCCTTCATCGCATCTTCGAGACGCACGCGGCGCAAAATTTCCGGCGAGAAGTTCGGAACGCCCTGAAACACCAGCGCTTCGCCTTCGGTCAGCGTGTCACCGATGCGCAAGGTCCCGTGGTTCGGGATGCCGACGACATCACCGGCAAAGGCCGTATCTGCGATATGACGCTGCGAGGCGAAGAAGAACTGCGGCGCAGTGAGGCCGAGCTGTTTGCCGGTGCGCGCCAGACGCGCCTTCATGCCACGCTCCAGCTTGCCGGAGCAGATGCGGGCAAAGGCGATGCGGTCGCGGTGGTTGGGGTCCATGTTCGCCTGAATCTTGAAGACGAAGGCGGTCATCTTTTCCTCGGCGGCATGCACCGTGCGAATATCGGCCACCTGATCGCGCGGCGGAGGCGCAAAGTCGGCGAGCGCATTGATTAGGTCGCGCACACCGAAATTGCGCAAAGCCGAGCCAAAAAACACCGGTGTCATATGGCCTTCGAGAAAGGCCTGCCTGTCGAAAGGACGGCAAGCTTCCCTTGCCAGTTCCACTTCATCCACGAAAGCGGCGCGTTCGTTTTCCGGCAGACGGTCGGCCACGGCCTGCGGGCCGTTGACGGCCACAGCCTCTTCGCTATCCGGACCGCGCACCTTGTTTGTCGCCAGCTGATAAGACCCGCAAAAACTTTTGGAACGGCCGATCGGCCAGGTGATCGGAGCGGTGTCGAGCGCCAGCTTTTCCTCGACTTCATCGAGAATTTCGAAAATGTCGCGGCTTTCGCGGTCCATCTTGTTGATGAAGGTGATGATCGGAATGTCGCGCATACGGCAGACTTCGAACAGCTTTAGCGTCCGCGGCTCGATACCTTTGGCGGCATCGATGACCATGATCGCCGCATCCACCGCCGTCAGCGTGCGATAAGTATCGTCGGCAAAGTCTTCGTGACCGGGCGTATCGAGGATGTTGAAGACCTTGTCGGCATATTCGAAGGTCATCACCGAGGTGACGACCGAGATGCCGCGTTCGCGCTCGATCTTCATCCAGTCGGAGCGCGTCTGGATGCGATCCTTCTTGGCCTTGACCTCACCGGCAAGCTGAATGGCACCGCCGAACAGCAGCAGCTTTTCGGTGAGCGTGGTCTTGCCGGCGTCCGGGTGGGCGATGATCGCAAAAGTGCGGCGGCGGGAAACCGCCTCTGCCAGTGTTTCGGCCATTTTTTGGAATCCTGTGAATTGCCGCGGGTTCTAGCGGCTAAAGCATCTCATTGCAATTGACCTGCGGGTCGGCACGGCAAAGTAATGCCTTATGAACGTTCACGCCCCCTCCTCGCCCAAACTCAACCTTATCCGCCTGCCGAACGGCGACGGACTGGACCTGCCTTCCTATGAAACAGCCGGTGCTGCCGGCATGGACCTGCGCGCCGCCGTGGCCGATGGCGATGCCATGACGCTCGCGCCCGGCAAACGCACGCTTGTGCCAACCGGCTTCATTTTCGAAATCCCGCAGGGTTTCGAGGCCCAGATCCGCCCGCGTTCAGGCCTTGCCTTCAAGAACGGCATCACCTGCCTCAACACACCCGGCACGATCGACAGCGATTACCGCGGTGAAGTGAAGGTGCTGCTGGTGAACCTCGGCGAAGAGGACTTTGTCATCACCCGCGGCATGCGCATCGCCCAGATGGTGGTGGCGCCGGTGACGCAGGTGCGTATCGCCGAGATTTCCGAAACATCCGAGACGGGACGCGGCGCTGGCGGGTTTGGCTCGACCGGCGTCTAAGCCGAGCAACAAGGAAACGGACGCTTTGCAGCCCAAAGGCCTGACATTCCGGCAGGGCGATCTCAGCCATCCTCCCTCCTGGGCGGCCATCTCAAAGCTGCTTGCCGACATTTTCGATTTCGATGTTACGGCGCTGGACCGCATGGGCGGCCCGGACCCCAGCAGCATGGCATTCAGCTGGTTCGGCAAGGATAGCTGGCTTGCAGCAAATCTGACCGCTTTTGCTCTGCCAATGGCAATCGATGGCCGGGCGGTACGTGCAGCGGGACTGCAATCCGGGGCGGTGCGGCCGGAGTTTCGTGGGCTCGGACTGTTTCGCGATTTGATAGAAAAAGCTTTGACATGGTACGATGATCAAGGCTTCGAAGCCGTCCTGCTCTATACCGACAAGCCAGGGCTTTATGAGAAGCACGGATTTGTGGTGTTGCCGCAAAGTCGTTTTCTGGCCGAAACCTGCGTGGCCGGCAGCGCCATTCCACCGCCGCGGCGGATGGATTTCGGCGACCCCGACGATCTTGCGCTGATCAAAAAAATGCTGGCGAGGCGAAAACCGGTTTCCGACCGATTTGCGGTAGCAAGGCAAAGCGAGATGTTCCTGCTCAACACCTGGCTTTCAGACGACGTGCGCCTCGACTACCTTCAAACGCTGGATGCCATCATTGCCTGGCGGCAGGGTGAAGGCGACATGGTCGAGCTTCTCGATATCGTTGCAACAACGATACCGACGCTTGGCGACATCCAGGCCGGGCTCAACCTCACAACGGGCCGTATCGCCGTCGATTTCGTGCCAGACCTGCTTGCCTGCAATGCTACGGCGGCAATGGATGACGACCCTCTGGTGCTGATGATGCGCGGACCGGCGCATCTGCGACCCGCAGGGCCGATCCGGCTGCCGGAACTGGCACATTTCTGACTTTCAGAAACGGATTTCGGATGCCGCACGCACTGTGACGGCATGGTCACCCGCATCGAAATCGTCCAGCACCATATTGTGGTGGGCAATGACATCCTCGAAGCACAGGCGGCCCATATCCGCCGTCATGTGGCCATCGGCCAACAGCGTCACGTCATAACCCATGGAGACGGCGCGGCGCACGGTGGTATCGACGCAGAACTGCGTCATGCAGCCGCCAACGACCAGCCTAGTGATGCCGCGCTCGCGCAGGCGCTCGTCGAGATCGGTTTCGAAAAAGCTGTCGCAGGCGCGTTTTCGAACGATCACATCACCGTCGCCGGCAGCAATTTCCGGCCGTAACTCCCAACCCTGTGATCCTTCCGCCAGCCTATGCTTTTCGCTGCCGTCATGCTGCACGAGAACGACCGGGATGTCGGCGACATGCGCCGCCTGCTTGAGTTTGCCAAGACGCGCGCAAAGCGCATCCAGTGCATCATCGATTGCCGGCTGGCGATCCGGCGTGCCGAGCCCTGACAGGATGGCGTTTTGAACATCGATAATCACGAGGGCTGTGGTCACTGGCAACTCCGGTGGTCAAGCTGTTGTTTGTCAATGTGCTTTGCTGCGGCGAAAGGTTTAATCCAGAACAACGCAAAAACAGAGTTTTTTTCTCCGCCAACCCATGGCGACCGACAGACTGTTCTCGCATAGGCCTTCAAGAAATCCTATTTTGCCTTCATACGCCTGAACGGAGAAAACAATGTCCGACAAGAAGCCCGGCCGCGGCCGCATCTATTCCTCCATTACAGAGACGATCGGCGATACGCCGCTGGTGCGGCTCGACAAGCTGGCACGCGAAAAGGGCGTCAAAGCCAATATTCTGGGCAAGCTGGAATTTTTCAACCCGATCGCTTCCGTGAAGGACCGTATCGGCGTTGCCATGCTGGAAGCGGCCGAAGCCGCTGGCCGCATCGCGCCCGGCAAGACGACGCTGATCGAGCCGACATCGGGCAATACCGGCATTGCGCTCGCCTTTGCCGCCGCCGCCAAGGGTTACCGGCTGATCCTCACCATGCCGGAAACGATGTCGATCGAGCGCCGCAAGATGCTGGCGCTTCTGGGCGCCGAACTGGTGCTGACCGAAGGCGCCAAGGGCATGAAGGGCGCCATCGCCAAGGCCGAGGAGCTGGCGGCCTCCACGCCGGATGCCGTCATTCCCCAACAATTCGAAAACCCGGCCAACCCGGAAATCCACCGCAAGACGACGGCGGAAGAGATCTGGAACGACACCGAGGGCAAGGTCGACATCTTTGTTGCCGGCATCGGCACCGGCGGCACGATTACCGGCGTCGGCCAGGTGCTGAAGGCACGCAATCCGAACGTCAAGGTGATCGCTGTCGAGCCGAAGGAATCGCCGGTGCTTTCCGGCGGCGAACCCGGCCCGCACAAGATCCAGGGCATCGGCGCCGGTTTTGCCCCGAAAATTCTCGATACGGAAATCTATGACGAGATCATCACCGTTGCCAGCGCCGACGCTCTGGAAACCGCCCGCCATGTGGCGCGGCTGGAAGGCGTGCCAGTCGGCATTTCTTCCGGTGCCGCGCTGAAGGCAGCCATCGAGATAGGCAGCCGGCCGGAAAATGCCGGCAAAAACATCGTGGTGATCATCCCTTCCTTCGCAGAGCGTTATCTTTCCACCGCGCTGTTCGAAGGGCTTGGCGGCTAAGCTCGCCACACAAGAGACAAAGCGGGGCGCGGTGAAAATCGCGTCCCCATCGCTACCTTTCAGTCGTTGAGGCCTTTGGCCTCCAGAATGCGTGGCACGCATTTTTCGATCCTTGCCTCGCGCGTTTTCACCTGTTTGGGCGCTGCGAAATAAAGAAGGTAGGCGCGCTGCCGACCGGGCGTCAGTGCCTCGAAGGCGGATTTCAGTGCGGCTTCCGCGTTCAGCCTGTCCTGAAACTCTTGCGGAACCGGAAATTCCTCGGTCTTGCGGTATTCGACCTTCAGCCCGGCTTTTTCGATCGCAACCGCATCCAGAACATAAGCAGCCAGAACGTCCTTCATCCGCTCGATCTCGGCCGCATCGGTGAACCGTATCTGTCGCGCACCCTGCACGTTTTCCGTCTGGCGAATGAGGATGCCATCCGGGTCCTTCATCAAGGCCCCCTTGAAGAACAGCAGGGCACAATATTCCTTGAAACCGTGGATGATGATCGCATTGGCATTATCGACCGTGTAGCAGGGTTCTCCCCATTTCAGCTCCTCCGTCAGCCCGCAGGCCAGCACGATCGCACGCAGTGCCTGCGATTCCGCCCGCCAGTTCTTTTGCCGGTCGAAATAGGCGTCCACTTTCGGGTTTGTCTTCGCATCATCCATCGCGACCTCCCATGGCGATCCGTGCCGTGCCGTCTCTCATCCCAGGACGGTCAAGCATATCCGCCTCTTCGAAAGAGAGGAATACGGATGTTCAGGCAGGCGCCATCGCCGTTCTCTCCCCGGCCATCCGGTAGGAAATAGCCTCGGCCAGATGGATACGGCCGACCATATCCTTGTCATCCAGATCGGCCAGGGTGCGGGCAACCTTCAGCACCCGATGGTAACCGCGCGCGGAAAATCTCAGTTTCTCCGCCGCATCCCGCAGCAATTGCAGTCCGCTTGCATCCGGCGCGGCAAAGGCCTCGATCATCGACGTGGAGCAACGAGCATTGGTGGTGATGCCGCGCTGCCCGGCCGCCTCGAAACGCTCCTGCTGACGCGCACGGGCGCGGGCAACACGGCGAGCGACATCGGCACTGGTTTCAGAGGCAGCCGGGCGGATCAGATCAACCGCCGAGACGGCAGGCACCTCGATGCGGATATCGATCCGATCCATCAGCGGGCCGGAAATGCGCGCCTGATAGTCGGCCGCACAGCGTGGACCGCGAGCGCAGGTATGGCCGGGTTCGCCCGCCATGCCGCAGCGGCACGGGTTCATGGCGGCAACAAGCTGGATGCCGGCCGGATAGGAGACGCGGTGATTGGCCCGGGCGATCACACATTCGGCAGTTTCCAGCGGCTGGCGCAGCGCATCCAGAACCTGCGGCGAAAATTCGGGAAACTCGTCGAGAAAAAGCACGCCATGATGAGCAAGCGACGCCTCCCCCGGTTTGGCACGCAGGCCACCACCGACCAAAGCCGCCATGGTGGCGGAGTGATGCGGCGCACGATATGGCCGGCGATCCGACAGTTTGCCGCCGGACAACTGGCCGGCGATCGAATGGATCATCGATACTTCCAGCAGTTCCGGCGCCGTCAACGGTGGCAGGATGGACGGAAGACGCGCGGCCAGCATGGATTTTCCCGAACCGGGTGGCCCGATCATCAGCAAGTTATGGCCACCGGCCGCTGCCACTTCCAGTGCCCGTTTGGCGCTTTCCTGGCCCTTGATATCGGCGAGGTCCGGCAGGTCACCCACCGGCGCGCGGATGGCCGGCTGCGGCCGCGACAGAACCTGCGTACCGCGAAAATGGTTGGCGAGCGCGATCAGGCTGCGGGGCGCCAGAATATCGAGATCATTGCCGGCCCACGCGGCTTCGGTACCACTATCTGCCGGGCAGATTAGCCCCTTGCCCAGACCGCTGGCACCGATTGCAGCCGGCAAGGCTCCGGCAACAGGCGCCAGCGTGCCATCGAGATTGAGTTCTCCGAGGACGACATAACCGGCAAGCGCATCGGCGGGAATGGCGCCGAGCACCGCCATCAGCCCGAGCGCGATCGGCAGGTCGAAATGCGAGCCTTCCTTGGGCAGGTCGGCCGGCGCCAGATTGATGGTGATCTTCTTGGCCGGTAGAGCAAGGCCCGAAGCGTGCAATGCTGCCTGCACCCGCTCGCGGCTTTCGGCCACCGCCTTGTCCGGCAGGCCGACGATATGCATGTTTATCTTGCCCGGCCCGATCATGACCTGCACATCGACCGGAACGCCCTCTATGCCCTGGAATGCAACCGTACTGACACGCGCCACCATTGCCACCGCCCCCAACCTGCAGATGCGGGGCAAATACACGCCATGCGCCACCCCGGATTGCAATCAAGCACAGAAACGCACGCCAAACAAGAACGATTGCAGAACAAATTCGCGCATAACGTTCATTTCAGTTGAGGCCGGTTGCAATCGGAGAACAAAGGCTAAAAGGGACGGGAACGAACGAGCACGGCCCGCTGGTCAAGAGCGGGCCGTCCATCAGCTTTGGTGATGTGTTCAGGCGTTGCGCTTGGCTTCGATCGCGTCCCAGAGCAGGCTGGCGACATCGGCACCGCCGAATTTCTTGACTTCGCGAATGCCGGTCGGCGAGGTGACGTTGATCTCCGTCATGTAATCGCCGATGACGTCGATGCCGACGAACAGGAAACCGCGCTCGCGCAAGGCGGGGCCGATGCGGGCGCAGATTTCCCGTTCCCGCGCCGTCAGTTCGGTCGGTTCGGCGCGACCGCCGACATGCATGTTGGAACGGCTGTCGGTTTCGGCCGGCACGCGGTTGATGGCACCCACGGGCTCGCCATCGACCAGCAGGATGCGCTTGTCGCCTTTGCGCACCTCTTTCAGGTAGCCTTGGGCAATATAGGGCTCGCCGCGATAAAGCTGTCCGAACATTTCCAGAAGCGAGGTGAAGTTGCGGTCGTCGCGGGCCGAGTGGAACACGCCGGCGCCGCCATTGCCGTAAAGCGGCTTGAGGATGATATCGCCGAGTTCCTGACGGAAAGCGGCAATTTCAGCAGGATCGCGCGAGATCAGCGTCGGCGGCATCAGGTCCGCGAATTCGGTGACAAAGATCTTTTCCGGTGAGTTGCGCACCCAGGCCGGATCATTGACGACCAGCGTTTTGGGATGAATGCGCTCGAGAAGATGCGTCGAGGTGATGTAGCCCATGTCGAAGGGCGGATCCTGACGCAGGTGGACGACGTCGATGGTGGAGAGGTCGACACGTTCCTTTTCGCCAAGCGTATAGTGATCGCCTTTGACGTCGCGCAGTTCCATGGGCTCGAGACCGGCAAATATCCTGCCGTCACGCATGGTCAGCCGGTCGGGCGTGTAATGAAAGACCTGGTAGCCGCGGGTCTGCGCTTCCAACGCCATGGCAAAGGTTGAATCTCCGGCAATATTAATGCCGGAAACATGATCCATCTGGAACGCGACTGTCTTGATCTTCGCCATAAGCCACCCTTTGAAAATGCCCGCCTGATGTAGGACGGCGGGCGCTCAATGGCAACTGCTTCGGCAGGCTTATCGTTACTGCCTTTTCAGGCTGCGAGACCACCCTTGCGCTTGGGGCCGAACTTCGCCCAGGCGCGAAACGCATAAGACAGCGGCATGGGCAGCGGCTTGCGGATGAAGGCGATCTTCTTGACGTAGTTGTCGATATGCCAGGTGGCCCAGGTGCCGCCGCGGAAATAACCGACATCGCCGGCGCGCAGCGTGCGTTCGCTGCCGTCCTCTGCGGTCACATGTACTTCACCTTCAAGGATGACGACCGTTTCGTCCCAGCCGAAAAACCAGCGGAAGCTGCCGGCCGTGCAATCCCACACACCCGTGGAGGCGAACTTGTCGGCAGCCTCGGAGTGGGCGGCAAAACGCGCCTGCGGATCACCTGACAGAACCCAGGTCGGTTCGATAGGATGAGACTTCATCTCGGCAGCCGTGGAACAACCGCCGATAAATGGTGAAAGCTGGTTGGCAAAAGGCGTCTGAGCCCTGTTGCGAATGCCGACGGCCGCGATTGCAAGCCCGAGATAATGCAAGGCCATATCGATCCCCTTGTCCTAACCGCAGAGAACGATATCCAGAAAGGGTAATGCAACGGTTGCAACAATCGTTAAAATTGCAGCAACCGCGCGTTTTTTGTTTCGATTTAGCCGACCGGCACCGGGCTCGGCACATCGATTGCGGCTGCAGTGCGATCGGCAGTCGTGATCCGCTTGCCATCTTCGGCTGCAAAGAAATGCAGTCGTGCCGGATCGATGCCGATGCGCATGGTTGCAGGGATTTCGCTTTCGCCGGCAAGCGCGATGGTTATCGACTGATCACCGACGAGACCGTGCACGAGACGCTGCGAGCCCAGTTCCTCGACATAATCGACGGCGAACTGCATGCCTTCATCGCCCGAAACGACATGCAGGTCTTCGGCGCGCAGACCGACCGTGACGGGACCCGAGGTTGGCATGTAGCCATTTAACGAAAGGACCGCAGAGCCAATCGTCAGCTTGTCGCCCTGGCACTCGGCCTTCACCAGGTTCATGGCCGGCGAGCCGATGAAGCTGGCAACGAAGGTGGATGCCGGTGTGTGGTAGACTTCCAGCGGCGAGCCGACCTGTTCGATCTTGCCGCCATTGAGGACAACGAGGCGGTCGGCAAGCGTCATCGCTTCCAGCTGATCGTGGGTGACGTAGATCGAGGTCGTGCCAAGGCGACGCTGCAGGCGCTTGATCTCGCCGCGCATGGAAACACGCAGTTTGGCATCGAGGTTGGAAAGCGGCTCGTCGAACAGGAAGACCGAAGGCTTGCGCACGATGGCACGCCCCATGGCCACACGCTGGCGCTGGCCACCGGACAGTGCACGCGGCTTGCGATCGAGATACTGGGTGATTTCCAGCATGCGGGCGGCTTCAGCAACACGCGTATCGATCTCTGCCTTCGGCGTCTTGCGGTTTTTCAGACCGTATTCCAGGTTCTGGCGCACGGTCATATGCGGATAGAGCGCATAATTCTGGAACACCATGGCGATGTCGCGATCGGCCGGCTCGACCTGATTGACGACACGCGGGCCGATCTTGACGTTGCCCTCTGAGATGGTTTCGAGGCCGGCAAGCATGCGCAGAAGCGTGGACTTGCCGCAGCCGGATGGGCCAACCAGAACGATGAATTCGCCATCCTGGATGGTCAGATTGATGTCGGTGACGGCGCGTACATCGCCCGTATAAACCTTGCCGACGCTTTCGATATCGATCGAAGCCATGATCATTTCTCCGTTTCAACCAGGCCTTTGACGAAAAGGCGCTGCATGAAGATGATGACGAGAACCGGCGGCAGGCCCGCCAGGATGACGCCCGTCATCACGAGGTTCCATTGATTGTCGCCGTCGAGCACGTTGGCGAGACGCTTGATGCCCATGACGACGGTGTAATAGTGCGGCTCCGTGGTGATCAGCATCGGCCAGAGATACTGGTTCCATCCGTAGATGAACATGATGATGAAGAGAGCGGCGATATTGGTGCGCGACAGCGGAAGCAGGATGTCGCGGAAAAATTTCATCGGGCCGGCACCATCGACGCGGGCGGCTTCCATCAATTCTTCCGGCACAGTCAGAAAGAACTGGCGGAACAGGAAGGTTGCGGTGGCCGAGGCAATGACCGGAATGACGAGGCCGGAATAGGAATTCAGCATGCCCAGATCGGCGACCACCTTGTAGGTCGGCAGGATGCGTACCTCGATCGGCAGCATCAGCGTCATGAAGATCACCCAGAAGGCGACCGTTCTCAGCGGAAAGCGGAAATAGACGATGGCGAAGGCCGACAGGATGGAGATGGAAATCTTGCCGAAGGCGATCAGCAGCGCCATCCACAGGCTGTTGAGCAGCATCAGCGTAAACGGCGGCGCACCGGCCGTCGATTCACCGGAACCGAGCAGATAGCCGTAATTGGCGACCATCTGATCGCCCGGCAGCAGCGGCACGAGGCCGCTCATGAAGTCGGTCGGGCCATGCGTCGAGGCGATGAAGGCGAGATAGACCGGGAAGACCACGATCAGCACGCCGACGATCAGCACGAGATGGGTGAGGAAGGAAAGGAAGGGACGATTTTCGACCATCTGCGGCGCCTCAATACTGGACTTTGCGCTCGACCCAGCGGAACTGGACGACGGTGAGAAGGACCACGATCAGCATCAGGACGACGGATTGCGCGGCGGACGGGCCGAGGCTGAGACCGATGAAGCCATCGGCATAAACCTTGTAAACGAGAATGTTGGTGGACTGCGACGGGCCGCCGGTGGTGACGGCATCGATGATCGGCAGCGTATCGAACATCGCATAGGTGATGTTGATGACGGCCAGGAAGAAGGCGGTCGGCGACAAAAGCGGGAAAACCACCGTCCAGAAACGCTTGACCGGGCCGGCACCATCGATCGCGGCCGCTTCCGTCAAAGAATGCGGCACGGACTGCAGGCCGGCAACAAAGAACAGGAAATTGTAGGAAATCTGCTTCCAGGACGCGGCGATGATGATCAGGATCATGGCATCGCCCTCGTGCAGGCGATGGTTCCAGTCATAACCGACCATGTTCAGCACATAGGGAATGAGGCCGACGCTGGGGTTGAACATGAACCACCAGAGAAGACCGGAGGCAGCCGGCGCCAGCGCATAAGGCCAGACCAGCATGGTCGTGTAGAAACGGCCCGACTTGATGGCGCGATTGACGCAGACGGCAAACAGCAGCGACACGGTCATCGACACGGCGGTGACGCCGGCAGCGAACACGAAAGTGACGCTGAGCGAATTGAGGTAAGAAGCATCGCCGATCAGGCGCGTGTAATTCTGAAACCAGACGAATTTTTCGCTGAGGCCGAACGGATCTTCACGCATGAATGACTGTCGAACGGCCTGCAGGGCCGGCCAGACGAAGAAGATCAATGTGATGATGAGCTGCGGCGCGAGCAGCGCGTAGGGCAGCAGCCGAGCCTGGAAGACAGTGCGCTTTGTCTGCATGACGATCCCGATCAAGACAGGCCCGAAAACAGGCCCCAATAAAAGACCCTCCCCGCTGGCGGGGAGGGTTTCGTGACGTTGGACGAAGCTTAGTTCGAGTTTGCAGCTTCGAATTCGCGCAGGATGGCATTGCCCTGCTTGGCTGCTTCATCGAGAGCCTGCTGGCCGGTCTTCTTGCCGGACAGGACAGCTTCGAACTGCTGGTCGACCAGATCGCGGATCTGCGTCAGGTTGCCGAAACGAACACCCTTGGAGTTGTCGGACGGCGTGCCGCGCATGATCTGCTTGATGGCGATGTCGGAACCCGGGTTCTTGGCGTAGTAGCCCTGGGACTGGCCGAGTTCGTAAGCAGCGTTGGTGATCGGCAGGTAACCGGTGAACTGGTGCCAGTCGGCCTGGACTTCCGGCTTCGACAGGTAGGTAAAGAACTTGGCAACGCCCTTGTAGACGTTCTTGTCCTTCTGGCCGTTCAGCGTCCACAGGGTGGCGCCGCCGATGATCGAGTTCTTCGGCTCCTTGGTGACGGTATCGTCGTAAGGCATCGGCGCGAAGCCGACCTGGAAGCCCTTGGCGTTGTTGATGACGCCGGCGCGCGAAGCGGACGAACCCATATAGACGGCGCATTGCTGCGAATAGAACATCGGAGCCGATTCAGCCGCGCCGCCCGGACCACCGTACTTGAAGACCTTGTCGTCCTGAGCCTTCTTCAGGCCGTCCCAGAACTTGGCCTGGTTCGGGCCGTTGAAGGTGAATTCGGTCTTGGTGCCGCCAAAACCGTTCTGCAGGGTGCCGAAAGGCAGGTCCTGAATGGCAGAGTAGTTTTCGAGACCAACCCAGGTGGCAGCATAGCTCAGCGTGAAGCCGCAGGTGGCAGCGCCACTGTCGACGATCTTCTTGCCCATGGTGGCAAGTTCAGCCCAGGTCTTCGGCGCGACTTCCGGATCAAGGCCAGCCTTCTTGAAGACGTCCTTGTTGTAATACATGATCGGCGTCGACGAATTGAACGGCATCGACAGGATGTTGCCGCTGGCGTCCGAATAATAACCGGTAACCGGAGCGAGGAAGCCCTTGGTATCCCAAGGCTCACCGGCGTCCTTCATGACCTGATAGACCGGGTAGACGGCGCCCTTGGCGGCCATCATGGTGCCCGTACCGACTTCGAAGACCTGCACGATGGCAGGCTGCTGACCGGCGCGGAAAGCGGCGATGGCAGCCGTCAGGGTTTCCGGATAGGTACCCTTGAAGACCGGAACGACCTTGTATTCGCTCTGGCTTTCGTTGAACTTCTGAGCAACTTCCTCGAGCTTCTTGCCAAGCTCGCCACCCATGGCGTGCCACCAGGTGACTTCGGTCGCAGCCAACGACGTGGTTGCAGACAGCGCGACTGCGGCAGCAGTCAGAACAAGCTTCTTCATCATGGGAGTAGACCCCTCTCCGCCAGTTAATGGTGAGGGAGGGATAGTGCCCTTGTGTGACGGTAAAGCTACGAATTTATGACAGAACGATTACAAGGCCTTAAGCTCTTTGCACAGCATTGCAATTCCTTCAGAAAGCGTCCTGAAAATGCTTGGGAAAACGGCCCGGCAGCACCGCGACGACATCATATCGAAGCGTCAGGAGATGCGCATCACGCCTGCGTGACAGCCATTGGTCGGAAGCGGCACGGATGCGTTTCTGCGTTTCGTAGCCAACGGCATCGATCGCAAGCCCTTCCGCCCGCCGCGCCTTGACCTCGACAAAGGCAACCAGATCACGTTTGCGGACGATGATATCGATCTCGCCGCTCTTTGCTTTGTAGCGCAGGCTGAGGATGCGGTAGCCCTTCAGCAACAGAAAGACCGCCGCCAGATATTCGGACCAATGGCCCCGGCGTTCGGCGCGACGGCGACTTTCCCGTCGATCAGCTTTCTGGCTGGCCGGGCTCATCCTCTCCCTTCAGGGCAATAAGGCGCTGATACAGATCCTTTTTAGACAGGCCGGTAAGACGAGCCGCCTCGGCTGCCGCCTTCGAGGTCTGCATGGTGCTGGCAAGCTCGCGCAAAAGCACATCCACCTCGACCGCACCCGGCACGTCATCATAATCCGGCGGGCCGACAACAAGGACGATCTCGCCCTTCACCGTGCGCCCATCCTCATTATAGTAATCCGCCAGTTCACCGAGCGTGCCACGTCGAAACTCCTCAAACGTCTTGGTGAGTTCGCGGCAGACGCAGGCTTCGCGCTCCCGGCCCAGCACATCCGCCGCCGAGGTGAGCGTTGCGGCAATGCGGTGCGGGCTTTCGAAAAAGATCAGCGTCGACGGGATCTTGGACAATTCCGCGAGACGGTCGCGGCGTCCCTTTTCCTTGACCGGCAGGAAACCGGCAAACAGAAACGCATCCGAGGGCTGGCCGGAACCGACCAGAGCTGCAAGCGGCGCCGAGGCGCCCGGAATGGGCACAACGCGAAAGCCGGCAGTAATCGCCAGCTGGCCGAGACGGTAACCGGGATCCGACACCAGAGGCGTGCCGGCATCCGAGACCAGTGCCACCGACTTGCCGCCTTCCAGCGCCGCCAGCAGTTTTGGCCCGACCTCATCGGCATTGTGCTCGTGGTAGGCATAGGGCTTGTTGACGATACCGAAACGGTCGAGCAGCACGCGGGTGACACGCGTGTCCTCGCAGGCCAGAACATCGGCACCGGCAAGCGTTTCCAGTGCCCGCAGCGTGATATCGCCAAGATTGCCGATCGGGGTTGCGACCAGATAGAGCGCAGGCTCCAGCGGCCGGGCCGGCACAAACGTGTTTGCGACCCGGTAACCGAGCATGGGCGTCTTCGTCTCTTCCGTCACTGGTATTCTCTCTTTTTCATGCATTGGCCGCCTTTATGGGCGAGGCTCCGCTGTTCGGCAAGCCACAGCAAGGCCTCGGGGTCGGCGCTTTTCTGTGCGCATTGTCGGAGCGCAGGACCGAATTGGTATGGCAGGTGCCTTCACCCTCTTGCGTTTGCGAGCAAATGTCTGCCATTTTGCCCGTCCACATCCATCCGCCTCACCGGCGGACGACAATAACATACGGTCCGGTCTCCGGTCCGGCACGGTCGAAAGCGATAGCGTCCATGCGTATTACTCTTGAGCGATCCAACCTTCTGAAGTCGCTGAACCACGTTCACCGCGTGGTCGAGCGCCGGAATACGATCCCGATCCTGTCGAACGTTCTGATGCGCGCTTCCGGCGCCAACCTCGAACTGAAGGCAACCGACCTCGATCTCGAAATCACCGAGGGCGTTCCGGCCATGGTCGAGCAGGCAGGCGCCACCACGGTTCCGGCCCATCTTCTCTATGAAATCGTCCGCAAGCTGCCGGATGGTTCGGAAGTGATGCTGGCGACCACGCCGGATGGCGGCTCCATGACCGTGCAGTCCGGTCGTTCAAAGTTCTCGCTGCAGTGCCTGCCGGAATCGGATTTCCCGGACCTCACCGCCGGCACGTTCAGCCATACGTTCAAGCTGAAGGCGACTGATCTGAAAATGCTGATCGAGCGCACCCAGTTTGCGATCTCGACCGAAGAGACCCGGTATTACCTGAACGGCATCTTCTTCCACACGATCGAAGCCGGTGGTGCGCTGAAGCTGCGCGCCGTCGCCACCGACGGTCACCGTCTGGCCCGCGCCGACGTGGAAGCACCGTCCGGTTCGGAAGGCATGCCGGGCATCATCATCCCGCGCAAGACGGTCGGTGAACTGCAGAAGCTGGTCGACAACCCGGAAGTCGTCGTGACCGTCGAACTGTCGGACGCAAAGATCCGCCTGACGATCGGCGAGATCATCATGACGTCAAAGCTGATCGACGGCACGTTCCCGGATTACCAGCGCGTCATCCCGACCGGCAACGACAAGGAAATGCGCGTCGATTGCCAGAGCTTTACACGCGCCGTCGACCGCGTTTCGACCATCTCGTCCGAGCGTGGCCGTGCCGTAAAGCTGGCGCTGACCGAAGGCCAGCTGACGCTGACCGTCAACAACCCGGATTCGGGCAGCGCGACGGAAGAAGTGGCTGTCGCCTACGAGAACGATCCGATGGAAATCGGTTTCAACGCCAAGTACTTGCTGGACATCACCGCCCAGCTTTCGGGTGAGGATGCGATCTTCATGCTGGCTGATGCCGGCTCTCCGACGCTGGTTCGCGATACTGCGGGAGACGATGCGCTCTATGTTCTGATGCCGATGCGCGTCTAGGATTGATCAGGGCGGTCAGCGATGACCGCCTTTTTTTATCGTATTTTCCATGAGCGACATTTTGCCTTGTTTTGGCGACATTTGCGCCCACATAAAACGCTGCCAAATAACCAGGAGACGGACGGATGGAACTACGTTTGAAGGAACGGCTCGGCCGCAAGTTTGACGAGGAGATCCGTTTCTTCAAGGGCTGGATGGATGGCCCGAAAAGCGTCGGCGCAATCTGCCCGACCTCGTCCATTACCGCCAAACGCATGGCCAGCGTCATCAATCCGGCTTCCGGCCTGCCGGTTCTCGAACTCGGTCCCGGCACCGGTGTCATCACCAAGGCCATTCTTGAGCGCGGCGTCGCGCCGGACAATCTGGTCTCGATCGAATATTCCACCGACTTCTACCAGAACCTCGTCAAAGCCTATCCGGGCGTCCATTTCGTCAACGGCGACGCTTTCGATCTCGACAAGACGCTTGGCGACAAGAGCGGCGTGATTTTCGACAGCGTGATCTCCGCCATTCCGCTTTTGAGCTTCCCGATGGAGCGCCGCATCGCGCTTCTGGAAAGCGCGCTCGACCGCATGCCCGCCGGACGCCCATTCATGCAGATCACCTATGGTCCGATCTCGCCGGTGATCGCCAAGCCTGATCGTTACAAGATCAAGCATTACGATTTTGTCGTACGCAATATCCCGCCGGCGCAGTTGTGGGTCTATACCCGCGGCTGACGGTCGTGAGCCGCGGTCTTTATATCACCCACCCGCAGGTGCGGATCGATCCGGCCGCGCCGGTGCCGCTTTGGGGCCTTTCCGATATCGGGCGGGCACGCGCGCAACAGGCCGCACTCTCCGGCTGGGCGAAACAGCTGGGGCGGATCGTTTCCAGCGACGAGACCAAGGCGATCGAGACGGCCGAGATACTGGCGGCCGCCAATGACATCCCGATCATGATCGCGCCGGACAGCCATGAAAACGACCGCTCGGCGACCGGATTTTTGAGCCCGCCGGAATTCGAAAAGGCGGCCGACTGGTTCTTTTCCCATCCGCACGACAGTTTTGAAGGATGGGAACGCGCCATCGACGCGCAGTCGCGGATCGTCTCGGCGGTGGAGCGTATTCTGTCCGACCACAATCCCGACATGCCGATCGCCTTCGTTGGCCATGGCGGCGTCGGGACGCTTCTGAAATGCCATCTGGCCGGAAAGCCGATTTCCCGCGATGGCGATCAACCTGCTGGCGGCGGCAATCTCTTCTGCTTTGATCTTGCGAACCGCGCCATCTCATGCGACTGGACCCCTATCGATATCTGGCAGGGAGTTTGAACCATGAGCGCACGTGACCGACTGATCGTAGGCCTGGATATTCCCACCATTGCAGAAGCCGAAGCCATGGTTGCCACACTCGGCGACAGCGTTTCCTTCTACAAGATCGGCCACCAGCTGGCCTTTATCGGCGGCCTGGAACTGGCGCGCGATCTGGCAAAAGACGGTAAAAAAGTCTTCCTCGACATGAAGCTGCTCGACATCGACAACACGGTGGCGAAGGGCGTCGAGGCGATTGCCGGCATGGGCATGACCATGCTGACGCTGCATGCCTATCCGAAGGCGATGCGCGCCGCCGTGGAAGCCGCGAAGGGCTCCAACCTCTGCCTTCTCGGCGTGACGGTGCTGACCTCGATGGATGCGGCCGACCTGACGGAAGCCGGTTATGCCCACTCGCCGGAAGAACTGGTGCGCATTCGCGCAACACAGGCGCGCGAAGCCGGCATGGGCGGCATCGTCTGCTCGGCGGAAGAATCCTCTGTTGTTCGCGACATACTCGGCGATTCCGGCATGGCGATCGTCACGCCCGGTATTCGCCCCAAAGGCACTGACGCCGGCGACCAGAAACGTGTCGTCACACCCTACGATGCGCTGAAGGCCGGTTCGACCCATCTCGTGGTCGCCCGCCCGATCGTCAAGGCGGCTGAGCCGAAACAGGCGGCGGACGCCATTCTGGAAGAGATGCGACAGGCACTGTGGCCTGCAAACGACGCCTGAGCGTCGAACCGGGGAGGAGAAAACATGCCAAAAGGATATTGGATTGCGCGCGTCGATGTGCGCGATGCCGAGCGCTACAAGGATTATGTGGCGACGGCCAAGCCGGCCTTTGAGCGTTTTGGCGCGAATTTCCTGGCCCGCGGCGGCCCTGTCAGCCATCTGGAGGGCGAGGCGCGCAGCCGCAATGTGGTGATCGAGTTCCCGTCCGTTCAGGCGGCCATCGACTGCTACAATTCGCCGGAATACCAGGCCGCTGCCAAAATCCGCCAGGAAGTGGCCGATGCCGACATGCTGGTCGTCGAAGGCGTCTGACCGAACGGTTTTTGCCGCGCACCGCAGCGGCGCTTTTGTTCAGGATCAAGGCGCAGCCTCATCCTATATGCATCGTCTCTTTCGTGGCGGACATTGCGCTCGTCATTGCCACGCAACCACTTCACGTATCGTCGCGTTTCGGCTAAGAGAGTGCGACAACCCGCCACAGGCCCATTCCCGGAGCATGCCATGACCGTGTCCAATCTTCCGCCGCTCGTTACCGTCTTTGGAGGTTCTGGGTTTGTCGGACGATATGTGGTGCGGGCTTTGGCCAAGCGCGGCTACCGCATTCGCGTCGCTGTTCGCCGGCCTGATCTTGCCGGTTTCCTGCGTCCCGACGGTTATCCCGGCCAGATCGCACTGATGCAGGCCAACCTGCGCAACCGCCAATCGGTCGATCGCGCCGTTGCCGGTGCTTCGCATGTGGTCAACTGCGTCGGCATCCTGTTCGAGAGCGGCAAGAACAAGTTCGATGCCGTGCAGGATCTTGGCGCCAAGGCGATCGCTGAAGCAACCGCTGCGGCCGGCGCCAAGCTGACCCATATTTCCGCGATCGGCGCCGATGTGAAATCCGCCTCCTCCTACGCCCGTTCCAAGGGCCGCGGTGAACAGGCCATTCTGGCCGCCCTGCCGGATGCGGTCATCCTTCGCCCTTCGATCGTGTTCGGCAAGGAAGACAATTTCTTCAACAAATTTGCCGCCATGGCCCGTAACCTTCCCTTCCTGCCGCTGATCGGCGGCGGCAAGACCAGATTCCAGCCGGTTTTCGTCGGTGATGTCGCGGAAGCCGTGGCCCGCTCGGTCGATGGCAAGGTGGCAACCGGCACCACATATGAACTCGGCGGCCCGGAAGTCATGACCTTCCGCAACTGTCTTGAGACCATTTTGCGCGTGACCTGTCGCAAGCGCAGTTTTGTTTCTCTGCCCTTCGGCATCGCTTCGCTGATCGGCAAGATCGCGCAGTCGGTTCCGTTGATCACTCCGCCGCTGACGTCGGACCAGGTGACACTGCTGAGGACCGACACCGTGGTTTCCGACAACGCTGCGAAGGAAGATCGTACGCTTTCCGGCCTCGGCATCCAGCCGACACTTCTGACCAACGTGCTGCAGCATTATGTCGTGCACTATCGCCCGCAAGGTCAGTTCACGAATACCGGCAAGGCCGCCTGAGACTTCTAAAAATACGGCCAAATAATGAGCGCGGGAAAAGAATGCCCGCGCTTTACACATTTGTGATGTGGGACAGTGTGACACAAAAATCGCATTGTGAAATAGCGTCGCGTTAACCGCAGATTCAGTAGAATTCCCTATTGTATCTTTGAAATCCGGCCAATAAACCGCGGGCACAGGATTTCAGGAAAGACATTCCCACCGTGACAGACGTACCTTCCTCCGAAAGGCCAAATTCCATGGGCAAGTCCATCGCACTGTTTTTTGCGTGTGCGGCACTGATCATTCTCGCAGGCTCGTTCCTGGCGCCCGGCACGGTTGCTGCCAACAAGGGTTCCTGCGCTCCGGCATACGGCGTCGACCCCTGCAGCACGGGTTCGATTGCTCGCTGAGCCGACAAGACCATTTTTGAAGATTGAGGGTGAGTGGCATGCCGCTCACCCTTTTCTTTTGCCCTTAGATTCCGGGCGTTAACGGCGCATCCGTTTTCTTGATCATTTGTTAGAAAAATTAACTTAAAATGGCGAGAATTGTCGTTCTGGCCGTTTGGTCTGGTAATTAGGCTGCATCGCCTTATGTCAGCCACATTCGGGACTTGGAGGTCATCTCCGACTTCCGCTGATAATTGCAGTACCAACAATCGAGTATCGATGCCCACGCTCTATCATCACCCCATGTCTTCGGCCTCCCGGTTCGTGCGGCTCATCCTGGCCGAATACGGCTTTCAGACCGATCTCGTGGAAGAGCAGACCTGGGAAAAGCGCCGGGAATTCCTGGCCCTCAACCCGGCCGGCACGCTTCCCGTCTATGTCGACGACAATATGCGGGTGTTGAGCGGCCCCAACGTGCTGCTCGAATTCCTCGACGAAACCCATGGCGTGTTGAAGCGCGAACGCCGGCTTCTGGCGGAAGATCCCTTTCAGCGGGCCGAAATCCGCCGGCTGACGGAATGGTTCCTGCTGAAAATGGAACGCGATGTGACGCTGCCCTTGACGCGCGAACGTGCCTACAAGCTGCAGATGACGGCAGCACAGGGCGGCGGCGCACCGGACAGCAAGGTTCTGCGCACCTCGCGCGCCAACATCCGCCAGCATATGAAATATCTTTCGTGGCTTGCCGGCTCCCGGCCATGGCTTGCCGGTGAACGGCTGTCCTACGCCGATCTGGCCGCCGCCGCCTCGATCTCCGTGCTCGACTATCTCGGCGAGATCGATTGGCAGGAGACACCGATTGCCAAGGAATGGTATCAGAGGCTGAAATCGCGGCCGTCTTTCCGGCCGCTTCTGGCGGAACGTGTCCGCGGCCTAACACCGGTGTCCCATTATGCGGATCTCGACTTCTGAGACAAAGCCCGAGGCTGCGCGGGCAGATGCTCCGTCGCGGCACGATGGCCGCTCGGAAAAGGACCGTCTTCGCGCCAGCAAACTGACCGCACTCATTCGCACGGAAGCTGAAGCCCAAGGC
The DNA here is from genome assembly GCF_004343585.1 of Neorhizobium sp. JUb45. GTDB lineage: Bacteria > Pseudomonadota > Alphaproteobacteria > Rhizobiales > Rhizobiaceae > Neorhizobium. The sequence goes on along the minus strand of NZ_SLYW01000004.1, from coordinate 232,630 downwards.
TTCGATCTCTGTCGCATCACCCCGCCCGACAGCATTCCGCACGCCCCTGCCCGTCTCATCGAATTTGTCGAGGCCGGACGGCACGGCACGATGGCGTGGATGGAAGAAACGCGCGAGCGTCGTGGCGATCCCAAAGTGCTGTGGAGCGATGTGCGCTCGATCGTGATGTTCGGCATGAATTATGGTCCGGACGAGGATCCGCGCGGCCTGCTGTCCAAGCCGGACAAGGGCAACATCTCCGTTTATGCCCGCAATCGCGATTACCACGACGTTATCAAGGGGCGGCTGAAGGAAATCGCCACGCGTTTTGCAGCCCGCGCCGGTGTCGATGTGAAAGTGTTCGTCGATACCGCGCCGGTGATGGAAAAGCCGCTGGCAGCTGCCGCCGGCCTCGGCTGGCAGGGCAAGCACACCAATCTCGTCAGCCGCACGCATGGTTCCTGGCTGTTTCTCGGCAGCCTTTTCACCACTGCCGATCTGGATTTCGACGAGGCCGAGCGCGATCATTGCGGCAAATGCCGCGCCTGCCTCGACGCCTGTCCGACGTCCGCCTTTCCGGCGCCCTACCAGATCGATGCGCGGCGCTGCATTTCCTACCTGACAATCGAGCACAAGGGGCCGATCGCCCATGAATTCCGGCCGCTGATCGGCAACCGCATCTATGGCTGCGACGATTGTCTGGCCGCCTGCCCATGGAACAAGTTTGCGGCAAGCGCCAGCGAGATGAAACTGCAGGCCCGCGAGGACCTGAAAGAGCCGTCGCTCGCCTTTCTGCTGACGCTGGAGGATGCACAGTTTCGCACCTTTTTCAGCGGCTCACCGGTCAAACGCATCGGCCGCGACAGGTTTGTGCGCAACGTGCTGATTGCCGTGGGCAATTCGGGAGATCGCGGCTTTATCGAAGCCTGCAAGGGACTGGCTGCCGATCCGTCCGCTGCCGTGCGCGGCATGGCGGTATGGGCGCTTTCCAGATTGATGACAAAAGACGAATTCGAACGGTTTGCCTCCGCCCGCGTTATCGACGAGGATGACGAGGTCGAAGCGGAATGGGCAATGGCAGGAGTGGCGTGATGCAGGTGCTGATCTTTGGTGCGGGATATTCCGGGCAGGCGATCGGCACGGAGACCCTGGCCAGAGGCAAGGCCGTGGCCGGCACGACCCGAAGCGCCGACAAGCTTGCCGAACTCGGAAGCCGCGGCATCTCTCCTTATATATATAGCGGCGAAAGTTTTTCGCCCGAACTGCGCCGTGCAATGAGCACGACCACGCATCTCGTCCAGTCGATCCCGCCCGGTGCTGAAGGTGACAGCCTTTTGCGGCTGACAAATCGCGAACTCAGGCAATGGTTTCCCGCCCTTGAATGGATCGGTTATCTGTCGACTGTCGGCGTCTATGGCAATCACGACGGCGCCTGGGTGGATGAGCAGACGCCGTGCCATCCGAAATCGGCGCGCGCGCTGGAGCGCGTCGCCGCCGAGCGGGCATGGATGCAGGCGGGAGAAGCGGCCGGCATTCCGGTCGCCATTTTGCGGCTGGCCGGCATTTATGGTCCCGGCCGCAATGCCTTCGTCAATCTCGCGCGCGGCACGGCGCATCGCATCATCAAGAAGGATCAGGTTTTTAACCGCATCCGTGTGGAGGATATCGCAGGCGCAACCCTGTTTCTTGCGTCTTCCGGCACCGGCGGCATCTTCAACATCACCGACAACGAGCCGGCACCGCCACAGGACGTGGTGACCGAGGCCGCCTGCCTGATGGGCGTGGAGCCACCGCCGGAACAGGCCTTCGAGACCGCAGAAATGCGGCCAATGGCACGCTCTTTCTACGGCGATAACAAGCGTATTTCAAACGCCGCCATACGCAACCTTGGATTTCAATTCACTTATCGAGATTACCGTACATCGCTGGTAGAACTCTGGTCGTCTGGACGCTGGAGAAGCTGATCCGGCAGACCTGAAACTACTCCGTAAAAGCCACAAAAACGGATGAAATTTCCTACCAACGGCATCTCTCAGGTCATAAATTCTTAATAATATGGGCAGCGTCTCACAAAAATTCCGCAAATTGGGCAGTAAAAATCACTGCCGCGCAAAATTATTTTCGCGATTTTTGTGATCGATGTGACAACCGCATGACAGGCGGAATGGTTTTCCGTTTTCCTACTGTTTTTACTGCGATTCTTGCGTGTCTGTTAACGATTTAGCAACCTGCAGATTCATCACGTATGTTACGCGATGTAACATTCCGTGATCAAAAGGCCCACTTTTTCGCCTTTTTTGCCCCTGCCTTAGCGTCGCCCACCGCAACAGCGGCTCTTCGACCACTGGGGATACTCCGATTTGAACTTCGTCCGACGCTCACTTTCCATCGCAGCTGCCGTGGCTGCTTTCAGCTGTCTCGGTGCCGCGCAGGCAAATGCCGCGCCCGGTTGTGGCCACGCATCCTGGTATGCGCTCACGTCCAAAACCGCATCCGGTGAACGGATGAACGCCAGCCTGATGACCGCAGCCCATCGTTCGCTACCCTTCGGCACCAAGGTTCTGGTGACCAACAAGCGCAACGGCAAAAGCGTTGTCGTGCGCATCAACGACCGTGGCCCATTCATTCGCGGCCGCATCATCGACGTTTCCAAGGCCGCTGCAAAGAACATCGGCATGGTGTCTTCCGGCACCGCACAGGTCTGCTACCAGGTCGTCGATGGCGGCAACCAGAAGGTCGCCGGCAGAGGCGCCAAGGAAGGCTGATCCATCGGACGCCCTTTCGGCCACCCCTTGCCCTGCAGCCCAAACCCCGATAGGACCCCGGCCATACGGGTTCAACCGATACGGAGTTTGAGATGCGACTGGGCGGACGAGTAGCCGGAGCAATCGAGGTACTGGCAGACATCGAGGCGCGCAGGCGTCCTGTCGCCGATGCTCTCAAAGACTGGGGCCTTGCCCATCGGTTTGCCGGATCGGGCGACCGCGCCGCGATCGGCAACATCGTATATGACGCGCTACGCATGCGCCTGTCGCATGCCTGGCTGATGGAAGACGACAGCCCAACCGCACTTGCCTTCGCCGTTCTGATCCGCCAATGGGGCTTTACGCCCGAAACGCTTGCGGCTGAACTGGAAGACGACAAGTTCGCGCCGGTGCTGCCTTCCTTCGAAGCCTTTGCCAATCGCGACCTCGCTGACGCACCGCTTCATGTGCAAGGCGATATCCCCGACTGGGTGCAGCCATCCTTCGAAGCCGGTTTCGGCGAGGACTGGCTTAACGAGGCCAAGGCATTGGCCGGCCGCCCGACGCTCGATCTGCGTGCCAACACGCTGAAGGCCTCACGCGACAAGGTCGTCAAGGCGCTCGATCGCTCTGGAGCTGCCGCATCTCCGATCGCCCGAAACGGTGTGCGCATTGCCGCCGGCGAAGGCCCGTCACGTCTACCCAACGTCACCGCCGAGCTTTCGTTCCAGAAGGGCTGGTTCGAGGTTCAGGACGAAGGATCGCAGATCGTCGCCGATCTGGTGATGCCGACGGACGGCGCGCAGGTGCTGGACTATTGCGCCGGCGGTGGCGGCAAGACGCTCGCCATGTCGGCTGCCATGCACAACAAGGGCCAGATCCACGCCTTTGACACCGACCGCAAACGGCTGGCGCCGATCATCGAGCGCCTGAAACGCGCCGGTGCACGCAACGTGCAGGTTCATGACGATATACGGCGCATGGAAAGCCTCCGTGAGAAGCTTGATATCGTGCTGGTCGATGCGCCCTGCACGGGCACGGGCACATGGCGCCGCCGTCCTGACACCAAATGGCGGCTGACCCAGAAGAATATCGAGGAACGGATGGAGCAGCAGCAAGAGGCTCTTGGCGAGGCAGCAGCCTTCGTCAAGCCGGGCGGCACGCTGGTCTATGTCACCTGTTCGGTTCTGCCGGAAGAAAACGACAGCCAGGCCAAACGGTTTGCACAAACCCACCCGGATTTTGTCATCGAACCGGCAGGTCCGGCCTGGGAGACGCTGTTCAGCGGCAACGCAGCGCGCCCGCATTCGCGCGACGGCGCCACGCTGACGCTGACCCCGGCTTCGACCGACACGGATGGTTTCTTCTTCTGCCGCATGCGCCGCAACGGTTGATTTTCTCGCCCTCCAACATCGCTTGAACGGCCGATAATACAGGCCGTTCAAGAACATGCTGTTGTTTGGAAATACTCCAAACTAGATTGTTTGACACCAGTTATCAAAAGCGCGATGAAATCCGTCTCGCAGCCTTGAGGACAACGGCTGCACCAGGAGGGACGATGATCCGCAAGACCTTGTTCGGCGCCACCTTTGCGCTGCTTTCCGCTTCCGCCGCCTTTGCCGCGACTGAGCCCGCGGCTGTGATCAAGCATTACGCCGACGTGGCGCATGCGAAATACGAAGACTCCCTGACGACGGCCAAGGCACTCGATGCCGCGATCGACGCCCTGCTGGCCAAGCCGAGCGCCGACACGCTGAAGGCCGCACGGACGGCATGGATTGCTGCCCGCGTGCCTTACCAGCAGAGCGAAGTCTATCGTTTCGGCAACCCGATCGTCGACGATTGGGAAGGCAAGGTGAATGCCTGGCCGCTGGACGAAGGGCTGATCGACTATGTCGACGCCTCCTACGGTACCGAAAGCGATTCCAACGCCTATTACACCGCCAACATCATCGGCCACCCGACGCTGACTGTGAACGGTGAGACCATTGATGCCAAGAAGATCACGCCGGAACTGCTGGAAAGCCTGCAGGAAGCCGGCGAGGTGGAAGCCAATGTGGCGACCGGCTACCACGCCATCGAATTTTTGCTGTGGGGCCAGGACCTGCATGGCACCGAAGCCGGCGCCGGCGAGCGTCCCTATACCGACTATGACAAGGCCAATTGCACCAATGGCAATTGCGATCGTCGCGGCGACTATCTGAAGGCGGCTTCGACCCTGCTGCTCAAGGATCTGCAGGAAATGGTCGATGCCTGGGCACCGGGCGCCGAAGCCACCAAAACGGTGGAAGCCGATCCGAAGGCGGGCCTGACCGCCATCCTTACCGGCATGGGCTCGCTGTCCTACGGCGAACTGGCCGGTGAGCGCATGAAGCTCGGCCTGCTGCTGCATGATCCGGAAGAGGAGCATGACTGCTTCTCCGACAACACCCATGCCTCGCACCTGAACGACGCAGTCGGCATCGCAGCCGCCTATACCGGCAACTATACCCGCGCCGACGGCACCAAGATGACCGGCCCGTCGCTTTCCGACCTGGTCAAGGCCAAGGACGCCAAGCTCGACACAGAGATGACCGGCAAGCTGGACGCGACACTGGTGGCCATGAACGCCATGGCAGACCGCGCCAAGAAGGGCGAGGCCTATGACCAGATGATCGGCGACGGCAACAAGGAAGGCAACGCCGTCGTGCAGAAGGCGATCGACGGTTTGATCGACCAGACCAAGACGATCGAGCGTGTCATCACCGCACTCGACCTCGGCTCGGTTTCGCTCGAAGGCTCCGACAGCCTCGACAACCCGGACGCAGTGTTCAAATAGGCCGAAAACAACCCGGCATCCGCGACAAGATGCTTGTCGCGGATGCCATGAAAATGTCGGATCGTGTCCGCATGAGGCGAATTGTTCGCCGCCATGCGCACTGTCACGCGATCCACCCCGTTATGTGAGTTTCGTTCCATGAAGACGTCGAGGGCATTGCTTCTGGTGCTGCCGGTTCTGGCGGGTGCGCCCGTTCTGGTATTGCCGCTGATCACCTCGATCGTTTCGGCGCAGGACACGCCTGCCGTCGCCATCGCGACCCAGGCCACCGTCATGCCGGAGGACCGCACCGATCTCACCCCAAAAGATGCCAAGCGCGTGCAAAGCGTGACGCGTCCGACCGATGATTTTTCCAAGCCTGAACAATTCGAAACCATGCAGGGTGGAGCGGCGACCACCAAGGCCACCGTCAACGGCAATATCTTTTCGCATTTCTCCACCAACCTGACCTTTCAGGAGGAGGAGACTTTCAAGCTGGGCAATGCGCTGTTCACAAAGCTCTGGGTGGCAGCACCGTCCTCCACGCAAGCCTCGGATGGACTGGGGCCGCTGTTCAATGCCCGCGGCTGTCAGAGCTGTCACCTGAAGGATGGCCGCGGCCATCCACCCGAAGGTGCGCCTGATGCGACCTCGATGTTTCTACGGCTGGCGCGGCCGGCCAAGACCGAGGCTGAAAAGGCAGACATTGCCGAGCGCAAGGTGCTGAATTTTCCCGATCCGGTTTATGGCGAGCAGCTGCAGGATCTCGCCGTACAGGATTTGCCCATAGAGGGCCGGATGGCGGTCACTTACGAGGAAGTCCCAGTAGAGCTGGCAGACGGCGAAACGGTATCGCTGCGCAAGCCGACCTATTCCGTCTCCGATCTCGGTTATGGGCCGATGCATCCCGACACGACGCTGTCTCCGCGCGTTTCGCCACCGATGATCGGGCTTGGACTGGTTCAGGCGATCCACGAGGCCGATATTCTGGCGAACGCCGATCCGGACGACAAAAACGAGGACGGCATTTCCGGCAAGCCGGCTTTTGTGCGTGATCACCGCACCGGCGAGCTGAAACTCGGGCGGTTTGGCTTCAAAGCGCAAAATGCGACGATCCGCGACCAGAGTTCATCCGCCTTCGCCGGCGATCTCGGCATTTCGACGCCCGATGCGCCGCGCGATTTCGGTGACTGCACGCCAGCGCAGACCAAATGCCTGTCACTGCCGACCGGCGTGCAGGAGCGACTGGGACCGACCGAAGCGCCGGATCCGGTGATGGATCTCGTCACCTTCTATTCCGAAAATCTGGCCGTGCCGGCTCGCCGCGACATCGACAATCCGAGCGTGCTGCGCGGCAAGGAAATGTTCTACACATCGGGCTGCACCAGCTGCCACACGCCAAAATTCGTGACGCGGCGCGATGCCGGCAACAAGGCGCAGGCGTTTCAGCTGATCTGGCCCTATTCCGATTTCCTGCTGCACGACATGGGCGAAGGTCTGGCCGATGGCCAGCAGGTGGGCGATGCCGACGGCCAGGAATGGCGCACCCAGCCGCTCTGGGGCATCGGCTTGACGAAAACCGTCAATAACCACACGTTCTTCCTGCATGACGGTCGCGCCCGCAATCTGACCGAGGCGGTGCTCTGGCATGGCGGAGAAGCGCAAGCTGCGCGCGATGCTTTTGCCGGCCTGCCGAAAGACGACAGACAAGCCCTCATCACCTTCCTGGAGTCGCTATAAAATGTGCAAAATCCTCATCGCCGGCCTTACCCTTCTGATGCCGGCCACAACATGGGCGCAGGAACCTGCAATGGCGGTGACACTGCCGGAAGCCAAGGTGAAGGCCGTGATGGCGGCGGCAGTCGATGGGTTCATCAAGCCGGGTTACGATGCTTTTGCCACATCCGCCGTATCGACAACCAAGGTGGTCGGCACGCTGTGTGATGCACCCTCCGAGGCCAATTACAAGGCAGCACAAAGTGCGTTTCGCGACACGGCAAAAAGCTGGGCGCATATCGAGATAGTCCGTACCGGCCCGATCATCGAGCAGAACCGCTTCGAGCGCATCCTGTTTTACCCCGACCGCAAGAGCACCGGCCTGAAACAGGTGCAGGCCGTGCTTTCCAAATCCGATGAGACCGCCACCGATCCGAAAACGCTCGGCACCAAGAGCGTGGCGACACAGGGGCTTGGCGCACTCGAATATCTGCTGTTCGGCACGGATGCGCAAATGCTGGCGTCCGCGGAGAAAGACAATTTCCGTTGCCGTTATGCTGCCGCCGTTGCCGGCAATATCGCCAACGTGGCGGAGGAAGTCTCCGCCATCTGGGATGCGCCGGATGGTATCCAGAAGTCCTGGGAGCAGCCGGGACCGGACAACCCCGCCTTCCGCACCGGCGGCGAGGCGATGACGGCGCTGCTCGGCATTCTCGTGCATGGCGCGGAAGCCGTACGCGACCAGCGCATCGAGACGTTTTACAAAGGCCCGGACAAGGCAAAATTTCCAAAACAGGCGCTGTTCTGGCGATCGCAGACCACATGGCCTTCGGTCATTGCCAATATCGAGGGGCTAAAAACATTGCTCTCCACCTCAAGCATGGTCGATCTGCTGCCGGAGAAGGACAAGCCGGTCGTGGCTGCGATCGACGCGCAGCTGACAGCCATGGCTGCAACAGCCGGCAGTGTGACGCCGGACCTCGAAAAGGCCGTGGCTGATGAGAGCGAGCGCAGAAAGCTCGACACGCTGCTGGCCGAGGGCAAGGATGTGATCTCCAGGCTGAACGACGGTTATGGTGGCGCGATCGGCCTCAGCTCCGGTTTTTCCTTCGCTGACGGCGACTGATCCATGGTCTGGCGCGGCGAAACGATCGACCGACGGGCATTCCTGAAGGCTGCCGGCTTGGCCTTCACTGCCACGCTGACGCCCGGCTCGTTACGGGCGCTTGAGCGCGCCGATGCGGTTTATGCCTCCGGTTTTCGCGCAGCCGACGGTTCTTTCGGCATCGCCACCGTTTCCGAACGCGGCGAAATCATCGAGCGTGTTGCCCTGCCCGCCCGCGCCCACGGACTGGCGCATAGCACCGCCACCGGCCGCACGGTCGCCTTCGCACGCCGCCCCGGCACGTTTGCGATGACTTTTGATGCCTCGCCTCAAAGCGAGCCGATCATCATCACCGCCCCGGAAGGCCGGCACTTTTACGGTCACGGCCATTTTTCGCCGGATGGTTCACGCCTTTACGCCAGCGAAAACGACTTTGACGGCAATCGTGGCATGATCGGCATCTATGACGCCACGGACAGATTTCACCGCATCGGCGAGTTCGATGCGCATGGACTGGGCACACACGACATGACCGTGTCCGACGACGGGTCGATACTGGTGATCGCCAATGGCGGCATCGAAACCCACCCGGATTTCGGGCGCACCAAACTCAATCTCGACCATATGGAGCCGTCGCTGGTTCTGCTCGATGCCCGCAGCGGCGCACTGATCCAGAAACACACGCTGCCGCCGTCGCTTTCCCAGCTTTCCACCCGCCATCTCGATATCGCCGACAATGGCCGCATCTGGTTCGCCTGCCAGTGGGAGGGTGCACGCAACGAACTGCCGCCGCTGGCCGGCTGGATCTCCAGGGGCGAGGACATCGCCCTCCTCGACCTGCCGGAGGAAACCACGATCCGCCTTGGCAATTATGTCGGCGCCATCGCCGTCAACCGCCGCGAGGGGCTGGTGGGCCTCACCTCACCCGTTGGCGGAGCGGCGGTGACACTGGATGCGAGGACCGGAGCGGTTCTGCGCGAAGAGATCGTTCGCGAGGCGGCAGGTGTTGCCCCCGCCCCCTCCGGCATTGCCGTTTCCAGCTATGACGGGCGCTTCAACGGCACCCGCAACGATGTTGCCTGGGATCAACATATCATTTCGCTAAAATAAGCTTTACTCTCGCTTTTGGCAGCCCTATGTCAGGCCTATGCGAAAACTGACAACCTATATTTTATTTGTTGCAGCATGCGTTGCCATCGGCGTTCTGAGCGGCATCGCCAACATGCCGGGTGAGTGGTATCAGGCGCTGGAAAAGCCGCCGCTCAACCCGCCGAACTGGATTTTTGGACCGGTCTGGGCTGCACTTTACGTGATGATCGGCACGGCACTCGCCGAAACATGGTTCGATGAGAACAATCGCAACCGGCTGATCGTGTTCGGCCTGCAGGGCATTCTCAACATCTGCTGGTCACCCGCCTTTTTCGGCATGCAGAATCCACCGCTGGGTCTGGCCATCATCCTGCCGATGCTGTTTTTCATCCTGCTGTTCATCGCCATGAGCTGGAATGCAAACCGCAAGGCGGCCCTGCTGTTCGTGCCCTATGCCGTCTGGGTGTCTTTCGCCACCTATCTGAACCTTGCCATCGTCCTGTTAAATCGCTGATCTATGCCGCGTGGGACAAGCCGCCGCTTGCGATGCCGGGTCGCCTCGTGCAAACCTTGCTACGACCAACAGGAGCAGACATGACGGTGATCGACCCCGGCGATTTTCAGACACGTATCGAGAAAAGCTTTGCCAGCCAGCAGGCCATGGCCATGCTGGGCGCCGAATTGACACGGGTCGAACGGGCAAGCGTCGAGATCGAGATGCCGTTCGATCCAAAACTCACGCAGCAGCACGGCTTTCTGCATGCCGGCGTGATTGCCGCGGGTCTGGATTCCGCCTGCGGTTATGCCGCCTATACGCTGATCGAGCCGGAAGCCTCGATCCTCACCATCGAGTTCAAGATCAACCTGATGTCGCCGGGGCGCGGCGAACGGTTTCTGTTTCGCGGCGAAATCACCAAGCCGGGTTCCACCATCATCGTCGCCGACGGCCGCGCCTATGCGCTGGGCGACGGCCCGGCAAAACTGATCGCCTCGATGAGCGGCAGCATGATGGTGATCCGCGGCCGTCAGGATCTGGTCGAATGAACGCTTCAATGTCGATTGCGCCGACCAAAAGGATTGCCGGAAAATCGGTGCTGTTCGTGATGGCGGTGGATGCCGAATATGGACAGCACCTCAAAAGCCGCATCACCCCGCTGATGACCGGTGTCGGGCCGGTGGAAGCCGCCGCCGTTCTTTCGCGCGAGCTCACGCTGCTGGAAACCGTTGGCGGCCTGCCGGATCTCGTCGTGTCGCTCGGTTCGGCCGGTTCGCGCAATCTCGAGCAGACCGGTGTCTATCAGGTCTCCTCCGTCGCCTATCGCGACATGGATGCGTCGCCGCTCGGTTTCGAGAAAGGCGCAACACCGTTTCTCGATCATCCGGCGATCCTGCCGCTGCCGCTGACCATTCCCGGCATTCCACAGGCATCGCTTTCCACCGGTGGCAATATCGTTTCCGGCAACGCCTATGATCTCGTCGCCGCAGATATGGTCGATATGGAGACGTTTGCGGTGATGCGCTGCTGCCAGCTATTCGACGTACCGCTGATCGGTCTGCGCGGCATTTCTGACGGAAAAGAAGACCTGAAACACGTCGGCGACTGGACCGAGTATCTGCATGTGATCGACGAAAAGCTGGCCGATGCCGTCGACCGGCTGACGAAAGCGCTGGAAGCTGGCGAACTTTCGCTATGACCTGAGTGAAAATCCGCTATGCGCCAGCGGTTTTTCCCGTTTGTCCGGTTGCCAGAAATGCCAAGTTTCTCTAAAGGCTCGACATGACCCAGATAGCTCATCCCGACAGCATCCTCATCATCGATTTCGGCAGCCAGGTGACGCAGCTGATTGCGCGCCGCGTGCGTGAAGCAGGCGTCTACTGCGAAATCCATCCCTTCCAGAGCGCCGCAGAGGCTTTCGACAAGCTTGCGCCCAAGGGCGTGATCTTCTCCGGCGGCCCGGCTTCGGTCACCACCGAAGGCAGCCCGCGCGCTCCGCAGGCGGTATTCGACAGCGGCGTGCCGATCCTCGGCATCTGCTACGGCCAGCAGACACTCTGCACCCAGCTCGGTGGTGTTGTCGAAGGTGGCCACGCCGCCGAATTCGGCCGCGCCGATGTGGAAGTGAAGAAAGCCAGCCCGCTGTTTGACGGTTTCTGGGAACAGGGCGGCCGTTACCCGGTGTGGATGAGCCACGGCGACCGCGTGACAAAGCTGCCGGAAGGTTTTGAGGTCATCGCGACCTCGGAGAACGCTCCGTTCGCCATCGCAGCCGACGAAAGCCGCCACTACTACACGACGATGTTCCACCCGGAAGTGGTGCACACCCCGGATGGCGCCAAGCTTCTATCCAACTTCGTGCACAAGATCGTCGGCCTGAAGTCCGACTGGACCATGGCTGCCTACCGCGCCGAAATGATCCGCAAGATCAAGGATCAGGTCGGCAATGAACGCGTCATCTGCGGCCTGTCCGGCGGCGTCGACAGCTCTGTTGCCGCCATCCTCATCCATGAGGCGATCGGCGACCAGCTGACCTGCATCTATGTCGACCACGGCCTGATGCGTCAGGGCGAGACCGAACAGGTCGTCGGCATGTTCCGCGACCATTACAACATCCCGCTCGTGGCTGTTGATGCATCCGACCTGTTCCTGACCCAGCTTGCCGGCGAAAGCGACCCGGAAGTCAAGCGCAAGACGATTGGTCGCCTGTTCATCGAAGTGTTCGAAGCGGAAGCCGCAAAGATCGCTGCCGACGGCAAGGGCGAACCGCGTTTCCTCGCACAGGGCACGCTTTACCCGGACGTCATCGAAAGCGTCTCCTTCTCCGGTGGCCCTTCGGTCACCATCAAGAGCCATCACAATGTCGGCGGTCTTCCTGACCGCATGAACATGAAGCTGGTGGAGCCGCTGCGCGAACTGTTCAAGGACGAAGTCCGCGCGCTCGGCCGCGAACTCGGCATGCCGGAATCGTTCATTGGCCGCCACCCCTTCCCGGGTCCGGGCCTTGCCATCCGTTGCCCGGGTGGCGTTACCAAGGAGAAGCTCGACATTCTGCGCAAGGCGGATGCGATCTATCTCGACGAAATCCGCAAGGCAGGTCTCTACGACACGATCTGGCAGGCTTTTGCCGTGCTGCTGCCGGTACAGACCGTTGGCGTCATGGGTGACTATCGCACCTACGAGTTTGTCTGCGCGCTGCGTGCCGTCACCTCGGTCGACGGCATGACCGCGGATTTCTATCCCTACGACATGAACTTCCTCGGCCGCGCCGCGACCCGCATCATCAACGAGGTCCGCGGCATCAACCGCGTCGTTTACGATGTGACCAGCAAGCCACCGGGCACGATCGAGTGGGAATAAGCGGAGAAATCCGTTCTGACCGCGATTGCAAGGGAGGGCGAAAGCTCTCCCTTTTTCGTTTGGCTTGATTGCGAAATCCTTCGGCTCTATCCTCACACCATCGCAACAGGCAGGCTGCGTGATGGATCATCAGGAAAAGCTGACGACGACCGTTTCCCCGGACGGGCAAATCGCCCTGCCAAGCGGTGTGAGCGAACGGCAGAACTGGAATGCGGGTACGCGGCTGGTCGTCGAGGAGACCCCGGATGGCGTGCATCTGAAACGTGCCGGGGAGCAGGTTTTTCCGCCAACAAATCCGGCTGATGTTTTCGGCATGCTTAAATACAAGGGCAAACCCAAGACACTGAAGGAGATGGACGAGGGTGTCCTGGAAGAGGCTCGTCGCAGTTTCCTGAAGAGCGTCGATCCCGACGCATGATCGCCATCGACACCAATCTCGTTATCCGATACCTCACCGGCGATGAAAGCCGACAGTCACAACGCTCTCGCCAGATCATCAATGGGAGGGAGGTCTTTGTCCCGATCACTGTGTTGCTGGAAACCGAATGGGTGCTTAAAAGTAGCTTCCGCTTGGAGCGCGCGGCGCGACGCAAGGCAATCAGCGATTTCGCGGGACTGCCGACGGTAACGGTGGAAGAACGCCATATCGTAGCCCATGCACTCGACCTCTTCGGGCAAGGCATGGATTTTGCCGACGCCCTTCATCTCCTGAAAGCCCGCCACTGCGAAGGTTTTGCCACCTTTGACCGCAAGTTCGTCAAATTGGCGCAGAAGGCCGGCTTCGAAAACGTAATCGAAGGCTGATCCGTCCCAACCCTATGCCGGCAACAATCTGACAGTCCCACCTTGCCAGCCATCCGGCATCGGTCTAAGAACGCGCCATCACAGGGGTGCTCCGTAATGCCGGGGCTGAGATTTGGTCGCCATGATCATGGACCCTCAAGCTGATCTGGATAATGCCAGCGGAGCGAGGTAGAGCGATGTTTTCCGGCGCGCAGATTTCTTTGTATCCCATGACCGACGATTTTGTCGGCGTCATCACCAATGCGCTTTCCGCGCTCGATCCCTATCGCGAAAAGCTGCGGATCGAGACGGACGACATTTCCACGCTGCTCGTCGGCACGCCCGATATCGTGTTCGCCGCCATGCGCGATCTCTTTGCTGCGGCAGCGAAAAGCGGCAAACATTGCACCCTGCATGCAACGATCTCGCGCGGATGCCCGGGTGAGCCGGATGACCCGATGTGCCAGGTGCCCGAATTTCTAGGTCCTTGGGCGCCGCTCGATGAACGCAAGGCGAAAGCCCATGCGGCTGTAGCGGGCGCACCTGTCATCGGCCAGGAAGCGGCCGCGCAATTCTCGCTTTATACGCTCGGCATCGACGGCCATATGGACGAGATCTATGGCTGCATCGATTTCGTCAAAAACTCCGGCACGTTCGAGAAATCCAAGAATTTCTGCACAAAACTGCGTGGCGATACCGGCGCGGTTTTCTCCACCGTGCATGAAGCACTGGTGCGCTTTGGCCCACCGGCCGGCCATGTGACGATCGACCTGACGGTTTCCGCCAACAGCCCTTCCAAGCGCTGAACCTTTTTCACGCGTCTTTTCGGCTGGCCCGAGGCTCAAATCATGTCGTTTTCGCAAACCCGCAACGGGCGATATCTCGCCTCCCTGCTTTCGCATATCGGTAACTTTCTGCCGGCGCTTTTTGCAGTGGCAAGTCTGGTGCTGATCTGGGAAGGCTACACCCGATTTTCCGGGGTTTCGCCGACAACTCTGCCGGCGCCTTCGCGCGTTGTGGCGCAGGCCTACGAATACCGGCAGGCGCTTTTCGACAATACCCTTCCGACGCTGCACGCCACACTGACCGGTTTTGCGCTATCGGTCATCGCCGCCTTTCTTCTGTCGGTCATCGTCGACTTCGTGCCACGTCTGAAACGGGCGCTGTTTCCCGTTTTCATCATCAGCCAGACACTGCCGCTGGTCGCCATCGCGCCGCTGGTTGTTCTGTGGTTCGGCTTCGGGCTGCTGCCAAAAATCCTGCTGGTGGCGCTGGTCACCTTTTTTCCCATGCTGGTGGCGCTTTCCAAAGGTTATGAGGCAACCGAGCCGGAACTCGAACAGCTACTGAGTTCGATGGGCGCGCCACGCTGGAAACTTTTTGGGCTGGCCCGCCTGCCGTCCGCCCTGCCCTTCTTTTTTGCGGGCCTGCGGATTTCGATCACCTATGCCGTCGTCGGCGCGATCTTTGCCGAATATGCAGGGGCAGCCAAGGGGCTCGGCATCTACATGCTGAACGCCAAGAACAATTTTCGGCCCGACCTCGTGCTGGCCGCCGTGCTGGTCAGTGCCGCCCTCACACTCTGCCTGTTCGGGCTGGCGGTTCTGGCGGAACGGCTGGCCATGCCGTGGACACGCCGGCCGCAAGATGGAGGCAGAAACCTGTGACGCCGCCACGCCTCAAACTCGACGGGATCAGTTACCGCTACGGCGACCTGCCGGTGCTCGAAAAAATTTCCATGACTGTGCAGCCCGGAGAGTTCGTCTCTATCCTCGGGCCTTCAGGTTCGGGCAAATCCACGCTGTTTCGTCTGCTGACTGCCGCCATCACCGCTGAGGCCGGCGCAATCGCGTTCGATGGCAAGCCGCTGACCGAGGCAGGCCGCCCCTTCGCATTCATGCCGCAACGCGACGCATTGATGCCGTGGCGAAAGATCATCGACAACACGACGCTGGGACTTGAAGTACAGGGCATGCGCCGACGGGATGCGCGTGCCCGCGTCACACCACTGTTTGGCGAATTCGGGCTTGACGGTTTCGAGCAGAATTATCCGGCCGAACTTTCCGGCGGCATGCGCCAGCGCGCGGCACTCTTGCGCACCGTCGTGCAGGACAAACCGATGCTTTTGCTGGACGAACCGTTTGGCGCGCTCGATGCACTGACACGCGCCGGCATGCAACGCTGGCTGGAGGAGATGTGGCAAAAGCACCGCTGGACGGCGATGCTGGTGACGCACGACGTGCGCGAGGCGGTCCATCTTTCCGACCGCATCTATGTGCTGTCACCACGCCCGGCAAAAGTTATCCGCGAGATCGTAATCGACCTGCCGCGTCCGCGCGGGCGCGATGCCGACACGCTGGCGCGGGCAGCCGCGATTGAGGCGGATATTCTCGACACGCTTCTTAAGCCCGACCATCGCAACGGCATTCCGGATCGAGAACATGCCGCCGAATAGGAATTCACGCGTTTCAGGAGGATTGAACACCATGATCATGCTCACCCGCCGCACCGCCCTCGCCTCGGCTGCCGGTCTTGCCCTCACGCCGATGCTGGGCTTGCCCGCTCGAGCAGACAATCAGACCGTCAAGGTGGCGCTCGACTGGACGCCGAATACCAACCATATCGGCCTGTTCGTCGCCCGCGACAAAGGTTTTTATCGAGACGCAGGCCTCGATGTCGAAATCCTGCCCTATACCGACACATCGGCCGGAACGCTGGTGGCCAATCATGTCGCCGATTTCGGTGTGATCGGTTCCATCGGCCTGTTTACCCAGCATTCGGCCGGTGCGGACCTGATCGGCACTTACGCCATAGTGCAGCACGAGACCGGCCGCGTGGTCTTCAAGGCCGATCGTGACGACATCAAGAGCCCAAAAGATCTCGACGGCAAGACCTATGGCGGCTTTGGGAGTGCCTGGGAAAACGCGCTACTGAGCGCAATGATCCGCCATGATGGCGGCAAGGGCGAATTCGAGACGGTGACGCTTGGCACATCCGCCTATCAGGCGCTGGCCAATGGCTCGGTGGATTTCACGCTGGAAGTCTATACCTGGGAAGGCGTGCAGGCCGAGCTGGAAGGTTTGAAGCAGAAGGCTTTCCGATATGCCGATTACGGCGTGCCGGATGAACATACGGCTCTACTCGGCTCCAGCCGAAAATTTCTCGACGCCAAGCCGGATTTGGCCAAGGCTTTTCTGCAGGCAACGCAAAAAGGCTATGCCTTTGCCGTCGAAAACCCGGACGAGGCAACCGACCTGCTGATCTCAGCCAACAAGGATGCGCTGACAAACCGCGCGCTGATCCGCGCCTCTCTTCAGGCTCTGATCGAGGGGCATTACCTGCGCACGACAAGCGGCGTGATCGGAAAGATGGAACCGGCCAAGATGGAGGCGATCGGCACCTATCTGTTCGACGCGAAAATCCTCAAGGACGGCGATGGCAAGGTGCTTGCGACGAAGCCGGATCTGGCGCGCTATTACACCAATGAGGCTCTCGGCGGTTAAAACAACCTCCGTCGAGCCTCTGCGAATGCCTGCCACCCCTCAGGCATTCGCTGACATACGGTCAGAGAATGGCCACTTTTGCACTGCAGCAAGTTTACAAGCTTATCCCGCGTCGATAGACGTCGGTGTACGACAGATCGGGAACAGTTGCATGCTTCGCAGACTCTACGACTGGACGATGGCGCTCAGCGCCCGCAAGGCAGCGTCCACATGGCTCGCCATCATCGCCTTCGTTGAAAGCTCCATCTTCCTGGTGCCTGCTGACGTTCTTTTCCTGCCGATGACACTCGCACGGCCACAGCGCGCATGGCGTTACGCCCTGATCGCAACCGTTGCCTCTGTTCTGGGTGGCATTGCAGGATGGTGGATCGGTTATTACGCCTTCGACGCAATTGCCGAACCGATCCTGCGCTTCTATGGCAAGATGGATACGTTCGAGGAACTGCGCTCCGGCATTTCCTTCGAAATGGTGCTTCTGTTTCTGGTCACATCGGGCCTGGCGCATCTGCCGCCGATCAAGGTGGTCACCATTCTGGCGGGGGCAGCGCATGTGAATATCTGGCTGTTCACTGCGTCGGCGATCGTTGCCCGCGGTGCGCGGTTCTACCTGCTGGCATGGTTGCTGCGGCGTTACGGCGAAGGCATACGCCATTTCATCGAACACCGTCTTGGCCTGATCACCGCTGCAGGCGCCGCCGTTCTGCTGGTCGGTTATGTCGCCTACAAGTTTCTGACGCACTGACCTTTCGGCCCGCGGAAACATTTTCAGACACAGTTATGCCGCCACTCATATCGAAGAGATAAGAGCGCGGCCAGTCGCTGCGATGAAGAGAATTTTGTGTCGTCTCGGGACGACTTGTCTGGGCCAGCACCGCACATCCGGCATGGCTGTAGCCCCGGACTGCCCCTGTTCGATCCGGGGCAGTCAGATCATCAAAGCTCGATTAGAGCTGTACGCGGTCAAAAGCCTTCGGGTCGATACCGAGCGTGACGAGGTCACGGGCCTGCGGCTTGCGGCCACCTTCAACTGCGGCGGAAGCGGCGCTTGCAGCACCGAAAACAGCGATCGCACGGCCAATAAAACCACCGCGCATGTTCTTGAGGTTCGTGGACATGTGCATCTCCTTTTGTTGATTAGAATATGCTCCTGAGCCGCTTTGCATTCAATGCACAAGGTCAGATGGGAGCCATGCAAAACAACGCTGCCTGCCTGTATTTCCGCTTGTCCCATGCCGCATTTGGAGGCATGTCCAACGGCGGAATTTTTCATTAACGTCATGGAGCCACATCAGATGAGCGTCACGATTTTCGGCATCAAGAACTGCGACACGATGAAAAAGGCGCGCACCTGGCTGGATGACCATGGCATCGATTACACTTTCCATGACTACAAGGCGTCCGGCATTGATCTGGCTCATCTTGAAACCTGGACGGACAAGGCAGGGTGGGAAACGGTGCTGAACCGTGCCGGTACCACGTTCAGGAAGTTGCCGGATGATGCCAAGGCGGACATGACACGTGAAAAGGCGATCGGCCTGATGCTCGACCAGCCGTCGATGATCAAGCGCCCGGTTCTGGAAAAGGACGGCACGCTGCTGGTCGGCTTCAAGCCGGAAATCTATGCCGAGGCGTTCGGCGACAAATAAGGAAGGCATGGGTCATGTCGAAGACCACGCGCGCCACTCAGATGCTGACCAAAGCCGGTGTCAGCTTCGAGACTGCCACCTATGACTACGATCCGAATGCCGAACGCATCGGCCTGCAGGCGGCTGAGGCAATCGGCGAGGAACCGCATCGGGTGCTGAAAACGCTGATGGCCGAACTGGATGGCAAGCCGGTCTGCGTGATCGTGCCATCCGACCGAGAAGTGTCGATGAAGAAGCTGGCGGCGGCTTTTGGCGGCAAGTCGGCCCATATGATGAAACCGGCCGATGCCGAGCGCCTGACGGGCTATCATGTCGGCGGCATCAGCCCGTTCGGCCAGAAAAAACAGGTGCCGACAGCCATTGAGATCATCTCCATGGACGAGGCCCGCGTCTATATGAACGGTGGCCAGCGCGGTTTGCAGGTGCGGCTGGATCCGAAGCAAGCGCAACGGGTGCTGGAGGCGATTGCCGCGCCGCTTGTGGCCGACTGAGCTTCAAATTCCCGATCGAGAGGACTATGTCTGTCGCATTGTTTTTGAAAACGGGCAGGCATCTCCATGAACATCCATTCCGATATCGTCACGATCGATCCCAAAAAACTGGAAAAGCTCGCCGAAGTGGCGATCAAGGTGGGCTTGAGGCTTGAAGCCGGCCAGGATCTGGTGATGACGGCTCCGCTTGCCGCCATTCCTCTGGTGCGGCTGATCACCCGCCACGCCTATATGGCCGGTGCCGGCCTCGTCACCACTTTCTACTCCGACGAGGACACCACGCTGTCGCGCTATCGCCATGCACAGGATGCCAGTTTCGACAAGGCTTCCGGCTGGCTGTACGAAGGCATGGCCAAGGCTTTTGCCGGCAATGCCGCGCGCCTGGCGATTGCCGGCGACAATCCGATGCTGCTGGCGGGTCAGGACGCATCCAAGGTGGCACGCGCCAACAAGGCCAATTCGATGGCCTACAAACCAGCGCTCGAAAAGATCTCCAATTTCGACATCAACTGGAACATCATCTCCTATCCCAACCCCGCCTGGGCAAAACAGGTGTTTCCTGAGCTTGGCGAACAGGACGCCATCAAAAAGCTTGCCGACGCGATCTTTGCCGCCTCGCGCGTCGATCTCGATGATCCGGTCGCAGCCTGGGTCGAACATAATGGAAACCTGCGCAAGCGCTCGAACTGGCTGAACGGCGAGCGTTTTGCCGCTCTGCGCTTCACCGGCCCGGGAACGGATGTGACCATCGGGCTGGCCGACGATCATGAATGGCATGGTGGCGAATCCACCGCCAAGAACGGCATCACCTGCAATCCGAACATCCCGACCGAAGAAGTGTTCACCACCCCGCATGCGCTGAAGGTGGAAGGCTACGTGTCGAGCACCAAGCCGCTGTCGCATCAGGGCACGCTGATCGACGGCATTCAGGTGAAGTTCGAGGGCGGCCGCATCGTCGAGGCAAAGGCCACCAAGGGCGAGGAAGTGCTCAATAAGGTGCTGGACACCGACGAGGGTGCGCGCCGTCTTGGCGAGGTGGCACTGGTGCCGCATTCCTCACCGATTTCGGCGAGCGGCATCCTGTTCTACAACACGCTGTTCGACGAAAACGCCTCCTGCCACATCGCCCTCGGCCAGTGCTATTCGAAATGTTTCCTTGACGGCGCATCGCTCAGCCAGGAGCAGATCGCGGCCAAGGGTGGCAATTCCAGCCTGATCCATATCGACTGGATGATCGGTTCGGACAAGGTGGATATCGACGGTGTCCGCGCCGATGGTTCGACCACACCGGTCATGCGCAAGGGCGAATGGGCCTGACCTCATAGCAGTGCTGAACGGAAAAAGGGCCGGTCTGTTTGCGCAGACCGGCCCTTTTGATTTCATTCCATCAGGCAGTACCGATCAGGCCGGCTTGTGGCCCTTGAGGCCATAATAGGCGATGTAGACGTAGCAGATGATCGGCATGACGAAGGCCAGCTGGATGCCGATCGTATCGGCAAGCGCGCCCTGCACGAGCGGCAGGATGGCACCGCCGACGATAGCGAGGCACAGGATGCCCGAACCCTGGCTGGTGTGACGGCCAAGACCGTGCAGCGCCAAGGAGAAGATCGTCGGGAACATGATCGAGTTGAACAGGCCGATGGCCAAAACCGCCCACATGGCAACCGAACCGGTCGACACGATAGTCACGGCCAGCAGGACGATGACCGCGGCAGCATTGAAAGCCAGAGCCTTGCCGTCGTCGATGTAGCGCATCGCGAACGCACCGATGAAACGACCGATCATGGCGCCGCCCCAGAAATAGGCAACGTAGTGAGCGGCTTCGGTTTCCGGGATGTTTCCAATCGTCGGCTCGGCGAGGAAGTTCACGAGGAAGCTGCCGATCGAGACTTCGGCGCCGACATACACGAACAGACCGACGGCACCGAGAACGAGATGGCGATAACCCCAAGCCGAACCTTCGACATGGGCACCGGCTTCTACCGTTTCGTCTTCCTGAACTTGCGGCAGCTTCAGGGCTGCAAAGATCGCAGCCAGAATGAGGAAGGCGGCAGCCAGGATCATGTAGGGAAACTGGACGGCATTGGCCTCGGTGACACGCAGGGCCTCGATCTGCTCCGGCGTGGCATTCTCCATGCCGGCGGTTGCTGCCGACAGGATCAGCACTGCGCCGAACAGCGGGGCAAGCGTGGTGCCGAGCGAGTTGAAGGCCTGTGTCAATGTCAGGCGGCTGGCGGCCGTTTCAGGCTTGCCGAGAACCGTGACGTAAGGGTTGGCAGCAACCTGCAGAACGGTGACGCCCGCAGCAAGCACGAACAGCGTACCGAGGAAAAGCCCATAGACGCGGTAGCTGGCGGCCGGGATGAACAGCGCGCAGCCGATGGCGGCGATGACCAGACCGACGACGATGCCCCATTTATAGCTGATGCGCTTGACCAGCGCGCCGGCCGGCAGCGAAACGATGAAATATGCGCCGAAGAAGCACAGCTGAATCAGCATCGACTGCGTGTAGTTCAGCGAGAAGACGCTTTTCAGATGCGGGATGAGAATGTCGTTCAGGCAGGTGATGAAACCCCACATGAAGAACAGGGACGTCAAAGCGACGAGAGCGAAACCGTAGTTTTCGGTGCTCGAAACGCCGGGGGAGCGGGCTCCCCCGAGATCAGCGCCGTTACCTGTATAACCAGCCACTTGGCAAAACCTTTCAAACACATTCAGGCAGCCAGAAACACCGTGTTGCGTGCTGCGCTGCGAGACAAAATGTCTCTATAGGATTCCTATATGCTGCACCTGCACAGTTTTGAAAGTGATCTCCGTCAATTTCGGTTGCAATGCACCTAAATTTTGAACAACCGAACCGGCCATTCGTAAAGATTGCATTCAGTCTTTTTCGGTAATCTTCCGTTAGCACTGTCTCCAATGGTTCCGGCTGGTCGTAAATCACCGGACAGGTAATGCGTACGGACACCGATGCATAAAGCAATCAAGCCGGCATTTTTCATCACCACCCTGCTCTTGAGTGGGTGCTCTTCGAGCATGACACCGGACGCGCTGGTACCCTCTCGTCCTTCGCGTGAGGTGACGAGTTCCGTCCAGCAGACACCGGCGCCTGTTCCGGCCGCCAGTGTCGGCGGCCCGTCCATGGCCGCAGCGCCGGCGAATTCGCAGCAGCATCAGGAAGTTCTGTCTTGGGCAGGCCCGACACCGAGCGACCATGCATCGATGTCTGCCGCGCCGATGGACGCGATGACCGCATCCCGCACGCCCCCTCTTCCGGCTTCCGCGACCATGGTCGGCATGCCATCCACCCCGCTTCCTGTGCAGCGGCCGTCGGGCATGATGGAAACCGCCGCGCTATCATCCGGCACGATGAGCGCCACTGCCCGCTCACGCATCTACAGCCGCCAGTTCCGTGATGCCAAGCCGATCAATTTCGGCCGGGTACAGCCACGCCATTATGCCGTTCACGGCGTCGACGTTTCGCGCTGGCAGGGTGAGATCGACTGGCCGAAACTGCGAAGCCAGGGCGCCAACTTCGCCTATATCAAGGCGACCGACGGCGGCGACCATCTGGACCCGATGTTCCGGACCAACTGGCGACGCGCCAAGGAAGCCGGCATACGCCGTGGCGCCTATCATTTCTTCTACTGGTGCCGCACCGCCGGCGAGCAGGCCGACTGGTTCATCCGCAACGTTCCGCGCGAGCCGGATGCGCTGCCGCCGGTGATCGATGTCGAATATAACGGCGAATCCGCCTGCAAGATGCGGCTTTCAAAAGCCCGCGTCATCGAAAAGATGCAGGTCTTCATGGACAAGCTCGAACGTCATTATGGCCAGCGTCCGGTGATCTATACCGCGCCTGACTTCTACAAGGACAATCTGCGCGGAGAATTCCAGAACTATCCGTTCTGGCTGCGCGCCGTCGCCCAGCATCCATCCGTCGTTTATCCCGACCGCAAATGGGCGTTCTGGCAGTATTCCGGCTCGGGCCTGTCGCATGGCGTCACCGGCAAGATCGACCTCAACGTCTTCAACGGCAATGAGGGGCAATGGCACAACTGGCTGAACCGGCAGCGGGGTTCGGGCACCATGGCCAGCCGTTAGTCCCTTCTGAAAATCGACAACATCAAATGCAAACGAGGCGCCTGCGATACAGCAAGGCGCCTCTTTCTTTTTGTCTTCATGCGGTTTCGGCCGATCCGACACGAACCGTGCCAAACCGCTGTTCGATGGATCGTTAGCCTGCCAGCCTTGTTGGCTGGTTGCGGAGGGCCAACTCCGGCATTTCCTGCAGAAGTTCGGCCACCTGCTCTGCCCTCAGCGGACGCGCCAGCAGAAAACCCTGCACTTCCGTACATTGGTCCGCCGTCAGGATTGCCAATTGTTCGTTGGTTTCGACACCTTCCGCGGTGACGGAAATGCCAAGCGCGCGGCCAAGACCAAGGATAGCCTGCACGATCGGGCGGGCGCTTTCCTTGCGATCCAGGTCGGAAATGAAGCTGCGATCGATCTTGATGACGTCGAACGGGTAGTTGCGCAGATAGCTGAGCGATGAATAGCCGGTTCCGAAATCGTCCATGGCAAGCGTTACGCCAACCTGTTTCAGCTCCTTGAGGAGAGCGATAGCACGCTCTGCATCTTCGAGAAGCACACCTTCGGTGATCTCCAGCTCCAGCAGCGCTGGCTCGAGACCGGTTTCCGCCAGGCAATCGCGGACCTTCTGAACGAAATCGGCATCCCGGAACTGCACCGGCGAGACGTTGACGGAAACGCCGATACCGCACCAGTTCATTGCCGTTTGGCAGGCTGTGCGCATGATCCAGTCGCCAAGCGGCACGATCAATCCGTTCTGTTCGGCCAGCGGAATGAATTCGGCGGGGTTGATGCGGCCGCGTTCCGGATGCGCCCAGCGCACCAGTGCCTCTGCACTGCGGATATGGCGGCGGCGCGCATCGAACCGTGGCTGATATTCCAGATAGAATTCACCAGCCGCAAGGCTGTTGCGCATGCCCTCGGTCATCTGCCGCTGAACGGCGACCTTGCAGTTCATGTCGGTCGAGAAGAAACTGTACTGGCCGCGCCCATTTTCCTTGGACTTGTAGAGCGCGGCATCGGCCGCCCGCAACAGTTCGTCCGGTGTCGTGCCATCGGCAGGCGACATCGCCACACCGATCGAGACACCGACCGACAGTTCGACGCCTTCATGGCGGATCGGTGCCGTGACGATGTCGTGAATATGCGTGCAGAAACGTTCGATCGCTTCTGTCGGCATGCCGGGTGCCGCGATAACGAACTCGTCGCCGCCGACACGTGCGGCGATCTGATCGTCGCGCAGAGCGCGGCGCATGCGGTCGGCAACCTCTCCCAATACACGGTCCCCGACATGATGGCCGTAGGTATCGTTGATCGGCTTGAAGCGGTCGAGATCGAGATAGAAAACGACCATGCTGCCGGCCGGACCCGCAAGGCAGTTCTCCATGAAGGAGGACAGTTTTACGCGGTTAGGCAAGGATGTCGCGGAATCGTGCTGGGCCTGACGGCGGGCATCATCGAAGGCGGCTGCCAGCTCGACATTGGAACTGACATCGGTCGCATATTTGATGACCTTGGTCGGCCGACCATTGAGATCGAAAATGGGATTGTAGCTGGCCTGGATCCAGATCTCGCGGCCATCCTTGCCGACACGCTTGTACATGCCGGAATGGTAACTGCCGGAGCGCAGCGTGTCCCAGAAGCCCACATAGTCGGCGCTGGCGGCTTCATCGCGTGCGATCAGAACCGAATGGTGGCGACCTCTTATCTCATCAAGCTCATAACCGAGCATGTGCAGGAAATTCGGGTTGAGATCGATGACCGTGCCATCGAGATCGAACACCGCAACGCCCTGGGATTTGTGGATCGCCTCGATCTGGCCCTGATAATCGGCCTGGCGCAGTTTTGCTTCGGTAACGTCGGTCGCATATTTGACCACCTTGAACGGGTGGCCATTCAGGTCCTTGATCGGATTGTAGGTGGCTTGCAGCCAGATCTCGTGGCCGTTCTTGCCGATGCGCTTGTATTCGCCGGCGCGGAAATTGCCCTTGGCGAGATCAGCCCAGAAATTCCGATATTCCTCGCTCTCGGCCTCATCCGGCTCGACGAACATGCGATGATGGCGGCCGCGCACATCCGCAAACTTGTAGCCGGTGGCGCCCAGGAAATTTTCGTTGGCCTCGATAATGGTGCCGTCGAGTTCGAAGGAAACGACACACTGGGCGTTGTGAATGGCTGCGATCTGGCCTTCATGCTCGGCCTGGACCAGGCGCTCATCGGTCACGACAGAAGCGTATTTGACGACCTTGACGGCTTTGCCATTGGCATCGAAAATCGGGTTATAGGTGGCCTGCAGCCAGATTTCCGCGCCATCCTTGGCGAAACGCTTGAACAGGCCCGAACGGTGACGCCCCTTGCGCAGGTCGTTCCAGAAGGTGGCATATTCGGTGCCGTGGGCATGCGAGCGCTCCACGAACATCTTGTGGTGCCGGCCCTGGATTTCCTCCAGCGCATAACCGACGGCTTCCAGAAACTGTTCGTTGGCATCAAGAATGGTGCCATGCATATCGAAGGTTATGACGCTGTTCGATTTGTGGATGGCGTTGATCTGCCACTCGTAATCGGCCTGACGCAGTTTCTGGCGGGTAATGTCGGTGGCGTATTTGACCACTTTCATCGGCCGTCCTGCCGGATCGAATATCGGGCTGTAAAGTGCCTGAAGCCAGACGTCCTCGCCATCCCTGCGTCGGCGACGGAATTCGCCGGCCCGGTGGTCGCCGCGGCCGAGCGAACGCCAGAACTCGCGATATTCGACATTGTCAGGGTCGTGCACGAAAATCGAATGGTGGCAGCCGACGATCTCGTACAGCGCATACCCCGTCGCCTCGAGGAACTGGCTGTTGGCGTCGAGGACGAAACCATCGAGCGAAAAATGAACGACTGCCTGTGCGGCGTTGATGGCGGCGATCTGACCGCGCTCATCTGCTTCACGCGCCTTCTGCTGGGTGACGTCGGTGACGATCTGCAGGATTTCGCCGACGGCACCGTCTTCGCCCTGAATCGGCACATAACGCGACTGCAGCCAAAGCTCGGTCCCAAGCTTTGCAATCCAAAGCGAAGTCAATTCACGCTGCTCGCCGCGGCGAAGACTTTCCCAGAGGTCTATCTGACGACTACGTTCGACGGCCTTCGACAGAAAAAGCGTGTCACTATTGCCCAGAAGCTCGGTGAGATCATAGCCCAGCATACGCAGGAAATGCGGGTTGGCAGCGGTTATCTTACCATTGGCATCATACTTCACCGTGGCGAAGATCTGATTGAGGGCGCGAACCTCTGTTGAAAGGTTCAGATAATCGGCGACGGGCTGCGGCATGGGCGGCATACACAGAGCTGTTGAAACTACAGCCAACTTACCGCTCACCCTCTAAGGTAGCGTAAACATTTGAATTTATTGCATTTATAACTTTTTATCAGATTTTTATATTCTGAAAAGCGAACACATCACACATAAGCCGCCCGCTGGTTGCAGGCGGCCAATGACAATCCGTCAGCAAAATTGGCAATGATCGGCGGCTCAGGCCGAGACGGTTTCGTCCACCGTTTCCGCGCCCGGCGCGTTCTTCTTCACCGATTCGATGCAATACTTCGCGCTGGCCTTGGACGCATAGAGTTCCGAGCGAACCATGGCCTCGCCATTGGCGGCCTTGAAGCGTACGAAATGTTCGCCATTCTTGCTCTCAACGATCTCGAAACGATAACCGGTGCCGGTCTCTTCCTTGGTGAGATCGACGGTCGCGGCGCCCGGTGCGTTCTTCTTGATCGATTCGATGCAGTTCTTGGCACTGGCCTTGGACGCATAGTTTTCCGACCAGACCATGACTTCTGCATTATAGACGAACTGGACGCGGAACTGCTCGTTGGCAGCCTTGACGATCTTGAACCTGTGCATGCGGCAACTCCCCATAGAACTGGCATCAACCCAGCTTTACATGGCAATCATCGCCATGTTCCAGCAAGTTGTAATGAAGGCGGGGTTAAGTCAAGTGAAGCATCGCGGCGATGCTTTATGCCGAAAGGCAGGAAACATTTGCGTTTCAGAAATGACCTGGAGGAGGCTCAAGTGAAGCGAAATTTCATCTATGTCGGCAATGCCGAAAGCAACGATATCAGCGTCTTTCGCCTCGATGACAACGGTCAGGTCGAGCCGATCCAGACGGTGCCCTTCGACGGCATTACGGCTATCGGCAATGCAACGCCGCTCACCATCAGTCCCGACCGGAAATTGCTCTATGCCGGCATTCGAGCCGCACCTTTTACCGTGCTCACCTTCGCGATCGATGCCGAGACCGGACATTTGCGGCAGATCGGCCGGGCGGCGCTTGCCGACAGCATGGCCTATCTTTCCACCGACAGACGCGGCCGCTTCCTGTTTTCCGCCTCCTATGGCGGCAGTGTCATTTCGGTCAATCCGATCGGGGCCGATGGCGTGGCGGGTGACCCGATACAGGTGGTGGAGACCGGCCTGAATGCGCATGCCATTCTCCCCTCCCCGGACAACAGGCTCGTATTCGCCAGCAATCTCGGCTCCGATCAGGTTCTGGCATTCCGCTTCGACGCAGAGACCGGCATCCTTGCGGCAGCTGATCCGGAAAGGATTGCATTTGCGCCAAAATCCGGGCCGCGGCATTTCGTCTTTTCGCCGGATGGTCGGTTCACCTTCGCCATCACCGAGCACAGCGCCGAAGTCCTTTCCTTCGGCTATGACGCTGCAAGCGGCTTCTGGCAGAAGCTGGCCGCGGCCGGCATTCTGCCGGAGGGATTTGAAGGGGTAAGCGCCAGCGCCGATATTCATGTCACGCCAGATGGCCGTTTCATCTACGCCTCGGAGCGAACCTCCAGCACGTTGAAACTTCTGCATTTCGACGCCGCGACAGGCCAGCTGCGTGCCGGTGAAAGTTTTGCGACGGAGAAACAGCCGCGCGGTTTCACCATCGATCCGACAGGCCGTTTCCTTGTGGCCGTCGGCGAGCTTTCGCACCGGATGACCATCCATGCGATCGATCCCAACACTGGTTCGCTGACGGTAATTTCCTCGCACGCCACCGGCCGGCAGCCGAACTGGGTGGAGATCGTCGCGTTCGACTGAACCATGGACGAAGCGACATAATGTCGGTGGACTTCAGCCGACCAAAAGGCCCATACCTGACACATCGGGTTGGAGGTTTAGAATTTCATGACAGACAATAGTCTCACCGCGTCAGCGGGAGGACGGGCGGAGTTTGGCCGCGGGCTGATGTGGATGGGCGGCAGCATGGCGTCCTTCATCGGCATGTCGGTCGGCTCCCGCGAAATGGCAGCGACGATGTCGATCCAGCAGGTGATGTTTTTCCGCGCGCTGGTCGGGCTTCTGGTGATCCTTCTTCTGGCGCGAAAACTGTTTCCCGAAGTGCGGCAGATGAAGATGCTGAAACTGCACTTCTTGCGCAATGTCGTGCATTTTACCGCACAATATCTCTGGACGGTCGGCATCGTTTTCCTGCCGCTCGCCTCGGTGTTCGCGCTGGAATTCACCATGCCGATCTGGGTGGCATTTTTTGCCTGGATCTTTCTGAAGGAAAAGCTGACCACGCCGCGGATCCTTGCCACCATCGGTGGCTTTATCGGCGTGCTGGTGATCGTGCGGCCGGGTGCGGCGATGATCGATCCCGCAGCCGGGCTGGTGCTGATCGCCGCCGCCGGTTTTGCCATTGCGCTGATCGTGGTGAAGGAACTGACCCGGCATTGCTCGCCCGGCACGATCGTCGTGTGGATGATCCTGATCCAGCTGCCGCTTGGTTTTGTAGCATCGCTGACCGACTGGCAGCCGGTGCAGATGGTTTCCGTGCCGTGGATGTTCCTGTCGGGCATTGGCGGGCTGACAGCGCATTATTGCCTGGCGCAGGCGCTGAAGCGGCTGGAAGCCTCGGTGGTGATGCCGGTCGATTTTCTGCGCGTGCCGCTGGCGGCGCTGGTCGGTTATTACGCCTATGCGGAGGCGATCGACCTCTGGGTGCTGCTGGGTGCCGCCATCATCGTTCTGTCGAACTATCAGGTGGTGATGACGGAGCGCAGACGGGCTCGCCAATGAAAAAGGCGGGCTCAAATGGCCCGCCTCAAATGTTTTAGTCGTCGCTCATCTTCAGGGCGGCGATGAATGCTTCCTGCGGAATGTCCACCTTGCCGAACTGACGCATGCGCTTCTTGCCTTCCTTCTGCTTGTCCAGCAGCTTGCGCTTGCGGGTGGCGTCGCCACCGTAGCACTTGGCCGTCACGTCCTTGCGCATTGCCGAGATGGTTTCGCGGGCAATGACGTTGCCACCGATCGCTGCCTGGATCGGGATCTTGAACATGTGCCGCGGGATCAGGTCCTTCAGCTTTTCGCACATGTCGCGACCGCGCTTTTCGGCAGCCGTGCGGTGCACCAGCATGGACAGCGCATCAACAGGCTCGCCATTGACCATGATCGACATTTTCACGAGGTTGCCTTCGCGATAACCGTCGAGATGGTAATCGAACGAGGCGTAACCCTTGGAGATCGACTTCAGGCGGTCGTAGAAATCGAACACGACTTCGTTGAGCGGCAGCTCATAGGTGAGCATGGCGCGCTTGCCGACATATGTAAGTTCGGTCTGGATGCCGCGACGATCCTGGCAGAGCTTGAGAATGCCGCCGAGGTAATCGTCGGGCGTCAGGATGGTGGCCTTGATCCAAGGCTCGCGGATTTCGGAAATGCGCACGACATCCGGCATGTCGGCCGGGTTGTGCAGCTCGCGTTCCGAACCGTCGGTCATGGTCAGCTGATAGACAACCGAAGGCGCCGTTGCGATCAGATCGAGGTTGAACTCGCGCTCCAGACGCTCCTGGATGATTTCCAGATGCAGCAGGCCAAGGAAGCCGCAGCGGAAACCGAATCCGAGAGCGGCGGAACTTTCCATTTCGAAGGAGAAAGAGGCGTCGTTGAGACGCAGCTTGCCCATGGCGGCGCGCAGGTCTTCGAAATCCGCGGCATCGACCGGGAAGAGACCACAGAACACCACCGGCTGGGCCGGCTTGAAGCCCGGCAGCGCTTTCGCGGTGGGCTTCTTGTCTTCGGTAATGGTATCACCGACGCGGGTATCGGCGACTTCCTTGATCGAGCCGGTGAAGAAACCGATTTCGCCCGGACCGAGGCTGTCGACGGCCAACATCTTCGGCGTGAGAACACCGACGCGTTCGACCTGATATTTTGCGTCCGTGCCCATCATGCGGATGGTCTGGCCCTTGGTCAGCACGCCATCGAGAATGCGCACCAGAACCATGACGCCGAGATAGGTATCGTACCAGCTATCGACCAGCAGGGCTTTGAGCGGCCCCTTGTCGCCGGCCTCGCTCTTGGGCGCCGGCAGCTGGTGGACGATGGCTTCGAGGACATCCGGAATGCCGAGGCCGGTTTTTGCCGAGATCAGCACCGCCTGCGAAGCATCGATGCCGATGACTTCCTCGATCTGTTCCTTGATGCGGTCGGGTTCGGCCGCCGGCAGATCGATCTTATTCAGAACAGTGACGATCTCGTGGTCGTTGTCGATCGCCTGATAGACATTGGCGAGCGTCTGGGCTTCGACACCCTGAGAGGCATCGACGACCAGCAGCGAACCTTCACACGCCGACAGCGAACGCGAGACTTCGTAAGCGAAGTCGACGTGGCCGGGCGTGTCGATGAGGTTCAGCACATAGGTCTCGCCGTTATTCGCCTTGTAATGCAGGCGGACGGTCTGGGCCTTGATGGTGATGCCGCGCTCGCGCTCGATATCCATTGAATCGAGGACCTGCTCGGACATGTCTCGTTCGGCAAGGCCGCCGGTCGTCTGGATCAGACGGTCGGCCAGCGTCGACTTGCCGTGGTCGATATGGGCCACGATCGAGAAGTTGCGGATATGGTCAAGCGGCGTGCGGGAATTGGTGCTCATGGCTCGCGCATATAGCAGTGACAATCCCCGCCGCAAAGGGGGGATGATAACCTTTCGTTGAGTATGTGGCGCGCTTTCGGCGTCAAGGCAGCTTGGTTTCCGGGGTAATGCCACCTTCCGGATCGGTGATGATCGAGGCATTCGGCATCTGCGCGGTTTTCATGCCAAAGTTTTCGCGCTCGTCCATGGGGACGGCGTCACGTTCCTTGAGGCGCCATATGACATAAAGCCCGTAGGCGGAAGCCACGAGAATGATGGCATAAATGAACGTCTGCTGGCCGAGAACGGGGGCGAGAAAGGTGATGCCGAGCGGCACGATGGTGGCGGCCGTCGACCATGCGACCAGAAGCGTGGAGGAGAGCGGCACGAAATCACCCGGATCGGCGCGATCGTTGGCATGGGCATTGGCAACCGAATAGACGGTTTCCACCGCGCCGCCGAAGACGAGGAATACGATCATCAACAGAATGAAGGTGGAGAAGGACACCATCAGTGCCGCAACGCCGGACACGACGATCAGGCCGCAGGTAAACAGCAGGATGACGCGGCGGTCGATGCGGTCGGAGACGAGGCCGAGCGGATACTGGATGAACAGAAGTCCCGTCTGCATGACCAGCATAAGCAGCGCCACCTCTCCCTGTGTGACACCGTTGAGCGTCGCATAGATCGGCGTGAACCCCTGAACCACCATGGAGAGGCCGCCCGAGGCCAGCACACCGATGAGACCGACCGGCGAAATGCGCCATGCCATCTTCACGTTGACGCTGACGCTGGCCGGCGCCGGCGGATTGGGCAGGCGCGTGAGGCCGATCGGAATGATGGCGAGTGCCGTGACGAACACGACGATCAGCGGCGCCAGATTGCCCTCTGCCGGCACCTGGCCAAACAGCCATGCGCCAAAACCGAGGCCGAGAATGAAGCACATGTAGAAAAATGACATGGCCCGGCCGCGCCATTCATTGGAGGCCGCATGGTTGAGCCAGCTCTGGGCGATGATGAAATTGACGTTGGAGGCGGCGCCATAAATGGCGCGTGCAAGGATCCACCAGACGGGCGGCAGGTCCGCCGCCACCAGCACGGCGCCAATGATGACCATCGACATCGAGCAGGCAAACAGCCGTGCATGGCCGACCCGGCGGATCAGCGGCCCCGCCAGCACGCAGCCGAGCAGGCCACCGAAGGCAAGCGCCGGAACCGCAAGCCTTGCCGCCCATGTGGCGCCCTCCCGCGTCAGCACGAAGGGGACATAGGTGGCCATGATACCGCTGCCGATCGCGGCTATCGTCATAGAGATGACGATGCTGGCGATGGAAAAGGGCGAGGCGGTAACGTGCGGTGTTGCGGTGGATGTCATGCTTGGGGTCATCCTCAAGGCAGGCGAAGGCATTGGCAGTGCGTCAGGAGAATCTCGATTGAACTCGTCTGTATCCGCCCCTTTGGGGAACCGGACATTCTGGAAAGCGCTTCGCGATTGCGAAAACATTAGCGCAGGCTTGTGACGGAAAGCTATCCGGAGAGCGGCAATGCAGGCGCTGATTTCGAAACATTCCGCTGGGAATTTTGTCGCTTGATTCCACGATCTGCGAATAATAATCTCTGATCATGGAATCACGCGATCAGCAATTTGAGGGAGAGGTCGGCGAACGCGCAAAGGTGCTGCGCAGTGCTGCAGGCCTGACGCTCGACGAACTCGCGACACGATCAGGCGTCAGCAGGGCGATGATCTCACGCATCGAGCGTGGAGAAGCCAGCCCGACGGCAGCGCTTCTGGCCCGACTGTGCGAGGGATTGGGCCTTTCGCTATCCGCCTTTTTCGCCCGCGACGAGGCTGCTCCCTCGCCTTTATCCCGACGCGACGGCCAGCGCCTCTGGCGCGATCCGCATACGGGTTATCTGCGCCGCTCGGTTTCGCCGGCAGGCACGGGCTCGCGCGTGGATATCGTCGAGGTGGAGTTTCCGGCCGGCGCACGCGTTGCCTTTCCGCCGCGTGAAGAGAGCCGGGTGATGACGCAGCATGTCTGGCTGTTCGACGGCCTGCTGGACATGGTATTTGCCGCGGAAACGATCCGGCTGGAACCGGGCGATTGCCTGTTCATGGATATCGGCGACGCTTTCGAATTCCACAATCCATCCGACAAGCCTGCCCGTTATGCCGTGATCCTCGATCGCGGCCGTTAAATCCGTTTCACCATCCGAGGTTTTTCGATGACCGATATCCACATACTTGATGCCGACGCCGCCCGCGCTGCCATTGCCGATCTTTGCGAAATCCTGTCCGACTGCATCAATGGCGGCGCTTCTGTGGGGTTCATGCTGCCGTTTTCGCCCAATGACGCCGTGGCCTATTGGCACGAGATCGCCGATGCGGTGGCTGCAGGCGCAATCATTCTCGCGGTTGCCGAACATGAGGGGCGGATCGTCGGAACAGTGCAGGTGGGGCTGGCCTCGAAACCGAACCAGCCGCATCGCGGTGACCTGATGAAACTGCTGGTGCACCGCTCGGCCCGCGGGCTTGGCCTGTCGCGAAAACTGATGGCAGCAGTGGAAGAGGAAGCCGCCCGCCGCGGCCGCACGCTGCTGGTGCTGGACACGGCGACCGGCAGTGAGGCGGAGACTATCTATCCCCGCTTCGGCTGGGAACGGGTTGGCGTCATTCCCGATTATGCGCTGTGGCCGCAGGGCGGATATTGCGGCACGACACTGTTTTACAAGCGGATCGGATAAGCAGGAGGTTTTCGCCTCCCGCCATGTCTTCAGTTGCCGGGCTTCAGGTCACGCTCGAAAGCGTCGATAATGAGCCGGCTCAGTTCTGCATGGATTTCGGCGCGGGGTCGGGCGGTTTCCTCGCAGATCGGATCCAGCTCGCCCACTGACTTCAGAAAATCCGCGGCACCTTGCTTGCAGACAGGCAGGAAGCTGAAGTGATCCGCGCCTTTCACCTGCTGGTAGATCGCGCCCGGAATATCCTTTGCCAGTTGATCGGACAGAACCGCCAGGGGCACGTTGCCCGGTGCTCCGAGATTGATCAGGGTGACCGGCACATCGATGGCTTCAAGGCTGCCCTTCTGAAACGTCGTGGCGAGACCCGGATCAACCGAGATCACAGACGTGATACGCGGGTCACGGTTCTGCTGTTCGAAACGGGCCTTGTCGATGGTTGCAAGATCAAGCGGCTCGACATCGACCCTTTCGCCGCCGGCATAACCACGCCCTCCGGCAAACCATGTGCAATCCATCATCTGCGGGCTCTTTTCGCAATAACGCCGATAGGCTCCAAGATCAGCGCGGGCGCCGGCAAGTTCCATGGCCGTGGAACCGCCAAGGGAAAAGCCGAGAATGCCGATACGGCTTGTGTCGATGGACGATTGCCAGCGACGATCCGTGGCAAGGGCCGAGATCAGTACGGAAATATCCCCGGTCCGATCCCAGATTTTTGGCGTTGCTGATGGGGTGGAATCGCCGCTGGTCGTGCCGGGATGATTGGGACCGGCAACGATGTAACCCGCCTCTGCCAGCTTGACGGCAATCCATCCCATGCCTTGCGCACGGGAACCGGAACCGTGGGACAGCAGGACCAGCGGAAAGCGTCCGTCACGGATGGTGGCATTGTCTTCTGCGGAACCGGGTTCAAAAATCCGGTCGTAATCGTGCTCGGCCTTCTGTCCATCGCCCTTGGACGGATACCAGACCGTGACCGCCAGCGGCCTCGGATAATCCTGCGTAACCACGCTGATCTTCCGCACGCCAACGGGCTCGGCGGCCTGCAGTCCTGTGGCGACACTCATAAGCGACAGAGAGAAAAGAAGTGCTATCGGTTTCATGGCGACCTCATTCGGTTGGAGAACGAGGGCAAGCATGAGAGCCGAATGGCAGGCATTCGACCTCGAACGTGATCGAGGTCTTTTTTTATTTTCTGGAGGCCGATCTGGCCTCCAGCAGGATCATTTGCCAGATCAGGCAGCGCGGCGCTTTTCCGTCAGGAAATACAGGAAAGCTGCAATCGGCAGGGCAATACCGATCGACGATGCCAGTGACCAGCCGCCGGTGGCATAGGCCCAGGCGCCGATGGCTGAACCAAGCGCGCCGCCGACGAAGAAGGCCGCCATGAACAGGCCATTCAAGCGGCTGCGCAGGCTGGCACTGAGGCCGTAGATGGCGCGCTGGCTGATGACCAGCGTGGTGGAGACGCCGAAATCGATCAGGATGGCCGCAAGCGTCAGCAGGCCGAGCGCCAGCATGGAGCCTTCGGGCGCAATGTGCGTGATGAGGTAACCAACCACCAGTGCCACAATACCAAGGGCTGTTGCCGGGCGGCTGAGATCACGGTCGGCCAGACGGCCGGCAATCGGCGAGGCGATGGCACCGGCGACACCGGCGAGCGCAAACAGCGCGATACCGGCCTGGCTGAGCCCAAAAGCCGGGCCGGCCAGCAGAAGCGGCGTCACCGTCCAGAACAGGCTGAAGCTGGCAAACTGGCCGAACTGGTAGGCAGCGCGACGGCGCAGCACCGGCTGGGTGATGACCAGAGAGGCCATAGATCCGAGCAGCGACAGATAGTTGAGGCTGGTTTCAGGCCGGCGGGTCGGCAGTTTTATCGCCAGCACGAAGCCAAGCACGACCATGACGGCGGCAGAGACATAAAACACCGCATGCCACGAGGAAAATTCGGCGATGAAACTGGAGACCGGCCGCGCCAGCATGATGCCGAGCATCAGGCCCGAGACCACATTGCCGACGACGCGGCCACGGCTTTCCTCCGGTGCAAGGCTTGCCGCAAAAGGCACGATCATCTGCACCGCGACCGAACCGAGGCCGATCATCAGCGAAGCGGCGAGGAAGGGTGACGGTGTGGAGGAAATGGCAGCAGCAAGCAGCGCCAGCGTGACGATGGCCAGCATGGTGATGATCAGCCGACGGTTTTCGACGAGATCGCCAAGCGGAACGATGAACAGAAGGCCTAGGCCATAACCGATCTGGGTGAGCGTGACGATGAGGCCGGTTGCCTCGGCCGGCAGACCGATGGAAGCGGCGATCGGCCCGGCGAGCGGCTGGGCATAATAGATGTTGGCACAGATGAGACCGGCAGCTGCGGCCATCAGAAAAGTCATGCCGGCAGAAATGCCAATGGGCTTTTCGCGTGGTTCGGCTGGTGTGTCGGAAAATGCCGTATCTTCGGCGGCTTGGAGGGTCATAAAAACTCCTGGGAGGCTGGAGGTATAAGTCAGTCGAGAATTTTCAGGGCAGCTTCGGCGGTTGCCGTGGCGCGGGCGAAATCCTGCCCGCCCTTGCCGATGACACGCATGCCCTGGATGACGGCGTAAAGAAGATGTGCGGTGACCTGCGGATCGATATGGGTGCCGATGGACCCGTCCGCCTGGCCCTCACGAACCAGTCGTTCGAACAGCGTTTCGAACCCCGCCTGCGAGCGGGCGACACGGGCATCGGCTTCGGCATCAAACAGCGCGAGTTCGACTGCGGCGCCAACGACAAGGCAGCCGCGGCGACCGGCCTCGCCATGGGAGCCATCCGCATAAAAATGCAACAGCAGGCGGATGCGCTCGCGCCCGTCTCTGCCCGGTGCGATCGCTGCGTCACGCAAACCGTTTTTCACCAGCTTGTAACGATCGAAGGCGGCGAGAAAGATCGCCTTCTTGTCGGCGAAGGCCTTGTAGAGGCTGCCGGCCGTGACGCCCATGGCAAGACTGAGATCGCCAATCGATGTGCCGTGATAACCGCGTTCGGTGAACACGACGATCGCCTGATCGAGCGCGGCATTCATGTCGAATTCCCGCGGGCGGCCTGCTGCGCGGGGCGCAGCAACTGGATCTGAGACAGCCATGATTGAAGAATCCATATTAGGAAATGATCATTCCCAAATAGGCCCGATGCCTGTCACGGTCAACCGGCTCTATCGAAAAAATTCAAAACACGTCGCGCGGCCATGGCTTGGATTGATGCCACCTGCCTCAAAACAATGGAGGCGATCATGGACAGGGATCGAAGGGCAGGACGCCGTCAGCTAACAACGATGCCGGCAGCAACCGTCCGAATTTCCGCAGCAGATGGTATAGCGCCGCATTTGTTCTCGTGTGCTTTTGCCCAATACACGCGAAAAGGTTGCATTCGCACAGGTTCTATTTAGTATTTCTACCTTTTGAACTGCCGATTTGCGATCATTTTGAAGATCAATCCGAAGTCGCGCCAGCGTGCTGGACTTTTTTTAACGTTCTTTAGCTACCACAGCCATGTTTTGTGCGGTCTGCGCCACAGAATCGCCCAGCCTGCCTGCTTGACGGAAAGGCGAGCGGTTACGCTAGGGGGCAACCCACAGCTTTATATTAGGACTTTGATTACGTCGCGACCAGAGATGTGAATTAATGATCGACCCTTACGACATTCTTGGAGTTACCCGTGATGCCGACGGCGCCGCGATCAAGGGCGCTTACCGCAAACAGGCCAAGACCTCACATCCGGATGCAGGTGGCGATGTGGAGACATTCAGCAAATTGACGAATTCCTACGAATTGCTGATCGATCCGGTCCGCCGCAAGGTTTATGACGACACCGGTTACGATCCGGCCCTGGCCGACACCAAGGACCTTGAGAGCGTTCTCGTTCTCGAAACACTGATGAACGAACTCATTCTCGACGACCGCGAGCCGGGCAGTTTCGATCCGGTTGCCGCCATGCGCCGCAAGCTGACCGACCAGATCGTCAGCGCCCGTTTTCACATCCTCGAAATGGAACGCCACCGCGGCCGCATCCGCAACCACCTGGACCGCATCGGCCGCCGTCCGGAAGCCGACATTCTCGGCCGCATGTTCCGCGCCCGCACCGATACGATCGGTGAAGCCATCACCAAGTCGGAAGCGCAGATCGAAGCGATCGAGCGCGCCTATACGATGCTTGAGGGGTATTCCTACGAAATGGTGGAGGTCGTTCAGAACGCGGCCGAATAACGGCTGGCGATCCGGCTTCAATTACGATCAAACAGCAAAGCCCGCCGTTTCATCAACGGCGGGCTTTCTTCATTGGATCACAAGTTGCGCGATCAGGCGCGCAAAATGCCGCCGGTGGTCTTTTCGACATTGGCGACGATCTTCTTCGTCAGCGCGTCGAAATCCTCGTCCGTCAAGGTCTTGTCGACCGGCTGGATCAACACTTCGATGGCAACCGACTTCTTGTGCTCACCCAGCGATGCACCGGCAAACACGTCAAATACGTTGACGCCGGTGATCAGCTTGCGATCGGCACTGGTCGCTGCCTTGATGATGGCACCGGCTTCGATCTCCGAACCGACGACGAAGGCAAAGTCGCGCTTGACCACCTGGAAGGGCGAAAGCTCGAGGCCCGGCTTGGTGCGGGTCGCTTTTTTCTTCGGCTCGGCCATGGCATCGAGATAGATCTCGAAACCGCACAGAGCACCGGATACATCGAGCGCATCCAGCGTCTTCGGATGGAATTCGCCGAACGTGCCGAGAATGATCTTTGGACCCATCTTGATCGTGCCGGAACGGCCCGGATGGTACCAAGCGGGACCACCCTGCTCGATCTGGACATTGGCCATCGGCAGACCGCAGGCCTCGATCACGGCAAGCGCATCGGCCTTGGCGTCGTAGACGTCGACCGGCTTGCCGCCGCCCTTCACCGCATTCGACCACATGCGACCGGCGCCGTTGATGGAGGCGGTGCCACGACGGATGCCGCCGGCAACACGGCGCTGGCCTTCCGGCGTGTCGGTCTCATAGGTGCCAGAGACCTCAAAGATCGCCACATCGCCAAAACCCTTGTCGGCATTGCGCTGGGCAGCGGTCAGCAGACCCGGCAGAAGCGACGGGCGCATGTCCGACATGTCGGCCGCAATCGGGTTGGCCAGCTTCAGCGACGGA
Organism: Neorhizobium sp. JUb45; assembly: GCF_004343585.1. Taxonomy (GTDB): domain Bacteria; phylum Pseudomonadota; class Alphaproteobacteria; order Rhizobiales; family Rhizobiaceae; genus Neorhizobium. Next base: position 193,516 of record NZ_SLYW01000004.1, on the reverse strand, counting down.
GAACCGCCGCCGAACAGCTTTGCCTGGGCTTCCGGAATGAAGGACCAGGTGACGGCTTCCAGCATGCCGCGCGAGGCGAGCGCGCGCTTGGCGGTGCGGGTGCGCACCTGCAGCGTGGTCAGGATACGGCCATTGATGGCGGACAGCTTTTCCAGCGGTTCCGGCTTGATCTGGTCGACGCCGTGGATGCGCATGACTTCTTCGACAAGATCGGCCTTGCCATCGACATCGGGACGCCAGGACGGAATTTTGACCGATACACGCTCGCCCGAACCTTCGACCGTGAAGCCGAGGCGGGTAAGGATGTCACGGCTTTCGTCCGTGGAGATGTCGAGGCCGGTCAGGCGCTTGACTTCGGAATAGGGGAAATCGACCGTCTTGGCCTCATACCCCTTGTAGCCGACGATCTTTTCGTTGGCCGGTGTGCCGCCGCATAGTTCCAGAACCAGCTGCGTGGTGCGGTCGAGGCCGGGAACCATGTATTCCGGGTCAACGCCGCGCTCGAAGCGGTAACGCGCATCGGTGATGATGCCGAGCGTGCGGCCGGACTTGGCGATGTTGATCGGATCCCACAGCGCCGATTCGATCAGCACATCGACGGTGTTTTCGTCACAGCCGGAATGTTCGCCGCCCATGATGCCGCCGATCGATTCGACGCCATTGTCATCGGCGATGACGACGTTGTTGGGGCCAAGCTTGTATTCGCGGGTATCGAGCGCCAGCACCGTTTCGCCTTCCTTGGCGCGACGGACAACGAGGTTCCCCTTCACCTTGGCAGCATCGAAGACGTGCATCGGGCGGCCCTGGTCGAAGGTCATGTAATTGGTGATATCGACCAGCGCGTTGATCGGGCGAAGGCCGATGGCCTTCAGGCGAGTTTGCATCCAGGCAGGGCTCGGGCCGTTCTTGACGCCGCGCACGAGGCGCAGGCCGAAGCCGGGGCAGAGCTTTTCGTCATCGAGATCGATGGTGAGGCCGACCGAAGTTTCGCCTTCGAGCTTCAGCGCCGGGGCAGCCGGCACTTTCAGCGTGCCGAGACCGGAGGCTGCGAGATCGCGGGCAATGCCGTAGATCGACGTGCAGTCCGGGCGGTTCGGCGTCAGGTTGATCTCGATCATCGGATCGTCGAGACCGGCATAGGTCGCGAAAGACGTGCCGATCGGCGCATCCTGCGGCAGATCGATAATGCCGTTATGGTCTTCTGACATGTTGAGCTCTTTTTCCGAGCACATCATACCGTGGCTTTCGACACCGCGGATTTTTCCGACCGACAGCGTCACATCGATGCCCGGAACGTAATCACCCGGACGCGCGAGCGCACCGACCAGACCGGCGCGGGCATTCGGCGCGCCACAGACGATCTGCAGCGGCTTGCCGCCATTGACGTCAGGACCGGCATCGACCGACAGAACCTTGAGGCGGTCGGCTTCAGGGTGTTTTTCCGCCGACAGAACCTTGGCGATGACGAAGGGCTTGTAGGCCGCCTTGTCATCGACATCCTCGACTTCGAGACCGATCGCCGTCAGGCGCTCGCAGATCTGATCGAGGGTGGCGTCGGTCTCAAGATGATCCTTGAGCCAGGAAAGCGTGAATTTCATTGTGTTTGATCCTTCGCTTACGCGCTCAAATTACTGGCTGAGGCCGCCGAACAGGGTCGGCATGTCGAGCGGGCGGAAACCGTAATGGTTCATCCAGCGCACGTCGGCGTTGAAGAAGTCGCGCAGGTCCGGCATGCCGTATTTCAGCATGGCGATACGATCGAGACCCATGCCCCAGGCAAAACCCTGATACTCGTCCGGATCGAGACCACCGGAGCGCAGCACGTTCGGATGAACCATGCCGCAGCCGAGGATTTCCATCCAGTCGGTGCCCTCGCCGAACTTCACGATCGGGCCGGAACGGTCGCACTGGATGTCCACTTCGAAGGACGGCTCGGTGAACGGGAAGAAAGACGGGCGGAAACGCATGACGACGCTGTCCACCTCGAAGAAGGTCTTGCAGAATTCTTCCAGAACCCAGCGCAGGTTGCCGACATGCGCCTTCTTGTCGATGACGAGGCCTTCGACCTGATGGAACATCGGCGAATGCGTGGCGTCGCTATCCTGGCGATAGGTCTTGCCGGGAATGACGATGCGGATCGGCGGCTCCTGCGCTTCCATGGTGCGCACCTGCACAGGCGACGTATGGGTGCGCAAAACCTTGCGCTCGCCCTTTTCGTCCGGCTGGAAGAAGAAGGTGTCGTGCATTTCACGGGCCGGATGACCCTCGGGGAAATTCAGGGCGGTGAAATTGTAATAGTCGGTTTCGACATCCGGCCCTTCGGCGATGGAGAAGCCCATGTCGGCGAAGATGGCGGTGATCTCGTCGGTGATCTGGCTGATCGGGTGGATACGGCCACGCTCTGCCGGGGAGGAGCGCACCGGCAGTGACACATCCAGCGTCTCCGCCTTCAGGCGTGCATCGATCGCTGCGTCCTTGAGCAGCGTCTTGCGCTCGGTGATCGCATCGGTGATCTCGGTCTTCAGCGCGTTGATGGCGGCGCCGCGATTCTGGCGCTCTTCCGGCGTCATCGAGCCGAGCGTCTTCAGCAGTTCGGAAACCGAACCCTTCTTGCCAAGCGCAGACACACGCACGGCTTCGATGGCCGCTTCATCGCCCGCACCGGCGATCTCCGCCAGAAGCGCGCTCTTCAATGTTTCGAGTTCGGTCATGATGTCCTGCTTTTCGGCCGTGTCAGCCTTGATGTATCGTTGCCAGATAAGATGTGGCCAAGATGAATTGTCGCAAATCTCTACCCATGTGAATCCGGCCAATCAACCGGGCAAGCCATAAAAAGCGCGCCAGGAAGCGCGTCATGGCGCGCAGTTCGGCAATTGCGGCCGGCGGCGCGGTGGCAGCCCAGGCCGAATAGGCACGATCCTGCACCTGCGAACGTTCGATCGCGCGGTCGCTGAGCTGCAGGAAAAACAACCAGAGATCACGCGCCTGCGCGGTGGCGAGCGGCATCACCACCTCCGGCTCTTCCTCGAAATCGATGTAACCGATGCGCCGGTCTTTCTCGAACATGTCGCGCGGAAACGGCCTGCCATGGCATAGCCCCAAGGCATGCAGCCGGCCAAGCTCGGCACAACAGAACACCAGAAGATCATCATGCGCCGCCGGATTGCCGGTTCGCAAATGCCACAGCCTGTCCTGCACCGTCGGCGCGACATCACTCATTACGATGGCACTGCCGGATGCATAGAGGATGGATGCAGTCGGAATATTGCTGTCGGCAAATCTGGTCATGCGACGCAAATCGCGCGCGACCATGCCTTCTCCGGTCTCAGCCGGTGACGGGCGCATGAAAGGGAGCCGAAACAACCGGGCAAGTGCTGTCTGCAAAGCAATAGCCGCGCGCCGCCCTTTATTGCCGTGGCGTTTGATCCATACCGTACCACAGGAAAGCGAAATGGATTGCACCCGCTCGCGATCCGATACAAGCGCCGCCAGCAGCGGCGCAATGTCTTCGACGGGCAGTTGCGGCTCGCTTCCCATATCAATGACGTCATCCGGCACTTGGGCGCTCCTCAACACCTGTGTCCAAATCCGGCCATGGCCCGGAAAAACAAAAACCCGCGCAGCAACGCCGCGCGGGTCTTTTTGGTTCAGAAAAAGTCCAGCGCTTACTTAACTGCGCTTTCAAATTCGTTCTTGGTGCCGGCGTCCTTGAGGTAGTCCAGAGCCTTCTTCGAGGCAGCAACCAGAGCACCGAATGCTTCCGGCTCATGGATAGCCATGTCGGACAGAACCTTGCGGTCAACTTCGATGCCAGCCTTGTTGAGGCCGTCGATGAAGCGGCCGTAGGTCAGGCCGGATTCGCGGACAGCAGCGTTGATACGCTGGATCCACAGAGCGCGGAAATTACGCTTCTTGACCTTACGGTCGCGGGTAGCGAACTGACGCGAACGATCAACAGCAGCCTTTGCGGCGCGGATCGTATTCTTGCGGCGGCCGTAGAAGCCCTTGGCTGCCTTGAGTGTCTTGGTGTGCTTGGCGCGGGAAGTTACGCCACGTTTTACGCGTGCCATGTCATGATCTCCTTAAAACTGTTCCAGGTGTCGATTAGTCTTAAAGACCGTTCGGCAGGTAGTTCTTGATAACCTTCTTGCCATCCGGCTCAGCGAGGATCATCGTGCCGCGAGCATCGCGGATGAACTTGTTGGAACGCTTGATCATGCCGTGGCGCTTGCCAGCAGCGGCGGCAACGACCTTACCGGTCGCCGTAACCTTGAACCGCTTCTTGGCAGCGGATTTCGTCTTCATCTTGGGCATTTTGCTACTCCAGTTTTGTATCAAACCAGCAGACGAGGCTGGTTCAAGCATTAACAACGGCCACGGCATGCCCTGCCGGACCGTTCGGACGCGCGCTTATAACCATAGTCCGATCAAAAGCGCAATGGGTGAAACTGCCGAAAAGCCCGCATTGGCGGGCTATGGCGCGCCGGATAGCGGCCAGTCTCGGCGAAAGTGGAGTGGAGGCGCCTTAACGGGGCGCCAGCACCATCATCATCTGGCGGCCTTCGAGCTTGGGCTCGGCTTCCACCTTGGCGATCTCCGCCGTTTCTTCCTTGACCTGAAGCAGCAGCTTCATGCCGAGTTCCTGGTGCGCCATTTCGCGACCACGGAAACGCAGCGTCACACGAACCTTGTCGCCGTCTTCGAAGAAACGCAGGATTGCCTTCATCTTCACCTCATAGTCATGGGTGTCGATGTTCGGGCGCATCTTGATTTCTTTGATCTCGACGATCTTCTGTTTCTTGCGCGCTTCCGCCGCCTTCTTCTGGTTGGCGTATTTCAGCTTGCCAAGATCAAGGATCTTGCAAACCGGCGGGTCGTTGTTGGGCGAGATCTCTACGAGGTCGAGCCCTGCTTCCTCGGCCATCTTGAGGGCCTGGTCAGTGGGGATGTCACCGAGATTCTGGCCTTCGGCATCGATAAGCTGGACCCTGGGAACACGGATTTCCCGGTTGGAGCGCGGGCCCTCCTTGACGGGGGCATCGGCTTTGAAAGGTCTGCGAATGGTCGTGTACTCCTGAATTTTTTCAAGTTTGCGGTGGCGAGCATTAGCGTCGCATTTGCAATTGCGGGCCAATGTCGTCATCGACGCGGCGAAGTCAATAGCATACTGCGCCGGAAAGATCACCTGCCGTTGGCACGTCATCTATATGTTTTATGGCGACGCGGCTATAAGCGCCGCACAATACAGATAGGAATAATACAAGGAGCAAGCAATGGTCGCCACGGCACAGGAACAGACAGGTCGCCTGACGGTCGGCGCAGACGACGGCGCCCGCGAGATCGCCTATGCGCACCGGCCAGCTGCGCGCGCGGATGCTCCGACCCTCGTGTGGCTTGGCGGCTATCGTTCCGACATGAGCGGTACCAAGGCCATGGAAATGGATGCGGTGGCCGCCGAACACGGTATCGCTGCACTGCGGCTGGATTATTCCGGCCATGGCCAATCCGGCGGCAACTTCAACGACGGCACGATTTCCCGCTGGCTGGAGGAATCGATTGCCGTGGTCGATCACATCACGCCAGAACACGTCATCCTCGTCGGCTCCTCGATGGGCGGCTGGATTGCATTGCGCATGGTGCAGGAACTGGCACGCCGCGGCAAAGGCCCCAAGGTCGACGGCCTGGTTCTGATAGCCCCTGCCCCGGACTTCACCCATGACCTGATCGAGCCGGCGCTGACGGACAAGGAACGCCAGTCGCTGTCCGAACGCGGCTATTTCGAGGAATTTTCCGAATACAGCCCCGAGCCGAACATCTTTACCCGTGCCCTCATGGAGGACGGTGCCAAAAACCGCGTTTTGACCGGCATCACAGAGACCGGCTGCCCGGTGCACATCCTGCAGGGCATGAAGGATGCCGACGTGCCCTATCAGCACGTCTTGAAACTCATCGAATTCCTGCCCGCCGACGACGTCGTCCTTACCCTTATCCGCGACGGCGACCATCGCCTGTCCCGCCCGCAGGACCTGCACAAGCTGCGCTCCACATTGGCGAATATGATAAATGAGGGCTGAAAAATAAGCTGATACTGAAATGCATCGATCTTAACCATAAACGCCGATAGTTACATGTTTACGGATTGGTAATAATTGACTCTGCGCCCGTCAGGCTCTTAACCTTTCGTTAAGAATTTGAAGGACGGGCATATGACGTTTGCAGTGAAGGTACGGTTTCTGGCCGTGATCCTCGGGGTCACGTTCGCATCGGCAACTTCCGCCATTCCGGCTCCGAAAACCCTGGCCAGCATGGTTACGGGTTCGGTCACGTCACAGCCTATCGGTCATTACGAATTCTGCCAGCGTCATGAAGACGAATGCACGGTCCGCACCCGCCCGGCGCCCGCACCCAAGGTGACCGACTACGGCTGGAACGCCATTCACGACGTCAATTCTTCCGTCAACGACCGCATCATGGCCCGCACCGACATGCAGGTTTATGGCCGTGAGGAATATTGGGAATATCCGGTCGATGCCGGCGACTGCGAAGACTATGCGCTGCAGAAGCGCAAGGAACTTTCCGAGCGCGGCTTCGCCCTTTCCGACCTGCTGATCACCGTGGTGCGCAAGCCCGATGGCGAAGGCCATGCGGTGCTGACGGTGCGTACATCCAAGGGTGACTTCATCCTCGACAACCTCAACTCGGACGTAAAGCTCTGGTCGGACACCGACTACACGTTCCTCAAGCGCCAGGCATCGTTCGATACCGGCCGCTGGGTGACAATCGAAGACGGCCGCGATGTGGTGGTTGGCGCACTGCGGTAAAATCTGCACCTCAGTTGAGACGAACAAGGCCCGCCCGGTTATCCGCGGCGGGCCTCTCGTTATGGACGACTGACAGGTGTGGCTTTACATTTTATATGATGCACCCTATCCCGGCCCTTCGCTTTGGCTCAGGGCGTTCGGCGCTGCAATCGATCCACTGGATCGATTGCTCGGGCTTCGCCCGACCGCGCCTCACCCACTCCCGATCAGAATGCCCGCCGCCAGAACCAGCGAGCCACCCAACACGACCTGAAACACGGCACGCAAAAACGGCGTTTCCATATAGCGGTTCTGGATGAAGGCGATCGCCCAGAGCTCCAGGAAAACAACGATGGCGGCGATCGCAGTTGCCGTCCAGAAGTCCGGGATGAGATATGGCAGCGTATGACCGAGGCCGCCGATCGCCGTCATGATGCCCGATGCAAGGCCACGCTTGAGCGGTGAACCGCGCCCGGAAATCTTTCCATCGTCATGCGCCGCTTCTGTAAAACCCATGGAAATGCCGGCACCGACCGAAGCCGACAGGCCGATCAGGAAGGTGGACCATGTATCGCCGGTGGCAAAGGCGGCGGCAAAGATCGGCGCCAGTGTCGAGACCGATCCATCCATAAGCCCGGCCAAACCCGGCTGCACATAGGTCAGCACGAATTGCCGGTGAGCATTTTCGTCCTCGGTCGACTTCACATCGTCCGGCGCATGCTTTTCCTCCAGCATGGCGGCGATATCGCCATGGCCCTGTTCGGCCAAAGCCAGATCGCCCAGCAATTGCCGTGTCGAGGCATCGGTGACGCGCTTGGTCGCCTCGGTGTAAAAACGAAAGGCTTGGGCCTCCATCGCTTCCGCCTGATCCCTGATCTTTTCCAGGGCCAAATTCTTGATCAGCCAGTCGGGCTGTCGCTCGTAAAACCCACTGACATGCTCGCGCCGGATCAACGGAATGCGCTCGCCAAACCGCTGACGGAACTGGGAAATCAACATGTTCCGATGCGCCTGCTCGACCTCGGCCATATCCTCGAACACTTTTGCCGAGGCGGGCGCATTGTCCCTCAGGCTATCGGCGTAACTCAGATAGATGCGTGCATCCTCCTCTTCCGAGGCGATGGCGAGCGCGAGGATTTCCTCTTCGCTCAGGGAGTTGAAGCTGCGCTTGCGTGAGAATGACAGTCGGCCGAACATCGAAAAACCTTTGTTTAGAATTATTCTAATTCTAAACCGACAAAACCAAAAAGCAACCATCTTCAGGTAACCAGTGACGGAAAAACCCAAACAGCGGCTTTGACGCAACTTTCGGAAACAAAACTTCAGGCTTTGCGAAAGTTCGCAAATGCCAAACTTGCATGGCGCGCAACAAACCATTATGGCGCGCATCAGCATTTGGAGGATATGCGAAACCATGACGAATTCGACCGACAACCCGCCCCTCAACCGCCGCTCGTTTTTCCGCAAGGCCGGTGCCGCCGGCACAGGTGCGGTGGCCGCAGCGACCTTGGCAGCGCCTGCGATTGCCCAGGAAAGCCCACAGGTAACCTGGCGCCTGACCTCGTCCTTCCCGAAAAGCCTCGACATCATTTACGGCGCCGCGACCGAGATCGCCGCCAGTGTGAATGAAGCGTCTGACGGCAAGTTCCGGATCGACGCCTATGCCGCCGGTGAAATCGTGCCTGCCCTGCAGGCTGCCGATGCGGTGGCCGCCGGCACGGTCGAGATGGCGCATACCTGCTCCTACTACTACGTCGGCAAGGACCCGACATTCGCGCTTGGCACGGCCATCCCCTTCGGCCTCAATGCGCGCCTGACAAATTCCTGGTTCGCAGTTGGCGGTGGTAACGATCTGCTCAACGAATTCCTCTCCGGCCACGGCCTTTATGCCCTGCCGGCCGGCAATACCGGTGCCCAGATGGGCGGCTGGTTTCGCAAGGAAATCAAGACGATCGACGACCTCAAGGGTCTGAAAATGCGCATTGCCGGCCTGACCGGTCAGGTGATGAGCAAGCTCGGCGTCACCCCGCAGCAGATCGCCGGCGGCGATGTCTATGCCGCACTCGAAAAGGGCACGATCGACGCCACCGAATTTGTCGGCCCCTATGACGACCAGAAGCTCGGTTTCGTGAAGGTCGCCAAATATTACTATTACCCGGCATGGTGGGAAGGCGGCCCGACGGTTCACGCCTTCTTCAACCTCAACAAGTTCAATGGCCTGCCGAAAGCCTACCAGCGCATGCTCAAGGATGCCTGCGCCAATGCCAACATGAACATGCTGGCGAAATACGATGCGCACAATGCCAAGGCATTGAAACAGCTTGTTGCCGAAGGTGCAGTGCTGAAACCGTTCAGCCAGGACATTCTCGACGCCAGCTACAAGGCGGCACAGGAAACCTACGCTGAAATCTCGGCAAAAAACCCTGCCTTCAAGAAAATCTTTGACAGCCAGCAGGCGTTCAAGCGCGACGGTTATCTCTGGGCGCAAATCGCCGAATACAGTTATGACACGTTCATGATGATCCAGCAGCGCAACGGCAAGCTCTGACGGATTTCCGCCCCAACAAGTCGAGGCCCGGATGCGCCAGCGTTCCGGGCCTTTTCTATTGCCGGTAACCGCCTTACGCTGCCGTCCAGCGACGCCAGCCGGGGGCCATCATGCGCAAGCCGAATTCTATGAAGGGGCTGGAAGAGCTTGGCCGGATGCGGCTGTCGAAGAGCTTTTTCCTGCGCGATTTCCTGCATTAAGAGATCGCCGATTTTTATCGCATTCCCAACATTCCTGAAGATCCCGACCTTGCCGTCGAGGCCGGAAAACATCTGTGCGATGAACTGCTGGAGCCGCTGCAGGCCACGTTCGGACGCCTGCATATCCGCTCCGGTTACCGCTCGCCTGAGGTCAACGAATTCGGCAACCGCAACAATCTCAACTGTTCCACCAATGCAGCCACCGCCGCCGACCATATCTGGGACCGGCGTGATGCAGACGGTTTTATTGGCGCGACGGCCTGTGTCGTCGTGCCGTGGCTGATCGACAATCATGACCGGGAAGGTGACTGGCAGAGGATGGCATGGTGGATCCATGACCACCTGCCCTATGCATCGCTGTGTTTCTTTCCAAAGCTATGGGCCTTCAACATCCAGTGGCACGAACGCCCAGTGCGTCGGATCATGAGTTATGTCGCCCCACGCGGCGTGCTGACCAAGGCCGGAATGGCCAACCATGAAGCTGACCATTCCGAGTGGTATGAGGGGTTTGCTGAACTACGGCGATAGCTATTTTTTCGGCGTCCAAGCCATGGCCTGTGCGGCATAACGTGCACCGGCAATCTTTTCCGGTGCCAGCATGTCGTCGAGTTTTTGCACCTCGTCAGCGCTGAGCACCACGTCGGCAGCCGCTGCATTCTGCTCCAGATTGGGGATTTTTCGCGCACCCGGAATCGGCACGATGAAATCGCCCTTGGCGAGAACCCAGGCGAGCGCAAGCTGGGCGGCGGTGATGCCCTTGGTCTCCGCCATCTGTTCAACCAACCGCACCAGCGCCAGATTGGCTTCCAGATTTTCCGCTTCGAACCTTGGCAGGCCACGGCGCATGTCACCGTCCGACATCTCTGCCGTGCTCTTGATCTTGCCAGTCAGGAACCCGCGGCCGAGCGGGCTGAAGGGCACGAAACCGATGCCGAGTTCGCGGCAGGTATCGAGGATGTCGCCTTCCGGATCGCGCGTCCAGAGCGAATATTCGGATTGCAGCGCCGAGATCGGATGCACTGCGTGGGCACGACGCATGATATCGCTGCTTGCTTCGGAGAGGCCGAGTGCCCGCACCTTGCCTTCCTTCACCAGATCCGCCATGGCACCGACCGTATCCTCGATCGGCACATTCGGATCGACGCGGTGCTGGTAGAACAGGTCGATCACCTCGATGCCGAGCCGCTTCAGCGAAGCTTCGGCAACCTCGCGGACATGTTCGGGGCGGCTGTCGAGGCCGGACATGGCGCTGGCATCGCGCTTGTCCTGATCGATTGTGAAACCGAACTTTGTCGCGATCACCACCTTGTCTCGATGCGGTTTCAGCGCCTTGCCGACCAGTTCCTCGTTGACGAAGGGACCATAGACTTCCGCCGTATCGAAAAAATTCACGCCGAGCTCGACGGCGCGGTGCAGGGTTTTGATCGAGGTCGCCTCGTCCTGACCGCCATAGGCGTGGCTCATGCCCATGCAGCCAAGGCCGATGGCCGATACGGTGAGATCTTTGCCGAGTTTGCGCGTGTGCATGAAAATTCTCCGGAATTGCAAGGACGGACCTTCGTAGCCCGTCCGGTTGTCATCGATCGTGATCAGGCGCTGGCGTCGTTCAGCTGTTGCATCTGCTGGCCCGACAGTTTCAGATTGCCGGCGGCGATCATGGTTTCCAGCTGGCGGGCGCTGGTGGCGCTGGCGATCGGTGCGGTGACGCCGGGGCGCTGGGCGATCCAGGCAAGCGCTACGGACGCCGGCTGCGAATGGGTTTCGGCCGCCACTTCATCGAGCGCGGACAAGATGCGGGTGCCGCGCTCGTCGAAATATCGTGCAACCATTCCGCCGCGGTTCGGGTTGGTCTCTGCCTCGGCCTTGCTTTTGTATTTGCCGGTCAGAAAGCCGGAAGCGAGGCTGAAATAGGTGATGACACCGATATCCTTCGCCTTGCAGAGATCGGCAAGGGCACCATCGAAACCGGCGCGGTCATAGAGATTATATTCCGGCTCCAGCACATCATAACGTGGCAGGCCGGCTTTTTCGGCCGCATCGAATGATGCCTGCAACTGGGCAGCGTCAAAATTCGAGCAGCCGATGGCGCGGATTTTCCCCTGTTCCTTCAGCGTAGCGAAGGCGGACAGCGTTTCCTCATGTGGCGTTTTCGGGTCCGGCCAATGGGAAAGGTAGAGATCGATATAATCGGCCTGCAGACGGCGCAAAGAGTCTTCCACCTTTTCGATCACCCGCGCCCGGCCAAGGCCGCCTTCCATGGCGGAACCCTGCGGCGTGGAGCCGACCTTGGTGATGACGATCGCCTTGTCACGCGAACGACCGGACTGCTTCAGCCACTTGCCGATGATGGTCTCGGATTCACCGCCTTCATTGCCCGGCACCCAGCCGGAGTAGCAATCGGCGGTATCGACAGTGTTGAACCCCGCATCGAAAAACTTGTCGAGCAACTCGAACGAGGTTTTCTCGTCAGCCGTCCAGCCAAACACGTTGCCGCCGAAAACGACGGGCGAGATGGAAAGTCCGGTGCGGCCGAGCGAGCGGTTGTCCATGATGGTCTCCAATATCGGTAACGTGAAAAAATCGGCGAGCGCCGAGAGCTATTCATGTAGGAGGCAAGGCGCGGGCGTCAAACCGCGCCATCCTTCACGAAAACGTGCCGCACCAAACCGTCAGCCGGCTTCGTTGAGCAGTTTCATCTGTGCATCGGTCAGTTCAAGCCTACCAGCGGCGATAATGGCATCGAGCTGGTTCAGGCTGGTGGCACTGGCAATCGGCGCGGTGATACCCGGCCGGCTACCGGCCCAGGCGATGGCGATCGCGGCGAGGCTGGCACCGGTCTCCGCCGACACCTGGTCGAGTGCGGCCAGAATTTTCAGACCCTTGTCGTTGATGTAATCAGGAATGCGATAGCCACGCGCCTTGCCTTGCGCGTCTTCCGGCTTGCGGTATTTGCCCGTCAGGAAGCCGGCGGCGAGCGCATAATAGCTGATCACGCCGATGTCTTCGGCAATGCAGAGATCGGCCAACGCGCCCTCGAATTTTTCGCGGGTATAGAGATTGTATTCCGGCTGCAGCACATCGTAACGCGGCAGGCCATTCTTTTCCGCTGCCTCGAGCGAGGCCTTCAACTGTTCGGCGCTGAAATTGGAGCAGCCGATGGAACGGACTTTGCCGGCATCCTTCAATTTCTGGAAGGCGCTCAACGTTTCTTCATGCGGCGTGCTGTCGTCGGGGAAATGCGACAGGTAGAGATCGATATAATCCGTCTGCAGGCGAGCCAACGACTTGTCGACAGCCTCGGCAATCCAGCTCGCCTTCAGCTTGCGGTCATCCATGGATGGGTGGCCGACCTTGGTGACGATGATCGCCTTGTCGCGTGCGACCGTGCCGCGCTTCAGCCATTTGCCGATGACCGTTTCGCTTTCGCCGCCGGAATGGCCATCCACCCATTTCGAATAGACATCCGCCGTATCGATCGTGTTGAAGCCGGCTTCAAAAAAGCGGTCGAGCAGATCGAAGGAGGTCTTTTCGTCGGCCGTCCAGCCAAAGACGTTACCGCCGAACACAACGGGTGAAACGGAAAGGCCCGTGCGGCCGAGTTTACGCAACTCCATGACATTCTCCAGATTTTCGGGTGGTGGGATTTACGGTGGGAACGGCAGGTTACTCCAACATCAATGGGATGCCATCAAATAGTTTGAGTGGGGCAGGCTTTTTCGGAAATGCGGCAAAGCGACATTGAAGCGCGGGAATTGTCACCCTAATCTGCGCTCCGCATCTGAAGAGGAGAGAGCAATGCTGCGTTTCGGAATTCTGTCCACCGCCAAGATAGGCCAGACTGCGGTCGTGCCTGCCATTCAGGACGCGGAAAACTGCGTGGTCACTGCGATCGCCAGCCGTGACCGTGCACGAGCGCGTACGATGGCCGACAGGTTTTCCGTGCCGCATGCATTCGGCTCCTATGAGGAGATGCTGGCATCCGATGTCATTGATGCCGTCTATATTCCGCTGCCGACCAGCCAGCATGTGGAATGGACGATCAAAGCGGCCGAAGCAGGGAAACATGTTCTCTGCGAAAAGCCGATCGCATTGAAGGCAGACGAGATTAAACGGCTGATTGCGGCGCGCGATGCCAACAAGGTGCTGATCTGCGAGGCCTTCATGATCGCCTATGCGCCGGTCTGGCATAAGGTGCGGGCGCTTCTGTCGGAAGGTGCGATCGGCACGTTGAAACACGTGCAGGGAGCCTTCACCTATTTCAACCGCGACCCGGGCAATATGCGCAATATCCCTGAACTCGGCGGCGGCGGTCTGCCGGATATCGGCGTTTACCCGGCGATGGCGACCCGCATGGCGACGGGCAAGGAACCGCTCAAGGTTCAGGCGACCACCGAACGCGACCCGGAATTCGGCACCGACATCTATTCCAGCGTGAAGGCCGATTTCGGCTCGTTCGACATGTCCTTTTATGTCGCCACCCAGATGGCCAACCGGCAGGTGATGGTGTTTCACGGCACGGAAGGTTTCATCGAGGTGAAATCACCGTTCAATGCCGACCGATGGGGCGCGGAAGAAATCGAACTCACCAACCAGAAACACGATGTCTCGCAGATCTTCCGTTTTCAGGACAGCCGCCAATATAAACGGCAGGCCGAAGCCTTTGCCAGTGCTGCATCAGGGCAAAAGACCGAAGTGGTGACGCTGGAAAACTCGCTGCGGAACCAACGTTTCATCGACGCGATCTACCGGGCCAGCGACAAGGATGGCTGGGAGACGGTCTGACCAGAGCTCAATGACGGCGGCGAAAGACGAAGCGGGCGTAACCGAAATAGCTGTAAAGCGTGGCCGAAGCGGATGCGAGGATCAGCGCAAAAATTGGCCGAAGCATCTCGAAGCTGATCAGCAGACCGGAATAGATCGCGTAATTGAGCAGCGACGAGGTGATGCCGACCGAACCATAAAGCACGCCTTCGCGCACCACGTGGTGACCGGATTTGCCGAAGGTGAAATTGCGGTTGCAGAACCAGGTACAGGCAAGCGCCAGCACGATCGCAATGGCGCGCGCCGTGAACGGGCCGAAAAGGCCCGTCGCGAGAAGCCCAAGTGTCACGCCGGCATCGACCACGAAGCCGATGCCGCCGACCGCCATGAAACGCAGAAAACGCTTCATGCCGCAGAGGCACCCGGGCGACCACGCCGCTTGGGTTCGGCCTTCACAACCTCTTCCGGTACTTTCACGAAGGACGGCGCATCGCGATAGAAACGTGGAGGACGCGCATTTAGGCCCATGTAATGGATGCGCAACTGCTCGGCCCGGCCACGCGAGACGGAATCGAGGATCAGGCCGGCGGTAAAGATCAGCAGCGATACCATGAGAAGCGACATGGAGAGCATCCATGTGGGCATGCGGCTGACGAGACCAGTCTCGAAATATTCTGCAAGCACAGGCGCCATGAAGGCGAGGCTGACCGCAAAAATCGCGGCACTGATGGCGCCGAAAAAGGCGAAGGGGCGGGTTTCCTTCATCAGCATGGCAAACATCCAGAGGATTTTTGCGCCGTCACGATAGGTCGAAAGTTTGGAATGCGAGCCTTCCGGGCGGCGGCCGTAATCCAATTCCAGTTCGGTGACCGGCAGTTTCAGGCGCGAGGCATGCACGGACATTTCCGTCTCGATCTCGAAACCACCTGAAACGGCCGGAAAGCTTTTGACGAAACGGCGCGAAAACACCCGGTAACCGGAAAAGATATCGGTGAAATCGCGACCGAACATCGAGCGATAGAGGATATTGAAGAGACGGTTGCCGGCGGCATGCCCCTGACGGCCGGCATCGTCATGCACGCCACGGCGTGTGCCGACCACCATGTCGGCGCGTTCGCTCAGCATCGTGCGGATGAGCTCTTCGGAATCCGCCGGCGCATAGGTGCCGTCGCCATCGGCCATGATGTAGATATCGGCTTCGATATCGGCGAACATGCGGCGCACGACATAACCCTTGCCCTGGCGGCGTTCACGCATGACATGGGCGCCGGCGAGCATGGCCTGCAATGCCGTACCATCGGTGGAATTGTTGTCGTAGACGTAGATTCTCGCGTTCGGCAGGGTTTCGCGAAACCCGCGCACGACTGACGCGATGGTGGTTGCTTCATTGTAGCACGGCAGGAGGACAGCGATCTCGAGGTCACTGCTGATGGTTTCGTCCATGATTTCCACTCGATACACCGGTAAATCATCGGAAAGACGCTCCGACTGCGGAGATTTTACTATTTCTTGAGAAGGTTAAATCTAGGTTTCGTCCAGTTAAAAACATGCGGGACGACGATGACGACTTTAATGGCGAGCAAAAACGGCGGCGACCTGATGGGACAGCCGGCGCGAACGACCGTGTTGCGACCGCTCGTATTTTATTGCCTTGCCGTGGTCATCGCCATTCTGGTGACGAAGCTGCCGAATGCCACGGATTATGTCGGCCAGGACAATGACGACATCATGCGGCTGGTGGAAATCCGCGACTGGTTTTCCGGTCAGGGCTGGTTCGATACGCACCAGTATCGGCTGGGTCTCGATGGCGGAACATTGATGCACTGGTCGCGCTTCATCGACCTGCCGATCGGCGCGATGATCCGCTTCTTTTCACTGTTCGTTGCAGACCCGCAGGCCGAGGCCATTGCCCTTGCCATCTGGCCGGTGTCGACGGCCGTTTTGCTTCTCGTCGCAGTCGGCATCGCCGCCCGCCGCGTCGGCACCGGTGCGACCGTCCATATCGCGCTCGGGCTTGCCTCGATTTACGTCTACACATCGATCCGTTTTCATCCCGGCTCGATCGACCACCACAATGTTCAATTGGTTCTGATCATGACGATCGCCGCGATGCTGGTCGATCCTCTCCATCAGACGCGAAGCTATGCGATCGCGGGTGTTGCCGCGGCGCTCGCCATTGCGATCGGTGCCGAAACCGTTCCGATGGTTGCGATTGCCTGCCTTTGCGTGACCCTGCAATGGGTCTGGCACGGCAACAGTTTTCGCCACGCGGCCCGCGCGTTCGGTCTTTCACTGGCCCTGTCGATCACAGCTGCGTTTCTCGCCACTGTGCCACCGCAGCTTTATTCGACGGTGACCTGCGACAACCTTTCCCTCGGTTTCCAGGCGCCGACTGCGCTCGGCGGTGCCGGGCTCTTCCTTTGCAGCCTGCTGCCGGCCCGCAGCGGTGTGGGATTACGGTTCGGCGCAATGCTGGTGCTCGGTATCGTGGTTCTTCTTGCAACAAAGCTGATCGCACCGGAATGCCTCGGCAGCCCGCTCGCCAATCTTGACCCGATGCTCGTCAAGCTTTGGCTGAACAGCGTTACCGAAGCACAGTCCATTTTCGGCGAGATGCGCAAGGAACCCTACATGGTCGGCTATTTTTATGCCGTCGGCCTGTTCGCCCTCGCTGTCTGCGGTTTCGAGATCATCCGTGGTGAACGAACCGAGTTTCACCTGATCATGCTGGCGCTGATCGCCACCGCCTGGGGCGTGGCGCTGATCCAGCTGCGTTCCTCCTTCTTCGCCAATGCATTGAGCATCCTGCCGCTGGCAGTGGTGATTACCGGGCTGAGGCAGCACGCGGCCAAGGAACCGGAAAACATGAATACCGGCCTTGCCTATATTCTCGGGGTGCTGGCATCCGTGCCGGTCATCTGGGGATTTTTCGGCATCGTGGCGCAGGAGGGCGTGCGCAATTCGTTCGATCTCACCGCCGTTTCGAAATCCGGAACACCGAGCGCGGAGCTTGGCGAATGCGGTAGCCCAGCCGAATGGCAGGCACTGGCAGCTCTGCCTCCGGGTCTTGTCGTCTCGCCTTCCAACAGCGGTGCGGAAATCCTGCGCTTTACCCATCACCGGGCGATCGCCGCTCCCTATCACCGCAATCAGGGCGGCATGCTGACAGAACTGCATATCGGCTTGGCCACGCCTTCCGAAGCCGAAGCATTTTTCCGCGGTGCCGGTGCATCCTATCTGGCCTTCTGCAAGAACGACCCGCAGACAGAAAACCTCATCGCCATGAAACCGGACGGCCTTTATGCGGCGCTGGCGGGTGGCAATGTGCCGGCCTATCTCGAACCGCTGCCATCTCCTGATCCGAACGGCTTCAAGTTCTTCCGCTTCAACGGTCAATGATCAACAAACAAAAAGACCCGAAAACCGCGGACGGTTTTCGGGTCTTTTTTTGTTTGGACGACAATCAAGCCCGTCCCCTCGATAGCGGAGGGTTGCGGCGATCAGGCTTCCGCGGTGCGGCGGGAAAACACCAGCATGCCGGCAACAAGGCCAAAAATGCCGATATTGTAGCCGCCGAGAACCACGGCGAGATCAATGAAGGACACAGGCCCGGTCAACGCGGCAGCGCCAAATGCGCCAATGATGAGCACAGCAACGAGCGCTATGGAGAAGGCCGATCGCAGCATCGCGGCAGTGAGGCCCAGAGTGACAGCGGTAAGAAACAGCACTGATAATCTCCTGTTACTTTCTTTTTATGCCTGCAAGCCTAGGGCGAACTTGCTAAGAAAGATTACCGAGACACCATCCGATTTCTCGTCGATTGAAACTAGGTTTAACCGTTGCTGAACGGCATGTTTCAATTTCGAAGCAATCCACATCCCGCAGGCATAAACTTGGCCCTATGCATCTGGCCAATACTGCGCCCTGTCATCGCCCGGTGATTTGATTTGCGCTAAAAACCCACTAATTTCGCGGCATGAACAGAATGTCCGCAACCGATTCGCCTTCCAACCTGACCGAGTTTTCGGTCTCCGAACTGTCCGGCTCCATCAAGCGGACAGTGGAGACGGCTTTCGACCATGTGCGAGTGCGCGGCGAAATTTCCGGCTATCGCGGCCCACATTCTTCCGGCCACGCCTATTTCTCCTTGAAGGACGACCGGGCGCGTATCGATGCGGTGATCTGGAAAGGTTCGTTTTCGCGGATAAAGTTCCGTCCCGAAGAGGGCATGGAAGTGATCGCCACCGGCAAGATCACCACTTTTCCCGGCTCGTCCAAATACCAGATCGTTATCGAGGCAATGGAACCGGCCGGCGCCGGCGCGCTGATGGCGCTTTTGGAGGAGCGCAAGCGCAAGCTCGGCGCCGAGGGACTGTTCGATCAGGCGCGCAAACGCCCCCTGCCCTACATGCCGCAGGTGATCGGCGTCGTGACCTCGCCGACCGGCGCCGTCATCCGCGACATTCTCCACCGCATCACCGATCGTTTTCCGGTGCATGTGATCGTCTGGCCGGTGAAGGTGCAGGGCGAAGGCTCCGGCGACGAGGTGGCGAACGCCATCCGCGGTTTCAATGCGATCGAACCCGGTGGCCCGATACTGCGCCCGGACGTGCTGATCGTGGCGCGCGGTGGTGGCAGCCTGGAGGATCTGTGGAGTTTCAACGACGAGGCCGTGGTGCGTGCGGCAGCCGAAAGCGGTATTCCGCTGATTTCGGCCGTCGGCCACGAGACCGACTGGACGCTGATCGATTACGCCGCCGACATGCGCGCACCGACGCCGACAGGGGCTGCCGAAATGGCCGTACCGGTCAAGGCTGATCTCGAAGCGCAGTTGGCGGGCCTTGCTGCACGGCTGCGCGGCAGTGCCTCGCGCCAGATGGACAATCGCCGCCAGTTCCTGCGCTCGCTGATGCGAGCGCTGCCTTCACTCGACCAGTTGCTGGCGCTGCCGCGCCGTCGCTTCGACGAAGCCGCTTCGGGACTTGGGCGCGGGCTGGAACGCACCGCGATCGCCAAGCGCCGCACATTCGAGCAGGCAAGCGCCGGACTGCGGCTGGATATTCTGACCAACCGCATCGCAACGCAGCGCCGCCATATCGCCGAACAGGTCTTGCGAGCTGACAATACGCTGGAAAGGCGACTGCTGAAGGAACATGGCCGCATAGCGAAAGCATCCGCATCGCTGGCATCCCTGCCCGCACGCCTGAACGGCCAGCTGCAGCGCGAAGGCCAGCGGGTGACGACACTTTCACAGCGCGCCGATTCTGCCGTCAGCCACGCCATGGCGCGCCGGCATTCTTCGATTGCCGCGCAGGACCGCGTGCTGCAATCGCTATCCTACAAGAACGTGCTGAAAC
The DNA here is from genome assembly GCF_004343585.1 of Neorhizobium sp. JUb45. Taxonomy (GTDB): domain Bacteria; phylum Pseudomonadota; class Alphaproteobacteria; order Rhizobiales; family Rhizobiaceae; genus Neorhizobium. The sequence continues at coordinate 173,850 of NZ_SLYW01000004.1, read as the reverse complement.
GTGGTTATGCGGTGATCCGCGGCGACGACGACGCACCGCTGACGCGCGCTGCTGGCATTTCCTCCGGACAGGCGATTTCGGTTGAATTTGCCGATGGCCGTATTGCCGCCGTGACCGGCGAGGATGGGCCAGTGGATGCGAGCGCGGCCGCGCCGAAAAAACGTCATGCCCCCAGGCCTGCAGCGTCCGACGAGAAAGCATCCACGCCCCCCAAGCAGGGCAGCCTGTTCTGATCGACGCCGTCGGCGAGGAGTTTCGACATGCCTGACACGACAAACACCCAAACCGCCCTCACCCGCCCGCGCATCACCATTCTCTACTGCACCCAGTGCAACTGGCTGCTGCGCGCCGGCTGGATGGCGCAGGAGCTGCTGCAAACCTTTGGGCAGGATATCGGCGAAGTGGCGCTCATTCCCGGCACCGGCGGCAATTTCGAGATTCGCTGCAATGACGAACTGATCTGGGAACGAAAGCGCGACGGCGGCTTTCCCGGACCAAAAGAACTGAAGCAGCGCTTGCGGGACAGGATCTGGCCGGACCGCGATCTTGGCCACACCGACCGGGCCGCAAATGGGGAAAACCCGGAGCCAAAAGAGCCTTCTCAAAACCCTGGCTGACGCATCGCACAAATTTTTTTGCGACTGACACAGAAAGTTCAAAAACGCTGTTGACTTCCCCCGCCTGCCCCCGTACATCGCTCCTCGTTGCCCAGATGGCGGAATTGGTAGACGCGCCAGCTTCAGGTGCTGGTACCCGAAAGGGTGTGGAGGTTCGAGTCCTCTTCTGGGCACCATTCCTATTTAAGATCAGAGAGTTATCGGCCAATTGGCCGGTGACTATGCGAGACGCAAACAAGCGTTTTGGTCAGCTTCGCATGAAGTTTCATGCAACTCTCTGACTTACATTCCTCCTGAAAATTACCGAATTTTCCCTCGCCTAGGATCCTTTGGATTCCTGGGAAAATTGCAGCACAGGACATAGCCAACTGGCGCGGTGGACGCCTACGCAGCTCTAATTTTTGACGGCTCGCGGCTCATCCAAAACAATCAGTTTTCAGGCAGGAAATGCGGGTTGATGCCCGGCACCCAAGGCCGGTTCGGCGGCAGGTCTGTACCGGTATAGGTGAAGCCGTTGCTTTCGCAGCGATAGACCTGGGTCGGAAAATCACGACCGAAGGTGTCGTTACGCCAGCCACGATAATTGCGCACGTAACCGATGCCCGACTCGCACCGGGTATTGTTGCCGTCGGCATCACCATTATCCGCCGTTACCCGGCTCTGCTCCGGCACGACGCCCGGCAGATCCTTGAACGTGGGAGCGCGATCCTGCGCGAGGGCAAGCGCCGGCAAAAGAACCAGCACCATCACAAGCGGCAATATCCAGGCACCTTTGAACATATCAGTCTCCGTATCCGCCCCTACAGATAAGGATGCATTGCGGCCGATGCCATAGCACGGCCGCCACGTTCGCGTGATCTCTGCGCCTCGAGCGCGAACGATCAGAGGATCCGCCGATAACCGGTGGGCTGTTCATAAAGCCAGCCGATCCGCTTGACCGCCGCCTCGAGATTTTCGCGCGCCACCGTCATCGTGTGGCCATTGGCATGCAGAAGCGTTTCCACATCCTCCATGATACCAACATGGCCTTTCCAGAAAACCAGATCGCCGCGACGCAGTTCCTCGCGCGTAATCTCGGTTCCCACCTTGGCCTGCATATCGGTATCACGCGGAAACTTTTGGCCGATCATCATAAGAGCAAGCTGGGTGAGGCCGGAGCAGTCGATACCTATGCCGGAACGGCCGCCCCAGAGATAAGGTGTCTCGATGAAACGCGTGGCAACGGACACGTAATCCTCCAGAACCTCCGAGACCGGGCGGACATGGCCGGACATGACCGCCGTACCATTGTCCACGACGTGATAGTGGTTGCCGCGGGTTTCCGCCTCGCCGACGATCTTGATACGGCTGCCCATGGACAGCACGCCGACATGCGGCTTGCGCAGTTCCGGCTCGGGATAGATGAAACTGCGCGGCACGACGACAAGATGGGTCGCCTCATCAACCGGGCCGATGTGGGCTTCGGGAAGATATCCGACATAACCATCCTCGTCCGCCTGAACCCAGGCCCAACCATCGGCACGATCGAAAACCCGCACCGTTTCACCGATCAGAAGCTCTGTATCAATGCCGCGGGCAAGATCGGGCGCGGGACGTAACGCCGCTACCGGCACGGTAACCTGCGCGGGTTCGCCAGCCGTGAAACGTTGCGCCTCCACTTGGCCCCGCAGGGCTTCATCGGCGAGGTCGGGACGGAATGCGTGGAGACGACGATCGAGGGTGTTGGTCATGCTGCCTCAGGGGTCAAATCAGGGAGTGAGCTTGCGGCCCTCGTCGATGACGAGATCGCCGAATTTTTCAAGATAGAGTGCACCGGCCAGCGTGCGCTTGATGACGACATTGCGGCGATCGCGCTCGTCGCGGACCCGGTCGATCAATGCCATCGCCCCCATCGTATCGAGCGCGCGGGTGATGACCGGCTTGGTAACGCTGAGCGTTGCCGCAAGTCCGCGCACGGTATGCGGTGGCGGCACCATGTAGACATGCAGCAGGATCGACAGTTGACGCAGCGTCAGGTCCGGCTCGTCGCGGCGCACCTGTTCGAGCGTCACCTTCTGCCACAGGCCCAGCGCCTCACTGGCCGTCATTTCTACAGGCATGCCTACTCCAACTTAAGGACACCATTTTCCGCGCAAATGAAAACGGGCGCAAGAGCGCGCCCGTTCATATGGTTTATCGCCAATCCTCCTCGATCAGGCCTTTGCGGCGATTTCACGAATGTGCGTGTACAAGGCGCGAATGGCCTGTGCCTCACCGCCAATCGGCGCATGCGGACGCTCAGCCGGGCACCAGCCGTAGATATCGAAATGCACCCAGCTTTTGGCATTGGAGACAAAATGCTTGAGGAAGAGCGCGGCGGTGATGGCACCCGCCATGCCGCCACCCGGCGCATTGGTGATTTCGGCGGCGCGCGAGCGGATATCCTTCTCGTAGCCCTTGAAGAGCGGCAGGCGCCACATCGGGTCATCGGCCTTATCGCTTGCAGCATAGAGTGCAGAAGCCAACGCTTCATCATCGGTGAAGAACGGCGGCAGATCAGGGCCGAGCGCCACACGGGCCGCCCCCGTCAGCGTCGCCATGTCGATCATCAGGTCGGGAGCATCCTCATCGGCATAGGCCAGCGCATCGGCCAGAACCAGACGCCCTTCGGCATCGGTATTGTCGATCTGCACGGTGATACCCTTGCGGCTGCGATAGATATCGCTCGGGCGGAAAGCGTTGGCGGAGATCGAATTTTCGACCGCCGGCACCAGCACGCGCAGATCGACGTCGAGGCCGGCATCCATGATCATCAGCGCCAGCGCCAGAACATTGGCCGCACCGCCCATATCCTTCTTCATCAGCAGCATGGAAGCGGCCGGCTTGATATCGAGGCCACCCGTATCGAAGCAGACGCCCTTGCCGACCAGCGTGATGGTTTTGGCACCCTTGCGGCCCCAGCGCATGTCCAGCAGACGCGGCGCCTGCGCGCTGGCGCGACCGACGGTGTGGATCAGCGGAAAGTTTTGGGTGAGCAAATCTTCACCGATAATGGACGAGACTTCGGCACCATAATGTTTTGCGAGCGCGCGGAAGGCCGCTTCCAGATTTTCCGGCCCCATGTCGTTGGTCGGCGTGTTGATAAGGTCGCGAGCAAGGAAGACTGCGGCAAGCTGGCGGTCGAGATCCGCCGCATCGGCATCCTCCGAAACTACAAGCTTTGCCTCCTGCGGCTTGTCCTTCAGATAGCGCGTGAACGCGTAAGTTCCAAGGCCGAAGCCAAGGGCGAGCTTTTCTGCCGTAAGAGCGGTCGATTCGATGTGCCACTGCCCCGCCGGCAACGAGCGGCCAAGCTTGCCGGCGGCAAACGGTGCATCGGCAGGCTCGCTGCCAAGGCCGAACAGCGCCGAGGCCAATTCGCCCGATGCGCCGGGCACCAGAAGCAATGCGCCTGATTCGGCCTTGAACCCCGCCGCCTTTGCCCACCCGCTCACGTCTGCCGGTAGCACGCCGGTGTCCAAATCAGCCGGTGTGACCGCATAAACGGGGCGGGACGTGGCGGATTTTGCGGTGAAGGGAGAGGGGCGATCGACAAATTGATAGGGGGACATGGCAGCCTTCGAATGAAGTTTAACGGTCTGTTAGGGTTAACAGATTATTGCTTGAGGCAAGATTGCGCCACCCATGTTTGTAACCCTTTCAGTCGCAGGGGCGCCGGTTCGTCGAGAGATCATCGCCATGCCTGCTTGCCTTTTCGTTTCCGACCACAAGCGCCGCCTTGCCCACACGGCCGCGCTGGTTCTCGTCATGCTGTCCGTTGCCGGCTGCAACAGCACCGGTCGCAACGCGGATCGTCTGACAACGGGTTCGATCTCCAGCCAGAGCACGGCGCGCTCCGAATCCTTCGACGGCATGAATGCAACGCAGCTGGCGAGCGCCGAACAGCGTATCGGCGCGGCGTATGAAAAGACCCCGAAGGACCGCAATACCGGCCTGAACTACGCCAATATCCTGCGCATGACCGGCAAGAACACCCAGTCTCTGGCGGTGATGCAGCAGGTTGTCATCGCGCACCCATCCGACCGCGACGTACTCGCCGCCTACGGCAAGGCGCAGGCAGCCGCCGGCCAGCTGGAACAGGCGCTCAGCACGCTTGCCCGCGCCCAGACGCCCGACCGCCCCGACTGGCGTCTTTACTCCGCCGAAGGTGCGGTACTGGATCAGCTGGGCCGCTCGGAAGAAGCACGGGCAAAATATCAGCAGGCACTTGCCACACAGCCGAACGAACCGAGCGTGGTTTCCAATATCGGCATGTCCTATGTGCTGTCCGGCGATCTGAAAAAGGCGGAAAGCTATCTGCGCGACGCTTCCGGCCAGCCGACTGCCGATAGCCGCGTGCGGCAAAACCTGTCACTGGTGGTTGGCCTTCAGGGCCGTTTTTCCGAGGCCGAAGACATTGCCCGCAAGGAGCTTTCGCAAAGCCAGGCGGACGCCAATGTCGCCTATCTGCGCTCCATGCTTTCGCAGCAAAATTCCTGGGCGAAGCTTGCCGACAAGGATGGCAAGCCGAAGCTGCGGACGAACTGATCCCCTCCCCTCTTCCCTTTCTGCTTGAAGACAAAAAACGCCGGCTCCGTCATCACACGGGCCGGCGTTTTTCGTTCTAAGCGCTTTGATCGAGGCTTTCGCCACAACCGTCAGAAGCGGTCGGAGACCTGCATCATGGCCGGGCCGAGAATGACGGCGATCAGTACGGGCAGGAAGAACAGGATCATCGGTACGGTCAGTTTCGGCGGCAGAGCCGCTGCCTTCTTTTCGGCAGCGTTCATGCGCTCATCACGACCTTCCTGCGCCAGAACACGCAATGCCTGCGACAACGGCGTGCCGTAACGTTCTGCTTGGATCAGCGCCGTGGTGACGGCCTTGACGATATCGAGCTGGGTGCGGATGCCGAGGTTTTCGAGTGCCACGCGACGATCCGGCAGAAAGGAGAGTTCCGCGGTGGTCAGAACCATTTCCTCTGCCAGTTCCGGCGACTGGGTTGCCATTTCCTCGGAAACACGACGCATCGCCGCTTCGATGGAGATACCGGACTCCACGCAGATCAGCATCAGGTCGAGCGCATCGGGCCAGGCGCGCTTGATCGAGTGCTGCCGCTTGCCGATCCTGTTCTTGATGTAGATGTTGGGAACGTAGAAACCGATGGCGCCGACGAACAGAGCTGTTACCAGCCTGGCCTGAAAGATGTAATCCGCCATATTGCCGAGCACGAAAATGTAGACCACAGCAAGTGCCAGAAATACGAATGGCAGCAGGAAGCGCGCCAGCAAAAACATGTTCAGAGCGTTTTGCGTGCGCAGACCTGCAGCGCGCAGACGATTGACGGTATTTTCGTCCACCAGCGCCTTGCGAAGGTTGAAACGCTCAACGATCTGCTGCACCGGCTGATTGCTTTGCGACCTCAGACTGCCGCGCGACTGCTCGTTTGCCATGCGCGAGCGCTCCCGGGCGCGGATCATTTCCCGCTCCGTCGACACCGCCTTCATGCGCTTGTTGAGATTGTCGCCCTCCAGATAGGGTGCGGCGAGAGAATAGAAGGTTGCAAACACCGCCACGGCGACCAGCAACGCGATCAGGGTCATCGGGTCGGTCAGGGTTTTAGCAAGTTCCATTACCGCGTCCCTATATGTCGAAGTTGATCATGTTGCGCATGACGAAAATGCCGATCGACATCCAGATGCCGGAACCGAGCATGATCAGATGGCCACGTGGATCGGTGAACAGGATCGCCATGTAAGCCGGTGATGTAAGAGAAACGAGCGTTGCAACGATAAAAGGCAATGCGCCGATGATGACGGCGGATGCCTTTGCTTCCATCGACAGGGCACTGACCTTGGCCTTCATCTTGCGACGTTCGCGCAGCACTTTGGACAGATTGCCGATGGCTTCGGAAAGATTGCCGCCGGCCTGGCTCTGCAGCGCGATAACGATGGCGAAGAAGTTGACTTCGGACAGCGGCATGGTCTGCGTCATGCGGGTACAGGCCTCGGGAATGCTCAAGCCCACCTGCTGCGATTCGATGACACGGCGAAACTCACCCTTCACTGGCTCCTGGCCATCGCTGGCGATCAGTCGCATCGCATCATTGAGTGGTAGACCCGACTTGATGGAGCGAACCATGACATCGAGCGCATTGGGAAATTCTTCGAGGAACTTGTTCTGGCGGCGTTTGACAATGAAGCCTATCACCCAGCGCGGCAGGCCGACGCCGGCGACGAAACCACCACCGAGTGCGGCATAGATAGGCAGGCCGAAAACGAAGAGAGCCAGCGTCAGGAACAGCCCCAGGCCGACGCTGATCATGTAGAACGCGCCAAGGCTGAGCGACACGCCCGACTGCGCCAGCCTGCCCTTGACGCTCTTGTCGGCCTTCTGGCGGGAGTCTTCCTGTTGCTTCTTTTCCAGCTCTTTCAGCGAATCCTGCACCGATTTGCGGCGCTTGGACATTTCCTGCACGCGATCGCGCGCGGCTTTGGCACGGCCCATATCCGTTTCAGCCGACTTGACGCGATTGAAACGGCTTTCCGTTTTTTTCTCTGTTTCGAGACGGCCGAAAAGAACGCCGTAAGCCACGGCGCCTGCCGATATGGAAGCAAGAAGAATTACACCAAGCGTAATGGGGTCCAGACCGAACATATCAAGCCGACTTCTTTTCCATCTCGTCCAGCGCTGCTGCCAGACGACGATCCTCGTTGAAATAGCGGGCACGATCCCAGAAATGCGGTTTGACGATACCGGTCGACTTATGCCGGCCGACCAGTCGACCATTGGCATCTTCGCCTTCGATCTCGTAGCGCATCAGATCCTGGGTGATGATGACATCACCTTCCATGCCGATGACTTCGGTGATGTGGGTGATGCGGCGCGAACCGTCGCGCAGACGCGCTGCCTGAACAATCACGTCGATGGAGCCGGCAATGATTTCGCGCACGGTCTTGGCCGGCAGAGTGAAACCACCCATGGCGATCATCGATTCCATACGGCTGAGGCATTCGCGCGGGGTGTTGGCGTGGATCGTGCCCATCGAACCATCGTGACCAGTGTTCATCGCCTGCAGAAGGTCAAAAACCTCCGGTCCGCGCACTTCACCGACGATGATGCGTTCGGGGCGCATACGCAGGCAGTTCTTGACGAGGTCACGCATCGTGACCTCGCCTTCGCCTTCGATATTTGGCGGGCGCGTTTCGAGGCGCACCACATGCGGCTGCTGCAGCTGAAGTTCAGCCGTATCCTCGCAGGTGATGACGCGTTCGTCGGTATCGATAAAGCCGGTCAGGCAGTTCAGAAGCGTGGTCTTGCCCGAGCCGGTACCGCCGGAAATGACGACATTGCAGCGGACGCGTCCGATGATCTGCAGGACGGTGGCGCCTTCCGGGCTGATCGAACCGAATTTCACCAGCTGATCGAGCTTGAGCTTGTCCTTCTTGAACTTACGGATGGTGAGCGCAGGACCGTCGATTGCGAGCGGCGGAGCGATGACGTTGACACGCGAACCATCCGGCAGACGGGCGTCGCAGATTGGCGAACTTTCATCGACACGACGGCCGACCTGGCTGACGATACGCTGGCAGATCGATAGAAGCTGCTGGTTGTCGCGGAAACGGATCTCGGATTCGATCGTCTTGCCGCCGACTTCGATAAAAGTCTGGCCGGAACCGTTGACCATAATGTCGGCAATGTCGTCTCGTGCCAGAAGCGGTTCGAGCGGGCCGTAACCGAGAACGTCGTTGCAGATATCCTCGAGCAGTTCTTCCTGCTCGGAGATCGACATCGCGAAATTCTTGATGGTGATGATGTCGTTGACGATGTCGCGGATTTCTTCGCGCGCGCTTTCACCATCGAGCTTGGCCAGCTGCGACAGGTCGATCGTATCGATAAGAGCGGAAAAGACCTGGCTCTTGGTGTCGTAATAGCCCTCTGTCCGGGTAGGCCGCTTGCGGGCAGCCGCCGGTGGCGGTGTATTCGCCTGACGTGTCATCGTCGGAGACGGGGCTTCGGCCAGAACTTCGGGAACGCTGGGGCGCACGGCTGCCGGCTCCGGCACTGGCGGCGGCGCAACCGGAGGCGGGCTGATGCCCGCCTTGCCAAATCCTTCGTTTCCGCGTTTTCCAAACATTCTACGATCCAGTCTTTACGACGTGTTACAGATCAACCGCGACGGAAGCGGCCAAGCACATTGCCGAGGCCGGCCTTCTTGGCGCGTTTTACTGCCGCCCGTCCGGTGACGATGTGCGAGATCTGCGAAAAGGTTTCCGCTGCCGCCGATTTCGGATCGACCTCCGCGATCATGCGACCACTATTGGCGGCATTGCCGAACAGCTGGGCATCGAACGGGATGATGGCGATCGGCTGCATTTCCAGCGGCTCCACGAAATCCGCCGGCGCGATTTCCGGACGCTTGACCATGCCCACCTGATTGAGGACGAGATGCGGAGGACGGTCGTTGGGCCGCAACTTTTTCAGCGCATCCAGCAAGTTCTTGGTGTTGCGCAGATTGGCGAGATCCGGCACGGCCGTGATGACGACCTCATCGACTTCGGCAAGCACCGAGCGTGTCCATTCAGACCATGCATGCGGCACGTCGAGAACGGCCACGGGAGCCGTGCGCTGCAGAACTTCCATGATCGGGCGGAAGGCGCCGCCATCAAAATCATAGGCGCGATCAAGCAAAGACGGGGCAGACAGCAGCGACAGGTGCTGCGAGCATTTCGTCAACAGGCGATCGAGAAACACTTCGTCCAGCCGCTCAGGCGCGAACACGGCCTCGGCAATACCCTGGGCCGGGTCCTGATCGAAGTCGATATTGGCTGTGCCATAAGCGAGATCGAGGTCAGCGAGGATCGTTTCGGTCGAAAAAAGCGACGAAATGCCGAAAGCGCAGTTATGGGCAATGGTCGAAGAGCCGGACCCACCCTTGGCACCGATGAAGGCAACCGATTTGCCCAGCGGTTCAGCGTCGGGATCGACGAAGATCGTCGAAACGGCACTGAGCAGATCCGCCATGGAGACCGGCGCGACCATGTATTCGGAAATGCCGTTGCGGATCAGATCCCGGTAAAGGCCGATGTCATTATAACGTCCGATCAGGATGACACGGGTCGACGGATCGCAGACCTGAGCCAGCGGAGCCAGTTCCGCCAGCAGGTTGCGCGGCTCGGCCTGGGTTTCCAGAATGATCAGGTTGGGCGTCGAGGTGGAGGAAAACATCTGCGCGGCTGCATCAACGCTGCCACTGGTGATGCGCAGGTTGACCTTCGCCATGCGACGGTCATTGGCAAGGCGCTCCATGACACGGTGCAGGCCATCGCTTTCACAAAAGACATGTACGGAAATGCGCGGCAGCGGCCGCATGTTTTCCAGCTCAGATTCGCGCGTGATGTCGTCTTCCGCCTGCGAGGAAGAAGGATTGACGCGATATTCCACGGACCCGATCATGATTTGGTCTCCCTCGTGACGCTCGTCCTCATCAGTTGTCCATGTCCCTAAGCTTCGTGTAAGCGCCGCGGTAATTTTCCATGACCTTGCCCCGCTGTTCTGCGTCCGGCGGCGTCATGCGACGCGGACCGAGAAGATCATGCGGATTGGCGATCTGAGCGGCGAGGTTGCGCTGGCTGGCGCAACCAAAATTATAGTAATTGTCGTTCTGGGTCGTGTTCAGCGTCATGTCCGCTGGCCACTCCCCGCAGGGACTGGTCTGTGCCGTGACCGCGTTAAACGTCAGCCGAAGTGGTGCAGGTTCCCCAGGACCTGCCGCAAACGTCACATGCAATATCTTGTTTTTCGGCACACCCAAGCGCACCATCAGGCGTCGGACGTCGCCGACTGCCGATGCGGCCGCACCGTCATTGATCGAGCCTCTGGGCGTCTGAATCTGGATGATGCCGGTGGAGGCTCGCCGATACTCATCAATGAAACCGGCGATGACTTCGCTTTGTCCGCGCGTCAGCCCCTGGTCGCCCATGGCAACGGGAATGTCGATGGACTTCTGACCTTCGGCGACAACAATCGGATGCCGCGTGCGGTAATCATCCGGGATCGACCCCGTGACAACACGGTCGGCGCAGCCGGAGACGAGCGCCGCCAGGCCGATCACGGCGGCAACGACAGGAAGACGGCCTGCGAAAGCTGTGGGGGCGAGTGTTCTGGCCTTGGTCATGGATCGGCATCTTTCTTGTCGGCTGCCTGCCGGGATGATGGATGTGAAGAGGTTCGCCGTCATTTGTAGATAAACCCGACATTGCCGTGATACGGCTCACTCGGCGCGGCACTCTCACGCCGGCCGTAAATCTTGTTCACGTGGCCGAGGAAAACGCTTGCCGCATCGCTTGCCGGATTGAAGTTGTCATCCGGACGGGAAAGATCGTTGCGGGCAACCGGACGAACCAGATAGGGCGTCGCGATGATGACCAGTTCGGTTTCTCTGCGGTCCGACGTCTTTTTGCGAAAAGCGGCGCCCAGCAGCGGGATCTTGGACGCACCCGGCGTACCGCTCATAGTTTGCTGGGAATCATCTCGGATCAGGCCGGCAAGCGTCATGGATCCACCCGATGGCAATTCAACAACCGTTTCGGCGTCGCGCTTGCGATATTCCGCTCCGCCTGTCGTGCCTTCCAGCGGCTCGGAAACACTGGTCTGAATACGCAAACTGATACGGCCGGATGACAAGACGGTCGGCGTGAAGGCAAGTCCAATGCCGTATTTGTAAGGCGTTACCGTCGTGACACCATCGGGGCCTACGGTGCTATAAAGAATTTCACCTCCGGAATTAAACGTAGCAGACTGCCCCGAAATCGCCGTAAGTGTTGGCTCTGCCAAGGTTCTGATAGCGTTTGCTTGCTCCAGCGCACTCAGAACCATCCCTATACTGAACTTGCCGATATTGCCGCCGGCGGTCGCCTCAATCCCTCCTACGTCAGTTATTGCTTGAAGAACATTTAAGTTTGAACCGGATGCAGAAGCACTACGCGCGAAGGCATTGTCAAAACCGAGCTGCTTCACTACTTCACGTCGGATTTCGGCAACGGTGATCTTCAACATCACCTGATCTTCGCCTTCGACAGCGATCATGTTCTGAATCTGCGACGTCTGCCGGCCCTCATCGCCCGACACGTCTTTGCGACTCGTGGCCTCGCCGCCCTTGAGGAAGATCTTGGCCAGCTGTTCCGCCTTGGCCGAATCCTGTGGTGTGCGAACGTTGCCGCTCAGGACGATGTTGTCCGAGATGATCTCGACCTTGATGTTGGAATCCGGCAGGAACCGGCGCAGGTTCTGTTCGAGACCGGCGATATCGCGTTCGATCTCCAGATCAAGGCTTACGACCTCCTCCCCTTTCGGGCCGAAGATGAAAATGTTGGTCTGGCCGACGGTTTTGCCAAAAAGATAGATGCGGCGCGACGTACGGGTAACCGCGTCGGCGATCGACGGATCGGCAACCAGGATGTCATGGGCATCACTCGGCAGATCCACGACGATGGCCTTGTTGAGACCAATCTTTAGACGGCGGCGGACGCCTGTACCGGCCTCGCTGATGCGAACAATGCTTTCCTGTGCGGCCTGAACCGCAACGGGGCCCAAGTCCAGAAAGCCGTCGCCGATCGGAAAACCTGAAAAAGCGATGCAGAATGACAGGCCCGCAGCAGCCGATGTGCGGAGTTTGTTCTTGAAGCTAACCACCTGAGCGTTCCTGTTCATTGTTGTACCGCCTGCGCACCTGTCACGATCTGTCCGGATTTGATGATCTGAACCTGGCTCTTGTCGCCACCGGCGAGAAGATAATCCGGAACAGTCGTGTCCGGCTCCTGGGCATCGGCAACAGAGCGCAGAACAAGGGACAGCCGGCTGGCCATCTGCTGGGCAACGATAATGACCTTGGTTTGATCAGGCGTGAGTTCCAGCGTCGCGGTCGTGCCGATCACAGCCTTGGAACCATCTTCATTTTCCTGAATCTGCTGGTCGATGGCCAGAACGCGGATATTGCTGAGGATGTCCTCGGTGCGGAAAGTGCCGTCGTCCCCCTTGCGCACCATGATCACGTCGACCCGGTCATTTGGAAGCACGAAACCACCAGCGCCAGTCGCGACCGAGATTTCTGTTGCGACTGCACGCTTGCCGGCGGGAAGGAGCGAGGACATGATGCGGCTTGAGGAGTCAGCCACCTTTTCCGGGCGAACCGGTTCGCCTTCGAACAAAGGCAGGCGAACGACGGCGCCGTTCAGCTCACTGATGGCTTGAGGACGTTCGCGATCCGTAATCAGCCCCTGGACGATACCGCTCTCCGGCCATCCAACCCACCGCAGCGCTTCATCATTGAGCCTGCTGCCCACCGGAAGATTGGCGGCCGAAACGAGCACGTTGACAGTCGGCGCCTGGCGGACGATTTCCTGAACGGTGCTACCGCCCATTTGCATAGCCAGCAGGCCGGCCAATCCGGCCGCGACAACGGCAACTGTGAGGATGATTATACGGGCGGGTTTCATGGCGGCTTCCTGAAGGACTACTTAAGTCTTTCGGGAGAATGGCCGCCAATGGTATAATTATGGTTAATAAGGGACTTACAATTTCGGTTAACGTCCGGTTTCCGAAGTAAAACTGAAGTTAACCGGCTGCGCGCATCGCCATTGCAACGATAGGTGCATACTCGCAGGTCATGAAACCAGCTACCGCGATCGCAATACCGTAAGGAATCTTGCTGGCCGTCGTCAAGGACTGTGGAAGCGCGACCCCCATGGCCAGAACGGTGTTCGAATGCGCGCGAATCATCAAGATGGCAATCGTAAGGATGCCGCCAAGGAAAGCGGTTGCAACAAGAAAAACCAAAAGCTGTTGATTGAAGCCATACCAACATGCCACGGCGGTGAGCAATTTGGCATCGCCGCCGCCCATAACATTGGCGGCAAAAAGCGAGAAGCAGACTACAAACACCACAATACCGGCGACAATCCCCATGCCGATATCCGACAACTCGAGGCCGACAAGCGGCGCAAAAATAAAAAATGACAGCAGAATCACCGCTGGAATAGCATTGGGTATAGTCATTCTCGTAAGATCGCTGATCGCGGCAAGAGCCAAGCCGGCGGGCAGAATACAGAGGACCAGGTACGAAACAGCTATGCCTGCCATGCAACCTCCTAAATCAGCTCGGAATGCCGGTATTCAAACAGCATCCTTAAAACGCACGGAGCCGCCCCGATAAGGCGGCTCCGCGGCAATGTCACCTGAAAGGTGTAAGCCGACGGCTTACTTGTAGGTGCCGGACGCTGTGTTCATCTTGGTCGAGATGTTGACAAACGTGTTGTTCAGAACGCCACCGAGGGTGGTTGCGCCGGCGATCAGGGCGACGGAAATCAGGGCTGCGATCAGGCCATACTCGATGGCGGTCGCACCAGATTCGTCCTTCATGAAACGAGCAAAAATCTTCGACATTCTTCTCTCCTAAATTCTACGTTGTTCTTCAGCACTACCGACAACTGTTGTCCGCTGTTCGGATGAGCAGAACCTAGCGAATGCCGATTTCAATCCGCTTAACGAAATCGGTTACCAGAGAATTAATTATTGAATGCCAACGGCTTGGTAAACAACAGGCAAATAAAAAGCAGAAACAACCACACGATTTATGACATTCTATATTTGTTCAAAATCAGCGTCTTCGATCAAAGCCTTTATTTCAGAAATACTGCATGTAAGTGCAGCAGGGTCAAAATCACCTGTATAAAGCATCCGGTGATACTATAGTTCCTCATATGGCACTGGATTAACCGGCCATTCACCATTCCGGATCATGCTTGCGCCAACTCGCACGCGTAAAGGCGGTTTGGAACATGTCGCACATCACTACCCTTATTTTATCCATTGCCTTGTCCCTGTCTTCGACAGCCATTGTTCACGCCGACGACGAAGGCGACCTTTTGCGCGTCCATATGAATCATGCCCGCGTGCTGAAACTCGACAGGCCGGTGGCTAAAGTGATTGTCGGAAATTCAAAAGTAGCCGACGCCACCGTCGCCGATCCAATGACAATCGTGCTGACAGGTCACAGCTACGGCACCACCAATCTTGTCCTGCTCGACAAGGAAGGCAATGCAATCGCCGACGAACGTATTCTTGTATCCATCGATGAGGGAAACACGGTTCGTGTGTTCCGCCAGACAGAGCGTTCTATTCTTTCGTGCACGCCCAATTGCGAACAACATGCAGACCTCAAGGCGGATAGCGCCCAGCCCTGATCAAAAGAAGATAGATAGGACATTCGGGTTTTAGAATGTCTCATTTTGGCGCTATCAATTTTTGCGGGTCGCGCGGTCCTCTAATGCGTCAATTGCAGTGGCGATTCAGGCCGGCACACATTGTTTAAACTGTGCATAAACCCGCAACCAAATCTCAACACAAGAACCTTACCATCACGCGCATCCGAATGATGTTTTGCGTATGGACATGTGCACAGATCGTAACGCTGAAAAACCAGGTCCTGACAAGGCCCAATCGAGAAGACCGGTGTTGCGTCGTTTTGCACGGTCGCAAGACGGTGCCGCCGCGATCGAATTCGCAATTCTGGCCATCCCCTATTTCCTTATAGTCTTCGCCATTCTGGAAACCTTTATCGCCTTCATCGGTGAGCAGGTTATCTCAAATGGCGTGGAGGTGATGGCGAGAAAGGTCAGGACTGGCGAAATCAAATCCGCTACCGCCAACGATCCCGTTTTCAAAACAACGTTTCGAACTGCATTTTGCGACGAGATTTCGATCATGGTGTCCTGCTCAGCGGAAGAGATTGCTACCCCGAAGCGGCTTTATCTTGATCTTCGATCATTCAGCAGTTTTGCCGATATTCCTACGGCGGTACCGCGGCAGTCCTCTGCGCAATATGCAGACCTGAAGACTACCGATTTTGGATATTCGCCTGGTGGCGCCAAGAGCATCAACATGCTGCGTGCCTATTATCGCTGGCCTGTTCTGACCGATCTGGTCCGCCCGATGCTGACAAGTGTGCGATCTTCCGACGGCACCGGCGACTTTCTGATTGTCGCCACTGCAACATTCCAGAACGAGGATTACCCGTGAGCGACGCCTTGCCGGAAGCAGTTGAACGTGACGACGCCAAGCTTTCTGCTTCAAAGAGGCCGGAAGATCACTCGCGCGGCATTTTTCTTGGCTTTCGGGCCTATCTTAATGACCGACGTGGGGTCGGTGGTGTCGAATTTGCCATTCTCGCACCAATTTTGCTCGCCGCCTATTTCAGCTGCTTCGAACTGACGATCGGCTTCAGCTTCGCCAAGCGCGCGACAAGAGCGACTGGCACGGTGGGCGATCTGGTGGCGCAGCAGTCTAGCGTCAACAAGGCGTTTCTCGCCACGATGACCAATGCCGCAAAAAGCATTTTCGCGCCCTACGACGTCGATGGTCTGAGCACGACCGCAAAAAATCCGCTGAACATCAGGATCACCGGCGTGCAGATCGACACCAGTGGCAATGCCAAGACTTTATGGTCGTGGCAGCGGACAGGAACTGCACCTTATGCAGTCGGCTCTGCTGTTACCGTGCCGAAGGAAATGCGGATTGCCGAAACTTTTCTGGTGCGAACCGAGTTGGTGGCATCATACCCGCTGATGCTTTTCCTGCCGACCTCCTTCTCGCCAGAAAACCGGGCAATCTCGATGAACCGCGAGATTTTCTACCAGCAGAGAACAGGCGACAAGATCACCTGCAGCGATTGCTGATTCTGGACTGAAGCTAAAGGCACGCACCCACGCCTTTGCCAACCTGCATGTCAGGCTGTATGTAGCGACGATCATACCGGGCAGCCGAAGAAGGCACCCGGCGCTACAACTGCCGGAGGATCGATTGGCGCGTGCTTTCCTTTTCGTTCTGGATTCCTTTGGCGTTGGCGGCGCAAGGGATGCCGCAAAATACAATGACGACGGTTCCAATACGCTCGGCCATATAGCGCAGTTTTGTGCGACCGGAGCCGGCGATCGGGCCGGCCTGAGAGAAGGCCCGCTGAAACTTCCCAACATGTCGTCACTCGGGCTGCTGCATATCGCCAAAGCAGCCAGTGGCGAATTTCCGGCCGGCATGGCGGTGCCCGAACGTGTTTTTGGCCTGCATGGTGCCGCCAACGAAGTGTCACGCGGCAAGGACACACCATCTGGCCACTGGGAAATTGCCGGCACACCTGTCAAATTCGACTGGGGTTATTTTCCGGGCGAAGGCGATGCCTTTCCGGAAGACCTGATCGAGGCGCTCTGCGAAGAGGCAAAGCTGTCGGGCATTCTCGGCAACTGCCATGCATCGGGTACCGACATCATCCAGAAGCATGGCGAAGAGCATATCCGCTCTGGAAAACCGATCTTCTACACCTCTACCGATTCCGTGTTTCAGATCGCCGCGCACGAAAAATACTTTGGACTGGAACGGCTGCTGGACCTGAGCAGGATCGTGCGCAAGCTGGTCGATCCGCTCAATATCGGCCGCGTCATCGCAAGGCCATTCGTTGGCGAAACACCATCGACATTCGAGCGTACCGGCAATCGCCGTGATTTTTCAGTGCCGCCACCGGAGGATACATTGCTCGATCGCCTGATCGCCGCTGAACGAAAGGTTCTGGCCGTTGGCAAGATCGGCGACATCTTTGCGCATCGCGGCGTGAGCCAGGTGATCAAGGCCAATGGCAATACGGCGCTGATGGACAGGACGCTGGAAGCGATCGATCAGGCGAAAGACGGCGATCTCGTCTTCACCAATTTCGTCGATTTCGACATGCTTTACGGGCACCGCCGTGACGTTGCCGGTTATGCAGCGGCTTTGGAGGAGTTCGACCGTCGCCTGCCGGAAGTCCACGCCAAAATGAAGCCGGGTGATCTTCTGATCATGACTGCCGACCACGGCTGCGACCCGACATGGCGCGGCACAGACCACACCCGCGAGCGGGTGCCGGTCATGGCGCTCGGCCCCGGCATCCGTGCCCGCGATATCGGTATCCGCAGCACCTATGCCGATATCGGCGAAACGATTGCTGCCCATCTGGGCATTGCAGCCGGAAAACACGGACGGAGCTTCTTGTAATGCCAATTGACACTGCACGCATGCTGAAAGCCGAAATCCATTGCCACATCGAAGGTGCGACGCCGCCTGAACTGGCGCTGCGGCAGGCGCAGAAATACGGGATCGACGTCAGCAAGATCCTGCGCGATGGATCCTATGTCTGGTCGGATTTTTCCGAGTTCATCGTCTGCTATGATGCCGTTGCCTCGCTTTTCCGCACCAAAGCCGACTACGCGCTTTTGACGGAAACCTACCTGACGGAACTCGCCGCTCACAACACCATCTATAGCGAGCTGATCGTTTCACCGGATCACGGCGATCGCATCGGTCTTGGTGCCGACGCCTATCTCGCCGGCATCTGCGACGGTATTTTTGCCGCGAAGGAAAAGACGGGTATTGAAGCGCGCATCATCGTCACCGGTGAGCGCCATTTTGGTGTCGACCGGGTGATCGGCGCTGCCGAATATGCGGCGCGCGCCAAGAACCCGTTGGTGACCGGCTTCAACATGGCAGGCGAGGAACGAATGGGCCGGGTCGCGGATTATGCCCGCGCCTTCGATATCGCCCGTGATGCCGGATTTGGGTTGACCATCCATGCCGGCGAGGTCTGCGGCGCCTTCAGCGTTACCGATGCGCTCGATATCATCAAGCCGTCGCGGATCGGCCATGGGGTTCGCGCCATCGAGGATGCGGCACTGGTGGAACGATTGGCGGAAACCGGTATCGTGCTGGAAGTCTGCCCCGGATCGAATATCGCCCTTAACATCTATCCCGATTTCCAGGCGCATCCTCTGCGTCGCCTGAAAGAAGCCGGCGTACGAGTGTGCCTCAACTCCGACGACCCGCCATTCTTCGCAACGTCGCTGGCCAGGGAATACCGGATTGCCGCCGATGAAATGGGTTTTGAACGCGAGGATATCGACGTGATGACGCGCACTGCGCTGGAAGCCGCGTTCATTGATGACGATACGCGCAAGGTGCTGCTGGATCGTTTCGACGCATATGTGCAAAGCGGTGCGAAAGCAGCTGTGAAAGACGCCTGAACGCTTGGATTCACGCGCCGTCCATGACAAAAGGGGCAAACACCAACATCCCCGGAAGGCATTCCCATGAACGGCGTCTCCGTCATTGACCATCCGCTCGTCCAGCACAAGCTCACCATCATGCGCAAGAAGGACACTTCAACGGCCGGTTTCCGCCGGTTGCTGCGCGAAATTTCCATGCTTCTGTGTTACGAGGTCACCCGCGATCTGGAACTGACGCTCGAGACCATCGAGACGCCGATCACAGAGATGCAGGCGCCGATCGTCGAAGGCAAGAAACTGGTCTTCGTTTCGATCCTGCGCGCCGGCAATGGCCTGCTCGAAGGCATGCTCGAACTCGTTCCCTCGGCGCGCGTCTCACATATCGGTCTTTATCGCGACCACGACACGCTGCAGCCGGTCGAGTATTATTTCAAGGCGCCTGATGGTCTGGACGAACGTCTGATGATCGTCGTTGATCCGATGCTGGCCACCGGCAATTCGGCAATTGCCGCGATCCAGAAACTCAAGGAACGCGGTGCCACGAACATCCGCTTCCTCTGCCTACTGGCCGCACCTGAAGGCATCAGGAACTTTCAGGAAGCGCATCCGGACGTGAAGATCTACACGGCATCGATCGACAGCCATCTCAATGAAAAGGGCTATATCGTACCGGGTCTCGGCGATGCCGGCGACCGTATGTACGGCACCAAATAAGCGGTCAGCGTTTCTTAACCGCATTCCAAGATTGGCGGCTTCCGGATCTTTTCGGGGGCCGCTTTTTTATTGTTTTCCGCGCTATGGTGACGACTGGATTTAATCGCTCCAGAGATAAACATGCTGCTGCGCACCGCCATTTTCGCTTCCGTCGCCATTGTGGCTGCAACGCAGGTTCCGCGTTTTTTCAGTCCGTCGCAGCAATCTCCGAGCACGCCAGCCGAGCGAAAGGTCACACAGCCCAAGGTTCAGAAAGCCGCACTGCCTCAGGGTCGCGTCAACCTGAAGGCGGATGGACGCGGTCATTTTCTCGGTAACTTCCAGATGAACGGCAAATCCATCGAAGGGCTTGTCGATACCGGTGCCTCGACAATCGCTGTCAATGAAAGCACTGCGCGCCAGCTCGGCTTCACGGCAAACGGACTCGATTTTCGCTACAAGGCAAGCACCGCCAACGGCATGACCGAGGCGGCGCGCATCATGATCGATCGCGTCGAGATCGGCACGGTTCGCGTGCGAAACGTGGAAGCAATGGTATTGCGCGACAAGGCATTGAGCGGCACGCTGGTCGGCATGAGTTTTCTGACCAAGCTCCGATCCTATCAGGTCCAGAATGGCAGCCTGACGCTGGTGCAGTGATCAGTCGATCCGGGTGAGCACTGGCGGTGTTATGGCTGGCGCGTCATCGGTGATGGTAAAGAGCCGCGTTACATCGGCGACAACACGCGCGGCCTCATCTTCAGTCGCGGCATGCACGACCGCGATCGGTTCACCTTTTGTGACCTTGGTGCCAAGGGGCAGAAAACCATCGAGACCGACACGGTGATCGATGGCATCGGATGCACGGCGGCGCCCTCCCCCCAGTTCCACAACCGCCATACCGAGGGCGCGCGTTTCGCAGGCGGCGAGATAACCGTCACGCGGAGCAGGCACGGCGACCGTCACAGGTGCAGCAGTGAGATATTTTCGCGGCTGCTCTACAAAATCCACCGGGCCGCCCAGCGCATGTACCATGCGGCCAAAGGTTTCCGCAGCATTGCCGCTTGCAAGCGCAGATCGCGCAGTTTGCAGACCTTCGGAGAGGCTTTTTGTAACACCGGCCTGGACCAGCATTTCCGCCGCAAAGGCCAGCACGACCGTTTCCAGCCGTGACCCAGCCTTGGCGCCCGCCAGAAAATCGATGCAGTTGACGATTTCCAGCGCGTTTCCGGCAGCATCGGCGAGAGGCTGGTTCATGTCGGTGATCAGCGCCAACGTTTTCACGCCCGCGCCATTGGCAACATCCACCAGCGAGCGTGCCAGAATTTCGGCATCTGCCAGGTTGCTCATGAAGGCGCCGTTGCCGACCTTTACGTCCATCACCAGCGTCTGAAGACCTGCCGCGAGCTTCTTCGACAGGATCGAGGCGGTGATCAGCGGAACGGATTCGACCGTGGCGGTGACGTCGCGAATGGCATAAAGGCGCCGGTCGGCCGGTGCCAGATCCGATGTCTGGCCGATGATGGCGCAGCCGACTTGATCCACCGTCCGGCGAAACAGCGCTTCGTCGGGCATGATGTTGTAGCCGGGGATCGCTTCCAGCTTGTCGAGCGTGCCGCCCGTATGGCCAAGGCCACGGCCGGAAATCATCGGCACGGCCAGGCCGCAAGCAGCAACGATGGGCGCCAGCATCAGCGAAACATTGTCGCCGACGCCGCCGGTCGAGTGCTTGTCGGCGATCGGGCGGGTGATATCATGCCAGGAAAGCACATCGCCGCTGTCACGCATGGCAAGGGTCATCGCAATGGTCTCTTCCCGCGTCATGCCGCGGAAATAGACCGCCATGGCGAAGGCAGCCACCTGACCTTCGGAGATACGCTCCTCGCTCATGGCACGGATGAACGCGGCGATCTCGTCGCCTGACAGCGCCTCACCATCCCGTTTGCGGCGGATGACTTCCTGCGGGATCATGGCTGATCAGTAACCACCGGATGCGCGAGCAGTGCTATTGCCGGACAGGACCGCCAGAATGTCGTCCAGCAGGCTGGAGGCGCCGAAGCGGAAAGTGGATGGCATGATCCAGTTCGCGCCCATGATGGTTTCAGCAGAACGCAGGTAAAGATCGGCATCGGCAACCGTGCCGACACCGCCAGCCGGCTTGAAACCGACACGTTTTTTGGAATCACGGATGACCTGCAGCATCATGTCGGCCGCCTCAAGCGTGGCATTCACGGCGACCTTGCCGGTCGATGTCTTGATGAAATCCGCACCGGCTTCGATGGCCAGTTCCGAAGCGCGTCGGATCAGCGCGCGATCCTTCAACTCACCGGTTTCGATAATGACCTT
This sequence comes from Neorhizobium sp. JUb45, assembly GCF_004343585.1. Taxonomy (GTDB): domain Bacteria; phylum Pseudomonadota; class Alphaproteobacteria; order Rhizobiales; family Rhizobiaceae; genus Neorhizobium. The sequence continues at coordinate 152,093 of NZ_SLYW01000004.1, read as the reverse complement.
CAGGCAAGAATTCGGGGAGGCGGCGCGTACCGCAGAAACCATGGTGGTGACGGCCGTTTCATCGCCAGCGATGAAAGCGCGATACGGAATGACCAGATCGATCTCATCCGCGCCATCGGCCACGGCCTGTTCGGTTTCCTTGACGACTTCGGTTACCGGCAGATCGCCGGATGGAAAGTTCACCACGGTGGCGATGCGCACGGCATGGCCCTCGCCCAGAATACCACGGGCATGGGCGACGAAACGCGGCCAGATGCAGATGGCAGCGCTATGGCCATAAGGCGTTTGCGCGCGCAGGCACAGGTTTTCGATAGCGGCATTATCGCAATCGTCACGCAGGTTGGTCAGGTCGAGAAGCGAAAGGGCAAAAGACGCCGCCTCGCGTGGGCTCATCAGCTCCATGGGAAAACTCCGGAGTTTGAGGGCGGAAATCTGCTTGGACGTCATATTTACCATCCAATCAGCAACTGGCAACCCGGCCGTGGCGACGCAGCAGAAATCTCGGATCAAGCATTTGAAATCAATAAACTATCCGGATCATCAATCCGGCTGGCGAAACATCTCCGACAGGATCGTCGCCAGCCTTGCACCGCCGATCGGGGCCATATCCTTGGTTTCGTCATGGCTGAGCTCGGCACCGGTCATGCCGGCCGCAAAATTGGTAACGACCGAAGCAGCGGCAACCTTGAGGCCGAAATAACGGGCCAGAATGACTTCCGGCACCGTCGACATGCCGACAGCATCCGCGCCCAGAACACGCGCCATACGGATTTCCGCCGGTGTTTCAAAGCTCGGCCCGGAAAACCACATGTAGACACCGGAAAACAATTGCACACCGCTGCGGATCGCAGCGTTGCGCATGGCCGTTGCCAGTTCCGCGTCATAGGCATTGGTCAGCCCGACAAAACGCCGATCGCTTGCCTCGCCGATCAGCGGGTTCATGCCGGAATAGTTGATGTGGTCGGTGATCTGCATGACCGAACCGGGCGGCATGTCCTCGCGCACCGAGCCTGCCGAATTGGTGAGGATCAGCGACTGCACGCCAAGACCGGCAAGGATTTCGATCGGCGCACGCATGGCGTTGGCATCGCCGTGTTCGTAATAATGGGTGCGGCCGGACAGCATGATGACCGGTTCGCGGCCGAGATAACCGGCCACAAGTTCACCCGCATGGCCGCTCACGCCACCCTTCGGGAAACCTTCCAGCTCCGCATAAGGGATGCGAACCGGATCGGTGACCTCGTTGACGATGGGGCCAAGCCCCGAACCAAGCACGATGGCGTGCCGTGGCACGAGACCATCAAGCCGTTCAACGAGAAGATCGATGACTGCCGTCATGCCCTGCTCCTGCTTAACCGAGAATGTCGGTCTTGAAGGAGAAAGGCAGAAGCTCCTCCATCGTCATGGTCTTCTGCACGCCCTGCTCGTCGCAGAGATAGACGCGGGTCTCCGGACCGGCAAACTCGGCGATCTTCTGACGGCAACCACCGCAGGGCGGGCAAAGCGCCAGCTTTTCGGCAATCACGGCGATCTCGCTGATGCGGCTTCCGCCGCCCATGATCATCGCGCCGATTGCTGTCGGCTCCGCACACCAGCCTTGGGGAAAGGACAGATTCTCGATATTCGCGCCGACAAAGATCTTTCCGTCATCGGTGCGGATGGCCGCACCAACGGGGAATTTCGAATAGGGCGCGTAAGCGCGGCCCATGGCTTCGCGGGCGGCTTCGAACAGATCATGCGCCATATCAACGCTCCTTCACATAAGGCACGCCACCGGCCTTGGGCGGATGGGCGATGCCGATGAAACCGGCCAGCAGAATGCAGGTGAGAACATAGGGCAGCGCCTGAAAGATCTGCACAGGCACCTCGCCGATCATCGGGATAGACTTGCCCTGCATGAAGTTTGCAACCGCATCGAGAAAACCGAACAGAAGGCAGGCAAACATCACCGGCACCGGCTTCCACTTGGCGAAAATCAGCGCGGCAAGCGCGATATAGCCCTTGCCGGCGGACATGTTGTTGATGAAGGCTGCCGATTGGGCGATCGCCAGATAGGCGCCGGCAAAGCCGCCGAGAACGCCGGTGACCAGAAGTGCGCGGTAGCGAAGCCATGCAACGGAGATACCGGCCGTATCGACAGCCGCCGGGTTTTCACCAACAGCACGAAGGCGCAGGCCGAAACGGGTGCGATAAAGGATCCACCAGGACAAGGGCACCGCGGCAAATGCCAGATAGGTGAGAATGTTGTTGCCGGAGATGACGTTGGCATAAAGCGGCCCGATAACCGGTACTTCTCGCATGAAATCCACGCCCGGCAGGATGATCGGCGCGAAACGCGCGTCGCCCGTGAGGCCGGGCGTACGGCCGCCCTGACTGAACCATGCCTGGCCGAGCACGATGGTCAGACCCGCGGCGATGAAATTCAGCGCCACGCCGGAGACGATCTGGTTGCCACGATTGGTGATCGAGGCAAAACCGTGGATGAGCGAAAAGACGATCGAAATGCCGATACCACCGAGCAGACCAATCCAGGCACTGCCGCTGAGATAGGCGAGACAGGCGGCCGCGAAGGCGGCAGCCAGCATCTTGCCTTCAAGACCGATATCGAAAATGCCTGCACGTTCTGAAAACAGACCGGCAAGTGCGGTAAAGATCAGCGGGATCGACAGACGAATGGTGGATCCGAGGATGCTGACAAAGATGTCGAAATAATCCATGGGTTCACTTCCCCCCCGATTTCTGGCCCGCAAACTGCTGGTAGATCCGCACCATGGCCGGGCGGAGCATATATTCGAGCGCGCCGGCAAACAGGATGACGAGACCCTGAATGACGACAATCATTTCACGGGTGATATTGGGCATTTCAAATGAGAGATCGGCGCCGCCCTGATAGAGAATGCCGAACAGCAGGGCCGAAAAGATGATGCCGAGCGGATGGCTGCGACCCATCAGTGACACGGCGATGCCGACGAAACCGGCACCGGCCACGAACTCCACCTGCAGGCGGGCAGACGCCCCCATGACCGGATTGAGCGCCATCATGCCGGCAAGACCACCCGAAATCAGCATGGCGATGATGACCGTGCGCGAATAGGGAATACCAGCATAAACGGCCGCCGACGGCGAGATGCCGAGCGTGCGCATCTCATATCCCAGCTTGCTGCGCCAGATCAGCAACCAGACGAGGAAACACATCACCAGCGCGATGATGAAGGAAACATTGAAAGGTGCCGGACCGAGCTTCATGCCGAACAAGGCCATCAGCCAGTCCAGCTTCGGCAACTGTCCGCCGGGGAGAAAGGTGCGGGTTTCCGGCGCCATCTTGCCCGGCACGATGAAGACGTTGACCAGCAGGTAAACCATCAGCGCAGCGGCAATGAAATTGAACATGATGGTGGTGATGACCACGTGGCTGCCGCGTTTGGCCTGCAGCCATGCCGGAATGAAGGCCCAGCCGGCACCGAACAGGGCAGCGCCAATGACCGCGAACGGCATCGTCACATACCACGGCACGTAATGATCGAGCGCCAGCGCCACGAGGGCAGCACCAAGACCGCCGACATAGGCCTGACCTTCCGAGCCGATGTTGAACAGACCGGCATGGAAAGCGACAGCGACGGACAGGCCGGTGAAGATGAAGCTCGTCGTATAGAACAGGGTGAAGCCGATCGCTTCACCACGCCCAAGCGCACCTTCGATCAGCAGCCTGAGCGCCTGAAACGGGTTTTCGCCGATCGACCAGACGACAAGGCCGGAAATGAAAAAAGCGAGCAGCAGGTTCAGCAGCGGCAGAACGCCGTAGGTGATCCAGTTTGGGAGCGGGACGGACGCTGTACTCATAGGTTCCTCATGCCGCGATGCCGGCCATCATCAGGCCAAGCGCCTGCTCGCCGGCATCCGGCGTCTTTTCACCAACCACCTTGCCGGCGAACATCACGATGATGCGATCCGACAGGGACCTGATTTCGTCGAGTTCGACCGATACCAGCAGCACGGCCTTTTGCGCATCGCGCATCTCGACGATACGGCGATGAATAAATTCGATGGCGCCGATATCGACGCCACGGGTCGGCTGGCCGATGATCAGCATTTTAGGATCGCGCTCGATTTCACGGGCAACGACGATCTTCTGCTGGTTACCACCGGAAAAATTGGCGGTCTTCAGCCGCGGGTTCGGCGGGCGGATATCATATTTGGCGATCTTTTCCTCGGCATCCTTGCGGATGGCATCGAGATCGAGAAGCGCGCCACGGCCGTAACGCGGCTCGCGGTGATAACCGAGCACCGAGTTCTCGTATTCCTCGAACTTGAGGACGAGACCCATATGGTGGCGATCTTCCGGGATATGCGCGAGACCGATCTGACGCAGACGGGCCGGATCGAGGCCGGCAACCGGCTGGCCATCGATGAGGATTTCACCGGAGGTTGGCTTGCGGATGCCGGCAATCGCTTCCAGCAGTTCCGACTGGCCATTGCCTGCCACACCGGCGATCCCAAGAATTTCGCCCTCACGGACATCGAATGACACGTCGTCGACCATGGTGACGCCGCGGCTGTCCTTGACCGTCAGGTTTTTCACCGACAGCAGCACTTTGCCGGGCTGGGCTTCGCCCTTTTCGACGCGCAGCAGAACACGACGGCCTACCATCAGCTCGGCCAGTTCCTCGACGGTGGTTTCCGCCGTCTTGCGGGTGGCGACCATTTCACCGCGACGCATGACCGATACCTCGTCGGTGATCGCCATGATCTCGCGCAGCTTGTGGGTGATGAGCAGGATGGTCTTGCCCTGGTCGCGCAGCACCTTGAGGATGCGGAACAGGTGATCGGCCTCGGCCGGCGTCAACACGCCGGTCGGCTCGTCGAGAATGAGGATTTCGGCGCCACGATAGAGCGCCTTCAGAATTTCGACACGCTGCTGCTTGCCGACCGGCAGTTCCTCGATGACGGCATCAGGATCGACGTCGAGCCCGTATTCGGTCTCCAGACGCTTCAATTCCTTGCGCGCACCGGCAACACCCTTGGCCAGCAATTGACCGCCTTCGGCGCCAAGCATGACGTTTTCCAGCACGGTGAAATTTTCCACCAGCATGAAATGCTGATGCACCATGCCAATGCCGGAAGAGATGGCCGTCTGGCTGTCGCGGATCGTCACCGGCTTGCCGTCGATGCGGATCTCGCCGCGGTCGGCCTGATAAAAACCGTAGAGGATCGACATCAGGGTCGACTTGCCGGCCCCGTTTTCGCCGATAATGCCGTGGATCGAGCCCTTGGCGACGGTCAGGTTGATATTCTTGTTGGCGTGTACAGCACCGAAACTCTTGTCGATGCCCGCCAGTTCGATCGCGGGGTGCGGGGTCAAACGCAGCCTCTCCTTGCGAATTCTTGGCAAATTCGGGATACGATTTGGGCGCATGACGTCTCCGCCATGCGCCCCATCAATCAGATTAGAGCGGGCACTTGTTGTCCGTCATGTAGTCGTGCACCTTGACGGTGCCGGCAATGATGTCGGCAGTCGCCTTGTCGGCAGCAGCCTTCATTTCGGGCGTGATCAGCGCCTTGTTGTTGTCGTCGACCGCGTAAACGACGCCACCGTCCTTGATGCCGTTCGCCTGAACGCCGGGCGTGAACTTGTCGGCGGCCAGATCCTTGTAGGCGTTGTAAACGGCAAGATCGACGCGCTTGACCATCGAGGTCAGGACAGAGCCGGGATGAACGTGGTTCTGGTTCGAATCGACGCCGATCGACAGCTTCTTGTTGTCGGCAGCCGTCTGCAGAACGCCGAGACCGGATGCACCGGCTGCCGCGTAGACAACGTCGGCGCCCTGGTCGATCTGGTTCTTGGTGAGTTCGCCGGCGCGAACCGGGTCATTCCATGCGGCACCGGTCGTGCCGACCATGTTCTGGAAGACCTGCATGTCGGACTTCACCGACTTGGCGCCCTGGGCGTAACCGCAGCCGAACTTGCGGATCAGCGGAATATCCATGCCGCCAACGAAACCGACCTTGCCGGTCTTGGAAGCCATGCCCGCCAGCAGGCCAACGAGGTAGGAGCCTTCGGCTTCGTTATAAACGACCGAGCGAACGTTCGGCAGATCAACGACGGAATCGACGATCACGAACTTGGTGTCAGGGTATTCGGCGGCAACCTTTTCCATGGCCGATGTCCAGGCGAAGGAGACGGCGACGACCGGACTAAAACCCTTGCTGGCGAAGTTGCGGATCGCCTGCTCGCCCTGCGTATCGCTGGTCGGTTCGAAATCGCGATATTCGGTGCCGGTTTCCTTCTTGTACATTTCAGCGCCGGCATAGGCAGCTTCATTGAAGGATTTGTCGAACTTGCCGCCCGTGCCGTAAACCAGAGCCGGCTTGATCTCGGCAGCAAGAGCAGTGCTCGACAGCATGGCCGTCGCAATAAGGGTGAGAAGGGTTTTCGTCATCGTGCGCCCTGTTTTCTTAAATTTGACTTTTTGGTTCCCCCCGCAAGTCCGGCCGAAAAATCTGGCGAACATTCTGCGGCACCGGTGCCTTTCTTTGGGCTTGCGGCGACTTATCCTTGCATGCCCGCAGCGAAATTTCACGGAAAATTTTTCAACTGGTCAAAATCTGACACACGTTTTTTAATCAGCAGCAATATCGCGCAAAAAATCTGCCGGCCTGCCGCCTCAGGCAGCAAAACGCCCGAACGGCTTCGGGCGCCGATAGCCGATGATCCACAGGATCAGGGCCAGGACCAGAAAAACCGCACATGCCGGCTGCGCCAGCAGGAAGGATGCGCCCTGCTGCCAGGCTTCTGGATGAATATAACGCTCGACCGCATCTTCCGCCGCAACCAGTGTTCCGGGACTGACGGCGATCCACAAATCCCCCAGACTTGCCAGTGCCACCGACGACGTTGCCACCGACTGGATGGAATCCAGCGTGCCCGAGCCGATTGCGGCCGCCAAAGCGATCAGACTGAGAAAATGAAAGACAAGAGACATGGCGGCCGAAGCGATTGAGAAACTGTGCAAATCCTAGCGTAACGGGCGGCTGGCGGCTTGGCAACGGACATGAGTTTTACAAAGCGTCATCCAACCGTCAGATTTCGGTTGATCCTAAAAAAATCATTGGTATATATCGCGCCGACCGCTGCTTCGGAGACATCCCCAGCAGCCCTTTCTTAAGGACAGGTGGCCGAGTGGTTTAAGGCGCACGCCTGGAACGCGTGTGTGCGTGAAAGCGTACCGTGGGTTCGAATCCCACCCTGTCCGCCATCCCCTTTCCAGAATTATTCCGCTCCGTCATGCCTCATCGCAGTCAACGACAGACGCGTGCGCAAGGGTGACCAATCTTCCCGTCGGCTTTCGAAAAGCTATCGTTCAGGCGTAAAAATCGTCTTCGTCGGTGCGTGAGGAAAAATAGGCCAGCAGGAAAACCGGCAGGGCTACACACAAAATGAGCCAGGTCACGATACGTGACACCAGCGGCTGCGTGCTTTTTGCACCAACCGATTCGGCAGGCGTCGGTCTGATGCTGACCTTGTTGCGGAGAAGCAGATCCGTCAGTTGCCGATCATCCTCGGCCCTTGTGCCATCGGCATCAGGCTGAGATGCGGGCTTTGCTCTGCTGAGATCACGCATGTGTCGCTCCAGACAGGCGATTGGTCGTAATTTAATGATTATTTACGCTAATTGTTAAAAGTTAACAATTCAAAAGCGGCACTTTATGCGCTGTCCGCCCGCGTTCGGCACGGGCGGTCGTCGGGAAAATCACCGTTGGCCTTATGTTACTGAAGCGAAAAAGCCAGCGGCAGAACGGGCATCAACCCCAAGCACCAGCCTCTTCCTGTTCCGCGAAAGCAGCCTGCAATTCCATCTGTACGGCATTCATGAACAGTGCCGCCTGATGCGAGATTTCCGCATCCGTTACACCCTGTGCTTTCAGACGAGCGGCAAAGCCCGCCATTTCCTGACGCCAGAAGCGGTTGGCTTCCTCCCCATGCAGATCTGTCAGGGTTTCGCTGCAACGGCGGATATCGGCCATACGGCGGTCGGCGGGAAATTGAACGAGGGTCATGCGGTCTCCACTCAACGCGGGCGAATCGCCCAGGAACTTCCGCCAGCATCGACGCGAGTCCTTCACAAATATTGAACAGCAGCCCTCGCCTGCCTCGATCGCGACGATTTTAACGAATTTCGCGGGAAACAAATCACGTCGACGCTCGTTAGACCTGCAACGTGAAGTTTGGTGAACCCCTGACCTGCGCCCCAAGGCGGTTGTCTCGGGAACACCAATTTTCTGTTTTGGAGGAGGAATGCCATGCAGAAACCTGTCTGGAACAGCGCGGTTACCGTTGGCATCGTGCAGATATCCGGCCCGTTCGAGGCCTTGTCCTTCCTCGATCATGATTGGCCGCGGCAAAAGGGTCCACGTTTCGTCGATGCCCGGCATGCCTGTCTGGCAGCGCTCGATGAGCGTGCCGATCCGGAGGACGCCAAAACGCTGTTTGCCGAAGCGCTGGAGGAAGCGCATCTGCATTGATGGGCAATGCCCTCTAGGACGATTTCGCATGCCGATAAGCGACGGTCCTCGTGGGATCGACGCGCTACGCCAACACCGTAGACACGTCAGGATTTGCCATGAACGTCTATTCCCGTTTCACCGAAACCGCGCCGGATCTGAAGCCCGCGCGTATCTATTACGTGCACCCCCTGCTCCTGCGGGGCATTTCAGCATGGCGTGAGGTTTTCGAACATGCCCGCTCCCTCGGTTTCGACAGTGTTCTGACGGCACCGCTGTTTCGCCGCGCAGAAGGCGCAAGCGTCTTCGTTACCGATGATTATGAGCGCGTCGACCGCCAACTGGATCTCGGAGATGGCATCGATGATGCGATCGGAAAGCTGGCCCGTGCAGCACGCGACAACGGCTTGTCGCTGATGATGGACATAGTGCCGGGGCGGCCGCGGGATGCCGAACGGGCGGAGACGTCTGCAACCGATCCACGCCAATCGCCTTTTCTTCGCGGAACTCGAAGGCTGACCATTGCCGGCGGTGACGATAGCTTTGTTTCCGGCTGGCAAAAGCGGCTTATCCACTTGAGTGAACTGGGGCTTTCCGGTTTTCGCTGCCTGGAGTTGGAAACCTTGTCGCCGGATGCCTGGCGGTCGGTGATCTCGAGTGTAAAACGCGCCAAGGCAAATCTGCGTTTTATGGCCTGGACGCCGGGAACAGCCTTCGAGACACGCCGTGCGCTCACTGACGTTGGGTTCGATGGGAGCTTCTCTTCGCTGGCATGGTGGAACCTTCAGGAGGGCTGGTTTGCAGAGGAACACGAGGCGCAAAGCGGCATCGGTCGCGAGATCGCCTTTCCCGAAGCTCCCTTTTCCAAGCGTGTGGCGCATGGCACCGAAAGCGCCGAAATATTGGAACGCCGTGCCGAACGTGCGTTGAAATTGGCAGCTTCCCTCGGCGGTGGACTGATGGTGCCGATGGGTTTCGAATATGGCGCAGTCACGCCACTCGACCCGACCCATGGCACTGGCGGCGGCCTGCGCATCCTGCGCGATCGCCCGACATTCGATCTTTCCGGCTCGATCCGCGCGGCAAATGACGCAGTGGCGAGCGCAGATGATTTCGAACGACAGCCGATTGGATTGATTGCCAGCAGCCATTCTCCGGCAGCAGCCATCGTCCGAGGCGACCGCGGCGATCTGCGCATCTCCGACAGCGTTCGCGTGATCCTCTTCAACCGCGATCTGCGCCGCAGTGCGACGCCTCCTTTGCATGCCATCAACGAGGCAGCCTCCGCATTTCTGCCGCTGACGGACGTCTCCGATCGTGGTGAAACGTTGACCGACGACCTCAGGCTTCTGCCCGGCGAGCTTCGAATTTTCGAAGGCCGCGTTTCCGATCCCATCATCCCGACGGCAGCGGTGGAGCCGGTGGCAAAAGCCGCCTTGTCGCCTCGGCTGGCAATCGAGAAGGTCACACCTTCCGTCGATGACGGGCGTTTCGTGGTCAAACGCGTGGTCGGCGAAACGGTGATCGTCGAGGCCGATGTGTTTGGGGATGGCCATGACCCGCTATCTGCGGCGCTGCTGTGGCGCACCGCCGATAGTAACGAGTGGAACGAAGTGCCGATGGCGCTGGTGCTGAACGATCGCTGGCGCGCCGAATTTCCACTCAAGCGCATGGGCCGGCACGAATACGCGATCGAGGCCTGGCGCAATCCGTTCCAGATCTTTCGCTATGAGTTCACCAAGAAGCACGAGGCCCGGCTGGATCTGCGGCTGGAAATCCAGGAGGGCATCAATCTGGTGCTCGACGCTTTCGACAATGCCTCCGGTGATTTGAAAACAGAGCTGAAAGTCTTGTTCGACCGTCTGACGGAAGAACAGGACGAACAGCGCATCAAGACCCTGCTCGACCCCGGCACCGCGGAATTGATGGCGGAAGCCGACCAGAAACCGCATCGTGTTCGCTCAAAAATCATCCCGGTTGATGCCGAGCGCACCGCCGCCGCCTTTGCTAGCTGGTACCAGATTTTTCCGCGCTCGCAGAGCGGCGATCCGAACCGTCACGGTACGTTCGATGACGTGATCGCCCGTTTGCCGGCGATCCGCGCCATGGGCTTTGACGTTCTCTATTTCCCACCGATCCACCCGATCGGCTCGACCAACCGCAAGGGCAAGAACAACACGCTGACACCCGGCCCGGATGATCCCGGCAGCCCTTATGCGATCGGCTCGGCAGACGGCGGCCATGATGCCATCCATCCGCAGCTCGGCACGTTCGATGACTTTGACCGGCTGGTGGATGCGGCGGCAGAGCATGGGTTGGAACTGGCGCTCGACCTCGCCATTCAGGCTTCTCCCGATCATCCATGGCTGACAGACCATCCCGGCTGGTTCGACTGGCGGCCGGACGGCACGATCCGTTACGCCGAAAACCCGCCGAAGAAATACGAGGACATCGTCAACGTCGATTTCTACGCCGGCGAAGCCGTGCCGTCTCTTTGGACGGAACTGCGCGACGTGGTGCAGACATGGGTCGATCACGGCGTCAAACTGTTTCGCGTAGACAACCCGCACACCAAACCGTTTCCGTTCTGGGAATGGCTGATCGCCGATATCCGTTCACGCCACCCGGATGTCGTCTTCCTCTCGGAAGCCTTCACCAAGCCGAAAGTGATGTACCGGCTGGCCAAGGTCGGCTTCTCGCAATCCTACACCTATTTCACCTGGCGTAACGCCAAGTGGGAACTCGAAGAATACATGCGCGAGATCACCACGGAAGCGCCCAGGGATTTCTTCCGTCCGCATTTCTTCGTCAACACCCACGACATCAACCCGGATTTTCTGCAGAACGCGCCGCGTCCGGCCTATCTGATCCGCGCAGCGCTTGCGGCAACGCTGTCCGGCCTCTGGGGCGTCTATAACGGTTTCGAGCTGTGCGAAGGCCGACCGGATGCCAAGCGCAAGGAATATGCGGATTCGGAGAAATACGAGATCCGCGCCTGGGATTATGACCGCCCCGGCAATATCAAACCCGAGATCACGCTGCTAAATCGAATACGCCGCGAAAATCCGGCGCTGCATTCACATCTCGGCCTGCAGCTTTTAGGCGCCCATAACGACAACATCCTGTTCTTCGAAAAATCGAGCCAGGGGCATGAAAATGTCGTGCTGGTGGCCATCAGCCTCGATCCGCACCACGCGCAGGAAGCCGATATCGAGATCCCGCTCTGGACGTTTTCTCGGCCGGACCACGGCACGCTCGACATGGAAGATCTGATCACCGGCCAGTCTTTTGGCTGGACCGGCAAATGGCAGCACATCCGTCTGGAACCTGACCGCCCATTCGCCATCTGGCGGGTGCGATAGACCGGGACGATGGGAGGAGAAAAACAATGGATATCTCACGCACGCAGGCGAAAATGAAAAACGAAACACAGCCGGAAGCCGAAGCCGTGTCGTCGGATCCCTTGTGGTACAAGGACGCCGTCATCTACCAGCTGCACATCAAATCCTTCTTTGATGGCAATGGTGATGGCATCGGCGATTTTCCCGGCCTGCATGAAAAGCTCGACCATATCGCCTCGCTCGGTGTGACGGCGATCTGGCTCCTGCCCTTCTTCCCCTCGCCGCGCCGCGACGACGGTTACGACATTGCCGATTACAGCAGTGTCAGCCCCGACTACGGCACGATGGAGGATTTTCGCAGCTTTGTGGATGCCGCCCATGAGCGTGGCATCAAGGTGATCATCGAGCTGGTCATCAACCACACATCCGACCAGCATCCCTGGTTCCAGCGTGCCCGCAATGCGCCGGCCGGTTCGCCGGAGCGTGATTTTTACGTGTGGTCCGACAGCGACCAGAAATTTCCGGAAACCCGGATCATTTTCATCGATACGGAAAAATCCAACTGGACATGGGACCCGGTTGCGGGCGCCTATTACTGGCACCGCTTCTATTCCCATCAGCCGGATCTCAATTTCGACAACCCGGAAGTGATGAAGGAACTGCTGGTGATCATGCGGTTCTGGCTGGAAACCGGCATAGACGGTTTCCGGCTCGATGCCATTCCCTACCTGATCGAGCGGGAAGGCACCAACAACGAGAACCTGCCGGAAACCCACGATATCCTGAAGCGCATCCGTGCCGCACTCGACGAAAGCCATCCCGGCAAAATGCTGCTGGCTGAGGCTAACCAGTGGCCAGAGGATACGCGCGACTATTTTGGCGATGGCGACGAATGCAACATGGCGTTCCACTTTCCGCTGATGCCGCGCATGTATATGGCGATTGCCAAGGAAGACCGGTTTCCGATCACCGACATCATGCGGCAGACACCGGAAATTCCGGAAAACTGCCAATGGGCGATCTTTCTCAGAAACCACGACGAACTGACGCTGGAAATGGTGACCGACGAGGAGCGCGACTACCTCTGGAACACTTATGCCGCCGATCGTCGCGCCCGTATCAATCTCGGCATTCGCCGACGCTTGGCACCGCTGATGGAGCGAGACCGCCGCCGCGTCGAGCTGATGAACGGGTTGCTTCTGTCCATGCCTGGCACGCCTGTTCTCTATTACGGCGACGAGATCGGCATGGGCGACAATATCTATCTTGGCGACCGCGATGGCGTGCGCACGCCGATGCAATGGTCGCCCGACCGCAATGGCGGGTTTTCCAAGGCCGACCCGGCCAGGCTGGTCCTGCCGCCGATCATGGACCCGCTTTACGGTTACGAGGCACTGAATGTTGAAGCGCAGGGGGCGGACGCGCATTCGCTTCTGAACTGGACGCGACGCATGCTGGCCTTGCGCAACAAGCACCCGGCATTTGGGCGTGGTTCACAGCGCTTTCTATCGCCGGGCAACCGAAAGATCCTCGCTTATCTGCGCGAATATCAGGGCGAGACGATCCTCTGCGTCTTCAACCTTTCTCGGCTGCCACAGGCTGTGGAACTCGACCTTGCGGAATTTAACGGCCGAGTGCCGATCGAACTGTCCGGCATGTCGCCCTTCCCACCGATCGGCCAGCTGACCTATCTGCTGACATTGCAGCCCTACGGTTTCTTCTGGTTCCAGCTGGCGCCGGAATCCGATGGGCCGGTCTGGCGCACGCAGCCGCCGGAGCAGATGCAGGACATGGTCACCATGGTGGTGCGCCGTGACCTGCAGGAACTGATCGATTCCCCGCGACTAGCCGGCACGCTGTCGAAGGACGTTCTGCCGTCCTATCTCGGCAAACGCCGCTGGTTCGGTGCCAAGGGCGCGGTCCTGAATTCCGCGCAACTGGTAACGGCAACACCGGTTGCCTATGCCGACAATATCGTGCTCGGCGAGCTGGAAGTGGATCTGAACGGCAAAAAGGATACCTACCTCCTGCCGCTTGCCGTTGCCTGGGATGATGCCCAACCCTCGGCTTTGGCGCATCAGTTGGCGCTTGCCCGCATCCGACAGGGTCGCCGGGTTGGTTTCCTGACCGACGGTTTTGCCGCAGAAGGTCTGGGGCGTGGCGTGATCCGCGGCCTGTGTGAGCGTGCAACCATATCCGGCCGCACCGGAACCCTGGAATTTGTCGGTACCGACAAGCTCGACAGCATGACATTTGCAGAAGACCTGCCGATCCACTGGCTTTCGGCGGAACAATCGAACAGTTCTCTGATCCTTGGCGATCTCGCCATGCTGAAACTGATCCGCCATGTCTTTCCGGGCATCCACCCGGAAGTGGAGATGACGCGTTATCTCACCAATGTCGGTTACGCCAATACGGCGCAATTGCTGGGTGAAGTGGCGCGTATCGACCCGGAAGGCAACCGCTTCACGCTGATCATCGTTCAGAGCGCAATCCGCAATCAGGGCGATGCCTGGAACTGGATGCTCTCCAATCTGCGCCGTGTTATCGATCAGGTCGTGGTGACCGGGCTTGATGGCGAAGGCGCCGATGAGCAGTTCCAGCCGCTGGTCGATTTTGTTGCGACCGTGGGCAAACGTCTCGGCGAGTTGCATGTGGCGCTGGCCCAGCCCACCGATGATGGAGACTTCAAGCCGGTGACCGCCAGCAAAAAGGACATGGCCCGCTGGCGCGACGCCACAATCAAGCAGATCAGCGACAGTCTCGACATTCTTGAGGCCGGCCTGGACGATTTCGAGAGCGAGATTGCGATCGAAGTCTCCGATCTGTCCAAACGCCGCAAGGAATTGCTGAAGCTGACCGGCGAACTGGCGGAAGCGATTGACGGCACGCTGATGACCCGCAATCACGGCGATTTCCATCTCGGCCAGATACTGGTCGCCGAAAGCGATGCTTACATCATCGACTTCGAGGGCGAACCGACCCGCGACCTCGAGGAACGTCGCGCCAAGAGCAACCCGTTGCGCGATGTTGCCGGTTTCCTGCGATCGCTGAGCTATCTCGGTGCATCGGCTGATCTCGACCGCGAGATCGTCAGCGAAGTGGATGATGCCCGCCATGGCGAGCTGATCGGCCGGTTCATGGAGATGGCGGAACCCGCCTTCATGCGTGCCTATCTGACGGCAGTGGATGGGTCGAACGAATTACGCATGCCGCAGACGCAGCGTGAAAAGATCCTCGACCTCTTCCTGTTGGAAAAGGCAGCATACGAAATCGCTTACGAAGTTCGCAGCCGGCCGCATTGGCTGCCGCTGCCGCTGGCCGGATTTTCGGCCATCGCCAACCGGCTCCTCACAACATCCCGCGCGGAGAAGACCCGATGAGATATGAGCGTACCGACCTGATCATCGGCACTGTTACGGAGGGTCTGAACGCTCTCGTCGATGGTCGACATGGTGATCCGTTTTCCATTCTCGGCCGTCACCAGTATGGCGAACTGACCGTGGTGCGGGCGCTGTTGCCCGGCGCGGTCTCGGTGGAAGTGATAGAGCGCGATAGCGGCCGCATCCTCGCCAGTCTCGACAACATTCATGCCGGTGGCCTGTTTGCCGGCGTGGTCGGCTCGACGGCACCTTATCTCCTGCGCATCCAGTGGCCGGATGCGGTGCAGGAAACCGAAGATCCATATTGTTTCGGCCCGCTGCTGGGCGATCTCGACCTGCACCTGATTGCGCAAGGCACGCATTACGATCTCGGCCGCACGCTCGGTGCCATCCCGATGGAAATCGATGGGACAGCCGGCGTGCGTTTCGCCGTTTGGGCACCAAATGCAAGACGCGTTTCGGTGGTCGGCGATTTCAATGCCTGGGACGGCCGCCGCCACCCGATGCGGCAACGCCCGCAGGCCGGCGTCTGGGAATTGTTCGTGCCACGCCTGACGCAGGGCGAGCGCTACAAGTTCGAAATCATCGATGCGCATGGCACTGTGCTGGCCCAGAAGGCAGACCCCGTTGCACGCGCCTCTGAAGCAGCCCCTTCGACCGCTTCCGTCGTCTCCTCGTCACGTCCCTTCCCATGGACGGATCAGGAGTGGATGAGCCGCCACGATGCCCGCGCCGGCGAAGGTGCGATGTCGGTTTATGAAGTGCATCTGGGCTCATGGCTGCGGATCGCCGAAGAAGGCAATCGCTCGCTCGATTGGGTGGAACTCAGCCAGCGGCTGGTGCCTTACGTCAAAAGCCTCGGCTTTACCCATATCGAGATGTTGCCGATCATGGAGCATCCGTTTGGCGGCTCTTGGGGTTACCAGCCGCTTGGCCTGTTTGCCCCGACCGGACGTTACGGCACACCGGAGGATTTTGCCTACTTCATCGATCGCTGCCATGCATCCGGCATTGGCGTGATCCTCGACTGGGTGCCGGCGCATTTCCCCACCGATGCCTGGGGGCTGGCGCGTTTTGACGGTACTGCGCTCTACGAACACGAAGACCCGCGCGAAGGTTTTCACAAGGACTGGAATACGCTGATCTACAATCTCGGTCGCAACGAGGTGAAAGGTTTTCTCATCGCCTCGGCGCTGGAATGGCTGGAACATTTCCATATCGATGCCCTGCGCGTCGATGCCGTCGCCTCGATGCTCTACCGCGATTACAGCCGCAACGAGGGCGAATGGATCCCCAACCAGTATGGCGGGCGTGAGAACTGGGAGGCGGTCGAGTTCTTCAAACACCTCAACAGCATCATCCACGAACGTTGCCCGCATGCTTTCACCGTGGCGGAAGAATCAACCGCATGGCCGGATGTGACCAAGTCACCGGAAGAAGGCGGCCTGGGTTTCGATTTCAAATGGAACATGGGCTGGATGCACGACACGCTGCATTACATGAAGGACGATCCGGTCTACCGCAAATACCACCACGGCATGCTCACCTTCGGCATGATCTACGCCTATTCGGAGCGCTTCATGCTGCCGCTTTCGCATGATGAAGTGGTGCATGGCAAAGGTTCGCTTTTCGGCAAGATGCCGGGTGATCATTGGCAGAAGCTTGCCAATCTGCGCGCCTATTTCGGGTTCATGTGGGCGCATCCCGGCAAAAAACTGCTGTTCATGGGATGCGAGATCGCTCAGGAAAGCGAATGGAACCACGACGGTTCGGTAGTCTGGGATCTGCTCGACCGACCAGACCATGCCGGCATGCAGCGGCTGATCGGCGATCTCAACCGGCTTTATTCGGCCGAACCGGCATTGCAGTTCGGCGATCTCGATCCTGCCGGTTTTGAATGGGCGGTGTCTGACGATGCGGAAAGCTCCGTGCTCGCCATGCTGCGCAAATCGCGTGACGGCGCATCCATCGTGCTGGCAGTGTCCAACCTGACACCGCTGCCACGCCATGGCTATCGGATCGGCGTACCGATGGAGGGCCGCTGGGCAGAAGTGCTTAATACGGATGCCGCCGTTTATGGCGGGTCCGACCTCGGCAATCTCGAAGCTTGGACAGATCAGGAAACGTCACACGGGCGCGCCCAGTCCATCGCGCTCACGCTGCCGCCGCTGTCTACGATCTATCTGAAATGGTCAGCAAGCTGAGGCGGGCATTCAGGCAAAAAGCTTTAGTCGCGCCGGCGGCGTGCCAGTACGGCCGCTCTTGCGGTCGACAGCGAACTGGATCAGGTCTCGGGAGGCCTGATCGGTCAGCGGCTTTGCCATAACGCCGACCACACCGGGAACGCCCTGCACGACGACGCCGGGATTGCCGGTAACCATGATCACCACGATACCGGAATTGGCCAGTGTTCGGGCAATTTCCGGCCCCGTCTCGCCATCGGCAAGGCGTACGTCGACAAAAGCGATATCGGTGTCACGGCTGTAGTTCAGCGCCACCTTCATGTCCGGCGCGATGCCGACGACCTTATGTCCGCTGCGATGCACGGCATCCTCGATATCCATCGCGACCAGCAAGCTGTCTTCAACGATCAGAAAACGATATTCCAAGGCCTTGGTCCTCCATGCTCGCAACGAAGATAGGTTCGAAGCGCGGGCCGGCAATAGAGCGTTTGCCGGACAAATGGAAGCGCCCGGCAGATAGCTGACATTTCTACCGATAGAATGTCTCGCATCGGAATTTTTCTTTTCGGCCAAGGAACAAAACGCGATTGCCTATCGTTTACCTTTTTGCTTTGCATCGGGGGAATTCATGATTGGCAGATTTCAGCGGCTTCGCCGCTCGCACGGCTTAGCGTTTATTCCGTTTCGGAATGTTTCAACCCGTGCTCGCCGCACCTAAATATGATTAGAAGTCGCAACATACGTCTGACGATTCGCAAACTTCGTCGGACCGAAATGCCGATCATGCCGCAAGGAGCCACCGCCCCATGACACCTGAAGCCCGGCGGGCGCTTGTTGAACGCATCTTTGATAAAGCCCGAGAAAGCGGCCAGACCATCGAAAATGACCCGCTGTTCGTGAACTGGGTTGAGCGCTGGATTGCCGGTGATATCGACATCGCTGATCTCAGAGAAAAATATCGCGATTTTCTTCTGTCGCGTCGACAGACGGCGCCGGAAGACTAAAGCCGGGTCAACGCCCGGCTTCTCAAATTCATCGTTTATTCGAACAACGTTTTGAATTGCCTCGGCTGGCCGCGGAGATATTGCGGGGCGGCGCGAACGCTTTCACCGAAATGGGCCGCTGAATGCCAGGGCCGGCACGGATCGTAAAGCGCCGCGCCTGCAGATGACGGCACCTGACGTGGCCAGTCCTGCTACACTCACGGGAAAAATCTCCAGAAAAATGATAATAGGAAGACTACAGCTGTAATCACGGTCATGCAGAACGTGACCGCTCAAACGCGTATTGTGGTACGCTGTTACATGCCGGAATGCCGGGCGGGCAGCAAAAAGCCGCCCTCCGGAGAGGACGGCTCTGTGTTCAGCCTCAGCGATTGGTATTGCGGGTGATTTCGAACAGGAACCAGACGCGGCGTTCGCTTTCATCGATCCAGTTTTCCAGAAGGCTTGCGGTGGCGACATCGTTGTACTCGTCGCAGACATCGTGAAGCTCACGCATGCTGGCGACAAGAGAGCTGTTGTCATCCCGCAGTTCGGCCAGCATTTCATGCGGATGCACGAAGTCCGCATCATTGTCCGAAATACGTTGCAGACGCGAAATCTCGCCGATCGACCGCAAAGTGCCACCGCCGATCTTGCGGGCGCGTTCGGCGAGCGGATCGGTCATCGCAAACAACTGGTCGCCATGCTCGTCAAGAAGCAGATGGTAATCGCGGAAATTGGCGCCCGACATGTGCCAATGGAAATTCTTGGTCTTCAGATAAATTGCAAAAACATCGGCAAGCAGCTTTGTGATGCCCGCGGAAATATCGCGCACGCCGTCATCGGCAATGCCGCTCGGCGTCCTCAACGGTGCTTCGCGGCGGGATTTGATCGTGTTGTCCATAAGATATCATCCATTCGGGTTTGGTCCGCAGGCGCAGATGCCCTGCCGGCCGGGGAGGATTTTGCATGGCGTTCAGTTCGAGTAGCCGGAGGCGGGCGGATCGCTGGCCGGAAAACTTTCCTCCAGGCTTTCGTCGATATCCGCTTCGGTCTTGTGAGGGCCATGCGGGTGGACGGGCGGCTGGACCGGCGATTTCGACAACGGCAGATCGAGCGGTTCGGGAAGGGTTTCCTTGCCGTCACGCAACCCGTCTTCGAGATCATTCCTGGCATTCATCGACGCTCTCCCTCGCTACAAGGTGCAAACTCAAGGCCATACCGTTTATGTGGATCGCCGCGCGTGATCGACAAGATGCCGAAGCTGCGTGGTGATCACGTTGCAGGGAGGCACAGCATATTTGTCAGCCACGGCACGTCTTGAACAATCGGACCCAAATTAGGACGAAACCGACCTCTACGATGCAAGGGCACGACAAACGCATTGACCGGACGGGCCGGCCTAGTATTTTGCAGGCGATCGAAACGAGGAAGACCCATGCACCGAACCTTGCGGAACCTGGCCACACTCGCCTCATTCATCGCCTGCGCGACCCCGGCACTTTCGGCAGAAACCAAGGGCCGTATTCGTAATGCGACCGCTGCGGAAATTCGCGCGCATCTGAATGAATCCTCTCAGGAAACAACCACCGACAAAAGCGGCTATACCTACCGCAAGGGCTCAAAGCGCGGCTACAAGATCTCGACCGGCAAGATCTGCATCCGGTTCGAGAACAAGCAAGCGGCCTGCGCCGACATCAAGACCGACGGCTCGAAATTCCACATGATCACCAGCGACGGCACACGCACCCGCTTCTGACGCCGGGCCGTCGTCCCGGTTTTGTACGGTTTCGCTCAAATGCGACTGATTGTCTGAGGACTGATTTTACTGAAGGCCGGCATCTTGTCTCCGAAGAACAAGGAGGCTGCCATGCACCGGATTGCTGTTTCATCCCGCCTGATCGCCGAAATCGCCTATGATCCCGATCGCCAACATCTCGATGTGACGTTTCAGGATGGCGTCGTGCGCGAATTGGCGCAAGTGCCGACCAAAACCGTCAGCGGTCTTCTGACCGCCACGTCCCCCGGCAGCTACTACATGACTTACATCCGCAAGGTATTTCCGCGCCGCGACGGCACGGCCGCTTCGCAAAGCGCCCGCACCGCCTGAGCGAAGAAGATTACTTCGAGACGTCGATGACAACGCGGCCGCGAATCTTTCCGGCCAGGATATCTTGCGCCAGTTCCGGCAGTTTCGACATCGGCTGCATCTGGGTGATGCTGTCGAGTTTGGTGCGATCGAGATCGCGCGCCAGACGCGCCCATGCGGATTGACGCTGGCTCTGTGGCGCCATGACCGAATCGACGCCGATCAGCGCCACCGAACGCAGGATATGCGGAATGACCGTACCCGGCAGGTCCGCTCCGCCGGCAAGACCGCAAGCGGCGATCGCACCACCACGAACGGTCTGGGAGAGAGCGTTGACCAGCGTCGTGGAGCCGACGGAATCGACCCCACCCGTCCAACGCTCCTTCTGCAGCGGCCCACCTTTTTCCTGCAGCACTGCACGATCGATGAAGGCGCTGGCACCGAGCGAGCGCAGGTAATCATGGGTTTCCGGACGGCCGGTGGAAGCCGTTACGGTGTAGCCCGCAGCAGCCAGCAGCGCGATGGCGACCGAACCGACGCCACCGGCCGCACCCGTGACCAGAACCTCACCCTCACCCGGCTTGATTACGCCCCATTTTTCAAGCGCATCGACGCAGAGGGCTGCGGTATAGCCAGCCGTGCCGATGGCCATGGCCTGTGCCTCAGAAAAGACGTCGGGCAGGCGGACCAGCCATTCCGGCTTCAGTCTGGCGAAACGCGCATAACCGCCAAACTCGGTCTCCGACAGGCCCCAGCCGTTGACCATGACCCGATCGCCGGCCTTCCATTCGGGGCTACGCGATTCCACCACCGTGCCGCAAAGATCGATACCACCGACCAGTGGTGTGCGCCTGGCGATCCTGCCCTTGCCGGACACGGCGAGGCCATCCTTGTAGTTGAGCGTCGAATAGGCGACTTCGACCAGCACATCGTGGTCCGGAAGATCGGCAATCGTCATCTGGCGGAATGCGCCTTTCGGCTTGCCGTCAAGCGTATCGATGACCATGGCGGTAAAGGTTTCGCTCATTTTTCGCTCTTTCCTGTGCTGGCGATGCGGGAACATGGCATCACGACTTTCACCATCAAGCATATATGGCCCGCTCTCTTCGCAGCCATGACTTAAAGTCGCAATTTGCGCTTGCGCAAGTCCGACATCGCAGACTTGCGCCGGCCCGTGGCTTCGCGTAGCCCAGAGAAACGTTTCATTTCACATGCTTTGGAGGAGTGTCCCTTGGCGGAAAAAATCATCATCGATACCGATCCCGGCCAGGACGATGCCCTGGCGATCCTGCTGGCACTTGCCAGCCCGGAACTGGAGATCCTCGGCATTACCGCTGCCGCCGGCAATGTGCCGCTGACGCTGACGGAAAAGAACATCCGCAAGATCTGCGAACTGGCCGGCCGCCGCGACATCAAGGTGTTTGCCGGCTGCGACAAGCCGATGGAAGGTGCGCTGGTCACCGCCGAATATGTGCATGGCTGGACCGGCATCGACGGCGCCACCCTGCCCGATCCTACCATGCCTTTGCAGGAAAAGCATGGTGTCGATTTCATCATCGACACGTTGAAGGCGGAGCCGGAAGGCACCGTCACGATCTGCACGTTGGGACCTCTCACCAATCTCGGTACCGCGCTGACCAGAGCGCCCGAGATTGCCGGGCGCATCCGCCGCATCGTGTCCATGGGCGGCGGCCTGTTCGAAGGCGGCAACATCACGCCGGCTGCCGAATTCAATATCTATGTCGATCCGAAGGCTGCCAAGATCGTGTTCGGCTGCGGCGCGCCCGTCGTCATCATCCCGCTCGATGTCACCCACAAGGTGCTGACCACCAAGCCGCGTGTGGCCGCCTTCCGCGATTTCGGCACGCCGGTTGGTGAAGCCGTTGCCGGCTGGCTGGAATATTTCGAGCGTTTCGACGTGGAGAAATATGGCAGCGAAGGCGGGCCGCTGCATGACCCGAACGTCATCGCCTACCTGCTGAAGCCGGAGCTTTATGCAGGCCGCCAGTGCAATGTCGAAGTCGAAACGGCATCCGAACTGACCAAGGGCATGACCGTTGCCGACTGGTGGGGCGTGACCAAGCGGCCGAAAAATGCGCTGTTCATGGGCAGCGTCGATGCCGATGGCTTTTTTGCGCTGCTGACCGAGCGGATTTCGACACTGCGTTGAATGTTTGAAATGCAAAGGGCCGCATCGCGCGGCCCTTTCCTTATGCCTTGATGCCCAATGATCAGCGACCGGCCTTCAATGGCGCATAGGCAACCGCCATACGGGCGGCCAGTGCCGCATTGTTGCCCACCAGCTGGATGTTTGCCTTCAGGCTTTCGCCGCCCGAAAGTTCATTGATACGGGCCAGCAGGAAGGGCGTCAGTTCCTTGCGGCCGATACCGCGCTGATCGGCTTCCTTCACGGCGTCGGCAATCGTGCCATCGATGAAATCATGCGTCAGCGCCGCTGCTTCCGGGATCGGGTTGGCGATCAGAAGACCAGTTCCGGTGCCGAGCTGATGGTGCAGAAACATCGCGTGGGCGATCTCTTCCGGCGTATCGAGGCGGTGATCCGCCTTGAAACCGCTCTGGCGGGTGAAGAAGGCCGGAAACTCTTCCGTGCCGTAAGCGATGACCGGCACGCGCTGGGTTTCCAGATATTCGAGCGTCTTGGCGATATCGAGAATGGATTTCACACCGGCGCAAACGACGGCCGTTTTCGTGCGACCAAGCTCGGTCAGGTCGGCGGAGATATCGAACGTCTGTTCAGCACCGCGATGTACGCCACCGACGCCGCCGGTCGCAAAGATATCGATGCCGGCAAGATCGGCCATCAGCATGGTGGCCGAAACCGTGGTGCCGGCGGACTGGCCACGCACCATGGCAACGGCAAGGTCACGGCCCGATGCCTTGACGACACCTTCAGCCTTGGCCAGCGCCTCCAGTTCATCCGGCTCCAGACCAACGCGCAGCTCGCCATCGACAACGGCAATGGTGGCCGGCACCGCACCGTTTTCGCGGATCACCTGTTCAACGCCGAACGCGGTTGCGAGGTTGTCCGGAAACGGCATGCCATGGGTGATGATGGTGGATTCCAGCGCCACGACCGGACCGCCGGATGCCAGCGTATCGGCCACTTCCTGGCTGAGCTTTGGTTTGATGAGGGACATGAAAATTCCTTTCAGCGATCGAGGCGATGCATGTTGGCGGCGAGAAAGCGTTCCGACAGGTCGGCATGAACGCTGGCCGGGCTTTCCGTGGTGAGTGTTCCGAGAAGCGCGCCGGTACGGGCGGCATTATAAAGATCATCGCCCTGCAGCAGGCGATGCAGCGTGCCGGCAATCATGGCGTCGCCGGCACCGGTCATATCGACCGGGTGAGCTTCAACTGCGGCAAAGAGTTTCAGGCCCTCACGACCTGCGACTGCGATACCACGTGCTCCCATGGTGACGACCGCTTCCGAGGCGCCGGCTGCCTGCAATGCCAAGGCAGCCTCACCGGCATCGATGATCACCTCGTCGAGCCGCAGCACGGCATTGGCCTCGTCTATATTCATGAAGATCAGGTCGATGCCCGTCAGATCGCGCGGCAGGCGCGCGGCTTTCGGCGTCGAGACGGCATCGATCGCCAGGCGAAAACGAGCATCGCGACGCTTGGAGATCAGGAAAGACAGCGTTTCGGCCGGCAGGTTGCAATCGGCAAAAACCCAGCTGGCGGCGGCCAGATGCGGCCAGGCCTTTTCGATCTGTGCCGGCTGGATGAGATCGAAAATGCTCATGTCGGAAATGCCGAGCACGAGATCGCCAGCAGGATCCAGGATCGCCGCATATTCCGCCGTCGGCCGCTCGGTTGTCAGAACGACCTGGCTGATATCGATGTCGCAAGCCTGCAAGTCATGGAGGATAGCACGGCCTGTTTCATCATCACCGACCATGGAAACGAAGCCGGTGGCGGTGCCCAGCCGCGCCAGATTTTCGGCGACGTTGCGGGCGACACCACCAAAGGAACGACCGCTATCGACGGGGTTGGAGGTTTCCATCACCAGCGGCGCGCGGGCATTGTATTTGCGGTCGAGCACGGCACCACCGACGCATATGGCTCGCTGGCCGCTGGCCAGAACATAACCGCGACCGAGAATGTGGCCTTTCTGAACAAGCTGGACGATATGGGCTGCAACGGTGGAGCGGGCCAGACCCATCTGATCCGCCACTTCCTGCTGGCCAACAAACGGATTGGCTTTGATGAGCGCCAAAACCGCCGCTTCCTGCGGTGCAAGTTCGTCCATATGCGTGCTTCCTCGAAAACCTATGGATCAAATAACTTCTGATTGTAAAATAAACAAGTGTTTATTTCCAGAGTGTAAGGTCTTCAAACGTGATGCCGTATGAAAAGATCTTTAATTTCGTAGAAACAGAAACTTAGTGCCGAAATTGACGGCATTCCTGATGGTCCATCTTTTCAAATCTTCACCATTCGTTATCGCAAAATCGGAACGGAAAATCGTCGGGCGTGTTCTTTCGCCATTGGTAGACCCAAAGGAGAAGACCAATGCGTAAGATCATCATGACGTCTGCGGCCGCTCTGGCCACCGTGTTTGCCACCGCCGCCTATGCCCAGGAAGGCACCGCCAGCGGTGCGGCAGGCGGCGCAGTCACTGGCGCCATCGTCGGCGGTCCTGTTGGTGCAGCGGTCGGCGGCGTTGCCGGTGCGATTATCGGCACAGCCATTGACCCGCCGCCGCAGGAAGTCGTCACCTATGTGCAGCAGCAGCCTGCTCCGGCGCCTGTGATGGTGCAGCAGGAGGTCGTTGTCGGCAAACGCATCCCTGAGACTGTCATATTGGCGCCTGTCCCGAGCAATGAACGGTATGGTTATGCCATCGTCAACGAACAGCGCGTGATCGTCGATCCCCGTACGCATACGGTCGTTCAGGTCGTGCAGTAACAAATGGTTCAAACAGAAAGGCCCTGTGCAGCACTGCACAGGGCCTTTCTGGTGTCGTGAATAAAGGTGTCAGACGAGAACCGCCTGCTCAACCCGGTCTTCCTGACCAAAAATTTTCAGGTAACGCTGTATTTCCGAAGGATCACCGGTCGCCTTATGCGGATTGTCGGACAGCTTTACCGCCGACCTTCCATTCGCATCGCTGACCTTGCAGACCACTGAGATCGGATTAAGACCATCGAGTGCTATCGGTGCGCAGCCCATGAAATCATTGGTGAGGTTGGTGCCCCAGCCAAAACTCATGCGCACGCGGCCTTCGAAATGACGATAGGTGTCGATGATCGCATCGACATCAAGACCATCGGAGAAGATCAGCAGCTTCTGGCGCGGATCGCGCCCCATTTTCTGCCACCACTGAATTATCTTTTCACCACCCTCAATCGGTGGCGCGCTGTCGGGGCGGAAACCGGTCCAGTCGGCCACCCATTCCGGCGCATCGCGCAGGAAAGCGGCTGTGCCGAAAGCGTCGGGCAGCGCGATCAGCAGATTGCCGCCGTAAAGCCGGTTCCAGTCCTTCATGATATTATAGGGGGCGGTCCGCAGTTCGTCGTCGCTATCCGCCAGCGCTGCCATCACCATCGGCAATTCATGCGCATTGGTACCCACAGCCTCGAGATCGGAATCCATAGCGAGCAGAACGTTGCTGGTGCCGGTAAAGCCCGGACCTATGCCTTCCTTGAGCGCCTCGACGCACCAGCGTTGCCATAAAAAACTGTGACGGCGGCGGGTGCCGAAATCGGAGATGCGCAGGCCTGGCAGTTCACGCAGGCGCTCCACCTTTTCCCACATTTTTGCCTTTGCACGGGCATAGATGACATCGAGGGTGAAATAGCCGAGCGAGCGCATGGCAGCACGCGAGCGCAGCTCGTTGATGATCGCAAGTGCGGGAATTTCCCACATGGTCGTATCAACCCAGCGGCCATGAAACGTCAGTTCATATTGGCCATCGCGCTTCGACAATTCGTATTCCGGCAGCTGATAGGCGGCGAGCCAGGTCAGAAACTCCGGTTCAAAGATCTGCTTGCGGCCATAGAACGTGTTACCCGCCAGCCAGATCATTTCCTTCTTGGAGAGACGCAGTGACCGGGCATAATCCAGCTGGTCGCGCAACTCACCCTCATCGATCTCATCCGCCAACCGCACACGCGTTGTCCGGTTGATGAGGGAAAACGTCGCATCCGTCTGCGGATACAGTTTCCAGATCATCTGCAGCATCAGCAGCTTGTAGAAATCGGTATCGATCAGACTGCGTATGATGGGATCGAGCTTGAAGGCGTGGTTATAGACCCGGGTTGCGATATCGGTCTTGGTCATGCCTGCCCCTGCGGCGTGTCCTGAAATCAGGAGAAACGCCCTTGCCTGCCTAAGGTAAGAGCGTGTTTTCACGCCCGAAGCGCAATTTATCGGCAAAACAGTCGGCAAAGTCCAGATGCAGGACCATCAAATCGATTGATGCGTCCTGCATCTGTATTGAAGCTAAAAGCTTTACGGCGTGCTGGACGGCGTTGCATCCGGAGTGGCAGGTTCCATGGGGCCAGCGGGCGGCGTTGCCGTCTGTTCCGCCGGCGGAGCAGTTTGCGCACCCCACCATTCGGCGCCACCCCAGGCCAGCAGCGCCAGCACGATGCCGGCAAGCAGCACCTTCAGCACCGGCGTGCCCCTGGCGCCCTGTCGGGCATCCGTCGTGGTCAGAGGCTGCTCTATCTCCTTCACCGTGTCACGCGTGCCAAAGCGTGGCGGAAGGGTATCGATCGGTCGTGCATCCTTGGGATCGAAACGGCTGTTCATCGTCTCCTCCTTCTGGGTCTGCCGCCGGAAAACGGCGACATTCATGGGAGAAGAACCAGCATTGCCGGCGAATGTTCCTGCACGACACGCTGGCCGAACCGGCGATTACTGGCTGATCGCACCGATTTCGGCCGTCTCGATCTTGAAGGCGGCGGCCATCAGTGCCCGCGTATATTCATTCTGCGGTGCGCGAAAAATCTGTTCTGAGGGGCCTGATTCCATCACCTTGCCGAGCCGCATGACGATCATCTCGTTGGCCAGCGCCTTCACCACTTTCAGGTCGTGGCTGATGAACAGATAGGCCAGCTGGTGCTTCTGCTGCAGGTCGCGCAACAGATCGACCACCTGCGCCTGCACCGTCATGTCGAGCGCCGATGTCGGCTCGTCGAGCATGACGAAACGCGGTTTGAGGACCATGGCGCGGGCAATGGCGATACGCTGGCGCTGGCCACCGGAAAATTCGTGCGGGTAACGCCAGCGTGTCGCCGGATCGAGACCGACTTCATCCAGCGCTGCAGCGACGCGCTGATCACGCTGTGCCGATGACAGTGATTTTTCATGCACTTTGAGGCCTTCGGCGATGATGTCACCCACCGACATGCGTGGGCTGAGCGAGCCGTAAGGATCCTGAAACACAACCTGCAGCCGGTCTCGATAAGGCAACATGCCCTTGAAAGACAGACCGTCGATCTGGTTGCCGATAAAGCTGATACGACCCTTGGAGGAAATCAACCGCGCAAGAGCAAGCCCTAGGGTCGTCTTGCCCGAACCCGATTCGCCGACGACGCCAAGCGTCTCGCCGGCCCTCAGCGTCAGGTCGACACCATCGACCGCTTTCACATGATCGACCACCTTGCGGAAGAAACCGGCCTTGACCGGAAACCAGACTTTGACGTCCTTGCCTTCGATCACCACAGGCCGGCTTGCATCGGTCGATGGCGGTTCGCCTCTCGGCTCCGATGCCAGAAGATGACGGGTATATTCGTGCTTGGGCGCCTCGAAGACCTCTTCGACAGTCCCCGCTTCGACGATCTTGCCTTTGGTCATCACGCAGACACGGTCTGCAAATTTGCGGACAATCCCGAGATCATGGGTGATGAACAGGATCGACATGCCGTAATCGACCTTCAACCGGCTCAACAGCTCAAGAATCTGTGCTTGCACGGTGACATCGAGCGCCGTCGTCGGCTCGTCGGCGATCAGCAGTTTTGGCCGGTTGGCAAGCGCCATTGCGATCATCACACGCTGACGTTGGCCACCCGACAGCTCATGCGGAAAGGCTTTCAAGCGTTTTTCCGGCTCGCGAATTCCAACTTCGTTCAGAAGCTCAAGCGTACGGACACGCGCCGAGGCAACATTCATGCCCTGATGCAGGGCGAGAATTTCGCCGATCTGCCGCTCGATCGAATGCAGCGGATTGAGCGAGGTCATCGGCTCCTGAAAGATCATGGTGATGTCGTCACCACGCACTTTTCGCAGCGCGCCATCGCTCGCCTTCAGCATGTCCTTGCCGTCGAACAGGATTTCACCGGACGGGTGGCTTGCCGCCGGATAAGGCAGTAGCCGCAGAACCGAATTGGCGGTGACCGACTTGCCGGAGCCGGATTCACCGACAAGCGCCATCACCTCACCCGGTGCGATATCGAAGGAGACACGATCGACAGCCAGCGAGGTCTTGCCGCCCTGATGGAAGGCCACCGACAGGTCTTTTACGGAGAGAAGCGGTGCAGTCATTCGGCAAGGCTTTCAAGAAGGGAGGTGAGCGTGGCTTCGTCAGGACGCAAGATCGTCAAGGTGCTGTCCGATGGCAATTTCACTTTCGCGATACCAAGGTCATAGGTCAGGAAGTACGTGCAACCAGCATCGACAGCGGTGGCCAGATGAATGGCATCGGGGAGTTTGAGGCCAAGGTTTGCGGCTCGCAGCCGCGCGGCACCCGGCATAATATCCCGGTACACCTGCCGAACATCGAGCCAAGGGCTGTTGGAAAGCAGTTTGTCGTAGAGATCGATCAATGCTGCGTCCGCATTGCGATATGGCAATACGAGCAATTCAGCCAAGGTGAGTTCACTCGTCACGAATCGCTGTGGTTTATGAACGGGACCGCCCAGCAGCAAAGCAACCTTTCCCACCACACCACTCTGCGTTTCAAACGCAGTGATGAAGAGGTTCGTGTCCAGATAGATGCGCCCTACGCCACCCATCAATAATCCCATTCGTCGCGCAGCTCGCGAATACGGGCAACCGCTTCTTCGGCAGACACGGACGGGCGGCCATCCGCAAATAACCGGCGGCGGATTTCCATAATGTCTTCCGGCTTGAGCGGCTTATTCGACAAAATATCGTCGAACCGTGCAGGCGCAACCTCCACCACCACGCGCACCATGGCGTCCGCATCCAGCCCTTCCCGCAAGTCTTCGGGAAGATTGGCAACCGGGTAATGCTCTCGAACGATCCTGTTCATGGCTTCTTGCCCCGTGATTTCTGCCGGCATGTTAGCGCAGATCCGATCATTTGACGAACCCTGCTCACCGGAACGCCTTTCGCGGATCAAAGGCATCGCGCACCGCCTCGCCGACAAAAATCAGCAGCGACATCATCACCGACATGGCCATGAACGCCGTCAGCCCCAACCAGGGTGCCTGCAGGTTGTTCTTGCCCTGCGCGATCATTTCACCGAGCGACGGCGAGCCAGGCGGCATGCCGACGCCGAGAAAATCGAGCGAGGTCAGAGTCGCGATCGAGCCGGACAGGATGAAGGGCAGGAAGGTAAGGGTCGCCACCATCGCATTCGGCAAAAGGTGCCGATGCATGATCGTCCAGTTGCCGACGCCGAGCGCACGCGCTGCCCGCACATATTCGAAATTGCGGGCGCGCAAAAATTCCGCACGCACCACGCCGACGAAACTCACCCAGGAAAACAGAAGCATGATGCCGAGCAGGATGAAGAAGCCGGGCGGCAGGATCGCGGCGATGATCAAGAGGATGTAGAAGACCGGCATGGCCGACCAGATCTCGATGAAACGCTGCATCAGAAGATCGGTCCAGCCACCGAAATAGCCCTGCACGGCACCGGCCAGAACGCCGATGACAGCCGAGGCGGCGGTCAGAGCCAGGCCGAACAGCACGGAAATACGGAACCCGTAGATCAGCCTCGCGGCGACATCGCGCGCCTGATCATCGGTGCCAAGCCAGTTGAGATTGCCGAAAGAACAATTCGGATCGGCATCCTTTTGAGGATAGGCGCTGCAGCGATCTGCCTTGTCCATCAGCCAGAAAGGTTCGGTCGGCGCCGAATGCGGAATCTGCGAATTGACCGTCTGGTAGGAGTAGCGGATCGGCGGCCAGATCATCCAGCCATTGGCTTCGATCTCCTGGGTGATGAACTCCGAGCGATAATCCGTCGTCGCCAGGAAGCCGCCGAACTTTTCCTCCGGGTAATCCACCAGCACCGGATAAAGGATCTCGCCCTTGTAGGAGGCGATGATCGGCCGGTCATTGGCGATGAATTCCGCCATCAGGCTGGCAAAGAACAGCACCAGAAAAATCCAGAAGGACCAGAAACCGCGGCCATTGGCGCGAAAATTCTGCCAGCGGCGCAGGCTGGTGGGTGACCAGAAACCTTTTGGCGGTGTGGAAGCCTGTGCGGCAGCGGTCGTCACGGACGCGTCGGCCATCAGACGTCCCTCCGCTCGAAATCGATACGCGGGTCAATCCAGGTATAGATAAGGTCGGAGACGAGGCTGATGATCAGCCCCATCAGCGAGAAGATGTAGAGCGTGCCGAACACGATCGGGTAATCGCGGTTGATGATGGCGAGATAACCGAGACGGCCAAGGCCATCGAGCGAAAAGATGTTCTCGATCAGAAGCGATCCGGTGAAGAAAGCCGAGATGAAGGCACCCGGAAAACCGGCGATGACGATCAGCATCGCATTGCGGAAAACGTGGCCATACAGAACCTGCCGTTCGTTCAGCCCCTTGGCGCGGGCCGTCGTCACATACTGTTTCTTGATCTCGTCGATGAACGAATTTTTGGTCAGCAGCGTCGTGGTGGCGAATGCCGACAAGGACAAGGCGATCAGCGGCAATGTCAGGTGCCAGAAATAATCGATGATCTTTTCCCACCAGGACAGGTCATCGAAATTGTCGGATACGAGGCCGCGCAAAGGGAACCAGTCGAAAAACGACCCGCCGGCAAACAGGACGATCAGCAGGATGCCGAACAGAAAACTGGGCACCGCGTAACCGATGATGATGATGCCGGAGGTCCAGACGTCGAAGGCCGATCCGTCCGTGACGGCCTTGCGGATGCCGAGCGGGATGGAAATGATATAGGAAAACAACAGAATCCAGACGCCCAGAGACAGCGATACCGGCAGCTTGTCGAGGATGAGATCGATGACGGGCGTGTTGCGGAAGAAACTTTCGCCGAAATCGAAACGCGCATAGTTCCACATCATGTCGAGGAAACGCGTCAGCGGCGGCTTGTCGAAACCGAACTGCTGCTCGAGCTTCTTGATGAATTCCGGATCAAGCCCCTGCGCGCCGCGATACTGGCCTTCGTCGCCGCCCTGCGTGGCAAGATCGTTGCCACCGCCGGAGAGACGATCGCCGGCATCCGAACCCTGCAATTGCGCGATAACCTGCTCGACCGGACCTCCGGGTGCGAACTGGATGACGATGAAGGAGACCGCCATGATGCCGATCAGCGTCGGGATCATCAAAAGCAGGCGGCGGAAAATATAGGCGCCCATCAGCGCTCCCTGATCGTCGTTGTGTGCATTTCACCAGACTTTGGTGAACACGGCATTGCGGTGTACATGCGAATCATCGGGCCATTTGGACCAGTTGGGCTTGCGGGAAGCAAGCCCCGGCGGCGGCGGTTCACTTTGTCTGCTTTTCCGACCAGATGTCGGGGAAACCGATCCCATATTCAGGCAGGGTGGCTGGATGCGTGATGCGGTTCCAGTAAGCCACCTTGGCCTCACCCGCATAAAACAGCGGCATGACATAATGATTGGCGAGCAAAACACGGTCCATCGCCTTGATTGCGGCGACCTGTTCGTCACGATTGGGAGCAAAAATGATCTTGCGGATCAAGGCATCGACAGCCGGATCGGCAATCCCAACATAGTTTCTTGACCCCTGCCGCTCGGCCGATTGCGAGCCCCAGTATTCCACCTGCTCGTTGCCCGGATTCATTGTCTGCGCCCAGACCGACCATATGACATCATAGTCGAAACTGCGGGTACGGTTGATATATTGCGAACCATCGACAGTGCGGATGCGAGCGTCGATACCGATCTTTTTCAAGCTGGCAACGAACGGGTTGACCGACCGCTCCATCGAAGCGCTGTTCAGCAGAATTTCAAAACTCATCGGCTGGCCGGTCTTGGAATTGACCATGCGATTGCCTTTCAGCTCCCAGCCCGCTTCCTTGAACAGACCGACCGCTTTGCGCAGGTTATCGCGCACCTTTGCCGGATCACCGCCGACCGGATTGGTATAGGGCGTATCGAAAACACGTGGCGGAACCTTATCCTTCAGTTCCAGCAGCAATTCGAGCTCGCGCCCCTGCGGCAGACCCGAGGACGCCAGTTCGGTCCCCCAGAAGAAACTGTCGACGCGCTTTAGTCCACCATAAGCGAGGCTGCGGTTCATATCCTCGAAATCGAAGGCATAGTTGAGCGCTTCCCGAACGCGGGCATCCTTGAAGATTTCCCGCCTTGTGTTCAGCGCCATTGCCTGCATCACGCCGGTCGCCTTGAACGGATTGGTCAGTGCTTCGCGTTTAACCCGCCCATCTTTGACGGCATCGAAATCGTAGCGGGTTGCCCAGCGGCTTGAGCTGTTTTCCTGACGGTAATCGATCGTGCCGGCCCTAAACGCTTCGAACTCCACATCGGCATCGGCGAAGTAGGTGTAGCTGATCGTACGAAAATTGTTCTGGCCGAGATTGATCGGCAGGTCCTTGCCCCAGTAGTCATCGCGGAGTTCATAACGGATCGAGGCTCCGGGCTGGATGGCGGCAACCTTGTAGGGGCCGGATCCCATGACGGCATCGAGTGTCGTCTTGGAAATATCGCGCTGTTTGCCCTGCGTATCCTGTCCTTCCCAGAAGTGTTTGGGCAGGATCGGAAAATCGCCGACGATCGACGGCAGCTCCTTGTTATCCTTTTCGTCGAAACGGAAAGTGACGTCGCGATCACCTGTTTTTTCAACGCTTGCGACATGACGATAATAGCCAGAATACATGGCGCTCAATTCCTTGAGCTTTTCCATGCTGAAGATCACGTCGTCCGGCGTCACCGGCTTGCCATCCGCCCATTTCGCCTCGGTTCTCAGGCGAAAGGTCGCCGATGACATGTCGTCCGGATAGGACACAGCCTCGGCCAGAAGCCCGTATGTTCCAAAAACCTCGTTTTCCGAACGCTTCATCAGCGTATCATAGATCATGCCGAGGCCAAGAACGGGCGAACCGCGGTCAATCACCAGATTGAGATTGTCGAATGTGCCTTCCGCCGCCAGCCGCAACTGGCCGGCCTTCGGGGCGTCCAGATCGACATAAGGAAGTTGCTTGAAATCGGCGGGCAATTCCAGATCGCCGATGACAGCCATGCCATGCCGCCATTTCGCCCCTTGCCCCGAATCCTGCGCCTGCACACCCGACACCGCCACGACCGCCGCCATTATCGCGATTGCCAAACCTGTCTTTTGCCGGGACCAAGCCATTCGAAACCTCTGCTTACATTGCTCTGTTGCAGCGAAGCATAGGGCAAAACAGGGCGAAAAACAGGAGCGCTCCCCTCACAAGCGTATTATCGCCGAGATAAATTCAGGCATCTTGCATCTCCATTTCACCAAAATCCGGTTTCACGGTAAAACCAAATCAACTGAGTGATTTGCGACGGATGACCATGACAGCGATTTCCCGGAGTGTTTGGGCTCTGACGGCGGCAGTAATGATAGGCGCAGCGCTTGCGGAGCCTGTCACCGCTCAGGAGGGAACACCTGCAAAACAGCTGTTCGGCAATGTTGCACTTCCCTCCGATGGGGCATCCACCCCGATCGGCTCCTATGCCAAGGGCTGCCAGATGGGCGCTGTCGCCATGCCTGAGGATGGACCGACATGGCAGGCCATGCGCCTTTCGCGCAACCGCCGCTGGGGCCAGCCGCAACTGGTGGCTTTGCTGCAGCGCTTTTCCATGGATGCGGCACGTCTCGGATGGGGATCGGGCATCCTGATCGGCGACATTTCGCAGCCACGCGGCGGGCCGATGCTGACCGGTCATGCCTCTCACCAGATCGGGCTCGATGCCGACATCTGGTTCACGCCGATGCCGGAACGTCACATGACGGCGGCAGAGCGCGAAACCCTGCCTTTCACCTCGATGCTCGACAAGAGCAAGTTCCTGACCGTCGATCAACGACGCTGGACGTTTACCCATGCCAAGCTGGTCATGCAGGCGGCAAGCTATCCGGATGTGGAGCGGATTTTCGTCAACCCCGCCATCAAGAAGAAGCTGTGCGAGACCTGGACCGGCAGCCGTTCGCTGCTGGGCAAGGTCAGGCCGATATACGGTCACGACGAGCACTTTCACATCCGCATGCGCTGCCCGACCGGTGATGCGAACTGCCGGCCGCAGACATCGGTACCGGCCGGAGACGGCTGCGACAAATCGCTCGCATGGTGGTTCACCCCGGAGCCCTGGGCCAAACCGAAGAAGGATCCGAGCGAAAAACCGGTCAAGCCGCGCCAGGTGATGCTGTCGGACCTGCCTAAGGCCTGCGCTGCCGTGCTTTCCGCACCTGCAGACCCGGCGATTGCCGCGGTCACGAGTGGCAATACGCGCGTCGCACCCCGCCCCTCGGCAGTCCAGCCGGATGGTGGTGCGGCCGCAATCGTCAATGCGCCCCCGGCCGACGTACCCCTGCCACGCGCTCGCCCCGCCAACTAGGCGACGAAGCCTGTTGGCAAGAAGCTGATCTCCAGTCTAGAAATCTGTGACGTCTTTCCAAAGCTCGGAAAGCGCTATGGAAATCGCAGGCAAAAGCCCTATAAATTCCCGGGCGAGGAGACACCATGTCGGACAGACAATGCATTGCGCTGATCGCGCATGACCTGAAAAAGGACGACATGGCGGATTTCGCCAGCAGCCATCAGGAATCGCTGGCGCGATTCAGGATCGTGGCCACCGGAACGACCGGTGGCCGGGTACAGGATGCCGCTCCAAACCTCGATGTTACCCGCCTGAAAAGCGGCCCGCTTGGCGGTGACCAGCAAATCGGCGCGATGATCGCGACCGGCGAAGTCAGCATGCTGATCTTCTTTATCGATCCGCTGTCAGCGCTTCCCCATGATGTCGACGTCAAGGCGCTGACCCGGCTTGCGACCGTCTATGACATCCCGATGGCGCTTAACCGCGCGACCGCCGAAAAATTTATCGATTTCCAGAAGGACTGACGTTTCTTATGGCCGACAGCATGAAGACCGACGCACTCCCCTTTCCCATTCTCCTCGGCGACATCGGCGGCACCAATGCCCGCTTTTCCGTCCTTGCCGATGCGACAGCGGAAGCGACGCCGTTCGTCAGCGTGAAGACGGCCGATTACGATACGATCGATGATGCCATTCAAAAGGTCGTGCTGGATGGCAGCGATGTAAAACCCCGGTCGGCCATTCTGGCTGTTGCCGGCCCGATCGATGGCGATGAGATTGATCTCACCAATTGCGACTGGGTGGTGCGCCCTAAAAAGATGATTTCCGATCTCGGCTTCGATGATGTTCTCGTCGTCAACGATTTCGAGGCACAGGCGCTTGCCGCTTCCGAACTCGGCCCGGAAAATCGCGAAACACTCGGGGCCGAAGGCGAACCGCATGTGGCGTCACGCGTCGTGCTTGGCCCCGGCACAGGTCTTGGCGTTGCCGGTCTGCTGCATGCCCGCGACATGTGGTTCCCGGTTCCCGGCGAAGGCGGCCATGTCGATGTCGGACCGCGCTCGGACCGCGACTTTGCGATCTTCCCGCACCTAAAGCGCATCGAAGGCCGCGTGTCGGCCGAAGAAATTCTCAGTGGGCGCGGCGTTGTCAACATCTATCAGGCGATCTGCAAGGCTGATGGTATCGAAGCTGCGTTACAAGATCCCGCCGACGTTACCGCCGCGGGCCTGGACGGCTCCAATGCGCAGGCAGTGGAAACGCTTTCTCTGTTCTGTACATATCTCGGTCGCGTTGCGGGCGACATGGCGTTGATCTTCATGGCGCGCGGCGGCGTTTATCTGGCCGGTGGCATTTCACAAAAGATCATCGCGGCACTGCGGAAA
Source organism: Neorhizobium sp. JUb45 (assembly GCF_004343585.1). Taxonomy (GTDB): domain Bacteria; phylum Pseudomonadota; class Alphaproteobacteria; order Rhizobiales; family Rhizobiaceae; genus Neorhizobium. The sequence goes on along the minus strand of NZ_SLYW01000004.1, from coordinate 115,509 downwards.
CCGGAATTCCGCGCCGCTTTCGAGGACAAAGCGCCGCACACCGAACTGCTCGCCACCATCCCGACCTTCGTGGTTACCCACCCGCAGGCAGCCCTGGCTGGCCTTGCGAGCTTTGCCCGCAGGCCTTCAGCCTATGGCGTATCGATGGACGAGCGCCGCTGGCAACGATAATATCAGGCACTGTCGGGCACTCTGTTTTGTGCCCGACCGGCCTGCACAAATGCAACAAGGCCTCCGAATCTATTGGCTCGGCTAGCCAAAACGCTACCAACTGGTTAAGACGCGCGTCCGACAAGGGCGTTTTTGCGTCAGAGTTTTGGTGATTGGAAGGCTTGTTGAAAGCGCACAAGAACAGAAAATCCGAGGTCAGTTCCTCAACTGTCGCCGGCACGCTGAAGCGTGTCATCGCCGAGAATGGCCGCGACCATATTGGCGGTTACGCCTTTGCCATCACCTGTCTGATCCTGGTTGCCGGCAGCACCGCCTTCACGGCATGGATCATGGAAGCCGTCGTCAACGAGGCTTTTGCCAACAAGCGCGCCGATCTCGTCATCCTGATCTGCAGCGCCATCTTCGGCGTCTTTGTGCTGCGCGGTTTTGCCAGTTATGGCGAAGCGGTTACGCTGGCCAAGATCGGCAATAACATTGTCGCGCGATACCAGCGTCGCCTCTACACCCACCTCATGAGCCTGTCGGTCGGTTATTTCAGTGAAGCACGCTCCTCGCATCTGGCCGCCCAGATCAGCCAGAACGTCACCGGTATTCGCGATGTCCTGAACCTGACGGTTACCTCGACCGCCCGCGATTTCCTGACGCTTATTGCCTTGATCGGCGTCATGATCAGCAAGGACTGGGTGTTGTCGCTGATCGTTTTTGCCGTCGCACCGCCGCTGATTTATGCGCTGCGTTACGTGTCGCGCCGGCTGCGCACCGCCACCAAGGAATCCATTGAGGTCAACAGCCACGTGCTGGGCGCCATGCAGGAAACCATACAGGGCATTGCGATCGTAAAAGCCTTCACGATGGAGCAGCAGCTCGACAACAAGGTGGCAAGCATCATCGAGACGGCAGAAAAGCGCTCGAACCGCATCGCCCGCCTGTCCGAGCGCACCTCGCCGCTGACGGAATCCTTCGCGGGCTTGGCGATTGCCAGCGTTCTCGCCTATGCCGCTTTCCGCTCGATCTACGACAACGTACCGCCTGGCGCCTTCTTCTCCTTCGTCACCGCCCTGCTGATGGCCTACGATCCGGCCCGGCGTCTCGCCAAGCTGCAGGTGCAGATCGAACGCGCCGTCGTCAACGCTCGCATGATCTACGCCCTGCTCGACCTGCAGCCGCAGCAACGCGAAGTGCCGGATGCAGCTGATCTCGTGGTCACCGAGGCCCGCATCGAATTGAAGGGCGTCGGCTTTGCCTATGGCGAAGGTGCAGCCATCCTCAAAGGTGTCGATATCGTTGCCGAGGGTGGAAAGACCACCGCTCTGGTTGGCCCGTCCGGCGCCGGCAAGTCGACGATCATTGCACTTGTCCCACGCTTCTATGACCCGACCGAGGGGGCAATCCTGATCGACGGACAGGATATTTCAACGGTTACCAAATCCTCGCTGCGCCGCCAGCTCGCCTATGTTTCGCAGCAGCCTTATCTTTTCGAAGGCTCGATCCGCGACAATATCCGCTATGGCCGCCCCGAAGCGACCGATGCGGAGATCGAGGAAGCGTCTCGTCTTGCCCATGCGCACGACTTCATCCTCGCCCAACCCAAGGGTTACGACACCCCGGTCGGCGAAAACGGCATCACGCTTTCGGGTGGGCAGCGCCAGCGTCTGTCGATTGCCCGCGCGCTTGTTCGCAATGCACCGATCCTGCTGCTCGACGAAGCGACCTCCGCCCTCGACAACGAGTCGGAAGCTGCCGTGCAGAAGGCACTCGATGTCGCCATGAAGGGCCGCACCGTGGTCGTCGTCGCACATCGCCTCTCGACCGTCGTCAAGGCGGACAAGATCGTGGTGATGAACGAGGGCCATGTGATCGAGCAGGGCTCGCACGAGGAGCTTGCTAAGCGCCCTGACGGCCTCTACGCTCGCCTCAACAATCTGCAGGGCGCTCCGGTGGAAGCGCCTGCGACCGAAGACTGACCGCATCAATACGGAGCCTGCCTGAATGCCTGCAACGTCCAAGACCGAAACCGACATGAAGCTCGTGGTCGTGGGTGCAGCCGGCAGAATGGGGCAATCGCTGATCCGCATCATTCAGGAAACCGAAGGCGTGCGCCTGCACGCGGCCATCGGACGCGAAGGCTCGCCGTTCATCGGCAAGGATGCCGGCGAACTCGCCGGCGTCGGCTTTCTCGGCGTTGCCCTGACGACCGACCCGCTGCAGGCCTTCCTGCATGCCGATGGCGTTCTGGATTTCACCACACCGGCAACCTCGGTCGAATATGCCGGTCTTGCCGCCCAGGCACGTATCGTACATGTGGTCGGCACGACGGGTTGCTCCGAAGCCGACAACGAAAAGATCGTTGCCGCCGGCCGTCATGCGCGCGTCGTGAAATCCGCCAATACCAGCCTCGGCGTTAATCTTCTTGGTGTGCTCGTGGAGCAGGCCGCGAAAGCCCTGCCACCAGCCGGCTGGGACATCGAAATCGTTGAAATGCACCACAAGCACAAGGTTGATGCGCCTTCCGGCGCCGCCCTCCTGCTCGGCGAGTTTGCCGCGCGTGGCCGCGACATCGCATTGGCCAGCAATTCGGTACGGGTACGCGATGGCCATACCGGCGCGCGCGAAGCCGGCAAGATCGGCTTTGCGACGCTGCGCGGCGGCTCCATCGTTGGCGATCATTCGGTCCTTTTCGCCGGCGAGGGAGAAATGCTGACGCTGTCGCACACCGCCAGAGACCGAAGCATATTTGCGCGCGGCGGCGTTGCTGCGGCACTTTGGGCCCGCGACAAGAAACCGGGTTTCTATTCCATGCTCGACGTGCTTGGGCTTTCGAACTGACAAATAAATATCGGCACATACTGGAGGTAATCACTACATGAGCGGTACACTCGTCCTCGTTCGCCACGGGCAGAGCGACTGGAATCTCAAGAACCTGTTCACCGGCTGGCGCGATCCGGACCTGACCCCGCTTGGCATCGAGGAAGCCGAAGCCGGTGGCAAGGCCCTGGCTGAAACCGGCATTAAGTTCGACATCGCCTTCACTTCCGACCTGAAGCGCGCCCAGAACACGCTGAAGATCGTGCTCGAAAAGCTTGGCCAGTCCGGCCTCGAAACGATCCGCAACCAGGCGCTCAACGAACGCGATTACGGCGACCTCTCCGGCCTTAACAAGGACGATGCCCGCGCCAAGTGGGGCGAGGAACAGGTCCATATCTGGCGCCGTTCCTACGACGTGCCGCCGCCGGGTGGCGAAAGCCTGCGTGACACCGGCGCCCGCGTCTGGCCCTATTACCTGACGGAAATTTTGCCACGCGTTCTCAAAGGCGAGAAGGTTCTGGTAGCCGCCCACGGCAATTCGCTGCGGTCGCTGATCATGGTTCTCGACCGCCTGACGAAGGAGCAGATCCTCGACGTCAACCTCGCGACCGGCGTGCCGATCGTCTACACGGTCAACGCCGATTCCACCGTCGCTTCCAAGGCGGTTCTGGGCGATATGTCCGGCGCGCACTGAGCCAACGGCAAGCATTGAAATGCAGGAAGGGCCGCGTCGATGACGCGGCCCTTCCTGTTCAAATTACATGTTCCCAAAAAGATCGGCAATCAATCCTGGTGACGGGAATACCAATAGGCCGACAATACGCCGCTGGCCGCAAAGACTGCCATGACGGTGCCGATCATGATGCTTGCTTCTTCCATTGTACTGTCTCCTTATTGCGTTGTGGAAACGTACGAAGGGTCGAAAAGGTTTCATCGACCGTGCCGCGGGTTTGTCACGAGGCTGTGAAAAGGTACCGCGACAACGCGGCGACAACGGCCTATATCCCTGGTCGAACACCGAATTTAAGGACATGAGATACCATGCGTTATGCGATCTATTTCACCCCCGCCAAGGATGATCCGCTGACGCAGGCAGCAAGTGTCTGGCTTGGCCGTGATGCCTATGAAGGGCGCGATCTTACCCCTCCCACCGATACGGGTCTTTCAGAAGACGAATGGAGGACGATTACGGCTGATCCGCGCCGTTACGCCTTTCATGCGACGCTGAAGGCGCCGTTTACGCTGGCCGACGGCAAGGACGAAGCGGGCCTTATAGATGCAGTCGATCGGTTCGCCGCACAGGCTGACGCCTTCGACATTCATGAACTGGTGGTCGCCGGCCTTGGGCCTTTCTTCGCGCTCGTGCCGGGCGCACCTGACCCAATCCTTCAAGCTTTCGCGGGCAGCATCGTGGAGCAGTTCGAGCCCTTTCGTGCACCGCTTTCCGAAGCCGATATCGCGCGCCGCAAGCCGGAAAAACTGAGCGAGCCGCAGCGCAACTATCTGCATCAATATGGCTACCCTTACGTCATGGAAGAATTTCGCTTCCACATGACGCTGACCGGGCCAGTAGTCGAGGAACGCAGCGCGGCAATTGCCGCGCTGCTGACACAGCGCTTTGCCGCGTTCACCGGCAAGCCGCGCAGCATCGATGCGCTGACGGTGTTCGTCGAACCGCAACGTGGCGAGCCGTTTTCCGTTCTGCATCGTGCGCCGCTCAAGTCTGGTGAGAAAAAAGAGGCCGTGGCTTGATGGAACAGGTTTTCAGCAATGCCCGCATCGTTCTTGAAGACAGCATCCTGCAGGGTTGCGTGCAGATCCGCGATGGCCTGATTGCAGACATTTCCGAGGGAACATCCCAAGCCGGTGAAGACCTGGAAGGCGATTATCTGCTGCCCGGCCTGGTGGAACTGCATACCGACCATCTGGAAACCCATTTTTCGCCCCGCGCCGGGCTGAAATGGAATGCGATTGCCGCCATTCAGGCGCATGACACCCAGATCGCTGGTTCTGGCATCACCACCGTTCTCGATTGCCTGCGCATGGGATCGGGCGAGGAAGGCGGCTTTGCGCGGGGCGAGATGCGCGAACTGGCAAACTCGATCGAAGCGGCCGGTCGTGAGGGTCGCCTGCGCTCGGAACATCTCCTGCATCTGCGCTGCGAGGTCTCGACATCAGACGTGGTCGAGCAGTTCTCCGATTTCGAGGGTGATCCGGCCGTGCGGCTCGTTTCACTGATGGACCATGCACCCGGCCAGCGCCAGTTCCAGACGATGGACCAGTACATCTTCTACTACAAGATCAAGCGTGGCCTGAGCGATGAAGCTTTCGATGCTTTCGTCGCACGCCGTCTGGAGGCATCCGAGCGCTATGCGGCGCCGCATCGCGATGCGCTTGCCGCCCATTGCACGGATGTCGGCATCGCGCTTGCCAGCCATGACGATGCGACCCTTGAGCATGTCGATGAATCGATCGGCCACGGCGTAAAGCTGGCTGAGTTCCCGACAAGCGTCGCTGCCGCCGAAGCCTCGCACAAGGCTGGTCTCAGCGTGTTGATGGGGGCACCGAACGTGGTGCGCGGTCAGTCGCATTCCGGCAACATTGCCGCCAGCGACCTTGCCCGTCTCGGCGTGCTGGATGTGCTGTCGTCGGACTATGTGCCCTTCAGCCTGCTGCACGCTCCATTCCTCCTCGCAGACACGATCGAGAACGTCAGCCTGCCGCAGGCGATTGCCATGGTCAGCGCTACGCCAGCCCGCACGATCGGCCTCAACGACCGCGGCCGGATCGCCACAGGCCTGCGTGCCGATCTTGTGCGCGTGCATCGGACGAGCGGTGTACCGGTCTGCCGCGCTGTCTGGCGGCAAGGAAAACGCGTCACCTGACGGCATCTATTCTTGGGTTCACAGCGACGTGAGGTGTAAAAATCTTCACACGTCTCGCTTTAAAGTTTCAGACAAAGCTCTAGCTCTCCTATTATATTAGGGGAACACAATATGAAACAGACGGCCAGAACGACCAGGAAAGCAGAGGAAATCGCATTCGATATCGAGGCACGCATGGTCGTGCTCGAGATCGTTTCGATGACCAGCCTTGCGCTGGCGCTCGACACTTCGGAAAACGGAAATGCCGAGCAGGCGCGTGGCATCATGGAATTGATCGTCGAGACCGTACAGCAACGCTGTTCGGAGATGGGCCTGTCGTCCGAGGCATCACAATCGGCCGAGCGTTACGCCCAGCAAATGCTGTCGACGGCCCTGTCTTCCCTTTACCCGACCGGCCATTGACCCGCCTGCCCCGGTTATTCCGCGGCAGGCAGAAAATCAGTGCGCTTCATCCCAGTTGCTGGCAGCACGCGCATCCACCTTCAGCGGCACGCGCATGGACAGCGCCGGCATGGTGGCATTTTCCATGACTGACACGATCACCGGGATCGCCTTGTCGACATCGGCGTCCTCGACCTCGAAGATCAGTTCGTCATGCACCTGCAAGAGCATGCGCACCCGCTCACCCAGACCTGCATCGGCAAGCGCGGGCTCCATCTGCACCATGGCGCGGCGGATGACATCGGCCGCCGAACCCTGGATCGGAGCATTGATCGCCGCGCGCTCGTTAAAGGCACGCACGGACGGGTTGGAAGACTTGATCTCTGGATAGTTGATGCGGCGGCCAAAGATGGTTTCGACATAACCATCCTCGCGAGCTTTTGCCTTGGTGCTGTCCATGTAGTCGCGAATGCCCGGAAAGCGCTCAAAATACTTCTTGATGTATTCGCCGGCTTCCGAGCGCTCGATCGACAGCTGATTGGCAAGACCGAAGGCCGAAATGCCGTAGATAATGCCAAAGTTGATCGCCTTCGCGCGGCGACGCACCTCTGACGGCATGCCTTCCACCGGCACGCCGAACATTTCCGATGCCGTCATCGCATGGATATCGATGCCGTCTTCAAAAGACTTGGTCAGCTGCGGAATGTCCGCGACATGCGCCAGCACACGCAGTTCGATCTGGCTGTAGTCTGCGGATACCAGCTTGTGGCCCGGCGTCGAGATGAAGGCCGTCCTGATCTTGCGGCCTTCGGCATTGCGCACCGGGATATTCTGCAGGTTCGGTTCCGACGAGGACAGACGTCCCGTCGTGGTCGAAGCCAGCGAATAGGATGTGTGCACCCGCTTGGTTTCAGGATGAACGTAGCCCGGCAGCGCATCGGTATAGGTGGATTTCAGCTTGGTGAGTTGACGCCAGTCGACGATCTTTCGTGGCAGCTCCGCCCCTTCGGCCGCCAAATCCTCCAGCACGCTGGCCGAGGTCGACCACTGGCCGGTCTTGGTCTTGGAACCGCCGGGCAGGCCCATTTTGCCGAACAGGATGTCACCGAGCTGTTTCGGGGAACCGATGTTGAACCGTTCACCGGCCAGCTGGTAGATTTCGTCCTCGAAGGCTGCGGCCTTCTGGGCAAGTTCACCGGAAAGACGTGAGAGGATCTGACGATCGACGGTGATGCCGCGTTCTTCCATATCGGCCAGAACCGACACCAGCGGCCGCTCCAGGCGTTCATAAACGCGGGTGAGGCCAGCAGCGGCAAGCTGCGGCTTCAACACCATCCACAGGCGCAGCGTCACGTCGGCATCTTCCGCCGCATAGGCCGTCGCCTTGTCGATATCGACCAGATCGAAGGTAACACCGCTCTTGCCCGAGCCAGCGACCTCCTTGAAGGCGATCGGCTTGTGGTTCAGCCAGCGTTCCGACAGCCCGTCCATGCCGTGGTTCGCCTTGCCGGCTTCCAGCACATAGGACATCAGCATCGTGTCGTCGTAATTCCTGACGGTGACGCCGTGGCGTTTCATCAGCAGATAGTCGAACTTCAGGTTCTGCGCGACCTTCAGCACCGACGGATCTTCCAGCAGATCCTTCAAACGGTCGAGCGCCTGGCGCGGCGCGATCTGGTTTTCGGCCAGACCACCGCCCAGAAGATCGCCGACGCCGTTCTTGTGCGTCAACGGCACATAGGCAGCCCGGATTTTCTGGCCCGACGGATTATCCTTGTTGTCGGCAAGCGCCAGCGAAAAACCCACCAGTTCGGCCTGCATCGGATCAAGCGAATTGGTCTCGGTGTCAAAACCAACGAGACCGGTTTCGCGCGCCGCCCTGATCCAGTCGTCGAGTACCTCGACATCGCGGATCGTCGTGTAAGTGGTCGTATCGATCTTGGCACTGCCGAAAGCGGCAATCCGCGTCTCGGCCAACGATGCCGGCGTGGCTTCGCCGTTGCCCTTGGCAGCAGCCGCCTTTGCCGGCGTTGCTGACACATCGCCCGCGCTCTGAACGGTATCTCCAGCGGTTCCGGCATCGAGATCGGGACCTCGGGCAAGGTCACCCCACTCGACAGTGACCTCAGCGGGTTCGATTTCGTCGGCATTGCAGTCGCAGGCAGCCGCCACGCGGCGTGTCAGTGTGCCGAACTGCATGGTTTTCAGGAAGGCGACCAGCTTGGGACCATCCTGCGGCTCAAGAACCAACGCATCCAGATCGAGCTCCAGCGGCACGTCGGTGCGAAGCTCTACCAGCTGCCTGGAAAGACGGGCCTGATCGGCAAAATTGATGATGCTTTCGCGGCGCTTGACCTGTTTGATCTCGCCGGCACGGGCGAGCAGCGTGTCGAGATCACCGAATTCTTCGAGAAGCTGGGCGGCGGTCTTGGGGCCGATACCGGGAATGCCCGGCACGTTATCGACCGAATCGCCGACCAGCGCCTGCAGGTCGATCATCTTTTCCGGCGGCACGCCCCATTTCTCGATGACGTCAGGGACACTGATCTGCTTGTCCTTCATGCTGTCATACATGTGGACCATCTGCGTCACGAGCTGCATCAGATCCTTGTCGGAGGAAACGATCGTGACATCCGCTCCGGTCGCTTCCGCCTGTCGTGCATAGGTGGCTATGATGTCGTCGGCCTCGAAACCTTCCGTCTCGATGCAAGGCAGATTGAAAGCGCGGGTCGCCTGGCGGATCAAGCCGAACTGCGGCACCAGTTCTTCCGGCGGCGCGGAACGGTTGGCCTTGTAGGCATCATAGATTTCCTTGCGGAACGTCTTCGAGGAATAATCGAAGATGACCGCAAAATGCGTCGGCGTGACACCGACAGAAGTGTCGCGCGCATCAGTCAGCAGCTTCCACAGCATGTTGCAGAAACCCGATACGGCACCGACCGGCAGCCCATCGGACTTGCGGGTCAGGGGGGGAAGCGCGTGAAAGGCCCGGAAAATGAAGCCGGAGCCGTCGACTAGGAAGAGATGATCGCCTTTTTTCATGGGCATGAGATATCGCGTGACGTGGGTTGCGTCCAATGAAACTTGGCAGGATACGCCGCCTTTGCAAGCCGCCTGCGAGTGGGGCGCCGGGTATTATTACGGATTTGTAATTCTTGCTTCCCTTGAAAAGCCGCATTCAGGCTCACATTTCTAAACCAACGGCGCCTGATCACGCCGTCGTCTGAAAGCTGGCTCGTCCCCCGCCGCTTCAGATCGGGCAAGGGCCTTTCCCCCTCTCCGGGCCTTTGCCGCTTATCTGAGCCGCCATGACCGATCCCCCTCCCGGTCATGGCGGTTTCGCTTTCGGCATCAGCATCAACTTTAGAATTTATTCACATACATAACCCTGCGCAGGTTTCGCAAAAGCATGGCAGGCTATATAACCGATCCATTCCGCGCCCTCGCATCCGGAAGGATGATTCGCCCATGGCCTTTGATCGTTCCAAGTCAGCGACCTATCTGGCTGGCCAATTGGCCAAGGGGTTTGCGCGATCACTTCACCAACGCGCCGTCACGCTTGGGTTTTCGCCCGGCCAGTTCCCAGTTCTCGTCGAGCTCTGGCAGGAAGATGGCCTCACCCAGAAGCAGATTCTTGATCGCCTCGATGTCGAGCAGGCAACTCTTGCCAACACACTGTCACGCATGGAACGCGACGGACTGGTCGGACGCACACCACACCCGACCGATCGCCGCGCCCAGATCGTCTCGCTGACAGAGCGTGGCAGGGCGCTTGAAAGCGAGGCAATTGGTGCAGCGGCCGAGGCCGAAAGCGCACTGCTCGACGGATTTCGCAGTTTTGAAAAGCAGCTTATGCTCGAATACATGCGCATGGCGGTGGAGAATGCGCGAAAGCTCTGATGGCTGAACCTGACCTCAGGGACAATATCCGAGGGTGTTTCCAAATCATTGCGAATGGGTCTAGGGTCCGGCCAGTCTTTAAGAATGCAGGATCTTTTCCATGACCGATCTTTCCCCCGTGCTTTCCCGCGCCGACGAAAACCTGCCGGCCGCGCTCGACCGCCTGTTCGATCTTGTCCGCATCAAGTCGATCTCCACTGACCCTGCCTACAAGGCAGATTGCGCCAAGGCCGCCGACTGGCTGGCCAAGGAACTGACTTCGCTCGGCTTCGACGCATCGGTACGCGCCACACCCGGTCATCCGATGGTTGTCGGCCACCACGCCGCCTCCACGCCTGACGCCCCGCACGTTCTGTTCTACGGCCATTACGATGTGCAGCCGGTCGATCCGATCGAGCTTTGGGAAAACGATCCTTTCGAACCGGCGATCAAGGATCTCGGCAATGGCCGCAAGGTACTGACCGGTCGCGGCACCGCCGATGACAAGGGCCAGTTGATGACCTTCGTGGAAGCCTGCCGCGCCTACAAGGACGTGCATGGCTTGCTGCCGATCAGCGTCACCATTCTGTTCGAAGGTGAAGAAGAGTCGGGGTCGCCGTCGCTGAAACCGTTCCTGCAAGCCAATGCGGAAGAATTGAAGGCCGAATTCGCACTCGTTTGCGACACCGGCATGTGGGACACCGATACGCCGGCAATCGCTGCTGCCCTTCGTGGCCTGGTCGGCGAGGAAATCACCATCACGGCTGCCGACCGCGATCTGCATTCCGGCCTGTATGGCGGTGCGGCCGCAAACCCGATCCACATCCTCACCAAGGTCATTGCCGGCCTGCGTGACGATACCGGCCGCATCACGCTTGATGGCTTTTACGATGGCGTCGAGGAAACACCTGAAAACATCAAGGCAAGCTGGGAAACGCTCGGTCGCTCCTCGGCAAACTTTCTTGGCGAGATCGGGCTCTCGGAACCGGCTGGCGAAAAGGGACGGTCGGTACTGGAACTGACCTGGGCGCGCCCGACCTGCGAGGTCAACGGTATCTGGGGTGGATATACCGGCGACGGCTTCAAGACCGTGATCGCCGCCAAGGCATCGGCAAAAATCTCTTTCCGCCTCGTCGGCACCCAGGACCCTCAGAAGGTTCGCGAGAGTTTTCGCGCTTACGTGCGTTCGCAGATCCCGGCCGATTGCTCGGTTGAGTTTCATGAGCACGGCGCCTCTCCGGCGATCCAGCTGTCCTACGATTCACCTGCCCTGACGACGGCCAAGAACGCGCTGTCGGACGAATGGGCAAAGCCTGCCGTCGTCATCGGCATGGGCGGATCGATCCCGATCGTCGGTGATTTCCAGACCTTGCTGGGCATGGACTCGCTGCTGGTCGGCTTTGGCCTCAACGACGACCGCATTCACTCTCCGAACGAAAAGTATGAACTGAAGTCGTTCCACAAGGGCATCCGCTCGTGGGCACGCATTATAGATGCGCTTGCAAAACGGTAATTTTTCCCGTGGCTCCGGCACTTTGCGTCGGGGCCACTGCACATCGTAAGGTTTTCGATGCCCTAAAACGCCAAAAAGGCCGGGCAAGCCCGACCTTTCGTATCCCGTTTCAAGCCTGCCATTACATCCGTGGTCAAACGAACGGGATCGGCACTTCTCAATTCCGCAGGCTTTTGACCCGCGGTTATGAAATGACGATAAGCTGAAATGGTTAATATTTCGTTAACATCTAAAACAGCATCTCGAATTAGCACAGGCCTCGGCTTTCCGCGTCCTGAAACGCAAAACGCGCCCCGGAAGGGCGCGTCCAATATTTCTGATCCCGAGGGATAAATAGCTGATCAGGCAGCCTGAAGATTGTCAGCCGAAACGCGGCCCGAACGCTTGTCGGTAACCAGTTCGAAGCTGATCTTCTGGCCGTCGTTCAGGCCGTTCATGCCAGCGCGCTCAACAGCAGAGATGTGAACGAAGACGTCCTGTGCGCCGTCGTCAGGCTGGATGAAGCCGAAGCCCTTGGTTGCGTTGAACCACTTTACGGTACCTGTAGCCATTACGATGTCCTTTCAGTCGCAAATATAAGCTTGCTCACTGCCTCATGAAGGCAATGTGCGTCATTTCTCGTATTTGAAGGAAAGGTCTCGTAGCGTAAGGACGCCTTAGTGCCGCTTGCAAACAAATATCGATGCGGAGGCAGGTAACTTTGAGAAGGCGGGATGTCAAGATAAACAGATGCCGCAGGCGCAATCTTCAATTGCACCAAACTCGAAACATCAACTGAATTTCCCTGTCGGCAAATACCGAAAATAAGAAACCCGGCGCGGGAGGAGGTGCGCCGGGTTCTTAATACTGACTAGCAACCGGGAGGAGGAGGTGTTGCCAGTCCAATCGAGCGACACTGGGAGGAGGAGTGCGTCGCTTCGATGTTTGTAAGATACGGCATATTCGCTCAAAAAACAGACAGAGTTTCGCAGCGCAGCCATGCGTTTTGCGCATAACTCTTTCAGGCTTGCGGCCTCAGTGCCTGGCGATTAGGCTGACTTCATGTCACTTCAATCAGTTCAGGCCTTCTTCGCCAGTCACGCACCCGAAATACAGGTCATCGAAACCGAAGCTAGCTCGGCAACTGTTGCGCTTGCGGCCGAAGCTCATGGCGTCGAGCCGGACCAGATTGCCAAGACCATCTGCCTGCGCGCCGGCGAAACCGTGCTGCTGCTTGTGACGGCGGGCACACGCCGCCTCGACAATCGAAAGTTTCGTGATCACTTTGGCGCCAAGCCGCGGATGCTGGGTGGAGAAGATGTGGTGGAACTGACCAGTCACCCGATTGGCGGCGTCTGCCCATTCGGCCTCGCCGCACCGCTATCGATCTATTGCGATTTATCGCTCAAGGACCACGCTATCGTGGTGCCGGCTGCAGGCGCCACGAATTCTGCGGTTCGAATTGCGCCTGAGAGGATGGCGGAGCTGGTATCCGCCACCTGGGTCGATGTCTGCGGCATGCCGAAAGAGCCTGCCGAACAGAGTGATCAGTAGTAGCGGCGGTACCAGGCCTGCTTCTGCTCGGCCGTTGTCGTGGCAACCAGATAACCGATACCGAAGCCGATCGCACCGATCAGCGTAAACAGAGTGGTGGCTGCCGCAGGATGCTCACGAATGGCGCCGGCCGCGGAGACAGCCTCATCCTGCACATAATGCGCAGCACTGCTGGCCCGGCGTGAAACATTTTCATATGCCTCGCCGCTTTTTTCAGCGAGCTTTTCGCGGATCGTGGCAATCTCGGCGCGCAGGTTGGCGACTTCGCTCTTGAACCCGTCGTTGAGGTCCTCGCTCGTAAGGTCGCTTGAGATGTCGGCTTTGCGTAGGGACTTCATTCCAATCGCCTCTGGCATGGGTATCTCCAAACATGGTTGTGTTCAACGTATCGGAGCATGCTCAACTGATGAGCGGCGGATAGGTTCCCGATCGCAGCAACCAGGGGGATGATGTGATGCAAAAAAGCAAAACGGCCGAATCAGTCATGATTCCGCCGTAATCGAAGCCGGCAATCCGGCCATGTTTTCAAGCTGAAAACAGCTTTCATTCCCCGCATGAGCAACGCGTGAGTGCAGCCCTAACAGCGCACGACTAGCGGCTTTGGGCCAGGGTTTCTGCCAGATGCGACAGAGCCTCTTTTTCGCTCATGCCCTTCTGCAGAGAATTCACCAGAATCAGCGCAAGGGCCTCGCCATCAGGGCTATCCTTGTTGATCCGGTGTTCGTTGCAGGCATCATCGAAGACCTGCTGAAGGAGGCTGAGCTGATCGGGATTGACCGGCTGTCGAACTTGTGTGCGCATGAAAATCTCCATCGCTCCCGGCTTCCCCTGCCGGGCGTTGGCTACAGTGCATACGTTCTCAACGTCTGCGAGGCGTTGGCTACCTTTCCCCGAAATAAAGGCACCAATTGGACTGATCTCAGATCCGCTTACCGGAGATAGTCTCAACAATAAATACAGCCTTCACGGGAATACTATTGAGGCTAAAATCGATAGCGACGCAACTACAACTAATCATATGTGATTTAGCATATTATTTTACTCTTAATTGTATGTTGAGCCATAAAAAAGGGGACTAGCGCCCCCTTTTCAAAATCAGTTCGAATGAGCCCGCGCTTCGCTGACGGCCTGTTCAAATTGAATGCGCGCTTCCTCGACGGTTCGCCGTCCATCCAGCGCCGCCCGGCAAAGGCTGCGGGCACGCACGAACTCTGCACCACGTAGAAACGGCCACTTCTCTGTCATCAAAGCCAGGGCATCATGTGGCCCCTTGACCAACTGTTCGTCTGCTTCACCAACAGCGACACAGACGGGCTTATTCCATTGCGACTTGCTAATCTGTACGTCGAGCATCGGACCCTCCCCTTTAACAGCCGACTTAAACGCATTGGCAGCCTAATCGGTTCCAAGGAAAAACACCAGAAAAGGATCATATGTCATCTTCATCCTTTTGGCGGGATCAGTGCCGCCACGAATGATCGCGCGGGACAGATGCCGAACCCAGAAGATAGCCCACCGCCAGGCCGGCAAGTCCGACAGCAATCAGAGCCGAGCCGGTCGCTGCAGGATGATCCGCCGCGTGGGCCGCGACCATGCCGGCCTCATCCCTGACACGATCAACAGCCTTTCGTGCCTTTGCCGTTGGCCGGTCCCTGTTCGTGATATCGCCGGTGAAACCAGCATCCAGTGATTTGCGCGCCATATCCATTCTCCTTTGCCAACAACCTCGATCGGGTAACACAGGCAAACCGGATTGGGTTCCGCTCAACGGCACGGCATGCGCTTTCACGAAGACGTGCGGTGAAGTTGCATTGCTTTTCGCAAGTGCAGCAAACAAAGGGATTCGTTATCATTTTCTCCCGGAGTACACCGCTTATGCAAAACAGCCTCAACAGCGCCCAGCCTGCTCTTCTCAGTGCGCTGCGTATCGCCCTCGGCCTCGTCATCTTCTCGTTCGGCATGGCAAAGATCTTTCACTTCCAGGCCGGCAACTTCACCCCGCCGGCCGGATCGCTTCCTTGGATCGCCGGTCTTTTCGAACTGATTTGCGGTTTCCTCTTCCTTGTCGGCTTCCAGACGCGCATTGCCTCTTTCTTGCTCTCGGGCCTGATGGCGTCGGCCTATTTCATCAGCCATTTCCCCAAGAGCTTCTTCCCGGTTGAAAACGGTGGTGGCGCGGCAGCGGTCTACTGCTTCGTCTTCCTGTATTTCGTCGCCGCCGGCGCCGGACCGTTCAGCCTCGACGCCAAGCTTTTTGGCGCCCGCACTGCCAAAACTGCCTGATCTGAATGACAGGGAGCGCAGCCGACCGGGCTGCGTTCCTGCTCTGCGGGACGGGCATCATCACCCTTAATGCCTCGTTAAATCGCCGCATTTACAATTCATTGGAAATATCGGGCGAGGAACGACGCGCGCCGCCGGACGCATTGTCATCCGGCAGGCGCCCGACAGAATTGGGGTATTACCGGTCCGCATGGCATCCAGATCAAAGTCAAATGAACGCGTCGAGCCATCCTTCGGGGACGAGGCAGAGCAGGATTCCGACTTGCGTCTGGACGCCGACGATCGGATTTCCGCCAGAGGCAAGTCTGCCAAGGGCAAAATCAAGCCCGCGACGCCAGCTAAAAAATCCTCCCACAAAGCCAAAGAACCGCGCCAATCCGGCGGCTTTTTCGGCTTCGTCCGCTCCGTCGTTTATTGGTGCATCGTTCTCGGCATCTGGGTCGGCATCGGCGTCGGCGGTCTCGTCATATATTACGGCTCGAAAATGCCGAGCGCCAGCTCGTGGACAATCCCCGACCGGCCGCCGAACATCAAGATCACCGCGCTCGATGGTCAGGTGATCGCAAACCGCGGCACGACCGGCGGCGAGGCTTTGGCGCTTGAAGAAATGTCGCCTTACCTGCCACAGGCCGTCATTTCCATCGAGGACCGCCGTTTCTACTCGCATTTCGGCATCGATCCCGCCGGTCTTGCCCGCGCCTTCGTCAACAACCTGACCGGCCAGCCGATCCAGGGTGGTTCGACGATTACGCAGCAGCTGGCCAAGAACCTGTTTCTTTCGCCGGACCGCACCTTCGAGCGCAAGATCCAGGAAGTGCTGCTTTCCTTCTGGCTGGAAACAAAATTCACCAAGGACCAGATTCTCGCCATGTATCTGAACCGGATGTTCTTCGGTTCGAATGCCTATGGCGTCGAGGCAGCCTCGCGGCGCTACTTCAACAAGTCGGCGCGCGACGTCAATCTGGGTGAAGCGGCAACGATTGCCGGCCTTTTGAAAGCCCCATCGCGCCTTTCGCCGGCGCGCGATCCTGAGGCAGCCGAAGCCCGCGCACAGATCGTGCTCAGCACCATGCAGCAGGAAGGCTATATTACCGAAAGCGACCTGAAGACGGCGATGTCTCAGCCACCGACCAAGGCAAAACGCTATTGGTCCGGCGCGCAGCATTATGCCGCCGATATGGTGGTCGATGAAGTGAAGCGCCTGATCGGCGACATCAAGACCGACGTCAATGTCGAGACCACGATCGATCTTTCGCTGGAGGAAAAAGCTGAAAAGGCATTGACCGACGTCCTCCAGAAGGAGGGCAGCAAGCTCAACGCTTCGCAGGCGGCACTCGTTTCTGTCGATGCCACCGGCGCCATCCGCGCGCTGGTCGGCGGCAAGGATTATACCGAAAGCCAGTTCAACCGCGCGGTCACGGCCAAGCGCCAGCCCGGTTCGGCTTTCAAGCCGTTCGTGTATGCCGCAGCGCTCGAAGCCGGCGCGCGGCCGGACACCGTCTATAACGACGGCCCGGTGAAGATCGGCAACTGGACACCGGAAAACTTTGACCAGAAATACCGTGGCCCCGTCACGCTTTCGACGGCACTGACCAATTCGCTCAACACGATCGCCGCGCAGCTGGTGACACAGGTCGGGCCTACCAATGTCATCCAGCTTGCCCACCGCGTCGGCATCGACTCGGAGCTGCAGTCGAATGCTTCGATCGCTCTCGGCACATCGGAAGTTTCGCTCCTCGAGCTCACCTCGTCCTACGCCCCGTTCATGAATGGCGGCTTCAAGGCCGCGCCGCACATCATCACGCGTATCACCGATCCGGACGGCAAGGTTCTTTACCAGGCCGAATTCCAGAACCCGCCGCGGGTACTGAGCGAGACCGTTGCCGCGACCATGAACAACATGATGAGCCGCGTCGTACTCGAAGGTACCGGCAAGAATGCGCGGCTGAAAAACTGGCAGGTGGCCGGCAAGTCGGGCACCACCCAGTCGTTCCGCGATGCGCTGTTCGTCGGTTATACCAGCATCCTCACCACCGGCATCTGGTTCGGCAATGATGATGGCGCGCCAATGAAGAAGGTTACAGGTGGCGGTCTGCCGGCCAAGGCCTGGAAGGAATATATGACGGCGGCGATGAGCGGTTACACGCCGACGCCGCTTTACGGCAGCGGCGCCGGCTTCGTGCTGCCGCCGGCAACGGAACAACAGCCGCCGCAACAGACAACGCTCGGCGACCTGATCTCGGGCGTGCTGCCGGGTGTGGGCAGCGATCCCGCGCCGATAGACGACACCGGCGAGTTCCCGCCGGCACCGACGCCGGCTCAGCCTCAGCAAAACCAGGCGGTTCAAAACCCCTACCCACAGAACCAGCCGGTGCCCAACCAGCCAACACAACAGCAACAGCAGGCCCGCCCGCAGCAGCCTGTTCAGCAAGCGCAGCCGCGTCCACAGCAGCAACCAAGGCAACAGCAAAGCGCTCCGGTGCCGGCCAATGTGCGACCGAATGACGGTGGCTATGTCCCGCCCGGCAATGTGCCCGCGAACCGCTATGACCAGCGCGAATACCGCCCGGAAAACCAGCCCGCTTACGAGCCGGAATACCGTCCCCGCGACCGTGAGGTTCGGGATTACCGCGAATATCGCGGCGGTTATGGTGACCAGGGCGGCGTGCCCGTACCACCGGGCGATGTCGGCGGCGATTACGGCAATTATGTTCCGCCCGGCAATGTCGGTGAAGGCGGTTATATCCCGCCCGATAACCGCGGTTACGAACAACCGCATCCGATGCCGCGCCGGACAACGCTTTTCGACATTCTGACGGGGCAATAACCTCCGTTACCCACCCCGTTAAGTACAGGCGCGGCAAACTCCTCTTTTTGCTGACATTCGCGTGAATTCCCGCCTTGCAGTCGGAAAAACCCGTCCTTATATACGCCGCATGTCCGCAGCGCAGACTGCGGAAAACCATCCCAGTCGAGGAACTGTCAGTGGAATGCCTGAACGGGGTTCCGATGGTTCGCTTAAAGGAGAGAAGAAAACATGGCTAAAGTTATTGGCATCGACCTTGGTACGACAAACTCCTGCGTCGCCATCATGGATGGTAAGGACGCAAAGGTGATCGAGAACGCCGAAGGCGCTCGCACCACTCCTTCCATGGTCGCATTTTCTGACGATGGCGAACGCCTCGTCGGCCAGCCGGCCAAGCGCCAGGCGGTCACCAACCCCACCAACACCCTGTTTGCCGTCAAGCGCCTGATCGGCCGCCGCGCAGATGATCCGACCGTCGAAAAGGACAAGGCTCTTGTTCCGTTCGAGATCGTCAAGGGTGACAACGGCGATGCATGGGTACAGGCACAGGGCAAGGGCTACTCGCCTGCCCAGATTTCCGCGATGATCCTTCAGAAGATGAAGGAAACCGCTGAATCCTATCTCGGCGAAAAGGTCGAAAAGGCCGTCATCACCGTTCCGGCATACTTCAATGACGCCCAGCGCCAGGCAACCAAGGATGCCGGCCGCATCGCAGGTCTTGAAGTTCTGCGCATCATCAACGAGCCGACCGCAGCAGCGCTCGCCTACGGCCTCGACAAGAAGGACGGCAAGACCATCGCCGTTTACGACTTGGGCGGTGGTACGTTCGATATCTCGGTTCTGGAAATCGGCGACGGCGTCTTCGAAGTGAAGTCGACGAACGGCGACACCTTCCTCGGCGGTGAAGACTTCGACATGCGTCTGGTCGAATATCTCGCAAACGAGTTCAAGAAGGATCAGGGCATCGACCTGAAGAACGACAAGCTTGCTCTGCAGCGCCTCAAGGAAGCTGCCGAAAAGGCCAAGATCGAACTGTCGTCCTCGCAGCAGACCGAAATCAACCTGCCGTTCATCACGGCCGACGCTTCCGGCCCGAAGCACCTGACGCTCAAGCTGACGCGCGCGAAATTCGAAAGCCTGGTCGATGATCTCGTCCAGCGCACGATCGCACCGTGCAAGGCAGCCCTCAAGGATGCCGGCGTCACCGCTGCCGAAATCGACGAAGTCGTTCTGGTCGGCGGCATGAGCCGCATGCCGAAGGTACAGGAAGTCGTCAAGCAGCTGTTCGGCAAGGAGCCTCACAAGGGCGTCAACCCGGATGAAGTCGTTGCACTCGGCGCCGCCATCCAGGCCGGCGTTCTGCAGGGCGACGTCAAGGACGTTCTGCTTCTCGACGTGACCCCGCTGTCGCTCGGCATCGAAACGCTGGGTGGCGTCTTCACACGTCTGATCGATCGCAACACGACGATCCCGACCAAGAAGAGCCAGACCTTCTCGACCGCTGACGACAACCAGTCCGCCGTCACCATCCGCGTTTCGCAGGGCGAGCGCGAAATGGCCCAGGACAACAAGCTGCTTGGCCAGTTCGACCTCGTCGGTCTGCCGCCGGCACCGCGTGGCGTACCGCAGATCGAAGTCACCTTCGATATCGACGCCAACGGCATCGTCCAGGTTTCGGCCAAGGACAAGGGCACCGGCAAGGAACAGCAGATCCGCATCCAGGCCTCCGGTGGTCTGTCCGACGCCGACATCGAAAAGATGGTCAAGGACGCCGAAGCCAATGCCGAAGCCGACAAGGCCCGCCGCGCCGGCGTGGAAGCCAAGAACCAGGCTGAAAGCCTGATCCACTCCAGCGAGAAGTCGCTGGCCGAGTATGGCGACAAGGTTGGCGAGAGCGATCGCGCTGCCATTCAGGACGCCATCACGGCGCTGAAGGGTGCGGTCGAGGCTTCCGAGCCGAACGCCGAAGACATCCAGGCCAAGACCCAGACCCTCATGGAAGTCTCCATGAAGCTCGGCCAGGCCGTCTATGAGGCCCAGCAGGCCGAAGGCGGCGCTTCCGAAGGCGGCAAGGACGACGATATCGTCGATGCCGACTACGAAGAGGTCAAGGACGACAAGAAGTCGGCTTGATGAGTGTTTGCCCTTTGGCAGACAAGCACGCATAGTTGACACGAAATCCGGCTGCCATAGTGCAGCCGGAATACTTTCGGGAGCCGGTTAAATCTCCATGGCAAAAGCAGACTTTTACGAAACGCTGGGTGTGGCGCGGACCGCCGACGAGAAGGAGCTGAAAAGCGCCTTCCGCAAACTTGCGATGAAATTTCATCCCGACAAGAACCCGGGCGACGCGGAAGCCGAAAAGAAGTTCAAGGAGATCGGCGAAGCTTACGAGACCTTGAAGGACCCGCAGAAACGCGCGGCCTACGACCGCTTCGGCCACGCAGCCTTCGAACATGGCGGCATGGGTGGCGGTGGTGGCATGGGCGGTGGCGCCGGTGGCTTCTCCGACATCTTTGAAGACATTTTTGGCGAGATGATGGGTGGCGGCCGTGCGCGTCGCTCTTCGGGCGGTCGCGAACGCGGCGCCGACCTGCGCTACAATATGGAAATCAGCCTCGAAGAGGCCTATGCGGGCAAGACCGCGCAGATCCGGGTTCCGACCTCGATCACCTGCGATGTCTGCTCCGGTTCGGGCGCCAAGCCCGGCACGCAACCAAAGACCTGCGGCACCTGTCAGGGTTCCGGCCGCGTGCGCGCCAGCCAGGGTTTCTTCTCGGTCGAGCGCACCTGCCCGACCTGTCACGGTCGTGGTCAGACGATCAGCGACCCTTGCGGCAAGTGCCACGGCCAGGGCCGCGTCACCGAAGAACGGTCGCTGTCGGTCAACATTCCGGCCGGCATCGAAGACGGCACCCGCATTCGCCTGCAGGGCGAAGGCGAAGCCGGTGCTCGTGGTGGCCCGTCGGGCGATCTCTATATCTTCCTGTCTGTCACGCCGCACCAGTTCTTCCAGCGTGACGGAGCGGACCTTTATTGCGCCGTGCCGATCTCGATGACGACGGCAGCGCTTGGCGGCACGTTCGATGTGACCACGCTCGACGGCACAAAATCGCGCGTGACGGTGCCGGAAGGCACGCAGGCCGGCAAACAGTTCCGTCTGAAGGGTAAGGGCATGCCGGTTCTGCGCTCGTCGCAGACGGGTGATCTCTATATCCAGATCGGTATCGAAACCCCGCAGAAGCTGACCAAGCGCCAGCGCGAACTGCTGCAGGAATTCGAGGAACTGTCGTCCAAGGAAAACAATCCGGAATCGACGGGCTTCTTTGCCCGGATGAAGGAATTTTTCGACAACTGATCGATCAGCTGATCCGCAAAAAAGCCGCCTCGCAAGGGCGGCTTTTTTCGTTGGCCTTTATGCCAGCGACTGGATGGACGATCCGGCGAGAATGATCGCAAACAGCAGCAGGCAGGCGGCGGCGACACGGCGGATGACAACCGGCTTGACCGTAAAGCCGCGACCGCCGCGCATCAGCCGTCCGAACAGGATCCAGCCGTTGGCGGCAAACAGGACGAGACCGGAAAACAACAGCAGCCATGGTGCAAGCATCGGCAGATCGCCATGCGGCATGATCACCAATGCGATGATCAGTGCCTTGGGATTAAGGACAGTCGTGACAAACACCTGCCGGACGGAAATATCGCCGCTGGCATCGTCTGGCTTTTGCGTCGATACCCATAGCCGGACGCTGAGATAGAGCACCCAGACCACTGCGGCGATCTTGGCGATCAGCGCGGCCTGCGGATAGGTTTCGAAAAACGGCGCCGCCAGCGTCGCCACCGGCACGATCACCAGAAGATAGCCGCAAAGTTCGCCGCCGATCAACGGCAGTGCCCTTGCCCATCCACGCCCATATCCGCCGAGCGCCATCAGCGTATTGGTCGGGCCGGGCGTGCAGAGCAGAAGAAGGATGGCGAGGGTGAATTGCAGCGGCGTCACGACAGGAACCTGAAATCGATCACCGGCACGGCCCGGCACCTTCAGCCCTAACATGGCATCCGCCGATCGCCTTGACATCGGTCAATGTCCCGACCCGGCGGAATTCTTTCGCAGACCTCATCTATATCAGTCACCGCCCCCTGCCCTTTCGCATTCCCGCGCTAGATTGGTCCTTCCGCGCCCGCCGCATCACCGGAAAACATTCATGGCCAAAAACACGCAGCACTGGCTCCGCAAGGACGACAAGGAATCGACCAAGGCCAGTTTTCCGGAACTGTTCTTCGACCTCGTTTTCGTCTTCGCCCTGATCCAGCTATCGGAAACACTGGCCTCGGATTTTTCCTTCGGAATTGCCGCCGAAGCGGTGCTGTTCATTTTTGCGCTCTGGTGGGTGTGGATCCACACGACATGGGTCACCAACCTGCTGGATGCCGAGATCGAGCCGGTGCGAATTTTGCTGTTCGTGCTGATGTTTTTCGGCATCGTGCTGGCGATTGCGCTGCCGAAAGCCTTTTCCGACATGGGGCTGGTTTTCGCACTGGCCTATTCCGGCATGCAGTTGTCGCGCTCGCTGTTTGCGCTTTACGCCTTTCGCGGCACCAACGACGAATCCTACCGCACGTTTTTGCGCATCACGCTCTGGCTGACCCTATCCTGCGCCTTCTGGATCGCCGGTGGACTTCTGGACAGGGAGATGCGCGTGATCCTGTGGATCGCAGCTCTCGCCATCGAGTATATCGCGCCGATGCTGCGATACTGGCTGCCGGGACTTGGCCAGGCGCCCGAAGAAACGCTCGACGTCAACGGCGAACATCTGGCTGAGCGCTGCGCGCTGTTCGTCATCATCGCGCTTGGCGAAACAATCCTAACCACCGGCAAGACGGCATCCAGCCATCTCGACAGCGCCATGACGCCGCTGGTGCTGTTCTGTGCCTTCATGTCGACCGTGCTGATGTGGTGGATCTATTTCCACGACGGGCAGGAGCGCGCGAGCGACAAGGCCGAAGAAAATGCCGAGCCGCAATCGACGGCCGATCACCTTTTCACCTACGGCCACCTGCCGATCGTCGCCGGTATCATCTTCACCGCTGTCGGCGAGGATTTTTCGCTATCGCATCCGTTCGAAAAAGGCGGCTACAATCACGCGATCGCGCTGCTGGGCGGACCGATCCTTTATCTGGCCGGCATCCTGTGGATGAAAAAAGTGTCGTCGCGCGTGATGCCGTGGTCGCATTGCGCCGGCATCGCCATTCTTGTCGCCGGCTTTCTGATCGTGCCGTTCGCCGCCAATTTCATGATCCAGATCGTTGCCAGCCTGACGCTGCTGATGGTGGCGATCTGGGAATATGTGGCGCTGAAACGTTTTCGCCGCGATGCCGCGTGATCGGCAACAACCTCAATAATGCGGCGGGCGGGTGATGGCGGGCGCGTCGAGCGAGCTTTCCTCCAGCGTCAGAAACCGTTCGGTGAGCCGGTCCAGCTTGGCGCGGGTCTGCTCGACCACTTTCCACTGTTCGGCCAGCTGATCCGACAGCTCCTCGATCACCTTGGCCTGATGGGCCGCCAGTTCCTCAAGCTTCACCAGTCGTGTTTCGTCGCTCACGGCTTCATTCCCTTGTTTTTGTCTGCGATTGCCGGGCGCGAAGCGCATCCGGCAATCCGTCATGATCTCCAAGCGGCCGGCGCGGCGGATCGCTCCACCAGTCCGGACGAAACGCCTGCATCTCGCCATGCCTTGGGTAGTAGATGCGGTTTTCCGGTTTGGAAACATCTCCGATGACAAGAAGACGGACATCAGCGTCGGAATTGTTGATGAATGTGTGCGCCTGACCCGTCCCGGCCGGAAATCCGACGGAATCACCCGGCCGCAAACGATGGAGTTCGCCATCCAGCCAGACATCCGGCGTGCCTTCGATGACATGCACGAATTCCTCTTCCAGGCTTTCGGCATGTGGAAAGGAGGTGCGGCGACCAGGCGGCAGGCGTTCGTGGTGAATGCCGATACGCGACAGGCCGAGATGGCGGGCAAGCGGTGCGCCGATCGAAAGGCGCTCGTCAATACCGTATTTGCCCGAAAACCGATATTCTCAGATCATGCTGCAGGCGGTCGCCCGACATGGCCGGTTCGGGCTACCTTCTGCTCGATGAGAATGAGTGTGCCGGCCAGCACCACCGCCAGACACATGGCGAGACCACAGGTGATCCAATGTAAAGGCTGGAGCAGAGTTTCCACAACGGTTCGAAATATCGTCGTGAGACGTTGCGACAGAAACAGTCTGCCGCGTCTGGGCAAAGGAGAACGCAAAACATCGGTCCGATCTGAAAGATGGATTTTTCACAATTCTAATGAAAATGCAGCTGGGCGCCGGATATGCCGTGGCGCGCTGCCCTTCTTTGCGCTGATCGGTCCAAACTCGCAATATGTGATTATTGATCGGTTTGTTTTGACAGGCCGGCTTTTCGCCGGCCCCATGTCAGGCGCGAAGGCGTGGCCGCTCCATCTGCTGCGTATTCCGGCCGGTGCGCGTGCGGAAGCGGGCGACCAGCGAAGCGAGCGTGTTGGAAATGCTGACAAGGCTCTGGGCCGAAGCGTTGGTTTCTTCCATCAGCGCGGCATTCTGCTGAGTGATCTGATCCATGCTGCGCACCGAAGCGTTGATCTCGTCGATGCCGGATGCCTGTTCCTGTGCGGATTGGGCGATGGAGGTGATATGTTCGTCGATCGCCTTGACCCGCGTGCCGATGCCGGTCAGCGCCTCGCCGGCGCGGTTGACCAGATTGACGCCGCGTTGAACATCACCTGACGAACGGTCGATCAGCTCCTTGATCTCCTTGGCGGCGGCAGCCGAACGCTGGGCCAGTTCGCGAACTTCCTGGGCAACGACGGCAAATCCCTTGCCCTGTTCGCCGGCACGCGCGGCCTCGACACCGGCATTCAGCGCCAGAAGATTGGTCTGGAATGCGATCTCGTCGATGGCGCCGATGATCTGTGTCATCTTCTGCGAGGATTGTTCGATATCCCCCATGGCGGCGACGGCTTCTTCCACCACCTGACCGTTTTTCTGGGTCTCCATTGCCGATTCGCGGATGATCGTCTGGACTTCCCTGGTGCGCTTTGCCGACTGACCGGAAAGAACGGTGATCTGTTCGAGCGCAGCCGCCGTCTCTTCCAGCGCCGCCGCCTGCTGTTCCGTGCGTCTGGCCATGTTATCGGCGGCGGATGAAATATCACCGACCTCGGCGCGAACCTGATCGACCGAACCGGAAATGTTGCGCATCGCCGCATCAAGCGAAGCGACAGAAGAATTGTAGTTTTCGCGCAGAACCGCGAAATTGGCCGCCAGTTCCTGACGCACTTCCGAGGTCAGATCGCCATCGGCGAGGTTCTTAAGCGCTGTGTCGAGCGCGTTCAGTGCCGCATCCTGCTCCGCCTTGGCAACAGCACGTTCGGCTTCCACCTTGGCGCGTTCGTCGCTGAGCACCTGCAGATAAACCGAGATCGCATAATCCATATCCACCATGGCCGCCTTGACGACCGCCGACAGATGTTCGGACAGGACCTTGGCTTTCTTCTCCACGAAGAAGCCTTTCATTTCATCCTGAATGACGGCGCGAATGATGCCGTCGAGGATCATTGCATAGCCGCCGATATACCAGCGCGGCTCCAGCCCGAGGCGGGCATGGGTGCGACCGATGGTGGAAACCGCTTCGACATAGCTGTCATCGTAACGGCCCGAAGCGATTACATCCCAATGACTGGCCTGGCGCTCCTGCGCGTGGGCGATATGCGCATCGCTGGAGAAGAATTTTGCGGTATGCGGATGCGCCTTGGCCTTGCCGTAAAATGTATCGAGCGCGCCATTCACGGCCTTCGCCACCAGCGGGCGCACATTGGCGAGATGCCCGCGCTCGGCCGTGCCCAAACCCACGAAAGCAAGACGCTCGTTCAGTGCCGATTTCTGGTCGCTCATGAAAAATACCCCATCGAATGAATGTGATGCAATCGTTCCGTTACGCCGGCCCCTGGCGCCATTTGTGGGAGCGATTGATTAACGTGCTGTTAGCCATGCATACTGACCTTTCGTTAATTATGAGTTCTTGTTGTTTTAGCTGGCGCGTATTTCTTGAAGGCTGGTCACATTTTGCAGCTGGGTAGAATCTTGCGTCACCCGGCCTTGTGGCGAGAGTGGTGAAGGAAAGGCTATGCCCAATACAAAACTTGCCTTTGCCCCTCGAAATCCTTAGCTCCTGTGCAACGACAAGCACGAATCGCGATGGCCGAAAAAACCTCCCTGTCCCGTCTGAAGCTGACCGACTTCCGCAACTATGCGGAAGTGTCGCTGTCGCTCGACGGGCGGCATGTGGTGCTGACCGGCAATAACGGTGCCGGCAAGACCAATCTGCTGGAAGCGGTCTCCTTCCTTTCCCCGGGACGCGGGCTTCGCCGCGCCGTGCTATCCGATGTCACCCGTGTCGGCGCGACCGGCGGATTCAGCGTGTTTGCCGATGTGGATGGCCGCGAGGGCGAGGTTGCGATCGGCACCGGCTTGGATGGCGACAGCGAAAGCCTGACGCGGCGGCTACGGCTGAACGGCACGCCGGTACGCTCCGTCGAGGAACTGACCGACCATCTGAATGTGCTGTGGCTGACGCCGGCCATGGACGGGCTGTTTACCGGCTCCTCCTCCGACCGCCGACGTTTTCTCGACCGGCTGGTTCTGTCGCTCGATCCCGCCCACGGACGACGCGCCGCCGATTACGAGCGTGCCATGCGCAGCCGCAACAGGCTGCTCTCGGAAGGCCGGTTCGATCCGGCATGGCTTTCCGCCATCGAGGTGCAGATGGCCGAGCTTGGCATTTCCATGGCGGCGGCGCGACGGGAAATGCTGGGGCTTCTGACAGCGCTGATTGCCGAAAGCGATGCTTCCCCCTTCCCTTCGCCCGATCTGCAATTGAGCGGGTTTCTGGACGAGGCCGGTGACCGGCCGTTTGCCGATCTCGAAGAGGATTTCTGCTTCATGCTGGAGGAAGGGCGGCGTCGCGATGCCGCCGCCGGCCGTACACTTTCCGGACCGCACAGGGTCGATCTTCTGGTACGCCACAGAGACAAGAACATGGAGGCGGCACGCTGTTCCACAGGTGAACAGAAGGCACTGCTCGTGGGCCTTGTGCTGGCGCATGCGCGACTGACCGCAAACATGACCGGATTTGCCCCCGTTCTGCTGCTCGATGAGATTGCCGCGCATCTGGACGAAGGCCGGCGTGCGGCGCTGTTTGATCTCGTGCATGATCTCGGCGGACAATCCTTCATGACCGGCACCGACCGCGAGATGTTTTCGGCGCTCGGCGAGCGGGCGCAGTTCCTGACCGTCGAGCATGGCGGCATTGCGGGATGAGCCGCTATTCAAATGGTGTGTCGGTGTTAGGATAGATCCATGGACGCCCTGACAACCGAAGAGATCGAACGCTATCGCCGCCATATTCTGCTGCCGGAAATCGGCGGTACGGGGCAGCAGATGCTGAAGAATGCCCGCGTGATGGTGATCGGCGCAGGGGGGCTGGGCGCGCCGGTTCTGCTGTATCTGGCCGCTGCCGGCATCGGCACACTGGCTTTTGCCGATGATGACCATGTGTCGCTCTCCAACCTGCAACGGCAGGTGATCCACGACACCGGCACGGTGGGCGAGGAAAAGACCGCGAGCGCGCGCAAAACGCTTGCGCGGTTGAACCCGCATGTGCGCGTCATCACCTTCGAAGAGCGTTTTTCCAGTGTCTGGGCGGCCGATCACCTCAAAGGTTTTGATCTGCTGATCGACGGTTCCGACAATTTTGACACCCGATACATGGCGGCCGATGCGGCGGAAGCGGCGCGTATTCCGCTGGTGACCGGTGCCGTTGGCCGCTTCGACGGTTCGGTGACGGTGCTGAAGCCCTATGAGACCGGGCCGGATGGCGTGTTGTTTCCAACCTACCGCGACCTGTTTCCGCAAAAGCCGCCGGAAGGTCTGGTGCCCGCCTGTGCCGAGACCGGCGTGATCGGGGCGCTGACCGGCGTGATCGGCACGCTGATGGCCATGGAGGCGATCAAGGTGATCACCGGCACCGGTGAGCCGCTCATCGGTCGCCTGATGCTTTACGACGCGCTGTCGGCACGGTTCGACACGATCAGATACAAACGCCGCAAGACGAAAGACGCCGCCGAATGACCGAGATTGTGCCTATCAGCGCCGATTTTCAGCGCTGGGACGAACTGCTGGCGCTGATCCTGTCTTCTTTCGCCTATATGGACGGCATGATTGACCCGCCCTCCTCCGCCAACCGGCTGACACTGGCGGTTTTGGCCTACAAGGCGAAAGACGAGATTGCATTCGTGGCGATAGACGATGGAAAATTGGTGGGCTGCGTGTTCTGCAAGCCGGAGGCCGAGTTTCTGTATGTTGGCAAGCTGGCGATTGCCCCCGCCTTTCAAGGCAAGGGGCTGGGCCGAAAGCTTCTGGCCAAGGCAGAGGACGTGGCGCGGGACAGAAAACTGCCGGCGCTCAGGCTGGAAACCCGTATCGAGCTTGTCGGCAACCATGCCACGTTCGGCCGCTGGGGTTTTGAAAAGACAGCGGAAAATCGCCATGCGGGTTTTGACCGCACGACATCCATCGAGATGCAGAAGCAGCTTGCCTAATCGCGCCCCGGAAGAACCCGGTTCGGCGGGCGATGCCCGTCGAAATAGGCGCGGATGTTGATGATCACCTTGTCGCCCATATCGACGCGGCCTTCCAGCGTTGCCGAGCCCATATGCGGGAACAGCACCGCCTTGCCTTCCTTGGCGAGTTTCAGCAGCTTTGGATTGATGGCCGGCTCGTTCTGAAAGACGTCCAGCCCGGCGCCGGCAATTTTTCCGTCACGCAGCAGCTGGATCAGTGCGGCCTCGTCGATGACGTCGCCGCGCGCGGTGTTGACGATGATCGCCGACGGCTGCATCAGCGCTAGGCGCCGGGCCGAGAGGAGATGGAAAGTAGCCGGTGTCGACGGGCAGTTGACCGAGACGATATCGACGCGCGCCAGCATCTGGTCGAGGCTGTCCCAGTGGGTGGCTTCGAGTTCGGCTTCGGTTGCCGGGTTGATCGGCCCGCGATTGTGGTAATGCACGGAAAGCCCAAACGCCTTGGCGCGGCGGGCAACGGCGGTGCCGATACGACCCATGCCGATGATACCGATGCGCTTTCCGCCGATACGGCGGCCGAGCATCCAGGTGGGTGACCAGCCTTCCCAGTGGCCGGGCTTGTCCATCAGCACCTGCGAGCCTTCCACCAGCCGGCGCATGACGGCAAAGATCAGCGCCATCGTCATGTCGGCCGTGTCTTCGGTCAGCACGTTCGGCGTGTTGGTGACGGTGACGCCCTTTTTCGCGGCGGCATCGACATCGATATGGTCGGTACCGTTGGAAAAACCGGCGATCAGTTTTAGCTGCGGCCCTGCCTTTTCGATCAGCTCGGCATCGATACGATCGGTGACGGTGGGCACCAGAACATCGACCTCCGCCATGGCGGCGGCCAGTTGTTCGCGCGTGCGCGGCGTGTCGTCGATATTGAGTTCGGCGTCGAAAAGCTCGCGCATGCGGGTTTCCACGGCGTCCGGCAGTTTGCGCGTCAGATAGACCCGGGGCTTCTTCTTGGCGGTCATGCTGTTCAGAGGTCCTTAACCAAGTTTTGCGATCCTGTCTGGGTTAAGCGTTTTCTACCAGACCCTTCGGCGAAGACAAACGAAACTCGTCATGCGCTTGCGAGATCGCGAAACACACGCGGCTTCCGAACTATCTAGGACTAAAAAACATATGCGTCGCGTCATTCGCAATTCCATCCTTGCCATCACGCTTTGTCTCACAGCTGCCGCACCGGTATTCGTGGGACCTGTTCTTGCGCAAGGGGCGGGCAAGGGCGCCAGCGGCCTGCCGCTTCCCCGCTTCGCCAGCCTGAAATCGAGAAAAGTGAATATCCGCATCGGCCCGAGCACCGATTATGCCGTTTCATGGATGTATATGAAGGCCGGCACGCCGATGGAAATCATTCAGGAATATGAAAACTGGCGCCGCGTGCGCGATGCCGACGGCACCGAAGGCTGGGTCAACCAGGCACTGCTTTCCGGCACCCGCACTGCCGTGGCCGCCCCGTGGATGCGCGGCAAGGGCGACGACGTTTTCGTCAACATGCGCAGCAGGGCGGAAGGCTCGAGCGCCATCATCGCCAAGGTCGAGCCGGGTGCGGTTCTGACCATCGGCGAATGTAATGGCGACTGGTGCCACGCCGAAGCCGGCGAGGCAGAGGGTTGGGTCAACCAGGGCGAAATCTGGGGCGCCTACCCCGGAGAAGCCTTTAAATAAGGCCTGCAGCCGAGGCCTGCGGCTGCATCGATTCCAGCGGCCGCGGACCGACCTGCTGGATGACGATGCCGGCAGCAAGGCAACCGAGCTTGCCGCAATCTTCCAGTGAACGATCCTTGGTATAAGCGGCAAGGAAGCCGGCAGCGAAAAGATCGCCGGCGCCTGTGGTATCGACCAGTTCGCGGATCGGCAGAGCCGGGATCTTGATCCGCTCGTCGCCGCGCACGATGACCGCACCTTCTTCCGACATGGTGACGGCTGCCAGCTTGCAATCGGCGCTGATCTTGTCGAGCGCCAATTCGAAATCGTCGGTTTCGTAGAGCGACAGGGCTTCCTGCTTGTTGGCGAACACGATGTCGACCTTGCCGGAACGCATCAGGTCCAGGAATTCATCACGATAACGGCCGACGCAGAACGGGTCGGACAGCGTCATGGACACTTCGCGGCCGGCCTCATGGGCGATGCGGCTGCATTCGAGAATGGCTTCTTTCGCGCGCGGCGGATCCCACAGATAACCTTCGAAATAGGTGACCTTCGAATCCTTCACCACGTCTTCCTCGACATGTTCCGGGCCAAGATCGACGCAGGCACCGAGATAGGTGTTCATCGAGCGCTCGCCGTCGGGCGTGACGAAAATCATCGAGCGGGCGGTTGGCGGAAATGTGCCATCCGGCTTGGTTTCGTAATGGACGCCCTGAGCACGGATATCGTGCTGAAAGATTTCGCCGAGCTGGTCGGCCGCGACCTTGCCGAAATAGGCAGCCTTGCCGCCGAGATTGGCAATGCCCGCCGCCGTATTGCCGGCGCTGCCGCCGGATGCTTCGTGGGCCGGGCCCATCAGCGAATAGAGAAGTTCGGCGCGCTCGGCGTCGATCAGATTCATGGCCGCCTTGGTGATGCCGTTGTCGGTGAGAAACTGGTCATCGCAGCGCGCGATGATATCCACGATGGCGTTACCGATGGTGAGGACGTCGAACCTGCTCATATGCCGATGCTTTCTCCGTGACTGGGTTCCCCCGTCATAGCCATTTCTGACCCGAAAGAAAGCAGAAAACCGGAGGATTGACGCAGGTCATATGCCTGTCATGAAAGAGGGATACGTTTGTTTTCAACGGAGGCCACGACGCATGGCCATCAAGGGCTGAAAAGCCGCCGTTACCGGTTTTGCACCCGACCACGGATGTACTGGCGGAAGTTAAACCGGACACCCGGCAGGATCGGGACGGAAAGCGGGGGCTTCCCCCGCTTTTTTGTTTTCCGTATTTGCGCTTTCCCGCCAAATAGATGGCAATACATTTGTCGTGATGGACGATATGCGCTAGACGCAATCATACGCCCGTCTCCCGAAAGCATTTCTCCGTGTCAGCTGTCTTCCTGAATGTCGCCCCGGTCTTCCTCCTCATTCTTCTGGGCTGGACACTCGCGAGAACCAAATTCGTCGGCGCCAAGGTGGGCGATGCGCTAGGCGAATTCGTCTTCAAGCTGCCATTGCCGCTCCTGATCTTTCGCACGCTGGCCGAAGCGGATTTTCATGGAGCCTCGCCCTTCCGCCTCTGGATCGCCTATTTTACCGGTGTCGCCATTACCTGGACGGTGGGGCATCTGGCGGCCCGTTATCTGTTCGGTCGCGATGCCAAGATCGGCGTGATCGCCGGCATGTCGTCCGCCTTCGCCAACAATGTTTTCATCGGCCTGCCGCTGGTCGGCCTGTCCGTCGGCAATGACGGGATCGTGGCGCTCTCCATCCTGATTGCCATCCACCTGCCGCTGATGATGGTGGTGGGCACGGTATTGATGGAAAGTGCGACCGCCAAGGTGGATGGCGGCGGGCGCCGGAGCATAATGGCCGTGCTGAAACAGGTGGGCTCCAACCTCATCCGCAATCCGCTTGTCATCGCGCTGTTTGCAGGCCTGATCATGAACGGCCTCGGCCTGACATTGCCGTCTCTGGCCAAGAACCTTGTCGACCAGATCGCCTCCACCACCGCACCGCTGGCGCTCATCTCGCTCGGCATGACGCTGACGCAATACCCGATCCGCGGCAATCTGGGCCTTGCCACCGTGACCGCGTGCCTGAAGCTGATGCTGATGCCGGCCTGCGTGTATGCGGTGGCGCATCTGCTGGAACTTTCTCCGGCCTGGACGATGGCGATCGTGATCACCTCCTCCGTGCCGACCGGCATCA
Organism: Neorhizobium sp. JUb45; assembly: GCF_004343585.1. GTDB lineage: Bacteria > Pseudomonadota > Alphaproteobacteria > Rhizobiales > Rhizobiaceae > Neorhizobium. The sequence goes on along the minus strand of NZ_SLYW01000004.1, from coordinate 82,694 downwards.
ATGCCTGGCTGATCGCCATGCGTTTTCGCGCGGGACAGGGCATGGCGGCTTCCACCATCAGCATCACCACACTGTTCGGTGTGCTGACCGTCAGCTTCTGGATGTGGCTGCTCGGCTGAGCCCGCGCAAAAGACCATGAAAAAAGCCCGGCTTCGAACCGGGCTTTATATATATATTCAGCGAAATGATCAGTTGGTGGCCGGCGGCGGTGCCGCCGGATCCGGCAGAGGCTCGGGCGTATCGGCCAGCGTGCGCAGATAGGCGATCAGGTTGGCGCGCTCCTCATCCTTCTTGATGCCGGCAAAGCCCATGGCGGTTCCGGCGATGTAGGCCTTCGGCGCGGTAAGGAAGTGGCTGAGGTGATCGTAGGTCCACTTTTCTTCGCCACCCTTGGAATAATCCTTCATGGCAGCCGAGTAGCTGAAGCCCTCATGCGTGGCGATCGGGCGATTGACGAGACCGAAGAGATTGGGACCAACCTTGTTGGGCCCTCCCTTGGTCGCGTCATGACAGCTTTGACACTTCTTGAAGACGGTTTCACCGGCCTTGGCATCGGCACTGGCGAGAAGCTGTGCGATCGGCACGGCTGCCGCTGCTGCGGCCTCCCCGCCGCCTCCGGCTGCTGCTTCTTCCGCGACGATCTCGAAGCCGGGTTTTTCCGGCGCTGGCGAATGGAACAGTCCTTCCGACGCGATCGAAACCGACATCAGAACGAAGACCGAGGCCAACAGGGCTCCCACGCCCATATTCACATAGGGGTTCACGACAAATACCCTCCTCCTCACCGCCCAATACGAGCAGCCTATCTTGAAATCGCTGAAAAGCTATGTCTTTTGCAGCACGCGTGCAATCCGAATATAGCACTCGCAACTGAGACGTTTTGCCACTATTCGCACCAGATTTGAAGGGCTTACCACCATGACTTTGGCTTCCGACAAGACGTTGGTTCTGATCCCGGCGCGCATGGCGTCGACCCGTCTTCCGGACAAACCGCTCGCCGATATCAATGGCTTACCGATGATCATCCAGGTGGCGAAACGCGCGACGGAAGCCAATGTCGGCCGCGTCATCGTTGCCGTCGACGACCAGCGCGTGTTCGACGTGGTGAAGCAAGCCGGTTTCGAAGTGGTCATGACCCGCGCCGATCACCAGTCCGGTTCGGACCGCATTTTCGAGGCCGTGCAGCTTGTGGACCCGGATGCCAAGGCCGAATTCATCATCAACGTGCAGGGCGACCTGCCGACCATCGAGCCGGAAGTGGTGCAGGCTTCGCTGAAGCCGATGGAAAACCCGGACGTGGATATCGCCACGCTGACGGTCGAGATCACCGACGAGCATGAGAAGGCCAGCCCGCATGTGGTGAAGGTGGTCGGCTCGCCGATCTCCGACACACGCCTGAAGGCGCTCTATTTTACCCGCACGACCGCGCCTTATGGCGACGGCCCGCTCTATCACCATATTGGGCTTTATACCTATCGCCGCGCTGCGCTTGCGCGTTTCGTTTCGATGAAGCCATCCGCGCTGGAGCAACGCGAAAAACTGGAACAGCTGCGGGCGCTGGAAGCCGGCATGCGTATCGACGTGGAAATCGTGCATTCGGTGCCGCTGGGCGTCGACACACCCGCGGATCTCGACAAGGCGCGGGCGATCCTCGCCGGCCGTACCAAGTGAAGGACATGACAATGACCGTGACCAACCGCATTTCCTTCCAGGGCGATTACGGCGCCAATTCCGACATGGCCTGCCGCGACATGTTTCCGAACATGGAACCGCTGCCCTGCCCGACCTTCGAGGACGCGTTCAACGCACTGGAAAACGGCGAGGCCGATCTGGCGATGATCCCGATCGAAAACACGCTGGCCGGCCGCGTGGCCGACATCCACCACCTCCTGCCGGAATCGCGCCTCAACATCATCGGCGAATATTTCATGCCGATCCGGTTCCAGCTGATGGTGATGCCGGGCGTGCAACGCGACGAGATCCGCACCGTGCACAGCCATATCCATGCGCTTGGCCAATGCCGAAAAATCATTCGCAGCAATGGCTGGAAGGCCGTCGTTGCCGGGGACACAGCCGGTGCCGCCAAGCTGGTGTCGGAAATGGGTGACCGTTCGATGGCGGCCCTTGCGCCGCGTCTGGCCGCCGACCTCTATGGGCTGGAAATTCTTGCCGAAAATGTCGAGGATTCGGAAAACAATGTGACGCGCTTCGTCATTCTGTCGCGCGACGAGGCATGGGCTACCCGCGAGGACCCGGCCGAGGTGATCGTCACCACTTTCGTCTTCAACGTGCGCAACATTCCGGCAGCGCTCTACAAGGCGCTGGGCGGCTTTGCCACCAACGGCATCAACATGACCAAGCTGGAAAGCTACCAGATCGGCGGCAAATTCATCGCCACGCAGTTTTATGCCGACGTGCAGGGCCATCCGGACGATCCGGCTTTGCGCCGCGCGCTGGAAGAACTGCGGTTCTTCTCTGAAAAGGTGCGCATTCTGGGTGTCTACAAGGGCCATGCCATGCGGGGCACGCTGTAAGGCTGGCGGCATAACCGGATCTGAGGAAGGCGGCGTATCAAAACGCCGCCTTCTTTCGTTTTATTCCGAGACGGCGCGGGCGTAGACGCGCAGGCGATGGCCGTCCGGATCGGTAACGGTGAATGTGTAGCCGAAATCCGCATTGACCGGGGTTTGCAGCACGCGAAGGCCGCGAGCAGTCCAATCGGCATAGATGCGATCGACGTCGGCGACCGTATCGACGCGGAAACCGATTTCCGAGCCGCCACTCTGACCCGTTACCTGCGGCAGCGCCGTGTGGCGCGACCAAAGGCCAAGCTTCATGCCGGTGGACAGCACGAACAGCGAGAAGGTGGGAGAATTTTCGACCGGTTCAGCGCCGAGCAGATCACGGTAAAAGCCGGTGCTGGCAGAGGTATTGTCGACGTAGAGAATGACAAAATCGGGGTGGTTCATCTCAGTGCTCCTTGGTTGGGACTGAGCGGACCTTATGCGCACCTGCTGTCAAATCCTGTCAGCAGCGGCATCAGACTGCAGGAGGAATGCCTTCCGCTTCACGCCACTCCTTCAAGAGAGCTGCACGCCGCCGCGGATAGCGTTTTTCCAATGAGACCGCAGAGGCGATACGATCGGTGCGAAAGTGGCGAAAGCCGTTGCGCAGTTCGCACCAGGCAATCATCACCCGCACGCTATCGAAAAAGCCGAGCGCAAACGGCCAGACATGGCGCTGTGTTGGCGTGCCCTTTTCATCCGAATAGGCAAGGTCAAGGATATGTTCGGCGCGGATCGCCTTGCGGATCAGCAGCAGATCCGACTTGTCCTCCTGACGGCGCGGATTGGCGACCAGCAGGGTGGAATTGTCGATTTCCTGCCTCAGGTCCGGCGGCAGGACGGCGGCGATCTTTTCCAGCGCATCGACGGCGCCGGCGGCAAGGCGTGGGTCTGCCATCTTTGCCACCCAACGGGAACCGAGCACCAGCGCCTCGATCTCTTCGGGTGAAAACATCATCGGTGGCAGCATGAAGCCGGGTTTCAGCACATAACCGAGACCGGCTTCACCTTCGATCAAAGCCCCCTGCGCCTGCAGACTGGCGATATCGCGGTAAAGCGTGCGCAGGCTGACGCCGGTTTCCTGCGCCAGAATCTTGCCGCTGACCGGCTGGCGATAGCGCCGCAGCACCTGCAGAAGTGTCAGCAGACGCTCCGAGCGGGCGACCGTCATCGAAGTTTACCAATCGATCCAGTCGCGCATCAGCCTGTAGGCGATGGCACCGGGATGCGGGGCGAAAAACTGGCTGTCCTGCCCGGCATCGAGCATGGTGGCCACTTCGGCGCGGGTGAACCAGCGCACGTCCGACATTTCCTGCGGATCGATCTTGATTTCTTCCGAGGTCGCCTCGGCATAACAGCCGATCATCAGCGAATGCGGCATCGGCCAGGGCTGCGAGGCGTGATAACGCACGCGACCGGTTTCGATGCCGGCTTCCTCGAACGTTTCCCGCCGCACGGCGTGCTCTATCGTTTCGCCGGGTTCGACGAAACCGGCGAGGCATGAATACATGCCCTCCTGAAAATGATGACTGCGGCCGAGCAGGCAGAGATCCTTTTCGACATCCACCGTCAGCATGATCACCACCGGATCGGTGCGTGGGAACATCATGTGATCGCAGGCCGTGCAGACGCGCTTGTAGCCGCCGAGCCTCGTTTCCGTCGGTGCGCCGCATTTTCCGCAAAAACGGTTGGCGCCATTCCATTGCAAAAGGCTGACGGCCTGCGCCACCTCACCGAGAATTTCGCCTTCCAGCAGCGCATCGCGATACAGCGCGCGGGCATCGGCCGGCTTGAAATGGCCGGCGAGCTCATCCGCCGCGATGCCGACGGGCACGGCGATGCGCGGCTCGCCGCTTTCCTTGTAGCCAAGCAGGATGGCATTATCGAAATCCGGCTGCAGGTCCGACAGTTCATAGGCCGAAAACAGCGGATCGAGGACGCGGTCATCATGCTTGAGGATGAGTTTTGCGCCGGAAAACGCGAAGATATGCGTGCCGTCGATGGCAAAAGCCTTTTCCACGCAATCATCCGCCCGGTATTCGGCCTGACGGTCGAGCATGTTGCCGGCAAAGGCCGTCAGGCTGCCCGGTTCGGGATGGGGAGCGTCGGTATCGAACAGCGTTTTTGTCATGTCGGCCTTCATGTGATTGCGTGCGTCGGATCAGAGCGCTTTCGTCAGCGCCTTGATAAACTTTTCCATGTCGGCCTCGTTGCGTGGTTCAGCCGAACCAAAACCCCAGATCGGGCCGGGCCAGTTCGGGTCGCCTTCGGAACGCGCGACGATATGCACATGGAGTTGGCTGACGATGTTTCCAAGCGCGCCGACATTGATCTTTTTCGCGCCCGTGACTTTCTTCAACGCCGATGCCACCATGTTGGTCTCGAAGGTGAGCATGGCCTGATCAAGAGGGGTCAGCTCGAACGTTTCGGTGATGCCGCGCCGTTGCGGCACCAGCATGACCCAGGGCCATCGGCCATCCTTCATGATCCGCAACTGACACAGGCCGGTGACCGTGGCCAGCACCGTATCGCGGGCCAGCCGCTCGTCCAGTTCAAACGCTGCCTTTTGCAACGATGGCATGGGGTAAATCCTCCGGTATTTTCAGTCTTTTTCTGAGGGCGGTCGATGACGTCTACAGATTTTTACAGGCTTGGCTTGCATTTACCAGCGATATTGACGATATGAGCGGTGGGAGGTTGGTGGTGGACGAGCCACTCGCCAACCGGGTCAGGTCCGGAAGGAAGCAGCCCTAACGAGCCAGGCACGGGTCGCCGTGCCAGCCTCCCACCCTCTCATCTTGGTCAGCGTCCGGTCCGGTCATAAACCTTGCGGCCGGAATGGCCCGTACAGGCTGGCAGGATATTTATGAGCGATAGCGGGTCCACATCAGCGAGCAACACCCCGGCCGGCAGCGGCTACAGGGTTCTGGCGCGCAAATATCGCCCCAAGGATTTTTCGGACCTGATGGTCGGCCAGGAGCCGATGGTCCGCACCCTCACCAACGCATTCGAGACCGGCCGTATTGCCCAGGCATACATGCTGACCGGCGTACGCGGTGTGGGCAAGACCACGACCGCCCGCATTCTGGCGCGCGGCCTCAATTACAAGACCGCCGAGATGGATCGCCCGACCATCGACCTGCGCGAACCCGGCGAACATTGCCAGGCGATCATGGAAGGCCGCCATGTCGACGTGATCGAGATGGACGCCGCCTCGCATACCGGTATCGACGATATCCGCGAGATCATCGAACAGGTGCGTTACCGTCCGGTGTCGGCGCGCTACAAGGTCTACATCATCGACGAAGTGCACATGCTGTCTACGCAGGCCTTCAACGGCCTCTTGAAGACGCTCGAAGAGCCGCCGGAACATGTGAAATTCATCTTTGCGACGACGGAAATCCGAAAAGTTCCGATCACCGTTTTGTCGCGCTGCCAGCGTTTCGACCTGCGCCGTATCAGTGCCGCCGATCTGGTCGGCCTGTTTGGCACGATCGCGCAGAAGGAAGGCATTACCGCCGAGCCAGAAGCACTCGCCATGATCGCGCGTGCGGCCGAAGGTTCTGCGCGTGACGGCCTTTCGCTACTGGACCAGGCGATTGCACATGGCGGCGGCAGCGTGCATGCCGATACCGTGCGCGGCATGCTGGGATTGGCCGACCGCGCCCGTATCGTCGACCTGTTTGGCCATGTCGTGGCCGGCGACGTGACGGCAGCGCTTTCCGAATTCACGGCGCAATACGAGGCCGGAGCAAACCCGGTCGTGGTGCTGACGGATCTTGCCGACTTCACCCATCTCGTCACCCGTTTCAAATATATTCCCGATGCCGCCAACGATCCATCGCTCAGCGAAGTGGAACGCACGCGTGGTGCAGACTACGCTCAATCGGTAGCGGTGAGCACGCTGTCACGCATCTGGCAGATGCTGCTGAAAGGCATTCCGGAAGCGGAAAATTCCTCGCGGCCTGCCGGCGCTGCCGAAATGGTGCTGATCCGCCTGACGCATGCTGCCCACCTTCCTTCACCGGAAGAAGCCGCAAAACGAATGCTGGATATAGCCAATGGCGGTGGCGAAGGTGCCGCTCCGCGTGGTGCGCCGAACGGTAATGGCGGCGGCGGATCGCAGGCTATGCAATCTGCGCCGATGACCAGCGCGCGCGCAATCGGCATGCCGCAGGGCATTGGCGGCAATGGCGCGACGGCGCGCCTGCATTCTGTGCCGATGCCGGAACGTCAGGAGATGCCGGTTGGGCGGATCGAGCAGCAACCGGCCGAAAAGGCTGCGCCGCAAGTTTCCGTCAGCTCGCTGAACGACATTGTCGATCTGTGCGTGAAAAACCGTGACGCCAAACTCAAGGCATTGGTGCGCAATTTCGTGCGACTGGTGAAGGTGGAGCCCGGTCGGCTGGACATGCGCCTGACCGAAGGCGGTCCCGCTTCGCTTCCCGGTGAACTCGGCGTGAAGCTGAAGGAATGGACCGGTATTCACTGGATCGTCTCGCTCAGCCGCGAAGAGGGCTCGGCGACGCTTGTCGAAATCGACAATTCGGCGCGTGAAGTGCGCCTTACCGACGCTCGTTCCGACCCCGATGTCATGGCAATTCTCGGCCAGTTTCCGGGCGCCAAGGTTATCGACGTGCGCATTCGCGTTGACGACACATCCGACGACGACGAGACAGCGGCCCCACCGGCCGTGATCGAAACCGCCGAGGGCGATATTTTGTCCGGCGACGACATCGACACCGATCAATAAGGAAGATTACCGATGCGCGACATCATGGGCATGATGGGCAAGGTCAAGGAAATGCAGGCCAAGATGGAGAAGATGCAGGCGGATATCGCCCTTCTCGAAGTCGAAGGCACATCGGGTGGCGGTCTCGTGACCGTGCGCCTGAACGGCAAGGGCGAGATGCTCGGCCTGAAGATCGATCCTTCCCTGTTCAAGGAAGAGGAAGTCGAGATCCTCGAGGACCTGCTGATCGCCGCCCACAAGGATGCCAAGGACAAGGCCGACGCAACCACCGCGGAAAAAACCCGCGAACTGACCGCCGGCCTGCCGATCCCGCCGGGTATGAAGTTCCCGTTCTGATTCTTTCGACAGGATCGGGCGCATCTCATGTGGGATGCGCCCGATTTTACTTACGCTTGGAGGAGCGCGGCCGTGACATTCACATCCATTCTGGTTTTCGCAGCCGCCCTGTTTGTAGCCGCAGGCTCTCCCGGCCCGAGCATTGCAGCCCTTGTGGCACGCGTGCTTTCCAAGGGATGGCGCAATGTTCTGCCATTCATTGCCGCCATGTGGGTGGGCGAGGCGATCTGGCTGTCGCTCGCCGTGGCCGGTCTTGCCGCCGTTGCCGAAAGCTTTCAGCCGGTTTTCGTGGCGATCAAGTGGATCGGCGTTGCCTATCTTCTCTATCTGGCCTGGAAAATGTGGTTCGCCCCTGCCGACGTCGGTGGTGAAGACCTGCCGGAAAGCCGTTCGGCGCTAAAAATGTTTGGGGCCGGCCTGACGGTGACACTCGGCAATCCCAAAATCATGATGTTTTACGTGGCGCTTCTGCCTTCCATCATCGACCTTGCCGGCGTGACCCTGGTTGGTTGGGCGGAACTGGTGGCGGCGATGGTCATCGTTCTTGCAACCGTCGATGTCGCGTGGATGGCGCTGGCGGCAAAGGCACGACAGTTTCTGAAAAGCCCACGAGCTGTAAAGATCGCCAACCGGATTTCGGCCGGCACCATGGCCGGGGCTGCGGCGGCGATTGCGACGCGCTGAGGCCGACATCAGAACTTTGCCGGTTTGCCGGCGATGATGGCTTCGCGCATATCCGCATGGATGGGGGCGTCAAGGAAACGTGCAGCATCGGCTTCGACCAGTCGCTTGCCGAATTTCTCCAGCATTTCCGGGATGGGCACATTTGCGCCGTCGTGGCGAATGTGTTCGACACCATCGCCAGCCATGGCCATTCCGGGTTTGAGAACACGGCAATAGATGCCGGGGCGCATGGCCTGCCTGTAGGTTTTCACGATCGACGGATCTCCCATACGCGCGGCAAGCGTGGCGCAGGGCGTACGCGCCGAGGTCGCCTGCAATTCGAGGCCATTTTCGAACACGAAACGATCGCCGGCGCTGACGTCGCGATTATCGAGGCCTTCGATCACGAGATTTTCGCCGAACGTGCCGGGTGGCAGAGGCCGGTCAAGCTTATGCGACCACCAGTCCATCGTCAGCGATCCTTCCAGAAGCACTGCCTGTTCCGGGCCGCCGTGGTATTTGCCGTTGCAGACTGCATCGCCGACGAGGCCTTCGCGGTCGATCATGACGGATGAATTGACGGCATGCTTGTTGATGCCGGTCTTGTAGGATTTGCCCGGCAGTTTTTCCGCATGACCGAGGCAGACGGCGAGAAGTTTCATGCGATCAGACCACCTTCCGAGATTCCGTTTGCCTCACATATGGGCTAAAAGCTGCGCATGGCAAAACGCGTTACCGGTCCTGAAATCGAAAAACTCATCCAGCTTCTGGCGAAAGTGCCGGGACTGGGCCCCCGCTCCGCCCGACGGGCAGCGCTTCACCTGATCAAGAAGAAGGACCAGTTGCTGGGTCCGCTCGGGGCCGCCATGGGCGAGGCCTATGACAAGGTGAAAGTCTGCTCGCGCTGCGGCAATGTCGATACGATCGACCCCTGTACGGTGTGCACCGACGACCGCCGCGATCAATCCGTCATTATTGTCGTTGAGGACGTGTCCGACCTTTGGGCGCTGGAACGGGCCGCCGTGATGAACGCCGCCTATCATGTTCTCGGCGGCACGCTTTCGCCGCTCGATGGCGTCGGGCCGGATGATCTCAACATCAAGGGTCTGATCGACCGGGTGAGCGAGGGCGGGATCAAGGAAATCATCATTGCGGTGAATGCCACCGTCGAGGGACAGACGACGGCGCATTACATTACCGATCGGCTGGCCGATCTCGGTGTTGCCATCACCCGGCTGGCGCATGGCGTGCCGGTGGGCGGTGAGCTGGATTATCTCGACGAAGGCACGCTGAGTGCAGCACTGCGCGCACGCACGGCAATCTGAGGAGGAAGCCATGAAAACGAAACTGGCCGCACTACTGACCAGCGCTCTCGCCTTCCTCCCCCTGCCCGCCCTTGCCCAGAACAAGCCGGATGTCGAAAAACAGTTCCAGCGATGGATCGCCAGCGATCTTTCTCCTGCCGCCAGAAAGGCCGGCGTTTCCGAGCGCACAATCATGGCTGCCTTCGACGGAGTTTCGCTGAACTGGGACCTGCCGGATCTGGTGCCGCCGGGCACCACGCCTCCGAAGAAACAGGACCAGAGCCAGGCAGAGTTTTCCTCGCCGGGCGCTTACTTCAACGAAAAGCGCCTGCAGGGACTGGCGACGACCGGCCGCGGGCTGGCCAGCACCTATGGTTCGACGCTGAAGAAGATCGAAGCCGCCTATGGCGTTCCGGGTGAAGTGATCGTTGCCATCTGGGGCCGGGAATCCGGTTTCGGCAAGGCGCGCATGCCCTATTCCGCCGTGCAGGTTCTGGCGACAAAAGCCTTCATGTCGACCCGCAAGGACATGTTCCGCGAAGAATTGATTGCGGCTTTGCAGATGATCCAGCGTGGCGATGTCGATGCCGCGACCATGAAGGGATCATGGGCCGGCGCGCTGGGACAGCCGCAATTCATGCCAACCAGCTATCTGAAATATGCCGTTGATTTCGACGGCGATGGCCGCGCCGATATCTGGAATTCGGTGCCGGATGCGCTCGCCTCGATCGGTCATTACCTGCAAAAGGAAGGCTGGCAGCGCAGCCGCGACTGGGGTTTTGAAGTCAGCATTCCGCAAAATGTTTCCTGCGCACAGGAAGGGCCGGATCTGGCCAAGCCGGTGTCCGCCTGGGCCGGCATCGGCATCGAGCGGATCACCGGCAAGGCGTTTCCCTCGGCCGACCTGAAGGCCGATGGCATGATGCTGGTACCGGCCGGGCGCGGCGGGCCGGAATTTCTGGTGACGCCGAATTTTTACGTCATCAAGGAATATAACAATTCCGACCTCTATGCGCTGTTCATCGGCAATCTGGCCGATCGCATCGCCTATGGGGCGGGACCTTTCCAGTCACAATGGGGCGATGTCGGTAAGATGCTGCGCTCCGACGTGCTGGCCATGCAGAAGGCGCTGGTCGCCAAGGGGTATGATGTCGGCAATGTCGATGGATTGCCAGGTTTCAAGACGCGTCGTTCACTGGGCGACTGGCAGGCCAAGAGCGGTATCGCGCAGACCTGTTATCCGGATGCCTCGTTGAAGGGCAAGTTGCGATAGGCTGAGTTTCAGCTTGCTCGATCTCAATGATGCAGATCGATCGACGCCTTGTGAAAGATATCGTCGCGCGGCGGGATGGCCTGACGTTCGATCATGCGGTGCACGCGCGGGCCGACTTCGCCGACATGCAGTTCGCGAATGCGCTTCCAGACATCGGCATCCGCCTGGGTTCGGCGCTGGTTGTGGCGCACGTAATCGGCCCAGGTGGCGGTGTGATAGGTTTCCGTCCAGATATCCGGGTTTTCCAGATCACGCATCAGTGTCCACTGGCGGGCGCCATCGCGGATGCGGATGCGGCGACGCTGCGACATCAGCTCGAGAAACTCTGGCACGTCCTTCTCGCCGATCGTATAGTCGATCAACAACACGATCGGGCCGCTTCGCGCCTTCAGGTCGAGGCGCAGCGACGGTTCGCTGAACGTATTGAGCGGATCGAGGTTGAGGCTTTCAAACTGTGGCAGGCGCATGCGAAGACCGATTGCCACGCCCAGAAGCATGACGGCGGCGGAACAGAGAAAGGCAAACGGCGCACCGTGGTTTTCGGCCACCAGACCCCAGATCCAGCTGCCGGCCGCCATGCCGCCGAAAACCGCTGTCTGATAGAGCGACAGCGCCCGACCGACCACCCAGCGCGGCGTCGACATCTGCACGGTGACATTGAACAGCGACAGCGCCATGACCCAGCAGGCGCCGGGAATGAGCATGACGGCGGTGGTGAGCCATGCATTGCTGCTGAAGGCGATGACCACGCCGCTGAAGGCAAAACCGCAAAACGAAATGCGGACGATGGTTTCCGACGTAAATGCTTCGCGTAAATACGCATTAGAAAAGGCGCCGGCGATGGCGCCGAGACCAAAGGCGCCAAGCATTATGCCATAGGTGAGCGGGCCACCAGCCACCAGATCACGTGCAACGATCGGCAGAAGCGCCAGGATGATGGTGGTGGAGAAGCCGAAAACGCAGGAGCGCAACATCACGTTGAGGATGTTGGGCGACATTGCCACGTAACCGATACCGGCCGAGATGGCGCGCAGCATGGTTTCGCGCGGCAGTTTGGTCTTGATATATTGCGGGCGCCAGCGCACCAGCGCGTAGATCAGCGCCAGATAGCTGACCGTGTTGGCGGCAAAGGCGGCTGCCGCACCCGCCGCCGCGACAATGGCACCGCCGATGGCCGGGCCGACGCTGCGGGTGATATTGAAGCCGACGCTGTTGAGCGTGACGGCTGCCGGCACCACGTCTCGCGGCACCATGTCGCCGACCGAGGCCTGCCAGGACGGGTTGTTGAGCGCCACGCCGCAGCCGATCAGGAAGGTGAAGGTCAGAAGAGACCAAGGCGTCAGGACGTCGAGATAGGCGCAGAGCGTCAGAAGCGACGAGACGACGAGCATGAAGATCTGCGCCGTCAGCATGATGCCGCGACGATTGTAATTGTCGGCCAGCGCGCCCGAAATCAGCGAGAACAGCATGATCGGCAGGGTGGTCGATGACTGCACCAGCGCCACCATATCCTGCGAACTGGTGATCGAGGTCATCATCCAGGCGGCACCCACCGCCTGGATCAACCCGCCGAGATTGGAGGAGATGCTGGCGAGCCAGACGGTACGGAATGTCTGGTGGCTGAAAGGCGCGAGAGGCGACACCCGGTTGGGCACTGTGCTGTTCCTGGATGATTCTTGTTACCCGCTAACCTAGAGACATGCCTGTCGAGGGCAAGCCGAAAACCGGGTCGATGCCGATATGGTTTAGGTGACGCTAAGGCATGATTGCGCAACCCTTGCAATCCTACGGCTCGGAGCGTATATAGCCTTTAAATTCTTGATCGTCTGATGAAGGGTGGGCCCGCAAGGACCCGCTCTTTTTTATTAGCCGGTCGCGGGACAAGCCTCGCTTTTGAGCGATAAAACGCCGGATAAAACATGCAGCCAACCGAACTGGAGCCGCGTCTCATCGTCGAGACTGGCCTTGACCTCAGGATCGCAGAAATCATCGAACCCACGCTAATCGGCATGGGTTTCCGTCTGGTGCGCGTCCGCATGATGAACCAGAACGGCATGACACTGCAGATCATGGCCGAGCGCGAAGACGGCACGATGGATGTCGAAGGCTGCGAGGCCGTGTCCACCGCCATTTCGCCGGTTCTCGATGTGGAAGATCCCATCGACAAGGAGTATCATCTGGAAGTGTCGTCGCCGGGCATCGATCGCCCCATGGTGCGCAAGTCCGATTTCGCGCGCTGGACCGGCCATCTCATCAAGCTGGAGACCTCGATCCTGGTCGACGGCAAGAAGCGTTTCCGTGGCAAGATCGGCGAGACCAGTGAAGACGGTTTTGTGCTTGAGCGCGACCAGGTGGCTGCCGGCGAAGAAGCGCATGTGACCATTCCGTTCTCGGCTTTGGCCGAGGGCAAGCTGATCCTGACGGACGACCTGATCCGTGACGCTCTGAAAGCCGACAAGCTTGCCAAGCAGGCGGCCAACCAGAACGACGACGAAGACGAACAAGACGCAGAATAACAAACGAAACCCTGCCTGAAACGGCAGTCAGCATTTCGACCTACGGAGACCAACGACTATGGCAGTGAGTGCGAACCGGCTTGAACTTCTGCAGATCGCAGATGCAGTTGCGCGCGAAAAGGTCATCGACCGCGAAATCGTTCTGGCCGCCATGGCCGACGCGATCCAGAAGGCCGCACGTTCGCGGTACGGCTCTGAGACCAATATTCGCGCCGACATCAATTCGAAGACCGGCGAAATCCGCCTTCAGCGTCTTCTCGAAGTGGTCGAGCATGCCGAAGACTACGGCACGCAGATCCCGCTGGCGCTCGCCCGCGACCGCAATGTCGACGCCAAGATCGGCGACTTCATCGCCGATCCGCTGCCGCCGATGGACTTTGGCCGCATCGCCGCCCAGTCGGCCAAGCAGGTCATCGTGCAGAAGGTGCGCGAAGCCGAGCGTGACCGCCAGTTCGACGAGTTCAAGGACCGCATGGGCGAAATCGTCAACGGTACAGTCAAGCGCGTCGAATACGGCAACGTGATCGTCGATCTCGGCCGTGGCGAAGGCATCATCCGTCGTGACGAGATGATCCCGCGCGAAAACATGCGCTACGGCGACCGCGTCCGCGCTTACGTTTACGACGTGCGCCGCGAACAGCGTGGCCCGCAGATTTTCCTGTCGCGTACGCATCCGCAGTTCATGGTGAAGCTCTTCACCATGGAAGTGCCGGAAATCTACGACGGCATCATCCAGATCAAGTCGGTTGCCCGTGACCCCGGTTCGCGTGCGAAAATCGCCGTCATTTCCAACGACTCGTCGATCGATCCGGTCGGCGCCTGCGTCGGTATGCGTGGTTCGCGCGTTCAGGCCGTTGTCGGCGAGCTTCAGGGCGAAAAGATCGACATCATTCCGTGGAGCCAGGATCCGGCTTCCTTCATCGTCAACGCCCTGCAGCCGGCTGAAGTCGCCAAGGTCGTTCTCGACGAGGATGCAGAGCGCATCGAAGTCGTGGTTCCGGACGAGCAGCTGTCGCTGGCCATCGGCCGTCGCGGCCAGAACGTCCGTCTCGCATCGCAGCTGACCGGCTGGGATATCGACATCATGACGGAGGCCGAAGAGTCGGAACGCCGTCAGAAGGAATTCAACGAGCGTACCAACCTGTTCATGGAAGCGCTGGACGTCGACGAAATGGTCGGCCAGGTGCTTGCTTCTGAAGGTTTTGCCGCCGTCGAGGAACTGGCTTACGTCGAACTCGACGAAATCGCCTCGATCGATGGTTTCGACGAAGACACCGCCAACGAGATCCAGACGCGCGCCAAGGAATTCCTGGAGCGTATCGAAGCCGAAAACGATGCCAAGCGCGTGGCGCTCGGCGTTCAGGACGAGCTGAAGCAGATCGACGGCCTCACCGCCCAGATGCTGGTGGCGCTCGGCGAAGAAGGCATCAAGACGGTCGAAGACTTTGCCGGCTGCGCAGCAGACGATCTGGTCGGCTGGTCGGAGCGCAAGGACAACGAAACCAAGAAGTTCGAGGGCACGTTCTCGAAGTTCGACGTTTCCCGCGTCGAAGCCGAGAACATGATCGTGCAGGCCCGTCTTCTGGCCGGCTGGATCACCGAGGCTGACCTTGCGACCGCTGAAGAGGCCGAAGAAGCCGAAACCTCGGAGGAGGCGGAAGCCGCTGAACAGGAATGATTGCCGAGGCTTCTGCCAACGGTGATCACGAAGATCAGGCTGCGGACGAGGTTTTCAACGACCGCACCTGCATCGTGACACGCGAAGCCGGATCGCCTGAAACGCTGATCCGCTTCGTGGCCGGCCCTGACGGGACGGTGGTTCCCGACCTGAAACGCCAGCTGCCCGGTCGCGGCTGCTGGGTTAAGGCGGAACGGGCTCTGGTCGAAAAGGCCGTGGCTCGCAAGATTTTTGCACGCGCCCTGAAAAACAAGGAGGTGCGTGCGGAGCCGGAACTCGTCGCCCTGGTGGACACGCTTTTGGCCGCCCAGGTGACAGGCATGATGAACATGGCCCGCAAGGCAGGCCAGTTCGTGACCGGCGCAACGAAAGTGGATGCCGCTGTCCGTTCGGGCGAGGCTCTGGCCGTGTTTCACGCGTCGGACGCCGCCGCGGACGGCATACGCAAGATCGACCAGGCCCGAAAGGCCTGGCGGCTGGGCAACGGCCTGGAAGAGGAGATTCCTTCTTTCCGGCTGTTTACCTCGGCCGAAATGGACGAACTGATGGGCCAGAATGCTTTTATCCATGCCGTGGCGCTTGCAGGCCAGGCGGGTGAAGGTGTAGTGAAGCGCGCAACCATGCTCGAAACGTACCGTCATGGCGGTCCTTCCGGAGCAAATGGCGGCGCTGGCCGGTCAGAGACATGACACGGGTACCGGCAAAAGCCGGCTGCCGCATTGAACGACGTGTATTGAAACACAGGGTCTGATGTTCCTCATCCGGTCCTGTGCGAAGGAACAGGAACGGAATGACGGACAACAAAGACGACAAGACAGCCGGCGTGAAAAAGACCCTCACCTTGAAGCCTTCAGGGATGAGCCAGGGTACCGTGCGCCAGGACATGGGGCGCGGCCGTACGAAGTCGGTCGTCGTCGAAACGGTGAAACGCCGCCCGACCCGCCCACAGGACGAAAAGCCGATCACCCCGATCGCAACGCCGGCTCCGCGCGCTGAAACGCACGCACCCGTTGCCGCCGCTCCGGCTGCGACAGCCACACCTGCACCGCGCCCGGCAGCACCGACGCCTGCACCGGCTCAGACCCAGACGCGTGTCCACCAGCAGACGCAGGCCCATCGCCCTGCGCCGACGCAGGTCCGCCAGCCCGAACGCCCCCGCGGCGCCGTGCTGCATGACCTCTCGGCCAGCGAAATGGACGCCCGCCGTCGCGCGCTGGTAGAAGCTCAGGCTCGCGAAGTTATTGAAGCCCAGAAGCGCGCAGAAGACGAAGCCCGCCGCAAGGTCGAGGAAGAACAGCGCCGCATCGAGGCGGAAGCCGAAGCTGCGCGCATCGCCGCATTGCCGAAGCCCGAGCCTGTTGCGGAACCTGTCGTTGAAGCACCGGCCGCTCAGCCGGCTGCCGCTGCACCTGCCGGTAATCGCAATCAGGAAAACCGTCCGCAGTCGACGCGTCCTGCCGCTCCCGGCACTGCTGCCGCCGTTCCCGGCCGCCGCAACGTTACGGAAGAAGACGACCGTCGCGGCCCGCCGCGTGGTGGCGCTCCGAACCGTGGCAAGGCACCGGTCGTCATTCCGGCAAAGGCACCTGCACGTCCGAAGGCCGACGAAGGTCGCCGCCAGGGCAAGCTGACGATCACTGCTGCCAGCACGGACGACGACGGCAACAACCGTGGCCGCTCGATGGCCGCCATGCGCCGTCGCCAGGAAAAATTCCGCCGCAGCCAGATGCAGGAAACCCGTGAAAAGGTTATCCGCGAAGTCATCCTGCCGGAAACCATCACCATTCAGGAACTGTCGCAGCGTATGTCCGAACGCGCCGTCGACGTTATCAAGTACCTAATGAAGGAAGGCCAGATGATGAAGCCGGGCGACGTCATCGACGCCGACCTTGCAGAACTCATCGCCAGCGAATTCGGTCACACCGTCAAGCGTGTTTCGGAATCCGACGTTGAAGAAGGTATCTTCGACGTTGCCGACGACGCCGTCGAAATGATCTCGCGTCCTCCGGTCGTGACGATCATGGGTCACGTCGACCACGGCAAGACCTCGCTGCTTGATGCGATCCGTCAGGCCAACGTCGTGTCTGGTGAAGCCGGTGGCATTACCCAGCATATCGGTGCCTATCAGGTCGAACAGAACGGCCAGAAGATCACCTTCATCGACACCCCCGGTCACGCCGCCTTCACGGCCATGCGTGCCCGTGGTGCACAGGCAACGGATATTGCGATCCTCGTGGTCGCAGCCGATGACAGCGTGATGCCGCAGACGATCGAATCCATCAGCCATGCCAAGGCTGCCGGTGTACCGATCATCGTGGCGATCAACAAGATCGACAAGCACGAAGCCAACCCGGACAAGGTCCGTCAGCAGCTTCTGCAGCACGAAGTCTTCGTTGAATCGCTCGGCGGTGAAGTGCTCGACGTCGAAGTTTCGGCCAAGAACAAGACGAACCTCGACAAGCTGCTCGAAGCCGTGTTGCTGCAGGCCGAAATTCTCGACCTCAAGGCTGACCCGGTCCGTACCGCTGAAGGTATCGTCATCGAAGCCCAGCTCGACCGCGGTCGTGGTGCGGTTGCGACCGTCCTCGTCCAGAAGGGTACGCTGAAGCCAGGCCAGATCATCGTTGCCGGCGACCAGTGGGGCCGTGTTCGCGCCCTCGTCACCGACAAGGGCGATCACGTCAAGGAAGCGGGACCTGCCATGCCGGTCGAGATCCTCGGCCTGTCGGGTACGCCTGCTGCCGGTGACCGCTTCGCTGTCGTCGAAAACGAAAGCCGTGCACGCGAGATTTCCGAATATCGCCAGCGTCTTGCTCGCGACAAGGCGGTTGCCCGCCAGTCCGGTCAGCGCGGTTCGCTCGAACAGATGATGAGCAAGCTGCAGAACACCGGCTACAAGGAATTCCCGCTGCTCATCAAGGGCGACGTGCAGGGTTCCGTCGAGGCGATCATCGCGTCGCTCGACAAGCTCGGCACCGACGAAGTGCGTGCGCGCATCGTTCACTCGGGCGCAGGTGCCATCACGGAATCGGACCTTTCGCTTGCCGAAGCGTCCAACGCCGCGATCATCGGCTTCAACGTCCGTGCCAACGCACAGGCCCGTACGGCCGCCGAACGTGGCGGTATCGAGCTTCGCTACTACAACATCATCTACGATCTGGTGGATGACGTGAAGGCGGCGATGTCGGGTCTGCTTTCGCCGGAACGTCGCGAAACCTTCCTCGGCAATGCCGAAATCCTGGAAGTGTTTAACATAACCAAGACCGGCAAGGTCGCGGGTTGCCGTGTCGTCGAGGGCAAGGTGGAGCGTGGTGCAGGTGTCCGCCTGCTGCGCGACAACGTCGTCATCCACGAAGGCAAGCTCAAGACGCTCAAGCGCTTCAAGGACGAAGTCTCGGAAGTGCCGATGGGTCAGGAATGCGGTATGGCCTTCGAGAACTACGAAGACATTCGCGCTGGCGACGTCATCGAGTGCTTCCGCGTGGAACACATCACCCGTACGCTCTAAGCCGACGGGGCTAGAAACAGAAAAGCCGCCCGTGATTTTTTTCACGGGCGGCTTTTCTTTTGCGCGATAGACCATCACTTTTTCCGGCATCGATCACCCATAACGCGATAAACTCAAACTTGAGTCCAGCACGCGTATTTTACCGTGTCGCAGCAATTTATTGTTGCCAAGCGCAGTCAAGTTTACTATCGGGTAACCGAACGGTACGAGCGTCGCCTGAGGCATGTTCGCTGGCGGATTGAATGCAAAAAGCATTCTCCCGGGCATGGCACACGATCGGATGCATCGTGCAAGCCTGTTTCGAGTCCGGAGAATTTCTGAATGTCCATAGCCAAAAATCGCATTTCGACCACCCGTGGCCGTGGCTTTCTATCCTGCACGGCGCTCATTGCCGCGACGCTGATGACGGCATCCGTCCATGCGCAGACACCGCCGGCGGAAACGCCTGCAGCGACGACGCAGAACAGCGCGCCTTCGCAGACGACTCCAGTTGCTCCGACTCAGAATACCGCACCCGCACCTTCCGAAACAGTTCAGCCGAGCACCCCGCCGCAGGCAGCACCGAATGCGCCAACAGGCCGTCTGCCGCAGGCTGCTGCTCCTGAGCAGGCCCAGCCAACCCCGGCACCGGCCAGCCAGCCGACACCGGCACAGTCGGCGCCAGCACCAGCGCAAAACAATGCCGCTCCAGCCGCTTCACCGGCCCCAGCAGCACCCGTGACGCCGACCGCCTCCGAGCAATCCGCGCGGGCGCAGAGCACGGAGCCATCCGGCACGGCCGCACCTGCTCAGCCAGGCACAGAGCAGGCAACCGACATCGCACCTGCGACCGACGAGGAAGCACCGCGCGCCGACCTGCCTCACGATCTTTCCCCCTGGGGCATGTTCATGCAGGCCGACTGGGTCGTCAAAGGCGTCATGATCGGCCTCGCCATCGCGTCGCTGCTGACCTGGACCGTCTGGTTTGCCAAGACGCTGGAACTGACGGGCGCCCGTGCCCGCGCCAACAAGACGATCAAGGCGATCCGCAAGGCGCGCACGCTGACTGAGGCCGTCAAGGCGACCGAGGGCCGTGGTGGCCCGGCAGCCGCCATGCTACGCGCAGCTGCCGAAGAGATGGAGATTTCCGAAGCCGCCATCGAACACGCCGAAGGTGACGGCGTGAAAGAACGCGTGTCCTCCGTGCTGTCGCGTATCGAAGCCTTTGCCGGCCGCCGCATGGCACGCGGCACCGGCATTCTGGCAACGATCGGTTCCGTCGGCCCGTTTGTCGGCCTGTTCGGCACCGTCTGGGGCATCATGAACTCGTTCATCGGCATTTCGGAATCCAACACGACCAATCTGGCCGTCGTCGCACCCGGCATTGCAGAAGCTCTGCTGGCAACCGCCATCGGCCTCGTCGCCGCCATCCCGGCCGTGGTGATCTACAACCTGTTTGCCCGCTCGGTCACCGGCTACCGCCAGCTTCTGGCCGATGCAGCCGCCGGCGTCGAGCGACTGGTCAGCCGTGACCTCGACTTCCGCAAAATCCCGCCGGGCGGCCGCGTCAAGCCGGTTTCGCTTGTCGCCGGGGAGTAAGAACCATGGCTGGCGGTATTCGAGAACATCACGGCGAGGAAATGGCCGAGAACCACGAGATCAACGTCACGCCGTTCATCGACGTGATGCTGGTCCTGCTGATCATCTTCATGGTGGCGGCACCTCTGGCGACGGTCGATGTCAATGTCGACCTGCCGGCATCAACCGCCAAACCGGCAGAGCGTCCGCAAGAGCCGATGTATCTGACCGTCAAGGAAGACCTGTCGCTGAACATCGGCAACGATGCCGTTGCACGCGAAGAGCTCGCCAACACACTCGACCGGCTGACGGGCAACAAGCGCGATACGCGCATTTTCCTGCGCGCCGACAAGATGGTCGATTACGGCCACTTCATGGAGGTGATGAACCTTCTGCGTGATGCCGGATACCTGAAGATCGCGCTTGTGGGGCTGGAAAGCCTTCCCGCGCCAATTCCCGCCCAGGATGGCGCGGTACCTGCAACAGCACCCGTTGCTGCACCAGCCGCTCCGGCACCTGCAGGAGGTGCAAACCCGTGAACTCGGTCACCTTCAATCCAACGCCCGCCGGGCGTTTTGGAGAGGCTGCCCTTTGGGGTTCGGCAGGACTTGTCGTGCTCGCTCTTCACATTGGCGCCGGCTTCTACCTGATGCGGGAACCCGAAATGGCGGCCGGCGACAATACGCCTCCGCCGGCGATCATGATCGAGCTTGCACCGGAGCCGGAAGCGGCAATGCCGGAAGAAACGCAGATCGCCGAACAGACGCAGGATTCCGAAGAGATCAAGAGCGACACGCCGGAGCCCGTCGAGCCTCAGCCTGAGCCTCCACCGCAGGAGGTGACGCCGCCCGAACCGCCACCACCGGAACCGGTCATCGAAGAGCCGCCGCCGGAGCCCGTGCCGGAACCGGTTCAGGAAGTGACCGAAAGCGTGCCGGAAGAGCCGCCGGAGCCACAGGTCGATCCGATCGTGGAAGAACAGATGGCAGCACTCGACAATGTCGAGGTGCCGTTGCCGGTCATGCGTCCGCCCGAACCTGTCGAAAAGAAACCGGAAGAGCCGGTGAAAAAGAAGGTTGCGGAAAAGCCGCGCCCGAAAAAACAGGTTCAGGCGACCAAAGCCAGCCAGGAAGCCAAGGTCGACGCCACCCAGTCCGATCGCACGGCTGCACAGCAGACATCGACGAGCAGTTCCGCTTCATCCTCAATGTCGCCGCAACGCTGGCAGGGACGCTTGGCTGCGCATCTGGAACGCAGGAAGAAATATCCGGCTGCAGCGCGTTCGCGACGCGAGGAAGGCACGGTGTCCGTCCGCTTCCAGATCGATAACAGCGGCAACGTTCTGTCGGTCTCGCTATCGCGTTCCTCCGGTTCCGATGCGCTCGACCAGGAAGTTCTGGCGCTTATGAAACGGGCATCGCCCGTAC
Organism: Neorhizobium sp. JUb45; assembly: GCF_004343585.1. Lineage (GTDB taxonomy): Bacteria > Pseudomonadota > Alphaproteobacteria > Rhizobiales > Rhizobiaceae > Neorhizobium. Next base: position 61,115 of record NZ_SLYW01000004.1, on the reverse strand, counting down.
CGGCACCACCTGCTGGTGTCAACAAGACGATCACCGTTCCGATCCGCTTCACCATCCGCTAAAAACCATCGCCGCCATGCCTTGAGAAATCGGGCATGGCGGTAGCGCTTCAGACTGGCACTTGCTAATTATGCTGCATCGCAACAGGTGCAGTTTATGAACATTTCGCTGGCAGACGCCGAACTCCTCATTTCCTCCATTTTTCAAGACAATGGCGTCGATGCCGTGGCATCCCTTTCGGTGGCACGTGCGCTTGTGCAATCGGAAGCGGCCGGGCAATCCGGCCATGGCCTGCGCCGCGTGCCGACCTATGTCAAACAGGTGCGCACCGGCAAGGTGGATGGCCGCGCCTTGCCGCTGTCTTCGCGACCCAAACCCGGCATTCTCGCCATCGACGCCAATCTTGGCTTTGCCTATCCGGCACTCGATCTGGCGGTCGACATGCTGCCGGCAATCGTGCGCGAACAGGGGATAGCACTTGCCGCCATCAACCGTTCCCACCATGCCGGCGTCATGGCGCTGACGGTAGAGCGTTTTGCCGAGCAGGGGCTGGTGGCGATGATGTTTGCCAACGCACCGGCCGCCATGGCCGCCTGGGGCGGCAAGACACCGCTTTACGGCACCAACCCGATCGCTTTCGCCGTGCCGGTTGCCGGCAACGATCCGCTGGTCATCGATCTTGCACTTTCTAAGGTGGCGCGCGGCAAGGTGATGGAAGCCAACCAGAAAAAGGTCAGCATTCCCGATGACTGGGCTTTTGACGTGGATGGCAACCCGACCACCGATGCGGCTGCCGCGCTGAAAGGCACGATGGCGCCGGCCGGCGGGGCAAAGGGTGCAGCGCTTGCATTGATGGTGGAAGTGCTGGCGGCCGGGTTGACCGGCGCAACCTTTTCCCATCAGGCAAGCTCCCTGCTCGACGAACACGGTCCTGCCCCCTCTCTGGGCCACATGATCATCGCCATCGATCCGAATGCGGCAACCGGCGCAGGCACATTGGAGCGCATGGCCGGTCTCGCCTCTGAGATGGCCCGTGAGGAGGGTGTACGCCTTCCCGGTCGTCGTGGACGCGGATTGCGTCGAACTGCGCTGGAGAGCGGCCTGACGCTTGAAGACGACGTCATGGCGGCAATCGAAGCACTTCGTTGATGGCGAGCAGGTTCTTGCTCAGGCCCTGAGGGCCTGAGCCGGAGACTGGCGATAGGCAAGAAGCGCCGGTACCGCAGCCAGCACGGCGGCAAAGCCGAGCAGGATCATCGCAAGCCGCAGATCTTCGCGGGTAAAGCCGACCGGCAGGATGACGCCGCTTTTGGCGGTAAACATCTGTGCACCAAAGTGAGCGGCCCCAAGACCAACCAGAAAACCGATGCCGATGCCCAGCGCGACGAGCAGAAACAGTTCCAGCCAGACGATCAGGAACACCGAGCTGCGCGGTGCCCCAAATGCTCGCAGCGCACCGATCTGGCGGCGGCGCTGACCCACGTGAATCACCGTGACCAGAACCAGCGCGGCAGCGACCAGCCCCTGCGAGCCGGCGGCAACGGCGCTCAACACCATCTTGGCATCGCCCAGCGTCGCATAAAGTCCGGTCAGGACTTCACCCGGAAAGACACCGAGCGTGGCACCTGTGCGATATTCCTGACGCAGGCGATAGGCATCGGCAATGGTTTTTGGCTTGACGAGGATCGCCGGCAGGCCGGGCATGCCTTCACCAAAGGTCTCGACGATGGGCGCATCCGGATCGATGCTGCCGTGGTGTTCTTCCTCGACATGTTTCGAGGATGCCGAACCGATGGCAAAAGCATATTTCGCTACCGGCTGCTGAGCTTCGGAAGCGTGCGCCACCGGTTCCGGCTGGCCCGCCTCTCCCCCGGCATGCGCATCCGCTTCATCATGATGCCCCTCGCCTTCGGCAGCATGATCGTGACCGTCTTCCTCATGATGGCCATGCTCCGCGCCAAGACCATGGACATGCCAGACCGCCTGGATCGGCACCAGAATGGCGCGATCCCAGGGCGTACCGGTGGGCTGCAGCTTGCCGACAACCTTGTAGGCTGCGCCGGCATGTGTGTGGCCGCCGGTTTCGGCGCTGCCATGCATGGGCTTGATTTCGGCCCCGACGGACAGATCCACCGCGGCGCCAAGGACGGCCTCACCTTCCAGTGCAAACATTTTTCCGTCGGCAAAACCGGTCGTCGTGCCATTGATCAGGCTGGTCGTGGTACCGATGATCGGATAGCCGGCATAGCTGTCGCCGAAACCGACCGGGGCAGCCCAGGCAACACGCGGATCGGCGGCCAGTTTCGTCAGGACGGCGCCATCGACCAGCGGCAGCGGTGCGGGCTGCAAAAAGATGGAGGAGAGGATCAGCTGCGTTTCGCTGCCGGCGGCACCGACGACGAGGTCGAATTTATCCGCTGCACGCGCACTGCCGAGACGAAGCGAACGTTCCTGCAGTGTAACTGCAACGCCGAGAGCCGTGGCAAGCGCCACGAGAAGAATGACAACGGCGCCGCCCAGCCAGAGACGACGCAGATCGGCGAGGATGAACCGGATCATGCCGCGATCTCCCCAAGCCGAGCATCAGCGACGATGCGCCCGCTCTTGAGCGACAGGCGGCGATCAAGGCGTTCGACAAGACGTTGATCATGGCTGGCGATGATCAGCGTCGAGCCGGCATCGGCAGCCACTGACAGCAGGAGATCACCAACCGCCTCGCCGCTTTCGAGATCGAGGCTGGCGGTCGGTTCGTCGGCAATGATGACGCCGGGCTTGCGCAGCAATGCGCGGGCGATCGCCACGCGCTGCATTTCGCCACGCGACATGGTCTCGACATGCTGGTCGGGACGGGTGAGGCCGACGGTTTCGAACAATGTGCGGGCGCGTTTCACCAGTTCTGCATTGGCGACGCGCGACAGGCGCGCCGGCAGAAGAATGTTTTCCAGTGCCGAGAGGCCGGGAAACAGATGAAAGTCCTGCATGACGAGACCGATATTGGCGGCGCGCCATTGATCGCGTCGGCCCTCGGACAGATCTGCGAGGTTCTGCTCGCCCCAGAACACGCGACCGGCGCGAATGCGCTCAAGGCCGGCGATGATGTTGATGAGCGTGCTTTTGCCCGAACCGGAACCGCCCGTCAGCGCCACACGGCTGCCGGCGGCGATTTCGAGACTATCGAGACTAAGAACCGGTGCCGCCAGACCGGGAAACGATACGGCGAGATTTTCGATTTTCAGCGGCAACATGTTTTCAAACCGTGCCGTATTCAGCCTGGCGGATACGCAGGAGACTGACAAAGCCGGTTTCCGGATCGGTCCACGATCCCGTTTCCAGCTTGCCGCGCACTTCGATCGTCTGGCTGGGCTGGGTAAAGGTCTGTTTTTCGCCGAGATAAACGACGACGATATTGTCCGGCCAGTCGCTGTCGGTGGAGCAGAACGGGCAGATCGACATCGGGATTTCGGTGAGCACGAAAAACTGCGCTTCGGCCTTCAGCGGCGGCGCCATGAAACCGCGCATGGCGATCTCCTTGCCGTTCAGCTGTTTGACCTTTTCGGAAAATTCGAGCCCGAGGACGCTGATCTTGCCATAAAGCTCATCGAACGAAATCGGGCTTTCGGCGCGAGCACGCGTGGCGGCGGAAAACAGCGGCAGGCCGGCCATCAGGCCCAGCGTCATGGTCTGCAGCGTCTGGCGGCGATTGAACCGCGCCTGATCAAGCTTGCTCATGACCAATCTCCTTTTTGGAAATGTCTCACGCATCGTGATCCTAACGGAGTGGCGATGCAAGAGCGGGAACGGCAGGGGCACGCCATGACGACGTGCCCCCACGGTCTTTTCAGGTCTTAGTTGGTCTGCTTTGCGCCAAGCGCGAAAGCTTCGGCGAGACCCTTGTAGACGTCGCTCTGCTCCATGTAGCCACGGAAGCCTTCGGCGCCCGGGCCTTCGGCCTGCAGAACGATATCGTCAACAGCGTGGACACCGCTGTCAGCGCTCTTCGGGATGATGCCGGATACGAAGACAGCGCCGGGAACGTCCTTGTACTGTTCGTTGGCGATGTATTCCTTCTTTTCGTTCTGGACCGACGGCGCAAACGGGCCATCGAGCTTCGGACGGAAGGTTTCGTAATGGTCAGGGCCGTTATTGGCGTTCAGGAACAGGCGACGCGACACGTCGACCTTGTCCGGATAACCGTCGCCGTCCTTGTCTTCGTAGTTCGGGAAGCCGGCTTCGGCGTAGGTACCGACCTTTTCGCGCATTTCGGTGCCCGGCTTTTCGTCATCGACGGTGCCGATGATGGAAACACCGTGGGTGTGGTCGCCGGTAACGACGATCAGCGTGTCGGGGTTCTTGGCGGCAAATTCGCGGGCAACACCGATGGCCTTGTCGAACTCGATCGTATCGACGACAGCGCGATCCCAATCCAGCGGATGGGACATCTTGTCGACGTTTGCGGCTTCAACCATCAGGAAGAAACCTTCCGGGTTCTTCGACAGCGAATCGAGAGCGACCTTGGTCATTTCGACCAGGCCCGGCTGTTCCGGGAACTTGCCGACGGTACCCTTCTTGAGGAACTCGCGGTCGAGCGTGGTGTCCATGTTGCCGGTGTGGAACAGGCCCAGGATCTTGCCGGTATTGCTGCTGGCCGCCGTTGCCAGTTCACCCTTGCTGGTTGCCAGCGTGTAACCGGCTTCCTTGAACAGGGCGATGTAGTCCTTGTCGTCCTTGCGCTTCGAGCCGGCAGTCGCCTGCGGCAGGAAGTAGGCGGAGCCACCGCCGAGCAGAACGTCTGGCTTGACGTCGAACAGCATGCCGTTGATTTCGGCCTTGTCACCACGCTTACGGGTGTGGGCGACGACTGCGGCCGGGGTCGCGTCCTGCAGTTCGGCGGTAGAGATGATGCCGATCGACTTCTTGGTCTGGCGGCGCAGGGCTTCGGCGAGGGTTTCGACCTTGGGGTCGTCCATCGAGGCAGGTGTGCGGTCGGCATAAACGCCGATGGCGTTCACGGCGGTCTTGTGACCGGTCATGTAGGCCGACATGGTGTTGGCAGAGTCGGTGGCGACAGCGTCCGTGGCCGAGGTGCCGATGAAGGCGACCGGCGGCACGTCATCCATGTTGAGGCGGCCATTGGCCTTACCTTCGGTCATGCCCTTGGACATGATGCGGGCAGCGGTGCGGTGCGCAACAGACAGACCGTCGGCGATCAGGAAGATGACGTTCTTGGCCTTGGCCTGGGACGGCGTACCGTAAACATTCCAGGTAACGCTCTTGGTTTCCGAACCTGCGGAAACTTCGACCTTGTAATCACCGGCATTGGCGATGGTGATGCCACGCAGGATGACGGCCGAACCAAGGACCTTGTCCTTGTTCTTTTCTTCGGCGACGAACTCGACTTCCTTGCCGAGAGCGGCCTTGTAATCCTGGCCGTTGACGGTGATTTTTACGTCTTCCGGCTTTACGACGGCATCAAACTCGACCTTGAAGTCGAACGGCGAGCCCGAAAGGATCGTGGCACGATCGAGCGGGAAAACTTCGGCAGCCTGAGCAGCGCCGGCAAGAATGGTCGTAGCGACCAGGGCGGCAAGAATTTTGCGCATGGTGGAACCTCGCTGAGGAGTTTAAAAGTGAAGGCGAGGTGGGTATATCGGCGCCAGATGACACTTACGTGACGCATTGTCGCAACGGCCGCCGAAGAGGAAAATATCTGGAAAGGCGCCCTTCCCGAGCAAGGGCCGAAAATGAAAAAGCCTGCCGCGGGAGGAGGTGCGGCAGGCTTTAAACTTGACCGACAACTGGGAGGAGGAGGATGTTGTCGATCCGTATCGGGCGGCACTGGGAGGAGGAGTGTGCCGCTTCGATGATTGGTTTATAGCCATGCGTTAGTAGAAAGGGAAACTAATTTGTTGCAACGCAGCAATGCGTTTTGTGCAAACCTGCTCCAGGCCTTGGCTTCGAATGAGGCAGAATATTTAGAGATGGCGATGCCACGCGCGATTGCGGTATAGCGGGACAAACAGTCGACAAAGGATTTTCCATGGCCCAGATCCGGTATCACGAAGGCGATATCTCCGCAGTGGACGCTGCCCGCTACACCGGCGCCGTCGCCATCGATACGGAAACGCTGGGACTGGTGCCACGCCGCGACCGCCTCTGCGTCGTGCAGCTTTCGCCCGGAGACGGCACGGCCGATGTGATCCGCATTGCCGCCGGTCAGAAGCAGGCCCCCAATCTGGTGGCACTGCTGGCCGACCCGACGCATGAAAAGATTTTCCATTACGGCCGATTCGACATTGCCGTGCTGTTTCATACGTTTGGGGTGACGACGGCTCCGGTATTTTGCACCAAGATCGCGTCACGGCTGACACGCACCTATACCGACCGGCACGGATTGAAGGACAATCTGCGCGAACTGCTGGAGGTCGACATTTCCAAGGCGCAGCAGCAGACGGACTGGGCCGCCGAGGTTCTGTCACAGGCACAGCTGGAATATGCGGCATCGGACGTGCTGCATCTGCATGCGTTGCGCGACAAGCAAGTGAACCGGTTGATCCGCGACAAACGCATGGAGCTTGCAGAAGCCTGCTTTGCATTCCTGCCGACGCGCTCGAAGCTCGATCTTCTGGGATGGGACGAGACCGACATCTTTGCCCATAGCTGATGGCAGGCATGCGGCCAAATCGACGAGCAAATTGCAACCACTGAATGAAAACAGCGTTGCCGTTAGGGAATCATTAGGGATGTTTGCGGCATATTTAGCCTAACCATCCGGCATGAAAGTCGCCATGAGGCGCGACGGTTGCAACCCAAATGGGTTGCAAAGATATTTTGACCGTCCAGCCGGCCTGTCCCTTCAACTCGAGGATCTGCCTCCCTGACGTGGAGCCGGCCATGCTGCCACCTGTTCCCGCCACATCCGTCGCCCACGCCATGCAGGCGAACCAGCGACAGGCTTCGACCCAACAGATTGCGCCGGACGTCCCCGTGCAGGACAACGCCGTAGCGGGGACTGTGCGACCGATCGTTGCCGGCAATACATCCAGCATGGAACTGCTTGGCCTTTCCGGCCAGATGCGGCTGGCGCAGAGCCTTTCCGTTTTTGCCGAAACGCTTGGCAGCCTTCTGAAACTGCCGCGTCGCGAGGGCGAGGCGCTTGCCGACTACAGCAAAAGGCTGGCTGCCGCCATCACCGCTCTCGGGGCGCAAGAGCGCGCACGCCTGCAGGCACAGTTGAATACGATCATGCAGGGGGCGACACTGCGTCTGCTTGCAGAGCTGCTGAAAGACCCGTCCGGGCCCGCTGCAGCACGGCTGGCAGTGCAAATCGAAATCTCACAATATCAGGAACGCGATCTGGCGGCGCGCCATGTGGTGAGCTCCTATCGGCAGAACAATGGCAGCGATCTGCCTCTCCTGCCCGCCAATCGGATGGACGATGGGCCAGCCAATGGAAATGCGACCGAGGGACAGGCTTCCTTCCCTGCGGACAGTGTTGACGGCGAAGGCATCAACCCAATCGCAACGACAGAAAACGCCTCCGATATCGAGACACAGGGCCTAGCACCGAAGAGCGATGCGACAACGGCCAATGCCATAGACGAGGACGGCAGCCGTCAGGGACTGCGGCATCCCGGGGAAACGTCAGCATCCGAAGCCGCCGAGCCTGCACATCCAGCGACAAACATCAGCGACAGCGATATGGCTGACGGCCAGACGGCCGCGAACGACATCAAAGCCGCACATGTCGATGGCTCTCCTGCATCCCAGCGCACAACGGACGTGCGCAAAGAGCAGACTACCGGGCTCGAAACACATGGGTCCCATCCACAAACACCCGACGCGCCTTCGGACGAGGCTTCCAAGACAGGCCACTTGCCGGACAGAAGTGCAACGCCGGTAAAACCGGCAGCGATTTACGATGCCGCCGCCCTTGCCCGTCAGGCGCATGACGAAGCCGATCTGACAATTCCCAAAACCGCCAAAGCCATTATCGATCGTTTCCAGACCGAATGGGTTGCCGGCCTTGCCTCAGGAGAGCCGGACGCAAAGGGCGCGAGGCAGATTGCGCAGGCGCAGGCCAATATCCTGGCTGTGCGGCCTGATGCGGAAACAGACCCGAGGACGACCGCCGCAGACGCAGAGGTCCTGAAGACGGCGGCCATTTCCGATCAAACACAAGATGACGATGTGCCCGCACCTCTCGTCAATGCGCTTCCGCCGGCGACCAATACGGCATCGACATCGGCCAGTCTTTCGGCACAACCCGATACCGCTTTCGAAAAGGCGCTGCTCGGCATGTCGCTCCTGCCGCGCGACGTGCCGGCGCATCCGCTTGTGCCGCATGCCGGTGCACAGGAATTCGAAGAGAGTGAAAACCACGAGATCAGGCGCAAGCCGCCGGTCGGCGATGATGACCAGCCGCCGCGGCGCGACCATCAGGGCCAACAGCAACCATCTGGCGGCGAAGAACGGCAGGGTGGCGGAGAGCCGCAACCGGAGCCAATGACGCCGGAAGACGAGCCTTTGCATGCAGCCGCAACAGAGACTGCAGCGACCACGGCCGGAACCCGGCAGGCGCCGCGTCAGCATCTGACAGATCATCCGGGTACGGGTGCCGAAGACTTCTATCGCCGGATGGCGGCTCTGGAATAAATCTCAATCAGATACGCACACGAAAAAGGCCGCCGGATCATCTCCGGCGGCCTCTTCATTTCAAAAGATCGAAGCTGACGATTACTCGCTGCCGCGGTTCTTCAGGGCTGCGCCCAGGATGTCGCCGAGCGAAGCGCCCGAGTCCGACGAACCGAACTGAGCAACGGCTTCCTTCTCTTCTGCGATCTCGAGAGCCTTGATCGACAGCATGACCTTGCGGTCCTTCTTGGAGAAGTTGGTGACGCGAGCGTCAAGAACCTGGCCAACCGAGAAGCGCTCCGGACGCTGGTCGTCGCGATCGCGAGCGAGGTCAGCGCGGCGGATGAACGAGGTGATGTCTTCGTGTTCAACGAGCTTCACTTCGATGCCGCCGTCGTTAACGGCGATGATTTCGCACGAAACGACAGCGTTCTTGCGCAGTTCGCCGGAAGCGGCAGCGTCGCCGACCGAGTCCTTGCCGAGCTGCTTGATGCCGAGCGAGATGCGTTCCTTCTCGACGTCAACATCCAGAACAACAGCCTTGACGATGTCGCCCTTGTTGAACTCTTCGATGACCTGCTCGCCCGGACGGTTCCAGTCGAGATCCGACAGGTGAACCATGCCGTCAACGTCGCCTTCGAGGCCGATGAACAGGCCGAATTCGGTCTTGTTCTTGACTTCGCCTTCGACTTCAGTGCCGGCCGGATGGCTGAAGGCAAATGCCTGCCACGGGTTCTCGAGGGTCTGCTTGAGACCGAGCGAGATACGGCGCTTGGACGGATCGACTTCGAGAACGACGACGTCGACGTCCTGCGTGGTCGAAAGGATCTTGCCGGGATGAACGTTCTTCTTCGTCCAGGACATTTCGGAAATGTGGATCAGGCCTTCGATGCCCGGCTCCAGTTCGACGAATGCACCGTAATCGGTGATGTTCGTGACGGTACCGGAAATCTTCTTGCCGACCGGGTACTTGGCCGAGATGCCATCCCACGGATCCGACTCGAGCTGCTTCATGCCGAGCGAGATGCGGTGGGTTTCCTGGTTGATGCGGATGATCTGAACCTTGACCTGCTGGCCAATGGACAGGATTTCCGACGGATGGTTCACACGGCGCCATGCCATGTCGGTGACGTGCAGCAGGCCGTCGATGCCGCCGAGGTCAACGAACGCACCGTAATCGGTGATGTTCTTGACGACGCCGTCAACAACCTGGCCTTCTTCGAGGTTCTGAACGATTTCAGAACGCTGCTCGGCGCGGCTCTCTTCGAGAACGGTACGACGCGAAACAACGATGTTGCCGCGACGCTTGTCCATCTTGAGGATTTCGAAGGGCTGCGGGTTGTGCATGAGCGGGGTGACGTCGCGGATCGGACGGATGTCGACCTGCGAACGCGGCAGGAAGGCAACGGCGCCGTCGAGATCGACGGTGAAACCACCCTTGACCTGGTTGAAGATAACGCCTTCGACGCGCTCGCCAGCTTCGAACTTGACTTCGAGCTTGACCCAGCTTTCTTCGCGGCGAGCCTTTTCGCGCGACAGAACAGCTTCGCCGAGAGCGTTTTCGATGCGCTCAACGTAAACTTCAACTTCGTCGCCGACCTTCAGCGAGCCGTCCTTGCCCTTTGCACCGAATTCCTTCAGCGCGATGCGGCCTTCGACCTTGAGGCCGACGTCGATGACGGCAACGTCTTTTTCAATCGCCGTGACGATACCCTTGGCAACATAGCCTTCGGCGAGATCGGTCTTGGCAAAGGATTCTTCCAGCAGGGCTGCGAAATCTTCGCGCGACGGGGTAGATACTGACATGAAATCTCCTGGGAGTGTCCGTGTGGACACCAGCGCCGGGGGTTCGAGTTAAAAATACCCGAAATTCAAGTCCGCTTCCTCAAAGGGAAGCAATCCGGCGCGGGGACTGGAACTTTCGGGGCATGCAGGCTGCCGGGCGAACCGGCTGGCCATCAATTCTTGTTCAGGGCAGCATCGACAATGCGTTTTGCAGCCAGAAACGCGGCCTCTATACTCATTTCCGACGTATCTAGCAAGTGCGCATCCTCGGCCGGCTTCAACGGGCTGTCGGCGCGGTTCATGTCGCGGTCGTCGCGCGTCTTCACGTCGTCGACGATGGCGTCGAAATCGGCCGCTTTGCCGGAGGCGATGATCTCGTCATAACGACGCCGCGCCCGTACTTCCGGCGAGGCGGTGACGTAAAGTTTCACGATAGCATCCGGGCAGACCACGGTGCCGATATCGCGGCCATCGAGCACCGTACCTGGCGCTTTCCTGGAAAAGGCGCGCTGCGCTTCCACCAGCGCACGGCGCACGGCGGGCATGACAGCGATCTTCGAGGCGGCTTCACCGATTTCGTGTCTTGCCAGGACGGAACGGTCGAGACCGGCCAGATTCACCTCGAGCGCCATCTTCTCGGCAATTGCCTCGCTGTCGAAGGGCAGGCCGGCATCGATCAGCGCCTTGGCGGTGGCGCGATAGGTAAGCCCCGTATCGAGATGATGAAAGCCATAAGTCTCGGCAAGACGCCGCGACAGCGTGCCCTTGCCGGCAGCCGCCGGCCCATCGATGGCGATCGTGATGTGTTTCAAGAGACTGCCTCCTGCGAAAACCGGGCAGCCGAAACCGGGCAATGCCACATTTTCTGCCGACTTATCACGCAGCGTGATGGCGGTCATCTGTGCAATGGTGCAGAATGGCGTGATTTTGCTGGGTCAAGTTTGCCTTTGACATGCCAGAGGACAACGACTAAGGGGACCGGCTAGCATTTTCAGCTGAAATATGACGACCGCAACCATGCGGCATTGCCGATACCATTCGGCCCATTCTCACGAGGCTTTCGACAGTGGCAAAAGCGGAACTTGGTACCAAACGTGTAGACCCGGATACGGGCAAGAAATTCTACGACCTCAATCGCGACCCGGTCGTCTCGCCGTATAGCGGCAAGTCCTGGCCGCTGTCGTTCTTCGAAGAGAACTCGGCTGCCGCCATCATGGAACAGGCCGAGGAAGAGGACGTCCAGGAAGTCGATACCGAGAACAACGAAGTCGAACTCGTTTCGAGTGACGACAACGACGACGGCAACACCGGCGACGATATCCCCGATGATCTCGGCGACGACGATGTCGAACTCGACGGCGATGACGACGACACCTTCCTCGAAACCGAAGAAGACGATGACGACGATATGTCCGATATCATCGGCGTCGGCGGCGACGACGAAGAAGGCTGATCTTCTCTAAAATGCGGCCCGGAAAAGATTTTTTCACCGGGCCGCATTTTTCGGCTTGCACTTCCCGAAAACAGGAAGTACTTAGCCGCCACTCCCGAAGCGAAAGCGGCACGGAGTTCCCAGGACCGGAAATTCCGGACCACCCTGATGGGGCTATAGCTCAGCTGGGAGAGCGCTTGCATGGCATGCAAGAGGTCAGCGGTTCGATCCCGCTTAGCTCCACCAAATCTTCCCAGAGACACTCTATCGGTTCAAAAAATCTAGCACTCTTGTGTGTCAGATCTTGAACACCTCTTCCCCGCAGAACACGATCACGTAACCGCCGGACGATTCGGCCTTTGCCGCCCATGATTCGAGCTGGCTGCGATAGGGTTCGCTCCGCCATAGATCGGGGTGATCGGGATCCGCCAGAACGGTGATCTGCGGTCCCTGTTCGTAAATCATCATTTTCGAGATTGCTGGGTCCCATTCGGGCGGCAGCGAATCATCGGTGCGCCAGAGACAGAGGAAATCACGACAGAGCGATGGCCGGTCGTCATAGATCGAGCAGCCCCGACCTTCGACGCAGTGGCTGCACCACGCATTTGCCGGCTTGTCGAAATGATCGATATCCGGCAGCCGACAGCACAGCGTGCAGGTGCCGCAGGTTCTGTTCTCGACTATGGTTGTGGTGGTGGCGGACATCCGCCAGCCAATACCACCGGGACCGCCTGGACAGAAGCGCTATTGGCGATGGACGCAGGTGCCGCCGATGAAGGTGGCATTCATCGACAGGTCGTCGTTCAGAAGCACGAAATCCGCATCGGCTCCTTGCCGCAGCGATCCCTTGTGCGAAATACCGATGGCTTCTGCCGGGTAGACCGTTGCCATGCGCACCGCTTCCTCCAGCGGCAGACCGAGCTTTTCATGCACGAATCGTACCGATGAGAGCATGTCTATATCGGCACCGGCCAGCGTACCATCGGCCAGCGTCAGGCGACCATCTCTGCGCAGGATTTCGCGGCCATTGAGCGTAAAGCTGGTCACATCCGTGCCGATCGGCGACATGGCGTCGGTGACGATAAAAATGCGCCCCTGCCCCTGCTTGGCGCGCAAGGCGACAGACATCGATGGCGCAACGACGTGGATGCCGTCGGCGATCAGGCCGCAATGCAACGTCACGCTCTGCAGTGCGGCGCCGACAAGACCGGGTTCGCGGTGGCCGAGCGGGCTCATGGCATTGAACAGATGTGTGACCATGCGCGCACCGGCTTTTTCGTAACGACCGGCCGTCTCGAAGCTTGATTCGGTATGGCCGAGACTGACGATGATGCCAGCATCCGCCAATTGGCCAACCTGCGCCTCGCTGACGTTTTCCGGGGCGATCGTGGTCAGCAGAACATCGAGATCCTTTGCCGAGGACAGGAACAGGTCGAGATCGGCCTCCTCCATCGGGCGGATCAGCGCCGGATCATGCGCGCCCTTGCGGGCAACGGAAAGATGCGGGCCTTCAAGATGCAGGCCGAGAAAACCGGAGACGCCTTCGCGCCTCGCCTGTCTGCCAGCCTCGACGGTGGCCCGGGTAGTTTCCGGGGTATCGGTGATCAGCGTCGGTAGCAACGCCGTGGTGCCGAAACGGGCATGGGCGGCGCAGATGCGTGAAATGCCTTCAACGGTCGGCTCATCATTGAGCATCACGCCACCGCCGCCATTGACTTGCAGGTCGATAAAGCCGGGCAGAAGAATGCCGCCGTCGAGTCTTACCTTTTCCGCAGTGTCGGCGAGCGCCGAGGCAGAGACAATTGCCTGCACCGTGCCGCCGCTCACGACCAGTGCCGAATCATCGTGCCAGGCCGCGCCATCAAAAATGCGGGCGCCTAAATATGCCTTGGCGTCGGTCATCGGGTTTCCGTTACCTTCTTGAGTGCCACCGGCGCATCCGGATTAAAACCGCGGCTGCGCGACCAGGATTCGACGAAACCGTAGAACGGCAGGATCAGAGCCAGCGCATCGGTGAGCGGATGGCCGGTTGCGACGAAAGGCAATTTTCGAGCGGACTTGACCTTGTCCGACGTCGCGAATGCAAGCGCGCGCTTGCCGGAAAGGCTTTCGACGATCTCGACAACCGAGTTTTCCGCAGCATCCCTTGCGGCAAAGGCGAGCAGCGGAAATTTGTCTTCCACCAGCGCCACCGGCCCATGCAGCACTTCGGCAGCCGAATAGGCTTCGGCATGCATGTTGGAGGTTTCCTTGAACTTCAGCGCCGCTTCGCTGGCAATCGCCAAAGCCGGGCCGCGACCGAGCATGTAAAGCGATTCGGCATCGCCGAGTTCCGCGGCAAAATCGCCCCATTGCAGGGTGACGGCCTTTGCAAACACTTCCGGGAGGTTTTGCAGGGCATTGCGCAAATCCGCGTCGTTGGTCCACTCGGCCAGAAGCGCCAGACCCGCGACGATGGAATTGACGAAGGATTTTGTGGCGGCGACGGCCAGTTCCGGGCCGGCCTGAATATCCAGCGCGTGGGTACAGGCGGAGGCAAGCGGTGACGGCAGCGTGTTTGTCAGCGCCACCGTGACGGCACCGGCATCGGTGGCCGATTGCGCCATCGCGACGATATCGGGGCTTTTGCCGGATTGCGAGATGGTGATCGCCGCGCCGCCCGAAAGCTTCAGTTTTGCGCCGTAGATGGAGGCAAGCGACGGACCGAGCGAGGCAACCGGCCGGCCGGCGGTGAGTTCCACCGCATATTTGATAAAGGTGGCGGCATGATCGGACGAACCGCGCGCAATGGTGACCAGAAAGGCCGGGTCCTTTTCCCGCAACGCGAGACCTGCCGATTTCAGATCGGCGGCAGAGCGGTCCAGCAGGCGGGCGACAGCGTGCGGGATCTCGTCGATCTCGCGGCGCATATGGGTTTGCGTGGTCATGGAATCCTCCGGCATTCAACGGCCGCCAAGCGTCAGCTCGGCGACGAAATCATAGGCATCGCCCCGGTAGAGAGAGCGCGTGAACTCCACCACCCGGCCGGAACCGAGATACGAAATACGTTCGATCGACAGGCCGGCAGAGCCGACCGACACCTGCAACAACCCGGCATCCGGGTTCTTGACGTTGCATGCGGAGATGCGCTGGATGGCGCGCACCGGCCGGGCGCCGGTCTTTTCCAGTTCGCCATACAGCGATGTGGAGACGCGTGCGGGATCCGGCAAAAATTCGGCCGACAGGCTGGCGCGCTCGATAGCAAGCGGCATGTCGTTGGTAATGCGCAGGCGGCCTATACGGGCAACCAGTGTACCGGGCGCTAAGCCGAGCATGACGCTTTCTTCCGGCGAGGGATGATAAAGACCGCGCTCCAGCCATTCCGAGCGGGTGACGAGACCGCGTCGCGCCATGTCTTCGGTGAAGGAGGTGAGGTGCGAAAGCGGCTGCTCGACACGCGAAACCGGTTTGACGACAAAAGTGCCGGAGCCGTGGCGGCGCATCAGCAACCCGTCTTTCACCAGATCATCCACCGCCTTGCGCACGGTGACACGGCTGACACTGGCGTAATCGGCAAGGTCGCGTTCGGCCGGAAGCGCAGCACCATGAGCCAGCCTGCCGGAACGAATCGCATCCTCCAGCGTCTGGCGCAGTTTCAGATAAAGCGGGCCGGCGCTTGCCGCCTGAAAACCGTCGAGCGGCAGGAGGGCGGAAAGCGCTTCGCTCATCGGCCAGTTCCCTCGGAAGTCAGTTCGGAGACCGCAAGTGAGACGGCGCCGGTGAGCGCATCGGCCAAAGGTTCTGACAGGCGGTTGCGGTGGCGCTCAGCCAGATAGGTGGGGTAAAGACCGGCGAGACCGCCGAGCAGGCACAGACGTCCTTGCCCTTGCATGACGGCCGCCACGGCATCAAGCGCGGCATCGACTTCGGCTGCGGCCGCATGGAGGATGCGCAGGGCCGTTTCATCACCCCGTTCGGCGGCGAAAAACACGCGTGGCGCATAGCGTCCGAATTCGCCGGGGCTGGCCTTGCGGGCAAAGCCTACAACCTGCTCGGGATCATTGCCGAACTCCGCCAAAAGTTCGGCGGAGAGCGGCGTCACCGAGCGGACGCCATCATGCGCCAGCAGACACTCCTGAAGCGCGGCATGACCAAGACGGGCGCCGCTGCCGAGATCACTCACCTGAAAACCCCAGCCGCCGATGGAGGTCAATTGATCACCACGTCGCGCGAGGCAGATCGTGCCCGTGCCGAGAATGGCGATGGCGCCGTCCTCGCTGCCTACCGCACCCTCAAGCGCGATCAGCCCATCATTGACGATTTTCGAGCGCTGGAACGGCAGGCGGGCCAGAACATAATTGACCGCATCGCCGACATTGTTGCCGGCAAGCCCGAGAAGGGCCGAGGAGGACGAGACCAGATTTTCAGAAAGGCCGGCATCCCGAAAGGCCAGACGCGCCGCCTCATCGATATGGCGCAGCGCATTGTCGGGATCGGACAGAATATTGGAGGCACCGCTTTTGCCACGGCCAAGGATACGACCATCGGTATCCGCTACCGCTGCACGGCAACTGGTTCCACCACCATCGATCCCGAGAATATAGTTGGGCATGAATACCTCCGACACAAACCATACCAAAAAAGTACCAATAGCCAAGGGCGATTTGCAATTCGCATTTTGGAAACGTTTCAATGCATTGATTCATAATTATATTTTTCCGAATTTACGGCCGTGCGGTCATTCAACTTAGGCGATCGTTAATTTGCATCTGGACAATTGGTATTTTTTTGGCATCATTTCTCTCGAGGGAGAACTCGGATGAGCAAAAACGCCACCGAAGCCAGACATGAACACGCGATCGGGCTGGATATGCTCGAGCCGACTGCGGCGCTGCGTGTGCTTGCAGAGGGCCAGCAGCGGGCCGCTCGCGCCGTGACCGACGCCATCCCGGCACTTGCTGCGGCTGCCGAACTGACCGCACGTGCTCTCCAGCGGAGCGGACGACTGATCTATGTCGGCGCTGGCAGTTCCGGCCTGATGGCGATGGCCGATGCGCTCGAACTGCCCGGCACCTATGGCATTGCCCGTGACCGGATCGTGGTTCTGATGGCAGGCGGCATTGCCAGCCTGACCGATCTGGCCGGCGGCCCGGAAGACGACATTGCCCTGGCTGAACGGGATGCCGCCTGCATTGCCGACAGCGACTGCGTGATCTGCGTTTCCGCCAGTGGCTCGACGCCTTATGCACTGGCCATTGCAAAAATTGCGAAAGCGCGTGGCGCATCCGTGATCGGCATCGCCAACAATGCCGGCGCACCTTTGTTGAAACTTGCTGATGTTGCCGTGCTTCTGGCAACGCCGCCGGAAGTGGTGGCGGGATCGACCCGCATGGGTGCGGGTACTGCGCAAAAGATCGCGTTCAACATGCTGTCGACTCTCACGGCCATCAAGCTCGGCCATGTGCATGACGGGCATATGGTGGATGTGCGGGCCGACAACGAAAAGCTGCGCATCCGCGCCACTCGCATCGTCTCTGAAATCGCCGGCATCGACATGGATGCCGCCGGCGAACGGATGCAAAGCGCTGCAGGCTCGGTGAAAGTCGCCGTGCTGCTGGCAGCAGGTGCGCATGATGCGGAGACGGCGCAGGCCGCGCTTGCCCGCTCTGGACAGGTACTACGGCAGGCACTTGCCGAGTTCGAATAATAATAATGGGAACCGAAAATGCGCCCGCGGGCGCCATAACTGGGAGAATGTCATGACCCGTATGCTGAAAGGCCTGATGCTTGCCACGACCGTGCTTGTGCCTGCGGCACTGGCAGGTGTTGCCAATGCTGCCGATACCGCGCTGACCATCGAAAGCTGGCGCAACGACGACCTGTCGATCTGGCAGGAAAAACTGATCCCCGCCTTCGAAGCCAAGAACCCCGGCATCAAGGTGACGTTCGCCCCGATGGCTCCGACCGAATACAATTCGGCCGTCAATGCCAAGCTGGAAGCTGGCACGGCGGGCGATCTCATCACCTGCCGCCCGTTCGACCTGTCGCTTGCCATGTTCGAAAAGGGCCAGCTTGCCGCGCTGAACGACCTCGACGGTATCAAGAACTTTTCGGATACCGCCAAGTCCGCGTGGAGCACAGACGACGGCAAAACGACGTTTTGCGTGCCGATGGCATCGGTCATTCACGGCTTCATCTACAACAAGAAGGCGTTTGAAGAGCTGAAGGTCGCGGTGCCGAAGACCGAGGACGAGTTCTTCGCCCTGCTCGAAAAGATCAAGACCGACGGCAACTACATCCCTCTGGCCATGGGCACCAAGGACCAGTGGGAAGCCGCGACCATGGGCTATTACAATATCGGCCCGAACGACTGGAAGGGCGAAGAAGGCCGCAAGGCGCTGATCGCCGGCACCCAGAAACTGACCGATGCCGACTGGATCGAGCCCTACAAGACGCTGGCCAAGTGGAAACCCTATCTCGGCGACGGTTTTGAAGCCCAGACCTATCCGGACAGCCAGAACCTGTTCACGCTCGGCCGCGCCGCCATCTATCCGGCCGGTTCCTGGGAAATCGCGCCATTCAAGGCACAGGCCGATTTCGAAATGGGCGCCTTCCCGCCACCGGTGAAGAAGGCCGGCGATACCTGCTACATTTCCGACCATAACGACATCGGCATCGGTCTCAACGCCAAGGGCAAGAACCCGGAAGCGGCGAAGAAATTCCTCGCCTGGGTCGCCTCGCCGGAATTCGCCACGCTTTACGCCAACTCGCTGCCGGGCTTCTTCAGCCTGAACTCGACTGCGGTGAAGATGGAAGATCCGCTGGCGCAGGAATTCGTCTCCTGGCGCCAGAACTGCAAGCCGACCATCCGCCCGAGCGCGGCGATCGTCGGCCGTGGCAAGCCGAACCTCGATCTCGAAATGTGGCGTGTGTCGGCCAATGTCATCAACGGCACGCAGACACCGGAACAGGCAGCCGAAGAGACCCAGAAGGGTCTGGAAAGCTGGTACAAGCCGGCGAAGTGAGCTGATGAAGGTGCGGAGGCTGATCACCAGCCTCCGTTCGACCTTCGATAAAGCTCATCCACCTCTCCAATCGTCATCCTCGGGCTTGTCCCGAGGATCTGCAACTACCTGAGATCATGAACGTGGTCAGATCCTCGGCACAAGGCCGAGGATGACGCCTCACATGCAAACGCAGAGTTCACATCATGAGCGACATCGACACGGCCGATCCTGCGATCGCTCCGATCAAACGGCCCACCCGCTGGCATATCGCCGTGTTTCTGGCGCCGGCAGTGCTCGTCTATACGGCGATCATGATCCTGCCGCTGATCGAAACCCTGCGGCTGTCGCTCTACAATCTCGTCGATGGACAGACGGTGTTTGTCGGGCTCTCGAATTTTGCCACGCTGTTTTCCGATCCACGGCTTTCCGCCAGTTTCTGGAATGCGCTCGGCAATAACCTGATCTTCTTCGTCATCCATATGCTGGTGCAGAACCCGGTGGGCATTGCGCTCGCCGCCATGCTGTCTGTGCCGAAACTGCGCTTCGCCACCTTTTATCGCACCGCCATCTTCGTTCCGACGCTGCTGTCCTTCGTGATCGTCGGCTTCATCTGGAAGCTGATCCTGTCGCCGATCTGGGGCATTGCCCCCAGCCTGATGGATCTCGTCGGGCTGAAATGGGCGTTTGCGCCCTGGCTCGGCAAACCGGACAGCGCGCTGATCACGGTGTCGCTGATTTCCGTCTGGCAATATGTCGGCATTCCGATGATGCTGATCTATGCCGCTCTGCTCAACATCCCGGAAGAAGTGCTGGAAGCCGCCGAATGCGACGGCATTACCGGCTGGAGCCAGTTCTGGAAGATCAAGCTGCCGCTGATCCTGCCCTCGATCGGCATCATCTCGATCCTCACCTTTGTCGGCAATTTCAATGCCTTCGATCTGATCTATACTGTTCAGGGGGCGCTGGCCGGTCCCGATGGCTCTACCGATATTTTGGGCACCCTGCTCTACCGCACCTTCTTCGGTTTCCAGAACCAGATGGGTGACCGCTCGATGGGTGCGACCATCGCCACCGTGATGTTCCTGATCATTCTCGCCGGCGTTTCGCTTTATCTCTTCGTCATCCAGCGGCGCATGCGTCGCTACCAGTTCTGAAGGAGGCGATCATGGCCAAGGCCCGCACCTCGCTTGTCCGCACCGGACTGATCCATCTGGCTCTGATCAGTTATACGCTGATTGCGCTGTTTCCGGTGTTTCTGACGCTGGTCAACTCGTTCAAGAGCCGCAATGCGATCTTTCGCGATCCGATGGCGATCCCCACGCCTTCGACCTTCGATCTCGTTGGTTACAAGACCGTGCTCGCCCAGGGTGATTTTTTCGGTTATTTCCAGAACAGCATGATCGTCACCGTTGTGGCAATCGCGCTGGTGCTGCTGTTCGGTGCGATGGCGGCGTTTGCGCTGTCGGAATATCGCTTTCGCGGCAACCTGCTGATGGGGCTTTATCTGGCGCTCGGCATCATGATCCCGATCCGGCTGGGCACCGTCGCCATCCTGCAGGGCATGGTGGCCGCCGGTCTCGTCAACACGCTGACGGCGCTGGTTCTGGTTTATACGGCACAAGGGCTGCCTCTTGCCATCTTCATCCTGTCGGAATTCATGCGCACCGTTTCCGATGACTTGAAAAATGCCGGGCGGATCGACGGATTGTCCGAATATGCCATCTTCTTCCGCCTTGTCCTGCCGCTGGTGCGCCCGGCCATGGCGACGGTTGCCGTGTTCACCATGATACCGATCTGGAATGATCTGTGGTTCCCGCTCATCCTTGCGCCCGGCGAGGAAACCAAGACGGTGACGCTGGGTGCGCAGATGTTCATCGGCCAGTTCGTCACCAACTGGAACGCCGTGCTCTCCGCCCTGTCGCTCGCCATCCTGCCGGTTCTGGTTCTTTACGTCATCTTCTCACGCCAGCTGATCCGCGGCATCACTTCGGGAGCCGTCAAATGAGTTCCAACACACCCCTTCGCGTGCTTGTTGCCGGTCTCGGCAATATGGGCCGCAGTCACGCATTGGCCTATCATCACAATCCCGGTTTCGAGATCGTCGGTCTTGTGAACCGCAGCCGGCCGGACCTGCCAGCAGAACTCGCCGACTATCCGTTCCTCAACGATTTCGAAGCCGCGCTCAGCGAACTGAAACCGGATGTCTGCTCGATCAACACCTATTCCGACAGCCATGCCGCCTATGCCATTCGGGCATTCGAGGCTGGCGCCCATGTGTTTCTGGAAAAGCCGCTGGCGACGACGGTTGTCGATGCCGAGCGCGTGGTCGCTGCCGCCAAGGCGCATGGCCGCAAGCTGGTGATCGGTTACATTCTGCGCCATCACCCCTCGTGGATACGGCTGATCGCGGAGGCCCGCAAACTCGGACCACCTTACGTTTTCCGCATGAACCTCAACCAGCAGTCCTCCGGCGCCCATTGGGACGTGCACAAGGCGCTGATGCAGACGACGTCGCCGATCGTCGATTGCGGCGTGCATTATCTCGACGTGATGTGCCAGATCACCGATGCGCGCGCCGTGGAAGTGCGCGGCATGGGCCTGCGCATGTCCGACGAGATCGCGCCCGACATGTATAATTACGGCCATCTGCAGGTGATGTTCGAGGATGGTTCGGTCGGCTGGTACGAGGCCGGCTGGGGACCGATGATGTCGGAAACGGCGTTTTTCGTGAAGGACGTGATGTCGCCAAAAGGATCGGTATCGATCCGTGTCGACGAAAACGCCAAGTCGGCCGATATCGATACGCATACGAAAACATCGGTCATCCGCGTGCACCGAGCCGAGACCGGGCCGGATGGCGGCTTTCTCGTTGCTGACGAAGATCTCAGGATGGAGGGAGAACCCGGCCATCAGGAACTGTGTGACCTCGAACAGGCCTATGTATTGAAAGCCATCCGCGACGACATCGACCTGACACGGCATATGGACGATGCCGTACAATCGCTGCGCCTTGCGCTGGCGGCCGACGAAAGCGTGCGTACCGGGCTGCCGGTCCGTTTCTGAGATTACATGAAGGAACAAGCCCTTGGGTTCGCTGAAACTGACATCCATCCGCAAGGCCTTTGGCACGCACGAGGTGCTGAAAGGCATCGATCTTGAGGTCGAGGACGGTGAGTTCGTGATCTTTGTCGGCCCTTCCGGCTGCGGCAAGTCCACGCTTCTCAGGGTCATCGCCGGCCTTGAAGACGCATCGAGCGGCAGCATGCAGATCGATGGTCAGGAGGTCGCCACCGTGCCGCCTGCAAAACGTGGCATCGCCATGGTGTTCCAGTCCTACGCGCTTTATCCGCACCTGACGGTGAAGGACAATATGGGGCTTGGCCTGAAACAGGCGGGCACGCCCAAGCCGGAGATCGAGACACGTGTTGCCGAAGCGTCGCGCATGCTGTCGCTTGGGCCGTATCTGGCGCGGCGCCCGGCAGAGCTTTCCGGCGGCCAGCGCCAGCGTGTCGCCATCGGCCGCGCCACCGTGCGCGAGCCAAAACTGTTCCTCTTCGACGAGCCGCTGTCCAACCTCGACGCGGCTTTGCGCGTGCAGACACGGCTGGAAATCGCCCGCCTGCACCGACAGCTGAAGGCAACGATGATCTATGTCACCCACGATCAGGTGGAGGCGATGACGCTGGCCGACAAGATCGTGGTGCTGAATGCCGGCGCAATCGAGCAGGTCGGATCTCCGATGGAGCTTTACAACAAGCCGGCTAACACCTTTGTTGCCGGTTTCATCGGCTCGCCGCAGATGAATTTCATCGAGGCCGACAGGCTGGGCGATGCGCAGGCAAAAACCCTCGGCATCCGCCCCGAACATATCGCGCTTTCCCGCGAGGCCGGCGACTGGCAAGCCAAGATCGTGCATGTCGAACATCTTGGTGCCGACACCATTCTTTATCTGGAAACGGAAGAGACGGGCCTTCTCACCGTGCGCCTGTTCGGTGAACATCGCTTCGCGGCCGACGAGATCGTCTTCGCAACGCCAGACAGGAGCCGCCTGCATCGGTTCGACGCCAAAGATCAGGCAATCGCGTGACGGGCTGACTTGTCATGATAGGCCGGCAGGCCGATATCACGCACGTGATCAAACGGTGGGACATGACGGACCTGCATGAATTTTTCGACCGCTCTTCGGTTGAGGTGGCGCGCGACCTGATCGGCGCCGAACTGATATTTGCAGGTTGCGGCGGCGTGATCGTCGAGACGGAAGCTTATGAGCCGGACGACCCGGCATCGCACAGTTTCCGCGGCATGACGCCGAGAACCCGCACCATGTTTGGCCCGCCTGCACATGCCTATGTCTATCGCTCCTACGGTATTCACTGGTGTCTGAACTTCGTCTGCAAGCCAGGTAGCGCCGTGCTGATCCGGGCATTGCAGCCCGTCTCCGGCCTTGCCGAGATGGAAACAAGACGCGGCAAGACGGATCCGCTTCTGCTTTGCTCCGGCCCGGGACGGCTATGTCAGGCACTTGGCGTCGGCATCGCGCAGGATGGCCTGCCGCTCTATCAGCCACCTTTCGTCGTGACACCTGCACACGTCACAGCAATCGTGGATATCGGCAAACGCATCGGTATATCCAAGGCAATGGATCAGCCCTGGCGCTTCGGGCTGCGTGATTCTGTTCATGTCAGCAACAAGTTTCGCTGATGGATCAGCTCTGCCACACCTTCATTTTCGATGTATTGCCACGCATCGAAACATGCTCCACCTCTGCAACATGTGAAATTTACCCATTTTATACCGAATAAAACACAGTATTTATATCAAACAACTACTGTATTTTCGCAAAACTTAATGCAATATTCCGCGCAAGACGCGTGGAGAAACTCGATGAACGACATATCCGGAGCCGAAGGAGCGGCCCAAGACCACCTGACGGACATGAGCCTGTCGGAAGATGCGCTCACTGCATTCGAGTGGTCCTTATGGCGTATATCGGCCGCGTTTCTGCGCTGGCAGTCGGAATGCAGCACCGATCTGGCCGGCACCAGCATCAGCGGGCTGGAAACCGCGGTTTTGCATACGATCCGGTATCGCCAGAAGCCCAAGGGCCTCAGCGAAATCTGCCGATTGCTTGGCCGCGATGATACCGCCAATGTGCAATATGCCATCAAGAAGCTGCAGGGCCTGAAGATGATCGAGCGCGTCAAGGGCCGGTCACGCAAGGATACACTCTATATCCCGACCTCGGCCGGCGAGCAGTTGACGCAAGATTATCGTGCAGTGCGTGAAAACCTGCTGGTCTCGATGATCCAGAGGATCGATCGATCGGACAACAGTCTGCAATCCACGACCGAAATGCTGGAACTGCTGACGAGCTTTTACGAAGCCGCCACACGCCGCGTCGCCAGCAGTACACTGCCGACGGGCCATTCCGCCCAATCCTGATCTTTTCTGGCAGGCGATGCGTGATACGGTGATGGTTTACAAGACCATCACGACAGGTGCATGCATGATTTTCCACGCGGTTTCGGACTGGAACGACGCTTATTCCAACGGACCCAATATCCCCAATGGCAGCGCCTGGCCGCAGGCCTGGGTTGAGCCGGCCAGAAACTACCGGGACACGCTACTCTCACTCGGCCGCGCCGAGATCGATATCGCCTACGGATCAAAGCCGCGACATCTGTTCGATCTCTTTCTGCCGGAAGGAACGCCACGGGGACTGGTCGTTTACGTCCATGGTGGTTTCTGGCAGAGCCTCGACAAATCCTACTGGTCGCATCTGGCCAATGGCGCGGTGACACACGGTTATGCCGTGGCATTGCCGCAATATACGCTCTGCCCGGATGCACGCATTTCCGACATTACCCGTGAGGTTTCCGAGGCCATAACGGCGGCGGCGAAACGGATTGCCGGGCCGCTGCACCTGACCGGTCATTCCGCAGGCGGGCATCTTGTGTCCCGCATGGTTTCCCATACCTCGCCGCTTGCTCCCGAAATCCGCCGCCGCATTGGCAATACGATATCGATTTCCGGCCTGCACGATCTGCGTCCGCTTCTGCCCACACGGCTGAACGAAAAACTTCAGCTGACGCTGGACGAAGCCGAACGGGAAAGCCCGGCGCTGCTGATGCCGGGAGACGATGTAAAGCTGTTCTGCTGGGTGGGCGCCAGCGAGCGGGCTGAATTCCTCCGCCAGAACGATCTTCTTGCCAATATCTGGACCGGGCTTGGCGCCAGGACCGGCTGCTATCACGAGCCGGATCGGCACCATTTCAATATCACGGATGGGCTGGCCGATCCCGCACATCCGCTGACGATGACGCTTCTGTCTTGATCTTCATCAAGACCCGCATGAAACCCTCATTCATCATCGCCTGATAGGACCTGCAAAAAGGACAGGGATATGACCATACAGAGGCGACGCCGGATGATACGAACCAGACGAACGAGCCTGGGCGTGACGCTGGTTGCGGCGATTTCCTTCCTGGCCGGATTGACCGACGCGATAGGATTGCAGCTTTCCGGTGATTTCGTCTCGTTCATGACCGGCAACACAACGCGCGCTGCAATCTCTTTCGAGCAGGGCGATTACAGTCATGCGCTCGTGCTGGTCGGGGCGATCGTCACCTTCGTGATCGGCAATGCGCTTGGCATCATCGTCGCGCATCTGTTCGAGCGACGTATTTTCGCCGTTCTCACCACGGTCGGCCTGCTTCTGGCGGTTGCCTCGGCGCTGGCTGCGCCCGAACTGGCGATCTGGCGGTTCAATGCCGTGGTACTGGCAATGGGCCTGGTCAATGCAGCGGTGGAGCATATCGAGGGCCTGCCGATCGGCCTGACCTATGTCACCGGCGCCCTTTCCCGTCTGGGGCGCGGTATCGGCCGCACGATCCTAGGAGAGCGCAATTTTGGCTGGACGGTGCAGATCGTGCCATGGCTCGGCATGGCAGCCGGTGCGCTTTGTGGCGCGGCTCTGGCCATAGGCCTGCCCGATCAGGCCTTGCAGATGGCGGCATGGTTGACGCTCGGCTTTGCTGCCATCACGCTGTTCATACCGCGCTCCTTGCAGCACCGTTACAACCAACGGCCAACGCCATCGAGCAACGGCTTGCATCACTGAATGTGAGAGAGGAATTTCGGTCTATAGTCATCGACGAATCGATCCGAAAGGCGCCCTTCCCCGATGATGTTCTATCTTTCCAAAATCGTCTGGCTGTTGGTGCAACCGCTTTCGCTGGCCTTCTTTTTGTGCCTAGCGGGCGCCCTTCTGGCGTCGCTCGGCTCAAGGAAGGCAGGTGCTGCCCTTTCATTTTTCGCAGCACTTGTATTGTTCGTCGCGCTTTACACGACGACCGGCAGCGTCGCTTTGCAGGTGCTGGAGGACCATGTGCGCAAGCCTTCTGCGGATCCGGCGGATCTCTCCTGCATCATCGTTCTGGGTGGCGCGCTTGAAAACCAGGTGACGACAAGCCGCGGCGGCATCGAACTCAATCAGGCAGCGGATCGTTTTGTCGAGACGGCACGACTGGGGCTGAAATATCCGCAGGCCAAAATTCTGGTGTCCGGCGGTGATGGCTCGATCAGTGGCGCCTATGAGGGCGAGGCAAATGCATCGGAACGGTTCTTCTCCGCTTTCGGCATATCCTCAGAGCGGCTGATCAAGGAAAACGGCTCCCGCAACACGTTCGAAAACACCCTGAACACAGCGGCGCTGCTGAAGGAACGCGGGCTTTCGGATTGCCTGCTGATCACCTCCGCCTTCCATATGCCGCGCTCGCTCGGCCTGTTTCGCCATGCGAGGCTTGCCGTCACGCCGTGGCCGGTGGATTATCGCACCACCGGCATCGAGAAGCTGGGCTTCGATTTCACCCAGCCATCGCTCAACGCGCAGCAAACGGCCACGGCCGCACGCGAATGGATGGGGCTGGTCGGCTATTATCTGTCCGGTCGAACCGGATCGTTGCTGCCGGAGTAACTACTTCTTCGAGATGGTCACGAACTTGGTGCCACGTACGCGCACCGTCATCTGGCACGACTCACCACCGTCGCGTTCGCAATATTTGGGCGCCATTTTGAAGACGAACACCATGTTGCCGAAACGCTTGATGAAATCGTAGCTGTGGATGCGGGCGGTGGCGATCATGAAATAGCCGCCCTCCTTGACCTGCAGATAGAAGTTATAGGGGCAACCTTCTTCATTGCAGGCCTGGCCCTTCGTTCCGTCGCAAGTATAGGCGCCATGATTGGCGATGGCATCGATCAGGCCATCATTGTTGATATCCATGCGCGTGATGAAATCGCCACCGAATTCGACGGCTTTGCATTCCTTACGGAAATGATCTTTTTCATAGATTTCCGGATCGCTCAGCAATTGCTGCTGCGCAAATGCGGGTGCAGCGGTGATCAGGCAGAGCAACGCGGCAAGAAAAGGCAATATTTTCATCAAAATGGCCTCGGGACGGCATGGTTTTAAATGATGCTGGGCAGCACATCGACGGCTGCCCAATATCCCATATTCCCACATGGCGCTTGCGCGGCGCTGACGAGGCCGCGCCGCAAAGTTGCGATCAGGATTTTTTCTCGCGGAGACGGATGATCACGTCAACATGGGCGATTTCCATGCCTTCCGGCGGTGCCGGCAGGTTGTCGATCGCAAGATTGTTGATCGGGATATCCAGCACTTCATTGCGTCCTTCGACGAAGAAATGATGGTGATCGGAAGTATTCGTGTCGAAATAGGTTTTTGCGCTTTCGACAGCGAGAACCCGGATCATGCCCGCTTCGGTGAACTGGTGCAGGGTATTATAGACGGTCGCAAGAGACACCGGCACGCCGGCGGATGTCGCCTCCTCGTGCAGTTCCTCCACCGTCAAATGGCGGTCACCCTTGGCAAACAGGAGATCGGCGAGTGCGATACGTTGCCGCGTCGGACGCAGCCCACATACTCGCAACCTTGTCTCCACGTCCATGCTGGCTTCAGCCATCATGCAGGCAAACTCCCGTCATCTTTGATAAAGTTCAACACTGGATATAACTTTAGCGACGAATGGTTTCAATAGCGCAAGTGTTCGCGCCATCACGAACGCCCTTTGTGTCATGGAAAAAACGCAGATTCGACGTTTACGCCTCTGGTTTGGCGGCTTCGCTTCCTATATGCCCTCGTGATCGTATGGGGCAGTCCCGGTTGATCGGCGATAAGCGGATCGGGGCAATCTCTTAATTTTGTGCCTATCCTGCTCTATAGCTTCGGATGGCCGCGACGACGGAGTAATGGATAATCCTGATGGCAACGAGACAGTCCAGCTACAGCTACGAAGAAATCCTCGCCTGCGCACATGGTGAACTCTTCGGACCCGGTAACGCGCAATTGCCTTTGCCGCCCATGCTGATGGTCCACCGCATCACGGACATTTCCGAAACCGGCGGCGCTTTCGACAAGGGTTATCTGCGCGCAGAATACGACGTGCGTCCGGACGACTGGTATTTCCCATGCCATTTCGAAGGCAACCCGATCATGCCGGGCTGCCTCGGCCTCGACGGCATGTGGCAGCTGACCGGATTCTTCCTCGGCTGGCTGGGTGAAGAAGGCCGCGGCATGGCGCTTTCGACCGGCGAAGTGAAGTTCAAGGGCATGATCCGCCCGACCACAAAGCTTCTCGAATTCGGCATCGACTTCAAGCGCGTCATGAAGGGCCGCCTCGTACTGGGCACCGCTGACGGCTGGCTGAAGGCCGATGGCGAGACCATTTATCAGGCAACCGACCTGCGCGTCGGTCTGGCCAAAGACAAGACGGCCTGAACCGCTTTTCAAGCGGTCGACGAAAACAACAAAGGTTTGATCACATGAGACGGGTAGTAGTCACGGGCCTGGGGATCGTGTCCTCGATCGGTAACGACGCTGGCGAAGTCACCGAATCCTTGCGTCAGGCAAAGTCGGGCATTTCCTTTTCCCCCGACTTCGCCGAGCACGGCTTCAAATGCCAGGTCTGGGGCAAGCCGAATATCGACACGACGGACCTCGTCGATCGCCGCGCCATGCGCTTCCTCTCCCAGGGTGGAGCATGGAACCATGTCGCGATGAAGCAGGCGCTGGCCGATAGCGGCCTGGAAGAGAAGGACTACGCTCAGAACGAGCGTGCCGGCATCATCATGGGTTCTGGTGGTCCTTCCACCCGCACGCTGATCGAAGCCGCCGATATCACCATCAAAAACAATAGCCCCAAGCGCATCGGCCCGTTCGCCGTGCCGAAGGCAATGTCCTCGACGGCATCGGCAACGCTCGCCACCTGGTTCAAGATCCACGGCGTCAACTACTCGATCTCGTCGGCCTGCTCGACGTCTGCACATTGCATCGGCAATGCAGCGGAAATGATCCAGTGGGGCAAGCAGGACATCATGTTCGCCGGCGGCCACGAAGATCTCGACTGGACCATGTCGAACCTGTTCGACGCCATGGGCGCCATGTCTTCGAAATACAACGACAACGCCCCGAGCGCTTCGCGCGCCTACGACGTCGATCGTGACGGCTTTGTCATCGCCGGTGGTGCAGGCGTTCTGGTTCTCGAAGAACTGGAACATGCCAAGGCCCGCGGTGCCAAGATTTACGCTGAAATCACCGGTTACGGCGCAACTTCCGACGGCTACGACATGGTTGCACCGTCGGGCGAAGGCGCCATCCGCTGCATGCGTCAGGCTCTCTCCACCGTGAAGGGCGATGTGGATTACATCAACACCCACGGCACCTCCACCCCGGTGGGCGATTCGAAGGAAATCGGCGCGATCCGCGAAGTGTTCGGGGACAAGATCCCGCATATCCAGTCGACCAAGTCGCTGACCGGTCATTCGCTGGGTGCAGCCGGCGTGCAGGAATCGATCTACGGTCTCCTGATGATGCAGGCCGGATTCATCGGCGAAAGCGCGCATATCCAGAACCTCGACCCGGAATTCGACGGCGTTCCGATCGTGCGCAGCCGCATCGACAATGCCAAGATCGATACCGTTCTTTCCAACTCCTTCGGGTTCGGCGGCACCAATGCCACGCTCGTCTTCCAGCGCTATAACGGATAATCCCATGACAGGTATCATGCAGGGCAAACGCGGCCTGATCATGGGCGTTGCGAACAACCATTCCATCGCCTGGGGCATTGCCAAGGCGCTGGCGGCGCAAGGTGCTGAACTGGCATTCACCTATCAGGGTGATGCGCTGGGCAAGCGCGTGAAGCCGCTGGCAACCGAAGTCGGCTCCGACTTCGTCATTCCTTGCGACGTCGAAGATATCGCCTCCGTCGATGCCACCTTCGACGCCATCAAGGAACGCTGGGGCTCGCTCGACTTCATCGTTCACGCCATCGGCTTTTCCGACAAGAACGAGCTGAAGGGCCAGTACGCCGAAACCACGCGCGAAAACTTTTCGCGCACCATGGTGATCTCGTGCTTCTCCTTCACCGAAATCGCCAAACGCGCAGCACCGCTGATGGTGAATGGCGGCTCAATGCTGACGCTGACCTATAACGGCTCACAGCGCGTCATCCCGAACTACAACGTCATGGGCGTGGCCAAGGCGGCTCTAGAAGCCTCCGTGCGCTATCTGGCGGCTGATTTCGGCCCACAGGACATCCGCGTCAACACGATCTCGGCAGGCCCTGTGCGCACGCTGGCCGGCGCCGGCATTTCCGACGCCCGCGCCATCTATGCTTGGAACAAAGAAAACGCGCCGCTTCGCCGTACTGCGACGATCGAGGACATTGGCGGCTCGGCTCTCTACCTGTTGTCTGACCTTTCGCGTGGCGTGACCGGCGAGGTGCATTACGTCGACGCCGGCTACAGCATCACGTCACTGCCGACGCTGGACAATCTGCGCAAGGCCGACAGCGAGTAATTTCAGAACCTGACCTGTACAAGAGCATGCGCATCATGATGCGCATGCTCTTGTTTTTTGCGCGATTGACGCGTACCCTTCCGGTAGCTTGGAGCGGAATAGCCAGAAGATCATCGCCAGACTGAAGCGCGAAGGCTTCCTGTTGATCTCGATCAAAGGATCTCATCACAAGCTCCGCAGAGGCACTCAGACGATCATCGTACCGCATCCAAAGAAGGATCTGCCGAGCGGCACCGCAATGGCAATCGCCAGGCAAGCGGGCTGGATTTGATAGGAAGCAGGCCATGAAGCATTTCATCGCGCTCGTACACAAAGACGAAGACAGTGCCTTTGGTATCCGTTTTCCCGATCTGTCCTCGGTGTTTTCGGCTGCTGATACCGAGAATGATCTGACCGCCAATGCGATCGAAGCGCTGCGCCTCTGGGCGGAAGATGCCGACTTGCCTAAACCTTCCACTTACCGGCAGATCACCGAACGCGGCGATATACGAGCTGAGCTTGCGAATGGCGCATTTTTTATCCGTATTCCCTATATCGAGGATGATACACGCGTGGTGCGTGCCAATGTCACGTTCGAAAAGGGTATGCTGGATGCTATCGACGCCGCAGCGCGCGAACGTGGTTTAACCCGCTCTGCCTTTCTTGCCAGTGCCGCCCGAAAGGAGATCGAGGCTGCCTGATCAGGGCGCAAGCCTCAACTCCTCAACAGCCTGGATATTTCCCGCCGCTGCGGCCTCCTTCAGAAGTGATTTTGCCCTTTCAGGCTCTTCCTCAGCAATCAGCTGGGCAAGTTTCCATTTCGCCCAATGGTCTTTGGTCTTGGGCAGGCTGAGCTCGAGATACCGTCTGGCAAGCGCCACGTCCTTCTTCACACCGTCACCGTCGGCGAGCATGAAGGCCAGCATGTGGTAGGCCCAGATATTGTCGTTTTCAGCTGAAATGCGGTACCAGATCGCCGCGATCTTGGGATCGGCCTGAACGCCGATACCCTTCTGGTAACACCAGCCGACTTTCAGCTGGCCGTGTTTGTCGTTCCTGGCGGCCGAGCGCATGTACCAGTTGAAGGCCTGAAGCGGGTCTTTTGCCAGCCCGGTCCCATGCTCGTACAATTCGCCGAGCTTAAAGGCGGCAACCGGATTTCCTTTCTCGGCGGACAGCCGGAAATAGCGGGCGGATATCGCCAGATCGCGATCGCTCCGGTGCTCGCGCGCCTCATAAAATTCGGCGGCGTTGAACCATTCCCAGGAGTTTCGCACCTGATCCGGCCGCGCTGCGGCGGCCGATATCAGCAGACAGCAGAGACTGCACACAATCCTGTTCACGCCACCACTCCAACCCACCGATCGCAACCCTAGAATGCAATCGATGGCGTTGGCAAGGATAGTGAAGAGCAGGTCTTATTTGCGTCCCCACAGCACCTTGAAGCGGGCATTGCGGCACGTCTCGCCGCTCTCGCGGAAGGCTTCTGCCAGAACTGGCTCATAGGGCAGGCCACGATTGGCCACCATCAGCAGCTGGCCGCCGCTACGCAGCGAAGCCGCTGCCGTACGGATCATTGTCCTGCCGAGCTCAGGATCGGCTGCCTGCGCCTCGTGGAAGGGCGGGTTCATGATCACGAGATCGTATTTTTCCTTCGGCGGTTCGGCACCGAGATCCTGCCAGAAGAAACGCGTGGCGAGATCCGGGCAATTGCCGGCGAGGTTGCGCTTGGCGAATTCCAGCGCCTGCCAGTCCGCCTCGAACAGGTCGATGCGGTTGGTACGGCGCGACTTTTCGGCCAGCATGACGGAGAGATAACCCCAGCCGGCACCAAAATCCGCGGCATTGCCATCGAAATCGGTCGGCAGGCGGCTTGCGAGAAGCTCTGAGCCCGGATCGACATGATCATGGGAGAAGATGCCGGGAATGGTCTCGAAGCGCCCCTCGACCATGCCTGCGGTCTTGCGCAGCGCCTTGATACTGCCGGAAGCATCTTCCGGACGGCCGAACCAGATGGCGACGCCATGATATTTTGGTGCGTAGTCGAGGATGACACCGAGTTTCAGCAGCATGGTGCGGAGCGACTGGATGCCGTCTTCCTTGCCACCGGCAATGACGATGACGCCGCCGACCTTTACGCGGGCCAGAACTTCGGCCACCCGGTTTTCGTTTTCACCGCGATGCTTGCCGCACAGAACGAGGCCGAAATCGTAATCTTCGCCTTCGGCTTCCGGAAAGGCATTGTCGCCCAGTGCGCGGAACAGCGGTCGGAAGGGCTGCACGGCGGTGATATCGCCGAGAAAGTCCGACGGCTTGGCATGGCCGGCTTCGGCGCCAAGGAAGAGCACACGCTCGCCCTCGCCCGGCATCGGCACCGCGTCGGTGGCAAAGGGATGGAAAAGCGTCTTGAGGGCGTCTCGGCTCATGATGTCGGACCTTGGCGGTGTTGTTTTCAGAAACTGATAAAGAAAAGGCGCGGAAGACAATGCTCCCGCGCCTCGATCTTGCGATCTGCGAAAGCTTACTCGGCTGCTTCGCCTTCGGCCTTCTTGATTTCCTGGCCGGTGGCCTGGTCGACGACCTTCATCGACAGGCGAACCTTGCCGCGCTCATCGAAGCCCATCAGCTTGACCCAGACCTTGTCGCCTTCCTTGACGATATCGGAGGTCTTGGCAACACGCTCGGAAGCGAGCTGCGAGATGTGGACCAGACCGTCGCGGGCGCCGAAGAAGTTGACGAAGGCGCCGAAATCGGCGGTCTTCACAACGGTGCCTTCGTAGACCACACCGACTTCCGGCTCGGCAACGATCGAGTGGATCCACTTGCGGGCCGCTTCGATTTCCTTACCCGAAGAAGAAGCGATCTTCACGGTGCCATCGTCTTCGATGTTGATCTTGGCGCCGGTCTTTTCGACGATTTCGCGGATGACCTTGCCGCCCGAACCGATGACTTCACGGATCTTGTCGACCGGGATGTTCATCACTTCGATGCGCGGAGCGAATTCGCCGAGCTGCGAACGGCCTTCGGTGATGGCATTGGCCATTTCGCCGAGGATGTGCTTGCGACCGCCCTGAGCCTGCTCGAGAGCGACCTTCATGATCTCTTCGGTGATACCGGCAATCTTGATGTCCATCTGCAGCGAGGTGATGCCGTCGGCAGTACCTGCAACCTTGAAGTCCATGTCGCCGAGGTGATCTTCGTCGCCGAGGATGTCGGAGAGAACGGCAAAACGTTCACCTTCGAGGATCAGGCCCATGGCGATACCGGCAACCGGCTTAGCCAACGGAACGCCTGCATCCATCAGAGCGAGCGAGGTGCCGCAGACGGTTGCCATCGAGGACGAGCCGTTCGACTCGGTGATCTCGGAGACGACGCGCAGCGTGTAAGGGAACTGCTCAGGCGACGGCAGCATCGGACGGATAGCGCGCCATGCGAGCTTGCCGTGACCGATTTCGCGACGGCCCGGGGAGCCCATACGGCCGGTTTCGCCAACCGAGTAGGGAGGGAAGTTGTAATGGAGCAGGAAGCGCTCCTTGTACATGCCGGTCAGGCTGTCAACGTACTGTTCGTCTTCGCCGGTGCCGAGCGTGGCAACAACGATCGCCTGCGTTTCACCGCGGGTGAACAGCGACGAACCGTGGGTGCGCGGCAGGATGCCGACTTCCGAGACGATTGCGCGGACGGTCGACAGATCACGGCCGTCGATACGGCTCTTGGTGTCGAGGATGTTCCAGCGAACGATCTTGGCCTGCAGATGCTTGAAGGTCGCGCCGATGACTTCGGCAGTGTATTTCGGCTCTACGCCTTCCGGGAAGAAGTGAGCCTTCACCTTTGCCTTGACGGCATCGACGGCTGCGTAACGTTCAGCCTTCTGGGTGTTCTTGTAGGCGGTGCGCAGCTCGGCTTCGAAATGCTTGAGCATCTCGGCTTCGAGTTCGGAATGATCTTCCGGCTGGAAGTCGCGCGGTTCCTTGGCGGCAACTTCAGCGAGCTTGATGATCGCGTCGATGACCGGCTGGAAACCACGGTGGCCGAACATGACAGCACCAAGCATGACGTCTTCGTTCAGTTCCTTGGCTTCCGATTCAACCATCAGGACGGCGTCCTGGGTGCCGGCAACAACGAGGTCGAGAACCGATTCGTCCATCTCGTCGAGATGCGGGTTCAGAACGTATTCGCCGTTGATGTAGCCGACGCGTGCGCCGCCGACCGGGCCCATGAACGGAACACCAGAGAGCGTCAGGGCAGCGGAAGCGGCAACCATCGACAATACGTCGGGATCGTTCTCAAGGTCGTGCTGGACGACAGTGACGACGACCTGGGTGTCGTTCTTGTAACCTTCAGGGAAGAGCGGGCGGATCGGACGGTCGATCAGGCGGGAAACCAGCGTTTCCTTTTCCGACGGACGACCTTCGCGCTTGAAATAGCCACCCGGGATCTTGCCGGCGGCGTAGGTCTTTTCCTGGTAGTTGACGGTCAGCGGGAAGAAATCCTGGCCCGGCTTCGGCGCCTTGGCCGAAACGACGGTGGCGAGAACGACGGTTTCGCCGTAGGTGGCCAGAACGGCGCCGTCAGCCTGGCGGGCGATCTTGCCCGTTTCCAGCTTCAGCGGGCGGCCTGCCCATTCGATTTCGACAGAGTGGGTATTGAACATGTGTTGTCCTTCAATGCGGGAATGACGTGACACCCTTTGCAAGGCGCCGGCACAATCGACCGCAGATATGACACATCACGGGCAAGACAACGAGAAGCTCCGATTCCCCTTGAAGGGAAACATTGGCCAAGATTTCAAGAAAATCTCGGCCAACAAAGCATCCGGCAATCCTGCCCCATGACAGGTCGGGGTTGATCTGGCAAACCGGCCATCCGGTTTCGCCGACAGTTTTCGCGCACATCATGAGCGCGGCAGGCAATGATCGGGCAAGGCCCGGAAAGAGGTCCGGCGGACACCCCGCAAGGA
The DNA here is from genome assembly GCF_004343585.1 of Neorhizobium sp. JUb45. Lineage (GTDB taxonomy): Bacteria > Pseudomonadota > Alphaproteobacteria > Rhizobiales > Rhizobiaceae > Neorhizobium. The sequence continues at coordinate 25,464 of NZ_SLYW01000004.1, read as the reverse complement.
GCGCCCGCCGGAAAAGGTCTTAGCGACGGATACCCAGGCTGGTGATCAGCTTGGTGTAACGGGCTTCGTCCTTCTTCTTGACGTAGTCAAGAAGCGAACGGCGCGTGGAAACCATGGTCAGAAGGCCACGACGGGAGTGGTTGTCCTTCTTGTGGCCCTTGAAGTGTTCGGTCAAGTTGGTGATGCGCTCGGTGAGGATAGCAACCTGGACTTCCGGCGAACCGGTGTCGCCTTCAACGGTTGCGTATTCCTTGATGAGTTCGGCCTTGCGCTCTGCAGTGATCGACATCGTATGATCCTTTATGTGAAGAGGAATGAGGTCGCCAAAGGCCGAGATGTCGTTCAGCCTTGGCCGTGAATGCCGGGAACATGCCAATTGGCGGCCCCTAGCTGGCGCTGCCTATAGACCATTCGGCATGGAATGGGAAGAGGCCCGTATTTTGAGGAGGCCGATGGTTTATCAGCCAAACACCCGCTTCGGACGGAACTCACCCTGGGCGATATCGCCGATGGCAACCAGACGTCCCTTTGCCGTGGCATAGACTTCCGGCGCTTCGAGCGGGGCGTCGCGACCACGGACGATAACCGGATTGCCCATGCGGATGCGATAGGCCTGATCTTCACTGAGCGGCAGATGCGGCAGATCGGACAGCGCTTCGACCGTATCGAACAGAAGCGCATCCAGCGCCGCGAGACGCTCGTCACGATCCTCGACGCTTTCCAGCGCCACGAGATCGGCAAGCGGTACCATCTTCTCTTCCGCAAACGGCGCAACAAATGTGCGACGCAGGTTGGAGATATGGCCGAAACAGCCGAGGTCCGTACCGAAATCGCGGGCCAGCGCGCGGACATAGGTGCCCTTGCCGCATTCGACTTCGAAATGTGCGCAATTCTCTTCCGCGCCAAGCAGCGTCAGGCGAAAAATCTGGACTTCGCGGGACGGGATCTCGACCATTTCACCGCCACGGGCAAGATCGTAAGCGCGCTCGCCGGCGATCTTGATCGCGGAAAACTGCGGCGGGACCTGGCTGATCGTGCCGGTATAGTTCGGCAGGATATCGAGGATTTCCTGCTCGCTCGGACGCTTGTCGGAGCTCTCAACGACATCGCCTTCAAGATCGTCCGTCGAGCGCTGTTCGCCCCAGGTGACCGTGAACTCATAGATCTTGCGGCCATCCATGACGTAAGGCACGGTCTTGGTGGCATCACCTAGCGCGATCGGCAGCATGCCCGAGGCAAGCGGATCGAGCGTGCCGGCATGACCGGCCTTCTGGGCGTTGAACAGCCACTTGATCTTGGAGACGGCTTCGGTCGAGCCGAAATCGACAGGCTTGTCGAGGATAAGCCAGCCGGAGACCGGCCGGCCCTTGGGTTTACGCGGTTTGGACATTCTTCTCTATTCTTGCTCGTCGCCGGAGGCCTTGGACTCAGGATTGCCCCCGAGATCGCGCTGCACTTCCGGAGATTTCAGCAGCTGGTCGATCTTCTTGTAATTGTCGAAGCTGGTATCGTCACGGAAACGCACTTCGGGCATGTATTTCATTTGCCGCAACTGGCCGCCGAGGCGGCCGCGAATGTATTTCGCATTACGGTTCAAAGCCTCGATCACCGCTTCGTGGTCCGGCAGACCGAGCGGCGTGACATAGGCGGTGGCAATTTTCAAATCCGGAGACATGCGGACTTCCGACACGGAAATCACGGTCTTTTCGATCAGATCGTCGCGCACTTCGCCGCGCTGGAGAACCTGCGTAATGGCGGCGCGTACCTGCTCGCCGACGCGCAGCATCCGCTGCGAGGGCGCGGAAGACGTTGCTTTGCTCATTTCTTGTTTTTCTTTCTTCTCATGTCCGCTTCGATACTGATCCTATCAGAAAGATCGTCGTTTGGCGCGGGCAGGCGTGCTCCATGCCTTTTTGGCGCCGAAAGGTCAAGCTTGGGACATTTTTCGCCCCCGTCTGCCGGAGCGACAAAATGCAGGTAGCAACGCTCGCTCATCAAACATTAGGGATCAGCACGGGCACCCTCTTGACGAAAAACTGAAAACAGCCAATTTTCATGGTGTCTTCGCGCGCCTTTACCGAGCCCGCGAAAGAAACCTGGTGCCGGGCCCCTCTGGCGAGAGTTTTTACGGCGCTCTCGCGATGTCGGTACCGCCTGCAAAACAGCCGGCGGATTAACAACGTCATGACACAATCCCAAATCTTTGGGATGGATGCCGCGTGCGGCATGTCCATCTCCTCCATGCGTCTTCTCTCCACCAGGGGGACACACGCATGAGCCAGTCCACATCATCCACGCTCGGCTATTTCCGCTGGGCCTTCATCGTTACCGCGCTTGGTCTACTCCTCGGCGGCTTCCTCGGCTGGCAATCGACCGGCACGATCAGCGGTACAGCGACGATCTTCTTCATCTGCGTCGTGCTGGCGGTTCTGGAAATCTCGCTCTCCTTCGACAACGCCATCGTCAACGCCAACAAGCTGAAAGACATGACCCCGGAATGGCAGCATCGCTTCCTGACCTGGGGTATCCTGATTGCCGTGTTCGGCATGCGTATCGTCTTCCCGCTGTTGATCGTCGTGATCGCTGCCCAGATCGGGCCGATCGAGGCAATCGTTCTGGCGGCAAGCCAGCCGGAAGAATATTCGCGCATCATGCATGACGCGCATCTGCCGATCGCAGCCTTTGGCGGCACCTTCCTGATGATGGTGGGCCTGTCCTACTTCTTCAATCAGGAGAAGGACGTGCACTGGATCCCGTTCCTCGAAAGCCCGATGGCCCGCTTTGCCGGCATCAAGGGTGTCGAGATCGCCGTAGTGCTGTTGTTGATCCTGCTCTTCTCGCGGCTTTTGACCGGTGAGGATTCGGTCACCTTCGTCTATTCGGCCATCTATGGTCTCGTGACCTTCCTGATCGTCGAAGTGATCGGTGGCCTGCTCGATGCGCAGCAGAAGACGATGTCGGAAGCCGCAAAGGGTGGTCTCGGCGCCTTCATCTATCTGGAAGTGCTGGATGCCAGCTTCTCCTTCGATGGCGTCATCGGCGCGTTTGCGCTCACCCACAACCTGTTCATCATCGCGATCGGCCTTGGCATCGGCGCCATGTATGTTCGCTCCATGACGATCATGCTGGTCGAAAAGGGCACGTTGACGCATTACCGCTATCTCGAGCATGGCGCCTTCTATGCCATCCTCATCCTTTCGGTGATCATGTACGTGCAGACGATGTTCCACATTCCCGAGGTTATCACCGGCCTTGGCGGTGCGACCCTGATCGGCATCTCGCTGTGGTCGTCGATCCGCTACAACCGTCGCCACGTCGAACAGGACAAGCGCGAGGGCACGCTGGATCGTCCGGTGGAACCGGCGACCAACCAGATCTGATCCAGATCGATCGGTATTTTGACAACCAAAGCCGCCGGACATCGTTGATGTCCGGCGGCTTTTTCATGTCAGCGGTCAAGCAGCGCGGTTCAAGCCGGATCGGCGCGCGACCACGCGTTCTGCGAACAGCAATGTGTCGTAGATCAGCACCGCCAGTGCCGCGACGACCACACCACCCTGCAGAATGAAGGCGAGATTGTTGGACTGCAGGCCGGCAATGATCACCTCGCCGAGCGTGCGGGCCGCTACCGTCGATCCGATAGTGGCCGTGGCCAGGCTGATGACGATCGACAGGCGGATGCCGCCGAGGATGAGCGGAAAGGCCAGAGGCAGTTCGACCTTGGTGAGACGCTGCCAGCCGGTCATGCCGGTGCCGCGCGCGGCCTCCATCACCGATACCGGCAATGTGGTGAGGCCCGTCAGGGTGTTTTCGAAGATCGGAAGCAGTCCGTAAAGAAACAGCGCGATCAGCGTCGGCCATTCGCCGAAACCCAGCATCGGTACCGTCAGCGCCAGCACGGCGACGGGTGGAAAGGTCTGGCCGATATTCACCAGACTGCGCGACAGCGGCAAAAATTCACGACCGGATTCACGTGTGACGAGGATGGCCAATCCGACGGCGACGATGGTGGCGGCAACGGTGGCCGCAAAGACCACCGTCAGATGCGAGATGGTCAGCGACAGAAGGCTGGACTGTACATAAACCGGCGGCCCGCCGTTTTCCGTCAACGGCTGGAGCAGCGGCGCAAACCATTGTGGCATGACCAAAAAGGTCACCAACAGCAGAAAAACAATTAGCCGGATAATTAACGGCAAGCCAATTCTCATTCCGGCCTCGCCCGCTTCAGGAGGCCATCGACGGTGACCCGGCCGATAACCGCACCGTCCCTATCCGTGACAGGCAATGCGGAACGACCGGACCAGAGCAGCTCGGCCAAAGCATCCCGCTGGCTGATATCGGAGGCGATCGCCGCCCCTTCCGCAGGTCCTGTTTCGATTGCGGCCTCGACACGGTTCAGCGACAGAAGACGAAATGGCCGTTCTGCGGTGCCGATCAACGAGGCGACGAAATCGGTTGCCGGATTGGCGAGCATTTCAGCCGGCGTCGCATATTGCAGCAGGCGCCCGCCATCCATGACAGCGATCTTGTCGGCAAGGCCAAAGGCCTCTTCCATATCGTGGGTGACAAGGATGATGGTGGTACCAAAGTGTTTCTGAATGGCGAGCAGATCATCCTGCGCCTTGGCGCGAATGACCGGATCGAGTGCGCCAAAGGGTTCGTCCATCAACAGCAGGTTCGGCTCGGCAGCAAGCGCGCGGGCGACACCGACGCGCTGGCTCTGACCGCCGGACAGTTCGTGCGGAAAACGTGGGCCAAACGATGTTGGATCGAGTTGAAAAAGTTTGAGAAGCTCTTCGACACGCGCCTTGATACGCTCCTGCGGCCAGCCGAGCAGCTTTGGCACGGTGGCGATGTTGTCCGCGACGGTACGATGGGGAAACAGGCCATGCCCCTGAATGGCGTAACCGATGCGGCGGCGCAGTTCGTGCGGGGCAATGGCGCCATTGTCCTCACCATCGATGCGGATGGCACCCTTGGTTGGCTCCACCAGCCGGTTGATCATGCGCAACAGCGTGGTTTTACCCGAACCGGAGGTGCCGACGATGACGGTGACGGATCCCGCATCGACCGTCATCGAGACGTTATCGACCACGGTGACGTCGCCATAGGCCTTGCTGATGCCATCGATCTCGATCATGCGGTCGCTTCCTTTCCGGCAGTAGGAGCCGTCCTGTTTGTCGCATTTGCCGGTGCTGTCAGCTCCACAACGGCATCGAGAATGACTGCCGCTGCAAAAGCCAGTGCTACCGTTGGCACCGCGCCGAGCAGAACCAGATCCATTGCCGTCTGGCCGAGCCCCTGAAACACGAAAACGCCAAACCCGCCGCCACCGATCAGGGCCGCGATGGTGGCAAGACCGATATTCTGCACGAGCACGATACGAATGCCGGTGAGGATGACCGGAAAGGCAAGCGGCAGTTCCACCTGAACCAGCCGCTGCCGATCCGTCATGCCGACACCGCGGGCGGCGTCATTGGCATCGCGGGGCACGCTAGCCAGACCTCCCACCGTGTTGGCTACCATCGGCAGCAGGGAATACAGAAACAACGCCACGAAGGCCGGCGCCATGCCGATGCCGCGAATGCCGAGATCGGCCGCGCCCGGCACAGTGGCCGCCACCCATGACAGCGGGCCGATGAGGATACCAAACAGGGCGATCGACGGAATGGTCTGGACGACATTGAGAAGGTTGAGAATGACAGAGCGGATGCGTGCGGCGCGATGGCAAAAGATGCCAAGCGGGATACCGATCAGCGCCGCAACGGCAAGAGATCCGGATGCCAGTGTCAGGTGCCGCCCCGCCTCCATCCAGAACGTGTCGGCGCGCGAAACATATTCCTTCATGAGCGACAGGCCGCTCCACAGGTCCGAGGTCAGGATCAGTGTTATTGCGGCAGCAGTGGCTGCGAGAAAAGCGATGCGTAACCATGCAGTCGGCCGCATGCGCGCCAGCGAATCCGTTGCCAGCAGGGCGAAAGCGGCACCGAGCATCCAGAAACCGGAGCCGGGTGAGACGCGGGCATAGGTATTGCCTGCCGGCGTCAGAAAGGTCGCCGCACCACCGATGGCAATTGCGAGACCTGCCAGCACCACGAAACTGGTCACCAGCCGAACCAATATCGGCAGGCGCAGAAGCGCGAGGACGATGCCGACGATGACCAGCGCCATCAGAACCATGCCGAGCGAAGGCGGCAGGGCGGAAAGCAGGGAACGCCCCTCGCCCTGCACGATGCGGTTGGCGCGAAACAGCGCAAAGGGCGCGACGAGGCCATAAGCAGCGATCAGGGCGACCACCACTCCGACCCGGTCGATCCGGCGCAAGTCAAGCCTCACAAGTCAAACCTCATGCGTTTTCCTGCTCTTTGCCGGCTGGCGCTTCTATCGGCTTACTTCAAAAAACCATTCGTCTTGAGAAAGTCGTCCGACACTGCCTTGGCCGGTTCACCACCCAGCTGAACGCGACCGTTCAACTCCTGCAGCGTGACGAGATCGAGCTTTTCGAAGACGGGCTTCAGCAGGCTTTCGATCTGCGGATTTTCCTTCAAGACCTTTTCGCGGATGATCGGCGACGGCTGGTAAACCGGCTGCACGCCCTTGTCGTCTTCCAGCACCACAAGACCGGACGGCGCGATGCCGCCATCTGTCCCGTAGACCATGGCCGCATTGGCACCGCTGGTCTGGTTGGCGGCGGCGGCGATGGTGGCGGCTGTATCACCACCCGAAAGAGTGATCAGTTGTTCCGGCTTCAGGGTAAAGGCGTAGGTCTTCTGGAATGCCGGCAGGGCTGCGGCGGAATTGACGAATTCCGAAGAGGCGGCGAGTTTGACTGTGCCGCCACCGGCAACGTATTTGCCGAAATCGCTCAAGGTGACGAGTTTGTTGGCATCCGTCACATCCTTGCGCAGCGCGATCGCCCAGGTGTTGTTGGCCGGCGATGGTGTCAACCAAACGATCTTGTTGGCATCGTAGTCTAGCTTCTTGGCCTGCTCATAGGCCTTGGCGGCATCGTTCCAGCCGGCGTCACCACCGCTCTTTTCGAAAAAGAAGGCCGCATTGCCTGTATATTCCGGGTAGATATCGATTTCGCCAGCGGTGATCGCCTTGCGGACAACGGGTGTTGCACCGAGCTGGATGCGGTCGGCCGTCTTGATTCCATTGGCATTCAGAACCGAAAGAATGATGTTACCGAGAACACCGCCTTCGGTATCGATTTTCGATGATACGACGACCTGCGCCTGAGCCTGCCCGAAGGCGAAGGAGGCGGCGAGAAGCACCCCGGCAAATTTTGTCATCATGCGCATGAAAACTATTCCTTCCCTCAGGGGCTCGTTCAGCGGCCCGGTTGTCGCTCAGTATCATTCGACTACGGAAACACGTTTCCGTCTCGGCATGGTTTTGCAATTAGGTCGCGGCTTGCGAAAAAACAGGCTGCGTTACCTTAGCCTCCCGAAAAAGCTCCGCACGAAAACTTGACTTTTGGTCCCAAGAATATGGTTCTATCGACGGATCGGGCAGCGATCCGTGCCACCGTTCACGGTACATGCATGATCGCCATTTGCCCTCCGATCAAGGAGACTGTCATGGATCAACAATCCAGTTCCGCCCCCACAGCGGACATGCCGCGCAAAAGACCCGAACTTCCCGCCTGGACTTTTCGTGTCGTCGAGGCTGCGGACGTGAGACCAAAATTGCGGCGGGTCTGGTTCACCGCCGAGGGCATCGAGGCACTTCAATATAAACCCGGTCAGGACGTTGTGCTGTTTCTGCCGCTCGAAAACGGCGAACTCGGCCGCCGCCACTACACGATCCGCGGCATCGACCGTGACAAAGGCACTGTCGCCATCGATTTCGTCATGCATGGCAATACACCGGGACCGAATTTTGCAGGCAACTGCAAGCCGGGCGACACGGTCGAAGTCAAGGGACCGCGTGGCCGCGTCGTGTTCAATCCGGAAGCCGACTGGCACCTGTTTACCGGCGACGAAACCTGCCTGCCGGCGATCTACCACATTCTGGAAACAGTACCGGCCGGGACGAAAGCCTATCTGTTTCTGGAGGTGCAAGGTCACGAAGACGAGGAAGCAATCACCACAGAGGCGGATGCCAATATCGAATGGCTACATCGTGGTGACGCGCATCCGGGGCCAAACAGCATCGTGCTCGATCGGCTCTCGAGCTTCGACCTGCCGCAAGGACGTGGTCATGCCTATATCATCGGCGAAACGAGCAATGTGCGGGCCCAGCGCCATCACCTGATCGCGCGTGGCCTGGGACGCGACCAGATCGCCTCGGAAGGTTATTGGCGTCCGGGCCGCAACGGCGGCCACGATCACGTCGACGACTGATAAAGCCAGACACGACAAAGGCGCCGCATATTTTTGCGACGCCTGAAACAATCCGTCCTCTCACCGATCAATGACCGCGCGGATCATCCGGCTTGTTGTCGTCGGACAGGATACGCCAGGCGGCGCCATCGAGATCCTCATACTGGCCGGAGCGCAAGGACCACAAGAAGGCGCCAAGCCCCAATGCACCCAGAAACAGCGCCACCGGTATGAGGTAGATCAGCATGTTCATGCGGTTCGAGCCCCCGGCGAGATTTCCAGTTCTGCATCCTGGGCGACTGCCCTCTCGCCCGCCCGCACATGATTCAACCGCAGCGCATTGGCGACGACGATCAGCGACGAAGTGGACATGGCGACGGCCGCGATCAACGGAGTGGCGTAACCGGCCAGCGCGATCGGCACGGCGATGACGTTGTAACCGATGGCAAGCCCGAAATTCTGGCGGATCAAGGTGCCGGCACGCCGCGACATTTCATGCGCGAAAGGCACGGCGGCAAGGCTTTCGTGCATGAACACGAAATCTGCCGCCTGACGGCCGATATCCGCAGCCGTTGCCGGCGCCATCGAGACATGGGCAGCGCGCAGGGCCGGTGCATCATTGATGCCGTCACCGACCATCATCACCTTGCGACCGCCCTCGGCAAAGGCAGATACGGCATCGGTCTTGCCGCGTGGAGAAAGATCGGACTGCCATGCGTCGATCGAAAGCCGCTTCGCAAGGCGCTCGACCACGGCCGCTCTGTCCCCCGACAGAATTGCGGTCGACATGTTTTTCGACAGAAGTTCCCGCATGGCCGCTTCCGCACCGGACCGCGCGCGGTCTTCGAAACGGAAAGCGGCAAGTTCTGCGCCATCAACCGACAGGACCACCTCGGACGAGGCCGAAGCACCGGCTGAATTTTGATCGCAGGCGAAACGGCGGCTGCCGAGGCGGTAGGTTCGACCGCCGGAAAAGCCTTGCAGCCCCTCGCCCGGCCTTTCTTCGACGCCCTCGAAAAACGGCACCGAACCTGTGTGGCGCGTGTAAAGCGTCTGCGATAGCGGGTGGCGCGAATGGGCGGCGAGACCGGCTGCCATCGACAGATGCGAGGCGTCGATTTCGCCGCCATTGAGCAGGCGCGGACGGCCGACCGTCAAAGTGCCGGTCTTGTCGAAAACGATCATTTCGACCTCGGCCAGACGTTCCATGGCGGAACCGTCCTTCACCATGATGCCGTTCCTGAACAGGCGGCCGGCGGCCACGACCTGCACGACCGGAACAGCAAGGCCCAGCGCGCAGGGGCAGGTGATGATCAGCACGGCGATGGAGATCAGCATCGCCTGTTTCCAGTCACCACCAAGAAGGCCCCAGGACAGGAAGGCCGTTATGGCAAGCAGATGGACAGCCGGCGAATAAAATTGCGCGACACGATCGGCAAGTCGGCGATAACCGGCACGGCTGCCTTCGGCGGCTTCCATCAGCGACATGATTTCCGACAGAAACGAATCCCTGGCAGCAGCCGTCGCCTGTAGGACCAGCGAGCCGGTGAGGCTGAGCATGCCGGCCTGAACACTGGCACCCTTCGTGACGGGATGTGGTGCGCTCTCGCCATTGACGATCGACACATCGAGATCGCTGGCACCGCTTTCAACAATGCCATCGACCGGGATTCGTTCACCGGCGGCAATGGCGATGCGATCTCCCGGTCTGATATCCGAAACCGGACGGTATTCGCGCACGTCATCAGCGCCGAGCACCATCGCTCCACGCGGCGACAGGCGCGCTAACCCGCTGATCGAGGCACGCGCCCGCTCCCGCATGATATGGTCGAGCGTGCGGCCGATCAGCAGGAAAAACAGCAGCGACACCGTCGCATCGAACCAGGCGTGGTGGCCGTGATGCATGGTTTCCCAAAGCGACACACCATAGGAAAGGGTAATGGCCAGCGCGATCGGCACATCCATATTGGTGCGGCCGCGGCGAATGACATTCCAGGCGGACTGGTAGAAAAAGCGGCCGCCATAGATCAGCGCTGGAGCCGCGATCATCGCCGAAATCCAGTGGAACATGTCGCGCGTCGAGGCATCGGCACCGGACCAGACCGATACCGACAGGAGCATGATGTTTGCAGCCGCAAAACCACAGACGGCGACACCGCGCAGCAGCTGCGATTTCAGCGCGTCGGCGGCTTCCTCGGCGTCGTTGAACAGATGCGCCGAATAGCCCGTGGAGGTGACGATGGTGCGGACGATCTCAACCGGATCGGTTGTCTCACCGTCAACGGATTCATGCCAGAGGACGGACACACGTTTGGTCGACAGGTTCACCCTTGCCTTTTCGACGGCCGGCATAGCGCCCAGCGCCTTCTCGATCGTGGCGATGCAGGCACCGCAATAGACGTCCGGTACGCCAAGATCAGTCTGCTTCATGCCATTGCCCAGATCACGGGCGGACAGCAGCAATTCTTCGGTGGAAGGCAATGCGCCCAGAAGATCGAGCGCACCTTCAGTCCCAGGCGCACAGCAGCTCATGACCGCTCTCCGTGGACGGCGATCCGGCGTGTCTGGTGCAGGATCGGATTGCCGCCGCGCGTCGCCACCGCCTCGATGATCCAGTGACCGGGCCGGATGTCATGCTGGGCCGTGAAGATGCCCTGCGCCTGCGGTTCCAGCGTCAGGGTAAAATCCTGACTGTCACCGACCGGCCGCCGGAATGACAGGACAAGCGTATCGGCGGCAACGGCGCCATCCGGATCCGAAACCTCGTAACGGACGGAAGTACCATCGATCTTCAGATTTCCGATCACGCCCGTGGCTGCGAGCGCGCGCTCTGCGGCAACCTTGGCGTTGAACTGCTGGCTGGCGACATAGGTGTTCGGCACAACCAGGCCGCTCCAGCTGCTCACCGCCTTATAGGCCATGAAGAAATTGACCGAAATGATGACACCGAAAAACGACAGCATGATCGCCAACATGTGCCAACCGGTCAGGGTAAAGGGCTTCTTCTCGGCGCCGATCATTTTTTTCCTCCTGGCGTGTTGAACGTGGCATTGTAGGCGTCGCTCTCATGGCTGGAGCGATCCTCGGCGATGAAGCGGAAATCACGCACCGGCGAAGCCTTTGCATCGCCATCGGGCGGTAACGTCACGAAGACGCGAAGCGCCATCGCCTTGTCCGGTTCGGCCGGAATGGCAACGATGTTGCCGGGAACATCCGTGATGCCGACAACACGCATGCTTGCCTGCGGCAGGCCGTCGAGCGACAGCATGATGGTGCGCGGCTCCGGCACCATGTTGAGAAGCCGGACCGTGTAGCCGTTGCGGATCGACCCGTCCGATTCCAGCACGAATTGCGGATTGCGGTCATGCACGACATTGAGCTGCAGCCGGTCACGCGTCAGAAGCGCATAGACCAGCCCCAGTCCGATCAGGGCCCAGATGCCGAAATAGATCAGCGTACGGGTGCGAAAGATCACCTGCCAGTGGAACTCGCGGATGCGATCAACGAAAGACCCATCGGAATTACGAACGCGGGCCGGCTCGATAGCGGTCTGGCCACCATTGGTCGCCAGCGCCATGTTGCCATCGTATTCGTCGAGCGTGGCATAGGCGATCAGGCCGCGTGGCTTGCCGATCTTGTCCATGACGTTGTCGCAGGCATCGATACAAAGCGCGCAGGTGATGCAGGCCATCTGCTGACCATCCCTGATGTCGATGCCCATGGGACAGACCGCCACGCAGGCATCGCAATCGACACAATCGCCAACCGACTGACCGCCGGCTACCATTTTCTTGGCATGACGGCTACGCGGCTCTCCCCGCCAGTCGTTATAGGTGACGACCAGTGAATGCTCATCCAGCATGGCGCCTTGGATACGGGGCCAGGGACACATGTAGATGCAGACCTGCTCGCGCATCAGCCCGCCGAGAATATAGGTCGTGGCGGTCAGGGTCGCGACGGTCGAATAGGCAACGATCGCCGCCTGACCCGTGACGAAATCGAATGCCAGACCGGGCGCATCGGCAAAATAGAAAATCCAGGCGCCGCCTGTCAGCACCGCGATTGCCAGCCAGATCGCGTGTTTTGTCACGCGTTTGGAGATCTTGGCGAAGGTCCATGCGCTGGCGTTGAGCTTGATCTGAGCGTTGCGATCTCCATCAATAAAACGTTCGACGGCCAGGAAGAGGTCAACCCAGACCGTCTGCGGACAGGCATATCCGCACCATGCCCGCCCCACCGCCGATGTCAGCAAAAACAGACCCAGCCCTGCCATGACCAGCAGGCCGGCGACGAAGAAAAATTCCTGCGGCCAGATCTCGATGAAGAAGAAATAGAACCGTCGCGCCGACAGATCGATGAGCACCGCCTGATCGGGCGCGTGCGGACCACGATCCCAGCGGATCCATGGCGTCAGGTAATAGATCGCCAGCGCCACCACCATGAACAGCCATTTGAAGCGGCGGAAGCGGCCCTTGACGCTTTTCGGAAAGATCTTCTGGCGCTTTTCGTAAAGCGGTTCCGATGGCGGAACCGGACCGGAGCCGCTTCCGGAGCCATTCCCCGGTCCTCTGGCGCCGCCAGCGGGCTGGAGGTGGTTTGCCGTATAAAGGTTCATGGGACGATCCACTTCTTGTTCCGCCCTTTTCCCACCGCGGCCCATGGCAAACCTTGACCTAGGTCAAGTTTCGGGTGCGACAGAATTGACAAATGAGAAGGCCGCACCTTTCAGCAAAGCGCGGCCCAAGGATTGCAACAGAGAAAAATCCGCTCCGTTCCTGCTTATTCGCCACCACCCAGCGAATGGATGTAAACGGTCAACTGCTTGACGGTGTCGCTGCTCAGACGGGCCTGCCAGGCCGGCATGACACCATGTTTTGGCGCACGAACCTGTTCGGCGATTTCCGCTTCCCCATTGACCTTCAACCAGATGGCATCGGCCAGATTGGGCGCACCAAGCTCACGATTTCCCCTGGCATCCTCGCCATGACAGGAGGAGCAGTTGTCGAGAAAAATCTGCTTGCCGGGTTCGACCAAGGCAGCATTTTTTGGGGTGCCGGTCAGGCTGCTGACATAGGCGGCGACCTGACGGATTTCGTCCGGCTGCAGCATCTCTCCGAAGGCCGGCATGTCGGCAATCCGGGTGTCCGGATCGACGGCATCACGGATACCATGTGCGATCGTCTGCTGGATCGTGTCGAGATCGCCGCCCCAGAGCCAGTCGTCATCATTGAGGTTGGGATAACCGATACCACCGGCAGCACCCGAACCATGGCAGTTGGAGCAATTGACCTTGAAGGCGGATGCACCGCCGGCAATGGCAAACTGGTTCATCTGCGGATTGGCAACGATTTCCTGCAGCGAGGATTTCGAGATTTTCTCGATAATTCCGCCCTGGGCAATCTTTGCACCGGCACTTTCAGCCGCATATTCGGCTCGGCTGGAATAACCGAGAATGCCGGGTGTGGCTTGCGTCAGCATCGGCCATGCCGGGTAGAGGACGGTATAACCGAGAGCCCAGACAATACAGGCATAAAAAGTCCACAACCACCAGCGCGGCAGCGGGTTGTTCAACTCGCGAATGCCATCCCACTCATGACCGGTGGTTTCGACGCCGCTGATTTCATCGACATGTTTTTCGGCCATGGCTCAGTCCTCCTTCAGAGGGATATGCGCAGCCCTGTCCGCCGATGCCTTGCCGCCTGGACGCAGGGTGAAGAAGATGACGCCGACAAAAAACAGAGCCATGGCAAGCAGGCCCCAGCTATCGGCGAAGTGACGCATTGCTGTGTAGGTTTCCATGAGAGCCTCTCCTCAGCGATAACCGGTGGCATCGTCATAGGTCGAGAAATCGACCAGCGTGCCGAGCACCTGCAGGTAGGCGACGAGCGCATCCATCTCGGTCAACCGAGCCGGGTCGCCATCGAAATTGCCGACCTTGGCCTTGGGGTAGCGTTCCAGCAGGCCGGATGTATCGGCATCCGGATTGGCCTGTGCCTCCAGATCCGCCTTGGCGCTGGTGAGCATCTCTTCCGTATAGGGAACGCCGACGCGGCTGTTGGCCGTCAGCTCCATCGTGGCGTCAGTGACCTTGAGGTTCGTTTCCTTCAGGAAGGCATAGCTCGGCATAACCGATTCCGGCACGACCGACCGCGGATCGGTGAGATGCTGGACGTGCCATTCGTTGGAATAACGATCACCGACACGGGCGAGATCCGGCCCCGTGCGCTTGGAGCCCCACTGGAAGGGATGGTCGTACATGGATTCGGCCGCCAGGCTGTAATGGCCATACCGTTCGACCTCGTCACGGAACGGACGGATCATCTGGCTATGGCAGGCGTAACAGCCTTCGCGGATGTAGATGTTGCGGCCGGCCAGTTCGAGCGGTGAATAGGGACGCATCCCCTCCACCTTCTCGATGGTGTTTTCGAGATAGAAAAGCGGCGCGATTTCCACGATGCCGCCGATCGACACGACGAGCAGCGAGCCGACCAGAAGCAGGGTCGCGTTGCGCTCGATGAACTGATGTTTATCCATCAAAGACATGAGTTTCGTCCTTATTCGGCGGGCTGCAGGTTGGCCGAAGCCTGACCGGGAAGCCGTTCTTCGCGTTCATGGCCAAGAATGGTCATGGTGACGTTGAAGGCCATGATGATGCCGCCGGCGAGGTACATGGCGCCGCCGAGCGCACGCAGCAGGTAATAGGGGAACATGGCCGACACGGTTTCTGCGAACGAATAGACGAGGAAACCCTGGTCATCGTATTCGCGCCACATCAGACCCTGCTGGATGCCGGCAACCCACATGACGGCGGCGTAGACAACGATGCCGAGCGTGGCGAGCCAGAAGTGCCAGTTGACCATGGCAAGGCTGTAGAGACGCTTGCGGCCCCACAGTTTCGGCACGAGGAAGTAGACCGAGCCGAAGGAGATCATCCCGACCCAGCCAAGTGCGCCGGAATGGACGTGACCGATGGTCCAGTCGGTATAATGGCTGAGCGAGTTGACGGCCTTGACCGACATCATCGGGCCTTCGAAGGTCGACATGCCGTAGAAGGCAATCGCCATGACCATCATGCGCATGATCGGGTCGGTTCTGATCTTGTCCCAGGCGCCCGACAGCGTCATCAGGCCGTTGATCATGCCACCCCAGGACGGCATCCACAGCATGATGGAAAAGACCATGCCGAGCGTCTGCGCCCAGTCAGGCAGCGCCGTATAATGCAGGTGGTGCGGACCTGCCCAGATATACATGAAGATCAGGGCCCAGAAGTGGATGATCGACAGGCGATAGGAATAAACCGGACGTTCGGCCTGCTTGGGCACGAAATAATACATCATGCCGAGGAATCCTGCCGTCAGGAAGAAACCGACGGCGTTATGGCCGTACCACCACTGGGTCAGGGCGTCCTGAACGCCGGCAAAGGCGGAATAGCTTTTTACGCCCAGAAAGGAGACCGGCACCGCCAGATTGTTGACGATATGCAGCATGGCAATGGTGACGATGAAGGCGAGATAGAACCAGTTGGCCACATAGATGTGGGGTTCCTTGCGCTTCAGGATCGTGCCGAGGAAAACCAGCAAATAGGCGACCCAGACGATGGTGAGCCAGATATCGACATACCATTCCGGCTCGGCATATTCCTTGCCCTGGGTGATACCCAGAAGATAACCGGTCGCCGCCATGACGATGAAAAGCTGGTAGCCCCAGAACACGAACCAGGCGAGGCCGCCACCGAACAGGCGGGCGCGAGACGTCCGCTGGACGACGTAGAAGGAGGTTGCGATGAGAGCATTGCCACCGAATGCAAAAATGACCGCTGACGTGTGCAGCGGCCGCACACGGCCGAGCGTCAGGAAGGGCTCCAGATTGAGCACCGGAAACGCCAGTTGTAGCGCCACGAAAACACCGACCAGAAAACCGACGACGCCCCAGAAGACCGTGGCGATCGTTCCATAGCGGATGACTTCGTCGAAATAGCCGGACTGATCATCCCGGCTGCTTGCCCGGCCTGCGCCGGAGAAATCAACACGGCGCACAACGACGACCGTGCTGATGGCAAGACAGAAGAAAAGCACCCACATATGGGCGGCAAAAAGGTCATCATGGGCAAAGCCGGCGCCCAGAAGCGCAAGAAACGCCCCGGCAACCAACCCGCCAATGGTAATGGTATTGTTCATCGCGAACATCCCCCTGAAGCATATGACGGACGGCCGAACCGATGTTCAGCCGCCGCTCTCAGGCAGAAATGTCATTTGATGTGTTTAGCGACCTTGATTCAGATCAAGGTATGAGCCGCAGTTTAGAGAGGCTCTATCTTCTCTGAAGCGACAGGCGGCCATCCGCATCGACATGCGTGGTCAGATCGCGGTAATCGGCAATCGTCAGATGGCTGGTTTCAAGCGGATGCGCATGGGTGTGGCTGATCACGGCGACATCGGCGCCCGCCCCTTCACCTGCTTTGACGCCGGCCATGACGTCTTCGAAGACCAGCGCTTCGGCCGGGCTGATGCCGACACGTTCGGCACCGAGAATATAGCATTGCGGATTGGGTTTGCCGACCTTCACATCCTCGGCGGTCACCATGAAGCGCGGCTCGGTGATGCCGGCAGCCGCAAGCCGGCGCTTGGCCAGCATGATCGGCGAGGAGGTGACGATCGCCCATTTTTCCGGCGGGATCGACGCCAGAAATTCGATGGCGCCGGGGATCGGCACGACGCCTTCGACATCATCGATCTCACCCTGCAGAATGATGGCCGCTTCTGCTGCCGGGTCGACACCCGGAAGGTTTAGTTCGGTGATCGTGTCGATGCCACGCTTGCCGTGCATGGTCGGAAGGAATTTTTCGACATCCAGCCCATGGCTTTCTGCCCAACGTCCCCAGACACGTTCTGCCGACGCAATCGAGTTCAGGATGGTTCCGTCCATATCAAACAGGAAGGCATCATAGGTCTTTTGCGGCAGGGAAGCGGACATGCGGGATAACCTCGGGGGACAATGTCGGGACGTTCTGGATAGCGGGCCGCCGGGCAAGATGCAAACGCCGGCGGCGTTACTTGTTGTCGTCTCGCCAGCCATCCAGCCTTGCGCGCATCTGCCGGACGATATCGGCATCCGTTGCAAAAGCCTCTTTCGACTGGAAACCGAAAGCTGTGGCACGATCATCGGGATCTGCAAGGATTGCCCTGCGGCAGGATGCATGGACGTCGCCGACACCGCATCTCAGCAGGTGATCAACATTGTCGGGCCGCAAACCGCTACCGGGCATGATGCGGATTCGGCTGGCGGCCTTCTTCATGAGCCGGGTAATTTCATCGGCACCCTCTATCGCCGTCAGCCTGCCCCCGGAGGTTAGGATGCGCTCCATACCGAGGTCGATGGCCTGTTCGAGTGCGATATCCATATCCGGCACGAGATCAAAAGCACGGTGGAGCGTGACACCTGCCTCACCGGCAACGGTCTTGAGCCGCGCCAGCATGGCCGTATCGAGCCTGCCATCCTCTCGGCTCGCACCAATCACCACGCCGGCAAGGCCAGCCGTCAGGGCCGCGTCGATATCGGCGGCCATGGCCGCCTCGTCATCGGAGCCGAAGATAAAGGAACCGGCCCGCGGACGGACCAGCGCATGGACCGGGATCGGCGCGCGCGCTGCCAGAGCCATCAATCCCGGCGAAGGTGTCAGGCCGCCGACATCGAGCGCGGCACAGAGTTCGATTCGATCTGCCCCGCCTTCGATGGCGGCAGCGAGACCTGCCGGGCTATCGACGCAGACTTCGAGCAGAATGGTCATGCAGCGCCCTCGTTATGGCCCTCAACCCGGCCCTGTCGCGCCAGCACAGCCGCCCCCACCAGTCCGCCGTCATCCTGACGGATGGCAGGTATGACGATTGGATGGTCGAACCGGTTCAGCACGCGTTTTCGGACGGCTGCGTCCAATGCGGCAATCAATTTCGGTTCAGAGGCGAGACCGCCGCCGACCGGCACGATCGATGCACCGGTGATGTTCACCACCAGCGACAGCGGATCCGCGACCAATTGCAGGTATGCGGTCATGGTGCGATCGGCAGCCGGATCACCGCCCGACCATGCGTCAAGAATTTCATGGCTGGTGCTTTTGCTCCCATGCAGAAACTGGTGCAGACGCTCCATTCCGCGCGCGCCACCGATCGTATCAACACATCCGGACTGACCACAGCCGCAGGCGAAGCGTGGTATGAAAACCGTGTCACCGGCTCCGAAATCGACCGTCGTATTCAGCGCCGGGCCATGCCCCCATTCGCCGGTGACACCACCGGCACCTCTGATCAAACGGCCATTGATCGCCAACCCACCGCCGATACCGGTGCCCATGATGGCGCAGAAGACCACGGGATGACCGCGACCGACGCCCTCATTGGCCTCAGCAAGCGTGAAACAATCGGCATCGTTGGCGGCAAAAACCGGCCGGCCAAGAGCAATTTCGAGTTCGTTCGCCAGATGCCTGCCGGTAATGCAGGGAATATTGGCTGACGTCGCGGCACCATTTTTCGGATCGATCAGACCGGCAATCGACAGCGCCAGAGCTGCGTTGCGATGATCCGACGGGACATGCCGCACGATCAGTGACGATACGGTAGCCAAAAAGTCCGGCCACGAACCAACAGGTGTTTCGACGCGGTCGAGTATGCGCACCGTTCCGGGCTCCGGCGATGCTGCGAACTTCATGAACGAGCCGCCGATATCGATGGCATAAACCGGATCGGCCGCACCCATGCCGCCGTGATTGGAACTCTGCAACTGCGTCATTGCCGTGGGTCCAGCAGGTCACGCAATCCGTCACCGAGAATATTGAAGCCCAGCACGGTGACCATAATGGCAAGACCGGGAAACAGCGACATGTAGATGTTGAGGCCGAGATAGTTGCGACCGTCGCTCATCATCGCGCCCCATTCCGGCAGCGGCGGCTGCGCACCGAGGCCAAGAAAAGAAAGGCTGGCGGCCGACAGGATGACGGTACCGGCCGTCAGGGTGGATTGCACGATGATCGGCCCGACGGCATTGCGCAGGATATAATGCGTCATGATGCGGCGACGGGAAATGCCGAGCGACACGGCTGCTTCCACATATTCCATGCTTTTCAGCCCGAGCGTCAGGTTTCTGCTCAAGCGCGCGTAAACCGGCACGGAGAAGATGGCGATGGCAATCATCAGGTTCATCAGGCTGGAGCCGAGCACGCTGACGATGAGGATAGCGAGCACGATACCCGGGAAGGCAAACAGAATGTCCATCACCCACATGATGGCCTGATCGGCCATTCTGCTCGCCATGCCGGCAAAGATACCGAGCGGCACGCCGACAAAAACCGACAGGCCGACACTGAGAACCACTTCCAGAAGCGAGATGCGCGCGCCGTAGAGAACGCGGGCAAGGATATCGCGGCCATTGTCGTCTGTGCCGAAAGGATGCGCCCAGGACGGCGACATCATCGTCGACAGAAGATCCTGCTCGTAAGGGTCTGTCGGTGCAATGAAGGGGGCAAGGATGGCAGCCAGCACGATAAGGCCGACCAGACCGGCGCCAATGATGATGCTTCGATGTGCCATTGCCCAATAGGCTGTCCGGCACAGCGTTTGCGCCCACGATCGGCGCATAGTGGTTTCTGCGTCTGTCTGCAGGGCCATGATCAATCCAGCCTGATCTTGGGGTTGAGGACGGCGATCAGCAGCTCCGCCAGAAAATTCATCATCACCACGCCGGTAACGGCCACCAATGTGACGCCCTGGATAACGGGATAGTCGCGATAACGCACGGAATCGACCAGCAGCCGACCGATGCCAGGCCAGTTGAACACCGATTCGGTTACCACTGCACCGCCGATCAGGCTGCCGAAATTCAGGCCGATGATGGTGACAATGGGGATCATGGCATTGCGCAGCGCATGGCTCCAGTAAACCGACCCCGGTGCCAGCCCTTTGGCGCGCGCGGTGCGGATATAATCCTGCGCCAGCACCTCGATCATGCTCGAACGTGTCATGCGGGCAATCACTGCGGTCGGCAGAACGGCGAGCGTTACCGAGGGCAGGATAAAACTCTTCCATGACGCGGCGCCGAGCAGCGGCAACCAGCCAAGCCCCACCGAAAACGTGTTCATCGCCATCAGCGCCAGCCAGAAATTGGCAATGGAGGCGCCGACGATCGCCAGCAGCATGACGGCCTGATCCGGCCAGCCATGTCGATAGATCGCACCGATCATGCCGGCGGGCACACCGATGCTGATCGCCAGAAGATAGGCGCAGATGGCGAGCCCGATCGTATAGGGCATGCGCTCCGTGATCTCTTCGACCACCGGCAGTTTTGACTTGATCGACAGCCCCAGATCACCCTGCACGGCATTGGCTGCAAAATCCGCATATTGGACGACCAGCGTGCGGTCGAGCCCCAACCGCGTACGCATGTTGTCGACCGCTTCCTGCGTTGCCTCGGGTCCGGCCATCAGGCGTGCGGGATCGCCCGGAAGCGCCCGGATGGCGAGAAAAACCAGCAATGACACACCGATCAGGATCAGCGGCAGGGCCAGCAGTTTTCGGAGAATATAAGCTTTCATGCGCTTTCTCGGCAAAGAGGCGGTCGGGTTTTCCCGACCGCGATCTCATGCCCTACTTGCTGGCGTCTTTGACCACGACGAGACCACCTGGAATCATCCAGGCCCCGCTGACATTGGAGCGCGTCGCATAGAGATCCTGCTTGGTATAGAGCAGCACGTGCGGCGCCTGCTCGTTCACGAGCTTCTGGGCCTCGCCATAGATCGCATTGCGGGCCTTTTCATCCAATGTGGAAGCAGCCTTGTCGATCAGATCATCGAGTTTCGGATCGGAAAAGAAACCGAGATTGGCACCGGCCGGAGAAGCGCTCTTGCTATAATAAAGCGGGCGAAACTGCAGATCGGCGCCACTGACACCGGAAGACCAGGAAGCGATCGATGAGCTGATACCTTCCTTTTCCTTGCCTGCAGGGTCGAGGAAGGCGGCCTTCGACCAGACACCACCCTCCATGCGCTTGACCTCCAGCTTGACACCGGCCTTGGCCCACATGGCCTGCAGCAGTTCGCCGATGCGGGCTTCCTGCTCCTGCACGATCGTGGTCATCGAAAATCCATCGGGATAACCGGCTTCGGCTAGCAGCGCCTTTGCCTTGTCGATATCGTATTCATAAGGCGCCAGCGACTTGTCATAGCCGGGAGTGACGGGGGCAAGCGGCGAATTGGCCGGTGTCGCATAACCCTGCATGAACGCGCGCACCAGACCTTGGCGATCCGTCGCATAATTCAGCGCCTGACGGACTTTGACATCATCCAGCGGCTTCATTTTTGTATTCAACGACACCCAGAATACCGCCGAACCGTCAGAAGCGTTGACGACCATGTCGGGATTATTCTTGAGCTGGTTGGCAAAGGCTGGTGGTAAGGGATTGACGATATCGGCATCCCCCGTCTGCAGCGCCATGCTCATCACGGATGTTTCGGCAGTCCATGTCCACTTGATCTCGTCCGCACCTTTCGGCGCACCGCCCCACCATTCGGTGTTTTTTGTCTGCAGCACATATTCACCGGACTTGTATTCGGCGAGCTTGTAGCGGCCGGTGCCAACAGCCTTTGTTCCGATCGTGCCGGCAGCATCCGCCGTCGGGCTGACAATCAGGCAAGGTCCGGTGGACAGAAGCGCGATGAAGGCCGGATATTTTGTCTTCAGCTTGAACTGCACGGTTGAGGAATCGATCGCTGTCACGCTGTCCAGAAAGGTGCGCAGACGGCCGCTGGCGGCGAGACCGCGCTTGGTATCGAGATGGCGGGCAAAATTCTTCACCACGGCATCGGCATCGAAAGGCGTGCCGTCATGGAATTTCACGCCGTGACGCAATTTGAACGTCCATAGCAGACCGGATGCATCGGCCGTCCATTCGGTCGCAAGCGCCGGACGCAGAGAGAGATCCGGGTCGCGGCGCACAAGCCCCTCGTACATCGGATCGAGAACGGCTGCCGTGTAGGTGGCTGTCTGGTCACCGGGATCCATGGAGCGCGGCGCTTCGCTTTGCATGACCGTCAACGTGGCGGCCGCCGCGATAGCCGGCATTGCAAATGGCATGGACAGACCAACGGCAAGGGCACAGCCCAGAACCAGACGGCGGCGATGTTTATTGTCGATCATATTCATCCGTTCACCCTCTTGTTTTTCACTTTAAGCGGCGCACCGCCTTAGATCATTTTTGTTATTTATTGCCGTTGATTTGTTCATTTTGTGAACTTAGTGTCAAGTCACTCGTTTCCCGGACAACCAAACCATGCTCACCGCCTCCCACCGCCAGCTTCTGCGTGTCATCAGTGAATCCGGCCCCTTGAGCCGGACGGAGATGGCTGTCGCATTGGGTTTGAGCAAGGCGGCAATGAGCGGGCTTGCGCGGGATTTGATCGATCTGGGTGTTCTGCATGAGGCCGGTACGATCTATGGTCGGGGGCGCCCTTCGATACGGCTGGACCTGCAACCGGAATGGGCATTTTTTGCCGGCATATCGCTCATTCAGGATCCGGCACCGATGATCCTCTGCGATCTCGGCGGCAAGGTTATTGCCCAGATCGACATGCCGCTGTCGCGCGATCCGCAGACAATTGCGAGACTGATTGCCGAGCGATTGCCGGATCTGTTCAAGGCTCACCCGCATGCCGCCGCAAAGATCGGCGGTATCGGCATTGCCCTTTCCGGCTTCGTCGACGAGCGTCAGGCAACCTGTATCCAATCGACGCTGCTCAATTGGCAGGGCGTGCTTCTCGCGCAGATCATTCGCGAACATACAGGCATAGACACGTTCATCGAGAACGACGCCAAGGCGATTGCCGTTCATGAGAAACTTTTCGGCAGTACCCGCGACCAGCAGAATTTCAGCGTCGTCTCGCTCGGCGATGGCATCGGCTGCGCCCATGTGATCGACGGCAGGCTATACCGTGGGAACCATGGCGGCGCCGGCGAGATCGCTCATTGCACGGTGGAACCGGGCGGCGCACCCTGCCGCTGCGGCAAACGCGGTTGCCTGGACACTATTGCTTCCATGAACGCCATCAAGGAGATGGCGCGCGCCGAGGGTTTTGCCTGCACCTGCCTGTCCGATATCGAGAAGATCGCTTCAACCGGCAACGCTGCGGCGATCAATATTCTGCACCGCGCCGGCTCGGCACTGGGGCTTGCCATCGCCAATCTCATCCAGATGAACGACCCCGGGCTCATTCTCATCACCCATACCGAAGACGGCCTGCAGGGCCTTTTCGGAACCGTCATGCAGCAGGCAATCGAAACCAATGTCCTGCCGCGCTATGCCGGGCAGACGCCGATCCGTCTGCGCCGTGTCTCCAGCGATATCTGGGCGCGAGGCGCTGCCAGCATTGCAGCCCATAACTTTCTGATCGGCCCCAATATCAATTGAGCATCATATCGAGGTTTCCCATGCGCATTGCAGTCGGCGGCATCCACATCGAATGCAGCACCTACAACCCGGTTCTCAACGAGGAGAAGGATTTTCGCGTCACCCGCGGCGAAGAGCTGAGCAAAGCGCCCTATTTCGCCTTTCTCAAGGATTATGACGCCGAATTCCTGCCGACCATTCACGCCCGCGCGATTGCCGGCGGCCCCGTGGCGCGGGTCACATATGAAGCCTTCAAGGCCGAGTTTCTGGAACTCCTGAAGCCGCTTCTGCCGCTCGACGGGCTTTATCTCGCCATGCATGGCGCCATGTATGTGGAGGGAATGGAGGACGCCGAAGGTGACTGGATTTCCTCCGCACGCGAACTGGTCGGACCTGATTGTACCCTATCGGCGAGCTACGACCTGCACGGCAATGTCAGCCAGCGTATTCTCGACGCCCTCGACATGTATTCCACCTACCGCACCGCGCCCCATATCGACGTCGAGGAAACCATGCGTCGTTCGGTATCAATGCTGGTTCGCAGCCTGAAGACCGGAGAAAAACCGATCATCGTGTGGGCACCAATTCCAGTCGTACTGCCGGGCGAGCGCACCAGCACGGTCGATGAACCGGCAAAAAGCCTTTACGCCATGCTGCCGGAGATCGACGCCATGCCCGGGGTATGGGATGCATCGCTGATGGTCGGTTACGTCTGGGCCGACGAACCGCGGGCAAAAGCCTGCGCGATCATGACCGGGACCGACCGCGCCGTTCTGGAACGCGAGGCGAAACGTGTGGCTCAGGCTTACTGGGATGTACGCGAACAATTCATCTTCGGTTGCGAAACCGGTTCCATTCAGGAATGTGTCGATAAGGCAATCACCAGCAGTACAGCTCCCGTCGTTCTGGCAGAATCCGGTGATAACCCGACCGGTGGCGGCGTGGGCGACCGGGCCGAGGTTCTTGCTGCGCTGATTGCCGCCAATGCGCAGGGCGTCATTTTTGCCGGCATTGCGGACAGAGCCGCAACAGAGGCCTGCTACGCGGCCGGTATTGGTGCTGTGCTCGACCTTTCAGTCGGCGCATCATTGGACGCGATCAACAGCAAGCCAATTCATGTCGGCGCAAATGTCAAATTCCTGTCAGAGGCACAAGATCCTGCTGACAGGCAGGCCGTGGTCGTGATTGGCGGCATCGAACTTGTGCTTTCCGCCAAGCGACGTCCGTACCATTATCTCGCGGATTTCGTGCGTCTGGGACTCGATCCGCACGGCGCCAAAATCATCGTGGTGAAGTCGGGATACCTTTCCCCCGAACTGGCTCCAATCGCCAATCCCAATCTGATGGCGCTGTCTCCCGGTGTTGTGGATCAGTTCGTGGAGCGACTTTCCAATGACCTTCGAAACCGGCCTACCTATCCATTCGAGACCGATTTTTCCTACACGCCCCAGGCTTTGTCGACGGGGCGTTCGATCAACCGCTGAAAGAGTTGTTTCCCAGAACGACAAAAAGCCCCTTACGGGGCTTTTATGGTTGTTTGGAGACACTTGTTTTGACCGCACCCCGTTGCTGTGGTGCGTTTGTATTCTGGCTATTTGTTTTTTGGGAGATTGATTTTGGTTGCGGGGGCAGGATTTGAACCTGCGGCCTTCAGGTTATGAGCCTGACGAGCTACCGGGCTGCTCCACCCCGCGACGAGCACAAACCGAAG
>NZ_SLYW01000003.1 GCF_004343585.1 Neorhizobium sp. JUb45 | reverse complement strand
ACCAGCATTCGCCAATCTTATGTAGGTTTCTTTAGAACGAAGGACATCGTCGCTAGCAGCGCCGCCGCCCTCGTCAGTGACCGGGTTATAGTCCCCACCACTTCCTCAAGTCAACACCAACTTCGCAAAAATGTCATGTTTCGAAGCGGAAAAATGCGCATCCCCTGAGCCACAAGGGTTTCGCGGCCAATTTTTTTTCAAGACCCGCAATTGATCAAACAAAACAACGTATCAGAATGCGGGAAGCCGGGGCGCAAGGACACGCCCCGGCGGTATTTGCGGACTTATGGGCCCTGAAGAACGCGTCCTTTTGAAAAACCTGGCCTACATAGCAGCCATGTTATCGACCATCATCTCGTCACTCGCGGCAGAGACACAGCTGGGCACAGTTCAAAGCGCGTAAACCTCGTCATGCGTTGCGACGAAAAAATCACCGTCAGGCGTCACCCAGCCGCGGAACATGCCTGCGGTGTTATAGGGCGCCGCAACGGAGCCATCGGCGCCGATCGCGACAAGGCCCGCACCGATCGCATGCGGCTTAAGCTCTCCCATGATGACCTGGGTGGCCGCCTGATCGACGTTTTCGCCGAGATAGCGAACGCGGCTCGCCACTTCATGGCCGACTGCATAACGGATGAAATATTCGCCCTTGCCGGTGCCCGATACGGCGCAGACGCCATCACGGGCATAGGTCCCCGCCCCCGCAATCGGCGTATCGCCGATGCGGCCGACCGGCTTGTTGTTGTAACCACCGGTCGATGTCGCCGCCGCAAGGTGCCCGGACGCATCCAGCGCAACGGCACCGACTGTGCCGTGTTTTTCGGATTCGCTGGCCTTGGCCGCCGTGCCGGCTGCAGCATGCGCTTTCATGGCCGCCAGCGCCTGCACCCGCTTTTCGGTGGTGAAATAGTTCTGGTCGACGATATCCAGCCCTTCGACCCTGGCGAAATCATCGGCAGCAGGACCTCCAAGCAGAACGGCATCCCCCTTCTCCATGACACGGCGTGCGGCCTTGACCGGATTGCGGATGTGTCGCGTCAATGTCACCGCACCGGTTTCGAGCGTGCTGCCATCCATGATCGAGGCATCGAGTTCGTGTTCGCCATCGGTGTTGAGTGCCGCGCCATGACCGGCGTTGAAATGCGGGCTGTCTTCCATGACCACGACCGCCGCCTGCACCGCATCGAGCGCCAAGCCGCCGGCTTTCAGGATGGCCCAACCGGCTTGCAGCGACCGATGAAGATCGACACGCGCCGCTGCCCATTCCACCTCGCTGAGGTCATCTTTGGCCATCACGCCGCAGCCACCGTGTATCGCAAGTGCAATTTTTGTCATGGCTCTGTCCTTCATATCTCTACCTGCATTTCCGGCCCGCATTGAAAAACACCCCGCATTTTAATGCGGGGTGTAGCAGTCAGATTTCAGCTAAGTTCGATATCACCGATGACACGCACGCGCACGCGACGCGCGCCGCCCGGCAGATAGGCGATCGGGATATCCTCGACCTCCAGCGTCTTCAGGCTTTCGCGGCTGGCGCCGGAGGCGACGGCTGCGGCCTGCGCTTCGGCTTCCGCTGTGGCCAGAGCCTCGTCGCGGCTGATGCCGGAGAAAACTTGATCCACTTCGCCCGAGACCTGCGCCATCGCCGCACCCAGTGCATTGGCGACACCGGCGTTTTCGACACGCAGCACTTCGGAAGCGCCCAAAACCTTTTCCGGGATAAGGAAGGCTCCGCCGCCGACCGCGATCAGCGGTACATCTTCGGCCGAGGTCTTCATCTGGTCAAAGCTGTCGGTGACCATGTCGCGGATGCGCTCGAGGCTGGCCTTGACGAAGGCCGGATCGAGACCCTTCACGCGGTCCTTGTCTCCCATCTCGATCAGACCTGCGGCAACAGCCACGTCAGATGTCGTCAGCGTATTGCCACCGAACACGAGGGCTTCCGAAAGGATGCGGTAACCGACTGAACGCGGGCCGATCTTGCCGGTTTCCGGATCGATGATCGTGCCGCCGCCAAGTGCTACCGGCAGCAGGTCCGGCATGCGGAACAGCGTGCGCACTCCGCCGACATGCACGATATTGTTCGCCTCACGCGGAAAACCGCCGACAAGGCAACCGATATCCGACGTGGTGCCGCCGACATCGACGACCATCGCATCGGTGAGGCCGGTGAGGAAAGCCGCGCCGCGCATGGAATTGGTCGGGCCGGAGGCAAAGCTGTGAACCGGATTGGCTGCCGCCACATCCGCCAAGGCCACAGTTCCATCGTTCTGAGTGAGGAAGAACGGGGCAGCAATCGAGGCTTCACGCAATGCGTCGGAAAACGCCTGAACGGTGGTCTTGCCGAGCGATTGCAGCGCGGCATTCAGCAGCGCCACGTTCTCACGTTCCAGCAGACCGATGCGGCCCAGCGTGTGCGATAGCGTGATGCGGGCTTCCGGAATGATCGAGCGGACGATCTCGGCAGCTGTCACTTCGCATTCGGTGGTGAGTGGCGAGAATGTTGCCGAAATCGCGATCGAGGTAATGCCGGCGTCGCGGATCTTCATCGCCGCTTCGCGGATCTCGTCCGGGATCATCGGCACGATCGGGCTGCCGTCATATTCATGGCCGCCATGCACCATGAAGATCAAGGGATCGACAGCAGTGCGCAGATCTTCCGGCCAGTCGCACATCGGCGGCAGGGAAGAGCCGCTCGGCAGCGCGATGCGGATGGCCGCGACACGTTCCAGCCGAGCGCGTTCGACGACCGCATTGGTGAAATGGGTGGTGCCGATCATCACGGCGTCGAGCGGACGACCACTTACAGCGATCGAGCCGGACACATGCGCGAGTGCTGCCTTGACGCCGGACATGACGTCCTGCGTGGTCGGAACCTTGATCGAGGAGAGGATCGTGTCGCCGTCGATCAGCACGGCATCCGTATTGGTGCCGCCAACGTCAATACCGATGCGTTTCATGGGAATACCGATGTGAATTCGATGTCATAACCGAAGGCGCGTGGGCCGACGGCGGCGATGCCTGCAGGCGTGGTCAAAAGCTCAGGTGCCGGAAGTGCCACGACAGTGACACGCTGGCCGTAACGCACGGATTCGGTGCCTATGGCTCCGCCCGAAACCGTGTCGAGCAGGCAGAGCAGGTCCGGTGTCATGGCAACGGGCTGGCTATCGCGGAAGGCCACGGCCCATTCGTTCTGGAAGGCCAGTTCCATGCGCGAGCCCTTGTCGGCATCGATGCCCTCGATGACCGTCTTGCCGCGCAGGAAGCCGCCGGTGGTTTCGCGCACCACATCGACGATCTTGCCGCGAAACAGCTGCTTGCCGCCTTCATGGTCGAGCACCGCCTTGACCGGATCGTCGTGACGCGCGCGCGCCTCGATGACGGCACGGCCGAGTTCGGTTGCCTTGGTGACGGTGTAATGAATACCCCAATCCTTGACCTCGCGGCCGGAGCGAGGTGCCTTGCAGGTGGCGGCGGTCGAGCCGACTTCCGTGCAGACCTTTCGGGATATACGCTCCATCCACTTCCACGAGGCGGCGCGGGTGACGATCACTTCATTGTCGCGGATATCGACCAGCGACAGCGGGAACATCGGCAGGTTGCCGATGGCGAACGAAGTCATCTGCGCTTCGGGATAGGCGCGGCCCATCGCATCGGCATTGACGACAGGGCGGTCGAGCATCGCACCGGCGAGGAAGGAGGAGAGCGCGTTTGAGCCGCCGATTTCGACGCTCATGATGGCGCGGAACGGTTTTCCCAGATAATCCTCCATCACCTCGACAGCGCGGGCGAGATGGACGGGATCGCTGAGACGTTCCTGACCGACCAGCGGTGCGCCCATCTTGGAGACCACGGCGACCATGTCGTCATCGGCGAGATCCATCGGATCGATGATCTGCACACGGCGGCCTTCCGCATAAAGGCGGCGCAGGTTGAGTGTGGAGATATAGGGATTGCCACCGCCGCCGGTGCCCAGAATCCAGGCGCCCGTGGCGAGCGGTTCGATATTTTCCTCGGGGAATTCCTGAAGCATGTGTCACCCAAACAGTCGATGGCAGAGCCCGGCCCGCACATAGACAAGCATCTGTGCGGACCGGATTTCGTGAGAGATCACGAAGGCTTTAGTTGGCCTTGCAGTCCCAATAGAAGTTCGAAAAATTCAGGTCCCAGCTCTGCATCGGAATGAAGGCATAACCCTGCAGGCACTTGTTGGCGCCGTAACGACGGTTCGGTGCCACGGCCCAGACATCCGGCTGCAGATCGGCGATCTTGGTCTGCAGTTCCTTGTAGGTGGCGTTCTGGGCAGCCACATCGGTTTCGCCGCGCGCCTTGTCGATCAGCGCGTCGATTTCCGGGTTCTGCAGCCATTCCATTGCCCACCAGGTGCCGGATGCCTTGGAGTGATACTGGTTGTAGAACATCGCGTCCGGCGAAGGGTAGCTCGGCGAAACGTTGACCTGCGTCGAGGCTGGCGTGGTTTCCGGCTTGGCGGACAGCTCGACGATGCGGTTCCACGGCTCCGGCTTGATGTCGAGCGTGATGCCGATCTGTTCGAGATTGGCCTGCAGCAGCAGTGCCACTTCCGCCTCGAAGGCAAGCGAAGCGACGTAGCTATTGACCAGCGTGATCTTCTGGCCGGCATATTTCGACTTGGCCAGTTCTTCCTTGGCCTTTTCAAGATCGAAGACGCCCGGCTCGATGCCATCGTTGTGCGCGTCCTTGAAAGCGTCCGACAGCGGGCCCTTCATGTCGAAGCCGGGATAGATGACTTCCTGAATGGTTTTGTAGTCGGTGGCGTAAGCGATGGCGCGGCGCACATGCACGTCGTCGGTCGGGTAAACCTTGGTGTTGAGCTTGATGACAAAGCCGCCGGCGGTGCGGGTCTGGATCAGCTTGTAGCCATCCATCTTGCCGATTGCCTCATAGGTGTCGTTGCCGAGACCATGCGAGGTCAGGCCAAGTTCGCCCTTCTCTGCGAGAGCCTTGACGGTGGCATCGTCGCTGGTCTGCACGAAACGGACTTCGTCGATCGGCTTGCCCTTGGTCCAGCCTAGGAAATAATCGGCATTGCGGGCGATGACCATATCGGCAGAGCGGTTGTAGCTGATCAGCTTGTAGGGACCGGAACCGGCGGAATGTTCGCCGACATAGGCCTCGCCCCACTTGTCTTCGGCCTTGGTGTTGGCTTCGATCAGCTTCTGGTTCAGCGCCATGAAGATCGGCGTGACCGACATGAACGGTGCGAACTGACGCTCGAGCTTGAAGACCACAGTCGCATCGTCCGGCGTGGTGATGTTTTCCGGCTTGATCAGGCCGACGACGAGGTTGGACGGGCCCTTGTTGATGCCGATCAGGCGCTTCACCGACCATGCGATATCGGAAGCCTTGAGGGCGGTGCCGTCCTGGAACTTTGCATCATCGCGCAGATGGAACGTGTAGGTCAGGCCGTCCGGCGAAATCTCCCAGGATTTTGCCAGATGCGGCACGATCTCGCCCGACGGGCTGACGGTGGTGAGGCCATCATACATGTTCACGATCGCCATGTAGCCGGTGTAATCGGTCACCTTGGCCGGATCGAGCGACGAGAAGATCTGCATCGTGTTGACGGCCATCGACACTTTTTCGTCGGCAGCCGAGGCCGATGCGGAATGCATCGTAAGCGTAAGCGCGGTGCCAAGCGCAAGCGCGGCAAGGCGAGACATTTTCGACGTGGTTTTCATGCTAGTTCCTCTCTTAGATGCGGAACACCCGCTTATGATTAGGCTGCCTGACTTGCGATCGATGGCAGCGGAGAAAAGGTAAGCTCGGGGTAGCCAAAGGCCTTCGGGCCGACGACGTCGAGTGCCTGGGCGCTGCGCAGCAGATCGTGGCAGGGGATGGCCAGCACCGCGACACGCTGGCCGTAACGCAGCATTTCGGTGGTGATCGGGTAACCGGTATCGACATCCAGCAGCACGATCAGGTCCGGTACAGTGACCTCGACCTTGCCGTTACGGCGGAAAATCAGGAACTCGTTCTGGATGGCGACGCCGGCGGTCTGGCCGGTGCAATCGTCAAAGCCCGCCAGTTCCATTTCGCCGACCGCAAAGCCGCCGCGCAGATGGCGTTTCAGATCGGTGATCTTGCCGTTGAAGATGCGACGTCCGCCTTCAAGATTGCAGACTGCGGCAATCGGATCTTCCTGCGCCTTGCGAGCGTCGATGACGGCCTGACCGAGCGCAATCGCCTTGGTGTAGCTTTTCGGAATGCCGTAACGGTGCACGAAATGCGCCTGCATCGGTGCCGTTGCCAGCATCGCGCCGCCGCCCTGCGCCACCACGCAGGCGCGCGCCATGCGTTCATGCCAGACTTCGGAAACCGCGTGGCTGAAGATGACGGCATTGCCGTGCAGGTCGCACATCACCGATGGCGTCGAGCTGTGACCGTAGATGGAGAAGGTGGTCATCTGCATTTCCGGGAAGGCGCGGCCCATGCCGTCGCAATCAAGGATCGGCAGACCGCCGAGCGCCGCCGTCACCAGCGGGTTAATGGCGTTTGCACCACCGATTTCCTCGCAGACGATGGCATCGATCGGCTGACGGATCAGGTCTTCCATGGCGCGCAGGCAACGCAGGCCCTCGCGGCCCTCACGCAGACGCTCGGTGCCGACGACGGGGGCACCGATGCCGCCGATCGACATGCACAGCGCATCCGGCTCGATCCGGTCGGTGGCGAGAATCTTTAGTTCGTAACCGGCCTTCATGGCTTCCAGTGCCAGAAGCTTGCCCTGATAGGGATTGCCGCCGCCGCCGGTGCCCAGAATGCCGGCCCCGATTTCCAGCGCATCCAAATCCTCGACGGTGAGCGTACGCAGATCGGCTTCGTCGTATTTCAGCTTGCGCGGTTCAGCCACCATGGCCTCCCATTTCTCCAACGACCTTGACGTGAATGCGGGTGGCATTGCCGGGCAGATAGGCCAGCGGCGTGTCCTCGCGTTCGATGACTTCGAGTGTTTCGGCGAGCGCTCCCGCGGCAATCGCCTTTTCGCGCGCTTCGGCTTCGGCTTCAGCCAGCGCGCTTTCGCGGGTGCGGCCATCGATCAGCGAAAAGACGCGATCGGTTTCACCGCTGATCTGGGCGATTGCAGCACCGACCGCATTGGCGACAGCAAAATTGTCCGGGCGGATGACATCGAGATCACCGATCTTGTCCGGCATCAGGATGGATCCGCCGCCAACGGCGATGACCGGAACCGGCGTCGAGGAAATGCGGCTGCGCTCGACACAGGCTTCCAGCATGGCATCGATCTTTTTCGCGGCCGCTTCCACCAGCGACGGATCGAGACCGGCCAGCAAACCGGCATCGCCCATATCCGCCTTGCCGGAAGCAACGGCGATATCCGTTGCCGTCAGGGTCTTGCCGCCGAAGCAGATCGCATCCTGACGGACACGGTAGCCCACTGATTTCGGGCCGATGGTCACGCCCTTATCGGTTTCGACCACCAGCGAACCGCCGCCGAGGCCGATCGAAAACACGTCCGGCATGCGGAAATTGGTGCGCACGCCGCCGATATCGACAGTCGTGGATGCCTGGCGCGGAAAACCGTGCGACAGCGAACCAACGTCGGACGTGGTGCCGCCGACATCGACCACGACGGCATCCTTGATGCCGGTGAGGAAGGCAGCACCCCGCATGGAATTGGTCGGGCCGGAAGCGAAGGTGAGAACCGGGAAACCACGCACGACATCGGCTGCCATCAGCGTTCCGTCGTTCTGGGTGATGTAGAACGGCGCAGTGATGCCGGCCGTTTCCAGCGCCTTGCCGAAAGCGGCGACCGTGCGGTCGGCCAGCGACAGCAGGCTGGCATTCATGATTGCAGCACTTTCGCGCGCAAGCAGACCATGACGACCGATATCCTTCGACATCACCACCGGCAGGCCGGGGCAATGCTGTTGCAGGATTTCCTTGGTGCGTTGTTCCATCGCATCGTTGATGCCGCTGAACACGCAGGTGACGGCCGCAGCCTTCAGACCCTTGGCGCGGATATCGCCGGCGATACGCACGATCTCGTCTTCATCGAGCGGCGAGATTTCACGCCCGTCGAATTCGTAACCGCCGCGCACCTGATAACCGTGGTTGCCGACGATCTCGCGCACGTCATCCGGCCAATCGACCATCGGCGGCAGACCGGCACCGGACGGCAGGCCAAGACGGATCGCCGCGACCTCTTCCATATGCCGGCGCTCGATCACCGCATTGGTGAAATGCGTGGTGCCGATCATCACGGCGCCGATGCGCTGCCGGTCGATGCCGGAGGCTTCGATGACCTTTTCCAGCGCCTCGATCACGCCCGAGGTCACATCCTCGGTGGTCGAAGCCTTTACGCCGGCCAGAACCGTCTTGCCTTGCAGAACGACAGCATCCGTATTGGTGCCGCCAACGTCAATTCCAACGCGATACACGTCAGGCTCCTCTCAATCGGTTGTCTTGACGAGGAAGCGCGTGCGCTCTTCCTCCGTCACGACAGGTTTCAGGCGCTCCTCCTCATCGCTGACGACCGGGATCGCCGCGATCAGCGCGCGGGTATAGGGATGTTTCGGTTCGGCAAAAACGTCCGGGGTGGCCCCCTCCTCGATGATTTCGCCGCGCAGCATGATGGCGATGCGCGAGCAGAAATTGCGCATCAGCGACAGATCGTGGGAGATCATCAGATAGGTGAGACCAAGCTCCTCGCGCAGCTGCAGAAGCAGCTCGATCACCGTCTTCTGCACCGATACATCGAGTGCCGCGGTCGGTTCATCGAGGATCAGGATCTTTGGTTCCGCCGCAAGCGCACGGGCAATCGCCACACGCTGCTTCTGGCCGCCGGAAAGCTCGTGCGGATATTTGCCGAGATAGGATTGCGGCAGCCGCACGAGGCCCATCAGCTCGTTCATGCGCGCCTCGCGGGCGGCGCCGTCGAGACCAATCGATTTCAGCGGCAGGCTGAGCGTCTGTTTGACCGTGCGTTTCGGGTTCAACGAGGTGCCGGGGTTCTGGTAGACGATCTGCGTCAGGCGTTTGCCCTTGGCCGACGCCGGCGCATCGATAGACACGCTTCCCGTGGTCGGGTCGATGAGATCCATGATGATACGGGCGACCGTGGTCTTGCCCGAACCACTTTCACCGGCAAGCCCCAAAACCTCGCCTTCGCGCAGCGTCAGATTGACGTCGCGCACCGCGTGGTAGCCGGGACGGCGACCATAAATCTTGTTGAGGCCATCGACGGTGACGATTGGCGGGCGTTCACTGCCCTTCTGGTCGATGACACGCGAACCATAAAGCGGCGGCACCGCATCGAGCAGCGAGATCGTATAGGGCTGTTTCGGCGCCGACAGGATTTCCGCACAGGGGCCGGTCTCGACGATATCGCCATGATGCATGACCACGACCCGGTCGGCGACCTTGCGCACGACACCGAGATTGTGGGTGATCATCAGCAGCGCCATGTTCTCCTCGACAACCAGTTGGTTGATGAGGTTGAGGATCTCGTCCTGTGTCGTGACGTCCAGCGCGGTGCCAGGCTCATCGGCGATCAGAAGTTTTGGCTGGTGCAGAAGCGCCAGCCCGATCAGCACGCGCTGGCGCATGCCGCCCGACAGTTCCGACGGATAGGCGTTCATGACGCGGTCGGTATCGGCCAGCTGCACCCGGCGCAGCACGGCGGCGATGCGGGTGCGGCGCTCCGAGCGAGACGACGACTTGCCGGCGCGCTTGTCGGCGAACCGCATGACGTCATCGAGATGGGTGCCGATCTTGAAGACCGGATTGAACGAGGACAGCGGGTCCTGCATGATCAGCGAAAAGGCGCTGCCCTTCATGCTCTCGCGCTCGCCGCGCGGCATTTCGAAGACGTTGCGGCCACCGAAGGAGATGGCACCGGACTGGACGGAGGCATTTTTCGGCAGCGTGCCGATGATCGCCTTGGCCGTCACCGATTTGCCGGAGCCGGTTTCGCCGATCAGAGCCACGCGTTCGCCAGCAGACACGCTGAACGAGACATTGTTGAGAACCTGGCGCGTGCGGCCGTAGGTGGTGAACGAGACCGTGAGGTTCTCGACATTCAGAAGCGGTTGGCTCATCGCTCAGTTCTCCACATCGAACATGTCGCGCAGGCCATCGCCCAGCAGGTTGAAACCGAGGGTCACGTAGAAGACGGCGGCACCGGGGCACAGCACTTCCCACCAGAAATCCGGCATGAACTGGCGGCCATCGGCAACCATCGAGCCGAGGTCCGGCGTCGGCGGCTTGACGCCGAAACCGAGGAAGCTGAGCGTTGCGCCGAACAGGATGACGAAAGCCGCATCGAGCGTGGTCTTCACCGAAATCACCGGCACGCAATTGGGCAGGATTTCGCGGAAGAGGATGTGCATCGGGCCGGCACCGGCAAGACGGGCCGCCTCGATATAATCTTCCGAGGCGATCTGCTTGGAGACTGCATAGATGAGGCGTGCATGCCAGGTCCACCACAGAAGGGTGATGGCAATCATCGCATTCGTCAGCGTCGGCTCCAGCAGGTTGGAGACGGCAAGCGCCATGACGAGCGGCGGCATGGCGAGCATGACGTTGGTCAGGCCACTGATGACCTTTTCCGTCCAGCCGCCGAAATAACCGGCCATCAGGCCCAGAACCGCACCCACCGGCACCGAGATGCCAAGCACGCCGACCACCAGAAGAAGCGAGATGCGCAGACCGAAGATCGTACGCGAAAAGATGTCGCGGCCGGCCTTGTCGGTGCCGAACCAATGGGCGGCATCCGGCGGCAGATGGCGAGCGCGGAAATCCACGACCGCACCGACATGTTTCGGATAAGGCGTCAAAAGCGGCGCGAAGATGGCGAGAAAGATCACCGAAAAGATGATCAGCGCGCCGATCACGGCGGCCGGATTGCGACTGAACCGGTACCACATCATGTAACCGGCGCTCAAACCGCGATCGCTGGCATCGAGCATCTTGATATCGGCCATCAGCGGGCCTCCTTACGGCGAAGGCGCGGGTCGATCATCGTGATGAGAACATCAACGATCAGGTTCGCGACGATGAAGAACAGGCCGGCAACCAGAACCACGGCGGTGACGGCGTTGAGATCCTTCTGCAGGATCGACTGGAGGCCGTAGGAGGCAAAACCACCCCAGGCGAACACCATCTCGATGACGAAGGCGTTGCCGATCAGCGAGGCGAATTCCAGCCCCATGATGGTGAGCGGTGCGATCGACGACAGCTTTAGAAGATATTTGAAGATGATCACGCGCTCGGGCACCCCAAAGCTTTTCAGCGTCAGCACATGATCCTTGCGCTGGTTTTCGATCATGGCGGAACGGGTGATGCGGGTAATCTGGCCGATGCCGGCCATGGACAGCGCAAAGGCAGGCAAGGCCAGATGCTGAAGCGCATTCAGCGACACGTCCGGGCGCCCCGTCAACAGACCATCGAGGATCAGCAACCCGGTCGGGCCGCCGGTCCAGCCGAGGTTATGATCGAGCCTGCCGATGATCGGCCAGCCGGAGAGGAAGCGGGCCGCAATGAGCTGGAGCGTGATGGCGAACAGAAAGCTCGGGATGGTGACGCCGGTCAGCGACAACAGGCGACCGATGTGATCGACGGCACGATCACGGTAATGCGCCATGATGACGCCGAGCGGGATCGCCACGATGAACATGAAGATCACCGACACCAGAACCAGTTCAAGCGTTGCCGGAACAGTCTGGCCAAGATCGGTCGTGACAGGCCGTTGCGACACGAGCGACATGCCAAGATCGCCGCGCAGCGCCTTGCCGATATAATCGACATACTGGAACACCAGCGGCTGATCGAGGCCCATCTGCAGCCGCAGCGCCTCGACCTGTTCGACCGTCGCGGCCGGGCCAAGCGCCATGCGGGCGGGATCGCCGGGCACGACGCGCGCCAGCACAAAGATCATGATCGAAAGAGCAATCATCACCAGCACGAACGTGCCCAGTCTGGTGAGAATGGCGATCAATGGATGTTGCTGCATCGGCGGATTGGTCCTCGTGCATCATTGCAGCGCCGTGCGCCAGACTTGACGCACAAGGGACGCTGCAACTCTTCAAGTCTGACATCCAGCATTTGAAAGCCGTCATGGCTTTCGGACGCAGCATGTCCGGATCGAGGTTTAGCATTTCGCAGCACGGCCGTATCAGCAACAGCTCAAAAGTATAGTTTTTTGACGTCGTGGTATAGGTTATGAACCCGTTTCGCGGTATCGCATGCAGATGCCTGATTTATTGCCACGCCCGCAGATTGTCCGTGATATCGCCCGCAAAACCGCAGCGATCACCTTCCTGCGTGCACCGGCCGGCGCCGGGAAATCCGTGGCTTTGCGCATGGTGGCTGAACAACTTGGCCTGCAGGTATCCTGCGCTCACCAGCCGCGCGTGGACGACGTACAAGAGGGCATCCTGATCTGGGATGTGCCGGTTGCGGCTCGCTCAGCCCGGCTGCCGGCGCAGGTGTTGGATCATGCGCGTCGCATCATCATCGCCTGCCGCCCCGAACAGCGGATCAGCGGACTGGCGCGCCGCATCATGCATGACGGGGCCGTGACGTTTTCGGCGGAGGACCTGACGTTTACGGCGC
The DNA here is from genome assembly GCF_004343585.1 of Neorhizobium sp. JUb45. Classification (GTDB taxonomy): domain Bacteria; phylum Pseudomonadota; class Alphaproteobacteria; order Rhizobiales; family Rhizobiaceae; genus Neorhizobium. The sequence continues at coordinate 899,241 of NZ_SLYW01000003.1, read as the reverse complement.
GGGAACTCGCTCCCCTGCCCGCATCACCACGCCAGCTCCTGGCTGAAGGATATGCGGGCTGGCCAGCCTTCCTTCCTCTCTGCCAAAACCCTGACGACGACGCCTGTACCGAATATCTGCGGGAAACGTTTCTGACCTCGCTTTCACCGACGCAGACGGCCGACCTTTCGATCTGGCTGGAAGCCCCATCCGCGGATGCCGTCGGAGACTGGAAAGCAGCCCTTCCGCCGGCCTTGACGGAAACCCCGGAACGAAACACCGAGCTGCTGCGCCTTCTGCGCATCGCCGTTCAGGAGCGTTTTCATACACTGGTAACGGGCGGCGCCGTCATCGACATCGCCTCGGCACTGGAACGGGCCGAACGACCGCTGGCCGCGATGGACCTGCTTCTCGATCACGGTCATGAAGAGCATGCGGCACAAATCCTCGAACGCGCCCATGGCCGCGAGCTGATCTATCGCAGCAGCGTGGAAGCGTTTCAGACCATCATCATGCGCTTCTCCCAGCCCATCATGGCCACCAACGAAACGGTTCTGTTCGCAGTGGCACGCAGCCTTCTCAAGCAAGGCGAGCTTTCCCGCGTCCGGCATCTGGTCTCGCGGCATCTGGGCCACGATTACCTCGATCCGCTGAAAGTCCTGAACCGGAATTCGCGTTTTTCGTTTGCGGCACGCACCTTTCGCCTCAACCTGATGATCTGCGAGGATCTGACGCCATCAGATGCGATGATCACCCGGCTGGGCGAATTCATGGCGGACTATCCGCTTGGCGATTACGGAAAATGGTCGGGTTATTATAACGCCATCCTGGAATTCGAGGTGCGGCGGCGCAATTTTCGAGAAGCGGAAGCCGCCGCTGCCCGCGCGCTCGTTTACCTGCGCAAACCTGGCGGCCAGCCGCTCTTGGAATTTTTCATCCACCTGCACCAGATCGTGCTGCGGCTGATGAGTGGCGATGCCCTTTTGGCCCGCCGCGCGGCGAAAGACGCACGTGACCGGCTGGAGGCCGTGCCACACGAAGCCGTGCAGGAGTTTCGTATGCTGCGGCTGGCGGAAGCCTGCCTTTCCTACGAATCCGGTCGGCCGCGCGAGCTTCTGGAATTCGTGCAGAGTGATTTCGAGGCCTTTGCCGCCGCCGAAATCTGGCCGAGCCTGATGCAGTTTGCCCTGCATTATGCTTCGCAGGTTCTGGGCGATCATTTCGCCATGACCATCCGTCCCGGTTTCCTCGATGGTCTGTGGATCCATCTGTCCGAGGGCCTGCAGTTTCATGCGATGATGGAGATCCGCACCGCCATCGCTTATCAGAACGCCAATCGCTGGACCGATGCGGCAGCCACCCTGACCGCCGTGCGCATGCCGATCGGCCGCAACTGGGTGGACAGCGCCACCGACGAACTGACCCGCCTCTCCCGGCGCGACGAGATTGCCTATGCGATGGCATGGCTGCGCGACGCCGTGCACATCGCCACGCCCCGCGCCTACCTGCCCCGCCAGATCGATGCGCTGATCGCCAATCCAAAAGTGACCAACCGTGAGAAGGTGGCCCTTCAGCTTTGGCAGAGCTACGTCTCGCACCAGCGGCGCGACAATGCCGCAGCTCGCGCGCAGCTTCTTTCCGCGCTGGAGACCGCGACGCGGCTGGGCTGCAACGGCGTGCTCTCCGAAGAACGGCTATTTCTGTCGCCGCTCCTGAACGACCAGCGCATCCGCGCCTTCATCGAGACATCCTCCGATGTGCGCATGGCGCTGTCGATCTTTGCCTCATCGGTCAACTCGCCGCATGCCCGCGCCCTTCACGGCGGCCTGTCGCAGCGCGAGGCACAGATGCTGCAACTGGTTGCCGCCGGCATGCCCAACAAGAAGATCGCCCACACGCTCAGCATTTCAGAGGTGACGGTGAAATTCCACGTCGGCAATCTGTTTCGGAAACTCGGCTGCTCGAGGCGGGCCGAAGCGATCCGGGCCGCCAAGGCGCTCGGCTGGATATGAACACGTTGAAACGGCCCACGAGAACGGACGGTCAAGGTCTGAATAGCCGCAGAGCGTTGCCTAACTCTCTTTTGTAGAGTAAGTTTCCGATATAAACTTATGGGCCAGAACCGATGACCAAACCGCAGCCTTCGACCTACACCGCCAACGATCTGCAACGCGCGCAATCGTATAAGGCACGCGATTATCCGCAGAATGTCGATCCGAAGATCGAAGGGCTGGTGCGGGAAATGATCTCCGGCTTTGCCGACAAGTGGACCGTCGTCATTCTCGACACGCTTTGGGATGAAGGCACGTTGCGCTTTTCGGATATCGCCCGCCATGTCACCGGCATCAGCCAGAAGATGCTGACGCAAACCCTGCGGCGGATGGAGCGGGACGGCCTTGTCGTGCGCAAGATCTACGCCTGCGTACCGCCGAAGGTCGAATATAGCCTTTCGCCTCTCGGGCTGACGCTTGGTGCAGCATTCTGCAACGTGTGGATCTGGGCGGTCGAAAATCATGAAGCGGTCGATGCCGCGCGGGCCACATTCGACACGCTGAAAGACTGACGCGACCCGCTCCGCGCGCCAATCCTCAGCGAGACGCAATTGGTCAGTTTCTCATCGTAAAGGCGGCGCGAAACGCTTCCAATGCGACGACGGGATCGGCCTTCGCAAAAGCCTCGAGCCCCACCGGCCCGCGATACCCCATATCGACCAGCGATCTGGCAATCGACGGGTAGTTTATCTCGCCGGTGCCCGGCTCGCACCGTCCCGGAACATCCGCTACCTGCACCTCGCCGATGAAAGGCAGGCAAGCCCTGCAGGTTTCGATCAAATTCCCCTCGCCGATCTGCACATGATAAAGGTCGAGATTGAGCAGCAGGCGCGGATGATTGACGCTTTCGACCAAGGCAAGCGTATCTTCCGCACGGCCGAACGGCGTGCCGGGATGATCGACCGGCAGATTGAGGTTTTCAAGCGTGAAGACGACGCCTTCCTCTTCCGCCATATCGGCGATACGCGCCAGCGTGTCACGCGCTTTCAGCCACATGCGTCCGGTCGTCACTTCACTGGGACGAACAGGCAAACCGCCCTCACCAAGGCCTGTACCATGCAGATTAAGCCGGGCGACACCGAGCCGTTTACCGACCTGCGCCGTCTCCCGGGCCGAACGCAGCAATTCGTCGGCCCCTTCATCATCGGCCAGACGACCTGTCAGATAGCCATTCATGATGGAAAAGGTCGCGCCGGACTTTTCGAGCGCAGCGAGATCATGCTCCGGCCAGTTCCATAAGCCGACCTCGAAACCCATTTCCTTGAGTGCCGAGCAGCGCCATTCGATCGGCTTGTCGCGCCAGAGCATTTCCGCGCAGGCGGCCAGCGTAAAAGGTTGATCCATTGTTTTATCCGCTTGTGTGAGGGTCAGCGCGTCAGGTGCTCGACCGGCGGCGCGGCGACAAAACGCCATTTGCGCAGGGGACCGGCCATGACGTTCAAATAATACATCTCGAAACCGTGCGGTGCGCCGCAGGGGTGATGCCCGCGCGGCACGCAGACGACATCGCCGTCATGCACGGCCATGGTCTCGTCCAGTTGCAGGTCGTCGGTGTAGACGCGCTGGATACCAAAACCGTCAGCCGGGTTGAGGCGATGGTAATAGGTCTCTTCGAGATAGGTGATGCGCGGAAAATCGTCTTCGTCGTGGCGGTGGCTCGGATAGCTCGACCAATGGCCGGCCGGCGTGAACACCTCCGTTACCAGAAGACTGTCGCAATAATCCTCGTTTTCCATGGCGATATTGTTGATGTAGCGGGTGTTCGTGCCCTCGCCGCGCTGGGTGAGCGTTATACCGGCCGGGCCGATCCGCCGCGCCTCGTGACCGCCTATGCCGGGGGCGGAGCAGACGGCGATGACACAATCGGTCTCAGCAACGGCCTTCCATGTGCTGCCGTTCGGCAGATAGAGGCAATGCGGCGGCGATTTTTCGAACACGCTCATGCGCTCGCCAAGCACGCCCCAATCCTTGCCCGCACCTTCCAGCGCCGCCTTTCCTTCGACCATAACCAGAATGACCTCACGGTCACCGGTCTCTTCGGTCACGGCTTCACCGGCCCGCAGCCGGTAAAGCGAAAAACCGACATACCGCCAACCTGCCGATGCAGGCGTGATCTCGTGCACCTTGCCGTGTTTGCCGAATGGGCGGTGGAGAAGATTGGGCATCTCGAAACTCCTGCTGTTTTCTCAGACCCGATTGTTCAGACAAGTCCGACTTTGGCGGCAGCGGCTTTCAACGTCTTCAGGCCAAGCGACTGATAATCAAACGGATTGCGGACATCCGGGTCCTGTTCGGCCTCGATGACGATCCAGCCGTGATACCCGGCACTCTTGAGGATCTTCAGAAGCGGCTCGAATTCGACGCCACCTTCCTCGTCACCCGGCACGGTGAACACGCCGGCACGCACGCCGTCCATGAACGACAGGCCCTCATCGCGCACTTGGCGCATGACGGCGGGGCGCACGTTCTTGGCATGAAAATGGCTGACGCGATCGACATGGCGAGCAAGCACGGTTTCGGGATCGCGACCATTGCCGCCGAAGAAGCAGTGACCGGCATCGAACAGCAAACGTGTGGCAGGTCCCGTCACAGCCATGAAGGCATCGATTTCTTCCGGGGTCTCGACCACTGTCCCCATATGGTGATGGTAGACGAGCGCTATGCCCTGGCTGGCGGTGAAGGCGGCAAGCTCTTCGACCTTGGCGCCAAAAGCCTTCATCTGCGCCTCGGAAAGAACCGGGCTTTGCGAAAGCGGCACCTGCAGCCCCTGCACGCTGTTCGACGTTTCGCAGGCGATGCAAACCGTGCAGCCATTGTGCTTCAGCTTGTCGAGATGCGGCTGGATGGCCTTCTTTTCCTCCTCCACCGACTGCGTCAGCAGGTTCAGCGAATACCAGCCGGAAACGAAAGCCAGACCGTGGCCGCCGAGCAGTTCTTTCAGCGCCTGCGGATCGTTCGGCCAGCGATGGCCGTTTTCGATACCGTCAAAACCGATCTCGCCGGCTTCACGCAGGATTTGCTCGGTCGGAATGTTGGCGCCAAGGGTCTGGTCGTCGTCATTGGCCCAGGCGATGGGATTGGTGCCGAAGCGGATCATGGTCCTGTCCTCAATTCACGGTGTTCTGCTTGGCGACACTTGTCAGATAGCGCGCATAGGTCTGTTTCAGCTTGTCGGTGGTGCTCACTTCCGGCACAGCGACATCCCACCAGTGGCCGGCATCGCCGAAACCAGGGCCATCGGTTGGATCTGTGTCGATGACGATGACGGTGGGGATATCGCGGCCACGGGCCTGTGCGATCTGCGCTTCGAGATCGGCAATGTCCTTGGCCTTCACGGATGCCGCGCCCATCGACGCGGCATGTGCGACGAAATCGATCTCCGGCTGCTGCTCGACATTGCAGTCTGCGTAGAGATTGTTGAACGGCTCGCCGCCGGTGCCGCGTTGTAGCCGGTTGATGCAGCCGTAACCACGATTGTCAGTCAGCACGACGGTGAACGGCACGCGGCGCATGACCGCCGTCGCCAGCTCCGAATTGGCCATCATGTAGGAACCGTCACCGACGAAGCAGATCACCTCGCGGTCCGGCCTCGCCAGTTTCAGACCCATGGCGCCGGCGATTTCATAACCCATGCAGGAGAAACCGTATTCCATGTGGTAGCCGCCCTGGCTCGGTTGCCAGAGAAGTTTCAACGCGCCCGGCATGGTGCCGGCCGCACACATGGCGATGGCGTTTTCGCCCGTTGCCCGCTGTACAGCGCCGATCACCTGCGCATCCGTCGACAGACCTTCCTGCGACGGTGCGGCGCAATGCTGATCGACGGCGGCAAGCCATTCGCTACGGGACACGGCATCGGATTCCGGCGCGCGATAGCCGCCCAGCTTTTCGCCCAGTGCCGCCAACGCAACCTTGGCATCCGCGACAACGCCGATGGCACCGTGCTTGTCGGCATCATAGGCCTGCACGTTGATCGAAACGAGTTTTCGGTCCTTCGCCTCGAAGAGCGACCACGATCCGGTGGTGAAATCCTGAAACCGCGTGCCGATGCCGATGACCAGATCAGCCTTGCGGGCAAGCGCATTGGCGGCGGCCGAACCATCGACGCCAGCCGCACCAAAATTCATCGGATGGCTTTGGGCGAGTGCCGATTTGCCGGCCTGCGTCTCGATCACCGGGATGGCGTGGTGTGTGGCAAACTCGGCAAGATCCTGTTCCGCATCGCTGTAGATCACGCCCCCACCCGCGACGATGACGGGATTTTTCGCTGCACGAACAAGCGCCGCCACCTCATCGAGATCTCGGGCGTCAGGCTCAGGCCGGCGAATGCGCCAAACCTTCGGCTCGAAAAAGGCATCCGGCCAATCATATGCTTCGGCCTGCACATCCTGGCAGAAGGACAGCGTTACCGGCCCGCAATTTGCCGGATCGGTCATTACGCGCAAAGCGCGTGGCAGTGCCGTCAGAAGCTGTTCCGGCCGCATGATGCGATCGAAATAACGGCTGACCGGGCGAAAGCAGTCATTGGCCGAGACGGTGCCGTCATCGAAATCCTCGATCTGCTGTAACACCGGGTCGGGTCGGCGATTGGCAAACACATCGCCGGGAATGAGAAGAACCGGCAGTCGGTTGACATGGGCGAGTGCCGCCGCCGTCACCATATTGGTGGCGCCCGGCCCAATCGAGGACGTGACCGCCTGAATGCGCCGACGCTTTTTCGCCTTGGCATAGGCGATCGCGGCATGCGCCATGGTCTGTTCGTTCTGGCCGCGCCATGTCGGCAGGCTGTTGCCGGCCTTCTGCAGCGCCTCGCCAAGACCCGCGACATTTCCGTGGCCAAAGATCGCCCAGACGCCATCGACGAAACGCTCGCCATCCTCGGTCATCTGTGCCGAGAGCCATTTCACCATGGCCTGCGCCGCCGTCAGTCGTAACGTGGTCATGCCGCCTGCTCCTGTGCTTTTTCGCGTGCCGTGTCCCAAATGGTGCACAGCCGCTGGTACCGTTTGGCCATGTCGTCAACGGCCGTCTCGTCCGTGATGTCACCCGCCAGCCAGCGTTTGGCGGCCTCGCCGAAAATCGTGCGTCCGACCGCAAAGCCCTTCACCAGATCGAAACCTGCCGCGACTTCGAAACTGGTCGACAGTTCCGCTTCCGGCGCATCCAGGCCGAGCACGACGATGCCGCGTGTATGGCGGTCATGCGCCTCGATGGCTGCGATGGCATTTCGCCAGCCGGCCGTGGTTTTCATCGGCTCCAGCTTCCACCAGTCGGGATAGATGCCGGCCGCATAAAATTGATGGATCAGCGTCGCAACCGTGTGGTCATCCGTTAGTCCGACCTTGGACGGGATGACTTCGAGAAGAAATTCCAGCCGGTTGCGCCGTGCCGCTTCGAACAATCTCTTGACCGTCGCTTCCTGCTGCGCCCGCGTTTGCGCATCGTCATCCGGATGGCAGAAGCACAGAACCTTGACCACATCCTCGCGCGCCCATTCGGACAGCGTGCCGCAATCCGTACCCAGCTCCGGTTCCAGCGTCAGCGGCCGCGACCCCGGCCACTCGGCCGGACGGCCGATCCAAAGCCCGGACCCCGAAGCCTTGTGCAGTGCCGACCGGCCGATGCGGTTGTCGCAGAGAATGCCGTAACCGGATTTGCCCGCCTGCACGCGAAGCGCTGCCTGAAGGCACAATTCCTTGAAGGCCGCGCCCTTTTGCAACGTGTATCCGGGCATCTGCTCCAGCTGGACACGGTGATCGAAGGCAAACACCCGCATGGTCGACCAGTCGCCATCGACCCGCCTCTGACGCGTGGTCGACCAGTGCAGCTGCTCCAGTTCCGCATCATTGCGCAGATCGGGACGCACGACGCCGCGCTTCAGGAAAAATTCCAGTTCCTCGAAGCTCGGATAGGCCGGCGTGCAGCCATGTCGGCTGACGGCGAAGGCGCCGCAGGCATTGGCGAATTTCAGCGATGTCGGCCAGTCCTCGCCGGTCATCCAGCCACGCAGAAGCCCGGAAAAGAAGCCGTCGCCGGCGCCGAGCACATTAAACACCTCGATCGGAAAACCCTGACCGCTCTGACCATCATCCAGGCTGGTCGGAATGGCATGTTCGAAGGCGGTGGCGCCAAGCGGACCACGTTTGCACACCAGCGTCGCGGCGCTGACCTTGCGAACGGCGTTGAGGGCCGCCAGCGTGTCCGTCGAGCCACCGGCAATATGGAATTCCTCTTCGGTACCGACGATCAGGTCGAACAGGTGCAGGCTTGTCTGCAAACGGGCCGTGACCCTGGCGCTTTCGACAAACCGGCTTTCGCCATCGCCATGACCGGCGACACCCCAGAGGTTGGGGCGATAGTCGATATCGAGCGCGGTGCGCAGACCGTGCTTGCGGGCGAGCGTCAGCGCCTTGAGCACGGCGGCTTCGGTACGGTTATTGCTCAGATGCGTGCCGGTGACGACAACGGCGCGGGCGGAGGCGATGAAGTCCTCATCGATATCGTCTTCGCACAGCGCCATGTCGGCGCAGTTTTCGCGGTAGAAGATCAGCGGAAACTGGGTGTCGTCGCGAATGCCGAGAATGACCAGCGCCGTCAGCCGTTCCGGATCGGTCTTTACACCCTCGGTCGAAACTCCCTCGCGCTTCAATTGCTCGAGGATGAAGCGGCCCATGTGCTCATTGCCGACCCGGCTGATCAGTGCCGTCTTCAGGCCAAGCCGCGCGCTGCCGCAGGCGATGTTGGTGGGCGAGCCGCCGATATATTTTTCGAACGAGCCCATGTCTTCCAGCCGTCCACCGATCTGGGCGCCATACAGATCGACACCGGCGCGGCCGATCGTGATGACGTCGAGTGTCTTCGTCATGTCGTCACCCTTTCGATGCGGATGGTGCTGCCGTTGGAGGCGGCCATGGCGTGAATGACCTTTTCGATCTCCAACCCGTGGCCGAAATCAGGACCGGAATTCGGCCCGCCGGCAATCGCGACAAGCAGATCGCGGGCTTCCACCACCTTCTGTTCGTTGAAACCAAAGTTGTGACCGGGTGCCGGGCAGAAGGCGGCAAAATCCGGCTGATCCGGGCCGGTCAGGTGCCGGGTGAAACCCGCCTCGCCAGCACGATGAACCCAGAGTTCATTCATGTTTTCCTGATCGAAAACGATCGTGCCTTCGCTGCCATGCACTTCCCATTGCAGCCTGCATTTGCGGCCACGCGCCACGCGCGACGTGGCAAACGAGCCTTGCGCGCCGGAGGCAAACCGCAGCATGGCCAGCGCGCTGTCCTCGTTTTCAACCGGCTTGGGACCCTCCGGCGACGGACGCGCGGGAATGGCAACCTGGGTCTGGGCGACCACTTCGGCCACCGGCCCCATCAGCGCCAGCATATGGCTCACGAGATGGCAGCCGAGATCGCCAAGCGCGCCCAGACCGCCACCTTCGTGAGTCATCCGCCACGACCACGGGAGGAGTGGATCGGCGGAATAATCCTCGTCATAAACCCCGCGGAAAGCGAGCGGTTTTCCGATCCCGCCATCGCGGATCAGATTGCGTGCAGCCTGAAAGGCGGGGCTTCTGAGATAGTTGTAACCGAGCATCGTTGCCTGGCGCGGATAGGCGGCGGCGGTTGCGGCCATTGCCTGAGCATCGGCCAGCGTCAGCGCCATCGGCTTTTCCAGCCAGACATGTTTTCCGGCTTTGAGCGCCGCCTCGGCCATCGGCCGGTGCATGCCGTTTGGCGCCGTGATCGAGACGACATCGACATTCGGATCGCCGACGGCTTCCTGCCAAGCGGCCGTGGAACGCGCAAAGCCGAACTGATCGGCAAAACGTTGCGCACTCTCCGGCGTGGCGTCGGACAGGATTTCCAGCCGGTGATGTGCACCTCCGAAGACGGCGGCCACATTGCGCCAGGCCATGGCGTGGCACTTGCCCATGAAACCGGTGCCGATCAGCGCGATACCAAGCGGACGATCCGGGAGAGTTGAAGTCTGTACCATGAAAAATGCCTCAGATCGTTCCGCCGAGCGAACCTTCGAGCGCGGCCATTTCCTGTCCGCCCGCCATCAGGTCCTGCAACTGGGCCGCATTGATGTCTCCGCGTGTCGCGGTGCCGAGCGTCTGGCCACGGTTCAGAACCGTGAACCGGTCACCGACCGCCATCGCATGGCGGACATTGTGAGAAATGAACACCACGCCGATGCCCTGTTCGCGCACGCGGTTGATGGTGGAAAGCACGTTGGCGGTCTGACGCACGCCGAGCGCCGAGGTGGGTTCATCGAGGATGAGAACCTTGGCGCCGAAATAGACGGCGCGGGCAATCGCCACGGTCTGCCGCTCACCACCCGAAAGCGTGCCGACAGCCTGATCGGGACCACGCAGGTTGATGCCCATCTTGCGCATCTCCGCCATGGTGATCTCGTTGGCGGTGTCGATATCGAACCGCTTGAAGATGCCCCTGCCCTTGGTCGGTTCGCGCCCCATGAAGAAATTGCGCGTCACCGACATCAGCGGGATCATCGCGAGATCCTGAAACACGGTGGCGATGCCCGCCTCCATCGCGTCGCGCGGGCTGCCGAAGGACAGCGGCTTGCCTTCGAAGGTGATCGAACCCTCGGTCGGCTTGTGCACGCCCGACATGGTCTTGATGAAGGTGGACTTGCCGGCGCCGTTATCGCCGAGCAGGCAGTGGCATTCGCCGGGACGTAGATCGAAGGTCACACCGTTGAGCGCAATGACATTGCCATAGTGCTTCTTGATGTTTTCCATGTGGATGATGGGTGCGGTCATCGTTCAGCGCTCCCCGGTCACACGTCGGCGAATGACGTTGTTGAAGATGACGGCCAGCAGAAGCATCGTGCCGAGAAAGATCTGGAACCAGTCCTGGTCGAATTTGGTGTAGGTCAGGCCGATCGTGACCATGCCGAAGATGATTGCGCCGAAGAAGGCACCGATCGCCGAGCCGTAACCACCCGTCAGCAGGCAGCCGCCGATAACGGCTGCGATGATCGCCTCGAATTCCTTCATGAAGCCGCGGCGGGCATCGGTGGAACCGGCATCGATGACGGTGATGATGGCGACGAGCGCAGCGGCCATGGCCGTCAGCATGAACAGCGAGATTTTGACACGGCGCACAGGCACGCCGGAATTTTTCGCCGCAAGCGCATCGCCACCGGTCGCAAAGATCCAGTTGCCGATGGGGGTGCGCAGGAGGATATAGGTGGCGATCGCGGCAAAGGCGACGAACCAGATGATTTCCACCGGAATGCCCGGCACCTTTGGCACGCCCGATTTAAAACTATCGACGATGCCGGCTTCCGCCAGCCAGCGCATGATGAAGCCAAAGGCATCGCCTGAAAAGATCGGCGCCAGAAAATCGCCTTCCACCGCTTCACGAATGCCGCGCAGCTGCGTCGAGCCACCGGTGAAAAGTTTCAGGCCGACAAGGGCTGCACCGCGCAGCACGAACAGGCCCGCCAGCGTGACGATGAAGGACGGCAGGCCAGTGCGCAGCACGATCATGCCGTTGGTGGCACCGAGTACGGCGGCCAGAGCGAGCGTCAGCGGAATGGCGATGACAAGCGGCATGCCGATATTGACGACAAAGACGCCAAACACCATGCCGGCAAAGGCAACCATGGAACCGATCGACAGATCAAATTCGCCGCCGATCATCAGCATGGCCGCGGCAATGCCGAGAATGCCGAGCTGGGCTGCCGGCGTCATGAAGTTCATCACGCCCGACAGCGTGAACATCGTGCGATCGGCGGTGATCATGAAGAAGATTGTGACGAGGACCACGCCCCCGATTGCGCCGAGTTCCGGCCGTTTCATGAGTTTGGTGAGAAAAGGCTCGGATTTGATGCGCTCGTCGCTAAGCGCCAGCGTGTCTGTCGACATGGATATGTCTCCTGGGTCTGTCCCCTGGGATCGATGACCGGGCCGCGGCAAAAACTGCGGCGACCCGGAAGAGGATGTGCTTAGCGGATGCCCTTGGAGGACAGTTCGATGACCTGCGCTGCGGTTTCCTTGGTCACGAGGTTCGGACCGGAAGCAACGTCACCACCCGGCATCAGCCCGTATTGCGCATGCAGCGCCAGGAAGGAGACGGGCAGATAACCCTGCAGATACTGCTGCTGGTCGATCGAGAAGGCGGCCTTGCCGTCGGCGATATCCTTGAGGAAACCGGCGGACATGTCGAAGGTCGAGATCAGCACCTTGTCGCGGCCAAGTGCCTGGGCCGCCTTCACGGCCGGCTCGCCTACCAGAGAGGCATTGAGCGACAGGATGACATCAAGATCCTTGTCGGATTCCAATGCCGCGCGCACCTTGGATTCGACCTCGGTCGGATCATTGCTGGTCGGAAGCACCTTCACGTTCTTGCCGAAACCTTCGGCGAAGCCGGCGCAACGCTGGTCGAGCGAGACGTTGCCGACCTCCTGATTGACGCAGATGGCTTTCTTGCCGCCCATTTCGGCGAGCTTGGCACCGGCCACCTTGCCGGCATCGAACTCGGACTGGCCGACATGCAGCTTGGCGCCGAGCTTGTGGGCGACATCCGAGCCGGAATTCATCGAGATGACCGGAATACCGGCATCCACGGCGCGTTTGATCGCCGGACCAAGCGCATCGCCATCCGGGATCGAGACCACGAGACCATCGGGATCCTGATTGACGGCGGCGTCGATCAGCTGGCCCATGGCCACCATGTCAAAGGTTTCCGGCGAGCGGAACTCGACATTGACGCCGGTATCCTTGGCAGCCTTTTCGGCGCCGTTCTTGACCACCGACCAGAACGGGTCGTTGGCCTGACCATGTGCGACGACGATGATATCGGTGGCGAGCACCGGGCTGGCAGCGGCAATGAGCGCAATCGTTGCGGCTGCGGCAAGCAATTTCTTCATGACTTCCTCCCAAGTGAATTCCGGCGTGTCACTCCCCGACACCCCGTCCATCCGGTCACACGGGACCGGCACCGAAAGTCTGCGGCACACTCCCCTGCTCCGCAGCAATCTCTTGTGGCGACGGCATTCGCCGCCGCCTTCCGACTTATCGAACCAAAGAAACGGGTTGACCCGATTTCACCGACTGGGTCGCGGCTTCGGCGAGCGCGAGCGCGGCAACACCATCCTTGAGCGATACCGGAATGGCAGCGCCATCGAGAATGGCAGCGACAAACGCATCCCATTCGGTCGCATAGGCGCGCATGTAACGCTCGAGGAAAAAGAACTCCGGCTTGGCGCTCATCACGCCCTGCGTGGTCGCTTTCGAAACCGTATTCTCCAGCACATTGCCGGCGGACAACAGACCTTCGGAGCCGAGGATCTCGACCCGCTGGTCATACCCGTAAACAGCACGCCGACTGTTCTTGATGACGGCGATACGGCCATCGGCATAGGTGAGCGTCACGACGGCGGTATCGACATCGCCGGCCTTGCCGATCTCGGGATCGACGATCGAGGTGCCGGCGGCGTGCACCGTCTTCGGCACATCGCCCATCAGAAAATTTGCCATGTCGAAATCATGGATCATCATGTCGCGGAACAGGCCGCCGGACACTTTGACATAGGACACCGGCGGCGGGGCCGGATCGAAGGATGTGATCGACAGAAGCTCGGGCTTGCCGATTTCGCCGGCCGCGATGGACGCCTTGATGGATGCGAAATTGCGGTCGAAACGACGATTGAAGCCGATCATCACCGGCACGCCGGTCTTGCTGACGGTTTCCAGGCACGCCTGCGCCCGCTCCAGAGACAGATCGACCGGCTTTTCGCAGAGGATCGCCTTGCCGGCGGCAGCGGCTCTTTCCATCAGGTCCGAATGGGTGTCGGTCGAGGTGGCGATCAACACAGCATCGATCGAGGCATCCGACAGGATCGCATCCGAACTGGCGGCCTTTGCGCCATAAGCGTCGGCCAGTGACCGCGCCGAGTCTTCGTTAACATCCGACACGGCAACCAGCTGGCTGCGAGCGTGACCGGCAATATTGATGGCATGCACACGACCGATACGGCCGGCGCCGAGCAATCCGATTTTCAGCACTGTTATCCTCCCGAAAGGCAGCTCCCGACCGCCCTTGATTTGAACATTGCAATTTTTGCTCCCGCGAGCAAGAGCATTTTGCTCGCGGGAGCAAAAATAATTTCAGGCGAACGGAAAAACCCGCTATGAATGGTGCCAGCCGGTCCACCAGAGGATTCGGGAGCGGAAATGCCGGACGAAAAAAAACCTGCCTTTGCGGGCAACATCACTGCAGACGACGTCGCAGCCGAGGCCGGCGTGTCCCGCTGGACGGTCAACCGTGCCTTCCGCAAGGATGCTTCGATTTCTTCGAAAAGTCTTGAAAAGGTGCGGGTTGCGGCAGAACGACTGGGTTATGTGCCGGACCTGCGCGCAGCCAGCCTCGCCTCCGATCGCTCCAATCTGGTGGCCCTGCTGATCGACGACTTTGCCAATCCCCACAAGCTGGTGATGATGGAACGGTTGACGCGGATTCTCCGGCGTGAAGGCTGGGATATCCTGCTGGTCAACACGCTGGACCGCGCCGATGCCGGCCATGCGCTTCTGAACGCCAGTCAGCGCCGGGTCGATGCGGTGATCCTGATCGGCATCCAGTTCGATGACGATGTTCTCGACACCGCGCTGCACGCCCGCCGCTTCCGCAAGCTGATCATCTTTGCCCGCACATCGCAAAATCCGAACACGATCTCGATCGCGGTCGATGACGTTCATGCGATGAAGGAGATTGCCAACTACGTGCATGAACGCGGTTACAGGCGTCCCATGTTTCTGGCGGGTCCGCGCACCTCGTCGGCGCACCTGCTGCGAAAGGAAACGTTTGTCGATTACTGGCGCCAGCATTTTGGCAACGAGCCGGAAACCGTCTCCGTTTCCGCCTATGATCCTTCGCTTGCCGCAGGCATTGTCGAAGACGCACTTGGTGATCGGCCGCGGGCGAGGCTGCCGGATATTCTTGTCTGCGAAAACGATGCGCTGGCGATCGGCGCAACCGATGTTATCCGCCACAAGCTTGGTCTGCGCATCCCCGAGGACATTGCCATTACCGGCTTCGACGACGTGCCGCAGGCGGAAGGCGCCAATTACCGGCTGACCACCTACCGGCAGCCACTGACGGATATGGCCGAATATCTCGTAAAGGTTCTCGGCAGCGAGGAAGACCGTGATTTCGATCGGCTATTTGCAGGAAAATTGATGGTGCGCGACAGCGCCTGACGACGCGGCCACTCCGTCGCCGGAATCCGGCGCGAAATACGCCAATCAGAAACGATCCGTTATTCGAGGGATCAAAGCCATCGTCCGCTGCAGCCAGCCTCGAAGGCGGCCGATCGTGACAGTCAGCCAAGCATTTCCGAGGGCCTGACAGGCCGCCTTTCTGCCGCGGACCTGCTGATTGCCAGCACGCTTGCCAATGTGGTCATGCCGTCGCGCGCGGAAACGAGCGGTTTCTCACGTCGTGCGATAACCTCAATAAAATGCGCAAGCTGATTGTCATAGGCACGACTGCCATCGAGCGTGATGTGGCGGCGAACCAGCGGATGCTGCCAGTGCCCGTCCTCGGTTTCATGTCGCCAAAGGTCCATACCGGGAACGGCCAGCGCGGCCTTGGTGCCGGAAAAGAAATAGGCATTTTCCGGCTGGTGCGGAAAATACAGCGCCTGCCCGGCCGCCGTGTCCCAGTTGTATGGCGAGACCGCCGCATCGCTCATCACCATCGTTGCCAGCGCACCGGAGGTGAAGCGGACACTGATACTCGCCGTATCCTCCACCTCGAAGCCACGCACCGCATTCGAGGTGAAGGCCATGACCTCTTCGATATTGCCGCAGATGAACCGCAGGCAATCGATGTCGTGGATGAGATTGATGAGCAATGGCCCGCCGCCCGACTGGCGTCGCCATGCCGCATCGAAATAGGCGTCCGGCTTATCCGCCATCCACATGGCGTTGACGGCGACCAGCCTGCCCAGTTCGCCGCCCGCCACCATCCGGCGTGCCTTGGCGATATCCGGGCTGTGGCGGCGCTGATGGCCGACCAGCACCGGGACACCCGTGCGCTCGGCAGCCTCGACCACCCGCAATGCTGCCTCCAGCGTGTCGGCGATCGGCTTTTCCACCAGACAGGCAATACCGCGCTCCAGACATGCAATCGCCGCATCGGCATGAAGCGCGTTCGGCAGGGCAATGATCACACCATCGAGACGCTCTTCATCCAGCATCCGGCGGAAATCGACATAATGCTGCGCGCCGAATTCGGCGGCCATAACCGCTGCCGCATCCGCCGGATCGGCAATGGCGACCAGTTCCGTCCCGGGATTTTTGGAAAGCAGAACGGCATGTTCGCGGCCGATAAGGCCGGCCCCCATCAGGCCGATCCTTTGCGGGGAATAGATCATCGTCTTGTCCTCACAGTCTCGCGACGGCGCGCAGTTCCTCGGCGCTTGTCGTCGGCAGGCCAAAGAACTCCAGATAGGCGGGAATCTGCTCGAACAGCATGTCGGTGCCGACCTGATACTGACAACCGCGCGCGCTGGCGGCGGCGAGGAAGGGCGTGATTTCCCGGCTCAGCACCACCTCGCCGACAAAGGCCGAGGGGGCTATGCGCGACACATCGAAGGGCAGCGGATCATTGTCGTTCATGCCGAGCGGCGTTGCATTGATGACGATGTCATAACCAACCGGGTCGGAAATTCCGGTTTGCACCTGCAGCGCCGGATAATGGAGGCGCAGCCGATCGGCCAGACCGTCCATCATCACCGCGGAGGCATCGCTGAGCGCCAGTTCCGACAGACCGGCATTGGCAAGCGAGGCGGCAATCGCCGAACCCACGCCGCCGGCACCGGCCATGACTGCGCGGGCGCCCTCGATTTTTCGCCCCCGACGCACAAGCCCGCGAACAAAACCTTCGCCATCGAACATGTCGCCGGCCAAGGCGCCGTCGGCATTGAGACGCACCGCATTGCAGGCGCCGGCCACCTGGGCATTTTTGGAGATCACGTCGAGCAGCGCCATGGTCGTGATCTTGTGCGGCATGGTGATGAGAGCGCCATGGATATTGGAAAGTCGAAACACGTGTTTCAGAAAAGACGGAAAATCCTCCGGCCGGCAGCCCATCGGCACGACGACAGCATTGATGCCGTTCTTTTCGAAATACGGATTGTAGATCAGCGGCGCCTTGAACGTGTGCGTCGGAAAGCCGAGATGCGCGATGAGTTTCGTATTGCCGTTGATCATCGGCTTTTACCTTCCGGCCGCGACATGAGATCGCTCCTGACACGTGAATGGAATGCGGACGGCATCAATGCCGTCCGAGAATTTCGCCCAAGAACTTGCGGGTGCGTTCGTGCTGCGGATTGGAGAAGAATTCGGCCGGCGGCGCCTCTTCGACGATGGCGCCGCTGGCCATGAAGATGACGCGGTCGGCGACCTGACGGGCAAAGCCCATTTCATGGGTGACGCAGATCATCGTCATGCCCTCTTCGGCCAGCGCGATCATCGTATCGAGCACTTCCTTGACCATTTCCGGGTCGAGCGCCGAGGTCGGCTCGTCGAACAGCATCACCTGCGGGCGCATGCACAGCGCCCTCGCGATGGCGACACGCTGCTGCTGGCCGCCGGAAAGCTGGGCCGGATATTTTTCCGCCTGCTCGGAAATCTTCACGCGTTCCAGCAATTGCCGCGCCCGCTCTTCCGCTTCGGCCTTGCTGAGGCCCAGCGCCTTGACCGGCGCCAGCATGCAGTTCTGTAAGACGGTCAGATGCGGAAACAGGTTGAACTGCTGGAAGACCATGCCCACCTCGCGGCGCACCGCGTCGATCGTCTTCGCCTGATGTCCGAGCAACATCCCGCCAACATGGATCTGGCCTTCCTGATAAGCTTCGAGATGGTTGATGCAGCGAATGAGCGTCGATTTTCCGCTGCCCGAGGGGCCACAGAGGACGATCTTTTCACCTCTGTTGACGGTGATGTCGACATTGTGCAGCGCCTGAAAGGCTCCATACCATTTTCCGACTCCGGTCATGGTGATCATCTGCTCGGGAACATCCGTGCGGATCGCGGCCTGGGTCATGGGTAAAACTCCAAAATTTTGCCGGCATGGGCAGCAGAGAAAACGGTCGGGGTCACGGTCAGCGGACCTCGGTCGCGAACTTGCGTTCGAGATGGGCGCCATAGATCGTCAGCGGGCAGCACATCAGGAAGTAGAGGATGCCGACGACGCCGAAGACGGTGATCGGCTGAAAGATCTGGTTTGAGATGATGTTGCCGGCACGGGTGAGTTCGGTGAACCCGACGATCGAGGCAAGCGAGGTGCCCTTGATCAACTGCACGAGGAAACCGATCGTCGCGGGCAGCGAGATGCGGATCGCCTGCGGCAACACGACCTCTTTCATGCGCGAGACATAACGCAGCGCAAGTGCCTTGGCGGCTTCCGTCTGCCCTCGCGGCACAGCCTCGATCGAGCCGCGCCAGATTTCACCCAGATAGGCACTGGCATGCAAAGTCAGGCCGACGGAGACGGCGGCCCAGGCATCCATCTTGATGCCGATCAGCGCCAGTCCGTAATAGACCACAAAGAGCTGCATCAGCAGCGGCGTACCCTGAAACACCGCAATGTAACCGGCGGTCACACGCTCGATGATGGCGATGCCGCATGTGCGCGCCAGCGCCACGGCAAGGCCTGCGATAGAGCCGCAGATGAAGGCGACGATCGACAGGGCAACGGTCCATTTCAGACCGATCAGAAGGAAGAGAAATTCATCGCGACCCATGGTGCCGTTCTCCTCACTTGACCGGATAGGCGAAATAACGGGCCGAGAAGAACGCGAAGATGCGCATCATCACCCAGGATATGACGAGGTAGAAAGCCGTCACGGTGAAATAGACTTCGAAACTGCGAAAGCTGTCGGATTCGATCCGCTGCGATACCGAGGTCAGCTCATAGGCCGAGATGGCCGAGGCGATGCTGGTGGACAGCGTCAGCAGCACGAACTGGCTGGTGAGCGAGGGATAGATCGCCCGCAGTGCCGGCTTCAGAATGATCAGGCGAAACACCTGCGCCTTGTGCAGACCGAGCGCCAGCCCGGCTTCCATCTGGCCTTTCGAGATGGACTGCACGCCGCCGCGAATGATCTCGATCGCATAGGCACCGCCATTGATGCCGAGCGCGATGATGGCCGTCGGCGTCGGGTCCAGCCGGATGCCGGCGAGCGGAAGCGCGAAATAGATGAAGAAGATCTGCACCAGAAACGGCGTGTTGCGGATGATCTCGACGAAACCGATGACCAGCCAGCGCAGCGCCTTGATCGGCGACTGGCGAAGCACGACCCCGCCGATGCCGATGACGGTGGCCAGAAGCATGCCGCAGATCGCCAGCGTGAATGTGCCCAGACAAGCCGTCAGCAGATCCGGAAGGCCATCGATGACCGGTGTAAAATCCAATGTGTAGTTCATGGCGTTTCCTGCAGATAGGCCTCAGGATGGCTTGACCATTCCGGCCATCGCCTCGATGGCGAGCTCATAACCGCGCGCGCCGAAACCGATCATGATGCCGGTCGCGGTGCGGGAGATCAGCGAGTTGTGGTAGATGCTTTCGCGGGCATGCACGTTGGAGATATGCAGCTCGATCTTGGGGCCATCGAACATCTTCAGCGAATCCAGAAGTGCGATGGACGTGAACGTGTAGCCCGCCGGATTGATGATGATGCCGCAGGCCTCGCGGCGCGCCTGATGGACGGACTCCACCAGTTCACCCTCGAAATTCGTCTGCCGAAAATCGACCGAGAAGCCGAGGCTTTCCGCCTTGGCATGGCAGGCGTCGCGGATGTCGGCGAGTGTCGTCGTGCCATAGATCTCCGGTTCCCGCTCGCCCAGAAGGTTGAGGTTGGGACCGTTGAGCACGAATATGGTCTTGCTCATTGCAATGCTCCGGGCAGTGAATGCCTTGATAACCGCCGCCGGGAACGGCGGCCGGTGTTGGCACGGACGTACTGACGGATCAGGCAGGTCCAACACTTGAAGAAGACCCCTCCCCACCCTCCCCACAAGGGGGAGGGCTTAACCCAGCCGATCCGCTGAAGCCCAATCGAGGCAGGCGAATGCGGCAGGTTTTCTCCCCCCTTGTGGGGGAGATGGCCGGCAGGCCAGAGGGGGACTTTTCTTGCTCAGTTCGCCGTGAACGAAATGCCTTCGAGGCTCTTGGGGAATTCCGGCACCGGCACCTTCATCCACTTGTCGTAGATCTTCTTGTGCTCGCCATTGGTCTTGATCTTGTCGATGAACGCGTTCACCGCGACGTTGAGCTCCTTCTCACCCAGACGGGTGCAGGCGCCGTTATAAAGCTTCTGGAACTCGAGCTTGTTTTCGAACTTGCCGGGCACGGCCTTTTCGACGCGATCGAGATAGAAGATGTTGCCGCCGAGCGCATCCGTCTGGCCGGAAGCAAGCGCCTGAACGCTGGCAGCATCACCGTCATAACGGCGGATGGTGGCGGTGGGCGGTGCATTCTTGGTCACCTGCGTGTCCTGGGCAGCACCCTTGGCGACGCTGATCGTCAGGCCGGCCATGTCTTCGTTGGTCTTGATCGACTTGTCCTTGGGGCCGATCAGAACGATGGCATTGGCATTATAGGGCTGGCTGAACTGCACGGCCTTGGCGCGATCCGGCAGCATGGCCATCGTCGCAAACAGGATGTCGACGCGACCGGATGTCAGCGCGGGAATGCGGTTGTTGACTTCCAGCGGGACGAATTCGACCTCGACGCCGAGCTCCTTGGCGAACAAGGCGCCCATTTCGGCGTCAAAACCGTCCTGCTTGCCGGCACTGGTGACAAAACCCCAGGGCGGATTGTCACCCTGGATGCCGACGATGAGCTTGCCTCTGGCCTTGATTTCGTCCGGCGTGATGGCAGCGGCGGGCTGCGACAGCGACGTCGCGGCGGCGAGCGCAAGTGCGCCCAGCAGCGCCTGACGGCGCTTCAATGCGAATTTGAACATGGTGCTCCTCCCTTTGCAGGCCTTGGTCGGCCTTGCCAGCTCCTCCCGCTGACAATTGTCAAACTGCCACGAGATAATTCTCATTTCAACCGAGTTTATCAAAAACATATGATATTTTTCATTTGCACCTTAAAACCTGCGTCTATTATATGAACGGCAATGGCTCGGGAGGAGCTTTGCGAGGAGAGAGCGATGAAAACGTCGATCGCCACCGTTTCAATCAGCGGAGAGTTTCCCGAAAAACTGGCGGCCATTGCCGCCGCCGGTTTCGACGGGGTCGAGATATTCGAGAATGATTTTCTGGCTTTCGACGGCAGTCCGGCCGATGTCGGCCGCATGGTGCGCGACCATGGACTGGAGATCACCCTGTTCCAGCCGTTTCGCGATTTCGAGGGCATGCCGGAACCGTTGCGCAGCCGCACCTTTGATCGGGCGGAGCGCAAGTTCGACATCATGCAGCAACTCGGAACCGATCTCGTTCTTGTCTGCTCGAATGTCTCGCCGGCATCGCTTGGCGGCATCGACCGGGCAGCAGCGGATTTTCACGAGCTTGGCGAACGGGCGGCGAAACGTGGCTTGCGGGTGGGTTATGAAGCACTTGCCTGGGGTCGCCACATCAACGACCACCGCGACGCGTGGGAAATCGTTCGACGCGCCGACCATGCCAATATCGGCATCATTCTCGACAGTTTTCACACCCTGTCGCGCAAGATCGACATCAATTCGATCCGCTCCATCCCCAAGGACAAGATCTTTATCGTGCAGATGGCCGATGCGCCGCTGATCGACATGGATCTGCTCTACTGGTCGCGCCATTTCCGCAACATGCCGGGTGAAGGTGATCTGCCGGTGACGGAGTTTACCGCCGCCGTCGCCGCAACCGGATATGACGGTTATCTCTCGCTGGAAATCTTCAACGACCAGTTCCGCGGCGGCTCGCCCAAGGCGATTGCCGCCGATGGACATCGATCGCTGATCTATCTGGGCGACAAGGTGCGTCGCATTCCCGAAGCGTCAGCATTGACTGTCGCCGACATGCCGGATCGAGCGACGGTCAAAAGCGTCGGTTTCGTGGAGTTTTCGGCCGACGAAAAGGACGCGGAAAATCTGACGACCATTCTGCAGACGCTGGGTTTTCGCAGAACGGCAGAGCACCGCAGCAAAAAAGTCTCGCTGTTCGAACAGGGCGATATCCGCCTGATGCTGAATACCGACGAGCAGGGCTTTGCCAACGCATCCTTTGCGGTTCACGGCACCTCGGCCTATGCGGTGGCGCTCATCGTCGATGACGCCGCCAAGGCCTATGCCCGCGCCATCGCGCTCGGTGCGGAACCCTTTGCTCAGGCCGTTGCCGAAGGCGAGGTCGAAATCCCCGCCATTCGTGGCGTCGGTGGTGGGTTGATCTATCTGATCGACGACCGAAGCGATCTTGGCCGTTTCGCAGAAATCGATTTCCTGCCGGTCGCTGACAGTCCGCAGGTCGCACCGACCCATCTTCGACATGTGGACCATTTCGCCCAGACCGTCGCTTATGACGAAATGCTGACCTGGCTGCTGTTCTACACATCCATCTTCGACGCCGACAAGACGCCGATGGTGGATATCATCGACCCGGCAGGCGTGGTGCGCAGCCAGGTGGTGGAAAACGGCTCCGGCAGCCTGCGCATCACCCTCAACGGCGCAGAAAACCGACGCACGCTGGCCGGACATTTCATCGCCGAAAAATTCGGCTCGGGAATTCAGCATCTCGCGTTCCACACCGACGATATCTTTGCGACGGCGGCAGCGCTGAAAGCCAATGGCTTCCGGCCCCTGCCGATCTCGCCCAATTATTATGGCGATGTCGAAGCCCGGTTCGGCCTTGATCCCGATCTGACCGAGCGGTTGAAGGCCGACAACATCCTTTATGACCGCGACGACCACGGCGAATATTTTCAGCTTTACAGCACCACCTTCGGCGAAGGTTTCTTCTTCGAGATCGTCCAGCGCAGCGGTTATCGCGGTTATGGTGCGGCCAACGCAATCTTCCGTATCGCGGCCTTGAAGAAGGCGCTTCGGCCGGAAGGCGTCCCGAAACTCTAGGCGCGTGAAACCACCTGCATTCGAAAGTCTGGCAAGCAATGACGATATCGTTTGAGCAGATGGCGTTTGGCAGACTATACGAGGATCAAGGAAATGCCCGAGATTCACATATGTCTATCGACCCAAGCAACGAGACTGTCGCCGAAAGTACCTACAAGCGCATTCGGGCGGATATCATTTTCGGTCGCCTGCTGCCCGGCCGAAAGCTGAAACTCGACAAACTCAAGGACGATTACGCCACAAGCGTCAGCACGCTGAGGGAGATACTGAACCGACTGCATTCCGAAGGGCTTGTTGCCGCCGAAGGGCAGCGCGGCTTCGAGGTCGCCGGCATTTCCGAAGCGGATCTGCGCGAAACCGCCGAACTCCGCCTCCTTCTGGAAACGCATGCGCTCACCCAATCCTTTGAAAACGGCGATGTCGAATGGGAAGCACGGCTGGTGTCCGCGCATTACAAGCTCGCCCGCATGGAACAGGTGATGGCGTCCGGCGACACCAGCCAGGCCGAAGACTGGAAGCGCTACGACTGGGAATTTCATCAGGCGCTGATTTCCGCCTGCGGCTCGAAGCTGCTGATGAATACGCATGCCGCCGTGTTCGACAAATACCTGCGATATCAGATGGTGGCGCTCTCCTATCGCGGCGATGTCGCAGCCGAGGAGCACCAGCAGCTTCTCGACGCGGCCATGCGACGTGATCAGGAAACCGGACGAAAACTGCTGGCCCGGCATATCCAGGGCGGTGTCGAACATGCGCTTGCAAGAAGGCCGCTGACGGATGGCTAAGAAATCGACCACGCTTGAAGCGCTTCTGTCTTCGCCTGAAAACGAGCTGGGACAGACGGTCAGCGACGCCGTTTTCCGGCAGATGCGCGAGGATATCATCCTCGGCATCCTGCCACCGGGCAGCAAGATCAAGCTGGAACAGGCCCGGCAGCGATATTCGGTCAGCGTGTCGTCGCTGCGCGAAATCCTCTATCGGCTGACGGCGGAAAATCTGGTGATTGCCGAGGGCCAGCGCGGCTTCGAGGTCAGTCCCGTATCGCGACAGGAGCTGATGGAACTCGCCGACCTGCGCATCCTGCTCGAATGTCACGCGATCGAACTGTCTTTTGCCGCCGGTGATCTGGAATGGGAGGGACATATCGTCGCCGCCCACCACCGACTAGCTGCGGTGGAGCGCCGGCTCCTGAGCGGTGACTTTTCCCGCACGATCGACTGGGTGCGTTACGACTGGGAATTTCATCAGGCGATCGTCGCTGCCTGCAATTCGGCGGCGCTGATGCAGAACCTCTCATCCGTCTTTGACCGCTTTTTGCGCTACCACATGCTGGCCGAAAGTTTTCGCGGCCAGCCGGTCGTCGATGATCACCGGATGCTGTTCGAGATCGCCCTCAAAAAAGATGTCGCTGCGGCCAAGGACATTTTACGCAGGCATATCCGCAGCGGTGTGGAGCATATTCTTCAGAGCAAAACGTTTCTCTGACGCGCGTCCTAAAACGCATTCAAAGCGCATGCGTCATATTGCCGGTCGCGATACCGGCCATGTCGGGCCATGATGGTGCTTGTCATCGCGCCCATATCGGGCACGGTATCATCCACGGAGATCGACATGACAGTTCGCCCACCGGGGAATTTTGGAAAATCCGATCCGATGAAAAGCGGCCTTGCCGTCCTTGAATATGAACTGATGGCAGAGCGTGCCAGCGCGCTTGGCCGTCATGGACAAGCCGTCGAAAAGGCGATTGCCGCGCTCGTTGCCGGCGAGAGCAAGGCTTTGGACACGGAAAAACACGAACGGCTGCTTGATGCCGCTGCCGAAGCCGTCTGGGGTTTCTTCGTCCATCGCGAGACTTGCGGGCTTCACAATGGCGAGGACGTCATCAGGGAATACGGCATTCCGGGCAAGGTGCTGGCCCGGCTGGGTGCGAAACCGCGCCATGTCGATCCCGACAAGGATGAGCTCTGAGACCACGCCGTTGGCGCCATGTGGCGCCGCACATATCGAAGCGCAGCCTCGCGATTACGGCTCGGCATTCATCAGGCGCTGCTGTTCCGGCTCGTCCAGCCCCATCAGCCCGCCATTGCGATTTCGCTTCACGCGGTTCACATGGTCGCGCGGGCTCATGCCGGTCGTGCGGCGGAACATGCGTGAGAAATAATAGGGATCACCATAGCCCACTTCCGCGGCCGCGGTGGCAACCGGCATTCCGGTTTCGAGCAGGTGCATGGCACGTTCCATCCGCTTGAGTTCCTGATATTTGCGCGGCGTCTGCCCCACCCTTTTCTTGAACTCACGCAGAAAATAATCGGCATTGAACGGCGAGGCATCGACCGCCTTTTCCGAAATATCCGCATCGAGCGCGTTGGCGGATATCATCGCCACTGCCTTCATGACCGCCAGATCCAGAGCGTCCGCCCCCTCTGCCTGATAGGTGGCGCTGTCGTGCCAGCGAACGAATGCATCCTCGATATAGGCGATCAGCAGATACATGAAGAGGTGATGCTGGCTGAGCGTGATCGATGACGGCGGCGCGGTCTGCCGGTACTGTCGCACGAGCGGCTCCAGCAGCGACCATTTTTTCAGCCGCACCAGCGGCCGCAATTCCATCTGCGCGATCAGATCGTGCTTGCCGTAGATGTCGAGCATGAAATGCTGGGCGATGCCGGTATAGGCTTCCGGTCCGTGGTTCCAGCCGCGGAAACGCTGCCCCCGCCGGATCAACATCGCGTCGCCCGGCTCCATCACGTAACGCTCGCCTTCGATCACATAGTGCCCGCGCCCCTCAAGGCAGATCACCAGATCCTCCACCGGGTTGGTTTTATCGATCCTCCAGACCCTCGAATGCTGCATCCGGATGGTTGCACGCGTCAGGCTGAGCGCCAGCGCCGATGGTGCAATACTGGAGAGAATTCCACCTTCGATTTCGTCCATTTTTTTTCCCATGTTTGTTTATTCATTCTGGGACAAAAATCCCATTATGTCACGGGTATTACAGCTCAATTGGACAAATTGATCTTTGTTTGGATTGAGAGCTAAGTGCTTGACGCATAACAGCCTTGCACTTTCTGGCTGGAGGAGGAATTGAATTTGTACAAAAATGAATTTGCCTTTTCGGGGTGTCATGCACCCTCCGGAGGTATCACATGAGGTCGCAGCGTTTCTTGGGTTATGCCTATCTGGCACCCTATCTGGTCGGCCTCGTTATTTTCACGGCGATACCGTTTCTGACGTCGCTTTATCTGAGCTTCACCAGCTACGACCTGATGAGCAGCCCGCAATGGACCGGGCTTTCCAATTACCAACGACTTTTCACCCGTGACCGTACTTTTGAAAAATCGCTGAGCGTCACGCTTCTCTACGTGTTCAGCACCGTGCCGTTGAAGCTGGCCTTCGCGCTCTTCATCGCGGCCATCCTGAACTACAAGCTGAAGTTCATTAACATCTTCCGCACGGCATTTTACGTGCCGTCGATCCTTGGCGGATCGATCGCCATCGCCGTTCTGTGGCGTTACCTGTTTTCGACCGAAGGCCTCGTCAACATGGCGATCGCCACGCTCGGTTTCGGTCCTGTCGACTGGTTCGGCGATCCGGCAAATGCGCTTTTCACCATCACGCTTCTGCGTTGCTGGCAGTTCGGCTCGGCCATGGTGATCTTCCTCGCCGCCCTGCAATCGATCGACAAGTCGCTCTATGAGGCAGCCTCCATCGATGGTGCCGGCAAGGTCACGACCTTCATCTTCGTCACCCTGCCGCTTTTGACCCCGGTCATCTTCTTCAACCTCGTCATGCAGATGGTCCAGGCATTCCAGGAGTTCAACGGCCCCTACATCATCACCCAGGGCGGCCCGCTGAAATCCACCTATCTGCTGCCCCTCTACATCTACGAAGAGGCCTTCAAGAAGTTCAACATGGGCTACGCCTCGGCGATCGCCTGGGTGCTCTTCGCCATCATCATGGTCCTGACCCTCGTGGCCTTCTGGTCCTCGAAGAAATGGGTCTATTACGCCGGCGACAAGAGGAGCTGAGCCATGACAGACATCCATTTGTCCAACACATCGATCCACACAACCGACGAAGCCGCGGCCGCCCGGCGGGCGCGCATGGACCTGATCTCATCGGTCATCCGTTACGCGCTGCTGTTCGGCGTCGGTTTCCTGATGCTCTACCCGCTGATCTGGCTGGTCGGCGCCAGCTTCAAGACCAATTCGGAGATCTTCTCCGGTGCCGGTTTCCTGCCCTCAAGCCCGACGCTGGAAGGATATACTCGCGGCTGGCAGACGTCCACGCCCTACACGTTCGGCCGGTTTTTCTGGAACTCGTTCCTGATCATCCTGCCGAAGGTTATAGGCACGGCGATTTCCTGCACGATGGTGGCCTATGCCTTCGCGCGCTTCGAGTTTCCGTTCAAGAAAGTACTGTTCGGATCGGTCATTGCCGTTCTGCTGCTGCCCAACGTCGTCACCCGCATCCCGCAATATATTCTCTTCCGGGATCTCGGCTGGCTCGACAGCTTTCTGCCGCTGTGGGTGCCGTCGGCACTCGCCGGTGATGCCTTCTTCGTCTTCATGCTGGTGCAGTTCTTGCGCTCGCTGCCGACGGATATGGAAGAGGCTGCCCGCGTCGATGGCGCCAACAGCCTGCAGACGCTGGTCTATATCGTCGTCCCCATGCTCGGGCCGGCACTGGTCTCGGTCTGCCTGTTCCAGTTCATGTGGACGATGAACGATTTCCTCGGGCCGCTGATCTATATCTCGTCCGTCGACAAATACCCGGTGAGCCTCGCGCTCAAACTCTCAATCGATACAACCGAAGCCTTCGAATGGAACCGCATCCTGGCGATGTCGGTGCTCACCATCACACCTGCGCTGGTCGTGTTCTTTGTGGCGCAGCGTTACTTCATCGAAGGGATTTCTGCGGGAGGCAGGAAAGGCTGACATGGCACACGTTCAACTGAAAAACCTCGAAAAGATCTACAACAAGACCAACAAGGTCGTTCACGGTCTCAACCTCGATATCCATGACGGGGAGTTCATGGTACTGGTCGGCCCATCCGGCTGCGCCAAATCGACCACACTGCGCATGATCGCCGGGCTTGAAGACATCAGCGGTGGCGACGTCATCATCGGCGGGCAGCGCGTCAACGATCTGCCGCCGAGCAAACGCTCGATCGCCATGGTGTTCCAGAATTATGCGCTTTATCCGCATATGAAGGTGCGCGGCAATCTTTCCTTCGGCCTGCGCATTGCCGGCCGCCCGAAAGCTGAAATCGAAGCGGCCGTCGCTCATGTCGCCGCCATTCTGGAAATCGAGCCGCTGCTCGATCGTCTGCCCAAACAGTTGTCGGGCGGACAAGCACAACGTGTCGCGCTCGGACGGGCGCTGATTAAAGATCCCGGCGTCTTCTTGTTCGACGAACCGCTGTCGAACCTCGATGCCAAGCTGCGCGCCTCGATGCGGGTGCGCATCACCGATCTGCACCGCCAGCTGAAGGCACAGGGAAGCTCACCCACTGTCGTCTACGTCACCCATGACCAGACGGAAGCCATGACCATGGGTGACCGTATCTGCGTCATGCAGGCCGGCCGCATCATGCAGGTCGCGACGCCGAAGGAGCTTTATAACGCACCCGCCAATCTGTTCGTCGCCGGGTTCATCGGCACGCCGGAAATGAACCTCGTGGAAGGGGCGATGGAGGGCGGCGATTTCGTCATGGGCAGCCAGCGTCTGACGCTGGGCGGCGAGTTGCACGGCCGGCTTTCGGGGCAGCCCGATCAGGCGGTTCTGGGCATTCGGCCACAGCAGTTTTCGCTGGTATCGGAAGGGCCGGCACTGCATGCCAGACTGGTCAATGCCGAGTTCATGGGCCACGAGGTCTACATGCACGCCGATTGCGAGGGGCGCCGCCTGATCAGCGTCGTCGGCGCTGCGGAATTCGAGGCACGCGGACAGTCGGATGTGATCCGCCTGCGCCCCGACCCGAAGACACTTCACATTTTCGATAAATCGGACGGCCGCAATGTTTCGCTGCATGGAGGCAGCAGCATCGCGGCTTAATTTCAAAGAGGAGGCAGGATTATGAAGAGCATACTCAAATCGTCAGTCATCATGGCCGGTACGGCACTGGGTCTCATCGCGATGGCACCGTCGGCAGGAGCGGCGGAACTGCGCATGTCATGGTGGGGTGGTGAAAGCCGCCACGTTGCCACACAGAAAGCCATTGCCGCCTGCGGCACCAAACACGGGCACACAGTGAAGGGGGAATTCACCGGCTTCGACGGGTATCTGGAAAAACTGACGACCCAGATGGCCGGCAAGACCGAAGCGGACATCATTCAGGTGAATTGGCCATGGCTGCCGCTGTTTTCCAAGGACGGCAACGGATTTGCCGACCTGCGCACATTGAAGGGAATCGACCTCTCCAACTGGTCGGACGCAGATCTGGCATCCGGTTCGATGAACAACGTGC
Organism: Neorhizobium sp. JUb45; assembly: GCF_004343585.1. GTDB lineage: Bacteria > Pseudomonadota > Alphaproteobacteria > Rhizobiales > Rhizobiaceae > Neorhizobium. The sequence goes on along the minus strand of NZ_SLYW01000003.1, from coordinate 869,661 downwards.
TGCAGGGCGTATCGGTATCGACGACCGGCCGCGTGTTCTTCTTCAATACGACGACGCTTGAGAAAGCGGGCGTTGCCGTGCCGAAGACCTGGGAAGAGTTCTTCGAGATGACCAAGACGGTCAAGGCAAAGCTCGGCCCGGATTATTACACGTTCAACGCGGTCAAGGAGACGGCGCATCTTTTGACCATTCTGGCTGTCACCCAGGCAACCGGCAAGGACATGGTCGATCCGAAGACCAACCGTGTAGCATGGACGCCGGAAGAACTGGAAGCCGGCATCAGCTTCCTTGGCAAGCTGGTCGAAACCGGTGCCATCCGCTCGCAGAAGCAGGAAGCGGCTGATGGCAACGTCAACCTTTTCGAAAAGCCGGCATGGTCGGAAGGCAAGATTGCCGGCTCCTATGAATGGGATTCGACCTATTCGAAATATGCAGACCCGCTCAAGGATGGACAGGTTCTGAAACCCGTTCCGATGTTGAAGCTGACGAATGCCGTCACCGACGGCGTCTATCGCAAACCTTCGATGGTGTTCTCCGTTTCCAAAAACTCCAAAAACCCGGAGGCCGCCGCCCAGATCGTCAATTGCCTGCTGAACGAACCGGAAGGCATCGACATTCTCGGCACGTCGCGCGGCATTCCGGCCTCTAAGGCAGCGATCGCCCGCCTCGGCAAGGAAGGAGAGCCGGAAGTTCGTGCCGCGAACGAAATCGCCATGGCCGCCAGCGGCCCGACGATTTCGCCGTTCAACGAACACCCGGTCATCCGCAGCCTGATCATCGATACGCTTGAAGAATATGCCTACGAGCAGATCGACGAAAAGGAAGCCGCCGAACAGATCATCGAAGGCGTGAACGACGTTCTCGCCAAGTTCGACTAATCGCCAGTGGCAACCGCCACCCGGCTGCGCGTCATGCCGGGTGGCGAACCAATCCAAGAGAGAGATGATGAACAAAGCCATTGCAGTTGCGATCTCCGGCCGGATCGCGGCCATAAGATTGCCTGTGCCCGGCGCACGTTATGAGCTGACACAACCGCTTTCCTGGCGCTTGTCTCAGGCCGGAAGCAATGAATTTTCGCAGCAGGGTACGACCGACCGGGTTGTGACGCTTGTTGACGGACTCGAACCCGACACGCGCTATCGGCTTTCTGTCGAGGGCTTTGCGGATTTCCATTTCCAGACACGGGGCTGCGCGGGCCTGGTCAATGCCGCAAATTTCGGGCTCGTCGCGGATGCGCCGCTGACCGATCTCGAGTCTGCCCAGCATAATGCAAGCAAGCTGAACGAGGCGCTGGCCTATGTTCCTGTCGGCGGCACGCTTCATATCGGCCCGGGCGTCTGGACAACACTGCCACTGGCGCTCAAGAGCGACATGACGCTCAATCTGGCAAAGGGCGCCGTTCTTCGCGCACCAAGCCTGCGCGACGGCTGGCCCATTCTGCCGGCGCATGATGCCGCCGATCATATGCTCGGCAGTTGGGAAGGGTTGCCGGACGCGTGTTTCGCGGCACCGGTGCATGCGATCGGCACCGAGCGGCTGATCATCGAAGGCAGAGGCGTTCTCGACGGCTCGGGCAATGCCGGCGACTGGTGGACATGGCCCAAGGAAACCCGCAACGGCGCGCGACGCCCGCGCGGTCTGCATCTGATCGACTGCAGGGATGTCACCCTACTCGGCTTTACCATTCGCAACGCGCCGTCATGGACAGTGCATCCGCAAGGCTGTGACGGCCTGAAAGCAGTCGGACTTCATATTCAGGCTCCGCATGACAGCCCCAACACCGATGGGTTCGATCCAGAAGGCTGCACCGATGTGCGCGTCGAAGGTGTACGTTTCTCCGTCGGGGACGATTGCATTGCAATCAAGGCCGGGAAACGCGGTCGCTCAGGAGAAGCCGGGCATCTGCGCGAAACACGCGGCATCGACATCCGCCACTGCATGATGGAACGCGGCCATGGCGGCGTCGTCATCGGCTCGGAAATGTCCGGCGGCGTTCATGACGTGACGGTCGAGGATTGCGAGATGATCGGCACCGATCGCGGCTTGCGCATCAAGACACGGCGCGGACGCGGTGGAGCGATCAGCAATATTGCGATGCGCCGGGTCAGGATGGACGGTGTACTGGTGCCGCTGTCGGCCAACGCTCATTATTTCTGCGATGCGGACGGCCATGATGAATGGGTACAATCGCGCGAACCGGCAGCCGTTGTCGAAGGCACGCCGGAGATCGATGGCATCCTCGTCGAGGATGTCGATGTGCATGGCCTCGCATTGGCGACCGGTGTTTTTCTGGGCCTGCCGGAAATGCCCATACGCAACATTCGCATCCGGCAACTGCGCGTTCACTCCCATGATCCGACCGCGACACCGATGCCGCCGATCATGGCCGACGGGGTTCGCCCGATGCGTCACGAAGGCATTCTCGGCGAACATGCCGAGATCGATTGCGACAACCTCAAACTTCTTTCAACCGATCCGATCTCTCTCTCCAACCTGTTGGCGGCCTCATGAAACCCACCGAATATTTCGACCAATTCTGCAGCCGCTACGAAGCCTATAAGAACGGCGCCTGGTGTTATGAGGACGGCTGCATCTATCGTGGGCTGGAACTGCTCTACAAGGCAACCGGCGAGCAACGCTGGTTCGACCACCTTATCCGGCTGATCTCGCCGCAGGTCGGCAAGGATGGAAGTCTGGCGGGTTACACGCCGGATGAATTCAATATCGACAACATCCTGCCCGGTCGCAACCTGCTGTTCCTTGATCGCGAAACCGGCGATCCGCGTTACATGGCTGCAGCGAAACGCCTGATCGCCCAGCTTGACACCCATCCGCGCATCCCCGCCGGCAATTACTGGCACAAGAAGCGGTATCATTCCCAGGTCTGGCTGGATGGCCTCTACATGGGCCTGCCGTTTCAGGTGGAATACGCGATGGCGGCCGGTGAAACACCGCGGATCAGCGACGCATTGCAGCAGATGGCGACGGCGCTTGCCCTGACGGCGATCGGCGGCGGCATGCATGTTCACGGTTACGACGACAGCCGCAAGGAAAAATGGGCGGATTCCGCCACCGGCAAATCGCCGGCAGTCTGGGCACGCGCCATGGGCTGGCAGGCAATGGCGCTGGTGGATATTCTGGCGGTTCTGCCGGACGATCACGCAACGGCAGCGCTGCGAAGGCAGACAGGCACCATCCTCACCGCAATCGCGAACCGACAGCAGGCGTCAGGCCTCTGGCCCCAGGTTCTCGACGCGCCGGACCTTGACGGCAACTACGAGGAAACCTCGGCCTCAGCGATGTTTGCCTATGCACTTTCCTACGCCACCGACCTCCATCTTGATGCACCGGACATGCAGCGTGTTACCGCAGCAGGCGCAAAAGCAGTCGATGCACTGGCCGATACGCGGCTCATCGATGAGGACGGCGAAACCCGCCTCACCGGCATTTGCCAGGTCGCCGGTCTCGGGCCGTTCAATGGACGCTACCGTGATGGTTCACCGGAATATTACCTCGTTGAAGAGGTCGTGTCCGACGATGCCAAGGGCGTGGGCCCTTTCATGATGGCGTATGCGCAAGTCATTTTGTCGCTCAAAGATCAGGTTGCACCTGTACGGCACTTGGCATCTAACTGACGCGGCATCCCGCCAAGCGGGACCACCACTGAGATTCGTGTTTCGCGCCTTGGAGGCTCGCGCGCGGCACGACATCCACTGAGCCTTGCCGGCGAATGGATTTTGATCGTCACCACACGACACAAAGCCACGCGCCGGAGACAGCATCACGGAATGCACAGCCATGGGAGGCGGGGCATGTCTAGAAAGGGTATCGAATGACCAACACGTTTTCACTTCATCCGGATCGGCTTTTTCCCGATGCGCCCGCCACGCGGGATATTGCCCGCAGCCTTTACGCCAAGGTTGCCGACCTGCCGATCGTCAGCCCGCATGGCCATACGGAACCTTCCTGGTTTGCAGACAATGCGCCGTTCGGCGATCCTTCCAGCCTCTTCATCGTTCCCGACCACTATGTCCACCGCATGCTCTACAGCCAGGGAATCCGGCTCGAAAGCCTCGGCATTCCGACCATAGACGGCACGGAAGTGGAGACTGACAAGCGCAAGATCTGGCGCATCTTTGCCGAGAATTTTCACCTGTTCCGCGGCACGCCGTCCTGGATCTGGCTGGCCCATGCCTTCACCGAGGTGTTCGGCATCAAGGAACGGCTGACTGCGGAAAGCGCCGACCGCTTCTATGACCACATTTCCGAAGCACTTCAGCGCCCCGAATTCCTGCCGCGCGCACTTTACGAGCGTTTCAACATCGAGGTGATCGCCACCACGGAAAGCCCGCTCGACGATTTGCGCCACCATCGCAAACTGGGTGAGAGTGGGTGGAAGGGCCGCGTCGTCTCGGCATTCCGTCCCGACCCGGTTGTTGATCCGGAATTCCCGAATTTTGCGAAAAATGTCGCGGAACTCGGCCGCATTACCGGCGGCAACGTTTCCAGTTTCGCCGGTTACCTGGGCGCCCTGCAGAACCGCCGCCAGTATTTCAAGGAGGTGGCCGGCGCCACGTCGACAGACCACGGCCATGCAACGGCCCGTACCGAAAACCTTTCCGATGAAGATGCCGCGTCACTTTACCAGCGGGTCATCAGCGGCGCGGTTTCTACCGCCGATGCCGAAACCTTCCGTGGCCAGATGCTGACGGAAATGGCCAAGATGAGCGTTGTCGACGGTCTGGTCATGCAGATCCATCCCGGTGCATTCCGCGATCACAACCACCAGATCTTTGCCCGATACGGCAAGGACAAGGGCGCCGACATTCCGAAGGCAACCGACTATGTCGGCAATTTGAAGCCATTGCTCGACCGTTTCGGCAACGACCCGCGCCTCACCGTCATCCTGTTCACGCTGGACGAAACCGCCTATGCCCGCGAACTGGCACCGCTGGCGGGCCATTATCCGGCGCTGCGCCTCGGCCCGGCCTGGTGGTTCCATGACAGCCCCGAAGGCATCCGCCGCTACCGCGAGCAGACGACGGAAACGGCCGGTTTCTACAACACGGTCGGCTTCAACGACGACACCCGCGCCTTCCTGTCCATCCCTGCCCGCCATGACGTGGCGCGCCGTATCGATTGCGGTTTCCTTGCGCGACTGGTGGCCGAGCATCGTCTGGAGATCGACGACGCCCACGAACTGGCCTGGGAACTGGCCTATAACCTGGCGAAGACAGCTTACAAGCTGTGATCGCGTAAACAGTCCAGACCTGCAGCCGCGCCCTGTCTCGGGGCGCGGTTTTTTTGTGCTGAATAGGTTTGCGGCTTGCAGGAGAGACCCTCGATAAAGCTGCGGCAAAAAATCATATTTAGTTTGACAATAAGTATGATTTATTTAGCTTCGCCTCCGCTGACATCGAAGATGTCGGCAGCGGGAGAGGCAATTGAAATCCTGCAGCGTTGCAGGCTCCGTGACGATCTCCAACGATCCGGCACGCCGCAACACGGCCGCAGACGCATGCAGAAATCCGGCGCCGGCCGGGCAAATGGGTATAGACGCATGAAAATCACCAAGCTCACCACCTACATCGTGCCGCCGCGCTGGCTGTTCCTGAAAATCGAGACGGATGAGGGCATTTTCGGCTGGGGCGAACCGGTTGTCGAAGGCCGTGCCCTCACCGTTCAGGCCGCCGTTCACGAGCTCGAAGATTACCTGATCGGTAAGGATCCGTTTCTGATCGAGGACCACTGGCAGGTCATGTATCGCGGCGGCTTTTACCGTGGTGGCGCCGTTCATATGTCGGCTATCGCCGGCATCGACCAGGCGCTGTGGGATATCAAGGGCAAGGCGCTTGGCCAGCCGATCCATTCCCTGCTCGGCGGTCAGGTGCGCGACCGCATCAAGGTTTATTCGTGGATCGGCGGCGACCGGCCGTCCGACGTCGCCAACAATGCCAGGGACGTCGTCGCGCGCGGCTTCAAGGCGATCAAGCTCAACGGCTGCGAGGAAATGCAGATCGTCGATACCAACGAAAAGGTCGACAAGGCCATCGAAACCATCGCCATCATCCGCGAAGCTGTCGGCCCGCATATCGGCATCGGCGTCGATTTCCACGGCCGGGTGCACAAGCCGATGGCCAAGGTTCTCGCCAAGGAACTCGAGCCATACAAGCTGATGTTCATCGAGGAGCCGGTGCTTTCCGAAAACCGCGAGACGCTGAAGGAAATCGCCAACCATTGCTCGACACCGATCGCGCTCGGCGAACGCCTCTTCTCCCGCTGGGATTTCAAGCAGGTTCTGTCGGACGGTTATGTCGATATCATCCAGCCTGACCTTTCGCATGCCGGCGGCATCACCGAATGCCGCAAGATCGCGGCGATGGCGGAGGCCTATGACGTGGCACTTGCGCCGCATTGCCCGCTGGGGCCGATCGCGCTTGCCGCCTGCCTGCAGGTCGATGCCGTCAGCCACAATGCCTTCATTCAGGAGCAGAGCCTCGGCATCCATTACAACAAGGGCAACGACATCCTCGATTACATCTCCAACAAGGAAGTGTTTCATTATGCCGACGGTTTTGTCAGCATTCCGCAGGGGCCGGGGCTTGGTATCGAGGTGGACGAGCAATATGTGATCGAACGCGCCAAGGAAGGCCATCGCTGGCGCAATCCGATCTGGCGCCATGAGGATGGCAGTGTTGCCGAATGGTGAGATAACGGCATAACATGGCATTGTCGGACAGCGAGGAGGCTGGCCGACATATGCATTTTACGGAATGGCCGTCTGGCCGAGACCTTTGGGAGGGTTCGATGAAGGATGTTGATGCGGCGGATGTGTTACGCCGCTTTTGTCGTGACGCCGGAAACTGTTCCCGACCCGTGGCCTTGGCCCGTCGCGCTGACACCCTCACCCATCGCCACCCTCTCAAGGATCGTCCATGAAAGCCGTCGTCATTCACAAGGAACATGATCTCAGGATCGAGGAGCGCGATGTCGGCGAACCCGGTCCCGGCGAAGTCCGCATTCGCCTCAAGGCCGGCGGCATCTGTGGCTCCGATCTGCATTATTATCATCATGCCGGATTTGGCACGGTGCGGGTTCGCGAACCGATGATCCTGGGTCACGAGGCTTCCGGCGAGATCGCGGCGGTCGGTGAAGGCGTAACCCATGTGACGGTCGGGCAGCGCGTTGCCATCAATCCCAGCCGTCCGCAGGGTGATTGCGAATTCATGCGCGAGGGCCAACGGCAGCACGCCATGGAAATGCGGTTCAACGGTTCGGCCATGCGTTTTCCGCATGTGCAGGGCCTGTTTCGCGAGGAAATCGTCGTCGAGGCCGATCAGGCCGTGCCGGTCGGCCCCGACACACCATTCGAGGAGGCCGCCTGCTGCGAACCGCTGGCAGTGTGCCTGCATGCCATCGAACAGGCGGGATCGCTGGTCGGCAAACGTGTCCTGATCACCGGCACCGGCACGATCGGCTGCCTGACCATTCTGGCCGCCCGTTTCGCCGGCGCCAGCGAGATCATCGCCACCGACATTTCCAACTCCGCGCTAGCAATCGCAAAATCCATCGGTGCCGACACGGTCATCAATGTCGCCGAACAGCCGGACGGGCTGACACCCTATGCTGAAGGCAAGGGCCAGATCCACGTTGCTTTCGAATGCTCGGGCAGCGGCCCGGTTCTGGCAGGCCTGCTGAAGGTGGTTCGCCCGCGCGGAACGATCGTCGCCGTCGGCATGGGCAATGACGTCACTCTGCCCATCAGTGCCATCGTTACCAAGGAACTGGTGGTGCGCGGCACGTTTCGCTTCGATGCCGAATTCGCTCTTGCGGCAAAGCTGATTTCCGACCGGCGCATCGACGTGCGGCCGCTCCTGTCGGCCCAGATCCCGATGGACCGCGCGGTCGAGGCATTCGATCTTGCCAGCGACCGCACGAAATCGATGAAAGTGCACCTCACCTTCTGAGTTTCACGCTCGAAGGCCGCCCGTCCGGGGCGGCCTGTCGGCGGATGCTTTTACTCCGGCGCCCCCGGATGCTTGTGGATCGGGTCCACCCAATAGACCGCTTCCGGTTTCTCGACCGGATCCACATCGGTGATATTAACGACCACCGCCTCGTTGTCGGAGCGCACCAACACGCATTCCAGCACGTTGTCCGGGTCGGCATTGATTTCCTGATGCGGCACATAGGGTGGCACGAAAATGAAGTCACCGGGGCCGGCCTCGGCGACATATTCCAGCTTGTCGCCCCAGCGCATACGCGCCTTGCCGCGTACGACAAAGATGACGCTTTCCAGCGCGCCGTGATGGTGCACGCCGGTCTTGGCATTCGGTTCGATCGCCACCTTCCCAGCCCAGATCTTCTGTGCGCCGACACGCGCATGGTTGATCGCCGCCTGCCGGTACATGCCGGGTGTCTGCGCTGTATTGTCGTCGAGTTGATCACCCTTGATGACGCGCACGCCATTGTGTTTCCAGTGATCATCGTCGTGATGATGGTGGTGGTCATCCGCCATGCGCCATCTCCTTCATCTCATTTGAATATCGACGTCCCGCAGTAATCACCTCTAAGCCACGAGCACAGCGATGTTAACCCTGTCGTTTTTGCGCCCCATTGGTTAATGCATAAAAATGAAGTTTAGATCAAATAATATATTAATGCTTACTAAGATACCCGGCATGGATAGCGGGATAGCCCATTGGTATATTGATAAAATCCGTTAAAAATCGCTTCAGACACGTCTAACTTGGTTAATATCGGGCGGATGGAGAACACATTCGGCCATCCTTGGCACCGATAGCATAACAAATTCATGTTTTTAGCTGTCATGATCAGTCATGAAACACAACATCATCGTCGCCCATGACGAATAATCACTTTTTCTTTTAATCCAAAATTAATTGAGGGCCAATATCTTCAGAATCACCGGCTGAACTGTGTGAACAAACAATATGCCGGAAAAGAATTCAAACCCTATTGTTTGGTGGGATTCTTTTGCATGAACGCGACTGGAACAGGTGTCCAACACGCCTGAACATGATGTCCTTCCAGCGCCTCGGCTCGGGCGAGCCATGTTTCAATCTACTTCCGTCCGCCAGAAACTTCGCAACGCAATGCATCGACACCAAGCAGAATGCAGATACGCGGGCACGGCTGCCTGTGTCTTTCGCATTTTACTGCCGTCACTATCGATGTTTCTGTTTCGGTAAAGTTCAACGTCGAAGAAACAAGTATAGGCCCGCAAAATGACATCGATTATCTCTTCCTTTTCGACGGCTCAGATCCAGAAGCTGTCGACTGCGACCATCGCCACCCTCAAAGAAGATGATGTGAAAGCGCTGACCGAAGCGCAGGTGAAGGTTTTGAGCTCGGCTCAGATCGGCGCCATCAGTGCTGACCACGTCGATGTATTGAGCGACGAACAGTTGAAGGCGATTTCGGCCAAGTCGATTGTCGGCCTCAAGGCAGAACAGATTGCTGCCATCGACGACAGCAAGATTGCCCTCTTCTCGACGGCACAGATCGCTGCGCTATCGTCTACGCAGATGAGCGCATTGAGCGAAGATCAGGTCACCGCGCTCGACGCCACACAGATCGCATCGCTTAGCGCAGCCCAGATCAGCGGCCTCAGCGCGGGCGACATTGGAAAATTCACGGCTGACGAAATCGGCGCCATCAGCGCCAAGGCCATATCGGGCCTCGCAACAGACGCAGTCGCCGCGCTCGGCGACGATGATCTGGCTGCTCTCAAGCCGGCACAGATTGCCAGCTTCAGCCTCAACCAGGTCAAGGCGCTGACGGCCGCCCAGTTTGAAAAGCTCACTGGCGACGGCCAGGTGGCAGCACTGACGTCATCGCAGGTTTCGGTACTGAGCAACGAACAGCTCGCCAAGATTGATGTCACCAAGATCAGTGCCAAGGCCATCACCGGCCTGACCGCCGGTCAGCTGACGGGAATGACCGACACAGAGACAAAGAAGTTCGAACCAACGCAGATCGGTCTGCTTAACGCAAAGCAGCTAGGCGGGTTCGCCAGCGGCGACCTGACCGAAGCACAGATTTCTGCCGTCAGCGCAAAGGCGATTTCCGGCCTCGGCACCGACGTTCTGGCTGCCATCGACAAGACCAAGGTTGCAACCGTTCTGTCGACCGCCCAGGTCGCAGCGCTTGGTGCAAACCAGGTCAAGGCCCTGACGGCCGACCAGATCGACGAACTCTCCGCTGACCAGGTTGGCGTTCTGGGTTCGACCCAGGTTGCCGCCATGACCACCGCGCAGATCGAAAAGCTCGATGTTGCCAAGCTGTCGGCAAAGGCCGTCCCTGGGCTGACCTCGGCGCAGATCGGCGCGATGAGCGACACGCAGACCAAGAGCCTCGTCGACACGCAGCTTGGTGCCCTGACAGCCAAGCAGGTTGCCGGCTTTGCCGCAGGCGACATCGACTCTGCAAACATTTCCAAGATCAGCACCAAAGCAGTCTCCGGCTTGTCCGCAGAATTCATTGCCGGCATCACTGCTGCCGATATCCCCACGGCCCTGTCGACCGGCCAGGTTGCAGCTCTGGGTACCAACCAGATCAAGGCTCTGACTGCGGCACAGGCTGAAAAGCTGTCTGCAGAACAGATCGGCGCGCTCTCCGCCACACAGGTCGGCGCTCTGAGCAACGAACAGCTCGCCAAGATTGATGTCACCAAGATCAGTGCCAAGGCCATTACCGGCCTGACCGCCGGTCAGCTGACGGGAATGACCGACACAGAGACAAAGAAGTTCGAACCAACACAGATCGGCCTGCTTAACGCAAAGCAGCTGGGCGGGTTCGCCAGCGGCGACCTGACCGAAGCACAGATTTCTGCCGTCAGCGCAAAGGCGATTTCCGGCCTCGGCACCGACGTTCTGGCGGCCATCGACAAGACCAAGGTTGCAACCGTTCTGTCGACCGCCCAGGTCGCCGCGCTTGGTGCAAACCAGGTCAAGGCCCTGACAGCCGACCAGATTGACGAACTCTCCGCTGACCAGGTTGGCGTTCTGGGTTCGACCCAGGTTGCCGCCATGACCACCGCGCAGATCGAAAAGCTTGACGTTGCCAAGCTGTCGGCAAAGGCCGTCTCCGGCCTGACCTCGACGCAGATCGGCGCGATGAGCGACACGCAGACCAAGAGCCTCGTTGACGCGCAGCTTGGTGCCCTGACAGCCAAGCAGGTTGCCGGCTTCGTAACGGGTGATCTGGACGCTGCAAACATTGCCAAGATCAGCACCAAGGCTGTCTCCGGCCTGACCGCAGAATTTATTGCCGGTATCGCCGCTGCCAGCATCCCGACCGCCCTGACGGACGGTCAGGTCGCAGCTCTGGGTGCAAACCAGATCAAGGCCCTGACAGACGCGCAGGCAGAAAAGCTCACCACAGGTCAGATCGGCGCGCTCTCTGCCACACAGCTCGGCGCATTCAGCGAAGCCGCGCTCGCCAAGATCGACGTTACCGCACTTTCCGCAAAGGCTGTCGCAGGCCTCAGCAAGGCGCAGGTCGGCGCACTGTCCGACGATCAGGTCGAAGACCTGACCGCAGGCCAGATCGCCTCCTTGTCCGCAGACCAGCTGTCCGGCTTCACAGGTGCCGACATCGGAAAGTTTGCCGATGACGAGATCACCGCGATCAGCGCCAAGGCGATTTCCGGCCTGTCGCTCGAAGCGGTCGCCGCTCTCGACGATGGTCAGATTGCAGCACTCCAGCCGGCTCAGATCACCGCAATGAGTGCCAAGCAGATCGGTAGCCTCACTGCTGACCAGTTCAGCAAGCTTGGCGACACCCAGATTGCCGCAATCGATGCCAAGGCGATTTCCAGCATCCTCCCTGCTGCGATCACCGCGCTGACCGACACCCAGCTGGGCGCCCTCAAGCCGGCCCAGATCACCGCATTGAGCAACGCACAGATCGATGGCCTGTCGGACACACAGATCGGCAAGCTTACCGAAACACAGCTGGGCGCCCTGTCCTCCACCCAGGTGGCCGGCCTGAGCGATGCTCAGCTCGCCAAGGTCGATCTGACCAAGCTCTCGACCAAGGCCATTCCCGGCCTGACGGCGGAGCAGTTCGGCAATATGGGTGCAACCCAGCTCGCCACGCTCACCGATACGCTGATGGGTTCCTTGACCAGCAAGCAGATCGGCGCCTTTGCAGACGGTGACCTGACTGAAGCCCAGATCTCCAAGATCAGCGCCAAGGAAATCACCGGCCTGTCCACCGACATCATCTCCAAGATCGCTGCCGACGACATTGATGATGCCTTCACGGCCGCTCAGGTCTCGGCGCTGAGCACAAACCAGATCAAGAGCCTGACAGACGCGCAGATCGAAAAACTGAGCGACACACAGCTTGCGGCACTGACCTCCACGCAGGTGGCGGTACTTTCCGACGAGCAGGTTGCCAAGCTTTCCGTCCAGAAGCTGAGCACCAAGGCCACGGCTGGCTTGACGACGGCACAGATCTCCGCGCTGTCCGAAACGCAGACAAAGGCCATCACCACCGCGCAGATCGCCACGCTGACGGCAAAACAGCTCGGTGGCTTCCAGACCGCTGCGGAGCTGACTGACGACCAGATCGGCGCGATCAGCACCAAGGCAATTTCCGGCCTTTCCGATACGGTCGTCGGCGGTTTGGGCACCACTCAGATTGCAAAGCTTTCGGCTGGTCAGGTTGCCGCACTCAGCACCAACCAGGTCAAGAGCCTCAGCACTGCCTCCATCAAGGCCTTGGACGACACTCAGCTTGGCGCCCTCACGGCCAACCAGGTTGGCGCATTGAGCAACGACCAGATCAAGGAGCTCGACACCGGCGATATCGCCAAGCTCAGCAACAAGGCCGTGGTTGGCCTGACCGCCGACCAGATTGCCAACATGACGCTGACCCAGGTGGCAGAGCTGACGACCGGTCAGATCGGCGTATTGTCCACCGCCCAGATTGCCGGACTGGCAACCGATGCCATCAAGCAGTTCACGGCAGACGAAATCGCCGCGATCAACACGAAGGCTATTGGCGGTCTGTCCGTGGAGGACATCGCAAGCCTCGGCAAGACACGCCTTGGTGAGCTTACGGAAAAGCAGCTTGCGGCAATGGACAACAAGCAGGTCGAAGCCGTCATCGCTGCCTACCAGGTAGCCTGATCCGAGATGAAGACAAGATCGGCCGCATACAGGCGGCCGGTCATTGCAGACAGAGAAAGGGCGGCCCTTTGCGAGGTGCCGCCCTTTTGCATTTCACTGAGCAGGCGTTTTTTCCGCCTGCGAAAACAATCCATCCATGCGCGGCTTGGCGCGGGCCGGTAGCGAGATCAACTTGTAGCTTTCCGGAAGCTTTGCCTCCCCCACCTTGATCAGCATGACCATGCCCATGCCCAGATGCGGTGAGCATTTGATCCCGTAAAAGCCGGGCTTGTCGAAACCGGTCTCGAACTGGTCGTTGATACGGCTTTTGAAACCTTCCGCACCTTCCGGGATCATGCCATCGATCGTCGCGGCATTGTGGCTCTTGTGGGTGGGAACGAACACGACCCGATCACCGGGCTTGATTTCCAGATAATCCGGCTCGAATACCATCGGGCCTTTTTCGCCCCGGTTCAGCATCTTGACTTCGAAAGTCTCGGCCATCGCATTGCCGGAGAAAACCGCCAGTGCCAGCGAGGCGAGGATGGGTCTGAGAACTTTCATCATGTAAAATCGTCCTTCGTGGGAGAAATTCGTCTTCTGCCGCCGGCGCGAAACCGCACATGGCAGATACCGTCTTCATCGGGGGAAACCGAGGCATCCACGCCGAAGACAGAACTGATGGTGGCGGCTGTCAGGACATCATGCGGCTTGCCGATCGCCGTCAGCCGACCATTGTCCATGATCGCGATCCGATCGCAGAACATGGCAGCGTGGTTGAGGTCATGCAGGGCCGCCACGACCGTCAGATCCTGTCGGCGCACGAGGTCGAGCAGATCGATCTGGTGGCCGATATCGAGATGGTTGGTTGGCTCGTCAAGCAGCAGCACACGCGGTTCCTGTGCGAGTGCGCGGCCGATATGAAGCCGCTGCCGTTCTCCGCCGGAAAGGTGATGCCACTGGCGATCGGCCTTGTCGGCCATATCGACATTGTCGAGCGCGGCATCGACGATCGTGTCATCCTCGACCGACCAACCGGACAGCGGCCCGAGATAGGGCGTGCGCCCCAGCTCAACCGCCTGACGGGCGGTGATGCGCTCCGCCGTTTCCGCCTGCTGTTCGACAAAGGCTAGCTTTTGGGCGACCTCCCGGCTGCCGATGGAGCGCATGGGCATATCACCCAGCATGACCTGACCGGACAGTGGTTTGCGAATGCCGGCCAACATCGACAGCAACGTGCTTTTTCCAGAACCATTGGGGCCGATGATCCCGAGAAATTCCCCTGACGCGACCTCGAAGGAGACATCGCGGACGATCTCCAGACGGCCGGCGGACCAGCAGAGATTTTGCGCGGACAGCTTCATGGCCGCGCCCTCTTCTGCCCGAGGATGAAGGCGAAGGCCGGCGCGCCGAACAATGCGGTGATGACACCGATCGGCAGAACCTGACCGGAAATGATGGTGCGCGACAGTATGTCGGCGACAATCATGAAAATAGCGCCGACCAGAGCCGTGACCGGCAACAGCCGACCATGCCGGACGCCGACGATCAGCCGAGCCGCATGCGGGATGACCAGACCGATAAAGCCGATCGAGCCGACCAGCGACACCATCGCTGCCGTCATCGCCGCCGCCGTACAGATCAGCACGACCTGCACCCGGCGCACCCGGATGCCGAGCGAGGCGGCGGCCTGATTGCCGAAGGCGAAGGCATCGAGCGCGCGGACATGCCAGAGGCAGATCAGCAGGCCAATGATGGTGACCGGCAGCGCCAGACCGACATCCGGCCAGCGCACGCCGGACAGGTTGCCGAGCAGCCAGAACATGATGCCGCGCGCCTGTTCCGCCGTCGCCGACTTGGTGACGACGAAGGAGGTGATTGCGTTGAACATCTGCGAGCCGGCGACACCGGCGAGAATGATGGCATTGCTGCCGCTGCCGGCGCGCACGGCCAGAAGGCTGACGAGCAGGAAGGCGGCGAGAGCGCCCGCAAGCGCGCCCATCGGCATGGTCAGCATGCCGGCCCCGAAACCGAGAAGGGCAACGGCGACAGCACCGGTGGAGGCACCGGCCGAAATACCGAGGATGTAGGGGTCTGCCAACGGATTGCGCAAAAGCGACTGCAGCACCGCACCGGCCAGCGCCAGCGACGCGCCGCAACAGGCGGCAACGACGGCGCGGCTGAGGCGATAGCTCCAGACGATGCCTTCATCGAGAGGCTCAAGCGGATAACCCGCACCGAGCATCCGATTGGCAACCGTTTTCACCACCACATCGAAGGGAATGGAGGTTTCGCCGATCGCCGCACCGGCAATCAGCGCCACCAGAAGAAGAACGAGCGCCGCAACTGCGGCGCCTGTCCCTCCAAGTTTTGCTGGAATGCGTTTCACTGCGATCGGCTTTATTTGGCCAGACCGGCAGAGGCGACCGCATCAGCCAGCACTTCCAGACCTTCGATCGTGCGAATGGTCGGGTTCATGGCCTGCGCATCCATTTCAACCACATGGCCTTGCTTGAAGGCCGGCATCAGGCTGGCAACCGGGTCTTCCCTCAGGAACGCGTGCTTGACGGCAACATCATCGGCCGGGAAACGACGGCGATCCATCTTGCCGGCAACGATGATGGTCGGGTTGGCCTTGGCGATGGTTTCCCAGCCGACGGTTGGCCATTCCTCATCGCTTTCGATGACATTCTTGATGCCGAGCGCCGACATGATGTAGCCCGGCGCGCCATGACGGCCGGCAACGTAAGGATCGATATCGAGTTCGGCGCTGGAGAACCAGAAGACAGCCGAAAGCTTGCCATCCGCCGACGCGATCTTTTTGCGCGCGGCGTCCTCACGTTTTTTCAGGTCGGCTACAACTTCCTCACCACGATCCTGAACATTGTAGATGACCGCCAGATCGCGGATTTCCTGATAGATCAGCTCCATCGAAAAGACGCCGGTGCGCACGCCATCGCCACCACCGGAATTGTCCTTGCCAACACAATCGGCCGGCGATGTGTAAACCGGCACGCCGAGTTCGGCGAACTGTGCCGGGGTACCAACCACACCTTCCGGGCCGATCTGCCACTGGAACTGGGTGGTAACTAGATCAGGTTTCTTGCCGATCACTGCTTCAAAGCTCGGATCATTATCGGCAAGGCGCTCGACCTTGGCATTGACCTCTTCAAAACCCTTCAGCACCGGGCTGACCCAGAGCGCAGTACCGACCACCTTGTCGGAGAGACCGAGCAGATAAAGAACTTCCGTGACACTCTGGCCAACCGAAACGGTTTTCGAGGGCGCCTGCTTGAATGTCAGCTCAAGGCCGCAATTCTTGATCGTCAATGGATATTGCGTTTCGGCAGCAGACACGGTGGTGGCCAATGACAATGAAGCGGCAGCCAAAAGGCCAGCGCTCAACGCCCGGCGCGTAAAATGAAACATGGTCTCTCCTTGAAGGGTGTGATCGATGGGAAGCGGCAAGGCGTGTCACAGCACCTGCCGGCAGACAGCCGACATCGACGGATGAGGGATAAAGACCATGGAGTGCGCATAAGCGCTCGGAAGCATCATAACGTGGTCCTCTTCCGGGCATCCCCGCCCGTAACGATAGCTCTGTCCTGACGGCAGGTCTCCTGGCTCACGAACATGACGTCCACCTGCCTTCCCATGCCGATCACGACACAGTGGCCAGATACCCTTCGGGCATCTCGAGGATGGACGGTGATCCGCTTACAGTTGCGGGGGCAGCCACGGCATTGGTCCGGTCAAGGTCCGCACCGTGTTCCCTATTAATCCCATTGCTTTTGGCGTTGGAAACCGTCGACGCTGACTTAGCTGGCAGATGCGCCCGCCGTCAATGCCAATAGTGTATGTTATGTAATATCATTACAGTCAAGTTGTATACTGAGGATTTCCATACCATCAGCCGGGATTGATGGAAGCCAGCATAGTTGAACGGGCCGTGTGCAGATGCAGGCGGCAGCTTTCGCGCGCCTGGGAAAGGTCCCCACTCCGCAATCCCTCGATATAGGCCAGATGCTCCCCCAGAGCCCGATGATTGCGGGCGCTCTCGTCCTTTTTGTTCCACTGGTAGTGATAGTGAAAAATCACCGACATCACGCCCTGGATATTGCCGAGAAACCGGTTGGGAACGACGCTGTCGACCAGCTTGTGAAACCGGTGATCGAGATCGGAAAACTCGCGATTGCGGCGCTCGAAATCGTCGAGCAGGGCGTGATGTTCATCCGCGAGCAGAGACAAATCGCCCCAGAGCGGATCATCCTTCGGCAGCGCCACAAATCGATCGACAGCCCGGAACTCGATCAATTCGCGCATATCGAACAGTTCCGCGACGAAATCGACGGTCAGGCCAAGCGTGCGCCAGCGGCCGTTGCTCTGTCGTTCCAACAGGCCGAAATGGCTGAATTTTCCGAGGCAATCGCGAATGGCCGATGTCGACACGCCGAACTGCCGGGCAAGATCAAGACCATTGATCGTATGGCCGGGGCTGCAATCGGGCCCGACCAGCCATGCCATGAACTTGCGCTCCACCATGTCGGCCAGCGGCTCCAGATCGGCATCGGCAATGTAGTCGTTACGCTTCGGCAGGCGCAACAGCTGCTTGGCACGCCCGTCTATGGTGATGATGCCGCGCATGGCGAGCGCCGCCAGCACCGCACGCACAGTCGTCCGACTGATGCCAAGTGTCGCAGCCATGGCCGGCTCCGATGGCAGCGCGGCCTCCACCTGTGTGGCGGCCAGCATGTCGAGGGCCTGATTATAGCTGCGTTTGAAGAGGGCGTTGGTTTTCATGACCGGAAAAGGGCGCCTTGAAATGACACTTGGCAGAAGCTGTTTTTTATAACTGCTCTTTTTATATAAAAAACAAATTGCCTGCAAGGCGATTGTCTTTTATCCCAAAAGAACAGTTTACTGCATGTTACGGGAGAGGAAGACATGCCACGCGAATTGCGATGCTGCGCGCTCGTCACGCCTCGACTGGTCATCATTTCAAAGAATTACCAAATCAGGGCGGAGCGTCCATGACGGGCATCATTTTACAATTCGGCACCAGCCGTTTTCTCCAGGCGCATGCGGATTTTTTCCTGCATGAGGCAAAACAGGCAGGACAGCATGTTCTGCCGGTGGTTATCGTGCAGACATCGGGCTCTGCCGAGCGCGCCGGGCGGCTGGCCGCTTTCACGGACCCTGCCGGTTTTCCGGTCATCATTCGCGGGCTGGAAGACGGACACGCTGTCGAACGCACCGTTGCGGTCAAAAGCGTCGAACGCGGCCTGTCCGTTGCCGGCAATTGGGCTGAGGTCGTCAATCTGTTCTGCGAACAGGCGGAATTCATCCTCTCCAATACCGGCGATTCCGGTTACGACATATCGGCGGAGGCAACAGGCACCGAACTGGACGTCCTGTCACCGCGCCCATCATTCCCCGGCAAACTCGCCCAGCTTCTGCACGCGCGCTTCGGCAGAACAGCAAAGCCGATCATCATTCTCCCTTGCGAACTGATCAACGGCAATGGCCCCGTGCTGAAGGGCATCATCCGCGATCTCGTGCAAAAGAGCGGCGCGGATGCCGCGTTCCTCGCATGGCTGGAAGAGAAGGTGGTTTTCGCGAATACGCTGGTGGACCGCATCGTCTCCGAGCCGATCGAACCGGTCGGCGCCGTCGCAGAACCATACGCATTGTGGGCGATCGAACGCAGCCCCGGCCTCAACCTGCCCTGCACGCATCCGTCGATCGTGCTGACCGACAAGCTCGAGCCCTTCGAACGCCTGAAACTGCACATTCTCAACCTTGGCCACACCACGCTCGCCGACATCTGGTTGAAGGAAGGTCGTCCGAAGGGCGAGACGGTGAAGGCAATCCTCGCCGACCCTGCCGTGCGTGCGCGGCTGGATGCGGTCTATCGCGACGAGGTCGTTCCCGGCTTTGCGGCGCGCGGCATGGGCGAGGAAGCCAAGGCCTATGTCGAAACGACGATGGGGCGCTTCCTCAACCCCTATCTCGAACACCGCATCGCCGACATTGCCGGCAATCATGAACTGAAGATCGAGCGACGGATAAAAGCCTTTCTCGACTGGGCCGGCACGCCTGCCCCGACACTCGAAGCCATCGTCCATACCACCGACAGGAAAACCGCATGAAGGCACTCGTCTGCGATGAACCCGGCCGCCTCTCGATCGTCTCGCGCCCGCAACCGGTGCGTGGCGACAACGAGATCAAGGTCCGCATTCGCCATGTCGGCATTTGCGGCACCGACTTTCACATCTTTGCCGGCAAACATCCTTTTCTCGAATATCCTCGGGTCATGGGCCATGAACTGTCGGGAACGGTTGAGGAGGCGCCGGCGAATAGCAGACTGAAGGCCGGCGATCCGGTCTATATCGTGCCCTATCTTTCCTGCGGTACCTGCAAGGCCTGCCGCAAGGGCCTGTCCAATGCCTGCTGCAACATTCAGGTTCTGGGCGTGCACAAGGATGGCGGCATGGCGGAATATCTCTGCGTGCCCGAGCAGAATGTCATCCCTACAGGCAATATTCCGCTCGAAGACGCGGCGATGATCGAGTTTCTGGCGATCGGCGCCCATGGCGTCAAACGCGGCATGATCACCTCGGAAGATCGCGTGCTGGTGACCGGTTCCGGCCCAATCGGTATGTCGGCCATCATCTTTGCCAAGGCACGCGGCGCGCATGTGACGGTGATGGATACGCGCGAGGACAGGCTGAAATTCGCCGTTGACCAGCTCGGGGCGGATGAAACAATCTTCGCCGACGAAAACGCCGAAGCAGAGGCCGAACGCCAGACCGGCGGCGAATGGTATGACGTGGTGATCGACGCCACCGGCAATGCCGTGCCGATGCAGCGCGGCTTCGGTTTTCTCGCCCATGGCGCTCGTTACGTTCTTCTGTCCGTCGTGCGTCAGGACATCACCTTTTCCGATCCGGAATTCCACAAGCGCGAGGCAACCCTGATTGCCAGCCGCAACGCCCAGCCGGACGATTTCGCCGAAGTGGTGCGGCAGATCGAGGCCGGCAAGGTGCCGACCCGCGCACTCAATACCCATCGCGGACGCCTTGAGGATGGCGCCACGCTTCTCGCCGAATGGTCGAAGCCGGAAGCCGGCGTGATCAAGGCGATTCTGGAGGTTTGACATGACTGTGAACATGACCACGAAAAAGACGCTGCGCCTCAACCCGCAGGACAATGTGGTGGTAGCGACCGCCGACCTGCCCACCGGGACGCCGATCGAAGGCGATGTCGTGGCTATCGCTCGTGTGCCGCGCAGCCACAAGGTGGCAACGCGCCCGATCGCCAAGGGTGAGCCGATCCGCAAATTCGGTCAGATCATCGGCTTTGCCTCGACGGACATCATGCCCGGCGCATGGGTGCACGAAAAGAACGTCACCATGGGCGAGGATTTCGAGCGCG
The DNA here is from genome assembly GCF_004343585.1 of Neorhizobium sp. JUb45. GTDB lineage: Bacteria > Pseudomonadota > Alphaproteobacteria > Rhizobiales > Rhizobiaceae > Neorhizobium. The sequence continues at coordinate 849,088 of NZ_SLYW01000003.1, read as the reverse complement.
ATTATGCTTTCGCCGCCGAAGCCAAACCAAAGGAGACGTTGCTGCCCGGCGAAGCACCGGCATTCTTCAACGGTTTCCGCCGCGCCGACGGCCGCGCCGGCACGCGCAATTTTATCGGCATTCTGTCTTCCGTGAACTGTTCGGCCACGGCGGTGGATTACATCGCCGAAGAGATCAACCGCTCCGGCATTCTGAACGATTACCCGGATATCGACGGCATCGTGGCACTGCCGCATAGCCAGGGCTGCGGCATGGCCGGCAAGGGCGAGGCGTTCGACGTGCTGTCGCGCACGCAATGGGGTTACGCCAGCCATCCGAATTTTGCGGCAGCGCTCTTGGTCGGCCTCGGCTGCGAAGTGTTTCAGATCCCGCGCATGAAGGAAACCTACGGGATTGCCGAGGGCGAGCACTTTCAGTCTCTGACCATTCAGGAAACCGGCGGCACCCGCAAGGCGGTCGAGGCAGGGGTTGCGCGGATCAAGGAAATGCTGCCTTTCGTCGCCCGCTCGAAGCGCGAGCCGATCTCGGCCTCCGAACTGTCGTTGGCGCTGCAATGCGGCGGCTCCGACGGTTATTCCGGCCTGACCGCCAATCCCGCGCTCGGTGTCGCTGCCGACATGCTGGTGCGGCAGGGCGGCACGGCGATCCTTTCCGAAACACCGGAAATCTATGGCGCCGAACACCTGCTGACCCGCCGCGCCGAAAGCGTCGAGGTCGGCCAGAAGATCGTTGACCTGATCGCCTGGTGGGACGAATACACGACCCGCAATGGCGGCGAGATGAACAACAACCCCTCCCCCGGCAACAAGGCGGGTGGACTCACCACCATTCTGGAGAAATCACTCGGCGCCGTCGCCAAGGGCGGCAATTCCACGCTCAGAGGCGTCTATCGCTACGCCGAGCGCATCGACCGCAAGGGATTTGTCTATATGGACACACCCGGCTACGACCCGGTGGCGGCGACAGGGCAGGTGGCAGGCGGCGCCAACATTCTCTGTTTCACCACAGGCCGTGGCTCCGCTTATGGCGGCAAGCCGGTGCCGTCAATCAAGCTCGCCACCAATAACGAGCTTTACGCCCGCATGACCGAGGACATGGACATCAATTGCGGCGACGTCATCGATGGTGTGAGCCTCGAAGACAAGGGCCGCGAGATTTTTGAGGTCATCCTCGACGTTGCGTCGGGCAAGAAGTCGAAATCGGAACTGCTGGGTTATGGACGGCACGAATTCGTGCCGTGGCAGATCGGCGCGGTGATGTAATTGCGGATGGGCCGTCGTGTTTGGGCGGCCCTACGGCTCACAAGTCACGGTACGGTTTCTAGATCTGTCTGCCGAAATTCATTATGGGTGGCGAGTATCGGCACCTGATAGTGGGCGGCGCAGGCATAATGCAGGCAATCACCAAGGTTAAGCCGGTTCGGGCCGCGTCCGAATTTGTCTGCTGCCATCAGCACCAGGCTCGATGCCGTTCTCGCTGGTGGCAGATCACACAGGTCAATTCCCCGCTCCTTGAGAAAAGCCATCAAAAACGGCTCCACTTGCGAAACGGGTTGGTTGAATTTATCAGGCCGCGCCAATGCCAATGCAGCTTCCAGGACAGCAACGACCGATGTAATCGGCGCTTTCGCGACGCTCAACGCATTCGAAATACGTTCGGCTTCCTGCTCATTCGATGCAATAGCAATGATGGCGCAGGCATCGACATACATCAGCCTTCATCCCACATGCTATCGAATACGGATTTCGGCAGAGGCTTCTTGGCCTGCTCAGAAAGTGTGATACCGAATTTTTCACGCAGACGTGCCGCGGTTTCAATTGGCGTCTCGATCTTGCGACGCCGTTCGATCGCCTCCTTCATGGCGATCACGATGGCGTCGGTGATGCTCACATCCGCCATCTTCGCGAACTCGCGTGTCAATGCGTCTGCTTCGCGATTGTTGACGTTTATAGGCAAAGCTGCCTCCATGTAGACGAACCACAAGATCAATGTAGATCCTGTCGCCTCCATTGGCAATTGCCGCCTACAAAAGCCCCCTTCCCGCCAGATCGCGCATCAGCGCGCCAACCCCAAACGTCCAGGGCGGGCAGTCGGCGCAGCGTGCCATGCGGTTGACCAGACGGCCCAGTTCCGGCGCGCTGATTTCTACCCGATCCCCCACTTCATGGGTAAAGCCCTGACCGGGGCCGCGACGATCCTTGACCGGCGCGAACATCGTGCCGAGGAACAGCACCGCGCCATCGGGATATTGGTGATTGGGATTGAGCAATTGCCCGGCCAGATCGGCGGGATCTCGGCTGATGGCGTTCATGCGGCTGACGCCGTCCATCACAAAACCGTCCTCGCCGGTCACTTTCAGCGACACTTCCAGATTGCGCACCGTATCCAGCGTAAACGTGTCATCGAATAGGCGGATGAACGGGCCGATCGAGCAGGAGGCATTGTTATCCTTGGCCTTGCCGAGCAGCAGAGCCGAACGGCCTTCGATATCGCGAAGGTTGACGTCATTGCCGAGTGTCGCGCCGACGATCTGCCCATCGGAACGGATGGCCAGCACCACTTCCGGTTCCGGGTTGTTCCATTCCGACTTGGGGTGCAGGCCAGCGAGCGCGCCAGACCCGACCGAAGACATCGGCTGTGCCTTGGTAAAGATCTCCGCATCCGGGCCAATACCGACTTCGAGATATTGCGACCACAGTTTCATCTCGGTCAGCAGCGCCTTCACTTCCCCAGCTTCCTTAGAACCCGGAACCAAGCCGGTGAGCTTTTCGCCGAGCACCGGCGCAAGCCGCGCACGAACATTCGCCGCTTCGGCCGGATTGCCGCGCGTAAACTCTTCGATCACCCGTTCCAGCATCGAACCGGCAAAGGTGACGCCGGCAGCCTTGACCGCCTGCAGATCGACCGGCGCCAGAAGCGCACCGAGGCTGCCATCGAGAAATTTCTCGAGCGGGCCGATGGCTGGACCGGCTTCGTTGACCAGACGCGCGGCAATACCGTCGATTTCAAGAAGCGCGCTGGAGGTCGAGGCGATTGCGGAAATGTCGTGCAACTGGCCACCGCGATACAGCACAGGCAACGGGCCGCCAGCTGCATTCGACCAGACTCGGCCGATCAGGATCGCCTTGTCGGCGTCGCCCGGCAGAATGGTTTCAGCGGAAAGTGTCAGAGCCAGAATATCGTTCGTCATCATCAATTCCTCACGCAGCCTTCGGACGGCCAAATGTATAATCGGCAATCGATTGCGGTTTCATTTCGATCGAAAAACCGGGCTTCGACGGCGGCATGTAAGCCGCATCCTTGATGACGCAGGGATCGACAAAATGTTCGTGCAGATGGTCGACATATTCGATCACTCTGCCCTCCTTTGTGCCGGATACCGCAATGTAATCGATCATCGACAGGTGCTGCACATATTCGCAAAGCCCCACGCCACCGGCATGTGGCCATACCGCTTTGTCGAATTTCGCGGCGATCAGTAGTACGGCCAGAACCTCGTTCAGGCCACCCATGCGGCAGGCATCGATCTGCACGATATCGATCGCACCTTCGGCGATAAACTGCTTGAACATGATGCGGTTCTGGCACATTTCGCCGGTCGCCACCTTGACCGGTGTTATCGCCTCGCGAATTTTCTTGTGGCCGGCAACATCATCCGGGCTGGTCGGCTCCTCGATGAAGAAGGGTTTGGCGAAGGCCAGCGCCTTCACCCAGTCGATCGCCTGATCGACATCCCAGACCTGATTGGCGTCGATCATCATGTAACGGTCGGGACCGATCACTTCGCGGCAGATGGTCAGGCGGCGGATATCGTCTTCGAGGTCGCGTCCCACCTTCATCTTCACATGGTTGAAACCGGCATCGACCGCTTCCTGCGCCAGTCGCCGCAGCTTGTCGTCCGGATACCCCAGCCAGCCGGCCGAGGTCGTGTAGCAGGCGTAACCTTCCTTCTCTAGGATCGAGATCCGCTCTGCCTTGCCGGCCTCGGCCTTGCGCAGGATGTCGATCGCCTCATCGCGGGTCAGCGCATCGGTGAGATACCGGTAATCGACGATATCGGCGATTTCCTCCGGTGACATGGTGGACACGAGTTTCCACACCGGCATGCCCGCTTCCTTGGCGAGCGCATCCCAGAGCGCGTTGACGACGGCGCCTGTGGCAAGGTGCATCGCACCCTTGTCCGGGCCGATCCAGCGCAGCTGGCTGTCACCCGTCAGGTGCCGCCAGAATTTGCCCGGCGCGGCGCGCATTTCGGCCAGATCCTTGCCGACAACGAGATGCCGCATGGCTTCGATCGCCATGCAGCAGATGTCGTTGCCTCGACCGATCGTAAACGTCAGGCCGTGGCCGGAAATGCCTTCGCGATCGGTTTCGAGAATGACATAGGCCGCCGAATAATCCGGATCCGGGTTCATGGCGTCGGACCCGTCCAGACTTTGCGAGGTCGGGAAACGCAGGTCGAAAACACGAAGATTGGTGATACGGGTCATGAGGCGGCCTCGTCTGTCAGAATGGAAGGTTATGTTGGTTTAGCGGTCGGCGACAAAAGTCTGCTTCTGTGTGCCGAGGCCTTCGATGCCGAGTTCGACGACATCACCGTCCTTCAGGTAACGCGGCGGCTTCAGGCCCATGCCGACGCCGGGAGGTGTGCCGGTGGAGATCACATCGCCCGGATGCAGCGACATGAACTGCGACAGATAGGAGACGAGGAAAGCCACGCCATAAACCATGGTCTTCGACGAACCGTCCTGCTGCTGCTGGCCATTCACCTTCAGCCACATGGCAAGGTTTTGCGGGTCAGGGATCTCATCCTTGGTGACCAGCCACGGGCCCATCGGGCCAAACGTGTCGCAGGATTTTCCCTTGGTCCACTGGCCGGAACGCTCCGTCTGGAAGGCGCGCTCGGAGACGTCGTTGGTGACGCAATAACCGGCGACATAATCCAGTGCTTCGGCCTCTGTCACATATTTCGCAGTCTTGCCGATGACGACGGCGAGTTCGACTTCCCAGTCGGTCTTTTCCGAACCGCGCGGGATCAGAACATTGTCATTGGGGCCGACGATGGCGGAAGACGCCTTCATGAAGATGATCGGTTCCGGCGGCACGGTCGCACCGGTCTCGGCGGCGTGGTCGGAATAGTTCAGGCCGATGCAGATGAATTTGCCGGTGCCGGCAACGCAGGGGCCAAGGCGCGGATCACCGTCCACCAGCGGCAGGCTTTTCACATCGATCGCGCCAAGCTTTGCCAGCGCATCAGGCGCAAGGGCTGCACCGGAAAGATCTGAAACATGGGCGGAAAGATCACGGATCTTGCCGTCGGCATCGAGAATGGCCGGCTTTTCGGCACCGGGTGCGCCGTAACGGAGAAACTTCATGTCAGTATCCTTTCATTGCATATTTCAAAATCGGCAGGTGCCAGAAAATCAGATCCCCCAGCCGCCGTCGATACCGACGGCCTGACCGGTCGTGTAGGTCGCACCGGCCAGATAGACGGCAAGGTCGGCAATCTCTTCCGGCGTGCCAAGGCGGCCCATCGGCTGGCGGGCGATGAAGGCGGCGCGGGCTTCGTCGTAATTCCCTTGAGCGCGCATGCGCCCTTCCAGCGACGGGCTTTCCACCGTACCCGGGCAAATGGCATTGCAGCGGATGCCCTGCGCCACGTAATCGGCGGCAACGGATTTGGTGAGCCCGATGACGGCAGCCTTGGTGATGCCGTAGGCCGCGCGGTTCGGCACGCCTTTGGAGCTGGAAGCGATCGAGGCCATGTTGATGATCGTGCCGTCACCACGTTCCAGCATGCCGGGCAGCACCGCCTTGATGGTGCGCACCATGGCGCGGACATTGAGATTGAAGGCGAAATCGAGATCGCTATCCGGCATGTCCAGAACCGAACCGGCATGCACGAAACCGGCGCAATTAAAGAGCACGTCGACGGCGCCTATGCGATCGAAGAAAGCCGTCACAGCGGCATTGTCGAGCACGTCGAGACGCGCGGCCTGGATATTGGCTTCACCATCAAGCGTGGAGAGCGCGGCGTCATTAATGTCGGTCGCCCAGACTTTTGCACCAGCCGCGGCGAAGGCAAGCGCGCTGGCGCGGCCGATACCCTGCCCGGCAGCGGTAACGACAATCGTCTTGCCCTGAATGTTCCCGGTCATTTCATCATCCTTATCAATCGAGGTGGAAAACGTTTTCCATCATGGCCCACCATTCGCCCTCTTTCCGGGTTTCGAACGGTTTCTGGCAGGGAATACAGAACGACCACCATTCCCGGTTCTTTTCGCTCGCTGCCATTTTCGCCATGTCGGCTTCAAAATCGGTGCCGTGATACTCCCAGTAGCCGAACAGAAGATTTTCCGGCTCTTTCAGAAAAATCGTGTAGTTCTTGATGTTGCAGCTCGAAATCAGCGCCAGGATTTCCGGCCACACAGTGGCGTGCAATTCCTTGTAGGTCTCGACCTTGCCCGGCTGCACGCCGATGACCATTCCCATTCTCTGCATTCGCAAAATCCTCACAGGCGATAGAGACGGCGGGCATTGCCGCCGAAAACGGCTTCGTGGTCGGCGGTCGGCACGATATCGCGGCATTGTGCGATCCATGCGCCATAGCTGCCGGCGAGATTGATCACCGGCCAGTCGCTGCCCCAGATCACCCGCTCGGGCCCGAACAGGTCCAGAATGGTCTCGATATAGGGCCGCAGCGCGCGCGGATCCTGATCGCCGGCCTCGGTCAAAAGACCGGAAAGCTTGCAGGCGACGTTATCGAGTTCGGCAAGCCGCAACATGGCATGGCGCCAATCGGTAAAATGTCCGCTGGCGATACGCGGCTTGGCGCCGTGATCGATAATGATCGGCAGGCTGGGATGGCGGCGGGCAAAAGCATGCAAAGCCGGCAGATGCGGTTCCAGCACCAGTGCATCGAACACAAGCTGATGCGCGATCATCGCATCGACCGCCGGTTCCAGTGCCGCGTCATCGATCCAGTTCTCGTCGCAGATATCCTGCAGCATTGGCCGCAGGCCCTTGAGCTTCTTTGCCTTGGCGAGGTCTGCAATCATATCAGGCGCATCGGCCGCCTTCAGATCGGCCCAGCCGACAACACCGAGAATGATGTCGCTGACATCAGCCAGACCAAGCATGAAGCGGGTATCGGCCACGCTTGGCAGCGATTGCACCAGAACCGTGCCGGTCACGCCGGCAGCCTTGATCTCCGGTGCCAGGTCGGCGGGCAGGAAATCACGATAGATCGCTTCGAGATCCGGTGGAGGCCAGCCGCCACCGCGATCCTTCAAAAGCCAAAAATGCTGGTGGGCATCGATGACCATGGCGTCACTTGTCCCCGATCGGAGCATCACCCGAGATCACGCCCTTTTCCTTGAGGCGCGTCCAGAAGGATGCCGGAATATCCTGTTCGAACCAGCCGACATTGGCTTTCATCTGCTCGCCATTGCGCGCACCTGAAACGACCGTGACGACGGCCGGATGCAGCGTCGGAAAGGCCAGCGCCGCCGCCTGCATGGAAACACCTTCTGCTTCGCAGGCCGCTTCGATCTCGTTCACGCGAGCGAGAATGTCGGCAGGCGCCTCGGCGTAATTGAATTTCTTGTTGCCAGCGAGCAGACCGGAATTGAAGGCGCCCGCGACAACGATGCCCACCCCTTCGCGGTGGCAACGGTCGAGCAGGGTCAGACTATCCTGTTCCAGCAGCGTGTAGCGGCCGGCCAGCATCGAAACGTCGATGTCGAATTCATCCATGGCTTCGGAAACCGCCTGCCACTCATTGACGCCGAGACCTACGGCCTTGATCAGACCACTCGAACGCAACTCGCCCAGCGCCTTGAAACCGCCCCCCTTGGTCAGCTGGTCCCAATAATGCTGGTGACGATCACCATGCGTGGCGCGGCCGATATCGTGGACGTAGAGAATATCGGGCGCGAAGATACCTAGGCGCTGACGGCTCGCCTCGAAAGACCGCATGATCGCATCATAGCTGTAATCATAGGTCGGGCGAAAAGGCAGCGGCGCCACATAGGCATCCTCTTCCGCACCCACAGTCTCATCCGGCACCATGATGCGGCCGACCTTGGTGCTGAGCAGATATTTCTGGCGTTCATGATCAGTCAACATGGTGCCGAGCCGGCGTTCCGAACGGGTGTAGCCATAAAACGGTGCCGTATCGAAATAACGGATGCCCGCCTCCCAGGCCGCATCGAAGGCGGAGAGCGATTCCGCATAGCTGGTCAGCCGGTAGAGATTGCCCATCTGGGCGCAGCCGAGACCCATCACGGTGAACGAGACATCGCGGTTGCGCAGCCTGCGCCTGTCGGAAACTTTCATACTCTCAAATCCTGATCGCTTTGAATAAGACGCGCGGACAAAGGCCCGCGCGTCAAAAGTCTGGCTCAGTAAAGAACGTTCTTGGCTTCCGGCTTGTCGATATTGTCCTTGGTCACGACAACGACGCCGGTATCGATGGTCTTTTCGACCTTCTGCTTGTCGAGAAGCTGCAGCAGGGCTGCGACGCCCTTGTCGCCCATCTGGTAGGAACCCTGCACGACGGTGGCATGCAGCGTGCCGTCCTTGACGAATTCCTGAAGGTCCTGATTGCCGTCGAAGCCGATGGCGACGATCTTGCCCGCCTTGCCGGCCTGCTTGATGGCGCGGCCCATGCCGATCGCGGTCGGCTCGTTGGCGCCAAAAATGCCCTTGAGGTCGCTGTTGGCAGCCAGCACGTCGGTGGTCTGGTTCAGCGCCGTCGCCATCTGCGACTGCGAATAATACGGGCCGACGATTTCGAGCTTGGAGTTTTTCTTGATGTAATCGGTAAAGCCACCGACGCGGCCGATTTCGGAGCCCGCACCGGCGACATAGGACATGACGGCGATCTTGCCGGTCGTGCCAACCTTGTCGATCATCGCCTGCGCGGCCAGTTCGCCGGCCTTGCGGTTGTCCGTGGCCAGGAACGACTGGTAATATTTGTCGGCACCGTCAGCGAGCTGGCTGTCGATGATGACGACCGGAATGCGGGCTTCCCAGGCCTTCTTAACGGCCGGCACCAGCGCATCCGGATCGGACGGGGCAAGCAGAATGGCGCCGACCTTACGGTTGACGGCGTTTTCCACCATGTTGACCTCATCGGCGATGGCGGATTCCGCCGCCGGGCCCTGGAAGGTCATGGTGTGTTTGCCCTTGGCGGTGGCAATCGCCGCATCCGCGCCCTTCTGGACGTTCTGCCAGAAGGTGGAATTGACGGTTTTCACGATGACGGCGATTTCCGCCGCCGAAGCGCCGGTTGCGCCGGCCAGGGCGATGGCCGAGGCCATCAGGGCGATCGTCAGTTTACGCATGTCTTATCCTCCTCGATAAGCCGGCCCTGCCGGGGCCGTGGCGGGGGAAGGCTCCTCTCCTTCCCTTGGCATGCACGTCCAGGAAAGCGGCCAAGCCGCTCCCGTCTCTTCAGCGGCGGTTGCGCAACTGGTCGATCCACACGGTGACCAGAATGACGAGGCCGATGATGATCTGCTGGGTGAAGGCGGAAACGCCGTTCATATTGAGGCCGTTGCGCAGGATGCCGATGACGAAGGCACCGATGATCGTGCCGGAAATCGTACCGACCCCGCCAATCAGCGAGGTGCCGCCGATGACGGCGCTGGCAATGGCATCGAGTTCGTAAGCCACGCCCTCATTCGGCTGGGCTGTGACAAGGCGCGACATCAGCACGCAACCGGTGAGACCAGCCAGCGTGCCGGAAACCACATAGGTGAAGGCCGTGACGCGCGAAACGTTGACGCCGGACAGCCGCGCGGCATCGGCATTCGAGCCGATCGCATATATGTAACGACCGAGCACGGTGCGGTTCAGCACAAAAGCCGCGATGACACCGATGACGATCATCAGCACGACCGGATAGGGAATGCCGGGGAAAGTGACGACGGGGAAACCGAGTTCATCAATGCTCTCGATGCGAAACAGCGAGCCATTGCCGAGTTCGCCAAAACTTTCGCCGAGACCGGACACGGCGCGTGCGCCGGTAATCTGCAAGGCGACGCCGCGCGCGATCAGCATCATGCCCAAGGTCGCGATGAAGGGCGGCAGTTTCAGCTGCGTGACGATGAGGCCGTTGATCAGCCCGCAGGCCGAGCCGGTGAGGATGCCGCACAGCATGCCGATCCAGATCGGCATTTGCAGTTCCTTCACCACCAACGCCGCGACGACCCCGGCCAAGGCCAGAACCGAACCGACCGACAGATCGATACCGCCGGTGATGATGACGTAGGTTGCGCCAATGCCGAGAAGCGCGATGGACGTCACCTGCAGGGCAATCGTCATGCCGTTGCCGACAGACATGAAGGCGCTGCTGGTGGCCGAAAAGATCACCGCCAGGACGACCAGACTGCCGAGTGCCGCAAACTTCTGAATGATATCCTTTTGCCGGTCACTGAGACGTCGGCCCTGCGGCGGCTGGGCGGGCTGCGGCGCCGGCTTTTCATTGGTAATATCGGCCATGACGCCCCCTATTCCGCATGCCGGCCGCTGCCGGACGCGTAATGCATGATTTCTTCCTGATTGGTGTCGCGCGTATTCAGCGTGGCGGTGATGCGCCCACCGTGGAACACCGCGACGCGATCCGACATGCCCAGCACTTCCGGCAATTCCGAGCTGATCAGCACGATGCCGATGCCGTTTGCCGCAAGCTCGTCCATGATCTGGTAGATCGCGAATTTCGCGCCGACATCGATGCCGCGCGTCGGCTCGTCGAAAAACATGATGCGCGGCTCGCGAAATAGCCACTTGCCGATGATGATCTTCTGCTGGTTGCCGCCGGAAAGCAGCCGCACCGGCTGGCTGAGGCTCGGTGTGCGGATATTCAGGAGATCGACATAACGCTGGCTTGCCTCGCGATGTTTTCTGCGATCGATGACGCCCGCCGAATTGCTGACCGCCTGCATGCGCGCCATCACCAGATTGGCATCGACCGGCATTTTCACCGCCAGCCCCTGCGCCTTGCGGTCTTCCGAAAGGTAGGCGATGCCGGCTTCAATGGCGCTGCGCGGATCGGTGATTTTGAGCGTATCGCCATCGAGTGTGATCGTTCCCGCATCCAGAGGATCGGCGCCAAAAATGGCCCGCGCCACCTCCGTACGACCTGCCCCCATCAGCCCGGCAAACCCTAAAATTTCGCCGCGGCGGATCTCGAAATTCACGTCGGAAAAAACACCGGCGCGCGTCAGAGCCGAAACGGAGAAAATGACATCCGTGCCCGGCACACGCGTTGGCTCGGGAAACTTGTCCTCCAGCGAACGACCGACCATGCGGGCCACGATGTCGTCGATGCTGAGATCGGCGAAATCATCGGTGGAGATATAGCGGCCGTCGCGCAGAACCGTGACGCGATCGACGATCTCCGCCATCTCGTCGAGACGGTGCGAAATATAGATGATGCCGGTGCCCTGGGCTTTCAGGTCGCGAATGACCTTGAACAGCAGCTGCGCTTCCTGCTCGGTCAGCGAAGACGTCGGTTCGTCCATGATCAGCACGGTCGCATCCAGCGACAGTGCCTTGGCGATCTCGACCATCTGGCATTGCGCGACCGAGAGCGTGCGCACTTGCACATTCGGATCGATATCGACACCGAGGCGATCGAGGCAGCGTTTTGCATCGGCAAACAGTTTTCGGCGATCGACCAGCCAGCCACGACGCGGTTCGCGGGCGAGATAGATGTTTTCCGCCACCGTCAGATGCGGGACGAGATTGAGTTCCTGATGAATGATGGCAATGCCGGCGGCTTCCGACTGCAAGGTCGTGGCAAACTGCACCCGCTCGCCCTTGTAGGTGACCGATCCGCCATTCGGCTGGTAGACACCGCTGATGATCTTCATCAGCGTCGATTTGCCGGCGCCGTTTTCGCCGCAGACCGCATGCACCTCACCGGCGCGCAGATCGAAGCTTACGCCGGACAGCGCCTTCACGCCCGGAAATTCCTTCGAGACATTATCGAGCTTCAGCACGACCGGCCGCGCATCGACATTGCCTGCCGTTGCCGGCATTCCTCCCATCGCGATCTCCTCCTCGCGCAAAAGCCTCCCGAGCTTTCGATGGGCAAACTAGGCCGCGAAATTAATATTGGTCAAGCCAATTATTCTCCGCTGACTTGCATTTTCTCAATTTTGGCCATCTATTCAATTTCAGAATGCAATATGGATCGATTGGCCTGACCACGATGACGGATGCACGTCGCCTTTACCAGCAGATCGCCGATCAGGTGCGACAACTGATCGTCAATGGCCAATACCCGCCCGGTTCCCGTCTGCCGGCGGAGCGTGATCTGGCCCAACAACTGGGTGTTTCGCGCCCATCCCTGCGCGAAGCACTGATCGCGCTGGAAATCGACGGCACGATCGAGATTCGCATGGGGTCGGGAATTTATGTGCTGAACGCGGCGAGGCCAGCGGTTACCGGCCGTTCGCTTGGAGAAAGTCCGACGGAATTGATGCAGGCACGCGCCGTCATCGAAAGCGCGGTAATTGTTCAGGCAACCGCCGCCATGCCAACCGAAACGCTGGCCACGCTTCGGGATATTCTTGTCGCCATGCGCTCGGAGATCGACGAGGGTCGCAAGCCGCTGGAGCAGGATCGCCAGTTTCACCTGATCATTGCGGAAAGCGCCGGCAATTCGGTTCTTTCGGAAATCGTCGCCAGCCTGTTCGACGAGAGGCATAGCCCGATGTCGGATCACATGCGTGGCCGCTTCGAGACGCCGGAAACCTGGCAATTTGCCTTAAGCGAACACGAGGCCATTCTGGCAGCACTCGAGGCGAAAAATCCGCTGGCGGCGCAGGCGGCCATGCATGCACACCTGACGGCCTCCGGCCGCCGATGGGTGGAGAACTGACGGCTCAGCCTGCGTCAGGCCGGGTGCTGCCCACCCGCGACAACAGCAAAACCGGAAGGATGGCGATGGCGACGATGGCAAGGGCAGCGATGGCAGCTTCCTCATAAGTGCCGCGTGCCGCCTCGCCATATAGATGCGTGGCAAATGTTTCGACATTGAGGGGCCGCAAAAGCAGTGTTGCCGGCAGTTCCTTGACGCAATCGACGAAGACCAGAAGAGCCGCCGCCGAAATCGCCGTTTTCGATAATGGCAGATGCACATGCCGGAACGTGCCGGAGACCGATTGCCCGAGCGTGCGCGACGCATGATCGAGCGACATCGGGATGCGCGACAGACCCGCTTCGATGCCGCCGGCGGATATCGCCAGAAACCGCACCGTCAGCGCATAAACGACGGCAGCACCCGAGCCCATGAACAGCAGGCCGGTGGAAACACCGAACCAGTCGAGCGCGGTGCGATCGATGAACCGATCGAGACCGGCCAGCACGATCAGCACGCCGATGGCGACAACAGTGCCGGGCGCGGCATAACCCATGCTCGACAGTCGCAGCAGCGCGGCGGATTTCTTGCCGGGTCGAATGCGCGCCGCATAGGCAACGACAAGACCGAGAAGAATGGTGACAACCGTCGCCACCGTGGCAATGACGATTGTGTTGACCGCCTCATCGAGAATGCGCGGTGACAGGCCGGCAAAACGATAGCGTTTCCAGGCTTCCGTGGTGAGATAGATGGCGGGCGCGACAAACCCCAGAAGAACGGGAACAAGGCCGATGCCCAGAAACAGCAGACCCGGCAAGGGCGCGATCTTCTGAGGCGAAAACCCGCGGCTGCGGCGGGCATCGGTGGCATATCGCTGTTTTCGTCGCGCCCAACGTTCGATGCCGACAAGCGCCACCACGATCAAAAGCAGGGCCAGTGCGATCTGCGAGGCGCCCGGCAGATCGGTGCGCGTGATCCATGTCGTGTAGATCGATACCGTCATGGTGCGCACGCCGAGAAATTCGGCGGCACCGACATCGTTGAGCGTTTCCATCAGCGCCAGCGCCACGCCGATGGCGACAGCCGGACGCGCCAGCGGCAGCGCCACCCGCCAGAACACGGCGCGACGGGACACACCGAGCGTGCGGGCGGCATCGATGAGGTTGCCGGACTGGGTGAGAAACATCGCCCGCGTCGGGATGTAGACGTAAGGATAAAGCACGAAACCGAGCAGCAGGATGCAGCCGGTCATCGAGCGGATATCGGGCAGGCGGAATTGTCTGGGGCTTTCATAACCCAGTACCCAGCGGATCGCCCCCTGCACCGAACCGATCGGATGCAGGATATCGAGATAGGCATAGGCGATGATATAAGTCGGCACCGCAAGCGGCAGCAAAAGTGCCCATTCCAGCAGCCGCCGGCCGGGAAATTCATAGGCCGTCACCAGCCAGGCCGTCGTTGTGCCGATCACAGCCGTCACGATCCCGACCCCGGCAAGCAGGATCACCGTATCGACCATCGCCACGGGCAGGATGGTGGAAAAAAGATGCGCCCAAAGCCCGGACGAACCTTTCAGCGCCTCCAGCGCCAGCCCGAGGATAGGCAGCGTGACGATCAGCGCTGCAATGACGGAAAACAGCAACCAGTTTCTGCCGGAACGAGCACCGCGCTTCGCATTTAACGACGTGGCAAACGGTTGGTTGGAGTGCATCACAATGCTCACTGGAGACCGCCCATCACACGACGACGAGTTCAACGACGTCATCCTCGGGCTTGTCCCGAGGATCTGCTGAGTCCGAGACAAGTAGACCTTGGCAGATCCTCGGGACAAGCCCGAGGATGACAAAAAGGGAAGGCGGATGGCCTTTCACGAAAACGATGAAGGCGCCCCGACGGGACGCCTTCCCTAGCCGTTAGTTGTCGAAACCGACCTTGTCGACCAGTTCGCTCGCCTGCTTGCGATGGCTGACGATTTCAGACAGCGGCTTGTTGTCGACCTTCAGCGTGCCGAAAGAGGCGATGATCGGATCGACAGCAGCACCGGCCTTTACCGGGTATTCGTAATTGGCTTCGGCATAGATCTTCTGGGCTTCGTCGGAGACGAGATATTCCAGGAATTTCACGGCTTCGGCCTTGTTCGGCGAATTTTTGGCAACGGCCGCGCCGCTGATATTCACCTGGGTGCCGCCATCCTTGAAGGTCGGCAGGATGACCTTGATCGCTTCAGCCCACTTGACCTGCTCTTCGCCACCCTTGCCGGACTTCATCAGGCCGACATAATAGGAGTTGGCGATGCCGATATCGCAAATGCCGCCGAGGATATCCTTGGCCGCATCGCGGTCACCACCGGCCGCCTTGCGCGCCAGGTTGGCCTTGACGCCGGTCAGCCACTTTTCGGTTTCTTCCGCACCGTGATGGGCGATGTAATCGGCAAACAGCGCTGTGTTATAGGGATGCTGGCCAGAACGGATGCAGACCTTGCCCTTCCATTTCGGATCGGCAAGATCCTCGTAGTTGAACGCGGCGAGATCGAGATCCTTGGCGGCGTAAAGCACGCGGGCGCGGTAGGACAGGCCGAACCAATGGCCCTTGCCGTCGCGCAGCTCGGCCGGGATGGCCGAATTCAGCACGGAGGACTCAACCGACTGGGTCACGCCCTTTTCCGCCAGATCGACGAGATTGCCGGCATCGACGGCCATCAGAATATCGGCCGGCGAGCTTGCGCCTTCCGAAGAAACACGCTCGGCCAAACCATCTTTCATGAAGACGGTGTTCACCTTGGTGCCGGTGGATTTCGTATAGGCTTCGAGAAGCGGTGCGATCAGGGCCGGTTCGCGCGTCGTGTAGACGTTAATTTCAGCCGCCGCGGCAAGCGACGGTGCGGACAGCATGGAAGCGGCGAGAAGCGTGGAGGCCAGAATGGCATGAGGTTTCATGATAACTCCCCCGTTAAAGAAACACGAGAGGTTTGCAGCAGTTCTTGACCGGTTTGGTCAAGTTTAAATTCCCTGAGATGGCAGGGCCTCACGCAAACTTTATCGATGCGTTATATGCGTCGGCAATCAATGGTACACCATTAAAACACCATCGTCCGTTCAGGCAGAATGCTGATTTTCACCGCCTCCGTGCCGGATGGCAGGCGCTCGCGGGTGATCACCTTCAAGGGCAAATCTAGACCATCGACGCGCAACAAGACCTGCTCGCTGTCGCCCTGAAAGATGCGCTGTTCGATACGTGCGGAAAAATCGCCGCGATCGACAGACACGACAATCCCCTGCGGGCGCAGATACAAAATCGTGCCACTCTCTGGGCCAGAGCCTTGCGCACCTGAGAAACTGCCAAGCGCCGTTTCAAGACGACCATCGCGCCAGGAACCGGGCACCTTGTTGAAGCTGCCGAAAAACTCGGCGGCATAGCTGTTCACCGGCCGGTCGTGCAGATCATAAGCGGTGCCGGCCTGCACGATTTCGCCCGATCTCATCAACACGACGCGGTCACCGACCGATAGTGCTTCCTGCGGGTCATGCGTGACCATGATCACAGTGGCATCCAGTGAGCGCAGCAGCGACAGCGTATCGGTGCGCACCTTGTCGCGCAGTCCCTGATCGAGATTGGAAAATGGTTCGTCCATCAGGATGACGGCGGGTTGCGGCGCCAAGGCCCGCGCCAACGCCACACGCTGCTGCTCGCCGCCAGACAGGGTATGCGGAAACCGTTCGGCCAGATGGTCGATGCCGACACGGCGGATGACATCCTCGGCCATGGCGACCGCTTCTGTCCGGGCGCGGCTTTTGAGGCCGAATAGGATATTGTCGCGCACGCTCAAGTGCGGGAAAAGCGCGTAATCCTGAAACACGAAACCGACGCCACGCACTTCCGGCTCGACAAACGTGTTGCCGTCGACTTCGCGACCATCGAGAACAACACGGCCGGAATCGACCGTTTCGACGCCTGAAATGATGCGCAGCAATGTCGACTTGCCGCAGCCGGAATGGCCGACCAGCGAAACGATTTCGCCCTTGGCTATATCCAGCGATATGCCGTTGACGGCCGCCGTCGTTCCGAAAACACGGCTGACATTTTCCAGCCGGACGGCGATATTTTCCTGCATGCGCGGCAATCTCCTCTTGCGGGCGGGAACCTGCCACAGAGCGTCACGCCGGTGAAGAGTGCCGGCATCACGATCAGGAGATTTGCTGCAAACCGCCGATCAGGACGCTGATTTCGCCCCTGCAAGATAGGCTTCGAGGGCATCCACGGCATCGTCCAGCTGTCCGGAATTGTCGATGGTGACGATGCGACCTGGCAGGTTCGGCACCGAAATCGGCATTTCGCGGGCAACGCGGCTGCGGATGTCGTCAGCCGTTTCGCGGCCGCGGGCGAGCAAACGCTCGACACGGATTTCCGGGCGTGCGGTGATTTCCAACACATCCATGCGAGTGAAACGCGATGCCGCTTCGGAGAGAACGGCACGCGACAGATTGGCGACCATCGTGCCACCCGATGCGACATGGTCTGCGGCTTCGCGGCGCAGCGAATAACACAGGCCATGCGCTTCCCAATCGAGGCAGAACGCACCGTCCTTGCGGGCATCGGCAAATTCCGAGCGCGACAGAACTTCGTGATCCTCGTTGTCGGGATCAGCATCGCGGGTAATGACACGCTGGGCGAAACGGATATCCGGGCGATCGCTCAAACGCGCTGCCACGGCCCGCATCAACGTGTCCTTGCCGGCACCGCTCGGGCCGACGACGGCAACAAACAGGCCCTTTTTCTCAGCAGACACGATTGCCCTCCCGCCAGACGCCGGAAACGACCGGCGGCAGGTCGCGCTCGGCGCGCACACGCACCAGATCGGCGCGGCGGCCGACTTCGATACGGCCACGATCGTTGAGACCGGCGGCACGGGCCGGATTGTCGGAGATCAGACGCACGGCCTGCGGCAGGTCGGCAAGGCCGCGATCGGTCAGAACGAACGCCGCCTGCATCATCGAAAACGGAATATAGTCGGATGACAGGATGTCGAGCGCGCCTTTTTCGAGAAGGTCGAGCGCCGAGACATTGCCGGAATGCGAACCGCCGCGCACCACATTCGGCGCACCCATCAGCACCTGCAAACCGGCTTCACGCGACAGGACGGCGGCTTCGATCGTGGTCGGGAATTCGGCAAGCGCGATGCCGAGTTCGACACCTTCTGCCACATGGGCGGCGGTCGCATCGTCATGCGAGGCAATCGAAATACCGGCTTCATGGCAAAGTTCGGCGATACGTTTGCGATTGCGGTCGGAATTGGCTTCGGATTCGGCGATGCGGCGGGCGCTGAACGCGTCGAACTCCGCATTCGAAAGCTTTTTCTTGCCCTGATAATAGATGCGATAGGCTTCCAGACTGACGAACTGGCGCTGGCCCGGCGCGTGATCCATCAGCGAGGCCAGCCGCACACGGTCATTGCCTTCCATCATCGCAAACTGTTCGGCGACATCCGCCATCGAGACTTCGCAGCGCAGATGGATAAAATGTTCGGCGCGCAAACGACCGGCGGCATTGGCCTGCGATATTTTCGACGCCATCGCCGCCATGTCGGCAGGGCCGAGATCGGTATCGTCGTCGATGCCGACACGCAGCGCATCGAAGACGGTGGTGATGCCGGAGCTTGCCACCTGACCGTCATGCGCCTGAAGCGCCGCATCCATGTTCCAGCGCACCTTCGGGCGCGGCTGGAAATGGGTTTCCAAATGGTCGGTATGCAGTTCGACGCAGCCGGGAAGCAGATAATCACCATTCAGGTCGATGCCATTGGCCGAAGGGCTGGTGGAGATGTCGGCGATCTTGCCGTCGCGCACCTGCACGCTGCCGGTGACGATTTCGTCGGCCAGCACGATGGCGCAATTGGTGAAGATGGTTTCTTGTTTCATGTCTGGGGTCATGGTGTGATTCACAGCTTACGGAGCGTTTTCGATACGCTCAAGGAAAAGAATGCGGAAAGTGTCAGATCACCAGTTTGCGCAACTGCTGGGACAGAAGGTCCATCAGGCTGACGGTGATGATGACGATGATGAGCATGGCCGAGGCCTGCGGGTAATAAAAACCACGGATGCTTTCGAACAGAACCTGGCCAATGCCGCCGGCGCCGATGACGCCGAGCACGGTGGCGGAGCGGATGTTGGATTCCAGACGATAAAGCGACAGCGAGATCCAGAGCGGCAGAACCTGCGGAATGACGCCGAACAGGACCTGCTGAACGCGCGAGGCACCGGTGGTGCGGATCGCTTCGACCGGGCGCGGATCGATGGCTTCGACGGCTTCGGAAAAGAGTTTTGACAGCGTGCCGGTCGTATGGATGAACAGCGCCATGACGCCCGCGAACGGACCAAGGCCGACGGCGACGACGAACAGAACGGCAAACACCACTTCATGGATGGCGCGGAACATGTCCATCAGGCGGCGGACTGGCTGGTTGATCCACCAGGGCGCCATGTTGTTGGCCGAAAGAATGCCAAGCGGCACGGAGAGAGCGACGGCCAGAAATGTGCCCCAGAGTGCGATCTGCACGGTGACGACCATTTCCTCGAGATAAAAGCGCCACTCGCTGAAATCGGGTTTCAGGAAGCCGCTGGCATATTCGGCCATATTGCCGGCATCGGTGAAGAGGTAGGTCCAGCGGCCCATTTCGGCCGGCCCCCAGCTATAGGCGAGCGCGGCAATCACCGTCAGCAGGAGCAGGCCATTGCGCGCACTGCCGGGTTGTTTCGGCAGCGGCTTGGTCGTGGCGGTGGTGGAGGTCATCGTCGCGTCGCTCATTGTGTGGGGGTTGTGCCGGAAGAAGGGCCAGCCCTCCAAGAGGCAAGCCGACCAGTTGAATTCCGTCATCCTCGGCCTTGTGTCGAGGATCTAACCACGTGCCTGATATCAGGCAGCTGCAGATCCTCGGGACAGGCCCGAGGATGACGGCGGAGAGACTTGCGCCCTTCGGCGTTAGCCGGGGCAGGCCCAAAAGCCTGCCCCGCGATCGTTCAGACCAACTGAAATCAGTTGGTGCTGACCTTGGCGAGTTCGGCTTCGAACTTGGTCTTCTGGGCCGTCAGATCCTTGATCTTGGCTTCCTTGGCGGCAGCGTCCAGCTTGGCGTCGCCCTGCGTCTGGCTGATCGACTTGGTCAGTTCCATGACGCGGATCGGCAGAAGCTGGTTGTCGCTCGAGGCGCGGAACGGTGCCCACTTCAGGCCAGCAAGGATCTTCTTTTCTTCCTCGACATTGCCCTTCGACTTGTCGGTGCCGTAGGTCAGGAAGAATTCGCGGATCTTGCCCTTGTTTTCTTCCGACAGATCCTTGCGCCAGACGATCGGGTCAGCCGGGATCAGCGGCGAGCGCCAGATTTCGCGGATGTTGTCGTAAGCCTTCGGATTGTTCTGCTTGATCAGCGCCATGCTCTCAGTGTTGTTGGCAGCAGCATCAACCTGCTTGTTGGCAACGGCCATGGCATTGGTTTCGTGGTTGGCATTGGTGACGTTCTTGAAGCACTTCTTCGGCTCGATATTGTTCTTGGAGAACACGAAGGTCATCGGAACGAGGAAGCCGGAGGTGGAGTTCGGGTCACCGAGGCCAAAGTTGATCGACTGGTCGCATTTCAGGACCTGATCGATGTTCTGGATCGGGCTGTCCTTCGGAACGATGACAACGGACCAGTAGCCCGGCTCGCCGGTGGCGGCGACGCTCTGCACGAATACTTCGCCATCGGCGCGATCGACGGCTTCCATCGCCGACTTGTTGCCGTACCAGGCCATCTGCACCTTGTTGAAGCGCATGCCTTCGATGATGCCGGCGTAATCGGAGGCGAAGAACGGCTTGACGTCGAGGCCGGTCTTTTCCTTCATGTCGTCGAGCAGCGGCTGCCAGCTGGTCTTCAGGTTCTGCTGGGATTCGGTCGAGATGATGCCAAAATTGATCGTGTCTGCCGCAAAGGCTGCGGAGCTCATGGTGAAGACGACGGACATCGTCGCCATGCTTTTCAGTAGAGCGTTCATCGTATTTCTCCGAGTTTTCAAAGAGTGATCAGGCGAGCTCCAGCTCGGCCCGTGGACGTTCTCGCTCCGCGGCAACGCTGGGAGCAGCTTGACCGGCCGGGGCATCCGGCAGGACCAGTTCTTCCGAGGCCGCACCGTAAAGTTCGGCCAGGAATTCGTTGGAAAGCGCAGTCGACGGTCCGTCATAGACGATCGCGCCGTCACGCATGGCGATGGTGCGCGGGCAATAACGGCGCGCATATTCCACCTGATGCAGCGACACGACGACGGTGATGCCGTCTTCGGAATTGATGCTGGACAGGACGTCCATGACGCGGCGGGCAGAGGATGGGTCCAGCGCCGAGATCGGTTCGTCGGCGATCAGAATTTCCGCTTCCTGCACCAGCGTGCGGGCAATCGCTGCGCGCTGCTGCTGGCCGCCCGAGAGCGTCGAGGACCGCTGGGCAAACACCTGCGGAATACCGACACGCTCCAGAGCACGGTGCGCCACCTGCTTTTCGTCGCGATTGAAGAGACCGAGTGTACCGCGCCAGCGCGGCGTGCGGCCCAGATGGCCGATCAGCACATTGGTCATCACCGACAGACGGCCGACCAGATTGAACTGCTGGAAGATGACCGAGACGCGGCCGCGCTTCAGCCGCGGGTTGATGCGCCCGCCGTCCTGACACAGATCGCCCAGCACATCGATACGGCCACCCTTGATATCGGCGGTTTCGAGGCCGGCAATGTGGCGGATCAACGTGCTCTTGCCGGAGCCCGACGCGCCGATCAGGGCCACCATCTCGCCGGGCTCGACGGTGAGGCTCACCTTGTCGAGGGCGCGGTTGCGTCCAAAAGTCTTCGACAGATTAGAGACGGTAATGGCTGTCATTTTCTTCCCCTGAACGGTTCGGGTTTCAAGAAACTCTGACGATGTTTTGGTGATGTTTCGGCGACATTTGCGTGAAACTTCTGTGTCAGACGCCGTATTTCCCCAGGAAGTCTTCTGCAGACAGGTCACGAAAATCCTGCAATGCTTCGAACAACTGTTCGTGAGGCCAATCCCACCATGCAAGTGCATCCATGCGCGCGCCGATACCGGCGGAAAAACGCTCGCGGATCAGCTTGGCCGGCACGCCACCGACGATGGTGTAGGGCGCCACATCCCGGCTGACGACGGCCCCTGCCCCGATCACCGCACCATTGCCGACCTTCACGCCGGGCAGCACGGTCACGCCGTGGCCGATCCAGACATCATGGCCGATGATCACGCGCTTCGCGCGGCGGGCTGCAAAGAAGTCCGCCTCGTTTTCGGCGCCGTCGAAATAATCGCCGGCACGGTAGGTGAAGTGGTGCAGTGTTGCGCGTTCAGTCGGGTGATTGGTGGCATTGAGGCGGACGGCAGCGGCAATGTTGACGAACTTGCCGATCTCCGCGCACCACACCATGCAATTTTCCCTGACATAGGAATAATCGCCCATTGTGGTTTCGGTGACGATCGAGCCGGCCGCCACTTCAGTGTAACGACCGAGCTTGCTGTCAGTCACGACGGCGGTCGGATCAACAAAGGGAACGGTGGCGGAAAGCTGCTTTTGCATCACGCGGCCTTTCGTGCGGAGAAGGCGGAGACATCGATGGTGCGAGTCGCCACCGCATCACGCACCGGTTGATCGTGAAAGATGCCGAGGATGGCAGTGCCGGCATCCAGTTTTTCCTGGATCATCGAAATGACCACGTCACGATTGGCGGCATCGAGCGACGCCGTCGGCTCGTCGAGCAGCAGGATCGGGTGATCGGTGATGAAACCACGAGCGATGTTGACGCGCTGTTTTTCGCCACCGGAGAAGGTGGCGGGTGGCAGGTCGAACAGCGCTTCCGGCAGATGCAGGCGGTTGAGCAGGCCAGCTGCCTTTTCGGCAGCAACAGCCCGGTCGACACCACGCGACACCAGCGGTTCGGCGACGATATCGAGCGCCGAGACACGGGGGACTGCGCGCAAAAACTGGCTGACGTAGCCGATGCAATCTCGCCGCAGATCGAGCACAAGACGCGGATCACCGGCACCGAGATCACGAGCCTCGCCCGATGTCCTGTCGCGGATCAGGATTTCGCCGCTGTCGATGGCGTAATTGCCGTAGACCATACGCAGGATCGACGACTTGCCGACGCCCGACGGTCCGCCGAGCACGACACATTCGCCGGCAAACAGTTCGAAATTCACATCATTGACGACCGGCAGGATGACGCCGTCACGCAGATGCATGGTGAAGGACTTTGCCACCTGCCGCACTGAAAGAAGCGCGTTGCCTGTCTCTTGGATTACAACGGTCATGATCACGACTCCAGGATCGAGGCGACGAGAAGCTGGGTATAGGGATGATGCGGATCATCGAGCACGCGGTCGGTGAGACCGGTTTCGACGATGCGCCCATTCTTCATGACGATCATCCGCTGCGACAGAAGGCGGGCGACTGCCAGATCGTGGGTGACGATCACCACCGCAAGCCCGAGATCGCTGACGAGACCACGCAAAAGATCGAGCACACGCGCCTGCACCGAGACGTCCAGACCACCGGTCGGCTCGTCCATGAAGATCAGGCGCGGGCGGGTGACGAGATTGCGGGCGATCTGCAGGCGCTGACGCATGCCGCCGGAAAAGGCGACAGGCTTGTCATCGATACGGTCACCGGCGATTTCCACGCGGCCGAGCCATTCGGTGGCGGTATCGCGGATCTCGCCATAATGGCGATCACCGATCGCCATCAGGCGTTCGCCGACATTGGCACCGGCGGAAACCCGCATGCGAAGACCATCGGCGGGGTTCTGGTGCACAAAACCCCAGTCGGTACGCATCAGAAAGCGCCGCTCGGCTTCCGACAGGTCGGCCAAATCAGGAAACCGACCGTCGCGCATATGGTATTGGATGCTGCCGCTGGAACGCTCCAGCCGACCGGAAATGCAGTTGAGCAGCGTCGTCTTGCCGGAGCCGGATTCACCGACGATAGCGACCACTTCGCCCGGCCAGACATCGAAGGAGATATCCGTGCAGCCGATGAAATCGCCGTAACGGCGCTCAAGGTCTCGGACGGAAAGGATGGGAGAGGTCATGCCGCGTCCTCCTTGACGGTCTCTTGGCCCGCAATCGGCAGGCCCGTCCCGTGATGGCCGTCTTGACGGCGCGTTTCGCAATGGTCGGTATCGGAGCAGACATACATGCGGCCGCCGCGATCATCGGTCACCACTTCGTCGAGATAGACGCCGGTGGCGTTACAGAGCGCGCAGGGCTGCTTGAATTTCTGCACCTGAAACGGGTGATCCTCGAAATCGAGGCTGACGACATGGGTGAAGGGCGGCAGCGCGTAAATGCGCTTTTCGCGACCGGCACCGAACAACTGCAAGGCCGGCGAACCGTTCATCTTTGGATTGTCGAATTTCGGGATCGGCGATGGGTCCATGACATACCGATCCTCGACCTTGACCGGATAGGCATAGGTGGTGGCGATATGACCGTGCTGGGCAATATCCTCGTAGAGTTTTACATGGATGAGGCCGTATTCCTCCAGCCCGTGCATGACACGGGTTTCGGTCTCGCGCGGCTCGAGGAAACGTAGGGGTTCCGGGATCGGCACCTGATAGACGATGACCTGACCGGCGGAGAGCGGCGCTTCCGGGATACGGTGTCGCGTCTGGATGACCGTTGCGTCGGCTGTTTTCGTCGTCGTCGCCACATTGGCAGTCTTGGCGAAAAAGGCGCGGATGGAAACTGCATTGGTGGTGTCGTCGGCGCCCTGATCGATAACCTTCAGTACATCGTCGGGCCCGAGGATCGCCGCCGTCACCTGCACACCGCCGGTGCCCCAGCCATATGGCATCGGCATTTCGCGCGAGGCGAACGGCACCTGATAACCGGGGATGGCGATGCCTTTCAGGATCGCGCGGCGGATCATCCGCTTTGTCTGTTCGTCCAGATAGGCGAAATTGTACTCTGGAAGGGTCATTCCGCGGCCTCCCTCATCTCGTCGTTAGT
This sequence comes from Neorhizobium sp. JUb45, assembly GCF_004343585.1. GTDB lineage: Bacteria > Pseudomonadota > Alphaproteobacteria > Rhizobiales > Rhizobiaceae > Neorhizobium. The sequence goes on along the minus strand of NZ_SLYW01000003.1, from coordinate 824,187 downwards.
GGCCTTGGCCGTGTTCAACGTGCGCAACAGGTCGAGTTCGGCCTGGAAGTCGACGTAATGCGGCAGTTTCAGGTGTTCGACGAAACCTGTCGCCTGCACGTTGTCGCAATGGGCGAGCACGAATTCCTCATCCTGCGCCGGCGCCAGCCGCTGTTCATCGAATTCGTCGGCGCGCAGGGCGCGGTCAACGAGGCTCATGGCCATCGCCTTGCGTTCGGACTGGCCGAAAACCAGACCGTAACCACGGGTGAACTTTGCGCCCTCTTCGCTGCCGCCGGTGAACTGCGACACCATCTGGCATTCGGTCACCCGAACGCTGCCGAGCGAGACGGCAAAACCGAGTTCCGGCACATCGATCTCGACATCGACCAGACCGATGCGGATTTCACCGACAAACGGATGGGTGCGGCCGTAACCGCGCTGCGTCGAATACCCGAGCGAGAGGAGAAAACCCTCGTCGCCACGCGCCAGAGCCTGAAGGCGCACATCGCGATCGGCCGGAAAAGCGGTCGGATCGCGGGTAAGGTCACCCGGCTCTTCGTCGGACAGAACATCGCGCTCGATCAGGCCTTCATCGTTGAGAATGTCGGTCACCCGAGGTGCGCGGCGCTCATCCTCGCGGGCACGGCGCAGCGGTTCATCGACCGGCGCGTCTCCAGCCATGGCCGGATCGATCAGGCGGTGGGTGTAATCGAAGGTCGGCCCCAGAAGCTGGCCACCCGGAATATCCTTATAGGTGGCGGAGACACGGCGTTCGATGCGCATCTTCGCGGTATCGATCGGCCGCGAATTTCCGAAACGCGCCAGCGTGGTGCGGTAGGCACGCAGCAGAAAGATCGCCTCGATCATGTCGCCACGCGACTGGCGCACGGCCATGGCGGCGAGATCTGGATCGTAGAGCGAACCTTCGGCCATGACACGATCGACGGCGAGCGCCAGTTGGCCGGTAATCTGCTCCAGCGTCAGCGCCGGTACATCACGATCACCACGACGACGATCGGCCAGCAGACGGTGGGCATTGGCAATGGCGGCTTCCCCGCCTTTTACGGCTACATACATGTCAGAACTCCTCGATCCGCGTCGTGCGGGGGAGCGCGATCGCCTCACCGCCGCAAACCAGCACGACATCCAGCCCGAGCGGATAAGCGGCGCGGTTTTCCGCCATGACGGCGACAAATCCCTCCGGCAGGCCGCTAGGTGCGATCACCGTTTGCGTTTCGATGCCGGGGCCGGTGAGTGTCAGAGGCTGACCGCCGACAAGGCTTTCGACCGGCAGAAGCAGCGTGGCGGAACGATCCGGGTAATCGCTGGTGCCGATCGGGAAGGATGCCCATGCTGAAACGGGACTTGCCTTTTCCAGCACGGCAAAACCGGCGCGAAGAACATCGGCCGTGCGCGGCGCACCGGTGTGAAACGACATCCAGCCGATGGCGTCGTCATTGTTTTCCGGCTTTTCGAACCAGACGGGCGTATCGTAATCGGCAAGCGTCAGCAGGATGGCGGCTGCTGCCTGCGACATTGGTGCCGGCGGGGTAACGAAGCCGGCGAGATCGGCAATGGTGCCCGGCTGCGCCAGCGCATTCATCACACGACGAAATACGGCCTGACTATCCATCACCGGATTGGCAAAGCCACCTTCAAAGACATGGCCTTCCGAACGCGCATTGATCGAAACACTCATCAGTCTTCTCCCCGCACCATGGTGAAGAAGTCGACACGCGTCGCTTCCGTCTCTTCAGCCTGAATTGCGGCCTGATCGCGGGCATGCTGCAGCGCCGGCTCGACAATCGATTTTTCCACGCGGGCCACCCAGTCCGGCAGCTGGCGCAGCGCATCGAGATGGGCGACCATACGCGCCTTGTCGGCATCACGACCGAGCACGATCGAATGGCCGAGTTCACCGCTCTCCAGCCGCACCGTGGCGCGTGTCACGCTGGCCTCGCCGAGATTGAACGGCGCACCACCGCCGCCGATCCGGCCGCGCAGCATGATGGCGCCGATTTCCGGACCACGAACCGCAATGGCGCCGGGCGCGCCGGCTGTATTCTGATTGTAAAGTTCATGGAGCAAACTGGCCGGCATGGACGCCATCGCATCCAGGGCCCGCTTTCTCCGCGCATTCGCTGTTTCTGCTGTCATGTCGCACCTATTTGTCTATTTGTGTAGACAACTAATCTAATCGAGGTTATAGAGCCTGACCAGTGACAGCTTGATGACATTTCGCATTTTTTAAGGACTACCCTCATGCACGCCCTCGATGACGGCATTTCCCGCTGGCGCCGCGTCGCCGACGCCATCCGCGCCGACATCGCTTCCGGCGTGATCGCACAGCAGCTTCCGCCCGAGGTCGAGCTTGCCGAACGTCATGGCGTCAACCGCCATACGGTGCGCCGCGCCATTGCGGCTCTCTCGACCGAGGGATTGCTGCGCGCCGAGCGCGGTCGCGGCACATTTGTCAACGCCCAGCCGCCACGCGTCATCTATCCGATCGGCGAGCGCGTGCGTTTTCGCGAAAACATGATGAAACAGTCGATCGAGCCGTCAGGCCGGCTGATCGGCGCAGAGCGTGTGGCCGCCGATGCGCGGCAGGCGGCATTGCTGAATATCTCGGTCGGCGCGCCTTTGCACCGGCTGGAGCGGCTGGCCGTGGTGGATGGCATGCCGATGTCGCGCTCCACCTCGCTGTTTTCGGTGGAGCGTTTTCCAGACATCATTTCGGCTTACGCGGAAACCGGCTCGATCACGCAGGCATTGCAAAAATCGGGCGTCAGCGATTACCGCCGCCGCGAAACCCGCATCACCGCCGAGCGCGTGTCACCCCATGACGCCGAACTGCTGCAATGCGCAGCCGACGCCATCGTGTTGATCAGCAATGCCGTCGATGTCGATATGGAGGACAAACCGGTCCAGAGCGTGCGCACGCGCTTTCTCGCGGACCGGTTCGAGCTTTCGTTCAAGCCGGACGTGGACTGAACCTTCTCAGGCCCAAGTGCGTTCGAGAACGGAAATCCAGTTCTCGTGGCCGATCTTCTTCAATTCCGCGTCGTTGAAGCCATGTTTGCGCAGCGCCTCGACCAGACGCGGCAGTCCGGCTGCATCCTTGATTTCGTTCGGGATCGTAGTGCCGTCGAAGTCGGAACCGAGCGCCACGCGGTCGATGCCGATCCGCTCGGCAATATAGGCGACATGGCGCACCAGCAGGTCGAGACTGGTATTGGCATCCTTAATGCCGTCGTCACGCAAGAACAGAACGCCAAAATTGATGCCGACGAGACCGTCCGTATCGCGGATGGCGTCGAGCTGGCGGTCGGTCAGGTTGCGGCTGTGGTTGCACAGCGCATGCACGTTGGAATGCGAGGCGACCAGCGGCGCATTCGAAAGCTTGGCAATTTCCCAGAAGCCGGCCTCGTTCATGTGCGACAGGTCAACCATGATTTTCAGCTCGTTGCAGGCGCGGATGAGATCGCGGCCAGCCTCAGTGAGGCCCGGGCCGATATCCGGCGTCGACGGGTAACGGAACGGCACACCATAGGCAAAGACGTTCGGGCGGCTCCAGACCGGGCCGAGTGTGCGCAGGCCTGCCTGATGCAGCACGTAAAGCGCATCAAGATCGGCGGCCACCGCTTCCGCGCCCTCGATGTGGAAGACCGCGGCAAAGCTGCCGGTTTCGATCGAGCGGCGGATATCATCGGCCGTGCGGCACACCGTCACACCACCTTGCGACCGTGCCTCGATATCGAACAACAACCGCGCCATCGCCAGCGTTTCATTGATGGCATCCGGCTGCGTCGGCGTCGGGTAATCACCGTTCGCGTCCTTCGTCATGCTTGGCGAAGGAACGTAGATAGCGCAGAGGCCACCGGCCAGACCGCCGGCCTTGGCGCGCGGCAAGTCGATATGCCCGACATCTTCTCCCTCGAGAAAACGCTTTACCGGATCAGCGCCGCCGTCGCGTCGCAGGCGAAGCAGCACGTCATTATGGCCATCGAAGATCGGAAGAAAATTGTTCAACATTTTCTGAAGTGTCCCGCCGGAGCATTGAGGTTTCGGTTATCCGTAAGTAGGTGGTGGCGCGGTCGCAAATGCAAACCGCGCATAACCTATGCGAAAAATGGAATTGGTCGGTTTTTAAACGCACTGTTAAGACCGCCGAAAATTGCGGCAAAATCTTGCCTGCCCCTCAAATCCCAGGGGCCGGCTTATCAAGGGGAATATAGCAATGGTATCAAGACGCAACTTTCTGATCGGCGGCGCAGCCGTCCCGTTCCTGTCCTATCTCGAACTGGCCGAAACCGCTTTTGCGGCCACGCCGAAGGATATTCTGGTCGTTGCACAGCAGCTCGACAACATGACCAGCCTTGACCCGCATGAGGGTTTTGAGGCCGTCGGCGGCGAGATGATCAGCAACATGTACCAGAAGCTGGTACGCGCCAACAGCGACAACCCCGACACCGTGACCCCGGTCATTGCCGCTTCCTGGGAAGCCGATGCCGACAACAAGGTTTTCACCTTCAAGCTGGCCGATGCCAAGTTCGCCTCCGGCGCTGCCGTCACGGCCGACGACGTTGCGTTCTCGCTGCAGCGCGCCATCAAGATGAACAAGAGCCCGGCCTTCATCATCAACCAGTTCGGCTTCACGGCTGACAATGTTGAAGCCCGCATCGTCGCCAAGGACGCAAAGACCGTCACGCTGACGACCGAAACACCCACCGCGATCTCCTTCCTGCTGTTCTGCCTGTCGGCGAACATCGGCGCCATCGTCGAAAAGAAGACCGTTCTCGAAAACGAAGTGAACGGCGACCTCGGCAATGCCTGGTTGCAGAAGAACAGCGCCGGTTCCGGCCCGTTCAAGCTGCAGGCCTGGAAGGCTTCGGAAAGCATCGCGCTGACGCTGAACGAACACGGTCCTTACAAGGGCAACCTGAAGCGTGTCATCATCCGCCACGTTGTCGATCCGTCCTCGCAGATGCTGATGCTCCAGAAGGGCGACGTCGATATTGCCCGCGACCTGACCTCGGAACAGCTAAAGGCGCTGCAGTCTGACGAAAACGTCACGCTGGTGCGCAAGCAGATCGCTTCGCTGGTGCTGATCTCGCTCAACCAGAACAATGCCAACCTTGCCAAGCCGCAGGTATGGCAGGCTGTGAAGTGGGCGCTCGATTACGAAGGCATGCAGAAGAACATCGTGCCGCTGACGCACGTCGTTCACCAGAGCATGGAGCCTGCCGGTTTCCCGGGCACCGTCACCGACACGCCGTTCAAGCAGAACGTCGAAAAGGCCAAGGCACTGATGGCCGAGGCCGGTCTCGCAGACGGTTTCGACATCACCCTCGACCACTATGCGGCCCAGCCCTACCCGGATCTCGCACAGGCGATCCAGGCCAACCTCGGCGCCATCGGCATCCGCGTAAAGCTGCAGTCGGCTGAAAACCGTCAGGTTCTCACCAAGATGCGCGCCCGCGGCCATGAAATGGCACTGTCGGCATGGGGCACGGACTATTTCGATCCGAACTCGAACGCCGAAGTGTTCTGCATCAACAAGGACAATTCGGACGACGCCAAGAAGAAGCCGTTCGCATGGCGCTCCAGCTTCAAGAACGATGACCTGGCCGCCAAGGCAGAAGCTGCCCGCGACGAGAAGGACCCGGCAAAGCGTCTGGAACTTTACGAAGCCCTGCAGCGCGAGTTCATGGAAAACAGCCCGTTCGCCGTCATGTTCCAGACCACCAAGACAGCTGCCTGCCGCAAGAACACCACCGGCTTCCAGCTCGGCGTTCTGTCTGAAGGCAATTCTTATCTGGAGACTTCCAAGGCGTGAACAAGCGTTTCAAAAGCCTTGCAGCAACACTGAGCAGCGTCCTCCTGACGCTGTTCGGTTTGACTGTGCTGACTTTCCTCATCGGCCGGGTCATGCCGGTCGATCCGGTCATTGCCGCCGTTGGCGACAATGCACCGGAGGATGTCATTCTTCGCGTACGCACTGAGATGGGCCTTGATCAGCCCATTCCGGTGCAGTTCCTGCATTATCTCAACCAGCTGATCCATGGCGATTTCGGCATGTCGGTTCTGACCAAGAACCCGGTCGCGACCGATATCGTCCGCTTTTTCCCGGCGACGTTCGAGCTTGCCACCGCAGCCCTGCTGCTGGCGGCACTGATCGGCATTCCGCTCGGCGTCTGGGCGGCCGTCCGTCAGGGCTCGTTGACCGATCAGGCCATCCGCGTCGTCTGCCTTGCCGGCCATTCCGTGCCGGTGTTCATGCTGTCGCTGATCTCGCTTTTGATCTTCTATTCGTGGCTCGATATCGCCCCCGGCCCCGGCCGGCAGGACATCATCTTTGACGGCATGATCGATACGGTCACCGGCATCCTGACCATCGACACGCTGATTGCCGGCGATTTCGATGCCTTCCGGGACGCGCTGGCGCATATGGCGCAGCCGGTCATCATCCTTGCCTATTTTTCGATGGCCTATATCGCCCGCATGACGCGCGCCTTCATGATCGACGCGCTGAAGGGTGAGTATGTCATCACCGCCCGCGCCAAGGGTCTGTCGCTGACCACGGTTATCTGGGGTCACGCCTTCCCGACGGTTGCCGTGCAGCTCGTCACCGTCATCGCGCTGACCTATGCCGGCCTTCTCGAAGGCGCCGTTGTCACAGAGACCGTGTTCTCGTGGCCGGGCATCGGCCAATATCTGACCGTTTCGCTGATGAATGCGGACATGAACCCGGTCATCGGCACCACGCTTCTGATCGGCCTCATCTATGTCGGCCTCAACCTGATTGCGGACATTCTCTACCGCGTCCTCGATCCACGGGTACAATAATGATCGCCACCTTCCGAAACTGGGCGCTGGACGAAAATCCGTCCTCGCGCCGCCAGGCCGCCTGGGGCAACTGGTACCGCATCTGGCTGAACCTGCGCGGCAATCCGCTCGGCATGATCGGCCTGACCATCATCCTGATCTTCATCGGCATCGCCCTGTTCGCGCCGCTGCTGGCAACGCATGATCCGGCAGCGCAGGATCTTGCCAATCGTCTGGCCGCGCCGAGTGCCGCTCACTGGTTCGGCACCGACGAACTCGGCCGCGACATCTATTCGCGCCTGTTCTACGGCGGCCGCGTCACGCTCGGCATGGTTATCGCCGTCGTGGTTCTCGTGGCTCCGATCGGGCTCGCCATCGGCTGCATCGCCGGTTATTTCGGCGGCGTCGTCGATACCATCCTGATGCGCATCACCGACATCTTTCTGGCCTTCCCGCGTCTGGTTCTGGCGCTCGCTTTCGTGGCCGCCCTGCAGCCCGGTGTCGAAAGCGCCGTGCTCGCCATCGCGCTGACCGCATGGCCGCCTTATGCCCGCATGGCACGCGCCGAAACGCTGACCGTTCGCGGCAGCGACTTCATCGCGGCTTACCGCCTGACCGGTGGCTCTTCGTGGCGCATCATCTTCCGCCACATCATGCCGCTCTGCGTGCCGACGCTGATCGTGCGCGTCACGCTCGACATGTCCTCGATCATCATCACCGCCGCCTCGCTCGGCTTCCTCGGCATGGGCGCGCAGCCGCCGTCGCCGGAATGGGGTGCGATGATTGCGACTGCCAAGCGCTTCATCTTCGAACAGTGGTGGGTTGCCGCCATTCCCGGCATCGCGATCTTCATGGTTTCGCTGGCCTTCAACTTCCTCGGCGACGCGCTGCGCGACGTCCTTGATCCGAAGGCGGCCTGATATGCTCGTTGAAATCAAGAACCTGCATATCGGCTTTGAAAGCCGCACCGGCTTTGCGCCCGCCGTCAAGGGCGTGTCGCTGACGCTCGGCACCGAAAAGCTCGGCATCGTCGGCGAAAGCGGCTCGGGCAAGAGCCTCACCGCCCGCGCCCTTATGAAGCTTCTGCCCAAACAGACGCGGATCGAAGCCGACAAGCTGGAATTCGACGGCATCGACATCCTGTCGGCGTCGGAAAAGCAGATGCGCACGATCCGCGGCAAGCGGGCCGGCTTCATTCTTCAGGACCCGAAATATTCGCTGAACCCGGTGAAAACGATCGGCAGCCAGGTGGCCGAATCCTGGCGCGCCCATAAGGGCGGCAGCAAGCGTGCAGCCCTTGAAGCCGCCATCAACCTGCTGGAAATGGTGAAAATCCGCGATCCACGCAAGGTGGCAAGCGCCTATCCGCACGAAGTTTCGGGCGGCATGGGCCAGCGCGTCATGATCGCCATGATGCTGGCACCCGATCCGGAACTGCTGATCGCCGACGAACCGACCTCGGCGCTTGACGCCACGGTGCAGGCGGAAATCCTGCGCCTGATCGAGGAACTGGTGTCGGAACGCGGCATGGGCCTGCTGCTCATCAGCCACGATCTGCCGCTGGTCTCGCATTTCTGCGACCGCGTCGCCGTCATGTATTCCGGCCGTGTGATGGAAGAACTGAAGGCATCCGAACTTTTGTCCGCGCAGCATCCTTATACGCGCGGGCTGCTCAACTGCATGCCCTCGCTGATCCATCCCAAGGAGCGCCTGCCTGTCCTTACCCGTGATCCGGAGTGGCTGAAATGACCATCGAGATCGACAATCTGCGCATCGCCTTCGGTGACAAGGAAGTCGTCAAGGGCGTGTCCTTCAACGTCGCCAAGGGCGCCAGCTTCGGCATCGTCGGCGAAAGCGGCTCGGGCAAATCCACCGTTCTGCGCGCCATGGCCGGCCTCAACAACGAATGGTCGGGCCGCATCGCCTTTTCCGGCGAGGATGCCCCGCTGTTTCGCCCGCCGGCCTTCTTCCGCAAGGTGCAGATGGTGTTTCAGGACCCATACGGCTCCCTGCATCCACGCCAGACGATCGACCGCATCCTGTCGGAACTGCCGCTCGTGCACGGCATGGACAATATCGACGACCGCATCGCCAAGGTGCTGGCTGCCGTTGCCCTGCCGCAGACGGCACGCTTCCGCTATCCGCACCAGCTGTCCGGCGGCCAGCGCCAGCGTGTGGCGATTGCCCGCGCGCTGATCGCCGAACCGGAAGTGCTGCTGCTCGATGAGCCGACCTCTGCGCTCGACGTCTCGGTTCAGGCGGAAATCCTGAACCTTCTTGCGGACCTGCGAGCCGAGCGGAACCTCACCTATGTGATGGTCAGCCACAATCTCAGCGTCATCGCCCATCTGTGCACCGAAGTGGGTGTGATGATCGATGGCCATATGGTGGAACAGGTCACCGCCGAGGATCTGAGGCTCGGCAATGTCAGCCACGCTCACACGCGCGAACTGCGCAGCCTGAGCGTGGAACTCGAAGAACCGGCCTGACAACAAGGCCTTTGCGCTTTCCGCCGTCATGCTCGGGCCTGTCCCGAGCATCCAACCACGTCGAATGCCTGGCGAGGGCTTAGATCCTCGGGACAAGCCCGAGGATGACGTGGGAGAGGTTCAATTCTCGTCATTGGAGAAGTGAGACATCGATGGCCAACTGGGAAAAAGCACAGGAAACCGCCAGGAAGTTTACCGGCGCATGGGGCAGCGACCAGCCCGGCGGCGCCGTGATCGGTTTCGATGCCAATGGCATCCGCTTCGCAGAAGTCGGTGGCGTCGAGAACCTCTCGACCATGGCGCCCTTCTCCGCCGATACGGTGGTGCGCTACGCCTCCGTCACCAAACACGCTTTTTGCGCCATGGTCTTGTCGCATCCTGAAGCAATCTCCCTCGAAGACACGCTCGGCCAGCATCTGCCCGAATTGCAGGAGCCGATGGCAAGCGTCACCGTCGGACGTGCGCTGGACATGAGCGGCGGTCTGCCGGACACGCGCGAATGCCTCTCCCTGCTCGGTCTTTCGGTCTACACCGAAACCAAGGCCGGCCCGTTGATGGAATTTCTGGCCCGCCAGACGCGCCTGAACTACGAGGCCGGCACCGAAGTTTCCTATTCCAACACCGGCTACCGCCTCGTTGAAACAGCACTTGAGCGCAAGGGCCTGTTCTTCCGCGATTTCATCCGCGATGCCGGCGCAAAAGCCGATGCCACGCTCGACGCCCCGGATGTCTGGAACGATGCCGTTGCCGGCCTTGTACCCGGTTACTGGCACGACGGCGAAAAATGGCAACTCTCGGCCGCCGGTCTGCATATCTCCGCCTCCGGCAGCATGACCGGCAGCGCCACCAGCCTTGCCAATTGGGTGCGTGCCCTGACTCTCGGCGAGGGATCGCTCGCCGGTATTCTCGACAATCTCGCGGCACCACGTGCCTTGGCCGACGGCTCCGAAAGCGGTTACGGCCTCGGCCTGCGCCGCACCGTCCTCGGTGGTCGCGAATTCACCGGCCATGGCGGTTCGCATCCGGGTTACAAGACCTATTTCCTCATCGACCAGACAAGCAAAAGCGGTTTCGTCATCGTCTCCAACCGCGAAGACACCAATGGCAACAAGATCGCACAGGAAGCCATGGCTGCCCTGTTCGATCTCGCCCTACCCGTCGCGGCCCCTGCCCTGAGCGATGGTCTCTACGTCACCGAAACCGGTCCCTTCTGGATCGAGGTCAAGGGATCGACCGTCACCTGGCTCGACGCCGACGATACCGCTTATGAAGATGTTGACGGTTACGTTTCGTCCTTCTCCGCCTCGTCGCCGATGCGCCTGAAGATGGAGGGCGATGCGATCGTCGGCCAGATCGGCCATCCGCCACGCAAGTTCCTGCCCGCCGTCGACACAGGTGTACCAGCCACGCTTGCCGGCCGCTGGTTCTCCGATGAAGGCGCCTATTTCGAGATCGATGGCGATGCCGTCGTCATGGGCGTCGGGCCGGTTCGTCACCGCATGCCGCTCACGGTTTTGGGCGGTGGACGCTTCCTGTTCACGCTGAAGGACGGCCCCTGGACCAAGCGCGTCTGCCTGCACGTTCTTGCCGAAAACCAGGTCGAACTGGTTCTGTCTCGCGCACGAATGATCGAATATAGCCGAGACGCGTGATTGCATTTTGCCACCAATCGGACCAATGAAAAACCGCAGCCGGTTTTGTTTTGGAGTGTTCGGTGGAAGTCAAATGGCTTGAAGATTTTCTGGCGCTCGCCCAGACGCTGAACTTTTCCAAGGCAGCGGACGAGCGCAACGTCACCCAATCCGCCTTCAGCCGCCGCATCCGGCAGCTGGAAGCCTGGGTCGGCACCAGCCTGATCGACCGTGCCACCTATCCCTCACGCCTCACCGAAGCCGGCAAACGTTTCGTGCCGATCGCCGAACAGACGCTGCAAGGTCTCTATCAGGCGCGCCGCAACCTGCAGCACGAAGAGGGCAATGATGCCCGAACTGTCACACTGACGGCGCTGCACACGCTGTCCTTCACCTTCTTTCCCGATTGGCTGAGCGATCTGCGCGGCAAGCTGGGACCGCTCGTGTCGCATATGCGCCCCGACTCGGGCAGCATGGACGAAAATCTCAATTCGCTGATCGACGGCGATTCCGATTTTCTGCTGACCTATCAGAACCTGCATGTGCCGATGCTGCTCGATCCGCAGTTCGAACATCACACGCTTGGTGCCGAAACCATCATTCCCGTCAGTGTGCCGGATGCGGATGGCCGGCCACAGCACGAGCTGGAGCCGGGATTTTCCCATGTCAGTTATCAGAAGACGTCGTTTTTCGGCCAGCTGGTGGCCGGCGCATTTGCCTCACGCCTGCCGACGGACAACCGCGTGCATGTCGGCAGCCATTCGGTCGGCCTGAAAGCCATGGCGCTATCGGGTTGGGGACTGGCCTGGATACCGGAAAGCCTCATCAACGCAGAACTGGCGGATGGCCGGCTGGTGCGCGCGGCAGAAACCGAATGGGATATCGAGGTGGAGATCCGGCTTTACCGGTCAAAAGAAAACCGGCGACCCATCGTCAGAAAAATCTGGGATGTTGTGGCCGCCGGCTAATTTCGTACCGCTTCAAAACGGGGATTGTTTCCTGAAGCGATACGAATTCCTGAAAATCAGACCGCCGTGCGGCGGGCATTGTCCATGTAAAGCGTGCGCAGGCGCTGGAACATCGGGCCGGCCTTGCCATCACCGACCGGCTTGCCGTCGATAAAGGTGATCGGCACGATGAAGTTGGATGCGCTGGTGAGGCAGGCTTCGCGCGCCGCCATCGCTTCTTCCACCGTGAACGGACGCTCCTCGATGGTCAGGCCCTGTTCGCGGGCAAGATCGAGAACGGCGAGACGCGTGCAGCCCGGCAGGATGGCCGTGCCATTGCCACGGGTGACGATCTTGTCGTCATGGGTGATGATATAGGCCGTCGACGACGCGCCTTCGGTGACAAAACCGTCTTCCACCATCCAGGCTTCATCGCAGCCTTCGGCCTTGGCGATACGCTTGGCCAGAACCTGCGGCAGCAGGCAGACGGTCTTGATGTCGCGACGTTCCCAGCGCTGGTCCGGCACGACCTTGACCTTCAGGCCCTTCTCAACGGCCGCGACATGTTCCAGCGTCTTTTCCTGCGTGAAGAGCAGAAGCGTCGGCTCGAGATTTTCCGAATAGAGGAAATTGCGGTCTTCGGCGCCACGCGTGTATTGCAGGTAGATCACGCCTTCGGTCAGCTTGTTGTCTTCGACCAGACGCTTTTCGATGGCAACGATCTCGTCCGTTGTGATCGGCAGATGGCCACCGATTTCCCGCACACTGCGCTCCAGGCGCGCCATATGCAGCGGGCTGTCAATCAGCTTGCCGTCCAGCACCGCCGTGACTTCATAAATGCCGTCGCCGAACAGGAAACCGCGATCAAAGATCGAGATATGCGCTTCGTTTTCGGGCAGGAAGGCGCCGTTGAGATAAACGGTGCGAGGCGTTGCGGCAGGCATGGGAACTCCGTGCGAATTTTCAGATATGATCAACGGCGCTTGAGAGCGTCGAGCGAAATGGCTTGGATTGTCGAAGGCTTGTTCGTGCCGGCATTGTAGCCGTGGGTCGTCGTCGCCATGGTCATCGAGTTGAGGATGGCTTCCTCGCTGGCTTCGATGACGGCTTCGAACAGCGGCGAAACGACATCATTGGAAAGAACCGGATAGCTGGCGACCGCCTTGCGACGCTCCGGCGTGCGGCGAACCTGTTCGGCCGTGGAAAACGCCAGCGCGTAATCACCCGATCCGTTGCTGAGCGCCGCCCCGGTGCGCGCCAAGCCGCCAAAACAGCGCTCCGCGAGACGCTTGAGATTGCGCGAGCACAACGGCGCGTCGGTCGCGACAATCATCACGATCGAGCCGTCCTTGTCATGTGCGCCGTCTGCCTCATAAGGCTGACCGGCCACCATCAGCTTGCCGCCATAGTTCGACTGAACGAGAACGCCGATCGTATAGGTTTCGCCAGCGGTGGAGACGACCCGCGAACTGCTGCCGATGCCGCCCTTGAGACCGAAGGCGACCGTGCCGGTCCCGGCGCCGATGGCGCCCTCCTCCACAGGGCCGACCTTTGCAGCAGCAAGTGCCTGCGACATTTCATCGACAGTTGGACGAGCAGCACGAATATCGTTCAGGCGGGAATCGTTGGTTTCGCCGACGACGGCATTCAGTGAAACGACACGTTCATTGCCGACCTGCGCCAGCGTATGGCGATTGATGGCTTCGATGGCACGCCCGACCCCAAGCGTGTTGGTCAGAAGGATCGGCGTCTCGATCTCACCCAGTTCGGCAATCTGGGTCGAACCGGCGAATTTGCCAAAGCCGTTGAAGACGGCGAGCGCCGCCGGAACCTTGTCCTGAAACAGATTGCCGTCATGCGGCAAAATGGCCGTCGCGCCGGTTCGCGTGCGGTCTCCTTCAATGCAGGTCACATGACCGACAGCCACGCCCGCAACGTCCGTGATCGCGTTCAACGCGCCGGTTTCGTAATGGCCGATAGACATGCCCAGCGCACGCAGACGCATGCGGTTTTCCAAGGTCATCGCGTAAGGTTCCAGTCTCGAATTGCGGCAAGCCTACTTGAGTGCAGCGCCCGCGGGCACAACAAAAACGGAATAGTTTCATGCCGGCTTTGCAACATCCGCGCTGCGGCGGAGAGGCAAAACCTGCCAGCGCATCAATACTTGATCATATAACTCATATTAATTTGCCGATTACCAAACGGGTGGTATCATTGCGGCATGACGCCGCGACGGGCCGTTGATCGTGATCAATGCCTGCACCGATGACGTCTTTAGGATCGCGAATGAAGCACACGGCCGGATGTTTCGATGTCGGGCCGTGGGGAGGAGGAGCCTTGACCACGTGCCTTACAGAAAGACAGACAGATGGGCATCCTTTCCGACCGGTTTCCTCTGACACAGCCCCGGCTGCAGAGTTACATCCCCGACAGCGATGCAGGCCGTTGCGAAACGCCTGACACAAACGCTGCGAAAGCTCTCGCGGGGCAAGTTTTTCTGGCGCGCCGATGGGCGATTCCCGCAACGCAGGCGGTTGCAGCCCAGTCTTTCAGTTCCGCCGACCAGCCCGCTTTCGATGCGCTTCATGCGACGACGTCACCAGATGCCGATGACAGTTCGAATTTCGTCGAATTCGATGGCTTCCTGATCGACGGGCAGATCGCAGCCGCCTTCGATAGCGAGCGAATTCCGTCCGCAGCCTGACCAGCGCTTGAAAAAAGCCGGGCGGCCGACATTTCAAAGCCTTCGAGGCCGCCTCGTTGTTTCCACAGACCAAGAGACTATTTTACAAGGAAATTTATGCATGGCCGAAGATCGTACGCATGTACTGGTTATCAATTGCGGCAGTTCGTCGCTGAAGTTCAGTCTGTTTGCCGGAACCGACCGTTCCGCCATTCTGTCGGGTCTGGCGGAAAATCTCGGCCAGGCGGAAAGCCGGCTGATCCTCAAGGAAAATGACGCCAAGATAACCATTGCGCTCGATGGCGGCAGCCACGATGCGGCGCTGCGCCGCCTGATGGCAGAACTAAAGGAGCGCGGTCTTCTGGATGCCATCGGCGCGGTCGGCCACCGCATCGTCCATGGTGGCGAGCGTTTTGTGCAAGCCACCCGCCTCGATGCCGAGGTTCTTGGCGAGATCGAAGCACTCTCCTACCTCGCCCCGCTGCACAATCCGGCCAATGTGCTTGGCGTGAAGGTTGCAATGGAAGTGCTGGGTTGGGTACCGCATGTGGCGGTGTTCGACACATCCTTCCACATGACCATTCCCCAGGCCGCCCATACTTACGCGATCCCGCATGAATATCGTGAGGCCGGCGTTCGTCGCTACGGTTTCCACGGCACCAGCCACGGTTTCGTCGCCAAGGAAGCCGTCGAACTGCTGGGCCTCGACCCCGAGAACCACGGCCTTGTCATCGCCCATCTCGGCAACGGCTCGTCCGCGACTGCGGTTCTCAACGGCGAAAGCGTCGACACCTCCATGGGCCTGACGCCGCTTGAAGGTCTGGTCATGGGCACCCGTTCCGGCGACATCGACCCCGGCGCAATTTTCCATATCGCCCGTCAGGACAAGCTGTCGATCGACGATCTCGACGCACTGCTGAACCGCAAGAGCGGTCTTCTCGGCCTTTCCAGCCTGTCCAATGATTGCCGCACGCTGGAAAGTGCGGCGGGCGAAGGTCATGAGGGTGCGATCCTCGCCATGAACGTCATGGTTCATCGCCTTGCCCGTTATATCGGTGGCCTCGCCACCTCGCTGCCGCGCCTTGATGCCGTGATCTTCACCGGCGGCATCGGCGAGAATTCGTCCTTCGTGCGTGCCAAGACCATCGCGCGTCTGGCAACGCTTGGCATCAAGCTCGACGAAACCACCAATGGCGGCATGTTCGGCGGGCGTTGCGGCGTCATCAGTGCTGCAGGTTCCGCAGCCGTCGCAGCCGTCATCGCCACCAACGAGGAATGGGCAATCGCCAACGAGGCGCGCCCCTACATCGGCCAGGAAATCCGCAAGGCCGGCTGAGCGACCCACGTCCATACGATCACGGCGCCCGGCTCATATCGGGATCGGGCGCCTGCAAAAAATGCATTTTCCCCGGCTTCGCCGGAACAGACAGATTTTATCGAAAGGCTAAAGTTCATGACGGCACGTGTCATCTTCCTGGCGCCACTGGCGCAAGACGTCGGCCTGACCTCGGTCGCACTCGGTTTCGTACGCGCCCTGCAGCGCGACGGCCTGAAGGTCGGCTTCGTCAAGCCGATTGCGCAGCCGACGGCAAGCGAACATCCGGGCTCCACGCTCCGAACAACGGAAACCTCCAGCCACTTCGCCCGCACGCTTTGCCTGACGGAAGCGCCGGAGCCGATTGCCTTCGCCTATGCGGAAGACCTTCTGCGCAAGGGCGAACTCGACCTCCTGCTGGAAGAGGTCGCCACGATGACGGAAGCGCTGCGCGCCGATCATGATGTTGTGGTGGTCGAGGGCCTGATCCCTTTCGCCGACCTGCAGATTGCACCGCGCCTCAATGTCGAGATTGCCCGCAGCCTCGGCGCGGAAGTCGTGCCTGTCGTCAACGGCAGCGACAATGACGGCAAGCGCCTCACCGATGCCGTCACACTTGCCCGCCGCCAGTACATGCGTGAGGCGAACCACCATTTTGCAGGTCTGCTCGTCAACAAGCTGCCTGAAACCGCCAATCGTCAGGCGCTCACCGGTGCGCTGGCCGCGGCCGACATGGGCGATTGCGAGGTGATCGGCGCGATCCCCTATCGCCCCAGCCTCAACGCACCACGCCTGTCGGACATCGTGTCCTCGCTCGACCTCAAGGTCGAGCAGGGCGACGATCTGGATGCCATCCGCGTCGGCGAGATCGTCGTTGCCGCCCGCTCGGTGGAAAATATCATCGATCGCCTTGGCCCTATGACGCTGGTGGTGATGCCGGGTGACCGCAGCGATATCGCGCTGGCAACGGCACTGGCGCATATGCGCGGCATCCCGATCGCCGGCATGCTCTTGACCTGCGGCGCGCTTCTCGCCCCGCCGGTCGCCGAACTGATCACATCCTCCGGGCCGGCCACGTTGCCGATCCTGTCGACCCCGGACGACACCTATGCCACGGCATCACGCCTGTCGCACCTGAGCTACCATGTCAGCCGCGACGATGGCGGCCATATGGAACAGGTGATCGAGTTCATTGCCGAACATATCGACACCCGTTCGCTGCGTCAGAAGATCGGCTCACCATCCGAATTGCGCCTGTCGCCGCCGCGCTTCCGCAATCAGCTGATCGAGTTCTCCCGCCGCGCCAACAAGCGCATCGTGCTGCCGGAAGGCGAGGAACCCCGCACCCTGCAGGCGGCCGTCATTTGCCACCGCAAGCGCATTGCTCGCTGCGTGCTGCTCGGCAATCCCGAAACCATTCATGCGATGGCCAAGGCCCAGAAGCTGGACCTGCCGGACGATCTGGAAATCCTCGATCCGCAGGCGATCCGCGCCAACTATGTTGACGCCATGGTGGAGCTTCGCAAATCCAAGGGCATGACACCTCCGCAGGCGATGGCGCAGCTGGAAGACACCGTGGTTCTCGGCACGATGATGCTGGCCGTGGGAGAAGTCGATGGTCTCGTCTCCGGCGCTATCCACACGACCGCCAGCACGGTGCGCCCTGCCCTGCAGCTGATCAAGACCGAACCGGGCCAGAGCATCGTCTCCTCCGTGTTCTTCATGCTGATGCCGGATCAGGTTCTCGTTTACGGCGATTGCGCCATCAACCCGAACCCGACGGCCGAACAGCTGGCCGAAATCGCGCTTCAGTCGTCCGACACCGCGCGTGCCTTCGGCATCGATCCAAGGGTGGCGATGATCTCCTATTCGACCGGCGTCTCCGGCACCGGTGGCGATGTGGACAAGGTGCGTGAGGCCACCCAGATCGCCCGCGCCAAGAACCCCGACCTGCTGATCGACGGGCCGATCCAGTACGATGCGGCAAGTGTCGAAAGCGTCGGCCGCTCGAAGGCACCAGAAAGCCCGGTCGCCGGTCGCGCCAACGTGTTCGTCTTCCCCGATCTCAACACCGGCAATACGACCTACAAGGCCGTGCAGCGTTCTGCCGACGTGGTTTCGGTCGGCCCGATGCTCCAGGGTCTGCGCAAGCCGGTCAACGACCTGTCGCGCGGCGCACTTGTCGATGACATCGTCTTCACGATCGCACTGACGGCCATTCAGGCCGATGCGCCCAAGATCGTTGAACAAGAAGCCGTGAAGAGCGTTGCCACCGCATGAGCGCGCTTCCGCATCACGATGAAGCCCTGCACGACACCAAGTCCGCCATACGCGGGCTTGATGCAGGCCTTATCCTCGCACCGCATGAAATTGCGGTCGAGGCCGAGGAAATGGGTGTCAAGAAAAGCAAGAGCGACACCATCACGCTTCTGGCCTTGGCGATCCTCGCCGGTGCCTTCATCGGCCTCGGCGCCATGTTCGCGACCACGGTCGCATCGGGTGCCGATGGCATCCTGCCCTATGGCGTGACGCGTCTTCTGGCCGGTTTCAGTTTCTCGCTCGGCCTCGTTCTGGTGCTGATCGGTGGCGCCCAGCTTTTCACCGGCGACATGTTGATGGTGATGGCCTGGGCGAGCAAGCGCATCAGCACCGTCAAGATGGTCAAAGTCTGGATCCTGGTCTGGTTCGGCAATTTCATCGGCGCAGCCGGGGTTGCCGTGCTTGTTTTCCTCTCCGGGCATTACAAGTTCGGCGGCGGCGCCATCGGCATCGCGGCGCTGCATTATGCCGAGGCGAAATCCGTGCTTCCGCCACTGGAAGCATTTTCGCTCGGCATCCTGTGCAACATTCTCGTCTGCCTCGCCGTCTGGCTGACACTCGCCGGCCGCAGCGCCACCGACCGCATTCTGGCGATCGTCTTTCCCGTCACGGCCTTTGTTGCCGCCGGTTTCGAGCACTGCGTTGCCAACATGTATTATTTCTCGATCGGCCTGCTGATCCATTACGGCGGCTCCGAGAGTTTTCAGGCGATCGTCGCAGGTCATACGGCACCGATCCCGCTGAGCGGTGTTGCCATGAACCTCCTCGTCGTCACGCTCGGCAACTGGGTCGGCGGATCGCTGCTGGTTGGCGGCATCTACTGGCTGATCTACCGGCGGCCAAAACGGCTGGCGAAATAGCGGCCACCACACGGACCTTGCCAGACGCCCGCGCTGTCGCGGGCGTTTGTGTTTGCGCAGGTCAGAAACGCATGTCATGCCGCAGCAAGGCTTGCGGCGCAGGGGCCAGATCGTGTTAGGTGAAAACCAATCGCGAAGGCGTTCAGCCGTTGCGCGATGATGAAATCATATGATCATGGCAGTGTCCCGCATGAGCGCCCCAGTCTACAAATCCTTCGAACAATCCCTGTCCGAATTCGAAAACATCGCCGACGCTGTCGCGCCGATTTCAAACGATGAACTCGCTGCCCGCATCGCCAAGCTGCAATCGCGGATGGCCGAGGCCGATGTGAAGGCGGTGTATCTCGATACATCGACAAGCCTCACCTATTTCACCGGCATGACGCTCGGCGCCAGCGAACGCCTGCACGGCGCCGTCATCCCGTCCTCCGGCGCACCGATCTATATCAGCCCCGCCTTCGAAGAACCGAAGACGGTCACGCTCATCAGGATCGAAGGCGATATCGCCACATGGGAAGAACATGAGGACCCGGCCCTTCTGGTTGCCGAGCTGATCTGCGGCTTGGACGCAAAGGGCAGCGCTTTGGCATTCGACCCGGCGACACCCTTTGCCTTTTTCACGCCAATCGCCGCCCATATCGAATCGCGGCTTAAGGTCATCGGTGCAAAGGAGCTGATCGCCGCTTGCCGGCAGATCAAGTCGGCAACCGAGATCGCCATCATCCAGACTGCCATGTCGGCCAGCCTGCGTGTGCACAAGGCAGTCTGGGAAGGCCTTTACGAGGGCATCTCGACCACCGAGATCATCGATTTCATTCAGGCGGCGCATGTGAAGCTTGGCATGCGCCATGTTTTTGCTGCCGCCCAGTTCGGCGAAGCGACCGCTTATCCACACGGCGTGCCCTATGCGCAAACGCTGAAGAAAAACGACATGGTGCTGATCGATCTCGGCGGCCATATCCATCGTTACTGCTCGGACATCACCCGCACCTACATCTTTGGCACACCGAGCGAGCGTCAGCGGGAGCTTTGGGAGCTGGAAAAGAGCGCGCATCGCGCCGGCTTCGAGGCAGCACGGATCGGCACGCCTTGCGAAGAGGTGGATGCGGCGGCGCGCAAAGTGCTGACCGATGCCGGTTATGGTCCAGATTATCAGGTGCCGGGCCTGCCGCACCGCACCGGCCACGGACTTGGCATGGACCTGCATGAGGACCCGTTCATCGTTCGCGGCAACACGACACGTCTGGAACCCGGCATGGTGTTTTCCGACGAGCCGATGTTGTGCGTTTACGGCGAATGCGGCGTGCGGCTGGAAGACATCATCTACATGTCGGAAACCGGCCCGGTGTTCTTCACCGAACCGGCGCATTCCATCGAAAAACCGTTCGGCTGATCGGACTTATCCGAACCGCTGCGGAGAGAATGCGGCGATATCGATCGCCGTCGTCTTGCCCGACAGCATATCGGCGACCAGCCGTGCAGTTCCGGCCGACTGAGTGAGCCCAAGATGGCCGTGGCCGAATGCGTAAACGACATTGGCCGTGGTTTTCGCGCGGCCGATGGCCGGCAGGCTGTCAGGCATTGATGGGCGAAAACCCATCCATTGCGAGCCGCCCTCGGCCTTGAGACCCGGCAGGAAGGCTTGTGCCTTTTTCAGCATGGCTTCCGAGCGCTTGAAGTTCGGCGGCAGCTCAAGCCCGCCGAGTTCGACGGCACCACCGACGCGGATGCCGCTGGTCAGGCGCGTGACGACAAAACCGTGTCCGCCGAACGTGACCTGCGTGCGCAGATCGAAGGAGCCTTCCGGCAATGTTGTGTTGTAACCGCGTTCGGTTTCCAGCGGAATGTTTTCGCCGAGTGTGCGGGCAATGCGGTGCGAAAACGCGCCGGCGGAGAGAACCACCTTGCCCGCAACATGTCTGCGACCGTCCACGGCCACCACTTCGGCGCCATCCGCAATCGGGCTCAGCGCCTTGACCTCAGCGATCTCAATCACGCCACCGCGCGCTGAAAACTGGGCGGCCAATGCCAGCGTATAGAGTTTGGGATCGGCGATCGAATACCAGCCCGGTGTGAACGTGCCGCGAATGAAACGTGGCGCGATGCCGGGCTGGATGTCCGCCATTTCGGCGGCGTGCATGTGCCGGAATTCGATGCCGTGTTTTTCGCGCGCCTGCCAGCCCGGCAACGACGCCTCGTACTCGGCACCGCTTTCATAAACCTGCAGATTGCCTTCCTTGCGCAGCATGGAAAGCGCGTCGGTGGCAGCGAGGAACGGCTCCAGTTCCGCCTTGGACAGATCCATCAAGGCCGTCTGGGCGCTGGTGGACTGGGCGACGCGCGATGGCTGGCAGGCCCGCCAAAACCGGAACATCCATGGCGCGATCTGCAGCGCATATGCCGGCGGAATCGAGAGCGGGCCGAGCGGATCCAGCAGCCACTTTGGCGCTTTTTTCAGAATACCGGGAGAGGCAAGCGGCAGGATATCGGTAAAGGCAAAAGCACCGGCATTGCCGGCGGAAGCACCGGCTGCCGGGCCTTCGCGATCGATGACGGTGACATTGAGACCCCGCATCTGCGCGGCGATGGCAATGGAGAGACCAACCACCCCTGCCCCGATGACGATGACATCCGACCTGCTCATGTTCCCCAGCTTTCCGGCATGCCGTGGCGGCACGCTCATTCCCCGTCCTGATAGAGAAAAACCCTCCAGCGGAGGGTTTTTCATAGAAGTATTTTAAGCCTTGGCACTCTGGACTGCGCCCGGCAACTTGCTCCAGTCGGCGTACCAGCTGTCGAACAGCGCAAGCTGGGTCTCGACATAACCGCGCTGGCTGTCGGAGAGCACGTCGGTTTCGATGAAGTTCAGCGCGTATTCCTTGTCGCCCTTCAGCACCATCATATGCTTGAAGTAGAGGACCAGATCCGGGCCTTCATCGAAGGAGGAGAGTACGCCGAGGGCTTCTTCCAGTTCCTTGGCGCGGACACGGGCATCGGCATCGCCCTTCGCCGCAGCGATGGCGAGATTGCAAAGATGCAGCACTTCCTTCGGCAGGACATTGCCGATGCCGGTGATGGCGCCGGTCGCGCCGCAATTGACATAACCATGGTAGACGGCGGTATCGACGCCGATCATCAGCGTGACATTGTCATCGCGGCTGGTGATGTTTTCCGCCGCGTAACGCATGTCCTGCGGGCCGCCGAATTCCTTGAATCCAACAAGGTTCGGATGTTCGGCGCGCAGCGCAAAAAACAGGTCGGCGCGGGTGGCGAAACCGTAATAAGGGCTGTTGTAGATGACGGCCGGCAGATCAGGTGCTGCCGACAGGATGGCCTTGAAATGCGCCTTCTGGGCCGAAATCACCGAGCCGCGCGACAGAACGCGCGGGATGACCATCAGGCCGTTGGCGCCGACCTTCTGGGCATGCGCGGCAAGCGCAACAGCAGACGCCGAATTGATGGCGCCGGTGCCGACGATGACCGGAATGCCCGCATTGACCAGACGCTCGACGCCTTCCATGCGCTGCACATCGGTGAGAAGCGGCCAGTCACCCATCGAACCGCAATAGACAACGGCCGACATGCCGGCTTCGATCAGCTGCTTCGCCTTCGAGACCAGCGCGTCGAAATCCGGCGTACGGTCAGCCTTGCCGGGGGTCATCAGGGCCGGGACAACGCCCGAAAAGATATTTGCCATTCCCGAAACTCCTCAAAATCCGTTGGTGGGCAAGCACACCCACACCTCTGAGATGGGAGAATACTCCATCCACTTTCTTTGTCGACAAAAAAAATACAAGATTTTCACAAGTCGATATCGAGCCTTTCATGACGTGTCAGAAGGCGTCCGATCTGCTCGACGATCTGCTCGCCATGCGCCTTGCCGAGACGATCCGCAGCAGCGACATCGCGGGCTTCGATGGCGGCGATGATTTCCTCGTGCTCATCGACGAAGCGGGACGGGAGACGATCGTCATAGGACTGGTAATAAAGCCGCAGCATGCGCCGGCCTTCACCGAGAAGGCGATCGAAAAAGCCGGCGTAATAAGCATTGCGACCGGCCGCTGCGATGGCCGAATGGAAAGCGGCGTTGGTGGCAATCATGGCCAGAGCGTCCTGCGTGCGCACGGCAGCGCTGAACTCGGCCTGATGGGCGCGAATGTCGATCAGGTCTTCCGCCCGGTGATGCTGCGCCGCCAGGCGCGTCGTCACCCGGTACATCAGCACTAAGGCGTCGAAATAGGCGTGCATGCCGAGGAAATCGATATTCGACACCATGGTCGAGCGATTGGGCAGCGTCTCGATCAAGCCTTCGCCGACCAGCCGTACCAGCGCCTCACGGATCGGCGTGCGCGACATGCCGAAACGGGCCGCCAGCGCCACCTCGTCTATGGCACTGCCCGGCGCCAGCTTGAGATCGAGGATTTCGTCACGCAGGAGATCATAGACAAGCTTTACGCCTGAACCGCGCTTGCGCTCGATCGCCTGATCCGGATCGGGTATGGCCATGACAGAATCCCTTGTCGACATGATGTTCGCTGCATTTAGAGCCTTTTACGATCAAATGTAATCACTCCGGGAACAGCATAGAGACCGCCCCAGGCGATCCACGCATCACGTTGGCCATACCGGCTTTGACGTTTCTGAAAATCTGCGCGCTCACTTTGCTGCGGAGCCCGGTGTACAAATGACGATCTCCATCGTCGGAACAGATTGCAAGCCCATCCCCGCCATTTTCGAGCGCACACGAAAAAGCCGGGGCGCGAACCCCGGCTTGCATCATCGCGGGCGGAACAGGATCAGGGCTGCTTGCCGATATAGGCCAGAATGCCTCCATCGACGTAAAGAACATGGCCGTTGACGAAATCCGATGCCGGCGAAGCGAGGAAGACGGCCGGGCCTTTCAGGTCCTGCGTGGTGCCCCAGCGATTGGCCGGCGTCTTGGCCAGGATAAAGGAGTTGAACGGATGACCCGGCTCGCGCAGCGGTGCGGTCTGCGGGGTCTCGATATAACCCGGGCCCAAGCCGTTGCACTGAATGTTCAGCGAGCCGTATTCGGAGGCGATGTTGCGGGTCAACATCTTCAGGCCGCCCTTGGCAGCAGCATAGGCCGAGACCGTTTCGCGGCCGAGTTCGCTCATCATCGAGCAGATGTTGATGATCTTGCCGCCGCCCTTCTTGATCATGCCGGGAATGACGGCCTTGGCGACGATGAAGGGCGCGGTCAGATCGATATCGATGACCTGGCGGAAATCCTTGACGTCCATTTCATGCATCGGCGTGCGGCGGATGATGCCGGCATTGTTGACGAGGATATCGACCGGGCCGAGATCCTTTTCGATATCGGCGACCAGTTTCTGCACGCCCGGCTCGTCGGTGACGTCGCAGATATAGCCCTTGGCGTCGATGCCCGCTGCCTTGTAGGCTTCGATACCCTTGGCCAGAAATTCCTCGTTGACGTCGTTGAAGGCGATGGTGGCGCCGGCTTCGGCCAGCGCGCTCGCCAGTGCAAATCCGATGCCGTAGGAGGCGCCGGTGACGAGGGCGACCTTGCCCTTGAGCGAGAATGCGTCGGGATAGCTCATAATCAAAAAATCCTTGAATACGGAGGGAGGATAAAACGGCAGCGCCGTGTCGCGGCTGCCGGACCCCGCGCCCTGCCGGCGATCTGATCGATCGATGCCGGTTGCGGGATCAGTTCTTGAAAATCATGGTGCGGGCGCGAAAACCTTGCACGCTTTCGCGCCCTCGTCCGACGATCAGCGAAGCTCGTTGATCGGGATATGGTCCATGTCGTCGAAAGTGAGGTTTTCACCGCACATTGCCCAGATGAACGTGTAGTTGGCGGTGCCGCAGCCGGCATGGATCGACCACGACGGCGAGATAACCGCCTGCTCGTTGCCAACCAGAATGTGACGCGTCTGTTGGCCTTCGCCCATCATGTGGAAGACAGCCTGATCTTCGGCGATGTTGAAGTAATAGTAGATTTCCGAACGACGCTCGTGGGTGTGGGCCGGCATTGTGTTCCAGACATTGCCCGGATCGAGTTCGGTCAGGCCCATCGACAGCTGGCAGGTTTCCAGAACGTCCGGATGGATGAACTGGTTGATGACGCGCTTGTTGGCGGTGGCATTGTCGCCGACCGGCTTTTTCTTGGCGTCATTGATCGACAGGAACGTGGTCTTGCAGACTTTGTGGGCCGGTGCCGAGATCATGTAGAACTTGGCCGGCTTGGCCTTGTCCTTGCTGCGGAAGATCACCTGTTTGGTGCCCTTGGTGACATAGAGGCAATCCTTGAAGCCGGTCTCATAGACCTCGCCGTCGACTTCGATCGAACCTTCGCCACCGAGGTTGAAGATGCCGAGTTCGCGGCGCTCCAGCACGTAGTTCGTGCCAAAATTCTTCATGCAGTCGATGCCCTTGTCGAGCGGAACGGCCTCGGCAACGGGCATGCAGCCGAACACGACCATACGGTCGACATGGCTGTAGGTGGCAAGAATTTCGTCAGCGACGAAGAGTTTTTCGATGAGGAATTCGGCGCGCGTTTCTTCGGTGGTGTAACGCTTGAAATCTCTCTGACTGGCCGAATAGCGGATGTCCATGAGTGTAACTCCTGTAGAAACTGGTATCGTTATGAAATGGGGGCCTGCGGAAAGGCCTCAGAGAAGGATCTTGACGACGACCTTGCGGACCTTGCCGGCAGTCTCGGCAACGCAACCCGGACGGTGGATGTCGGTCGGGTAGAACAGCGCATAGGCGCCCGGGCCAAGCAGCAGGTCGGTCTCGTCGGTGACATCAGAATAGAAGCGGACATCGCGGCCTTCGAACAGGTCTTCCTCGACCGTGTGGGCACCGGCAAGCGGGGCGTAGCCGATGACTTCGCGGCCGGCAAAGACATACTGGATGTCCATATAGCGGGCATGCGATTCCGGGCGCTTTTCAGCCTTCGGTGCCGTGTCGTAATCCTGGATGAGCGCAAAGATGGTGTCGCCGTCGATATCGACCCGGCCGGCTGGCAGAGATGCGATATCGGTCTTGGCAAGAAAGTCGAGACCTTTGCGGACGTTCTCAGGCAGGATGGCGGCGTCGCGGTCGAGCGTGGCGAGATGGCTAAGATACATGACATTATTCCTTGATTTTCTTTGGCGGGGCCGGCGACGGAGCGCCGGCCCCGGCGAACCTTACTCGGCAGGGCGCAGGGCGTCACCCGCCTGAGGCGCATCAGCCGGAGTAGCCTCGGTCACGCCGGCCCGCTTCTTCATGTGCTTGGCGTACATGCCGGTCAGGATCGGGACCAGAATGGCCGTGGTCAGGCATGCAGCGGCGACCAGCGAGGTTGCGGCAGCGGCAGCGGGTTTGAACTGCGGTGCCATTTCGGCGATGATCATCGGGTTGGCGACGGCCGCACCGGCAGCCGACGAGGCGGCGAGACCTGCAGTGCCATTACCACCGCCGATAAGCCTGTCGGCGAAGATCAGCGGGATGCCGGTGACGACGATGACGATGATACCGAGCAGAATGCCGCCCAGACCGGTGGTCAGGATGACGTTGAGGTCGATGCCGTTACCGAGCGCAAAACCGAAGAACGGGATGAGCGTGGTGACGCCGCCCTTGAAGAAGGCGCGCAGGTCCTTGTCGAGGTTGCCGAGAATGAAGCCGATCAGGAAGGGCAGGACGGCGCCGACGAACAGGTGCGGTTCGAAAGTGGCAACGCCGGCAGCGCCGAGGATCAGCATCGAGACCAGCGGACCCGATTCGATCGACATCAGCACGAAGGCACCCGATTCTTCCTTGGTGCCGTATTGCTGCATGATCGCGGCGTAGAGACCGCCATTGGTCATGTCCATTGCAGCGCAGATAGCGAGTGCCGAAAAGCCCATGAACAGGCCCGACTGGACGCCTTCGAGCGGCAGGAACTGGGCAGCGATATAGGTTGCGCCCCAGGCAACGAGGGTTTTGACGACGACGAGGTTACCCGATTTGCGCAGCACCGTGCCGGTTGCGCGAAGGTCGATCGACGTGCCCATGCAGAAGAACCAGACGGCCAGGATCGGCACCGTACCGGCGATCAGGCCGTTGGTGAACGAACCGAAGTAACTTCCGGCCCATGGGAAAAAGGTCTTGCAAAGTGCGCCGAGAATGAGCGGCACCAGCATGAGCCCGCCGGGGACTTTGTCGATTGCTTTCTTGATATTCATTGTGCATTCCTCCTGAAAATTCGTATTCGCTATTCGTCGGCACTTTTCTGTTGGCCGCGGGCAGCGATTTCGTTTGAAAAAACGTCCGGCGTTGCTCCCTCCGGAATGATGGCGCCGTGGTGCTGTACGACGGCACCTGCGACGATATGCGCTCGGCCGGCAGCCTCTGCGGGTAGAAGCTCGAGAAGACGTCCGAGGATGTAGGTGGCCGAAAAGCTGTCACCGGCCGCGGTCGTATCGACGACTTTTCCGACCTTGGTGGCAGGCACGATTTCGACCTTGCCGCTATGGATGAGCGTGGCATCGCCCGGCCCGTCCTTGATCACCACTTCGAGCTGCGGCATTTTGGCGAAATAATCGATGCCGGCCTGGACGGTGGGAGCCAGCCCCAGCACTTCCAGCTCCTCAATGGTGACGAGAACGCGGGTGGAAAATCCGATGACGCGCTCATAAGCGGCACGCGCGGCCTCGATGCCGCCCCAGAGCAACGGGCGGTAGTTACCGTCGAAATCGACGGCGACGCCGGCACGGGCCAGTTCCTCCAGCCGCACCAGCAGGCGCTCGCGGCTTTCGGGCTTCAGGACTGCCAGGCTGATGCCCGACAGGTAGACGCTGGTATAGCTTCCAAGAGCCTCCAGCAGATCCTTTGAACCGTCCGATTCAAAGGTTTCCCGGGCGGCCGCCTCGCCGCGCCAGTAAAAGAAGCGGCGTTCGCCGGCCGCATCCGTGCGGATGAAATAAAGGCCGGCGCGACGCCCCTTCAGACGCAGGACGAGATGATCGTCGACGCCCTGCTCGTTCCAGAAAGCGGCCATCTGATCGCTGAACGGATCGTCGCCGATGGCGGTTACGTAGGAGACGAAAGAGCCCAGCCCGGCACCGAGGCGCGCCATATAGGCAGCCGTATTAAAGGTGTCGCCGCCGAAAGCCTGGGTGATCGACCCATCAGGCTTGCACTGCATCTCGATCATGCATTCGCCGATCGATGCGACCCGAATTTTCTGTTGTGTCATTGTCCATCCCTTCACACCGCGCATTCGCGGCACAAAGCGCAGGACGTCTCTCTGACCCCCGTCATGCGCTTTCGAGATGAACTTATCGGGATGTCGCAGGGTCGGCGTTGATCGGGATCAATGGTTTCCGTCCGCATGTTGATAGTCTGCGGATGGAAGTCAGGATGCCTGCACACGAATGAGCAGGCATCACGATCTGGGAGGATCCTAAACCAAGTGCCGCAAGGCAAAGCAGAAGGAAGACATTAATGGGCATCCTTTCCGAGAAAATCACCCCGGCCGATGCGTGGTCGGGTTTCAAGGGTGAAGCCTGGCGCGAAAGCGTCGATGTTCGCGATTTCATCCAGGCGAACTACACGCCCTATACCGCTGACAGCACATTTCTGGCCGGTGCGACAAAACGCACACTGAAGCTCTGGGAAGACCTGAGCGTTCTTTTGAAGGCCGAGCGTGAAAAGGGCGTCCTCGACGTTTCCGCCGACCGCGCCTCCACCATCACCGCCCATGACGCCGGTTACATCGACCAGGCAGCCGAGCTGATCGTCGGCCTGCAGACCGATGCACCGCTGAAGCGCGCCATCATGCCGAACGGCGGCTTGCGCATGGTCGAAAACGGCCTGGAAGCCTTTGGTTTCGAGCTTGATCCTTCGGTCAAGGAAGTCTGGACCAAATATCGCAAGAGCCATAACCAGGGCATTTTCGACGTCTACAGCCCGGAAATCCTCGCTGCCCGCAAGTCCGGCGTCATCACCGGCCTGCCGGATGCCTATGGTCGCGGCCGTATCATCGGTGACTATCGCCGTGTCGCCCTTTATGGCACGGACGCATTGCGCGCCTTCCGCCAGAAGGATTTCCGCGCCATCGAGAACGAGGTCTTTACCGACAGCGTGATGCGCCTGCGTGAAGAGCTTTCGGAACAGTTCCGTGCGCTCGACGAGCTGCGTGAAATGGCCGCGAAATACGGCTACGACATTTCCAAGCCTGCGACCAATGCGCGCGAAGCCATCCAGTGGACCTATTTCGCCTATCTGGCTGCCGTGAAGGAACAGAACGGTGCGGCCATGTCGCTCGGCCGTGTCTCGACCTTCCTCGACATCTACATCCAGCGGGATATCGATGCCGGGCTTCTCACAGAAGAACAGGCCCAGGAACTGATCGACGACATGATCATCAAGCTCCGGATCGTTCGCTTCCTGCGCACGCCAGAGTATGACCAGCTGTTTTCGGGTGACCCGACCTGGGTGACCGAATCGATCGGCGGCATGGGCGAAGACGGTCGTCCTCTCGTCACCAAGTCGAGCTTCCGCTTCCTGCACACGCTCTACAATCTCGGCCCGGCTCCCGAACCGAACCTGACCGTGCTGTGGAGCACAAAACTGCCGACCGGCTTCAAGAACTTCTGCGCAAAGGTGTCTGCCGATACCAGCGCCATCCAGTACGAGAACGACGATCTGATGCGGCCCAAATGGGGCGACGACTACGGCATTGCATGCTGCGTCTCGGCCATGCGCATCGGCAAGCAGATGCAGTTCTTCGGTGCCCGCTCCAACCTCGCCAAAGCTTTGCTTTATGCGATCAATGGCGGCGTCGATGAAAAGAGCGGTGTTGCCGTCGCCAAGGGCTTTGAGCCGATCAAGGGCGACGTGCTGGACTATGACGAAGTCATGGCCAAGTTCGACAAGATGATGGACTGGCTGGCCGCGACCTATGTCAAGGCACTCAACACCGTCCATTACATGCACGACAAATACGCTTACGAGCGTATCGAAATGGCGCTGCACGACCGCGACATTCTGCGCACCATGGCCTGCGGCATTGCCGGCCTGTCGGTGGCAGCGGACAGTCTGTCGGCCATCAAGCACGCCAAGGTGCATGTGATCCGCAACGAGGCAGGCCTTGCCGTCGATTACAAGATCGAGGGTTCCTACCCCGCTTACGGCAATAACGATGACAGCGTTGACGACATCGCGGTTTGGCTGACCGAGACCTTCATGAAGAAGATCGCCGCCCAGCCGTATTTCTACCGCGACTCGATGCCGACGCAGTCGGTTCTGACGATCACCTCCAACGTGGTCTACGGCAAGAAGACCGGCAATACGCCGGACGGACGCCGCGCCGGCGAGCCTTTTGCGCCGGGTGCAAACCCGATGAACGGCCGCGACACCAAGGGTTTTGTGGCTGCCGGCGCATCGGTTGCCAAGATCCCCTACGACTCGGCTCTCGACGGCATTTCCTGGACGGCTTCGGCCACCCCGGATTCGCTCGGCAAGACCGACGAGGAACGCGCGCAGAACCTCGCCAATTGCCTGGACGGGTATGCGGCGGCCGGTGGTTTCCATGTCAACGTCAACGTCTTCAATCGCGAGACGCTGGTTGACGCCATGGATCACCCGGAACTCTACCCGCAGCTGACGGTCCGTGTTTCGGGCTATGCCGTCAACTTCGTCAAGCTGACCCGCGAACAGCAGCTCGACGTCATCTCGCGTACGTTCCACGCCAAGATGTAAGCCGGATCTGGATGACATCCCGCGCGCAGGTTTCTGCGCGCGGGACCTCCAGCCACATCATTCGCCACAAACCATGAGCCTCACCATGGATATCCTCACGATCAAGGACGGTTTGCCAAAAGCGGCCGCCGGCCACCACACCCCACTCGATCACGGCTTTCTGCATTCGGTCGAAAGCGGCGCCGCAGTAGACGGTCCCGGCATGCGCTTTGTCTTCTTCATGGCGGGCTGCCAGTTCCGCTGTCTCTATTGCCACAACCCGGACACCTGGAAACTGCATAACGGCCGCCGCATCACGCTGGATGACGCCATTGCCGAGATCAAACCCTATGCCGGTTTCCTGAAATTTGCCGGTGGCGTGACGATTTCCGGCGGCGAGCCGCTGATGCAGGCAGGTTTTGTCGGCGAGATGTTTCGCCGCATCAAGCAGGATTTTGGCCTGCACACCGCGCTGGACACGCAAGGTTTTCTGCACGGCAATGTCGAGGATACATTTTTCGACAATGTCGACCTCGTTCTGCTCGACATCAAACATTCCGACCCGGACACCTACAAGCGCCTGACGGCGCAACCGCTGCAGCCGACGCTGGATTTCGCCCACCGCCTGAAACGCCTGCAAAAACCGATGTGGCTGCGCTACGTGCTGGTGCCCGGCTGGACGGATGGCGCGGAAGATATTGCCCGCCTTGCCGATTTCGTCGCCGACCTCGGCGACATCGTCAAACGGGTGGAGGTTCTACCCTTCCACCAGATGGGCACCCAGAAATGGGAGCAGCTGGGCATCGAATATCCGCTGAAGGATTCGCCGACGCCGACGCCGGATTCCGTTGCACAGGCACGGGCGATCTTTGCGGCAAGAGGTTTGACGGTGTTGTAAGGAAATATGGCGGGCCGGCCAGCTACCACTGACCGCGTTCATTACCGGCCGGAGCGCCGTTTTGCCACTGGTCATAATAACTCAGCGCGCTGTCCTGGGCCGTGCGCAGCAGGCTCGGATCCTGCCAGACCATGAAGCCGCCGATCACCAGACCCGCGACAATGGCGATGCCGATCAGCTTGCGGACGACGAACATCACCAGCCAGATCGCAACGAGCGCGACCACGATCATGACCAGCAGGGAATAGATATCTTCAGGGATGTAAGCGTCGAACGTGTCCATATGCGCTTATAGATGCAACGTTTTGGCCGAAAGAAGGCGGCACCGGGACGAGCCTCGATGCGGCATGCTGAATGCACCGATTATCCTGCAGGGCGACCGCAGACGATGACAGCGGATTGCTTCCTGTTAATATCGCGGGCTGAAACTGCTGCAGCCGGAGGTGCGCCATGGCAAACGAGACGGTCAAAGGTCCTGCGTCCTATTTCCCTTCCATCGAAGCCAAATATGGCCGTCCGATCGCTGAGTGGAAGGAACTCATCCGCGGGCAAGGCGGGAAGAAACACATGGAGCTTGCCAACTGGCTGAAGCAGGAGCACGGCATGGGTCATGGCCATGCCAATGCGCTTGTTGCCGATACTTTGCGCGAGTAGTGGGCCGGTGAAAACCGAAGCGAACGCAGCGCAGAAGCGCTAGCTGCAATAGTCGAGCCGCTTCGGGTCACAACTCAGCAGATTCACTCAGCGGCAAATTTCACCGTCACGCCGCGCTGGCGAAAATAGGCCTGCATCAGTTTTCGGCCGGAGCGGTTGTTCTGTACGAGCCTGGCCGGATCGAAGACCGCCTCCTTCACGCCCTCGCGCGCAAGCGCTGCCTTGAGGCTCGCGATATGCAGATCGATGTCGGCATTGTCCGCCTGAAGCGATTCATAAATGCGGGTTGTTGCTTCTGTGACTGACGGTTCGCTCACGATTTCACTCCGGTTATTGTCTGCGTGGCGATTACCACACTTTTCGGCCTGACCCTATCGGGATGAAAAACGCCGTCGTCAACGGATGATCTGCGTCATCCATCTCTCCCAGCCCTGCCCATTTTGCATATCTGGCGACACGCAATGACAACCATCAATTCATTGCAATGCAATAGTTGCTGTGCTAACTATTTATCACACACCATTAGCACACTAACTATCAGTCTGTCAGATGAAACGCACCGAAGCCCAATCCGATTTTCTTGAGGCGCTGACCAAGACCAGCCGCAAGATCCGCACCGCCTTCAATCAGCGGGTGACAGCGCATGGGCTGACCTACCCGCGCGCCCGCGCCCTGTGGCGCCTTGCGGAGCGGCCGGACATGGCGCAGACCGAACTTGCCTTCGAGCTGGAGCTGGAACAGGCGACCATGGTGCGCCTGCTGGATCGGATGGAGGAAAATGGCCTGATCGAGCGCCGTCAGTCTGCCGACGACCGCCGCGTGAAGCGGATTGCCCTCACCCCGCATGGTGAAGAACAGGCAACGCTGGTGCGCTCGATTGCCGACCAGATGCGTCAGGAAGTGTTTGCCGACATTGACATGGAGGACCTGCGCGGACTGACGCTGCTTTTGCAAACCATAACCGGCCGCGTGGCCGATCTTGAGGTGCAGCATGTCCCCGCGTGAAACCGTTGCCCGCGCGGCGGATGATGCGCCCGAGGCGAAAGATGGCACCGAGCCATCCGAGCAGGAACAGACCGAGGAAAAGCCGGCCCCTGCTGCTGCACCGGCAGCCCCTCCGGCGTTCATTCCGAAACCGCCGCTGATCGCTTTCGGCTACATCATGGCCGCCACCATTGTGGCACTGACGCAGGGGCTTGGTCTTTCCTTCCTGACGGTGAACCTGCAGCAGGTGGCAGGCCCTCTGGGCGTGACTACCAATGAAGCCGCATGGCTGATGGCTGCCTATGTGTTCCCGAACGCCAGCCTCGGCCTGTTCCTGTTCAAGATCCGCATGCAATACGGCATCCGCAATTTTGCCGAGGTTGCCATCGGCGTTTATGTTCTGGTGTCGATCGCGCATCTGTGGGCGAACGACTTTACCTCGGCGATGATCCTGCGCTTTTTTGCCGGCGCGGCCGCAGCACCCTTGTCGTCGCTTGCCTTTCTCTACACGATCGAGGTCTTTCCGCCCAAACAGAAGCTCAGCGTGGGCACCGCCATCGCCCTGACCGCCATTGCCCTGCCGACTCCTGTCGCCGGCCTTCTGTCACCCGGCCTGTTTGATCTCGGCGACTGGGCAACGCTCAACATGCTGGAACTCGGCCTGTCGCTGGTTTCGTTGGCAATGATATTCCTTCTGCCGCTGACCTCTCCACCGCGCATGAAAGTGATGCAGTGGATGGACTATGTCAGCTTCACCTTCCTTGCCGTCTGCATGGGTTGTTTTGCCGCCGCGCTGACGCTTGGCCGGCTTTACTGGTGGACGGAAGCGCCGTGGCTGGGATGGATGATGGCCGTCGGTGTCGCCTCCGGCATGATTTGCGCCGTCATCGAACTCAACCGCCGCAACAACCTGATCGATATCCGCTGGCTGACCTCGCGTGAAATCATTCATTTCGCCGGCATCCTGCTGCTGTTCCGCGTCCTTCTGTCGGAACAATCGAGTGGCGCCATCAACATGTTCCGCCAGCTTGGCCTGCTGAATGACCAGCTGCAGGGGCTTTATATCGTCATCCTCGTCGGCTCGCTCGGTGCCGGTGCCTTCTGCGCCTGGCTGTCGCGACCGGGCCGCGAGGAAATCATCCATGCCGTCTCGCTGCTTCTGCTCGCCATCGGCAGCTATATGGACAGCCAGTCGACCGTGCTGACCCGGCCCGAACAGATGTATTTCAGCCAGTTTCTGGTGAGCTTTGCCATGGGCATGTTCCTGCCGCCGGCCATGGCCGTGGGTTTTGGCGCAGCGCTGCAACGCGGCCTCGTCTACATTCTCAGCTTTCTGGCGGTGTTTCTCGCCACCCAGAAGGTCGGCGGTTATCTCGGCAGCGCGCTGTTCGGTACCTTCGTGACATGGCGCGAACAGTTTCATTCGTTCCGCATCATCTCGCGGCTGAACCCGACCGATCCGATGCTGACGGCGCGACTTCAGCAATATGCCGCAGCCTTCAGTCATGCGACGCAGGACGGCAATCTGCGCAGCATACAGGGCGCCAATCAGCTTTCGAAACTGATCCAGAGCCAGGCCTATGTGTTGGCTTACAACGACGCCTTCCTGCTGACCTCGGCCATGTCTCTCGCCGCGCTCGCCTGCCTGTGTCTGCACATGGCCTGGCGACACCGACACGCACTTTTCAAGCCGCGCGAAACGGAAACGCCCGTGGCCGTGAACTCCTGATTTCAAAGACAACGAACCGCTAAGAAGAACAACACAATGAACGCCTTCCGTTCCCTCGCCACCTATGTGGCACTGCTCATCGGCGCCGCCGGTATTCTGGTGATCCTCTATACCTGGCAGCTGCCGCCCTTTCACAATTCGGTGGAAACCACCAACGACGCCTATGTGCGCGGGCAGGTGACGCTGCTCAGCCCGCAGCTCGCCGGTTATCTTGTCGAAGTACCGGTTCAGGACTACCAGAAGGTCAAGGCGGGCGACCTGATCGCACGCATCGACGACCGCATCTTCACCCAGAAGCTGGAACAGGCCAAGGCGACCGAGGCGCAGGCGGAAGCCGCACTCGACAATTCGCAGCAGAGCCAGAAGACCGCGGAAGCCAAGATCGTTTCCGCCAAGGCCGCCGTCGAAAGCGCACAGGCTGCGCTCGATGCCGCCCGCATGGCCAATGATCGCACGACAGCGCTTCTGGAAAAGAACATCGCCAGCCAGAGCGAAGCGGAAAAGAACCGCGCCACCTACAATCAGGCGGTCGCCGCCGTACATCAGGCGCAAGCCGCCGAACAGGTGGCCGAGCAGGATCTCAATACCGTCATCGTCAGCCGCCGTTCGCTGGAGGCAACCGTCGAGGGCGCCAAGGCCGCCGTCGAGCTGGCCGATATCGACCTGCAGAACACCCGCATCACCGCGCCGCAGGACGGCACACTTGGCGAAGTCTCCGGCCGTCTTGGCCAGTATGTCTCGGCCGGCACGCAGCTGACCTCGATCGTGCCGAACCACACATGGGTCGTCGCCAATTTCAAGGAAACCCAGCTGGCCGGCATGAGCGTCGGCCAAAAGGTGACCTTCACCGTCGATTCACTCGGCCACAAGGAATTTACCGGCCGTATAGAGCGGTTTGCGCCGGCAACCGGCTCCGAATTCACCATCATCAAGGCCGACAATGCCACCGGCAACTTCACCAAGGTGGCGCAGCGCGTGCCGGTGCGGGTGGCCGTCGATGCACAGCAGCCGCTTTCGGAAAAGCTGGTGCCCGGCATGTCGGTCATCGCCAGCATCGACGTTGCCCAGAGCGGCACGGATGTGGCGAGCGCAGAAACAAACTGATCCACCGCAGCGCATGAAGGCCCCGGACACTGTTGTCCGGGGCCTTCAATTGACTGCGCAGTCTTGTGTCTCGATCAGGCGGCGCGCCGTCCATAATGGCCGGCAGGCGTGGCCTGCCGCATCTCGAAGCGCGAGAGCAGTTCCGACAGGCGCGCGCTTTCATCCGCGAGACCGGCGCCGGCTGCATTCATCTCCTCCACCATGGCGGCGTTCTGCTGTGTCACCTGATCCATATGGTTGACCGAGGTGTTGATCTCGGTGAGACCCGACGCCTGTTCCTTCGCGCCGACCGCAATGGCATCCATATGCTGGTTGATGGCGGCAACGAGATCGGCGATTTCCTTCAGGCCATTGCCGGTATCGTTGACCAGCGTCACGCCCTGCGTCACCGCTGCCTCGGAATTGCCGATTAGGACCTTGATCTCCTTGGCGGCATTGGCAGATCGCTGGGCGAGTTCACGCACTTCCTGCGCAACCACGGCAAAGCCCTTGCCCGCCTCTCCTGCACGCGCGGCTTCGACACCGGCATTCAGCGCGAGAAGGTTGGTCTGGAAAGCGATGTCGTTGATGACGCCGATGATCTGGCCGATCTGGGCCGAGGCCTGTTCGATCCGGCCCATGGCATCGATAGCGTTCGAAACTACCGAGCTGGACGTGCCGGCGCGGGTGCTGGCATGGCGCACCATTTCGCGGGCTTCGGCGGCACGTTCAGAGGTCTGCTTGACGTTGGTGGTGACCTCTTCCAGAGCCGCAGCCGTTTCCTCCAGCGAAGCGGCCTGCTGTTCCGTGCGTTTGGCCAACTGGTCGGAAGCCGTGGAAATCTCACCACTGCCGCTGCGCACCGTCAGCGCCGACTTGGCGACACCTTCCAGCGCATCACGCAGGTGGCGGACGGAACTGTTGAAATCGTGGCGCAATGCCTCGAACTGTTCGGAAAACACCTCTTCGACTTCGCAGAGCAGATCACCCGAAGCGAGGCGACGCAGACCGGTGGCGAGGCCCGAAGTCGCCTGCGTCAGGCGTTCTTCCGCTTCGCTTTCGGCGCGTTTCTGGAACGCGATCCGTTCGGCTTCCGCACTCTGGCGCGAGCGGACGGCGTCTTCTTCCAGCTGGCGATTGTGGACCGATGCCTCGCGGAACACTTCGACCGCACGCGCCATGTCGCCGATCTCGTCCTTGCGGTTCGATCCGGCAATCGTGACCGACAGGTCACCGGCGGCGAGTTTTCGCATGGCACCGGTCAGCGCGGTGATCGGGTTGGCGATGCGGAAGATGATGGTGGTGAAGCCGACGATCGACAGCGCGAGAGCGAGAAGCGTGGCGACGCCGTAAACGATGATCGACCGAAGCGAGGCGGCATTGTTGGCGGCGGTGATCGCCGTCATTTCCTTCAGGGACGCCGAGGCGATATCGGCAAGCGAGGCCTGTGCGGGACCTGCGGGCTTGCGCCAGTCATCGACATTCATGGCAAACGGCTGGCCGGCCTGGAACTGCTTGATGGCAGTGGCCTTCTGTTCGGCATAGGCGCCGGAGAAATAGGTATTCTGCGCCACCTTGTGCAGATCGCGAATGGCAGCCGGCGTGGTATCGCTGGCAACGATCTGCGAGATCACATCCCAGGCCAGAAACACGCGCGCATCCTGCACGGCGATTTCGGCAAGCTTTTCGGCCGGCAGCGGCTGCTTGGAAATGATGGCGCCGACGATGGACGAATTGGCGGTGCCGAGTTGCGTGCGCGAGGTCCATGCCAGCGAGCGCAGCTGTGTGAACATGATCATCGCCGGGCCGCGGGCATTGATGACCGCTTCGACCTGATAGGAAGCCTTTTCGAGATCGACCAGCATCTGGTCGGCGAGGGTCAGCGCGCTCTTGCCGACGCTCGCATCGCGATCCTTGACCGGCAGGGCGAGCGCCGCATCCATCTTCGGACGCAGATCCAGCCACTTGGCGTAATTGTCGAGAACCGGTCCAACGCTGGTCTTCAGACTTGCGGGTTCGACCGTGTCGATAACCGATTTGGCATCCTTGAAGGCGGCATCGAGATCACGGCGACCGTCATCGATATTTTTGCGGGTGGAGGCCATGTCGACCGGTTCCAGCTTGACCGCCGAGTTGATGGCACCACGCTCGCCGCGCATGCCGAGCAGCGCATCGAACAGAGCCTTGTCCAGTGATGCGAGACCCGCCAGCTGGCTGGATGTGTGCTGGGCGTCGATCTGGCGCAGCAATTGCTGCCCCATCAAGCCCATGACCGTCAGACTGAGAACCGCAAAAACGGTGACCAGAATATTGCGAACCGAAAACTTCATTGCAACGCCCCCAAAGGGACCGACGGGACGCAATCCCCATTGCGTGCGTCGACCCGATATCCTCCGCGCGACCGTGGCGATCTCGCATTGCAAAATGAATGTTCAATATTGACTAAATTTCCCCTAATGATTGCGGGGACAAGTGGTAGATTTCAGCCAATTTATATTGTGCGTCGCAGCATTTTTACTTGCAGCGCAAAATATCCCGGGCAAATATATTCAGGGCGAGCAAATACTCGCCCGTCCTTCGACCCAGCTCATCGCAGCTTGGCTTCAACCAAACCGGCGCAGCGCTTCGGCGAACAGATCGGCATCGACATTGCCGCCCGACGTGACGGCGATGACCGTATCGCCCTTCACCTCGTCCTTGCGGAAAAGCGCGGCGGCGAGCGCCACGGCAGCGCCGGGTTCGACAACGATCTTGAGGCGGGTGAATGCCAGCACCATCGCCTTCAGAGCTTCATCATCGCTGACCACGAGGCCGGGGCCGCACAGGCGCGAGGTGATGGGGAAGGTGACGTTGCCGGGAGCGGGCGTCAGGATGGCATCGCAGATCGATCCGCCCATGGCCGGATTGCGCTCGATCCGGCCCGAAACGAGTGATCGCGCGGTATCGTCAAAACCCTGTGGCTCGGCCGGGCGAACCAGAAAATCGGGCGCTTCGGCTTCCAGCGCCAGCGCGATGCCGGATGTCAGGCCGCCGCCGCCGCAGGGCACCAGAACCTCGGCGCGGGTGATGCCGTGCTCCTTCGCCTGCTCGGCGATTTCCAGACCGACCGTGCCCTGACCGGCCACGACATAAGGCTCATCGAAGGGGCGGATGAGGGTGAGATTGCGCTCTGCCGACAGACGTTCGCCGATGGCATCGCGATCTTCCTTCTGGCGATCATAGAGAACGACCTCGGCGCCATAGGCACGGGTATTTTCGATCTTCATGCGCGGTGCATCCGCCGGCATGATGATGACGGCCGGCACGCCGTGCATGCGCGCCGCAAGTGCCACGCCCTGCGCATGGTTGCCGGAGGAAAAGGCGATGACGCCGCGCGCCCGCGTTTCCTCGTCCAGAACCGAGATGGCAGACCATGCACCACGAAACTTGAACGACCCGGTCAGCTGCAGGCATTCCGCTTTCACGAACAGGCGGCGCCCGGCGATTTCGTCGAGAAAGGGCGAGGACAGAAAGGGCGTGCGGCGGGCATGGTTGCCGATCCGATCACGGGCGGCTCTGATCATTGCGATGTCGGTCATGAAATTCCCCGGCGCGTTTTCGTGGGCGAGAAGCGGTGCCAAAACACCATCCAGCCAATCTTGCCGTTTGCCGCAGCACTGGCAAGACCGCACGCACTGTCGTTGGGAAAAATTCAGCCGATACGGTGATAACGGCGGCGGAAATAGACCAGCGCCTCATCCTCATCCGCACCGGTCTGCATGCCCAGCACCTGACAGAACAGCACATGATGTGTGCCGCTGGCGACAGCGCTTTCGATACGACAATCAAAGGAAACGAGCGCGTCCTTCAATATCGGTGCGCCGGTATCACCCGTTGTCCATTCGCCGGCGGCAAAACGGTCTGCCTGCGGGGTGGAGCCACCGAATGCGCGGGAAATCTCTTCCTGTGCCGATGTCAGTGTGTTGACGCAAAGCACATCGTTCTTTTCGAACAGGCCGGCGACCGAGCTTGCCCGGTTGAGACAGACGAGCAGCGTCGGCGGCCTGTCGGTAACGCTGGTGACCGCGGATGCGGTAAAGCCGGCACGACCGGCAGGACCATCGGTGGTGACCACATGCACGGCGGCGGCAAGGCGCGACATGGCATCACGAAAGGCCAGTCTTGCGGTCTCTGCATCCTCTTCCGGCGTCATTCCAACTCCAAATCCCATTCCACATGCACGCGACCACGGCTGCGCATTCCATACCTATCGTCCGCGGCAGAAAGCGCAATAGCCGGCAATCACGGCTTGTCGTTCTGACCTTTGTGCGCATACTCGGCGCTCAGGATCTGCGACGGCATGCCTGGTGCAGCAGATGCCGATATCGCATGAGGGAAAGCATGACTGATTTTCGTAAGCGTTGCGTTGCACAGGATCGCGTTGTCGGCATTTTTTGCGCCATTCCGCATCCGGTCGCGATCGAGGTGTCGGCGGCCGCAGGCCCCGATTTTCTCTGCATCGACTGGGAGCATGCGCAGATCAGCCGTGAACGGATCGAGGATCTGGTGCGCGCCGCCGATGTGCGGCAGGTGCCGGCCATGGTGCGCGTGCCGGGCCACGCTTCGGAATGGACGGCCGCCGTGCTGGATGCGGGAGCGGCCGGCGTTTTGGTGCCGCGCATTTCCAATGCCGAACAGGCACGGGCGGCGGTGAAGGCCACACGTTTTCCGCCGATCGGCGAGCGAGGGCTGGGACCGGGCCGGGCCACATCCTATGGCTATCAAATCCCCGATTATCTGGCCTCCGCCAATGAGCGACTGGTGCTGGCCATTCAGGTGGAAACAGCCGAAGGGCTGGCCAATATCGACGAGATCGTCGCGGTGGACGGTATCGACGTGATCTTTGTCGGGCCGTCCGATCTGGCGGCATCACTGGGCGCCACCACGCCCGCCGATGCCGATCGACTGGATGCGGCGATCATGACCATTGCCAAGGCAACACGCCGCGCCGGCAAGGTGGCAGGTATTTTTCGCCCGACCACGGGGGA
The DNA here is from genome assembly GCF_004343585.1 of Neorhizobium sp. JUb45. Taxonomy (GTDB): domain Bacteria; phylum Pseudomonadota; class Alphaproteobacteria; order Rhizobiales; family Rhizobiaceae; genus Neorhizobium. The sequence goes on along the minus strand of NZ_SLYW01000003.1, from coordinate 783,067 downwards.
TGTCGGCAAATGGGCCGAGGCCGGCATGACATTTTTCATCCTGGGCAGCGACACGCGTTATCTCGGCGCCGGCATTGCTGCGGGAATGGAGGCCGGACGCAAGGCCTGATCTACGCCCGCTTCACGCCGGGCCGAACACGGACCAGCCGGTGCGGGCGGCGAGCATTTCCAGCGCCAGCGAACCCAGCTGCGAATTGCCGTTTTCATTGAGGCCCGGCGACCACACGGTGACGGCAGCCTTGCCGGGTGCGACGGCGAGAATGCCGCCGCCGACACCGCTTTTTCCCGGCAGGCCGACACGATAGGCGAATTCGCCCGAGCCGTCATAATGGCCACAGGTGAGCATCAACGCGTTGATACGGCGGGCCCGCTGGCTGGAAACGACCGAATGGCCGGTGAGCGGATTGGTGCCGCCGGCCGCCAGAAACAGGCCGGCATGGGCCAACTGCGTGCAGGTCATGGCGAGCGCGCAGTGGTGGAAATAAACGCCGAGCACGTGTTCGACCGGATGGGTGAGCTTGCCGAAGGCGCGCATGAAATTGGCCAGCGCCGCATTGCGGAACCCGGTCGCCTCCTCCGATTTTGCAACGGCCGGATCGATGGCGATCGTTTCGTCATCGGCGAGATAACGCACGAACCGGACGATTTCGCCGATCGCCTCGCGCGGCGTATGGCCGGCGAGCACGAGGTCGCTGACCGCGATTGCACCGGCGTTGATGAACGGATTGCGCGGCTTGCCGCCTTCGTTTTCCAGCTGGACGATGGAGTTGAAGGCCGAGCCGGACGGTTCTCGGCCGACCCGGTTCCAGGTGGTTTCGCCATGCTTGCCAAGCGCCATGGTCAGCGTGAAAACCTTGGAAATACTCTGGATGGAAAACGGCTCATCGCAATCACCGACCTTGTGGACGGTGCCATCGACGGTAATCAGCGACATGCCGAATTTTTTCGGATCGACATGGGCAAGCTGGGGAATGTAATCGGCGACCTTGCCCTCGCCCAGCCGCGGCTTCAGCTCCGCGTGAATATCATCCAGGATCGCCTGCAGATCTGCCATGAAACCGCTTCCCCGTTTTTGCGCTGCGGCATTGCTGATATCAGCCGAGCCTTATGAAGCCGTTATTGTCCGATCGCCGGTGGTTGCGCAACCGGCTTGGCGCTGATCTGCGGACAGACGACGCTTTGAGAACGGCATCGCCACGCCGCCACCTTACATTCGTCAGGCGTCGGGACATGGGCAGCAATGTCTTGCCGGCAAAATTCGCTGCAGGGTCAAAAAACCTGTTTCCATTCCGGCGGGGCCATCGATATGGTCCGCCGCCAGTCACCATACCGGGTGCGCCGCAGCATGATGCGTGCCCAGCGAACGAGGAATTGATCATGAGCAGCTATGTCCTGACCGTGTCCTGCCCCACCAGCCGCGGCATTGTTGCGGCGATTTCCGGCTATCTGGCGGAAAAAGGCTGCAATATCGTCGACAGTTCGCAGTTCGACGACCTGGACGCAAAGCGCTTCTTCATGCGCATCAGCTTCATTTCTGAGGAAGGCGTCGACCGTCAGGCCCTGCTCGATGGATTTGCGCCGGTTGCGGAAAAATTCGCGATGGAAGCGGAAATCTTCGACGCATCGGAGCGCATGAAAGTGCTGCTGATGGTGTCGCGTTTCGGCCATTGCCTGAATGACCTTCTCTACCGTTCGAAGATCGGCGCGCTGCCGATCGATATCGTCGGCGTTGTCTCCAACCATTTCGATTACCAGAAACTGGTGGTCAACCACGACATTCCCTTCCACCACATCAAGGTGACGAAGGAAAACAAGCCGCAGGCCGAAGCGCAACTTCTGGAAGTGGTGGAAAATTCCGGCACCGAGCTGGTGGTTCTGGCGCGCTACATGCAGGTGCTGTCGGACGCGCTCTGCAAGAAGATGTCGGGCCGGATCATCAACATCCACCATTCCTTCCTGCCGAGCTTCAAGGGCGCCAACCCCTACAAGCAGGCCTATACGCGCGGCGTCAAACTGATCGGTGCCACGGCGCATTACGTCACCGCCGATCTCGACGAAGGTCCGATCATCGAGCAGGACACGGTGCGCGTGACCCATGCCCAGAGCCCGGAAGATTACGTCTCGCTGGGGCGTGACGTCGAGGCGCAGGTTCTGGCCCGTGCCATCCATGCACATATCCATCACCGCGTGTTCATCAACGGCAACCGCACGATCGTGTTTCCGCCAAGCCCCGGCAGCTACGCGTCGGAACGCATGGGGTGAACTGACGCACCGTGGAATATGAGCATTCGTTGGAAAACGCTCGTATTTGCCGACCATATTCGCTATGGATGACACCAAAGGGCCATGCAATCATAAATTGCATGGCCCTTTGACTCCTGCGGTTAAAATTTGGTTAAGCATTGAATGGAATGGCGTTTTGACTTCCGCACCAACATGATACGACTGCGGGACAAGAAGGGGAATCGCGGTCGTGTCTGACGAATCAATGCCCGCATCGCCGCGTTCGCTTCGCGCCATGCCGACGCTGCCCCTGTGGCTGACGGGCATTTTCCTCCTCGCCATTACCACCGTCACCGGCCTGATCCTGCTGGAGAACTACAAGAGTTCGCTGGCCGCCGGCGAAGCACGGGCGATATCCTCTGCACATGTTGTGGCAGCCCATGTCGAATGGATGATGGAAGCCAGCAACCAGGCGCTACGCCGTATCGATTCCGCGCTGGGCGACGATCCGATCGCTTCACCTGAAAACGCGCTGGCCAACATTGCCGAAGCGGTCGGAGACCTGCCTTCCGGCTTCGAATATTCGGTTTTCGATGCAAACGGCCTGCAGCGCCTTTCAAGCATTCCGAATGCCGCGCCGCTGAACCATGGCGATCGCGGTTATTTCCAGCGCCTGCGCGACGGCGAACCGATGACCGTATCGCGGCTGTTCGAGGACGAGCGCACCTCCAAGCCGGCCTTCATGATCGCACGCCGGATCACCCGCAATGCGCAATTCGTCGGCGTTGCCACGATCGCCATTCCGAACGAGACAATGGACCGTTTCTGGGCTTCGATGGGGCTTGGTCCGCATTCCACCGTTTCTGCCGTGCGCGACGACGGCTGGCTGGTGGCGCGCCGCCCGGTCTCCGCAAAGGCGGTCGATCTCAGCACCACCGAATGGTACCCGATGACGCGCACCGCGCAGTCGGGCGTCTATCACAGCCCGGTTTCGCCGATCGACGGTTATTCCCGCATTGTCGGCTTCTGGAAGGTCAATGGCTGGCCGCTGATCTCGCTGACCGCCATCGAGCGACAGGAAGTGCTGGACCAGTTCTGGAACAATGTCTGGTCCGACGCGCTGTTTGCCGTGCCGCTGATGTTCGTGCTGGTGCTGGCATCGTTCTGGATCACGCGGCTGCTCTATCGTTACGCCGCGCGCAACGAGGAACTGGAACAGGCGCTCGAGCGCAACCGCTTTCTGCTGCGCGAGATCCACCACCGCGTGAAGAACAATCTGCAGGCGGTGCTGGCGCTGGTGCGCCTGCAGCCGCTGCCGCCGGAAGCACGCAGCGACATGAGCCGCCGGGTGGGCGCGATGATTGCCGTGCATGAACAGATCTACCAGAACGACCAGTTCGAACGGGTCGACGTCGCAGCCTATGCGGAGAAGCTGATCAAGGATGTTGCTTCGGCATATGACACACCGGTTAAGCTGGATCTCGATCTGCAGGCTGTAACGGTCGACCGGGAGCAGGCGCTGCCACTCGGCATGATCATCAACGAGGTCGTATCCAACGCATTCAAATATGCCTTTGCCGGACGAAATGCCGGAACATTGACTGTTTCACTGCAGGAACAGGGCGACGAATTCAGCCTGAGCATCCGTGATGACGGACCGGGACTTGTCGTGGAAACCGAGCGGCGCGTCGGCATGGGCAGCAAGCTGATCGGCAGTTTCGTGAAGCAGTTGCACGGTACCCATACACTGCGAAACGAAAACGGCGCCGTCTTCGAGATGACGGCGCCGGTATCGATGTCGTGACGATCGGAAACGATCAGCGACGCTGGTTGTAGACATCCACGCAGACAGCGCCGAGCAGAACAAGCCCCTTGATGACCTGCTGGTAATCGATGCCGATGCCGAGAATGGACATGCCGTTGTTCATGACGCCCATCAGGAAGGCGCCGATGACCGCGCCGGTAACCTTGCCGACACCACCATAAGCCGAGGCGCCGCCGATGAAGCAGGCCGCGATGACGTCAAGCTCGAAGCCGGTACCGGCTTTTGGCGTGGCGCTGTTCAAACGCGCGGCAACAACGAGGCCGGCAAGCGCTGCCAGAACGCCCATGTTGACGAAGGTCCAGAACACCAGACGCGTGGTCTTGATACCCGACAGTTCGGCTGCGCGGGCATTGCCGCCGACGGCATAGATCTGCCGGCCGAGAATGGTGCGGTTGGTGAAGAAGCCATAGGCGACGATCAGCACGGCCATGATGATCAGCACGTTGGGCAGGCCGCGATGCGAGGAGATCAGGTAGGCGACGTAACCGACGGCGGCGAGAACGAGAATGTTCTTGCCGATGAAGAAACCGAAAGGCTCGCTTTCGACCTCATGCATGACGCGGCGCGAGCGGCTGCGAACATTCTGCCAGACGAGCAGGGCTGCGAGAATGAGGCCGATAAGCAACGAGGTCAGATAGATGCCGCCATCCGACGAGATCAGTTCGACGACGTAGCCGGAGGACAGTTTCTGGAAGATCGGCGGGAACGGGCCGATGGCCTGGCTGCCGAGGATGGCGATCATCAGACCACGGAAGACCAGCATGCCGGCGAGCGTGACGATGAAGGACGGGATCTTGAAATAGGCGACAAAATACCCCTGGACGCCGCCGATCACACCACCAACCACAAGGCAGGCGATGATCGAGAGCCAGATATCGACGCCCCAGCGGACCATCAACAGGCCGGCAAGGCCGCCGATAAAGCCAGCCACAGAGCCGACCGAAAGGTCGATATGGCCGGTGACGATGACCATCAGCATGCCCAGCGCCATGATGACGATATAGGAGTTCTGCAGGATGATGTTGGTGACGTTGAGCGGCTTCAAAAGAATGCCGTCGGTGGCGAACTGGAAGAAGATGACGATGACGACCAGCGAGATCAGCATGCCGTAGTCGCGAAGGTTTTCCTTCCAGAAACCGGTCGCCGCTTTGGGAGCGATAGTTGCTTCCTGTGGAGTGCTCATGGGTTTATCTCCCCTTGCGGCGCATGATGGCGCGCATGATATTTTCCTGCGTAGCCTCTTCGCCGGCCACTTCGCCGACAAATTCGCCCTCGTGCATCACCATGATCCGGTCGCATGTGCCGATAAGCTCGGGCATTTCCGACGAGATCACGACGACGGCCTTACCGGCATCCGCAAGTTCGTTGATGATGGAATAGATTTCGTATTTCGCGCCGACATCGATACCGCGTGTCGGCTCGTCGAGGATGAGGATATCCGGGCTGGTGAACAGCCATTTCGACAGCACCACCTTCTGCTGGTTGCCGCCCGAAAGTTTTCCGGTTTCCTGATAGACGTTATGGCTGCGTATCCGCATGCGGGTGCGGAATTCCTGCGCCACCTTCATTTCCTTGATGTCGTCGATCACGCCCGAGCTCGAAACACCGCCGAGATGCGCAAGCGAGACATTCTTGCGGATATCCTCCGCCAGGATCAGGCCCAGATGCTTGCGGTCTTCGGTGACATAGGCAAGGCCCGCCTTGATGGCCTTGTGAACGTCGGACGTATCCACTTCCTTGCCGTGGATTTTCACGGTGCCGGTGATATCGCGGCCATAGGCGCGGCCGAACACGCTCATGGCGAATTCGGTGCGTCCGGCGCCCATCAGGCCCGAAATGCCGACGACTTCGCCGGCCCGAACCTTCATCGAGACATTCTTGACCATCTGCCGGCTGGAATGCTGCGGATGGTATACGGACCAGTTCTCGACCTCGAAGATCACCTCGCCGATTTTCGGCGTGCGGGCCGGATAGCGGCTTTCGAGATCGCGGTCGACCATGCGGCGGACGATCTCGTCCTCATCGACCGCACCCTCGTGACAATCGAGCGTGCCAACGGTGCGACCATCGCGCAGAACCGTAATGCGGTCGGCGACTTCGGTGATCTCGTTCAGCTTGTGGCTGATCATGATCGAGGTGATGCCGGCGCGACGGAATTCCTTCAGAAGCTCCAGAAGGGCGGCGCTATCGGTCTCGTTAAGCGAGGCCGTCGGCTCGTCGAGGATCAGCAGGCGTACGTCTTTCGACAGCGCCTTGGCGATTTCCACCAGCTGCTGCTTGCCGACGCCGAGATTGGTGATCAGCGTTTCCGGCGCTTCGGTCAGCCCCACCTTGGCGAGCAATTCGCGGGTGCGCCGATAGCGGGTATCGCGATCGATGACGCCGAATTTTGCCGGCGCCTTGGCGAGAAAGATATTCTCCGCAATCGACATCAGCGGGATCAGCGCAAGTTCCTGATGGATGATGATGATGCCGAGCTTTTCGCTGTCGTTGATATCGCGAAAATGCCGTTCTTCGCCGCCGAAAAGGATAGAGCCCTCGTAGGAACCGTGCGGGTAAACGCCCGAAAGGACCTTCATCAAGGTGGACTTGCCGGCGCCATTTTCGCCGACGAGCGCGTGGATCTCGCCTTCCCTGACATCAAAACTGACATCGGAGAGCGCCTTCACGGCGCCAAAACTTTTCGAAATGGCGCGCATTTCAAGAATAGGCGGCTTTTCCGCAGCAGATATTACGGGATCAAGCATGACAACTCCCAATATAAAGGAACCGCGCGGCTAAAACGCCGCGCGGCATTATCGAATTACTTGATCTGTGCTTCGGTGTAGTAACCGCTCTTGACCAGAAGATCGACATTGGTCTTGTCGATGGCAACCGGCTTCAGCAGGTAGGACGGTACGACCTTGTTGCCGTTATTGTAGGTCTTGGTGTCGTTAACCTGCGGTTCCTTGCCGTTCATGACGGCATCGACCATGTCGACGGTGACCTTTGCAAGGTCACGGGTGTCCTTGAAGATGGTCGAATACTGTTCGCCGGCGATGATCGACTTGACCGAAGGCACTTCAGCGTCCTGACCGGAAACGAAAGGCATCGGCGAGTCGCCGGAGCCGTAACCAACGCCCTTGACCGACGACAGGATGCCGATCGAGATACCGTCGTAAGGCGACAGAACAGCGTTCAGCTTCTTGTCGGAATAGGTCGAGGACAGGATGGCGTCCATACGAGCCTGTGCGGTTGCCGGGTCCCAACGCAGGGTGGCGACCTTGTCCATGCCGGTCTGGCCGGAGCCGACAACGAGCGTGCCCTTGTCGATCAGCGGCTGAAGAACGCTCATGGCGCCGTCATAGAAGAAGTAGGCGTTGTTATCGTCCGGCGAACCGCCGAACAGTTCGATGTTGAACGGGCCCTTTTCGGTGTCGGCCTTGAGGGCCTTGACCAGCGTGGTTGCCTGCAGAACGCCAACCTGGAAGTTATCGAAGGTCGCGTAATAGTCGACATTCGGCGTGTCGCGGATCAGGCGGTCATAAGCGATGACCTTGATGCCGGCCGTATGGGCCTGGGCAAGGACGTCCGACAGCGTCGTGCCGTCGATCGAGGCGACCACGAGCACCTTGGCGCCCTTGGTGATCATGTTTTCGATCTGCGAAAGCTGGTTCGGGATATCGTCTTCGGCGTACTGGAGATCGGTCTGGTAACCGCGCTCCTGCAGAACCTTGATCATGTTGTCGCCGTCGGCGATCCAGCGCGCCGAGGACTTGGTCGGCATGGCAACGCCGACGAGGCCCTTGTCGGCCGCAAATGCCGGTGCGGCAAAGGCGACGGCAGCAGCGATCGCCACCGTCGACAGATATTTGAATATAGTCATGGCTTCTCTCCCAAAAAAAGCGTGCTCCCAACGAGCCGCTTGATCCTCCAGATGACGGCCGGCGGCCGTCACCAATTCCTCGTGCTCCTCGGCGGCGCGCGAGACGCCGCCGTTCAATCAGTCTGTGTGCAGCATCGCCCGAAAACCACCCCTGATTTTCAGTGGGAATGCTAGTGGTTGTCGCGCGGCAGACCTGCAGTCTGGGCGATGCGCTGGTATTTGATCGCCGGCTCGAGAACCGCACCGGATTCCATCTGCCCGACGATGCCACGCTGGATTTCCTGCCATGGCGTCTGATGCTTGGGGTACTGGTAGCCACCATCGGCCGCGAGTGCCTTGTGACGCGCTTCCAGTTCCTCCGGCGAAATCAGGATATCCGCCGTACCGCGGCCGACATCGATGCGCACGCGGTCGCCGGTGCGCAGGATGGCGAGACCGCCGCCTGCCGCCGCTTCCGGCGAGGCATTGAGGATGGACGGGCTGCCGGATGTACCGGACTGGCGACCATCACCAACGCAAGGCAGCGAGCTGATGCCTTCCTTGAGCAGATAATCCGGGGCACGCATGTTGACGACTTCGGCAGCACCCGGATAACCGATCGGGCCGGCACCGCGCATGAACAGCACCGTCGTGCCGTCGATGGCGAGCGACGGATCGTCGATGCGGTGATGGTAATCTTCCGGTCCATCGAACACCACAGCACGGCCCTCGAAGGCTTCCGGGTCGTTCGGATTGGACAGGTAGCGATTGCGGAATTCTTCCGAGATCACGCTCTTTTTCATGATGGCCGAGTTGAACAGGTTGCCGCGCAGGACGCGGAAACCGGCATGCGGCTTCAGCGGATTGTCGTAGGTGCGGATGACCTTGTCGTCCTCGATCACCGCGCCGCGACAGTTTTCACCGATCGTCTTGCCGTTGACCGTCATCGCATCCTCGTGGATGAGACCCTGCGTCATCAGCTGGTTGACGACGGCCGGAACACCGCCGGCATGGTAATAGTCTTCGCCGAGATATTCGCCGGCCGGCTGCAGGTTGACCAGCAGCGGCACTTCCTCGCCGTAATGCTGCCAGTCATCGACCGTCAGTTCCACGCCGATATGGCGGGCGAGACCGTTGAGGTGGATCGGCGCATTGGTGGAGCCGCCGATCGCCGAGTTGACGCGGATTGCGTTGATGAAAGCTTCCTTGGTCATGATGTCGGAAGGCTTCAGGTCTTCCCGGACCATGTCGACGATGCGCAGGCCGGTGAGATAGGAAACTTCCTGACGGTCGCGATACGGCGCCGGGATGGCAGCCGAACCGGGAAGCTGCATGCCGAGCGCTTCGGCAAGCGAGTTCATGGTCGTTGCCGTGCCCATCGTGTTGCAATAACCGGTGGACGGCGCCGAGGAAGCGACCAGCTTGACGAAGCCGGCATAATCGATCTCGCCCTTGGCCAGCAGTTCGCGCGCCTTCCAGACGATGGTGCCGGAACCGGTACGCTCGCCACGGAACCAGCCGTTCAGCATCGGGCCGACGGAAAGCGCAATGGCCGGGATGTTGACGGTGGCCGCCGCCATCAGACAGGCCGGCGTGGTCTTGTCGCAGCCGATGGTCAGCACGACGCCATCGAGCGGGTAGCCATAGAGCACTTCGACGAGGCCGAGATAGGCGAGGTTACGGTCGAGGCCCGCCGTCGGGCGTTTTCCCGTTTCCTGGATCGGGTGGACCGGGAATTCGATGGCGATGCCACCGGCTTCACGAATGCCTTCGCGCAGGCGATGTGCCAGTTCCAGATGGTGACGGTTGCAGGGCGAAAGATCCGAACCGGTCTGGGCGATGCCGATGATCGGGCGATCCGACTGCAGCTCTGCCTGGCTGAGGCCAAAGTTCATGTAACGCTCGAGATAAAGCGCCGTCATGTCGACATTGTCGGGATTGTCGAACCAGGCGCGCGAGCGCAGCTTGCGGCCCTTTGCAGCTTCGACGATGGCTTTCGGATCGTGGTTTTCGGAATTGCTCATGATGCGGTTCTCGAATTGAAAGATGGGGCGGATCGAGTGTTCATCTCAATCCTCGAACGCTTCGACGGTGAGGCGACGGCCAAGCATGAAGGCGTCGGCCACATGCACCAGCGGTGAAAGATCGGCATCGATGCCGGCATTGGGCACGAGTTCGACGAAACGCTCATAAAGACGGCGATATTCGTGGTCTTCCTCGACGATCTGCGGCTTGCCATCAACGATCAGGCGACTGCCGCCATGCGTCATGACGATGGAGCCTTCCGCCGTGTCGATGCGGATATCCCAGGTCTGCGGTCCGGTCTGGCGCCAGTCGAATTCGGCCGTCAGCGGAATGCCGCCGGCGGTTTCGAATGCGAGACTGGCGGCGATCGGCGCTGCCCGGTTGGCCGGGAAGGACAGATCGGATGACGTCAGGTGAAAACTGTCCGGCATGATGCGGGTGACGATGGACAGCGCATTGATGCCCGGGTCGAACACGCCGAGGCCACCCGGTTCCCAGATCCAGGCCTGACCCGGATGCCAGTGACGCACGTCTTCCTTCCATTCGACGGCAACGGAGCGAATGGTGCGCGTTGCCAGCATGTCACGGACCGGCTCGACGGCGGCGGCGGCACGCGAATGCCATGTCGTGTAGAGGCTCACGCCCTTGTCACGCGCCAGGCGCTCCAGCGCATAGACTTCCGACAGGGTCGTGCCCGGCGGTTTTTCCAGCATCAGGTGCTTGCCGGCTTCGATGGCGGCCTTGGCCTGCGCGAAACGGCCCTGCGGCGGCGTGCACAGAGAGACCGCATCGAGTTCGACACCCGATGCCAGCATTTCCTCGATGTCGCGGAAACAGTGAACACCATCCAGTGCGGCGTTGCGACTGGCCACCGCCGTCAGTTCGATACCGTCGGTCGCAGCGATGGCACCGAGGTGCTGATCCCTTGCGATCTTGCCGAGCCCGACGATGCCGAGACGAATATTACCCATTCCAGTCTTCCTTTAAAGCTTGCGCACGTCGACCGACGTCGCCGCGGCGACGGACAAGCGATTGACGAGGGGAAGCTTGAACGGCGCTGCCGAGATTTCAAAAACGTCGCCCGGTTCGGTCTTGATGCCTTCGGAGAAGGACAGCGTTGCAGTGCCGAAGAAATGCACATGCAGATCGCCCGGTCGGCGGAAAATATCGTACTTGAAATTGTGGTGTTCGAGATTGGCAATCGTGTGCGACATGTTCGCCTCGCCCGACAGGAAAGGCTTTTCGAACACGGTCTTGCCATCCCGCAGAATGCGCGACGTACCTTCCACATGCTCCGGCAGATCGCCGACCAGCAGTTCCGGGCCAAGGCCTGCCTGACGCAGCTTGGAATGGGCAAGCCAGAGGTAATTGCCCTTTTCGGTGACGTGATCTGAAAACTCGTTGGCGAGGCAGAAACCGACGCGGTAGGTGACGCCGTCATCGCCGATCAGATAGATGCCGGCCAGTTCCGGTTCTTCGCCGCCATCAAGCGCGAAGGCAGGCGATTGCAAATCCTCCCCGGTGGCACGCAACTGCGAGCCGTCACCCTTGTAGAACCATTCCGGCTGCACGCCTTCCTGACCGGCTTTCGGCTTGCCGCCTTCGACGCCCATCAGGAACATGCGCATGGAATCGGTCGGCTTTTCCGCCGATTGCGCCGCCTTGTGCATCTTGTCGCGACCATCGGCCGAACCGAGATGCGTCAGGCCGGTGCCGGCGACGATGAAATGGGCTGGATCGGGATGCGTGATTGGGAGACGAATACGCTTTTCGGCGGCTGCCTTTTCGAGATCGACCGCGTCGCCGAAACCGGACGTCTTGATCTGTTCAGCCAGGGACTTTCCAGCCGCGATGGCCTGTCGGGCCAGTTCGTATGTGGAGGCGGCACCCGTCACCACACGCGCCTCGCCTTCACCATCCCACGCAACGACACGCACCGTGCCGGTTTCATCCGCAACCTGAAGAATTCGCAGCATAAACAAATCACCTGTAGGTGTTTCACTCCCGCCCGGCGCCTCCTCAGGGCCGAACACTCCCCGGCATCTGCGCCATAGTGACGCGTCGCCGATAAATATGACTATTGGATGGAGGCTCGGATTGTCAAGCAGCGGAAATTGGCAATAAGCATCGAAATTGATCAAGCCATCGCTGATATTATAGGCGATTTCAAACGTTTATATCCCGCATGAGTAGGGACGCCCTGCAAAATGCTACTTTTTTGAGAAAATTCCGCTTGCAAAAGTATGACTATATGCTCAGTTAGCTTTGCACTTGCTAAGTTTCATCTCTGGGAGGATTTAAGATGAGAACAGCATTCGCGGCGCTTGGCGTCGCATTCACACTTTCCCTTGCAACCAGTGTTTCCGCAGCCTCGCTGACGGTCGGCTTTTCGCAGATCGGCTCCGAATCGGGCTGGCGTGCGGCCGAAACGACAGTGACCAAGCAGGAAGCCGAAAAACGCGGCGTGACGCTGAAATTCGCCGACGCGCAGCAGAAGCAGGAAAACCAGATCAAGGCGATCCGCGGCTTCATTGCCCAGGGCGTCGATGCGATCCTGATCGCACCGGTGGTCGCCACCGGCTGGGATGCAGTCCTGAAGGAAGCCAAGGAAGAGAAGATCCCGGTGATCCTGCTCGACCGCGAAATCGAGTCGCCAAAGGATCTTTACCTGACAGCCGTCACCTCCGATCAGGTGCATGAAGGCAAGGTTGCCGGCGAATGGCTTGCCAAGGATGTCGGTTCCAAGGACTGCAAGGTCGTGGAACTGCAGGGCACGACCGGTTCTTCGCCGGCCATCAACCGCAAGAAGGGTTTTGAAGAAGGCATCAAGGCCGCTTCGAACATCAAGATCGTGCGCTCGCAGACCGGTGACTTCACCCGCACCAAGGGCAAGGAAGTCATGGAAAGCTTCATCAAGGCGGAAGGCGGCGGCAAGGATATCTGTGCCGTTTACGCGCACAATGACGACATGGCCGTCGGCGCCATCCAGGCGATCAAGGAAGCCGGCCTGAAACCGGGTACCGACATCAAGATCGTTTCGATCGACGCCGTGCCGGACATTTTTCAGGCCATGGCAAAGGGTGAGGCCAACGCCACCGTTGAACTGACCCCGAACATGGCCGGCCCCGCCTTCGATGCGCTCGATGCGTATCTGAAGGACAAGAAGGAGCCGAAAAAATGGATCCAGACCGAATCCAAGCTCTACACCCAAAAGGACGACCCGATGAAGGTGTACGAGTCCAAGAAGGGCCTCGGTTACTGATCCCTGCCCTCAAGGCATAACGAAAGCGGGCATTCGCTGAATTGCCCGCATCACTGACGCAAGACGGGCGGCGCGTTTGACCACGTGCCGCTCGCCCGAAAACCGTGCGGACAGGTGAGCATGTCAGACCCCCAAAACATTCTGGAAGCGAAAGCCATTGCCAAGAGCTTTCTCGGCAATGTCGCGCTCGACAATGTCGATTTTTCGCTGCGACGTGGAGAGATCCATGCGCTGCTGGGCGAAAACGGCGCTGGCAAATCGACCCTGATCAAGATCCTTACCGGCGTCTACAGCCGCGACAGCGGCACGATCCGTCTGGATGGCGAGGACGTGTCTCCCGCCAATGTCGGCGAAGCGCAGGTGCTTGGCATCGGCACCGTCTATCAGGAGGTCAATCTTCTGGAAAACCTGACGGTGGCGGAAAACCTGTTTCTCGGCCGTCAGCCGCGCCGTTTCGGCCTCACCGACCGCCGCGAAATGCGCCGCCGATCGCGTGACCTGCTGGCCCGTTACGGGCTGGATATCGATGTCGATGCGCTGCTCTCCACCTATTCCGTCGCCATCCGCCAGATCATCGCCATTGCCCGCGCCGTCGACCTGTCCGGCAAGGTCCTGGTGCTCGATGAGCCGACCGCCAGCCTCGATGCGCAGGAGGTGGAAGTCCTGTTTTCCGTGCTGCGCAAGTTGAAGGCAGACGGGCTCGGTATCATTCTGATTACCCATTTTCTCAATCAGGTCTATGCGGTGGCCGACCGCGTGACCGTGCTGCGCAACGGCCGATTGGTCGGCAGCCGCGATATCGACGGTCTGCCGCGCATGGAGCTGATCTCGATGATGCTCGGCCGCGAGCTGCAGCATGTGACGCGCGACCATCAGGCCAGCGAAGGCGATGTGCCGACCGGCGAGGCCGCGATCCATTTCAACGACTATGGCAAGCGCGGCAGCATCTCGCCCTTCGATCTCGCCATTCGGCCCGGTGAAGTGGTCGGCATTGCCGGGCTTCTGGGTTCAGGCCGCAGCGAAACCGCCTTCCTTCTGTTCGGCATCGACCGCGCCGACAGCGGCACGGCGACGGTGGATGGCAGCGAGATCTCGCTCACCTCGCCGGAAGCCGCGATCGCCAACGGTTTCGGTTTCTGTCCCGAAGAACGCAAGAGCGACGGCATTATCGGCGATTTTTCCGTGGCCGAGAACATCGCGCTGGCGCTTCAGGCGCGGCAGGGCTGGGCAAAACCGATCCCCTCGCGCCAGCGGCAGGCGCTTGCCGCCGAATTCATCCGCTCGCTGGATATCCGCCCCGCCGATCCCGACCGGCCGATCAAATTCCTCTCCGGCGGCAACCAGCAGAAGGCGATCCTCGCCCGCTGGCTTGCCACAAATCCACGCCTGCTGATCCTCGACGAACCGACGCGCGGCATCGATATCGGTGCGCATGCGGAAATTCTGAAAATGATCGAAAAACTCTGCACCGAGGGCATGTCGCTCGTCGTCATCTCATCCGAACTGGAGGAACTGACGGCGATTGCCCACCGCGTCATCGTTCTTTCCGACCGCAAGCACATTGCCGAGCTTTCCGGCGCAGACGTGACGGCCGACAACATCATGCACGCCATTGCCGCCCCGAACCGGACGGAGGCCGCATGATGAACAGCGTCACCCGCCGCCTGCGACGCCTTGCCCCGCAACTGATCGCGCTTGTCGTCATTCTGGCAATGATCACCGCCGTCGCCCCCGGCTTTCTCAATCTCTCCATCGCCAATGGCCGCATCTATGGCAGCCTGATCGACGTGCTGGTCCGCGCAGCCCCTGTGGCATTGCTGACGATCGGCATGACGCTGGTCATCGCCACGCGTGGTATCGACCTGTCGATCGGTGCAGTCATCGCCATCTGTGGCGCGGTCGCGGCCAGCCTTGTGACACAGGGCTACAGTCTGCCCGTCGTCATTCTCGTGTCGCTCGGCGTCGGCCTGATCTGCGGCCTGTGGAACGGCATGCTGGTGGCGCTTCTCGACATCCAGCCGATCATCGCCACGCTGATCCTGATGGTGGCCGGTCGCGGCATCGCCCAGCTGATCACCGAGGGCGCCATCCTCACCTTCAACGACGACACATTTGCCGCCCTCGGCTCCGGCTCCTTTGCAGGCGTGCCGTTGCCGATCCTGATCTGGCTGGCGATGGCGATGGTGGTCGGTCTGCTGGTGCGGCGCTCGGCACTCGGTTTTCTGATCGAGGCGACCGGCATCAACCGCCGCGCCGCGACGCTTGCCGGCGTGCGGGCCAAATTCCTGATCTTTTTCGTCTACGCCATTTCCGGCCTGATGGCCGCCGTTGCCGGCCTGATCGTCACCGCCGACATCCGCGGTGCCGATGCCAACAATGCAGGCCTGTGGCTGGAACTGGATGCCATCCTTGCTGTCGTGATCGGCGGCACCTCGCTGAATGGCGGACGATTTTCCATCACCGCCTCGCTCCTGGGCGCGCTGATCATCCAGTCGATCAATACCGGCATTCTGGTTTCGGGCTTTCCGCCGGAATTCAACCTGATCATCAAGGCCGTCATCATCGTCATCGTGCTGACCCTGCAATCGCCGGCACTGCTGACGCTGACCGCTTTCCTGCGCTTCTGGCGCAAGCGGCCAGAAATCATGCCTCCGACCAAACGAAGCGAGGTCAATGATACCGACGTGAAGGGAACTGCACGATGATCCACAGCCGCAACCTTCCCTTCGTCACCACGCTTGCCATCTTCATCATCGCCTACGCGCTTTGCGCCATACAGTTTCCGGCCATGCTGTCGACCCGCGTGATCGGCAATCTGCTTGTCGACAACGCCTTTCTCGGCATTGCGGCGGTCGGCATGACTTTTGTCATCCTGTCGGGCGGCATCGATCTGTCGATCGGCTCCGTCATCGCCTTCACCAGCGTCTTCGTGGCCGTCACGGTCGGCACACTCGGCCTGCATCCGCTCACCGCCTTCGCACTGGTTCTGGTCATCTCCACCGCGTTCGGCAGCGCCATGGGCGCGATGATCCGTTACTTGCAGATCCCGCCCTTCGTGGTGACGCTGGCCGGCATGTTTCTCGCACGCGGCGCCGCCTATCTGATCTCGACCCAGTCCGTGCCGATCTCGCACCCGTTCCTCGATACGATCCAGGGTTTTTATTTCCGCTTTCCCGGCGGTGGACGACTGACGGCGATGTCGATGCTGATGATCGCGGTTTTCATCATCGGCGGCATCATCGCGGCGCGCACCCGTTTTGGCGCCAATGTCTATGCGCTCGGGGGCAATCCGCAATCTGCCGAACTGATGGGCGTGCCGGTCGGGCGCACCACGATCGGCATCTATGCGACATCCGGTTTTCTGTCCGGGCTCGCCGGCATTGCCTACACGCTCTACACCTCCTCCGGGTATTCGCTGGCGACGGTGGGCGTGGAACTCGACGCGATCGCCGCGGTTGTCATCGGCGGCACGCTGCTGACCGGCGGCACCGGGCTGATCGCCGGCACGTTCATCGGCATTCTCATCCAGGGCCTGATCCAGACCTACATCGTTTTCGACGGCACTTTGTCCTCATGGTGGACGAAAATCGTCATTGGAATCCTGCTCTTTGTGTTCATCGTGTTGCAGCGCGGCATCATCTGGTATTCAAACAGGCGCATCGATATCGCACGCCTGAAGGGGGTATGAATTGGGACTGCTGGAAACGACGATTAGCGGACGCAAAAGACGCAGCAGCCACGCGCATGTGGTTGCCGGCCTCGGCAGCGCCATCGTTTCCGGCGAAATTCCGGAGGGTTCCATCCTGCCGGGCGACAACGATCTGTCCGCCCGCTTCGGCGTATCACGCACCGTGCTGCGCGAAGCGATGAAGACGCTGACCGCCAAACGGCTGATCGAGCCGAAGGCACGCGTCGGCACCCGCGTTTTGCCGCGCGACAGCTGGAATTTCTTCGATCCTGATGTACTGGGCTGGCGCTGCGATGCCGGCATTGATCACGCATTCATCGATTACATCGCCGAGATGCGCAACGCGCTGGAACCTGCGGCAGCCGCCGCCGCCGCTGTGCGCGCAACCAGCGACGACATCGTTGCGCTTTATGCCATTGCAGCGCGCTTCGACGATCTGTCTCACACGCCGGAAACCATCGCCAAGGTCGATCTCGAATTCCATCTCGCCGTCGCCCGCATGTCCGGCAACCCGTTCATGCGCTCCGCCAGCGCGCTGATCGAGGCGGCGCTGGCGATCTCGTTCCAGCTTTCGTCGCCTGCCGCATCACCGGAAAAGATCGACGAAGTGGCGAGCAACCACTTGCGTATTGCCCATGCAATCGCCTCGCGCGATCCGGCCAAGGCGATCGCCGCCATGCAGCATGTCATCGATGTCGGCAAGAGCCGTATTCTCGGTTCGATGGACCGCGCATCGGAGCTGGAAAAAGTGGCAACCTGACAGCTTTTGCATGGCCGCTTGACCGCATACGAGAAGTCTCTATCTGGGCGGCATGAGCACCAGCAAATCCGGCCAGAATGTCACGTCCCGCTCCCGCCACCTGCGGGAGAACCTGCAGCGTATAGAACGTGGGCGCGATAACTGGGCGCTACGCTGGCAGGCGCTGCTGGCCTGTATCGACCTCGCCATTCTCGCCTTCTTCCTGCTCGGCCCGTATTTGAGAAGCGGCCCGAGCTACCTGATTATCGATTACATGATCGCGGTGTGGATCGCCGGCGAACTCACGGCACGCGCGATTGCCGCGCCATCGTTCTGGACATTCGCCAAACGGCCGATGACCTGGATCGACCTGTTCATTCTGGCGACGCTGTTGTTTCCCACCGCGCTGTTCAACTTTGCCTTCCTGCGCATCATGCGGCTCTGGGCGATCAGCAACAGTGCATTGTTCAAGACGATCCTGAGAAAAGCCGGCTGCGCCGATGTTCACGACGTCATCAGGGCCGTCATCAACTTCCTCGTCTTTCTCTTCGTCATGACCGGCTTCGTTTATACGAGCTTCTTTTACGATCGGCCGGGCGGCGAGGGGTTTGTCGATGCGCTATACTTTACTGTTGCAACCGTGACGACCACCGGGTTCGGCGACATCACCCTGCCCGGCACGATCGGCAAGCTGACCTCGGTATTGACCATGATCATCGGCATATCGCTGTTCGTGCGCCTCGCGCAGGCGGTGGTGCGGCCCTACAAGGTCACATTTCCTTGCCCGGAATGCGGTTTGCAGCGTCATGATGCAGACGCCGTCCACTGCAAGGCCTGCGGCCACATCCTCAACATTCCGGATGAAGGAATGTGATAGGACCGCCTGGAAATTTTACGCTTTCCGCCGCGTTCGCTCGAAGCAGACGATACCAGACCAACCACATCCCGGATAAAATTGGCGCATGAGCAGATTCAACGAGATCGAGATCGCACTTGTCGAGCGGCTTCGCGTCCTCAAGGCCAAACCGGAAAAGACCATCAATCTCGTGGACATCAGCACGCCGCTGAATGCCGCGGGATATGCACGTGACGAGATACTCGCGGTTCTGTCGGCACTGGAGCAGGATGGCATCCTGGCGTTTGCCCCCGGCGACAGAATTCGTATCCTGAAGGTTTTGCCCGCGTGACGGATCATCGTCCGCGCACCTATGCGAAACGCTTTCAAGCCGTCATCGCAGAGTTTGGCAGCGGCAATCACGAATACTTTAGAACGGCATAAAACTCTTGAATTCTGTTCTTTGTGCCGCACCTAACACCTCCCGCACGACACATTATTGGATGACAAGCAGGACGACGCAGTGCAGATAGCCCGAAAGACCGCAGCAAAACCGACCATCCTCCTTCTCGAAGACGATCTGCTTCTGGCGATGGATATGGAAGATTTTCTCGACGATCGGGGTTATCGTATCGCAGGCCCTTATGGACGGGTGGACCAGGCGCTGGAGGCTGCGGAGAGCATGCATCTCGATGGTGCGGTCGTTGATCTCAACCTACATGGCGAAACATCGTTGCCGGTTATCGATCTGTTGCGGCAACGTGGCGTGCCGGTGATCGTTTGCAGCGGCTATGCCGAGCTTCCCGAACTGAAACAGAAGCTGACCGGATTGCCCTTGCTGGCAAAACCATGGAACCCGCAGAAGCTTGATCTGCTGCTGAACGATGTGTTCGAGGCCGTAGCGAAATAGATCTATTTGGTTCGACAGGAAATTATCGGCAACACCTTAACGTCCAGAACAATAATGCAGCGTCACCACGAGGCGGTGCGATAATGCATTTCTCCATCAGTGATATAAAATCACAATTTCAGACAGTAAAACCTCCTAGTCGGACAATTTTAATTCAGCAATTCGGCTTCACTGCTTCGAAATTAGTTTCGCGTATATTGCGGAATATCGAAATTCAGAATTGCAATTAGGGGGTCCCAGATCAACACACTAAGCTTCCGGTTGCGAAAACAATCATTTCGCACGAACCCGGACGGCTGTGACTTGAGCTGGAACAATTATCTGGAGCTCACACATGCCTCTTTCCATATCGTCGGATGCCGCGCGCATCCTCAAGGCCATGAGCCGTTCGCAGGCCATCATCGAGTTTGATCCGAGTGGACGTGTGCTGGCGGCTAACGAGAATTTTTGCGCCGCGATGGGTTATGCCGCATCAGAAATCGTCGGCCAGCATCACAAGCTGTTCGTGCCGCCGGAAGAAGCGGCAAGCGAAGACTATCGGCAGTTCTGGGCAAAGCTCGGTCGCGGTGATTTCGATCGCCGCCAGTACAAGCGCATCGGCAAGGGCGGACGTGAAGTCTGGATCGAGGCTTCCTACAATCCGGTCCTTCGTGGCGACAAGGTCTACAAGGTCGTCAAGTTCGCGACCGACATTACCGAGGCCAAGCTGAAGGCTGCCGACGATGCCGGCAAGATTGCCGCTGTTTCCCGCGCGCAGGCCGTGATCGAGTTCACGCCCGAGGGCAAGATCCTCAGTGCCAACGAGAACTTCCTGCAGACAGTGGGTTACCAGCTGAGCGAGATCATCGGCCAGCATCACGCGATGTTCTGCGACAACGATTACATTCATGGAAATGAATACCGAGGTTTCTGGACCCGGCTGCAGGGCGGCGAATTTCTCGCCTCCGAATTTAAGCGCGTCGGCAAGGGCGGACGCATCATCCATATTCAGGCGTCTTACAACCCGATTTTCGACATGAATGGCAAGGTGTTCAAGGTCGTGAAATTCGCGACCGACATTACCGGTCGCGTCAACAATGTCGATATTCTTGCGGACGGCCTTAACCATCTGGCCGCCGGCGATCTGGCCAGCAGGCTTGAGCAGCCGTTCATTCCCTCTCTGGAACGCCTGCGGGTGGATTTCAATCTGACGGCACAGCGCCTGTGCGAAGCGATGACGACCGTTGCCCGCAATGCAAGTGGCATTGCCGCCGCTTCCGCCGAAGTTCGCAGCGCTTCCGACGATCTTTCCAGGCGCACCGACGATCAGGCCGCATCCGTGGAAGAGACGGCCGCCGCACTTGAAGAGATCACCACCACCGTTGCCGACAGCAGCCGCCGCGCCCATGAGGCCGGCAAACTGGTGGAAACCACCCGCACTAATGCCGAACAATCCGGCGTGGTCGTGCGTGAGGCGATCTCCGCCATGGGTGCCATCGAAAACTCGTCGCGCGAGATTTCCAACATCATCAGCGTTATCGACGAGATCGCATTCCAGACCAACCTTCTGGCGCTGAATGCCGGCGTCGAGGCCGCACGTGCCGGCGAGGCGGGCAAAGGTTTTGCCGTGGTTGCCCAGGAAGTGCGCGAACTGGCACAGCGTTCGGCGAAGGCCGCCAAGGAAATCAAGGGATTGATTACCGCTTCGGCAGCCCAGGTGAAGGAAGGGGTGACCCTTGTGGACCGCACAGGCGCCGCTCTCGACCAGATCGTCATCCAGGTACAGCAGATCAGCGGCAATGTCGCAGCAATCGTCGAATCCGCCCGCGAACAGTCGACTGGGCTCATCGAGATCAACAAGGCGGTCAACACGATCGACCAGGGCACGCAGCAGAACGCGGCCATGGTCGAACAGTCCAACGCCGCAGCCCAGGCACTCGCCGCCGAGGCGGAAGACCTGTTCAGGCTGATCGCCCAGTTCAATGTCGGCAATGCCGTGCATGGACAGAGACAGGCCGTGGAAGCATCGTTCAGCCGCTCCGCAGCACCGGCGGCAAGATCTGCAGCCAGACCGGCACAGCCGCGCGCCGTCGCTCCGGCAATGCCGAAGCAGGCACCGAAGCGCGCTGCTACCCCCGCCTTCCACGGCAATGCGGCACTTGCTCAGGACAATTGGGAAGAATTCTGACCTGGCAATTATCAAATGTGAATGACGGGCGCAGGGAGACCTGCGCCCTTGCCTGTTGTGGTGGCGGAGCATTGAACCGAAATCGGGTTCGGGCGTTTACATCAAGCGCGTCCTGCCTATGTTGGCCTGACGACGCCGGAAAATTGATGATTATCAAGCGGCCGGTCAAAGCGAAACTTTCGCCAACTTCGGAGTACCAGTGTGAACCTGCCGGATCTTGATCTTGAGACCTGTGCGCAGGAACCGATACACATCCCCGGAGCGATACAGCCGCACGGTGCGATGATCGTGCTGCGCGCGTCCGACATGCTCGTGCTGCAGGCGAGCGTCAATGTTGCTGATTTTCTCGACCATCCGATTGAAGCCGGCAAGACAATCGGTGGCGTGATCAGCACGCATCGCGCTGACATTCTTGCCTGGCATGCCTCGGAAGAACCGCGGCTGCAGATCCAGACCGACAATCTCAGCCTCGATTTTCATCGCTCCGGCGACATGATCATTGTCGAGGTGGAAAAGCTGCCGGACGGTCTCGCCGACCATGTTTTCCTACGCTTTCGCGGTTTTGCCCAGCAACTGGCCGGCCAGCAGGACTTGTCCGGTGCGCTCTCAACCACCGTCCGGCTGATCGAGAAACTGACCGGGTTCGATCGGGTGCTGGCCTATCGTTTCGACAGGGACTGGAACGGCCATGTGGTGGCGGAAGCCGGCAATGGGCGTCTGCCGTCCTACATGGACCTGCGTTTTCCGGCCGGCGACATTCCGGCGCAGGCGCGCGCGTTATACGCCTCCAACCACGTCCGCATGATCCCGGATGTGGACTATAACCCGGTGGCGGTGGAGCCAGCCGTCAATCCGCAGACAAGTGCGCCGCTCGACATGAGTTCGGCGCAACTGCGCAGCGTTTCGCCGATCCATCTCGAATACATGCGCAACATGGGGACATCGGCCTCGATGTCGGTCTCGATCATGGTCGATGGCCAGTTATGGGGCCTGATCGCCTGCCACAGTCATGAGCCGCACAACGTGTCTGTCGTCACCCGCGAGGCCTGCGATTTCATTGTCCAGACGCTGGCCATGCGCATTGCCGCGCAGGAACATGCCGGCAGCGCTGCCCACAGCGTGACGCTTGCACGCATTCAGGGCCGGTTGCTGGGTACCATGAGTGCAAGCCACTATTGGCTGGATGGTTTGATTTCCAACCCGGAAGACCTGCTGGCGCAGGTTTCTGCCTCCGGGGCCGCCATCATCAGCGGCGGCGATTACCACAGCGTCGGAGAGACGCCTGCAGAGGACGAGGTCCGCCAGATCATCGACTGGCTGGCGGATCGCGCCGAAACCGAACTCTATTCCACCGACACGCTGCCGGCGGAAATGCCAGAGGCGACGGATTTTGCCACGGTGGCCAGCGGCATCATCGCCATCCGCATTTCCGAACTGCATGAAAGCTGGCTGATCTGGTTCCGTCCGGAAGTGCTCAGCACCGTCGAATGGGGCGGCAATCCGCACAAGGTGGTGCACGAGCAGGGCCGCATTCATCCGCGCGTTTCCTTCGAGCGCTGGAGCGAGCAGGTGCGCCTGCATTCTGTCGCATGGGTCGATGCCGAAATCACCGCCGCCCGCGACCTGCGCGCCGCAATCGTCGGCATCGTGCTGCGCAAGGCCGAGGAACTGGCACAGCTGAGCAGCGAGTTGCAGCGTTCCAACAAGGAGCTGGAGGCGTTTTCCTATTCCGTCTCGCACGATCTGCGTGCGCCGTTTCGCCATATCGTCGGTTTTGCCCAGTTGCTGCGCGAGCGGGAAAACACGCTGGATGCCAAGTCGAAACACTATCTGGAAACGATCTCCGATGCGGCGCTTGCGGCCGGCCGGCTGGTCGATGACCTCCTGAATTTTTCACAGCTCGGCCGTGCCGCGATTGCGCACAAGACGGTGGACATGAACAAGCTGGTCGCCGAAGTGGTGCGAAGCGTCATGCTGACCAATCAGGACCGCGATATCGAATGGTCGATCGGCGTGTTGCCGCCCGCCTGGGGCGATGCGACGCTGCTGCGGCAGGTCTGGTTCAACCTCGTTGAAAACGCCGTCAAATATTCCCGCCCACGTCAGCCTGCAAAGATTTCCGTCACCGGCAGCAGTGCAGACGACCGCACGACCTACACCCTGACCGACAACGGCGTCGGTTTCGACATGGCCTATGTGGACAAGCTGTTCGGCGTGTTCCAGCGGCTGCAGCGGGTGGAGGATTTCGAGGGTACGGGCATCGGCCTTGCCCTTGTACGTCGAATCATCGAACGACACTTCGGCACCATTCGTGGTGAGGGTGAAGTCGATAAAGGTGCCACCTTCCTATTTGTTTTACCGAAAGAGGGGAAAGGAAAGATCCTTGCCTGAACTGCGCCCGATATTGCTTGTCGAAGACAACCCGCGCGACCTTGAACTGACGCTTGCGGCGCTGGAAAAATGCCAGCTGGCCAACGAGATCGTCATTGCCCGTGATGGTGCCGAGGCGATGGATTACCTGCTTGGCCAGGGTCCCCATGCCGGTAAGGACGGTGGCAACCCGACCGTGGTGCTGCTGGACCTGAAACTGCCCAAGATCGACGGGCTGGAAGTGCTTGAAAAGATCAAGAAGGACCAGAAGCTGCGCCACATTCCGGTGGTGATGCTGACGTCTTCGCGAGAGGAGCAGGATCTCGTTCGCTCCTACGAACTCGGCGTCAACGCCTTCGTGGTGAAGCCGGTCGAGTTCAACGAATTTTTCAAGGCGATCCAGGACCTCGGCGTCTTCTGGGCCATCCTCAACGAACCGCCACCGGGATCCAGATAATGCCCCTTGAACATGCCCCCGCGCGCCCACGTATTCTTCTGCTCGAGGATAGCCCGCTCGACGCCGAACTGATCGCCGAATATCTGGAGAAGATCTCGCCGGTGCCGGAAATCCGCCGGGCGGCTTCGCGTGCGGCCTATGTGAAGGCCTTGGGCGAGCGTGACTTCGACGTGATCCTGTCTGATTTTTCGCTGCCGGATTTCGACGGCATGTCGGCACTGGAACTGGCCGCCGCGCAGGTGCCGGATGTGCCGTTCATCTTCGTGTCCGGCGTGCTGGGCGAGGAAGTGGCGATCGAATCTTTCCGCCGCGGCGCGACCGATTATGTGCTGAAGCAGCGGCTGATCCGCCTGCCGGCCGCGGTCGAACGGGCACTGGCCGAGGCACGCGAACGCACCGAGCGCCGCCGCGCCGAGCACCAGAAAGAGCTGCTGGTCCGTGAGCTGAGCCACCGGGTGAAAAACACCATGGCGATGGTGATGTCGATCGTGCGACGAACGGCCCGCAACAGCGGCACGGTGGAAAGTTACGTCGAGAACCTCAGCGGTCGCCTGCGCGCGATGGCGGATGCACATGCCTTGCTGTTTGAAAGCAACTGGACCGATGCCGAACTGCTGCAGGTGCTGGAACGGACGATCACGCCGCATGAACAGGGCAACCGTTTTGAGATCGTTGCCGGCCCGGTCATTCATCTCGACCCCAAGGCCGCGCTGGCGCTGAGCCTTGCCTTCAACGAGTTGATGACCAACGCGATCAAATACGGCGCGCTTTCCAATGCAGACGGCCGTGTCGGCATTGAATGGTCGCGCGAGGAGATCGATGGCGAGCCGTGGCTTGCCCTGCATTGGCGCGAGATCGACGGCCCGGCCGTGGAGCCGCCACAGGAAGACGGTTTTGGCACGACGTTGATCCAGCGCAGCATCCGCTACGAATTGCGCGGCGAAACCACGCTGGATTATGCCACAACAGGCCTGATCTGCGACATACGGTTTCCGCTGTCGCAGGGCGACGAGAACATCATCAGCTAGAGCCGATCTCGGACAGCACTTCCTCGAGTGCGCCGAGAAACACATCGGCATTGTCTTGTATAAAGGGAAGCGGTGGCCGGATTTTCAGCACGTTGCCCCCGCTGCCGGATGCGCTGATCAGCACACGCCGATCCCGCAAGGCGTTGACCACCTTGAGAGACAGTGCGCCATCCGGCTCACGGCTTTGCCGGTCCTTCACGAATTCCAGCCCGAGGAACAGACCGGCGCCCCTGATATCGCCGATCTGTTCGAACCGATCCTGCAGACGGCGCATGCCGGCCAGCATGTAATCACCGGTCACCTGCGCGTTCTGCATCAGACCTTCACCCTCGATCACATCCAGCACCGCGGAAGCTGCAGCAATCGAGACGTTGTTGGCGCCGAACGTGTTGAAGTAGCGGATATCCTGTCCGAATTTTTCCTGTATCTCCGATTTCATCACGGCGGCGGCGATCGGCATGCCGTTGCCCATCGGCTTGCCCATGACGACGATATCGGGCACGACGCCATGGCGCATGAAACCCCACATATGCGATCCCAGACGTCCGAAACCGGGCTGCACTTCATCGGCAATGTAGAGAACGCCTTCGCCTTTCAGCAGATCGGCAACGGGTTTCAGCAAACCGGCAGGATCGGCAAAAATGCCATCGGTGGAAAAGATGCCATCGGCGATGAAGGCGGCGGGAACGATGCCGCGCCGACGCATATGGGCAATCGCCTTCGCCACATCTTCCGCCAGTGCCTGCCCGACATCACGGCCTTCGGCGCGATAGGTATCGGGTGCCGGAACCGTCAGCACATGCTGGCCGAGCGGCATATTTGGCCCGAGCGACGGCGAGATTTCCGCAGCCGAGGCGGTTACCCCGTGATAAGCGTTTTCGGTGATGATGAGGCCAGTGCCGCCGGTGTAATAGCGCGCCAGCCGCAAGGCGAGATCCACCGCCTCGCTGCCGGTGCAGGTATACATGACGCGGTCGAGTTCGGCCGGAAACGTCGCCAGCAAGCGTTCGGAGTAATCGAGGATCTGTTCGCCGAGATAGCGGGTATGGGTGTTGAGTTCGGCCGCCTGCCGGGCGATTGCCTGCGTGACATGCGGATGGCAATGGCCGACCGAGGGCACGTTGTTATAGGCATCGAGATAGGCCTCGCCATCCGGTCCATACAGCCACACGCCTTCAGCCCGCGTGACATGCACCGGCGTTTCGTAAAACAGCCGATAGGACGGACCGAGCAGCGCCTGCCGCCGCTCTATCAGCTTTCGCTCGCGCTCCGGCAGGCTGCCGAGCCGGGCGGCATCGAAACCGTTGACCATGGTTGCGGTCGGCTTGCCGGAAACGGGCTTGTTCATGGTCTTCATCCTTGTCGATTGGCGGCGCGCAGGCGTTCGATTGCCTTGTGCTTCGGGATAGCGTCAAGCCGCGCCAGCTGTTCCCAGACACTGGCGCTTCGGATCGTCAGACGTTCGGCATCCTCCGGAAACAGTTTTGCCCGCCATTGCGGGATGGCAAGCCGCATCACCAGCCGCATGACGGCGGCCGTATAGACGAGGTCGATTTCCGTATCGGAGAGGGTGCATTCGCTACGATAGCCCCTGATCAGATCACACATGGCTTCCACCGGATCGGGTTCGGACCCGATCTGATAGGCGGCCGCCACGCCGACATCGAAAAGAACAGGCGCATGCACCATATCGCCGAAATCGATGATGCCGGTAATCTCGTCGGGCCTGTCGGGATCGACCAGAATGTTTTCCATGTTGAAGTCGTTATGGATCACCTGCGATGGCAGCGACGCCATCACCGGTACGATCTCCCTCTCGAAATCGTCGATCACCTTTTCCAGCCGTGTCCGCTGGCTGATGTCGGTGAAGGCCGGCATGAGGTCGCGCATGCCCATTGCATGTTTCATGTCCCAGGTGATGCGGTGGGATGCTGCCTCGTGGACAAAGCTTTTCAAGGCCTTTTGCATGCGCCCGAGCAGCGCGCCTATTTTTTGGCGCTGCAACGTCGAATGCGGTGACGTGCGTTGCGCCATGCCGGGCACAAAGGTCACCATGCGCACACCACGTTCGCCGCCGTCATCGGCTACGAAACGAAAGTCAGCCGCGCCTTCCCGTGTTTTGATAATGCGCTGGACCGGAATGCCGGGGTCTCTGGCTTCCACATGCAGCAATGCCTGACTGTGCATGGCCGTGACTTGTGGATCCTCGGCCGGGTTGAGGATCTTCAGCAGATAGGCCGTGCCATCCTCGAGTGTGAGCCGATAATTGCTGTCCTTTTCGCCCCACAGCCATTCGGCCCGGCCGACGAGACCATAATGTTCGCGGGCGATCATCTCTGCCTGATCCGGCGGCACGGCGACCGCGCCGGTTTCCAGTTCGGCACCGAGGACTCTTGATGCAGCAGTCTTTGTCATGACGGCAATATTCCGTTTTCGCTGTTACGCCGGCACGGCCATGCGATCTCCCGTGGCGATACCCACAGGAGAAAGCGCCGGGCCTGAGCGGGAAAACGTCAGACGTCTTCCCGCATCGGTTCCTGTCAGGCTCGGGCCTGCTGCACGATGTCGAGTGCCCGCTTCAGCGCCGCAAACATATCGTCGATCTGTTCGGCGGTGATGATCAGCGGCGGGCAGAAGCAGATCGCCTCGCCGATATTGCGGACGATGACGCCCTCGTCCTGCAGGACGGCATTGATCGCGGCAGCGGCATCACCGGGATTGGCATCCGCCCATGGCTTGATTTCCAGCGCGCCGAGCAGGCCGACACCGCGCGATGATTGGGCAAGCGGATGTTTTGCAAGTTCCGCCAGACCGCCGAGGAATTTTTCCTCCAGCCGGGCCGCATTGCCCACCAGATCGCGCTCCTGAATGATCTTCAGGTTTTCCAGCCCGACGGCGGTCGCCACCGGATGACCGGAGGCGGTAAAGCCGTGACCGAACACGCCGATACGGTCGCTCTCATCGGCGATAGGCTGATAGAAATTGTCGTTCATCAGGATTGCCGAGAGCGGCATGTAGGACGACGAAATCTGCTTGGAGAGAACCAGCACGTCGGGCTCGATGCCATAGGTCTCGCAAGCGAACATTTTACCGGTGCGGCCGAAGCCGCAGATGACTTCGTCGGCAACCAGCAGGATGTCGTATTTCCTGAGAATCTTCTGGACACCCGCCCAATAACCGGCAGGCGGCACCAGCACGCCGCCGGCACCCATCACCGGCTCGCCCCAAAAGGCGGCAACCGTTTCCGGTCCTTCCTTGAGGATCAGGTCTTCGAGGTCCTTCAGCATGCGCGTCGTGAAATCGGCTTCGCTTTCGCCTTCAAGACCAAAATGCGTGTAGGACGGGCAGGACGTATGCACCATCCGGTCCAGCGGAAGATCAAAACTCTCGTGGTTGCGCGGCAGGCCGGTGATCGAGCCGGACGCGATGGTCACACCATGATAGCCCTTGATGCGGCCGATGATCTTCTTCTTGTCCTTTTTGCCCAGCGCATTGGAGCGGTACCAGACCATTTTGCAGGCAAGATCGTTGGCTTCGGAACCGGACGAGGTGAAATGCACCTTAGACATCGGAACAGGTGCCATCTTGACCAGCATCTCGGCGAGATCGATCGACGGGCCGCTGCTCTTGTAGGCGAAACTGTGATAATAGGGCAGCTTGTCCATCTGCGCCTTGGCCACATCCGAAAGACGCTTCTCGCCAAAACCGAGCGCCACCGACCAAAGGCCGGCCAGTCCCTCGATATAACGCTTGCCGGTATTATCGGTGACGTAGATGCCGTCGCCGCTTTCGATCACCAGACCGCCGGTCTTTTCATATTTCCGGAGATTCACCATCGGGTGCATCTGGTAGGCCATGTCGCGGGCTTCCGCCGAGTTCGGCTGGATGGTCATATGCTGCTCCTTCGTTCCCTTGTTATTGCAACCCCGAATTTCGAGGTTGATTTCCCAATTTTTAGCGCCGGCCCGATGCCCAGTCCATCAGACGTGCTGGCCACCATTGATATGGATTTCCGCGCCGTTGATATAGGACGACGTTTCGTTGCAGAGGAAGTAGATCGTCTCTGCCACTTCGCGCGTCGTACCCAGCCGGTTCATCGGCACCTGCGCACTGACGAGATCCGCCGTGCCAGGAGACAGGATGGCGGTATCGATCTCGCCGGGTGCGATGGCGTTGGCGCGGATGCCCATCGGACCATATTCATGGGCGAGTTCGCGGGTCAGCGCGGCAAGCCCCGCCTTCGATGCCGCATAGGCCACACCTGCAAACGGATGCACACGCGAGCCGACAATGGAGGTGACGTTGACGATCGAACCTTGGGCCGCCTTCAGCTCCGGCAACAGGGCGCGCGCCAGAAGGGCAGTCGAGATCAGGTTGACGTTCAGCACCCGCATCCATGTGGCGGCATCGGTATCGGCAACACCGAGACGGGAACCACCAGGACCTTTAGGAGAAATGCCGGCATTGTTGACCAGCGCTGCAAGCTTGCCATCCGGCAGACGCTCGCGCACCGTTGCGGCCAGTGCATCAATGCTGTCGATATCTTCGAGATCAGCCTGAATATGGCTTTCACGTGCGGAGGGCCAGCGGCATTCCTCTGAAAAAGGCTGCCGCGAAACCGTCAAAATCCGCCACCCATGTTCCTGGAAAAGCTTGACCGTGGCATGGCCAATGCCACGGCTGGCGCCGGTGAGAAGCATGTATTTGGTGGTCATGAAGCACTCCGCAAATGCGTGCAGTCGAACTGCGATGCCTCATGCTATCGTGCGTACTTTCCTTCTCAAGGTATTTCTTGCCGCGACTGCGAAGGGCAACAACCCATGGACACTATAAGTGCATAGATGATTACCTATAGGAGTATTCAGCAAAGGATGACCACAGCCTGACTTTAGGAAAAATGATGCAGATACGATGCCGGAAGAGCATGTTTATGGAAAAATTTTATTCCAAAATCGATTTGCATGGCGATTTATTGCCGCTGCAGACATTATTTTTATCAGAAAGAATTTCTAAACACTCGGTAGATTTTAGTCGTTGGACCCCTACCGGCACGCTGCATATCGTTCACCTAACAACAAGCAAGGCCAAAAAGGCGAAAGGGGAATACCGATATGAAACGCATTTCCACACGAGTCCTTTCTGCAACGCTTTTCGCAGCGACAATGCTGTCGGGAGCTTACGCGAACGCCGCCGATATCACCGTCATGGGGTATCGCGGTCCGTTCGAGGAAAACTACACGAAGGCTGTCATCCAGCCCTTCATGAAGGCCCATCCCGACATCAAGGTGACCTATTACGGCGTTCAGAACGCTGCAAATTCGCTCGGCAACATGCGCGCCCAGCGTGACGCACCGCAGGTCAACGCGGTCATCTATGACCTTTCGGTCGCCAAGATCGCCAAGGAAGAAGGCCTTGTCGCCGATCTCGACACATCCAAGCTGTCGAACTACGCCGATGTTTCCGAGATCGGCAAGGATCTCGGTGGCGCCGCCATCCCGCTGACCTACGACACGCTGTCGCTGATCTATAACGCCAAGGCATTCCCGACGGCGCCGACCAGCTGGGAAGCGCTGTGGGACAAGAAGCAGGACGGCAAGGTCGTTTTGCCGGCGCAGGGCGGCGGTGACATCCAGGCCATTCTTCTGACGATCATCGCCAACCGCATGGCCGGCGAAAACGATTATAAGAAGACCATTGATCCGGGCGTCGAAAAGCTGGTGGAAGTGGCACCGCGCGTGCAGACTTGGGAACCGAAGCCAGACGCCTATACACTGGTTGCCAACGGCACGGCCACGGTTTCGATCGGCTGGAACGCCCGTTCGCAGTTCTATTTCGACCAGACGGAAGGCCGCATGAGCTCGGTCGGCCCGACGGAAGGGACCGCTTCGCAGATCAACGTCATCAGCGCCATCGAAAAGGCGTCCGAGGCGGAGGCAACCCAGACCTTCATCAATTATGCGATCAGCCCGGAAGCACAGGCAGCCTTTGCCAAGGCGATGTTCTATGCCCCGGTCAACACCAAGGCGGTCGTGGATGAAGCCACCGCCAAGCGCATTCCGATGATGGACCCGGTTCAGCGCGAAAAGCTGATCCCCGTCGACTGGATGACGATCGGCGCCATGCGCGAAGACATCCTGCAGCCCTGGCGCCGCAAGATTATCCCGGCCGGACGCTAAGCACGACGTTCCGGGCCTGAAAAGGCCCGGGCTCCGTCCCTTTCCAGAAAAATACCCAGCGGCACGCGCCCAGCGCGCGTGATCGAGCACGCACGCCATCGTGACGGGGCTTTGCTCCCGTTGCCCTCGACGACCTCAAATCCGCACATGGTGACGACATGCAAACTCAGGAACTGCGCCAGGAACCTCTGGCCGCCGAAACCAATCCCGGCGATCAGGCCTTTCTCAAGCTGAAAGGCATAACCAAGCGCTACGGCGCCGATTACATGGCTGTTGACGATCTCGACATCGATGTACCGAAGGGAAAGCTGCTTGGTTTGCTTGGTCCCTCCGGCTGCGGCAAAACCACGACGCTGCGCATGATCGCCGGCCTTCTGGATATCACCAAGGGCAAGATCACCATCGATGGTGACGACATTTCCCACAAGCCGCCGCACAAGCGCGATATCGGCCTCGTGTTCCAGAACTACGCGCTGTTCCCGCATATGACGGTGGCGCAGAACGTGGCCTTCGGTCTGGAAATGCGCGGCGTCAACCGCGTGGAAGCCCGCGACCGCGTGGAAGAAGCGCTCGAAATGGTGCGGCTGCCCGGTTACGGCGAGCGCAAGCCCAAGGAAATGTCCGGCGGCCAGCAGCAGCGCGTGGCGCTTGCCCGCGCTCTCGTCATCCGTCCTCGTCTTCTACTTCTCGACGAACCGCTGTCCAACCTCGACGCAAAACTGCGCGACGACATGCGCATTGAAATCCGCGAAATCCAGCAGCGCCTGCAGATCACCACCGTGTTCGTCACCCACGATCAGGTGGAAGCGCTGACCATGTGCGACCTCGTCGGCGTCATGCACAAGGGCAAGCTTGCCCAGCTCGGCACGCCGGAAGACATCTATGAGCGCCCGGCCGACCTGTTCGTCGCCGACTTCGTCGGTCGCACCAATGTTCTCGGTTGCGAGATCGAAGCACTTGACCGTGTACGCATCGGTGCTTCCGTTTACCCCTGCGACACCCGCGGCCTGACATCAGGCAAGGCGAAAGCCGCCATCCGCCCGCACCGTATCAGCCTGACGCCGAGCCGCGACCGCAGCCTCGTCAGCATGGCCACCAATGCTGCTCACGGGAAAGTCACACGCGTCACCTATATCGGCGACGTCGTGCAATACGACATCGATATCGGCGGCAATACGCTCACCACCGAAGTGCACACCGCCAGCGCCGGCCACAGTTTCCAGAGCGGTGAAAAGCTTCTCTGTGAGTGGAAGCCGCAGGACATGCAGGTTTTCGCCCAAGGTTCAGGGAGCTGAACCATGGCAGCGATCACCTCATCCGTCCCTCTTGCCGATGCGCCTCAAACTCGCCGAAAGTTTCCCTTTCTGCTGATTGCGCTGCTTCTGCCGATGGCGATCATCAATTTCATCGCCTTCGTCCTGCCGGTCGTCCGGCTGGGCATGATTTCCTTTATCGAAAGCCGCAGCGGCGGCGTGCTGACCAACAATTACACGCTGGAAAACTATGTCAGCTTCTTCACTGACAGTTTCAGTTTCGAACTGGTCGCCAACTCGCTGACCCTGGGCTTTGGCGTCACGCTGATCACGCTGTGCTGCGCTTATCCGATCGCGCTTTTCCTGCACCGGGTCTCGCCGAAATGGCGCAACATGCTGTTCGTCATCACCGTATCGCCGCTTCTCGTCAGCAGCGTCGTGCGCACCTATGGCTGGATGGTCATCCTCGGTGATCAGGGCGTGGTCAACGGCATCCTGATGTCGTCCGGCATTATCGACAGCCCGCTGCGCCTCACCAACAACACGCTCGGTGTCTTCATCGGCATGGTGGAAGTGCTGATCCCTTATATGGCGCTTTCGCTGATCGCCGGTTTTGGTCGTCTCGAAAACGTTTACGAGGAAGCCGCCGCATCGCTCGGCGCCAACCGCTGGACGCGGTTTCGCCGCGTGATCCTGCCGCTGACGGCACCCGGCATCGCACTCGGTTGCCTGCTCTGCTTCGTGCTCTCCATCAGCTCGTTCATCACTCCCAAGCTTCTGGGCGGCGGACGCGTGTTCCTGCTGGCGACCGAGATCTACGACCAGGCCGTCATCCAGCTGGAATGGCCGACGGCCGCGGCAATCTCCGTCATCGTGCTCATCATCTTCGGCCTTGCGCTCGCGGTCTATTCCCGCGTCGTCAAGCGCTTCGATTAAGGAGGAACCCTGACATGATCGGCCAATTGACCATTCCGTTCAGGCTCCTCGTCGCCTGCATCTATCTCTTCCTGCTCGCCCCCATCCTGATCGTGCTGCCCTTGTCCTTCAGCAATGACAGCTACATCACCTTCCCGCCGGAAAGCTGGGGCCTTCGCTGGTATGCCGCGATGTTCTCGCATGCCGGTTTTGCCCAGGCGCTGTGGATCAGTTTCGTCATCGCCATCACGGTGACGGTGCTGGGCCTTGCTGCCGGTGTGCCCGCCGCCTTCGCCATCCGCCGCCGCAAATTCATCGGTCGCGAATTCCTGCTTAACCTGTTCACGGCGCCTCTCCTTCTGCCGTCGATCGTGCTCGGCCTCGCCATTCTTCTGGTCTTCGTCCAGGCACGGCTGCTCGGCACTTATACGGGTCTGATCATCGCCCATCTGATCATCACCACTCCTTACGTGATCCGCATCATGCTGACGGCATTTTCCACGATACCGCCATCGGTGGAGGATGCAGCCACCATGCTC
This sequence comes from Neorhizobium sp. JUb45, assembly GCF_004343585.1. Taxonomy (GTDB): domain Bacteria; phylum Pseudomonadota; class Alphaproteobacteria; order Rhizobiales; family Rhizobiaceae; genus Neorhizobium. The sequence goes on along the minus strand of NZ_SLYW01000003.1, from coordinate 748,811 downwards.
GGCGCGTCACCCTTCACGGTGGTCCGCCGCATCACCCTGCCGCTGATGATGCCGGGCTTCATCGCCAGCGCTGCCCTCTCCTTCCTTCTGTCCTTCGACGAAGTGGTGATCTCGCTGTTCATCACGGGCCCTCGCCTGCGCACCCTGCCGGTGGAAATCTTCGACTACGTCGAAAGCCAGACCGACCCGATGACGGCTGCCGTATCCGTCGTCCTCGTCGTCGCCACCCTTCTCATCATCTTTCTCATCGAACGCACGCTTGGCCTCTCGAAGACCATCGGCAAGTGACTGAAATTGCAATGGAGACTACTGAAATGGACAATATCGCGCTCTGGATGTCGCAGCCGCATTTCGGCTTTCTGGAAATCGCCAAGACCTGCGGCGTCAGCCAGCTCGTCATCGAGCTTGAGCACGGCACGTTCGATCTCGCCACGCTCGACCAGTTCCTGGCCTTTTCCAAGTCGCTCGGCATCCCGGCCCTGACCAAGGTGATCGCGCCGACCACCGAAGCCATCCAGCAGGCTCTCGACTTCGGGGCTGACGGCGTCATCCTGCCACACATTCTCGGTGTCGATCACGCCCGCGAAGTGACGAAAGCGGCCAAATATCCGCTGCTCGGCATCCGCTCCTATGCAGGTGGTCGCGTGTTCGGTTATTCCCGCCCGTCCTCCGATGCCTTTGAAAAGGAAAACAAGCGCACCAAGTGCTACGCGATGATCGAGACGGCCGAGAGCCTGGCCGATGTCGAAAAGATCATCGCACTCGACACGGTCGATGGTCTGTTCCCCGGCCCATCCGATCTGGCGCTCGCCTGCGGCCGCGGCGCCTACGCCTTCAACGATGAAGACCGTCGCGACCTTTCCCGCATCGCCAAGGCCGCCCGTGACGCCGGCAAGAAGTGGATCATGCCGGCCTGGACACCGGCCGAGCGCACATTCGCACTGGAGGAAGGCGCCGAAATGCTGGTCGTCGCCACCCAGAACATGGCGCTGCGCGCCGGCATCATGTCCACCATCAACGCACTCAAGCAGGAAAAGATCGTCGCCTGAGCGACATCGCAATTTGGAGGGATTACCCATGAAAATCAGCCTGATCCAGACCAACCCGCAGAAAGACCGCGACGCCAACCTGAAGATCACCCGTGATCTGATGGCGGAAGCCCTGAAGACCGATCAGCCGGACCTGATCGTCCTGCCGGAATACTTTGAAGTCTACGGCACGACGACCGAAGAAAAGCTGGCGCTGGCCGAACCCGCCGGCGGCGCCGCCTACACGATGGCGCAGGATTTTGCCCGCGAGAACAAGGTGTTTGTCCATGCCGGCACGATCATGGAAAAGGTCGAGGGCGAAAACCGCATCTACAACACCTCCTTCGTGTTCGACCGCGAAGGCAAGGAAGTTGCCGCCTATCGCAAGATCCACATGTTCGACATCGTTGCCCCGGATGGCACGGCCTACAAGGAATCCGCCACCGTCAAGCCGGGTGAGGACATCGTCACCTATGAGATCGACGGCATGAAGGTCGGTTGCGCCATCTGCTACGACATTCGTTTCTTCGAACTGTTCCTGCAGCTCGAAAAGGCCGGTTGCGACATCATCGTCCTGCCTGCCGCCTTCACGCTGCAGACCGGCAAGGACCATTGGGAAGTGCTGGCCCGCGCCCGCGCCATCGAGACCCAGACCTATTTCGTCGCATGCGGCCAGACCGGCAGCGTCACCGTCAACGGTGAAAAGCGCGCCTGCTACGGCCACTCGCTGGTCTGCGACCCGTGGGGCCACACGATCGCCCGCGCTTCCGATCCGGTCGGTTATGTCACCGCCCGCATCGACGCCAAGGAGATCAAGCGCGTGCGCAACCTCATCCCGATGACGCAGCATCGTCGCATCGCCTGCGCATAAGGAGCTTTATCATGTACGTCATCAAGGACATGCCCGAGCAGATCCCGCAGGAAGATCTAGATCTTCTCTCCGGTGTCGAAACGGCAACCGTCGGCCATTGGCGCCTGTTCGGTTTCATGGACAGGCAGATCCAGCCGCTGCTTCCCGGCCGCCGCGTTGTCGGCACCGCCGTGACGCTGGCGATCGCCGGCCCGGACTCGACGCTCCTGCACCACGCCACCGGCCAGTTGCGCCCCGGCGACATCCTCGTTGTCGACCGTCTCGGCGATGACAAATACGCCTGCTGGGGCGGCGGTGTTACCGTTGCGGCAAAAGCTGCCGGCGCGGTTGCCGGCATCGTCGATGGCCCCTGCACCGACCTCACGGAAATCCAGGATTCGGATTTCCCGATGTGGTCGCGCGGTCTCTCGCCAATCACCACACGGCTTTACGATCTCGGCGGTGGTTTCAACATTCCGGTCAGCTGCGGCGGTGCCGTGGTGATGCCGGGTGATGCCATCCTTGCCGACGAAAGCGGCGTGCTGGTCATCCCGCGTGATGAAGTGCGGGCCGTTTCCGAGGAAGCCCTGAAGCGCCAGGAAACCGGCAAGAAGCGCGAAGCCAGCGTACGTGACAAGGTGCAGAAGCTGGGTGACATGACCGGCGCGACCGCCAAGGTCCTGGCCAAGCTCGCTTGACACTGACGACCCAGGGTCCGGGCATCAGCCCGGACCTTATTTTTGCGATGAAACGCAAACTCAACCGACCCGCCGTTGCCATATCATCTTCACGGTGTAACGTGGCAGCAGGGAACATAGTCTGTGAAAAACAGCAGCTTACGACAATCTGGACGCGAATAATGCGCAGGATTGGTCGACAAAACGGTGAGGCGCGTTCACGCGATGAATATTCGTTTCCTTGAAACCGTGGTCTGGCTTGCGGAACTTCGAAGTTTTCGTGTCACCGCCGACCGCATGAACATCACTCCTGCCGCCATTTCCAACCGCATCTCGGCCATCGAGCAGGAACTCGGCATCCGCCTTTTCGAGCGTGACACCCGCGACGTGCACCTGACGCGCGAGGGCCGCTCCTTCGTTTCCGGTGCCCGCGATATCATCGCCCGCTACAATCGCCTTGTCGCCGATGTCGCGCCCCCTGAAACGGTGGAGGGCACGGTGCGCATCGGCCTCGTACCCTCCATGGCGCTGGCGATCCTTCCCGGCATCATGGAAACACTGAGGCAGCGGTTTCCGCGTGTACGTGTGTCCGTCACCACCGATGCGTCGCTCACCATCCTTTCCAAGCTGGAAAAGCGCGAACTCGACATCATTCTCGGTTTTCATGGCCCACAGGTGGAAAAATTCCGGGTCGTCGATCTCTGTACGCTCGGCATGTTCTGGATCGCCAACAGCGCCTTTCCCTCCGACGAGGAGGCGATGACCCGCGCCGACCTGATGCTGAACCCGATCATTTCCTATGAGGTGGGCACACAGGCCTACAAGCGCATGGTCGAATATCTGCCGACCAATTCGCTGGGTCAGGGTGTGGTGCATTATTCCAACTCGCTGGCAACGACGATCAGCATGGTCGCGGCCGGCATCGGCATTGCCGTTCTGCCGCCGATCGTCATTCAGAACGAGTTGCGGCTCGGCACGCTGAAAGTCTTGAACGTTCGCCATCCCTTTCCGGCAACCGACTATTTTGCCGTCTATCTCGACAATCCGTCGTCGCGACTTGCGCCACTGATCGCATCGATCGCATCGGATGTTTCTGCCGAATTCTGTTCCCTCTACGACAACGCACTCGCCGTTCACCGGTGACAAGAAATCCCCCCTTTAAGCAAAAGGAGAATGTCATGGCCCATGAATTGAAAAGCGTCTCCGCGGCCCCTTCTGTCCTGCGTCATGCCTCGCTTGAGAGCAACGCCATCCGCGAGGCGCGCATCGATCTCGCCGCCTCTTTCCGCATGGCGGCAAAACTCGGATTGCAGGAAGGCATCTGCAACCATTTTTCCGCGCTCCTGCCCGGCCATGACGACCTGTTTCTGGTGAACCCTTACGGTTGGGCATTCGCCGAAATCACCGCGTCGCAGCTTCTGGTTTGCGATTTCAACGGCAATGTCGTGGCCGGCAGCGGTAAGCCGGAGGCGACAGCCTTCTACATTCACGCCCAGCTTCACAAGACCCTGCCGCGCGCCACCGCCGCCTTCCATACCCATATGCCCTATGCAACGGCGCTTTCCATGCTGGAGGGAGAACCGCTGGTCTGGGCCGGGCAGACGGCGCTGAAATTTTACGGCCGCACGGCGATCGACGAGAACTACAATGGCCTGGCGCTCGACGATAACGAAGGCCTCCGCATTGCCCGCGCCATGGGCGATGCCGATATCGTATTCCTGAAAAACCACGGCGTGATGGTGCTTGGGCCGACCATCGCCGAAGCCTATGATGATCTCTATTATCTGGAACGTGCCGCCGAAGTGCAGTTGCTCGCCATGTCCACCGGCCGCCAGCTCAAGGCGGTGCCACCGGAGATTGCCCGGAAAACCTATCTGGAAATGCGCGAGGGCGATCCGGAAAGCGCACGCCTGCACATGGAAAGCATCCGCCGCCAGCTGATGCGCACCGAACCGGAATTCGCCGACTGAGATGGTGCAGGACGTGGGCGGCGATCAGAGCGTGACTGTCACGCCCTCATCTGCTGCCCGCAGGATGGCGTCGATCAGCCGGTGGGCTTTCAGCGCCTCCTCTCCCGAGGCCATCGGTTGGCGCTTTTGACGAAGTGCGTCGATAAACGCTCTGTGCAGCGCCAGATGATTTTTGTGCGAGAATGCCATCGGGTCATCGCCCGTTCCGCCCCCCTCAGCCCCATCATCAAGCGCGATCCTGCGGCCATCCATCAGCGCAATCACCCCGCTATCGCTGCTCAGCCGCGCCGAACCTTTCGTGCCGAGAATTTCGATCTCGTCGGGATAACCCGGATAGGCCGCGGTGGTGGCGCTGAGTGAGCCGATCGCACCGTTTTCAAAGCGCATGGCGGCATGCACGAGGTCCTCGGTTTCCATGCGGTGAACCGGGCTTGTCACGGCAAAGCCGCTGACCTGCACCGGCGAGCCGGCCAGCGTGATCATCTGGTCGATCGTGTGGATCGCCTGCGTCAACAACACGCCGCCGCCATCGCGCGCAATCGTGCCGCGTCCCGGCTCGTCGTAATAACTTTGCGGCCGCCAGTTGTTGAGGCGCATCGAGACAGAGATGATATCGCCCAAGGCACCCTCTGCCAGCAACCGGGCCGTTTCGATAAATGTCGGGCGAAAGCGGCGCTGGAACACCACGCCGAGCCTGACATTGGCCCTGTCGGCCACCGCGACGATCTGCTGCGACCGCTCGAATGTGACATCCAGCGGCTTTTCCAGCAGCACATGTTTGCCGGCGGCGGCGGCGCGCTGCACCAGTTCCAGATGCGTGTTGGGTGGCGTGAGAATGATGACGTAATCGATCGAGGCATCCTCGAAGATCGCATCGGCATTGTCCACCACCGGCAGGCCGAACCGCTCGGCAAAGGCCGCCCGCCGGGCCTCGCTGGGGCTGAATGCGGCGGCGACCTCAACCTCGTCCTTCAGGTCGAGCAGGCTCAGCGCATGCTGCGGCGAAGCCATGCCGAGACCGATGATGGCGGTGCGCAATTTGGTGGAACCGGACACAGACAACCTCCCCTTTGTCGCTTCAGTCAGTGCCTACACTATCGGCGCCGCAGTGCCCATGCGACCGAAAAGTCATCATACATCTGATACTTTTTGATATGTTGACATGATCAATTTTGCATTTTACCAATTGCATTCAACCGTAGGAGGAACGGCTGAAACAATCCACTGCTGATGCGTAAAGGCATCGCGACAGACAAGTCGCGATGGCGTCTGGTCGTGTGATTTTCCAAAAGCGCAACAGCGGACGCTCGTCCGCGATCTGGGAGGAGAAAATGTTGCATATTTCCAAATTGTTGTCCGGCGTGGCGCTCGCGTCGCTGCTGATGCTCGGAACGGCGGCGGCACAGACCGTGCTGAAATCGTCCGACACCCATCCCGATGGTTATCCGACCGTCGAAGGCGTCAAATATTTCGGCGAACTGATCAAGGAACGTACCGCCGGCCGTTATGGCGTCGAGGTTTACCACTCGGCGCAGCTGGGCGAGGAAAAGGACACGATCGAGCAGGTTCGCTCCGGCGTGATCGAACTCAACCGCGTGTCCATGGCGCCATTCAACGGTACCGTGAAGGAAACCATCGTTCCGGCTTTGCCCTACATTTTCCGCTCGGAAGAACACATGCACGCGGTGATGGACGGCCCGATCGGCGACCAGATCAAGGCGGCGTTCGAACCGGCAGGACTGGTGGCACTGGCCTTTTATGACGCCGGTTCACGCTCCTTCTACAATTCGAAAAAGCCGATCAAGACCGTGGCCGACATGAAAGGCCTGAAATTCCGCGTCATCCAGTCCGACATCTTTGTCGACATGACTGCGGCGCTTGGCGCAAACGCCACGCCGATGCCCTATGGCGAAGTCTATTCCTCGGTTGAAACCGGCGTCATCGACGGCGCGGAAAACAACTTTCCGAGCTATGACACCGCCAAGCATTTCGAAGTCGCCAAATTTCTCTCGCTCGATCAGCACACCATCCTGCCGGAAGTGTTCGTCATGAACAAGGCCGCCTTCGACAAGCTGACACCCGAGGATCAGGCTCTGTTCAAGCAGGCGGCAAAAGACAGCGTTGCCAAGCAGCGTGAGCTGTGGGCGAAAAAGACCGCAGAATCTCGTGCCACGGTCGAAAAGGCCGGGGCCCAGATCAACGAGGTCGAGAAGCAGGGCTTTATCGACGCGATGAAGCCGGTCTACGCTAAGCACGTCAAGGACGACGTGTTGAAAAAGCTCGTCGCCGACGTTCAGGCCGCCAAGTAAGTTTCAGCCCCACCCCGTCCTTCAGGCCGGGGTGGGATCGCCGTTTCCGAGAAATCCAAGACCCAAGGACCTTCGTCCAACCCTTCCGGCTGCCGGAAAGGTCAGGAGACGCTTACCCATGAATGCGCACTTAAGAACTGGCCTGCCCATTCTCACCAAACTCAACACGCTGGTGCTCTACCTTGCCGGTGTCGGGCTCGTCGTCATGACGGCGATCGTCGCCTGGCAGGTTTTCTGCCGCTACGTTCTCAACGATTCACCCAGCTGGACCGAACCCGGCGCGGTGATCCTGATGAGCTGGTTCATCTTTCTCGGTGCTGCCGTCGGCGTGCGCGAAAACAACCATATGGGTTTCGACGTCCTGCTTTACGTGCTGCCGACAGCCGCCAAGAAATGGCTGCGGATGATTTCCGACATCGTCATCTTCGCCTTCGGCATCGGCATGATCTGGTACGGCACCAGCCTGGTGCAGCTGACCATCGCCACCACCATGCCGGCGCTCGGCATATCCGGCGCATGGGATTACGTGCCGCTGATCGGCGGCGGTGTGCTGATCTCGCTGTTTTCGCTGGAACGCATCGTTGCCCGCCTCAGCGGCGCACCGATCGACGAAGTGCTGGACGAAATGGCACCACCGGAAATCGCAGTCGAACTCGAAAACATCGAAGACGTCCGCAAGGACGCGGCCGATGCGGCGCGCAGGAACGCAGCCGGCACGGCCAGGGGGGAATAGAAGAATGGAACTCTGGATCCTGTTCGGCAGCTTTACGCTGCTCATGCTGATCGGCACGCCGATCGCCTTTTGTCTCGGCGTTTCGAGCCTTGCCACCGTCATCTACATGGGCCTGCCGCCACTGGTGGTGTTCCAGCGCATGAACTCCGGCATGAGCGTGTTTTCCATGCTCGCCATTCCCTTCTTCATCTATTCCGGTGACCTGATGGTGCGCGGCGGCATTGCCGGCCGTATCGTCGCCTTTGCCGCTTCCATCGTCGGGCATCTTCGCGGCGGGTTGGGGCAGGTCAACATTCTGACCTCAACCCTGTTCGGCGGCATTTCCGGCTCGGCCGTGGCGGAAGCGGCAGCCGTTGGCGGGTTGATGATCCCGCAGATGAAGGCGCGTGGTTACGGCGCCGATTACGCAGTCAACGTCACCTCGATGGCAGCGCTGATTGCCCTGCTTCTGCCGCCCTCGCACAACATGATCATCTACTCGATCTCGGCCGGCGGCAAGATTTCCATCGCCGACCTGTTTACCGCCGGTGTCATTCCCGGCCTGCTGTTTGCCGCCGTGCTGATGGTGACCGCCTATTTCGTCGCCAGCAAACGCGGTTATCCGACCGAGCCGTTTCCGGGCCTGATGGTGGCGCTGCATCTTCTCGCCGTCGCCATTCCCGGCCTGCTGCTGATCGCCATCATTTTCGGCGGCGTGCGTTCCGGCATCTTCACAGCCACCGAAAGCTCCTGCATCGCCGTCATCTATGCGCTGCTGATCACCACGCTGGTTTATCGTCAGCTGAGCTGGAAGGATTTTGTGCATGCAACCATGGGCGCGGTGCGCACCACCGCCATGGTGCTGCTGATCATCGGCTGTGCCGCATCCTTCTCGTGGCTGATGGCTTTCCTGCGCGTGCCGGCGACGCTGGTCGTCTGGTTGCAGGCTCTGTCCGACAACCCGATCATGATCCTGCTTCTGCTCAACGTGATCATGCTGATCCTCGGCACGTTCATGGACATGGGCCCAACCATCATCATCACCACCCCGATCTTTCTGCCCATCGCCGTCGCTTATGGTGTCGATCCGGTGCATTTCGGCGTGATCATGATCCTCAACTACGGCATCGGCCTCAACACCCCGCCGGTGGGAGCCGTGCAGTTCGTCGCCTGCGCGGTCGGCAAGATATCCGTGTGGGAGGCCATGCGCTCGATCTGGCCATTCTATGGCGCCGGCCTCGTAGTGCTGCTGATGGTCACCTACATCCCGGCTCTGTCGCTGTGGCTGCCGAGCGTCTTCCGATAGGAGGATGGACATGCCTGCCACCCCTTCGGATATGCGTGTCGAGCGAAGACCAAAACTCTTCGAAAATGTTGCGCAGCAATTGCGCACACAAATTCTCGCCGGCGACTTCGGTGTCGGCGAGAGACTGCCGACGGAAACCCGCATGACCGAATTGTTCGGCGTCAGCCGCACTGTCGTGCGCGAGGCAGTCGCCTCGCTTGCCGGCGATGGCATGGTGGAGGTGCGGCACGGCGCCGGCGTGTTCGTGGTGGATCACCCGACGCTAAAGATCAGCGCGATCACCGCCGACATGGGCAACCGTATCAGCCGCGCCGTCAATGTACTGGAAGTGCGCATGGGCATCGAGATCGAAAGCGCCGGTCTTGCCGCCCAGCGCCGCAGCCCATCGCAGGAAGCGCGCATACAGGAGGCGTTTTTCGAGTTCGAGGCGCTACTGAAACAGGGCGAGCCGACCGGCAAGGCGGATTTTGCCTTTCACCGCGAGATCGCGGCTGCCACCAATAACGAGTTTTATGTCGAGATTCTCGATGCGCTGGGCGATCGCACCATTCCGTGTGATCGCAGTTCGCCATGGTATTCGGTGGAGGTTCTGTCGGCGGATTATCTGAACGGCCTGCAGCGCGAACATCTTGCCATCCTGCAGGCGATTTCGCTGGGCGATGCGGATGCCGCCCGCGATGCCATGCGCGCGCATCTGGTTGCGGCAAAGGACCGGTACCGCCAGCGACTGACCGGCCAGCAGGCGGATTATTTTCAGAACCGGGCCAGCTCCGACCAAAATCAGACATCCTGACAACGGCACCGTCCTTTCGCCTCGGCGCTTGACCTGAGCCGATCAACAGGCTGTCATCCGCGCGTCAACGCCATGAAATTTTTGAACCGGGAGAGTTCCTTGATGTCGTTTCCGCTGTTCGATCTGACGAGCAAAACCGCGCTGATCACCGGTTCCAGCCAGGGCATTGGTCTGGCGCTGGCGCGTGGGCTTGCCGAACATGGCGCCAGCGTCATTCTCAACGGCCGCGACGAAACCAAGCTCGATGCCGCGGTCAGACAGTTGGCCGATGACGGTTTTAACGCCCGAGCCGTCGCCTTCGACGCCACCGATCCCGCCTCGGTCGCGGCGGGCATCACGCGCATCGAAGCCGAGATCGGCGCAATCGACATCCTCATCAACAATGCCGGCATGCAGCATCGCGCGCCGCTGGAGGATTTTCCGATCGACAAGTGGCAACAGCTTCTGACCACCAATATTTCCAGCGTGTTTTACGTCGGCCAGGCGGTGGCCCGCCACATGATCGCCCGCGGTCACGGCAAGATCATCAACATCGCCTCGGTGCAGAGCGAACTGGCGCGGCCCGGCATCGCGCCCTACACGGCCACGAAAGGTGCGGTCAAAAATCTCACCAGGGGCATGTCCACCGATTGGGCCAAACACGGCCTGCAGGTCAATGCCATTGCTCCCGGCTACTTCAAGACGCCGCTCAATCAGGCGCTGGTCGACAATCCGGAATTTTCCGCCTGGCTGGAAAAGCGCACGCCGGCTGCCCGCTGGGGCAATGTCGATGAACTGGTCGGCGCCGCCGTGTTTCTGTCCGGTAAGGGCTCGTCATTCGTCAACGGGCACACGCTCTATGTCGATGGCGGCATCACCATCAGCCTCTGACGCCTGCGCCTTTCAGTCGACGTTTCAGCCCCCCGATCTCGCTTTCACGAACAGCGCGGCCCATGTTCCCGCACCCGCTGCGATGGCAGAAACGAACGTGCCCCAGATCAGGTCGGCCACCGTCAGAGCCGTAGACCAGTTTTTCAGCACGGCCTGGCTGGTCAGATCGTAGGTGGCGTAAGCGGTAAAGCCCAGAACTGCACCGTGGATGAGGCCGACCCAGACAGATTGGGCCAGAATCCCCGGACGCACCGCCAGAAAAGTCATGCCGGCAATGAAGATAATGTAGAACACGATCGCCGGTGCCAGCCGGAATTTCGGCGCCAGCATGTCGCCCATGACCGGCCGGTAGAGGCGATCGGCCATGACGCTGAGCCAGATAAAATCGACCACGACAAAAACGATCAGCGTGACGGCATAGGCGGTGGCATAGGTTTTCATGAAATACTCCTTTTGACCGGAAGCCGCCCGGTCAGTTGATCCTCGACCAGTCGACGCCCTTGCACAGAAGGCCGGCGACGATGCAGCCTTTCGTGGTCATCTTGTCGCCATTCACCGTCACCGTGATCTTGTAGGTCATGTCCCGTTGCGGATCGAAAGCAGTGCCGGAATAGATACCATCGCCACTCGGCTTGACGGACATGACGAGCTTGTCGCCCTTCTTTTCCTTAGGCGTACCGGGTTTGATCCAGGTGTTGACGGCGCAAATGTCCGATCCGCAGGGCGCCACGATCACCCGCGCATTGCCGTCACCCCTTGCCCATTCACCATCAACATCCGCCGCTTGGGAGGCGCCGGCAAAACCGAGAAAAATCAGCCCGGACAGGATGAGGTTGGATTTCATTTCGGATCTCCCCGGTGATCTGCCTTCAGGCGTGCTCGATCGTATAAAGCCCGACATTGATGCTTCCTTCCTCGAAACCGGCCTCGCAGTAGCAGAGGTAGTAGTGCCAGAGGCGGCGGAAGCGCTCGTCAAACCCCTGGCTGGCAATTGCCGGCCAACGCGCCTGAAAGCGGATGCGCCACTCAAGAAGCGTGCGGGCATAGGATTTGCCAAAATGCTCGACCTCGCGAAGTTTCAGGCCGGCAGCCGCAACTGCCGCCTCGAGCGCTTTGTCGGACGGCAGGAAACCGCCCGGAAAGACGTATTTCTGGATGAAATCGGCCTTGCCGCGATAGGCTTCATAACGCGCCTGCTCGATGGAAATGATCTGTAGGACCGCGCGGCCATCGGCCTTCATGCAGCGTTTCAGGGTCTCGAAATAACCCGGCCAGTAGGCTTCTCCCACCGCCTCGAACATTTCGATCGACACGATACGGTCGAACTGGCCCTGAACATCGCGGTAATCCTGCAAACGCAGGTCGACCTGTTGCGATTTGCCGTTCGCCGCAACGACATTTTGCGCCCAGCCCAGCTGTGACGGCGACAGTGTCAGGCCGACGACATTCGCATCAGCTTGGGCTGCCAGATCGAGGGCGAGCGCACCCCAGCCGCAGCCGATTTCCAGCACGCTTTCGCCGCCCTCAAGATCGAGCTTTTCGCGAATGCGATCGAGTTTTTTGCGCTGGGAGGCTTCCAGCGTTGCCGTGTCATCGTCGAATATGCCGGAGGAATAGAGCATCGAGCCGTCGAGCCATTCCTTGTAGAAATCGTTGCCGAGATCGTAATGCGCTTCGATATTGCGCCGGCTTCCGCGTTTGGTATTGGCATTCAGCATATGCCGGATGCGGTTGACGAGCCGCAGCGCGACATTGCCGTCGATCGCCGGTGCCAGCGCCTCGTCATTGCGGGCGGCCAGCCGGATCAGCGCCGTCAGATCCGGCGTCGTCCAGTCACCTTCGATAAATCCTTCCGCAAAACCGATATCACCGGCAGCAACGACCCGGCGGAGTGCCCGCCAGCGCCGCATGACGATGGTTGCCTCGGGCCCCGGCTCCGGGCCGATCTTCTCCACCACGGTGCCGGAGGGCAACACCACTTTCAGATGGCCATGGCGCAAATTGCGGATCAGTTTTTCTGCGACACGTCCGCCAAAGCCCAGCTTTGCGGTTTCTGACGGTGCGGAAAACATCACCTCGGAGAAATCGTCAGACTGGCTCATTCAGATCGACCTTTTTAGCAGATGCGTTGTGACTGGAGGCAATGGCGTGGATATGGGAAACGGGCATTTCAGGCGGCTTGGGACGAACGCGCAAACCCACGCCCTTCACCCAGATTTTCAGCGCTTCCCAATGGATGCCGCCGACAACACGCAGCGTCAGGAAGGGGATGGCGAAGAAGGCTTTCAACAGCGCGCCGTCGGTCAGTTCCGTTCGCTTGGCAAGATGCCGGGCCGTCAGCACCAGCCCCTTGTCGTCCCGTGTTTCGATGCGGATGGAAAGCTTGTCGGTGGGCGGCGAAACGCGAAATGTGTAGCGAAGGTCCATGTCCATGAAGGGCGAGACATAAAACGCCTTGTCGCAATGCTGGACGATCTCGTTGCCGGCGCCCTCCGCGACGGGGATCATGTAGCCATGGCGTTCGCCGAACGTGTTGTCGACTTCCCAGAGGATTGCCCGCAAGGCACCATCATTGCCGTAGCAGAAGAAGACGCTGAGCGGATTGAAAGCCCAGCCCAGCAGACGCGGCATGGTCAGGAGCCGGATCGGCCCGCCATCCGGCTGCAACCCGGCGGCGTTCATCGCCTCTTCCACCTGCGCCCTCAGATCCGAACCGGAACGATCACCCCGATCCTTGCGATAGAAGGAAAACAGATTGAACCGGTCGACCGAAAACACCTTCAGCCTCTGGTCGAGAACATCGAGTTCATCGAGATCGATCAGCAGCGAATAGATGCGATAGGCGAGCCTGTGCTCCTTCGGCTTCAGTCGCGCATGGGTGACGTGGCCGGGAAACAGTGCGGATTTTAATCCGGCGCTCATGCCGGCACCTCGGACAGACGCTGGCGCAGAGGCCTGGTCACCGGCTTGCGGACGATACGCGCGCTTTCCTGCTCCACCTGCCACGGACGGCCAACACCGCCCAGATCTTCGGCCACCGCGAGACCCGCCTGCAATCCATCCTCGTGGAAACCGGAGCCGAAATGCGCGCCGCAGAACCATGTGTTGCGCACGCCCTGCAGAGACCAGATTTCCTGCTGTGCCCGGTCCGTCTCAAGGTCGAAGATCGGATGTTCATAGACCTCGCGGCGAATCACCGTTTCCTCGCGCGGCTGCTGGCTTGGGTTGAGCGTCACGAATGTTGCCGGTGCCGAACCCAGCGGCTGCAGCCGGTTCATCCAATAGGTGATCGACGGCTGCTGCACGTCTTCGCCGGTTCTGACGCGCGTATCGGAGACATAATTCCAGCTGGACCATGCGGCGCGGCGTTTTGGCATCAGGCTGGTATCGCCGTGCAGAACGGCCTCATTGCGAGAATAACGGAAAGCACCGAGGATGCGTTTCTCGCGCTCGCTGGCATCCGCCAGCATGCGCAGCGCCTGATCCGCATGGGTGGCGATCACCACATCGTCGAACATGTGCAACTGACCGTGTACATCGCGGATTTCGACCTGTTGGTCTCCACGGCGGATTTGCACGACCGGCGTCGAGAGCCTGATCCTGTCGGCAAAATGTCGTGTGAGGCGGGAGACATATTCGCGGCTGCCGCCGTTCACCGTGCGCCAGATGGGACGGTTCCAAAGCTCCAGCAGTCCGTGATTGCAGCAGAACCGCACAAAGCTTGCCGCCGGATACTCGCCGACCTTGACCGCCGGCGTGGACCAGATGGCGGCCGCCATCGGATAAAGATGATCCTCGCGGAAACCGCGACCATAACCATTGCGGTTCAGGTAATCGTCGAGCGAAATGCCGCCCATGTTTTCGATATCGCGCGGCGCATTGCGATAGAAACGCAGAAGGTCCCGCATCATCGACCAGAAACGCGGGCTGACGATGTTGGAACGCTGCGCAAACAGGCCAAGGCCGGTGCCGCCGGAATATTCGAACGCCCCTTCGTTGAGCGATACGGCAAACGACATGCTGGAGGCGACTGTCGGAACAGCGAGCAGAGAGAAAAGCGCTGTCAGGTTGGGATAGGTGACTTCGTTATAAACGATGAAGCCGGTATCGACCGCGACCGGGCCGCCGGCACTTTCGAAAGCGACGGTGTTACTGTGGCCGCCGATCCGGTCGCCCGCCTCGAAAACGGTCACATCGTGATGCTGCGATAGCAGCCACGCGGCAGAAAGGCCGGAAATGCCGCTTCCCACCACGGCTATGTTCAATCGATCGCCGCCCGTTGCGCGCCCTTCAACTCTCATAGAATCCTCGCCGACTTACACTGCTACTCATGCTGCTTTGAAAGACTGACGAGGTCCGGTCGCAATAAGTTTCACGCAACCGTCTTTTGTCGGCTTGATGCAGATTTTTGTGCGACAACGCGAAACCAATTCAAGCCGTTCCGCGTACTTGCCTTGATGGCGCAAATAATGCGCACCCGAATGCAGGCGGCTCAATGGATAGTGTTCTTCTGATCGTGATCGCGCTCTGGCTGTCGCTGGCCATGGCTGGTGCCTGGGCCATACAGCGGTGGACGGGACGCAGCGGCTGGATCGACACGATCTGGTCTTTTGCGGTCGGTCTCGGCGGTGTGATTGCCGCCCTGTTCGCCAACGGAAATTTTGACCGGCGCATGGTCGTTCTGGTCGTCATATCCGCCTGGGCGCTGCGGCTTGGCAGCCATATCGGCGCACGCACGCGCGGTGATGATGAAGACCCGCGTTATGCCAAGCTGGCGGAAGAATGGGGTGACAGCGCCGCATTGCGGCTTTTCCTTTTTTTGCAGATCCAGGCACTGGCCGCATTCGTGCTGGTTCTTAGCGTCTATCTCGCCGCAACAAACGACGCGCCCTTTGCCAATGGCCTCGATATCGTCGCGATGATCATCGCTGCCGTCGCGCTTGGTGGCGAAGCACTGTCCGACTTTCAGCTCGCCCGTTTCCGCAAGACGCCACAGGCCAAAACCGAGGTTTGCGAGACCGGTTTCTGGCGCTATTCTCGGCATCCGAACTATTTTTTCGAATGGCTGTTCTGGTGCAGCTGGCTTCTGTTCGCCCTGCAGGGATCAGCCTGGAGCTGGCTCGCGGCTCTGGCGCCGCTGATGATGTACTGGTTGCTGGTGCATGTTTCCGGCATCCCGCCGCTTGAGCAACACATGCTGCGCTCGCGCGGCGAAAAATTCCGCGCCCTGCAGGCCCGCGTCAACGCCTTCTTTCCCGGCCCCCGCAAACCCGATCATGAACACCGTGAGGAGACACGCCCTTGAACATGCTGGCCTTCGCCATCAACGCCGCCGAGCGCGCGCCGCTTTCCGACAGCGTCACCCTTGCGGGCATCGACTTCCTCTGCGGCCGCACGAAACGGCGGCTCTCTGCCACGCCGGCATCGGCTGAACGTGCCTTTGCCGGAACGATGGGGCATTTTCCGATTGCCACGCATACCGACGAGGCAAACCGCCAGCATTACGAAGTGCCGGCCGAGTTCTTTTCATTGGCGTTGGGGCCGCAGCGCAAATATTCCTGCTGCCTTTATCCGGCTGCCGATACCACGCTGAGCGAAGCGGAAACCCACGCGCTGGCCGAGACAGTCCAACATGCCGCGATCGAGGATGGCATGAACATTCTCGAACTTGGCTGTGGCTGGGGTTCGTTGTCGCTGTATCTGGCCCAGCACTTTCCGAATTCGCGCATCACGTCCGTGTCAAATTCCGCCTCGCAGCGCGCCTATATTCTCGGCCTTGCCCAGCAGCGCGGCCTCACCAACCTGACCGTGATCACCTGCGACATGAACGATTTTTCCGCAGAAGAGCGCTACGATCGTGTGGTTTCCGTGGAAATGTTCGAGCACATGTCGAACTGGCGTGATCTTCTGGCGCGGGTGCGCGGCTGGGTGAAGCCGGACGGCAAGCTGTTCCTCCACGTCTTCACCCACAAGACCCGCTCCTACCGCTTCGACCGCGACGATCCGGCCGACTGGATCGCCCATCATTTCTTCACCGGCGGCATCATGCCGGCACACGACCTGCCGCATCGGTTCGGCGACCTGTTTCAGGTCGAGGATGAATGGCGCTGGTCCGGCACTCATTACCAGCGCACCGCCATGGACTGGCTTGCCAATTTCGACCGGGAGATCGATCACATCCGTCCGATCTTCCGCCAGGTCTACGGCAAGGATGCCGTGCTGTGGCAGCGTCGCTGGCGGTTGTTCTTTCTGGCGACCGCTGGCCTTTTCGGTCACGACAATGGCGAGGTCTGGGGTGTCGGCCACTACCTGCTGACGCCATCAGGTTGAAGGCATTCCGGCGCCCAAAAGATTTTCACTCGGCTACAAATTAGTCAGAAACCACATTTTTCGAGGGATGACCGGCCGACAAAGCCGGTCATCCCGCACTTGGCACACCCTTTGCATTTGACCATTCTGACCGTTTTGACGGTTTTGTGGTTCAAAAAAGCAATAGGGGAACACAATGCGCTCAGACCTCAACCGCCGCCGTTTCCTGCAGGGAGCCGCAGGCGCTGCTGCCACCGCCGGCTACATGCAGATCAATCCCGATTTCTTCTTCTCCTCCGCTTATGCCCAAAGCGGAAAGACGATGACCTTCCTTTCGGCAGAAAACATCACGGGCAACTGGGACCCGACCGCCCACACGACGCTTTCGCAGAAGAATATCGAAGGTTTCGTGATGGGTTTCCTCACCCGCACGCCGATGAAGCTCGATAATCCGGGCGAGGTCGTTTACGAGCTTGCCACCGACATCAAGCTGCTCGATCCGAACCGCCTGCAGATCAAGCTGCGCGAAGGCATCGTTTTCCATGATGGCAAGCCGTTCAAGGCCGAGGACGTCAAGGCGACCTTCGAATACGGCGCCCAGGCAGATCGCCCGGCGCAGTGGTATCCCGGCCCGACGGAAACGCTGACCATCGAGACGCCGGACGATTACACCGTCATCGTCGACACATCCAAGGGCGGTTATCCCGCTCACCTGTTCATGTTCCTTGCCTCCTTCCTGCCGATCATGTCGGCAAAGGACATTGCCGGCGGCCCCGGCGGCCCGCTATCGCAGCGCCTCAACGGGACAGGTCCGTTCAAGTTCGTCGCCCAGCGCGGCAATGACACGGTGATGGAAGCCTTCGACGGCTATTTCAAAGGCAAGCCGGCCATTCCCGCCATCAACTTCACCTTCACCGGCGATTCCACCACCCGCATGCTGTCGCTGATGAACGGCCAGGCTTCGATCGTCGAGCGCCTTGAGCCGGAACAGGTGGATACCGTGAAGGGCAATCCGGCGATCTTCGTCAACGAAGTCGTTTCGGTCGAGAACAAATATCTGTGGTTCCGCTGCTCGAAGGAACCCTTCAACGACCAGCGTCTGCGCATGGCCGCATGCCACGCCATCGACCGCGACATGCTGCTCGAAGTGCTCGGCTCGGCCGGACACGCGTCTTCGAACTTCGTCTCGCCGGTCAAGTTCGGCTACGTCGATCTCGAAAACTATCCGAAATACGATCCGGAAAAATGCCAGGCGCTGCTCGCCGAGGCCGGTTTTCCGAAGGGTGAAGGCCTGCCGCCGCTGGAATACATCACCTCGGTCGGTTTCTACCCGAAGACCAAGGAATATGGCGAGATCATCACCGCCATGCTCAATGAGCAGGGTTTCAATGTCAGCCTGACCGTGCTTGAGCCGGCAGCCTGGAACGAGCGGCTTTACCACCGCCCCGGCGGTGGCCCTGGCCACATGGTGGATTGCGGCTGGTCGACCGCGTCTCCCGAACCGGACCTGATCCTGCGCACCCACTTCCACTCCTCCTCGCACCGCATCTGCGGCATCGAGGACAAGGATATCGACGCCAGCCTCGACAAGGAGCGCAGCGCACCGACGCTGGAGGAGCGCCAGAAGATCCTGCAGACCGAAACCATGCCGCTCATCGCCTCCAAGATGCCGGCCCTTTCGCTGTTCACTTCGGTGATGATCCACGCCATGCAGAAGGATTTCGAGGGCATGTACATCTTCCCCGATGGGTCGATGGATGCCTCGAAGGCCGCTGCCTGACGTGATCACCCGCGCGCCGCCTCACCCCAACCGGGCGGCGCGCGGATCTTCTACCGACGTTTCGAAGCGGAGTATGTGCGATGTTTGCCGTCAATTTCCTGATGCGGCGCCTGATGCAGGGTGTCGTCATCATCTTCTTGGTATCGCTGCTGATCTTCACGCTGCTGCGTGTCGTGCCCGGTGATCCGGTTCGCCTGATGGCGGGCGGCATGGCGCCCGAGGCGCTGATCGAGAAGATCGCCACCGACATGGGCCTGCGCGACCCGATCCTGGTGCAGTTCGGCCGTTACATGGGCGGCGTCGTGCAGGGCGATCTCGGCCAGTCGTTCGTGCGGCCCGCCAATGGCGCGGCCACCGGCGGCTCAAGCTTCAACGACAGCACACGCGGCGAACGCGCAAAAGTCTTCGACCTGATTTTCGAAGCCCTGCCTATGACATTGCAGCTTGCTGCCGTGACTCTGGTAATCGCGCTGATCTTTTCCGCAATCGTCGGCATTGCCGGGGGCCTTGCGATCGGCAGATGGCCGGACAAGCTCGCCTTCTACATATCGTCGATCTTCATTTCACTGCCGAATTTCTGGCTCGGCATCGTTCTGGCGCTATTGTTTTCCGTCAAGCTCGGCTGGCTGCCGGCGATCGGCTACAAGGGCTTTGCCTATACGATCCTGCCGGCGATTGTGCTCGCCGTCGAACTGTCGCCGGTGCTGATCCGCACGCTGGTCAGCTCCGTGTCCGGGCAGATGATGGAATCCTACGTCTCGGTCGGCCGCGTGCGTGGTCTCAGCCGCCAGCGGATCATTGCCAACCACGCGCTGCGCAATGCCTCCGTGCCGCTTCTCAACCTGCTCGGCGTGCAGTTCTCCAGCCTGCTCGGCGGCGTCATCATCGTCGAATACATTTTTGACTACCCCGGCCTCGGTCTTCTGACCATCAACGCTGTCCTGCAGCGCGATTTCCCGCTGATCCAGGGCATCGCCATCGTCACCAGCGCCATTTTCGTCCTGATCAACATCATCGTCGATCTCGCCGCAACCACCATCGATCCGAGGCTCGAATACTGATGTCCATGACTTCCGCACTCGATACGCCCCTGCCGAAAAAGACGGTGCCACGCTCCATTCCGCGCCGCATTTTCGATCGTGCCGCTGCCACACCCGGCTTCCGCATCGGCCTCGGCATCTTCATGCTGCTGGTGCTTGCCGCCGCACTCTATCCGGAGATCAGCGGTATCGATCCGACCAAGATGGATGTGCGCGCACGCCTGCTGCCGCCGCTTTTTGCCGGCGACAACTGGAGTTTTGCGCATCCGCTCGGCACCGACCAGATCGGCCGCGACATGCTGGTCCGCTCGCTCGTCGGGCTGCGTTATTCCTTCCTGATCGGCATTGCCTCCGTCGCCGTCACGCTCGTCATCGGCTGCGCGCTCGGCACCATTGCCGGCTATTTCGGTGGCCGCACCGACACGCTGATCATGCGCCTTACCGATGCGCAGCTGTCGATCCCGATGATCATTCTGGCCATCGCCGTCCTCGGCGTGTCGCGCCCCACCATTCCCGCCATCGTGCTGGTGCTCGGCATGTCCAGCTGGCCGGTCTATGCCCGTATCATGCGCAGCATCGTGATGACCGAGCGGCAGCGCGAATATGTGCGGGCCGCAAAGCTCGGCGGCTCGACCGATATCCGCATCATCGTCGGCCTGCTTCTGCCGCTGCTGCTGCCGCCGGTGATCTTTACCTCGGTGCTCGATGTGGCCCGCATGATGATCTTCGAATCCACTCTCGGCTTCCTCGGTCTCGGCGTGCAGCCGCCGACGCCGACCTTCGGCAACATCATCGCCGATGGTCGCAAATACCTGCTGAATGCCTGGTGGATCGCCACCATGCCCGGCATTTTTCTCGGCCTGACCCTCACCAGCATCAACCTCATCGGCGCCTCGCTCGAACGTGCCCGCAACACCATTCACGGAGGGTCCGAATGATGAACCAGCCGCTTCTCGAACTGAAGAATGTCAGCGTCACCGCCGGCCGTTCCGATAACGCCAAGGTCGTGCTCGACAACCTGTCCTTCCAGCTTGCACCGCGCGAAATCGTCGGCGTGGTCGGGGCCAGTGGTGCCGGCAAGACGGTGCTGTCCAAAACGGTTGTCAACTGGCTGGATGCACCGCTGCATCTGCGCTCCGGTTCCGTGCTGTTCGAAGGCAAAGACATTTACCAGCTCGGCGAAGGCGACATGCGCACATTGCGCCGCCGTGTGGCCTATGTCGGCGCCAACCCGATGGGCGCGCTCGACCCGACACTGCCGGTCGGTGCCCAGATCGTCGAAAAACTGCGCGCCGTCGTGCCGGGCACCGCGCGTCAGGAGGCGGAAAAACGCACGATCGAACTGCTGGAAGCCGTGCGCATTCCGTCTGCCCGCAGCCGCTTCCACGATTACCCGTCACAGTTTTCCGGCGGCATGATGCAGCGTGCGTTGATCGTCGATGCGCTGGTGACCAACCCAGCCCTGCTGATCGCCGACAATGTCACCCAGCCGCTCGACGTTACCGTCGCTGCCCAGGTCATCCGGCTGATGAAGGAGCTGACGCAACAATTCGACACCGCCGTGCTGTTCGTTTCCTCCTCGCTGCCCGTCGCCCGGGAAGCCTGCAGCCGCATTCTGGTGATGGAACAGGGCCGCATCGTCGAGGAACAGGAAACCGAGCAGCTGATCGCCTCTCCCGCTTACGCCTATACGCGGGATCTCGTTGCCCAGACCCCAAAAATCTGGATGGAAAAGACCGAGATGCCGCGTCTCAACGAGAAGCGCGACGTGGTGCTCAGCCTGCGCGACGCCTCGCAGATCTACAAGGTCAAGAAGAAGACCGGTTTCGGCGGCTTCAATCAGGTCCGCGCCGTGCGCAACGTCACCTTCGACGTGCATCGCGGCGACAGCTTTGCCATTGTCGGCGAATCCGGTTGCGGCAAGTCCACACTGATGCGCCTGCTGAGCCGGCTGGAACTGCCAAGCTCGGGACAGGTCCTGTGCGGGGAAGACGACATTTCACGTCTTTCCGGCGGCAATCTTCTGGCATTCCGCAAGAAACTGCAGATGGTGCTGCAGGACCCCTTCGGTTCGCTGCCACCGCGCACCGCCATCGGCAAGATGCTGGAAGGACCTTTGCGCACGCATGGCTGGAAGGACAGCGGCAAGATCCGCGAGCGGGTTCTGAAAGTCATGGATGAAGTGGGCCTTGCCGCCGAGCTTTACGAGGAACTGCCGCATGGGCTCAGTGCCGGTCAGCGACAACGCATCAACGTGGCGCGGGCGCTGGTGCTGGAACCGGAAATCCTCATCATGGACGAGACGCTGTCGGCGCTAGACCAGACCGAACAGTTCAAGCTGCTCGACCTGTTCCAGAAGCTGCAGAAAGAATACGACCTCACCTACATCTTCATCTCCCACGATCTCGCGATGGTGCGGAAGGTCTGCAACCGCGTGGCGGTGATGTATCTCGGCGAGGTGTTCGAACTGGCGGAAAACGAGCGCCTGTTCTTCGATCCGGGTCACCCCTATACGATGGCGCTTCTGAGCGCCATGCCGACGCTGGAGACACGCCGTTACCAGCCGGAAGACTGCCTGCTGGAAGGCGAGCCGCCAAGCCCGATCGATATCCCGCCCGGTTGCAGCTTCAAGTCGCGTTGTCCGCGTGCCATGGACAAATGTTCGAGCATCCACCCAAGCCTGACGGTGCGCGGCAATCAGGATTTTGCCGCCTGTCATCTGGTGACGCCGGTGCTGACGACCATCGCCGGCGGCAGGCAGGCAGTGGCGCATTAAAGGCGCGAGGTCGGCCGTCTTGGGACTGCCGGCCTTGCTATAAAAAAGCAGGAAACACCGATGAGTTTTACCGAACACCGCCTCAAGCTGATCCTCGACATGCTGAAGCAGCAGCAGCGGGTCAATGTGAAGGAACTGGCGGACCAGTTGCAGGTCAGCCAGGAATCGATCCGGCGCGACCTGAAGGAACTGGAGACGCGCGGTTATGCACGGCGTGTCTATGGTGGCGCCGTGGTCGATCAGCACGAGAGCGACCAGCCATTCGCCGAACGTTTGAGGGTAGGCGCCAGGGAAAAGGCTCGCATCGGCGAGGCCGCGGCATCGCTGGTCAAGGATGGGATGAAGATCTTCATCGACACCGGCACGACCACGATTGCCTGCCTGAGGCATCTGGAAAACCGCAAGGACCTCACCGTCGTCAGCAATTCGATTGCCGTTGCATCGCATTTCTTCACGGCGCCGGAAACCAGCGTGCGGGTTCTCGGCGGCCGCATGCGCTCCGATTATCAGGCCACCTACGGCCATGAAACGGTTGCGGCGCTGAAGGAGCATTTTTTCGACCTCGCCATCATCGCCATCAGCGCCATCCATATCGAGCGCGGTTTCATGGATTTCGGCGAGGACGAAGCGGTGCTGCGCCGCATCGCCCGCACGCAGGCCAAAAAGTCGGTGATCGTCGCCGACAGTTCGAAATTCGGCCGTCTCGGCTCCATTCACACGCTCGGTCTCAACGAGATCGATGCCGTGATCACCAGCGGCGTCATCGGCCGCGAATTCTCAGACCAGTTTTCTCAATCGAATGTGGAAGTCATCCATGCCTGACGCCTTATCCCCCAATGCCCCGATCAATACCGACCGTCTGCAGACGATGATGGAGACCGTCTCCACCTTCGGCGGCGGGCCGGACGGTTCGATGACCCGCCTGACACTCTCCAAGGTCGATGGCGAGGCCCGCGACTGGCTGGGCCAATGGTTTGCGCAGAACGGTTTCGTGCAGCAGGTCGATGCGATCGGCAACCAGTTCGGCAAGATGACGCTGGCCGGCGCCAACGCGCCGGTGGTGATGGTCGGCTCCCATATCGACAGCCAGCCGAATGGCGGCCGCTTCGATGGCGCGCTTGGCGTGATTTCCGCCTGCGAGGCGATCCTTGCCGTGACCGAACGCTTGAAGGCGGAGGGCCGGCTTTCCGCCTGCAATTTCCAGGTGGTCAACTGGACCAACGAGGAAGGCGCGCGTTTCCAGCCGAGCCTGCTCGGCAGCAGCGTCTTCACCGGTGCGGCGAAACTGGACTGGGCGCTTGACCGCGCCGATGGCGATGGCATCACCGTGCGGCAGTCGCTCGAAGCGATCGGTTATGCCGGCACGGACAAGGTGGAAATCCCCGATGCCTTGATCGAATTGCATATCGAGGGCGACAGCACGCTTTCCAGCGTCGGCGAACGGTTCGGCATCTTTACCCGCCACTGGGGCGCCACCAAATACCGCCTCGCCTTCCTCGGGCGGCAGGCCCATACCGGCGCCACCCCGATGGCGCAGCGCAAGGATGCGGTTCTGGGCGCTGCCTATCTGATCGCCGACCTGAAGCAGATGGCCGGCGAACATGGGCTGGACCTGCATACGTCCGTCGGTCGTCTGGAAGTATTTCCGAACTCACCCAACACCGTCCCTTCCGAAGCCGTTCTTTTCATCGAATTGCGTTCAGGCTCGCCGGAGGTGTTGGCCGAGGCCGAACGCAAGATGAAGGTCAAAATCGAGGAAGCTGCCGCGAAAGCAGAAGTCTCCTACGAAGTGCGATCCATCGACCGCCGTCGGGCCGGCCGCTTTTCCGCCGATCTGATCGCCATGGCCGAAGAGGCAGCGGCGAGCCATGGCGAGAGCGCCCGACATCTCGATACGATCGGCGGCCATGATGCGGTTGCCGTCAACGACGTCTGCCCGTCTGTCGTGCTGGCCGTGCACAGCCGGGACGGCGTCATCCATCACCCCACCGAATTCACCAGTCCCGAGGACCATGCCCTCGGAACCCAGATCGTTGCCGACATGCTCTACAGGATGGCCTGCGAGGGCGTGAATGTCGCGCAGATAAAAGAGGCGGCTGAATGAAGACACCGGGCACTCCCAGCAATGTTTTCGAAATCCGGGCGGAACAGGCGCTGCGCGCCTTTTCCGTCCTCGAAAACGGCAGCGTCACCTACCGGCCGGCCATGCCGGCCGTTGCCTCTCCATCCTACCAGGCGGTGGAATCCTGCTCCTTCGAGGTTGCCGTGGATGGCGCGGCGCCCGCCTATTTCCTGCGCTTCGGGATAGACGAGGTGAAGGAACTCGTGGATGACGACATTGCCTTTGCGGCGGCGGATCGCCTTCACCAGCTGGGTTTTTCGCCCGAGCCCGTCGATTACGACAATGAGACGCAAAGCATCCTGTTTGCCCGTCTCGATGAAAACTGGCGCTCGGCCAAGATAGACGACCTGATGCATCCCGACCGAGCGGCGCAACTTGTCGAAATGCAGAAGACCATTGCCGGCGGTGAGCTGTTCGGACGGCGCTGGTCCGTCTTCGATGGTATCGACCTGCTCTGGCACATCGTTTCCACCGGCCCGGTCCCGCTGCCCGGCGATGCGGACTGGATGCTCTCATGGATGAAGCCGATGCGTGAGGCGATCCAGGCGGCAGGCGTCGATATTCGCCCGGCGCATGGCGATCCGCATTCCTCCAATATCATGCTGGGACCGGACGGCGCGCTTCAACTGGTCGATTTCGACATGGCCGGCGATATGGACCCCTATTATCAGCTCGGCGTGCAGATGAACGAACTCTACCAGTTCGAGACCGCCATGAAGCCGCTTCTGGAAATCCACGACGGTGCCTTCAGCGAAAAGGCCTTCAACCGCTGCCGCATCTATGCCGCAGCCGACGATTTCTACTGGGCCTTGCGCAGCCTGATCCTCGAAATGCGTTCGCCGCCGCGCGGCATAGAATTCCTGAAATATGCCGGCTGGCGTTTCCTGCGCTGCCGCATGGCACTCGGCCATCCCGATTTCGAAGGGCGGCTGCGCAATCTCTGAAACGACCCACAAAAACAAAAAATGGGAACGACGACATGAACGAACTGGGAATGGCAAAGTCCGACGCCGAACGGGCGGTCGAGACGGCCATCGTTCAGGTGCAAGCCTGGAAGGGACGCCGTCTGAGATATCGCCCTGTCACCGGCGGCATCAGCAACACCAATTTTCGCATCGAGGTCGAGGGCGACGCGCTCGGCTATTTCCTGAAAATCCCCGGCCGCGGCACGGAAATGTTCATCGACCGCAAGGCAGCGGCCGCCGCCAGCAAACAGGCGGAAACGATCGGAGTCGGGCCGAAAACCTTCGATTATCTCGACCACATGGATATCGAGATCGCCGAATTCATCGATGGCCGGCGCCCCTCCACCCATCGCGATTTTGCCGACCCGCATATCCGCGCCGAGGCCGTGCGGGTCTATCGCCGGTTTCACGAGGCCCCTGCTCTGCCGCTGACGAAAACCGTGTTCGACATGATCGAGGAGCATTACGCGCAGGTGCGCGAACTCGGCGGACACTGGCCGCTCGATCATGACTGGCTCTACCGCTCCTACAAACAGGCCCGCGCAGCGCTGGAAGCCGCCGGCCTCGATCTCGTGCCCTGTTTCAACGACCCGATGCCCGGCAATTTTCTCGTCGGCAACGACAAGTCGATCAAGCTGATCGATTTCGA
This sequence comes from Neorhizobium sp. JUb45, assembly GCF_004343585.1. GTDB lineage: Bacteria > Pseudomonadota > Alphaproteobacteria > Rhizobiales > Rhizobiaceae > Neorhizobium. Next base: position 722,655 of record NZ_SLYW01000003.1, on the reverse strand, counting down.
ATATGCCTCCAACAACGAGCGGCTGTACGATCTCGCGATCTGGAGCGGCGAGATGTTCTTCAGCGAGGATATCGACTGTGAGATCATCGAGGAATATTTCGGCCGCTACGACAAGGGCCAGCATGCCCGCTTCATCGTCCACAAGGCGCTGGCCGATATCAAGTGGAGCACCTGGGCGATGGTGCAGAACCGCATCTCCACGCTCGATTTCGATTTCTACAAATACGGCATCTGGAAACACATGCGGGCACGCTCGATCATTCACGATCCGCGCTGGCCGCTCTTTTTGAAAGCCCTGTAATGCCTCTGTCAGACCTCACCGCGACTGATGCGAAAACCTATCTGGCCTTCGCAGCCGAGCTTGCCGATGCGGCAAGACCGTTGGCGCTTTCCTATTTTCGCACGCCGCTCGACATCATTTCGAAACTCGACGAAAGCCCGGTGACGATCGCCGATCGCACGATCGAAAAACATCTGCGGGATATGATTGAGGCACGCTTTCCCGAACACGGTATCTATGGCGAGGAAATGGGCATCAAGCCCGGCAATGCATTTACCTGGGTGCTCGATCCGATCGACGGCACGAAAAGTTTCATCACCGGCTTTCCGCTGTTCGGCACGCTGATCTCGCTGACATTCGAGGAAAAGCCGTTCTGCGGCATGATCGACATGCCGGCCACCGGCGAGCGCTGGCAGGGCGGACCTGATGGAACCGTGTTTGCGGGCAAGCCGGCGCGCACCAGCGAATGCCAGAGCATTCCAGAGGCGCGTTTCTACACGACCTCACCCGACATGTTTGCAGACGACGAGGCACAAAAATTCGAAACACTGTCGCGGGGGGCAAAACTGCGACGTTTCGGTGGCGATTGTTATATTTATGGCCTGCTGGCATCCGGTCATTGCGACTTGGTGCTTGAAACCGGGCTGCAGCCGTACGATTACATGGCATTGGTGCCGGTGGTGCAGGGTTCAGGAGGCTGCATTACCGATTGGGAGGGAAAACCGCTTTCGATCCACTCGGAAGGCCGGGTGCTGGCCAGCGCCACACCCAAGCTTCATGACGAAGCCTTGGCATTCCTGAACCAGTAAGCAGCTCATGTCCTATCGCACCACGATCGAAAATACCGTCTTCCGCTTTGATGACCTCAAGCAGCTGATGGCCAAGGCGACGCCGGAAAAATCGGGCGATCAGCTGGCCGGCATCGCCGCCGATGGGCCGGTGGAACGGCTGGCGGCGCAGATGGCGCTGGCCGACCTGCCGCTGAAAACGTTTCTGTCGGAAGAGCTGATCCCCTGCGAAACCGACGAGGTTTCTCAACTGATCGCCGACCAGCACGATGCCCGCGCTTTTGCCCCCATTTCCTCGATGACGGTGGGCGATTTTCGCGAATGGCTGCTCAGGCCCGAAACCGGTCAGCGTCAGTTGGAGGCGGTCACATATGGTCTCACGCCGGAAATGGTGGCGGCTGTATCAAAAATCATGCGGCTGCAGGACCTGATTTCGGTTGCCGCCAAGCGCGAAGTGGTCACCCGCTTCCGCAACACGATCGGCATTACCGGACGTCTTTCCACCCGCAACCAGCCCAACCACCCGACCGACGACAGCCGCGGCATCGCAGCCTCCGCCATCGACGGCTTGCTGATGGGATCGGGTGACGCGGTGATCGGGGTGAACCCGGCAACCGACAGCACCGAGGATTATATCCGCATCGTCTCGCTTCTCGATGAGTTGCGCGAGCGGTTGGCCATTCCCACCCAGACCTGCTGCCTCGGCCACGTAACGACGGCAATCAAGGCGATCGAGGCGGGCGCGCCGGTCGATCTCGTCTTTCAATCGGTGGCGGGATCGCAAAAGGCCAATTCCGGTTTTGGTGTCGATCTCGCGCTGCTGCGCGAAGCCTATGATGCGGGCCGCTCACTGAAGCGCGGCATGCCCGGCGCCAATGTGATGTATTTCGAAACCGGTCAGGGTGCGGCGCTTTCCGCCGATGCACATTTCGGTGTCGACCAGCAGACGATGGAAGTGCGCGCCTATGCCGTTGCCCGCGAATTCTCACCGCTGCTGGTCAACACCGTGGTCGGGTTCATCGGCCCTGAATATCTCTTCAACGGCAAGCAGATCATCCGCGCCGGACTGGAAGACCATTTCTGCGGCAAGCTTCTCGGCCTGCCTATGGGCGTCGACGTCTGCTACACCAACCATGCCGATGCCGATCAGGAAGACATGGACGCGCTGCTGACGCTTCTCTGCGCCGCCAATGTCAATTTCGTCATCACCGTTCCTGGCGCCGACGACATCATGCTGAACTATCAATCGCTGTCGCACCATGACGCCGTGTATTGTCGCGAAACGCTGAGCCGTCCGCCGGCACCGGAATTCGAACAATGGCTGATGAATGTCGGCCTCACCAATGCCCATGGCACGCTGGTGGGCGCACCACCGGCCCTGACCGGCTATCTGCAGAATTCCAATCTCATCGGAGCCTGACATGTCCAAGACCGCTGCCATCATGACGCCGGCCGATGAGGTGGAAATCGCACCACCGATCGATCTGAAGGAGATGACCGATGCCCGCGTGGCGCTCGGCCGCTTCGGTGCCGGCCTGCCGACCCGCGCCACGCAGTCCTTTCTGCTCGATCATGCCCGCGCCCGCGAAGCCGTGTGGTCGCTGGTCGATCGCGAAAATCTTGCGCAGCGGCTGCAGGAACTCGGCCTGCCCTCCGTTTCGGTGGAAAGCTGCGCCACCGATCGCAGCATCTATGTGCGCAGGCCCGATCTTGGACGCCAGTTGTCGGAGGCTTCGCGCAACAGCCTTGAAACACTGCGCGGCGAAACGACCGCGGACATCGCCATTGTGGTGGCGGACGGCCTGTCTTCCAGCGCCGTCGAGACGAATGCGGTAGCGCTGATCGAGCCTCTGGCGGCCCGCCTTCGCGCGCTGGGCCTTGCTCTTGCGCCGATCGTTCTTGCGGAACAGGGACGGGTGGCGCTTGGCGATCCGATCGGCGAGGCGCTTGGTGCAAGATTGACGATCGTGCTGATTGGCGAGCGCCCCGGTCTCTCCGCCGCCGACAGTCTTGGCGCCTATATCACCTATGACCCGCTGATCGGCACGCCGGATTCAAAGCGCAATTGCATCTCCAACATCCGCGATGGCGGCCTGTCCTGCGAGATTGCGGCGCAGGCGATCACCGATCTGGTCGAATCCGCCATCAGAACCCGCGTCAGCGGCGTCGGCTTGAAAGATGCCGTGGCCAAGCTGGCGTGAGGCGGCATGGCCGGGCATTGACGCCCGACAGGCCTTTCCTGCCTGCAGGAGGTTTGTCAGCCTGAAGCCGCTGCCGAAACGGGAACGCTGATACGCTCCAATGCCGCCGTCAGTTCTGCGGCATTCCGGCAGATGGCGATTTCCGGCATGTCGCCTGTCGTTGCCACAGCCAGCATATGCGTCTCGTCCAACCCCTGCCACGAGCAGCGCAAGACCATGCTCTCCACCTGCATCGCAAAGCCATCTCCGTCTTCGGCAACGGTGACGCCATTCGGCATGATGGCAAAACCTGCGCCATGCGCCTTCAACCCAGCTTCCTTCGCCGTCCAGAATTTCAGAAAATCACTGTCGCGCGCAGCGACCAGCTCGGCCGGCGTCAGGAATGATCCGGCAATCTCTCGCCAGAAAGGTTCGGGCCGTTCTGCTTCGACATCGACACCGATACGGCCGGTCAACGAGACACCGGCAATCACCCAGTCATCACTATGCGACAGGTTGAAATCAAGCGGCGTGATGCCTCGCAGCACCGGCTTGCCGTTAACCTCGCGATCGAACTGCAATTCTTGCGGCCGTTCTCCGGTTGTCGCCCCAAGCAGATGACGCTTCAGAAGATGCGCCGCGCGGTAACGCTCACCATCCTCGGATCGCAGGAACCGGGCACCTTGAGCAATTTCCACATCGCTCAGTGCTTGGAGGCCGGAAAAGGCGGCACGCGCGGCACTGACCGTCGCGGCAATGACCCAATCGCGCGGGACATCGAGGCCTGTTTTTTCGACAGCGTATGTCATGCATCTACTCACTTCGCCAAATGTACCCGAACCGCTTTAGCCGGCCTTTCGCATCGGCGGCAGTGCCTGATCGCCATCCTTCAGACCCTGTACCAGCTTGGCCAGCCAATCGACGAACACCCGCACCTTGTTGCTGAGGTGGCGTGTCTGCGGATAGACGATGTAGAGCGGCAGGGTCTCGCAATCCCAGTCGGTCATGATCTCGACCAGTTCGCCACGCTCGACAGCATCATTCACCATAAAGCCAAGCGACTGGCCGACGCCGATCCCGGAAATTATCGCGTTGAGATAGGATCGGGCATCGTTGACCGAAATGATATAACGCGGATTGATCTCGATGGTCTCGTCGCCACGGCAGAATTCCATGCTCATCACCCGGCCGAGCGTCGCATTGAGATACCCCACGGAAAAATGCTTGGCTTCCAACTCGTGCGGATGCGTCGGCTCGCCGAAATTTTCAAGATAGAAGGGCGCGGCGAAGGTGCGCAGCTTGAGCTCGCCGACCTTGCGGGCGATCAGCGACTGGTCGGTCGGCGTGCCGCCGCGCAATGCGCAGTCGACGTTTTCTGCGATATAATCGACAAGCCGGTCTCCGACACCGATATCCAGCTGGATCTGCGGATAACGTTTGTAGAAATCGCACAGGTTGGGAATGACGATCAGATCCGCGAAGGCTCCGGCCATTTCGACGCGCAACCGACCGGAAGGCTGAGCCTGCGAATTCGACATCGAGCCGTCGAGTTCGTCGATTTCAGACAGGATCTGGATGGCACGTTCGTAATAGAGTGCGCCGTCAGTTGTCACCATGACGCGCCGGGTGGTACGATTGAGAAGCGTGGTGCGCAGATGCGCCTCCAGCGACTGGACCATATTGGTCACCGTCGTTTTCGGCATGTCGAGTGCGGTGGCGGCTCTGGTAAAATTGCCGGTTTCGACGACCCGGACGAAAACGCGCATTGCCGATAGCTGATCCATGAGCATTCCTCCGAGTGCGTCGCAGCATTATCCATGAAATCGGAATAGTGATGCCGCAAAACGCATGCTTGTGCGGTTTGAATGGGATAATAATATCAGACACAGAATTTTCGGCAACCCAATCCGCATTCCTGGTTTTGCGGCTCGAGGCAATCATGACTGCGCAATGGGAAAACATCGTTTTCGACAGGTCGGTGACGCCGCCTGTACCCATGCGCCTTTATGACGGGACCCGCGCCGGCAAGGCTGCGCCGATCGTGCTTTACCTGCGCGGCCGCGCCTTTCTGGATCGCGACCGTGGCGAAGCCGAGCGACCGATTGCCAAGGCGCTGGCGGAAACCGGTGCCGTGGTGCTGGAGGCAGACTATGCGATTGCCTCGCAGAACATGTTTCCGAAGGCGATGGACTGCGCCTTTCAGGCGCTGGCCTGCCTTTCGGGCAAGCGCAAACAGTTCGGTAGCGCCAAGTCACCACTTTTCGTGGCCGGCGACGAAGCCGGTGGCAACGTGGCGGCCGGCGTGGCGCTGAAGGCACGTGATCTTTTGCCCGGCGAATTGAAAGGCCAGATGCTGTTCTCGCCGATGATCGATCCGAAGATGACGTCGGCGTCGTTTCGCGAGGCCGACAAGGTTGGCATGCGCGAACAATGGTCAGATGGATGGAGCCATTATATCGGTTCCTTCTTCCAGCACCCTTACGCTGCACCCTGTCTGTGTTCGCGCCTCAACAATCTGGCGCCGGCGTTGATCGTCACATCCGAGGACGATCCGCTGCGTGACGAGGTGATCGCTTATTCCGATCGTCTGAAAGCCAGCGGCGTCACGGTGCGCCAGCATGTCTTTTCGGCCGATTGCGGCTGGACAAGTGTCTACAAGGAGGGAACCGGCAAATGGCTTCCTTCTCTTTGCTCAGAGTTTACCGGGTTTGTCGAAACGCTGCACTGACGCAGTTTCGGCACCCATTCCATACAGGCAGTGAAAATTCCAAGGTCGAAGGAGACCCATATGAACAGTGCGGAATTTTGAATTTTAACATGAGGCCCTGATCTTTCATCAGGTCTATCCCGGCATCGAAGACAACGAAATCACGGAGGCACGTCATGCCGCCGACGCTTGGTCTTTGCCGGTTCGGGGTCTCATCGCGATTTTGAATTGAACAAAAAGGCGGCTCGCGTCCGCCAGGAGAGAAAAATGACATCGAAGATCAAGAACTGGGCCCTGTGGGGTTCCGGACTGAGCGTGGCTGCGCTCATTGCAGGCGCATCCTTCTACCTCGACATGCCGAAAGGTGCGATCGCGGCCCCTGCGACATCAGCCGCACCCGCCGTGCCGGTCAAGGTTGCCGCCGTCGAGCCACGCAGCGTCACCACATGGCAGGAATTTTCCGGCCGCCTGGAAGCCGTCGACCGGGTGCAGCTGCGTCCGCGCGTCGCCGGCGCCATCCAGTCGGTGCATTTTCGTGAAGGTGGCCTGGTAAAGGCGGGCGACCTGCTGTTCAGCATCGATCCTGCACCTTACGAGGCTGCCGTATCCGAGGCACAGGGCCTTGTCGCTTCCGCAGAGGCCAAGCTGGAACTGGCCAATACCGAACTGGAACGCGGCCGGACGCTTTCGGCGAAAAACACCATTTCGCAGAGTGATTATGCCCAACGCCAGAGCACCCAGCAGGATACGCTGGCAAGCCTTCAGTCAGCCAAGGCAGCGCTGAAGGTCGCCCAGCTCAATCTCGACTATACCCAGATCCGCGCGCCGATTTCCGGCCGTGCCGGCCGGATCGAGGTGACCGTCGGCAACCTCGTTGCACAGGGTTCCGCCTCGACACCGCTGACGACGATCGTGTCGATCGATCCGATCTATGCCAGCTTTGACGCCGGCGAGGAACTGATCGCCCGTATCCTGTCGGAAGTGCCGGTCGAAAACGGTCTTCCGGCACTCGACAAGGTTCCGGTGGAGGTGACGACACTTGCCACCAATGCCGAGCCGATCCGCGGCAAGCTGCAGCTGATCGACAACCAGGTGAATACGGCAAGTGGCACGATCCGTGTGCGCGCCGAGTTCGGCAATGGTGACGGTCGCCTCATCGCCGGTCAGTTCGTGCGTGTTCGCATGGGCCAGCCCAAGGCCGAGGATCGTCTGCTGATCAGCGAAAAGGCCATCGGTACCGATCAGGACAAGAAGTTCGTCTTCGTGGTCGATCAGGCCAATACCGTCGCCTATCGCCCTGTCCAGCTCGGCTCAGCCGTGGATGGCATGCGTATCGTCGAAGATGGCTTGAAGCCCGGTGATCGCATTGTCACCAGCGGCCTGCAGCGCATTCGCCCCGGTGCCGTCGTGGCACCTGAGGACGAAGCGAAAGTGGCATCGAAATAACACCATTCCGACCGGCGGCAGTCCGGTCGGATTTTCACCCTCGAGGCTTTGGTCGCCCGCTGTCACCTGACTGCGGGATGGAGACCTCTATGCCTCGCTTTACCCCTGGAGAGAGGGTTCCGTCATGAACATTTCCAGATTTTTCATCGACCGACCGGTGTTTGCCGGCGTGCTGTCGGTGCTGATCGTGGTGGCCGGCCTGCTTGGCATGCGCGCGCTGCCGATTTCCGAATATCCCGAAGTCGTGCCGCCATCCGTGGTGGTGCGCGCAACCTATCCCGGTGCCAACCCGACTGTGATCGCGGAGACGGTGGCAACACCGCTCGAAGAACAGATTAACGGCGTCGAAGACATGCTCTACATGTCCAGCCAGGCGACATCCGACGGCGTGCTGACACTGACCGTCACCTTCAAGCTGGGCACCGACCCGGACAAGGCGCAGCAGCTGGTGCAGAACCGTGTGTCGCAGGCCGAACCACGCCTTCCGACGGAAGTGCGCTCGCTCGGCATCACCACAATCAAGGCCTCGCCGGACTTCATCATGGTGGTCAACCTCGTGTCGGCCACCGACCGTTATGACCTGACCTACCTGCGTAACTATGCAACGCTCAACATCAAGGACCGCCTCGCGCGTATCCAGGGTGTCGGCCAGGTACAGGTATTCGGCTCCGGCGATTATTCGATGCGCATCTGGATCGATCCGCAGAAGGCCGCCGAACATTCGCTGGCCGCCAGCGACATCACCAATGCCGTCCGCGGCCAGAACGTGCAGGCCGCCGCCGGCATCATCGGTGCGTCGCCAAGCCTGCCGGGCGTCGACCTTCAGTTGAACGTCAATGCACAGGGACGCCTGCAGACACCGGAAGAATTCGGCAACATCATCGTCAAGACCGGCGAGAACGGCGAAATCACCCGCCTGCGTGACGTTGCCCGCATCGAACTCGGCGCGTCCGACTACACGCTGCGCTCGCTGCTCGATGGCCAGCCGGCCGTCGCCATCCCGGTCCTTCAGGCGCCGGGCTCCAACTCGATCGAGATTGCCAACACGGTTCGCGCCACCATGGACGAGCTGCAAAAGGCGATGCCGGACGGCGTGAAATACGAGATCGTCTACGACACGACTGAATTCGTGCGTTCCTCGATCGAAAAGGTCATCGACACGCTGCTTGAAGCCGTGGCGCTGGTCGTTCTCGTGGTCATCATCTTCCTGCAGACATGGCGCGCCTCGATCATTCCGCTGATCGCCGTTCCGGTGTCGGTCATCGGTACGTTCGCCGTCATGTACATGTTCGGCTTCTCCATCAACGCGCTGACGCTGTTCGGGCTCGTGCTGGCGATCGGTATCGTCGTGGACGATGCGATCGTGGTGGTGGAGAACGTCGAGAGAAATATCGAGAACGGTTACAATCCTCGTGAGGCGACCTATCGCGCCATGAAGGAAGTCTCCGGCCCGATCATCGCAATTGCGTTGGTTCTGGTCGCCGTGTTCGTGCCGCTTGCCTTCATCTCCGGCCTGTCGGGACAGTTCTACCGGCAGTTCGCGCTGACGATCGCCATCTCCACGGTTATCTCGGCGATCAACTCGCTGACCCTGTCCCCGGCACTGGCTGCCCTGCTTCTGAAGGGCCATCACGCCCCGAAGGACAGGCTGACCCGCGGCATGGACTTTGCCTTCGGCTGGTTCTTCCGTGGCTTCAACCGGGTGTTCGGCAGGGCATCGAATGGCTACGGCCGCACCGTCGGCGGGCTTCTGTCGCGCAAGAGCCTCGTCATGGTCATCTATGTGGCTTTGGTCGGTCTCACCTACAGCATGTTCAATGCGGTTCCGGGCGGTTTCGTACCGAGCCAGGACAAGCAGTATCTCGTCGGTTTTGCCCAGCTGCCGGATGGCGCAACGCTTGACCGCACCGAAGACGTCGTCAAGCAGATGAGCGACATCGCCTTGAAACAGCCGGGCGTGAAACACGCGATCGCGTTCCCGGGCCTCAACATCAACGGTTTCACCAATGGCTCCAATGCCGGCGTCGTGTTTGCCGTGCTGGACGACTTTGAAAACCGCAAGACGCCGGAACTGTCCGGCGACGGCATCGCCATGGCCTTGAACGGGCAATATGCCGGCATCAAGGATGCGTTCATCGCCATCTTCTCGCCGCCGCCGGTCAACGGTCTCGGCACCACCGGCGGCTTCAAGCTGCAGATCGAGGACCGTGCCGGCTACGGCTACCAGACGCTGGACGAAGCCACCAAGGCGGTGATCGCCAAGGCATACCAGGCGCCTGAACTCACCGGCATCTTTTCGAGCTTCCAGATCAACGTGCCGCAGCTTTACGCCGATCTCGACCGTGCCAAGGCCGAACAGCTGGGCGTATCGGTAACCGATGTTTTCGAAACGCTGCAGATCTATCTCGGCTCGCTTTATGTTAACGACTTCAACGCATTCGGCCGCACCTACAGCGTCCGCGTTCAGGCCGATGCCAAATTCCGCGCCAAGGCAGATGATATCGGCAACCTGAAGGTTCGTTCGCAATCGGGTCAGATGATCCCGCTTTCGGCGCTGCTGAAGGTGGACGAGACGGCAGGCCCGGAACGCACCACGCGTTACAACGGTTTTCTGGCGGCCGATATCAACGGCGCACCGGCACCGGGCTTCTCATCCGGCCAGGCGCAGGCGGCAATCGAAAAGATCCTTGCCGAAACCCTGCCTTCGGGCGTGGATTATGAATGGACGGACCTGACCTACCAGCAGATCCTTGCAGGCAATTCGAGCATCATCGTTTTCCCGCTGGCGCTGCTTTTGGTCTACCTCGTGCTGGCGGCACAATATGAGAGCCTGACACTGCCGCTTGCCATCATCATGATCGTGCCGATGGGCGTGCTGGCAGCACTCACCGGCGTGTGGCTGACGGGTGGCGACAACAACATCTTCACCCAGATCGGGTTGGTGGTGCTGGTGGGGCTATCGGCGAAAAACGCGATCCTGATCGTGGAATTCGCCCGCGAGCTGGAGTTCGAAGGACGAACGCCATGGCAGGCCGCGGTCGAAGCCAGCCGTCTGCGTCTGCGCCCGATCCTGATGACTTCCATGGCCTTCATCATGGGTGTCGTGCCGCTGGTCATCTCCACCGGTGCGGGTGCGGAAATGCGCGCCGCCATGGGTGTCGCAGTGTTCTCCGGCATGATCGGGGTGACTTTCTTCGGCATCTTCATGACCCCGGTCTTCTACATGCTGGCACGTGCAGTGACCGGAAACCGGCCGCTCATCCAGCACAAGGACGAGCCGCCGCATCAGGATCATCACGCTTCGGAGGCAGCTCCCGCTCTCTCTCCAGCGGAGTAACAGCTGCTTCCCGGTCGGGGTCACCTCATTGTCTGCCGCAATGACGTGAAGCCAGCCCCGATCTGCCGCGCGGGTCCTTCCCCGGGGACCCGCGCGGCATAGTTTTTATTTCCAGCTTTTGAAATCGCTGGCCGTGCAGCCGTAAGGCGCGTTCTGGTCACCAAAACGTTTCTGCAGCTGGTCGCAGCCCCATTCGTTCATCAGCGCCGGCAGCATGTTGTTGATCTCCATGCCGGCCTGCATGAACTGCGTATAGCCGGCCGTCACATACCAGTACCAGTAACCGAGCACCAAACCGACGATGACGAGGATGATGGCCAGGAAGCCAAGAATGGTGCGCAGGAACCTGCCCTTCTTTGCCGGTTCGCGTATGGATTGCGGCCCTTCCACCGTCGCCTGAACAGCCGTGATCGAGGCGAGAACCGAAGCGCGTTCCTCGTCCGTCATCTTGATGCGCTCCAGCCCCGTATCCAGGAGAACAGGCAGTGATGTCGTGCCATGACGGACGGCAAGGGCCACGGCGGAACCATCGGCCTCGCCAAGGATGATAGGCTCCTGCCCCTTGCCGAAGGTCGTGTAAGCGGTGCGCTTGGTCTTGTCGTCGGCAATCTTGTCGGCATAGGTGACGTACAGACGCCCGAAACTGCTTTTGAAGGTAACGATTTCAACCGGGATCGGCTTCAGCGGCTCAGGTGTGGTCAGCCGGCTGCGCACCCAGGCGACACGAAAGCCGAGAAAGACCGAGGTAACGCAGAGGCCGGCCAGTACTGCCACCACCACCGCGAAGGAGATGACGCGGTTCCACATCTTTTCGATGCCAAGGCTGACCGTCGACAATTCGGGATGATCGGCGGAGATCACCAGATCCGTTTCATAGGCGCCGGCGTGGAAATCCACGAAAAAGAAGGTGGTTTTGCCCTCATAGGAACGGCCGTTATAGCTGTAGGCGAGTTCGGCATCGCAAATGGTCAGCACACCCTTGCTGACGCGGCACTCACCATCACGCAACTGGCCATTTTCCACGATGACGGGATTCTGGCTGATCACGTAGTCACGCCACAGATCGGGCACCTGCCAGTAGAGGAACAGCCCGCAGAGCACGAACATGAAGGGTGCCGCCCAGCCATAATTGCGTGGCGTGGTGATCGACGAAGCCTTTATGGCCAGCGGGCGGTCGGGAAACGGAATTTCGGAAAAGGTCATGATACGTCTCGGATGCGCACAGCAAGTGCGGGAATGCGGGCGATGGCAGAACTGCCAATGACGGGGATGGGATACCGGGCAGGAAAACGACGGCATCCCGATTGGGGAGCGGCAGAATAGCCACGCGCCAAAATAGCGCGCCTGCCGAAATCGACAACCCATAGATTAGCGTCTGCGGTTTTTACCGTGCCGAGCCTTCGCGGGCATCGATCATCGCCGTCAGCGTCGATAGCCGGTCGGCATCGCGTGGCAGCTTGTCCTGCCGCAGACGAGCGATGCGCGGAAACCGCATGGCGACGCCCGACTTGTGGCGGCTGGAGCGATTGATGCCTTCGAACGCCACCTCCAGCACGAAACCGAAATCGGGCTGCGCCTTCACGGCCCGCACCGGCCCGAAGCGCTCGGTCGTGTTGTCGCGCACGAACTTGTCGAGTACTTCAAGCTCCGCATCGGTGAAGCCGAAATAGGCTTTTCCGACCGGCACCAGTTGTTCGCCATCCGGCCCGTCGGCCCAGACACCAAAGGTGAAATCGGAATAATAGCTGGAGCGCTTGCCGTGGCCGCGCTGGGCATAGAGCATGACGGCATCGATATTGAACGGATCGCGCTTCCACTTGAACCACGGCCCCTTGAGACGCCCGGCCTGATAGACGCTGTCCTTCCGCTTGATCATGACGCCTTCGATGACGGGATCGGGCGGATCACGGCGCACGGCATCAAGCTCGTCCCAGGTCTTGAACGGCACGAGGTCGGAGAGGTCGAACCGGTCGTGCGGGGCGCGGTCGATGATGTCGCCGAGCCGGCCACGGCGTTCGAGAAAAGTCTGGGCGCGGATATCTTCATCGGCTTCGAACAGGAGATCATAGGCGCGCACGAAAGCGGGGTAATCGTCCAGCATTTTCGCAGTCACCGTCTTGCGGTTGAGGCGCTGCTGCAGGTCGGAAAAGGTGCGCGTCGGGTTGTTGGAACGGGCAGTGCCGCCGACTAGCAATTCGCCGTCGATGACGCCATCGAAATTGATGGCATCGACGATATCGGGAAAGGCACCGGTAATATCGTCACCCGAACGCGAATAGAGCTTTTTCGTGCCGCCATAACTCGACATCTGCACGCGAATGCCATCCCATTTCCATTCGGCGGCATAATCGGCGGGATCGAGCTTTTCGAGATCTCCGTCCTCGACCGGATTGGCCAGCATCACCGAATGAAAGATGGCGGGCGTGGCGAGAACCGGCTTTTCCGCCTTGCCCTCCAGCCAGGCGAACAGTGGTTCGTAAGGCGGCGTCAGACCGTGCCAGAGCGTCTCGATTTCGGTGACATCCTTGCCCGACATGTCCGACAGTGCCTGTTTGGCGAGGCGGGCGGAGACGCCGATCCGCAGTCCGCCGGTCGCCAGTTTCAGGAAGGCGAAACGGGCGGACGGATCGAGATGGTCGAGCAGATCGCGAACGGCGGAGCGGACTTCGGTGCGGCCAAGCGCATTCATGCGGGTGACGACCTCGCCGAGATGCGGTTGTTTCGCATCATCGACACGCTCCTTGGCGCCGCCATCCCAGACCAGCGCAATCGTTTCGGCAAGGTCGCCGACATAGTCGTAGGAATACCGGAACAGCACCTCGTCCATGCGCTCCATCACGAGTTCGCGCAGCATGGCCGGCTTGACGCTTTTGAGGTCCAGCGTACCGGCAATGGCGGCAAGGCCATATCCACGGTCGGGATCGGGTGTCGTGCGGAAATAATCGGCGAGAAGCTTGAGCTTGCCGTTGCGCGACGGGGTGAGGACGAGGCGATCGAGGAGTGTTGCGAATGGTTTCATGGCGCCACCGCCATATAGGTCGGCGCCGAGCCCCCCCCCTCTGCCCTGCCGGGCATCTCCCCCTTAAGGGGGGAGATCGGATAGACGCACCGTCCATCCTCACTCACAAGCGTTTCCGAAAAAGCGGTCTTCTCAATGGAGCGGAGGTCATGCCCCCTGCGATCTCCCCCCTTGAGGGGGAGATGCCCGGCAGGGCAGAGGGGGGTAAAGCCACAATCACCAACGCCGCTCACCATCAATCCCCCTCATCCTCATAGCCCACCAGATGCAGCGGCTTGGCCGGCAGGCCCTGCAGCTCGCACCAGCGCACCAGCGCCTCCTCGCGGCCATGCGTCACCCACACTTCCGAGGGCGCAATCTCCCTGATGGTTTCCAGCAGCTCCGGCCAGTCGCAATGATCCGAAATCACCAGCGGCAGCTCGACGCCGCCCTGTTTTGCCCGCTGTCGCACCATCATCCAGCCGGAAGCGAACGAAATCAGCGGCTCGTTGAAACGTCTTGCCCAGCGATCCTGAAAGGCCGAGGGCGGGCCGACGACGATGGCGCCCTTGAAGAGATCGGGCGTACTCTTGTCGATCGTCGCAGGGCGCAGATCGCCGAGTTCGATCCCTTGCCCGACATAATAATCACAGAGCTTCGCCAGCGCGCCGTGGATATAGATTGGCTCCTCCCAACCGCAATCGCGGATCAGCCGGATCACCCGCTGTGCCTTGCCCAGCGAATAGGCGCCGACCAGATGGGTACGATCGGGAAACTGTTCGATCGATCGCAGCAGTTTGGCGATTTCACCGCGCGGCTCGGGATGGTGAAACACCGGCAGGCCAAAGGTCGCCTCGGTGATGAAGACGTCGCATTTGACCGGCATGAACGATGCACAGGTCGGGTCGATACCACGCTTGTAATCACCCGAGGCAACGATGCGAAGCCCGCCCTTTTCGACGGCGATCTGCGCCGATCCCAGCACATGGCCGGCCGGATGAAAGCTGACCGTCACGCCGCCGACTTCGAGAACCTCACCGAACTCGGCGGCCTGCTCACTCTCGCAAAAATCCTCGCCGTAGCGGATGCGCATGATATCGAGCGTCTGGCGCGTCGCCAGAACGTGTCTGTGGCCGGCGCGGGCGTGATCGGAATGACCGTGCGTGATCAACGCCCTTTCGACGGGACGTACCGGATCGATGTGAAAACCGCCAATCGGACAGAACAGCCCGGCGGGGGTGGGATGAAGCAGGGCCTCGGGTTTCATCATGACGAGATAGGGCGAACCCGAGGTTTTGGCGAGGGTTTGTCAAGCGCGGTTCAGCCGCGAAACGGCAGCCGCACATTCTTCATGGCGATGGCGGCGATCAGACCAAGTGCAGCAATGCCGGACGCGGTCAGGAACATATTGGTGAAGGCACCCGCATAGATCTCGGCAACGGCCGCGCGTGATGCCTCCGGAAGTGCGGCCATCAGTTTCGGTGTCAGCGAATGGATGTCGGAAATACCGGGAATGTTGATCTGCACGCCTCTAAGCCCGGCCGCGATGATGGCGCCGTAGATGGAAATCGCGATCGCCGCACCGCCCATGCGCATCAGTGTGACCGTACCCGTAGCCGTACCGATATCGCCTCTAGGCACCGAATTCTGAACCGCGATGACCGGTGCCTGCTGGCCAAACCCGACGGCAAGGCCCTGAAACAGCATGACCAGTGCAATCACATAGAGTGATGTACCGGGATGAAGCTGCGAGAAGATGCCAAGCGAAATGCAGTTCAGCGACAGTCCGAGCACGAGGAAAGGTTTGTAGCGCCCTGTCAGGGCAATCAGACGCCCGGCCGAGATGGAACCGATGACCAGACCGACCGTGACGGCAACGAAAAACAGGCCAGCCGCCGTCGGCGAAAGACCAGTCGTGGTCTGCAGGAACAGCGCGAAATAATTGACCATGCCGATCGCCACCGAGCCGCTGGTGGCGGAAATGACCAGCGACAGCGTGAAGGTCGAATCCCTGAACAGGCGCAGCGGCACGATCGGTTCTGCCGCCCGTTTTTCCACGGCGATCCAGGCCGCGATGCAGACTGCGCAAACGGCAACGACGATGGCGCTTTCGATGGAAATTATCGACCCGAAAAGCTCGCCGCTATCGGCAAACAGCACGAAACACGAGATGGCGGCAGCCAGAAGAATGGCGCCGGGATAATCGATCTTCGGCTGACGCTCCGGGCGCTTGTAGGGCAGAAGAATGATCAGCCCGGTCAACACGATGATGCCGATCGGCAGGTTGATCAGAAAGATGGAGCGCCAGCCGAACAGGTCGCTCATCGTGCCGCCAAGCAGCGGCCCGACGCTGCCCGATGCCATGATCACGAGGCTGGTGTAGCTCTGATATTTTGCCCTTTCGCGGGGTTCGAACAGATCGGCATTCACCGAAAAGATCGACACCAGAATGCCGCCGCCGCCAAGTCCCTGAAAAACACGGGCGGCAATCAATGACTCCATCGACCACGCAAGGCCGCAGATCAGCGAGCCGACGGTGAAAAGCATGATCGCCGCGATCATTACGTATTTGCGGCCAAAGAGGTCACCGAGCTTGCCGTAAAGCGGCATGACGGCACTGCTGGCAAGCAGGTATGACGACCCGATCCAGCCAAACCGCTCAAGCTGTCCGAACTCACCGACGATGGTGGGCAGCGCGGTCGAGACGATCTGGTTGTCCAGCGTCGCCATGAACATGGAAAACATCAGGAAGAAGAAAAGCAACAGGCGCCGGCGGGGATCGGCGACGAGCGGCTGAAACGCCGGCTGGGACATGTCCATGGAAAAACTTTCGTGTGACTTTCCAAATCATGTGCCATTTGCATATAATGGTCAACAGCATGCTTTTGCATTTCGCATTTACATGTTTTCCCGCACGCACGGGTTTGCTACAAGACCGCCATGACCAAGCCGATACGACCAACCACGTCCTCACCGAAACCACCGGCCGAGCGCCCGGTGCATGATGCCGCGATCCTGGACATTGGCCAGACGCTGACGCGCATGCGCTTTCTGATCGGTCGGCGTATCGTCGGCCGCATCGCAATCGCCAATGTGGCGCCGGGGCTGGAACTGACGGATCTCGATGTGCTCGACGTCAGCCGACGTATTGCGCAAGCCGGAGGCGAGGTCACAGTGGGCGCCATCGCCGATGCGATGCGCATCGACCCTTCGCGCGGCAGCCGGCTGGTGGCGGATCTGGTCTCACGCGGAATCCTGCGCCGTGACGCCTCACAGGAAGACGGCCGCCGCTCGCTGATCGCCCCGACGGAACTCGGTGAAAAGCTGTTGAACGAAATCCGCAGCGTCAAGCATGGCCTGATCGAGCAGATGACCGCTGACTGGAGCGACGAGGACCAGCAGGCCTTTGCGCGGCTGTTTGCACGCTTCGTCGACGGGTTCGAAGAAATCTATCAGTCGACGGACAAGACCGGTGAGCCGGCAGGCTTGCCGCCCGGCCCGGAAAAGATCGTGTCTGGCTGAAGCGCCGCGAACCTATCCAAAGGATTGTGCCCGCTTCAGATCCCCGATCCATCCATCAACAGCGAATGCGACACGCGCAGCCTGTCGCGACCGAGTTCCTTGGCCTCGTACATGGCCCGATCGGCGCTCGCCAGCAGCGCTTCCGGCGTATCGCCGTCCTGCGGGAAGAACGCCGCACCCATGCTGCAGCTCGGCCGGATCGTATGGTCCTCGACGGTCACGGGAGATGAGACAGCCATGCGCAATTCCTGCAAACGGCGAACGATGCCCGGTTCATCCTGAAAGCTGTTGGGGAACACGATGGCGAATTCGTCTCCCCCCAGGCGCACCAGAAGATCACTGGCACGCACGCAAGCCGCCATGCGGCCCGCCAGCACTTTCAGCACTTCATCACCGGCGGCATGACCAAACCGGTCATTGATCTGCTTGAAATTGTCGAGATCGATATAGGCGACGGTGACCTTGGCTTTTGTCCGTTTGGCCTCCAGAAGCACCCGATTGAACTGCGTCCAGAACAAAGCGCGGTTCGGCAAGCCCGTCAGCGCGTCGTGATGCGCCATGTGACGAATACGCTCCTCGCTGCGGGCGCGCTCGATGGCAATGCCGGCAATATCGGTGGCAACCGCCATCAGCTCCAGTTCCACAGCGGTCGGTTCGCGCACGGTACGGGCATAGAGCGCAACAGTGCCGAGCACCTCGCCATCGGGCGCCATGATCGGATTGGACCAGCAGGCGCGAAAACCGAAGACAAGCGCCAGATCGGCAAACGAATGCCAGAGCGGATCATTCTCGATATCACTGACGACGACACGTGACTGGCGCCAGGCGGCAGTTCCACAGGAGCCGGTACGGGGGCCGATTTCTATGCCGTCGATCAGTTTCACATAGGTATCCGGCAGGCTTGGCGCTGCGCCATGGCGCAGCCGGTCCGAACCTTCCTCGATCAGGAGAACGGAGGCGCAGACATCACTCAGTTGCTGCTCGACCAGATGGGTCAGCGCATCCAGCACTTTGGGAAGGGGCTGCCCGCGGGCAATCATTTCCAGAAGCGTGGCATGACAGCGCCGCAACTCCTCCTGCCGTTTCCGCTCGGTGATATCGCGCGACACGCCGATCAGGCCGATCACCTCGCCCGCCGCGTTATGCAGCGGCGTCTTTGTGGTCAGCAGCCAGACGGGATCGCGATCCAGCACTTCGATGAATTCTTCACGCTCGACGACGCCGGTTCCGACCGACATCAGCTGCTGCTCGAGCATGAAGATTTCTTCGGCCTTTTCCAGCCGGATATGATCGAAGATCGTGGTGCCGAGCATGCCACCATTGGCATAACTGCTGCTGGCCGCAGCTGTCGCCGCGTTCACATAAACATAACGGCTGCGACGGTCCTTGATATAGAAATATTCAGGAAAATCATCGAGGATGCTGGCGGCTTCGAGCGCACGCTTCAGAAGTTCTCTTTGATCATCATCCAGTTCACCGGAGGTGGAAATTCGGAGCAGTTGATAGCGGAGTTCATCCAGCCCATCGAGATGGTCCTCCGAGACGACCTCCCGCAACATGGCACTGCTCATCCATGCTTCTCCTTCTACCCATCTTTATCGGGAAGTCCCACCACCAACGTGAAGATGATGGGCGACAAGTCCTTATCCTTAATTAAGAAGATCGGAACATTTCGAAACTTTTGCGGGCTAACGAATTTAATATCGGCCTATGGGTGTATCGAACTGATACGGAAAACGGCAGCCGGAGATCGGGCGGGAAGTTATGAACCCAAATTTAGTAATGTCTCGCAGAAAGGCGCTTGCCGTGACGCTGGCTGCAGCCGGCGGAATGCTGGGTGGGCGAATCGCCATGGCTGCATCACCACCGGTTATCGGCTCCGCAGACCTGCGCGGCGGCCTCAACGCCGGGTCGGAGGGACTGGCGCCCGGCGTTGCTAACGATCAGGGCAGAAAGCTGGCCTCGATCATCGCCAAAGCTGCCGGCAGCAACCAGCCGGTCTTTCTGCCGCCCGGTACTTACAACATCGCCAATATGAACCTGCCGGACGGCACCCGGCTTCATGGCGTCAGCGGCGCCACACGGCTTGTGTATGGTGGCGGCGGTCATCTTTTCCGCGCTGACGGTGCACGCCGCATCGAGATGTCCAACCTCGTGCTTGATGGCGCCGGTCGTGGGCTTGGCGAAAACGCGGCAGCCATCGTCCATATGCGCAACGTCGGCGACGTCATTATCGACAATTGCGAGATCCTGGGTTCGGCGAAGACCGGCATCCAGCTGGAACGGTGTGGGGGCCGGATCGACCGGTGCCGCATTGCCGACGCTGCCGACTACGCCCTGCTTGCCATCGAAAGCAACGGTCTTGCCATCACCAACAATACGGTAACCGATTGCGGAAATGGCGGCATTCTGGTGCATCGCTGGACCAAAGGGCCGGACGGCACGCTTGTGAGCGGCAACCGGATAACCGGCACGCGCGCCACCAACGGCGGCACCGGACAATACGGCAATGCCATCAACATCTACCGCGCCGACAATGTGCAGGTGACCGGCAACCACATTGCCCGTTCCGCCTTTTCTGCGATCCGGTCGAATGCCGGGTCGAACGTCCAGATCGCCGGCAACCAGTGCCTGGCATCCGGGGAGACGGCCATCTATTCCGAATTCGGTTTCGAAGGCGCTATCGTCAACGGCAATGTGGTGGATGGCGCCGCAAACGGCATTTCGATCGTCAATTTCAATGAGGGCGGCCGGTTGGCAACCGTCAGCGGCAATGTCGTGCGCAACCTCTCACTGACCGCGCCTTACGAACAGTCCGATACATTCTTCGGGCTCGGGATCAGCGTGGAGGCGGATACGGCGGTGTCGGGAAACGTCATTGAAAACGCGCCGCGTTTCGGGCTGCTTCTCGGCTGGGGACCATATCTGCGCAATGTCGTCGTTACCGGAAACGTGGTGCGGCAGGCAAAGACCGGATGTGCCGTCTCGGTGGCCGAAGGTGCCGGCAGTGCGGTGATCACCAACAACCTGTTCGCGCAGGTTCCGGGCGGCGGCGTGATCGGTTATCGCTGGCATGATGTCGCCAGCCGCGAACTGGCGCTGGAGGCAGCCGGCTTTCCGCAACTGACCGTGATGGGCAACAGGGTGGTGTAGGCGCCCTCTCACTCCAGGTCGAAATCGATGTTTCGGCCGTGGTGAAATATCCTGACAATTGTGACGCATCCTCCCTCGACAGAAAAGGCGATCGTCGCTTGCTTGCGATATCCAAGCAGCCTGAGACCAGACCGCGCATCTATCGCTACGCCTCGATTTGGAAACAGGTTGAGCGACTGACAATAGTCCAGCAGGCGCTTCACATACCTATCCGTTACACGCACCCCTGCCAGGGGGAGCAGATAGGCCGTTATCTCGGCAATGTCATTATCCGCGGCTTCAGAGAACAACACCTTGTGCGTCATGCGTGTTTGGCGACCAATGCTTCCATACGGGCATTAAGGCGCTCCCGAACTTCATCCACGGTAAACGTCTTTTCAGTTCCCGCCTGCAGACGGTCAAAGGTGGGTAGAACGTCGTCCTCGATCCATTTTTGGATCGCCGGATCCTCGGCGAACAGCTCCCTGAGGCCTTCGGTGACGGCCTCACTCTCCGTCGCATACTCGCCGGAAGAAACCTTCTCGTGCAACTGCTCCGCAATATCCATCGGAAGACTTACAGTAATGGACTGCATCTTGCTCATGGCGCTCTCCTGTCAGGCCCATCATATCGCATCTCGATATCGAAACCATCGCAAGATTTCATGGTTTGCGCACGCCGATTGATCTTCCCCTGGCGGCATTGGCCCCATAGCTTGAGCATCTGCAATCATGGAGGATTCGCATGCTGACGATCTATGGTGTCTATCGCTCGCGCGCCACGCGCCCGCTCTGGCTCCTCACCGAACTCGACCTTCCCTTTCGCCTCGCCCCGGTCATCCAGGCCTATCGCATCAGCGAGCCATTGCAGCCGGAAGCGCCACTCAACACGCTTTCGCCGGATTTTCTGGCCGTCAACCCGATGGGTTCGATCCCTTCAATGGATGACGATGGTTTTGTTCTGCATGAATCGCTTGCCATCAGCATCTATATCGCACGCAAATATGGTGGCGATCTCGGCCCGAAGGACATCGACGAAGAAGCGCTGACGGTGCAATGGTCGCTGTTTGCCGCAACCAGCATCGAAACCCCGGCTCTGGATATTTCCGGCACGATTGCCCGCGGGCAGCAGGAGAGCGAAGAAGGCAGGACGGTGATCGACGTCGCGGCACGTCGCCTGAAACGGCCATTCGACGTGCTCGAAAAGCATCTTTCAAGCAACAGCTTCATGGTCGGCGAGCGCTTTACGGTTGCCGATATCAATGTGGCCGAATGCGTTCGTTATGGTCAGGGCCACGCGCCGCTTCTGGACGATCGCCCGGCGCTGAAGGCATGGCTGGAAAGATGCCAGAGCCGACCGGGCTTCAAGGCCATGTGGGATGCACGCAACAAGGAACCGGCCTAGAGTCTGTCCGGGCTAGATTGCAGCATTCTGTTGGCTGAAAAGAAGCGGCGTCAAAGCGACGCCTCTTCCTCCAGTGCGCGCTTGACCGCCGGCCGCGCACCGATCCGGACGAAATGCTCGGCGACCCGCGGGAATTCGGCGATATCGACATTGTCGCTTTTCAACCAGCCGGACATCACGAACAGATAGGCGTCCGCGACGGTATATTGCTCCCCCATGGCATAGGGGCCGGCGAGAAACTCATCCTCGATCAGGCGGAAACCGTCGCGCATGTTTCCCGGCACCCTTGCCAGCATGTCCGCATGCGAGGAAGCCTGATCGGCCCAACGGGCGCCGCGGCGGCCATGAGCGTGGGCGACATGGACCGTGGATGCCAGATAGGCATTGAAGGCCTGCATGCGGGCAAAGGCGAACGGATCCGCCGGCGCAAGCAAGGCACCGGCTTTCGAGGCAGTGTCTGCAATATAGGCAAGGATGGCGACGTTTTCCGTCAGAACGCCATGCTCGGTTTCCAAGGCCGGCACCCGCCCCTTGGGATTGACCTTCAGGAATGCTTCAGAGCGTTGCTCAGCTTCCGCAAACTTCACCCGTTTCAGCGTATAGGCAAGCCCGGACTCGGCCAGCGCGATATGGCTGGCGCGTGAGCAGGCGCCCGGCGAAAGATGAAGCGTGAACATGAAAACCCTCCTGTTGTCGCGATGGTTTTAGCACCGCCACAACAGGAGCAGAAGCCGTCACATGCGATCAGGCAAACAGCGCGTCGGTCACACGCACATCGCCGACATGGATGCCGTTCCAGTTCTTCATCGGCCGGTTGGCCATGCTCATGAGCTGCTCACGCAGCGGGTCGCTCTTGTCGAGGCAGCGGGCAATCAGCGCAAACACCATGGCTTCAGCGGCGCGTGTGGTGCCGTCCTCGCATTTCGTGGCGATCGCCACACCCTTTTCCGGCAGGGCGGCAACGAACACGCCCTCCGCACCGGTCTTGGCAAAGATGCGACCCGGCGCAAGCGCCATCAGTTTCGTGCAGGCGCGGTTGGTGCCGGCAACGTAAAACGGCTCGGCCATGCAGGCATCGAACAGACGTTTTGATGCCTTGGCGCGCTCGGCACCGAGGCCATTGCCGGTCAGCATTTTTGCAAAACCGTGTGCAAGACCTTTCAGCGGCGCGGCGTAAGTCGGGATCGAGCAGCCATCGGTGCCGCAGTTTTCATGGCCCAGCGCGGCGCCCGTCAGATTTTCCATCACTCCGCGAATTTCCGCCTGCAGCGGATGGTCGTAACCGACATACCCCTTGGGATCGAAACCCATCTGAACGCAGGTGCAGATGAAGCCGGAATGTTTGCCGGAACAATTGTTGTGCAGCGCCGTCGGTGCGCTCAGTGTACGGGCCTGATGGATCAGCGTCTGCTGATCACTCGACCAGTGAGCACCACATTCGAGCACGGAAAGATCATGACCGGCCTTGGCCAGCATGCCGGCCGCCGTTTCCACATGGCCATCCTCGCCGGAATGCGACGAGCAGGCGAGTGCGAGCTCGCGGTTGGTCAGGCCAAAGGCATCGGCCGCACCGCTTTCGATCAGCGGCAGCGCCTGCATGGCCTTGCAGGCCGAACGCGGGAAAACCGCAGAATCGATATCGCCCATGGAGAACACAACCTTGCCATCGCCATCGACAATGGCTGCCAGGCCGCGATGAACACTTTCGACACGATCGCCGCGGGTGACTTCGACGGTAACGGGGTTTTGCATTTCTCTCTCGCTCATTTGCTGCTGTCATCCTCCCGGAGCGGACGAACTGTTGAAATCCGCATACTCCACTAACGGATGGGGAGACTAGGTGAAATATCTGAAGCGAATGTTGCTTTTGATCTTCGTCGTATATCTGTTGCCGACCTTCGCATCGGCCGGTTTCTGGGCGATCAAGGAACGGCCGGGCCGGTGGAGCGAAGCCAATTGGGGCTCCGCCCACATTTTGCCGGAGGCCGGTGAGAGCGAAGAGGCCGCCGTCTATATCTTTTCGGCGGCCACCGGCGGCCTCAAAGGATCCGTCGCAAGCCATGCCTGGATCGTCACCAAGGAAAAGGGAGCAAGCGGCTATATTCGTTATGACAAGGTCGGCTGGGGCAGCCCGATCCGCCGCAACCACCGTCCGCCGGATGCCTACTGGTATTCCAACCCGCCGCAATTGGTGGTGCAGGCGAAGGGGGCGCAAGCCGAACTGCTGATCCCCAAGATTGAAGGGGCGATTGCCGCCTATCCCTATTCGGAACCGGGCGGTTATACGATCTGGCCCGGACCGAACTCCAACACCTTTGTGGCTTACGTGCTGCGCAATGTGCCGGAACTCGGCGCCGTCTTACCACCGCATGCGGTTGGCCGCGACTATCTGCCGGATGGCGATTTCTGGCATCTCGATGCCGATGGCCGCGATCTGCATGTGACACTGCGCGGCCTGCTCGGCTTTTCCGCCGGAATGCGCAGCGGCTTCGAACTGCATTTTCTGGGGCTCGTGGCCGGCATCGACATAAACGATCCGGGCATCAAGGTGCCGGCCATCGGCCGGATCGGTATATAGCCGCATGAGCCATGCACGAAACGCAAAACTCCCGCGGACGAGCGGGCGTTGAACGGTCTTGAAAGTATTTTGGCTTAGAGGCCGTTGGCCGTGCCTGCGAAGCGGCGGATATTGTGACGCTCGATGCCGAGGTCTTCCAGTTCGCGCGGGGACATACGGCCCAGCTCAGTTACGGTCTGACGGAATTTGCGCCAGTTGTTCAGTGTGCGTACGACGTTCATGATGATCCCCTTTCCGTGGGTTTTCGAAGCCTAGCTGCCGGTGATTGGCGCTCTCTTGTCTTCGATGACCCTTATATACGCCCGAAAAAGATGCACTGAAAGCGCGCAATAATCACCTCACCCATGCATATTTGCATGGGTGTGCTTGCGGGAGATCAATGAATGCCGTGAAGTTTGCATAGAGAGGAGAAGAAGCCGATGCGGAAATGCAAAAAGGGCCGCTTGCGCGACCCTTCCATGAGGTTTGGTCCGGTTTAACGAACCCGGGCCGCATCGCTGCGGTCCGAAGGAAGATGTGGTTCAGTTCGAGGGCTGCCCCGTCAAAACCGCCACCTTTCCATTGCCCGTAACACAGACCGAAATCTCATTAGACATTGGACCACCTTCCTTTCACTACGTTGATGATGATTAAAAGGTAGGTGCGAACCGCGTGCACTGCAAGGCAAGTTATGTAACGCGATGCGAATATATGTGCGTTGCAAAATGAGCCGGCTAGGCTTAGCATTCGCGAGCCTGAGGATGATCGTTCCTTCAGGCTCCCCGATTTTCCCTTGCGAAGAACATCAGACCGTCAGCACGATCTTGCCGATATGGCTGCTGGTTTCCATCAGCCGGTGCGCTTCTGCCACCTGATCGAACGGCAGTACGGAATGGATGACTGGGGCGACGGTGCCGGCTTCCAGAAGCGGCCAGACCTGGCTTTTGAGATCATCGCGGATGGCGCGTTTTTCTTCGGCCGTGCGCGGGCGCATGGTCGAGCCGGTCACGGTCAGGCGCTTGACCATGATCGGTGCCAGATTGACCTTTTCGGCGACATTGCCGCCGAGGAAGGCGATGATCGATAGGCAGCCATCCTTGGCCAGAACCGAAAGGTTCTTTTCCAGATAGTCGGCGCCGATCATGTCCAGCACGGCATCGACGCCGGCGCCATCGGTTTCGGCCTTCACCACTTCGGCAAAGTCTTCCGTCTTGTAGTTGATCGCCCGCTTGGCGCCGAGCTTTTCGCAGGCGATGCGTTTTTCTTCCGTGCCGACCGTGGTGTAGACGGTGGCGCCAAAAGCCTTGGCGAGCTGGATCGCCGTCGTGCCGATGCCGCTGGAGCCGCCATGGATGAGGACGCTTTCGCCTTCGGTGAGGCCCGCCATCTGGAAAAGGTTGGCCCAGACGGTGAAGAAGGTTTCGCAGAGCGCTGCGGCCTTGACGGCATCATATTCCTTGGGCCACGGTAGCGCCTGACCGGCAGGCACCGCGCAATACTCAGCATAGGCACCGCCATTGGCGAGCGCGCAGACCTTGTCGCCGACCTTGAATTCGGAAACGCCTTCACCGACGCTCACCACTTCGCCGGCAATTTCCAGGCCGAGAATGGGGCTGGCATCCTTCGGCGGCGGATAGGCGCCCTTGCGTTGCTGCACATCCGGGCGGTTGACGCCTGCGGCCTCGACCTTGACGAGAATTTCACCGGCGCGGGCGACGGGCAGAGGCCCGGTCGCAATGGTCATGACTTCGGGCCCACCAAAGGAGGGCAAGTCGATATAGCGCATCTGGTTCGGCAGCATCGGAGGCTCTCCCATTCATCTCGACCACCGAATTAGAGCAGTCACTGAAATATGGGAAGGTGGCGTTACGTCGCTCCCCCGCGCAGTGTCGAGAGCAGGTCCGGCTCACCGCCACCGAACACGCGGAACACCAGCCCGCCTTCACTTTCCTTGGACGAGGCCTTGATGGCGGCGATTTCGGCGCTGACGCGACCGACATCATCGAGCAGCAGGCCTTCCGGCAGTTCGATGGCACCGATCGAGCAGCGCAGCAGCGGGAAAAACCGCTCCATGCCCGAACGGTCATGGCCCTTGATGCGGCCTTCGGCGCGTTCCTGCGGTGAATAGAACTGCACGACATCATCGTGGAAATCGCTCAGCAGCCGCTCGAGAATCTCGGAGATCTCGTCGATCGTCCAGCCACTGACACCGATGAAAAAATCATCGCCGCCGACATGGCCTAGGAAATCACCTTCGGAGAAGAAATACCGCTTCATCAGCGCCGCAAACAGCGAGATGGCATGGTCGCCGATCTGAAAGCCGTAATGGTCGTTGAACGGCTTGAAGTTGTCGAAGTCGCAATAACAGAAGAAACGCGTCTGCTCGTCGTCGCGGCCGGCGCTCTGCATGAAATCGCGGATGGCGAGATTGCCCGGCAGGCCGGTGAGCGGGTTCTGGTCCTGCGCGCTTTTCAGGCGCTTTTCATTGATGATCTTGATCAGCGAGGCCGCCGACACGATACCGGCATAGCGCATGTTTTCGGTGAGGATGACACAATCGCTGCCATCCATATTGGCAAAGATCGACATCAGCCGCTCGGCATTGGCATCGAGGCCGACAGTCGGGGCGTGATCGACGAAATGCGAGATCGTGCGCTCATAAACCTTGTTCTTCAGCAGATCGCGGCCGAACGGCTGGTAGATGAATTCCTTCAGGTGGTATTCGTGGATGATGCCGCGCGGCTCGCCATTGGCGTTCAGTACCGGAAAGAACGGCTGGCGCGGATTGCGGCGAAACAGTTCAAAAACGCTGTCGATGGATTCGTGCTCGTAAACGGTCGGCAGGCGTTCGATCTGCTTGCGGATCAGGATTTCGTCGAGCGACTGGGTGGTGCGGCGTGTGCGACCAAGATCGGCCAGATGCGCGAAGGACGGCTGCAGCTCGTTGATGAAGGTGGTGGGCTTGGCGACGAACCAGCCCTGAATGAGATCGACGCCGAGTTCGCGGCAGGACAGGAATTCCGCTTCGGTTTCCACGCCTTCGGCGATGACCCGCACGCCCAGCACATGGGCGATGCTGACGATGTTCTTGACCAGATGACGCTTGCGGGAACTCTTGTCGAAACCGGCGATGAAATGGCGGTCGATCTTCAGGTAATCGACCTGATAATCGCTGAGCAGCTTCATTTCGCTATGGCCGACGCCGAAATCGTCGATGGCGATCTTGAAACCGGCCTTGCGCATGGTGGTCATCAGCGTCGCGAATTCCGGCACGCTGGTATTGTCGAACCGTTCCGACAGTTCAAAACAGACGGAAGACGGCGGCACATGCGCATTGCGCAAATGCTGGATGAGCTTTTCGACAAATTCCTCACCATGCTGAATGAGGCGGACATCGAGATTGAGGAACAGCGTGGCGGAGGCAAAATCCGGCAGCGTGGCGAATTTGGCAAGCGCGCGGCTGGCCATCATCTGCTCGAGCGGCAGAAGCTGCCCGGTATCGGCCGCCTGATCGAGCAATTGCAAAGGCGTTTCGAACCCGAGCCGATCGCAACCGCGCATCAGCGATTCATAACCGAAAACGGTACCGGTGCCGACCTCGACAATGGGCTGGAAGGCATTTTCAAGAACGAGTTTGCCGAGCGTGACCAGCTGGTCATTGGCATAACGCCGGAACATATCCGGTTCGAGTGACGTCGCTGCCGACATCGGCATCTCCACTGCATTACCACTAAAATAATCTGGCCGGACGGTCGCAGCAAATGGTCAAGAATGGCTTAGCCTTACATGAAGGTTTTATGAAGCTTTTGTGACAGTAAAAACCGTTTTTATTCAAAGGGTATTCTAGGATTCTCTAAAATGGCTCAGGGACTTGACGGAGGCCAAGCATCTGCGTTCGCGCCACATCCCTGCTCGTGGTTTACGGCATTATGAACCCGGAGAAGTGCACGCACATGCGGAACCTCTTTGTGACATCAGTCCTCACCGCGCCAAACACAACAACAAATGTCGCGTCCGGATATTGATTGATCACTCAATCAAAAATAGACTTTTCGCAAAACGGGAGGCCGGATGCCACGGATCGGGATGGAGCCATTGCGCCGAAAGGCGCTTGTCGATGCCGCGTTGCGCACGATCGGCAGCCATGGCTCGCTGGACGTGACCATGTCGGAAATCGCCCGTGAGGCCGGTGTTTCGGCGGCACTGGCGCATCATTATTTCGGCAGCAAGCAGCAGCTGGTGATCGCCACCATTCAGGCGCTGCTCACACGGCTGCGCGCCGATCTGGTCGCGGCGCTGCGGAGCACGGATACGCCGCGTGCAAGACTGTCGGCCATCATCCGCGTGTCCTTCCATGCCGATCAGTTCGATGCCGAGACGGTGGCGGCGTGGCTGGCCTTTTATGTCGAAGCGCAACGGTCCGACGAGGTACGCCGCCTGCTGGTGATCTATACGCGACGGCTGCGCTCCAATCTCATGCATGCGCTCAAGCATCTGTGCCCGCCGGACGATGCGGCGAAGATTGCCGAAGGCGTGGCGGCGATGATCGATGGCTTGTATATCCGCCAGAGCCTGAACGCCGCACCGCTTCAACATGCGGCACCGATCGGGCTCACCGAAGATTATATCGACATGCAGCTCAAGCCCTTTCTGAAGGACACCGATACGCCGTGAGCCAGACCCGCCCGAACATTCTCATCATCATGGTCGACCAGCTGAATGGGACTTTTTTTCCCGACGGCCCGGCCGACTGGCTGCATGCGCCGCACCTGAAGGCGCTGGCCGCTCGTTCGGCCCGGTTCGTCAACAATTACACCTCGTCACCGCTTTGCGCGCCCGCCCGCGCTTCCTTCATGGCCGGGCAGTTGCCGAGCCGCACGCGGGTTTACGACAACGCCGCCGAATATGTGTCCTCCATCCCGACCTATGCACACCATCTGCGCCGCGCCGGTTATTACACCGCACTTTCGGGAAAAATGCATTTTGTCGGACCGGACCAGATGCATGGTTTCGAGGAACGGCTGACCACCGACATCTACCCGGCCGACTTCGGCTGGACGCCGGACTATCGCAAGCCGGGCGAACGCATCGACTGGTGGTATCATAATATGGGATCGGTGACCGGCGCGGGCGTCGCCGAAATCACCAACCAGATGGAATATGACGACGAGGTCGCCTTCCTCGCCAACCAGAAGATCTACCATCTCTCCCGCGAGCGCGACGATGCCGAGCGCCGGCCCTGGGCACTGACCGTGTCGTTCACGCATCCGCATGACCCTTATGTGGCGCGGAAAAAATTCTGGGATCTTTATAACGACTGCGAACACCTGATGCCGGACGTCGGCATGCTGGAGGAGCAGGATCCGCATTCGGCGCGCATCCTGAAATCCTGCGATTATGCGAGCTTCGCCATTAGCGACGACAACGTCCGCCGCTCGCGACAAGCCTATTTCGCCAATATTTCCTATATCGACGAAAAGGTCGGCGAGTTGATCGACACGCTGACCCGCACGCGCCAGCTGGACGACACGCTGATCCTGTTCTGCTCCGACCATGGCGACATGCTGGGCGAGCGCGGCCTGTGGTTCAAGATGAACTTCTTTGAAGGGTCTGCGCGCGTGCCGCTGATGATTGCGGGACCGGGCGTTGTCCCTGCCCTTCATCTCGCTCCGGTCTCCAATCTCGATGTCACCCCGACGCTCTGCGACCTCGCCGGTATTTCCATGGACGAGATCGCGCCGTGGACGGATGGCGAGAGTTTGCGGCCTGTCATCGATGGCGGCGTCCGCAAAAATCCTGTTCTGATGGAATATGCCGCTGAAGCCTCCTATGCGCCGCTTGTGGGTATCCGCGAGGGCAAGTGGAAATATGTTCACTGCACGCTCGACCCCGACCTTTTGTTCGATCTCGACAGCGACCCGCAGGAACTGACCAACCTCGCGGGAAACCCGGACTTTGCCGAGGTGGTGGCAAAATTCCGCAAAAAACGCGAGGAGCGCTGGGACATGGGCGCCTTCGACGCCGCCGTGCGCGAAAGCCAGGCGCGCCGCTGGGTGGTTTATGAGGCGCTGCGCAACGGCGCCTATTACCCCTGGGACC
Organism: Neorhizobium sp. JUb45; assembly: GCF_004343585.1. Taxonomy (GTDB): domain Bacteria; phylum Pseudomonadota; class Alphaproteobacteria; order Rhizobiales; family Rhizobiaceae; genus Neorhizobium. The sequence goes on along the minus strand of NZ_SLYW01000003.1, from coordinate 692,205 downwards.
ACCAGCCTCTGCAAAAGGCATCCGAGCGCTATATGCGCAACCACATGAATCTCGACAATCTCGAGGATTCCAAGCGTTACCCGCGAGGAGAATGATTTTATGCGCGCACAACCCATTGCCAGCCACTTTATCGATGGCGACTATGTGGAAGACACCGAAGGCACCGCCTTCGAAAGCCTGTACCCGGCCACCGGAGAGGTGATTGCCCGGCTGCATGCGGCAACGCCCGCGATCGTTGAACAGGCGATTGCCGCCGCCAAACGGGCGCAGCCGGAATGGGCGGCTTTGAGCCCGACCGCACGCGGCCGTATCCTGCGCCGGGCCGCCGACCTGATCCGCGAACGCAACCGTGAGCTTTCGCAACTGGAAACGCTCGATACCGGCAAACCCATTCAGGAAACCATCGTCGCCGACCCGACATCGGGCGCCGACAGTTTTGAATTTTTCGGCGGCGTGATCGCGGCCGGGCTGAATGGCGATTACATTCCGCTGGGTGGCGATTTTGCTTATACCAAGCGTGTGCCGCTCGGTGTCTGCGTCGGCATCGGCGCCTGGAACTATCCGCAGCAGATCGCCTGCTGGAAGGCGGCACCGGCGCTCGCCGCCGGCAATGCCATGGTGTTCAAGCCATCGGAAAACACGCCGCTCGGTGCCTTGAAGATCGCAGAAATCCTGATTGAAGCAGGGCTGCCAAAGGGTCTGTTCAATGTCATCCAGGGGGACCGCTCGACCGGGCCTTTGCTGGTGCAGCATCCCGACGTTGCAAAAGTGTCGCTGACCGGCTCAGTGCCGACCGGCCGCAAGGTGGCGGCAGCGGCTGCCGGAAACCTGAAACATGTGACGATGGAGCTAGGCGGAAAATCGCCGCTGATCGTGTTCGACGATGCCGATCTCGACTCAGCCGTCGGCGGCGCCATGCTCGGCAATTTCTATTCGACCGGACAGGTCTGCTCCAACGGCACGCGTGTGTTCGTACAGAAGGCGATCAAGCAGGAGTTTCTGGCAAAACTGAAGGTGCGCACGGAAAACATCGTCATCGGCGAACCGCTGGACGAGGCGACCCAGATGGGGCCGATGGTCTCCTTCGAGCAGCGCCAGAAAGTGCTCTCCTATATCGACAAGGGCAAAGCGGAAGGTGCGACGCTCATCACCGGCGGCGGATTACCGAACCATGTCACCGGCGAAGGGTATTACATCCAGCCGACCGTGTTTGCCGATGTGACCGACGAGATGACAATCGCCCGCGAGGAGATTTTTGGGCCGGTCATGTGCGTGCTGGATTTCGACGACGAAGCCGAGGTGATTTCTCGCGCCAACACGACAGAATTTGGCCTGGCAGCGGGCGTGTTCACCGCCGATCTGACGCGCGGGCATCGGGTGGTGGATCAGCTGGATGCCGGCACCCTGTGGATCAACACCTACAATCTCTGCCCGGTGGAAATTCCCTTCGGCGGCTCGAAGCAGTCCGGTTTCGGGCGCGAAAACTCGCTGGCCGCGCTGGAGCATTATTCCGAACTGAAGACGGTTTATGTAGGCATGGGCAAGGTGGACGCGCCGTATTGAGAGCGAAACAGCGCTAGTCGAAGTGAGCGTCGCGTGCGCGCTTCACCTGCCTCCAGCGCTCGAAGATCAATAGAGCGCAAACGCCGAAAACAGAAATGCAAAGTATCATGTTTAGCCCGGAGCGTAAGTGTACGAGAAGTCCAAAAAACGCTCCAACAGCAACCACACCTTTGCGAGCTTGTCTTGTCATATATCGAGAGCGAGGTTGGTGGCGTTCACGGCGGTCTCGGTAAATGTTGGAGATACCTTCGCTGAACCGTTCACGAGCACGTTCTTGAGCCAGCCTTTCACTCTCGCGACGAGCAAGTTTGGCGAGAATATTTTTGGTGAAATTCCTGGCACCCATCGATACGCCTCGTCCAGTCTCTGCCGCCATGAAATCATAGAACATCAAAACCTAACAAGAGCCGCATTCAGTTCCAAATCACCCAAACGCCTATTCGATTACCCTAGGGGATATTCATGCAGCAGGCAGATTTCGTCATCATCGGTTCCGGTTCGGCGGGGTCCGCCATGGCTTACCGCCTGTCGGAGGACGGCAAAAATTCGGTGATCGTCATTGAGGCCGGCGGTTCCGATATCGGGCCGTTCATCCAGATGCCCGGCGCTCTCGCCTGGCCGATGAGCATGAAACGTTACAACTGGGGTTATCTTTCCGAGCCCGAGCCGCACCTCGACAACCGCAGGATTACTGCACCGCGTGGAAAGGTTCTCGGTGGCTCGTCCTCGATCAATGGCCTCGTCTACGTGCGCGGCCATGCGGAGGATTACGATCGCTGGGAGGAGCTGGGCGCGTCCGGCTGGGCTTATGCGGATGTGCTGCCCTATTTCAAGCGCATGGAGCACAGCCATGGCGGCGAGGCCGGATGGCGCGGCACCGATGGGCCTTTGCATGTGCGGCGCGGGCCGGTGACCAATCCGCTGTTCCATGCCTTCATCAAGGCGGGGGCGCAGGCCGGGTTCGAGACGACCGACGACTATAACGGCTCGAAACAGGAAGGTTTTGGGCTGATGGAGCAGACCATTCACAATGGTAGCCGCTGGTCTGCCGCCAATGCCTATCTACGGCCGGCGATGAAGCGGAAAAACGTTGAGCTCGTCACCGGTTTCGCCAACCGGGTGGTGATCGAGAACGGACGCGCCATCGGCGTCGAAATTTCCCGTCGCGGCGTGACGGAGGTGATCAGGGCCAACCGCGAGGTGATCGTAGCCGCATCGTCTTTCAACTCACCAAAGCTGCTGATGCTGTCGGGCATCGGGCCGGCGCAGCACCTGAAAGACATGGGTATCGAGGTGAAAGCGGACCGGCCGGGGGTCGGCGCCAATCTGCAGGACCATATGGAATTTTATTTCCAGCAGGTCTCGACCAAGCCGGTTTCTCTTTATTCGTGGCTGCCGTGGTTCTGGCAGGGCGTGGCCGGCGCACAATGGCTGATGACAAAGGGCGGGCTTGGCGCCTCCAACCAGTTCGAGGCCTGCGCCTTTCTGCGTTCGGAAGCCGGTTTGAAGCAGCCGGATATCCAGTTCCATTTCCTGCCCGTCGCCATTTCCTATGACGGCAAGGCGGCGGCCAAGAGCCATGGTTTCCAGGTCCATGTCGGCTACAATCTGTCGAAATCGCGCGGCAACGTGACGCTGCGCTCGTCCGATCCAAAAGATGATCCGGTCATCCGCTTCAACTATATGAGCCATCCAGAAGACTGGGAAAAGTTTCGCCATTGCGTGCGTCTCACCCGCGATATCTTTGCCCAGAAAGCGTTCGACGATTATCGCGGCCCGGAAATCCAGCCGGGCGAGGCCGTGCAATCGGATGAAGAAATCGACGCCTTTCTGCGGCACCATCTGGAAAGCGCCTACCACCCCTGCGGCACCTGCCGCATGGGCCGTGCCGACGACCCGATGGCGGTGGTCGATCCGCAATGCCGGGTGATTGGCGTCGAGGGGTTGCGAGTGGCCGACAGTTCGATCTTTCCGCATGTGACCTACGGCAATCTCAACGGCCCATCGATCATGACGGGCGAGAAGGCAGCGGATCATATTTTGGGAAGAACGCCCCTGCCCCGCAGCAATCAGGAGCCTTGGGTCAACCCGCGTGCGGGTGTGAGCGATCGGTAGCTGGGCTCAGCGTCAGTGATAGTCGTCTTCGCGCTGGTGGCGGATGGCGGCGACGGAAATGACATCCTTGCCGTCAATACGAAAAAGAACGACGTAACCCGAAGAGCCGAAAGGGATTACCAGTTCACGGAGCATTGGCTCGTCAGCCGACACTGCTCTGGCAATCAAAGGAAAATCCTCGAGAATTGTTAGGGCTTTATCGATCGCGATGATTGCGCGCTCGGCAAGGTCAGGATCGTGCTCGATCAAGAATTCGGTTATGCGATCCAAATCCTCGTAAAAATCCGCCGTATATTTAAGCCGAAACGTCATTTGGACTGCGCGGCCTTGCGCTTCCTGGCTCTTTCGAGCTTTTCGCGCAGCATCGCATGCACGTCTTCCGAACTGTAATAGACGCCTGTCCGCTCCGCTTCAGCCAGTGAAGCCAGCCCGCGCGCAATGAACTCCGCCTGCGTTTTGCGGATGTAAACCTGCTGCTTTACCGAAGCCTCGACGAAAGCAGACAGCGTCTCGCCCTCTTTCAACACACTTTCAGCAGCAGCGCGCAATTCAGGATCCACGCGCAGCGATGGAATGGTGGCGGTTTTCATCGGCATCACCTCATGCGTTGCAATTGCGATGCATGATTGCACCGGGCAGCCCTGTCGTCAACGGTCGAGGTCCAATCGCCTTACGCGCTATGCCTGACTGCGCTAGGGTCTACGGCGGGAGAGCATTAGAGATTCGAACAGGCAGCAACCCATGCTTCTGAGCTGGCAATTCTGGGCGGTGGTGTCCGCGTGGCACCGATCGACAAGATGAGCGTCGTGCTGGTCGCCGTGTTCGGCGTCACCTTTCTGGGCGAAAAGCTGTCTCTGCCGAACTGGCTCGGCGTCTGCTTCATTGCAGCCGGTGCGGTGCTTGTTGCCTATCGCGGCTGATTGGTTTTATCGGCGGAAAACACCCTTGAGACCGCCGCCGATCAGCATTGTGACATCGTAAAGCGATGCCATCGGCATGCCGCGACGACCGGCGACCACCAGATAACGCGGCTGCCAGACCGGATCGAATTTCGACTTGAAAGCCTGCACGCCACGGAAATTGTAGAACCGCTCGCCGAACTGGAAAACCTGCCGACCAAAATGGTTCCAGAGCGGCGCGTAGCGATGGTCGACAAGACCGGCCAGCGGCGCCATGCCGAGGTTGAGCGTGCGAAAACCGCGCGCTTTCATATGCTCCATGATGCGCACGAACAGAAGATCCATCATGCCGCGATGGGTATCTGGAATATGGCGCATGAGATCGATGAAGGCATCGCCATGCTGGCCGGCTTCGAGAATGCTGGCGAAAGCGACGATGCGCCCCTCGATGCGGATGACGGCAACCGGGCCGGCCTTCACATAGGCGGGATCGAACGTGCCCAGTGAAAAGCCTTTTTCGGAAGCATTGTGGGCCGCAAGCCATGTGCGCGAGACGGATAAAAGTTCGTCGATGACATCCGGCACCTGCTCGACCGGCAACATCGAAAATTCCAGACCATCGCGTTCGGCACGGTTGATCGAGCGGCGAAGTTTTAGCCAGGCGCCACCCTTCAGATCAAAACGCGTGAGATCCACCACCGCCTGTTCGCCAAGCTTGTAGGGGCGCAGGCCGCTATCGAAGGCATGCGGCAGAAACTCGGTGGAGACCTGATAGAAGACCGGACGGCACCGTTGCCTGCGGGCGGCTGCGATGAATTTTTGCAGCAGGTCGGGCCAGAGCTCGCTGGGTCCGACCGGATCGAATAGGGCGACAAGCGAACGGCCCTGGCGGGCATACATGATGAAGGCGTTGCCGCAATCGGAAAACAGCACGTTCTTGTCACCCAGCCGCACGAGGCCGGCGCTGGCATTGGGCTGGCTGTCGAGAAGCGCGATGGCGCGATCGATTTCCTCGCGCGAGGGCGTGATATCGTCAGTTTTTGCGGTTTTCAGGCGCCGGCCGGTCCAGCCGCTGGCAAAAGAAAGCGTTGCGAGATGCATCTGATCCGTTTCACCTAAAAGCCATGACATCAAAAATTGCCAGCCGCGCGTAAACAGGTTGCCATCGACCAGCAGAACTGTCGCCAACAGCGCCGTCGCAGCGACGAGCAGAAAGAAGACAGGCAGGCTGGGATCCTGCAGTCGCTGCGGTTTTCCCGCGGATTGTGTCGCGATCGCATGCGTATCACGCACCGCAGACACAACAGCGGAATTAGGGGCACTCTGCGCCATCTGGAACCTGTTAGAAAGACAATCCAGGCTTTCTTTAGCGAAGTTTCATTTACCGAAGCTTACGCGTTCAGGTGGAAGAGAGGCGGGAGACAGATTTTTCGGCCTGCCCGACCCGCCTCCATTTCAATTCATTTCGAAAAGATCTTCCATCGCGTCGGGCGGAAACGTGCTTCCGAACCGAGTTCGATCGGCGCATGCAACGGCACCTCGATTTCCACGTGAAAGGGCGCATGGCCATTATTGGCGATGTCGATCTCGGCGATACGCGTTCCGGCAAGCCGGCGAGAGGCGGTCACCTTGCCCGACAGCGCATGCGCTTCATCGGTCAGCGTCACATCTTCCGGGCGGAAGAACAGGTCACCGGCGGTATCGGCGCTTTCCGAAAGACCAACCGGCTCACCCTGGAACAGCACCGTGCCATCCTTCACTTCGACCGGCAGATGTGAGGATTCGCCAATGAACGAAAACACGAAGGGCGATTGCGGCCGGTCATAGACATCATCGGCCGAGCCGACCTGCTCGATCTTGCCCTGGCTCATGACCACGACGCGATCCGCGAGTTCCAGCGCCTCTTCCTGATCGTGGGTGACGAAGACGGTTGTGTGGCCGGTGCGATCATGGAATTCGCGCAGCCAGCGGCGCAACTCCTTGCGGACCTTCGCATCAAGCGCGCCAAAAGGTTCGTCGAGCAAAAGGATACGTGGTTCGATGGCCATGGCGCGGGCAAGCGCGACGCGCTGGCGCTGGCCGCCGGAGAGCTGGTTCGGATAGCGGTTTTCCAAGCCGGACAGCTGCACCATGTCCAGCAGGTCGGAGACCTTTTTGCGGATTTCGGCCTTGGGGGGGCGCGTGGCCGAAGGGCGCACTTTCAGACCGAAACCGATGTTTTCGGCCACCGTCATGTGGCGGAACAGCGCGTAATGCTGGAACACGAAACCGACATTGCGCTCCTGCACGCTGCTATGCGAGGCATCCTCTTCCCCGAAGAAGATTTGGCCGTCGGTCGGGAAATCCAGGCCGGCGATCAGGCGCAGAAGCGTGGTCTTGCCGGAGCCGGATGGACCGAGCAGGGCGATCAGTTCGCCGGACGCGATATCGAGCGACACCTCGTTCAGCGCGGCAAAACGGTCGAATTCCTTGCGGATATTGTTGATGCGAACTTCCATGCGATCGGCCTTTTAATGTCTGCCGCCGGCGGCGCCGGCACCGAACCGAAGTTCGAGAAAGGTTTTCAATGCGAGGGTGACGAGCGCCAGAAGCGCGAGCAGCGATGCCACCGCGAAAGCCGCGACCATGTTGTACTCATTATAGAGGATTTCGACATGCAGCGGCATGGTGTTGGTGAGGCCGCGGATACGGCCAGAGACGACCGACACCGCCCCGAACTCGCCCATGGCGCGGGCATTACACAGCAGCACGCCGTAGAGCAGGCCCCATTTGATATTGGGCAGCGTCACGTACCAGAAGGTCTGCCAGCCGGAGGCGCCAAGCGACAGCGCCGCTTCCTCGTCGCCGGTGCCCTGGTCCTGCATGAGCGGGATGAGTTCGCGCGCCACGAAGGGAAAAGTGACGAAGACGGTGGCGAGCACGATGCCGGGCACGGCAAACAGGATCTCGATACCATAACTTTTCAGCCACGGCCCCAGCAGGCTAGCACTTCCGAACAGCAGAACATAGACGAGGCCGGAAATGACCGGGGAGATGGAGAAAGGCAGGTCGATCAGGGTGATCAGAAAAGCCTTGCCCTTGAATTCGAACTTGGCGATTGCCCACGCTGCCGCCACGCCGAAAACGACGTTGAGCGGTACCGCGATGGCAGCGACCGTCAGCGTCAGCCGAATGGCCGCCCAGGCATCGGGCTCGATCAGGGCTTCCTCGTAAGCGCCCCAACCATCGCGGAACGCCTCGACGAAAACCGAGACCAGCGGTAGGAAGAGAAAGAAGGCGAGGAAAACCAAGGTCAGCGCAACGAGCAGGACTTTGGTGACGAGGCTTTCATCGGCGGGATTGCGGAAGGACGCGCGGCGGTTATCACGCATTGCCATACCTCCCACGGCTCCAGGCCTGGATAAGATTGATCACCAGAAGCATGGCAAAAGAGATCAGCAGCATGATCGTGGCGATGGCTGTTGCGCCCGCATAGTTGAACTCTTCCAGCCGGATGACGATCAGAAGCGGCGCGATTTCCGAAACGTAAGGAATATTTCCGGCGATGAAGATGACCGAGCCGTATTCACCGACGCCGCGTGCGAAGGCGAGCGCGAAGCCTGTCAGGATCGCAGGCGTCAGGCCCGGCAGCAGGACCTGAAAAATGGTCTGGAAACGATTGGCGCCGAGCGTTGCGGCGGCCTCTTCCACCTCACGGTCGATCTCTTCCATGATCGGCTGCACCGTGCGCACCACGAAGGGCAGGCCGATGAAGATCAACGCGATGACGATGCCATAAGGCGTGTAGGCAATGCGGAACGGCATGAACAACGAACCGACCCAGCCATTCGGCGCATAAAGAGAGGCGAAGGCGATGCCGGCTACAGCCGTCGGCAGCGCAAACGGCAGGTCGACCATGGCATCGATCAGCCGGCGGCCGGGAAAACGGTAACGGGTGAGCACCCAGGCCAGCAGCGTGCCGAACACGACATTGATCAGGGCCGCCGCAAAAGCAGTGCCGAACGAGACGTAAAGGGCGCGGATGGTGCGCTCATCCATGAGGATGGCGAGGAAGCCGGACCAGCCGAGTTCGGCCGTGCGCCAGAGCAGGCCGGCGATAGGAATGAGAATGATCAGCGACAGGTAGGCGAGCGAAAAGCCGAGTGTCAGACCGAACCCCGGTATGATGCTCGGCTGCTTTACTCTCCAGCCCGCCTTCGAAGCGGTGGCGGATGCGGTCATGCTTGCTTCCGGGTTCGAGATACAGGCCCAACATGGCAACGGTGCGGATAAAACTACCGCACCGTGCCGTCAGTGTCACTTGGCCAAGTTCAAGGGGTGGGATTACTTGGCGCCGGGCTTGTAGATCTGGTCGAAGATACCGCCATCACCGAAATGTTCCGGCTGCGCCTTCTTCCAGCCGCCGAACAGCGGATCGTCGATGGTGACGAGCTTGATATCCGGCAGCTGCTTCAGGAGTTCAGGCTTCACGACCTCGCGCTTCGACGGGCGATAGAAGTGTTTGGCCGCGATGTTCTGGCCTTCGTCCGAGTAGAGATACTGCAGGTAGGCTTCCGCCACCTTGCGGGTGCCCTTGGCATCAACGACGCTGTCGACGACGGAGACCGGCGGCTCGGCGAGGATGGAGATCGGCGGCACGACGATATCGAACGCGTCCTTGCCGAATTCCTCACCGGCGAGGTAGGCCTCGTTTTCCCAGGCAAGCAGAACGTCGCCGATCTGGCGCTGTGCGAAGGTGACCGTCGAGCCGCGAGCACCGGTGTCGAGTACAGGCGCACGCTTGTAGAGATCGGCGATGTAAGCCTTGATCTTGTCCTGGTCGCCCTTGAACTCTTCATTGGCCCAGGCCCAGGCAGCAAGATAGTTCCAGCGGGCGCCGCCAGAGGTTTTCGGGTTCGGCGTGACGATCTGCACGTCACCCTTTACGAGATCGCCCCAGTTCTTGATGCCCTTCGGATTGCCCTTGCGGACAAGGAAGACGATCGTCGATGTGTAGGGCGAAGCATTGTTGGGAAGGCGGGTGCGCCAGTCTTCCTTGATCTTGCCGGTCTTCTGGATGGCGTTGATATCGCTTTCGAGCGCCAGCGTCACGACATCGGCATCGAGACCATCGATGACGGAGCGCGCCTGCGCACCGGAGCCGCCATGCGACTGGCGGATGGTGACATCATCACCGCCCTCTGCCTTCCAGTGCTTGATGAAGGCGGCGTTGAAATCCTTGTAGAGCTCGCGGGTCGGATCATAGGACACGTTGAGGAGCTGGGAGGCCGCGAAGGCCGGTGCCACGCTTCCGGCAGCGAGCGTCACGCCGAGGGCGACAGCCAGCAGTCGCTTTCCAATTCCATCGGTAAAATTCAGCATGAGGTCTCTCCTGTGTTCTGGTGGCTAAACACTAGCGGTCAGGTCGAGTTAGTCAATTCGCGGCAAAAAGAAGGCAAAACTGTTTCCCTTGAGCGGGTTCAGGCGACAAAGAATGCGTGGCGAGAGGGCTAATGCACAGAATGGTCGCATTGGGAAAAGGCCATGGGACGGAAAGGGAGTTCGGACAGAAACTGCTTTTTCCCTCGAATTCCATGGTTGTTCGGCACCGCTCTTCGGCCTAATCGATCATGCCTCCAGTCCAACCAAACCACTCTGCGGCTAAGTGCGGATATCTTGATCAAATATCTTTAAAGATATAAATGGAAGAGACATGCCTTATCGGGTGATATTTCACGATGACTTTGTGCCTGAGTGGAAACAGCTGGTGATGGAACTGAAAAAGATTACCGGCGAAGTTTTGGACCATCTTGAAGACAGCGGGCCATTTCTCGGCCGCCCGGAGGTGGACACGTTCAATGGCTCCAGGCATGCTAACATGAAGGAAATCCGCGTCCGGTTCGGGCGGGAAATCTGGCGTTTCGCCTTTGCCTTCGATCCTGATCAATCTGCGATCATTTTATGCGGCGGCGACAAGCAGGGCATGAACGAGGACCTTTTCTACAAAAAGCTGATCGCCAAAGCCGATATGAGGTTCGATTCATGGCTGGGAAGAAGATGACGGGTACCGACTGGAAAGATTTGCGCGCAGAATTGCCGCAGGATGTGAGAGCGGAACTCGATGCAAAACGCGAAGCTCGTCGTATGGGCAACGCGCTTGCAGAACTGCGAAAAGCGACCGGCCTTACGCAGCAGGAACTGGCCCAAAAGGCCGCGATGACCCAAAATACCATCTCGAAAATCGAGCACGCCGATGACGTGCTGGTGTCATCGATCGTGCGCTACGTGCATTCGATGGGTGGGAGCGTCGAACTCGTCCTGAAAACCCCTGATGGAAATACGCAGAGGGTGGATTTCGATCCAAGGGTTTACATCAGACGATCCGACAAGCCCTGACACGGCTTCCGTGCTTCACGCCGTCAGCAGTTCCCGCACCGGCGCCTTGGCGACTGCTGCCCCTTCGACCGCATCGGCGATCGTGGTGTTGAACAGAACATCGCGGGTGGCATCGGCGACACGGGCAAAGACGTGGCGGATTTCGCACAAGTGCTCACCGTCGCAATCCTCGCATTTGCGGTAGGCTGTCTGCGACAGGCAGGGCAGCGGCGCGATCGGGCCGTCGACCAGACGCAGGACCTCGCCGAAGGTGATGTCGTTTGCCGCCTTCAGCAGCAGATAACCGCCCTGCTTGCCACGCCGGCTTTCGACCATGCCAGAACGCTTGAGGTCGAGCAAAATCTGCTCGAGGAATTTCTTCGGGATGCTCTGCTGCAGGGCAATCTCGGAGATCATCATCGGCTCTTCAGGGCGAGCCTGCGCGAGTGCGGCCAGCGCTCTCAGCGCATATTTCGCTTTCTGCGATATCATAACGCGACCATCATATCCTCACGCCCCGCCAAAAGCGGCGAAACGCGGAAGATCTCAGTTTCGAGAATTCGCGGAGGTGATCTTAAGAGGCTCCGGCGCCGCCAAAACACGTTTGACGTGCGACACCTTCTGCCTAGCCCAAATGATAAACGATTACAAACGAATGCCGCGCCGCAGCGAGTAAATATTACTGACGTTGATTAACGTGGAGACGCCTTTCGTGAAGGCTTCTGCCGATCGACCCGCCACAGGGGTCACGAACGTCGCTGGCGAGACAGCATTCCATCCCCCATGCGACACGCGCACAAACCGGCGTGAAACACGACAAATCCCCGGATTTTCGGGCATATGAGCCAGTTTTCTCCGCGTTCATGCGTTTGGAGAGATATTTGCTCAACCTTCGCTCAGGTTGAAACCCGTTTTTCTGGTCAATCGGCTCTTCGACAAGGATAATCCGATCACTGAAAACGGAATGTAGTCATGTCAGTTCATGCCGCCTCCGCGGAGATTGCCTCTCTCGATAGCCAATTTGCAGATCTCGACCTTGCCGGCCGTCTTTCGCTCGCGGCAACGCTCGGTCGTGCCGTGTTCACCACGTCTCTCGGCATCGAGGACCAGGTGATCACCGCTGCCATCGGCACCCATCGCCTGCCCATCAATGTCTCGACGCTGGAAACCGGTCGCCTGTTCAAGGAAACCGTCGACCTGATCGCCGAGACGGAGGAGCGCTACGATATAGCAATCGAGCGTTTCTATCCCGAGCAGGACGATATCGACGCCTATGCCGAAAAGTTTGGGTTGAACGGCTTCTACGACAGCGTCGAAGCCCGTCATGCCTGCTGTCATGTCAGGAAGCTGATCCCGCTGGCCAAGGCACTGTCCGGCGCCGAAGTCTGGATCACCGGCCTGCGCCGCGGCCAGTCCGGCAACCGCGCGACGACACCGTTCGTGGAGTTCGATGCCGAGCGCGGTCTGCTCAAGGTCAATCCGCTGGCCGACTGGGACATCGAGACGATCAAGGCGCATGTCTCGGCAGAGGCGATCCCCGTCAATCCGCTGCATGCCCGCGGTTATCCCTCGATCGGCTGCGAGCCCTGTACCCGCGCCATCAAGCCCGGCGAACCAGAACGCGCCGGGCGATGGTGGTGGGAAAACGACGAAAAGCGCGAATGCGGTCTGCATGTACCTGATGTTCAGGCAACCGAAAACGACGCTCAGCCTGTTTCCCAGGCCAGTTTCACGGCAAATTCCGTCCGCTGACGGTCACGCCAAACTCTTGTGTTTGTACGAATACCCCGGAGACCGAAATGCCCCTGTCCGTACAGGAAACGGAAATCAAGAACCCGCCCGTTTCCAGACCACCGCTCGATCCGCATCTGAAGGCCCTCGAAAACGAAGCCATCCATATCTTTCGCGAGGTCGCGGCCGAGTTCGATAACCCGGTCATGCTCTATTCGATCGGCAAGGATTCATCCGTCCTGCTGCATCTGGCGCGAAAGGCATTCTTTCCCGGCCGCGTGCCTTTTCCGCTTCTGCATGTCGACACGACGTGGAAGTTCAAGGAGATGATCGAGTTCCGCGATCGCATCGCCGAAGAATACGATCTCGACCTCGTCGTGCACACCAACACGCGCGGCAAGGAAGAAGGCATTACGCCATTCACCCATGGATCGGCCTTCTATACCGACGTGATGAAGACGGAAGCCTTGAAGCAGGCACTGGATGCCGGCGGTTACGATGCCGCTTTCGGCGGTGCCCGCCGCGACGAGGAAGCGAGCCGCGCCAAGGAGCGCATCTATTCCTTCCGCACGCCCGACCACAAATGGGACCCGCGCAACCAGCGCCCGGAACTGTGGAATGTCTATAACGGCATGATCCGCAAGGGTGAAAGCGTGCGCGCCTTCCCGCTGTCGAACTGGACCGAAGTGGATATCTGGCGCTACATACAGGCGGAAGACATCCCTCTCGTGCCGCTCTATTACGCCGCAGAGCGCCCTTACGTGGAGCGCGACGGCATGATGATTTTGGCCGAAGACCCGCGACTGGAATTGTTGCCCGGCGAAGAGGTGAAACACGGTTCGATCCGCTTCCGCACGCTCGGCTGCTTCCCGCTGACCGGCGCCATCCGCTCGACCGCATCCAATCTCGATGAGGTTATCGCCGAACTGGAAATCGCCACCGTTTCCGAACGTCAGGGCCGCGCCATCGATCGCGACCAGTCGGGCTCCATGGAAAAGAAGAAGCGCGAAGGATATTTTTGACATGAGCGCATCTGCAGCAACCACATCCGCGACCATACTGCCATTTGCGGAATCTGCCGCCCGCGTCCACCGTGACACACGGCCGTTACGCCTGATCACCTGCGGCTCCGTCGATGACGGCAAGTCGACGCTGATCGGCCGCCTGCTCTGGGATACCAAGGCGGTGAAGGAAGACCAGGCGGCAAGCCTTGCCCGCGACAGCGGCGCCCAGAACGATCTGGGCCTGCCCGATTTCGCGCTTCTGCTCGACGGCCTGCAGGCCGAGCGCGAACAGGGCATCACCATCGATGTTGCCTATCGCTATTTTTCGACCGACCGGCGGTCGTTCATCGTTGCCGATACGCCCGGCCATGAACAATATACCCGCAACATGGCGACCGGCGCCTCGACCGCCGATCTGGCCGTGCTTCTGGCCGATGCCCGCGTCGGCCTGCTGGAACAGACCCGCCGCCACGCCACGATCGCCTCGCTGATGGGCATCCGCCAGTTCATTCTGGCGGTCAACAAGTTCGACCTCGTCAACTACGACCGCGAGATCTTCGACCGTATCAGCCACGAGTTCCGGGAGTTTGCACTGTCGCTCGGCGTACGCCAGATCACCGCCATTCCGATGTCGGCGCTGAAGGGCGAAAACGTCGTGGCGCCCGCTTCCGATGCCATGCCGTGGTATGAAGGCCCGACGCTGATCGAGGCGCTGGAACTGGCAACGGCGCGCTCCACCCAGGCCGGCGGTTTCCGCATGCCGGTGCAGCGCGTGGTGCGCCCCGGCGAAAGTTTTCGCGGCTATCAGGGCACGGTTGCCGGTGGCGCGATCAAGCCGGGTGACTCGGTTGTGATCCTGCCTTCCGGCACGGTTGCCAATGTCAGCCAGATCGTCACCTTCGATCTGGTGCGCAATGCCGCCGTTGCCGGCGATGCCATCACACTCGTGCTGGATAGGCAGGTGGACGTGGCGCGTGGCGACCTGATCGTGTCGATCGATGCCCAGCCGCTGACCGGCACCGCCTTCGATGCGCAGCTTGTGGCGCTTCAGCAGGGCGGCATCGAGCCCGGCAAGCGCTACTGGCTAAAAAGTGGTTCGCGCCGCCAGCGTGTTTCGATCGAGCCGTTATCACAGCTCGACCTTGCCTCCGGTCAGTGGCGTCCGCATGCGTCGACGCTGGCCATGAACGCCATCGGCAAGGTGCGCCTCGCCTTCGAGGAAACCGCGGTTTTCGACGCTTACGAGCAGAACCGCGCCACTGGTGCCTTCATCCTGATCGACCCGGACACGCTGAACACGGTGGCCGGCGGCATGATTACCGGCAAGCGCGCCAATCTTGGCGGGTTGAAACGTGAGGGTGACCGGGTGGTTCTGTCACTACCAGCGGATCTCGCCGAACAGCTGATGGCCAGCGACCTGTTTGCCAACCGCCGCGATGAGGCCGAGATCAAGCGTCTGACGGCAGCGGAAGCGGCAACGTTGTGGCGCAATGCCGGCAGCGATATCTGAGCCCGGCTCCTCCTCCAGAACCGACAAGGGCCGCAAACGCGGCCCTTTCCTTTTTCATCAATGGAATACAGGCGCCTTGCCTGCTTCCTCATCCTTGCTGCGGCTGGCGAAATAATTGGCCAGAAGCGCGCCGGAAATATTGTGCCAGACGCTGAAGATGGCGCTCGGCACCGCGGCCAGTGGCGAGAAATAGGCTGTAGCGAGTGCTGCACCCAGACCGCTGTTCTGCATGCCGACCTCGATCGCGAGTGCCTTCTGTTTGTAAAAGCTCAGTCCAAAAGCCTTGGCGGCGAAGAAGCCCAGCAGGTAACCCAATCCGTTGTGCAGAACGACGACGACAAAGATCAGCAGGCCGGACTGGGCAATGGCGCCTTTGCTGGCGCCCACCACGGCGGCGACGATCAGAACGATGCCGACGACACTGACCAACGGTAGGACCGGCAGCGCCGCGCGAACGGCGCCGGGCACCAGTTTCTGCGCCAGGAAACCCAGCGCCAGCGGCACCAGAATGACCTCGACGATCGAGATGAACATCGCCCAGCCATCAACCGGCAGATACTGGCTGGCGAACATCCAGACCAGAAATGGTGTGACGATGGGTGCGGCAAGCGTGGTGACCGAGGTGCAGGCAACCGACAGCGCCACGTCGCCCTTGGCAAGATAGGTCATGACATTGCTGGAGGTGCCGCCGGGGCAACAGCCGACAAGGATGACACCGGCTGCGACTTCGGGCGGCATCGGAATGAGGATGGTCAACAGCAGCGCCAGCGCCGGCATGATGGCGAAATGGGCGACAACGCCGATCGCCACCTCGAACGGGCGGCGGGCCAGTTCCTTGAAATCATCGACGGAGATGGTCAGGCCCATGCCGAACATGATGATGCCCAGCAGAATGACGATATAGGGCGCCACCAGCTTGAAGAGGTCGGGCAGAAAAAAGCCGAGCACGGCAAAAATGATAACCCAGACGGCAAATGTTCTGCCGACGAAGCTGGAAAAAGATGTCAACGCTTTCAAAAGGAGGCCTCCATACGGGAAAGGAGGCGCAATAGACCCACCACGATACGGGTCAAGGTCGATTGCAGGCAAAACCGTACGGTTCGGTACGGACACACGCTGGATGTGGTGTTTGCTGATATTGGATCAGAGGATTGCTTTAAAGGCGGTGGCGGGTCGTCCCCCTCACCTTCAGCTCGAACCCCAGATCGATCGACTGTTTGGCGCTCTTCTCGCCATTGATCTGGCGGATCAGAAGATCGGCGGCGCGGTAGCCCATGTCGTATCGCGGGATGCGCACCGTCGTCAGTGGCGGTTCGGCAACGGCTGCGAAATTCACATCGTTATAGCCGCAGATGCCAAAATCCTCCGGCACGTTTATGCCGCGCCGCTTGCATTCGAAATATGCCCCGAGAGCAAGGTCATCGTTGAGGCAGAAGACGGCATCGACATCCGGATGGCGCTCGATCATCTCACCCAGCATGCGACATCCTAACGGGACCGATGTCGATTCCGGCAACATCATCACCAGGTTTTGGTCGAAGAGACCTTCCGCCTCCAGCATGACGCGATAACCTTCCAGCCGTCGTTGCACACGCAGATCAACGCCCGCGCCAAGAATGGCGATGCGGCGATAACCGCAATCGAGCAGGTGGCGCACGGCAACCTTGGCGGCTGTGCAGTGATCGGATCCAACGACGGTGCCGAGTGCCGTCAGGTTGATGTCGATCATATGGACGACGGGACATTTGGCGCTCAGGATGAGATTGGCAATAACCTGCTGGTTCTGCCCGCCGGCAACCAGAATGCCCGCCGGATGCTGCGACATGAACATTTCCAGCTGGCGTTTTTCCTTTTCCGGATCCCGCCAGGCATTGGCATATTGTATTCGCAGGTCGGTATCCTGCAGCCGCGCCTCGATGCCATGGATTATGTTCATCACCGCAAGACTACTGACTTCCGGGATCAGCGCGCAGACGATGCCGTTGTGGCGGCTGGCCAATGCTCTTGCGGCAAAATCAGGTACATAGCCGGTTTCTGCGACGACCCGGAAAATCCGCTCGCGCAATTCTTCCGAAACCCGATCCGGCTCGCGCAGTGCCCGCGAAACGGTGATCGCGCTGACGCCAGCCTTGGTGGCGACATCAAGCAGCGTGGTGCGTTCGCCCCTTATACGCTTCTGGCGCATGCCTGCCCCCTATTCCTTCAAGCCTTGGGCATTCCTCACGGATTGCCCGCAACTCGATGCCGAAGATACCCTCAATCTTTCAGCAATCCGAGCTTACCTCACACTGGAGGCTGGCTTCGTTATTGGTCATGCAGGTGGCTTTATGCAGTTCGATAGGATGGAGTGTAATCCATGATCGGAACAAGTGACAGATTTTTTGTCATTTGACGCATTTCGATCACAATGGACCCGCAGGATGCAGCTGGCGTCCAGCCGTGTTTTAACCAAAAAAGAGGTGGGCCATGGCAATCATCAGCATTCAATCCAAGCTGATTGAAGCGATCGATTACGACGAGGACGAAAAAAACCTCACGGTTTTTCTCTATAATGGCGAACGCAGGGCCTATTCCGGGGTCTCGAAGGGCCAGGTGGTCGGCCTCACGGTCGCGGCCTCACCCGGCAATTATTACATGACCGAGATCCGCGGAAAATATCCGTCTCTGTAGTCATCAGGTCAGAAGCGTATACCCGCCGACGATGATCACCGCCCACATGTAAAGGGAGATCTGTAGCGACAGAAGATAGCCCGACACGTGTCCTTGCATGGTGAATTCCTCCCTATTGTCTCCAACCGGCTCCCGACCGGCCTATTTCCTTAACGAATTCATAGCCTGAAAGTTGCCCTTCAAACGCCGCAAATGCGATTCCTCCTGAAAAATGCCTCGTTTCGAGACACATTCACCCGCACTGCAAACACATACTTAACATAATTTAAGACCTGCGGTTGGCGTTTTCCGACCTGATCGTTCAAAATTGTTTCATTGGCATGCGGCGGTGCAGCAACCGGAGAATTTTCAAAAGCGCCGGCAAAAATCCATTTTCCGCAGCAATGACGTTGCGGGCATTGCAACATTTTTCGCGGATGCGAACATGCTTTGGCCGGATTTACGTTTATTAGAGATCTCTGACCTAAAATGAACACCGGGCATCAATGATGTCAAAGTTCAAGGCGTGTATCGATCCCGGACATTTTTAAAGGGTGAGTGAGATGGCTTCATCAGGGGGTCGGCGTACGCGCGTGGCATCCGCGCTGACGGAAACCCGCAAGGCCTTTTACGGCATTGCCGCACTGAGTGCGGTGACCAATATCCTGATGCTGACCGGTCCGCTGTTCATGATGCAGGTCTATGACCGGGTTCTGACCAGCCGCAGCGTGCCGACACTCGTCGCACTGACCCTGCTTGCGCTCGGCATCTATGCCTTTCTCGGCGTTCTGGAAATGATGCGCTCGAAAATCCTTTTGCAGATCGGCCGGCGTATCGACGAACAGCTGAGCGATCCCACTTTCAACACGGTGCTGTCGCTGCCGCTCAACATGGCGCGAGGCGATGCGGTTTCGCAGCCGCTGCGTGATCTCGACCAGATCCGCGGCTTCATGAGCGGTTCCGGCCCGATCGCCATCTGCGACCTGCCGTGGATGCCGCTCTACATCATCATCCTCTATATCTTCCATCCCTATTTCGGTTATGCGGCGCTGGCCGGCGCCGCCTTCCTGATGGCGCTGACATTCTCCAGCGAATTCCTGTTGCGCGACCCGACGCGAAAACTGTCGCAGCTGGTTTCGGCCCGCTGGGAACTGGTTGAGGCGGGGAAACGCAATGCCGAACCGCTGCATGCGATGGGCATGCGCAGCGCCTATGCCGCCCGCTTCGACGAGGTGAACCGCCGCTACGTCGAGGGCCAGACGGCAACCAGCGACCTGACCGCCAGCTTTTCGGCCGTCTCGAAGATCTTTCGCATGGCGCTGCAATCGGCCATTCTGGCGCTCGGCGCCTGGCTGGTGATCCAGCAACTGGCCTCCCCCGGCGCCATCATCGCCTCGTCCATCCTGACCTCGAAGGCGCTGTCGCCGATCGAGATGGTGATCGGCCAGTGGCGCAGTTTCATCAATGCTCGCCAGTCGCGCCGCCGGCTGGAGGAAACGCTGGAGCGTTATGGCAATGACCGCAGCCCGATGCCGCTGCCGGCGCCAAAACGCTCGCTGTCGGTTGCCGGCCTCGCCATCATTCCGCCCGGCAGCGCCAAGCCGATCATCCATGATGTTTCGCTGAGCCTGTTTGCCGGCCAGGGACTGGGCATCATCGGTCCCAGCGGATCGGGAAAATCGACGCTTTCGCGTGCGCTGGTCGGCATCTGGCCGGCAGCGCGCGGCAGCATCCGCCTCGATGGCGCAGCACTGAACCAATGGGACCCGGAAGCACTTGGCCCCTCGATCGGCTATCTGCCGCAGGGCGTCGACCTGTTCGACGGCACGATTGCCGAAAACATCAGCCGCTTTTCGCCCGAAGCCAGCCCGGAGCTGATCATCGAGGCGGCAAAGCTTGCCGGCGTGCATGATCTGGTGCTCTCCATGGCAGACGGTTACGACACCGCCATCGGCAATCACGGTGCCATTCTCTCCAGCGGCCAGCGCCAGCGCATCGGCCTTGCCCGCGCGCTTTACGGCAAACCTTTCCTGATCGTGCTGGACGAACCGAATGCCAATCTGGATTCCGAAGGCGAAGTGGCGCTGACCCGCGCGATAACCGCCGTGCGTGCGGCCGGCTCGATCATCATCGTGGTTGCCCACCGGCCCAACGCGCTTCAGGCGCTGGACCATGTGCTGGTGATGAATGGCGGCGCGATGGTGGCGTTTGGTCCGCGCGATGAAGTGTTGCGCAAGACGACGCGACAGGCGGAAGAAGGCCAGCGACCGAAACCGGCCACGGGCTTGGCCGAGAACGAGACGACCGAGGCACCGGACGCCAGCAAGCCCGGCAAGAGGATCGCCATATGATATTCGACCTGAAATCTCTTTGGCCCGGATTTCGCCAGCGGCTGCAGTTTCTCGAGCGGTTCAAGCTGGAGGAAGGTCCCAAAACGCCGGCATCACAAGCCATTCGCCGTTATCTTCTGGCCTCGGCGGTCACTGTCGGTGCCCTCGTGGTCGGTGCCGGCGGTTGGGCCGCGACGGCCAACCTTTCAAGCGCGGTCATCGGCACCGGCACGATCGTGGTGGAAGGATCGGCCAAACGTATCCAGCACCGCGAAGGCGGCATCATCGGCCAGATCCGCGTGACAGACGGCAGCCGCGTGAAAGCCGGTGAATTGCTGATCCGGCTGGACGACACCATTACCCGCGCCAACCTTTCGGTCGTCACCAAGCAGATCGACCAGCTGGGCGCGCGGCGCATGCGCCTGATTGCCGAGCGTGACGAGCAGAAGGATTTGAAGGTGCCCGACGATCTGGCCGGACGCCTGTCGGAGCCTGCCGTTTCCGAATACATCTCCGCCGAGACGGCGCTGTTCAGGGCGCGGCGCGAGACGATGGAGGGCCAGAAGGGACGGCTTCGCCAGCAGATCGGCCAGATCGAGCAGGAGCGCACCGGGCTGGAAGTGCGGCGTGACGCCAAGAACGAGGAACTCTCCTGGGTGGTCGAGGAGTTGCGACGCATTTCCAACCTCAGCGAACAAGGGCTGGTGCAGTTTACCCGGCTTTCCGAACTGCAACGCACCAAGGCGCAGCTGGATGGCGAACGCGGCCAGCTGATTGCCGAGATTGCCCGCGCAGCCACCCGCATTTCCGAAACCGAACTGCAGATCCTGCAACTGGATCAGGACCGCCTTGCCGAAGTGCTGACCGAGATGCGCGACATCGACAACAAGCTGGCGGAACTGGCTGAACAGCGCATTGCCGCCGAAGACCAGCTGAAGCGCATCGACATCATCGCGCCACAGGCCGGCATCGTGCATGAACTGGCTGTGCACACGATCGGCGGGGTGATTTCACCCGGCGAAACGGTGATGCAGATCGTGCCGACCGACGACAAGCTGGTGATCGACACAAAGATCCGGCCGGCCGATATCGATCAGGTCCGCGCCGGCCAGAAAGCGGGCCTGCGGTTTTCCGCCTTCAGCCAGCGCACCACGCCGGAGATCGACGGCATTGTCGAAACGGTGTCGGCCGACCTCAACCACAACCAGCAGACCGGTGAAAGCTGGTATTCGGCGCGCATCACCATTCCTCAGGATGAGCGCAACAAGCTGGGCGACCTGACGCTGGTGGCCGGCATGCCGGTGGAAACCTTTGTGCAATCGGGCGAACGATCGGCGCTTTCCTATCTGGTCAAACCGCTGACCGACCAGGTGGCACGGGCCATGCGCGAGAACTGAGGCGTTTGCCGCAGCAAAAGCGTGACATAAAAGTGCGATTGCTAAAGTTTTTTCGCAGATGCGGGAAAGCCTCTCGCGAAACATGACGGAAATCTGCTAGGCCGCTTGCGAAATATTGCATTTCCAGGGTGGCGGGACGGCTGCCCGGTTTTTCAACAAGGGCCACCAGAACCATGAACACCCGTCTTGCCGCGCTGGCTGTCGTCGCAGTCGCGCTTTCCGCATGCACCACCGCTTCTCCCCTGAAGTCGGACCCGATTTCGGCACGCTGGGTCGGCCAGTCGGCCGGCAAATTTTTTGCCGCCTATGGCCCGCAATACAGCGACGTCGCAAGCGGTTCCTCCACCGTCTACAACTGGCGTGGCGGCTACAAGCGCATCAAGATGGAAAATGGCAAGAGCGCCAGCGTCAGCTGCGCGGCGACGCTGACGGTTTCTTCGGATTACAACATCCGAGACATCCGTATCGTTGCCGATCGCCCCGGCTCCAAGGGTTCCAGCTATTGCGAAGAACTGCTGGTTCCGGCCGCCGGCTGATCCGGTTTCGGCTCGAGATTTTGGACAGGCGGCTTCGGCCGCCTGTTTGCGTTTTGGGGGTTGGATGTCTCGGGGACGAGAGAAGACGCGAGAATGCCAGGGCTGCGGTCGCCCCATTGCGGTCATCACGCATGCTCACCTGCGCCCGTCGGAATTGCGCCGATAGTCAGCCATCTATATTTGGTTGCCGCGGCCCAAGCCTGCGCCTGCGAGAATCCTCTGTTGATGCCGAATGCAATCATTTGGCCCGCACCTACAACTGCAGCAGAGACTTAACGATATAAAGATATCGTTATATGATGTTGACCGGCGACTTAACTTGCAATATGGTCACCATGCCTAAGGTTCCCCGGTCGTTGCCTGCAACGTGCCTGGGCTAAGAGGTAAGTCGGTGCTCCGTGTCATGCGGAAAAGCCGACGCTGCCCCCGCAACTGTAAGCGGCGAGCTGAAGTCCAATATGTCACTGGTTTACCCCGGGAAGACGGACGGAAGTGATGAACCGTGAGCCAGGAGACCTGCCTTTGGCGAAATAACGTCCACGGGCGGGGTGTCCCAGTGTGCCGTAGCAAAGGCTGCATCGTCGCGGCCGATCTTGCTATGCGTCCGCAGACCCATGCCCCCAACTTTATAGGGGCACAACATGTCTCAGACCTGCAGTTTCACGATCACAAGCCTACCCTTCGACGAGGATTATCGTCCTTCGGCACATACGCGCATCACCACCAATTTTGCCAATCTGGCCAGAGGCGAAAAGCGGCAGGAAAACCTGCGCAATGTCTTGGCGATGATCGATAGCCGCTTCAATGCCCTCGCACACTGGGATAATCCCAAATCTGACCGTTATTCGGTCGAGTTGGAGATCATTTCGGTCGAAATGAACCTGGATGTTGATGGCGAGAAATTTCCTCTCATCGAGATACTGAAGACGACGATCGTAGATCACAAAACCGGGGAACGTATCGAAGGCATTGTGGGGAATAACTTCTCCTCCTACGTGCGCGACTACGACTTCAGCGTGGTGCTGCCGGAGTATAACAGGAGCCTGCCTGCCTTCAGTATTCCGGCCGACTTCGGCGACCTGCATGGGAAGCTGTTCAAGTCCTTTCTGCAGTCAGATGCCTACCGGTCGCAGTTTCGCAAGCCGCCGGTCATTTGCATCAGCGCCTCGACCAGCAAGACCTATCACCGGACCGAAAATCATCACCCCGTCATGGGCGTCGAGTACCGGCAGCATGAATTCTCGTCCACCGACCAGTATTTCGGGAAAATGGGATTGCAGGTTCGCCACTTCATGCCTGCGGGCAGCGTCGCGCCGCTGGCTTTCTATTTTGTTGGCGACTTGCTGGGCGATTATTCCAATATCGAACTGATCGGCATCATCAGCACGATGGAAACGTTTCAGAGGATTTATCGCCCTGAAATCTACAATGCGAATGCAGCGGCCGGGACATTTTACCAGCCCAATCTGAAACACCAGGACTATTCGCTGACCCGGATCGCCTACGACCGCGACGAACGAAGTCGCTTGGCGGTGGATCAGGCCAAGTTCACCGAAGAACACTTCATCAAGCCATACCGCGCTGCCCTTGAGCAACTGTTTGCTCACTGCGCCGCCTGATCAACACTTAGAAGAGGTCCCCATTGTGAAGAAACTTCTCCCCACATCGACCGCCGGCAGCCTGCCGAAACCCTCTTGGCTTGCGCAGCCCGAAAAACTGTGGTCGCCCTGGAAACTGGCGGATGAGGAATTGCTGGAGGGCAAAAGAGACGCCTTGCGCCTTTCGCTGGACGATCAGCAACAGGCCGGCATCGACATCGTCAGTGATGGCGAGCAAACACGCCAACATTTCGTCACGACGTTCATCGAGCACCTCGAAGGGGTCGATTTTGCAAAACGCGAAACCGTCAGAATTCGCGATCGCTACGATGCGAGTGTCCCGACAGTTGTCGGCACTGTCTCTCGCCAGAAGCCGGTTTTCGTCGAAGACGCCAGGTTTTTGCGTCAGCAGACCAAACAGCCGATCAAGTGGGCTTTGCCGGGTCCGATGACGATGATCGATACACTCTTTGACGGGCACTATAAGAGCCGAGAAAAGCTCGCTTGGGAATTTGCCGGGATACTCAACGAGGAAGCAAGGGAACTGGAGGCGGCCGGCGTCGATATCATCCAGTTCGACGAACCTGCTTTCAACGTTTTCTTTGACGAGGTGAATGACTGGGGTGTCGCCACTCTGGAAAGGGCAATCGAAGGGCTGAAGTGCGAGACCGCCGTCCATATCTGCTACGGTTACGGCATTAAGGCCAATACGGATTGGAAAAAGACGCTTGGGTCAGAATGGCGGCAGTATGAGGAAACTCTCCCCAAACTGCAGAAATCCAGCATCGGCATGATCTCCCTCGAATGCCACAATTCTCATGTTCCGATGGATCTTCTGGAGCTTGTACGAGGGAAAAAAGTGATGGTCGGAGCCATCGATGTGGCAAGCGATACCATCGAAACCCCGGAGGAGGTCGCTGCAACGCTGCGCAAGGCGCTCAAGTTTGTCGACGCAGAAAACCTTTGCCCCTGCACCAATTGCGGCATGGCCCCTCTGTCCCGTCGTGTGGCAAGAGGCAAGCTGAATGCCTTGAGTGCAGGAGCTGAGATCGTCCGGAGAGAGCTCGCTGGCTAGTTTTCCGATTGTCTGAACCAGCGGATGGCGGCTGCCCGTCGCCACCGCACCCACCGTGATACACGCTGGATGACCTAAGAATGACTCTGCGGTCATAGCGCGGATCATCCTGAAGACTTCGAAGGATGTCCGCCTTTGCCGCATTCCTGCCAATGATGTGCTGCCCAGAGACTGTAGCCTGCTCGAGCAGTGATCAATCCATGCACATCGTGGGTTTTCCGAGCCACGTTTCAATCACACCATGCCCGGTGCTCGCACGGCGTCATTGCCCTTTAAGAACCCACCTTTTCGAAGCCCTTCATAACCCCATGCCGACCGCGCGGGTGCGATGCACACCCTTCGGCGTGAAGGCAAATTTTTCTTCCACCCCCAGAAGATCGGCCGCCAGATGCAGGGTCGACAGCCACATTTCCGTGCCCTGAAGGCCGGGGTTCTGGCGGTCTGCAAACGCAAAGCCCCTGCCCGTCTGCCATCTCTCGGCGCCACGCAGAATGACGTTTTCGGCAATCGTTTCCGCCTGCGCGCGCGAAAAATCCGTCTGTTTCAGGCACAGCCACAAGGGATGGATGGTGTCGAGCAGATTGCAGGCATTGTAGCTCTCGCCGGAAAAACCGTCGTGATTGCGGTAGTTGGTAGTGACCGAATTGATGGCCGCTTCCGGCAGCGGCACCGGCACGCCGAACTGCGCATAAGCGCCACGGGTGAGGCGATAAAAGCCGTTGACCGGTTGCAGCAGGCCCTGCGCCTCTGTTGGTTTTCCCCAGAGGCCGGTGGCACGATCGACATGCGTTGCCAGCCAGCCGAACAGCACTTCCTTGCCCCTGCCGGTCTTAAAATACCGCGCATTGAAATAGAGCGCCGTTGCGATGGAATCGACACGATCACCACTCCACCAGGCACGCGTCGACCACGGCAGGGCTTCCAGCCAGTCGCAGAGCGCGGCCGGTTCCAGCTCGACATCCGAAATTGGCAGACGCGGGCGGGAACCCAGAATTTCCAGCGCATAACCGACCGAAAGCACATGGTAGAGCGAGGCGGAATCCTCGCGGATATTTTTCGTGCGGTCGGGCGGATTATAGGGATCGGGAATGAAACCGGTTTCGGGATCCTGCAGGGCCTGCAGCCTTGCCACCAGATCCTGCGCCTCTTCGCCCTGCGGCGCGTGGCCGAAACCGGCGGCGATTTCGATTGCGTCGCATTCGTGCCGGAGGGCGGCGTGCACCACGCCATCGGCACCGGCCGACATGTACCCCGCTGGTGTGCAGTAGTGGGCAAGCACGTCGCGCCATTCGCTGCCGGCAATGTCGCCGATCCGTTTCAACGCCGCCTCGACTTCCGAGCGCCGGGATTTGGTGGATAAAGCGCTTTCACCGCGGCGGCGCACCACCTTGGCCGGCACACCGGCGGCGATGCCGAGTTCGGGGATATCTTTTGTCACGACGGCACCGGCGGCGATGACCGCCCCTCGCCCGATCGTCACGCCATCGAGAATGACGGCATTGGCACCGATCCAGACATCATCGCCAATGGTGATGCCGAGTGTGACATGCGGCTGGTCGTTGATCGGCGTATCGGGATCATCAAAACCATGGTTGAAGCCGACGATGGAGACCAGCGAGGCAATGCGCACGCCATCACCGCAGCGGATTTTTCCCGACAGGCAGGCATAGGCGTTGACCGAGCAGTTCTTGCCAAACTCGACATCGCCCCGCACCAGAGCATGGCCTGCGATCCATGAGTGTTCCCCGACCACCAGCCGGGAGGTGAATATGCGTGCATCACCGGCGATATAGGCCGTGTCCGCGATCCGCGCACCGGCACTTTTCGCCAAATCGGCTCTTCGTTTTTTCTGGCCGTCGCTGTCCATATCACCGGGCTGCCGCTCCCAGGTCATGAATTGCAGCCGGTCTTCTCTCGCCGTGTCGATATCGCGTTTGACGTCGCAATCCATCATTCTTGTTCTCCTCCCGCCGCTTATTGTCATCATACGAATTGACATTTTTGCGGCCATTCCTGTCCGGACAACCGGCTTCTCCACCATATTTCCGATGCTTAACCGGTGAACATGGCAAACATCAATCCGTGCGAAGATTGATGTTTGCATTAACTTATCATACAAGTATCGCGATGAAACGGATCGGGCGAGCAAAAACATCGCCGCAAGTCTTTGACAAGGAATTGGGCGTGGTGGTGCAAACCAAGGATCGAAGCAAGACAGCCGGGTCTCTGGTGTTTCAGGTGGGCGAGAGCCTCCGGTTGGCGATTTCCAGCGGCCAGTATGCCCCCGGAGACAAGCTGCCAAGCGAAGCGGAGCTGACCGAAGCCCACAAGGTGAGCCGCACGGTGATCCGCGAGGCGGTGGCGGCGATGAAATCCGACGGGCTGGTGGACGTGCGCCAGGGTGCGGGCATTTTTGTGCTGGAACCGGCGTCCGCTCTGGCAAATAACCGAAGGATCGACAAGGCGCGGGTTTCCTCCGATCTGGAAGTGCTGGAAGTGCGCGCTCCGCTGGAAATCGAGGCGGCAGCCCTTGCCGCCGCGCGCCGTTCTCCGGCTCAGGAAGAGGCGATTTTCGAATGTCACCGGCAGGTGCTGCGCTGTATCGAGCGCAATGAATCGATCCGCGAGGCCGATCTGGCCCTGCATTTCGCGATCGCCGACGCCACCAACAATCCACTGTTCCGCCAGCATCTGGAGTTTCACGGCGGCGCCGTCATTCCGCAATCGCGCCCGGTGCCGGACCCAGAACCCGCCGAACAGACTGCCTATCGCCGCCTGATCCATCAGGAGCATGAGGCGATCGTCATGGCGATTTCAGATCGCGACGAGGAAGCCGCCCGCAACGCCATGCGCGACCATCTGCGCGGCAGCCAGATCCGGTATCGCGATCTGCTACGGAATTCGCGGGCAGGTTCGAACTGATTTCGGCAGCGAGCATTGCCGCTGCCGTCAGCTCGATCAATCCCGACCCCAGACCTCGATCTGCGTCAATGCCGGATAGGGCGAGGGATCATCCGCCTTGATGAGACTGTGCAGCCGCACCCATTCCACCGTCTGCTCCTTGATCGGAAAGGCTTGCGCCGCGCCGGTCTTGATCAGCGAAAATGTATGGGTCTCGCCAGTGGAGAGCGTAACGCTCGCCTTTTCCCACCAGGCGTCGTGCGGGAAATCGGCGCGCAGATAAAGCACGATTTCATCGATCCTGACCGGGCGGCCGAACTCGATCGTCAGCGCTGCTTCCCGGTCCTTGTTGATGCCCCAGCTCGTATAGGGCCAGTGGCCATGATCGTCATTGGCCTTTTCGCCATCAATCGCGTTGCGGGCAAAGAACTGCGATTCACCGCGGGTTTCGACATTGGCATGCGCGTGCGGAAACAGTGTCGTGTTGGCGTGGTCATCCCATGGATTGAGCGCCAGATTGCGGCGTTGAGCGCTCTCTTCCGGGCGAGCTTTTCGCACATGCAGGCGATGACGCTCGCCGGTGAAGGACCGAGGCGAGTAGGGCGCGCGCTTGATCTCGAAGGGAACGGCCAGCGCATAGTTTTCAGCCGCCAGATAAACGAGCGTCGGAGGCATCGCATCATCCAGCGACAGCACGATATGGCCGGGTTCGGAGGCTTCGACCACGACCTGATCGCCCGCCTGATATTCATCCATGAAAACCAGAAAAACTTCATCGCCATTCGACGCTTGCGCCTTCACGGCACCGGCGCCATCGATCACTTTCAGTGTCAGTTCCATCCCGTCCTCCTCAGACGATCCGCAATGTCAGGCGCGTGTCCGCGAACGGGACGCGCAGCCGGTAAAGTTTTGCAGGCCATGAGATTTTCAGCCTTGCGTCATTGATCTCGATCGTTTCGACCTGAATGTCGCGGCCACCTTCGACCTCGATGAGACCAAGGTCGCCGACATGGATGATGCCGCCTTCAACCACCGGCTTTTCCCGCAGCATCAGCGACAGGGTGGCCGGCAGGTCGCCCTCGTGGATATCGGTGGTCTCGACGCCATGGCCGCGGTTGAGCGTGACCGTTCGGCGATAGCTGCGCAGCTTGGCCTCGGGCGGATAGGCCGGCGCGATATCGAGCGATATCTCGGCCTTCTCCGGCGAAAATTTTGCCTGCATGTCGCGCGCGGCAAAGGCGGCGCCATCGGACTGCATCACCTCGCCAAATGTCGGCAGGTTGTGAAAAGCCGATTGCATGGTCCAGATCTGGTAACGATCCGCGGAAAAGGTCTTCGCCGTATAGGTCTCGACGCCGACATCGATCAGGAAAGGCTGGCCGTTTTTGTAGAGCGTGACGCTGCCGACATCGTTGTGATTGTGGCTTTCGCCATTATTGCCACCCTTCACCGCCAGCGCGAAATTTTCGTCGCGGGCGATGTGAAGGCCGATGCCGGGATAGGAGGCATCTGTCGGCAGGAAAGCGCCTTCCGGTTGGGCGACAGGCGTCAACAGTTCCTGCACGCGGTACCAGAGGTTCCATTCCTCCGGCAGATGCGGCCTCTCGCTTGTGGCGCGATCGCGGGCGGCAAAATCGCTGAGTTTTTGCGAGCCGACCGCCTTGCCGAACAGATATTCACGGGCTGTGCAAGGATCGATGACGGCCGCGGAATCGGCGAAATTGAAATAGAAATGCCCGGCCACATGCATGTTGACGATGTATTCCGCCATGTTGCGGATTTTTGAGGCGGACCAGAGCGGCCCCATGACGCCGGGGGCAACGGTATCGAGAATGGACATGGCGCCGAACATGCAGAGCGCCGCATGCCGGTAATACACGACACCCTCCTCGCAGGCACCGTCATCCGCATAATCCTTGATGAAGGCATCGAGGCTGCCGAGCGCCTTTTCCGCCACATGGGCGCGTAAGCCCTGATCGGTCCTGAGGCTGAAGGTGGAGAGGAGGACATTCTGGGTGATCCAGGCCGTCCAGTTGTTCATGCGTTCATCGCCATTACCCATCCACCAGAAATGGGTGGTGAGATAGGGTTCGAGAATGCGCTTGCGCACCTCGCGCTCGATGCGGCTGACGATCACCGCGTCAAGGCGGCTGCCCATCATCGCGACAATGGTGGAGAGAAGTGCTGCGGTTTCGGCGGCGAACAGGTCGATGACCGGGCGGTCCACATCCGGCAGCGGATAACGGATGCCGCCGCGCTGGTAGGCATTATGGGCGGGAAGCTGCCAGCCGCTTTCCTCGCAGATCAGCCAGATGCCATCGATGATCGCGGATAAAAACCGGCCCTCGTTCTGCAGCAGTTCGCCGAGAACCAGATCGTTCAACATACGGCGGCGGGAAAAATACAGCGCTTCGAAATCGGCGCGATTGCCGTCTTGCGAAAACTGGCGGTAATCGCCGGCCGTGATCACCGGCCAGTTGCGACCAAGCGCCGCCTCGGCATCGGCCAGAACCAGCGCCCTGAGGTTTTCAGGGAAGCTGTTCCAGGTTTCACGGTCATCGATGGGGCGACCGGGAAGAAAGTCCGCCAAAACCGCCGGCAGCCGCGCTGCGACCTCGCCAAACATGTTTTCCTCCCTGTCGACATGAGCCACGATCACCGTGATTTGATCCGCCCTATCATATGTATTTTTGCAGTTCCAGCTAATTCATATGATGGGTTGATAAGTTGTTTGACCAATGTCGTGGATATGCTATGTCGAATGTGGGAGGAGGTACGGACAACAGAGCAATCTGGCTGACGTGCATCCGCGGATAAGCGCTTTGAAACGCATGTCTGTGGCGAATTCTTCGGAGGAGTTTCATGGCCCATTCTACCATTGCCGCCGGCGACACACCGGTTCCGGCGAGACGACGGAAAACCGTGTCCAAACGTCGCCGCAGGGTGCAGGACGCGCTGGTGGCCTATTCCTTCATTGCTCCCAATTTTCTGGGCTTTGCCGTTTTCACGCTCGGCCCGATCCTGTTCGCCTTCGTTTTGGCCTTCATGCACTGGGATGGCAGCAATGCCATGTCTTTCGCCGGGCTCGACAATTTCTGGCGGCTGTTCGAGGACAAGGCGTTCAAGGACGCCTTCTGGAACACGATCATCTATACGGTCGTCTCGGTGCCGGTGACGCTTGCCTGCGCGCTCGGCCTTGCCATTCTGCTCAACCACAAAATCCTAGGCCGCGACTTTTTCCGTACCGCGATGTTCTTTCCCTATGTCGCCTCGCTGGTGGCCGTAGCCGTTGTCTGGAACATGATCTTCAACCCCGAAATGGGGCCGGTGAACATGATCCTCTACACTCTTGGCCTCGACCCGAAAAACATGCCCGGCTGGGCCGCCGACCGCCATTGGGCGATGGTCACCGTCATCCTGTTCGGCGTGTGGAAAAGCATGGGTTATTTCATGGTCATCTACCTGGCCGGCCTGCAGGGCATCAATTCCGAGCTTTACGAGGCGGCCGATCTGGATGGCGCCAATGCCTGGCAGAAATTTCTGTACGTCACCGTGCCGCAGCTTGGGCCGACGACATTTTTCGTGACCGTGATGCTGACCATCCAGTCCTTCAAGGTGTTCGACCAGATCTACATGATCACCCAGGGCGGACCCGGCACCTCGACCCTCGTGCTCGTTTATCACATTTACAACGAGGCCTTCATTTCCTGGGATCTCGGTTATTCCAGCATGATCGCGCTCGTCCTGTTCTTCCTCGTGCTGGCCGTGACCGTCGTCCAGTTCCGCCGCCAGAAGGAGGACTGAGCCATGCGCATTGCCGGCCAAAAACTCACCGGAAAACTCGCCGCCATCTATGCGACGGTCATCCTCATCACCATCGTGATGCTGTTGCCTTTCGCCTGGATGCTGTCGGCCTCGCTGAAACTCAGCAGCGAAGTGTTCGTTTTCCCGATCGAATGGATACCATCCAACCCGCAGTGGTCGAACTACGTCGATATCTGGACGAAAATCCCGCTGGCGCTGTTCATCTACAACACGTCGAAGCTGACGATCATCGTGACGCTGATGCAGCTGTTCACATCGAGCTTTGCGGCCTATGCCTTCGCCAAGCTGCATTTCCCTTACAAGAACGCGCTGTTTCTCGGTTACATCGCCACCATCGCCATGCCTTGGCAGGTCTATATGGTGCCGCAGTTCCTGCTGATGCGCGAATTCGGCCTCAACAACACCCATCTGGCGCTGATCTGCCTTCAGGCCTTCACCGCTTTCGGCGTGTTCCTGATGCGGCAGTTTTACATGTCGATCCCGACCGAGCTGTGCGAAGCCGCCCGCATAGACGGCATGAACGAATACCAGATCTGGGCAAAGATCATGCTGCCGCTGTCGAAGCCTGCACTCTCGACGCTGACCATCTTCACCTTCGTCACCACCTGGAACGATTTTCTGGGACCGATGATCTACCTGACCAAGACCGAGCTGAAGACGATCCAGATCGGCCTGCGCATGTTCATCAGCCAATATTCCGCCGAATACGGGCTGATCATGGCCGCATCCGTGGTGGCGCTGATCCCGGTGCTGATCGTCTTCCTGTCGCTGCAACGCTTCTTTGTCGAAGGCGTCGCATCCTCCGGCATCAAGGGTTGATTTTATGAACGTGAACACATCCATCGCTCCGCAGCCGATTACCGACGAAGAGGTCAAAGCCGCTCTCGATATCGCTGTCGCGCAGATCCGCCGCAATCTGCCGGACTTCACCTACAGCGCCCAGAACCATTCGAGCGTGAAAAATTTTTACCCCGCTGTCGCCAACGACCAGTGGACCGCCGGCTTCTGGCCGGGCGAGATCTGGCTGGCCTTCGAGCATAGCGGTGACAAGGTGTTTCAATATGCGGCGCAAATCCAGGTGCAGAGTTTTCTGCACCGGATCGAGAACCGCATCGAAACCGACCATCACGACATGGGTTTTCTCTATTCGCCCTCCTGCATCGCCGCCTGGAAACTGGTGGGCGACGAGGATGGCCGTAAGGCGGCACTTCTCGCCGCTGACCAGCTGCTTGAACGCTACCAGCCGATCGGCCAGTTCATTCAGGCATGGGGTCGCAAGGGCGTCGCGGAAGAATACCGCTACATCATCGACTGCCTTTTGAACCTGCCGCTGCTCTACTGGGCAACGGAACAGACCGGCGACCCGAAATACCGCGATATCGCGCTGATCCATGCCCGCACGACGCTTGCCAATTCCGTGCGGCCGGACTCATCCACTTATCACACCTTCTACATGGACCCGGTGACCGGTGCGCCCGTGCGCGGCGCCACCAAGCAGGGTTTTAGCGACGACAGTTTCTGGGCGCGCGGTCAGGCCTGGGGTGTGGCCGGCATGGCGTTTTCCTATCGTTATGAACGGATAGACGAATATCGCGACACGTTCGACCGGCTGCTGGCCTTCTACCTGAACAAGCTGCCGGCCGATCTGGTGCCCTATTGGGACATGGTGTTTACCGATGGCGACAACGAACCGCGCGATACGTCTGCGGCCTCGATCGTTGCCTGCGGATTGCTGGAAATGGCCGATCTTGTCGGCGGCGAAGCAGCGGACCGTTACCGCGATCTGGCCCGCCGGATGATGAAAAGCCTTGCCGATCATTATGCGGTCAAGGATCCGGCCGTCTCCAACGGGCTCGTCCTGCACGGCACCTATTCCAAAAAATCGCCCTACAACACCTGCCGCGGCGAAGGCGTCGACGAGTGCGTGTCCTGGGGTGACTATTATTACATGGAGGCCCTGACGCGCCTGTCGCGTTCGTGGTCTTCCTACTGGTGAGAGATTGAACCGATGGCCAGCATTTCACTGAAGAAATTGAACAAGACCTACGGTGCCCTGACCGTTGTCCATGACATCGATCTGGAGATCGCCGACAAGGAATTCATCATTCTGGTCGGTCCGTCCGGCTGCGGAAAGTCGACGACATTGCGCATGATCGCGGGCCTGGAGGAAATCTCGGGCGGCGAGCTGATCATCGGCGGCGACGTCGTCAACGACGTGCCGTCCAAGGACCGCGACATCGCCATGGTGTTCCAGAACTATGCGCTTTACCCGCATATGACCGTCTACAAGAACATGGCGTTCGGCCTGCAACTGCGAAAGGCTTCGCGAGAGGTCATCGACCAGAAGGTGCAGGAAGCGGCAAAGATCCTGGACATCACGCATCTTCTCAACCGCAAGCCCAAGGCGCTTTCCGGCGGACAGCGGCAGCGCGTGGCGCTGGGTCGTGCCATGGTGCGCAATCCGGAAGTGTTTCTGCTCGACGAACCGCTTTCCAACCTCGATGCAAAGCTACGCGGCACGATGCGCGCCGAGATCACCAAGCTGCACAAGCGGCTGAACTCGACCTTCATCTACGTCACCCATGACCAGATCGAGGCCATGACCATGGCCGACCGCATCGTGGTGATGGCCGATGGTCATATCCAGCAGGTCGATACGCCGCAGAACCTCTATGACCGCCCGATCAACATGTTCGTGGCCGGTTTTATCGGCGCACCGCAGATGAACATGCTGCCTTCGAAGATCGAAAAGCGCGGCGAAGAATATGTGGCGATCTTTGACGGCCGCGTGCTGCCGATCCCGCAAAATTTCGACAAGGCCCGGATTGCGCCCTACGAGGGCCGCGAAGTCGTTATCGGCCTGCGCCCCGAAAACTTCCATGAACTGGCGCCTGCCGACATCAACCCCGCAAATCTTGCGCCCTTCGAGGCCGTGGTCGATCTGGCGGAACCGATGGGGTCCGAGATCCATCTCAATATCACCGCCGGGGAAAAGGCTATGACTGTGCGTGTCTCGCCGCGCTTCAAGGCGGGGATTGGCGAAACGGCAAAACTGATCGTCGATACGACCAATATGCAGCTGTTCGACAAGGAAACGGAACGGTCGATACTCTACTGAGGAAACACCACCTGGAGGTAGGCCATGCAGTGGCTGCGGGATATGTGGACGAAGGAAGGGCCGGGCATTC
Source organism: Neorhizobium sp. JUb45 (assembly GCF_004343585.1). Lineage (GTDB taxonomy): Bacteria > Pseudomonadota > Alphaproteobacteria > Rhizobiales > Rhizobiaceae > Neorhizobium. The sequence goes on along the minus strand of NZ_SLYW01000003.1, from coordinate 657,530 downwards.
CCAAGAATGCGCCGCAAAAGACCGGCCTTGCTCTGTTTTCCCAGATCTTTGCACGTGAATGGTGGGAGATGGTCAAGCTGAACATCCTGTTCATTCTGGTCGCCCTGCTGATCATTCCGCTGCCTGCCGCCATCGCCGCCACGGTTTTTGTCTGCGTCGCTTTCGTCGAGGACCGCAACACCTATCTGCTGCGTGATTTCGTGGAGGCGCTGCGCCGCTATTTCTGGCGGGCGACGGCTTGGGGCCTGGCATTTGCCGCCGTCATCGGCCTCGCCATCTATGCCATCGTCACCTACGCGGCAGCGGCGCGGGAGAATGTTTTTCTCGCCTTCCCGCTGACGACCGCGCTCGCCGTCACTGTTTTTCTCGGCATCGTCGCCTGCCATCTCATCGTGCTGATGGTGATGCGCGACATGCCCGCAAAGACGTTGCTGAAGCTTGCCGTCATCGCTTCCGTGCTGCGGCCGCTGCCGGCGATCGCCGCCCTTGTTTTCGTCGCCGCGCTGTGGGTGGCGCATATCGCCTTTTACCCGGTGTCGGTGTTCATGCCGGCCACGCTCAATTTTTCACTCGGGCTTTTCGCCATTACCTTTGCCGCGCACCGCGCCGCCGTGATGGTGCTTGCCCTGCCGGCTGCCGTTCAGCCAGCCCTCGAAACGGAGGCGGCTGACGCAAGACATATCTGAACCAGAGACAATCCAGGGAAGGAGAAACAGGATGTATTTGGAAACGTTTGGGAGAGGCATGAAACTGACTTTGGCGGGGCTTGCCCTTGCGGCATCGACCACAGGTGCAGCGTTCGCGCAATCCGGTGACGCCGTCACATTGCGCTGGGCGCTGTGGGACTGGGACAAGGTGGCCTATTACAAGCCGCTGATCGAGGCCTATCAGGCCAAGAACCCCAATGTGAAGTTCGAGCATATCGACCTGGGCTCGCAGGATTACCAGCAGATGATCGCCACGCAGCTCGCGGGCGGTTCAAAAGATATCGACATCGTCACCGTCAAGGACGTGCCGAACTACACGAACCTGATCCGCGCCGGTTCGATCATGGATCTGTCCAGCTTCATGACTGAGCAGAAGATCGACAAGGCCTCCTTCGGTGGTCTGGCCGAAGAAATGACGGTGGATGGCAAAATCTATTCGCTGCCGTTCCGCTCGGATTTCTGGGTCGTCTATTACAACAAGGACATTTTTGACAAAGCCGGCGTGCCCTACCCCACCAATGACATGACCTGGGCGCAGTTCGACGAGACAGCCACGAAACTGGCGGGTGGCATGGGTGTCAACAAGACCTATGGCGCGCTGTTTCACACCTGGCGCTCCACCGTGCAGCTGGCCGGTATTCTCGACGGCAAGAACACGCTGGCCGGCCCGGATTATGCCTTCCTCAAGCCTTGGTACGAGCGGGCGCTGAAACTGCAGGAAGACAGCATCGTGCCATCCTATGCGACGCTGAAAACCTCCAACACGCACTATTCCGGTCCGTTCTTCAACGGCACGATCGGCATGTTGCCGATGGGCACATGGTTCGTCGGCACGCAGATCGCCAAGGTGAAATCCGGTGAGAGCAAGAGCAAGAACTGGGGTATCGTGAAATTCCCGCATCCGGACGGTGTTGTTGCCGGCACCACGGCGGCGCAGATTTCCGGTCTTTCGGTGAACAGCAATTCCGGCCACAAGGAAGCGGTTCTCGACTTCATCAAGTTCGTGACCAGCGCCGAAGGGGCTTCGATCATCGCGTCGACCGGCACCATTCCGACCGTGCGTACACCGGAAGTGACGGCGAAGATCGCCTCGCTTGACGGTTTCCCGCAGGACGAGACCAGCAAGGGGGCACTGGAACCCGGAAAATCCTATCTGGAAATGGCGGTCACGCCGAATGCTGCCCGCATCGAGGTTATCCTCAACCGCGCGCATGACTCGATCATGACCGACAATATCTCTATCGATGACGGGTTGAAGGAAATGGCCGATGGCGTGAAGGCCATCAAATAACATGCCAGAACCCCGCGGAGACCAAACGTTTTCGCGGGGTTTCTTTTGTCCGCACACATGTCCGAACCTATGGAAGACCGATGATCTACGATCCTGTCCGCGCCAATCCCCTCCACGGCAATCCTCTTCTCAGCCGCGATGATCTAGCCAAAGCGGTGATGGATCTCTTCAATCCGTTGCTTCCCTACTTCTCCGAGGGTGGCGCGCGGGTGCGGCTCAGCGCCACCGGTGCGCATTTTGATCGCGCAGCGGCCGATCTCGAAGGTTTTGCCCGGCCGCTGTGGGGCATCGTGCCGCTGGCTGCCGGCGGTTATGATTTTCCGCATTGGGACCTCTATCGTCGCGGCCTTGCCAACGGCACCGATCCCGACAATCCGGAATATTGGGGCGATGTTTCCCGCACCGACCAGCGACAGGTGGAGCTTGCTGCCATCGGTTTTGCCATTGCCATGGTGCCGCAGTTTATCTGGGAACCGCTGAGCGAAGACCAGAAAAAAACGGTTGCCGCCTATCTGATCTCGGCGCGAACCAAAGACTTCGTCGACAATAACTGGAAATTTTTTCGCGTCCTGATCGATCTCGGCCTGACGCAGGCGGGTGTGGATTTCGACCGCTCGCTCACGGAGCAATATCTCGACGAGGTCGAGGCTTTCCGGCTGGGCGAAGGCTGGTATCGCGACGGACCTGTAAAACGGGTCGACCACTATGTACCGTTCGCCCTGCATTTTTATGCGCTGATCTATTCCGTCATTGCCAAGCACGACACGAAGCGTGCTGAGGCCTACCGCGCGCGTGCAAACGTGTTTGCCAAGGATATCCGCCACTGGTTCGGGTCGGATGGTGCGGCGCTCGCTTTCGGTCGCAGCCAGACCTATCGTTTTGCCTGCGGTGGCATTTGGGGGGCGCTGGCCTTTGCCGGCGTCGAGGCCCTGCCCTGGAACGAGATCAAGGGATATTACATGCGCCATATCCGCTGGTGGTCGGACCTGCCGATTGCCGAGCGTGATGGCATTCTCTCCATCGGCTACGGTTATCCGAACCTGATGATGAGCGAGAGCTATAACTCGGCGGGATCACCCTATTGGGCACTCAAGTTTTTCCTGCCGCTGGCCCTGCCCGCCGATCATCCTTTCTGGGCGACTGAGGAGACCCCTGCCCCTGATTTCGCTGACCCGGTTCCGCTGAAGGAAGCCGGCATGGTGGCGATGCATACGCCCGGCAATACCGTGATCCTTTCTTCCGGCCAACAGCATGACAGGATGCTCGGGGCCAACGAAAAATATTCGAAATTCGTCTATTCCACCCGTTACGGCTTCAACATCGAACTCAACGATCGGCATTTCGTTGCCGCCAGTTTTGACGGCATGCTGGGGCTTTCCGATGACGGTGTGCATTTTCGCATGCGTGAGACGCTGGAAGACGCGCTGATTGCCGGCGACAAACTCTATTCCCGCTGGAAGCCGTGGGATGATGTGACCGTCGAGAGCTGGCTTGTCCCGGCCAATCCCTGGCATATCCGTATCCACCGCATTCACACACCGCGTAGCCTGCAGACGAGCGAAGGCGGGTTTGCCATTCCGCGTGCCGATTTCAATGCCGATAGCAGCGTGCAGGAGCCGGGCAGAGCCATCTGGCAAGGTCAGACGGATATCAGCGCCATTGTCGATCTGTCGCCGACGATCACACGCCACGGCCATGCCATCAGTGCCATCGCCAATGCGAACCTCATCCATGCCAAAACGCTGGTGCCGCAATTGCGTGGCGAGATTTCTGCGGGCACGACGGTGCTGAGCGCAGCGGTCGTTGCTCTTCCCAGAGCGGACGCGAAAACCGGACTTCTTGAAACCGTTCCCGCATGCCCGACGCTTGCCGAACTCGAGGCAATTTTCCGTGCTGGCGGCGAACGTGTGCCGGCATTCGCTCTCTGAGCGGCCGGGATATAATCTCGGCGCCGTCTCAAGATCAGCAATCATCGCCAGCCGGTTGATCATGCTGGATATTCCGAGCGTCCTGCCATCATACGCTGGTGGGACGATACGGCTGATTTTGCCGGATATGCCCTTTTGCCGGCCGTGGCAGAAAACGATTGCGACTTCATCGACAGAAGATAGGCCTGTTTGGCTTCATTCGCCGTCAGGAAGGCCGATGCGTGGTTGAGATGGGTGAGGCTGCCATCCTCAGCTTCATTGACCTCAGCGGCGTGCTGTTCGTTTCCGACAGTTGCCAGCTGCGTCATCATCAGCCTCTCCACCATCGGCCTTACTTGGAAATTGCCTGATTTTGCAGAGGATGCGAGGTTGCGAAGATAACCGCTCGGCGAAGCAATCTCCTCGCCCTTTTCATAGAGGCAGGCAATGGTGACGGCAGTCTCGACGATGCCGATCGAACTCTGTGCCAATTCCAGAAGCTGACGGTTGATGGAGAGCATCGAGCATAGAACCGGCTGAACCGACATCAGGTCCTGCATGGTTTTCAGACTGCCGCTTGCGCTGAGGATGGCGACATTGGGGCAGGCACGGTTGACCAGATCCAGTGACAGCGGTTTTGCCGGCTGCCGATCATTCGAGGTTTCTTGGCTCGCGCGCGGTTCAACAACAGAGATGTTTGAATCGAATCTGGATTCTGGTTTGGATTCTATGTGCCGCTCAGTTTGAGAGGTGTTGCCGCCCAAATTTTGGGAATTTGCAAAGTTTTTCAATGAATTGACAATTTCCGCATGAACGCGCGATAAAATAGAGAGATGTGCTTCGAGCTGATGCAGTTCAGCCTTGCGCGGGAGAGCAGAAACGAGGTCAGCCAGACGGATTTTGAGAGAATTCCAGTCACCGGGAACGTCTTCGACTTCGACCACGATCAGCAGCTTGCCGATATCGCGACGATGCAAAGAGATCTCTTCCCGCAGAAGATGGGTCTGCCGACGCTGGTTCTCGACCTTCTCGGCGAGATCAAAGATTTCATCGGAACGGGCAAGAAGCGGCTGCAGTGAGAAACCAAAAGCCTGGGTGATATCCCCTGCCCTGCCGCGTCGTGCGTACCGTTTGCCGTTCGGGCTGTCCTTGCGTGTCAGAAGACCGGCGTCCACCAGCGATGCCAGATGGCGACGGATGGTTTGTTCGGCCATGCCATGGCTTCTCTGAGACAGAGCCTGATTGGAAGGAAAAACGACAAGACCGTTTGCCAGGGAAATCTCGGCCTTCGGGTAGAAGCTCAGCAGCGCATTCATAAGCGCAAGCGCACGGTCAGACAGGCCAAGAAGCGGCTTTGCCTGGCATAGGGCGCGATAGAGTTCCCATTTGTCGATGGATTTGTCGCATACCTTTTCACTGTCGACGATCTGATCCGTCAACATGGCAAGGGTCATCGACCGCCGCCCAAAGGGCGTCGTCAAATATCCACTGTTCATGACTTTTACCTTGTGACAGGCAAAAGAAATTCGCTCGCCGAAACGACGCTGTGCTTGACACTGATTCTAGGAAGTGCGATTCTCGAGTTGCTCAGACTACGAGGAAAGCTTCCGTAACGGTGACGTTCGGGGGCTTTTCTTTTGCGCTCTTGTCCCTCTCCTAAATGTTCGGGTTGATGATGGTCTCAGTCGTGACGCAATGCTGACGACTTGAGATATTCCAGATGCAGTTCCTGCAGACGGGCTGCAACGAAATCTGCGAATTCGGGTGCGACCTTCTCATCGAAGAGAAGCGTGGTGCGGCTGCTGGAGCGCTCCATCACTGCCAGTTTGACACCGCTTGCAGCCTTGATCGGTTCCGGCTTTTCCTTCTCGATCTTGACCGACAGGGCCGTCATGACCTTGACGAAACGGCTATCGGAATCCGACTGAAGGAATTGCTGGTTCCGCAGCAGTGCCGACAGTGCTGGCGATTCCGGCTTCTCTGCCAGGCGCTCCGTCAAGGCAATCCAGCGTGGTCGCCCGGTCTTAGGGGCCGGACCAATGGCTTCGATCAGCGAACGCGGCAGACCATGTGCAACGGACATCAGGCGCGAAAGCTGTGTCTTCTCCATGCCGAGTGCCGACATGATGATACGGCGATCAAACCCCTTCTCTTCCAGAGCCAGGGCAAACAGACCACGTTCGATATAGCTGAGATCCGAACGCGCCGAGTTTTCCTGACCCTGGATGACGACCAGTTCTTCGTCCGTCAGGTTCTGTACGACAGCCTTGACCGGACGACCGAGGGCCCGCAGAACGCGCACACGACGATGACCAAAAGCGATCTGATAGAAGTCGGCCTTGTCAGGATGCGGACGGACAAGGATAGGGCTTTTCTGACCCGACTCGCGAATGGCGTCGGTCAGCCGCTGGAAGTCCTCGCCATCATCCGGAAGACGATCGTTGACGAACGAGCCCTCGATCTTTTCTGCAGGAATTTCCACAACGGCGGAACCGGCTGCAATAAGCGCGCGGGCCTGATCGGCGGCATTGGCAATCTGACCAAGCGTGCGACCCATGGCACCGACGGCACCGGAACGGATATGCTGCATCTTCGCGTCGTGACCAGTGTCTGCGGCAACGGCCTTGCCGGCAGTCGTATCGTCATCGGCAGGGTTGCCAGCTGGCAACTCATGATCCCGACGTGACAACATGGCTTTCAACGTATCCTTACGGCTCATCCTGCCCTACCCCAGGCCTGACGGATCAGACCTTCAATCTCGCTGTTGACGCCGTCCAGAGATTCCATGGCGCGGTCATAGGTGTTTTTCGAAAAGTTCTCGCGGCCGACTTCGTAAAGCGTCTGCTTGGAAAGGCCGGCATCGGAAATGGCTGTCGATTTGAGCATGGTGTTGGTCAGCACACGTTCACGGAACAGTGAACGCATGAAACCGACCATCTGTGTCTGCGGTCCATCCGAAGGTTCGTAACGCGTCACGACATAACGAATGAAATCGTAATCCAGATCGCCGCCCGACTCCTGCACGACACCGAGAAGATCGGACGTCATTAGAAGGAACTGGCACATGGACATGACATCGAGCATCTGCGGATGTGCAGTGATGACAAGGCCTGTGGCGGAGCAGAGTGCGCCGAGCGTCAGGAAACCGAGCTGCGGCGGGCAATCCAGAACCATGACATCGTAGTCGTCTGCCACCGTGCCAAGAGAGGATGCGACCCGACCGAAGAACGGTTCCGCACCGCGTTCGGCAAGCGCACGCGGTGTGTCGTGTTCATATTCCATCAGTTCCAGATTGCCGGGCACGATGTCGAGACCGGGAATGTAGCTTTTGCGAATGATGTCCTTCATCGGACGACGTTGATCGTCGTAGCGGATAGCCGCATACATCGTTTCGTTGCTGGCGATGTCGTATTCCGGCTGATAGCCATGCAGGGCCGTCAGAGACGCCTGGGGGTCGAGATCGACCGCAAGCACGCGGTAACCCTGGAAAGCCAGATATTGCGCCAGGTGAGCCGCTGTGGTGGTCTTGCCGCTGCCGCCCTTGAAGTTGACCACGGCCATAACCTGGCAATGTTCACCTTCGCGGCGGCGCTGGACATAACGCTTGTTGCCCTTGGCATTTTCGTCGAGGACGGCGCGGATCTCGTTGATCTGTGCCAGCGTATAATAACGCCGGCCGCCAGAGTTGATGGTGGGCTGCGGGCCCTTGCCGTTCAGGGAGAGCTGACGAAGATAGGCATCAGCAATGCCAATCAGCTTGGCGGATTCCACTGAGGAAAACGAGCGAAGCATTTTCTGCGCAACGGGAGGAAAGAGCGCAGCACGCATCGCCTGCAGTTCTTCGGACAAAGCAGCACCGTCGCCAGCGATAACTTCCGTCATCGGACGCTTGGGTTCTTGCGGTTCCGTTGGCTGACTACGTGTCTTGGCCATAACTACGATAAATCTCCAGAGTGTCGGAATATTCCGTAGCGAACCATGACGCGAGTCGCTCTGAGTCGCAAGGCCTTTAGGGTTAACGATAGGTTAACAGCATTTGCTCCACGATTCGTTCATCGCCGCCGTGTAGAGGATTGACGAGGTTGCCATATGGCAACCCACCTCCCCAATTCTCCAAAAGACTCTCTCCAGCGCGTTTCTGAAGCACGCGCCGCGGCGACTACGACGGCCGTTAGACTGGCGCGTTGCCGATGGCCGAGAACGGGAATATGGTCCGCGCATCAAATGGGTGGGTTGATCTTAATGGCGATGGCTTCCGATTCTCAAGCAGAACCCTATGGGGAATTCGTCGATCTGGCGTCGGTGCCACGAACGCGTTTCTTTCACCATCATCCGTTTATCGAGCGGTTGCGTCGTGCCGTTCATTTCGATTTCATTGCCGTCAGCGGTCTCGATATAGATCGTTTCCGTTTTGGCCGCGGGCAGTCGATCGATACCAATCTTCCCCCCGGCTACATGGAAGCCTATGCCGCGGAAAAACTCTATCTGAGCGATCCGCTGGTGGCCGCTTCGGTGGATGGCAAGGATGTGGTCTGCGATGCAGAGGTGTTCGTGTCTGCGCCGCCCAGTGCCAGACTTCAGCAGTTGATGACAAGTTTTGGCGTTCTCAATCGCACCTTGTTTCCATTGCGGCGTGGCGAGCATGTCTATGGCGCCATCACCTTCATACGAACGGTGCCGTTCAATGCTGATGAAGTCGATTTCCTCAAGCGCATCTGCGAGGCGACGCATGTCGCTATTACCAAACCGCTGATGGATCGCTTCGCAGCCGACACTTTGAAACTTACGTATGGAGAATTGATCTGTCTGCGGTTGGCAAGCCATGGGCTGACCAGCGAGCGCATCGCTGCGGAAAGCGGCTATCAGGTCGATACCGTAAATACCTATATGAAAAGTGCGGTGAAAAAGGTTGGGGCATCCAACCGCACCGAAGCCATTGCCGAGGCCATTCGGCGGCGGCTGATCGAGTGATCTCCTGAAGCCAAGCCGACCTGCCATTGCCGGCATTGGTTTCACGAAGAGCAGGGCAGGGCGCGCCGGTCTGCGTTGCCACATGGCAACTTGGTTTGTCAGCAAGCCTTCCGACAGGCGGTGTTGTTGAAAACGGTCGGCAATGCCTGAAGTCTCTGGCACTTTTTGTGGTGTTGAGGTATAGATTGGACCGTATCCAACGGGACTGAGTCTATCGGATTGGCTCGGATGTTTGGAGGGCGCATTGATTGAACTAGGCTCGTCGGTGTAGAAGTCGATGTGCTGAAACCGAATGGCTGTTTAGGTTTCAATTCGCAATAATTATCATTATAATTCAGATAGATGAAACGTGACTTGAGGCGCTTGAATTGGCAAGCTTCGTGGCCCGTAATGTCATGTTCTTGTGCCGTTTTGGCTCACCGGCTCGGCTCGTTTGCTACTTTTCTGTACAGTGAATTTCAGTTGCCAGCATTATAATTCATGGCGCCTATCGCCTCGGTTAATGGAATCGATTAGCCATGAGGGATGCGGTATGAATTCGCAATGCTGCCATTTCAGGACTTTCTGCAGCCGGCCACCGCCGCCTCTGCTGCATTGGCGCGTCTTGATGAGCGCGTCATGCGCTCGCAGCATGGAGATGGCTGGCTGGCCCGGTCTCACTTTTTCGACGCCTGCGCATCCCTTTGGGTGGATGGCGAACTGGTCCATATGGAGGATCTCGTCCTGCATGATGCAGGCATGGGGGTCCGAAAACCCACGCATGAACTGACCATCGCGCAGGACGTGCTTCGGTCGCGACGTCGGATCCTTGCCAACCCGCCGGGCTGGGCGTTGAGCATGGATGGTGTCCGCAGGCTGCGGCGGAGTGGCGACGGTCCCGAAACCGATCTTGAGATAAAGTCCGTTTCGACGCCACCGGATATGATGCCGATGGAAGGTGATGAGGATCCGCTCGGTGCGGAGCTGGCCGCGATCGATGTCATCCTTGCGCGCAGTGAAGCGCTGCTGGCTGCGGCGAAGGGAACCGCGCTTTTACGCGATACGGCGGAACGGGATGCACTTGTTTATGAGCCCGACTGGAACGAGGATGAGCGGCTTGCGGAGTGGCAACGCGCGCTGAAAGACAGTGACGGTTTGCCGGCGGTGGTGCGTGCGGCGGTGGTGCTGGATGCCTGGAATGTGCTGCAGGTTCTTCAACATGTGCCTTGGTTGGGTCGGTTGCTGGCCGCCGCAATTCTGCATGAGGCTGGGCTGACGGCAGGTTATCTGCTGCCGATCAGCGTCGGCCTGAAACAGGTTCAACGTCAAAAGAGGACGCATCGCGATCGCGATGTCCGGCTCATTGCGATGATCGAGGCGATGCGCGAGGCGGCCGAAAGCGGTCTCAAGGAACATGATCGCCTGCTGCTGGCACGGCAGCAGATGGAGCACCGCCTTGCCGGGCGTCGAAGCTCCTCGAAGCTGCCGCAACTGATCGATCTCATTCTCTCCAACCCGATCGTTTCCACAGGCATGATCGCAGACGCGCTGTCGGTGACCCCGCAAGGGGCGTTGAAAATAGCGGGTGAATTGAACCTGCGGGAACTGACCGGTCGCGGTCGCTTTCGCGCCTGGGGTGTTCTCTGATGCGGGCTTTGGCCCGTCGGGAGCTTGTTTGATGTCAAGGACAGGCTACCCCGTTTAGGTCAGATAGGGCTCATGAAGTCCGATTATTCCAGAGTTGTCAGCTGGCAACTTTTTCAAATTTCATCCGAATGGCTGCGCCGCACCGAGCGAAATGCGGGCCGTTTTCAGGCATGAGGCCGCCTCCGTCCAAGGCGGAGGTGCTGGTCGTCGGCGGCGGAATGGCCGGCTTGTGTGCGGCCATATCAGCGCAAAAGGCGGGTGCGACGGTGCGGATTCTGGAAGCGTCTCCCCGGCATATGCGCGGTGGCAATCTGCGCCATGCCCGCAATATCCGCATCCCGCACGATGGCATCAGTTCCTATTCTCCGGGCATTTACCCGGTCGAGGAATTTGCTCGGGAGCTGACCGAGGTCTCGCGTGGAGATGGGGATGCCGCATTGATCGATATGCTGGCGTCCCGCGCGGCTGATCTCGGCGAATGGCTTGCCGACCAGGGCGTGGTTTTCCAGACGAAACATATCCCGTTTTCCCGCAGGACGGCGTTCTTTCTGGGCGGTGGAAAGGCGGCAACCAACGCACTTTATGCAAGGATCGAGGCGCTTGGTATTGCGGTCAGCTACGAGACGCCATGGGACATCGATACCCTTTGTGAGTTGCCATCTGCAGCAGTGGTTCTGTGCTGTGGAGGTGATCAGGCCGATGCCCGGCAGCGGTTCATCAATCGCGGTACGCCGTTCAATGTGGGCGCACCGATGGAAGGCTTGATCCGGGCAGGGGCTGCGGTGGCCGGCGTCTCGGGGGCGGTACATCTGGTTGCCGTCGACGCCCGCTCACCCCGCCATGACGGAGGGATCGTGACGCGCATCGATGGCATGCAATTCGGGATGATGGTCGATGCGCAAGGCAGACGGTTTGCCGACGAGACGGCGATTGTCGGGTCCCGGCGCTATTCGATTTGGGGGCAGACGATTGCCGCCTTGCCGGTGCCCAGCGCAACGCTTGTTCTCGATGCGGGAGGCATGGCAGCGATGCCCCGGTTGGCCTTCGAGCCCATCCGTGCGGCAAATCTTGGCGAGATGGCCGCGTTGATCGAGGTCGATTTCGCGGCTCTTTCCTGCTCGGCGCGGCAATCCGGCCGGGTGAGAAAAGCGCCGTTTTTTGCTTATCCGGTCGTGTCGGGGCTGACCTTTTCCTGCCATGGTCTGCGGGTCGATACGCGTGCTCGGGTGAAAATGGGCGATGGTTCGGTGAGCAAAAATCTGTTCGCGGCAGGTGCAATCATGGCGCCGGCGGTTCTGCACATCGGTTATCTCTCCGGCACGGCGCTGACGATCAGCGCTGTCTTCGGGCGTATCGCAGGTGAGGAGGCAGCCCGTCATGCGCTTGGATGAAACCCTGTCGGACGAAGCCCGGCGGATGCTCGCCATCTGCATCGTCTGCGATTACTGCAGCGGCTTTTGCGAAATGTTCCGCGCCGCGGGCAGGCGGCCGCAGCTTTTGGATGGCGACATCACCTATCTCGCCCATCTCTGCCACGATTGCGGCAATTGTCTCGAAGCATGCCAATATGCCCCGCCGCATGTTTTTGAGATCGATCCACCGAAAAATCTTGCCGATGTGCGGTCGCAGTTGTGGCCGAAGATATGGTCGTGGCTAACATTGCTTTTTGTGCCGCTGGCGCCGCTGATGACATTCCTCCTCGTGCCATCGGATATCCTGTTTGCCCGGCATCTGGGGCCCGGTGCCTTTTACGTAGTGCTGCCCTGGTCGGTTCTGAGCATTGGTGCCGGCATCGCGCTCATGAGTTCACTTGCTGCCCTTGGCTTCGGGATCTTCCGCTTTTGGCGCAGCAGTGGCGGCGGTAATCCGCGTGGTGCGATCATGACGGCGCTGGCCGACAGTCTGACCCTGCGCAATCTGGAGGGTGGCGGCATTGCTTGTGATCATGGCGGAATGCGGCGATGGGCGCATCATGGTCTGGTCACCGGCTTTGGTTTCTGCTTTGGCTCGACTGCGGTCGCGACCGTCTATCACCACAGCATTGGTCTTCAGGCGCCCTATCCGATGACCAGCCTGCCAGTCGTTCTCGGCAGCATCGGTGGTAGCCTGATGATGTTCGGCTGCGGCGGTTTGTGGTGGAGCAGGTTGCGGCGTGACCGGCGGCGGCAGGCTCAGACCGCCGGCGGCTACATGTTGCTGGCTTTGCTGATGCTGGTTTCGGTCAGCGGTTTTGCGTTGCTGATATGGCGCGAGACGATGATGATGGGCATGCTGCTCGCCATCCATTTCGGCGCGGTGCTTAGCCTCTTCCTGTTTATCTCGACCGGCAAGCTGGCACACGGCGCGTACCGGGCAGCCGCGTTGCTGCGGGCCGCAATGGAGCGGCGGCACGGCTGATCTGGGTCACTCGCGGAACCTTGGCAGATTTCTTTCGTTGGCGGTGAAAGGTTGCACTGCGGCGAAAGGATCTTTCATGGAGCTGAAATCTCAGGTGGCGCTGGTAACCGGCGCGGGTTCCGGCATCGGCAAGGCGGCAGCGATCATGCTGGCCGGGCAGGGGGCCAAGGTAGGTATTCTCGGTCACACGCGATCCGAGATCGAAAGGACGGTAACGGAAATCGTCGATGCGGGCGGGCAGGCGCTGGTTCTGGAAGCAGACGTGGCTTCGGAGGGTGATATGCGTCGCGCCGTCGATGAGCTTGTGACGACCTATGGACAGCTGGATATCGTGGTCGCCAATGCGGGCATCAATGGCGTCTGGGCGCCGATCGACGATCTCAAGCCCGAGGAATGGGACAAAACGATTTCGGTCAATCTGCGAGGCACCTATCTCACACTGCATACCACCGTGCCGCATCTGAAATCACAGGGCGGTGGCTCGATCATCGTCATTTCGTCGATCAACGGAAACCGTACATTCACGACACCCGGCGCGACCGCCTATGCCGCGACCAAGGCAGGGCAGGTGGCGATGGTGCAGCAGCTGGCGCTGGAGCTTGGAAAACACCACATCCGCGTCAACGCGATCTGCCCCGGCGAGATCGAGACCAGTATCGAGGACAATACACGCCAGCGACATGCGGAAGAGACGGCGATCCCGGTGGAGTGGCCGGCGGGGCAGGTGCCGATCAGCGATGGCAGGCCTGGCCGCAGCGAGGATGTCGCCGATCTCGTGCAGTTCCTTGCGTCGCCGCGTTCAAGACACATCACCGGCGTGCCGATCTATATCGATGGCGGGCAGGGGCTTTTGCGCTGACAGATGCTCTGTCATTAGCGATCGAGAAAATCCTGCCATTGCCGCTCGCCGGAAAGACAGTCGGCCTTCGGCTCGGCTGCGATCCTGTGCATTTGAGGTGAGGGGGAAATGTTGCTGACCTCCATCACCATCTTGCGGCGCACGGCCGTGGCGAAATCCTCGATTTTGTGCACGGGCAGGACAAAGGAGCCGGGTCCGCCGGCCACGCAGTCGGAATAATAACGGTCCAATCCACCCGCCGTGCCGGAAGGGCGCAGCATGATGGCGAGACCATTGATGACAATCCCGGCTTCGATAGCCTTGTCGCGCACGGGCAGCACCGGCACGCCTATATTGTTCGGCCCGTCGCCCGATACATCGATGACCTGCCGCATACCGCGATAATCGTTGGCGATGATCGATGTCGCACCATAACCGATCGCCGCGGAGATCGATGTGCGGCGCTGGGTGGCGACCGGGCGCGCGGCGATCTTGTCGGCAAACGCCTTGGCGTCCGCTTCCGTCTCGATGATCTGCCAGTCTATGACCGAGGCTTCATCGACTTCGCCGGCCCATTCGTAATAGCTGATGGCGACGCGTCCGAGCATTCCACCTTTGACGGCGTTGATGAATTCAGGATGGGAGAGTGCTTCGACATAACCCTGTCGCTGGATCCGTACTTCTTCGTAATCCATCGAGCGCGAGACATCGACGGCAAGCGCTAGTTCGACATCCACCTCACCGCCCGCTGTTGCAGCCGTGAGATTGGGAGAGGCGGAAAGCCCCATGAGCATCGCAAAGGTGACCAGCATTTCAACCCCGTCACTGCGTTAATCTATTAGAAGAGTAACACAGAAGACAGGCGGCGCGAGACCTTGGTGTCAGCACCGTGTCACATAACGGTGATCATCAACCAAAATTTCGCGCCCGCCGGTATTTCCGGGATTTTACTGTATGACTTCTTCGGGTCCCTGGCGGCCGAGGCCGTGTTTCAGGGCTTCCAGCAGGCAATCGGAAATCGCCTGCCGCAATGCATAGGTATGGTTGCTGGTACGCTTGTGGTCGAGCGACTGTGCCGCATCGACAAGACTCAGACCCTGGTGAACCACGATCTGGTGTGCTCTCTGGAAAGCCCAGGACTCAATTGTACTACTTTGCTCGTTCAAAGCAGCCTCGCTAAATCATCTAGCCAATATTCACGCGAATCATTTCGCACTTCACAAATAACGCAGCTGTACTCGGCGCGAAACGCACCAAGTAAACATTACCAAAAAAGGTGGTTTTGTTTTTCCAATGAAATCAATGATGTACAATTTATAACAGGCAATAATTGCGGTTATCTCACCGCTCTTTTAAGATGATATGTACTCGTTATTCCGTAAAAATACGCGTTTACAGAATATAATTGGATTTTGTCACGTATAAGTGGCTCGAACTCGCGTTGAATATCTCGGAACGGAGCCGGCAGAGCGTGAAAATGCCGGTGCAGATCGCGCCGCACCGGCGTTTGTTTACTTCTTCACGATGACCCAGATGGCGTGGATGATGCCGGGAATGTATCCGCACAGGGTGAGCAGGATGTTCAGCCAGAAATGAAGCCCGAGGCCGACCTGCAGAAAAACGCCGACGGGTGGCAGGAAAATAGCGAAAAGAATACGAATAACGTCCAATTTCAGGTCCTTTGCTGGAACAATTTCAGCCCTATAACGCGCAGGTGCGTTTTTGGTTCATCTGTTCCCGACCTTGCCATTGCTTTTTATTTCTTTAAGGCATCATCCGGATCACGTCCGGGGCGTGGGCGATAACGCGGTATGGTCCAGCCGTAATAAAGCGCACCGCCGCGCAACGCGAAAGCGGCGGCAAAACCCGCTGCGGCGCTGGCGTAAAGAGACATGTCGAGAGACTGGCAGAGAACGAAGATGCCGGCACCGGCAAGAGCTGCCGATATGTAGATTTCCGGACGCAACAGAACAGACGGTTCATCGGCCAGAATATCGCGCAGTACACCGCCGCAGGTGGCGGTCAGCATGCCGGTGACGATGGCGATAATGGGGGAGCCCGTGGTTTCAAGGCCGATAAGCGCACCCATGACGCTATAGGCGGCAAGGCCAAGCGCATCGAGCCAGAGCAGCAGCTTGTAGCGCCACTCGACAAGATGGGCGGAGAAGAAGACCAGAAAGCCCGTCGCCACACAGACGATAATATAGGCGGGTTCCTTGACCCAGAAGACCGGCAGCCTGCCGAGAATGAGGTCGCGCAGCGTTCCGCCGCCAACGCCGGTCACGGCCGCGAAGAACAGAAAACCGATGATATCGAGCTGTTTGCGCGACGCGGCAAGCGCGCCGGCGGCTGCAAAAACGACGACGCCCGCATAGTCCAGAAGGGTCAGCACGCCGCTCTCCTTGTTGGCCGGAATGCCCGGCATCCACTTCGTTGCATGCTTTATGCGGCCGTCCTGCCGGAAACAAGCGGCATGCATGTCGCATGGGCAGTTTGCCCATCATTACAGCAAACCTGTCCTAAACGAAAAACGACCGGCGGCGTTTGCCGACCGGTCGTCTGAACATTGTGTCGCGTCTAAGCAAGGCCTTCTTATTTAGGACGAAAGACCCCGCCCCAAACCCCTCCCCACAAGGGGGAGGGGCTTAACCCGGCCGATCCGTTTTGGCTCAGTTGGGGCAGGTGGTTGCCGCAAGTTTTCTCCCCCCTTGTGGGGGAGATGGCCGGCAGGCCAGAGGGGGACTTGTCCGATATCCGTTCCCCTCCTCGACAATGCAAGAAGTGGGCAGGGCCAGAAAAACTTACTTCGGCAACTGGTCGCCGACCTGCTTCACGGCGTTGGCGACAACATCGCAAAACTGCTTTTCGGTAACATTCTGCGCGTTGGCGGACGCGGCGAGCTCCTGGTTCACACCCATGGCGGCGATCGTGCCTTTTTCGCCGATCTTTTCGGCTTCGTCGCCCTTGGTCGTGTCGCTCGGCGCCGGAATGAGCGCAATCAGCTTGCCCTGTACGGTGACGGCCGCGCCGTCGATATGGCCTTCGTTCTGGCAATATTTCAGGACGCCTAGTTGGTTGCGGGCCGAGTTATAGGCCATTTCCATCTGCTCGTTGGTGGCTTGCGCAAAAGCCGGCGCAACAAAGCCGAGCGCCACCAGACCGGTCAAAACGATTTTCTTCATCTGTGTTTCCTTAAAATCCCTAGCCTGACAATGATTTGGATATGCCAGCGGTCGCTTAATTAGGGTTCTGATCCGGTGCGGCCAGAGTGGATGGGCGCTTTTCCGGGGAATGCGAAAACCAGCGTGACACGCGGCGGCCCATGCCATCGAGATAGGTCAGCACCACCGGCACGAAGACCAGTGTCAGCAGCGTCGAGGAGATCAGCCCGCCGATCACCGCATGCGCCATCGGAGCGCGCTGTTCGCCGCCTTCGCCCAACCCCAGCGCCATCGGCAGCATGCCGAAAATCATCGCAAGCGTGGTCATGATGATCGGCCGCAGGCGCACCGCGCCGGCATCGGCAAGGCTCTGGCGCAGGGTCTTGCCATCGCGCACGCCGAGATTGGAGTAATCGACCAGCAGGATGGCGTTCTTGGTGACGAGGCCCATCAGCATGATGAAGCCGATCATGGAAAACATGTTGAGCGTCGAGCCGGTGAACAACAGCCCGAGCAACACGCCGATCAGCGATAGCGGCAGCGTCATCATGATGGCGATCGGCTGGATGAACGAGCCGAACTGCGAAGCGAGGATGATGTAGATGAAGATGACGGCGAGTACGAGCGACTGCACGGCATACCCCATGCTCTCGGCAAGGTTTTCCGCATCGCCGCCAAACGAGATGCGGTAGCCGACGGGGATATCCATCTTGGCGATGGCGGCATTGAGATCTGTCGTGATGTCACCCAGTGCACGGCCTTCGATATTGCTGGAGATGCGCACTTCGCGCGAAAGATCCTTGCGGGTGATGGAGTCCGGCGCCGTGCTTTCCACCACATCGGCAACCTGATCGAGCAGCACGGTGATCGGCTTGCCGTCGTCATCGGTGCGGCCGGTGGAAATGGTGAGGTTGCGCAGCTGCGCCGCGTCGCGCCGGCCCGTTGCCGGCAGACGGAGCGTCACGTCGTAGGATTCGCCATCCGGCGCATTCCACACAGAGATCGCATCACCGGCCACAAGAGGCCGCAGCGTATCGCCGATCGTGGAGATCGACACGCCGAGATCGCTTGCCGCTTCACGGCGTACCCTGACCGCGATGGTCGGCCGGACGTTCTCAATCGAGGATTCCACTTCCGTTGCGCCCGGAACTGCGGCAAGCGCTGTGGTGATCTGGTCGGAGATGCGGCGCAGTTCCTGATCGCCGTCACCGAGGATCGAAAGCTGCAGCGGTTTCGATGCGCCGCCCATGCCGGAGGACTGGCCAACGGAGATTTCCAACCCGGCAATACGGGCCAGCCGCTGGCGGATCGGATCGATGCTCTGTGCCGTCGTCACGGTGCGGTCGGCATTCGGCACCAGCTGCACGGCGACATTGGCCTGGTTGAAGCCACGCGCGCCGCCGGAATTGATGGTGGAATAGGTGGCCGAGACATAAGGGAATTCACGCAGTGCCTTTTCGACCTGGCTGACCTTCGCGGCCATATAATCGAGGGAGGACCCCTGGGCTGCCTCCAGCGATACGCTGACTTCGCCCTGATCGGCAGGCGGCAGAAATTCGGCGCCGATGCGCGGGATCAGAGCCAGACTTCCGACGAACATGGCGGCAACGATGGCAATCGTCGTCTTGCGGTGGTCGAAGGTCCAGTGGATGAGCGAACGATAACGCCCGGCCAATCCCTCGAACCAGTGATCGAACCGTTCGACGGCGCGGCCGATAAACCCGCGCTTGGCACCCTTCTGGCTTTGCGGATCATGCCAGACGCTCGACAGCATCGGATCAAGTGTGAAGGACACGAACAGCGAGATCATCACTGCTGCGGCGACGGTGACGCCGAATTGCAGGAAGAAGCGGCCGATCAGGCCGCCCATGAAGGCGACAGGCAGAAACACCGCGACGATGCATAGCGTGGTGGCGAGAACGGCAAGGCCGATCTCGTTGGTGCCATCCAGTGCCGCCTTGACGTGGTCCTTGCCCATTTGCAGATGGCGGGTGATGTTTTCACGCACGACGATGGCGTCATCGATGAGAATGCCGATCGACAGGGACAGCGCCATCAGCGTCATCGTGTTGAGGGTGAAGCCGAGCGCATAAATGACCGCGAACGTGCCGATGACGGAGATCGGCAGCGTCAGGCCGGTAATGACGGTGGAGCGCCATGAGTTGAGGAAAACGAAGACGATCAGCACCGTCAGCACGCCGCCTTCGATCAGCGTGCGTTGCACTTCCGAGACCTGCGAGGCAATGGCGCGGGAATTGTCGCGGGTGATGGTGAGCTCGACATTTTCCTTGGCAAGCTCGGTGTTGAGAGTGGTGATTTCCTTGCGCAAGGCCGAAGCCACCTCGACGGTGTTGGCCCCTTGAACCTTGACGATATCGAGACCGAGCGACGGCGCGCCCTGATAGGTAGCGCGGCTGGTGATTTCGGCGCCGGTATCGAGAATGGAAGCGACATCCGAGAGGTAGACGGGATAACCGCCGCTCTGGGCCACGATGATGCTGTTGAAGCCCGCGGCATCGGGAATGCGGCCTTCGACGGTGACGATGCGCTGGTTGATGCCGGAGATCAGTGTGCCGGCGGCGCGGTCCTGATTTTCGCGGCGAATGGCATCCATAATCGTCGAAACGCTGACGCCATAAGCCTCCAGCCGGTCGGGATCGACCACCACGAGGACCTGCCGCTCGCTGCCGCCGACCAGTGAAATCTGGCCGACACCGCCGATGACGCTCAGCCGGTTGGTGATGACGCGGTTGGCAAGCGTGGTGATTTCCGAAAGCGTGCGGGTGGGGGAGGAGGCAGCGATCGACAGGATCGGCTGGTCATCCGGGTTGAAGCGGGTGACCTGCGGCGTGTCGACTTCGTCCGGAAAAGTGGCTTCCAGACGCGCCACGCGGTCCCGCACTTCCTGCGCGGCCACTTGGCTGTCCACGTCGAGTTCGAACTGCACGACGACGATCGAACGGCCCTCGTAGGATTCCGAGGTGATCGTATCGATGCCGCCGATGGTGTTGAGCGAGGATTCGATCGGCCGTGACACTTCGCTTTCCACCGAGGCCGGCGAGGCGCCGGTATAGGTGGTGGCGACGACGACGATAGGAAGGTCGGTTTCCGGGAACTGGTCGACCCCGAGGCGCGAATAGGAGAACAGGCCAACCACGAGGATCGTCACCATCATCATGGTGGCGAAAACGGGGTGACCGACGCTGATGCGGGTGAGAAACATATCAGAGGCCCTCGACGCTGACGGCGGTGCCGGCGACCAGGTCCGGCAGCGGCGCCGTGACGATCGTTTCGCCTTCGGTCACGCCCGACACTTCCACGAGGTTGCGGTCCGTCCAGCTCGTGCCGAGATTGACGGGTTGGCGGCGCAGCGCATTGCCGTCCACCTTCAGCACAAAAGTGCCGTCGCCGTCATGCCGGATCGCAGCCGTCGGCAAAGCGATCACACCCTTGCGATCATCAACCTTGAGAATGCCGGTGGTGAACATGCCACCACGCAGCAGGCCCTCATTGTTGTCGATGGCGACGAAAACGCGCACGGCGCGCGAACCGGCAACGGCGGTCGGCGAGATGCGCATCACCTTGCCGGCAAATGTGCGGCCGGCGAAACCTTCGACCGAAAGCTCGACCGGCTGTTCCAGCTGCACAAGCGGGATGCGGCTGGTCGGCACGCCGGCATCGACCTCCATGCGGCTGAGATCGACGATCGTCATCAGCTCGGTGTTGAGCGCAACGGTCTGGCCCTGCTCGACCGGGCGGGCGGACACGACACCGTCGAATTCGGCGCGCAGTTCGGCATAGGCTAGCGAGCGTTCGGAATCGGCGACCTCCGCCTGTTTCGAGCGCAGCTGCGCGCGCAGGTTCAACAGGTTGGCGCGCGCCTCCAGCCGGGTGGCGTCCGATGCGGCGCCACGCTCTCCCAGTGCCGTGTTGCGTTCAAGCACGGATTCGGCCAGCTCGACCTGGGCATTCAGCGCATCGACCTCTGCCTTGCGGGCGGTGACGGCCGAGGCCAGTCCCTCGGTGTCGAACCGCACCAGCAGATCGCCGGCCTTGACGACGTCGCCGATCTGCACGGGCAGTTCAACGATGGTGGAAGAGACCCGCGATGTCAGCGTCGACCGGCGGATCGGCGTCAGCGAGCCGGCGATGCGCACTTCCGTTGCGATATCCTGCCGGACAGCCTTGCTGACATCGACCGGGGCAAGTTCCAGCGGCCCTTCCAGTTTTGCCGGCTGTTGCGCGCTGGCACCGCCTGCCACCAACACAAGGCCGATGACGGCGACGGTTGCCAATCTGCTGAAGCTCGAAATGCCCTTGGTCGTCATGGTTTGTCCCTTTCAGGGTCATTGCCGGGTCGGTGCGCCGAAAACGTTGGGCGTGACCGGATCGCAAATGGGTAAAGTGCTGGCCTTGCGGATTGCCTGTGCAAGCTCGTGAACGACCTGCTCGGTGGTGAATTTCTGGCCGTGTTCAATGGAGGCGATGCTGATCGTTTCGTCGATCATCCGCATCGCCGCAGCAACGGTCGCGGCGCATAAGCGAACATCGAAATCCTTCTTCGATCGATCGAGCCGATCGGCAACGACGTCGATCATGTCCTGTTCGACCCGGTAACAGGCAAACAGCCAGACGGCGCGCAATGCCGGTTCCGTCGCCATCCGGGTGAGAAGCCGCACCACCAGAACGCCGTCGGCAATGTCTTGAGGCGATGCGTCATCGAGCCGGCAGCATTCATAGAGATGCGCTTCGATCGACACATTGCGGGGCCATTGCCGCAGCTTGGCGTGAAAGCGCAGGGCGGTGGATAAAAACAGCGGTTCGACGCAGCTTTCCTTCGAGGCGAAGTAGCGCCAGATGGTGCGTTCCGACAGGCCGGCAGCATTGGCGATCTGTGCGCCACTCGTGGCCGCCAATCCATTTTCCACGAACAGGCGGGCAGCATGGCGCGCTACGGTCAGACGGGCATCTTCGCGGCGACTGCTCATATCCTCTCCCAACCGGAACAAATCAGTTGTCGGTTTATGGCAATTATTATGGCAGTTAGTGACAATTTTGAGGCGTGATGCGACGCAGGGTATCGGCTCCGGCATGTCCGGCGGTTGGTCAGGCTCGGTTTCGGTTTTACACCCAGAAATGGTTTTTCGCCTTCCGTGCCCGATTGCTACGTGTTTTCAGTGGATCGTCGTCCCTCGCCTGTATTGATGTTTGATCTCGATCAAATCCGCCGAATTGAATAGAATTACGAATATCTCTGCAAATTTTAGACTGGGTGGGAGGTTTATATTGCTGGATATTTTCTATGCGCGATCAGGATGTTTCTTCCAAAAAGCAATTTTCGCTCGAGCGCGAAATTCCACTCGACTTTGCCGAGCTGTTTTTCTCCCGCACGGATGAGCGGGGAAAGATACAGGCCGGCAACACGGTCTTTCAGAAGATCAGCGGTTTCTGCTGGCAGGAGCTTCTTGGAAAGCCCCACAATATCGTTCGCCACCCGGATATGCCGCGCGCCGTGTTTCAGCTTCTGTGGGATCGGTTGCGTCAGAACAGGCCGACTGGCGCCTATGTGAAAAACCGCGCCAAGGACGGGCGTTATTACTGGGTCTACGCGATCATTTCGCCGATCGCGGCGGGATATATGTCGGTGCGCATGAAACCGAGCAGCGCGCTCCTGCCCATCGTATTGCGCGAATATGCGGATCTGTTGAAAGCGGAGGAGACCGAGGGCCTGTCTCCATCGCAGAGTGCGCAGCGTTTGCTGCAAAGGCTCTCTGCCCTCGGCTTTTCGAGCTATGATGGTTTCATGGGAGCCAGCCTGACGGCGGAACTGGCAAGCCGCTCCGGGCATCTGCAAAAGGATGCACATCCCGCCGTGGCGCTTTATGGTCAGCTGATGTCGGCATCGAAACTGCTGCTGGAAGCGGCGTCCACCATCGCCGCGGGTTATCAGAGATACCGTTTTGTGCCGCTGAACCTCACCGTGCAGGCAAGCCGGCTCGGCGATACCGGCAAGGCGATCAGCACGATTTCCAACAATTACGAGGAATTGTCCGGGCAGATCCGACTGGGGCTCGACAAGTTCATCGCTGCGACCGAGCGCGTGTCGCAGGCAGTCCATCAGGGTGCCTTCCTTCTTGCGACGTCGGAAATTCAGGATGAAATCGCCACTATATTCGACGGCGAGCGTCCTCTCCCGTATTTCGATCATGTTTCGGAAGCCGCGCTGCTGAAGCAACAGCGAGACCGCTACCGTCAGGATGCGGTGCGCACCGTTTTTGATGTCCAGCGCGAAGTGCGCCGCTTTGCCGAGGAGGTTTTTGAGATAAAGCGGCTGAGCGCCGGCCTCGCTGCGATCAGGGTGATGGGCAAGGTCGAGGCGGGTTATCTGGAAACGGCAGTGCTGTCCGATCTGCTGGCCGATTTGCAGGCCTTTCAGGACATATTGCGCAGCGGTCTGGATGACATCCTCAGCCTGAATGACGTCGTCAAGGTCGGCGTCGCGCAGCTGACCTTCGGCAAGCCGCTGTTTGAGGAAATCTAGTGCGGTTTCTGTTGACGGATCTGTGTATCGGTTCGACTTGCATCCGAACGTTTTGACATGTGTGTCGCAGCGACAACCGTGTAAACCAAACGCATGACTGCCTATTTCAGCCTGTTCATCGCCGCGCTCGTTGCCGCCACCATTTTTCCGGCCCAGTCCGAAGCGGTGTTGGTCGGCCTGATCGTCACCGGAGAATATTCGGTGTGGTTGCTCGTTGTCGTCGCCTCGGTGGGCAATGTTCTGGGGTCCATCGTCAATTGGCTTTTGGGCCGTGGCGTCGAGCGGTTTCGTGATCGCCGCTGGTTTCCGCTCAGGCCAAAAGCTCTCGAAAAGGCGCAAGCCTGGTATCGACTTTATGGAAAATGGTCGCTGCTGGCCAGCTGGTTGCCGATCGTCGGCGATCCTCTGACGCTTGTTGCCGGCGTGATGAAAGAGCCGCTGCCGGTTTTCATCCTTCTGGTCACGATTGCCAAGACGGCGCGTTACGCCATTCTTGCCGCCATCACGGTCGGCCTTGTCTGACTTGTTCGACCAGTAGCGCATGCTCCTTGCCGACGCCAAAATTCCAACCTGCATCGGCGCCGTCTTGCTTTCCGCCTGACAATCATCAGTTATGACTGCTTGCGAAGTGCATAGCGGGAGGCATCATGCAAACTGTGCTGGACGAGGTGGAGCGTCGTCGTGCCGAAGCGCGGCTGGGCGGCGGCGAGAAGCGTATTGCGGCTCAGCATGCCAAGGGCAAGCTGACGGCGCGCGAACGCATCGAGGTTCTGCTGGACGAAGGATCGTTCGAAGAATTCGACATGTATGTCACCCATCGCTGCACCGATTTCGGCATGGAAAACCATAAGATCGCCGGCGATGGCGTCGTCACCGGCTGGGGCACGATCAACGGCCGGCAGGTCTATGTTTTCAGCCAGGATTTCACCGTGCTCGGCGGCTCGCTGTCGGAAACCCATGCGCAGAAAATCTGCAAGGTCATGGATATGGCGGTGAAGGTCGGTGCGCCGGTGATCGGCCTCAATGACTCGGGCGGCGCGCGTATTCAGGAAGGTGTTGCTTCGCTTGGCGGTTATGCAGAAGTGTTTCGCCGCAATGCCGAGGCCTCAGGCGTCATCCCGCAGATTTCCGTGATCATGGGCCCATGCGCCGGTGGTGCCGTCTATTCGCCGGCCATGACCGATTTCATCTTCATGGTGCGCGACACCGCCTACATGTTCGTCACCGGCCCGGATGTGGTGAAGACGGTCACCAACGAGATCGTTTCTGCGGAAGATCTGGGCGGCGCTTCCACCCATACGAAAAAATCATCCGTTGCCGATGCCGCCTTCGAAAACGATGTCGAAGCGCTGGAGGCGGTGCGGCAGCTGTTCGACTTTTTGCCGGCTAACAATCGCAGCGGCGTGCCCTCGCGGCCGTTTCACGACGATCCGAACCGCCTTGAAATGCGGCTCGATACGCTGATCCCCGACAGCGCCGCAAAACCCTATGACATGAAGGAACTGATCCTCGCGCTCGCCGATGAGGGCGATTTTTTCGAGATCCAGGAAGCCTTTGCGAAAAACATCATCACCGGCTTCATCAGGCTGGAAGGGCAGACGATCGGTGTCGTCGCCAACCAGCCTATGGTGCTGGCCGGCTGCCTCGATATCGACAGTTCGCGCAAGGCGGCACGGTTCGTGCGTTTCTGCGATGCGTTTTCCATTCCGCTTTTGACGCTGGTGGATGTGCCCGGTTTTCTGCCGGGTGTGGCGCAGGAATATGGTGGCGTCATCAAGCACGGCGCCAAATTGCTGTTCGCCTATTCGGAAGCGACGGTGCCGATGGTGACGTTGATCACGCGTAAAGCCTATGGCGGCGCTTATGACGTGATGGCGTCAAAACATATCGGCGCGGATATCAACTATGCCTGGCCGACGGCCGAGATCGCAGTGATGGGGGCGAAGGGCGCAACCGAAATTCTCTATCGTTCCGAACTCGGCGATGCGGACAAGATTGCCGTGCGCCAGAGCGAATATGAGGCGCGGTTCGCCAACCCGTTCGTGGCGGCCGAACGCGGTTTTATCGATGAGGTGATCATGCCGCATTCCTCACGGCGGCGTATCGCCCGCGCGTTTGCCTTGCTGCGCAACAAGCAGGTGAAAACGCATTGGAAAAAACACGACACGATTCCGCTTTAGAGGAGGCCTGAAATGTTCAAGAAAATCCTCATTGCCAATCGTGGCGAGATCGCCTGCCGGGTTATCAAGACGGCGAAAAAGATGGGCATTGCCACCGTTGCCGTTTATTCGGATGCGGACGCCAATGCGCTGCATGTGGCGCTGGCGGATGAGGCGGTGCATATCGGCCCGGCCGCGTCGAGCCAGTCCTATCTGGTCATCGACAAGATCATCGAGGCGATCGCCAAGACCGGAGCGGACGCCGTGCATCCCGGTTATGGGTTTCTGTCGGAAAATGCGGCTTTTGCGGCAGCGCTGAAAGCGGCGAACGTCGCCTTTATCGGCCCGCCGGTCGGTGCCATCGAGGCGATGGGCGACAAGATAACCTCGAAAAAGATCGCGGCCGATGCCGGTGTTTCCACCGTGCCCGGCCATATGGGGCTGATCGGGGATGCGGATGAGGCCGTGAAGATCGCGACCTCGATCGGTTATCCGGTGATGATCAAGGCCTCTGCCGGTGGTGGCGGCAAGGGCATGCGCATCGCCTGGAATGACGCTGAGGCGCGCGAAGGTTTTCAGTCGTCGAAAAACGAGGCCAGAAACGCCTTTGGCGATGACCGGATTTTCATCGAAAAATTCGTCACTCAACCGCGCCACATCGAAATTCAGGTTCTTGGCGATAACCACGGCACCACGCTTTATCTCGGTGAACGCGAATGCTCGATCCAGCGGCGAAACCAGAAGGTGATCGAGGAAGCGCCATCGCCCTTCCTTGATGAAGCCACGCGAAAAGCCATGGGCGAGCAGGCGGTCAAGCTGGCCAAGGCCGTTGGTTATCACTCGGCCGGCACGGTGGAATTTATCGTCGATGGCGATCGCAATTTCTATTTTCTGGAAATGAACACCCGCCTGCAGGTCGAGCATCCGGTGACGGAACTGGTGACCGGCATCGATCTGGTGGAACAGATGATCCGCGTTGCCGCCGGCGAAAAACTCGGTTTTGGCCAAGACGATATCAAGTTGAATGGCTGGGCGATCGAAAGCCGGCTTTATGCCGAGGATCCCTATCGCAACTTTCTGCCGTCGATCGGCCGGCTGACGCGCTATCGCCCGCCGGCTGAAGGTGCGATGGCCGATGGCACGATCCTGCGCAACGATACCGGCGTGTTCGAAGGCGGCGAGATCTCGATGTATTACGATCCGATGATCGCCAAGCTTTGTACCTGGGCGCCGGGCGAGGGGAATGTGGCCCGTTTGGCCGCTGTCGATGCGATGGCGGAGGCGCTGGATCGTTTCGAGCTGGAGGGGATCGGCCATAACCTGCCATTCCTGTCGGCAGTCATGAGCCAGGAGCGGTTTCGCAGCGGCCGGTTGACGACGGCCTATATCGCGGAAGAATTTCCGGATGGGTTTGACGGTGTCGCACCGAATGATCTGTCATCAAAAAAGCTCGCCACCATCGCGGCCCTCATCAACCGAACGATCCGCCTGAGAGCCGCTGAAATTTCGGGAGTGCTTGCCAATCGCCGGGCTGTTGTCGGAGACGACTGGGTGGTGATGTTGCCGCATGGCGAGGTCGCGCTGTCTCTGAAGGACGGAAGCGACGCGGTGTTTGCCGACGGTTCGTCATTGTCGGTAACCTGCGACTGGTTGCCGGGTCAGACGCTGGCGCAGTGTGTCGTCGGCGGCGAAAGTTTGGCGGTAAAGGTCAATCTTGTCGGCTCGGCGATCCGTCTTCGTGTTCGTGGCATCGATGTTTTGGCACGCGTGCGCTCAAAGCGGGTCGCTGGCCTTGCGCGGCTGATGCCGGTCAAGCTGCCGCCGGATACGTCTAAAATGTTGTTGTGCCCGATGCCGGGCGTGGTCACATCGATCACCGTTCAGGCCGGTGATGCGGTGGAAGCCGGCCAACCGCTCGTCTCGGTCGAGGCGATGAAGATGGAAAACGTGTTGAAGGCCGAGCGCAGGGGCGTGGTCAAACACGTCGCCGCCGAGCTTGGCCAAAGTCTCGCGACCGACGATCTGATCATGGAATTCGAGTGACGGTTTGGCGGATATGGAAACGGCGGGACGCTTTCGCTGTCCCGCCGTCTCGTTGTTTCAGATGAATTCCGAAAGGATCAGAATTCTTCCCAGTTGTCGGTGGCGGCTGCCGTTGCCGCACCGCCGCGGCCGGTAAAGGCCTGGGCGATCTTGCCGACCATGCCGCGCGCCGGCGAGGCTTTTGGTGTCGAGCGGGGCGAAGCGGCCATGACGGCAGCGGTCTGGCGCAGGGCCGATGCCGGATTTGTCGAGGCGGCATTCTGGCCAAGCTGGAACTGGCTGATCAGCTCGCGCAGGCGTCCGGCTTCGGTGGCAAGCGTCGCGCCGGCAGCATTGGCTTCTTCCACCATGGCTGCGTTCTGCTGGGTCACCTGGTCCATCTGGTTGACGGCCGTGTTGACTTCCGACAGGCCGACCGACTGTTCGCGCGAGGATGTGGCGATCGAGTCCATATGCTGGTTGATCGTGACGATATGTGACTCGATGGTGCGCAATGCCTCACCAGTCTCCCGCACCAGCTTGACGCCGGTGCCGACCTCGATCGAGGATTTGCCGATCAGGTCCTTGATTTCCTTTGCGGCATTGGCCGAACGCTGGGCGAGTTCGCGCACTTCCTGGGCGACGACGGCAAAACCCTTGCCGGCTTCGCCTGCACGCGCTGCCTCGACACCGGCATTCAGAGCAAGCAGGTTGGTCTGGAAAGCGATGTCATCGATGACGCCGATGATGTTGGAAATCTGGCCGGACGATTCTTCGATGCGACCCATTGCCTGCACGGCATTGGCAACGACGGCACCCGACTGGCGAGCACTTTCATTGGCCTGGATTGCCACCGTGCGGGCCTCTTCGGCGCGCTTGGAGGAATTGGAGACGTTGACGGTGATCTGGTCGAGGGCGGCGGCCGTCTCTTCCAGCGAGGCGGCCTGCTGTTCGGTACGCTTGGAAAGGTCGTCGGCACTCTGGCTGACCTCGCGCGAACCGCTGTCGATGGCGCTGGTTGCCTGGGCAACCGAGCCGAGTGTGCCGCGCAGCTGGCTGACGGCGGCGTTGAAATTGGCACGCAGGCTTTCGAAGTCCTCGGCGAACGGACGGTCAAGCTGGTAGGCGAGATTGCCAGCGGACAGATGCTGCAGGCCAGTGGCCAGGCCATTGGTGGCTTCCGCCATCTGCTCTGCACGCAAGCGCGCTTCCTCGGCATTCTGGCGGCGCTGCTCTTCGGTCATGTTGCGCTGCTCGTCGGCCTGGCGCTCCAGTTCCTTGGTTTTCAGGGCATTGTCCTTGAACACCTGAACGGCGCGGGCCATGGCACCGGTTTCATCCGGGCGGCTTTCACCTTCCACCTGCGCATTCAGATCACCGGCGGCGAGGCGTCCCATCGTCGAGGTCAGGCGACCGATGGCATTGCCGAGCGATTTGGCAAACAGGAAAAATGCGGTCAGCGCGATGATCGAAGTTGCGAGGGTCACGCCGAGCATGGTCCACAATGCGCTGCGGGCTGCAGCGGCAATCTCGGTCGTGTCGGTGCCGATTTCGAAAACGCCGATCTTGTCGCCGGAGAAGGACTTGAACGGAACGGCTTTGACGAGCATGTCGCGGCCGCCAAGCGTTGCAGGTTCAAAAACCTCTTTCCCGTCGAATGCAGCCTGAATGGTTTCTGCCGGCAGGAATGGATTGCCGCCCTGCGTCGAGGACTGGTTGGTCAGCTTGCCTTCCTGCGTAACATTCACCGAAATCTCGGCGCCAAGGCGGTTGGCGAGCGGGTTAAAATAGGCATTGGAGAGTTCCGTGCCGATATCCACGACGCCGACAACGGTTCCGTCAACGATGACAGGGGCGACGGCGTAGATGCCGATGCCGTTCTTGCCGGGTTCGATACCGGCGGCAAGCTTGCCAGTCGAAACGGCGGCCTGGATCGTCTTGCGGCGGCCGATAACGTTGTCGCCGAATTTTTCCGGCGAATGTATACGGGCGACGATATCGCCCTTGGCATTGCCGATGGTGATGATCTGCAGTCCGCCGACCTCCTTCATCGTTGCCATGTTCTTGGAGAACTTGTTCAGCAATGCCTGGCGGTCATTATTGGCAATATAACCGGCAAGATCGGGCTCTCCCGAAAGTGTCAGCGCCAGTGCGGAAGCAGAGCGCTGGATTGCCGCCATATCTGTCTGGATGACTTCGAGATCACTGGCCGCCTTGCTGTAAAGCGCCTTGTCGCTCATGTCGGCCTGACGGTACCAGGCAAGTCCGCCGATAGCGGCGCTGGCGAAAAGCACGGCAGCAAAGCCGTAGCCGGTGATCTTTATCCACAGCGGGCTTCTTATGTTGGTATCGGTCATTACACTGAATATCCTAGTACAGCGGAGCGAAAGACGTTGTTCTCCGTGGACCATTCGTCAAAATATTCAATTTTAGATAAATTTCACTTATCAAGAAGATTAAATTAAAATATAAACTCGACTACCGGTTGCGATATTGTATGTGACTTGCAAATGCCACAATCTTACGTGTTATTTTGTGTCAGTATTTTTCTGACAGCAAGGTATATCCTATGGTTGCATTGCAGATGACGCGGCGCTTTCTGATGTCGGGTTTGGTTGCCGCAACCATGCTTCCGTCTCGTGTCACTGCTGCCGGCTTTACTGTGCCGGACAGCCTGCCGGCGGAAAAGCAGGACTATTCCATCGCCCGGCAAGGATTTCGCACGCATCTGCTGCGCCGGGGCCCGTCACCGGAAAAATCCGCAGCGCTCGGCACACCGCCCGGCGCCCGCACGGTGAC
The DNA here is from genome assembly GCF_004343585.1 of Neorhizobium sp. JUb45. Classification (GTDB taxonomy): domain Bacteria; phylum Pseudomonadota; class Alphaproteobacteria; order Rhizobiales; family Rhizobiaceae; genus Neorhizobium. Next base: position 627,111 of record NZ_SLYW01000003.1, on the reverse strand, counting down.
GTATCCGGGTGGTCCGCACGGCTCGATCGAACTGATCGCCTGGCTGTCGGAATATCAGCCATCATCGAGGTTGAAGCCGGCCGTGCTGTTTCTTCACGGTGGCAATGCCACCGGCGATGGCCATTGGGCGCTGATGAAGGCCTATTGGGAGGCCGGTTTTATTGTGCTGCATCCATCTTTCCGCGGGGAGAACGGACAGGCCGGCAATTATTCCGGTTTTTATGATGAGACGGCGGATGCGCTTGCTGCCGCCAGCTACCTGGAAAACCTGGCCGGCGTGGATCGTAATCGTCTTTTTATCGCCGGCCATTCGAATGGCGGCACGCTGTCGCTTCTGGCTGCAATGACGCGAAAATTCCGGGCGGCGGCGCCGATTTCAGCGGGCGTCAATTCCTGGCGCTATTTTCACCGCTATTCGGATGAAATGCCGTTTGACGGCTCGAACCCGCGAGAATTCATCATGCGCTCCTCGGTCTGTTTCGGGTCGAGCCTGAAATGCCCGACGCTGCTTTTGCGTGGCAGCGAGGAGCGTCCGTTCGATGCCGACCACGAATTGCTGATGGCGCGGGTGCGGGACGCGAAGATGCCGATCGACAAGATTCTGCTGCCCGGCAATCACACTGGCGTGGTGCCGGGCGCGGTGGTGGAAAGCATTCGCTTCTTTAATCAGTTCGCTTAGAGCGATTGGACTGCTGATCAGATCGCGCCGAACAACAGCGATCGATGCAGGCCGGCGCCGGCCAGATTGCCGTCTCCGACAGCCAGTGCCACGGAGGCCATCGGACGCGCCGCATCCCCGCAGGCAAAGACGCCGGCCATGCTGGTTTCCTTCATCGGGTCCGTCCTGATCACCGAACCGACCGGGTTTTCTTCGAGTTGCAGGCCGAGTTGATGCGCCAGCGGGCTGGCCAGTTCGAAGCGGGCCAGCGCGAAAAGGCCGGCGAAGGAGAGGATGCGGCCATCTTTAAGGCGAATGTCCGCATGTCCGGTGATTTCTTCGATCGGGTTGCGCTCGAGTGTGACGCCGCGTGCATCGAGGTTTTTCAGCTGTTCGGCGTCGGGTTCGAAGGCATTGTTGATGAGAAATGTCGTCGGCCCCCAGTCGGGCAGCATCAGCGCGTGATGCATGGAAAGATCCGAACCGGCGATGACGCCGATCTGCCCCTGATTGAGTTCGTAACCGTGGCAATAGGGGCAGTGAAACACCGCCTTGCCCCAGCGTTCCTCCAGCCCGGCAATGTCCGGCAGGATGTCGCGCACGCCGGTCGCCAGCAGCAATCGTCGCGACAGGTGGCGCTGGCCGGCAGTGGTGACGGCAAAGCCTGTTTCTGTGCGCTCTGCTGTTTCGGCACGGCCGGCAAGCCAGTTTATGGTCGGGTATTCCATGACCTGCGCCCGCGCTTCCGCTGCGATCACCGCCGGATCGATACCGTCCTGTGTCAGAAAACCGTGTGAGCGGGCGGCAAAGCGGTTGCGGCGCTTGCCCTCGTCGATGATCAGCACATCGCGACGGGCACGACCAAGCTGCAAGGCGGCGGAAAGGCCGGCATAACTGCCGCCGACAATGATGACGTCATGGATGTGATCGCTCATGGCATGCTCCCGTGAAGTTTCGAAACAACATAAGTTACGTGAAATTACGAAGTCAATAGTCACGCAACTTTTGTTGTGACGAGTGATGGCCGGCCATGGTATTGGCAGGGAGAGAAAACAGGCCCGATGGGCGGATAGGGATGAAATGCGACAGGACAGCCGGCTTTCACGCATGTTGCATGTGCTGATCCACATGGGCCATCACGACGGTGCGTTGACGTCGGATATGATCGCAAAAATGCTGGACACCAATCCGGTGGTTATCCGCCGCACGATGGCGGGCCTGCGGGAAAAAGGCTATGTTGCCTCGGAAAAAGGACATGGCGGCGGCTGGACCCTGTCCCGTCCGCTTTCCGAACTGACGCTGCTCGATATCTATCGCGCCGTCGGCGAGCCTTCGGTCTTCGCTGTTGGTCCGGCCTACGATATGCCCGGCTGTGTGATCGAACAGGGCGTCAACGCGACGCTGAAGGATGTTTTTGCCGAGGCGGAGCAGTTGCTGTTGAAGCGTTTTGCCGGTGTGACGCTGGCCGATATCGCGCCCGATTTTGCGCCTCCTGCCGCCAAAAACGAGGCTGAAGCCAAAGGATGCCGCAGCGACTGATGGCATGATTGGACATTCGTTGCTGCCATCACAAAAAATCTCCAGCTTCGCGCCAGTTGCGATGTCTAGTTTGACCGCGACGTCATCTGCCGGAAGCGGTTCTGCCCATGTCCTTGTCTCATCTGCCTCTTCGCCGCGTGTTCGTGCTTGCCACGACATTGTTCGCGACCACCAGCCTTTCCGGCTGCCTGTTCGTTACCGACACGACGCTGATGGATCCGGCCGTTTTCGTGCAGCAGACCGCTCCAGTCTTTGCCGTTCCCGAATATGCGGACCCACCGAGCAACAATCCACCGCCGATGCCCGGGGCCATTCCGCATAAACGCCAGCTCTACCCGACCGATTTCCACCAGACCTATGGTCTGCCTGTGTCCAACCCGGTGCATCGCACGATGTATGAGGTGATGCGCGACGAGGGCCATACGCTGCCGGCCATCCCCACTTCGCGTGTCGACCAGCGTTACCTGAGGCAGGAAGTCTCCTACCAGACAGCGGAAGCGCCGGGCACGATCGTCGTCGATACCAAGGCGCATTTCCTCTATCTCGTGCAGGAAAACGGCAAGGCGATGCGTTATGGCGTCGGCCTCGGCAAGGCCGGTTATGGCTGGACCGGCCGTGGCACTGTACAGTGGAAAGCCAAATGGCCGCGCTGGACGCCGCCGGAAGACATGGTTGCCCGCCAACCGGATCTGCGCCAGTTTGCAGCCTCCGAAGGTGGCGCGACACCTGGCCTCAACAATCCGCTCGGCGCACGCGCCATGTATATCTACAAGGACGGCAAGGACACGCTTTACCGCGTCCACGGCACGCCGGACTGGCAATCGGTCGGCAAGGCGACGTCTTCCGGCTGCGTTCGCATGTTCAACCAGGACGTCATCGATCTCTATAACCGCATTCCGGCCAAGACCACGATCGTGGTGATCTGATCACGGTCACGGAAAATGTCGTGGCGATCACGGCAAAGTTCTGAGCCTTTGCGTGGCCGGACAGCCGCGACCGGCCTATTGTTCCTGACAGACGACAAGCGGCCTGATCCGTCCGGAACGAGCGTGTGGAACAAATCTTCACGATCCTCGTTTAAGCCGGTCCCGCCTGACGTCGAAAGCCGCCGACGCGGCCTGATGTCCTGTAACGAAGTCGAAACGGCCCCCATGACAGACACGATGCTCTCCCGCCGCAACCTGCTCAGCCTGATGGCTGTCGGTACGGCTTCAACTCTGGCCAGCTGCGCCTCCTCCGGCCCGGTCACCCGTGGTTACACCATCACCTATCGCGACAATGCCACGCAGGTGGTCGATCCGTCGCTTGGCGTTGGCAATAGCGAACTCGACGTCATGTACGGCCAGATCGCCGATGGCGGGTTCGTCATCCCTGCCGTGCCTTATCAGAAAATTCCGCCGCGCTTTTATCGCCAGCGCGTGTCGAATACGACCGGCCAACCGGCCGGCACAGTTGTCGTCGATACGCAGTCGCGCTTCCTTTACCTCACCGAACCGGGCGGCACTGCCATGCGTTACGGCGTCGGCATCGGCCGGCAGGGATTTGCCTGGCAGGGCGAGGGCGTCATCCAGTGGCGTCAGCGCTGGCCGAAATGGACGCCGCCGGACGAAATGATCGCCCGCCAGCCGGAACTCGTCTCTTATTCCGCCAAGAATGGCGGCATGTCGCCGGGCCTCAAGAACCCGCTCGGCGCCCGTGCGCTCTATATCTTCCAGAATGGCCAGGACACGCTTTATCGCCTGCACGGCTCGCCGGAATGGAATTCGATCGGCAAGGCGGTATCGTCCGGCTGCGTACGCCTGATGAACCAGGACATTATCGACCTCTTCGACCGCGTGCCGGAAAAGGCGCGCGTGGTGGTCTGGCAGTAAAATTTTCGGTCGGGCGGGAAAAATCTCGCCCGGTCCCTCACATCTTCAGAGCGGCAATCAGCGCCCTCAGCGCCGGTGGCGATTGTCGCCGGCTGGGATGATAGAGGTGGAAACCCGGAAATGTCGGGCACCAGTCGGCCAGAACCTGCACCAGTGCGCCTGACGCAATTTCGTCGGCGACATCGTGCTCCATGATATAGCCCAATCCGGCACCGGCGCGAACGGCTGCCGCCGGCAGGTCGCCGTCATTGGCCACCAATGGTCCGCTGGTGCGGATCCTGATCTCCTTGCCGTCCTTTTCGAATTCCCATGGCAGAAGCCCGCCTGATGTCGTCAGCCGGTAGCCGATACAGGCGTGACGCTCCAGATCGTATGGCGTCAACGGCGGCGGAAAACGTTCGAAATAGGAGGGCGTGCCAACCACCACCGTGCGCAGATCCGGCCCGAGCTTGATAGCGATCATGTCCTTGTCGACGGATTCTCCCAGCCGAATGCCGGCATCGAAACCGGATGCCACGATATCGGTCAGCCCGTCGTTGATGTCGACCTCGACGCGCACATCCGGATGCGCCAGCAGAATGGCCGGCAGTTTCGGCAAAAGCACCATGCGCGCAGCATAGGCGAAAGTGGTGATACGCACCGTGCCGGAGGGGTTGTCGCGCCATTCCGCCAGCGCCTCCAACCCGTTGTCGATTTCCGTCAGTGCCGGAGTGAGCGATTGCAGCAGCCGCTCACCCGCCTCTGTCGGTGCCACGCTGCGCGTCGTGCGGGCCAGAAGCCGCACGCCCAGCCGCTCCTCCAGCCCGCGCATGGCGTGGCTGAGCGCCGAAGGCGACATGCCGAGAATGGCAGCGGCGCGGGTAAAACTGCGTTCGCGCGCCACCATCGCGAATGCCATTAGATCATTGAGCTGACTGCGTTCCATTCATGCATTCTGCTCACAAGTGCATGCGGCGGGCAATGGCTAATCCCGCTGCGGGCCGGGCGCTACATGCATCTCCATCACCACGAAGGAGATTGCAGATGGACCTCACCAGCTACCGCACACTTGGAAAATCCGGCCTGATCGTCAGCCCGCTGGCGCTCGGCACCATGACATTCGGGGCCGGCCGCTGGGGCGCCGGCGAGCAGACGGCGCGGGCGCTGTTCGACGCCTATGTCGATGCCGGCGGCAATTTTCTCGATACGGCCGATATCTATTCCGGTGGTGAAAGCGAAGCCATGCTGGGGCGTTTTCTCTCCGACAGCGGCCTGCGGGATCGTTTGGTCATTGCCACGAAATCCGGTTTTCCGCGCGGGCAGGGCACGCCGCTCTGGGGCGGCAATGGCGCCAAGAACATCCGGCTCGGCATCGAAGGCTCTCTGAAGCGGCTGCAGACGGATTATATCGACATGTATTGGGTGCATGTCTGGGACCGTACGACGCCGGCCGAAGAGGTGTTGCAGACGCTTGGCGATGCCGTGCGCGCCGGCAAGATCCTGCATTACGGCTTTTCCAATACGCCCGCCTGGTATGTAGCCAAGGTGGCGACGCTGGCCGAGGCACATGGCCTGCCAAAGCCGATCGGCCTGCAATATGCCTATTCGCTGATCGATCGTGGTGTGGAACTGGATCTTCTGCCGGCAGGTCACGAATTCGGTCTCGGCCTTGTGCCGTGGAGCCCGCTTGCCGCCGGCCTTTTGACCGGCAAATATGGTCGCGACAAGATCGCCGATGCGTCGGGTGCCGGTGCGCTGCCCAATAGTGGTTCGGAAGTCAGCGAAAACGGCAGCGATGGCCGGTTGAACGGCGACAACCCGTTCGGCGGCATGCTCTTTACGGAACGCAATTTCGATGTGGTCGATGTGTTGAAATCGGTGGCGTCCGAGATCGGCCGTTCGCCGGCAGAGGTGGCGCTGAACTGGGTGGCCAATCGCCCCGGCGTGTCATCTGTGCTGATCGGCGCCAGCCGGGCGGAACAGTTGTCGCAGAACATCGCCTCGCTGGATGTGCGGCTGAGCGATGAGCAATCGGCACGGCTGGAACAGGCAACGGCTTTGCCGCTGCTCAATCCCTATTTCATTTTTCAGATGCCGACCGATCGCCTTTTTGGCGGCCAGACGGTGGAGGCGTGGCCGCACCGCTGAGCCTGAATGCGCCGTCGCCTACCGTGCAAACCGGCGGGCGGCGGCAACACAGCCGATCACGCCGATCGTGGCGACCAGCATCAGCGGCGTGACGGTTTCGCCAAGCAGCGTGGCGGCAAGCGCCAGGCCGAAAAATGGCTGTAGCAGCTGCAACTGGCCAACCGAGGCGGTGCCGCCCTGTGCCAGCCCGCGATACCAGAAGATGAAGCCGATCAGCATGCTGAACAGCGACACATAAACGAGGCCTGCCCATGCCGGGGCGGGAATGTTTGTGAGGGTTTGCGGCCATGTGACCATCAGGCCGACAGCCATGACCGGCAGCGACAGGGTGAGTGCCCAGCAGATTACCTGCCAACCGCCCAGCCGTTTCGAGAGCCGCGCACCTTCGGCATAACCCAAGCCACAGACGATCACGGCCGCCAGCATCAGGCTGTCCCCCAGCGGCGAGGCCGTCAGGCCTTGAGCCACGGCAAATCCCGCCACCAGCAGGCTGCCCAAAGCCGAAAACACCCAGAAGACCGGTTTTGGCCGCTCGCCGCCGCGCATCACGCCAAAGATGGCGGTTGCAAGCGGCAAAAGGCCGATGAAGACGATCGAATGTGCCGAGGTAACGTGCTGCAGCGCAATCGCTGTCAGCAGCGGAAAACCGAGCACGACGCCGAGCGCGATCACGGCCAGCGAAATGAGATCCGCCACCGAAGGCCGCTTCTCCTTGAAGGCGAGCAGCAGGGCAAGGCTGAGCACACCGGCAATGGTGCCGCGTGCAAACGTCAGGAAAAACGGATCGAAACCGGTCACTGCCAACCGTGTCGCCGGCAGCGAGCCGCTGAAAATGATCACCCCGATCATGCCGTTCACAAGTCCGGCGACGCGATTATCGAGCGGGCGGTCGAGGGCGGTGTTTACCGGCTGGGTCATGATATTGTCCTGCTGTGTCGCTCTGTGTGCCGAAGCGCGCGTCTCCCCGATGCGGGGAACGGCGATCCTGCGGTCTGATCTATCGGCCAAATCGCTTGGCGTTGCCATCGACAGTCTGATACAGTTCGATCAAACTGTTATGGTGTATCGGGCAATACGGATGAATGAAATCGGCAGGATTTCAAGGCAGGCTGCAGGCTCTGATCCTTCCGGCGAGGGCACGACCCGCGTCGGCATGGTGATGGCCACGATCCGGCAGCGTATTGCCGCCCGCGCGCTCACTCCGGGTGCAAAACTGCCATCGGTGCGCGGCCTTTCCGCCAGTCTGAAAGTCTCCACATCGACGGTTGTCGATGCATATGAGCGGCTGGTGGCGGAAGGCGCGATCTTGTCGCGCCCCGGTTCCGGCTTTTATGTCGCGAGCCAGGCGGCGCCGTTTTCGCCGGCCGATGTCGGGCCAAAGCTCGATCGTGTGGTTGATCCCTTCTGGGTGTCGCGGCAATCGCTGGAGGCGGCGGAAGAGGCGCTGAAACCCGGTTGCGGCTGGCTGCCGCCGTCATGGCTGCCGGAGGAGGCTATTCGCAAGGCGCTGCGCGGCCTGTCGCGTTCGAACGGTTCGCTGCTGACGGACTATGGTTCGCCGCTCGGGCTGCCCGGCCTGCGGCAGCTGATTGCAAGGCGGCTGGCGGACCATGCGGTGGATGTGGCGCCGGATCAGATCATACTGACGGATTCCGGCACGCAGGCTATCGACCTGATCTGCCGCCTGCTGCTGGAACCGGGCGATACGGTTCTGGTCGATGATCCGTGTTATTTCAATTTCCACGCGCTTTTGCGCGCGCATCGGGTGAAAATCGTCGGTGTGCCTTATGGTGCCAATGGGCCGGATGTCGAAGCCTTTGCCGCAGTGCTGGCGGAGCACCGGCCAAAACTCTACATCACCAATTCCGGCATCCACAATCCGATCGGTGCCATCCTCTCGCCGGTTGTCGCGCACCGCGTGCTGAAACTTGCCGAACAGTTCGATCTCACCATCGTCGAGGATGATATCTTTGCCGATTTCGAGCATGTGCCGGCGCCGCGGCTGGCCGCCTTTGATGGACTGGACCGCGTCATCCAGATCGGCAGTTTTTCCAAGGCGCTGTCGGCCTCGATGCGCTGCGGTTTCATCGCCACACGGCGGGAATGGCTGGAAGGGCTGACCGACCTGAAGATCGCCACCAGTTTTGCAGGCGCGGCGCTCAATGCCGAGCTGGTGCGCGCAGTGCTGAGCGATGGCAGTTATCGCAAACATCTCGAAACGCTGCGCAGCCGTCTGGCGCGGGCGATGGTGGATGTGACCGCCCGTCTGAAGGCGATCGGTATCGAGCCGCTGCTGCAGCCGCAGGCCGGCATGTTTTTGTGGTGTCGGCTGCCCGGTGATGTCGATGCCGCCGACATCGCCCGGTTCGCACTTGAAAAAGGCGTGGTGCTGGCGCCCGGCAATGTGTTCAGCCTGTCGCAATCTGCGAAAAACAACATGCGCTTCAATGTTTCGCAGATGAGCGATCCGCGGGTTTTCGACGTGTTGATCGCCGCTCTGAAAACCTGAAACGCAAAAAGGCGTGGACATGCCACGCCTTCGAAATTTGCATCAACCGGCTATGCGATCAGACGAACTGGCTGAGGCCCGGCACCGATGCGATGACCTTGTCGACCACTTCGTCGCCGGCATGTTCGCGGGCAACCGCCATGGTTTCGCGTGCAAGCGCGGTGATCTCGCCCATGCCGAGGCCCTGTGACATCAGCTGCTGGCCGAGCGCCATCACGCCACCGCCGAAACTCGCCATCAGGCCACCCAGCAGCCCGCCGCCACCGGCGCCCTCGCCGTTGAACCTGGCAACCAGATCCGTCGCGCCGGGAATGGATTCGATCATCGTCGCCACGGCGCCATCATCGGCCTCGCGCTGCAAAAAACCAAGCATCATGCCGATCGCCTTTTCGGCGACATCAGGGGCAAGACCGACATTGTCGGCGATGCGGGATACGAGTTCGTTCATAAACACCTCCACAGGCTGAAAATTGACGTTTACGTTAAAGTCATTCGCGTCGACGGGCAACGGGGTGGGGACGGGAATGTGGAAAGATTTTTTGATCCCTCGACGCGTGATGTACCTCGGAAAAACGAGGCCCGCCATCTGCGCCAAAGGCAGACGCTGACAATGATCAATATCGCGCCTCTCCCGTGGACGATTAGCATGTCGATTTGGCAAAGACAGCGACAGCTTTGCGTATCAACCGTTTCGTGAACGGATGAATTGTCGCATCCTGTGGTGAGTGCAGCATCCATCCCGCCTGCTGTTGCGCCAATCGTGTGATCGAGCGGAAATCTCGTCAGTGATTGTCCAGCAATGCGCTGTACGACATGACCCGATAGTGCTCAACGAATTCCGGCCTATCGAGCAGGTAGCGGTCATCCTCCGGGTAATAGCGGGCGAGTTCGGGATTGTCGCCGGCAAATGCCCGAATGGCGTCCATGCTGCTCCACCAACTCAGGGCGGAAACCTCGCTTACGCCGTCGCCCAGCTCGCGAACGATAATCTGGTGGCCAAGATTGCCTTGGGTCTTGTGAAAATCATCTCCGCCGGTATCGGCGACATAGCGGACGTAATCCGCTTCATCGGCGGTTCTGATACGGGCCGTCCATTTTCGCAGAATAACAATCGGTGCCATGTGTAAGCTCCTGCGGAAGTTTTGAAGGATCTGCTTTCAACGATCATGGTACGCAAACGATATTTTGTCCAAACCTGGCCGTCGTCATCTGCTCTCTCACGAAGCCTCGCCAATCGTATCAGCCATATAGGCGCCACGCTCGCCCAGCGGCTGCTCCGGCCCGGTGGTCGAATCCCGTGCCGTCTGGTGCTCCAGTTCGGCATTGATCTCGGCGCCGATGACGATGATGATCGTCGAGATCCACGTCCACACCATGAAGCCGATCAGTGCGCCGAGCGCGCCATAGGTGGCGTTGTAGTTGGCGATATGGGAGAGATAGAAGGATACGCCGATCGATGCCGCCAGCCAGGCGAGGCTGGAAAACACCGCTCCCCATGTCAGCCACTGGATGCGTGCCGGCTCGCGGCTCGGGCCGTAACGGTAGAGAACCGCGATGCCGGTTGCCACGAACAGCATCATGATCGGCCAGCGCGAAAAGCGGATGATCATTTCTGCCCATTGGTCCAGCCACAGGAAGGACAGAAGTGCCGGCACAAGGCCCAATCCCGTCAGCACGACGATGGCGACCAGAATGGCACCGAGCGTGAACAGAAGAGAAATCAGGTTGAGTTTGAGGATATTGCGCTTCTCGTTTTCTCCGTAAGCAACGTTCATCGCTTCGAACATCGCCTTCATGCCGGCGTTCGCACTCCACAATGCCAGTGCCAGACCGCCGAACAGGCCGATATTCAGCGTCGTGCGGCCCTGTTGCGTAAGGCTGCGCAACTGGTCGAGAAACAGGTCGAGCGCATTGGGCGGCAGGATCATGCTGAGAAAGGTGATGCGGTCGGCAAGTTTTGTGGGGTCGGCGACAAAACCGTAGAGCGACACCATCGCCGTCATGGCCGGGAAAAGTGCGAGCAGCAGGTAATAGGTCACGCCGGCGGCAACCAGCAGCACGCGGTCGCTTTCGATTGAATGGAAGACGCGCCAGAACACATCCTTCAGTCCGCGGGCGGGGATGTCTGCCGGCGTTTCGGCTTCGCGGCCGCGGTCCTTGTCTATCGGAGATGTGTTGAGCGGCATGGCGTCTGCGGGCGGTGTGCTGATCTGCCCAAAAGTGTCTGCCGTCATCTTTTCAGTCTCCCGCCAGGCTGATGTTTCCGGCGAGCGGCTTCTCGTTGCCGAAAGAGCGGTCTCGTCCTATACAAGTATTTCATCGACAACGCAGAAAACGAGAAGCGGTTGCATGGTTGACGCGGGAAAGCTCTTGATCGGCGGAAGCCGAAAGCCGGACGATAGTTTCAAGGAAGCCGAATATCTCGAACTGAAGTTCGGTAATCGCCATGGTCTGATCACCGGCGCCACCGGCACCGGCAAGACGGTGACGCTGCAGGTGCTGGCGGAAGAGTTTTCCGCAGCCGGCGTTCCCGTGTTCTGCTCCGATATCAAGGGCGACCTTTCCGGTATCGCCTCCATGGGCGAGCCGAAAGATTTTCTGCTCAAGCGTGCCGAGCAGATCCAGTATGCGGATTATGATTTTACCAAGTTCCCGGTGATGTTCTGGGATCTTTATGGTGAAAAGGGCCACCGCGTGCGCGCCACCATCGCCGAGATGGGCCCGCTGCTGCTGGCCCGGCTTATGGATGCGTCGGACGCGCAGGAAGGCGTTCTCAACATCGCCTTCAAGATCGCCGACCAGGGCGGCCTGCCGCTGCTCGACCTGAAGGACCTGCAGGCGCTTTTGAACTATATGGGCGAACATGCCGGCGAGATTTCCTCGCAGTTCGGTTTCGTCTCGAAAGCCTCGGTTGGTTCGCTGCAGCGCGGCCTGCTGACGCTGGAACAGCAGGGCGCCATCCATTTCTTCGGCGAACCGGCGCTGCAGATCAGCGATATCATGCGCGTCGCCCCCGATGGCCGCGGCATGATCTCGGTTCTGGCTGCCGACAAGCTGATGATGAACCCCCGTCTTTACGCCACTTTTCTGCTCTGGATGCTTTCGGAACTTTTTGAAGAACTGCCGGAAGTCGGCGATCCGGAAAAGCCGAAACTGGTGTTCTTCTTCGATGAAGCGCATCTGCTATTCTCCGAAGCGCCAAAGGTGTTGCTGGAGCGCGTGGAGCAGGTGGTGCGCCTGATCCGTTCCAAGGGTGTCGGCATCTATTTCGTCACCCAGAACCCGCTCGACGTGCCGGAAACGGTGCTCGCCCAGCTCGGCAACCGCGTGCAGCACGCATTGCGCGCCTATACGCCGCGCGAACAGAAGGCGGTCAGAACCGCGGCCGATACGTTCCGCGCCAATCCCGAGTTCAAGACCGAAGAGGCGATCACCCAGCTCGGCACCGGCGAAGCGCTTGTCTCGACGCTGGAGGGCAAGGGCGCACCGTCGATGGTCGAGCGCACGCTCATCCGTCCGCCGTCTGCGCGCATCGGGCCGATCAGCGAGCCGGAACGCAGCCAGATCATGAACATGAGCCCTGTTGCAGGCGTCTATGATCGCGATCTCGACCGCGAGTCCGCCTTCGAAATCCTTGCTGCCCGCGCCAAAAAATCTGCGGATGCCGAGGCCGCCAAACGCGAGGCGGAAGCGCCACCGGCTGAGGACAATAACAGTGCTGCCGGCCGATGGAGCCTGCCGGGTTTTGGCGATGCGCAGGATGACGAACCGGCCGCGAAGCCGGCCGCAAAGGGCCGTTCCGGTTATCAGCGCGAAACGGTAATCGAGGCCGCCATGAAAAGTGCGGCACGCTCGGTCGCCTCGAGCGTCGCCAACCAGATCGGCCGGGCATTGGTGCGCGGTATCCTGGGTAGCCTCAAGCGATAGCGTAATGTCAAATTGCGGCCGGCGTGACGATCCTGCACCGGCCGCATCCATTTCCTATCAGCCGCATCTTTCGATTGCGCTTCCGATGCGCTGCTGCGTCCGGTGATTGATGAATTTGTCTTATACTGTCATAAACATCTGATAACGTTTCAAAACGTCGATTTTTCCTTTTCTGGAGACGTTGTTTTAACATCTTGCCTCTAGCGATTGTGTCTCAACCGCAGGGGAGCGAAGCGGCCTTGAAACGATCGCGCGTCATTCTTGAAGCCGTCATCCTGGCCTTTCTCGGCGCGTTGCTCCCGTTGTTCCTGACGATCTATGGCGCATGGTCCCTTTCGCTTCGAATGGAAGAGGACCGGCTGATGGACATCGCGTCTCAAGCCACGACACGGGCAGAACGGTCTTTCCTGGATGCCGCCGCGACATTGAAAACGCTTGGCGGGCGCCGTTTCATATCCTGCACGGACGCCCATATCGGTGAAATGCGTCGTCTGGTCGTCAATTCCCGCACGGTCGAGGAAATAGGCTATATCGAGGATGGCATGCTCAAATGCACATCCTGGGGGCCTGAAAACCGGCTGATCAAGGAACTGGCACCCGATTTCGTCGTCGGCAAGGATATCAAGGCCTGGGTTGACGTCATTCCAATGGTCACCGGTGCTAATCCGATGAGCGTGGTGCAGGTTGGACCTTACAACGCTTTGGTCGATCCGGCTCGCCTTGTCGAAGGGTTGGCCGATCAGGATGCTTCTGTTGTCGTCACCGCTCCGAACGGCGTGATCAGTGCGACGCTGAACACGCCCGATACGGATTTTACCGACAAGCTTGGCCGTGAAACCACCAAGGGCACGGTCGACGGCAATATATATGCCGTGAACAGCAAGGGCGGTTGGACAGCCATCGCCATCAGCTCCACCAACGGCCTTTTCGGACTGTTCAGCAACGAACACTGGTTCTTCGTCGCATTCGGCACATTCGCGACCATCGTCATTATCGGCCTTGTCATTCGCATGTCGCGCAAACGCCTGTCGCCATTGGGTGAGCTGTCGATTGCGGTTCGCAAGCGCGAGTTCGTCGTGCATTACCAGCCAATCATCGCGCTTTCATCGGGCGTGTGTATCGGCGCCGAAGCGCTGGTGCGGTGGCAGAGGCCGGATGGCAGTCTTGTCAGGCCCGATCTGTTCATCCCTCTGGCAGAACAGAGCGGCCTTATCCGGCCGATCACCGATCAGGTCATCGAGGCCATTGGCCGCGATATCGGCCCGCTGCTCAAGCAGCATCGTTCCCTGCATGTGGCCATCAATTTCTGTGCGGATGATTTCAAGACGGGGCGTGTGCTGGAAACCGTCGGCCAGCGTCTTGGCAATAGCGGTATCGCCAACGATCAGATCTGGCTGGAGGCGACAGAACGCGGCCTGATGGATATCGACGAGGCGCGCAAGACGATCGCCGAAGCGCGGATGCGTGGCTATGCCGTCGCCATCGACGATTTCGGTACGGGTTATTCCAGCCTGCAATATCTGCAGAGCCTGCCGCTCGACGCGCTGAAGATCGACAAATCGTTTGTCGATGCGATCAACCGCCAGACCGCCACCAGCGCGGTTATTGCCCACATCATCGAAATGGCCAAGTCGCTCAAGCTGTCGATCATCGCCGAAGGTGTGGAGACACGGGAGCAGGCGGAGTATCTGCTCGATCACGGTGTCGAGTTTTGTCAGGGCTGGTTCTACGCCAAGGCCCTGCCAGCGGCGGAATTCATCGACTATGTCGAAACCAGCCTGAAGCGCCAGGATAGCGGTGTCGTCATGCTGAGCCGCACCAAAAGCACGAATTCCAGCGAAGCCAGCCTGTCATCACGACCATAAAGGCCGCAGCTCCAGCTCTGCGCCAAGCAAGCCGACATACAAGAAAGCTGCCTCGAAAGCTTGTCAGGCTAATCGGATGAAGATAGTTGCGAAAATCGCAATAATATCGAAATATTTGGCGCAATTGTGCCGATGAAGCTTGGCGGCGATATTGCGGACTTACCGGGAGGCTCCTTTCGTCAGGAGCATTATCCACTGGTTGAATGCCGCAATTGAAAACGAGACCATCATGCTTTTGACCCACGAACTTGTTGCCCAGACCATCCGAACCGTTCGTGATGACGGCCCTGAACCCGGTTGGACGCCACTGTCAGATGGGGAGCTCGATGATCTGGTTGCGCGCATCGAACGCGAGGCGGGCGATCAGCCGATTGCCGTATTCGCCTATGGTTCGCTGATCTGGAACCCGGAGTTTCAGCCAGTCAGCCGCGAACGCGCCACCGCGTTCGGCTGGCACCGATCGTTCTCGCTGCGGATCGAGCGGTGGCGGGCAACCAGCGATCAGCCCGGTCTGATGATGGCGCTTGAACGCGGCGGCCAATGCGATGGTGTCCTCTTCGGACTGTCTCGCGAGGAGGGGAACCGTGATCTTCGTGCACTGATCGCACGCGAGATCCGTTATCGGGAGGTCACCGGCATGATGCGGTGGGTTTCTGTCAGGACAGCGCAAGGCGAGCGCAAAGCGCTAATATTCTGGGCAAGTACAAAGCGGGAAGGACTGACCAAGACACTGCCATTGCAGGAGGCGGCATACCTTCTCGCGCGTGCTTGTGGCGAGGGTGGATCCTGCGCGGAATATCTCCTGAACACGATCACCGATCTTCGTGCAGAAGGCATTCACGATCGCAATCTCTGGCGTCTTCAGGCCCTTGTCGCACAGGAGATCCTTGACTTCGAAACGGCCTCGTTCAATGCCGCGCCTGTAGCATAATCGACGTGGCCGCCAGCGTTCTTGGCAGGTCAGAACATCGTGTTCGAGTTTGGTCACGCCTCATCGTTCAATCCAGCATCGTCATGTGCGAGGCCACCTGTTCCTCGAAGAACTTGGAGAAGGACGCGATGCGCGGAGGCAGAGCCTGATACGGCGGGTAGTATAGTGTGAGCCATAACTCTGGCGGTGCCCAGCCCTGAAGGACATGAACCAGGCGGCCGGTCCGCAAATGTTCCGATATGTGGAACCCAGGCAGCATGGCGACGCCGGCACCGTCCGCGGCCATGTCGGCAAGAACCTCCCCGCTATTGGCGCTGAACGCGCGACCCGCTGAGATCGTCATGCTGGACCCGCCATCCGACAGAACCCAGTTCTCACGTCGGCTCTCGCCGCTATAGGCAAGGCAATCGTCGGGCGTCAGCTCGTTCGGGTGCTGCATGTCGACGTAGCGGCTCCCCGGAGCTGCAACCAGAATGCGTGGCACGACGCGGATCTTGCGCCAGATCGTGAATTTGTCCGATGGCTGAGACGAAATGCGGATCGCCAGATCATAGTCGTCGTCAACGATGTCCACCAATCCATCCGATAGCGATATTTCGAAGCTCATCTTCGGATAGAGCTGGCGAAAGCCGGAGAGGATAGGAGGCAGAACCGCCTTACCGAACCAGGTCGGCGCGCTGATCCTGAGCCGCCCCTGGTCGGCCTTGTTTGCGTTTCGCACGTCCTTGCGCGCTTTTTCCAACGCCTCGATTGCGCCTTGAACCTGCGCGGCAAACACCGCCCCATCCGTTGTCAGCGACACCTGACGGGTCGTCCGGACGAACAGCTGCACGCCAAGATCATCCTCGAGCGCCGCGATCGCTCGCGTCACTGCGGCCGGCGTCATGTCGAGTTCGCGGGCAACCTGGGCAAAGTTGCGTTTTTCGGCGGCAAGCAGGAAGGTTTTGAGAGCTTTATAGTCGTTCATCGCTATTGTTTCAAAAAGTGCAATTCATTCGAGAGAAATATTGCAATTCAGCGCGGCGGGCAATGGGTCTAAATCTCATTCCAACAACACGGACACCGCCAACGCAGAAAGGCAACGGCCATGATCAAGGATATCAAGGGACTGCATCACATTACGTCGATGGCATCCGATGCTCGCCAGAACAACCGGTTCTTTACCGACACGCTCGGCCTTCGCCGCGTGAAAAAGACCGTCAACTTCGACGACCCGAGTGTCTACCATCTCTATTATGGTGACGAGAACGGCACGCCGGGCACCGTCATGACCTATTTTCCGTTCCCCAACATGATGCTCGGCCGCCCCGGCGTCGGTGAGGTTGGCGAAACGCAGTTCGCAATTCCCAAGGGAGCTCTGGCCTTCTGGAAGGAGCGCTTTGCAGCCCAGGGTGTGGCCGGCGTAGAGACGGACACGGCGTTCGGCGTAGACCGGCTGCGCTTTATCGGCCCCGATGGCGATGGTTTTGCGCTGGTCGAAACGGCTGATGACAAGCGCGCTGCCTGGGTCAGCGAGGGCGTCGCCGACGATGTCGCAATCCGCGGATTTGCAGGCGCGCGTTTTAATCTCCATGACACGGCGGCAACCGAAGAGCTTCTGCGTTTCATGGGGTATGAGCGCAGTGAGGCGGAGGGCGATGTGACGCGATTTATCATTCCTGGCGGCAATGGCGCCGATACGATCGATCTCGCCGCCCTGCCGAAGACGCCGTTTGCCCGCCAAGGTGCTGGTTCCGTCCACCATATCGCCTTTGCTGTCGACAATCGCGAGAAGCAGCTCGAAGTGCGCAAGGCGCTGATGGATACCGGATATCAGGTCACGCCGGTCATCGACCGAGACTATTTCTGGGCGATCTATTTCCGCACGCCGGGCGGTATTTTGTTCGAAATCGCAACCAACGAACCGGGCTTCGATCGCGACGAGGACACGGCACATCTCGGAGAAGCACTCAAGCTGCCGAGCCGCTATGAGAATTTCCGCGAGGAAATCGAGGCAAATCTGGAGCCGATCGCCGCCTGATTTGAGGATGAAATCGATCCGCAGCGCCGCAGATTCCTTGCGGCGCTGTCAATGCTTGGTGTGCGAGACACCGTAACCCAGGCTCTTGGCGATATCATAAGCCTCTTCTCAGTTGGGGAATGTCAGAATTTGGCCAAAGCGGCAGGATGTGAGGCGGAATGGGTGCGACGTACTGCTAGCTTTAATGTGATCCGATGTTGATGTGCCGTGCGGGCTGAAACCTTATTCTCGTCCGTTTCGTCTCTCAAATGTGGCGCAGTGAAAGTTGTCGCGCTCCAGGAGAGGCAAATGCTCGTATTACGTCGAGTGCTCGATCAGTTTTGTGAAAAGAACAAGGTATCGCTGGATGATCCTTTGGCGATTGCGGCTGCGCAGGAACTGGTGCGGATGTGGCAGATGGGTGACCCAACCGAAGCGGAGCTGGCGTCCGATCTCACACATCTGACGGATGCCCATCACGGCGCGGCGATCTCGCAGCCGCAGGCGATGGGCCTGTAACGGCGGCGGTAACAATTCTTGGGCTTTATTCGGAAATGTGGAAAGGCATTTTCAGTTCATGCGGCCAGTTTCGCGAACTGTGCGAGGCTTAAATAATCGAACGTCGAATGCCGCTGTATGGCATTGCAAAAACCATCGATGTATCGGGCAATGGTGGCGGTTCAGTCATCGTGTCAATGTCGACAGCGCGATCCCCAGATCATCCACGATCTCGCGTCGCGTGCGCCCACCCGTTTCCGCAGGCCGGGCGGCCTCTCGCTCAAATTCCTTTTGATTAAAACGGATACTCGAGGTGCGCGTGGTGAAATCGCATGCGACAACGAGGCGGTGTCTATATCTACGGCAGAGCCGTGCTGATCTCCGCGGGCGTTCTAATTGCCATCGGCGTGCGCAACCCCGTGCCGATCAGGCCATCACTCGAAAAAATCCGTTCTCATAGCTCTCTGTTTCGGAGAGCCGGCCGGGAGCCAGCGCGGTTAGGCGCCGGCTCCCAAGTCTTTTAGAATTGACGACCAAGCTTCGCGTCGATCGACTGGCTGTTGGCACCTCGAACAGCAAAAAAGATCGTCATTGCAACCCAGAGAATCGATTTCTCCGCGCCGCTATAACCCTGACCCATATGGACCCAGTGGGCATAAACCGTGACGAGCAGGATGACAGTCGCCGCGACAGCGGCAGGTCTGGTCAGAAAGCCAACGGCGATAAGAATCCCGGCGAAGAATTCCGTGAAGGAAAGGAGCGGCGACCAAAAGGCGCCCGGATAGAAGCCAAGTCCTTCGACCAGGCCCACGGCCTTGTAGGGATCCATTATCTTCGGAAAACCGTGAACGGAAAAGATCACGCCGCACAGAACCCGCATGAGGGTTTCGGCATGGTTGTGCAGGGCGAGGTAGACCGGGCGCAGGAAGGGAATACGCTCGGGAACGCGTGAATTCGTAATAGACATTGTCAATCTCTCATATCACCGTCGATCTTCACGACGGTTCCAAACCATCGCGATCGCGGTTCTGCTGATTTTCAGGATGAATAACCCAGAGGGTGTCAGCTTTGAGAGGATTTGGGAGGGCGCTCGATGCCGCCTGACACCGCACCCATGAGATCGGTTGCGGGTTCATGATGATAGCTCATGACAGTGACGTTCTCGGCGCGTTCAGGCATGGCTTTGGCAAGTATCGCCTTCGCTGGGCACGGGCGCTCCGAAGAGGACGAAGGTTCTGTTGCCGACCCAGCATCGACCGGGCATGACTGGAGATAGGTTTTGGACGGGCAGGCAAAATCGCTCGGCATCTGCGCACTTGTGGAAAGTGCCATGCCGATGAACAAGATAAAGGCAATGCAAAGCCGACCGATAATCATCCACCTCTCCGTAAAATCGCCGGTGGCGATTGTCAATTTGGAGGTCTACACAATCGCGTCACAGGCAGTTCCGGTCGATGGGAAACGCATCTCTCAGTTGGTTGGCCTTGTTCTGTTAAGCGCGACGACCATCATGGCCGTCGCGTTTTCGAAAAAGCGCCTTATTGCCCGACGATCCGGTTCCACTGGTCTGTCCGCTTGTCGCTCAATTCGCTGATTTGTGCGTAGGGCGGCACAAGGGCTTCGCTGAGCGGCGTGATCCTTTTTTCGACGCCGTCGCGGTACTTGACGTTCACATTCGCCATAGCGTTCTGGAGATCCGATCCCCAGCAGCTTTGTGGCCCCGGCTGTAGCGCCATGTCGATGAGATCCCAGGCGAGGTCGGGAGTTTCTCTTGCCTTCTGGATGCCGACGGTTTGCGACATATTGAGAAAGGCTTCCACGACGGGAACGTTTGGGGGCTTTTCCTTTTGGACAGTTCGTCGTCCACAGCGTGATGGCTCCGCCCCTTGATGACGATCGCATCAATTGCTAATTTACGGAAAATACCCTCGTGTCTCGTGGAGGAGGACCCGATGCACGTTTCTCGCAGGCAGGGCAAGGTGTGCCTATGACGCTACCGCCGATGGCGCATGCCGATCATGTCTATTCGAGTGCCGCCGGCAATGCCGCTGCGGCAAGTTCCCCCGTGGTCGCTTCCTGGCGGCGTTGCATGGTCATGCACCATCTGGCGCCGGAGGATAACCGCAGGCCGAACCGGTTGACCGAGGCACAGTTCCTGCAGGCGCGACAGGCCTCGGAGCGATTGATTGCCGAGGCGAGCGACGAGCTGGACCGGCTGTTTTCCACCGTCGGTCGGTCGGGCTGCTGCCTTCTCCTCACCGACAAAAACGGTGTAGCGCTGGAGCGTCGTGGCGCTGCCGGCGACGACAAGGCGTTTCACGATCTCGGTCTTTGGACGTCATCGGTGTGGACCGAAGCCAGCATCGGCACCAACGGCATCGGCACTGCCCTGGCCGACGAACGCGCCGTTTCGATTTTTCGTGATCAGCATTTCTTCTCGTCCAATATCCGGCTGTCCTGCACCACGGCACCGATCCGCGATCATCGTGGTGAGCTGGCGGCGGCGCTCGACATTTCCACCTGCCGGGAAGATGTCAACGAAACCGTGTTGTCTATCATTTCGCAAACGGTGCGCGACGCCGCTTTGCGTATCGAGCTGAACCTTTTCCGTTCGGCTTTTCCCGGTGCGCGTTTCCTGATGGTCCCACAGGCGGCCCATAGTGCCGCTGCCCTGATTGCCGTCGATCGCAACGACATGGTGATCGGCGCCACGCGTGCTGCACGGCTTGCCCTGAAGCTCGACGATGTCAGGATTGCAGCCGGCATTCCGGCGGCAGACGCGCTCGATGAAGTCTCCTGCGATGCAGCCCGCGATCTCGTCGAGGCCGAACGTGCCGCTTTGACGCGTGCATTGTCGCGCGCCAACGGCAATGTCTCGCAGGCGGCGATCACGCTCGGCATGAGCCGCGCCACCCTTCACCGCAAGATGAAGCGGTTCGGCCTGCATTGATCTGACCCGGTATTGCCGCATCGCGGCATGGTTTGTGCCCGGCAACTGTCGCAGGCTTGCGACAGTGTGCGCCGCCATATCGTCATGGCCGGCTTTCCGTCCGTCCTGACAAAACGCAGATTTCCTCTCAAGCGCGGTCTTAACCGACCGGTCGCGATCATGAAGCTGGATATCAGGGAGGATAATTCCATGCTGCATCAGAAAATCGTCGAATCGCCGTTCAAGCTGAAATACGGCAACTATATCGGTGGCGAGTGGAGAGAGCCGATCGGCGGCAAATATTTCGACAACATCACGCCGGTCACCGGCGGCAAGCTGTGCGAAATTCCGCGCTCCGATGAAAAGGACATCAACGCCGCGCTGGACGCTGCCCATGCCGCCAAGGACAAATGGGGCCGCACGGCGCCGGCCGAACGCTCCAACATCCTGATGAAGATCGCCCAGCGGATGGAGGACAAGCTGGAAGTGCTGGCCCAGGCGGAAACCTGGGACAATGGCAAGCCGATCCGCGAAACCATGGCGGCCGACATTCCGCTCGCGATCGACCATTTCCGGTATTTCGCCTCCTGCATTCGCGCACAGGAAGGCTCGATCGGCGAGATCGACAACGATACCGTTGCCTATCATTTTCATGAGCCGCTCGGTGTCGTCGGCCAGATCATTCCGTGGAACTTTCCGATCCTGATGGCGGCATGGAAGCTGGCGCCGGCGCTTGCCGCCGGCAATTGCGTCGTCATCAAGCCGGCCGAACAGACACCCGCCTCGCTGCTGGTCTGGGCTGAAATCATCGGTGATCTTCTACCGCCGGGTGTCCTCAATATCGTCAACGGTTTTGGCCTCGAAGCCGGCAAGCCGCTGGCGTCCAGCCCGCGCATTGCCAAGATCGCCTTTACCGGCGAAACGACGACAGGCCGGCTGATCATGCAATATGCCAGCCAGAACCTCATTCCGGTGACGCTGGAACTGGGCGGCAAGTCGCCCAACATCTTCTTTGCCGACGTCGCCAACGAAGATGATGATTTCTTCGATAAGGCGCTGGAAGGGTTTGCGATGTTCGCGCTCAACCAGGGCGAAGTCTGCACATGCCCCAGCCGTGCGCTGGTACATGAGAGCATTTATGACCGCTTCATGGAGCGGGCAGTGAAGCGTGTGGAAGCGATCGTGCAGGGCAATCCGCTCGATGCCGCCACGATGATCGGCGCGCAGGCCTCCAACGAGCAGATGGAAAAGATCCTCGCCTATCTCGACATCGGCAAACAGGAAGGCGCCGAAGTTCTGACCGGCGGCACACGCAACGATCTCGGCGGCGAACTGGCCAATGGCTATTACATCAAGCCGACCGTGTTTGCCGGCCACAACAAGATGCGCGTCTTTCAGGAGGAAATCTTTGGGCCTGTCGTGTCTGTCGCCACCTTCAAGACCGATGCGGAAGCCCTCGAAATCGCCAATGACACGCTTTACGGCCTCGGTGCCGGTGTGTGGACCCGCGATGGCAACCGCGCCTATCGGTTCGGTCGCGAGATCCAGGCGGGGCGCGTGTGGACCAATTGCTACCACGCCTATCCGGCGCACGCGGCATTTGGTGGCTACAAGCAGTCCGGCATCGGTCGCGAAACCCACAAGATGATGCTCGATCACTACCAGCAGACCAAGAACATGCTGGTGAGCTACAGCCCCAAGAAGCTCGGCTTCTTCTGACGATCGGCCTGAATTGGCCCTGCCCGGCTGCAAATGGCGTCTTCTCCGCTTCCGGTGCTCATGGACATTAAGTCCACTGCGCTCCGGTTCTCGAAGCCACCATTTTCGCCACGGCAGGACCAATTCCGGGCTCGATCGTCTACGTCAGCGATATCCCCATCTCTCCGCACAGAATGAGATTACCCGCAGGCTGTTTGCTCCGATCGTTTGGGGCAAGGCGCTGACCAATTTTCCTTCTCCCCGTCAAAACGGGGAGAAGGTGGCGGAGCGTAAGCGAGCCGGATGAGGGGCCGTCGTCGCCCCATCCTCCAGAAAGGATTTTCATGGAAACCACCATCAACGGCGAACCCCGCGTTACCGCCACCGATGCGGCGCTTGCCCTGATCACCGAAATCCAGGCGGATCATCCGCATATCCTGTTTCACCAGTCCGGCGGCTGTTGCGATGGCTCGTCGCCGATGTGTTATCCGACAGACGATTTCATCGTCGGTGATCACGACGTGAAACTGGGCGAAATCGGCGGCGTGCCGGTGTTCATCAGCGCCAGCCAGTTCGAAGCCTGGAAACACACGCAACTGATCATCGATGTGGTTGCGGGCCGCGGCGGCATGTTCTCGCTCGATAACGGTCGGGAAAAACGGTTCCTCACCCGCTCTCGCATGTTCGGCGGCGGAGAGGCCTGCGCGGTGCCGGCCGCCCGGGCATGATCCGTAGGCTTTGAGGGGAAAATCCGGGGTGCCTCCCAGCCCCGGCGCGGGACGGCCGCAGTGAAACAGGGTTCGGTTGATCGGCATGCGGCCTCAGCGGGACCGTCTGCATGGTCCCGCTGTGATTGCTGCCGGCCGTCCCCGCATTTTCTGTCGTGATGAAATTTGCGTGGTTTACCGCTTGGCTGCCGTCAGGCTGAAAAACGCGCCCTGCGGGTC
Organism: Neorhizobium sp. JUb45; assembly: GCF_004343585.1. Lineage (GTDB taxonomy): Bacteria > Pseudomonadota > Alphaproteobacteria > Rhizobiales > Rhizobiaceae > Neorhizobium. The sequence goes on along the minus strand of NZ_SLYW01000003.1, from coordinate 603,613 downwards.
CAGCGCCTGCACGATCCAGTTGCCACCCGGCACTTCCACGGGACCGTTGACGATCTCGCCGCCGCCGGCCGTCACGCGTTCGATCGCCGCATCGATGGCTTCGACATTGAAGTAATAACACCAGCAGGGCACCGGCACGCCTTCCGGCCGGGTCATCATGCCGCCGGTGATCTCGCCTCCATGGGCAAAGATGCGATAGGCGCCCATCGGCCCCATGTCGACGTCATGGCTTTTCGTCCAGCCGAAGATTTTTGCGTAGAATTGAAATGCCTCATCACCATCGCCGGCATAAAGCTCGCGCCAGCCGACATTGCCGGGATCGGTCGCAGCCAGTTCACGCGGCGGATTTTCCGGTGGGATCGGCGTCATGATACACAGCACCGCGCCATGCGGATCGGCCACCACGGCAAAGCGGCCAACGCCCGGAATGTCGTCCGGCTCGCGCTGCACGTGGCCACCATGCGCCACATAGTCACGGCAGGTCTGGTCGACATCGTCGACGGCGACATAACCGGTCCAGTTCGGCGGCAGCTTGCCCTCCAGTTCCGGCGGAAAATCCATCATGCCGCCGATGCCGGGGCAATTGTCGCCTTCGCCCATCTCGAACAGGAAATAGGCAGGCATGGAGCCCGTTTCCCCCGGCATCGACATTTCGTTGACCTTCCAGCCGATGACGGTCGAATAGAAATCGCCGGCGGCCTTGGTGTCCGACGTGATCAACTCGCACCAGATGAATTTGCCGTGCGTTTCGGATCGTGTGTTCGAGGCGGTCTGAAGCATTGTCGTCTCCTCACTGTTTATTGTCGTGTCAGCTCAGGCCTTACGCCGATAATGCGCTTCCATGAAGTATTTCCAGCTGCCATCCGGTTGCTTCGCGCTGGACGTGAAGGTGCGGTGATCGTCGGTCAGAAAGGTGATCTGCTCGCGATAATCGGCCATGCCGTCGCCGCTCATCGAGGGGCCCGTCGTGTAAAGGCTGAGCGTCCTGCCGTCCGGTTCGATCTCGCCTTCATAGACCCAGAGATTATCCATCATCGAGCCGAGCCATGTGCCGACATATTTTTCCTTGGCGGCATCGAAGCCAAGGGTGAGCACAGTGGTCGCCGGGCCTTCGCCGCCCGGCATCTCGCCATTGCCTTCGGCAATCACCCATATGCCGGCGAGCGAGCGGACGTTTTCCACCCATGGTGTGCCTTCGCTCATTTCGGACGTGACATCCCATGTGCCAACAAGCCTGTCGAGAAAGCCGTGTTCGGCGCGGGGTTTTGCCATTGTCATCGACATGTCTTCCTCCCTTATGTCGTTTTATCCTTGGTGGCTTCAGTGACAGCAGGATGTATGCGCCTTGTCGGGCTTTTGCCCGTATTCATCGTGGCGTTTGAGAAAACTCATCGTCGAGGTTTCGTTGCGTCCGAGCGGCGCACGGTCGAGCAGCATCAGCGTGCCGCAGACTTCTTCGCCGCCGCGGGCATAGGTCGAATAAGTATGAAAGATCTCGCCTTCCGCGTCGCGATAGAAGGATGACATGCCGTGTTCCTCATCGGCGATCTGGTCGGTCGGCACGTTTCGGTAATTGTATTCGACGCTGCCGGATGCCCGCTCTTGCGCCGAAAACGACACGTCGTAATCGTAATTGAACTCGCTGCCGAAGGACGACACCCAGGGGAAATTCCAGCCCATGCGGTGACGATAGGCTTCGATCTTGGACAGCGGTGCACGTGATACCGCGATCCAGGTGACATCGTGATTGTTGAGATGCGGCAGCGCCCCTTCGATATGATCGCAGAAGAAGGAACAGCCGATACAGCCTTCCTCCCAATCGGGGCCGAGCATGAAATGATAGACCAGAAGCTGGCTGCGGTTCTCGAAAAGCTCGGCCAGCGTCTTGCGGCCGGTCCGGGTGTCGAAGGCATAGTCCTTTGCCACCTTCACCCATGGCAGGGCCCGCCGCGCCGCCCGCACCTTGTCGCGCAGGCGGGTTTCCTCCTTCTCGAGTTCCAGCAATCTCAGGCGGGCATCGCGCCATTCGTTGCGGTCGATCACGGCATTCGTTGGGGAAACAGTTGTATCCATCATCAGGTCTCCTCTTCCTTGACAGATTAGGTTGATATCAACATGATTATCTCATGCTGTCAAATATCGATTCGATCCCGTTCTCCACCACGCTGCATGTGCGCGACACCTGCCTGTGTCTGCACGTGCAAAGGACAGCGCGTGCGCTTGCCCGTCGTTTTGATGTGGCGATGAAGCCGATCGGTCTGAACAATGGCCAGTTTTCGCTGATGATGTCGCTCAATCGCCCTGTGCCGGCGACGATGAAATCCGTCTGCGATCTGCTTGCCATGGACCGCACCACACTGACTGCAGCGCTGAAGATTCTCGAGCGGCGCGGGCTTGTGAAAAGCGAGGTCGACCCAAAAGATCGCCGCGGCAGACTGCTGATGCTGACCGATGCCGGCATGGCGATGCTGACGGCGGCACTGCCGATCTGGACGCGCGTGCATGAAGAAATCGACGTCGAACTCGGTCACGGCGGCAGCCAGTCCGCCCGCGAAAAGCTTGCTGCAATGCGCTGAAAAGACGAGAACAACAGCATGTTTGCACACATGCAAAAACTGTGAACGGTTTGTGTACGAAATAGTACATACAATCTCTTGCAATTTTGTCGCAGGCGGCATTATACCGCATGCACGGGCTTGAAATGCCCGTCGCTGTTTGCGCAGGGGAGGGCGCATGCCGCGTCATGAAGTCCTCGCAAGGACGCTCCCGACCCGCCGGTCTCTTCGTGAGCCTGCATGCCGCCAGCGCGCCTTCAACAGAAGCACGGTAGTCGCAATTGATCCTTTTTTTCGCTCCTGATGCTGCCGAGGGCCTCCACTGTCGACTCTGTCGAATCCAAAACTGGAGCTAGGGATAAAATGAAAGCCTCTCAGGGCGCCCTGTCCACGATAGCCAAGGTATGGCTGTTCGTGCTCGGTGCCGTTCTCGTTCTCGCGGGCCTGTTTTTCGCCGTCGGCGGCGGTAAGCTCGTCTCTCTCGGTGGCAGCTGGTATTTCCTGCTGGCCGGCCTCGTCATCATTCTTTCCGGTGTGCTGACCATTCTGCGCAAGCCATCAGGCGCGCTGTTGTTCGGCCTTGTTACCGTCGCCACCATTGTGTGGGCGATCTGGGATGCCGGCCTTGATTTCTGGCCGCTGATCTCGCGTCTTCTCGCGATCGGCGTCGGCGCAACGGTTGTTGCACTCAGCTTCCCGCTGCTGCGCAAGGCAGCCGGCAAGACCCCCGCCTATCTCGCCTCCTTCGCGATTGCAGCCGTTCTGGCCGTTGCCTCGGCTGCCGGTTTCGCCGGCATGTTCGTTCCGCATCCGACCGTTGCCTTCACCGGTACGCCGGCGCCGCTGACGCCCGTCGACCCGGCCAAGGAACAGAAGAACTGGGAAGCCTACGGCAACACCAATGGCGGTTCGCGCTTCGCAGCGCTCGACCAGATCACCCGCGACAACGTCAAGGATCTTCAGGTTGCCTGGACCTATCGCACCGGTGACACCCCGATCAGCCCCGGCGGCGGCGGTGCCGAAGACCAGCTGACGCCCCTGCAGATCGGTGATCGCGTTTATCTTTGCACGCCGCACAACAACGTCATCGCCATCAATGCCGATACCGGAAAAGAAATCTGGAAGAACGAGATCAATGCAAAGTCGTCCGTCTGGATGCGTTGCCGTGGCCTCGCCTATTTCGACGCGGCCGCACCGCTCGTGCAGCCGACGATCGATGGTTCGACGCCTGTCACCCCGGTGACGGTTGCCGAAGGTGCGATTTGCCAGCGCCGCATCATCATGAACACGATCACCGCGGAACTGATCGCGCTTGATGCCGATACCGGCGCATTCTGCCCGGATTTCGGCACCAATGGCCGCGTTGACCTGAAGGTTGGTCTCGGTGCTGCTGCTGACCCGCAATATGTTCTGACGGCAGCCCCGACCGTGGCCGGCACGACGATCATCATCGGCGGCCGTATCGCCGACAACGTCCAGGTGGATATGCCGGGCGGTGTCATGCGTGGCTTCGATGTTGTGACCGGCGAACTGCGCTGGGCATTCGATCCGGGCAACCCGGAAATCACCAAGCTTCCGCCGGAAGGCCAGACCTATACGCGTTCGACCCCGAACGTCTGGGCCGGCACGTCCTATGACGCGGAATCCAACACGGTGTTCCTGCCGGTCGGCAGCCCGTCGGTCGACCTTTACGGTGCAACCCGCACGGCGCTCGACCACAAGTACGGCGCGTCCATGCTGGCGCTCGATGCCACGACCGGCCGCGAAAAGTGGGTCTACCAGACGGTTCACAACGACCTCTGGGACTTCGACACCCCGATGCAGCCCTCCTTCATCAACTTCAAGAAGAAGGACGGTTCCACGGTTCCGGCTTTGACCTTCGGCACCAAGGCCGGCCAGATCTGGGTGCTTGACCGCGCCACCGGCCAGCCGCTGACGGAAGTTGCGGACGTTCCGGTCGTTCCGGGCAAGATCCCTAACGAACCCTACTCGCCGACGCAGAAACTGTCTGTCGGCATGCCGCAGATCGGCGCACAGACGCTGACCGAAAGCGACATGTGGGGTGCAACGCCGTTCGACCAGCTGTTGTGCCGTATCGCCTTCAAGGGCATGCGTTATGATGGCGTCTACACGGTTCCGGGCACGGATCTGGCACTCAACTTTCCGGGTTCGCTGGGTGGCATGAACTGGGGCGGTTTCTCCACCGACCCGACGACGAACACCATCTTCGTCAACGACATGCGCCTCGGCCTGTGGATCCAGATGAAGGAAGCCGCCCCGACCACCGCTGTCTCCAGCGGTTCGGAAGCCACCAACACGGTCATGGGCGTCGTGCCGATGAAGGGCACGCCCTACGCGGTCGACAAGAACCGCTTCCTGTCGGCGCTCGGCATTCCTTGCCAGGAACCGCCTTTCGGTTCGCTGACGGCGATCGACATGGATAGCCAGAAGATCAAGTGGCAGGTGCCGCTCGGCACGGTGGAAGACACTGGCCCGTTCGGCATCAAGATGGGGGTCAAGATCCCGATCGGCATGCCGACCATCGGCGGCTCGCTCGCCACCCAGGGCGGCCTGGTCTTCTTCGCCGCCACGCAGGACTACTATCTGCGCGCCTTCGACTCGGCGACGGGCAAGGAAATCTGGAAGGCCCGCATGCCGGTTGGCAGCCAGGGCACGCCGATGACCTACAAGTCGCCTAAGACGGGCAAGCAGTATGTGGTCATCTCGGCCGGCGGCGCCCGCCAGTCGCCCGATCGTGGTGATTACGTGATCGCCTACGCGCTGCCGAACTGATCGGTATCGCCGTTTGAATATGAAGATGCCCGGTGATGAGCCGGGCATTTTTCGTTGGTGAAGTAAGGAAACCTCCACCTCTCGAGGAGGTCATGACTTTGCGTATTTTAGAACTTGGAATTCTTCTAAAACATCCGAATTGACCCCTCAGAGCCCCATTCATTAAGTGGACTTGTTTTGTCATATTAATGTCGGGGGACATGATGCAGTATTTTGTTGAGCCGGGGTCCCAGCTCGATCGTCACACCGCAACGCGTAAGGCAAAAGCCGGTATCTCAAATCGCTATATAGCTCTGGCTTTGGCCGGAACGGCTCTCGGTTTCTCACCCGCAGCCTATGCACAGGAAGGCGAAGAAACCGTTCTTGAACAGCTTGTCGTTACCGCATCCGGTTTTGCGCAGAACGTCAAGGAAGCGCCGGCGAGCATTACCGTTGTCACCCGCGAAGATCTGGAAAAAGGCGCTTATCGCGATCTGACGGATGCGCTGCGAGAGGTGCAGGGCGTCGCCGTCACCGGCGTTGCAAACGAAAAGGATATCTTTATCCGCGGTCTGCCGGGTTCCTACACGCTGATCCTTGTCGATGGCAAACGACAGAGCACGCGTGATGCGCGTACCAACGGCAATTCCGGTTACGAGCAGAATTTCATGCCGCCGGCTGCCGCCATTGAGCGGATCGAAGTCGTGCGCGGCCCGATGTCGTCGCTTTACGGATCCGATGCCATGGGCGGTGTCATCAACATCATCACCCGAAAAGTTTCTGATGTCTGGTCGGGCAGCGTCAGCACCGATGCGACGATCCAGCAGCATTCGAAATTCGGAAATTCCGGGCAGGGCTCGTTTTACGCCAATGGTCCGGTCATTCAGGATACGCTCGGCCTGCAGATCTGGGGAAGAGGCCTCACCCGCTCCGAGGACCGTTTCCTGAGCGGCACGACATCGGCCAAGGAATTCGATCTTACCGGCCGTCTGTCGCTGACGCCCAACGAAGACCACGACATTATCCTCGAAGCCGGTCGCCAGAATGTCCGCCGCGAAGCCTCCGCACCCAACACGCTGGCCGCCGGTGCCAATGGCACCTATAACCAGAATGGTCGTGATCACTGGTCTTTGTCGCATACCGGCCGCTGGGGGCCGACGACGTCGGAATTCTCCATTCTGCAGGAATGGGCACAGCGCGAGAACTACACATTCAATCCGTCTCGCGATGCCTTCGACCGCAATGCCCGAGCACCGGAAATCCGCAACACTGTCATCGATGGCAAATTCACGACGCCGTTCGAACTGCTCGGGTCGCACACGCTTGTCACCGGCGGCCAGTATTTCGAAGCGCATCTGCGCGACCAGAATCCCGGCCGCCGCACTGGTGTCACGGAGGCCTTTTCGGCCACGCAATGGGCCGTATTTGCCGAGGACGAATGGCGCATCTTCGATGATTTCGCCCTCACCGGGGGCCTGAGAAGCGATCATCATGAAGAATATGGCTATCACCTCAGCCCACGCCTTTATGGCGTCTGGAATGCCACCAACGATCTGACGATCAAGGGCGGTATCTCCACCGGATTTCGTGCGCCGGATATCCGCAGCATCGCGCCAGGTTATGTCTACACGACCGGCGGCGGCGGTTGCTCCTACGGCCCGACCGGCACTTGCGGAGTGATTATCGCAGATCCGAACCTCAAGGCCGAGACGAGCACGAGCTACGAAATCGGCGCCTTGTGGGACAATGGCGATGTCAGCCTCGGCGCCACCTATTTCTACACCGACTTCAAGGACAAGATCGCCAATGCGCTGGTAACGGATGCAGCCGGCAATCCGGTTCGCTGGAGCGAGGATCCGAACTACCGTCTCTGGTACAACTACAATATCGACGATGCGATCATCCAAGGGCTTGAACTGACCGCCACCTGGCATGCGACCCCGGATCTATCCTTCCGCGGCAGCTATACCTACACGCACTCGGAACAGCAGACCGGTGCCTATGCCGGCTTCCCGCTGGCGCGCACTCCGGAACATATCGCCAATGTCCGCGCTGACTGGATAACACCGGTCGAAGGGCTGGAAACCTGGGTATCGGTGAACTATCACGGCGAGGAAATCGCGTCGGGCGCGCGCATCGGCACCAGCGGCACGCCTGTCACCATCAATGGTGCTGCCGGACGAAAATACGATCCTTACACGATGGTCGATTTCGGCGCGAAATACGCAATCAACGACAGCGTCACGGTCAACGGCGCCATCTACAACGTCTTCGACAAGAAGGTGGAGCAGACGGACTTCAACACCACGATGGAAGGCCGTCGGTTCTGGTTGAGCGTCACCAAGACGTTCTGAGCGTGAAGATCAAGGCAAACGCGGAAAAGCTTCGCGTTTGCCTTTCCTGTTTCGCCGCAGGTGGTCTATCGCTTGCGCTCAGCCCACAGTTCACCAGCCCGTTTCACGCAATCATCGAACCGTGCCTGCGGATCGCCGGACAGTGCCAGAAACGCCACGGCTGCGGTCTTCAGTATCACCGCTTCGGCCCATTCGTCGCGGGCGGCACCTGACCAGATGGCCTGCCAGTATTCCCGCTGGGTCAGCATGCCGCTGGTGCCCGGCTTGACTTTCCTGCCAGCCGCAACCGTCGTATCCGCGTCCACGCCGGAGGCCATGCGAAAGATCTTGACCATGCGGCCTGGCGTATATTCCGCCACGTCTCGAACCGATCCGATCAAGGCGATATTGGGCAGATCAAGATGACGCGCCACGTCTCGATAGAGGTCACGCCGCGATGATTGCGAAGCTCCGAGGATCGCGGTTTTCGCGCTGAGCGGGTTGATCATGTGGATGGCGGAATGCAGCGGATTGCGCATTTCGAACATCGCATGCAGGCCAAGCAGGCAGCGCGTCTGCGGCGCGAGCGCACCAAGCGGGGCAAAAGCGATCCCCTGGTGGTTTAGCGCTTCGCTCGCTTCTGCGAGTGTCAGGCAAACGGGAATTCCGCAATCTTCGGCCGCCATCTCCAGCTTGCCACTTTCCGGCCCGCTGCCGTAATGGCCATGCAGAAACACCTTGTGACCCGCCATCGCCACCAACCGGGCCGCATGCAGGAACCATGGTGCCGTGCGTATCTTGGGAGAGACATAGGCCGGCCAGTCCAGATCCGGCCGGGTGAAGCGGGCGGGGATCGTCATCGTATTGCGGATCGCCTCGGCAAAACCGGCCAGTTCGCTGGCGCTCGCGCCGCGATAATGGATCGTCATCAGCAGCGCGCCGATCTGCAATGGATCGGCCTGGCCGTCGAGGATGAGGGCGAGCGCATCGCGTGCTTCTTCCTGCGTCAGTGGCCGGCTCTGGCCCGGTCCCGGCGCCGTTGTCGCGATATAGCGTGCCAGCCGCCGGTGCGGATCAGCATTGTCACCGATTGTCGCCATGCGGATGGCTTTGCTGCGAGGTGTCGGTGCCGCTTCAAGCTGATCCGCCGGTGTGACCGAAAGCGGAATGATCCCGGTTCGGGTTTCGACCGACCAATTGTCTGGCACGGGGGCGGGTGAGAGAGGCGCGGTTACATGGTCTGCCACCGGCAAGACGGCGGATTTAGCCAAAGGCGTGCCGTTGGTCGCGGCTAGCAGCACTTCCGTCTCGGACGCCAGCCCTCGAACCCGTAGGCGCAGGGTTTCGGCAAAGGGGGTGGGCCGCATGCCCTGCCCGGTGCGGATGAAAATCGGATCGTCATAAAGCTTGCGCAGATCGGACAGCATGCGGCTGACGGCGGAAACCTGCAGTTTCAGGCTGGCGGCGGCGCGGCTGACGCTGCCTTCGCGCAGGAGCGCGTCAAATGCCACCAGCAATTTGACCTGGCTGAACGCGCCCGCACCACTGTCATCCACTTTCCGGCCGAGGCCATGCCCGTCACCTGCCATGCCTGTTCGTTCCCGTCATGCCCATCGATTTGTCCGATGCGCAATTTAGATCGTCTCTAAATGACATCGGTTGACCCTTAAGCACTCCCTACATAAGTGTACATAATTACTCAACTTAAGTTTCGGCTGATAACGCAGCATTGATCCGCGACCGTATCAGCCATGACAAAGGAATGGACATGAAGACGACGAAGCGGCCCTCCCGATTTGCCATGGCCGTCATGGCGGGCGTCATTTCTCTCGGGTTTTCCGGGTTTCAGGCAAAAGCCGCCGACGTCACCATCAAACATTCCAAGGGCGAGACGACGTTTTCGCAGGTCCCCAAGAAGGTCCTGACCTTCGATCTCGCAACGCTCGATACACTGACTGCGCTTGGCGTGGATGTGGCCGGCGTACCTGCCGGCAACAAGCCGGACTATCTCTCCAAATATGCCGGTGAAGATGTTGCCAAGATCGGCACGTTTTTCGAGCCGGATTACGAAGCCGTCAATGCCGCCGAACCGGACCTGATCATCGTTGCCGGCCGCTCCAGCGCAAAATATGCGGATCTTGCCAAGATTGCCCCGACAATCGATCTGACCGTCAGTGCCGAGAAGTTCCTTCCCGAAGCACAGGAAAATGTTCGCAACCTCGGCAAGATCTTCGGCAAGCAAAAGGAAGCGGAAGCGCTGCTTGAAAAGCTCGCCGCCTCGACGGCCGATCTGAAGGCCAAGGCCGGACAGCAGGGCAAGTCGCTGCTGGTGCTGACCACGGGGGGCAAGATGAGCAGCTATGGTCCCGACTCGCGTTTCGGCATGCTGTTTTCCGATTACGGTTTCGTGCCGGCGGAAACGACCGGAGCCAAGGGAACACATGGCAACCCGACCTCCTATGAATATATCCTCGAAAAGAACCCGGAATGGCTGTTCGTGATCGATCGCGATGCCGCGATCGGCCGTGATGGCGCCGCCAGGAAGATGCTCGACAACGACGTCGTCGGCCAGACGACGGCATGGAAGAACAACCATGTCGTCTATCTCGATCCGGTCGCCTGGTATCTCGTTGGTGGCGGTATCACCGCTATGCAGAAAAGCGTCGATCAGCTTTCCAAGGCAATCGCCAGTAACTAACGTAGAAGCCAGCCACATCGTTCGCTGAATGAACCGCGCCACCCTGCGCGGTTCAACCTTTTCCGGAATATCCAGATTTTGCCGTTGAAACTGTTCCTGCCCGCCCTGCTGCTGACTTTCCTATTGGCCGTTGTGAGCCTGTTCGTCGGCGTGCGCGATGTGTCTCCGCTTGATCTGTTTTCGGGCACAGCGGACCAGCGGGATCTGATGGTGCTGGCGGCAAGCCGCGTGCCGCGCACCATTGCCCTTGTTCTGGCCGGCTCCGGCATGGCGATCGCCGGCACGATCATGCAGATGCTGGCGCGCAACCGGTTTGTCGAACCGTCCACCGCCGGCACGGTGGAATCGGCGAGCCTCGGGATGCTCACCGTGCTGCTGATCGCACCGGATATGCCGGTTATTTTCAAGATGCTGGTGGCCGCCGCTTTCTCCATGGCCGGCACGGCGCTGTTCCTGTCCATCCTGCGCGCCATTCCCTTGCGCTCCATCCTGATGGTACCGCTGGTCGGCATCATGCTCGGCGGCATGATCAGTGCGGTCACCACGTTTTTCGCCTACCGCTTTGATCTGCTGCAATCGATTGGCGCCTGGTCGAGCGGCGATTTTTCCATCGTTCTGCGCGGCCGTTATGAAATCCTCTGGATTGCCTTTGCCCTGACCATCGCCGCCTACGTTGCCGCCGACCGGTTCACAGTCGCCGGCATGGGCGAGGATTTTTCCAGCAATCTCGGGCTCGACTATCGCAAGGTGATGACACTCGGTCTCGTCATCGTGTCGATGGTGACGGCCTGTGTCGTCGTCACCGCCGGCGTCGTGCCGTTTCTCGGGCTGATCGTGCCGAATGTCGTCAGCATGATCATGGGCGACAATCTGCGCCGCAGCCTGCCATGGATCGGCCTGTGCGGCGCAGCCCTCGTGCTTGTCTGCGATATCATCGGGCGGGTCATCAATGCCCCGTTCGAAATCCCGGTCGGTGCGGTTCTTGGCATCGTCGGCAGCCTCTTTTTCCTCTATCTGCTGCTGGGGAGGCGCAACCGTGTCGCCTGAAGCGCTGCGCAAGACCTCGCTGATCACCCTTGCCATCCTGACCGCAATGGCCCTGATCTCGGCTGTCTCCTTCATGACACTTGGTGCACGCGGAAGCTGGTCATTCGTCCTCAGTTTCCGCGGTACGCGGCTCGCCGCCCTGGTGATCGTGGCCTATGCGATTTCGGTATCGACCGTGCTGTTCCAGACCATTACCGGCAACCGCATCCTCACCCCCTCGATCATGGGTTTTGATGCGCTTTACGTGCTGCTGCAGACGGTTCTCGTGTTCACTCTCGGCGCGGCGGCAACCTCTGCCATTGATCCGCGGCTGATGTTCGTTCTCGAAGTGGCGGCCATGATCGGCTTCTCGCTGCTGCTGTTCCGGTTTCTGTTTTCCGGCCATGCGCAGAACATCCATCTGCTGGTGCTGGTCGGCATCGTGCTCGGCGTGCTGTTCCGCAGCCTGTCCGGTTTCCTGCAACGGATCATCAATCCCGACGATTTCGTCGTGTTGCAGGACCGGCTGTTCGCCAGCTTCAACATCACCGACGGCACGCTTGTCGGCGTTTCCGCAGCGCTTGTGGCGGGCGTCACCTTCTTCATCTGGCGCATGCGCGACACGTTCGATGTGCTGGCGCTTGGCCGCGACATGGCGATCTCGCTGGGGCTCGATTATCAGGCGGCAACCACGAGGATCCTGATCCTCGTCGCCATCCTGATTTCCGTCTCCACCGCGCTGGTGGGGCCGGTCACGTTCTTTGGCCTTCTGGTCGCCAATCTTGCCTATCTGATCATTCCGGCCAGCCGCCACCGCTATACGCTGCCGGCCGCCGTGCTGATCTCCATTCTCTGCCTCGTGGGTGGGCAGACCATTCTGGAACGGCTTTTTGCCTTCGACACGGCCTTGTCGATCATCATCGAGTTTGCCGGCGGCCTGTTCTTCATCCTCTTCCTTCTGAAAGGGCGCAACCGATGATCGAGATCGCCGGAATCAGCAAATCCTATGGCAAATCGCTCGTGGTCGATGGTGTCACGCTGACCTTGCCGAAGGGTGGCCTGACCTCGATCATAGGTCCCAATGGCGCCGGCAAATCGACGCTGATGTCGATGATCGCACGGCTGATGCCCATGGATGCGGGTACCGTCATGGTCGATGGCCTCGACGTAACAAAGGTTTCGGGTGATGTGCTGGCAAAACGGCTGTCCATCCTGCGGCAGGACAATCATTTGACTGCCCGCCTGACGGTTACCGATCTCGTGACTTTCGGCCGTTACCCCTACAGCAAGGGACGGCCGACGCTCGAAGATCGCGATCATGTGGAGCGTGCCATCGCCTATCTCGGGCTTGGTGATTTCCGTCACCGTTTTATCGACGAGCTTTCGGGCGGCCAGCGCCAGCGTGCCTTCGTGGCGATGGTCCTGTGTCAGGACACCGATTACATGCTGTTCGACGAACCGCTCAACAATCTCGATATCAGCCATTCGGTATCGATGATGAAGCTGCTGCGTGGTTCTGCGCGCGATCTCGGCAAGACGGTCGTGGTCGTTCTGCACGATATCAATTTCGCGTCCTGTTATTCCGACCACATCGTGGTCATGCGCGATGGCAAGCTTCTGCTACAGGGGCCACCGGCCGAGATCGTTCGCGAAGACATTCTCTCGGAAATCTACGCCACCGAGTTCAAGGTGCATGAACTCGACGGCAATCGCATCGCCACGTTTTATTGAGCCCGATCAATCATCGTTGTCGGATTTGCGCGTCTGCATCAGGCGCGCCTGACGCAATTTCTCGGTCTTCTGTTCACGCGCTGCAGCTTCCGCCTCGATGATCCCGAATGCGACCTGGTTGGTCTGTTCGAATTTTGCGATCCTGTCGGCCAGTGCCATTGTTCTTACCTCTTTGTTGCCGCCCGTTATATAACTAGGGCGGATGTCAGGCAGGCCAAGCGGCAACTGCGTATTTCTACGGTATCGGTCAGGAATTACCGTGAATTGGCGGGTTTACTCCACGATCCGGTTTCGCAATCGGCCCTCATCCAGCAATATTCTCACCGTCCGTGCCGCATTGGTGCGCATCTCGATGGCGGCGTGGTCGGAATAGAAGGCATTGTGCGGCGTGATCACCAGCCGTCCGGCCAGACATTCCTCGCGCTCCCGCCATGCGGTGAGCAAAGGGTGAGCCGGAGGAGGCTCCTGAGCCAGCGTATCGATGGCAGCGGCTGCAAGATGGCCGCTGCGCAACGCCGCTTCCAGTGCATCGAGATCATCCAGCAGCTCGCCTCGGGCGGTGTTGACGATGATCGCGCCGGGCTTCAGGCGCGCAAGGCCTTCGGCATCCAGCAGGGCGCGTGTCTCGGCGTTCGCCGGGCAATGAAAGGTAACGATGTCGGACTGCGCCAACAGATCGTCGAGACGGTCGGTGCGCTCGTAGGAAATTGCCTTTTCATGACCGGGCGGCTGGCCGGGATCGTAACCGAGAATGTGGAAGCCAAAAGGTTTCAGCCGGTTGACCACTGCCGTGCCGATGCGGCCGACACCAACCACGCCGACAGTTGCCTTGTTGGAGCGCGGAAGTGGCTTCAGGCTATGAACCTGCCAGCCGGATGTGTAGGTGCGTGCACGAAAATCGTGTTCCCACAGGCGCCGGTGCAGCGACAGGATCATAGCCAGCGCATGATCGGCGACTTCCTCCGTCCCGTAATCGGGATTGTTGGCGAAAGGAATGCCGGCATGGGCAAGCGCCGCAAGGTCGATCTTCTCGTAGCCGACGCCATAACGCACCACACCGCGACAACGGGTAAGGCTTGTTATGCTGCGCGGCCCCAGCCGGGCGCCCCACACCATCAGGGCATCGAGCCTTGCCAGTCGTGATGGATCGAACGTCGTTTCATCGGTGTTTGCGAAGAAGTCGATCTCGACATCGTCCCCAAGGATGTCCGCTTCGAGATCGGGCGAACCGATCATGTGGTCGGTAATGCCGACCACATATTTTCTGGCATCTGTCATGTCGATCCTGCGGATATCGGGTTTCCGGCTTTATTCCGCTGCAATCGCTGTCACCGCTGCGCGGGCCTTCACCAGAAGCGAGGCTTCCGCCAGTGCCTGATTGACACGACCGAGAATGACCGGAGAGGCAACACCATCGGTGAAATCGCGGCCGGAAGCGTAGATCGCGGTCGGCAGAACGAAGGCTTCGAAAAATGCGAACAGTGGACGAAGCTGGTGCTCGACGACCAGAGAATGCCGCTCGCCGCCGCCGGTTGCCGTCAGAATGATCGGCTTGCCGCGCAGGTCTGCCGGATCGAGCAGATCAAAAACATGCTTGAACAGGCCGGTATAGCTGCCCTTGTAGGTGGGCGAACCGATGACCAGCGCTTCCGCCTCGATGATCGTGCGGATGATCTTTCTGGCGGCCGGATTAAGGTCGGAAACCGAGCGGGCTGCGGCAAGCGAGGTGCCGAGGTCTTCGACATCATAGACGACGTGGCTGAGGCCCGTCTGCCGTCCCAACTGCTCGGTCACGCTCTCGACAAAACGGCGTGTGCTCGACGGGCGGGAGAGATTGCCCGAAAAACCGACGATAAGATCGTTGCTCATAGAAATTCCTTTCGCGACTTGATCGCTGTCATGCGGTTTTGAGGATGGGCAGTGTGTCCGGATAGGCTGCCTGCACGGTTTGCTCGTGGTTCCATCGGCCGAATGCTGCGCGGCCGAGGATGGCCACCGATGTGTCTTCCTGTGGCGCGTGAACCAACACCGACTGGACATCGCGAAAATGCCGTTCGATGCCGAGGTCGGCACTGAGGCCCGGATTGCCGATGCTGCGCACCGCAAGCTGCACGGCATCGCGCAACTGCCGGCCGGCCAGCAATCTCGCCCGGATCAGCCGTTCGGCATCGACACTATTGTGTTCCAGCGTATCGAAAATGATCTGCCGGGCACCGGAAACCAGAAGGTCGATTTCGCCCGAAAGGGTAATGAACCGTTCGGTGCGCGCAATCGGATGTCCGAGATTGGCCGGCACGCGCTCATGCGCGAAACGGATGAAGGCGGCCTGCGCCGCCTCGGCGGCACCGAGATAGATCGCGGTCAGCGCCAGATTGAAGGCGGCATGGGCGCGGTTGTCCTGCTGCGCCGCCGATGGGTCGACGAGGTCGATGGCATTGCCGGCCGGGATCGCGACATCGCTATACTGGACGTCATGCGAGCCGGTGGCGCGCATGCCGAGGCTGTTCCAGTTTTCGATCACATGAATGCCGGGCAATCCGTTCGGCACCACGAACGTGCCGACGCGAGCGGGTGTCTCGTCGGTATGCGCCCAGACGAGGAAATGCGTGAGGCCATGGGCGCCGGTCACGAAGCGCTTGCGACCGGTGATCGACCAGCCGGTCGCGGTGCGTCGAGCGATGGTGGCCGGAAGGCCGCCGCGGGCGGGCGATCCCAGTTCAGGCTCCACACGCGCGGCATTGAGCAGAAGCGGCTTCTGCCCGGCTTCCGCCAGCAGGCGCTTGTAGAGATCTTCCGGCCAATGGCTTTTGGTCGCCTGTCCGAGATGGTTGAAGATGGTCATGGCGCTGATCAGCGCCACCGACGGATCGCCGCGTCCAAGTGCCGCCAGAATGTGGCCGACATCCGCAAGTGTGCCGCCCTTGCCGCCATAACGGGTGGCAACGGTCGTTTCCAGAAGCCCGCTCGCATGTACGGCACGAATACCCGTCCACGGAAACTCTCCGGTGCGATCCGCCTCAGGTGCGGCCTCCGCGATGATGCGGACGGTTTCCTCGGGAACGATGGGATGATGGGACATGCGGTCTGGGCTTTCTGGCTGTTTACGTGAGCTGGAGGCAGACGGCCCGGCCTTGTGAGCCGGGCCGCAAAATCATGCGGCAGCCTTCTTTTTTGCGTCTTCCCGCTCGCGAATGCCTTCGCGCACCAGCGGCAGGATGTAGCGACCGTAATCGACCGCATCATTGTAGTTGTCGTAACCGCGGATGGAGATCAGGTCGCAGCCGAGATCAATGTAATCGAGAATGCTGTCGGCGATCGTGCGTGGCGAGCCGACAAGCGCAGTGGTCGCGCCGCTGGCATTGGTGGCGGTGACGGTCGGGTACCAGAGGGCACGGTCATGCACGTCGCCGCGTTTGGCGATGTCGAGAAGACGCTGCGAACCGACATTGGCCGGGGCCGGAGCGTTGACCGGAGCGCGATGCAGGCCCTTCTGACGGTTGGCTGTCAGCTGGTCGAGAACCTTGTGCGCCTTTTCCCAGGCCAGTTCGTCGGTTTCGGCCACGATCGGACGGAAGGTGACCCAGATGCGCGGGCGATCGGTGCGGCCGGCCTTGGCCGCTTCGGCATAGACGCGGTCGATCTGCTGCTTGGTTTCCGCCAGCGGCTCGCCCCACAGGCCAAAAATGTCGCACAGCGAGCCACCGATGCGGTAAGCCGCGTCGGAGGAACCGCCGAGCGAAATCGGGATCGTGCCATTGGTCGGGCGCACGGCGCTGCGGAACTGCTTGAACTGGTAATATTTGCCGTCGAAATCGAAGGCTTCCTTGGATGACCATGCGAGGCGCAGGATACGGATATATTCCTCCTGCCGCTCGTAACGCTCTTCCTTGTTGAGGAAATCGCCTTCGCGGGCCTGTTCCTCATCGCTGCCGCCGGCAATGAAGTGGACGACGACACGGCCGCCGCTCAGCTGGTCTAGCGTGGCGAGCGATTTGGCCGCAACGGTCGGATAAACCGTGTTCGGGCGCAGCGCGACGATGATCTTGATATTCTTCGTGTGGGCAAGAACGGTCGCGCCAAGCGTGAACGGATCGAAGGAGGACGAGGAATAGGGGATCAGCGTGTAGTTGAAACCGTAATCATCGAGTGCGCGTGCGTAACGCTCGAGGAAAAGCGGATCGACCGGTGCATCCGGAATGGGGTTGAGGTCGTTCGATTCATTGGGAAAGCTGACGCTGATGAATTCCGCAGTCATTTTGAACTCCTTGAGATAACCGACCGTTGGCTTGAGGTTAGGCCGGGCAATGAAAGGTGAAAAACACGGGTCTTTCGTTTTCTATTCAGTTCGTAGAAAATATTGTCTGTTGCGGTGCGTGAGACGAAACCCGCATCGAGAAGGCGGCTAGACGGCGGGCGACCATCCGAGGCTCGGGGCAACCGTTTCGGCCAGATCGGTCAGCAGCCGGATATTTTCGGCCAAACCAAAGGCGGGCGGCAGGAAGAGGATGATCTCGTCCGCTGCCGCCAGACCCGGATCATTGAACACGGCTTCCAGAACCTCATCGGGTGCACCCTGAAACACCGGTGAAATCTGCGCTCCGGCTGGCTGAGCCGCGGGGATGAGCGCACCCTTGGGGCGCGACGCCGCGATGCCATTGGTGCGGCGATCCAGATCATAGGCCGCGTATTTTTCGCGCAGATCCGGCGTGGTGCCGACCAGAATGGATGCGGCAACGGCAACGGACGGCGGCTCGGTGCCCCAGATCCGGCGCCAGTTGCTGCGATAGGCCTCGATGATGCGGGCCTGATAGGCACCAAAAGTCTCGCCATCGTCCTGATCGTGCTGCACGGTGCCGCAGATCAGGCCGATCCCCAGTTCGGCAGCCTGCACGGCGGAACTCAGGCTGGCGGAACCCTGGCGAATTCTCGACCGCAGTGTCGGGCTGTGGGGTGTGACGCGAAGCTCGGCACCTTTTGGCGCGCCCTGACCCGCTTCCGTCACCGTGTGAAGGACGTCGCCCGAAAGTGCCGAGAGGAAACGCGCCTGCCGGCGTTTGGCTTCGGTGCGCGCATCGGTTTCGACCGTGCCGAAAACGGCGTCGAAGGCACCGCTCGCACCGGTCGAGATGGCCAGTTCCAGCCGGCCGCCTATCAGTAGGTCGGTGGTGCCGGCTGCTTCCGCCAGAAGGATCGGGTCCTGATAGCGCATGGGGATGACGGCCGATCCGAGCGTGATGCGGCTTGTATGCTGTCCGGCTGCCGCGAAGAAGGGCAGCGGCGATGAGAGGTAATGGTCGAAATGCCGCTGATAGGCCCAGCCGGATTGATAACCCAGTTGTTCGGCCTGCCGGTAAAGCTCGATGCCGTCGCGCAGCCCTTTGGCGGGACCATCATCGTCGTTGAAGGAGACGCGGGTGTTGAAACCCAACCGCTGTTTGGGCCGGAACGCGGCGGGCAGGGTGGTGGTCGGCAGGGCGATGGTCATGCAAACGCCTCCTTGCGCTCGGCGCGCGATACGCGCCGATGCGCCGCCTCGGATGTGTCGCCAGAGAGACCGGAGGGGATGGATTCCAGCAGCGTCGCCGTATAGGCGTGGCTCGGGTTGTCGAAAATGTCGCCAACAGTGCCGTGCTCGACGATGCGTCCGCGCTGCATGACCGAGACGGTGTGGGCAAGCTGGCGCACCAGCGCCAGATCATGCGACACGAACACATAGGTCAGGCCAAGCTTTGCCTGCAGCGACAGAAGCACCTCGACGATATCCGCCTGCACGCTGACATCGAGCGCCGAGGTCGGTTCATCGAGAACGATGACATCCGGCTTCAGCACCAGAGACCTTGCAATCGCCACGCGCTGGCGCTGGCCGCCCGAAAGCGCACCCGGTTTGCGGGAGAGGAGATGGTCGGCCAGACCGACATTGGTGAGCGCCTCGCGCACCTGCTGTGTCCGCTCTGCCGCCGTACCGATCTTGAAGCGGTCGAGAGGTTCGCGCACCAGACGCTCCACCGTCCATGTCGGGTCGAGCGAGGTGAAAGGATTCTGGTAGACCAGTTGCAGGTGACGCCAGACCGCGCGCAGATCTTTTTGCGACCGGCCGGCCAGGTCGTCGCCGGCAACCGAAATGCTGCCGGTATCGGGTTCGTCCAGCCCGAGCAGCAGCCGGATCGTCGTGGTCTTGCCCGAGCCGGATTCGCCGACCAGCGCATGGGTGGTGCCGGCCGGAACCGCGAACGAAACGTCATCGACGGCGGTCAGCACCTTGCCATCGACCTCGAATGTCTTGGTGATGGAATTGACCTCGATCTTCGGGGCCTTGGCGGTTTTGCCGTCGAGCAGGCGGAAACCCGGATCTCTCAGTTTTGCATAACGGTTCGGGTTGAGCGCCGGCACATCGGCATGCAGTTTGCGGGCATAGGCAGACGTCGGCGACGAAAATACCGATGCGGTTTTGCCGGCTTCCTGCACGCTGCCGTCTTTCAGCACCACAAGCTGGTCGGCGCGTTCGGCAGCAATCGCCAGATCGTGGGTAATCAGCAGCAGGCTGATATCCAGATCGTGCTGCAGGCGGGTGAGGAGATCGAGAATGCGCTTCTGGATCGTCACGTCGAGCGCAGAGGTCGGTTCGTCGGCGACCAGAAGGGCGGGGCGGGGTAGAACGGCAAGGCCGATCAGCACACGCTGCAACATGCCGCCGGAGAGCTGGTGCGGATAGGAATCGTAGACCCGCTGCGGGTTGTCGAGCCCCACCTGCGCGAAGGTCTCAAGAATGAGTTCCTTGCGGATCGAAGCATTGGGCTCGTCGGTCAGGGCGGCCGCCTCCATCGCCTGCGCACCGATCGTGCGAACCGGGTTGAGCGAATTGCCGGGATCCTGCGGTACGAAGCCGATGGCGCGTCCGCGCAATGGCCGGAACTGACGCTCGGACAGCGACAGCACATCCTGCCCGTCAAACACCACCTTTCCGCTGGCGTGGCCGCCGCTCGGAAGCAGCCGCAGAACGGCACGGGCGATCGTCGATTTGCCCGAGCCGGATTCGCCGATCAGCGCAAGGCTCTTGCCGCGGCCCAGCTCGAAGCTCACATCATGGACGACCTTGTTGCCGCCATAGGAAACCGAAAGATTTTCCGCGCGCACCAATGATGTCGGGTTGGCTGCATGGGAGGCTACAGTCTTGATAGCGGTGAGATGGGTATTCAGTCTGTCTTGCGAAGCCATCGGCTGATCCTGTTCACAGAGAGGACGGTCACGATCGTTACGAAAGCGGGGGCGTAAACCAGCCACGGCCATTTGAGGTAATCCTTGCCGATCGAGATCAGCAGGCCCCAGTCGGAGGAAGGCGGCGGGTCGCCGTAGCCGAGGAAGGCCAGGCTGGCGATCACCAGAATGGACTCGCCGAACTGCAGCACGGCCAGCGGCAGCACCGAGCGCGAGGCATTGGGCACAACGTGGCGTGAGAGGATATACCAGCGCGAGCCGCCCGACAGGAACGAGGCTTCCACGAAGGTCGCCTGCCGTGTCTTGATGACTTCGGAGCGAGTGACGCGGGCAAAAAACGCCACGGCCGAAATGCCGGTTGCAATCGCCGCGTTGATGGTCTCGAAGCCGATGGCCGTGACGATGATCACCGCCAGCAGAAATTTCGGGATGGACAGCAGCACGTCGACCAGACGCGCCAACAGGATATCGACCCAGCCGCCGAGAAAACCCGCCAGAAGGCCGATCAGCCCGCCGAACAGAACACCGATGACGACCGCCACAAGCGCGCTCGATACGGATGAGGCGGTGCCATAGACGACGCGGGTATAGAGGTCGCGGCCGAGATGGTCGGTGCCGAACCAATGCGACAGGCTGGGACCGAGGAGTTTGTCGGCCGGAACGCCGACGACCGGGCTGTATGTGGTGAACAGCTGCGGCGCCAGCGACCAGGCGATGACGATCGCGATCACGGCAAAGGACAGGGCGACGATAGTGGGCATGCGAAGAGCGGCGCGCCACTCCTGCCACCGGCTGACGGGGAGGGAGGAGTTCGATACAAAAGTCATGGATTCACCGCTTTGGTCGGGTCAAGAGACGGTTCACCGGCGGCTGTGGACCGGTATTTTTTCCCCACGACCATTTTGACGCGCGGATCGAGCAGTGGATACAGCAGGTCGGCGATCAGGTTGACGAGCACGAACACGACGGCGCCGAGCGAAACAATGGCCTGCAGCACAGGCAGATCCTGCGTGCTGACCGACCGCTGGACGAGACTGCCAAGACCCGTGCGGCCAAAAACGGTCTCGGTGATGAGGGAGTTTCCAAGCAGTTCGCCGACCGTCAATGCGATGACGGTGACGACCGGCAGCGACGCAGGCTTCAGGAGGTGTCTCGTAAACAGGCGCCGCTGGCCGATGCCGCGGCTGCGGGCAACCGAGGCATATTCCTGTTTGGCCTCGTGATCGAGATTGGCGATCAGCACTTCGGCGATCTGCGCCGAGAACGGAATTCCGATCGTGATTGCCGCAAACAGGGTGGCCCAGAAACTGTCGGGCTCGATGACGCGGAACAGCCTGAGCTGAAAACCGAAAAGATGAATGAGGAACAGGCCGATGACGAAATTGGGCGTCGACTGGAAGAGTGACGGGAATGCCCGCAGCAACCCCTGGCCGTAGCGCTTCGGCAGCACCTGCGTGCCGTAGGCGACCGCGAATGCCAGGAAAAGAGCGACCGCCAGTCCGCTCGACGCCAGGATCAGCGTCGAGGGAATGACTTCGGCGATCAGCGTCGATACGGGCCGGTTGGAGCGCATCGACACGCCAAGATCGCCGGTCAGGAAGCCAGAGAGCGAATGCCACAACTGCACCAGAACCGGCTGGTCCAGCCCCTGTGCCGCGATGATTTCACCGATTTCCTGTTCGGAAAAACCGTTCTGCGGGTTGCGCAAAACGCTGGTGATCGGGTCGCCAGGCAGGATGCTGACGACCACGAAGGTGAAGACATAGGCCAGCAGGATGACGACGACCGCCTGGCCGAGCCGCTTGGCGGCGTAGGTTAGGTAGGCATTGCTCATGCCGGTGCCTCGCATGGTTCGGTTGCGTTAGTCGGCGATGAAGGCCGTGTAATAGCTGGCGTAAGCCACGCCGTTATAGGTCTCGCCCTTCAGCGTCGGCGACTGCACGTAGATGCGCTGGACGATCTGGGTGCGCGGGATGAAATAACCCTGGTCGAGGACATGCTTCTGCAGGTCGTTCAAGAGCGGGCTGCGTTCATCGAAGGACCCGGCACCGGCGATACTGTCGCGCAGCTCGTTGATCTTGGCGTCGCGGTCATCCAGCGCGAACCAGTTCTCGCCGTTGTTGGCATTGGTGAGGATGCCGGCCACGGTGCCTGCATCGATGAAGCTGCGTGTCACTTCATAGGTCGGCACGGCAGCGCCGCCGAACTTCACCTTTTCGCCGTAGGTCACGACGTCATAGGCGCGGATGACGACCTTCCAGCCGAGCTTGCCGAGCTGCTGCGCGATCAGTTCGTCGACCGATTTCGAGGTGGCGAGATAGGGGTTGGAATGGATGGTCAGCACCAGTTCCTTGCCGTCCTTGGCGCGGATGCCATTGGCGCCCTTCACCCAGCCGGCCTCGTCGAGCAGCTTTTCGGCCTTGGCCGGGTCAAATGCCAGAAGCGCGCTCTGGTCGGTCGCTCCGGGCACGTTGCTCTGGATGAACGAGGTCGCGAGCTTCCAGTCCGGCGTATAGACGGTGTCGATGATTTCCTGGCGGTTGATGCCGGCCTGCAGCGCCTGGCGTACCTTCACGTCGTCATATGGGGCATGTTTGGTGTTGACCGCCCAGCCATTGACGAAACCGAGATAACGCGGCGTGGCGACGGTAAAGCCTTCTTCCTTGAGCGACTTCAATTCCTGGGGCGATGCGTTATAGGCGACATCCGCCTGTCCGGACTGAACCGAGGCGACGCGCAGCGATGGTTCCGAGACCAGCTTGTAGGTAATCGTATCGAGGAAGGCCGGGCCGGTATGGCCGACGGCTGCCGGTCCCCAGTTATAGTCCTTGCGCTTGGTGAGTGTGACGTGGTCGCCCTCTTTCCAGCTCTCGACCACATAAGGGCCGCTGCCGGCGGTCTTGCTGAGATCCGCCTGTGCCGAGGCAGGCTGGGCGATGCTCTTTGGCGAGATCAGGATCGAGCCGTGATAACCGAGTGTGGGAATGAAACCGAGTGTCGGCTTCTTGAAAAAGACCTTCACCGTGGCGGCATCGACGGCTTCGGCGCGGTCATAGGTTTTCGGGAAGAGGCCGATCGGGTTGATGCCTTCGTTCTTGCGACCGGCATACCAGATATCGAGATTGGCAACGACGGCCTTGGCATCCAGCGGCTCGCCATCGGAGAAGGTCACACCGCTCTTCAGGTGAAGGGTGAATTCGGTGGCGTTGTCGTTCTGCTCCCAGCGTTCGGCAAGCCAAGGGCTGACCTTGCCCTCGGCATCGACGTAGAGAAGCTTGTCGGTGACATGGCCCCAGATATGGCCCTGAAAGCTGGAGATCGCGCTGTTGTTGGGGATCCAGGTATCGCCCAGCGAGTCGATCAGGAAGGTGATGTCGCCGCCCTCCTTGGGTGTGTCGGCGGCCAGAACCGGAGACAGGCCGGTTGTCGCGACAAGTGTTACGGCAGCCAAAGCTGACGCGGTCAGCAACAGGCGGCGTCGGGAAAGAGACAGAAGGGTGGAACGGTCGGTCATGGGTAAATCCTGAGGCTTGACGTTGTTGCCGGTTCTGGTTGCGGATCGGATTCCCCCGTTCCGCAGATGCGTTCTGATCCTGTCGGCGCTGTAAAAAGCGCGCAGAAAACCGTTCGCCGATGGATGAACCGCTCGGCGAGGGCGCCCGCTCAGAGGACGGGTTGCTGGTGAATGAACGAGGGAGGCTTTTGCCTATTCGCTACAGATGCGTCTTCGTGTTGGTTTGACAAAAATCATGAGAGCAAGCCTAGGCAAGACAGCGTCAACGAGGAAGACCGATCATTCTCTTTCTATGGACTTAGTAGATTATTTTCTTCTGTTTCAGCGTTTGTGAGGGTCTGCTTTTCCGATGTGGTCCCATGCAAATTGCGAGGGCGGGGATCAGCGTCCGTCGGCCGAGAAGGCCATTGCCTCGAAAATCCGCACTGCGGGCAGTTCGCCGGAAAACCGTTCCACCTCGACGCGGGTCAATTGGCCGGTCGACCCTTGAGCCAGTTTCGACGTGCCGATGTCGTGGGTCAGAATATTGGGGTTGCCGTGGATGCACATGGCATCTGCTGCAGCCGGATCGTCGGCTTCGAACCAGGCGCCGGTTGCCAGCTGCATCACGCCCGGCCGCACATCCTCGCTGATTATCGCAGCCGCAAGGCAGCTGCCGCGGGCGTTGAACAGTTTTACGATGTCGCCATCCGTGATGCCGCGCGCCGCCGCATCCGCCGGGTTTATGCGCACCGGTTCGCGATCCCTGATCTTGGTGGAACGGCTGAAACCGCCATAATCGAGCTGGCTGTGCAGCCGCTGGTGCGGCTGGTTGCAGACCAGATGCAATTGAAAACGCGCATCCTCTGTCTCGGCGCGCGGCGGATAAAATCGCGGATGGCCACCACAGTCGTCGTAACCAAAACCGTCGACGGTGTCGGAAAAGATCTCGATCTTGCCGGACGGCGTCTGCAATGGGGATGCTGCCGGATCCTGTCGGAATGCGTTTGCCGGGCCACCCTTATCCGGCTTGGTCGGCAGATGCAGTTCGCCCTGGCGCCAGAAGGTTTCGAAATCGGGCGCCTCATGGCCGGCGGCTGCAAGCGCCGTTCGCGTCGTCTCGAACAGGGCTGCCAACCATTCCTTCGATGTCCGGCCTTCCGTAAACGTCTCGGACGTGCCGAGCAGGCGCGACAGGTCGGCAAAGATGTCGTAGTCGTCGCGTGCCTCTCCCACTGGATCGATCAGCCGCTTCATGGCGATGATCAGGGGATCACGGTCGGCGGCACCGATGTCGTCGCGCTCGATCGTCGTCGTTGCCGGCAGCACGATATCGGCAAAACGCGCCGTCGAGGTCCAGGCGGATTCGTGAACGATCAGCGTATCCGGTTTGCGAAACGCGCGCCGCAGCCGGTTGATATCCTGATGGTGGTGAAACGGGTTGCCGCCCGCCCAATAGACAAGGCGGATGTCCGGGTAATGCAGCGCCTTGCCGTTGTAGTGAAATTCCTCGCCCGGATGCAGCAGCATGTCGGAAATGCGCGCAACGGGAATGAAATCGGTAACCGGGTTTTTGAACTGGTTGAGAGTGGGCAGCGGAGCGGCCAGCAGGCTTTTGCCGATATTGCCGAGTGCGCCGAGAGAATAGGAATAACCGCCGCCATCCAGCCCGATCTGGCCGAGCATGGCGGCCAGAACGATGCCCATCCACACCGGTTGCTCGCCATAATCGGCGCGCTGCAGCGAATGGCTGACGGTGATCAGGGTGCGCGAGCGCGCCATCTGGCGGGCGAGATCGGTGATCACCTCGGCACCAATGCCGCAGATTTTTGCTGCCCATTCCGGCGTCTTTGCGACACTATCCGTGCGTCCCAGCAGATAATCTTCGAATTTCCCGTAACCGACCGTGTAACGATCGAGAAAATCACGGTCATGCAGGTCTTCGGTCACGAGCACATGTGCCAGAGCCAGCATCAGCGCCATGTCGGTGCCCGGAATGATCGGCAGCCAATCGGCATTCACATCGGCGGGAAAATCGTCGCGCAGCGGACTGATCAGCGCAAACCGTGCGCCACGAGCGCTGGCGCCGCGCAGTTTTGGCAGAACCACATGCTGGCTGATGCCGCCCCCATGCACATCGGTGTTTTTCACCGCCATGCCGCCGAAGGCCACCAGAAGTTCGGTTGAGCGCTCGATGGCATCCCATGTCACGCTCTTGCGGTCGACACTGTCATAAGGCCCCAGTACATGCGGAATGATCACCATCGCCGCACCGGAACTGTAGGTGTTGACCGATTTCACATAACCGCCGAGCACGTTGAGAAAACGATGGATCTGGCTCTGCGCGTGATGAAAGCGGCCGGCACTCGACCAGCCATAGGAGCCGCCGAAAACGGCGGTCGGGCCAAACACGTCGTAAACGCGGCGCAGCTCCTTCGAGACCAGCTCCAGCGCTTCTGCCCAGCTGACCTCCACGAATTCGTCGGCACCGCGCATCTGTTCATGACCCGGCTTGCCCTCCAGCCAGCCGCGTCTGACCGCCGGCCGGCGAATGCGCACCGGGCTGTCGGCAATCGCCGGGATATTGCCGAGAAGCGGCGACGGGTGCGGATCGCCCGGATGAGACCTGATTTCAAGCCTCCCGTTTTCCAGACGACCGGAAAAGGCGCCCCAATGGGAACTGTGCGGCTGAAAACTGTTCATCGCGAATTATCCTGATGATTGGGGCGCTGACAAACGGATCGATCCTAATCCGGCAGAATCTTTCCGGGGTTCATGATGCCGGTTGGATCGATGGCATTCTTGATGACCGCCATCAGATCGACGGCATCGCCGTGTTCCTTGCGCAAATATTTGATCTTGCCGGTGCCGACGCCATGCTCGCCGGTCGAGGTGCCACCGACCGAAATGGCATATTCGACCATTTTGGAGTTGATGGCTGCGACCTCGTCGAGTTCGGCCTGATTGGTCGGATCGACCGCGAAGACGACGTGGTAATTGCCATCTCCGACATGGCCAAGAATGGCATTGGGTACGGAGCAGCCGACCAGCAATTCACGCGTCTTGATGATGCAGCCGCTCAGCTGCGAAACCGGCACGCAGACATCGGAAGACCAGCCCTTTGCATTGGGACGTTGCGAAACGACCGCATACCAGGCGTTGTGCCGCGCCTTCCACAGGCGGTTACGATCTTCCGGTGTCTTTGCCCATTCGAAATCCTTGCCGCCATTCTCCTTGACGATCGCCTCCACCATCTCGACCTGTTCCTGCACGCCTGCCGGCGAGCCGTGGAATTCGAAAGCGAGCGTGTCTTCGATCTTGAGCGGCAGGTTCGAGTAGGCGTTGACCGCCTTGATCAGCCCGCGATCCATCAGCTCCATGCGCGCAACCGGAATGCCGAGCTGCACGACCGCGATCGCGGCCGCAACCGCGTCCTCAACGTTTTCAAACGAGCACAGTGCCGCCGAGATCGTCTCGGGAATGCCGTAAAGCCGCAGCGTCACTTCGGTGATGATGCCGAGCGTGCCTTCCGAACCGACGAACAGCCGGGTCAGATCATAACCGGCAGACGATTTTCGCGCGCGGCCGCCGGTCTTGATGATCTTGCCATTGGGCAGCACCACGGTCAGCGACAGCACGTTTTCGCGCATCGTGCCGTAACGCACCGCATTGGTGCCGGAAGCGCGGGTCGAAGCCATGCCGCCGATCGAGGCATTGGCGCCGGGATCGATCGGGAAAAACAGGCCCATGTCGCGCAGATGCGTGTTCAACTGTTCGCGGGTCACACCGGCCTCGACCGTGCAATCGAGATCCTCCGCGCTGATGCGGGTGATGTTCGACATCCGCGACAGATCGATCGAAACGCCGCCGCGCACCGCCGTCAGGTGCCCTTCCAGCGAAGTGCCGGCGCCGAACGCGATGACCGGCACGCCATCGGCTGCACACAGCTTGACGATTTCGGCCACTTCCTCGGTGGTTTGCGCAAACACGACGGCATCGGGAATGGCCGGCGTGTGGTGGGATTCGCCGCGACCATGCTGTTCGCGCAAGGCCTGCGCGGTGGAGTAACGATCACCGAAACGGCTGCCGAGCGTGTCCGCAAGGGCTGCGGAGAAACCGCTCACTTTGCCGCTCCCGATGCGCTCGGCCCGGTATCGACAGGCGTTTCGCCCGGCTGGCCCCATTCTGTCCATGCACCGTCATAAATGGCGACATCGTCCTTGCCGGCCAGATGCAGGCCGAAGGCAAGGGCGGCTGCCGTGACACCTGAGCCGCAGCTGGCGATCACGGGCGCGGCAAAATCGAGACCTGCCTTTTCGAAGGCCGCGCGGATTTGCGACACATCCAGCAATTCGCCGGTCTGCGGGTTGGTCAGCGCGTTGAACGGCAGGTTGAGACTGCCGGGAATGTGGCCGGAGCGCAGGCCGGGCCGGGCTTCCTTCTCCTCGGCGGTAAAGCGTCCGGCCGAGCGGGCGTCGATCACCTGTTCGGCCTGGGTGCCGAGATTGCCGAGAACCTGAGCCTTTGAGCGCACGGCGGCTGGGTCGAATGCAGCTTTGAAATTGCCCCTGGTGACCGATGCCGGTTGCGCCGTTACCGGCCGACCTTCCGCCTGCCACTTGCGCAACCCGCCATTCAGGATCGCAACCTTGTCGTGACCGAAGGTGCGCAAGGTCCACCAGACGCGGCCGGCCGACATCAGGCCGGGTGTGTCGTAAATCACGACCACGCTGTCGTTGGAGATGCCGAGATCC
Organism: Neorhizobium sp. JUb45; assembly: GCF_004343585.1. GTDB lineage: Bacteria > Pseudomonadota > Alphaproteobacteria > Rhizobiales > Rhizobiaceae > Neorhizobium. Next base: position 575,036 of record NZ_SLYW01000003.1, on the reverse strand, counting down.
GCGGCATAATTTTCGAATGCTCCGGCGGTCGGCAGCATGTGCGGCAATGCACTGTCGTGATCGGCAACGTTGTCGATGTCGAAGAAGCGGGCGCCCGGAATGTGTCTTGCGGCAAAGTCTTCCGCCGCAATCGGCGTGGCACCCGGCAGCTTGAACGAGCCGTCGAGAATGACGAGGTCCGGATCATCGAGGTGGGAGGCCAGCCATTCGGTGGAAACGAGAGAACCGGGCAAGGAAAGCGACATGAAAAAACTCCTGAAAGACAGGCTTGCTGCAGAATGGAAACGGCCGCGACGGATATCGCGGCCGGTCTTGATGATCGATCAGGCGACGAGTTTTTCACCCTTGAGGTGACGTTCCAGGAACTGCAGGCTGTCCTGTCCCCAGTAGAGTTCGCCTTCGTAACGATAGGTCGGAATGCCGAACACGCCATCGGCCTTGGCGGTTTCCTGATTGGTTTTCCAGATGGCCTGCACGGCATCGCCATGCGCCTGCTCTTCAAGCGCAGCACCGTCAAAACCGGCGGCATCGGCAATGGCGCGGCGCACTTCGGCCTTGCCGATATCTTCACCGCGACCCCAGAAGGCTTCGTGCAGCGCGCGGGCAAGCTTCAGCCAGTCCTGACCAGCTTCAGCCGCGGCAATCACCAGAAAACCGGCCGGTGTCGGATCCGAAAGGGCAGCGCGATTATCGAAATTCAGCACCTTGCCGCGCAGGGCGGCCCAGCGCTTCAGATCCTTGGTCCAATAGGCGCGACGCGCCTCCGGGCGGTTGCGCGAATAGATCGCGCCATTGTCCTCGATCAGCGGAATGACATGCGGAACGATCGTTGCATTCTGTTCAGCCGCAAGCGCCGCAAACGCATCCAGGCCGACATAGGCCCAGGGCGATCCGAGGCCGAAAAAGTAATCGATGGTCTTGGTCATGTCATATCCTCCGAATGTCGGCCGCGCCTGAACAATCGGCAGCCTGATGTTTTGTAGAACGGTCGTTCTTGGTGGCCTTTTATGGCATAGTCGCGCCACATCCGAAGGAATTGGATTTCGATTAAAGGCGCTTATCCGGAATATTTTCCGCTCAAGCGCGCGACTTCGGCTGTGCGGGCGGCGTCATTGGTCCTTGACGAGCATTGCCGCAATGGTTTTGGCTGTTGCCGCAGCACCCGCCTCCCGCCGCAGGATGGAGCCTGCAAGTGCGCCTTCGTAAAGAAGCAGCAACTGTTCGGCGATTGCGCCATCCGGATCCTTCTGCAGCAGACCTGCGAAAAAATCCTTCAGGAAAATTTTGTGATTGCGTGCCGCTTCCTGAATTTTCGGCGATTGCGGGTTTTCGATCGCCGCGATCAGGAAGGCGCAGCCGCGAAAGTTGTCGGCGCTGGTCTTGCGTTCCAGATTTGCAAAGACATCGAGAATGGCGCCAGCGCCGGTTCGTCCCGACGTGACGTCCGCCAGCTGTTGGCGCACTGCGGCATCGCGTTTTTCCAGATAGGCGACGAGCAGGTCTTCCTTGCTGTCGAAGTGGCGATAGAAGGTTGCCCGCGTCGTTTGCAGATGCCGCACCAGCTCGGTCATGCCGACCAGATAGGTACCGCTGGCATAAAAAATGTCGCCCAGGCGCGCCAGAAGGTCGTCGCGGGTCGATCTGTCACCTGATGTCATCACTGTCTGCCGGACTTGCGGATTCTCTTGTCACCCGATGATGGAGACGGGGCCGAGACGGGTCAAGCCGGGACTGACGTTTCACCACTCGGGTTGCCGCAACAGACTGCGGCAATCGGCGCCTTGTCGGCAGGCCATATGCCAAGGACTCGGCTTGCCGACAGCAAGAAGACCTCTCCACTTTGCCGAAGCAAGTCCATGGTTTGCTTGCCGCGGTGTGACCGTGGCTTGAACCAAATCTTGGGTTAGAGGTTCGGTTCCGCTCTCTTCGTCGGCAGCACGACCGGTGTTTTGATCAGGGGGCGTGCCTACAATAAGCCATCAGCCATTTTGACCAGATGGGCGACCGATTTTGCCTTCATCTTCCCCATCATGTGACCCCTGTGCAGCTTCACTGTTGGCTCCGCCAGCATCAGCTCTGCGGCGATCTGCTTGTTCAGTTTGCCGGCGATCACCAATGCCATTATTTGACGCTCACGCTCCGTCAGCGTCATGTATCTCGATTGGATGACCGCTTTCGCCGTTCTTTCCTCTCGGCGAAAGGCGTCATTGGCAATCGCCCGGTTGACGGCTTCCAGCAGATCTTGCTCGCGAACCGGCTTGGTCAGGACATCTATTGCGCCGGCCTTCATTGCCCTCACCGCCATTGGCACGTCGACATGGGCGCTGATGAGCACGACGGACCGCGGAAGATTGCTCTTCGCCAACGCCTCTTGAAACTCAAGCCCGCTTTGGCCGGGAAGGCGTATGTCGAGAACGATACATCCGGCCTTTTCGGGATCGTCTGCTTCCATGAAATCTTTTACGGAACCGTGTGTCTCGACGCTCAGGCCCACTGACTCGAACAGTCCTTTAAGGGCTTCGCGGACGCTTTGATCGTCATCGATGATGATGACCGTTGGCCGCCTGTTCTTCTTGTCATCGATCAACGGCCGTCTCCTTGAAGCGGGATAGCGTGAACAGGAATGAGCTTCCGTGCGGATGATTGGCTGTCGCCCAGATGCGCCCTCCGTGTGCTTCGACGATGGAACGGCAGATCGACAGCCCCATTCCTATCCCATCGGATTTCGTGGTGAAGAACGGCTCGAACACGCGGTCGAGCTGTTCGGGCGGTATCCCTTTGCCGGTGTCGGAAACGCGAACCTCGACTTCGCCTTCATTGCCACGCCTGCACGCGACCCTGATGACGGCTTCTGAACCTTGCGGTGTTGCCTCGGCGCCGTTCATGATCAGATTGAGAAGGACCTGCTGAAGCTGGGTGCGATCACCGAGAATATCGACAGGTTCCGGAGTCAGATCCAGAGCGACCTGCAGGCCTCGCGATTGCAACTCTTCCCGCAAAAGAAAAAGCACGTCGCCGAGCGCTTTCTTGAAATCGGTTTTCTCCATCCGCGCAGGAGACTTTTGGGCCATCGCACGTATGCTGGTGACGATCTCGCCGGCACGATGCCCATCCGTCACGACCCGCTCCGCTGCCAAACGGGCCTGTTCAAGATCCGTGTGTCCATCTTGCAGCCAGCGGAGGCATGTTCCAGCATTGGTTACGGCTGCCATGAGTGGCTGATTGATCTCGTGCGCAATCGAAACCGCGAGTTCGCCGATCGTCGTAACACGGGTGACCTGCGCGAGGTGGCTTTGGCTTTGCCGCAAGGATTCCTCGGCGCGCTTGCGGTCTTCGATGTCGACCACAATGCCATACCAGCGGACAACATTGCCCTGCGCATCCAGCAAAGGACTTTGCCGAAGATTAAACCACCTGTACTCACCGTCGAACCGCCTGATGCGGGCGTCTACCGGGTTGGGTTGCCTGGTGGCGACCACGTCCTCCCAACTTGTTCGCATACGTTCGACGTCATCAGGATGGAACATGCGATAAAAACCAAAGCCGACGATTTCCTCAAAAGGCAGGCCGACGAAATCGATAAGGTTCTTGTTCCAATACTCAAGCTGCCCATCCGACGTACATGACCACGCCATGGCAGGGATAGTATTGATGATGAGGTTGAGCTTATGTTCGCTCTCCCTGAGCGCTGTCTCACTTTCCCTGAGGGCATTTTCCGCAAACTGGAGGTTCTCGATGTCGATATTGACGCCGAACCAGCGGACGACGCCGTTGGCATCCGTCAGCTTCCGGCCGGAAAAATAGAACCAGCGGTATTGTCCGTCCCGTCCTCGAATTCGGCCTTTCAGCTGCGTATGATCCGAATGCGCGAGATCACGCTTCCAGATTTCCACCATCCCGGGAATATCATCGGGGTGATAAAGATCGAGAAATCCCCAATCGAGGATCCGTTCAGCCGGCAGTCCAGCGTAATCCAGCCAGCTTTTGTTGACGAAATCGGCACTGCCGTCAGGGCGCGCCGACCATACGAGAACAGGAAGCGAATTGATGATGAGTCTTAGGTTTTCTTCACTGGCCGCCAGTGCCGATTTTGTCTCTTTCAGAGCATTTTCGGCCTGTTTTCGATCTTCAATATCAAGGACGACACCATACCACCTGGCGACATTTCCGTCATGGTCGAGCTTGGGCTTCTGCCGGAGACTGCACCAGCGATAGTCTCCATCGGCGCGTCTTATCCGCCCTTCGACTTCTCTTCCCGTCTTCGAAATCATGATGCTCCGCCACTGCGAGCCCAGGTGATCTACGTCATCGGGGTGAAAGAGCCGGTAGAAATTTTCGCCCGCAATGTCGGCAAGCGACATGCCGATATATTCAAGAAAGTGCTGATTGGCGAAGTCGAGCATTCCATCAGACGTCGTAGACCATGCCATTGCCGGTATGAGGTCGATGATCGCGTCGAAGTCCTGCTGCTTTTCCAAGTCCATTCCCCAGTGCTTCGCGTCGCCGGCACGGGCTGAAAACTACGCGTTTTCTCGTCGAGGCGTTAGGCAAGATTGATAGACGAAAGTCTATTTTTGCAGTGCCTCCGTCTAGCTGCGTATGACCTAGATCGCAATTGCGAGCGGGCATCCACCGACCTACTCATACCGTGAAAGCAGTGCTTGGACGCCGACGGATACGGGGCGATCAGCGCACACCATGCGTGCTTTTTGCCATGCCTGACGCGAAGCAGCCACGCGGTGATGCTGACGCCGCCGCACGATGTCTGCGCGATCATCAGAACCGCAGCCGAAACCGTAACAGCGCAAAGCTGACAATATCGATCAACGGATCAGGAGGAAGACGTCATGTCTCAACTTTCACGCCGCGCCTTTACCAGCGCCCTGCCTCTCGGCCTTGTCGGCGGTAGCCTTATCGGTGGAAGCCTGCTGGGCAGTTCGCCCGCCCAGGCAGCAAAGCAGGTTGCTGCCGGCACGCCTGTTGCGGTAACCCCGTTTGCGCAGATCCGCATCGGCCGGTTCACCGTGACCGCGTTGACGGACGGTCATGCGGATATGCCATACGACTATTTTCCGGGACGTTCCGCGCCCGAGGTCGAGAAGGCTGCGAAAGCACAGTTTACCGCCCGGCCGAGCGGGGTTCGGTTCCTCTTCAACCAGTATCTGGTCGAGGATGGCCAGCGCCGCATCCTCATCGATGCCGGTGCTGCGGGTTCGATCGGGGAGACCGGGCACCTGCCGCAGGCACTCGCCGCACTTGGATTGACGCCCGATCAGATCGATGCGGTCATCGTGACGCATATGCATCAGGATCACATGGGTGGGTTGGTTCTGGGAGGCAAGAACAATTATCCCGGAGCAGAGATCTATATCGATCGCCGCGATGTCACCCATTGGACCGATCCGGCAAAACGCAACGGTGCGCCTGATTTTCTGCAGCCCAGCTTCAAGATGGCGGAGGAGGTCGCGAGGCTGTATCCGAGGCTCCAGGCGATAGACGGAGAGCGCGAGATTTCGCCGGGCGTTTCGATCGTGGACCTGACGGGCCATACACCCGGCCATATCGGCGTGCGGATCGAAGACGGCAGAAAGAGCCTGATCATGGTTTCGGACATGATCTTTCCGGTCGTGCATCCGGTGGCGACCGATGTATTTTTCCTGTTCGAGCAGGACCGTGCCGCGGCCCAGGCCATGCGCGACCGCTTCTTTCCGCGTGCCGCATCGGAAGGGGCGCTTATCGCCGCCACGCACATGCCATTTCCCGGCCTTGGCCGCGTGGTCGCCGATCGTGGCGAACTGCGTTGGCAGACCGCAGACTGGGCGTTGCAAGACTGATACAATTCTGAAAGCCGGACTTGCCGGAGATTGAAATCTAGCGGCAACATTAAGCCGGACCCGCATCGCCAGGAAGCCATGCGGGTCCGCAGCATCACGGAGACTGCGCATGCCCTATCATTTCCTTGAGGTTGCTGTGACCCCGAGCGTGCGGGCCGCTCAGGCGGACATGAGCGTGGAGCAGATATGGCTGGGTGATCACGACCGTCCTTCAGACACGCTCAGTGAGAATGAGATCGCGTTCATCGCCTCACGCGACAGTTTTTACATGGCGTCGGTCTCTGAAACGGGTTGGCCATATGTGCAGCACCGTGGGGGCAAGGCCGGTTTCCTCAAGGTGGTCGATGAAAGAACGATGGCGTTCGCGGATTATCGCGGCAATCGCCAGTATATCAGTGCCGGCAATCTTGCCGTGAACGATCGCGCCTGTCTGTTCCTGATGGATTATGCCAGGCGTGCGCGGCTTAAAATCTATGCGCATGTGGAGCGACTGTCGCTCGATGCCGAGCCGGAACTCACGGAGCTGGTCTCCGACCCGACTTACAAGGGAAGGGCGGAGCGGGTCTTCAAACTTCGCCTGGAGGCATTCGATTGGAATTGCCCGCAGCACATCACCCCGCGCTACACCGAACAGCAGATTGAGCAGGCGGTCACTCCTCTTCGTGAACGTTTGCTGCAACTGGAAACCGAAAACGCAACCCTGCGTGCACGACTGGATAATTCTGCAAGATGATGAATTGCCGTCAGGCCGCAGGGCTTGGAGCCGATCTTGAATTATCGATGTTTAGAACGTCTGTTCCCTACGAAGGCAGACGCAATCAAGGCGCAGGCTTTTGTAGATCTCCACAGGCTTTCGCCCCGACCGTAATTGGGGCTGGGCACAGTCGCACTTCTGGATGAGGCAATATGATTGGGCGCGGCAGAAAGCGGGAAACCGCTTCCTCTGGATCGATGTTGATGCCGTTTCGGGCGAGGTGAGGGACTGGCTCAGAGCAAGGCCATGATCTCGAAAAGGACCATGATCCCGGCACAGACAAAGCAGACTTGACCAAGCCCGCAATCAAAGGGCCGATCGACACTATTTGCGCTTGATGGCCAATGAAGCTGCTTCTTTGGCGTCAAAAAACATGACTAATTCAATCATATATATTGCATTGTTTTCTTGTTTGTGGTCATTCCAGCTCTTGTTGCCGCCTCCAGAATGACGATCCGATCTGAGGTTTGACGGCTTCGTGACAAATGACTCAGCCGGCATGACGGACAGCAACAAAAAAATTATCCTGCATATACTTCTGACCGGCTACAGTGATCTCGCCAGGCATCTGGCACGACGGTTCGGACGCAGTTCTGATGTCGATGACATTCTTCAGGATACATACCTGAAACTCCAGAAAATTCCGGCCGATGCGGTAATCGGTAATCCCCGTTCCTATCTCTATCGCCTTGCGGATAATCTGGCGAAAGATCGTGTTCGTAGTGCCGCGGCGCGAGAACGGTACATGTCCGGCGACGTCATGCCCGATGTGACAGAGGATCGCCCTTCGCCGGAACATGAAGCGGACTACCGCCAGCGTATGCTGATACTTGAGAAAGCTGTCCGCGAGCTGCCTGATCGGCAACGTCAGGTATTTATCATGCACAAATTCGATGGAATGAGTTACGGCGATATCGCGATACAGCTTGGAATTAGCAAAAGCGCCGTCGAAAAGCTGATGATGAAGGCGCTGGTCCGTTGTCGTGATCGCCTCGATGGGCTGTTGGATTAGCAATATGGAAAAAATGTCGACGAGGGTGAGGCAGACGACGCCCGGAAACGTCTCAATACAGAGCGTGCTCTCAATGAACGGCAGTATTGCGTGCCCGACACATCCAAAAAGATGGTAACCATCATGGCACAACCGAACGACACTGGCCGCAGGGCATCAATGGAAGAGGCCGCTGCCTGGTTCGCGCGGCTGCGATCGGACGATGTCAGTGCAGAAGATTATCAGGCTCACGAAGCCTGGATGTCGGTCTGTCACGAGAATGCGCGGCAATATCTGAAGCTTTCTGCGATGTGGACCGACATGGATGACATTGCGGATCCAAGGAAGCGGTTGTCCATCGCCCGACGACAAGGTCGCGTTGTTGTTGGACGCAGATCGTTTCTGGCAGGCGGGGCCGCAGCCGCGCTCGCCGCAGGTTTTGCGACTGTTCACGGATTGCCTGATATTCTCACCAGCGATTACGCGACATCCGTTGCCGAGCGCAGGAGCATTACGCTCGATGACGGCTCTGTCATCGACATGGATGCCGATACCGCAATTGGTGTGGATTTTTCCAACACAGCGCGCAATCTGCACCTTTTGAGAGGTCGCGCCTTTTTCAAGGTTGCCAAAGACGCAGGCAGACCGTTTTCGGTCATCGCGAGGAATGGTCACGCGACCGCACTCGGCACCGAGTTCGTGGTTCACAGCAGCGCGGACACGATCACTGTGATCGTTATGGAAAGCCGGGTATCGGTATCATATCCCGGCGCCAGTTCGGCGATCCTCAATGCCGGAGAAAAAATTAGCTACGACCATGCTGGTCTGGGAGCCGTGACGACTGTCGATAGCGAAACGGAAATCGCGTGGCAGCGCGGAAAACTGATCTTCGAAGATGTCCCTCTGGGTCAGGTGGTCAGCGACTTGAACCGCTATCGCCGGGGTATCATCAGAGTGGTGGGTAGCGACCTGCAAACTCTGCGTGTCAGCGGCATATTTGACGTGACCCGGCCAGACCGTGTGCTGGAAGCCATTACGCAAACCCTGCCGGTGAAAACATTGGCGCTGACGCCCTATCTGATTTTGCTACGCCCTGCGTGATCCTGCGATCGAGGCGGGTGTCCTGAACAAATCATGACAAATATTTTCAACTTTGTGGGTGAGTTGCTCCGTATCGAAATCCGTCTTTGTCAAGAGTGACCGAAAAGCACGGTCGCGATGGGCAAGCAGGAGTTTGACGGGGCAATGAAAAACAAGTCGCAAAAGCCTAATCGGTTGAGGTTGGGTCTGGGTAGTCTCGGGCTCATACTCTTGACAACAGTCGCCATCCCCGCGGCTCAGGCGCAAGATGTTGGACAACAGGCCATCGTTCACAGAATCCCGGCGGGAGTTCTGGGCACTGCAATATCGAGATTAGGTGATAGCGCAGGATTGCAAATTCTGTATCCGGCCGATCTCGTTCGCGGCAAAAGAACGAATGGTATTTCAGGACAGTTCACACCGCAGCAGGCACTGGACAGGTTGCTTGACGGAACCGGGCTGGTTTACCGGTTCACCGAGCCAAACACCGTGACGATTATTGATCCTACGGCCGCCAATGGTGGCGTTGCTGCAGATGGTTCGACCCTGCTCGACACAATCTCGGTCACGACTGCCAAAAACCGCATTGCCACGCTGGGTGGCCTGGCGGACGAGGACGCCAATTATCGGACACCCGGCAGCAGTGCATTTCTGGATGAACAGAAGGTGCAGCGTTTTCGCGGTTCGTCTGCCGGCGATTTCATCAAGGGTACGCCGGGCGTTCTGACCGGAGACAACCGCAACAGCGGCGCCGTGGATGTGAACGTCCGCGGCATGCAGGGATTTGGCCGTGTGCCTGTCGTCATCGATGGCACGGTGCAACAGAATACCGTCTACCGTGGTTATTCCGGCGTGGCGTCTCGCAATTACGTCGACCCAGATATGATCGGCGGCGCGGTCATCGAGAAGGGACCATCCGCGAGTGTTTACGGTGTCGGAGCAACCGGCGGGTTGGTTCGTATGGAAACGATCAACGCCGGCGACATCATCAAGGACGATAAAAACTGGGGTGTGCGGGTGAGAGGCGGCATGATGGGCAATATGTCATCGCCGCCTGCTGTTGGCACACCGGGCGGCTATGCGCCGATGTCCAAATCGCGTTTCATAAGCGGTTGCAATTGGGCATGCACGATCGAGCCCATACCCGACAACCTGCTATCCGGCAGCGCCAGCGGTATGGATCGCCCTGCTTTTCTTGCGCCGAAGTCCGGTTCCGGCAGCGTAGCATTTGCTGCGCGCAACGACATGCTCGAGGTTGTGGCGGCCTATGCAAAACGCAAGAACGGCAATTATTATGCCGGTACACGTGGGCGGGCACCGGAGCTGACGCAGACATCTGACAGGATCATTCGGCCGGGCCGTCCCGGCAGGCCTGAACAGATCACCGATTACACGGTGTTCTCTCTCAATGGTCTCAACCGGTATCGCGCCGGGGAAGAGGTGCTGAATACCTCGCAGGACAACACCTCCTATCTCCTGAAATCCAAGCTGGAACTCGATGGAGGCCACATTTTCGATCTCAGCTACATGCGCTACCATAGCATGTTCGGCGAGATGATGCCCTCGGTCATCCTGCGCTTCGATGGGGCAACCCAGGCCCCGCTCAGCGAAGTGTCTGTCGATACTTACCGCGCCGGGTACAAATGGAACCCGGAGGAGAACGACTGGATCGACCTCAAAGCCAATATATGGATGACGGATACGGATACCCATATCCTCACGCCTTATGCATTCAGCTTCGGCAATGGTGTGACCATGGACATACCCCAGGCCTACTGGGATATTGCCAAGCGTTATGGCACCGACATCGTCAACACATCAGAACTGACCACGGCATGGGGCGATCTGGGGATCTCGTTCGGCGGTTCCTTTGTCTATGAAACGATCGAGCCGCCATCCGGCAGGGTCAATATCGATTCCAATGACCTCCTGGCCTCACGTGACGGCTGGCGCAAGGAAGCCAGCGCGTTCACCGCGGCGGAATGGAAGCCCCTCGACTGGCTGAAATTCGACGGAGCTTTACGCTATACATGGACGCATTCCTACGACAACAACTCCAACTACGGCTCGACCTTGCACAATGAGGAGATGAACAGTGGTTGGGCGCCGATGATCAGCGCCACGATCGAACCATGGGATGGCGTGCAGTTCTACACGAAATATGCAGAGGCGATCCGCTCTCCCAGCCTGTTTGAATCAACCACCGGGTTTTCGTTCGATACCAGCCCGCTGGTCGGGGTGCGACCGGAACGCTCTCGCAACAAGGAAATCGGGATCAATCTCCTTCAGGAAGACCTGATGCTTCCTGGCGATAAGCTGCGGTTCAAGGCGTCCTATTTCAACAATGACGTCAAGGATTACCTGTCGCGCACGAACTATCCCAACGTGTCGGTCCGCAATATCGATCGGGCTTTGTTTCGCGGGTTCGAGGCGTCGGTCGGCTATGATGTCGGCTGGGGCTATTTCGATCTGGGTGGCACGATCTACGACAAAACCGAATTCTGCACAGAGCAAAGAGCGGGATTGACTTGCCTTCCGTCAGGCATCCCGAACGGATACGCCCAGATGCATCTCCCACCTCGCAAAAGTGCAACGCTGACAGCCGGCGTTCGCATGCTGGACGATGCGCTGGAGGCAGGTGGACGTCTTACCTATGTTGGCAGTCGTGGAAGCATGACGACCGCTGAGACCGGCGGCTTCACGACCGTCGTTAACTGGGAGAAGTACACCTTGCTCGACCTGTTCGCGAGCTACAAGGTGAACGACAGTGTGAACATCGACGTCGCCATCGATAACGTTACGGATGTCTATTACATGGATGCGCTGACCCTCGGCCTTATGCCATCTCCCGGCCGCACTTTTCACCTTAACATGACGGCTAAATTCTGACGTCAGTTTTCCACTGATCTGCAACTCGGCCTTTCCCCGGCGCCAATTCAAGAGCCGGGGATACTGGGCTGTCTGTCCGTAGAGTATCCGTTTTGATCAGGCCGTTAAGGCGGTGAAAGTCATTCACGGCCGGATCATTCTGCGCCATGACCTGGACAATGATCTCCTTCAGCGCCGTCCAGATGACGCCACAGCCATTGCGGCCCCACCGTTTCGTTCCAGCTCCTCCACAAGCATTGCAAGAAGGCCGGGAAATCGAGCCTCAATGTCTTCCTTGCGCAGCGAAGACGCACGTCGGTTTCCGTAGTCGATCTGGCTGATAAGGCCTGCCTCGCGAAGGACCTTGAAATGGTGGGTCAAGGAAGCCTTTGCCACCGGAAAACCGAAGGAAACGCAGTTGCGCTCCGTGCAATCAGGAAGCGTTGCCAGAATGGCAATTGCGGTGCGGCGGAGCGGATCAGATAGTGTGGAGAAAACCACACTGAGGTCGATCTCGGCCCGGTTGGGTTGGGGAAGCAGCTCTGGCATGGGGATATTTTACCGGTGCCCGCAATCAAGTGCAAGCGCAAGGTACGGCTTGACGCGTACCTTCGTGCCAGATAGGTATGGATTAGACCATACCACTTTCTCGGCCCGAGATTGCTGGTTTCGGTTGATATCTCGCGTCATTGCAGACCTCCCGTCGGGTCGTCTCGATATGACGTCAGGCCCTTCATGCCAAGAGTGAGTCAAATGCCTCAGCCTCAGCTATTCACGCCATTCAAAATCCGCAATCTCGACCTTGATAACCGTATCACCATCGCTCCGATGTGCACCTATTCCGCCGTCGACGGATGCATGACGGACTGGCATCTTATCCATCTGGGGCAATTAGCCTTGTCCGGCGCAGGCCTGCTGACGATCGAGGCGACCGCGGTCGTTCCCGAGGGTCGTATCAGCTTCGCGGATGTCGGCCTGTATAACGATGCGACTGAGGCAGCGATGCGCCGGACGCTGGAGAGCATCCGCAGGTGGTCGAACATTCCGATAGCAATTCAGCTGGCTCATGCCGGTCGCAAGGCATCGTCGGATCTGCCGTGGCGTGGCGGCGCGCAGCTCCCGGTCGATCACAAGGATGGATGGCAGACCGAAGCGCCATCATCCGTTCCGTTCAGATCGACGGAGACGGTGCCGACCGAATTGACCCGCGAGCGCATGGCAGAAATCCGCGATGCCTTCGCGGAGGCGGCGGTTCGCGCGGCCCGTATCGGGATAGATGCTGTACAAATTCATGCTGCACACGGCTATCTTCTGCATTCCTTCCTGTCACCGCTTACAAATCAGCGGAGCGACGAGTACGGCGGAAGCCTTGAAAATCGGATGCGCTTCCCGCTCGAAGTATTCGATGCAGTGCGGGCAGCGTTCCCTGCCGACAAGGCCGTCACGGTTCGTGTTTCCGCCACCGACTGGTATGATGGCGGCTGGGATATCGAGCAGACGATCGAGTTCGCCAAGGCTTTGGAGCTTCGTGGTTGCGATGCGATCAACGTATCGACCGGCGGCCTGCACGTCGGTCAGAACATTCCGGTTGCTCCCAGTTATCAGGTGCCATTCGCGCGGGCGGTGAAGGCTGCGGTCAAGATGCCGGTTGTTGCTGTTGGATTGATCACGGAACCAGCTCAGGCAGAGGCAATCGTGGCGACAGGCGACGCCGATCTGGTTGGCCTGGCCCGCACGATCCTTTATGATCCACGCTGGCCTTGGCATGCAGCCGCTGCGCTCGGTGGAGAGGTATCGGCGGCGCCGCAATACCATCGGAGTCAACCTTCGACGCATAAGTCGCTGTTTAAGGCGTAGCGGTAGAAATTTGAGAGGCTCCATGTCTAGGACAGCGGAGCCTCTTATGCGCCACTGGACTTGCTTCGGAAAAGTGGAGAGGCTTTTTCGGTTCAGCCACCATATCCCCATCGATGTCACGAACCCGAGAGCAGCCATAACCGCATCCCGGTGGCGGCTCAGCCATCGTGTCAACGTCGGTAAACCGATATTTGCGGCAATCCTCGCGGGCGGGGCGCTGGCCATGAGCCTGTTGTTTTTGTCCTTTGCATCCGCATCGGGGCGTATGATCACCGACGATAGCGGAGGCGTTGTCGACGTCCCCGACAGGCCGCTCAGGTTTATTTCCCTGGGGACGCCGATCTGACGGTACCCTTGCTCGAACTGGGTGTCTTCCCTTGCAGGAGGTTGAGACATCGCTGGGCCCTTCACTTTCCTGCGAAAGTCAACCGGCTGTTTCGGCCTCTCGAGAAACGGGTGTTTCGCAATTTATGGTTGTTATTTTATCCGCAGTGCTCTCTTTTGACGAATGCCAAAAGCTTTTCAGGGGAACGTGCACATGTGGAGCAATCAATACATTGTCGTCGGTGATCGTTTTAGTGGCTTCTGTGCTGCGAATTCCGAGATAGTGCGACCAGAGTCATCGATCGTTGAAAAAATTGTGTCGCTGCCTTTGCCGCACCACCCGGTTGATCTGATTATCGAACAGGGGGCTGATTTCTCAAACATCGCAGCCGCCGTGCGCGAAAAGGATCCTGAGGGCCGCAGTTTCCGGGCCGTGCCGACACGTCGCTATCCGCGTGCAGTCAAGCGGCAGGCGCACAAGAACAACTGCGAGAATATCCTTGTCAGCTATCCCGTCCAGTTGACGGATACCCGTTTTGCACTTGAAATGGTTCTTGATCGAAGCGGCGAGATGTTTCTCGATCATATGACTGGCTGCCATATCCAGGGAATGGTTCTGATCGAAGCAGCCCGCCAGAGCTTTCTCGCCGTCACGGAAGAATATTATCTGCGAGATGCCGAGGATGACTATTATTTCGTCATAAAAGGCATCAACTCCCGGTTTCTGTCCTTCGTCTTTCCTCTTCACACGGTGATCGACTATGAAGTTCTGTCGTATCACGAAAAAGGCGGCCGGCACGCGTTCGATATCACCGTTCGGATTCTCCAGGCCGAAGAAGTGTGCGCCGAATTCGACATCAGCTTCACAGCTTTTCCCGCAGCGGTGATCTCCTCCAAGGAGATGGAGAAAGCCGGGCAGGCCGTCATGCGAACGCTTTCCGCCAGCGGACCGCTGTTTTCTGCGTCCAAGAGCCCCGCAATCGCCGCCGAGTAACGCGTGCGTTCTTCCGGAGACATTTTTATGGATCAGCTTTTCCGCAGTGATGAGGCCTTCAAACGCATGGGAGGCCTAGATGAAAGCACACCCTATCTCGCTGTCTTCGACGTCGATGAGACGCTTGTTTCCGTCAAATCGATGTTTTCTTTTCTTCGCTTTGTTCTGATCAGCGAACACGGCATGCCGCACGGTGTCGCTCTGTACGGGGCCGTACGAAACAAACTGGAGGCGCTTCGTTCGCGCGCCAGCAGAGAGGATGTAAACCGTGAGTTCTACAGGCTTTTCAGGCACCGCGGCATCAACCGGCTGCGGCTTCTGGCGCAAGAATGGTTTGCCGAGGAAGTCGCGTCTCACCCTGACCTGTTCATTCCCGAAACATGCGCCCTGTTGCGCGAGCACCGAGAACGCGGAGCGGGGATCGTGTTTCTGTCGGGCTCGGCGGACTTCATCCTCGAGCCGATCGTCGATCATCTGGGCGGAGGTGCCATCGTCGCAAACAGGTTGGCTGAAGAGAAGGGCGTCACGACGGGTGAGCTTAAGGGAATTCAGACAATCGGCTCAGGCAAGCGTGAGGCGCTGCGCCAATATGTCGAGGAACACGGCCTGAATTTTCGGGGATCGGTCGCCGTGGGCGACCACATCAGTGATCTGCCTTTCCTGGAACTGGCCCAGCATCCCGTCGTCGTCAGAGGTGATCTGGAACTGGAACAGATCGCGATCAGCAGAGGATGGACGATGATCGAACCCAACCAGCCGGCCTATGTTGTCTAAGGGAGATTTCAGATCATGTCTGCCAACAAGGATCGCTTGTCATCTCACCCGCATGCTGAGGTTCTGATCGTCGGAGCCGGACCTGTCGGCCTGACGGCCGCAGCATTTTTGTCCCGCCAGGGCGTCGCGTTCGACATCATCGAGCGCCGCCAAGGGCCGATCGATGATTCACGGGCCCTTGGCGTTCACGCCCGCACGCTGGAATTCATGGCGATGCTGGGCATTGACCGTTCATTCGTGGATCAGGGTCTAGCGACCCGATACATGGCATTCCACAGGTTCAACAGGCAGCTCTTTTCTCTGGATTTCGAGCGTTTGCGCGGGCAGACCGATTATCCATTCTACCTGATCCTGCCGCAGTCCCAGACCGAACGCATCCTGACGGATCATCTGCTTGAGCGTGAGGTCGATGTACAATGGGGCACGAGCCTGCTCTCCATCGAGCAGCGTGAAGATCACGTCATCGTCGGCATGGAGACAGAAGGGGGCGAGCGCAAGAAGGCCTATGCTTTCGTCATCGGTGCCGATGGTGCGTCGAGTACCGTCCGCCGGCTGTCGGATGTCAACTTCGAAGGGGCAACATATCCTGCCGATTTTCTCCTCAGCGAGGTCGAGATCCCATCCAACGCCATCCGCCGTGATGCGACCCATGTCTATTTCGGTGCTCGATCGACCGTTGCCGTCATTCCGCAACCCAATGGCAATTACCGGATCGTGGGACCGAACTTCGCGGCCGGTGCCGGCCAGCAGGAAGCAAGGGCAGAATCCATTTCATTCGAGAGATTCAGCGAATTTCTCAAGGAAAACGGGTTGTTTTCGGGCATAGAGATGCAAAATCCCAGCCGGTTGCTCTCATACAAGATGCATAAAAGAGTGGCCGCCCGCTTTCGTGTCGGCAGGATTTTCCTGGTCGGTGATGCTGCCCATGTTCATTCCCCTGCTGGCGGGCAGGGCATGAACACGGGCATGCATGATGCGGTGAACCTGTGCTGGAAACTTGCACTGGTGCTGGCAGGCGGGGCGGATGACAGTCTTCTCGATACTTATGAAACCGAGCGCAGAACGTTTGCCCAGGCGATCGTTACCGCCACGGATCAGGCCATGACAAAAGTCATGTCGCGTTCGCTCGGCAACAGGCTGATGTTCGACCTTCTTGCGCCGCTCGCTCTGAAATTTCATCAACCGGTCGGGCTGATTGCCTCGATGGCCCAGATCGCCGGTGGTTATCCCGATTTCGCCGAGGGGAGCGACGGCGGGGCCGTGCAGCCTGGCCCGCGTGCCGGGCAAAGATTGCCGAATGTCACCTTGCGGGGCGGATCGTCCGCCATGTCCGAGATGGGCAGAGACAGGCTCAACCTTTTCCTGTCCGGAGACGATGCAGCAACGTCGAAAATCGAGCGCCGCCTGCAGCAGGAGCTGCACCGCATATCGGTGCATCGACTTCAGCGTCCATGGCAGGATGGACGACGCGTGTCTGGTTTTACCGGCGGCATCCTGTGCCGGCCTGATGGATATGTCCTTGCCTCGCTGGACGATCAGTCCCCTGCATTTCTTCCGCCCCATGCGCTGGCAAGATCGGAGCAGCCACATGAGCCGCGCCAATATCAGTAACGTGCCATCACCAGTCGATAACGATGATGATCCGTCATCCAATGCGATATCGCTCCAGCCGATACCATTTCGAGCGATAGGAGGGAGCCTCTACATTCGGTCTCTGGCGACGCTTGTCCCCGACATGCGTGAGGAGATTGCCGTGGCTATTGCCAAGGGTGACTGTTCTCCCGAGCAGGCGGAGAGGGATGGTTATCGATCCGTCGCGGTGAGTTCGCGATCACCGATCGATATGGCATCGGATGTTGCCAGGGCGGCAGCCGGCGCCGCCGGACTGACCGGCGACCTTTTTTCGGTCATCACCCACTCGTCCATTCACGACAATGGGGTCGGTGGTTTCTGGCAGCCGGCCGCCTTCATCCAGCGGCAATTGGCTGCCGCCGACGCGATTTCACTCTCCGTCAATCATGGATGCAACGGCCTTATGCTGGCGATCCTTTCCAACGCTTCCATGCTGACGCTTCGCGGTGGAAACGGCCTTTCGGTTGCGTCGGACTGTTTTTCGGGATCGGGTTTCAATCGCTGGAATTCCGATGCGGGAATTGCCTATGGCGATGCGGCCGTCGCCGTTTGCCTCAGTGAGGAAAGCGGCTTCGCAAAAATCCTTTATATGGATTTCGATAGTGTGCCCCTGCTCGAAGAAATGCATCGCGGCCCTGCTGTCCAACCCGACAACCGCTGGGACGTGAGCTCACGAAAAAAGCGGTTTCTATCCGCCTATGGCAAGGCGGCCTTTTTCGATCAGATGGGTTCGGCGGTCGAGCGGCTGAAGACCCGTCTGGCCGCCGTCGGTTTGGCAGGGTATAACGCTTACGACATGGTCGTCATTCCTTTTGTCGGTCAGTCTATTTCCGAAACACTCTATGAACCGACCTTCGCACCGCTCGGACGCCGGCTCCTGACCTCGTTTGGAAAGACCATCGGCCACACCGGACCAAGTGATCAGATCCTCGGGCTTGGACGGTATCTCGATAGCGAGGAGAGTGCGCCAGGAAGTCTGGTATTGCTCTTTGGTGTCGGTGCCGGTTTCAGTCTGTCCCTGATCGTAATCGAACTTGTGACGAAGCCGGCACATGGCCGCGGCAAAGTGGAAACATTTGCCTGATGCCGGTCTTGCAGTATTTCGCCCAAGCTATTCATGCGTGCTCGCGAGAAGGACAGGACAGGCATCCTGTGCGTGGATCGGGCACGTCTTCAGCGCCGCGGAGATGCCGAGACACGAGGCGTCCGATTTCGGAGGCGATATCCTTGACGATACGGCTTCGATACGATCCGGCGCGGATGATTATCCATATGTCGGCCGAGAAAACCTCACCCTGGTCGGGAACCGGTGACAGGTCCCGGTATTTGCGCGCGACAAAATCCGGTATCAATCCCTGCCCGAGCCCTGCACGCATTGCATTGATCAACGACTGGAAATCTGAAACGGGGTTGTCGGGATAGAGTCCGAGAATGAGGCTGTTTCGTATCTGGGCATCGAATTTGGTTGCGCCGAGCACCACGAGAGGAAGGGTTTTCCCGGACGGCATGGCGCCGTTCTGAGGGCTGCGTGCATAACATCCGAGGCTGAGCTGGCCGAGCCGGCGGACGACGTAATCGCCGCGTTCCGGTCTGGATGCGCGAATGGCAATGTCTATGCCTCTGGCATCGAGATCGCAGTTGTCGCTTGAGGTATTCAGCGAAAAGCGGACATTTGCGTATTTCCGTCGCAGGAGGTCCAGATGCGGGATGAGCAGTTCCTGCCCGATGCTGGGAACTGCGGCAATGCGCACTTCGTGATCCATGGCGCAGGTATGCATACGCGCCTCGACCTGCGAAACGATGGCATCGATTGTCCGGCAGTCTTCTACCAGCTGTTCGCCATAAGCCGTAAGTCTCATACCGGATTTCTCCCGTACGAAGAGCTCGCGATCGATGGATTTTTCAAGTGCGAGCAGGTTTCTGCTGATCGTTGCGGCGCTGAGGCCTAATGATTTTGCCGCGCTTCGGACACCGCCGGCATTCACGACCTCGGCAAAGAACTGCAGCTTGTCCCATTCTATTCCGACAGTGCGTCTGGAAAGCTTCATCTTCCACCTATCCTGATGTTGACAACAACCTCCCCTTGTATTTCCGTCGACCTCTGATCGAAGCGACCGCTATCCTCGCCCTCTCCATTTCAAAGCATCATCTCCGCATGCGCCACGAGGAATTTTATGGATCGATTGAAAAGCATGGAAATCTTTGTGGAGGTCGTGCGGAGAAAAAGCCTGACGGCCGCTGCCGCCCAGATGGAACTGTCTTCGCAAATGATCGGGCAACATATTCGAAACCTCGAAAAAAATGTCGGCGCGAAGCTTTTGAACCGGACCACGAGGCAACTCGGACTGACTGAAGCCGGGCATGTTTTCTTCGATCATTGCACGCAGATCATCGATCTCGTCGAAGCCAGCCACCTTAGCCTTCAGCGGATGAAAGCCGAACCTCAAGGTCTTTTACGCATCACCGCTCCATCCACATTCGGTAGCCGGGTGATGGCGCCATCACTGGCCAAGTTCGGCCGTCTTTTTCCTCAGGTGAATATCGATCTGTTTCTCACGGATGCCATCATGGATCTTATCGCCGACGAGGTGGAAATCGCCGTCCGTATCGGAGATCTGCCCGATTCCAGCCTGATTGCGCGCTCGTTGGGCCCTTATCGCATGGTGATTGCCGCGGCCCCCGATTATCTGCGTGAGAGAGGGACCCCAACCTCACCATCGCAGCTTTCCAGCCATGACTGCGTCGGATTCCGTCTCAAGCTTTCCGGGCGGCAATGGCGTTTTTTGAGAGAGGATGGCGATCTCCACGTTCCGGTTTACGATAAACTCAGTATCAACAGTGGTGAAGCCCTCCGCCAGGCGGCCCTCGCAGGCGCAGGTATCGTGCTTCAGCCCGAGGTTCTCCTGAGGGATGACCTTGCCGCTGGAAGGCTTGTTCAGTTGTTGCCGGACGAACGATTGCCGGAGCGACCGATCCATCTCATCTATCGGCCCGACAGATTTGCGACGCCCAAGCAAAAGGCGATCATAGAATTTGGCCTTGCTCACTGGAAGGTTGCAAAATAGCCGGTGGAGCCACCGAAAATCCCTGTTTCTGCAAAAGCCGTGTCGCGAAACTCTGCACTGCCAATGCCGCCTCCCTATCCGCCTTGAGGCTGTAGCCGACCGCCATATTGCCCGAACCGATGTCCTCGCGGGTAAAACTGTGCTTGGCGTTGCCCAGCATGTAAAGCGACCAGTCTGTCTTCATGTTGCGCATCTCGGTCATAAAGGCATACAGCGCATCCATCCTGATGAAAGGGTCCTCCGAGCCCTGCAGCATGAGAAATGCAGCCGTTGCACTGCTGCCCGTCAACGGCACCTTGGTGTTTGGCTGTCCATGGATCGATACGGCTCCCATGCATTCGATGCCGGCGCGGGCTGCCTCAAACGCCAGTGAACCGCCAAAGCAGAACCCGACAATGATCAGCGGGCCGTTGGATTTCCATGTCGTTTCAAGCGCCGTGGTGATGGCCTTCAGGATCGATCGTGTTCGCAACGGGTCGGCAAGAGCGGCGGATATGAAGCAGTCGACTTCGCCATAGTCGGCCGGGCGGCGCGCTGCGCCGTAGAGGTCGGTCACAACAACCTCCGCATCGCAATGCTGCGCATAGAGCCGCGCCAGGCGATCCGAGGATGCCGTCTGACACCCTTCCCAGTCCGGAAACATGAGAATGCGAACCGAGGCGTCATGCGGATAATGGTTTGCGAGGTAATCGACGGCTCCCGCCCGGAATGTGATGGTGCTCGCGCGCATGACCTGCCTTTCAAAATTGAATATGGGCCGTTGCGCCGCCATCGACATACCAGTTGGCGCCGGACACGAAGCTGGACGCCGGGCTGGACAGGAACACAGTCGCCGCGGCAACCTCCTCGGGCGTCGCCAGACGTTTCATCGGATTTGCAGCAATGGTGGCATCGTAAACCGCCGGTGCATTGTTTTTGATGTGATCCCAGAAACCGCCAACCGCATAGGTGTCACCCGGGGAAACGACGTTGACCCGCACACCGAGCGGGGTCAGGCGGACGGCCACACTTTTCAGATAATGCGCCATCGCTGCCTTTGCCGCGCCATATGCTTCAAAGCCCGGCGTCGCAAAACTCGAGGCTTTCGATCCGACATAGGTTATGGCGCCGAAAGGAGATTTGGAAACGAAGGGTTCTGCCACCTCGATGACATTGATCGTGCCCTTTATGTCGCTTGAAATTGCTGCATTCCAGTCCGCCGACAGAGCGCTGACGCAGGTGACGACGATATCGATCCGCGAAAACGAAGCGAACCAGGCCTCCAGAACGTGACGGTCGGAGATGTCCAGCCGGTGGCCGTCAACCTCCGTCGAACTGTCTGCGGCTACTTCGCGTGCGGCCGCGACCGTATCGGCGATGCGCGCTTCGTTTCTGCCCGAAAACGCTACGGAACATCCTTCCGCCGCAAGGGCTTTCACCACGGCGGAGCCGATGCCGGCACTGCCGCCGATCACGATGGCCTGTAGTCCGGAAAGTCCAAGATCCATGATAACCTCTCAATGATGTTCGGGATATTCGGGATGTGGGGTCTGCGGGGCCTGGCCCTGGGCTTTAGTCCGCGATGGCGTTGGCCGCTTGGCTGATGAACGCCGCCACGGCTTTCGGTTGGGATAGCGGCGAGGCATGCGCTGTGTTCAATTCGATCGTCACGGCCTTTATGTCCTTGGCCATTTTTCGCTCCAGCGCGACAGGAATGATCTTGTCGTCGGCAGAGATGGCGTACCATGACGGCTTCTCCATCCACGCGGCCTTGCTGACCGCCTGACCGAATGTGGAAATCGCAATCGGTCGCTGTGATACCGACATGGTCGCGGTTCTGTCTTCCGGTGCGTCATGTGCCAGTGCCATGCGAAAAAGGGAGGGTGTGAGCCAGAAGAAACCGTCACTGCTTTGCTCGACGGCTGCCTGACCGGGCAGGCCCGGTGCGCCGCGATCGAACAGATCATTGATCGATTGGCCGGGCCGCGGTGCCATGGCGGCAACATAAACCAGGCCACGGACTTTCGGATCGCTACCGACCTCGGTCACCGGCATGCCGCCATAGGAATAACCCACCAGCAGGATGGGAGCGGCTGTCCGGTCGATGACCTGTTGCGTGGCATCGATATCTGCCTTCAGCGATGTCATCGGCAACTGCACGGCCGAGGGCGTGTAACCGGCTGCCTGCAATTGCCGAATGACGTCACTCCAGATGGAGGCATCGACAAAGGCTCCATGCACCAGAACGACGTTCTTTATGGAATGTGCCGGAACCACGTTTGCTTCATCGGCAATAGCCCTGTTGCTTTTGCCGATGCAAAAGCCGGTGGTCAGCGTAAGCGTTGCGCATAAACCGAGACTGGGAAGGATGCGGCGTCTTTTGAACCTGAACCTGAACATGGCGCATGTGCCTTTTCGCTTGCGTGAGGGCGGTTATTCCGCCGGGGTGGCGATGGAGGTGGTCGTTGCCGCACCGGCCTTCGCAACAATGGCAAAACCCAGACCAATGGCCGATACGATTGCCGCCAGAACAGGAAGCCCCGCCAGACCAACGCCCTGGTCGAGTGCATAACCGCCGAGCCAGGCTCCTCCTGCATTCGCCAGATTGAACGCGGCGATATTGAATGCCGAACCGAGAACCGGTGCCTCGTCTGCCGCCTGCATGGCCTGAACCTGCAGCGGTGGAATGGTGGCAAACATCGCTGCGCCGAACAGGAAGACGAGGATGACGGATGGGATCTGATAGGTCGCGAAGGCGCCGATGGCGACGAGGGTGACGGTCAGCGCGCTCAAGGTGGTGACGATGCCCAACCGAAGGCTTTTGTCGGTCAGGCGCCCGCCGATCGGGTTGCCGACAACCATGCCGACGCCGAACAGCAGAAGCAGCCAGGAGACGGCTGTCTCCGGGAAACCGGTGACCTGTGTCAGCAGGGGGGCGATATAGGTCAGGGCCGTGAATATCCCGCCGAACCCGAGAATGGTGATCAGCAGGGCCTTCAGCACGCGCGGCGAGGCCAGCGAGGCAAATTCGGCTCCGATGTTCTTCGGCTTCTCAGTTTTGACCCTGGGCACGATCAGCGTGATCGCGATGGCGGCCAGAAGTCCGATCGCCGAGCAGGCGATGAACGTGCTTCTCCAGCCGAAGGCCTGGCCCAGAAGAGTGCCGCCGGGAGCGCCGAAAACATTGGCAAGCGTTGCTCCCAGAAACATGGCCGCAACGGCGCTCGCCTGTTTTCCGGGAGCAACCAGCTGCGTTGCAACGACTGCGCCGAGGCCGAAGAATGATGCCTGGACGAGGGCGGAAACGATGCGCGCGACCATGAGAAGCTCATAGGACGGCGCGACCGCACATGCGAGATTGCCAACAATGTAAAGGCCCATAAGCCCGATCAGAACCGGCTTTCTGGGCAGGCCTGCCACGAATGGCGTCAGCAATGGCGCACCGATGACGACTCCCATCGCGTAGGCAGTGACCAGCATTCCGGAGGCCGAGATGGAAATGGCAAAATCCTTGCTGATATTGAGCAGCAAGCCCACGATAACGAATTCGGTGGTGCAGATGGCAAAAGCGCCCACCGCCAGAGCATAGACCGCTAAGGGCATGACGAGATCCTCGCAGGTTGTTGGATAAGACGGGCCAGACAGGTCCCCGACTGCCAGGCAACGCTGACATTCGAAACGGTGCGGATAAAGCGCTATTCCGTTTGCATATTTGAAAGCGAAACTTTCAAGTCGCAGGGCGAAACCATCGTCAGGCGCTTTTGGTACGACGCCCATGCGCCATTGAAAAAGCGCATGCGCATGGGCGAGTTCATTTGCAAAGGATGAACTCTGGAGCCGGAACCGTTCATCATCGATCCAACCCACCAAATGCCGGAACTTGCTTCGGAAAAAACGGTGTCCAAAGCCCGGCCTGATCCATCATTCCGATCGCGGAAGTCAATATTGTTCAATGGAGTATCAGGCCATGCTGCAAAGCAGTCCACACTTCGGCCGATTGCTGCTCATGCCGAGACCTTTGGAGTAAAAATGCTGAATGGCACCGCGACCGGAGGCATGATCTCGAGCCGGACTTTTTTCCCTGAAACCGGGCAAGGTAAAGTTCCCTGCAACGAAGAAGGGATATGATGCAGCGACGATCAAGGATGTCCTCCCGGAAGGCGCCGCTCCGTTCAGGCGCAGGCTCAACCAGGAAGTCGATATCACCTGCATCGAGGAAGGTTTCTACGGGATCATTTGCACGCCGCATGACGACATGGGCATGGTAATGGTCGTGCGCTCTGGCGACGACCACTTTCCAGGATGAAGCTGCCGGAAGATGTATATCCGGGAGCCGTAAAACGCATCAGGAAAATAGTTGAACGAAACCAGTGAGCCATCAAGAATAACGACTCACTGGTTGGTACGGTGCAAACTGATTC
The DNA here is from genome assembly GCF_004343585.1 of Neorhizobium sp. JUb45. Lineage (GTDB taxonomy): Bacteria > Pseudomonadota > Alphaproteobacteria > Rhizobiales > Rhizobiaceae > Neorhizobium. The sequence goes on along the minus strand of NZ_SLYW01000003.1, from coordinate 550,463 downwards.
CATCTGCCAGTACGACAGATAACGGAGCACCCAATGATCAGGTTCAATTGATCAGAGCCGGACGCGAAAGTCCCAGGTGGTCGCGCAGGGTCGAACCCGAATATTCGGTACGGAACAGGCCGCGCTCCTGCAGGATCGGCACGACGAGCTGGGTAAAGTCCTCCAGACCTTCCGGGAAGAAGGGCGGCATGACGTTGAAACCGTCGGCGGCGCGGCCGTCGAACCATTCCTGCATGCGGTCGGCGATCTCCACCGGCGTGCCGAGCACGATATGGTGGCCACGACCGGCGGCGACGCGCAAAGCCAGCTGGCGGATGGTCAGGTTTTCGCGGCGGGCAAGGGCCGTCAGCAGTTCGGCGCGGCTGCGCAGCTGGTCGGAGATCGGCAGGTCCGGCAGCGGGCCATCCGGATCGTAATCGGCAAGGCTGTGACCGATGCGTTCTTCCAGAAGCGGCATGGCGCTTTTCAGGTCTGTCCACTGGTCGAGTTCGGCCAGCTTGTCGGCGGCTTCCTTGGACGTGCGGCCGATCACCGGCAGGAAGCCAGGCATGACGGCGACGTCATCGGCGTGACGACCGGCCTTTTCGACGCGGCCCTTCAGGCTCTTGTAGAAGGCCTGCGCCTCGGCAAGGCTCTGCTGGGCGGTGAACACCACATCGGCGGTGCGGGCAGCGAGATCCTGACCGGGACCGGAAGAACCGGCTTGGATGAGGACCGGATGGCCCTGCGGCGAACGCGGGATGTTGAGCGGCCCCTTCACCGAGTAATATTTGCCCTTGTGGTCGAGCAGGTGAACCTTGGACGGGTCGGCATAAACGCCCGTTTCCTTGTTCTTGATGAAGGCGTCGTCGTCCCAGCTGTCCCACAGGCCGCGCACTACATCGACGAATTCTCCCGCCACGGCATACCGTTCGTCATGCTCGGGATGCGACTTGGAAAAATTGTTGGCGGTGCGGGCATAGGAGGTGGTGACGATGTTCCAGGCGGCGCGGCCATGGCTCAGATGGTCGATCGAGGAGAAGGCGCGCGCCGTGTGATAGGGCTCGCCATAGGTGGTGGAAGACGTCGCGGCGAGGCCGATCTTGTCCGTCACCAGCGCGAGTGCGGCCAGCAGCGTCAGCGGCTCGAAACGGGCAATGGTGGACGGGTGGGCATCGACGCCGCTGGTCAGACCGTCGGCCAGAAACACCATGTCGAATTTCGCCTGCTCGGCGATCTGCGAGACGCGGCGCAGAAGATCGAAATTTTCGCTGCCGGCCTCGGCCTTCGGGTGACGCCAGCCGGAAACGTGGTGGCCGGCGCCCTGCAGGAACAGGCCGAGATGGATTTGTCTCTTGGCGGTCATGGCGAATTCTTTCGTCAAACGGGGTTTTGGTTCAGCAGGGAGAGAAGCCGGGAAAGATCGGCCTCGGTCTTCATGCTGCGGACAAGGGTCGGAATGTCGGCGAAGGCCGGATTGGCGGCGGTCGCGTCACGGAATTTGTCGGTCGGATCGGTCACGCCCGGCAGCCCATCGAAGCGCCGGTTGATGGTGCCGCCGTCCTTCAGCGTGATGTCCAGCACGACAAACCGTGTGGTCGGATCGGTCGACATGCGTGGCGCCGCCTTATCATGGCGGCGGCCGGCGCGGGCGGCGAGCGTCATGATCCGCTCTTCGACCGGGCGTTCGTCAAAATGGTCGAGCCGCAGCGCGCCGTCGATCAGGGCGGCGGAAAACACATATTCCGGGCTAAAGCGGGCTTCGATGCCGTTGGTCGGTTTGGTCACCACCAGAGCGGCATCGGCACCGGGCGGATAGGTGAAGGTGATTGTCTCGATCTGGTGTGCTTTTAGACCTTCACCGTTAAGCTCGATACCCAGCGAGGCGACCGGGTGGCTGGCCGTGCAGCAGGGATAGGCCTTTAGGGTCAGGCCGGGCGATACGATCTGCCACGGTGCGGCCCAGTTTGCACTCACCAGTTCCGGTTTGCCGGCGTCAAACGCATAGGCGGAGTGAAAGCCGACGGGATTGTCGAGGAAGTCAGGTGCGCCACCAAAACCGGCCGCCGCCAGTCGTGCCGCCAGCAGGCCGGAACGGGCCGCCATGCCGGCGTGATAGGGTTTTGTATCGTAGCCGAATTGCAGCCTGAGACCCGATGCCTGTGTGGCGGCGATGCCGAGCGCGATCGCGGTTTCTTCCACGGATGCGCCGGTTAGATGGCAGATGGCAGCGGCAACACCGATCGGGCCAAGCGTTGCCGTGGCGTGAAAACCGTTTTCGTAATGTTTTGAGCCGAGCGAGAGACCAAGCCGCGCCATGGCTTCGAGGCCCACCACATAGGAGGCGACAAAAGCTTCGGCGGAAAATTCGCGTTCGGCTGCCAGCGCCAGCAGGGCCGGAATGATCACCGTCGTCGGATGACCGCGCACGCTGGCATGGACGTCGTCGTAATCCAGCACATGGCCGGCGTAGGCATTGACCACGGCCGCCACCAGCACATCGGTCTTCCTGTCGCTGCCAACAAGGATTGCCTCACCCGGCAGATCAGCGCCCACTGCCTTGGCCAGAACGCCGGTCGTACGGTCGGTGGCTCCGGCAATCGTGCAGGCGAGGAAATCGATGATCGCCGTACGGGCCGCATCCATGGCCGCAATATCGCGGGTCGGATCGGAATGGACGATCGCCTTGGCGAAGGCGGTGGTGAGCGGTGCACTGGCCATGGTCAGATACCCTCGCCGTCGCGCACTGCGCCACGGCCGCCGCCCGAAAGACCGCCGACGAACTGGCGGATGCGCGGATTGTCGGTCGAATGAAAGATCTGCTGCGGCGGGCCGTAATCGACGATCTTGCCGTTTTCGGTGAAGACGACCGTGTCGCTGATCTCTTCGGCAAAGCGCATTTCATGGGTCACGAGAATGCTGGTCATGCCGTCGCGGATGAGGTCGCGGATCACCCAGAGAACCTCGCCCACCGTTTCCGGATCGAGCGCCGAGGTGACTTCATCGAACAGCACGAGCTCCGGCTTCATGGCAAGCGCGCGGGCAATCGCCACGCGCTGCTGCTGGCCGCCGGAGAGCTGGCCGGGATAGGCATCGGCCTTTTCGGAGAGGCGTACTTTTTCGAGAAGCTCGCGCGCCAGTTTGACGGTCGCCGTCTTGTCGGCACCGAGAATGCGTGTCGGTGCCAGCACGATATTGTCGAGAACGGTCAGGTGCGGAAACAGATTGTATTGCTGGAACACAATGCCGACGCGTTTGCGCAGCTGGATGCGTTCGCTTTCTTTCGTCAGCTGATCGACGCGGGTGCCGGCAACGGTGATCTTGCCGCTCTGCGGCGTCACCAGCGCGTTTATGCAGCGCAGGATGGTGGATTTTCCCGAACCGGACGGACCGATGATCGAGACGGCATCACCCTTGTTGATGGTCAGGTCGATGCCTTTCAGCACCTGCGTCTGGCCAAAAGACAGGTGAACGTTTTCCAGTTTCACGATCGCGGAGTCGGTTGATGCAGACATATCAAAAAATCCTTCAGCCCGCGTTGAAGCGCTGTTCGAGGCGACGGGTCAGGCGGGCAATCGGGTAACAAAGCGTGAAAAAGGCGGCCATCACCACGACATAGGCGATGATGGTGAAATCGAGCCGGCGTACGGCGGTGCTGGCGTCTGTTGCGGCATGCATCAGTTCATGCACGCCCACCAGCGAGGCAAGCGAGGTGCCCATGGCCATGGACGAGGCGACGTTCATCCAGGGTGGCAGCGAGCGGCGCACGCATTGCGGCAGGATCACGTAACGCAGCGCCTGCAGGCGCGAAAAACCAAGGCCCTTGGTGGCTTCCCATTGCGTGGTCGGGATGGAGAGAACCGCACCGCGGGTGATTTCCGCGATATAGGCGCTGGAAAGAATGGCAAGGCCGATCACCGCCTTCACCCAGTCCGGGAAAGGCAGGTAATTGCCGGCGACCACTATCTCGAAAGGAAAGATGTAGGTGGTCGCAAAGATCAGCACCAGCGCCGGCGCATTGCGGAAAATCTGTACGTAGATCTGCGCTGGCAGGCGGACGAACCAGTAGGGCGCCAGTTGCATCAGGCCCAGAAGCACACCGGCCGTGGTGCCGAGCGTGACCGCGCAGATGGTGATGAGGATGTTCATCGAAAAACCGGAGGCGAGGTAGGGGATCCACTCCACCAGCTCCTTGCCGAGTGTCAGATCGACCAGCGACCAGATAACGACCAGCAGCGGCATCGCCACGAAGCCGATCGAACGCAGCACGCGGCTGCTCTTGGCTGTTGTTTTGGGTGCTTGAGTTGCCGTCATGCTCATAGCCCATACCCCGGAATGGCGAGCCTGCGCTCAACCCATTGGCCGATGCGGGCCACCACGAAATTGATCAGGCTGAAAAAGGCGAGAAGCACGATCATCATCTCCACCACATTGTCGCGCTGCGTCCATACCATGATCGAGGCATAGGTGATTTCGCTGACCGCAATGGCATTGCCGACAGTGGTCGATTTGACGAGGCTGATGAGGCCGTTGACGATGGCCGGCAGCGATGACCGGAACGCCAGCGGGATCTGCACGTAACGCAGGATTTCGAACTGGCTGAACCCCATGCCGCGCGCCGCCTCGATCATCGAGGAGGGAACGGCTTCGATGCCGCCGCGGATCGCTTCGGCATGCAATGCTGCGACATGCAGGCCAACAACGGCGACGACCCAGAAGAATGGCGAAAGCGGATTGTTCTGCGCGCCGCCGAGCATGTTGGAAACGACGGTGTTGAGGACGAGGAAGCTGAACATCAGCTGCACCAGCGTCGGCGTGTTGCGTGTCAGTTCCACAAAGGCACGCACGGGCGCAGAAAGCCAAAGCCTGCCCGAGGTCAGGCAGGCTGCGAAGATCAGGCCGACAATCAGGCTGACGGGAATGGTGACCGCAACGAGATAAAGCGTGGTGATGAAACCGTCACGCCAGATCTGTGCTTCGTATCCCGTCGCCAGAAACTCGTAATTGAGGCCGAGCCTGCCCATCATGTCGATGAACAGGCCGGTCAGGTTCATGTCCTGCATATGGCTTTACCGCTGCTTTCCACTTATTTGGCGGAAAGCTTCTTGTTCTCTTCCTCGAGATATTTGGTGTTGAGCAGGCGGTTGGCCTTTGCCAGCTCAAGCAGCTTGCCGGAAGCATGCAGTTTTTTCACGGCTTCGTCGAGCGCGGTCTGGGTGTCCTTTTCGCCCTGGCGCAGCCAGATGACGCTGTCGGACGGGATCAGTTCGGTCGGGAAAGGGATGGCGTAATCCTTCCATTCGTCCGCACGGTCTTCCAGCAGCAGGCCAACGGTTGCGCCGACATGCACGGCGGCCACGCAATTGCCGCCCTGAAGGGCCAGCAGCGATTCCGGCTGGCTCGGCAGACCCTTTACGATCGCGCCATATTCTTCGGCGAGCGGCTGTGCGTAGTTGGAGCCCTGCGAAATGCAGACCGGCTTGCCCTTGAGGTCGGCCCAGTCCTTCAGACCGCTATCCTTGCGCACCACGGCTGCACCACCGGCACGGTCGTAAGGCGTCGGAACATGGTCCAGAACCTTGGCGCGCTCTTCCGTATACTGCATGTTGGCGATCAGAACATCGACCTTGCCCTGCTGCAGGAACTGCACGCGGTTCGGCGGGGTAACGGTCACGGTTTCCAGTTCGACACCGAGATCGGCGGCCAGCGCCTTGGCGATATCGATATTGTAGCCCTTCTGATCCTGCGATTTCGGATCGATGAAGCCGAATGGCGCGCCGGACAGGATCACGCCCACCGTCAGCTTGCCGCGACCCTTGATACGGTCCAGCGTGGCATCGGCCGAAGCCTGTGTGGCGGCGAGCGTCGCGACCGAGAGGGCAAGTCCGAAAACGGTTTTGGTGATGGTCTTGGCAAACATCAAATGGCTCCTTGTGTGGGCGTGACACTAGGGGAGGTGTCAAGGACTCACGAGCAAAACCATGCTTTCTTTGGGTTCCGCATGAGACTAGTGTTTTGTCAAATTGGTCAGAATTAGAAAAAATCAATTCTGCATCGACATTCCAGTGGTGCCGCCGTCCTCTGTTTGCAACCGTCGATATTGCAAACAAAACGCCCGGCATTCGATGCCGGGCGTGATGTCGTCTGAGTGGTTTTTCCGCGTTTTTCTCTCAGTGCATCAGCAGGCGCGGCAGCCACATCGAGAACATCGGCACATAGGTGACCAATGCCATGGCGAGGAACAGCGCACTGTAGAAGGGCAGGATCGATTTCATCACCTCGCCCACTGAGATTTCGCCAATCGCGCAGCCGATGAACTGCGTGGTGCCGACCGGCGGGGTGTTGAGGCCGAGCGCGCAGTTCAGCAGCATGACGATACCGAACTGGACCGGGTCCATGCCGTATTGCATGGCGATCGGCAGGAAGATCGGCGTGCAGATCAGGATCGTGCTCGCCATGTCCATGAACGTGCCGAGCAGAAAGAGGATGATGTTGATCATCAGGAAGATGACGATCGGGTTGGTGGAAATATGCGCCAGAAGTTCACCGGTCATGTCGGCCACGCCGTAAAGACCCATGAGATACTGGAACATGGTCGACACGCCGATCAGTAGCAGCACGATGCCGGTCGTCTTCACCGTTTTTGCGGCCGCCTCCAGAAAGGCCTTCCAGGTCATGGTGCGGTAGATGAAGAAGGTCAAAAGCAGCGTATAGATGACGGCGATCGATGCGGATTCGGTGGCGGTAAAGATGCCGGAGATGATGCCGGCGAGGATGATCACTACGATCAGCATGCCGGGAGCCGCGGCCGCAAGCGAGCGGGCGACGATGCGCCAGCCCGGAAACGTGCCGGCCGGATAACCGCGTTTGCGCGCAACATAATAGGCGGCGCCCAGATTGCAGACCATCAGCAGCAGGGCTGGCATGATGCCGGCGGCAATCAGCGCGCCGATCGAAGCCTTGCCGCTGGCGGCCAGCGCATAGATGATCATGTTGTGGCTGGTCGGCATCAGCGCGCCGACAAGCGCCGCGTGGGTGGTGACGTTGACCGCATAGTCGGCGTCATAACCTTCCTTCTTCATCATCGGGATCATCACGGCGCCCATGGCCGACACGTCGGCGACGGGGGAGCCGGCGACACCGCCGAACAGGGTGCAGGCGACGACATTGGACATGCCGAGCCCGCCACGCACATGGCCGACCATGGCCTTTGCCGCATTGACGATCTTGTCGGCGACGCCGCCATGCAGCATCAGTTCACCGGAAAAGATGAAAAAGGGGATGGCGAGGAACGAAAACACGTTCATGCCCGCCATCATCTGCTGGAAGCCGACCGCGATCGGCAGTCCCTCGTAAAGAATGGTGCAGAGCGCCGACAGGCCGATTGCAAACGCAACAGGTATGCCCATTACGAGGAAGGCGACAAAGGTAATGCAGAGAATGGTTAGTGCCATGACGGTACGACCTCCGCGCCACGGAAAATTGCGAAAATATGCTCAACGGAAAACATCAGGATCAGCACGCCGGAGACCGATAGCGGGATGTAACGCACGGCTTCGGTGACATGCAGATTGGGCATCAGGTAGGGCGCAACCGACCAGCCTAGCCGCCAGCCATTATAGGCCATGGCCGCGCCGAACAGGCAGACGGCAGCGTAGATCAGCAGTTCCATGAAGCGCTGCCAGCGATAGGGCAGCAGCACGGTCAGGGATTCCAGCGCGATATGGCCGGCATCACGCACGCCGACGGCGGCACCGATCATGGTGACGTAGAGAATGAGGACGATGGCAAGGTTCTCCGTCCATGCCGGGCTGTCGTTCAGCACGTAACGGCCGAACACTTGGTAGAAAACCACGGCAACAAGGACGAGAAGGCCAGCGATGGCGAGTATCATACCGGTTTTGGCAAGCGGCGCGTTGACACGCGTCAGCCATCCGGTCATGGGCGGCAGATGCACCGCGCCCGGTTCGATTTGAGCGTTCATGACATTCCTCGGAAGAGGAAGCAGCGCCTGTCTTTTTCAGGGGCTGCCTCCGGGTAGGAGCTACTTCGTTTCCTGGATCCGCTTGACGAGATCCTGCAGCTCGGGCGTCTTGGCGAACTGGTCGTAGACAGGCTTCATCGCATCGACGAATTCCTGCTTGTCATTGACCTCGGCGATAATGCTGCCGGCCTTTTCGACGATCTCCTTCGATTTGGCTTCGCGTTCATCCCACAGGCGGCGCTGCTCGACGACCGAATCCTTGGCGGCCTTGCGGATGATCGCCTGATCCTCGTCCGACAGCGTGTCCCAGATCGGCTTGGAGAACAGCAGCAGTTCCGGCACCATGGCGTGTTCTGTGCTGGTGAAATATTTTGCCGCCTCGAAATGGTGCGAGGACTCGTAGGACGGATAATTGTTTTCCGCCGCATCGATGATGCCGGTCTTCAGGCCGGTATAGACTTCGCCCATCGGCATCGGCGTGGCATTGGCGTCAAGCGCCTGCACCATGGCCACGAACATGTCGGACTGCTGTACGCGGATCTTCATGTTCTTCAGGTCGGCCAGCGTCTTGATCGGCTTCTTGGTGTACATCGAGCGCGAGCCGCTGTCGTAGAAGGCAAGGCCGACCATGCCCTGTTTTTCCAGTGCCTTCAGCACTTCCTCGCCGATCGGACCATCGAGTACGGCGCGTTCATGCTCCGTGGAGCGGAAGATGAAGGGCAGCGAGATGACGATGGTTTCCGGCACCATGTTGTTGACCACGGCGGCGCTGATGCGCAGCATGTCCAGCCCGCCGATGCGCAACTGTTCGATCGTGCCGCGTTCATCCCCCAGCGCGCCATTCGGGAACACTTTCACGCCCATCTTGCCGCCGGTGCGCTCAGACAGCAGCTTGCCCATATACATGGCGCCCTGAACGGTCGGATAGTCGTTCGGGTGAATGTCGGCGGAGCGGAAATCGCGCGCCATGGCCGTCGAGCTCATCAGAATGCCGGCGGCACCGGCTGCCAGAAACAGCGAGCGGATAGTCTTCAAACTTACTTTCATTGTATTTCCTCCATTACGATTTAAGTGCGATTTGAAATCTCGTGTCCGGCCTTCCCAGTCGCCGGATTGCATTCTCCCCAGGCAAGGGCGCGCCTTGCGCCCGATCAGCGCCGGTCGGTTGTGCGCGACCGGACGAGCAAACGGGGGCCGGCTTTGGCCAGCAAAACGACGTGGATGTTGAACGGAAAATTCATGTGGACGTCGCTCCTCATTCGACATTCACATGGCTAGGTCCGCGGTTTTTTATCGTCAATGTACAAGACGTCGCATCGGGATCGGCTAATATTGGAAAATATTTCCGTCAGTTTTCGTTGTATGATGGCGTCATCTATAGAAAACATCGGGATGACTGCGATCGATGTGGTGATTTATCGACGCGATTTGACGGTGATATCATCACGGTGATCGGTGTATGGCGAAATTGTCGCAGCGTTATTTAATTAAAAATCAGAATAATACTTGATGAATGCCAATTTATTGCGTTGGAGTGATCTTTTGTGGTGCGCCTGGTCGGCGGTTCAGCAAGGTTCGCGGCATTGGATATCTTGAGGGTCGAAGACACGTCATCGTGCTCTGGTGCTGTATAATTCACGGCCGGCATGGCTTCTATCGGCACGGTGGCGCACTAGCTATAGAATGGCACCGGAACAGGTGCGGACATGCAATCACCAGAGCAGGAGGACATCGGTGTCGGATAACAAGGTGAAGACGAACACATCCGCAGAAGCATCGTTCAGCGCGCCCGAGGATTGGCAGGCGCTGGCGACAAAGGAACTCAAGGCTTCGCCGGAAAAACTCGTCTGGCACACCGCTGAAGGCATCGATATCAAGCCGCTCTACACGGCGGAAGATCTTGAAGGCATAGACCATCTCGATACGCTGCCGGGGATCAAACCCTTCGTGCGCGGGCCGCGCGCCACCATGTATGCCGGCCGTCCGTGGACGATCCGCCAATATGCGGGTTTTTCCACGGCGCAGGAGAGCAACGCTTTTTACCGTCGCAACCTTGCCGCCGGCCAGAAGGGTCTTTCCGTCGCCTTCGACCTTGCCACCCATCGCGGTTATGACAGCGACCATCCGCGCGTCGAAGGTGATGTCGGCAAGGCCGGCGTGGCGATCGACAGCGTCGAGGACATGAAGATCCTGTTCGACGGCATTCCGCTGAAGGACATGTCGGTTTCGATGACCATGAACGGCGCGGTCATCCCGATCCTTGCCTCCTTCATCGTCGCGGGTGAGGAGCAGGGCTGTTCGAAGGCCGAGCTTTCCGGGACCATCCAGAACGACATCCTCAAGGAGTTCATGGTCCGCAACACCTATATCTATCCGCCCGAGCCTTCGATGCGGATCGTTGCGGACATCATCGAATACACGGCGAAGGAAATGCCGCGTTTCAACTCGATCTCGATCTCTGGCTATCACATGCAGGAGGCCGGCGCGACGCTGGTGCAGGAGCTGGCCTTCACGCTGGCCGATGGCCGTGAATATGTGCGCGCAGCCCTGGCCAAGGGCCTGAATGTCGATGATTTTGCCGGACGGCTCTCGTTCTTCTTCGCCATCGGCATGAATTTTTTCATGGAGGCGGCAAAGCTGCGCGCCGCGCGTCTTCTTTGGTCGCGGATCATGGAAGAGTTCGAGCCGAAAAAGCCGGGCTCGCTGATGCTGCGCACCCATTGCCAGACATCCGGTGTCTCGCTGCAGGAGCAGGACCCTTATAATAACGTCATCCGCACCGCTTACGAAGCCCTGTCTGCGGTGCTGGGTGGCACACAATCGCTGCACACCAACGCTCTCGATGAAGCGATGGCGCTGCCGACCGATTTTTCCGCCCGCATCGCCCGCAATACCCAGCTCATCCTCCAGCACGAGACCGGCGTCACCAAGGTGGTTGATCCGCTGGCCGGCTCCTATTACGTCGAGAGCCTGACGAATGAGCTTGCGGAAAAGGCGTGGGCGCTGATCGAAGAGGCCGAAAGCCTCGGCGGCATGACCAAGGCGGTGGCCGATGGCCTGCCGAAACGCCTGATCGAGGAGGCGGCAACGCTGCGTCAGGCCAAGGTCGACCGCGCGGAAGAGATCATCGTCGGCGTCAACAAATACCGGCTGGAAAACGAGGACGATATCGACATCCTTGCCATCGACAACACGACCGTCCGCAATGGCCAGATCAAGCGTCTGGAAGAGGTGCGTCGCCAGCGTGATCCGAAAAAGGTCGAGCAGGCGCTTGCTGCCCTTGCGGAGGTCGCAAAGTCAGGCGAGGGCAACCTGCTTGCATCTGCCGTCGAAGCCGCCCGTGCGCGGGCGACAGTCGGTGAGATTTCCGACGCCATGCGCCAGTCGTTCGGCGATCACTCGGCCATGCCTGAAGTTGTCGGCGATATTTACGGGCCGGCTTATGCCGACGACCCGGAATACAGGATGATTGTCTCGCGCCTTGCCGATTATGGCAAAAGCGCCGGCAAGCCAAAAATCATGGTCGCCAAGCTCGGCCAGGACGGGCACGACCGCGGCGCCAAGGTGATTGCGTCTGCCTTCGGCGATATCGGTTTCGAGGTTCTGGCCGGCCCGCTGTTCCAGACCCCGGAAGAAGCAGCCGACATGGCGATGCGGGAAAAGGTGCAGGTGGTGGGCATGTCGTCGCTTGCCGCTGGTCATAAAACGCTGGCGCCGCAGCTGGTCGAAGCCTTGAAGGCGAAGGGCGCGGAAAACGTCATCGTGGTGGTCGGCGGTGTCATTCCGCGGCAGGATTACGACTATCTGCTGCAAAATGGCGTTGCCGCGGTCTTTGGTCCGGGCACGAACGTGCTGGATGCCGCACGCGCCATTATCGACCTGATGGAAGGCCGGTTGCGCAACCAGTAAGTTTTGGCCGGGCAGGTGCTGACACCTGCCCGGTTATATTTTCGGAGTCAGGTCAGCGAAAAGCTGAAGGCCGGTGCGCCCGCAAGCTCGATATCGAACTGGCCGCCTTCCTTCAGCGGAATTGCGCCGCACAGCGTGCCGGTTGTGATCAAGGTGCCGGCCTTGAGCGATGTTTCCGGTCGATCCGCCAGATTGGCGTAATCGAGAAGCCAGGAGAGTACATCGCCGGTCGCGTGTTTTGCCGGCGCATCGAAGATCGACGCGGAACCCGAGCGGATCGACAGAGCCGGCGTGTTCGAAGCATCGAGAAATTCACGCCCCAGTTCCGGGCCGAGCACATAACCGTCATTGCCGAGACGATCGACCAGATAGAGTGGGAACGACACCTTTCCGGCTTCGAGAAGCACAGTCCACACCATTTCGGCACCGAGGTAAACCGTGCCGATGGCATCGAGAATATCGCTTCGCTGGTATGGCGCGCCGCTGACTGGCAGATCCTTGCCGAGCCGCACTGCGATTTCGATTTCCAGCAGCGTATCGGTCCGCCATGGCAGGTTGGCGCCGGCGCTTTTTTCGATCAGCGGATGAAGGCGGGCGACGACCGGCACGCCGTCCGGCGAACGCGCGACCTTCCACGCCGTCTCTGTCGACCCCTCGAGCGTCAGCCGTCCCTGCAGATCCGTCGCCTGCGACATGTCGGGAAGGTTGGAGAAATGGCTGGTGGCAACCCGTTCGCCGCTTTTGCGCAGCCGTTCGAGTTCGCTGATCACGGCATTTGCGGTGGTTTCGGTCATCTGTTCTTTCGTCATCAAAGCACTCCCATTACGGGCGCCATGATTGCGGAGCTTGCCGCCGAGGTAAAGGCTGTTTGAGCCGGAGGCGGTACGCCCATCAGGCGGCAACGCGCGTATCCGGCGGCACGATCACTTTCCTCCCGATGACGAAAGTGGCGATCGCCAGCGCCGCAACGCCGCCATGCACCCAATAGGCAAGGCTGTAACCGCCAAGGTCGGTCAGCCAGCCGGCAGCGATATTGCTCGTCGAGGCGCCAATCCCCTGAATGGTCATCACCGATGCCAGCCCGACATTAAAACGGCCTGTCCCCGCCATGATGCGTTCAACCGCAAGCGGCGTGGCGATGCCGATCAAACCGGCGCCCACACCGTCGAGCACCTGCACCGGAAAAATCCAGTCGAAACTGGTGAACGTGCCGGCAATCGCGCCCCGGATCGGCAGCGCGGAAAGTGCCACGATAAAGACGAAGGACAGGCCGAAGCGGCGAATGAGAAAGGGCGTCGCCAGCGCCACCGCAATCATGGACAACTGTGCCACGCCGGTGGTGATGGCCGTGGTGCGAAAAGGCGTACCGAGCTGGACGGAAAAATCCTGGGCGATGAGGCGGCTGATCGGTGCATTGCCGAAATGGAAGATCATCAGCGTAATGGCCAGCAGGATGAGGCCGCGGCTGGCAAACACCACCGACAGGCCGGAAGGGCCAGGCGCGCCATCGTCATTTTCAAGACCCCGTGCCGCCTTGTGATCGATCGCATCCGGGTCGATCATGAACACGGCGACCAGCGTCGCCAGCGCGGTCAATATCATCAGGCCGATGATGCCGTTCATGCCGAACATCACGGTGGCCGCATAGATCGCCGCCAGCGAGGCGACATTGCCGGCATGGTTCCAGAACTCGTTGGCGGAGACCTGCCGGGTAAAACGTTTTTCGCCGACCAGCCCGAGCGTCAGGCCCATCAGCGCCGGGCCGATGATGGCACCGACGATGGCTGTCGCCGATTGCCCTCCGAAAACCGAAAGATTGCCGGGTGCCGCCAGCGTCCAGAGGGCCGCAGCGGTGACCAGCACGACGGGGATGACGATCAGCATGCGTTTGTGGCGTGAACTGTCCACCCAGGCGCCGAACAGCGGCGTGGCGATCATGCCCAGCACGCCGCCAAGGGTCGCGACCATGCCGAGCGTCATCGGCGACCAGCCGCGCGTGGCGAGAAATCCATCGAGAAAGGGCCCAAGCCCGTCGCGGGCGTCTGCCAGAAAGAAATTGAGGAAAGCGAGAGCGATGATGGAGCGGCTGGCGGGGCTGGCTGTGGTGGTCATGCCAAGAATTCCGGTGGCGAGGTGCGCTTTAACGGGGCAGGGGGCGTCCGGTTCCGCCGATATTTGCCGGCTTCCGCTTTTATCTGGCTTAAGGCATTCGAGCCGTCTAATTTGCGCTCCGATTCGCTGCCAAGGAAGGCAGCACAACCAAGCGCGCCGAAGGAGAATATTATGACGGACGCAAAGAGCGGCATTACGGGCCTGCGGCCGCATATCTCGGTCGTCGGCGTCGGCGGTGGTGGTGGCAATGCCATCAACAACATGATCAGTGAAAACCTGAGCGGCGTCGAGTTCATCGCCGCCAATACCGATGCGCAGGTTCTGGCAACCTCCAAGGCGTCGCGCCGCATCCAGCTCGGTGCGCAGATCACCGAAGGCCTCGGCGCGGGTTCGCTGCCGGATGTCGGCCGTGCGGCTGCCGAAGAATCGATCGACGAGATCATGGATCATCTCGCAGGCTCGCATATGTGTTTCGTCACCGCCGGCATGGGCGGCGGCACCGGCACGGGTGCAGCCCCGGTCATCGCGCATGCGGCCCGTTCCGCCGGCATTCTGACCGTCGGTGTGGTCACCAAGCCGTTCACCTTCGAAGGCAATCGCCGCATGAAGACGGCGGATGCCGGTATCGAGGCGCTGCGTCAGGCTGCCGATACGGTCATCGTCATTCCCAACCAGAACCTGTTCCGCATCGCCAATGCCAATACCAGCTTTGCCGATGCCTTCATGACCGCAGACCGCGTGCTGTTTTCCGGCGTCGGCTGCATCACCGACCTGATCGTCAAGGAAGGCCTGATCAACCTCGATTTCGCCGATGTGAAATCGGTGATGAAGGGCATGGGCCGTGCGATGATGGGCACGGGCGAAGCATCCGGCGAAGGCCGCGCATTGGCCGCCGCCGAGGCCGCAATCGCCAACCCGCTGCTCGATGATATCTCGATGAAGGGCGCGCGTGGCGTGCTGATCTCGATTTCCGGCGGTTCGGACATGACGCTGTTTGAAGTCGATGAAGCGGCAAGCCGCATTCGCGACGAAGTGCAGGCAGAGGCCGATATCGTCGTCGGCGCAATCTTCGACCGCAATCTTGATGGTCTTTTCCGGGTGTCGGTGGTGGCCACCGGCCTTGAGGGCGGCCTCGCCTGAGACCATCCGTTTCGGTCATGAAAAACGACGGCGGTGCGATAGGATCGTGCCGCCGTTTTTTTGTCATTCGCGTCTCGAAGGACAGTGAGGTTAAGGGAAAAGGAGGGTGTTTTTGCCTGTGTCGTTTACCCTGAGATAGGCATAAAATTCTCAGCCGTGACAAAAAATCCTCAAAACGCTTGAGGTAAATTAAAATTGCAGGTATCCGTTTTCACACAAATCATTTTTCTGAAATTTTTGATGATGGCATGCCTATGAAAAGTTTCCGCGGTTCTTTGTGGGCAACTGTGTTGATCATGTCTGCAGCCATGCTTTCCGGCTGCAACACGACGAAGATCGAAGCCCCCGCCGTCGAGACCAAAAAGGCCGCGCCAACGCCCGCCAAGCAGGTTTATCACTATACCTCCAGGGACCGTGAATGCCTGAAGCGCGCCATGTATTTCGAATCGAAACGCACCAGCCGTAACGGTTTCATGGCAGTCGGCACCGTTGTCATGAACCGGCTGACATCGGGCGCTTATCCGGACACGATCTGTGATGTCGTTGCCCAGAAGAATCAGTTCGCACCGGGCGTGATGACGCGAATCATGGATGAAGCGACGGCACCGGATCTGGAAGGTGCAAGCGAAGCCATCCTGAAGGGCGAACGCCACCCGGATGTGAAGGACGCGATGTTCTTCCACACGAACGGCCTGAAGTTCCCTTACAAGAACATGAGCTATGTTGCTGTCGCCGGCGGTAATGCCTTCTATGAGAAGCGCGGGCGTGACGGCGAATTGCAGACACCTGAGCCGCTGCCGGCCGGAAGCTACATGCTCGCCATGGCGCAGCAGGAGACATCTGCACCGCAACTGGCACTGAATGATCTGACAAAAGGCCCGGCAGCGCCGCAGGTGGGCGCGCAGGAAGACGCGCTGCCGCAGAACACGGCCACTCAGGCGGTTCCCGTTCCGCAGGCGATGGAGGTCAGTTTCGAACCCGCGCCGATGTTGGTGCCCGTGCCGCAGCCAAAGCCGATCGCAGGCAGCCAGCAGGCGGCGCTGGTTCGGCAGTTGATGGCGCAGCGATCCCTCTATCGCTGACCGGCACGTCTGCTCCACACTCGACGGCCGAAAGCCGGCAACGTGGAGTGACCACCTTGCCGGCAAGGCTTAGCCTTTGCTTCGACTTTCTTCAGAAATTCCAGTCTTCGTCCTCGGTGGCCACGGCCTTGCCGATGACATAGGAAGAGCCGGAGCCGGAAAAGAAGTCGTGGTTCTCGTCGGCATTGGGTGACAGGGCCGAGAGGATCGCCGGATTGACCTTGCAGGCGTCGGCCGGGAACAGCGCCTCGTAACCGAGGTTCATCAGCGCCTTGTTGGCATTGTAGTGCAGGAATTTTTTGACGTCCTCGGTCAGGCCGACGTCGTCGTAAAGCGCTTCTGTATATTTCGCTTCATTGTCGTAAAGTTCCAGCAGCAGATCGAAGGCAAAATCCTTGATCTCCTGACGTTTTGCTTCCGGCAGAAGTTCCACGGCGCGCTGGAACTTGTAGCCGATGTAATAACCATGAACCGCCTCGTCGCGGATGATCAGGCGGATCAGGTCGGCGGTATTGGTCAGCCGCGCCCGGCTTGACCAGTACATCGGCAGATAGAAGCCGGAATAGAACAGAAAGCTTTCGAGGAAGACCGAAGCGATCTTCTTTTTCAGCGGATCGCCGCTGTCATACTGCTGCATGATCAGCGCCGATTTGCGCTGCAGAAACTCGTTTTCCTCCGACCAGCGATAGGCGTCGTCGACGTCCGGCGTCGAGCACAGGGTCGAAAAGATCGAGGAATAGGAGCGCGCATGCACGGCCTCCATGAAGGAGACGTTGGAGAGTACCGCCTCTTCGTGCGGGGTCACGGCATCCTCCATCAGGCGTACCGAACCGACGCCATTCTGGATCGTGTCGAGCAGGGTGAGACCGGTGAAGACGCGGATGGTGAGCTGCTGTTCATTGGTCTTGAGTGCTGCCCAGGAGGGGATGTCGTTGGAAAGCGGCACCTTTTCCGGCAGCCAGAAATTGCTGGTCAGCCGGTTCCAGACATCAAGATCCTTATCGTCCTCGATGCGGTTCCAGTTGATGGCGCGAATGGCGGCGGCGGGCTTGACGGCGATGTTCATGGTGGTTGGTCCTTGAAGGAAATGGCTTTGGGTTGCCCCTCATCCGCCTGCCGTATCAAAGCCCCTCACCAACAAAATCTATGACTTAGCTTTGCTAAGATCATGATTTTGTATCCTCTCCCGCAAGGGGAGAGGGAGAGGCTCGAGATCGCGGCTCCGGTCTCTCTCCCCTTGCGGGAGAGAAAGCGATTTCAACATCTTAAGCTTGCTTAAGTGTTAGAAATCGCAAGTGAGGGGCTTTGCTCAGGCAATCACAGCGCACACGATACGCAGCCCTGCACTTCCGTGCCGGTCAGCGCCATCTGGCGAAGGCGGATGTAGTAGATGGTCTTGATGCCCTTCTTCCACGCATAGATCTGCGCGCGGTTGATGTCGCGGGTCGTGGCGGTATCGCGGAAGAACAGCGTCAGCGACAGGCCCTGATCGACATGCTGGGTCGCCGCCGCATATGTGTCGATGATCTTTTCAGGGCCGATCTCGTAGGCATCCTGATAATACTCGACATTGTCATTGGTCATGAAGGCGGCCGGATAATAGACGCGGCCGATCTTGCCCTCCTTGCGGATCTCGATCTTGGAAACGATCGGGTGGATCGAGGAGGTCGAGTGGTTGATGTAGGAGATCGAGCCGGTCGGCGGCACGGCCTGCAGGTTCTGGTTATAAAGCCCGCCTGCCATGACCTCGGCCTTCAACTGCCGCCAATCGTCCTGAGTCGGGATATGAATGCCCGCGGTCTCGAATAGTTCGGCCACGCGCTGTGTCGCCGGTAGCCATTCCTGTTCGGTGTATTTGTCGAAATATTCGCCAGACGCGTATTTCGAGTTTTCGAAACCCTTGAAGCTTCTGCCCTTTTCGACCGCCAGCCGGTTGGAGGCGCGCACGGCGTGATAGGCAACCGTGTAGAAATAGATATTGGTGAAATCGACACCCTCTTCCGAGCCGTAGAAAATCCGCTCGCGGGCGAGATAACCGTGCAGGTTCATCTGGCCGAGGCCGATCGCGTGGCTGTCTTCGTTGCCTTGAGCGATCGAGGGAACCGAGGTGATGTTGCTCATCTCGGACACGGCCGTCAGCGCCCGGATCGAGGTTTCGATCGTCTGGCCGAAATCGGTTGAGTCCATGGCGGCGGCGATGTTGAGCGAGCCGAGATTGCAGGAAATGTCCTTGCCCATCTTCGCGTAGGAGAGGTCGTCGTTGAATTCGCTCGCATCGCTGACCTGCAGGATTTCCGAGCAGAGATTGCTCATGGTGATGCGGCCGGCGATCGGGTTGGCGCGGTTCACCGTGTCCTCGAACATGATGTAGGGATAACCGCTTTCGAACTGGATCTCGGCGATCACCTGGAAGAACTCGCGCGCCTTGATCTTCTTCTTGCGGATACGGCCGTCCTCGACCATTTCCTGATATTTTTCCGTCACCGAGATTTCGGTGAACGGCACGCCATAAACACGCTCCACGTCATGCGGTGAGAAAAGATACATGTCCTCGTTGTTGCGGGCGAGTTCGAAGGTGATGTCGGGAATGACGACGCCGAGCGACAGCGTCTTGATGCGGATCTTTTCATCGGCATTTTCGCGCTTGGTGTCGAGAAAACGCATAATGTCCGGGTGGTGGGCATGCAGGTAAACCGCACCCGCGCCCTGCCGCGCGCCAAGCTGGTTGGCGTAGGAGAACGAGTCTTCCAGCAGTTTCATCACCGGAATGACGCCGGAGGACTGGTTCTCGATCTGCTTGATCGGTGCGCCCATTTCACGAAGATTGGTGAGCGACAGCGCCACACCGCCGCCGCGCTTGGAAAGCTGCAGCGCCGAATTGATCGAGCGGCCGATGCTTTCCATATTGTCCTCGACGCGCAGCAGGAAGCAGGAGACGAGTTCGCCGCGCTGCTTTTTGCCGGCATTGAGGAAGGTCGGCGTCGCCGGCTGGAAGCGGCCGGAAATGATCTCGTCGACGAGATCGCGGGCAAGCTTTTCATCGCCGCGCGCCAGCGCCAGCGCCACCATGCAAACGCGGTCCTCGTAACGCTCGAGATAACGCTTTCCGTCAAAGGTCTTCAGCGTGTAGCTGGTGTAATATTTGAAGGCGCCGAGAAAGGTCGGGAACCGGAATTTCTTGTCATATGCGTGGTCGAACAGGTCGCGCACGAAATTGAACGCATACTGGTCCAGCACCTCCTGCTCGTAATAGCTTTCGGTCACCAGATAATCGAGTTTTTCCCGCAGGTTATGAAAGAACACCGTGTTCTGGTTCACATGCTGGAGGAAATACTGTTTTGCGGCCTGCCGGTCGCGGTCGAGCTGGATCTTTCCCTCACCGTCATAAAGGTTCAGCATGGCGTTGAGGGCGTGGTAATCGAGCGCGGCTTCGGCCGGCTTTACCGCATTCACTGGCTTTTCGAAGTTTGTCGCGTCCAAAATCGTTCCAATCCGTGTCTGACGTTGTCGACATCTTCCTGCGTGCCCAGAAGCTCGAACTTGTAGAGAAAAGGCACCTGGCACTTGGCGGAAATGATGTCCCCGGCGATGCAGTAGGCTGCGCCGAAATTGGTGTTGCCCGCGGCAATCACGCCGCGGATGTTGGATCTGTTGTCCGCATCGTTGAGGAAGCGGATCACCTGTTTGGGAACGGCGCCCTTGTTTTCGCCGCCGCCATAGGTCGGAACGATCAGGACGAACGGGTTGGGCGCGCAAAGCGCCTCATCGCTGCTGATCGGAATGCGCCGAGCGTTCATGCCCAGCTTTTCCACGAAACGGTGGGTGCTTTCCGATTTCGTGGAGAAATAAACGACCTCACCCATCGCGATGATGGTCAGGCGAGGGCGCTGATCATGTCAGGGCGAAAACCTGCCCAATGCTGCTCGCCGGCAATCACGACGGGCACCTGTCGGTAACCGAGACCCTGCACGAGGTCATAAGCCTCGGCATCGGCGGACACGTCGATGATAGTGTAGTCGATGCCCTGACGGTCGAGGGCGCGGGTGGTCGCGGTGCACTGGACGCAGGCGGGTTTACTGTAAACGGTGATGGTCATTGTCGGTCCCCTCGTGTGGAATAGGCGTGCAAAAGCGGTCGGACATCCGCCGATGTCCGGGCAAAAGAATATTGGGTATGAAGGTCGTCGCTGACGTGGCCGGACGTTAAACGTCCATCATTGCCACTGCGCGCAACATGAAATCAGCAGGCCGACATCGGCTTGCTGGTCGACATATCGATGCTTATCGAAACTCAAGAACATAAGACTTCACCCCGAAGCATTTCATACGGGACATTCGGGGAAGCGCATGCGCAGGATCATCCCGCACATATACGCGACCTTCCGGACACCCCGCCCGTGGACGTTTCGTACAAGGCAGGTCTCCTGGCTTGCGGGTCACGGCATCCGTTCCGCCTTCCCAACGCTTTTGGCGTCAGTGGCCTGATCGATCGGATGCTCGCCGCTTACAGTTGCGGGGGCAGCTTCGGCATTGTGGCGCCCGTCATGGGTTTCACGCACCGTATTCCCGTCTTAGCTTCCGATGCGAATCGGAAGAACCTTGAACACTAGATATAGTAGACGAGGTGAAAATTCCGTCAACGACTATGTTGTTTCGGCCCGATCAAGGCTGGGGAAAACGAGCGGCCTTGCCGTATAAGATCACGGTCACAGAAACTTTTTCACGTAAATTTATTTACGTACGAATTCAAAAATATTGACGCGCGTAAAATTTAGGACATATGATGAAAAATCCGCCGGCAAGAGGAGGCCCGCCGGCTGGATGTGTGCTTTTAAGGCCTCAAGGACGGGGAGGAATAAACATGACCCTCAAGAATTTCGCAAAGACGCTGCTGGTTTCCGCAAGCCTGACGTTTGCCGCCGCTGCCGCCCATGCCGAAGGCATCGGCGCATCGCTGCTCACGCAGCAGCACCCATTCTATAACGAGCTCGCCAAGGCGATCACCGCTGAAGCCAAGGCCAAGAACGTGTCGGTCGAAATCTCGATCGCCAATCAGGACCTGAACAAGCAGCTCGCCGACATTGAAGACTTCATCGTCAAGGGCGTCGACGTCATCATCATGTCGCCGGTCGACAGCAAGGGCGCACTTGCAGCCGTTGCCCGCGCCGAAGCTGCCGGCATCAAGGTTATCACCGTCGACGTACCGGTCGAAGGCGCCAAGGTTGCCTCCTATATCGGCACCGACAACTATGCCGGTGGCGTCAAGGCCGGTGAACTGATGGCCGAACAGCTTGGCGGCAAGGGCGAAGTCGCAATCATCGACTACCCGCTGGTGCAGTCGGTGGTGAACCGCGTCAACGGCTTCAAGGAAGCCATTGCCAAGCACCCGGACATCAAGATCGTGTCGATCCAGACCGGCATTACCCGCGCCGAAGCACTGGCCGTTGCCCAGAACATGCTGCAGGCTAACCCGGACATCGGTGGCATTTTTGGTTTCGGTGACGATGCCGCTCTCGCCGCAGCCGTTGCCGTCAAGTCTTCGGGCCTGACCGGCAAGGTCAAGGTCATCGGTTTCGATGGCATGCCGGAAGCCATCAAGGCAGTCGATGCCGATCCGGACTTCGTCGGCGTCATCCAGCAGTTCCCGGACCAGATGGGCAAGCTTGCCGTCGAGACCGCGATCAAGCTGCAGGCGGGCGAGGAAGTGCCGGCCGAGCAGCCGATCGTTCCCGGCGTCTACACCAAGAAGCAGTAAGTCCTCCCAAGACGCTCTGCGCATGAGGCCGTCTCTGCTTTGAGACTGCCTCCTTCGGTGGTCCGCTCCCCCAGGCGGGCCACCGGAAATCTGCGGATTGTTCGAAGCCGCCCGATGCGGCGCACCATCTGCATGATCAGGAATAAGGAGCAGCTTTCACCGCAGTGGTGGTGTGAAGCGCTCGTTGAAAGGTGACGCCATGGAAACCTCAGGCGACAAGGTGATCCTTGAGATCAAGGACATGTCCAAGGAATTCGGGGCCGTGAAGGCGCTGAAGAACATGCAGCTTACGGTGAAGCCGGGCCGCGTACACACCATTCTCGGCGAAAACGGTGCCGGCAAGTCGACGCTGATGAAGATTCTCGCGGGCGTTTATCAGCCAACGACGGGTTCGATCGTGCTCGATGGCCAGCCTTATGCGCCGACCAATCCGCAGGATGCCGCCAAGGCCGGCCTGACCATCGTTTTTCAGGAACTCAGCCTCTGCAACAACATGACCGTTGCGGAAAACATCCTGGCAACCCGCGAGCCCTCCAGGGCCGGTTTCATCAACGACAAGGTTTTGGTGCGCAAGGCGGCCGAACTGGTGAAGGAACTCGGCCTGCCGGTTTCGGTCAGTGATCAGGTCGGTGATTTGTCGATTGCCCAGCGTCAGCTGGTGGAAATCGCCAAGGGTTTGAGCATCGAAGCCAAGGTCGTCATCCTCGACGAACCGACCTCCTCGCTCAGCGACAGTGAAGCCGAAATCCTGTTTCAGATCATTGGCCGCCTGAAAGCCAAGGGCGTCGCCATCATCTACATTTCGCACCGCATGGAAGAGATCATGCGGCTGAGCGACGACATTACCGTCGTGCGCGACGGCAGTTATATCACCACCCGCGACAAGACAGAGGTGACGATCGCCGAGCTGATCGCGCTGATGGTCGGCCGCGACATGAACGAAATCTATCCGCCGCGTGATGTGGCCGCTCCGGCACTCACCGAAAAGCCGGTTCTCGCCGTCAATGGTTTGTCGCGCGTCGAAGAATTCGAAAACGTTTCCTTCGATGTGCGTCCAGGCGAAATTCTGGGCTTTTTCGGCCTGATCGGCTCCGGCCGCTCGGAGGTCATGAATACGCTGTTCGGCATGGCCAAGGCCTCCGCCGGCACCGTTGCCATCGATGGCGTACCGGTGAAAATCACTTCGCCGGTAGAGGCCATCGAGCGCCGTATCGGTTTCGTCACCGAAAACCGCAAGGAAGAAGGCCTCGTCTTGAGCCACAGCGTCGAGAGCAATATCTCGATGGTGGCGCTGAACGGCTTTTCCAGCGCCTTCGGTTTCCTGAAACGCCGTCGCGAGCGGGAAGCTGCCAATGCCGAAGTCGCACGCCTCGCTATCAAGACGGCCTCGCTCGATACCATTGCCGGCTCTCTTTCGGGCGGCAACCAGCAGAAGATCGTGCTGGCCAAATGGCTTTTGACCAAACCAAAGATCCTCATCCTCGATGAGCCCACACGCGGCGTCGATGTCGGCGCCAAATTCGAAATCTACAAGATCATCCGCCAGCTGGCGGCGGAAGGCACGGCAATCCTGCTCGTGTCCTCCGAACTTCCGGAAGTCATAGGCATGAGTGACCGCGTCGTCGTAATGAGCGAGGGCAAGGTCACGGCAATCGCCGACCCTGACCAGATGACACCGGAAAAGATCATGCACTTTGCCACGGGATATGCATCATGAGTGACAAGAGCGCAGCCAGCGCCGCCTTCAAACAGGTCATGAAACAGTATGGCGGTATCTTTTTATCGCTGATCGTTCTGTGCGTGATTTTTTCCGTCACCAACGGTCGTTTCATGTCGGTGGCGAATTTTCTGAACATCCTGCAGCAGGTGTCGGTCATCGCCATTGCCGCCTTCGGCATGACCTGGGTCATCCTGCTCGGTGAAATCGACCTGTCGATCGGCTCGATCATCGCGGTGGCCGGCATGGTCGGCGCGCAATGTTTCGCTTTTGGCATGAGTTTTGTGCCGGCGCTGATCCTGACGATTGCGGCAGGTGCGCTGCTCGGCCTCGCCAACGGCGTGCTGACGGCGAAATTCCTGCTGCCGTCCTTTATCGTCACGGTGGCGACCATGGGCATCTATCGCGGCATGGTCAGCCTTCCGACCAATGGTGCGCCGGCCATGATCATGGAACCGAGCTGGACCGCCATCGGCACCCAGAGCTTTATCGGCATCCCGATCGTCATCTGGGTCGTTGCTGTGCTGTTCCTGTTCAACCACATTCTCTTGAGCAAGACCAAATTCGGCCGTCGCGCCTATCTGACCGGCGGCAACCGCGAGGCAGCGCTTTATTCCGGCATCAAGGTCGATCGCCTGAAGATCATCATCTTCATGATCTCCGGCGTGATGGCGGCGATCAGCGGCGTGTTGCTCTCCTCGCGCCTCTTCTCGGCCCAGACAAATGCCGGCATGAGCTATGAACTCGATGCCATCGCGGCAGCCGTTCTCGGCGGCACCAGCCTTGCCGGCGGCGTCGGCACCATGATCGGCACGCTGATCGGCGCGCTTATCATCGGCGTCCTCAACAACGGGATGAACATGCTGTCGGTGCCTTACTTCTACCAGCTCATCGTCAAGGGCCTCGTCATTCTCATCGCCGTCTATCTCGACGTGCGGTCGAAGCGCGCCAAGCAGTAATCATTAGAGCAGATACCAATGTCGAAAATTCTCACCATCGGCGAAATTCTGGTCGAAATCGTCGCCACCAATCGCGGCAACGGTTTTCGTGAAGCCGTGCCGCTGATCGGCCCGTTTCCGTCGGGCGCACCGGCGATCTTCATCGATCAGGTCGGCAAGCTCGGCCAGGAATGCGCGATCATCTCGCGCGTCGGCGAAGACGACTTTGGCTGGGTCAACATCAACCGCCTGACGGAAGATGGTGTCGATGTCTCGGGCATCGAGGTCCTGCCGCTCGGCACCACCGGCAGCGCTTTCGTGCGTTACCGCGAGGACGGTGGCCGCAATTTTGTCTTCAACATCCGCAACAGCGCCTGCGGTGAGATCGAACTGTCGGACAAGACGCTGGCCCTTATCGACACCTGCACGCATATGCATGTCATGGGCACGGCTCTGTACGCACCGAGCGTCGTCACCAGCATCCTGACCGCCGTCGAACGCATCAAGGCCGCTGGCGGCACCGTTTCCTTCGACCCCAACCTGCGTCCTGAAATTCTCGACAGCCCCGGCATGCGCGAAGCGTTGCAGACGGTGCTTTCCAAGACCGATCTGTTCATGCCGAGCGGCGAGGAGCTGTTCCTGTTCGCGCAGGCAAAGACTGAGAAGGAAGCCGTCGTCGAGCTGCTTGCCAAGGGCATCAAGGCCATCGTCGTCAAGCGCGGTGACAAGGGCGCCAGCTATTACGACAAGGACACCCAGATCGATCTTCCCAGCTACAAGGTCGAGGAAATCGATCCGACCGGCGCCGGTGATTGTTTTGGTGCCACCTTCGTCACCTTCTGGCTGAAGGGCATGCATCCGGCCGAAGTGCTGCGATACGCCAATGCCTCCGGTGCGCGTGCCGTCACCAAGGCCGGCCCGATGGAAGGGGCCTCTACCCGCGCCGAACTCGACGCACTCATTCAAGCGCAAGGAAATGCCTGACATGCAAAAGAGCTATCTCACCGACATCGCCAACTGGCAGAACGGCTCGGGCGTCAAGGGCATTCCGTCGATCTGCTCGGCACATCCGCTGGTCATCGAGGCTTCCATGCTGCATGCGCTCAAGCAGGATGCGCATCTGCTTGTTGAAGCTACCTGCAATCAGGTCAATCAGGATGGCGGTTATACCGGCATGACGCCGGCCGATTTTCGCGCCTTCGCGGAAGAGATCGCCAAAAAGGTCGGTTTCCCGATCGAAAAGCTGATCCTCGGTGGTGACCACCTTGGCCCCAATCCTTGGAAGAACCTGCCCGCCGATGAGGCGATGGCAAAAGCCTGCGTGATGATCGAAGCCTTTGCTCTGGCCGGTTTCACAAAATTGCATCTCGATACCAGCATGGGCTGCGCCGGTGAGCCGGTCGCGCTTCCGGACGCACTGACCGCCGAGCGTGCCGCGCGCCTTGCCGCCGTTGCCGAAGCTGCGCTGACGGGGTCTGATGGTATCAAGCCGGTCTATATCGTCGGCACCGAAGTGCCGATCCCCGGCGGCGCGATGGAAGAGCTGGACGAACTCGAAGTGACCAAGCCGGAATCTGCGCGCGAAACCATTGCCGTGCACGCCAAGGCATTCGAAGCTGCCGGCGTATCGGATGCATTTTCGCGCGTTGTCGGCGCCGTCGTTCAGCCGGGCGTCGAATATGGCAACGAGAACGTCATCCCTTACGTCCCGGCAAAGGCCAAGGCGCTGAGTGCTACCTTGTTCGACATGCCGGGCATGGTCTTTGAAGCGCATTCCACCGATTACCAGACCCGCGAAATGTTGCGCCAGCTGGTGATGGATGGTTTTGCCATCCTGAAGGTCGGCCCCGGCCTCACCTTTGCGCTGCGCGAAGCCTTTTACGGTCTCGACCAGATTGCCGAGTTCCTGTTCCCCGGCAAGCGCTCGGAAATGCTGATCGCCACCGTCGAACGCGTGCTGACGGCGGATCCAAAAAACTGGGACAAATATTACCACGGTTCGGACGCCGAAAAGCATATCCAGCGCCATTTCAGCTATAGCGACCGCATTCGCTACTACTGGCCGCAGCCGGAAATCGATGCCGCTGTAAAGGCGCTGTTCGAGCTTCTGGATGGCGTGGAAATTCCCGAAACGCTGATCAGCCAGTATCTCACCGGTGCCTATGTGTCGGTGCGTGACGGCAAGGTTCAGCCGAATGCGCGCGCACTGGCTCTTGCCGCCGTCGATCGCGTGCTGGAAGATTATTTCGAAGCCTGCCGCGCCTGATTGGCGCGGCTTGCACGGACTCAGAAGTTTTGATTGAACTGTGTCCATAATTTCAATCGATTAGTAAATCGGGTGGGACGTCATTGTCAGAGAAACCCATCAGTGGGGCCATCAAAACGATGGAGGACTTTTCCGAGTTTGTCGGATTGTCCCGCCCGACCGTGTCCAAATATTTTAACGACCCGAATTCGGTCCGGCCGAAAACCCGCGGGCTGATCGAGGTTGCGCTGAAAGAAAGCGGCTTTCGGCCAAACATGTTTGCCGTCAACCTCAACCGTCGGCGCAGCAACATCATCGGCATCATCATCCCGAATTCGACCGATCCGTTTTATATGGCGCTGACACGCCGCGTTGAACTGATCGCCAATGCCGCCGGTTTTCTCGCTTTCGTTCTGTCGTCGGATGGCAATGCCGAAATCGAGGCACGCGCCATCGAAACGCTGAAATCGATGAACGTCGCCGGCGCCATCATAGCACCGCTTGGCGTGCAGTCGCAGCACGAAACGCTGAAGGCGCTCGGGGAATCCATCGCGCTGGTTTATGTGGACTCACCACTGGACGAAACCTCGCCGTTTGTCGGCACCAACAACCGTCAGAGCTTTCAGCTCATCGTCGATTATCTCGTCCGCTCCGGCGAGCCGCCCTGTTATCTCGGTATGCCGCCGGTCAATACCAATGCCGCGACCCGCGAAACCGCCTATGTCGAAGCGATGCGCCAGCTGAAAATGGAGCCGATCCTTCTGGAAACTGCCCATGATGGCAGCTGGGATTTCGAGCGTTTCGGCTACGAGGAAACCCGGCGTTTCCTGAACGCAGGCGGTTTCCCGACCAAGACGGTTCTCTGCGCCAACGACCGCGTCGCTTTCGGCGCCATTTCGGCGGCCTATCAGCATGGATTGAAGATCGGCCAGTCTGCCGCCAGCGATATCCGCATCGCCGGCCATGACGACCATCCGCTGTCGCGTTACGCCTGTCCGCCGATCACCACCGTTGCCCAGAACTACAACGAGATCGGTCGTCTGGCGATGGACCTGCTGTTCCGCAAGCTGGATCTTGAGATGGAAGGGGCGGAAGCCTCGGCGGAAAGCCAGCGCATCCTGCTCAATGCCGAAATCATGCTGCGGGAATCGGCCTGAGCGCCGTTTTCTCGCTGGCCGGCGTTTCAGTCTGATCGCGACGCTGGTGAAATGGCGGCCGATGCCCAGCATTTAGGCTGTTGATCTGCCGCCGTAACTCTTTGCAATTGCTAAATTCCATGGTGCCGTCGTGGCGACGGAGATTGTCGCTTGCGTGAAAATCAGCTTGCGTCTGCATACCAATCGGGCACAATTTCAAAAATATTTACCAGACGGTCAATATTTCACGCTCGGACAAGCCGGCATTGCGTTTCTGTTTTTTATCCCATTGTTTAAAAACATCTATTTCGGACTGGCATGCAACTTGCTGATTGACAGGCAATCGGCAATTCGCCCAATCGAGAGGAGCATGAGATGGAAATCGGTGTTTTTATCCCTATCGGCAACAATGGCTGGCTGCTTTCCGAAAACGCGCCGCAATACAAGCCGTCCTTCGAACTCAACAAAAAAATCACGCTGACGGCGGAAAAATACGGGTTCGATTTCGCGCTTTCGATGATCAAGCTGCGCGGCTTTGGCGGCAAGACGGAATTCTGGGACTACAATCTGGAATCCTTCACACTGATGGCGGGCCTTGCCGCCGTCACCTCGAAGATAAAACTGTTCGGCACGGCGGCGACGCTGGTCATGCCGCCGGCCATCGTCGCGCGCATGGCCACCACGATCGACAGCATTTCGGGTGGGCGTTTCGGCGTCAATCTGGTCACCGGCTGGCAGAGGCCGGAATACAGCCAGATGGGTCTGTGGCCGGGCGATGATTATTTTGGCGATCGTTACGCCTATCTCGCCGAATATTCGACCGTGCTGAAAGAGCTTCTGGCCTCGGGTGCATCCGATTTCAAAGGCAAATATTTCCAGATGGACGATTGCCACATGAAGCCGGTGCCGGAGGGCGATGTGAAGCTGATCTGCGCCGGTTCGTCGAATGCCGGCATGGCGTTTTCCGCCGAGTTTGCCGATTACAGCTTTTGCTTCGGCGTCGGCATCAACACGCCAAAGGCATTTGCCCCCACCAATGAGCGGCTTCTGGCGGCAACGGAAAAGACCGGGCGCGATGTGCGCTCCTTCGTGCTGACGATGATCCTGGCAGAGGAAACCACAAAGGCGGCTTTCGCCAAGTGGGAACATTACAAGGCCGGCGCCGATCAGGAGGCGATCCAGTGGCTCGGCCTGCAGAGTGCGGCAGATACCAAGTCGGGCGCCGATACCAATGTGCGGCACATGTCCAATCCGGTGTCCGCGGTCAATATCAACATGGGCACGCTGATCGGCTCTTATGCGGAAGTGGCGGCGATGCTGGACGAGATGGCGGAAGTGCCCGGCACCGGTGGCGTCATGCTCACCTTCGACGATTTCGTCGAGGGCATCGAAAAATTCGGGCAATATGTTCAGCCATTGATGAAAAGCCGTCAGCATATCAAGCCGGCTCTGGAGGCCGCCGAATGAGCGTGGTTGCAGGATATCAGGCGCCGGTCAGCCGGTCGGAAAGTGTCACGCTGCCGGCCCGGCCGGAACCGATCACGCTGAAGCCATCGGAAACGGCGGTTGTCGTAGTCGACATGCAGAATGCCTATTCGACCGAAGGCGGTTATGTCGATCTCGCCGGTTTCGACATAACCGGTGCCAAGGGCACGATCGACAACATCAAGAAGACGCTGGATGCGGCGCGCGCCAACGGCGTGCAGGTCATCTATTTTCAGAACGGCTGGGACAAGGATTATGTCGAGGCCGGTGGCCCCGGTTCGCCCAACTGGCACAAGTCCAATGCCTTGAAACACATGCGCGCCAATCCCGAGCTGCAAGGCCAATTGCTGGCCAAGGGCACATGGGATTACGCGATCGTCGATGAGTTGCAGCCGCAGCCGGGTGACATTCTTGTGCCGAAAACGCGCTACAGCGGTTTCTTCAACACCAATATGGACAGCGTGCTGCGCGCCCGTGGTATCCGCAATCTCGTCTTTGTCGGCATCGCCACCAATGTCTGCGTCGAAAGTTCGCTGCGCGATGCCTTTCACCTCGAATATTTCGGGGTGATGCTGGAAGATGCCACCCATCATCTGGGGCCGGACTTCATCCAGCAGGCGACTGTCTACAATGTCGAAAAATTCTTCGGCTGGGTCGCGACCGTCAACGATTTCTGCGGCGTCATTGCGCAGGCCGCGCCGAGCGAAGCCTGAAAGATAAAAAGAGGAGAACGAACATGCCGAAAACGATTATCGTGCCCGAAGGCACCCAGAAGCCGATCGCTCCCTATTCGCCCGGCACGCTTGCCGATGGCGTGGTCTACGTCTCGGGCACGCTGCCTTTCGACAAGAACAACGATGTCGTCCATGTCGGTGATGCCGGTGCCCAGACCCGCCATGTGCTGGAAGTCATCAAGTCGGTCATCGAAACCGCTGGCGGCACGATGGAGGATATCACTATGAACCACATCTTCATCACCGACTGGGCCAATTATCAGGCCGTCAACGCGGTTTATGCCGAGTACTTTCCGGGCGACAAGCCGGCGCGGTATTGCGTCCAGTGCGGTCTGGTGAAGCCGGATGCGTTGGTCGAGATCGCAACCGTTGCGCATATCGGGAAATGACGGAATGCTGCATTTCGATGTGCATGGAGTGATGGACGCCTCTGCCCCGACGATCATCCTGTCGTCGGGCCTTGGCGGCAGTGCCTCCTATTGGGCGCCGCAGATCGAGGCTTTGAAGGCGCGGTTCCGGGTGGTCACCTATGACCATTTCGGCACCGGCCGTTCGCCGGGAGAGGTCCCCGAAGGTTACGCGATCAGCGACATGGCCGATGAGGTCATGGAAATCGCTGCCGCGCTGGGCCTCACCAGTTTCAGTTTCATGGGCCATGCCTTTGGCGGGCTTGTCGGGCTCGACCTGGCGTTGCGCTTTCCCGAGGTCATCGACAGGCTGGTGCTGGTCAATGCCTGGGCCAAGGCTGATCCGCATTCCGGCCGTTGTTTCGATGTGCGTATCGAGCTGCTCGAAAAGTCCGGCGTGCCGGCTTTCGTCAAGGCGCAGCCGTTGTTTCTCTATCCGGCCATCTGGATGGCAGAAAATTCCTCCCGCATGGCGGAAGAAGAAAAGCATGCGCTTTTACATTTCCAGGGGAAGGAGAATATTTTACACCGCATCGCAGCATTAAGGGCTTTCGATATCGAAGGCCGGCTTGAGGGTGTCAATGCGCCCACGCTCGTGGTCGCAACGAAGGATGATATGCTCGTACCCTATAGCCGTTCGCTGCAACTTGCCGATGCCCTGCCGGATTCCACGCTTGCCCTTTTCGATTTCGGCGCCCATGCCGTAAACGTTGTCGACCCGCAGGGTTTCAACGATGCGGTTCTTTCCTTCCTCAATGATCGATAGATTTCAGGATTTCCCATGACGAACGTTCTCGACCAGCAGGCGCTTGATGCGTTGTTTTTCTCCGCGCGTTCCCAGAATGGCTGGTTGCCGGGTGACGTCTCCGACGAGACGCTGAAACAACTCTACGATCTGGTGAAGTTCGGCCCCACCTCGGCCAATTGTTCGCCGGCACGTTTTGTCTTCGTGAAGGGGCCGCAGGCAAAGGAGCGTCTGAAGCCCTCCCTGTCCTCCGGCAATCTGGAAAAGACGCTGGCCGCGCCTGTCACGGTGATCGCCGCCTATGATGCCGAATTCTACGAAAAGCTGCCGCAGCTTTTCCCGCATGCGGATGCACGCAGCTGGTTCACCTCCAGCCCGGCCGCTGCCGAAGAAACCGCCTTCCGCAACGGCACGCTTCAGGCCGGCTATCTCATCCTCGCTGCCCGCGCTCTTGGTCTCGATGCCGGTCCGATGTCCGGTTTCGACAAGAAGAAGGTGGATGACGAGTTCTTTGCCGGCACGACTTGGAAGTCGAATTTCCTGATCAATCTCGGCCATGGCGATCCCGCAAAAGTGTTTGCGCGCCTGCCGCGTCTCGATTTTGACGACGCCTGCCAGATTCTGGGGGAATGAGCATGCAGGGACAGGCCGTGTCGAAAGAGCCGGACAATACGGAAGAAACCCGCCGCGAGGATTATCGCAACGCCATGGCAAAGCTTGGCGCGGCGGTGCATATCGTCACCACATCGGGTGCGGCCGGTCGAGCCGGTTTTGCCGCAACCGCTGTCTGCAGTGTGTCCGACAATCCGCCGACACTTCTCGTCTGCCTCAACAAGACGTCGAGCGCCTATTGGCCGGTCAAGGGCAATGGCACGATCTGCGTCAACGTGCTCTCATCCGACCATCAGGATCTCAGCCGCCTGTTCGGTGGCAAGACGCCGGTCGAGGAGCGTTTTGCCGGTGCCTCATGGACGGAACTGCCAAGCGGCGGGCTGGCGCTCGATGGCGCACTGGCATCGTTCGATTGTGAAATCACCTCGGTGGCCGATGGTCACAGCCACGACATTCTCATCTGCCGGGTTCTCGAAACGCAGGTGAGCGATGGCGGTCAGTCGCTGATCTATCTTAACCGCGGTTATCACGCGGTCTGAGGATCAGCCGTCGAAGCCGAGGCTTCTTGAAGCCGTTTGCCCGGCCTCCAGCAGGATCCGCACATAGGTGGATTTGCGGGCCGGGTCGAAACGGAACAGCGGAAACGAGATGCTGATCGCAGCGATCGATTTGCCCAGATGGTCGCGGATCGGCACCGCCATGCAGCGCACGCCAGCCTCGCTTTCCTCCACCTCTTCCGAATAACCATCCTCGCGGATACGGCTCAACTGGTCGCGCAGCGCCGCAACGTCGGTAATCGTCTTCGGCGCCATCTTTTCGAAGGTCATCTTCGACAGCCGGTCGGCGATTTCCGTCTCGTCGCGGAAGGCCAGAAGCGCCTTGCCGAGCGAGGTGCTGTGCAGCGGGTTGCGTTTGCCCAGCGGCGAATTCATCGACAGGTTATAGGCGCTGTCATATTTGTGGATATAGGCGACACGCTGTTCGCGCTCGTCCATCACGCCGAGATTGATGGCTTCGCCTGTCTCGCGCGACAGAGTTCCCATGGCCCGGTCGGCCACCTGCAGCAGATGCGTCTGGCCGCGCAGCGTGCGTGCGCCCAGCCCGAACAGTTTCAGCGTCAGCCGGTATTTGTCGGTTTCCTCTTCCTGCTCCACGTAACCGAGATCGACCATGGTCTGCAGCAGCCGGTGGGTGGTGGCTTTCGATGTCATCGCATGTTGGGCGATGTCGGCAAGGCTGGAGCGGCCATCTTCCGCCAGCGTTTCCAGCACCGAAAAAACCTTCAGCACGGCAGCGACATTGTCGGGTTTGTTGCGAGAAGCGTCAGACATCATCCGTTCCAAAAAATATGGAATGCTATTCTGAAAAGCTTCTTGCCCGCTGTCAAGGCATCGGAGAAATTCGAAAAATAGCGGTGAAATGGGCGTTACGGCGTTTAGTATGATAAATTCCGAACCCCTATTGCATTTCATTTTTGAGTATGGTTTTTTTCAAAAATGAAATCGCATTCCGATTTTTTTGGCTGGACGAGGAGGTCCGGCTGCCTGGGAGGGTTATAGTTTTGACGATGCATGCGCTGTTGCGGCAGAAGGATTATGTGGCGCCCCGCGCGGATGTGGTGGGGCTGATCCGGCGGCTTGCCGACAATCTGGTCTCCATCGAGGACCGGACGGGCGAATTCCTGCTGCGGCTGGAAGACGGGCGCGTGATCGACACCAAGGGCTGGGCCGGTTGGGAATGGACCCACGGCATCGGGCTCTACGGCCTGTTCAATTACTGGCAACAGACCGGCGACAGACAGGTGCTGGACATCATCACCTCATGGTTCGATGCGCGGCTTTCCGAAGGCACGCCGACCAAGAACGTCAATACCGTCTGCCCGTTCCTGACGCTTGCCTGCCTGTATGAGCTCAATCCCAATCCGGCCTGGAAGCCCTATCTGGAAACCTGGGCGGAATGGGTGATGCACGAGATGCCGCGCACAAGCGAAGGCGGCATCCAGCACATCGTGTATAACAACGTCAATCATCAGCAGATGTGGGATGACACGTTGATGATGAGCGTCATGCCGCTCGCCAAGATCGGCCTGCTGTTGAACCGCCCGGATTATGTGGAGGAGGCGAAATACCAGTTCCTCATCCACACCCAGTATCTGGCGGATCGTAAGAGCGGCCTGTGGTTCCACGGCTGGACCTTTGACGGCAACCACAATTTTGCCAATGCGCTCTGGGCGCGGGGCAATTCGTGGATCACCATCGCCATCCCGGAATTTCTCGATCTGCTTGACCTGCCCGAAGGCGATGCCTTTCGCCGTCACCTGATCTCGACGCTGAAACGTCAGGCGGAAACGCTGGCCGAACATCAGTCGCCATCGGGCCTGTGGCACACGCTGATCGACGATCCGCAAAGTTATGTGGAATCCTCTGCCGCCGCCGGCTTCGGCTATGGACTGATGAAGGCCGTGCGCAAACGCTATCTCGGGCCGGAATATCTGCCCGTCGCGCATCGTGCCGTGCAGGGCGTCATCGGCCATATTGATGCGGCCGGCGAGCTGCAGAACACCTCCTTCGGCACGGCCATGGGGGCAGACCTCGATTATTACCGTCAGGTCAAGCTGACGGCGATGCCATACGGACAAGCGATGGCGATCCTCTGCCTGTCGGAATACCTGCGTTCCTACATTTGATGACCGGCCCGGCGCGGCCGGGCTCCTGATGATCCAGCACAACGATCCGGCGCGATGCCGGAGCGAAAATGCCGTCCTTTCCGGGAGGAGGAAAGCATGTCCGCGCAATCTCGAACGAACTTCATCCTTGCCTTTTCGGGTGGCTGCTCGGCCTCTGTGCCGGACAGCTTGAAAGGGGATTTTGCATGAGTGGCGATGGCCGCCTTCTCGGCTTCTGGTATGTGCTGCCCTACCTGTTGGGCCTGCTGATCTTTACGGCGATCCCGTTTCTCGGCTCGCTCTACCTGTCGTTTACCGATTACCGGCTGATGCAGGGCGCAAATTACATCGGGCTGGAAAATTACACCGACATTCTTACCAGCGATCGCACATTCAATCGCTCGTTCAGCGTGACGATGATCTATGTGTTGATCACCGTGCCGCTGAAACTGGCCTTTGCGCTGTTCATTGCCGGTATCCTCAATTCCAAGCTCAAGGGTATCGGCTTTTTCCGCACCGCTTATTATGTGCCCTCCATTCTTGGCGGCTCCATCGCGGTCGCTGTCCTGTGGCGCTATATGTTCGCCGATACCGGCCTCATCAACATGATGCTCACCGGCATTGGCTTTGAGAGCGTAAACTGGTTTGGCAATCCCGGCACGGCGCTGTTCACCATCACGCTTCTGCGCCTGTGGCAGTTCGGTTCGGCCATGGTGATCTTTCTGGCGGCGCTGCAATCGATCGACAAATCGCTCTATGAAGCCGCCGCCATCGATGGGGCGAAGCCCTGGCGCGCCTTTTTCGCCATTACCCTGCCGCTCTTGACGCCGGTGATCTTCTTCAACCTGATCATGCAGATGGTCCAGGCGTTTCAGGAGTTCAACGGGCCTTACGTCATCACCCAGGGCGGGCCGCTGAAATCCACCTATCTGCTGCCGCTCTATATCTACGAGGTGGCCTTCAAGAAATTCGAAATGGGCTATGCCTCGGCCATCGCCTGGGTGCTGTTCGCGGTCATCATGGTGCTGACGCTGATCGCCTTCTGGTCATCGAAACACTGGGTCTATTACGCCGGCGACAAGAGGAGTTGACCATGAGCGACGGAATTCTCCACGCCGAAGCGATCGAAAATGCCGAACGGCTGCTGGCCGTACAAAAACGCCGCGAAACGGTGTCGCTGGCCATTCGTTACACGATCCTCACCATTGTCGGTCTGATCATGCTTTATCCGCTGATCTGGCTGATCGGCGCCAGCTTCAAGACCAATTCGGAAATCTTTGCCGGCGCCGGCTTCATGCCGCAAAGTCCGACCATGGATGGTTACGCCAAGGGCTGGGAAACCTCGACGCCCTACACGTTTGGCCGGTTCTTCTGGAACACGTTTCTGATCATCGCGCCAAAAACGATCTTCACGGTGATCTCCTGCACGGCCGTTGCCTATGGGTTTGCCCGTTTCGAGTTTCCCGGCAAGAAGATCCTGTTCGCCTCGCTGATCGCAACCCTGCTTCTGCCCAATGTGGTCACTCGCATCCCGCAATATCTGCTGTTTCGCGATCTCGGCTGGCTCGATACCTATCTGCCGCTCTGGGTGCCCTCCGCCTTCGCGGGGGATGCCTTCTTTGTCTTCATGCTGTTGCAGTTCCTGCGCGCCATCCCGCGCGATATGGAGGAGGCGGCGCGTGTCGATGGCGCCAACAGCTTTCAGACGCTGATCTATGTCGTGGTGCCGATGCTGGTGCCGGCGATGATCTCGGTGGCGCTGTTCCAGTTCATGTGGACGATGAACGATTTTCTCGGGCCGCTGATCTACGTGTCCTCGGTCGACAAGTTTCCCGTCTCGCTGGCACTGAAACTGTCGATCGATACCGCCGAAGCGTTCGAATGGAACCGCATCCTCGCCATGTCGGTGCTGACGCTGCTGCCCTCGCTGGTGGTGTTCTTCCTTGCGCAAAAATACTTCGTCGAAGGCATTTCAGCCGGCGGTGTGAAAGGGTAATCGAATGGCTCAACTCTCCATCCGCAACCTGGAAAAGGTCTATGGCGGCGCGCTGAAAGCGCTGCACGGCATCAATCTCGACGTCAAGGACGGCGAGTTCATGGTGCTGGTCGGCCCGTCCGGCTGCGCCAAGTCAACGACCCTGCGGATGATCGCCGGGCTGGAGACAGTGTCGGGCGGCCATATCTCGATCGGCGACAAGGTGGTCAATAATCTGCCGCCGGGCGAACGTGGCATCGCCATGGTGTTCCAGAACTATGCGCTTTATCCGCATATGAAAGTGCGCAAGAACCTCTCCTTCGGCCTGAAACTGGCCGGCGAAAAGAAGGACGAGATCGCACGGCGTGTCGCGGAAGTGGCCGATGTGCTGGAAATCGGGCCGTTGCTCGACCGCTTGCCGAAACAGCTGTCCGGTGGTCAGGCGCAACGCGTCGCGCTCGGCCGCGCGCTGATCAAGAAGCCGGAAGTGTTTCTGTTCGACGAGCCGCTTTCCAATCTCGATGCGAAACTTCGCGCCTCGATGCGTGTGCGCATCACCGATCTGCATCGTCGGCTGAAAGAGCAGGGCCAGTCCTCCACCGTCGTTTATGTCACCCATGATCAGGTCGAGGCGATGACGATGGGCGACCGCATCTGCGTCATGAAGGATGGCCGCATCATGCAGGTGGCCGATCCTGAAACGCTTTATGCGCGGCCGGAAAACGCCTTCGTCGCCGGTTTCATCGGCATGCCGGAAATGAACCTCGTCAACGCCACCGTGAGCCGGGGCGAGGGCGGGCCGGTGGTCACGTTCGGCGATCAGTCGGTGCGCTTCGGCGCCGATCTCGCCGGCCGCCTTGCCGCCGGCACGGATGGCGACGTCACATTCGGCGTGCGCCCGCAGCATTTTCGTCTGGCTGCGCCGGGTGAGGATGCACTGATTGCAAAGGTCATCAAGGCGGATTTCCTCGGCCATGAGGTCGATGTGCATGTCACCATCGGCGGTGAACGGTTCACCGTTGTGCTGCCGGTCGAGGAGTATCGAAAAGCCTCGGTCGATGGCGCGCTGCGCATCCGGCCGGACGAGGAACGGGTTTTCATTTTCGACCGCGTGAGCGGTCAGAATATCAGCCTCGCCTAGGGCGAGGAGAGGGTTTCACCGATGCCGTGTTTCAGGAGGAGGAACGCATCATGAGCAGGAAATCGATCTACGCCGCCTTATCCCTTTCGCTGGCCGCTTCCGCGGTTGCCACCAGCGCCGCGTCTGCTGCGGATTTGCGCATGTCGTGGTGGGGTGGTGATGGTCGCCATGTCGCCACCCAGAAGGCGCTGGACTATTGCACCACCAAGACCGGCCACAAGGTCAAGGCCGAGTTCATGGGCTTTGAAGGTTATCTGGAAAAGCTGACGACGCAGATGGCCGGCAGCACCGAGGCGGATATCATCCAGGTGGACTGGCCGTGGCTTTACCAGTTCTCCAAGGATGGATCCGGTTTTGCCGACCTGAAGGAGTTTGCCGGCGAACTCGATCTCACACAGTGGAACGACAGCCAGCTGGCGCCTGCCATCATGAGCGGCAAGCTCAATGGCGTGCCGGTGTCCGTCACCGGAGCCACCTATTATTTCAACGAGGAGATCTACAAGAAGGCGGGCCTGGCTGCGCCAAAAAGCTGGGATGATCTCGCGGCCGCCGCCAAGAAACTCAACCCGGAGGGCATCTATCCGTTCGATAGCACCCGCGTCATCCTGATGCTGATGGTGGAAGCCTTTGCCGCGCAGATTTCCGGCAAGGAATTCGTCAAGCCCGGCACCAATGAACTGGACTGGACGGCGGATGATATTGCCGGCGCGCTCAAACATTATCAGTGGATGGTCGACAACGGCATCGTGCGCTCGGCCAAGGCTGCGGCGGGCGTCGGCAATGTCGAGATTTTTGACGATCCGGCCTGGGGATCGGGCAAGATCGGCGGCACCTATTTCTGGGATTCGACCTATTCGAAATACAACGATCCGCTCAAGGTCGGAAAACTCATCCCGGCAGCACCTCTGAAGATCGCGGGTGCCAAATCCGATGGCGTCTACAAGAAGCCGTCCATGGTGTTTGCCGTCTCGAAGCATTCGAAGGACCCGAAGGCGGCGGCTCAGGTGGTCAACTGCCTGCTCAACGACAAGGACGCCATCCTGATCCTCGGCGACAGCCGCGGTCTGCCGGCCTCCGCCATCGCCAAGGCGACGCTGGAGCAGGCGGGCAAGTTGACGCCCGAACGTCTCGATGGTGCAAAAATCGTTGCCGATGCCACCGGCCCGGTCATGTCTCCGCTGATCGAGCACCCGTCCGTGCAGGAAGTGTTCAAGGATGTCATCGAACAGTTCGCCTATGGCCAGTTGACGGCGGAAGAGGCCGGAGAGGAGATCGTCAATGGCCTGACCAAGGCGCTGCGTCGCCTGTAACAAACCAATGGCCCATGTCGAAAGGCATGGGCCATGTCTGTCACGGTTCAGACCTCGTGATCGGTCTGGTAACGGCTGCGTCGTTCAAACAGGCGCTGGCGATACCGCGCCTGGCTGGCGGCAAGATGGGCGCGCATCGCATCGCGGGCTGCGGCCGCATCGCCTGCCGAAATGGCGTTGAGAATTTCAAGATGTTCCCGCTGCAGGCCTGCCTGATAGGTGAAGGACAGCACATCTTCGGTGGCATAAGGCGAGGTCACGTCGCAGGGAATGGTGCGGCTTCCCAGTGAATCCAGCACTTCAACGTAAAACGCGTTGTTGGTGGCTTCGGCAATCGCGCGGTGAAAGGCAAAATCCGCAGCCCCGGTCGGCTCTCCGCGTTTCAACAGATGTTCGAATTCGAAAAACCGCTCCTGAATCTGCGCCTCCTGCGAGGCGCTGCGGCGGGTGGCGGCCAAGGCGGCACTTTCCATTTCCAGCGCAATGCGCACTTCCAGCACGTTGAGCGCATGTGAAATGTTGTTGGACGGGTCCTTGGTCGTGATCGGCAGCGGTGTCGAAGAGCGCTGGTGCCCCAGCACAAAAATGCCGGCGCCCTGACGCGTCTCCACCAGTCCATCGGCCACCAGGGTGGCAATCGCTTCACGAACGACCGTGCGGCTGACATCGAAATTATCCGCCAGTTGGGTTTCCGTCGGCAGTTTGTGGCCGATCTCCACCTGGCCGGACAAAAAGTCCTGTCGCAGCGACGTGACGATCCGGTCGGACAGTTTTTGCCGACGCGCTATCCCTGTCTCTGTAGGGCTGGTTGCGGTGTCCGGGTTCTTCATCGCGCCTGCTTCATGCGAAAATAGACAAATTCATGACAGTATTAACACGATTTGTTTGCGAAGGCTCATATCGCTTGGATATTTTTTCTGCACACCATTAGTTCTGAAATGCAAGGATTTTATACGAAATCCAAAAGGGCATGCGGCAAATTTTCAACGCCGCATGTTGTATGCGTTTCGTCAATATGTATGATGACTTCAAACTCAAAGTTTTGGGAGATAACATGAGTCACACCGATTACACCAATCGCTTCGCCATCGATCCGATGACGGCCGCCGGCTTCAACACCGCGCAGTTGCGTGACCATTTTCTGCTGCCGCCGCTGTTCGTGGAAGGCCGCATCCAGCTACATTACACCAATTACGATCGCATGATCGTCGGTGGCGCGACGCCCACCTCGTCGCCGCTCGAACTGGAAACCATCAAGCCGGCCGGCACCGACAAGCTGCTCGCCCGTCGCGAACTGATTGCCGTCAATATCGGTGGTGCAGGCTCGGTCACCGTCGATGGCGAAAAGTTCGCTGCCGGCACGCGTGATATGGTCTATGCCGGCCTCGGTTCATCGGTCACCTTCGCGTCCGACGATGCGTCCAACCCTGCGAAATTCTACCTGCTCAGTGCACCGGCGCATTTCAAGCATCCGGCCCAGCATATCGGTATTTCCGATGCCAAGCGCATCGATCTCGGTTCGCAGGCCACCAGCAACGAGCGCTCCATTTTCCAGTTCATCCACCCGGAAAGCGCAAAAACCTGCCAGCTGGTCGTGGGCATGACCACGCTTGCCGAGGGTTCCGTCTGGAACACCATGCCCTGCCATATCCATGACCGCCGCATGGAAGCCTATCTCTATTTCGACCTGCCGGAAAAGGCGCGCGTCATCCACCTGATGGGCGAACCGGATGAAACCCGCCACCTGATCGTCCAGAACGAAGAGGCGATCCTGTCTCCGGGCTGGTCGATCCATTCGGGTGCAGGCACGTCCAGCTACACGTTCATCTGGGCCATGGCCGGTGACAATGTCGATTACACCGATGTCGATCCGGTCGCCATCGAAGACCTGAAGTGAGGATCACCCATGTCATCGAGTGATCTGTTCGTTTCGGC
This sequence comes from Neorhizobium sp. JUb45, assembly GCF_004343585.1. Lineage (GTDB taxonomy): Bacteria > Pseudomonadota > Alphaproteobacteria > Rhizobiales > Rhizobiaceae > Neorhizobium. Next base: position 509,458 of record NZ_SLYW01000003.1, on the reverse strand, counting down.
AGAAGGTGCCGAATGGGTGAACCCGGAACCGGGCGTCACCCGTCGTATCATGGCCTATTTGCCGGAAATGATGATGGTGGAAGTGGTGTTTGAAGCCGGCGCAATCGGCGCAAAACATAACCACCCCCATATCCAGGCGAGTTATGTTGCCGAGGGCAGTTTTGAGGTGACCATCGACGGGCGCACCGAAACGCTCCTCAAGGGCGGCAGCTTCATCGTGCCGCCGGATCTTGTTCACGGTGTGAAAGCGCTCGAAGCCGGCCGGCTGATCGACGTGTTTACGCCGCATCGTGCTGAATTTCTGAAGTGAGGCTTTCATGACCTTGTTTGATCTTTCCGGCCAGGTGGCCGTTGTTACCGGCGCCAACACCGGCATCGGTCAGGCGATCGCGATTGCGCTCGCTGAAGCCGGCGCTTCCATCGTTGCGGTCGGCCGCTCGTCGATGAATGAAACCGAGGCGGCGGTAAAAAACGCCGGCACCGGCTTTCATGTCATCAAGGCGGATCTCGGCACGATCGAGCCTGTCAAAGGCATCGTGTCGGAAACGATCTCCACCTTCGGAAAGCTCGACATTCTGGTCAACAATGCCGGCATCATCCGCAGGGCCGATGCCGTGGATTTCACCGAGGAAGACTGGGACGCCGTCATCGACGTCAATCTGAAGACGGCGTTCTTCCTGTCGCAAGCGGCCGGTCGCCACATGCTGGAGCGCGGCAGCGGCAAGATCATCAACATTGCCTCGCTGCTGTCCTTCCAGGGCGGCATTCGCATCCCGTCCTATACCGCTTCCAAGGCGGGTCTGGCAGGGCTGACAAAACTGCTGGCCTGCGAATGGGCGGGCAAGGGCGTCAACGTAAACGCCATCGCGCCGGGGTATTTCTCCACCAACAACACGACGGCGCTGCGCGAAGATCCGGATCGCAACGAGGCCATCCTGGCGCGTATCCCGGCTGGTCGCTGGGGCACGCCTTCGGAACTCGGCGGTGCGGCTGTGTTCCTCGCCTCGAAGGCCTCGGATTATGTGCATGGCACGGTGATCCCGGTCGATGGCGGATGGTTGGCGCGCTGAGTTTTTGAGATGGCAACTTTAAGAGAGCCTGCATGCAGGCTCGTAGACTGCTGACAAAGGTCGGAAACCTTGCCGCCGTCATCCTCGGGCCTGTCCCGAGGATCTGCAACTGCCTGATATCATTGACGTGGTTAGATCCTAGGGACAAGCCCTAGGATGACGAAATAGGTGCTTGAAAGGTCTGTTTAATGCAGGCCCGTTCCACCATTCAGGACGCCTGCAAATTTCTCGCCCGCGCCACCCAGGCCGCACCTTCCTGTGCGTGGTGAAAACCATTGGCAAGCGGCGCTGCCGGATAGACCTGTTGCAGCCTGGCAATCGCCTCGTCCGCCGCCATCCCCCCATCGATGACGGCGCGGTAAAGCCTCGCCACCTCCACCATGTCGCAATCCTGCGGCGACAGCCGGAACGAGCGGATGCCGGCTGCCAGCAGATCATCGATCTCGCCCAACAGCGACTGGCAGGCATGCGACACCGTCTGCACGCCGTTCAGCGTCAGGAACGATTGCCGGTCCAGCGTTTTCACCGGCAGTCCATCCGGCTCCTCGCCGCAGACGAACTGGCAATTGTCCTTGATGCGGCCCTTGGAGCGGGCATGCGCGCAACGCGCTGAAATCGCCAGCGGCATGCGGCCGAAGGCAAACACCTCGAAATCGATCTCGGGACAGTTTTGGACAATCTCCCGCAGGGAGGAGAAGGGCAGTTCCGGCGGCAGGCAGATGGTTTTGGCACCGCGGCTGGCCAGCAGCCGTGCGGTCGGTGCGTTGTACACATTGATCAGCGGGCTGATCGTGTGCGGCTTGTCCTTCAGCACGGCCAGCGCCGAAAGGTCGTTGGCCTCCAGCATGTGGTCGCTCGTTTCGGCCATCTCGCGGATCTGCTTGCTTTCACGCGCCAGTGTGACCAGCGAGAGGGTGGAAAACACCACTTCCTTGCCGGCACTATCTAGCCGTTCCACCACCTCTGCCAGATGCGGCTCGATGAAATGCTGGCGTTTGGAACAAACGGTTTCGCCGATCAGCACGCGCTCGACCGGGGCTTCGTCTGCGATGCGAAAGTGGAAATCGCGCCACTTGGCGGCGTCCCACAGGTAATAGACCGGGCCAAGCGTCAGGCCCGGACGTTTCGTCTGTGTCATCGCATTATCTCCAGCGTTTTTCGTAGGCGCCGGACGTGGTTTTCTGTCCTTCGCTCATGCTGCGCAGCCGCGAAAGAAGGGCGCCGCGTCTGTCCGGCGGGCTGTTGACCGCCGCCTTCATCACCTTCACCACCTCGGCGACATAGGCCTTACCGCGCTGCCGTCCCTCGATTTTTAGCGCGCTCACGCCCGCAGCCTTCAGTGCTTCCAACTCGCCCATCACGTCGAGCGAGACCGGATCCTCGAAGGCATAACCATTGCTGTCGGCGATATCGAACCGGCCTTTGCAGAGGGTCGGATAACCGGCGGCTTCGCCTTCGGGAAAGCGGTTGATGGTGAATGCGCCAAGCTCCGACACCAGATCGCGGCCATCCTTGCGGTAGCGCACATGACTTGCCGGCGAACAGACGCCGTTCATGTTCGGAGATTTGCCGGTGGCATAGGAGGAGAGCGAACAGCGCCCCTCGGCCATGACGCACAGCCCGCCGAACACAAAGACTTCCATCTCGCAGCGGATCGATTTGCCGATGCGGGCAATGTCGGCGATCGTCAGCGTGCGCGGCAGAACCACGCGCTTGGCATTAAAAGTGTCGACGAGAAAATTGATGGCATCCGGGTTGGAGGCCGAGGCCTGAACCGACACATGCAGCCGCTGATCGGGGTATTTTTCGGCCACATGCGCCATCAGCCCGAAATCGGCAAGGATCAGGGCATCGGCACCGCAGGCCACGGCATCGGCCGCGCCCTGATACCAGATCTCCTCAGCGCCGGCCCGCATAAAGGTGTTGAGCGCCACAAAGGTCTCGCACCCCTTCTTTTTGGCGTAGGCGATCGCCTCCTTCAGTTCCTCCCGGGAAAAGTTGAGACCGGGAAAATTGCGAGCATTGGTTTCGTCGCGAAAGCCGCAATAAACGGCATCGGCGCCGGCATCCACGGCTTCGTGGAAGGCAGCCGGTGTACCGGCGGGACAGATCAGTTCCATGATGCGGTTTCTCCGGCCAGAGCGCGATCAAGGGCGCGGTTGCGGATTTCGCCGATTACCCGTCCCGCCATCGGCGCAAACGGGCCGGCAAGGCGGGCGAGGTCCTTCGAAAGGTCGATACTGCTGGCATCGAGCGCGTTGCGCATGGCCAGCATCGCCTCCATGTCGCCGGTCACCGAAAGGTCGCGCGAAAAGAACAGCGCATCGGCATCGCAGCGGCCTTCCATCAGTGCCAACAGCATGAACAGCGGCGCTTCGGTCACGGCATCGGCGATGACATCGGTGGTCTTGCGCCAAACGAAAATGGTGTCGCTGGCCGGTTCGACGATGAAGGCAAGCGGCACGTCGGTCGGCAGGAAGGCAAACCGTTTTGCCTTGTGCTCGCCCAGCCGCTCGAAAAGACCCGGATGTGCAAGGCCGATACGCCTGAACATCAGGCGGCAGACACGTTCGATGACGACAAGCGGAACGGCATTGAGCGGACGGGTCAGAAGAGGGGGGATCAATTGCATAGGCGTCGGACGTCTCCGGATCATTTCGCGCAAAGGCTAACGATCGCGGCGCAACATGTTTTTGAGCTAGAACAAAGACGGCGGTAAAATCCCCGGCCAAAGAAGGGGATGACCCCAAATGCCGCGCCGCGCCGCTACCGTGATCTCCAGCATTTTGCCTCTGACCTCGAAAGCCGTGGCCTGCTGAAACGTATCTCCAGACCGGTCAGCCTTGTGCATGAGGTGACGGAAATCCATCGCCGCGCGCTGCATCAGGCCGGTCCAGCGCTGTGGTTCGAAAAGCCGGTGGATGCCGAAGGGAATGTCTGTCCCATCCCGCTGCTCGTAAACCTTTTTGGCACACGCGAACGCATTGAATTGGGGTTTGGCCTGGAGCCGGGAAAGATCGGCGATCTGGCAAAACTGCTGGGTGACCTGCGCGAACCCCGCCCGCCGGCATCGCTGAAGGATGCGCTGGGAAAACTGCAGATGCTGCAAGCGGCGCTGTCGCTGGGCGTGCGCAATGTCGGTTCGGCGCCGTGTCAGGATGTGGTGCTGCGGGGAGAGGATATCGACCTCGCCAAACTGCCGATCCAGTGGTGCTGGCCGGGGGAGCCGGCACCGCTCGTCACATGGCCGCTGATCGTTACCCGCAGTCATGATGATCCGGCAGACGTCAATCTCGGCGTCTATCGCATGCAGAAGCTTGGGCGAAACCGGCTGATCATGCGCTGGCTTGCCCATCGCGGCGGTGCAAAACACCATCGCGAATGGCAGCGTCAGGGCAAGGATACGCCGGTTGCCGTGGTCATCGGCGCGGACCCGCAGACCATTCTTTCGGCCGTCATGCCGCTGCCGGAAGGCATGAGCGAACTGGCCTTTGCCGGCGTTTTGCGCCGTCGTCGCACGCGGGTCGTCAAGGCCGTCAGCCAGCCCTTGATGGTGCCGGCCAATGCCGAAATCGTCATCGAAGGCACGGTATCGGCAACGGAAATGGCCGATGAAGGCCCCTATGGCGATCACACCGGTTATTACAATTCCGTCGATCGTTTCCCGGTGATGACGGTGACGGCCATCACCATGCGGCAGAAACCCGTCTACCTTTCCACCTATACCGGTCGCCCGCCAGACGAACCGTCGGTGCTCGGCGAGGCGATGAACGAGCTTTTTGTGCCGTTGGTCAAAAAGCAGTTTCCCGAAATCGTCGATCTGTTTCTGCCGCCGGAAGCCTGTTCCTACCGCGCCATCGTGGTGTCGATCGACAAACGGTACGCCGGTCAGGCGCGGCGCATCATGCTTGGCCTGTGGTCCATGCTGCCGCAGTTTTCCTATACAAAACTCATCATCGCCGTTGATCCCGATGTCGATGTCCGCAGCTGGCCGGATGTGATGTGGGCGCTCGCCACCCGTTTCGATGCCTCGCGCGACATGGTGGTCTTGACCGATACGCCGATCGATTACCTCGATTTCGCCTCACCGAAACCCGGCCTTGGCGGCAAGCTGGGGCTGGATGCCACCAACAAGATCGGCCCGGAAACGGATCGTGAATGGGGCAGGGTGCTGGCCATGAGGCCGGAGGTCGAGGCGCGTGTCTCGGCCATGTGGCACGAGCTCGGGCTGGATTTGCCGCAATGAACGAAGCAAGAAAGCGCGTGGTTCTCGGCGTCTCCGGCGCATCGGGTGCCGCCATCGCTCTGCGGATCAGTGAATTGCTGGCGGGTTTGGCCGCAGTCGAATTGCATCTCGTCGTCTCGCAGGCCGCAACCCGCACATTCGAAGCGGAGATCGGTGCGGATGCGCTTTTCCGCCTGATCAGCCTTTGCCATCACCACCACGCCATCGACAATATCGGCGCTTCGATCGCCAGTGGCTCGTTCCGCACAGCCGGCATGATCGTCGCCCCGTGTTCGATGCGCACGCTTGCCGGCATTGCTACGGGGCTGGCCGATAATCTCCTCATCCGCGCCGCCGATGTGCATCTGAAGGAGCGTCGGCCACTCATCCTGCTGGCGCGGGAAACACCGCTGCATCTCGGTCATCTGCGCAACATGGTGGCGGTCACCGAAATGGGGGCAACTGTCATGCCGCCGGTGCCGGCCTTTTATCATCGTCCGCAATCCGTTGCCGATATCGTCGAGCATATCGCCTGCCGCGCCATCGACATGCTACGCCTTGAAGATATGCCGCTCGCCAGCGAATGGCGTGGCTGAGGCTGTCACGCCTCGGGCTTGACCTCAGCATATTTCGCCCGCTGGTGGGCGACGAAGGCGCGCACGGCAGCCGAACTTTCCGACTTGCGATAGGCGACTGCCAGATCGGACGTCACCCGGTTGCGCAACAGCTGCAGATAGCGCACGCCCGGCAATTGCAGGCAGGACAGCGATTGCGGCCCGACAGCCGCCCCCAGCCCCACTGCCACCATGCTGGCAATGGTGGTGAAGTCACGGCCGGTGGCGCTGATGTTTGGCTCGAAACCGGCGGCCCGGCAGGCATCCAGCGTGTTGGAATGGAAGCCCACATCGGCGGGCTGGCGTGGCGTGATGAAGGTTTCCGCCGAAAGCGCCGCCAGATCGACCTCCTCCACCGAAGCGAGCGGATGGTTTTGCGGCAGCGCGATCACCAGAGGTTCGCGCAGCACCGTCATCGTCGCCACACCGGCCGGCACCGCGACAGGCGGGCGGATGTAGCCGAAATCCAGCTCTCCCTCGGCAATCTTGGTCAACTGCATGCGCATTTCCATTTCCACCAGCTGCAACTCGATATCGGGAAAGGTGCTGCGGAAGGAGGACAGCGATTCGGTCAGCACGCCGGCATAGGCAACCGAGGCGACATAACCGATCGAGATCTTTCCCGTCTGGCCACGGCCGACCCGCCGCAGCTGCGCCAGCGCCAGATCCGTCTGCGCCACGATCTTGCGTGCCTCGTCGAACAGGATCTGGCCGGAAAGCGTCAGCTGCACCGAGCGTTTCGAACGATCCAGCAGCGGCAGGCCTACCAGCGTTTCGAGATTGCGGATCTGCTGGCTGAGGCCGGGCTGGGCGATCCCCAGCCGAGCCGCTGCCCGCTCGAAATTCTTCTCCTCCACCAGCGCAATGAAATAACGCAGATGCCGCAATTCGAATTGCGATGCGCGGGGTGTCTTGGGAGCAGCCATCGGAAATCTCGGTTGTAATAATCGGCGCTTATGCCGATAGGTGAATTTCATAATTGATAGTTCTGAAAAATCCACCTCCCGATTATTGGATCGATCGATATCCGCGCTATAAAAGATGAGCAAATAAGTCCAGATTGATGATCCGGGCGCGATGGCGCATGCGGACGAATTTGCGGGGGCGCATAATGATCTTGTCGAAAACCCATCTGATGCTCGCAGCGTCCGTCGCATTCACCGGCTGTATCGGTGCCGGTCATGCGCTTGCGCAGGATGCTGCCGAAAGCACAACGCTTGCCCCGATCGTGGTCACCGGAAATGCTGCGGAAGATCCGAAAGGCCCGGTCAAAGGTTATGTCGCCAAGTCCAGTTCCACGGCATCCAAGACCGGCACGCCGCTGATCGAGACGCAGCAGTCTGTTTCGGTGGTCACCAGCGACCAGATCAAGGCCCAGAACGCCCAGACGCTGGGCGAAGTGCTGGGGTATACGCCCGGTGTTGTCGCTCAGCCCTTTGGTGCCGATCCGCGTTTCGATTCTCCGATCATCCGTGGTTTCGATGGGCGTCAGGCGCAGTTCCTCAATGGTCTGCGGATGATGCGCACGGCCGGCGCGCCGGCCTTCGAAGTTTATGGGCTGGAACGCGTCGAGGTGCTGCGCGGCCCGGCCTCTGTCATGTATGGTCAGGGCAACCCCGGCGGCATGATCAACCAGATCAGCAAGCGCCCGACTTTCGAGAGTTTTGGAGAAGTTGGCGCCCAGGCTGGCAGTTACGACTATTACGGTGGTTTTTTCGATTTCGGCGGCGCAGTGACGGAAGGATCGGATTTCGCCTATCGCCTGACCGGACTTGCAAAAAATGCCGGCGCCCAGACCGACAATCTCAATAATGATCGCTTTTTCATAGCGCCGGCGCTCACATGGCAGCCTGATGAAGATACCAAGCTCACCATCCTGACCAGCGTCCAGCGCGATAACCCCAGCACGCCGTCCGGCCTGCCGCCGCAGCTGACATTGAATGCCACCAGCTACAAGCTGCCGCGCGATTTCTATGTCGGCGATCCGAGTTTCGACGATTCGAAGCGCACCATGATCAATCTCGGATACGAGCTGGAAAAGCGCCTCAACGAGACCTGGACCTTCCGCCAGAACCTTCGCTACATGGATTTCGACTGGGATTACACGTCGCTCGGCATGTCGACCGCTGGTCTGGCTGCAGACGGCCGCACACTGCGCCGCAACGCCACCTTCCAGAACGAAGCCCTGAGCACGTTCAACGTCGACAACAATTTCGAGGCGGACTTTGCCACCGGTGCTGTCGATCACAAGCTGCTTGTCGGTCTCGACTACCGCTATTTCGACAACAATGTCCGCACGCAGTTCTGGCAGGCAACGACGCTCGATATGGTTTCACCGGTTTACGGAGGGCCGATCAATCTGATCTCGCGCACGATCGACACGACGGTGGACAGTCAGCTCTGGCAGGCGGGGCTCTATCTGCAGGATGAGCTGGCTTATGAAAACTGGCGCGCCACGCTTGGTCTGCGTCATGACTGGTCGGGCACATCCGGCACGTCAACCAGCGGCATTACCGGCATTGCGCGCTCGCTCGACCAGACCGACCAGAAACTGACCGGCCGCGCCGGCCTCAGCTATCTCTTCGACAACGGCATTGCGCCTTACATCAGTTATGCCACCTCGTTCGAACCGGTTGCCGGTGCAAACAGCCTCGGCGACCCCCTGAAACCGACATCCGGTGAACAGGTCGAGGCCGGGATCAAATACCAGCCGACCAACTGGAATGGTTTTTTCGCGGCGTCCGTCTATGACCTGACGCAGCAGAATGTTTCGCGCACCATCAATGGCGTGATTTCGCAGATCGGCGAGGTCAAGGTTCGCGGCATCGAGCTCGAAGGTGTCGTCGGTCTGGCGGCAGGTCTCGATCTGCGTGCGGCCTACACCTATACCGACACGGAAATCGGTTCCGGTGCCGACAATGGCAAGCGTGTCGAAAACGTGCCGGAGCATGCGGCCAGCCTGTGGGTCAATTACACTTTCCAGGAAGACAGTGCGCTTGACGGTCTGGGAATCGGCGGCGGCGTGCGGTATGTCGGGCAACGTTACGGCAATAGTGCCAACACCTATAATCTCGATCCGGTGACGCTGGTGGATGCCGCCATCAGCTACAGCAATAACGGTTACAAGGCTTCGTTCAACGTGCAGAATATTGCCGACGAAAACTATGTGGCCAGCTGCAGCTCGTTCGGTTGCTATTATGGTGATGGCCGCACATTCATGGGGAAAGTTTCCTATAGCTGGTAAGCCCATTTTGCAGCAGTCCCGATCGATTTCGATCCGGCGCCGGGAACTCGTTCTCGGCGCCGCTCTGACGTTTCTGTCTGCCGGTCGGGTGAGCGCTGCAGAAAGCAACCCGCCGCCTCAGCGCATTGCTGCCGTCGATTGGGCGATGCTGGAAACCTCGGTCGCTTTGGGCGTCATGCCGGTGGCCGCCACCGAACTGATCCAGTTTCGAGAGGATGCCGTCGAGCCTTTCATTCCGGATGACGTGATCGATCTTGGCCTGCGCGGTGCCGTCAATTTTGAGCTTCTGCATCTGGTCAAGCCGGACCTCATCCTGATCTCGCCTTTCTACGCACGGCAAGAAGCGACACTCGCTGCCATCGCGCCGACGCTGTCGTTGCCGTTTTATATCAAGGGCGAACCACCCTTCGGAAAGGCGCTGGCCGCAGTAAAGGCACTGGGTGAAAAACTCGGAAGAACGGAACAGGCTACCCGCGTAACAAGCGATATTCTCGGCACGCTGGATGCCATGCGGCAATCCGTTTACCGTTTTGCCGAGCGTCCCACCTATCTCGTCAATATGGGCGATGCGCGTCATGTCCGCATTTTTGGCACCGACAGCATGTTCGGTGATGTCCTGTCGCGGCTCGGTCTGCGCAATGCTTGGAACGACCGTTCCCGCTTCACCTTTGCAGCGCCGGTGCCGATCGAAAAGCTTGCGGAGGAAAAGGATGCCCGCATCGTCATCATCTCCGATATCCCCGTGCAGTCACGCCGGGATCTGCGCAACAGCATGATCTGGAACACGCTGGAGCCGGTGCGCGAAGGCCGTGTCCTGCAACTGGCCAATATCGGTCCTTATGGTGGTGTGACGGCCGGGATGCGGTTTGCCCGGCTGTTTACGCAGGCCCTGCTGGCGCAGGATGACGGCCGATGAAGCATTGTATCTGGCTGGTTCCACTGGCCGCCCTCCTGGTTGCCATTGCCCTTTTTGTGCATGAAGCCTCGCTGGTGGTCGAAACCGGTGCCTGGGGCGATGCCATCTTCTCGACCGCGTCTCCCTCCATGGATCAGGTCATTCTGCTTTACGGCACCTTTCCACGCGCGGGTGTGGCGCTGGCTGCCGGTGCCGCACTCGGCCTGTCCGGCGCGCTTTTGCAGCAATTGCTGCGCAACCCGATTGCCGATCCGTCAACGCTCGGCATTTCTGCCGGTGCCCAGCTTGCCATCGTTGTCGCCACGCTGTTCTTTCCGGAATTTCTCGATGGTAACCGCACATTCGTCGCGTTGTTCGGCGCCGGTGCGGCTGCGGCCATCGTGTTCGCTCTCGCATGGCGCCGTGCTTTCGAGCCGGTAACCATGGTCGTCTCCGGCCTTCTGGTCGGCGTCACCGCTGCCGCCTTTTCAGCCGCACTGACACTGGCGCAGGGCGAGTACCTGATGTCGCTCGTCACCTGGAATGGCGGCTCGCTCAGCCAGCAGGACTGGTCGGTGTTCCAGTCGCTGTCGATCGAGCTGGTCATGGCCGCCATTCTGTCGGCCCTGCTGCTGCGCCCGTTGCTTTTGCTCGGTCTGGGCGATGCCGGTGCGCGTGCGCTGGGCGTCAATCTCGCCGGCATCCGGTTTGCGGTGGCCGCACTCGCAACCGCTCTGGCGGGTTTCGTTGCCGCAGGCGTCGGGCTGATCAGTTTTGTCGGCCTTGCCGCCCCGGCTTTGGTGCGTGGTATCGGTGTCCGGCGGCCGGCCATGGTCGTGACGCTTTCACCTTTTGCCGGCGGGCTTCTCCTTTTCCTGTGCGACGGGATTGTTCAATATGTTGCCAGCAGTGCCGGCGAAACCTTTCCGACCGGGGCCGTAACGGCGCTGATTGGTGGCCCGCTTCTGCTGTGGCTGCTGCCACGCGTGCGAACCATGGAACTGCACGAACGGTCGGCGCTGATCGTCAAGCCGACCGCATTGCGGCGCGGCCTGCCGGTTTTTGCACTTGCCGCCATTGTCGTCATCGTTCTGGCGCTGGCGGTTGCCCGCAACGGCGTCCACTGGGTCATGCTGGATGTGCACCAGATCGCCGATCTGGCGCCCCTGCGCTGGCCGCGCCTGCTCGCCTCGGCGGCTGCCGGCGGGCTTCTGGCGCTCACCGGCGCCGTCCTGCAACGCATGACCGGCAATGCCATGGCAAGCCCGGAAGTGATCGGTGTCAGCGGCGGAGCGGGGCTGGGTTTTGCCGCAGCGCTGACCTTCTGGCCGATGGGCGGCGCGCTGACGCAATTGGGTGGTGCGGGGGCTGGCGCTCTCATCGTCATGGCGCTGGTGCTTGGTTTCGCCAGCCGTCGTCATCTTCCGGCCGACAAGCTGCTGCTCGCCGGCATCGCCATTGGTTCGCTGTCCTCGTCCGTGCTTGCCGCCCTGATGGCGATCGGTGACCAGCGCTCCTGGCAAATCCTTGCCTGGCTCGGCGGCTCGGCCTCGACCGCCACCAGCACGACCGCCATTCTTCTGGCCGCCATCGCGGCGGTCGGGCTTGCCGTCTCGCTGTTCTTCACGCGTTGGCTTTCGGTGCTGCCGCTTGGCGCGCCGGTTGCCCGTTCGCTGGGCATGTCGGTGCCGGTCAGCCGCGTTGTGCTGCTGCTGATCTGCGGCATTGCCACCGGAGCTGCTTCGCTTCTCGTCGGCCCGTTGAGCTTCGTCGGCCTGATCGCGCCGCATATCGCGCTGCGCGCCGGTTTCGTGCGGTCAGGCGATCATATGGCCGCCTCGTTCCTGCTCGGTGCGGTGGTGATGGCCTTTGCCGATTTCGGCGCGCGCACCGCCACTTTCCCTTACGAACTTCCGCTTGGCCTTTTCGCGGCCATGGTCGGAGCGCCCTATCTCATCTGGCTGGTGGCGCGGGGCGAGCGATAGCGATTTTTGCCGCTGGCAGCCGCTCGGGAATGATCGGCAGAGTCTCCGCCCTTGGCGATCCGAGGGTTTCAAACCTCCGCGTTGCTATACCAATTGCGGGAGATTTGCAGGCTGAGCACCTATTCCATCACTGCCGGTGCCGAGACCGAGCGCCGGTGCACCACATGGCAGGCAAGCTCGATGCGGCGTGACAGAGCCGGCACACCGGAACAGAGATCGCGCAGCAGGTCGACCGCCGTCATGCCGATTTCGCGCATCGGGATATGCACCGTCGTCAGCGGCGGATTGAGGAAGGCGGCCTGCGGCAGGTCGTCCATGCCCATGACCGAAACATCCTCCGGCACGCTGTAACCGGCCTGTTGCACGGCCAGCATCGCGCCGGCCGCAAGGCTGTCGCCCGCGGCCAGGATGGCGGTGAAATCGAGGCCTTTTTTGGCGATGCGCTCCGCAATTGCCTGTGTCGCCAGTTCCGGCAGCCAGTCGTCGACGGTGACGGTCATATCCTGTGTGACGGCAATGCCGCGATGGCGCAGTGCATCCCAAAAACCTTCCTGACGGCGTTCGATCGTGCGGCGGCCGGGGCGCATGAGGAAAAGGATGCGGCGGTGGCCGAGATCGAGCAGGCGGTCGGTTGCCAGTTGCGCCGCCGAGCGGTTGCAGGGGGTGACGCTCGAGAGCCGCATATGCGGATCGTCGCCATTGATCAGCACAACCGGCTTGTCGAAGGCGCGGGTGGCGGCCAGCATGCGTTCGTCATCCACCGTCAGGAACAGCAGGCCCGTCACGTCGGGATCGCTGCCCGCCTCGTCCAGAACCGAACGTTCGTCGCTGGCATCGGCAATCGGCCGGGTGATGATGTCGAGGCCAAGGATCTGCGCCCGGTCTCGCGCGCCTTCCAGGACATGCAGGGTGAACTGGTTGCGCACGTAATCGATCATTGCGGCACTCGAGGCGGCGATGACAATCTTCTTTCCGGGAACGGGCGCCGGCATCGGGTAACTGGCGTCTTTTGCCGCCTCCAGAATGCGCTGGCGGATATCGTCGCGTACGCCCTTTTCGCCGGTCAATGCGCGCGATACCGTGCTCAGGGACACCCCGACTTTTTCGGCAATATCCTCGAGCCGGACACGCCGGCTTTTCCTGCCGCGCTTATTGGGAATTGCTGCGTCCGCCATCGACCATCTCCGGTAATCGTCACCAGACTGCAAAAAATTTTCAGATTGCGCAATTATAAATCCGGTGTTTACATCCATCCGCCGCTTGGGAGAAGCGGATTGGAGGACCACTTTCGAAAGAATGTGGAAGGAGGATGGAGCATGGGCCTTTCGGGCCGGCATATCCGTGAAAAACTCGATCTTCTCGTAGTCGGCATGACCGGTCTGCGTGATGACGGTCGGTTTCACGAACCCAATCTCGACGGCTCGGCCGGCGATTACATTTCCTTCGACAGCTGGGAATGGCCGCAGGGTGTCGGCCTTTATGGCCTGATCCGCCTGTGGCTGTTTACCGGTCGCGATGATCTGAAGACGTTGATCGAGAACTGGTATTCCGCGCGCATCGAGGCGGGCCTTCCAAAGCTCAACGTCAATACCACCGCTCCGATGCTGGGCCTTTCGGTTCTGTGGCGCGAAACCCGCGATCCGCGCTGGCAGCCGGTGCTGGATGAATGGGCGAACCGGGCCATCACCGAAATGGGCCGCACGCGGGAAGGGGCCTTTGCGCATCACGTCTCCGACAAGGTCAATGACGACGAGCTCTGGGACGACACGCTTTATATGGTGGCCCTGTTCCTGGCGTCTTACGGTCAGGCCAGCGGCCGCACCGAACTGGTCGATGAAGCGGTCAAACAGTTTCTCGTCCATACCCGTTATCTAGCCGACAGGAAGACCGGCCTTTGGTTTCACGGCTGGACCTTTCAGGGGCACCACAATTTTGCAGAGGCGCGCTGGGCGCGCGGCAATGCCTGGATCACTGCCGGCCTGCTCGACCTTTTCGATCTGGCCGACATCCCGGCAGCGGTGAAGGAGTTTTTGACCGGTGTTCTGGTGGCGCAGGTGGATACGCTTCTGACATCGCAAACCGCATCCGGCGCATGGCGCACGCTGCTGGACGATCCAACCGCCTACGAGGAAATTTCCGCCACGGCTGGTTTCGGGTATGGCCTGCTCAAAGGCCATCGACTGGGGCTTGGTACGCCGGAATGGCGGGCATCCGGTCTGAGGGCCGTCGAGGCGCTGCTTGCCAATATCGATGATACCGGCACCGTGCTGAACGTGTCCTACGGCACCCGCATGGGCCACGATCTGCAGTTCTACCGCGACATTCCGATCCAGCCGACCGGTTACGGTCAGGCGCTGGCGATCCTGTGCCTGTCCGAGGCGCTACGCCATGTCGAAGGAGAGGTTTCATGACGATGAAGGTTCTGTATGGCGCCGGCCCGGATGACATCAGAACGTTCGATACGGCGCGGCTGCGCAAGGAATTTCTGGTCGAGGACCTTTTTCAGCCGGGTGCGGTGGGTTTTACCTATACCCATGTCGACCGTCTGATCCTCGGCGGCGCGGTGCCGCTCGATGCGACGCTGACATTCGGCTCGGGCAAGGATATCGGCACGCCCTATCTTCTGTCCGCGCGCGAAATGGGTGTCGCCAATCTGGGCGGCAGCGGCACGATCACCGTGGATCGCCAAAAATTCGAGCTGGAAAACCGCGACATTCTGTATATCGGCCGGGGTGCGCAGGAGATTTCGCTCGCCAGCCATTCGGCGGAAAAGCCGGCGCGTTTCTACATGAATTCGGTTCCGGCCGGGGCCGATATCCCGCATCGGCTGATCAGCAAAGCGGAATCGAAACCGCTCGATCTTGGCGAAGCAAAACGCTCCAACAAGCGGAATTTGCGGATGTACATCCACCCGCAGGTGGCACCCTCCTGCCTGCTTCTGATGGGCATTACCGATCTGGCCGAAGGCAGCGTCTGGAACACCATGCCGCCGCATCTGCATGAGCGGCGCATGGAGGCCTACTGCTATTTCGATCTCGCGCCGGAAGAGCGTGTCATCCACCTGATGGGGCGGCCGGAAGAAACCCGGCATCTGCTGGTCAAGGATCTCGATGCGGTTCTGTCGCCGGCCTGGTCCATCCACATGGGCGCGGGCACGGATGGCTACGCCTTTGTCTGGGGCATGACCGGCGAAAACCAGGAATATAACGACGTGGCCCCGGTGGCCTTAAGCGAACTCAGATAAGGCGGCAGGCGAAGATGAACCCGGAGCAGAACTGGATGCGCAAGACATTGAAGCCGGGCGATGCCGTGCGCTACTGGCAGCTTGGCCGCATCGCCGAGGAACGTTTCGATGTGCCCGACGCGCCGATGAAGGGCGAGATGGATCCGTTCTTCTTCCTTACCAAGGTCAAGAACTTCATTCCGCACGAATATCCCTGCCGCACCATTTTTGCCGAGACCTGTCGCGGCAAAAGGCCGGATGTGCGCGGCGAATTCGAAGCCTCGCGCTGGTGGCTGCCTTTCGGTTCGCCCCGGCTCGATCTTTCCGGTTTCTGGTTCCGCCCGACGCGGCTGGCCACATGGACGCGCACCTATGTCGAGGCGGAGACGGCGGGTACGGCAAAGATCCGGCTCGGCACCTGCGGCGGCGCGGTTCTGTGGCTGAACGGTGCGGAAGTGGGCTGGATGGCGCCCTATAGCCGCAATCTCGAAGCCAAACAGGAGTTCGAACTGGAGCTGACCGCCGGCCTGAACGAGATCGTGCTGTTCTTCGATGATCTTGCCGAGCGTGATGCCCGTTATTTCTACCAGTTCGATTATCTCTCCGGCCCCGCCGCCAATGTCGCGCTGCCGGTTCCGGTGGCGGGTGCCGTGGCGGACAGTCTGGAAGAGGCGCTGGACGGCATGCACCTCGACCGCCAGCATTATTTCGGCGGCGATATCACCGTGCTGTTTGCCAAGGCCTTGCCGGTTGAGGCGAAGGTTAATGTCGCCATCGAAGGCGATTTCATGTCGCGCGAACGCTTCGATTATGATTTCGAGCTTCCGGCCGGTGTGGCCAGCCTTAATGTCGGGCCATCGGAAAAGGCGCCCGCGGATTTCCGCCATCTGCGCGTGACGCTGAATGCCGGTGGTTTTGTCGCCTCGCGGTCGGTCGGCGTGGAAATCTGCCATGCGGCGCGTCAGGGTGACGCCTCTTCTTCGCTGGCTGAGCGCATCACCGACACGCTGACCGAAGTGTCCGATTATTCCGAACGCGATACGGTGCGCGCCTTTGCCCGGCTGGCCAGCGGCCGTGGTGGCGCTGACACCGATGCGATGATCGAGGAAATCCTGCCGTCGATCGAGGATTGCCACGACTGCGCCGATTTCTCGCTCGTTCCGCTGATCTGGTCACGCACGACTTGGGGCGGGGACATCAACGAGAAGACGCGGGCTCGCATCGATGCCGCCATCCTCAACTATCGGTACTGGATGGATGAGCCGGGCAATGATGTGCAGTGGTATTTTTCGGAAAACCACGCGCTGCTGTTCCACACCTCGGCTTATCTCGCCGGCCATCTTCTCCCCGAAGCCACGTTCGTGCGTTCCGGCCGCAAGGGTTCGGAACAGGCGAAGGTCGGTGCGGACCGGGTGCGGGCATGGCTCGACCATTTCGAACACTGGGAAATGGCGGAGTTCAATTCGGCACCCTATTTCCCGATCGATCTGAAGGGCCTGACGGCGCTGGCGGCACTGTCTCCGGACAAGGATATCGCCGAGCGCGCCAAAACCGGGATCGTGCGGCTTGCGGAAATCATCGCCCGTTCGGCGCATCACGGCATGGTGACGGCGGCGCAGGGGCGTTCTTACGAACATACGCTGTGCGCCGGTCGTTCGCTGGAGCTTTCGGCGGTTTCCCGCCTGCTGTGGGGCAAGGGCTTTTACGGTCGTCGCGTGCATTGCCTGCCGCAGATGGCTGTCTGCCTGCGCGACCATGGCCTGGTCATCCCGCAAGAGTTTGCTGCAATCGCCGATCATCAGGGCGATCAGCATCAGGAATGGCGGTTTGCGCAGGGCGAAAACGCGTTCGCTGCGCTCTATCACTACAAGGGCAAAAACTTCGCCATGGGCTCGACGGTGCATTACCGCTGGGACGAATGGGGTTATCAGGAAACCGTTCTTCACCTGCGCATCGGGCAAAAGCCGGAGGCGGCGATCTGGATCAACCATCCGGGCGAGACGATCCAGTTCGGTTACGGGCGTCCATCCTATTGGGGCGGTTGCGGCACCATTCCGCGCGTGCAGCAATATCGCGGCCTCGCGGTCCTTGAGTTCACCACCTATGAGGAACAGCCGGACTTTACCCATGCCTGGTTCCCGAAGGCCGAGTTCGATGAAAGCCGGGTTTCGGGAAGTCTGGCACTTGCCCGTTCGGGTGAGGGGGCTGTGCTTTTGCGCGCAGGTTCCGATCTTCACGCAACAGAAGATGGCCCTTCGGCCGGGGCCGAATTGCGGCAATACGGCCAGAAGACCCGCTGGATCGTGCGTGTCTGCGAGGCCGGTGATCTGACTTCGTTGGAAAGCCGCTTTGGTGATCTGGCCGCCGAACACGGGCCGGATGGCATCATCATTGTCGAGGACCCGGAATATGGTAGCGTTCGCTTCCGGGCCGATGGGTCCGTGGAGGCTGAAGGCCGCGTGATAACGCGGACGGATTACAGCGTGAGGGGCGAAGCAATCTTGCTTGGCGTCTAGTCGTCACCGGACGGGTTGGGAGGCCTTGTCCACAAAGGGAGGAAAATGCGCATGAAGACCAAATCGCTTGTGGCGGGCCTTGCGCTCGCGCTTCTCACCTCGACGGCGGCCCATGCCGGCGATGTGCGGATCATGTGGTATTCCGATGGCGTCGAAGGCGAGGTGATGAAAGACCTTGTCGGGCGTTTCATGAAGGAAACCCCCGGCATCAACGTCATTCTCGACAATGTCGCCTATAGCGTCATCAAGGAACAGCTGCCGGTGCAGCTGGAAGCCGGCAACGGCCCCGATATCGCCCGCGTCACCGCCATCAAGGAACTGTCGAAGCACTGGCTGGACCTGCGCCCGCTGGTGAAGGACGCCAAATACTGGGACGACAATTTTGGTCTGCAGGCAGACTGGATGCGGCCTGACGGTTCCAAGCAGATTTCCGGCTTCATGACGCAGATCACCCTGACCGGCGGTTATGCCAACAAGACCCTGTTCGATCAGGCCGGCGTGCCGATCCCCGGTCCGAAGGCGACATGGGAAGACTGGGCAGCCGCCTCGAAGAAGGTGCAGGAAAGCCAGCTGGTGCCGTTCGCCATGGCGATCGACCGTTCCGGCCACCGCATCACCGCGCCGCTTCTCTCTTATGGCGCCAATTATATCGGCGCCGACGGCAAGCCGGCGCCGCTCGACAAGGGTGCCAAGGATTATCTCACCAAATTTGTCGGCTGGGCCGAAGACGGCACCGTCAGCAAGGATGTCTGGGTGTCGGCGGCCGGCAGCACCTATCGTGCCGCGGCCGATGATTTCATCAACGGCCAGCTCGCCTTCTATTATTCCGGTTCCTGGCAGGTGGCGAACCTTGCCACCAAGATTGGCAACAATTTTGACTGGGTCGCGGTTGGCAGCCCCTGCGGCCCGGCCGCCTGCACCGGCATGCCGGGTGGCGCGGCGCTTGTCGCGGTGAAATACACCAAGAACCCGAAGGACGTTGCCACCGTCATGGACTGGTTCGCGCAGGAAAAGATCGTCAAGGAATTTTCCGAACGCACGCTGTTCCTGCCCGGCCACAAGGGCGTGGTCGACAAGGGCGGCCTCGATTTCAAGTCGGACAATGCACAGGCCAAGACTGCGCTCAATGTGTTCGTGGATGCCACCAAGACGACATCCGAAGCCGCGCTGAAACTGCCGGGCTGGCGCTGGTCGGACACCGTTTATGCGGCGATCGTGACGCGTATCGGCCAGACGCTGGCCGGTGAATTGAAGATCGATGATGCGTTTGCGCGGATCGATGCGGATATTGCCCAGAAGGTGAAGGACGCGGGCAAGTAATTTGTGTTGAAGTTGAGGCGCTGCGCCCAGCCGATCTTTCCGCGGGCTGAGGGCCTTTGCAGATGGAGGTGAGGCGGTGCCTCTTGCTCCCTTCGATCTCCCCCCTTGAGGGGGAGATGTCACGAGAGTGACAGAGGGGGGTAAACAACGGTGCGGCAGATGGATTGAAAGCGGCATTTGTGCCGGAAACACCCCCCTCTGTCCTGCCGGACATCTCCCCCTCAAGGGGGGAGATCGGCTGGGCGCACTGTTCCGGCTTCATATGCCCTCCCGTCTTGGAGATGGCGAAACGATAAAATTCGACGGCAATGGAGGAGAAGACACGAGACCATGACCACACCATCTCTCTCCAGCCTCCTGATGGCGCCCGTCAACGCTGTCATGCGCATCATCGACGTGCCGCTGCGCCGCCTGCAAAAGGCCACCGGCATCGGCGGCATGGCGACCTTCTTCCTCGCGCCGAACATGCTGATCTTCGGCATCTTCGTGCTGCTGCCGCTCGTCATCAACTTCGTCTACTCGATGACCGGCGGCACCGCCTTTTTCCTGTCCGAGCGCGATTTCATCGGCGGCGAACAATATTCCCGGCTGTTTCAATGCCAGAACTATCTCGATCCGATGTCCTGCCAGGAAGATGCCTTCTGGACCGCCGTCGGCAACACGTTCTGGTTCGTGGTGCTGCAGGTCTCGCTGATGATCCTGACGGCGCTGATCACGGCGCTGATCCTCAATCGTGAACTGGCTGCGCGTTCCTTCTGGCGTGCCGTGTTCTTCTTTCCTGTGCTGCTGTCACCGGTCGTTGTCGGCCTGATCTGGAAATGGATCCTGCAACGGCAGGGCCTCTTGAATTTCGGCCTCTACCAGTTCGGCATGGACCCCTATACGTGGCTGACCGACCGCAACTGGACCTTTGCCGCCACGATCGGGGTGTCGCTCTGGGCGCATATGGGCTTTTACGCGCTGATCATTCTGGCCGGGCTTCAGGCGATCCCGAAAGATCTTTACGAGGCGGCCGAGATGGATGGCACCAAGCCGGCGCGCGTCTTCTGGCGCATCACCCTGCCGCTTCTGGCACCGAACCTTCTGGTCGTCGTGGTGCTGGCGCTGATCAAGTCCGTGCAGGTGTTCGACGAGATCTACGTGCTGACCGGCGGCGGGCCGGGCACCAGCACGCTGTTCCTGACGCAATATATCTATGAAACCGGCTTTGCTTCCGCATTGCGCAATCCGGGTCTGGCGGCTGCCGCCTCGATCCTGATGGGTGGCGTACTGGTCGTGCTGACGCTGATCCAGCTCGGCATCGGCAAACGCGGTGAAAACAAGGGGAAACGCTGATGGGTAAGGTTGCGCGTTTCATCCTGCGCCGAAAAGGCGGCAAGGGCTGGCACTGGACCGATATCTTTACCTGGGTCTGGCTGGTCGGCGGGTTGATCATCATGTTCGGCCCGGCCGTCTGGCTGGTGTTTTCCTCGCTGAAGACCCCGGCGGCGCTGGCGGAATTCCCGCCATCGATCCTGCCCTATGTCACCAGTCAGGCGACCGTCGAAGGCTATGACAAGCCGCTGATGCTGTACGACGCCAAAATGCCGGACGGTTCGACGCGGGTTCTCGCCGAAGTCCGCCGTATCGGGCTGGTGGCGCAGATGGTCGATCCCAAGGCGCCGGCCGAGATCGTCAAGGTCAATATCAACGACCGCACCCCAGTGCGCACCATGTCGTTTGCCACGGAGAACTATACCGAACCCTTCGTGCATTTCGATTTCCTGCGCTATCTCTGGAACTCGGTTTTCGTGACGGTGGTGGCAACGGTGATCACGTTGGTGGTCAATTCCATGGCGGCATTCGCGCTGTCGAAATACGAGTTCAAGGGGCGTTCGCTTGCCATGCTCGTCATCCTCGCAACACTGATGGTGCCGCTCTCGGTGATCATGGTACCGCTTTATTCGATCATCTCGACGCTCGGCCTGTTCAACAGTCTCTGGGGTGTGATCCTGCCGACGGTGGCGACGCCGACCGGTGTCTTCATCCTGCGGCAATACATGCTGACCATTCCCGACGAGCTTATCGACGCGGCGCGCATGGACAAGGCGTCGGAATGGCAGATCTACTGGCGTATCGTGCTGCCTTTGACGGCCCCGGCGCTGGCGGTGCTGGCGATCTTTTCGGTCGTCTGGCGCTGGAACGATTTTCTGTGGCCGCTGATCGTGCTGTCGCGGCGTGAGCTTTACACGTTGCAGGTGGGGCTGAGCATCTATTCCGGCGAACTCAATGTGCAGTGGCACTTCATTCTGGCGATGACCGTCGTCACCATGATCCCGGTCGTGCTGGTCTTCATCTTCCTGCAGCGTTTCATCACCACCGGCATTGCCGGCACCGGCTTGAAATAGGACTTATCCGATGGGCGAAATCAAACTCACCGACGTCAAGAAATCCTTTGGCGCACTCGCGGTCCTGAAAGATATCGACCTGCATATCAAGGATGGCGAGTTCGTCGTTTTCGTTGGCCCGTCCGGCTGCGGAAAGTCGACGCTTCTGCGCACCATTGCCGGGCTGGAAAAGGTCTCCGGTGGCGAAATCGCCATCGACGGCAAGCGCGTCAACGAGGTAACGGCTGCCGATCGCGGGCTTGCCATGGTGTTCCAGTCCTATGCGCTCTACCCGCATATGAGCGTGCGTCAAAACCTCGCTTTCGGGCTGGAAAACTCCAACATGCCGAAGGCCGAGATTACTGAGCGCATCAACGAAGCGGCGCGCATGCTGGAGATCGAGGCCTATATGGACCGACGTCCCGGCCAGCTTTCCGGCGGCCAGAGGCAACGTGTCGCCATCGGCCGCGCCATCGTTCGGCGTCCGACGGCATTTTTGCTGGACGAGCCGTTGTCCAACCTCGATGCCGAATTGCGTGTTTCGACCCGTGCGGAACTGGCGGCACTGCATGCGCGGCTGGGCTCGACCATGATCTATGTGACCCACGATCAGGTCGAGGCGATGACGCTTGCGCATCGTATCGTCGTCATGCGAGCCGGCAAGATCGAGCAGGTCGGTACGCCGCTGGAGCTTTATAACGAGCCGGCCAACCGGTTTGTCGCCGGTTTCATCGGCGCGCCGCATATGAATTTCCTTGGAGCCGATGTGCTTGCGGTCTCTGCCGGTGCAGCCACGCTCTCATTTTCCCGCGGGTATCGCGCCGACTTGCAGATCGGGAAGGCAAAACTTCATGTCGGCGAAAAGGTGACGGTGGGCGTGCGGCCGCAGCATCTGGTGGTCAGCGATGACCCGCAGCATCCGGCCGTGAAAATCTATCTGGTGGAGGCGCTCGGCTCGGAAACCGTCGTGCATGGCGATCTCGGTGGCGAAAAAGTGCTGGCGGTGCTGCCGGGCCAGCAGAAGTTGAATGCGGGCGATACGGTACATTTCGATCTGTCGAAACCGGTCCTGCACGTTTTCGATGACAACGGCCTGCGCCTGTTCACCCATCCGGGAAGCGGTGCGTAAATCCTATCGGCGTTCGCCCGTGCCTAGCGGTGTGGCGGGCGTCTCTTTCGGCACACGACCATATTCGTGTGGAAGCGAGCAGGTTTTCAGCTGCGGCAGAACTTTTCTGCCAAAATGCTCGGCCTCGTCCAGATGCGGGTAACCGGAAAAGATGAAGGCGCGGATGCCCATCTTTCGGTAGGTCTCGATTTCGGAAAGCACCTGATCCGTGGAGCCGACGATGGCGGCGCCGCAGCCTGAACGGGCACGGCCGATGCCCGTCCAAAGGTGGCGTTCGACATAACCGAACTGGTCGGCCAGTTCGCGGGCGCGCGCCTGATGCGATACGCCGAGCGAGATGCTGTCATGCGCCCGTTCGCGGATCAGTTTGCCGTATTCGTCATCGAGTTTGGAAACGAGGTGTTCGGCATATTCGCGTGCTTCCTGTTCGGTATCGCGCACGATCATGTGCACTCGCAGGCCGTAATCCAGCACGCGGCCATGCGCCTGCGCGCGGGCATGCACGGCGCGCATGCGTTCTGCCAGTTGTTCCTTCGGCTCCGGCCACATCAGGTAGACGTCGCATTGCGCTCCGCAGAGCTCCTGTGCATCCGGCGAGTATCCGCCGAAATAGAGAAGCGGCCCGCCATTCTGCTGGTAGGGGCGGGCGGGTTCGGTGGAAATGCCCTTGAACTGGTAGATTTCACCATCGTGGTCGATCGTCTCGCGCGTCCAGGCCTGTCGCAGGATCTCAACAACTTCATGGCTGCGGCGATAACGATAGGCGCTGTCAGCCACTTCGCCCGGAAAATCCGAACTGATGACGTTGAGCGTCAGGCGGCCCTTCAGCATGTGGTCGAGTGTCGCCACGGTGCGGGCCAGCATGATCGGCTGCATCTCGCCGCAACGGATGGCGGCCAACATATTGATGCGCTCGGTGATCGGCGCGCAGGCGGCCACGAAACTCAGCGTGTCCTGCCCGACCTGATAGGAGGAGGGGCAGAGGATGTTGCGAAAACCCAGCGTCTCGGCCTTTTTCACGATTTGCGAGCAATGTTCGAAGCTGGAGCGCAAAGCGCCGTCCGGCACGCCGAGAAAGGCGTAATCGTCCGAACACAGCGCGGAAAACCACGAGATTTCCGAAGCATCGAGATCGGCGGATCGAACGGGCACTACGGTCATCGGAATTCTCCTCCCCGAGACGATTGCCTGTTGCGTAACATTGCGATTGATGTAAATCAATAGTGTATCAATTTGACTGTGCACGCATCGGAGGGGGCATGCAGCAGACATCCGGCAGCCTGCCGATCTATCTGCAGATTACCGAGCTTCTGATCCGCGACATCGCCAGCGGCCGGCTTATCGACGGCGAAAAGCTGCCGCCGGAACGGGAAATGTCGGAAAAGCTCGGCATTGCCACCGGCACCTTGCGCAAGGCGCTTTCGGAACTGCAGTCGCGCGGCATGCTGGAGCGGATGCAGGGGTCGGGCAATTACGTGCGCGCCATTAGTGATCCGCAAAGTGTCTACGCGATGTTCCGGCTGGAACTGCTGGAAGGCGGAGGTCTGCCGACGGCGGACATTTTGGATGTGCAACGTCTGCCCAAACCGGCCGACCTTCCGGATTTCGGTGCGTCGAAAGAGGCGCACCGCATCCGTCGCATCCGCAAACTGTCCGGCAAGGTGGCGGCGCTGGAGGAAATCTGGCTCGATGGCAGTTATGTCGACGTGATCGCGCCGGCGGACCTGTCTGAATCGCTTTACCTCTATTACCGCACGCGGCTCGGTCTGTGGATCGCGCGGGCAGAGGATAGGATCGGTCTTGATACGGTGCCGGATTGGGCACCGGAAAATTTTGGCCGCCGGACGGGAGAGCCGGCGGTGCAGGTGTTTCGCATCAGCGAAGCGCAGGATGGAAAACGGGCGGAGGTTTCGCGCACATGGATCGACCATTCGGTCGCCCGGTACGTGTCGCGGCTGAAATAGGGACGGAGGAGATATGGCAGTGCATTACGGCGTGATCGGCTGCGGCATGATGGGGCAGGAACATTTGCGCAATCTGGCGCTGCTGCCGGATGCCGAAGTGGTGGCGATTTTCGAGCCGGATGCGGCGATGAGGGCGCGCGCGGCCGAGCTTTCTCCGAATGCGCGTTTGGTCGGGTCGGTGGCGGAGCTTCTGGCTGTCGAGGCGATGGATTGCCTGCTGATCGCCAGCCCCAACCATTTTCATCTCGGTCAACTGGAGGAAATCGCGGCGATCCGGCCGCTGCCGGTTCTTGTCGAAAAACCGCTGTTTACAGGCGCCAGCGACATTGCCCGTATCGAGACCTTGCGTGAAAAATATCCGGCGCCGATCTGGGTGGCGATGGAATATCGCTACATGCCGCCGGTGGCGAGACTGATTGCCGAGGCTGAAGCCGCGACCGGCGGCATCCGCATGCTGACCATCCGCGAGCACCGTTTTCCCTTCCTGAAGAAGGTGGGCGACTGGAACCGTTTCAATGACCGGACCGGCGGCACGATGGTCGAAAAATGCTGCCATTTTTTCGATCTGATGCGGCTGATCCTGAAATCCGATCCGGTGCGCATCATGGCGTCCGGCGGGCAGGCGGTGAACCATGCCGATGAGCGATATGACGGTTTGCAGCCGGATATCTGGGACCATGGCTACGCGATCGTCGATTTTGCCTCAGGTGCCCGCGCCATGCTGGAACTGTGCATGTTCGCCGAAGGATCGCGCTATCAGGAGGAGATTTCCGCCGTCGGCCCGCTCGGCAAGATCGAATGCAAGGTGCCGGGGCCGGGCCGTTTCTGGCCGGAGCATCTCGGTAACCCGCCGGTCGCCAAGGTGATCGTGTCACCGCGCGAGCCGCAGGGGCCACGCGCGATCGACATTGTGGTCGATCCGGCGCTTCTCGATGCCGGCGATCATAACGGCTCCACCTTTTACCAGCACCAGCGTTTCATGCGGGCGGCGCAGGGGGCGGGGCCGGTGGACGTGTCTCTGGATGATGGTCGGTGGGCGGTGATGATGGGGCTGGCCGCCCAGCAATCTTCGCTTACGGGGCAGGCCATAACATTTCCGGCAGGTACAAGGCAGGCGACGGCGCTCGCCTGATCAGGACTTTGTCGAACGGCTATCCCGATCGTCAGAAGAATTTTCGGTTCAGTTCGGCAGTGATCATCGGCACAGCGACGGCTGCTGCGGCCGGAAGTCTCAGGGCCTGCATGATCTTGCCGAGTGCGAATGTCACACCAACGGTTGCGGCGATCTGCAGCCATGGTTGAAGATTGTCTCGTGAAGACACTGCCGGCGTGGTTGTCGGCGCATGCTGCGCCTCCAGCCGCCGCTTGAGTTCGGCAACCTCCTGACGCAGAGCGCGGATTTCATCCAGAGGGTTGGATGCAGGCGCCTTTTTCAGAACTGGGCTTCGTTTGCGGGGCGCTGCGGTTTTGGCTTTGAGCGGCTGGGTAGCCTCTCTGGTTTCCTGTGGTTTCTTCATCCTGTCCTCTTCAAAACTGTTTGCCGGAAGGCTTCTATTTGCGGCGCTCAGCCGGAACCCGGAGTGGTGCTGTCGTCATCGTTGTCGGGCAGAGAGCCGGTGCCGGGTGTCTTGCTCTTGTCGGTCAGGTGGGCCTTGGCATGCGGACCTGCCGGCGGAGTGTCGCTTTCCGGTGCCTTGGCCGGCTTACGTTCGGTCTCTTCGATGGCCTCGCGGGCGCGGTCGTCCTTGCTCATGGCGTTTCTCCTCCATATGCGGCTTGCTGACGACACGGTTGTCATCGGCAGGCGGCAAAAGGCTTCACTTGTTATTGAACGCCGTCCATGCAACCGGGTTCCCTTGCCATCGCTTCATCCTCGAGATGCCGGATCAGCTTCCCGAGATTGTCAGGCTCGGTGACCATCTCGATCGGTCGACATCCCATCGCGTCGTTCTGCTCATGAAGCCATTTGCGTGCCGTGATCTCGTCTCCGGCATGTTTCAGTGTACGGAAAAGCCGGATCAGCAGAAGTGCACGCTCGAAGGGCGGTGTGCCCTTGCGCAACAGGTCCTCCAGCCGCGTCATTTCAACGATGCGTGTTTCGCTGACGCCGATCGTGGTTGCGAATGTGGCAGTGTCCAGACCGAGCCGATCCGCTGCAATGACGGCGGCTTTGGTCATGATCTGCGCTTCGGAAATGACGGGCGGCGTGCCCTTGCGAACGTTCAAACTGCGTCTCCCTGCCCAGGCCTTGAATGGCGCAAATCCATGCCGGTTTCAATCGCCTCGCAACATTAGCGCAAACGCACAAAAGCCGTTGACTTCGCGGCCAATCGGGCGCATGGCAGCGGCATGACGGCGCCCGACCGGACGCCGTTCTTTCAAAGGACAACCGAGATGAACCCCGACAGTCGAAGTTCGACGTCACCATACCGACCCGTTTCTCTGGTTCCCTGATCCTGTCCGGATCATGGCTCCCGGGGAACCGATGGTCCCCGATAGGAGCTGCCATGCTGCGCATCCATGCCCACGACCTTGATCGTCTCGTCACCGTTGCCACCGATCCGGTGGAACTGCCGGCTGCCGACCTCCTTGCCAATGCCGTCTGGTACGATCTGGTCTCGCCGACTGCCGAGGAAGAGCGCCTCGTCGGCGATCTGCTCGGCATCGCCGTGCCGACTGCCGACGAGATGGAAGATATCGAGCTTTCCGCCCGCCTTTATCAGGAGAACGGCGCCGAGTTCATGACCATGACCGTGCTGACGCGGCCCGATGCCGGCGCACCGCGAAAGGTTCCGGCCACCTTCATCATCAAGGGGCAGGCTCTCGTCACCGTGCGCCATGCCGAGCCGCGTCCGTTCGATGCCTTCATGGCGCGTGCCCGCCGCGGTGGCGGTGGTGGTGTTCATTGTGGTTATGGCGAACTGGTGATGACCGGTCTGGTGGAGGCCATCATCGACCGTATGGCCGATACGCTGGAACGGCTCGGCAACGATATCGACCAGATTTCCCGCGACGTGTTCGAGACCAAGACCGGCAAGGCCGACAAGAAGACCCGCGACCTGCAGGAACTGATGCGCGAGATCGG
The DNA here is from genome assembly GCF_004343585.1 of Neorhizobium sp. JUb45. GTDB lineage: Bacteria > Pseudomonadota > Alphaproteobacteria > Rhizobiales > Rhizobiaceae > Neorhizobium. Next base: position 481,822 of record NZ_SLYW01000003.1, on the reverse strand, counting down.
CCTGAAGGGCGAGTTCATCACCGTCGTGCGGGAAAGCCTTGTCAGCGTCTCGCGTGCCGTCGCCTATTATGCGGCGCTCGATGGTGTGGACAGAAAGCTGTCAAAGGAACTGCGCCAGCGCCTCAAGCTCTTGCAGCGGGATGCCACGTCGCTGGGTGACCACTCCGCCTTCCTGTCGGGAAAGATCAATTTCCTGCTCGATGCAACGCTGGGGCTGATCAATCTCGAGCAGAACCAGATCATCAAGATCTTCTCGGTCGCCTCCGTGGTCTTTCTGCCGCCGACGCTGGTGGCATCCGTCTATGGCATGAACTTCGCGTTTCAGCCCGAGCTGCAGTGGCACTATGGATATCACATGGCACTGGTGCTGATGATCGTGTCGATGGCGCTGCCGTTCCTCTACTTCAAGCGCAAGGGCTGGCTGTAAGGATCCCGATCAAAACCCTTCCGCTCTGCCGGCTAACCGGAGAGCGGAAGAGTGTTCTTTCCTGTCATTCCACCGTCGGCTCGAAATCCGGCAACAGCCGGCAGGGCTCGTCATAGGTCTTGCGCTTTCCCTCGCAGAGCGCTGCAATCGACTGTTTTGTCGGTTTCTTGCCGTCATCGATCCATGTCAGCATGGCGGAAAACAGCGCCGCATATTGCGGTGTCGACAGTTTTGAATGCTCCGCCTCGTCGGAGAAATTCTGCTGCAGAAGGTCGCCATTGCCGGCCCGTTCCACCGTCTGGCGGTAGATCGCCTCGTGGTTCACGAACACGGTCGGGTCGTCCTTGGCATGCAGTGTGATGGTTGGCGCAACGATCTGGCCGGTGAGGTCGGCGTCATAGGCCATCGCCCGGCGGGCTTCAGGGTCGGCGGTAAAACGCTCGACGCCCTTGTTCAGCGCCGCGTCGTCATCCGATCCCTTGTATTCGACCCTGGAATTGTCGAACGGGTTCCTGCCGTCCAGCCGCCGCCAGACGATGTCCGAAAACAGACCGGTCGCCCAGGCAAGATGCGCCACCAGCGATTTTTCCGGCACATGCGTGACGGCGAGGATGTTCTTCAGGTTTTTCGCCTGTTCCGGCGTGCGCTTGTCCGCAGCCAGCGAAACGCCGGTGCATTCGTCGACCCGTTTTTCCAGCTCGTCGCGCTTCATCGAAACACCCTTCGGCAGACCCTGCCAGACCGGATATTGTGTTTCATCGGCGCGCGGATGGTTCTTGCAATAATACTGGTAGACGGCACGCAGGTCGGCGCGGAAATCATATCCGCGACTGCCGCCGGCCAAAAGTCCGCTGGTCAGCACGATACCGTCGTAGTTTTTGCGGCCGCGCCAGTCGAGGGCGTAAAGCTCGGCGGTCTTCGCCGCCACGTTGCCACCCCATGACTGCCCGTGCAGCAGGACATTTTTTGGCTTGCCGAGAAGCTTTATGGCGATACGCCTGACATTGTCCGTATCGGCTGCCGCCATGCGCACGCCATAGCCCTGGCGCCGGTAATTGGAGCCGGCCCAGGCATACCCTTCCTGAACGGTGACGGCAAAACGCTCGAGATCCTCCACCGGATCGTCGGGTTTCGGCTTGGCGGTGCGTGGGCCGCCATGCGCGTGCACAACCAGCGTGCCGTTCCAGTTTTTGGGTTTTGCAATCCAGTAATAGGCGCCGCGCATGTCCTGTCCGGCAAAACACTCGGTACCTGCGGGCATCGCTTTCGGGCAATCCTTAAGCTGCGGCTCGGCACGTTGCCGCTGCTGCGCATGGGCCGGCAGAGCAGATGCAACGGCTACTGTAAGCGCGGGTAAAAGCAATTTGGTCAAACGCATGAAAACTCCTCCTGTCCCAGCCGAGGATAAAACTATGGCGATGGTTGGACGAGGCAACGGAGGGCTGAGAGATGAAAGAAAGCGAGCGGGCAAGTTTGGCCGGAAAATGGGTCATTCCCTTCCCAAATGCAAAACGGGACGGGTGATTCTTCACCCATCCCGTTCGTATCAGACATCAAGATCGAAGCGTCACTTGTCCCAGTCGGGCGCCAGATGGCCGGGGCTGACGATACGGCCATCGGCACGCGCCAGCTTGTGCACCGCCGCCATCTCCTCTTCCGACAGGACGAAATCGAAAATCTCGAAATTTTCCGGCAGACGGCTTTCGGTGGCGGTCTTGGAAAGCGCGATCACATCCTTCTGCTGCACGGCCCAGCGCAGAACCACCTGTGCGGCGCTCTTGCCGTGTTTGGCGCCGATATCCTTCAGCACCTCATCCTTCGGCACGGCGCCATCGGCCATCAGGTAATAGGCGGTGACTGACATGCCCGTCCTGGCCGCTTCTGCGAGAACTTTTGTCTGGTCGAGATAGGGGTGATATTCGACCTGGTTGTTGACGATCGGCGCATCCGACAGTTTGACGGCCTCGGCCATCAGCGTGGTCGAAAAATTCGATACGCCGATATTCTTGACCTTGCCGGCCTTGCGAAGCTCGTTCAACGCGCCGATGCGGTCGGCGAGCGGCATTTCGCTCTGCGGCCAGTGCAGCAAGAGAAGGTCGACGTGATCGGTCTTCAGTTTCTGCAGGCTTTCATCCACCGAGGTGATGAAAGCATCGTGGCCGACGCGGTCGACCCAGACTTTTGTGGTGAGAAAGATATCGGCGCGCGGAATGCCGGACTTTGCCAGAACGTCGCCGACAGCCTGCTCATTCTTGTAGATCTGCGCGGTATCGACATGGCGGAAGCCGAGTTTCAACGCCTGCGGCAGGATGCGGTGGACATCGGCGTCGGGCATGCGGAACGTGCCGAAACCGAGAGCGGGGATGTTGGCGCCATTTGCGCTGACACTGTGCATGGATAACTCCTTTGGAAAGGAAGCCCGGCGGAAAGCCGGGCGGGAATGTGACCCCCGTTACATGGGGTTTCTGAAAGTCGGATCAACCGTCGGAACGGGGGAACCTGGCTCAGCCGGCAATCGGCGGATCGAGCCGGGCAAAACCTTCCTGCCGGTGATAGGGGAAATGCGGGTAGGGCGGTGTGACGGCGCTGGCCGCGTCGAGTTTTGCGATCTGTTCCGCCGTCAGTGCCCAGCCGACTGCGCCAAGGTTTTGCCTCAACTGTTCCTCGTTACGGGCGCCGATGATGACGGAGGAGACCGTAGGTCGGGAAATCAGCCAGTTGAGTGCCACCTGCGGAACGGATTTTTCCGTCTCGGCCGCGATGTCTTCGAGCGCATCGACAACCCGGTAAAGATGTTCGTCATCCACCGGCGGGCCAAAACTTGCCGTCTCGTGCAGGCGGCTGCCGGCCGGGATCGGTTTCGAACGGCTGATCTTGCCGGTCAGTCGGCCCCAGCCCAGCGGGCTCCATACCAGTGCACCAAGCCCCTGATCCTGTGCAAGCGGCATCAGGTCCCATTCGTAATCGCGACCGATCAGCGAATAATAGACCTGATTGGCGACATACCGCGTCCATCCATGTTTTTCCGCCGCCGCCAGCGATTTCATGATCTGCCAGCCGGAGAAATTGGAAACGCCGATATAGCGCAGCTTGCCTGCGTCCACGAGCCTGTCGAGCGTGGACACCACTTCCTCCACCGGTGTCGAGGCATCGAAGGCGTGCAGTTGGAAGATATCGATATGGTCGGTGCCCAGACGTTTCAGCGCCTTGTCGACGGCGGTGATCAGCCGGGTGCGTGACGAACCCCAGTCGTTCGGACCATCACCTGAGGGCAGGCTGGCCTTGGTGGAGATCAGCACTTCGTCGCGGCGGCCCTTGATCGCCTGTCCCAGCACCTCTTCCGAAGCGCCGTTGGAATATACGTCGGCGGTGTCGAACAGATTGACACCGGCCTCCAGGCAGATGTCGACAAGGCGGCGCGCCTCCGCGACATCGGTCGTACCCCAGGCGCTGAACAGCGGGCCGGAGCCGCCGAACGTGCCGGCACCGAAGGAGAGGACCGGCACTTTCAGGCCGGATTTTCCAAGGCTGCGATATTCCATGATGATGATCCTTCTGCGTGACGAAAGCGGTTTATTCGGCCGGGTGGGCAAGTGCGGTTTGGGGAGCCTGCTGCCGGTCCAAACGGATGGCGATGAAAGCGACGGCCAGTGCGCCGATTGGCACGAGGCCGGCCACGAAGGTCACGGCTCCAAGGCCCGGCCCATGGTCGATGACGGCACCGCCGAGCCATGCACCGATGGCGTTGCCGAGGTTAAAGGCCGCGATGTTAAAGGACGATGCCAGACCCTGACCCGCACCTTCAGCCTGTTTCAGAACCCACATCTGCAGCGGTGCGACGGTGGCAAAGGCTGCGGCGCCGAACAGGCCGATGCCGATCACCGCGAGAATGGGCTGATGGATGGCGGCGGTCATCGCTAGCAGAATTGCTGCCAAGGCGACGAGGCTGCCGACGATGGTCGGGACGAGGTGCCTGTCTGCCAGCCAGCCGCCGAACAGATTGCCGACAACCAGACCGCCACCGAAGACCAGCAGGATCGGAGAAACGGCACTTTCGGAAAACCCGGTGATCTGCGTTAGGATCGGCGCGATATAGGTGAAGCCGGCGAAAACGCCCACCCAGGAGAGAACGGTGGTCAGCAGGCCAAGGATGACGCCACGACGACCGAGCACGGCCAGCAGACCTTGCGAGGTTTCTTCCTGTCCATCGGATGTCTTGTCCTTTGGCACCAGCAGGGCGATGACGGCAAGGGCGAGAATTCCGATCAGAGTGACGGCCCAGAAGGTCGAGCGCCAGCCATAGGCCTGACCCAGCCATGTGCCGAACGGCACGCCGAGAATGTTGGCGACGGTGAGGCCGGTAAACATGATGGCGATGGCCGATGCCTTCTTGTTCGGCGCGACGAGACCGGTTGCGACAACCGAGCCGACACCGAAGAAGGAGGCGTGGGCAAAGGCTGTCAGCACGCGGGCAGCCATCAGCGTCCAGTAATCGGGGGCAAGCGCACAGGCGAGATTGCCGATGGTGAAGACCACCATCAGGGCCATCAGCAGGGTCTTGCGTGACCATTTTCCGGAAATGGCGCCAAGGATCGGCGCACCGATGACGACGCCGAGCGCATAACCGGAGATCAGCAGGCCGGCGGCAGAGATGGTGACGCCGAGATCCTTGCTGACATCGATCAGCAATCCCATGATGACGAATTCCGTGACGCCGATGCCGAAGGCACCGGCGGTCAGGGCATAGAGAGCGAGAGGCATTGTTCAGTTCCTTGGGAGGAGTGCTTTTGATGCATCGCAATATCGTTGCCGAACACTTGCCTGTGTAGCTGGATAGGCGGATAATCATTTGTGAATTGAAATCACAGGTGATCATTTGGATAACCGCGCCGGAGAAATGGAAGTTTTTGTGCTGGCGGCCGAGCTGAAAAGCTTTTCGGCGGCCGGGCGAAGACTGAAACTGTCGCCGTCTGCGGTCAGCAAGCTTGTGACGCGGCTGGAGGACAGGCTCGGCACACGGCTCGTGGTGCGCTCCACCCGCATGCTGCAACTGACGCCGGAGGGCGAGACCTATCTTGCCCGCGCGTCGCGTATCCTTGCCGAGATTGCTGATACGGAAGCAGTGGTGGCGGGCGGTGGCCGCATGCGGCCGCGCGGGCCACTATCGGTCAATGCATCGGTCGGCTTTGGTGAAAGTTACATTCTGCCGATGATACGCGACTTCCAGAGGCTGTTTCCGGAGGTGCAGCTCGATCTCACGCTCACCGACGACACGGTCGATCTCATCCGCGAACGCGTCGACATCGCCATCCGGCATGGGGCATTGCGGGATTCGTCGCTGATGGCGCGAAAACTCGGCCAGAGCCGGCAAGTGGTGATCGCTTCGCCGCAATATGTCCGCGACCACGGGCAGCCGGACACGCCTGCCGATCTTGCGCGTCACAACTGCATCAACTTCAATTTTCGCCGCGCAGTCGAGGGCTGGCCTTTTCGTGATCCGCACAGCGGCAAGGTTGATGTCCTTCCCGTCTCCGGCAACCTCAAAGGCTCCAGCGGTTCCATCATCCGGCAACTTTGTCTGGATGGGCTTGGCATCGGCCGTGTCGGCCGATTTCATGTCGAGCCGGATATCGAAGCCGGCCGGTTGACCGTTCTTCTGGAAGACTACAATCCCGAGGATATCGAGGAGATCCACGCCGTTTATGCCGGCCACGAGCACCTCGCGGTGCGCATAAGGGCGTTTATCGATTTTCTGGCAAAAAGGCTGGAGGCATAGGCATCCAGCCTCCGTAGGCTCACGCGTCTGCGAGAATTCTGGTTGCCGGCGCCTTCGGGCGGGGCGCGAAGATTGCCCGGCTTGCGTCGACATCATAATCGGCCTCGAATGTCGTCGCGTCGCTTGCGATCTGCGCCACGCAATCGAGAATGAACCGAACTTTTTCGTCGGGCAGCAACACGCTGAAATTCAGGCGGACAAAACCCGGTTTGCTGATCTCGTCGCCGGAAAGGATCGCCTGTCTTATCGCCTCCGATTGCTCAGGGGTGATTGACAGCAGGCGGTGCACATAAGGGCCGGCACAGGCGCAGCCGCCGCGTGCCTGTATGCCAAAACGGTCGCTCAGCATGCGTGTGATCAATTGCTGATGGACATATCCGCCTTTGCCATCACGGACACGGAACGAAAAGATCGGCAGGCGGTCGGCGTCCTGAAGCCCGAGAAGCTCCAGTTGCGGAATTTGCTTCCAGCGGCTGAATGCGCGTTCGGTCAGTTCGCGATTGCGGGCCTCCATCTTTTCCGCGCCGATGGCATCCTTGACGATGAAGGCGAGTGCTGCCCGGATATCGCCGACAACATTGGGGGTGCCGGCCTCTTCGCGGGATTCGACATTGTCGCTGTAATCATGCGCCGTCGGAGACACGAACTTGACGGTGCCTCCACCAGGCCAGGACGGTTTCCGGGTTGCCAGCGCGTCTCGGCGCAGGATCAGCACGCCGGACGCACCGGGGCCGCCGATGAACTTGTGTGGCGAGACGACGATAGCGTCGATCTGCGCGCCGGCTGCCGGACACATGGCAATCGGCAGGTAGGGGCCGCCGCCCGCATAATCCCAGATCATCCTCGCGCCGGCCGCCTTCACCATGGTGGTGATTGCAGCGACATCGCTGATGATGCCGGTGATATTGGAGGCCGCCGACATGGCGCAGATGGTCAGCTTCGGCGCTCCATCGTGAAGTGCCGCTTCGAGCAGGGCAAGATCAGGGCCGCCATCGGACTGCTCGGGAATTTCGATGATTTCGGCGCCGCTTTCCCGCCAGGGCAGAATGTTGGAGTGATGTTCGTAAGGCCCGAGGATGATGCGCACCGACTGGCCTGCCGCAACCGCTTCAGTAACACCGAACAGCGCCACGAGACGGTTGATGCCGGAGGTCGCGCCGGAGCCGGTGAAAATCACGGCATGCTGCTCGGTTGCTCCGCAAGATTTTGCGATTGTCGCACGGGCTTCGCGGCGCAGCCGGGTCATGAACCCACCGCAATAGGACGCTTCCGTGTGGCTGTTGGCGTAGTAGGGAAGGACCTCTTCCAGAACGAAACGCTCAACCTGATGCAGGGCGCGGCCGGAGGCGACATAGTCCGCATAGACAAGCGCCTTCTCACCATAAGGACCGTTTATTGTGGCGGTGGAGCCGACAAGTCCGTCATTCAGGGACGCGATGACATCGCCATGGCCGAGGCTTTTCCGGAACTTTGCCAGTGGCGTTTCGATCGATGCTGTCACTTTGCCGGTGGCGTCCAAGGTCGTTTTCCCCGCTTGCGGTATTTGACAGCAATCCTATCTCGGTTCAGGGTGAGAAAACGCGCTTATTTCTAGTTATTTTTTTGGAATCTTGTGTCAAATGAACGATAGTAACGTCAAGATCGATGACTTTGATATGAAGATCCTCAACTTCATTCAGAAGGACGCGAGTCTCTCCCAGCGCGAACTGGCCGACAAGATCGGACTTTCCCAGAATGCCTGCTGGCGGCGGCTTCAGCGCCTGCAGTCGCTCGGGCTGATCCGCGAAGCGCATAACACGATCGATCTCAAGGCGCTGGGTTTCGACCTGACCGTCTTTGTGATGATCCGCACGCGCCACCATTCCAAGGACTGGAGCGAAGGTTTTCGCGCCCATGTGGAGCGTCTGCCGGAAGTGATCGATTTCTATCGTATCGGCGGTGACTGGGACTATCTCATCAAGGTCGTGACCAAGGGCATGTCCGGTTATGATGCCTTCTATCAGAAACTCATCACCGATTTCGATCTTGCGACTGTCACCGGCTTTTTTTCCATGGAAGCAATCATCAACGGCCGTCCTGTCGACCTCATGCGTTTGCGATGACCGCCGATCAGGTCGGCCAAAGTTGCCACCTGACAATTCACGTATCGACAGTGTGGAGAGGTAATCTAAGTAATTGATGTTATGGAGTAATGTCGTGAAATTACGGTACGTGTGAAAACGTATGTTGTCGCACCCGTCAAATAACCAGGGGCCGTTGGCGCGACCCCTGGCACTCATTGTATAGGCTTCCTTAGCCCGGCGGTATCGCTGAGAGTCGCTGTCCGGCCGCCAGTGAACCCATTCGCTTTCGCTGCGTCATGTGGTTTGCGGCACGGGCTCGCGGATCGTCAGCACGACGAGTAGGCAAACCACGGCGGCTATGCTCAGTGCCATGAAAACGGCTGACCAATCGTAGCTGTCCAGAAGGATGCCGACCACCAGAGGCATGATCACGGCTCCGATCTGGCCACCCATGTTGATGACCGAGTAGGCAACCGGATAGGAGGCTTTTTCCACACGCCCCATGGCATAAACCGAGTAGGCGGAATAACCCAGCGACAGCAGGAAACCGACCATGAACAGAACAAGGGTGAGCATGACCTTGTCATGGGGGGCATTCATCATGATCGCCATCATGAAGATGGTGCAGAACGCGCTGACCAGCATCAACGGTTTGCGCCGCCTAGCGAAGATATTGTCGGAGATCCAGCCGCCGACGAGATTGCCCAGCACGTTTCCGGCAAACGGGGCAGACGCGAGAATGGCCGAATTGACGATATTGAACTGGTGCGCTTCAAGCAGATATTTCGGCAGCCACGACATCAATACGCCATCGACGATACCAACCATGCACATGTAGCCGATTGCCGCGCCGTAAATGTCCCAACTGGTAAAAATGTCTCGCGACGTCTTCAGCGGAGCAAGATGCGACGTACGGATGATCTTGTCGATAAGGCCGAATTTGAAGGCTTTCGCTTCCTTTTCGTCAGGCGAGCCGGCATCGGTCTGGGCCGCATCCGTCTTTTCTTCATTGATGTGGCGAAGCTCGGCTTCGTTTACGAAACGGCTTTCCGCCGGTGTATTGCGGACGAGGATGAACCACAGAATACCGAGAATGACGCCGGGAATCGAGAAGAACAGGAAGATATGGCGCCAGTCGTAGTTGAGCAGGATCCAGGCGCAGATCGGCGGAACCAGGAAGGGGCCGAATTTCGAGCCTGCCAGGAAAATCCCGGTGGCAGTGCCCTTTTCCTTGCTGGGGAACCAGTTGTTGATGGTCGCTGTCGAGCTGATGACGACCGGAGCTTCGCTGACGCCGACAAGGACACGCAGCATCTTGAGGTGAAGCGCGCTATCCACACGTCCCATCAGAAAGGTAAATGCGGAGGTGAAGATCATGCCCAGCATGTATGCGGTGCGGATGCCGGTCTTCTTGACGATGAAGCCCGCTGGAATCTGGAAAAGGCCGTAACCGGCAAAAAACAGGCTGATAATGACCCCTGTCTCGGTGTTGCTGAGTTCAAACTCCTTTTGCATGAACGGAATGGCAAAACCGATGTTTGCCCTGTCCGCCTGAGCGACCATAAAAAGGAGAAAAATAAGCGCCATCACGAACCACCGATAGTGGGTCGGGCGTTGTCTTTGTGTTTCCATCCCAAGTACTCTCATATGTGAAAGATTCAGTTTTTCACGCGCGATTTTGATCGGCCATTCCTCCCGGAGGCCGCACCGCCTGGTCTTTTTTATTCGGCACTCGCGCGCTCAACGTCGCGCGAGTGTCAGCCGGCCACAGGAATGCAAAAAGGCCGGAGAATGATTTACTTCTGCAGCCAGCCTTTAACGCTTTCGCAGATCGCACTGGTTGAAATTCCGTAACGATCGTGAAGTGTCGGCAGGGCGCCGGCGTCGAGGAATTCGTCGGGCAGGCCGATATGGCGGAAGGTGGGGAAAACACCCGAGCGCATCAGCGATGCGGCGACGGCTTCACCAAGGCCGCCATTGACGGAGTGGTTCTCCGCCACGACCACCAGGCGGCCGCTCTTTGATGATGCCTTGACGATCGCATCGACGTCGAGCGGTTTGATCGTCGGAACGTGCAGCACGGCGACATCGACCTTGTCCTTCGCCAGTTCCTTTGCCGCTTCAAGCGTGCGCATGGTCATCAGGCCTGTGGAGATGAACAGCACGTCGTTTCCGTCGCGCAGCATCTTCGCCTTGCCCAGCTCGAACTTGTATCCATACTCGTCCAGTACCAGCGGCACGTTTCCGCGCAGCAGGCGCATATAGACCGGACCCGGATGATCGATCATCGCGGGTACCGCCTGCTCTATTTCCAAAGCATCGCACGGATCGATGATCGTCAGGTTCGGCATGCCGCGGAAGATTGCAAGGTCTTCGGTCGCCTGATGGCTTGGACCATAACCGGTGGTCAGGCCGGGAAGGGCGCAGACGATCTTGACCGGCAGGTTTTCCTCGGCGATTGCCATGCAGATGAAATCATAGGCGCGTCGTGCCGCAAAGACGGCATAGGTGGTTGCGATCGGAATGAAGCCTTCGCGCGCCATGCCGGCAGCCGAAGCCATCAGCAGCTGTTCAGCCATGCCCATCTGGTAAAACCGCTCGGGATAAGCCTTGGCGAAGATGTGAAGATCCGTGTACTTGGCGAGATCGGCCGTCATGCCGACGATTTCAGGACGATCCTTTGCAAGTTCGACCAATGCGTTACCGAACGGTGCCGGCTTCGTCGGCTGGTTCTCGCCGGCGATCGAGGCGATCATCGCGGATGTGGTCAGGCGCGGTTTGGAAGGATCGAAAGCTGCGAATTTTTTCTTGTGTGTCATGATGCAAACTCCGCATCGAGGACCGCAATTGCCTGGTCCCATTCATTGGCATCAACCCGGATGAAATGGTTCTTGTCGCGGGCTTCGAGGAAGGGAACGCCCTTGCCCATCAGCGTGTCGCAGATGATGACGCGAGGAACGGCATGCTCGTGATTGCGTGCCGCATCGAAGGCCTTCACAAGGGCATCGATATCGTTGCCGTCCACGCGCTGCGCAAACCAGCCGAACGCTTCGAACTTCTTGTCCACCGGTTCGCTTGCCAGGACCTGTGAAGACGGGCCGTCGGCCTGCTGATTGTTGATGTCGACGATGGCGATCAGGTTGTCGAGTTTCCAGTGAGCCGCAGACATCGCCGCTTCCCAGGTGGAACCTTCACCGAGTTCGCCGTCCGACAGCAGATTATAGATGAAGGACTTCGATTTTTTGACTTTCAGGCCAAGGCAGCCGCCGATTGCGATCGGAAGGCCATGCCCAAGGGAGCCGCCGGTGATTTCCATGCCGGGCGTATAGGCGGCCATGCCGGACATCGGCAGTCGGCTGTCGTCGGTGCCGTAGCTTTCAAGTTCCTCGCGGGGAATAATGCCTGCCTCGATCAGCGCGGCATAGAGGCCGATCGCGTAATGACCGATCGACAGGTAGAAGCGATCGCGCTCCTCCCATTCCGGCTCGGCCGGACGGTATTGCATGGCATGGAAATAGGCGACGGAAAGAACGTCCGCGATATCAAGCGCCTGAGCAATGTAGCCCTGGCCCTGAACCTTGCCCATCTGAAGGGCTGTACGCCGGATTTCGTAGGCCTTCTTTATCAGCGGCCTGTTATGCCCGAGAATTGGGGCGTTCATGGATGTAACCTCCTGCATTACTGAAGTCTGCTGCAAGGAGTTCGCCGTCGACATATTGCGTCGAAATCAGGAAGGGAGCCGTTGATGCATTCTTTTCGACGTTCAAAAACGATGAACACGTCGCAATTTTGCGCAATGTAATCGATTTAATCTCGCGAACGAATGTTATCAATTTGACGTCCTCCAGAACTCCTCGCCTCTAGCGGTAGTGCCAATAAAGCTGAATGAAAAATGGTAAAATTGCATCCAGACGTGAATCTGATTCATGTTTGATTGATGTCAATTCTCTTTATGCCTTGGCTTTCGCTCTCTCAGTGCGGCTTTTTGGGATAGGCTGAGACTTGGCGAACCGATCATCGAAACCGGTAACCACGCTCACTCTGCGCGCTGCAGTGACGTGGCTCGCCAGATCGGAGCGGGACTGCCACATGGCCGGCTTCTCATTGCGAACTGCAGTCAGTGACCGAATGTAGCGCGGCGTTGGGGCCATCAATCGTGAGTGCATGGACGCGGGCCCGCCCTCAAGGTGCCGGCAAGTCAGGGGTCCGCTGACGTCAGTCCTTGACGATCATAAAATCCTATCGAAGTGATCTGTAAAAACGAATTAAGTCTATCGACAGCGTGCGCTAAGAACGTTGTCGGGAAGAGATTGCCACCTGCGAAGTCGGCCATACATAGCTGCATTAGCCCGGTCTTTCATTCTGCCGAGTGCGGCGAGGAGGAAACAGCAGGCAGGTCGACATTTCCCCAAAAGTGCATGTTCGAGCAACCAAGGAGAACGTCATGGATACGAAAACAGAGACCACAGGCCAGTGTCCCGTCGCACATGGCGCCCATGGCGCTACGCAGCGTGGAAGGACGAACCGCGACTGGTGGCCGAACCAGCTGAACGTGCAGATCCTCCACACCCATTCCTCACTGGCTGATCCGCTGGGCGAGACCTTTGATTACGCGGAAGCATTCAATAAGCTCGATCTCGATGCGCTGAAGCAGGATCTTCACGCGCTGATGACCGACAGCCAGGACTGGTGGCCGGCCGATTTTGGCCATTACGGTGGCCTGTTCATCCGCATGGCATGGCACTCTGCGGGCACCTATCGCATCACCGATGGCCGCGGCGGCGCCGGCATGGGCCAGCAGCGTTTTGCGCCGCTCAACAGCTGGCCGGACAATGTCAATCTCGATAAGGCCCGCCGTCTTCTCTGGCCGATCAAGCAGAAATACGGCAACAGCATTTCCTGGGCCGACCTGATGATCCTCACCGGCAATGTCGCGCTGGAATCCATGGGTTTCAAGACCTTTGGTTTCGCCGGTGGCCGCGCCGATGTGTGGGAGCCGGAAGAGCTTTACTGGGGCCCGGAAGGCACATGGCTGGGTGACGAACGGTATAGCGGCGAACGCGAACTGGCCGAACCGCTCGGTGCCGTGCAACTGGGCCTCATCTACGTCAATCCGGAAGGCCCGAACGGCACCCCTGATCCGCTCGCGTCTGCCCGCGACATCCGCAGCACCTTTGCCCGCATGGCGATGAATGACGAGGAAACCGTCGCGCTGGTCGCCGGTGGCCACACATTCGGCAAGACCCACGGTGCCGGCGACGCATCCTGTGTCGGTATCGACCCGGAAGGTGGCGAACTGGAAGCGCAGGGCCTTGGCTGGTCGAGCAAGTTCAACAGCGGTGTCGGTCGCGATGCGATCGGCAGTGGTCTCGAAGTCACCTGGACCCAGACGCCGACGCAGTGGAGCAATTATTTCTTCGAAAACCTCTTCGGTTTCGAATGGGAACTGACCAAAAGCCCGGCCGGCGCGCATCAGTGGGTTGCCAAGAACGCCGATGCTTCGATCCCGGATGCATTCGACCCGGCCAAGAAGCAACTCCCGACCATGCTGACATCGGATCTGGCCCTGCGTTTCGACCCGATCTATGAAAAGATCTCGCGTCGTTTCCTCGAAAACCCGGCGGAATTTGCAGACGCCTTTGCCCGTGCATGGTTCAAGCTGACCCATCGCGACATGGGCCCGAAAGCGCGTTATCTCGGCCCGGAAGTGCCGGCTGAAGATCTGATCTGGCAGGATGTCGTGCCCGCCGTCGATCATCCGCTGGTTGATGAAGTGGATATCGCATCGCTCAAGGAGAAGGTGCTGGCCACCGGCCTGTCCGTGCAGGAACTGGTGTCCACCGCATGGGCGTCGGCCTCCAGCTTCCGTGGTTCCGACAAGCGCGGCGGCGCCAATGGTGCACGCATCCGTCTTGCCCCGCAGAAGGATTGGGAGGCCAACCAGCCGGCCCAGCTCGCAAAGGTTCTGGGCGTGCTCGAAGGCATCCAGCAGGCGTTCAATGCGGCCCAGAGCGGCGGCAAGAAGGTCTCGCTGGCCGACCTGATCGTGCTGGCCGGTGCGGCCGGTGTTGAAAAGGCGGCCAAGGCCGGCGGCCATGATGTCGCCGTGCCGTTCACGCCGGGTCGCACCGATGCTTCCGACACCCAGACGGATGTCGAATCCTTCGCAGCGCTCGAACCGCGCGTCGACGGTTTCCGCAACTATGTGAACGACAGCCGCATCCAGTTCATGAAGGCCGAGGAAGCGCTGGTCGATCGCGCACAACTGCTGACCCTGACGGCGCCGGAAATGTCCGTCCTCGTCGGTGGCCTGCGCGTGCTCACCGTCGGTCAGCCGAAACATGGCGTGTTCACCAACCGGCCTGAGGCGTTGACGAACGACTTCTTCGTCAACCTGCTCGACATGGGCACGGTCTGGAGCCCGCTGGCGGGTGCCCGCGGCATCTATGAAGGTCGCGACCGGACGAGCCACGAGCTGAAATGGACCGGCACCCGCGTCGACCTGATCTTCGGTTCGCACTCGCAGTTGCGCGCCATCGCCGAAGTCTACGGCCAGTCCGATGTGAAGGAAAAGTTCGTCCGCGACTTCGTGTCCGCCTGGAACAAGGTGATGAACGCCGACCGTTTCGATCTTCTCTGATCGAGACTGTGGCCCGGACGCGCACCCTGGCGTCCGGGCAACTCACGCTGACCTCTCAGCTGATATTCTTGTATTTCAGTCTGGACGCTGGTTTTGGCATTTGCCATAGTCAGGCGGCAGTCGCGCTACGGGGAGTCCGAGCCGGCGCTTGTGTGCGTCTTCTTTTTCGTTTCTTCCTCGCGTGCCCTCTGCAAAGCGATTCGGAGACGAACATGCCTGCCCAGTCTGCATTTACCATCCGGTCCCGATGCCTTGTCGATGCGAATGATGCCTGCCGGGTTTTTGGCGCATGATTGCCAACCGCACGGGTCTTGCCGTCGCCATCATGGTTGTAGCGGCTTTTCTGAACAGTCTGGACGCCGTCATCGTCCGTTTTCTCGCGGGCGAAGTGCATCCGTTGATGATCGGTTTTTTCCGTTCGTTTTTCGGCCTGATTGCCGTCACGCCGTGGATCATCAAGGGCGTCAATCTGTCGGCTTCTCCCTTCCGCAGCCTGCATGCCGTACGCGCCGGGCTGAAATTGCTGGCACTGGTCTGTCTGTTCGTGGCCTTTGCGCATGCTCCGCTGGCGGATGCCACAGCCATCAATTTTACCATGCCCATCTTTCTGGTGCTTGGCGCATGGCTCATCCTTGGCGAGAAGGTTGGCGGCGGCAGCATTGCCGGCGTTGTCGCCGGCTTCATCGGCGTCATGATCATCATCCGTCCAAGTGGTGATCAGGGGTTTGATCCGTGGCTACTGTTTGCGCTCGCCGGTGCAGTGCTGACGGCGTCCAGCCAGTTGCTGCTGCGCCGCATGGCGGTACGTGACACGACCGACCGTCTGGTCGCCTGGAACCTGATCACCATGGTGCCGCTCGGCCTGATCATCATGTTGCCGGTCTGGTCCATGCCGACATGGACGCAACTGGGCCTGCTGGCTTTGCAGGGCGTGCTCGGCGCCTTCAATATGGCGATCATCACCCGCGCATTCTCCATGGCAAATGCCAGCATTCTGGCACCGCTCGATTTTCTGCGCCTGCCGATCGTGGCGCTGATGGCATTTCTGGTCTTTGCCGAAATTCCGGCGATCCAGACATGGATCGGTGCTGCCGTGATCATCGGGGCAACCGTCATTGCCACAGGCGGTGCGGCGCGGCGCAAAAAGCCGCCTGTCGACGACATCTGACGATTTTCAGAAAAAACAGTTCACAAAAATTCTAGATGCACTAATATTTTAGTTAAGCCTTCGCCGGCTTGTCGCGGTTCTGTTTGTCACTGGAGGGTGGCGGGCCGATCCGCTGGCCGGCGAAAACAGAAACGGGGTGTCAAAACCCGCATGCAATCACCCGGGAGGAGTGGCATGAAGAGTTTCATCGGCAAACGAGCGATCGCCAGTGGTGTATCCCTCGTCGTGCTCGTCGTTATCGTTTTTTTCCTGTCGCGACTGACGGGGGACCCGACCAACCTTTACCTGCCCATCGACGCCACGCAGGAGATGCGTGACCAGTTCCGGCAGATGCACGGGTTCAACGATCCCCTGATCGTGCAGTTCGGCCGTTACGTGATGGATCTGGTGCAGGGCAAGTTCGGCAATTCGCTGCGGCAGGCCCGCCCCGCCATGGATGTGGTGCTGGAAGCCTTTACGTGGACGTTATGGCTGGCGGTCATCACCATGGTGCTGGTCACCATCGCCGCCATAGTCATCGGGTCGCTCGCCGCATTCCGCGTCGGCGGCGTGTTCGATCGCATCGCCACCTTCTTTTCGCTGATCGGCGCGGCTGCCCCCGATTTCTGGGTGGCGATCGTCGCCATCGTCATTTTTGCGGTCAATCTGCATGTGCTGCCGACGTCCGGCACCGGCAGTGTCTGGCACTGGGTGCTACCGGTCGGCGTGCTGTTCATCCGCCCGTTCGGCCTGATTTTGCAGGTGGTGCGCGGTTCGATGATCAGCGTGCTCTCCTCAGCCTATGTGAAGACTGCACGCGCCAAGGGCGTGCAGTCCCGCTCGATCATTTTTGTTCATGGCCTGCGCAATGCCATGCTGCCGGTGATCACCGTCATCGGTGATCAGGCCGCCGCCATCCTCAACGGTGCCGTTGTCGTCGAAACCGTCTTCGGTTTTCCCGGCATCGGCAAGCTGATGATCGATTCCATTCTTCTTCGCGATTTCGCCGTCGTGCTGGCGGTCATCATGGTCTCGGCACTGGCGATTTTTATCATGAACCTGTTGATCGACCTTGCTTACGCACTGCTCGATCCGCGTATCCGGTATTGAGCGATGACGACGATGACAGACACCCAAATCCTCGCCGCGCCGAAAAAATCGAACGGGCCGTTTGCTCGCTGGTTTGCCATGCTGTGGGCCGACAAGTTCGCCTTTTTCGCCGCTCTGTTCCTGCTGATCGTCCTGCTCTGTGCGCTGTTCGGCCCGCTTCTGATGGATGCGATCGCGACCAAACAGAACCTGCGCGGTCGCAACGCGCCACCGTTCGATATCACCCGCGGCTGGCTTTACGTTCTCGGTGCCGACGCGCTCGGGCGGCCATTGTTGGCCCGCGTGGTCGTTGCCGCCCAAAACACCATGCTGGTGGCGGCCGCAGCCGTGCTGGCATCCTCGGTGGTCGGCACGGCGCTTGGCCTTGTCGCCGGTTACAGCCGGGCATCGGCCGCGCAGTGGATCATGCGTCTCGGCGACGTCATCATGTCGTTCCCGTCGCTGCTTCTGGCGGTGATCGTGCTCTACATGCTGGAACCGTCGGTCGCCAATATCGTGCTGGTTCTGGCCATCACCCGCATCCCGATCTATCTGCGCACCGCGCGGGCGGAAGTGCTGGAAGTGCGCGAGCGCATGTTCGTGCAGGCCGCCAAGGTGATGGGGGCGTCACACTGGCGCATCGTTTTCTGTCATATCCTGCCGGTGATCTTTCCGACTTTGGTCACCATCGCCACGTTGGATTTCGCCTTCGTCATGCTGGCGGAATCCTCGCTATCCTTCCTCGGTATCGGCATTCAGGCGCCGGAAATCACCTGGGGTCTGATGGTGGCGCAGGGCAGGCCTTATCTCGCCAATGCCTGGTGGCTGTCCTTCTGGCCGGGTCTGGCGATCATTCTCACCACGCTCTCGCTCAATCTTCTGTCCAACTGGCTGCGCATCGCGCTCGACCCGACGCAACGCTGGCGCCTTGAAATGGGAGGTCGCAAAAATGCATGAACACCACACGACTGAACATCTGTTGGAAGTCCGTGACCTTTCGGTCGAATTCCACACGCTGGCCGGCACGGTGAAGGCCGTGCAGGATGTCAGCTGGTATCTGGATCGCGGCGAAACACTGGCCATTCTCGGTGAAAGCGGATCCGGCAAATCCGTGTCGGCTTCGGCGATCATGAACCTGATCGACATGCCGCCCGGCAAGATCACCAGCGGCACCATTCTCTTCAACGGTCGCGACATGCTGAAGATGACAGCGGAGGAGAGGCGGGCGATCAATGGCGCAAAAATCGCCATGATCTTTCAGGATCCGCTCGCCCATCTCAACCCGGTCTATCCGGTCGGCTGGCAGATTGCCGAGATGATGACGGCGCATGGCAAACCCGGTGCCGATGCTGCCGCGCGGGCGCTGGAGCTTCTGAAACGCGTCGGCATTCCCGAGCCGGAAGCTGCGATGAAAAAATATCCGTTTCAGTTTTCCGGCGGCCAGCGGCAGCGCCTGATGATCGCCATGGCGATTGCCTGCAAGCCGGACATTCTGATTGCCGACGAACCGACGACGGCACTCGATGTGACCGTGCAGGCACAGGTTCTGGCGCTGCTGGAAGAGCTGCAGCGCGAGACAGGCATGGGTCTTCTGCTCATCACCCACGATCTCGGCGTCGTTGCCGAAATCGCCGACCGGGTGGTGGTGATGAATTCCGGCCATATCGTTGAGACCGGCAATGCCGCCGAGGTTTATCGCAATCCGCAGCACCCCTACACGAAGAAGCTGATCGATGCCGCCCCCGGCAAGGGCGATATTCCGGCCGAGCGCGAACGGCAGGGCGAACCGCTTCTGAAGGCGGTAGGGCTGAAAAAGACTTATGGGGCTTTTCACGCGCTGAAGGGCGTCAACTTTTCCATCATGCCCGGCGAAACTGTCGCCGTGGTCGGCGAAAGCGGCTCGGGAAAATCGACGCTGGCACGCGCCATCGTACGGCTTGACGATCCGCAGGAGGGGCAGGTTTTTTATCGCGGCAACGATCTTCTGGCGATGTCGCCCAGGGAGATCTTTGGGCTGCGCCGTGATCTGCAGATGGTGTTTCAGGACCCGACGCAATCGCTCAATCCGCGCATGAGCGTGTTCCGGCTGATTTCCGAGGCCTGGGTTATTCACCCCGACATTTTGCCCAAGGCAAAGTGGAAGGAGCGGGTGGCCGACCTGCTGGTCAAGGTGGGGCTGAAACCGGATATGGCGGAGCGTTATCCGCATCAGTTTTCCGGCGGCCAGCGCCAGCGTATCGCCATTGCCCGCGCGCTTGCCATGGAACCGAAACTGATCGTCTGCGACGAAGCTGTCTCGGCGCTCGATGTTTCCATTCAGACGCAGGTGATTGCACTGCTGGATGGCTTGCGCCGGGAGTTCGGCCTGTCCTATCTTTTCATCGCGCACGACCTGCCGGTGGTTCGTGACTTCGCCGATCGCGTCATCGTCATGAAGGCGGGCGAGATCGTCGAGGAAGGCACCGTCCGGCAGATTTTCGACGCGCCGCGCCATCCCTATACACAGGCGCTGCTGGCTGCGAGCCTCGATCCCGACCCCGAGGTTCAGGCCGCCCGTCGCAGTGCTCGTATTCGCAATGAAGGATTAGTTCCCGCATGAAACCCGATGTTCTTGTCGCCTACCCCCTCCGCAGCCAACAGATGGACATGCTGGCGGAGCGTTACACGCTGCACCGTCTGGACCTCGCCAAGGGAGAAGAGCGTGAGGCGGTTTTTGCAAAGGCCGGACCTGTCTGCACGGCGATGGTGGTGAATGGCCATGTCACGGTCGATGAAGCTTTTCTGGCGAAATTGCCGGCGTTGAAGCTCGCCTCCTGCTCGTCGGCCGGTTACGACCAGATGGATCTCGACGCGATGACGCGTCGCGGCATCACGCTCACCAACACATCGGAAGTGCTGCTCGACGATGTCGCCGACATGGCGCTGCTTTTGATGCTGTCTGCCCGCCGGCGTCTGCCGCAAGGGGATGCCTATGTCCGTTCGGGCGAGTGGGGCAAAAAGGGCATGATGCCGCTCACAAGCTCCACATATGGCAAGAAGGCCGGCATTGTCGGGCTGGGGCAGATCGGTCTCGCCATCGCCAAACGTTGCGAGGCGGTGGGGCTGACAATTGGGTACCACACCCGCAGCCCAAAAACCGGCAATGACTACGCCTATTTCGACGATCCGGTAAAACTGGCCGAATGGGCGGATGTTCTGATCGCGGCAACGCCGGGCGGTGCTTCGACGGAGGGTCTGATTTCGGCCGAGGTTCTTGATGCGCTCGGACCTTCCGGCAGTTTCGTCAACATCGCGCGTGGTACGGTGGTGGATGAGCCGGCCTTGATCAAGGCGCTACAGGAGGGCCGCATCGCCTCTGCCGGTCTTGATGTCTATCTCAACGAACCGAACCCCGACCCACGTTTTGCTGGCCTCGACAATGTCGTGCTTTATCCGCACCATGCCAGCGGTACGGAAGAAACACGCGAACGGATGGCGCAGCTTGCGGTGGACAATCTCGATGCGTTTTTTGCAGGCAAGCCGCTGCTGACGCCGGTGAATTGATCGGGGGGTATCGCGTAGGAAAGAAAGACCCCTCCCCACCCTCCCCACAAGGGGGAGGGCTTAACCCGGCCGATCCGCCGAAGCCTGAATTGGGGCAAGTGGTGGCCACAAATTTTCTCCCCCCTTGTGGGGGAGATGGCCGGCAGGCCAGAGGGGGACTTGCTTCACATGAGATGCCAATGCCTGCGGCATAAGCAGGACCAATTCACCTCAGATAAAATAATGCGGAAATTCCTTCCGCATGTCTTCCACCTTGGCCACCGTACGGCTCAGATGCTCGCGGATCGCATCGACTGCCGCCCGTTCATCGCGGGAGGCGATCGCCTCGACGATCGCGTGGTGCCCATCCAGAATACTGACGATTTTGCCCGTTTCCGGCAGATGCAGGCGGCGGATACGCTCCAGATGGCCGGAACGTTCGCGCACCAGCTGGTGCAGGTTGCTGCGCTTGACGCCGGCAAACAGGGTCTGGTGGAAAAGCTCGTCCAGCTCCTGAAAGATGGTGATCTGTTCGGGATCGTCGGCGACAGCGCGTTGCATTTTTATGATGGAGCGGGCGCGGGTGATGATGGCGGGATCAAGCTCGGGATCGGCGGCAAGCCGGCGGCAGACCTCGGTTTCCAGCGCCACGCGCAAAAAATGGGCTTCGTAGATCTGCAGCACGTCGATGCGGGTAACGACCGTGCGCGATTGCGGATAGATGCGCACCAGCCCCTCCTGCTTGAGGAGTTGCAGCGCCTCACGGATCGGTGTCTGGCTGACTTCGTAGGTTTCGGTCAGTTCGCCGCGTGACAATGTCGTGTCCGGCGGCAGCTGGATGGTGATGATACGCTTGCGCAGGTCGTCATAGACGCGCTGCACCGTGCCGCCCACGGCAACGGGAAAACCGGGTGCTGGAAGGCCAAAGGTCGCGGCAAGCTGCGAGTTCATGGAGCAAATCCTTTTCCGGCATTCTTACCGGCGGCGATGCTGATACACAAGAATGCAAAATTGCGATTGATATATGAGTCTAACTGAAATATTAGTTTGAAAAAAGGGTGCTGGCGGTCTTCTGTCGTTGCAACTTTGCGGCAGATGTCCGAACCGGCGAACAGCGGAGGAGGAAGCCATGTTCAATCCCGATAAACGTCTGATCCCTGCCCAGCCTCCCAAGGCTGGCTTTGCTGCCGGCCCGTCCAAACTGGATGCGATCCGCTCGGTCACACTCTCGCTTGCCTATTTGCCCTTGGCGCGGCCTATCAGCGATGCAAAGGTTCTGACGGGCCGGCAGAAGCCGCTCACACAGGTGGCTTTCCTGTTCTGCGAGATCACCACGGAAGCCGGCCATAGCGGCCTCGGTTTCAGCTATTCCAAGCGCGCCGGCGGCCCGGGTCTTTATGCGCATGCCTGCGAGATCGCCGACAATGTGATCGGCGAGGACCCGAACGACACGGCGCGCATCTGGGACAAGCTCTGCTGGGCCGGCGCTTCGGTCGGTCGCTCCGGCATTGCCACGCAGGCGATCGCTGCCATTGATATCTGCCTGTGGGATCTCAAGGCCAAGCGCGCCGGTCTGCCGCTGTCGAAACTTCTTGGCGCGCATCGCGATAGCGTTGCCTGTTACAACACGTCGGGCGGTTTTCTGTCATCGAGCGTCGAGGAAATCCGCGATGCCATCGATCATTCGCTGGCATCGGGTATCGGCGGCATCAAGATCAAGGTTGGCCAGCCTGATCCGATGGTGGATATCCGCCGCCTCGATGCCATCACCACCCATCTCGATGGCCGCGTGCCGCTGATGGTCGATGCCAACCAGCAATGGGATCGCACCACCGCGCTGCGTTTCGGTCGTCTGGTCGAGCCGCTTAATCTCGAATGGATCGAGGAACCGCTCGACGCTTACGATGCCGAGGGTCACGCAGCACTTGCGCGTGAGCTGGCGACACCGATTGCCACCGGCGAAATGCTGGCGAGCGCAGAAGAGCATATGGCGTTGATCCGCGCCGATGCGGTTGATTTCATCCAGCCGGATGCACCGCGTGTCGGCGGCATCACGCCGTTCATGCGCATCTGCACGCAGGCCGAAGCCAAGCGTATGCGGCTTGCTCCGCATTTCGCCATGGAAATCCATGTCCATCTGGCCGCGGCTTACGCCCACGAGCCATGGGTCGAGCACTTTGACTGGCTGGCACCGCTCTTCAATGAAGAGCTGGAAATCAAGGATGGCCGCATGATCGTGCCGGGTCGCCCCGGCCTCGGCTGCAGCCTCACCGGTCAGGCACGTGACTGGACGGTCGAGACCCGCAGTTTTGGCGGCTGATTTTTAGACAAACGGGAACGCTGTCAGCGTTTCCTGGCATGGAGGAGGACACGTCCACGTGTTAGGCCTTCTCCTGCAGAGATATCACAGCAAACCGGAGCGCAGTCTCCGGAAGGAGAGCATTGATGACCTGGACCCCTTCGGGCAAACACTTGATCGCCGGCCAGTGGACGCCCGGCACCTCGACATTCACATCGGAGCCGGCGCACGGCCCGGCACACGACTTTGCCGTCGGCACCGTCGATCTCGTCGATCAGGCCTGCCGCGCCGCAGAAAGTGCTTTTGCCGCCTATTCGGCAAAATCGCGTGAGGAACGCGCCGTCTTCCTCGAAACCATTGCCGAAGAAATCGACAAGCGCGGCGAAGCCGTGACGCTGATCGGCACGCAGGAAACCGGTCTGCCGGAAGGTCGCCTCAATGGTGAGCGCGGCCGCACCACCGGCCAGCTGAAACTGTTCGCCGACCATATCCGCAAGGGCGCCCATCTCGATGCCCGTTTCGATGCCGCCCAGCCGGATCGCCAGCCGGCGGCCCGTCCGGAAATCCGTCTTGTGCAGCGTCCGATCGGCCCGGTTGCCGTGTTCGGCGCCTCGAATTTCCCGCTCGCTTTCTCCACAGCCGGTGGTGATACGGCTGCCGCACTCGCAGCCGGTTGCCCGGTCGTCGTCAAGGGCCATTCCGCCCATCCCGGCACCGGCGAAATCATTGCCGAAGCCGTTGCCGCCGCCGTTGAGCGCACCGGCATGCCGGCCGGCGTGTTCAGCCTCATTCAGGGCGGACGTCGTGATGTCGGCACCGCGCTGGTCACGCACCCGGCCATCAAGGCTGTCGGGTTCACCGGCTCGCTTGCCGGTGGTCGCGCCCTGTTTGACCTTTGCGCCGAGCGCCCGGAACCGATCCCGTTCTTCGGCGAACTCGGTAGCGTCAACCCGATGTTCCTTCTGCCGGCCGCAACCGCTGCCCGTGCAGAAAGCATCGGCAGCGGCTGGGCAGGTTCGCTCACCATGGGTGCCGGCCAGTTCTGCACCAATCCCGGCATCGCCGTTGTCGTTGCAGGCCCGGAAGCCGACCAGTTCGTTGCCGCCGCCAAGGCCGGTCTCGAAAAGGTGGCAGCCCAGACCATGCTCACCGATGGCATAGCCTCCGCCTATCACGAAGGTGTCGAGCGCATGCGTTCCAGCAATGCCGTGTCGCCGGTCCTGAACTCCGAAAGCGCTGGCCGTCAGGCAAGCCCGAATCTGTTCGAAACGACGGGCGCGACATGGCTTGCCGATCATTCGCTCGGTGAGGAAGTGTTTGGTCCGCTCGGCCTCGTCGTGCGCGTCGGCTCCACGGACGAAATGGTCGATCTGGCAGAAAAATTTGCCGGCCAGCTGACGGCCACCATGCATATGGACGACAGCGATCTCGGTCTCGCGCAGGAACTTCTGCCGGTGCTGGAACGCAAGGCTGGCCGCGTGCTGGTCAACGGTTTCCCGACCGGTGTCGAAGTGGTGGATTCCATGGTGCATGGCGGCCCTTATCCGGCCTCCACCAACTTTGGCGCCACCAGCGTCGGTACGATGTCGATCCGCCGTTTCCTGCGTCCGGTGTCCTACCAGAACTTCCCGGAGGCCCTGCTGCCGGCAGATCTGCGCAACTGAAATAAAGCTTAGGAGGAGCCCTTCATGATTGCACCGAACGACCTGCGAGAAATTATCCGCAACGGCCTGTTGTCCTTCCCCGTCACCCCTTTCGACGCGGAAGACAGGTTTGCCGCAAAACCGTTCTCGGCGCATCTGGAATGGCTCTCCTCCTACCCCGTCGCCGGCCTGATCGTGGCCGGCGGCACCGGGGAACTGTTTTCGCTGACCCCCGGTGAAGTCGTGGATGTGGTGAAAACCGCCCGCGCCGTCTCCGGTGATGCGCCTGTCATCGCCGGCTGCGGTTATGGCACCCGCATCGCCTGCGATATGGCCAAGGAAATCGAAAAAGCCGGCGGCGACGGCATTCTGCTTCTACCGCATTATCTCACCGAAGCGCCGGCAGAGGGCATTGCGGCTCGCGTGCGCGCCGTGTGCAAATCCACCAATATGGGCGTCATCGTTTATAACCGTGGCCAGGCGCGCGTTTCCGCCGAACAGCTGGCGCAATTGGCCGACGAATGTCCCAACCTGATCGGTTTCAAGGATGGCACCGGCGATATCGACACCGTGCGCCGCGTCACCGTCGCTTTGGGTGATCGCCTGTCCTACATCGGCGGCATGCCGACGCATGAGCTTTTCGCACAGGCCTATCGTGGCGCCGGCATGCCCACCTATTCGTCTGCCGTCTTCAATTTCGTGCCGGAAACCGCGCTGAAGTTCCATGCCGCCTTCACCGCCGGCGACGATGCCACCTGCGAGCAGTTGCTGCGGGATTTCTATTACCCATTTGCCCGCATTCGTGACCGCAAGGCCGGTTATGCCGTTTCCGCCATCAAGGCCGGCGTGCGTCTGCGCGGTTTTGATGCCGGCCCGGTGCGTGCGCCGCTGGTCGATCTGACCGAGGAAGAGGTCGAGATGATGCGCGAGCTGATTGCTTCCGCAAGCTGAGTTTTTCGAGTTGCCGGGCGGGTTCATCTATCCGCCCAGTAAACTGCCTGAGTGGCACCTTTCACCAGTCACTCATGCATTAGTGTTTATGTGAGGCAATCGGGTTCGCTGGCGAAGAGGAGTCGCTGGCGGGCCGCTGACAGAGGGAAATGGCATTCACTGCAAACCGCGCTTAACGCGCATGGGAGGAGACCGACATGAAACTGCCTATCGCAACTGCCTGCCTGTCCACGGCAATCATCGCCCTGGCCTGTAGTCCGGCCATGGCACAGGATGCCAAGAAGAATGTCACCGTCGTGCTGGCCGAGACCGTCGATGTGGTCGAGCCCTGCATGGCCGCCCGTCAGGATGTCGGCCGCGTCATTTCGCAAAACGTCAACGAGATGCTGGTGGAGTTCGATTACGCCAACAGCGCGTTGAAACCGCGTCTGGCAACCGAATGGAAACAGGTCGATGACGATACCTGGGAATTCAAGCTGCGGCCCAATGTGAAATGGCATGACGGCAAGCCGTTCACCGCCAAGGATGTTCAGTTCACGCTGGAGCGCAACAAGAACAAGAAGATCACTTGCGAAGTCGGCGGCAAATATCTCGGCGGCACCGAATTCTCGTTTGAATCTCCGGATGCCAACACCATTCGCATCACCACCAAGCCGGCGCAGCCGATCCTGCCGCTGCTGATGACCGTCATCCCGATGGAATCCGCTGAAGCAACCCCTGCGGACGAATATACCCGCAAGCCGGTCGGCACCGGGCCTTACACGTTCGACCAGTGGACGGTCGGCCAGAATATCGTGCTGAAGCGCAATCCAGATTATTGGGGCGAGCAGCCGCAGGTGGAGCAGGCGACCTATCTGTTCCGCTCCGACAGCGCCGTTGCCGCCGCCATGGTCGATGCGGGCGAGGCCGATATCGTGCCGGCGGTTGCCGTGCAGGATGCCACCAACAAGGAAACCGATTTCGCCTATCCGAACTCGGAAACGACGTCGCTGCGTATCGACACACGCGAGGCACCGACCAATGACCGGCGTATCCGCGAGGCGATGAACCTTGCCATCGACCGTGCCGCCATGCTCGGGACGCTGTTCCCGGCAGAAGCCAAGATCGCCACCCATCTCGTGGTGCCGACCACCATCGGTTATAACGCCGATATCCCCGCCTGGCCTTATGATCCGGAAAAGGCCAAGGAACTGGTCGAGGCGGCGAAAGCTGACGGCGTGCCGGTCGATCGCGAAATCCGCATCATCGGCCGCAACGGACAATATCCGAATGCCACCGAGACGATGGAAGCCATCATGGCGATGCTTCAGGAGGTCGGCCTCAACGTCAAGCTCGACATGTATGACGTGTCCGTCTGGAACGGCTATTTCGTCGCCCCGTTCGTCAAGGATTCCGGCCCGACGCTCACCCAGTCGCAGCATGACAATGCCACCGGCGACCCGGTCTTCACCGCCTTCGTCAAATACGCTTCCGGCGGTTCGCATTCGATGGTTCGCGATCCGGCCGTCGACGATCTGATCTCCAAGGCAACGGCTGCCACCGGCGATGAGCGTGCAAAGCTCTGGAAGGAACTGTTCGCCAAGGTCAACACCGAGATCATCGCCGATATCCCGATGTTCCACATGGTCGGCTTTACCCGCGTTTCCAAGCGCCTCGACTTCAAGCCGACGATCGCCACGAACTCGGAACTGCAGCTGTCGCAGATCCGCTTCAAGTAATCCGCATATCCTCCCCACGAGGGGAGGGGTGTCGCATATGGAAAAGACCCCGCCCCAACCCCTCCCCACAAGGGGGAGGGGCTTAACCCAGCCGGTCCGCCGAAGCCCAATCGAGGCAGAAGTTTGCCGCGAATTTTCTCCCCCCTTGTGGTGGGGTCCGAAGGACGCCGGCAGGCCAGAGGGGGACTTTCTTGTGTCAAAGCCATCAATACGAACGGAAAAACCGATGCCGCTGATCGAACGCGCAACCCTGACCGATTTTGCTCAAAACATGCTGACCCGCGCCGGGATGGAAACGGATAAGGCAAAGGCCACCGCCGCCATCCTTGTCGAAGGCGACATGATCGGCCATGAAACGCATGGTGTCAGCCTTCTGCACTGGTATGTCGAAGCGCTGGAAGACGGCTCGCTCGCCAAAACCGGCAGTTATGAGGTCGTCAACGATCGCGGTGCCGCCTTCGTCTGGGACGGAAAATCGCTGCCGGGCGCGTGGCTTCTGTCGGAGGCGCTCGATCAGGCATGCGAGCGTGTCGGTCAATACGGCGTCGTCACCGCCGTGATCCGCAACTGTCATCACACCTGCGCGCTCTCGGCCTTCATGCGGCAGGTGACGGAACGCGGGCTGATCGTACAGATCTCGGTATCGCATCCGGCAGCCAGTCGTGTCGCGCCCTATGGCGGCACGAAACCGCTTCTGACGCCCAACCCGATGGCGGCCGGTTTCCCGACATCCGCCGATCCGATCCTGATTGACGTTTCCGCCTCGATAACCACCACCACGATGACGCAGACACTGGCCAAGGCCGGGCAGAAATTTCCCGAGGCCTGGGCCTTTACCGCCTCAGGCGAACCGACCGATGATCCGCGCGAGGTGACGGAACGTGGCGGCACGATGATGCCGCTTGGCGGACAGTTGAAGGGCCACAAAGGGTTTGGACTTGCGCTGATCGTCGAATTGCTGGGGCAGGGACTGTCCGGCAAGGGACGCGCCAATGCGCCGGCCGGTGTGTTTTCACAAAGCGCCTTTCTTCAGGTCATCGATCCCGCCTTTTTCGCGGGCCTCGATGCCTTCACCACGCAGTCCGATCATCTGGCTGAGGCATGCCGCAGCAATCCGCCGGCAGCGTGGAACAATGGCCCGGTGCGCATGCCGGGCGATAGTGCTGCCCGCAAGCGTCGTGCCGCGCTGGAAAAAGGCGTGCCGGTGGGTGACGTTGCCTGGGAAAAACTGGGTCGCGATGCCGCGCGTCTAGGCATCGACATTCCATCAGTACTTGCTTGAAAACATTCCGGAAAACGGATGGTCCGTCGGGAACAGGGTAAAACTATTGTGGCTTTTACCCTGCTTATCCTGCCGCGCGTTGCGGATAAGTCACAACGCTAGCCGCGAAACGGTCACAATTGGTTTTTTCCCGCTTGAAGTGTTGCCGCGTCAAGTCTCGCTGATACTTATCGTTGAACCGATTCTTTTATTCAAGGATACGTGATGCGGAAGCTTGCGCCCTTCGTTCTTCTAGCCCTTTTGACTGCATGTGCCAGCCCTTCTGATGGCCCGGACGCTGGTGCTTTTTACAACACCGTCGACCCGAACACGAAAGAGCGCGTTCCTGTGACCCGTCTGGCGGATGCACCCATGGCGCCGCCGATCACGCAGCCGATGTCTTACGCGCCGACCGATCTCGGTCTGGCCGGCATGCGCTCGGGTGGTTATGCCGACACGCGCCTGCGCCGTGGTGATGTCATCGAGGTGACCATCCTTGATACCGGTGAGGAGGGCATGTTCTCTTCCACCCAGAGCAAGACGCTCAATCTCGGCAAGTTCACGGTCGATTCCGCCGGTACGGTGACGTTGCCCTTCGTCGGCCGTCAGCGCGTGCTGGAATCCTCGCCGGAAGCATTGCAGTCGCGCATCGTCAACGGCTTGAAGGGGTCTGCCGTCAATCCGCAGGCCGTCGTCACTGTCGTCGACAAGCCCTCGACCGGCTTCACCGTTAATGGCGATGTCCGCACAGCCGGCCGTTTCCCGCTGACGGCGCGCAAGGAACGTGTGCTGGATGCCATCGCGCTTGCCGGTGGCTCGGCCTCTGCGCCGGGTGCCGCTTCGGTCACGCTCATCCGCGGCAGCCAGCGTGCCACAGCGCCGATCGAGCGCCTGATGAACGACACTGCCCAGAACGTCTATCTTCTGCCGGAAGACCAGATCTATGTCGGCAAGGACGCTCCGACCTTCACCGCCTTCGGGGCCTTCAAGAGCGTCGGCGAGTTCGAATTCGAACCGGGCAAGCTGACGCTGGCACAGGCCTTTGGCCGCGCCGGTGGTCTGCTGGATGACCGTGCCAATGCCCGCAATGTCTATCTGCTGCGCAACGAAACGGTCTACAAGCCGGTGGCGGGCGCCGTCGCCCAGAAGGTGGCCACCACCTACAGCGTTTCGAACAAGCCTGCCGTTTACCGCATCGACATGAAGGACATTTCCAACCTGGCGCTGATGCAGCGTTTCCAGATGGCTGATGGCGACATGCTCTATGCCACCAATGCCGGCATGGTCGATTTCGCAAAACTCTTCACCATCTACCAGAAGAGCGTGGCAACGGCCGCGGCACCGCTGCCGGGCGCGAACTGATCAACGTCAGTTTCGATTGATTTTCAGAGGCCGCCAAGCATCAGCAAGGCGGCCTTTGCCGTTTCCGGGCGATCCTGCGGCAGCGGTTGCGACAGGTAGCCTGCAAGCGCGTGTAGCTCGATCGCTTCGGCATCACCGCAGGTGCGCAACATCCACGACAGAATGCGGCCAGCGGAAAACAGGTCGGCGCGGTGGTCGATCATGCCGCCCGCCTTTTGCTCGGGCGCGGCAAAATCCGGCTGGCCTGCAAACTGCAGGTCTAGTTGCCGGTGCGTGCCGGCGCCTTGCAAGGCAATCCCGAAATCGGCGATCCGCAGACTTTCCAGTGATTGGGTGCCGAACAGAATGTTGGCGGGGGAAAGGTCGCAATGCACGATGCCCTGTTCGTGGATGGCCGACAGACCGTCCAGCATGCGGGTCATGATGGTGCGGATCTCGTCCGGCGAGGCGGGGGTTTCGGCAAGCCGATCGCCAAGATTGCTGTCGCACCATTCGAGAACGATGGTCGGGCGGCCGTCATCCAGCCGCAACAGCGCCTGTGTCGCGATGATGTTGCCATGGCGCAGACGCAGTCCGATTTCCGCCTCCTGCAGGATCATCCGCCGCGCCACCGGATCGTCGGCATGATCGGGACGGAGCGTCTTTATTGCGTGAAGCGTGCCGAGATCGCGATGACGGACGCGAAAAATCTCGGTCAACGCGGCTTCATGCAGCCTGTCTTCGATGGCAAACGAATTTGCGATGATCTCGACAGGCGCATCGCGCAGCCGGCTCTCACCGCGATCCAGCGCAGCGCGTACACGGTCGGTCAGGAGCAGGCGTTCAGCATCGGGTCGTCTGACATTGCCATCCTGCACAAGGCTTTGCCAGAGGTCGGCAAAGCGCTTCTTTATCTCGGCGAAACCCGGCTCACCGGCCATTGCCATCCTTCACGTCGATCACGACGGCACTGAGATTTTCGCGGCAATCGGCGATCAGGCCTTCCTGAATGAGCGTATTGGCAATGTCGTCGATATCGCCGGACAGCAATATTTCGGCGATGCTGCGTTCCGGTATCACGCGGGACAGCGGGTGGCTGCAGAGCAGAAAACGGTCGCCCGCCTGCAACTCGTCCGAAAGCACTTCGGGTGAAAGCTGCCCCGCAAGGCCGATGGCCCGTGACAGCGACCGGCGCAGGCCGACCGACACATGGTCTTTCGTCAGGCAGCGCATCATGCCGTCGCGCAGCAGATAGGCGCGCGCGTCTCCTGCCCAGACCAACGCAAACCGGTCTTCCACCACGCCGAGCGAAACGAGGCTCGCCAAAGGCGGCTTGCGCCCCCAGGAACCGGGTGTCGATTGCAGCAGGCCATGTGCGCGGCCAAGCTTTCCCTTCATCTCCTGAACAAGACTTTCGATCGTGTCCTGCGGTGCCGTATCCGCCAGCATGGCAATCGTCTGACGGCTCGCCTCGACCGCATCGGCGCTATCGCCCACACCATCGGCAACCGCAAACAGGAAGGGTGTGTGCTGCGCCAGAAAGGCGTCGGCATTGACGCTCAGGCGGGTGCCGGCATGGCTGGCCTTGTCATGCCGTAGCCGAAAATTCCGGGCCTCTGCAAGCGGCGCAGGCGCGAGGTAGGGGGCCGGTTCGGCTTCGAACTGATTGAGGTTCGCTGCCGCAAGTGGTGGCTGCACCGGCGCGGGCACGGGCACCGGTTCAGGCGCCGGCTTGGGTTCTGATGGTGACGGTGCAGAAGCCTCCATGCCCGCCATCAGCAATTCCAGAAAATCCGTCGGCTGCGGTGCGCCGCCGCTGCGAAATCCCTTGTTCTGGCGGTCCATCGGGTCGAAGCGCCACCACAATGTATCAGCTCGCTGGCTTTTGCCTGCGCGCGGTTCGAAATGTTCGTCGGACGGCCGCAGGTGCCGCAGCCGTTTCAGGCTGGCGGTAAACGTGTCCAGATCGAAATCCCGGCGCGACACAGTCTCGGCAAGGCCTTCCAGCGCGATGAACCAGGTTTCGTCGAGGCAGAGTTTTCTGGTGTCGCCGGTAAACTCGTGCAGTTGCGCGGTGATCACCAGAGGGAAGCTGCGGCCCACACGGTCGCGGCTCGGCACGATCACGCCGGCCACCGTCAACGGCCCCCAGATGCCGCGTTCGGCAACAAAACGCCATGCCGGCATGTTGGCAAAAATCTGTTCCCAGTTTTCGCCGGCATGATGATGGGCCTTTGCAATGCCGGATTGCAGCCACGCATCGAGCGCGTCCTGTACCGTCCGGCTGAGGCCGGTCGAGACAAAATCACCATGGCTTGGAAGCTTGCCGAAAAAGCCGATCCGGTCGGCCTCCATGGAGACCGGATCGAGAGCGGAGCGAGGGGGCATGAGCGGCGTCCTCAAAACTGTGTCGGGCAGGCGAACGCATTGAGCGCTTCCAGCCGGAACGGGTTGAGCACGGAGCCGAACTGCACCTCGAACTCGGCCGTTTTGCCGGCCTGGGTGAAGCGGGCGCGGAACAGGTCGTTGCCTTCGGTGGTGATGTCGGCGCCATCGAACAGGCGGAACGGCGACCAGTCACCATTTTCGGTAATGGCCTGCTGCCAGCCGCCGGGCTGGAATGCGATGCGTGACACATTGCTGGCATCCGTCGAAGGCCAGGCAATCGATTTTGCCTGGACCGGACCATGGAAATAAACGAGGCGTTCCGCCTCGATTTCCAGCATGACGGCGTTGGCATCATCCGACAGCGACACCGGCTTGACGTTGATGGCGATAGACGGACCTTCGCTGCCTGCTGGGAAGAAGGCGCGGTTTATCTTGTCGGCATTTTCGAACTGGGCGATCGCCTCGCTCGGGATGCTGGCCGAACCGAATGTGCCTTTCCAGCCCCATGGCGAGGCGCTGGTATCGACGAAGGCGGAAAGCCGATCGTCGAAGAAGCTTTTGAACAGGCCCTTCGGACCGAACAGACGCACGAAATCGCTCATGGCCACATCGCGCGAGGATTCCCGGTCGAACGGGTAACGGCCGGTGACGACGCTGGAGCAATAGCTTGCCCCCTCAGCCGCCCAGGCATCGTTGATACGGCCACGCGCCGATTTCACCGCGAGCGAACCGACATCTGCAGCGACGCCGGCCATCCAGCTATCGACCGGATTGGGCAGGCGGCGCGCCTGCTGCAACAGTTCCTGGTTGGCATCGGTCAACTGGCTGTCCACGTCGAACACCTTGGCGATTTCCGCCGACGAGGTGGTGGCGCGAAACAGCTGTTCTGCAACCTTGTGCAAGGCCGGCTGAAGCTGCCCGATCTGCGACTTGGGCGCATCGGCGGACTGGCCGGTGACCGCAGTCACCGCCGAATCCGTTGGAGCGGCAAGCGCCTCACGGAGACCTGAATAGAGGTCCGGTGCATTGGCCACACCTGCCAGCGCCGTGGAGGAAACCGAGGTGTCACCGGCAGCAGACGCAATTTCGGTGCCCGCATTGCGCAGATCGGTGTTTTCAACAATCGAGCGGGTGATCATTTCCACCGGCGTTACCGGTTTTGCAGCCAGCGTCTTCGTTGTCTCGGCTGCATCATTGATGGTCTGCGAGGGTTTTACCCGCATGTCTGTCAGAACAGTGGCCCAGCGTTTTTCGAAATTGTCGAAATAAAGCTGCATGGTCGCCTGCGTGATCGCATCGATCGTGCTGCCGGCCGGGTTTTCCTCGTTACGCACCCAGGTCTCTTCGATCGCCGTGCGGGCGGCATCCGAAACCTTCGGCAGCACGACGCTGCGGTAACCATTGCTGGAAAACAGGCCGGGAATGCCTTCGCGAAGCGGCGCGCCGGAGCTGCGCTCGAATGCCTTGTCGCCGAGCGGGCCAAGCGCCGTGCCGGGATTCCATGCCGGCAGCGCGCGCGATGCGCGATAGTCGGCAAGGATATCATAGGCACGGTTGGCAATGCTCTGCGAGCGGATGGTTTCGCGTGCCTTGGCGATCAGGTAGGGATCGAGTTCGATCGGTGGAAGCACGCCCTTTGCCATTGCTGCGGCATGCGCCGTCAGCGACAGGCGCGCGTTGGCGCGGCCATCGCCGGGATAGAGCGCGTTGAACATGTCCTGCGTCTCAAGCTCGACGAATTCCCGATCCATCGAACCGAGCCCCCCCAGCATGCCGTACAGCTTCAAAGCATTGAAAGTGCGCGCCACGTCGGATGTGTCGGCCATGTCCTTTTGCAGCTGCACGAGAATGCGCGGCAGAAGCAGTGCATTCAGCGCGCGCTGATAGGCATCGCGCTGACGGCCGGCAACCTTGTTTTCCTGATCGAGGCCAAAGCTGATCGGCCAGACACGACCCTTGGAAAAATCGTTGGTGACGGCGGCCAGATTGTCGAGTGCCGGCATGACACGCAAAAAGTCGGCGTCGCTGACATCGCGCACGTTGATGCCTTGAGACAGTTTCTCATAGGCATCGATATGCTGTTCGGCTGCGGCGAGAGCGGATTTGTTCTGGAAGTAGGTGGCCGTCCAACTGGTCAGCACGACGGCCAGAACCAGAAACGCGACGCCATAGGCGGCACGGCGCAGCAATAGCTGCCTGCCCGACAGGCGTCGATCCCGCGAAACCAGCGAGGCCTCGTCGAAGATGACATCCTTGAACAGCCGCGACAGGAAATAGCTGCGGCGGGCGCGGCTGGATGTCGAAACCGCCGTCTCGTTTACCTGCGTGCCGGAGGCGAAATAGATGCCGCGCAGCAGCGGCGGCTCCACAAGCCTCGAGCCGGTGCAAAGCTCGGTCATGACGTCGTGCAGACGTTCCTTGAGCGCTGCCAGTTCGGCGGGGAAGCGGAAGATGCGGCCGCGCAGTTCGGCATTCGGCTCCTGCTGAAGACGCTCGATCAGCATCGAGCCGACGCGTTCCTGCAAAAGCGTGAACTCTTCCGTAAACCGGTCGGGAAGGTCGATGGTCTTGTAGCTTTCATCGAGGCCGAATGTCGTGCCCCAGACCTGCTCACGGTCGGACTTGTTGAAGCCATCGAAGAACTCGACGAAACCGGTCAGAAGATCGGCCTTGGTCAGCACCAGATAGACCGGCACGCGGGCCTGCAGCTTTTCGTCCAGTTCTGACAGGCGCTGGCGGATGACGCGGATTTCCTCGCGCTGTGCTTCCGGATCTCGGGTCAGAAGGTCGCCGATCGAAAGCGTGACAAGCGCGCCGTTGATCGGCTGTGAGCGGCGATACTTTCGCAGCAGACCGAGAAAACCTTCCCAGCCGGCCTTGGCCGAACCGTTGAGATCGTCCTGCGTGGTGTAACGACCGGCGGTATCGATGAGGATCGCCTCATCGGTGAACCACCAGTTGCAGTTACGCGTGCCGCCGATACCCTGCACGGAATTGCTACCCAGGGCATCGCCGAGCGGAAATTTCAGGCCGGAATTGGTGAGCGCCGTCGTCTTGCCGGAACCGGGGGCGCCGAAAATCACATACCAGGGAAGCTCGTAGATATAACCGAACCGCTTCTTGCTGACGCGGCGCAGAAGCTGCAGCGCTTCCTTCAGGCGATTGTGGATGTCGGTCACTTCCGCCTGCTGGCTGGCAGCGGCTTCGGACTCGGCATCGCGCTCGATGCCTTCAACCAGCTGCTTGTCGCGGCGGCGGTCGCGAACCACCGTATAGATCAGGTAACCAAGCCATGCGGCGATGATCACGCCGATCAGGATGATACGATTGGTGGGGCTCGCCAGTGGCTTGAAATCGCCATAGGCGGCAAGATAGCCGTAGAACCAGATGACGACGCAGATGGCCGCCACCCAGACGACCGAGATGAACCGCCTCCCGATCAGGCCCGCATAGGCCTCGACATAGGAGCGGAGCGTGTAAAACATGCCGATGGGGTTCATGGCGAAAGGCCCCCTGCTGCCGGATTGGCCGGCATATTGCGAATATCCATTTCAAGAGGCGGAGATTTGACCCCGGCGCCGCTCAACGCTTCGTCCGGATCGGCCAGCACGAGAATTTCCGTCCGCCGGTTCTTTTCACGCCCCTGCGGTGTCGCGTTGTCGGCGATCGGATCGGCTTCTGCGCGACCTTCGGTGAGAATGGCATCAGGCCCGGTGAAGGAGATCAGGATCTCGCCAACCGCCTTGGCGCGTGCTTCCGACAGATGCCAGTTCGAGGGGAACTGCAGCGTCTTGATCGGCGTATTGTCGGTGTAACCGACAACGACGGCGCGGAACTGTTCCTGCGCCAGTGCGCCACCGATACGGGCGATCAGCAGCTTGAATTCTTCGCTGACCTCGGCGCTGCCGACGTCGAACAGGCCGGCATTGTTGATGCGCACCAGAACCCGGTTGTTGCTTTCCGACAGCGACACCAGCTTCTTTTCGACCTCCGGCTGGAGGAACTTCATGAAGTTCTCAAGCTTGGTCGGCTGCCGCGGCATCAGTTGCGGCTTGACGGGAGGCTCCTGCGCCTTGGCGATGATTTCTGGCGGCGCCTCTTTCGGTGGCGGATTGACGAGAAGGCTTGGCGCTTCACCCGGCGGCAATTGTGCAAGCCGCTGGAAGGTGCCGTCCGATGCGCCGTTGAGCGACAGCGTGAAGAACAGGTAACCGACCGCAAAAACCAGCGCGAGCAGCGACATCAGAGTCCACAAAGCCACGGCTGTGCGCAGCGGCTTGTGCTTGGCGGCCACACCTTTCCAGTGCGGTGAAAGCTCGCGTTCGAATACGCCATATTGGCCGAGCAGCGTCTTGTAGAGACTGTCGCGGATACGGCCGAGCTCGAGATTGCCGCGTGGCGAGACGCGCGTGCGGCCCTCGAAGGCGAGCGACAGCGACAGGTAGATCAGCAGCAGCAGGTCCTTGTTGGCACCCGGGCTCTGATGGAAATGGTCGAGCAGATCGAAAACGCGGTCGCCGCCGGTGACGTCCATGTGGAAGGTCGAGACCAGACCCGAACGCGCCCAGCCGGCGCGTACGCCCCAGGGCTTGCTCAGCACCACGTCATCAACGGTGGCGCAGATGATGTAATGGGCTGCACGCGCGCGCTCCGGGCTGATACGGGAGCCTGCGAGATCACGCTCGTAACGGCCGACGGCTTCCACCGCCACGCGGCGCAGCTGCTCGATATCCGGCTGCTCGTCGGTGTAACGAAGCGTATGCGCGAGGTTCAGCAACGGGGCTGCGGAACGCACCAGTGTCGGCACTTCCTCGCCGCCGAAGCGGAAGTCGCGCACCAGCGTTTCCACCGACCAGCCGCCTTTCGGCAACGGTTTCGGCGCAAGGTCGTCAATGCCGGGCGTGTCGAGCACGTCGTCCAGCATCTCGGCCATGCGGGCGGCCGATTGCTTTTTCTTGATGCCGTCCTCGGTCAGTTCGACGACGGTCGGCAGGTTCTGCCATTTCGATGCGGGTTCGTTGGTCATTCTCTCAGGGCCCACATTTCCATTTCGAGACCAGGGAAATCACCTGCGAGATGCAGGGCGATGGCGCCCGAGGTTTCAAGCTGCTTCCAGAGCGGATTTTTGGTGTCGAGTTCGAAATAGATCGTGCCGGAACGGTACGGCAGCTGGCGCGGCAGAACCGGTAGCGGTCTGACCGGAATGCCCGGCAGCGCGACGTTGACCAGTTCGGCGATACGCTCGACCGGGCCGACCTTGATCTGTGCCGGCAGCTTGCGACGAACATCTTCCGCCGACATTTCGGCGCGCACGGCCAGTACGAAACCGGCATCCTTGAGCAGCGAACGGTCGTTGATCGTGCCGACGCGCACGCCATGGCGGCGCTCCGCAAGCTCGATCGAAACGGCAGCCTGTTCGAGAACCGAAGACAGGGAGGCGCGCAGATCGTCATAGACGGCGGCAAAGGTCGCCTTCAGGTCGTCATGGCGATAGGGCGGAAAATCCGTCGCCCGCTTGCGCTCAGTGGTGAAGGTGGCGAGTTCGCCGGCCAGCTGGATGCAGGTCTCGTAGAAATCGATCGGATGGATGCGCGTCGCGTTTGCGGAAATATGCTTCAGCATCGGGTCGGCGCGGTTGAGGATCTGCAAGAGAAAATAGTCGCCGACCTCGGCCGTGCCGCGAATGGTCGGGTCGCCGATGCGCTCGGCGATCGCCTCGGCGCGGTGGCGCACGATGCCGAGCAGTTCCGTCATCAGTTCGGAAAGCCTTGGCTCGGCGGCGCAGTTGAGGCTTGGTGCGATGAAATCGGGATCGAGAATGACGGCGCGGTCGGAACGAACTTCGATGACGCGGGCAAGGCCGATCAGTTCGTAACCGGCAAGGTCGTCACCGGTCTTCAGGTAACGCAGGCTCAGCCGGCCGACATCGATCGGCGCCATGAAATCGGTTTCGACATTGGCGTCCGGGGCTTCGTAGTTGGAAGCGGTCATGCGCACGCTGTTGAAGCGCGCGCCGCCATTCAGCGCCACATCCGGCTTGCCCGGCTGGCGGGCCGGCAGAGCGAGGTAGATGATGGCGTTCTTGACGTTTTCATCGAGATCGACGGCCGGCGGCAGATCGGTATCGAGCGGCGCTTCGAACGGCGTGCCATCCGGCAGGATACCGCGCAGGTTGGACAGCGCGAACTGGCCGATGGCGAGCGCGCTGCGGTCGATGCCGATTTCCGCAACGCCCCATGGATAAGGTGTCAGGCCGCGCGTCGTGGTGCGCACCAGCCGTTCCGTCCATCGGTCCGCCTGCTGGAAATGCTGAACGCGAAGGAACATGCCCTCGCTCCAGGCCACCCGGTTTTCATTTCTCATCGTTGAGGTCTTCTCTCTCTGCTTTCGCCAGGTTCGCAATGCGGTCCCCGTCTTCCGTTCGCATCATGGCGTCGCGGAAAACGTCCTGAACCGACAGCGTCCTGTCGTTCTTTTCGAATTGATTTTTGTAAGCTTGCCAGTAGTCGCGGCCGCGCAGGAAACCGAAGGATGTCATCGATCCTGCCACGTCGATGCGGGATTCGATGATGCGCGGGTCCATTTCCTGGCCGGCGTGGTGCACGAGGTTTTCCAGCGCGGCCTGCAGCTTGGCCTGTCGTGTCGCCAGTTCCTCGATCCGGGTCACCAGCGTGTCCTGCCGGTCGCGGCTGAAAAAGTCGTCTTCATGTTCCGGCGCTGGAAGCTCCAGCCCGAAGGCGGCAAAGCTCGCTTCCAGCGCGTCTTCGATCCGCTGCAGGAGCGGGTTGAGTTTTGTTTCCATCTCGGCGGAACGAGCGGGTGCTGCCGCCTGCAATGGCGCCTTGACCGGTTCGATATCCGGCTTCGGGGCATTGTCGTTGACGGTCGGCAGTGCCTCTGCCACGCGCGCCTTTGCAACCGGTATGGTCACATGCGTCGCCGATCCATGTTCGAGATAGTTGCTGTAGTCGGAATGATCCGCTTTTTTGTCCTCAATATTCCAGTCGTCCGGCAAGAGGTTGCCCCCGGCGCGGATTTCCGGCGGGCCGTTCCAGCCGATGTCGACATTGCGCGACGGCGAGGGGCCATCCTTCTTGACGATCGGTTCCAGCCAGTCTTCGGACATCCTGTTGCCGAGAAGGCCGGTAGCGGTGCGGCCGCCGGGTGCGATATCGGCAAGGATGGAGGAAATGGTCAGCGGCTCATCGCTCATGGCGTAGCTGCCATCGGGGTCCTCGACATCCTGATGCGCCTCGCCGGTGATGACCACGGAAAATGACATGCTGCCGACATCCAGCCGCGACTGGTCGGAAAGCCTTGCTGTCTCACCCTCGTGTACGACGATGCCATCGACGCGCGAGCCGTTGGCGCTCTGGTCGCGCAGCATAAAACCGCGCGTATCGCGCTCGATCGTGCAATGCAGCTTGGAAACCGAGCGCTGGTCTTCGGGAACCTGCCAGTCGCAATCGGGCGAGCGGCCAAGCGTGCGTTTGCCCTGTTCGAAAAACCATTTTGTCCGGCTGGCCGGCAAGGTGCTGGCGCCCGCGATTGCCTTGAGTTCAAGCCGCATGTTCGCCTCCTAAAGCCACTGCGGGGCGGGGTTCGACGATGACGGCATCGTCGCTGTCCTTCGCGGCTGGTGCCACCCGTGCCCAGCTGTTCCAGCCCAGCCTCGGTTGATCAGCGCTTTCCTGTCCAAGCTGGCAAAACGGAACGTCTTCTTTTTTCAGAATGACCTGAATGTCGAAATCGAGTGCCGAGCCGACATAAAGCCGTGTCAGCGCAAGCAATTCGGTGATGTTGCGGCCGCCCGGTGTCAGCGACAGGTAATCGCGATAGGCGAGTGGCCCGACGATCACGCGAAAGCCGCCACTGAAATCGTGAATGGCGGTGCCGGCGGTGGCGTTTATGCCAAGTTGCACGCCCTGCGGTGCTCCCATCTTGCTGCGCTCCTGCATGGGAATGGTCAGCCAGCGGGGGCGAAACAGCTCGATCTCCACCGGCAGGCCGCTGAATTCGGTCAGCATGGCGCGCAGGCTGGCGGCATTGCGGTTGCGTGATGCGAAAAAGCCGGAGAAACGCAGAATGACATCTTCATCGATGCCGCTGTTTTCCTTCAGCTTGCGGGTGCCGAAACCGGTCAGCGCAAACAGCGTGGTGATAAAGCCGTTATCCTCACGGCGCTGACCCCAGCGCAGGCGCCGCGCAATGCGGTATTTTTCGGAGGCATCGGCAAAAAGCTCTGAAACGCGCGCGCTGAACAAGTCGAAAAAGGCCGCCAGCCCCTTCGACTTGTTCCGCTCCTCGCGCATGATCAGTTCATTATAGTTGGCCGGCATCGAGCCGAGCGGGCCGGTCAGCCCCGCCAGCGCGCTGCGGATCGAAGCGCGCGCTCCCTTCTGGCGGAAACCGCTGACGGCGAGTGGTGCCGGCGAAACACCCATATGCGATGCGACCTCCAGCTCGCCGATGGCATCACCCGTGCCGGCAGCCGTCTGCGCGACGCGGAACGCCGTCACCGGCTCGAAGCGGCCGGGGTCGCGTTCAAGCAGGTCGACGAGCGTGTCGCGTTTGACATCTGGCTGGCGAAGCGTCGAGAGATCCATGGGGCGATCGCGGTCCTTTCTTGTCTTCACAGCAACGGGCGCTCGGCCGCGCGGGCCGGCCAGTGGGCAATGGGTTTGGACTGGCCCTTCATCGAAATGGTCAGCCGCGTGAAACTGTTGACGGATGTGTAGAGGCTGAAGAAACGGTCGAGCACCGATCCGAACAGGAAGGCCGAGGCGCGGTCGATCGCTGCCGGATCGAATTCCAGTGCGATTTCCGTGCCCGGCACCATGCCACCGCTGCCCAGCCGCGCGGTGGAGCTTTCGGCGCGGATGCGGATCAGCGCATCGACAAGCTGCTTGGTTTCCGGGCTGTCGCGGAAGGCATAAAGCGACAACACATCCTTCAGCGCCGCCCCCTCATTGTCGAACAGCGACAGATGGTTGAGCAGAAGATGCGAGACGAGGCGCCAGTTGCGGCCGTCCTGATCGTTCATGCGCACGGACGGCGTCGGCGGCATCAACGCTTCCACGCCCGATACCGCTTCATGGCCCGACGCCAGCTGCAGGAACGGGTGGCCGCCGCCGAAGGGCAATTGCTCCGGCAGTTCGCGGTTGATGCACAGGGTATCCACACCGGCGACCGCATCGATCGGCCCTGCAAACCGGCGGTCGCGATCGACGAAGGCGATCTCCATGTCGCTGGTGCCGTCTTCCTCGTCGAACCGACGATAGGCCTGCCAATAGGCTGTGCTGTTGCCGGCACGCTGGCTGCGGCCGAAAAACGGCTGGCAATATTCTTCCTGCCCGCGTGAGCCGGTGAGAAGAACCCGCTCGATCGCATAGATCTCGCGGGTCTTCTGGCGACGGGCGTCCGGCAGAAGACGATATTCGGTACGAGTACCATCGACCGAAATCGGCTCGCAGGTCTGCCGGAACAGGTTGACGACCGGGGTCGCATTCAGTGCAAAATCTCGGGCCGACACGGTGCGTTCAAGCTTGGCGTCGGTTTCCTTGAGATAGATGAAGATTTCCAGCGCCTGATCCTTCCAGGCGCTCAGTCCCTCGATATCGAGGAACAGGTATTTTTGCGGCAGGGCGAAAAACTCTGTCAGCAGCCGGTAACCGATGAAACTCGGTGCCGGATAAGGCAGCATCGCCTCGTTTTCTTCGAAACCCACCTGTTTCAGATTGCGGGCCGGCAGAAACACCGGCTGGCGGTCATCGCCATGGCGGGCAAGTGCGATGCCGAGCGTGTGGTTGGCCAGGAGTTCGTAGATCGAAACGGCCTGGCTCCAGGCGGAGGGAATGTGCAGGCGCAGACGATCGATGCCGAGTTCGCCGAACGGTTTGCGGGCATCCAGCGTGCGAACCGACAGGCGCAGACAACCGGCGACGCCTTGATAGGGCGACAGCGGCGCGTTGATCGGCTGGCCGGAAAGAGTGGCGCCGGTGATTTCGATCGGCGCCATTTCCACGTCCTGCGTGGTGCGGAAACGGCAGGATTCGCCACCGATCGGCTCAGCGAGGATTTCCGTGTGGCGCGGCACGGTCTGCACCGATGCCAGCGTGTCGCTCGGGTTGAAGCGCACGATGCTCATCGATGGCAGGGGTGCCAGATAATGCGGGTAAAGCGTCTCCAACAGGCCGTCGGTCAGTTCCGGAAACTCATCATCCAGTTTCTGGCGCACGCGCGCGGCAGAGAAAGCAAAGCTCTGGATCAGGCGCTCGACATGCGGATCATCGGCAACATCGCCGGTCATGCGCAGGCGGCCGGCGATCTTTGGAAAAGCGTCGGCGAACCGGGCGGCGCGTTTGCGCAGCGCTCCCAGTTCCTCGTTGTAACGATGCAGAAAACCGTCAGCCATTCGCCGCCTCCACGAGGAAACGCTGTGTGGACGGGTCGATGGTGGATTCGAAACTGATCGGCGGCATGCCCTCATGCAGACGGAAGGTCGCCTGAATACGCATTCGTAAGGCCCGCTCGGTCATCGTCCGGCTTTTCAGGATCGTCACGCGCACTTCCGAAAGCCGCGTTTCGAACATGGTAATGCGGCGCTCGATCATGCGGGCGAGCGAAAGTTTTGCCTCATCCGTCACCAGATTGGCCGACACCATGCCGTCGACGCCGTAGCTCACCAATGCATCCTTCAGTTCGGAAAGTTCCGAAGGCGGCGCCGAGGGGCAACGACGGGTGTTGAGCAGCGCCTCAAGGTCACGACGGATCGACTCGCGCATTTCGCGCGTCTGATCGGTCACGCTTGCCGGTGGGTCGAAGTCGCGATCGGGCGCGTCGTCGATCAACCGGTCCAGAATGGACCGGGAGAGAACGCGATCACGCGGCCGATAACGCTCCAGCGGGTCAACCATGCGCAACCTCGCGGGCAGCGGCAGCCGTTGCCGCTTCCAGGCTTTCCGTATCATGGAAGGACGCGAGATCATCTCCGGCCAGGAACGAGCGCTGGCCGCGGCCGGTGGTGATGCCGGTCGGCTCTTCCACCCATTCCGTTTCGCGGCCAAGCCGCAGGCGATCATCCGTACCGGTGCCGTGATAGATGGCCGGCAGCAGAACCGGGGCAACGGCACCGTCTATCAGCGACAGTTCGGCGCGGCGGAAGGCGAGATCGCGCGGACGGGCGATCGGCTCGATGGTCAATTCGGCGATCTTGGCAAAATCAATCCACAGATAGGCGCCGCCGGTCATGATCACTTCCAGCGCATGCGGCGTGCGGTCGTCGAGATCGCGGAAATCGTCGATACGCTTGCCGTTCAGCAGGATGGCGCGTTCGCCGCGCAGTTCTTCAAGGCGCTGCAGTTCGGCGGTGGCTTCATCGCCATTGCCTTCACGGTGGGCGATGCCGACCTTGACGGCCAGCTTGTCGAGTTCGCTCGGGCCTTGCGGAAATTCCGGCACGGCGCCGGTCTCATACCATGCATTGCGGGCGGCCATGCCGCGCAACTCGTTGCGCAACAGCGCAAAGCCCATCGTCGCATCCGGCGCAAAGGTAACGGCAAGGCCACACTGATTGTCGGCGCGCTCGTAATCGCCGGCCAGAACCAGCAGGTCGATATAGAGA
Source organism: Neorhizobium sp. JUb45 (assembly GCF_004343585.1). GTDB lineage: Bacteria > Pseudomonadota > Alphaproteobacteria > Rhizobiales > Rhizobiaceae > Neorhizobium. Next base: position 437,934 of record NZ_SLYW01000003.1, on the reverse strand, counting down.
TTGCGGGCCTCCTGATCGGACGGCTTGGCTTTCAGGTGCGCCTTGGCTGCATCGAGTGCCTCATCGAGTGCGTTTTCGCTGAGCAGGCGGGCGATGCTTTCGGAAAGCGTCATGCGGACATCCTTTTGGGTAGCGAACCTTCATTCGCGGAAGCGGTGCGGCTTCCCGTCATCGTTTCGGCGATGAGGTGGAAGCTGGTGGAAACGTCGTCGAGCTGGAAATGCGGCTGCAGACGAACGGTACAGGAGAAGGTGCCGGGCTTGCCGGGGATCTCGGCGACGGTAATGCCGGCGGAACGAAGCGGAAAACGCGTGCGCAGCGCCAGATCGGCATCGTCATTGCCAAGCGTATAGGCGGTCAGCCAGTCTTCCAGCTTGCGTTCGATCGAGCGCGCGTCGGACAGCTGGCCGATCTCGTCGCGCATGATCACCTTGAGATAATGCGAGAAGCGCGAGGCGCAGAGCACATATTGCAGCATGGCGGCGATGCGGGCGTTCTGGCGTGCATGTTCGTTGGAATAATGCTGTGGCGCGTGCATCGACTGGTTGGAATTGAAGATGGCCGAAGCCGACAGATAGGTGGTGGCAACAGGCACGATGCCGAGATCGCAGAACTGCTGTTCCTGCCCCGTGGTCAGGCGGATCTCCACCGGTGCCTGCGCCGACAGGCCGTTGCTCTCGGTGCCGAAATCGTATGGCGCCAGTTCCATCGTGCTCAGCATGCCGCCATCGATGGCGTCCTGCGTGACGCCACGGATATCGGCAAACCAGCCGCTGTCGATGAAATTGCGGATGACGACGGTGGCAAAGGCGAAGGCGGCATTGCCCCACAGAAGCGAACTGCCATCCTCGGCGATCTCCTCGCGAAACGGAAACCGATCGTCGCGATGGCGGGCATAAGGCTCGAACGGCGCGCGCATCAGAATGCGCGGCGCGACAAGGCCGAGGAAGCGGGAATCTTCCCGTGCACGCAGGCTGTTCCAGCGGATACGGGCCGGATCGCTGGCCAGCCAGGAAAAATCCTGAACGCGGCCGAGGTCCTGAAAGCTTTCCAATCCGACCGCACCGGCGGAAGCGCCGGCCACAAAGGGACAAAAGGCCGCCGCAGCGACCATGCCAAGCTGGGTCAGCGTGCTGACGGGATCGCCGCCATCCGGTTCCTCGTGGGAAAAATGGTAATCGCCGACCAGCAAGCCGTAAGGCTCGCCGCCGGGCATGCCGAATTCGCGGCTGTAGATCAGTTCGAACAGGTGGCTCTGGTCGAAATCGGAGGCGCGCTCCATGCTGCGCGCCAGTTCTTTCCAGCTCATGCTCAACAGCTTGATCTTGACGTCGCCACCACGCGTGGATTCACGCACGAGCATGGCAATGCCGCGCCACCGTGCCTCCATCGCCTGAAAATCAGGGTGGTGCAGGATAGCGTTGACTTGGCCGTTCAGCGCCTCGTCGATCAGTGAGATCAACTGGTCTGCCCGGCGCCGCCATTCTGTGCTGGAACCCATGGTCATTATATTTGGCCGAAATATCGCTTGAAAAAGGAAAGTACGCGCGGCGAAATGTCGCCGCGCGTATCGTCAGATTTTAGGACTTGGACGGAATGCGGGCGACCATGCGCAGCGAGGTCGTCAGTTCTTCCATCTGCAACCACGGACGCATCCAGGCGACGGCATTGTAGGAACCCGGCTTGCCCGGAATTTCCTGCACGGTCACCTTGGCATCGCGCAGCGGATATTTTGCGCGCGATTCTTCGCCGGCATCGTCATTGGCGTTGACGTAGTTGGAGATCCAGCGGTTCAGCCAGTTCTGGCAATCTTCCGCTTCCATGAAGGAGCCGATCTTGTCGCGACCCATGACCTTCAGGTAGTGGGCGAAACGCGAAGTGGCCATCATGTAGGGCAGACGTGCCGAAACGGCAGCGTTGGCCGTTGCTTCCGGACGGTCGTAGAGCTTTGGCTTGTGGGCCGTCTGCGCACCGAAGAACACGGCATAATCGGTGTTCTTGTAGTGGCACAGCGGCAGAAAGCCGAGCTTGCCGAGTTCGGCGTCGCGACGGTCTGTAATGCCGACTTCGGTCGGGCATTTCAGATCGAGATCGCCGTCATCGCTGGCGAAGACATGCATCGGCAGGCCTTCGACCTTGCCGCCATTTTCCGCGCCACGGATGGCCGTGCACCAGCCGCTCTTGGCGAATGCGTCGGTGAGGCGCGTGCCCATCACATAGGCCGCGTTCATCCAGCAATAGTTTTCGTGCGGCAGTTCACCCGTCTTCGAACCGCCGGTTTCGTCATAGTTGAACTCGTCGACCGGGTTGGTCGTCGGGCCGTAGGGCATGCGCGAGAGAACACGCGGCATGGCCAGCGTCACGAAGCGGGAATCGTCGCTGTCGCGAAGGCCGCGCCACTTGGCGTATTCGACGGTTTCGAAAATCTTTTCGAGATCGCGCGGCTTGGACAGCTCGCGGTAATCGTCGAAGCCGAACATGCGCGGGCTGGCCGCCGAGATGAACGGCGCGAAAGCTGCTGCCGCGATCATCGATACGCCCTGAAGCGTCTGCACGTCGTCGAACGAATTGTCGAATTCGTAATCGCCGATGATCGCGCCCATCGGTTCGCCGCCCGGCGTGCCGAATTCGTCTTCGTAGATCGACTTGAACAGGCGCGACTGGTCGAATTCCACCGCCTTGGAAAGGTCGCGGCTGATGTCACGCTTGGAAGCGTTCAGCACACGGATCTTCAGGTTGACGCTGGTTTCGGAATTCTTGACCAGATAGTTCAGACCGCGCCAGGTACCCTCGAGCTTGACGAATTCCGGTGCCTGCATGATGGCGGCAAGCTGGGTGGAAATCGTCTTGTCGAGTTCGGCGATCGCGTTGTTCAGCGTGATCGTCAGGTTGCGGTCATAGGTGACCGTGCCCTTGAGGGCCTGGTCGGTCAGGGTGCGCAGAAGATCCTGTGCACGGTTTGGTTCGGTCTGACGGGTCGCCGCGACGACCTGGGAGAGAAGATCCTGTTCCTGTGCGAAACCGGCCTCTTCCTTCCTTTGCACTTGCGTGTCAGCGCTCATGTCTCAAATCCTTTTTTATGAGCAGCGCGTCGGAAAAGCTGTTCCGGGGCAGGCGATACTCAAAACAAACAGACGGGCATTTCCTGATGCGCGACGGGCTTGTGCCCGATGCCGCGCACCGCCGGCACTCAGTTGGCGGGGCTCTTGTTCTCTTCCTTCTTGTCGCCGCCAAGCTGGGCGACGAGCTGGGAGAGATCGGCCTTGTTCTGCAAAATGTCTTCGAGCAAGCGTTCCAGTTCTTCCGAACGGTCGGCCTTGCTCATCAGGTCACGCAATTCGTTGCGGGCATCGAGCAGAGCCTTCAGTGCAGGCACCTGATTGACCACCGAACCCGGCTCGAAATCTTCCATGCTTTCGAACTTCAGCGCGACCGGAAGCTGGGTGCCGTCACCCTTCAGCGTGTTGTCCACCGAGATGGTGAGACCCGGCGTCATGCGGCGCATCACGTCGTCGAAATTGTCGCGGTCGATCTGCACGAACTTGCGTTCGCCGAACGGCTTCAGCGGCTGGGTGGGGTTACCGGAAAAGTCACCGAGAACGCCGACGACGAAGGGAAGTTCCTTCACCACCATCGCGCCTTCGGTTTCCACTTCGTACTTGATGTGGACGCGAGGCTTGCGAACCCGCTCCAGCTTTTCATGTACACTTGCCATCAAGATTCTCCTTCATGCCATCGGCAAAATACGAATTCAGATTGTTGCGGAACGCGATCGGACAAGGCCCGATTGCAATAAAATCTCTTCAGCCTCCCCTGTTTTCCGTGGAGGGTTGAATGCCGGCCGCCGTCAGCACCGCATGTCGCGCGTGCTGTTCGGGCAAAAGCTCGGCAAGAAGTTCGGAAAAATCCATGCGTCCGCGACGCACCAGCGTCTCGATCGACATGGAAACCGGGGAATGCGGCTCGGTACGGCGGAAATAGCGCGACACCGCCATCAGAAGCTCGAATGCCTCTTCGCGGGATCGGATGCTGTCCGCCGTTATGGCGCGGATGCGCGGCTGGTCTTCCGCAGGCGCTGTCACACCGGTCTCCGACGGTTCGAATTCCTGCGCATTTTCAGCTGCTTGCGCCGGTTCCGGCTCGCTGATGCCGGCCAGAACGCGGATCGCGGAGGCGGCCTCTTGCAACACATTGCGTGTATTAGAACTTGGTGGTGCCTGCCTGCCGCAGCGTTCATCAAGTATTTCTACCATACGGTCAAAAGCGGCAATGCACTCCATGAGAACGTGCAAATGCGCTGACATATTCGCGACACCGGCTTCCAGCGCCGCATGCTGCAGGTCTTCGCGACGAGCGTCTTCGCCGGGCCGCTGGCCGATCTGGAAATCCCACAGCGAAAACTGTGCGAATTTTACCCCCGGGATCAATGAACTCAGACGAATAGCCTGGATGATCGTGCCTTCTGAGCCGACACCGTTCAACCCGGCGAAGGGACTGAAGCGCTCCTCGAAATCCTCGTCGCCAATGGAATGCAGATCGTCAAAATAGTTTTCTAAAAGCGACACGATGGACAGGTAGACATCCCGCAGGCCTTCAAAGCCACGCAGTCGCACCTGGGCTTCTGCAACCCAGGCTAATACTTCTATATCCTTACTCTCTGAAGTAAGAATCTGCAATCCAAGGTTGCTTACGTCTTGCCAGATAGGTGACAAGCCAATATTCTCACCCGGCGTTATTCCTCGTTCGGCAGCTCTTGCAGCGTTACGGGCGTCCTTAATTCTATAGTATATTGGGCGCGCAGAAGTATTTTCCCTGACGTTTTCTCCGCAGGGGCGCGTTTCATCAAGTGGATCCACGATCTGGCGCACGTTCACGCGGGGATGATCTCCGTTTATATAAGGTATTTCGTAACTAAGCCTATAATGTTGGCCCATATAACGTCTTGTCAACCTCAGACAAGAGGTGTCAATTTTATGACGGTAGTATGAGATACTTTTTCGAAAAATAGGGGATTTTTACGACTGGACAAGGTGGTTTGATCGCCCTAGTTGTCGCCGGACATCTCGAAGAACACCGTACGGCCAACAGCAAACAGGACTTGCCTGATGTCGCATATCGATCTCAATCGTCTGATCAGAACGCTTGAGCCTAACTTGCGTGTCGGTCTTGAGACAGCGGCATCACTTGCCGCGCGTCATCAGCATGCCGCCGTAGATATTGCCCACTGGTTGCGCTCGCTCCTCGATATTCAGGCACTTTCCGCCGTTTTCGAAGAGCTTGACGTGCCGTCGGAGGCATTGCGCACTGAACTGGACGCCACCATCGCCGACATCCGGCGTGAGGGTGACGCGTCGCTTGCCCTTTCCCAGAACCTGCTCGCTCTGGCGCGAGAAGCGTGGCTTACTGCATCGTTGCAGTCCGGCCGCTCGACAGTCGTGCTGGGCGATCTTCTCTCTGCCCTGAATTCCGATCAGTCGCTGCGTGTCGTTGCTCGCGGCATTGCGCCGTCGCTGCGTTCGCTCAACCGCGCGAAGCTCGACAGCCTGCTGGAGAAGGCGCAAGGCGAACCGGGCGGCCAGTCGGAGCCGGCGTTGAATGCGCCGGCTTCTGCGTCTCAGGGCAACGAATTCCTGCGGCTTTATACCCGCGACATGACCGAGGATGCCCGCGCCGGCAAGATCGACCCGGTGATCGGCCGCGATGGCGAGTTGCGCCAGGTCGTCGACATCCTTATGCGTCGTCGCCAGAACAATCCGATCCTAGTGGGTGAAGCCGGTGTGGGTAAAACCGCCGTCGCGGAAGCCTTTGCGTTGGAAATTGTTGCCGGCAACGTGCCGGAGCGCCTGAAGGAAGTTAAACTTCTGCTGCTCGATCTCAGCCTTCTGCAAGCGGGTGCCGGCGTGAAGGGCGAGTTCGAACGTCGCCTCCATGGTGTCGTCGATGCCGTCAAGGCGTCCGACAAGCCAATCATTCTGTTCATCGATGAGGCGCATGGCCTGATCGGTGCCGGCGGGCAGGCGGGTAATGGCGATGCCGCCAATATCCTGAAACCAGCCCTTGCTCGTGGTGAACTGCGCACGATCGCTGCCACCACCTGGAGCGAATACAAGCGTTATATCGAAAAAGACGCGGCGCTTACCCGTCGTTTCCAGACGGTTCTCGTCAACGAGCCGGATGAAAAGACCGCGGTACGCATGCTGCGTGGTGTTGCCGGCAATCTGAAACTGCATCACCGCGTGCGCATTCGCGATGAGGCGATCGTTGCCGCCGTGCAGCTTTCTGCCCGTTACCTGCCGGCGCGGCAGTTGCCTGACAAGGCGATCAGCATTCTCGACACGGCTGCCGCTGCCGTTGCCCTGGCACGCCAGACAGTGCCGGAAGCGCTGAAAAATCTCAAAAGCGAAAGCGACATGCTGGAGGCGGAAGCAAACTGGCTGGAAGCTGAACCGCAGACGGAAGAAACCTCAGCGCGTCTGACGGAAATCCGTTCCGAGCGCGAGGATATCGCCCGCGAGATCGAGGCGCTGACCGGAAAATATGACCGGGAAATGCAGCTGGCTCGCGAGGCAGACCGCCTCGAAGAAGCATTTTCCGAGGACAATGCAGTTGCTCCGCTCTCGGCAGATGATGCCGCGACCGATGGCGCCGCCAATGTCGCACCGTTCCCGTCGCAGGCCATGACGCCGGAAACTGCGCGCGCCGCATTGGTTTCGGCCGAGCGCAGCCTTGCAGCTGCTGCCGGCGAAGCGCCGCTCATTCCGCGCGTCGTCGATCGTGATGTGGTTGCCACCATCATCGCGCGCTGGACCGGTATCCCGGTCGGCAAGCTGCTGACCGATCAGGTCGAGACGGTGAAAACGCTGGATGCGCGCCTGAAAGAGCGCGTGCTCGGTCAGGACGCCGCGCTTGACCGTATCGCCGCCGCCATGCGGGCTGCCCGCGCCGGCCTGAACGATCCGCGCCGGCCGCCTGCCGTTTTCCTGCTGGTCGGCATGTCCGGCACCGGCAAGACCGAGACTGCACTCACGCTCGCCGACATGTTCTATGGCGGCAGCCAGCATCTGACCACGATCAACATGTCGGAGTTCAAGGAGGAGCATAAGATTTCGATGCTTCTCGGCTCTCCTCCGGGTTATGTCGGTTATGGCGAAGGTGGCGTGCTGACCGAAGCCGTTCGCCGCCGGCCTTACGGCGTGCTGCTGCTCGATGAGATCGACAAGGCGCATCCGGGTGTGCAGGAAATCTTCTATCAGGTGTTCGACAAGGGAACGCTGCGCGACGGCGAAGGCCGCGACATCGATTTCAAGAACACCACGATCTTCATGACCGCCAATACCGGTTCGGAATTGCTGGCCTCGCTGGCCGCCGATCCCGATACCATGCCGGAAGGCGAAGCGCTGGAGCAGTTGCTGCTGCCGGAACTGCAAAAACACTTCAAGCCGGCCTTTGTCGGCCGCACCACGGTTCTGCCGTTCATGCCGCTGACGGCGGAAACGCTGTCGGGCATCATCGATATCCAGATCGATCGCATCCGCCAGCGTGTCGTCGGCACATATGGCACGGCGCTGACGCTTTCGCAGGAGGCGCGCGAAGCGCTGATCTCGCGTGCGAAAAGCAGCGAAATGGGTGCACGCGCCATCGAGGTGATGATCGCCCGCGATCTTCTGCCGGTTCTGTCCACCTTCTTCCTCGATGTCATCACCGAGGCTCGCAAGATCAAGCATATTACAATCAATTTTGACGGCCAGCACTTTGGCATCGATGCCGAAGACGCAAAGCCGCAACAGGAATTCGCTGCGCCGGACGGGGGTCGGGGTCGGCAGGCGGATGAAGAAGCCGGGGGACGCAAACGCGCCCCAGGACGATCGCGAAAGGCGACGACGCCTTAGACGCAACAAGGCTAAGACCTTTAAACAGGAGCTGAAAGCATGCCGATTTATCTTCAGATCGACGGTATCCAGGGTGACGCAACGCACGAGCAGCACCGCAAGTGGATGGACATTGAAGCCATTCACTGGAACGTGTCGCGTAACCTGAACACCTCTGCCGGTTCGGCAGCAAACCGCGAAGCTTCCGAGCCGACCATTTCGGAAGTCATCCTTACCAAGGTCAGCGACTCGTCGTCGACCAAGCTGTTCCAGGAAGCCTGCTCGGGTCGCACCGGCAAGCGCGCCACCATCCACCTGGTAACGACCGGTAACCCGGGCGACACCTATATCGAATACCTGCTGACCAATACTCTGATCGCCAGCTATTCGATCGACTCGAACGGTGACCGTCCGGTCGAAACCATCAAGCTCAACTTCACCAAGCTTGAAGTGAAGTACACCCCGTTCGACGAACAGCAGAACCCGCAGTCGCCGATGATCGCTTCTTACGATCTCGCGACCACCAAGGCTGCCTAAGTCTTTTTGCCAGAAGCTGGCGTCGGCGGTTTTCCGCCGGCGCTTTCCCGCGCTCAATCCCGGTCTTAAGACTTTGAAGGAAGCTTCCCATGGGCATTCCAGATATCGATAAAGTAGCATTGACGGACTACAATCTGATCATCGAGGAAGTCTCCGACGAGAGCATCTTCGGGATGATTTCACCAACCCAGAAGATCAAGGGCGTCAAGGTTCTGACCTCTGCCCATCTTCAGGTCGTCCGCCGTGTCTATACTTTGACTGTCGGCGAGGACGTTTATTTCAAGGGCAATAAAATACAGGGAATGCCGGGCGCACGCGAGTTGCTGTCCGAGTTTCTGGAGCCGGGCAAGCAGATCACCACCCGCCCGAACGGCAAGATCGGCATTCTCAACCGCTATGTCGGCAAGAAGAACATTTTTACCGGCAGTGTGGCGCAGAAATACAAGGGCTCGGTGACCATACCGTTCCTGCGTCAGTATGGTGAGGATCCGGCACCGACGCGGCTGCTGCATGGTAATCCAGCGGTTACCTTCCTGCAGAAGGGCGAGGAAAACCCGATGGCCGCCGCCTATTACAACACGCGCACGCACAAGCTCGAATTGCTGCATTATTTCGAGCGTCACAAGCTGCTCGACAATTTCAAGGCGCATTTCGCCGATGCGACGCTGGCTCCGACGGGCTGACGGCAACGATAACCTACAGTATTGCGGTGAGGGCGCGTCCGTGTTGTCGGGTGCGCTTTCGGCCGTTTGGGCGCTTGTCGGGTAAAAAGAAATATCTCGCAGTTCGGTCCCGATTGTCGCGCTTTTATTCCTCGGCGGCAATGTAATTGAGAACGTCTGAACTCCTTTTCAAAGTGGTTTTGCGATCTATTTGATCGCAAAACAGGAGAACCGAGATGAGCCTACGTATCAACGATATCGCACCGGATTTTCAGGCGGAGACCAGTCAGGGTCCGATCTCGTTCCATGAATGGATCGGCGACAACTGGGCTGTGCTGTTTTCGCATCCGAAAAATTTCACGCCGGTCTGCACCACAGAGCTTGGCACGATGGCGGGCCTTGAAGGCGAGTTTCAGAAACGTGGCGTGAAGATCATCGGCATTTCCGTCGATCCGGTCGAAAGCCATGCCAAGTGGAAGGGCGATATCCGCACCGCCACCGGTTACGATGTCGAATACCCGCTGATCGGCGACAAGGATCTCAAGGTCGCCAAGCTTTACGACATGCTGCCGGCGGGTGTCGGCGAGACTTCGGAAGGCCGCACGCCGGCCGACAATGCCACGGTTCGCTCTGTCTTCGTCATCGGCCCGGACAAGAAGATCAAGCTCGTCCTCACCTACCCGATGACGACGGGGCGCAATTTCGATGAAATTTTGCGCGCGATCGACTCGATCCAGCTGACGGCAAAACATCAGGTGGCGACGCCTGCCAACTGGAAACAGGGCGATGATGTCATCATCACCGCTGCAGTGTCGAACGAAGATGCCCTCCAGCGGTTTGGTTCGTTCGATACGGTGCTTCCGTATCTGCGCAAGACCAAGCAGCCAGCCTGATTGAGCAAGCGTGGAGGGAGGGTAGTGTCCTCGCTCGTTTGATGCGTGCTCCCACGGAAGTTTTCGTCATCCTCGGGCCTGTCCCGAGGATCTAATCACGTCAATGAAATTAACCGGCAGCAGATCCTCGGCTCAAGGCCGAGGATGACGACGGAGAGGTATGCAGCCTTCGTCACCTGTTTCGCACAGGTAGTTTGGCGACAGCTTCTGCGCTCGTTTTTCCCTCACGGAATGTGCCGCAACCATTCCTCGGTCGAAAACTTTTCTGCGGCCAGCTTTTCCGCAGCTGCATATTCCTCGTCCGAAATTCTGCCGGCGGTGCCGCCGTTCAGCGAGACAAATGTCTCCTTCATTCGGCGGATGATTTCCTCGCGCGGCAGGCCTGTCTGGCTGCGCAGCGGGTCGACGCGCTTCACGGCGCTGGTCGTGCCCTTGTCGGACAGCTTTTCACGGCCGATGCGCAGAACCTGCACCATTTTTTGCGCATCCATGTCATAGGACATGGTGACATGGTGCAGCACCGCGCCTGACGAAAAACGCTTCTGCGCTGCGCCGCCGATCTTGCCCTTGGAACTCGAAATGTCGTTGAGCGGCTTGTAGAAGGCGTCGATGCCGAGTTCGTTCAGTGCCTTCAGAACCCAGTCGTCGAGAAAGGCATAGGAATCGGCAAAGCTCATGTCGCGCACCAGTTCGGCCGGTGCATAGAGCGAATAGGTCACGGCGCTGCCCGGTTCGACGAACATCGCTCCGCCGCCGGTCACACGCCGCACGGTCTCGACACCGAACTGGTTGGCGGCTTCCAGATCCACTTCGTTGCGCAGTGACTGAAAGCCGCCGATGATGATGGCCGGGCGTTCCCATTCCCAGAAACGCAGGCAGGGGCCACGACGACCGGCCGCCACTTCGCGGGCCAGCACTTCGTCGAGCGCCAGATGCATGGCCGGACGCTGCGGCGGCGCCTCGATGATCTGCCATTCGTAATCACGCCATGTGCCGGTGACGCCGAGCGCACGGCGCACCGCAATCGCCACCGCTTCCGGGCTGAAACCGATCATTTCCGCGCCAAGGCGGAGCTTGGCACGGATGGCGGCGGTGATGTCCTCGACCTTGACGGAGACGGGCAGACCTTCAAGCGCGCCGGAAATGTCGCCCAGGGCTTCCGCCGGCTCGAGAAAGAAATCGCCGGACACCTGCACGTTGGAAAGCCGGTCGTCGGCCGTGTCGAAATCGACCACGACGAGCTTGCCGCCCTGGACCTTGTATTCACCATGCATGGCGTTCTTCCTGTTCAAATGCACCTGCGACCGTTCCGTCAGGGGAACGAGACCATCGATCCGTAAAGCGACCGCAGCTTTTCCTTAACGGCTGGCGAGTTCCGATAGATCTCCACAAAACGTCGCAGCCTCTTGTCGTCACGCATATCGGGCCGCGTCACGAACTGGAAGGCATAGATCGGGTCGTTTTCGAAAATCAATCCGGAAGAGGCGTCGAGACCGGCGAGCTTGGCAAAAGTCGGGTAGGTGGCGGCGGCATCCACGTCATCGAGAACGCGGGCAATCTGCGGGCCGTCGAGCTGTGTGATCTTCAGCGGCTTCACCCATGTCACCACGTCTTCAAGCGTCGCCTTGGTGCCGACGCCGGGCTTCAGTTCCACAAACTTTGCCTGCTGCAGAAGAAGCAGCGAGCGGGCGGTGTTGACGGCGTCACCAGAAAAAACGATCTGCGCATTGTCCGGCAGCTCGGCGAGCGTTTTTACCTTCTTTGAATAGAGGCCAAAAGGCGTGCTGAAGGCGGGCGCGATGGCAACGAGGTCATTGCCGGTATTGGCGTTGGTGAATTCCAGATAGGGCACGTGCTGGAAAAGATTGGCATCGGCCTCGCGATCCGCCACGGCGCGGTTCGGCGTGTTCCAGTCGTTGAACTCGATCAGCTCGACCTTCAGACCCTCGACTTCCGCCTCTTCGGCAGCAATCTCTGCCGCCTGGTTTGAAATGCTGGTGGCAAGCGCGATGCGCAGCGGTTTTGTCTCCTGCGCGCGGGCAGCAGAGGCCGTCACAGTGATGGTAAGCACGGTCAGCAACCCGGCGAGGAACGCGGTGAGACGGCCAGGTGTTGCTGATGGATAAGAGGTCTTCGATGCCATTGCCATTCTCGCTCCCGTAACGACAGGAAACGGGTTTGCCAAGGGCCCGTCTCACGTTCGCGAGTGGCTTTCTACGAGACAGAACAAAAGTCAACCCGATTTATCAAGTTTGACTTTTGTCACGCTGTGCCGTGTTCAGGCTTTTGCCGTCAATCGTGCGAAATGGCGGGGAGACACTTCAATCAGGTCGCCATCCGTCCTCGCGGAAAGATTGCGCACAGCATCCACGTGTTCGGGCTGCATCTGGCTGCCCGTATTATCGAAGCGCATATCGGGGTCCGGCACGGCAGACAAAAGCAAGCGTGTGTACGGATGCTGCGGATTGTCGATCACCTCGGCCGTTGCGCCCCATTCGACGATCTGCCCGGCATACATCACGGCAATATCCTCGGCCACGAAACGGGCGGTGGCGATGTCGTGGGTGATGTAGAGCATGGCGAGGTTCATCTCGCGTTTCATATCGTTCAGCAGGTTCAAGACGCCAAGCCGCACGGAGACGTCGAGCATCGAGGTCGGTTCATCCGCGACGATGACTTCCGGCTTCACCGCCAGCGCGCGCGCAATGTTGACACGCTGGCGCTGGCCGCCGGAAAGCTCGTGCGGGTATTTGGGGGCAATGAGATCCGGGTCCAGCTTTACCCGTTCCAGCAGTTCACGGATGGCGGCATCGATGTCGCTGCTACCAAGTTCCGGCCTGTGCAGTTTCAGCGGACGTTTCAGGTGATAGGCGATCGTCTGGGCCGGGTTGAGCGAGGCGAACGGATCCTGAAAGATCATCTGCACCGAACGCCGATAGGCGGCGATGTCCTTCGCGCCTGCCTTTTCCATCGGCTGGCCCTTGAACAGAACCCGGCCGGCATTGGGCAGATATTCCAGCATCGCCATGCGCGCGCATGTGGTCTTGCCACTGCCGGATTCGCCCACCAGTGCCAGCGCCCGGCCGGACTTGAGGGTCAGCGAGATGTTGCGGGCGGCGTGCACGGTGGCCGCACCATGGCCAAATGTCTTGGTGGCATCGTCGAGTGCCAGAATGATCTCGCTCATGCCAGCACACCTCCATGCAGCGACGGGAAGGATGCCCAGAGTTTTTTCGTATAGTCGTGCTGCGGCGTTTTATAGATCGCTTCGGCCGTGTTCTGCTCCACCAGCTTGCCGCCAAGCATGATGCCAATACGATCGCAGAACTGCACCATCAGGCCGAGATCGTGAGTGATGAACAGGACCGAAAATCCGAGCTTTCGACGCAGCTCATTGATCCGTTGCAGGATTTCCCGCTGAACTACGACATCGAGCGCCGTCGTCGGCTCATCCATCACCACCAGCTTGGGGCCAAGTGCCAAACAGATGGCAATAACGATGCGCTGACGCATGCCGCCGGAGAACTGGTGCGGATAATCACCCATGCGGTCGGGGTTGATATCGACCAGCTTCAGCATCTCCGCGGTCCGCTCGCGGGCCTGCGCCTTCGTCAAGCCGAGATGGGCTTTCAGCACGTCGTAAAACTGCGCCTCGATGCGCAGAACCGGGTTGAGCGAGTTCATGGCACTTTGGAACACCATGGCCACTTCGCGCCAGCGAAAGGCGGCCAGCGCCTTCGGGTCGAGATCGAGCACATCGCGACCATCGAGCAGGATTTCGCTGCCCTTGCGGATCAGCGCCGGGGGGCGGTGCAGGCGGCTGATGGCAAAGGCGAGCGTGCTTTTGCCGCAGCCGGATTCTCCCGCGAGGCCGAAAACCTCGCCGGGCGCGACATCGAAGCTTACGTTATCAACGGCGCGAAAATCGGTTTCGTCGCCGATATAGTCGATCGTCAGATTTTTGATGGATAAAAATGGCTGGCTCACAGGCGACCCTCCCCATTGCGCACGAGAAGCGACCAGCGCCCGAGCCGGTTGCCGGTGCGCAGGCGCGGATTGGCGATCTCATCGACGGCGAAATTCAGGAGCGACATGCCGATGCCGAGAAAGGCGAGCGCGAAACACGGCGTCAGGATTTCCCACCATGCACCGACCGAAAGCGCCGAAGCCTTCTGCGCGGCAAACAGCATGTTGCCCCAGGAGATTGCACGCGGATCGCCAAGGCCGAGAAATTCCAGCGTCGCCTGGGTGATGATCGCAAAGATGACGCTGCCGATGAAATTGATGCCGACGATGGAGATGACGTTGGGAAAGATTTCGAAGGCCATGATGCGCCATTGTTTCTCGCCCATCATCTCGGCGGATTTGACAAAGTCCTTCTGCTTGACGGAGAGCGTTTCCGCCCGCGTCACGCGCGCACCCCATGCCCATGAGGTGGCGCCGAGGATTAGCGCGATCACCACCGGGCTTGCCTGACCGATGAACGCGGCCAGTACCAGAAGCAGCGGCAGGTTGGGCACGACAAGCACCATGTTGGTGAAGAAGCTGATCACTTCATCCGTCTTGCCGCCGCGATAACCTGAGACAATACCGAGCACGGTGCCGACAACGGTGATCAGCAGACCCGCGCCAAACCCGACCATCAGCGAGGTGCGCGCGCCATACAGAACGCGGGCAAAAACATCCTGACCGATACGCGTCGTGCCGAGGATGTGATCCATGGACGGCGCCTGATGTGGGCGGCCGGTGCGGGTGGCGGGATTGTATTCGGTGAGCCAAGGTGCGGCGATCGCCAGAATGGCGATGGTGGCGATGATCGCCAGTCCCACAAGCGCCTTGCGGTTTTTCAGCAATGTCTTCATGTCATGCCGCCTTCAGTCGCGGGTCGAGCAGGACGTAGCTGACATCGACGATAAAATTGGCGACCAGCATGGTAGCGGTCATAATCAGCAACTGGCCCTGAATGACCGGGTAATCGCGCGCCAGAATGGCCTGATAGAGCACATTGCCGAGGCCGGGATAATTGAACACCACTTCCGTCACCAGCGAGCCGCCGAGAATGGTGCCGATGGCGATCGCGAGGCTCGAAACGGTCGGCAGCAGCGCGTTGCGGGCCGCATACCACAGCATGACGCGGCGGTCGGAAAGCCCCTTGGCGCGCGCCATGACGATATAATCCTCGCCCAGCAGATTGATCATGTTGTTGCGCATGGTCACGGTAAATCCGCCGATCAGCACGGTGCAGAGCGTCAGCATCGGCAGCACGCCATGATAGGCGACGCTTGAGATATATTGCAGCGTGAAAGCCGGATCGAGCGACGGATCGGCGGCATAACCGTTGGGGAACCAGTCCAGCGTGAAGCCGAACACGAAGAGCACGATCAGCGAGGTGACGACTGCCGGCACCGAGGTCGCGAAAATCGATGTCACCGACACGATGACATCAAATCGGCTGCCGCGCTTCCACGCCGCCATGACGCCGAGCCATGTGCCGAGCACGAAACTGATGATCGTCGCCGTGCCCATCAGCACCAGCGTCCAGATCAGCGCGTGGCCGAGAACCGAGGTGACGGGCAGGGGGAAATATTTGATCGAACGGCCGAGATCACCGGTGAAAATGCTGCCGATATAGGTGAGATATTGCTTCCACAGCGGCCCATCGACGAAACCGAAGGTGAGCTTCAGCGATTCCAGGCTTTCCGGCGGCAGTTCGGCACCGGCGCTCGAAAACATCAGCTGGATCGGATCTCCCGGCATCAGGCGTGGCAGGAAAAAATTGATGGTCGCGGCCGCCAGAAAGGCTGCGAGATAAAATCCCAGGCGGCGTAGAAGAAAGGCCATGCTCGGCTCCCTCAAACCGGCAGCAGCATCTGTCGATACTGCTGCCGTCGGATTGATGACCTCAGCCGGCTGGCTTCAGCGCCAGAAGGTGCAGAATGCGCGCCGGGTTGGTGCGCGAGATCGAGGGGTTCACGAACGGGTTCTCCTCCGTCGACCAGCCGGTAAACCGCTTGGTGTTATACTGGTACCAGTTCGGATTGTTGAAAACCGGGATCATTGGCATGTTTTCCGCCACGATCCGCTGCGCCTTCGCCATCACTTCCTTCTGCTTGGCCGGGTCGGCCGTGTGGGTGAATTCCACCACCAAGGCTTCCAGTTCCGGGTTGAACCAGCGCTGCGCGGTGAAGCGGGTCTTGCCCTTGTCGGCAGCGCTGAAGGCGCGCTTGTAGGGGTAATAAGGCGAAGCCGATGCCGGCAGGCTGTTGATCGCCGCGTCGAATTTGCCGGAGATCAGGCTGGAGGTCCACACGGCTTCTTCCGGCGTCTCGATCTTCGCATCGACACCGGCCGCCTGCATGCCCTCGATGGCGATGTTGACGGTATCGACCCAGTCGGTCCACGAGCTTGGCACGACGATCGAGAAGGACAGTTTTGTGCCATCCGGATTCTCGCGGAAACCGTCGCCATCCTTGTCGGCATAACCGGCTTCGTCCAGCAGCGCCTTGGCGGCCTCGGCATCAAATTTGCCGAATTTTCCGAGGTCGGCCGCGACCTTCTCGTCGGCCCAGCTCTTGTAAAGCTCGCCCATCAGGCCGGGGTCTTCGTTGAGCGTCGGATAACCGTAACCGGCGATGTCGATCATCGTGGCACGGTCGAGCGCCATGCTCATCGCCTGACGGAATTTCAGGTCGGTAAATGCCTTTTTGTTGTTCTCGTTGGCGGTTTCCAGATTGAACAGGAAGGCCACCATGCTGCTCGGCGAATACCAGAAATGATAATGTTCCGGGTCCTTGGCGACATAGACATTCTCGATGTCGGGAATGAAGGAAACGCCCCAGTCGAGCGTGCCGTCGGCGGTGGCGGTCAGGATCTGGTTGTTGTCGGCCAGCTGCGGAAAGCGCAGGCAATCGACCTTCAGCGTCGCTGCATCCCAGTAATTGGGGTTGCGGCACTGGTCATAGGTCTGGCCGGTGAAGCGAGGAATTTCGGTCAGGGCGCCGCTTGCCACCGGTTTTTCATTGGCAAAGGTCACCGGGTCGGCAATGTCCTTCCAGATGTGCTCGGGCACGATCGGCAGCTGTGACAGCTGCTCGGCGGCAATCGAGCTTGGTTCCTTCAGCGTGAAGCGCACCGTCTGGCCATCAACAGCTTCGACGCCGGTGATGAAAGTCCAGATGCTGACGAAATCCAGCGCTGGGAATTTCTTGATATAGTCATAAGTGAATTTGACGTCCGCCGCCGTCAGCGGCTTGCCGTCCGACCATTTGAGGCCCGCCCGCAGCTTGAAATCGACGCTCTTCAGGTCGTCCGCAAGCTTGTAGCTTTCGGCCAGACGATAGACCGGCTTGTTGCTGTCGAAACGGTTGAAGACGATCAGCGGCTCATACATGAAATCGAGCGTCGATTGCCGCGCCGATGTCTGGTTGAACGGGTTGAAGTTGCGCACCCAGGTCGTGGCCGGTTCGATATTGGCAGTCAGCACGGTCTGGGCGGATGCCGTGCCGGCAAGCAGGGCCAGCGCGGTTGCAATGAAAACGGTATTCCTCATGTCGGTTCCCCTTTTGATTTTTATGATGGGTTTTTATAATGGGCAGGCGAGGTTTTTATGCAGCGAGTTTTTCCGCAAAAATGGCTTCGATTTCCTCCTGAGCGCGGCGGTAATCGATCTTGAGAGTGCCGAGCCGGGCATTGCCGGCGGCGATGCGGTCGAGCGTTTTCTGCGTCACTGGGCGTGCCGCCTTGGCGGCTGCTTCGCTCTCGGCCAGATCGCCATGGCTGTGCAGCGCAATGTCCGAGCCGGCATCGAGCACCTGTTTGACGCGCTCGGGCAGCGTGCCTTGCAGGGATTCCATAAAGATGCAGTCGGAGATCAGCACGCCGTCATAACCAAGATCGTTTCGGATCACCTCGTGCATGGTTGGCGAAATCGAGGCGGGCAGTTCCGCGTCGTATTCGGAGTAAACCACATGCGCGACCATCGCCCACGGTGTGTCCTTCAATGCCACGAAGGGTGCAAAATCGGTCATCGTCAGGATTTCTTTGGAGGCGTCCACGACCGGGCGTTCCTTGTGGCTATCCAGCGTGGCGCGGCCATGGCCGGGAATGTGTTTCATGACAGGCAGGTTGCCGGTTTCCAGCAGCCCATCCACCACTTCGCGACCGAGTGCGGCGATAAATTCCGGATCGGGACCGAAGGAACGCGCGCCGATGACGTCGCTGGTCGTCTCAAAAACCAGATCGAGCACCGGCGAACAGCCGCTGGAAAGGCCAAGCTCCGACATCATCGAACCCATCGCCTGCGAAGACAGCCGCAGCGCCTTGCGGCCAGCCTCGAAGTCCTTGCGGGCAAGCTTGGCAAACTCGCCAAAACTGCGAAACAGCGGCCATGGCCCGCCATCGAGATGCTGGACACGGCCGCCTTCCTGATCGGTAAAAACAGGGGCATCGGCACGGCCGACCGCCTCGCGAAAACGCTCGATCAGGATTTTTGCCTGTTCGGGATTGCGCAGATTGCGGCGGCCGACAAACAGGCCAAGCGGGTTGGTGTCGGCAAACAGCTTGAATTCATCGTCGGAAAGGGTCGGGTTGGGCAGGCCGACAAACAGTGCGAGCGGTGTCGAGGACATGAAAATGGTCTCCGTATTCAGGATTGTGTTTTCGGGCGCCGCAGCATGCCCTCGTAAATGCCCTTGTCGCGGGCCGGAATTTCGATCGCGCCGACGGCGCTTTTGTAAAAATCGACAGGCCCGGCATCGCCGATGAAGGCATAGGCGTGCCCGAGCGTCTTCATCGTCTGCAGGCAATCGGAAAACAGCGACAGGCCGATGCCGCGACCGCGCGCCTCTTCCGCCACGCCGGTCGGGCCGAAAAAGCCGCGCGCCGTCGTGTCGTAACAGGCAAAACCGAGCAATGTGCCGTTTTCCACTGCAATCAGGCAGGCGATCGGCTGGCGGGAGAAGGCGACGGAAACCTCGCTTGCCCAATTGTCGCTGAAGTTTTCACGCACCCATTCGATGACAAGATTCATCTCGGGCGGCAGGGCGGGTCGAATGGTGGCGAAATTGCCATTGGCCTTTTTTGCCAACGCGCTAACTTCCGAGCCATACAGGTTCACCAGCATGTCCGGCATCTTACCTCCTGCTTCCATAAAAATGGAATAGACGCCATTATTTTGATCTAGGTTCGATCATAGGTGTGGCGTTGTCAAGTGGACAGGGTATCGCGTTGGCGAGCCTGGCCTGTGTATAAGGTCAGGCGGGCGCCTATGGGTAAGCCCTTTGCATAAAGGCCAAAAGCCAAAACTATTCCAAAATGGAATGGCCCATTTCGTTTTATCATTAGACATCGGCGACGACATCGTTCCATCATGCACAAAATATCAGCGTGCACATAATATATGCACTGCGATATCCTTTTGTCTTGGCGGAGGCGGTTTGCGGGAATGCAAGAGCAGGGTGCAAGAGACAGTTTTTACCTCGATGTCGATGCGCGGCATCGGCTCCATGTCGAGGAGCACGGGCATCCCGACGGCATTCCCGTCGTCATCCTGCATGGTGGTCCCGGCGCCGGCATGTCGCGCAAGCAGATCGAAACCTTTGACCTCGCTATTTTCCGCATCGTCATCTTCGACCAGCGCGGTGCCGGCCGCTCCACGCCTTCGGCCGATCTCATCGACAACACGACGGATGCCCTGATTGCCGATATCGAGGCCATCCGTGAAAAGCTCGGCATCGATCGCTGGATTGTCGCCGGTGGTTCCTGGGGCAGCTGCCTGGCGCTTGCCTATGGCCAGAAGCATCCGCAGCATTGCCTGGGTTTTCGCCTGCACGGCATCTTTCTCGCCGGACGCGAGGATATCGACTGGTGGTTCAATGGCGTGCGCGCAATCTTCCCGGATCAGTGGGAGGATTTTGCCGGTTTCATTCCCGAGGGCGAGCGTGGCGATCTTCTGGGCGCCTATTATCGCAGACTGACGAGCGGCAATGCCCATGAAGAGGCCGCAGCCGCACTGAGCCTGCGCGGATTTTCAGCCAAGACACAGACATTTCTGCCCGATCCCGGTCATGTGGCGACCCTTCTGGAGCCGAAGGCGGCGCTCGCCGTGGCTCGTCTCTTCACCCACTACTGCATGCATGGCGCCTTTCTCGAGCCCGGCCAGTTGCTGCGCGATATCGATCGCATTCGTCATCTGCCCTGCGAGATCGTACAGGGCCGTTACGATACGGTGACGCCGATGGCGTCCGCATGGCGTCTGCACAAGGCATGGCCGGAAGCCGCCTTCGTCATCGTCACGGAAGCCAATCACCAGTCGACCAAGGGGCCGTTGTTCGACGAGTTGAAGAACGCCACCGGCCGGCTGCACAACAGATTGCTGGCCGCAGCGCCGGTCGCTCGCATGAAAGGTATCGGCGCATGACAAACGCTTTTGACGCTGCTGCCATCACACCATTCCTCGAAATCCGCTCGGTCAAATCGCCGGCGGTGTCGCCGGATGGCCAATGGCTGGCTTATCTGTCGGATGCCACCGGTTTCCACCAGCTCTGGGTTCAGCCATTTGCCGGCGGTGAGGCAAGGCAGGTCACCGATATGCCGGAACCTGTCGGGGCTTTCGCCTTCAATCCAAAAGGCTCGCAAATTTTTTTCACCATGGATTGCGGTGGGGACGAGCGCCATCAGTTGTGGTTGCTGCCGGACGTGAATGCAGCACCCGTGCCGCTGACGCAGGCGCCGGCCGTCGTGCATATGTGGGGCGCATGGTCGCCGGATGGCCAGCGTATCGCCTATGCTTCAAATGGCCGCTCGCCCTATGACATGGATGTGCATGTCATGAAGATCGCCACGCGCGAGGTCGCGACGGTCCATATCGGCCGCGGTATGCGCGAAGTTCTGGCATTCTTCCCCGATGGCAAGTCGTTGCTGGTGCGCGAGTCCCTGCGCTCCGGCAATGATCAGGATCTCTATCGCCTCGACATCGAAACCGGGTCGTTGACGCCTTTGATGCCGCATGAGGGCAAGGCGCGATATCTCGCCGCCCGCCTGTTCAAGGATGGCAGCGGTGGCCTGACGGTTTGCGATCAGGACAATGATTTCATGGCAATCCGCCCGTTTGGTGCGGAAGGCGGCCGTGCTGCGCCGGTGGTTACGCTCCCCAACCGCAATGCCGAGGCGCTGGCGCTGTCGCCCGATCAGACACGTTTTGCGTTCCTGATCAATGAGGATGGCTGGAGCCGTATCGCCACCGCCAACCGTGATGGCAGCGATGTGACGACATTCGAAAACCAGCCGGTCGGTGTCATCACCTCGGTTGCGTTTGCGCCGGATGGCCAGTCGCTGGTGTTTCCGCTGGAAAGCGCCTCAAAACCGTCCGGCATCTGGAAGCTTGATTTTTCCACGGCCAGTTTCGAGCAGCTTGTCTCCGGAAACACGCATGGTGTCGACACGACCGGTTTCATCGAACCGGTCGTCGAATGGTTCGAGAGTTTTGACGGCCAAAAAATCCCGGCTTGTGTCTACACGCCGTCATCGCCTGCACCTGTTGATGGTTATCCCGTTCTGTTCATCGTCCATGGTGGACCGGAAATGCAATGGCGGCCGGATTTTCGCGCTGACGTGCAGTTCCTGTTGAGCCAGGGTGTTCTGGTGGTCGCCCCCAATGTCCGCGGCAGCACCGGTTACGGCCGCACGTTCCACCAACTCGACGACCGCGAAAACCGCATGGATTCCGTCGCCGACCTGCGCGCCATTCGTCTCGCCATCGGTAGCCGCGATAATGTGAACGCAAACCGTATCGGCGTGTTCGGCCGTTCTTATGGCGGCTTCATGGTCCTCTCGGCGCTGACGGAAGACCCCGACCTCTGGTCGCTCGGCATCGATTTTTACGGTGTCGGCAATTTCCTCACCCATCTTCTTGCCACCGGTCCCTGGGGCCGCCAGCAACGTGTCGCCGAATATGGTGATCCGGCAGTTATGCGCGAAAAACTCGAGCGCTTTTCGCCGATCAACCGCATCGGCCGCATGAAGGCGCCGCTTCTGATCGTCCATGCCAACCGTGATCCGCGTGTGCCGATGGGCCAGAGCGAAGACGTCTATTCCTGCCTGAGCGGCCTCGGGCACGACTGCGAATACCTGCGGATCGACCATGAGGGGCACGGTTTTGCCCGGCTGGAAAACCGGTTGACCGTGTTTTCCACCTTCGCCCGCTTCCTTGAAAAACACCTTTGAACACAAGTCTTATTGGAGAGAGAAATGCAGAACAGTGAGCCGATCTGGGATCTGGTCGACGAACACAGGGCGGAATTCGAAGCCCTGAGTGACCGCGTCTGGGGCATGCCCGAGATCGCCTATACCGAATATGCCTCGGTTGCCGAACATGCCGCCATGCTGCGCGAGCAGGGTTTTTCCGTCACCGAGAACGTCGCCGGTATTCCGACCGCCGTCATGGGTGAAGCAGGCGAGGGCGGCCCGATCATCGCCATCCTCGGCGAATATGACGCGCTGCCGGGTCTCAGCCAGGAAGCCGGCATTGCCGAACCGAAGCCAATTCCCGGCACAGGCCACGGTCACGGTTGCGGCCACAATCTGCTCGGTTCGGCCGCCATGCTGGCCGCAACCGCCATCAAGGATTGGCTGGAAAAGACCGGCAAGCCCGGCCGTGTGCGGTATTACGGCTGCCCGGCCGAAGAAGGTGGCGCTGCCAAATCCTTCATGGCCCGCGAAGGCGCATTTGACGGCGTCGATGCCGCCATCACCTGGCATCCGAGCGCCTTCACCGAGGTCGCCAAGGCGCAGTCGCTCGCCAATACCCGCATGGACTTCAAGTTCACCGGCCGCTCCTCGCACGCTGCCGCTGCCCCGCATCTCGGCCGCTCGGCGCTCGATGCCGTCGAGCTGATGAATGTCGGCGTCAATTATCTGCGCGAACACGTGCCGGATTCCAGCCGCATCCATTACGCCATGCTCGATTCCGGCGGCATTGCGCCGAACGTCGTGCAGGCCAAGTCGGCCGTGCGTTACGCCATCCGTTCGCGTGACCTCAAGGGCATGCTGGACCTCAATGATCGCGTCAAGCAGGTCGCACTCGGCGCCGCGATGATGACCGGCACCACGGTCGATATCTCGATCATGAGCGCGGTCTCCAACCTTCTCGGCAACCGCCCGCTGGAAGAAGCGATGCAGCGCAATCTCGAGCGTCTCGGCCCTGTGCCCTTCGATGCCGAGGACAAGGCGTTTGCCGCAAAAATCCAGGCGACGCTGAGCGATGAGGATATCGACAACGCCTATCTTCGCACCGGCGTGCCGCGTCGCGAAGAGACGCCGCTTTGCGATTTCATCGTGTCGCTCGATACGCATGGCGAACCGATGATCGGCTCGACGGATGTTGGTGACGTCAGCTGGCTGATGCCGACCGTGCAGGCGCATGCGGCAACGATTGCCATCGGCACGCCGGGTCATTCCTGGCAGGTGACGGCACAGGGCAAGACGCCGGCCGCCCACAAGGGCATGACCCATGCCGCCAAGATGATGGCCGGCACGGCAATCGACCTTCTGGAAGACGCAGACCTGCTCGCCGCCGCCAAGGCGGATCATCAGGCGCGTGTCGGTAAGACCGCTTACGTCTGCCCGATCCCGGCCGACGTGCAGCCGCCGCTGCAGCCGCGCCCGAAGGAGGCCGCCTGACATCCGCAGTGCCGGGGGCGGGAAAAAGCCCCCGGCTCAAAAATCAGCGTTCAAGATTCGAAAACAAGGGGAACTGAAAGCATGATGACGAAACATTTTTCCAAGCACAAAAAGGCCATCGCCGCCGCTGCTGCCGCAGCGCTTCTCTCCTCCATCGCCCTGCCGGCGCAGGCCGCAACGCCGGCTTCGGCGCTGGTCATGGCGTGGAACATCGATGCCATCAGCACGTTCGATCCGGCCCAGGTCGGCGAGGTCGTGACCAACGAACTGTTGCAGAACACCTGCGATTCACTGGTGGATTTCGATCCCAAGGACGAATCCAAGGTCGTGCCTCTGCTCGCCAAGAGCTGGGATGTCTCGGAAGATCGCAAGCAGATCACCTTCCATCTCAATGAAGGCCTGAAATTTCCGGGTGGTGCACCGGCAACCGCCAAGGAACTCGCATGGTCGATGCAGCGCGTCGTCACGCTGGGTTACGGCAATGCCGCGACGCTGACCGAATACGGATTCAGCAAGGACAATGTGAAGGATCGCATCGTTGCCAAGGATGACAACACGCTGGTCCTGACACTCGACAATCCGTATCCGACCAACCTCATTCTTCAGGCCGTCGGCGCCAACCGCGTTTCGGCGCTGCTGGACCAGGCGACGCTGACCAAGAATGAAATCAACGGCGATCTTGGCAACAAGTATCTGGCCACCAACACCGCCTGCGTCGGCCCTTACAAGCTGGTGCAGTGGAATGCCGGCGAGTCCATCGTTCTGCAGGCCAATGACGATTATTATGGCAAGGCACCCAAGTTGAAGCGCGTGCTCATCCGCCACGTTGCTGAGCCGGGCACGCAGCGCCTGCTTCTCCAGCAGGGTGACGTCGATATCGCCCGTGACCTGTCGCCGGACGATCTGGCCGATCTCGATGGCAAGCCCGGCCTGAAGGTCGAGCGCGTGTTGAAGCCGCAGCTGTTCTTCTGGACCTTCAACGCGCTCGATCCGGTCTTCAAGGACGAGAAGGTGCGCCTCGCGATGCGTTACCTGATCGATTATGATGGTCTCGGCAAGTCGGTGATGAAATATCTCGGCGTGCCGCGCGCAAGCTTTGCCCAGCTCGGCGCCACCGGTGCTCTCGATGCCGAACAGGGCCAGCCCTTCAAGCTCGATATCGAAAAGGCCAAGGCACTGCTGACCGAAGCCGGTTATCCCAACGGCTTTGAAGCAAACGTGCTGATCGGCACGCTGCCGCATTCCGCCCCGATCGCCCAGAGCATTCAGCAGAATGCCTCCAAGGTCGGCGTCAAGCTCAACCTCGAGCGCATGGCCAATGCCCAGCTGTTTGCCCGCATCCGGGGTCGCGAATTCCAGACCGGCATGCTTGCCTGGCAGACCAGTGTGCCGGATGCGCACGGCAACGCCTCTCGTCTGGTTTACAACCCGGACAACCGGCCGGAAGCAAAGCTGACGCAGATGCCTTCGTGGCGGTCGGCCTTCCAGAATGAGGCGTTTAACACACAGGTCAAGGCAGCACTTCTCGAAGGCGATCCGGAAAAGCGCAACCAGATCTATTACCAGCTTCAGAAGGACGTCATGGAAAAGGGCCCTATGGCCATCATGTTCCAGATGTATAACATCCTGGGCATGAGCGATAAGGTTCAGAATTGGACCTGGAACGGCTTCCGCGTTTATTACGACCTGGCCTCCAAGTAAGCGGCCCGATCATGGCGGACCTCACTCACTCGATTCCCCGCAGCAATGCGGGGAACGGGACGAAGCCAAACCCGGTTCTCGTCGTGCTGAGCATTCTCGGCAAGACGCTGCTGCCGGTCTTCGTCACCCTGTTCGGCCTCGCGGCCCTGACATTTTTCATCGGCAGAATGCTGCCGATCGATCCGGTTGCCTCCATCCTCGGCGATAACGCCACCCAGGAGGCTTATGAAAAGATGTCGGCGGCGCTCGGCATGGACAAGCCGCTCTGGTATCAGTTCGGCGTCTATGTGAAGGGCATCCTGTCGCTCGATTTCGGTGATGCGCTGACGACGGGCAAGCCCGTTATCGACGACATCGCCCGTGTCTTTCCAGCCACCATCGAGCTTGCCACGCTGTCGATCATCATCGGCACCGGTTTCGGCATTCCGGCCGGCGTGCTGTCGGCCATGTACCGCAATTCCTGGCTGGACAATGCCATCCGTTTCACCGGCCTGATCGGTTATTCGGCGCCAAACTTCTGGCTCGGCCTGATGGGGCTTGTCCTGTTTTACGCCACGCTCGGCTGGATCGGCGGGCCGGGGCGCATCGATTTCATCTATGAATTCGATATCGAACCGATCACCGGCTTCTACCTGATCGACACCGCATTGGTGGGCAACTGGGAAGTGTTCCGCAACGTTTTCGGCCACATCATCCTGCCGGCCTCGATCCTCGGTTTTGGCGCGCTTGCCTATATCAGCCGCATGACGCGCTCCTTCATGATCGAGCAGTTGAGCCAGGAATATATCGTCACCGCCCGTGTCAAAGGCCTGTCCTGGGCACGCACGGTCTGGATCCACGCCTTTCGCAATGTGGCGGTGCAGGTGATGACCGTCGTGGCGCTCTCCTATGCCTTCCTTCTCGAAGGCGCGGTGCTGACCGAGACGGTGTTTGCCTGGCCCGGTTTCGGCCGCTACCTCACCAATGCGCTTCTTGTCGGTGACATGAATGCGGTCGTGGGCTGCTCGCTCCTCGTCGGCGTCATTTTTGTCACCCTCAATCTCATCTGCGATCTTCTTTATCGCGTCTTCGACCCCAGAACCCGCTGAGGCCGCCATGACTGACAAAGCCATAACTTCGCCGGCCGTTGCCGCCGCTGCCCATACCGGGCTTGCGGCCTGGCTGCGCGCGCCGGTTCCGACCTCGCCCTCGCATGCCCGCATGCAGCAACTCTGGCTGCAATGGCGGCGGTTGCGCGCCAACGGTTCCGCGCTGTTCGGATTGTGCGTTATCGTCATTCTGCTGATCGCGGCCACCTTCGCGCCGCTGCTCGCCACGCATGACATTTTCGAGCAGAACCTTGCCACACGCCTGCTGGCGCCATCGATGGAGCATTGGCTCGGCACGGATGAACTCGGGCGCGATGTCTATAGCCGCCTCCTGTTCGGCGCCCGTATCACGCTTTACATCGCGCTTCTGACCACCGTCATCGTCGCGCCGATCGGCCTGATCGTCGGCACCACGGCCGGTTATCTCGGCGGCTGGGTCGATACGGTGCTGATGCGCATCGTCGACGTGTTTCTGGCTTTCCCCAACCTCATCCTCGCGCTTGCCTTCGTCGCGGCGCTTGGGCCTGGCATCGAGAATGCCATCATCGCCATTTCGCTCGCCTCATGGCCGCCGATCGCCCGCCTTGCCCGCGCCGAAACGCTGACCATCCGCAAGTCGGATTACATTGCCGCCGTGCGCTTGCAGGGGGCGTCCAGCCTGCGCATCATCTTCGGCCATATCATGCCGATGTGCATTCCCTCGGTCGTGGTGCGCGTCACGCTCAACATGGCGGCCATCATCCTCACCGCCGCCGGCCTCGGTTTTCTCGGTCTCGGCGCCCAGCCGCCAAGCCCGGAATGGGGCACGATGCTGTCGTCGGGCCGTGAATTCGTGATGACCAGCTGGTGGATCGCCGCCATTCCCGGAACCGCCATCCTCATCACCAGCCTTGCCTTCAATCTGTTGGGCGATGGCCTGCGCGACGTACTGGATCCCCGCCATGGATAAGCCCGAGGTTGCACCCCTTATCGACGTCAAGGATCTGACGATCCGCTTCGAGACACCGCAGCGCACGTTTGATGCCGTGCGCGGCGTGTCCTTCACCATTGGCCGGGAAAAGGTCGGCATTGTCGGCGAAAGCGGCTCGGGCAAATCCCAGACTGGCCGCGCGCTCCTGAAGCTGACGCCAAAAGTGGCGACCATCAGCGCCGCCCACATGCGCTTCAAGGATACCGACCTTCTCGCCGCAAGCGAAAAGGACATGCGCAAGATCCGCGGCAATCACATCTCGATGATCCTGCAGGACCCGAAATATTCGCTCAATCCGCTGATGCGGATCGGCCAGCAGATTGTCGAAGCCTATCGCCTGCACCACAAGTCACCGAAGGCAGAGGCGCGGGAAAAGGCGCTCGCCATGCTGGAATCGGTGCAGATCCGCGATCCCGAGCGGGTGTTCACCCTCTTTCCGCACGAAGTGTCCGGCGGCATGGGCCAGCGCATCATGATCGCCATGATGCTGATCCCCGAGCCGGATCTGATCATCGCCGACGAACCCACCTCGGCATTGGATGTGACGGTACGCCGTCAGGTTCTGACCATTTTGGATGAACTGGTAACGCGGCGCGGGACCGGGCTGATGTTCATCAGCCATGACCTCAATCTCGTCGCCGGTTTCTGCGACCGGGTGCTCGTCATGTATGCCGGCCGCATCATGGAAGATCTGCCGGCCAAGGACCTGCACAAGGCGCAGCATCCCTATACGCAGGCACTGTTGCAGAGCCTGCCGCGCCTCGACAGCGAAACCGAGGAACTGAAAGTGCCTGTGCGTGATCCGGCATGGCTTGATGGTCCCGTCTATCGCAATGGAGTTTTGGCATGACACCGGCCATGAAACAGACAAGACCGCTTATCGAGGCGATTGGCCTCTCCATCAGCTTTGGTCCGCAACATGCCCGCAACCGCGTCGTGGATGACGTGTCCTTCCGCATCGGCAAGGGCGAGGCCTACGGCCTGATCGGCGAATCCGGCTGCGGAAAGTCGACGATCCTGCGGGCCTTGTCCGGCCTCAACGATGATTATGACGGTGCGCTCACCCTCAATGATCGCGAACTGCCGAAAAAGCGCGAAAAGGATTTCTTCCGCCGCGCCCAGATGGTGTTTCAGGATCCATACGGTTCCCTGCATCCCCGCAAGATCGTCGAAAAGGTCCTTTCCGAGCCGCTGCGCATTCACGGCTTCGATCGCCATTCGGAACGTATCGCCGAAACGCTGGATGCCGTCGGTCTTGGCGCCTCGTTCCGCTATCGGTATCCGCACGAACTCTCCGGCGGCCAGCGCCAGCGTGTGGCGATTGCCCGTGCGCTGATCATCGAGCCAGAGATCCTGCTGCTCGACGAGCCCACCTCGGCGCTCGACGTCTCGGTACAGGCGGAAATCCTCAATCTCCTGAAACGCCTGCGGGTGGAGCGAAACCTCACCTATCTCATGGTCAGCCATGATCTGGCGGTCATCGCCCATATCTGCGAGCGCGCCGGCATGATGTACAAGGGGCGTATCATCGAAGAACTGACGTCGCAGCAGATCCGCAAGTCCGAAGCAAAAGAGGATTACACGCGGGAGTTTCTGCAGGCGAGTGTCGAGGCCGTGGAGCGCAGCCCGGAGGTGGCGGCATGAGCAGGGTG
Source organism: Neorhizobium sp. JUb45 (assembly GCF_004343585.1). Taxonomy (GTDB): domain Bacteria; phylum Pseudomonadota; class Alphaproteobacteria; order Rhizobiales; family Rhizobiaceae; genus Neorhizobium. The sequence goes on along the minus strand of NZ_SLYW01000003.1, from coordinate 408,886 downwards.
CCATCCTCTGCCGAGACGTCGATAACCAATCCGGGTGCCGACTGGCAAGCCTACGAAAATCCCGCTGCCGCAGGGTTCAGCGAGAAGAAACTGGAAGCGGTGCGCGCTGTGGCGGCATCGCAGGCCACCGACATGCTGCTCGTCATCCGCCACGGCAAGGTGGTCCTGTCGATCTGTGATGCGGGACAAAAGTTTCTCTGCCATTCGATGCGCAAGAGCTTTCTGGCGGCTCTGATCGGTTTCGAGGTGGAGGAGGGGCGGATCGATCTATCGGCCACGCTGGAAAGTCTGGATATCGACGATCGCCAGCGTTTAAGCGCGGTCGAGCGACAGGCAACCATCTATGATCTGCTGACGGCCCGTTCCGGCATCTACCATCCGGCCGGTTATGAAACGCCATGGATGCGCATGATCAAGGAGAGGCGCCATTCGCACGCGCCGGGCACTTTCTGGTGTTACAACAACTGGGATTTCAACGCGCTTGGCACGATCTTCGAAAAGCTGACCGGCGAATCGGTGCATCAATCCTTCCTCCGCCGCATCGCCGGGCCGATCGGCATGCAGGATTTCACCATCGACGGCGAAAAGCCGGATGGCTGGCACGAGAGTTTTCAGATCAGCGAACATCGCGCCTACCCCTTCCGCATGTCGAGCCGCGATCTCGCCCGTTTCGGTCAGCTCTACCTGCAAAACGGTGTTTGGAACGGCTCAGCCGTTCTGCCTGCCGGCTGGGCCCAGGAATGTGTGCTGCCTTATTCGCATGCCGGCGCTCTTGGTGGTTATGGCTATATGTGGTGGCTGGAGCGTGAGGGCGTGTTTCTGCCGGGCGTCATCACGCCGAAAGGCAGTTATGCCGCCAACGGTGCCGGCGGGCATTATTGCCTCGTGATGCCGGCGCTGGACATGGTCGTCATCCACCGCGTCGATACCGAAAAGGAAGGACGGTATGTCACACGCTTCGGCGTCGGAAAGCTGTTGCGCCATCTTCTGGCAGCGCTCGACGATACGTCCTGAGTGCGGCTGCCTGCAAACATTTGTTTCCCATGAACCGTGCTCCCGGCGCGGCCGGGATGGTGCATGTCCATTTTTCCAGAAAGAGTTTTCGCAATGACCGTCATCGAAACCATCGCAGCCTGGTGCGCCGCACCACCTGCCACCAGCGAAACGGCCCGTCGCCTTGCCCGCGAAGCGATCAGCGATACGATCGCCTGCCTTTACGCCGGCCGCAACGATATGAGCACGCTGGCGGTTTCCCGCGCGTTCGGCTGGCAGCTGGCAGGTGAGGCGGCGCTTGTCACCGGTGGCCGGCAATCGCCCTCCGTCGCGGCCCTGATCAACGGCACGGCGGCGCATGCGCTCGATTACGACGATAATTTTCGTCCCGGCATGAGCCACGCCTCCGCCGTCATCGTGCCGGCACTGCTGGCGGTGGCGGATCGCGTCAATACCAGCGGCAAGGCGCTGGTCGATGCATATCTTGTGGCCTTGCAGGCACAGGCCTTTGTCGGCAGCGGCGTCGCCGGCTCGCATTACACGGCCGGCTGGCACGGCACTTCCACGGTCGGCAGCATCGGCACGGCGGCCGGTGTCGCAAAACTCATCGGTCTCGATGCTGCCGGCATTGCCCGAGCACTCTCGCTTGGCGCCAGCATGGCCTCCGGCACCAAGGGCCAGTTCGGCACGCCGGTGAAGCCGTTCCACGCCGGCATGGCGGCGCGCAATGCCGTGGAAGCCGCGCTGCTGGCGGCGGAAGGTCTGCGCGGTCGTCTCGATATTCTCGAAGGCGAACAGGGGTTTCTGGAGATGTTCGGCGGTGAAAACCCTAAAGGCTATGATATCGCCGAGATTGCCGCGACGCGCGATCACACGGTGGAAACGGTCGGCGTCATGCCAAAGCTGCATCCCTGCTGCGGCTCCACGCATCTCATCGTCGATGCGGTGCTCGACCTGATGAAGGACACGGATATCGATCCGGATGCGATCGTTTCCGCCGAATGCCATGTCGGCATCGCCAATTACCGCAATCTTGCCTATTCCGAGCCGAAGGATGAAATGCAGGCACGTTTTTCCATGCAATATTGCCTTGCTCTGGCGCTGCGCAGAAAAACGCTTTCATTGTCGGATTTCACACCTGATGCCGTGGAGATTTTTGCAAAGGACGCGTTGCTGCCGAAAATTTCCATGACACATTACAGCGCTGCGGAAGAGGCCGAGGCGATGAGCTATCTTCCCCACACGCTGAAGATCACGCTGATGGATGGCACGATTCTCGAAACCCAACGCGCGGCAGCACGCGGCGGCATCGCCAATCCGTTTTCGCAAGCCGATCAGCGCACGAAATTTTTCGATTGCCTGAACGATGTGGCCGGCGCCGAGACGATACATTCACGTCTGCAGTCCCTCGAAAACCAGAAGGATCTGCGTTTCCTCGGCACGTTGTTTGACAACCAGTCGGTTGCGGCTTGACGTGAATTACGGAAGCGAAACACGGTCGGTCAGAATGCCGACCTCTTCCGCCCGTTTCCAGAAATGGCCGGCACTCTTGCAACGCAGGCGATAGGATCTGTAGAGGCGGATTTCGACCGTAATGTCGTGCTCCGGTTCCGCAGCCCGCACCAGCTGGCCGCTCCGGATCTCGTTGACGGCAAGGCTTTCCGGTATCCAGGCAAGGCCATGACCGGCCATCGCCATGGCTTTCAGGGCGGCGGACATGGCGTTTTCATAAACAGTGTTGAGCCGGAAGGGCGCCTTTTCGAAAATCGCCTTCGGCAATGCCTGCGCGAAAAACGAGCTGTCGCGATAACTCAGATAATTCACCGGCTCACCGTCGAGCGTCAGCCGGTGCAGCGGTTCACCGTTGTTGTCAGGTGCGGAGATGGCGATCACCCGTTCCGAACCGAGCGTCAGGCAGGGGTAATCGGCCAGATCGCGGATCGCCGGCACGCAGTCATGCGCATAGGTCAGCAGGAAATCGCATTCGTTGCGAAACAGTTTCGAAACATTGCCGGAAAAGGACGAATAGGCCTCAGCAAACCGTGTGCGGAATGGTGCGCCATTCGCCTCTATCCTTTCCATCCAGACCGGAAAGAACGTCAGAACCAGCGTGCTCATCGTGGCGAAAGACAGTATTTCGTCGGAAGCCTCATGCCGCTGGCGGGTTTCCTCACGCAGCGCGACGATGGAATCCACGGCCCGTCTCGCCCGTGGCAGAAAGCTCTGACCCGCTTCGGTCAGCCGGACCGGATAGGTGGAGCGGTCGATCAGCGGCAGACCGGCCCATTCTTCCAGCTGGCGGATTCGGCGGCTGAGTGCCGATTGGGTGATGTTGCGGTCATTGGCAGCCAGCGTAAAATTCATGAAATGCGAGAGGCTGAGGAAATCTTCCAACCATTTGAGTTCCACCGCTCCGTCTCCGTTCTTCCCGGCACGGCCGGAAAACGGCAGTTCCAGAACAAGAATTCAAAGCGCGTACCATGCGGTCTGCCGTCCGCCCTTGCAAGTGTGTTGCGATCACGTGCAGCGGTTCGGCAGTCTCATTTTCGGCATTCATGCCATCAGCGGCGCATCGGTCATTTTTTGCTTGCCAATGCGCCGCTAATTCTCGGGAAGTGTTTGCTATTTCACGAACAGCTGACGCGGAAAGTGGGTGAGCTTTTCATAGCCTGTTTCGGTAATGGCGATGGTTTCCGACATGCCGAATCCGCGCGCCAGAACGTAGGTGTGGAATGTCTGGCCCGGCTCGAAAACCCAGTCGCATCCGGCCGCCGCTTCCAGTGGTTCGCCACCATTGGGCTGCAGCAGCAGGCCAACGGAATAGAAGGTCTTGTTGGTATAGGTTTCGCGCAGGCCCGCAGACAGCACGCCGTCGCGATAGATCGCGTCGGGAATGCCGGCGGAAACACCCGGCTTCACCTCGCGCATGGCGGCATCCTGAATGGCGATGAGCTGCTCGACAACCTTGTGGTCGTCGTCCTGGACGGGGCCGACGCGGATCGGCCGCATGAAACGGGCGTGATAATGCCGGACATTCGGCGTCGTTTCGATCTGCACGATATCGCCGGCTTCTAGAATCCGGTCGGAATAACCGCCATGCAGATGAAAGGCGCGCTCGCCGGAAGACATCACGCCGGGGCCGGGCAGGTCGCTGCCGGCGCGGATCATCGCGGCACACACTTCGGCGGCCATTTCGCGTTCGCTGACACCGACGGCGGCGCTGTCGATCGCCGCCTGCATGCCGGCTTCGGCCGCCTTGGCGGCGCGGCGCTGATAGGCGATTTCCGCGGGTGACTTGATCAACCGCATGCGCGGCGTCATCAGGCTTTCATCCTGCCATTCGATGCCGGGAAGCGCCGATTTCAGATATTCGTAACGACCCGCAGACAGCGGCCAAGCGGAAAGTTCGATACCGAGCTTCGCGGTTTTGCCGATGCGGCTGGCAATGGCGTCGGCTGCCACCTTCATGCGGTCGTCGCTGTCGCTCCACATCACCCGGTCTGAAAACACGCAGGTGCTGTCGAGATAATATTCCTCGACATCGCGGCAGAACAGGGTCGGTTCGCCCTCGGCCGGAATGATGGCGAATTGCAGCGTGCCATAGGCGCGGGTGAAATAACCGGTCAGCCAGGTCACGGTTTCCGGCAGGAAGGCGATCAGGCCATCCAGCTGCTTTTCCCGCAGCGTCTTTTGGACACGGGCAAGGCGCTCGAGAAATTCTTCGCGTTCGAACCAGTAGGCAGTTTTTACCATTGTCATTTTCCTTGAGGATCAGCCGTTCTGGACGAGTTCGGCAAAGCGCGTCAGCATGGTCTTGGCTTCCGCCGCCTCATGCGCCTGCGCCTTCAGGTCGTCGATATTGGCGCCGTCCTTTTCCATCCGCTCGCGGTTTTCGTCGAACCAGATCACGGCCTGCGCCTTGGTGACTTCTGGATGGCCCTGAATGCCCCAGATATCCTCGTCCTTGTAACGCCAGATCTGGTTCGGGCAGTCGTCGGAATAAGCCAGCACCGTCATGTCCGGATGCTGCGCCTTCACCTCGTCATTGTGCCAGACGAACATGTGGACGTTTTCGACCAGGTCGCGGGCCAGCTTGTCGGTGGCGGCAGCTTCGGTCAGCGGCAGGTCCTTGTAGCCGATCTCGCAGGAGGTGCGGCGGAACACCTGATCCTTGCCGCACAGCGCCGAAGCCAGAATCTGGCTGCCGAAGCAGATGCCGAGCATGGGAATCTGCTTCTCCGCAGCCTCCTGAATCAGTTCGTGTTCGCGCAGGATGAAAGGCACGTCTTCATAGGCGCCATGGGCGCTGCCGGACAGAAAAATGCCGTCATAACCATCCAGCGAAGCCGGAAACTGGCCGTCATAGGCCCAGTATCGATCGACCTTCAGGCCCCACGCCTCGAACCTGTCATCCAGTTTGGCAACCGACTGAAATTTGCGGCCATTGCCGAGATAAAGAAGGCGCCCTGCCATGTCATTCCCCGTTTTAATTTCTGAACACCATTGGTATACCGATGGTGTTCGTGGTGCAATCGCGAAATCCGATGTCGGGGCGACGCTGTTGTGCGATAGTACGGAGCAGACGAAAGGGCAGGCATGCGTATCGATCTCAATTCCGATCTCGGCGAAGGTTTTGGCCCCTGGGCGATGGGCGATGATGCCGCCATGCTCGACATCGTCAGCACGGCCAATATCGCCTGCGGTTTCCATGCCGGTGATCCGGATATCATGCGGGCCACCGTGCGGTTGGCGAAGGCGCGTGGTGTGGCGGTCGGCGCGCATCCCGGTTATCGCGATCTGATCGGTTTTGGCCGCCGCCGTCTGCCCGGCGTCACCGTGTCGGAGGTGGAAACGCTGGTCGCCTATCAGGTCGGCGCACTTGCCGCGGTCTGCGCTCTCGAAGATCACCCGATGACGCATGTGAAAACCCATGGCGCGCTTGGCAATGTCTGCGCCGATGACGATGCCATGGCGCTGGCCGTTGCCCGCGCCATCAAGGCGGTCGATCCAAAGCTGGCTTTCATGGTGATGCCGGGCACGGCGACCGCGCGCGCCGCAGATGCACTGGGCCTGACCGCCATCAACGAGATTTATGCCGACCGCACCTATGCCGACACGTTCAACCTGTCGCCGCGCTCCGAGCCGGGTTCGGTCATCCATGATGCGAAAATGCTTGTCGAACGCGTCATGGAGATGGTGTCGGCAGGACGGATCACCGCGACCTCCGGCAAAACTCTGTCGGTGCCTATCGATTCCGTCTGCGTGCATGGCGATACACCGGGCGCGGTGGAGATGGCAAAAACCTTGCGGGTGGGTCTGGAAGACAACGGCTGGAGGATTGCGCCCGGTTTGTCCAATATTTAGCCCCAAAACCGCCTGTCACCCGGACGGCAGAGACTGTTGAGCGCGTCCGCAAGGCGTTTCTGGTCGTGGATAAAAAGCTCTTCGGCAGCATCGGCGGAAATCGCCTTGAACCGGAAATGTTGGCCGCTCGGCATTTGCGCAAGGCGGGCGAGATCGACCGAGGCGACAGTGGCGATTTTGGGGTAACCGCCGGTCGTCTGGCCATCGGCGGACAGCACGATCGGTTTGCCGGAACCCGGCACCTGAATGGAGCCGACCACGGTCGCGTCCGAAATGATGTCATGTCCCTTGTCAGCCGTCAGCGGCGGCCCGTCCAGCACCATCGCCATCCGGTCGCGCGACGCGGTCACCTCGAACGGCCCGGTGGTGAAGGTCGCCCATGTCTCGCGGTCGAAATAGTCGTCCTGCGGACCCGGCACGACCGTGATCGGCTCCGGCCTGCGAAAATAGGGCAGGCCAAGTGCCAGCAGTTCCAGATCGCCCGGTTTACCGAGGGGCAACACGTCACCCGCTGCAAGTTTGCGTCCGTCGAGGCCACCAAGCCCGGTGCGCAGATGCGTGGAACGGCTGCCCAGCACCGGTGTCGTGGTGATACCCCCCGAGATGGCGAGATATCCCCAGACGGCGCCGCGCAGGGCGCCGATTTCTAGGTTTTGGCCTTTGCGCAGGATATGGCTTTCCCACGGCGCAACAGGCTGCCCGTCGATCTCGATCCGGCAGGCGCCGCCCGTCACCGCGATCATAACGTCCTCATCGGCCTCGATCGCGCCACCGGCCAGAGCGAACTCGATGGCAGCGGCCTCAAAATCGTTGCCGACAAGCGCATTGGCAATGGCGTGAGATGCACGGTCTATCGCGCCCGACGTGGAAACGCCGAACGCCCGAAAGCCGTAACGGCCACCGTCCTGAATGGTCATCAGCGGACCATGGCGCAGGATTTTCAGAGTTCTGCTCACGGAGCAATCTCCCGCACGATGACATCACCTTTCGCCGCGCGCTGATCCAGATCTGCAGCTTGGTCCGCCTCGATGCGGCGAAAACGGATGCGGTCGCCGGCCACGAGAAGAAACGGCACGTCGCGTTTCGCATCGAACAGTTTTGCCGGCGTGCGGCCGATAAAACGCCAGCCGCTCGGGCCGGGCAGCGAATTGATACTCGACTGTTTTCCGCCAATACCGACGGCACCAGCTTCGATACGTTGGCGCGGAACGGCAAGCCGCGGTGTATGCAGGATTTCGGGCAATCCGCCGAGATAGGCAAAGCCCGGCGAAAACCCGATCATGTAGACCCGGTATTCGGCTCCCAGATGCAGGCGGATGATGTCCTCAACGGATAGCTCTTTCTTCCGTGCCAGATCATCGAGATCGGCCGCATGTTCGCCCCCGTAAACAATGGGGAACTCGAAAATCCGTCCGCCCATATCGGCGGCGCCCTTCAAGGCGGCACGCTGCATCAGTTCCGTTGCCATCACCGAACCTCGCACCACTTGCGGATCATAGATCACGGTGAGCGATCGATAGGTCGGAACCGTTTCCAGTAGCCCTGCGGGCGGTTCTGTCGAAAGAGACGCATCGAGCGCCAGAACCAGCCGGTTCGAGGTCTCGTCGATCGTGTTGGAAAATTCCACCGTGACGGCACGGTCACCCGCCCGGATGATGCGCGGGTAGCTTATCTCAGGCGGGTTGGACATCGCCGATCCTGTCCAGTTCGGCCAGAACCTTGGTCGCCACCTGCATCCCGGTCTTTTCCAGCGCTTCCCGTGTCGAACCGCCGATATGCGGTGTCAGGATTAGGTTGGGACATTTTAGCAGCGGATGCCCGTCCTCGATCGGTTCATGGTGCAGCACGTCCAGCCCGGCACCGGCGATGGTGCCGGTGTTGAGCGCATCCGCCAGCGCCTGTTCGTCGATCAGCGTGCCGCGCGCCGTATTGATCAGCAGCCCTTGCGGGCCGAGCATCGCAAGCCGGCGGGCATCGATCGTCGGCGTCGCTTCGGGCACGCCGTGTAGTGACAGAATGTCGGACCATTCGCAGAGCTGGTCGATATCCTGCATCGGCAATATGCCGTCCTTGATCAGATCCGCGTCCGGTGTGAAACGCGACGAAACCGCAACCTGCATGCCAAAAGCCAGTGCCAGGCGTGCGACCAGCCGGGAAATATTGCCGTAGCCGATCAGCCCCAGCCGGCGTCCCGAAATCTCGAATGTCGGATGGGTGACGCGAAAATTGCCGTTTCCGGTCCGCGAGGCATGGTCGGCGGCGATCAGCGATCGCGAACAGCCGAGGATCAGCGCCATCACCAGTTCGGCGACCGATTGCGCATTGGCGCCCGGCGTATTCACCAGCGGTATGTCGCGTTGCGCCAGCGATGGTTTGTGCACCTTGTCAGTGCCGGTGCCATGAACGCCGACCACTTTCAGATTGGGAGCGGCGGCAATCTCGTCGGCCGAAAGACCGTGGTTGCGGGTGATGACGACTTCTGCCTCGGCAAGATGCGGCCGAAGCGTATCGAGGCGCGTATCTGCCGCGGTATGAACCTGAAGCCCTCGGCTTTCCAGAAGGCGGATCGCCGTTTCGGCGATTGGCTGGACGATCAGGCACTTGCGCGGCGAATGTGGCATTTCATCTCTCCAGCGGCGGATCGAGGCAGAGTGCGGAAAGCAGGCGGGCCGCCTCGGCAAAGTCCGCGATGTCCATCTGCTCGTCCGGATTATGGCTTCCATTGGCGTTGCGAATAAAAAGCATGCCGGTCGGTACCCCGGCATCGGCAAACACCGCAGCATCATGTCCGGCGCCGCAGGCCATGGTCAATGTGTCTATGCCATGCGCGGCAGCCAGCGCTTCGAACGATTGCACGATAGCATCATCCATCTGTGCCGGTTTGCTGTCGGTCAAACGGCCAAGCTCGAATTTCACCTGATGCGCGGCCTCTATACGCGCCACGGTATCGCGCACGATGGTCTGCATCGCCGTCAGCGTCTCCGGCTGCTGGCTGCGGATGTCGAGCGCAAAACTCAGTTTGCCGGCAACCTTGCTGAAGGCGGCCTCCTTGGCATCCGTGGAAAATTGCCCGAAGGTCACTACGAGATCCGCACCGGCTTCCGCCAGCGCGATCCATGCCTTGTCCAGTTCCGTCACCAGAGCCGCCGCCGCCCGCACGGCGTCGCTGCGATATTCGCGCGGCGTCGCGCCCGAATGCGCATACGTGCCGATGCATTCCGCCTCACGGAAACGGAAGGAGCCGCGAATGCCGGTGACGATGCCGAGCGGTATCTCGCGTTCGATCAGAACCGGCCCCTGCTCGATATGTGGTTCGATGAACATCGCGATATCGGCCGGATCGAGATAGGACGTGCCGGTCTTGAGAAAGGCGGTATCGCCACCGGCCGCATCGATTGCCGCGCCAAGCGATATCTGATCGGATGAACGCGTGACCTGATCGAGTTCACGCGCCGTCAGCTTTCCGAACGCCGCGCGACTGCCGATATAGGAGGCGCCGAACCATGTGCTTTCTTCGGCGCGGATCGCCATGATGGTGATGTCGCGCGGCGGGCGAATGTTGCCGCGCACGTAGCCGGATACGACGGCAAGTCCCATCAGTACGCCGGCAGCACCGTCGAAATTGCCGCCCATCGGAACGGAATCGAGATGCGAGCCGATGAAGATGCCGGGGCCTTCTTCGCGACCCTTCAGCGTCATGTAAAGGTTGCTACCCGGATCGGTCTTAATCTCGAGGCCGAGCTTGCGGGCCTCGCGGCGCACCATGTCATGGGCAATCTGCTCGCCAAGACCGAAGGATGTTCGGGTAATGCCGCGCGCATTGCCGGTGCGGCGCTTCAATTCGTCGAACAGCCGCTCAGCAAGGGCGATATCCACCGGCGCATGGTTGGATTGCTCCAGCGTCTGCCGCTGCACTGCTTCTGAATGGGCAATCATCAGCGGGCCAATCTCTTGATAATGCTGTCTCGAACATGGGCAAGGTGCTGGCGCATCGCATCGGCGGCATCGTCTGCCCGGCCGTCCCGTAGGGCGGTCACGATGGCGAGATGTTCCTGACAGGTGACTTCGAAACGCTCGGGAATGCTGCGCAGGTCGAAAATCTGGGTCTGGCGTCGAAGCGTGCGGATGATCTGCGCCAGTTGCGGATTGCCCGCTGCCTCGCCGATGCCGTCATGCAGACGGTCATCGACATCGCGCACCGATCCACGATCCGGCTTGCCGTCGGGCGCCGTCGCATTGTGCAGCAGGTCCTTCAGGTCGATTTCCAGAGCGCCCAAAATCTCGGGCTGCATATGGCCGGCTGCCAGCCTTGCCGCCTCCGGCTCCAGCAGTTGGCGGATCTGCAGCGCATCCATGTAGTCCTCGATGCGCATCTGCTTGACTTGCAATCCGCTTCTGCCCTGGCGAATGAGCAGGCCTTCGCCTTCCAGCATCAGCAGCGCATCGCGGATCGGGGTGCGGGACATGTTCAGCGTTTCGGCCAGCCGCCGTTCGGTGATCATCACGCCCGGTTTTGCCTGCCCGGAAAGGACAAGGTTGAGGATCTGTTCGTAAGCCTGAAGGGCAAGGCGCTTGTCGGTCTCGATCAGCATCGTCTCTGTCTCTTCCTCCCGCATGGCAGCGGCATCTCTGTGTGACGATTCGGTGCCACATCAACCTCGCATTGTCATCTCGCCAACCTATCCGCGCAGGTCAAGTGCACAGTTTTTAAGCGTGCCGAAATTTTGTATTCCGATGGTTGACGACTGGTATACCATTCCGTAGGTTGACGCAATAACAGGCTTCAAGCCGATAAGAGGGAATGTGATTGTGAATTCGATTGTCGCGCCCAACCTGCCATTTTCACGCGAAGAGCATCTTCAGCGGCAGGACGTGCTGCGGGCGGAACTGGCCGCGCGCGGCGTCGATGCGATGCTCGTTTTCGCGCAGGAAAGCATGTACTGGCTGACGGGTTACGACACCGGCGGCTTCGTTTATTACCAGTGCCTTGTTGTGCCGACCGATGGCCGCGCCCCGATCCTTCTGACGCGCCGCCCGGATCTGGTGCAGGCGCGCCAGACCAGCGTCATCGAGGATATCCGCATCTGGTGGGATGCCGAGGATGCCAATCCGGCCGCCGACCTGAAGGTCATTCTCGAAGAGCTGGGTCTTGGCGGCAAGAGGATTGCCATCGAGCTGAACACCCATGGCCTCACCGGCTGGAACCTCTATCGCACCCAGCAGACGATCGGAGACTGGTGCACGCTTGAAGACGATCGTCACCTGATCCGCTGGCTGCGTGTCGTCAAGTCGCCGGCCGAAATCGAATACACCCGCAAGGCGGCGCGCATTCTCGATACGTCGCTGGAGGCGGTCATTGCGGCGGCTCGCCCCGGTGCGCTCGATAGCGACCTGAAGGCCGTCTACCTGACCTCGATCCTCGGGCAGGGCGCCGACATGCCGCCCAATGCGCCGCTGTTCAATTCCGGCCCGCGCGCCGTTTATGGCCGTGGTGTTTCCGATCCGCGCCGGCTGGAAGCGCAGGATCAGATCCTCGTTGAATATCCGGTGGCTTACCGCCGTTACAACGTGAAGACCGAATGGACCATCCTGTTCGGAAAAGTCTCCGATGCGCATCGCAAGATGTACGACGTCGGCATGGAGACCTTGCGAAAAATGACCGAGATCGCCCGCCCGGGCACGACGCTGGGCGAAATCTTCGATGTCTATGCCGATGGTCTCGACAAGGGCGGCTACAAGCGTGCCCGTTACGGCGCCACCGGTTATTCGGTCGGTTGCACCTTTGCGCCGACCAGCATGGATGTGCCGCCGATGATCTATTCCGGCAATCCGACCGAATGCCGGCCCGGCATGACGCTTTTCTATCACGTGATGAATGGCGACGCCGATACCGGCCTTGCCATGGGCGTCGGCCACACGCTGCTGGTGACGGAAGGCGCACCGGAAGTGCTGACCGCCCTGCCGGAGGATCTGACCGTCATCACCTGACGGATTTCAACGATTGCCGGCGCCATAAAACAAGAAACGAAAAGGCGCCCGGCGGAATGTCAAAACCAAACGACAGAGGGCGAAATGACGACTTTTATGATTACCCGCCGCACGGTGGTAATGGGCATGGCCGCCACGGCAATGCTTCCAGGCATCAGCTTTGCGCAGTCTGCCACGCCCAAGCCGGGCGGTACGCTGAAGATCAGCCACTCGACGCGTATCGCGACGCTGAATGTGCTGAACTGCTCCGGCCCGGCCGAATATCCGGTGGTGGATATGCTGTATTCCGGCCTGACCCGCATGGGCCCGGACAACAAGCCTATGGCCGACCTTGCCGAGCGCTGGGAAGGCAGTGAAGATGCAAAAACCTTCACCTATTTCCTGCGCAAGGGCGTTACCTTCCATGACGGTTCGCCCTGCACGGCGGACGATGTGGTCGCTACCTTCCAGGCGATCCTGAACAAGGATGTGCCGGCGGCTGCCCGCTCGGTTCTCAACATGATCGACACGATCGAGGCTGTCGACGCCACCACCGTGCGCTTCAATCTGAAGACGCCGTTTGCCGACCTGCCGATCTCGACGGCGCATGCCAATGCCCGCATCGTTTCCAAGGCGGCCCTTTCCGGTCCGCGCGAAAAGCTTGATACGACCGCCAACGGCACCGGCCCGTTCAAGCTCGAAACCTACGACAGCGCCCGCATGGTGCGCCTCGTCAAGAACGAGAACTATTTCATCAAGGGCAAGCCGTATCTCGATGGCGTCGAGATGCATCTCTTCCCGGATCTTGCCGCCGAAAGCGCCAATTTCCTCAACGGCGCCATGGATATCATGCTCACCGTGCAGCAGGCGGATTTCGAGCGTATCACTGCTGCCAACGGCATCACCACCAAGCGCATTCCGTCCGGCCGTTTCGTCAACGTCACCATGCGTCAGGACCAGAAACCGTTCGATGACGTGCGCGTGCGCAAGGCGCTTGCCATGTCGGTCGATCGTGGCCTGCTGGTCGATATCGTGCTCGAAGGCCTCGGCCGCCCCGCTTACGACAACCTCGTCTCGCCGGAATTCCAGTACGCCATCAAGACGCCCGAGATCGCCTATGATCCGGAAGGCGCCAAGAAACTGCTGACTGAGGCCGGTTATCCGGATGGCATCAAGGTAACGCTGGTTGCTTCCAACCGTCCGGCGATCCGAGCCCAGGTGGCGGTTGCGCTGAAGGAAATGGCAAAGCCGGCAGGTTTCGACATCGAGGTCGAGACCATGTCACACGACACCTATCTGGCCAATGTCTGGATGAAGGGCAGCTTCTACATGGGTTATTGGGGCATGCAGGCCACCGAGGATGCCACGTTCAAGCTGCTTCTGACCTCCGACGCTTCTTATGAGGACACGGCCTGGAAAAACGCCGAGTTCGATACGCTGATATCAGATGCCCGTTCGACGACGGACACGGAAAAGCGGCGCGAACTTTATGCCAAGGCGCAGGAACTGCAGTTAAAGGACACGCCTTATATCGTGCCGATCTACGAGGACATCCTGACGGCAAACGGCAAGGGCGCGGAAGATTGGACGATCGCGCCGCTGTCCCGTTACTACTATGTCGAAAACGTCTGGCTGAATAAGGCCTGATGCCATGACCAGGGGTTATCTGATCAGGCGATTGCTCGCCATCTTCCTGGTGCTGGCCATCGTCACCTTCGCGGTCTTTGCGATCACGACGGTTCTACCCGGCAATGCCGCCATCATGATCCTGGGGGAATATGCCACCCCGGATGCGGTTGCGGCACTCGAGCGGCAATTGAACCTCGATCAGCCCTGGTACATGCAATATTTCAACTGGGTCGCCGGCATCCTGCGCGGCGATCTGGGCACCTCGTTGCGTCTGTCCCTACCGGTGTCCGACGTTGTCGGCGAGGCCTTTCTCAACTCGGCTCTGCTTGGCGTGACCGCGCTCGTCGCGGTCACGGTCATCGCCATCCCCTTGGGGGCGCTCGCCGCCCTCAAACGCGGCACCGCCGTCGATCTGGCGATCGGCCTGTTCAGCTATCTCGGTACGGCCTTGCCTGAATTCGTTACCGCGACGCTGCTTCTGGTGTTTCTCGCTGCCCCGAATTCCGGAATTTTCCCGGCCGGCGGTTTTGTTGCGCCCTGGGAGAACATGTCGGGCTTTGCCTATCACGTGGCGCTTCCGGCATTCACGCTCGGCCTCATTCTGCTCGCGCATATCTCCCGGCAGGTCCGCTCGGAAATGGCCGAAGTGCTGTCCTCCGATTACGTCCGCGCCGCGCGCCTGAAGGGTTTGACCGAACGCCGCGTCATCCGTCGCCATGCGCTGCCCAATTCTTTGGCGCCGGCCGTGGCCGTCATCTCGCTGGATATCGGTTACCTGCTCGGCGGCATCATCGTCGTCGAGGAAATCTTTGCCTGGCCGGGGCTTGGTCGCCTGCTGATGTATGCGCTGGAAAACCGCGATCTTCCGGTCATCCAGGCCGTCACGCTGCTTCTGGCCGCCGTTTATGCGCTGTCCAATCTCGTCTCGGACATCGTCATCGCCATGCTCGATCCGAGGGTTCGTTATGCGTGATTTCTTCAGTTCCCCGACTGCGGTGGTTGGCACGACCCTTCTGGTGATCGTGCTGACCGCCGCCCTTTTCGGGCCGTGGCTCGCCCCTTACGATCCGCAGACCTTTCACCCGATCGCGCGTCTGCAGGGGCCGTCCGCCGCGCATTGGCTTGGTACCGACCAGTTCGGCCGTGATCTCCTCTCTCGCGTTCTCAATGGAGCGCCTTCGACCGTCGCCTTCGGTGTGTTTGCAACGGCGCTTGGCGTCGGTGTCGGTTCGGTCATCGGCGTGATTGCCGGCGTGTCCGGTGGCTGGGTCGACAGTACCATCATGCGGATTCTCGATGGTCTTCTGGCCGTGCCGGATCTGCTCTTCACGCTTCTGATCGTCACCATGCTGGGGGGCGGCATGGAGCATGCGCTTCTCGCCGTCGCCGTCGCGTTCACGCCCGGCATGGCGCGTATCGCCCGCAGCGCCGTCCTCTCTGTACGTACCCGCGATTATGTCCGCGCCGCCATCGCCCGCGGCGAAAGCGGCTTTTACATCGTCGGCTGCGAAGTGCTTCCCAATGCGCTGAGCCCGATCGTCGTCGAGGCCACCATCCGCGTGTCCTTCGCCATCATGATCGGCGCAACGCTCGGCTTCCTTGGCCTCGGCGCCCAGCCGCCCAGCACCGAATGGGGGCTGATGGTCGCCGAAGCGCGGCAGTTCATGTTCCGCAATCCCTGGTGCGTGGCCATTCCCGGCCTGTCGATCGCCATGGCGGCGCTCGGTTTCAACCTGTTCGGCGATGCCCTGCGCGATGCCCTCGATCCCCGGAGAAGCCATTGACCTCCCCGCTCACTCCGGCCGTGACCGAAACCACCAAAGCCGCGCTGGCGATCCGTAACTATTCGCTGTCCTATCGCACAGCGGATGGCATCGTCTCGGCGCTGAAAAATATCGATCTCACCATCGCCAAGGGACAGACGGTCGGTCTCGTCGGCGAATCCGGTTCCGGCAAATCGTCGATGGCCTGGTCGATCATGCGTTATCTGCCGCCGAACGCGGTGGAAACGGCGGGTGCGATCCGTCTCGCCGGCGAGGAAATCCTCGACTATACGCCACGCCAGATGCTGGATATCCGCGGCCGTCGCATGGCCATGGTGTTTCAGGACCCATCGACATCGCTCAATCCGACCATCCGTCTCGGCGAACAGATTGCCGAGGTGCTGATGCGGCATCGTGGTCTTACCAAGGTCGAGGCCATGCAGGAGGCCGAAGCAGCCCTTGCCCGCACCGGCATCACCCACCCAAAGGACATGCTGCAGCGTTATCCGCATGAGGCATCGGGCGGCGAAAAGCAGCGCGTGGTCATCGCCACGGCCTTTGCCTGCGAACCGGAACTGATCATTTTCGATGAGCCGACCACAGCGCTCGATATTTTGACCGCCCGCCAGATCCTCGATCTGTTCAACCAGTTGCGCGAGGAAACCAATGTCTCGGCGCTCTACATCTCCCATGATCTCGGGCTGGTGTCGCGCGTGGTCGATGAGGTCTCGGTCCTGCACAAGGGGGTCATCGTCGAAAGCGGCAAGGTGGACGATGTGTTCCGTCGCCCCAAGGCCGATTATACTCGCCAGCTGATCGGCGCCGTGCCCAATCCCGACCGCTGGATCGGCATCGACGCGCCGGTCAATCCGGAACCGCTGATCAGCCTCGAGACGATCGGCGTGCATTACAATGCCCCGACCATGCTGCAGAAAATTTTTCAGCCGAAGGAAGCCGAAAAGGCCGGTTTCTGGGGTGCGAAAAACGTCAGCATGGACGTCCGCAAGGGCGAGTTGCTCGGTGTCGTGGGCGAAAGCGGCTCCGGCAAATCGACCATCGCCAAGGTGCTGGCAGGCCTTCAGGAATTTGACGGCAAGCTTCAGTTCGATGGCAAGACCTTTGCCAGCCGCAAGGATATCGACCGCGCCTATCGCCGCCGGGTGCAGCTGGTCTTCCAGCACCCGGATGCCTCGCTCAATCCGCGCCAGACGATCGGCACCATCATCGGTCGGCCGCTAAAGCTCTATGGCATCGTACCGGCCGACAAGGTCGCGGCACGGGTCGCCGATCTGCTGGAAATGGTGCGCCTGCCTGCCGATTATGCCAAACGTCACCCGCATCAGCTTTCCGGCGGTGAAAAGCAGCGTGTGGCGATTGCCCGCGCCTTTGCCGCCGAACCGGATCTCGTCATCTGCGACGAGGTGACGGCGGCGCTCGATGTGTCGGTTCAGGCGGCGGTGGCCGAGCTTCTGGTCAAGCTGCAGAAGGATACCGGCACGGCCTGCGTCTTCATCACCCACGATCTCAACCTCATCCGCCAGCTCGCGCATCGCATCGCCGTCATGCATCACGGTGCGCTGGTCGATTTCTTCGATGGTCCGGATGCCCGTTCGGATGATCGTGATCCCTATACCAAGGCCCTGCTGGACGCCGTTCCGGTTCACGCCGCTGCCGAGCAGTCGCAAGATATGATGGAAGGAAGTGCCCGATGACAAATGCCGTGGAACTCGCCGGCCGGATCGACCAAAAGGCCTGCCTCGACATTCTCGCCGACATGGTGCGGCACAAGAGCTATTCGGAAACGCCCGGCGAGCGCGTGCTGGCCGAACACATGGCCGATATCATGCGCGCCATGGGGCTGGAAGTCGAACTCCAGCCGGTGGTTGGCGATCGTGTGAATGCGATCGGCATCTGGCGCGGCACCGGCGGTGGCAAGAGCCTGTTGTTCAATGGCCATCTCGATACCAATCCGGCCACCGAAGGCTGGACCGTCGATCCCTGGGGTGGTGTTGTCGATGATGATTTCATCTACGGCATCGGCGTCTCCAACATGAAGGCCGGCGATGCTTCCTCGCTTTGCGCCGTCAAGACGCTGATCGACAACGGCATCCGCTTGAAGGGCGATGTCATCCTCACCTATGTGATCGGTGAATTGCAGGGCGGTATCGGCACGCTGCAGGCGGTACGCGCCGGCACCCGCGCCGACTATTTCATCAACTCGGAACCGTCCGACCTGCAGGCCATCACCATGCATGCAGCGGCCTTCACCTTAATCATCGAGATCGAGGGCGTCACCCGCCATCTCTCCAAGCGCGAGGCGGCCGTCGATGCCATCCGCGCCGCCTGCGAGCTGATCCCCGAACTCAGCGACATGACGTTTTCGGATGCGCCGACCGAGGAGCACAAATCGGTCAATCGCGTGCATGTTGGCGTCATGCACGGTGCGCTTGGCCGCGATCTGCATGAATGGCGCCCGCCGCAGGTGGCGGATTTCGTGCGGCTGAAGGGTTCGGGCCGGTATGGGCCGGGCCAGGCCAGAGAAAACGCGCTTGCCGATATCCAGAAGGTGCTCGATGGGCTTTGCGCGCGTCATCCGGGCCTGAAGGCAAAGGTGTCTGCCGAAACGAAAGATGATCAGCCGACCATGCCGGCCTTCGCGGTCGACAAGAACGCTCGCATCGTCACGGCGATCAATGCCGCCTACGAGGCGGTGCGCGGCGAAAAACAGCCGACCGGTGCCATCGCCCCGCCGGCCTATTTCGGCACCGATGCCGGTCATCTCTGGGCCGAAGGCGGCATGGAAGGTGTCGTCTGCGGGCCGGGCGGCCGCTACAACACCATGCCTGACGAACGTGTCGATATCGTCGATTACCTCGACATGATCCGCATCTATCTCATTACCATGACCGACATCTGCGAGGTCGCATGACGATGTATGTTCCCCAGGAATTTGCCGGCATGACGCCGGATGGCCGCAAGGTTCTCCTGAAATTCAAGCAGGCGGAATTTGCCGGCCGTTTGGCCGCCACCCGCCGCCGCATGAGGGAACGCGGGCTGGATGCGCTCGTCGTGTTCGCGCAGGAAAGCCATTACTGGCTGACGAGTTACGATACCGCCGGTTATGTCTTCTTCCAGGTCGGCCTTGTTCTGGCCGATGACGATAGCAAGACCGTGATGCTCACCCGCACACCGGATCTGCGGCAGGCCAATGTCGCCTCGCTTTACGATGATGTTCGCGTCTGGCTGAATGCCGAGGATGCCAACCCGGCTGAGGACCTGCGTGCCATCATGGCGGAGAAGGGTCTGAAGGGCAAAAAGGTCGGCGTCGAATATGCCACTTATGGCCTGACCGGCGCCAATGCCCGCATGGTCGACAAGGCGCTGGACGGTTTTTGCGTCACCGAAGACGCATCCGATATCGTGCGCACCGGCCGGCTGGTGAAATCGGCGGCAGAACTGCAGCATGTACGCATGGCTGGCAAGCTTGCCGATGCCGCCGTAAAGGCGGCGATCGATGTCACCCGGCCCGGCATTCCCGATACTGTCCTGAGCGGTGCTGCCTTGACCTCGATGCTCGCGGGCGGCGGCGATATCCCGTCCGGCGGCCCGCTCGTCAATTCGGGATCGCGCGCGCTTTACGGTCGCGGCATCGGTGGCCCGCGCCTGATCGAGGAGCAGGACCAGATCCTTGTCGAACTCGCCGGTTCGCATTGCCGTTATCATGTCGTCGTCGAACACACGCTGGTGACGGGCAAACCCGATCTACGCCAGATCGACATGCTGAATGTCGCCAAGGACGCGCTTGACCAGATCAAGGATGCAGCAAGGGCAGGGGTGCCGCTCGGCACGCTCGACGATATCCATCGCCGTGTGCTGGATGGTGCCGGTTTTGCCAAGGCACGTTATGCCGCCTGCGGTTATGCGCTCGGCTGCACCTTCAAGCCCACATGGATGGATGTGCCGCCGATGATCTATTCCGGCAATCCGCTGATCATGACGCCGGGCATGGTGTTTTTCGTCCACATCATGATCCCGGATGCGGAAACCGGTCTGACGGCCGGTGTCGGCCAGACCTTTGCCATCACTGATGGCGCACCCGAAGTGTTCAGCGATCTGCCGGTCGAACTCTATCGCTGCTGAACACCCGGTCATCCGTATTGACGGCGGCCTGCAAGCCAACGTCTAATCGCCGGCGTGCGCAGGGAGTCGGTCTCCCGTCGCCGGCCTGCCAACTGTTGAGAGAACCAGCATGACATTCAGCGTCGAATCCAAGGGCGTCTACGCGATTGCCGCAACCCCATTCCTTGAGGACGGGGCGATTGACTTCAACTCCGTCGACAGCCTCACCGACTTCTATCAGGACAGCGGCTGCACCGGCATCACCATCCTCGGTATCATGGGCGAGGCGCCGAAACTGGAGCCGGAGGAAAGCCGGGCGATCATCAAGCGCGTCATTGCGCGCGCCAAGGTGCCGGTCATCGTCGGTGTCTCCGCCCCCGGTTTTGCCGGCATGAAATCGCTTGCCCGCACCTCGATGGATATGGGCGCGGCAGGCGTCATGATCGCGCCGACACCGGCGCTTCGCACGGACGACCAGATCATCAATTATTTTGCCGGCGCCGTCGAAGCCATCGGCGACGACGTGCCGTGGGTACTGCAGGATTATCCGCTGACGCTGAGTGTCGTCATCTCGCCCGGCGTCATCGCAAAGGTCATCAGCAACCATCCCTCCTGCCTAATGCTGAAGCACGAAGACTGGCCGGGTCTGGAAAAGATCTCCAAACTGCGCGCCATGCAGAAATCGGGCGAATTGCGGCCGTTCTCCATCCTCTGCGGCAATGGCGGCATGTTCATGGATTTCGAACCGGAGCGCGGCGCGGACGGCGCCATGACCGGTTACGGTTTCCCCGATATGCTGACCGAACTGGTCTCGCTGTTTGCTGAAGGCAAGCGCGACGAGGCGCATGACCTGTTCGATGCCCACCTGCCGCTGATCCGGTATGAGCAGCAGCTCGGTGTTGGCCTTGCCGTGCGCAAGCATGTTCTCAAGCGCCGTGGTGTCATCGCTTCGGACGCGCAGCGCAAGCCGGCGCAGATGCTGACGCCCGCCGCCCGCGCCGAAGTGGATTACCTTCTGTCGCGCGTCGCGAAACACGACAAGCGCGCCGCCATCTGAGGGTAAAACCCACCCATAGACTTGCGAATTTGCGGCCGCGCTGACAAAGCGCGGCCGCACTTTTTCCAATTCCACCGTCAGCGGAAGTTCGTATTTGGAAATCGTATAATTCTAATCCGATTATTATCATTTATTATATTGCGGTGCGGCAATCGCGGTGGAACACTGCTCGGATAACAGGGTCGCAAAAGGCCCGGAACCGCCAGTAGGAGAACATCGATGAACCCCATGATCAAGGCCGGTCTTGCCGGCCTAACGACCCTTATTGCCTGTAGTTCTATCCTCTCCAGCCCGGCCTTCGCGATCGGCGATACGATCAAGACCGCGATCGACGGCACGTTTGCCCCGCATGCCATGCCGACGCTCGACGGCAAGATTGAAGGCTTCAATGTCGATCTGATCAATCTCATCGGCGACCGTCTCGGCAAGAAGGTGGAACTGACCAGCGCGCAGTTTTCCAGCCTTATACCGGCCCTGCAGGCCAGCACTTATGACTTTCTTGCCGCTCCGGTAACGGTCAACAAGGAGCGTTCCGCCAGCCTTCTCTTCACCGAAGGTTTTATGGATACCAATTTCAGCTTCGTGGTTCCGGCCAATGCGCCGGACTTCAAGTCGCTGGAAGACTTCAAGGGCAAGACGATCGCCGTCAACAAGGGCTCCGCCTATGACAGCTTTCTGCGCGAGAAGGAAAAGGAGTTCGGCTGGAAGGTTGAAAGCTACGGCACCAATTCGGATGCCGTCGCCGCCGTCATGGCTGGCCGTGCCGATGCGAACCTTGCCGGCAACACGGTAGCCGCCTGGGCAGTCAAGCAGAACGCGCGCCTGAAACTGTCCTATGAATATGCCACCGGCATGGTCTGGGCTTTTCCGTTCCGCAAGGGTGATGAAGCCAATCGCGATCTCGTCGAGAAGGCGATGGAATGCCTGAAGCTCGATGGCTCGATGGCAAAACTCTCGGAAAAATGGTTCGGCGTCGTCCCGGTTGCCGGCACTACCATCGTAACGCCCACCAAGGGTTTTGGCACGCCGGGCTTCGACGGTTATGTCGAGGATGACCACAAGGCATCCTGCGATAACCTGAAGTAACGCGCGTCGCGGACAGGCGGGCGCCTCCCGCCCGCCTGTCCGCCATTGCCCGACGGAGTAGCCGCATGGCCAATCGCCCGATGCTGGAAATCGCCGCGCTCGAAAAGCGTTTCGGTGCCAACACCATCCTCAAGCAGATCGATCTCAAGGTCGCCGAAGGCGAACTCGTCTTCGTCATCGGTCCATCCGGTTCCGGCAAAAGCACGATGCTGCGCTGTTGCAACCGGCTCGAGGAACCGACATCCGGCGACATCATCCTCGATGGCCGCAATATCATGGGTGGCACCAGCAGCGACCTCGCGCGCATGCGCCTGCAGGTCGGCATGGTGTTTCAGGGGTTTCACCTCTATCCGCATATGAGTGTGCTGAAAAACGTCACACTGGCGCAGCGCAAGGCGCTGAAACGCAGCAAGGTGGAAGCCGACGCGCGCGCCATGGACATGCTCGAACGGGTCGGCCTTGCCCATAAGGCGGATGCCTATCCGGCGGAACTGTCGGGCGGCCAGCAGCAGCGCGTGGCGATCGCCCGCGCACTCGCGCTCGATCCAAAAGTCATGCTGTTCGACGAACCCACCTCCGCGCTCGATCCCGAACTGGTCGGCTCCGTCCTCAAGGTGATGAAGGACCTCAAGGCCAAGGGCATGACGATGCTTGTCGTCAGCCACGAAATGGCCTTTGCCCGCGAGACGGCGGATCGGGTCGTGTTCATGGATGGTGGCGTCATCGTCGAGGAGGGCACGCCCGACGAAATCTTTGGTTCGCCCAAGGCGGATCGCACCCGCGCCTTCCTGTCGCGCGTTTCGGGCTGAGACGGCATGGATCGTTTTCTCGAAACCTTCTTCAATCCGGTGGTGATGGCGAAATACGCGCCTGATGTCATCGCCGGCATGGGCGTGACGCTGGTCATTGCCGCCGCCGTCATCGTTGCCGGTATCGCGCTCGGTCTCGGGCTGGCCTGCCTGCGCGCCTATCGCCGCAAGATCCCGAATTTCTTTATCATCTGCTACGCCGATATTTTTCGCGCCCTGCCGCCGCTGGTGTTGATCCTCATCCTCTATTTCGGCTTTCCGTCGATCGGCATCCGCCTGTCCGGTTCGATGGTACTGTTCATCGTGCTTTCCTTGACGCTCGCCGCCTTTGCCGAGGAGATTTTCTGGGCAGGTTTTTCCTCGGTGGAAAAGGGCCAGTGGGAGGCCGGCATCGCCACCGGGCTCGGTTTTACCCGCACGCTGGTTTATGTGGCGCTGCCGCAGGCGGTCCGGCTCGCCATGCCGCCGCTCGTCAACCGCGTGCTGGCCATCACCAAGATGACGGCGCTCGGCTCGGCCATCGGTGTGGTCGAGATCCTCTCCGCCTCCACCACGGCGCAGAGCTTTTCCGGCAGCGCCACGCCGCTCACCCTATCGGTCATCGCCTATCTGGCGATCTTCATGCCGATGGTGGTGTTTGCCCGCTGGCTGGAAAACCGCACCGCCTGGAAAAAGCGATAGGAGCCGGACATGGACATTTTCCTCGACCAGTTCTTCAACCTCGCCATCATGCAGAAGGCATTTCCGCTGCTGCTGAAAGGCGCGTGGATGACGCTGCAGCTGTGCGTCGCGGTCATCCTGCTTGGTCTTGTCGGCGGTCTTTTCGTGGCGCTTGGAAACCTCTCACCGCGCCGCTGGGTGCGCTGGCCGACCATCGTCTATACGGATGTCTTTCGCGCGCTGCCGCCGTTGGTGTTGCTGATCTTTATCTATTCCGGCCTGCCGTTTGCCGGAATCAAGGTGTCGCCGTTCACCGCCGTCGTCATCGCCTTCCTGCTCAACAATTCCTCCTATTATGCGGAGGTTTATCGCGCCGGTTTGATCTCGGTTGCCAAGGGGCAGTGGGAGGCGGCCGCGTCGACCGGCCTCAGCCGCACCCAGTCGCTGATCCATGTCGTGTTGCCGCAGGCGGTGCGCAATGTCCTGCCTGACCTGCTGTCAAACACCGTGGAGGTGGTCAAGCTCACCTCGCTTGCCTCGGTCATCTCGCTGTCGGAACTGCTTTACAGCGCCGATATGGCCCGTTCCGTCACCTATAATGCCTCGCCGCTGGTGCTGGCGGCGCTGTTTTATCTTGTGCTGTTGTGGCCGCTGGTGCGCCTCGTCAGCCATTTCCAGCGGCGTCTCGCCGCCTGATCGTCTCGAAAGGATTTTTGCCATGACCGTCATGAAAATCGCAGGCGCCCAGCTCGGCGCCATCCAGAAGGCTGAGAGCCGCGAAAGCGTCGT
The DNA here is from genome assembly GCF_004343585.1 of Neorhizobium sp. JUb45. Taxonomy (GTDB): domain Bacteria; phylum Pseudomonadota; class Alphaproteobacteria; order Rhizobiales; family Rhizobiaceae; genus Neorhizobium. The sequence goes on along the minus strand of NZ_SLYW01000003.1, from coordinate 384,650 downwards.
TGCGCGCATGATCGTGCTGCTCGACGAGGCCGCGTCCAAGGGCGCCGACATGGTCGTCTATCCCGAACTGGCGCTCACCACCTTCTTCCCGCGCTGGTATATGGAAGATCAGGCGGAGATCGATTTCTGGTTCGAAACGGAAATGCCGAACGCCGCCACCCAGCCGCTGTTCGACCGCGCCCGCGCACTCAACATCGCCATCACCTTCGGTTACGCCGAAAAGACGCCGGACGGCCATTATTACAACACGTCCATCGTCACCGACCGCCAGGCCAATATCGTCGGTAAATACCGCAAGGTGCATCTGCCCGGCCATTCCGAATACGATACCGAACGGGCCTTCCAGCATCTGGAAAAGCGCTATTTCGAACCGGGCGATCTCGGCTTTAATGTCTGGCGCAACGAAGGCGTCATCATGGGCATGGCCATCTGCAACGACCGCCGCTGGCCGGAAACGTTTCGCGTGCTGGGGTTGCAGGGCGTGGAACTGGTGACGATCGGTTACAATACGCCGTCGGTGAACAGCCAGATGAATGCCGAGGGGCTGGAAAAACGTCTGTTCCATTCCGACCTGTCGCTGCAGGCCGGTGCCTATCAGAACTCGACCTATGTGGTCGGCATCGCCAAGGCCGGCAACGAGGATGGCCATCCGCTGATGGGCGGCTCGATCATCGTCGATCCGGACGGTTTCGTTCTGGCGCGCGCCGTGACCGAAGAGGACGAGTTGATCATCGCCGAATGCGATTTCGAAAAATGCGCCTTTGGCAAAAAGACGATCTTCGATTTCGAGCGCCATCGTCGTATCGAACACTATGGGCGTATCACCTCGCAGACCGGTGTGATCGTCGAAGTGTAAGGAGAATGCCATGAGCGAATTCGATACCGTCATCCATGGTGGCCGCGTTGTCACCGCATCGGATGTGTTCGACGCCGATATCGGCATCACCGATGGCCGGATCGCCGCGATCGCGGAAAAGATCACCGGTGGCGCGCGCCGTATCGATGCGGGCGGCAAGCTGGTCATGCCGGGCGGTATCGAAGCGCATGCGCATATCGCCCAGGAAAGCTCGACCGGCCTGATGACCGCCGACGACTATTATTCGGGTTCGGTCTCTGCCGCCTTCGGCGGCAATTCCTCGTTCATCCCGTTTGCCGCCCAGCATCGCGGGCAGTCGATCGCCGACGTGATCTCCACCTATGACGGGCGTGCGGCACCCAATTCGGTGCTCGACTATTCCTACCACCTGATCATCTCGGATCCCTCGGTTTCCGTGCTCGAGGAGCTGCCGGGCGTGTTTGCGCGCGGCATCACCTCGTTCAAGGTGTTCATGACCTATGACCTGATGAATATCGGCGATGGCGGCATGCTCGATATCCTGACGGTCGCTAAAACCCATGGCGCGCTCACCATGGTCCATGCCGAAAACAACGACATGGTCAAATGGATGAACAAGCGTTTTGCCGCAGCCGGCCTGACGGCGCCGAAATACCATGCGGTCAGCCGCCCGGAACTGGCGGAGGAAGAGGCGATCAACCGTGCCGTTTCGCTTGCCAAGCTGGTCGATGCGGCGCTGTTCATCGTGCATGTCTCGACGGCGGGTGGTGCCGCCATCGTGCAGCGGGAAAAGCTCGCCGGCACAAAACTGTTTGCCGAAACCTGCCCGCAATATCTGGCGCTGACCCGCAACGATCTCGACCGGCCGGGTATGGAAGGCGCAAAGTTTATCTGCTCGCCGCCGGTGCGCGATGCGGCAACGCAGGGGGCTTTGTGGCGGCATGTGCAGTCCGGCACGTTCGAAAGCGTGTCGTCGGATCATGCGCCTTACCGTTTTGATGCCAGCGGCAAGTTCGCCAATGGCGTGGATGCCCCTTATCCAAAGATCGCCAATGGCATGCCCGGCATCGCCATGCGGCTGCCCTATCTGTTCTCCGAGGGCGTCGGCAAAGGCCGCATCACGCTACAACAGTTCGTGGCACTCTCCAGCACCAATGCGGCCAAAACTTTTGGCATGGCGAAAAAGGGCACGATCGCCCCCGGTTTCGATGCCGATATCGCCATCTGGGACCCGGAGGCTCGTCGCACCGCGACACTGGCCGACCAGCACGACAACATGGATTACACGCCGTTCGAAGGCATGGAGATACAGGGCTGGCCGGTTCTCACCATGAACCGCGGCGATGTCATCGTCGAGAATGGTGAACTGAAGGCGCAGCGTGGCCGCGGTCGTTTCGTCGCCCGCAAGCCGGTCGATCTCACCGGTAAACCCGGTTACCGCGCCAAGGAATTCGACCCGGCGCAGAATTTTGGCGCGGAGATTGCCCCATGAGCAAACCCATGAGCGCTTTTGGCCCCATCCTTGTCATCAATCCCAACAGTTCGGAAAACGTCACCGAAGGTCTGCGCGAGGCGGTTGCCGGCATGCAGTTTCCCGGTGGCCCGGTGATCGAATGCGTGACGATCGAACACGGCCCGCCCGGTGTCGTCACCCAGCGCCATGTCGATGAGGCGGCGCTCAACACCGCAGACCTCATCGAAAGCCGACCGGATGCGTCGGCCTATGTGCTGGCCTGTTATTCGCAGCCAGGCCTCGATCTGGCCCGGTCGATCACCACGAAACCTGTCTACGGTATTCAGGATGCCGGTGTGCTGAGCGCGCTCGCGCTCGCCGACCTGTTCGGTGTCATCGCCGTCGCCGAGGGTTCCATCCCTCGGCATTTGCGCAATCTGCGCCGGCTTGGTGTCGATGGCCGTCTGGCCGGTGAAGTGGCGCTGGAAGGTTCGATCAGCGTGGCCGATAGCGGTCATGGCGAGGAAAGTTACGCGGCGCTTCTGAAGGCCGGAACGAAACTGAGGCAGATGAGGGCAGGGGCGGTGGTGCTCGGTTGCGCCGGCATGTCCGGCCATCGTCAGCGGCTGGAAGATGAACTCGGCATCCGCGTCATCGACCCGACGCAGGCAGCCGTTGCCATGGCACTCGGCGGGCTGTTATCGCGAACACCATGAGCGAACCCGAACAGAAGCCTGAAATCTCCCTGCGCCTCCTCGAAATCTTTGGGGCGATGATGCGCTGCGAGACGACGGTGGAAGCGGCTGAACAGCTCGGCATTTCGCAGCCGGCGGTGTCGAACGGCATCCGCCAGCTGGAAACCCAGCTTGGAGTGACCCTGTTCGAGCGGCTGCACCGTCGGCTGGAGCCGACCGAAGAAGCCCTGCTTCTGTTCGAGGACGTGCGGCCCGTCTTCAGCATGCTGCGCAATTTTTCGGCACGCGCCCGTTCCATCCGGCATGGCACATCCGGCCGCCTGCGGGTGATGTCGACGCCGCCGCTCGGCAATACGATCGGGCCGACAGCTCTTGCGCGTTTCCTGAAGGATCGGCCGGATGTCTCCGTCGCCTATGATGTCCGGCGACTCGAACATGTGGTCGATGCGGTCCAGAGCGGGGCCGCCGATATCGGCCTGGGACTGGCGCTGGAACGTCACCCGTCCGTCAATATCGAAGTGCTGGCCCGCACGCATATGGTTGCGGTCGTTCCCAAGGCGCATGCCATGGCGCGTCGGGGTGAAATCACTGTCGGTGACCTGAGCGAACACGGTTTTATCGGTCTGGAAGCGGAATCGCGCATGGGCCAGATGCTGCGCGATGCCTTCGTGCGGGATGAGAAGAGTTATATGCCACGCGTGGAGGTGCGCTATTGCGCGACGGCCGCGGTGCTGGCCGGGTCGGGCATCGGTGTTGCCGTGGTCGATCCGTACAGCGCGGCACACCAGCTCTCAAACAGTCTGGTGCAATTGCCGTTTCAACCGCCCTGTGAGGTTTCGGCGGTTCTGATCACCCGCAAGGGCGTGCCACGTTCGCGGTTGCTGCACGGTTTTATTGCGGAACTGAAACGCACGATCACCGAATTCGTCGGATGACCGTGCGTTTGTTTCAAACCAGCAGATGATCAGGCGGCAACGTCGACCTTCGCGGTCGTGTTGAGGTAGGTGATCATGTCTTCGATGGTGACCACCAGAAGCCCGTGCTTTTCAGCAAAAACTTCCAGCTGCGGCAGGCGCGACATGGTGCCGTCGTCATTGGCAACTTCGCAGATCACGCCGGCAGGGGCGCGGCCGGCAAGACGCGCCAGTTCAACGGCAGCTTCCGTGTGGCCCGGACGACCGCGAACGCCTTCCGGGTGGGCGCGTAGCGGAAAGATATGGCCGGGGCGGGCAAAATCGTCCGGCTTGGCGTCACCTGCTGCCAGCGCACGCACGGTTGCGGAGCGGTCGGCGGCGGAAATGCCGGTCGTGGTGCCGGGAATGTAGTCGACCGAAACCGTGAAAGCGGTCTTCAGCGACTCGGTGTTGCGCGCCACCATCAGCGGAATGTCGAGCTCATCGAGACGTTCGCCTTCCATGGCCACGCAGATCAGGCCGCGGGCATGGTTCATCATGAAGGCGATGTCTTTTGGATCCGCTGCATCGGCCGCGATCACAAGGTCACCCTCGTTTTCACGATCCTCGTTGTCGACGACAACCACGATTTCACCACGGCGAATGGCTTCGATCGCATCTTCAATTTTCGAAATAGTCATTTTCAAGCCTTTCAAGGGTTATGCCGGCGAACCGACATCCAACTCGCGACCGTTTTTTGAGTAAAACGGGCACAAACATCCCTTGGGCGAACAAGCGTCATACACCCCGCAAAGGGCGTCTTTCGCGTTGTCCTCTTCCATCCGGACTATACCGTCGGCTCCGGCATCTCACCGGATCTGCTGACCCTTCAATTGCTTGAAGGCGCTCGCGGGCTCCGGAATTGCTTCCGATACCGCCGGTGGGGAATTGCACCCCGCCCTGAGAACATTCCAAACATAAGTTCTTAATCTAGCAAATTGCAAGGGCATAACCTCGCATTTTGCGTATTCGAACGGCCCGTCCGGGTGAACGGACCGTTCGAAATAGCGTCAGGACATGATCAGCCCGCCATCGACATTGATCGTCTGGCCGGTGATGTAAGCGGCATCGTCGCTGGCAAGGAAGGTTACGAGACCGGCGACATCTTCGCCCGAACCGGCGCGTTTCATCGGGATTCCTTCAACCCATTCCTTCATCAACTCGCCCGGTGCATAGTTGCCGAGCAGCTTGCCCCAGACTTCATCATTATAGGCCCACATGTCGGTCTCGATGATGCCGGGGCAAAAGGCGTTGACGGTGATGTTGTCGATCGCGACTTCCTTGGCAAGGCTCTGGGTGATGCCGACCACGCCCATTTTGGATGCCGCGTAATGCGGTGTGTAGATAAAACCGTCGCGTGCCTGGCCGGAGGCGGTGTTGATGATGCGGCCACCCTTGCCATGCTTGCGCATGCGGGCAATGGCTTCCTGGGCGCACAGGAACACGCCCTTGGTGTTGACGGCCATGACCTTGTCCCATTCGTTTTCGGTCATGTCCTCGATCTTGGCGATGGTGATGACGCCGGCATTCTGGATCGATACGTCGACCGCGCCGAATTCCTTCTCGGCCGCGTCATAAAGCGCCACCACGCTTGCCTTGTCCGTCACGTCGCCGACAAAGGAGATCGCTTTGCCGCCATCGGTCCTGATCGCTTCCGCGACGGCATGCACCGAATCCTCGTTGGCGGAAACGACGAGATTGGCGCCTTCGCGGGCAAAACGCCTGGCGATGGCCGCACCGATACCGCGGCTTGCGCCGGTGATGACGACGGTCTTGTTGGTGAAGCGTGACATGGGACCTCCCTTAAATGGTTTGCTTCTAGGTGAATTCGCTCAACCGTTCCGCCGTGAAGCGGTCGGTGATGAGAACGTCGATCAGCTTGCCGCGCAGCGCGCCGGCGATCGCCGCCGTCTTGCGCTGTCCGCCGGCCGTGCCGATCACGCGCGGAACGGCCTGCAACTCCTCCAGAGTCATGCCGACGACGCGTTCATAGATTTCGCCCGCCAAGGGTTCGCCATCGGCGGTGTAGAACCGCAGACAGATGTCACCGACAGCGCCACGGCGGGCCAGTTCCTCCAGTTCGGAGGGGGTAAAGGTGTTGCCGGAATAGATCAGGTTCTGCGACGGCGACATGGCGCCGATGCCGACAAAGGCAGTGGTGACGCGCTTGAACTGGTCGACGGTCGCCTTCACCTGTGGATCGGAGACAAGAATCTGTTTCGATTCCGGTGATCCGGTGACGCAAGGGGCGGGCAGAAGCTGCGGTTCGCCGTTGATCAGATGCGCCAGTCGCGTCGTCAGCTGCGTTGCGTGGATCTGCGCACTCGGCACGCCGATGCCGCCGAGCAACTGGATCACGCGCTCGGCCCGTACCCGCTTGATCGGGTGAATATTGTCCAGCATCTGCTGCAGCGTCGCGCTCCAGCTGGAGACGCCGATGACATCGCCATCTTCCAGCGTCTGTTCGAGCAGGTGGGCGGCAGCGATGCCGATGGCGGAAAACACCGCGTCGTCATTATCCTCGCGGCAATCGGCGACGATCACTTCGCTGATGCCGAATTTTTCGCGGATGGCGGATTCGAGATCGGGATAGGTGCCGCTGGGGGCGACGATCGAAACGCGCACGATGCCCTCGGTCTCGGCGCGTTTCAGAAGCCGGGAGACGGATGCCTGCGATATCCGCAGCAGCTCGGATATGTCGCTCTGCTTCAACCCTTCCAGGTGATACATCTGGGCGACGCGCGTAATCATGCGCAGTTCATTGGTGCGGCTCATGGCTGGCTGGCTCCTGTCTCGAATGCGTGAGACTCAACCTCAGCGGGCCGTCCGACGCGTGTCCGAGGCATAGGAAATAAACGCCGCCATTGGAATGCGCGGCGCGCGATTGCCGGCTGCAACTGCAGATTTTCAGCCATGCGCGGAAGCATCGCGTAGCACCAGCTTCCCGATCCCGACCGTTTTAGAATTTTCAGAACCACGCTTGACATGGATCAATCCTGCCGTATCATGAATATTAAATCAAGCATGAATAATTATTCACGCTTAAGAAAACAGGAGGAGACGCCGTGACCATCTCAGTCTGGCCAGACAACAAGCCGCTCGACGTTGCGGCGATCCGCGACCTGCCGGAAGGCGAGCGCGCCGAACAGCTCAAGCTCGTGGCCAAGCAGGTCCGCCGCCTCATCGTGCAGATGATCGACATTGCCCGCGCCGGTCATATCGGCGGTGACCTGTCGGTGACCGATGCTCTGGTGACGGCTGCCTTCGGTGTTCTCAACATCTCGCCGGAAACGGCTGACGATCCGGGCCGCGACCGCCTCATTCTTTCAAAGGGCCACTGTGCTGCGGCGCTTTATTCGGTTCTGGCACTGCGCGGCTTTTTCCCGATCGCCGACCTCGAAACCTACATGAAGCCGCTTTCGAAGCTCAACGGTCACCCCAACCGTCTGAAGGTGAAGGGCGTCGAGGCCAATACCGGCCCGCTTGGCCACGGCCTGCCGATTGCTGTCGGCTCGGCCGTCGCGTCAAAACTGTCGGGCAAGAACTGGCAGACTTTCGTTTTCACCGGTGATGGCGAATTGCAGGAAGGCTCCAACTGGGAAGCCGCCATGACCGCTGCTCACCGCAAGCTCGACAATCTGGTCGTCATCGTCGACCGCAACCGCCTGCAGCAGGGCGCGCGCACCGAAGACACCGCCTCGCTCGATCCGCTCGGCGACAAATGGGCGTCGTTCGGCTGGGAAGTTGCCGATATCGATGGCAATGATACCGCAGCGCTGCTGAAGGCCTTCACCCAGAACCGCGATGGCAAGCCGCTGGTGGTGATCGCCAACACGCTCAAGGGCAAGGGTGTCTCGTTCATCGAGGACCGTGTCGAATGGCATCACAAGGTGCCGTCCAAGGAGCAGGTCGAACTCGCATTGAAGGAACTTGCCTGATGAACGCCCATAGCAGTGTGTCCAACGAAACCTTCGATTGCCGCGTCGCTTTTTCCGAAAAGCTGATCGCTCTCGCCGAGGCCGATCCCCGCATCGTTGCCGTCTGCAATGACTCGGTCGGTTCCAGCAATCTCAATGCCTTCCGTGACCGTTTCCCGGATCGTCTGATCAATGTCGGCATTGCCGAACAGAACATGGTCGGCGTCGCCGCCGGTCTCGCCAATGGCGGTTTCATTCCGTTCGTTTGCGCCGCAGGCCCGTTCCTGTCAGGCCGCGCCACCGAACAGGTCAAGGCCGACGTTGCCTATTCGAATTACGGTATCGTGCTCTGCGCCATGAGCCCCGGCATGGCTTATGGCGAACTCGGCCCGACCCACCACTCGATCGAGGATTTGAGCTGGATGCGGGCGATCGACAATCTCGACGTCCTCGTGCCTGCCGACCCGGAGCAGACCAAGGCCGCCATGGACTGGGCCGTCGCCTCAGGCCGCCCGATCTACATGCGTGTTGGTCGCCACAAGGTGCCGTCCGTCACCCCGGCTGATCGCGATGTTGCTTTCACCTTCGGCAAGATCGATGTCACCGGCGACGGCAATGACGTCGCGCTCGTCGCCACAGGCACGCTGGTATCCCGCGCGCTGGAAGCGCAGGCAATCCTCGCCGCCGACGGCATCGCCGCCCGCGTTCTGAACGTTTCGACCATCAAGCCGCTCGATGCCGAAACCATCATCAAGGCCGCGAAGGAAACCAAGGGTCTTGTCATTGCCGAAGAGGGCGTGCTCGAAGGCGGTCTCGGTGCCGCAGTCGCCACCACGCTTGCTGAAAACCATCCGGCACGCGCAAAATTCCTCGGCGTCACCAGCTTTGCGCCGACCGGTTCCACCGATTTTCTGCTTGAGCATTTTGGCCTGACCGCCAAGGGCATTGCAGACGCTGCCCGCAAGCTGGTGGGCTGAGCCATGGCTGGCCCTTTCGTTCTTGCCATCGATCAGGGTACGGGCTCCACAAAAGCCCTGCTGGTCGATCGCGACAGCAAGGTCGTCGCGCGCGGCCAGCATCCGCTCGGCCTCTCGACGCCCCAGCCGGGCTGGGTCGAGCAGGATGCCGAAGAGATCTGGCAAAGCGTGCTGGCCGCCATTCGCGAAGCCGTATCGCCTGAAGTTGCGGGCGATATCGTCGCCATCGGCTTTTCCACCCAGCGCGAAAGCTGCCTGTTGTGGGAACGGGCTACGGCCAAGCCCTTGTCGCCGCTTCTTTCCTGGCAGGACCAGCGCACGCTGAAACTGTGCGAAGCCGTTCCGGAAACGACGCAGCGGATGATCCGGGCCAAGACCGGCCTGCCGCTTGATCCGATGTTTTCCGCCGTCAAGGCGCAGTGGTTGCTCGATCGCGTCGATCTCGACCGGTCGCGCGCCAAGGCCGGCGAGATCTGCGTCGGCACCATCGACAGCTACCTGATCGCCCGCCTCGGCGGAGACCATGTGGTCGAAATTGGCAATGCCTCGCGTATGCAGCTCGTCGATCTCGATCGTGGTGATTACGACGCCGATCTGCTGGCGCTTTTCAATATTCCGCGGGCTTCCCTCCCGCGCATCGTGCCGTCGCGTTACGACTTCGCAAAGGTGAGCGGCATCGCACCGCTTGCCGACGGCACGCCTGTTACCGCTGTCCTTGCCGACAGCCACGCCGCCCTGTTTGCGCATGGTGCTTTCCAGCCGGGCAAGGTCAAGGCGACCCAAGGCACCGGTTCCTCGGTCATGGGCCTCTATGACAGCGCCATTCCGGCCGACCAGATCGATCTCGGCGTCTGCCGTACGATTGCGTGGCAGGTGGATGACATCGCCTATGCTTTTGAGGGCAATATCCGCTCGGTCGGATCGACCCTTGTCTGGCTGGCGGACTTTTTGGGCATCAGCACGGCTGACCTCGCGACGCTCTCGGCCAGCGTGCCGGACAGCAATGGCGTCACGATCGTGCCGGCCTTTGGCGGCCTCGGAGCTCCCTATTGGGATGCCAATGCGGTGGGCATTATCGGCGGCGTAGCGCTTGGCACCTCACGGGCGCAGGTGGCGCGGGCGGCGGTGGATTCCATCGCTCACCAGATCGTCGACGTGCTCGACCGCGTGCTGGTCTCCGGCCTCAAGGTCGATCAGCTTTATGTCGATGGCGGCCCGACCAAAAACGAGCTGCTGATGCAGCTGGAAACGGATCTCGCCGGCGTGGCCGTCGTGCGTCCTGAAACCGCCGAGCTGTCGGCCATGGGCGCTGCTCATCTGGCAGGTCTCGGCGCCGGCATCTGGACGCTGGAAGATCTTGCAGCCCTGCCGCGTGACGGAAAAGTCTTCACGCCCGGCATGGACGACATCAGCCGTCAGAGGCTGCGAATGGAATGGAGACGGATGGTGGCGCGCTCTCGCGGCCTGTCCGTTCACGAGCGCCCGGAAACCCGCAAGGCGGATCGTTCGGGCACTTACTGAGAATTCAACGATCGCGCGGCAGGAGAAGTGCGCGACAGGGAGGTTTATATGAGTGAGATCACGGAACAGGTGACGCCGAAGACCGGTGGCATCAACATGTCCTTCGTGAAGAAGATGTCGGGACCGCTGGTCGGCCTCATCCTGTTGTGCGTCTTCTTCTCGCTGACCTCGGAATTTTTCCTGTCGGCCCGAAACGGACTGAACATTCTCGATCAGGTCACGGTCCTCGGCATTCTCGCCATCGGCATGACGCTGGTCATCGTCATCGGCGGTATCGATCTGTCGGTCGGTTCGGTGCTGGCCTTTTCGATGATGATGATGGGTGTCATGCAGCGACAGCTCGGCCTGCCGTTGGAGCTTGCGATTGTCGTCGGCATCGCCACCGGTGCAATCTGCGGTCTGGTTTCCGGTCTGCTGATCACCGTTGCCAAACTTCCGGCCTTCATCGCTACGCTGGCGGTCATGTCGGTCACCCGCGGCCTTGCCAATATCCTCACCGAAGGCAAGCAGATCGTCGGTTATCCCGACTGGTTCACCTCGCTTGCCACAGTGCGCCAGTTCGGTTTTCTGTCGCTGACGGTTGCCACCTTCATCGTGCTCGCCATCATCGCCGCGATCATCCTCAAATACCGCCCGTCTGGCCGTAACCTGTTCGCCATCGGCGGTAATCCGGAAGTGGCGCGCCTTGCCGGCATCAATGTCAATCTCAATACCTGCGTCGTTTACGCCTTGAGCGGTGCGCTGGCCGGCCTTGCCGCCGTCGCCTTCGCCGCGCGTCTCGACAGCTCCCAGCCCAGCGCCGGCCTCGGTTACGAACTCGACACGATCGCAGCTGTCGTGATCGGCGGTGCGTCGCTATCGGGCGGCGTCGGCTCGATCTCCGGCACCGTCATCGGTGTCTTCATCATCGGTGTCCTGCGTAACGGTCTCAACCTTCTCGGTGTCTCGCCATTCATTCAGCAGGTGCTGATCGGTGTCGTGATCGCCGCCGCCGTTACCTTCGACACGCTTGGAAGAAAGAGGAGATAGCCGGCACCGGAGGAGGGTGCTCTCCAGTTCTCGCATACCCGGACTGCATATCAAATTGTCGTCAATTCAGTGGAGGAAACACATGACGAAGACTTTCCGCATGCTCGCAGCCACCGTCGCCTTCTCGGCCATGGCTTTTGCCGCCAACGCCCAGGAAAAGGTCACGATCGGTCTCGCCGTCGCCAACCTGCAGGCAGACTTCTTCAACCAGATCAAGGAATCGGTCGAAAAAGCCGCGAAGGAACAGGGCATTGAAGTCGTCACCGTCGATGCCAAGGGCGATAGCGCCACGCAGGTCAGCCAGATCCAGGATCTGATCACCCGCCAGGTCAAGGCGCTGATCTACATCCCGGCCGGCGCGACCGCCGCAACCGTCCCGGTCAAGGCTGCCAAGGAAGCAAAAATCCCCGTCGTCACCGTCGACCGCAACCCGGAAGGCGCACCCGGCGACACGTTCATCGCCACCGACAGCGTTGCCGCGGCCAAGGAACTCGGCGATTACGTCTGCAAGGTTTCGGGTGGCAAGGGCGTTCTCGCCATCATCCAGGGCCAGCTCGGCACGACGCCGGAGCAGGATCGCGACAAGGGTTTCTCCGAAGCCATGAAGGCGTGCCCCGGCATCAAGGAAGCCGGACGTCAGGCATCGAACGCCTGGGCGCAGGATGAAGGTTTCGCGATCGGTCAGGACATGCTGCAGCGTAACCCGACCATCAACATCTTCTTCGGCCGCGCCGATGCGCTGGCGCTCGGTGCAGCACAGGCTGCCAAGGTCGGCGGCGTAACCGACGCCATCATCGTCGGTTTCGATGGTGACCGCGCCGGTCTCGAAGCCGTCAAGAGCGGCACGCTGAAGGCCACCATGACCCAACAGACTCAAGGCATGGGTCGTCTGGCCCTGAAGTCCGCTCTCGACCTGATCAAGGGCACGAAGCCGCCGGCAGAACAGCTGCAGCCGGCCACGCTGACCACAGCAGACAATGCCGAAGCCTTCATCAAGGAACATCCCTGATCAATATTCTGCGCCCCGGTTCATCCGGGGCGCAGGCCCCATGCTCGGAAAAGGAGGCCGACATGCCCATGCAGCCGGATCAGACCATCGAAAGCCCCGCAAGCAGCCAGGCAGGCGAGACCATCCTGTCGGTGCGCAATGTTTCGAAAACCTACGGCAAGATCACCGTTCTGAAGAATGTCAGTTTTGACATCAAAAAGGGCGAGGTCGTTGCGCTTCTGGGTGAAAACGGCGCCGGAAAATCGACGCTGTCGTCGATCATCGCTGGCCTCGTGATCCCGAGCGAAGGTGAGATGCGCTGGCAGGGTGAGCCCTATTCCCCGGCAACGCCGTCCGATGCGCTGAATGCCGGTCTCGGTCTCATCCATCAGGAAATGCGCCTGCTTCCCGAACTGTCGATTGCCGAAAACATCTTTGTCGGCCGCCTGCCGACCCGTTCCGGCCGTATCGACAATTTCGAAATGTATCGCCGTGCCGATGAACAGCTGAAACGCCTCGGCCTCAATGTATCGCCGGCCACCAAGGTCAAATATCTGCGCGTCGCCGCCCAGCAGCAGGTGGAAATCGCCAAGGCGCTGACGCTCAACGCCCGTTTCCTCATTCTCGACGAGCCGACCGCGGCACTCGGTGGCGAAGAAACAGACAAGCTGTTCGAGCAGATCGAGCGGCTCAAGAATGAAGGTGTGTCCTTCATCTATATCTCGCACCGTCTGGAAGAGATCGCCCGCATTGCCGACCGCGTCATCGTCATGCGTGACGGCGAACTGGTCGCCAATTTCGACAGCGCCAAGGTGCCTGTTTCCAATCTCGTGGAAGCCATGGTCGGCCGCCAGCTCGATCGCATCTTTCCGCATCTGCCGGCCCCCACCCACAAGCCGCTGATCGAAGTGAAGAACCTCTCTTCAGCCGAAGGCGATTTCCACGATGTCAGCTTCACGGTCTCCGCTGGCGAGGTAATGGGCATTGCCGGCATCGTCGGTGCCGGCCGCACCGAACTGGTGCGCGCCATTGCCGGTGCCGATCCGGTGAAAACCGGCTCCGTCTCCGTCGATGGTAAAGTAATCACGCTGAAAAGCCCGGCAGATGCCATGGCCGCCGGCATTGCGCTGGTGCCGGAGGATCGCAAGCTGCAGGGCCTCGTGCTCGAACACACGATCGGTAACAATATCGCGCTCGGCAATTACCCGCGCATCACCCCGCGCAGCTGGGTCACGCCGACGGAAATCCGCAACTTTGCCACCACTGCCATCAAGCGTTTCGGCATCAAGGGCAGCGCCGACCAGCGCGCCAATGAACTCTCCGGCGGCAACCAGCAGAAAATCGTCATCGCCCGTGCCATTTCGGCCGGCCCCAAAGTTGTCATCCTCGATGAACCGACACGCGGCATCGATGTCGGCGCCCGTTCCGCCATCTACGACGTGATCGCCGAACTCGCTAAACAGGGCATGGCCGTCATCGTCGTCAGCTCCGACCTCGACGAGGTTCTGGGGCTTTCCCATAAGGTTCTGGTGATGGCCCGTGGCCGCAATCAGGGCATCCTTTCCGGCGCGGAAGCCACGCGCCACGCCGTCATGGAGCGGGCAACCGCCTAAAAAATTGAAGTTCAGGAGACCATCATGAAACTCTTTTCTCTCTCCGGCGACGTTGCCTTTGTCACTGGTGCCGGCAGCGGCATCGGTCAGGCGATTGCCATCGGTCTGGCGGAAGCCGGCGCCGATGTGGCGCTGTTCGATCTTTCGGCCAAGGGCCTTGCCGAAACGCTGGATGCCGTGAAGGCGCATGGCCGCAACGGCTTTGTTTTCGAAGGCAGCGTATCGGATGAGAAACATTTGGCCGCAGCCGTTGAAGGTGCCGAAAAGGAGCTAGGTGCTCTCACGGTTGCGGTCAATTCGGCCGGCATCGCCAACGCCATGCCGGCCGAGGATATGCCGCGTGAACGCTGGCAGCAGATGATGGATGTCAACCTCACCGGCGTTTTCCTTTCCTGCCAGGCGCAGGCGCGCGTGATGCTGCCGCGTAAAAAAGGTTCGATCGTCAACATCGCCTCGATGTCCGGCTCGATCGTCAATCGCGGCCTGTCGCAGGCGCATTACAACACGTCTAAGGCCGGTGTGATCCACCTGTCCAAGAGCCTTGCGATGGAATGGGTGGAAAAGGGCCTTCGCGTCAACGCCATCAGCCCGGGTTACACTCTGTCGCCGATGAACAAGCGCCCGGAAGTGGCAGACCAACTGAAAATCTTTGCCAATGAAACGCCGATGGCCCGCATCGCCACCGTCGACGAAATGGTCGGCCCGGCCGTGTTCCTCTCCAGCGCTGCCGCATCCTTCATTACCGGCCACGACCTGCTGGTCGATGGCGGTTTTTCTGCGTGGTAACGGCCATGAGTGAACAGATCCGTCCGCTGATTGCCGGAAACTGGAAGATGAACGGGCTTGCCCATTCGCTCTCCGAAATCGCGCTGATCGCCGAAGGCGTCGATGGTTACAAACATCGCCTCGACACGCTGATCTGCCCACCGACCACGCTTCTGGCCGCGGCCAGCACGCGGTCGGTCGGTACGGCACTTGTCATCGGTGCGCAGGATTGCAGCGGCGAGACCCACGGCGCCTATACCGGTGACGTATCGGCGGCCATGGTTGCCGATAGCGGCGGCCGTGCCGTTATCGTCGGGCACTCGGAGCGTCGTCAGGGCCGCCAAGAAACCGATGCGGATGTGAAACGCAAGGCGGAACGCGCCATGGAAGCCGGTTTGCAGGTCATCATCTGCATCGGTGAAACCGAAGAGGAAATGCTGAAAGGCGCAACGCAGGACGTGCTGCTGCGCCAGTTGCAGCAATCGGTTCCCGCGCAAGGCACAGCCGGCTCGGTGGTCATCGCCTATGAACCGGTCTGGGCCATCGGCACCGGCCGTACGCCGAGCATCGATGCCATCGCCAAGCTGCATTCCTTCATTCGCAGCTCCATCATCGTTTCGCACGGCGATGAAGGCAGCCGTCTGCGCATCCTCTACGGCGGATCGGTCAAGGCCGATAACGCCGCGGAAATCGCCCGTATCGATCATGTCAACGGCGCGCTTGTCGGTGGTGCCAGCCTGAAATCCAGCGATTTTCTGTCGATCGTCAACGCGTTCTGACGAGCCGGCAGGCCTTGCGCCACCCGTCCCGGAGCCTCATGGCGTTGTCGCCATAAGGCCCAAGGCGGGATGGCTATCAATAGACATCCCGCAGATACCGCTTGTCGCGCTTCAGTCCGGCGACGTAATCGGCGGACTTTTCCTGTGTCATGCCGCCATGTTCGGCAATGATCTCGGCGAGTGCCGCATCGACGTCACGGGCCATGCGGCTGGCATCGCCGCAGACATAGAAGGATGCGCCTTCCTCAAGCCAGGAAAACAGCGCCTTGCCGTTTTCCTTCATGCGGGTCTGGACATAGATTTTTGCTTTCTGATCGCGCGAAAAAGCCAGGTCGAGGCGGGTTAGCAGGCCGTCGCGGCTCATCGTGGCAAGCTCGTCCTCGTAGATGAAATCGCTCTCGCGACGCTGGTCACCGAAAAACAGCCAGTTCCTGCCCTTGGCGCCACGGGCACGCCGCTCCTGCAGGAAGGCGCGAAACGGTGCGATGCCGGTGCCGGGGCCGACCATGATCATCGGTGTGTCATTGTCGGTCGGCACGCGAAATGCCTTGTTCTGCGAAACGAAAATGCCGGCAGCAGCGCCTTCGGCAACACGGTCGGCCATATAGGTCGAGCAGACGCCGCCGCGATCACGACCCGCAGCGTGGTAACGGACGCTGGCGACGGTGAGATGGACGTGGCCGGCCGCCTCCTTCGGGCTTGAGGAAATGGAATAGGCGCGGTGCTGCAACGGCTTCAGCAGACCGATGAATTCCGCGGCATTCAGACCGCCCTGGGGAATGAGGGAAACAAGGTCCAGACTGTCCTTGCTCCACAGGAAGGCGTCGAGCGCCTCCTTGTCGCCGTTGCGGATGACATGGCTGAGTTCCTCATGGCCGGCGCGGCGCTCGACCTCGGCGATCAGATCACGCGATGGCGTCGATATTTCGTATCGGCTGGAAAGCAGTTCCATCAGCGATGAACCGCCGATCTCCGTCTCGGCGGAAGCGCCAAGCCCTGCGATCAGACGCGCGACCAGCGCCGGATCGTTGACCGGCATGACACCGAGCGCATCGCCTGCCTCATAGGATAGGCCGCTATCGCCGAGATCGAATTCGAAATGGCGGATTTCCTTGGTCGAGGCAGAGCCGGAGAGGCGGCGGTTGACGGCAAGTGTCGAGGCATAAGGGTTCTTGCGGCTCCAGCCGATTGCCTCGCGCGCCGGGGAGGGGGCTGTCGTCGTCACCACGCCGGCGGCGGGTTTGTCAGCAGCCAGCGGCAGGGTTTCACCAAGCCATGCGGCGGCGGCGTCCTCGAAGTCGATATCGCAATCGAGACGGGTGGTGATACGCGTCGCGCCCAGTTGTTCGAGGCGCGTATCGATCAGCTTGCCGGCCTGGCAGAAACCGTCATAACCGGTGTCACCCAGGGCGAGCACGGCAAATTTCAGGCTTTCGAGGCGTGGAGCGCTATCGGCGGACAATGCTTCCCAGAACAGCTGGGCATTGTCGGGCATTTCGCCTTCGCCATAGGTGGATGTGACGATCACGATATGGCGCATGGCCGCAAGTTGCGCCATGTCGATATCGTCGAGGCCATGCACGTCCGGTGCCATGCCGAGCGTCTTTGCGGCCGTTGCGGCATCCATCGCCACCTGCTCGGCATTGCCGGTCTGGGTGCCGTAAAGAATGTGGATCGGCTGTGCAGCATTGGCCGCAGGGGCGCTCGCGACACTTTCTCCGGCAATGAGACGCGAGTTCATGCCGGCCATGAAACCGGCAAGCCAGGCGCGCTGGTCGCTGTTGAACGGGGCGTCCGCGGGGATGTGAGGGGTCATCATTCTTCGGGTCTCACGATCTGGCCGTTGCGAGGCTGGCGACGGATTTGGCGGCAAAAAGTTCTTCGAAGCTCGGGATGCGGCCGATCCGGCCGCGATTGCTGGCGGTCTGCTGGATGATCCAGCCGTAGGTGCCGGGGCAGTCGATCGACAGCGTGTTGCGGCCGGCAAGTGCCTGGCGATAATCGGAGAGCCGCTTTTCCGAGACGAGAACGGCAAGCCCTTCATCGTCGTAATCGGCAATCGCCTCGCGGGCATAACGGGACAGCTTTTGCATCAGCGCAAAATCCTCGGTGAGGATCAGGTTGCGCACCGCCTTCTCGACTGCCGGTTCTGACGGCCCAAGCGCATTCGGTACACGCGCCATGGCCAGAGACTGCGCCATGGAAAGAACCGTATAGTTGTTCAGCAGCGTGAACATCTCGTTGGTATCCGTTTCGCCATGACCGGGCGCCTTGCCGTTCAGGATCGGCTTGCGATCGCGATAGGCAAGCTTGAACTTGCGCACCTGATGGCCGGCGAGTGCCACCGACAATTCCTCGATCAGGTCCTTGCGGCTTTTCGCCTTCAGGATGGAAGCGCTGTCCTGATAGAGCAGCAGCGCGCGCGGCAGGCCATAGACGAAATTCGACCGCTCGCTTTCAAAGTTGTCGAGCAGCCAGCGGGCCTTTTCCGATCCGGTCGCTTCCACATGCCATTCCAGCATCATGCGGATCGCGTCGGCATGGAAGGCAGCATGCGGATCATTGCCATCGGCGATCGAGCCGATCAGCACCGAGTCATGGCTAATCTTCTTCGGCAGGTCGCCATAAGGGTCATACTGGTAGAAAAAGCCGCCGCTCATGCCGTTGCCGACACCCTTGCCGAAAGAGCCGAGATTGAGAACGGCGCCATTGGTCATGTATTCGCAGCAAAAATCGCCCACACCCTCGACGACAGCCGTCGAGCCGGAATTGCGCACGGCAAACCGGTCGCCGGCCTGGCCCTCGACGAACAGGCGACCGCCTGTGGCGCCGAACAGCGCGAAATTGCCGATCAGCACGTTGCCGCCCGCCTCTGCCGAGCCACCACCGGGGGAGCGGACGCAAATCGTGCCGCCATTGGCGCTTTTCGCCACGCCGTCATTGCAGGTGCCGGTATGGGTCAGCATCATGCCGTCATTGCAGAAGGCACCGTAGGACTGGCCGGCCGAACCGGATGTGGCAATCTTCACCGAGCCGGCGTCGAGGAAACGGCGGCCGCGCTTGTCCTGCCGTACGGCCGGCAGATGGCGGGCCTCATCCTCGCTCAGTTCGTGGTTGAGCATGCGCTCGATATCGACGGCGAGCTGACCGCCGACGCTCTTGTTGCGGTTGTTCAGGTGGTAGTTGCCGCCAAGCTCGACCACAGGCAGTCCGCCGTCGATCAGTGCCGAGCGCACCATGTCGATAAAGGCGTCATCGACCGCGTAATCTTTCTCCATGTAAACCGGATCGGAGATCTTCACCTCCTCGACCACCTGCAACATGGCGCGGAGGTCAAGCTGCCCGACGCTGGAGGGATGGTCGAGAAGGTGAAGAAGATCGCTGCGTCCGCGTGCTTCGCTTAAGGACCTGAAGCCGAGGGATGCCAGAACCTCGCGGGTTTCGTGGGCAATGTTGAGCAGGTACTGCGCCAGTGCCCGCGGATCACCGTCAAAAACCTCCGCATTGGTGGTGAGACCGGCCGGGCACTTGATGTTGCAGTTCTTGGCCATGACGCATTTCAACATCATCAGCGCCGTCGTGCCGAATTCAAAGCTGTCGCCGCCGAGCAAAGCAGACTTGACCACATCGCTTGCCGTCTGGTGCGCGCCGGAGCATCGCAGCTGCACCTTCTGGCGCAGGCCATTGGCGCAAAGCGCCTGATGCACCTCGGCAATGCCGATCTCGGCGGCCCGGCCGGTATATTTGAGACTGGTGACGGCGGCAGCACCGGTGCCGCCGGTATTGCCGGCCACGTTGATGACATCCGCACCCGCCTTGGCAACGCCGACCGCGATCGTGCCGATGCCTTCCGAGGAGACGAGCTTGACGATGACGCGCACGCGCGCTGCCTTGCAGTCGTGGATGAGTTGCGCAAGATCCTCGATCGAATAGGTATCGTGATGCGGGGGAGGCGAGACGAGCTCGACACCCGGCGTGCCACCACGGGCGGCGGCGATTTCAACCGTCACCTTGGCTGCCGGCAACTGTCCGCCTTCGCCGGGCTTGGCGCCCTGGCCGATCTTGATTTCCAGTTCTTCCAGCATCGGATCGGCGAGATAACCGGCCCAGATACCGAAACGACCCGACGCGAACTGCTTGATGCGCGAGGCGCGGATAGTGCCGTAACGGGAGATATGTTCGCCACCTTCACCCGAGTTCGACATGCCGCCGACCATGTTGGTGCCGTGGGCAACCGCTTCATGGGCATTGGAGACGAGCGCGCCGTGGCTCATGGCACCAGAGGCAAGCAGCGGGGTGATCTCGTTTGCCGGTTGCACGTCTTCGAGGGCGATGCCTGCCGGTGCCTTGTCGAGAAGTTTCAGATAGGCGAGCGCCTGACCGCCGGCGTGAACGGCAAGCGCCCCCGCTTCCAGCCAATGGCCGAGAATATCGCTGCCGAAACGGGCGACGAGCGACTGTCCCAGCGCATCGAGCCGGGCAAGATCACCGCCTTGCGGTCCTGTCAGGGTGAGGCGGAACATGTCGTCGGGAAAGGCTTCACAGGTCAGGCCACGCACGAGAAAGCTGTTATTGCCCTTGCACGAAAAACGCTTCATTTCCTTGCGGAAATCGTCCGGTGAATTGGCAAAGGTGACGTCGGCCGGAAAGGCCAGCACGTCGCGAAGGGCGGCCGGTCTGCGGGCACGTTCTTCCGTCATCATGCGCGCAAAGGCGCGGTAGCCCGGCGTGATCGCGAACCGGTTGATGGCATCCGGCGACAGGCGGTCATAACTGTTGTTCGTATAAGCCGCGTCATCGATGCCGAACGCGTCGCCCAAACGATTGAGCGTGAGAAGCCGCAGGAACGGATCTTCCTCGCCATCCGGCTCCGCAAAGGTTAGCTTTTCCTCGGTCATGTCGACGAAACCGCGCACGGCGGTGGTGCCGAAGGAGTGGCCGGCGCCCTCGGCGCGTTCCTTGAACAGCCCAAGCAGCGGAATGTCGTCCTCACCCTTCACGGTCAGCGCCTTGGCGTGCCAGTCGGCAACGGCCTGCGCGATGACCTTGAAGTTGACGCCGCCGACCGGTGTCTTGACGTTGGGGAAATAGCGCTTCAGTACCGGATCGCTGGTGTCGAGAAAATTAGGCTCGAAAAATTCGCCGCTCACATAGCTTTCGGCGGTGCACAAGCCCACCTTGCCCATGGTCTTCATCAGCGACTTTTCCGCCGCCTTGGCAAAACGCTTGAACGCCTTGTCGGCATCCGCGCCAAACTTTTCCTCGGCGCGGAACTGCACGCCGAGCGGATATACGGCGGAAGCGCCGAAGCCGAGGGCTGCCGCGACATGGTGAGACGACGAGATCTGGCCGCTTTCCACCACCAGCGAAACACGCAGGCGCGCGCCTTCCTCGATAAGCTTCTGGTTAATGGCGGACACGACGAGGATCATCGGCAGAGCGGCGCGGTCACGCGCCACATGCCGGTCGGTGATCACGGCAATGCCGCCTTCTGCGCGCGCGAAGATCGCGATGGCATTGCAAAGCGCGCCGATACCAGCTTCAAGAGCCTTTGCATTGGCCTCGGCATCTCCAAGGTCGGGTGTGTAGAGCATATCAAAACGGCGAAGCGGCGTTTCCGTCTGTTCGCGCAGCTTCAGCATGTCGAGATGGGTGAGGATCGGCGACGGGACGACGATCTGCCGTGCGGCTTTCGCACCGATATTTGGCTTGGCGCCCAGCGCGATGCGCAGCGTCATGCCGTCCGCCTCGCGAATGCTGTCCAGCGGCGGGTTGGTGACCTGCGCAAAACGCTGCGAGAAATATTTTGCCACACCGCCTTCCTGATCGGACAGCGCGTTGATGGCATTGCCATAACCCATGGCGGAGATCTTTTCCGCGCCCGTCGCCAGCATCGGGTCCATCAGGAACTTGAAGCTTTCCTGATTGTGGGAATAGGCGACATAACGCTGATGACGTTCCAGATCGCCATTGTAACGCTGCGGCGATCCTTGTATGTCCGCCGGGATTTCGGGCAGGTCGGCAAGGCGTACGCGCGCGTCGACCAGGAGATCGCGATAGGGCTTGCGGGCCGCCAGCATTTCCAGCGCCTCGACCGTGCCATAGGCCCGCTTTTCGATATGGTCATAGACCAGCATGCCGCCGGCTTCGATACGGCCGCGGCTGAGTACGGTTTCCGGCGGGAAGGCGATCTGGCCGGCTTCCGACATAACGCAGAGATAGTCCGCCGTCTCGACGGTTCGCAGCGGGCGCAGGCCAAGACGGTCTAGGCGCGCGCCGATGACGTCGCCATTGCCGAAAATCAGCGCCGCCGGGCCGTCGTTCTTTTCCTCGTAAAGCGAAAAATATTCGAGCATGGCGACCACCTCGGCCGACAGCGTATCGTCATTTTCCCATGCCGGCGGCATCATCGAGACGACGGCAGTCACGAGGTCCAGCCCATCTTCCAGCACGCGCGACTGCAGCGTCTGGTCGAGACGGCAGCTGTCGGACTGGCCTTTCGGGCGGATGATCGAGGCATTCTTGGCGGCGGCGATGGCCGTTTCCGAGAGGCGGTTCTTGCGGTCGGTGTTGAGTTCGCCGTTATGCGCCATCTGCCGGAAAGGCTGAGCCATCGATGGATGCGGATCGGTATTGGTTGAAAACCGCGTGTGAAAATACATGGTGTGGATCGTGTGGTCCGGGTCCACCAGATCACGGAAATAGGGGATGACCTCGTCGGAGTTGAGGCGACCCTTCAGCACCTGCGTGCGGGCGCTGAGCGAGATCGGATAAAGCCCGGCGAGTTCCGGCCGCGTATAGGCATCGGCCTCGATGGCAAGCAGCGCCTTGTGGATGCGGAAGTCGAATTCCGCCAGCGAGGCGGTTTCGCTGTGACAGCCGAAAACCCACTGCCGGATCGTCAACTGGTGACGGGCGGCGGCCGGCCGGATGGCGTCATTGTCGACAGGCACGTCGCGCTTCAGAAAAATTTCAAAACCCTGCTCTGCCAACGCTGCTTCGATGACCTGCTCGGCTTCATCATGGAATGCGGGATCAGCCGGCAGGAAAAAATTGCCGACACCGAAACGGCGCGGTTGCAGATCGGGGCGTCCGGTCAGCTTGCGAAAAAAGCCCAAAGATAGGTCCGCAGAAATACCGGCACCATCGCCGACACCCTCGGCGGACATGCCGCCGCGATGCGGGACGGCGCACAGCGCCTCATGCGCCTTTACCAGCACGTCATGGGTCTGGATGCCGTCTTTTCGCGTTATAAACCCGACGCCACAGCTGCTTTTCTCATCGGCAGGATCGTAAAGGCCGAAGGATGTGTTGGTCGATTCCATATGCCTGCTCCCGTCAGAAATAAGTCAGCTGTATTGACCTAAATAACAGGATTTAAAGAGTCAAGTTTAAATGATTGTGCGGTGCAGCACGTGCATGAACCGCAGCGATCGTATCGATCAGCGCATCAAGCTGCACATGCTTGCGTTGAAACGGCGCGACCTTTTGATCTGCCCCGATCAATCTGCCCTTGTTTTGCGAATTTGGAACGCGCCTCGGCTGCGACAAACACTCGCACGTGAGGTACGTAAATCAAAAACTCTTTGCAACCATCGAGAGTCGTCGTATCAATTGTCTGAGGAGAGTGATCGACCGTCTTTGCGCGGTTGGTCGCTGATGTGGCGCAAGCCGCATTTGGAGGCAACGGCTGCGGAGCGGGCAAGGCTCGTTCTGCGGTTCAGCATGCCCGCCGGGCATGAGCGTTGGGAGAGCGCGCCAATCACGGCCGCGACTATGAGGAGGGTAGGATATGAAGAAGTTTCTGTTCACATGCGCGGCCATCAGCCTTGTGGTCGGCGCATTCGCCGGTACAGCCAGCGGGTCGCCCGACAAGCCGGTCATCGGCTTTTCGATTGACGACCTGCGCGTCGAGCGCTGGGTCCGCGACCGCGATTACTTTATCGCTGCGGCCGAGCAGCTGGGCGCCAAGGTCAGCGTTCAGTCGGCCGATGGCAATGAAGAAAAGCAGGTCAAGCAGGTCGAGAACCTGATCGCCCAGGGTGTCGATGCCATCGTCATCGTCCCGATGAACTCGAAGGTTTTCGATGCGGTCGTGGCCGATGCCAAGGCATCCGGCATCAAGGTCCTGTCCTATGACCGGCTGATCCTCAATGCCGATGTCGATGCCTATATCTCGTTCGACAACGAGCGCGTCGGCTTCATGCAGGCGGAAAACGTGCTGAAGGTGAAGCCGGAGGGCAATTATTACCTGCTCGGCGGTTCGCCGACCGACAATAACGCAAAATATCTGCGTGCCGGCCAGGAAAAGGCGCTGAAGGCAGCGGTCGATGCCGGCAAGGTCAAGATCGTCGGCTCGCAATGGGTCAAGGAATGGAGCCCGACCGAAGCGCTTTCCATCATGGAAAATGCTCTGACGGCTGCCGACAACAAGATCGATGCGGTCGTGGCCTCCAATGACGGCACCGCCGGTGGCGCCATCCAGGCACTCGCCGCACAGGGCCTTGCCGGCAAGACTGCGGTTTCCGGTCAGGATTCCGACCTTGCCGCCGTCAAACGCCTGCTCGATGGCACGCAGACCGTCACCGTCTACAAGCCGCTGAAATTGATCGCATCCGAGGCTGCCAAGCTGACGGTCCAGCTGGTCAAGGGCGAAAAGCCTGCCTTCACCTCGAAGATCAACAACGGCACCAAGGATGTCGATACGCTTCTGCTGACGCCGACCGCCGTCACCAAGGACAACATCGATATCTACGTCAAGGACGGCTTCTACACCAAGGAACAGATCGGCCTGAAATAATCCGGCCGATTGGCCCCGGAGCCTGAACGGTTCCGGGGCCTTGTTTTCATGTGCGAGGTGTCATGAGCGAATCTTTTCTTCTCGAGATGAAGAACATCTCCAAGAGCTTTTCCGGCGTGAAGGCTCTGGATGGCATTCATCTGCAGGTCCGCCCCGGAGAATGCGTCGGTCTCTGCGGCGAAAACGGTGCGGGCAAATCCACGCTGATGAAGGTGCTGTCGGCGGTTTATCCCCATGGCACATGGGATGGTGAAATTTTCTGGGAAGGGCGGGAGCTGAAAGCGACCTCCATCCGGGAAACCGAAAGGGCCGGTATTGCCATCATCCATCAGGAGCTGATGATGGTGCCGCATCTCTCGGTGGCGGAAAACATCTTTCTCGGCAACGAGATCAGCAATCACGGTTTTCTCGATTACGACGCGATGAATGCGCGGGCACAGGAGCTGCTCGCCAAGCTCAACGTGCACGACATCAATCCGGCCCTGCCGGTCCTCAACTATTCCGGCGGCAAGCAGCAGCTGATCGAAATCGCCAAGGCCCTCAACAAGAACGCCAAACTCCTGATCCTCGATGAGCCGACCTCGGCGCTGACCTCGTCGGAAATCCGCACGCTGCTCGATCTCATCAAGCGCTTCAAGGCCGACGGCATGGCTTGCGTCTACATCTCCCACAAGCTGGAGGAGGTGGCTGAAATCGCCGACACCGTCACCGTCATCCGCGACGGCACGCATATCGGCACGCAGCCTATGGCGGAACTCACCACCGCCAGCATCGTGACGATGATGGTCGGCCGCGAGATGAAAAATCTCTATCCGAAGGAAGACCACGCCATCGGCGAGGTGATCCTCGAGGCGCGCAACATCACCTGCTGGGATGTCACCAATCCCGAGCGCAAGGTGGTCGACAATGTTTCGCTCACAATCCGCAAGGGCGAAATCCTCGGTATTGCCGGTCTCGTGGGGGCGGGTCGCACCGAACTGGTCTCGACCCTTTTTGGCGCCTATCCGACCGCGCATCAGGGCACCATTCATCTCGACGGCCAGGAAGTGTCGATCAAAACGCCACGCGACGCCGTCAGAGCCGGCATCTGCATGGTGCCGGAGGACCGCAAGAAGAGCGGTATCTTGCCGATCATCGGTGTCGGCCACAACATGACGATTTCGGTGCTCAGCCGTTTCGCGCGTTTCGGCCTGATCGACGAACACGAGGAACTGGCGCAGATCCAGGCCGAAATTATCCGCCTCAAGATCAAGACGGCCGATCCGATGCTGCCGATTGCCTCGCTTTCGGGCGGCAACCAGCAGAAGGCGGTGTTGTCGAAAATGATGCTGCCGGAACCACGTGTTCTGATCCTCGACGAACCGACACGCGGCGTCGATGTCGGCGCCAAATACGAGATCTACAAACTGATCTTCGCGCTCGCCAAGACCGGCGTGGCGGTGTTGATGGTGTCCTCCGAACTGCCGGAGGTTCTGGGCATTTCCGACCGTGTCCTCGTCATCGGCGAGGGGCAGCTGCGTGGCGATTTCGTAAACGACAATCTCACCCAGGAACAGGTGCTGGCGGCCGCGATCGGCCATGCCGCACAGGTCGCCTGATCCTTATGTCATTGCTGGTGAAGGTTTTGATATGACTGGCATACTCTTCAGAAAATTCCTGTCCGAAAACAAGATCGTCGCGCTTCTGATCGTGGTGGCGCTGATCTGGGCGCTGTTCGGATATCTCACCTACAATACCGATACCGGTGTCTCCGGCTTCCTGACGGCGCGCAACTTTTCCAACCTTCTCCGCCAGATGGCGATTACCGGCATGCTGGCGGCAGCCATGGTGTTTGTCATCGTCGCCGGCGAAATCGACTTGTCGGTCGGTTCTCTGCTCGGGCTTCTCGGCGGCATCGCGGCCATCCTCGATGCGGTTTACGGCTGGCCGCTGGCCGGAACGATCGCCTTCGTGCTTCTGGCGGGCGCTGCCCTTGGCCTGATGAACGGCTGGTTGACCTCCTATCTCGGTATCCCCTCTTTCATTGTCACGCTTGGCGGGCAGCTCGCCTTTCGTGGCGCCGTGCTGGGCCTGACCGGCGGCATCACCATCGCGCCGGTCTCTCCGGGCCTGAAGTATATCGGCCAGGGTTATCTGCCGGGTTGGCTCGGCAATGGCTGCGCCATCCTGCTGTTCGCCGTGCTGCTGTTCATGGCGATCAGAACCCGGCGCAAGCGCCTGTTGCACAATCTGAAAGTGCCGACACCGGTCATGGAGGCCGCAAAACTGCTCGGCACCGGGCTTCTTATTCTTGGTTTCGTGCTGGTGCTGAATTCCTATCAGGGCATTCCGGTGCCGGTTCTGCTGCTTCTTTTCGTGCTGGCCGTCTTCACGGTTATCGCCAAGGGCACGGTGTTCGGCCGTTATATCTATGCCGCCGGCTCTAATTCCGAGGCGACGCGGCTCTCCGGTGTCAACGTCAATCTGGTCAAAATGTCGGTGTTCGGCCTGATGGGCCTGATGGCCGCACTCGCGGGCCTCACCACCACGGCGCGCCTTGCCGCCGGCACACCTTCGGCCGGTTTCGGCGGTGAACTGGATGCGATCGCCTCCTGCTTCATCGGCGGCACGTCCATGCGTGGCGGTGTCGGTTCGGTCATCGGTGCGCTGGTCGGGGCACTGATCATGGCAAGCCTCGACAACGGCATGTCGATGCTGGGCGTCGATACGTTCTGGCAGCAGATCATCAAGGGCATCATCCTCGTCATCGCCGTTTATCTCGACATCATTTCGTCGGGCGTGAAACGGCTCTGATCCGATGCGGTTGCCGGCGTGAACACTTACTCGCCGGCAAGCACGTCCTCCGCCGCCTGCCGGATCGTCTGCATCAGGATCGTCAGCGGCAGGGATGGCGTCGCATCGGCGCGAATGGTCAGCCCCACCGGCCCGCGCGTTTCCGACGTATCGATCGGCAGCGCCGCCAGAAACCCGTCGGCCAGATCGGTGGCGATCACGCCCCGCGAAATGATCCAGATCGCATCGCTCTGGCGCACGAAGGCGCGGCCAAACGCATCCGAGACCGTTTCAACCTGGGTCGGCAGGTTGGCGACGCCATTGGCGATCAGGAACTGTTCGACATAGGGCCGGATGATCGATCCCCGCGTCGGCATCAGCACCGGGTAATCGGCAAATCCCTCGAATATGGAGATGCCCCGCCCCAGCAGCGGATGACCGGCACGCACGGCAAACACCACCTGTTCCGAATAAAGGTGCTCGAACGAAAAGCCCGCCATCTTTTCCGGCGCCGCCAGCCGCCCCACCACCAGATCGAGATCGCCAACCCGCAGCTGTTCCAGCAGGACAGCATTGTCGCCGGTGACGATTTTTATCCGACTGCCAGTGTTTTCCTTCAAAAACATCGACATGGCGCGCGGCATGATGCGCGTCGAAACGGTCGGCAGCGCACCGACCCGTACGGGAGGAGCTGCATCGAACAGCTCCTGCGAAACGCTGTCTATGCCTTGCCTGAGCGCCGTCAGCGCCGCACCGGCATGGCGCAGGAAAACGTCGCCGTAGCGCGTCAGCCGAATGCCGCGCCCGTCGCGCTCCACGACGGCAACGCCGAGCGCTTCCTCCAGCTCGCGAATGGTTTTTGTCACGGCCGGTTGGCTCACGCTCAGAATATCCGCCGCTTTCGCCACGCTCTTCTGGCGCGCCACCTCCACAAACGTCTGCAAATGCCGGAATTTGACGCGATTGGCTTTCAATTCATAATCCCCCGGTTAATGAAATGCGCCCAAAAATCATTTTACCTAACCATTTGATCGCTGCAATCTGTCTCCGGAGGAGATTTCAGATGCAGTTCGTTTCGATCAACGACATCGTCATCCGTTATGACGTAGCGGGCGCGGGTGACCGCAAGCCGGTAATCGTGTTCATAAATTCGCTTGGCACGGATGCGCGCATCTGGGATCTCGTCCTGCCGAAACTGATCGACGACTATACCGTAATCACCTACGACAAGCGCGGCCATGGCCTCTCCGATCTTGGCCAGCCACCGTATCGGATCGAGGACCACGCTGCCGATCTCGCCGGGCTGATCGATCATCTCGGTTATGCCAATGTCATCCTCTGCGGCCTCTCCGTTGGCGGACTGATCGCGCAGTCACTTTATGTGTCTCGGCCGGATCTGGTGCGCGCACTCATCCTTGCCGATACCGCTCACAAGATCGGCACGGCCGACATGTGGGCAGAGCGCATCGCCAAGGTCCAGGCGGAAGGGCTTGGTCCAATGGTCGATGGCATCATGCAGCGCTGGTTCACCGCCGCCTATCGTGTGCCGGAAAACGCGGCCTATCGGGGATATTGTAACATGCTGCTGCGCCAGCCGGTCGCCGGTTACGCTGGCACCTGCGCCGCCATCCGCGACGCGGATTTCACCGAGGCCGCCAGAAACATCGCCGTGCCCACCCTCTGCATCGTTGGCGCGGAAGACGGCTCCACGCCGCCGGACCTCGTGCGCTCGCTTGCCGATCTCGTTCCCGGCAGCCGCTATCACGTCATCGAAAACGCCGCCCACATCCCTTGCGTCGAAGCGCCGGCAGCCTTTGCTGCCGTGCTTCGTGATTTTCTCGCGCAATTGCCCGGAGAGTGAACCATGACTGAGGCCCCAAATCCCTCCGAGCGTTATCGCAAGGGCATGGCGACGCGCCGCGCGGTTCTGGGCAATGCCCATGTCGACCGGGCGGTGGCCAATGAAACGCCGTTCGACAAGCCGTTTCAGGAGTTGATCACGGAAACCGCCTGGGGCAATGTCTGGTCGAGGGAGACCTGGTCGAAACGCGACCGCTCGATCGTCACGATCGCGCTGCTTGCGGCACTCGGCCAGGATGAGGAGGTGGCCATGCATGTGCGCGCCACGGCAAATACCGGCGCGAGCCGGGAGGATGTCTGCGAGGCGCTTTTGCATGTGGCGATCTATGCCGGTGTGCCGGCCGCCAACCATGCGTTCAAGATCGTCAAGGCGGCCTATGCCGAGATCGATGCCGCCGGCGTGAGCGCCGGGGAGGAGGCACAGTGAAGAACGAGAGACCCGAAACCGGCGGCTTTTTTGCCCGTGACCGCTCCATCCATCCGCCGGCCTATACGCCGGGTTACAAGACATCCGTGCTGCGTTCTCCGCAAAAGGCGTTGATCTCGCTGGATGGCACCCGTTCCGAAATCACTGGCCCGGTTTTCGGCCACAATATTTTGGGCGAATTCGATAACGACCTGATCGTCAATTATGCCCGTCCCGGCGAAATGGCGATCGGTCAGCGCATTCTCGTGCATGGGCGTGTGCTGGATGAACGCGGGCGTGGTGTCGATGGTGCTCTGGTGGAATTCTGGCAGGCCAATGCCGGTGGGCGTTATCGCCACAAGAAGGAAACCTATCTCGCCGCCCTTGATCCGAATTTCGGCGGTTTCGGCCGCACGATTACCGACGAGAACGGGTATTACTGGTTCAAGACCATCCAGCCCGGCGCCTATCCGTGGCCGAACGGCGTCAACGACTGGCGCCCCGCGCATATCCATTTTTCCGTTTTCGGTCATGGTTTTGCGCAGCGCCTGATCACCCAGATGTATTTTGAAGGCGACCCGATGATCCGGATCTGCCCGATCGTCAAAACCATTCCCGACGAAGAGGCCATCAAGCGCCTGATCGCGCCACTCGATATGAATGCGACGATCCCGATGGACATGCGTGCCTACAAGTTCGACATCGTGTTGCGCGGTCGCCGCTCGACCTTTTTCGAGAACCGCAAGGAGGGCAACTGATATGGCCCAACCACTCGGGTACCTGAAGGAATCCGCCTCGCAGACCGCCGGCCCTTACGTCCATATCGGCTGCACGCCGAATTTTACCGGCATCGAAGGCGTTTATGAAACCGATCTCGGTTCCGGCCCGCTGGTTACGGAAAAGACGCGTGGCGACCGCATCACCATTGTCGGCCGCGTTCTCGATGGCACCGGCACGCCGCTCAAGGATGCGCTGATCGAAATCTGGCAGGCCGATAGCGACGGGTTCTACAACAGCCCGTCGGAAACGCGCGGAAAGGCCGACCCGAACTTTCTCGGATGGGGCCGCTGCCCGGCCGACATGACCTCCGGCGAATTTGTCTTCGAAACGATCAAGCCCGGCCGCGTGCCCTTCAACGACGGTCGTCTGATGGCGCCGCATGTGACGCTTTGGATCGTCGCGCGTGGCATCAATATCGGCCTCCACACCCGCATGTATTTTTCCGATGAGGAAAAGGCCAATACTGAGGACCCGATCCTGATGCGGTTGGAACATTGCAGCCGGGTCAAAACCTTGATCGGCAGCCGCGAAGGTGACACGGTGTCCTTCGACATTCATCTTCAGGGCGAAGACGAGACCGTGTTCTTCGATATCTGAGCAGTTAAGGCATCGGTTTTCATGAGCGTATCCGCCTTCGACCACCCGTTTCTCTCCGGCCTTGTGGGCGATAAGGAAACGGCAGCCTTTTTCACCGCCAATGCCGATATCAAGGCGATGCTGGATTTCGAGATGGCGCTGGCCTCCAGCGAAGCCGCGGAAGGCTCCATTCCCGTCCGCGCGGCGGAACGCATCGCCGAGGTCTGCGCCCACTTTTCACCCGATATGGAAAAGTTGCGTCTTGCCACAGCACGTGACGGCGTGGTCGTCCCGGAACTGATCCGGCAGCTGCGTGAGGCCTGTGGGCCGGAGGTCGGCCGCCATGTCCACAAGGGCGCCACCAGCCAGGATGTGGTCGATACCAGCCTGATGTTGCGCCTGCGCGGTGTGGCCGCTCTGCTGGAAGACCGCATGGAAAAGCTGGATGCCGCTTTTGCCGATCTCGACAAGAGTTTTGGCCATCACGTGATGATGGGCCACACCCGCATGCAGGCGGCGATCGAGATCAAGGTTTCGGATCGCATCCGAGCATGGTGCGAACCGCTTGCCCGTCACCGTGCTCGTCTGGAAGCCTTTGCCGAAGTCGCGCTCGTGCTGCAGTTCGGCGGTGCCGCCGGCACGCTGGATGGTCTGGGTGAGGAAGGCGTTGTCGTGCGTGAAGCCTTGGCCGAGGACCTCGGGCTTGGCAACCACGCGCAATGGCAGAGCCAGCGCGACCGGTTGGGTGAACTGGCAAGCCTCCTGTCTTTGATAACCGGAAGCCTCGGAAAATTCGGGCAGGATATCGCCCTTCTGGCCGAAGCGGGCAGTGACATCGTGCTGGCCGGCGGCGGTGTTTCTTCGGCGATGGCGCACAAGCAGAACCCGGTGGCCGCCGAAGTTCTGGTGTCGCTCGCCCGCTTTAACGCCACCCAGCTTTCCGGCATGCATCAGGCGCTTGTGCATGAACAGGAGCGCTCGGGCGCCGCCTGGACGCTGGAGTGGCTGACCCTGCCGCAGATGGCGGTTTCGACCGGTGCGTCTCTTCGGCTGGCACTCGAACTGGCCGGCAATATCCGCTCGCTCGGCCGGAATTAGACCCGGTCGGCGATTGCCTTGAATCATAACCTTTTGCATATGGGTCATCTCGGCCAATTCATTTTACTTGGCAGCGCCATATGACAAACTGCAATTCGAATGCGGAGGAGGAGGCCCATCGGGCTTCCGCATCAGGGAGGTAATATGAAAAAGTTTCTGGCAACCGCGATTGCCACGCTGGCACTCAGCGTCAGCGCGCAAGCGGCCACGATCAAGGTTGGCGTCGTTGGCCCGTTTTCGGGTCCGTTCGCGCTGCAGGGCAAAAATTTCAAGGCCGGTATCGATGCCTATATGGCGGTCAATGGTGCCAAGGTCGGCGATAACGATGTCGAGATCATCTATCGCGACGTGCCGCAGGCCGATCCGGCGCAATCCAAGGCGCTGGCGCAGGAACTGATCGTCAAGGAAGGCGTGCAATATCTCGCCGGCTTCTATTTCACGCCGGATGCGATGGCCGCGACACCGATCCTGCAGCAGGGTAATGTGCCGATGGTGGTGATGAATGCCGCCACCTCGGCCATCGTCACCAAGAGCCCATACGTGGTGCGCACGTCGTTCACCACCTGGCAGACCTCGACGCCGATTGCGCAGGTCGCGAAAGATGCCGGCGTCGACAAGGTCATCACCGTGGTCAGTGATTATGGTCCGGGCGTCGACGCCGAAAACGCCTTCAAGGCGGGTTTTGAAAAGGCCGGCGGCAAGGTCGTCGAGGCGATCCGCATGCCGCTCTCCACCAACGACTTTTCGCCGATCATGCAGCGTATCAAGGATTCCGGTGCAGGTGCGGTGTTTGCCTTCCTGCCGTCCGGCCCGACCACGCTCGGTTTCGTGAAAGCCTATAACCAGAACGGCCTAAAAACCGCCGGAATCAAGATTTTTGCGCCGGGCGACCTGACGCAGGAATCCGATCTTCCGGCATTGGGCGAATCTGCCGCCGGCATGCAGACGACCTTCCATTATGCCGTCAGCCACGACTCACCGGAAAACAAGGCCTTTGTCGAAGCCGCCTCCAAGGCGATCGGCAATCCGGCAGAACTGTCCTTCCCTGCTGTCGGCGCCTATGACGGCATGCATGTCATCTACAAGATGATCGAGGCAACCGGCGGAAAACAGGATGCCAAGAAGGCTGTCGATGCGGTCAAGGGCCTGTCGTGGACCAGTCCGCGCGGCCCGGTGTCGATCGATGCCGAAAGCCGTCACATCACCCAGAACATCTATCTGCGTGAAGTGACGAAGGGGGCGGAGGGGAAATACTTCAACAAGGAAATCAAGACGTTTGAGCGTCAGGGTGATCCGGGTCTGGCGGCCGCAAAGTAGGGTTTTCGTGGTGAGGTAGCCTGCTCAGCACGCTACCTCGCTTGCGACAGGGTTTTTATATGAAGCCAGTCCCCCTATGGCCTGCCGGCCATCTCCCCCACAAGGGGGGAGAAAACCAGCGGCACCCACTTGCCTCGATCGGACCTCGGCGGAGCGGCTGGGTTAAGCCCCTCCCCCTTGTGGGGAGGGGTTTGGGGCGGGGTCTTGTCCAATGACGCAAGCCAACCTCAAGAGTTGCCATATGAGAAAAGACCACACGACAAGGATCCATAACCACGCATGCAGACTGTTCTGAGCATAGCCATCGACGCGCTTGCCTATGGCATGGTGCTGTTCGTGATCTCGATCGGTCTGTCGGTAACGATGGGCCTGATGCGGGTCGTCAACCTTGCCCATGGGGCATTCGCCATGATCGGCGGTTATCTCGCCTCCTACGCCACGCGTGACCTCGGCCTCGGTTATGCCCCCGCCATCCTGATCGCCGTTGTCGCCACCGCCATCATCGCCGTGCCGATCGAACGCCTGCTCTACCGCCGCATCTACGGCGCGCCGGAACTGACGCAGGTGCTGATGACCATCGGCATCACCTTCTGCGTCATCGGTCTCGCCAACTATGCTTTTGGCCCGACGCTGAAAACCATTCCGCTGCCAGAAACCCTGAGTGGCTCGATCGATCTCGGTTTCCGCGCCATCGCCACCCACCGTATCTTCGCCATCGTCTGCGGCCTCATCGTCGCCGGTGGTCTGTGGTTCCTGATCGAACGCACCGCCTTCGGCATCCGCCTGCGCGCCGCCGTAGATAACGCGCCCATGGCCGCGGCACTCGGTGTGCGAACGCAACTGGTCT
Source organism: Neorhizobium sp. JUb45 (assembly GCF_004343585.1). GTDB lineage: Bacteria > Pseudomonadota > Alphaproteobacteria > Rhizobiales > Rhizobiaceae > Neorhizobium. The sequence continues at coordinate 350,669 of NZ_SLYW01000003.1, read as the reverse complement.
ATGCCGTCAGCTTTGCAGTTGCCGTCGGTCTTGCCGCTTTCGGGGGCATCGTCGGAGCCGAGCTTCTGCCGGTCGAACCCTATTATGCGCTGCGCTACATGGTGACGTTTCTGGTCGCCGTATCGATCGGCGGCGCCGGCTCCATTCCGGGCGCTCTGATCGCCTGTCTGCTGCTCGGCGCCATCGACACGACCGGGCGTTACCTCGCTCCGGAATATGGCGAGTTCTTTTTCTATCTCGCGGTGATCGTCATCGTCACCCTCTTCCCGCGCGGTCTGGCAGGGCGGTTCAAGTAATGGCAGTTCTGATGGATAGCACTCTTCCCACACGCCGCCGGCCACTTGGAACGCTGATCGGCATTGCCGTCATCATCGCCGCCAGCGTCATCGGCTATTTCCTGTTTCCCAACAATCTGGCGCTGCTCACCCGCATCGTCGCCACCATGCTGCTGGTCCTGTCGATCGATCTCGTCACCGGTTATTGCGGCGTCGCCACGCTCGGCCATGCGGCGCTGTTCGGGGCAGGGGCTTATGGCGCCGGCATCGTCTCGGCGCATTTCGGCATCACCGAGCCGCTGACCATGACGCTGATCGGCGCTGTCGCCGGTGCCCTGGCGGGCCTCGTTTCCGGCATCGTCATCCTGCGCGCCCACGGCCTGCCGCAACTGGTTCTGTCCATCGCCGTCGTCCACCTGTTCCACGAGGTCGCCAACAAGGCATCAAGCTGGACCGGCGGCAGCGACGGTCTCTCCGGCATCACCACGGATGCATTGCTTGGCCTGTTCGAATTCGATCTCTGGGGCCGCACCGCTTATATTTATGGAATCGTCCTGCTACTGATCGTGTTCGTGTCTTTGCGTATCCTCGTGCAATCACCCTTCGGCATGCTGGCGCGTGGCGTGCGGGAGGATCCGGTGCGTGTTGCCGCCATGGGCGCGTCGGTCCATTCGGTGATGCTGCGCATGTACGTGATATCCGGTGCGGTCGCCGGCGTCGGCGGTGCGCTCAATGCCATCTCCACCCAGGTCGTCGGGCTCGACAGCCTGTCGTTTACGCTTTCGGCGGAAGCGCTTGTCATGTTGGTGCTCGGCGGCACCGGGTCTCTTTACGGCGCCATGGTCGGCACCGTCTCCTTCATGTGGTTCGAGGATGTGGTTTCCGCCGCCAATCCGTTCCATTGGCTCACCATCGTCGGCGCGCTTTTGATCGTCGTGGTGCTGTTCGCGCCAAAAGGGCTGTACGGCTCGGCCGCCGCCTTCCTGTCGCGCCGCCGTGGAGGTGAAAGATGAGCCTTTTCGAAGCCAAAAAGCTGCGCAAGAATTTCGGCGGGCTTGCTGTCACCAATGACGTGTCGCTGTCGCTTGCCGCCGGTGATCGGTTGGCGCTGATCGGCCCCAACGGCGCCGGCAAAACCACCTTCGTCAATCTCGTGACCGGTCATATCAAGCCGGATGGCGGGTCGATTGCATTGGCGGGCGAGGACATTACCGGTGTGAAAGCCATGCAGCGCGTGCGCCGCGGTCTGGTCCGTTCCTTTCAGGTCACGCGGCTTTTCGCCGATATGACGCCGCAGGAACATGTGGCGCTCGCCATCCTGCAACGCGATGGCAAGGCCAGCCGCATGTTCGGCCGTCATGATGCCATGCGTCCTGTCGTGGAAGAGGTCGGCGAAATTCTCCACCTGCTGGGCTTGAGCGAGCTTGCCCATCTGAAGGTCCGCGAAATCGCCTATGGTCAGCAGCGCCTGCTGGAAATCGCGCTCGCCATGGCGCTTAGGCCAAAGGTGCTGCTGCTGGATGAGCCGGCCGCCGGCGTGCCGCAGAGTGAAACGGCCCGCATTGAACGCGCACTCGACATGCTGCCGCCGGACCTCGCGGTGCTGATGATCGAACACGACATGGATCTGGTTTTCCGGTTCGCAAAACGGGTCATGGTGCTGGCCGCCGGCACTGTCATTTTCGATGGCTCGCCGCAGGATGTGACGCAGGATGTGGCTGTGCGCGAAGCTTATCTGGGGAGTTATGCCAATGCCGGCAGCGCCGCTTGAGGTGATAAAACTGTCGGCCGGTTACGGTCCGACGCGCGTAATCGAGGACATCTCGTTTTCCGTACCGGCCGGCGAGCGTCTGGCCGTGCTCGGCCGCAACGGCATGGGCAAGACCAGCCTGTTCGCCACCATCGCCGGCCAGACGCGGCGTTACGGCGGCGAAATCCGTCTTGGCGGCACTGACATCTCCGCTCAGCCCAGTGCCGCCCGCGCACTGTCCGGCCTCGGATATGTGCCGCAGACTCGCGACGTGTTTCCGAGCCTGACAGTCGAGGAAAACCTGTTCGTCGGCCTGAAGAACCGCCCGAAATCAGCCGTCGAGGAAGCCTACGCCATGTTCCCGCGGCTGAAAGAGCGGCGCGGCAATCTCGGCAGTCAACTCTCCGGCGGCGAACAGCAGATGCTATCGACGGCCCGCACCATTCTTGGCCAGCCGAGCGTGCTGCTGCTCGATGAACCGCTGGAGGGTCTGGCGCCGGTCATCTGCGAGGAACTGATGGCGGCCTTTTCGCTTCTGGCACAATCCGGCGAAACCACCATTCTTCTTGTCGAACAGCGCATCCAGAGCGCGCTGGAATTCGCCGATCGCGTGATGATCATGGAGCGCGGCCGCATAGCCTGGACGGGCACGCCGCAGGCACTTTCTGCCGATCAGGAAACGGTCGATCGGCTGCTCGGCGTCGGCGGCCTGCATTGATCGACTAAAGGCGGCCGATTGCCTGACCTTGTCATACATGATAGCTGTGCTCATCTTTTGAGGCGTTTGCCCCGCCATGTTTATCATCGGGTATCGAGTGAGCTACATCCCATCCATGACTGCCTATACGGAAGGCATCACGCCGACAGCACCGGTCAAATGGCGCTGCCTCGATGGCGCGGTTGGCGTTTTCTGGCAGGCAAGCTGCAAGGTCGGCGCGAAGGGTTATTATGTGTCACCCGATCCGAGGGTGATGATTTTCTTCAACGACATTTCGGCGCAGTTCCGCATGTCGAACCACGGCGAAGGGGCGGTGCGGCATTTCCGCTCCATGACACGGGCGATCTATGTGCCGGCCGGTGTTCCGATGTGGACATCCGCCTGCGCCGATCATCGTTTTTCGCATGTGGATGTGCACATTCATCGTGACCGGCTTTTGAAATTCCTGGCGCCGTCGCTTGGCACCTCCGCGGCCAGAACGGCATTGACGAGGCCTGTAGAGACGCAGGATATCGGCGATATAGAAATACTGGCCGGCTTGCTGGTGGCGGAAGTCGAAAATCCCAGCAAACACCCGGTCTATGCCGAAAGCCTTGTCGGCAGTCTCGTCACCGGTCTTCTCGATATCCCGGTCGATGAAGGCGACGGCTGGAACCACAGGCTTTCGCAGGCGCAGATGGCCAAGCTGGTCGCGCGCGCGGCAATGGAAGGCGGACTGAAGCTGACGGTTGCGGAAATGGCAATGACGGTCGGTCTGTCCGAAAGCTGGTTCAACAAGGTGTTCAAGAACACGACCGGTCAGACACCATTGCAATGGCAGCTGGGCCGCCGCGTCGAACTGGCGCAACGGATCATGCTGGAAAGCGACATGACCGTGACGGATGTGGCGGCAAAACTCGGATTTACCGATCAGGCGCATCTCACCAAGACATTCAAGCAGGTGGTCGGCGATACGCCGGCATCGTGGCGGCGTTTGCAAAGGGCGCGGTAGGGGCGTTGTCGTCTCGTCCTGCCAGCTGCGACATTGGTGTCGCAAATCGAGCAGTTTACCCCAATTGCCACATTTCATTGAAGTTTTATTCGAGCTTATTCAAGCGCTTGAAAAAGTAGATCCCGACTTCATCCACACCCTCAAAACCCGTGCCTACACTGATCCTGTTCCATCGCTGATACGGGAGGCGTCCCGGCGAGTTGGCGCCGGCGCTGGGGTTGAGGAAACGACGTAAGTTCTCAATTCCGGGGTTCGCGGAAACTGGTTCACCTCCGGCGACACGGGGGAGGTGTTGAGGGCGTCAAACCTCGTCTGGCTTCTGAAGCCCGAAAGAGCGCGCCGGGCGTGCCTATGCGGCACACATGATTGCCGGTCGGTGGCGAGAGCGGTTCCTGAACCGCTTTAATCATCGGGATGGCTTTTGCAGAGCAACCGAAGTCGCGGGCAAAAACCGCCGAAACGGGGCACGGCGCGTGTCATATATAAACCTAAGTCAGAGGCACAAACCGTGTCCCGACCGCATAACCCGCAGATTGGCGGGTGTTTTTTGAAAATCTGAAGATCGCCAAGGGCTCAGTCTGCCCTTTTCCCAAGCCGTCCAACTTCAGGGCGAAATCTTGCGGAAAAACCCCGCCCGGATTTCCGGGCGGGGTTGTGATTGTTACCAGCTCTGGCGAAGCGTCGCCATGATGGTCCTGCCGGCATTGTAGAACTTCACGCCTTTATCATCGTCCCGCTGTGCAATGTGCTTCTCGTCGAACAGATTGCTGACATTCAGCTGGAACGTTGTGTTCGGCTGGATCTTGTAGGTGAAGGCAGCATCGAACAGGATGGCTTCCTCGCCATACGCGGTGTTCTGGATATTCGTGAAATACTCACCCGTATATCTGGCGCCCAGCCCGAATGTCATGTCGCCGCGTTTGTCATTTCCTTCGAGCGTGTAGGTGCCCCAGACAGATGCGAGATGTTCCGGAACGCGCATCAGTCGATGACCGTCATAAAGTCCGCCGGGTTCCTCGATTTTGGAATTGATATAGGTATAGGCGGCAATCAGGCTGATATTGTTGGTGACCTCTGCCTTGGCCTCCAGTTCGATGCCGCGGTGCCGTACCTTGTCCACGGTTGCGGGAACATAGATGACGCCGTCATCTACGGTGATGTTACCCTTGGAAAGGTCGTAGACTGACGCGGTGAACAGGGCAGGGAAAGCGTCCGGCTTGTATTTGATACCGACTTCGTACTGCTTGCCGGTTGTCGGCTGGGCTCCTGTTGCCGGCGGGGCGACGGATTCGCCATAGCTTGCAAAGGCAGCCAATTCTGGCGTGATCTTGTAACTGACGCCAATACGTTTCGTGAACTCGCTGTAGCTGCCAGACTGTCCGTCCTCGCTGAGATCAAGCCAGTCGTTGCGCATGCCCAGGCTGACCGTCAGCCGGTCGGAAAACGTCAGCTCTTCCTGAAGGTAAAGAGCCTTGGTTTTTTGATCGGTGGCGGTGAGGTAGACCGGTGTCCCTGCCGCCGGGCCACCGCTATAGGCCGGGTTCAGCCAGTTGATCGGAGCTGCAGATGTGTAAATCCAATAGTTGTCCGAGCTGTATTTGTTGTACTCGGCGCCGACCAGTGTACGGCTATCGACGTTTTCGAAATTGGCCTCATACGTCAGGTTGGCGTCGATTATGAATTGATCGAAAGATCTGTCGCTGCCGTAGAAGTAGCGCGTTGCCTCATTGGTCGCGCTGTTGGCCGTATCGAGGTATGCGCTGCCGGCATCCACGACCGAGCTGCTGTAACGTGCCTTGGAACCGAAGGTCAGACCATTGCCGAAGTCATGATCCAGCATCAGGCTGTAGCTGTTGCGGTTGACATCGTTGAAATAATAATCCGGCTCACCGAAAAATGCGGAATTGTCGAACTCGCCGTAGAGAGGGTAACCGCCGCTACCGGGAACCCCCTTCTTGTCCAGATGATCATAGACGAATGTCAGGCTGGTCGCATCGGTCGGGCGCCAGGTCAGGCCGCTCATGAAGAAGTTTTCATCGTCGCGCGAAAAATCGTATTCCGCATCGGCGCGCTGCAGCTTTCCCGTCAGGCGATAGGAAAGGGTATCGTCCTCGGTGATGTTGTCACCGAAGTCGAAGCCGACTTCCTTGTGCGCATAGGAGCCGCCGGTCGTGTAGACTTCGCCGAAGCGCTCGCTCTTCGGTGTTTTCGTAACGTAGTTCACCGAGCCGCCGGGTTCAGCCACGCCAAAGCCGGCAGAGCTGACACCTTTAAGGATTTCCATGCGTTCGTAGGCATAGGGCTCTTCCTTGATGCCGGCGAATGTTCTGCCAATCCCAAGGCCATCGCGGTAGGTATAGGGTGTGAAACCGCGAATATCGAAATAGTCAAAACGGTCGTCGGTTCCGTAAAAGTCGGTGGAGACGCCGGCCGTATATTGAACGACCTGTTCGACGCTGGTCGCGCCGCGTTCCTGAATTTCCTTGGAGGTGACGACAGACACGGAAGCCGGCGTCGTCAGCACTTCGCTCGGCAGCTTGCCGGCACCGGTCGTGCGGTTGGCGATGATCGTCTTGGAATCGTCATCGCCGCCATTGCCCTCAACGGTAATGGTCTGGAGAACCGTTGCCGACCCGGAATCCGCGTCCTGCGCAGCCGCGAGCGCGGGCGACAGTGCGATGATTGCGGTGCAGCTCAGAAGAACCGCGTTGGCTCGGCGTGTAAAAGTCCGCCGCTTGGTTCGGCCGGTTCTCTTGCTATCCATTTTTCACGTTCCACAGGTTAGACACATACTGAAAGATACCGGCACTAAAGCAGCGCGATCCTTTTTCGGAGATGTCGCATGAAACGAAGGCCGTCCATTCCATCCGGTTTGCAGCTTACCGGATCGGAGGTGGTTGGTAACGCCGATGTGATATCCCCGGCAATTTACTAACCTGAGCTTAATGATCAGGTATTGTAGCTTTCCGGTGTTTTGTAGAAAACCATGGAATTTTCCAGCCGGTTTTGCTGAAACTGTCGATATTCATTGATGGTGTGGCGAAGTTGCACAGCAGTGGCCCGACTGTCGGGAACTTCAAGAGGTTAACGCGTCTCAACCGCAGTCGGTGATTCCCGCGTGCACGGTTCGCCGCAATCGGTTATGTCGGCCGCGATGACCGCACGAACCGGAAAAGCCGCCATGCCGAACATGCGCTCTGCCCCGCTGGCAGCCATATTGCTGCGGAAAGACATCGCCGCCGAACCACTGTTCGATTCGCTTATCAAAACGCTTCGGGCGGATGGTGTGCATGCCGCCGGTTACGTCCAGCGAGAATATCCGGCGCCGCCCGGCCATGATGCCGAGGTTGTCGCGGAAGATATCGAGACCGGCGAGACCTTTGCGATCATGCAGCCGCGCGGTGGTCCCGGCTCCGGTTGCCGTCTGGATACCGGCGTGCTTGCCGATCTTGCCGGTCGCATACTTGCCCGGCTGGAAAGGGATGCGGACCTCTTGATTCTCAATCGGTTCGGCCGAACCGAAACCGAGGGAAACGGACTACGCGCCGTTTACGAAAAGGCCATCGAACTTGGTCTGCCGGTGCTGACCTCCGTCAAGCCGGAGCATGTCGATGGCTGGCAAGCCTATACCGGCGACATGTCCGTGCTTTTGCCTTGTAATGAAGAGGCCGTTCTCGACTGGTGTCGATCGGGTCTGGCGCGTGAGGCCGGCAGCTAACCTGCCTCAATCCGGCGCGTCGATGATCGGCGCGAATGTCGTGGCATTGAACACTTCCAGTCGCGGCTCGCCCTTGGGAAATGCAAGAATGGTGAGGCTCGCCGGACCGACCGGAATGATGCGCGCCGGCGGCAGGCCGAGCGCGCCGTCGAGTGCGGCGCGGATGACGCCACCGTGGCACACCATCAGCACCGTCTCGGCTTCGGCGGTGATCGCCCGGTCCAGCGCCTGGCGGATGCGGGCGCGAAAATCGGCCCAGATCTCGCCATTCTCGGGCGCAAACGTGCCGGCCCGCCAGCCGGCATAGGCGCTCGGCGCATCGGTCATCAACTGGGCGATATCCATGCCGGTCCAGGCGCCGACATTCTGTTCGCGCAACAGCGGTTCACGCACAGCATCTTCGTGGCCCAGAAGCGCTGCGGTGTCAGCCGCGCGCTTGAGATCGGACGTCATCACGAGGCCGGGGCTAAAACTCGCCACCATCGGCGCAAGCGCCTCCGCCTGCTGTTGGCCGCGTTCGGAAAGCTCGATATCGGCCTGTCCCTGCAGTCGGCGGATGGCGTTCCATTCGCTTTCGCCGTGGCGAACCAGAAGGATGCGTTTCATGACATGCGTGTTCCCTGTTTATCAAAAATTGCCGCCGGTGCAGATGGCAGGCGGAACCGTAATTTGCCCGAAGGGCGGGCGACCTGATCTGAAACGGCGGTGATGCGGATGCCGTTGGCGATGCCGGTCACCAGAAACCGGCCTGCCATCGGCACCACCTCGGCCAGAACCGCCTCGAACGTGCGTGGGCCATTCTCGTTGGCAAGCGTGATCTGCTCAGCCCGCACCATGGCGTGGCCGGAGGACCCCCGCAGCAGCGGGTCGGGCATGGTGCCGAACCACATGCCGTTTTCGATCGGGATGAGGTTGGCGGCCGGCGTGCCGACAAAACCGGCAACAAAGGCCGAGGCCGGTTCAGCCAGCAACCTGTCCGGCGCATCGAATTGCTCGATACGGCCATTGTTCATCACCGCCACATGCGTCGCCATGGTCATGGCCTCCACCTGGTCGTGGGTGACGTAGACGGCGGTGGCACCGGTGGCTGCGTGAACCTTCAGCAGTTCGAAGCGCATTTCCACACGCAGCGTTGCGTCGAGGTTGGAAAGCGGTTCGTCGAACAACATCACTTTTGGCCGCGGCGCAATCATGCGGGCCAGTGCTACACGCTGTTGCTGGCCGCCGGAAATCTCGCCGGGATAACGGTTGGCGAGCTTTTCGATGCCGAGCATTTCCATCGCGTCCAGCACGCGGGCGCGGCGTTCTTCTTTCGGCAGCTTGGCGACCTTCAGCGGCCATTCGATATTGCCAGCCACGGTCATATGCGGCCATAGCGCATAGGACTGGAACACCAGCCCGGCATTGCGGTCTGCCGGCGGCAGCGACAGGCCGGCTTCACCGTCCGCCACCAGCGTATCGCCGAACCGCATTTTTCCCGATGTCGGCTGGTCGAGACCGGCCAGCATGCGCAGCATCGTGCTTTTGCCGCAGCCGGAAGGCCCAAGCAGCACCAGAAACGAGCCTTCCAGCACGGAAAAGCTGACATCGGAAACGGCATTGGATGTGCCGAAGGATTTTGTGATCTTGTCGAGGGAAATCACGGTGTGACCTCAGGTAAAGGACTGGCGACGGCGGCCGCGCAGAAGCGTGGCGGCGCCGGTGGCCAGCATTGAAATGATCAGGATGACCAGCGTCACCGCATTGGCGAACTGGTGGAACCCGTCGGATGCGTAGGAATAGGACAGCACGGCCAGCAGCGGAGACGTTGGGGTGTAGAGAAGAATGGTGATCGCCAGATCGCCGATGACATTGACGAATGTGATCAGCAGACCGGCGGCAAGCCCGCGCGCCGCCAGCGGCAGCGTGATGGCACCGAGCCTGCGGAAGAAACCGGCACCGGTCATGCGCGCCGCCTCGTCGATATCGCCGGATATCTGCGAGACGGTTGCCCGGCCCGTCTGCACCGCGAAGGGCAGCATGGCGGCGGTCAGCGCCAGTGCGAGCAAAAGCTTGGTGCCGTAAAGCGCCGGCAGCGGGCCGATGGGCGCGCCGTAAAGCGCGATATAGGCGGCGGCAAAGGCGATGCCGGGCAGCAGCATCGGCAGAAAGCTGAGTTGCGACACGAGGTTGCTCAGCACCGGCACTTTTTGTCGTGTCAGAGCGACCGCGATTAGCATGCCGATGATGTTGGCGGCCAGTGCCACGGATGCGCCAAGGACCAGCGTCGTTGTCAGCGCTGAGAGAAGCTGCGGATTGTGAAAGATGCCGGGCTGACCGCGCGCGAAGGCCGGGTCGGCATCGCCGATCCAGTAATGCAGCGTCCAGTCGGAAAATAGCGACAGGGAGGACGGTGCAAGGCTTGCGGCTACGAGAAGCAGGATCGGCAGGATGGTGGTGAGAATGCAGATCACCCATGCGACCACCGTCAGCGGCAGACGGGCACCGTCAAGCGCAAACCGGCGCGGCTTTGCACCCTTGCCCCCGATCGTCGCAAAGCTGCGGCGGCCGGAAAGCATACGGTTGCCGAGCCCAAGGAAGATTGCCGAAATGCCGATCAGCAGGATGGCAAGCACGTAACCGCGCTCAGTCTGGCCGATTTCGATCATGCCGAACAGGCGGGTGGAGAGCGTCTGCATCCTGACCGGGAGGCCGAGCAGCGCAGGTGCTGCAAAATTGGAAACGGCACCGGCAAAGGCCAGCGATCCGCCAGCAATGATGGCGGGTGTGACGACAGGCAACACGATGCCGAACAGAATACGTTTTCGCGAGGCACCGGTCATCTGCGCGGCTTCGACGAGATCGCCGTTGACGGTGGCAAGCGCTGCGGCGATCACGGTGAAGGCGAGCGCATAATAGTGCGCGATGAGCACGATGATGGTTGGCGTCATGCCCCAGGACAGCCAGTCGGGCACGGAAAAGCCGAGGCCTTCCAGCAGGCCGCCGCCACCGCCTACGCGGCCGTTGCGGAACACCGTGCCCCAGGCCAGCGCCGTGGCAAAGCTCGGGATCATGAAGGGCAGCGTCGCCATGAAAGCGATGACCGGTCGGCCGGGAACGTCGGTCATCACGACGAGCCACGCAAGAAAACCGCCCAGCAGCACGCAGCCGGCCGCGACGCCGAGGCCGATGATCATGGTGTTGATCGTCGGGCGCCAGAACAGGTTTTGCGACAGGCGGCTGGCCAGCACATCGCCCCATGCTGATGAGGATGGGTAGACAGTCTGGACAAGGATCGTGGCAAGTGGCGCCGCCACCAGCGCAACAAGCACCAGCGCCATGGTGAGCGTCAGGCCGCGTTTGTTGAGTGCTGAACCGATCGGCCCGAGCAGGGTGGTCATGGGGTACTCCGGAAATGTTCGGGCTCGCGGTTTGCCCCTCACCTGCAATTTCTAACACTTAGCTGCGCTAAGAGTTGAAATTGCTTCCTCTCCCGCAAGGGGAGAGGTAATCCGCGGTGAGGGCATCCATCGACCTCTCCCCTTGTGGGAGAGGATACAAAATCACGGCCTTAGCAAAGCTAAGTCGTAGATTTTGTTGGTGAGGGGCTCGTTACGGTGAACCAACCCCATAGGCCTGCTACTGCAGTGCGAGGATAAAATCCGCCACCTCTGCCCGGATCTTCGCCGTCTCGGCCGGTGCCATCTGCCAGCCCTTGAAGTCGGCGAGCGGAATGGCATCCTTGTGCGGCTTGATGTCGGCGCGGGTTGCCCAGTCGCCGGCCACGTAGAAGGGTTTGAAGCCGTCACCACCGGTTTCCGTCTCGTCACCCATCATGAAGTCGACGGCGAGACGGGCAGCGGCAGGGCTGGCGGGCTTCGGGTTCAGGGCCAGAAGCGCCGGGAAAACGATGCCGTTGGAAGGCGCCACGTCGTTTGCCACCTGCAAGGCCCAGCCTTCATCCTCATTGTCGCGACGGTCGGAATAGCTGGTGAAGCCGATCGGTGGCTTGTCCTGGCCCTTGGCGCCGATTGCCTTGTTCACATCGTCGGTCGAGCCGACCAGAACGAGGTCGTTGGCAAACAGGTTGGTGATGAACTGCTGGCCGGCGTTATGATTGCCGTCGGTCAGCTCGATCTTCTTGCCGAAGGCGGCTTCGTAAGCCGTCGCCATCTCGTCGGATTTCAGAACGATCTCGGTCATCAGGTCGAGATAGTCACCGCGCTGCAGCGGATCGACCATGATGACGCGGCCCTTCCATTCCGGCTTGGTCAGGTCCCACAGGTTCTTGACCGGCGAGCCGTTCGGATGGGCTTCTTCGTTATACATCAGAACCTTGGTGGACAGGCGCTGGGCCAGAAGCGGCGATTTGAACTGGTCAGCCAGATCACCGGCCACCCGCGGCGGCACATAAGGTGCGACCAGCTTGTTGGCAAAAAGTTCGGTCAGCACCACCGGAGCATCGGAAATGTAGATCACGTCGGCGCCGGGAAGACCGGCCTGCGCCTCGCTCTTGATGCGGGCGATCTGCTCGGTCGATGACATGTCGAACGTCACCATATCGATGCCTGGATAAGCGGCTTCAAATGCCTTTTCGACGCGACCGATGCGGCTCGTAAACGCGTAGACCGTTACCTTGCCTTCCTGTTTGGCCTGCGGCAGCAGGTCGGCAGTGCTCTTGTTATCAAGTTCCTGGGCGAAGGCAGCCGTCGTCATCAGAAACGCGGCGGCAGTGGTAAGAATGCGGCGCATGGAAGTGGCTCCGTTGTTGGGTCTGAGCCGTTTGTAATGTTTCCTTGCTACAGTTTTGTGACGTGCAAGTTTACTTGCAAGTCATGCCTCGAACTTTGCAATCAGGCTGCCCAGCCGGTCGAGCGTGGCAAGTGCGTCCGGCCCCCGCCTTTCAGCAAGCGCCAGGATAATGGCATTGCAGATGGCCATCGGCACGGTCAGCGTCTGAAAGCTGTCGGGCATGCCGGCGCGGGGGGCAGACAGCAGCACATCCGGGCTCGGCGTCAGCGACGGGCCGATCGTGCCGGAAATCACCACGGTTCGTGCCTGCATGTCGGTCGCCACCTGCATCAGCCGCTCGTAATCCGGCGGCTGGCGGCGGAAGGCGAAGATGAGAAGTGCGTCGTCTCCGGAGAGCGTCAGCATCTGCTCCGCCAGATCGCGCGGGCTGCCCGAAAGCGGATGGCTGTCGATGCCGAGCCGGCGCAGGCGGCGCTCCATCAGCACCGACAAAACTTCGGCATTGCCGTGTCCGTAGATGAACACGCGCCGGCAATCGAGCTTGTCGGCCGCGTCCAGAATGCGGGCATCGGTAATGTGGTCGGTCATGCCGGCAAGAGCAGCCATTTCGCTGGCCACCAGCAGCGGCAGAAACCCTTGCGCGCGGGCGTCGTTCAGCGTCGCGGAAATGCGCTCGGCCGGATCGGCGACTTTCAGGAATTCTCGGCGCAGCTCGTCTCGAAATTCGCTGTAGGAGGCAAAACCCAGCTTGCGGGCAAGGCGAGATGTCGTTGCCTCATGCACGCCCAGCCGGGCGGCAAATTCGCTCGAGGTGCCGATCGCCACTTCACGCGGCGCCCGCATCAGTTCGGAAATCAGCTTCTGCTCGGTCGCTGTCAGGCTGCCGGCGACAGCCTGAACACGCTCGACCAGTGCTGTGTGAACGCTATCTTTCGCCATTTGCCGTGCCCGCTATTTATCTGCCAATCGGGCTAGCCCGGCACGGCAACAAAATCAACGTTCACGGCAAGCCGCGAGCCTATTGATGCACGACGATCCGGGCGTGATAGGGTACGCGCGTGTAAAGATCGATGACATCCTGATTGATCAGGCGCACACAGCCGGAAGAGGTGGCCTTGCCGATCGACTGCCATTCCGGCGAACCGTGCAGGCGGTAAAGTGTGTCCTGATTGTTCTGGAAGATGTAAAGCGCACGCGCACCGAGCGGGTTCTTGACGCCCGGATCCATGCCGCCGTTTTCGACGGAGAAACGGGAAAGGCCGGGCTGGCGGGCAATCATGTCGGCGGGCGGCTTCCACCGCGGCCAGGGCTGGCGCCAGTGAATGACGCCTTCGCCCTGCCAGGCAAAACCGTCACGGCCGATGCCGACACCGTAGCGCATGGCCGTGCCGCCGGGCTCTACCACGTAGAGAAAACGGTCGGGTGTGGCGACGACGACCGTGCCGGGCGTTTCGCCGGTCGGGTCGATGACGCGCTGGCGATAATATTTCGGGTCGATCTGCTGGTAGGGTATGGCCGGGATCTGGTGGCCGCCATCCGAAATGGCAGCATAGCGCGCCTGCAATTCGGCTTCCGTTGCCGGAACGATCGGGCGGCGCACCTGTTCTGGAACAGGCACGTTTTTCGGGCCTGTGCTGGTGGCGCAGCCTGCAAGAGTGGCTGTCATGGCGGCGGAGCCGATGACGAAGGCGCGCCGCGACAGTTGAAGTTCGGTGGTCATGGGAGGGTACGGAATCTCTTGGAAACAATGATGATCCGTTCTGAACCGGCGCTTTGCGGCGGACAAGCTGGTGGCCATCACATTGGCGGCATTTCCATGCCGTTGCTGAAAAGCTCGGCAAATATGCCACGCTTGCGGCAATCGCGACAAAAAGCCTGTGTGAGGCGTGGCTGTGTTGCGCGCAAGCTGTGGAAACCGGCGCCAAGCCGGTATATCTCAAACATTCCCGGTCTGAAGGGATGAAACCAATGGAAGACGACATGACGAACGAACCCGACGAACCCGAGATGGAACGCTCCGAGCTGGCGGGCGAGTTCACCGAGGATGACGTGACTGTCCTCGTCGATATCTATCGTCCGGCCGGCACACAGAACGACTGGATTCTCGAAGTCATCACCGAAGAGGACGACCTGACGAGCTGGGAAGAGCCTTTTGCCACCGACCGCGAGGCTTTCGAGGAGTTTCTGGCCACCGTCGAGCGCGATGGCATCCGTTCCTTCTTCGGCGGCGAGGATCCCGAACCGGCGGTGCATTGATGAAACGTGTCGATGACCTGATCCAGTCGGCGCGGGCCGTGCATGACCGTTACGCCAACGGCCGTATGGATCGCGAGATCGTCCGCCAGTGGGCAATCGGTCTCGGCGGTTATCCGGAACCCCATGCGACGGCAGTGGCGGAGGCCATCGCATGGCTCAAGCCGTCGCGTGACGGCGCTGATCCGATCGAGTTGAAGGTCGCCGATCTGGCGAGGCTGCAGGCGATTTACAGCGCTTGAATGTGGGCCCCTCCCGCAGGAGAGGCCCTTTTCGGCTGAAACTCAAGCGGCCTTGATTGCCGCCACGCCATCCAGTTCGGCCATCACGTCGTCAGACAGCTCAACATCCGTTACCGCCAGGTTTTCGCGCAGGTGCCCGACCGACGACGTGCCGGGGATCAGCAGGATGTTCGGCGAGCGCTTCAGCAGCCATGCCAGCGCCACCTGCATCGGCGTTGCCCCAAGGCGGGTTGCGACATCCGAGAGCGTCGAGGATTGCAGCGGGCTGAAACCGCCAAGCGGGAAGAACGGCACATAGGCGATGCCGTCACGGGCGAGATCGTCAATCAGTGCATCGTCATCGCGATGTGCCAGATTATACGCGTTCTGTACGCAGACGATGTCGGCGATGCGGCGGCCTTCGGCAAGCTGTGTCGGGGTTATGTTGCTGAGGCCGATATGGCGAACAAGACCCTTGCGCTGCAACTCGGCCAGCGCCGTCAGCGGCGCTTCAAGCGACCCTTCCGCCGGACCATGCACGCCGAACATCAGGCGCAGATTGACGACATCGATGACATCGAGGCCGAGGTTTTTGAGGTTGTCGTGGACAGCCTGTTCCAGTTCCTGCGCCGAAAAGGCCGGCAGCCAGGATGCATCTTCGCCACGACGCGCGCCGATCTTGGTGACGATGACGAGATCATCCGTGTAGGGATGCAGCGCTTCCTTGATCAGCTTGTTGGTGACATGCGGGCCATAAAAATCGCTGGTGTCGATATGGTTCACGCCGCTTTCTATCACCTCCCGCAGCACGGCGATGGCCGCGTCATGATCCTTCGGCGGGCCGAAAACACCCTTGCCGGCAAGCTGCATGGCGCCGTAGCCGAGCCGCTTCACTGTCCGGTCGCCGAGTGTGTAGGTGCCGGCCTTGTCGATATTGGTCATGATCGTTCTCCTTGGTGTTGGGTGAAACGAAGATAGGCCCTGTCGGTTCGCGCGATAACCGGATATAATCGGCACGAGTTGTGCAGGATTTCGAACAATGAAAACCGATCTCGGTGATCTCAATGCCTTTGTTGCGGTGGCGCGTGCCGGCGGATTTCGTGATGCCGCCCGTAGCAGCGGTTACAGTGCGTCTGGCTTAAGCGAGGCGGTGCGGCGGCTGGAAACGCAGCTCGGCGTGCGGCTTTTGAACCGCACCACCCGCAGCGTCGTGCCGACAGAAGCGGGCAGAGGCCTGCTGGAGCGTCTGGGGCCGGCGCTGGCAGAGGTCGAAACGGCGCTCGACGTGGTCAACGGCTATCGCGACAGCCCCACCGGCGTGCTGCGCATCAATGTGCCGGTCAGCGCCGCAAGGCTGGTCCTGCCCGCCATCGTGCCGGGTTTTCTCGCCGCATATCCGGATATCCGGCTGGAAATCATCAGCGAGGACAGTTTTGTCGATATCATCGCTGCCGGTTGCGATGCCGGTATCCGTTATGATGAGCGGCTGGAGCAGGACATGATTGCGGTGCCGATCGGCCCGCGTGTCCAGCGTTTTGTCGCAGCCGCTTCGCCCGCCTATTTCGAACGTCACGGCCGGCCGCAGCATCCGCGCGATCTGCTGGATCACGCCTGCATGCGCGGGCGTTTTGCCAGCGGTGCAATGATGGGGCCGTGGGAATTCGAAAGGGATGCGGAGATCATCCGCGTCGATCCCACCGGGCCGCTGATCGTCCAGTCCGGCGGCGCCATCGATCTTGCGGTCGAGGCAGCGGTGGCCGGAAGCGGCATCATCTATCTGTTCGATGGCTGGCTGAAACCGCATCTGGACAGCGGCGCGCTGGAGGAGGTTCTGGAGCCGTGGAGCCAGCGCTTTCCCGGGCCGTTTCTGTATTATTCGGGCCGGCGTCTGGTGCCGGCGCCGCTTCGCGCCTTCATCGATTTCATCAAGGGTTCGGCCTCACGCCTATCGACGTGAGGCCGTGCCATCTCAGATCGGTTTTGGCATGGTGACGCCCAGCCGTTCGGCGTGTGGCTCGATGGAGCCGATGATGGTCGGGTAAAGCGCCACGCCATCCGCCAAGGCCGTCTTCTTGCGGCCAAGCGCTGCCTCGCCGGGCAAGCGCACGCGATTGACGCCCGGTCGCGGCGGGGTGGCGTGGCAGGCATCGGCCAGCCAGCCGGTCTGGCGCAGAAACGCGTCGCGCCCGCCAAAAGCCTCCGGGTCCCAGACCTGCACGGTGACGGCTGCATTGGTGCCTTTCGGCGCGTCGGCGCGGCCATAACCGGCCAGTCCTTGCGTGATCGCCTCCACCTGCAGCGCCATGCCATATCCCTTCTGGCCGTGGTCGAAGCCACCGGTCGGCAGCAGCGAGCCGCCCTGATCCAGCACTTTGGGGTCACGCGAAGGATTGCCCTGCGCATCCATCAGCCAGTCATGTTCGTATTGCCGGCCTTCGCGGATCAGTCGCTGCGACATGTTGTTGGTGGTGATCGAGGCGGAAATGTCGATCAGCATCGGCCCATCCGGTGTGGGAATGCCATAGGCGACCGGGTTCGGCGTATAAACGCCCTTCAGACCACCGAACGGCGCCACCTGTCCGCCAGATGGCGAGGACGAGGCGACGGATACCAGCATGCCTTTGGATGTCGCCAGTTCCAGATAGGCGGCCAGCGCGCCGATATGGTGGCTGTTGGCGATGACCACGGTGGCGGTGCCAAATTTTTCGGCGCGCTCGACGGCGAGTTTTACCGCTTCCGATGTCAGCCATGCGCCGGGCAGCCGGTTGCCATTCCAGCACACGGCCGGTCCCTTGTCGCTGACGACGTCATAGGTTCCGGCCTTGGTGACCACGCCATCGGCAATGCCCTGCAGGTACCAGCCGGCCAGCGCAAGCCCGTGGGTGGAATGGCCCATCAGGTCTGCCTCGACCAGATAGGTGGCAACGGCTTCGGCCTTTTCCGTCTCAAGTCCGGCCTTGGTGAATAGCGAGCGGGCAAGGGCCAAAAGATCGCCAGCGGCGTAACGGGGTTCGGTCATCGGTCATAAACCTCCTTGTTGAGCACGCGGGCAGGGCGGTTGCCGGCAATGAAATCCTGAATGTCGCTGATCACCATAAGGCCAACATTTTCAAAAGCTTCGAGACTGTCGGCACCGCTATGCGGCGTGAAAACCACGCCCGGCAGCTTGAACAGCGGATGCGACACATCCGGCGGTTCGGTAACAAAGGCGTCGATGCCCGCGCCCTTCAAGCGCCCGTCGCCAATGGCTGCCGCCAGCGCATCATTGTCCACCACTTCGCCACGCGCGAGATTAAGGAGGCAGGCAGTCGGTTTCATCAGTGCCAGTTTTTCCGCATCGATCAGCGCGGCATTGCCGGCGCCACCAAACACATGCAGCGAAACATAGTCCGCGCGTGCCAGCAATGCATCGAGTTCTAGCAGTTCGATCCCGTGCTCGGCCATGAAGGCGCGGTCAGGGTAGAGGTCGGAGGCAACCACCGTCATGCCGAGGCCGATCGCCTTTTTCGCCAGCAGTTTGCCGATATTGCCAAGCCCGACAATGCCGAGCGTTTTTCCGGAAATCTCGACGCCGGGACGACGATCCCAGCCACCGGAAACGACACTTATATGGCCCTGCGCAATGTTGCGGGCGAGCGCAAACATCAGGCCTACCGCAAGCTCCGCCACCGCATTGGCATTGGCCGCCGGCGTATTGGTGACCGGCAGGCCGCGTGCTGTGCAGGCGGCGATATCGACGCTGTCCGTGCCGACGCCGTGTTTGAGGACGGCGCGCAGTTTCGGCGCATGGGCAATGCTCTCGGCGGTGACCGAGGTCAGGCCGGCAACCAGAAAATCTGCGCGTTCAATATGTTTCGACAGTCCGCCATCAGCAAGCGCCGTGTCGACGCAGCGGATGATCTCCCAGCCGGTTTCTTCCAGTATCTGTGGCAGGCGGCAGTGACGGCCGAAACCGGGCGAGGTGGTGGCGATGACGATGCTCATGCGCGCCACCGTCGGCGATTGAGGACGGTACAAAACGGAATGCTGGTGTTCATGTCTCTCCCGATCGTCTCTTCACCGGCCCATGAGGGCAGGCCTGAAATCATGCTGCGGGAAAGATCGGTCGGTGGTGGTAAAAGGCTCTGCCGGCGCGTCGCGCCATTGTCTCTCCCGCATGGTCGCCGCGAGACTCCTCCCCGCAGACGACAGCCTCCAAGACATCGCGCGGTGAGGGGTAGTTGTCAATTGAAATTGGCAAAAAAGTTATAGACTATGGCTTGTGATGGAGATTTTGCATGCGACCTTGCATGTTAAAGAGGACGTTTTGGCTGGTAATCATCTGTTATAATGATGATTTTATTGGATGTCGTTTCGCCCGCTGCGTCTTGGTCATCTCTCTGTCCTCCTCTGCCTGCGGAAGATCATTTCAGACAACTTTTGCAAAATAATTTTACAACTTATTCTGAATCGACGCATCAAAACGCCATCGTGGCAATTTTCCCACCTGCATCCGGCCGCAAGCGGCGCACTCGCTCAATCGGTGGCCTTCGCCTCGTAGAAGGCGCGTGCATCCTCCGCCATCGCCTGCCGCGACGGGATTTTCGTGTAGAACATATGCCCGCCGCGATAGACCTTCAGCGCGGCCCGGCCGCCCGCGAGTTCCGGCGGCAGGTGGTCGATCACATATCGACTGGCGCCATAGGGCGTCAGCGCATCGCTATAACCATGGGCGATCAGCAGCCTGAAGGACGGGATGACGGACAGGAGATCGCGCAGATCGTTGGAAACGCTGGCCAGCGCCCGCGCGTCACCGCCGCGATTGCCGTTCCATTCCCAGCGGCGGTTCACCTCGGTATTCAGCAGCGAATAGGTCATCTCCGTTTTGAAACCGAGCGTGTTGCGGGCATAGGCCGCAAAGGCGGAGCCATATGCGCGTGTGTAACCGTCGAGGATCGGGTCGTCGTTCTGGCTGTAGGGCGCTTCCGGATAGGCATCCGCCACGGAATAGGCGGCATCATACGGGCTCACCACCTTGCCCGCGCCCGCCATCTGCTTGGCATAAATGTCACCGAGGAAACCACGGCTTCGGGCGATGGCGTCCTTGGGAATGCCGGTCATGCCGGCCAGCCGGCTATACAGCCCGTCCGCCGCTGCACCCGATGGCCGCGCGCCGGCAAGCGAGGTGAGATAGGCGCCCATGGCAAAGCTCTCGGCCTCCTTCAGCCCGCTGGGGGTAAACGTACCGTGCCGTTCCATCTCGGCGGCGGCCAGCGACGGTAGTTGCAGGGCGGCGGTGAGCGGATCGTCTGAATTGCCGACGAACCGTCCCTCCAGCAGCGGCGACAGCATGACGATGCCGGAGACCAGAATACTCTGGCTGTCCTTCAACGCCGCCGCCACTTTGGCCGCGCGAAAGCCGCCATAACTTTCGCCCAGCAGATACTTTGGCGCATCCAGCCGGTCGTTGCGCTGGGTATAAAGCGCAATCGCCTTGGCAAGGCTTTCGGCATCCTGCCGCACCTTGTAAAAATTGCCGGCCGCCTCGTCGCTGGTCGCGCGGCTCCAACCGGTACCGACGGGATCGATCAGCACGAGATCGGTAAAGGCGAGCCAGCTGTCGGGATTGTCGCTCAGCAACGGCATCGTGCCATTGTCGCCCGTCTCGCCGAATTCCAGCACCTTTGGCCCGATCAGCCCCATATGCAGATAGGCCGAGGCCGCCCCCGGCCCGCCATTGAAGGCAAAGGTCAGCGGCCGGCCCGGCTTGCGATCCTTGGCGACATAGGCGGTGTAGAAAATCTTGGCCGTTCGGTTGCCGTCCTGGCCGATCAGGTCAATCGTGCCGGCGGTAGCCGTATAGGGCAGCTCGGTATCGCCGGTTTTCAGCACGTGGTCGGTCGTGGAATCCGCAGGAATCAGGCTGAAAATGCCGGATGAGGCCGGTTCGTTCTCCTGCGCCGTTTCCTTCTGCCCGCGTTCCGGCGGCGGCTCTTGCGCCCATGCCGGAGCGGTCATGGTGAGCAGCACGGCGGTGGTGGCGGCGGCAAAACGAAGGGCAAGGCGATGGGACAAGGGTCTTCTCCAGCATTTCCTGTCGGGCATGGCGAATGTAGGTCGCAGCGCCGTTAAGGAAACTCAACTTGGCTTGATCGCTGCGTCATGAAAGACCGCCACAAGCGCATTGAAAGCCTCACGGCGCAGGTATAGTCATCGATAAAAGACTGCAAAACCTGAGAGGCGGAATGATGTATCTGACACAAGCGGAATTCGAGGACCTGCGTGATTTTCGCCATCGTCTTCACCGCCAGCCGGAGCTTTCCGGCGAGGAAATCGAGACGGCAAAGCTGATCGCCGAGGCGCTTTCCGCCACCGCACCGGAAGAGATCGTTACCGGCATCGGCGGCCATGGCGTTGCCGCCGTTTATCAGGGCAGGGAGCCAGGGCCGAGCGTGCTGGTGCGCTGCGAACTCGATGCACTGCCGATCGAGGAGCTCACGGATCTTCCCTATAAGTCGGAGATTGTCGGCAAGGGCCATCTCTGCGGCCATGATGGCCACATGACCACGCTTCTCGCCGTTGCCCGTGCACTCGGCCGCCAGCGCCCGCAAAAGGGCCGCGTCATTCTGATGTTCCAGCCGGCAGAGGAAAACGGTGCCGGTGCCGCCGCCGTCATCGCTGATCCGAAATTTGCGGCGCTCAAGCCGGATTTCTCGTTCTCGCTGCACAACATGCCGGGCCGTCCACTCAGCCACGTGGCGCTGATGGCCGGCCATGTCAATTGTGCCTCGCGCGGCATGCGCATCGAACTGACCGGCAAGACGGCGCATGCCTCGATGCCGGAAGACGGCACATCGCCGGCGCCAGCCGCTGCAAAACTGATCGCCGAACTGCCTGGCCTCGGTGCCAACCGCAACAGCCATGTCGGTCCCGATTTTTCGCTGGTCACGCTCACCCATGCCCGCATCGGCGAACCCGCTTTCGGCATCGCCCCCGGATATGCGGAAATCTGGGTGACCTTGCGCACGCTGCACGACGCCCGCATGGCGGCTCTCGTTGCCCAGGCCGAGGAGCTGGCGGAAAGCGTGGCCTTGCCTGCCGGCCTTCACCTCGGCATCACCTATCATGACGTCTTTCACCATTGCGAAAACGATGAGACCGCCGTTGCCTACCTGAAGGCGGCCATGGATGCGGAAAACGTTCCCTATGATGACGGCGACGGTTTCGTGCCGATGAAGGGATCGGAAGATTTCGGCCTGTTCGGCCACGTCTCGAAATCGGCGATGTTTTTCCTCGGCGCCGGCGAAAACCATCCGCGCCTGCACAACCCGGATTACGACTTTCCCGATGAACTGATCGACACCGGTTCGCGCATCTTTCTGCGCACCATCCGGGATATTCTGGGCTAGGGTCTGAAGGAGGCAAACATATATAAAATTCCTATATGTTTGCCTCCACCACCCACTCGCTTTCCTATCGCCGCCGGGCCATTTATTGCGGGTTGAACACAGCAATTCCTTGAGGCGCGCCGGAGATCGGCATGCCGGAGATCTTTGATGGCACTCGATGACGGCGACCGACGCCCGTCCCCGGAAGCGCTTCTTGAACGCGCGGCGCAGGAAGGTCGTGGCCGCCTGAAGATTTTTCTCGGGGCCGCCCCCGGCGTCGGCAAGACCTATGAGATGCTGATGTCCGGCCGCGCCCGGCAGGCTGATGGCGTCGATGTCGTCATCGGCGTGGTCGAAACCCATGGCCGGCAGGAAACCATGGCGCTGGTCGAGGGTTTTGAAATCATCCCGCGCCGGATCATCGATTATCGCGGCCAGACGCTGGACGAGATGGATCTCGATGCCGTGCTGGCGCGCAAGCCGGCGCTGGTTCTGGTCGATGAACTGGCCCACACCAACGCACCGGAAAGCCGCCACCCGAAGCGTTATCTCGATGTGCTGGAACTGCTGTCGCGCGGTATCGATGTCTATACCACGCTCAATGTCCAGCATGTCGAAAGCCTCAACGATGTGGTGGCGCAGATCACCCGTATCCGTGTGCGCGAAACCGTGCCGGATTCGGTGATCGACCGCGCCGACGATATCGAGATCATCGACATCACGCCGGACGATCTGATCAAGCGCCTTCATGATGGCAAGGTCTACATGCCGAAGACCGCCAAACGGGCGACGGAGAACTATTTTTCGCCCGGCAACCTGACGGCCCTGCGTGAACTGGCGTTGAGGCGCACCGCCCAGCGGGTCGATGATCAGTTGCTCAACCACATGCGCGCGCATGCCATTTCCGGTCCATGGGCGGCGGGTGAGCGGGTGCTGGTCTGTCTCGATCATGGCAGCGATGGTCCGGGTCTGGTGCGGTATGCCCGCCGTCAGGCCGACCGGTTGCGCGCCCCATGGGCGGCACTGCATCTGGAAACGCCCCGCGATGCCATGCACCGCGAAGAGGACAAGAGCCGGCTCGCCGCCACGATGCGGCTGGCCGAACAACTCGGCGCCGAAACCGTGACCTTGCCGGCCTCGCGGGTGGCGGCCGAAATCGTCGCTTATGCCGGCGCCAACAATTTCACGCACATCGTCATCGGCCGCTCGGCAAAATCGCGGCTTGTGGAAATGTGGCAGGGGTCGGTGACGCAGGATCTCGTCCGATATGCCGGCGATATCAGTGTCCATGTCATTTCCGGCCGGCAGGCGGATGGCCCGTCGAGCGGCGTGCGCACCGCCGCACCGCCAACACCATTCAAGCTGTTGCCCTATCTCGGCAGCACCGTCTTCGTTGCGCTGGCGGTCGGTGTCGGCACGTTGCTGGACAAGATACTGGCGGTGCAGAACCTCGCGCTCGTTTTTCTCATGGCCGTTCTGGCCGCCGCCGTTCAGGGCGGCTTGGCGGGGGGCATCTATGCCTCGGTTCTGGCCGCCCTTTCCTTCAACTTCTTCTTCCTCGAGCCGCGCTACAATTTCACCGTCCGTGATCCGGAAAGTGTGGTGGCGCTGGTGTTCTTTCTCGGTGTGGCGCTGGTGGCGAGCAACCTTGCCGCCGCCGTGCAACGTCAGGCGGCCGCCGCGCGCCAGAGGGCCAAGACGACCGAAGACCTTTATCTCTTTTCGCGCAAACTGGCCGGTACCGGCACGCTGGACGACGTGCTGTGGGCCACCGCCTTCCAGATCGCGTCGATGCTGAAAGTGCGTGTGGTCATCCTGCTGCCGGAAGCGGGTGAGATCACCGTCAAGGCCGGTTATCCGCCGGATGATACGCTTGTCGATGCCGATATCGCGGCTGCCAGATGGGCCTGGGAGCACAACCGCCCGGCCGGCCGGGCCGCCGATACGTTGCCGGGGGCAAAACGCCTTTATCTGCCGCTCAGCAGCGGCCGCGGCGCGGTTGGTGTCATCGGTCTCGACAATGATCGGCAGGGGCCGCTTTTGACGCCGGAACAGCAACGCCTGTTCGATGCGCTGGCCGATCAGGCAGCCTTGGCCATCGAGCGCGTGCAACTGGTGTCGGATGTCGACCGTGCCCGCCTGGCTGCGGAGACCGACCGTCTGCGCAGCGCGCTGCTCAGTTCCATCTCGCATGATCTGAAAACGCCGCTCGCCTCCATCATGGGCTCTGCCGGCACGCTCAAGGATTTTCACGCCAACCTCGATGACGAGGCGCGGCTGGACCTGCTTTCAACCGTGATCGACGAATCCGAACGGCTCAACCGTTTCATCGGCAATCTGCTGGATATGACCCGCCTCGGCTCCGGCACGATGGAGCCGAATTCCGCCCTGCATTTTGCCGGCGATATCGTCGGCACCGCACTCAGCCGCGCCGCCAAGATCGCCTCGGATCATCGCATCCGCGTATCGATCCCGCCGGATCTGCCGATGGTGAAGGTCGATGCCGTGCTGCTCGAACAGGTCCTGTTCAACCTGATCGACAATGCCGCCAAATATTCGGCGGATCAGACGACGATCGAAATTCGCGGCTGGTCGGATGGCGAGGCGGTCCAGATTGCGGTGGTCGATGAAGGTCACGGTATTCCTGCCGATGATCTGGAACGCATTTTCGACAGTTTTTATCGCGTCCGCAAGGGCGATTTCGTGCGTGCGGGCACCGGCCTTGGCCTGTCCATCTGCCGTGGTTTCATTGAGGCCATGGGCGGGCGCATCAAGGCGGCCAATCGCACGGATCGCTCCGGCGCCATGTTTACGATCAGCCTGCCGGCGGCATCGCCGCGGCTGATCCCAGAGGAGACCAAGTGATGCAATCTGCTGTCCGCATCCTCATCGTCGATGACGAGCCACCGATCAGAAAACTGTTGCGGGTCGGCCTGTCCTCGCAGGATTACGCCATCAGCGAAGCGATGAACGGCAAGGTGGCGATCGAACTCGCCAAGACTGACAAACCCGACCTGATCCTGCTCGATCTCGGCCTGCCGGACATGTCCGGCCATGATCTGCTGGCAAAATGGCGGGCCGAAGGGCTGGACCTGCCGATCGTCATCCTGTCGAGCCGCACCGATGAGGCCGGCATCGTCAAGGCGCTGGAACTGGGAGCGGATGATTACATCACCAAACCCTTTGGCATGAACGAATTGGTCGCGCGCATTCGCGTGGCTCTGCGTCACCGGCTGCAGACGCAGGGCGAAAAACCGGTGTTCCAGACGGGCGAACTGATGGTCGATCTGGTCAAGCGCATCGTCAAGGTCGCCGGCAATGAGGTGAAACTGTCGCCGAAGGAATACGATATTCTGCGCGTGCTCGTGCAGCATGCCGGCAAGGTTCTGACGCATCGCTTTCTGCTGGAACATGTCTGGGGCGAGCCGACCGATGTGCAATATCTGCGCGTTTATGTGCGCCAGTTGCGCCAGAAGATCGAGCAGGCGCCGGATCAGCCAAAGTATATT
This sequence comes from Neorhizobium sp. JUb45, assembly GCF_004343585.1. Lineage (GTDB taxonomy): Bacteria > Pseudomonadota > Alphaproteobacteria > Rhizobiales > Rhizobiaceae > Neorhizobium. Next base: position 325,136 of record NZ_SLYW01000003.1, on the reverse strand, counting down.
CTCACCGAAACCGGTGTCGGGTATCGGCTGCAGGAAGGCTTATAGTCCCGCCTCGCGGAGCACGACCGTCACCACACGGCGCCAGGCCGCGGCGGCAAAACTTTCGCCTGTGGCATCCAGCACCATCACGCCCTGCAGCGATCGTTGCGGCAACTCAGTCGTGCCGATCACGTCGGCCGTCACGCCATATTCGGCGGTGACGGGCGCCAGTGTCTGGCGTCGCCCCCCACTTGGCGGATGCACGGCGATCGCGCCGCCGAAATGCGAGGTCAGTTGCGGAATGTCGATCTCGCGGGCACCGGATTGGGCAAGCGCCGTCAGCGAAATCGGCAGGCGCGGCTCGCTGACATCGTCGGGCACGAACCATCCGCCCGCCTGCTGCGCCAGCCGCCGTCCTTCATTGCCGCCCACATAACCGCGCACCACGGTTCCGGCTGTCGAGGAGAGGAAGGCAAGCTGATCCGCGCGCGAAACCCATTGGCCTTCGTGGATGTCGGGGTTGATATCGTTGATGCGGCCATCAAACGGTGCGCGCACCGTCAACTGCCCTTCGCGCTCTGCCAGTCCCTCGGCCCGGGCGGAAAGCCCGCCGAGCTGGCTTTCGATGACACTGCGGGCGGCGAGGTCTTCCGGATTGGCGCCAACGCGGGCAAGCCGGCGCTCTGCAAGCTTGATCTCCTCCGCCACGATCCGCATTTCCTGCTCCACCGCCGGTGCGTCGATGACGAACAGGATATCGCCGGCCTTGACCGACTGGCCCTTGGTGACGGCGATCGTTTCCACCCTTCCGGGTTCCTGCGGGTAAAGCCGCACGAATTCGCGCGGCAGAACCATGGCCGGGGCGCTGACCTGTGTGGAAAGCGGCAGGAAGGCGAGCACGATCAGCCCGAGAAAAACGCTGGCGCTGACATAGGTTCGTCGGCTGGCAAGGATGTCGTTACGCATGGACCACCATTCTTTCACTTCCATCCAGACGGGCCGGATGATGAAAAAGCCGATTTCGACGGCAAACAGCATGATACCCACGATCTTGACCGCGAAGTGGTACACGAGAAGGGCAATGCCGAGATAAAGCACGATCCGGTAGACGGCGGTCGCCACCGCATAGATCGTCAGGGTCGCATCGAGCCGCCGCGGAAAGGCTTCTGGCGGGGCGTAATGCGGACAGAACAGGAATTCGCGCAGCCGCCAGCGCATGTGCCGGAAGGCGCGGGGCTGCAGGTTTTCCACGCCCAGCAGGTCGGCGAACATGTAATAACCGTCGAACCGCATGAACGGGTTGAGGTTGACGATCAGGCTCATGATCCACCCGGTCGCGGCCAGCACGAACACGGCGCTGCGCAACACGCCATCCGGCAGAAACGCCCAGAGCAGAACCGCAAACGAGGCGACCGTCAGTTCCACCATGATGCCGGCGGAATCGATCCTCAGCCGCTGCCGCCTTGAGCGCAGTTTCCAGGCATCGCTGACATCGGTGTAAAGCAGCGGCACCATCACCATGAAGGCGATGCCGATGGTCGGCACACGACAGCCATAGCGATGCGCCACATAAGCGTGGCCGAGTTCGTGCAGGCATTTGATGAAGATGATCGACACGACCGAAATCACCGCGCCTTCGAGAGAGAAGACGTAAGGGAAGGTGCCGATGAAATCCTCCCATTGCCGAGAAACGAGATAGAGGCCGAACGCTGCCGCGATCAGCGTGACAATGGCGAAACCGCGGCTGAACAGCAGCGAAACACTCGGCCATGTGGCGCGGATGAACCTGTCGGGCCGCACCAGCGGGACCTTGAAGAACAGGTAATTGTGGATCAGCCGCATGAACCACGAATGTTTCTGGTTGGCGCGGGCATGCAGGCTGCGCCATGAACTGGTGGCGGGCTGCGAGAGCAGCATGTTCTGTTCCAGCATGCGGATGATAGAAACGATATCCTCACCGGAAAGCGTGTTGCCGAAGCGCGTGTCGACCGCCTTGATCAGGTTGGAGACGGTGCGCGCCGCATTCCACAAGGACAGGATCTGGAACATCTCGTAGGTGATGCGGAAGAACTTGTTGCGCAGCGGATCGAGCACGACCCATGTCGGCGCGCCGGAATAGCTGGTGCCGCCCTTGGTGATCTGCAGATCCTCGCGGATCGGCGGCAGCGGTATTTCCTGCGGCACGCCCGGAGGACCTTTGCCGCCCGCCAGCATCTGTGTGCCGGCGGGCAGTGTCATGGTTTGCGGCGCGGCCGTCATAACCCGAACTTCTGCCGCATCAGCGCGATCGGCTTGCGGAACAGGTAATAGCCAAGAAACACCCGGTCGCCATAAATCTGCGCCGTGCCACGAATGCCGAGACGCATGCTCTTCGGCTGATCCTCCAGTTCTGCGTAGATGCGATAGGCGAGCTTGTCGCCTTCCACCATGCGCGCCTCGAACGAGGCCGAAACCACCGTCGCTTTTGCCGGTCGCAGCGGATCGGAATCGAGGAAGGCGCGCACGCTTGCCCCAGGCGCCACGGCAATCGCATCGGCCACCGGCACATCGATGCGCAACTGCATGCGCGAAGGATCGGCCACTTCCATGATGCGCTCGCCGGTCGTCACCGGCCGGCCGATCCAGTCGCGTTTGTCGGTATAGATCGCCACGCCATCCACCGGCGCACGAATGTCCGAGCGCTCCAGCATGTCGCGGGCGTAGTCGCGTTTGGCGGCGGCGACGGCCACCTCGCTGCGGGTGACCGCCAGTTCCGCACGCAGCCGCGGATCGGAAACCGCGCCCTGCGTCACCTGCATCAGCTTGGCCTGCGCCACCCGCACATCCTGTTCGGCAACGGCCAGTTCGTTGCGCAGCACCACGTCGGACATCTGCACCAGCCGCTCACCCTTCGCCACCCTCTGGTCGGGGCTGACGAGGATGGCGTCGATGACGCCGTCGAGCGGCGCGGAAATTACTGCCGGCGCGATCGGTGCCACCGCAGCCGGTGCCAGCACGGTCATCGGCACCGGCACGAAGGCAAGCGCGATGGTGCCGATGGCGGCCGCGGCGAGAAGCGGCTTGATCTTCAGCCGCCGCCGCAGTTTTCGCTCGCCGGTCAGCGCCGCCCAGGCATGCGCATAGGTATCGGCCAGACGTCGGGAAATGAGACTGTCCATCTCGCTCCACGCCGTTTCGCGCGCCAGCAGCATACCGCCGAAAACCTTGCCGTCGCGCAGCGCAAACTGCTGCCAGTTCATGAAGCGATAGGGAAAGCTCTTGTGCTCTGCATCACCGGGCGGGCAATGGGCCGGCAGGTTGAACACGCGGGGGGCGCCCAGTCCCGGCGCCTTTTGCAGGTCGGCAATGATCGCCTCGACCCAGCGGATGCGCGGCGAATTGCGGTCCACTGCGCCGATCGAACTGGCTGCCCCCACGGTGAAGACGTCGGAGCGCCCCTGCAGCACAAACACCTGCCGGCAGCGGGTCAGGCGCATGGTCTCGTTGGCAATCAGAAACGCCAGTTCACCAACCGTCTCAGCCTGCCGTGCTTCCGCCTCCACCTTCAAAAGCAGATCGAGACCTTTGGAGTTGGCATCGGCATTGGCCGGCGCGGCGGTGCCTCGCACTGTGCCGGCATTGCCGCTCTGCTGCCGTACAGGGCCGATAGTTGGCGCGCTATCCCGGCCGGGCGGATCGTTCTGCGGCGTGATCTTGAATTCCATGGGCTACTCGCTCGCCGGCACGTCTTCGAACGTGGTCGGGCCGCTCATGCCCGGCAGCACGCCGTCGGCGCCATTCCAGAACCGCCCGGTCACCTTCACCGTCTGGCTGACCGGATCGACCACGGCGGCAATGCGAACGATCTCGGCGCCGAGGCTTTTTCCCGTCTCGTCGATCCGGATGGTGAAGCGGCTGCGCGGTTTCAGCCAGCGCAGCCAGTCGGATGGCAGAAGGATCTCGATCTCCAGATCCGATTGGCTGACGATCTGCATCATCGGCTGGTTCGGTTCGGGGATCTCATGCGTATGCGCCCGCATCACGGCGATACGGCCGTCATAGGGCGCACGGATGATGCAGCGGGCCATCTTGGAGCGAAAACCCTCCAGTTCGGCGGCGGCCTGATCGGCCTTGGCGCGCGAAAGATCGACCTCGAAATTGCCGACGGCACGCGATTTTGCCAGTCGCTGGTTGTTTTCCAGCGTGATCTGTTCGGCGCGGAACATTGCTTCTGCCGATTTCACCTGGGCTGCCAGATCGCCGCATTCGAATTCGACCAGCGTATCGCCCTTGGCAAAACTCTGGCCTTCGCGAAAGGGCAGGGCGCGGATCGGAAAGGTCAGGTCGGAGGCGATCATTGCTTCGTTGACCGGCTTGACGATGCCGCGCAGCGTTTCGTTGCCGGCCTGTGCGGAGGCGATGCTGATGCTGGCGAATGTGCCGAAAAGGCAGACGGCGAGAAACGCGCCGCAAAGATGCGGGCGCGTTCCATGGGTCGAAAAATCTGTCCGATCGGTCATGATCGACCTCGTTATGCGGTTACTGGATACTCGCTGTTTCGGGCTTAACGTAAATCACCGCGGCACCGCCGCCCTCGTTCCACAGCGCCTTCATGCGCGTGGAAATTTCGGCAACGCTTTCCTTCGTGGTCAGGCCGCGCGGAAAAGGATCGACGCCGAGAGAGGCGTAGACATTGGCATAGGCATTCTGCATGTCGGCATAGGCCATATCGAGCTTCGCATCGGCCACCAGCGCATTCATTTCCTCGCGAATGAGGATCTGCTCGCTGGTTTTCTGCGCTTTTGTTTCTGCCCGTACCTGATTGAGGATGCGATGCGAGACGTTGGAAAGCGCCGCTGCCGTCGAATAGGACTTGTTGAGATGGGCAAAGCGGGCGCGGCTGATATGAACCTGCGTCATCACGGCCATGGCGACGGATAGTGCGCGCGCATCCAGCACCTCTTTTTCCGCTTCGATCTTCTTGTTGGTCGCCGGCAGAGCCACAAGCTTCATCGCGTTGAAGCTGACCTTGGCGCCCCATGAGGCCCAGTTGGGATCGGAGATGAAGTCGTTGCTGTCATAGTTCTTGCCGGCATAGACGCTGAAGCCCGGCAGGATGTCGAGCAGGGCCGCATTGACCTCCTGCTCGTTGATACGCATGCGGTAAGCCACTTCGCGCATTTCCGGGCGGTTCGATGCGGCGATGCGATACATTTCCGAAAGATTGTCCGGCACGCTCAGTTTCGGCATGCTGCGTTTGGGCAGCGCCAGCGTGAAGTCGGTACCGGGCGTGATGTTCATCAGCGCCGCCAGCTGGCTCTTGGCGACCCTCAGTTCACCTTCCAGCTGCTCCACTTCGCGTTTCACCTCGATGAGTTCGCGTTCATAGGTCAGCGCCACCAGCGGTGAGGCCTCGCCGCTGCCGGAAAGTCCGCGGGTTTCGCGCAACGCTCGGGCGACGCGTCCTTCGAGTGCCCGCATGCGGCCGACAAGGCGCTGATAGCTTGCCGCCCGCCAATAGGCGGTGCGCACATCTTCGATCACCTTGTTGACGATGCGGCGTTTCATCTCTTCCTGAATGAGAGCCTGGTCGGCCGCCTGCTTGGCGCGCACATAGGACAGGCCGAAATCGAGAACGTTCCAGGAGAAGGTCAGATCGGCGGTGCGCACGTTCGGATCGCGGGTCGAAGGGGTCGTCGGATCGCCTTCGTCACGGCCGGCATAACCGGCACCGGTGACGAGTTTAGGGAGTGCGCTGTAGCTCACGAGGTCGGCTTCACGAAGCTTCAGCGAAGCCTCCATGATTTCGACCTTCGTATCCAGGTTGTATTTGAGGGCCCTCGCCATGGCCTCGTAAAGATCGATCGAGCCGGTGATCGGTTCCTGGTTCGCGGTCGCCCTCACCAGCTTGTCATTGGCGAAGGAAACGTTTGCCTCGGCTTTGAGTGGTTCGGTTTTTACCGAGCACCCGACTGCAATCAAACTGACCGGGACAATCCATAAATAGGGAAATTTCACCGCTACACCTCAATTACGACCCGCAAAAACACCTGCCGCATACAGCTGACAGGGACCGCGGACATCGTCAGGATTCGCAGATCAACCTAAGAGAGGCTGAACGGAAAGAAAGAAAACCCACGGCTGATTTAACATTTACGAATATGATTAATAAGCGCCTAACATATTAGAGTTAATGAACGTGTGGTCGCCAAAAAACCTCGCGCACAGGCTGAGGCAAGCGCGGAATGATTTTCATGATGTGCCGGAAAAATACGGGGTTTCCAAAACATCATGTATTGCTAAAATTAATAGCTGCTGTTTGTAATTTGGTAAACAACTGAATCCTAATATTGCGTACCGGTTAATGCGATCGCTGATGTCAGGTGGGTTCAAAAAGCCCGCCGGCGCAAAATCTGGACGTAGTGTCCAGGCCATTTATGCGCGGGAAGGTAAGTCATGAACGAGCATTTCACTCGCCCGAAAAAGCCTCTTCCGAAGAAGAAGGCGAAAACACAGAAGGCGAGGGGGCAGGATCGCTTCGGTTCCATGTTGATGGAGCTTGAGCAGCGTATTGCCTTCGATGCAGCCGGTGCAGCGACGCTCGAACATGCTCAGGAGAAAGATCAATCAGCCACCCATGAAGCCGCTGAAAAGGCGGTTTCCGACACGCGTGAAAGCGACGCGCTTACGCGCGCGCTGACGGCCGCGGCCGAAGGCGCCCATACGGGTGTACAACCCACGACTGAGGCCGCGACATCCGGGGCCGGCCGGCAGGTCGTCGTGGTCGACAGCTCGGTGCCGAACTACGAATCACTTCTGCAGGGCATCGAAGGTGATTTCGAACTCGTCGTTCTGGAAAGCGGACGCGACGGCGTCGAGCAGCTGGCGGAAGCGCTGCGGGGCATGGACAATGTCCAGTCCATCCACATCATCTCCCATGGCGATGAAGGCCGCCTTTACCTCGGCACGGCGACGCTGACGGTCGAATCGATGGCCGATGAATATGCGGACGAATTGCAGAGCCTGCGCTCCTCGCTCGCTGACGATGCCGATATTCTCATCTACGGCTGTGATTTTGCCCGCGGCGAACTCGGCGAAAGTGCTGCCCGGATGATGGGTTATCAGACCGGCGCCGATATCGCGGCATCGGACGATGCGACCGGTGCGACCGCCAAGGGCGGCGACTGGACGCTGGAATATCGCTACGGCGAAGTGAGCACCAAATCCGTCGTTTCTGCCGATGCGCAGGAACATTATGCGGAACTGCTCAATGTGCAGGCTTCGGTCGGCAGCGGTGCGGTTCTGGTGTCGTCCGAGCGAACGATCTACAGCGTCGATCTGGCCACCGGCAAGGCAACGGCGATCACGGTTGTGCCCGGCTCCGTCGGCGGCATCACCATGTCAGACACCATCAATTCGCTGGCCGTCGATCAGGCGAACGGGCTGATCTATTACACCGACTCCGCATCGGCCAGCACCAACAGGGCGTTGTTCGCCTATGACTTCATCAACAATACCCACATCCTCATCGACAACGATCTGGGCAGCAACGGTTCCATTACCAATGTTGTTCTGGGCACGCGTGGCCTCGGCAGTGGCGCGGCGGCCTTCTATGGCGGCACGCTTTATCTCGGCGTGGAATCCGGTGCCGGTGACGCCCAGATCTGGCGCCTGACCTTTTCGCCGGATGGCAAGACATTGGCCGGCGTTTCGACCTTCGGCTCCAATCTCGCCAGCACGGACTGGGGCGACTTTGCCATCGATGCCACCAACAGCAATCTGCTCAGCATCACCGGCACCGGCATCACCCGCTACAATCTAACCACCGGCGTTGCCGTCACCGGTACCTTCACCAATCCCGGCGCCACGCAGGGTGCCAATGATGCGGCCGGCAATTCCTATGTCGTCGGCGCACTGACCACCAATGGCACGCCGATCATCCAGCGTTTCAACCCGACGACGGGTGCGACCGTCGGCTCCGCCCTCACCATCACCACCAATGGCACGACGGCATTGTCGACGCTCGTCAGCGATGCGGCCACCTGGACCCCGCCGACGGCGTCCATCGGCGATATCGTGTTCGACGACAACAATGGCAACGGCACGTTCGAAGCGGGCGTTGACGGTGGCATTTCCGGCGTTACGGTGCAGCTGGTGGATGACGTCAACAACAATGGCGTTGCCGATTCCGGCGAGCGCGTGATTGCGACAGACACCACGAACATCAACGGCGCCTATCTGTTTACCGGCGTGTTGCCGGGCCAGTATGTCGTCCGCGTTACCGATACCAACGGCGCACTCGGCAGTTCACCCGCCACGACTGCCACCACACGCTCCGTGTCGATAGGCGCCATCGGCGCGTCGGTGCTGACCGCCGATTTCGGCTATAATGCCGTCGGCCCCACAGTCGATCTGAACTCCGGCACGGTAAGCCAGGAAATCGTTTCCAATGGCGCCGCCCCCGGCGGAACCGGCTGGACGGTTTCCGGCAGCGGCAGTATTGTCAACAATGGCTTCGCCTGGACGGATACCGGCGGCACGGGCACGGTGACGCAGACCGGACTGTCCGGCTGGAACGATGGCCTTGCTCCATCCGGGGCAGCCCAGCTCACGTTCGAAGTCGGCTGGAGCAACAATGCCGGCATCCTTGGCTCGACGGATAACACGACGCCAGCGACGCTCGATATCTCCATCGGCGGTGTCGTTTATGCGCGTGTCTCGACAGGTGTCACGGGCGGAACGCCGAATATCGCGACCATCACCTATCTGAACGGCGCAAGCGGCTCGCCGGCCACCGTTGCCGCCTCCGCGGTCAACACCGCGGCGTGGACCCGGACCGCCGTCACGATCAATCTGCCGTCGACGGTGGCGGCATCAGGCGCTCTGGTGTTCAGCTATTCCGCCACGGGCGGCATTCTGGGCCTTGCTCCAAGCACGGATGACATTTTTATCGATAGCGTCAGCGCGCTGACCAATGTCGATGCGAGCCCCGGTGTCAATTATTCGGCCACATACACGGAAAACGGCGCCGGCGTGAACATTGCCGCTGCTGCCGCGAGCGTGCGGGATCTCGACAGCGCCAACATGCGCGCAGCATCCATCGTGCTGACCAACGCACAGGCGGGGGATCTGCTGGCGCTCGGCACCTTGCCGGCCGGCATCACCGGCAGCATCGATACATCGGTTGCCGGGCAGATCACCATCAACCTGACGGGCAGCGCCACGAAGGCAGCCTATGCCACGGCAATCCGCAACATCACCTTCTCCAATTCCGGCGACAATCCCAGCACCACGGCCCGCGTCATCAACGTCACCGTCAATGACGGTGCCTTCTCTTCGCCGATTGCTACCTCGACGATCAGCGTCATCGCCGTCAACGACGATCCGGTCAATACCCTGCCAGCCGCAGGCTGGACCACGAACGAAGATACCAATATCGCGCTGACAGGCCTGTCGATTGGCGATCCGGATGCCGGCACCGGCACCATGACGGTCACGCTGTCGGTCGGCAGCGGCACGATCACCGCCACCAGCGCCGGCGGCGTCACCGTCAGCGGTTCGGGCAGTTCGATCACGCTCACCGGCACGCTTGCCGCCATCAATGCCTATCTCGCAAGTGCATCCGCCCCGGTCTATGTCCCGGTCGCCGATGCCAATGGCGCGGTTACCCTGACCATGGTCACCAGCGATGGCGGCAATACTGGCATCGGCGGCACCAAGACCGATACCGACACGCGCACCATCACCATCAATCCCGTCAACGACGCGCCGGTGCTCGACCTCGACAGCAGTGCCGCCGGCACCGGCTTCAGCGCCGCCTACACGGAAAATGCCGCCGGCATCGCCATCACATCGGCCGCCAATACGTCGGTTATCGATGTCGATAATGCCAACATGGCTTCGGCAACCGTTGTTATCACCAATGGCCAGGTCGGCGACGTTCTTGCCATGGCGGCAGCCCTGCCGGGCAATATCACCGTCTCCTATAATGCCGCGACGTTTACGTTGACGCTCACCGGCTCCGACACCAAGGCAGCCTACCAGAGCTATCTGGCACAGGTCCGTTATTCGAGCACATCCGACAATCCGACCAATGGCGGCACGGCCACCAGCCGCAGCATCAACGTGTCCATCAGTGATGGCGCGCTGTCCTCCAACACTGCCGTCACCACGGTGGCGGTCACCGCCGTCAACGACGCGCCGATCAACACCATTCCGGCCGGCTGGACCACCAACGAAGATACCAGTGTTGCGCTGATCGGCCTTGCCGTCACCGATCTCGATGCCGCTTCGGGCACGATCACGGTCCGTCTTTCGGTGCCGACCGGCACCATCACCGCGACGGCTGGCGGCAATGTCGCCGTCAGTGGCTCCGGCAGCAACTCGCTGCTGCTGACCGGAACACTTGCCAATATCAACGCCTATCTCGCCAGCGCGGCAGCCCCCGTCTATGTGCCGGTGGCGGATGCAAACGGCGCGGTGACGCTGACCATGGTCACCAATGATGGGGGCAATACCGGTGGCGGCGCACTGACCGATACCGACACCGCAACCATCACCATCACGCCGGTCAACGACGCGCCCATCCTCGATCTGAGCGCTGCCGGCAGCGGCACCGGTTATTCGACCAGCTATACGGAAAATGGCACGGGCGTCGCCATCGTCGCCTCGGATGCGCTGATCACCGATGTCGACAACGCCAACATGGCGTCGGTCATCGTCAGGATCACCAATCCGCAGGCCGGCGACGTGCTGTCCTTTACCGGGACGCTGCCTTCCGGCATCACGTCGGTGGTCTACGACCCAGCCACCTCGACCCTGACGATTTCCGGTTCGGCGTCGAGGGCCGCCTATCAGACTGCCCTGCAGCAGGTGCGTTATTCCTCGACCTCGGAAAACCCCTCGACGGTTACCCGTAACATCAGCGTCGTCACCAATGATGGCGCACTCAACTCCAACATTGCAATTGCGTCCGTCGATGTCATTGCCGTCAATGATGCGCCGGTCAACACCGTGCCCGGCGCACAATCGATTGCCGAAGATACGATGACGCCGATCAGCGGCATCTCTGTCGGCGATGTCGACAGCACCAACGTCACGGTCACGCTCACCGTCACCAACGGCATCCTGTCGCCGTCGGTCACCAATTCCGGTACGGTAACGGGCGTCGGCACGGCGACCGTTACTGTCTCCGGCACGCTGGCGCAGGTCAATGCCGTGCTGGCCTCGATGCGCTATCAGGGCAATGCCGATTTCAACGGTTCCGACACGCTGACCATCGTCACATCCGACGGTTCGCTCACCGATACCGATACGGTGGCAATCACCGTCACGGCTGTGGCCGATGCCACCAATGATACGATCGCGGCGGTCGAGGACGCGCCGATCTCGTTCAACGTGCTGACCGGCACCGGCGGCGCCACCGCCGATACCTTTGCCAATCCGGCCCGTTTCGTCAGTGCAATCACCCAGCCGCCAGCAGGGCAGGGCACCGTCACCTTCAATGCTGACGGCACGATCACCTACACGCCGACAGCCAATTTCAACGGCCAGACGAGTTTCACCTACACCGTCAATTCGGGTGGCGTTTTCGAAACCGCAACCGTCACCGTCAATGTCGCCGCCGTCAACGATGCGCCAGTCAACACGCTGCCGGGCGCCGGCTGGTCCACCAATGAGGATGTCGCGGTCGCGCTGAGTGGCCTCTCCGTCGCCGATGTCGATGCCGCCACCGGTGTGATGACGATCACGCTTTCGGTTCCCTCCGGCACGATCACCGCTACGGCCGGCGGCAATGTCACTGTCAATGGTTCCGGTACCGGCACACTGCTGCTCACCGGCACGCTTGCCAATCTCAACGCCTATCTCGCATCCGGCGCGGTGCCGCTTTACAATCCCGCCGCCAATGCCAATGGTGCCGTCGTCCTGACAATGACCACCAATGATGGTGGCAATACCGGCTCGGGCGGGCAGCTTACCGATATCGATACCCGCACGATCACCATTGCCGCCGTCAACGATGCGCCGGTCAACACGCTGCCGCCGACTTTCTCGGTGGCGGAGGATACCGCGCTCAGCCTTGCCGGCCTGGCGATAACAGATGTCGATGCCGCCAGCGGCACGATGACGGTCGTCCTCAGCGTTAATTCCGGCCTTCTGTCGGCAACGGCCGGCGGCAGTGTCACCGTCAACGGTTCCGGCACGGCGAGCCTCACGCTCACCGGCACGCTCGCCAATATCAACGCCTATCTGGCCAGCGCCGCATCGCGCCCGGTTTTCACCCCAGTGGCCGATTTCAACGGCAATGTCACCTTGACGATGACCACCAGCGATGGCGGCAATACCGGCTCGGGCGGCACGCTGACGGATGTCGATACCAGCATCATCACCGTCACGCCGGTCAACGATGCGCCGGTGCTCGATCTCGACGCATCCGGTGCCGGCACCGGCTTTGCCACCAGCTATACGGAAAAGGGTGCGGGCGTCTCGATCGCCGATGCCGACGTGTCGATCATCGATATCGACAATACCAGCATGGCGGGCGCAGTGATCACCATCACCAATGCGGTGGCGGGCGATGTTCTCATCGTGTCGGGCACACTGCCGGGCGCCATCACCGCGAGCTATGACCCCGTCAATTTCCGCCTTACCCTGACGGGTGCCGGCACCAAGGCGGAATATCAGGCGGCACTACAGCAGGTTCTCTATCGCTCCACCTCCAGCGATCCGGGTTCGACGCCGCGCAGCATCTCTGTCACCGTCAATGACGGCGCACTGAATTCCAACACGGCGATCACCACCGTCACGGTCATTCCGGTCAACGATGCGCCGGTCAACGGTCTGCCTGCGACCTTCAGCGTCAATGAAGACACGCAACTGACGCTCGCCGGCATCACGCTCACCGATGCCGATGTCGGTTCGGGCACGATGACGGTCACGTTCGCGGTCAATTCCGGCACGATGACCGCCGTTGGCGCAGGTGGCGTCACGGTCTCCGGCACGGGCACCGCCACCATCACGCTCACCGGCACGCTCGCCAATATCAACGCCTATCTGGCGTCCGCATCTGCACCAAAATTCAATCCGGTGGCCGATTATAACGGCCCCGTCACGCTGTCGATGACCAGCAGCGATGGCAGCCTGACCGATACCGATACCAGCATCATCACCGTCAATGCCGTTGCCGACATCGTCGCCGACACGGCCACGGTCGCGGAAGACAGTGCGGTTTCGATCAACGTTCTCGCCAACGACACGTTCACCAATGCTAACCGCACCATTTCGGCCGTCAACGGCACTGCGATTGCGGTCAACGGTGTCGTCGCCGTCACCAATGGCACCGTTCGCCTCAATGCCGACGGGACCCTGACCTTTACACCGGCTGCCAATTACAATGGTCCGGCCACGTTCTCCTACACGGTCACCTCCGGCGGTGTCACCGAAACCGCCAACGTCACCGTCACCGTCACGCCGGTCAACGATGCGCCGGTCAACACCGTGCCGGGCGCGCAGACGACGGCGGAAGACACAACGCTTGCGATCGGCGGCATTTCCGTCACCGATATCGATGGCGACAACCTGACGACGACGGTCAGCGTCGCGCATGGCACGATCTCCGTCACCGCGGCCGGTGGCGCCACGATCGGCAACAACAATTCAGGCACCGTCACGATCAGCGGCAGCGCTAGCGCGGTCAACGCCGTGCTCGCCAGCCTGCGCTATAACCCCACCGCCGATTACAACGGTCAAGACACGATTACGGTCGTCACCTCCGACGGCACGGTCAGCGATACCGATACGATCGGCGTCACCGTCACGGCCGTTCCTGATATCGTCGCCGATACGGTGACCACGCTTGAAGATACGCCGATCACCTTCAACGCCATCACCGGCGTTGGTGGCGGTTCCGCCGACAATTTCGAAGGCACGCCGGTCATCACCTCCGTCACCCAGCCGCCGGCCGGGCAAGGCACCGTCACCTTCCTCGCCAACGGCTCGATCACCTATACGCCGGCTGCCGATTTCAACGGCCAGACGACGTTCACCTATACGGTCACCTCGGGCGGGGTCACTGAAACGGCCACCGTCACCGTCAATGTCACGCCGGTCAACGATGCGCCGGTCAATACTGTGCCAGGTGCGCAGAGCATGACCGAAGACGGCACGCTCACCTTCTCCTCTGCCGGTGGCAATGCCATCATCGTCGGCGATGTCGATGACACCAGCCTGACCGTCACCATCACCGCCGCCAACGGCACGTTCTCGCTTTCGGGCATTGCCGGCCTGACCTTCACCACCGGCAATGGCACGTCCAACACCACGATGACCTTCTCCGGCACAAAGGCAGCGATCAACGCAGCCCTTGCCGGCGCAAGTTATGCGCCCACCGCCGATTATTACGGTGCGGCCGGCGGCATCACCATCTCGACGACGGACGGCAAGGTCGGATCACCGACCGTTTCCAATATCGCCGTTACGGTCACCGGTGTTGCCGATATCGTCGACGATACAGCATCGACGCCGGAAAACACGGCGGTGGCGATCTCCGTCCTTGCCAATGACAGTTTTGAAAATTCGGGCCGCACCATCACCGCTGTCGGTGGTGTTGCCATCACGGCCGGCGGTGCGCCGGTCACGGTAGACAGAGGCCAGGTGCAGCTGACCGCCGGTGGCCAGCTCATCTTCACGCCGAACAACGCCTATGCCGGCGTTACCAGTTTCACCTATACCGTCACCTCCGGGGGCGCGACCGAAACTGCTACCGTCACCGTCGCCGTCGCGGCCGTCAACAAGCCGCCGGTCAACACGCTGCCGCCGACTTTCTCGGTTCTGGAAGACAATGCCCTGCCGCTGGCCGGCCTGTCGATCGCCGATCCCGATGCCGGCACCGGCAATGTCACGGTCACCCTGTCTGTCGGCTCCGGCGGCCTGGCTGCCTCCTCGTCCGGCGGCGTCACCGTTGCCGTCGTCAACGGCGGCACGATCACGCTGACCGGCACGCTTTCCGCCATCAACACCTATCTGGCCAGTGGCAACCGCCCGGTCTTCACCCCTGCCGCCAATTCGACCGACAGCGTCACGCTGACCATGACCACCAACGATAACGGCAATACCGGTGGGCCGGCGCTGACCGATATCGATACCGCGACGATCACCATCACGGCGGTCAACGATGCGCCTTCGGGCACCGACAAGACGGTGACGATTGCCGAGGACGTGAGCTACACGTTCAGCACCGCCGATTTCGGCTTCTCCGATCCCAATGACAATCCGGCCAATGCCATTTCCGGCGTGGTCATCACCACGCTGCCCACCAATGGCACGCTGACGCTTGGCGGTACGGCCGTCACCGCCGGCCAGTTCATCGCCGCCGGTAGTCTCGGCAATCTCGTCTTCACGCCGGCGGCCAATGCCAACGGTACCGCGCTTGCCGCCTTCACCTTCCAGGTGCGCGACAATGGCGGCACTGCCAATGGCGGTATCGATACCGATCAAAGCCCCAATACGATCACCTTCAACGTCACGCCGGTCAATGACGCGCCGGTCAACACCCTGCCGGGCACGTTTGTCACCGACGAGGATACGTCCTTCGCGTTGACCGGCATTTCCATCACCGATGTCGATGCCGGCGCCGGCCAGATCACCGTCAGCCTGAGTGTCTCGTCGGGCGTTCTGTCGGCAAATGCTGCCGGTGGCGTCACGGTTGCCGGCACGGGCACCGCCTCGCTGACCCTGACCGGCACGCTTTCCCAGATAAACGCCTATCTGGCGTCCGCCAACCGTCCGCAGTTCACGCCGGCGCTCAATGCCAATGGTAGTGTCACGCTGACCATGGTCACCAATGATGGTGGCAATGCCGGCGCGGGCGGCGCGCTCAGCGATACCGACACCGCGGTCATCACCGTCAATCCGGTCAACGATGCGCCGGTTGGCGCACCCGGCAGCTACACGACCAATGAAGACACCGCTCTCAACGGCACATTGCCGGTGGCAACCGATGTCGATGGCGACACGCTGACCTATTCCGCCGGCGCCACGGCACCGGCCCACGGTACCGTCGTCATCAATGCCAATGGCACGTTCACCTATACGCCGGCCGCCAATTACAACGGCTCCGACACCTTCACCTACCGCGTCAGCGACGGCAAAGTCGCGGTCGAATACACCGTCACCGTGGGCATCAATCCGGTCAACGACGCACCGGTCGCCAACAATGATTCCGCCGGCATTCTCGCCACCGGCACGGCCTCGATCAACGTTCTCACCAACGATACGGATATCGATGGCGATACGCTGACCGTGGTGCAGGTCAACGGTTCGGCCTCAGGCGTCGCCCAGGCGGTTGCCGGCAGCGGTGGCGGCACGTTCACCATCGGTGCAAACGGTCAGGCCGTCTTCAATCCGGGCGCTGCGTTTGTCGATCTTGCAGCCGGCCAGACCCGCACGTCATCGGTCACCTATCAGGTGTCCGACGGCAATGGCGGCACGTCTTTTGCCACCTTCACCGTCACGGTTACCGGCGTCAACGATGCTCCGGTCTCGACGCCGATCGCCAGCCAGAGCGGCAGCGATGCGCAATTCGTGTCCTTCTCGGTTGCCGGCAATTTCTCCGATCCGGACAGCGGCGATACGCTGACCTTCAGCCAGACCGGCCTGCCACCGGGTCTTTCCATCGATGCCGCCGGCACGATTTCCGGCACGATCAACCGCAGCGCCAGCACCGGCAGCCCCTATTCGGTCACGGTAACCGCGACGGATGGCAGTGGCGCGCAGGTCAGTCGCACGTTCAGCTGGACCGTCACCAATCCGGCGCCCGTTGCCGTCAACGACGCGGCGGCGACCACCGAAAACGCCAACGTGTCCGGCAATGTCATCACCGGTGACGTCAATGGCGTCGGTGCCGACAGCGATCCGGACGGCGACCCGATCGTGGTCTCGGCGGTCGGCGGTTCGGCTGCCGGCATCGGTACGGCTGTTACCGGCTCGAACGGTGGAACGTTCACGATCGGCACCAATGGTGCGTATGTCTTCAATCCCGGCACTGCCTTCGACAATTTGGCTGCTGGTCAGACGCGCACCACCGCCGTCACCTATACGATCTCGGACGGACAGGGCGGCACCGCCACGGCAACGCTCACCGTCACGGTCACCGGCACCAATGATGCGCCGGTCGCAGTCAACGACACGTTCACCACCAACGAGGACCAGCCGGTCACCTTCGATGTGCGCAGCAATGACAGCGATATCGATGGCGGCACGCTGTCGGTCACGCAGATCAACGGCACGCCGATCGCGGTCAATGGCAGCGTCGCGCTGGCCAATGGTACGGTCACGCTCAATGCCAACGGCACGCTGACCTTCACGCCGAACGCCAATGCCAATGGCGGCGTCAGCTTTACCTATACGCTGTCCGACGGGCAGGGCGGTTTCGCGACCGCCAGCGTCAGTGGCACGATCGTCCCGGTTCAGGACCCGCCGGTCGCCGCCAACGACACGTTCACCACTGCAGAAGATACGCCCGCCACATTCGACGTGCGCCTGAACGACAGCGATCCGGACAATGATCCGCTGACCGTCACGCAGATCAATGGCAGCGCGATTTCGGTTGGCGGCAGCGTCACCGTCACCGGCGGCCGGGTCACGCTCAATGCCAATGGCACGCTCACCTTCACGCCGAATCTGAATTACAACGGCAGCCCGTCCTTCACCTATACGATCTCGGACGGCAACGGGAACACGGCAAGCGCCACCGTCAACGGCACGGTCACGCCGGTGCAGGATCCGCCGGTCGCCGTCAACGATACGTTCACGACGGCAGAAGACACTGCCGTCACGTTCGATGTACGCACCAACGACAGCGATCCGGATGGCGACACGCTGTCGGTCACGCAGATCAACGGCACCAACATCACCTCCGGCAACAGCATCGTCGTTACCGGCGGTTCGGTGCGTCTCAATGCCAATGGCACGCTGACCTTCACACCGAACGCCAACTATTTCGGCACCCCGTCCTTCACCTACACCCTGTCCGACGGGCAGGGGAACACGGCAACCGCCACGGTCAACGGCACGGTGACCCCGGTCAACGATGCGCCGGTTGCCAATGACGATACGTTCACCACCGCCGAAGACAATGCGGTGAATATTGCCGTGGTCACCAACGATACCGATATCGATGGCGACAGCCTTGTGGTCACCCAGGTCAATGGCAGTGCCATTGCCGTCAACTCCTCGGTCGCCGTCACCAATGGCAGTGTCCGGCTCAATGCCAATGGCACGCTGACCTTCACGCCGGCTGCCAATTATAATGGCCCGATCTCGTTCAACTATACGGTTTCCGATGGCAATGGCGGCGCGGCCACCGCTACCGTCACCGGCACTGTCACGCCGGTCAACGATGCGCCGACCGTCGTCAACGACACGTTCACCACGCCCGAAGATACGGTCATCACTTTCGATCCGCGCGCCAATGACAGCGATATTGATGGCGATGCCATCTCGATCACCGCCATCAACGGCACGCCGATCGCCATCAACGGTTCGGTCACCGTTACCGGCGGCGTTGTCACGCTCGATGCTGATGGTCGCCTGACCTTCACGCCGACGGCCAATTTCAACGGCCCGGTCAGCTTCAGCTATACCGTCTCCGACGGCCTCCTGAGCACGACGGGTAACATCAGCGGTACGGTCACGTCGGTCAATGATGCGCCGGTCTCCTCGGATGTCACCGTCGGTATCAACGAGGACACGGTGCTTTCCAGCACGCTGCCGGCTGCCACCGATGTCGATACCGGTGATACCGTCACCTATGCCGCCGGCTCCACGCCACCGGCCAATGGTACCGTCGTTATCAATGCCAACGGCACCTATACCTACACGCCGAATGCGAATTTCAACGGCCGCGATGCGTTCAGCTTCATCGTCAGCGATGGCAAGGGCGGCACCAACGAATACACCGTCACTGTCGATGTGGCGCCGGTCAACGACGCGCCGACCGCCGGCACGCTGCCCAACCGTTCTGCCACCGATAGCGCCAGCATCAGCATCAATGTGTCCGGTGTCTTCAGCGATCCAGATGGCGATGCGTTAAGCTACAGCCAGAGCGGCCTTCCCGCTGGGCTTTCGATCACCGCAGCCGGCGTCATCACCGGCACGATCGACCGCCAGGCGAGCATTGGCGGCCCGAACGGCAACGGCGTCTACACCGTCACCGTCACGGCATCCGATGGCAATGGCGGCAGTGTTGCCCGCACCTTCACCTACACGGTCACCAACCCGGCGCCGATCGCCGTCGGCGACAGTTTTACCACGCTTGAAGACACGCCCTATACGATCAACGTCCTCACCAATGACAGCGATCCCGATGGCGATCCGCTCTTCATCACCAGCGCGACTGCCGTCAACGGTTCGGTCACGATCGGCGCAAACGGCCAGATCACCTATCAGCCGAACGCCAATTTCAATGGTACGGACACGATCGTCTACACGATCTCCGACGGCAATGGCGGCACGGCGACCGCCACCGTCGCGGTCACCGTTACGCCGGTCAATGATGATCCGGTTGGCGGCACCATTCCAGATCGCACCCGCAATGACGGCGATGCCGATACGCTCGACGTGCGCGGTTTCTTCAGCGATCCCGATGCCGATACGCTGACCTATACCGTCAGCGGCCTGCCGGCAGGGCTTACATTCAACGGCTCGGTCATCAGCGGCACGATTTCGAGCGGCGCTTCCGGCCCAACCGGTGAGGCCGTCTACACGGTGATCGTTACTGCCAACGACGGCAAGGGCGGCGTCACGCCGATCACCTTCCGGTATACCGTTCTCAACCTGCCGCCCGTCGCGCTCGATAACACCGTGACGACGACGGAAGACACGCCTGTCGATATCTTCGTGCTTGCCAACGACAGGGACCCGGATGGGGACGTATTGTCGATCGTGCGTGTCGACAACAAGGACCTGACGCTCAATACGCCGCTGGCGACCGCGCATGGCACGGTCACGCTTTTGGTGGGACAGGATGGCAAACCGTACCTGCGATTCACGCCGAATGCGAACTACAACGGCTCGGAAAGCTTCACCTATTCGATCGACGATGGAAACGGCGGCGTTGCCACGGCAACCGTCCGCGTCAACATTACTGCGGTCCCGGATGCGCCCGTGATCGTCAAGCCGCTTCCCAACGACATTGTGCGTGCCGATGGCCAGGGGCTGGCGCTTGATACCGGCGATTTCTTCACGGACCCGGATGGCGATGTTCTCAACTACACGGCAACGGGCCTGCCTGCCGGCCTGACCATCAATGCCGCCACCGGCACCATTCTCGGCACGATCGACAAGAACGCCAGCCAGCTGAACGGCGGCGTCTACACGATCCGCATCACCGCCTATGACGGCGCCGGCGCGACCGGCAACAGCACTTTCCAGGAGTTCACCCTCAGGGTGACCAATCCGGGGCCGACAGCCGTCAATGATGCGGTGACCGTGGCCGAAGACGCCAGCATCGTCTTCAATCCGATCAGCGGTTTCAACACCGATGGCGGTCTCAACGGTACCAGCCGTGATATCGACCCGGATGGCGATCCGTTGACCATCACCGCCATTTCCGCCGGACACGGCACTGTTTCTGTGAACGCCGACGGTGTCACGGTCACCTACACTCCGAATGCCAATTTTAACGGCATAGACACGATCGTCTACACGATCTCGGACGGCAATGGCGGTGTCTCCACCGCAACCGTGCGTGTGACTGTCACGGCGGTCAACGACGCACCTGTCGCGACACCTATCCCAGATCGCACCGATGGCGACACCCAGCCGATCGATTTCAGCATCGCGCCGTATTTCAGCGATATCGATTCTGCGACGCTGACATTCGAGGTCTCCGGACTGCCGGGAAGCCTGCAATATTCGCCGGATGGCCGCATTTTCGGTGCGCTGGACAGCAGCGCCTCAACCGCTGTCCCGAATGGCCGCTATGCGGTAACCGTCACGGCACGCGACGGTGCCGGTGGTGTCACTACGCAGACCATCATCTGGACGATCACCAACCAGCCGCCTTATGCCGTCAACGATCAGTTGGGCGTCAGTGAAGGTAGCTCAGGCAGCGGTGACTGGCTGGGCAACGATTCCGATGATGACGATTTCGATCTCAGTCAGGTCAATGGCTCTGCCGCCAATATCGGCGTCGGTGTAGCCGGCTCGCAGGGCGGCACATTCATCGTCAATGCGGACGGCACCTATTCCTTCGACGCCGGCAATGATTTCGAGGATCTCGGCGCGGGCCAGACCCGTACTACCGTCGTCCATTACACCATCACCGATGTCGATGGCGCTTCCAGCACGGCGACGATCGCCGTCACCGTCACAGGCGTCAATACGGCGCCCGAGCAGCCAGCCTCGCTGCCATCAGTGACGATGGCGGACTATCAGGTCGTCTCGGGCACGCAACTGGCTTTTGCTTCGTATTTTACCGACCCCGACCTCGGCGACACACTGCGCTTCTCCGCCAGCGGCCTGCCTATGGGGCTGGACATGAACCCCGATGGCACGATTACCGGCCAGATTGCCAAAAATGCTTCGGTGCTGGCCACCAATGGCCGTTACGTCGTCACCGTCACGGCAACAGACCGTCTCACCGGTGGCCTGTCGACAAGCCAGACCTTTGTCTTCAACGTCACCAACCCGGCCCCGACCGCCGTCAACGACAGTTTCTCAACGCCCGAAGACACGCCGCTCGACAATATCAACGTCGTCGCCAACGATACCGACCCGGACGGTGACCCGCTCTCGCTCGACCCGACATTTACCCCGGTCGCCGCGAATGGCACCGTGACCGTCAATCCGAACGGCACCCTTCGTTATGTGCCCAATCTCGATTTCAACGGCACAGACACCATCATCTACCGCGTTACCGATGGTCAGGGCGGCGTCTCCACCGGTATCGTCACCATCAGCGTCAACGCCAGCAACGACGCGCCGATCACCTCGCCGATCGCCGACATGCAGCGCAACGACTACGATGTCATCAGCTTCGATACCTCGTCGCACTTCGTTGATCCCGAAGGCGACACGCTGACCTATGAAATCACCGGCCTGCCGCCGGGCCTCGAGTACAGTACCACGACCGGCATTATCACCGGCCAGATCGCCAGCGATGCGTCAGGCCCGATGGGCGCCCGCAGTTATGTCGTGTCGGTGAAGGCAACGGATCCGTCCGGGCTGAACAGCACGATCCAGTTCGTCTACATCATCAACAACGTCGCCCCTGATGCCAAGGACGATGTTGCATCGACTGACGAAGACACACCGGTCGATATCGATATTCTCGCCAACGACGTCGATCTCGACAACGACACCCGCACCGTCATCTTCGTCAATGGCGTCAACCTGACGCTTAACGGTCCTTCGGTCGCCACCACCAACGGTAGCGTCCAGCTGGTTCTGAACGGCGCCGGCGATCCCGTCCTGCGCTTCTCGCCGGCTACCAATTTCCATGGCACGGAGTCCTTCACCTACACGATCAACGACGGCAATGGTGGCAGCGACACGGCAAGCGTCACCATCACCGTCGATCCGGTCAACGATGCGCCCACCGCATCGCCGGTTCCCAACCAGAGCCAAGCGGACGGCTCGACCTTCAGCCTCGACGTTTCCAGCTATTTCTCCGATATCGATGGCGACGACCTCGATTACGTGGTCTCCAACCTGCCGCCCGGCCTCACCTACGACGCAGAAACCGGCATCATCAGCGGTCGTCTGGCCGCCAATGCCTCGGCGAGCAGCCCCTATACGGTCACCATCACCGCCTATGACCGCTTTGGTCAGGCGCCGCCAACCGGCCCCGGCCTTTCGGCATCGACGAGCTTTGTCTTTGCCGTCACCAATCCGCCGCCGGTTGCCGTCGATGACAGCTATACGACCGCCGAAGACACGCCGATCACCTTCAATCCGGTCACCGATGTTGCCGGCGCAGACAGCGATCCCGATGGCGATCCGCTGACGCTGGTCTCGATCGAAGGGCAGTCGATTGTTGCAGGTGGCAGTGTCACCGTCGCCAATGGTGTCGTCACCATGGACAATACCGGCAGGCTCACCTTCACGCCTGCCGCCAATTTCAACGGCAATGTCGCGATCTCCTATCGCATCAGCGATGGCAATGGCGGTTTTGACGATGGTCTGATCTCCATCACCGTCACCCCTGTCAACGACCCTGCCATCATCGATCTCAACGGTGCCGGCGCCGGCACCGACCGTGCGATCGATTTCGTCGAAGGCGGCGCTGCCGTCTCCATCGCCACGCCGGATGCTTCTGTCTTCGACGTCGAAGGTAGCATTGTTTCCATGGATGTCGCACTTGGCGGTTTCGGTGCCGGTGGTGCGCTCGAGATCGTCCATTTGAATGGCGTCGTCGACATTGCTTACGGTAATGCGTCGAGTGGCACGCTCACATTTGGCGGCACGACTTTCCGCTACACCTATAGCGGCAACAGCCTGCATATCGAGAATGCAGCCGGACCCAATGTCATCGTGCCGGATGCCGATCTCAGCGCCTTCCTGCGCGCCATCAGCTACGAAAACCGCAGCGACAATCCGGCAGCCGGTGTCCGTACTCTGTCCTTCACAGTTACCGACACGCTCGGTGCCGTGTCTGCAGCCTCCGTTACCAGTATCAACGTCATTCCGGTCAATGATGCACCCGTTGCCATAGACGATACCGGCACGACGACGGAAAACGCCGTCCTCAACGGCGGCTCGGTGCTCGCCAATGACAGCGATCCGGAAGGCCAGACCTTCACCATCGTCCGCGTCGGTGCAGCCGGTGCAGTCGGTTCGCCCGTGACGGGCAGTGACGGCGGATCGTTCGTGTTCGCCGCCGATGGCACGTATTCGTTCAATCCCGGCACGTCCTTCGACGACCTGCAGGTCGGTGAAAGCCGAACGACGTCTGTGACCTACACGATCCGCGATACGGAGGGCGCGGAAACCACCGCGACGCTCACCATCACCGTCAACGGTGAAAACGACGCGCCGGTCAACGGAACGACGACGATCCCCGTCATCGAGGACACGGTCGCCACCGGCACGCTCACAGCCTTCGATGTCGATGGGGATACGCTCAGCTTCGCGGTTGCCACGCAGCCGTCGCGCGGTACCGTCACCATCAGCCCGAACGGCGACTACACCTATACGCCGGCCGCCAATTACAACGGCCCCGACAGCTTCACTTACACTGTCAATGACGGTCGTACGACGGTCACCTTCACCGTCTCCGTCAATGTCAGCGCGGAGCCGGATGCTCCGGTGGCAACGCCGATCCCGACCCAGTCCTATAACGATCGCGATCCCGTCTCGATCAACGTTTCGGGTTATTTCTCCGATCCGGACGGCGATACGCTCACCTTCAGCCAGATCGGCCTGCCGACCGGCCTTACCATAAATGCGCAGGGCCTGATCACCGGCACGCTGGCCAGCAATGCCTCGGTCGCCGGCCCCTATGCGGTTACCGTCACCGCAACCGATCCGGCAGGCAACACCGTCGCCCAGACCTTCTCGCTTGCGGTCGCAAACCCTGCACCGATCGCCCGTGACGATCTGGTCCAGGCCGGCGAAAACCAGACCCGCACCGGCTCGGTCTTCGCCGACAATGGTTCCGGCGCCGATATCGACCCGGATGGCGACACCATCACCGTCTCCGCCGTCAACGGCGTGGCGGGCAGTGTGGGCGCTGTTGTCACCGGCTCTGCCGGCGGCACGTTCCGCATCGGCTCCGATGGTCAGTACCAGTTCGTGCCCGGCACGGCGTTCGATGCCCTGCGCGCCGGCGACACCCGCACAACCTCCGTCACCTACACGATCTCCGACGGGCAGGGCGGTTTCTCCACCGCCACACTGACGGTCATCGTCACCGGCACCAATGACGCGCCGATCGGCGCCAATGGCACCGGCACGGTTGCCGAAGATGGTGCGCTGACAGCGGCTCTTCCCGCCGTCACCGATGCCGAGGGCGATACGCTGAGCTATGCGGTCGGCACGCCGCCTGCCAATGGCGCGGTGGTCATCCGCCAGGACGGCACCTACACCTACACGCCAAACCCGAACTATAACGGTACCGACACCTTCACCTATACGGTCAGCGACGGCACCGACACGGTGACCTATTCGATGACGATCACCGTCACCGCGGTCAACGATGCGCCCGTCATGCAGGACGTCTCGGTCTCGACGAATGAGGACACTGCGTTTAGCGGCCAGATCGTTGCCGTGGATATCGACAATGCCGCCAATTCGCTGGTTTATGCGCCATATGCAGCCCCGGCGCACGGCACTGTCACCGTCAACCCGAACGGCACCTATACCTATACGCCGGCGCTCAATTTCAACGGCACCGACAGTTTCCAGGTGATCGTTACCGATCCGGGCGGCCTGACCGATATCGCGACCGTCACCATCACCGTCAATCCGGTCAATGATGCTCCGGTTGCCGTCAACGACAATGCCACGACGCAACAGGGCATCGCCATCACCGGCAATGTCATCGTCGGCAGCGACAGCGATCCGGATGGGGATTCCATTCTCGTCATCGCAGTCGGCGGCACCACTTCTGTCGGCCTGCCGCTCGCCGGCAGCAATGGCGGCACGTTCGTCATCGCCTCTGACGGCAGCTATTCGTTCGATCCCGGTGCGGCCTTCAATGATCTGAGGGTCGGCCAGACCCGCACCACCACGATCTCCTACCAGATCTCCGATCCGGGTGGCCTGACCGCAACGGCGGTGCTGACGGTCACCGTGACGGGCACCAATGACACGCCGGTCGCCGGCCCGCTGCCCGACCAGACATGGAGCGATGGCCAGGCCATTTCCTACCCGACGGCCGGAACCTTCTCCGATCCCGATGGCGACACGCTGACCTATGCGATTGCTGGCCAGCCCACCGGGCTGCAGATCAACGCTGCCACCGGCGAAATCTACGGCACGATCGATCGCTCTGCGTCCGGCCTGACCGGTCGCAACGAATTTACGATCATCGTCTCCGCCAGCGACGGCAATGGCGGCACCGTTTCGCAGAGCTTTGTGCTGACCGTCATCAACCCGGCACCGACGGCTGTTGCCGACAGTTTTAGCGTCGCGGAAGGCGGCATTCTCGGCGGCAATGTGTTGACCGGCGGCGGCAATGGTCCGGATACCGATCCCGATGGCGATCCGCTTTCTGTCTCGCTGGTCACCCAGCCGGCACACGGCACGCTGACGCTGAATTCCGATGGTACATTCACCTATGTCCCTGTGGCGTTCTTCAATGGCACTGATACGTTCGTTTACCAGATCGATGACGGCAATGGCGGTGTCTCTTCGGCAACGGTCACGATCGCCGTCACCGCCGTCAATGATGCGCCGGTCGCAAACAACGACAGCTTTGCGATCGATGAAGACGGTTTTGCCATCATCGACGTTCTTGCCAACGACAGCGATATCGATCGTGATACCCTGGCGGTCACGCAGATCGATGGCCAGCCGATCTCGACCGGCAGTCCGGTCACGGTGACCGGCGGCACGGTATCGCTCAATGCCAACGGTACGATCACCTTTACCGCAGCGCCCGATTACTCCGGCACGCCGTCCTTCACCTATACGGTCTCCGATGGCGCGCTGACGGCGCAGGCAACCGTCACCGGCCTTGTCCGGCCGATCAATGATGCGCCGGTCAACACGCTGCCGGCCAGCTATTCCATGCTGGAAGATGGCGCGCTGCCGCTGTCCGGCATTTCCATCACCGATGTCGATGCCGGCAATGGTCCGATCACAGTGAACCTGACCGTCAGCGGCGGCACGATCACCGCCTTCAGCGGCGGCAGTGTCAATGTCACCGGTGGTGGCACCGGCACGATCGTGCTCACCGGCACGCTTGCCAATATAAACGCCTATCTCGCCAGCGCGGTGGCGCCGATCTACCGGCCGATCGCCGACAGCAATGCCGCTGTCAGCCTCACAATGACCACCAGCGATGGCGGCAATAGCGGCGCCGGCGGCGAACTGATCGCCACCAGCCAGTCGACCATCTTCATTCAGCCGGTCAACGATGTGCCGGTTGCGGAAAACCAGTCGATCTCGACCGCCGAGGATACGCCCGTCTCCGGCACGATCGTGGCAACGGATGCGGACGGCGATCCGCTGACCTATGCCGTCGTTACCCAGCCCGGAAACGGCACGGTCACGATCGATAATGCAGGCCGCTACCTCTATACGCCGGCGCTCGATTATAACGGCGCCGACAGTTTCCAGGTCGAGGTCCGCGACGGGCAGGGCGGTGTTCGCACGGTCACCGTTTCCATCGCCATCTCGCCCGTCAACGATGCCCCGACGGCGGCCGATGCTGCATTCTCCATGGATGAGGATGGCGGCCCGGCCACCGGTTCGCTGCCGGTCGCCACCGATCGCGAAGGCACAACCGTCACCTACGACGTCGGCTCGCAGCCGGCCAACGGCACGGTCTCGATTACGTCGGGCGGCCTCTATACCTATACGCCGCGCCCCGATTTCAACGGCACCGATACGTTCACCTATACGGTCAGCGACGGTCAGGCGAGTTCCAGCTATACCGTCACCGTCACCGTGCGCCCGGTCAACGATGCACCTGTTGCCGTCGATGTCGATGTCACGACGCCACGAAACCAGGCTGTCAGCGGCCAGCTGACGGCGGTCGATGTCGATAATGATCCGCTTGAATTCGCTCTCGCGACCCAAGCGATCAACGGCGTCGCCACGGTCGATGCGCTCGGCAATTTCACCTACACCCCGAATGCCGACTATTTCGGCTTCGACGAATTCACCTACACGGTGACCGATGGAACCGAGACGATCACCCACACGGTGACCATCAATGTCGGCTCCGACAATGCGGCGCCTGTTGCCGG
This sequence comes from Neorhizobium sp. JUb45, assembly GCF_004343585.1. GTDB lineage: Bacteria > Pseudomonadota > Alphaproteobacteria > Rhizobiales > Rhizobiaceae > Neorhizobium. The sequence continues at coordinate 297,264 of NZ_SLYW01000003.1, read as the reverse complement.
CAATTACAGTTTCACCATCGATGAAGATACGCCTCTGGTTGATCGTGTCATCGCCACCGATCCCGATGCCGGTGACACGCTGAACTATTCAGTGGCAACAGGCCCGACGCATGGCGTCGTCAGCATGGGCACGGATGGTCGCTTCACCTATACGCCGACGGGCAATTACAACGGTACCGACCAGTTCACCTACCGCGTCTCGGATGGTCAGACGAGCGTCATCCGTACGGTATCGATCACGATCGATCCGGTCAATGACGCCCCGGTCGGCTCGAACGCCACGATTTCCGTCACCGAAGACGTAACGGCGAATGGTACGCTGCCGCGCGCCACCGATCCGGAAGGCTCCAGCGTCACCTACGCACTCGGCTCGACGGTGCCGGCAAACGGTCAGGTGACGATCGCGCCGAATGGCACCTATACCTATATTCCCAACCCGGATTTCTACGGTCAGGACACGTTTACCTACACCGTCAGCGACGGTCTGATCAGCAATAGCTACACAGTCACGGTCAACGTGCTCGGCGTCAACGACGCACCACGCGCCGGCAATCTGGCGATCGATACGCTCGAGGACACTGTCAAAACTGGCCAGCTGCCGGTCGCCAGCGATCCGGATGGCAACAATCCGACCATCACCTATGCCGTCGGGACAGGCCCGGCGCACGGCGCGGTCTCTATTTCCCCGACGGGTACCTACACCTACACGCCGGCCGGCAATTATAATGGCATGGACAGCTTCACCTATACGGTGAGCGACGGCCAGGCGAGCAACACCTATACGGTGACGATCACCGTTACCCCGGTCAACGACCCGCCGACCGGCTTCGACGACACGATCACCGTTGCCGAAGACACGCCCTATCCAGGTCGCCTGCCAACCGCCTCCGATCCGGAAGGCTCGCCGGTCTCCTACGGTCTGGCGGCAGGTCCTACCGAGGGCACGGTGACCATCAATATCGACGGCACCTATACCTATGTCCCGCGGCAGGATTATTTCGGTCAGGACAGCTTCCAGTATACGGTCAGCGACGGCGTTGCATCCGCGACCCACACGGTGTTCATCACCGTCACGCCGGTCAATGATGCCCCGCGCGGCAGTGATGCGACATTCCCGGCTACGGAAGATCAGCCGCTGAACGGGCAGTTCCCGGTGGCCACCGATCCGGAAAGTGCGATTGTTATCTACGGTCTCGGCACGCAGTCGCCGGCCCACGGAACGGTCACGCTCGGTACCGGAAATAATTTCACCTATACGCCGAACCCCGATTTCTACGGTCAGGACAGCTTCACCTACACGGTGAGCGATGGCACCGCGAGCGCGACCTATACGATCACCGTCAATGTCGCGCCGGTCAACGATGCGCCGGTTGGCTTCAACGGCACGATCACGGTGACCGAAGACACGCCCTATAACGATATCCTGCCGGTCGCGACCGATGTCGATGGCGATACGCTGACCTACGCGCTGGTCGGGCAGGCTGGCCACGGCACGGTGACAGTGCTCGGCAACGGACGCTACACCTATGTTCCGGCCGCTGATTATGTTGGCCCGGACTTCTTTACCTACACGGTCACCGATGGGCTTTTGACGACGATCCAGTACCGCATCGATATCACCGTCACCGATGTGAACGACGCCCCGCGTGGTGCGGATCTGACCGTCACCATGCCGGAAGACGGTGTTTCCAGCGGCCGCCTGCCGGTTGCGACCGATCCCGAAGGCGCAACGGTCGTCTACGCGATTGCCGGTGGAGCGGCACATGGAACGGCAACCGTTGATGCACAGGGTAATTACACCTATCGCCCGAACCCCGATTATAACGGTCAGGACACGTTCACCTACACGGTCAGCGATGGCTTGCTGTCCACGACATATACCGTCACCATCAATGTGACCCCGGTCAACGACGCGCCGCGTGCCGGCGACCTGACGTTCACCGCTACAGAAGATCAGACCTATACCGGCACTCTGCCTGCGGCCACCGATCCGGAAGGCCAGCCCTTCACTTACGGGGTCGGTTCGCAGCCGCAGCACGGCACGGCCACGGTTTCGGCCAACGGTACCTTCACCTACACGCCCAACCCGGATTACGATGGTCCGGACACATTCACCTATACGGTGACCGACGGTTTCGCGACCTCGACCTATACCGTCACGGTCAATGTTCAGGGTGACAACGACGCGCCGCGCGGCAGCGATGTGACGATCACCGCGACGGAGGATCAGGCCTATACCGGCCGTCTGCCGGTTGCCGTCGATCCGGAAGGCCTTTCCGTTTCCTATGATGTCGGCAGCGTCCTGCCGCAGCACGGTACGGTATCGGTGCAGCCCAACGGCGATTTCATCTATACGCCCTTTGCCGATTACAATGGCCCCGACACATTCACCTACACGGCCAGCGACGGCGTGATGACCTCGACCTACACGGTCACGGTCAACGTCACGGCAGTCAATGACGCGCCGCGCTCGAACGGTATCGCCATCAGCGCGTCCGAGGATCAGGTCTATAGCGGCACGCTGCCGCCGGCGATCGACCCAGAAGGCCAGCCGGTCATCTACGGTCTCGGCTCGCAGCCATTGCACGGTGTCGCAATCGTCGATGCCAATGGCAATTTCACCTATACGCCCAACCCGGATTACAGCGGTTCCGATACGTTCAACTTCACGGTGAGCGACGGCACGGCCACCAATATCTATACCGTCACGGTCACTGTCGGCGGTGTGAACGATCCGCCGCGCGGAAGTGATGATGCCATCACCGTCATAGAGGACCAGGCCTATCCGGGTCAGTTGCCTCTCGCCGTCGATCCCGAAGGGAATGCGTTCACCTATGAGCTCGGTGCTGCGCCGCTGCACGGCACCGTCACGATCGGCGTCAATGGCGATTACGTCTACACGCCGTTTGCCGACTATTTTGGTGCCGACAGCTTCACCTATACGGTCAGCGACGGTACCGCCTCATCGACCTACACGGTGTCGATCACGGTCACGGGCGTCAACGATGCGCCGCGCGCCAACAATACGGAAATCAGCGTCATCGAGGACGAGGCCTATACCGGCCGCCTGCCGGTGGCGATCGATCCGGAAGGCCAGCCTTTTACCTACGGTCCCGGTCTGCTGCAGCCACAGCATGGTAGCGTCATCATCGCCGCCGACGGTACATTCGTTTATACGCCTGCCGCCGATTACAATGGCCTCGACAGTTTCACCTATACGGTGAGCGATGGCACCGCGACGTCCACCTACACAGTCGAAGTCACGGTCGGTGCCGCCAATGACGCGCCTGTCGGCAGCAATATCACCATCACTCCGGTCGAGGATCAGGTCTATACCGGCCTGTTCCCCGTAGTCACCGACGCCGATGGTGATCCGGTCACCTATGGCATCGGTGTGCAGCCGCTGAACGGCACCGTCACGGGCGGTCCGGGTCGGAACTTCACCTATACGCCCTATCCGGATTACTCGGGTCCTGACAGCTTCACTTACACCGTCACCGACGGTGATGCGATGCAGACCTATACGGTGACGGTCAACGTCCAGCCGGTCAACGACGCGCCGCGCGGCAGCGATGCTGCCATTGTCGCGGTCGAGGATCAGCCCTATTCCGGCACGCTGCCGCCGACCATCGATCCGGAAGGCCAGTCGGTCATCTATAGCGCCGGCCCGCAGGCGCCGACACATGGTACGGTGACGATTTCTGCCAATGGCGATTTCGTTTACACACCGGCCGCCGATTACAATGGCCCCGACAGCTTCTCCTATACGGTGAGCGATGGTGACGAGACCGCGACCTATACGATCACGATCTCGGTAACGGCAGTCAACGACGCGCCGCGTGGTTCCGATCTGACGATTTTGGTCGAGGAAGACGAAACGGCCAGCGGCACGCTGCCGGTGGCATTCGATCCCGACAGCACCGGCCTCACTTATGGGCTGGGTGTGGCACCCCTCTACGGCGAGGCAACGGTCGATGCCGGCGGCAATTACACCTATATCCCCAACCCGGATTACAACGGTCCCGACAGCTTCACCTACACGGTGACGGACGGAACGGCGGTTTCCACCTATACCGTGACCGTCAACGTGACGCCCCAGAACGACCCGCCTGTCGGATCTGATGGCACGGCTACCGTCACCGAGGATGTGCCTTATGACGGCACCCTGCCGTTGGCGAGTGATCCGGATGGCGATCCGCTCACCTATGCGCTGGCCGGACAGGCTGTACATGGCACGGTCACCGTTCTTGGGGATGGCAGCTATCGTTACGTCCCTGCCGCCAACTACTTTGGCCCGGACAGTTTTACCTACAGCGTCACGGATGGCGTCAGCACCATCATCCGCACGATCAGCATCACCGTTCTGCCGGTCGCCGATGCGCCGGTGGGCTCGAATTACGCCTTCACCGTCGGCGAGGATGGCACGGCAAGTGGCACCCTGCCGGTCGCCACGGATCCCGATGGCCAGACGCCTCTCACCTATGGTCTCGGCTCGGCGGCCACCCATGGTGCCGTAACGGTCGGCCCGAACGGTGCCTATACCTACGTTCCTGACCCGGATTACAACGGCACCGACAGCTTCACCTACACGGTCAGCGATGGAAACCTGACATCCACCTACACGGTCACCGTCACTGTCACGGCATCGCCGGATGCGCCTGTCGGCGCGAATGGTGTGATCAACGTCATCGAGGACGTGCCCTTCGACGGCACGCTGCCGGTGGCAACCGATGCCGATGGTGATCCGCTTGCCTACGCATTGGTCGGGCAGGCAGCCCATGGCACGGTGACGATCCTGGCCAACGGAACCTATCGCTACGTGCCGGCGCTCGACTATTTCGGCCCGGACAGTTTTAGCTACAGCGTTACCGACGGACTGTTCACCCGCCAGTACACGATCAGCATCACCGTCGTGCCTGTCGATGACGCGCCACAGGGCACGGATGCCACGGTCGCCACGCAGGAAGATGTGCCCACCAGCGGCCAGCTTCCTCCTGCAACCGATATCGACAGCCCGAACGTCACTTACGGGCTTGCAGCCGGACCGGTGCATGGCGCTGTGATTGTCAATTCCGATGGCAGTTTCACCTACACGCCGGATCGCAATTTCAACGGCACCGACACGTTTACCTACACGATCAGCGACGGCACCTCGATCTCGACCTATACGGCAACCGTCTATGTCGCAGCCGTCAACGACGCGCCGGAAGGGTCTGATCTGTCGATCTCCGTCGGCCCAGGCGTGACGACGCAAGGCGCCTTGCCGGTGGCACTCGATCCGGAAGGCTCGCCGGTGACCTACGGGCTGGGAACCGCCGCCGCGCACGGCACGGTCACCATCTCCGCCGATGGCCGCTACACCTATACGCCGGCCGTCGGTTACAGTGGTCCCGACATTTTCACTTACACGGTCAGCGACGGTGCCGGCAGCAGCACCTACACGGTGACGGTTTCGGTCAGTGCGCCCAATACGGCGCCGGTCGGCTCCGACCTTGTCACCACCACGCCTGAAGATACGGCCGTCTTCGGCGCCCTTCCGGCGGCCACCGATCCAGATGGCCAACCGGTGCGTTATTTCCTCGGCGTCAATGCCGCGCACGGCACCGTCACCATCGATCCGAACGGTTTCTATCGTTACACTCCGGATCGCAATTACAACGGCACGGACGTCTTCACCTATGTCGTCAGCGATGGCATCACCACATCGAGCTACCGCGTCACCATCGAGGTAACGCCGGTCAACGATGCGCCGCTCGGTTCCGGCACCTCGATCTCTGTGCCGCAGGATGCGGTCTCGGCCGGCACGCTGCCGCCGGCGATCGATCCCGAAGGTGCTGCCATGACCTATGGTGTCGGCCGACAGCCGGCCCATGGAACGCTGGTCGTGCTTGCCGATGGCACCTATCGTTACCAGCCATTTCCCGGTTATTCCGGGCCGGACAGGTTTGTCTATACGGTCAGCGACGGCGAAACAGTCTCCTCCTTCACGGTCGTCATCACGGTCGTGTCGGCCGGCAGTCCGCAGCCGGAATTGCCGATCGGTACGATCGAATACGAACCGCCGGCGCCCAACTTCGGTGGCGATGTCCCGGCGGTCACATGGACGCCGGATCTCGACACGGCCAGCAATGCGTTAGCGCCTGCAAGCGGGACCGTCATGGAGAGCCTGAACGGCATTGCCGGCGATATCGGCGAAAATGGCCCGGTCGAAAGCGTCGTCAATTCGATCCGCTCGCTCAACGGCGTCGGCTCTCTGCCGGATGAGGCTGCCGTTCTCCATGCGGCCCGCCAGATCAGCGACTGGATCGAGAGCGGCCGCCGCATCGATGAGTTCACGGTCGGCTTCTACAAAGGCGGATCCAATACCCGCCTGTTCGACGGCCGGGAATCGCTGACTTGGTTCAGCGTCGATACGATGATCTATGCCGGCCAGCTCTACATCATGCCATCGCCCGGTTATGGTGATGATGCATCCTTCACGGTCACACAGGCGGACGGTTCGCCGCTGCCGGACTGGCTGCGCGCCACCCGCCAGGGCATCGTCATCGGCCATCCGCCGGCCGGCCTGCCGTTTATCGATCTGCGGATCAGCGGCATTTCGCCGGAAGGCGAGCCGGTGGCCGACGATGTCCGCATCGACCTGATGAACGGCTCGATCATGAACCACGAGAGCGATCGCGAGGCGTTGCTCATCCCGAGCCTGTTCTCCGACGAGCTGCAGTATCAGCTGACGATGGGCGAGGACGCCGCGTCCGATCTGTCGCGGGCATTGTCGCAGTGGCGGGAATAGGGGCCTGCGCCCCAGACACGATTTTGGACATGGCCGCTGAGCCGGCCATGTCCAAGCCTCCTTCTTGATCCCCGCCTGCAGCGGTCGTGAGGCTTTCCGCAAGCATTCTCTTTGCATCCGCCAATGTCGCACTTGCAGCCGCAAGGCGGCTTCGTTGCGGTTTTCCGCAACTCAAAATGGGTGTTTCTACCCTTGAAAGCACCAAAGTGGTGCTTTACATATTTAAGCATGCCACAAAGTACACACACATCCACTTTGCGCTACGATCTTGCTCCTGACGAGCAGGCGAAGAAGGCTTTCGAGGAAACCTTCGAAGCCTATGCGGCCATGCTGGCTATGCTGGACGATCTCGCCTCGGAAAAAGGCGGCGCCAATCTCGTTACCCTGCATGAGCTTGCCTACGAGACGGTGCGCGAGCGCACCCATCTGCCGGCCCGGCTGGTAACGCTCGGCCTGCGCGATTTCGCTTCCAACCGGAACCATGCGGCGAGGCCCGACCGGTTGCCGCTCGACGACAAGCTTTTCGCCATCAAGGGGCCGTCGATGCTGACCATCGCCACCGTACAGGGTCGCGTGTCCGTTCCCTATGACGTGGCGGGGTATTCAGCTGGCGTGTCCGGCATCTTTCCCGCGCAACTCGTTGCGCAGAACGGCAGCTACCAGATCCATATCGGTGTCACCACGCACGCGAACAGAACGGAGAAGACGATCATGACCAATGAAGGCATCCTTTCCCGCATGGGCCGCCTGATCGCCGGAATGGCGAATGCGGCTATCGACAAGGCCGAAGGCACCAACAAGGTCGCCGTCGTCGAACAGGCGCTGCGCGAAATCGATACGGCCGCCGACGAAGCGCGAGCCGATCTCGGCAAGTCGCGCGCCGAGGAATACCGCATCCTCAGCCGACGTAACGAGATCGGGTCTGACCTGCAGGCGCTGGACGAAAAGATTCGCACGGCGGTCACAGCCGGCCGAGACGATCTTGCCAAGGCCGGTGTTGCCCGCCAGATCGATCTGGAATCGCAGCTGGCAGCCCTCGATAAGGCGCTTGCCAATGCCCGTGAACAGTTGGCCGAAGGGAGCCAGGCGCTGCAGGCGGTGCTTGCCACCCGCCGCGAGGCCGAGGAACAGCTTGTCGCGCTGAAGCGCAGCCTTGAGCAGTTTCCGGAAGCCGGCGAGGGTGCGCAGGCACGCAAGAACCCGGCCGATGGCGCCGCCCGCGCAGCCGCCACGGTGTCTCGCCTGACCGGCGTTGCATCCGGCGATCACAAAGCCTCCGCCGAACTGGATGAACTCGACCGCCTGCACCGCGAACAGGCCATAGAGACGCGTCTCGCCCAGTTCAAATCTCATCAGACCTCTGGCCAGAACTGACGCCCATGGACCTTTTTCTTGCCCCTCAGGCGGCACCGTTCGCAGTGGCCAGCATCATTCTCGTCACCATCACGGTGCTCGAGATGGGCTGCCTTCTGCTTGGTGTGTCGCTCAGCGAGCTGGTCGACAAGGCGATGCCGGAAGGGCAGGGCGGCGGGCTTTCGGGCCTGATGTCCTGGGTCAATCGCGGCGGCGTGCCCATCCTCGTGCTGCTGATGATCTTTCTCGGCTTTTTCGCCATCAACGGCTTTGTGCTGCAGGCGGTCGCTCGCGCCATCTGGATGCCGCTGCCGGCGGTGCTGGCGTCGATCCCGGCCTTCGCAGTCGCCATTCCGCAGACGCGTTGGGCAAGCAGCCTCGTTTCGCGCATCGTCCCGCGTGACGAAACCTATGTCATCGATCCGGCCGATTTTGTCGGCCGGCTTGCCGAAGTCACTGTCGGCCCGCTCGACCAAGGGCTGCCTGGCCGCGTGCGTACCAAGGACCGCCACGGCAACTGGCACACGCTGCGCGCCCGCGCGGCGGTTGATGCCGATACCATTCCGATCGGCGCGGAAGTCCTGCTCGTCGATACCGTTTCAAACGTCTTCATTGCCATCGTTGCACCGTCGGACATGACCACGGAGCCGAACCCAAACTCTACGGAGCTTTCATGATATACGATCTGTTGTTGCCGGCCGGCATCGGCCTTGTCGCGATCTTCGGCATCGCCTTCATTGTCGCGTCGCTCTACACCCGCTCCAGCCGAGACGAAGCCTATGTCCGCACCGGCCTCGGCGGCCAGAAGGTCGTGCTCGACGGCGGTTCCGTCGTGCTGCCGATCTTTCACTCGATCGCCCGCGTCAACCTGAAGACGCTGCGACTGGAAGTGCGCCGCGGCGAGGGTGATGCTCTCATCACCAAGGACCGCATGCGTGTCGATATCGGCGCCGAGTTCTATGTCCGCGTCAAGCCGGATGCCTCCTCCATCGCGCTCGCTGCCCAGACGCTGGGTGACCGCACCAATGATGCCGAACAGTTGCGCATCCTCATCGAAGCGAAATTCGTCGATGGCCTGCGCTCGGTGGCCGCCACGATGAACCTGGACGCCTTGCAGGAACAGCGCATGGACTTCGTCAAGGCCGTGCAGGAAGCCGTCGGCTCAGACCTGCAGTCCAACGGTCTCGAACTGGAATCGGTATCGCTGACCCGTCTCGACCAGACCGATATCCGGCATTTCAACGCCAACAACTTCTTCGACGCCCAGGGTCTGGCCACGCTTACCCGCATCACCGAGGCACGCAAGAAGGAACGCAACGAGATCGTCCGCGATACGGAAGTTGCGATCGCCCAGAAGGATCTTGAGGCCCGCCAGCGTTCGCTCGAGATCGAGCGCACCAAGCGCGAGGCGGAACTGAACCAGGAACGCGACGTCGCCAACAAGTCGGCGGCCACCCGCGCCGAAACCGCGCAGCAGGAACAGGCCGCCAAGCGCGCCGAGGAAGAAGCTCGCATCGCTTCGGAACAGGCGATCGCCGAACGCGAGGCACTTGCCAAGCAGGCCCGCGAAAGCGCCAATATCGACGCCACCCGCGCCGTCCAGCAGCGTGACACGGAAGCCCGTCGCGACCTGCAGATCGTCTCGCAGGAAAGCGCCATCGCGGTTGCCAACAAGAGCCGCGAAGAGTCCGAATCCAAGGCCCGCGCCGAGGAAGCCCGCGCGCTGGCGATTGCAGCCGAGGAAAAGGTGTCGACCGCCAAGGCCGTCGAGATCGCCGAGCGTGAACGCCAGATCGCCATCATCGACGCCCGCAAGAAGGCCGAGACCGAGGCGACTGCCGTCACCGTCGGCGCCGAAGCTGAAAAGCAGGCGGCCGTCGACCAGGCCGATGCCATCAAGACGCTTGCCAACGCTGAAGCGGATGCCGCCATCATCCGCGCCAAGGGCGTGCTCGAAACCGGCAAGGCGGAAGCCGAAAGCGAAGCCCTGCTCAACGAGGCGCGCAATCGCTTGAGCGCCGCCATCATCGATTACGAGATCCTGCGCGAGCGTATCCGCATCATCCCGCAGGCGCTGGCGGAAGCCGTCAAGCCGATCGAGAAGATCTCCGATATCCGTATCTTCGACACCGGCGGCATGCTGGGTCGTGGCGGCGAAGGCGGTGGCTCGGGTATCGGCCTCGGCGAAGGTCTTGCCGGCCAGTTGCTGAACTATCAGGCCAACAAGTCTGTGCTCGACCAGTTGCTGAAGGAAGCGGGCTTTACCGGTGAAAACGCGATCGCCTCGCTGATGGGGGATCTGCAGGCGCCGGCAAAACCCAAGGCGACCGAAAATGCCTTGAAAGGCCCTCAGCCCGACAAGGCCTGATCAGACGACATGACGTGAGGGAGGGGGCGGAATCTCCGTTTCCTTCTTTTCCTGTCGGGCAATGCCGGCAGCTTGAGAGCATGGTGTGGAAACGGGGCCTCAAAAACTAAAAGTTGACTTTCGGTGCTTTGATCACTATTTAGAGTTTACCGATATTTTTCTTGCCGAGATTTGGTTACTGCGCGATTGGCACCGCGTATTGAACGACCCTCCCTTTAAAGCATCGTTATCATCATCCGCGACGCTTCCGCGTTGCGGTCCACGTCTATTGCTATGAGAGGGTTCATCATGACCACTGGCACAGTTAAATGGTTCAATTCCACCAAGGGTTTCGGCTTTATCCAGCCTGACAGCGGCGAAGCCGACGCATTCGTGCACATCTCCGCCGTTGAGCGTGCAGGCATGCGCGAACTCGTAGAAGGCCAGAAGGTCTCCTTCGAGCTGGAACGCGACAAGAAGTCCGGCAAGATGTCTGCCTGCAATCTCCAGGCCGTCTGATCCGGTATCCGCTTTCGTGTGACCACGGATGTACTGGCACTGCCGAAAGCGTAGGACACAGAAGGTCAGGCCAATGCCTGGCCTTTTTGTTTCCTGAAGACAGCGCTGTGGGCCATATGCGGCGCACATAAGTCGCTTTATCAGTTTAAAGTCTGCTCATTGCCTGAAGCTGAAACCGGCTTTCGGGATTATGCGCTGTCACTGACACCGGGGAAAACAATGAACGAGCAACACAGCAAGGCGCGACAAACCGCCGAAAAGGCATTCGACAAGACGAAGGTTCAGACCACGGCACGCGATCGCGCGCACGAAGAACTGGACTCGGTTGTGAAAGCTCGTCAAGAAAAGACTTCCCGCCTCCGGGAGGCGCGTTTGGCCATGGAAGCACGAAGTGCCATGCCTGATGCTGCAGCTAGTCCGGACGCGAACGTAAAGAAGTCCTAACCCGTCCATATTATTGATTTGCTTGAAAGTGATATGTTGAGCCACGCTGCGCTTCGTCACGTAGAGGAAGAACAAAAGAAATGACCAGCACGACCACCGCCATTCTGACTGTTGAGTTGACCCCAACCCAGATCCGGGGACTGAAGCTCGCGAAAGATGGCGACCTTCACCCGCAAGAGGGCAACAGGTGGACCCACCTCGGCGCTGCCGTCACGTATGCGAAAACCGATCGCTTCAAGGAACGTCCCTTGAAAATCAAGTTTGCGACGACGGCAACGCTCAACCAGTTGCGGGAATACGGTCTTCTGCAGGGCCTTGACCAGAATGCTGCAGATGCCGAATGCCCGCATGGCATAACGATGGCAGGCAAGATGTGGCTGCTCAAGCACAAGTAAGGATCATGGCCGTCTCATCTGGGCGGCCGGATCACGATCGGCACGATGCCGGCAACGATGGTCTCGTCGAAGATGACGAGGGCGGCGAAAGCCTTTTCGATTGCCAGGCATGTGGCGCCTGCTGTTCCTATTCCGAAGAATGGCCAAGGTTCACCACCGAAAGCGATGAAGCCCTGGATTTGATCCCGCTACAGTTCGTGGCGGCGGATCAACGGGGCATGCGCTGCGAAGACTCACGCTGCTCGGCCCTTACCGGCCGCGTGGGTGTCAGCACATCCTGCGGCGTCTACGATGTCCGTCCCGATGTCTGTCGAGAATGTTCCCCCGGAGATTACGCCTGCAAGACGGCGCGGGCAGCTTTCGGCATCAAGTGATGGCGTGCGGCGGGCACATGCCCCCTGCTGACCAATGCCGTCCGGAAAACCTGTCTCAGCCATCCCCATCTTTTGGCGCTGTAGCGTGCTCAAAACACTCGATCAGCATTTCCGTCAGCACACGGACCTTTCTCGCCGGGTGCTGCCCCGGCGGACGGATGACATAAATCCCGGCCGGTGGCGGCGGAAAACGTGTCATGACGGCAACGAGCGCGCCGGACGCCAGATGCTCCTCGGTCACGCCGTCCGGAATCCACGCGATGCCGACCCCTGCCAAGGCAGCGGCCGCCAGCGCTATCGCGTTATCGGCCTTGAAGCGGCCGCGTGGATGAACCGTCACGATTTCGTCGCCATCCATGAATTGCCAGGGTTCAGTTCCCTGCATGAGCGCCTGATGGCCGGCCAGATCCTCCGGTGTTTCGGGAGAGCCGTTTCTGCGAATGTAATCGGGGCTCGCGACCAGCTTTCCGTAAAGCGGGCCGACGCGTCGGGCGATCATGTTGGAATCCGGCAGATAACCGACCCGGATGGCGCAATCAAAACCTTCGGAAACGAGATCGACGAACCGATCGCTATAGGCCGTATGGATGTGCAGTTGCGGATGCCGCTGCGCCATGTCCGCCAGCACATGGGCAAAATGGGTGGGTCCGAAAGACAGCGGCACCGCAATCCGCAAACGCCCGCAAAGATCGCCGGTCGGCAGGATCGTCTCTCTTGCCTGATCGATCTCGACGCAGACCCGCGCCGCATGATCACGAAACGTCAGGCCCGCCTCGGTGAGGGCGGCCCCGCGGGTGGTACGCGCCAGAAGCTGGACACCAAGATCGTCTTCCAGCCGGGCAAGCCTTCGGCTGACCATCGATTTTGAAATCCCCAGCCGCCGCGCGGCAGGTGAAACGCCGCCGGCATCGGCCACTTCCACGAATGTTCTTAGCTCCTCGATATCCATTCGGCGTTCCTCAATCTGCGACACACTTCGGCATTTCTGGAGGCTACCGTATCGAAAACGGGAATGACAGTGTCCGCGTCGCAGGCGGCGTTGCTGTCGGCGCATGCCTGCCGGGAAACCTTGCTCACACAAAATGGCAGCGGAGGATTATTTATGACTTTTCGTAACGGCCTTGCTTCACTTCTTCGTCCCGAAGATTCCGTCGTGGTTCTGATCGACCACCAGCCCTATCAATTGGCAAATCTGAACAGCCATGAACCGCAAATGGTCATCAACAACACCGTTGGTCTGGCCAAAGCGGCGAAGGCATTCGGCGTGCCGACCATCCTGACGACCGTGATCGCCGATCGGGGTGGAAAGCTGTTTCCGCAGATCGCCGAGGTGTTTCCCGGCCAGGAGATCATCGACCGCACATTCATCAATACCTGGCAGGACCAGAAGACGGTGGATGCGGTGAAGGCGACCGGCCGCAAGCAGTTGATCATTGCGGGCCTGTGGACGGAAGTCTGCGTCGCCATGCCCGCAATACAGGCGCTCGGCGAAGGCTGGGACGTGACGGTTGTCACCGATGCTTCGGGTGGCACTTCGGTCGAAGCGCATGAAGTCGCCATCCAGCGGATGATTGCCGCAGGCGCAAACATGACGACCTGGCTGGCTGTCGCATCGGAATGGCAACGTGATTGGGCGCGGATGGAAACGGCTCAGAAAATCACGGAAGTCGTCGTGCAGCACGCTGGTGGCAGCGGCATTGCCTATCTGTGGGAGCAACAGCTGCTCAACACGCCGGTGCCGAACCCGGCCGGTTGATCCGGGCGGATCGATAATCGACCCACAAAGAAAAAGCCTCCTGCGATGCTCGTCGCAGGAGGCTCATCAAATGCTTGCTCGACAAACCGGCTTATGCGTCGAGATAACGCTCGGCCAGTCGTGCCCACATGGCCGAACCCGTGGTCAGGCTGCCGTCGTTGAAGTCGTATTTCGACGAATGCAGGATCGGCGAATCCTTGCCATTGCCCAGACGCAGGAAGCTGCCGGGGCGGTGGTGCAGGTAGTAGGCAAAGTCTTCGCTGCCGGGCAGCGGCGGGCAGGTGGAGACGTTCTCGGTGCCTACCAGTTCCTGCGCCACTTCATTGGCAAAGGCGGTTTCTGCCTCGGAATTGATCACCACCGGATAACCGTATTCGTATTCGATTTCCGCAGTCGCGCCATGGCCTTCGGCAACGCTTGCCGTCAGCTTGCGGATGCGCTCTTCCAGCAGTTCTGCGACTGCCGGATCGAAATAGCGCACGCTCATCGAGATCTTTGCGGTGTTCGGAATGACGTTCGAGGCTTCACCGGCATGGATGGTGCTGACGGTGACGACAGCCGTCTGGGTCGGGTCGACATTGCGCGACACGATCGACTGCAGCGTCACGACGAGATTGCAGGCAATCAGCACCGGGTCGACGGTCAGATGCGGACGCGAAGCGTGGCCGCCCTTGCCGACAATGGTGATCTTGACCGTGTTGCCGCCGGCCATGATGGCGCCCGGACGGGTCAGAAGCGCGCCGGCAGGCATGCCCGGATGGTTGTGCAGCCCAAAGATGGCGTCGATCGGAAAACGCTCGAACAGACCGTCGGCGATCATCTTCTGCGCGCCGCTCTGCTTGCCGGCTTCCTCGGCGGGCTGGAAGATCAGCGTCACAGTGCCGTTGAAACGTTTGGTGCGGGCCAGATATTCTGCAGCACCGAGCAGCATGGTCGTGTGGCCGTCATGGCCGCAGGCATGCATTTTTCCGGGAACCGTGCTGGCATAGGATGCGCCGGTTTCTTCCAGGATCGGCAATGCGTCCATGTCGGCGCGGATGCCGATGCTCTTGGTGCCGGTGCCGTTCTTCAGGGTCGCGACAACGCCGTGGCCGCCGACATTGCGGGTGACCTCGTAGCCCCAGCCTTCCAGCTTGTCGGCCACGTAACGGGCGGTTTCTGCCTCTTCGAAGGAGAGTTCCGGATGGGCGTGCAGGTGCTGGCGAGTTGCCTTCAGTTCGGCTTCCATCGCATCGAAATCGGCAACGCGGGCGTAGAGATTGTCTTGGGTGGGCATGGTCTATCCAGACTTTTTTGAAATTCAAACAAAAGACCCCGGCCTTTCGGCCGGGGCTAGTCGGGGAGGATGTTTTATAGGAAACGCGACAGAAAAGCCTGTGTACGCGGATGCTGCGGGTTGCCGATCACATCTTCCGGCTTGCCCTGCTCGACGATGACGCCGCCATCCATGAACACCACGCGGTCGGCGGCTTCCTTGGCGAAACCGATCTCGTGGGTGACGACGATCATGGTCAGGCCCTGCTTTGCCAGATCCTTCATCGTCGCCAGCACTTCGCCGACGAGTTCGGGATCGAGCGCCGAGGTCGGCTCATCGAACAGCATCAGTTTCGGCTTGATCGCCAGCGCACGGGCAATCGCCACGCGCTGCTGCTGGCCACCGGAAAGCTGGCGCGGATAGTTGCCCTCTTTTTCCGAAAGACCGACGCGCTTCAGAAGCTGGCGGGCGTTCGCGATCGCTTCCTTGCGGCTCTGACCGTGCACACCGACCGGTGCCTCGATGATGTTCTGCAGCACCGTCATGTGCGGGTAGAGGTTGAACTGCTGGAACACCATGCCGATCTTGCGGCGTTGCTTGGCAATGCCGTTATCAGTCAGCTTTTCCAGCCGGTCGTTCTTCACCCGGTAACCGATCTGCTCGCCATCCACCTCGATAAAGCCCTGCTGAATGGCTTCGAGGTGGTTGATACAGCGCAGGAAGGTCGATTTGCCCGAGCCCGAAGGTCCAAGGATAACGACGACTTCACCGGGCGCGACATCGAGATCGATACCCTTCAGGACTTCGAGCTGGTCGAAGGCCTTGTGAACGTTGCGGGCCTGAACGAGGGGCTTTGCATCAACGGCAATTTTTTTGACAGTTGCGGTCAATGGCTTGCCTCCTCGGTCACCGCAGCCGGTTTGGCGGCGGTCGTTGCGTTGCGGCGGTCGCTGCGGCCGTAATAGGCTTCGATATAGCTCTGGCCGATGTTCAGGACAGAGGTGATCAGCAGGTACCAGATGACCGCAACCATCAGCATGGGCACGATTTCGAAGGTGCGGTTATAGATCGACTGCACCGAGTAGAGCAGGTCGGCCATGGCGATGACGCTGACCAGCGACGTTGCCTTGATCATGCTGATCAGCTGGTTGCCCGTCGGCGGAACGATCGAGCGCATCGCCTGCGGAATGATGATGCGGCGAAGCGCGCGGGCCTTGGTCATGCCAAATGCCTGCGCGGTTTCCGCCTGTCCGCGTTCAACGGACAGGAGACCACCGCGGATGATTTCCGCCATGTAGGCCGCTTCGTTGAGCGCCAGACCGACGATCGCCGCCGTCATTGGCGTGATCACCGAGTTGGTGTCCCAGCTTGCCAGCGTCGGGCCGAAGGGAATGGCCAGCGACAGGTTCGGGAACAGCGTCGACATGTTGTACCAGAAGATCAGCTGGACCAGCAGCGGCGTGCCGCGGAAGAACCAGATGAACAGCGAGGCAAAACCGCTCGCCAGCCTGTCGTCCGACATGCGCATGATGGCGATCAGCAGGCCGAGCGCCACGCCGAGGATCATGGCGATCACGGTGAGGCCAAGGCTGACGTAAAGACCGCTCAGAACCGTCGGGTCGAAGAAATACTGGGCAACGACCGGCCAGCCGAAGTTTTCGTTATTGGCGACGATCCAGCCGAAATCGACGACGACGATCGTCACGATCAGCCAGAGCGCAAGGCGCCCGTAGCGGAACGGCGCGTGGGCGGTTGCCACATCGCGGAAGTCCGCAGCGCCGGATGGCGCTGCGTTGGTCACGGTTGATTGGCTCATTTCGGCAACACGCCTCCGAGGTTGATGCCCGGCTCCTTGAGCATGTTGTTCTCAAGGCCCCACTTCTTCATGATGGTCGCATAGGTGCCGTTGTCCATCAGAACCTTGACGGCGTCCTTCAGGATCGGGCCGAGCGGCGAACCTTTCGGCACGACAGCGCCCTGGTAGAGGTTGTCGAAGCCGTTCTTTTCACCAACGCCGGTCAGTTCCAGCTGGCCGTTTGCCTGGGAAACGAAATAGGTCAGCGGTGCCTGCGAGGAGAAGAAGGCATCGGCGCGCTTGGAGCGGACGGCGAGGATCGAGGCCGGCTGGTCGGTATAGGACTGAACCTCAACCGCTGCCTTGCCGTCGGTCTTGCACTTTTCCGACTGCGCCTGGATCACGCGCTCGGCCGAGCCGCCGGCCATGACCGAGATGCGGGTGCCACAGGCGGTGTCGAGCGAGGTGATGCCCTTCGGGTTGCCCTTCTGCACGGCAAAGACCACGAATTCCTGAACCCAATCGACAAAATCGTTGGCTTCTTCACGGCTCTTGAAATCGCCGACCGGGCCGAAGGCGAACTGGTAGCGGTTGGAGTTGACGCCGGCCAGCAGTGCCGGCAGGCCGCCGACGGTTGCGTGGTCGATCTTGACGCCGAGAACCTGACCGAGCGCGTCGGTGAGATCGGCGCTGGCGCCGGTCATTTCCGTGCCGGTGACGATTTCATAGGGAGGGAACGAGCCGTTGTTGACGGAGATCATCTTGCCGGCGGTCTTGATGTCGGCCGGCAGACGGTCGTGCAGTTCCTTGACGACGTCCAGCTTGATGGCGGCGTCCTGAGCCTTGGCGACGCCGGCGAGAGCAACGCCGGCCAATGCGAGAGCGATGAGTTTCTTATGCGACATGTTCATTCCCCTTGTTTTACACAAACTACGTTTCTTGAGAGGCTAAGGTTTCAGGCTTGCGATCAACCGATGCGGCTGCCGTCGGTGTCGTATGCAAACAGTTCTTCCGGCGTCATGTGACGTTTCATGATGCCCTGCGCATGCAATTCTCCGGCAAAGTCGTCAATCATCTTGCGGTTGACGGCAAAGCCGCTGGCATCCCAGCCCTTGGGCAGTTCGCGCGAGGTTTTCAGCACTTCGTCGAACATCCACGGCGTGGTTTCGGCATATTTGCGGCGCTTCTCGGTCCACATTTTCTGCGACTCGTCGATCAGGCGGCTGACTTCGGCGACCACCCACGGGTTTTCGGCGACGATCTCGGCCTTGATGCCGATCAGGTGCATGCCGGGAACATAACCGACTTCATCGAAGTAACGGCGCTCTTCCGAACGGAAATCCGAGAGAACCTGACGATAGGGCGAACCCGGCTCGAAATAACCGTTCGGCATGAACGGCGTGAAGATCGCATCGAGGCCACCGTCACGCAAAAGGTCGACCATCGGCTTTTCGCCGGGGCAGGCCTCGATCAGGCCGGGCTGGCCAAAACCGTCCAGACGGTCGGTGATCGGATGTGCCTCGGTCAGGCGACCGGCATACCACATGGCGTCCGTGACCTCGACACCTTCGCGGCGGATGGCGGCGCGTGTCCAGGTGTTGCCGCTGTCGCGCCAGCCGGTAACGCCGATGCGTTTTCCCTTGAGCTGACCGAGCGTGGTGATGTCGCTGCCGGCCATGGTCATGATGCAGCGATGACGAAAGCCGCGCATGATGAAGTTGGGGATACCGACAACACTGTCATCACCGTCATGGCGCAGCTGGGTATAGCGGCTGAACGACATTTCGGCGGCGTCGTGATCGGGGTCCTTGCCGACATGCGACACCAGCGTGCCGATGCGATCGACCTCCAGATCGAGCTTGTCGGATGTGACGTCACCGAGGACCAGCGGCGTCATGTAGTCCCAGTCACGCAGTGCAATTTTAAGGCGCAGTGTCATTTGAGCTACTCATGTCAGAAAATGCTGATGAGCTGAGATTAAAATGTTCAATTCGAAATGATCAAATGTTATTACGTTATTGAACATTAAATTTGGTGACATAATGAGCGATGCCTACGATTCGACCTGGTTTGCTGAAAAATTAAGCGATCGCACAATTCGCGGAATCGCATTGGAAACCAGTGCGTTGATCCGCGCCGGGGCATTGCCGGTCGGGGC
The DNA here is from genome assembly GCF_004343585.1 of Neorhizobium sp. JUb45. GTDB lineage: Bacteria > Pseudomonadota > Alphaproteobacteria > Rhizobiales > Rhizobiaceae > Neorhizobium. The sequence goes on along the minus strand of NZ_SLYW01000003.1, from coordinate 278,078 downwards.
AAAGCTGCCTCCAATTCGCGACCTCGCTTTTTCGCTCGGTGTGAGCCCGGCGACGATTTCCGAGGCCTGGAGCGAGCTTCGTAAGCAGAAAATCATTACCGGCAGGGGGCGCAACGGTACCTGGGTAAGCGGGGATCGCTTCATCGCCAAGCCGGAACGACTGGCCAGTTCCGGCCATTACGGTTCCGGTGTTTTGGACCTGACCATGGCCGTGCCGGATCAGCGCCTGTTGCCGCCGCTCGAAAAGGCGCTGGCCTATGGCGCCCAGGCCGAGGACCTCAATAGCTACGAGCGCAGTCGAATCCTGCCGGAACTGGAGACGGAAGTCCGCAAGACATGGCCCTATGATGCCGAAGCATTCCTGACCATGAATGGCGGCTACAACGCCGTTTATACCGCCATCCACGCACTCGTGACGCCAGGTGCTCCCGTTGCCATCGAGGAGCCGACGGCCATGCGCCTTCTCGATATTCTCGAACATATCGGTGCCCATATCATTCCGGTGAAATGCGATGCGGACGGGCCGGTGCCGTCATCCCTTCAGGAGGCGATGCGCTACAAGCCGGTGGTGTTCCTGTTCCAGCCGCGCCTGCATTCGGTCACCGGCCGGACAGTGACTGCCGGACGTATGTGGGAACTGGCGGATGTCTTGCGCGGCAGCGATACGCTGATCATAGAAGACGACGGCGTTGCGGATATCGCCGAAACGCCGCGCCGTTCACTTGGCACCGAATTCCCTGACCGCGTCATCCACATCCTTTCGTTTTCGAAAACGCTTGGACCGGACCTGCGTCTGGCGGTGTTGTCCAGCACGAAAGCCATTGTCGAACAGATCCAGTCCTATCGCAGTTTCAGTGCGGCCTGGACCAGCCGCATCCTTCAAGCCTCGGTGGCCTGGCTACTGCGCGATCCGGCAACCGATGATATCGTCCGCAATGCCCGCGAGATATATCAGAAGCGCCGCGACGGTCTGACGGAACGGCTGGCGGCGCGTGGTGTCGAGGCGACGGTGGGCAGGGGCCTGTGTGCATGGGTCACGGTGGAAACGGAGCCATTTGCCCTGGTCACGCTGGCGGCACGCGGCATTGCCGCGCAGCCAGGAAACAAATTTTCGGTGCTTCGCGGCAATCATCTGCGCGTGGCAACGAGCACGCTGGAGGACCGCGCCGAGGAAGTGGCGGATGCGATTGCCCTTGCGGCAAGAGGCGGATGACGGGTTTCTATAGGGAGAAGCATCAGGCCAAGCCATGTTTTCTGAGCGGCTCCTCTTGTCCGCAGCCCGCCCATCAAGGCAAATGGCATAATAATGTCCGGCGGACGATTCTGCCCCCCACAACGACACACCCCGCGAGATACCCTTGGCCGTCTATACCGACATCACCGAAATCGACCTCAAGCAGTTCCTCAGCCAATATGACGCTGGCGAGCTGACCTCCTACAAGGGCATTGCCGAGGGTGTCGAGAACACCAATTTTCTGCTGCACACCACCAAGGATCCGCTGATTCTGACGCTCTATGAAAAGCGCGTCGAAAAATCAGACCTGCCTTTCTTCCTCGGCCTTATGCAGCATCTGGCTGATCGCGGTCTCACCTGCCCGCTGCCCTTGCCGCGCAACGATGGCGCTCTGCTGGGCGAGTTGTCGGGCCGTCCTGCCGCGCTGATCTCCTTCCTTGAGGGCATGTGGCTGCGCAAGCCGGAAGCAAAACATTGCCGTGAAGTGGGCAGCGCGCTCGCCAAGATGCACATTGCCGGCGAAGGTTTTCAGATCACCCGTCCCAACGCCCTGTCGCTCGAAGGCTGGGTGTCGCTCTGGGCAAAGGCTGCCGACCGCGCCGACGAGGTCGAGACCGGTCTGCAGGACGAAATTGCCGGCGAACTCGATTTCCTCTCCGCCCACTGGCCGAAGAACCTGCCGTCGGGCGTCATCCATGCCGACCTGTTTCAGGACAATGTCTTCTTCCTCGGCGACACGCTGTCGGGCCTGATCGATTTCTATTTCGCCTGCAACGACATGCTGGCCTATGACGTGTCGATCTGCCTCAATGCCTGGTGTTTCGAGAAAGACGGCGCTTACAATGTCACCAAGGGCAAGGCGCTGCTGGAAGGTTATCAGTCGGTGCGGCCGCTGAGCAAAGAGGAACTCGCTGCCCTGCCTATCCTGGCGCGCGGCTCAGCCCTGCGGTTCTTCCTCACCCGTCTTTACGACTGGCTGACAACCCCGGAAGGCGCGCTGGTGGTGAAAAAGGACCCGATCGAATATCTGCGCAAGCTGCGCTTCCATGCAAAAGTAACGGGCGTTGCCGATTACGGCATTTCGGGAGAGCCGGCATGAAACAGGTCGAGATCTTCACCGATGGCGCCTGTTCGGGCAATCCCGGTCCCGGCGGCTGGGGCGCTATCCTGCGTTATGGCGAAACCACCAAGGAACTGAACGGTGGCGAGGCGGAAACCACCAACAACCGCATGGAGCTGCTCGCCGCCATTTCTGCGCTGGATGCGCTGAAAAGCGAGTGCGAAGTCGATCTCTACACCGACAGCAAATATGTCATGGATGGCATATCGAAATGGATCTTTGGCTGGAAAAAGAACGGATGGAAGACTGCCGACAAGAAGCCGGTCAAGAATGGCGAACTGTGGCAGCGGCTCGATGTCGCCAACCAGCGCCACAAGGTGAAATGGCACTGGGTCAAGGGCCATGCCGGCCACCCGGAAAATGAGCGCGCCGATGAACTGGCCCGCCTCGGCATGGCGCCGTTCAAAAAATCCACGTTCGGCCGTTCGCTGCTCATCAAATAAGACATCGGCCCGGGGAATGCGACCGGGCCGATGCTATGCGGGACGTTACGGTTTCGGCGTGTCGTCCCACCTCCTCCCGTGATCCCGGCATTCTGTTGCCTGGCGAAGTGTCGATCTGCGCACGCAGCATGGAAGCTCAGGGCGTGATCGCCACCTTCAACACGCCGTCACGCTGATTGGCGAAGAGATCATAAGCCTCTTCGATCTGATCGAGCTTGAAGCGGTGGGTGACGAGACCGGACAGGTCGACGCGGCCGGAAGAGATGACGTCCTGCATGCGCCGCATGCGCTCCTTGCCACCGGGGCAAAGGGTGGTGCGGATCGATTTGTCGCCAAGCCCTGCGGAAAACGCATCGAGTGGTATGGTGAGATCGGTGGAGTAAACGCCGAGGCTGGAGAGAACGCCGCCGGGCCTGAGAACCCGTAGCGCCGCCTCGAAGGTCGATTGCGTGCCGAGCGCCTCGATCGCCACATCGACGCCGCGCCCATCGGTGATACGCATGATCGCATCCACCGGGTTTTCCGCCCGGTAATCGACCACAAAATCCGCACCCATGCGCCGCGCCATCTCCAGCCGCGCAGGCAGGGTATCGACGGCGATGATCTTTGTCGCACCGAGCAATTTGGCGCCGGCCGTGGCGCACAGCCCGATCGGTCCTTGAGCGAACACCGCGACGCAATCGCCGATCTTGATCTGCCCGGTTTCGGCGCCGGACAAGCCGGTCGACATGATGTCCGGGCACATCAGCACCTGTTCATCGGTCACCCCATCATCGATCGGCGCCAGATTGACCATGGCATCCGGCACGCACAGAAATTCGGCCTGCGCGCCGTCGATGGTGTTGCCGAACCGCCAGCCGCCCATGGCCTTGAAGCCATGTTTGGTGCCGGCGCCATCTTGCGCGCCGCAGCCGCAAAGGCAGGCCGTGCTCCAGCCCGATGGCGTGATCGCACCGGCAATCACCCGCTGGCCTTCCGCCAGCCCCTTCACGCCGGAGCCGAGCTTTTCGATGATGCCGACAGGTTCGTGGCCAATGGTCAGCCGCTTGGCGACGGGATATTCGCCTTTCAGGATATGCACATCGGTGCCGCAGATCGTCGTGGTGGTGATGCGGATCAGCGCGTCGAGCGGGCCGATCTCGGGGATCGGTTTGTCGTCGAGGACGATGCGTCCTTTTTCGACGAATATCGCCGCCTTCATCTTCTGAGTCATGCCGAGTCCTCCCTCTCGTATGCCTTGTCGATGCCCACAGAGTGACAGGTGGTGAGAACTGCTCAAGGTTGCATTTTGTCGCAGGTTGCCGCTAAATTTCGCCTATAGGTGACAATCGTCAAATCGAAAGCAAAAAGGCCGGCGGTTACCCGCCGGCCCTTCTGTCCTTTCTAAAAACGTTTCGCTCAACGATGGTGGCGGAACGGACGGCCACCGCCACGGTAATAACGCGGACCATGATGGCGGCCACGGCTCATGGCTGCACCACCGATAACGCCGGCGGCAAGACCCAGTACGCCAAGCGCGATGGCGGCATCGGCAGCACTGTTGTCGTTGACGCGGCCGACCAGTTCGTCGCCGGCGGCAGGGCGCGCGCGTACGCGAGCCGGCTTCGGCTTTGGCTGGGAGGCGAGCCAGCTCTGATAGGGCTGTTCGGAATCGGTGCGCAGCCGTGCCAGCTGGTCATAGGAAATGTAGCCGGTGGTCGGTGCATCGACGAAACCCTGCCATTGCATGATGGCATTGCGGCTGCGGGCGCCCAGCGCGCCATCGGCACCGCCGGTGGAAAAGCCCAGCGACGTCAACCGGCCCTGCACTTCGCGGCGCGTCGCTCTCTGGCTCAGCAATACGGCTTCGGTTTCCGGTGTGCCGACGGAAAAGGCCGGCTCGACGGGCGCTGCGATCTCGGCGGGTGCATTGTGTTCGTCGGCTGCCGGTGTTTCGCTGGCTACCAGCTTGACGATGCGGGCCTTGGCGATGGCCGCGAATTTACCGGCCGGATAGGCTGCAAGATAGCCGTTATATTCATCCACCGAATTGCCGCTGGAAGCGGCCTGCCACAGGGCAAATTCCTGCTCCCAGCCATCATTGGACGCGGCTGCGGCCGGTGGGGTAACTGCTGCGGGGACAGGCGCCTGTACCATGGCGTCTGGTGCCGGTGCGACGGCCGGGGCCGATACCGGGGCCGGGGCTGTTGCGGCACTGTCTGTCGCGGCGACTGCAGGCGCGAACGCCTGCGTTTCCGCAAAAACCTGACCGGTGACCAGCGAGAAGCTGACGACACTCGCCATCAGAAATTTCGCACTATGTATCTTGCCCATGACCCTTGACCCTTATGGATGATGTTTGATGTGTGGAGAGGCGGGCTTCCAGCCCGGAGCGCCGCGTGAAAATCGGATGGCAAGCGCCGGCTTCAGTCGCCGATGACGCCGTAAAAGCCGTTGAGGGCAATCTTGCAGGCGGAAACAGGCAGGCGGCTCATATAGATGCCGCCGGCCGGCGTATCGCGCAGCGCAAGGCGATTGCCCTTGCCGATCTCGCCCTTCAGACCGGTTGCCGTCGGCAGCAGCGTTCCGGAAAGAACACAGCGCTTCTTTTCGAAATCCAGCCGGTCGGCAACGGTGAGTTCGACTTTGGTGCGTTCGGAAATACGGATCCAGCATTGGACAGTGTTGTTGTTGTCGCAGCTGCCGGCATAATCGCCGGAGAGGTCGGTGGCATGCGCCGCGGTCGAGCAGAGCAGCAGACCGAATAATCCGATAAAACCATAACGCATTCTGATTGCTTTCGAATTTTCAAAAATATTCAATGCCCCGGTTTAGCCATGATCGCCTTAAAGTCGCCATAATATACGCGGTAAACGCGCATTGAAGCGGCCGGGGTATATCTCCCCTCGTGGTGATGGCTGCGGTGTGGAAAAGTAGGCATGCCCTTTCCGGGCCGGCACCGGGCACCTATCTGTCTGGCAGGATGTTACCCGGAGAATTGTCACATGATCCTGCACACCGTTCTGATCCGCTTCAAAACCTCGATCGACAAGGCGCAGAAGAAGGAGATCTTCGAAGCGATCGTTGCGCTGAAGCAAAAGCTGTCCGGCATCGTTGATGTGAAATACGGGCCGAATGTCTCGCCGGAAGGGCTTGGCGGCGGTTTCGCCGATGCGCTGGTCGTCACATTCGACACGGTCGAGGCGCGCGATGCCTATCTGGTTCACCCGGACCATGTCGTGGTCGGCGAAAAAATCGTGGCATCCGCCGAGGGCGGGCTGGCCGTGCTTCTGGAATTCGATCTGGATATATGAAAAAGGGCGCCTCGCGGGCGCCCTTCGCAACTCTGCCGGCTGACAGGTCTCAGAGACGTTCCAGCATCGCCTGTGCGCTGGAAACGGTGGCCTGGCCGGGGCTTTCCTCGATATCGAGGGATTTCACCACGCCGTCTTCCACCAGCATCGCATAACGCTTGGAGCGGATGCCGAGACCGCCGCCGGAAAGGTCCGCATCGAGGCCGAGCGCCTTGGTGAAGGCGGCATCGAAATCGGCGAGAAAATGGATTTTGCCCAGACCACCCGATGCCTGAGCCCATGCACCCATCACATGCCAGTCGTTGACGGCAACGACAGCGATATCATCGACGCCCTTAGCGATCAGTGCTTCGCGGTTGTCGAGATAACCCGGCAAATGGTTGAGCGTGCAGGTGGGCGTGAACGCGCCCGGCACGGCAAACAGCACGACGCGTTTGCCGGCAAAAAGGTCGCTCGTGTTCACTTCGGTCGGGCCATCCGCCGTCTTTTCCTTGAAAGTCGCCTGCGGCAGCTTTTCACCGATCGAAATCGTCATGTCAGTCTCCTCGTGAACCCCATTCCTGACAATCGTCAGGTCAAGGCGACTATAGGCGGCGCGGGGATCAAGGCAAGGCGGGGCGTTGACCAAAAATGGGAAGGCCGGCCGGCGGGCCGCGCCTTCAGTCGAACGCCAGCGACGTTTCCATGGCGCGCGTGCCGGCGATCACCAGAATGTCCCAGCGTTTGCCCTTGATGTCATATTTGACCGGCAGTTTTTCGATCGCCATCTCGACCAGATAGCTGTCGCCCTCGCGTTTGCCCGATGCCTCGTCGAACAATACGTAACCTTCAGGCCCAGTCACCAGAACCTGCGGCTTGTTCTGGGTGCCCTGCGGCAGGCGCAGCGCCAGCCGCAATGTCTGCTGGGCATCGGTCAGCGAATAATGGGTGACGGCAAAATCCATCGATGGCGGATCGGGCAGAAGTGCGCCGGCTTTCTGCAGGATCATGAATTCCTGTGGCGGGGTGATGTTTTCCGGCTTCAGATGCAGCAGGAAATCCGCCTGAAACGGGATGCAGATATCGCGGCACAGGCCGACAAAACTCGAGACGGTGACCGGTTCGGGGGCGGCGGGATCGTTCACCGTCAGTTCGAATGGCAGCGTCACCGGCTTGTCGTAGCCGATATCGAGCAATCTGCCGTCACCGACGCGCTTGGGCACCGGATAGGAAAGTTCGCCGATCTTGGCCGCGCCGCCCTCGGCCACGCTCAGTTTCGGCGGAATACCGGCCTCGCCCGGTTCGCGCCAATAGGTGATCCAGCCCGGCTTCGGCTCGATTTCCAGGCCGCCGCGCACCCGCCCACTGGCATCCGGCGGCAGGGTGACGATGCGCATGCGCCCGCCTTCATTCTGCGCCCACGCTGTCGTTTCAGCCGTGGCAATGGACGGCAGGCAGAACAGCGCAGCAAGGGCGAGCACGCCGGCAAGCAGGGCAGCGGCGACAATCCAGGAACGACGACGGGTATCCGGGTAGGGCAGGGTGATGTGCATGATCAAGGCCACTATTGCATCTTGCGGGTGTAGGCCAGTCAACATCTCAAAAACACAATCATTTTCGGTTGATTGACAGGAGAGACTGACCCATGTTGCAGTTGATGATCGCAAACTGACGCTGCCCGTCGGCGCACCCGGCCGGCAGCAGGCTGGAGGCACGATGGAATTCCCCACCCTTGGAGACAAACGCGAGCGCGGCTTTCTCGACGGCCAGTTCCTGATTGCCATGCCGGGTATGGAGGATGGGAACTTTGCCCGTTCCGTCGTTTATATCTGCGCCCACTCGGCCGATGGCGCCATGGGCTTCATCATCAACCGCTCGCAGCAGATTTCCTTTGTCGACGTGCTTCTGCACCTGAAGATGCTGGATGAGCACGATGCCATCCTTCTGCCGGAGAAGACGCGCGCCTTTCCCATCCTGTCCGGTGGTCCGGTGGAAACCGGCCGTGGTTTCGTGCTGCATTCGGACGATTACACCGGCGATAGTAGCATTCCGATCAGTGACGATATTTCGCTGACAGCGACGCTCGACGTGGTGCGCGCCATCAGCGAGGATCGCGGGCCGACGCGCGCCACGATGATGCTGGGTTATGCCGGTTGGGGCGCGGGCCAGCTGGAAGCGGAAATCGCCGGCAATGGCTGGCTGAACTGCCCGGCCACGGAAGAGATGATCTTTGATCATTGCCTCGAAGGCAAATACGAGCGGGCCCTTGCCACCATGGGCATCAGCGCCGCCATGCTGTCCACCGATGCCGGGCATGCCTGATTTTTATCCCGATAACAGCCTGTGATGTTTTGCGGCGCGGAACAAAAAGCACAGCAGTTCGTTCTATTTGCAGACACGGTGAAAAGAATAAAGCACCGGCAACCAAGGAGAACGACAATGGGTAGCACTGCAGACAAGATCAGCGGCAAGGGTAATGAAGTTGCCGGTAAGGTAAAGCAGGCCGCCGGCAAGGCGACCGACAACAATTCCCTGCGCGCCAAGGGCGCTGCACAGGAAGCCAAGGGCCATGCACAGCAGGCCAAGGGCAAGGCCAAGGAAGGCCTGAAGGATATCGTTGATCGCGCCTGATAGCGCGTCACGCGTGTGAGTTTTCGAAAACCTGTTTCGGCATTCGCCGAGGCAGGTTTTCTTTATCTGTACCTTTTGTTTTCTCTTTTTTCCGGGAAATACAATGCGCCTGTTCGACTGTGATCATTGCGGCCAGCCAATCCATTTCGACAACCGCAATTGCGTCAATTGCGGCCACCGCCTCGGTTTCGTGCCGGGGCAGTTGACGATGCATGCGCTTGCCGAAGACACCGATGAGGGTGGCTGGCGGCTGGTTTCCAACCCGGCGGAGAGAGTGTTTTTCTGCGCAAATGCGGATCACGACATCTGTAACTGGACGGTGCCGGCCGGCAGCGGCGAGACCTTCTGCCCTGCCTGCCGCCACAATCGCCTCGTGCCGGATGCCTCGACGGTGGATGGGCTGGAGCAATGGCGGCGCATCAGCCAGGCGCAACGCCATCTGTTTTATTCGCTGCTGAAATGGGACTTGCCGCGCACCACGCGCAACGAGGACCCGGAAGGCGGTCTGGTCTTCGATTTCCTGATCGATGAAGTGCAGCCGGATGGCACGGTGGTTGCGCCCATGACCGGCCACGAGGACGGCCTGATCGCCATCCGCGCCGCCGAAGCCGACGATGCCACCCGCGAAAAGATACGGGTGGAGATGGATGAACCCTACCGCACCATGCTCGGCCATTTCCGCCATGAGGTGGGCCATTACATGTGGGACAAGCTGGTGCGCGACCGCGGCCGGCTGGACCCGTTTCGTCTGGCCTTCGGCGACGAACGGCAGGATTATGCCGAAGCCCTGAAGCGCAATTACGAGCAGGGGCCGCCGCCGAACTGGCAGGAGGATTTCATCAGCACCTATGCAAGCTCCCATCCGTGGGAGGATTTTGCCGAAAGCTTTGCCCATTACCTGCATATCGTCGACACGCTGGAAACGGCGCGCGCCTTCGGCATGGTGGTGGAACCGCGCGGACATCAGGAAATGTCCTCGGAAATCGGCTTCAATCCATATTTCGCGCATGATGCCGAACAGCTGGTTTCGGCATGGATCCCGTTCAGCGTGGCGCTCAACGCCATGCACCGCTCTCTGGGCGTGCCGGATCTCTATCCGTTCATTCTAGGCCCGACCGTGGTGGCGAAGCTGGAGTTTATTCACGGGCTGGTGCATCAGCGGTATTGAGGGGGATTTTGGCCATTGCTTGACCGTGCCCGGGCGATAAAATGCTGATGCGCACAGGATCATTCGAATGACCAGCAAGGTAAAGATACTCTGGAGCGAGATTGCCGCGGGCAGGATGACTGTGCCGGGGTGCTATACGGCGCCCGCCAGATTTCAATCTGATCCTGACCCGGCGGATGAAGGCTGGAGCGTGGTGCTCGAATTCGAGGAACTCGATCGGGGTACTGCGCGCTTTCTGGTCGATGAGGCACCGCATCATCTGCTACGAAGCGGTGTGACATTTGAGATGTATGCCGGACGTTCACTGGCGGTAACGGTCACGGTTTTGTAGGGCTGTCATGTCGCTATACGATGAAAATGCCGAGATCCTGAGAAAGATGGAGAGGGAGGGAGCCGATCTCCGGCCTTCAAGTGTCGTAGACTTTTCTCACATGTTTCCCGATAGAGATTCCGCGGAGAAATTTGCAGGAACAGCTCGGATGGATGGATTCAGCATTACGGGCGAAGAGATCGAGCGAGAGGGCCACCGGTTTGATGTCACCGCATCTCTGGACATGCGACCGACTTGCCGCAATATCACCGATAATGAAGAACATCTGAGCAAGCTTGCGCTATCCTGTGCCGGGCAGGCCGATGGATGGGGATTTTTTAGAAGCTAAAGGTATCGGGCGGCGGATCAGGCGAACAAGAAAATCACGGTCTCCGATCTCTGGGAGACTGCACCGGCACCTTACCATTCTCGCTGACGTCTACGGCAAAATCCGCATTGGCTTCCACAAATCGCTCCGCCTCCTTCAGAGTTGTCGGGTAACGCACGCCCAGCCGGTAATACGGAAATCCTTTGGAGATTAGGAAGGCGGCAACAGCCCAGGCTTTTTTATCGGAGGCCGATGGCGGCCGAAAGTCCGAACCCGTCCGATAGGTAACTCCGCCGCAGCGCGGGCACACTTTCTGAGTGGCATCGGCGGGTCGCTTGAAAACACGCTGACAGTCGAGGCAGGCGAATTTTGTAAGTGATCGGATCATACCAAGTTACACATCCTTCAGCCTGCGCCGAACCCAGTTTTATCGCCTGTAACCTTCGATGCGGATACCGTGCTCTGTTTCGACGATCGGAAACTGTCCCAGCCTCTTCAGATTTTGGCGGATAGGAGCAAGAGCCTGAGGGGTTTTCCTGTCGGGCAGGTTGCGACTTCGCGGTGTGCTGGCGATATGCGGAAAGTCGATCCATTCGATGGCGCGCAGTTCGATTGGGCCGAATTGCAAGTCCATGTAGGGGTGCGGTGGCCATAAGGCTACCGGGCCGGGAAAAGGCATCGCCCGAACTTCGGGCGTGTCCAGAAATTTAACATGCATCTGGCCTTCCGGCATGTCTAGGTGCGCAAGTGTCGCGAACAGCTTTCGCCATTTGGTATCGGACATCAGACCGCAGGAAAATTCGCGTCTGGCACGGCGCGAAAGGCGATCAAGCATTTCCCTTGTATGAACCGACATAGGCCACGTCTCCGACCGGCAGGCGACAACTCAGCATCCATAGCCCGAAAAATGAGGCCCAATGGTGTTGCGCCCATTAAAACGGAAACAGTCCTTCATCACAACCACACATAACACGGAGTTTCACATGACGGCACAAGGCGATGATTACAAACTCATCCTGAAAGTTCTGGGTTACGCACTGATCGAAATCCGTGCGACCGACAATGTGCGCAAGGCGCAAACGCTGGCGGACGTATTCCACAATGTCCCCGCTGGGATCGCCTATGGCAGAACGCCGGAAAATATCCGGCAGAAGCTGGAGCAGACGGCGACACGACTGAAATGCAAGGGCTATATCGATGGAATGTTCGAGGACGCACTGCAGAACATGAGACAGTGGGAAGCGAGAAAAACTACACTGAACTAGTTTTCCAGAGTGCCGAATTCGACGGTTTCCGCGCCGACAAAAAAGCCGGACGAGCGTACCTCATCGATTTTCCGCTCCGTGTCTCCGAGACAGTTGAAATCGACATAGGTCAAGCCGGCGTCCATCGTCACGGCTACGCCGAAGGATGTCACGCAGGACGATCTGTTCATGTCCTGCCCGATCCTGAACTCCCGAACATTTCGAAAGTCGAGGACACAACGTCTCCAAGTTGGCTCGTCGGCTAGATCATCCTGGCAGGTCAGGACGATGCGAATGCGCGGCAATGGTTGGTCACTGCCGTAATCGACGGATATGGTTTCGATGACGCTGTCGTTGAAGTGGTCGAAGCGAAACAGAAAATCAGACATTTCGGGCGAAATCTGCATCTGATCTGTCCGTCTGAAAAACGATTTGAGTAAGGATATCGGAAAACGCACTTGGATTTCTCTGTCCTGCCGATGCTAGGTTGATTGAAACCCGCCAGCAATCGATGTTTCGTTTACTGAGAAATTCTTATGATAGACAAGCTTGAACAGCTTTCCTTGGCCAGATGCTGGGATTACCGCCGTATCGATGAGCTTGGGATCAAGCGGTCTGCGGATTGCGTTTTTCTGTTCATCACAATGGTGATGGTGAACCCGACAAGCACGCGTCGTCTCTCGCTTCATTTCGATCAGTGCGTGGAGTTACGCCCCGAAAATATGCTGACCCTTTCCGGCATTAATCTGCAGATCGAGCCAGAGAAATCATCGCACTTTCCGGAGGTGCGATACCGCGTATTTGATGCGGAACAGGATGCCTTCGAATTTCTCTGTGGCGGCTTCGTTGTCGAGTTGGATGACGGTCGGTCGCAATAACGACCGTCGCTTCCCCCCTCACGCCCGTTTTGTCAGCGGAAACCGTTCCTTCAGCAACCGTTGCACCGAACCGGCATCCATCGGCGGGCCAAACAGATAGCTCTGGCCGTAATGGCAGCCCATTTTCACCAGATCGGCGGCGTCTTCGTCGGTCTCCACGCCCTCGGCCACCACCACCATTTCCAGCGAACGGGCCATGGCGATCACCGAGCGCAGCAGCAGTGCGCGTTTTTCGGCCGCACCCGCCACCAGCGCCTTGTCGAGCTTGATCGTGTCGAACGGGAATTGCGTCAGGTAGGCGAGCGAGGAATGGCCGGTGCCAAAATCGTCCAGTGCGAGGCTGAGGCCGGTTTCCTTGAGCTTGTTGAGCACGAGGCGGGCCTGTTCCGGGTTCTCCATCATCACCGATTCGGTCAGTTCCAGCTTGAACCGGCTCGGTTCGCAATGGGTGCGTGCGAGGATGGAACGGACGTCGTTGCAGAGATCATTGTTGATCAGCTGCGCGCTCGACAGGTTCACCGACATGAAGATCGGCAGAACACCGGTCTGGGTTTCCCAGTCCTTCAGGTCGTTTGCGGAGCGGTCGAGCGCGAACAGGCCGAGCGGGCCGATCAGGTCCGACATTTCCGCGATCGGGATGAACTCGCTCGGCGGAATCGTGCCGCGCTTGGGGTGTTCCCAGCGCATCAGCGATTCGAAACCGGCGATCTCGCCATTGTCCAGCCGGATGATCGGCTGGTAGGCCATGGTCAGTTCCTTGCGGTCCAGCGCACGGCGCAGATCCGTTTCCAGCTGCAGGCGGTCGGTGCCGGAGGCGCGGAAGGCCGGGCGGAACGGTTCGACGCGGTTGCCGCCGGCGCGTTTGGCCCGGTACATGGCAAGCTCGGCGTCGCTCAACAGGCCTTGCGCGTTTTCCTGCTGGTCCACCCATGAGGCAAGCCCGATCGAGGCCGTGAGGATGATTTCGCGATGCGCGAAATTGATAGGCACCATGATCGCCTTGGAGACGGCATCGGCAAAATCCGCCACCTTGGCCGGATCGCGTTCGGACACGAGGATGAGGCCGAACTCGTCGCCGGAGAGGCGGGCCAGCGTATCCTGCGGCTTCAGCAAACGGCGCAGGCGGCGGGTGAGCGCAATGAGAATGTTGTCACCCGCGGCGATGCCCAAACTGTCGTTCACCTGCTTGTAGCGGTCGATATCTATCGACAGCACGGTCGGGCGCACGCCATCGCTGGAAGCGGCGATGGTCAGCACCGATTGCAGACGATCGAGAAACACCTGACGGTTCGGCAGGCCGGTGAGGTTGTCGTGCATGGCATCCTGCAGCAGCCGCTCGACGGAGTTTTTCTGCTCGGTCACATCAACGACGGTGCCGACGCAACGGATGATTTCGCCGTTGGAGCCGAGAACGGGCCGGGCGCGGATTTGCAGCCAGTGGAAATGGCCGTCTTCTGCGCGGATGCGGAATTCGTGGTTCAGGCGGCCGCGGCGGTGTTCCAAGAGCACGTCGAGCGTCGCCTTGAAGCGATCGCGATCATCCGGGTGCAGGCGCGGGATCCAGTTGCGCACCGGCCCGTGCATGGTGCCGGAGGAAAGGCCGAGCTGCGCGGAAATATCCGGCGTGGTGATGACGCGGTCGCGCGCCACGTCCCAGTCCCAGACGGTATCGCCCGAGCCGGTCAGCGCCAGCGACTGGCGCTCCAGATCGGAAAACAGGCCCTGCTGATAGGCGCCGCCGGCAAAGGCGTGCTGCATGACCGTGAAGCCGATCAAGAGGACGATCAACACCAGACCACCGCCCAGCGCCGGCTGGATGATGTCGTTGTCCAGCCGCCCGGTGACGGTCAGCCAGCCGCCGAACAGCCAGACCAGCAGAACCGCCCATGTCGGCACCAGAAGAATGGCGCGGTCAAAACGGTTCATGCCGAGATAAACGATCAAAAGGATGCCGGCCGTGCCGGTCAGCGCGAAGGACAGGCGCGCAATACCGGATGCGATCGACGGATCGTAGATGGCGACGCCGAACAGCAGACCTAGACCGATGATCCAGGCAAATGTCGCATAGCCCAGATGCACGTGCCAGCGGTTGAGGTTGAGATAGGTGAACAGGAAGATCACCATTGATGAGGCCAGCGACACTTCCGCGCCGGCACGCCATATTCGCTGGTCGCTCGATGTCACCGATATGAGCTTTTCGAGAAACCCGAAGTCGACGCAGACATAGGCGAGCACCGCCCATGCAAGGGCGGCGGCGGCCGGCAGCATCGAGGTGCCCTTGACCACGAAAAGGATGGTCAGGAACACGGCAAGCAGGCCAGCGATGCCGAGCACGATGCCCTTGTAGAGCGTGAAGGAGTTGATCGAATCCTTATAGGCATCCGGTTGCCAGAGATAGATCTGCGGCAGTTGCGGAGTCGAAAGCTCGGCCACGAAAGTGATGACGGCGCCGGGGTTGAGCGTGATGCGAAACACGTCGGCATCGGGGCTGGCGATACGGTCGAGTGCAAAACCTTCGGATGGCGTGATCGAGATGATGCGCTGCGACCCGAGATCGGGCCAGAATAGCTGCGATTTTGCCAGGCGGAAATGCGGTGCGACGATGACGCGCTCCAGCTGTTCGTCGGTGACGTTGGCGAGCGCGAACACAGCCCAGTCGCCCTGGTGGCTTTGCGAGGAGGCGCGCACCTCGATACGGCGGCGGATGCCATCGGTGCCGGCAGCGGTGGAAACCTGAAAGGCTTCGCCCTGGTTGGCATAGATCTCGGTTGTCGGCGTCAGGTCGAGCGCGGTGTCGTCACGCGAAAGCTTGACCGGCTCGGCGGCGAAGGCGGCCGTTGAAACGAGGGCGGTCAGCATCAGAACCAGCGCGGCAAGAATGCGCTGCATGGTCAGGCGAGGGGCACGCTGCATCATGGTGTGCCGATCTCTGTCGGCTCACCGGCCAGTCGTGAAAACATCAGGTGGTCGCGCCACTCGCCGTTTATCTTCAGGTATTTTCGCAAGAGACCTTCCCGTTCGAAACCGGCCTTCTCGAGAAGACGCACGCTTTTCCAATTCTCTGCAATACAGGCTGCTTCGATACGGTGCAACTGAAGTCCGGTGTGGATGTAGGGTACTGCTAGCTTGAGTGCGGCGAACATATGGCCATTGCCAGCATATTTTTCACCCATCCAGTAGCCGATCATGCAGCTTTGTGCCGCTCCCCGGCGGATATAGCCGACAGTAAGCCCCCCCATCAGTGCCATGTCTTCGCGCCGGAACAGAAAAAACGGCACCGCGACGCCCGAGGAGAATTCCTGTGTATTGCGCTGCACACGCAGCCGGAAAGCGCTTTCCGTCAGTTCGTCGGCCCGCCAAGTCGGCTCCCATGGCTGCAGAAAGGCGCGGCTTCCGTCACGGGCGGCAAACCACTGGCGGTAATCGGCAAAACGCGGCAGGCGCAACAGATGGTGATCGCCGTAAAGCTCCGGCGTCTCCGGCTGCCGCGACAGGAAACGAAAGACTGATTTCGTCATGTCATGCGTGCTCCACCGGATACGGTTTCGCATATTAAAAGACCCCGCCCCAAACCCCTCCCCACAAGGGGGAGGGGCTTAACCCAGCCGATCCGCCGAGGTTCAATATGAGCAAGTGATTGCCGCAAGTCTTCTCCCCCCTTGTGGGGGAGATGGCCGGCAGGCCAGAGGGGGACTTTCTTGATGCCAGATGCCCCCGCTTCAACGAGGGCACTCAAAGGGAGCTCGCGGCGCTGCATCGGGTCCATATGCGATAGCCCTGGGTCGGCAGGGAACATCGGCGGGAAGGCGGTTAGCCGGAGCGATGTTTTGAGCCCCGGCCGGGCCGGATCAGCCGGTGGCCTGTTGTGTCTTGATCTGCGGCGAAGAAAGCGCCGAGGTGATGTCTTCGAACGGCGCCAGCGTTTCCACCGGGCCGATGGCCGACAATGTCGGAACTGTATCGAAAAACAGCCGTCCGGCAAGATCGGTCAGGCGCTGGGTGGTGATGCCTTCCAGACGCTCCATCATCTCGCCGCTCGGGATCGGACGGCCGTAAAGCAGCATCTGGCGGGCGATCTGGCCGGCGCGCGCGCCGGGGCTTTCCTGACCCATCAGCAGCTGGGCGCGAATCTGGGCGCGGGCGCGATCGATTTCCTGCTGGTGCATGACTTCGGAAGACTTGCGCAGCTCGTCGAGAATGACCGGAACCAGCTGCGGCAGGTCCTGCGCGCCGGTGGCGGCATGGATGCCAAAGATGCCGGTATCGGAAAAGCCCCAATGGAAGGCGTAGACAGAGTAACAGAGGCCGCGATGTTCGCGCACTTCCTGGAACAGGCGCGAGGACATGCCGCCGCCGAGAATGTTGGCAAGGATCTGCGAGCAGTAGAAGTCCCGCATGTGATAGGCCTTGCCCTCGAAGCCGAGAAGCACCTGCGTATCCATCAGGTCGCGGGTTTCGCGCACGTCACCGCCGATATATTTGGCAGCTTCCAGAACCGGCGGTGCCGAGGGGCTCTGCGGCAGCGAGGCGAAACGCTGTTCCACCTGTTTGACGAACACGTCGTGATCGACGGCGCCAGCCGCTACCACAAACATGCGGTCGGTGGTGTAATTGCGCGAAAGGTAACCACGAATATTGTCGGGCGTGAACGCCAGCACTGTTTCCGGCGTGCCGAGGATCGGCCGGCCAAGCGTCTGGCCGCGATAGGCGACTTCGGAAAACCGGTCGAAAACGATGTCGTCGGGCGTATCATTGGCCGCGCCGATTTCCTGCAGGATGACGTTCTTCTCGCGCTGCAGTTCTTCTTCATCAAAAGCCGATTCGGTCAGGATGTCGGCAAGGATATCGACGGCGAGCGGCACGTCGTCGCGCAGCACGCGGGCGTAATAGGAGGTCGTCTCCGTCGAGGTGGCGGCGTTCAACTCGCCGCCGACATTCTCGATTTCCTCGGCGATATCGCGGGCACTGCGGCGCGCGGTGCCCTTGAAGGCCATGTGCTCGAGAAGGTGGGCGATACCATGCTCGTTATCCATCTCGTTGCGCGAGCCGGACTTGATCCATACGCCCAGCGCAACGCTTTCCAGATGCGGCATGTTTTCGGTGACGACGGTCAACCCGGAGGCGAGCCGGGTGATATTAACATTCATACTGTATCTCCGGCGTCTTCTGATCCCGTCAGGCGGTGGCCCGGGCATGTTTGCTGATGAAGCCTTCGACGGCTTTCAGGTCCGCATCCAAGAGATCGAAACGCTCCTCCCGTGTCATTAAATCAGCAAGCCATAGTGGAAGTGCTGGAGAAATTCCGCAAGCGCTTTCTACGGCAGCCGGGAACTTGGCCGGGTGGGCAGTCGACAGTGTCACCATCGGAACGCCCGGCTTTGCGAACTTTTTCGCCGCAAAAACGCCCGTTGCCGTATGTGGATCGATCAGATAGCCGGTCTCGGCCAAGGTGTCCTTGATGGTCGCGGCAACCTGCTTTTCGGTGGCGCGGGCGGCGCGGAACTCGCGGCGGATGGCTTTCAGGGCTTCCGGCTGGATCTCGAACGAACCGGACTGTTTCAGGCTCGCCATGGCATTGCGCACGGCGCCGGAATCGCGACCATAGGCTTCGAACAGGAGGCGTTCGAAGTTGGAGGAGATCTGGATATCCATCGACGGCGAGGTGGTGGCGTGCACGCCCTTCATCTCGTAACGGCCGGTCTTCAGCGTGCGGGCGAGAATGTCGTTGTCGTTGGTGGCAATCGCCAGACGCTCAATGGGCAGGCCCATTTTCTTGGCCACGTAGCCTGCAAAGATATCGCCAAAATTGCCGGTCGGTACCGTGAACGAGACCTTGCGGTCTGGTGCGCCAAGCGAAAGGGCGGAGGTAAAGTAGTAAACCACCTGCGCCATGATGCGCGCCCAGTTGATCGAATTGACACCCGACAGGCCGACCTTTTCGCGGAAGGCGACGTCGTTGAACATCTCCTTCACAAGGTTCTGGCAATCGTCGAAATTGCCCTTCACGGCAACCGCATAAACGTTCGAAGCACCCGAGGAGGTCATCTGGCGCTGCTGCACCGGCGAAACCTTGCCATGCGGGAACAGGATGAACACATCGGTGCGCTCGCGGCCGGCAAAGGCGTCGATGGCGGCGCCGCCAGTATCGCCCGAGGTCGCGCCGACGATGGTTGCGCGCTGGCCGCGTTCGGCCAGTACGTGGTCCATCAGGCGGGCGAGCAATTGCATCGCCACGTCCTTGAAGGCGAGCGTCGTACCATGGAAAAGTTCCAGCACGAAATCGTTGGGGCCGGTCTGCACCAGCGGCACAACGGCCGGATGGCGGAAGGTGGCATAGGCCTCATTGATCATCGCCTGCAGCTTGTCGGCCGCGATCTCGTTACCGGTGAAACGGCTGATAACCGCGAATGCGATCTCCTGATAGGTCTTGCCGCGCAGGGCCTTGATGTCTTTTTTGGAAAATGTCGGCCATTCGCGCGGAACGTAAAGGCCGCCATCGCGGGCAAGGCCTGCCATGAGTGCGTCGCGAAAGCTGAGCGCGGGTGCTTCGCCGCGTGTCGAGATGTATTCCACGAAGTTCATTCCCCAGAAAGAAGCATCGGCTCCGGAAAAGCCGGCGTAAAAAAGTTCGGCCTTCAATACAGAAAGCCGATGGGGAATGCGAGCCCGGATTATGCCCGAGCGGTTCCGCAGTTCGAATTTTGCCGTATTCGCATGTCTCTCAACGTAGAGATGATTTTCGTGTCATAACGGATCGATTTTTCAAAATGCCACTGCTATAGACCTTGGCTTGAAGAGGTGCCGGAAGTTCCGGTCGCGCCAGAAATAAAGCCAGGATCGGCCAGGCGGCAGATCAGATATGCAAAAGGGTTGAGTAACGTGTTTGGAAAAACATCCCTGACCACGGCATCTTTCAAGACGGTTTTGCGCACGGCTGCCGGTGCCGGGCTGGCCGCAGCGCTTGCCGGCTGCAGCACGCCCGATCTGGGCGCTGCCGGTCGTGCCGAAGCGCAGGCCAGTGTCACACCGGTCGTGCAGGCCTATTGCCCGCAGGTGGTGATCCGCACCGATACCGGTTTCCACCGGTCCTATGTCGGCAAGGCCGCCGAAGGCGACGACAGCAAGCTGATCTATCAGGCCTCCTTTGCCGACGTGACGCGCTCCTGCACGGCGAGTGAATCCACGCTGACCATCAATGTGATGGCGCAGGGCCGCATCGTGGCCGGCGCCGCCGGCAAGACCGGTGACGTGACGCTGCCGGTTCTGGTGGAAGTGGTCGATGGCAGTAACGTCATCTATTCGCAGAAGGTTGCCTTTAACGCCAACATCCCGCCGGAAGGCAGCGGCCAGTTCATCTTCAACAAGGCCGACGTCTCGATCCCGAATGCTGCTGGAGGGGCTTCGCGCTTCACGACAGTGCGCATCGGTTTCGACGACGGCAAGGCCGCGCCGAAGAAGGCTGCGCGCCGGGGCTGATTGCCGATATCGTCGAGAGATTTTTCGAGCCGTCCGCGACGATGTTGCGGGCGGCTTTTTAATGCCTACTGTTCCCTTCACCGCATTCCAGACCATATGTCGTCTTTGCCGACCGGCCATGTCGTTTTCGCGGGCGTTCGAAAGCATCATGCATGGTCTCTTGAAACGGCAATAACGATTGGAAGGTTGCGGCGTCGATCCGAGGAGGGATCGGCCCCGCAAAAATGCCTTCGACCAGAACAGTTCGGGGGCAAACTCAACCAAGGAGGAATGGTATGAGCAGGAACCGTGGCGTCGTTTATCTGAAACCCGGCAAGGTGGAAGTCCGCGATATCGATGATCCGAAGCTGGAGGCGCCCGATGGTCGGCGCATCGAGCACGGCGTCATCCTGAAAGTCATTTCCACCAATATCTGCGGTTCCGACCAGCACATGGTGCGCGGACGCACCACCGCCATGCCTGGCCTCGTGCTTGGCCATGAAATTACCGGCGAGGTGATCGAAAAGGGCGTCGATGTCGAGATGCTGGAGATCGGCGATATCGTCTCTGTGCCCTTCAATGTCGCCTGCGGCCGTTGCCGCTGCTGCAAGGCCCAGGACACAGGTGTGTGCCTGACGGTGAACCCGTCGCGTGCCGGCGGCGCCTATGGTTATGTCGATATGGGCGGCTGGATCGGCGGGCAGGCACGCTACGTCACCATTCCTTACGCCGATTTCAACCTTCTGAAATTCCCGGATCGCGACCGGGCGATGTCAAAAATCCGCGACCTCACCATGCTCTCCGACATTCTGCCGACCGGTTTTCACGGCGCGGTGAAGGCCGGCGTCGGCGTCGGCTCGACGGTCTATGTTGCCGGTGCCGGGCCGGTGGGGCTGGCGGCTGCCGCTTCCGCCCGCATTCTGGGGGCTGCCGTCGTCATGATCGGCGATTTCAACAAGGAGCGTCTGGCGCATGCCGCAAAGGTCGGGTTCGAACCGATCGATCTCTCACAGTCTGACAGACTTGGCGACATGATTGCGCAGGTCGTCGGCACCGACGAGGTGGACAGTGCCATTGATGCCGTCGGTTTCGAGGCGCGCGGCCATGCCGGCGGCGAACAGCCGGCGATCGTTCTGAACCAGATGATGGAAATCACCCGCGCCGCCGGTCAGATCGGCATTCCCGGGCTTTACGTGACGGAAGATCCCGGTGCCGTGGATGCGGCTGCCAAGCAGGGCAGCCTGTCACTGCGGTTCGGGCTTGGCTGGGCCAAGGCGCAGTCCTTCCATACGGGGCAGACGCCGGTGCTGAAATACAATCGCCAGCTCATGCAGGCCATCTTGCACGACCGCCTGCCGATCGCCGATATCGTCAATGCCAAGGTGATTTCGCTGGAGGATGCCGCGCAAGGCTATGAGAGCTTTGATCAGGGTGCGGCGACCAAGTTCGTGCTCGACCCGCATGGGGTATTGGGTAAGGTGGCTTGATCAACAAAGACGATCTCGCGGCCAGTGGCTGTATTGTCTTGGGTGCCATCGCACCTCACCCCAGACTCAAGCCGGGCAGAGCCGCGTGTCTCTGCCCGTCCTTGCCGGCGCCCGTAAGGGGAGCGGCTTAACCCAGATGACATTTGCCAATCTTTGGGGGCTGTCGCTGGATTGCGGTGACCGGCTATCACGACCTGGCCGTGAGCATTCTCATCGCCAGGCGGAGAAGTAGCCATTCGCCAGTTGGCAAAGCACAAACTAACCTCGCCCCATCTCTTGAATGGAAGGACGGGCAGGATTTAGCGGCGTTCCTGTAAGACACTTGTGTCACACACTCCTGTAAGACAGCGTCTGAAACGTGATTCCCAGCTAAGCGAAAACGCCGGAAAACATGGATTCTAGGCTTGAAAAAGAGTGTTGTGGCTGGGGCGCCAGGATTCGAACCTGGGAATGCCGGTACCAAAAACCGGTGCCTTACCGCTTGGCGACGCCCCATCAAACAACCGGAACAACTCCGCGAAGCGAAGATTCTTGTAGCCGGTGGAAACGGTGCCACCCCTTAGCAAAGCTTTGTCATCACGGCAATCCGCAAGGCTGCGCTTTTTTGTGGGAGACGGACAGCCTGTCGGCAATAGGCGGCAAGGCTGAGGTTCGCAGGTCTTTCCGGCCGCTGCGCAAGCTTTTGCGACGGCCGGAATCGGTGTTCATTACAGAAGCGCGCTACGGATTTTTTCGATGGCTTCGTCAGGGTCTGCGCCATAGGGAATGAGACCTTTCAAGCGTCCGTCGGCGCCGATCAGAAACAGATCCATCGTGTGGCTCATGGAATAACCGCCGCTGGGGTTTGGCTGCTTGCGCGCGAATGCCTTCCAGCCGGCAATGACCTTTGTCATTTCCTGCGGCGTTCCCGTGACACCGGTGATGCGGTCTGAAAAGGCGGTGACATAACCTTTCATGATGTCCGGCGTGTCGCGCTCCGGATCGACGGTGAAGAGGTAGGTTTTGAGCGACTGGCCTTCCGCGCCGAGTTCCTCAAGGTAGCCTGCCACCTCGTAAAGTGTCGTCGGGCAGACCTCGGGGCAGTGCGTATAGCCGAAATAGACGAGCGACGGATTGCCCTTGAAGATCGACTGATCGACCGGTTTTCCCTGGTCATTGACCAGGGAAAAGGCGGTGCCGAACGTGCCCGAACGGGGCGTGTCTTTCGACATCCAGACCATGACGCCGACGAGTGCGAGCACAAAAATGCCCGACACGACGCCAGCGATCATCATGAACGGATTTTTCGACGTCATTTTCCATGCTCCGAATGCGCCTTGTCACCGGCAATCGGGCCGACGGCGAACTCGACATCGACCGGGCCGGCCTTTTCAAAAACAAGCGTGGCCTTGACCATTTCACCTTCCTTGAAGGGCTTTGTGACATTCATGAACATGACATGATAACCGCCCGGTTTCAGCTCGACTGTGGACTTGGCGGGAAGGACAATACCGCCCTGGAGTTCGCGCATCTCCATGATGGCGCCATTCATCTTCATCTCATGGAATTCGACGCTGCCGGCGCGATCGGAGCTGGCGCTGACGAGACGGTCGGCCGGGCCGGCATTGGTGATCTTCAGATAACCGCCACCAACCTTGGCGACGGGCAGCATGGCACGCGAATAGGGATGGCCGATCTCGATCTCCCCGACCTTGAATTCGTGCGCCCGAGCCGTGCCGAAGCTGAGTGTCGCTGCAAGTGCCACAAAGATGCCGATGTGTTTTCTGATCATGGGTTTCCTCCGGTGGGTGCGCTCGGCCGGCTCGGGTTCGGTACTGTGCCGTCAGGCGAGGGGAGCGCGAACATGAAACGTGAGAGATGCCGGATAGACATCTCTCCTGAAAGACGAACATGGGGGCAAGGCGCCTCACATTCCGATGTTCAGGCACGCGGCGGTGGCGCTCGAGGTTCGGCGAGCAGCCGGCGTTGTGATGACGGCGCGACCATGTCCACCATGTGCGCTGTCGGCTTGTCTGCGACGGCGATCCTGTGGATGTCTGGGGCAGAGCCGGCAAGAATGGCGGGCACTGCGGAACCGGCGAGGCGGCAAAGCAGCGCGCATGGACATTCCGCACTTTTCTTCAGCGGTGTGTTTTTGCTGTCCGGCGCGGTGTCCACGATGCCGGAAGAGGCGCAGATGACATGGAACGGGTTTTCTGCCGGGCTGATGGTGGATGCGCGGGCATAGCTGCCGGCCAGGCCTTGAAGGACAACCACATAGGCGATCACCACCGCCATTGCGGTGGCCAGAATCCTGTCGGATAGGATTTGCCTGATCGCCCTCATGTTATCTCAATGCCACAAAGCCGCAGCGATGTCACCGAGGTGGATAATGCCAATCTGCGGCGGTTTGACGCTGAACGGTTGCGCTTGGGTGCGCACCTCTCGATCAACTCCTTTTTGAACGATGCGCCTATGGGCAAAAATACTTGATTTGTGATCTGCCTTTGGCCTGTGACGATGCCAGCAAGACCTGATTTATAACAACTGCGTCTTCGAAAAAATCCCGATATTCGATGTGCACATATGTGCAAAATGTCATCCGGCTGTCATCGAGCTTTTTTATGGTCCGCCTCGATAAACGAGAGAAGGGGCGGCCATCATGGTGATGATCGACGGGCGAATGACGCGGGGGGATGCCGGTTCACGGTTCCAGCGGCTGCGTCATCAATTGGCCGTGGCGCGCCGCGATCCGGTCATTGCCATCGGGCTGGTGCTTGCGCTGCTGTTCGCTCTTCTCATTCTCGCGCCCGTCATCTCGATTCTCGTCAATGTCGCGATCGTGCAGATCGGCGATGCGGCGCGCATGCGCGCACCGGAGGGGGCGTTCACGCTCTATTATCTCACGCGCGCCTTTGCCTCCCGCATGTCCGCCATTCTTCTGTGGCAACCGCTTCTCAATACGGCGTCGGTGGCGGCTGGTGCGATCGTGCTGTCCATGTCGATCGGCGGCATGCTCGCCTGGCTGATCAACCGGACCGAGCTGCCGGGGCGCGGCTGGTTCGCAACGGCGCTGATCATCCCCTTCATGCTGCCGACATGGACGCTCGCACTTGCCTGGACGACGATCTTCAAGAACCGCACTGTGGGCGGCCAGCCCGGCTGGATGGAAAATCTCGGTTTTGCCACGCCCGACTGGCTGGCCTATGGCCGCCTGCCGATGATCATCATCCTGTCGCTGCATTATGCGCCCTTTGTGATCCTCATCCTCGGCAGCGCGCTGCAGCGGCTCGATGCGCAGCTGGAGGATTCGGCTCGTATTCTCGGTGCAAGTCGGCGCCGCGTCGCATTCCAGATCGTGCTGCCGCTGATGCGCCCGGCGTTGTTGTCTTCCGGCCTGCTGATCTTTGCCGATTGTATCGGCGAGTTTGCCGTACCTTATGTGCTCGGCCTGCCTGTCGGCTTCGATACGCTGTCGACCTCGCTTTACCGCGCGATCTCTACCCGCCAGAGCGGCATGGCAGCCGTGATGGCGGCGGTCATCATGGCGATCGGTGTGCTCACGCTCTACATCGATACGCGGATGATGCGCGAGGCGCGTCGTTTCGCCATTGTCGGTGGCAAGGGGGCGATGAACCGTCGTCGCCCGCTCGGGCGCTGGTTTATCCCGGCCACCGGTTTTGCGGTCGCCTTCTTCGTCATCGGCGTCGTCGTCCCGCTGCTGACGCTGTTTCTCTCGACCATCATGCGCGTGCCGGGCCGTTTCACACCGGAAAACTTTACCTTCGATTACTGGATCGGCTCGAACCTCGATACGGTTGCGTTGCGCAACGGCATACTGCTGACGCCGGAATTCTGGAGCGCCGGTCTCAATACGCTGGTCATCATCGGCGCCGCGTCGCTGGCCTCGGGCGTGCTTGGTCTTCTGGTCGGTTATGTCGTCATCCGCAGCCCGTTTGCTGCGCTCGGCGCCTTCCTGCGGCAGATAACCTTCATGCCCTATCTGGTGCCGGGCATCGCTTTTGCGGCGGCAACGCTGACGCTGTTTGCCGTGCCGCGCGGTCCCATCCCGGCACTTTACGGCACCTCGATCATCCTCATTCTGGCCCTGATTGCCGATCAGATGCCGTTTGCCTCGCGATCCGGCATTGCCGCCATGGCACAGCTCGGCAAGGAGCCGGAAGAGGCGGCGCGTGTTGCCGGTGCCGGCTGGTGGCGACGCATGACCAGCATCGTGATGCCGATCCAGAAGCGGGCTCTGGCGAGTGCGATCCTGCTGCCGTTCATCTCCGGCATCAAGGGCGTCAGCCTGTTCATCATCCTCGCCGTGCCGGCCACCGATGTGCTGACCACCTATTCGCTGCGCCTCGTGGATTACAATTACACCCAGGCCGCCAATGCCGTCGTGCTGATGATCGCGCTGCTGGCGCTGGCCGGCACCATTCTCATCAACCGACTGACCGGCAAAGGCATCGCCAAGGGTCTGGAGAGCTGACATGCCCGATATCACACTGACCAATGTCACCAAGAACTATGCCGGCCATGGTCATGCCGCCGTTTCCGATCTGAACCTCACCATCGCCCATGGTGAATTCATGTGCCTGCTAGGCCCCTCGGGCTGCGGCAAGACCACGACATTGCGGATGATTGCCGGTCTCGAGCACCTGAGCGGCGGCGAGATCGCCATTGGCGAACGTGTGGTCGATAGCCTGAGCGCGGGCACTTTTCTGCCGCCGGAGCAGCGTCGGCTCGGCCTCGTTTTCCAATCTTATGCGCTTTGGCCGCATATGACCGTGGAGCGCAACATCGATTTCGGCCTGCGCCTGCGCAAGATCCCGGAAGCGGAGCGCCGCGCCAAGGTCAATGACGTGATGGAAAAGCTACGCATTCGCGATTATGCGGCGCGGTATCCGTCGCAGCTTTCGGGCGGTCAGCAGCAGCGCGTGGCGCTGGCCCGCATGCTGGCGGTCAATCCCGAAATCCTGTTGCTGGATGAACCGCTGTCCAATCTCGATGCCACGCTTCGCCTCGAAATGCGCGCCGAACTGCGTCGACTGCATGAGGAATTCCGCACTACGATCGTTTTTGTCACCCATGACCAGTGGGAGGCGATGACACTGGCGACCACGATCGCGGTGATGAACGGTGGTCGTCTGCAGCAGGTCGGTGCGCCGGATGATATCTATTCGCGGCCGGTCAACCGGTTCGTGGCGGAATTCATCGGCAACCCGCCGATCAACATGATCTCGCTCGATGCCCAGTCAGTGCTTGGCGGGCTGGCCGCGCGGCTGTTCGGCAAACTGCCCTTAGGGGGCACGTCCAAGGTTGCGTCAGTCGGCATTCGGCCGGAAGAGATTGCGTTTTCCGCCACCGTCGGTGCCGTGCCGCTCGGGACGCTGAAGCTTGAAAGCATCATGCCGACCGGTGGCAGCTGGATACTGGAGCTTTCGCTTGGGGCCGAGCGTCTTTTCCACGCCACCCACACGCGCCCGACGGCGAGGCCGGGCGACGTGGTCGACTGTTTTGCAAAAGCCGAAGGCCTGCACCTGTTCGACGCCGATGGGCAGCGCATCGAGCTCACTGAAATCCGCGCGCAAAACGCGGCACAGCCGATCGGCCAAGGCCGGCCGGCGCTTTTACCCGCATAAACTCCCGTAAAAATCCCTGTTCAAATCATTCAAAGGAATATCGATGAGACTTTCCCGCACTCTGATGTCTTCGCTGATGTTTTCCGCCGCCATCTCGCTGGTCGCCACCAGCGCCGGCGCCGAGGAGGCATTCGACCTCAACGCCGTGATCGAGGCTGCCAGACAAGAAGCGCCGATCACCGTTTATGATTCCACCGGCAAGATCGTCGAACAGGCCAAGGCCTTTTCCGAAAAATACGGCGTGAAGGTCACCGGCGTAAAATCCGGCGCACCGGAGACGCTGGAAATCGTCATCCGCGAGGCGCAGGCCAATAACGTCAAGGCCGATGTGGTCATTCTGGCGGATGCACCGGCGGCGCTGTCGCAGATCGTTGCCAAGGGATATGCCAAAAGCTGGCTGCCTGCCGATCTCGCCAAGGATATTCCTGCGATCTATCAGGATCCGCTGACCATCGTTCTCGCTCCGAATGTCTGGACGTACAACACTGCCCTGCATGACAGCTGCCCGGTCAAGAATATCTGGCAGCTGACCGAGGCCGAATGGAAGGGCAAGGTGGCGATGCAGGATCCGATCGGCAAGCCGTCCTATACCGACTGGTTCAACCAGCTCGCCACGCATGCCGACAAGGCTGTTGCCGATGCCTATCAGGCGCAATACGGCAAGCCGCTGAAGACGGACGAGGCCAGTGCCACCGCCGCATGGGTCAAGGCTCTGGCCGCCAACAGCCCGTTGCTCACCGATTCCGATGGTGCTGCCGCCGAATCGATCGGCGCGCCGGACACCAAGGAAAGCTTTGTTGGTCTGGTCAGCACGGCCAAATACCGTGACAACAAGGATGGCATGAAGCTTGGCCTTTGCGCTGGTCTCTCGCCCTTTTCCGGCTGGACCTACCCATCGCTCGGTCTGATCGCCTCCGGCACCAAAAGCCCGAATGCCGCAAAACTGTTCATCCGGTACATGATGACGGCTGAAGGTATCGCGCCACAGGCAAAGGACGGCAAGATGTCGACGAACACCACGATCGGCCTCCCCGACAACGAACCTTCCGGCGTCGGCAAGGTGCGCGATCAGCTGCTTGCCTATGATGCCTCGACCGGCGGTGACGACTGGGAAGCGCGTCAGGACTGGCAGGATCTCTGGTCCTTGAACTACAAGAAGTAATCGCCGCATATTCGAACTGAAACATGGCGGGGCCTCACTTGCAGTGCCCCGTCATCCTCTCGCCGAAAGACCCCATGCTGACTGTCGATGAACTGAACCAACGCGAAACCCTGCTGCGCACTGTCACGGCCTCTGCCGGCGCGCTGGCACTTGACGCCTTCCAGACCCGCAAGCCGGGCGATTTCACCCTCAAGGGGCGCCAGGATTTTCTGACCGAAGCCGATGGCGCCGTGGAAAACCATGTACGCGCTGCGATCGCGGCGGAATTTCCGGAAGATGGCATTCTGGGCGAGGAAGCCGGCGGCGCGCTGGCGGAACGGCTTTGGGTAATCGATCCGATCGATGGGACCGCCAATTTCGCGCGCGGCATTGCCCATTTCTGCGTCGCGATTTCGTTCTGCGTGAAGGGTGAGACACTGCTCGGGGCGATCTTCAATCCGGCTTCGAACGAATTCTATTTCGCCCGCAAGGGGGCAGGGGCAACCAAGAACGGCACGCCGCTTGCCGTTGCCGCAACAGATGCCATCGCCAATGCTTCGGTCGAGATCGGCTGGTCGCCGCGCGTAGCGACGACGGATTATCTGGCCGCGCAGGAGCCCGTTCTTGCCGAGGGCGCCAATATCCGCCGTGGGGCATCCGGGGCACTTGCCATTGCCTGGGTCGCGGAAGGTCGCACCGATGGTTATGCGGAATACTATATGAATGCCTGGGATTGCCTTGCCGGTCTGCTGATGGTGCGCGAAGCCGGCGGTGTGACCGGTGCCTATCCCGCAACTGAAGCCGAGTTGCTGATGGGCGGCGAGATTTTTGCCGCAGCGCCCGGCATTGCCGCCGAATTTTCCGCTGCGATGAAAATTGCGATCGCACCGACAGAACGAAAGGGAGAAGCGGCATGACGTCCTCTCCGCATTACGAGCGGCCGCACCTGAGCCTTATCCAGAAGAACCTGCCGGGCTGGGATGTCGATCTTTATATCGGTGGCCGTGAAGCCGTGAGTACGCCGGATTTGCTGGAACAGCATGGCATCAAGGTGATCGTCAATTGCGCGGTCAATTTCGATGTCAATCTCGTCGGCGCAGAGCAGCCTGTCGAGGAAGGACGCATCGCCTCCGGTCCTGGTTTCCTGCGTTATTACAAGCTCGGCCTCGTCGATGGTCCCGGCAATGCCGATACCATGCTGATGGCCGGTTATTATCTCCTGCGCGGGGCGCTCAGCCAGAGCTTTCCGCAAAAGCCGTCCTATCCGCATCGGGACAAGGGCAATGTGCTGGTCAACTGCCGCGCCGGTCGCAGCCGGTCGGTTTCGCTGGTGTCGCTGTTCCTGCATCTGGAAATGCCGGACCTCTATCCGACGCTGGCATCGGCGATCGACCATGTGCGTGACAGACGGCAGTTGCATCCTGACGAATGGTTCGAAACGCCGAAACCGGAACTGATCCATGCCGTCGAGCGGGCGGCCGATATGATCCGTCTTATCGAAGCGAACAAGGACAAGGCTGTCGCATGAGCAATCGGCCGCCGCAGAATTTTGCAAGTGCAAGCGAGGTCGCGCAGCGCGCCGGGGTTTCCCGCTCCGCAGTATCGCGCACGTTTACAGCAGGGGCGAGCGTTTCGGATGAAACCCGCCGCAAGGTTCTGGCGGCGGCTGAAGAGCTGAACTACCACGTCAACCATCTGGCGCGCGGGTTGTCGCAGGAGAAGAGCCGGCCGATCTGCATTCTCGGCGGCGATCTGCATGCGCCTTACCAGTCGGCGCTTCTCGAAGCGCTGACGCGGCGCATTCAGGCGGCAGGCCGCGCCGTCATGGTCATCAACACCGCCGGCAACGAGGCGGATTCACGCGCGGCTCTGCATCAGACGCTAAATTATCGCGCGTCCGCCACCATCGTGCTCTCCGGCGCGCCGCCGGTCTCGCTGGTGCGCACCTGCATCGAAAGCGGCCAGCACGTCATCCTCATCAATCGGCAGGGGCAGATAGAGGAGGCGGAGCATATCAATCTCGATCACGAGAGCGCCATGAACGATGCCCGGCATATGCTCGCCCGTGCGGGCTGTCGGTCGTTCGCGATCGTTTCATCCACCAACAATTCGCCCAGCCTTCTGGCACGCGAAAAGCTGTTCAGTGCGGCGATCGTCGAAGCGGGTTTCGAGCCGCCGCAGGTGATCAAGGTCGGGCCAACCAGCTATCGCAGCGGCGCGGAAGCCGCACGCCTGTTGTTGCCCGGCGCGGCGCGTCCGGATGCCGTCTTCTGCGTCACGGATCTTCTCGCCTGCGGTTTCATGGATATCGCCCGCCAGGATTTTGGCATGGTCATCCCGAGGGATCTGTGTGTCCTCGGGTTCGACGATATCGAACAGGCGGGCTGGGACGGTTACGCGCTGACGACGTTTCGCCAGCCTATCGAGGAAATGGCGGAAATCATCGCCAAAGGCGTGACGGACGGGCGCGAGTTTGCCGATGCCAGTGCCGTCACCACGCTGAAAGCCCTGCCGGTCTGGCGAAAGACCGTGCGATCGGGGCCATAAGGACCTTCCTTGTCAGCGATGCCGTGATTGCGGCAGCACATAGGGCATATGCACCGCAGGCAGGCGACCGACAGCGCCGCCGATGCCATACACTTTTGCGATGACGTCGTCGGTGATCGCGTCCGCGCAGACGCCTGACTTCACGACCTTGCCATTGTGCAGGACGACCAGATGATCGGCGAACTCGGCGGCCAGATTGAGATCATGCAGGATGGCCAGCACGATGCCGCCGGCGGATGCAAAATCGCGCGCCGTTTCCAGCACCGAGATCTGATGGCCGAGATCGAGGCTTGCCGTCGGTTCATCAAGAAACAGCGCATTCGGCACGCCGTCGGACACCGGCTTTGGCACCTGCGCCAATGCGCGGGCGAATTGCACGCGCTGCTGCTCGCCGCCTGACAGGGAAGGGTAGGGACGGCGTTCAAAACCATGAAGACCGGCGCGTTTCAATGCCTTGCGGGCCTGATCGGATGGATCCAGCGCGCCGTGGGCGACAGCGCCCATGCGGGTGATTTCGAGCGCCGTGAACGGAAAAGCCAGCTGTGTTGCCTGCGGCAGGACCGCCCGGCATTTCGCCAGATCTTCCGGCCGGCAGAGATCGAGATTTTTGCCGTGATAAGAAACGGTTCCCTCGTCCGGCCGCATCTCGCCGGAGAGAACTTTCATCAGCGTGGATTTGCCGGCGCCGTTCGGGCCGATCACCACGGTGAAGCAGCCGGGTCTCAGCTCGATGTCGACCGACTTGACGAGATTGCGACCGCTGCGGGTGATGGTGATATTTTCGGCGATAATCATGGCAGGTCTCGCATGCTGGCGCCGTTCTTACCGAGCAGCAGGAACAGGAAGACCGGTGCGCCGAACAGGGCGGTGATGACGCCGATCGGCAATTCTGCCGGTGCTGCCACCGTGCGCGCCACGCTGTCTGCGATCAACAGCAGGGCGCCGCCGCCAAGGGCTGATCCGGGCAGCAGGAAACGGTGGGATGGCCCCATGGCCAGGCGCAGCAGATGCGGCACGACGATGCCGACAAAACCGATGGAGCCGGCAACGGCAACGGTGGAGCCGCAGGCCGCGGCGACGGCGATGATGACGATCTTTTTCAGGCGCTGCACCGGGATGCCCATGTGAAAGGCTGCGGCATCTCCCAGAATGAGAGCGTCCAGTCCGCGCGCGACGAAGGGAATGATCACCAGCACGACAGCGATGAAGGGCAGGATGGAGACGATGCGCCCGTATGTGGCGCCGCCAAGCGAGCCGAGGCTCCAGAAGGTGATATCGCGCAATTGCCGGTCATCGGCCATGACGATCAGCAGGCCCATCAATGCCGCCGTCAATGCGCCGATGGCGATGCCGCAGAGGATGAGGGCCGTTGTCGAGGTGCGACCGTCGCGGGTGGCGATCAGGTAGAGCGCCCAGGTGTTGATGAGCCCCCCGAAAAACGCCATTAGCGGTAGAAACTGATTGCCGAGCAGAAGCGCGATTGGTGCCAGAATGCCGTTGCCGAGCACGATCGCCGCCACGGCGGCGAGACCTGCGCCGGCTGTGACGCCGACGATGCCGGGATCTGCGAGCGGATTGCGAAACAACCCCTGCATCATGGCGCCGGATACCGCGAGACCTGCGCCGACCAGCAGACCGAGTGCGGTACGCGGCAACCTGACGGCTTCAAGAATCACGCGCTCCTGCGTGGTCAGCCGATCGGCATTTCCGGTGAGGTAGGCCCAGAGGTCTGCAAGGCCGACGCCTGTTGGCCCGACACCGAGAGAGATCAGGCAGGCGATGACCAGCAGGGCTGCAAGCCCGAAAAGAACGAGGACGCCCTGCTGGGTGCGATCGCCATCAGCGGCTGGCCGCAGGGGCAAGGAGAGCGCTCTCATGTCTACTTGATCTCGCCGGGATAAATCTGCGCGGCGAGTGCGCGTGCGGCTTCCGGCGTGCGGGGCCCGAACCCGAGCAGCAGCAGGCCGTCCATGGAAATCAGCGCCTTGTTCTCGGCGGCCGGAGTTGTCTGCATTGAAGGCAGGGAAAATACCTGTTCCGGCTTGATGGAATGATCACCGCGCGACATGGACAGGATCGCATCGGGTCTGGCGGCAATGACGGCTTCGTCGGAGAGTGGCTTATAACCGTTGATGGTCGGCGCGGCATTGATGCCGCCGGCCATTTCGATCACGGCACCGGCTTCGGTGTCGGCACCACCGGCCATCACGCGGCCGTTCGAGAGCGACAGCACGAACAGAACCTTCTTCTTCTCGGCCTTGATCCTGGCGACATCATCGGCCAGCGTTTTCAGGTCGGCTTCGGTTTTGGTCGCAAGCGGCTCCGCCTTGTCGGAAAGGCCGACGGCCGCGCCGATGTCACGGATTTTCTGGCCGATCTTGTCTGCCTTCGGCGGCGTCGGGATGACCACCATCGGCACTTCGCTGGCCTTGAGGATTTCGATCACCGGAGGCGGGCCGGAGCCTTCTTCCATCAGGATGAGATCCGGCTTCTGGCCCAGAATGCCTTCGGCCGAGAGCGCCCGCATGTAACCGACATCCGGTTTGGAATTGGCATCGGCGGGATAAAAGCTGGTGGAATCACGGGCGACAATGCGGTCCTGCGCACCAAGATCATAGAGGATTTCCGTGATCGTGCCGCCGATCGAGACGATGCGGGTGGCTTCAGGGTTGCCCTTTTCCGCCGCAATGGCAGTGCCGGACGTGGCGAAAATTCCGAGGAAACCTAGGGAGATTAGAAAACGAGAGACCACGTGAATGCCCTTTCTGTCGGCCATTGCGCAGGTGGAAACCTGGTGCCGAACTAATAATTGGACACTGATACTCAAGTTTATGGGTTTTGCAATAAGGCGCGGGCAAAACCGGGTGGCGAAACCGGGCGTGCAACAGGAATGTGATGACGGAGAAGAAAACAGGCTGTCACATTCCCGTCACCAGACCCGCGCAAGCGTCGTGATACATTGTCACGGCCGTATTACGCAGTTCAGGGGTTTTTATGTGGCGTGCGATTGAAACGCTCGGTGTGGGCAGACTGGCTTATCTTCACTTTGAAGACGCCGGGAGCTGCGATTGCCTGGGCTATGTAAATGCGTCCGGCAAGGCCGAATGGCCGGACGCAATCAAGGGATTGCGCCCGAATGGCTGGTGTGACGCCAGCGAAATGCTGTTTCTCAGTGCCGAAGCGCGGCTTTATCCCACGCAACTTGCTTCGTAAGTCATTGTCTCAGCGGGAGGCCGCTGGTCAATCCTCTGGCGCGAGGCCGTCAAACACTTCCAGCATGGCGTCGACAATGGCCTGTCCCAGTGCATTGCCGGTTTCGGCGATCTTGTCGTCCTGCATGTCGCGTGCGGCCAGTGCCAGATTGCCGCCCTGCTCGGCGACGATTGCCCGCGCCCGTTCGATCGCCCATTGAGCAAAATCGGCGCGTGTTTCGATGGTGACGGTTTCCATTGAAAAATTCTTCCGGTTTATCTTTCGTTGAGGATTTGCAGGCAATAAAGCCCCTGCGCGTTTTTTGTATTGCGTACGCGCTACCTTCTCCTGCCGACAGGCGCAAGCTTTGTGCCGCCATGTCGTGTGCAGTTTTCATCTCTTCCAGCGATCCGTTCTGACCGACATGCGTGTTGACGCATGATTGCGCGCCGATGTCTCGATCAGGCTTCTCAAATGCAAAATGGCCGGATTTTACTCCGGCCATCTGGTTGTCGATGATGATAGCTGCCGTTTTATGCGGCGCGGCTGTAGCCGTTGCGTGATCCATCCGAAGCACCGCCGAGACGGAACTGCGCCAGCAACGCCTTCAATGCCGATGCTTCCGAAGCCAGACCATGGCTTGCGGCCGTCTGTTCCTCGACCATGGCGGCATTCTGCTGCGTGCCCTGGTCCATCGTGTTGACGGCGGTGTTGATTTCCTGAAGGCCTGTCGACTGTTCGCGCGAGGCGGTGACGATGGCGGCGATATGGCCGTTGATCTCCTGAACCTCGGCAGCGATCGTTTCCAGCGCCTTGCCGGTTTCGCCGACGAGAGTGACGCCCTGTTGGACCTGCGAACCGGAGGTCGTGATCAGCGCCTTGATTTCCTTGGCGGCATTTGCCGAACGCTGGGCCAGCTCGCGGACTTCCTGGGCAACGACGGCAAAACCCTTCCCGGCTTCACCGGCACGGGCTGCTTCGACGCCGGCGTTCAGGGCGAGAAGGTTGGTCTGGAACGCGATGTCGTCGATGACGCTGATGATGTTGGAAATTTCCGACGAGGACTGTTCGATGCCGCTCATTGCGCGAACAGCGTTGCGCACCACATTGCCGGACTGCTCGGCATTGTCGCGGGTACGGTTGACCAGACGGCCGACTTCCTCGGCGCGACGTGCCGAATCCTTGACGGTCGTGGTGATCTCTTCCAGAGCCGCTGCGGTTTCTTCCACCGAGGCTGCCTGCTGTTCGGTGCGGCGGGCAAGATCGTCGGCCGCATGGCGGATTTCGCTGGCGCCGGCATCGATGGCGCGGGCGTTGTGACCGACCTTGGTCAGGGCGGCATTGAGCTTGGTGATCGAGCCGTTGAAGTCTTCGCGCAGACGATCGAGGTCGGCAACGAAAGGTGTCGAGATGCGATATTCGAGATCGCCATCCGACAGATGGGCAAGACCCTTGGCCAGCGCATCGACGGCAAAGCGGACATCGGCACTGTTGCGGGCTGTGACGCGTTCGCGCTCGCTACGTTCCTGTTCGGTGAGCGAACGGTTTTGCTCGGCGTCGGATTCCAGACGCAGACGTTCGCGTGCATTGGTGCGGAACACGGCAACGGCCGCTGCCATCGAACCGATTTGGTCGGTGCGGCTTTCACCCGGAATGGCGACATTGAGGTGACCACTGGCCAGCTCTTCCATGGCCGCCGTCATCTGCGTGACCGGCCTGACGACAAGGCTGCTGAGCAGAGTGGCGAGGAAGCCGATCATGGCGGCGACGCCGAGAAGGGTAGCGATGGTTGCCGCGATGCGAAACTCGCCGATCGAGGCATAGGCGGTCTCTTCGTCAACGACGAAGCCGATGCTCCATTCCGCGCCGGGCAGGCCGGCGACGGGCAGGAAGCTGACGAGTTTCATTTCACCGGCCGTCTGCGCTTCGGAGATCGTGGTGGACATGGCGGGCGCGGTGCCCTGGAAGAGTTCGCCGATGGTCTTGTCGATCATCTTGGCGTCCGGGTGGATCAGGATCTTGCCGGCCTTGTTGACGAGGAAGGCATAACCCTTCGGGCCGGCATCAATGGACTTGATGGCCGTGACCAGCGATTCCAACGAAAAGTCGCTGCCGGTGACGCCGACCAGCTTGCCGTTGACCATGACCGGCACGGCGGCCGTGACGTTCAGTTGGCCGGTCGATGCGCTGATATAGGGTTCCGTCAGCACCGGGCCGCCGGTCGCAACGACGCCCTTGTACCAGGGACGCTTGCGCGGATCGTATTCGGCGGGCATCGCCATGTCCGGGTACTGGATGAAGATGCCGTCTTCGCCGCCGAAATAGGTGGACAGAAACTGGCTGGCAAGAACGGGGTTGTTCAGCACAGCCATCTTGGCGGCATTGGTTTCGGCCTTTTCCATACCCTTGGCCACGGTGTCGGTCAGCATGACGCGGCCGCCGAGCCAGTTGGAAATGCTCTGGGCCGCCTGCTTGCCCGAGGAATCCATGTTGTGTGCAACCGACTCGGCCACAGCAGCGCGCTGAAGACTGTCGATATACAGTGAAAAGCCGGCAAACGCGGCAACGACGACAAGAGACGCGGCAATGAGAATGCGCGTCATCAGATTGGTTTTCTTGGACAAGCAGAAGTTCCTTGGGCGACGGAGAACGACGGGGGAATTGACTGTTGGGCATGCCCGCTCGGGCTCGGTCGCAACGCCTCATGCGCGCGGTGCCAGGAAATCTGCACTGCGGCGGAGAGAACGGTATTCAGTTTAAATTTGAATTAAAGAAGATGAAAATGTATCAGGCCAAGAAGGCCCGGTCGTC
Organism: Neorhizobium sp. JUb45; assembly: GCF_004343585.1. GTDB lineage: Bacteria > Pseudomonadota > Alphaproteobacteria > Rhizobiales > Rhizobiaceae > Neorhizobium. The sequence goes on along the minus strand of NZ_SLYW01000003.1, from coordinate 241,190 downwards.
GAATTCGATTCTATTGTCATGTGCCCGACATCAAGTGCTTCTTCTGGATTGTAGAAGTGGCCGGATTATTACGACTATTGGCTGTGGTGGCGTCGGGTGGGCGATGCCCCCTGAAGTCTAGATACTGCCTGCCGGCATCGCCGCGCGGCGCAGCAGCATGCCAAAAAGATCGCGCGGCTCATCGGGGTCGGCAACAAGGTCGAGTTTTTCAAAACCGTTGCCGCCATGCAGCTTGTCATAGACGTAGCGAAGTGCCGAAAAGTCCTCTGTTGCAAAGCCGACGCTGTCGAACAACGTGATCTGGCCGTCGCTTTCCCGGCCTGTCTTTTGCCCGACTACCACCTGCCAGAATTCCGTGACCGGATAGTCGGCGGGCAATTGCTGGATTTCTCCCTCGACGCGCGTCTGCGGCGGATATTCGACGAAGATCGATGCGCGCAGCAGGATGTCCCGATGCAGCTCGGTCTTGCCGGGCGAGTCGCCGCCGACCGCGTTGATATGCACGCCGGGGCCAATCATGTTGTCGGTCAATATGGTGGCATTGCGCTTGTCGGCCGTGGCCGTGGTAATGATCTGCGCGCCTTCGACCGCTTCTTCGGCAGATCGGCATGATGTGATGGTCAGGCCGAGACCGGAGAGGTTTTTGCGGCAGCGTTCGGTGGCGGATGGGTCGATATCGTAGAGCCGCAGTGTGTCGATGCCGAGAAGTGCCTTGAAGGCCAGCGCCTGAAACTCGCTCTGGGCACCATTGCCGATCAGGGCCATGGTGGTTGCGCCCTTGGGTGCCAGATATTTTGCGGCAATGGCGGAGGTGGCTGCGGTGCGAAGCGCCGTCAGGATCGTCATTTCCGACAGAAGCAGCGGATAACCGCTGTCGACATCCGACAACACGCCAAAAGCGGTCACGGTCTGGCGGCCGCTGCGGGTATTTTTGGGGTGGCCGTTGACGTATTTGAAGGCGTAAAGTTTTCCGTCGCTGGCCGGCATCAACTCGATCACGCCGTCGCGCGAATGCGAGGCGATGCGCGCCACCTTGTCGAACAGTTCCCAGCGCCGGAAATCCTCCTCCACATAGGCCGCCAGTTCGCGAAGGAAGGCTTCCGTACCGGTCGTGAGCACGAGATCCATCATGTTCTCGACGCTGACGAAGGGGACGATGTTGAGGTTCTGTTCGGCAGTCATCAGTAACTCCTCGTCGGGCGATCCATGACGGTGCGGCCCATCAGGCTGGCGGTGAGATCGACAAGCAGCGTGGCGGTGCGGCCGCGCTCGTCGAGGAAGGGGTTGAGTTCGACGAGATCGAGACTGCTGACGAGGCAGCTGTCATGCAGCATTTCCATCACCAGATGCGCCTCGCGAAAGGTGGCGCCGCCCGGAACCGTGGTACCAACGGCGGGCGCGATCGCCGGGTCGAGGAAATCGACGTCGAGGCTGACATGCAGAAGACCGTTCGCGGCCTCGACCTGTTCGAGAAAGCGACGCAACAGCACGGCGACACCGTGTTCATCAATGGTGCGCATGTCGTGAACGGTAACACCCGTCTGCTTGATGGCCTTGCGCTCGGCCGGATCGACGCTGCGAATGCCGATCATGCAGAGGTTTGCCGGATCGACCGGATGAGAGAGCGGCGGGAAATAGCCGTCGAAACCGGCACGACCGGTGTAATAGGCAACCGGCAGGCCATGAAGATTGCCGCTGGTGGTGGTGTCCAGCGAATGGAAATCCGTATGGGCATCGAGCCAGAGCACGAAGAGAGGGCGCCCCAGTTCGGCTGCACGCCGCGCCACACCCGGCACCGTTCCGGCAGACAGCGCGTGATCGCCGCCCAGAAAGATCGGCATGCCTTTGCTGCTCTCGTGATAGGCGACTTCGCTCAACAGCTGCGTCCAGGCGACGATCTGCGGCAGGTTGCGCAGCGCGGGGTTCGGGTGATGCACATCCGGCACGTCATCGATCGCTACATTGCCGATATCGGTGACTTCGTGACCAAGGTCTTCCAGCGCCGTGCGGATGCCGGCGACACGCAGGGCGCTCGGCCCCATTTCGCAGCCAAGCCGCGATGCGCCGTCCTGAAGGGGGATGCCGATCAATCTGCAATGCATGTTTTTACTCCGTTGAATGGAAAAGATCATGGCAGGCTGGCAGATTGAATAGATATATTTGCCAAAAATATCGAAATGGCTTTCCATTTCGGCAGCATGATTTATCAATCTGCACATGGATGAATTCGATCACAGACTGGTGACGCTTTTGCGTCACGACGCCCGCCGCAGCATATCCGATCTTGCCGCCGATCTGAAAACATCGCGGGCGACGGTGCGTGCGCGCATGGAAAAGCTGGAAAAGAGCGGCAACATCATCGGCTACACCGTCATCCTGCGGGCTGACACAGTGGAACTGCCGGTGCGTGGCATCATGATGGTGGAGATCGAGGGGCGTGTTGCCGATCGCGTCATTCAGGCGCTGGGCGGTTTTCCGGAGATTTCCGAGATCCACACGACCAATGGACGCTGGGACCTGATCGTCGAACTTGGGACGGCGACATTGGCGGATTTCGACAATGTGCTGCGCCGGGTGCGACTTGTGCCGGGCATAACCGCGAGCGAGACGAACCTGTTGCTGGCGACGCCGAGGAGCACCAAGGCGCGGTTGTGATTGGTCTGAAAATGAAATCGGCCGGACTGCGTAACAGTCCGGCCGGCACGGTATCTGTAGCGATTTAGAACTTCTTGGTAACGGAAACGCGGAATGAACGGCCTGTTTCGCTGAAGAAGTCCCTGGAAGCCAGCGCCGTGCCGTCAGGAACGTCGATGGCGTTGTAGTACTTCTTGTCGAAGATGTTGAAGATACCGGCCTGAATTTTCAGGCCCTCGATCTGTTCCGGCTGCCACCAGAAGGTCGTGTCCACCAGACCGTAACCCGGTGCCTTGAAGCCGGTGCCGCTGGTCTTGTTGCGCGCCGACGCCATGGTCAACGACACGTCGGTTCCCCAGGTGTCGGTAGAGTAACCAAGACCGGTGATGGCGCGAAGCGGGGCAACGGAATTCAGGTACTGATTGGTGTCCGTATCCTTGCCGTGCGACCAGGCGAACGAACCCCATGTCCGCCAATTATTGGCAAACTGCCATTCGCCGGCAAGTTCGATACCGTAGATGCGGACGCGGTTGAGATTGTCGTATCCCAGAATGCCTCCGACCGGGAAATCTCCGCCGGGCGGTGCAAGGGTTACCTGATCGATGAAGTTACGGTAGTAATTGTTAAAGACGGTGGCCGAGATGCTGTAGTCGGTCGCCTTGTAGTTGGCGCCGATTTCAAAGCCGTTGCTGGTCTCGGTTTTCAGGTCGGGGTTGCCGATGCGGGCGTAGGAGCCCGGTGCGCCATAGGTCTGGTAAAGCTCGGTGACGCTGGGTGCACGAAAACCCTGTGACCACTGCGCAAAAAGTTCCAGCTCGTTCGTTGCCTTGAAGGCTGCGCGCAGCTTGGGCGAGAAGCGGGAATCGCTGGTGCCTTCCAGATAATCGGTGTCGAACAGAGGGCTGCTCTGGTAGGCGGCCGTGTTCTTCGGCGAGTGCTCGTAATAGTCGAAACGCAGGCCAGGGGTGATGGTCAGACGATCATCGAGGAACTTGATGTCGTCTTCGACATACATGCCGAATGTGACGCTATCGACGTCGGGCATATCTGACGAATTCGAGTGCAGCATGCGGCAGCTTTGCGGGCCGAGGCTGGTGCCGCCGGGCACGATATATTGCGGAACCGTGGACCAGTCGACATCTGGGCAATTGTCGACGCCTGCGGAATACTGGTGCGTGTCCTGCCAATAGATTTCGCCACCGAAGCGGAACGTGTTGGACAGGCCGCCGAGATCCACTGCCTTGGATGCGTTGCCGCTCAGACCGTAGCTCGTTTGCTCAAGCTGGTTATCACGCTGATAGACACCGGTGGGCAGGCCATAATAGAGCGCTGAACCGCTGGCCGTGCCGGCGTAACCAATGCGTGGGATAGCAGGGATTGCAGGCAGGGCGGCACGGCCATCCTGAAGACGAAAACCGTCGGTCGTGTTGTTCATCGTCTGCTTCTGCCAGTAGCCAACGATATTGGCCTGATCGAGCCAATCGCTGTTGTCGGGCGAGATGAAATCGTAAGATGCCGAAAGGCGCTTGCGATCTACCTCTTCGCCCGATTGCAGCGAACCCGGCTGATATGACGATGTCGTGCCGCGCATGTTGCTGTAATCTTCGTCGCGATTGAAGATTTCACCGGTCAGGCCGAAACGATGGCCGCCATCGAGATACTGGTGCAGCTTTACAAGAATGTTGCGCTGGTCGAAGTCACCGGGGTTCTGTTCCGTTCTGGTGCTGCCATATCCACCGATCGTGCCTTCATTGCCGGTCTCGTTACCCTTCTTGTAGCCGCCCTGTACCAGAAGCCAGGTATCGTTGAAGCGGCCGGCAACGGCGGCATTGTTGCCCCAGCTTTCGTCGCCGCTGTCATAGGTGCTCTTGACCACGGCACCCCAGTTCTTCTTGCCGTCGATCAGGTCTTCCGGGTTGAGCGTCTTCAGTTCGACAACGCCGCCGAGCGCGCCCGAGCCATAACGGCTGGAATCCGTTCCCTTGGTAATGTCCACAGCGGACAGGCTATCGAAATCGAACGAGTTTACGCCGCCTTGTGCAGAAGAGCGCGGATCGACGAGCCACGGAACGCGGATGCCGTCCAGCGTCGTGAGGACGCGATCGTTCTGCAGGCCGCGCAGGTTGATGCTGTTCGTCTGGCTGTTGAAGTTGACACCGGCATCCACACGCCGAGCAAAATCCTTGAAATCGGTGACCATGCGCTGCTGGATGACCACCCGATCGGTGCGCTGGGTGAGGGGCGACGCCGGGGCGTCCGCAATGCCGCCGCCTTGGCCCTGAACGACGATCGGTCCAAGCTGGGTCTCAGCCTGTTGTGTGGTGTCCTGAGCCAGCGCTGTAACTGTTGCGCACATCACCGACACCATGGCCGTGCTGCAAATGAGAAGGCGCGATCTGAAGAGTTTCGACTGCATTGTTTGCCCCAAAATCGAAGTGATTTCCCCGCTGGAAACGTTCGTCCCTAGCTAGGAAAACATTCGTCAATGAGTCAAGTTTGAATCTGACTAAAATACTCATGTTTATTGATTGCATGATAAGTGTCACTATTCTGCCATTTATCAACAATCACGCAGATGCGTGTTTTCACCTCCAAAACGAAAAAGCCGCGACACACATCGGTGCCGCGGCTTTTTGCTGTTCGCTTTTTAAAAAGCTTATTGCGGGGTCAGGTCGAAGCCGAACCACTTTTCCGAGAGCTTCTTGACGGTGCCGTCCTTGATGGCAGCGGTCAGCGCTTCGTCGAACTTGGCCTTCAGCGCGGTGTCGCTCTTGCGCAGGCCGACCGAGCTGCCGGCGCCGAGGAAGCCGCCCTGGAAACGCGGGCCGACGATTTCCATCTCGCTGTTGGTCGGCTTTTCGACGGCCTTGATGAGATAACCCATCGACGCCATGATCACGTCAACGCGGCCCGACAGAAGGTCGAGATCGTGCTGTTCGGTGGTCTTGTATTCGCGCTTCTCGACCGTGTCCGACAGGTATTCGTCGATGAAGCGGGCGCCGATCGAGGCGCTCTGCACGCCGATGACCTTGCCCTTCAGGAGCGGCTTCAGCTCTTCGACGGCCTTGCGGGCGCCGGCTTCGTTGGTGGTCAGCGAAAACAGCGCATCCTTCAGCGGCATTTTCGACAGGTCGCTGTCCTTCAGCGTCGCAAACGCCTGGCCGGTGCTGCCGTAGGAGATCGAGAAGTCGATGACTTCCTTGCGCTTGTCGGTAGCCGACATGCCGGCCATGATGGCGTCGAACTTGCCGGCGTTAAGGGCAGGGATCATGCCGTCGAATGCCTGGGCAACGATCGTGCACTTCAGCATCATGCGGGCGCACAGATCATGCGCCAACTCGACGTCGTAACCATCGAGCGTGCCGTCCGGCTTGGTCAGGTTATAGGGCGGGAAAGCACCTTCGGTGGCGATGGTGATTTCCGTCTTTTCCTGCGCGAGAGCGCCGGTTGCAAGTGTGAGGGCTGCGAACGTGCCGGCAGCCAGTGTTTTCAGAAATGTCATTTTGTTCCCCGTCTCCTTGTTGGGTATCTTTCAGTCTTCAACCGCTGATGAACTTGCGAAAACGTTCCGATTGCGCATTGGTGAACATCTCCTGCGGGCTGCCCTGTTCCTCTATCGCGCCCTGATGCAGGAAGATCACCCGGCTGGAAACGTCGCGGGCAAAACCCATTTCGTGGGTGACGACAAGCATTGTGCGGCCTTCGTCGGCCAGCGAGCGCATGACGCGCAGAACTTCACCCACCAGTTCAGGGTCGAGCGCCGAGGTCGGTTCATCGAACAGGATCACTTTCGGGCGCATGGCGAGCGCGCGGGCAATCGCCGCACGCTGCTGCTGGCCGCCGGAAAGATGGGCGGGGTAATGGTTGCGCTTGTCGGCAATGCCGACCTTTTCAAGCAGCGCCTCGGCTTCGGCAATGGCTTCCGCCTTCGGGCGCTTCTGCACATGGATCGGTGCTTCGACGATGTTTTCGATCACCGTCTTGTGCGACCAGAGATTAAAGCTCTGGAAAACCATGCCGAGTTCCGAGCGGATGCGCTGCACCTGGCGGCGATCGACGATCTGGCCACGGCCTTTCGCGTCATGCTTCAGAGCGATCTTTTCGCCAGCGACGCTGATGTCGCCGGCATCAGGCGTTTCCAGCATGTTGATGCAACGCAGCATGGTCGATTTGCCGGAGCCGGAAGAGCCGAGGATCGAGATCACTTCGCCTTCATGGGCGGTGAGATCGATGCCTTTCAGCACTTCTGTCGGGCCAAAGCTCTTGCGCAGGCCACGCACTTCGATCGCCGGCGTGGTGGTGATGTTGGACATGACGGTCATCTCGTTTCTCCTGCGGCAACGGGCGGCAGGACAGGCGCCTGCCGCAGATGCGGGCTGAGGCGATATTCGATCAAGGCGACGATGCGGATCAGCAGAAAATTGATGGCGAGATAGATCGCGCCGGCAACGATGAAGACCTCAATCGCCCTGTAGGTTTCGGAAATCAGCTTGGCGGCCACGCCGGTTATTTCCATGATGGTAATGATCGAGGCGAGCGAGGTCGCTTTCACCATCGAGATGATTTCATTGGAATAGGCCGGCAATGACTGGCGTATGGCAAGCGGCATGACGATGCGGCGAAACACCATAAAACGCGACATGCCGGAAGCGCGGCCGGCTTCCACCTGACCGTGCGGGACTGACAACAGCCCGCCACGGATGATTTCGGCGGAGTAGGCTGCCGTGCACAACATCAGTGCGATCACCGCGCACCAATAGGGATCGCGCAGGATGAACCAGAACATGCTGCGGCGCACTTCGCGGAACTGGCTGAGGCCGTAATAGATCAGAAAGATCTGCACCAGCAGCGGCGTGCCGCGGAAAATGAAAATGTATGCGCGGGCGAACCAGTCGAGCGGCGCAATGCCGGAGAGACGGCATAGAGCCAGACCAAGCGCGAGAACGGTGCCGAGCGCCACGGATGTCGCGGCCAGTTGCAACGTCGTCGGAATGGCCGAGACCAGCGTGACGAACGTCTCGTAGAGAAAAGCAAAATCCATCAGCCCCTCCGAACGCCGCGGGTGAACCGCTTTTCGCCGAATTGCAGCAGCGCGCCCGACAGGGTCGAGATGGCGAGATAAATGATGGCGGCGATGAAATAGAAGTCGAAAGGCCGGCCGGTGGAGCCGGCGCCGATCTGCGACTGGCGCAGCAGTTCAACCACGCCGGTGATCGATACCAGCGCGGATTCCTTCAGTACCACCTGCCAGACATTGCCCATGCCAGGCAGCGCGTGGCGCAGCGTCAGCGGCGCAATGATGCGGCGAAAACGCAGAAAGGGCGACATGCCGCAGGCAATCGCCGCTTCCAGTTCGCCGCTATGGACCGCCTTGTAGGCGCCGCGAAACACTTCCGTCTGCTGTGCGCCGGAGGTGACGCCAACCGCAAGTGCGCCGGCCAGAAAGCCGGGGAAGCTGATGAAGCCGCTTGCACCGAACAGGTGGCCGATTGCCGAAATGACCGTGCTGCCACCGAAATAGAAGAGATAGATGACAAGAAGATCGGGAATGCCGCGCAGCACTGTCGTATAGGTGCCGGCAACGCCGCGCGCGACAGGTCCGCCGGCGATTTTGGCCCAGGCGCCCAATGCCCCGAACACCATGCCGATGGCATAACCCGCCAGCGCGATCAGGATCGTCATCAGCGCGCCGGCGGCAAGGGCAGGGCCCCAGCCATCCGGGCCACTGCCCAACAGATCGAAAAGCGAGGGCTGTGTCATGCAGCGTCCTGAGCGGGCGGCAGCGGTGGATCGACGTCATCCGGGATCGGGTTGACGAAGGGCGTGCCTTCCAGCCGGTATGCAAAATCAGCCTTGGCCTCGGCGATTTTTTCCGGATGCGCAAACAGGTCGGCGGCAGTGGAAGCCATGACCTTGGCGGCATGCGCCATGCCCTTGTGGGCTGCCGGCAATTTGCCCTGGGCGACCAGCTGCCAGGAATGGCCGGGCGTGCCGATCGCATAGGTCGCGCCGCGCACCTGCACGGTCGGAACCACCCAGCTGACGGTGCCGACATCGGTGGAGCCAACGATCGATGTGTCACCGCTTTCCGGCGGAAAGATCACGTCGCAGAGCGATACGCCGGGACGCGGCTTGAGGCCAAAGCGCTGGAACGAAGCCTTGATGTCGGCCGGCGTGAACGTCTTCTGGAATTCGGCGGCCTTGGCGCGATCCGCGTCGTCGAAATCCGGCAGGCCGATACGCTCGATATGGCTGTGCATCAGGGTTTCCAGCGGCGTGTTGCCGACCAGATTGGCATCGCCGCTGATAATCTCGCTTCTTACCGTCGTGCCGGTCATCTTGGCAGCTCCGTCGGCCACGTCCTTGACGCGGTCCACCAGTTCGAGAAGGTCGGGAAGATCGCGGGCACGCACAAGGTAGCGCACTGTGGCGCGCGCTTGCACCACGTTCGGCGCGTGGCCGCCGGTATCGGTGACGGCGTAATGCACGCGTGCGCTCGACGGCATGTGTTCGCGCAGATAGTTGACGCCGACATTCATCAGTTCGACGGCATCAAGGGCGCTGCGGCCCAGATGCGGCGTGGCGGCGGCATGCGAGGCGCGGCCGGAGAAATGGAAATTCAGCTCGTTGCAGGCCAGCGACACCGGATTGTTGACGCCGACAAAAGCGGCCGGATGCCAGCAGATGGCGATATCGACATCATCGAACACGCCGGCCCGGACCATGAACCCCTTCGACGATCCGCCTTCTTCCGCCGGGCAACCGTAGTAACGCACGCGTCCGGGAATGTTGTTGGCGGCGAGATAATCCTTCACGGCGGCGGCGGCCAGAAGCGAGCCGGAACCGAGCAGGTTGTGGCCGCAGCCATGGCCGTGGCCACCGGCGACAAGCGGGCTTTCTTCGGCAAGGCCGGCCTGCTGGCTGAGGCCGGGCAAGGCATCATATTCACCGAGAATAGCGATTACCGGGCCGCCTTCACCCGCTTCGCCCATGAGCGCCGTCGGCATGCCTGCGACATTGCGGGTGATGCGGAAACCTTCGGCCGCGAGCTGTGCCGCGTGCGCGTCGGACGACGAAAATTCCTCGTAGTTGACTTCCGGCGTGTCCCAGACCTGATCGCTCAAACGAGCGTAATCGGCGGTCTTTTCATCGACCAGTTCCCATACGGCATCGGAGTTTTTCATGCGCGGTATTTCTTTTATTAACAAAATTGGTACCAATCCTATTGACGGAATAACATTTGCGCAACATGTATTTTTGATTGTTTCTTAAGCAGAAATGCGGGGTTTCAAAGGTAGGTGATGACAGGCTCTCTCACGGTGACCGAGGCGGAAGATGGGCAGGACGCGACCCAATTGATCCTGCAGGACATCCAGGCTGGCCATTATGCTCCCGGTGTCTGGCTGAAGCAGATCGATCTCGAAACCCGTTATGGTCGCGGCCGCAATGAAATCCGCCGCGCACTGGACCGGCTGGCATTAAAACGCGTGGTCGAGCATGTTCCCAATCGCGGTTATCATGTCTATCGCACCGATGGCAGGCAGGCCGAGGATATTGCCGAAATCCGCATCATGCTGGAAACCGGTATCGTGCCGAGAGTGATCGCCCGGTCGAGTGATGCGGATGTCGAAAACCTGCGCGCTTTGGCGGTTCGCTTTCAGGAGTTGACGCTTTCGGGCACGCTGCTCGAGGTCTATGAGGGCAATCTTGCCTTCCACCGGCTGTTCGTCGATCTTTCCGGCAATGAGGAGCTGAACGGCGTCATTGCGGAATTGCGCCAGCGCACCTCATCCGCGCCTGTCTCGCAGTGGCATACGAGGGCGCGGGTGGATCAGTCAGCGCTTGAGCATCACCAGATGGTCGATGCTTTGCAGGCGAAGGATGAGGCCGTGTTGAAACGGCTGGTCGAGCAGCACATCCGACAGAAATAGCGCCGTAACTCCTACCGGAAATTGCCGACAAAAGCTTCTACATGCAGCGCTCGTGAAGGTGCGTTTTCGCCGCCGAGAACCAGCATGCCGCCGCTGAGATTGGCGACCGGGCATGAATGGTTGGGGAGTATGAGCACAGGCGTTCCGACTGCGGGGCGTTTGCCGCTCCATTCCAGAAACGCGTGTTCTTCGGAAAGTTTTGCCACCGACATCGGCTCATCCTGACCGATCATCCAGGCTTCGCCGAAGGATTTTGTCGCCGACGTGCCATGTGCACCCAGATCGGAAGACAGGGTTTTCGAGCCGACATTGGCAATGGCGTAATGATCGTTGACGGCGATAATCTGCGCGGCGACGCCGAGCGCCAGATTGTTGCGGTCCACCAGCCCAAGCCTCACTGCGGTAAGGTCGTAAAAGACATAATTGCCGGGCCGTACTTCATCGATGCCGTCGAAGCCGGCATTGCTGACAATGGTCGGCGTGCTGCCCACGGAAACGCGCGGCACATCAAGGCCGGCCGCCTCTAACTGCTTGCGTAGCGCGGACATGATGGCGCGTTCGCTTTCGGCAATCGCGGTGATGGCAACGGCATTGCCGGCGCCATAGGCATGACCGGCATGCGAAAGCAGGCCGGCGAAGGCGAGGTCGGAGCTTTTGTCGATGGCGGCCGCAATCTCCAGAGCCGCGCCGCCATTCGGGTCCACACCGCAGCGATGCAGGCCCACATCGACCTTGATGAAGACCGTCGCCTTTCGTCCTGCCTCTTGTGAACCCGCAACAAGCGCTTCCACGGTCTCGTGGCTATCGGCAACAAACCGGATGTCTTCGGCGCTCGTTGCCTCCCGCAGCAGACTGGCGATCGTCAGCGGATTGAGAAGCGGGTAGGCGATGGTGACGGGAAAAAGACCGTCGCGCAGCAGCATGGCCGCTTCATAGGGGCGGGCGGTGGTGAAGCCTGCCGCGCCGTTCTGTTTTTGCAGCCGGGCGATCTCGAGGCTCTTGTGGGTCTTGATATGCGGATGCAGTGCCGCACGCCCGCCGATCAGAGCGGCCATGTCCTCGATATTGCGGTTGAGGACGGCCTCGTCGATGACCACGCGTGGTTCATTCAGTTCGGCAAATCCCACGAAGCGTGTGGTGAGATCGAGAGGGGTGTTGATCGAGGAGGCGGGATTTGCGGGCATGGCGAACCTTGAAGGCGATCGGTGTGATCGAAGCGTGATTGGAAACCATTAGCGGCGATCGGGTCGATCCGCCATCCTCGTCTTGCGCGCAAACCATTCCGGTTTCCAAAGGGATGCGTTAGGCTCTCCGCACACGATTGAATGGGAGGAGCCAAACGCGTGGATCAGCATAATCAGAACAGTGTTTCCCTGGGCGAGCTTGAGCGCTTTTGCCATTCGGTGCTCATCGCCTGTGGGGCGAACGAGGCCACGGCAGATGCGGTCACAAGAGCGATGATGCATGGCACGCGCCACGGCGTGGATAGTCACGGCGTGCGGCTTCTCGATCATTATGTCAGGGCGCTGGAAGGCGGGCGCATCAACAAGAACCCGGACCTGAAGGTCGCCAATGCTTTCGGTGCCATCGAAACGCTGGATGCCGGCGATGCGCATGGGGCGCTTGCCACTTATACGGCCATGGATCACGCCATCGCACTGGCGGCGCACTTCGGTATCGGCGCTGTCGGCATTCGCAACAGTTCGCATTTCGGGCCGGCCGGCGCCTATTCGATAGAGGCCGCGCGGCAAGGGTTTATCGGTTTCACCTTCTGCAATTCCGACAGCTTTGTTCGCCTGCATGGCGGCGCGCAACGTTTTCACGGCACCAATCCGATTGCCGTGGCGGTTCCCTCCGCGGGAGAGAATCCATGGTTGCTCGACATGGCGACAAGCGCGGTCCCCTTCAACCGCGTGCTTCTTTATCGCAGCACAGGTACAGAGCTGCCGCAGGCCGTGGCATCCGATTCTGCGGGCATCGACACGCGGGATGCGGAAGCGGTGGACATGCTGGCACCGCTCGGCGGTGAATTCGGTTTCAAGGGTGCCGGCCTTGCCGGTCTCGCGGAAATCCTCAGCGCGGTCGTGACCGGCATGCGGCTCAGTTTCGATCTGCCGGGCATGATCTCGTCGGACATGGCGACGCCGCGCGGGCTCGGTGCCTTCGTCATCGCCATCAAGCCGGATGCTTTTGGGGATCAGGCGACATTCGATGCCGGCATGGCACGGTATCTGGACGTGTTGCGCAATTCCCCGGCAAGGGAGGGGCAGCATGTGATGGCGCCCGGTGATCGTGAATGGGCTGTGGCTGCCGAGCGGGAAAAGGCCGGCGTGCGGATCGATCCGGCGACGCGGGAAGCATTTGCCGCCCTTGGCGAGACATACGGCGTGACGCTGCATTTCAGCTAACTCGTATTGCGACATGCGAGCATAAGCGGCGCGTTTGGCCCGCTTATGCTTCGGCCCGTCCTGCCGCATATATGGACCACTATAGGAACTGCCCCATTTCTTTATAAAATATTGACATCTGCAAATTGGTCAGACAATCTGACCACCAGCGCCGCGGAGGAGGAACTGTCGGCGCCGGGAGGACATCAATGTTTGTGGCTCTGGAGCCGCGCCGCCTTTACCGGCAGGTCGCGGAGCAGTTGCGTGCGCTTATCGAAACGGGAGAGCTGCCGGCTGGCGAGCGTCTTCCGGCGGAGCGCGAGCTTGCGGAACGGCTGGGTGTGTCGCGCCCGACCGTGCGTGAAGCCTTGATCGTGCTCGAGGTCGAGGGGCTGATCCAGATCCGCATGGGATCGGGCGTTTATGTGAACCGCAAGCCGGGCAAGAATACCGTTCTGCCGGCCGATGACAGCGATGGACCGTTCGAGCTTCTGCAGGCGCGTTGCTTGATCGAAAGCGCGATTGCCGAAGAGGCGGCGCGTGTGGCGCGGCCTGAACATATCGCCGTGCTGGACGCGCTTCTGGCCGAGATGGCAGGTTCGCTCGAAAATTCGCATCAGGCGCTGGCGATCGACCGCGCCTTTCATACCGCCATTGCCGACATCATCGGCAACTCGGCCCTCAATCGTTTCACGGGCCTGATCTACGACCGCCGTCTGTCGCCCTATTTCGAAAAGCTCGCCAGCTATTTCGAGGGGCCGCATACCTGGCAGAAGGCACTGGAGGAACATCACGTCATTCGCGACGCAATCGCTGCCGGTGACCCGGAAGCGGCGCGCCAAGCCATGCGCGAGCATCTGACACGCTCGCAGAAGAGATTCTCGGAAAGCTTCGGAGAGGAGCCGCCAAGAGAAGACTGATCCGACCGCGAGGAGGCGGCGGATCTTTATCGCACATATCTGAAATCACTCGGGAGGAGAGCATGACATTCAGGTTCAAAACGCTGCTGGGAGCAGCGGCAGTCATCATGGCATCGTCGCTGACCGCGCAGGCGCAGACCGCGCTGAAATGGGCGCATGTCTATGAGACATCCGAACCCTTCCACACGGAATCCGTCTGGGCTGCAGGGGAAATCGCCAAGCGCACCGAAGGTCGTTACAAGATCGACGTCTTTCCGGCATCGCAGCTCGGCAAGGAAGCCGATATCAACCAGGGTCTGAAGCTCGGAACGGTCGACATGATCATTTCCGGCTCGAGCTTTGCCTCGCGTGACTACAAGCCGATCGGCGTCACCTATTTCCCCTATATCTTCCGTGATCCGGCGCATCTGATCGCCTATACCAAGAGCGATGTCTTCAAGCGGCTTGCCAAGGGGTATGAGGACAAGACCGGCAACGTCATCACGGCCGTCAGCTATTACGGCACCCGCCATACGACCTCGAACAAGCCGATCGCGAAATGCGAAGATCTCAAGGGCGTGAAGATGCGCGTGCCGGACGTGCCGGCCTATCTCGCCATGCCCCGCGCCTGCGGTGCCAACACCACGCCGATTGCCTTCGCCGAAGTCTATCTGGCGCTGCAGAACGGCACGGTGGATGCTCAGGAAAACCCGCTGACCACGATCGAGGCGAAGAAATTCTTCGAAGTGCAGAAGAATATCGTCCTGTCCGGCCATATCGTCGACCACCTCAACACGGTCGTGTCCAAGAGCCGTTGGGCAAGCCTGTCCGATGAAGACAAGAAGATCTTCACCGAGGTGATGCTGCAGGCCGCCGAGCGCACCACGAAAATCATCGAGGAGCGTGAAAAGGCGCTTGTCGACGATTTCAAGAAGCGTGGTCTGAATGTTGTCGAGGTCGACAAGGCCGATTTCGAGAAGAACGTGCTGGAAAAGGTGACGTTCGAAGAGTTCGGCTACCAGAAGTCCGATTGGGAAGCCATTCGCGCCATCAAGTGATCCCGTTTGGCGCGGTCGAGGAAGGCCGCGCTTAGCTGAAGAAAGACCCCTCCCAACCCTCCCCACAAGGGGGAGGGCTTAACCCGGCCGACCAGCCGAACCTCCCTTGAGGCAAGGCGGTTGCGGCAGGTTTTCTCCCCCCTTGTGGGGGAGATGGCCGGCAGGCCAGAGGGGGCTTTCATCATCCGCGACCGCTCACCAGCAAATGGGATGCATGAATATGTCAACGCAGCCGGAAATTCGCACTCAGGTCACGCCTGAGGAGCTTGCGCATACCTTCGACGAAGCCCCGATCGACGTAAACCTGAAAATCTATGCCTTCGAGGACTGGGTGACTCTTGCCCTGTTCTGGGCAATGACGGGCTGCGTCTTCCTGCAGTTCTTTACCCGCTATGTGCTCAACAACAGTTATGCATGGACCGAGGAAATCGCCGTCAACTGCCTGATCGGCGTGGTGTTTCTGGGCTCGGTCATGTGCGTGCGCATGTCGCGCCATATCCAGGTGGATGTGCTTTACCATTACCTGCCGGCGCATATCACCCGCATAATGGCGACAGCCGTCGATCTCATCCGCATCGGTTTCTTCGCCTACGGCTCATGGCTGATGTGGCGTTACATGGAGATCGTCGAGGGTGAGGAAATGGTCACCGTCCAGCTTCCCCGCAACATCGTCTTTTACAGCGTGCTCGTCGCCTTCGTGCTGATGCTGCTGCGCTCCATCCAGGTTTTTGTCGCCAATATGCGTCGCGGTTATTCGGTGCTGGAACGCCCCGAAGAATTCCAGAGCGCCGAGGGTTGATATCATGCTGCTTCTGATCGGTTCCTTTCTGCTTCTGATGGTGCTCGGCCTGCCCGTCGCCGTGTCCATGGCCACCTCGTCGGTCCTCTACATCGTCTTTTACGGCGTCGCGCCCGACATTATCGCAGCCCAGCGGCTGATTGCCGGCGTCGAGAGCTTTCCGCTTCTGGCCGTGCCCTTCTTCATCCTCGCCGGCAACCTGATGAACTCGGCCGGCGTGACTGGCCGCATCTATTCCTTCGCGGTCGCGCTGGTCGGCTGGATGAAGGGTGGTCTGGCGCAGGTCAACATCATCGGCTCTGTGGTGTTTTCCGGCATGTCCGGCACCGCGCTTGCCGACGCCGCCGGTATCGGCACGATCGAAATCAAGGCGATGAAGGATCACGGTTATCCGGTCGAAGCCGCCGTCGGTGTGACCGCCGCCTCTGCAACGCTTGGGCCGATCTTTCCGCCATCACTGCCCTTCGTCATCTACGGCATGATGGCCAATGTCTCGATCGGCGCGCTGTTCATGGCCGGCATCGTGCCGGGCGTGGTCATGACCGTGCTGATGATGCTGACCGTCGCCGTCTTTGCCTATGTGAAGCAGTGGGGTTCTGACACCCCGTTCAGCCTGCGCAACATTTTTGGCGCCTCGCTGGAAGTGCTGGTGGTGATGATGGTGCCGATCGGCATCTATCTTCTGACGCTGGTCGGTCTGTCGCTCAACCTGTCGATCCTGATCGTGCTGGTGGTTCTTCTTGCCTGTGACTGGTACTTTGACTTTTCCGCCGTCATGGCGCTGATGACCCCGGTCATCCTGATCGGCGGCATGACCATGGGTTGGTTCACGCCGACGGAAGCGGCTGTTGCAGCCGTTCTGTGGTCGCTGTTCCTCGGCCTCGTGCGCTACCGCACGATGACGATGAAGTCGCTGGCCAAGGCGACCTTCGACACGATCGAAACCACGGCCTCGGTTCTGTTCATCGTGGCGGCGGCCTCGGTCTTCGCGTGGCTGCTGACGGTCAGCCAGACGGCGCAGCTGCTGTCGACGGCGATCACCAGCCTGACCGACAGCAAGTGGGTGTTCCTGATCCTCGTCAATCTGCTGATGCTGTTTGTCGGCTGCTTTCTCGATACGATCGCCGCCATCACCATTCTGGTGCCGATCCTGCTGCCGATCGTGCTGCAGTTTGATATAGATCCGGTTCATTTCGGTCTGATCATGACACTGAATTTGATGATCGGTCTGCTGCATCCGCCGCTTGGCATGGTGTTGTTCGTTCTGTCGCGTGTCGCCAAACTTTCGGTAGAGCGCACGACAATCGCCATCCTGCCCTGGCTGGTGCCGCTGCTGGTCGCACTGGTGCTGATCACCTTCATCCCGGCCATCACCCTGTGGCTGCCGACCGAGATGGGCCTGATCCGCTGACCAATGCCGCCCGCGCCGGAGGAGGGCGCGGGCCACTCACGATCTGATTGTGCTGAATTCGGATATCAAGGGACATGACGCATGAGACATACATGGCGATGGTTCGGACCGGTCGATAAGGTGACCGTGCAGGATGCGGCGCAAGCGGGGGCCAAGGGCATTGTCAGCGCCCTGCATCACATCCCGACCGGTGATGTCTGGCCGGTGGATGAAATCGCCAAACGCCACGCGGAAATCAAGGCCGGTGGCCTGTTCTGGGATGTGGTGGAAAGCGTGCCGGTGTCGGAAAACGTCAAGACCCAGACGGGAGACTGGCGCACCCACGTCGCCAACTGGCAGGAAACGCTGCGGCGTCTGTCGCAAAGTGGCATCCGCACGGTCTGCTACAATTTCATGCCGGTGCTGGACTGGACCCGCACCGATCTGCGCTGGGAAACCCGCCACGCCGCCCGCGCCATGCGTTTCGATCTCACCGATTTCGTCGCTTTCGATATCAACATCCTGAAACGGCCGGATGCTGCCTCTGACTATCCGGAAGCCTTGCAGGATGCCGCTGCCCGGCGTTTTTCCGAAATAAGCGATGCCAAGATTGCTGCACTCGGCCGCAATATCGGCGCCGGCCTGCCGGGTTCGGCGGATGGCTACACGCTCGACCAGTTGCTGGAAAAGCTGCGGACCTATCAGGGCATCACTGCACCAAAACTGCAGACGCATCTGATCGATTTCCTGAGCGAAGTCGTGCCGGTCGCGGAAGAGGTCGGCATCAACATCTGCGCCCATCCGGATGATCCGCCGTGGCCGCTGCTCGGCCTGCCGCGCATTCTCTCCACCGAGGCCGATTACGCCTATATTCTCGATACGGTTTATAGCCGTGCCAATGGCGTGACGTTGTGCTCCGGTTCGCTCGGTGCACGTGCCGATAACGACCTGCCGGCGATTGCCGAACGGTTTGCCTCGCGTATCCATTTCGTCCACCTGCGCAATGTCACGCGCGACGAGGACAGCCTGCCATGCTCGTTTTACGAAGACGAACATCTGGAAGGTGGCACGGATATGGTTGCCGTCATCGCAGCGCTGCTGAAGGAAGAAAAGCGGCGGCGCGACGACGGCAGGGAGGATCACGAAATCCCCATGCGTCCCGACCATGGTCAGGAAATTCTGGATGACGTGACGCGTGGCGCCCAGCCCGGTTATCCGGCGATCGGCCGTCTCAAGGGGCTGGCCGAATTGCGAGGTATCGAGCGGACGCTCCTGCACGCCGACTACGGCATGCGGTGACGCCATGACACGGCTCTCATCCTCGACCATTCTTCCCGCAAACGTGGCGGTGCCGGCCTATGACCGCACGGTGCTGAAACCCGGTATCGTCCATATCGGGCTTGGCGCCTTTCACCGTGCACATCAGGCGGTTTTCACCCAGCGCGCGCTGATGAGCACGTTCGGGCCGTGGGGCATCGTCGCCGTCAACCTGCGATCGCCGGAACCGGTCGCGGCAATGGCAGCGCAGGACGGCCTGTTCTCCGTCATCGTGCGTGGTGAGGGGGATGATGCGGCGGAAGTCATCGGCGTCACGATCGATTGGATCTGTGCCGCAGACGACCGCGCCAAGGTGCTGGCTACCCTTGCCAGCGAAGAGATCCGTATCGTCACGCTGACTGTGTCGGAGAAGGCTTATGGTCTCGACCCGGCCAGCGGTGGACTGGACATGGCGCATTCTGCGGTCGCCGCTGATCTCGCCAATCCGCACGAACCTGTCGGCGTTTTGGGCTTTCTCGTCGAAGGGCTGGCGCTGCGCAAGACGGCGGGGCTGCCGCCTTATACCGTTCTCTGCTGCGATAACCTGCCCTCCAACGGGCATATCGTTGAACGCCTTGTGCTGGAGATGGCAGAGCGGCGTGACCCGGCATTGGCGACGTGGATCAGGGAGAATGGTGCTTTCCCCTCCAGCATGGTCGATCGCATCGTGCCTGCCGCCACCGATGAAACACGCGAGCGTGCGCAAAAACTGCTCGGTGTCGAGGATGCTTTGGCCATCGAGACCGAAGCCTTTATGCAGTGGGTGATCGAGGATCGGTTCGTATCCGGTCGACCGCAATGGGAAGCGGGCGGCGCGCTCTTCGTCAAAAATGTCGAGCCGTATGAAAAGATGAAGCTGCGGCTGCTCAATGGTTCCCACACGCTGATCGCCCATCTCGGCATTTTGCATAATCTGGAATATGTGCGCGATGTGATGGCGGTGCCGGCGCTGAGGGCATTGGTTCAACGGCACATGAAAGCGGTGCTGCCGACGCTCGATCCGGTGCCGGGTATCGATCTCAACGCTTATACGGATCAGCTGATCGCCCGCTTTGCCAATCCGGCGATTGCCCATCGCAATGTGCAGATCGCCTCGGACAGCAGCCAGAAACTGCCGCAACGCATTTTTGCGCCGGCAGCGGAAGCATTGGCGGCGGGTGGTGATGCGACCGAGTTTGCCGATGTCGTTGCCGCCTGGATTGCTGCGGTCACCAAGCGGATGGATTGCAACGATCCACGTCGAGAGGAAATTCTCGGCGCCGCACGGGCTGGCGATGCTGCCGATCCTTCCGCACCTTTCTTTGCCATCGACGGACTGTTCCCCGAGACGCTGGTCAAGGCGCGTGGCTGGCGGGATCGGGTCAATACCGAGCTGGCAAGATGGCAGCGTTGAAGGAATAGATTTCTAATTTTTGTCGGTATATCAGGTCTGGGACCTGTGCATCCACGCGGTCGATTGCCTATATAGCCTTTCAGCGTTTTTCATACGCCAACTGCTATCCACGCAAAGGACCGTTTTGATGACCGAAAAATCTTCCGCCGACAATCTTCCCGCGGGTTATGAACCTCCAAAAGTCTGGACCTGGGAAAAGGGCAATGGCGGCCAGTTCGCCAGTATCAACCGGCCGATTGCCGGCCCGACGCAGGACAAGGTTCTGCCGGTCGGCAAACATCCGTTCCAGCTTTATTCGCTGGGTACGCCGAATGGCGTCAAGGTGACCATCCTTTTGGAAGAACTGCTGGCAGCCGGCCATTCCGACGCCGAATACGATGCCTGGCTGATCAATATCGGCCAGGGCGACCAGTTCGGCTCCGGCTTTGTCGATGTCAATCCGAACTCGAAAATCCCGGCGCTGCTGGACCGCGCGCCAAAAGGCGGCGGCGAGCCTATCCGCGTGTTCGAATCGGGCTCCATCCTCGTCTATCTGGCGGAAAAATTCGGTGCCTTCCTGCCGACCGATCTGCGGGGCCGCACCGAAGCCATGAACTGGCTGTTCTGGCAGATGGGCTCGGCTCCCTTTGTGGGCGGTGGTTTTGGCCATTTTTACGCCTATGCGCCGGTCAAGATCAAATATGCGATCGATCGCTACGCCATGGAAACCAAGCGTCAGCTCGATGTGCTCGATCGTCACCTCGCCGATAACCAGTTCATGGCCGGCAAGGAATATTCGATTGCGGACATGGCGATCTGGCCGTGGTACGGCAATCTCGCGCTTGGCCAGGCCTATGGCGATGCCGGTGACTTTCTCGAAGTTCAGAGTTACAAGCACCTGCAACGCTGGACGGCGGAGATTTTCGCACGGCCTGCAGTGAAGCGTGGCCGTATGGTCAACCGGACATCCGGTGAGCCATCCGAACAGCTGCGCGAGCGTCACGACGCTTCCGATTTCGACACAAAGACGGCCGACAAGGTCGCCAACGCTTAAAGGACTGAGACAGATGGCAAACCTGCCCGAAATGACCAAACATCGCGGTTTTCCGGGCGGGATGCCAAGCACCGGGATCCAGTTCACGATCCGTCGCGCCAATCCCAAGGGTGTGACGCCGTTGAAGGTGATCCCTCGGCGCAAACGCCCGGGCATGGCTGAACACCGCGTCGACGGTGCATTTCTCCATGCGCTTTGGCATCATTTTGGGGCCGAACCCTTTGAGCGCGGCAATCTCGATGCCGCGCGTCTCAACCTTCTTCTGGGCCGTGAAGTCGTGCCGGTGGAAAAGGATTTCGATCCGCTTTCTTATCAGGCCCTGCTGAGGATCGATGAGCGAGTGGCGCGCAAGAGCTTTCCGGAATCGTTCGAGAACTTCTTCGAAATCTGATATTTTTTGACGATCGACAGGCTGCGGAGGAAACGTGATGCTTGTACCGATCGTCGAAATGGCAAGGCTGACCGATCCGCTCAAGCCGATCAAACGGTGGGCGGGCCGGCAGCGCAAACGCGATTTCATTCTGCTCAACAGTCGCAAGCCGCGCATGAGCCCCGAAGCGGCACGGCGTGATCATCAGGATATGTTGCGCCTGATGGCGCTGAACGCTCTGGGTGGCGCGCTGATCGGCATATTTGTCGGCGCGTCGCTGCTGCTACTCGATATCGGCGGTTTGCTGGGCCTGCTCAGACGGGCGTCCAATCCTGTTTTGCCGTTGATGCTTGTCATGGTGCCGTTTGCGTCGCTGTTCGCTGCGGCAGCCGCTGCTTCGGCGATCCTGACGCTTCCCTATAAGCGAAAGTTTCGCGACGATGATGATGGTGACCGCGACGAAGGCTGAACCGCCCTTACTTCGCTGATGGCATGCGACCTCCACTTGCCAGTCCCCTGCTGCACACTAGGTGGTGTTGAGGGGGCGTTGTTGCATTGGAGGAGATGCATGGTTTCAGAACAGGCACTTATCAAAAAGATCACCTGGCGGCTCATGCCGTTCCTGGGCATTCTCTATCTCATTGCATATATTGACCGGCAGAATGTCAGTTATGCCAAACTCGACATGGTCGATGCACTGGGCATGAGCGAATACGCTTACGGCCTGGGTGCCTCGCTGTTTTTCGTCGGTTATTTCATTTTCGAAGTGCCGGCCAATCTGTTTCTCACCCGTTTTGGCGCGCGCGTCTGGTTTACCCGCATCCTCGTCTCCTGGGGGCTGGTGACGATCGGCCTTGCGTTTACCCAGAACATGACGATGTTCTACATCCTTCGCTTCCTGCTTGGTGTGGCGGAAGCTGGGTTCTTTCCGGGCGTCCTTTATCTCCTCACGCTCTGGTTCCCGAAGGATTACCGTGGCCGCATGGTCGGCCTCTTCATGATTTTCAGTGCCCTTGCCAATGCTGTCGGCGCGCCGCTCGGTGGCTTTCTGCTGGATCTGGATGGTTTTCTTGGGCTGGCCGGTTGGGAATGGGTGTTCCTGGCAACCGGCGTGCCCGCCGTTATCGCCGGTGTCGTGACGTTCTGTTATCTCGACGACACACCGGAAAAGGCAAAGTTCCTGAGTGACGATGAAAAACGCTGGCTGAAAGATCGCCTCGCCCGCGAAAATCAGGGCATGGATGGCGAGGCCGACGATGGTTTCAAGGCGCTGATCAACCCGCGTGTGCTGCTGATGGCGCTGTGCTTTATCGGATTTCCTCTGGCAGCCTATGGTCTCAGCTACTGGCTGCCGACGATCGTCAAGGGTTTTGGCGTGTCGAACACCACCAATGGCTTCATCAACATCATCCCGTGGGTGATCGTCGCCATCGCGCTCTGGTTCGTGCCAGCCGCTGCCGACAGGACCGAGAAGAAGACGCCTTATATTGTTGGTCCAGCCTTTATCGGTGCCATCGCGCTGGCATTGTCGGCGGTCTTCACCTCCCCGATCATACAGTTCGTCTTCCTGTGCATCGCCGCGGCCGGCATCTTTGCCGGACAACCGGTCTTCTGGAGCCTGCCGTCACGGTTCCTGAAAGGGGCAGGAGCGGCAGCGGGCATCGCCGCCATCAACTCGGTGGGCAATCTTGGTGGTTTCATTGCCCAGAATGCCGTGCCGTGGATCAATGATGCCACGGGAAGCGCCATCGTGCCGATGTTCTTCCTTGCCGCATGCCTTGGCATAGCCGGTCTGCTGGTCATTGTCGTTGGGAATGTTCTGGCGCGCAAAACGGAGAGCGAGCCGTCCTGACGAGTGACATAAATGGCTTGTCGGCAGGCAGGGTTTATCCTGCCTGCCGCACCATCATGTTCAGCTATGTCGTCCGGTCAGGAAGATCAGGATCACCAATCCGGCCGTGAGCGGCGCAATGCCGGTCCACTCCGGCAGAGCGGATGTGCTTTGGCAGACTGCGCCAACGATCATCAGAAAAATACCGATCGCGATCAGGCTGAGCGAACTCACGCAGAAAAGATTGCGTGCCGAACTGCCCCGCGTGCGGCGGTGCTCGGATGCGGTTCCGTTCAATAATTCCCTGGTGCGCGATGGCCGCCGGGAGTTTTCAAAATCGATATCGGTCATGCTGCCAGCGCGCTGCTATTTTGAATGACGTGATCGCGAATGGCGGCTCTGAGATCGCTCAGGTTGGCGAACCGCCGTTCGTCGAGGTCTATGACGTGGTACTTCACCGCAATAAAGCGGTAAGCGTCGTCCTGATGGACTGCAATGCCGACTGGAAGTCCCGCGTGTTCAATAACTTGTCTGCTCATGGTGCTCACTCCGCCCGTATGGGCTCTGTTCCGTGTGTCCTGCTGGATGATCTGCGCCGGTGGCGCCTGGCATTCGCGAGGCATTGGAGTGGCAACAACGGAGTGAAGAACGGCCAAGGAGGATGGACGCAAGAAAGTGCGCTTTTGTGGGCTATCGATCATGTGTGTCTCCTTGAAGTTTTATTCTATGAAATAACTATACTTTCTCCTTGCCGTTTTCAACAAAGATGACGTGGAGATCGAAAGATAAATCTAAAATTCCATTCTTGGTGCCGGTATTTGGAAATATGATATCGGTATTCCCTATAATTTAGGAATGTACATCTCATTTCAAGTAAGGTGCTCTGCGATGGCCGACTGCCGATGCAAGAGTTTTCCCTCATAAACTCTCGTCTTTTTGCCGAGTCGGATGATTGAAGGCTTTCGACGATTTCGCTATCGCTGGCGTAACACCCGGCAATGAAGCCGGAAAAGTGATCGGATTGTCGAGCATCCATGCTGACCAAAAAAGGGAAATACGGGCTGAAGGCGCTGGTGCATCTGGCCCAGCTTGAACCCGGTAAAACCGCCTTCGTGAGCGATATCGCCCAGCAGAACAACATTTCCAAGAAGTTCCTGGATGCGATCCTGCTTGAACTGCGCAAGGGTGGAATTCTGCGCTCCAAGAAGGGGCCGGGCGGCGGTTATGCATTGTCCAGGTCAGCCTCGGAAATTTCCATCGGCCAGGCGGTGCGTATTCTCGACGGGCCGCTCGCTCCGATCCGTTGTGCCAGCAAGACGGCTTTCGAACCCTGCGACGATTGCAACGAGCCGGATCACTGTCAGGTCCGGCATTCCATGATGGAAGTCAGGGATGCCATTTCCGCCGTGCTCGACACGATGACACTGGAGCAAATGGTCGCCAAGCGGTCCTCGAATTTGATCGAACAGGTTACGCGCTGATCAGAATTGCCCGTTCGGCTTGGGCAGCTTGCCGTTGAGGTGGAAATCGCCGATGGCGTGATGTTTCCAGCGCACCGGATCATGCACGGTATGTGTCCGCGCGTTGCGCCAGTGGCGATCGAAGTTGAAAACCTCGTCGGTTGATGATGTGCCCGCCAGCTCGAACAGCGCGTTGGTCGCGTCCAATGCTGCCTCGGTCGTCAGGATTTTCGCCGCCGCCACGGATATCGAGGCTTCGGTACTGGCTTCCAGAGATGGGCTGACCTGTGCCGTGTCTATCTTCCGGCCGGCGCGATCCAGAACAGCCGACGCGGCCTCGATCTTTACCGCGATCGAGCCTGCACGCGCCACCGCCAGCGGATCGGCACTGACGGCATCGATGCCAAGATTGATGTTACCGCGCGCCTTGGTACGCACGAACTCCACCATGTCGGCAAAGGCGCCGCGTGCAATGCCCAGATCGACTGCGGCATGCAGCAACTGGCCGAAAGCGCCGAGCGGTGTTTGATGCTCGAATGCGAGGTGTTGCTGGATGACGGCATCCGCCGAAACATAGACATTGTCGATGTTGACCGTGCCGCTGGCGGTGGTGCGTTGCCCGAAACCTGACCAGTCATCGACGATCGACAAGCCATCGCTTTCCCGTGCCACGATTGCCATCACCAGCCGGTCATGCTCGTCGAGCGCGAATATGGCGATCCAGTCCGCAAACAGCGCGCCGGTGGAATAATATTTCCGGCCGGATATCCGATAGCCGGCGCCGTCCGGTGAGAGGCGCGTTTCGATGTCGCCCGCCGCCTTCACGTTTTTTTCCGCCAACGCATTGGCGAAATGGTCACCCGCCAGTGCGCGTGAGAAGAAATATCGCTTCTGCTCCTCGCTTCCGGCAAGCCGCAGCACGTCCAGAATATAAAAATGGTTCTGCGGAATCTGGCCGACCGAGCTATCCGCTTCCGAGAGGATGGCGATCACTTCCGCCAGAAACGGGTTCGAAATGTCGGCGCCGCCATATTCTGCGGGAACGGTAACGCCGAGCAGCCCGGATTGCGAAACAAGCTCCATTTCATGATGGGGCAGGATGCGCTGACGGTCGCGATTGCTCGAACCCTCGCGAACCCGCTTTGCCAGCGTGGTTGCGACTTCGATCGCCTGGTCCTCACTTGCGATATAGGGCGCAACCGCCCTGAGCTTTGTGGTCAAGCCAACGACATTGCTCATCAAAGCCTCCTGAAATTAAGCGGCTATTGAGCCATGCCGGCGCTTGGGTTGAAAGGAATAAACCTTCAATAATCGGCTGTTTTTTGGCGCTTTTTACCCGAAGGGGAGTGCTGCGGATTCGATGCTATCGCGGGTCGGTGCAATCCTTGCGTGTCAAAAGGGCTTCACGGCGAGGTCATAGACGTGTAAAACGACTGGATTGGTCGACTTACCCCACAAGCAGACACGGAGAAAGCTGATGGCTCATATCCTTCCCGCGCTTGAACATGGTCACGCGCCGATCACCCTGCAGCAGTATTTTCGCGACTCACTCGAAGCATTTGAAGACTGGCAGATTGGAGACCCCGAACCGGCTCTTTCTGTCGGGCTTGAAACAATCCCCATATCCGAAATTTTCGGCGCATTGCGCGGCTGCACGGATGTCGTGCCTGCCAATGTCGTGGGCGGTGTTACCGAGCAACTCTCCAAGCCCTGGCAGGGCGAGGGGCCCCTCGATGAAATGACCTTTTCGACCGCGGCACGTGTCATGAGCGTGCTCGTGCGCAAACGTCAGCTGGGAGACGGGCGTCTGGCCTCGATGGTCGAAGGATACTCCCCAACGCCGTGGCATGCTCACTAAGCTTTGGCGCCTTCAATTGAATTGCCGAAAGGACAACGTGCGAGCTGCTCCCCTAAACGGGCAGCTCGCGATTGCGTTCGGCATAGGTCGATGAAAACGACCACCACTTGGAGTTTCTTGATCATCGCCCTAAGGGTTGACCGTCAGACTGAAATCGCTCCGAAGCAATCGTGATCTGCCAAACCGTCGCGGATGTCACTCGGCGGCGATTTGCCTATTGGTGTCTGCCGTGGCGATACGTTTTTCCAATGCAGCAAGTGCTTCCGTGTGTTGCCGCGACGCCTTGCTGAGCGCCTCTTTCGTCATCGGCAGTTCTTCCTCGTCCTTCTTCCCGACCAATCGGCCGAACAGACGCGCGAGCAGGCGTGACAGGTCGTCCATGATCAGGAAGAAGGCCGGCACGACCAGCAGGGAAAGCACGGTCGAGACGATGATGCCACCGATCACCGCAATCGCCATCGGTGCACGGAACGAGCCGCCTTCACCGACGCCGAGCGCGGATGGCAGCATGCCGGCAGACATGGCGATCGAGGTCATGATGATTGGGCGGGCGCGTTTGCGTCCGGCCTCCACCATGGCATCGACACGTGCCATGCCCGCATGTTTCATCTCTATGGCGAAATCGACCAGCAGGATGGCGTTCTTGGTGACGATACCCATCAGCATGAGAATGCCGATCAGCACTGGCATGGACAGCGCGTTCTGGGTGATGATCAGCGCCACCGCGACGCCGCCGATGGCAAGCGGCAGCGAGAAGAGGATGGTGAAAGGCTGGATCACGTCCTTGAAGAGAAGGATCAGGACGACCAGAACCAGCAGCAGCCCGAGCAGCATGGCATTGCCGAAACCCGCCTGCATCTCCGCCTGAACTTTTGCGTCTCCGCTTTCCACCAGACCTACGCCCTGCGGCAAGGTGGTCTCATTGACGATCCGTTTGAACTCGGCGGTCGAGGTTTCCAGCGCCGTACCCTGCGGCACATCCGAGCCGATCGACACAACCCGATGGCGATCGTAACGTTTGATCGAGCTTGGACCTTCGGCGTAATCGATATCGGCGACGCTGGAGAGCGGTACGGTGGCGCCCGATGTGGTTTTCACTTTCAGCGATCGGAGCCGCGCGAGATCACGACGAGCGTCAAGCGAGGTCTGGACACGGATGGGGATCTGCCGGTCATCGAGCGAGATCTTTGTCAGTGCCGCATCAATATCCCCGATCGTGGCGACGCGCACGGTCTGGGCAATCTGCTGTGGGGTGACGCCGAGGCGGGCGGCTTCATCCTTGCGCGGACGGATCTGCAGTTCCGGGCGGGGAAGCGCCCCTTCGGACGATACATTTGCGAGGATCGCCGAGGCGCGAAGGTTGTTTTCCAGAATGGCGACGGCCTCATTCAGCTTGTCGTTGTCATCGGAGAGAAAGTTGAAGGTCAGCTCGCGCTCGGCCCGGTCATTCACTTTCGAAATGCGGACATCCGGAATGGCGCGTATTTTTTCAAACAGCTCCTTCTCGATATCCCATTGCGGCCGTGTGCGGCCATGGTCTTCGACCTTCGGCAAATAGGCACCCAGCAGCGGGATGTTGCCAAGCCCCTTATTGACGATCGTCTTCCAAAGCGAGTGATCCATGTTGCCGAGGATGACGCGGATGGTGGCACGGCGCAGTTCCAGATCACCCTTGGGCGACGCGCCGCCCAACACGAACACGCTGTCGACGCCGTTTATGTCACGGATGGTTCGGAAGACCTCGCTGGTGGTGAGGTCCGTTTCCTCCAGCGTGGCGCTTGGGGGAAGTTCGACGGAGAGGACGACGCGCGACGAATCTTCCGGCGGCATGAAACTGCCGGGGACCTGCGAGAGGAGCGCCATGGATGCGAACAGGAAACCGATCGCGCCGAGCAGCGTCGCATAACGCCAGTACCATTTGTGTGTCGTGCCGGAGACGACCTTCGAATATGCCCGCATCAGCCGGCCATCATTGTCGTGATGGTCATCCATCGCGTCTTCTGCCCGCATCAGATAGGCGGCCATGAGAGGCGTGATCAGCCGCGCCACCATCAGCGAGAAGAACACCGAAAACGCAACCGTCAGGCCGAACTGGATGAAATACTGGCCCGGAATGCCCGGCATGAACGACACCGGCACGAAGACGGCGATGATGGTAAAACTGGTAGCGATGACGGCGAGGCCGATTTCATCCGCAGCTTCCAGCGCTGCCCGATACGGCGTCTTGCCCATCTTGATATGGCGGGCAATGTTTTCGATCTCGACGATCGCGTCATCCACCAGAATGCCGGTTGCCAGCGTCAGCGCTAGGAAACTGACGAGATTGAGCGAAAAGCCCATCACGTCCATGATCCAGAAGGTCGGCACGGCCGACAAGGGCAGGGCGACGGCTGCGATCAGCGTCGCACGCCAGTTACGCAGGAACAGGAACACCACGATGACGGCAAGGATCGAACCTTCGACCAGCGTGTGCAGTGCGGATTCGTAATTGCCGTATGTGAAGTAGACGGAGTCATCGACCATCTCGATGGCGACATCCGGATGGGCAGCGCGCACCTGATCGAGACTTTTCGCGACGGTTTCGGCCACGGAGACTTCGCTGGCGCCCTTGGCGCGGAAGACGGCAAAGGTGACGGCCGGATTGCCGTTGAAGCGCGAGAAGGATTTCTGCTCCTCATAGGCATCGGTGACACGGCCGAGCTGCGAGAGTTTGACGAAATTGCCGGTCGGCAGGGTGATGGTGGTATTGCTCAGTTCCGCGACACTGCGTGCATCACCGAGCGTGCGGATCGCCTGCTCATTGCCGCCGATCTGGCCGCGGCCGGAACCGAGATCGACATTGGTGCCGCGCAGCTGCTCGTTCACTTCGGATGCGGTAATGCCATAGGCATCGAGCCGACCGGGTTCGAGCATGACCTGGACCTCGCGGTCGGAGCCGCCGTAACGGTCGATACGGCCGACGCCAGCCTGACCCTGCAGGGCGCGTTTGACGGTATCATCGACGAACCATGAAATCTCTTCCAGCGTCATGTTGGGGGAGGAGACGGCAAAGGTCTGGATCGCCTGACCCTCGACATCGACCTTGGAGACGACGGGTTCTTCGACATCGGCGGGAAGGTCGCTGCGGATGCGGTCGATGGCATCCTTGGTGTCCTGAACGGCTTCGTTGGTCGGCTTTTCGAACCTGAAGAGAATATTGGTCGTCGACTGCCCGTCGACCACGGTCGAGTGGATCTCGTCGATTCCGCTAATGGCCGCGACCGCGTCCTCGACCTCCTTGGTCACCTGCATTTCCAGCTCCGCCGGCGATGCACCACTCTGGTTGACCACGATCGAAACGACCGGCACATCCACGTTCGGGAAGCGGGTGATCGGCAGCGCATAAAAGGACTGGATGCCGACGAACATCAGCAGCGCAAAACCAAGGATCGGCGCGATCGGGTTGCGGATCGACCAGGCGGAAAAATTCATTCGAAAAACCTTCAGTTCGTAGGCTGCGCCGATTGCGTGTGATCCGGCGCGTTTACGGGCGCAATATGATCACCATCGCGCACGAAGGCGCCGGCCTTGGCCACGACGCTTTCGCCTTTGACAAGCCCGCTGACGATCTCGACAAAACCGGAATCCTGAACGCCGATTGCGACGGAGACCTGCCGGACGACATTGTCTCCATTCGTCTGAGCAATCTTGCGGACGGTCGGGCCGTCTCGGCCTGTGGTGACGGCCGATTGCGGCAATGCCAGAACATTGGCCTGCGAAACGATGATTTCGGCGCTGGCGAACATGCCGGATCGGGCGGCGCTTATTGCATCGACGACGATATGGACGGCGCCGAGACGGGTCGAGGCATCGACCGTCGGCGAGACGAGGCGCACGACGCCGTCTATGCCGGTGCGGTTGCCGGCCACGCGGATCGTGGCTTTCTGATCACGCCTGATCTTGCCGATGTCGGCTTCCGGCAGATCTGCGACCAGTTCGATGGCGCCGTTGCGGATGATGTTGAACAGCGGATCGCCACTGCCGGCGGCGATCGCGCCGACCTTTGCGTTCCTTATCGATATGATACCGGACACCGGCGAGCGCACGTCCGTGCGACCAAGTTTCAGCTCGATATCTGCAAGCTGGGCATCGACAACCCTGATTTCCGCCTCGGCGACGATAACGGCCTGTGCGGCCGCCTTCAGCTTGGCGTCGGCAACGTCGGCCTGTGCTGTCGCCTGTTCCATCTGCGAAACCGAGCTTGTGCCGCTTTGACCAAGTCTTTTGGTACGGTCGCGCTGGCGAATGGTGTCGTCGTAGCTTGCCTGCGCCTCCACAACCTGCGCCCGCGCCTGCGCAAGAGCCGCCTCGGCCTTGGCCTTGTTGGCCTGATACTGGCTTTGCTGCAAAACCAGCGCATCGCCATCGAGCGTCGCCAGTATGGTCCCGGCCGTGATGCGGTCGCCGATATCGGCATGGATAACCTTGATCGGCAGGCCATCGACGAGTGGCTGAACCAGAACCTCGTCCACAGGGCGGATCGTGCCGCTGGCCAGAACGCGATCGGTGAGGGCACGCTCGATCACGTCGGTGACGACGATCGCCGGCAGTTTTGACGCGACGACGGCTGGCTGCTCCTGTGCCATGGCCAAAGTGCCCATGCCGGTGACGGCCATGACAACGGCGAGGCTTGCGGTATGGATGAAACCGCCGGGATGGCTCATCGTCTGTCTCCTTCATATGCACGCGGACGGTCGCGGAAACGACGAATGCGTGTTGGTGTCGGCTCTGCGACCGCCGGTTCCTGTTCGCCATCCGCGGCAAGAAAAGCGGCCTGTCCGGCAATGGTGGGATGTTCGAACACGCGGATCACCGAGATCGGTTTTTCGAAAGCCTGCGACAGCCTTCCCGCCAGCCGGGTTGCCAGCAGCGAATTGCCGCCCGCCTGGAAAAAGCTCGTGGCGGTGGATTCCACCGGATGTTCCAACAGGTTCTGCCAAATGTCGCGGATGCGGTTTTCAAGTTGCGACGCAGGCAATGTCGGTTTGCTCTGCGCCGGCTCGGCCAGTTCCTGTGCCTGTTTTTCCAGAGCCTTGCGGTCGACCTTGCCGTTGATGGAAAGCGGCAAATGGTCGAGGATAACGAACGTGGCGGGGATCATCGCGGCCGGCAGCCTGTCGTCGAGATATCGGCGCAGCACGGCTTCGTCATAGGCACCCTGTTCATCGAGCGTCAGGAAGGCGACGAGCCGGTTTCCCTTGCCGGCCGTGCCGGCGGCCACGACGCTGACCTGTCGAATGGACGGATCGTTTGCGATCGCCGTCTCGATCTCGCCCAGTTCGACACGCAGGCCGTTGACCTTGACCTGACCATCGCGGCGGCCGAGAAACTCGACAAAACCATCGGGGTGCCAGCGCCCGAAATCGCCGGTGCGATAAAGCCGTTCACCGCTGGTGGGATGCGTGACAAAACGCTCCGCCGTCTTTTGCGGGTCGCGCCAATACCCGTCAGCGAGGCCAGCACCGCCAATGAAGATTTCGCCGATGGCATGGTCGGGGCGCGGGGCAAAATTTTCATCCAGAACATGAATGGTCTGGTTGGCGAGCGGTCGGCCATAGGGAATGCTTGTCCAGGCGGGCGAGACCGCATCGACCTCGTGAGCGATCGACCAGATCGCCGCCTCGGTGGCGCCGCCGAGTGACACCAGTTTTGGTCCATTGTCGAGCGCGATCAGGGAGCGGCACAATGGCAGCGGCAACCAGTCGCCGCTCAGCATCACCAGCCGCAGGCGCGAGAGTGCGGTCAGCTGTTCGCGGTCAGACAGACGGTCATGGAACAGCTGCATCAGCGCCGGTGCGCTGTTCCACAGCGTGATGTCGTGCTCTTCGATCAGGTCCAGCCAGTTGTCCGGATCCGGTGCCACCGCAGGCGGCGGTATCACCACCGTTCCGCCTGCCGCCAGCAGGCCAAAAATGTCGTAGACGGAAAGATCGAAACTCAGAGACGAGACCATGAGGCATCGATCGGCAGGGCCGACGCCAAAACGCGCATTGATATCGAGAACCGTATTCAGTGCCGCGCCATGCCGGACTGCAACGCCTTTGGGTTTGCCGGTCGAGCCGGAGGTGAAGATGATATAGGCGAGATCATCGGCACAGGCTTGCCGCAGCGGCGCCAGTTCTTCCGCTTCCATCATGGGTTCAAAGAGGTCGCGACCGATATGCAGGACCTGACGCCCGGAAACTTTTTCGATCTCGCTGTCGGGCAGAGCCAGTACGAGATTGCTGCCACTTTCCTCCAGCAGCGTCCCGATGCGCGCCGTCGGCAAGGCCGGATCAATGGGGAGATAGGCCATGCCCGCCTTGAGAATGCCGAGCACGGCCACGATCTGCTGCCAGCCCTTGGGCAGGAGTATGCTCACCGGCAGACCATGGTTCTCCTGCCGGGCGGCGATCCGGTGGGCAAGACGCATGCTGGCGCAGTCGATATCGGCATAGGTCCAGCTTTGGCCATCGGCGATGACGGCAATAGCGTCGGGACGTTGCCGTGCCTGCTTTTGGAAAGGTTCATGCAAAGCCACGGCGGTTGTCGGTGCCTGCCATGCCGTATCATTGACGGCCGCATGTCGGCTGGCTTGCGCGGCGGGCAATGCCGTGACGTCAGGCGCATCCCAGGCAGGTTCGTCACGGGCAAGTGTGCGCAGCAATTGCAGATGCAGGTCGGCAATGTCGGTGATCAGGCCCGGTGGGTATGCCGCTTCCACATGATCCCAGTTCAGCACCAGCCGGCCGTCGTGATCCAGCGTCTGATGATCGAGCAGGGTCTGCGGGGTCTGCACGGCAGCGCGGGTGATCTCGCCGAACCCCGAAAAGGCGTCGAGATAACTGCGGCCGGTGCCGAGCGCGCTGGTAAAGACATACGGCATGATCGCCCGGTTATGCAGGCCGTGAACACCGGCGACCATGCCGAGAACCTCGACGCCGCTCACAGCGCTGTGGTCGAGATCGTGCCATAATTGCGTCTGCACCTGCTGCGCAAACGCGAGAAATGCAGGCGCCGATCCGCTGTCGGTCTCGACCAGTGTCAGCGAGGTAAAGTCGCCGATCACGTTGCCGCTGTCCGGGCCGGTCATCGGACGGTTGAACAGGGTGGTCGTCAGGGAGAACCGGCTGCTGTCGCTCCACGAAGAAAGGATACGTGCGTAAGCGGCCAGCAATACGGCCGATGCCGTCAGGCCGCGCTGGCGGATCGCGTCCTGCAGTCTTTGCCAGTCATCACGATCGAGAATGGTCTGCAACCGGGCAAAACGCGGCGGGGTGAGCGCTTCCAGTGGTCGGGCGAGTGGCAGCGCGGGACCAAGCGGCATCAAGGCGGCACGTTTGCGCCAGTAACGCCGTGCCTCTTGCGTTGCCTGAGAATGTGCGCGTGCCTCCAGCGCCGCGACATGATCGCGGAACCGGGCAACCGGAGCGGAGATGACGGCATCGGGATCGCTGTAACGGGTCCACCATTCGCCCAGCCAGATCTCCAGTGATTTGAGATCGAAGACAAGGATGTCGAAGCTCAGATGCAGGATATGGGAGCGCTCGGAAACTTGGGCAGCATGGACGCGGTAAAGCGGCCAGCAATCGGCCGGCAGCACCTGCTGTTCCATGACATCGCGAATGGCCTGCAGGCCTTTCTCCCGCCCGGTATCGGCATGGGTGGTCAGATCGGTACGGTCGATCCGAAAACGCGGCACGTCGTCGAGCACGCGTTGCATGCCATCCGCGCTGATCACCGCCCGCAGCATCGGATGTGCGGCAATCGTCGCATTCAGCGCGTCTTCAAGCAGATCGATATCGAGATCATCGCAGCGTGCTTCGATGTAACCGTGGGCAGCGGTGCCACCGAGTTCAAAGTGGTTCTCCCGGCCTAGCCAGTAGGCACGCTGGATGTCCGTCAGCGGAAAGGCTGCTTCTTCCGCTTCGGGTTTTGCGGTAGCCGAGCCGATATCGGCCCTGCCGTCCAACCGATTTTCCATGACGAGCGCCGTCCAGGCATCGACGGTCGGCTCGGAGATCAGTGTACTCAAGGGTATCGTCGCATCAGCGGCGGCGAAGGCCGCCTGCAGGCGCATGAGTGCGATCGAGGCCAGCCCCAGTTCGATCAGGTTTTCGTCGGGACCGAATTCTTCCGGCTCGGCGCCGATTTCTGCAGCCACCATCGCGTGGACACGCGCTCTCGCGGCGTTGTAGGTCTCACTGAGGTCGTGTCCGGCTCGCGCAAGTTCCGCCATATCCTATTCCACCGACCTGTTTGTTTCGTGTCGCTCCTGCCAGAACGCCACCTGCTGCTGGATGAACCACTGGATGATCTGGGCAAACAGCGGCACCACGAAATCCGGGTTGAGGCCGTTTTCCTCGGCCCAGCGCCGCCGTTCCGGCAACATGGCGGCAACACGTTCGGGCGCGGGAATGGCGGCGGCATCCGGTTTGAAACGTGAAGCCTCGAGCACATAGCCGAGCCGCAGGCCGAGCATTTCCACCACCGCATGGTCGAGCGTGTCGATCGCCTGCCTGATATCGCCGAGATCCTGGCAATCCGCCGGCGTCAGTGCCTTTATTCCGAGTTCCTTGGGCGTGGGCATGATCTATCCGGCCTTGCTGATGGAGATCTGGTCGAGATGGAGTTGCTTCAGTTTTTCGCGCAGTTCCTTCTTGCTGATCTTGCCGATGCCGGTTTCGGGGAAATTTGCGACAAAAACGAAATCGTCCGGCATCTTGAAGGAAGCGAGGCCGCGACTGCGCAGGTGTCGGGTCAGGGCAAGGGCCTTCGTCTGGCCGCTCCTGCTGATCGCGAAAGCGCATATGCGTTCGCCGAGCATGGCATCCGGTAACCCGACGACCGCGACATCATGGATATCGTCGTGGGCGAGGAGCAGGTTTTCCACCTCTTCCGGCGATATCTTTTCGCCGCCGCGATTGATCTGGTCCTTGTCGCGTCCGGACACGACGATATTGCCGCCAAAGGCAAGCCGCACGATGTCCCCCGTCCGGTAAAAACCGTCCGGCGTGAAGGCGCGGGCATTATGCTCGGGCACGCGGTAGTAGCCACGGATCGTGTAGGGGCCTCGCGTCAGAAGCTCGCCGGTCTCTCCGACTGGGACGTCATTGCCATCGGCATCGACGACACGGATTTCGTCGCCCGGTGACATCGGTCGCCCTTGCGTGTTGACGATAACCTCTTGCGGGTCATCGAGCCGGGTAAAGCAGATCAGCCCTTCGGCCATGCCAAAAACCTGCTGCAGCGTACAGCCGAGTTTCGGTCCGACATGTCGCGCCGGTTCGGCACTCATCTTGGCGCCCCCCACCTGCAGCACCTGCAGGCTTTCCGGCCGGTGGTTGCGCTTTTCGGCCTCTTCCATCCATAAAAGCGCAAGTGGCGGCACCACCGCGGCAATGGTCACCTTGTGGGCATCCATCAGCGCAAAGGCGGTGTCGGCACCCGGATCCGGGGCCATCACCACCGTTCCACCCTGCATGAATGTGCCGATAATGCCGGGGCAGGCCAGCGGAAAATTGTGCGCGACGGGAAGCGCGCAGAGATAGACGGTGTCACCATCCATGCCGCTGACCTCGGCTGCCGTGCGGATATTGTAGAGATATTCGTTATGGCGGCGCGGGATGAGCTTTGGAACGCCCGTCGTGCCACCGGAAATCTGGAAAACGGCCACATCATCCGGTGAGGGCGCGTCAGGGACCGTGCCGCCATGTTTGTATAACGATGAGAGGTCGAGAAATTCTTCTGCCTCGCCATCGACGACGACATGTTCGAGCGCCGGCAGGCCGGGCCTGAGATCGCGGGCAAGGCCCCGGTAGTCGAAGCCGCCCGCCCGGTCGGCGATGAAGAAGGCGCGTGCCTCGACGAATTCGAGAAAACGACCGATTTCGAGATGGCGGTGAGCCGGCAGTGCCAGAACCGGCACGACGCCCAGCCGCATCAGAGCAAAGGTGATCTCGACGAAGGCGATGCTGTTCGGCATCTGCACAACGGCCTTGTCGCCCCGCACCAGACCGCGTTCGGAAAGACCTGCGGCCAGCGCATGCACGCGCTGTTGCAGTTCGGCATAGGTCAGCCGGCGGTCGCCGTCGATCAGCGCGATCCTGTTTCCATAGCCTGCGGCAAGCCGATCGATTGTGCCGGCAAATGTTTCGTCGCGCCATAAGCCTTCGCCGATATAGCGCTCGCGAAATTCCTGCGGCCATGTCGGCATGTCGGCTGCGTCGTCGCCCGCCCTTGTGTGCTGCATGATCGGCTCCTCTTATCTGTCAGATTGCCTTCGCATCGAGGCCGAGTGCCTGAAGCATGGTCTTGAACTTGTTTTCTGTTTCCCGGAATTCGGCATCCGGGTCGGATCCGGCGACAATGCCGGCACCGGCCATCAGGCGGATGTTGCGGTTGCGGATCTCGGCGCAGCGCAGCGTCACCGCCCATTCGCCATCGCCGTTTTCATCGCACCAGCCGACCATGCCGGCATAAAGACCACGGTCGAAATGTTCGATATCGGCAATCGCCGCCAAAGCTTCGGCGCGCGGCACGCCGCCAACCGCCGGTGTCGGATGCAGCGCCAGCATGAGGTCGAGAATGCCGGTATCGGTCGAGGACAGTTCGCCTTCGATAACGGTCGACAGATGATTGACCGGCCCTGCGGCAAGCACGCTCGGCTCGTGCGGGACGTTGATCGATCTGCAGAAAGGCCGCAGTGCCTCGCCGACGGCGCGGCTGGTAAAGGCATGCTCGTGCCGGTCCTTGGGTGATGCCATGAGGTCGGCAATGTTGCGGGCATTGCGCTTCGGATCGGGATCGGCGGCGATGGTGCCGGCCAGCGGATTGGCGAACACCCGGTTGCCGCGCTTCGATACCAGAAGTTCCGGGCTGGCGCCGACCAGAAGGCCGGCTTCCCGGTCTCCATCGGCTGTCAGCGGGATGGAATAGACGAAACTCGCCCTGTGCCGTTTCATCAGCGTCGCCAGCAGGCTGATGACATCCGGTTGGTTATCGAGCTCGATTTCGAGGCGACGGGCCAGAACCAGCTTTTCGAGAGGCGAGCGGGCAATGCGCTGCACGCCTTCCGCCACGGCGCGACGATAATCCGTCGGAGACGGTGTCTGCCGCATGTCCGTGATCTTGGGTGCGGCGTAACGGGAGGGCGAAAAACCAAAAGCCTGCCAGTCGGCAAGCGACGGCTCCTCGATCTGTCTGGGCACATAAAGCGAAGGGGCGGCATTTGTGTCGAAGGGAATGGCGCCTATGATGACCGGCGGGTGACCGCCGGCTCGGGCCATCGCGAACAACCGATCCATGCTGGCGCGCAGGTCACCGTCGGCGGGGTCACAGCAAGCCGCCATGCCGCTGGCAAGCATGCGGGTCTTCGGGGATACGAACAGGGCGCGGTCAAGAAGATCCGCCTGCGATAGGAAGGTCGGCGCGGTCTCTGCGACCATTGTTTTGGCGGGAGCGTGCTGCATCAGTGAACCTTCCCGGAAGCGGTTGTGTCAGCGGCTTGCAGGCTGGCGACATGAGCCTCCAGCGTGGCGATCGTCGTGTGCATGAAAAGATCGGTGACCTGCAGATCGATGCCGAGTTCGTTGCGCAGCGCCGCATGTGCCTCCACGAGGCGGATCGATGTGGCGCCAAGTTCGAAGAAATTGATATCGGCGGGCAGGCCCCGGCGACCGAGGATGCGCTCGAACACGCTGCGGACGCGGCTGGAACGCAGTGACGTGGTAACCGACAGGCGTTCGGTGATTGCCGGCAGCGCCTTGGTATCGATCTTGCCATTGGCCGAGAGCGGTAAGGCAGCATGAATGCCGATACGGGTCGGCACCATGTAGGCCGGCAGCAGGAAGCGGCAATGCTGGCGTAACATTTCTTCGCTCGGCGATGTGTTTCCGGCGGTCGCGACATGGGCGACGATCTGGCGGCCGCCGCTCGTTTCCTGCGTGATCGCCACGGCGCGGGCGACGTCGGCATGGCTTTCCAGAGCATGGGTTATATCGCCAAGCTCGATACGATGCCCGCCGACCTTCACCTGACCATCATCGCGACCGAGAAATTCGAGTGTGCCGTCTTCCCAGAAGCAACCGAGATCACCGGTGCGATAAAGCCGTTCGCCACTCTCCTTGATGGTGATAAAGGCCGAGGAGGTTCTTTCCGCATCGCCCCAGTAGCCATCGGCCAGTCCATGGCCACCAATATGCAACTGGCCGGCAACCCGATCGGGTCGGTCCGAACCATAACGGTCGAGCACGCGAAAATACTGGTTGGTCAGCGGCTTGCCGTAAGGCACCGATTTCCAATGAGGGGCGATCCTGTTCGCCTCCTGCCAGTTCGACCAGATCGCCGCTTCTGTCGCGCCGCCGAGTGCGACAAGACGCGTCTGAGGGGCAGACGTTGTGAGGCGGGCAGGCATATCGAGCGGCACCCAGTCACCGCTCACCAGTGACAGCCGCAGGGAAGCGGGCAACGCAAGCGTCATGCTGGCGCACCAGACCAGCGCCATGTCGAGCAGCATCGGCACGGAGTTCCAGATCGTAACCCGATGCGCTTCAAGCATGGCGTGCCAATGAGCAGGATTGCGCTCCTGGCCCGGATCGGGAAACACCACGGCGGCGCCATGCGCCAGCGGTGCAAAGATGTCGTAGACGGAGAGGTCGAAACTCAGCGAAGACAGCGCAAAGACACGATCATCGGCTGTCATGCCGAAACGGGTGGCCATGTCATCCAGCGTGTTGGCAACCGCGCCATGCGACATCGCCACGCCTTTCGGCACGCCGGTCGAACCGGAGGTGAAGATGATATAGGCGGTGTCGCTGCTTTTTGCCGGCACTCTGTCGGTTGCAGCCACGTCCGAAATGGCATCCGTCAGCGATACGGCAATCTGGCGGTGGTCATCCTCGCCGACCTGACCGGCTTCGACGATTTCGGCAACGGGTGTCACCTGCGCACGCATTGCCTCCATGCGGGCGTTCGGCAGGTCCGGCGCCACCGGCACGTAGACTGCACCCACATGCAGAACGGCCAGAACGGCGACGATCTGAAGCGGTCCCTTCGGCAGCCGCACGAACACGCGGTCGCCCTTGTGAACACCCGTATCGCGCAGGCGCCCGGCAAGGGTCGTGGCGCGTGCCGCGAGTTCGCCATGGGACATGCTCCCGCCGCTCCAGAGCAGCGCATCGCGCCCGGCATTCTCGCCCAGGCCGTTCCAGAAACCGGCCGTAATATCGAGATTGTCATCAAGGGTGATGGTCGGTGGAGCGTGGATGGCGTGGCGGATGGTTTGCTGGCTCTCCGGCAAAAGCCGTGCGATCGGCCGGTCCCAATTGCCGGTATCGTCGCAAAGCGCCGTCAGTATCTCGACATAGCGCTCGAACGCTGCCTTCACGGCATCGAGATCGAGCGCGGCTTCGGCGGCATCCCAGTTGAAGGACAGACCGCCGTTTTCCTCGAACAGTTGATGATCGAGCGCTACTTGCGGCGTCTGGCTGATGCCGGCGATCTGTTTCCAGCGGCGGTCATCGCCGCTCTCCGCTTCCTCACCGATCAACAGGCTGGTGAAGACGACCGGCATCAGCGAGCCGGAATAATCCTTGCGCAGCCGCGCCAGTTCGCGCAGCAGATCGACGCCGGAAACGACACTGTTTTCCAACCGCTCCAGCAGGCCTGACTGGGTTTCCCGAACCTGCTCCAGCAGCGGGCGTTGCATGCCGGCAAAGCCGACAAGCGTCGTATTGGTGAATTCACCCAGAACCCGGCGCATGTCCGCATGTTGCTGAGGGCGGTTGAACAGCGTCATGTTCAACGTCACGTCTTCATTGCGGCTCCAGATGGAAAGCGCATTGGCAAAAACGGCGGCGACAAGACTGGTGGGCGTTACGCCACGGTCTTTGCACGCGGCCTTGAGGGCCTGCCAGCGAGCTTGGTCGACATGACCGGAAAGGCGGTGGAAACGGCCCGGTTGGCCCGACACGCGGCACGCTGGCAGATGGGGCGCAGGCGGCAGAAGCGGCAGTTCGCGATGCCAGTATTGCCACGCCTCCTGCTTGCGCTGCTCGCTGGTCTCGTTGACCACGCAATCACGGAAACGGATGCCGGGTGGTGGCGGCAGTTGCCGGCCATCGATCAGCGCAAACCATTCACGGTGAAACAGCTGGCTGCTCCAGGCATCGAGCGCGATCAGGTCCACGCAGGAGAGCAGCAGAAGCTTTTCGCCGGTGCGCACCCAATGCAGCTCGAATAGCGGCCATGTAAACGGGTCGCGGACCCGCTCGCTGATATCCTTGCGCAGTTCGGCAAGGCGTTTCTGCTGGTCTGCTGCATCGAGACCGCGCAGATCGCTGAGCGGAACGGGATAGTCCGGTACGCTTTCCATCGCCACCTGCATGCCATCGGGCAGAAGTACGGTACGCAACATGTCGTGCCGGGCAATCACCTCGGCAAGGCAGGCATCGGCGCAGGTGATATCCAGATCCGGGCATTCGAATTCGAGATAACTGTTGGCGGAAACGCCGCCGAGATCGAGCGCGCCGGTGCGCCCGACCAGATAGGCCTGCTGGATCGGCGTCTGCGGGAAAGGTTCGAAACGCGAGGCCTCTGCCGCGGGCTGGCCGGATGAGCCGGACAGACGATCCAGCAAGGCCTGTTTCTGCTGCGTCAGTTTTGCCTTGAGCGGTGCCGTCATGGCGCCGGCCGGGGCCCGGAAACGCAGCTGGCCGTTTTCCAGCCATAGCTGGATGCCGGTCTGTTCGAGTTCGTCGAGAAGGGCGGAAAGGCTCACAGTTCGCCCTCCATCATGTCCTGTTCATAGGTTTTTGGGGTGGCAAGCCATGTCGCGTGCGGGGTGGGATGCAAAGCGCCGGCTGCCAGTGTGTGCAGGCATATGCGGTGGGATGCCAGACCGAGGCGGCGACCCAGTTCGGCAAGCGGCATGTCGCCGATCTGGCAAAGGCCGACCGGCAATTGTGCGGAGGCCTGTTCCAGCAGCTGGCAGATCGCGCCGCATTCGATCATGCCGAAGGGCAGGCTGGCCGTGTCATAAAGCGGCGCGATGGCGTCCAGCGACAGCACGAAGCAGAAGAGCACCTTGCTGGCCGCCAGCAGATCGCGGTTACCGG
The DNA here is from genome assembly GCF_004343585.1 of Neorhizobium sp. JUb45. Lineage (GTDB taxonomy): Bacteria > Pseudomonadota > Alphaproteobacteria > Rhizobiales > Rhizobiaceae > Neorhizobium. The sequence goes on along the minus strand of NZ_SLYW01000003.1, from coordinate 199,696 downwards.
AGCTGAGCGTGGCGATATCGACCATGGTGTCGCCCGAGGCGCAGGGGATCAGCGCATGGGTATCCGCATTATAGCGATAGCCACCGGCACCCATGCCATCGACAGCCTGCGGCTGCAGGATCAGATAGGTGTCAACCGGATAAAGTCCGCCGGCGGAGGCATAAAGGCGGCGTGCCTGCCCATCGGCATAATGGCGGCGCAACGGGCTGAGCAGTTCTGACAATTCAGCCGACGACAGCGGACGATCGCAGAAATCCCGCCAGCTGCGACGGTCTGCCAGCGGTGGCAGGTCGATCCCCGGCTGAGCGTCCAGCACGATGGCATTACCGTTTTGAAGCGAACGCGGCCGCGTCTTGAACAGCCGCCGCGCCACCGGATCACTGATGGCAGGATTGCGGGCTAGGTAATCGCGCAAAACATCTTCGCCGGGCCAGAGGCTGGGACCTGATGCCGTCTTCGACGTCTCCGGCATCAGAGCGCCGACCAGCGCCACCAGATCCGGCATTCTTACGGCGCGCGCCAGTTCGGTCAGCGGCGGTCGTTTGCCGCTCAGCACCTCGATGCGGCTAGCCAGTGCGATCAGCTCCAGCGAAGAGGCACCCAGTGCGACGAGATTGTCGTCAATCGTCACCGACGGTTGCCTGAGGATTTCGGCGACCATGCCGAGAACGGCAAGTTGCAGTGCCTGATCTGTCTTCACCCCGGTTGCCGGAGCGCTGGTCTGCCCGGCCTCATCGATCAACGCCAGCAAAGCCTTGCGGTCAAGCTTGCCATTTGCCGTCAAGGGCCATGTTTCGACCGTATGGAAAAGTGCCGGCACCATATAGGCGGGCAGTTCGGCGCGCAGATGGGTCGCGATGGCCTTGTGGTCGATGCCGCTGCTGCTGCGAATGAAGGCTGCAAGGCGCGGGTTTTTCCTGTCGCCTGCCGGCAGAACCTGTGCTTCCTCGATATCCGGATGGTTTTGCAGCACACGGGCAATTTCGCCGGGTTCGACGCGATAACCGTTGATCTTCAGCTGCGCATCGGTGCGACCCTGGAAGATGATCGTGCCATCGGCGTCATAGGCGCCGAGATCGCCGGTGCGGTAAAGCGGCACGCTGCTGCGGGGATGTTTCAGGAAATGGGCTTTCGTCTTTTCGGCATCGCCGAAATATCCGAAGGCCAGCCCATCGCCGGCGATATAAAGTTCGCCGGTATGGCCGCGTCGGGCAATGTGCATGTCCTCGGTCAGCACAAAAATCTGCTGGCGGCCGAGCGCCTTTCCATAGGGAATGCTGGTCCGGGCCGGATCGACGGTTTCGATCGGATGGTAGATCGACCAGATCGCCGCCTCGGTGGCGCCACCAAGGCTGAACAGCCTTGCCTGCGGCCAGACTTTTTTCGCCCTGCCGGGAAGATCGAGGCCGATCCAGTCTCCGCTCATCATCACCGTGGCGATTGGCGGCATGGCACGGCCAGTGCCGATCTCGTGGTAATCGACGAAGAGCGAAAACAGGCCCGGCACGGTGTTCCACAGCGTCACGCCATGCTGGAGGCACAGCGCCTGCCAATGGGCGGGGTTGTTCTGCTCCGCCACATCCGGCAGCACGATCGCACCGCCGGCGCCGAGCACGCCAAAAATATCATAGACCGAAAGATCGAAATGCAGTTGCGACAGGCCAAGCACACAGTCATCGGCGCCGATGCCGAAACGGGCGCTGACATCGGCAATCGTGTTGACCGCCGCCGCATGGCTGACCATCACACCCTTCGGATTGCCGGTCGAACCGGACGTATAGATGATATAGGCCAGATCATTCGGCGCTGCGCCAGGTGCTTCATGCAAGCGGTCGATCGACCCGAGCGGCACGCGGCCGATATCGATCACATGTGCGGTCGGTGTTTCGGCGAGTTCGAGCGGAAGCAGCCCGTCGCCGATAATGGCGTTCGGCTTGAGATCCGCGAGGATGCGCGCTTGCCGGGCAAGAGGTTGCGTCGTATCGATGGGCACATAGGCCGCTCCGGCAATCGAGACAGCAAGGCAGGCGGCAATCTGTTCCGGTGACTTGGCGAGCCGGATGGCGACTTTTGCGCCCGGCCCGATATCGTCTTCTGCAAGCCGCTCCACCAATCCTGCCACTTGACGGGCAAGTTCCGCGTGGGTGAGGCTGCGATCCGATGTGCCGATAGAAGGCTTTTCCAGCACTGCCGGCAGGTTTCGCAGCCAGAGGTCTGCCAGACGCTCATGTCGCGCGGCATGCTCGATAATCGCCGGGGCTATCATCGCTTCGGACGGATCGGCAACGGCCGAAACCGTTTCATCCAGCATGTCCGGCCGGCTGGCAAAACGCTCGACCAGAGCAACGAAATCATCGAACAGCGAGCGGGCGATCCGGATATCGAGCGCGTTGACGGCGATATCCCAGTTGATCGCCAGCGCACCTTCCCATTCCATCACCTGATTGTCGAGAATGACCTGCGGTGTCTGCGACAGGGCGAGCACCGGTTTTCCGGGTTGGGCGGCGGCATCGGTAAACAGCTTGGCGTCGTTCTGGGTCAGCGTGCTGGTGAAGACCACAGGCATCAACGGACGGTCGAGATGACCACGCGCCGTCGCCATCAGCCGCTGCACCTCCGTGCCTCCGACGGCGCTGTGTTCCATGTCCCTCCAGAGAGCGGCCTGCAGCCGTGCGATGCGCGCGCGCCGGCTTTCGGTCGTGCGCAGATCGGTTTCGAACAAGAGATTGGTGGTGAAATCGCCGATCACACGGTCGACATCGGGGTGAATGGGCGGGCGGTTGAACAGCGTCATGTTCAGGCAGAAATGCGGCTTTGCCGCCCAGGCCGATAGCGCTTCGGCAAACAGCGACAGCAGAACCGCCGAGGGGGTTACGCCAAGCCGTGCCGCGGTTGTCTTAAGGTCATTCCACTGTGGCTTGGCCATTGTGTTTGACAACCGATCATAGACCGGTACGCCACATTCCTCGACGGGTGCCAGCAGAGGCAGGACCGGTGCATCCGGCATGTCGGGAGCACGTTCACGCCAATAGCTTCGTGCCTTGTATGCATCCTCTTCCGAACGTTCCGTCATCACGCAATCACGGAATGTCAGGGCGGGTTCTTTCAGATGAAGTCCGGGATCGCGATAAAACCGTGCAACCTCATCAAGCAGAATGAGAATGCTCTGCTGATCGGCGACCAGAAGATCGAAGCGCAGATGGATGAATACGCGTCCGCTCGGCATCAGGCTGAGTTCTATGTCGATCATCGGCCATTTGTCGGCAGCCGGCAGATCGCGCGCCAGCCGCCGGCGGATCTCGGTCAGCCGCTCTTCCCGGTCGGCTTCGCTGGTGAGATCGTGAATGACTATTGCCGGTTCGGGAATATCCCGTTCCACCTGCTGGCTGCTGGCGTCGAGAATTTTCACCCGCAGCATGTCATGGCGCTGCATCACCTTGCGCCAGGCGCCCCGGTAACAATCGATATCCAGCGTCTCGCAATCGAGTTCGTAATAGAATTGGCAGGCGGCGCCACCCAGCGGCAGGCTGGCATCGCGGCCGATGAGATAGCCCCGCTGGATTTCGGTGAGCGGAAACGGTTGATGGCGCTGGTCAGTATCGGCGGCAATAAAAACGGGGTCGTCATCAAGTCCGGTAAGCCGGCTCAGCAATTCCGGATCGAAGATGGGCAGGGTGTTGAGCGAGGTGTTGATCGACATGGGCGGTTCACCTCAGGCGCTGGCCGACCGGCGCAAAAGCGCCTGCCGCTCGGTATCGGGAAGGGCATGGATGTGCAGATAGGCGAGTGCCGTCTGTTCTGTGCCGTCGAAGGTTTCGAGGCGGCGGGCCAGTTGTTCCGGCGTGCGTGCGGCAAGGAAATCCGGCAGGCCGAATTCGATCTGGAAAACGCGGCGCAGGCGCGACAGCAGCCGGACGGCCAGAATGGAATCGCCGCCGAGCTGAAGAAAATCGTCCGTTGCGGTGATTTCGGGCATGCCCAGTGTCTGCGCAAACAACAGCCGGGAAAAACGCTCCAGCGGCGAACCGTCATTGGCGGCAATCACCCTGCTCTTTGCATCGGGTTTACGAGCAAACCGGGCATTGGCAGCATCGCTGATCTCGCACAGACGATGGTCGAGCGCGCGCGGCGTGACGATCACATGCGGCAGACCGCTGGCAATGATCCGCCACAATGCGGAAAACCCGCGCTCGGGGTCGATCGCCTGCCAGTCTTCACCGGTAAACAGCGCTTTGCCATTCTGCTGCACACCATGGAAAGCGCCTTCGGCCTGCCAGTTATCCCAGCCTATGCTGATGACGGGCATGGGCCGCGCACCCGCTTCGGCCAGAAAATCGAGATAGAGATTGGCGGACATGTAATCCGAATTGCCGTAACCGGATGTCTCGCCGGCAAGGGATGAAAAGGCGACGAGGAAATCCGGCTCGTGCGATGCAAAGATATCGGCAAGAGCGGTCGTTGCATCCACCTTGGCGGCGCGGTTGCCGTCCGTTTCCGCCAGTGTGCGGTCGGCCAGCGTCTGCGTGACATAGCGGCCGGCAAGGTTGAAAATGCCGTTGAGCATTCTGCCTTGTGCCCGCAGATTGCGCGACAGGTCTTCCAGTATGGATCTGTCGGCTGCGGAACCGGTGATGTGGGTCAGGCTGCCGCCCGCTTCGCCATCCGTCACGGTATCGGTCGTCGATGCTGACCGTCCGAGTGTGATGACATTGCAGTTCTTTTGACGCAGCTGTGTTACCAGATGGCGGCCAAGATTGCCGTTGCCGCCGGCAATCAGATATGCGCCACCGTCCTTGATAACATCTCCGGCGATAGTCGGTTCGACGCTGACCGGTTCGATATGGCGCTGCCAGAAACGGCCATTGCGCAGGCCAAGCGAAAGCGCGTGTCTGCCGGCATGCTGGGTGCGCAGCATGTGGATCCGGTCGGTCTCGTTGCGGTTCGGCAGACGGTCGGCATCCAGCCAGCTGGCTTTCACCGCCTCATGTTCGAACGGTATCGCCCGCAGCACGCCGAGCGCCAGCGCCTGTTCCGCATCGGGCTGTTCCGTGCCAATGATCGGCGCCAGTGTTCGTGTGACGAGAATGACGTGATCGATCAGGCCGGCGGGTGCCAAGGTCTGCGCCAACCGCACGAGGCTATCGTCGCCATAGCTCGTTGCAACGGCATTTTCGTCAAACAGCCAGCCGAAAACGCAGGTTGCCGATTGTATGCCACGCATGCGCAGATTTTCGGCAAGACGAGAAAAATCACCGGCATTGCCGGGCCGCAGTCGATAGTTGCCATCGGCTTCCTGAGAATAGGCATTGCCGGGAAGAATGCGGATGCTGCCGTCGAAACCGTCGGAAACCTCGTTCTTCTCGGGCAGGAATAGAAGAAGAGTTTTCTGTTCGGATATTCCCGATTTTCCTGACATGGGCAGGGAATGCCATGTCGGCGCGTGGAACCATTTTTCCAGCGAGAGCGCTTTTGGCTGAAGTGGCACCTGTTCGGTTGCGCGATCCAGTGCCGGCAGGAGATGCGGTATGCGGCGGAAAGGATATCCCGGCAGCGATGCGCGCCGCCACGGTCGCCCGAGCATCAGCAGATCATTGTCGATCGGGTGGCCTTCCACCCAGAGCGCGGCAAGCGCCGTCAGAAGATCGGTCGTCTGGCTGTCCGCGGAGACGAGCATCGGCAGGCATCGCAAACCGGCGGCTTTGGCCGCACCGGTGCAGCTCGTGCCGGGCCCGAGTTCGAGGCAGGTGGCGTTCGGCCAGATCTTCGCGATATTTTCCATGTTGTCGGCAAACATCACGGTCTGGCGCAGGTGCCTGACCCAGTAATCCGGTGTGGCAATGTCGTCCGCATCGGCAATTCTGCCGCTGGTATTGCTGAGCACCGGAATTTTCGGCGTGGAAAAACGAATTTTGGCGCAGGCTTCGGCGAATTCGCTCAAAACCGGATCCATCAGATGCGAATGGAACCCATGCGAAACATCCAGCAAACGGCTTGAAATGCCTTTGCCGGCAAGGTCTGCCGCCAGCTTTTCGATATCGCCTGTTGAACCCGAAATGACGCATCGATCCGGGCGGTTGACCACTGCCAGTGAAAGGCCGTCGTGCAGATAGGGCCGGATGGTCTGCGGGCTGCCCGGAACGGCCAGCATCGCCGCCTCCGGCAGCCGCGACATCAATTGTGCCCGCGCAAAAACGAGATTGAGCGCATCTTCCAGCGAAAACACCCCGGCGATGCAGGCTGCAACATATTCGCCGATACTGTGGCCCAGCAGGGCCGCCGGTTTCAGTCCGGCCGATATCAGGCTGCGGGCCAGCGCATATTCCGTGGCAAACAGCGAAAATTGCGTCACAAGCGTCGGCTTCAGCGCCGTATTGTCATTGCCGAAGATCAGCGGGCGAATATCCTCACCGATCAGCGGCGTTGCGATCGTCGCACAGCGATCGATTGCCTCGCGGAAGGCCGCAAGCGTCTGGTAGAACGGTTTGCCCATGCCGGCGAACTGCGTTCCCTGACCGGGAAACACAAAGACAAGCTCGGAAGGTTCACCCGTGTTTGAGTGGATGACATTACCGCAAGCCAGCTTGGCCGCGGCTTCACCGCGATTGCTAGCGACCATCGCATGTTTGTGGGCGAAGGTTTTGCGGCCGGTCAGCAGCGTGCCGGCATCATCCAGAAGCGATCGGTCTGCGACTTCGCTCCAGAAACCGGCCAGGGCCTGTTCCATGACGGCCAGATCAGCGTCGCTGCGGGCCGACCATGCCAGCAGGACGGGCGCATCACTGGCGGCTGCAACGGATTCCGGTGTGGGACTCGACAGAACGACATGCACGTTGGTTCCGCCAAAACCGAAGGAGCTGACGGCAGCGGTATATGTGGCAGCGGTCGGCAGGTCCGTCAGCCGGTCGCAGATCGCAAACCGGCTGCCGTCAAGTTCCAGAAGCGGATTGGCCGCACCGAAATTCAGCGTCGCCGGCACTCGGCCGGTCTGCACCACCCGGATGGCCTTGATCAGTCCAGCCAGCCCGGCTGCCGCATTGAGGTGGCCGACATTGGCCTTGACCGAACCGATCAGGCAGGGCGTGTTGCCCGCGCCATAGACGGCCCGGATCGCCTCCATCTCGATCGGATCCCCGATCGGCGTGCCTGTGCCATGGGCTTCGATATAGCCGATCTCGGCGGGATCGAGACCGCTGAGCGCCAACGCCTCGCGCAAAACCCGCTTCTGCCCGGATACACTCGGCTGAGTGAAATTGCCGCGTTCCGCGCCATCATTGTTGGCGGCGGAACCTTCGATGATGGCCTGAACGGCATCGCCGTCACGGATGGCGTCTTCCAGCCGCTTCAGCACCAATGCCGCCACGCCGTTTCCGCCGACAATGCCATCGGAACCGGCCGAGAAGGGCGCGATGCGGCCGGTCGGCGACATCGGACCGCCGGGATCTGCGTGATAACCGTCCTCGATATCCATCGAGATCGACACGGCGCCGGCCAGCGCCATCTCTATTTCACCTGACAGCAACGACTGGATGGCCTGATGCACGGCCAGAAGTCCGCTGGAGCAGGCGCTCTGCACCACCACGGCCGGACCCTTGAGGTCGAGATGATGGGCGACGCGTGAGGCCAGAAAATCCTTGTCATTGCCGATCAACATCGCGAAATGCTCGGCGGCGCTGTCGGCATAGCTGCGCAGGCCGACATGTTTGAGCACGTAATCGCCAAATCCGGAGGCGGCAAACACACCGGTTACCTGGTTGGCCCCATTCCCGTAACCGGCATCTTCCATGGCGTGCCAGGCGGTTTCCAGAAACACCCGCTGCTGCGGGTCCATCAGGGCTGCTTCCGACGGTGCAAAGCCGAAAAATTCCGCGTCAAAGCATTCCTTGTCGGCGAGTGCAAAACGCGCGCCGACGACACCGGGATGATCTTCCGCAGGCTTGCTCAGTCCCGACAATCCATCCTCCAGCATCGCCCAGAAGGAGGCGACACTCGGCGCGCCGGGAAAACGTCCGGCCAGGCCAATGATGGCGATGCGCTCGCTCGGTTGCTCCAAAGACTGAGCGCTCACGTGGCTGCACCTTGCCATTTATGGGAGACGGGAAGCGGCGAGAGGGCGGTTTGGGAAATTGAAAGCATGCTTTGCCCCGCTCGTGTGACTGAATGTTCGCATCGCGAAAATGGCCGCGGACGTGTGTTTCTGCGCATGTCACATACTAGGCGGGAGCATTGTTCCTGTCCGGCCAGACGCGGAGCATTCAGTGCCTTTCGCGGAGTGACTTGACGGATGAAAATTTCGGTTTCGGGCTTGGAGGTGAGGCGGATGACGGATCAGCCGAACGCAAAAACCGTCGCGGGTGAAGGCGACGGTTTTGCTGTTGGCGTAGAGGCTATCTGCCTGTCGGTCGCTTCGTGGCCCGTCAGGCCACCCGTTCCAGGCTTGCCGGCGTCGCGTTGACAAAACCCTGCCAGCAGGCCGAGGACTGTTGCGCGCGGGCGAGAAACGCCTGCATCTCTTCCTCCGTATTGTCGCTGACGGCGGAAATCTCGATGACATTGTCCTGCAACTGCACGGCCGACTTGTCGAACAGGTTGAAGCAGCCGCGCATGTCCAGCCGGCACCGCATGGATGCGGACAGTTGGCGTAGCGGTTTGCCTTCCTGTACGCACAGGATCACCAGTTGCTGGGCAAGGTCGGAAAGCACCGCCGCCAGCAGATATTCCTGCGGGTTGGGCGCCTCGTTGAGACCGGCGGCCGGCGCCGGTTGATCAACCGAGAAACGCGCGGGCAGGCTCCAGCTTTCGTCCTGATACTGGCGGTCGCGCAGGCTGACATCGAACTGGGTGGCGTTGCGCCAGGCGATATCGACGCCGAGATGGATCGGCGCATTGGAGCCGGCCTGTGCCGTCGGGTTTGCAGTGCCGTTGACCTTGGCATCATTCGCAGCGCCATTGGCACGGCGGAAATTCGAAGGCAGGTGGCGGTAGGAAACCTCGATCCTGTTCGGCAGCGTCACGGTGATGTAATTGGGCGAAAAACGCGCCACGTTCATCATCATCTGCTTGTATTGCAGCCAGCTGCCGTCTGCGTCGAGATTGACCGAGATGGCGGTATCGGACAGCGCGCCGCCGCTGCGTTTTGTCGCCGTTTCCACCTGCAGCCTGTCGATGGTCAGGCCCTTGTAGGATGCGCCCTGCACGAGAATATTGGCGACGCAGGCACCAAGCCCGGTGGTGAAATAATCGGCCGGGGTCGGCGGCGCCTGCGGGCTCGGATCGTCGTGATGGCTGACGCGAAAGGCGAAATCGCGCCCCAGCCGCTTGCTGCCGAAGCGCAGCGGCCGTGTGTGAATATCCATCGTCAGGCCGCCCAGCCATTCCAGATCGACGCAGTAAAAGATTTCGCCTTCGCCGGCGACCTTGCGGATCTCGTGGACGAGTTCGCTGACGGCGGCGACGTTGATGCCGTTTTTCATTGCTTGATGTCTCCGATTGCGCGCAGTGCCCGGTCGAGATCGGCCTTGAGATCGTCGAGATCCTCGATGCCGACGGACAGGCGCATCAGGCCGGGATTGATGCCGACCTCACGTCGCTGCCGATCGATCAGACTGCTATGGCTGGTGTTGAAGGGCATGCTGATGAGGGATTCGACGCCGCCGAGGCTGGTGGCGGCATGCACGAGTTTCAGCCCTTCCATCAGCTTCAGCCCGGCCTTGTCGCCGCCCTTCACCTCGAAGGACACCATGCCGCCGCTCCCCTTTGTCAGCGCTTCCGCCGCCCACGCATAAGGATAATCCGGCAAAGCCGGGTGGTAGACGCGGGCAATCGCCGGATGCGCCGCCAGCCAATGGGCCAGCGCCTCCGCATTCTCGTTATGCGCGCGCATACGCAGTGCCAGCGTTTTCATGCCGCGCTCGAGAACCGAGCAATCCTGCGGATTGAGGCTGCCGCCGAGCTTCAGCATCTGCGCCCAGATCATGTCGAGATATTTGCGGCTGCCGGCGGCCGTGCCGGCAACCAGATCGCTATGGCCGTTCAGGTATTTCGTGCCGCTATGGATGACCACATGTGCGCCGTCATCGATCGGCGTCAGGCAGCAGGGCGAGAGGAACGTGTTGTCGAGGATCAGGAACAGGTTGCGCTCGGCCGCCAGCTTGGCGAGGCCGCGCACCGGTGCGAATTTCAAAAGCGGATTGGTCAGCGTTTCGAAGAACAGGACCTCGGTATTGTCCTGAACAGCCGCCTCGATTGCCGCGATATCCATCGGATCGACAAAGGTCACCTCGCGGCCGAACTGGTGCATGTCCTCGCGCATCAGATTGTAGCTGCCGCCGTAAAGATCACGCGCCGTGACGATATGGCCGCCGCGATTGGTCAGCGCCAGAAGCGTGGTGCTGATCGCCGCCATGCCGGAGGAAAACACGATGGCGCTTTCGGCATGTTCCAGCGCCGCGATCTTCTCCTGCACGGCCCACTGGTTGGGGTTTCCGTAACGGGTATAGATCGGGTAATCGCGGATCATGCCCTGATCGAAGGCTTCGTAGCTTTCCTTCTGGAACAGGAAGGTGGTGGCCGCAAACACGGGTGTGCCGACGGCACCGGTGATCGGGTCGTTATAGGTGCCGGCATGCACGGCGAGCGTGCCCGTTCCGTGCTGTTTCGGATCGATCACCGTCTGGTTGGTCATCCGAGGCCCGGCATTGCGCGAGCGGGTCAGCTGGTCGGCCCATTCGGTTTTTGCCGAAACGCCGGTCGCCTCGCTGCGGAAGCGCCCGGCCCATTCCTTAAGAATACTCTTTGCCAAGAGGTTCACCTGCTTTTTGTTGGAGTGTCGAGAGAATGCTGTCACAGAGCGCGTCGCCGTCCGGGCCCTGGAAAATGTTGATGCCGACGGGCGCGCCGCGATAGGAGGGCTCGCCGATGTCGGAGCGCATGCGGCCGAAACCTAGGCCGATGCCGAGCAGGCCGGCAAGCGGCCGGCCCTGACTGTCGGCGATATGGCCCGAAGCATCGACATTGACGGCGCTGCCATTGCGGCCAAGCCTGATCGGCCGCTCCGCTGCATCGCTGAAAAGCGGCAGATTGGGCCGGTAGCCGGTGGCGGCGATCACCACGTCGGATATCCGCATGATGTCGGTCACGGCGTCCGCATCGGCGCAGCGTGCGAGGGTGATGTTGGGATGACGTCCGGCGAGGATTTGCTCGTAAAGCAGTTTCGAGCGGGTATAGAGGCCCTGGAAACGAAAAACCCGGCCGCTGGACGGGCAGACATCGCGCACCGGATCAAACGTTTCGCCGGCTTCGCGGGCGAGGTCGGCCGAACGGTGCATGCGGCGGATCGGGGTGCGGTGCGCCAGCGTCAGGTCAAGAGGGCGGCCGGGCAGCGCCTCGATCAGCTTGTGCAGAACGGAAAACGCACTGTGCGATGCGCCGATTACGGTGATGCGCCGCGCATTTTCCGGCAGCAGATCGCCAAGATCGACCGGCCGCAAAACCGTGTCCGAATGGAGAAGCGGAATGCCGCGCTGCTCGGCGATCCGGCGAAGTTCCGGCGGCAGATGTGGTGTGCTGCCGGCAGAAAGAATGGCGAGGCGGCTTTCGACGGTGGAACCGTCCTCGAACCGCATCACCCAGCCGCTACCGGTCTGCACCGTTTCACGCACCATCTGGCCAAGCCGCAATTCGAAATTCGAAAACCGGCCGGCTGCAGTGAGAAAGACCCGACGCAGTTCGGCCGAAAGCATGGCCACCAGTTGCAATGGCGCCGATTGGCTGCCGCGCGCACGAATGAGGCGTGCCGGCATGCTGTCCAGAACCGGCGCAAAAATGCCATCCGGCGAAATGCCGTCGAGGAAATCGCTGGCGTCGGAGTTGGACGGGATATCGTAGTTGATGCCGGAAAACAGCAGCTGCTCGACGCTCGGGCGCCGCTCGTGAATGACGAGGCCGCGTTGCAGCAGGTCAGTCAGGAGGCCATTGCGGTCGGCGCTGACGAGAAAACTCGTACAGGCGGGGCCGAAACCGACAATCTGGCAAAAGGTGCGGGACATGGTCTCTCCTCTTTTCAGGCGCGGCGTCGCGTTTCGGTCTGCCCGGATGCGTGCGGCATCAGGACATCCGCAATGCGCGCCGAGATCGCCTGCACATGCTGGGCGTGGTGGAGGAAGAAATGGTCGCCATCGAGCATCGTGGTCGAAAACGCATCGGCGGACACGTTGCGCCACTGGGCGATGCCCCGCGGTGGCACTTCCGGGTCATCAACACCTCCGAAGACATGCAGGGGGCAGGTGATACGCCGCGCATCACGTTCGGCGCGGATCGCTTCGCTCATGTGAAAGTCGTTGCGGATGATCGGCAGAAGCAGCGCCATCAACTCGCGGTTTTCCAGCACTTCCGAGGGCGATCCGTTGAGCGAGCGCACCTCGGCCAGCAGGTCGTCGTCGCAGAGATGCGCCCGCTGCGGCGCCGGATCCGCGCAAGCCGGGCTGTGTCGGCCGGAAGCGAAGAAGGCAAGCGGCGGCGTTTTTTCCTGCAGCAGCAGGGTCATGCGGTAACCCAGTGCCGCACCGAGGCTGTGGCCGAAAATGGCAAAGGGGCGCTTCATGTGCGGCTTCAATCCTTCGACGATATCGCCCGCCAGACGGTCGGGATCGTTTTCCAGCCGCTCGCCCATGCGCGTGCCGCGCCCCGGATATTCGATCGGTCGCACCGAGATCCACGATGGAAACAGGCGATCCCAGTCGCGATAGACCGCCGAGCTGCCGCCGGCATAGGTCAGGCAGAACAGATCGATGCTCGCGTGAGGCTTTGTGTCCTTGAAGGGGAGGCAGGTCATGAAGCGGCTCCGCTGGTCTGTGATGAGGAAGTGTCGGCCGGCATCTGCGCGGCGATGGCCTGGCGCATTGCGGCCAGCGTCGGTGCGCGGAAAATCGTGACAAGGCCGACCTCGACTCCGAACGTTTTCGAAATGGCCCGCGACAGATGCACGGCCAGCAGTGAATTGCCGCCGCTCTGGAAAAAATCCTCTTCCGGAGAGACAGGCTTGCGCCCGGTGACCTCTGCCCAGAGATCGGCAAGCGGTGCCAGGTCATGCGCAATCGCGGTGGCGGAGGATTTACCGTCTCCGCCAGCCGGCAGGATGGCAGCAACACGTGCAACTGCCGCCTTGCGGTCGCGCTTGCCATTGGCGCTCAGTGGCAGGGTGTCCAGATGAACGATGCGATCCGGCACCATGTATCGCGGCAGACGCTCGCCCAACCACGCACCCAGTTCTGAGGATGGCATCGACCGGCCGGTATAGCAGGCGACCAATATCGGATGGCCGCCCGGCGTCGGCATTGCAAAGACCAGAGCCTGATCGATATCCGGATGCCGCGTGAGGTTGGCTTCCACATCGCCTGCCTCGATACGATGCCCGCCGATTTTGAGCTGAAAATCCTTGCGGCCCAGAAATTCGATCGCGCCATCCGGCAGCATGCGCCCAAGATCGCCAGTACGATACAGGCGGCGACCGCTCTCATGAACCACAAAGCTGGCGGCAGTCTTTTCGGCGTCGTTGAGGTAACCTTCGGCCAGCCCAAACCCTTCGATATGGATCTCGCCGGTTACGCCGATCGGGCAGGTGCGGCCATGGGCGTCAAGCACATGCAATTGCTGGCCGGATAGCCCGAAACCGTAGGGGATCGATTTCCACGCCGGGTCGATTGCCGTGACCGGATAAAAATTCGACCAGATCGACGCTTCGGTGGCGCCGCCGAGGCTGAACAATTTTGCATCCGGAAAATCGACCAGAACCTTTTGTGCAAGCGCCAGCGGAATCCAGTCACCGCTCAGCATGATCGTGCGCAGCGTTTTTAGTGCGCTGACCGGTGCGTCGGTGGACGCAGACAGCGCCATGTCGAGCAGCGCCGGTACCGAATTCCACACGGTCACGCCGTGGCGGGCGCAGGCGGCAAGGGTTGCTGCCGGATCCGGGAACTCGCTGTCGGGCGGCACGACGATGGCGGCGCCTGCGGCCAGCGCGCCCCAGATATCGAAGACGGACAGGTCGAAGCTGAGCGCCGATAGCGCCAGAATGCGATCATCCGCGGTGATGTCGAAACGCCGGTTGATGTCGCGGATGGTGTTAAGCGCCGCGCCATGGGTGATAACCACGCCCTTGGGCAGGCCGGTCGAACCGGATGTGTAGATAATGTAGGCGCGATCGGTAGGACGCGCGAACGCGGACGCAAAGGCCGGGTTTGGCAGTTCAGCAAAAACCTGCGGCGACAGATTGCAGACGCCGTCCGGCAGTACATTCGCCGTTTCGGCAATCAGCCAGCGGCAGCCGCTATGGCGCAGAATGGCATCACGACGCTCGGCCGGCATGCGGCTGTCGATCGGCAACCACACGAGCCCGGCCAAACTGACGCCGATCACGGCGGCGATCTGGTCGGCACCTTTCGGCAAGGCAATCGCGACGATATCGCCAGGTTTTGCAACGCGATTGGTGAGGGTCGCAGCAATTCGCTCAGCCCGGAGGCGTAAATCGTCGTAGGTCAGCGTTTCGTCGTTCGAAAGCAGGGCGATCGCATCCGGCGTGCGGGCGGCTGTGGAAAGGAACACCTGAGGCAGCGTTTCTGCCCTGTCCTGAGCATGGCCGGGGACGAGAGGGGGAAGCGTCGTATCGCTGCCGGCAGGATTACTGTCTATCCATGCCGCCGGGTTTTCGACCAGTCTGTCCAACGCCATTTGATAGTGCTGAAACACTGCTTCCGGCACGCCATCGGCGAAAACCTGTTCGACATAATCCCAGTAATAGATCAGCCCCTCATGGTTCTCGATCACCTGATGGTCCATCCACACCTGCGGCGTGCGCAGATGGCTGCCCAGCAGTTCGAAACGGCTGGTGTGTTCGGCCGGCAGGCTGGGGCGACCGCTGCTGATACCGCTGGTGAACACGAAGGGTGCAGCCGGCGCGTCGGTGTCTGCGGCAAGCTGTAACCGACGGATCAAGGAGACGCCGCTGACCGAAGCATGGGCCAGCCGTTCGGCCATCAATGCCTGAATGCGGCGCGCCTGTTCGGCAAAACTGCCGCCGTCAACGCAGTCGATCAGCGAGGTATTGGAGCAATTGCCGGTCATCTCGCCGATCTGCGGATACGAGAACGGCCGGTAGTTGGCAAGCACGTTCAGGGTGAAATCCGGTTGAGCCGAAAACGGACGCAGCATTGCAGCGTAAAGCGCCAGCATGGCGGCGTTTGCGGTGACGCCATGTTCGGCGGCACGCGCCTTCAATTTTTGCCAGCGTTCGCCATCCAGTTTTCCGGCCAGTCGGCGAAAACTCGACCAGCGTGGCGAATGACCGGTCAGTGGCAGTTGCGGCGGTGGCGGCAGGGCCGGTAGCGTACGATCCCAATATTTCACACTTTCGGGCGCCGATGCCGCCTTGAGCGCCAGCACATAATCGCGATGGCTGAGAAGCGGTGGCGTCTCCTGCGCGCCATCTGGCTCGAACAGGTAGCGCAGCAGATCGCGAAAAATCATCGAGAGTGAAGGCCCGTCGATGGCGATCAGGCGGAAAGCGATCAGAAGGCGGTCGCTGCCGGCCAGCCGCACCAGCGTTGCGGCAAGCGGCGGGCCCTGTTCCAGTGACGGCAGTGTTTCGGGATAGGTTTCGCAGAGGATTTCGAGACGCTTTTCGGCCTCGTCTGCGGAAAGTGCGCGAAAATCCTCGACGGCCAACAGGCAGGGGTTATCGCCCGGCTTCGGTATGACCTGCGTTCCGTTCGCAAGAAAGCGCGCGGTCATCACTTCGTGGCGGGTCTGTAGGCGAAACAATGCCTGCTGAACAACGTCCGGCTCAATGTGTTCGAAACGGCAATGATGGAAGAAGCAGGGGATGGCGGATTGCGCATAACCGCCATGCTCGCCGACCCAATAGGCCTGCTGCAGATCCGTCATCGGATAGGGCTGGTGGCGGGCGTCCGGCTGCGCGGTGATTGTCGCCGCTTCGCGAGAAAGCTCGCTGATCAGCACAGTCTTGTGATGACCGAGCGCGGAACGCAGCGCTGCCGTCATCTTGCCCTGCGGGGCGGCATACCGCAGTTCTCCATCCGCCACCCACAGGCGGATGCGGTTTTCCTGCATCTGCCGCTGCAATTCGGCGAGCGTCATCGGGGCTACAGCTTCCATCAGATAACTCCGCTTTCGAAGGCTTCGTCGTCTTCCAGCGCCCCCTCTTTACCGGCGATTTCGGCAATCAGACGGGCCTGATCCTTCAGGAGTGGGTTGCGCAGCAGAGAGGCGAGATCAGGTGCGGTGCCAAAATGATGCTGCAGCAGGCTCGAAAGCCGCGTCATCAGCAGTGAATCCCCGCCAAGCACGAAGAAATTTGCCGATGCCGAGATGATTTGCTGACCCAGAATTTCCTGCCAGAGACCGGCAAGCCGGGTCTGCAAACCTTCGGCCAGCGGATCCTCGCTCTGCTCGGGCGGCTGCACTTCCAGCTCGACGGCCTGTTGCAGGCGTGTGCGATCCACCTTGCCGTTCAGCGTCAGCGGCATGGCGGAAAGCTGGTGCCAGCGCTGCGGCACCATGTAATCCGGTAGCTTTGCCTTCAGCCAGATATCGAGTTCGGCATGGTCGATCACGGTCACTGTCGCTGCATTCTGGGCGAGGATTACGTGATAGTTCATGCGCTCGACCGGATTGCCGGGTTTCGGCAAGGCGGCCTGCAGGGCAAAGCCTGCGCCGCCGAGCACCGTCTGCCAGCGGCTTGCATCAAGCATAGGCAGGTTGGTTTCCAGCCGCTCGTCCTCGTAATGGCTCAGCCCCTCGACAAAACCGAGGCTGACCAGCTGGAAGCGCGGATTGCGGGTGCCTTCGACGAGAAGCAGATGACCCGATGGTTTCAAAAGAGAACGCACCAGCCGGCTGCTGCGATTGACGTCCGCCGCATCGTGCAGAACGTTGGCGCCGATGATGAGGTCGTAGGAACCGAGGTCAAACCCCTGCAGGGCCGGATCCTGGTTGATGTCGAACAGGCCGAAATGCATCTGCGGCCAGTCAGCGAACATCTTTTGCGCATTGTCGAGGAAGTAGCGCGACAGGTCGGTGAAGGCGTAGGTGAAGTTTTCGTGCGGCAGGGCCTTGAGGATATCATGCGTGACGCTGCCGATACCCGCACCGAATTCGAGAATGCGGATCGTGCGGTCGGGGTCGGCATCTTCGAACAGGCCGCGCACCGTTTCGCCAGCGACGATGTTGAAATGTTTCGAAACGGGGTTTTCGCGGTACCAGCTTTCGACGAAATCGGTGCGGCCACCTTCGAACATCAGTTCCAGCGGATTGAGCCGGCCTTGCAACAGCGCCTGCGGCTCGGCGATGCAGCGCTCGTAAAGCGACCAGATGCGGCGGTCATAATCGGCACCCTGCGTGGCGCGGGCGGCGATACGGGCCTTCAGGGATGGCAGCCGTTCGGCAAGGGCAATACGATCGGTGGCGCGATAGGTGGCGCCGCTCCGTTGCAGATAGCCATCGCTTTCAAGCACATCGAGCCAGCTGACGAACAGCTTTTTGTATTTCTCGATCACCTTCAGCGAGGCGATGAGATCGCCAGTCGTGGCCGTATCACCGGCAGTGCAGAAATGTCCCGCCGCCTGCATGGTCGCCAGCATCACCCAGGTGCTGAGCTGTTCCATATTGTCGAAATGGCTGCCGTAGTCGTCGAGATTGAAATCCTCCGACAGGTCGTTGCAGGCCCAGTCTCCCACCGTCAGCGCACGGTGCCAGCCATTGTCGCCGTCACTATGCGAACCGTTCGCCGGTGCGTCGCTGGAAGGGGTGAAGTACCCATGCAACTGCTTCAGCGGCGACCCGCCATAGATGACGGCGGCATCGGCGATGTGAGAATGTTCGCCCAGTACGGCCTCGATCTCGCTCGGCTCGATGCGCATGCCGCTGATCTTCAGCTGGCTGTCGATGCGCCCGACGATCTCGATTTCGCCATCCGGGTTCAGCCTGCCGAGGTCGCCGGTATGGAACAGTTTTTCGCTGCTGGACGCGTGGATGCGGTAGCGTTCCGCCGTGCGAACCTCGTCGCCCCAATAACCGAGCGACATGGCCAGACCGCCGGTGCAGATTTCGCCGACCACACTGATCGGGCAATCCTGCCCCGCGGTGTTGAGGATGCGGCATGTCTGGTTTTCGAGCGGACGGCCGTAAGGGATTTTTGTCCAGGCCGGATCGATCTGCTTCAGGTGGTAGTAGGCCGAGACGATGGCGGTTTCGGTTGGCCCGCCGATGCTGTGGATCTCGCATGTCGGCCACAACGCTTTCAGGCGGCGCACCAGCTCCAGCGGGATCCAGTCGCCGCCCATCATCACATGGCGCGGGGCTGGAAGATCGATCTGGCGCAGCGCCTGCGCATCGAGCAGCATGGAGACGAAGGCCGGAACGGCGTTGATGATGGTCGGCCGGTGCTCGCAAACGAGATCGAGCCAATGCATGGCATCCTTGGAGCGGTCCTGATCCGGAAGCACGATCGCGCCTCCGGTTGCCATCATCGCGTAGATGTCGAACACCGACATGTCGTGGTGGAAGGCCGATAGCGACAGCGTGCGGTCGCGTTCGGTGACGCCAAGTCGGCGGATCAGCGCGGAGATCGTGTTGAGCGGGCCGCGGTGATCGAGCATGGCGCCCTTGGGCTGGCCGGTCGTTCCGGATGTGTAGATGATATAGGCGAGGTCTTTTTCGGTCTGGCGCTGTTCCGGCGTCGTATCGGGCAGATCCGTGACCGAAAGACTGGCCAGATCGATACGCAAAAATTCTGCCGGAAGGGTAGGTGCCGGGCCATGGGTCAGCACGGCAAAGGGCGAAAGATCCTGCAGGATGGCGATCAGCCGCTCGTTTTCGTAATCGCCGTTGACGGGTACATAGCAGCCGCCGGCAGCCTGAATGGCGAGCGCCGACAGAACCGCATCCGGCTGGCGGGGCATGACGACCGCGACCGGCTGCGATGGCTGAAGACCGAGGGCGATCAGGTGGTTGGCAAGGCGGTTCGCATCCGTCCGCAGAGAGGCGTAGGTGCGATCACCTTGTGGGCTGAAGATGGCGGTGTTGGCGGCCATGGCACTCGCCGAGTGCTGCAGCAGATCCGGCATCAACACGCCTTGCGGCCGCTCCGCAATCGTCTGGGTGCTTGCCGCCAGAAGGCGATCCGTCTCGGGGCGCATGTCGGGCACGAGCGCCCCCCAGAGCGTGTCATCCACAGCCAGCTTCTGCAGGAAATCCGTGTAGGCGCGGAACATGCCGTCGATCATGCGTGGTTCAAAAAGGTCGTCGGCAATGAACCAACGGGTGACCAGCGCACCGCCATATTCGGTTGCCTGATAATCGAGCCAGACCTGCGGCGTCTGGTTGATCTGAAACACCTGACGACTGGTCAGTGGCCAGTCGGCGCGGTTCGGATCGTCAAAGTCCATGCCGATCATGCTGGTAAAAACGACCGGCATGTCGATGCCATCGGCGCCCCCATTGCGCTGGCGGCCGAGTTCTCGCATCAGGCGGATGCCGTTGAATTCGCGGTGGGCCAATGCCTGCCAGAGGTCGTTCTGGGTGCGCTTGGCCGCGTCGATGAAGTTTTCCTGGCCGCGTGCCTCGACCGGCAGAAGCATCAGCGAGGTAAAATCGCCGCAAATGTCCATCACCTGCCGATGCACGTTCTTGCGGTTGAAATAGGTGACGTTGAGGGTGAATTCCGGCGCCTTGCTATAGGTCGCAAGCACCTGGCTGAAGGCGGTCAGAAGCGCACCACTGGCGGTCAGGCCGCACTCGGACGCCTTCGCCTGGAATTGCTTCCAGTGGGAGGACGAAAGCCGATGATCAAGCGTGCGGAAAGTCGGGCGGGCAACCTCTTCCGGCTTGCGACGCAGCGGCAGTTCCGGCGCCAGCGGGAATGTTTCGAGTTTTTCCAGCCAGAAATCGCGGGCCTTGTCCCATGCCGGTCCCTGACGCGCGGCATCTTCGGCCAGCACATAGTCGCGGAAAGACAGCGAGAGGTCGGGCAGTGAAGCTTCCGGGTTTGCCAGCAGCGTTGCCAGTTCGCCAAACACGACGCGAAAACTCTGGATGTCGAAGACGAGCAGATCCATGTCGAGATGGATGCGTGTCGCGCCACCCGGAAGATGGCTGGTGGTCAGTTCGAACAACGGCCAGACCTGCGGATCGAACACCTGATAGGACATCCGCTCGCGGATCCCGTTCAGGGTCTCCTCACGCTCCTGTTCGCAAAGTACTGTCAGATCGCGTTGCGTGATCTCGTAGTGCGGTGCCTTTTTCAGGATCTGCTGCTGACCGGCGGGCGTGATCACGCAGCGCATCATTTCGTGGCGAGCGATCAGCCGGTTCCACGCGGTTTCGAGGGCTGAGACGTTCAGATCGTCGAGTTCGATTTCCAGATATTCATGGCAGGAAACGGCTCCGAGCCGCATGCCGCCCTTGCGGCCGACCCAGAAGGCCTGCTGCAGATCGGTCAGCGGGAAGGGTTCGAAACGTTCCTCCGGCCGGTCGATGATCTCGATATTGCCCTTAGCCAACTGACGCGAGAAATCGATGTCGTCGGTGGTTTTTTCCGTGAGGCCGGCAATATGCGCGGAGAGTGCGGCGATGGTGCCATACTCGTAACCGGCAGTCGGTGGCAGTGACAGGTTGAAGCGGCCGTTGATGATGTGAACGAGTTCGAGGAAGACCAGTGAGTCGACGCCTTGTTCGGTCAGCGGTCGGTCGATGTCGAGAGCATCGCTGTCGAATTTCAGCCGCTTGCCGATGATCGCGCGCAGATAGGCGGCGATTTTTTCCGACCGTTCGGATTCGGAAAGGCCATCGAGCGTGAGTTCGAATTCCACCTCTTCCCTGGCTTCATTGCGGGTATCGAGAAGCGGGCGCAGCAGGCTGCGGGTGGCCGGCATGCCGCCGGTCGCCGCGGCAAGCGCTACGGCATCGACCGAGATCGGTACGAGGCCGGTGACGCCGTCCTTCAGAAGACCATTCATGATGGCAAAGCCGGTTGCCGCCGGGATGGGCTTGAGGCTGGTCTTGCCCAGCTGTTCCAGTTTTTCCGCGCGGCGGTCCATGGCGAACTGGCCCCAGGCAATCGAGAGTGCCGGCACGCCCTGATCGCGCAGGTGCTGGGCAAAGGCATCCTGCCAGGCATTGGCGACATTATAGGCCGCGCCCGGCATGGCCAGCAGCGAGGCGGCTGAGCTGAACAGGCAAAATAGCGCCAGCGGCTGGTCGGAAACTGCCTGATAGAGAGCAAGGCTGCCTTCGATTTTCACGGTGACGCCGGTGGCAAAGCGTTCCAACGTTTCTTCCGAGAGAAGTGCACTTCCCCCGGCATGGGCGGTATGAAAAACCTGCCCGATCGACACGCCGAGATTTGTGACGGCGGCGCGCAGATCTGCTGCATCGGTCAGGCTGGCATGAAGCATGTCGACAGTCGTGCCGCGAGCCTTCAGTTCAGCAATGCAGGCTTCCTGCGCGGCATCCGGTGCGCGGTGCAGGATGATGACAAGATGCCGGCATCCCTGATTGGCCAGCCAGAAAGCGAGTTCCCGCCCGACAGCCCCGAAACCGGCGATCAATGTGGCCGGACGGCTGCCCCAGTCGATAGGGCTGTGATCTTCGCGCGCGATGGCGGCCTCGATGGCCGGCTCGTAAAGTTTGCCGCCACGCAATGCCAATGTGGTGCCAAGATCATGGAGATGATCGAGATGACCGGTCAGCGCTTCGATATCCTTGCCATCGGCAATGTCCACGCAGGTCATCGGCAGATGCGGGTGTTCATTGCGAAGGCTGCGCCAAAGCTGCATGGTGGCCCAGTTCGGGCCGGCCGGATTTCCGGTCTGCGGATCGCAGGCATTGGCGACAAGCGTGGTGATGCGGCACGCAGGATGCGCCAGTCCATGACGCAGCCAACCGAGGGCGCGGTTAAGCGCAGCGGTTACCGCCGTTGTGCCGACAGTGAATTCCGTCGCATCGCCAAGCGCGCGGCAATCGATGATCTGGCTGAACGCTCCGTCGAGTGGCTGGCCGCTCTGCAGGACATTATGGCCGATCCACCTGCCCATGGCCGCGATTTCATCGGCGACCGCGCCGTCTCCGACGATCAGCCATTCTTCGCGCGTGGCGATGGAGGATGCGCTGAGTTTCTGCTGGTAAAGGCGCGCCACCTCGTTCCAGCGCCACTGCCACAGCTGCACCGGCATCTGTTCGGCAGCGATTTCCGGCTCACCCATGTCCAGCCAGGCGACGCAGCGTCTGCCGTCCGACAGAAATACGCGGCCCTCAACCTCACGGACGTCGCTGGCCTGACGCCAGTCAGCGGAAAGCCATGCTGTCGCTATGGTGTTGCCCGCTGCGGTCGCCGCCGCCAGCCAGTCCGCTAGCGGTGTCGTTGCGGCAGTCGGCAATGCCGGGGCGGCGGCCGGACGATATTCGGCCTCTACCGCGCCGGCTGCCAATGCGAGCGCCAGCTTGCCATGCCCGAGGAAGCCGCGGTGATCCGTCCCGGCCAAAGGCCTTGCCGTGATCGGCAGTGGCCGTTCGAAACCGAATTGAACAGCGGCTTTGCGCGCTGAGAATGGTGCCCTGAGGGGAGCGAACAGGGTTTCCAGAGCCGATTTGTTCTCTGTCGGCCGGGCTGTTTTCGGCAATGTCTCCGGCCAGATGCGCGTTCCCATCAGGCTGACCGGCGGCAGGCTGGCCAGACCGAAATTGCGCGAACGGTAGTGATTTTCGAGCGGTGCTTCATGCCCCAGCCGGTAAAGCGCAGCGATCACGGATGCCGGATCGTCAGCGCTTTTTGCGGTGAGCGCTGCCGCCGACGCGGGGATATCGCAAGCGGTCAGCAGCCTGGAGAAACTGGCATCCGGGCCGATCTCGATCACCTGATCGATATCGAGATCGGCAAGACGCTGGGCGGCATCAAGGAAACGGACAGGTTCGCGCAGCTGGCGATACCAGTAATCGGCATCAAGCGAGCCGGGATTTAGCAGGTCCGCCGTCAGCGTAGAAAGCATGTCGCATTCGGGCGCGCCGAAATCCGCAACCGGGCATGCCGCCTTGAACGGCATTTCGATCGCTTCCATGGTTGCCGAGTGAAACGCCCGGTTCACACCAAGCCGGCGATGCGCGACCTTGCGTTCCGTCAATTCGATCGACAGCGTGTCGATCTCTGCAATACGGCCACTGAGGCTGAAACGATCCGGGCCGTTGATGGCGGCAATGCCGATGCCCGGATGGTTCTGCAAAACCGCCTCAAGCTCCGCTTGCGGGAGCGAGAGAGCCAGCATGGCGCCGGCTTCGGTTGCATTTTCCATCAGGCGAGCGCGCATCGCCACCAGCCTTATGGCATCATGGAGTGCCAGCATGCCGGCCGTGACGGCGGCGGCAAATTCGCCGACGGAATGGCCAAAGACGAGATCGGGTCGCAGATCCCAGTCGATCAGCATCTGTGAGAAGGCATAATGCCAGGAAAACAGGGCAGGCTGGGTATAGAGCGTGCGGTCGAGGTCGGCGGCCCTTGCCGGATCATTGATCACGTCATCTAGGTCTTCGATGCCGTTTGCAGCAAAACCGGCAACGCAGGTATCGAAAGCCTCCCGGAAGGACGGGTTTTCGTCCCGCAACCGCTTGCCCATCGCCGTGAACTGGCTGCCCTGACCGCTGAACATCCATGCGACGCGACCGCCCGCCGATGCGCGCATCGGCTTGATGGCGGACATTGCGGCCTTCAGTTCTTCCGCAGTGCGGCCAGTGACGGCGGCTCGATAAGGATAATGCTGGCGGCGCAGCGCCGCAGTCGCGCATTGCGCAGCAAGTCCGCTGTCGTCAAGCGTTTGCACAAGTGCCGGCAATCCATGCTGAAGCGCTGCTTCGCTGTGGGCGGACCAGACGAGGATATGGTCTTCGCAATCCGATCGGTCCGTCGCGCCTTCTGAAACGCCCGGCTCGGCGACAATCATGTGGCAATTGGTGCCGCCGATACCGAAGGAACTGACGGCGGCGATACGGCGCTCGAAGCGATCCGGCCACGCTGTCGTTTCTTCGGCAGGCTGAAACGGCGTATTGGGAAAGCCGATACGCGGATTATGAGGAGTGCTGTGGAGGCTTGTCGGAATGGCCGCGGATTTGACCGCAAGCACCGTCTTGATCAGGCTCGCGATGCCGGCGGCGGTATCGAGATGTCCGACATTGCCCTTCACCGAACCGATCGCAATGGTCTGCGGCTTCACCTCGGCGGCGCGATAGATTTCGGAAATTGCGTCGATCTCTACCGGATCACCAAGGGGAGTGCCGGTGCCATGCGCCTCCAGCATTCCGATTTCGATCGGCGAAACGCCGCTGCGGGATAGCGCTTCGCGGATGGCGCGCTGCTGGCCGGCACGACCGGGCGCGGTGTAACCGATCTTGGCGCTGCCGTCATTGGAGACGGCCGAGCCGAGGATGACGGCATGCACGACATCACCGCCCCGTTGCGCCTCCGCCAGTCTTTTCAGCGCAACAAGGCCCAGCCCATTGCCGGCCACGATGCCGGTGCCTTCGGCGCTGAACGGCCGGCAATGACCGTCTTCTGAAAAGATCATGCCCTGCTGGCGAAAATACCCGCTGCCCTGCGGGAAGGAGATCGCCACGCCACCGGCAAGGGCTGCGTCGCATTCGCGTCTCAGCAGGCTTTCGATGGCCTGATGCACGGCAACAAGCGAACTGGAGCAAGCTGTCTGCACCGTCATGGCCGGGCCGGTCAGGTTGAGTTTGTAGGCGGCGCGGGTGACGAGGTAATCCTTGTCATTGCCCATCAGCTGCTGAAAACTGTCGGTGCGGGTGATTTCCTCGGCGCGGATGGGCGGCAGCAGCGACTGGTATGTGCTCTGGCGGCAACCGGCAAACGCACCGATCTTGAGATCGCTGCGCGTCAGGTTGGCAATATCCATCAGTTTCCGGCATTCCTCCAGAAACAGTCGGTGCTGCGGGTCCATCAGCTCGGCTTCGCGTGGCGAATAACCGAAAAAGGCGTGATCGAACCTGTCTGCATCCGCAACCACCGTACCGGCATTCACGTAGTCCGGGTTTTCGAGAAGCGAGGGATCTATGCCCTGCCGTTCCATCTCGGCAGGTTCGAGCGGTCGCACTGCCTCGTGGTCGCCGGTCAGGTTGCGCCAGAAGGTGGCGATATCCGGCGCATCGGGAAAGCGGCAGGTCATTCCTATGATCGCGATGGGTTCAGCAGTCACGGCAACCTCCAGCATTACGGCACTCGTCTGCGCACCATCATGGCGATGGCGGCATTGTCTTCTCCCTTAGACACCGAACCATCCGTTGGTGACCGCTCCGCTGAGGAGCCAATTCAGCCGAATGCGGAGTTTAGCGGCAGGCGCGGCTTGCCCACCGTGCCCATTGTCTGGCGAGAAGGATGCAGATGGAGAACGCGGGCAGGGGCGCTCGCGAGCAATGCGATCGGCTGGAATGTTGCCGTGTAGAACCGGGTGTGCGTAGTGACTGAGATGAGCAATGCCGATGCCGAAAAGAAAAACGGACATGAAAACTGTCCCACGGCCGTCGGACCCAAAATCGACTATTTCGCCAGCCTGCGCCTGCTTTGGCTCCATGCCGGCAAAAAGCGGCTCACCATCGCAGTGTCTGTTTTCCTTGCTTGCTGTGCCGCCGCGCTGGAACTTGTTCCGCTGTGGCTGGTCTGGCGTCTGGTCGTCGACGTCATTGCGGCAGAAGCGACATTTTCCGGTTTTCTGATCTCCTCCGGGCTGGCCGTTGTCGCCATTCTCGGCGGTTATGGGTTGCAGGCCGCTTCGGTGGCGAAGGCGCATATCGCGGCATTCGGCATCATTCACGACTTGCGGCTGGCGATTGCCGCCCACCTCATGCGGCTGCCGCTCGGCTGGTTTTCAGACCGGACGCTTGGTGAGGCCAAGACGCTCGTGATCGACGAGCCGGAGCGGCTGGAAATGGTTGCGGCACACGGCATTCCGGAAGGCAGCAGCGCGCTGACCACATGGGCCGTGGTTTCGGTCTGGCTGTTCGTCGTCGATTGGCGCATGGCGTTTGCATCGATCGTGCTGACGCCGGTCGCTTTTCTGCTGATCGTGATGGCGACGGTGCGTTCCAGCCGCAAGGTCGGTGCATTTCAGGTGGCCAACCAGCGCATGAATGCAGCCGTGCTTGAATATGTGGCGGGCATGCCGGTGGTGAAAATCTTCAATAGCAGCAGTGAAAGCGTCTCCGGCGCTTCCCGCGCCGTGCGCGACTATGTCGATATAGAACTCGACATCGCTCGCTCCTATGTGCCGCTCGGCGGCGCCTTCAGCGCGCTCGTCCTCGCCAATGTCACCATCATCCTGCCGGTCGGCCTGCTTTTGCTGCAGGCCGGTGAAATCGATATCGCCACCTTGGCTTTTTTCGTCATCCTCGGCTCGGGCTATAGCCTGCCCCTCACCAAACTCTTCAATCTTTTCCAGAACATCGCCCATATTTCCGTGGCGTCGAGATCTGTCGAGGAGGTGCTTAGCACCGCTGCTCAACCGGATACGGGCAGGGAGGTGCAGCTTGCAAACCACGATATCAGCTTCGAAAATGTGTCGTTCGAATATGACAGCCGTGCCGTATTGCATGATCTTTCCTTCACCGCCCGCACGGGCACGGTGACCGCTCTGGTCGGGCCTTCGGGCTCCGGCAAAAGCACGGCGGCGTCGCTCGTTGCCCGTTTCAGCGATATCGCCTCGGGGCGTATCCTGTTCGGCGGGGTGGATATTCGCGACATCGGCCGCGAACAGTTGATGCGGGAAATATCCTTCGTTTTTCAGGATGTGTTTCTGTTCGATGATACGATTGCCGCCAATATCGGCTTCGGGAAACCCGGTGCAAGCGAGGAAGAGATACAGGCCGCCGCGCGCGCTGCGCAGGCCGATGATTTCATTTCGGACCTGCCGCAAGGGTATCAGTCGCGCATCGGGGCATCCGGCATAAACCTGTCAGGTGGGGAGCGTCAGAGAATCGCGATCGCCCGCGCCATCCTAAAGGATGCACCAGTCATCGTTCTCGATGAGGCGACCGCTTTCTGCGATCCCGACAGTGAGGCGCTGATCCAGAAGGCGATTGCCGCCCTAGCAAAGGGGCGAACCCTGATCGTCGTCGCTCACCGGCTTCACACGATCGCGACCGCCGATCAGATCCTCATCCTGTCCGGTGGTAGAATTGTCGAACGGGGTGATCATCAGGCACTGGTGTCCCCGCAGGGTGTTTATGGGCGATTGTGGCAGGATTGGCAGGCTGTGCGCACGACGGCCGTCAGGCCTGTGTCGGGGCGAGCGGCGATGGAGCAGGCGTCGTGAGCAGTGATATCCAGACGGCAAACGTTACCATCCGCTCCGATATCGATGCCGTCAGGCGATTGCTGACCCTTGCCGGGCGATGGCGCGGTCGCCTTCTGTTCGGCCTTGCCCTTCGCCTGCTGCAATCCATCTGTCTCGGTGCAGCCTTTGCCGTCGTTTTATGGGCGCTGGCGACCTTGGCAGAAGAGCCTGCCGTTTCGTCTCGGATGATCTGGCAGGCCGCCCTGCTGATGACATTGTCGCTTGTCGGGCAGGTCGGTTTCGGCATCCTGTCTATGCAGACCTGCTGGCTTGCCAGCCATCATCTCGGCGGCGATCTCCGGCTTTCCATGCTGGAACGTCTTCGTCATCTGCCCATGGGTTTTCACCTGTGCCGCGACAAGGGTGAGACCGTGACCGCCGTGACGGCCGACATCCAGATGCTTGAGGCCTTTTTTGCCGATGGATTTCCGCGCATTGCCCATGCGCTGGGCCTGCCGCTTGCCGCATTCTGTCTGCTCGTCGTGACGGATTGGCCGGCCGCGCTTGTGAGCGTGGTGTCCATCGCCTGCGGTCGGCCGTTCTTTCTCTGGTCGAGCCGCCGTCTCGCCGCACTCTCCGCCAGCCGAAGCACCATGCAGGCGGATGCCGCCACGCGGATGATCGAATTCGTGCAGGGAATGAAGGTCATCCACGCCTTCAACCGTGTCGCCGACGGCTGGACGGGGTTTCGCGGCGCGCTTGATCGTTTCCATGCCATTTCGGTGCGAATGATCACCGCACTCGCCGTGCCGATGATCGGCTTTTCGGCGGTCGTGATGCTCGGCCTGCCCTTGCTGATGGCATTTGTCGGTTATCGCCATTTCGGCGGCAGTGTCTCAAGCGGCTCGGTGGTTGTTGCGCTCGGCCTGATGACATCCCTGTATTTCCCGATCCTCTCGATCGCTGGCGTGATGGAAACGGCGCGTTCTGCCGAAAGCGCGCTCGACCGTATCGATCGCATTTTCGACGCCGCCCCTCTTGCGGAACCGGCAGTGCCTGCGACGCCTGACGGCTTCGATATCCGGTTCGAGAATGTCGGATTTTCATATGTGCAGGGAAAGCCGGTTTTGCGGGATGTCAGTTTTGCCGTGCCGCAGCGGTCGATGACGGCAATCGTCGGGCCGTCCGGCTCCGGCAAAAGCACCCTCCTGAACCTGTTGTCGCGGTTCTGGGACGTCGAGGAAGGCCGTATCACGATCGGCGGGGCGGATCTGCGCCACATGCGTTTCGAAAATCTGGCTGAAAAAATCGCTGTCGTCTTTCAGGACGTATATCTTTTTTCCGGTACGATTGCCGATAACATCGCAGCCGGAAAGCCCGGTGCTACCCTTGGGGAAATCGAGAACGCTGCGCGTCAGGCGCAGGCGCATGATTTCATCATGGCTTTGCCGAATGGCTATTCCAGCCGCGTAGGGGAGGCCGGTGCCACGCTTTCCGGCGGCGAGCGACAACGGATCTCGATTGCACGCGCCATGCTGAAGGATGCACCGATCGTGCTTCTGGACGAGGCGACCGCCGCCGTCGATCCCACCAACGAGCGAGCGATCCAGCTGGCCTTGGCACGGTTGGTGGAAAACAGGACGCTTGTGGTTGTCGCCCATCGCCTGTCGACGATCAGAAATGCCGATCAGATCGTCGTTCTGGATCATGGCCGCGTTGCCGAACAGGGACGGCATGAAGACCTGTTGGCCGGCGATGGGCTGTATGCGCATCTCTGGAACCTGCGCAGTCAGGCTTCATGCTGGCAGATAGGCCGCGTCCAAGAGGATGCGTGAACCTGCAGATCTGCTAGTTCTAAGGCAGAAAATTGCGGCGGACTGCATAATCATGACTTTTTTTGTCATGTTTGTTGCCAATTTGAGAAACATCACTTAGTGTTCGCGTCGAAAGCATGGTGCTTCAGTGTCGGATGCCGCATAGCGCGTGTCCGCAATATGTTGCGTCTGCATTGGTGGGGTCTTCATTGATGGGGTTGTTGCGATGACGCAGTTGCCGGACCATTCTCAGGCACGCTCTTCGGCGGTGTCGGCAAGGGACTTTTCACAGGCATCCATGGTGTTTTGCGATGACTATTCGCTGCTCACCTCGAAGGCTGGCGGTGACGAGGAAAATCCGCTTTTCGAAGGCACGCTCGGCTTCCGTCGGCTCAGCACCGGTATCAATGTCAGCACGGCGCAGATGACGGCGCTGAGCGACAGCGACCATTCCGCCATTTTCCCCCGCTCGCTGAGCATCGTCCTGTCTCTCGAGGGGCGGCCGTCGGAATTCAATGCCGGCAACGGTTGCCGGACGATGACGCTGCAGCCCGGCGAGGCCGCCTTTTTCAGCTTTTCCGACGATGCGCACACCACCGGACGCTACAGTTGCGGCCATCGCTGCAAGTCGATGCTGATCCAGTTGCGGCCCGACCTGATCTCCGAAATCAATCTGGCCGATTTCGTCGAGACGCGCACGCGCAGCAGCGAAATCCTGAGCTTTGCCGCCGATGTGCGGATGAATGCGTTGTGCGGGCAGCTTTTCGATCCCGGTCTTTGTGGAACGGTCGGCTGCCTCCTGATGGAGAGCTACACGCTGGAACTGGTGGCGCGGGCGATCGAGGCGGCCGGGCGCCGCAGCCCTGACCATGCTGCGAGCGTCAAGGGAAATGACCGTATGCGCATGGCGCGCATCCGGGAACTCATGCTGGCGGAGCCGGGTACGGAGCACAGCCTTTCGTCTCTGGCGCGCGAGGCGGGCGTCAGTGTTTCCAGCCTGAAAAACAAGTTCCGCGAAATCTATGGCCAGTCCGTATTCGCCTTTCTGCATGACGTCCGCATGGACCGGGCGCGGCAGGGCATCGAACGGGAAGGCTGGACGGTCAGCCAGGCGGCGCATTTCACAGGCTATCGCCATGGCAGCAATTTCTCGACCGCCTTTCATCGCTATTTCGGTTATTCTCCGGGCCATCTGGCGCGGGGAGAGATTTAGCTCCCCGCATAAGCAATCTGTCCGCTCGCATAGGCCCGCCCTATGGCCGCGACCGCACTGAAACAATAATCTCTCTTTGATTTCAAACCGCTGGTGATTGTCACTGTGGGCCTCTCGGCCCGCAATGGCTTTGCTCGCCCGTTCGACTGGAGTATCGAATGTCGTCCGCATACCATGACCCGCAGAGCCTTGCCCCGGTCCGTACCCTGTCGAAATCCGCGGCTTGCGAAACGGTTTCGCGGCGCACCCGCCTGATGGCGAGTGTTGCTTTCTCCCTGTCGATGGCGGCTGCCGGTGCGGTGTATGCGCAGGATGTGAGAGAGGAAGACAAGGTCAATCGGGTTGCCGCATCGGAACAGTCTTCGGATGGCACCACGGTGCTCGATGTCGTCACCGTCGAAGCCCGTCGCTACGGAGAAAATCCGATCGACGTGCCTGTCAGCGTTTCCGTCGTCGGAGAGGAAAAGATCCAGGAAGAGCGGCTGAACGAGATCCAGGATCTCGCCAACAAGGCCGTCGGCCTGCAGATGCCGAACTATGGTGATGATCCCCGTACCGTTCAGCCCATCGTGCGCGGTGTCGGCACGCTGTCGACCATGCTGTCGCCCGACAACAGCACGGCGCCGACAATCGTCGACGGCGTGCCGATGCCAGCCTTTGCGGCCAATGGCCAGCTGCTGGATGTCGGCCAGGTCGAGGTCCTGCGCGGGCCGCAGGGCACCTTGTTCGGCCGCAATTCCACCGGCGGTGCCATCAACGTATTCAGCGTCACGCCCACGGACGAAACGATCCGTCAGGTGACCGCGGAAATCGGTACTGAAGGGTATCGCAAGGGTGAATTTCTGCTGGGTGGCGCCATCAACGAGGAGCTGATGGGGCGCTTCTCGATGCGTTATCTCAGCCGCGGCGCCTATGTCACCAACGACCACCCCGGTCAGGAAGATATCGGCGGGTTCGATCTCGGCGCGGTAAAGGGTACTTTCCTGCTGACGCCCGGCGATGCCACCGAAGTCAAGCTCAGCCTCGGTTACGAGCGTTACGTCGGCGAGACGGGTTATCCCTATTTGCTGCGTGACGGAAACGCCTGGCAGGAAACGCCGGAATTTCGCCGCAGCCTTGCCTACACCACGCTCAATGTGTCGCATGAATTCGAAAACTTTGCGCTGAAGACGACGACCGGCTTCACCCATTACGACATCTACAACTGGACCGACAATTCGGACGGTTACATCAACAGCGCCACGTTCGGCGCTTACGGCATGCCGGTTCCGGTCTCCGCCTATACCTATGACGGTGACGTCAACATCACCGACCAGCGGGAAAACCAGTTCTACCAGGAAGTCCGCCTGCAGTCGCTGGAAGGCGCGGATACCAAGTGGGTCGTCGGCGGAGTGTTTTCCTATAACGACTTCAACGAAAGCACCTACGGCACCTCCAGCATGTCCGCGTCGATCAACGGTACGCGCGATGTCAACCTGACCTCCTCTTCCTCTGCCGTGTTCTTCGATATTGCCCAGCCGCTCGGCGAAAAATTCGAGATAGGCGGTGGCCTGCGCTACACCCACGAGCGCAAGGGCATCGATGCGCTCTTTACCGGTACCTCGCCATTGACGGTCGCAAGTTATGCGCAGGACAGCTCGCGCAATTTCGATATGCTGTCGGGCCGCATGTCGCTCAGCTACAAGCTGACGGAAGATAGCCTGGTCTATGGCAGCATCAGCCGCGGCAACAAGGCGGGCGGTTATCCGCGCTTCACCGGTAACGCCGCCATCGGCCTGCCGGAAGACGGTTACGATGACACCTCCATCTGGGCGTATGAGCTTGGCTGGAAGGCGCAGTTCCCGGATGCCGGCACCACCGTCTCGCTGGCCGGTTTCTACAACGACGTGAAGGACGAGGCGATCTTCGGCTATGATCCGATGACCACCACCTTCCCGATCGAGAATTTCGATCTCGAAAACTACGGTTTCGAACTCGAAGCCCGCAAGGAATTCGACAACGGCTTCAGTCTTGTCGGTGGGGTCACCTACACGCATTCGGAAATCACCGGCATTCCGGAAAATGGTGTACTGGCGGCTGCCGTCGGCAACGAAACGCCGAACGTGCCGCGCTGGTCGGGCAATCTCGGCATCGCCTATCGCGGGCCTGCCGATTTCCTGCAGATGTCGAGCGACCCGGAACTCTCCGGTTATCTCGGCTATCGCTACGTTGGCAAGCGCGCCGGCGATACCGGCAACAATTTCGAGCTGGATGCACAGCACGTCGTCGATGCGCGTATCGGTCTGACGATCGATCAGACGGAATTCTATGTGTTCGGTGAAAATCTGGTCGGCGAAAGGCTCGAGCAGCAGGGCGCCAACATGACCGGTTCCATCAATTCGGTCCTCGTCTCGCGCGGACGCACCATCGGTATCGGCATGACCGCCAAGTTCTGATCGCGCTGCGAACCGTCGAAAAATGGCCGGCAGCGAATTGCCGGCCACTCCCAAGGAGAAGCATACCCCATGAAGCCAGCCCATTGGATACTGATTGCCAGCCTGTACGTGACCCAGTTCCTTCCGGTCTCGTTCTTCTTCATGGGCTTGCCGGCAATTCTGCGGGCGCAGGGCAAGACGCTCGAGGAAATCGGCGCGCTTTATCTGCTGGGCTTCGTCTGGGTGTTCAAAATCCTCTGGGCGCCGCTTGTCGATCGTGTGTCCTTCGGACGTCTCGGCCACTATCGCGGCTGGCTGATTGCCATGCAGACGGCAATGGTCGGCATGCTGCTGCTTGTCAGCCAGATCGATGGTCTGGCCAACTTTCCGCTGCTCGTCATCCTCGGCCTTATCCTGACCGTGTTTTCTGCCACGCAGGATATCGCCACGGATGCCATCACATGCCGCCTGCTGACGCCTGAAAATCGCGGCATCGGCAACAGTATTCAGGTCGCAGGCGGCCTGGTCGGCATCATGCTCGGTGGCGGCGCAACGCTTGCGCTTTACGCCCACATCGGCTGGGCCGGCTGCTTCCTTCTGATGGCCGCAGTGGTTGGCATATGCCTCGCCCAGATCCTGTTTTTCCGTGAACCATCTACAGAGAAAATCACGCAGCAGCGCGTGCCGTATTCCCGTATCTGGCGCATCTGGCGCGAGCCGGGCATGGGCACCTGGGCATTGTTGATGATGATCGTTCCGCTCGGCGTGGGCATGATCTTTGCCATGCTCAGCCCGATGCTGGTCGATATCGGCTGGTCTCTGGAGGCGGTGGGCTTCACACTCAATATCGTTGGGTCGCTGGTCGGTCTTGCGGCGGTCGCCGCAACCGGCGTCCTGATCCGGAAATTCGGTCGCCGGCCGATCCTTGTCGCCGCCGCCTTCATCCAGGCCGCCATCATTCTCAGCGTATTGCCGCTGGCCTACGGCGCAACGACAATGCCTGTCATCCTGCCCGGCGTGGTGCTGGTTTTCCTCATCTACAATCCGGTCGCCACCGTCATGCTGACGATCATGATGGACCGCACCGCCACCGGCAGTGAGGGAACGGATTTTACCGTCCAGTACAGTCTCTACAGTTTTATGGGTTTCCTGTCGGGCACGGTTGCTCTTCAGGTGGCAGGGGCTGCCGGCTATCCGGTAATGGTGGCAATCGCTGCCGTGCTGGCCGTGGTCGCCGGGTTGCTCGCCATCCGGCTTTATCGCGCAAGCCCGCAGTCCGCGCCGTGCGATGATGTTGCCGTCAACACCTTTCAAACAGCCGTACATCAGGCAGCCGTACAGGCACGCGGCTGATCGCGTGCAGATTTCAATGCAAGAGGAAAGTCACTGTCCAAGGTTTCCAGCCAGCATCGGGTGTTTCATGAAACAACAGATCAGACAGTTTGACGACATTCATGTCGCGGGTCTTGATAACGAGACGGAAGACGGCCTGAGCGCCGAAATCATGCAACTCGATCATGGGATCAAGCTCACGGTGGTCAAAGGCGAGGTTGCCGAGGATTGCAAGTTTCCTCTGCCATTGCGCCGTCATGCGCTGACCATGGTTTTCGTTGCGGCCGGCACGGTCAGTCTTGCCGCCAAGGTGCCGCAGGGCCGCGTCGTTCTCGGAGCGGGAGATGCGGGCCTGCTATCCGCAGGTTTTGCCTTCGGTCCCACGATATTGTCCGCCACCGAGAAATTATCGGCGGTCTTCGTGGAATTGCCGCGCGTCTACATGACCAAGGTTTTTGCGGAGCTGTGCCCGGAAGGGCTGCGGTCGTTTGTCGAAAACGATCCCTCGGAAAGGGTCTATCGCGAGATCCCGTCCTGCGCGTCGATCCAGTCGGTATTGCACCAGATGTCGGCCGCACCGGTCGGCATCTCCCTGCGCTCGCTTTTCCTCACCAGCAAGACCTATGAACTGGTGGCGCTTGGACTGGAACGCCTCAGCATCGAAAACTGCGATTGCCGGCTGACACCGGCGGATGTGGAGCGGCTGAAGCGTGCGCGCGACATTCTGAGCGAAAATCTCAGTGATCCGCCGTCACTGATCGCATTGGCGCATGAGGTCGGGATCAACGACTTCAAGCTGAAAAAGGGCTTTAAAATGCTCTTTGACAACACCCCGTTCGGTTATCTGAAGGAACGCCGGATGATTGCCGCGCGCAGCGCCCTGATGAAGGGTGAACAGTCGGTGACGACGGTCGCAAACCAGGTCGGATACACCAATCTCGGCCACTTTGCCGCCGCCTTCCGCAAACAGTTCGGCACGACACCGAAGGCGATGAAAAAAGTATCGCGCATACAGATCGGCAAACCGGTCAGGGATGGCGGAATTTTGGGTGGGGCGGCCGTTTAGGTCGCCTGCGCAATTTTGAAAAGAGGAGAGCTTACATGCGGCTGACCCGCCAGACGGAAATTGCCATCAGCATCCTCATCTCCTGTGCCAGAGGCGGCAGGCTGATCGACACACAGTTTGCCGCCGCCGAGGCTCACACCACGAAGGATCACGCGGCGCAGGTGCTGAAGGCCATGGTGCGGGCTGGATGGATAGAGACGCGTCGCGGACGGGGAGGCGGTTTGAGCCTGGCAGTGGATGCTGATCAACTCCTGCTCGGCGACATTGTCAGGACCATGCAGCCGGCCAGTTTTCAGCCGGCGCCGTGCGCATCTGAAACAATGGAGAGATCTCTGGTCTCCGTTCTCGTCGATGCCAGCACGGCGGTTCATGATTTTCTGGACTGTTATTCGATCGCGGATCTTGTCGAGAACTGTCCCGGAAACGCTTCGATTGCCAAACCGAAACGTGTGGCGCCCTCCATGACCGCGATGTCGCGTGTGGCCGAAGGCGCCGGAATTTAGCCCTGCCGGCGGCGGCGATCGCCTGTTCGGCAATCGTGCAACTCGCCGCCAGAATTTTTTTAAAATATTTGTCTTAGGAACTCAGGTTTTCGTGTTTCCAGATCGTATGGGGACTGAGCGGCGCTGATCAGGCCCGCAATGAACGATCTTGAGGGGCATGGGATATGTTGGAAAAAATCGGCGGCCGGTTGGCCGGGCTCGGACTTGGCTTTACCCTGATGACGACGACGAGCATGTTTGCGGTTGTCGCTGTGGCGCAGGCTCAGGAAACGGTTCGCACCCACGAGTTTCGCATTCCCGCCCAAAACGTCGCCTCCGCTCTGGTGCGCTTTTCTGCCCTGACCGGCTTCAGCGTCGTTTATGATGGCACATTGCCGGGCAATGCCCGCAGCAAGGCCGTTGCCGGCCGTCTGTCGGAGCAGCAGGCCTTGCAGCAATTGCTGTCCGGCACCGGACTGACCTTCCGTTTTGGTGCAAACGATACCGTCACCATCATCGCACCGCCGGCAGTAACCGGCGCCGTTTCGGCAGACGGCACTACCGTGCTCGGTGCCATCGTTGTCGAAGGCGAATCCGGTCGCAGCTATGTGGCCGGCGACAGCAGCGTCGGCACCAAGACCGATACGCCATTGCGCGACGTGCCGCAGTCCATCCAGGTGGTCAAGCGCAGCGTGATCGAGGACCAGCAGGCGACGTCGCTGACGCAAGCGCTCGAAAATGTGTCCAACGTGCGTGAAAGCTCCACCGCCGGCAACCGCGCCGCCACCTATATTACCCGTGGCTTTGCCTCCAACACGTATGCCATCGACGGCTCGGTCCTCAATGCCACCGGCAGCCGTCCAGAGGTCAATCCTGATCTCGCCGGCATCGAGCGCGTCGAGGTGCTGAAGGGCCCTGCCTCGGTTCTTTACGGTCGCGGCGAGCCCGGCGGCCTGATCAACCTCGTCACCCGCCGCCCCACACCCACTCCGACAGCGGAAGTGAAAACCCAGGTCGGCAGTTTTGGTTTTCGTCGCGCCGAAGCCACTGCCAGCGGTGCCCTCAATGAAGATGGCACGTTGACCGGCCGTGTTACCGGTGCAGCTCAGCGGGAAGAGGGATTTGTCGACGAGCGGCGCGACAGCGAACGTCAGTATATTGGTGGGGTGCTGGAATGGGCGCCGGACGAGGACACGAAGGTCTCGCTCAGCGTTGATCATACGCGTCAGGAGCAGCCTTACGACCGAGGTCTGATCGTCACGGAAGACAACGAGATCAATTGGCCGGCGGAACGTTTCCTCGGCGAACGTTGGTCAATGGTGGATAGCCACAAGACCCGCGTCGCTCTGACGGCCGAACACCAAGCGCTGGACTGGCTGAAGTTTCGAGGCAGTGTGCGTTATGATGCTGCTCTTACCCACGATACCGGCATCGATTTTGAGGGGCTGGACGAAGACGACAGCAGCCTGATGACCCGGCGTTATACCGACCGCATCGAGGACATGCAGAACTTCAATGGCCAGTTCGAGGGCATCATGACCTTCGACACCGGCAATATCGGGCACACTGTTCTGGCTGGTGTCGAGCGTGTGCATTCACGGATGGATTTCTGGCGTCGACGCGCGAGTGTCGCTCCCATCAACATCTATGACCCGGTCTATGGTGCGCCCATGCTGCCGGCGACCTCCGGCGCGCTGGAATACATCCAGGACATCGTGGCAACCTCCGTATACCTTCAGGACCAGATCGATATCAGCGACCAGTGGAAACTGCTCGGCGGCTTGCGCTACGATACCTTTGAAAGCGAAATGGGTGTCCGCGTTGGCTCAGGTGAACCTGCAACAAATGACTCTGCCATGACAGGCCGCATCG
Organism: Neorhizobium sp. JUb45; assembly: GCF_004343585.1. Classification (GTDB taxonomy): domain Bacteria; phylum Pseudomonadota; class Alphaproteobacteria; order Rhizobiales; family Rhizobiaceae; genus Neorhizobium. Next base: position 162,162 of record NZ_SLYW01000003.1, on the reverse strand, counting down.
GTCTCGTCTATCAGCCGACCAACACGACATCGCTATACACGAGCTACTCGACCAGCTTCATGCCGCAGAATGGATTCGGTGTCGGAAATACGGCGCTTGACGCTCAGGAAGGATGGCAGATCGAGGCGGGCATCAAGGCTGACCTCACCGACAGGATTTCCGCGACATTCTCCGTCTTCCAGATCACAAAGAGCAATGTCGCTGTCGATGTCGCCGGCGAGGATTACTCCATATTGACAGGTGAGCAGCGGTCGCGCGGCGCCGAACTCGATATTACCGGCGAGATCACTGACGGCTGGCAGGTCATTGCCTCGCTTGGTTATGTGGATGCGGAAATTACCAAGGATGATAACTATCAGGTCGGCAACCGGCTGGTCGGCGCACCTCGGTGGAGCGGCAGCCTGTGGACGACCTACGAGTTCCAGACGGGAACATTGGAAGGCCTGAAGCTCGGCACCGGCGTGACCGCCGTCGGCAAGCGCACCGGCGACTTGGACAACAGTTTCTATGTCGACGGATATTACCGCGTCGATGCGTCGGTTTCCTACAAGATCAACGACAATCTGGATTTCTCGCTTATCGGCCGCAATCTGACCGACCAGCGCTATATCGAAAGCACCGCCAGCCGTACAGAAAACCATGCCGGCGCGCCGATCAATTTCATGGCGGCGCTCAAGGCGTCGTTCTGACTTTGATTGCCGCCGCGCCGCAAAACGGGCAGGGCGCACTGGCCCTGTCACTGAAAGATGTCGGGTTCAGCTATGGCCGTCGCGCCGTGCTGGACGCCATCTCGCTCGACTTTGCCCGTGGTCAGTTCGTGGCGGTGGTCGGGCCGAACGGCTGTGGCAAGAGCACGCTTTTGAAAGTGATGGCGGGCTTGCTTCAGCCGAGCCAGGGCGCAGTTCTGGTCGAGGGCGCGCCACTCGCGGGAACATCGCGCAAAAAACTCGCCCGAAAACTTTCCATGCTGGCGCAGTCCAACGAGGCGCCGGAAGGCATGGTCGTGCGCGATCTGGTGGGCATGGGCCGCTTTGCCCATGAGGGCTGGCTCAGCAGTGGTTCGCCGGAGGATCTGCGGCATGTGCAGACGGCCATGGATATCATGGAGGTTTGCGACCTTGCCGAGCGCCGCGTAGGGGAACTTTCGGGCGGTCAGTTGCAGCGTTGCCGCATGGCAATGACGCTGGCACAGGATGCCGGCATTCTGCTTCTCGACGAGCCGACCAACCATCTCGATCTGCGATACCAATATGCGCTTTTGGAAACGGCGCGCATGCAGGCGGCATCAGGCCGCGCAGTGATCGCCGTCCTGCACGATCTCACCCATGCCAGCCTTTATGCCGACCGCATCATCCTGATGGCGAAGGGAAAAGTGGTGGCTGAAGGCCCTCCGGCAGATGTTCTCACCACCGGAAACGTGGCTGAAGTCTACGGGATTTCCACCGTCGCAATGCCTTTTGGGCGCGCCGTCGTGCACCTGCCGGAAAGTGCATTGGTCGAAAAACGACAGCCTGCCGGAGAACGGAAATGAAGGCGGGTTCCGGCCTTGCCTTGCTGTCTGTTGCGGTGGTCGCCCTTGCTCTCCTGCATCTGATGGCCGGCGCCCGCCTTGCCTCGCCGGGCGTGGTGCTGGATGCATTGTTGAACCACGATCCGCGCAACTACCAGCACGTCGTCGTGGTCAAGCAACGGCTGACACGGCTGCTGGTCGCCGGTTATTCCGGTGCGGTTCTGGCCGTTTCGGGCATGCTGCTGCAAAAGGTGTTGCGCAACGATCTCGTTTCTCCGTCCACACTCGGCATCAATAGCGGCGCGGTCACGTTTGTCGTGCTCGGCATCTATGCGTTCGGCCTCGATGGCGCGGCGCTGTTCTGGCCGGCCCTGCTGGGCGGTGTTTTTGCCGTCGCGGTAACATTTCTCGCCGCGGGTCTGGTTCGCCAGGGCGCGCGGGATCCGTTGTCGCTCATTCTTGGTGGCGCCATGACCGCCACATTGTTTTCGTCGGCCACAACCTTCGTGATCTCGATCGATCCGGATCGGTTTGGAAAACTGCTGGGCTGGCTGGTCGGTGACATCGGCAATTTCGACTATCAGCCGCTTATCTATCTGTGGCCCGTCGGTTTGCTGGGCATCGGTATGGCGCTCGCGTTATGCCGGCCGATCGACCTGCTGACGCTCGGCACCGAACAGGCCGCGACACTGGGCGCCGATCCACGCTTCGTGCGCGGCGGGGCATTGGCGCTCGCCATTCCGCTTGCCATCTCCGCCGTCTGTGTTGTCGGACCGATCGGTTTCGTGGGGCTGATCGCGCCGCATGTCGCGCGCCTTCTGCTTGGTGAAACGGGCCGGAGCACGATGGTGTTTTGCGCTCTGACCGGTGCCGTCATCGTCATTGCGGCCGATATGGCCGCGCGCACGCTGCTTGCCCCGCAACTCCTGCAGGTCGGAACGGTGATGGCGCTGTGCGGCGGCGTCGCATTCCTTGCCATCATCCTCACCACCTTGCGGCGGCGGGCGGCCTGATGCGGCTTCCTTCGATACGTAAAGCAGCATTCGTCATCCGCATCGGCCGTGTCGTGCACCTGCCCATCGCGCTGAGATCTTCAGCCGTTATCCTCGGTCTCGGCCTTGTCCTGGCTCTCGCCGCATTGATATCGCTCCAGCTCGGTTCCACCGCGATCAGCCTGGGGCAGGTACTGCACTGGCTTGCCCCATTCACAACCACGGAGCCGGAAACCGCCTCGATCATGCGGTTGCGCTGGCCGCGCATTGCCGTGGCCATTCTTGGCGGTGCCATGGTTTCGGTCTCGGGTTATCTGTTGCAGGTGGTTGCCCGCAATGGTCTGGCCGATCCCGGCCTGCTCGGCATATCGCAGGGCAGCATGGCGGCGATCATCCTTGGTGGTGCGTTGTTCGGCCTGTCGCCGGCATGGCTTGCCTGGGTCGGTCTGCTGGGCGGGTTTCTGACCGCCGCGATCGTTCTGACGCTCGCCTATCGCCTCGCTTCCGCAACCGGACTTATTCTGGTCGGCCTCGCCGTCGGTATCGTGCTTGGCGCCGCGATAGAGATCGTCATGGTGCAGGGCGGCATGCTGCAATTTGCCCGGCTGCTGGCGTGGTCACACGGCTCGCTGACGGCTGCATCTCCTGCCAGTACGGGCATGATGGCTCTGTGGGCGGCGATATTGCTGCCGCTCTGCCTGCTGGTTTCGGGGCGAATGATGCCGCTTCTGCTCGGGCATGAGCAGGCGGCTGGCCTTGGCGCGTCACCGCGGCGGCTGTCGCTCGGTCTCACCCTGCTTGCCGCGGCGCTGGTGGCGCCGGTGGTGGCGGCCGTCGGTCCCATATCGTTTCTCGGCCTGATCGCCGGCCATATCTCCCGCAGGCTTGTCGGTGAACGCCCGACTGCGGTCGTGCCGGTCGCCATGCTGTGCGGTGCCCTCATCCTGCTCACCGCCGATACCGTCGGCCGCACGCTTTTTCTGCCGGTTATCGTGCCGGCCGGCATTCTCGTTTCCATTGCCGGGGTGCTGACCTTCCTCGTTGCCGCCCGCCTTTCCCGCACACGATATTAGGAGTTCCCACATGCGCTTCGCCACCTTCGTTCTGGCGGCCGTCCTTGGTTTTGCCGCCACCGCTGCCACCGCACGCACGGTCACCGATCATTCAGGGCATGTGGTGGAGGTGCCGGATGCGCCGCAACGGATACTCTCGCTGCATGACTGGACCTTGACGGTGATGACGCGGGAGCTCGGCGCGCCGCTGATTGCCAGCAGTGGTCGGCTTGCGCCGGATGGCAGTACATTCATCCGTGGCGGTCGCGAACTGTTCGGGCTGGATTTCAGCCAGATCGAGCTTGCGTCGATCCATGGCAAGCCCGATCTCGAGCGTATTCGTTCCCTGAAGCCCGATCTCATCGTCGCCAATGCCGGGGATTACGACGCTCTGCAGGAACAGTTGTCGAGCATCGCGCCGACCCTGATGTTCGACGCCGAGAATGGCCGGCCACCGTTCGAACTCTACCGCGAATATGCCGGCTGGATCGGTCGCTCGGAACAGTTCGAAACCCTGAAAGCTGCTTACGACAAGCGCATTGCCATGACGCGATCAAAACTGCCGGCAACCTTCGTGTCTGGCACCTATTCCGCCATTCTCACCAATGGTCGCGATGGCACGCTCACCCTTCTGAAGGAATACGGCGTGCTGACCACTGTCCTCGATGACCTTGGCATGAAGCGCATCGCCCTGAGCGAGGCTGTTTCCACCGGTCAGAGCCGCATGACGATCGGCGCCGAACTCATCGGCGAAATCGATGCGGATCTCATCGTCACGTCGTTTCTTCCTGAAAACGGAGAAAATGAAAGCAGCGTCTTTACCGACCTCGCCCGCATCGCGCCGGGTTATGAAGGTTTTCTGCGCGCATACGAAACGAAGCGCATTTTCAGCTTCTCCCGTTATGAAGTTTATCCGCCAAGCTTTCGCGGTGCGGATATCCTGCTGGACCAGCTCTAGAACCGCTGTCGAAAATCAGAGGAATCACCCAGGTCAGACAGCTATCTTAACAGGTTGATATGCGCGGCATGCCGGTCGATTGGAATGCTGCGGGCAAATACCGATGCGGCGAAGCGAAAATATAGTCGACTTGTGTCGATTTTTGCTGCATTGGTCTGGGATATCTGCACTGCAAGTTGCCGTGTCCCGATTTGGACGCTAATGCTTTGGTGTACGCTAGCACTCAACGAGGACCTTATGGCAACTGGTACGGTAAAATTTTTCGCTCAGGACAAGGGCTTTGGCTTCATCACTCCGGATGATGGCGGCCAGGACGTTTTTGTTCACATCTCGGCCGTTGGATACGGCGGTTCGCTCCAGGACGGCCAGAAGGTCAGCTACGAAGTGGGCCAGGACCGCAAGACGGGCAAGTCCAAAGCAGAAAACGTCACTGTTCTGTAATTGATACTGGTCGGCCCGGCCGTTATGGATCGGGCCGACCGCAAGCATGCCCTACGCGCGACATGCGCAATGGAAACTCGGCGATTGCCGCCGACCGCGGCCTCCCGCAAATTTCAAAAAAATTCCTGGCCAACCATGCTATGCCCAGCCTGATCAAACAGGCAGAATTCATGGCATCCGACATCGCTGGCGAATTGCATATCTACACGGATGGATCATTCACCCCGGCGACACGATCGGGCGGATGGGCCTATGTGGTCATGCGGGCTGAACAGCAGCTTCACGCTCACCACGGTGTCGCCTCCGGGGAAACCAACAACACATTCGAGGTTCTGGCGGTGCTGCAGGCGCTGTCCTTCGTCGATGCCCAGGTGCGCGGCGCCGACGTCACGGTCTGGACCGATTCCCATCATGTAGTCGAGGGCTGCCGGCATTGGCGGGCAATCTGGCGCCACAACGGGTGGAAACGCGTCAATCCCAATCCACGCGCCAGGCGGCGTGCCATCCCCGACATGCTGCTCTGGCAGAAGCTCGATGATTTGCTGGAGCGCAATTCGGATGTCTCTGTGCGCTGGTGCAAGGGCCATTCCGGCATCGCCGCAAACGAATATGCCGACCTTTTGGCGCGCGAGGCCGAAACGGCCGAGTAGCCGGTCATTATTGCCACCGACCCGTGCAGCTCTTCAATCGGATGGAGCCGCACGGTGTCGCTTTCGGATCATATCGACCGGGTAATGCCGCCATCGACGCGCAGGTTCTGGCCGGTGATGTAACCTGCCCCTTCCGAGACGAGGAAGGAGATGGTGGCCGCCACTTCCGCACTGGTGCCGTAGCGCTTCATCGGCACGCTGTCGCGACGTTCCTCGGTGGCGGGCAGGCTGTCGATCCAGCCGGGCAGCACGTTGTTGAGGCGGATGCCGTCACCGGCATAGGTGTCGGCATAAATCTTGGAATAGGCGGCAAGACCGGCGCGGAACACGGCCGAGGTCGGGAACATCGATGATGGTTCGAATGCCCATGCGGTGGAGATGTTGACGATCGCTCCAGATTTCTGCGCCTGCATGATCGGCGTGACCAGCCGCACCGGGCGAATGACATTCATCAGATAGACATCGAGACCGGTATGCCACTGTTCGTCGGTGATCTCGACGATCTGGGCGCGAGGGCCGTGGCCGGCACTGTTGACCAGCGCATCGATGCGGCCCCATTTCTCCATCGTGGTGTCGACCAGTCGCTTGAGATCGTCATTGGACTGGTTGGAGCCGGTGATGCCGATGCCGCCCAGTTCCTCGGCAAGGGCTTCGCCTTTTCCGGAAGAGGACAGGATGGCGACCTTGAAGCCATCGGCGGCCAGACGTTTTGCGGCCGCAGCCCCCATGCCACTGCCGCCTGCCGTGATGATTGCGACTTTTTCTACTGCCATTTTCCTATCCCTTTCTACCGCGGCATTCGATTGCCGAATTTTCCACAACAGGATATCCTTGTTTTTGCGCATAAACGAGAGAGTTCTCCGCGCCTCAATCAGTAGAAAAACTATCGACAAATGGACGTTTTAGGAAAACTCCCATCGCTCAATGGCCTCAAGGCCTTCGAAGTGGCGGCGCGGCATCTCAATTTCCGGCTGGCGGCCGAGGAACTCGGCGTAACGCAGGGCGCGGTCGCCCAGCAGGTTCGCGGATTGGAAGCCGAACTCGGCGTGTCTTTGTTCGAACGCCTGCCGCGGACGCTGGTGTTGACCGGCGAGGGAAGGCGTTATATCGCCGACATCAGACGCGCGCTCGAAATCATCTCGCAGGCGACGACCGAGCTTCGGCCGCAGCCGGTGAAGCTGACGATCAGCACGACGCCGACCTTCGCCTCCAAATGGCTGATCCCGAGACTGCAGGATTTCACGGCTCGGCATCCCAAGCTCGACCTTCATATTCTGGCGACCGAGCGCATGTCGAATTTTCAGCTGGATGGCGTCGATCTTGCTGTCCGATACGGCCGTCCACCGTTCGGACCCGGACTGGCGCATCAGCTTCTCTTCGAACAGGAGATTATCGCGGTCTGCAGCCCTCATCTGCTTTCCGACCTCGGCACGCCCGGAAACGCCGAGCAGCTCGCCCATTACATGCTGCTCCACGATGCACACAATTTCTGGCCCGAATTCGTCGATTTGCAGTTCGGCCACCGGGAGCAGACGACATTCAAGGGCATCAGTTTCAGTCAGACCTCGCATGCCATCGAGGCGGCGATCGCCGGGCAGGGGATCGTTCTCGCCAACAGCGATTTCGTCGCGCGCGACATTGCCGAGGGGCGCCTCGTGCGCGCCCTCGACGGATCATTGCGCGGGCCGTCCGACTTCTATCTCGTGTGGCCACGTTATCGAAAGTCGGACGCGCTCGATACGGTTCGCGTCTGGATCACCGGCGAAACATAGGCTGCATGCCCAGACGCAAGGCGGAGATCACACCGCGATGCCGCGCACCGCATCGGCCAGCGGTTCCAGTGCGGCCATCTCCTCGTCAGACAATATGATCGTGGCAGCGCTTGCATTCTCCTGCAGGCGGTTCCGTTTTCGCGTGCCGGGAATGGGGACGGTTTTCGCATTCAGCTTTCGGGACTGCGCGTAAAGCCAGGCAAGCGCCACCTGTGCCGGCGTGATGCCCCTCGCGGATGCGATATCCTCGATCCTTGCGACCAGTTGCATGTTTGCTTCGCGGTTTTCGGCTGAGAAACGCGGAAAGTTCTGGCGTGCGTCGTCATCCGTCAATGCGCCGGCGAATGTCTGGCCGGTCAGCATGCCACGACCGAGCGGCGAATAGGGCACGATCGTCACACCAAGTTCGGACGCCGCCGGTATCACGTCCTTTTCTATGTCGCGGGTGAAGATCGACCACTCGGATTGCAGCGCCGCGATTGGATGAATTGCGTGTGCCGCCCGCAATTCCGATGCGCTGACCGCTGAAAGGCCGAGCCATCTCACCTTTCCCGCTGTCACCAGTTCGGCCATGGCTCCGATGGACTCTTCCAGAGGAACGGCGTCGATCCGCCGGTGCATATAATAGAGGTCGATCACATCGACCCCGAGTCGTTTCAGTGAGCGATCAACGGCCGCGCGAATGAATTCGGGGCGATTGTCGATGCTCCAGTCGTTCGGATTTTCCGGGCTGCGGGTGTAGCCAAATTTGGTGGCAATGACGATATTGTCGCGATTCTTGGCGATGAAGGGCGCCAGAAACTCCTCGTTCGCACCGAGCCCGTACATATCGGCGGTATCGAACAGGCTTATGCCAAGCTCAACGGCCCGCTCAAGCGTTGCGCGGGATTCGGCCTCGTCCGTCTGTCCGTAAAATTCGCTCATGCCCATGCAGCCCAGTCCCTGGGCACCGATCATCGGGCCATCATGGCCGAGTTGAACTTTGGGCATGGTGATCATCTGGCTTGTCATGTCGGGTCTCCATATTTCGACAAGCACGCCTTATAAGTATTGACCATACTCCATGGTCAAGGATCAAAAAATGCTGATTTCGGAATTTGCCAAAGCCACCGAACTTCCGATCGATACGATCCGCTTCTACATCACCAAAGGGCTGCTGAAGCCTAAGCGCAGCAGCAAGGGCGGCTCGAACCCGTATCAGATGTTCAGTCCCGACGACGTGACGACGGCGCGTATGATCCGTCTCCAGCAAACACTGGGATATTCGCTGGCGCAGATACTGGCGCTCAACGAGGAATACCGCGCCGGCGCCCATTCGCCGGAACGCACGATCGATGTTCTGCAGATGCAGATCAAAAGGCTGGAAGAACGACAGGCCGCCGTGAATGCGGCGCTGTCCTTCCTGCGCGGCAAGGTCAGCTGGATCAAGGTCGGAAAGCCCGATGATGCGCCCCGCCTTGAAGATTACCAGTGCTGACCGGCGCGAAGTTCTTTCAGTCCCTGTTCTCTCGAGATCAGCGGTTTGTACCCGAGCTGCCGTTCTGCCTTGCTGATGTTCAGGGAAATTTCGACGGCCGATGTCGCATAGGACTGCAGCGTCAGGGGAGGGTGGATGCGTCCCATCGAGATTGCCGCAAGCAGATCGCCGATCGCCGCGATGGCCCTCACCACTGGGCGCGGAATGGATTTTTCCGGCGCCACCAATCCCTGCGTTTCCAGTAGAGCCGAGACGAAAGTCCGGAATGCAACGGGTGCTCCATCCGAGATGAAATAGACCTCGCCACCGCGCCCTTTGGCGAGCGCCAGTTCGACGGCACTGCACAGGTTGGCGATATGGGTGGTGGAGGTAAGGTATGTACCGCCGCCGATCCAGGCAAGCTTGCCCGAGCGGGCGGCTTCGGTCAGGGCAGGAAGCGCTGTCGTATCATCACGGCCCCAGACGAAACGGGGCCGCAAGACGACGACGGCGAATTGCGCAGAGTTGGATGCAAGAGCGATACGTTCGGCCGCGGCCTTGCTGCGTGAGTAACCACCCGCCGGTCGCGCGGGCAGAGGCGTGCTCTCATCCACATCGACCAGCGGTCTGCCGGTGGCCAGAACGGATTCGGTGCTGATATGGATCGCCCGGCGGATGCCCGCGGCACGGGCGGCCTGCATGACGGCCCGCGTGCCATCCTCGTTCACACGCTGCTGGCTGGCGGTGGCCGGTCCGTGGCCGGTATCGGCTGCCGCATGGATCAGGCTATCGCAACCCGACATTGCCGTTGCGAGGTCGTCAACAAGAATATCGCCCCGGCATGGAATTGCGCCCAGCGCCCGGACACTCTCCTCGGACTGCTGGCTGCGAACGAGTGCGACGACGTCTGCGCCACGCGCGACAAAATGCCGGATCAGGTTGCGGCCGACATAACCACTGCCTCCGGTCAGAAATATCCGCTTCGATGGGACGTGTTCGTCCGTGGCCGCGGCGGGTGCGGCAATGCTGGTATTGGTCATGTGATGTTACCTAAAAAGTTTGGCTATTCAGTTTGCCGGCCTGTCCGGCAGGTCGATCTCCCGCGGGGAGGCGGTGACGAGCCAGTTGATCTCGCGAAGAAGCCTGTCGCGTTCCTCGCGGGTGAAATGGTGGAAATCGAGATGTTCGAGAAATTTCAGCCCCTCGAGCGCGAGATAGGCGAGAAGCGCGCCCCGCGGGGATGGTGAGGCTTCCACAATGCGGGTGATCGTGGAGGCCTGGTTCGTCTGCATTTTCCGGCGTAATCCGGCATCGAGTGCCAGGGCCGCGCTGAGGTTCAAGGCCACGGCACGAAACTCCTCCGGCGGCGGTTCGGCCGCAGCCGTGATCCGAGCCCGGATAGGTCGGTCTTCCGGCTCGCCTATCCCGTCTTCGATGCGGGCATGATGCGCGTTGTCGCGCTCGAACGCGCGATCGACGACAGCCTCGACCAAAGCCTGTTTGGTCTTGTGGTCGTAGATCACGCTCGCCTTGTTGATGCCGGCTTCCCTGGCAACGGCGTCGAGTGTCAGGTTTGCCGCGCCGTCGCGCCCGACGACACGCTCGGCCGCATCGAGCACGGCTTGCTGATCGATGACACGTTTCCTGCCCATGAACTCATCCGATTTATTTCCAACCAGATGGTTATAAATTATTTCTGTCTCTTTTTGTCAAGCCTTCGCTTGCCGGCCATCATCAAATGGCCGGCAAGCGATAGTCCATCGTTTCGGATTGCCCCGTCGGCGTCATATGACCGACGTATGCAACTGATCCTCCGGAAGTAGGCTGACTGGAAATGGATCCATGGGCAGGTCTTCGGTGATCTCGATCCGTGCAGTCAGGAACGCGGCATCGTCGAATGGCGCGTCGGGCGTCTGTGACGGGTCGATATCCGCCGACAGGCCAAGAGCGGCGAGATCCACCTCCTGCCCTCCCTGATCAAGCTGCAACTCTGCGAAAACAGGTTGGTCAGGTGCAAAGTCCGTCCCATCCGTGTCCGGCGCATTTATGCTGTCGAGATCGATACTTGCGCTGTCTGGATCAAGCGCGTCGCTATCGAAGGACATCGCCATCGAGAACATGTCGTCCGTGTTCAATTCCTCGATGGAGGCGCTCATCAGAGCCTGCGGACCATGCGCATAATCCGCCGTAATCGTCAGGTTGGCGGTCGAGGTCGATCCATCCGGTGAGGTAATCGTGTAGGTGAAGACGTCCGTGCTGCCATCCGCACCGGTGAACAGTGGATCGGCGACATAGCTGTAGGCTCCGCCTCTGCTGATCGTCAGCGTTCCATGATCGCCATGGATCACCAGACCGGTGGGGCCGACTGCGGCCTGATCGACGCTCGAGACGATCGTTCCCGTAACCGTGGCATCACCCGTCAGCACATTGCCGGCCACCGATCCGTTGACGTTGCGATAATCCGTGACGACATTGGAAGTCGTCTCGACTGTCATGTTGGCAAGCGCCGAAAGATTGAGAAGGCCGCCGGGATTGGCCAGAACCAGATAATAGGTGCCGCCGCCTTCGAATTGCGGCAGTGTCGTGGACGAGGCGGACCAGCTTGGCAGCAGCAATCCCAGAATGCCGGGATTAAAGGTCAGCCAGTCAGTGATCACATGGACCTGCTGGGCTTGCGTCTGTCCATTCTCGACGCGGTAGACGATCAGATCGTAGTTCTGTTCTCCGACCAGCGTCAGCGCTGCAAGTGCGGCGCCCGTGCCCTTCACGCTCACCTGCTGCGTCGTGTTGTTGGCAACGGTAAACTTCAATGGGCTCTGGCCGGAGAGAAGCGAGACGTCAACCGCATTGCCCAACAGGCCGAGGTTGAGGACGCCGCCGACGGCGCCGGTCTGTTTCGGCTGGGTCACGGTCGAGGGCGTGATGTTGAGGTTTATGGTTGACGCATCATCGTTGGCGACGAGGTTGATGATCGTCACCGGCCCCAGGGTCCGCGTTGTCGCATTGCCGGCCACATCGATCTGACGCACGAGAACGTTATGCGATCCGACACCGAGCGTGAACCCCGTGCCGGAACCCGTCAACCAGTTGGTGCCGCCATTCGTGCTGTATTCCCAGCGCGCACCCGGCTCGATGCCGCTGACACTGATCGCGCCGTTTGTCGAAATGCCGTCGCCGATCGTGCCGCTATCGACCACGAAACCCACGGTTGGAGCAACAGGCGGAGTGGTGTCGACGGTGGCGATCGCGGTGGTCAGCGGCGCGGCATTGCCTGCGGCATCCGTCAGGATTGCATTGACAGTCAGGGTCGAGCCGCTTCCCGGTGCGGGGACAGTGGTGGTGAATATGCCCGCTGCCTGCGCTGCGCTAAGCACGGTGGTTGTGCCATTGATCGTCAGCCGGTCGCCGGCAACGGCACCCGTTCCGGCAAGGTTGACCGAAACGGCCACGGACCCGGCAGTCACCTCGCTGAGGTTGATATAGGCATCGCCATTGGTGCCGAGCGTTACAATCGGAGCGGTCGGCGCGACCAAATCGACGGTGGCGGTTGCCGTCACGATCGGTGACGTGTTGCCGGCAATGTCGATCAGCGACGCATTGACCGTCAGCAGCGAGCCATTCGCAGGCGCAGCCACGCTCGTCGTGACCGTTCCGGCAAGAACCTGCGCCGAGGTCAGGGTGATGAATGTGCCGTTGACGTTCAGCCGGTCGCCCGCGACGGCACCCGTACCGGCCAGGCTGACGGAGACGTTGACCAATCCGGAATTGACCTCGGCAATGCCGATATAGGCATCGCCATTGCTGCCGAGGCTGAGGGACGGGGCCAATGGCACTATTGTGTCCACAAGGGCGTTGGCGGTTGCCGGCAAGGAAATATTGCCGGATGTATCCGTGATGAAGGCGGTCACGGCCAGCGTCTGTCCGCTGACCGGCACCGCAACCGTGGTGGCGACGGTACCGGAAGATATGTGCGCCGCCGTCAGGACGATCGTCGTGCCGTTGACGTTGAGCGTGTCACCGACAGCCGCGCCACTCGTGCCGATATTGATGGACACGGCAACGCGCCCGGCGCTCACCTCGGCGGCATTGATATAGGCGTCGCCATTGCCGAGCGTGATGGTTGGTGCCGTCGGCACCGTCGTATCGACAAGCGCATTTGCCGAGGCGTTTCCGGAACTGTTTCCGGCTGCGTCGACAAGAGAGGCGTTGATGGTCAGCGTGGAGTTGTTGGCCGGCGCGAGGATGGTTCTGTTTACAACGCCGTCAATGATGTTTTGTGTCGTCAGCACATTTGCAACACCGTTGATGATCAGCGTATCGCCTGCGACTGCACCCGTATTGCGAATATTGATGGCAACGGAAACATTGTTGCCCACTATTTCCGCAGGGAGGATGAAGCCGTCGCCATTGCCGATGGTGATGACAGGCAGGTCAGGAGCGATCGTATCGACCAGTGCGGACACAGTCGTCGGCGTCGAGATGTTGCCAGCCGGATCGGTGAGTGAAGCTTCGACCGTCAGCGACTGGCCGCTTGCAGGCGCAGACAGGTTGGTCTGTACGGTGCCGGCAGTGATATCGGCAGCCGTCAGAACCCGGCTCGTTCCATTGATCGTCAAGGTATCACCGGCTGCGGCACCAGTAATGTTGATTGCGACCGCGACCGTCCCGCCGGAAATCTCACCGGAGACGATATAGCCGTCACCATTGCCGATTGTCACAGTGACGGGGGGCGGCGCAACTGTGTCGACCACGGCCGTCACGGTGCCATCCGGCGACGGGTTGCCGCCAAAACCGGTAAGCGATGCCGTCACTGTCAGCGACTGACCTTCCAGGGGCGCGAGCACTGGCGCGTTTATGTAGCCGGCAGTGATGTCGCCCGGCGTCAAAACGAACAGCTGGCCGTCGACCGTCACGGTATCACCGGCAGCCGCACCTGTGCCGGCAAGGCCAACGCGTACCGTAACGTTACCGCCGATGATTTCGGTTGCCGTGATGAAGCCGTCTCCGTTGCCGATCGTCAGTGTGGGCGCGCCGAGAATGTCGGTATCCATCACGGCCTGTTCCGTAACAGGAATAGACGTGTTGCCGGCGGCATCCGTGATCGTTGTGGTGACGTTCAGCGTCTGGCCGTCGCCAGGTGCCGGTAGCGTCAATGTAACGAGTTGCGTGGCGATCTGCGTCGCGTCGAGAACAATAGTCGTGCCATTCACCGTCAGTGTATCACCGATCGCGGCACCGGTGCCCGCAAGACTGATCGAGACAGGAACGGCCCCGCCGACCAGTTCGCTGGCGATGATAAAATTATTGCCGTCACCAAGCTGAACCGTGGGTGCCAGCGGAGCCTGCGTGTCTACTGATGCTGTGACCGTCGCTGTCGGCGATCCGTTGCCGGCCTGGTCCCGCAGTGACACGGCGACCGCAAAGGGGTCGCCATCGGGCACAACCGGAACCGTTCTGACGATGCCTGTGGTCAGGCCGTCGGTGATGTCCTGGGCGGTGAGGATGGTGGCCTGTCCATCGATGAGCAGGGTATCGCCTGCCACGGCACCTGTGCCGGCAAGAGAAATCCTGACTTCGACTCTGCCGGCAGTCACCTCGCTCGCATTGATGAAGGCATCGCCATCACCAAGCGTGACGAGAGGAATTCCGGGCGCTGTGATGTCGATTGTTGCGGAAGCCGTCGTCGGTGCCGATGCGTTGCCGACTGCATCGGTGAGAACTGCGGTCACCTGCAGCGGTTGACCATAATTGAGGATGGGAACCGTTGTCGTGATGATGCCATTGCTGATTTGCGATGCTGTCAGGACGATAGACTGCCCGCCGACCGTCAGAATGTCGCCTGCAACGGCGCCCGTGCTTCGGATATCGACGGATACCTGCGCCACTCCGCCCGTCACGTCGGCTATCCCAAGCAAGCCGTTGCCGCTGCCAATCGTCACTATCGGCGACGTCGGCGCAGTTATATCGACCGTTGCGTTGACCTCGACGACCGCTGATGTGTTACCGGCAATGTCAGTCAGGAATGCGTCGACCTCCAGAGTGTTGCCGACAGCGGGAAGGCCAACGGTCGTATCGACATAGCGATTGGTAATGTCGGTGGCGGTGAGGACGTAGGCGTTGCCGTTGACGGTCAGTGTATCGCCAGCAATGGCATCGGTCGCACTGATGTCTATTCTGAGAGCAACCGCATTATTGCTGACTTCGACGATGCTGATGAATCCGTCGCCATTGCCCAGGGTCAGGACGGGTGCGGTCGGCGCTATCGTGTCGGTCAAGGCAGTGACGGTGGTCACCACCGACTCGTTGCCGGCAACGTCCTGCAACTGGGCTGTTACGATCAGGGATTGACCATTTGCCGCGGCCGATACCGTCGTCGTTACCACACCCGCAATGACCTCTTGGCTGGTCAACACGATCCTGGCCCCGTTAACGATCAGACTGTCGCCTGCAACCGCACCGGTTCCGAGAATGCTGATCCTGACGGAAACCACACCGCCGGCCGCTTCTGCCGCGTTGATATAAAGGTCGCCATTCGTGCCAAGGATAACCCCCGGAGCTGTTGGAACGTCGAGGTCCACAGCGGCGGACGCAGTTGCGACAGGAGAGGTGTTGCCTGCGGTATCGGTGAGGTTTGCCGTAACCGTCAGCGGCGAACCGTCTGTGGGAACGAGGACGCTGGTGTCGACATGCCCCAGCGCTATTTGCTGAGCATTCAGAACGATGGTCTGTCCATTGACGATCAGGCTGTCACCTGCGAGTGCGCCTGTGCCACTGATGTTGATTGACACCGCGACATTGCCGCCGGTTACCTCGTTGGCGATAACGAAGGGGTCGCCGTTGCCGATGGTAATCACGGGCGTGCCGAATTGATCCGTATCGACCGGCGCCGACACGGTTGCCGTCGGCGAGTTATTACCTGCCGCATCGGTGATGAAAACGTTGACAGTCAATGTGCCGCCTGTTGCCGGCACGGGCACCGTCGTCAATACGGCGTTTGCGCTGATATGCGCAGCCGTCAATGTGATGATGGTGCCGTCGATGTTCACCTTGTCGCCGATAGCAGCACCGGTGCCGGCAAGGCTGACGTTGACGGAAACCGCGCCATTAACAACATCTGCGGCATTGATATAGGCGTTGCCATCACCAAGCGTCACGGCCGGCTGGTTAGGTGCTGTGGTATCGACGTTAGCAGTGACTGTCGTGACCGGCGAGGTGTTGCCGGCAATGTCGGTTATTGAGGCCGAAACCGACAGCGCCTGTCCATCCGGAACGGCGTTTACATTGACGAAGACGCCGTTGCTGATCATCGAAGACGTCAGCACGATGGTTGTGCCGGCGACCGTCAGCCTGTCTCCCACAGCCGCGCCGGTATTGGCGAGATCGACGAAAACCTCAACCTGGTTGTTGGTGATCTCGCTACCGTTGATGAAGCCGTCGCCGTTGCCGATTGTCACAGCTGGCTGGCCTGGCGTCACCGTATCGACGTCTGCCGATGCGGTCGCAATCGGCGAACTGTTGCCGGCGATATCAACCAGCGAAGCATGGGCTGTCAGCGCTTGTCCCGTGGCCGGTGCCGGCACCGTCATTGCCACAAAGCCGTCTGTTATATTGGCGGCAGTCAATACGATCGGGCTGCCGTTGACCATCAGGGTATCGCCTTCAGCGGCGCCGGTGCCCGTGATGGTGATGCGAAGGTTTACCGTTCCGTTGGTGACCTCGCTCGCCTTGATGTAAGCGTCGCCATCGCCCAAGGTCAGGACGGGGGTGCCGGGTGGGCTGATGTCGACCAGTGCCGAGGCTGTGACCGTTGGCGAGGTGTAGCCACCGGTGCTGGTGAGTTGCGCCGTCACCGACAAGGTCAAGCCATCCGCCGGCGCCGTCACCTGGGTTGAAACGGTGCCGGTGGAAATGTTGCCGGCGGTCAGTGTGATCGGAGTGCCATTCACGGTCAGAGTATCGCCTGCCGCAGCGCCGGTGCCTGTAATGTTGAATGTTACTGTCACCAGATTATTGATGACCTCCGCAGCATTGAGATAGGCATCGCCGTCACCCAGCGTCATGCTGGGCGTGCCGAGCAGGTTTGTGTCCATTACCGCCAAAGCATTTGCGGTGCCTGAACTGTTGCCGGCGGCATCCTGCAGCGAGGCTGAAACGGTCAGTTGGGCGCCTTGGGCGAGGGCAGGCACACTCGTGTCCACCACACCTGCAGCGACCTGTGCGGCAGTCAGTACAATCGATACACTCCCGACGGTCAGCGTGTCGCCGGCCGCAGCGTTGGTGCCCGCAAGACTGATCCTGACAGGAACGGAGCCGTTGACCAGTTCGCCAGCTTCAATGACACCATCGCCATTGCCAAGGATGATGCCGGGTGTCCCCGGAGGCGTCGTGTCGACAATCGCTGTAACCGTTGCCGCCGGGGAAGGATTGCCGGCCGTGTCCGTCAGGGTTGCCGTGACCGTGAGGGTCTGGCCTTCGGCCGGTGCCGGGATCGGTTTCGTGACTGTGCCAGCATTGATATCGGCAGCCGATAATACGAACGTATCGCCGTTGATAGCCAGTATGTCTCCTGCTGCGGCACCTGTGCCGGCAAGGCCGATCGTAACGTCAACGACGCCACCTGTGATGTCATTCGGTCCCAGAAAGGGTCCACCACTACCAAGCGTGACTGTGGGCAGACCGGGAGCTGTCGTGTCGACAAGAGCTGAAGCCGTCGCAATGGGTGAACTGTTCCCGGCTGGATCGGTGAGCGTCGCCGAAACGAACAGTGGCTGGCCGTCAGCCGGAGCGGTCACCGCTACCGTCACGGTGCCTGCTTGAATTTGCGCCGCCGTCAACGTGACAGGTATGCCACCGACGATCAGCGTGTCGCCGGCCACGGCTCCCGTGCCGGCAAGGTTTACGGAAACCGTAACGGATCCGCCAGAGATTTCGCCGCTTCCGATCGGGCCGTTGCCATCGCCGAGCGTCAAGCCGGGCAGGTTAGGGGCGATCGTGTCGACCAACGCGCTGATCGTGGTCGCTGGTGACGTATTGCCGGAGCTATCGGTGAACGATGCCGTCACCGTCAGTGTCTCGCCGTCCGCCGGGACGGGCAAAGTCGTCTGGGCAAGGCCGGCCGCAATCTGCGCGCCCGTCAATACGATCGTGTTGCCGTTGACAGTCAGGGTGTTGCCGGCAACAGCGCCAGTATTGGCGAGGCTGATGGAAACCGATACCACCCCGCCGACGGCTTCAGCGGCATTGATATAGGCGTCGCCATTCCCGACGGTGACGGTTGGTGTGCCTGGGAGATTGGGGTCCACCACTGCAGACAGTGTTGCAGGCGGCGAGACATTGCCGGCGGCATCGGTAAGGGACGCCGAAATGTTGAGCGTCTCTCCTCTCGCCGGAGCTGTCACCGTCGTGGTGACGAAACCGGCAGCGATCTGCGCGCCGGTCAGAACGATTGCGCTACCATTGACGGTGACGGTGTCACCGGCGACGGCACCGGTCCCGACAATGTCGATCCTGACGGTTACCGCGCCATTCGAAATTTCAGCCCCTGTGATGATGTTGTCGCCATTGCCGACCGTCAGTACAGGAGCGGTTGGTGCTGTCGTGTCCACCTGCGCGGATATGGTTGCGGCCGGCGAGGAGTTTCCGGCGGCATCTGTCAACGACGCCGTTACCGTCAGTGTCTGGCCGTCGGCCGGCACCGGCACGGTCGTTTCCGCGACACCCGCTGCGATTTGCGCCGCCGTCAGCACGGTTGCAGTTCCGTTGACGACCAGTGTGTCGCCGGCAACGGCGCCACTACCGGCAAGATTGACCGTCACCTTGACCTGCCCGTTCGTGACTTCACCGCCTGAAATGACGTTGTCGCCATTCCCCACCGATACGCTCGGAAGACCCGGAGCCGTGGTGTCCACGACGGCCGATATCGTTGTCACCGGCGATGTATTGCCGTTTGCGTCGGTCAAGGATGCGGTCACGGTCAGCGTCTGACCGTCAGCTGGCGCGGGGACATTGATTTCGACGACGCCCGCTGCGATCTGGGCGTCGGTCAGTGTCACCGTCGTGCCATTGACCGTCAGCGTGTTGCCTGCAACCGCTCCTGTGCCTGCCAGATTGATGCTTACGACCACGGAGCCGCCGGCCGTTTCCTGTGCATTCAGAAAGCCATCGCCGTTGCCGAGGCTGACCGCCGGGGCGCCGGGGGCAGGTGTGCCGGGTTCGCCGCCATTGTTGCCGCCACCACCGCCGCCGCCTGCGCCGACAGCTGCAAGGGCGGCGCCAGCCAGAGCCAAGGGGCCAAGAATACTGAACGCCGAGCCGGCACCGGCTGCCGCTGCACCTCCGACCATCTGATCGACGGCTGAAAGCGGCTCGAACTGCAGATCGGCAAATGCATCGGTGTATTCGCCATTCCAGAGATTACCGAACTCGTCCTCGAGAATGAGTTCGCTCCGCTTGTCGCCTTCTCCAGTGAAAAAGCCATCGATACGGATCTGCTCACCATTGGTCAGGTTGATGATGAGGTCTGATCCGGAGCGCGACGTTGCGGATATGTCTTTCGGGGAAAGCTTAAGCTTGATCGTGCTGGGGCGGGTTATGGAAATTTCGTTTGTGGCGACTGTAGATGTTTCACCACTGACTTTGTCCGATACAACTGCAACCATCTCAATACGTCTCCTCGCATTTTTTTGTCATTGCTCGAAAGGCTGTCGTCTTCCGTGCCGCGCCGATTTTTCGACAGCTCCGAGAAGACGGAACATTCGATAAGAAAGTACTAAAATAATGAAGTGCTAAAATAAATAAATCGAGAGCACACAGATTTCGCTTTGGGCGCGGCGGCGATCACGACAGGATTGCTGACCGTATGGTGGTGCGCTTCCCCTTTGCACCAAGGGGTTCAATCATTTCTGGTGATGGAGGCATGGTGGTTGCCGCTGGGCCAATCTTTCGGCCGGCCGTCCGCATGGCTTTTGCCTCCCGGTCGAGCTGACCGGAAATTTCCCCGGAAGGATCGATACGATTCGGGCGGTCTCGACGCTTCCGATCGTTTTTTCGGATTTTCCACCAGTCTATTTTAGCATTTCGCAAGTCCTGTCGCCGGATTGCCGGCCGCAGAGACAGGGACACGGAAAAGTTTTTGTCTTGGCCTGATTGGATCGGACAGGCGGGGTAAATCGATTGAGTGCGGCATGCGATTGCGTGGGCACGCAAATCGGCGTTCTCAGCCTCGATACCTGAATAAAGAATACCACTTTTTTACTGGAATGCGGTATCTTGTCACACGGTCCTGGTTGACGTACTCCAGACCGACAGGCCTTGCGGCCTATTATCATATCGTTCGATGGTGCTGCGTTTCAGCGCCATAATCATCATGACGTTGGGACTGCAATGAACCTTTACTTGGATTACCTGGCCGAGATCAAAAGCAGAGAAAACCAGGGACTTGCTCCCAAACCGATTGACGATGGCGCGCTTGTCGGCGACATCATCGCCCTGATCCGGGATACCGGTAGCGAGCACCGGGCTGATGCCCTCAAATTCTTCATCTACAACACCCTGCCAGGCACAACCAGCGCCGCGGGTGTCAAGGCGGCCTTCCTGAAGCAGATCATCCTCGGCGAAACAATCGTCCCGGAGATCACGCCCACTTTCGCACTCGAGCTTCTGTCTCATATGAAGGGCGGTCCTTCGATCGTCGTGCTGCTCGACATCGCGCTTGGCGATGATGCGGTGATCGCCGAACAGGCGGGCGACGTGCTGAAGACCCAGGTCTTCCTGTATGATGCCGACATGTTCCGGTTGCGCGACGCCTACAAGGCCGGCAACACGGTCGCGAAGGGCGTGCTGGAAAGCTATGCCAAGGCCGAGTTCTTCACCAAGCTGCCGGACGTAGAAGACGAGATCAAGGTCGTGACCTTCATCGCCGCCGAAGGCGATATCTCGACCGATCTTCTTTCCCCCGGCAATCAGGCGCATTCGCGTTCCGACCGCGAATTGCACGGCCAGTGTATGATCACGCCCGAAGCGCAGGCGGAAATCGTCGCGCTGCAGAAGCAGCATCCCGACAAGCGGGTGATGATGATTGCCGAAAAGGGCACGATGGGCGTCGGCTCGTCGCGCATGTCCGGCGTCAACAACGTGGCGCTTTGGACCGGCAAGCAGTCCAGCCCCTATGTTCCCTTCGTCAATTTTGCCCCCGTCGTTGCAGGCACCAACGGCATCTCGCCGATTTTTGCCACGACGGTCGACGTGACCGGCGGCATCGGCGTCAACCTGAAGAACTGGGTCAAGAAGACCGGTGAAGACGGCAAGCCGATCCTCAACAACGAAGGCAACCCGATCCTCGAGCAGAAATACTCGGTTGCGACCGGTACCGTTCTGAAGATCGACGCCAAGAACAAGAAGCTCTGCGACGAGAACGGTGAGGAACTGGTCGATGTCGCGTCTGCCTTCACGCCCCAGAAAATGGAGTTCATGAAGGCCGGCTCGTCCTACGCGATCGTATTCGGCAAGAAGCTGCAGACGTTTGCCGCGCAGACGCTGGGCGTCGAGGCAACGCCGGTTTTCGCTCCGAACAAGGAAATCTCGGTCGAAGGCCAGGGCCTGACCGCGGTCGAAAAGATCTTTAACCGCAACGCCGTTGGCGTCGCGCCGGGCAAGGTGCTGCACGCCGGCTCCGACGTTCGTGTGACGGTCAACATCGTCGGCAGCCAGGACACGACCGGTCTGATGACCGCGCAGGAACTGGAAGCGATGGCGGCAACCGTCATTTCGCCTCTGGTCGATGGCGCCTATCAGTCGGGTTGTCACACGGCATCCGTCTGGGACAAGAAGGCTCAGGCCAATATTCCCAAGCTGATGTCCTTCATGAACAATTTTGGCGTCATCACCGCGCGTGACCCGAAGGGCGCCTATCATTCGATGACGGACGTCATCCACAAGGTGCTGAACGATATCACCGTGGATGACTGGGCGATCATCATCGGCGGCGACAGCCATACCCGTATGTCCAAGGGCGTTGCCTTTGGTGCCGACAGTGGCACCGTGGCGCTGGCGCTTGCCACCGGCGAAGCGACCATGCCGATCCCGCAATCGGTCAAGGTCACCTTCAAGGGCAAGATGCAGTCGCATATGGACTTCCGCGACGTGGTCCACGCGACGCAGGCGCAGATGCTCAAGCAGCACGGCGATAACGTCTTCCAGGGCCGTATCATCGAAGTCCATATCGGCACGCTGCTTGCCGACCAGGCCTTCACCTTCACCGACTGGACGGCCGAAATGAAGGCCAAGGCGTCGATCTGTATCTCCGAGGACGCGACCCTGATCGAGTCTCTGGAAATCGCCAAGTCGCGCATCCAGATCATGATCGACAAGGGCATGGACAACGCTGCCCAGACGCTGAAGGGCCTGATCGCCAAGGCCGATGCCCGCATCGCCGAGATCCGTTCCGGCGAAAAGCCGGCGCTGACGCCGGATGCCAATGCGAAATACTTCGCTGAAGTCGTCGTCGATCTGGATATCATCGACGAGCCGATGATCGCCGACCCCGACGTCAACAATGCCGATGTGTCGAGGCGCTATACCCATGACACGATCCGCCCGGTTTCCTATTACGGCGGCACCAAGAAGGTGGATCTTGGCTTCGTGGGTTCCTGCATGGTGCATAAGGGCGACATGAAAATCGTCGCGCAGATGCTCAAGAACATCGAAAAGGCCGAGGGCAAGGTCGAGTTCAAGGCGCCGCTCGTCGTCGCTGCTCCGACCTACAACATCATCGATGAACTCAAGGCCGAAGGCGACTGGGAGATTCTCCAGAAGTATTCCGGCTTCGAATTCGACGACCTGAAGCCGAAGACGGCCAACCGTACCGAATACGAGAACATTCTCTATCTCGAGCGTCCGGGCTGCAACCTATGCATGGGCAACCAGGAAAAGGCCGAGAAGGGCGATACCGTTCTCGCGACTTCGACACGCCTGTTCCAGGGCCGCGTCGTGGAAGACACGGCCGAGAAGAAGGGTGAATCGCTGCTGGCTTCGACCCCTGTCGTGGTGCTGTCGGCGATCCTTGGCCGCACACCAAGTGCGGAAGAATATAAGGCCGCTGTCGTCGGTATCGACCTGACCAAGTTCGCACCGCCGCAGACGCCGAAGATCGACGCCCTGTCGGTTCAGTACTAAAAACAGGTTTCCGGGCGCTCTAACGCCCTGAGATTTAAAAAAAACGGCCCGAAAATCCATTGCGATTTTCGGGCCGTTTCTGTCTCAGGCGTTCAATTTCTCCGGGGCATCACCGGTGGGTCTCAGGATACATCAACCCGCTTGCCGTAACCGCCGGCCGTCGGTGTGACGACCGTGACCGCTTCGCCGGCTTCGATCAGTGTCTGGGCGCAACCTGCGAGTTCTTCCAAAGTGCCGTCGAGACGTCGAACGGTGGTGAGGCCGAGTTCGCCTTCGCCGCCGTCGTCCAATCCATGCGGGCGGATCGTCCGGTGCGAGGAAAGGATGGCGCAATCCATCTTTTCAAGAAAGCGGATCGTTCTTTTCGTGCCGTCACCGGCCGGAAATGTGCCCGTCCCGCCGGAGTTTTCGCGGATGTGGAAATCCTCCAGCAGCACCGGATAGCGCGTCTCCAGGATTTCCGGGTCGGTTAGGCGCGAATTGGTCATATGGACATGCACCGCATCCGTGCCGGCAAAACCGCTGCCGTCGTTGAACCGGCCAGCAGGTGAGCCGGAGCACAGCGTCTCGTAATACTGGTAGGTCGCATTGCCGAAGGTGAGATTGTTCATCGTTCCCTGGCTCGCGGCGATCGCACCAAGCGCGCCGAACAGCGCATTGGTGACATGCTGCGAGGTCTCGACATTGCCAGCAACGACCGCCGCCGGATATTGCGGCTTCAGCATCGAGCCTTCCGGCACGATGATGCGGATCGGCTTGAGGCAGCCGGCATTCATCGGGATCGAGCTTTCCACCATGACGCGGAAGACATAGAGCACGGCGGCGCGCGTCACCGGTTCCGGAGCGTTAAAATTGTTCTTTTGCTGCTCGCTGGTGCCGGTGAAATCGACGGTGGCCTCGCGGCTTTCCTTGTCGATTGTGATCTTCACCTGGATCGTGCTGCCCTGATCGGTGGTGTAGGCAAACTCGGCGTCTCCAAGCTTTTCCAGAACCCGGCGCACGCTTTCTTCCGCGTTGTCCTGCACATGGCCCATATAGCCCTGCACCACGGGAAGCCCGAACTGCGCGATCATCTTGCGCATCTCGTGCACGCCCTTTTCGTTGGCGGCGATCTGGGCGCGAAGGTCTGCGACGTTCTGGGGCACGTTGCGGGCCGGGTGGGGATGGTTGGAGAGCAGGCTGGTAATGCCTGCCTCGTCGAACCGGCCGCGATCGACCAGCAGCACGTTGTCGAACAGTACGCCTTCCTCGTCGACGGTGGTGGCCAGTGGCGTCATCGACCCCGGCGCCGTACCGCCGACATCGGCATGATGGCCGCGCGAGGCGACGTAAAATAGTATCTTCTGGCCTGCATCGTCGAAGACCGGGGTAACCACAGTAATATCGGGCAGATGCGTGCCGCCGTTATAGGGCGCGTTGAGTGCGAACACGTCACCGGGCCGGATTTTCCCCTGGTTCTGGGCGATCACGCTTTCGACCGACCTGTCCATCGAACCGAGATGCACCGGCATATGCGGGGCATTGGCGACAAGCGCGCCGTTCTCGTCGAACACGGCGCAGGAAAAGTCGAGGCGTTCCTTGATGTTGACGGAGGATGCCGTATTCTGCAGCGTCACGCCCATCTGCTCGGCGATCGACATGAACAGGTTGTTGAACACTTCGAGCAGAACCGGATCGGCCTGCGTGCCGACGGCATTTATGCGGGAAAGCTCGGTGACGCGCTTCAACACGACATGGTTCAGTTTGGTGATCTCGAAAGCCCAGCCGTCTTCGACGATGATCGTCTGATGTGGTTCGACGATCAGGCAGGGGCCAACGGCACGGGCGCCCGGCGTGATCTCCGCCCGGCGGTAGATCGGCGCTTGGCGCCATGCACCGCCGGAGAAAAATTTCGAGCTTTCCGCGGATTTCGGCGCGGCGGCGTCGAGCGCAAATTCGGGCTCGGAGGAATCCGCGCCACCGCCGATCGCCTCGACCTCATAGGCTTCGAAGATGATCTCGCGGTTTTCGAAGATGAAGCCGAACTGCTTTTTATGTGCCGTCTCGAAAGCGGCGGTCATCTCGGCCGCATCGGTGACGGTGACGGACAGGGTTGTGTCCGTGCCCTGATAGCGTAGATGCGCACGGTGAGCGACGTCGGTATCGGCCTTGGCGACGCCCTGGCTCGCCATCTCGTCCAGCACGCTTGCCGTCAACTCGTCGCGAACGGGGCCAAGTGCGGCGAGGGCGGTTTCCAGCCCCTCCGACACCGTGCGCTGGCGGGTGGCGCGGATATCGGCAAGCCCCATGCCATAGGCGGAAAGAATGCCCGAGAAAGGATGGATCAACACGGTCGAGATGCCGAGCGCATCGGCGGTAAGGCAGGCATGCTGGCCGCCGGCGCCGCCGAAGCAGGTGAGGGCATAATGGGTGACGTCATAACCGCGCTGGACGCTGATCTTCTTCACCGCATTGGCCATGTTTTCCACCGCGATGGCGAGAAAACCGTCGGCCACCTGTTCCGGCGTGCGGCCGTCACCGACCACCCTGGCCATGTCCTCGAAAGCGGTACGCACGGCATCGGCATCGAGCGGCTGGTCACGGTTGGGTCCAAAAATCCTCGGGAAGAGATCGGGCGACAGCTTGCCGAGCATGACATTGGCGTCGGTAACGGTCAGAGGTCCGCCGCGGCGATAGGCCTTGGGGCCGGGATTGGCACCGGCGGAATCGGGTCCGACGCGAAAACGGCTGTTCTCGAAATGCAGGATCGAGCCGCCGCCAGCGGCCACCGTGTGGATCGACATCATCGGGGCGCGCATGCGCACACCGGCCACTTCCGTCTCGAAGGAACGCTCCAGTTCGCCGTCATAATGGGAGACGTCGGTGGACGTGCCGCCCATGTCGAAGCCGACCATCCGGTCGAAACCGGCAAGCCGCGAGGTTTCCACCGCACCAACCACGCCGCCGGCCGGGCCGGACAGGATTGCATCCTTGCCCTGGAACAGCCGCGCCGCCGTCAGTCCGCCGGAAGACTGCATGAACATCAGCTGCGGGCCGTCTTCTCCGGCGTTATTCGCGTCAGCGCCGAGTTCGCTCGCCACCTGCTCGACATAACGGCGCAGGATCGGCGACAGATAGGCATCGACGACGGTGGTATCGCCACGGCCGACCAGCTTGATCAGCGGCGAAACCTCATGGCTGACAGAGACTTGGGTGAAGCCGATCTCGCGGGCGATAAGGGCAACGCGCTGTTCATGGGCCGGGTAACGATAGGCATGCATGAAAACGATCGCGACGGCGCGGATGCCGGCATCGAACTGCGCCTGCAGGTCAGCGCGTATTGCCGTTTCGTCGGGCTCCGCCTCGACAGTGCCGTCGGCGCGCACGCGTTCATCGACTTCGATGACGGCGCTGTAGAGCAATTCGGGTTTGATAATCTTCTTGGCAAAAATGTCAGCGCGAGCCTGATAGCCGATCGCCAGCGCATCGCGAAAACCCCGTGTGGTGACGAGCAGCGTCTGTTCGCCCTTGCGCTCGAGCAGCGCATTGGTGGCAACCGTCGTGCCCATCTTCACCGCGCCGATCATTCCGGATGGGATTGGCGCGCCGGCAGAGACGCCGAGAAGCTCACGGATGCCCTGGACTGCGGCGTCCCTATACGCCTCCGGATTCTCCGACAGGACCTTGTGCGCAACGAGCGTTCCATCCGGTTTTCTGCCCACAACGTCGGTGAACGTGCCGCCACGATCGATCCAGAAATCCCATTTGCCGTTCGCCATGTCATGCCCCCGTAACAGTCGATCTGACCCAACGAAAACAGTTCGTCGATAAAACGTCAATGATTGATTGACAAGAAATTGCCTATTGCATCATCATGCCTATCGAAAGGGCAAAGTGGCCGACAGAGCCGCGCCCGCAACGGCAACCGAGGGGAAGCCACATGAGCGATTTCCGCACGAACGAGCGGAGGACAAGCCATGTCCGCCGCTGATCCGCACCATAGCATTTTCCCCGAATGGCTCCGCAAGGGGCTGGATGGGTTGTATCTCGTATCCGGCTGGCTGGCCGGTGGTTTTCTCATCGCGATCTTCGTCATCATGCTGGCGTTGTCGGCCGGCAGGCCTCTGGGCATCGACGTTCCGGCCGGCGACGATTTCGCCTCCTGGTGCATGGCCGCGTCCGCATTCCTCGGTCTGGCCCACACATTCCGCTCCGGCGAGATGATCCGCGTCGGCCTGCTGATCGAGCGATTTAACGGTCGCACCCGCCAGAGTTTCGAGGCGGTGGCGCTTTTCATCGGTACTGCTGCTGCGGTTTATTTCGCCTGGTACGCCTTCGACATGAACCGCACCTCCTGGCAGTTCAACGATCTCGCACAGGGCGTCGTCGCCATGCCGCTGTGGATCCCGCAGATCGGCTTTTCCGGCGGGCTCATCATCCTCGCAATCGCCATGGCCGACGAGCTTATTCATGTGATCTTCGGAGGGATGCCGCGCTACGAAAAGCCGGCGCCGGAGACTGCGGAAGAAGTCATCGAACGCGCCATGCAGAGCGGGGCTTGATATGGGAACGATTGAACTCGTCGAAATCTCCGGCATCATTCTCGTGGCCCTTCTGGGCCTGCTTGCCGCCGGTGTCTGGATCGGCATTTCGCTGCTGATCTGCGGCTTTATCGCCATGCTTTTCATGCCCGGCATCCCGATCGGCGCCGTGCTCGCCACCAATTCGTGGAGCAACGGCGCCTCGTGGTCGCTCGCGGCCCTGCCGCTCTTCGTCTGGATGGGCGAGATCCTGTTTCGGACCAAACTGTCGGAAGAGATGTTTCGCGGTCTGGCGCCATGGCTCGGCTGGCTTCCGGGCCGGCTGATGCATGTCAACGTGCTGGGTTGCGGCCTGTTCGGCTCGATTTCCGGATCGTCGGCCGCCACGACGGCGATGATCGCCAAGATCGCCCTGCCGGAACTGAAGAAGCGCGGTTATGACGAAATGGTCAGCCTCGGTTCTCTGGCCGGCGCCGGTACGCTCGGCATCCTCATTCCGCCGTCGATCACCATGGTCGTTTATGCGGTGGCGGCAAACGTCTCGATCATCCAGATCTTTCTCGCCGGCTTTCTGCCGAGCCTGATCGTCATGGTGCTCTACTGCGGTTATATCGCCGTCTGGTCGCTGCTCAACCCCGACAAGACGCCGCCCGCACCGCCGAAGATGACCTTCAAGGAGAAGCTGAAGGAATCCGCCAACCTCATCCCGGTGACGCTGCTGATCATCCTCGTCTTCGCAACGCTGCTGCTCGGCTGGGCAACGGCGACGGAATGCGCAGCATGGGGCGTGCTCGGCTCGCTCGGCATTGCCGCCTGGTCGCGCTCGCTCACCTGGAAATCCTTCTGGGACAGCGTGATGGGCGCCACCCGTCTCACCTGCATGATCATGCTGATCCTCACCGGCGCCGGCTTCATGTCGATCGCCATGGGTTATACCGGCATCCCGAACGCGCTCGCGGCCTGGGTCGACAGTTTTAACCTCAGCCCCTTCGCGCTGATCGCCGTGCTGACCGTCATGTATATCCTGCTCGGTGCAGCCCTCGATGGCCTGTCGATGATCGTGTTGACGACCGTCGTCGTGCTGCCGATGATCCAGCAGGCGGGTTTCGATCTCGTCTGGTTCGGCATCTTCCTGGTGCTGATCGTCGAGATGGCGGAGGTTTCGCCGCCGGTCGGTTTCAACCTCTTCGTCCTGCAGACGATGAGCGGGCGCGACAGCCTGACGGTAGCGAAGGCCTCGCTGCCGTTTTTCTTCCTGCTTGTGGCGACAGTCGCCATCATCACGGTTTTCCCGGATATCGTGATGGTACTGCCGAGAATGGCGTTTCCGGGATAACAAGAGAGGGAACTGAACACATGAACGTAACTGGGAAAATTGCCCGTCTCGGCTTCGCCGCGGCAGCGCTTCTGTCGACGACGGCGTCGTCGTTTGCAGCCAACTGGGTCCTGCCGTCCGCCTATCCGCCGGCAAACTATCACGTCGAAAACCTCAACCAGTTCGCCAAGGACGTCGATGCGGCGACCAAGGGCGAGCTGAAGATCACGGTTCATCCCAACGCCTCGCTGTTCAAGGCACCGGATATCAAGCGCGCGGTGCAGACAGGCCAGGCGCAGGCCGGCGAAGTGCTGTTGTCGCTGCACGAGAACGAGAACCCGATCTTCGGCCTCGACGTCGTCCCCTTTCTTGCCACCAGCTTCGACCAGTCGAAGAAGCTCTGGGACGCTTCCAAGCCTGCCATCGAACAGGCGCTCGACAAGCAGGGACTGAAACTCCTTTATACGACACCATGGCCACCGCAGGGTATTTTCACCAAGAAGGACGTGAACAGCGTTGCCGACCTTAAGGGCCTGAAATGGCGCGCCTATAACGTCGGCACGTCTCGCATCGCCGAGCTGGTTGGTGCCCAACCGGTCACCGTCCAGGCGGCAGAACTGCCGCAGGCACTGGCGACTGGTGTCGTCGACGGACTGATGACTTCGTCGGCGACTGGCGTCGATTCCAAGATCTGGGAATCGCTTACCCACTATTACGACACCCAGGCCTGGATCCCGAAGAACGTCATCTTCGTCAACAAGGCAGCTTTCACCGCGCTCGATGAAGCCACGCAGAAGGCTGTGACGGATGCTGCGGCTGCCGCCGAAACCCGCGGTTGGGCGCTCGCCGTCGAACGGACCGCGTCCTACATGGAGACGCTGAAGAAAAACGGCATGCAGGTTCTGGAGCCGAGCACTGAGCTGAAGACCGGCCTGTCGGGCGTGGGCGCCAAGCTGACGGAAGACTGGTCGAAGAAGGCCGGTGCCGAAGGTCAGGCCATTCTCGACGCATACAAGAAGTAAGCCGGGGCGCCGCTGCTATAGTGGCGGCGCTTCCGTTTTTTCCGGAGGAGATCATGTCCAAACCTATCGACACACTCGGCCCGATCGTCTCTTCGGAGCATCTGGCGAGCGGTGCGCTTCCAGCCCTTTCCGAGATCGAGTTCGGCCTCACCATGCTCAACCATGCTTTCAGCCGCTGGATGGTGCGCTGTATGGCGGCGGCGGGCGTGCCTGATCTGTCACCGGTCGATATTCTCGTCCTGCACAACATCAATAGCCGCAACAAGCCAAAAACGCTGGCCGACATCGCGCTCGTCCTCAACATCGAGGATACGCATGTCGTGACCTATGCGCTGAAAAAGCTGGAGCGGCTGAAGCTGATCAAATCCGGTCGTCGCGGCAAGGAAAAGCTGGTGATGGTGACGGAAGCCGGATCGCAGGCCTGTGCCCGCTACAAGTCGACGCGAGAAAGCCTTTTGGTCAAGTCATTGCTGGCGACGGAAGTGTCTGCCGAGGCGCTTTCGGAAGTTGCGGCACGGCTGCGTGCACTCTCCGGTCATTATGATCAGGCCGCCCGTGCTGCCGCCTCGCTCTGATTTTCAAGGTGATTTCATCGGATCTCGTCATGGATAGCCTGCGTGCGCTCCCTTTCGTGAGTTGCCAAAACGCCCCAATTGCTCCACCTACACCTCAAGGACAATCCCGATATTGCAAACGAGGTCATAGCTGAATGCAAATACGATACGGTCTTATCGGCTTAATTCTTTCGCTTGCAACGCCCGCCTATTCGTTGGAACCGAAGCAGCTGCCGGAACTGGCGCCGGTGGAGCGACAGGCGCAGGCGGCCCATCTGAGCGCGCAATTCCTGACGCGTTATGCCTATAAATCGGTTCCGCTCGACGATGCCTTGTCGGGCAAGATCATGAACCAGTTCATCAAGTCGCTCGATCCGGACAGGATGCTGTTCGCCAAGGCTGACATCGATGCGTTCATGGCCGACAGCACGAAGATGGATGACGCCATTCTCGGCGAAGATCTGTCGATCCCGTTTTCGATCTTCAAAACCTATTCCCAGCGTGTCGTCGATCGCATGACCTATGCGCAGAACCTGCTGAAACAGGATTTTGATTTCACCGTGCAGGAAGAGTTTTCGATATTGCGCGAAGATGCTGCCTGGGCCGGTTCCGAGGAGGAAAGCCATGAGCTGTGGCGCAAACGCGTCAAGAGCGACTGGCTGCGGCTGAAAATTGCCGGCCAGAACGAAGAAACAATTCGCAAGACGCTCAACAAGCGCTACCAGAACATTCTCGACCGCATTTACACCTATAAGAGCGACGACGTCTTTCAGTCGTTCATGGCGGCCTATACGACGTCCGTCGATCCGCACACCGACTATTTCGGCGCGCGGGCGGCTGCCGAATTCGATATCTCGATGAAGCTTTCGCTGGTTGGTATCGGTGCGGTGTTGCAGGACCGCGATGGTTACACGACGATCCGCGAGCTTGTTGCAGGTGGTCCGGCGCAGCTGTCCGGCAAGATTGCGGTCGGTGATCGCATCATCGGTGTCGGCCAGGGCGAAGAGGGCGCGATCGAAGAGGTCGTCGGCACCCGCCTCGATGAAGTCGTGCAGTTGATCCGCGGCAAGGAAGATTCCGTTGTCCGGCTGGATGTTCTGCCGGCCGACGCTGGTGAAAGCGGCACGCACCGTGTCATCAGCCTGGTGCGTGAAAAGATCAGCCTCGAAAAACAGGCGGCCAGCAAGGCCGTTTTGCCTGTCGAAGACAATGGTGTCGCGCGCAAGATCGGCGTGATCACGCTTCCTGCTTTCTACGAGGATTTTGAGGCACGGCAGAAAGGCGACAAGAACTATCGCGGCGCCAGCCGTGATGTTGCCAAGCTGCTTGAGGAGCTGAAGCAGGAAAATGTCGATGGCGTTCTGATCGATCTGCGTGACAATGGCGGCGGCTCGCTCTCCGAGGCCGTCGAAATGACGGGCCTGTTCGTCGGCAAGGGGCCGGTGGTCCAGCAGCGCAATGCCGAAGGCGAAATCAGGATCGAAAGTGACGATCTGCCAAAGCCCGCCTGGACCGGCCCGGTCGGCGTTCTGATCAACCGTGGCTCTGCATCCGCCTCCGAGATTTTTGCAGCGGCGATACAGGATTACGGTCGTGGCGTGGTCATCGGTGATCCGAGCTTCGGCAAGGGCAGCGTTCAGACCGTCGTCAATCTGGACCGCATGGTCAAGAACAGCGATGCTGATCTCGGTGAACTGAAGCTGACCATCGCGCAGTTTTTCCGCGTGAATGGTGGCACGACGCAGTTGCGCGGCGTGACCCCCGATATCAATCTGCCGGCGCTGGCAGACCCGAAGGCGTTTGGTGAGGCGAGCTATGACAATGCTCTGCCATGGACGCAGATCAAGCCCGCAAAGCACAAGGCCTCAGGCGATTTGAAGGCGCTGGTGCCGCAATTGCAGGAACGCCATGACGCACGCGTTAAATCGGACGCTGATTTCCAGCGCTTTGTCGAGGATGCCAACGAACTCAAGGTCCAGCGCGAAAAGCGCACCGTCTCGCTCAATGAGACGGAGCGCCGCAAGGAAATGGCTGCCCTGACGGAGCGTCTCAAGGCGCGCCAGCAGGCCGATGGCACGCCGCCGCAGGACGATGACGGCCTGCAGTCGAACGAGCGCAGCTTGAGTGCGGATCTGGCGATGGAAAATGCGCGCAAGAACGCCAAGGACGTGCTTCGCAATGAGGCGGTTGCCATCGTTGCGGATCAGGCGGATCTCTCGGGAGCCACTAAGCGCCCATAAAAGCAGGGAGGCCGCTTCCTGCTGTGCCATGGCGTGTCCAGGCGTCACAGCGAGAAGCGGCTTTCGTCCGCTGTTCCGTTTTGCCGGTTCCAAATTGCTCGTTCAATCCGACATGGAGAAAAGGATTTTCTCTCCTTGCCGCGTCAATCGGAATTAACGCCCTTCATATTACACTAAATCAGTAGACAAATAGATGCATGATCGAAACTGCCAACGAGGCGACGATGTATGCATTGAGCCTGCTCGACAAGAGCCCGATATTTTCCGGAGAAAGCGCGGTCGTGGCATTGGCCAACACGGTCAAGCTGGCAAAGCGGGCGGAAGAACTCGGTTATCACCGTTTCTGGGTGGCCGAGCATCACGGTAGTACCGAACTGGCCAGCTCCGCGCCGGAAGTGCTGATCGCCTGGATCCTGTCGCACACCTCGCGCATCCGCGTCGGTTCCGGCGGCGTCATGCTGCAACATTACAGTCCCTACAAGGTGGCCGAGGTTTTTAACGTGCTGTCTTCGCTGGCGCCGGGGCGCGTCGATCTCGGTGTCGGCAAGGCGCCCGGAGGGCTGCCGCAATCGACCTCGGCGCTGCAGGCCTATCGCGCCGAAAAACCGGATTTCGCGGCGCAGCTTGCCGAGTTGCAGGCATATCTCGCGCATGCGCTGGATGCGCAGCGGTCGGCAGAGCGTGCCTTTTCCGGCCCGCAGCCGCTGGTGGCGGCCGAGCGTTTTCTGCTGGGTGCCAGCCCGGACAGCGCACGACTGGCAGCGACGCATGGCTGGGATTTCGTTTTTGCCGGGCACCTTAATGGCGACCCGGAAAATCTGGCGCTCAGCCTCAAGACCTACCGTGAACAGAGCGGCGGCAGGTCGCCGATCCTGGCTTTGGCGGCCTACGCCTCAGAAAGTGCCGAGGATGCGGCAGCGCGGGTGTCGGAACTGAAAATCTTCAAGGTGTTTCTCGACAACGGCCAATCGGTCAGCCTCGGCCGTCGTGAGCAGGCGGAAGAGTTTGCGCGGCAGGCCGGAGCCAAGGATTTCCGCATCGAGGAGCGCAAGCCGAGCGTGCTGCACGGCACGCCGGACAGCATCCACGCCGAACTTTCACGCCTTTCCTCACTCCACGGCATCAAGGAATTCATCCTCGAACCGCCGGCCGTCGGCACCGACCGGCGACTGGCATCCATCGAGCTTCTGGCGCGCAAGCCTCTGTCTGCTGCAGCCTGACTTCCAAAAGGAGACATCTGATGACCAAGAAGATCACTTTCGGCATCATGCTGCAGGGCGCGGGCGGCCATATGAATGCGTGGCGTCACCCCAAAAGCCCGGTCGATGCCAGCGTCAACCTCGATTTCTTCAAGACGAACGCCCTGAAGGCGGAAGCGGCGGGTATTGCCTTTGCATTCGTTGCCGATGGGCTCTACATCAACGAAAAGTCGATCCCGCATTTCCTCAACCGTTTCGAGCCGCTCACCATCCTCTCGGCGCTGGCAACAGTGACAAGCAGGATCGGCCTCGCCGGCACGGTCTCCACCTCCTATAGCGACCCTTTCACCATCGCCCGACAGTTCGCCTCTCTGGATTTGATCAGCGGCGGACGCGGCGGCTGGAACGCGGTGACGACGCCGCTGGAAGGGACCGCGAAAAACTACAGCCGCAACCACCCGGAACATGCGTTGCGTTACGAGATCGCCGACGAATATCTGGAAGTCGTTCGTGGCCTGTGGGACAGTTGGGATGACGATGCCTTTACCCGTGACCGCGACAGCGGAAAGTTCTTCGACCGGGAGAAACTGCACACACTGGGTCACAAGGGCCGGTTCTTCCAGGTGGAAGGCCCGCTCAATATCCAGCGTTCGCCGCAGGGCCAGCCGGTCATCTTTCAGGCCGGGTCTTCGGATGCAGGTGTGGGACTTGCCGGCAAACACGCCGATGCGGTGTTCACCAACGGCGTTTCGCTGGAAGACAACCAAAGTTTTTCACGCCGGGTCAAACAGTCGGCGGTGGCGCAGGGGCGCTCTGCCGATGACGTCAAGATTTTCCCTGGCATAGGCCCGATCATCGGCCGGACGCAGGCCGAGGCGGAAGAAAAATACGAGGTCATCCGCAACCTGATCTCGATCGACGAGGCACTCGCCTATCTTGGCCGTTTCTTCGATCACCACGATTTCAGCGTCTACGATCTCGATGCGCCGTTCCCGGAACTCGGTGATATCGGCAAAAACAGCTTTCGCTCGACGACCGACCGCATCAAGCAGGTGGCGAAAGAGCAGGGGCAAACGCTGCGGGAAGCCGCGCTGGCAGCCGCCACGCCGCGCGAAGGTTTTGTCGGCACGCCGGATGCGGTCGCCTCGAAACTCATCGAATGGTTCGAAAACGGCGCGGCCGATGGCTTCATCCTCGGTTTCCCGGTGATTGCCGAGGGGCTCGACGATTTTGCCCGTTTCGTTCTGCCGATCCTGGAGGAGCGCGGTTATTTCGACCCACAACTGAAGGGCAGCACGCTGCGTGAAAACCTCGGCCTTCCATACCGCCAGAGCGTCTATGCGGGAGCCGGCGGCGAGGTCGAAAAAGCCCGCGCATAACACTCTGAAAAGGTGAACCAGCCGGCGGCAAACCGTCGGCACCAACCTTCGGAAAGCGAAAATCATGAATATCCATATTGACGGCGCGCGTCATAGCGACGACGCCGAACGGTCGATCCTTGCCTTCATCGATGAACTGGTGGCGATCCGGCGTGATCTGCACCAGTACCCGGAACTCTCCTTTCACGAGGGGCGCACTGCAAAGGTCATCGCCAAATATCTGCTCTCCTACGGCTACGAGGTGACGGAGGGTGTGGGCGGTTACGGTGTCGTCGCCACGCTGCGGCGCGGCAATGGCGACAAGCGGCTTGGCATTCGCGCCGATATCGACGCGCTGCCGATCGAAGAGGCGACGGATCTTCCCTATGCCAGTCACAATCCGCGCGTCATGCATGCCTGTGGACACGACGGTCATACGACCATCCTGCTGGGGGCTGCCCGCTACCTTGCCGAACACGGCCGTTTTTCCGGCACGCTGACGCTGATCTTTCAGCCGGCGGAAGAGGTGGGAGCCGGCGCGAAAAAGATGATCGAGGACCGGCTGTTCGAGCGGTTTCCGGTCGATGCAGTCTTCGGACTGCACAACTGGCCGGGCGTGACGGCAGGGCAGTTCGGATTTGTCGAGGGCCCGGCCATGGCATCGGTCGATCAGGCGCTGATCCGTATCATCGGCAAAGGCGGCCACGGCGCTTCGCCGCATGAAACGGTGGACCCGGTTCTCGCCTCGGCCTCCTTCATCACCGCCCTGCAGAGCATCGTCGCCCGCAATGTCGATCCGCTGGAAATGGCG
Source organism: Neorhizobium sp. JUb45 (assembly GCF_004343585.1). Taxonomy (GTDB): domain Bacteria; phylum Pseudomonadota; class Alphaproteobacteria; order Rhizobiales; family Rhizobiaceae; genus Neorhizobium. The sequence continues at coordinate 126,140 of NZ_SLYW01000003.1, read as the reverse complement.
GTGCTGACGGTCGGATCGATCCATGGCGGATCGGCCTCCAATGTCATTCCCGACAGCGTCGAGCTGAAGCTGACGGCGCGCGCCTATTCGCCGGCCGTTCGTGACCGGCTGGAAGAGCGGGTGCCTGCGCTTGCCCGCGCCCAGGCCGAAAGTTTTGGGGCGGAGGCGGATGTCAAATACCGCCGGGGTTTTCCGCCCGTGATCAACCATGTCGAGGAAACCCGGTTCGCCCGCCGCGTCGCAGAGGATGCGTTTCCGGCGGATCAGGTGGCGGTCGATTTCCGGCCGCGCACGGCGAGCGAAGACTTTGCCTACATGCTGCAGGCGCGCCCTGGCTCCTATCTCTTCGTCGGCAATGGCGACAGCGCGCCGCTGCACAGCCCGCTTTACGATTTCAACGACGACATCATCGCGCCCGCCGCCCGCTACTGGGCGCGGCTGGCCGAGACCTTTCTGGCGTGAGCGCCCGAAACCATCGCTCGAAACATGGGAGTGCGACCTGTGAGTGATCGCTTTTATTACACGACGCTGATCGATCCGCTGGCGCGGCCGCTGATCGAGGAACTGACCTTCGAATATGACAGCCGTTACGGCACGTTCTTCCATGCCGAAGGCGCGACCAAGGAGATGAACCGTTACGGACCGGAGGTTTTTGCGCCACCGCACGGTAATTTCGTGCTGCTGCTGCGCGATGGTCAGGCGATCGCCGGTGGTGCCTTCATGCGCCACCAGGATGAGGGCACGACTGAGGTCAAACGTGTCTGGACCCATTCCGGTTTTCGTCGCCAGGGGCTGGCCAAACGCGTGCTGGTGGAACTGGAAGAGCAGGCTGCTCGGCAAGGCTATAACCGCATCTACCTGACGACCGGCTTTCGCCAACCGGAAGCGGTCGGCCTCTATCTCACCAATGGCTACACGGCGCTCTACGACACCACCGCCGATCCCGAGACAGTTCGCCAGCTTCCTTTCGAAAAGCATCTGACAGCCGGCAATTTTGCCGCCGCGCCGACCGGCCGGGTATCCGCCCTGCACGGCGCTTAAGGAAACCCACGATGACGATCACGACGGATTTCAACGACATCCCGGTGGATGAAAACCGCAAGGCGGCGGTCAAACGCGGCGATTATTCCCATTACCGCGTTGTGCCTGCCCGTTATCCGGCCCGCACGATTGGAACCGTTTTTGCGCTTCTGGTCATCGCCGCAACCGTGCATTCCGTTCTCGGCAATCCGCGCTGGGGCTGGGACGTGTTTGCCGAGTGGTTTTTTGCCGAACCGGTTCTGGTCGGCCTCGGCCGCACGCTGCTGCTGACGGCGCTGGGCGCCCTGTTCGGTTTCGTGCTCGGCACCGGGCTGGCGCTGGCGCGTGTCTCGCGCTCGCCGCTTCTGGCCGGCGTGTCATGGACCTATATCTGGATCTTTCGCTCGATCCCGCTGATCGTGCTGCTGCTGATCCTCAACAATCTCGGTTATCTCTACGAGACGATCACCGTCGGCGTGCCCTATACCGGCATCAACTTCATCAGCTGGAACACCACGCAGCTGATCACGCCGTTTGCCGCCGCTGTTCTCGGCCTCACGCTCAATCAGGCGGCATTCGCATCGGAAATCATCCGCGGCGGCATTCTGTCGGTGGATCAGGGCCAACTGGAGGCGGCCTCGGCGCTCGGTCTGCCGCGCCACCGGCAGGCATCGCGCATCATCCTGCCGCAGGCCATGCGCTCCATTCTGCCCACCGCCTTCAACGATATCATCGGCCTCGCCAAGGGCACGTCGCAGGTCTACATCCTCGCTTTGCCGGAACTGTTCTATACGATCCAGATCATCTACCGCCGCAATCTGGAAGTCATTCCGCTGCTGATGGTGGCCACCGTCTGGTATCTGGTGATCCTCACAGTCCTGTCGATCATCCAGCATTATATCGAGCGGCATTATTCGCGCGGTGCGCTGCGCAACCCACCGCCATCGATTTTTTCGGCGCTGTCCCGCCGCTTCATCCCGGCACGCGCTGCCGTAACGGCCAGCGACGAACCGGTGGTACGGGCAGCAACAAAACCTGTCGGCCGCAACCCGCTGCATGCCAATGGCGGCGAGGTGACGATCCATGGCGTTTCCAAAAGCTTTGGGCCGCTGAAAGTGCTCGACGACGTGTCTTTGCGCATCCCTGTCGGCAGCGTCACCACCATTCTTGGCCAGTCCGGTTCGGGCAAATCCACCCTGCTGCGCTCGATCAACCATCTGGAACGCGTCGATGAAGGTTTCATCGCCATCGATGGCGAGCTGATCGGTTACCGGCAGGATGGCGAAACGCTTTATGAGCTGAAGGAGAAGGACATCCTGAAACGCCGCGTCGAAGTCGGCATGGTGTTCCAGAATTTCAATCTCTTCCCGCACCTGACGGCGCTGGAAAACATCGTCGAGGCGCCGGTCACGGTGCGCGGCCTGCCGCGCCGGCAGGCGGAGACTGAGGCGCTCGATCTGCTGGCCCGCGTCGGGTTGGCCGACAAGGCTCATGCCTATCCGCGTCAGCTGTCGGGCGGCCAGCAGCAGCGTGTTGCCATCGCCCGCGCGCTCGCGCTCAAGCCAAAAGTGCTGCTGTTCGACGAGCCGACATCGGCGCTTGACCCGGAACTGGTCGGCGAAGTGCTCGACGTCATCAAGGAACTCGCCCGTTCCGGTGCCACGCTTGTCATCGTCACCCACGAAATCGGCTTTGCCCGTGAAGTCTCCGATCAGGTCGTCTTCATGGAACAGGGCCGTATCCTTGAAACCGGCACGCCGGACAAGGTTTTTGGCCAGCCGGATCATCCGCGCACGGCCGCCTTCCTCGCCAAAGTCCTTTAATCAAAACAATAGGAAACACTCAGGATGTCATACAGAACACGACTTCTCAGCATTGCCGCCGGCGGCCTCCTGTCGCTTTCGGCGGCGCTTGCCACGACCGCACATGCGCAAGGCCCCGATCTTTCTCCTGAACAGAAAGACCGCGTCCGCGCCGAAAAGGTCGAGGCCGCAGCCAAGCTGGTCCCCGCCGATTTCAAATTCGTGACGCCCGGAAAACTGACCGTCGCCTCCATCCCCGGTCGCCTGCCGTTCGCGGTTTATGCGGATGACAACAAGACCCCGGTCGGCAGCGAGCCGGACATCGCCCAGCTGGTTGCCGACAGTCTTGGGCTGGAGCTGGAACTGGTGCCGATCGCCTGGGCCGACTGGCCGCTCGGCGTCACCTCGGGCCGTTTCGATGCGGCGATCCACAACATCACCGTTACCGAGGAGCGCAAGCAGAAATTCGATTTCTCGACCTACCGCACCGATCTGATCGGCTTTTACGTGCCGCTCAACAGCAAGGTTCAGAGCATTTCCAAGCCGGAAGATGTCGCCGGCCTGAAGGTGATCGTCTCGTCCGGCACCAACCAGGAACAGATTCTGCTGCGCTGGATCGAAGCCAACAAGGCCAAGGGCCTCGCTCCGAGCGAAGTGCAGTATTACGACGATGAGGCCGTGCTCGACGTGGCGCTGCAGTCCGGCCGCGCCGATGCCTATCTCGGCCCGAACGCCACCTCGGCCTTCAAGGCGGCACAGGAACAGAAGACGAGGCAGGTCGGCACCTTCTCCGGCGGCTGGCCGGAAACCGCAGAAATCGCCGTCGCCACCAAGAAGGATGGCGGCATTGCAGAGGCGATCACCACCGCGCTGAATGCCCAGATCGAGAATGGCAATTACGCCAAGGTTCTGGCCCGCTGGAACCTGTCGGCCGAAGCGATCAAGCAGTCGCGCACCAACCCGCAGGGTCTGCCCAAGAGCTGATGCCGACAATGTCCGGGTCGGGGGACACGGCCTGACGGGGTGCGGGCTCTCTTTCGGCCGGCGCCCCAATCCTTTAATCGGATGAACAATCATGACGCTTCACAGGAATATTGGCCGGGCGATTGTCGCCGGCCTCCTCACGCTGCCGCTTCTGGCCCATGGCGCCTTGGCCGCGGGCGACATTTTCGATCTCTCGCCGACCCAGGCCGGGCGGGTGCGCGCGGAAAAAGACCCGGCGGCGATCGCCGCGATTGCCGCCGATTTCAAGTTCGTCAACCCGGGCAGGCTGACGGTCGCCGTCTCGCCGGGCGGCCCGCCGCTTGCGACCTATGCCACGGACGCAAAAACGGTCGTCGGGGCAGACCCGGACTATGCGCTCGCCATTGCCGACAGCCTTGGCCTCGAACTGGAATTGCTGCCGGTGGCCTGGGCAGATTGGCCGCTCGGCCTTGCATCCGGCAAATATGATGCGGTCATTTCCAATGTCGGCGTGACCGAGTTGCGCAAGGAAAAATTCGATTTCTCCACCTATCGGCAAGGCCTGCACGGTTTTTTCGTGAAAGCGGATAGCGCCATCAAAGAAATCAATGAGCCGAAGGATGCCGCCGGCCTGCGCATCACCGTTGGCGCCAGCACCAATCAGGAGCGCATCCTGCTCAAATGGAGTGAGGAAGATGTTGCGGCCGGCCTGAAGCCGATCGAACTGCAATATCATGACGACGAGGCAGCACGTGTGATTGCGTTGCAGGCGGGGCGTGTCGACGTGATCGTGCAGCCGCATGCGCAGCTGGTCTACATCGCCGCGCGCGACAAGAGCATCAAACGGGTCGGCACGCTATCGGCCGGTTGGCCGGAGCGCTCGGATGTCGCCATCGCCACCCGCAAGGGATCAGGGCTTGCGGATGCGCTGACGCTGGCGACCAACAATCTGATCAGGAATGGTGTTTATGCCAAAATTCTCGATCGCTGGCAGCTCGCGGAAGAAGCTTTGCCGGAGTCACGCACTAACCCTCCGGGCCTGCCTAAAAGCTGAGCCGCGTCTCGGGAAACAGTAAGCTTTCCTAGAGACAAAATCGCCAACAAGACGGCAGTCAAGCAGGCTGCCGTCTCGATCTGATCGGATGCGGACAATTCTACAAAAGGGGCAATTGATCACATAGGCGCAATGATGATGCTCAAAACTTGATGATGCCATCCTGCACGAGTGCATCCCAGAAACCGTCCGGAATGTGCTGCCGGCTTGCCTCTATTGTCGGCTCCACCTTGGCAAGCGTCTTGGTCGACCACAGAACGGACAGCACGGAAGGGTATCGCATTCCAAACTGCAGGACGGCGGCGTTCTCCGATATGCCAAACTCGGCGCATCGGGCCTGGAGTTTCTGGCGAAACGGTTCGTTTTCGGGCGTGAAATAACGGCCGCTGCCAAAAGGAGAGGCGGCGATCACGCCCGTGCCACGCTCCTGGCAAAGCGAGATGACGGCTTCTGCTCCTGCATGATCGGCCAAGGAAAAGCCGCCGGCAAACAGCAGAAGATCGATATCGTAGCGCTCCAGAAATGCCATGGCGATTTCCGGCGTGTTGGCCCCGACACCCATCATCCTGACACGACCATCTTCGCGCAGGTCGAGCAATGCCGGCATGCCGGTTTCAAGCGCCGCCTCCATGCCGCCGTCACAGATCGAAAGTCCGTGCATGTAAGCGATGTCGGCTGACGGAATGCCAAGCCGGTGCAGCGATGTTTCGAAAGACGCGGCGATGCCGTCTGCACTGTAGTCGCAAACAGGTGTGAAACCTGCATGATGCGGGTAATGGCGTGTCACGCCCGGCTTGCGCGAAAATGGGTCGAGATTGACGCCGACCTTGGTGGAGAGAAGATAATCTTCACGCTGTTGCCAGACGAGACCATGACCGAGGCGACGCTCGCACAGACCGCTGCCGTAATAGGGTGCGGTATCGAAATAACGGATACCGGCATCCCATGCCTTTTGCAGGATGTCTTCTGACTGCTTGTCCCCTTCACGTCCTGCGAGCCCACTCCAGCTGGAATTGCCGAGAGATAGTTCGCTGAACCAGGCCTCGTGACGCGGGTGTTTTCTTTTGCGTATGGATGTCATGCGATGCAGCCAAACGGTGACGGCGCGCCGGCGAGCGCATCCGTCACCGCCGTGGCTATCTCCCTAGTTTTCGGAAAACTCTATGATCGTGCCGCTGGCATCATGCGGTTTCACGGCAATGCCGCCGCGCGGTGTCGTCTCGAACGGAACACCGTGATTGAGGAGCACGTCCTTCGTTCGCGTGAGGTCGCGGACCTTGATGCGAAGTCCGGCAAAACCGTTGGCCGGCGTGCCTGAAATATCGATGCCCGGAAAGAGTTTCTGCGCAGCCGCCCTGTCGAGGAACAGAAGCGGTGCCGAGTTTTCGCCGGTTATCACGCGATAACCACCTTCTGCCTCGCTCACCTCACCTGCCGCATAGAACCGCGCATAGGTTTCTGCGGTCTTTCGTGGTGTCTCGCTGATACCGACGATGCCGCCAAGTGCTACCGCACCATTGGCATGCTGCTGCAGTTCAGGTCGCCACACCATGTCGCGGGTTTCGTGCTGGCAGAGGAAGAAATGCCCCAGCGGCACTTCCTGCGGATCAAAGGTCAGTGTCCGGAAACTGGCTATGCCTTCGCCACCACCGGGCAAGGGGAGCGGGCGGGAAAAGGCGCTGACATCGCCCGTTTTGAGCCCAAGTGCATCCAGCGCCGGTTTGGCGGCATCCGCGCTTGCTGTGCGGTTGGCGATCGCCTGCAGTCCTTCGCCGTGGCTTGCCAGACTTTGCCGCTGCGGGATGTTGAACTCGGTTTCGCTCACCACCCCGAGCAGTTCGAGATAATCATCGGTGAAGATGATCGTGTAATTGGCCGTTCCCTTTTGCGGGCTGTGCAGCCCGCGTGGAGACAGCGTGAAGCCGAGCCGTCGATAGAGTTCGGCGCTGGCATCGAGATCATGGACCAGAAGATAGGTGTGATCCACGCCAAGAACGGGATGCGTCATGGGTGTTTTCCTCGGTCGGTCAGGCGGCAGGTGTCGGCTCGCCGAGCGAAAGCATCAGGCGGTTCGCCCAGTTGAAGAAGGAGGCGCCGTGAACGACGTCGGAAATCTCCTCGTCGGCAAGACCTGCGTCACGCAGGCGTTTCACATGCTCGCTTCCGAAAGCAGGCGGGGTGGCGCTGAGCGCGACCGAGGCCGCAACGATTGCGTTCCAGCGTTCGCCCAGATCTGTTGAAACGCCGTCGTCCAGAAGTTTCTGAACGTCTTCGGTGCGCTTCGAATATTGCGAGGCGAAACGGGAATGCACTGACGCGCACAGAATGCAGCCGTTAAGGCGCGAGGCGGCGGTGGCCGCCAGTTCGCGTTCGGCACGCGGCAGGCCGTCCTTGGTGTTGTAGAAGATGTCGTTGTCGGTCTTGGTGCGCGCTTCCAGAATGTCTGGATCGCGCACCAGCAATGCGAAATAGCCGTTCTTGGCGCGCGCCTTGTCGACCAGCGCTTCATAGTGGCGGTCGGTCAGCTCGTCTTCGGTAAGTGGCGGTAGCCACGCGGTCCAGCCAATATGCTCCTGCGTGAAGGCGACGGGCGGATTTTCGATGGTTGGTTCAATAACGGTATCGGTCATGTCAAGAAACTCCGTCAGGCTGCGGCGAGCGTCTTCAGGCCCGCGACGACGCGGATCTGGAAGGCAAGGAAGGACACGAGCTGCGACAGCGTGACGATGCCGGTCGTGCTCCAGCCGGCGGAAAGCAGTGCCTGCAACGCGGCCGGGCTTGCCTCGCGCGGACGGAACACCAGCAGGTGCGCATGGTAAAGTGCCGCCGCCAGCTTCTCGCCAAGCACATCACGATCGGCAGGGGTGATGTTCAGAGCCGGGCCATCTTTGTTTTCGGAGCTCAGCGGGCCTGCCGGATAATGGCCATAAGGGCCGTTGGCGCCGTTCAGCTCGGCCAGTCCCTTGACGGTTGAGAGGAGCGTGGTGCCATTGTCCAGGCTTGCCAGTTTTCCTGCGTAGAAGTCGGCGATGTCCGTCTGCCCATGCAGAAGAGCGACGAATGTCGCAACCGCAAAGCGCTCCGCAAGAGAGACCTGGCTCACATCGGCCGGCTCGAACAAGGCAAGCCAGCTTTTCTGGGCATGTTCGCGAGTGATGGGGCGGCGGGCGCGCAGGCCTTCGGCCTTCGAATCCGGCGTAACGCCGACCAGATGGTCGATGATGTCGATCGTATCGGTCATGACAGTCTTTTCTCTGTTACTGGGCAGCGACAAGGCGGGGTTCGGAAGAGCGATCCCAGCCGAGCTTGGGGGCGACTTCGGCCGCGATCAGCTCTATCGAGCGGAGGATTTCCGCATGCGGCGGATCGATGGAATGGACCTGGAAAACGATGTCGGTGGAGCGGGCGAGCGCGGTGTCGGCCTTCAGCGAGGCGATCACGTCGTCCGGCGTGCCGACATGGCTATCGAGCGCCTTAATGAGATCCTCGACGGTCTCGCCCGGAATACGGTGGCCTGCTGCCGCAAAACGGTCGGCAACGCGACGCAGGCCGGTTTCGGCAAAGGCCAGCGCGCGCTTGCGGTCGTCGGCGACGAACAGGCTGCGCGAACCGAGAATACGGGGAGCACGGCCTTCCGGCAGCCCTGAAAGATAGGCGTCGATGATCGGGTTCTGGATTTCGTCCAGTGTCGCATCCGGCTTGTCGGCGGGGCGGGGCTGGGTGCGCGAGAGCATCAGTCCGTCGCCGCTGAGGCCTGCCAGGCGGGCACCATTGGCGGAGAAGGTGGCCAGCCAGACGCGGTCGAGCAGGTGCGGGGCATCTGGATAAAGCACGTTGCCAGCCTTGAAGGCCTTGCCGGCCCAGGCATCGCGCACGATCGCCAGATTTTCGGCATAAACCTCGCCGCGCCGATCGGAATCGATGCCAAAAGCGTCAAAGGATTCGCGTGTGCCGCCGGTGCCGAAGCCAACTTCGAGACGTCCGTTCGACAAAAGGTCGAGCACGGCGGTGTCTTCGGCGGCGCGAATGGCATTTTCCATCGGCAGCGTGATGACACCGGTACCGAGGCGAATTCTGGAGGTGCGAGCCGCCACATGCGCGAGGAAAACCGCGGGCGCGGGGAGGCCGCCTTCGTCGGCGTGAAAATGGTGTTGGGCAATCCAGGCGCTGTCGAAACCGTTTTCTTCGGCATGGATGATCTGTTCAGCCGCGAGGCGATAGCGTTCGCCGGCCGGCACGTCATCGAGAAGGCGTGTGAAAAAGCCCAGGCGTTTTTTGGCAATGGTGTTTGTCATGACAATGGTCCTGCTGAAAAAGCATGTCGCGAAATGTCGGCATGCGGAAATTTCGCGCCGGGAATGGCGTCGATAAGCTCGCGCGTGTAGTCGCTGGAGGCGGCTGAAAAGACCTGCTCGACCGTGCCGTAATCGACCTGACGGCCGTTGTGCAGCACGGAGACGGTGTCGGCGATCTGGCGCACCACGGCGAGGTCGTGCGAAACGAACACGTAAGTGAGGCCAAGGTCGCGCTGCAGTTCGGCGAGAAGATCGAGGATCTGCGCCTGCACGGTGACATCGAGGGCCGAAACCGCTTCGTCGAGAACGACCACTTCCGGTTCCAGAACCAGAGCGCGGGCGATTGCCACGCGCTGCCGCTGGCCGCCGGAAAGCGCGTGCGGCAGTCGTGACAGAAGGGTCGTCGGCAGGCCGACGCGATCGGCGATCGCAGCCACACGACGGTCACGTTCCTCGCGGGCAACCGGCTCGAAATTCAAAAGCGGTTCCTCGATGATGGCCCGCACCGTCTGGCGTGGATCGAGCGATGCCCACGGGTTCTGGTAGACGAGCTGTACCTTGCGACGGAACTGCCGCAGATCCTTCGAATTCAGGCTGCCGACATCGAAATCGCCGATGCGGATCTGGCCGCCTGTCGGTTTCTGGAAACCGGCAATCGCGCGGATCGTCGTGGTCTTGCCGGAACCGGATTCGCCGACGACCGCGTGGGTGGTGCCGCGCGGCACGGTGAAGGAGATATCGTCGACGGCGCGAAACGTCTTGCCCGACGGCAGATTGAAATCCTGCACCAGATTGCTGATGGTCAGCGCCGCCGGACGGCCCGGCTCGATCGGTGCGCGCGGTTTCGCCGCTGCCAGAGACGGGGCATCGGACAGCAGCTTTCTGGTATAGGCGCTTTGCGGGGCCGCCAGCACATCGGCGGTCTTGCCCTGTTCCTGAATGCGTCCGCCCTGCAGCACGATGATTTTGTCGGAGCGGTCGGCTGCAACACCGAGATCGTGGGTGACGAGGAGGACCGCGGTGCCGTATTGCCGGCGCAAATCGTCGATCAGATCGAGGATGCGGCGCTGCACGGTAACGTCGAGCGCCGAAGTGGGCTCGTCGGCGATAATCAGCGCCGGCCGCAGCGCAATGGCGATGGCAATCAGCACGCGCTGTTTCATGCCGCCGGAAAGCTCGTGCGGATATTGTTTGGCGCGCAATTCGGGTTCGGACAGGCCGACATGCGTCAACAGTTCGATGACACGGCGATCGGCCTCGCGTCGGCTGATGCGACCGTGGATGCTGAGGATTTCCCGCACCTGCTCGCCGATCGTCGCGACCGGATTGAGCGAATTGCCGGGGTCCTGCGGCACGAGGCTGACGACGGCGCCGCGAATGTTGCGCAGCCGCGCATTGCTCCAGCGCGAAATATCCTCGCCGTTGAGAACGATCGCTCCGCTTTCGATGCGGCCGTTTTCGGCCAGAAGACCGATGACGGCCTGCGCGGTTGAGGTTTTGCCTGAGCCGCTTTCACCGACCAGGGCGACCACTTCGCCGGCATTGACGGAGAAGGAGACGCCATGCACCACGGTGGAGCGGATGTCTCTCTGGCTGTAGGAGACGTTGAGGTCGCGGACCTCGAGAACGGGTTTGTCGGATGCGCTCATCATGCGCTCCTTCCATTGGTCTTGCCGATAGACTGGCTGATGCGATTGGCCGACAGCACGACGGCGACAACGACGAGGCCGGGGGCTGCCGTCAGCCACCATGCGGTGGCCAGATAGTTGCGGCCCTCGGCGATCAGCAGGCCCCATTCCGGTGTCGGCGGTGGCGCGCCATAACCGAGAAAACCGAGCGTCGAGATCTGCAGGATCGCCCAGCCAAACTGCACGGCCGTGTAGGCGACGACCGAGGTCAGCGAGTTGGGCAGAATGTGCCGCCACAGAACCTTGCCGAACGTGCCGCCGGAGCCGAAGGCGGCTTCTACGAATTCGGCATTGCGGACGCGCACCACCTCGGAGCGCATCAGGCGGGCGAAACCGGCGATCGCGGTGGCACCGACCGCAATGGCGGCGTTGATCGTGCCAAAGCCGAGAAGGATGATGATGCTGAGCGACAGGAGCAGTGTCGGGATCGACAGCAGCACATCGACGAAACGCATGATGATTTCGTCCACCCGGCCGCGCACCGAGCCTGCGAAAAGCCCGAGCCCCGTACCAACGACGAGGCCGACGCCGACGGCGGCAATGGCGCCCGAAAGCGAATGCACGGCGCCATGCACGATGCGCGAAAACAGGTCACGACCGAGCGAATCCGTGCCGAGCAGATGGGCGGCGGATGGCGCTTTCAGCTGGCCGCCGGGCACGCCCTGCAACGGATCGTAGGCGGTGAACAGGCCGGGGACGAGCGTCCACAGCAGCACGGTGGCGATCACCAGCCATGCCAGCGCCAGACCATAGGGAAAGTTGAGAAGGATCGACGCGAGGCTGCGGGAGGTTCCTGCACGTTTCGATCGCTTGCCGGTGTCGAGATCGGAAAATGTGTCTGCGGTGGTCATGCCGTGGCTCCGTTCCGGGTTCTGAGGCGCGGATCGAGCAGCGGATAGGCCAGATCGACGGCAAGGTTGATGGTGACGAAGGCGGCGGCCGAGATGACGACGACGGCCTGCAGAACAGAAAGGTCCTGATTGCTGACGGCCTTTTCGGTGAGGCCGCCGATGCCGTTGAGGCCAAAAACGGTTTCGGTGACGACGGCGCCGGCCAGAAGCTCACCGAACAGCACACCGGCAATGGTCAGGACCGGCAGGATGGCGTTGCGGGCGACATGCCGCCACAGGATGCCGATTTCACTGGCGCCCTTGGCACGCGCGACAGGCACGAAGGGGCGGGTGCGGATCTCGTCGATATTGCGGATGAGGATCTGCGCCAGCGGCGCGGCGATCGGGACCGCCAGCGTTGCGACCGGCAGCACGACGCTTTCCCAAGGGCCGGGATTGATCACCGAGACCAGCTTCAGGCGGAAGGAAAAGATCTGGATCAGCATGATCGCCAGCCAGAAGACCGGCACCGAGATGAACAGTGACGGCAGCGATTGGATGAGGTTCTTGAGCCAGGCGAAAGGCGCCATGGTGGAGAGGAAGGCAATGAAGACGGCGAGAATGGTTGCCGCCAGAAATCCGAGGCCGGCCAGTTTCAGCGTCGGCGGCAGGTTGGTCGCCAGCTGTGCAGAGACCGGCACGCCGGCCTGCATGGAATATCCGAAATCGCCCTGCAGGAAGTTTGCGAATGTGTTGGCATATTGGACCAGAAGCCCGGAATCGATCGCATAGGCGGCGCGAATTTCCCGGATCTGGTCGGCGCTGAGGCCGAATTCGGGGTTGAGGAACTTGATCAGCACCGCATCGCCGGGCATGGCCTGCAAAAGTATGAAGGACAGCGTGAAAGCTGCCCACAGGACGAGCAGTGCCTGTCCTATCCGTCCGACGACGTAGCGTGACATATGGGTCTCTCCGGGAAAGGGCGGGACGGCCAGCCTTCAGGCGGCCATCCCCTTGCTTCTTACTTGTCGAGCCAGGTGCTGTAGAAGGACGGGCGTCCAACCGCTTCAAAAGCGATGCCCTTGACATAAGGCGCGCCGGCAAAGGCCTGCGGCTCTTCGAAGATCGGCACGGCATAGGCCTGATCGAGAACGTAAGCCTGCGCATCGGCAACCGCCTTCAGGCGCTTTTCACGATCCGGCTGGGAGGCGATCTCGTCGAGGATGGCGTTCAGCTTGGCGTCGGAGAAGGTTTTCACCTTGTCGCTGGTGCCGCCCTGCTGCAGCAGCTGGTTGCGCAGCGTCGGGTAATAGAGGCTTTTCACCACATCGGGATCGGCGCGGCCGACCATGGCGACTGCAATCGGCGTCTTCAGCGGGTCGAGTTCATCGACGACCTTGCTGCCGGCATCACCGGCCAGAACGTTGAATTTTACACCGATCTTCGACCACTGCTGCGCGATCAGCTGCAACACGGCCTGGCTCTGCGGCTGCGGCAGCGATGCATACGCCGTCAGCACCAGCTTCTGGCCATCCTTTTCGCGGATGCCGTCGGAGCCCGCCTTGAAGCCCGCTTCGTCCAGCAGCGCCTCTGCCTTTTCAAGGTCGAATTCCAGCTTGTCGGTCTGCGGCACGTAACCGATCGCAGTGGACGCGAGGACGGAGGTTGCCTTCGGATAGTTCTTGGAGAAGATCGTCGAAATGATCTCGTCGCGATTGACGGCAAGCGACAGGGCCTTGCGCACCTTGACGTCGGCAAGGAGCGGGTTGTCCGGACGGAAGGCGATGGAATTGTTCATGCCGCGCGTGCCCGGCGCGTAGATGGTAAAGCTCTGGGCTTCCACCTGGCCTTCGTCATAGGCCTGGATCTGGCGGATGAAATCGGCCTGGCCGGCCAGCAGCGCGCCGATACGCACGCTGTCTTCACCGGTGACGATGTACTTGATCTCGTCGAGATAGGCGCGGCCCTGATGCTCCAGCTTGGCCGGACCCCATTTGTAATCCTCGCGGACTTTCAGATCGAGCGTCTTGCCGATCGTTTCGGCGGCCACGACAAACGGGCCTGAGCCGATGATCTTCGTCGCGTCACCCAGCTGCTCGAAAGGCAGTGCCAGCGTGGAGAGCGATACAATGCCGGAGCCGATCACCGAGGTGCCCTGCAGGAAGCCGGGCGATGGCTTCTTGAAATAGAATTTCACGGTCAGCGGATCAATGACTTCGCTGCGCTCGTAATTGTTGACCACTTCCGAGATAGGCTTCTTGAGCGCCTTGTCGCCAAGACCGTAGGTATCGAAATTCTTGGCGATCACGGCAGCATCCACCGGCGTGCCGTCGGAGAAGGTGATGCCCGAGCGCAGCTTGAACGTATATTCCGTGGCATTCTCGTTGATCTGCCAGGATTCAGCCAGCCAGGGCTCGATCTCCAGCGTCTTCGGGTTCTGATAGGTCAGCTTGTCGGTGATCTGGTTGAGAATGCCGCCATTCGGATAAAAACCGCCGGCCGGCGAATAGAGGTTGGTGTGCGCCTGCTGCTCCAGATAGACCAGCGTGCCACCCTTTACCGGCGCATCGGCTGCTCGGGTCAGGGCTGGTAGGGCGGTGGCCGCGAGCAGGCCGAGGCTCAGGGCGAGAATTTTGCGGTAAGGCGTCATGGTCATTTCCAGCGTTGATGGATGACCTGAGCCTACTCACTTGTGACGTTTGCCCATGGCTTTACTATTCTATTTTGCGACGCTGCCGGGAATGTTTCTTTTGTTAAAAGCGGACTCTGCGACAGAGTTATTCCGCATTGCAAAATTTCGGCTCTGAAAGGGACGTCGGCGGTGCGGTGATGGGTTGATATTGCGCGTATAATAGGATGACGGCATTGGGTCGCATCACAAATTCTAAGGAAACGGCTGGAAATAAAAGATTTTTCCTTTGTGGAAGACGACGCAGGGGGCGCTCTTGCATAAGGCGAAATGCGCGCCAACATCTAAATGGTCAACGTCGCAGCGCACAATATTTGCGGTCGAAACAGTATCTCTTCTCCTCTCACGTCATAGAGCAACCATGTCCAAGAAGCTGCATCTTACCGCATTCATGAGACCCGTCAGCCTGCATACGGGGGCCTGGCGTTATCCCGGCTCTTACGCGGATGCGAATTTCAATTTCGCCCACCTGAAGTCTTTTGTTAGAAAACTGGAAGATGCCAAATTCGACGCGTTCTTCATGGCCGACCATCTGGCGGTGCTGAATATGCCGACGGAAGCGCTCAAGCGCAGCCATACGGTCACATCTTTCGAACCGTTCACGCTCCTCTCGGCGCTTGCCGCGGTAACCGAAAAGATTGGATTGGCGGCGACCGCTTCCACGACGTTCGACGAGCCCTATCATGTGGCCCGCCGCTTTGCCTCACTCGATCATATCAGCGATGGTCGTGCCGCCTGGAATATCGTCACCACCTCCAACCCGGACGCCGCCCGCAATTTCGGTATGGACGAGCATGTCGAACACGCCGACCGCTATCGTCGAGCGCGGGAATTCTATGATGTGGTGACTGGCCTGTGGGACAGCTTTGCCGATGACGCGTTCATTCGGGATCAGGAGAGCGGCATCTTCTTCGATCCGGAAAAGATGCATGTTCTTGCCCACAAGGGCGAGGAACTGCAGGTGCGCGGCCCTCTCAACATCGCTCGCCCGGTGCAGGGATGGCCGGTGATCGTGCAGGCCGGGCAATCCGAACCGGGCCGGCAGCTGGCAGCCGAAACGGCCGAAGCGGTCTTTTGCTCGCCGCGGGATATCGATGCGGCCAAGACGCTCTATGCGGATATCAAGGGACGCATGGCGGCGATCGGCCGGGCGCCCAACCATCTGAAAATCCTGCCCGCTGCCTTCATCGTCATCGGCGATACCGTCGAGGAGGCAAAGGCCAAGCGCGCCAAGCTCGACAGTCTCGTTCATTATGACAGCGCCATCGCCTCACTTTCGATCGCGCTCGGCCACGATGCCTCCGGTTTCGATCCTGACGGTCCTCTGCCGGCAATTCCGGAAAGCAATGCAAGCAAGTCGGGTCGCGAAACCGTGCTGCGTCTGGCCGAACAGGAAAACCTGACGGTCCGCCAACTGGCGCAGCGCTATGGCGGTTATGCCGGCCTCGCATTCGTCGGCACGCCGCAAACCATTGCCGACGAAATGCAGGAATGGCTGGAACAGTCGGCGGCGGACGGATTTACGATCGCATTTCCTTTCCTGCCGCAGGGGCTGGACGACGTCACCGGGCGGCTGGTTCCTGAATTGCAGCGCCGCGGCCTTTTCCGCCAAGAGTATGAGGGCACGACTTTGCGCCAGCACCTTGGGTTGCCACGGCCGGTGAACCGTTTCTTTTCCTAAAGCGATAGAGGCGGGCAGGAACCGTCGATTGACTGTCATCCGGTAGGTCAGAAAAATAATCTACTAATGTAATGGTTTTTGGGCCGCCTTTCGCTGACCGCGCCGATCGCTCGATTAAGATCAGGAAGACGATCATGGAAAAGCGAAATGGCACAAACGCTTATTCTCCCCGGATTTAACGGTTCTTCCGACGCGCACTGGCAAAGGATCTGGGCGAGCGACCGTCCAGGCTCTTTGGTCGTCGAGCAGCACAGCTGGTCATGTCCGACCTTGTCGGATTGGCATGAGAAGCTTGATGAGGCGCTGTCGATGACCGACGGCGCCTTTCTTGTTGCCCACAGCCTTGGTTGCCTTCTGGCCGCCAGTTATGCGGATCGGCCTTTGGCTGGAAAGATCGAAGGGGCATTGCTGGTCGCACCGTGCGCGCTCGATACGGCAACCATGATGCATCCCTGCCTGGCAGGATTTGGATCGGAGCCTCTGAGCGTCCTGCCATTCCCCAGCATTCTCGTGGCGAGTTCGAATGATCCTTACATGAGCGGCGCGGAAGCCCAGCGCCGGGCGCTTTTGTGGGGAAGCGAGCTGGTCAGTATCGGCGCGGCAGGACATATCAATGTGGAGAGCGGGTTCGGTCGGTGGTCGCAAGGGTATGACCTGCTCGATCGCCTCTTCCATGCGTCGCACCAGTCACGGCAATCTCTGGTGAGCGCGCCACGCCGTTATGCCGGCAACTCTTCTCTACGCTGACCCCTCTGCCGTCACGACGCGGCCGCATGTCGCTTAAAAGGTGACTTTTCGCGCCAGTTGGTGTGGCAAATGGCCTTGGAAATGCGCGCTTTAGGAGTAAGCATATTTTTCATCAGATTCGCCTGCGGCCCGAGCCCTCCATTCCTGACCGCATTCAAACCATCATTCCGACAGGCCGCCGCGCGTGGTCGCAAGAAGACCGAGTGCGTTCTCCCTGATGTCAGATCAGCCTTATTCGTCGTTAGACGTTGACCGTCCCGTAGCGAATTTCCGCGTCATTGCCATGATCGTCGCCAGTGCGATGCTGATGGAAAACATCGATGCAACGGTTCTCGCGACGGCGCTTCCGACCATGGCACGGGATTTTGGCGTCGATGCGCCGGCAATGTCGATCGCGTTGACATCCTACCTTCTCAGTCTTGCGATCTTCATTCCGGCAAGCGGCAGGATTGCCGACCGTTACGGATCTCGAACCGTTTTCCGTACCGCCATTTTTGTCTTCATCGTCGGATCGATCTGCTGTGCGCTGGCGCCAAGCCTGCCGACGCTGGTTCTGGCGCGTCTGCTGCAGGGCGCCGGCGGGGCGATGATGATGCCGGTCGGCCGCCTTGTCCTGATGCGCAGTGTGGCGCGCAAGGATATGGTGAGTGCGATTTCCTGGCTTCTCATTCCGGCATTGGTCGGGCCGATTCTCGGGCCACCTATCGGCGGCCTGATCGTCACCTATCTCGACTGGCGCTGGATCTTTTACATCAACGTGCCGATCGGCATCGTCGGAATGATTGTCGTTTCGCTCTACATTCAGGAGTTCAAGGGAGAAACGATCACCCGGTTCGACTGGGTCGGGTTCCTGATCTCAGGCGTCTCGTTGGGCGCACTTCTGTTTGGCTTCGAGCTTGGTAGTCATGAAGGTGAGGGATGGCTGGCTATCGGGCTGATCGCGACCGGCTGTGTTTTCGGCATGGCCTATCTGCGCCATGCCAGCAGGCATCCGGCACCGATCATGGATTTTTCGCTGATGAAAGTGCCGAGTTTCGGCACCTCCGTCATCGCCGGATCGCTGACCCGGATCACACAAGGGGCGCAGCCCTTTCTGCTGCCCTTGTTGTTTCAGCTCGGTTTTGGTTATTCAGCGGCCGCAGCGGGCCAGATGGTCATTGCCACCGCGATCGGCTCACTTTTGATGAAGCCGTTCGCGAAACCGGTTTACCGCTATATGGGTTTTCGCATCAGTCTGGCGGTCAACGGTGTTCTGGGCACGATCGGTTATGGCATCTGTGCCATGTTCGGGCCGGATTGGCCTGTCTGGCTGATGTTCCTGGTCATGACATTGGGGGCATTTTTCATGTCGTTCCAGTTCACGGCTTACAACACCATTGCTTATGACGAGATACCGCCGGAGCGGATGAGTTCGGCCACCAGCTTCTACACGACAATTCAGCAGCTGATGTTGTCTCTGGGTATCTGCATCGGTGCCCTTGCGCTGCGCGGCTCGATGGCGGCTGGTGGAAATTCCCAGCCGGGGCTCGCGGATTTTTCGACGGCATTCATTGTCGTGACGCTCATTTCGATTACCGCCACGATCTGGAATCTTCGCTTCCACCCGAATGCCGGCGCCGAGATCAGCGGGCATGTTGCCCGACGTTGAAGTGTAAAAGCAAACTAGCCGAGTTCCAGCGTGGTGATGCCGAATACGCCTCGGTCGTCCAGCACTGGCGGGGCACCACGATACATGCGCGATGTCACAAAGCCTCTGGTGAAGGCGTGATTTTTCAGAAAACCGGCGAATGTCTGCTGTGCGCCGGGAACGTCTATATGCAGCATTTCATCGCCCGCCTGCGCGGAGCAGACGACCAATAGGCTTTCGGCATCGGCCGAATTCTCGGCGAAAAGCGGCCCGATTTTAAAACCTTCCTGACATCTGCGCAACACCGCAAAACCATTGATCGCGCCATTGCGCAGTATGGCGAAGGTTATTCTCGGCGGTTTCAGCCATTCGGCCAGAAATGTCTGCCGGCCGGCGGGGAAGAAGCGACGGTCGTAAGCGACAATGGGCGGGAGCAGATCTTCGCCAACCCGAACAACGTCCTCGGAATGAGCACCCTGAACGCGTCCGCTCCAGCGAAATGTTTCATAGGCGGGTAAGAAACCCATGGTTCGATAGTTGGATTGTTGTTGCGGCACGCCATCCAGACCGATCGTTCGACCCGCCAGATGCGCCATGCCTGCATCCCAGACGCGCCGGCCAAAACCTTTTCCGCGAAAATCCGGGTGCGTAATATACAGCCCGATGAACCCGAAATCGCTGTCATACCGCACGGCGGAAACCCCGGCGACCATTTCATCGGCTATGAAACAGCCCAGAAAACCCTCGGGGTCCGCGGCGAGGAAGGCCGGTGCGTCTGCGAGACCGGGGTTCCAGCCCTCATCTGCGGCCCATTCGAGCAGTTTTCCCACTTCCTGAGCATCAAGCGGGCGGATCATCGGTGTCGTCATGCCTCCGTTAGCCTTCCGGGTTCGAAAGCTTCCATCAGCCCTTGATAAGGTTTTGAGATCGGCGTGGCATATGCGCCTCGTTTGGCGGTTGTCAGCCCCATCGTCACGAGGGATTCCGCCTGCTTGACCGCTGCGGCAACGCCATCCACCACCGGTACGCCGAATTCTGCTCTCAACTCTGCCGTCAAATCCGCCATGCCGGCGCAGCCGAGCACGATTGCCTCCGCCCGGTCCTCTTTCAGGGCAAGCGCAATTTCGCTGCGCAGCCGCTCCCGGGCATTCGAGTTCGGGTCTTCGAGCGAAAGGACAGGAATATCGGCGGCCCTGACCTTGCAGCGCGACGACATGCCGTAACGATGCACCAGATGTTCGAGCGGCAACCGTGAACGCTCCATCGTTGTCACCACAGTGAATTTTTGCGCAATGAACGCGGTGGCAGACACTGCCGCTTCGCAGATGCCGATCACCGGCACATTTGCCAGCGCCCGTGCGGCGTCGAGCCCGGTATCATCAAAACAGGCAATCACGACGGCGTCGATGCCGGTCTTCTCGCCCTCGGCGATCGCCTTCAGGAGGCCTGGAATGGCAAAGACCTCATCGTAATACCCTTCGATGGAGACGGGGCCCATGGACGATGTGACCGCAACGATCTCGGTGCCGGCAGCGGCGACGCGGCGCGCCGAGTCGGCAATCGTTGCCGTCATGCTGGCGGTGGTGTTGGGATTGATGACGAGGATGCGCATGGTCTGGCTTTACGATTTCAGGCGGCGGCGGTTGAGGTGGACGATCAGCCCCAGCGTGCCGGCGATCACGAGGAAGGAAAAGACGGTCGTTACCGTGCCGAGCGCATAGAGCACCGGCGTCGTCACATTGGTGGTCATGCCGTAGATTTCGAGCGGCAGCGTATTGAACGAGCCGGATGTCATCAGTGTGCGGGCGAATTCGTCATAGGATAGCGTGAAGCCGAACAGGCCGACGCCGATCAGGCTCGGCGCGATCATCGGCAGCACGACATTGGAAAACGTCTGCCACGACGAGGCGCCAAGGTCGCGCGCCGCTTCCTCGTAAGCCGGAGAGAAGCGGTTGAACACGGCAAACATGATCAGCACGCCGAAAGGCAGGGTCCATGTCAGATGCGCGCCGAAACCGGAGGAATACCAGGCGGGTTGCAGGCCAAGCTGGTTGAACAGCACACCGATGCCCAAGGACACGATGATCGACGGCACGACGAGGCTGGCGACCGCTAGATAGAAAAGTGCTGTTGCGCCGATAAAGCCGCGGCGGAAGGCAAGCCCCGCCAGCAGAGAGACGGCGACGGTCACCAGCATGACCATGATGCCGAGCATGGCGGATCGCCTGAACGAGCCGCCGAAGTCGCCCACTGCCTGCGTTTCGAACAGATTGGCGAACCAGCGCAAGGACACGCCATTGAGCGGGAAGGTGAGGCCGCCATTCGGTCCCTGGAAGGAAAGGATCAGCACTGCCGAAAGCGGCCCGTAAAGGAACAGCACGAAGACGGCGAAGAAGATCGCGAGAAGATAGAATTCGCGGGAGCGGGGTTCGCGGTGCATCTCAAAGCTCCTTGCGGATATCGACGACGCGCAGGATGCCCGCCACCATCGTGAGGACCAGTGCCAGCAGCACCACGGCGTTTGCGGCTGCGGCCGGATATTGCAACAGCGACATCTGGTTCTTCATCATCAGCGCTACGGATGCACTCTGCCCGCCGGACATGACCTGCACCGTCGAAAAATCGGCCATGACCAGCGTCACGACAAAGATCGTGCCGATCGCCATGCCGGGTTTAGCGAGCGGAATGATGACATTGGTGAGGATCTGCCAGCTGGATGCGCCGGCATCCCGCGCCGCTTCCACCAGTGATTTGTCTATGCGCATCAGGGTGTTGAAGATCGGCGTTACCATGAACAGCGTGTAGAGATGCACCATGGCTAGCACGACCGCAAAATCCGAATAGAGCAGCCATTCTATCGGATTGGAAATCAGCCCGGAATTGACCAGCGCCGAATTGATCAGGCCGTTGCGCCCCAGTACCGGGATCCACGAGATCATGCGGATGATATTGGATGTCAGGAAGGGCACGGTGCAGACGAGAAACAGCACCATCTGCATCGATGTCGTGCGGATATGGAAGGCCAGAAAATAGGCGACCCAGAAGCCGATGACGAGCGTGATCGCCCAGACCAGCACGGCGAATTTCAGCGTGTTGAGATAGGTTTTCCAGGTCACCCATGAACCCAGGGTTTCCTCGTAGTTCATCGTCAGGAAATCCGGATACATCTGGGCAAAATCATAGTCCCAGAAGCTGACGACCGTGATCATGAGGATCGGCAGGAGCAGGAAAAAGCCGAGGATCAGGGTGAGCGGAATGGCCTGCAGATAGGAGATGACGGCAAGCGGCAGGCGAAAGCCGCTGTTTCGCACACGTCCGACTTTTCCGGTTTCTGATGATGTGATCGTGGCCATTGCATCGTCTCCCGTGAGCATCTGAACCTTTCCTCGCGGGAAGGCTTCGCTTTTGGTCCCTCTGGCCTGCCGGCCATCTCCCCCACAAGGGGGGAGAAAATCCGCGGCATTCGCTTTGCCTCAAGTGAGGTTCGGCGGTCAGGCAGGGTTAAGCCCTCCCCCTTGTGGGGAGGGTGGGGAGGGGTTTTCCCTTAAGCCGCGATGAACTCGTTCCAGCGGCGAACCATGTAGCGGTCTTCGTCCATCACCGAGTTCCAGCATGCGACATGGCCCATGCGCTCCTCGAAGGAGCCGCCATCACGGATAGCGCCGGCCTTTTCCATGACCTTGCCATCCGGCGCGACGATGTCGCCGGCCGCAGCCTTGCCTTCGATCCAGTAGCCCCATTCGTCGGCCGACATGTGTTCCTTGGCGGTTTCCATGCAGGCGGAATAATAGCCCTGGCGGTTGAGATAGGCGCCGACCCAGCCCGACGTGTACCAGTTGATATATTCATAGGCGGCATCGAGCTGTGCACCGGTCAGGTGGGCTGCAAGACCGAGACCACCGCCCCACGAGCGATAACCTTCCTTGAGCGGCTGGTATTTGCAGGCGATGCCCTTGGAACGGACGGCGGCGACGGCCGGCGACCACATCGACTGGATGATGACTTCGCCGGACGACATCAGGTTGACCGACTCGTCGAACGACTTCCAGAACGCACGGAACTGGCCGTCCTGCTTGGCCTTGATCAGGAAGTCGATCGTCTTGTCGATCTCTTCCTTGGTCATGTTACCCTTGTCGGCATATTTGATGTTGCCGAGCGCTTCCATGATCATCGCGGCATCCATGATGCCGATCGACGGGATGTTGAGGATCGAGGTCTTGCCCTTGAATTTCGGGTCCATGATATCGGCCCAGGTGGTGATCTCGCGGCCGACGAGATCCGGACGAATGCCGAGCGTATCGGCATTGTAGATCGTCGGCATCATCGTGAACCACTGGGTCTCTTCCTTGGCGAACGTCTTGTCGCCCGGCTTGCCGACGAAGCCGACCGTGTGCGGCGCGGTGCCCTGCGCGATCACGCTGTCCGGCTTCAGCTTGCCGTTCTTGAACAACGGCACGACCTTGTCGTAATATTTCAGCTTCTTCACATCCATCGGCTGGATGACATTGGCCGCATAGACCTTCTTCAGGATCCAGTACTCGATATCGGCGATATCATAGGATTTCGGCTGGGTGACGGCGCGCTGTGCGGCGGCATCTGAATCCGTTGCGGTCATTTCCAGCGTGATGCCGAGGTCGGCCTTGCACTTTTCGGCGATCGCATTGAGGTTCGACACGCCGGTGCCGAACTGGCGCAACGTGATCGGGTTCTGTGCCCAGATGGTCGGGAAGCCGGTGATGGCGCCCGAGCCGGCGGCAAGACCCGCCGCAGCCGACGCGGTTTTCAGCAACGAGCGGCGCGAAATGCCTTTGGCTGTCTTCTTGGTCTCGGTCATGTCAGTTCTCCTCTTGAGGTTTATTGTTGTCTTTCAGTGCTTCAGCCGGCCCAGCACGAGCGCATCCTCACGCTCCCAGGTCAGCGGAATGGCGTCGCCAACCTTCACCGGGCTGGCGAAATAGTCCTTGTCGCTGAGGATGGCGGTGAAATCCTCCACACCGGCGCCGTTGACGGTAAGCTTCACCGAAGCGCCGCGATATTCGACATTGGACACCGAGCCGGTGAAACCCAGCCCTTTTTCCGAGGACGGGCCAACGCGCACGCGGTCCGTGCGGATTGCGATATCCGCCATCTCGCTCAGGCCCGCGCTACCCTGGCCCGTGGCCAGAAAATCGCCGCCGGCCGGCACCGAGATCATCAGGTCATCGCTGGTGCTGGTGGTGACGCGGCCCGAGATTACGTTGTGATCGCCCATGAACTTTGCGACGAAGGCCGTTGCCGGGCGTTCGAACACGGTGCGCGGATGGGCGGCCTGTTCGATGCGCCCGTCATTCATGATGACGATGATATCAGCCAGCGCCATTGCTTCTTCCTGGCTGTGCGTCACATGCACGAAAGTGATGCCGAGCGAGGTCTGCAGCTTTTTGAGTTCCGCACGCATGCGGATCTTCAGGAACGGATCGAGCGCCGAAAGCGGCTCATCGAGCAACAGCGCTTCCGGATCGGTGATCAATGCGCGGGCCAGCGCCACACGCTGCTGCTGGCCGCCGGAAAGCTGGGCCGGACGACGCGTCGCATAGGCTTCGAGCTGCATCAGTCGCAGCATCTCCATCGCCTTGCTGCGGCGCTCTTCCTTCGGCACGCCCTTCATCTTCAGCGAGAAGGCGACATTGTCGATCAGGTCGAGATGCGGGAACAGCGCGTAGGACTGGAACATCATGGCCGTGCCGCGTCTTGCCGGGGATAAGTCGGTGACGACGGTGTTGCCGAGCCGGATATCGCCGGTCGAGATCGTCTCGTGGCCGGCGATCATCCGCAGCGTCGAGGTCTTGCCGCAACCGGATGGGCCGAGCAGGCAGCAATAGGTTCCGGCCGGTATCTTCAAACTGATCTCATGGACCGCCGTGGTGGCGCCATAGATCTTGGAGACGGATACGATGTCTATTTCGGCGGCTTTGCTCATAGGCATTCTCCTGCGACAATTTATCCATGCAGGGGCCGTGCCAGTTCGTTTTACCGCTGAAACGAAAGGGAGTTTTCGAAGATGAGCAGGGTCAGTCGCCGAGCATGAGCAAATTTGCGGCGATGGTTTTCGATCTTGTGGTCAAATTGTATGCAATGTCGAGGTGGGATTGCGAAACATCACACTATGCAGGCAAGGGGAGGCGGGTTAGAAGAGGCCATGCCGGATAAACGCCTATGACCCTGCTCGAGAACACTGCAATCTCTGCCGATGCCGGTATGGAGGATCGCTCCCTGGCTATCCGCGAGGCTTTGCGCAACGCCATCATCGACCGGCGGCTTGCGCCCGGCACAAAACTGTCGGAAGCGGAAGTCGGCTCGCTGTTCGATGTAAGCCGTACCGTGGCCCGTGCCGCGCTGCAGATGCTCACCTTCGAAGGGCTGGTTAAGACCGAGCGCAACCGCGGCGCCTTCGTTTCCAATCCTTCACCGGAAGAAGCGCGTCAGATCTTTGCATCCCGCAGGCTCATAGAGCCGGGGATTGTCGCGGCGGCGATCGAACGGATCACGCCTGCCGATATCGCCAGGTTCCGCGCGCAACTGGATGAGGAAGCGCGCCATATGAATGAGCGCGGCCCGACAGCGCGTCGCGCTGAAATCAAGGCGTCCGGCGATTTTCATCTGATGCTGGCATCTGCAGCGGGAAACGTCATCCTCGAAAAATTCATGGATGAACTGGTGGCGCGGTCATCGCTGGTCATTGCTCTTTATGGACGTTCCGGCGCTTCCAGCTGTGGTCATTCGGAACATACGGCGGTGCTCGATGCCCTGGAAAAAGGTGATGCCGATCGTGCCGCTGCCTTGATGGTGCACCACATCGACCACATCGAGGCGGATCTCGACCTGCAGCATCGGGAAGGTCGCGGCCTCAGGGATGCATTGACCTTAGTCTGAAATCTGTCCCCGCCTCCCAGGCGGTGCATGGCATCCGGATCGGTAATCGCCGGATATCCCTCAATACATCAGGCCACTTCTGCTGTGGGACAGCAATGAGGGAACCACGTCCTTCTCCAGCCTGTCTATCGTCCACGTCCGCGCTGGCGCCGATACGACGATTGCGCCAAGTGGGCGCCCGTCAGGCCCACGGACAGCGGCTGCAACATTCAGCTCGTCACGCACGGACTGTCGATCGGTAAATGCAATACCTCTGGCACTGGCGCTTCGGATATCCGCGAAAATGGCGTCCTTGTCGGTTACCGTGTGTGCCGTGAAGGCCTCGATAGTGCTGTTTGCCAGAATGCCGCGGGTTTCCTCTTCCGGCAGCCATGACAACATTGCCCTTCCCCCCGAAGATGATGCCGCAAGGAAACGTCGGCCGGGATACACTGTTCGATAGTCGGGATCCGGTCTGCTTTGTACGTGAAGAAGGTGCACGATCTCGGTGCCGTCGAGGATGCAGAACGAACATCTCAACCCGCATTCCTCGCGGAACCGGATCAACCTTGGCCAGACGGAACGAACAAGATCATTTGTCATCTGAAATCGATTGAGAAGATCGAGTGACCGGATCGCGATATGGTATGCGCGCTTGGGCTCGTATTTCGCAAGGTAGCCGAGTTCGATCAGCGTATCGGTGATCCTCTGCACCGTTGGCACAGGGAAGCCCGTTCGCCTGGAAAGCTCCGTCAGTGTCAGCAGAGGCGTGTCGGGATAGAAAAACTGCAGGAGATGAATGCTCTTGCTGACTGCGGCGATCTCCAGCGGGTCGTCTTCGATCTCCAGCGGCCGTATGACCCGCGAACCGGGATCGATCGTCGTTGGCCGGGTGATCGGGGCAATGCGTGTCGCGTTGATGTTACCGATCGCGTCGCGCAGCAGAGTGGCTGTCTCCTGTGCTGCGGTTTCATCCCGAAGACCGGAGAGCGTCAGTGCGCCGATCGGCTCGCCGTTCGCACCACAAAACGAAGCTGCGATCGTATTTCCGTTGCTGCTTCCACCTTCGGGATCGAAGGCATAACCGGCCTTCCGTTCTGCGGCGAGCTTGCTCAGAAAATGCGGATAATCTTCCCCCGTCGCTGACGTGACGAACGGCAGGGTCTGTTTGAGTTGCTCATCCGTCAATGCCGACAGCAGGGCGCGACCGGGTGCTGAGCCTGCAAGGCCGATGCGGCTTCCCACGGGGGCGAGTGCAAGCGATGATGCCGGGGAGGGAATTCGCGCCAGTGTGATCATGTCATTGCCATCGCGGAGCCAAAGATCGCAGCTCAGTGCCGTTCGCGCATTGAGTTCCACCGCAAATGGCA
Organism: Neorhizobium sp. JUb45; assembly: GCF_004343585.1. GTDB lineage: Bacteria > Pseudomonadota > Alphaproteobacteria > Rhizobiales > Rhizobiaceae > Neorhizobium. Next base: position 99,483 of record NZ_SLYW01000003.1, on the reverse strand, counting down.
AGACCAGCTCGAGGAGTTGGTTCGATGACAGGTAGACGAATGCCGGATCCACGGCGCGGTGGGTCAGCGACAGCAGCGTTCCGGAAGTATCCCGGCGCAGCCACCCGCTTTTCAACAGTGTGTGAACGAGCCTCTGGGCGCTGGACCGCGTCATCTCCGCGCGCGATGCTATATCCGTGATCCGCAGCTCGGGTGTCTCCGGGCCAAACAGCGAAAGCACCGTAAAGGCCTTGCCGATGGAGGCAATCCGCGCACGGTGATCTGTAGTTTCGGACATCCGTTCCTCAAAAAAATGCTGCGTTGCGACGAAAAATTTTGACAAGCATTTCGCGGTCTTTATAATCGCATATCAAGAATAGCAATCGCATTGCGGTAATAATCATAAGGGGACGCCGTGAAGCACTATTTTGGTAATCGCCGTCGGTAGACGGTGCTGGGGCGAGTGCGCCTGGAATCCAGTTGTCGATTCCTGGGCGCGCTGACTTGATCGCACACATCGACGTTCATCCGGGTCGGGGCTTTCGGGCTTCCGTCAATGCCGCTCGATGTCCGGTCTTTGGGCGAAAATCCATCTGTTCATTTAACGAATTACGCCCGCAAGCGTCGATGCGGGCGGTGATCCTGCATGCCCATTTCAAGTTCAATCAAAAATAAGGGAACAGCTGAAATGCAGACGACCAAGACCACGAAACCCTCTCTGCTTAAAGGTGTGCTGGCCGCCGCCTTTCTTACGTTTTCGACAGGTGTCTGCGGCTTCGCTTCCGCTGTTTCTGCCGAAACACTGGTTGTGGTGCCGCATTCGGGCCTTCGAATTCTCGATCCGATCATCACGACGGCGCATATCGTGCGCAATCACGGCTACATGATCTATGACACGCTTCTGGCATTTGATGCGGACTTCAAGGTGCAGCCGCAGATGGCAAGCTACACCGTTTCCGACGATGGCTTGACCTACACATTTACCCTTCGCGACGGATTGAAATGGCATGACGGCACCCCCGTCACCGCCGAGGATTGCATCGCTTCGGTTCAGCGTTGGGGCAAACGCGACACGTCCGGACAGGTGCTTTTCGACAAGCTCGAAAGCCTGACGGCAAACGGCGAAAAAGAGTTTACCTTCAAGCTGAAGGAAACCTTCGCCTATTTGCCGGAGACGCTGGCAAAACCATCCTCGGTCGTGCCTTTCATGATGCCAAAGCGCATTGCTGCGACCCCGGCCGATACCGCCATCACTGAATTCATCGGCTCCGGCCCCTTCAAGTTCGTAACGGAAGAATATCAGCCGGGCGTCAAATCCGTTTACGAGAAATTTGCCGACTACGTTCCCCGTTCGGAGGCGCCGAGCTGGCTGGCTGGCGGTAAGGTCGTCAAGGTCGATCGTGTCGAATGGACCGCCATGCCGGATCCGCAAACGGCGATGAATGCCATCCAGTCGGGCGAAATCGACTATCTGGAAGCGCCGCCGATCGATCTCCTGCCGCTGGTGGAAGGCAATGACGAACTGACCGTCAGAAAACTGAGCCCGCTTGGTGGACAGACCATGGGCCGCATGAATTTCCTCTATCCGCCCTTCGACAACAAGAAGATCCGCCAGGCGGCGCTGAAGGCGATGAACCAGAAGGACGTTCTCGACGCCTTTATTGGCAATCCGGCTTATTACACGATCTGCGGCTCGCTTTTCGGTTGTGGCACGCCATTCGAATCCACAGCAGGTTCCGAGACGCTGACCGGTTCGGGGGATGTGGAAGGCGCCAAAGCCTTGTTGAAGGAGGCCGGTTACGATGGCACGCCGGTCGTCATTCTTCAGCCGACCGACGTGACGACGACAAAGGCGCAGCCGGTGGTCGCCGCCAATGCCTTGCGCGCCGCAGGCTTCAATGTCGAGCTTCAGCCGATGGATTGGCAGACCGTGGTGACCCGCCGTGCCTCGCAGAAGCCTGTGGCCGAGGGCGGCTGGAACATGTTCTTCACCAACTGGATCGTGCCGGAGATCATGACGCCGCTCAACAATCCGATGCTCAACGGGCGCGGCAAGAATGGCTTCTTCGGCTGGCCGACCGACCCGAAACTGGAAGAGCTGCGCGCCAAATATCTGGCAGCCAAGACACCGGATGAGCAGAAGGCCGCCGCCGGTGAGCTGCAGGCGCACGCCCTGGACGAGGTGAGCTACATTCCTCTTGGTCAGTACAACGTGCCATCGGTTTGGCGCAACGTGGTGACCGGTCTCCTTGATGCACCCGTGCCGGTCTTCTGGAATATCGAGAAAACCGAGGAATAACGCACAGACGGGTCGGCGGCACCAAGCCCGGTGCGGCCGACCCAATCCCTGACGCAAACCGACGTGAGGATGCTCATGCTGGCCTATACTTTCCGGCGGATACTGGCGGCTGTGCCCGTACTCGTCACTGTTGCCGTTTTCGTGTTTCTCCTGCTGCGCCTGACACCCGGCGATCCCGCCGCCATCATCGCCGGGGACATGGCCACCCCGGATCAATTGGAGCGCATCCGCGCATCGCTCGGCCTCGACAAGCCGATCATTGTCCAGTTCTTCTCGTGGTTCTGGCTGCTTGTTCAGGGTGATCTCGGGACCTCGCTGATATCCAATACACCGGTCGCCAAGATGATCGGTCAGCATATAGAGCCGACGATCAGCCTTGCGCTACTGACCATCGTTCTGTCGGTGGCCATCGCGGTTCCGCTCGGTGTCATCGCCGCGTGGCGGCACGGCACATGGGTCGATTACACCGTCATGACGATCTCGGTCGTCGGTTTTTCGGTGCCCGTCTTCGTCGTCGGTTACATTCTCATCCAGATTTTCGCGATCGACCTCAAATGGTTTCCGGTGCAGGGATTTCGCAGCATCACGCGAGGGATCGGGCCGTTTCTGGAACGCGCGGTTCTTCCTGCCGTGACACTCGCGTCGATCTACATCGCGCTCATCGCGAGAATGACCCGAGCCGCCGTTCTTGAAGTGCTGGGAGAAGATTACGTGCGGACAGCGCGGGCGAAGGGGCTGCGGGAAAAAACCGTTCTGTTTCGCCACGCACTGCGCAACGCCGCCGTTCCCGTCCTGACGATTATCGGCACCGGTTTCGCGCTTCTGATCACCGGCGTCGTCGTCACCGAAAGCATATTCAACATTCCCGGCATCGGCCGACTGACCGTCGATGCGATCCTGGCGCGTGATTACCCCGTCATTCAGGGCATGATCCTGCTGACCAGCGGCATCTATGTGCTGGTCAACCTGCTTATCGACCTTTCCTATTCATTCTTCGACCCAAGGATCCGGTACTGATGGCTCAGTCTACATTCTTTGGCGCCGCGATGCGTCTGCCCATGTTCCGGTCGAAAGGTCGGCACCGCAGATCTTTTCTTGTCCCCGGCCTGGCGCTTGCCATTCTGGTTATTGCCGTCATCGTTGCACTTCTTGCGCCATGGCTGAGTTCGCATGATCCGCTGGCCATGACGCCATCGTCACGGCTGAAACCCTCGAGTGATGCCTATCTGCTTGGTACGGACGCTTACGGTCGCGACCTCTACTCGCGGGTTCTCTATGGTGCGCGGATTTCGCTGTTCATCGGCGTCGGCTCCACCGTTATTTCCGTCGGCATCGGATTGGCAATCGGCCTCGTTTCCGGTTTTTTCCGTGTTCTCGACGCGATCGTGATGCGTATCATGGATGCGTTGATGGCGATCCCCAGTCTGCTGCTGGCCATCGCGGTCGTCTCGTTGACCGGTGCCAGTATCTGGACGGTGATGTTCGCGATCACCGTGCCGGAGGTTCCGCGCGTGGTTCGCCTCGTCCGGTCGGTGGTGCTGACGGCGCGTGAAGAACCCTATGTCGAGGCGGCGATCGCTGCCGGATCCAGTCTGCCTAAAATCCTGTGGCGGCATCTGATGCCAAACACGCTCGCGCCGTTGATCGTGCAGGGAACCTATGTCTGCGCCTCGGCCATCCTCACGGAGGCGATCCTGTCCTTCCTCGGCGCCGGTGTCTCCACCGAAACGCCGACCTGGGGAAACATCATGGCGGAGGGTCGCGCCTATTTCCAGATTGCCCCGCAGATGATCTTCTGGCCGGGTCTGGCGCTTTCGCTTTGCATCCTGTCCATCAATCTTCTGGGCGATACCGCGCGTGATCTTCTCGATCCCCGGATGAAAAAGAGAGAGGCCGCGAAATGACCAATCATTCATTCGATGCGAGCCATGCGGCAGCCGTTCTCGAGGTCAAAAATCTTGTCGTCGGCCTCACCGGTGACGAAGACACGGCTCCGGTCCTGAACGGCATTGCCATCACCATCCGTGCCGGAGAAACGGTCTGCCTTGTCGGCGAATCCGGTTCCGGCAAATCGGTGACGTCGCTGGCAACAATGGGATTGCTGCCGCGACAATCGCTTGATCCGAGAGCTGGTGAAATCCTGTTCGAAGGCGAGGATCTGCTGAAGGCGGATGCCAGCCGCATGCGTGCGCTTCGATCGAAAAGCATCGCGATGATTTTTCAGGAGCCGATGACCGCCCTCAACCCGGTGCTAACCGTCGGCCAGCAGATATGCGAAGTCCTGCAGGAGCACACCCGGCTTTCGGCGACAGAGCAGAAACAGGCTGTGCTGGAGATGATGCGCGAAGTGCATCTGCCGGATGTCGACCGCATTTTCGGTTCTTATCCACATCAGCTGTCGGGTGGCCAACGGCAGCGCATCATGATTGCCATGGCGCTGATCTTGAAGCCGAAACTGTTGATCGCCGACGAACCGACAACCGCGCTCGATGTCACCACCCAGAAGCAGATCCTCAAGCTGATCGACGAACTTCAGGAGAAACAGGGCACTGCCGTCCTGTTCATCACCCATGACATGGGCGTCGTGGCGGAGATCGCCGACACGGTTTATGTCATGAACCGCGGAGATGTCGTGGAAAGCGGCCCTATCGAGGCGATCCTGACCAATCCCCAAAAAGACTATACGCGCAAGCTTCTGTCGTCTGTGCCGAGCCTTGTCCCGAGAGCGCCCCGGCAACAGGGATCGACCGAGGTGGTTCTTTCCGCCTCGGAACTGGAAAAGGTCTATGGCAAGAAGGGATGGTTCGGCAAATTCGAGGCCGGCACCAGAGCCGCAACGGACGTGTCATTCACCCTGAAAAAAGGCCGTACCCTTGGCATTGTCGGGGAGTCCGGTTCCGGCAAGTCGACCGTGGCGCGCTGCGTCATGCGGCTCATCGACCCGACCTCCGGTTCAATTCGTGTGGGGGGCCAAGAGATCGCCGACTTTTCCCGACGGGCGATCCAGCCCCACCGCCAGCATATCCAGATGGTCTTTCAGGACCCCTACCGATCCCTCAATCCACGCATCACCGTTGGCGACAGCATTGCCGAGGGGCCGATGAACTATGGTGTGTCGAAGGCCGAAGCATTCAGGCGGGCAAGGGAATTGCTACAGATCGTTGGTCTGCCGGATGATGCCGTCAATCGCTATCCGCATCAGTTTTCCGGCGGGCAAAGGCAGCGTATCGCGATTGCGCGGGCGGTGGCCATGAACCCGAAAGTGCTGGTTGCCGATGAGGCTGTCTCGGCACTGGACGTTTCCGTTCAGGCCCAGGTCCTCGATCTTCTGTCCGATATGCAGGAAAAATTCGGGATCGCAATTCTGTTCATCACACATGACCTGCGCGTCGCGGCGCAGATATGCGACGATGTCATCGTCATGCAAAAGGGGCGGATCGTCGAATATGCAACGGGCCATGAAGTGCTGAGCAATCCTTCGCACGCCTACACACGCCAGCTTATCGACGCCGCTCCGGGCCGACATTGGGATTTCGCCAATTTCCGGCCGCTTGAGCCGACAGCCGCATGATATCGGGGGAATTGCCTACATGACATCGCCACGCGTTGCTTTCGCCGGTTTCATCCATGAGACAAATACGTTCGCACCGACCAAGGCCGACTATGCGACCTTTGTCGGAGGCTCCGGTCATCGGCCAATGTCCCGAGGGCAGGAGATTATCGCCGCTGTCGAGGGAGCGAATACGGGCACGGAAGGTGCGCTGAACCATGCGCGCATGGCTGGCTGGGAGATCGTGCCGATCCTGCGTGCCAGCGCAGTCCCCTCAGCCCATGTCACGCAGGATGCCTTCGAACGTATCTCCAGCGAAATCGTCGATAGCATCGTGGCCAGCCTGCCGCTCGACGGCATCTTTCTCGATCTGCACGGGGCCATGGTCGCCGAACATGTGGATGACGGGGAGGGCGAACTTCTGGCGCGTATCCGGCAGGCGATCGGTTACGACATTCCCATTTCCGTTTGTCTCGACCTGCACGGAAACATCACCGAACAGTCGATGAAGGATGCCGACATGCTGGTCGGCTACCGCACCTATCCCCATGTCGATATGGCAGATACCGGCAGACGGGCTGCAGAATTGCTCGACAGGCTGATGAGCGGCGAGCGCTTTGCAAAAGCCTACCGTCAGATCGATTACCTCATTCCCATCTCCTGGCAATGCACCACGATGGAGCCGGCAAAATCGGTTTATTCGCTGGTGGAAGCACTGGAAAAGCTTGGGGACATGGCGTCGACTTCGTTCTTCTTCGGCTTTCCCGCCGCGGATATCGCGGCCTGTGGCGCGTCCGTTCTCGCCTATGGCAAAACACAATCGGCAGCAGATGCGGCAGCCGACGAGATCAAGGCTCTGGTCGATCTCAATGAACCCGCATTCGCCGGAAAGGTCTTTACCCCGGACGAGGGCGTGAGGGAGGCGATGCGGATCGCGGCTATGGCAAAGAAGCCCGTAGTGATTTCCGACACGCAGGACAATCCGGGCGCCGGCGGCGATTCCAACACGACAGGCATGCTGCGGGCGCTGATCGACAACGATGCCCAAAACGCGTCGCTCGGCCTGTTTTACGATCCCGCCGCAGCCCTTGCCGCACAGGCGGCCGGTGTTGGCGCAACCATTCGCCTGGCCTTGGGCGGACAGTCCGGCATTGCCGGGGATGAACCTTACGAGGCGGATTTCGTGGTCGAGGCCATTTCCGATGGCAATACCCGCGTCTCAGGCCCGTTTTACGGCAATGCGCCCATGCATCTGGGGCCTTCGGCCTGCCTGCGCATCGGCGGCGTGCGTGTCGCGGTGGCCTCGCAAAAGGTGCAAATGGCCGATCGGGGGCTTTTCCGTTATCTCGGTATTGAACCGGAGAAGGAAGCCATTCTCGTCAACAAGAGTTCCGTTCACTTCCGCGCAGATTTCGAACCGATCGCCGAGACCATTATTGTCTGCGCGGCACCCGGACCGATGGCCGTCAGCCCTGCGTCGCTGCCCTGGACGAAGTTGCGCCCTGGCATTCGCCTTGCACCACTTGGCAGCACATTTGCCTGAAACATTTCGCTTTATGAAAAATCGAGGATCTTAAAATGCCTATCATGGACAAGATTGCCGGCTGGAAAGACGAGCTGACGGCAACCCGTCGCGACTTTCATCAGTATCCTGAAATCGGATTTGAAGAAGTCCGTACCTCCGGCATCGTTGCCGAAAAGCTTGGTGAGTGGGGGATCGAAGTCCATCGCGGTATCGGCAAGACGGGCGTTGTCGGCGTTCTCAAGGGTGCAAGGGGAGAGGGCCGGACCATCGGCCTGCGTGCGGATATGGACGCCCTGCCGATGGAGGAGCGCACCAATCTCGGTTATGCCTCGCGCACTCCGAACCGCTTCCACGGCTGCGGCCATGATGGCCATACGACCATGTTGCTGGGGGCTGCGCGCTATCTTGCCGAAACGCGCGACTTCGCCGGCACGGCCGTTTTCATTTTCCAGCCGGGCGAGGAAGGGTGTGGCGGCGCACGGGCGATGATCGCCGACGGTCTTTTCGACCGCTTCCCCTGCGATGAAATCTATGGTCTTCACAACGCACCGGATGACGAACCGTATCGTATCGGTATCAAGCCGGGCACAGCGATGGCGGGTGCGGACTTCTTCGATTTCCGCATCAAGGGAGTGGGCAGCCACGGCGCGCGCCCCGAGTTTTCCAAGGATCCGATCATCGTCGCCACACAGCTTGTTTCGGCCCTGCAGTCGGTGGTGTCGCGAAATGTCTCGCCGCTCAAGTCTGCGGTGCTCTCGGTCACGCAGATCCATGCCGGCTCCGCATACAATGTCATACCGGAAGAGGCGACGATATCAGGGACTGTCCGCTATCTCGACCGCGAGGTGAACGAGCAGATCAGGGATCGCATGCGGGAGATCGCAGCCGGTATTGCCACCAGCTTCGGTGTCGAGATCGAAACCGATATCCGCAACGTCTTCGATGTGTTGGTAAATACCGAAGAGCTCGTCGACGGCTTTGCCGATGCCGCGCGCGATGTTGTCGGCGACGACAATGTCTACATCAAGACCGGCCCGATAATGGGGAGCGAAGATTTCGCGGACATGCTGTTCAAGGTGCCGGGCGCTTACTGCACGGTCGGGCATGCGGGCAATGTTCCGGTGCACAATCCCGGCTTCGTTCTCGATGACGGTATCCTTCCGGTGGGTGCAAGCCTGCTTGCCCGGATCGTCGAGCGTCGCCTGGCGGCCTAACAGCAGCCACGTTGCTGCGGTTGCCTGCCGTCGCGGTTCATCCCGATTGTTCAATTTTCCCTGCGTGGAAGCGTTGAGGCGTAGCCGCGTCTCGACGCGGAACTGGAGTGCCATCTTTGACCAATGAAATCACGGATCTTTCCGCAGCGGATCTGTCCACCGCAATTCATGATCGCAAACTATCCTGCGTCGAGGTGATGGAAGCCTATCTCGACCGTATCGGCCGCCTCAATCCCGATATCAATGCCATCATATATCTGCGTCCAGAGCCGGAGCTTCTGGCGGAATCGAAAGCTGCCGATATCGAACTGGCGGATGGGCATAGCCGAGGCTGGATGCATGGCTTTCCGCAGGCCATCAAGGATCTGGCAGAGGTGAAGGGCATGCCCTGTTCCTTCGGCTCGCCGCTATTCCCGGACTACGTCTCCGCGGCGGACACCATCCATGTGGAACGGGTTCGTGGTGCGGGGGCGATCTTTATCGGCAAGACCAATACACCGGAATTCGGCCTCGGCTCGCATACCAGAAACCCCGTTCACGGCCCGACACGAAACCCGCATGACCTGACCAAATCCGCAGGCGGATCCTCGGGCGGTGCTGCGGCAGCCCTTGCCGCCCGGCTTCTGCCCGTCGCCGATGGCTCCGACATGATGGGGTCGCTGCGCAATCCGGCCGCCTTCAACAATGTTGTCGGTTTTCGGCCGAGTTTCGGCCGGGTGCCAAGCGATAAGGCTGCGGATCTTTTCCTTGGCCAGCTCGGGATCGCCGGCCCCATGGGCAAGACCGTGAGCGACACCGCATTGCTCCTGTCCACCCAGGCCGGTTACGATCGGCGTGACCCGTTGAGCCTCGCCAACGAGGATCTCGCTCTGCGCGGTCCCGCGGCGACCGAGGGCATGCGGATCGGTTGGTTCGGTGATTTCGGCGGCTACCTGCCGTTCGAGGATGGCGTGCTCGATACGGCGCGCAGCGCACTGACGGTGCTTGCCGATATCGGCTGCGAGGTCGAGGACGTCGCGCCGGAGTTCGACCTGCCGGCCCTGTGGGAGGCGTGGCTGACGCTTCGCAGCTTCAACGTGAGCCACGGCATGCGGGCATTTTATGATCAGCCGGACAAGCGGGCTTTGCTCAATCCGCAATATCTGTTCGAGTTCGATCTGGCACTGGGTAAAACTGCGGCGGATATTCACGCCGCTTCCGTCGTCAGAACGCGCTGGTACAAATATATGCTTGCGCTGTTCGAACGTTACGATTTCCTCGTCATGCCATCCACGCAGGTATTCCCGTTCGACGTCGATTTGCCGTGGCCGACCGAGATTGCCGGGCGCAGCATGGACACCTATCATCGCTGGATGGAGGTTGTCATCGGTCCGACAATGGCGGGGCTTCCTGTTGCGGCCATGCCAGCCGGGTTCGGCGCCGGCGGGCTTCCGACAGGCGTCCAGTTCGTTGGCCCACCCCGCGCCGACAGGGCGACGCTTGAATTCGCACTCGCATACGAGCGTCGCATCAACATGTGAACGTCAAACCTGTTGCCGTGGTTTTGAAGGGGGAACCTCAATCTGTTCACATCATTCTGTTTCGCGTCATGATAGGTGGTCAATTTCTGATCCATCTTCTAGTTTTGCCGCCGTCCGAGTCAGATCTATGGGGATATTGTTGAAGACCGTAGTTTTCCTGGCGGCAGCCGTTATCGCAGCCAGCACCGCCTCCATTGCACCCGCGCACGCCATCGACAGCAGCATCGCACGGCAACTGAATGCGCTCGATCCGCAGGAGCGGCGCGAGCAGAGATGCGATATCGAGGCGATGTCGCGTATTGCCAAGGCAGGCGAGGGGTTTCGGCCCGACAAGGTCATCGCCTATAGCCGTGCCGATATCATTGAAAAGGGTGACGATATCCGCGCGCCGGGTGCCGTCTTTCGCAGCGCAGGCGACTGGTACAAGCTGAAGTTCAAATGTCGTACCGGCGACGAGGGGCTCGGCATCGTTTCGTTTGACTACAAGATCGGCGAAAAAATCCCGCGCAGTGAATGGGATCGTCTCTATCTCTACGATTGAGCGTCAACCCTTGTCGGTCGGGTCATCCCGGTCAAGGGCAAAGGCCTCGAACCACGCCTGCCTTTGCCCGCCGATCATCGAGGCGATCATGCGCGATGCCATGTAGGAGAAGGTGATGCCATTGCCGCCATATCCATAGGCTGCAAAAATCTTCTTCGTGCCGGGCACCAGCCCGATCAGTGGCAGCCCATCCGAAGTTTCACCAAACGTACCGCACCATGTATGTGATACGCGGCGATCGATATCCGGCCACATTCGCCCCAGTGTTTCCCATAGCCGTGCCACTTTGTCGGCAAGCATGGCATCGCGTTTGTCCGGATCGGCGATCTCGTCATCCTCTCCGCCGATGATGATGCGGTTGTCTGCGGTGACGCGCAGGTAATGGTAGCTTTCCGAGGCCTCCCAAACCAAGGCCCGATCCCGCCACAGTTTTGCAGGGTCCTGTGGCACGGTGGCCAGCGCGAAACTCGATGCCGACGAATGCAGTTTCGGCATCACGAACTGCGGCATCACGTAACCGCTGGCCAGCACGACATGATCGGCCTCGATCACATACGGGCCGTCGGTGGCGATCACCACGCGGCCGCCTTCTTCCGAAAACCCGGTTGCGGATGCTTCGATCAATCCGGCACCACGCGATACCGCCAGATTGAGCAATGACCATGACATGAGCAAGGGATCGGCCTCGGCTGACCCTTCGGAATGGATGGCAGCCTCACGGTCAAAACCGAATTCGCGGCGCAGCGTGGTGTAGTCGAGAAACGTTCCGGGCAGGCCTGCCCGTTGTCGCAGGCCATGTTCCTCCAGTAGCGTGGCGGAATTCACCTCGTCGGCCGCGAGATAGAGCGTCTGGCGCGCAGCAAAATGGCAAGGCAGCGCGTGACGTTCGACCAGTGCGCTGAGACCCGCGACGGCGGAAAGGCTGCGGCGATAGATATCGGCCGAGCGCTCGAAACCGTAATAACGTGTGAGTTCGGCAAGTGGGGCGTCGATCCCCCATTGCAGCATGGCGGTGCTTGCGGCGGTGCTGCCAAGACCTGCCGGTTCGCGATCGATGATCGTCACCTGATGCCCGAGCGCGGTCAGGTGTTCGGCGGCGAGCGAGCCGGTAATGCCGCCGCCGATAATGGCGATGCCTGTACGAAAACTCTCGGTGAGCGGCGTGCTCGCCGGGCTTGTGGCATGCCCACCCCAAGGTGATTTACCGGTAACCAGATCGGTTTGCGTGGTTGCCTCGAAGTCGAAACTGTTATCGCTCACAATATGGTCTTTCGCTACGCGGCGCGCGAGACCGCCCGGACCAGAGGCCCGGCAGCTCCGCAAACCGATGGGTGATAGTGATTTTATCAGGCCGGCAGGCGCGGCACGGTCTTGCGTTCCGGGAACAGTTCGGAAATCACCGTCATCATGATCAGCGATAGCGGTAGCGCCAGCATGGCGCCGACCGCACCCCACATCCATGTCCAGAACAGGATGGCGATGAACACCACGAACGGATTGATTTCCCATTGCCGCCCCATCACTGACGGGAAAACCAGATTTTCCACCACGAGGTGGACCGCGAAGAACACCGCCGCCGGAGCCAGCGCCCAAAGCAGCGAGTCATGGGTGATGATGCCCGCCACAGCCACCGAAAGCGTCATCAGCGTGATGCCGAGGAAGGGCACGAAGCTGGAAACGAAGGCAAACACACCCCACAGGATCGGTGCCGCCAAACCGCCGACATAGGCAATGATCGTCATCGAAACGCCGAGACCGGCATAGATCATCGTTGCCGTGGCGAAATAATAGCCCAGCACTTCCTCGATCGAGTTGATCACGCGGATCGCGACCAGCCGCTGCTGACGGTGCGGGAAAGCCAGGATGATGGTGCGGCGCAGCCGCAGACGGCCGAGCAGGAACAGCAGAAGTGCTGCAAAAAAGATCAGTCCCTGCACGATGGCGGGGGTAAGGCTGGATGTGACGACGCCCAGAATATTGCCGCTATTGTCGATCAGCGACTGCATCGACATTGGCCCCGTTTCGAAACTGGCCGGGCTGATGTTCAGCCAGTGCTGGCGCTCGAGAAATGGCATCAGCTTGTCGATCGTACGCTCGACGAAATTCGGCCCTTCGTCCAGCAGCGTCGTGACCGGTTCGGCCAGCGCATTGATGAGCGCGAAGACCGCAGCGGCGACCAACGAGGACAGGATGATGGCGATGCCGAAACGCGGCACGCCGGCGCGGCCGAGCTTTTCTGCCGCCAATCCGAGGATCATGCCGACGACGATAGCCAGAGTCACCGGAATGAGGATCAGCGACATGTGGTTGACGACCGCAAAGCCGATGATCAGAAAAATGCCGATCAGCGCCCAGGAGCTCGCGACCTCCAGAGCCTCGCGCCCCAGCGGCGCAAACGTTGTCGGATCGTCTGCATCGTCCGACAGGTTATCGGCACGCAGGACCGGCGGCTCTGCGCTGTGTTTTCTGTATCTGCTGTTTTTGATGCTGAGCGTGACCATGTTCCACCGGTTCCCCTTGACGCCCACTAACGCGGCAAAAAGCATCCGGTTCCGCCAGCCTGACAATCAGCAGGAACAGATCACGCCGACAGTGTCAGGCCTATCCCCCAAGGGTCTTTCAGCGATACGCCTTCGGCGGTGCGGGCGGAGGCGATTTCCAGATTGTCCAGCGATGCCACCGCCTGTTCCAAGGCTGCCTTGTCGTTGAAGCGAAGCGAGTAATCCGACAGGCCCGACATGCTATCTGCGCGCGCGCCGGCGCCGCGGCTGTTCCAGATATTGGCCGCGATGTGATGGTGGTAACCGCCGGTGGCAAAGAAGCTCGCGCCCGGATAACGCGCCATCACCTTAAGGCCGAGTACGTCGCGGTAAAATTTTTCAGCCTCGGGCACATTGCCGACCTGCAGGTGAATATGGCCGATGGCGGTGCCTTCCTGCATGCCGGCCCATCTGCCCTTGTCGGCGCTGTCGTAAAGTGCCTGCAGATCCAGTCCTTCGGTCGCCATCTGTACCGTTCCGTCCGGCAACATCGTCCATTCGTCGGGCTTGCGATCGCGGTAAATCTCGATGCCGTTGCCTTCCGGGTCGGAGAGATAGATCGCCTCGCTGACAAGATGGTCGGACGCGCCGTCCAGACGCACGCCGGCATGGGCGGCATGCGCCAGCCAGGCTGCGAGAGCAGAACGGTCAGGCACAAGGAATGCGGTGTGGAACAGGCCCGCCGCCGTTCGCGGCGCGCGTACGACATCGTTGCCTGTAGTGAGGGTCAAAAGCGGCACGCCGGCTACACCGAGCACTTCGCCGCTTCCGGTTTTCTCCAGCGAGGCGAGGCCGATGACGTCCTGATAAAATTTCGACACGGTGGACAGATCCGTTACCACCAGATGGGTCTGGTTGACATGGGCCGGCCGCGTCAGGGCGAAGGGCAGGGGGGTATTGCTCATCATCGATCCTCTCGCTGTGGCGATCCGCCACCTCTTCACCATCGCTTATGTTTGTTTTTGGGCATTCACGATAGGTAAGTTATTGGCGATTAAACGTTCGCTGGTTGTTGACAATCGCCGTGGATCGCCTGCCATCAGTGCTGAACCCGCGGCGTCCGGGGGAAATCATGTACGAGAGAATTATCGTCGCCATCGATACGGCGCAGTTGGACAAGGCTGAGCGCATTTTGAGGCGTGCGATGCGCATGGTGGCGCCCGGCGGCGCTCTTGTTCTGGTCAACGCGGTTGAAGACGTGCCGAGCTATATTTCGGTCGCAGACCCTATCGATCTGACCGTTGCCGCCCGCAAGGCTGCCGATGAGACATTGACGGCGCTGTGCGAGCGCCTCGGCGTGAATGCGCAGATCGAAATCCGTCAGGGTGCCGCTGCGCGCGAAATACTGGCATCGGCAGAGCAGAATGCAGCCGACCTCATTCTGATTGCCTCGCATGTGCCGGATGTTTCCAACTACTTCATCGGCGCCACAGCCGACCGGGTTGTCCGCCATGCCCGCTGTTCGGTGTTGATCGACAGGTGAAGGCGCGGGCAACGTCTTTCAGCGTGCAACGCAATGTGATTCCGAAGATGCGACGCAGCCATTGCCTTGCCGCATGCGCTTGGTCATTCTGACGGTCAAAGAGATGGAGCGACCATGACCAGTCTATCGGACGCGGCCGAGACCAAAAGGCTCGGCAACGCGATTGCCAAACCGATAAGCGAGCTTTTCGATTTTGGACGTGCACATGATTTTGCAGAGATCGTTGCCGATGGCATCGTCCATGGTGTCGGTCTGGTATTCGCGCTTATCGGCGTCACGGCACTGATCTTTTACGCAACGCTGTGGTCGAGCCATGGCGAACTGGCTGCTGCATGGATTTATGGTCTCGGCCTGGTGCTCTGTATCGCCGTGTCGTTCACCTACAATATCTGGCCGACCTCGCGCACCAAATGGATACTTCGCCGTTTTGATCATTCCGCGATTTTCGTGCTGATTGCCGCGACCTACACGCCGTTTCTGCAGCGCGGTTCGCATGAGCCGATGATTGCCATCATGCTGGCTGCCATCTGGCTGGTGGCGATCGGTGGCATCGTGCTGAAATGCGTGTTTCCCGGCCGCTATGATCGATTGGCAATCCTGCTCTATCTCGCCATGGGATGGAGCGGTGTGATGGTCGCCGGGCCGATTTCGGAATATCTGCCACCGGTCACCGTCTGGCTGATTGTTGCCGGCGGCATGATTTATTCGCTCGGCGTCGTCTTTCATGTCTGGGAACGGCTGCGATTCCAAAGGGCAATCTGGCATGCTTTCGTGATTGCCGCTGCCGCAGTCCATTATTCCGCGGTGATGACCTGTTTCAGTCTGTCCGGAATGGGAGCGTAAAGGCTGTTCCGCACGCTGGACAGTCGGGCCTTGCCCCTCTTACATGGGCCACCACCTCTCAGACGGATAGCTCATGTCTTCGACCCCCATCATCCGCGACGCAACCGCCGCCGATCTTCCCGCAATCATGGATATCTACAACGATGCCGTACTGAACACGACGGCGATCTGGAACGATAATGTCGTTGACCTGAAGAACCGAGAGGATTGGTTTTCAGCGCGCATGGCACGCCGTTTTCCGGTTCTCGTGGCCGAGATCGATGGCCGTGTGATGGGGTACGCCTCCTATGGCGACTGGCGGGCCTTTGAAGGTTTTCTGCACACGGTCGAACACTCGGTTTATGTTCATGGCGGTGCGCGCGGCCATGGTGTGGGACGATTGCTGATGGAAGCGCTGATCAAACGCGCTCAGAGCGGTGATATCCATGTCATGGTTGCCTGTATCGAGGCCCAGAACGCGGCGTCGATCCGCCTCCACGAAGCACTGGGTTTTCGCACAGTCGGCACCTTTACCGAAGTCGGCAGGAAATTTGGGCGCTGGCTGGATCTGGCCTGTCTGGAACTGCGTGTCGGTGGATGATTGTCGAGCGTAGAAGTCGCTTGAGACGAAACCAAATCGCTGCGCGGACGTTTGCCGCTAAAGGAGTTCCATCATGAAAATCACACGGAGCGAAGCTCGCCCGTCTCTGACGCCGTCTGCGGATTATTTCACCGGTCAGGTTCGCCAGGACCCGCTGGCGAAGGCTGAAGCGCCGGGTTCTGTACAAGTCGTGAGCGTGACCTTCGAGCCAGGCGCGCGCACCGCATGGCATACGCATCCGCTTGGACAGACACTGGTCGTGACGTCCGGTGCCGGTCTTGTCCAGACATGGGGCGGGCCGATCCGGCCCATTCGCCCCGGCGATGTGGTCTGGTTTCCAGCCGGTGAAAAACATTGGCACGGGGCCGGTCCCGATACGGCCTTGACCCATATCGCCATTCAGGAAGCGTTTGACGGCAATACGGCCGACTGGATGGAAAAGGTGTCGCACGAACAATATGGCGGCGAGATTGAAGACATCTGACAACTGCATGTCAGCGCGTGAAAACAGACAAGGCCGGCATGCGTTGCCGGCCTTGTCCGTCGAAATCGGCGCAGGTTTTACTCAGCTGCCTGCAATTTCGGCGCGGCGTTGCGATAAGGTTCGCACAGCGCTTCGAGCATCTTCACCTCTTCCGCAGTCAGGTCTGTCAGCGGTGCGCGCACGGGGCCGGCATCGAAGCCCATCAGGCGAACGCCTGCCTTGATTGCGGACACTGCGTAACCCTTCTGGCGGTTGCGGATTTCCATGAATGGATAGAAGAAGTCGATGAGGATCCTGTTCGTGGTGGCCGTATCACCAGCGCGCAGCGCCTTGTAGAAATCCTGTGCAAGGCCCGGTACGAAGTTGAACACCGCCGAGGAATAGGTGGTCACGCCGGCACCAAGATAGGCATCGGCAAACAGTTCGGCTGTCGGCATGCCGCCGAGATAGGTCAGGCGATCGCCCATCTTCGCGGTGATCTTGCGAACGAGGCCGATATCGCCGGAACCATCCTTGAAACCAACGAGGTTCGGGCAGGCATCGCACAGGCGGGCGAGTGTTTCGGCCGTGAGGATGGAATTGTCGCGGTTATAGACCATGACGCCGATGCCGACGGACTGGCAGACGGTCTTGATATGCTGGTAGAGGCCTTCCTGGCTGGCATCCATCAGGTAATGCGGCAGCAGAAGAATACCATCGGCGCCGGCCTTTTCGGCAGACTTGGCGATCGATACGGCGATACGCGTGCCGTAACCGCAGCCAGCGACGATCGGTGTCGAACCGGCGGATGCCTTGGCGGCCTTGATGATTTCCGGAATTTCCGAAGGTTCCAGATTGAAGAACTCGCCGGTGCCGCCGGCGGCAAACAGGACGGTGGCGTCGAAGCCGGCCAGCCAGCCGACATGCTGCTCATAGGCCTTGCGGTTGAACAGGCCGTCCGCGCCGAACGGAGTTACCGGAAAGGAGAGAAGACCTGCGCCAAGCGCCTTCTTGAGTTCGTTCGGGTTCGTAGACATCCTGCACCTCTGTTGCTGCGATTTTCAGCAAGCTAACAAGAGATATTATGACTGTCAATTGAGATAATATATTGCCTGAGCCTCAGGGGCGCCTGATCAGCGATCTGTAGCGCTGCTGGCTGCCTTTCAGATGGGTTCGCATGGCATCGCGTGCGGCCGAATCGTTGCTCTCCGCAATCGCACGGGCAATGGCGCTGTGCTCCTTCTGGATCTGCGCCATGTAGTCTGCGGGGGAAGGCGACGTGTCGCCTTCGGTCAACAGGGAGCGCGGGATCATCTGCTTGCCGATTGCCTCAAGAAGCTCCCGAAAACGGGGATTGTTGGTGGCGTCGGCAATGGCAAGATGGAAAGCGCGGTCACTCTCGACTGTCGGGTTTCCGGCAGCGATCTGCTGCTCGATCGCCTCAAGACATTCGAAAATCGTTTCCTGCTGGGCCGGCGACGAGCGCAGGGCAGCAAGGCCGGCGGCTTCGATTTCTATCGCCGCGCGAACTTCAAGCATTTCAATAATGGAGGATACGCGCCCGGCATCGACGTTTCGCAGGCCGCCTTGCAGAAGTCCGTCCTGCGGCTGAAGCACGAAAACGCCCACGCCATGTCGAACTTCAACAAGGCTGTCGGCGCGCAGGGAGGCGATCGCCTCGCGAATTACTGTGCGGCTGACCTGGTGCTGCTCCGTCAGACCGCTTTCGGTCGGCAGTTTGTCGCCAGGCTTGAGATTGCCGCTGGTGATCGCATCACGAATGCGTCGGCTGACCGTCTCGACAAGGTTGCGACCTTTGCGAGCCGGCGCTTTGGCGGTGATGTTATCTGATGTCGTCAAGGCCGTTTCCGCTCCGGTGATGCCATTTCAGTGACTTACTGGCCTGAAAGCGTGCCTGCTTGTCAAGGAGGATGCAAGAAATTCGTTGACGCAGCGGCTTCGGACTATACTATGACAGGACGTCTGATGTATGATGACATGAAACGTCCGCGGGAGCGAGCGTGTTGATGGCGACCTGGTCGACAACACGAAGCGGGACAGACAGAATCGAAATGGCGCAGTTTCTGGCGCTGAGTGAGGAGGAAATTGTGAAGATTGTAGACGTCAATGTGCGGGTGTTTTCCCATACAACGCAGCGACATCAGGATACGGCGGGTCATGCCCATCCGGGTCCACCGCACAAGGTCAATCTGGCGCTTCTGACCGTCGTCGCTGATGATGGCACCGAAGGATATTGTTTTGCCGCGCCGGAAGTCGTTCGCCCGCATGTGGTCGACAAATTCATCAAGAAGGTTCTGATCGGCGAAGATCCGTTCGCGCGCGAGCGTCTGTGGCAGGATCTGGCGCATTGGCAGCGCGGCAGCGCCATGCAGCTGACGGACCGGACGCTCGCGATCGTCGATTGCGCACTTTGGGACCTCGCCGGCCGCAAGCTGAATACGCCGGTCCACAAGCTGATCGGCACCTACCGCGAAAAGATCCCGGCCTATGGCTCGATCATGTGCGGCGACGAACTGGAAAACGGCCTGGCAACGCCGGAGGATTACGGTCGTTTTGCCGAAAAGCTGGTCAAGCGCGGCTACAAGGGCATCAAGCTGCACACCTGGATGCCGCCGGTTTCCTGGGCGCCGGACGTGAAGATGGACCTGAAGGCCTGCGCGGCCGTGCGCGAGGCGGTTGGCCCGGATATCCACCTGATGATCGACGCCTTCCACTGGTACACGCGCACCGAAGCGCTTGAGCTTGGCCGCGGCCTCGAAAAGCTCGATTTCGCCTGGATCGAAGAGCCGATGGACGAACAGAGTTCGGCCTCCTACGCGTGGCTTGCGGAAAACCTCGACATTCCGGTCGTAGGCCCTGAAAGTGCGCATGGCAAACATTTCAATCGTGCGGAATGGATCACATCCAAGGCCTGCGACATTCTCCGCACCGGTGTTCACGATGTCGGCGGCATCAGCCCGGCGATGAAATGCATGCATCTGGCCGAATCCTTCGGCATGAACTGCGAAATTCATGGCAATGGCGCACCGAACCTGATCGTCGCCGCCTGCGTGAAAAACGCGAAGTGGTATGAGCGTGGTCTGCTGCATCCCTTCCTCGAATATGATGACGGTTTCGAATACCTGAACGAACTCGTCGACCCGATGGATGAAGACGGTTTCGTGCATATCTCCGACAAGCCGGGCCTTGGCGAAGACATCAATTTCGACTTCATCAACGCCAATCTGGTCGGTTGATCGCTTAGAGACAGAAGCCCGGCTTACGCAGAGCCGGGCTTCTCTCAAAGGTTCTGAGCAAGCCAGTCGAAAACATGGTCCTGCTGTTCTATCGAGAACACATGGCCACCCGGCCACAGCCGCGTTTCAAGGCGGCTCGGTGCGCCAGCAGCATTCCAGATTGTCTGAAGCTGCCGGTAGGCTTCAGTGGCCACGCTTTCCGGAAAATGCCGGTCATCGGCTCCGGTGAAGAACAATGCCGGTTTCGGTGCGGCAAGCGCGGCAAAATGCGGATAATCCAGCTTTCCGGCGATCTGTGGGTGCAGCATGGAAAAGGCAGACTGGCCACGCCACTGGTTGTTTCCCGGTTGCATCAGTCCCTGCAGTGTTCCCATCCATCCACCGGCAACGCAGACGGAAACGTCATCCGAAAGAGCGGCCAGTTGCCACGAGCGTGAACCGCCCATCGAGTAGCCAAGGCTGGCGATGCGGGATTTGTCGATGCCGGGCAGGTCGCGAAGGAAGGCAAGCGCCTCGAGATCTTCCGAAAGAATGACCGAGGCATAGGATATGCCGAACTGCATCAGGTTTGCCGCCAGCGCCTGCTGCGCCTCGTAACCGTTACCCTTGCGACTGCCCCAGCCGAGCGCATCCGCGCACAGCACGGTATAGCCGCGGCGAACGAGTTCGTTGCCGACAAACCGGCCGCCATAGAGTTTGGCACTCCATTGCTCGATATCGGCGAGCAGTTGGGGATTTTCATCCGGTCGGTTGATCAGCTTTTCCTTGCCGATCGAAAAGAACGAGCCGTGATCGTGCAACAGGAGGACGGCTGCCGTCGGCGCGGCAGTCTTGGGGCGCAGCAAATAGGCACGCGTCGTTTCGCCGTTCGAAAAACCGAGTTCCAGTTCCTGCCCAAGCGCGTCGCCGTCAGACCATTCCGAAATGACCGAGGACGTTGCCCGCGATACGTGATCGACATGCAGTGCAGCTCGCACCTTCCCGCAGGTTGCTGATTTCCAAGACTGAAAATCCAGCGATTCAGGATCAAAGTTCCATTCGAAATGATTGCGGTCGCGAAGACGGCGGGCGATGCCGCACATATTCTCCGCGTCGATCATCAGTCCTGCCGCATTTTTGCGAGCGTTCTGTCCTTGCTGGCAATCAGATGCGCGCGCATTGCTGCTCTTGCGCCATCGGGATCACCTGCCTCGATGGCGGTCAGAATGGCGAGATGCTCCTTGTTTACGCGGGCAAGAAGAGTGGACAGCGTCTTGTCATCGACGGCATGGGTGGTCCGGCGCATGCGTGGCATCAAGGTTTCGCCCAGATAGTTGAAAATGCCGGAAAAATGCTCGTTGTGGCTGGCCGCCGCCACAGCACAGTGAAATTCGAAATCCGCCAGCGTATTGCGCGTCGCGTTCTCTACCGCGTCTTCCATGGTGTCGCAGGCGGCTTTCATGGCCTTGAGGTCGGCCGCATTCCGACGCTCAGCTGCCAGTGCCGCAGCTTCCGACTCGATGCCGATGCGCAACTCAAGTCCCTTGACCATGTTTCCGGCCTGCATCAGGTCGGCATCGCCAAGCCGGAATGGTGTCACGCCGGCATCGTCGCGAACAAAAACGCCGATCCCGTGCTGGATCGACACCAGCCCGCTGGCGCGCAGGTTGGCGACCGCCTCACGCACGACCGTCCGACTGACGCCCAGTTCCTCCATCAATGCTTTTTCCGTCGGCATCTTGGAGCCGCGCGGATATTCATCCTGCTTTATCCGGTCGGAAAGCACGCGCACGATCTGTGAGCTCAGGCTTTCCCGGCGAGCCCAGGTGGCGGGTGGGGCTTCAACTGTCATCGCAAAGGCCTCCGGTTTTGAATTCAAACTGCCTGATCATATTCCAGGCTGGCCTGAATGAGTTCGCGGGCATAAGGGTCTTTCGCCTGTCCCGTCGCCAGCACATCGCGGCTCATAATCTCGACGATGCGGCCGTGTTGCATCACCGCCAGCCGCTCGCACATATGATCGATGACGGCAAGGTCGTGGCTGACAAACAGGTAGGTGAGGTTCCGTTTAGCGCGCAGGTCCGCCAGCAGGTTCAGGACTTCCGCCTGTACCGATACGTCCAGCGCAGACGTCGGTTCATCGAGAAGCAGGATGCGCGGTTCGAGAATGAGGGCGCGGGCAATGGCCACACGCTGGCGTTGGCCACCCGACAGTTCATGCGGATAACGCGACAGAAAATCCGGGTTGAGGCCGACATCGATCAGCGCACGCTCCATGCGCTCTACCTGCCTATCCATGCGGTGGATGCGCAGCGGCTCCTGCAGCGCAGTGCGGATCGACTGGCGCGGATGCAGCGATCCGTATGGGTCCTGAAACACCATCTGCACGGCACGGCAATAATCGGCAAACGGCATGTCGTTGATCGAAGTGCCTTCCAGCCGCACTTCGCCGTCCCACGAATTCAGCAATCGCGCGATACAGCGCAATATGGTCGATTTACCGGAACCGGACTCGCCGACCAATCCGAAAGACTCACCGGCTTCGACTGCAAAACAGACATCACCGAGGATGCGTTTCTTGGCGGCGCTGTAGCCGAGGCTGATCGAAAGATCGCGAACTTCGATGGCACTCATGAGCGCACCTCCAGTGTTTCCTGCGACGGCATCTGCGATTGTCGGTTGAGCACGGGCAAAGGCTTTCTGCTGCCGCCGATATGCGGCTGGGCGGCCAGCAGACCCTTGGTGTAGGGATGTGTGCAGTTGCGCATGTCAGGCGCTGCACGTTCCTCGACGACCTCGCCGTGGCGCATGACCAGAACCCGGTCGCAGAAATTGCGAACCAGATTGAGGTCATGGCTGATCATGATCAGCCCGATGCCCTTGTTGGTGACGAGCTCGTTGAGGATGTTGAGCACCTGCATACGCACCGTCACGTCGAGCGCCGAGGTCGGTTCATCGGCGATGATGATCTGCGGTTCGGGGATCAGCATCATGGCGATCATGATGCGCTGCCCCATGCCGCCCGACACTTCATGCGGATAAAGATCGAAAACCCGTTCGGGATCGCGGATCTGCACTGCCGCCAGCATGTCCAGTGTCTTCTGTTTGGCGACCTGCGTCGAAGCGCTGTAATGGACGCGGTAAGCTTCGGCGATCTGGGCGCCGACCGGGTGCACCGGATTGAGCGAAAATTTCGGGTCCTGCAGGATCATCGAAATGCGCCGGCCGCGAATGTTCAGCATCTGTTTTTCGCTGGCGGCGAGAAGGTCCGTGCCACTGAAATCCATGCGGTCGGCTTCGATCTTGGCGGTCGGCAGCAGTTTCAAGAGCGCGCGACCGATCGTGGATTTGCCGGAGCCGGATTCCCCGACGATGCCGAGGCGCTCGCGACCGAGATCGAAGGAAACGCCTTTGACCACGGTGTTGTAGCTCTTGCCGCTGCGATAGCTGACGCGCAGGTTTTCGACTTTCAGGAGAGGCTGGTTATTGTCCATCGCGGTCACTCCTTAATGCTGTTTCGGGTCAAGAGCGTCGCGCAGGCCATCACCCAGAAGGTTGAAGGCAAGGCTGACGATGAGGATGGCGCCACCGGGGAAGGCGACCAGCCACCAGTTGTCGAGCATGTAGCGGCGGCCTGTGGCAATCATCGCGCCCCATTCCGGCAATGGCGGCTGCGCGCCGAGGCCGAGAAAGCCGAGGCCGGCAGCGGTGAGGATGACCGTTGCCATCGAAAGCGTGATGCGCACCAGAACCGAGGGCATGCACATCGGCACGATCGACTTGACGATGATGCGCAGGCTGGATGCACCCTGCATGCACGAGGCGGAGATATAATCCGCATTGCGGAAGGTCAGCGTTTCGGCGCGCGCGAGGCGGGCAATCGGCGGCCAGGCGGTGAGACCGATGGCGATGATGGCGTTTTCCAGACCGGCACCGAGTGCGGCAACAAAGGCCAGCGACAGGATGAGGCTCGGGAAGGAGAGAAAAATGTCGGTGATGCGCATCATCACCGTATCGTACCAGCCGCCGAAATAGCCGGCCGTCGTTCCGACCAGCAGGCCGACCGGGCCGACGATGACCGAAACGATGGTGATGATCGTCAGGCTGATGCGGGTGCCGTAGATGATGCGGCTCATGATATCGCGGCCGAGTTCATCCGTGCCGAACCAGTGCGCGGCATTCGGCGGCTGCAGCACGTTGTTGAGGTTGATCACATTGGGCTCGTAGGGCGCAATCAGCGGTGCAACGAGTGCCGTCAGAAGCAGGATGGTGATGACGACAAGGCCGAAACCCGAAGAGGGATTGCCGAGCAGCTCGCGAATGATCGCCATAAACCGCCGCAGGGACGAGTTCGGGTTCGATAGCGAAGCCGGCATAGCGTGTTCCTGAGTGTTGAGCGTTTCGATAGCCATCAGCGCGTCCTCGGATCAAAAATCTTGTAGAGTGCGTCGGATAGAAGATTGAGCGCGATGAAGATGATGCCCACCAGCAGCACGCAGGTCATGACGGCATTCATGTCGCCGATCAGCATGTTGTTGGTGATGTACTGGCCAAAGCCCGGCCACGAGAACACGGTCTCGATCAGCACGGCGCCTTCGAGCAGGCTGCCATAGGCGAGTGCCACGATAGTCACCAGCTGAACGCGGATGTTGGCAAATGCATGGTGCCAGATGGTGCGGCTCTTGGAGAGACCTTTTACGCGCGCCGTCGTGATGTATTCCTGGTTCAGCTGATCCAGCATGAAGCTGCGGGTCATGCGGGTGATGTAGGCCATCGACGAGTAGCCGAGAATGCTGGCCGGCAGCAGAAGATGGTTGACGGCATCCCAAAAAACTTCCCAGTCACCGGCGATCACGCTGTCGATCAAAAGGAAGCCGGTCGTTTCGGGGACAAGGCCGATGTAGAAATCGGACATGCGTCCACCACCGCCGACCAGATCCAGCACCGCATAGAAAATGATCAGGCCGATCATGCCGGTCCAGAAGATCGGCATCGAGTGGCCGATCAGGGTGAGAAAGCGGATGACGTGGTCGATCGGCTTGTTGCGGCGCACCGCCGCCAGGATACCCAGCGGTATGCCGAGACCGGCGCCGAAGAGGATGGCGAAAGTGGCGAGCTCGATGGTTGCCGGCATGACATGCAGAATATCGTTGATGACCGGCTGGCCGGTGCGGATCGAGGTGCCAAAATCGCCCTGCAGCAGATCGGTCACATACCGGAAGAACTGCTGGTAGATCGGCAGATTGGCGCCGATACGCTCCGCCACCATTTCATAGGTCGCCTGATCCGCTTCTTCGCCGATGATGGCGCGAACGGGGTCGACCGGCATCATGCGCCCGATACAGAAAGTCAGGATCAGCAAGCCGACAAGGGTAACGAAAATCGTTCCGGCCTGCCGCCCAAAGGCGGTGAAACTCTCGGACTTCATGGAGCCTCCTCAATATGACGTGGGAGGCCGCAGCGCTGCGAAAAGACGAGAGGCAGCGCCGCGGCAAGGAGCGGTTAGCGCTCTTTCGTGACCGTGCGCAGCTGCGTCGACCAGGACGGGTTCAGCTGCAGACCCTTGACGTCGGCGCGGAAGCCGACGCTGTCGACGACTTCGGAGAACGGCTGCAGGGCAGGGACCATGTCGGCGTAATAGGTCTGGATCGCCTCGTAATCCTTGATCTGCTTGTCCTTGTTGCCTTCAACGAGAGCATCATCGATCATCTTGTTGATCTTCTCGTCGTAGAAGGACGTGCGCCAGCCCTGGAAATTGGTGAGCTTTGCCGCATCCGAATTGTCCGGATTGTAGACGGTGGCGCGCAGGTTCGAGTCCGGATGTGGCAACTGGCCACCGCCGCCGCGGCCGACAAGCAATTCATACTTGCGCTCGCGCATGGCGCCGTAAATCTGATCACCAGTGCCGGTGATGATCTCGGCCTTGATGCCGCCCTGTGCAAGGGTCGCCTGGATGGCGGTCGCGGCACTCATGAACGGCACGTCGGAAATGGCGCGCAGCGTGGTCGAAAAACCGTTGGGGAAACCGGCTTCAGCCAGAAGTGCCTTGGCTTTTTCCACGTCGAGCTTGTAACCGGCATTTGGGAGCGAGCCAAAGATGCCGCTGGCGATCGGGCGATCACGCAACGTGCCGAAATAGGGGAGAACGCTGTCGTTCAAGCCCTGATAGTCGATGAGATAACGAAGTGCCTCGCGCACTTTCGGGTTCTGAAATTTCTCGTCCTTCATGGAGACGGCGAGATAATAAAAGCCGCTGCCGCCATTGGTCTGGATCTCGACATTTTCGTCTTTTTCCAGCGCTTTCAGGTCTGCCGCCGACATCGAAAAGGCGATGTCGATATCACCCTTTTCGAGCATCAGTCTCTGGCTCTGGGACTCCGCCAGATGGCGCATCATGATGCGCTTCATCGCCGGTTTCTCACCCCAGTATTCGGCGTTCTGGTCAAGAATGACGCGTTCGTTGGAAGCCCACTGGCCGAGCGTGAACGGGCCGGAACCTGCCGAATTGTTGGTGAGCCATGCGGCGCCCTGATCGCCGTTCTTGTCGTGCTCCATCACGGTCTTGCTATCAAGAATGGAGCCGGGGCCAACAATGCCGAGCGTCTGAACGATGATCTGCGGATCGACCTTCTTCGGCAGCGTCACGACGACAGTCTGCGCATCGGGAGCAGTGAAGCTGGCATCGGCATTCGCGGCGGTGAAGCCGTGCGTCTTCAGGAACGAAGCCTGCGCAAGGTTCAGTTTCATCAGGCGCTTGAACGACCAGACCACATCTTCGGAAGTGACCGGGTTGCCGGATGCGAACTTGGCGCCATCGCGCAGCTTGAAGGTGATCGAGCTGTTGTCGGCAGCGATCGTCCAGCTTTCCGCCAGCTGCGGATCCACCTTGGCGCGCTCGATGGCGTTAAGCGAGACGAGGTTATCATATATGTTGGCGAGAACCTGAACGGTCTCCTTGCCGGTAATAGCGGCTGGGTCCAGTGTCAGGATGTTGTTCATGGAAAAGCCGACCACGAGCATGGTCGGCGGTGTTGCCGCGTAAACCGGCTGAGATAGCAGGGTAGAGCCAAGCAGAATGGTGGCAAGCAGCTTAACGGACGGTTTTTTCATCATCGATCCTCCCAATCACGACCGCCTCCTCCAAGGCAGTAAAACCGTATTAAGAGATATGATGTCCTACGATCGCTGTCAACCGACAACATGGGCACCATCGATAACGTTTATGACCGGCGCCACGCCCATGCGCATCGGCAACGTCCATAGGTTGTCTTTGGTTTCATGCAGATCGCCCGATGGATGATTGAAAACACCATGACGAGACGATAACGAAACACGACTATAAAACTCCAGATTTGTTCGGACTGACAGTGACCAGCGCCACAGAAAGCATTGCATGACCATGGACCGCGATATCGCGCGGCTCGATGCGATCTTTCCCGGCATGCGTCCGTCATTGGTGAGGTTCATTCTGCGTATCGTTCGCGATGTCGCCGTCGCCGAAGAATTGACCCACGATGCCTATCTTCGTACCCGCAAGGCACTGGAAACGTCGCAGCCGCGCCATCTGGAGGCTCTTTTATGGCAGACGGCCCGTAACCTGGCGCTGGATCATATCCGCTGGAAAAAGGTGCGCAGTGGTACCGAACCTCTGGATGAAGGCGTTACCGGCGAGCAGACCTATGCGGACCCGCAGCCTTCGGCGGAAGATCACGCCATCCAGAAGGATCAGCTCCGCGTGGTTGGCGATGCCTTGCGGACATTGCCGCCTCGCGCCCAGAAAGTTTGGGTCTTGAGCCGCGTCGAGGGCTGGCCCTATCCACGGATTGCCGCGCATCTGGGGGTGTCGCCGAATACCGTTTTCAACGACATCAAGATGGTGATGGCCTTGTTATTGGAACTTCGCAAGAAGATGGATGCAGAATGATGTTTCAGGACCGCTTTTCAGCTCGACCCGATTTTTTGCAATGTCCTACCTGTTTTTTTGTGAGAAAGGCGCAGGCCAATCGTCATCATTCATATGGTCACCTGATGGATAGGCATGTGAGCGTTTTCCATGCGTGAGAACACGGCGGGACAGGAATTGAACGAGGCCTACCGGCATCCGGACCGGGCAATGGATGAAGCATTGGACTGGCTGGTTCGCCTTGAAGCCGGCGGCTTTGTCGATCGTGGCGCCAGGGCCGAGTTCGACGTCTGGCTGGATGCCGAGCCGAGCCACCGTGCCGCCTTCGAGGAGATCAAGACGCTCTGGGCCTCACCGGAAACGCTCGTCGCGGCGCAGGAACTGGATATCCACCTGCGCGGCCTGCCCGTGCCACTGGATGCTGCTCGCAAAATGCCGCGACACCGTATCGGTTCGCAGGCCTGGGCCGCCGCTGCCTGTCTGGCCGTTGTCATCGGCGCGACGTATCTCGCCCTGCAATCCATGCCGCGCATGCTGGCGGATTACACAACGGACGCCGGTGAGCGTCGCGAGATCACACTGCCGGATGGCTCCCGCATGATCCTCAATACCGATAGCGCCGTGTATCTGGATTTTGCCGGAAGCAAACGCGGCGTGCGGTTGATCGAGGGTGAAGTCTGGTTCGATGTCGTGCATGACGCCACGCGGCAGTTTCATGTGGCAGGGCATTACAGTGATGTTCAGGTGAAAGGCACCGCCTTTGTCGTCAAGGTTCAAGGTGATGCCGATACGGTCCTGCTCCAGCGCGGTGCGGTTGACGCCGTTCATGAGCAGAAGTCGATCTCCCTGGTCCATCTTGTGCCGGGAGAAATGGTCGTCGCCTCCAGCGATGCGATGTCGCCCGTCGAAAAATTCGACGACGAGCGGGATCTTGGTTGGCTACAGGGGCGGGTGGTGATCGACGCAAAACCGCTGGGCGATGCACTGGCGGAGGTTGGCCGTTACTTCGATGGCAGGGTGATGGTGCTCAATCGCAGCCTGCTGGATGTCACCGTCAGCGGCGACTATCGCACCGACCGCGCCCAGGCCGCCATTGCCGGCCTCGCTGCCGCTGCTGGCGGAAAAACCACCGTTCTTCCGGGCGGTTACATAATCATTCGTTAAATTCTCAACTTTTTTTGTGAGATCGATCGACCTCGCACGTCGAACGCTACTGAGGCCTGTTGCATGACGGCAGGCAACCGTTGAGCCGAGGGGCTCAGCGGCTTGGTGACGATAAATGCCTGCCATCCATGACGGATGGCAGGGGGCGTTCAGGAGATGGGAATGGCATTGCAGGCGGGGTTGAAGCGCGGGGCGGGGGCTCACGGCGCGAAGGTTGGCAAGAAGCTTGCGATTTTGTTGACTTCTTCGGCGATCATTCTGGTTACTCCGGGGATTTCGTCTGCACAAACTGCCAAACCAGCAGCGACGGCCCGCCGGGATATTTCCTTTGCTATTCCCGCCCAGCCGCTGACCGCTGCTATCAAGGCATTCATCCGCGCTACCGGCTGGCAGGTCGGTTATCCGGCAGCCCTTTTGCAGAATAAATCATCGAGTGCCATTTCCGGCCGGATGGCACCTGAGGCGGCATTGGGGGCAATGCTTGCCGGCACTGGTATCAGTATGCGCGTTACCGGGCCGGAAACTGTTGCGCTGATCGGCGAAGCGGACGCTGCAACCGCAGTCGATGGCGGTGACAGCACGGTTCTCGGCACGATCACCGTCGATGGCACCAACAAGGGCGTTTACCTCGGCACCGACAGCGTTTCCGACACCGGCACGACGACCATTGCCGCCGGCCAGATCGTCGCCCGCTCTGCCGGAAACGATGCCAATGATATTCTGCGCAACCTGCCGAACGTGCAGTACCAGAACGATGTCGACGACGATGCGGGCGTGTCGGATCAGGATGTGATCGATCTGAAGCCGCGTGAAGTGTCTATTGCCGGCGGGCGTGTCTACGAGAACAATTTTCTTCTTGAAGGCATGGCCATCAACACGGTGACAGGCAGCGAAGAATTTGGCACGGGTGCAGAGCTTGATGACCTCGATAGGGGAAGCCCTCCCGCCCAGGAACGTTTTTTCGGCCTTCATTCACAGTCTGTGTATGTGCCCACCGATTTCCTGCAGGATGTGACGGTTATCGACAGCAATGCCTCCGCCGTTTACGGCAATTTTCAGGGTGGCGTGGTGTCCTATCGAATGCAGCAGGTGTCTACCGATCGCTGGACCGGCAGCGTTAGTACCGACTTCACCACCAGCGACTGGACCGGATATCATGTTGCATCGAAAAGCGGCCTGAACCCGACCGGTGTCGCCACGCCGGATTACCTGAAGCGACGGCAGGCCATTTCCATCAGCGGGCCGATCACCGACAACATCGCGATCTTGGGTCAGTATAGCTGCCAGACAGCGGTGACAGAAAAAGACAAGGACTATCAGTATAGCGAGAGTCAGCGCGTCGGAGAGGAAGCCCAGAATGAATTCTACAGGGCGCAAATCAAGGCCACGACCGACCTCGGTGATTTCACGCTGGAAGGTGTTTACACCGATTACGTGCAGGCGTGGGAATACGCGAGCTGGCGCAACATGCGGATCGACCAGATCGCGCAGGGACTGAATACCAAGCTGCAACACGATTATGAATTTTCGGATTTCGACCTTGCCGGCATGGCGCTTTCGAACGTCAGGCTTGAGTCCAAGCTGGGATATGGCACGTCGGACAATATCAACGATATGAACGGCAATGTTGCCCGCGCTTACAAGCAGACATTTTACCGGTCTAACCGGAAGTTATTTGAAGCTACAGAATTGTCAGGTATCTCCGACTGGTGCCGTACTCCTCCCGGAATTACGACGACGACGATCTGCTATGATGGTGCCACCGGCGACAAGGAGCAGGGACAGGAACAGTTGACATGGTCGCAGGACCTGTCCGGCGATGTCGGGAACGGCTCTTTCAAGCTGGGTGGCGAATACGTCCACACGGACGCATATCGCCGCCGACCCGAAGACGCGACTTATTACGGTGTTTACACCTCAAAAGGAGAAGCAGGCGTCACTGGTTTCGTTTGCAAAACGACCGAAGAATGCAACGAAGAGCAATATGCCAGCAACAAGACTGTCTACAAGGCATTTGACGTCGACGCAAAGCTCAACCAGTTCAGCGCTTATGCCGAAGTGGAACAGACTTGGGAATGGTTCAACCTTAGGGCTGGCGGGCGGGTAAGCTATGACGATTACATGAAAAACGTCGACCTGGCGCCGCGTGTGGTCGCAACCATTACGCCATGGCAGGATTTTTCGATCTCACTAGGGGCCAACCGTTATTATAATGCCCAGAGCCTTGCCTATGCCATCCGTGAGCGCCAACCACGGCCGGTGACATCCACCCGCAACATCCTTAAACCCGCCGAAGAAAACTGGAAAGAGCTTGCTGAAACTTATTTCACCAGCTCGGCCACGGGTCTTGATACACCCTATACCGACGAGTTCACTGTCGGCTTATCTGGAATTGAACCGCTTCTGGGAGGTCAATGGCGTTTGCGCTTCATGGACCGGCGCTCCAAAGACCAGTTTGCTTCTGACAAATCAGGCAACAGCTACACGCTGACCAACAATGGTACCGGCGCATATCAGTCAGTGTCTGCAGAATATTCAAAAGAGTTGAAGGCACCTGAATTGCCAGGGCTTGATGCCTTGCTCTTCAATGCATCGGTGACATGGTCAAAGCGCGAAGTTTCCAACGACAGCTATTATGAGGATTCGTTCGAGGACGATTACATCTATTACAAGGGGCAATCCTACTCGAAGGCGGGCTTCAGCGTTGTGACCGGAAACATGGATATTCCTGTCCGTTTTCAGACGGGGCTATCAAGCAGCTGGCTCGACGATGCATTGAAACTGGATGTTACGGCTAACTACAATCTGGCTTATACGGCCGCGCTCGATACGGAAGACACGATCTCGGTCGACGGCAAACAGCATTCCATTTACGAAGATTTCGATTTCAAATCGCTTATGACCTTCGATCTTGCAGCAAGCTATGAGGTCTACAAAAAGGATAATGCCGGCCTGAGCTTCAATGTGCGGGTCGAGAACGTTTTCGATCAGATCGGCAACGGCAAAACCTCGGATACAAGGCCGTGGGTAATCGGTCGCACCTTTTGGGTCGGTGCAAAGGCGACGTTCTAAGCATGCCAGTTATGACCCGCCTTTTCGCCTTCCTGCTGTTCGTCGCCATCGCCCTGCCGGTCACCGCCGGCGAGGCGCAGTGGGATCCTCGTCTCACCCGCGGCACGCTCGATAACGGCCTGAACTATATCCTGCACGATAGCGGCAAGCCCGAAGACCCGTTCAATATCCGGCTTGTCGTCCATGCAGGTTCGGTCGATGAGGATCGGCCGAGCGGTGCCGCACATATGCTGGAGCACATGGTCTTCCAGTCAAACCGCGCGCATCCGCAAAGCATTCATCGCTACATTCAGGAGATCGGCTGGCGCCAGGGTGTTCAGGTCAACGCGGTAACGCGCGAGACCGAAACGCAATACATGATCCGCACCCGACCCGACGATGCGCTGGACCTTTCGCAATCGCTGGCATTGGCGGCGGACCTGGCGTTCGGCGCCGAACTGCGTGCCGAGGATTGGGCAAAGGAGCGTTTTGTCATTCTGGAGGAGTTGCGGCAGGGCGATAGCGCCGCGGATAGGATCAGCCGCCAGAAGAAGGCGGTTTTGCGCGTTGGCTCGCGTTACGTCGATCGACCGACGATCGGCACACGCGAGGGCATCGAGGCGGCATCGATCGAGGATATCCGCGCCTTCTACGAACAATTTTATACCGCCTCCAACATGACCTTGATCGTTTCGGGCCGGATAGACCGCGTCTCGGCAGAAGCGGCAATCCGCCGCCTTTTCGGAAATGCGCCCAAAAAGCCAAAGCCGGCCCGCCCTTATGTCGAGCTTCCGCTGAAAGAAAGCCTGACGGCAGGTCTGGTTCAGGACCCAGCCGGTTCGTCATCGCAGACGACATACGCATTCCGCATGGCAATGCCCGAGCGCAGCAGCGAGGAGGGGCAATTTGCCTATCTGCAGAAATATCTGCTCACCCGGCTGATCCGCGATGCCATTCAGGCGCAGTCACCGCATTACGCCGACACGGTCAAAAGCCTCGGTTTCGTGGCGCAGGAGACGACAGAACGCCGGTTGATCCTGGCCTTCAATGCGTCGGGTCAAGACCATGATGTTGCCCTGTCGATCCTGCTGGAAGCGGTCGAGCGCTTGCGGCGCGAGGGCATCTCGCAGAAGGCATTCGATGCCGCCATGGCTTCGGCCCGCCGCGTGAATGAAGCCAATATAGAAGCCGCCAGCCAGCGAACCTATGCCGAATGGGAGGATCGCATCACCTCCGCCGTGCTGATGGGGTCCGTTCTCGACGATCCGGCGCGAAGGGCGGAACGCACGAAGGAACTTCTGGCCAGCATCACGTTTGAGGGTTTGCAGGCACGGATGCGGGAAATGCTCGCGGCGCCGGATCAGGTCGTGTTCTACCAGCTGCCGGGCGGTAAAACGCGTAGCGCACCAATGGCCGCCGAAATAGAGGCCATGCGGGACGAATTGTCGGCACGCGCCGTGCTTGCGCAATTGCCGGCCTTGAAGACAAGCGCGAAAGACGAAACCGCAACCGTTCCACAATGGCCGGCTGATGTGCAGGTGGCGCGCACTGGAACGATTGTATCGCAGGAACACCGGACATCACCCGAGGTTCGCGAATGGACACTTTCCAATGGCGACCGGGTTGTTTGGCTGGTCAGGGATACGCCGGACGCAAAAACCTATCTGTCCGGGCAATCGGCGGTTGGTTTCATGAATGCCGAATACGGCAGCGCCACCTCACAGATTGCCCTGCAACTGTGGACGCAGAGCGGATATCGCTTCTGGACGCAGGATCAGTATGACGTCTGGAACTCGGCGCAATCGAACGGCGGGCATTGGAGTTATGCGCTCAAGGCCGGCATGCTGGATGTCGCCATTGCCGCCAAACCCGCAAATCTGCCGGAAATGCTCGAGCGTTATGCGCGAGATGTCGCTTTCGGTACCGTTCGGGAAGAAGCCGTCAATGCCGTCGAGGAGGACCGAGTGTCGCTCGATGGTCGCGACGATAGCTATTCCCGGCTTCTGTACGGAAAGGATGAGGTCGAAGGCGCGGCTAGCTCTACCCCATCCGTCTCTGCCGAACATTTCGAGGCAGCGGCCAGGGCTTTGCTGTCGCAGCGCGTCACATGGTTTGCTGTTGGACCGGCGCCGGATGCCGCCATACGCGATGCCTTTGCCGGTGTGATTGGCGCCGTGCCGCGTGGCGTGGCTCTGACACCGGAACCGCTTTTGCAGGCCGAAGGTGTTCGTATTGCGGAAAGTGAAGGTGCCGGAAAAGATCGTGCCCGCGTACAGCTCTCCTTCTTCACGCCGATGAACTGGACGCCGGAGGCAAGTTTTCTTGTCTCCGCTCTGACGCCCGTCGCGCAGCAGGCATTGAAAAACGAGCTGCGGTACCGGCTGGCGGGTATCTATACCCTGCAATTCGAGTTGGAACTGGATACGGATAGCAATCGCGCCATCGGCAGCCTGTCATTCTACTGCGCTCCGGAAAGGGCAAAGGAACTAGCGGAGGCAGCACTTGCCGTCCTCAGGAACATGCCGGAATACGCGCGGCAGACTGATACGGCACGCATCCGCTCGGATATCGAGTTTGCGGAATCTGGACGGCTTTCGGACCCGAACACCTGGCTGCGACGGCTGGCGCTGAGCTATAAACGCTATGGCGATGCCGGTTATCTGACGCGGATGGGAGGATTGGCCGACAGCCTGACCGACCAGATGCTGCAGGAAAATGCTGCCGCCGTGTTCAGAACGGATAACGTGGCGATCCTGACACAAGCGCCCAGACAGCCGCTATGATTGTACGATCCTGAGGAAATTTGCATCGGGCGTGGCGCTGCAGCGTTGATTGTCAGGCTTCGGCCAATGCCTTCAGCTTCTCGTAATTTTCGCGAGACAGCGGAATGCCGTCCTTCTCCGCCTTGGCGCGGGTAATGTGGCGGCGCTCGCCGGGAAGTCGTTCCTGGCCGGCGTCCAGCACCAGATCGCAGATGCCGGCGACCCGTTCGGCAAACACGTCATTGCCGCCGCGTGCCGGATCGATGACGATAAAAAACTGGCCGGTGAACGGCGTCTGAGCGCCCTTGTGGCCGCTCCAGTCGAATTCGCCGGAAAAATATCCGCCGGTGAGCGCGGCACTGAGGATTTCCACCATCAGCGCGATCGAATTGCCCTTATGTCCGCCAAACGGCAGAAGCGCGCCGCCGTCCAGAATTTCCTTCGGATCATTGGTCGGCTGACCATCCCGATCGACACCCATGCCGGGTTTGAGGTCATGGCCGGAGCGTGCTGCAATCTGTACATCGCCATGGGCGATCGCTGACGATGCCTGATCGAAGACGAAGGGGGCAGCACCCGCGCGCGGCGAGGCGAAAGCGACCGGATTGGTGCCGAAAACCGCTTTTTTGCCGCCATGCGGCACAACGCAGGCCATGCTGTTGACGACGCTGAGCGCCACAAAACCCTCTTCGGCAAATGGTTCGACATCGGGCCACAGCGCGCTGAAATGGTGTGACCGGCGGATGGCAAGAACGGCGACGCCGTTTGCCTTGACCTTCTCGATCAGCAATGGCCGTGCGGCAAGCATTGCCGGCTGGGTAAACCCGCCCTTTGCATCCACACGCACGAATGCCGGGCCGACATCCTCGACCTCCGCTACCGCCGTGCCATCCACCCAGCCGCTTTTGAGCGATGAAACGTACCCGGCCATGCGAAATATGCCATGGCTGAGGGAGCCGTCACGTTCGCAGCCCGCACAGTTTTCAGCCAGGATTGCCGCGTTTTGCTCCGACACTCCGTTTCTCACAAAAATCTGTTCGAGCAGGGTAACAAGATCGGCATAAG
Source organism: Neorhizobium sp. JUb45 (assembly GCF_004343585.1). GTDB lineage: Bacteria > Pseudomonadota > Alphaproteobacteria > Rhizobiales > Rhizobiaceae > Neorhizobium. The sequence continues at coordinate 63,765 of NZ_SLYW01000003.1, read as the reverse complement.
AGAGGGTAACGGCGGTCTCGGTCATGCTTGCTCCAAAATTCCAACGGATGGGGCCTCAGCAAACAGGACAATTCCCTATCGCTTCAAGCCTGATGCGGTCGTTCGCTTTGCGGTCGCATGAAGATATCTGCAACGGAGCGGCTTTCAACAAGAGATCTTGGTAAACCCGTGGAACACAATGAAAAATGGCGCAAACCCAAGCGGATTTGCGCCATTTGATAGAAGGACAGTGTCCTTCGGTTTAGTTGACCGACGCCAGCGTCATCGAAGTGCCGGTCGCTGCGACGTTGAGTCCAAGCTGGCCTGTGACGCTAACCGTCTGCAGATGGATCGAGCCGGTCGTGCCGCCCACCAGAATGTTTGCACCGATGCCCGCACCTGCCGTCACTTCAGCCGTGGCGCCCTGATAGATGCCGCCGAGCGAACCATGGTGATAACCGGCTGTCGGGGCAAGGACGGCCCATATCAGGCGGCTGCGGGTTGTGAAGCCGATATCGACGCCCAGCTTGCGGATCGCGCCGGAATAGTGGTCGAGCGGCTCGCCGTCGATGGTCGACTTGAATACGCAGTCGACTTCCTTGGCGGAACCGAGCACATACCCTGCGCCACCGGCAATGTTGCAATCAAGATAGCCGATCTTGACGCCGTTGCGAGCGCCTTCCTCAACGACGACGGGGCGTTCTGCACGCACAACATCGGCGGCATAAACAGCGCCGGCGCTGGCGAGGACCGGTGTGGCGGCGAGTGCCAAGGCGATAATCTTCTTCATGTCAGTCTCCTTAAAAATCCCTGTTGCCGCCATCTTCATTCCGGCGATGAGACAAGCTGGCGATCCGTTAACGAATCCATCGCCAATTCGATCCATGCGCATGGCATTTTCGGGGCGGAGCAATGAAAAAGGTTAACAAGCGGTGCGAATGTTCACGCGGCATCTGTCTGCTGAGATCGTTGCGCCCGTCGATAATCGCTTGGGGACATGCCGGTGCGCTGTCGAAAGCAGCGGGAAAAATAGGTGGCGTCGGAAAATCCGAGGTTTTCGGAAATGTGCTGGATGCTAGCGCCGGTAAGTGCCAGCGCCCGCCTGGCTTCGTCGATGGAGCGGCCGATGATCATATCGTGGGCGGTCATGCCCGTGACCCTTCGCACGACCCGGTTGAGGTGCGTAGGCGAGAGCCCGAGCCGCGCCGCATATTCCGCCGCTGTCATCTGCTGGCGAAAATGGCGGCCGATCAATTCGTTAAGAGCGATAACATGACGTTGTGCATCATCGACCACAATATCGGCTGAAGCGGAGGCAGGGCTGTCCGATCGCAAAACCAGTCCGGCGACGACCGAAAGATAGGCGTCGAGAATGGTCGTTCGACCCGGTCGTGCGGCATCATACTCCTCAGCGATACGATGAAAGGTCTGGTCCAGATAAACGGTGTCGGGGCCGGATGCATCAAGCAGGATCACCTGTGCTTCTCGACCGGCCTGCAGGGATGGCAATTTCGCCGCCATGACCGTGATGACAAGGCCGGCAATGTCCTGCGAAAAACGAAAGCCGTGAACGGGGCCGGGCGGGATGAAGACCACGCAGGGTGGCTTGAGCGGCTTCGTGGCGCCATCGAACATGGCATCGCCGGAGCCATCCCAGATGTAGAGAAATTGCAGAAAATGCTCATGGCGGTGCAGGCCGATTTCCCAATGATAGGCACTGCTGCGCGACGCTATGGTTTCGCAATGAAGCTGGAAATGCGCACTGTCGTCGCGGTCTTCGCCAAACAGATCGTAGGTCGGAATTGTTCGCGACATCAAAAACGCCTCCCGAGCGATGTTCGATTTGTGCAGGAATACGCTTCAAATGTCCATTGTAAGCCATTCTGTCATTCGTCAATCTTTGCGCGCACCGTACTGGGAGGATATCGTGCGCACTCAAGTCGTTATCATCGGATCCGGGCCCTCGGGCCTTCTGCTCGGTCAGTTGCTTGGCAATGCCGGCATCGACAATGTCGTCCTCGATCGTGTCGCCAAGAATTACATCCTCGGCCGGGTTCGTGCTGGCGTGCTGGAAGAGGGGACAGTTGGCCTCCTGAAAGACGCTAGCGCAGATATGCGCATGCGCGAAGAGGGCCTGCCGCATGACGGTTTTTCGCTTGCTTTTGACGGCCGTGATCATCGGATCGATCTGTTCGCACTCACCGGCAAACGGGTCATGGTCTACGGCCAGACCGAACTGACCCGCGATTTGATGGACAGGCGTGAAGCGACTGGCGGCGTCAGCATCTATGAGGCGACAAATGTCATGCCGCATGACTTTGGCGGTGGTCGCCCTTATGTCACCTATGAGAAGGATGGCGTAACGCACCGTATCGATTGTGATTTCATCGCCGGTTGCGATGGCTATCACGGCATAAGCCGTAAATCCGTGCCCGAAAGATCGATTGCGACCTTCGAGCGAACCTATCCGTTCGGCTGGCTTGGTGTTCTGGCGGACGTGCCCCCTGTCAGCCACGAACTGATCTATGCCAATCACCCACGCGGTTTTGCCCTTTGCTCGATGCGCTCGGCCAGCCGCAGTCGTTATTACATCCAATGCCCGCTTGACGAAAAAGTGGAAAACTGGAGCGACGACTGTTTTTATGACGAGTTGCGGCGCCGGCTGCCGACGACGCATGCACAAGCATTGGTGGTCGGCCCGTCATTCGAGAAATCGATTGCGCCGCTGCGATCCTTCGTGGCCGAGCCGATGCGTTTTGGCTCGTTGTTTCTGGTTGGTGACGCCGCGCACATCGTGCCGCCAACCGGCGCCAAGGGGCTGAACCTCGCGGCAAGCGATGTGCATTACCTGTTCGAAGGCCTGCGCGACCATTATCTCGATCACACACAGACAGCGCTTGATGCCTATTCGGAGAGAGCCCTGAGAAGGGTCTGGAAATCCGTGCGCTTCTCCTGGTCGATGACGACGCTGATGCATCGCTTCCCGGAGGGTGGCGATTTTGGCCAGAAAATCCAGGAGGCCGAACTCGATTATCTGACCCATTCCGACGCAGCCGCCAGATCGCTGGCCGAAAACTATGTCGGCCTGCCGTATTGATGCTTACTCTTGCGCCATGGCGTCGGAGGATCGTGCAATCATCTCGGTGGAATGAACTGGCCTAAATTGCGGCTCGGCCCTATGTTTCGCCCATCGGTCCGAAAGGGCCGAGTTTCCATTCAATTCAAATCGGAAGGTTCTCATCATGGCTATTGCAAGAGGCTATGCCGCGACGGATGCATCCAAACCCCTCGCTCCCTTCACCTTCGAACGCCGCGAACCCAATGACGATGATGTCGTGATCGACATCAAGTTCGCCGGCGTTTGCCACTCCGATATCCACACCGTGCGCAATGAATGGGGCGGTGCGGTCTATCCGATCGTTCCGGGCCATGAAATCGCCGGTGTCGTCACCGCAGTCGGTTCCAAGGTTTCCAAGTTCAAGGTTGGTGACCATGTCGGCGTCGGCTGCTTCGTCGATAGCTGCGTTGGGTGCGCGACCCGCGATGTCGATCTCGAGCAGTACATGCCCGGCCTGGTTCAGACCTATAACAGTGTCGAAGCCGACGGCAAGACGCCGACGCAGGGCGGTTACTCCGACAGCATCGTCGTCAAGGAAGGATATGTCATGTCCATTCCGGACAACCTTCCGCTCGACGCCGCTGCCCCGCTTCTGTGCGCCGGCATCACGCTCTATTCGCCGCTGCATCACTGGAAGGCCGGTCCCGGCAAGAAGGTCGCGATCGTCGGCATGGGTGGCCTTGGCCATATGGGCGTCAAGATCGCCCACGCCATGGGTGCTGAAGTGACGGTTCTCAGCCAGTCGCTGTCGAAGAAGGAAGACGGCCTGCGTCTTGGTGCGGATCACTATTACGCGACCAACGACAAGGAGACCTTCACCAAACTGGCGGGTACGTTCGACCTGATCGTCTGCACGGTCTCGGCGGAGATCGACTGGAATGCCTATATGGGCCTGCTCAAGGTCGAGGGTTCGTTCGTGGTCGTCGGCGCGCCGGAAAATGCCATCCCGGTTCACGCATTTTCGCTGATCCCGGGCCGCAAGAGCATCTCCGGCTCGATGATCGGTTCGATCAAGGAAACCCAGGAAATGCTGGACTTCTGCGGCCGCCACAACATCGTCAGCGAGATCGAACTGATCGATATCAAGGATATCAACGAAGCCTATGAGCGCGTCATCAAGAGCGATGTGCGTTACCGTTTCGTGATCGACATGGCGACGCTGAAGGCCGCCTGAGGTCTCTCGATTCAACTGAAAATATCAGCGGGCCGGTCGCAAGATCGGCCCGTTCTTTTTGCTGCGCTTTGCCGCGCGGCTCTATGTCACGCCCAACGATAGATTTTTTCTATCGGCCTATGGGTTTGATCCGCTTGATCATTTTTGCGATTTGTCAGAAATGCGGCAAATGGACACAGGATTTATCGGTAAGAAATCGTCCGCCGCAGGTGGATGGGGTGCATTGAAAAGCTGCGGCAAGCAGCTCTTGAAAAGTGGTACGCCGCTTTCCGGCGCGCGTACCATGCTGAAGGCCAATCAGCCGGATGGCTTTGATTGTCCCGGCTGTGCGTGGGGCGATCCTGCGCACGGGTCTTCGTTCGAATTCTGCGAAAACGGCGTGAAGGCCGTCGCATGGGAATCAACCGAAAAACGCGCAACCCCTGAACTCTTCGCCGCAAACACCGTTTCCGACCTTCGCAAGCTGACCGATTACGAACTCGAACTTCACGGCCGTCTGACGCATCCGATGCGTTACGATGCCGTCAGCGACAAATACCTGCCCGTCGCCTGGGCTGACGCTTTTGCCGAAATCGGCAGCATGCTGAAGAATCTGGACAGCCCGGATCGGGCCGAATTCTACACATCCGGCCGCGCCAGCAACGAAGCCGCCTATCTCTACCAGCTGTTCGTGCGCCTTTACGGCACCAACAATTTCCCCGACTGCTCCAACATGTGCCACGAGGCGAGCGGCGTCGGCCTGCGCCAGTCGATCGGCGTCGGCAAGGGCACCGTCCTTCTCGAGGATTTCGAAGAGGCTGATGCCATCTTCGTGATCGGCCAGAACCCCGGCACCAATCATCCACGCATGCTGGGTGATCTTCGCCGCGCCGCGGTCCGTGGCGCCAAGATCGTCGTGTTCAACCCCATCAAAGAACGCGGTCTGGAACGCTTCACCGACCCGCAGGACAAGCTGGAAATGCTGCGCGGTGGCGCAACCGATATCGCCAGCGATTACCTGCAGCCGCGCCTCGGCGGCGACATGGCTGCCGTGCGAGGCATGGCCAAGGCCGTGTTTGCAGCGGAAGATGCGGCAATCGCGGCGGGCCAACCGGCCGTGCTCGATCACGCATTTCTTGCCGAACACAGTGTCGGCCTGGCCGAATACCGAGCCGCCGTCGATGCCACCGATTGGGCGCAGATCGAGGATCAGTCCGGCCTGTCGCGCGCCCAGATCGAGAGTGCTGCCGATATTTACATGAAAGCCGGCCGGGTGATCTGCACCTGGGCCATGGGCGTCACCCAGCACGTGCATTCCGTCGCGACCATTCGCGAAATTTCCAACTTCATGTTCCTGCGCGGCAATATCGGCAAGCCGGGCGCCGGCCTTTGCCCGGTGCGTGGCCATTCCAACGTGCAGGGCGACCGCACGGTCGGCATCAACGAAAAGCCGCCGGTTGCCTTCCTCGACTCGCTGGAAAAACATTTTGGCGTCGCCATGCCGCGCCATGAAGGCCATAATGTTCTCGCCGCCATCGGCGCCATGCTGGATGGCTCGGCGGAAGTGTTTATCGGGCTCGGCGGCAATTTTGCCCGTGCCACGCCGGATAGCGCCATCGTCGAACAGGCGATGCGTCGCATGAAGCTTACGGTGAATATCGCCACCAAGCCGAACCACTCGCATCTGATGCCGGGTGAGGTTTCCTTCATCCTGCCCTGCCTCGGCCGCACCGAGATGGATCTCAACGCCGAAGGCACTTCGCAGCTGATCAGCGTCGAGGATTCGATGAGCATGGTGCATGGTTCTGCCGGCATCAACCGTCCGGCCTCGCCATACCTCATGTCGGAAGTCGCCATTGTTGCCGGCATAGCCGAAGCGACTGTCGGCAATGCGGTGGTCGATTGGGCTGAACTGGCACAGAACAACGACCGCATTCGCGACCATATCGAAGCCACCATTCCCGGCTTCGAAAACTACAATGAGCGTCTGCGCAAGCCGCGCGGTTTCCACCTGCGCAATGCCGCAGCCCATCGCGAATGGAACACGGCAAAGGGCAAGGCGACATTCTCGAACGTCGCGCTGCCGGCCGAAACCGTTCATCAGCGGGCGAACAAGGGTGGCGGCAATTTCGCCCTCCAGACTTTCCGTTCGCATGACCAGTACAACACCACGGTTTACGGCCTCGATGACCGCTATCGCGGCGTTTACGGCGAGCGTCAGGTGATCTTCATTCACCCTGCCGATCTGGAAGCGATGAGCGCCGCTGCCGGTGACCGGGTCGACGTCGTGACGGAAAGCAATGACGGTATCGACCGCGTCGCTGAAAACTTCCGCTTCGTGCCCTATGATATCCCGCGCGGCAGCATTGCCGGTTATTATCCGGAACTGAACGTGCTGGTTCCGCTCGGCAGTGCCGGCGATGAGAGCGACACACCGACCTCGAAGTCTATCATGGTGTCCTTCCGCAAGCGGCAGGCAGCGTGACCGACGACGCGCCGGAGGCCAAACGCTTCCTGGCGCTTGTCGCGACAGCGCAGGAGGGGGACCCTGCGCTGTCCTCGATTCAGGCGGCAATCATGGTTGCTGCCGATCTCGGCATTGCGAGTGACAGCCGCAGTTTTGCTCGGATATTGGGCGTCGAGCATGCACTGGCGATTCGCGAGCTCAATGCGCTTGCCGAGCGCGGCGATGTGATTACGATCGTGAAACGCGACGCCCGAACCTTGCGGACTTTCTACAAGCGGCTTGGCATAGGCAGCTGACTTCTCGTCAGAGTTCGTCGAGGCTTTCGTTCAAGGTCTCGATCTGCCGCAATCGTTTGCGCCCCTCGACGCCGGCCTGTTCCAGGCATCGCGTGATCAGCAGATGGCAGAGCGCCATTACCGCCGTATGGTTGAACAATGGCCCCGGCGCCAGCGTCTGGCAGGGGAAATGCCATGTCGCGCCGGTTTCGAAAGGCGCGCTTTCATCGGTGATGTAGATGAGCCTGGCTTTCGATTTGCGCACATGCGCCAGAATGGAATCGAGCTGTGCGATCCGCCGACGCATGGCGAAAAACACCACGACATCATCTTCCCGCAGGCTGACCAGATGTTCGCCCAGCGTCTCTCCGGCGCCGGGTATGGCGATGATGTCCTCGAGCACCTGCGTCAACTGCCATTGCAGATAGGAGGCAAAGGGATGGCTGCTGCGAAAGCCCAGCACCCAGACCTTGCGTGCGTGCATCATCGCCGAAGCAGCGCCGTCTATCTGTGCGTCGGAGATTGCCATGAACGTGGCTTCGAGATTGGCGACACCTTGAGAGATATGTGTCTTCACCGATTGGGTGGTGGACGCATCGGCGGCCGTCGTCAGGAACAGGCGTGAACCGGTCTGCCTTTCGGCGCGGGCGTGGCGGCGGGCTTCCTCGTAGTTTTCATAACCGAGCCGCTGAATGAAGCGGGTGACGGTCGCCTTGGAAACATGCGCGAGCGCAGCCAGTTCCTGGGCGGAATAACTCGCCAGTTCGCCCGGAAAATCGCAGACGAACTCGCCCAGCCGCTTTTCGGCGGGGTGTAGGTCCGGCAGCGCTTGCCGCACGCGAAACAGGAAGGATTTGTCCTTGGGCACCCGGTGCTCCGCCACATCGTCTGCGCTGAGGTTTACGACCGCTGCGGACGGGCTTGCAACAGAAAAAGCGAAGCTTTTGCCCGAGAGTGTCATCGGGATTGCTCCGCACTCAGGCGCGACAGAAGCAATGTGACGGCGGAGCGGATCGGTGCAATCACAGGGGCGGAAAGGCTTTGCTGGATATGTTCCGCCGCTTCCCCCAAGGGACCGCCGCCGATAATGACCGCCTCGGCGCCATCCTTTTCGAAACAGCTGCGCGCCGTCTCCTGAAGGGCATCGCGCAACATTGCCGGATCCGCCGTCAACTGTATCGGGTCGCCCTCGGTCAATCGCGTGCCGGTGAACAGATGTCGCAGCCCAAGCGCTTCCGCCTTTGCCGCAAAACTCGCGACAAGATCGGGTGTCACCGTCGCGATGCCAAAACGCCTGTTGCCGCGCGATGCCTCCAGCATGCTGGCCTCGCAGATGCCGACGACCGGGATAGGGCAGATGTGTGCGAGTGCCTCAAGCCCCGGATCGCCGAAGGCACTGACGATAATTCCGGCGGCACCATCAGCCTCGGCCTGCCGGCCCATCTCGACGACACCTTCGGCTGCGGCATCAAGCGCGGCCTCGTCTAGGATCATCGGCACACCGCGGGACGCCGTTTTTCCCGTTACCGGAATGCCTGACGCATATTTTCTTGCGATCGCGGTCATCATGGCGGTCGTGGCGCTGGACGTGTTGGGATTGATCAGGACGATGGGTTTCATGGTTCGCGCATGTGTTCAGGCATATCGCACACAGGCAACCTTGCCGGTGTCGCCGGTGGCCGCCAGCGCCGGCACATGGCTGCGGCAAATCTCTTCCGCCTGCGGACAGCGTGGAGCAAAGGCGCAGCCGGGCGGCATGTCGGCCAGATCCGGCGGCGAGCCGGGGATGGTGATCAGCCGATCACGACCATGGGCCAGCTCGACGCGGGCACCGAGAAGCCCCTTCGTATAGGGATGCTTTGGATCGCGAATGATATCGCCAACCTTGCCTTCCTCGACGATGCGGCCGGCATACATCACGGCGATCCGATCGGCGACTTCGGCTGCGACGCCGATGTCGTGGGTGACGAAAATGACCGAGAGCCCGTATTCCTCCTGCAATTCCCGGATCAGCAGCAGGATCTGGATCTGTACGGTGGCATCGAGCGCTGTCGTCGGTTCGTCAGCGAGCAGAACTTTGGGATTGCAGGCGAGCGCCATGGCGATCATCGCACGCTGCAGCATGCCGCCGGACATTTCATGCGGATAGTTTTGGAGACGGCGTTCCGGGGAGGGAATGCGCACCTTCTGGAACAGAGCAAGCGCACGTGCGGCGGCTTGCGCGCGGGACACTTTTTCATGCCGCAGGATGGTTTCCTCGATCTGTCGCCCGACTGTATAGACCGGATCGAGTGCCAGCCGGGGTTCCTGAAACACCATCGACACCACGGCCCCACGCAATTGCCCTAGGTCCCGGTTGGAAAGGCCCATCACATCGCGGCCGGACACTGTCATCGAGCCATCGACTGTCGTTCCATTCGGATGCAGCCGCAGCAGCGAGCGCATGGTGACGCTCTTGCCTGAGCCAGATTCGCCGAGAAGTGCAACAACCTCGCCGGGGCGCACCGAAAGGCTGACGCCATTGACGGCTTTCACCGGTTTGCGACCGCGATGGAAGGTCACGGACAGGTTTTCGATGTCGATCATCGGTTCGGATGAATGGATCATGGCTTCCATGTCAGGCCTCCATCAATGCGGGTGCGCGGCTGTGAGCCGAGCCGGGCAGGGACATAAGACAGGCGGTGGACTGGTCTTTCGAAATATCCGTCAGCGGCGGTGGCATATCGCTGCACACACTTTCGGCGAACGAACAGCGTGTGTGGAAACGACAGCCCGAGGGCGGATCGATCGGGTTGGGCGGATCGCCCGAGAGCGGTGGTTCTTGCGTCCGTTCGGCCGGATCCATCTTTGGCATCGAGGCGAGAAGTGCCGATGAATAGGGGTGGCGCGTATGCTCGAAGATCGCGTCGCGGGAGCCGAGTTCCGCGACCTTGCCGAGATACATCACCATCACCCGGTCGCACATGAAGCGCACGACGTTCAGGTCGTGGGAGATGAACAGATAGGTCAGGCCAAAATCGCGTTTCAGATCGAGCAGCAGATTGAGAACCTGTGCCTCGACGGATTTGTCGAGCGCCGAGACCGCTTCATCGAGGATGACGAGGCGTGGTCGCAGCGCCAGTGCACGGGCAATATTGACACGCTGGCGCTGGCCGCCCGACAGTTCATGCGGGTATCTGCCGGCAAAACGGGAGGGTTCTAGACCGACGCGGTAGAGAAGATCGTGTGCCCGATCGATGGCTTTGGCAGCGGGGATGCCGTGCACGCGTGGCGCAAAGGCGATGGATTCCTCTATGGTCAGCCGCGGATTGAGCGAGGCGTAGCTGTCCTGAAACACCATCTGCACCTGCTGCCGGTATTCCGACAATGACAGCGCGCCGCCGACCTTTTCGCCGTCGAACAGGATATCGCCCTGATCGGGCATGATCAGTTGCATCAGCAGCCGCGCCGTCGTCGACTTGCCGCAGCCGCTTTCGCCGACGACGCCAAGGGTTTCTCCCTTCAGGATATCGAAATCGACACCATCGACAGCGCGCACCACTTTTTTCGGCTTGAGAAACCCGCTTCCCTTTACGGGAAAATGTTTCAAAAGCCCGCGTGCGGAAACCAGCGGCTGCGCCGGTCCTCCACGTTCGCCAACGGGCAGGTCATAGGCCGGTTCTTCAACGATACTGATCATGACTTCACGTCCATGGCTGAGCGCAGCCCGTCGGAGAAAAGATTGAAACAGATGGAGGTGATGAAGATCATCACGCCGGGAAGTGCTGCCACGAAGGGGTTGTTGTAGATGGCGGTTCGAAGCGTGTTGAGCATCAGGCCCCATTCGGCATCCGGCGGGCGCACGCCAAGGCCGAGAAAGGATAGGCCGGAGGCGAGGATCATCGAGACCGAGATCAGGCTGGTGGCGAACACGAAAATCGGTCCCAGCACATTGCCGAGAATGTGGACGCGGATAATGGTCAGCGCCGGCGCGCCGGATGCGCGCGCCGCATCGACGTAATCCAGCTTTCTCACCTGCGTCGTCACGCTTTCCGCCACCCGCGCGATCTGCGGAATGAAAACGACGGTGAGCGACACCAGCGCATTGGTGAGGCCGGAGCCTAGTGCGCCGGACAGCGCCACGGCCAACAGCACGGAGGGGAAGGCATAAAACACATCGACCAGCCGCATGATCAGCGTGTTTGTCAGGCCGCCGGCATAACCGGCGATGATGCCGATGGTCGAGCCGATGAGGAAGGCGATCGGCACGGGAATGACACCCATGATCAGCGACAGGCGTGCGCCGTAGATGAGACGCGAGAGCATGTCGCGGCCGAGTTCGTCTGTGCCGAGAATGTAGCCCGGCGTTCCGATCGGTTTCAGACGGCGGATGACGCTGCCCTTGGCGGGGTCGTAGGGCGCGATATAGGGAGCAAATATCGCCATCAGCACGAGGATCAGCAGAATGCTGAGTGCGATGACGGCGACGGGATCGCGACAGACGCGTCTGACAACGCCGCTCCAGAAGCCCGGCGACTTTGCGATCGTCTGCACAGAGGGTGCAATATCGGCAGTGATGACGGCCATGATCAGCTCCTCTGGATGCGGGGATCGATGGCGCTTTGCAGCACGTCGACCACGAGGTTGAGGAAAACGAAGAACATCGCGAGCACGAGGATCGTACCCTGCAGGATCGGCAGGTCGCGGGTGAAGATCGCACCGTTCAGAAGAAAGCCGGTTCCCGGCCACGAAAACACGGTTTCTATGAGGATCGAGCCGCCGAGCAGATAACCAAGTTGCAGACCCATCACGGAAAGTGCCGTCGGGGCTGCATTGCGCACCACATGGCGAAGGATCTGCCTCGACATCAGTCCCTTGGCGGCCAGCGCCTGAGTGAAATCCTGCGCGAGAATGTCGGCGACCAGCGAGCGGATGGTGCGGGCGATGATGCCCATCGGGATGACCGACATGGTGACTGCCGGCAGAATGAGAAAGCGAAGGTAATCCCAGCTGAAACCGCGCCCCGCCGATCCTTCAGGCCCGCCGCCCATGGCCGGCAGCCAGCCGAGCGTGACCGAAAAGGCGATGACCAGCACCATGCCGAGCCAGTAATGCGGCACGCTAACGCCCAGCATGGAGAATGCCGAGGCGATACGATCGATCCAGCCACCGCGATAGATGCCGGCGAGGAAGCCCAGTGTGGCACCGAAGACGAAGCCGATCATTGCCGCAAAGACGGCGAGAATGATGGAATTGACGGAGGCGCTGAGGATTTCGTTCAGGACCGGTCGGCCGGACGCGATCGACGTGCCGAGGTCACCCTGCAGGGCGTGCCATGCCCATAGAAGATATTGCACGGGCAATGGTCGGTCGAGCCCATAGAACGCGCGCATCTGCGTCTGCATTTCAGCGGAAGCATCGGAGGGCAGGATGGCGGCGAGCGGGTCGCCGGGGGCAATGTGGATCAGCATGAAACAGACGATGCTGACGCCGATCGTCACCGGAATGACGTGCAGCAGGCGTTTGAGGGCATAAAGCAGCATGGTGTCCTCACGAATGGGTCTTGATCGGGCATCATGGAATGGCGCGCGGAAAACCGCGCGCCATCTGGCTGATCAGGGATCGACGGTGACCGGCGAAAAATCCTGGAACCAGTTCTGTGCCTGCACGAAACCCTTGACCTTGGTGGTCATCGCACGCGGATTGACATCATGCGTCACCATCAGGAACAGGGCATCGTCCACGTATTTTTCGTGGATCTTCTGCATCACCTTGTCCTGCTCCTCGGCGTCGAACGTGTTGCGCACCTGAGCGAACAGTGCGTCCATGTCCTTGTCGCAGTAATAACCCCAGTTGGTCCCTGTCGGCGGTGCCAGCCGGCATTCCGACTGGCGGATCATTGCGGTGAACGGGTCCTGGATGAAGTAGCTGTAGTTGACGGCCGTGGCTTCCTTGGCACTGGCATCCTTGGCACCGGCGCGCCAGACGTTGATGACGGTGTTCCAGTCCATCACCTCGTATTCGACGTCGATGCCGATTTCGGCCAGCGTCTGCTGGATGTATTCGTTCATCTGCAGCGGCAGCATCTGGCCGGAGCCGGAGGACGAGATCACAGCCTTGGTCTTGATGCGCTTGTCCGGCCCGTAACCGGCTTCGGCCATCAGCTTCTTGGCTTCCTCGACATTGTATTCCAGCTTGAATGTCGGCTTGCCGAACCATTGATGGCCGGGCGGCATGTAACCCTGAGCCGGAATGGAGAGACCGCCCAGCAATTCGTTCAGACCCTCGCGATCAACCGCCAGATTGGCGGCTTTGCGCACGCGAACATCATTCCACGGCGAACCTTCGACGCGCGACAGGTGCCAAGTCCAGTTATGCGGGTAGGAATTGGTGACGATCGAATAACCGGCATCCTTGAGCGATTTGACCGAGTCCGGGGCAGGCGCCTCGATCCAGTCCACTTGGCCTGAACGCAGGGCGGCCACGCGGGTATTCGGCTCGGGAAGCGGGATCAGCACCAGCTTGTCGAGTTTCGGTACGCGTGCCTTGTCCCAATATTCCTTGTTGGGGGTGAGTTCGGCGCGTTCGCGCGGCGTAAAACCGCTTTCCATTTTCCATGGGCCGGTGCCGGAAGGCTTTTGCGCAACCGTATCCCAGTTCTTGCCCTGGGCTTCCCAATTGGCCGGCGACGACATCAGGATCCAGCTCAACTGGTAGGGCAGGGTGGCATCTGGGGTGTTGGTGACGATTTCCACCGTCAGCTGATCGACCGCCTTGTAGGATACGACAGCCGGAATGCGGGACTTGCCCTGCGCCGCCTGGCGTTTGTCGAACTGCGGGGCATCCGTCTTCAGCAGCTTGTCGAAATTCCAGACGACAGCTGCCGCATCGAACGTGCTGCCATCGTGAAATTTCACGCCCTCACGCAGCTTGAATGTCCATTTCGTCTTGTCGGTGCCATCGACAGCCCAACTGGTCGCAAGGCTCGGGATCAGGCTGGAAGGTTTTTCAGCGCTGGAAAGATCCCATTCGATCATCGAGTTATAGACCGTATACCCCATGAAACGCTGGCCTTCGCCGCCCTGGTCGGTCTGGCCGGTGGTGAGCGGAATGTCGGAAGCCGTCATGCCGATGCGCAATGTGCCGGCCGCAAGCACGGTGTTTGCCGACAGCAATGCAAAGGTGGCGGCGCCGATGAACGGCGCCAGCCGACGCATGGTGAAAATGTCGATGCCGAAACGCTTCGTCTCCAATTCTTTCGTCATGCTGTTCCCTCTTTTTTGATTTGCCGAGCTTTTGCCCAGTCACTCAAGAAGGTAGGCAGATTTCATGCCAGTTTTCATGAAACTGTAATTTCACATCAAAATCATGGTGATAGATTAAATGGATGCGTCTGTGGCGGTCGTCAGTTCGCAGCCATTGCCACTATTGCGCGATGATTAAGCGGGACGTTGACCAAAATTGCAGCCATTCACATGCGTTGGCTGCGCCCCAAATAGTATAGCCGGCCGGGCACGAAAAAATCTTTCACTTACTAAAAGGTGCCTACTTACCAAAAGATAGTATTGGGATTATCTCTGAAACCGAAGCGATCTGGAGGCAGAAAAATGGATTTCTCGAAAGCAACAATTCTCATCACCGGCGGCAATTCGGGTATTGGCAGGGGGCTTGCCAAGGCCTTGATGGCAGAAGGCGCGAAGGTCATCATCACCGGGCGCGATGATACGCGTCTCAAGGAAACGCTGTATGCCAATCCCGGCATGCTGGGCTACGAACTGGATGTAACCGACCCGCTGGCGATCAAGCAGTTCGCGGCGGATATCACCGAACATCATCCTGATCTCAACGTCGTCATCCATAATGCCGGCATCATGGTCAGCGAAAAGGTGCTAGCCGAGAGCTACGATCTCGACATCGTCGAAAAGACCATATCCACCAATCTTCTGGCGCCGATCCGTCTGACGGCAGCCCTGCTTGAGCATCTGCGCACGCGTGATGAGGCGGCGGTTGTCACCGTATCGTCCGGCCTGGCCTTCGTGCCACGTGCCGACACGTTGACCTACAGTGCCAGCAAGGCCGCGATCCATTCCTGGTCCACAAGCCTGCGACATGAATTGCGCAGCACAAATGTGGCAGTGGTGGAGATCGCGCCGCCATTGGTGGCGACGGAATTGACACCGGGCCAATCGGAAAATCCGCGCGCCATGCCGCTCGCCGATTTCGTCACGGAATCCGTAGAGCTGCTTTGCAGCCAGCCGACACCATCGGAAGTACTGGTCGGCCGCGTCATGCCCCAGCGCACCGCAGAGGCCACCGGAAATTTCGACAAGGTTTTCGGCCTGATCAATCCGGTCTGAAGGTGGATCGCTTTTCAGACCTTGTGCTGAAGCGTGACTTGCGGGCCGGCAAAAGCGATCAGGCATACCGCGTCTGTGGGTACGGTTTCTTGCGAATGATTTCGGCATCGATTCGATCGCCGATGCGTTGATGTGCCCGCCATTCAAACCGATGCAGATCGCGGTCAGGTCTGCGTCGGTCATCCATAGTGCATCTATTTTTCTACAAAGCTATTTTGCGCGCCGGCTGCGATTTCAAATCATGTTTTCTGCCTAGGCGTTAGCTTGGTGGCATAAACATCAAGGCGATCGGCAAATCCGCCAGACGGAAAGGCATGTCTATCATGGCGCGATTGGGCGGGATCGTGCTGCGCGGTCGATTCCAGAAAAAACTACGGCCTACAAATACGGATGCTAAGGGCGCGCCTGCAATGCATGTCCACTGTCACACCCGATTGACAGCCACGCTCCCAAGTGATTTGCTAAGATGTCAGACCAATTTGGACGCTGTGTAAAGCGCGGTCGGCGGGGAAACTGGAGGTGGCATGAAGCCAAAACTGTCCGATACGCTTCGGCCTTTGCCGAGTGTTGACCGCGCAAAGCAGGTCACGGCAGCACTTGCCCAATATGTCGCCGATGCCAGGCTCAAGGCGGGAGACCGTTTGCCGGCGGAGCGTGAACTGATGGGCGCTCTGGCGGTCGGGCGCTCGACTATCCGCGAGGTCATCAGTCATTTTCAGGCGCTTGGCGTCATCGAGACCCGCAAGGGCAGTGGCACCTATCTCCTGCGGCCGATCTCTCCCGATACCGTACATATGCCGCTGTCGCTGGATACGACACGCCTGCGTGACGTGCTTTTGCAGACGCTGCAGGTTCGCCGCGGCATCGAATGCGAGGCCGGCATGGTGGCCGCGCAAATGCGCACCGCTGATGATCTGGCAATCATCGAGGACAAGCTGGTGAAGATGGAAACGGTCCATCTGGAACAGGGTTCGTCCGGCCCGGAAGATCTGGCTTTTCATCTGGCTGTTTATGACGCCACGCACAACCCGCTGTTCCGGCAGCTTCTCGAACAGATGCGTGAAAGTTTCGAGCATTTCTGGTCATCACCCTTTGATCGCAAGGATTTTGCCCGCCGCTCCTTTCCGTTCCATCGCTTGCTTTTCGACGCCATCGCCGCCCGGGATCCCGAAGGCGCGCGGCGCGAAACATTAAAAATCCTCGCTGTCGTCGAGGAAGACATCAAGGAAATGTCCAAATGAACGAAATGCTCGATCCGTCGGCGTTTGCCTCGCTGATCACCGCCCATGACGATGGCAACTTTGCCGATGCTGTGGTGCCGCCGATCTTTCAGACCTCGCTTTTCACCTTCTCCGATTACGACGAGATGATCGCGTCCTATCGCGGCGAAAAGGTGCGGCCGATCTATACGCGTGGCCTCAACCCGACAGTGCGCATGTTCGAAGAAATGCTGGCCAAGCTGGAGGGTGCCGAAGACGCGCTCGGGTTTGCCAGCGGCATGTCGGCGATCTCGTCTTCGGTCCTGAGCTTTGTCGAGCCCGGTGACCGCATCGTCGCGGTCAAGCACGTTTATCCCGACGCCTTTCGCCTGTTCGGCACGCTGCTGAAGCGGATGAAGGTGGAGGTTACCTATGTCGATGGTCGCGATGAGCAAGCGGTCGACAAGGCTCTGCCCGGTGCGAAACTGCTTTATCTCGAAAGCCCGACAAGCTGGGTTATGGAAGCGCATGATGTTGGTGCGCTGGCGGCGCTTGCGAAAAAGCATGGTGCCGTGTCGATGATCGACAACAGCTGGGCCAGCCCCGTCTTCCAGCGACCGATCACGCTTGGCGTCGATCTCGTCATTCATTCGGCCTCGAAATATCTCGGCGGCCATAGCGATGTCGTTGCCGGTGTGGTTGCCGGTTCAAAGGAAATGATCGCGCGGGTGAAGGCGGAGGCCTATCCCTATCTCGGCGGCAAGCTTTCCCCCTTCGATGCTTGGCTGCTGATCCGCGGCATGCGCACGCTGCCCTTGCGCATGAAGGCGCATCAGGATGCGGCGCTCACCATCGCGCGGCGCCTGCAGGAACTCGATGTAGTGGAAACGGTCTGCCATCCGGGCCTTGCGAACCGACTCCCGGCCGGCCTTAACGGCACGTCCGGCCTGTTTTCCTTCATCTTCAAGGAAGGCGTCGATATCCGCGCCTTTGCCGATCACCTGAAACTCTTCAAGCTCGGCGTCAGCTGGGGTGGCCACGAAAGCCTGATCGTTCCGGGCGAAGTGGTGCTGCAGCAGAAGGCCCAGCCGAATTCCGCGCATACTTTTGGCATCCATGCGCGGTCCGTACGCCTCCATGTCGGCCTCGAGGGAACCGAGGCTTTGTGGAGCGATATTCAGGAGGCGATTGCCATCGCCACCTAGCGCATCAACCAATAAACAACTGGGAGCAGGACAATGAAAACAATCATAACGGCTGCATTCATCGCGACCATGATGGCGGGGACCGCCATGGCCGATACCACGCTCAAGCTGGTGGAAGTGATCACCAGCCCGGAGCGCACGCAGACGCTGAAATCGCTGGTCGACAAGTTCGAGGCCGCAAATCCGGGCGCAAAGGTGGAGATCATCTCGCTGCCCTGGAACGAGGCGTTCCAGAAATTCGCCACCATGGTGTCGGCCGGCGATACGCCCGACGTGATGGAAATGCCGGATACCTGGCTTTCGCTCTACGGCAATAACGGCATGCTCGAAAGCCTTGAGCCTTATCTGGCCAAGTGGGAGCACACCAAGGCGCTGACACCGCGCGCGCTGGAACTCGGCCGTGACGTCAAGAACACCGCCTATATGTTGCCCTACGGCTTCTACCTGCGCGCCATGTTCTACAACAAGAAGCTGCTGAGCGAAGCTGGCGTTTCCGCACCGCCAAAGACCATGGACGAGTTCACCAAGGCATCGGAAGCCGTTTCCAAGCTGCCGGGCAAATACGGTTACTGCATGCGCGGCGGGCCGGGTGGCCTGAACGGTTGGATGATCTTTGCCGCCTCCATGGCCGGCGACAACAAGTATTTCACCGAGGACGGCACTTCGACCATGAACAGCGAAGGCTGGGCAAAGGGTATCGAGTGGATGGTCGACCTTTACAAGAAGGGTCTGGCCCCGAAGGACAGTGTCAACTGGGGCTTTAACGAAGTCGTTGCCGGGTTTTATTCCGGTACCTGCGCCTTCCTCGATCAGGACCCGGATGCGCTGATCGCCGTGGCCGAGCGTATGAAGCCGGAAGATTTTGGCGTTGCACCGCTGCCGAAGGGCCCGACGGGGAAATCCTTCCCGACGATCGGTTATGCCGGCTGGTCGATGTTCGCCAAGAGCGAAAACAAGGACCTGTCCTGGAAGCTGATCGAAACGCTGCAGAGCCCGGAAGGCAATATCGAGTGGAACAAGAAGATCGGCGCGCTGCCGGCCTATACGGCGGCTGAAAAGGATCCGTTCTACGCCGGTGACCAGTTCAAGGGCTGGTTCGAGGAACTGGCCGACAAGGACACCGTTCCGACCGTGATGCCGACCTTCCTGCAGGAATTCGCCTTCTTCAAGGATTCGCTGGCGATCAAGACCTCGCAACAGGCTCTGCTCGGCGACATCACGGCGAAGGAACTGGCTGACGAATGGGCGGCTTACCTCACCAAGGCACAGCAGAAGAACCTCTCCAAGAAGTAACTTTCTACGTGGCGGCGCGCAAAATACCCGCGCCGCCACATCGCTCTTCTTCATGCAATGACGGCGCAGATTTGCGCCGCAAACGGGAAACTGTCTGATGTCCATGACCGCCGACGTCTATGATCGTCGCCAGGATCGCAGGCCGTGGCAAAAGCGCCTTGCTGATGCCTCCGAGCCTTATCTTTACAGCGCACCGGCGCTGATCCTCATCATCGTTGTCATGCTGGTGCCGCTGGTCGTCGGCATTTCCTATGCGTTTCGCGATATCCAGCTGCTCAATCCGTTTTCCGGCGGTTTCATCGGGCTCGAGCATTTCGAAACCCTGTCGAAGGACAAGGCGTTTTATGTCGCTTTGAAAAACACGCTGTGGTGGACAGGCGCGTCGGTCTTCCTGCAATTTGCCTTCGGCCTCATTCTGGCGCTTCTGCTCGACAAGCCGTTCATGGGCCGTGGTCTCGTTCAGGCATTGGTGTTTTTGCCATGGGCGGTGCCGTCGTTTCTGGCCGGCCTCAACTGGGCATGGCTGTTCAATCCGGTCATCGGGCCGATCCCGCACTGGCTGTTCGATCTCGGCCTGATGAGCCAGCCCGGCAACATCCTGTCCGATCCGCAATATGCGATGTGGGGACCGATCATCGCCAATGTCTGGTGGGGCATTCCCTTCTTCGCCATCACGCTTCTGGCCGCAC
This sequence comes from Neorhizobium sp. JUb45, assembly GCF_004343585.1. Classification (GTDB taxonomy): domain Bacteria; phylum Pseudomonadota; class Alphaproteobacteria; order Rhizobiales; family Rhizobiaceae; genus Neorhizobium. The sequence continues at coordinate 44,051 of NZ_SLYW01000003.1, read as the reverse complement.
TTCAATCGATCCCGCGTGATCTTTATGAAGCGGCCTCCATCGATGGCGCCTCATGGTTTCAGCGTTTCTGGTCGATCACGCTGCCGTTTCTGGCGCCGACCATCGCCATCACCGTTCTGCTGCGCACCGTGTGGATTTCCAACTTTGCCGATCTGATCGTCGTCATGACCGGTGGCGGACCTGCTGACCGCACCCAGATCGTTGCCAGCTATATCTTCACCCAGGCCTTCAAGGCGCTCGATTTCGGGTATGCCTCGGCGATCGCGCTGGTGCTGCTGGTGCTGCTTCTGGCCTATTCGATGCTGATCATCCTGCTGCGGCAGACATTGCTGAACAAGGGGTGACACCATGAGAACGCCGCTTCTTCCGACCACCGCGCATCGTCTGGCCATCCTCGCCTACGTCGTTTTCGCGCTCTTTCCGCTCTACTGGCTGTTCAAGGTTTCGCTGACGCCGAACGACCTTCTCTATTCAGAAGGCGTGCGCATGTGGCCGTCGCGGACCACATGGGAACATTATTCCTTCGTATTGCAGCACAGCGCTTTTCCGACATTTTTCAAGAACAGCCTGATCGTCTCAGGCTCCACCGCCATCATCGTGACGATCTGCGCATCGCTCTCCGGTTACGCGCTTTCCCGCTTCAGCTTCCGTGCCAAATACTGGATCGTCGGGCTGATGCTCCTGACGCAGATGTTTCCGCTGGTCATGCTGGTGGCGCCGATCTTCAAGATTTTGACGCCGCTCGGTCTCACCAACAGTTTGACGGGGCTGATTGTCGTCTACACCGCCTTCAACGTGCCCTTCGCGACGTTTCTGATGCAGTCCTTCTTCGACGGCATTCCAAAGGATCTCGAAGAAGCGGCGATGATCGATGGCGCCACGAAGTTCACGGCGTTCCGGGAAATCATCCTGCCGCTGACTTTGCCCGGCATCGCCGCGACACTCGGTTTCGTTTTCACCGCCGCATGGAGCGAACTGCTGTTCGCGCTGATGCTGATCAACGGCAACAATGCCGCCACCTTCCCGGTCGGGTTGCTGACCTTCGTTTCCAAATTCTCGGTGGACTTTGGACAGATGATGGCGGCAGGCGTGCTCGCGCTCGTCCCGGCCGCTCTCTTCTTCCTGCTCATCCAGCGCTACCTCGTCCAGGGCCTGACGGCCGGCGCGGTCAAGGGGTAATCATATGGCTTCGATCGATATCCAGAACGTCAAGAAGGCCTATGGCCACGTGCAGGTGCTGCACGACATCGACCTGCAGATCAAGGACGGCGAGTTCGTCGTGCTGGTCGGCCCGTCCGGCTGCGGCAAGTCCACGCTTTTGCGCATGATCGCCGGGCTGGAGGGCGTAACCGATGGCGAGATGCGCATTGACGGCAAGCGCGTCAACGAGCTTCATCCGAAGGACCGCGACATCGCCATGGTGTTCCAGTCCTATGCGCTCTATCCGCACATGAATGTTGCCGGCAACATGAGCTACAGCCTCAAGCTCAGAAAGATCGCCAAGGAAAAGATCGCCAGCGTGGTGGCGGGTGCCGCTGCAAAACTCGGTCTTGAACCGCTGCTGGAGCGCCGTCCTAAGGCGCTTTCCGGTGGCCAGCGTCAGCGCGTCGCCATGGGCCGCGCCATCGTGCGCCAACCGAAGGCGTTCCTGTTCGATGAGCCTTTGTCGAACCTCGATGCCCGCCTGCGCGAGCAGATGCGCGCAGAAATCAAGAAAATGCATGGCGACCTCAAGGCCACCTCGATCTACGTCACCCACGACCAGATCGAGGCAATGACCCTGGCGGACCGGATCGTCGCCATGCATGGCGGGGTGGTCCAGCAGGTGGGGGCTCCGCTGGAGTTGTACGACCGTCCCGCCAACCTCTTTGTCGCCGGTTTCATCGGCTCCCCGGGCATGAATTTTCTCGACGCAACCTATGCCAACGGCAGTGTGACGCTGAAGGATGGAACCGTCATCGCCCTGCCGGCACCTTTGGCGGTTGCCGATGGCGCCAAGGTGACCGTCGGCATTCGGCCGGAACATGTGGTGATGGGCGGCGAGGGCTCAGGCATGGCGGCCAGTGTCGATCTGGTCGAGCCAACCGGTTTCGGCATCATCCTGCATCTCTCCTTGCATGGACTGGCGTTCAAGGTGTTCACGCTGGATCGTGCGGCCTTGTCGGCGGGGCCGAGCGTTCACGTGTCATTTCCGCCGAGACACCTTCATGTCTTTGACGACACGGGTGACCGCTGCGTGGCACCGACTGCCTGATAAAAACGAATGCCGCGCAGGAGAGACCTCTTGCGCGGCAATCAGGGGACGACATTTCTCGCTATTCGCTATTCGCTATTCGCTACTCCTTCACCGCCCCGGTCATCGACGACACGTAATAGTCGACGAAGAACGAGTAGAGGATCACCACCGGCAGAGACCCGAACAGCGCGCCCGCCATAAGCGAACCCCATTCAAAAACGTCGCCACGCACCAGTTCGGTTAACACGCCGACCGGGATCGTCTTGTTTTCCGACGACTGGATGAAGGTGAGCGCGTAGATGAATTCGTTCCATGACAGCGTGAAGGCAAAAATGCCGGCCGAGATCAGGCCCGGCACCGCCAGCGGCAGGATGATCTTGACGAGAATCTGCCAGCGGCTTGCGCCATCCACCAGCGCGCTTTCCTCCAGCTCGAACGGGATCGAGCGGAAGTAACCCATCAGCAGCCAGGTGCAGAAGGGAATGAGGAAGGTGGGATAAGTGAAGATCAGCGCCAGCCGGCTGTCATAGATGCCCAGCTTGAAGACGATGAAGGCGAGCGGGATGAACAGGATGGATGGCGGGATCAGGTAGGCGAGAAAGATGACGAGACCCACCTGCCGCGAACCGGTGAACCGGATGCGCTCGATGGCATAGGCGCCGAGGACGGAGGCGACCAGCGACAACGCGGTCGAGCCGACCGCCACCAGCATCGTGTTCCACAGCCAGCCCGGATAGGAGGTTTCGAAAAACAGATATTTGATATGGTCGAGCGTGGCGCCGACCACCCAGAACGGGCTGTAATTGTTGTAATCGGTCAGCTGGTCATTGGGTTTTACCGCCGTGATCGCCATCCAGTAGAACGGGAAAAGCAGCACGAAGGTGAACACCGCCATCGGCAGATAGAGCATGACGATACGCCGGGGCAGGCGGTTGAGATAACTCATGCCCTCGGCATTGTCAGTCAGCACATCATCGGTGGGGCGGGTGGTTGTGGTTTGTGTGGTCATGTGTTCGTTTCCCTCAATCCTGTCCGCCCTGCTGCCATTTGCGGCGTTGCAGGCCAAAAAAGCTGAACATGATGGCGGCCAGCAGGAAGGGCACCATGGCAACGGCGATCGCTGCACCTTCGCCCAGTTGCCCGCCGGGAATGCCGCGCTGGAAGGACAGGGTCGCCATCAGATGCGTGGCATTGACCGGGCCGCCCTTGGTCAGCACGTAGATCAGCTGGAAATCGGTGAAGGTGAACAGCACCGAAAAGGTCATCACCACGGCGATGATCGGCGTCAGCATCGGCAGCGTCACATAGCGGAACCGCTGCCAGCCGCTGGCGCCATCGAGCGATGCGGCTTCCTGCAACGAGGCGGGGATGGTCTGCAGGCCTGCGAGAAGCGAGATTGCCACGAACGGGATGCCGCGCCAGACATTGGCCAGGATCACCGAAATGCGGGCATTGGTGGCATCGCCGAGGAAATTGATCGGGCTGTCGATCATGCCCATCTGCATCAGCGACCACGAGATAATCGAGAACTGCGCATCATAGATCCACCAGAAGGCCAGCGCCGAAAGAACCGTCGGCACCACCCAGGGGAGGAGAATGACGGCGCGAAAAAAGGATTTGAACGGCAGATGCTGGTTGAGCAGCAGCGCCAGCCAGAGGCCAAGTGCGAATTTCAGCACCGAGGCGACGAAGGTGTAGAGCACGGTGTTGAACACCGACAGCCAGAACACGTCGTCTTCCATCAGGAACTGGTAGTTTTCCAGCCCGATGAAAATGCCGTCACGACCGATCTTTGTATCGGTGAAGCCTAGCCAGACGCCGAGGCCGAGCGGATAGGTGAGAAAACACAAAAGAAAGATCGCTGCCGGCAGCATGAACAGGGCGCCGAGCACATTGTTGTTCTGCAAGAGCGAGGTGAACGGCCCTCGCGTTTCCTTGGTAATCACCGTCGCCATGACAAACCTCCTGATAGGGAACGGCGGCACGCCGGTTAAGGCGTGCCGCGTGACTGTCACAAGGTCGGATCAGACGCGGTAATAACGGTTGGCCCGACGTTCGGCCTCCTTCATCGCGTCTTCCGGCGAGCGCTGGCCGGTGACGGCGGCGGCAAACATGTCGACCAGAACATAATCGGCCATGGTGGCGGCCGAGGCATAACCGAGCGGGCCGGCATAACCGTTGGGCCGCAGGGTTTCCGACGCGCGCGAATAGGGCGCGTGGATCGGGTCCGCTGTCCAGATCGGGTTCTTGGCGAAGGATTTCAGTGCCTGGCAGCAATAGGCGCTGGAGCCGGTCAGCCACGCGTTCATCTGGTCAGCCTCCATCATGAACTTGATATAGGCCTTGGCCGCTTCAGGATATTTGGTGTGCTTGAACAGCAGCAGCGAACTGGTCTGGTGCAGTTCCACGCTCTTGCCGACCGGGCCGATCGGAAAGTTGGTGGTGCGGATATCGGCGGCGATCTCCGCCAGTTTCGGGTCGCCCTTGGCGGTGTAATAGACAGACACGCCATTGGCGATCAGCGATACCTGGCCGGCAAGGAAGGCGCGGTTGTTGTTGACGTCCTGCCAGCTTTCCGTGCCCGGAATGAAGGTGGCGTAGAGTTCCTTGGCATAGTTGATCGCGGCCAGCGTTTCGGGGCTGTTGATCGTCACCTTGCCATCAGCATCAACCATCTGCGCGCCGTGGCTCCACAACAGCCAATGCGCATAATTGTTGCCGTCGCCGACGGCCTTGCCGTGCGGGAAGCCGGCCGGCGTGCCCTTGGCCTTCATCGCCTTGCACAATTCGAGGAAACCGGCCGTATCCTTCGGGAACTCGTTGAATCCGGCCGCCTTCACATGGCTGTCGCGGTAAACGACGGCATTGCCGATGGCGGCCAGCGGCATGGCGATGAACTGGTCGCCACGGGCGGCATAGCCGCGCATGCCGTCATACCAGCCACCGTATTTGCCGCCGAGATAGTTGGCGAGCTCGGTGAGATCCACCAGCTTGTCCGGATACTGGTGGGCATCGTCGAACCAGCACATCACCAGATCCGGGCCGGAGCCGACATTGGCGGCAACGGCGGCCTTGGGGCGAATGTCCTCCCAGCTTTCCTTGTCGACACGGACTTCGACACCGGTGGCCTCGGTGAATTTTTTGGTATTGGCGAGCCATGCCTCTTCGTCGCCCTTCACGAACGGCGTCCAGCGCAAAAGCCTCAAGCTCGCGCCGCTTTCCGGCTTGTAGGCCGGTTCGGCCTGCGCGAATGACGGGCGGATGCCCAAACCCGCGACACCGGCAGTGGCGGCGGTTGCTGCGAGAAAGTCACGTCTTCTGATCGTCATGATATTCCTCCTCCAAAACACGGGTCGAAAATCCCCCGGCATCCACTGTCCCGCTTGGTGAATGGCGGCCCTTGCATTCTCGGTTACGGAATGCGCCGACGAGGATGGTGAAACGGGAAGGCTCCTCTTCCTGCCCGTGGCCATCCGCGCGGTATCAGTCGGTCAATCTCTTTCCGCTTTCCACATCGAAGAGGTGAACATGAGTGGCATCGATCGACACGCGCAGCGTTTCGCCCGGCTTGGCGCCGACACGTTCGCGAAACACGCAATTGGCTTCCGTGCCGCCCAGCCGCACGATGAGATGCGTCTCATAACCGGTCGGTTCGATCACCACGATCTCGACCGGGATGCCGTTTGCATCGAGCGCTATATATTCCGGGCGCAGGCCGTAGATCAGGTCGCGGCCGAGCGCTTCGGCCGGTGCGTTGGCAACCGGCAGAACGGTGCCGTCGGTGGCGATGAAGCGGCTGCGATCCTGCGGGTCGAGCTTGCCCTTGATCATGTTCATGGCCGGCGAGCCGATGAAGCCGGCAACGAACAGGTTGGCCGGCTGGTCATACAGATCGAGCGGGCTGCCGATCTGCTCGACCACGCCGTCATGCATGACGACGATCTTGTCCGCCATGGTCATCGCCTCGATCTGGTCGTGGGTGACATAGACCGTGGTGGTCTTCAGCCGCTGGTGCAGTTCCTTGATTTCGGCGCGCATGGCGACGCGCAGTTTGGCGTCGAGGTTGGAGAGCGGTTCGTCGAACAGAAACACTTTTGGATCACGCACGATGGCGCGGCCCATGGCGACACGCTGGCGCTGGCCGCCGGACAACTGGCGCGGATAGCGCTCCAGCAGCTTGTCGAGGCCCAGAATGCCGGCGGCATATTTGACGCGTTTGTCGGCCTCCGCCTTCGGCGCCTTGTTGAGCATCAGCGAAAACGCCATGTTCTGCTCCACCGTCATATGCGGATAGAGCGCGTAGTTCTGGAACACCATGGCGATGTCGCGTTCCTTGGGCGGCAGCGTGTTGACCACCTTGCCGCCGATGCTGATCTGGCCGCCGGAAATGTTTTCAAGCCCTGCCAGCATGCGCAGCAGAGTGGATTTTCCGCAGCCGGAGGGGCCGACGAGGATGACGAATTCGCCATCGGCGATCTCGATGTCCACACCCTTGATGACCGGAAATGCGCCGAACGATTTGCGGACATCGGTGAATTGAACGTCTGCCATGCTCCCTCCCTGGGTATGTTATGAAGTCCCGTCTCTAGTCTCTGCGTATGCGATCGGTCGACTGTGGTTCAGCCGCGCCCGACAAACGGCATCTTTGTCGCCATCACGGTCATCGTCAGCACATTGGCTTCGAGCGGCAGGCTTGCCATGTAGACGACGGCATTGGCGATATGGCTGGCATCGATGGTCGGCTCGACGGCGATATCGCCGTTTGCCTGCATCACACCCTTCGCCATTTTTCGGGTCATCTCCGTCGAGGCATTGCCGATATCGATCTGGCCGCAGGCGATGTCGAAATGGCGGCCATCGAGGGCGGTCGATTTGGTCAGCCCGGTGATGGCGTGTTTGGTGGCCGTATAGGGGGCTGTATTGGGGCGCGGCGCGGTGGCCGAGATCGAGCCGTTGTTGATGATACGGCCGCCGCGCGGCGCCTGCGCCTTCATCAGCCGGAACGCCTGCTGGGTGCAAAGAAATGCCCCGGTGAGGTTGGCAGCGACGATGGCGTTCCAGTCCTCGAAGGACAGTTCCTCCATGGGCACGTTGGGCACGTTGATGCCGGCATTGTTCACCAGAAGGTCGAGCCTGCCATAGATGTTCGAAATCCTGTCGAACAGGGTCCGCACCGAGTTGGGATCTCCGACGTCGGCGGTGACTGCTATGAACTCGGCGCCCGTTTCGTTTGCCAGTTCCGTCGCGGCGGATTTGAGCACGTCCTCGCGCCGGCCGGAGATGACCACCTTGTAGCCGGCATCGCCGAGCGCCTTGGCAATGGCGCGCCCGACACCGGTCCCGCCACCCGTTACCAACGCAATCTGTCCGCTTTTATTCCCTGCCGTCATAAAACTCTGCCTTCCAGTTCGTCTTCGATATGCGCCTGCACGATCTCGTCGAAACTCGCCTCCGCCTTGAAGCCGAGGCTCGAAGCCCGCCGAGCATCGAATTGCGTCGCCCATCCGGCGACGATGCGCTCGATAACCGGATCCGGTTCGCGGCGGATCAGCGCCACCGCCTTGTCGCCAGCAAAGCGGCGCAGCGCCTCGATCTCATCGGCCACGAGAGCGGAAAGGCCCGGCATGGTGAGGTTTCGCCGTGGGCCGATTTTGGCGGTGTCGATGGTTGCCGCATGCACGAAAAAGCCGACAGCCGCGCGCGGGCTGGCAAACCAGTGACGCACCTGATCACTGACCGGCAGGATTGCCGGCTGGCCGACCAGCGGCTCGCGCAGAATATTGGAAAAGAAGCCCGATGCCGCCTTGTTCGGCGCGCCCGGCCGCACGCAGATGGTCGGCAGGCGAATGCCGATGCCGTCGAAAATGCCACGGCGCGAATAGTCGGCGAGCAGCAGTTCGGCGATCGCCTTCTGTGTGCCGTAACTGGTCAGCGGCGTGGTGAAAAACTCGTCGGGGATGATGTCGGGGAAAGGTGTGCCGAATACGGCAATCGATGAGGCGAAGACGAAACGCGGCACATAAGGCTGTTTCAAACCTTCATGGCGGATCGCTTCGAACAGGGCGCGTGTGCCATCGAGATTGACGGAATAACCTTTGTCGAAATCGGCTTCCGCTTCGCCCGAGACGATGGCGGCGAGATGAAAGATCAGGTCCGGGCGTGTGGCGATCAGTGTCGGGGCAATCGTCGCATCGGCGAGATCGGCGGTCTGCACCGTGGTGATCGACTGTAGGCTGGTCGGAACCGGCGGCTGAAAGGCATCCACAAGCGTCAGCCGGCTGATCTCTGCACCCAGCACCTGCGGACTGGCGGCTATCCTGTCGACCAACTTGCGGCCGACCATGCCTGCCGCACCCAAAATCATCACATGCATTCCGGCTTCTCCTCCCAGTGACGCCGTTGATATTTCCGTCCGATGGTTCGCTCCTCACTTCGAACCGCCGGATGACTATTGCTGCATTCCACACGCTCCATGCAACTTCTGGATCGGGCCAGCTTGCAACGATTTGGCCAAGCCCGCAATCGAACATAAGTTTGATATTGCCGGCGCGGATGATGGTGGTGGTCTGGATGCATTATCGACAGGACCGACGCTGTCGCCGGCTCTGACATGGTATTTTGAAACTAAAAGATGATGCCGCGAGCCATTCAAATGACCGGCGGGAAATGTCGTCTTTCCAGCATCCTGCACGGCGTATCCTCCCCAGGAGCCACACAAGTTCAGGCACCATGATAACGGTACCGGTATCGGTAACATGGGCGATTTTGTGCATTTATGTCAAGTGGAGAGAGTTTTCTCCAGCGCATAAAAGTCCTATGACTGTTTGTGCCGCCGACGCGCGGCCTCTACAATTTCGAGGATCTTTCCGGCATGCGCAGATCCACTCTGGAAGAAGTTGCAGCTCTTGCCGGCGTCAGCAAGATGACGGCGTCGCGGGCGCTGCGCGGCGCCTCCGACGTTGCGCCGGAAACGGGTGAACGTGTGCGGCAGGCGGCGAAAAGCTTGAGTTATGTCGGCAACCGGCTGGCGCTTTCCCTGTCTTCCCAGCGCACCAATCTTGTCGCCGTGGTTGTGCCGAGCATGTCCAATACCGTGTTCCCCGAAGTGCTTTCCGGGATCACCACCGGGCTGGAAGGCTCGGGCATGCAGGCGGTATTCGGCATTTCCGATTATGACACCGACAAGGAGCGCGACATCATTCGCGACATGTTGTCGTGGCAGCCCTCAGCGATCATCGTGACCGGTCTCGACCAGCCGGAAGAGACCGTGCGTATGCTGAAACTGGCCGATATCCCGGTTATCCAGCTGATGGATCTCGATGGCACGCCGGTGGATTTTAATGTCGGCCTGTCGCATGGGGATGCCGGCCGCGACATGGCCGTGGCGCTTCTGGCAGCCGGGCGCAAAAAGATTGCCTATGTCGGCAGTGCGCTTGAAAAGGATCTGCGGGCGGTGAAGCGTAAATCGGCCTTTGCCAAGGTTCTGGCAGCGCAGGGTCTGGCTTTTGCCGCCGAGCAGCTCGATGACGACTTTTCCTCCATCGCACTCGGCAAGCGGCTGACGACGCGCCTCATCGCGGCAAAACCGGATATCGATTGTATCTATTATTCCAATGATGACATGGCGGCCGGCGGGCTTTTCGCGTGCATGGAGCATGGCATTGCCGTTCCATCGCAGATCGTGCTTGCCGGCTTTAACGGGCTGGATCTGACGGATAGTTTGCCGGCACCGATCGCCACGAGCAAATCGCCCAGGCGGGCGATGGGCGAGGCGGCGGCGAGACTGATCACCGATGCGATGGCAAACGGCGGCGTTTCGGGACCGAAGACGATCGTGTTCAAGCCGCCGATTATCGGCTTGGGCGTGGCTTGAGAAATCGCCTTTTCAGGCGTTGAATGAACAGCATTTCGAGGAGTTGATGGGAGCGACATGACCGAGAATGGGTTCAAGACAGCGATTGGCAAGCATCAGAAACAGTTCGGACTTTGGCTTTCCACCGGGGAGGCCACGGTTGCCGATATCGTCGGACGCACCGGTTTCGACTGGCTGGTGATCGATGGCGAACACGGGCCGAACGACCTGCGCAGCATCATGCGGCAGTTGCAGGTTCTCGATGGCTTGCCCGTCGAGCCGGTTGTGCGGCCGCCGGTCGGTTCGAAGTGGATGATCAAGCAACTGCTCGATATCGGCGCCCGCACACTGCTGATCCCGATGGTGAACACGCCGGAAGAGGCAGCGGAATGCGTGCGCTCCGTGCGTTATCCTCCCAATGGCGACCGCGGCATGGGAGCGATCGTTGCCCGCGCCTCGCGTTACGGCACGATTGCCGATTATGCCGCAAAGGCGAGCGACGAAATTTGCCTGCTGGTGCAGGTGGAAACGAAGGAGGCGCTGGAAAACCTGGAGGCGATCGCCAGAACCGATGGTGTCGATGGTGTCTTCATCGGCCCGGCCGATCTTTCCGCCGATATGGGTTATCCGCTGAAAAGCGACGAGGTCCTGTCGGCGATCGATGCGGCCATCGAAACCATCATCGCCGCCGGCAAGCCGGCCGGTATTCTCACCTTCGATGAAGAACTCAACCGGCGCTTTATCGCAAAGGGAGCGTCCTTCGTGGCCGTCGGTGCCGATCTGACGGTTCTTCTGACGAGCCTCACCTCGCTCGCCAACCGCTACAAGGATGGGGACGCTTCGCAGCCGATGGTAAGCAGTTATTAGGCCACGCGCTGTGCTGGGGTGGAGGCCCGAAACGGATGGATGATCTTCTTGAAAAACTGCGCGATGCCGTCGGAAAGCGGCATTGCCTGACGGGTGACACCGCAACCCGGCGTTTCCGGCAGGGTTATCGTTACGGGGGAGGAGGCGCCTTCGCGGTGGTGCGGCCGGGCACGCTGGTGGAAATGTGGCGGGCCTTGCAGGCCTGCCATCAGGCCGGTGTCGTGATCATCATGCAGGCGGCCAATACCGGTTTGACCGGCGGATCGACACCGGTGCCGGAAGGGTATGGCCGCCCGGTCGTGGTCATCAACACGCTGCGTCTTCGCCGGCTTGATCTCGTCAATGGCGGAGAGCAGGTGGTTTCGCATCCGGGCGTCACGCTCGACCAGCTGGAAAAGGCGCTGAGGCCGATCGGTCGCGAGCCGCATTCGGTGATCGGTTCCAGTTGCATCGGCGCCTCCGTGACCGGCGGCGTGTGCAACAATTCCGGTGGTGCGCTTATCCGGCGCGGTCCCGCCTTCACGCAGTTCGCGCTTTATGCCCGCGTCGATGCGAATGGCGAACTGCATCTGGTCAACAATCTCGGCATATCGCTGGGCGAAGCTCCTGAAGATATTCTGCGGCGGCTTGACGAGGGTCGGTTCGACGAAAGCGATATCGTCGAGGTCTCGAACCTGCATGCCTCCGATCATGAATATTGCGACCATGTGCGCGACATCTCGGCAGACACGCCGGCGCGCTTCAATGCCGATCCGCGGCGTCTCTACGAGGCTTCCGGTTCGGCTGGCAAGCTGGCCGTCTTTGCGCTGCGGCTCGATACGTTTGCTGCCGAAGAGGAGACGCAGGTCTTCTATATCGGCAGCAACGATCCGGCCGAACTCGAAACCATCCGGCGTGACATTCTGGGAGGTTTTGCAAACCTGCCGATTGCCGGTGAATACATGCACCGTTCCGCCTATGATGCCAGCGGGCGTTACGGCAAGGATCTGTTCCTCTATATTCAGGCCTTTGGCACGGACAAGGTGCCGCTGGCCTTCGCGTGGAAAAGCCGGTTCGATGGCGTGACGGAAAAGCTCGGGTTCGGCGGTACCGTCAGTGACCGGATCCTGCAATTCGTTTTCGACCGAATGCCCAACCATCTGCCGCGCCGCATGAACGATTATCGTGACCGCTACGAACATCATCTCCTGCTGAAGATGGGCGATGCCGGTATCGACGAGGCGCGCGCCTATCTCGCCGCCCGTTTTCCCTCGGCAAACGGCGATTATTTCGAATGCGACGAGAAGGAAGGCAAGGCGGCGCTGCTCAACCGCTTCTCCGTCGGTGGCGCCATTGTGCGCTATCGTGCCGTACATCCAAAAACGGTGGAGGATATCGTCGCGCTCGATATCGCGCTGCCGCGCAATACGCTCGACTGGTTCGAGATACTGCCGTCGGAGATTTCGCAAAAGATCGAATTCACCATGTATTGCGGCCACTTCTTCTGCCACGTCCTGCATCAGGAATATCTTGTGAAAAAGGGCGAGGATTGCGACGCGATCAAGCACGAGATCCTGGCGTTGCTGGAAGCGCGGGGTGCCAAATATCCGGCCGAGCACAATGTTGGCCATCTTTATGAGGCGGCCGAAAGCCTGAAAGCATTCTACCGCGAGCTTGATCCGACCAACACATTCAATCCCGGCATAGGCAAGACGTCGCTCAATCTCGACTGGAAAGATGCCGGTTATTTCGCCCAGTCTTGAGGTTGCAAAGACCCATGATGGCTATGGGAAAACTATGCGGCTCTCTGCCACATGGTCTCGCTTTCCTATGTGGATGAGGATTATGCCGTGCCGCTTGAACAGGAGCGGGAGATGCGGATGCGCGGGCGATTATCGAATATCAGAACGGCGACGGCGCTGGCAACGCCATTCGATGGTGCCGGGATTGACCGTGCCGGTTTGATGACCGCGATCGACCGGCAGGTGCTTGCGGGCGTAGATGGTGTCATCGTCTGTGATGTGACCGGTGAGGGATATTCGCTGACTGATGCCGAGCGCGATATCGTGCTTTCGACCTGCCTAGAGCAAGCCGGAGGCCGTCTTGCCGTAATCGCTGCCACCGGTACTTACGGCACTGCGCGCAGCATCGCACTGACGCAGCGCGCGCAACAGCTCGGCGCCGATGGCCTGCTCGTTACCGTTCCCTATTATTCAAAACCGACCAAGGCCGGTGTCGCCAATCACTTGCGCAGCATTGCCGATGCCACCCACTTGCCGATCATCATCGATGACGATCCGCAGCGGACAGTCATCGAAGGCGGGGCGACGCTCCTCTCGGCGCTGATGGACGTGGAGAATATTGTTGGTATTCGCCACGGCGCGGGGCGTCTTTTGGCATTTGTGCATCTCGATCCCGTTTTGCGCCGTCGGTATCATCATTATTGCGGCGACGAGGTCGATGTGCCCGCGTTTCTCGCCTGTGGTGGGCATGGTGTCGTGTCGCCCGCCGGCAATCTGTTCCCCTTTCTGCTGGCGGCAATGGGGCGTGGATTTCCCGGTGCGTCCGCCCGGTTCGCGCAGCAGATGGCGGCGCTGCTACTGGCGACCGGCGGCCAGTGGGATGCGTCCGCCATAAAGGCGGCCGGTGCCATTCTCTGGGGCAGTGCCGATGCCGTGCGGCTGCCGCTGGTCGGGATCGACGCCGAGATGCGCGATGCGTTGCAACGGTTGCTGGCCAGCCATGAAGCACCTGTCGAGGAATGCAGATCGCCGGTCGTTGCCTGAGCCGAACGCGAGGCAAATGGCCGGCTCGATCGCGTTTGCCCGCATTCCTATGAAACGCCAACATCTTCGCAGCGACCCTCCAATCGAAAACATATGACTGGGCGCATACCTTCCAGACTGCACACCGCAGCAAATGCATAGGCAAGCCGAATTGCAGGATTTTTGAAAGGGTGTGCAGGACATGGAGTATGAAACGATGAACAGCAAAATGCTTTCCCATCAGCTGGCCCGTCCCCATCACCAGCGCCGTCGTCTTGCGCCGGTCGTGAGTCGTGATGTTGTCCGTCGGGCTCCGGCTGTGATTGCCGATGAGGCCGCCCGTCAGACCGACTGGCAGGCGTTTGTGCGCCTCGCGGTCGTGCTGATCGTGACCGGCCTCGCCACAGCGGTTCTGCATTCGATGCAATAGAGCGCCGCGCGTTCAATCGGGTCCGAAAGCGACGCCGACTGTTTGAAACACCTTAACCGAATGCCTTTTCAGGAAGGAACTTCTCCCATGGGCAAAGCAATGATGCATGACAATCCGGCCACATTTTCGGGCGTCCGCTTCACAGTCGGTCGCGACAAGAAAGGGTGCTGGATCGTGCAGGACCGGGACGGACTGGTCGGCGGCATTTTTCGCGATCGGGCTTCGGCCGTGCATTTTGCAATGTTTGAAAGTGATCACCAGCCGGGCGCCGTCTGCTGCCTGCCCGATGGTGCAATCGCTTCCGGCGCTGAACAAGCTGCACTCAATGTCGGCAGCCGCAATCGGCTATCGTCTGATCGCCCCGCCTTCCGTCTCGTGTGAGCAAGAGTGCGCGCGCTGCTGCTGGTCGGTGGCATTACACTGGCGGCTGTCCTGCTGACGACATTGAGCAATCTCTGACGATTTCCCTGCAAGGGCGCCAAGCGGCGCCCTTCTTGCATCTGTTCGACTGTCAATATAGGGTAGCCCCCTATAGTAATGAGGCCATCATGTCGCACACCATTCGGGAACAGGCAAAGCTTTTGGCGCGGGTACGGCGCATGAAGGGACAGATGGAGGCCGTCGAGCGGGCGCTTGAGGCGGAAGCTCCTTGCGGACAGATCCTGCAGCAACTGGCATCGATCCGTGGTGCCCTTTCGGGCCTGACCGGCGAGGTGATGGAAGATCATCTGCGCGAACACGTCCTGCATGCCGAAAGCGAAAAGGAGCGTGCCGCCGCCGTTGATGAACTGGCGGAAGCGCTCAGAACCTACATTCGCTGAAAATTACGGAATTCGACGGCGGCGCAGCTATTCAGGCAAAAGGAAAATGCCATGTCCCTATCGACGGACGCAATGGAACACGAGCACGTCTTTCTCGGTCGCGATCATGATCGCAACGAGCGACGTGTGTGGGCGGTCATCGCACTCACCACGGCAATGATGGTGGCGGAAATCATCGCCGGCACGATTTATGGTTCGATGGCGCTGCTGGCCGATGGCTGGCATATGTCCACGCATGCTGGCGCCATGCTAATTGCCGCCGTCGCTTATCTCGTGGCGCGAAAACAGGCGCGCAACCGCGATTTCACCTTCGGCACCGGCAAACTCGGGGACCTGGCCGGTTTTGCCAGCGCCATCGTACTGGGCCTGATAGCGCTGTTGATCGCCTGGGAAAGCGTGCTGCGCCTCGCCAATCCGGTCGCCATCGATTTCAGTCAGGCCATTCTGGTCGCCACGCTTGGTCTGGGCGTCAATCTTGTCAGTGCGTGGTTGCTGAAGGATGATCACGCGCATCATGGCCACCATCACGGCGATGCGCATCTCCACGATCACGATCACGATCACGATCATGCGCATGACCACCACCATGATCACGGGCATGCTCATCAGCATCATGGGCATGTTGCTCACGCCGGCAAGGACAACAATCTGCGCGCTGCCTATCTGCATGTGCTGGCGGATGCGCTCACCTCGGTTCTGGCAATCGTGGCGCTGGCCCTTGGCAATCTTTACGGCTGGACATGGCTCGACCCGATCATGGGTGTCGTCGGTGGTCTGGTCATTGCCCGCTGGTCGTGGGGGCTGGTGCGCGTGACGTCCGGCGTGCTTCTCGATGCGCTTCCGCAAGCAAAGGCGATGTCGAAGGAAATCCGCACACGGATGGAGAACGAAGGTGATCGTGTCACCGATCTGCATATCTGGCAGGTTGGCCCCGGTCACCATGCCGCGATCATCGCAATCTCCGCGGAAAACCCGCGCGCTCCGGCTTTTTACAAGGAAAAGCTGAAGGCGATGGAGGGGCTATCCCATGTGACCGTGGAAGTGTCGCCGCAGGCGTGAGGCAAAAAGAAAAGGTGTGCTGCGATCCGCCAATCGCAACACACCTTCGCCCTCGTGAGTCTTGTCAATCCGACCGAAATCAATTGTAGTCGGAGAATTCCTGATAGGCGCCCTCTACCCATTCAATCGACGGAGCGGCCGTCTGCATGAGAGGAGTATCGCTGTCGTCATCGTATTCGCTGCTTCCTTCGACAGCCCACAGTGCGCTGGCAAGAGAGCTCGACAGAAGTGTACTGCTGCCCGTCAGTGCAAATGCAGAGCGTTGGCGTGCTTCGACTTCTCGCTGCGGGACTTCCTCGGTCGTTCGGTCAATCTCGTATGACCGATGGGAGTAGCCATATCCGCTCAGTCCGCTGTCTATTTTCATGCGGTCTGTTCCGTTTCTGGTTCCGTTAACCAATAGTTAACAAGGGAACCTTGCGCGGAGCTTGCGTTTTAGCGGATGCGAAAATGAAAAACCGCTGCTTTACGCCGTTTTTCCGGATTTTTGAATGGTTTCAAAAGAATTATTGTGCGGCGCACAAATTAGAAAAAGCGTCGTGAAAAGATCGGCAAGCTGATGCAGCCGCCCAAAGGGCAGGCGGCCGCACCAAAACCATGAACTTACATCTTGCCGGCGACCTTGATGGCGAATGCATATTCGAAGGCGATTTCTTCCAGTCGCTGGAATCGTCCCGATTTGCCGCCATGGCCGGCTGCCATGTTGGTTTTAAGCAGGATCGGCGCCGTTCCGGTCGTGTTTTCCCGCAGCTTCGCCACCCATTTGGTCGGTTCCCAGTAGGTCACGCGCGGATCGGTGAGGCCGGAGATGGCCAGAATCGGCGGGTAGGCGCGGCCGGTGACGTTGTCGTAAGGCGAATAGGCCGCGATCCAGCGGTATTCCTCTTCCGAATCGATCGGGTTGCCCCATTCAGGCCATTCCGGTGGGGTCAGCGGCAGTGTGTCGTCGAGCATCGTGGTCAGAACGTCAACGAAAGGCACGGCGGCGATGATACCGGCGAACTTTTCCGGTGCCATGTTGGCGATTGCGCCCATCAGCATGCCGCCGGCAGAGCCACCTTCCGCGATAATCCGGTCATAGGCCGTGAACCCGGTCGCCACGAGATGATCGGCGGCGGCAATGAAGTCCTTGAAGGTGTTCTGCTTGTTCTCCATCTTGCCGTCTTCGTACCAGGCAAAACCCTTGTCCTTGCCGCCGCGGATATGGGCGATGGCGTAGACGATGCCACGGTCGGCGAGCGACAGGGCATTGGTCGAGAACGAGGCCGGGATGGTCATGCCATAGGCGCCGTAACCGTAAAGCAGGCAGGGCGATGAACCGTCGAGCGGCGTGCCCTTCTTGTAGAGAAGCGAAACCGGCACCAGTTCGCCGTCATGGGCGGGTGCCATGACACGACGGGTGACATAGTCATCCGGGTTGTGACCGGACGGAATTTCCTGGGTCTTCAGCAGCGTGCGCTCACGCGTGACCATGTTGTAGTCAAACAGCTGCGTCGGCGTCGTCATCGACGAATAGGAGAAACGGATCGTGTCTGTTTCGTATTCGGCCGCACCGGACAGGCCGAGCGAATAGGCTTCCTCGTCGAAGGCGATCGCATGTTCTTCGCCAGAGATACGGTCGCGGATGACGATCTGCGGCAGGCCCTGCATGCGCTGCAACCAGATCAGATGGCGTGCATAGGCCATATGCGAAATGATCAGCCGGCCCGGCTCATGCGGCACGACTTCCTTCCAGTTGGCCTTGACAGGTTCGGAAGCCGGAGCCTCGACGATCTTGAAATCCTTGGCGTCACCGTCATTGGTGAGGATGTAGAAGACGTCACCGCCTTCGGTCATCGAATATTCGATACCTTCTTCGCGTTCCGCCACCAGCTTTGGCTCGGCGGTCAAATCGGAGGTCGGGATCAGCCGGTATTCGGACGTTTCATGGTCGTGGATGTCGATATAGATGAAGTCGTCGAGCAGCGATCCGCCGACGCCCATGAAAAAGCCGGGATCCTTCTCTTCGAACACCAGCCGGTCTTCCGACTGTTTCTGGCCGACGATATGGTGAAACACTTTTGACGGACGGTGGTTCTCGTCCTGCAGCGTGTAGAAGAAGCTCTTGCCATCGGGAGCCCAGACGCCACCGCCTGCCGTGTTTTCGATGACGTCGTCCAGATCTTCACCGGTGCCAAGGTCGCGGATGCGCAGGGTGAAATATTCGGAACCCTTGTCGTCGTAACCCCAGATACCTCTGGCGTGATCGGTCGTGTGGTCAATGCCGGCGAGGCGGAAATAATCCTTGTTCGCCGCTTCCTTGTCGCCATCAAGCAGTGTCTGCTTTTCACCGCCATCGCGGGGCGTGCGGAAATAGTGCGGCTGCTCGCCGCCGGTAACGAACAGCGAGCCATAGGCAAACGGTCCGTCCTTCATCGGTACGGAACTGTCGTCTTCCTTGATGCGGCCGCGCATTTCGGCAAACAGGGCCTTCTGCAGATCGGCGGTGTCGCCGAGTGCCGCTTCCATATAGGTGTTTTCGGCCTCGAGGTGCTTGCGGATTTCCGGATCCAGCAGGCTCGGATCCTTGAACATCGCCTGCCAGTTGTCGGCGCGCAGCCAGGCATAATCGTCGGTGCGGGTAATGCCGTGATGGGTGTCGCTGACAGACTTCTTTGGCGCGATGGGGGCGACAGGAAGGTTGGCGAAAGGCGATTTCGGGGAGGCGGCCAAGAAAACACTCCGGATTGTATAAGGGAGTGCCAGAGATAGGCGCCGGAGTGCGGCGAAGCAAGCGGCGGATAAATCTAACTTATGCTTGCCTTGCCAATGGTAAATTCCCGTTCAGTTTCATGCAGCGGTACCAGATGAAGCGTTACGCGACAGACTGCGCAAACGCTTCGCTGATGGTCTCGCCGGTCGCGCCTGCCGCAACAAGGCTGGCGAGCAGTATTCTCGCCTGACCGGGGCGCAGATTGTGCGACAGCACCGCACCCGCCTGGGCAAGATCATGGCCGCCGCCGCCGCCGCCATAGGTCGATGTCAGCCCGCCCTGCGGAACACGGCTCGATGTCACGACGGGGATCTGTTTTGCAATGCACCGTTTTGAGGCTTCAACCACCGACGATGTGGCATTGCCGGAACCCAGTGCTGCCAGAACGATGCCTTTCGCACCCGTTGCCAGGCTGTGGTCCAGAAACGTGCCGTCACCACCCGGATAGACGGTGATGATATCGATCCGTACCGCGCTCACATCTGCCGGCAGATGCAGTATGGGGTTTTGCACCGGCATCGATTGCCGGAAGGCGTCGCCGTTATCGGTGGCGTGCTTGTAAAGCCCCCAGGCCGGATGAATCTTTCCGCCAAAGCAGACCAGCACGCCGCGTCTGGTGTTGGGATGATCGACAGCGGCACGCACGGCTGCTGCCAGATTGGCCGGGCCGTCCGTGCGCTCGTCATCGGCCGTAAACTGCGCGCCGGTCAGAACGACCGGCTTGGTCAACTGGTGCTGCAATTGCAAAAGCAGCGCCGTCTCTTCCATGGCGTCGGTTCCATGCAGAACGACGATGCCATCGATGAGCGGGTCCCTGATCAGCAGGCCGACGGCATTGCTGATTGCCTGCATGTCGGCAAGCGTCAGGCTGGCCGAATCCTTTGCCATCAGATCGATGACTTTCAGATCGACGCCCGCATCCGGGATCAGGCCGATGAGGCTGTCGCCATCGAGGCTCGGGCGGCTGACGCCGTCCGAGTCCCGCTGGCTGGCAATGGTGCCGCCGGTGGTGACAATCGCCACCAACGGCTTTTTCTCGAATGCGATCACAATGCGGTCCCATCTGTCACGGCCGTCTGTTTGGCGGCGTTTTCGGCTGCGACTGCTGTAATGCGGTCACGCGCCAGATACCAGCCGATGATCAGGGCCGGGATGATTATGATCAGCGAGCCCATCGTCCAGCTGCCGACCGGATAATCCAGTGCCATCAGCACCAGCACGCTGAACAGGAAGACAAGCGTGATGATGCCGGTATAGGGGGCGCCGAACATGGCAAAATCCGGCCGCTGCATCTTGCCCTTCTTTGCAAGGCTCCAGAGCTTCAGTTGGCACAACACGATCACGGCCCAGGCGCTGATGATGCCCAGTGCCGCAAGGTTAAGCGCGATCTCGAAAGCCATTGCGGGCACGATGGCATTGAGGACGATGCCGATGGCCGTCACTGCAGCGGTGACAGCGATGCCGCGATAAGGCACGCCGGCCTTGTTCATCTTGGCAAGTGCCGCCGGAGCGGAGCCGGACACGGCCATCGAATGCAGGATGCGTCCGGTCGAATAGAGGCCGGCATTGAGTGACGAAAGGACGGCCGTCAGCACCACGAGGTTCATGATGACATCGGCGCCCTGAATGCCGATCGCGCCGAAGAACGTCACGAACGGGCTCTCGCCTGCCTTGTAGGCGCTATAGGGCAGGAGCAGCGAAAGCAGCACGACCGAGCCGACGTAAAACACCAGCAGGCGTGCGACGACGGTGCGGATGGCGCGCGGCATGATCTTGCGCGGATCTTCGGTTTCGCCGGCAGTGGTGCCGATCAGCTCGATCGAGGCATAGGCGAAGATCACGCCCTGAATGATCACGAAGGCGGGCAATATGCCGTTGGGCAGAAAACCGCCATTGTCGGTGATGACGCTGAAGCCGGTGACATGGCCTTCGATCGGCGTGCCGAAGATGACGAAGTAGACGCCGACGATCAGGAAGATTGAAAGCGCCAGAACCTTGATGAGGCTGAACCAGAATTCCAGTTCGCCAAACACCTTGACCGACAGCATGTTCATGGCCAGCACGACCAGCAGCGCGACAAGCGCGAACACCCATTGGTCGATGCCGACAAGAAAGGGCACGTACTGCTTGAAGAAGTTCATGTAGAGGGCGACGGCGGTGACATCGGCCACGGCGGTCATCGCCCAGTTCAGCCAGTACATCCAGCCGACGGCGAAGGCCATTTTCTCGCCGTAGAATTCACGGGCGTAGGATACGAACGAGCCCGAGGTCGGGCGGTGCATGATCAGTTCGCCAAGCGCGCGCAGAACCAGAAACGCAAAGAAGCCGCAGATCGCGTAAACGAAGATGAGCGCGGGACCGGCCGCGGCCAGACGGCCGCCGGCGCCGAGAAAGAGGCCGGTACCGATGGCGCCGCCAATGGCGATCATCTGGATCTGGCGCGGTTTGAGGGCCTTCTGGTAACCAAGCTCCTCGGCAAACTCGATGCCTTTTTCAGCCTTGGCCTGTATCGATTTATCCACTGAAACGCTCCTCCCTAGAGCTTCCACATCCTTTGCCGGTGAGGCCGGATGTTGTTCGATCATGCGTTTGTTTCGTCGTGAAGCCTGTAATGCTGTAATACAGATTTTGCTTTCATAGTGCCAGGATCATGGTTTCGTCAAGTTTGATGAAATTCATTTGACGGTTTTGCAAGGAGAGGAGTAGGTATTTAAATCTGTCATACAGCATGACAGATTTAAATAGGGTGGAGGATGCCGGAGATGGCAACACGCATTGAGAAGGACCTGCTGGGTCCGAAGGAAATTCCACAGGATGCCTATTGGGGTGTCCATACGGCGAGGGCGGTCGACAACTTTCCGATCACCGGCATCACGGTCAGCCGGTATGCGCATGTCATTCGCGGATTGGCCTATGTGAAGGAAGCGGCGGCCGAGGCCAATCATGAACTCGGTTTTCTCGATGAAGCGCGCCGCGATGCTATCGTGGCCGCATGCCGGGAGATTCGGGCAGGCGCCTTGCACGATCAGTTCGTGGTCGATGTCATTCAGGGCGGGGCCGGCACATCCACCAACATGAACGCCAACGAAGTCATCGCCAACCGTGCTCTCGAGCTGCTTGGTCACGCCAAGGGTGACTACGGCCACCTTCATCCGAACGACCACGTCAACCTCAGCCAATCCACCAACGACGCCTATCCGACAGCCATCAATGTTGGCACGATCGAAGCCATCGATCAGCTGGCAGCGTCGATGGAATTCCTGCAGGCGGCTTTCGAGCGCAAGGCAAAGGAATTCGATGCCATCCTGAAGGTCGGCCGCACGCAGCTGCAGGATGCCGTACCGATGACGCTTGGTCAGGAGTTTCGCGTGTTTGCGGTGATGCTTGGTGAGGACCGGGCGCGTCTGCTGGAATCCGCAGCGCTGCTGCACGAGATCAACCTCGGCGCAACTGCGATCGGCACGGGCCTCAACGCCCCTGCAGGCTACGCGGCGCTGGCCTGCCAGCACCTCGTCCGCCTGACAGGCCGTCCGCTTACCACTGCGGCCGACCTCATCGAGGCCACGCAGGATCCGGGCGCATTCGTGCATCTCTCCGGTGTTCTGAAGCGGGTCGCCGTAAAGCTCTCCAAGACCTGCAATGACCTGCGTCTCTTGTCATCCGGCCCGCGCGCCGGCATCGGTGAGATCAACCTGCCGCCAATGCAGGCGGGATCCAGCATCATGCCGGGCAAGGTCAATCCGGTGATCCCCGAAGTTGTCAATCAGGTGGCATTCTCGGTGATCGGCAATGACATCACCATCACGATGGCGGCTGAAGCCGGTCAGCTTCAGCTCAACGCATTCGAACCGGTGATCGTGCGCTCTCTTAGCGACAGCATTGCCCATCTCGATTCGGCCTGCCGGATACTCGCAGAACGCTGCGTCGATGGCATCACGGCCAATCCGGGCATCATGGCCCTGCGTCTGGAGCAGTCGCTCGGCCTAGCAACCGCACTCAATCCGCTGATCGGTTATTATGCCGCCACCGAGGTTGCCCGCGAGGCGCTCGCAACCGGTCGAACGATTGTCGAGGTTGTGCTTGAACGCGGTTATCTGACCGTCGAGCAGCTGGACAAGGCTTTGCGTCCGGAAGTTCTGGCCAATGTTCAGCCGTCTGTAGAGAAGCTCAACGAAGCGTCTGGTTTGCCCCGATAATATCGGTCACAACCTGCTTGACCTGCCCCAGATGAATTTCCATGGCTCGCGAGGCATCCTCTTGCGAGCCTGCATCGACGGCGATGGCAATGGCCCGATGCTCGCGATTGGAGGCCAGACGGCGGCTGGCCATCATGTTGACCAGTTCCGATTGCTGCATCAGGGCATCGCGGGCGTCGGTGACGATCTTTTCGAAGACGGCATTGCCGGATGCTTTTGCCAGCAGCATGTGAAATTCCGAATCGAGCGTGACCCACCGGTGCGGGTCTTCCTCGGCGTCCATGTCGTCGCACAGTTGCAACATGCTGCTTGCCTGCTGCGCGCTGCGGCGCAGTGCGGCCCAGCCGGCGGCAGGCACTTCGATGAACGGGCGGGCCTCGATGAGGTCGCGCGCGGAATACCCGCTATAGCTGAGATTGGCTGAAGGCGCCGACGTGGTCACGAACGTGCCGCTGCCGGTGCGTGTTTGCGTCATGCCGAGTGTCTGCAGGGATCGCAGCGCCTCGCGGATGACCGGACGGCTTACGCCATAACTTTTTGCGAGATGCGTTTCGGATGGCAGGCGTGTGCCGACCTCGATACGGCCGGAGACAATTGCAGAGCGCAATTCATCGAATACCGCCTCAGCCGCGTTCTTGCGGCTGATCGGGCTATTTTCCGACAACCAGTCAGCCATTTCATTCATGTCCGCAAACTGTCCGATGGCCGGACGGTTGTCAATTGCCGAGGGCTGGCAGGCTTGTGGTAAAGCGGCGTGATGATCATTGGCGAAGCCGCGCTGATTACTTCGAGGGCATGACCGAAGACCTGCATCCGGCGATGCCTCCGCATCTCAAGAGACATCGCCGTCCTGATGCAGGAATGCGCTCAGAAGATAGGCACTGCGCCGGTTACAACCGCACCGAACAGCATGATCAGCGCCAGAAGGGCTGCCCATTTGAGCGTGAAGCGCTGGTGCGCGCCGAATTCCACTTTTGACAGGCCTGTCAGAACATAGGCGGCCGGCACAAGTGGGCTTAGCATATGCACCGGCTGGCCGATGAGCGATGCACGGGCGATGACTTCCGGCGGGATGTCGTAAGCGGCGGCGGCGTGAGCGAGCACGGGCACGACGCCGAAGTAGAAGGCATCATTCGACAGGAAGAAGGTGAATGGCCCGCTCAGCAGTGCGGTGATCAGCGGAATATATTCGCCGGCAGCGGTGGGGATGACGTTGACGACGCTTTCGGCAAGCGCCGTGGTCATGCCGGTGCCCGACAGGATGCCGGTGAAGACACCGGCGCCAAACACCACCGATACGACCATCAGCACGCTGCCCGCATGCGCCTCGATACGCTCGCGTTGTGCGTTGATACCCGGAAAATTGACGGTCAGGGCAATGGCGAACCCGACCATGAAAATCAGGCCGAGCGGCAGGACGTCCATGACGAGCAGCACGAGAATGGCGACTGTGAGCAAGCCGTTGAAAAGCTGCAGCATCGGCGTGCGCGAGACCACGGCCTGCATGGCCGCGTCGGCAGCATTGCGGGCCTCTTCCTCGGCTTCGCCATTCATGGTGATCACACCAAGCCGGCGGCGCTCCTTGAGGCCCAGATAGGCGGCAATCAGAATGGCTGAAATGCAGGTGAGAATGATGGCCGGCACGAGGGGCAGAAAGACCTGGCTGGCATCGACCTTCAGGGACGCCATGACGCGGGCGGTGGGGCCGCCCCAGGGGGCGATGTTGATGATGGCATTCGGCAGAACCGTGACCGCCGGCAGGATCAGCGGGTTGATACCCATGCGGCGATGAAGCGGCATCATGGCGCTGACCACCAGCAGGAATGTCGTCGAGCCGTCACCGTCGAGTGAAATCACCGTCGACAGGATCGCGGTGCCGACGATGATGCGCAGCGGATCACCGTGACAGATGCGGACCACCACCCGGATCAGCGGATCGAACAGTCCAAGATCGATCATCAGTCCGAAATAGAGAATGGCGAAAAGCAGGAGAACGGCGGTCGGAGCAATTCCCTTGACGCCTGCCATGGCCATCTCCGGGATCTGCGGTCCAAAGCCGCCGATGATGGCGAATGCGATCGGAACGGTAATGAGGGCGATCAATGCCGACATGCGGTTGGTCATGATGAGCGCCATAAAGGTTGCGATCATCGAATAAGCAAGAACTGTAAGCAAAAGACCTCCTGTGGCATCCACCAAGGCAGGTGGATACTCGGTTGCTTTCGTTGGATTTGGGGGCGGTGTCGACGCGATGGCCGACGATGGATGCAGGTGAGGCTAGAGTGGCTCCCGCTCTTTGGCCGCAGATGCCGCGTGCTCGCGAACGAATTTTATGAGTTCATCACCGATGAGGGGGGACGGTTGCAGATAATTGTCGGCAAGCAGGTTCTGATAAGCCGGCTGCGCCAAGGCCTTCCTGAAGGCATCCGCCCAGAACGCGTAATCCGCGTCGCTGACATCCGACCCCATATAAACACCGCGAACAACCGGCCAGACGATATCGAACCCCTGTTCCCGCGCGGTTGGAACGCCGCTCAGTTTCCCTTCGAGCCGATCCCTGGCGTAAACGGCAAGCAGGCGCACCGGCTGCCCCCGGTCGATCCGCTTCTGCGTTGTCGCCGCATCGTTCATGCAGACCTGCACATGGCCGCCGACCAGTGCCGCCATACAGTCTCCACCGCCTTCGAAGGCGACAAAACGCATGGTGCGGATATCGGCTCCCGCCAGCTTGGCGAGGCTGGCGGCACGCATCCAGTCGCGGCCATTGATCGTGCCCGAGCCGCCGATCGCGATCGATCGGGGCGCGGCCCTGATGGCCTCGACGAGATCCGGCAACGTGCGCCACGGCGCCTGATCTTGAACGGCAACGGCGCCATAATCGACACCCAGCACGGCCAACCATCTGACATCGGTCCAGTCATGCGGACCGAATTTGCCACGGGCAATGTTGAAGAGCGAGCCTTCGGAAAACGCCACGAGGCTGCCCGGCTCTGCTCGGCGCGTGCTGGTGAAAACGTTGAATGCGATGGCGCCGACACCGCCTGGCATGCGCTCGAGCACTATCGGCTGTGGCAGGTCGCCTGTCGCCGCAATGGCTTCTTTCGCAAGCTCGCATGTCAGCTGAAAGGCACCATCCGGTTCCGATGGCACAATGCAGACCGGATTGGCGGGGGCCGCGACGGCAAGGCTCGAACAGAGCAGGGCGGCGGCCAGGATGATAAGGTATCTTATGCTCACCGCCCCCTCCCAAAGAACGTCGATCTGAACAAGTTTGGGCACGGATAACGCATCATGGCTGTCAGGAAGCTGTCAATGTGCGGTTTTTTGCCGCAGTTGCCGGTGACGGAAGTGTGAGCGCCGCTTCCAGTCCGCCCTCTGTCCGGTTGCGGAGCGTGAGGGCACCGCCATGCGCCTGTGCGACCTCGACGACCACGGCCAGGCCGAGGCCGGCGCCCTCGCGATGATGGGCCGGGTCGAGATGGCGCTCGCCGATCCTGTCGATCATCTCCTGGCTCATGCCCGGCCCCTGATCGATCAGGGTGATGCGGAGGAGACCATCTGAAGGCTCAAGCAGGAAGGTAATGTTTCCCTGCTTGGGAGAATGGCGAATCGCATTGTCGAGAAGGTTGCTAAGCGCTTCGAATATGAGGATTTCAGAGCCGTTTGCGTAAACGTCCTGGTCGGGAAGATCGAGGTCGAGGTCAACGCGTTGCCGGCGCGCATCCGCCAGCCGCATACGCGCGAGTTCCGTCAGCAATGCCTTGATATCGACCGGCCTGTGCGTGTCCGGAGCGGTGTCGCTGGCGAAATTGCGGATGCGCGCCATCGTCAGGAAATGCGTTGTGGTGCGCGATGCGCGCTCGACGATTTTGCGCATGGCCTGAAGAACGGAGATCCTTTCCTCGGCGGCGCTGGTGTGAAGCGCGTAATCAATCTGCGTTCGCAGGACGGCGATCGGTGTTCTCAACTGGTGGGAGGCGTCATCCAGCAGATGCCGCTGTGCTTCGGCCTGCGCCGTGTGGCGACCCAGCAGCCGATTGAATGTATCGACCAGCGGACGGATTTCGCGTGGAAGTGCTGAAGCATCCACGGGTGAAAGGTCGTTCGGATCGCGCCGTTCGAACCCGGCCCTCAAGGCAGATAGCGGTGACAGGGCGCGGGTGAGGCCGGCAAGCAGAAGAATGATGACGGCGAAGACGCAGGCAAGGTTCAAGGCAGCCGTGCTCTTGATGATCTCGAACCGGAACGCGTCACGCGATTGCATGCTTTCGGCAACCTGCAGGACGATCGTCTGCGGTTCCGCCGCGCCATACAAAGGCTGTTTCAGCTTCCGTTTGAAAATTCCCATGCGGATCGGCGCGCCAAGGAATTCGTCATTGTAGAAATGAAAGCCGGTGCCGGAAAAATCCCGAGGGCGCGGCAGAAAACTGTCGCCGATCTCCACCATTCCGTCTTCGGTCGCGACACGGAAATAAACGGCGCCGGACGCGGTCGCCTCGAAAGCCTCGAACAGCGGGTAGGGCAGTTCCACGCCGATGCCGCCGCTCTCGGTGGAAATGTTGAGATCGATGGCGCGCAGGGCACCGGCAATAGACCTGTCATAGGCGCTATCGGCAAGGTTGGTCGCTGTCGAACCTGTGATGAAGGCCGTTCCGGCAACGAGAGCAACGAGTGCAGGCGCAACCCACATCGTCACGGTGAACAGCAGAGACCGTCCAGCCGATCTTGCCTCTGCCTTTATCTTACCCCTGGCCATCGAGCGCCTCGAGAAAATATCCAAGGCCCCGGAGCGTAATGATGCGGACATCGGAATTTTCGAGGCGCTTTCTCAGGCGATACATCATGACCTCGACGGTCTCCAGCTGCATCTCCTCGTCTGAACTGATGAGGCGGTCGAGAATCTGCTGTTTGGAAATCGGCTCGCCGACGCGCTGGATCAGGATGGTGAGCACCGCGTGTTCGCGCGCGCTCAGCGCCAGACGCGTTCCGTTGAGCAGAAAAAGCTGTTGCGACTGGTTGAAGCTCAGCGAACCGCAATCGTAAACGCCTCGCCCGTGCCCGCGGCTGCGCCGCACCAATGCGACGAGACGTGCTTCCAATTCTTCCACCGAGAAGGGTTTTGCCAGAAAATCGTCTGCGCCGGCATGAAGCAGGGCGATCCGGTCGGGCAGGTCATCCTTGGCGGTGATGATGATCAATGGCGTTGCATCGCCACGGTCACGCATCTTGTCGAGCAGTCGCGCGCCGCCGAGCATGGGCAGGTTCAGATCGAGGATGATGGCGTCGAAGGTTTCGGCGGCGATGCGGCGATCCGCCTGCATGCCGTCCTCTTCCCATTCCACGAACAGCCCACGCTGCTGCAACGAGCGCTGTAACCAGAGCGCCAGATCCTTGTCGTCTTCGACCAGCAAAAGCCGCAAGCCGCTGTTTCCTCTCATAGAACGTCGCGTCCATGTTCAACCGGTTGACGATCTCGTAAAAGCCGCGCGGTTCGGTGGTCTGCAGGAGATCGCATCAAGAGACGCACGATGTCCCTGAAAAAGGCAAGTGGATGCAACACCGCCGCCGGGATATCTCGACTTTACGGCGCCAAACTGTCGGCAGGCTGACAGAGCCTGTGGGAATGTCGTCGCAGCCGGTTTGCAGCTCCGGTTAAAGTTGACGATTATACGCCAGTTTCATAGGTCGGGTGCGGGAGGAATTTGTTGCTTAATCAGGAGACTTCCGTTGAAGCGCATTCTGGCCTGCCTGGCTCTTGGCCTTTCTCTGATCGCACCGGTCGCTTTTGCCGCACCGATTACGGTCAATGACGGCACCAACACGATCACGATCCCTGACGTTCCAAAGCGTATCGTCGTCCTCGAATTCTCCTTCGCAGATGCTCTGGCTGCGGTCAGTGTCGCGCCTGTCGGTGTTGCCGATGACAAGGATGCCAAGCGCCTGCCGCAGGCAGTGCGCGATATCATCGGCACCTGGACGTCTGTCGGCACCCGCGGCCAGCCGAGCATCGAGGCGATTGCCGGTCTCAAGCCTGACCTTATCATTGCCGATCTCGACCGGCACGCCTCCGTCTACAAGGAATTGAGCGCCATTGCGCCGACGCTTCTGCTGTCTTCGCGTGGCGAAGATTATCAGGGCAGCCTGAAATCTGCGGCACTGATCGCACAGGCAGTGGGCAAGGCGCCGGAAATGGAAGCGCGTCTTGTCAAGCACAAGGAACTGATGGCCGGCATCGCCGCCCAGATGCCCAAGGGTATCTCGATCCTGTTCGGTGCGGCCCGCGAAGACAGCTTTTCCGTCCATGGCCCGGAATCCTATGCCGGCAGCGTGCTGATCAGCCTCGGTGCAACCGTGCCGACCATGCGCGACAAGGGTGCTCCGACCGAATTTGCAGGCATCGAACAGCTGTTGAGCCTCGATCCGGAATGGCTGTTCGTCGGCAACTACCGCCATCCCAACATCGTCGACAAGTGGAGCAAGGAAGACCTGTGGAGCGTGTTGCGTGCCTCCAAGGACAAGGTCGTCGCCGTCGATTCCAATGTCTGGGCGCGCAATCGCGGCATTCTTTCGGCGGAAAAGATCGCGAGCGATACGCTGGCGATCATGCAGGGCAAGTTCACGCCCGTCGAATGATGCTTGAGGTGTAAGGCAATGTCGATGCCGATCCCATGCGCTGATCGCCGCCTCGTTTCCATCGGGGCGGCCATTCTGTTGGTCGTCGGGCTGTTCTGGTGGTCGCTGTCGGCTTTCTCGACATTCGCGATCAGCCCGGCCGACGCGTGGGCCGGTGTCTTCAACGGCGGGCAGGGTGCCGGAACATCAGCACGGATCGTTGCGCATATCCGTTTGCCACGCGCTTTGGCGGCGGCGTTGATCGGTGGCACGCTGGCGCTGTGTGGCCTGCTGATGCAGGGCATCACGCGCAACAGGCTGGCATCGCCGACGCTGCTCGGCGTCACCGGCGGGGCAAGCCTCGGGCTCGCCTTCGTGACGACCGGCCTGATTGCCCTGCCTTTTGGGCACGATGCGCTGATCGCCACCATTCTCGGCGGTGCCTTTGCCTGGGTTCTCGTTTTTCTGCTCGGTACAGCCTGGTCCATGGATGCCTCCAAAGGACGGCTCATTCTGGCCGGCATTACGGTTGCTGCGCTCTGCGGCGGGCTCACAAGGCTGCTCGTGCTTCTGGCTGAGGAGAGGGCGCTGGGCATGCTGAACTGGCTGGCGGGGTCGCTGTCCAATATCCGCTTCCCCGAAGTGCAGATCATGGCCGTGGTGTTCGTTGCCGGACTGTTTCTGGCCAGTGTCGTCGCGTCGCGCCTCAACCTCGTCAATCTCGGTAATGAGACGGCGCATGCGCTTGGCGTGCGGCTGAAACTGCTGCGGGCAATCGTTTTTGTCGCCGGCTGCATCATGACCGGTGCAACGGTCGCTGTCGCCGGGCCTATCGGCTTTATCGGCCTGATGGCGCCGAATATCGCACGGCTCTTCGTCGGCGCCGATTACCGGCCACTCGTTCCGATGACCGCTGCCGTCGGGGCAATCCTGTTGCTGGCTGCCGATATCGCTGGCCGGGCCGTGGCATTTCCAGCCGAGACGCCGGCAGGCGCTGTCGCGGCGCTGATCGGCGCTCCTTTCTTCCTGCTGATGGCGCGGGGGCAGAGATGATGCGCGCGGTGCCGGTGATTGCCACTCTGATACTCCTGCTCGCAGCGTCTTCTCTCGCCGCGCTTTGTATCGGCGTAACGATGATCTCGCCGCTTGCTGCCGTCAAAATGGCGTGGTTGCACGACGCTGCGGATTTTGTGATCTGGCAGCATCGTCTGCCGCGCAGTCTGATCGCCATCCTCATCGGCGCAGCACTTGGTACCGCCGGCACGCTTATACAGGGCGTCATCCGCAATCCGCTGGCTTCGCCGGATATTCTGGGTGTCACCCAGGGCGCGGGTCTGGCCGTAACGGTGGTGTTGTTGCTCGTACAGTCAGGCGCGCAGGGCTGGTTGCCGTTGATCGCCTGCCTTGGCGGCGCCGGCGGTGCCTTGCTGCTGACGGCCTATAACAGTGGAATGGCGTTTTCCCCGGTTCGCTTCGCCTTGTCGGGCGTCGCCGTTTCCCTGACCTTTGCCAGCGTCACGGAATTCC
This sequence comes from Neorhizobium sp. JUb45, assembly GCF_004343585.1. Lineage (GTDB taxonomy): Bacteria > Pseudomonadota > Alphaproteobacteria > Rhizobiales > Rhizobiaceae > Neorhizobium. The sequence goes on along the minus strand of NZ_SLYW01000003.1, from coordinate 12,955 downwards.
TGCTGCTGACCTATCCGGTGGAAATCAACACCGCGCTTCTCGCACTGACCGGCAGCCTCTGGGCACGCGGCTGGACACATCTTGCGCCATCGCTGCTGCTCGTTCCGCTGATCGGTGCGGGGTTTCTCCTGGCCAAGCCGCTTGATCTCATCGGGCTGGGAGATGAAGCGGCGACGGGCTTGGGCGTAGGGTTGAGGCCTGTGCGATTGTTTGCCATTGCGCTTTCTGTTCTGCTGACCGGCATCTCGGTGTCGGTTATCGGCCCGGTCACCTTCGTGGGGCTAATGGCGCCGCATCTTGCCCGACGGCTGGTCGGCGGCGCGCATCTGACGCTGATCCCGACCGCGGCACTTGCCGGTGCCATCATCGTCGTGCTCGCCGACACACTCGGCCGCGGTCTTGCGCCGCCGATGGAAATACCCGTCGGCGTTCTGACGGCAGTGATCGGCGCGCCTTATTTCCTCTGGCTCCTGTTCCGGATTCGATAGATGCAGATTTCAAACAATCATTCACAAGACCGGTTGGAGCAGAACCCCGCCATCTCCGTCGTTGATCTGACGCTGCGATATGGCTCCGTCCCGATCATCGAAAATCTGTCGCTCGATTTTCCGAAAGGCGCCTTCACCGCGCTTATCGGTCCCAATGGCTGCGGAAAATCGACGCTTCTGAAAAGCCTGACGCGGATATTGCCTCCCGTGACGGGGAGCATTGCAATCGACGGAATACCCATGGGCGATTACAGCGCCAAGGCGCTGGCCCGAAACATTGCATTCCTGCCGCAGGTTCTGCCGGTTCCCGACGGGATTACCGTGCGCCAGCTGGTCGCCTATGGCCGCAGTCCTCATAATGATATCTGGGGTCGTCTGGGTGGCGGCGACACAGCCGCCATCGAGGCGGCACTTGCACAGCTGGAGGTGACCGAACTCGCTGACCGCTATGTCGCGGATCTCTCGGGCGGCCAGCGCCAGCGGGTGTGGATCGCCATGATCGTCGCGCAGCAGACGCCGATCATCCTGCTTGACGAGCCGACGACCTTTCTCGACATCAACCATCAGGTCGAGGTTCTGCGCTTTGCGCGCAGTCTGGCAGCGCAGGGCAAGACGGTGGTCGCCGTCCTGCACGATCTCAATCAGGCCTTTCGTTATGCGGACAACATTGCGGTGATGAAGGGCGGCAAGCTGGTGGCCTCCGGTCGTCCCGATGCGGTTGCCCGACCTGAGCTTCTGCATGACGTGTTTTCAATCGATTGCTCGATCATCAAGGATCCCGAATCCGCAACCCCAATGCTCGTCATCAAGGATTAGCGGCGCGCGAGACGTCGTTGATCTGGCTCGATATGTGTGCCCGCACCGAAGAGAAAAAGCTTGCGATAAACATCCGCAGGCCTTTGCTGTGCCTCGGATTTTACGGCGTGCAGCAAGCCATGAAGTTGCAGTCCCTTAGGCAGATTTTTTCGGAAGCAGAGCCGGAACATCTTCGGCCGAGCGCGGCGGCGTCGACAGGAAAGCATGCAGCTTCGCATTTCGATCAAGCCACAGGCTCAGACGCTTGCGGGCATCCGACGAAGAGTGGCCGCCATCGGCAACATCGAGAGCCGCCTCGATCTTGGCGATTTCCTTCAGGCTCTCATGCTTTTGCCGCTCAAGGCTGGCCCTGGTCCGGTCGTCGATGAGAACGTAGTCCACCGGCCAGGATTCGCGACCGCTTGTCGCGTCCTCGCCGACAAGCTGACCTGCGACGACGATGCGAACGCCGATTTTCTTGAGTGCCTCGAGTTCTGCTCGCAGATTGGGGATATCGAAGGACCCGATGCTCTTGTCCACGCGGATCTCAAGTCGGTTTGCCGGCAGGCCGGTTTCACGCAGCGCCAGCTTGACGGCGCGGGGGAGGTCTCCGCTCATGAACTGCACCGGCGAAACCGCGACCGACACGGTAATCAGCGGCCAGTCCAGCGCCGCATTGCAGGCTGTGCGCAATGTCCAGTCGCCCAGCGGTACGATAAGCCCGCTCACTTCCGCCAGAGGAAGGAAGTGTTCGGCGGTCAGGTTGCCGCGTTCCGGATGATCCCATTCGACCTGGGTTTCGACAGCGTCAAGAACGCCATCATCCGCTCTGAAGCGTGGCTGGAAGAACAGCCGGAACTGATTGGCTTTGATGCCGAACTGCATCTCATGCGAGAGATGGCGATCCTCTTCCTTTCTCTGATCATCGGGATCGGAGAAGAAGCTGTACGTGCCCTTCTGGCCGCCTTTCGAGCGATAGAGGGCGACGTCGGCAAAGCGTAGAAGCTCATCCTCTGTTCGCGCGTCGTGCGGGGCCTGGGCAATGCCGATGGAAAGCCCCACGGTCAGGCTGCTGCTGTCGTGGCGGATCGGATCCTTCACCACGCTGATAAGCCGGGTTGCAAGCGCTGCAGCCTCTTCACGGGTAAGATCAGGCGCCGCGACGACGAACTCGTCCCCACCGACTCGCGCGACGATCTGATCTGCCTCCAGCGTCAGCTTCAGCCGTGCCGCAATCTCGCGAAGCACGTGGTCGCCGACATGATGGCCAAAGGTGTCGTTGATCGGTTTGAAATGGTCGAGGTCGAGGTAAAGAAGCGAGAGTTTCGCGTCGATCGCCTGAAGGCTCTTGCGCATGAAATCGGCAAGACCCATGCGGTTCGGCAACCCCGTCAGGCCGTCATGCAGAACTTCCTGCCGTGCCTTCGAAAGATCAGCTGCAAGCGCCACATCGGCGGTGATGTCGGTGGCGATCTTGACGATCTTGAACGGCTTGCCGTTGAGATCGAGGATCGGATTGTAGGAGGCCTGTATCCAGACCTCTCTTCCATCCTTGCCGGTCCGGCGGAACTTGGACGAGAGGAAGGTCCCGTCGCGCAGGTTCTTCCAGAACAGCCGATATTGTTCGCTTTCGACAAAGCTCGGCTCGACCAGAATGCTGTGATGCTGGCCGACGATTTCGTCGAGTGCATAGCCCATCGCATCGAGAAAGTTGTCATTGGCGTCGAGTACGATGCCGTCCATATCGAAGGTGACGACGCATTGCGAACGGCTGATCGCCGCAATCTGGCCTTCGTGGTCGCCCTGACGGAGCTTTTCTGCGGTGACGTCGACGGCATTCTTGACGATCTTGAACACCCGGCCGTTCATGTCGAAGATCGGGTTGTAGCTGGCCTGCAGCCAGACTTCGGCGCCATTGCGGCAGATGCGTTTGAACTCGCCGCTTTGGTGCTCGCCGGCACCAAGGCGGCGCCAGAATTCCTGATAGTCGGCACTGTCTCTTTCTTCGGCCGGTACGAACATCCGGTGATGCTGGCCGCGGACCTCGGACAGACGGTAGCCGGTGAGGGTGAGAAAGTTGTCGTTGGCGTCGATGATCGTGCCATCGAGTGCAAAGGATATGACGCTCTGCGACTTGTGCATGGCGGCAATCTGGCCCTGATGATCCGCTTGGCGCAATTTTTCGCGGGTGATCACCGTTGCATATTTGACGACCTTGAACGGATTGCCATACTGATCAAATACGGGATTGTAGGTCGCCTGCAACCATACATCGCGGCCCGATTTGCCGATACGCCTGAACTCACCCGACCGATGGCGCCCGTCCGCCAGATCGCTCCAGAATACTTCGTATTCCAGTCCATGGGCATAGGAGGGGTCAACGAACATGCGGTGGTGGCGCCCGGAAATTTCTTCCATGCTGTAGCCGACGGCCTGCAGGAAATTATCGTTCGCATCCAGGATCGTGCCGTCCATGTCGAAGGTGACGACGCTCTGGGACTTGTGAATGGCCGCAATCTGGCCTTCGTAGTCCGCATGGTTGAGCTTTTCCGCTGTCACGTCGGTTGCGTATTTGACGACCTTGAAAGGCTGGCCGTCGCCATCAAGGACAGGACTGTAGGTGGCGCGCAGCCAGACCGGGCGCCCACCCTTGCCAAGCCGACGAAACTCTCCGGCATTGTAACGGCCTTCACCGAGCGCCTGCCAGAAGTTCTGATATTCTGCCGATGCGGCCTCTTCCTCATCGACAAATATGCTGTGATGACGACCGATGATATCGGCGAGGCTATATCCCATAGCCTGCAGAAAACGCTGATTGGCATCGATGACCGTGCCGTTAAGGGCGAAATGGATGACCGCCTGCGAGGTGTTGATCGCGGCGATCTGACCGCCTTCATCCGCCAAACGTCGCGCCTGTTCGGTAATGTCGCGCATCAAGATGACGACCTCTTGCACATTGCCGGTCGCATCCTTTACCGGATGGAAAAAGGCCTCCACGATGAGCTCGGCCCCATCGCGCCGGACAGCTCTGATATCGCCTCTTAATTCGATGCCGTCCTCAAGCACCTGGCGGATTGCATCTTCGGTTTTCGGATCGGCCTCTGAAGGGAGGAATATGCTTCGGTTGCGTCCGGCAAGATCCCAGGCGCGGTAATCGAACAATGCCAGAAACAGCATGTTGGTGCGCAAGATCGTTCCGTCGGCGGAAATCGCGACGCGTGCCATAGCTTGCTCGAAAGCCGCAATATCACCTTGTGTGGAAACGTCGTCAGTGACCTGCTGAAGCATTGAAGCGCCTTGATTATGGATGACGGCACGTGCGTGGTGCTGTCATCAGAGCTGTCATCCCCCCACGAAATGACATTTGGCAAAATTAGCGATCAACATTGTAGAATACGTAAATACCAATGCGTTCGTTTGCCGATGAGATGTAAATCATGTGGATTGATCTACGGTGGCCAATAGCCGGATAGCCCATTACCGTGCTGCGGCATGATTTGATTGTCCGGTTGCAAGCACCAGCTTGCGGGCGTCTGCTGCGCCGAGCGGTTTCGAGATGTGGTAGCCTTGCACAAAACGTCCGCCGAGTTCACGAACCTGATCCATCTCCCCGGCAGTTTCGACACCCTCGATGATACATTCGAGATTTAAATCATCCGCCATCCTGATGAGAGATTTGACGATTTTCGCGCTTGCAGGGTCACGGTCGATGCCGGTGACAAAGCTGCGGTCGATCTTGATTTTCGTCAGCGGCATCGAATGAAGATGCGTCAGGCTGGAATATCCGGTGCCAAAGTCATCCAGAGACACGCCGACACCTGCCGATATGAATGCCTGCGCAACCGTTTGGGCGCGCATGAGATCTGTCAAAATCGCAGTTTCGGTAATTTCCAGATCGATGCGAGTAGGTGTGATGCCGCTATTGCCGATGATCGCCAGAAGGCGCATGGCGTGTTCGCTGGAGGAAAGATCTCTGGCCGAGAGATTGAACGAAAGCCGGATATTGTCTGGCCATGTCTGTGCTTCATGCAGGGCTTTCGTGAGAAGCAGACGACTGAGATGGTTGATGTATCCCAGCCGTTCTGCCGCTGGAATGAATTCCGCCGGAGATACAAAGCCAAGCACGGGGTGCTGCCACCGGGCCAGCGCTTCGAACGCCGTGACCGACTGCTGCTGAATGTCGAAAATCGGCTGGAAGTTCAGTGCGATGTCACGATCGATGGACCTATCACGCAATGCCTGCTCGATGATCATGACCCGCGACAGGCTACGGTGATGTTCATCTGAAAATGCGACGGCAGTGCCCGGAGCGTCGCGTTTTGCCTGATAAAGGGCAAAGTCAGCATGCTCATACAGATGATTTGCAGCATCGTCACAAAGGTCGCTGCTTGCAATGCCGACGGAGGCGCCGATCTGAACGATTATATTGGCAATCGAAAACGGTTCCCGGCAGGCTTCACAGATCTCCTCGGCAAGTTCCTGAGCCGCGGCGTGATTTTTTGCCAAGAGTAAAAATGCAAATTCGTCGCCGCCGAGGCGGGCCACAAGTGCCTTGCCGCGGCAGATATGCGAAAGGCGAAAAGCCAGCTGAACCAGGAGTTCGTCGCCGATCCGATGCCCGTAGGCATCATTGACCGGCTTAAAACCGTCCAGATCGATGATGCCGACATGGATAGGATCATCCTGCGCTTGGCTGGCGGCAATCGCTTCATCCAGTTTGCCAAAGAAAAACCGACGGTTTGCAAGGCTTGTCAGGCTGTCGACATTGGCCAGCTTCTTGTTCTCGTCGCTCAGAGCCTGCGTCTGCTTCTGTTCCTCGATCAGATCCAGTTCGCGCTTTTCCAGCGCATTCTTTTTCATCTCCAGTTCCCTGCGAGAGACAATCAGGTTGGTGAAATCCCGATATTGCACCCACAGGACCATCAGCATCGCCAGCGAAACGAGACCGACATCGACGGCCATCGCGATGAAAATGTCATTCCCGGTCATCCCGAAATAGGCGATGAACACGATGTTGACGACGAGAGTGACGGCGATCGCGGCAGACAGGAGGTGGGTCAGACAGAAAATGCAGCCAATGACCGTGATGCCCATATAGAACGCCACATGGCTTTGCATGAAACTGTCGCCGTAAGGTGCAAGCGCTACGCCCCAAGTGGCGAATACGGCTGCAAGCACCCAGGCAATCCGGTTTGTCCGACGCAGATCGGCGATGGCCCTTGTCGGATCCGTTTCCGTGCGGCCAGCTCGATACCACCACTGAAGAAGCCGCATGCTGCAAACGACAGTCATCAACGTGGGAACGGCAATCGTCAGGAAAGCCGGAGCAACGTGCATATGCGTGATGGCCACGCCCCATGTATTTACCAGAAGGATAAAATACATGAGCGGGATCTGCTTGGAGAGCGCCGCTTTTTGGGCGACTGCAAGGGTGGGATCGTCACCCCTCACGCGAAAGAGGGTCAGGATCGAATTGATCATACCTGGGCACGCTGTCTGATATTCAATTTCATATTCATGCGCAGAGTGATTTCATATCCCTCCGAAGAGCCCTCAGTCTTTCATGTTCCGCTTAATTTATCGGAAGCTTGCATAATTAAGTGAGTGTGAATTGTTGCTGTTTTAGCGTTAAAAAATTCATTTAAGCAATGGAATTTCCAAGAAAACAAAGCGTTACTTGGTTCGGATCGACTAATTCCTTTGGTGTAAATTACTCAGTGTCAGATAAAACAAGAATATCCCATGGTGGTATTCAGCGCCAATGTCCTCCACGTCACCGGTCACGACGATCAGGCAGGCAAGGCCCACATGGTCGATCTGTTTCCGCAGGCATCCGCCGATGTCCGGCGCATACCGTCACTGCCGACGATGCGACATTGCCATGGCCTGTTGGAAATGAGTTCGAGAGCGGCAACCAGCAGCCTTGCCATTGGATCAGCTGCTGCAATCGGGTTGGATTTCGATTCCTCTCCTGTTGAAGCCTGAAAGCTCCCAGCATCCTCCGCGATACGGATCAGGCCTTGTGCACATCAGGCGCCTGGATCGAGATGCCCGCTGAGCACAGCAGCGTCTTCACCTCATCCTGCTGAACCAGCGCTTCTGCTGAGAGCCAGTCTATGAATGTTCGCACGGGCCGGCGCGACAGGTGGCGGCTGGGGCAGACGATCCAGTAGGCACGTACCGGAATGGCGGAGAACACGGCTGACAGCGGAACGAGGTCTCCGCGTTTCAATTCTTCATGGGCAAGGGTCGCGCTTTCCAGGATGAGGCCGCCGCCCTGCCTGCCGACCTCGATGGACATCGACGACCGCTCCAGATGGTACGAATAGGCCATTGCGACATGTTCGATCGGGTTGAATTCCAGCCACTGATCCCAGCGCACATAGGCCTTGATACTGTCGACAAGCCTTGCATTCTGAAGCTGGACGATCGGATCCGATGAGATTTTCGCCAGTCTGTCCCGGTATGCCGGTGAACACATCGGAACCACGTAATCCGTCAGCAAATGCTCCACATGGACACCGTCCCAATTGCCGCGGCCATAGCGGATATCGAGATCGACGATCTCGTTGGCAAAATCGGTAAAGTTCGGCGTGCCGTCGACACGGATATGCCAGTCGGGGTGGCTGTCGACGAACGAGGCGAGCCGGGGCGCCAGCCATTTTTCGCCAACTGATGGGCTGACGCGGATGCTGAGGCCGAGATTTTCACGCTGACGCACGATCGCGCCATGCACATCCTTGATCGATTGCAGCGCGCGCGTGGTCGTCTGGTAGAGACGTTCCCCGTCGATGGTCAGCGACAGGACCTGTTTGGAGCGCGTGAAAAGCTTCACGCCCAGTTGCTGCTCCAGAAGCCTGATCTGCTGGCTCACCGCTGACGGGGAAACCTGCAATTCCTCGGCCGCGCGTGTGACGCCGCCAAGGCGGGCGACAGCCTCGAAATATTGTGTAGCGTTCAGGTTCAGTGACTTCATGGGCTTTTGCAGGTTTGACAAAACCGAAGTCTGTACATGTGATGTCACCCATAAAACAGGTCTATTGCGGCGCCGGCCAAGGAAGTTCTTGATCGCCGGCCAACTCTCGCAATCCGATTGCGAGGTTTTCTGTCGGTCCTGACAAGACAAAGGGGCCGGATGGCCCGGCCCCTTTGCAATCTTATTTGGGCAGTCGGTAAGCCACGAGTGCGTCGCCGCGACCGGTTTCCATGAAGGCATGACCCGATGCTGCGATCAGCACATACTGCTGGCCGTCCACCTCATAGGTGATCGGGTTTGCCTGGCCGCCGGCGGGAAGAACGTCCTGCCAGAGAACTTCACCCGTCTTCACGTCGATGGCGCGGAACAGATTGTCCGTGGCCGCACCGATGAAGATCAGGCCGCCTGCGGTGATGACGGAGCCACCATTGTTCGGCAGGCCGATCGTGAACGGCAGGTAGGACGGAATACCGAACGGACCGTTGCGGCGGGCGGTGCCCAGCGGTTCATCCCACAGGGTCTCGCCGGTCTTCATGTCGACGGCGCGGATGCCGCCGTAAGGAGGTGCCGAGCAGGGAACGCCGGTGCCCCAGTTACGCCATCCCGAATTGACCTTGATCGCATAGGGCGCGTTGATCTGCGGATAGATCGACGCGCCGCCTTCGCCGCCGGTCGACTTCGGTGCCGGCGCATCGGTCTTTGGCGCATAGATCGGGCGTACGCCCATCTTATCTGCTTCCGGACGTTCGATGAGCTGGTTGAGGTTCGGGATGTCGTTGTAGTTGGCGATGAGGACGCCGTTGACCGGGTCGATGGCAACCGAACCCCAGTCGGAGCCGCCGTTGTAGCCGGGATACTGGATCCATGGCTTGTCGGCCGAAGGCGGCGTCAGGTAGCCTTCGTAATTGGCGCTGCGGAACTGGATGCGGCACATCATCTGGTCGATCGGCGTGAAACCCCACATGTCCGATTCGACCAGCGGCTCCTTGCGCAGCGTATGCCAAAGCGAAGTCGGCTGGCTGTCTGCAATGTAATCCGGTTCTACGGATCCGCCCTTCTGGCCCTTGGCTTCACCGATCGGAATGAGCGGCTTGCCGGTCGCACGGTCAAGAATATAGATATCGCCCTGCTTGGTCGGCAGGAGGATGGCCGGAACCGGCTTTCCGTCCGCGCCGGGGAAGTCAATCAGTGTGCCTTGGCTGCCGAGGTCGTAGTCCCAGACATCGTGGTGGATGGTCTGGAAGTGCCATACGACATCGCCGGTGGCCGCATTGAGTGCGACAAGCGAGGTGGAGAATTCGTTTTCGTAATCCTTGCGGTTCGATCCGTAATAGTCGATCGAGGAATTGCCCGTCGGGATGTAAACATAGCCGAGTTTCTCATCGGCGACGCCAGCCGCCCAGTTGTTCGGCGTGCCACGCGTATAGGTCTCGCCTTCGGCAGGACCATTCTTGTTTGCCGGGTTGCCCATGTCCCAGGCCCATGCAAGCTGGCCGGTGACGGCATTGAAGCCACGCATGACGCCCGATGGCGCATCTTCATCCTGGCCGTCCTTGACCTGTGCACCGGTGACGACGACGCCACGCACGACGGTCGGCGGCGCGGTCACTGCATACCAGCCGGGTACGCGCTTGCCGATACCGTTCCACAGATCGACCTGGCCGCCGGTGCCGAAATCCTGGCAAGGCTGACCGGTCTTCAGATCGACCGCGATCAGGCGGGCATCGAGTGTCGCTTCGATGACGCGCGTCTTGCAGGCGGCGTCTTCGGCAAGCTCCGGCGCGGTATAGGTGGCAATGCCGCGGCAGGCGGCGGCGTGCGGGATAGCCGCATCCGGAACGCCCGGATCATAACGCCAGTTTTCCTTGCCCGTCGCCGCATCGGCGGAAACCAGAATGTTCTTGGCCGAGCACATGATAAGCGAACGGCCAATCTTGAGCGGCGTCGTCTCGGGCGAGTAACGGGCCTTGGGGCTTGGAACGTCACCGGTATGCAGAACGAAGGCGCGCTCGAGCTTGCCGACGTTTTCCGGTGTGATCTGGGAGAGGGGGCTGTAGCGGCTGGCGTTCTCGTCGCCGCCGTAGAACGGCCAATCGGCACCGACTGGCGGCTGGGGTGCTGCCGGCTTTACAGCCGTTTCCTGGGCAAGCGCCGTGCCTGCCAATGCCGTCGCCATCGCAGCCGCGAGGCTGACGCGGAGTAAGTTCGTCATGGGAAGTTCCTTAGGTTCGGCGGGGACGCAGGGCTGGGAGGATTGCGAGAAGCAACACCAGAACGACAGTCGGTGCGACAAGGCGCGGGATCTGAGCCCAGAAGTTAAAGCCTACTTCCCAGAATGCCCAGATGAGGGTCAGGACCCAGACGACAAGATAGAGCTTCAGCGCGGCCATGCGCTGCTGCAGCACGAGGTAGGCCGTCGCAAGCAGGCCAGCGCCTGCCAAGCCATAATACCAGCTTCCACCGAGCCAGATCAGCCAAAGTCCGCCGCCGAACAGCACGATGCCGAACAGTGCGAGAACGATCGAGAGAAGTATCGCGGCAATGCGCCAGGCGCCGCCACGACGCGCGGCAGCGGGCCCGTCCGCAAATGCGGCGTTCCGAGTGAGTGTCATAATGACTTCCGTAGCTTGATAAAAATTTAAAGCTCGGGCCCAAGCTTGGCTTTGCCTATTTTGCCTGCGACAATCTGTCAAAGAAAAGACGACCATACGGCTGTTAGTATTTCTTCACGAGTGTGTAGTCCTGCTAAAATGCGTTTCGCCAATCGGTGCGCTACTGGACCTGTGTCAAAATGTCCTTCAATTGTCCGAGCCTGCCCTCGGCGCAAGCGAGGGACAGCCAAAACAGGAGACATTGACATGAAATGGAACGCCCCGAAGTTCGTCGAAGTCAGCTGCGGCATGGAAATCAACCGCTATGCACAGCCGGACGGCGACGAACCCGTCCTGTTCTGATCTGAAAGGCACGGGATCATGACGGGTATTCGTTTTTTTTCCGTGCCTGATGTTGCCGCCGGCGGCGGATTGCCACAGCGGAATTGCAATTGTTCCAGCTGCGCCGCCGCCCGCGATCCTGCTGCGAAACGTCGCCGCGGATACAGTCGTCGCACTCCGTTAGCTCGGATGGTGAGAACCGGGCAGTCTCAGGAGCGGTCGATTGAATTGAACTTCAAATGGCATTATTGCATCTGGACGTGAATGCCATTCAGGCCTGATTGATGTCAATTCTTCCCGTGTCCTCTTTGCAAACGTTCGAGGCGGTTGCGCGCAACCGTTCGTTTCGAGTGGCGGCGGAGGAGCTGTCGATCTCCGCCTCCGCTGTCAGCCACGCCATCCGCAAGCTCGAGGACCTGATCGGATCGGCCCTCTTCGAGCGTCACGGGCGGGTAATAGAACTGACATCAACCGGGCAATCGCTGTATTCCCGTGTCGGCCGTGCGTTTGACGACCTGCGCGAAGGGATGGAACTGGCCGACGGACGTGCATCCAATCTTTTGCGGCTGCATTGCGCGCCGGGAATGGCGGCTCAATGGCTGACACCGCGGTTGACGCGGCTTGCAAAAGACCTGCCTGAACTGGAGATCCGGTTATCGTCATCGTCGCTATCCTACCGGTTTCATGGCGACGATATGGATATCGATATTTCTTACGGGCCACCGAAGGGCGAGGGCCTGATCAGCATTCCGCTTGGCCTCGAAACTGTCTGTCCGCTTTGTACGCCGGAAATCGCAAGCCGCATCCGGTTGGTATCAGATCTTCTCGATTACGACCTCATAGACAGCGAACTGAAGCGCGTTCAATGGGAGGATTGGTTTGCCGCAAACGGCCTCAGCGGACCGGCCAGAAGAAGCTTCAGGTTCGAACGCAGCTACATGTCGATTTCTGCAGCCGTTAACGGTCTCGGGGTTGCGCTGGAATCGCTTCGGCTCGTTGAGCGAGAGCTCGAAAGCGGTCAACTTGTTGCGCTCTTGCAGGGCAAGTCGAGCGATATCCAGTATCACGGTCACTATCTCGTGGTGCCGTCCAGCAGCAAGTCGAGACGCTCAGTGCGCCAATTCTGCGCATGGCTGACAAACGAACTCGGGCTGCCAAATCCGCTCGACAATGGCGACGCAGCCACGGCGGCGGCAAGATTGGAGATGTCGGCAGGCTGATAGCCCTGCGGGCGCGACGCGTGGCCAGCGGAGCGGGATCTCGGTCGTCCGCTCAGGAGCCAGCCCCTGAACAGAAGAGCTTGCCGCAAACATCCGCCAGCCGCTGCCGTTCTGCTTCATCGGCATCAATCCGGCCGAACTGATCGAGAATGCCGACCAACAGTTTGGCGATTTCTTCGGCGGTGATGTCCTTGCGGAAGATTCTGTGGACTTGCTCCTTTCGGATATTGTCAGCAACCCAGTCGACCATCTGCTGTTTCGTCACCGAGCAGCCTGGAGGATGGAAAAAGCCGATCTCCGTCAAGGAGCGATCGCTGGCCATAAAATCCAGAAACCTCCGAAAACTTACCGCAACCCGCTCTTCAAGCTCGGCCTTCTGAGTATCGGGGGCGATCAGGTTTGATAGCGTAACGAACCGCAGACTCTCCCGGAACTCCTCTACCAGGGTCTCATAAGTCGACTCCTTGGAATCGAAATAAAGATAGAAAGACGGTTGGCTCAACCCTGCCTCGGCGACGATGTCGCTGACCTTGGTGCCGTGGA
>NZ_SLYW01000002.1 GCF_004343585.1 Neorhizobium sp. JUb45 | reverse complement strand
GATCTACAAGTTCGCGTATTCGGCCGATGGTCAGGCGATCAAGTTGTGGCGACATTTGCCCGAGCATCGCGCCCGACGCCGACCACGCCATGCCATGCCAGACGCAAGCATGGTCAACGGTTTAGCCCAGAACTCAACATTTTGCGCCGCCCCGACACTGTCGCTTCCCGGAAGCAGTTCGGGCACTGGGAATGCGATCTCATCCAGTTTCGAAAGAAGTTTGGGAAAGCCAATGTGACGTCGCTCGTCGAGCGCGTGAGTCGTTTCGCCATTTTCCTGCGCAACAATGATCGGCAATCCCGGCCGGTCATGGATGGCCTCGTTCAGGCGTTGCAGGCCCTGCCCCATCTTGCGCGTCGCTCCATCACCTTCGATCGCGGCACGGAGTTTACCGACTGGCCTTATCTGCAGGCCAGCATAGGCACACAGACATGGTTCTGCGACCCGCAATCGCCCTGGCAAAAAGGCACCGTCGAAAACACAAACCGACGAGCGCGAAAATGGCTTTCGAGAGAGGTCGATCCGCTGTCCGTGACCGACGCCGACCTGATTGAGATCTGCAACAGACACGGAACGCCACGCAAATGCCTCGGCTATCGAACGCCGGCAGAGGTCTTTCGCAAGAAACTGCTCGCCCAGATGCGCTATGCCGGTTAGCTTGATCAGGCCCGCAAGTCACACTTCAGCATGAATTCACACGGGCACATTCTATTTCCAAGTGCGACATGCCAGTAATTTCAATGGCTTCACTTTGGAGATTTTGGCATGTCCCGATGCTATACGCAGATCACCTCGCCGATCGTCGGCGCCTCCACCATCTGCTGACTGATGCCATAGCCGTCATTTCGAGGTTGAACCCGCCCTCGGCCATGGCGTGCGCTTGACCACCCGTTGCAGCAGCGAGCGCGATCGGCTTTTGTAAGGGACAAGATCGACATCGCTGACCAGCCGCGCGCCACCGTCACGGCGCTCCAGGGTAATCTTGCGGCTGTGGAATGCTTCCAGTTCTGGACGGTGGGCCACGCTGACGATCGTTGCCTTGGGCAGTTCCTCGGTAACGATCTCCATCATGCGGTCCTGGCTCTTTTCGTCGAGTGCGGCAGTCGCTTCATCCATGACGATAATGTCGGGATTGTGCAGCAGAAGCCGCGCGAATGTGAGCCGCTGCTTCTCGCCGCCGGACAATGTCTGATCCCACGGCGCATCGTCTTCGATCTTGTCCACGAGGTGACCCAAGCCCACTTTCTCAAGGGCGGCGGCGATATCTTCGAAACTCCAGACATCCGCCGACTGTGGATAGGATACCGCACGACGAAGTGTGCCGGTTGGAATGTATGGCTTTTGCGGCAGCATGAACAATCGGCTCTCGGGGTGGAAATTGACACTGCCACTGCCCCATGGCCACAGTCCTGCGATCGCCCGCACCAGCGTGCTCTTTCCCGAACCGGACTCGCCGGCAACGAGAACGCGTTCACCGGGCTCGATCTCGACATGCGTTTCCTTGACGACGGCAGTGCCATCGCCAAGCTTGACCGAGAGGTCACGCAGCGTGAGCATTGTTTCGCCCTCGGTGTTTCCGCGGGCAATGCGCCCAAGCGTGTCACTTTGTTCTGCCCGCTCAAGTCCGTCGAGTGACATCATCAAAGACGCGACGCGGCGGGCGCAAGCGTTCCAGTCCGCCAGACGCGGATAGTTGTCGACCAGCCATCCGAAAGCCCCCTGCACGATCGTGAAGGCGGATGCCGCCTGCATCACCTGCCCCAGCGACATGCTGCCATCGAGAAATTTCGGCACGCAAAGCAGGACAGGGACAATAGGCGCAACCAGCAGGGACGTGTGCGAAACGAGTGTCGTGCGCATGTACTGGCTGGCCAGCTTTCGCCATTGCTGGCGCACCGCGCCAAATCTCCTGTCGAGATCATTGCGCTCCTCCTCCTCCCCACCGAGAAGCGCGATGCTTTCACCGTTTTCACGCACGCGCGTCAGCGTGTATCGAAACTCCGCCTCAAGCTGGTTCTTCACTTCCGACACCTGCACGAACCTGCGTCCGATAAACGCGATGGACGTCGAGGTGATGACCGCATAGAGGACCGCGGCCACAACAAGGAAACCCGGAATGGTGATTTCGGAGCCACCAAACGAAACCGTAAGCGCTCCACCTATCGTCCACAATACGGCGATGAAAGTTGATGCGGACAGGAAGGCTGCGACAACGCCCGCAACGAAATCAACCGGGGCCTCTGTGGCGATCCGCATGTCTTCCGAGAGGCGTGCCTCCGGATTCTGGTGATCACCGTCGATCAGGTTCAACTGGTAATAGCGGCCATTGGCAAGCCAGCGCGCAATCGTCGATTTCGTCAGCCAGGAGCGCCAGCGACGTTGGATCAACATCCGTACATAAACCTGGGATGTGACAATGCCGACACTTCCAAGAACCAGTGGCGGGAACAATGCACCGAGATAGTAGACTGTCGGCGCGTCACGCTGTTCGATGGCGTCGAACAGGCCACGGTTCCAGACGTTGATACCGTATTGAAAACCGACATTTATGCAGATCAAAGCCAACAAACCCAACGAGAAGGGCCAGGCAATGCCGTCGCCGCGACGGCTCCAATACCCGCGCGCACTGATCCAGAAGCGGCGGAGCAGGTATTTTCTGCGGGCGCGCTCAATGTCTTCCGGCGTCATGCCGGTATCGGTCTCGCTGATATCCGGCGGAGGTGGTAGCTCGGCCTCCCCCTGCTCTTCCCTCGGATGCTCCTTTCCAGAAGCATGGGGATCGATGACGTCTGCCTGGTGCGGCTTGAGCTCTGATTTATCCATGGCGGCTTCAACGGCGGATGAAGCCAAAGGTTTCACAAGTTGTCACGTCGGCGTGCTGATATCTTGATAGTGTCAGCCGCGTAGAGCACGGTGACGCTCTGGGGCACTCGCCATTTCCATGAAGCACAAACGAAAACAGCCGGCTGACAAAGCCGGCTGCGTTCAATATTTACAGTAACATGCACTCAGTTGCAGACGCGCACGCTTTCCATATGCCAGCCGCCGTCATAGGCGTTGCCGACGCGGCGATCTTCATACCAGCAACGTGGCGGCGGCGGGGCTTCCTCGATGTAACGCGGACCGCCATTGTTGCCGTTGGCGAGTGCGCCGCCGATCAGGCCGCCGATGACGCCTGCCGCGACACCGCCGGCAATGATGCGGCCGGTATTGTCACGATGGCGACGTGGCGGTGGTGGCGGCGGGCCACGGCGGTCATCCCAGCGGCGCGGACCATCATCGCGCCACTGGGCGCTGGCAGGCGCGGTCTGCGCCAGAATGCTGCCGGCCGAAAGGGCCAGAATGATTGCGACGCGAATTGTCTTGTTCATTGCACACGTCCTGTTCCAGTCGCGGTTTCGAAAACCGGAAACCCTGCGATATTTTGATAAGATGCACATATTCTGATTAACGCACGCTGAACGATGCACATTTCCCGGCATCGTTCGTGGCATCTCTCCAGGCATCACTCCCGTCTGGCGAACTACGCCCCAATCATGGAACAAAAACGGCAAACCGCCGTTGAGCGGTCTCCTTCCTGGAGAAATATATATGGCGACCTTTTTCGCCCGGCTTATCGCTTCAACTGCCCCAGTTTCACATCGCCATCGAGAGCCGTGCCCGTGCGAATCAAGTCGCATTTGCCGGACCACGGAGGTGGCAGCGTGAGCGGAAAACAGGTTCTCGCATGGGCCATGATTATTGTCGGCTTTGGCCTTGCCGGTTATCTGCTTTATGCCGGTCTCAGCCAGTATAGTCTTGCCGACATCGTCCAGTCCGTGCAGGCCATTCCGACAGCCAATCTGGCAATGGCGCTGATTTATGCCGCCGGTTCCTATCTGTTTCTGACATTTTTCGACTGGGCCGGCGTACTTTATGTCGGCGGCCGCCTCGGCTACCCGAAAATCGCCCTTGCCTCCTTCCTGGCGCTGTCGATCGGCCAGAGCGTCGGTCTGGCGGGCTTAAGCAGCGGCGCCATCCGTTATCGTTATTACGCTCATTGGGGACTGGATGCCGAGGCCGTTGCAAAGATCGTGCTTCTGTCCGGCGTCACAGTCGGGCTGGGGCTCGCAGTTCTGGGCGGCGTGGTGATGATCCTCAACCCGGCAGATACGGCGGGCGTGCTGCGCCTCAGCGAGACCATGGTGGTGGCGATCGGCATCGGCCTGTTGCTGGCATCCCTGCTCTATGTCGTCCTGGCTGCAACAGTTCGGGCACCACTGAAGATCTGGAAATGGACGTTTGGCATGCCGACATGGCGCATCGCCGTCATGCAGATCGTCGTCGGCACGATCAATTTCGCGCTTGTGTCCGCCTGTCTGCGCGAGGTGATGGCGGCTTCGGCAGACGTCAGTTACCTGAAGGCGGCAACCGCCTTCGTGCTCGCCAATGTCGCGATCCTCATCACCCATGCGCCGGGCGGGCTTGGCGTGCTGGAAGTCACCGTGCGCCATGTGATGGGCGATCAGGCTTCGATCGGCGCGCTGGTGGCGTTCCGGGTGATCTATTTCCTGATTCCGCTGGCGATCGGCCTGCCGTTCTCGCTGGTCACGGAAGCGGCTTTTCGGGCTCGAAAAGGCAGTTCAGACAGTGCTGCATCGAATGGCTCGGCCGCATAACACACCTGTGCATCGCTTTTGCACGCAATCCCTTCATTTCCGCAGCGGTTTGTTCTAGAGACAATCTCTCAATGACGCTGGCCGGCTTCAAAGGGCGGCGCACAATATTCGCAAGGTGATGTAGTCCATGCTCGATTCCCTCAGAACAGCCTCCCGCTCCTGGGTTGCCAAAGCGCTTCTTATGCTGCTCGGCGTGTCATTTGGCATCTGGGGTGTTTCGGCCTCTATCATGGCGCCGGCCGGCGGCAACTCGGTGATGACGGTGGGCGACCAGAGCGTCACGCCGCAGGAATATCGCCTCGCCATGCAGCGCCAGCTGTCGCAGCTCAGCCGCCAGTTCGGCACGCATCTGACGGCGGAGCAGGCTCGCGCCTTCGGCATAGACCAGCAGGTATTCAGCCAGCTCGCAGCCGGCGCCGCACTCGATCAGCTGGCTTCGGACATGCGCCTCGGCCTGTCGGACGACCGCCTCGCCCTTCTTGTTGCCGACGACCCGGCCTTCAAGAACAGCAACGGCCAGTTCGACCGCCAGATGTTTTCTTCGCGTCTGCAGGCTGCCGGCCTCGACGAGAACGAATATATCAAGGAGCGCAAGAAGATCGCTGTCCGCAGCCAGATCGTCGACGCCGTTTCGGATGGGTTCACGCCGCCGGCCGTCATGGTCGATGCGCTGCGCCAGTATGCCGACGAGGCACGTGCGGTCGATTACCTGATCCTTTCCTATGCCAACATTCCGCCGGTCAAGGCGCCGGCAGACGACGTTCTGGCCGCATGGTTCGAAGGCGCAAAGGCGCGTTACCGCGCTCCGGAATACCGCAAGGTCACCTATGTGACGCTGCAGCCGTCCGACGTGGCCGACCCGACCTCGATTACCGATGAACAGGTGCAGGCCGATTACGACCGCCGCAAGGACTCATTCGGCACGCCGGAAACCCGCTCGATCGAACAGCTGACCTTCCCATCCAAGGAAATGGCCGATGCGGCCGCCGGCCAGCTTGCCTCGCGTGCCGTCACCTTCGACCAGCTGGTGAAGGATCAGGGC
The DNA here is from genome assembly GCF_004343585.1 of Neorhizobium sp. JUb45. GTDB lineage: Bacteria > Pseudomonadota > Alphaproteobacteria > Rhizobiales > Rhizobiaceae > Neorhizobium. The sequence continues at coordinate 1,202,298 of NZ_SLYW01000002.1, read as the reverse complement.
AAGACTGAAGGCGACGTTCTGCTCGGCGAGTTCACCAAGGAACAGGTGCCGGACCCGAAGGTTGGCGCTGCCGCCTTTGCGCTGCCGGTCACCGGCGGCACCAGCCCGGCCATTCAGGGCACGTTTGGCGCTGTCATCCTGCGCGTCAGCAACGTCAAGCCCGCCACCACCAAGACCTTTGACGAGGTCAAGGAAGAGATCCGTGGCCAGTTGGCGCTGTCGGCCGCCTCGCGCAGCCTCACCGCAACGCATGACCGTTTCGACGACCTGCGCGGCACCGGCGCCACCCTGCAGGAAGCCGCTAACGAGCTGAAACTCAAGACCGCGACAGTCACCATTGACCAGAGCGGCAATGACGAAAGCGGCAACCGCGTTGCCACCCTGCCCCAGTCCGACAATTTCCTGCCGGAAGCTTTTCGCGCGGAAATCGGTGCGGACACCCTGCCGGTCAATCTAGGCAATACCGGTTACGTATGGTTCAACGTCGATGACGTGATTGCCGAGCGTGATCGCCCGCTGGCGGAAGTGCGCGAAAAGGCTGTGGCCGACTGGACCAGCGAACAGCAGAAGGCTGCGCTTGCCGCCAAGGCCGACGAATACAAGAAGCGTATCGACAGCGGCGAGCCGCTTGCAACGATCGCCAGCGAGATCGGCATCACCGTCGAGAACAAGCAGGGCCTGCGCCGCGCCAGCACCGATGCCGTCTTCGGCCAGCCGACCGTGCAGGCCGCCTTTGCCGGCCCGGTCGATTCGACCGCCAGCGCGCTTGCCGCCGACAATGAAAGCCGCCTTCTGATGAAGGTTACCAGCGTCGAACACCAGCCGGCCTCCGGCGGTGGCGCCGACGATCAGCAGGTGCAGCAGATGGCCCGTGCCGCTGGTGACGATATGCTCGACCAGATGGTGACCCGCCTGCAACAGGATTTTGGCGTGCAGATCAACCAGACTGCCGCCGAGCAGGCTCTGGCAACGATGCGTTGAACGTGGACCGAGGAGAGATGACATGCCGGTTCTGAAACCGTTCATCGCCAAGGTTGCCAACGGCGAGAGCCTGAGCCGGCCGGAAGCCCTGGAAGCCTTCAACATCCTGATGTCGGGCGAAGCCACGCCATCGCAGATCGGCGGTTTTCTGATGGCGCTGCGGGTGCGCGGCGAAACCGTCGACGAGATTGCCGGCGCCGTTTCGACCATGCGGGCCAAGATGGTGCCGGTTTCGGCACCGTCCGACGCCGTCGACATCGTCGGGACCGGTGGTGACGGCATCGGCACCTACAACATCTCGACGCTTGCCTCGATCATAACGGCAGGGGCCGGCGTTCCAGTTGCCAAACACGGCAACCGCGCCCAGAGTTCGAAATCCGGCACGGCGGATGCGCTGAGCACGCTTGGCGTCAATCTCGACATCGGGCCGGACCTGATCGGCCGCTGCATTTCGGAAGCCGGCATCGGCTTCATGTTCGCGCAAAAGCACCATGCCGCCATGCGGCATGTCACCGCCAGCCGCGTCGAACTCGGCACCCGGACGATCTTCAACCTGCTGGGTCCGCTATCCAATCCGGCCGGTGCCAAACGTCAGTTGCTCGGCGTGTTTGCCCCGCAATGGCTGCTGCCGATTGCTGAAGTGCTGCGCGATCTCGGCTCGGAACGGGTCTGGGTCGTTTATGGCGACGGCATGGACGAAATCACCACCACGGGCACGACGCAGGTCGTGGCGCTGGAAAATGGTTCGATCCGCAGCTTCGAGCTGACACCGGAAGATTTTGGTGTTTCACGCGCCGTCATCGATGACCTCAAGGGTGGCGATGGTGTGGTCAACGCGGCTGCCCTGCGCGATGTTCTCGCCGGCGCCCGCAATGCCTATCGCGACATCGCGCTCTGCAATGCAGCCGCGGCACTCGTTATCGCCGGCAAGGCGGACAATGTCATGGACGGCATGGCAGTCGCCTCCGAATCGCTCGACAGCGGCAAGGCCACGGCCGTGCTCGACCGCCTGATTGCCGTTTCCAACGAGAATACCGACAAGGAAGGAACCGGCGCATGACCGACATCCTGCGCAAGATCGAAGCCTACAAGCGCGAGGAAATCGCTGCTGCCAAGGCAAAAACCTCGCTCGAAGACTTGAAGGCGATGGCCAGGGACGTTTCCGCTCCGCGCGGTTTCTACAAGGCACTTATCGCGAAGCGTGATGCCGGCGAATTTGGCCTGATCGCCGAAATCAAGAAGGCCAGCCCCTCGAAAGGCCTGATCCGCCCGGATTTCTATCCGCCGGCACTGGCCAAGGCTTATGAAGCCGGTGGTGCCGCCTGCCTCTCCGTGCTGACCGATGGCCCGAGCTTTCAGGGTGCGCCCGAGTTTCTGGGGGCTGCCCGCGATGCCTGCGCGCTGCCGGCTTTGCGCAAGGATTTTCTGTTCGAGCCCTATCAGGTGCATGAGGCGCGCGCCTGGGGCGGCGATTGCATCCTGATCATCATGGCGTCGCTCTCCGACGACGAAGCCCGCGCGCTTGAGGACACCGCCTTTTTGCTCGGCATGGATGTTCTGATCGAGGTGCATGACGAGGCCGAGATGGAGCGGGCGCTGAAACTTGCGTCTCCGATGATCGGCGTCAACAACCGCAACCTTCGCACATTCGAGGTCAACCTCGATGTCAGCGAGCGTCTGGCCTCGATGGTATCGGGCGATCGTCTGCTGGTCGGTGAAAGCGGCATCTTCACGCATGAGGATTGCCTGCGCCTGCAGAACTCGAACATTTCGACCTTCCTCGTCGGCGAAAGCCTGATGCGCAAGGACGACGTGACCGCCGCCACACGGCTGCTGCTGAAAGGCGATGCTGTTACTGCGGCCGCCCAGAGATGACCGAGAGCGACCGAAAACTCACCCATATCGATGCCGCCGGTGAAGCCCATATGGTCGATGTCGGCGACAAGGCGGAGACGACCCGCATTGCGACGGCCGAGGGTTTTGTGCGCATGCTGCCGGAAACCCTGGCGCTGATCCGCGAGGGTAACGCCAAGAAGGGCGACGTGATCGGCACGGCGCGTCTGGCAGGCATCATGGCCGCCAAGAAAACGTCGGATCTCATCCCGCTCTGCCATCCGCTGATGCTGACCAAGGTTTCGGTCGAAATCGAGGAAGATGACGCCCTGCCCGGCCTGCGCGTCACCGCCACAGCAAAACTTTCGGGAAAGACTGGCGTCGAGATGGAAGCACTGACCGCCGTGTCGGTTGCCTGCCTGACGATCTATGACATGGCCAAGGCCGCCGACAAGGGCATGGAAATCGGCGGCATAAAACTTCTGACCAAGAGCGGCGGCAAATCCGGCGACTGGCAACGCGAGGCACCATGAAACCGGCTCTGCTGCCCGTATCCGAGGCAAAGGCGCGTTTTTCGGCGCTCACCACGCCGGTTGTCCGGATCGAGATGGTGCCGCTTGCGCAGGCAGATGGCCGTATTCTGGCCCGAGATGTCGTCGCCCACCTCACCCAGCCGCCCTTCGATGCTTCGGCCATGGACGGTTACGCGCTACGGGCCGTTGACGCGCCGGAGATCGGCAGCGAACTGACGGTGATCGGCAGTGCCGCCGCCGGTCATGCCTTTGATGGCCGAATCGGCACAGGCGAAACAGTCCGCATCTTTACCGGCGCGCCGGTGCCGGAAGGTGCCGATACGATCCTCATTCAGGAAGATGCCGAGAAACTCGACGGCAACCGCATCCGCACGACCTTTGCCGTCACTGCCGGCCGCCATATCCGCCCACGCGGGCAGGATTTTGCCGAGGGCGAGGCGGTCATTACAGCAGGCACGCGGCTGGATTTCACAACGCTGACACTGGCTGCCGCCACCAACAACGCCGAACTTCCGGTCTATCGCAAGCCGCTGGTCGCGATCCTCGCGACCGGTGACGAACTGGTGCAGCCCGGCACGACACCGGGACCGGCGCAGATCGTCGCCTCCAACACGTTTGGGGTTGCCGCGCTGGCGCGTGACAATGGCTGCGAGGTGCTCGATCTCGGCATCGTGCCCGATGACGCCGCACTCATCGGAAAGGCGATCTCGGCCGCGCGTGACGCCGGTGCCGACGTGCTGGTGACGATTGGCGGCGCTTCGGTCGGTGATCATGACCTCGTGCAGGGCGTGCTGAAATCCGCCGGCATGGAACTGGACTTCTGGCGTATCGCCATGCGCCCCGGAAAACCGCTGATGGTCGGCACACTGGGTGGCATGCAGGTGCTCGGCCTGCCCGGCAATCCTGTCGCAAGCCTCGTCTGCAGCCTGCTGTTTCTCGAGCCGACACTGCGAAAGCTGGCACATCTGCCGGAGCGCAACCGCGAGGCGGAAGCCATTACAGCGCGAACGCTTGCGGCAAATGATTTGCGGCAGGATTTTTTGCGCGCAAAGCTTATCCGCAATGATGCGGGCAAGCTGGTGGCAGATGCCTATGGCAAGCAGGATTCCTCGATGATGAAGATCCTTGCCCATTCCGACTGCCTCGTGTTGCGGCTGCCGTATGCGCCGGAACTGCCGGCCGGCAGCCCCTGCTCCGTCCTGTTACTGCGTCCCTGATCTTTTGGCGTTGAGCCTTTGCCGGGCTCGCGCGTTAGTCCCCGGTAATCCAATCCAAGGAGGCCCGTGTGGCTGAAGACAAAAAGACGCCGGTCATCTTCTGGTTCCGCCGCGATCTGCGGCTCGATGACAATCACGCACTGCACGCCGCCGTCGAAACCGGCCGTCCGGTCATTTGCGTCTATATCCGCGAACCGGAAATGCCGGACATCGGTCCGCTGGGTGGTGCACAGGCCTGGTGGCTGCATCACTCGCTGGTCAATCTGCGGGAAAACCTCAAATCCCATGGCAATGATCTGACACTGCGCTCGGGTGCCGCCGAAGAGGTGCTGCAGGATATCGCCCGCACCTCCGGCGCCGATCTGGTCTTCGTCAACCGCGCCTATGAACGCACATCGGTGGATCGCGATATCGCCATTGCGCTGAAGGAAGCCGGCATCGGCATCCGCGCTTTTCATGGCCAGTTGCTGCACGATCCGAAAACCATCCGCACCGGCTCGGGCAATGCTTTCAAGGTTTACACGCCATTCTGGAACGCCATGCAGAAGCTCGGCGAGCCGGGCGAGCCAACCGACGCACCGGACGCCATTGCCGCACCTGACACCCATCCCCGTTCGGAATCGCTCGATGGCTGGAACCTGCTGCCGACCAGACCGAACTGGGCCGCTGGCTTTCCAGAATTCTGGACACCCGGCGAGGACGGCGCGCAGGAAAAGCTCGAAGACCTGATCGATGCCGATCTGCACGACTACAAACACGGTCGCGATTTTCCGGGCACTGAATCGACATCACGACTGTCGCCGCATCTGGCGCTCGGCGAAATCTCTCCGGCCCGCATCTGGCATGCCACCAACGGGCTTGCCGCACGCCACAAGGACGATCTCGTGCATTTCCGCAAGGAACTGGCCTGGCGGGATTTCTGCTACAATCTGCTGGTCGAGTTTCCCGAGCTGCGCACCAAGAACTGGGACGACAAGTTCGATGCGTTCGAATGGGAGTTCGATGCCAGGGATTTTGCCGCCTGGACCAAGGGGATGACCGGTTACCCGATCGTCGATGCCGGCATGCGCGAGCTCTGGCAGACCGGTTACATGCACAACCGCGTGCGGATGATCACGGCATCCTTCCTGATCAAGGACCTGCTGATCGACTGGCGGCGCGGCGAGGAATGGTTCCGCGATACGCTGCTCGATGCCGATCCCGCCAGCAACACCGCCAACTGGCAATGGGTGGCCGGCTCGGGCGCCGATGCCTCCCCCTTCTTCCGCATCTTCAACCCGATTCTGCAGGGTGAAAAATTCGATCCCGATGGCGATTATGTGCGTCGCTGGGTGCCGGAACTGGAAAAGCTGCCGAAAAAATACATTCACAAGCCCTTCGATGCACCGGACCATGTTCTGGCCGATGCCGGCGTCGAGCTTGGAAAGCAGTATCCCAGGCCAATCGTCAACCACGGTTTGGCGCGCGACCGGGCGCTGGCGGCGTATAAGGGCCTTAGAGGCTGAACCCGTACCGCATGTGGCAGGATTGACGTTTCAACGAAGGTCTTCTGCGATTACGCTGTTTCTTCCAGAACGGAGGAGCAGGCATGGCGAAGCGAACAATTGCAGTCGTCGGACTTGGCGGGATCGGTGGTGTCGCCGCGGCCTGCCTGAGCCTGTCACCGGATAACCATGTCATCGCCTGTGCCCGCAGGCAGATCGATGCGCTGACGTTCGACCACAACGAGGAACGTGCGCATATACCACTGACGACGCTGACCGACCCGCGCCTTGCCGAACCGGTGGATTGGGTGGTCCTCTGCACCAAGGCGCAAGACGTTGCAGCTGCCGCTCCATGGCTCGAACGCCTCTGCACACCGCAGACGACAGTCGCCGTGCTGCAGAATGGCATTGCGCATGAGCAGCGCGTTGGTCCTCATGTGAATGCTGCCACGGTGCTGCCGGCGATTGTCTATTACAACGGCGAGCGGTTGGCACCGGACCATGTGCGGCTCCGCCATATCCGCGGGCACGACCTGCTGGTTCCCGCCGTGCCGCAAGCCGATGCCTTTGTAGCCCTGTTCGAAGGCACGCCGATCGATGTCGGCCAGAGCGCCGAATTCATCACCTATCAATGGCGAAAACTGCTCGTCAACGTCATCGCCAACCCGATCACGGCTCTCACACGTCAAAGGCTCGGTGTCTTCCAGCGCACGGACATACAGGATCTCTCGCTTGGCATTCTGCGCGAGGCCGTCGCGGTTGGTCGAGCCGAGGGCGCGCAGTTGCGTGAGGATGAGGCTGAGGCAATCCTGGAGACGTTTCTCGGTTATCCACCGGAAGCAGGCACCTCGATGTATTTCGACTGCCTTGCCGGACGTCCGCTTGAAATCGAGGCGCTGAACGGCGCCGTCGTCGAGGCCGGACAGCGTCACGGCGTTGCCACGCCGCTCAACGGCGCCATGCTGGCATTGCTAACAACCATCAGCGACGAAAATGCGGCAATGTCTGCGCGCACATAACAAAAGACCCGGCCGAGGCCGGGTCTTGAACTGTTTTACACAAGCCGGTTCTGTTCCAGAGCCGCTTCAATGAAGCTCTTGAACAGCGGATGCGGATCGAGCGGACGGCTCTTCAGTTCCGGGTGGTACTGAACGCCGATGAACCACGGGTGATCCGGGTATTCCACCGTCTCCGGCAGAACGCCGTCCGGCGACATGCCGGAGAATACCAGGCCGCAGCTTTCCAGCTTGTCCTTGTAGTCGACATTGACTTCGTAACGGTGGCGGTGACGCTCGGAAATGTCGGTCGATCCGTAGATCTCGGCAATCCGCGTGTCCTTCTTCAGGCTCGCAGCGTAAGCGCCGAGGCGCATCGTGCCGCCGAGATCGCCGGCTGCCGCGCGCTTTTCAAGCGCATTGCCCTTCACCCATTCCGTCATCAGGCCGACGACTGGCTCGCTGGTCGGGCCGAACTCGGTCGAGGATGCGTTTTCGATACCTGCAAGGTTACGCGCCGCTTCGACGACCGCCATCTGCATGCCGAAGCAGATACCGAAATAAGGTACGTTGCGCTCACGGGCGAACTGCGCCGCCTTGATCTTGCCTTCCGAACCGCGCTCGCCAAAGCCGCCCGGCACGAGAATGCCGTTGACCTTTTCGAGGTATGGCGCCGGGTCTTCCTTTTCGAAAACTTCCGACTCGATCCACTCGAGCTTGACCTTGACCTGATTGGCGATGCCGCCGTGATGCAGGGCTTCGATCAGCGACTTGTAGGCGTCCTTGAGGCCCGTATACTTGCCGACGATGGCAATCGTCACTTCGCCTTCCGGCTGCTTGATACGGCTGGATACATTTTCCCAGGCATCCAGACGCGGCGCGGGCGCCGGCTCGATGCCGAAGGCTGCCAGAACCTCGTTGTCGAGGCCTTCCTTGTGATAGGCGACCGGAACGTCATAGATATTGGCAACGTCGAGCGCCTGAATGACCGCCGACGGACGGACGTTGCAGAACAGCGACAGCTTGCGGCGTTCGGCTTCCGGGATCTCGCGATCGGCACGGACGAGCAGGATGTCGGGGTGGATGCCGAGCGCCTGCAGTTCCTTGACGGAATGCTGGGTCGGCTTGGTCTTCAATTCGCCCGCCGCTGCAATATACGGCATCAGCGTCAGATGCAGATAGATCGCCGTTCCGCGCGGCAGGTCGTTCTTGACCTGGCGGATCGCTTCCATGAACGGCATTGCCTCGATATCGCCGACCGTGCCGCCGACTTCGCACAGAACGAAATCGTAGTCGTCATTGCCCTCGGTGACGAAATCCTTGATCTCGTTCGTCACGTGCGGAATGACCTGAACGGTTGCGCCGAGGTAATCGCCGCGACGTTCCTTGTCGATGATGTTCTTGTAGATCCGGCCGGTGGTGATGTTGTCGGTCTTGGTCGCCGAACGGCCCGTGAACCGCTCGTAGTGACCGAGATCGAGATCCGTCTCAGCGCCGTCGTCGGTCACGAAGACCTCGCCGTGCTGGGTCGGGCTCATAGTGCCCGGATCAACGTTGAGATAAGGATCGAGCTTGCGAAGCCGAACCCGGTAACCCCTCGCCTGAAGCAAAGCTCCGAGGGCCGCGGCCGCAATTCCCTTCCCGAGGGAAGAAACCACGCCGCCTGTGATGAATACATATCGCGCCATGGGAGTCACCGGTTACCTTTTAACGATTGATTCCGCCAGCCCCTAATGTCCGTTCTTCTGTTGAAAAGCGGCGGCGAGAATCTGCACAAAACAAAACCGGCAGGCTTTTGGCCTGCCGGAGGTTCAAACTTTCGACCGGTATTACTGACCGGTCGGGACAGCCGACGGATCGGCCGGAGCCGGTGCCGGCGTGGCGTTTCCAGCCGCCGGGGCGCTGGCGCCACCATTGGCCGGAGCGGCATCGGACGGTACGCCATTGCTTGCCGGCGGGGTCGCCGGTGCCGGGCCGAGCGAGTTGAGAATGCCACCGCCCGTACCGCGCTGCGCTTCCGGAATGCGATCGAGAATATCGGTCGGACGCGATTCGTAACGAGCCAGAATACCCAGCCCAAGCGAGGTGATGAAGAACAGCGTCGCCAGGATCGCGGTGGTGCGGGTCAGCGCATTGGCCGTGCCGCGTGCCGACATGAAGCCGGAGCCGCCGCCGATACCAAGGCCGCCGCCTTCGGAACGCTGGATCAGCACGACGCCGACAAGCGCGAGCACGATCAGGAGATGGATGACGATCAATACGGTCTGCATAATAATCCAGTCCGCCCCGGATGCCGAGGCCCAGTCAAATCTTTGCGGCTCTTTAGCCGAGGCGCGCGCGCTTTAAAAGCCCTTGCAGCACGTTTTACGCGCTTTACCTCAGGCTGTTTCCGCCACGAGCGGTTCACATGCGGCGTAGATGGCAAGAAAGTCGTCCGCTTTCAAGCTCGCACCACCCACCAAAACACCATCGACATTGTCGATTGCCATGATTTCTCCGGCATTGCCCGGCTTCACCGAACCGCCATAGAGAATACGTACGCCGCGGCCTTCTTCGCCCATGCGCTCGATCAGTTCGGCGCGCATGAAGGCATGCGCCACTTCGATATCGCTTTTGGTCGGCGTCAGGCCGGTGCCGATCGCCCAGACGGGCTCATAGGCGATAACGGTGTTTTCGGCCGTCGCGCCGGCCGGGATGGAATTGAAAATCTGACGTTTCAGAACATCGAGCGTCTGGTAGGCGTCGCGTTCATCCAGCGTTTCGCCGATGCAGATGATGGCAACCAGATCCGCCTCATGGGCAGCTTCGGCCTTGGCGCGCACCAGATGGTCGGTCTCTGCATGGTCGCCACGGCGCTCTGAATGGCCGACGATGACATGGGTACCAAAGCAGTCGGCGATCATGTCGGCGGAAATATCGCCGGTATGGGCGCCCGAAACCTTCTGGTGGCAATCCTGTGCGCCGATCAGCAGCGGACTGTCGTCGCAGAGCGCGGTCGCTACATAAAGCAGGGTGATCGGCGGGCAGAGAAGGGTTTCGACCTTTTCCGAAAGCGGCGTCTTCACACCATCCGCAATGGCCTTGATCTGATCGAGTTCGGCGCGGGTGCCGTTCATCTTCCAGTTTCCGGCGATCAGCGGGCGTATGTCTGGCGTCATGTAAGCTCTGTCCTCATCCCTGTTCCGTATCATCCGCCGGCACAAAAATGCTCACGCCAGACGGACAAGACGTACTTAGACAGTTCAGCGGCAAATTGGTATTCAAAAACGTGAAAACGGTTCAGAACAGTGGTTAACACTGATCATTTTTTCGCGTTAACAAGCAGAAAGTTCAGGATCTCGCGCCAGTCGCTCATGCGGACCGGCGTACCGTGGCCGCCGGTGGCGAACAGGGTGAAGCGGGTCGGATAGTTTTTGGCCAGCAGTGCCCGGTAGATGCCCATCTGGTCCTCGGCCTTGTAGACCTTGTCGACGCTGCCATGGGTGAAGAATACCGGGATACGCGCCTTCGCTGCCGCCGATGCCGGAAAATCCGGATCCGGCGGGCCGCCGAGAACGGCCATGCCGGCGAGGTTCGCAACGGCTGCCTTGTCCCGCGTGATGCCGGCGCAGATGAAACCACCCATAGAAGCGCAGGTAAGGATCACCGGCCGGCTGCCGGATTTTTCAGAAGCATAGCGGATCAGCGCGGCGATATCGGCCACGCCCTTGTCATCGAACGAGCGCACGCTCGGCGAATAATAGGTGCCGCCGTTTTCGACGGCGAGGTTTTTCAGCCGGTTGAAATTGCCGCCAAACGAGTAATCGTTGACGCCGAGGCGGCGATCCCCTCCCCGACCGTGAATGAAAATCACGGTGAAGGCAGCACCTTCGCTTTTGCCGACGCGCGTCACATCGAGACTGCGGCTGCCAAGGGTGAGCGTTTCGTTTTCCTGGGCACGACGCACGCCGAGCGACACATATTGCGATTTCACCCGTCGTTCCGGTTCGGAATCGCGACCGTTGATATCGCGCATTTCCTGGTAATCGATGGCCTTGAAAGCGCCGCCATCTTTGGTCTCAAGCACCGTCTGCTTCGAAAACAGCTCGTCCTTGAACGGCTTCAGCGGTCCTTCAGCTGCCGATACCGGCGCGATACCTCCCAAAGAAACGGCCAGAACCAGCGTGACACGCGACAAAAGAGCTGTGGACATGCGGCGTTTCATGGTGACTGTGACCCTTTCAATCTTGCCTTCGAACGACCGGCAAAGCATCACTTCGCCAAAGGCCGCTTTTATGACCGTTGCGTACGGCATCGCGAAAAGCCCTGCTTTCTGGCAGAATTGCGGGTGATTCGAAACGTCACGCAAACGGGACGGCCTCACATCGCATTATCGCGAAAAAATTTGGCTCTCACGCAGACAGGGTGTAACGACGCCGCCTATGGATGACAACGACCTCTTCGCCAGCATGCCCGCGCAACCCAAGCCCGCGGCAGCAGAACCAGCTCCGGCGCCCGTGCGCGAAAAGACCGAGCCGCGTGCTCCCACCACATCGAGTGGCGAGGAATACGGCGCGTCGTCGATCCGCGTTCTGGAAGGTCTGGAACCGGTGCGCATGCGGCCCGGCATGTATATCGGCGGTACCGACGAAAAGGCGCTGCATCACCTCTTCGCCGAAGTCATCGACAACTCGATGGACGAAGCGGTGGCCGGCCACGCCAATTTCATCGAAGTGCATCTCGATGCCGAAGGTTTCTTGACCGTCAGCGATAACGGACGCGGTATCCCGGTGGAAAACCACCCGCAGGTTCCTGGCAAGTCGACGCTCGAAGTGATCATGACCAAGCTGCATGCCGGCGGCAAGTTCGACGGCGATGCCTATGAGACCTCGGGCGGTCTGCACGGCGTCGGCGTCTCGGTCGTCAATGCCTTGTCGGACGTTCTCGAAGTCGAGGTTGCCCGTAACCGCAAGCTCTATAAGCAGGTCTTTTCCCGCGGCGTGCCGCAGGGCGGACTGCAGGAACTCGGCGATGTGCATAACCGTCGCGGCACCCGCGTGCGTTTCCATCCTGATCCGCAGATCTTTGGCGATCGCGCCAAATTCGATGGCGGCCGCATCTTTCGTATGGCGCGCTCGAAAGCCTATCTGTTCGGCGGCGTCGAAATCCGCTGGAGCTGCGATCCCGGCGTCGTTCCGGAAGGTGGCGAGATCCCCGAAAAGGCCGTCTTCCATTTTCCGGGTGGTCTGAAGGATTATCTGGCCGCGACGCTCGGCAAGGAATTTACCGTTACCCGCGACATTTTTTCCGGTCGCACGGAAAAGACCGGCGGTCACGGCGCGATGGAATGGGCGATCACCTGGTATGGTGGTGATCCGCAGGTACACTCCTATTGCAACACCATTCCGACGCAGGAAGGTGGAACGCACGAGGCCGGTCTGCGCATCGCGCTGACCAAGGGCCTGAAGAACTACGCCGACCTGACTCAGAACAAACGTGCCAAGGACATCACCACCGACGATGTGATGATTTCCGCCGTCGGCATGCTGTCCGTGTTCATCCGCGAGCCGGAATTCGTCGGTCAGACCAAGGACAAGCTGGCGACCGTCGAGGCCCAGCGCCTCGTCGAAAACACGCTGCGTGACCCCTTCGACCACTACCTTGCCGGCAATCCCAACGAAGCGGCAAAGCTGCTCGAATGGGTGATCGAGCGCTCCGAAGAGCGCATGCGCCGCCGCAAGGAAAAGGAAGTCAACCGCAAGACGGCAGTGCGCAAGCTGCGCCTGCCCGGCAAGCTGGCCGACTGCTCGCAGAACACCGCCGAAGGTGCCGAACTGTTCATCGTCGAGGGCGACTCGGCTGGCGGATCGGCCAAACAGGCGCGTAACCGCAAGAACCAGGCGATCCTGCCGCTGCGCGGCAAAATCCTCAATGTCGGTTCGGCCAGCCGTGACAAGTTGTCGGCCAACCAGCAGATTTCCGACCTGATCCAGGCGCTCGGCTGCGGCACGCGGACGAAATACCGCGACGAGGACCTGCGCTATGAGCGTATCGTCATCATGACCGATGCCGATGTCGACGGCGCGCATATCGCTTCGCTGCTGATCACGTTCTTCTATCAGGAAATGCCGGAGCTGATCCGCGGCAATCACCTCTATCTGGCCGTGCCGCCGCTCTACGTCATTCGCCAGGGCGCCAAGAGCGCCTACGCACGCGATGACGCCCACCGGGCGGAGTTGATGGAAACCATGTTCAAGGGCAAGAAGGTCGAAATCGGTCGCTTCAAAGGCCTCGGCGAAATGATGCCGGCGCAGCTGAAGGAAACCACGATGGACCCCGGCAAGCGCACGCTTTTGCGCATCGCCATCGACGACGTCGATTTCGAAGGCACGCGCGAGGCCGTCGACAACCTGATGGGGACAAAGCCGGAAGCACGCTTCCGGTTCATTCAGGAACGCGCGGCTTTTGCCGACAATCTCGACATCTGATTTTTTTACGGATGGACGATTTTTAAGACGCCGCCTCAGTCCTGCTGGGGCGGCGTTTTTCTGTGCTCTTCAAGCACTCTCATCACAGCCGAGATCAGTGCCGCCGCCTCATAGGGCTTGCGAACCACCGGCGCGTCAAAACTTGCCGGAATGATCGCGCGGTCGCTGTAGCCGGTGGCGAAAACGAAAGGCACATTGCGCCTCGTCAGTTCCTCGGCGATCGGCAGCGAGGTTTCCGAACCGAGATTGACGTCGAGAATGGCAACGTCGGGCGTAAAATCACGCAGGCGGCGCAGCGCCTCCGAAGCGGACGGCGCGGTGGTCACCTTGGAGATGCCGTGGTCGGCCAGCATGGTTTCGACATCGGCCGCCACCAGCATCTGATCCTCGACCAGCAGAAGGGCGAGCTCCGACATCAGCGGCGTGGATGCGCCATGCTGTTCGGCCGCCTGCTCGGCCAGTTCCGGAATAATTTCGGTCTCGGCGATGTGGATATGCTGGGCCGGAATCAGAAACCGTCCCTGCACTCCCTCTGCTGCATACTCGACCTTGCTCTTGCCGCCGAGTTCGAACGGCACGCTGCGGTCGATCAGCACGGTGCCGAAGCCGGCGCGCTTGGGCGGCACCACGGCCGGGCCATGGCTTTCGCCCCATGTCAGCTCGCAATCGCCATTATCCAGCTTCTGCCAGTTGATTTCCAGCAGGCCGCCGGTCACCGACAGGGCCCCGTATTTGGCGGCATTCGTTGCCAGTTCGTGCAGCACCAGCGCCATGACCGAATAGGCGCGGCTGTCGAGCCACACATAGGGGCCGAGCAAGGACACCGTACGCGCACCATCACGATAGGGCTTCAGTTCGGCTTCCAGAAGTTCGTGCAAGGCACCGCCATCGCCGCCACGCACGACCTGATCATGCGCGAAGGCGAGCGCCTGAATGCGGCCCTTCAAGGTGGCGATGTAATCCTGAAGATTGCGGCCTTCCTGCACCGGATGGCCGATCAACGCCTTGATGACGGCGAGGATGTTCTTGACGCGGTGGTTGAGTTCTTCGTTGAGCATGCGCTGACGCACGTCGGCCTTGCCGCGCTCGTCCTCCAGCAGCTCGTTGTGATGCAGAACGATCTCGACGAGCACGGAGCGGATCGCCTCGGCGATCTCTTCCTCGCCATCGGTCCACGGCTGCGACTGGCGGTGAACGGTTTCCTTCCAGATCGCAAAGCTTTTGCGGGGCGTCAGGCGGTCGCCCAGCGGTCCCGTCTCGTAGGATTTTTCCGGGTTTCCGGCCCAGTTGAGCGTCTGTACGACTTCGCGGCGGAAGAAGAACAGGTAATCGCGCGGGCGCTGCGACAATGGGATCGCCAGTACGCCGCAGACTTCGCCCGCATAGGCTTCCGCGTCGGGAATATCGCCCACCAGATTATGCGTCGACCAGATACGGCTATTGGCGGCCGAACCGACAAAATCGGCCAGCGGCGCGATCGCTTCGAGCGGTGGCGTCATGCCGGATGGCGTCCATTCGCCCTCAAGCCAGAGGCCTATGCCATCGCACGGCACCATTGCCCGGAATTCGGCGACGGAGCGCCGCAGCAGGCCGCCGAGATCGGTATGATGCGATGCGGTCTGCAGGAACTGGTCAAGGAAACGGCGGGCATCGTTGGTGGTGTCGAGGATCTGCTTCTGGCGCAGTGCGCTCAGGTGCATGGACAGGAACTCGCCGAACATTTCGGCAGCCACACGCTGCGTCAGAGACAGCGTTTTCGGGCTGTAGTGATGACAGGCGATCAGACCCCACAGCTCACCGTCGATGACGATCGAGATCGACATGGAGGCGCCGACGCCCATATTGCGCAGATATTCGCAATGGATCGGCGAAACACTGCGCAGATGCGCAAACGACAGGTCGAGCGGCAAGCCCGCCTCGTCCAGTGTCGGCACGACCGGCACACGGTGACCTTCGGCGTCGGAGATGATTCGGATCGTATTGCGCAGGTAGAGCGTGCGCGCCTGTTTCGGGATATCGCTTGCCGGGAAATACTGTCCCTTGAAGCTTTCGAGGTCGCGACGCTTGTATTCGCTGACCACCTGGCCGGCGCCGTCCTGCTCGAAACGGTAGACCATCACCCGGTCGTAGCCGAGCATCGCATACATCAGCCGCGTCGATTTTTCGATCAACTGGTTGATGCTGGAAATGCTGCGCACCCGGCTGATCAGCATGCGTGCGGTTTCCAGCGGCTGGTCCGAATGTTCGGCCGCGGGCTGGAACTCGATGATGACCGAGGTTTCTATACGGTGCACGGAAACGTCAAATGCGCCGGTCTCGTTGACGCGCACGCCCATGCGCAATGCGGCGCGGCTCGGGTCATCGGAAGTCGCCAGCGCGTTGCGAAGCGTGTGTGCCGCCTCACCGCCGATCACTTCATCGAGACGAAGACCGTTGATCTGCCCGGAAACGCCGAGCATTTCGGCCGCATTGGCGGAATGGCGCAGAACAACGGCACCGGTGGCATCGCATGCCAGAAGGCAACCATGCGGCTGGATACTGCCTGGAATATGGATCGGTTCGCGGTCGCAGTTGGTTAGATCGACCGTCATCTTGTCAGGCATATACATTTTCCCTGAAGGCGGAACTCGATCCCACCTCCGATGCGGCTGGCCCATCGTCATCGACAGGTTCACGCGCCACCAAATCCCAGAAACTCCGAAAAACCTCCCGACGCTGCCGACCGGCAAGTACGTCTCGAATTCCTCCCGAAGGCATAAGCCGACCGATACCAGACAATACAGGCGGATATCAGCGCTTTAGCACGTGAGCAGATAGAGCATGACCTTCCGGTTTTCCAGATTACGCCGAAGGTTTCATGAAACATCGACGAAATGGCTGAAGCACAGCCGGCCCGTTTGTCACGATCTTCATATTTCTATCGTAAACTTGATCAATCGCAAGAGAGAGGGTTGCGATCCGGCCGACATGGGGTTCCCTTGCGCAGCGGGGTCACATGGCCCATATGCTGATCAACATTTTAGGGAAGAGCAAGCGGCTGTGAGTGCATCTGACAAAAAGACACCATCCAGAGAACCGCGTTGGCTTGGCCCGGTTGCTTCTTCGAGTATTGCTTTAATTCCATCGATTTCGGCGGCGCGCTGGCTGCTGGTTCTGGTCGTTTTCGCCGGCATCTATTTCTTCCATGGTTTCATCGTGCCGGTGCTGGCAGCCCTTGTCATCGGTTTTGCCAGCTGGCCGCTCTACCGTCGCCTTCTTGCCCGCATCGGCGGCAGCACCACGCTCGGCGCGACGATTGCCATCCTGTTCATCGTCACCTTCCTGCTTGTGCCGATCGGCATCGCGATTTCCTACACGACCGGCGAAGTGCGCGAATGGGTCGGCTGGGCACTGGAGGCAAACCGCATCGGTTCGCCGACACCGGAATGGATCATCGCCCTGCCTTATGTCGGTGATTGGCTGAACGTCCAGTGGGCCAGCCATATCGGCCAGCCCGGAGCGATCGGCGAATATATCCAGATCGTCAGCGGCGCCAATATCGGCAATATCTACCGCGCGGTGGTGGCGGCCGGCGGCGGCGCCTTCCACCTCGTGCTGACGCTGCTGTTCATGCTGATCGCGCTGTTTTTCGTCTATCGCGACGGCGCTTCCTTCTCCCGCCAGATCGACCTGATCGGCGAACGCATCCTGCCGTCGCGCTGGGAGCGCATTTCGCGCGTCGTGCCCGCCACGATCAGCTCCACCGTCACAGGCATGACGCTGATTGCCATCGGCGAGGGCATCGTGCTTGGCATCGCCTACTGGATCGCCGGCGTGCCCTCACCCGTGACGCTTGGCGTCATCACCGGCATCATGGCACTGATCCCCGGCGGTGCGCCGCTCTCCTTCACGCTCGTATCGATCTACCTCGTTGCCAGCGGTTCGGTGTTTGCCGGTATTGCACTTCTTGTCTGGGGCAGTGTCGAGCTGTTCATCGTCGACAAGACGGTGCGCCCGCGTCTCGTCGGCGGCCCGATCAAGCTGCCATTCCTGCCAACCTTTTTCGGCCTTATCGGCGGCGTGAAGACGATGGGTTTTCTCGGCCTGTTCATCGGCCCGGTGCTAATGGCGCTGCTGGTTGCCGTCTGGCGCGAATGGGTGCGCGAGGTGGAGCTGTCGGAACCGCGTGAAGCCGAGGCCGCAAACATTCCAGCGACCGAAACACCGGCGGCGCGTCGCGAAGCCGCTTCTTCCTGATCTGCACGACGCCAGCCTGCCTTGCTGGCGTCACGATCCTTGTCATAAGCTCGGACAGGAAACAGAACCGGGACGCTTATGAACGCCGCCATCATCGCCATGACCATTCTCGGCTGCGACGACGCTGTGAAGGATTGCCAGTATATCGCCACGCTGCAGCAGCGCTGGCCCTCCATCGAGATGTGCAACGCGGTTTCGGAACAGCAGCTGGCGTCCTTCGCCAACGTCTCCTACCCCGTCGTCATCGCCGTCTGTCAGGATCCGACTGCGCCGGAGACAGCCGACAACATCGTGCCGCGCCCGCAACAGCCGGACACCGAGACTGCGGCCAAACCGGCTGAAAAGACACCCGCAACGGAGGCGGAAAAACGCGAGGAAGAGCGCGGCATGGCCGCACGCGCCATCAACCGCGTAACCTCGGCCCTGCCGAGCAGCGACGGCATGCGCACGCTGCTCGGCAAGCCTGTCCGCCTGGTGGAAAACAGCTATTCCTGGGTCGCTAAGAAATTCAGGGACTGACCGCCTGACGATCAGGCCGCAAAGGCCAGATCGCTGGCATAGGAGCGCGCCAGCAGGCGCTCTTCCATCAGATGCAGTTTTTCGATCATGTCGAGCATCTCGGCGAGCGGTGTCATCGGCTGCGCCTGCGCCCTGAAACGTTCGATCAAAGGCTGGCAGATGCTCTGCAGCGAAAAACCGATCGGCGAACGCGCCGCTTCCCGCCACAACAGCACGGCCTCGACGAAAACCACGGCAATGGACCGCTCAAGCCCTGCGGCTTCGAACAGCGCCCGCACGGCGTGCATGCGGCCTGTGGCGAGGATCGAGCGGACCCGTTGATCTTCAAGACCGGAGAGATTGCAGATGGCGCCGGAGAAGAAATCCACCTTGCCGCCACACAGGACATGGATCAGGAATGCCGGCGTCAGCCGCCCCTGCTGGCGAAGATGTTCGACCAGAGACGCGATATCGTGATGCCGCACCGTCCCGGCAATGGCGACTGTTGCCGCCTCGCTTGCCTCACGGGTGACATATTCGATACGCGAAGCGGTCAGTGTCGTGCGCATAAGGCCGCTGGCGGCGAGCGCCTCGCTGATATGGCTGACCAACAGGTGACGGGCATCGGCGCTCAGGTCTTCGCGATCGAGCAGCATGTTGCGCACATCGGCATTGTGGCCGTGGCGCTCGGCAATACGCCGCAGCGTAAAACGCGTGATCGAAGCCGTTTCATTTTCCAGCAGCAGCAGCGCTTCTTCTTCGCCCGCCACTTCGGCAATGGCGGCAGCGATGCCGCGTGAAAGGTTGGGGCGTGAAGCGACGAGCGCCCGCGTGACGATGCTGCCGCGACCGACCAGATCGACCAGATCGGTATCGGTCAGAACCGGCGAACGTGTGATCACGGAGGAGGCGATCAGCGGCTGATCTTCGGCGAGCGACATGATCATACCACGCGGCGCATCGGGAGAATCGGCCACGGCCTCGGCCAGTGCGGCGCGTACGACGGGCGAGGAATCATCCAGTAGATGCGTCAGCGCCATGACGGCCGCCTGACGTTTCTCATCCTGCACGGATGAGGCAAGATAGCCCCGTGCCAGCGCATGGGCAGCCTTTGCCCGGTCTGCTGGTCTGGCGGTTTCCGCCCAACGAAGAAAAGCCTGTACGATCACCCCGAAACCCCAATACAAAAGGAGCGTTAGCCGCATTCACCCTACGAACTGCACGCTACGGACAAATCGTTTAAGATTGGTTCACCATAAGACTTAACCACGCCCGGAGAGTATTTCTGTCTGTTTTACTGCCGACATCATGGCTGATCGTGCCATTCGCCAATACTCTCTCCGCTGCCGCGCAAACCGGCACCGGCACGCTGGTCACCGACCTTCGGGAGGCGCGTGATGGTGGTGACGTGGCCGATTCTCCACGTTCCGACGCGCTCGATCACCGCGGAGCCGCGCTGCTACCGCCTGTAACTTCATCGGCCATGACGCAGGTGCTCGACATCTGCCTGGCAAAAGGTGCCGGCATCGTTTTTCTGTCCGGCGCACGCCATGGCGCGGACCTGCAGCATCTCGATGTTCTTCTGCAGGTGGCGGAAGCCCGCGCCGGCATGACGGCGGGGGCGACGCGAATCGTTGCAATGGCAGGTGACAATCCGCATGGCCTGCTGGCGGCGGCGAGTTTTGCGGACAAGAGCGCCCGTCTGATCGGTCTCGGCTGGGATTCGGCAGCGCTTGCCGTCGCTATGGGGGCAAAGGCAGAACTTGGCGCCGACGTCGCCTCGAATGCGCGGGCGACATTGCTGCTCGCAGCGGCAGCAACAAACGTCGTTGCAATCGACACCGCTGAAGTGGAACCCGATACAGACACATTCCGGACAAACTGCCTGCACGCCAGGGCGCAAGGTTTTTCAGGAAAAATGACCGGCACGCCTTGGCAGGTGCCGGTCATCCAATCGGTTTTCGCAGACTGACCGCTCAGCGCTTTGGCGTCGAAGGCCTTGTCATTTCAAAAACATCGGCACCGCCATCGGCATAATCGCGATAGCCCATGCGGCCAAGCGGCCGGGCGATGCCCATATCCACCCTGCCCTCACGAAGAATGTCCTCGCTGAGGTGAATGCCGACCACCTGTCCGAACACAACGATCGCTTCGGCCTTGGAACCATCGATCGTCTTCGGCTCGACAATCTCGGTCACCCGGCACTCCAGCGCCGCATAGGCCTCGCCCACAAAGGGCGCATCGACCAGCGTGCCGAATTTCGGCGTCATCCCCGCGATGGCAAACTCGTCGACGCCGTACTCGACGCTGATCGACGAAACATTCATCTGTTCGGCCAGATGGCGGCTGGCGAGACTGGCGGTAAAGACGCCGGTGTCGCGGGCATTGCGCAGACTGTCCTTGTGGCCGCTCGATGCGAACATCACCAGCTTGGGATTGTCGGAAATGGCATTGAAGAACGAATAGGGCGACAGGTTCAACGAGCCGTCCTGCCCCTTGGTGCCGATCCAGCCGATCGGCCGTGGCGACACGATCGCCTTGAACGGATCATGCGCCAGACCGTGGCGGTTGTCATCTGTGCTGTAAAACATGCTCACTCCGTCCAGGTGACGATATCGGCAAGCTCCGGCCGCGGGCGATCCGGCGTATTGAAATCGCTGGAGCCGATATGGATGAAGCCGGCGGCCTTTTCGCCTTCCATGATGCCGAGTGCAGACTGCACGCGCGCGTCATAGGTGATCCATTCGGTGCGCCAGTTGGCGACATAACCATGCGCTTCGCAGGCCATCACCATGTTCAGGCAAAGCGCACCGGCAGACAGCACCTGCTCCCATTCGGGGATTTTTCCGTGCGGGGCAGCCGTGCTCACCACGGCGACGACCAGAGGCGCGCGGGTGAAGCGATTGAGTTCCGCCTGCTGCGCAGCCTCTGGCATGTCCGGAGCCTTTTCCAGAGACAGCCGGAGAAACTCCTTACCGAGCCTGGCGCGCGAATCACCGCGATAAACGATGAAGCGCCAGGGGGCGATCTTGCCATGATCGGGCACGCGTGACGCAAAACGGAGAATTTCTTCCAGTTCCGTCTGCGAAGGACCGGGCTCCCTATACTGCGCCACCGGCGTGGAATGGCGTTGGCGCAGGTAGTCGATCAGCTTGATATCATTGCCCATGGTCACACTCGCATTATTGACAGTTCGATGACGGACGCATCCGGCATACAGGACCGTTTTTGACACAGGCCTTGAATTTGCCTTGGCGTTGGTTTTCAAGTGAAGTCTGCAACAGCAAGAGTCAATCCGGGCGAAATGACCAGAACCTCCATTGCCGCATATGTGATGCTTGGCGCCGCGCTGATGACAGCGTCGGTCACGCCGTCTTTTGCCCAGGACGCATTCCAGAATTTCAAGCAGCTCGGCGGCTCGACCAAGATGCCGAAGCTCAACGCCTTCTCAGCAACGCCAGGCGCGCCGGCAGGCGTGCCCGCCCGTAACATCGCCTTTGAAGCAAAGCTGACGAAGGACGGCGAAGCAATGAAGGACGGGCTGGCATGGCGCGTCTTCGGCCCCATTCCGGGCGCCGATGGCAAGTTGCCGCTGCTGGCCAGTTCGGATGGCGGCACTGCCGATTTCCAGCTCGCGCCCGGTGACTATTTCGTCAATGTCGCCTTCGGCCGGGCCGGTGTGACGCGCAAGCTCTCCGTGCCGGAAAACGGTCAGGTCAGCAAGCAGACCGTCGTGCTCGATGCCGGCGGCTTCGTGCTCAACGCCGTCACCGGCTCCGATGTCCGTATTCCGCCCGCACAGCTCAGCTTTTCCGTCTATTCGTCGGAAACCCGCGAGGATGGCGAACGCGGACTGGTGATTGCCGACGTCAAACCGAACAGCATCGTGCGGCTTAACGCCGGCACCTATCACGTCGTATCGGAATATGGCGGCGTCAACGCGGTTGCCCGCGCCGATATTCAGGTCGAGGCCGGCAAGCTGACCACAGCGACGTTGCAGCACCGCGCCGCCCAGATCACCCTGAAGCTGGTTTCGCAGCCGGGCGGCGAGGCAATTGCCGATACCGCATGGTCGGTGCTGACCGCATCGGGCGATATCGTCAACGAAAGCGTCAGCGCATTTTCGACCATGGTTCTGTCCGAAGGCGACTATCTCGCCGTCGCCCGCAACAAGGACAAGATCTATCAGCGCGACTTCACCGTGAAATCGGGCCAGAACGCCGATGTGGACGTTCTGCTTTCGGCACACGCCCAGACGGCCAACGCCGACCTCGAATGATCCGGGCAACGCTTCGCCGATCACGTCGAATGTCCAACATGAATCGAAAACGGCGCCTGTGAGACACAGGCGCCGTTTTGTTTTAAGATCAGGCAGAAAGCTTGGCCTTGCGGGCCGCCAGCTTGCGCTTGACGTCCGGCGGTGTCGCTTCATCGGACAGCGAGGTGATCGCGTCTTCCAGCGACATCGGCGTCTGCGCCTGCGAGCCGAGACGGCGGATGTTGACCGAGCGGTTTTCGGCTTCCTGACGACCGCAGACGATGATCACCGGAACCTTGGTGACCGAGTGTTCGCGGACCTTGTAGTTGATCTTCTCATTGCGGAAGTCGGTTTCGACCTGCAGACCGGCATCGCGCAGCGCTTCGGCCACTTCACGACCGTAATCGTCGGCATCCGAAGTGATTGTGGCGACGACGACCTGCGTCGGCGCGAACCACAGCGGCATGTGGCCGGCAAAGTTCTCGATCAGGATGCCGAGGAACCGCTCCATCGAACCGCAGATGGCGCGGTGGATCATCACCGGTTGGGTCTTTTCCGAGTTCTGGTCGATGTAGAAGGCACCAAACCGTTCCGGCAGGTTGAAGTCGACCTGCGTCGTGCCGCACTGCCATTCACGGCCGATGGCGTCCTTCAGCGTGTATTCGAACTTTGGACCGTAGAACGCGCCCTCGCCCGGCAGGATGCCGGTCTTGATGCGACCGCCCGACTGTTCCTCGATCGTCTTCAGGACGTCCGTCATTACGCTTTCGGCGCGATCCCACAGATCGTCGGTGCCGACACGCTTTTCAGGGCGGGTCGAGAGCTTGACCACGACTTCCTCGAAGCCAAAATCCTCGTAGACCGACAGGATCAGCTGGTTGATACGCAGGCATTCGTCGGCCAGCTGCTCGTCGGTGCAGAATACGTGCGCATCGTCCTGCGTGAAGCCACGCACGCGCATCAGACCATGCAGCGCGCCGGACGCTTCGTAACGGTGCACGAGACCGAATTCGGCGAGACGGATCGGCAGTTCGCGATAGGATTTCAGGCCGTGCTTGAAGATCTGCACGTGACCCGGGCAGTTCATCGGCTTCAGCGCGAAAACGCGGTTGTCGGCTTCCTCGTCATCCGCATGCGTGAACGCATAGGCGGATTTCACCGCAAACATGTTCTCCTGATACCAGCCCCAGTGACCGGACGTTTCCCACAGCGAGGCATCGAGCACCTGCGGCGCGTTGACTTCCTCATAGGTGCCGGCCAGACGGCGGCGCATGTAGGATGTCAGGGTCTGGAACATGCGCCAGCCCTTGCCGTGCCAGAACACCACGCCTGGACCTTCTTCCTGGAAATGGAAAAGATCCATCTCGCGGCCGAGCTTGCGGTGATCGCGCTTTTCGGCTTCAGCCAGAATATGCAGATACTGGTCGAGTTCTTCTTGGCTGGCCCATGCCGTGCCGTAGATGCGCGTCAGCATCGGCTTGGTGGAATCACCACGCCAATAGGCGCCGGCAACCTTCATCAGCTTGAAGGCCGTGCCGATCTGGCCCGTCGAGGCCATGTGCGGACCACGGCAGAGGTCGAACCAGCCGCCCTGATTGTAGATCTTCAGATCCTGACCTTCCGGGATCATGTCGACCAACTCGACCTTGTAGGCCTCACCCTTGTCGCCAAATACTTGCTTGGCCTTTTCGCGCGTCCAGATTTCCTTGGTGAAGGCTGCGTTCTTCTGGATGATTTCCTTCATCTTCTTTTCGATCTTCGGCAGATCGTCGGGCGTGAAGGGCCAGTCTTCGCCGCTATCCGGATGGATGCGCTTGAAGTCGTAATAAAAACCGTTCTCGATGACCGGGCCGATCGTCACCTGCGTATGCGGCCACAGTTCCTGCACGGCCTCGGCCATGACGTGGGCGGCATCGTGACGGATCAGTTCCAGTGCACGCGGATCGGTGCGGGTAACGATCTCGATCGCACCGTCTGTGACGGGATCGGAGAGATCGCGCAGCTCGCCATCGATGGTGATCGCCACGGACTTCTTGGCCAGCGACTTCGAAATCGACTCGGCGACGGCAGAGCCGGTCGTGCCGGCGTCGTAAACGCGGACGGAACCATCGGGAAATGTAAGGGAAACGGACATGTTGAATTCTCCTAGCCAGTCCCGCCAACGAATGCGGGTGGTCAAAAAAGGGCCGCGTCTGCGGCAATGAACGCCGGCGTCTTAGTCAAAAATCGCTGGCGAGTAAAGGTTTCAGGCCTTTTTGCCGAACTGCCAGAGTGCCCAGGGCATCCATCTGCGATAATCGTCATCCAGCGCTTCCGGCACAGGATCCAGCCCCCCGGTGCCGCCCGGCCCGCAACGCCCGACACGAAACAGCGTCAGCCAGAAGCCGGACCAGAAACCGTGCCGGGCAAAGGCTTCGTATCCGTATTCCGAACAGGTCGGGATGTGGCGGCAGCCATTACCGATGAAACCGGACAGCGTCAGCTGGTAGAGACGGATAAAGCCCATGCCGAACAGACGGCCGGGCGTCTTGCGAAACGGGCCGCGCCAGTTGCGCCCGGCATATTTTGGGCGCTCCTTGGGCTCGTCCTCATCCGGCTGGCCACAGGCGCCACACATGGCTCAGGCCGTCGCGGCGGTGGATTGGGTCTTCGCTTCCGCCTGTTCGATCGCGTCGACCACGGCATCGAAGGTGAGCATGGTGGAGGCGTGGCGGGCCTTGTAGTCCTTAACCGGTTTGAGAACCCGCATTTCTTCGAAACGGCCTTCGGGGCCTTCGCCGCCATCCTTCAGCATGGCGAGCATATCGGCCCGCGCCTGGCGCAGTTCTTCAACGCTTGCACCGATCACATGTTTGGCCATCGCCGCCGAAGACGCCTGACCGAGCGCGCAGGCGCGCACCTTGTGGCGGAAGTCGGAAACGATGCCACCGTCGAGCTTTACAAAAACCTTGACCTTCGAGCCGCACAGTTTCGAATGTTTTTCGGAGACGCCATCAGCATCCTCCAGTTCTCCCGAAAAGCCGATATTGCCGGCCAGTTCGAGAATGCGGCTATTGTAGATGTCGTCCATAATCACCAGTTTCCGGATTGCTCGCAGCCATCGCCTGCGCGGCGCATGTCGAACACTGCGTCTTCGCAGATGATCCTGTCATGCCGATTGTTTTACCATTATATGCTACCGCTGAAAGCCCGCATCAAGACATGTGCTTTTGCGTGACGAACGTCAAAATCGGAATGCAATGTCTTGTAAAATGACTTCGGCGGCGTCAGATAGCCCCAAAATGACGTCTAACGGCTAAATTGCCCGGCGTCACTGCACTAGGATCGGATGCGGCCTTGACCCGCATCAGGATCAGGAGACCTGAAATGGATGCCATTGTGAAGAACTTTCCGGCCGCTGGCCAAGCCGACGCCCGCCCGACCCAGCAGGAGGCCGAGGACGCCGTGCGCGTGTTGCTGCGCTGGACCGGCGACGATCCGTCGCGCGAAGGCCTGCTCGATACGCCAAAGCGCGTTGCCGCCGCCTATCGCGAACTGTTTTCCGGTTATGAGCAGTCGCCCGAGGACATTCTAGGCCGCACGTTCGAAGAAGTGTCGGGCTACAAGGACATGGTTCTGGTGCGCGACATCCCGTTCTATTCGCACTGTGAGCATCACATGGTGCCGATCATCGGCAAGGCGCATGTCGCCTATCTGCCGAAGGGTCGTGTGCTTGGCCTGTCGAAGATCGCCCGTCTTATCGAAGTGTTCGGTCGCCGCCTGCAGACGCAGGAAGCACTCACCGCACAGATCGCCGATGCCATCCAGAGCGTACTCGATCCGCGTGGCGTTGCCGTGATGATCGATGCCGAGCATCTGTGCATGGCCATGCGCGGCGTTCAGAAGCAGGGTTCGACCACGCTGACGACGACCTTTACCGCCGAGTTCGAGAACAATGCCGCCGAGCAGGCGCGTTTCCTGACCCTTATCCGCAGCTGAGCCTGCCGGTCCGAGGCCTATCATGACGCTGACTTTTGCCGCACCTTCCGCCGACAAGCATGCACTCGAAGAGGCCGGTGATTTCACGCCGCGATTCGATGCGCATGGCCTTGTCACCGCCGTCGTTACCGATGCGCGCGACGGCGAATTGCTGATGGTCGCGCATATGAATGCCGAAGCGCTGGCGCTGACGATAGAAACCGGAATTGCCCATTACTACAGCCGCTCGCGCGCAAAAATCTGGAAAAAGGGTGAGACCTCCGGCAATCTGCAGGCGGTCGAGGAAATCCGCACCGACTGCGATCAGGATGCCGTCTGGCTGAAGGTCAGCGTCGCCGGTCATGATGCCAGCTGCCACACCGGTCGCCGTTCGTGCTTCTATCGCAGCGTCAAGCAGGTCGACGGCAAGGCCTTCGTCGAGATTGCCGACGACGAACGCCATTTCGATCCCGGATCCGTTTACGCGAGCTAAGGAACGCAATTTCCTTTCGTCCCGTTTCCTGTCACATTTGCCGTTGATCAATACTTTCGAAACCCATTCGGGCGCCTAATGGTCATCTGGGTTGATGATCCGGCGTGGAGGAGACGCGGAAGACATGAACTGGTCCTGGAACAGAAACGAACCGCGCCCCGCTCCCGCATCGGATACCGGAGGTGCGGCTGTTCTCGAAGCTCCGCCCGCAAGACCTCCCGAACACACTCAACACCGCAAGGCGAAGATCGCACTGGCACTGGGCGGCGGTGCCGCGCGCGGCTGGGCGCATATCGGCGTGCTGCGGGCGCTGGATGAAGAGGGTATCGAAGTCGGCATGATCGCCGGCACCTCGATCGGCGCGCTGGTCGGCGGCTGTTACCTTGCCGGCAAGCTGGATGAACTTGAAAGCTTCGCCCGTTCGCTGACCATGCGCCGTATTGCCGGCCTGCTGGACCTCACTATCGGCGGCGGCGGACTTTTTGGCGGAATGCGGCTGACCAAGCGCATGCAGGAGCATATGGAAGGCATCGCCATCGAGGACCTGAGCCGTCCCTTCGTCGCCGTTGCCACAGAACTGCAGAGCGGTCACGAAGTCTGGATCGCCAGCGGCTCGCTGATCACCGGCTTACGCGCCTCCTACGCCCTGCCCGGCATTTTCGAACCGGTCAAATGTAACAATCGCACGCTGGTCGATGGCGCATTGGTCAATCCGGTGCCGACCTCCGTCTGCCGCGCCTACGAGCAGCCGCTCGTCGTCGGCGTCAATCTCAACTACGACATCTTTGGCCGCGCCGCCGTGGTGCGCCACAATGCCAGCATTCAGGACATCGAGCAGCGTCAGCGCATGGATGATGCCGGCGGTCGGGCCGCCAGCCGCATCAGCATGACCGGCACGATGGTGCAGGCCTTCAACATAATTCAGGAACGCATTTCCCGGGCCCGCCTTGCCGGCGACCCGCCGGATCTGGGGCTCAATCCACGCCTCAGCGATATCGGTCTGTCGGAATTCCACCGCGCCGGTGAAGCCATCCGGCGCGGCTACGAGGAAACCAAGGCGCAGATCGGCGCGTTGAAACGCATGCAGGAAATCTGCGCCCGATAATCAGCCGGCGATATAGGCCTTGATCTGTTCGGCTTCGTGCTCGATTTCGCTGATGCGCGATTTCACCACGTCGCCGATCGAGATGATGCCGGCAAGCTTGCCATCGGTTTCCACCGGCACGTGACGAAAACGACCGGCAGTCATCATCTCCATCAGGTCGTCATTGGTATTGTCTTCCCGACAGTGGGTGACATTCGTTGTCATCGCGGATGATACGGGCTTTTCCAATACCGCCGCACCTTCGCCGGCTATGGCGCGGACAAGGTCACGTTCGGTAAAAATTCCGGCAATTCGGCCTTCGAGGCTCGTCACCACGACGGCACCGATGTGTTTTTCGTTGAGAATGGTCGCGATCTCGCTCAGGGTCTGCTCGCGGCTGACCGACACGACATTGCGACCCTTTGCATCCAGCATGCTCTTCACGGTCTGGGGCATTGTTCTCTCCTCACTTTTTGCAATCGTTGCGCCGCCAAAAGCCCTCCCCGGCCAGCGATGCAACCATAGGAATGGTGCCCCTTTGGCAGCGCAAAAGCAACATCTTGTGAGCTGTTCGCCTTACCTGACCCGATCGAACAATCCGAACAAGAGATATCCGAACAGGAAACCGCCGATATGCGCATCCCATGCGATCGCATCGGAACCGGTGTCGAGCAGCGGCAGGCCGACGGCAATGAGGATGTTGCCGGCAAACCAGAGCCCCACGAAAACGGCGACCGTACGGTTCATCAGCGCCCCGACAATCGACTGGCGGGGATAAAGATGACCAAAAGTGCGGTCGTAACCGCCATGCCTCGGGAAAGCGAATCGGCAGGCGGCGCCCATCAGCGCCGAAATAACGCCCGATGCGCCTATCAATACGGTCTGCTCACCCCAGTTCAGGCCCGCATGAAAGAAAGCCGAGGCGGCAGCGGAGAATATCCAGAACAGCAGATAACGAGCGGTACCGATGCGGCGCACCACCGGAGCGCCGAACGCCAGCAGCCACAATACATTGAAGCCAAGATGCTGAAAGCTGCCATGCATCAGCGAATAGGTGACCGGCGTCCAGATCTGCCGCATGCCCTCCTCCGCGAATGGGTAGAGATAACGAAGCGGAATAAAGGCGAAAGTGACCAGCAGCCATTCACGCCAGAGATCCGGCAACAGATAGGCATCGACCAGATAGATGGCTCCCAGCAGCGCCACGGTTGCGGTCAGTACGCCCGGCAGGTTGAAGATCGGCTGCTTGCCCTCATCCTCGATCAGCGCCTCTTCCCTCAGGGCTTCATCCGCCGTCGGGTGCGTGGGCATATCCGGTCTGTCACTCATCCATCACCTGCTCGTTTTCACCCGCAAGCCTTACAGGACGGCCAGCACAAACGGAAGCGTCGGCTCAGTTGGCATGGTTTTCGCTACGGTAACCACAAGGGCTCGGGAAAGAATGAATCTTGTTCCGAAATAAGACACATGGATACGATGCAGACTGCAGCAGGAAACGAATTATTCAGCTACTGGCTCGAACTGAAGCGAGATGGCAAGCTCCCCGTGCAGCGGGAGTTCGAACCCGCACGCGTGCGCCACATGCTTCCCGACCTTTTTATTCTCGGCAAAAACGATGCCGGCATTCTCTCTTTTCGCCTGGCTGGCACACGCCTCTGTGCATTGTTCGGCCATGAATTGCGGGGGCGCCCGTTCACCTGCCTGTGGCACAGGTCACAACGTCGGCAGGCCAATATCGGCATTCAGGCGATGCTGGCCCGCGGTCGTCCGATGGTGACCGATGTGACCGGTGTCGGCACCGAGAGTAACCACGACTACCAGATGGTGCTTCTGCCGATGCGATCGTCTGAGGCGGAGCCGGACCGGATTCTGGGCGCCATTCTTCCCCGCCAGCCACGCACGGGGGTTATTCTTGAGACGATCTCATGCCTTTATGCCGGCGAATCGCGCAGTATCGCCGAGGAGAGCGCTGAGATTCAGCCGGACGGCAAGCGTTTTACCCGCTTCATGCGGCGTCTTCTCTCTGTCGAAATAGTAGATGACGGGCTTTCTGGAAGAAGCTGACAAGCCCGTCAGAACGTTCTATTAACCGCGATGCGATATCCATTACAGTGCTCTGCACCGCTCGGCGCATAATGGGCATCATACATTTTAGAATATGCAAATCGCGACTTGAGAGAACGAGCATGTACTCTTTCCAGCCAGCTCAACAATCGACACCACCGCAAGGCGCGCAGGAGCGTTCCTTCCAGCGGGTGACCGTCGGCATGAGCGGGCGCCTGATGCTTGAGAGCCACGACGAATTCCCCTGCACGGCAGTGGAGATGTCTCCGGGCGACGTGGTGTTCTCGTGTGAAGCGCGACCATCCGCCAATGAACGCGTGATCGCCTATATCGAAAATCTCGGCCGCATCGAAGGCAATGTCATCGGCGTCAATGCCGATGGTTTTTACATGTCGATCAACGCCACGGACCGCAAGCGCGAGAAACTGGCGGCGCAGCTGACATGGCTCGCCAACAAGCACGAACTCGGCCTGCCGGAAGATCGTCGACACGATCGCCTGACGCCGCGCATCACCCGCACCGAGATTGTGCTCGACGATGGCCGCAAATATCCGTGCAAGATCGTCGATCTCTCGCTCTCAGGCGCGGCCGTCGACATCGAAATCCGTCCGGCGCTCGGCACACCCGTCATGCTCGGCAACATGCGCGGCCGAATCGTCCGCCATTTCATCGAAGGCGTGGCGATCGAATTCGCCTCGGTCCAGTCGCGCGAGTCGCTGCGCGCCTTCCTTTAGGCGACGGAGACAGCCATTCAGCCTTAACATTTTCGCAGCCGGCGGCACTCACCGCCGGCTTTTTCGTGCCGCAACGGGATGACAAAGCCGCAAATCTCGAAAATAATCGGCCGATATCGAATTATTTTCTCGTTTCGGGACGATTTTTCGACCCCAAAACGGGGTGTTTCAACGCGAAACAGCCGTCTGGCACGATGGAAAACACGGTTTACGTGGCGTTTATCATCGAAAACCAGGACCTCCTCAGCGCATCCGGCAGGTTCGGCCATCAATTGCCACCATTCCGAAAACATCAGCCATGTCAGCAATTTAGGCAAATGAGCCGGGCGCAGGACCCGACAGTTCGTTATAATTTGAAACAAACTTTGCGAAAATACACCGCGAATTTTCGTCGAATTCGATTGCAATTTTCTGCATGTTTTAGCCGAATTGAATTCAAATAAGCACTTGTTTTTACTTCGGTATTTTCCACCGGATCAAAACCTTGCTGCGATTGTCTCCTCACCAACGGGGAGACAAGAAAAATGACGAAAAGCACAGCCCTGGTGATCACCGCTATCGCCACCTTCATCGCCCTCTTCCAGACGCAGTCCGCATTTGCCGTCAGCGGAGACATGAAGATCATCGGTCAGGCAAACCCGCCGATCGGCCATTACGAATTCTGCAAGGCCTATCGCAGCGAATGCGTCCGCACCAATGGCGACCGCGGCCCGGTTGCGCTCACCGAAGACAAGTGGCGCACGCTGCTCGACGTCAACTACACCGTCAACACCGCCATCCAGCCGATGACTGACCAGGAAATCTACGGCGTCGAGGAAAAGTGGGCCTACCCGAAGACTGTCGGCGACTGCGAGGATTTCGTTCTGCTGAAGCGCAAGATGCTCATGCAGAAGGGTTTTGATGCCTCGGCGCTGCTGATCACCGTCGTGCTGCAGCCGAATGGCGAAGGCCATGCCGTGCTGACCGTCCGCACCGATCGCGGCGACTTCATTCTCGACAACATGCGCAACAAGGTCATGCTCTGGGCCGACACCGAATACACTTACCTGAAGCGCCAGTCGAACGACGATCCGGGCCGCTGGGTCAAGTTGCAGGATGGCCGCGCCATCGCTGTCGGCAGCGTCAGCCAGTAACAGTTTTTCTATCTCACTGAAGACTTGTCCGGCCCACGGAAACGTGGCGCCGGACTTTTTCGTTTTCGCCAGCCGGCCCCGCCCCGCGCAAGCCTCATATGCCATGGCTCGTCGAAAGCAGGCAGGTCATCATGGCGCAGGACAATTTTCAGGAACCGCTGATCAGCAATCGCATGGCGCTGGGTATCACCCTTGCCCTCGCCCTGATGGCCGCGGCGACCTTCGCCGTCAATCTCGGCGGCAGTTGGATCGGCCCGAAGCTTGCGCTCGGCAGCCATACCGACAGCCGTGAGGAGATCAGGGTCAGAATCGGTCAGGATGAACTGCGCCTGCCGGCCAACACCATCCGCTTCAGCGAACAGCGCCATGCAGGCGACAGCGAAAGGATCGATCTTTACCTCACATGGCCCGAAATGCAGGGCTACAGCGTCGCCCAGAAGCGACGTTTTGACGATTCGGGCAGCGCCGATGGCCTCATCTTCCTGCAACTGTCACAGAGCACGATGTCGCGCGACATGTCCGGCCGGCTCGAACCGATCTATTCACGACTGTTCGACGGCGACGCTATTCCGGGACCTTATGGGCTCACTGCGCACCATCTGCGTGCCGATAGCGGTTATGGCGACGAAGTCATCCTGACAGCGCCGACTTCCACCGGTGATGCCTATGCCGTCCGCTGCCTCATGCCGCGCGACAAAGGCCCCGAACGACAGACCGGCCAACAGACTTCCCCCGTTGCGACCAACAGCGCCAGTTGCCAGAGAGACATTCGCGCTGGCCAGGACCTGACCGTGCTTTACCGATTCTCGCCGACACTTTTGCGCGACTGGGTCCATATTGATGCCGCGATTGCCCGCTTTGTGAAAGAGCGCGTCGCGACACGAAAAACACCCCAATAAACCGCTAAAATTCGATCGAACGTCGCAACCACAGCTTCATCATAAACGAGTTGGTAACGCTGCTGACCTAAAGTGCCCCCAACGGCACGCTGCGGGGGCGCGACCGGACCTATTGAAATCGAGTTGCAAGTAGCGAGTGCAGGCGTGTTGAAAACCCTCTTTAGTTCATCTCTCCCCAAGGATGGCGCATCTAAAACCGCTCGGGTTGCCGGTCGGTTCGTAGCGGCGATCGTAGCGTCGACGATTTTCGTCAGTCCCGCTCTTGCTGCAAAATACGCCGGCATCGTCGTCGACGCCAAGACCGGCAAGGTTCTTTACAACGAAGATGCCGACGGCCTTCGTTACCCTGCGTCGCTCACCAAGATGATGACGCTTTATCTCACGTTCGAAGCACTGGAATCGGGCAAGATTTCCCTGAGTGACCGCGTCACGGTGTCTGCCAATGCCGCCAAGGAGCCGCCGTCGAAACTCGGCGTTCGCGCCGGCGGTTCGGTCAGTGTCGAACAGGCCATCCTGTCGCTGGTCACGCGCTCCGCCAACGACATGTCCACGGCCATGGGTGAATTCCTGGGTGGCTCGGAAACACGTTTCGGGCAGATGATGACCAACAAGGCACGTGCGCTCGGCATGACGCGCACCACCTATCGCAACGCCCACGGCCTGCCGAACACCGCGCAGATGACGACGGCGCGCGATCAGGCCCGCCTCGGCATCGCGCTGCGCCAGCACTTTCCGCAGTATTACGGCTACTTCAACACCCGCAGCTTCACATTCGGACGTCAGGTCATCGGCAATCACAACCGCCTCGTCGGCAATGTGAAGGGCGTTGACGGTATCAAGACCGGTTATACGCAGGCGGCAGGCAGCAACCTTGCCACCTCCGCACAGCTCGATGGCCGCTCGATCGTTGCCGTCATTCTCGGCGCCAAGGGCAGTGCCGCCCGCGATGCGCAGATGCGCAAGCTGGTCGCCACCTATCTGCCGCAGGCTTCGCGTGGCGGTAACAGCAACCTGATCGCCCAGACCGCACCCGCACCGTCGCTTCCGGTCGTCGATGCGCCGAAGCCGAGCACGCCTTCGGTCGACGTTCGCCAGCTGGCCTCCATGGACCTGCCGAATGCCGGCCCGCTGCCGGGCGCCCGTTACGACCAGAAGGTTCCAGGCGCATCCGCCTATGCAGCAGAGCCGAAATCGCAGGCCGCTCGTGAGGCCGTTTCGTCGGCAATCGCCAGCAACGCTCCGGTACCTCCGCGCGGTCTCGCACCCGCTGCCGGCTACCTGAAGGAACCGACATCGGAACAGAAGGTCGCGACCGTGACCGATGCGGTCACGACCGCTTCGACTCGCTCCGATCGACAGGCATCCTCGGCCCAGCAGATTGCCGGCTGGGTTGTGCAGATCGGCGTCTCGCCGAACAAGGACATGGCAATGGAACTGCTTTCCAGCGCCCAGGACAAGGGCGGCAGCGCATTGCGCGGTGCAAAGCCGTTCACGGTTGCCGTCAGCACCAATGGCAGCCAGCTCTACCGTGCCCGCTTCGGCGGTTTCGACGACCAGAAGACGGCGGTCAACGCCTGCAACGCCCTGAAGAAAAAGGGCATCAAGTGCTGGGCATCGCTCCAGTAATCTCATTGGCTTAACACTGCCGTCGGCATGTCCGGCGGCAGCAGCCGGGGCAGAGTTATTCCCGGCGCCGTTTCAGCCCTCGAATTGTAATGCGTACGAGGTCAAACATGGCAGTGAACGAAAACAACATCGAACGTGAATTTCCGACGACGTTGAAAGGCAATGCCCGCGGCCCTTCGTTGCATCCGCTCCACGAGGCCGCGATGCGGATCGCCGGTCTCGGCATGAACCGGCCGCGAGAAAAGACGCGTGATCTCGTCGGCCTGCTTCTGACGCATGCCGCGCGCGCATGGCGATACACGCAGCCGGAGGCCAGCATTCACCTGCATATCGGCAGCCATTCCGGCCGGGCACCGATCCATATCCGCCTGCGCTGAGCAGAGCCGATTGCCATTGAAGCGCGCCTGACGGTGCGCTTTTTTCGTTTCAGAGAAGGCCGAGTTCGGCGAGTTCCCGCCGCAGATCTTCCGGCAGCGCCATAACATCTTCGCCAAGGCTGCCGAGATCGGCCGGCGCATCTTCCGGCGTCAGATAACGCCAGCCCTGGAACGGGCGCCGTGGCTGCGGCAAGGTTTCGATCACTTCCGGCCCAAGAACGAGATGACAGCGACCGATGCCATCACCGCCGGTAAATGTCTCGATGCCGAGCAGTTTCTGGCGCGC
The DNA here is from genome assembly GCF_004343585.1 of Neorhizobium sp. JUb45. Lineage (GTDB taxonomy): Bacteria > Pseudomonadota > Alphaproteobacteria > Rhizobiales > Rhizobiaceae > Neorhizobium. Next base: position 1,167,143 of record NZ_SLYW01000002.1, on the reverse strand, counting down.
CATAACCTGCCCCTTGATCACCCAATAGAGCGATCCTTCGGCCAGCAGTTCATCGACGCGCTTGGGAACCATGCGGGTGGTATGCACCGAATGCGGCTCAAGGCCGGCAGCGATTGCGCTCAAGGCGCGCTCGGCTACCCAATCCCTCAGATCCTGAATGGAATCGGCGCCGACGCAGAGTTTGACGAGATTGAGTGCCATGCCCTGCTTCAAGACCCATAAGTGCGCCACGTCAAGCCAAGGGCGCGGCATGGCTGGCCTGCATCCACAGGCCCGCTATTGGCGATCAACATTCCACGACGTTGACGGCGAGGCCGCCGGTCGAGGTTTCCTTGTATTTTTCGCTCATGTCGTTGCCGGTCTGGCGCATGGTTTCGATACAGGCATCGAGCGGCACGAAATGCGTGCCGTCACCCTTGATCGCCAGCGATGCAGCAGTGACCGCCTTGACCGCTCCCAGCGCGTTGCGCTCGATGCACGGCACCTGCACGAGACCGGCGATCGGATCGCAGGTCATGCCGAGATGGTGTTCCAGCGCGATTTCGGCGGCATTCTCGATCTGCTCGGGCGAGCCATCCATCACCGCGGCAAGGCCCGCCGCCGCCATCGCGGCCGCCGACCCCACCTCGCCCTGACAGCCGACCTCGGCGCCGGAAATCGAGGCATTGTGCTTGATGATGCCACCGACAGCCGCTGCCGTCAGCAGGAAGGTATGAACATCCTCGCGCGTCGCATCCTCGTGGAAATGCAGGAAATAACGCACCGTCGCCGGAATGACGCCGGCAGCGCCGTTGGTCGGGGCGGTAACGACGCGGCCACCGCCGGCATTTTCCTCGTTCACGGCCATGGCGTAGACCGACAGCCAGTCATTGGCGAGCAGCGGGTTCAGCCGGTTGGAGCGCCATTCGGCCTCCAGCTTCTCGTGGATGGCGCGGGCGCGGCGCTTGACCTTCAGGCCGCCGGGCATGATGCCGTCCACCTGCAGGCCGCGATCGATACAGCGGCTCATCGCATCCCAGATACGGTCGAGCCCTTCGTCGAGCTCGGTGTGGCTCATCTTGGTTTCTTCATTGGCACGTTTCATGGCGGCGATGCTGAGGCCCGCGCCACGTGCCATCTCCAGCATCTCCCTGGCCGAGGCGAAGGGATAGGGCACACGGTCGGAACTGACCTTCTTGTGGCCGCGCATGGCTTCCAGCTCGGTATCGGTCACCACGAAACCGCCGCCGATCGAATAATAGATGCGCTTCAGAAGCAGACGACCATCCTTGTCGAGCGCCTCGAAAGCCATGCCGTTGGCGTGGCCTGGCAGCGGCACCTTCTTGTCGTAGATCAGGTCCGTCTTCGGCTGAAAATCATAAGCCGGATGGCCGGGCGGTGTGACACGGCCGGTACGCTCCACCTTGGCGATGATCGCATCCATCTTGTCTGGATCGACGCTCTGCGGCGCCTCGCCCATCAGGCCGAGCACAACTGCCCTGCCCGTGCCATGGCCGATGCCGGTAAAGGCGAGCGATCCGTGCAGGCTGACCTTCAGGGCCGCCACATGCGCGCCTGCGGGCCTTGGCCAGTCATCCGACAGGATCAGGTCGAGAAAGCGGTTGGCGGCCGACATCGGTCCCATCGTGTGGGAACTCGAAGGGCCGATGCCGATCTTGAAGACGTCGAAGACGGAGAGAAACATGGCTATCCATATCGCGAGAATGATGAGGTCAGGCTACGCTTGACGAAAGACACGTCACGGCGATCGCCCGACATCGGGTTTTGTCGCAGCGACATAGGAACAAAATTACGCCCGCGCAATGTGGATAGGATGATCGTGATCATGCTTGCCGCTTGCCGGGCATGGCGAACTGAAGCATTACAGAAGAATTCGTTGAAATTCGGTCCTTTCCAGTTCTGGTTCCGCCCATGTCGAATGCCGACTATATCGCTCTTGTCCTGTTTCTCGTCCTGTGGGCGCTCTACAGCTGGTTCTCCGCCGGCTCCGGCGGCAAATACCTGCCGCGCCAGAGCCTCAACCGGGTGATGGCGGCACGTCGCAGGAACTGGATCTACAATTCGCTGACCCGCGACCTGAAGATGATCGATACGCAGATCCTTGCCGGACTACAGAACGGTACCGCGTTTTTCGCATCGACATCGATTCTGGCCATCGGCGGCTGTTTCGCGCTTCTGGGCGCCACCGATCAGGTCGAAGCCGTCTTCCGGGACCTCGCCATCGCATCCTATGGCGGACGCACCTCGTTCGAACTGAAGGTCGCCGGCCTCACCGTCATCTTCGGTTATGCCTTCTTCAAGTTCGGCTGGTCCTACCGGTTGTTCAACTACTGCACGATCCTGTTCGGCGCGCTGCCGATGATGCACGAGACCAACGGCAACCGCGAAGCCGCCGAACGCGCTGCCGATCAGGTGATCCGCATGAACACGATTGCCGCCAGCCACTTCAATTCGGGGCTTCGCGCATTTTTTCTGTCGATCGGCTATCTCGGTTGGTTCGCCGGGCCCTATATGTTCATGGCAATGACGATCGTCGTCATCGTCGCCCTGACACGCCGCCAGTATTTTTCGGAGGCGCGTCTAGCGGTGATGGAAGACGAACGGCCCTGAACGACATATCCAGCCGGAAAGAGTTTTCGTGGCAATTGCAGAGACGATTTCGGGCGCGCCCAAAAGGCCGCGCATCCTTCTGATCGACACCCTACGCGGTCTGGCACTGATCGCCATGGCCTCCTACCATTTCACCTGGGACCTCGGCTTTTTCGGTTATATCGATCCGGAAACGGCAACGCAGGGCGCGTGGAAACTTTATGCCCGCTGCATCGCCAGTTCCTTCCTGTTTCTGGCCGGTTTCAGCCTCGTTCTGGCGCATCTTTCGGCCATTCGCTGGCAATCCTTTGCAAAACGATTCGGCATGGTGGCGGGGGCTGCCCTCGTCATCAGTCTCGGCACGCTGTTCGCCCTGCCGGATGAATGGATCCATTTTGGCATCCTGCACAATATTGCGCTGTCGGGCCTGATTGGTCTCGCCTTCCTGCGCCTGCCGGCCGTCGTCACGGCCTTGATCGCCATCGCCATTGCAGCGGCGGGTTACATCAACGGCTATGTCTCTCCGGGCATTTTCAGCAGCGAGTTCTTCAATCCGCGTATTCTCAACTGGACTGGTTTTGCCGCCACGCCACCGCGCTCCAACGATTTCGTGCCGCTGTTCCCCTGGCTCGCAGCGCCGCTTCTCGGCATTGCCATCGGCAAGCTGGCGGTTACCCGCGGCTGGTTGACGCACTTGGCCAAGGTCCAGACCAAGCCGAACGTTCTCGGGCGGGCCGGGCAGCACAGCCTTGCCTTCTACCTGATCCATCAGCCGGTGCTGATCGGCCTCGTCTATCTGTTTTCGCTGATCCATCCGGCACCGGCGCCAGACCCGATGACGAGCTACACGCGCAGCTGCGAGAGCGGCTGTTCTGCTCAGGGCGAGGATATCGGCATGTGCCAGAGGTTCTGCGCGTGTACGGGTGAGCGCCTTCAGCAGCAGTCGCTGCTGGTGCCGATGAACACGGGCCAGATCAACCCGCAGACGGACGAGCGCGTGCAATCGCTGGCGCAGGAATGTTCGATGATCGCCCGCTGACCGGGCTTCGAAAGATCAGGTGCCAACGCCGATTTCGGCGAGACGTGTCAGGCAGGCTTCCTCGACATTGTCGAGTTCGACCAGCGTCTCTTCGATATCCTTGCGCTTCTGGCGCAGATCGTCGCGTTTTTCGTCGAGGCGCTTCATCAGCAGTTTCAGCTGACCCATCTCGCCCGGCGGCTCCTTGTAGACCTGCACGATCTCGCGGATTTCGGCGATGGTGAAGCCGATACGGCGGCCACGCAAAATTTCCTGAATGAGGCGGCGATCGGCGGCGCGGAACAGGCGTGTGCGGCCCCGGCGCTCGGGATGGATCAGGCCCTCGTCCTCGTAGAAGCGGAGGGTGCGCGTCGAAACGCCGAATTCGCGGGTGAGTTCCGTTATGCTATAATACTTGTGCACGTGCTTGCCCTTTTCAGAGGGCTAAAACTAATTGACCTTTACGTACAAGTCAATTTTCGCCCTCAGCCGATGGCAAACCACCATGTCGCGAGGCCGAGAAATGCGAAGAAGCCGGTGATATCGGTGATGGTCGTCACGAACACCGCAGAGGCCACCGCCGGGTCGGCACCGTATTTGTCGAGAAGAAGCGGCACCATGATGCCCGCCAGCGCTGCCGCCATCATGTTGATCAGCATGGCCGTGGCAATGATACCGCCGATATTGGGATCCTGAAACCAGGCGCCGGCGACGATGCCGATCAGCACGCCGAACAATACACCGTTGAGCAGGCCCACACCCGCTTCACGGCGGATGATGCGCCAGGAATTGTGAATGTCGAGATCGCGGGTGGCAAGCGCCCGCACCGTCACCGTCATCGTCTGAGAAGCGGCATTGCCGCCCATGCCGGCAACGATCGGCATCAGCACCGCGAGTGCGACGATCTGCTGGATGGTGGCATCGAAAAGGCCGATGACGGAGGCTGCCATGAAAGCCGTTACAAGGTTCACCAGCAACCACGGCACGCGTGACCGCGAGGTATCGGCAACCGAGTCAGACAGTTCTTCATCGCCGACACCGCCGAGGCGCATGATGTCCTCTTCGGCCTCTTCCTGCATGACGTCGACGATATCGTCGATGGTCAGCACGCCGACCAGACGGCCGTTGTCGTCCACGACGGCGGCGGAGAGAAGGTCATATTGCTCGAACAGCTGTGCCGCCTCTTCCTGGTCCATGTCGGCCGGGATCGGGTAATTGGTCTCGCGCATGATCGTTTCGATCTTCACCTGACGCTTGGTGCGCAGGATGCGGTCGAGATCGATGATGCCCAGCAGCTTGAAGGTCGGATCGATGACAAAGATCTGCGTAAAACTTTCCGGCAGATCCTCTTCGTCGCGCATGTAGTCGATGGTCTGGCCGATCGTCCAGAACGGCGGCACCGCCACGAATTCGGTCTGCATACGGCGACCGGCCGAGCTTTCCGGGTAATCCAGCGCGCGGCTGAGGCGCACCCGCTCGGTAAACGGCAACTGTGCAAGAATTTCCTCGCGGTCTTCCTTGTCAAGGTCTTCGAGAATGTAGACGGCATCGTCCGAATCGAGATCGCCGATGGCGGCGGCAATCTGCGCATTCGGCATCTGGTCGACGATTTCGAGGCGGATCGCCTCGTCCACCTCGGTCAGTGCGGTCAGGTCGAAATCGTCGCCGAGAAGGCGCACCAGCGCCATGCGCTGATCCGGCTGGATGGCTTCGAGAAGGTCGCCGAGTTCGGATTCGTGCAGCCGCGCCACGTTCTGGCGCAGGAACAGCACATCGCGGTCCGCGATCGCCGCGCCGACCATGGCCAGCACATCGGAGCGAATGGAACCGTCTTCGGAATAGATGTCGTCGGAAAACTCTTCGGCGGTCGGGCGAAGGCGATCGTCTTCGATATTCGTCATAAGGCCGCCCTCACATAAGAAGAATCCCGCCGCCATTCGCCTTTTCGAACGAATCTGCAGCAGAAAACCGATTTTCAACAACTGGATAGCGCAAACAGCCGGGTTTGGTTCCCGCCGCACGCCGATATCTGCTAGAACAATTCCAAAGCGGGGTCCAGCCTCGTTTTGGCCAAGCCAAAAACCGATAGTTTCTCGCCAAGGTGCCGCGTGACACGCCTGAAAATCCTGTCCTATCCCGATCCGTTGCTGAGCCAGCCCTGCCTGCCCGTCACGCGCTTCGACGATGACCTTCGTACCCTCGCCGACGACCTCTTGGAAACCATGCGCGCCGCCCCCGGTGTCGGCATCACCGCCGCCCATGTCGGCACGCTTTTGCGGCTCACCGTGATCGAGCTTTCGCCGCAGGATGGCGTGCGCATCTATGCCAATCCGGAGGTGCTGGCGTCGTCGGAAGAGGTGATGCGGCATATGGAAGGCAGCGTTTCCATGCCGGGCTTTACCGATGAAGTGGAACGCCCGAAACAGATCCGTTTTCGCTACCAGGATCTCGATGGCGTCGCCCACGAAGAAGATGCCGAAGGTTTTCTCGCCATCTGCATCCAGCACGAGATCGACCAGCTCGATGGCATCTTCTGGCTCAGGCGCCTGTCACGCCTGAAACGCGAGCGGCTGATCAAGAAATGGGAAAAAGCGTCACGCGATTAATCGCGACGTCGAACAATCCGCCGACCTGCACGTTATGCCTCCCGAGACCAAAATCAGGAGGCTGTCATGGCATTGAAGAAAAGCGAAAACGACCTGTCGCGCGAAGAGGATTTTCGCGACTACGAGGCGCGCGATATCGATGAGGGCTGGCCCTATGCCGACAAGCCGGGCGCGACATCGAAACAGGTGGACAATGCCGCCTATGGCGCATCCGGCAATTTCGACCGCGAGCGCAATGGCGGTTTTCGCGTCGATGGCATCGAGGCCGACGGTCAGGAAAACCGGCTGCGCGACCGCGGCCTGCCGGAAACTGTCGGCCGCGAGAATGACGACGATCTGGAGGAACGCATCAGCGATGCGCTCGAAAATCTCGAAGACCTGCAGATGGAGATGATCGATCTCCATGTCGATGACACGACCGTCGTGCTGGAAGGCATGGTCGATGACGACGCCCTCATCCGCCGTATCGTTGCCACCGTGCAGCGTGTGCCCGGCGTCGGCCGCGTCGTCAGCCGCATCACCGCTGGCGGCGTCGACAGCCACATCCCGGATGACGACGAATGAGCGTCAAATGATGCGGATCGTCGGCTTTGCCAGCAGCGTGTTGCTGACGGTGCAGATTTCTTCCGCCATGTGAATGATTTCGGCGCGTTGTTGCGCGTCGAAATCCCCCGACAGCTCGAATTTCACGTCAAAATTTTCGACCCGCGCCGGCTCTCCAGGGCTCTTCTGCCCGGTCACGTGCACGGCAACCTCATCCAGCTTGTCGAGAATGCCAAGCCGGCTCGCAGCGATCCGTGCGCTCAGAACGAGACAGGCGGCAAGCGACGAATAGAGCAGGTCCAAAGGGTTGAAGCCCGGCATCGAAGCGCTGGTGATGACATCCAGTTCGCCACCCGTCTCGCTCGTCAGACGCGGATGCCCATGTCGCCCGACCTTGGCCAGCGCCCCCACCGGCCGCGATTTCACTTTCACATCGACCATATCCGAAAACGTTCCTATTGCGCCTGCGCCCTGATGGCCGCCTCATAAGCCAGCCGCGCCCATTTCGTCATCTCGTCGGGATCATCCAGCGCTTCATCCGGCACCGTCCAATAGGGCATCAGCACCGGCTTGCCCTTCTTGCCCTCGTAACTCCACTGCTCGGCACCCGCCGCTGCAAATTGCGGCCCGCTGACGGCATCGGCCTTCAACATCAGCGTATCGCGCAGTTCCAGCGCAAAGATCAGTCCGTGGTGATAGATGCCCTTGCCGCCGAACATTCGCTTGACGGTGACAGGCCCGAGCCCTTCGAACAATTCCTCGATTGCAACGATATCCATGCGGAACTCCAATCAACCCGCCTATCGATAGGATTTCATCGCTGCCATTGTCCATGGCAAACATCTTCGTGTTATAGGCGAATACCTTTGACGCAACCGGTTGACAGATCCAGATTGCACGAACCGGCAGAGTGAAACAGTTGAACACCATGATCGTGACGTTAAAAGCCCCGATATTTGCCGTTGCCGGCCTGTTGCTGGCGAGCGCTGGCCCGACCATTGCGGCCACCATCGGTGTCGTCGCGCCGCAGAGCGGTCCCTATGCAGGCCTTGGTACACAGGTGCTGGAAGGCGCCCGCGCCGCAGCAGCCAAGGCCGGTGATCGACTGGTGGAAATCAATGAGACCTGCGATCAGGGTGCTGGAAAAGTCATCGCCGAGCGGTTGCGCGCAGAAAAGGCCGTGGCCGCCATCGGTTTTCTCTGCGTCGAGACCCTGTCTGAATCCCTGCCGGATCTGAAGGATGCCGGCATCGCCGCCATCACCTTGTCGGTGCGCTCGAAAATCCTGATGGAGGATGCGCAGCGTTACCAATGGCCGTTCTTCCGAATGGCGCCGGCGGATGGCGACGAAGCGGAAAAGCTTGCGGAAGTGATGCTGGGCCAGTGGCAGAACCGTCCGATCGCACTTGTCGAAGACGGGACGATCTATGGCCGTGATCTTGCCAGCGTCATCCGCCAGAAGCTGGAAGCGGGCGGTATAAAACCCGTCTTCACCGACACCTATCGTCCCGGTCAGGAGCAGCAACTGGCGCTGGTGCGCCGTCTCGCCAAGGCCGGCGCCACCCATGTTTTTGTCGGCGGCGATCACAATGACACCGCTACCATCGCCCGCGACGCCGCGGCCGACAAGATTTCCCTGACGGTGATCGGCGGCGACGCGCTGAAAGCCGCCAATCGGCCCATTGCGTTGCGTGACGGCACTCTGGCGGTCACCCTGCCGGATTATACGACCTTGCCGGAAGCCAAGATCGTCGTCGGCGAATTCCGCGAACGTGGTGCAGAACCGGACGGATATGCGCTGCCTGCCTATGCCGCGGTTGAAATCGTGCGTCAGGCCGCGACCAGCGGCAGCGTTGCGGACCACCTGTCCGGTCAGTCGTTTGCAACCGTCATCGGCCCGGTCGGTTTTGGTACGGACCACGAATTGCAGGCCAATCCGCTGCGCCTGCTCGAATGGCGCGACAACAATTTTCTCGACCCGCGCATGCGAACCGATTGATACGGTTTGCGGTCATTGTCTCGGGTCAGTCACTTTGCTAAGGCCACCAAAATTCAAGTCGCCGCCGGAGATTTTTCGCATGACGCTGCCGATCCGTATCGCCCCTTCCGTTCTTGCCGCTGATTTCTCTCGTCTGGGTGAGGAAGTCCGCGATGTAGTCGAAGCCGGCGCCGACTGGATCCATCTCGACATCATGGACGGCCATTTTGTCCCCAACATCTCCTTCGGCCCGGATGTCATCAAGGCGCTTCGCCCGTATACCAAGGCCTTCTTCGATTGCCATCTGATGATCGCGCCGGTCGATCCCTATCTCGAAGCCTTCGCCAAGGCTGGCTGCGACAGCATCACCGTGCATGCGGAGGCTGGCCCGCACATGCACCGTTCTCTTCAGACCATTCGCGGCCTCGGCAAGAAGGTCGGCGTCACGCTCAATCCGGCAACACCGCTGTCGGTGTTCGAAAACGTGCTGGACGATATCGACCTCATCCTGATCATGAGCGTCAATCCCGGTTTCGGCGGCCAGAAATTCATTCCGGCCATGCTCGACAAGATAGCCGCCACCAAGGCGCTGATCGGTGACCGTCCGATCGAAATCCAGGTCGATGGCGGCATCACGGCTGAGACGATCGGTGCAGCCGCAAAGGCCGGCGCCAATGTGTTCGTCGCCGGTTCGGCGATCTTCGGCAAGGCCGACAAGGTCGCCTATCGCACCGAGATCGACATCCTGCGCCGCAACGCCGAAACCGCGCGGGCCTGATGCCCGCCGCCCTGCCCCGGATGAAGGCGATCGGCTGCTCGACGGCAGCGGCCTTCCTTTGGGGTTTGGCGATGATGATCACCGCGACCGCCGGCCTGTTGCTGCGCGGACGCGTGGAAAGCTTTCATCTACCGACGATCCTGCTGGTGTTTTTCGCCGGTGGCGTATTGGGTTGGTGGCTGGCCGACCTGGTTGGCCATTTTTTCCAACGCATCGTCATAAGACGGCGCGTTCTGGCTGTTCTGGCGTTTGCCGGTCTGGCCGCCGCGACCGTCTTTGTCACCGCTGGCCTGTTCGCGCTGGAATACCGCTCCTTTTACGCCCAATGGCATGCGGAAACACTCAGCGGCATCTGGTTCCTGCAGTTCATATTCACCTCGGCCTCGGCATTTTACCAGTTCGCCGTGATGGCTACGCGCCTCTATCTGCCGCTCGGGCCCTTGTTCCTGTTTGCCGGCACATGGATCATGCTTCGTCGCATGCGTTGAGATTCCGGGAACACTTTGCTACAGGGACGCCAACTCTCAAGACGTCAGGAAGGCTCCGCCCATGATCCCCCGTTATTCGCGCCCCGAAATGGTCGCCATCTGGTCGCCGGAAACGAAGTTCCGTATCTGGTTCGAAATCGAGGCACATGCCTGCACGGCACTGGCCGAACTCGGTGTCATTCCGAAATCGGCCGCCGAAACGATCTGGGAAAAGGGCAATGCCGCCACCTTCAACGTCGATCGCATCGACGAGATCGAAGCCGTCACCAAGCATGACGTCATCGCCTTCCTGACGCATCTGGCCGAATTCATCGGTCCCGACAGCCGCTTCGTCCATCAGGGCATGACCTCGTCCGACGTGCTCGACACCACGCTGAACATCCAGCTGGTGCGCGCAACCGACATCCTGCTGGCCGGCGTCGACCGCGTTCTGGCAGCTTTGAAGACCCGCGCCTTCGAACACAAGGACACGGTGCGTATCGGCCGCAGCCACGGCATCCATGCCGAGCCGACGACGATGGGCCTGACGCTTGCCCGTTTCTACGCCGAGATGGACCGCAACCGCACGCGCCTCGTTGCAGCACGCGCCGAAATCGCCACCGGTGCCATTTCCGGTGCCGTCGGCACATTTGCCAATATCGACCCGCGCGTGGAAGCATATGTCTGCGAGCAGCTGGGCCTCATCGCCGAGCCGGTCTCGACGCAGGTCATCCCGCGTGACCGTCACGCGATGTTCTTCGCAACGCTCGGCGTCATCGCCTCGTCGATCGAAAATGTCGCGATCGAAATCCGCCACATGCAGCGCACCGAAGTTCTGGAAGCCGAAGAGTTCTTCTCTCCGGGCCAGAAGGGTTCGTCGGCCATGCCGCACAAGCGCAACCCAGTCCTGACCGAAAACCTAACGGGCCTCGCCCGTCTGGTGCGCATGTCGGTCGTCCCGGCCATGGAAAATGTCGCCCTCTGGCACGAGCGTGACATCAGCCATTCCAGCGTCGAGCGCGCCATAGGTCCTGACACGACCGTGACCCTCGATTTCGCGCTGAACCGTCTGGCCGGCGTCATCGAAAAGCTTGTCGTTTATCCCGACAACATGATGAAGAACATGAACAAGTTCCGCGGCCTCGTGCATTCGCAGCGCGTGCTGCTGGCACTGACGCAGGCCGGCACCTCGCGTGAAGACGCTTACCGTCTGGTGCAGCGCAACGCCATGAAGGTCTGGGAACAGGGCAAGGACTTTTTGGAAGAGCTGCTGGCCGATGCGGAAGTGCGCGCAGCGCTTTCGGAAAACGACATCCGCGAAAAGTTCGACCTCGGCTACCACACCAAGCATGTCGACACGATTTTCCGTCGCGTATTTGGCGAGGCGTAATTTCACCACCAAGATCGATCAACCCTCGGTGCGCCGAGGGTTGATCTCCCTGACGAGCGAACACAGATAAGCGGCATGAAAGCTTCAGACGCAGAAATCCTCATCGTTCCCGGCTATACCAATTCCGGCCCGACCCACTGGCAGACCCGCTGGGAGCAGAAACTTGCCTCCGCACGCCGTGTCGAACAGGCGGAATGGGCAAAGCCGGTGAAGGAAGATTGGGTCGCGCGGCTGGTGGAAGAGGTCAATGCCTCGACAAAGCCTGTCGTGCTGGTCGCCCATTCGCTGGGCGTGGCCACAGCAATCCATGCCATCCCGCATTTCGAAAAGCCGATCGCCGGCGCCTTCTTCGTGGCGCCGCCTGATGTCGCCAACCCGGCGATCCGGCCGAAACATCTGATGACCTTCGGCCCCTACCCGCGCGATCCACTGCCTTTCCCCACGCTGACGATTGCCAGCCGCAACGATCCGTTCGGATCGTACGAGCACGCTGACGAGATCGCCAATGCCTGGGGTTCGGCTCTGGTCGATGCCGGCGAGTCTGGTCATATCAACGCAGAGTCGGGTCACGGCCCCTGGCCGGAAGGCACGATGGTGTTCGCGCAGTTCCTTGCCAGGCTGAAGGCGCCGGAGACCTGATTTGCGTCAGGCATGCCGTTTTCGGATGGTGAAGCTTCCGCAGGTCGAATTACCGTCGCAATTAAGGTTCTAGCTCTCATTGCGCCCAAGCAAGCGCCGCACAAGATGACTGCTGGATGATGGCCGGACGAAACCGTCATCAGCGGGGTGAGAGGCAAACCGCATCCAGCAGGTCGCACGAGCGCACCATCACGGTTGAGAAGTTTCCGGCCCGCATTGTGAAAGCCGTACTTTTCCGTTAAGGGACCGCTTCAATAGTTTCCATCGCGCCCACGCGAGCGCGCCAACAACGAGACAAATCGAATGAACCGTCGCCGCCGTATCTACGAAGGCAAGGCCAAGATCCTGTATGAAGGCCCCGAGCCAGGCACGCTGATCCAGTTCTTCAAGGACGATGCCACCGCCTTCAACAAGAAGAAGCATGATGTCATCGACGGCAAGGGTGTGTTGAACAACCGTATTTCCGAATACCTGTTCACGCATCTCAACAAGATCGGCATTCCGACGCATTTCATCCGCCGCCTCAACATGCGCGAGCAGTTGATCAAGGAAGTCGAGATGATCCCGCTTGAGATCGTCGTGCGCAATGTCGCCGCCGGTTCGCTTGCCACCCGCCTCGGCATCGAGGAAGGCACGGTTCTGCCGCGCTCGATCATCGAGTTCTATTACAAGTCGGACCAGCTCAACGACCCGATGGTGTCGGAAGAGCACATCACCGCATTCGGCTGGGCCAACCCGGCCGAACTGGACGACGTGATGGCACTCGCCATCCGCGTCAATGATTTCCTTTCCGGTCTTTTCCTCGGCGTCGGCATTCAGCTCGTCGATTTCAAGATCGAATGCGGCCGCCTGTTCGAAGGCGACATGATGCGCATCATCCTGGCGGACGAAATCTCGCCGGACAGCTGCCGTCTGTGGGATATCGAGACCCGCGAAAAGATGGACAAGGACCGTTTCCGTCAGGATCTCGGCGGTCTTGTCGAAGCCTATTCCGAAGTGGCCCGCCGCCTCGGCATCATCAACGAAAACGAACCGATCCGCGGCACCGGCCCGGTTCTGGTCCAGTAAGCAATCAGGAGCGATCAAGTGATCAAGGCACGGGTAACCGTCACATTGAAGAACGGTGTTCTCGATCCGCAGGGCAAGGCCATTGAAGGCGCGCTCGGCAGTCTCGGCTTTTCCGGCGTCGGCCAGGTCCGTCAGGGCAAGGTTTTCGATCTGGAACTAGAAGGCGACAAGGCAAAGGCCGAAGCCGACCTCAAGGCCATGTGCGACAAGCTTCTGGCAAACACGGTGATCGAGAACTATACTATCGCAATCGACTGACGGTTGCGGAGGACGCCATGGCCGACATCACCAATGAGTTGATGTATGAACTGATGAAGCGCATGCAGGCCGACATTTCTGATGTAAAACTCGGCCAACGCGAGTTAAAAGCCGAGATGAATGCGATGAGGGGAGCAATGGTGGCCCTTCATCAGGATATCCAAAGTATCCACACGACCTTGGCGCGGCATGAGTTGCGCCTCGACCGTATTGAAAACCGCCTCGAGTTGCGCGAGCTCTCCGAGGCACAGGCAAGGTTTGAACCACACCCATGAAGTCCGCCGTTGTCCAGCTTCCCGGTCTCAATCGCGACCGCGACATGATCGCCGCCCTCACCAAGATTTCCGGTCATGAGCCCGTCACCATCTGGCAGACGGAAACGGAAATCCCCAATGACATCGACCTGATCGTCATTCCGGGCGGTTTCTCCTATGGCGACTATCTGCGCTGCGGTGCCATTGCCGCTCGCATGCCGGTCATGCAGGCGATCCGCGAGAAAGCGGAAAAGGGTGTCAAGGTTCTGGGCGTCTGCAATGGCTTTCAGATCCTCGTTGAAGCGCAGCTTCTGCCCGGCGCGTTGATGCGCAATTCCTCGCTTCTGTTCGTTTCCAAGGAAGTGAAACTCGAGATCGTCAATGCCGATACCGACTTCACCCGCACCTATGAACAGGGTCAGGTCATCCGCTGCCCGGTCGCGCATCACGACGGCAACTATTTCGCCGATGCAGAGACTCTGGCATCGCTGGAAGGCAATGGCCAGGTCGTGTTCAAATATGCCGAAGGCACCAACCCGAACGGCTCGCTGAACGATATCGCCGGTATCATCAATGCCCGCGGCAACGTTCTCGGCATGATGCCACACCCGGAAAACCTGATCGAGCACGCCCATGGCGGCAAGGACGGTCGCGGCATTTTCGCGTCCGCCCTCGACGTCATCGCAGCCTGATCTTGAAACCTGCCGGGAGTACCAGCATGCGCCTTCGCACATATGCCGCTTCCGGCATTCTTGTTGCCACTCTCGGACTTCTCGCCGGCTGCCAGTCGGACAAGAAACCTGCGGCATCATCGCCGCAGCGTGCCGCCCTGCCGACGATGGAACGTGTTGCCGTTGCAGCGAATACCTGCTGGTTCAAATCCAACGACCCGGCTTTCCGCGACTATCGCCTCGCACCGGAGCTGAACTCCTTCTCCGGTCGCCCGCGCATCCTCGCCGTTCCACGCCACAGCCCCGAATCACGTCCTTTGCTGGTCGTGCAGGCAGAAGGCAGCCCTGCGCGTCTCGACGCTTTTGGGCCGCTCATGCAGGGTCCGGCAGGTGGACGAATCAAAGCTGACGTCCTACGCTGGGCCGCGGGCGGCACCGGCTGCTGATTGTCGGGCCTGACAAGGCAATTGTGGCAATATGCCAGCTTAAATACGGCAAGCCATTCGTCTCAAAAGAGATTTAGCCCCTGCAAAAGTTACTGTGAAATCCATCGTTTCGGCTGAAACGTCCCGTTCCTGCAACACTTGCGCAACATTTTGACATTGCGCGTGATCACGTCCTGTTTTCAGTTGCGTGATCACAATTCAGCGGCCTATGGTCTGCACACTAAGACGAGAGCGTGTCTGTTCTCGAGCGGATCTTGCAAGGGTGCATCCATACATGTCGAAAGCCGCGGCGTCGAAATCCATCACTTCCCTCCTCGCAGCCAGCGCTCTGATGATCTCAGTGACCGCGACCTTCGCTGCGGACATGGAAGTCTCCCAGAAGCCAATTTTTGACGAAATTCGCTTTGGCGCGCTTGTTGCTGCCGACAAGACACCGACCAACGACGAAAAAGGTTCTTTCGTCACCGGCATGGTGTTTTTCGACCCTTGGAATCACGACGAAGCGCAAGGTTTTGAGAAGCTGGTCCGTCCGCGCGTTCACGTCGGCGCAGACATCGCCACTGCCGGCGAAGCCTCGCAGATCTATGCCGGCTTTTCCTGGACGGCCAACATCACCGACTTCCTGTTCGTCGAAGCCGGTTTCGGTGGTTCGCTCAACAACGGCGATCTGGAAATCGACGGCACGCGTGGCCCGAAGCTTGGCTGCCACACGCTGTTTCATGAATATGCCGCCGTCGGTGTCAATCTCGATCCGAAATGGCGCATCGTCGGTCAGATCGAGCATTCCAGCCACGCCAATCTCTGCGGCGAGCCGAACAATGGCCTGACCCGCGCCGGCGTTCTGGTTGGTTACAAGTTCTAAGCAACAAGCATGCGCCTTATCTGGCGTATCGCAGTGGGATATGGGGCGTGACAGGTATTTTCCTGTCGCGCCCTTTTCGTATCTACGCTAAAGAGACCCCAAATTAAGAGCCCCTCGCCATCAGGGAAAACCATGACGATTTCGAACAGCCGCCCGATCACGCCTGAACTCATCGCATCCCACGGCCTGAAGGCCGATGAATACCAGCGGATCCTCGACCTTATCGGTCGCGAGCCGACCTTTACCGAGCTCGGCATCTTCTCCGCCATGTGGAACGAGCACTGCTCCTACAAGTCCTCCAAGAGATGGCTGCGCACGCTGCCCACCAAGGGCCCGCGCGTTATCCAGGGTCCGGGCGAAAACGCTGGTGTCGTTGATATCGATGACGGCGACGTCGTCGTCTTCAAGATGGAGAGCCACAACCACCCGTCCTATATCGAGCCTTATCAGGGCGCGGCGACCGGCGTCGGTGGTATCCTTCGTGACGTCTTCACCATGGGTGCACGCCCGATTGCCGCCATGAACGCGCTGCGTTTTGGTGCGCCTGACCATCCGAAGACCAAACATCTCGTATCCGGCGTCGTTGCCGGCGTTGGCGGTTATGGCAATTCCTTCGGTGTTCCGACTGTCGGCGGCGAAGTCGAATTCGACGAGCGCTACAACGGCAACATCCTCGTCAACGCTTTTGCAGCCGGTCTCGCCAAGGCTGACGGCATCTTCCTTTCTGAAGCCAAAGGTGTTGGCCTGCCGGTCGTTTATCTTGGTGCAAAGACCGGTCGCGATGGTGTCGGTGGCGCCACCATGGCATCGGCCGAGTTCGACGAATCGATCGAAGAGAAGCGCCCGACCGTTCAGGTCGGCGACCCCTTCACCGAAAAGTGCCTGCTGGAAGCCTGCCTTGAGCTGATGAAGACCGGTGCGGTCATCGCCATTCAGGACATGGGTGCAGCCGGCCTCACCTGCTCGGCCGTCGAAATGGGCGCCAAGGGCGGCCTCGGCATCGAACTGCTGCTCGACACCGTACCGGTGCGCGAAGACCGCATGACGGCTTACGAAATGATGCTGTCGGAAAGCCAGGAGCGCATGCTCATGGTTCTCGAACCCTCCAAGGAAGAGGTTGCCAAGGCGATCTTCGTCAAGTGGGGGCTGGATTTCGCCATTGTCGGCAAGACCACCGACGACCTGCGTTTCCGCGTCATCCATCAGGGCGAGGAAGTCGCAAACCTGCCGATCAAGGAACTCGGTGACGAGGCTCCGGAATACGATCGCCCGTGGGTGGAATCAGCCAAGCGCGCTGCCCTGCCCGCTTCCGAGGTGCAGGCACCGGCAGACTATAATGACGCTCTCATCAAGCTGGTCGGTTCGCCGAACCAGTCCAGCCGCCGCTGGGTCTACGAACAGTATGACACGTTCATTCAGGGCAATTCGCTGCAGCATCCGGGCGGCGACGCCGGCGTCGTGCGCGTCGAGGGCCATGCCACCAAGGGCCTCGCCTTCTCGTCGGACGTGACGCCGCGTTATGTCGAGGCAGATCCGTTCGAAGGCGGCAAGCAGGCGGTTGCCGAATGCTGGCGCAACATCACCGCGACCGGCGCCGAGCCGCTGGCAGCGACCGACAACCTGAATTTTGGCAACCCGGAAAAGCCCGAAATCATGGGCCAGCTGGTTGGCGCCATCAAGGGTATCGGCGAGGCCTGCAAGGCGCTGGATTTCCCGATCGTTTCGGGCAACGTGTCGCTCTATAACGAAACCAATGGCGTCGCCATCCTGCCGACCCCGACCATTGCCGGCGTCGGCCTTTTGCCCGACTGGTCGAAAATGGCCAAGATCGGCACCGCCAATGACGGCGACAAGCTGATCATGATCGGCGTCGATGGCAGCCATCTCGGTTCGTCCATCTACCTGCGCGATATTCTTGGCTCCACCGAAGGTCCTGCCCCGGAAGTCGATCTCTCGGCCGAACGCCGCCATGGCGATTTTGTTCGCACGGCGATCCGCAACGGTCAGGTCACCGCCTGCCACGACATCTCGTCCGGCGGCCTCGCGCTGGCACTTGCCGAAATGGCCATGTCTTCGGGCAAGGGCCTGAATATCAGCCTCAAGGGCAGCAAGGGCCTGCCCCATGCGCTGCTGTTCGGCGAAGATCAGGCGCGCTACGTTCTGGCCGTTCCGGCAGATCTTGCCAACTTCCTGCAGGCCAATGCCGAAGGTGCCGCGGTTCCGTTCCGCGCGCTGGGCACCGTCGGCGGCGATACCGTCGTCATCGATGACCTCATCAATGTACCGGTTGGCGATCTCGGCAAGGCCCATGAAGGCTGGTTCCCCGGCTTCATGAACTGAGCCCAGGAACACGCGTTTACAACAGCGCGTCAGACTTGAAGAAAGCGGCCGCGGTCCTTTGACCGCGGCCTTTCTTTGAGGCAATCTAAGTTGATAGCGGCAACAACACGCCACCAGACAAGAGGACTTATCCGCATGCCCATGCGCCCAGGCGATATCGAGGACATGATCAAGGCCGGCATTCCCGGCGCAACCGTTACCATTCGTGATCTGGCCGGAGACGGTGATCACTACGCTGCCGAAGTGGTGGCCGAAGCCTTTCGCGACAAGTCTCGTGTTCAGCAGCACCAGATGGTTTATGACGCACTGAAGGGCAATATGGGCGGCGTTCTTCACGCTCTCGCCTTGCAGACCTCAGCTCCGAAGTGACGCGATGACCAGCCTGATCAATCAAATCGTGTCGGGTGTCGTCGAAAGCGTCGTCAAGGAATTGCTGGGCAAGTCGCATGGCCGCACCGCGTCCAAACGCCGGAAGCGGCAGGCAAAAGCGGCTACCCGTTCCACGACGACCGGCCGCTTTACCCGTAAGACAACGAAGAAAGCGGCAAAGCCCGCTCGCAAGCAGGTCAGTCGCCGCCGTACAGCGGTGAGCCGCAGCAAGCAGCGCAGCCGCTGAGACACAGCGCAACTGAAATTACATGCATCTACATGCTTCCGCGCTGGAATTTGCGCAGGGAGCTTGCTATTTAAGGCTAACGAACAGCGCCGCGGCCCTTGAACCCGCGTGTGAAAGGATTTGAGACATGAGCGGAATGACCGATTTCATCGCCAACGAAGTCAAGACCAACGATGTGGTACTCTTCATGAAGGGCACCCCGCAGTTCCCGCAGTGTGGGTTCTCGGGTCAGGTCGTCCAAATTCTGGATTACCTCGGGCTCGACTACAAGGGCATCAATGTTCTGGCCGATGGCGACCTTCGCCAGGGCATCAAGGACTATTCCAACTGGCCGACAATTCCGCAGCTCTACGTCAAGGGCGAGTTTATCGGCGGCTGCGACATCGTCCGCGAAATGTTCCAGTCCGGCGAACTCAAGACGCAGCTCGAGGAACAGGGGATCGCCGTCCGCGCGGCCTGATTTTCGGGGCGCGCCAGCCCCGACTCTAGACTTTGCATTTATCAAAGGCGCCGCATCCACGGCGCCTTTAACGTTGTTTAGGAAAAGCTGTGACACACCCTTCAAAAACCACGCCCGAGCGCCTCAAGGGCATGGGCAAGGTCGAATTCATTGCACTGATGGCGATGCTGATGGCGCTCAATGCGCTTGCCATCGACATCATGCTTCCCGGTCTGCAGCAGATCGGCGCGGCATTGGATGTGGTCAATGAAAATCATCGCCAGTACGTCGTTTCGGCCTATCTCTTCGGCTTCGGCCTGGCGCAGCTTTTCTATGGCCCCATCTCCGACCGTTTTGGCCGTCGCAAGCCGATCATCGTCGGCCTGACCATCTACATTCTGTCGTCACTTGCGGTTGTCGGCCTGATTGCCGTCCCCTCCTTCACGGCGTTGCTTGTCCTGCGTTTCATCCAGGGTGTTGGCTCAGCCGCCACCCGCGTCATCACCATTTCCATCGTTCGCGACGTTTACGGCGGCCGCGCCATGGCGGAAGTCATGTCGCTGATCATGATGGTGTTCATGGTCGTGCCCGTCATCGCGCCGGGTACCGGTCAGCTGATTCTCCTATTCGGCGACTGGCACCTGATTTTTGTCTTCATGGCGGTCGGCGCACTGGCCGTCGTGTTCTGGATGTACAAGCGCCTGCCGGAGACCCTGCATCCGGAAGACATTCGTCCCTTCACCGTGAAGTCGGTGATCGCCGGTTTCCGCATCGTGCTGACCAACCGCGTGTCGCTCTGCTACACGATCGCCAGCACCTTCATCTTCGGCGCACTGTTCGGCTTCATCAACTCCGCCGAGCAGGTCTATAACCAGATCTATGGCCTGGGCGTCTGGTTCCCAGTCGCCTTTGCGGCAGTCGCCGTGTTCATGTCGCTGTCATCATTCATCAATGCGCGCATCGTCGGCCGTTTCGGCATGCGAAAGCTCTCGCATGCATCGCTGCTGGGTTTCATCACAGTGACCTTCATCTGGTTGATGATCCAGATTTTTGGGCCGCAGCCAATGCCGTTTGCCCTGTTCCTCACGTTGTTTGCTCTGTCGATGTTTCAGTTCGGCTGGATCGGTTCGAACTTCAACTCGCTGGCAATGGAGCCGCTCGGCCATGTAGCCGGCACAGCGTCATCCGTACTCGGTTTCATGGGTACGATCGGCGGCGCCACGATCGGTGCGGTTATCGGCCAGGCGTTCGATGGCACAGCGCTGCCGATGGTCGCCGGCTTTTTCGCCGTCTCGATCATCGGCCTGATTTTCGTGCTGATCGCGGAAAAGGGAAAGCTGTTTCAGCCGCATAATCCGCGGGTGTGATCAGCTTCAGACGCTCTCCTGAATACGGCTTGTCAGCCGTTTGCTCAGGTAGAGCGTCGTTCCGCCCATGAACGGTTCCGTATGGGTGAGGACATAACCGCTCCGTTCATACAGAACCACATTGGCGGTAAACGCTGCGTTGGTCAGCAGGCGGATTTCCTTTCGCGCCGCCGAGGAAGCAATATCCTCCGCATGCGCAAGCAGGCCACGGCCATAACCCTGGCCATGGAATTCCGGCCGAACGGCAACGTTTTCGATATAGAGATGATCATCGCGAAGGATCGTCTCGATCACCCCGACGACAACGCCTGCGTTTTCCAGCAGATCGATACGATTGGTAACGATCGCCTCGGCATAATCCACCGTCATGGGAATCGGCTCGCGACCGATGACGGGCACCCATTTGGCATAGGCGGCACGGACAATCTCACGCACCACTAAAGCGTCCTGCCTGCCTGCTCTGCGTATTGAAATGTCTGGCAATATGCTCATCAAGATAGGCTCCCCTTTTTCAGGAAGCCTATCTTCGACAGCGAACAAAATCCATCAACCTGTCAGCTTTAGGCGCCAAAGATTTCGTCGTGCAGGGTCTGCCAGCTGTCGGGATCGGTGGCCACCAGAAGGCCACCGTCGAACTGATGCGGCTCGTAGAGCGAACCGTCCAGGCGACGAACATGACCACCAGCTTCGGTGGCGATCAGCGCGCCAGCCAGATGGTCCCAGGGCATCAGCTTGTTGTAGATCATGAACTGTACGTGGCCGCCGGCAAACGTACGGTATTCATGCGCGGCGCAACGGTAGTTCGCGAAGAAGCGGACCTTGGCCAGATTGGCCAGAACCTTCTCGCGTTCCTCACCGTAAAAATAGCCGGCCGACGCCATGCCGATCATCGCACCGATTGGCCGGGGCTCCGACACACTCAGACGCACCGCATCGCCATCCGGGCGACGCAGATAAGCGCCTGCGCCCTTTTCCGCCATTACCCAGTCGTCACCCATCGGATCATAGATGATGCCGGCCACGGTTTCGCCCTTCCAGACAACCGAGGCCATGACGCCGAAGGCCGGGATGCCGGAGGCAAAGTTGAACGTGCCATCGACCGGATCGACGATCACGGCGAGTTCCGCATCCTTCAGCTTGTCCAGCAGTGCGGGATCAGCAGCCACCGACTCCTCGCCGATAAAAAGCGCGTTAGGCGCCAGTTCCGCCATTTCCCGCTTCATCATCCGCTCGGCGGCCTCATCGGCTTCCGTCACCAGATCGGTCGGCTCGCTTTTGGAGCGTACGTCATTGCTGCCGAGACGGCGGAAGCGCGGCAGGATTTCCGCCTTGGCGGCACGGCGCAGAAGATCGGCAAGGGCGGAGACGTCAACGGGCATGTCAGGCAAAACTACTTCCTTTCGGCGGTCATCAGATTGCTGAAATCGAAAAGTCCGGTATCGAGCAGGTGCGACGGATTCACATGCGACAGCGCCCGCAGCATCGTATCCTTGCGGCCCGGCATGCGCTGTTCGATGCCCGACAGCATCGTCTTCATCGCATTGCGCTCCAGCCCGTCCTGCGACCCGCAGAGATCACACGGAATGATCGGGAACTGCATGGCGGCAGAGAATTTCGTCAGATCGTCCTCGGCACAATAGGCGAGCGGCCGCAGCACCATCACGTCGCCTTCGTCATTCAGAAGTTTCGCCGGCATGGCAGCGAGACGTCCGCCGTGGAAAAAGTTCATGAAGAAGGTTTCGAGAATGTCGTCGCGGTGATGGCCGAGCACCAATGCGTCGCAGCCCTCTTCGCGCGCCACGCGGTAAAGATTGCCGCGGCGCAGGCGTGAACAGAGCGAACAATAAGTCGCGCCGGCCGGCACCTTTTCCTTCACGATCGAATAGGTGTCACGATATTCGATACGGTGTTTGACGCCGATCGACGCCAGATATTCCGGCAGGATGTGTTTTGGAAAATTCGGCTGGCCCTGATCGAGATTGCAGGCAATCAATTCGACCGGCAGCAGGCCGCGCCATTGCAGATCGAGCAGGATCGCCAGCAGTGAATAGCTGTCCTTGCCGCCCGACAGGCCGACCAGCCAGCGTTTCTGGCCTTTCAGCATGTCGAAATCGGCAAATGCCTGGCGCACCTGCCGCAGCAGGCGCTTGCGCAGCTTGTTGAACGACACGCTGTCCGGCGCATCCCTGAAAAGCCCCGGCGCCAGCCCTTCGGCTACCTGCTCCAGTTCGTCCGCAATCTCGGCGTTCACGCCCATGAAAAAATCCCCTTGAAGCGAAAAAGCGGGCCTTGCGGCCCGCTTCAATCTTAAGCGCCGAGCGCCGCGGCGACTGCCTCAAGCGCCTCGTCGGCCTTGGCGCCATCCGGGCCACCGGCCTGCGCCATATCCGGGCGACCACCGCCGCCCTTGCCGCCGAGCGCGGCAGATGCGATGCGGACCAGATCGACGGCGCTCAAACGGCCGACCAGATCTTCGGTGACGGCCACAACGGCGCTTGCCTTGCCATCTTCCGACACGCCGATCAGCGTGACAACACCCGAACCGAGCGTAACCTTGCCTTCGTCGGCTAGTCCCTTGAGGTCCTTGGCATCAATGCCATTCAGCGTCTTGCCCATGAACTTGACGCCCGCAACCTCACGAATGTCGGCAGCACCGTCACCCTGGCCACCGCCGCCCATGGCGAGACGGCGCTTGGCATCCGCAAGTTCCTTCTCCAGCTTGCGACGTTCATCGACCAGCGTCTCAACACGAGCGAGAACTTCTGCCGGCTGAACCTTCAGAACGCCGGACAGCGCCTTGATGCGCTCATCCTGCTCGCCCAGATAAGCGCGTGCGCCTTCTGCCGTGACCGCCTCAATACGGCGTACACCGGCGCCGACGGGGCTGTCGGAGAGAACACGTACGAGGCCGATCTCGCCGGTATTTCCCACATGCGTGCCGCCGCAGAGTTCGACCGAATAAGCCTTGCCGGCCTTGGAGCCTTCAATGCCGCGGCCCATCGACACGACGCGCACTTCATCGCCATACTTTTCGCCGAACAGTGCCATCGCGCCTTCGGCAATGGCGTCATCGACGCTCATCAGACGGGTGGTGACAGGTGCCGTCTGCAGGATGATGGCGTTGGCCATATCCTCAACGCGCTGCAGCTCTTCCGCCGAGATAGGCTTCGGGTGCGAGACGTCGAAACGCAGACGCTCGGGCGCCACCAGCGAGCCCTTCTGGGCAACGTGGGTGCCGAGCACTTCGCGCAGCGCTTCATGCAGAAGGTGGGTTGCCGAGTGGTTGGCGCGCAGACGCGACCGGCGGGCGTGATCGACGGCGAGCGCGACGGCTTCGCCGACCTTGACCTCACCTTCGGTTACAACAGCCAGATGCGCGAAAAGGCCTGCCCCCTTCTTCTGGGTGTCGGTCACCTCGACGGCAAAACCTTCGCCGCGGATGATACCGGTATCACCCATCTGACCGCCGGATTCGCCGTAGAACGGCGTCTGGTTGACGATGACCTGAACGGTGTCGCCTGCCTTGGCGGTTTCGACGGATTTTCCGTCAGCAACGATTGCCAGCACGACGCCTTCGGCGGTCTCGGTGTCGTAACCGAGGAATTCGGTAGCGCCGAGCTTTTCCTTGAGTTCGAACCAGATGGTTTCGGTCGCCTTGTCGCCGGAACCCTGCCAATGCGAGCGGGCTTCGGCCTTCTGGCGCTCCATGGCGTCAGTGAAGCCGGCAATATCCACGCCGATTTCGCGGGCGCGCAGCGCGTCCTGCGTCAGGTCGAGCGGGAAACCATAGGTGTCGTAAAGCTTGAAGGCGGTTTCGCCATCCAGCATGTCACCCTTGGCGAGCGTATTGGTAGCGTCGGACAACAGGTTGAGGCCGCGTTCCAGCGTCTTGCGGAAACGGTTTTCTTCCAGCTTCAGCGTTTCCGAGATCAAGGCTTCGGCACGCACCAGTTCCGGATAGGCGCGGCCCATCTGGGCAACCAGCGTCGGCAGCAGCCTGTACATCAGCGGATCGCGCGAACCCAGCAGCTCGGCATGGCGCATGGCGCGA
This sequence comes from Neorhizobium sp. JUb45, assembly GCF_004343585.1. Taxonomy (GTDB): domain Bacteria; phylum Pseudomonadota; class Alphaproteobacteria; order Rhizobiales; family Rhizobiaceae; genus Neorhizobium. Next base: position 1,142,763 of record NZ_SLYW01000002.1, on the reverse strand, counting down.
CGCATGATGCGGCGCAGAACATAACCGCGGCCTTCGTTCGACGGCAGAACGCCATCGGCGATCAGGAACGAGGCGGAACGCAAGTGGTCAGCAATGACGCGGTGGCTGGCGCGGCGTTCGCCTTCGGCCTTGACGCCGGTGGCTTCTTCCGAGGCCGCGATCAGGGCGCGGAAAAGATCGATATCGTAATTGTCGTGCTTGCCCTGCAGAAGCGCTGCAACGCGCTCAAGGCCCATGCCGGTGTCGATCGACGGACGCGGCAGATCAATGCGCTGTTCCTTCGTCACCTGCTCGTATTGCATGAAGACGAGGTTCCAGATCTCGATGAACCGGTCGCCATCCTCATCCGGCGAGCCCGGAGGGCCACCCCAGATATGATCGCCGTGGTCATAGAAGATCTCCGAGCAGGGACCGCAGGGGCCGGTATCGCCCATCGCCCAGAAATTGTCGCTGGTCGGAATGCGGATGATGCGGTCGTCGGTCAGGCCGGCGATCTTCTTCCACAGGCCAAAGGCCTCGTCATCGGTGTGATAGACGGTGACCAGCAGGCGCTTGGCATCGATGCCAAATTCCTTGGTGATCAGGTTCCAGGCAAGCTCGATGGCGTTTTCCTTGAAATAGTCGCCGAACGAGAAGTTGCCGAGCATTTCGAAGAAGGTGTGGTGACGGGCGGTATAACCGACATTGTCGAGATCGTTATGCTTGCCGCCGGCGCGCACGCATTTCTGCGCGGTCGTTGCCGTCGAATAGGGGCGCTTTTCCAGACCGGTAAAGACGTTCTTGAACTGCACCATGCCGGCATTGGTGAACATCAGCGTTGGGTCGTTGCGCGGAACCAGCGGGCTCGACGATACGATCTCGTGGCCGTTCTTGCCAAAATAGTCGAGGAAGGTCGACCGGATTTCATTCACGCCGCTCATGCTACGCCCTTCATTACCGCCCAGTGCGGGCCAATTCGCCAGAAACCACCGGCTTTTATCGTCCGCGCCCTGCCCTGTCCAGCCGCACAAAGACAAACCGGCCGCACATCCATCGATGCGCGGCCGGTTTGTTGATCAGATATGCGGGAAAGGTCGATTAAGCGTCGTCAGCACTGTCGCCATCATTGGCATCAGGGCCACCATTCTGCAGGAACTTGTCGGCAATCAGGCCGGCATTCTGGCGCAGCGACAATTCGATCTCGTTGGCCAGTTCCGGATTGTCGCGCAGGAAGGTTTTGGCGTTTTCACGACCCTGCCCCAGACGCTGGCTGTTATAGGAGAACCACGCACCCGACTTTTCGACGATACCCGCCTTGACGCCGAGATCGACGAGTTCGCCGGTCTTGGAAACACCTTCGCCATACATGATGTCGAATTCGACCTGTTTGAAGGGAGGCGCCATCTTGTTCTTGACGACTTTTACGCGCGTCTGGTTACCGACGACTTCCTCGCGCTCCTTGACCTGGCCGATACGGCGGATGTCGAGGCGGACGGAAGCGTAGAATTTCAGCGCGTTACCACCGGTCGTGGTTTCCGGCGAACCGAACATCACGCCGATCTTCATGCGGATCTGGTTGATGAAGATGACCATCGTCTTCGACTTGGAGATCGAAGCGGTCAGCTTGCGTAGTGCCTGGCTCATCAGACGGGCCTGAAGGCCCGGCAGGCTGTCGCCCATGTCGCCTTCGATTTCAGCGCGCGGCGTCAGTGCTGCCACCGAGTCGACGACGAGAACGTCGACGGCACCGGAACGCACCAGCGTGTCAGTGATTTCGAGAGCCTGTTCACCGGTATCCGGCTGCGAGATCAGAAGGTTCTGCAGGTCGACGCCGAGCTTGCGGGCATAGACCGGGTCGAGCGCGTGTTCGGCGTCGACGAAGGCGCAGATGCCGCCCTTCTTCTGGGCTTCGGCAATGGTCTGCAGCGCCAGCGTCGTTTTACCCGAGCTTTCCGGCCCGTAGATTTCGACAATACGTCCCTTCGGCAAACCGCCAATGCCGAGAGCAATATCGAGGCTGAGCGAACCGGTCGATACGGTCTCGATCTCGACGATGCTATCGTTCGAGCCGAGCTTCATGATCGATCCCTTGCCGAACGCGCGTTCGATCTGGGAGAGTGCCGCTTCCAGCGCCTTGCTTTTATCCACCGATTTTTCCTCTACCAACCGCAAAGAATTCTGAGCCATTTGAACCACCCCTTTAGGTTATCGCCGCCACGCAATCAATGTTGTAACCGATGGCCAATTCGTACTCTTTTTGTTCTATTTTAACAAGTGGGCACGATGCGATTGATTCAAATGAATCTTTTGATCCTTCGTTCTATTAATGTTCTCAAGCAGATAAGCTGTTCCTGTTTGTTCCTGGAACAGCCATTTCAGCGGTATTCTGCCGCCGTTTCATGTCAAGGCGGACGGCCGATTCGCCGCCCGCTCACCACCTCAGTCCTGCCGATCCAGCATCTCGCGCACTGTCACCGCCAGCTGTTTCAGCGAGAACGGCTTTGGCAGGAAACCGAACTTGGCATCGGCCGGAAGGTTGCGCGCAAACGCATCCTCCGCATAACCCGATACGAAGATGAACTTCATGTCCGGATAATTTTTACGCAGTTCGCGCAGCAGGGTTGGTCCGTCCATTTCCGGCATCACCACGTCGGAGACGACGATATCGACCTTGCCTTCGAGCTCTTCCATAATCTCCAGCGCTTCGACGCCGGATCCGGCTTCATGCACGGTGTAACCACGGGTTTCCAGCATGCGCTTGCCGCCTCGGCGCACTGCCTCTTCGTCCTCGACGAGCAGAACGACCGCCGAATTGCCGGTGAGATCGATATCGGCATTGGCCGATGCCGATTCAGGTTTTGGCGCTGCCGCAACCGCCGCAACCTCGCCGCCCGTCCCATTTTCCGCAACGACGACCGGTTCCGGAATGTGGCGTGGCAGGAAGATGCGGAAGGTCGTGCCCTTGCCGACTTCCGATTCGGGATGGATGTAACCGCCCGACTGCTTGACGATGCCATAGACCATAGACAGGCCAAGACCGGTGCCCTTGCCAACTTCCTTGGTGGTGAAGAAGGGCTCGAAAATCTTGTCCATGATTTCCGGCGGAATGCCGGTGCCGGCATCCGCGACCTCGACCATCACCAGATCTTCTTCCGGCAGATCGGCGCCAGCATAAGCACGCCCCTCTTCCGCCGTCACGTTACGGGTGCGGATGGTGATGCGCCCGCCTTCCGGCATGGCGTCTCGGGCGTTGACGCAAAGATTGATCAGCACCTGCTCGAATTGCGAAAGGTCGGTGCGCACCGGCCAGAGATCGCGGCCGTAATCGACATCGAGCTTGACGTTGGTGCCGGAAATCAGACGGTCGACCAGCATGCGCAGATCGCCAACGACATCGGTGAGGTTCAGCACGCTCGGCCGCATCGTCTGCTTGCGCGAGAAGGCCAGCAACTGGCGCACCAGAACCGCGGCGCGGTTGGCGTTGCGCTTGATTTCCATCAGGTCGGCGAAGCTGGCATCCGCCGGCCGCGCCTGTAAAAGCAGATGGTCGGAGGACAGAAGGATGGCTGTCAGCACGTTGTTGAAATCGTGGGCGATACCACCCGCCAATGTGCCGACGGCATTCATCTTCTGGGTCTGCGCCATCTGCGTTTCGAGCGCCTTCTGCTCGGTCGTCTCGAAGGCATAGACGATGGCCACCTCTTCCGGCGCCTCATCGCTCTCGTCGATCACGGCATTGACGAAGAAGCGCAGGTAACGGTTTTCGTCACCCGGATGGCGGCTTTCGAGCGGGGCGATGTCGCTCTGGCGGTCCTTGGCCTCGGCCAGCGCCTGGGTCAACTGCGGCCGCACCGCCTCGTTAAAGATCACCTCGAGCGGCGCGCCGGCTTCCGCTTCGTCGCGCGACACCAAACCGGAAAACAGTTTTAGGAACGGCGCGTTGACACGCAGGATCTTGCCATTGCCATCGACGGAGGCGATCGCCATCGGCGTGTTGTTGAAAAAGCGGGTGAAACGCATGGCCGACGAGGAAAGGTCCGCACCCTCCCCCTTCGGCCGCGCCAGAACGATGGTGCGGCTTTCGCCGGGTGCACCATCACGACTGGTGCTGACGCTGTGGACAAGGCGTGCCGGCAGGCTCTGGCCGTTGGCGCGGCGCAGGTCGAGGTCAAGCGTTTCCGTGCGCGTCTGGCCGGGCGTCGCCTGAACCGACTGGATCAGCGCCATGCCTTCGCCGGCCACGAGATCCTGCATGGTCAGCGAACGCGGCACGAATTTCGTGAGGTCGTAACCGAGCCATTCGGCCAGCGTCGCGTTGAGATAAAAGATCTCGCCCTTGCGACCGGCGGAAAAGAACCCGGCCGGCGCGTGATCGAGATAATCGATGGCGTTCTGCAACTCGCGGAAAAACCGCTCCTGATCGTCGCGCTCCGAGGTGATGTCGGTGATCTGCCAGATGTCGAGCGGCTTTCGCGAAGCCCCATTGGCCAGCAACCGCGCCTTCAGGCGATACCAGTGCGCGCCGGAGCCGTTATCACCAGGCCGGCCCAGCGGTTTCAGCAGGCGAAACTCCTCGTGGCCTTCGCGACCCTCGCGCAAAGCCGTGGTCAGCCGATAGAGCGCCTCGGTCGATTCGCGGTTTTTCGACAGCAGTGTTTCGAGCGATTGCGCCTGGCTTGCATTGGTGGCGCCAGTCAGCCGGCCATAAGCGGCATTGGCGTAAATGATACGGCCCTTGGAATCGGTGATCAGAATGCCGTCCGGATGACCGCCGAGAAAACCACGGGCCAGATCGTCTGAGCGCGATTGCGGCATGACTTCGACCAGACCGATGACCGAGGACACCAGAAAGAAGATGCCGACCATGGCTAGGATGCCGAGCACACCCAGCACAAGTTCGCTATCAAGCGCTTCCTTGAAAACAACGAAACTAATCGCCACCGCGATCAGCACCGCGGCAAGGACGAGCAGCCGGATCACGGTTCCGCCGCGCGCTCCGTGTTCCACCAGCGGCGCGTCGTTCAGGCCGCTCTGCTGCATCTTCGTCATTCACCCTCACATGTCGGCCGCAAGCGCCTCGCCTTGACAATCGGCGCGGATCGGAATCGGTCGGCTGATCCTTCTTAGCAATTTGCGGCACCGGCAAAAAGCTCAGAAGACACAGAAACCCGTTGAAGAACGAAGGGATACGATTGCCGATCCTTGCTTTCGATCCATATTCCTGTCCCATGGTTCCAGAATGTCACAGATATGCCCCGCGTTTCACTTATGCACCGCGTTTCTCTGGCGTCATGATCCTGACACAGCCCGTTTCTAACGACGGCGTCTAATTGCTGAAGGAGTGGCTTATGCTTGATGAGATGCTGGGTGCCTATGGCAGCAACCTTACCATCGCCGTGGTGGGTGTCGCCGCAGGTTTTCTCTGCCTGATCCTCGTGCTGTGGCTGATACGCGGTCGCGGCGGCCCGTCGCCGTTCCTGCGTGGCGGCAAGAATCGCCAGCCGCGCCTGCAGGTGCTGGATGCGGCCGCCGTCGATGCCCGCCGACGCCTGGTTCTGGTGCGCCGGGACGATGTCGAACATCTGATCATGATCGGCGGCCCGACCGACATCGTCATCGAGAGCAGTATCGTCGATGGCCGCAGCCCGCCTTACCACACACTGATGAAGACCGTTTCGGAGCCGGAACAGCCAGCACTTGTCGCAGATGAACCGCCCCGCGTGCCCGAGCCGGCCGCACGCGCTGCCGGCCTTTCTGCACCCGCACCGCGTGCCGCGCCTGTTACCGCCACTCCGGAAAAGCCGGCCGCCGTGGTGGAAGAGAAGGAAAAATTCGCCTGGCTCAGCGCCGAGCCTGTCGATATCGCGCCTGTCGCAAAGGTTTCCGAACCCGTCCGTTCCACCGCGCCCGCAGAGCCGCCAGCGCGCAATCCGGAAACGCCGAAGTTTTCCGAAACTCCACCGGCACCGGTGCAACCGGCACCGCTTGCAGTTCCAGCTGAGCCCAATGTTTCGGAAATCACGCCGCAAGCCGAGCAGCGTTCGCCTGAAACGCCGCGGCCCGTCGATCCGGCACCTGTGATCGAGTTCCCGTCCGCCGAACCGCGCAGCGAAGTTGCCGCGCCGGCAAGTCCAACTCCGATGACGACCGCGTTTGCAACGGCTGCACCGGCTGCGGCACCGATGGTCGCTTCGCCGTCAAGGTTCCAGAGCGAACCGGCGCCATCGGTCAGCATCGATGAAACGCCGAAAGCGGCTGAACCGCATTTCGAGATCGTCGCATCACGCCCGACCAGCGAGCCGACGACAATCGACAATGCCGCCGATCTTCTCGACGCCGCCCGCGAGCGTGTGTTCCAGCAGCCCCGCGCAGAGGCCGTGCCGGCACCGGCACAACGCCCGACACCACCTGTGGTGCAGATGCCGGTCACCCCGGCACGCCAGCCCGCCCCTGCCACTGCAACCGCAGCCGCGCCTGCAAAACCACTTGGCTCCGATTTCGAACGTATTCTGGAGGAGGAAATGGCCAGCAATCTCGCAAGCGGCAATGCGGCCCCGGCCGTTGGACCGGCCGTACAAAATGCTCCCGGCCAGCTGCCACGTCGCGACCCCAGCCTTGCCCGCGTGACCGGCGCCACCCAGGAACCGGCCTTGCAGAACGAGATTGCGCGGATTTTTGGCGAGATGTCGGTGACGAAAGACGACCGGTAATTTTTAGAAAGACGCCTCAACGGCCCCAAAAACACAAAAGGCGCGGAAAAATCCGCGCCTTTTGTTTGTCGTCTGTCTGGCATTCAGGGATTTCTCGCCATCCGCCAGGTCCTATTCGTCGCGATAGACCTTTTCGCGTCTTTCGTGGCGTTCCTGCGCCTCGATCGACAGGGTGGCGATCGGACGGGCGTCGAGACGCTTCAAGCCGATCGGCTCTCCTGTCTCTTCACAGTATCCATATGTGCCCTCATCGATCCGCTGTAGGGCGGAGTCGATCTTGGAAATCAGCTTGCGCTGACGGTCACGGGCACGCAATTCAATAGCGCGATCGGTTTCGGAAGAGGCTCTGTCTGCTAGGTCGGGGTGGTTTGCGCTTTCCTCAGCCAGGTGGCCGAGCGTTTCGCGCGCTTCTCTGAGGATGTCATTCTTCCAGGCGATCAATTTGGCCCTGAAATAGGCCTTTTGTCGCACATTCATGAACTCGTCTTCTTCCGAAAGGACGAAGCTGCTAAGATCGATCTTCTCACTCAACGCGATTTCTCCTGAAGAACAGAACTTATGCGGCGCTCTATATCCCTAGGGTGGCAGCGATTCAAGTCTGATACGCGTCGTTAATGCATTTTTAAAACTGACACAAAAATCGGCTAAACGGCTAATTTTAAAGCACTTCCACCGATTGATTCGGAAAATACCCTGCGCCGCCGACCTGCAACCGAGCTGTGCATGACGGGTAGTTGACGCGGATCGCGACATGGCGTTACCCCTGATGTCCACGCGTTTTGACCGGCAGAGGCCTCCATGACGATCATCGAACCGCCACCTTCGCGAATCTATCTCCTGCGTCACGCTCGTGCCGCACAGGCGCAATCAGGCCAGCGCGATTTTGATCGCGAATTGGACGATCGCGGGTACGGCGAGGCCGAACTGGTCTGTGAAAAGGCTGTGGATAAAGGGTATCGCCCTGATCTGATCCTGTCCTCCACCGCCACCCGTTGCCGCCAGACGGCGGATGCAATGCACCGGGCCATGGCAGGCGAATGCGTCATGCAGGCGGTTGACGAAATCTATAACGGCACGGTCGAGACCTATCTGGCGCTGCTGGCCGGACAGGCGCCCTCACCCTCGGTCATGCTGGTCGGGCATAATCCGTCGATCGAGGAAACGCTGGAAAGCCTGATTGGCCGTGAGCAGTTGCGCTCGGCCATTCCCGGCGGCTATCCGACCGCCGGCCTTGCCGTCCTTGACCATGCCGGCGAAAGCTGGGTTCTGCACGACTTCATTTTCGCCTGAGGCCGAGGCAATAGAGCCGAACTGCTCCATCCTGCAATGATCCGGCAGGGACATTCTTCCTTCCGGCGCTTGCCCTCCCTATATGCAGGACAGGCATCGCCTTGAGATGCCGCCAGCAACCGGGATCACGCCTTGCCGCCTTCTCTGACCAGTTTCACCGACGACGCCCGTATCGCCTTCGACACGCTGACCGACCGCGCCACCGGCCTCGTCAACCCGACGCTTCGTCTCGGCGTCACAGGCCTGTCCCGTGCCGGCAAGACGGTGTTCATTTCCTCGCTCGTCCATAATCTTCTGAACGCCGGCCGGTTGCCACTGTTCGAGCCGGTGCGTTCCGGCCGCGTTTCCGCCATCCGTCTTGAACCGCAGCCGGATGATGCCATCCCGCGGTTTCAGTACGAGGATCACATCCAGGCACTGGTGCGCGAACGCATATGGCCGGATTCGACCCGCGCCATTTCCGAACTGCGCATCACGCTGGACTATCAAAGCGCCAGTGGCTGGAACCGCATGTTTTCGCCCGGTCGCCTGTCGATCGACATTGTCGATTATCCCGGCGAATGGCTGCTCGATCTGCCGCTTCTGGCGCAGGATTACAAAACGTTTTCCGACAATGCCGTAACGCTCGCCGGTGGTGGCGTGCGTGCGGAGCTGGCGCGTGAATGGCTCGGCCTTTGCGCCAGCATCGACATGGAAGGCCCGGCCGACGAGATGACGGCACGCCGTCTGTCGGAAAGTTTCGCCACTTATCTGAAGGCCTGCAAATCCGACGAACGCTCGCTCTCCACCCTGCCGCCCGGCCGTTTTCTTCTGCCCGGAGAACTGGACGGCTCGCCGGCGCTGACCTTTGCGCCGATGCCGAACGTGGCGGAGACGCGTCCCGAAAAAGGCTCGCTGAGGGCCATGATGGAGCGCCGTTTCGAAGCCTATAAGAGCGTCGTCGTAAAACCGTTCTTCCGCGAACATTTTGCCCGCCTTGATCGCCAGATCGTGCTGATCGATGCGCTGCAGGCGGTCAACCGTGGCCCGGAAGCGGTGCAGGATCTGGAGAGGGCGCTGTCCGATGTGCTCGCCTGTTTCCGCCCCGGCACCAATTCCTTTCTCAGCTCGCTGCTCGGCCGCCGTATCGACAAGGTGCTGGTTGCCGCCACCAAGGCCGACCATCTGCACCACGAAAGCCACGACCGGCTGCAGGCGATTACCCGCCGCCTCGTCGATCGCGCCATCCACCGTATCGGCATGACCGGCGCCGGCATCGACGTGATGGCGCTCGCCTCCGTGCGGGCCACCCGCGAGGCAACAGTCCGCGAGGATGGTCACCTGCTGCCCGTCATCACCGGCACGCCCATGGCCGGCGAGCGGATCGGCGACGAAATTTTCGACGGAATAAAGAAAACTGCGATCTTTCCCGGCGACTTGCCGGACAGCCCGGAATTGTTCTTTCGCGAAATCGATAAAGTGGATGAAAAAACGGATCTACCTGATTTGAATATCGTACGTTTTCGCCCTCCCGCAGTCGAAGAAAACACCGGCGGCATCGCTTTGTCCGTGCCGCATATCCGCCTTGACCGCGCCATGCAGTTCCTGTTCGGAGACCGTCTCGCATGACCCCATCCGACGAACACAGCAAGCCCCCGGCATCACCATCCTCCGACACGCCGCGCCGTCGCCCGACGGCGTTTACGGTCGAAAGCGAGCGCGATCTTCCGTTAGCCGCCAGCCGCCCGCCGCGCAGTTTTGACGATGGCATAACCGCCACGGCCGATGCCGACGATCCCTTCCTCGGCGCCACCGACGCGGATCTCGCGAATGTGCCTGTCGCCCTGCCCCGTCACCACGGTTTTTCGTTCGGCAAACTCGCCGCAGGTGCTTTTGGTGTGTTCGCCTCCTTCGCCTTCGGCCTGTGGGCAGACAGCGTCATCCGCGATCTTTTTTCCCGATCCGACTGGCTCGGCTACACCGCCATCGGCCTTCTCTCCGTCGCGCTGGCCGCGCTTGCCGTCGTTGTGGCGCGCGAGGTGCTGGGCCTGTTGCGGATCGGTGCCGTACAGTCACTCAAGGCCGATGTTGTCGCGATCGAGACCGGCACCGACTCGGCAACGGGCGCAAAATCGACCCGCGCCCTCGTCACACGCCTCACCGCAATCCTGTCACACCGCGCCGAGACCGCGCGCGGCCGTGCCGCATTGGACGCGACGAAGGACGAGATCATCGACGGCCCGCATTACCTCGACCTCGCGGAACGCGAGTTGATGACGCCGCTCGACCGCGAGGCGCGGCTGCTGATTCTCGCCGCCTCGAAACGCGTCTCGGTCGTCACCGCCATCAGCCCGCGCGCCGTGGTCGATCTTGCCTATGTGCTGTTCGAAGTGTCGCGCCTGGTGCGCGCCATGGCGGAACTGTACGGTGGCCGGCCCGGCACGCTCGGCATGTTCCGGCTGCTGCGTGATGTCATTGCGCACCTTGCCGTCACCGGCTCGATTGCGGTGGGTGACGGCATCGCCCAGCAGGTGCTTGGACACGGTCTGGCCGCCCGGCTTTCCACCCGACTCGGTGAAGGCGTGATCAACGGATTGCTGACCGCCCGTATCGGTATCGCCGCCATGGATCTGTGCCGGCCTTTGCCCTTCCGAGCCCTGAAACGGCCGGGAATAGGCGATTTCATGGGGGATATCGTCGCCACATCGAAACCAAAAGACCCGGCGTGAAACACCCGACGAACAGCAAAAGAAACCACTCATTAACCATCCTCCGCTAATTTGCGGGCTCTACCAGTTGGCCTTTGCCAGGGAATTTTTGAATGGTTTCGCGCATCTTTTCGCTGTTCGGTGGCTTTGCCGTCGCCATCTCCGTCGCCACGGTTGCGATGGCTCCCGAGGCTGGCGCTGCGTCGCGCGATCAGGTCTTTTTCGAAAGCGCCGCCGGCACCTGGAAAGGTCCCGGCGAAATCGTCGCCGGAAAATACAAGGGCACCAAGTTCACCTGCAATCTCATCGGTGCAGCGACTTCAGAGGGTGACGCCGGCCTGAAACTCGACGGCACCTGCCGCGTCGGCGTCTTCAAGCAGCCGATGAATGCCACCATCATCAAGACGGCCAAGGGTTATACCGGCAAGTTTCTGGATGGCGCCGAAGGCAAGGGTCTCGACATCACCACCGGCTCGCTCAACGGCGAGCGCATCGTTCTCGGCATAAACCGCGCCAAGCTGAACGGCGCCATGGTTGCCAGCATGAAGAGCGACAACGACATGAACATCACCATCTCGGTGAAGGTGGAGGAGCAGATGATCCCGGTCATCGGCCTGACCCTGACGCGCGACCTCGACCAGATGGCCGTCGGTTCGATCAAGAACTGATCTTCATCTCCACCAGTCGCGGCTTTCGTCCGCGACGGATATTCCACCGACATCTGCAAGGGCGAGCCAGGATGATACCGGCTTGCCCTTTATCATGAGATCTGCGGCGATATCGGCCAGCGGCATCAGCACGAAGGCACGCTCGGTCATGCGCGGATGCGGCAGTTGCAGCGGCTGCGTATCCTTCTCCACGTCCCCGTAAGTCAGCACATCGATATCGATGGTGCGCGGCCCCCAGCGCTCCAGCCGCTCCCGCTTCATCGTCTTTTCGATCGACAGACCCGTCGCCAGCAGATCCTCCGGCGCGAGCGTGGTTTCGATCAGGGCACAGCAGTTGAAGAAGTCCGCCTGATCGGTCTTCCCCCAGGGCGGCGTGCTGTAAAGTCTTGATACGGCCAGCACACGACAGTCGTCACGACCGTCGAGCAGGCGCAGCGCCTGCGCCATCGCCGCCTTAGGATCGCCGATATTGCCGCCGAGCCCGAGCGTCGCCTTGCTCCAGACGTTGTCAGGGACGGTGGTCAATACGGACCTCCACATAGTCGAGAATGCCGGGGATCGGCACGCTCGGCTTGCGCACGGCGATTGCGGCACGCCTGATCTGCGGGAAACGCTTGCACAGAGCCAGCGCGATATCCTGCGCCAATGCCTCGATCAGATAACGGCGCTGACCGGTCACCACCGCCTCGATCACCTGAAAGGCGATGCCGTAATGCACGGTGTCTTCGATCTCGTCGGTGTGCAGCGCCTTGCCGCCCTCGACCTCCAGTTCGGCATCGACGAAGAAGCGCTGGCCGAGCCGCTCTTCTTCGCTCAACACGCCGTGGCGGGCGAAGAACGAACAGTTTTTCAGATAGATCGTATAGAGCGTCATGGCCTTGTCTCCACGCTATCCCGGTTTCCGGCTTTCGCTGCCAAAAGAATCGCATCCGCCACGCGAAGCGCATCGCGATTGGCAGCCACGTTATGAACCCTGAAAACATGCGCGCCCGCCAGCCTCAGAACGGCGGTCGTCGCCGCAGTTCCGACGTCGCGCTCGTCCGCACGCTCGCGGCCGGTCATCGCACCGATGAAGCGCTTGCGCGAGGTGCCGATCAGGAGCGGCAGGTCCAGCGCATGCAGTTCGGCAAACCGCGCCATCAGTTCGGCTTCGTCTTCGCGGGTCTTGGCAAATCCGAAACCCGGATCGAGCATGATTTTTTCGCGCGCCACGCCAGCCGCATCGGCGATCCGAAGCGCATTTCTGAAAAACAGGAACTGGTCCTCGATCACATCCGGCAGCTTCTCCGCCTCGCGACCGCGACCGGTATGCATGATGCAGAGGCCCGCGCCGGTTTTCGCCGCGATGTCGGCAATCGACGGATCGTGGCTGAGGCCATAGACGTCATTGATGATATGCGCCCCGGCGTTCACGGCCGCCGACGCGGTGGCTCCGCGATAGGTATCGATCGAAATCAACGCATCGGTTTCCGCCGCGAGGCGCTCGATCACCGGCAACACGCGGCGCTGTTCTTCCGCTTCGCTCACCGGTTCGGCACCCGGCCGTGTCGATTCGCCGCCGATATCGATGATGACGGCACCCTCAGTGATGCAGGCCTTGGCATGCGCCACTGCCGCATCGACATTGTCGTGCCGGCCGCCATCGGAAAAGCTGTCGGGCGTCACGTTGACGATCGCCATCAGATGGCCGCTCGTGGCCAGATCCAGCGACCGACCATGACCGACCTGCCAGACGCCATTGCCGGAAACGTTGTTGCCGAGGAGACTCACGGTCATCCCAATCCTTGCTTTGTACACGTGAAATTGCGTGGCTTCTGTTGCGCTCGGGTGGGCTATGCCCCAAGCTTTGCGCCAGTTCAATCTGCCAGCACCCGAGAATACCATTGATGCGCAGCTTTCGCCGTTCGCCCCGGGTGCCGGTCCTCAAATCAGCAACGACGTTGACGATCCTGCTGGCGCTGACGGCACCGCTTGCCGCGCAGCCAGTCGTCACCAAGACCTATTCCTATTTCTCGATCGGCGGCAAGACAGCAGAAGATCTCGACGCCGAACTGGAACGTCGCGGCCCGCTGACCCGCCATACCGGTGCCCGGCATCCCGGCGCGACCGAGATCAAGTTCGGCGGTGAAGTCAGCTATGTGGAACGCGGCGGCCGTTGTTCCATCGGCGCTGTCAAGGTCACGGTGCGCACCCACATCATCCTGCCACGCTGGCGCAATCGCGGCGCGGCATCCGGCACGCTGGCATCGATCTGGGATGCGCTTTCGGCAGATATCAAACGCCATGAGGAACGCCACGCCGAAATTGCCCGCACGCACGCACGCACTCTGGAAGCACGGCTGCTGGCCATTCGCCCGGCCCGCGACTGCGATATCCTCGAAAAGCGCGTCGGCGAGATCAGCCGCGAGGCGATCGATTCGCATGACCGCGAACAGGTGCGTTTCGATGCGGTCGAATCGAAGAATTTCGACAGCCGCATCATGCGTGTTTTGAAAAACAGGGGTGTTTCGGCGCAGTAAGATCGCGCCCGATCGGCCCAAATCCTTCACGTCTCAGCAAAACAAGCCGCGCAATTTTGTCGCAGTGGAACCGAACCGGCAGGTTCGGCGTTGCCTCGCCACGCCTTGGCGAGCACAAAACCCGCCAAGCCGCAGGCGCCTGTCTGCCTGCCGTAAACTTGACATCACGCAAATGTTGCCTTGCAGCAATTTTACATACAGACTAACACGTATGTAAATTGCCGTCTTTGGGTCCATGGGGTTCTCTATGCGAATGAAACTGCCCGTCGCTGGTCTGTTGGTTGCCAGCCTTTCCGTTCTTGCCGCCTGTCAGAAGGAAGATCAGGCGGCGGGGGCGCCCCCTGCCCGCCCACCGTCTGCCGTCGGCGTCATCACCGTGCAGCCCGAAACGCTGCCGATCAACAGCGATCTGCCGGGCCGCATCGCCCCGACGCGTCTTGCCGAAGTGCGCCCACGCGTTTCGGGCATTATCGTCGAGCGTGTGTTCGAGCAGGGCTCGCTGGTCAAGGAAGGCGATGTGCTCTATCGCATTGACCCGGCACCGTTCCAGGTAGAACTCGACCGCGCCGAAGCGACACTGCGCAGCGCCGAGGCACAGCAGCTGCAGGCCCGCCAGACGGCCGACCGCCAGACCCAGCTGAGCAAGTCCAACGTTGCATCCCGCGCGGAATTCGACACCGCCATCGCCCAGCTCGCACAGGCCGATGCCCAGGTATCTGTCGCCCGCGCCGGTGTCGCCTCGGCAAAGCTCAGCCTGCAATATGCCAATGTGACCGCGCCAATCTCCGGCCGCATCGGCCGTGCGCTGATTACCGAAGGCGCACTGGTTAGCTCGACCGGTTCTGAAAATCTCGCCACCATCCAGCAGCTCGACCCGATCTATGCCGACTTTACCCAGCCGGCCGCCGATCTCGTGCGCCTGCGCCGTGCCCTGCAGAACGGCAAGCTGATGACCGGCCCCAATGAGGCCAAGGCACAGCTGATGCTCGACGATGGCAGCAAGTATCCGCAGGACGGCCGCCTGCTGTTCTCCGAAGCCGCCGTTGACGAGACGACCGGTCAGGTCACCTTACGTGGTGAATTCCCCAACCCGGACGGCGATCTTCTGCCGGGCATGTATGTCCGCGTGCAGATCGAACAGGGTCTCGAGCGCGACACCTTCGCCGTGCCGCAGCAGGCCATCCAGCGTGATGCCGGCGGCAAGGCAAGCCTTCTCGTTGTCGGCGCCGAAGACAAGGTCGAGCAGCGCCCGGTCACGGTCGGTCGTGCACTCGGCGAACGCTGGGTCATTTCCGCCGGCCTGAAGGCTGGCGACCGCGTCATCGCCGACGGTTTCCAGAAGACCGGGCCCGGCGCCACCGTCAAGCCGCAGCCCTGGTCGCCGGAAAAGCCGGCAACGGAAGAAGCCGCGCCGGATAACAACGCCGAAAAGCCGGCTGAGCCCGCGAAGCAGTAAGGACCCGGTTTCATGGCACGTTTCTTTATCGACAGGCCCATCTTTGCGTGGGTCGTCGCAATCTTCATCATGCTGGCGGGTGTGATCACCATTCCAATGCTGCCGATTGCGCAGTATCCGAATGTCGCACCGCCGCAGATTACCGTTTCCACAAACTATCCGGGTGCTTCGCCCGAAGACATCTATCAGGGCGTGACACGCCCGATCGAAGAGGAACTGAACGGTGTTCCGGGCCTGATCTACTTCGAATCGCAGTCGGAATCCTCCGGCCGCGTGTCGATCAACGTCACGTTCGCGCCCGGCACCAATATCGGTGAAGCCCAGGTCGAAGTGCAGAACCGCATCGCCCGCGCCGAACCGCGCCTGCCGAGCGCCGTGACCTCTCAAGGGTTGCGCGTCGAACAGGCCGGCACCTCGTTCCTGATGGTCGTGTCGCTCACCTCGACGGACGGCCAGACGGACGCTATCGGCCTCGGTGACTATCTGCAGCGCAACGTCATCGGCGAAATCCGCCGCGTGCCGGGCGTCGGCTCGGCCCAGCTGTTCGCCAGCCAGCGCTCCATGCGTATCTGGATGGACCCGGACAAGATGGTCGGCTTGAGCCTGACTGCCGCCGACGTCACCGCCGCGATCACCGCACAGAATGCTCAGGTTGCTGCCGGTCGTATCGGCGCCACCCCGAACCCGATCGGCCAGCAGATTTCCGCGACGATCAACGTTCAGGGCCAGCTGACCGATCCTGAACAGTTCGGTGCGATCGTTCTGCGCGCCAACCCTGACGGCTCGTCGGTTCGTCTGCGCGACGTTGCCCGCATCGAAGTGGGTGCGGAAAGCTACAACTTCTCGTCTCGCCTCAACGGTAAGCCGAGCGCGGCGATCGGTGTGCAGCTGTCGCCGACCGGCAATGCGCTTGCGACGTCGGAAGGCGTCAAGCAGATCATGGAAGAACTGAAGGAATATTTCCCCTCGGGCGTCGAATACGAAATTCCGTATGACACCAGCCCGTTCGTGGAAGTATCCATCGAAAAGGTCATTCACACCCTGATCGAGGCGATGATCCTCGTTTTCGTGGTGATGTTCATCTTCCTGCAGAATTTTCGCTACACCGTCATCCCGGCGCTGGTCGTGCCGGTAGCCTTGCTCGGCACCTGCGCGATCATGTTCGTCGCCGGGTTCTCGATCAACGTGCTGACGATGTTCGCCATGGTTCTGGCGATCGGCATTCTCGTCGATGACGCCATCGTCGTCGTCGAAAACGTCGAACGCATCATGGCGGAGGAAAAGCTGTCGCCGAAGGAAGCGACGAAAAAGGCGATGGGCCAGATTTCCGGCGCCATTATCGGCATCACCATGGTCCTGTCGGCCGTGTTCATCCCGATGGCCTTTTTCCCCGGCGCCGTCGGCATCATCTACCAGCAGTTCTCGCTGACCATGGTCGTATCGATCCTGTTCTCGGGGTTCCTCGCGCTCTCTCTGACACCGGCGCTGTGCGCCTCCTTCCTCAAGCCAGTTGCCGATGATCATCACGACAAGAAGGGCTTGTTCGGGATGTTCAACCGCGGCTTCGACAAGGCGTCGCACGGTTATTCTGGCGGTGTTGGCAAGCTCATCAAGCGCTCCGGTCGCTTCATGATCATCTATGTCGCACTGCTGGTCGGCCTCGGCTGGGCTTACACGCAGCTTCCGAGCTCGTTCCTGCCCAACGAAGACCAGGGCTTCCTGATCGTCGACGTTCAGGCGCCGGCTGAAGCCAGCACCGACCGCACCACGGAAGTCATTTCGCAGATCGAGAAGATCGCGCTGAAGGAAAAGGCCGTCGAGCGTATCATCGCCATCAACGGCTTCTCCTTCTCGGGTTCCGGCCAGAATGCCGGCCTTGCCTTCATCACCCTGAAGGACTGGGACGAGCGCGGTCCGGAAGACTCCGCCGATGCCCTTGCGGGACGTATCAACAGCCAGATTTTTGGCCTGCGTGATGCCATCGCCTTCTCGCTGTCGCCGCCGCCTATCCAGGGTCTCGGCAACTCGTCCGGCTTCACCTTCCGTCTGCAGGACCGTTCCGGTCAGGGTCAGACGGCACTGGGTGCAGCACGTGATCAGTTGATGGCGGAAGCGGGCAAGAGCCCCATCCTTGCCGGCCTGCGTATCGAAGGCATGCCCGACGCCGCACAGGTCAACCTGCTGATCGACCGCGAAAAGGCCAACACATTCGGCGTTACCTTCGCGGACATCAACTCCACCATCACCGCCAACCTCGGCTCGTCCTACGTGAACGACTTCCCGAATAACGGCCGCATGCAGCGCGTCACCGTTCAGGCGGAAGGCAACCAGCGCATGAAGACCGACGACCTTCTGAAGCTGAACGTTCGCAACGCCAGCGGCGGCATGGTGCCGATGTCCTCCTTTGCGACTGCCGAATGGGTGCGTGGCCCCTCGCAGGTGATCGGCTACAACGGTTATCCCTCGATCCGTATCGCCGGCCAGGCCGGTCCGGGCTATTCCTCGGGTGACGCGATCGCCGAAATGGAGCGTCTCGCCGACCAGCTGCCGTCCGGTTTCGGTTACGAGTGGACGGGCCAGTCGTTGCAGGAAATTCAGTCGGGCTCACAGGCGCCGGCGCTGATCGCGCTGTCCATCCTGTTCGTCTTCCTGCTTCTGTCGGCGCTGTATGAAAGCTGGTCGATCCCGTTGTCGGTCATGCTCGTCGTGCCGCTCGGCGTTATCGGCTCGGTCGCTGCGGTGATGATCCGCGACATGCCGAACGACGTCTACTTCCTCGTCGGCCTGATCACCATCATCGGCCTGTCGGCAAAGAACGCCATCCTGATCATCGAGTTCGCCAAGGACCTGCGTGCCGAAGGCCGCAGCGTCTATGATGCTACCGTCGAGGCAGCGCATCTGCGCTTCCGCCCGATCCTGATGACGTCGCTTGCCTTCACGCTCGGTGTTGTCCCGATGGCAATCGCCACCGGCGCCAGCGCCGCCAGCCAGAACGCCATCGGTACCGGCGTTCTCGGCGGCATGATCTCCGCCACCATCCTGGCGATCTTCTTCGTCCCGGTCTTCTACGTGTTCATCATGCGGCTGTTCTCCAAGGACGCCCGCAAGGAACCGCTGGAAGCCAGCAAGAGCGAAGACAAGCCCGGCACGACGGCGCACTGACACTTTCACGGGAAGCCCCAGCGTTTCCCGTGATGGAGGATCATCGTCGACAGGTTTTTCGGGGCGCCTTTTTTCGAGGTGCCCCGAAAGTCGGCGGGAAGGAGGAGAAATGAGACGGACCAAGGCTGAAGCAGCGGAAACCCGCGCAGCCATTCTCGATGCAGCCGAAAAGATGTTTTTCGAAAAGGGCGTCGGATCGACGACCCTTGATGAAATCGCGGCATCCGCGGGCGTGACACGCGGCGCGGTCTACTGGCACTTTCACAGCAAGACCGATATTTTTCTCGAACTCTACAACACGTTCCGACTGCCGCTCCTCAACATGCTGGAACTGCGCGATCCTGCCTGTTGCGGCATGGATGCTCTGACCATGATCGAGGATTCGGCCTGTGAATGGATGCAGGTCATGGCGACCGACCAGCAGCGCCAGCGCATGCTGACCATCCTTCTACGCACCAATTTCACCGAGGAATTCGCGCCCGTTCAGCAGGCGATGAAGGAACTCGAAGAGCTTCACAATACCCAGCTCGAACAGATCCTGCAGCGCGCGCAAGCCAACGGCAAGCTGGCCACAGGATGGACGCCCGCCTCTGCCTGCTATGCGGTCAAGTGGATGATCAAGGGCATATGCTGGGACTGGCTGCTTGGCGGCCGCAATTTCGATCTGGATTCGGAAGGCTGCGGCTGCGTGCGGCGGTTGTTCGCCAGTTTCCGCAATCCGGCATCGCCCTGCGCATCAGCCACCGCCTGATCACAGGATCCTGCATCATTGCGGGACTCGGCTGCATCACAATGCGGCAATGCCAGCTGCAATCTGAAACTTACGCGAGCCTTTCGTCCTCTGCGATCAATCAGAGGTAATTTCTTCGGCTGGCATATTTCAACGATCGCTTATATTATCAATTTCAGTTGATCGGGTTTCAAATCCTGCGGCGCCGAGCAAGGCGGTGCGAATGCGCAGCAGGTGCGCCGATCCTGATAACCGACAGTCGGTTTCGGATCGCGCGCCATTCTTCTGGCCCCCTATCGGGCTTTGTACGGTGTTCTCCCGGTGCGTCCCATTGCTGCTGGTGTTCCCTCCCTCACCTGCAGCGACGTGCCTACCTCAAACCTCGCTTCGCTCCGGCGCAGCGAGGTTTTTTTTGGCCAACCGAAATTTGGGAAATACGCGTCAGCCCTGACGTTCGGGCACGCTGACGACCAGCCCGTCGAGGGCCGGCGTCATCTTGATCTGACAGGAGAGCCGCGAGGTGGGGCGCAGGTCGAAGGCAAAGTCGAGCATGTCTTCTTCCATCGGCGCCGGCCCGCCGACCGTTTCCGTCCATGCGTCGTCCACATAGACATGACAGGTGGCACAGGCACAGGCACCGCCGCATTCGGCATCGATGCCCGGCACGGAATTGCGCACGGCATTTTCCATCACCGTAGAGCCGTCAGCGGCGTCGAGTTCGAAACGGGTACCGTCGAAGGCAACGATTGTGAGCTTTGTCATGATCTGCGTATCCGGGCTTTATGGGGTGATGCAAAGCCCATCTCTCTCGGACAAAACCCTTGGTCAGTCAACAACGGCCGCGACCCGGAACGGCCAGAACCGCCGCCTTTTGCGGTGGTTCGGGGTATTTTCGCCACGCCTGACGCATGTCGCGCAAAAGTGTGTAGCGGTTTTGCGATAACGACATGCGACGACACAGATCTAAAGCGTGAAAGCTAATCCGAAGGATCGCGACATGCTTTAGCGGCAGAGCTTGTTGATAAAGTTTTCAGCCTCGATCACCGCCGCGCCGAAACGCGAGAAGGTTGCCGCGTCATCCTGCCCGGCTTCGATTTCGCCGGCGACGGCCGCAACCTTGAAGGCGCCGACAGCATTGGCCGCGCCCCTGATTCGATGAGCGACGGTTGCTGCCGGAATTCTGCCCTCACCCATTTCGGTCAGAGCAGCCCGCGCCTGGCGTGCAAACAGTGACAGGATCTCGACTTCAAGGTCCTTGTCCCCCATGGTCTGGCGGGCCAGATGAACGAGATCGACGGGACGGGTGGCGGAGGGTCCGACATCTGTCGCATTGTCGGGCATCTGGTGAGCGGATACGGCGGCAGACATGGGCATTCGTCCTGTTGTTGGATATGAGGCAATTTCCCGATTTTGCCGGGCGAAAATGCTTATCCACCTAAAATCCGGCACAATCCCGACGGCTTTTCTGCAGTCATGGTTAATTTTGACTAAGCCTCGTGTTTTGAAGGGTTTTGACGTCCCGATATGGTATATTTTCTGTTAACAGGCCTGCGCTGTATGGCTTGTGCGGCTGCTCCGAATTGTAACGGAACGGCGAATGTGCCACTACAATACGCTTGGCAAGCGCGTGTGCCTCGGTTTCGGCCAAATTTTCACGCACCGGAAGGCGGGTCGGTAAGCATTCCTTATCATCCCTTTGAAATGAAAGCGTTCCGGACTGGAATAAAGATTAGGACGATCCGATCGCCGGCAACCGTCGGCGGCGGCTTCAACCGACAGGCATGTCACCCGTACCCATTTGCATGCGGCACCGGGTTGGATGATATGACCGGTGTTAGTAACGAGGCGTAACCGCATGGTGAAGAACAACAATAGCGATGCGATCGACGAAACCGCGTTTCAGGCGCTGGAAGATGCGCTGAACAACGATTTCGAAGACGATCCCAAGCCTCGCTCTGGCTCCACTTCCCAAGCGCGGGAGAAGACCGTGTCCGAAAAGCCTCCGCAGCAGCGACAGCCATCCGCAGCAGCGGAAGCATCACCGCGTGAAAAACAGGCGGCCGCACGCCAGGCCGAAGTCCGCAAGGCCGCAGCCGAACAGGCGCGCCCTGCAGCAGCCGAACCGACCGCGCCGAAATCCCCGACATTCTCGCCTGCCAACGATGCCAGCCGCCGCCCGACCGCAGCCCTTTTGCGCACGCTCGATGGTGGCGCGATGCGCAATGCGCTGCGCAACTCCACGATTCTCTCCACCCTCTGGGCAATTGGTGGCCTCGGCCTTGGCCAGTTGATCTATGGATCGCAGATCTGGCAGTTCACCTCGGTCGCGCAGATTCTCGAAACGCCGGGCGTCGTTGCCATTGGCGTCGGCATTTTCGTGCCGATCATGCTGTTTTATGCCTTCTCGATCATGATGGCGCGTGCGCACGAGTTGCGCGCTGCGGCCCGTTCGATGGCTGAAGTGGCTCTGCGCCTGTCCGAGCCGGAAACGATCGCCACCGACCGCATCATGTCCGTCGGCCAGGCCGTGCGCCGCGAAGTCATGGCGATGAACGAGGGCATCGAGCGCACCATTGCCCGCGCAACCGAGCTGGAAACCCTCGTCCATTCGGAAGTGAACGCGCTGGAGCGCAGCTATGCCGATAACGAGCTGCGCGTACGTGGTCTCGTGCATGAACTCGGCACGGAACGTGACGCCATCGTCAACCATGCCGATCGTATCCGCTCCTCCATCGTCGGCGCTCACGACCAGCTCAAGGAAGATCTGTCGCTGGCCACCGAGGAAATTTCGGTGCGTCTGGCCACTTCGGGCGAAGCCTTTGCCTCGATGATCGAGACGCGCGCAGCCACCCTGATGGAACGCTCGAACGCCGCAGGCGAAGCCCTCGGCTCGCTGTTGACGGCCAAGACCGATAGCATGGTCCAGACGTTGCAGGCCTCCGGCAAGCAGCTCGCCGGCGAATTCGACGTCCGCCTCGACGACCTGTCGAAGACGCTGGCCGAACGCGGTCAGGATCTGCTTGGCCAGTTCGAAACCCGCGCTTCGACGCTCGATGCCAACACCGAGAAGCTGAACGCGGCCCTCTCGGATCGCACCCGTCAGCTGAACGAAACCCTGGTCGCTCGCACACGCGAAATCACCGAGGGTCTGACCTCTGGCGAACGTGCCATCACCGGCACGCTCGACGGCGTCATCTCGTCGCTCAATACTGCTCTCGACGAGCGCGGTTCGACCTTCCGTCAGAGCCTGCAGAACGCTGCCGACGACGCGGTCATGGATCTCGACCTGCGCACCGGCCTGTTCGAAGAACGCCTGCAAGCGACGATCGGTCAGTTGAGCACCACGTTCGATTCGGGCCTCGACGAATTCACCACGGCCTTCGATCAGCGCTCCGGCTCGCTCGACAGCAAGCTCAGCGACAGCCTTATCCGTATCAAGGAAAGCGTCACGGGCGGTTCCGAGGCTCTGGAAGGCATTCTGTCCTCCAGCATCGACCGCATCGGATCGGCCTTCACCGATCAGTCGCTCGCACTTGCGACCACGCTTGGTACCAGCCAGGAAATCCTCGAAAGCACGCTTGAATCCGGCACCGCCCAGATCAGCGATGCGCTTGACGCGCGCAGCCGTGCCTTCACCGAAGCGTTTGACGCACGCAGCGCCGAGTTGCAGGAAGCCATCGACGACAAGAGCCTTGCGCTCACCCTCGGCCTAGCCACCTCAAGCGAAGCCCTGGCCGAAAACCTCGATGCCCGCACGGCCGAGTTCCAGCAGGCCATCGATGATCGCAGCCTCGCGCTGACGGTCGGCCTTGCGACCTCCGCAGCAGCGCTGACCGAAGGCCTCGACGCCAGCACCAATGAATTCCAGCAGGCGATAGACAATCGCAGCCGCGTGCTTGCCGAGACGCTCGACAATTCTGGCCGCAGCCTGACCGAAAATCTCGAAGTTTCGGGCCGCGCTCTGAACGAAAGCCTGGAAGCATCGGGCCGCGCCTTCTCCACCGATTTCGACGCCAAGAGCCGCGAACTCTCCGGCGCACTGGAAGGTCGCGCCCAGGAATTCACAGAGGCGCTCAACGCACGCGCAGCGGAAATCACCGACAGCTTTGGCGGAGCGCACGAGCGTATCGATGCCGTCATGGCGGAACGCAGCGGCGCGCTCTTCAACGCCCTTTCCGACAGCCAGACGCGCTTCGACGACACGCTGGCCGGTCATTCGGCTGCCATCGTCAACGCCGTCAGCGGCAGCCACGAGCGTCTGGCCGAAGTGCTGGACGAGCGCACCGCACGTATCGAAAATGCCGTCGGCGGAGCGCCTGAGCGTCTTGCCGGTGTTCTTGACGATCGTGTTGCGGCCATGGAAACCGTTCTGTCTGCCGGTCATCAGCGTATCGAGCAGGATCTCGGCCGCCGCATGACCGACATGGGCGACATGGTGTCCAAGAGCAGCGAACGCCTTGGCGAAATCTTCGACGACAAGTCGATGGAAATGGCGACATCGCTGGCACTCGGCGAAGACCGCCTGAACAGCGCCATCGAGGACAAGGCAAACGCCCTTCTCGAAACCGTCAACAATGCCGACGAACGCGTCGCAGCCGCCTTTATTGCGCGCACGGAAAACCTGCAGGGCGTCTATTCGGAAAACCAGCAGCGCCTCGAAGCCACGCTCGAAAACCGCGGTGCCGAAATCACCCGCGCTCTCGAGCAGGGTGCCGAACAGATCGACCGCTCGGTCGGCGGCGGTGCCGGCCGTATCGAAATGGCGCTCGGCCAGAATGCCGAACGTTTCGAAGACACGATCACCGACGGCCTGCTGCGCATGGAAACCATGATGAGCACCGGCCATGAGCGGGTCTCCGAAACCATGGATGCCGGCAATGAGCGTCTGTCGGAAACGCTGGATGGCTCTTACGAGCGCATGCGCACCACGCTCGACGATCGCCGCGACATGATCTCGGCGACGCTGACGGAAGCCGAAGGCCAGTTCAGCGAAATGCTCGCCGACCAGGCAACGTCGATCGGCACCTCGATCGCCACCAGCGCCAGCATGCTGGAAATGACGCTTGAACTGCAGCAGGAAGGCCTGCGTGGTCTCGTCGATGGCGTCGGCAACGATCTCGAAGGCCGCCTCACCTCCAGCGCCGGCGAAATCGCCGCCAAGCTGAGCACGGCCGCTGCCGAGATCAACCGCTCTGCCGACCAGTTCTCCAGCCGTATCGAAAAAACCGTCGGCGGCGTTTCCACCGCCCTCAACGAGACCAGCGAACGCGTCGATGGCACGCTCACCGGCCTCGAAGGCCGCATGCGCGAGCAGCTCGGTTCGGTCTCCGAATTGGTCGATGGCGTTGGCCGCAATCTCGGCGAAACACTTGCCGAGCGCACATCCGATCTGGAGCGCATTGCCGGCGAAGCCGCAACCCGTATCGAAGCGAGCCTTGACGGCGGCAGCAGCCGTCTCGAAGCCGCCAGCGAAACGGCTGCAGCCCGCATCGACGGTACGTTCGAAACCGGCACCGGTCGCCTTGAAGAGCGCCTCGGCACGATGGACCGCGCCCTCAATGTCGGCCTCGATGCCGTCAGCCGCACCATCGAAGGCAAGGCAGCAACGCTTGCTTCCGCCATGCGCGACGCCGTCACAACGGCTGCCGAAGGCATGGACAGCGAAGCCATGCGCGCCGTCGAATCGCTGTCGCGTGCCGGCACGCAGTTCTCCGAGGAACTCGGCGCCCGCAATGCCGAATTCACGCAGTCGATCGAGAACCGTTCCAACGAGATCGTCGGCCGCATTTCCGAAACGCAGGGCCGTCTTTCCGGTCAGGCCGCAGCCGTTGCACAGGCATTCTCCGAAGCCGGCAATTCGATCGTCAACAAGGTTGCCGAAGCCGATGCGCTGGTAAAGGGTCAGGTCGCCGCCATTACGGAAGCACTCGGCGACGCAGAAAAGTCGCTCGGCGAGCGCGGCGACAATGTCCGCAGCGCGCTGTCGCAGACTGCCGGTGAAATCAATGCCGCCATAGATCAGGTCGACAAGGCACTGGAAGCCCGCGGCGAAGCCATCCGCTCGTCGCTGGACAACCGTTCGCGTGACCTCAACTCGATGCTGGCTAGCCGTTCGGCCGAATTCTCGCGCCTGATCGACGAAAAGGCACGCCCGGCTCTCGAACAGGCTGCCGAATCCGGCCGCCTCGCTGCCGAGCAGCTGACCTCTGCCGCCGAACAGACGGCCGGCCGTCTTTCCGCAGCCGCGGAAGAAACCAGCCAGCGCCTGCGCCAGGAAAACAATGCATTGGTCGAGGCACTTGCTGCCCGCACCAACGACACGCTGTCGGCCATCAGCCAGCGCGGCGACGAAGTTGCCGGCAAGATGCAGGGCGTCGAGCAGGGTCTGGCCGCCAGCGTCCACAGCCTTATCTCGCGCCTTGAAGACAGCAACACGGGCATCGCCTCGCTGGTTCAGCGCACCGCTGCCGAGCTTGGTGGCACGATCGAACGCGCTGCTGAACAGCTTGGTGCCGCCGACGAACGTCTCGGCGCCACTGCCGACCGGTTCTCGCAGTCTGCCGCCCAGTCTGCCGACGTCGTATCGAGCGCCAGCCGTCTTCTCGAAAACAATGTCGAGCGTCTGTCGACCGTTTCGTCTGCAACTCTGTCCCAGGTCGGCAATATCGTCGGCCGCTTCGACGACCACTCGCGTGTTCTCGGCCAGGCGTCGGAACTGCTGGGTGCCGCCCAGTCCAACCTCGTCGGCACGCTCGACGAACGTCAGACGGCTCTGCGCGACCTTTCGGTCGGCCTCGTCAAACGCTCGGAAGAGATCGAACTCACCATGCGCAACCTGACGAACCTCGTCGAAGGCGCATTCGACCGCGCCGAGGATCGTTCCTCGCAGGTTTCCTCGCGCCTTCGCGAAGGCCTGCAGTCGTCCTTCGCCGATATCGGCCGCTCGCTTGGCGAAACACAGCAGCGTGCCGAAGCCACGGCGGAAAACATGCGCAACGCCTTCTTCAACGCCGGTCAGGAAGCGACCCGCGCCATTGAAGGTACGCTGGGTGATGCTGAACGCCGCTCGCGTGAACTGTCCGATCGCATGCGCGGTGGTATTGCCGGCTCGCTTGCCGATGTCGAGCGCATGCTCGCAGACGCTGCCGGCAAGTCCGACACGGCCGCCGATCAGCTGCGCGAAACGCTGCGCCAGTCGGTCGATGACGCGATCGGCCGTTTCGCCGGTGCGACCGACGAGATCCGCCGCTCGGCCGGCGACATCCGCAAGGAACTGGACGCCACCCGTTCGGAACTGAAGCGCGGTGCGTTCGACCTGCCGGAAGAAGCCAAGGAAAGCGCTGCCGCCATGCGTCGCGCCGTTTCCGAGCAGATCAAGGCCCTGCAGGATATCTCGACACTGGTCGGCCGTTCGGCCCAGCAGCTCGAAGTCGCCGAACCGGTTCGTCCGGCCCCGGCGCCTGCTCCGATGCCGGCTCCTGCTCCTGCTCCAATCGCCCCCCAGCCAATCGCACAGCAGCCGGTCTACACCCAGGCACCGATTGCACCGCAGCAGCCTGCCCCGGCTCTGCAGCAGCGCGTCGCACAGCCGGCTCCGGCCGCAACCCAGTCCCCGCGCGATATCCTGTCGGGCGGCATCTCGGGTGGCTTGGCCAGCGGCCTGCGTGGCTCTCTGCCGCTCGACCGTCCGGCACAGCAGCCGTCGCGCGCTGCCGAACCGCAGCGCCGCGATGAAAACGGTGGCTGGATCAGCGATCTGCTGCGTGGCGCTTCGCGTGACGAACAGCCGGCCGAATCCGCACCGCGCCAGCGTCCACCGCAGGAGCCGTCGACCCGCCATGGTGACAACCGCAACCCGCGTCACATGGTCGAATCGCTGAACTCGCTGTCGGTCGATATCGCCCGCGCCATCGACCATGAAGCTTCGGTCGACCTGTGGCGGCGTTACCAGCGCGGCGAGCGCGACGTCTTCACCCGTCGCCTCTACACGCTCAAGGGCCAGCAGACCTTCGACGACATCAAGAGCAAATACGATCGTGAACCGGAATTCCGGACTGCCGTTGATCGCTATATTGCTGATTTCGAAAAGCTGCTTGCCGATGTCGCACGCACCGACCGCGACAAGAGCGTCACGCAGAGCTACCTGACATCGGACACCGGCAAGGTCTACACCATGCTGGCACACGCAGCAGGTCGCTTCAACTGATCAACTGTCGCGTTAGTTGCTGATCAATAGTTGATACATCATCATTTTATGATAAAGTGCGCCACAGGAACCAGGAGGTTTCTGTGGCGCATCGCTATTCGGATGAAATCGATCTGAAACTCAGCCACCTGCGGGACATCCGCCGGTCGGCTTTACCGTTGCGCAGCGAGCACGAGGCGATGCGGTTGCTGCACTCGACCCAGGATGCTTTTCACGCGCTTATCTGTGCACGCGACGAAGATGAGGACGATCCGGTCAACGGAGATCAGTTGCTGCAGTCGTAAGGCTACACCGTCCAATGGCTACCGGGCTGGCATCTGCACTTCTTCCGACTTTTGTGTCTACTCAGACCGCCGAGGCAATGACACGCTGCCTTCCTGACGGACAGCGCAAACATCCTGCGGAAATGACAAGGCCAGGCCGAAAACAAAACAGCCCCCGGACGGTAATCCGAGGGCTGTTCAGCGTTTGTGATATCGAATGGACGTCAGATCGACTTCAGCGTCCAGTCAACGATGTCGGCGCCGACCTTGGCAAAGGCGCGATTGATGCCGGCGATGAAGGTGGCATTCTCTTCACCCGAGACCGGAACCGTCGCGCGGAAAACATTCTGGGCGCGTACCGAGCCGTTGCGGTCGTTGAGAATCTTGACGGATATCTCGACGACGGCCGCCTTGGGGCTGGATGCATTGATCTCGAAGGCGCGGATGTCGGTGACGACCTGGTAATCGATCGCAAGACCCTGCCCCGGCTTGCCGACGCCGCCGAGCTTGCCGGTATTCTCGAACGCCTGAACAAGCTTCGACTGCACGATGCGCGGCAGACGGTCACCCCATTGCGACTTGCCGAGATAACGGATTTCCGAGGGCGAGACCCGCACCACGACCTGCTCGCTATCCAGCGATTTCAGCGCGGTCGGCTCGGGAACGAGGATCTGTCTCGCCTTGGCGGAATCGCTGGTGCTCGCGACCGGTGTCAGCGACAGGTCGAACGTGTCGTTGTTGGCCTTGCTGCCGCAGCCGCTTAAGAGCGCTGCCAGGATAGGCAGCGTCAGCACCGCGCCGTGTCGGGCAAACCCAAAAGACTTCGAACCCATATTCACGCTCCCATCAGCCCTGTACTTGAACGCCTGATACGCCATCAACGTCGGGTCCTGCCGTCATAAGTTTTCACGTCCTCGCCGCCAAAGATCAGCCGCTGGGGGTCGTTGTCGAAATTGGTGATCGCCCGGTTGAGGTTATCAACCGTCTGGCGCATGTCGCCGACCAGTGTCTGCACGTTCTGCAGACCCGCCGACGAAAAGCGGTTGAGATTGTCGGCGATCGGGCCGATGCGGCCATTGAGATTGTCGGCGACGGCGCGGATCGACTGCAGCGTTTTCTGCGCTTCCGCGAACATGCCCTCGGAACTGTCGCCGCTCACCATCGTATCGACCTTGGCGAGGATGCCGTCCACGCGGCTCGATGCCTCGTTCAGCTTCTTGGCCAGTTCGCCAAAGTCACCGATCGCCCGATCGATCTCGTCACGACGGGCAGCCACGCCATCAACGACTTCTCGGGCAGACGCGACAGCGCCGCGTGCATCGGAAGACGCCTGGGTGATATTATCGACAGCCGAGCCGATCTGTTTGGGATCGACCGAGGCCATCAGCTGATCGGCGCGCTTCAGCACGCTCTGGGCATCGACACCAGCCTGTTTGAAGCTAGTGGCGGTGTCCTTGACCTCGGCAATGATCGCCGGCAGCTCGCCGGTCGAGGCGGCGATGTCGCCCGATACCTTTTCGGCATTGCTGAGGATGTTGTTGACCTTGTTGGCGTCGACGGCACGTACGAGCTGCTCAGCCGCTTCCAGCGTCGAATCCAGTCGCTGCGAAACCGTGTTGAACGTGCCCGACAATGCCGACAGGCTCTGCAGGAATTCGTCGATCGCACCGGAGTTTTCGCTCAGCGACGCGGTAAACGTCTCGGCATGCTTGATCGTCTGCGTCAGCGGTCCTCGGGCATCGGCGACAAAACCCTGGATGTCGCCAATCGCGGTATCAGCGCGTTTGAGGATCTGGTCGGCAGTTGCCAGAAGGTTGGTCACGCTCGACTGGTCGGCAATCAGCACGGCCGGCTTTCCGGCCTCCTGCGCCTTCTTGACGATGTTTTCTTCACCGACGCGGCCACCGGACAGTTCGATATAGGCAGCGCCCGTCAGGCCCTGCACTTCGAGAACGGCCTTGGTGGACGGATAGATCGGCGCTTCCAGCTGCACTTCGGTGAAGGCGATGGAGAAACGCGGGTCGTCCGGATCAATGGCAAGGTTGCGCACGGTGCCCACCGGAATACCGTTGAAGCGAACCGCGGAACCGACAGACAGGCCGTTGGCCGAGCCCGGAATGCGGATCGCCAGCTCACCGGTCGGTCCACCGCGGCCATATTGCGCCATCCAGTAGACGAAGCCGAATGCGGCAGCGACCACCAGAAGCGTGAAAAATCCGACGAGGGCGTAGTTGGCTTTGGTTTCCATAAATTCCGGTCACTTTTCTGGGTGTTCGGTGGCTCGGTCGACCGGCTCAGTCACAACCGATCGTGCGCGCTTGCCGCGGAAATAGGACTGAACCCAAGCGTCGTCGCAGGCAAACATGTCGTCCAGCGTTCCTTCCACCAATACCTTCTTCTGGCCGAGAACCGCAATACGGTCGCAGACGGAGAACAGGCTATCGAGGTCGTGTGTCACCATATAGACGGTCAGGCCCAGCGTGTCGCGCAGCTTGGCAATCAGGGCATCGAAATCGGCGGCGCCGATCGGGTCGAGACCGGATGTCGGCTCGTCGAGGAAAACGAGATCCGGGTCGAGCGCCAGCGCGCGCGCAAGCGCTGCACGCTTGATCATGCCGCCCGACAGTTCCGATGGATATTTGTTGGCCGCATCCGGCGGCAGGCCCACGAGTTCCAGCTTGAGATAGGCCAGCTCATCCATCAGCGACTGCGGCAGTTGCAGATACTCGCGCATCGGCAGCTGGATGTTTTCCTTCACCGTCAGCGCCGAAAACAGCGCGCCGTGCTGGAAAAGAACACCAAGCCGCGTGTCGAGCGAGATACGTTTCTGCTCGTCGGCGGTGTCGTAATCGACGCCGAGGATCTTGATCGTGCCGGAGCGGTGCGGCAAAAGACGCAGCACCGTGCGCATCAGCACCGACTTGCCGGTACCCGACGCACCGACAAAGCCCAGAATTTCGCCGCGATAGATATCGAGGTTGAGATTGTCTAGCACGATCTTCGACCCGAATCCGACGGTCAGATCGCGCACTTCGAGAATGACGTCGCGATCGCTGGTCGCCGGCGCTTTTCTCTCCAGTGTTTCGCTGTCGGCCGTCATATCCACCTCAAAAATCGATCGCGGAATAGAAGATCGCAAACAGCGCATCCATCAGGATGACCGCAAAGATCGACTTCACCACGGATGCAGTCACATGCTGGCCGAGCGACTCGGCACTGCCACCAACCTTCATGCCTTCGACGGCGGACACGATGCCTATGGCCAGCGCCATGAACGGCGCCTTGATCATGCCGGATGCGACGGAAGAATAGTCGATTGCCTCGTTGAGACGACCGAGGAAGGTTTCGAAGGTGATGCCCGAATAGGCCCAGGTGATCACCGCAGCACCCGTCAGCGCCGAAAAATTGGCGATGATGGCAAGAAGCGGCAGCGCGATGGTCAGCGCCACCAGCCGCGGAAACACCAGCACGCCGATCGGGTTGAGGCCGATCACGGTCAGCGCATCGATCTCCTCGCGCATCTTCATCGAGCCGATCTCGGCGGTGATCGCACTGCCGGAACGGCCGGCGATCATGATCGCGGTCAAAAGCACGCCGATTTCGCGCAACTGCAAAATGCCGACCAGATCGACGACAAACAGTTCGGCACCGAAATAACGCAGCTGGAACGCACCCTGCTGGGCGATGATCGCACCGATCAGAAAAGACATCAGGATGATGATCGGCGTGGCGCGCACGCCCATGCGGTCGATCTGGGTGACGACCGAGGCCGGCGAAACGCCGGTCCCATGGCCGAGCTTCATCTGCGCACCGCGCACCGCGGAGCCGAGAATATTCATCGCCGCGACGAGGTCCTGATAGAGCGCCACCATTGCTTCGCCGGGCGGTGCAAAAATGCGCTGGAACCGCGTGCTGTCGTCGACGATCTTTTCCGGCTCGGGCGTCCTTTCCGGCAGGACGTCCATCAGTTCCTGCAGCTTAGGATCGGCGCCAACCAGTTCGGCTTCGCCGCCGGCATCCTTCTGCCGCGTCATCATGCGGCGCAAAAGCCAGGCGCCTGCCGTGTCGATGCCGTCTATGCCGCTGACATCCACTTCCAGCCGGCCATTGGCCTTGCCGGTTTCAAGGCTTGCCAGCTTCGGCAGAACCGAGGAGATGCCATGGCTGCGCCAGCTGCCGGACAGAATGATACGCTGGCCGCCATTGTCGATCTCTTCGATCCTGATATCCGCGTCCGACGTTTCGGCGGGGTTCGGCTGTGCCTGCATAAATCTTCTTCTGCTCAAACGCCCGTTGATCGCACCATCGGGAAACGGCAATATAAACACCTGTTAACGAATTGCCATGAGCGGGAAAGCTAAAACCATGCGGCGTCACCTTGAAGCCACAACAGAATCCTTCCCGATTGCCGGGACCTTCACGATTTCACGGGGTTCCAAGACGCAAGCCGAGGTCGTGACCTGCACCATAAGCGAGAATGGCATGACCGGACGCGGCGAATGCGTGCCCTATCGCCGTTATGGTGAGACGATCGAGGGCGTTCTGGAGGCGATTCGCGCCGCCACGCCGGCCATCGAACAAGGTTTGACCCGCGAATCGCTGCTCACCGAAATGAAGCCGGGTGCTGCCCGCAACGCCATCGATTGCGCTCTCTTTGATCTCGAGGCCAAGACGCGTGGCGTATCGGTCGCGGCTCTGCTCGGCGTCACGGATCTGGCGCCGATGGTGACCTGTTACACGATCTCGTTATCCGATCCACAGACCATGGCGACACAGGTTACCGCCAATGCCCATCGGCCGCTGCTGAAGATCAAGCTCGGCACGGAAAACGATGCGGAGCGCATCCGCGCCGTGCGTGCAGCAGCCCCCGACGCCCGCATCGTGATCGATGCCAACGAGGGCTGGACCGAGGCCAATATCGAACGTCATCTGGCGGTCGCGGCACAGGCCAATATCGAACTGATCGAACAGCCGCTGCCGGCCGGAAACGACGCCATTCTTGCCGACATCCGCCGCAAGGTGCCGATATGCGCCGACGAAAGCGTTCATGCCACGGCCGATCTTGCCGCGCTTCGCGACCGTTACGATGCCGTCAACATCAAGCTCGACAAGACGGGTGGCCTCACCGAAGGTCTGTTGATGAAGGCGGAAGCAAAGCGGTTGGGTTTCAAGATCATGGTCGGCTGCATGGTCGGCACGTCGCTGGCCATGGCGCCGGCAGTGCTGCTCGCCGACGGCTGCGAATACGCCGATCTCGACGGCCCGCTGCTGCTGGCGCGCGACCGCGTTCCGGGCCTGCGTTATGACGGTTCGCTGGTCAGCGCGCCACTGCCGGAACTGTGGGGGTAAAACATGACACTACACCGAAGTGATTGACTTGACGAAAGTCAGATGATCAAAAGATGACGAAATTTGTCATCAAAAGATCGACGGGAGGCGATCTCACGAAGGACGAGCGATCGTTTTCATGAGTTCCAGTCCCGTCGAACATGCTGCGCTTGCGGCCTATATCTCCCGCCCAACAGGCCGGAATGGCAAAAGCATAGGCCTTGTTGTCGCCATTGCGGCGCTTGCCGCCATCATCTGCTTCAGCCTTGCGATCGGTGCCCGGACTGTTCCCGTCAGCGATGTCGCGGCCGCGCTCATCTCGCCTGATTCCGGCATCGACAGCGAAACCATCTGGTCGCTGCGCCTGCCGCGCACACTGCTCGGCCTGATGGCGGGTATCGGTTTTGCACTCTCCGGCGCGCTGATGCAGGCGCTGACCCGCAATCCGCTCG
Source organism: Neorhizobium sp. JUb45 (assembly GCF_004343585.1). Classification (GTDB taxonomy): domain Bacteria; phylum Pseudomonadota; class Alphaproteobacteria; order Rhizobiales; family Rhizobiaceae; genus Neorhizobium. The sequence goes on along the minus strand of NZ_SLYW01000002.1, from coordinate 1,109,313 downwards.
CCGATCCCGGCATTCTGGGCATCAATGCGGGTGCCGCCTTCGCCATGGTGGTCGCCATAGGCCTGCTCGGCATCTCGCATCCGCTGTCGCTGATCTGGTTCGCCTTCGCCGGCACGGGACTGGCGGCCATCGCCGTTTATGCCGCTGCCATGGGCGGTCGCGCCGGTGCGACGCCCTTGCGGCTGACGCTGGCCGGTGTGGCCATCGGCTCCGTCTTGCGTGGCCTCACCTCGACGCTGATCTTTCTAGATCCCAACACCTTTGACCACATGCTGAACTGGGAAGTCGGCTCGCTCGCCATCACCGGCTACGACAACCTCACCTATACCGCGCCTTTTGTCGCCATGGGCATCGTGCTTGCGCTGATATCGGCACCGGTCCTCAACATCGTGGCACTTGGTGACGATCAGGCGCGCTCGCTCGGCGCCGGCCTCGGCCGCGCCCGCATCATGGTCGTGATCGCCGTCATGCTTCTGACCGGCGCCGCCACGGCCGCCGCCGGCCCGCTTGGCTTTCTCGGCCTGATGGTGCCCTACGTGGCCCGCTGGATCGGTGGCAACGACCAGCGCTGGATCTTTGCCTATACGCTGGTTCTGGCGCCGATCATCCTGCTCACCGCCGATATCATCGGCCGCCTCAGCATGCGCCCGGCGGAAATCCAGGTGGGTATCGTCACCGCATTCATCGGTGCGCCGGTGCTGATCTGGCTGGTGCGCGCCCGCAAGGTAACGGCCCTATGAACCTGCATCCCTCCTTCATGCGCCGGCGCCTCACCATCCGCGCCTTCGGCGATCGTGTCGGCATGAGCATCGACAAGCGGCTTCTGCTGGCCTACGCCATCTTCGTCACGCTTGCTTTCGCCATCGTGATCGCCGCCCTTGTCAGCGGACAGGTGCGCATTCCGGTCATGGACGTGATCGACGTGCTGCTGGGCAATGGCCAGCGCCGCACCCGGCTGGTCGTGCTCGAATGGCGCATGCCGCGCGCCGCAGCCGCCGCCCTCTTCGGGGCGCTGCTCGGCCTCGGTGGTGCCGTCTTCCAGTCGATCACCCGCAATCCGCTCGGCAGCCCGGATGTCGTAGGTTTCGATGCCGGGGCCTATACCGGCGCCATCCTCGCCATCACCTTTGCCGGCGGCGGCTGGCTGGTGCTTGCCGGCAGCGCCATCGCTGGCGGTCTGCTCACCGCCTTCGCCGTCTACCTGCTCACCTGGCACAAGGGTATTCAGGGTTTCCAACTGATCGTCGTCGGCATCGGCGTCAGCGCCATGCTCACCTCGGCCAATCACTGGATACTCATCAAGTCGACGCTGTCCACCGCCATGGCCGCCAACACATGGGGCATGGGCTCGCTTGCCAGGGTCAGTAGCCAGCAATTGCTGCCGGCGCTCTGGGTCGCCGTGCCCGTCATCATTGCGGCGCTGGTCCTGTCACGGCCGTTGCGGCTGATGGAAATGGGCGATGCGCGCGCCCGCGCGCTCGGCATCAGGGTCGAAACCGTGCGGCTGTCGCTGATGGCGCTCGCCATCGTCGCCACGGCACTGGTCACCGCCATGGCGGGCCCCATCCCGTTCGTGGCGCTGGCCGCCCCACCGATCGCCCATGCCATCACCCGCACGGCCGGCACGTCGCTTGCCGCCTCCATGCTGACCGGCGCGCTTCTCCTCTCCGCCGCAGATTACGTCGCGCAGCACAGTTTCAGTCCCATCCAGTTGCCGGTCGGCGTGGTCACGCTATGCATCGGCGGCGCCTATTTCCTCTGGTTGATCGTCAAGGAGGCCCGCCGCACATGACCACACACGCCGCCCCCCGCCTCGAAGCGCAGGCCGTCGAACTCGCCTACGGCAAGTCGGTCATTGCCCAGGACCTGACCGTCACGGTCCCGTCCGGCTCCTTCACCGCTATCGTCGGCCCCAATGCCTGCGGCAAGTCCACGCTCCTGCAGGCGCTGGCGCGGCTGCTTGCCCCCGGCAAGGGCTCCGTCTTGCTGGATGGCCGCGCCATCTCCTCCATCCCGACCAAGGAATTCGCTCGCAGCGTCGGCCTGATGCCGCAAAGCTCGATCGCGCCTGACGGCATCACCGTCACCGAACTGGTCGCCTGCGGTCGCTATCCGCACCAGAATTTTCTGCGCCAGTGGAGCCGGGCCGACGAACAGGCCGTTGCCGCAGCCATCCAGGCGACCGGCATGAACGATCTCGCAGCACGTCGTGTCAGCGAACTTTCCGGTGGCCAGCGTCAGCGCGCCTGGATCGCCATGGTTCTGGCGCAGGAAACGCCGCTGCTGCTGCTCGACGAGCCGACCACCTTCCTCGACATCGCCCATCAGATGGAACTGATGCTGCTGCTCGAAAAGCTCAACCGCGAACGCGGCTACACCATCGCCGCCGTCCTGCACGACCTCAATCAGGCCTGCCGCCACGCCACCCACATGATCGCCATGCGCGGCGGCCATGCGGTCGCTGAAGGTCGCCCCGCCGATATCGTTACCGAGGCGCTGGTGCGCGACGTATTCGGCCTAGACAGCATCATCATCGCCGATCCGATCTTCGGCACACCGCTGGTAGTGCCACGCGGCCTGCACGACAATTCCCACCCCGCCGTTTCAAAAGACTGACGAGAGGATAATGCCCATGCCCATTTCCCTGACGCGCCGCGACATGATCGCGGCCTCGCTTGCCTTCGCTGCCAGCACCGTCTTCACACAGGACGTTCTCGCGCAAGACACCATCACCGTCACCGACCTCATCGGCCCGGTCGAAATCCCCAAGGTGGCCAAGCGCATCGTCGTGACCGATGGTGATGGCGTGCTGCAGCCGGCCGTCGCGCTCGGCATCAAGCCGGTCGGCGCCTCGCGCCCGAATTTTACCGGTGGTTTCGCCAAGGGCGTGGCCGAACGCCTGCCCGCCGATATCGCTTACATCGGCACATCCGAGGAGCCGAATTACGAGGCCGTGCTCAACATGGAGCCCGACCTTATCCTGATGAGCAATGACGACCTGCCTGACCAGCAGGGCATGTACGACCGTTACAGCCAGATCGCTCCGACGGTGCTGATCGATGTGGACCAGAAGAACTGGCGCAAGGCGCTTGAAAGCATCGCGCAGGTGACGGGCCGCGACGCCGAGGCGAAAGAACTGCTCGACCGTTACGACAACCGCACCAAGGCCGTTCGCGCCATCATCGGCGACAAGGCCGGCACGGCAACGGTCGCCCGTGTTCGCACCAATCTTGTCCGCTACATGCTGCAGGACAATTCCTTCACATGGGCGGTGCTGAAGGATGTCGGCTTCAAGGCGCCGCCGCAACAGCAGGCCGGCGGCGACGATGCCTTCATCAATATCAGCCTCGAACGCCTCGATCTTCTCGAAGCCGACCTGATCCTGCTTCTGGAGGATGAAGGCGCCAAGGGTGCCGGCGCCATGAGCGAAAAACTGAAGGCGCTGCCGACATTCGCCAACCTGATGGGCGAAAAGATCGAGCTGCCGTCCGCCGACTTCCTGTTCGGCAACATTCTCACAGCCTTCAACCTGCTCGATTTTCTGGAAGCAAAATACAAGGCCTGATGCCTGAAATGACAATGGGCCGGTCACCATGACCGGCCCATATCAAATCTGCTGCTGCGAAGAATCAAGCCGCCTGCGTTGCCGACATCTCGCGTTCTTCCGGCGCCGGCAGCGCATGCACTTGCGCCGTCGCTGCAATCTGTCGCCAGGTGATCAGCTCGAACGAGCCGTCCATATGCTCGGCGATCGCCGTGCAGCTTTCCACCCAGTCGCCGGTATTGACGTAGTGGATGCCGTCGATGTCTTCCATCACTGCGTGGTGGATATGGCCGCAGATGACGCCATCGACTTCGGCGCGGCGCGCTTCGTCGGCCACCACGTTCTGGAATTCGCCGATGAAATTGACGGCCTGCTTGACCTGCAGCTTTGCCCAGGCCGAAAACGACCAGTAAGGCAGGCCAAGCCTGCGGCGGATGGCGGCAAGGCCGATATTGATGACGATCGCCGCGTCATAGGCCCAGTCGCCGAGATAGGCGAGCAGACGGATATTGCGCACCACGACATCGAACTGGTCGCCATGCAGAACCAGATATTTGCGGCCGTCCGCCGTCTCGTGGATGATACGGTCGGCAACTTCGATACCGCCGAAATGCACGCCCGGAAACGAGCGCAGGAATTCATCGTGATTGCCGGGAATGTAGATGATGCGGGTGCCCTTGCGCGCCTTGCGCAACAGTTTCTGCACCACGTCATTGCAATCCTGCGGCCAGTACCAGCTACGCTTCAAACGCCAGCCGTCGACAATATCGCCGACCAGCACGATCGTGTCGGCCTCGTGGTAGCGCAGGAAATCCAGAAGGAAATCCGTGCGTGCCGCCTTCGAGCCGAGATGCACGTCGGAGATGAACAGGGTTCTGAAATGTTTTGTTTCCATTTGCCCAGTCACGAAACCGCCCTTTCGTCGCGTCGTCCTGGCTCCTGAAAAACAGAGTCTTGTTTCACTAGCATGACAGAATGCCGCTTTTGCCCCGGTTCCCACCCTGAGTAACCTCAGCGCAACACGCCCGATCCCGAAATATCGTTATTGATCAATATGCGGCTGGACCCTCGGAACATTTGTTGTATTGAGGGACCTTCCAGAAGAAAATTGACCGAGGTCGCAATGACATCGAACATGTCCGATACGCCTGCCAACCCCGCCAGCAATGGCGAACTCGAAGAGCAGGCGCTGCATTTCCATAAATTTCCCCGTCCCGGCAAGCTGGAGGTCACCGCGACCAAGCCGCTCGGCAACCAGCGCGACCTCGCGCTCGCCTATTCGCCGGGTGTTGCCGCTCCCTGCCTTGCTATCCGCGACAATCCGGAAACCGCTGCCGATTACACGGCGCGCGCCAACCTTGTCGCCGTGATTTCCAACGGCACCGCTGTTCTGGGCCTTGGCAATATCGGCCCGCTGGCCTCCAAGCCGGTGATGGAAGGCAAGGCCGTCCTGTTCAAGAAGTTTGCCGGTATCGACGTTTTCGATATCGAAATCGATGCGCCGAAAGTCGAGGAAATGGTCTCGACCATCGCGGCGCTCGAGCCGACCTTCGGCGGCATCAACCTTGAAGACATCAAGGCACCGGAATGTTTCGAAGTCGAGCGCCAGCTGCGCGCGAAGATGAACATCCCGGTTTTCCACGACGACCAGCATGGCACCGCCATCATCGTGGCCGCTGGCATCCTCAACGGCCTGGAACTGGCCGGCAAGACCATTTCCGACGTCAAGATCGTCGCGTCCGGCGCCGGTGCGGCAGCGCTTGCCTGCCTCAACCTTCTGGTTTCGCTTGGTGCCAAGAAGGAAAACATCTGGGTCCACGATATCGAAGGTCTGGTCTATGAAGGCCGCACCGAGCTGATGGACGAGTGGAAAGCCGTCTACGCCCAGAAGAGCGACAACCGCGTTCTGGCCGACAGCATCGGCGGCGCCGACGTATTCCTCGGCCTTTCGGCTGCCGGCGTGCTGAAGCCGGAACTGCTGGCGCAGATGGCGGAAAAGCCGCTGATCATGGCGCTCGCCAACCCGAACCCGGAAATCATGCCGGAACTGGCGCGTGCCGCCCGTCCCGACGCGATGATCTGCACCGGCCGTTCGGATTTCCCCAATCAGGTCAACAACGTCCTCTGCTTCCCCTACATCTTCCGCGGTGCGCTCGATTGCGGCGCCACCACGATCAACGAAGAGATGAAGATGGCAGCGGTGCAGGCGATCGCAGCGCTGGCCCGTGAGGAAGTCTCGGACGTCGTCGCCCGCGCCTATTCTGGCGAGACGCCGATCTTCGGCCCGAACTACCTGATCCCCTCGCCTTTCGATCCGCGCCTCATCCTGCGCATTGCGCCGGCCGTCGCCAAGGTCGCCGAGGAGACCGGTGTCGCCACCCGTCCGATCCAGGATTACGACGCCTATCTCGATCAGCTGAACCGTTTTGTCTGGCGTTCTGGCTTTGTCATGAAGCCGATCTTTGCGACCGCCAAGGCCGCCGAAAAGAAGCGCGTCATCTTCGCCGAAGGTGAAAACGAACGCGTCCTGCGCGCCGTTCAGGTCCTGCTCGACGAACAGATCGCCATACCGACCCTGATCGGCCGTCCTTCGGTCATCGAGGCGCGGCTGAAGCGTTTTGGCATCCGTCTGCGCCCCAACGAGGATTTTTCCGTCGTCAATCCGGAAGACGATCCGCGTTACCGCGAATATGTCGACGACTATTTTGCGCTGGTCGGCCGCGCCGGCATCAACCCGGATGCCGCCCGCACGCTGGTGCGTACCAACAACACCATCATCGGTGCCTTGTCGGTCAAGCGCGGTGAAGCCGATGCGCTGATCTGCGGCCTCGAAGGCCGCTATGACAGCCACCTGCGCCACATCCGTCAGATCATCGGCATGCGCCCCGGCGCCTGCTCGCTGTCCGGCCTCAGCCTGTTGATCTCGCAGCGCGGCGCGATGTTCTTCACGGATACATTCGTGAACTACAGCCCGTCGGCTGCCGAGATCGCCGAGATCACCATTCTGGCGGCGCAGGAAGTGCAGCGTTTCGGCATCAAGCCGAAAGCAGCACTCATCTGCCACTCGAATTTCGGCTCGCGCGATTCGGACAGTTCCCGCAAGATGCGCGAAGCTCTGGCAATGGTGCGCGAACAGGCACCGCATCTGGAAATCGACGGCGAAATGCAGGGTGGCGCTGCTCTTTCGGAAGTGGTGCGCAAGCGCGCCATGCCGGACAGCACGCTGACCGGTGAAGCCAACCTGTTGATCTTCCCGAACCTCGATGCCGCCAGCATCTCGCTCGGCATCGTCCGCAACATGACCGATGCGCTGCATGTCGGCCCGATCCTCGTCGGGGCTGCCCTTCCGGCCCACATTCTCGGCCAGTCCGTCACCTCGCGTGGCGTCGTCAACATGACGGCGATCGCCGTTGCCGAAGCATCGCAGCCGACCCTGCCGGCCATCCTGGCGTAAGGCTGTTAGGACAATGTCAATCCGGAGGCGGCACCATCCGCCTCCGGACTTCGACAACCAGATGATGACGGCCCCTGCAATACGGGACCGAATGGAGGATGAAGGATGCGCCCTCACCGGCTGTTATCCCTGATCATGTGCTTAAGCCCGTTGCCCGCAATGGCTCAGGACAATGCCGCGCTTTGCGAAGACCTCTATCGCCGCCTTGCCAACGCACCTCACATCATCGGCAATACCAGCAATGTGCGTGAACATGCGCAGGCGCTGACCAAACAGAATATCGAGATCCGCAAACTGCGGTTGGACATGCGCCGCCATGAATGCGGCTCGATCAGCATCACGCCACTCGGCGGCCCCAATGATGCGGCCTGCCGCGTTCTGCGGCAGATGCTGAGCGGCATGGAGCAGAACCGTCAGGACATTTTATCGGCCCGCAATCAGGCCCGCAGCCTCGTTATCACCAATCACGAGACCAGGCTGATCCGCGCCGATATTCAGGCCAACAATTGCACACCGCCCGAATTTGACGCGACAACCGTCTCCGTCGACCCGCAGCAGGATTTGCCAGCGGCCGATACCGAAACCCCGGCCGACACATCGTCTTCCGTCGTCACGCTGACTGCGCCTAAAGAATCGTCGATCATCCAGTTCAACACACCGCCGCCTGTGGAAGAACAGGCCAAGGCGCCGGAACTGCCGCCTGTGCCGGAGCGCGACTATGATCCGTCGAAACCGGTGCGCATGGTCGGCCCGGTCTTTCTGCCGGATGCCTCCGATATCGATCTCGCCAACCCGGCCGACAGAAGCGCCCAGCAGCGCCAGTGAAGCCCGTCAGGCCTTGTCCTGCGGCCAGCGCCCCTCATGCACGAGGTCTGCCAACCGCAGACGCTCGCGCCAGCCTTTGAGCGCCAGTTCCGGCTCGCTGTAAAGCTGGTCGACATAACCGAGACAGAGCCAGGCGACGATCTCGACGCGTTCGGGAATACCGAGCAGCGCCTTGATGTCGGCATCGTGAAAGATGCTGACCCAGCCTACCCCGACGCCTTCGGCGCGGGCCGCGAGCCACAGGTTCTGCACGGCGCAGACGGTCGAATAAACGTCCATGCGTGGATTGTGGGTACGGCCCAGCACGACGGATCCCGCCCTGTCGGGATCGCAGGTGATGCAGATCGACAGAGGCGCCTTGCGGATGCCTTCGAGTTTCAGGCTGCGATAGATGTCGCCGCGTTCGCCGGAAAACAATCCGGCAGCCTCTTCGTTGGCGCGGGAAAACGCCTCGTGGGCTGCCTGACGCGTCGCCTCGTCGCGGATGAGGATAAAGCTCCACGGCTGCATGAAACCGACGGATGGTGCCGCATGCGCGGCTTCCAGCAACCGCTGCAGCAGATCATCCGGCAATGGCGTGGGCAGGAACTGGTCGCGCACGTCGCGGCGGGAATGAATGGCGCGGTAGACGGCCGCCAGTTCGTCGCGGGCAAACGGGCCAGCCTCGGCCAGCCCTTTTTCGGGGTTCGGTTTCGTCAGCATTCTTCAAAAATCTTCAGGTCAGCGGGAAATAACGGACATAGGCAAACTCGTCGCCACCGGGCGCCCAGTTGGGAGAGTTCATCGTTCCCTGCCCGCCAAAAAGATCGAACAGCGTCTCGACATTGCCGCCATCCATATCCATCAGACGCACCCGCACATCAAGATCACGCGGGTGGTCGAAAACGTCGCTGTCATAGGACACGAACACCACCTTGTCGCCCTTGGGCGACGGATGCGGGAACCAGTCGCCGTAATCGCTGTCGGTGATGCGCTCGGCAGCACCGCCTTCGGCCGGCAAACGCCAGATCTGCATGCGGCCCGTGCGGCTGGAATTGAAATAGATCCATTTGCCGTCGGCGGAAAAATCAGGCCCGTCATTGCGACCTTCGCCAAAGGTCAGCCTGCGTTCCTCGCCGCCATCGACCGGAATGGAATAGATATCGAAAACCTGATCGCGGATGCCGCAATAGGTGAAACGCGTCCCATCCGGCGACCAGCCATGCCAATAGGATGGCAGGTTCTTCGTCACCAGTTTCGGCTCGCCACCGACGGCGGGCAGAACATAGATCGCCGATTTATCGAATTCGCATTTGTCGGAAATGGCGATCAGCGTGCCGTCTGGCGAAATACCATGATCATTGTTGCATCGGATGGCGAAACCGGTATCGACCGGCTGCGGCACGCTCGAATCTTCCAATGCCAGCCGATACATGCGGCCATCGCAGTTGAGCATCAGATAACGCCCGTCCGGCGACCAGTTCGGCGCCTCGAAAAGCTGCTCCGTCTGCCACAGAACACGGCTTTCACGGGTACGGATGTTGAAGATCTCGATCGAGCTGCGCAGCAAATCCGGCACTCCTGTTCATCGTACCGGCACGCGTAACACACAAATCCGGCAAGGTCTCGACAGGCAGCGCCCAACTTTTCCCACGAATGCCGTGAGACGCGAAATGACAGATGCAAATTAGTTATCGCTAAAGAAAGGATTTGTTAATGGCTGCTTGGCATTATATTATCATCTTCGAATATAAAGCCAGTGCCGGACCCCACCCCCCAATCTAGCGGGCCGAGTATTCGAAGACTGTAATCGCGGGTTCCCCATCCACCCCGCGCCCGTCCTGTTCAGCGTTTCGCGTACGGGCAAACTGAAAAGGCCGGCGTCCACCCCCGACGCCGGCCTCTTTTTTGTTTCAAGCCAATACGAAATCAGACCGCAGCAGCAACCATGCGCTTTTCATCGCGGCCGGTCTTCATGCGCTCGGCCAGCAGGAAGGCCAGTTCGAGCGCCTGATCGGCGTTGAGGCGCGGGTCGCAATGGGTGTGGTAACGATCCTGTAGATCGGCGCCGGTCACCGCGCGTGCGCCACCGGTGCATTCGGTCACGTCCTTGCCGGTCATCTCGACATGGATGCCGCCCGGATGCGTGCCTTCGGCACGGTGGATCTGGAAGAAGCTCTCGACTTCCGACAGGACACGCTCGAACGGGCGGGTCTTGTAGTTGTTGAGCGTGATCGTGTTGCCATGCATCGGATCGCAGGACCAAACGACCTTGCGGCCTTCCTTTTCCACGGCGCGGATAAGTTTTGGCAGATGGTCGGCAACCTTGTCGTGACCGAAACGGCAGATCAGCGTCAGACGGCCGGCTTCGTTGGCCGGATTGAGGATATCGATCAGCTTGATCAGGTCGTCCGGCTGCAGCGAAGGACCGCACTTGAGGCCAAGCGGGTTCTTGATGCCACGGCAGAATTCCATATGCGCGTGGTCGGCCTGGCGTGTGCGGTCGCCGATCCAGATCATGTGGCCGGACGTAGCGTACCAGTCACCCGAAGTGGAATCGACGCGGGTCAGCGCTTCTTCGTAACCCAGAAGCAGCGCTTCGTGGCTGGTGAAGAAATCGGTTTCGCGCAGGCTCGGATTGTTTTCCGAGGTGATGCCGATCGCCCGCATGAATTCCATGGTTTCGGAAATGCGGTCGGCCAGCTTGCGGTAACGATCCGCCTGCGGTGAATCCTTGATGAAGCCGAGCATCCACTGCTGCACGTTTTCGAGGTTGGCATAACCACCCATCGCGAAGGCGCGCAGAAGGTTCAGCGTCGCAGCAGACTGGCGGTAAGCCATGATCTGGCGTTCCGGGTCTGGAATACGGGCAGCTTCGTTGAACTCGATGCCGTTGACGATATCGCCACGGTAGCTCGGCAGGCTGATGTCGCCCTGGGTTTCGATGCCAGAGGAGCGCGGCTTGGCGAACTGGCCGGCGATACGGCCGACCTTCACCACCGGCAGCTGGGCGCCATAGGTCAGGACCACGGCCATCTGCAGGAAGGCGCGGAAGAAATCGCGGATGGTATCGGCGCCGTGCTCGGCAAAGCTTTCGGCACAGTCGCCGCCCTGCAGAAGGAAGCCATTGCCTTCCGCCACGTTTGCAAGCGACTTCTTGAGCCGGCGCGCTTCGCCTGCGAAGACGAGCGGCGGCCACGTTGCCAGCTGCTGCTCGGTCTCGCGCAGCTTATCGGCATCCGGATAGTCCGGAACCTGCTGAATAGGCTTCTGCCTCCAGGTGCTCGGTGTCCAGTTCTGTGCCATGATACTCACCCAATCTGCACGTTATGGCCGTCCCGGCCATGGTGCCTTTCGAAATTTGAGGCGGCTTATAACCCTTCGCCTCCTCCTTGCATAGACCGGCGGTGCCGCCGATCGGTACGATCCGCCACCTGTGTGGCGGATCGGATAGTTTCGCGCCTTGCCGGCCTGATCAGCCCTCGACGCGTTCGCCGTTCTTGAGCAGGTAGCTCGGCTTGTACATCGTCACCAGTTCTTCCGAAGCGGTCGGATGTACGGCCATGGTGCGGTCGAAATCATCCTTGGTGCAGCCGGCCTTCAGCGTGATGCCGAGAAGCTGCGCCATCTCGCCGGCTTCGTGGCCGAGAATATGCGCGCCCACCACCTTGCGATCTTCGGCATTGACGATCAGCTTCATGATGGTGCGCTCGGTGCGGCCCGAAAGCGTCGCCTTCATCGGCCGGAATTCGGCGCGGTAGACTTCGACATTTTCGAACTTCTTGCCGGCTTCTTCTTCCGAAAGACCGACCGTGCCAATTTCCGGCTGCGAAAACACCGCCGTCGCGATCAGGTCATGATCCGGCGAGGTCGGGTTGCCGCGGTACTCGGTCTCGATGAAGCACATCGCCTCATGGATCGCCACAGGCGTCAGCTGCACGCGGTCGGTCACATCGCCCAGCGCATAGATATTTTCGACATTGGTGCGCGAATATTCGTTGACGATGATGGCGCCACGCTCGTCTGTCTTCACACCGGCAGCTTCCAGACCAAGACCCTTGGTATGCGGGTCACGACCAAGCGCCAGCATGACGGTTTCCACCTGCAGCGTTTCGCCGGCCTTGGTGCGTGCCGTCAGGCCGCCCGCCGGGTTCTTCGCCACATCCTCGATCACGTCGGTCAGCAGGATTCGGATGCCCTTGGCTTCCATCGCCGCATGCAGGCCGCGACGCATGTCGATATCGAAGCGCGAAAGAATTTCCTTGCCGCGATAGATCAGCGTCGTCTCGACACCGAGGCCATGGAAGATATTGGCGAATTCCACGGCGATGTAACCGCCACCGGCGATCAGGATCGACTTCGGCAGGGTTTCGAGGTGGAAAGCCTCATTGGAGGTGATGCACAATTCATGGCCTGGCAGCGAGGTATGCGGGTTCGCCGTGCCGCCGGTGGCGATGACGATACGATCGGCCGTCACCGTCTTGCCGGTGGCGGTGAGACGCACGGTATGCGCATCCACCAGCTCGGCGCGTGTTGCCAGAATTTCGGCACCGGCATTTTCCAGGCCGCGACGATAGAGACCTTCCAGACGGTCGATTTCCTTGTCCTTGGCGGCAATCAGCTTGCCCCAGTCAAAGGTGCTTTCACCAACGCTCCAGCCGTAACCGGCCGCATCCTCGAAATGCTCGGGGAACTGCGAGGCATAAACGAACAGCTTTTTCGGCACGCAGCCGCGGATGACGCAGGTACCGCCGAAACGATATTCCTCGGCAATCGCCACCTTCTTGCCGAGCGAGGCGGCAACACGCCCTGCCCGCACGCCGCCAGAACCGCCGCCGATGACAAAAAGATCGTAGTCGTAAGTGGTCGCAGCGGTGGTCATGAAAGGCTCCAGTCAGGAATTCGGGAGGGAGGAATCGAAGAGAACGGCATGGATATAATGTGCGATTTCGCAAATGCAAAAGCCCGGCCGAAGCCGGGCTTTCGATGAACTCGAATTTCGCAACCGCTTACGGCTGAGTCGGTGCCGGGTTGACGGCTTCGGCGCCCGAAGGCTGGCTCGGAGCAACCGCAACCACGTCGCGCAGCTTGGCTGTGCTCTGGTTGGTCAGATCACGCGAAATGCCATTTGCCCAGATCTCGGCGGCACGGCCCAGTTCGCGCTGAACCAGCGGCAGCGTGCTGAGGAATTTCTTGCCGGCAGGCGAGCTGTGGAAAGCAGCGATCGCCTTCAGCTCATCTTCGGTGAAAGCCTTGGCGTAAGCCGTTGCGGCTTCCTTTTCGAGATCGGAGCGACGCGCAGCCAGAGCGATGGCCTCGTTATCGACGGTCTCGGAAATCTTGTCCTGGAAATTCGGCGAGGACAGGATGAACTCGGCCTTCAGACGCTCGGCAAGGTTCGGCAGGATGTTGTCGAACTGACGGGTTGCCTCGATCGCATTGATCGTGTCACGCGCTGCCTGCAGATGCGAGGCGGAAATTTCCTGTGCCTGCGCACCGGCGCTGAGAGCGAGGCCGGAAACGAGCGTTGCCACTGCGGCAGCACGGCCAAAAACCGCTAGTCTGATCATGAAAGGTTAGCTCCTGTGTTGTTCGCTTTCAGCGTCCGCGCCCCTGCCGGCCCGGCAATGATCGCAAGCGACGCCATGTGAATGAAAAGCCCGTGCTCCACGACTCCAGGAATGGAGTTGAGGGCGCCTGCAAGCGCCTCTGCATCAGGAATACGGCCAAAAGATGCGTCAAAAATATGATGTCCACCGTCCGTGGTGAAAATGTCCTCACCACTGCGGCGCAGCTTCAGTTCACCGGAAAGTCCCAGCTTCGAAGCCAGTTTCTCGATGGCGATGCGTGTCGCCACGGAACCGAAGGGATTGATCTCGATCGGCAGCGGAAACGCGCCGAGTGTATCCACGACCTTGCTTTCATCGGCGATCACGATCATCCGCGCGGATGCGCCGGCCACGATCTTTTCGCGCAGAAGCGCGCCGCCGCCACCCTTGACGAGGCTCAGATTGGCATCCAGCTCGTCGGCACCGTCGATGGTCAGATCGAGTTCCGGCAGTTCATCAAGGGATTTCAGCGGAACACCGAGTTCGACGCACAGTCGCGCCGTGCGCTCGGATGTCGGCACGCCTTCGACCTTGAGGCCGCCTGCGACCTTTTCGGCGAGCAGGCGCACGAATTCTTCCGCCGTGGATCCGGTGCCAATGCCGAGCCGCATACCGTCTTCGACATGTTCAAGCGCGGCGGCAGCCGCCTTGATCTTCATTTCCCGGGCGTCCATGCGCGAGAAGCTCCCCTGTTCATCGTCCAGTCGTTTGGTCCGCTGCTGTTTACACGGCTCGTGCCATAAACAAAAGGCCCCGGATGTTACGTTTTCGACAGGCTTTTCATTTGATTGACGGCTTATGGTTACTTGGCCGCCATTTGCATTCGCTCACCGCTTTGCCTAAACCGGAAGCGCTGAACCACTTCATTCCCCTCCCCGCCAAACCTTCCCATGGCGTCAGAAATCCGAGGTATCCCGACGTGAAAGCTCCCCTGGTCGTCTTCGATCTCGACGGCACGATGATCGACACCCATGCCGATCTCATCGAAAGCCTCAACCACACGATCACCTCTGCTGGCCTTGAACCGGTGACCTATGACGACCTCACGCATCTGGTCGGCCAGGGTGCCCGCGTGATGATCCGCCGCGCCTTCGACCTGAAGAACACACCGCTTTCCGAAGATGATCTTGAGCCGCTGTTCGATCGCTTTATCGCCCATTACAAGGCCGGCATGCCGGGCAAGAGCCACGCTTATCCCGGCCTTACCGAATGTTTCGATCGCCTGCAGGCGGCCGGCATGACGATTGCCGTGTGCACAAACAAGCAGGAAACGCTGGCCCTGCCATTGCTCGAAGGACTTGGCCTCACGCGCTATTTCGTGGCTATCACCGGCGGCGATACGTTTGAGTTCCGCAAGCCGGATGCCCGCCACATTTTTGGAACGATCGAAAAGGCCGGCGGCGACCCGGCCCGCAGCGTGATGATTGGCGACAGCGTCAACGACATCCTCGCCGCCCACAACGCCAATGTCCCGTCCGTCGGCGTCAGCTTCGGGTATTCGGACGTGCCGGTGGCCGAACTCAATCCGACGGCGATCATCGACGGTTTCGATGAACTGACGCCGGAAATGGTTCTGCAGCTGATCGAGAAAAAATAGCGATTACGAAAAAGGGCGCCGAGGGCGCCCTTTCTGCATTCTATCGTTTCGCAGGCATCACGCCTGCGGATTGCGTGCCTTGGATGTCGCTGCCAGCGCCTTCATGGTCGCCACATCGCGGTCATATACGTCGCCAAAGTATTCGACCTTGCCGTCCTTGTTCGGCCATGCCGTGAAATAGGCAACATAGACCGGGATGTCGGCGGTCACCGGAGTCGGCGCATTGCGACCATTGGCGATGCGGGCATCGACTTCCTTCTCGCTGATGCCGAGCAGTGCTGCAGCCATCTTGCGCGGTTCGGCCAGACGTACACAACCGTGGCTCAGCGCACGCATGTCGCGCTTGAAGAAGCTCTTGGCCGGGGTGTCGTGCATGTAGATGGCATGCGCGTTCGGGAAGAGGATCTTCAGATCACCCAGCGCATTGTCGCTCGACGGCGGCTGGCGAACGGAGATGTTGTTGGTCGAGCTGTACCAGTCGACGCTGGTCGACGATACGGCACGGCCGTTGACGGCGACTTCATAACCCTGGCGATCGAGATAGCTGGGGTCCTTGCGCAGCTTCGGCACCATCTCGTTGACGATGATCGACTGCGGCACGCCCCAGGACGGGTTGAACTCGACGGTCTTGATCTTGTCCTGGAAGAAGAAGGTCTGGTGCGCCTTGGAGCCGATCACCGAGCGCATGGAGAACTGTTCCGTGCCGTGTTCGTAATAGGCGACGCGGAACGATGGCTGGTTGATCATGACGTGGCGATCGCCCAGATCAACCGGCAGCCAGCGCAGCTGCTCCATGGCAACGATCAGCTTGCCGACCTTGTCCTCGTTGCTGTCGCCGATCAGCGCACGCACGGTGCCGCGACCGATGACGCCATCGGCGCTCAGACCGGCTTCCTTCTGAAAGTCCTTCACGAAGGCAACCAGTTCCGGTGTGTATTCCGGCGTCTGCTGGTAGGTGGCGATCACCTCCGCCTGACGTGTCTTGAAGTCTTCCGATGCCTTTTTCTGGATCGCAGCGACAACGTTGGACAAGTCCGGGCTGCTCATGCCGGGCTTCAACAGCAGGTCGTCCGGCAGCTTGATGGCGTCGTCCTGCTCGGAAGCGACGCGCAGCTGCGCCAGCTCGTTCCTCAGTGCCTTGAACTCGGCATTATTGGGCGCCAGACCGTCGAGATAGGCAGCAACGTCAGGTGCCGTCTTCGCGCCATCGATGATGGCGGCAAGCTGCACCGGCTTGCGCTTGAAATCGTGGAACTCGGAAATGCGGTTCGGGTCGAGACGGCCACGCACCATGTCCTGCGCAAACAGCATGACCTTGGCGGACAGCGCCACGTCGAACTGCATCAGCTCTTTCGCATGGCTGTCGTCGAGGACTACCTGCGGTGCTGCCGGCTCGGTCACGGCCGGCTGGGTGGCCGGTGCGTTTTCCACAGCAACCGGCGGAACGGTTGCGGCAGGTGCCTGCGCCGCGGCCGGAGCAGTGGCTTCAGCGGCAGGCGCTGCTTCGGTCGTGGTAACCGGCGCCGGTTCGGTGGTCACAGCAGGTGCCGTTTCCGTCGTTGCAGCCGTTGCTGCCTCGGCAGTGCCGGCCGGCGGTGCGGTCTGCGCAGACGTTGCCGGTGCGGCCTCGGCCGTGTTCGTTGTCGAATAGGTTTTTACGGCGTCGGGAGCATGAGCACCCGAAGCGTCAGGCGAAACGCTTGCGGTCGTCAGCTGCGGCTCGTCGACAGCGTAGTCGGCCGGATCGAGACCGTAATCGGCAGCCTTCTTCAGCGTTGCCAGAACGGCGCGTGCCCGTTCCGTCAGCTCACCATTTTCCACCCACAGCGGGGCACCGTTGCGCGCATAATAGGCTTCGACGGCCGTTGCGACCTCGGCCGGCGCGGAAACGCGGGCCTCAGCCAGGAAACGGGTCTGGTCGGCTGCAGACGCAGCGGCAAAACCGGTGGTCTTCACGGCGCGCAGAGCATCGGCGCGGTAAGTGAAGTATTTTGGCGGGGCGACCTTCGGCAGCGGCTCCGGATCACGAATGGCGCGCTCGGACGGAATTTCGGTGACCACGCCCGGCAAATTCCTGGCGCTCTGTTCACGCGAGCGGCCCTTCAGCATGTCCATCAGCGTGTAGGCCTGAGCATCGACCGGCAACATGGCGCCGCCCAGCATCGAAATCCCCGAAAGCAGCGCGAGCGTGGTGGTGGTCTTCCGCAATTTCAGCAAGGTATTCCCCGTTCTAGCTCTACGATCATCGCGATTCGCTTGATGATCGTCCTCGAATAAATGCGGACACGTCTGTAGCCGAACATGCGCGCCATGAAAAGAAAACGAAAACGTGACAACAGCCACTCGCTCGACGGACCGTACGTCAAATCGTTTCCAGAACCTTAAGAAAACATTCGTTAAATTTTTACTGACATCCGCAATTCTTTCCAGTTCCGAGATTTTCTCGCAAAACCTCTATTCACCGCATCGTGGCAATAATGGCACGAACACCACCGCAAACAGGGTAAAACCCCGATTTCTCGCAGTCTTCAACAGCCCTCTTCCGCTTGCAGTCATTTGACAATGGTATAGAAATGCGCCGCCGGCTCAGGCTCATTTTCACCTTCATTTATTCAGGCCGGCAAGTTCAACCCGCGACGGCGGGCGATGGGAGACAGAGGCATATGACGACGAACCGCACCGAAACCGATACGTTTGGCCCGATCGAAGTTCAGAACGACCGCTATTGGGGCGCACAGGCCCAGCGCTCGCTCGGCAATTTCAAGATCGGCTGGGAAAAACAGCCGCTGGCCGTCGTTCGTGCGCTCGGCATCGTCAAGCAGGCAGCAGCCCGCGCCAACATGGAGCTTTCCGGTCTCGACGCCACCGTCGGCAAGGCCATCGTCGATGCGGCGCAGGAAGTGATCGACGGCAAGCTCGACGACCACTTTCCGCTCGTCGTCTGGCAGACCGGTTCCGGCACGCAGTCGAACATGAATGCCAATGAAGTGATCTCCAACCGCGCCATCGAAGTGCTCGGCGGCGTGATGGGTTCGAAGAAGCCGGTACACCCGAACGATCACGTCAACATGAGCCAGTCGTCGAACGACACCTATCCGACGGCCATGCACATCGCCTGCGTCGAGACGATCCACCATCACCTCCTGCCGGCGCTGAAACACCTGCATCAGGCACTCGAGGCCAAGGTCAAGGCATTCGCGCATATCATCAAGATCGGCCGCACCCACACGCAGGATGCAACGCCGCTGACGCTCGGTCAGGAATTCTCCGGTTATGCCGCGCAGGTGGCGTCCGCCATCGCCAATATCGAACTGACCATCCCGGCCCTGTCCAAGCTCGCCCAGGGCGGCACCGCCGTCGGCACCGGCCTCAACGCACCGATCGGTTTTGCCGAGAAGGTTGCTGACGAGATCTCCAAGATCACCGGCCTGCCCTTCGTCACCGCCCCGAACAAGTTCGAGGCGCTCGCCTCGCATGACTCGATGGTGTTTTCGCACGGCGCCATCAATGCTGCTGCCGCTGCCCTCTTCAAGATCGCCAACGACATCCGTTTCCTCGGCTCCGGCCCGCGCGCCGGCCTTGGCGAACTGTCGCTGCCGGAAAACGAGCCGGGCTCGTCGATCATGCCGGGCAAGGTCAACCCGACCCAGTCGGAAGCCCTCACCCAGGTCTGCGCCCACATTTTTGGCAACCACGCGGCACTCACCTTCGCCGGCAGCCAGGGGCATTTCGAGCTCAACGTCTACAATCCGATGATGGCCTATAACTTCCTGCAGTCGGTGCAGCTGCTCGGCGACGCCGCCGTGTCCTTCACCGACAATTGCGTGGTCGGCATCGAAGCCCGCGAAGACAACATCCGCAAGGGTGTCGAAAACTCGCTGATGCTGGTGACGGCGCTCAACTCCAAGCTCGGCTACGACGCCTGCGCCAAGATCGCCAAGACTGCCCACAAGAACGGCACGACGCTGCGCGAAGAAGCAGTCGGCGGCGGTTACCTGACGAACGAAGAGTTCGACCAGTATGTCCGCCCGGAGAACATGATCGGCCCGAAGTAACGTTCGCCGTTACACCTGATCACACCATAGACGTGAAAATCAGCACCGACTCATGGACAGCCATGAGCCGGTGCAACTCTTTCGGGAAATACCTTTTCTGGTCCTATTTAGAAATAGACTAAAGAAAAAACACCGCACGCCTTGCAATTCAAGGCTTGTCGCGATTATCAGAATCTAAGTATTACGTCGTGGAAACCATATTTTTAATCTTTTCCCAAGACTTTGACCCTAATCATAGGTTTAAATTTGGGTGGGACCACGGGAGTAGCCGATGAACACGGCGACAGCGCAAAAGGCGCATGCTTCTGATTTAGCTGGGCAGATCGTTTATGCATTGAGGTCGATGGGCGTTGCTCCTATTCCTCGCAATTACCAGCTTTTCTATGAAGCTTATATCGGCAGCAATGCACAGCTGTCGCGAGAGCTTGTTGCGCTCGGCACACGGGCAACGCAGGAAGAACTTGATCATCTGGCCGACGAGTATCTCGGCCGTCCGCAGGCGGTGGTCATCGAGCGCGCCCATACGCGGCTCGCGATTGAACTTGAAGGTGTTTTGCGGGTGATCCGGCAGGAACAGACTTCGCTGGAAAGCTACAATCGCCTGCTCGAGGAAACCGCCTCACGCATCAACACCAAATCCCATTTCTCCGCAGACCTCCTTGCGAGCGCCATTGACCTGCTGACCTCAGCGACCGGCGACACCATGGCACATGGCGAAAAGACGGTCGAAAATGTCGCGCAGCGCTCGCAGGAAATGGACGATGTCCGCAAGGAACTCGACGAATACAAGCGCATAGCCAACACGGACTCGCTGACGCGGCTCGCCAATCGCCGCGCCTTCGACGAAAAACTGGCATCGCTTTACGACGATCAGATGAGCCTTGCGGTGACCGCGCTGATTTTGGTCGACATCGACCATTTCAAGCGCATCAACGACACTTACGGCCATCCGGTCGGCGACAAGATACTCGCCACGGTCGCCTCTGTCATCCGCAGCAATGTCCGCAAGGATGTCTTTGTCGCCCGCACGGGCGGCGAGGAATTCGCAATGATCATTCAGGGCAATACGCCCGAGGAGGTCCTTGCCAACTGCGAACGCGTGCGCCACGCGCTCGAAAGCCGCCCCTTCCGCAACTCGCGCACCGGCGTCGATTACGGTCCGGTGACCATTTCGCTTGGCTTTTCCATGGCCGTCCAGGCCGAGGATCCGGGCCAACTCTACGAGCAGGCCGACGTCGCGCTTTATTGCGCTAAGGGCAATGGCCGCAACCGCACCCAGATCTTCGAAGAGGGCATGCGCAAGGATTATCTCGGCAAAGGCTGGCTGATCTACAAGAAGTGATCGACCAGCCGGCCTTCCATCACCACATCGTGGCGGCAGCCCTTGCCGCCCATTCGCGGTCATAGGTTTCCTTGTCGAAATCCGCCTTGGCCGCTTTCAGCAACGTACCCGGCGTCGGCAGGTTCTTCGGATCGACGAACCGTTCCGGGTTCCACAATTCCGATCGCATCAGCGCCCGCGCGCACTGGAAATAAACCTCCTCGATCGTGACGACCGTC
This sequence comes from Neorhizobium sp. JUb45, assembly GCF_004343585.1. Classification (GTDB taxonomy): domain Bacteria; phylum Pseudomonadota; class Alphaproteobacteria; order Rhizobiales; family Rhizobiaceae; genus Neorhizobium. Next base: position 1,088,690 of record NZ_SLYW01000002.1, on the reverse strand, counting down.
ACGCTGCGCGGATGTTTGCCATCCATTTCAAAACTGTCGAGCAGCGACGGTTTCGCCGACACCACTGCGCGGCCGTTGACGCGCATCGTGGTGTTCGATCCGGGCACGAGAAACATCAGAGCTACCCTCGGATCGCGCACGATGTTTTCCAGCGAGTCGATACGGTTGTTGCCGCGCCAATCGGGCAGCGTCAGTGTGCGCTCGTTTTCGACGCGCACTACGCCACCGAGATCGCCGCGCGGCGAACAGTCCATGCCCTCAGGCCCGACAGTCGCCAGCGCCACGAAGGGCGAGGCCTCGATCATCTGCCGGTATTCAGCCGTCAGGTAATCGGTGACCTTGACCATCGATGCCGGGCTGCTCTCTCCGTAGATCTCGCGCAGCCCCTCGATCGAGGTAATGATTCCGTCCTGCGCACTCGCACTCATGTCGTCGCCTCTTTGACTGCTGCCTTTTCCGCTGCCTTGCGTTCGCGTTCTCGCGCCGTCTTGGCGGCGATGATATCGGCGGGCTGGGCATTGCCCTTGATCAGCGAACGGCCGGCATAAATGCCGCCGACCTGTTCCATGGCAAAACGCTCGCGGTCGATCTCGCGGAATTCCTCCACCATCTGAGCCACAAGCTCTTCCTCCTCGCCCAGCACCTGCATGACCTCGCCGGAAAAATCGAGTGCGGATTCGTAGGTTTCGCGGATCTGGTAATCGACGCCGGCCTTGAGCAGATCGATGGCGTGGCCGCGGTCATAGGCGCGCGCCAGAACCGGCACCAAGGGATATTCTTCCTTGACGATTTCGGCGATCTTGATGGCGGCTTCCCTGTCATCGATACAGATGAGGATCGCCTTGGCGGTGGCCGCACCCGCGGCATGCAGGATTTCCGGCCGCGAGCCGTCGCCGTAATAGACCTTGAACCCAAAATCGCCCGCATCGCGCACGAATTCGGCATCCTTGTCGATCATCGACAAAGTATAGCCGCGCGCCAGCAGAGGCTGGCTGACAATCTGGCCGAAACGGCCGAAACCGATGATCAGCACGGTGTTCTCGATGTTTTCCGGCTCGGTGAGACCGCTTGTGTCAACGGTCGGCTTGGGCGCCAGACGCACGTAGATCGCCACCACCAGCGGCGTCACCGCCATGGAGATCACGACGGTCGCCGTCAGCACTGCATTGGTATCGGCATCGAGAATGCCGACGGAGGCAGCCGCGGCATAAAGCACGAAGGCGAACTCGCCGCCCTGCGCCATCAGGATCGCACGTCCCAGGCTTTCCGCATGCGGCGCCCTCAAAAGCCGCGCCACGCCATAGATGATCACGCCCTTGACGATCATGTAGGCGATCACGGCAAGAACCACATGGCTCCAGTTGGCAAAGATCACCGCCAGATCGACGGCCATGCCGACGCCCAGGAAAAACAGGCCGAGCAGGATGCCACGGAACGGCTCGATATCCGCTTCCAGCTGATGGCGGAACGAGGATTCCGACAGAAGCACGCCGGCCAGAAACGCGCCCATGGCCATGGAAAGACCTGCAAAATCCATCAGCAATGCCGACCCGAGCACCACCAGCAGGGCGGCCGCCGTCATCACTTCGCGGGCGCCGGACTGGGCGAGCAGACGGAAGAACGGGTTGAGCAGGTAACGCCCGGCGATCACCAGCGCGGCGAGCGCGGCAAAACCGATGCCCAGCGATTGCAGCCGCTCGACAAACGACACCGTCTCGCCCTGCGGCGCCAGAAGCGCCACGATGGCCAGCAGAGGCACGATGGCCAGATCCTCGAACAGCAGGATCGAAACGATCCGCTGCCCCTTGGGCGTATGCAGGTGATTGCGCTCCTGCAGCATCTGCATCACGATCGCCGTCGAGGTCAAAACGAAGCCGGTACCGGCAACGAAGGCGACCGGCGCCGATTGCCCGAAGGCAAGGCCCACTGCCATCAACGCTGCGATACAGACGAGAACCTGCAAAGCCCCCAGTCCAAAAATGTCCTTGCGCATGTTCCACAGCCGCGACGGCTGCATTTCAAGGCCGATGATGAACAGGAACATCACCACGCCGAGTTCGGCGATATGCAGTATGGCCTGCGGATCCGATACCAGTTTCAGCCCGAATGGGCCGATGACCAGACCGGCAGCGAGATAGCCGAGAACGGAACCCAGGCCCAGCCGCTTGAACAGCGGCGCGGCAATGACGCCCGCCCCCAGCAGTGCCACGACCTGGACCAGTTCTCCCGCATTCGATTCTGCCGCCACTCTGTTACCCCTCTGTTTCGTTTCGATCTGTTATCGTGCTTTTATGACAGGCTCGCGGCTCAGCCCCTTGGCTGACAGCTCACCCTCGTATTCCCTGAATTTATCGTCGCCCTCGAGGCCCAGCTCACGCAAATATCGCCAGGTAAAGATACCGCTGTCATGGCCGTCGTCGAAGGCGATGCGCACCGCGTAATTGCCGGTGGCCACCACATTGCGGATGCCGACCAGGCGTTTGCCCGGCACCGTCACCTTCTGGCCGGGGCCATGCCCCTGCACTTCGGCCGAGGGAGACAGAACGCGCAGCATTTCCGCCGGCAGCGCAAAGCTTGCGCCATCGTCGAAGGTTACCGTCAGCACGAGCTTGTCCTGCGATACCTTGATCTCGGTCGGCCAACTATCTGTGATGGGGTCGGTCATCTCTGCTCTTCCAATTTTGTCCGCTCACGATTATGGATTTCGTCAATTCGCTGCAAGTGCGTTGACGGCAGCAAGACGATCCAAAGTCGCAGACCATATGCATGCTTGACGTCGATCAGGACAATCACCAGATTTGACGTACAGGAGTAGAACGACGTGAATTCTTTCGTGACCCCACCGCTTGTCGCCGCCCCGGCCGCCAGCATCGCTCCGATGATCGACAAGTTCGGTCGTGCGGTCACCTATTTGCGCGTATCCGTCACCGACCGCTGCGATTTCCGCTGCACCTATTGCATGGCGGAAAACATGACGTTTCTGCCGAAGAAGGATTTGCTGACACTCGAAGAGCTGGACCGTCTCTGTTCGGCATTCGTCGCCAAGGGCGTGCGCAAACTGCGGTTGACCGGCGGCGAACCGCTGGTGCGCAAGAACATCATGCATCTGGTGCGCTCGATTGGCCGCCATATCGAAACCGGCCATCTCGACGAGCTGACGCTCACCACCAATGGCTCGCAGCTCGCCCGCTTCGCGCAGGAACTCCACGATGCCGGCGTGCGCCGCATCAACGTCTCGCTCGATACGCTCGATCCGCAAAAGTTCAAGGAAATCACCCGCTGGGGTGACTTTTCCAGGGTCATGGAAGGTATCGATGCCGCCCAGAAGGCCGGGTTGAAGATCAAGCTTAATGCGGTGGCTTTGAAAGGTTTCAACGAAGACGAAATCCCCGAGATGATGCGTTTTGCGCATGGTCGCGGCATGGATCTGACCGTCATCGAAACCATGCCGATGGGCGAGATCGAGGAAGACCGCACCGACCGTTACCTGCCGCTCTCGGTGTTGCGCGAAAACCTCGAGAAGCAATTCACCTTCAAGGATATCCCGTTCAAGACAGGCGGCCCTGCCCGTTATGTCGAAGTGATGGAAACCGGCGGCCGCATGGGTTTCATCACACCGATGACCCATAATTTCTGCGAGGGCTGCAACCGCGTCCGCCTCACCTGCACCGGCACGCTTTACATGTGCCTCGGCCAGAACGACGCCGCCGACCTGCGCGAAGTCTTGCGCGAAAGTGACGACCCGACGCATCTGGCCGCGGCAATTGACGAGGCGATCGCCCGCAAGCCGAAGGGCCATGACTTCATCATCGACCGGAATAACCGGCCGGCGGTGTCACGGCATATGAGCGTGACGGGCGGCTGAGGCTGGTGGATTTGTGCTGTCCATTTTGTTAGGCTGCAAGCCTTACGCGGCAGGATTATCATGCGCACATCACTCCAAATCGACGATGAGCTTGGCGAAAGGCTCGACAAGCTTTCGAAAGTCCGCAACCAATCAACCGATGGCATGATCGGCGATGCCATCTGGCAATATGTCGAGCGCGAAGAATACCGAGAAGGTTTTCGTCAGGAGGCCCATGCCGCTTGGGCCGACTATCAGGAGAGCGGACTTCACCTCACCGGACAAGAAGTTCAGGACTGGCTTGAGAGTTGGGGCACAGACCAGGAAAAGGGTCCTCCGGAGTGCCACAGGTAATTGTCACTCGCGGTGCGTTGACCGGGCTTGAGCGATGCCGGCGTTTTCTGGATAAGGCCGGCGACGGTCTTCCGCCGAGGCCAAGCGTGCAATCTCCCGCCACTTTTCTTTACTATCGCAGACGCCGCATATCGGTCGCCCATTTTCAGACAACGAACCTCTGAGAGAGTTGCTGATTCCCTTCGGTAGTAGTGGTTATGTCGCCTTGTATCGGTTCGAGCCGGCGGACAATACCGGTTATATTCTGGCGTTTCGCTATCAGCGTGAGGCCGGATATTGATCGCATCGTGAGTTCGGCTAATCGGTGAACTCTGGAACGTTCGAAAGCGGTGGTAACTCGAACACCTCCGTCTTCGCAACTCCGGCACCATCGAGCCGACAAAAAATATGGCCGAAACATCGTCCCGGCCATTTATAAAGCTATCGGATATTACGCCACCTCACGCCCCCAGCCCGGCCGGCGATCGTAATCGCCCAGTTCCACCTGCATCTGCGGATCGCGTGTCTTGAAATGCTCGATCTTCTCCGACAGCATTTCAACACGGCGGCGCAGACCATGGATCTCAGCGTTGTTTTCTTCGACCATCGCGGCGTTGCGCTGGGTGATCAGCTCCACTTCCTGCACCGCATGCGTCACTTCGCGGATGCCGGTGGATTGTTCGCCGGTCGCTGCCGAAATGTCGGAGACGAGTTTGCGCACCTCGCCGACATGGGTGATGATCGATGATAGCGCCTGTCCGGTCTCTTCGACCAGATGCACGCCGCTCTTCACCTGCGTCGCACTGGCCGAAATCAGATCCTTGATCTCGCGGGCAGCACCGGCACACCGTTGCGCCAGTTCACGCACTTCCTGCGCCACGACGGCAAAACCACGCCCAGCCTCGCCTGCCCGCGCGGCTTCCACACCGGCATTGAGGGCGAGAAGGTTGGTCTGGAAGGCGATTTCGTCGATCACGCCGATAATGGTGGCAATCTTGGCTGACGACTTGCTGATCTCGCCCATGGCACCGACGGCCCGTTCAACCACCTGACCGGAGCGTACCGCGAACTCTTCCGTCTCGCTGACGGAGGCAGAGGTGCGCTTGGCATTTTCGGCCGTCGACACGACGATCTCGCTGAGGTGCCGCAGCGCCCGCGAACTCTGCTCCAGAGCCGCCGCCTGCTGTTCGGTGCGGCGGGCCAGATCATCGGCGGAGCTTGCCAGATTGCCGGTGCCGCCTTCGATCTCGTCGGCGGTGCTGCGCACATCGGCAAGCGTCGTGCGCAGAGCCTCGACGGCCTGATTGTAGGTGCGGGCCATCTCGACAAAGTCTTCCGCCAGATCCTCGGCCATGCCCTCTACCAGATCGCCTTCCGCGAGCTTTCCGAGCACGTGCGACAGGGCGTTGAGCGCGCGGCGCTGCTCCGATGCCACGTGGGCACGCTCGGCATTGCGACGCTCGGACTCTTCGGCCGAAAGCTCACGGGCAGATGCCGCTTCCTGCTCCAGCCGCACGTTTTCGACAGCGGCATCACGGAACACGGTAACGGAACGCACCATGTCACCAATCTCGTCGCCACGCTCGCGGCCTTCGATCGACACATCGAGGTCGCCATTGGCAAGACGCTTCATCACGTCGTTGACGCGGCGCAGAGGACCACGCAGCGTCTCGACCAGCATCAGGCCGCCTGCAATCGCCAGCACGGTGCCGACAACCATCGCGATGACGGACAGCGTCGCAGAACGTTCGCTGTCCTGCTTGCCGGTTTCCTGCGCCTGCGCCACAAAAGCCTTCAGACCGGCCATGCCGTTGACAAGCGTCTGCGCGGCCTCGGCCTTCTGTTTCTGCCAGTCGGCCGTGATGTCCATCAGCTTGACCGAGGATTTATCGAGTGCCGTAAGCTGCGCCTCGGTCTTTCCGGCAAACTCGGCCAATGTGACATTGGTGGCCGACAGTTCCGAAACGCGTGTGCTTGCCTTGCGCAGGGTCGTCATGCCGCCCAGAACCGCCTTGCGGCTGTCCTCGGTGGCGGTCATGCGCAGGCGCTCGACGAGAAGCTGCAATTCATCGATCCGCCGCAGCGATTCCTCGCTCTGGGTCAGCAGTTCACGCTGCGCCACCACGTCGGCCTCGAGGCCGACGAATCGTTCGGCTGCCGTCACCGCCTTGGTGGTGGCGAGGTTGGAGAGGTCGCCCTGGATGCGCATGAAGGCACTGGTGCCGACGCGGGCTGCCTGTCCCTTTTCTGCGATCGGCGCATCGCTCGCCAGAACCTTGTCGAGATTGGCGGCGGCCTCCCGTGCCGGTGCAAAACCCTTCTGGGCCCGCTCGGGCACAAGGCCGATGACCTTGTCGAATTCGGCATTCAGTGTGGCGAGATAGAGTTTTGCCGTATTGACGGCGGCATCATCGCTTTCGGCGCGGCGCATGGCTTCGCGCAGATCACCGATGCGGCCGGAGACGGCGTTATAGGCAAAAGCTTCCAGCAGCAGACCCTTGGCAAATTTTTCCTTGCCTTCCATCTGCTTGCGCAGCGTGCCCACCTGCCCCTGCACGCCGGTGCCGAGAGCACGAACCTTGGACATGCCGAGATCCATCTCGCGGCCGTTCTGGTCGCGCCGGCCCTTGACGGCCCACAGCGCATCCGCATGCGCCCGCATGGCCGCCGCCAGGCCGATCACCGGGGCGATACGTTCCCGGTCACCGTCGGAGACCAGCAGGCCCTGCAATGCGCCAACACCCTTTTCCTGGGCATCGATATCAGCCTTCAAGGCCGCCAGCGTCTTGTCGCCGGGCGCATTGGAAAAATCCTGCAGACTGGTCTGAAGGCGCTCGAAGTCGCCGATATTTTCGATCGTCGCGCGTGTGACGGTCATATGGCCGTTCAGCGTCGTCGAGGTGTAATAGCCCGCCAGCCCGACGCCGGCGATCAGCAGCACCAGTGGCACGACGAACAGAAGAACTTTGGTGACGATCCTGCGGCTCTGCAAAAGCCGGTCGATAAAGGACATGCGGTTCCCCCCGCGAATGTGCCCGTACACCAGCCTCCCATCGGCGACGCACAGCCATTATTTTCGCCTCATGCGAAATTCTAGCAACACTCGGAAAATTGGATTGAGCAACCGTTAACAATGCACGGAAAAGCTTCATTTTCCGGCGGCAGATCGTCGCCACCTGACGATCGGCAGACCAGCCGTTTCCATTTCGCCAAAACCACTTTAAGGAGAGCCGGCCTTCACGCCATCGCTGCGGCCACCGATTCTCAGTTCAGGCCGATGATGCGTGATTCGGCGTGGGGGAGTGGGACGGATGGTACGATCGGCGAATTCCAGGGGCGCGCTTTTCATGGTGCTCGCCATGGCGGTGTTCATCTGCAACGATGCGCTGGTCAAAGCCGTCTCCTCGCAGGCAACGGTCGCACAGATCATGTTCGTGCGCGGCGCCATGACGTTGATCCTCGTTTTCCTGATCGCCCGCCATCTCGGCGCACTTCCGACCCGCCGCATGCTGACCGACAGGATCATGCTTTTGCGCGTTTTCTTCGAGATCGGCGCAACGCTCACCTATCTCACCGCGCTCAGCCGCATCCCCTTCGCCAATGCCTCCTCCATCCTGCAATCGCTGCCGCTTGCCGTGACGCTGGGAGCGGCGCTGTTCCTCGGCGAAAAGGTCGGCTGGCGCCGCTGGTCGGCCATCGCCGTCGGCTTTATCGGCGTGCTGATCATCCTCAAACCCGGCCCTGCCGGTTTTGTGCCCGACGCCCTGTTCGCCGTTGCCGCCGTGTTTTTCACCGCCGGTCGCGACCTCGCCACCAAACGTGTCGATCCGTCCATTCCCTCCATTTCCGTCAGCATGTTCACTACCACCGTCATCACCGTGCTGGGCGGACTGCTGATCGTGCCGATGGGTGGCTGGCAGCCGCTTGATGGCGGTGCATTCGGTCTTCTCGCACTGGCATCGCTGCTTGTCTTAGCCGGCTACCAATCGATCATCCTTGCCATGCGCACCGGCGAAATCTCCTTCGTTGCGCCCTTCCGTTACACCGCACTGGTCTGGGCGCTCGGCATCGGCTTCCTGTTTTTCGGTGAAATCCCGGATGCGTGGATGTTCCTCGGCATCGCCCTTGTCATCGGCTCCGGTCTTTACACCTTCTACCGTGAAAGCCGCCGCCGGCAGGTAACGGCCGGCGAAACCGATCCGGCACCACCGGCATGATGAGACGCCGTCATGACCATTGAAACACCACGTCCCGAAAACATCGCAGGCCTCATTCTCGCGGGCGGCCGTTCCAGCCGCATGGGTTGTGACAAGACGGCGATGGCGCTATCGGGGCGACCGATGATCGCCCATGTCGCCGATCGCCTGATGCCGCAGGTCGCAGCGCTTGCCGTAAACGCCCTTCCCGATTTCGCGCAGCACCAGAACCTGCCGGTCGTGGCCGATACGCTCGAAAATCATCAGGGGCCGCTTGCCGGCATTCTTGCAGGCCTTCGCCATTTTTCCGCAAAGGGCATCCATACACATATGGCAAGCGCTGCCGGCGATGGTCCATTCCTGCCGCGCGACCTCGTCGCCCGCCTCGTCGCCGCCTGCCCCAATGGTGAGACGATCGCCATCGCAGCGTCCGAAGGCCATATGCATCCGGTCTATGCGCTCTGGCCGCTTGGCCTCGCCGACGATCTCGAACAGTGGCTGAAGGATCCCGGCAATCGCCGCGTCAAGGCGTTTCTGGCCCGCCACCCGAATGTCACGGTTTCTTTCGAACCGGAGGACACGCCGGCAGGCTCGCGCGATCCGTTTTTCAACGTCAATACGCCTGAGGATTTTACTCTGGCGCAAACATTTCTGGAGCAGTGATGACCCAGCGCATTTTTGGCATTTCCGGCTGGAAAAATTCCGGCAAGACCGGGCTTGCCGTCCGCCTCGTTGCAGAATTCACCCGCCGCGGTTACCGCATCTCGACGATCAAGCACGCGCATCATGATTTCGATATCGACAAGGTCGGCGCCGACAGCTTTCGCCATCGCGAGGCCGGCGCGCATGAGGTCACAATCGTGTCGGGCACGCGCTTTGCCATCATGCACGAATTGCGGGGAGAACCGGAACCGAGCTTTGAAGACATTCTCGCCCGCATCGCGCCCTGTGATCTCGTTCTGATCGAAGGCTACAAACGCGAGCCGGTGCCGAAGATCGAGGCACGCCGTCTGGAATCCGCCAATCGCGAGCCGCTTGCCCCGAACGACCCGCATATCGTCGCCATTGCCGCCGACCATGCCGTCGAGGGCAGTACGATCCCGGTTTTCGATCTCGACGATACGAATATGATCGCTGACTTCATCGCGGAGAAAGTAGGCCTGCTGGCGAAATGACTGGCAGGCCAGCAATCAGTTTGTCAGTCGGCTCGGCTGGGCTGTCACCTTTGCGGCGATGTCGGCAAAAGCAGCAACGAGCGCATCCACCGAATTCGACTCATAATAATTCGCCTCGGTGGTGGCGCAATATTTCAAGAGATCCTGACCTTTCGACGGCGCCATGAAGGCCACGGTATAGATCTTGATACCGGCCGTCTTGGCAGCTGCGCATTTCAGGCGGACGTTGTTGTCGATGGTCGAATCCCACAATGCGCTGTTACCGGTCATTTCGCCATCGGTCATGAGGACGATCGCGCGGTCTACCGGATCGTTACCATTTTTCCTCTGCTCCACGCTTTCCGTATCGGTTTTACCGGTGTTGACCTTGATGTTGCTGGTTGCCGTATCCAGCGAGTTGGTCGCATCCGTACCGCCAACCGGTGTTGCGATGGCGTTCACCTGACTGCGGGATTTGGTCGTTCCCCATGCCATGGCAGACTGCCCGACCATGCCGTTGGCATAGGTTATGACGCCGGTGCGGATGAATTTCGGCGTTGGGTCAACCTTGTCGAGCCCGTCAAACATCGCCGTTGCCGCTTCTTTCACAGCGTCCATTTTCGTCAGGTAGAAGGTCGTATAACTTAGGCAGATGTTGAGGATCTGCAGTGTGCATTTGGTTCGCTGCGTCGTGGTTGGCTGCACCATCGAACCGGACGTATCCAGCAGCACTTCCATCGAGAGCCCCTGCGGGCCGCCGTAACCGCTCACTGTCTTGCTGGCTGCCGCAACATTGACCTGCTGCCCGAAAATCAGCCGGGTCAGAGGGTTCAAGGGCACCGGCAGCCGCGAATTGACCGCCACAGTGAAGGATTTCCCCGAAGACCCTTGCGCCGTCGTGGTGATGGATACCGTCGTGGCCGCCTTGATCGCGGTGACCGTGGCTGCATCCGCCGTGCCGGAAAAACGTCCCGCCACGAAATTCTTGCCGTAATCAGAGCCGGTCGTGCCGTCGATCTTTTTATCCGCCAGACGTGACGACACCGCCAGCGCCGCCGCATCGGTGGCGTCCTGCAACTGCGCCTTCGAAAGCACCATGCTGGTGGCATCGATGGCCATGCCGGCCACACCAAGAAGGACAGGCATGATCAGCGCCGTCATGACGCTGAAATTGCCATCCCGGCCCAATACGAGAGCGCGGATTTTCTGTCGGACATGTCGCATGCTGAAGACACTCGCAGGTGAAGAACACCGCTATCATTTCAGCAATCACTTAATTAGTGATAACTTCATCAATTAGAAATGAACAATATATGAATTTTGCAACACTCCACACCATCCGCGCGCGCAACACCACGCGGCGGCACGGCCAGCGTGTCGGGCGCAGTTATTCCGGTAAATTTTCGCCGAAAATCAGCACTACGGCGCCCCTGCGCATGCAACCCGCTTCCCTCTTCAAGCGTATATGCTAATCAAAACGCCTGCTCGAAAGGTTGCCCTGTGAATCCAGACATTGCATCGCTCTCTCGCGAAGAGCTTCAAGACGAAGTGGTCCGCCTGAGGGCATTGCAGGCCAGTCAGAACACCATCGCCGAAACAGAACTGGCAGGCAGCGAATCCCGCCGCCGCGCCGTGTTCGAGGCCATCGACGACGGTTTCTGCATCATCGAATTCATCGACGGTCCGCATGGTCCCTTGAGCGATTACGTCCATATCGAATCCAATTCCGGCTATGAACGCCAGACCGGCATTGCCGATATCATCGGCAAGCGGCTGCGCGAGATCGAGCCGGACAATGCCGACGTCTGGCTGGATATCTATGGCGGCGTGCTGAAGACCGGCAATGTCGTGCGTTTCGAGCAGGAATTCGTGTCGATCGGCCGTTTTATCGAGGTCTCGGCAACCCGCGTCGAACCGGCCAGCCTGCGGCAGGTCTCGGTCCTGTTTCGCGATATCACCGAACGGAAGAATGCCGAAAAGGCCCTGCGCGAAAGCGAAACCCGCGCCCGTGATGCCGTACAGCGTGTTCAGCTTGCGCTCGAAGCCGGCGCCATTATCGGCACATGGTTCTGGGATGTGCCGAACAACAAGTTCACCGTCGACGAAGCCTTTGCCATCGCCTTCGGCATCGATCCGGCGCTCGGGCGTGTCGGGCTGAGCCTGCAACAGGTGGTCGAAACCGTGCACCCGGATGACCAGGCGGGACTTGCCGCCGCCATGCGCGAAGCTCTGTCGCGCGGCGGCGCCTATGCGCATCAGTACCGCACCCGCCGACAGGACGGAAAATATTACTGGCTGGAAGCCAACGGCCGCGTCGATCTTTCGCCGGACGGCAAGCCGCTCAGCTTTCCCGGCGTGTTGCTCGACATCGAGAACCGCCGTGCCGTCGAGGCCGAACGCGACCGGGCGCTTGCCGCCCTGCGCACGCTCAATGATACGCTGGAGCAGCGCGTCGAAGAACGCACCACCGCCTTGCTAGCGGCCGAGGAAGCGCTGCGTCAGGCCCAGAAGATGGAGGCCGTCGGCCAGCTTACCGGCGGTCTTGCGCACGACTTCAACAACATTCTCGCCGGCATCAGCGGCAGCCTAGAGCTGATGAAAACACGGCTTGCGCAGGGCCGCATCGGCGATATCGACCGATATCTCACCGGCGCGCAGTCGGCCGTAAAACGCGCCGCCGCCCTCACCCAGCGCCTGCTGGCATTCTCGCGCCGCCAGACGCTCGATCCGAAACCGTCGGACGTCAACCGCGTCGTTGCCGGCATGCAGGATCTGATTGCCCGCAGCGTCGGCCCGGGCGTCGCCATCGAAACGGTGGCAGCCGGCGGGCTGTGGACCGCCTTCGTCGATGCCGGGCAGCTGGAAAATGCGCTTCTCAACCTGTGCATCAACGCCCGCGATGCCATGCCGCAAGGCGGAAAACTGACGATCGAGACCGGCAATCGGTGGCTCGACGAACGGGCCGCCGCCCAGCGCGGCCTGCCGCAGGGCCAGTATATTTCGCTCTGCGTCAGCGATACCGGCACCGGCATGCCGGCAGATATCATCGAGCGCGCCTTTGATCCGTTCTTCACCACCAAACCCATTGGCCAGGGCACCGGGCTTGGCCTCTCCATGGTCTATGGTTTTGCCGGTCAGTCGGGTGGTGCCGCGCGCATCTATTCGGAACTCGGCAAGGGTACGATGATCTGCATCTACCTGCCGCGCCACACCGTCGATGGCGATTTCGAGGACATGCCGGTCGAGGATGCACCAGTGCCGGTCGCCAGCGGCCAGAACCTCATCCTCGTGGTGGATGACGAGCCGCTGGTGCGCATGGTGGCGGTCGAGATTTTGCAGGATCTCGGTTATTCGGTTCTGGAAGCCGAAGACGGCCCAACGGCACTGAAAATCCTCAACACCCGACCCGACATCGACCTGCTGATCACCGATGTCGGCATGCCGAACGGCATGAACGGCCGCCAGCTGGCCGATGCCGCGCGCGTCGAACGCCCGGACCTCAATGTGCTGTTCGTCACCGGTTATGCCGAAAACGCCGTCCTCAACCACGGCCATCTGGAGCGCGGCATGCAGGTCATGACCAAACCGTTCGTGGCCGATGCGCTCGGTCGCCGGGTGAAGGAACTGATCGGCGGGGAATGACGCCTTCCAGAAAAGAATAAGGGCCGGACAAGCCGGCCCCTACCGATCTTAACGCTTCGAAATATCAGACGTTGTCGGCATCCTTGCGCGGGCTTGCCCAGCCGAGCGCGTGGTAAAGCACGATCGCACCGATCGTCGCCGTGCCGATACCATCGAGCGTGAAGCCACCGACATCGAGCTTGAAATTGCCGGCGCCCAGAACCAGTGCCACACCGACGGTGATCAGGTTGCGCGGCTCGGAAAAATCGACCTTGTTTTCCACCCAGATACGGCCGGCCGTGGCAGCGATAAGACCAAACACGACGATCGACAGACCGCCGAGAACCGGACCCGGAATGGTCTGGATCAGTGCGCCGAATTTTGGCGAGAAGCCGAGCAGGATGGCAACGAAGGCCGAGACGAGGAAGACCAGCGTCGAGAAGATGCGGGTCACGGCCATGACGCCCATGTTTTCCGCGTATGTGGTCATGCCGGTGCCACCGAAGGCGCCGGAAAACATCGTGGCGACGCCGTCACCGATGAAGGCGCGACCCAGATAAGGATCGAGATTGCGGCCGGTCATGGCGCCGATCGCCTTGATATGCCCGAGGTTTTCAGCAACCAGGATGACGACGACCGGGGCAATCAGGGTGATTGCCGAGGCGTGGAAGACCGGTGCGGTGAAGGTCGGCAGGCCGAACCATGCGGCAGCGGAAACACCGGAAAAATCGATCGGCGTGCCGTAACCCATGCCGTTGGCCAGCACGAGATAGAGCAGATAGGCAAAGGCGCCACCGATCAGGATCGGCAGGCGGCGCGTCAGGCCCGGCGCATAGACGGCGACAAGGCCAACAGCGGTGACGGTGGCGATGGCCACCCAGCGCGACAGCTGGCTGCCATCGGGCGAGGCCGCGCCGGTGCCGGATGCACTGGCAATGGCGATCGGCGCGAGCACAAGGCCGATGGCGGCAACGATCGCACCGGTCAGAACCGGCGGCATCAGCATTTCGATCCAGCGGTGACCGGCCATCATCACGATGATGCCGATCATCGTGTAAAGCGCACCGGCGGCGATGATGCCGCCCAGCGCCACCGCGATATTCGGATTGGGGGCGCCGGCTGCGGCAGCGGTTGCCACCAGAACCGGGCCGATGAAGGCGAAGGACGAACCGAGATAGCTCGGCACACGGCCGCCGACGGCGATAAAGAAGATCAGCGTCGCGATACCGGAAAACAGGATCGAGACGTTCGGGTCAAACCCCATGATCATCGGCGCAAGAACGGTCGAGCCGAACATTGCCACCACATGCTGAAAACCCAGCACCACTGTCTGGCCTGCCGGCAGACGTTCGTCGGGCAGGATGCGCCCTTCCGTCTTCAGCCGCCACCGCGGAAAATAACCACCCGTCTCGCTCATGTTTCGCCCCATCTCTTGGTTTCGCCAGACGACCGGGCATGCGTTTTGACGGCGCACCTGTTTTGCATTTCGGTCGGAGGCGTTGATCTTTCTAAAACTGCGCTTCGCGGATAGGCGACCGGCATCAGTCGTCGGTGGCGTCTATCGGCTCGCAAAAACCTTGGTTAATCCGAACTTGCCGCACTGTCATCGGGCCTTTCCGGCTTTCCCACAGCCGAAAAGTCTAATGTGCTCCATTTGCACTGGCGAAATGCCGCATGCTCCTTACCTCCATTACAGAGGATAATTTCAGCGATGACAGGGAGGACCGGTCATGGAAAAGAACACCATCTGCCTCTGGTACGAAAAGGACGCGGAAGATGCGGCCCGTTTCTACGCCGACACCTTTCCGAACAGCAGCGTCGGCAAGGCAACGCGGGCACCGGGCGACTATCCGGACGGAAACGAAGGCGATGTACTTGTCGTGGAATTCACCGTGCTTGGCATCCCTTGCATCGGGCTCAATGGCGGCCCGCATTTCAAGCAGTCGGAAGCATTCTCCTTCCAGATCGCCACCGAGGATCAGGCCGAAACCGACCGCTACTGGAACGCCATCGTCGGCAATGGCGGGCAGACCAGCGACTGCGGCTGGTGCAAGGACAAATGGGGCGTGTCATGGCAGATCACCCCGCGCATCCTGATGGAAACACTGACCCAAGGCGGCGCACCGGCCAAACGTGCCTTTGACGCGATGATGACGATGAAAAAGATCGATGTTGCGGCAATAGAAGCGGCCGTGCGGGGTTAATCCTCGCTGCGGCCTTCTCCCTCACGATTGCGCTCATACCGCCTTTTGACCGGAAAATCCGGCAGCCAGCTTTCGCGGCGAACGGTCCATAATTCATAGGTCGGCTCAAACCGGTCGATCTCGTCCAGCGCACCAAGATTGACCTCCACCTCGTCCTCACTGCGCCCGAAAACCTGCGAACCGCAATGCGGGCAAAAATGCCGGCCACGATAGTCACGTGTCTCGCCCTGCACTGTCACCGCCGCCTCGGGAAAGATCGCCGAGGCATGAAACAGCGCGCCATGGGTCTTGCGGCAATCGAAGCAATGACAGATCCCGACGCGATAGGGATTGCCGGTCGCAACGAGCCTGACATTGCCGCAGCGGCAGCCACCGGTGATCTCGGACATCGTGCTTCTCCCTGCTCAAGCAATTGCCAGCGGACAAAACAGACCGCCCTGTTCAGGCAATGACTTTCTGTGGCAAAGGTTGCCTGATGCGAATTCTCAAAGGTCTTCCATCAGCCTGTTCCAAATCGAAGGCATTGGTCTGACGCACGAGATCGCTCAGTTTTTTGGCGCCATAGGTTCGCGGATCGAAATCGGAGGTCAAGTTCGACAGTTGTGCGCCCACCGGTCCCAGATGCACCCAACCGTCCTCGCTCTCCAGTTGGGCGATCGCTTTCTTGATCAGCGCCGTCGCAGTTTTCGGCGGCTTTAGCGGCGTTACGGCCAGAACAGTTGCCGCCTCGTTCGTCGCCACCGGCGGCAACAAATTCTCAGTGTAGATAAACCGAAGACATGCCTGCCGAAAACTCTCCGGTGTCTTCTGCTCCCCGAAACCGAAGACATCGACACCGTGTTCGCGAATGCGCGCCGCCAGCCGGGTGAAATCGCTGTCGGACGAGACGAGGCAGAACCCGTCGAACCGGCCGCTGTGCAACAAGTCCATGGCATCGATGAC
The DNA here is from genome assembly GCF_004343585.1 of Neorhizobium sp. JUb45. Taxonomy (GTDB): domain Bacteria; phylum Pseudomonadota; class Alphaproteobacteria; order Rhizobiales; family Rhizobiaceae; genus Neorhizobium. The sequence continues at coordinate 1,072,396 of NZ_SLYW01000002.1, read as the reverse complement.
GAGCGCGATATCGCAGGCGTTCTTGCCGGTCGTATAGGCAAAATTCTGCTGCGGAATGATCGCGAATTTTGCCAGAACGTCGGTCCATGACTTTGTCTGGGGCGCGGAAAAGTCGCCATAGATGCGCCGGACGCTCGCCTCGCCGATCTTGGCGATCTCCTCGAATAATCCACTGGCGATCCTGGCCGACGCATTATCTGCGTCGATCAGCACGGCAAGGCGGCGCGGGCGTTTTTCCGACATGCGAGAGGGCTCCCCTTTCCCAAAGCAAATGGCAGGTCGAGCATCTCCCGGCGGAAGGTGTTTTACAACCTATCCGGATCATAATTCCGCGCGCACGCTTAACGACATGTGGCCTGCGACGGTTCAGCCGAACATCCCGGCAATGCTCCGGTGCGACCTCGCCACCGGCAACGGCTGGGCCGTCCATCCCTCACATCACAAAGGGCCGATCCAGCTGGCCAGCCAGAAATCCATCTGTCCGAATGGCAGGACATGCGCGAAAAGCCCCACCAATGCGGAGCCAGCCGCCATCAGGACCACCCCACAACCGGCCCCCAAAGCCACGCCGGCGGGAGTGCTTTTCGGCTGGCGTGCAACCCAGCAGGCCACGACAATCGCGATGATGTTGAAGGTAATGAACGCTATGGCCTGCGTGACCCCCATGTCGCAGACGCCCTCACCCGCAGCTTGCCTGCGTCACCCGGCCGGTTGCAGGATCCGTCTCGATCGTCACCCGGTCCTGCCGAAAATCGCGCGTGACCATGTCGCCCGGCCCGATCTGCCGCACGTTTGTCGCGCCCGTCAGCCTTTTCGCCTGCGCATCGCTGGGTTTTTTCTTGCCGATCAGCTTTTGCGCCGCCTGCGCGTTGCATATTTTTGGCTTGGCCGGTGCAGCACCTGCCGTAACGGGAACCAACGTTGCGGCAAGCAGCAACGACAACAGACTTGCGGATATTTTCATAGCGATATTCCTAACCTATTCTAAACCACAAATTTATCCATAACTTTGCCGACAATGCGGCCGGCGTCAGACCGTTGCCAGTCGCTGATATTTTCCCTAGGACAGGTCTCCTGTCGGAGACTGCGCATGATCAAGAATTTTCATCCCGGACGCTCGCTGAAAACCCTTCTGGCGGTGGCCACCCTTCTGTCCTCAACGGCAGCCAATGCCACGCCCGTGCTGGTCGTCGATACCGCCAGCCACGAAGTGCTCTATCAGGAAGATGCCGGTGCGCCATGGTATCCGGCCTCCACCACCAAGCTGATGACGGCGCTGATCACCTTCCAAGCGCTACGCGCCGGTGACGTGCGTCTCGACACGCCGGTCATGATCACCCGCAACGCGGCAAAACAGGCCTTTCTCGAATCCGGCCTCACCTTCGGCCGTACCATGCCATTGGAAGACGCGCTTTACGCCACCATCGTCGCCTCCGCCAATGATGTCGCCGTGGCACTGGCCGAAAAGGTCGGCGCTGATCTGCCCGCCTTCATCCGCCGCATGAATGCGGAAGCGGCCCGCCTCGGCATGACCGGCACGCATTTCGCCAGCCCCAACGGTCTGTTCGACAAGGACAATTACACCACCGCCCGCGACCTCGCGATTCTCGCCATGGAGATCAACCGCGTTTTCCCGGAATACCGCCGCTTCTTCCAGGCAACGGCGGTCAGCATTGATGGCAAGGAGATCAAGGCCAACAATCTGCTGCTCACCCGCTATCCCGGCACGGTCGGCATGAAGACCGGTTTTCTCTGTGCCTCCGGCCGCAACTATGTCGGCCTTGCCGAGCGCAATGGCCGTAGCGTCATGGTCGTCATGATGGGCGCCACCACCGAACGCGAGCGCAACGAGCGCGCCGCCCAATATCTCACGCAGGCCTTTGAAAACCGCTTGCCCACCGGCACCGGCCGGGTCGAGACCATCGTCAACCGCACGGACCTGTCGGCACCCGACATGCGCGTCAAACTGTGCACCGGCGCAAGTGTCGCTTATGAGGCCGAGCGCAACGCCATGTACCCGATGGGCCTGCCCGGCCACGAAAGCTTTTTGCAGGGCGAATTGCCGAGCCTCGTGCACACGATCAACACATGGGCCACGGAAAATGTCGCGGACGTGCCGCTGCCAAGACCGCGCCCGCCGGAATTCCAGTAAAGCGGACGTTATACCTGTCCGGTCAGTTCTTCTGACGGCACGATGCGAATGCCGGGCTTTGCTGCAAGAGCGCAATCCAGCAGTGATTGCGCGATCACCGGCGCCGGATTGATGCGCCAACGCTTCGGCAGCACCGGCGCGGCGATTTTCAGAACCGCTTCGGCGATGCCTTCACCACGACGGCGTTCCGCCCGCTCGCCGCCGATCAGGCCGGGGCGCACAAAAGCCAGCGATCGAAAGCCGATCGCTGCCAGATCCTGTTCGAGCCTGCCCTTCACCCGATTGTAGAAAAAACGCGAATTCGCATCGGCACCGATCGCCGAATTGAGCACGTAAACCTGCGCGCCGCGCTTGTGCATCAGGCGGGCCACGGTCAGCGGATAGTCATGATCGACCCGTTCGAATGCCGCCTGCGACCCCGCCACCTTGATCGTCGTGCCGAGCGTGCAGATCACCGCACCGCCCTGCCAGAAAGGCTCGTCTCCGGTCATCCCGCTGAAATCACATATGGGTGCCTCGAGCTTGGCATGGGCTGCCAGGGCTTTGCGGCCGGGCGCCACCACATGCGTGACGCGCGGATCGGCGAGAGCCAGCTTCAGCACATGGCTGCCGACAAGCCCGCTTGCCCCCACCAGCAGAAGTTTCATGATATCCCCCCGATCCATCGCCAAAGCCCTATCGAAGCAACGTTACCACCAGCCACCGCATTTTGGCATCATGCTTTCCCGTATTTGTCTGAAGGCATACCGGTGTTCGCGGGCAGATCGGCTCGCCTCGGTCATTGCCGCTTGCAACGCCTGCGACCATGCGCTTTCATCCGCACATATTCGTAGACGCGAACCGAATGCCCCTAAGATCATGATGAAAACGATGCGATCAAAAAGACCGGACTTGAAAACATCGCTTCATGTCCTGATCTTCGCTGCCCTGACATTGTCGATGATGAAGGAGCCTGCCATGTCGGACACGAAGGATGCGGCACTCATGGATGCTGCGCGCCACGGCGACACGCAGTCTGTCACCACGCTGATCGGCGAAGGCGCCGGCATCGACAGCCGCAACGCCCATGGACAGACCGCCCTCCTCATCGCCACCCATGCCAACCAGATCGAGGCGGCAAGGCTGCTCATCGAGGCCGGCGCCGACGTCAACGCCAGGGACGAGATAGAGGACAGTCCCTATCTCTATGCAGGCGCACGCGGCCATCTCGAAATCCTGAAACTGACATTGTCGCATGGCGCCGATCTCAAGAGCACCAACCGTTACGGCGGTACGGCGCTCATTCCCGCCTCCGAACGCGGCCATGTGGAAACGGTCCGAACGCTGATCGAGGCGGGCGTGGACGTGAACCACGTCAACAAGCTCGGCTGGACCGCACTTCTGGAGGCGATCATTCTCAGCGACGGCGGCCTGCGCCATCAGCAGATCGTCAAACTGCTGCTGGATGCCGGCGCAAGGCAAAACCTTGCCGACAAGGATGGCGTGACGCCGATGCAGCACGCGAAGGCGCGCGGATATGGGGAAATGGTGGCATTGCTGGAGGCGGCGAGACGTTAGGGCTGCTGTCGTTAATCACGCTAAAACCAGTAGTCAGGCTTCTGGTTCAGATTCCGGGCGCTCATCTGAGCTTCGGCAGCATCGTTCCATTTTCTGCTTCCCGAGAAAAGCCGCACGGATCGCGCCGATACAGGCCAGTCCCTGTCACGCAATTTATCGAGATCGAGCGCCGTGCGAGAGACAGCGAATTCCTCTATATCACCCTGCATATCCAGCCCCGACAATTCCGTCAGGTTTTTGCAGTTGAATAGCGCAAGTCGTTGCAGTTTCGCTCCGGTCAAATCTAGATGCCTGAGTTTAATTTGGTCTTCGACCCGAAGTGCAGCTAGCGCCGGCATACGAGACAGATCGCCCAGTGTCTCAACGCCTTGCACACGGAGAATTTGTAAAATTTCGAGCGTTTCGCTCATCAGGTCGTTAATGTCCGAACGACCACCAAGGATCAGTGTCAGATCCTTGAGCGACGTCATGCCATTGAGAAAATCAAGCCGGTTTTTCTTTGCGTAGGCACCTAAGCTCAGTTTTCTGAGTTGCTGCAACCCCACCAATACATCGATATTCTTCGAGTGGCCGTTAACGAAAAGACTTTGCAGTGACTTACATTCGGCCAGCGGCGAAAGGTCGAAATTCCGCTTGCGGTTTTCAATGAGGCCAAGCTTCTCCAATTGACCAAGCCTCAGTGTTTTTAAAAAGTCAGGCCGATCTAATTCGAAGACACCGAAGTTCAAAGATATCAGATTTGTGAGATGTCCGATTTCATCTTCGTTCTCGATTCTAAGGCAATCGACAGCGAGATCACGGGCTTCAGGCAGATGGCGAACGACTTTGGCATCGAAAAATGTGCCGTAATGGCCATAAAAGCGGACCTGCAAATGATCCTTGGCAATCCGGCAAGCTTCGTTCAGTGCAAGCAGAATGTCAGTCGGGTATGAGTCGGACGTACTGAATTGAACGACAAGTTTCCCGCGTTTTTCGCATTCTCGAGCGATCTCATCCGGTATCAATGTCTTCGGGTTCTGTATTCGCCCGCTATTTATTTCCAGCATGCGCTAACCGAACTCCTCATTACGATGATCAAAGAACACACAAGAGATTTGGCGAACAACCGCCAAAGGCATATTGACTCACAGCTTGCCCTCCAAAGCGCCGCGAACCAAACCGCCCTTAACGACCAGATGAAATGAATTCGCATGGCTGTGTGCGAACCGGCAGAAGCTTCGAAAAAACGGCATGCGACCGGGCTCTCTTCGTTGGCGAGTATCAACAACAATGCCCATAACGTATCAGCCGCCCGACGCACAACAACCGCCGCCGTCTGCGAACGGCTGTTCCCGCTGTGCGCAAAACGTGATGAATGCCATAATCACTTTGAATTTGTCAGAGCGACACCATCGTCCTAGTGCTGGACGTCATGTTGCAACAGGGGCCAACCATGCGCGCTTACAAAGTCGTCGATGCATTTTCCAACAAACCTTTCATGGGCAATCCCGTCGCCGTCATCCTCGATGCCGAGGGGCTGAGCGACACGGAAATGCAGACCATTGCCCGCTGGACCAACCTGTCCGAAACGACTTTCCTGCTGCCGGCAACCCATCCCAATGCCGACTACCGGCTTCGCATCTTCACGCCGCGCAGCGAACTGCCGTTTGCCGGCCATCCCACCCTCGGCAGCGCCCATGCCATTCTCGAGGCTGGCCTTCATTCGCCGCGCAATGGCGTGCTGGTGCAGGAATGCGCGGCCGGCCTTATCAATATCGCGGTGAGCGGCAATGGCCCCGAGCGCACGCTGACCTTGTCCATGCCGCCGGCCCAGATCCGGCCCCTGTCGGACATCGAGGTCGAGGAACTCGAAGGTATTCTGGGCGTCAAAGTGTCGAAATCCGAGCCGCCGGCCGCCATCAATGTCGGCCCTGTCTGGATCGTTGCCAAACTCGACAATGCCGAGACGGTTCTCGCCCTGCAGCCGGATTTTGCCCGTTCGGCCGCCTTCGAGAAAAAGCTGAATGCGACCGGCGTCACCGTGTTTGGTCCGCATGCCGGTGGTGATGCGGATATCGAGGTGCGCTCGTTTGCGCCGTCCTGCGGCGTGGAGGAAGACCCGGTCTGCGGCTCCGGCAATGGCAGCGTCGGATATTTTCGCCTCAACAACGAGTCCGCCTCTGCCGGCGGGATGACCTATACCGCATCACAAGGGTCAAAAGTCGGTCGCGATGGCCGGATCTCGGTGGATATCGACGGTGACGGCAAGGTTCTGGTTGGCGGCATGTGCGTCACCTGCGCCGAAGGCATCCTTCGCTACTAAGCCCATGGCGCTCGATAGCTTGCCCTGACGGCCGCCGCAGACTAAACCGCCCTCACCAGTCATTGAGAGGAGCCGCCATGTTCGAGACCACTGCGATCGAGACCGAAAACAAGCCGGAATTCTATCGCCAGCTCACACAGCAACTGGCGGCCCTTCTCGATGGCGAGCGTGATTTCATTGCCAATGCCGCCAACACGTCGGCACTGATCTTTCAGATGCTGCCGGATCTCAACTGGGCGGGTTTCTATCTGATGAAAGAGGGCGAACTGGTGCTCGGCCCCTTCCAGGGCAAGACGGCCTGCGTGCGCATTCCGGTCGGCCGCGGTGTCTGCGGCACCGCCGTCGAAAAGGCCCAGTCCATCCTCGTCGAGGATGTCCATGCCTTTCCGGGCCACATTGCCTGCGATGCCGCTTCACGTTCGGAACTGGTGGTGCCGATCCTGCGCGATGGCGCCGTCATTGGCGTGATCGATCTCGACAGCCCGATCCCTGCCCGCTTCGATGCCGAAGACCAGGCCGGCATCGAGCGCATCGCCGAAATCTTTGTGACGGCGAGCGCGTGATCCCGCTTTATCCGATCGATGACCTCGTCTCTGCCGAAGACACAAATGCCGGCCATGACGCCAGACAATTCTGCCTGCGCATCATCCGCGATTTCTACGGTATCGATTACAACAGCGACTGGCATGCCGATCTCGACAGCCTGACCGGGGACATCGAACACGGCTGGTATTCGCCCCGGAACGCCGGCGGCTTTCGCATCGTCCGCGATGACGCGGGAAACATCATCGCCACCGGCGGGTTTTACAATCTCGCCCGCAAGCCCGGCACCGCCCGCCGCCTCGCCGATCGTTACATCGACCAAAAAACCTGCCAGATCGCCCGCGTCTATCTCGAACCAAGCCTGCGCGGCAAAGGGCTTGGCAGCCGTATCGTCTCGGCTCTGGAGGCGGACGCCCGCGCCCTCGGTTATGACATCGCCTATCTGCACGCCGATGCGCAGACGCCCGATACGCTGGCCTTCTGGAAAAGCCGAAATTACCACGAATTCGGACGGTTTTCCTATCCCTCCGTATCTGGAGGCACAGACACTTCGGTCGACTTCGACAAGCGCCTTTGACGCTGGCGTCGTCGCTGGTCCGCAAAGTAGGCCAGTGCGTCCTCGTCGCAGATGTGCCTGAGCCTTCCGAGCTTGTCGAGCGCGAAACGCCATTCCGACTGCCGGTCTGACCAGTATTTGAGATACAGGTATTCGTAAAAGAACGCCGTTCTTTGCCCAAACGCCATCTTGAGCATTCTGTGATCGACGGCACGTGTCCCGATCAGACCGTAGACCAGTTCATAAAAGCCGATGACGGCACTTATGCTTCGCTCCGGGCCGGCGTCTGTCTTGCAGTCTTCACACATTCCACAGCGAGCTACTGTCCCGACTTGCGGGAGCGCGCGCAGCGCCTCCACGAGATCGCCCCCCTGATCGACGCGCAGGAATTCGGCCGCCTTGCTGCGCGCTTCGTGAAGAGGGGCGCTCGCCATCAGCTGTATCAGCATGATGGCGTTGTTCTTCTGACGATTTTTTCGAGCTGACAGGCCCTGCCCTATCGCCAGTATCAGCGCGACGACCGCCGCGATCAGGGCGGCACTCACGTCGCCCGAAATATCCCATGTCACGATCAGATTGTCTGCCATGCACGCCCTTGCCCCCTCAACAGGGACAACCAACCATCAAGCGCAAATAATCTCAACAACCACTTTTGCGACAATTGCCGGACACGAAAACGGGCACGTGCTTTAATGCGTAGCAAAAAGCCGCCGGCCAGGATGCCGGCGGCTTTTTATGTTGACCGCAGACCTTAACGCTGCGCCACCGGCTTCACCAGCGGCGTGATGCGGCGGATGGTGACACGACGGTTTTCCTGAGACGCGGCTTCGGTGCGCACCTTCAGGTAACGCTCGCCATAACCCTGCGTCGCCAGGTTTTCCGGTGCGATACCAAAGGCGTCGCTCAGCACGCGGGCCACCGATTCCGCACGGCGGTCGGAGAGCACCAGATTGCTGTCATCGGAACCGACCGCATCCGTATGGCCTTCGATGAGGAAGGTTTCGGCCGGGTCGCGGTCGAGAACTTCCTTGATCGCATCCGCAACCTTGCGCAGCGAAGACGCCTGGTTCATCGGGATGTCGGCACTACCGGTCGCAAAGGTAATCGTATCGAGGTCGATACGGCGCACCTTGTCGCGGATACGGGCCGAATAGCGCACTTCATCCAGCGAATAGACGCGTTCGACGCGTTCCACCGGCGGCTGTTCCAGGAATTCGTAATAATCCCGGTCCGGCTCGGTCGAGGTGTCGATGATGTAGTCGTCCAGCGGCACCGTCAGGCGCATGGGCGGAAGGTCGAGACCCGGATCGCGCCAGCGACGCGGCTGGTCACGCTCCTCCATCAGTTCCGGTGCATAATAGAGCACGTATTCACGGCCATCATCGCCGATGCGCGAACGCTGGACGATATCGCCATACCGGTTGCGAATGGTGACGATCTGGACGCCGTTGTCACGCTCGATGATTTCGCGGGTACGACCGCCGCGCAGGCGTTCATATTCCGGCTGATAACCCTCGTCATAGAAACGGCTGCTGTCGTCATGACGCACGATGGTGCGGTTGTCGAACTGCAGGATCACACGGCCGCCATCGCGGTTGCCGCCACGCTCCTGAAAACCGTCGGGACGTTCGAAACGCGGACGACCATCCAGCCGCTCGCCACGTTCCGCCGTGGCCGCTTCGAGCTTGATCGGCGGACGCGGACGTTCACCCGGAGCGAGCGCCTGTGCTTCGGCATCCGATGTCGGCGGTGGTGGTGGCGGGCCGGCGGGTGCGGCAACGGCCGGAACACCCGGCTGACCACCGGCGGGGCCACCCTGCGGACGACCACCTTCGCGCGGACCACGCGGCTGTCCCTGACCGGCAACCGGCGGGGTGCCCGGTGCCGCGGCAGGCGCCGACGGATATTCCTTGGCGCTGTCGAGGATGGCCGCGCCATTTTCAACCGGCAGCACGACCGGCCCGGTGGCAGAGGACGGATCCTTCGCGATCGCCTTGGCACGTTCGATTTCTTCAGGCGTGCGCGGCCCGGCCGGCAGTTCGCCAGCCTGCCCCGGAGCGGGTTGACCGGGAGCCGCACCACCGGGAGCAGCCGGAGTGGCACCGGATTGACCGGGCGCTGGCTGGCCGGGGGCAGCAGGTGCAGCACCTTCCGGCGCAGGTGGCGTGCCCGGCTGCGCAGCCGGAGTTGCCTGACCCGGTGCGGCAGGTGCCTCACCCGGAGCCGGGCGTGCCGGTCGCGAACCATCGGCAGGACGCGCCGGACGGGCAGCCGGTGCAGCCTCAGGTGCCGCGGGCGCGGATGCGGGGGCTTCTGCCGGAGCGGCGGGCTTTTCCGCCGGTGCGGGTTTTGCCGCAGGCGCCTCTGCGGGCTTCTCCACCGGACGTTCGGCAGGTGCCTGTGCATCGGACGCCGGACGCTCGCCGCGAGGGCGTTCACCTGCCGGGCGTTCGCCACGTGGGCGCTCACCACCCGGCTGGGCTTCACCATTGTTCTGCTTGTTACGGGCCGGACGCTCGGTCGGCTGTTCAGCTGCCGGCTGCTCGGCACTCGCGGCCGGTTCGCGTGGCGGACGCTGACGCGGCTTTTCCTGGCTCGGTTCGGCAGCGGGCTGTTCTGCGGCGGGCGCCTCCTGTGCGGGGGCTTCGCGGCGCGGACGCGGCGCTTCCGGCTCCGGCGCTGCCTCACGCGCCTGCGGCGGAGCGGCCTGCGGTTCCGGCTGGGGTGCCGGCGCTTCCTGGCGCTGCGGCTCGGGAGCCGCTTCCGGTGCCTGTTCGCGGCGCGGCTTTTCGGCCGGCGCTTCTTCCGCAGGGGCTGCACCCGGCGGCAGGATTGGCTGTTCGGCAGCCGGTGCATCCTGCACGCGGATCACTTCGCTGCGCGCCGGCACGGCCATCGCGCCTGGCGCAACGGGTGCCGCCAGTGCCGGCTGCCAGATCAATGACAGCGACAGCACGGGCATGGCAACGCCGGCCAGCAAACGGTGTTTCTTCGACATGGGACCTCCTTGGTAATCTCGCATCCCTGCAGTTTATTCGAGCAAAACTCCTCTTGCGGGAGCCTGGCCTTGTCCGGGCAGCCCTCAACGGCCACCCATTAAAATTGTTCCCAAACTTGTTCATGCCAAACCTGTGCATGACTGGCTGAACTCCACCTGAACGCGCCATTCAGGCAAAGCTTGGGCAGCCGATACCGACCGCCATTGCAAAAACACGTATTCCCGCTAAAAGCGCGGCCATATCAACGGCACCGGAAAAGGACGCGCCATGACCAAGATCGACGAGGAAGCCCTGGCCGAGGCCTATAACCGCGCATTGGATCTGGAAAAGTCCGGCGATCTCGACGGCGCGGCCAAAGCCTATGCCGACGTGCTGGCCATTGATCCGGAAGACCACGGCGGCGCAGCCGTCCGCCTCGCCTCCATGGGCCGCGGCGAAACCCCACCACGCGCGCCCGACGCCTATGTGGAAACCCTGTTCGACCAGCACGCCGAAAGTTTTGAAGACATTCTCGTCGAGCAGCTCGGCTACACCGTGCCGATGATGGTGCGCCAGCACCTGCAGTCGCTGGATCTTGGGCCTTTCAAGCGCATGCTCGATCTTGGCTGCGGCACCGGCCTCACCGGCGGCGCCCTGCGCGACATGGCGGAAGACATCACCGGGCTGGATATTTCCGAAAACATGGTGCAGATCGCCCATGAAAAGGATCTTTACGAGACGCTTTACGTCGGCGAAGTCGAGGACTTTCTCGAGGACAATGATGACGAAGCGTTTGACCTGATCACAGCCACCGACGTGCTGCCCTATCTCGGCGCGCTGGAACCGATCTTCTTCGGCGCCGCCGAAAACATGGTCAAGGGCGGCATTTTCGTGTTCTCGTCGGAAACCCTGCCGGAAACCGACGGCCGCCCCTATATCGTCGGCCCGCACCAGCGTTTCGTCCACACCGAAAGCTACATCCTCGACCGCCTGAAAGAGACCGGTTTCGAGGTGATCGAAATGTCGGAAATCAACGTGCGCATGCAGGATGGCGAGCCAAGCCCCGGCCATCTGGTGGTGGCACGGTTGAAGTAAGACGTCGGGGAAAAATACCCCTCACCAAGCGCGTCCAGCGCTCGGCTGTGCCTCCCGCGGACTTGCTATCCTCTCCCGCAAGGGGAGAGGCAGGCCGCGGCGACCTCGGCATCTTTACCTCTCCCCTTGCGGGAGAGGATACAAAATCATGATCTTAGCGAAGCTAAGTCATAGATTTTGTTGGTGAGGGGCAATTTTATCTCCCTATCCCGGCCCTTCGCTTCAGCTTAGGGCGTTCGTCATTCGAAACGATTCACTGGATCGTTTCGTCGGCTGCGCCGACCATTCCTCACCCCCGCAGATACACCGAACCCGTATCGAAACTCAGGCCCGGAAACACCTTGGTGGTGAGATCGCCAGCCGAAACGCCATATTGCTTATGGATCATCGCCGCAGCCAGTTCGCGCAAATCGCCGGTCGGCATCAGGTCGCGGCCCTGGTAAAGCTGGTCTTCGCCCAAGCCCGGCCATGTGCCAAAGATCTTGCCGCCATCCACCGCGCCGCCGGCCAGAACCGCCACGCCGCCGGTGCCGTGATCGGTGCCGCCGCTGCCGTTTTCACGCGCCGTACGACCAAACTCGGTCATCGCCAGAACCACCGTCTTGCCCCAGGCATCCGCTCCCATGTTTTCCTTCAGCGTGGTGATCGCCAGTGCCAGCGTGCCGGCTACCTGCGCGAACTGCGCCTTCTGGTTCACATGCGTGTCCCAGCCGTTGATCGAAAAGCTGCCGATGCGGTAGTCGCGGGCCAGCAGGCTGCCGGCAAGTTTTGCCATATCCGCCACGCCCGTGCCGCGCTTGCCGCTGGCATATAGCGGATCGGTGGACATGTCGGTGCGAACAGCCTCGGCAAAGGCCTTGGAAAATTTCGGATCGCCTTCGTAAAGCCGCTCGAGAAAACGCACCTCGTCTTCAGCCAGCGCCACATCCGATTGTGCCGACCAGACATCGACATCGTTGGGTCCCGAGAGGATCAGTTCCATCGAGGTATTGATATCGATCGCCCGGCGACTGGCCGTGCGCGGAATGGCCGCCAGCGTGCGGTTCAGCCAGCCATTGCGCTCGCGCCTGTCGGCACCGCCGCTTTCAAGAATGTCCTGACCGTCGAAATGGCTGCGCTGGTCGCGGTAAGGCGTCGAGACGGCATGCACGAAGGACAGCTCCCGCGCCTGCCATAGCGGCATCAGCGATTGCGCCGCCGGATGCAGGCCAAAGCGGCCGTCGAGATCGGTCAGCCCGGTGTCCGGCGTCAGCGCCAGCTTTGGCCGCAGACCGGCATACGCCGGGTCGCCATAGGGCTGCAGCAGATCAAGTCCGTCCATCGCGCCACGCAAAATGATCGTTACGAAACGCGCATCGCCGGGGGTTGCGGCAAAACTGACCGGCGTCATCACCGGCATGGCCGCAAGGCAGCAGGCCGAAGCGAGAAAGCCGCGTCGCGACAGCTGAAAACGTGTCGAAGCGTCCATCGTCATCTCCTGTTGAACTCCGGCGAAACCAGAACCATGGTCATGCCATGCACCTTGCTCGGCGCCTGCCCGACAATCTTTGCCGTTTCGGGCCTTGCTGCATCGGCCAGTGCCGCGGCCAGAAAACCGGGAGGATCGAGGTCCTTGCCCAGCCCGCGCACTGCCAGCCGCGCCCAGGCGATCCGCTCACTCAGTTGGCTGGGTGAAAGCCAGGCGCCCATGTCATCGGCGAAGCCTGCGGGGCTTGGCGGCTGCCATACCGGCTGCCCCATGCGCCGCAGCGCCCCGAAGGTCACGGCACGTGCAAAACCGGGTTTTGGTGCGGCGGCCTTGGTGGTGGATTTCTTGATGTCTCCGGCTGCGGCATCACTCGTCGCAGCGGCTGCATCGGCACGTCCCATATCAGCGCCGCGCGGTCCCGGCTTTTCCGCCTGCACAACGTCATCGCCGTCTTCGGCCTCGTCCGGCCGCACCGGCACTTCGGCGTCCTCGTCATCCAGCGCCTTGGCCAGCGCCGTCAGTTCGGCTTCCTTGACATCCATGGCCCGCAGACCGGAAACCACAAAATCGAAAGGCTGCTTGAATTTCTGGCCCTCGCCCTCCCAGGCGCGTGGATGATCCAGCATCGCCTGATAGACCGCCGTCAGGTTGCCGTCGCTTGCGGTCCATGCCGCCACCATCGCCTCCACCACCTCGGTCGGCGGCTCGTCGGCGATGAAGTGTTTCACCAGCTTGCTGCATACGTGTTTTGCCGTCTCCGGCCGCCTGGCCAGATCGTCAAGCATGGCCACATGATCGGCTTCAGAACGCCCTTCCTCGCCATAGACCTTGCCCAGCAGCGAAAGGCGGCCAGGCTCCGCACGTTGGCGGCGATAGCCGACTTCCAGCGTGCGGGCATCGACGGTGACGCCGGTAAGGATCAATGCCGCGCCATGCACGTCGTCCTGATTGTATCCGGAGCCTGCGCCCATCGTGTGCAGTTCCAGCAGCTCGCGGCCGAGATTTTCGTTCACACCCGTACCGTTGCGAAGACCGGCCTGCGATTCCGGTCCAACCGAGCGGTTCTGATCGAGATAGAACAGCATGGCCGGATGCAGCACTGCGGCATGCAGAAGATTGACGAACGGCCCGCCGACATTCGGGCGGATCGCTTCGGCTTCGAACAAGGACACGATCATCCGCATCGCGTAGGTCTTGCGGGCGTTGACGGAAAAATGATCGACCCAGAAACTCGCCAGCCGTTCGAAAAAGCCGTTCTGGGAATGCACGGCCTGCATGATGCGCGCAAACGAATCACGCCGCAGCATGCGATCGGCCTCGCGCAGCGTGTCGCGCCGCAGTTCCGGATTGGGTTTTCCGGCCTGTGCCGTCTTTGCTTCGACCGCCCGCACAGAGAGAAGACGCAAAGCCGTCTCGCGCCTGCCTTCAAACCCTTCCCGCGGAAAGCGCGCCTTTGCCTTGGCGCCTCTTTCGACCTGCTTCATCAGATCGGCAGCGCTGGCCGGCGCATTTTCTTCACCCGGCTTCAGGCCATACCCAAATCGTATGGCAGCCATGGTGGGGCGGGAAAGTGTCATCGAGCACCTCGTTTCGAACCGTGGACAAGGGGTGATGTAGCACTGCGACACAAACGGCAACAGATTAAGGCGGATTTTCCTACATGAACGATTTGTAATGCGGCGTGATAGGGTGAAACAAATCGGGCAGGCACAACCTTGGATATAAACGCCGTAAAAGCTTATTCGTTCCCGCCGAGATCAGACACCCAATCACCTTTAACCCATTGACGCAATTAATGTTTTTTTCATTCGACCATGAGCATATGCTGCCGAGCTGAAACGGACATGAGACATTCTGGATGCCAAGCCGCTTCCTGACTGACGAGAATGAAATCCGCATCAAGTCGGAGATCGCAAAAGCACAGGCGGCTTCGGTCATGGACCGGATGTATTATATGCTCGCCACCAATGCGGTCATCGCTGGCTGCGCCTATGCCGTTTCCACGGTGGGCCACGGCACCGATACGCTTGCACCATACTGGCTGGCGACACTGCTTCTGACGCTGATCGTTAGGGGCGGAATGACCGCCAGAATGATGCGCCGTGATCTGGCCGGTACGAATCCGCAAAAGACGCTACTGATTCTCGCGGCCGGCAAATTCGTCACCGGCTGCACATGGGCTGCCCTTCCCTTCCTGTTCGCAGATTTCGATGCAACCAGCGTCGATGGCGGCATCTATCTGATGATGCTCGGCATTGCCGCAGCCACGGTGCTGATGGGCGCCGGCAACAGTCTCGCGCCGCTCGCCTTTGCGCTGCCGGTGCATGTAGCGGTCATCGTTTCACTGCTGCCGCAGGGCATACACGGCCTGATGCTGGCGCTTTGCGTCACCGCACTGACACTGCTTCTCTATCGCGGCAGCAAACAGTCTGAGGTCACTTTCGCCAGCAATACGCGCGGCACCGTTCAGGCCAAGGCGCTGGCGGAATCCCTGTCCAGGGCCAATAGCGAAATCCTCAGCACCAATGCCCGGCTGGAACATCTGGCCAAATGCGATCCGCTCACCGGCCTTGCCAACCGCACAGCTTTCAACGAGGCGCTGGCGGCAGGCATAGAAAGCTGCGTCGATGGCAGCGGTCGCCAGCTGGCGCTGCTGATGCTCGATCTCGACGGCTTCAAAATGATCAACGATACGCTTGGCCACAGTGTCGGCGATACGTTGCTCGTCTATATCTCGAACCGCATGCGCCGCTCCATCGAAGGCGCCGATCTTCTGGCGCGTCTTGGCGGCGACGAGTTTGCGGTCATCTTTTCCGGCACCGACGCTGTGGAGCGCGCGCGCCAGCAATGTGATGCCATGCTGGAACGCAGCCATGGCCCCATCAGCATTGCCGGCCAGTCCTGCCTCGTCGGCACGTCCATCGGTCTGTCGATCTATCCGGATCACGCCACCAATGCGGAAGAGCTGTTCATCTGCGCCGATATGGCATTGTATCGCGCCAAGGACAGCGGCCGCGGACGCTGGTGCGAATTCCACCCGGATTTCCGCGCCGAAGCCACCCGCCGTCACCAGATCGAACAGGATCTCGGCGCCGCCATCACCAGCGGCGCAGTCGAGGCATGGTTCCAGCCGCAGGTCATGCTGGATGAAAGCGGCATTATCGGATTCGAGGCATTGGTGCGCTGGCACCACCCGCAACTCGGCCCCATCGCACCACCCGATATCGTGCTGGCCGCACTTGCCACACACCAGTCGGACCGGCTGACCGGCACGATCGCCGAAGCCGCCTGCCGCCTGCTCACGCGCCTGCCGGACATGGGCCTGCCGCATGCCACCGTGTCGATCAACGTGTCACCGCGCGAACTTTCCGTCTATTCCGTCGTCGATGTCGTCGATGCCATTGTCGCCCGCCACAAGATCAATCCGGCCCTGCTGGAAATCGAGATCACCGAGGAAGCGCTGCTCGATACCGACATGATCGGCGATCAGCTGGCCCGCATTTCCCGCTCCGGCTACAAGCTCGCCGTCGATGATTTTGGCGCCGGCCATTCCTCGCTGACCTATCTCACCGGCCTCAAGGTCGACCGCCTGAAGATCGATCGCGGCATCGCCGCCGCCGTCACCTCCAGCCGCCAGAGCCAGAATATCGTTTCCGCGCTTGTCGGCCTCGGCCAGTCGCTGTCGATCGACGTGCTCGTCGAAGGGGTCGAAACCTTCGAAGATGCAGCCGCCCTGCAGGAACTCGGCTGCCACACCGCGCAGGGTTATTTCTTCGCCCGGCCGATGCCGCCCGAACGCCTCGCCGGCTGGATCGCCGAACGCCCGTCCAACACGACAGAGGTCGATTTCAAGCGCAGCGCCGGCCGCAAGACCTGAACCTCCGGTTCACTTTTTGTACTGGTTTTATGGCCCCGCCCTCTTCACAATGGAGAAAACGCACTCCATATTCGCGGCATGGCCAGATCTCCGAAAAAACCCTTGCCCTCCAAACCCAGCGGTTTTGAGGAAGCTCCCCAGTCATCGTTCGAAGGCGCGCCGCTGGAAGGCAGCGTTTCCGACTGGGTGAGGCAGCTCGAATCCGAGGCGGAACTGTCGGGCATCGAGACGCAGCGCGAGATCGCCTCCAAGGCAGGCAAACACCGCAAGAAGATCGAGATCGCCGCCCGCGAGGAAGCCATCAAGGCCGCCGCGAAGGAAAAGCCCAAGACTGCCAAGAACACGACGGCCAGCAAGACGTCGCGCGGCGTCTCGATCGGCGCCTCCAACGACCCAAAGACCCGCGCCGCCGCCGGCCTCAATCCGGTCGCCGGCATGGATGTATCGCTGGAGGAGGCGGAACATCTCGCCACCGGTGCCGTCACCGCCACGGTCGAGGCCCTCTCCGCACTGATCGAAAGCGGCAACCCGCTCTTCAAGGACGGAAAACTGTGGACGCCGCACCGCCCTGCCCGGCCGGAAAAATCCGAGGGCGGCATCAACATCCGCATGGATTCCGAATACCAGCCCGCCGGCGACCAGCCGACCGCCATCGCCGATCTCGTCGAGGGCATCAACAACAACGAGCGCAGCCAGGTCCTGCTCGGCGTCACCGGATCCGGCAAGACGTTCACGATGGCCAAGGTGATCGAGGCCACCCAGCGCCCCGCCGTCATCCTCGCCCCCAACAAGACGCTGGCCGCGCAGCTCTATTCCGAGTTCAAGAATTTCTTCCCCGACAACGCGGTCGAATATTTCGTCTCCTATTACGACTATTACCAGCCGGAAGCCTATGTGCCGCGCTCCGACACGTTCATCGAGAAGGAATCCTCGATCAACGAACAGATCGACCGCATGCGCCATTCCGCCACCCGCTCGCTGCTGGAGCGCGACGACTGCATCATCGTCGCTTCGGTCTCCTGCATCTACGGTATCGGCTCGGTCGAAACCTACACCGCCATGACATTTCAGATGGAAGTCGGCGACCGGCTCGACCAGCGCCAGTTGCTCGCCGACCTCGTGGCCCAGCAATACAAACGCCAGGACATCAATTTCATCCGCGGCTCGTTCCGGGTCCGCGGCGACACGATCGAAATCTTCCCCGCCCACCTGGAAGATGCCGCATGGCGCATCTCGATGTTCGGCGACGAGATCGACTCGATCACCGAGTTCGACCCGCTCACCGGCCAAAAGACCGGCGACCTGAAATCGGTAAAAATCTACGCCAACTCGCACTACGTGACGCCGCGCCCCACCCTCAACGGCGCGATCAAATCCATCAAGGACGAGCTGAAAATCCGCCTCGCCGAGCTGGAAAAGGGCGGCCGCCTGCTGGAAGCGCAGCGCCTCGAACAGCGCACCCGCTACGATATCGAAATGCTCGAAGCCACCGGCTCCTGCGCCGGCATCGAAAACTATTCGCGCTATCTCACCGGCCGCAGCCCCGGCGAACCGCCACCGACCCTGTTCGAATACATCCCCGACAACGCCCTTCTGTTCATCGACGAAAGCCACGTCTCCGTCAGCCAGATCGGCGGCATGTATCGCGGCGACTTTCGGCGCAAGGCGACGCTGGCCGAATACGGTTTCCGTCTCCCGTCCTGCATGGACAACCGCCCGCTGCGCTTCGAGGAATGGGACGCGATGCGCCCCCTCACCGTCGCCGTGTCGGCCACGCCCGGCAATTGGGAAATGGAACAGTCCGGCGGCGTGTTTGCCGAACAGGTCATCCGCCCCACCGGCCTGATCGACCCGCCGGTCGAGGTGCGGTCCGCCCGCTCCCAGGTCGACGACGTGCTCGGCGAAATCCGCGAAACTGCGCAAAAAGGCTACCGCACCCTCTGCACGGTCCTCACCAAGCGCATGGCCGAAGACCTTACCGAATACCTGCACGAACAGGGTGTTCGCGTGCGCTACATGCACTCGGACATCGACACGCTGGAACGCATCGAAATCATCCGCGACCTGCGCCTCGGCGCCTTCGACGTGCTGGTCGGCATCAACCTGCTGCGCGAGGGCCTCGACATTCCCGAATGCGGTTTCGTCGCCATCCTCGACGCCGACAAGGAAGGTTTTTTGCGCTCGGAGACGTCCCTCATCCAGACCATTGGACGTGCGGCGCGTAACGTCGACGGCAAGGTCATCCTGTATGCCGACAAGATCACCGGCTCGATGCAACGCGCCATGGACGAAACCGCCCGCCGCCGTGAAAAGCAGGTCGCCTACAACACCGAACACGGCATCACCCCGGAATCGGTGAAAGCCCGCATTTCCGACATCCTCGACTCGGTCTATGAGCGCGACCACGTCCGCGCCGACATTTCCGGCGCATCCGGCAAGGGGTTTGCAGACGGCGGCCATCTGGTCGGCAACAACCTGCAAAGCCATCTCAACGCGCTGGAAAAATCTATGCGCGATGCTGCGGCGGATCTCGACTTCGAAAAGGCCGCCCGCCTGCGCGACGAAATCAAACGCCTCAAGGCCGCCGAACTGGCGACCATGGACGACCCGATCGCGCGGGACGAAGCACGTTCACAGGAAGGTGGCGGCCGGAAGGGCAAGGGCGCGGCAAACGCAAGCTCGTCATCCTCGCCCACCACCTCTCCGTCGTCATCCTCGGGCTTGACCCGAGGACCCACAGCCACGGATGAAGAGAAAGCCAACTCCCTCTTCCGACGCAACAGCCTCGACGAAATGACCGTCGGCCGCACCGAAAAGCCGACCACCGGAAAACTTCCTGAGAAACCCGTCACCGAACCCGGCAAACGGTTCTCGCCACTGATGGAAGGCCAGCCGCAACGCGCCGACAAGGACGATGTTCGCCCGCTGGTGCGCGGCAAGGTCGGTGCCGGAAGTTATGAGGATGCGGGCGATGCCAAGCAACAGAAGCGGCGGACGAAGGGCAAGACGGGGAGGCCGGGGCGGTAGGCCTCCCCCGATCATTGGGAAGATGGCATTGGACCACGGTAAAAACCGCATGACCGAAAATGGCTATTGCACTGCAAAAACTCCAGTATAGTTTCTTCCCATGAATTCGTCATGGGGATCTACATCGTGTTACGTCTACTGGCCCTTGCCTTCCTTTGTCTTTCTGCAGTGTTTTACGGCATCATGGTAGGTCAAACCCGTATTTTTCCCTATCAATACGCTGTCCGTCTTCAGCAAAATATTATTGGTCATAATATAGCGGTCAACACCTCTTACGACACGCTCGATACGATCTACAAAAGCCGAATCTCCGATAACATCACACTGATCGGCGACTCCCACGTCCAATATGGTGACTGGTCAAAACTGCTGCATCGCAACGATGTCACCAATCTCGGCATTGGTGGCGAGCGGTCGTCGCAATTGCGCAACCGGCTGGGCCGTTATGACATAGCGCCCTCGGTCATCGTCATTTCTATCGGCACGAACGACATCGACAATATGAGCCTTGCCGAAAGCGACGCCAATACCCGTGTCGTTCTAGCTGAAGCGCAGAAGAGAGCGAAACACGTCATTTTTCTGGCACCCCCGCCCACATCGACACCAAGTATCAATGCCAACATCCGGCTGCTGCGCGAGCAACAGCGGCTGGCCTGCGGCAGCGGCTGTTTCTACCTCGACCTGACGGACGCACTCTCGACCAATGGCCTCGTACGTGCGGAACTGAGCGCCGACGGCATCCATCTGAAAGATGCCGGTTACCAGATCATCGCCACCGCGCTGCGCGATGAGATCGCCCGATACGAGACGCAAACAGCACCTGCGCCTCCCGGTGAGACAATTTCCATGTTCTGATAGTCGCGACCAGCGCCCAGAACACCTGCTGCTCATCTTGACCGCTGGAAACGTACAGACGGGCATGGGTCGCAAAAACCGACACTTCCTCATCCGCAGATTCACCCTCCATAAACCAACCTCATGCCATATCTCCTTCACCACCCTGCAAGGAGTCCCGCCACGATGATCGGCTTCAGAAACACCCATAACCAGCCCATCTACGTGAACCGGGCGCAGGTCCTATATGTCACGACATTCGAGGAAGACGTTTCCGTCATCGCGCTGGCCTTGGCCGGGTCCGGCGGCAAGCCGGTGACCGTGCATGTGCGCGGCAGCGTCGAGCTGGTCGCCTCCAAACTTTCCGCACCGCCAGCGCCCGCCGCCGTTCCGGCGCGCTGACACCATCACAGAACAAAAAAAGCCGCAGGACATATCCGGCGGCTTTTTCGTGTATGCTTGTTTTTGTGGCCGCGCCCGGCCCTTCGCTAACGCTCAGGGCGTTCCTCGCTGCAATCGATTCACTGGATCGATTGCTCGGGCTTTCGCCCGACCGCTCGTCACCCCACAAACGCCCGCTCAATGACAAACTCGCTCGGCTTGTTGTTGGCGCCTTCGGTCAGGCCGGCGCGTTCCAGACGTTCCTTGGTGTCCTTCAGCATCGCCGCCGAGCCGCAGATCATGCCGCGATCCACCGCCGGGTCGAGCGCCGGCACACCGAGATCGGCAAACAGTTTGCCATTGTCGATGAGGTCGGTGATGCGGCCCTGGAACGGGTAGTCTTCGCGGGTCACGGTCGAATAAAGTTTCAGCTTGTCGCCGACGATTTCCGACAGGAATTCGTGGTTCCTGATCTCGTCCACGAGGTCAAAACCATATTTCAGCTCCGCCACTTCGCGGCAGGTATGGGTGAGGATGACTTCCTCGAATTTTTCATAGGTTTCCGGGTCGCGGATCAGGCTGGCAAACGGCGCGATGCCGGTGCCGGTCGAAAACATGTAGAGCCGCTTGCCGGGCGTGAGCGCATCGAGAACCAGTGTACCGGTCGGCTTCTTGCGCATCAGCACGGTATCGCCCGGCTTGATCTTCTGGAGATGCGAGGTCAGCGGACCATCCGGCACCTTGATCGAGAAAAATTCGAGTTCCTCGTCCCAGGCGGGGCTGGCGATCGAATAGGCACGGTAGATCGGCTTTTCACCCACCATCAGCCCGATCATCGCAAACTCGCCCGAGCGGAAACGGTAACCGGCCGGCCGCGTCATGCGGAAGCGAAAAAGGTGGTCGGTGTAATGCTCGACGGACAAAACCGTCTCGGCAAACACACCGTCCGGGATTTTTGCTGCGAATTCTTCAGGCTTGGCGGGAGCGTTCATTAGGCCGGTCCAGTCTCGTTCGTCATCGTTTCGCGGCGCATCGGCGCCGCCCTCCAGTCCCTCATATCACGGAGAGACCCTCAATGGTTTTCGGAATTATACCAAAATCCTCAGGTTTCAAAGCGGTCAGCTTGTCACGCCTGCTGCGCAGCCAGTGCACGGCGGCGCCAGCTATAGCCCTGGCCCGCTTCCGCTGCCTTCACCGCCGGCTGGTAATGTTCGTTGATACCCGGCAGGCGTCCTTCCGACAACCGCTTGATGGCCGTCGCATTGGTCACAGCAAACGTGTCGATCCCCACCCGCAGCATCAGCGGCACCTGGTCGATCAGCACGTCACCGACGGCGCGCACTTCTCCGCCATAACCCAGCCGATCTCGCAACAGCGTGCCTTGCGAAAACGCCCGGCCATCATTGAAGGCCGGAAAGCTCACCGCCACGACGTCCAGCCGCGACAGATAGGGCTCCAACTTCGTCACATCGTCCGCCGGGTAAAGCACAACGCCAAGACCGACATCGTTGCTCTCCTCTGCCCTGGCGATGAGAGCGTCCAGCGGCAGCAGAACCTTCTGGCCCTCGCCCGCCTTCACCTCGTCTGTCTCGATCACCCAGGGATCGTTGTCGACAAAACCACTCTCGCGCCAGATCTTTTGTTCGGTCGCCATGCTTCAAGCCGCCTCCGCCTTGGCATCGCCATAGAGCGCATCCTTGAAAGGCTGCGGCCCGACGCGCCGATAGGCATCCAGAAAGATCTCGTCCCTGGACAGCCGAAGTCCGAGATAGGTATCGACGATCTTTTCGATCGCATCCGTCACCTTGGACGGTTCGAAACCACGGCCGATGATCTCGCCGATCGACGTGTGTTCGTCGCCAGAGCCACCCAGGGTGATCTGGTAGAGCTCCGCGCCCTTCTTTTCGACCCCCAGCAGACCGATATGGCCGACATGGTGGTGACCGCAGGCATTGATGCAGCCCGAAATCTTGATCTTCAGCTCACCGATTTCCGCCTGCCGCTCCGGCGCGCCAAAACGGGTGGAAATCTCCTGCGCCACCGGGATCGAGCGGGCATTCGCCAGTGCGCAATAGTCCAGGCCGGGACAGGCAATGATATCGGTGATCAGCCCGGCATTGGCGGTCTCCAGCCCCTGCGCCAGCAGCGCGCGATAAAGCGGCTCCAGATCGGCCAGCGCCACATGTGGCAGGATGACGTTCTGCTCATGGCTGATGCGGATTTCGTCATTGCCGAATTCTTCGGCCAAATCGGCAATCGCATCCATCTGCACATCCGAGGCATCACCCGGAATGCCGCCGATCGGTTTCAGCGAAATCGTCACCATCCCGTAATCGGGATGTTTGTGGGGACAGACGTTCTGATCCACCCAGCGGGCAAACCCGGCATCGGCCTTTTTCCAGCCCGCCAGTTGCGCCCAGCCTTCGGCACGCGCCGGCAGGGCGGGCGGCGCAAAATAGGCGCTGATGGCTTCGATATCGGCGACAGGCAGCGTCAACTCGGTGCCGGCCAGATGCGAAAACTCTTCCTCGACCTGCCGCGTCAGTTCCTCGACACCCGTCTCATGCACGAGGATCTTGATACGTGCCTTGTACTTGTTGTCGCGGCGGCCATGCAGGTTATAAACGCGCATGATCGCGGTGATGTAGGTCAGGAGATCGGCCTCGGGCAGAAAGTCCTTGATCTTCTTGGCGATCAGCGGCGTGCGACCCTGTCCGCCACCGACATAAACGGCAAAGCCGATCTCGCCAGCCGCATTCTTTTTCAGATGCAGGCCGATATCGTGGACCTGAATGGCGGCACGGTCGCGCTCGGCACCGGTCACGGCGATCTTGAATTTGCGCGGAAGAAACGAAAATTCCGGGTGAACCGACGACCACTGGCGCAGGATTTCCGCATAAGGGCGCGGGTCGGCCACTTCGTCGGCAGCAGCACCAGCAAAGTGGTCGGCGGTGACATTGCGTATGCAGTTGCCGGACGTCTGCAGCGCGTGCATTTCCACGCTTGCCAGTTCGGCCAGAATGTCCGGTGTGTCCGAAAGCCTTGGCCAGTTATACTGGATGTTCTGGCGGGTGGTGAAATGGCCGTAACCGCGGTCATATTTACGGGCGATATGCGCCAGCATGCGCATCTGTTTGCCATTCAGCGTGCCATAGGGAATGGCGACGCGCAGCATATAGGCATGCAGCTGAAGATAAACACCGTTCATCAGCCGCAGCGGCTTGAACGCATCCTCGGCCAGTTCACCCGACAGACGGCGCGATACCTGATCGCGAAACTGCTCCACGCGGTCGGCAACAAAAGCGTGGTCGAATTCATCGTAACGATACATGACGGTCCCGGATCAAACTCAGACTGCGATGAAGGCCGGGTCGGCGGTGCCGTAACCGGTAGCGTAATGCATGGTCGGCCCCTGGGCGCGGATGCGCTCGCGCAGACGAACCGGCCAGAGCTGGCCATTGATCTCCTGCACATCGACAACGGCCACATCGACGACCCGGTTATCGACAAAATCGCGCTTGCCGATGGCTTCCAGCGAAGTGACGGCTTCCGCATGGCGCGCCACCAGCGCATCCTGCAGGCGTTCGTTCCACTGGCCGGTCGCGTCCAGCCAGACGGCAATGCCGTCGGACAGGCGGTTGGCAGTCAAAACCTTGTCAGTCATTGTTTTGATCCCATTCCTTCGCGTGCCGTGACGATACCCACCGCCATCGGCTCGGACTTTTGCAAATTCGCACCGGCAACGGCGTCGCCGATGATCACCATGACAGGGCCTGTCAGTTCGTCGCGCAGCTCCAGATCTGGCAGATCGGAGAGACGGCCATGAAACAGCCGGCGATCCCGGCGGCTGGCGTTTTCGATCGCGGCCACATGCGTATCGGGCGAAAGACCGGCTTCGATCAGACGATCCGTGACGGAGGCGGCAACCGTGCGGCCCATATAGACGGCAACCGTGGCACCGTTGACCGCAAGGCTTGCCCAGTCGGGCAGCGTGTCGCCGGTCAGGTCATGACCGGTCGTGAAGATCAGCGAGGAAGCAACACCGCGCAGCGTCAGCGGCAGATCGAAATCGGCAGCGGCGGCAAAGGCGGAGGTGATGCCGGGCACGATTTCATAGGAAATGCCGGCCTTGCGCAACGCGTCCATTTCTTCGGCCGCACGACCATAAACCAGCGGATCACCGGATTTCAGGCGCACAACACGCTGGCCGGCCTTGCCGAGCTCGACCAGCAGATCGTTGATCTCGCCCTGCGTCTTCGAATGCGCGTTCTTGCGCTTGCCGACTGAAATACGTTCGGCATCGCGGCGACCCATATCGACGATCGCCTGCGGCACCAAGGCGTCGTAAACGATCACATCGGCTTCCATCAGCACGCGCTGGGCGCGCAACGTCAAAAGGTCTTCGGCACCCGGACCAGCACCCACCAGCCAGACATGGCCGGAAACACTGTTATCGGCGGACAGAAGCGCATTGGCGGTGCGGCGCGCAGTGGCGATATCGCCGGCATCGACCGCATCGGCAACGCTTGCGGAAAAGAACCGGCGCCAGAAAATGCGGCGCGCCACGCCACGCGGCACCAGCTTTTCGGCGGCGTCACGATAGTCGGCGGCAAGAGTGGCAAGGCGGCCGAGCGAAGGCGACAGCATCTGGTCGATACGGGCGCGGATCATCTGGGCGAGAACCGGCCCTGCCCCTTCGGTGCCGATCGCAATTGCAACGGGCGCGCGGCTGACGAGAGCCGGCGTGTAGAAATCGCAGACTTCGGGCTGATCGACGGCATTAGCCGGAATGCGGCGCTCGCGGGCGGCGGCCACGATGCGGCGATCCAGTGCGGCATCACCGGTCGCGGCAAAAACCAGCGTGGTGCCATCGAGAAGCTCAGGCGAAAAATCGAGATGACGGGTGGCGATGTGCTGCTCAGCCAGGAAAGCCGCATATTCGGCTTCCGGCTCGGCGGCGTAAGCGACGATCGTGGCGTCGGTATTCCTCAGAAGACGTGCCTTGGCGAAGGCTTCGTCACCATTGCCGAAAACCGCAACAGTCTTACCGGACACCCGGAAGAAGGCGGGAAAAACATTCAGGCGTGCGTTTTCACTGCTCATTGCCAACTCATCTATTGCGAATTGCAATTTAGCGCGATTTCGCCGTTCCTTAGAAGAAAAGGGCGTGCGCAGAAACCAGAATGCCGACATTTTCCTACTCCGCAACCGCTCAGGCTGAGTAAAAGCAACCGCCATCCATTTTTGCAGGCGGCGATGCCGAGAATTGAAAGTTGCGGATTAAAGCGCCTAGCCTTTGGCCGCAATGCCGCAACCTGCGATTTGATCAGGCTTTGCCGCTTAAATTGCGAGCCGACGGGATTTCCTGTTGTTATGCAAATCCAAAGGGCAAAACCGCTGCACACTTGCCCGAGACATGTTCTAAGGTGCGGCGCAATAACCGGAGCTTCGATCATGGCCGCAAAGACACTGGCACCACGCCTGCTCGACGTCATCGAGCATAACATCCTGCCGCTAACGGCAAAAGGCGTTGCTGCCGGCAACAAGGTGTTCGGCGCCGCCATCCTGCGCAAGTCCGACCTGTCGCTAGTCATCGCCGAAACCAATAACGAGACGGAAAACCCGCTCTGGCATGGCGAAATCCATGCACTCAAACGTTTTCATGAATTGAAGGAAAAGTTCGATCCGAAGGAACTGATCTTTCTCTCCACCCATGAACCCTGCACGATGTGCATGTCGGCGATCACATGGGCCGGTTTCGACAATTTCTACTATTTCTTCAGCCACGAGGATTCGCGCGACGCTTTCGCCATCCCGCATGATCTGAAGATCCTCAAGGAGGTGTTTGGACTGGAGCCGGGCGGCTATCGGCGAAACAACGCCTTCTGGCATTCCTACTATATCGGCGATCTGGTCGAGACCGAAGACAAGCCACTGCGCAAACAGCTCAGGGAGCAGACGACGCTGATCAGGTCGATCTACGACAGCCTGTCCGGCCTTTACCAATCGGCCAAGGCCGATAACAGCATTCCGCTTCGCTGAAGCGACGTTCGAAGGATTTATTGGCATGGAAGCATCGCAGGACATTTCGCGGCTGATCGAGATCATGGCGGCGCTGCGCAATCCCGAAACGGGTTGCCCCTGGGACATCGTCCAGACCTATGAGACGATCAAGCCCTACACGATCGAGGAAGCCTATGAGGTGGCCGACGCGATCGAGCGCAAGGACATGGACGATCTCTGCGATGAACTCGGCGACCTTCTGCTGCAGGTGGTCTTCCATTCGCGTATCGCCGAAGAAGCCGGCGAGTTCGGCTTCGGCGACGTCGTCGAGGCAGTTACCCAAAAGATGATCCGCCGCCACCCGCATGTGTTTGCCCGCTCCGATGCCGACACACCGGAAGCCGTAAAACTGCAATGGGACGCCATCAAGAAACAGGAAAAGCGCGATCGTGCCGAACGACGTGCCAAGCGTGGCATCACGGAAGACTTCAAGGCCGGCCATCTCGGCGGCGTCCAGCGCAGCCAGCCCGCACTGACCGAAGCCCTGAAACTGCAGGAACAGGCGGCCCGTGTCGGTTTCGACTGGTCCGAGGCGGAACCGATCCTCGACAAGATCGAGGAAGAAATCGGCGAATTGCGCGAGGCGATGAAGGCCGGCAAGCCGGAATCCGTCAGCGACGAACTCGGCGACCTGATCTTTGCTCTGGTCAATATCGGCCGCCATGTCGGTGCCGATCCGGAAAATGCCCTGCGCGGCACCAACACAAAGTTTCGTCGCCGATTCAACCATATCGAAACGTCTCTTGAGAAACGAAATGAGACGCTCGAGGCGGCATCGCTGGAGAAGATGGAAGAGCTTTGGCAGGCGGCCAAGGCGATCGAGCGAGAACTGACGTGAGCCAAGACGACATGATCACGACAGGCCACCAGCATGCGATTTGAAAAACTCGAGATCGCCATTGCCGGCGCGGGCATTGGCGGGTTGTCGCTTGCCGCCATGCTGGCCAGCCGTGGCGCAAAGGTCGTCATCTACGACCAGATGGCCGCACCGCAACCGGTCGGCTCCGGCTTCGTGCTACAGCCGACCGGGGCAACCGTTCTGTCGCATATGGGCCTGCTCGACAAGGCGGCGGCACGCGGCGCCGTCATCAACCGCATGCATGGCAAGCTTGCGGGATCGAACAGGACGGTTCTGGAAATCGGCTACGGCAAGGCGCGGCACGGCATCGCCATCCAGCGCGTCGCCCTGTTCGATATTCTTCTCAAAGCGGCAGTGTCGGCCGGCGTAACTTTCGAGACCTCGTCGAAAGCCGTGGACATGACCGGTGGCGAAAGGCCGACAATCGTTCTGGAAGGCGGCCGCGTAACGCCGCCCGCGGATCTCGCCATCGACGGCATGGGCGCCAATTCGCCGATTGGGCACATCGCATCGAAGGAACTCGGTTACGGCGCCCTCTGGGCAACCGTGCCGTGGCCGGAAGATGGTCCGTTTCATCCGCATGAACTGGAACAGCGTTATTTTCGCGCCAGCCGCATGGCCGGCGTGCTGCCGGTCGGCACTGCCCGCGACGGCGCGTCAAAAATGGCGACGTTTTTCTGGAGCCTCCGAAATCAGGATATCGACGCCTGGCGGAATTCCGGCCGCGATGTCTGGATCGCCGAAGTCGCAAAAATGTGGCCGGAGACGGTGCCCTTTGCCGAGATCGCCGAACCGGTGCATGCGCGCTACCGTCATCATACCCGCAAGCCGATCGCCGGCCGTCGCCTGCTGCGCATCGGCGACGCATGGCATGCGACAAGCCCGCAGCTTGGCCAGGGTGCCAACATGGCCCTGCTCGACGCCGCCTCCCTGATAACGGCGCTGGAGCGATCCGCAACGATCGAGGATGCGCTCGACCTGCATCTCAGGCAACGCCGCCTGCACATCTGGCTCTACCAGACACTGAGCTTGGTGATGACGCCCTTCTATCAGTCCGACAGCAAAATTCTGCCGGTCATCCGCGACATCGCCATTGCCCCGACAACGCAGCTACCGCTGATGCGCCAGTTGATCAGCCGGCTTGTCACGGGAGAATTTCTCGATCCGGTGAAGAGGATCGGCTTCGATCAGCGCGTCGACTGATAACCGACCGCTGCGAGCTGCTGCTTGAAATACCAGTAGCCGCCGGCGGTCAGCACTGCCACGACCGCGAACATCAGCCATCCCAGGGCCGTCAGCGTCTGCCTGTCAGCATTGCGATAATTGAGGCGCTTACCATAAAGCGCGAAACCGATTCCAAATATCAGTGAGGCCGGAACGAGCAAAAAGACATTCGGCTGGTAATTGACCTCCGCCACGCCCGCCCACGCTTTTTCCATCGGCCGCAGCACCCCATGCCAGCCAAGAACGATGCCGATGGCCAGCAGCAATACGCCCATCAGACGGATCTTGAGATCGTTCATCACATTCCTCGAAAACAGCCGCCGCTTAACGTAGAAATGCCCGCGTCAGCCTGTGACGCGGGCATGTTGATCTCTTGACGTTACGGTATGCCGTAAGGTCAGCGTTCCCAATCTTCCTTGTCCGGCCTGGTGCCATTGCCTAGCTTGCGGTCCAGTTCCGCCGCCTGCGCTTCCGACATGCGCACTTCCAGCGTCACGGAACCGTCCTCGTTGTCCTTGCGGTCATCGACGATGGCATTGGCATAGACCCACGACACCAGCGCCAGCTTTTCCGGCGGAATGGTCACGGCGGTTTCGGTCAGCACGCCGGAAAGACGGCGCGAGATCTCGTCCATCAGCGGATCGACGCCCTCGCCGGTGACAGCGGACAGCGCCATGATGTTGTCGCGGCCCGCAGCCCGATCCGCCAATGCGTCATGCGTTTCCGGCTCAAGACGATCAATCTTGTTCCATACCTCGATGATGCGTTCGGCACCTTCCTTCTCGCCGATCCCCAGATCGGCAAGGATGCGAAGAACATCACCCGATTGGGCGGCATTGTCCGGGTCGGACATGTCACGCACATGCAGGATGAGATCCGCTTCCAGCACCTCTTCCAGCGTTGCACGGAAGGCAGCGACCAGATGCGTCGGCAGGTCGGAAATGAAGCCGACAGTATCGGAGAGAATGACCGTGCGGCCATGCGGCAGCTTCATGCGGCGCAGCGTCGGGTCGAGCGTTGCAAACAGCATGTCTTCGGCCAGAACACCCGCACCGGTGATGCGGTTGAACAGCGTCGATTTGCCGGCGTTGGTGTAACCCACCAGCGCCACGATCGGATGCGGCACCTTGCGGCGCTTGGCACGGTGAAGCTGACGGGTCCGCACCACCTGCTCGAGCTCGCGCTCCAGCTTGATGATCTTGTCCTGCAACTGCCGCCGGTCGGCCTCGATCTGGGTTTCACCCGGACCACCCATGAAGCCCGCGCCACCGCGCTGGCGTTCCAGGTGGGTCCAGCTGCGAACCAGTCGGCCCTTCTGGTAGTTCAGATGTGCAAGATCGACCTGCAGCGTGCCTTCCTTCGTGGAGGCGCGGCGGCCAAAAATTTCGAGGATGAGGCCGGTACGGTCGATGACCTTGGCGCCCCATTCCTTTTCGAGATTGCGCTGCTGCACAGGCGTCAGCGGATGATCGACGATCACCAGACCGGCATCATGCTCGTCGAGCAGCGCCTTGATCTCTTCCATCTTGCCGGTGCCGATCAGGGTCGCCGGACGCGGCTGATTGACCCCAACGATCAGGCCCTGTGCGATGACAAGGTCGATGGCGCGGGCAAGCCCGATCGCCTCTTCCAGCCTGGCTTCATTGGAACGCTGAGGTGCCGCGACAAGCGGCGCATCCGTTTGGGCTCCGCGGGTCCGGTTCTGCTTGAGAACCGGCACCAGCACGAGAGCGCGCATGTCATCCCGGTGCTTTTCAGCTTCCGGGACGAGGGATTCATTCGAGGTATCGCGCGTTGCTATTTCGAAATGTCCTATCAGGCCGCGTTTTCTTCGGTCTCGAACATCTGCATCGGCTGGCCCGGCATGATGGTCGAGATCGCGTGCTTATACACGAGCTGGGAGTGTCCGTCACGGCGCAGCAAAACACAGAAGTTGTCGAACGAGGTGACGACACCTGTCAGCTTGACGCCGTTGATGAGGAAAATCGTAAGCGAGATCTTCTGCTTGCGAACTGTATTGAGGAAAAGATCCTGCAAATTCTGAGAACGTTCCGCCATGGCGCCGCTTCTTTCTTTCTTGCCGGCCTGTCGCCGGAATTATGTTTATACCCTGAGGCGCAACCCTTCCCCATCCGGAATCGGTCGCGACCGCTCATTTGCGCATGATTCCCAAACCAGATCGAGTCAGGTCCGGGAAGAGATGCGCAAAGCGAGCGAAGAGATGCAAGTTTGCAACTCCCTGTCCCCCGGCATTGGTTAGCAAATCGGGATGCGCTCCGCAATCGGCAAAACAACGTATGCGATCGGCTTTGCGGTCGCAGAAGCCGACTGCCCCTTGAAATCCAAGGGGCTCAAACGCCCAGGGATTTCAACTTGCGGTGCAGAGCCGAGCGTTCCATGCCGACGAACTCCGCCGTGCGGGAAATATTGCCGCCGAAACGGTTGATCTGCGCGATCAGATAATCACGCTCGAACATTTCACGCGCCTCACGCAGCGGCAAGGTCATGATGTGGTGATCACCGCTGCCGGCGACCTTGGGCAGCATGTCCCCCAGATCCTGCGGCAACATATCGGCCGTGATCGGTGAGTCCGGACCATCACCACGCGCCAGGATCATCAGGCGTTCGATATTGTTGCGAAGCTGGCGGTTATTGCCCGGCCAGTCATTGGCTTGCAGCACCGCCATGGCGTCGTCACCGATACGGCGATTGCGGATACCGGCCTGCTCGGACACCTGCCGCATGAAATTATCGACGAGGAACGGGATGTCTTCGCGGCGTTCGGCAAGCGCCGGCACCTTGACCGGCACGACAGCAAGGCGATGATAAAGGTCTTCGCGGAAAATACCCTCGGCGATCAGGCTTTCGAGATTGTAGGCCGTCGACGAGATGATGCGGACATCGACCTTGACGCGCTTGGAGCCGCCAACGCGCTCGAACTGCTGTTCGACCAGCACACGAAGAATCTTGTTCTGCGTCTCGCGCGGCATCTCACCAACTTCGTCGAGGTAGAGAATACCGCGATGCGCCTCTTCCAGCGCGCCGATCTTGCGCGGCTGGCCGGGTGTGCCTTCGGTGCCGAACAGCGCCACTTCCATTCGATCTGGCGTAATCGTTGCAGCATTCAGCGCAACAAACGGACCAGCTCCACGCGCCGACTTCTTGTGGATCATGCGAGCCACCAGTTCCTTGCCGGAACCGGACGGGCCGAGGATCATGATGCGGCTGTTGGTCGGCGCCACCTTGTCGATTGTCTGGCGAAGTTGCGAGACTGCGACGGACGTGCCCACCAGTTCCAGCGCGTCACCGGTGCGTTTCTTGAGCTCGGTGACTTCGCGCTTGAGCTTGGAGTTTTCCAAAGCGCGCTCGGCAATCAGGATCAGACGATCCGCCTTGAAAGGTTTTTCGATGAAGTCGAAAGCGCCGCGCTTGATGGCGGAAACCGCCGTCTCGACATTACCGTGACCGGAAATCATCACCACCGGCAGATCCGGGTGGCGTGTCTTGATCTCGTCGAGCAAGGCCAGACCGTCAAGCCGAGACCCCTGCATCCAGATATCGAGGAAAACCAGACGCGGCACGCGATCCGAGATGGCGGCGAGCGCGCTATCGGCATCGTGCGCCGTGCGAGTTTCGTGCCCTTCGTCGGACAGGATGCCGGAAACGATATCGCGGATATCCGCCTCGTCATCCACGACCAGAATATCAGACGCCATAAGCTGCTTCCTTGTTCTTATCTTCTTCGGCGTCAGCGCCCTGCAAACCTGCCGCTTCGATGCGCGGCAACAGCACCCTGATCATGGCGCCGCGGCCATGATCGAATTCGACGGGTGCATCATGCAGTTCAAGCTGACCGCCATGTTCCTCAATGATCTTCTTGACGATCGCGAGACCCAGGCCGGTGCCCTTCTCGCGCATCGTCATGTATGGTTCCAATATACGGTGGCGGTTTTCCGCCGGCAGGCCGCTGCCATTGTCGATGATGTCGGCGCAGAACAGGTCGCGCGCTTCGTCATAGGCAGCCCGCACCCAGACCTTGCGGCCCTCGCGCTCCTGATCACCCGGCACCGCCTCGATCGCCTCGACGGCATTCTTGACGAGGTTGCCGAAAGCCTGTCCGAGCATGCGCGCATCGAACATGCCGATCAGCGGCGCATCGCCGAGTTCGCGCCCGAAATCCACATGGCTCGCGCCCATTTCCCGAAGGAAAACCGCGTCGCGCAGAATATCGCGCAGGTCGGCCTGTTCCTTGGCCGGCTTCGGCATGCGGGCAAAGGAAGAAAACTCATCGACCATGCGGCCGATATCCCCCACCTGTCGCACGATCGTATCGGTGCACTGGTCAAAGACCGCGCGGTCATCCTCGTTGATTTGCTTGCCGTAACGGCGCTTCAGACGCTCGGCGGAAAGCTGGATTGGCGTCAGCGGGTTCTTGATTTCATGGGCAATGCGGCGCGCCACGTCCGCCCATGCGGTGGATCGCTGGGCGATGACGAGATCGGTAATGTCATCCAGCGTTATCACGTAGGATTCACGGCTGGACCGCTGCTCCTCGCGCGTCACCTGTACCGACAGGGTTCGCTCCTTGCCGCCACGCATCAGATTGATCTGCTTGCGAAAATCATTGCGGGCGCGGAACGTAGCTTCTTTCAGAACCTGATCGATCTCGGGCGCCACGTCTTCGAGCCGCTGGCCGATCAGCTGATCGGCATTCACACCGAGAAAATGCTCTGCAGTCGGGTTGACGATGGTGACCTGGTGGTCGTCCTCGACGCCGATGACGGCGGCCGAAACACCGGACAACACCGCCTCGATAAAGCGACGACGGTCATCAACCTCATCCTTGGCTTCAAGGATTTCGTCTCGCTGGCTGCGGATTTCCGAAATCATCTTATTGAAGGTGCGCGACAGGCTGCCGACATCGCCATCAGCCGCACGAACCGGCACGACAACGTTGAGATTGCCCGCACCGACGCTGTCGGCCGCACTGATGAGAAGCCGGATGGGCCTGACGATGCGGTCGGCGACAGCAATGGCCGTCCAGATGGCGGCAAGCAGCACGATCAACGCAAAACCGATGTAGAGAACGGCAAAGGCGACCTGCAGAGACGTACGCCCGGCCTCCATCGACTGATATTCGTCGCGGTTTTCCTCCATCAGCCGCATCGCCGACATCACCTTCGGATCAACCGCACGAACGGTGTAGAGGAAGGAGCCGGGAATGGCATCGAACTTGATGACGGCACCGACGAGATTGGTCACGCCCGGCGGGATCAGAGTCGGCTGGCCTGCCGCGGCGGTGGCCAGCGCATCCGAAGGAATGGCCGGCAGCGGCCGGTCTGTCTTGATTTCGGCTTGCGCGATGGCATCACCGTCGTCACGCACAAGAAACGCGCCGAGCAGGCCACGGCCTTTGGCCTGGCGTGTCATCAGATCAACGAAGCCGGTGCGGTCGAGGTAGAACATCGGGCGATTGCGCTCGAGGTCGTTGGCCATCGATACAGTCTGGCCCTGAAGGTAGCTGGCATTTTCCAGCATATAGGCCTTGGCGACATCAAGAGACGACTGCACGATCGATTGCGTGCGCAGCGAAAACCAGCGGTCGAGGCCGACATTCAATGTCAGACTGGCAAAGATTGCGACGAGAACTGCCGGCGTGATGGCAACGATCGAAAACAGCACGACGATGCGCACATGCAGCCGGGCTGCGGCGCGTCCACGGTTGCGGGCCTTGACCAGACGAAACACTTCGCGGGCGATGAGGTAAATCAGACCGAGAACGAAAACCGAATTCACGCCCGCCGACGCGATGACCACATTGGTGGTCGGCGCGATCGGCGTCGCCCCCAGAAGGACGAGCAGGCTGACGATCGCGCAAATAAGCGCCCCGACGGCCAGCAGAAGTCCGGGCAAGGCAAAGGTAGCCCGCCGGTCCTGAACCAGAGCCGGTGAATCCTCGTCGGTCGAAGGCGTCAGGACGCCATCTGTCATAAGCCACTCCCGACGCCGCCTGGTGCGGAATCAATGAGACAATGAGAAACTCGGCACTCTGGGGAACACCGGGCCTGAAGGCCCTGTTGCAAGAATCGCCCGCCCGCCAGAAAACCTGAGCATGCGTGACCTTTAAGCAACGCAATGTGGCGAAAATGCAACGAATATGACGCGGGTGTCAACCCGCGCCGGCTCAGCTCGTGCGCGAGCTGCGATAGACGGAAACGCCAAGCTCGCGGATTTTCTTGCGCAACGTGTTGCGGTTCAATCCCAGCAGATCGGCTGCCTTGATCTGGTTTCCGCGCGTCGCAGTCAGTGCAGCGAGGATCAGCGGATATTCCATTTCCGTCAGCACACGGTCGTAAAGGCCGGGTGGCGGCAGGTTGTCGCCGAAGCTGGCGAAATAGCTGCGCATGTTTTCCTCGACCGCCTGCGAGATCGTCAGCGAGCCGGAACGCGCGCCCATCTTGTCGATCGGGCTATCCGGCACATCGGAACGCAGTTCGCTGTCGATGATTTCGCGGGTGATAACATCCTGTGGATAAAGTGCCATCAGGCGACGGATGAGGTTTTCCAGCTCACGCACGTTGCCGGGCCAGGCATACCCCTTCATCACGTCGAGCGCTTCGGTGTCGAAACGTTTGCCGTCCAGACCTTCCTTTTCGCCCATCTGCATGAAGTGGCGGACGAGATCGGGAATGTCTTCCGCACGATCACGCAGCGGCGGCAGCCGCAGCGGCACGACGTTGAGCCGGTAATAGAGATCCTCGCGGAACAGGCCCTGATTGATGAGGACTTTCAGATCCTTGTTGGTGGCGGCCACGATGCGAACGTCGGTGCGGATGGGGGTGCGCCCGCCGACCGTCGTATATTCGCCCTGCTGCAGCACGCGCAGAAGACGTGTCTGGGCATCCATCGGCATATCGCCGATTTCATCGAGAAAGAGCGTGCCACCCTCGGCCTGCTCGAAACGACCGGTGGAGCGGTTCTGCGCGCCGGTAAAAGCGCCCTTCTCATGGCCGAACAGTTCAGACTCAATCAGATCGCGCGGGATGGCCGCCATGTTGATGGCGACGAACGGGCCGTTGCGGCGCTTGCCGTAATCATGCAGCGCGCGGGCTACCAGTTCCTTGCCGGTGCCGCTCTCGCCGGTGATCATCAGCGTCAGGTCCGTCTGCATCAGACGAGCAAGCACGCGGTAGATTTCCTGCATGGCGGCGGAGCGGCCGACCAGCGGCATGCCGTCCTGCGCATCATCGTCCAGCTTGGCCGGCTTCTTCTTCGGTTCGGCCAGCGCACGTCCGATGATGGCGATCAGCTCGGTGAGGTCGAACGGCTTTGGCAGGTAATCGTAGGCGCCCTTTTCCGACGCCTTGATGGCGGTCATGAAGGTGTTCTGGGCGCTCATGACGAGAACCGGCAGATCCGGCCGCGCCTTCTTGATGCGCGGCAGCAGATCGAAGGCGTTTTCATCCGGCATGACCACGTCTGTCACCACCAGATCGCCGTCGCCGGCGGAAATCCAGCGCCACAGCGTGGCGGCATTCGAGGTGATACGCACATCATATCCGGCGCGGGTGAGCGCCTGGTTCAGTACTGTGCGGATGGCCGCATCATCGTCGGCGACAAGGATCGTGGCGGTCATTTTACGCTTCCTGTGGAGTTCAAGGCGACGGCGTCGTCAAATGCGCTGTCTTCCTTGTGCATGGGCATCAGAACACGGAACACGGTGCGGCGCGGCTGGCTGTCGCATTCGATGATGCCGCCATGGGCGCCGATGATTTTGGCCACCAGCGCAAGGCCGAGGCCGGAGCCATTGGTCTTGGTGGTGATGAACGGGTCGAAGAGATGCG
This sequence comes from Neorhizobium sp. JUb45, assembly GCF_004343585.1. GTDB lineage: Bacteria > Pseudomonadota > Alphaproteobacteria > Rhizobiales > Rhizobiaceae > Neorhizobium. The sequence continues at coordinate 1,035,636 of NZ_SLYW01000002.1, read as the reverse complement.
GCAGAATGTCGGAGGGGACGCCGGGACCGTTGTCGATGACGCAGAATTCGAGCGGCAGCGAAATCTTTTCGCGCGTACCGGCGACGGACAGGCGGATGCCTGGACGATAGGCGGTGGTCAGCGTGATCTCGCCGTCCGACTGGCCGCCGATCGCCTCGGCTGCATTCTTGATGAGGTTGAGAAAGACCTGGATCAACTGATCACGGTTGGCATAGACGGGCGGCAGCGACGGATCGTACAGCTCCATGAACTTGATCTCGCGGGCAAAACCGGCCTTGGCCACCGCCTTCACGTGATCGAGCACCGAATGGATGTTCAGTGCCGTGCGATCGACCGGGCGCTCGTCGGAGAACACTTCCATGCGATCGACCAGCGAGACGATACGATCTGTCTCGTCACAGATCAGCCGGGTCAGGGCGCGATCCTCGTCCGGCACGGACGTTTCCAGAAGCTGGGCTGCACCACGGATACCAGAAAGCGGGTTCTTGATCTCGTGCGCCAGCATTGATGCCAGCCCTGTGACCGAACGCGCCGCGGCACGATGGGTCAGCTGGCGGTCGATCTTGTCGGCCATGGACCGTTCCTGAAAGACGACCACAACCGAACCCGGCTCACTGGTCACCGGCGCGACATAGAGGTCCACCAGTTTTTCCTGACCAAGCCGCGGAGACGACAGGTCTACCCGGTACTCATTGACCGGAGCCTTGCGCTCGCGCACCTGATCGATCAACGCCAGCAGCGGGCTGCCGAAGGGGATGAAGGTCGAGATCTTGTTCTTCGCCAGATAGGAGGCGCTGGAGCCGAAAAACGATTCGGCCTCCCAGTTGGCAAAAGCCACCTTGCCCTCGGCATCCACCAGGATAACGGGGTTCTGAACCGAGTTCAGCACCGCCATCGCCAGTGTATTGCCGGTCGCGTTGTCCTGCGGCGTCGGTTTCGACGTCATGCGGCAGCCTTCCGTTCAGGTTGCGGTGGTCGCAACAGCAATTCACGCAAACGCGAAACCACCACAGCGGGGTCACGCTCCACCATCATTGCCGCTTTGTCGGCAGCGTCGGTGTGTGGCGCATTGCAATCGAGATACCAGCCGAGATGTTTTCGCGCATGGCGCAGACCCGCCTCGCGACCGTAAAATTCGAGCATCATTTCGTAATGATGGCAGGCGATGTCGGCGATCGCATTGACCTCCGGCACATTTGCACCGGCAAGTGCGCCGACATGCCAGGGACGCCCCTGCGCCCCACGCCCGAGCATGACCGCATCGGCGCCGGAACGACGAAGAATATCCTGCGCATCTTCGGCACTTTGCACATCGCCGTTGGCGATCAGTGGAATGGTCAGCACGTCGCGCACCGCGCGGATCGCATCCCAGTCGGCCTTGCCTTCATAAAACTGCATGCGGGTGCGGCCATGAATGGTGACCAGTTGAACGCCTGCATCCTGCGCACGACGGGCAATTTCCGGCGCGTTGATGGAATTTTCATCCCAGCCAAGGCGCATCTTCAGCGTCACGGGCACCTTTACGGCCTTGACCGTCGCTTCGATCAGCGACAGCGCATGGTCCGGATCGCGCATCAGCGCCGAGCCGGAATAACCGCCCGTCACCTTCTTGGCAGGACAGCCCATGTTGATATCGATGATATCGGCGCCCTCGCCTTCGACGATTTTTGCCGCCTCCGCCATGAATTGCGCCTCGCGGCCGGCAAGCTGCACCATATGCGGCTTGATACCTGTGCTCTTCAGGCGCTCCCACGATTCGCCACGGTTACGCACCAGTTCGCCACTGGCAATCATCTCTGTCACGACAAGGCCTGCACCATGCTGCCATGCCAGTTGCCGGAACGGCAGATCCGTCACTCCGGACATCGGCGCCAGCACGACGCGGTTGCGTATGGCGACAGGCCCGATATGGAAAGGGTCTGCAAGATCGACGACACTCAATTGATGATCTTTCGGGCACATTGGTGGGCTGCACTATTTTTATTCAGGCTTTGCGCGTTTGCCAAGAGCAATTCCAAGATTGCGTTATTTTTGAGCGACCTGCTGGAAATGGGTCTTTTGAGTCTATAGTGCTGCGCTGTCAATTATAATTCGAGCTATCGTCCGGGGACGACAAATCCATGACAATCGGCATCGTCATCGTAGCCGCGGGACGCGGCGAACGGGCCGGATCTCCGCAAGAGGGCCCGAAACAATATCGCCCGATCGGCGGACGCCCGGTCATTGCGCATACGCTGGAAACTTTTCTGAACTGGCACAGAAGCGGCCCGATCGTCACGGTCATCCATCCCGACGACGAGGGACTTTATGCCGCATCCGTATCGACCCTTCCGCGCGCGAAGGAAGTGCTGACGACATTTGGCGGCGATACCAGGCAGCGCTCTGTCTATGAGGGATTGCGCGCGCTCGCGGCCACCGGTGCGACACATGTCATGATCCATGACGCAGCGCGGCCCTTTGTCGATCTCGCGCTGCTGGACAGAATCGCTGCCACGCTCGATGCCGGTCATGACGGTGTTCTGCCGGCAATGTCGGTGGCCGACACGCTGAAACGCGGTGGAGCCGATGGCCTGGTGCATGAGACCGTTCCACGAGCCGGCCTCTATGCTGCCCAGACGCCGCAGAGTTTTGCCCTCAACGAGATCCGATCAGCACACGAGAAGGCCGCAGCGCTGCGCCGCGACGATTTTACCGACGATGCATCGATTGCCGAATGGGCCGGCCTGCCGGTGGTTCTGATCGAAGGTTCGGCCGACAACATCAAACTGACAGTGAAACGGGATATAGAAATGGCAGACGAGCGGCTTTCCAGACAGGCGACACGGATGCCCCTGCCCGACGTGCGCACCGGCAACGGTTACGACGTGCACCAGCTCGTGCCCGGCGACGGCGTGACACTGTGCGGTGTCTTCATGCCGCATGATCAGAAACTCAGCGGCCATTCGGATGCCGACGTGGCCTTGCATGCGCTGACCGACGCGCTGCTGGCCACCTGTGGTGCCGGCGATATCGGCGATCACTTTCCTCCGTCCGACATGCAGTGGAAGGGGGCCGCGTCGCGTATCTTTCTCGAGCATGCGGCAAAGATCGTGCGCGAACATGGCGGCACAATCATGAATGCCGACGTTTCCCTGATCGCTGAAGCCCCCAAGGTCGGCCCGCACCGGGAAGCGATGCGCCGCAATCTTTCCGAGTTTCTTGACATCGACATGGAGCGTTGTTCGGTGAAGGCGACAACCAATGAGACGATCGGTTTTGTCGGCCGCCGCGAAGGCATTGCTGCGATCGCAACTGCGACCGTCGTCTTCCAGAAGGATTGAGATGAGCCTGTTTCCGCCGGATATCAAAGCGACAGCCGCAAAGATCATCGCCGAGTTTACGGCGAAAGGCTTGATGGTGGTGACGGCGGAATCCTGCACAGGCGGCTTGATTGCCGGTGCACTGACCGAGATTGCCGGCTCCTCCACCGTCGTCGACAGAGGGCTGGTGACCTATACCAATGAAGCCAAGGCGGAGATTCTCGGCGTCAGCAACGAGACATTGAAGACGTTTGGTGCCGTGTCTCGCGAAACGGCCCTGGAAATGGCCGCCGGTGCCTTGAAGAATTCTCGCGCACAGATCTCCGTAGCCGTTACCGGCATAGCTGGTCCGGGTGGCGGGTCTGATGCAAAACCCGTCGGCCTCGTGCATCTTGCCGCCGGCAATCGCGACGGCAAAACCATTCACCGTGAAATGCGCTTTGGGGATATCGGCCGAAGCAGCGTGCGACTTGCCACGCTGCGTACCGCATTCGAAATGCTTCAGGACATCGCCGACGCCTGATCGTCAGGCGTAGATCTTGTCGGCCCGCGTTTCGAATGCTTCAGCAAACATGCGGAAGGCGCGGTCGAACATCGAGCCCATGACGGCACCCAGAATCATGCTCTTGAATTCGTAATCGATGAAGAAATGGACTGTGCAGCCGCCCTGCCCGTCCGGTTCGAACCGCCAGCGGTTGTCGAGATATTTGAACGGCCCTTCGATATATTTCACATCGATGACCCGCTCGGCCGGATTGAGGAGAACCTGGGTGGTGAAAGTTTCCTTGATCGCCTTGTAACCGACCGTCATGTCGGCAACGAGCAGTTCCTTGCCATCGCGCTCCTTGCGCGTGCGGACAGTGAGCGCCTCGCAGAGCGGCAGAAACTCGGGATATTTCTCGATGTCGGCCACGAGCGCGTACATCTGTTCAGGCGAATGGCGGACCGGGCGATGATTTTCGAACTTGGGCATGGTGAGCAGTTAAGCGCGCCGTTTGCGAAGATCAAGCGCGAGAACACATAAAGGCGTGCGTTTTCAACGCCGCATCTCCGCCATCATAAGTGGGAACAGTCAGCAACACTGACTGTTATTTTAACATATGCTCACATATTAACCATTGCATCCCAAAAATGTGGTTTTGGGAGCTCGCGGCCCTGATCCAAACACAAAATCTCGCGTAAAAAGCGCAATAGAAACTCAAACACCGGAATGACTCCGGAAGAAGAAGCACATGGACGACTTTACGCAGATCATGAAAATGCTCGAATCGGCACGGCAACTGGCCGACATGAACCAGTTGCCGCTCCTCGTCTATCTGATCGAAGTGGCGAAAGCCGAAGCGCGCGGCAACCGCTTCGATCTGCGCGAAAAGAAGCGCGGTGAAGCGATCGCCGGCAAGGGTGCTGCCGGCTAGAAAACCTACTCGGCCGCCGCCAGAACCTTCTTTTCGCGCGCCGCCCTCAGACGCGCAAAATCGTCACCGGCATGGTGCGAGGAGCGCGTCAGCGGGCTGGAGGCAACCATCAGAAAGCCTTTGGTGTAGGCGACAGTCTCGTAGGACTTGAACTCTTCCGGCGTGACGAACTTTTCGACCTTGTGATGCTTGCGCGTCGGCTGGAGATACTGGCCGATGGTGAGGAAATCGACGTCAGCGGTTCTGAGGTCGTCCATCAGCTGCAGCACTTCATTGCGCTCTTCGCCAAGGCCAACCATGATGCCGGACTTGGTGAACATGGTCGGATCCAGTTCCTTCACCCGCTGCAGCAGGCGCACGGAGTGGAAATAACGCGCACCGGGGCGCACCGTCAGGTAATTGCCCGGCACCGTTTCCATATTGTGGTTAAAGACATCGGGCTTGGCGGCAACGACACGCTCCAGCGCACCCGGCTTCTTCAAAAAGTCCGGCGTCAGGATCTCGATCGTCGTCAGCGGTGAAGCCGCACGGATCGCCCAGATCACCTTTTCAAAGTGCTCGGCACCACCATCGGCCAGATCGTCACGGTCCACCGAGGTGATGACGACGTGGGACAGGCCCATTTCCTTCACCGCCTTGGCGACGTTTTCCGGTTCGGCCAGATCGAGTGCGTTGGGCTTGCCTGTGGCGACATTGCAGAAGGCACAGGCGCGGGTACAGATTTCACCCATGATCATAAAGGTGGCGTGCTTTTTATCCCAGCACTCACCGATGTTGGGACAGCCCGCCTCTTCGCAGACCGTGACGAGCTTGTGCTCCTTCACGATCGAGCGGGTTTCCTGATAACCCTTGGAGACCGGCGCCTTGACGCGGATCCATTCGGGCTTGCGCAGGACCTCGGTATCCGGCCGGTGCGCTTTTTCAGGGTGACGGATGCGCTTCTCTTCCGAGAGCGACGTCCTGTCGAGAATTGTGACCATGTTAGACTGTTCCTCCGCCGCTTGGACCTGCGACCCCCGTCAACGCCTGACGAGTTTGGCGACAAATAGCAAAATGCAAGAACCGACGAAACCCTGCACAAGGTAACCCAGCCATCCGCTGGCGACATGGATGTTGGCACTGTCGAAGATGGCATTGGCCAGCACCGCGCCGACAATGCCGATGATGATGTTCATGAATATGCCAAACCGCATATCCATTAGCTTGCCGGCGAGCCAGCCCGCCAAGCCCCCGATAATGATTGCTGCAAACCAGCCGACGCCCATTCCATTCTCCTGATATTCAAAGCCCAGATATGGTTAGGGCTTCATCCGGGCACAATGCCGGATGAAGCCCCGCAATATCAGGCGTTCAGCACGCGACCATAGGCGTCCAGCACGCTTTCCTTCATCGATTCCGAAATGGTCGGATGCGGGAAAATCGTGTGCATCAGGTCTTCTTCGGTCGTTTCCAGGTTCATGGCGACGACAAAACCCTGGATCAGTTCGGTGACTTCCGCACCGACCATGTGGGCGCCGAGCAGTTCGCCGGTCTTCTTGTCGAAGATCGTCTTGACCATACCCTGGTCTTCGCCGAGCGCGACAGCCTTGCCGTTGGCCGCAAAGGAGAAGCGGCCGACGCGAATGTCGCGGCCCTGTTCCTTGGCCTTGGCTTCCGTCAGGCCAACCGAGGCGACCTGCGGGTTGCAATAGGTGCAGCCCGGAATCTTGCTCTTGTCGGTCGCATGAACATTCGGAAGGCCGGCGATCTTTTCGACGCAGACGACGGCTTCATGCTCTGCCTTGTGGGCGAGCAGCGGACCACCAGCAACGTCGCCGATCGCGTAGATGCCGGGAACGTTGGTCTTGCCGTAACCGTCGATGACGATGAAACCACGGTCGGTCTTCACGCCAGCGGCTTCGAGGCCGATGTTTTCGATGTTCGCCTGAACGCCGACAGCCGAGATCATCCGGTCGGCGGTGATCTTTTCAGACGAACCGTCCTTCTTCTCGATGGTGGCGGTGACGGAGTTCGCACCCTTCTCGATCTTGGCGACCTTGGCCTCGAGAAGGATCTTGATGCCCTGCTTTTCGAACTGCTTTTTGGCGAAGGCGGAGATTTCCGCATCTTCGACCGGCATGACCTGGCTCATGATTTCGACGACGGTGACATCGACGCCCATGGTGCGGTAGAAGGAGGCGAATTCAATGCCGATGGCGCCCGAGCCCATGACCAGCAGCGACTTCGGCAGTTCTTCCGGCTTCATCGCTTCAAAGTAGGTCCAGATCAGCTTGCCGTCCGGCTCGATGCCCGGCAGCGCGCGCGGACGAGCACCGGTGGCAACGATGATATGCTTGGCGGTATAGGTGCCCTCGCCCAGCGTGTTCTTCGGCACCGGCCCCTGCGGCTCGACGACCGGCTTGGTGGATTTGCCGACAACGATCTCGCCCGGCTTGGTGATCTTCGCTTCACCCCAGATGATGTCGATCTTGTTCTTCTTGAACAGGAAGCCGACGCCGTTGTTCATGCGCGCCGCAATGCCACGCGAACGCGCGACGATCGCCTTGACGTCCGGCTTGATCGAGCCTTCCAGCGTCAGGCCGTAATCCTTGGCATGGGTGGCGGTGTGGAGCACGTCGGCGGAGCGCAACAAAGCCTTGGTCGGAATGCAGCCCCAGTTGGAGCAAATGCCGGCAAGATGCTCGCGTTCGACGACGGCAACCTTCATGCCGAGCTGGGCTGCACGGATAGCCGCGATATAACCACCGGGGCCGGAGCCGATTACGATAATGTCATAAGCGTTGGACATGAGCGCTTCCAATCCTCTTTTGTCATAGGCCGCAGGCGGATGCCCGAAGCCTTTGGGGATGAAAAGCGCCCGGCGTCATACCGCCAGCTTGATCGCTTCCGCTTCTGGTTCAGGCTGAACCAGCATCCCGTAGATTTCATCCTTGAGCCGCATCCGCTTCTTGCACATATCCATGAGCAGGTTGGCGTCAGCAGGCTCGCTGCTTGTATTGGCTTTGAAAACCTTCCGGTTCAGGTCTTCGTAACGCCGGCAGAGGTGGGCAAAATGCCCATCGATCTGCTGGAGATGGCGCATCAGCGCCACAAAGTCCGGAAATTCCTCAGCCAGTTCATTCGGCGTCTCAGACATGACCCACGTCCCGTTTGGTTCGAAAGGCCCAAGGCTAGGTCCGCCGCAAATTTCCTCCGTTGATCCAGATCAAAGACCAAGCATCATGCGTACGATCGGCTCCAGACCGCGACCAATTGCGCGCGTATGGTCCACCGTCAGATGCACACCATCGATCGGACTGGTCCTGGCAACCGAGCCCGCATCGAAGAAGCCGCAACCAAGATCGTCCGCCAGATCGCGATAGAGCGATGCCAGCATGGCCGATTGTTCGATACTGCCGCGAAAGATCGCCGAAAATATCGGATCAGCCGTTTCCGCAAGCGGCGGCGGCGAAACGATCAGGATATCCGGTGCGTCGTAGTCAAACGAATATTCGTGGTGGCGGATCAGACCGACCAGACGCTGAATACCGGCCCGCGCCGCATGCGCCGTCCCGGCGATCACCGGCTTCATGTCGTTCGTGCCAAGCATGATGACGACGAGATCGAGCGGTTGATGCGAATGCAGGATCGTCGGCAGGTTCTTGACGCCGTTGCGATCGCAATCGGCCAGATGATCATCATAACCGGTGGTGCGGCCGTTTAGGCCTTCGGCAATGACGGTAACACCTTCGCCGAGAGCCGCATCCAGAACGCTTGGCCAGCGATCTTCGAAAGCATGACGGCCACGACCTTCCGGGTCGTAACCCCAGGTAATGCTGTCGCCGAAGCAGAGAACGGTTTTCATATTGTCCATATGCCAGTCATTCCCTGCGAGCGAAGCTCAATACGAACAACCCGAAAGCTGCTACGTTGATCACTTGCCCTTCATCAGCGCCTCAACCTGACTTTCAAGCTCGGCAATCCGATCCTCAAAGTCACCGGTAATGAATTTCGACATCATCGTGTCTGCGGTCAGAGCATTTCGAATGCTCTTTTGACCTGTATCGAGCTTATGCAATTGCTGCTTTATATCTGCGATATCGCTGCGAATTTCTCGCAGCATCGGCACGATCATGTCTGCAAGTTCATTCGCCATCGAATACGCTCCTTCGCGCTTTCTGACTGTCGCTCCATCTCCAAATATGGATATAGAACAGCCAAAAGTCACGATCGAGTTGTAAAGCGTCGGCGACACCCACCAGGCGAAACAGGCCGCGGCTTTCACCGCGGCCAAAACACCACTACACCAGCATCGACATCGGGTTTTCGATGTAGCGCTTGAACGCGGAAGCCAGTTCCGCGCCGAGTGCACCATCGATGACGCGGTGGTCGAAGGCAAAGGTTGCCGTCATCACCGTGCCGACCTTGATCTCGCCGTTCTTGACGACCGGCTTCTCGACGCCGGCGCCGATCGACACGATCGAAGCCTGCGGCAGGTTGACGATCGACGTGAAGTTGGAGACGCCGAACATGCCGAGGTTGGACACGGAGGTCGTGCCACCCTGGTACTCTTCCGGCTTCAGCTTCTTGTCGCGGGCGCGCTTGGCCATGTCCTTCACCTCGTTGGAGATGACCGACAGGGATTTTGTTTCCGCCTTGCGAACGATCGGCGTGATCAGGCCATCCGGGATCGACACCGCAACGCCAACGTCGGCGTGTTTGTGCAGAACACGAGCGGTCGAGGTCCACGAGGCATTTGCCATCGGAACATCGCGCAGTGCAAGCGCCATCGCCTTGATGATGAAGTCGTTGACGGAAAGCTTGAAGGCCGGGACCTCGCCCTTTTCCGTCTTCTTCACCGGCGCCGACTTGTTGATCTCGGCTCTGAGCGCCATCAGCGCGTCGAGCAGGCAATCCATCGAGATCGTGTAGGACGGAACCGTCTGGGTCGACTCGGTGAGGCGTGCGGCGATCGTCTTGCGCATGCCGTCATGCGGCAGCAGTTCGTAGGAACCTTCCGCAAACAGCTTCAGCACGTTGTCGTCCGAAGGACCCTTGGCAGCGGCAGGGGCCGAAGCCTGAGACGCAGTCGCCGGAGCGGCCTTCGCCGTACCACCGGCAGCAGCCTTCTCGATATCGGCCTTGACGACACGGCCATGCGGGCCGGTGCCGGTGACGGCAGACAGGTCGAGACCGGCTTCCTTGGCCAGGCGACGGGCAAGCGGCGACGAGAAGACGCGCTTGCCATCTGCAGCAACCGGTGCAGGTGTCGACGGTGCCGGAGCAGCATCGGTCACCGGCTTTTCGGCCTTCGGAGCGTCTGCAGCCTTTTCAGCCGGAGCAGCTTCTGCCGCAGGTGCGGACGAACCCGCACCTGCGGCAGCGGCCGCAACGTCTTCGCCTTCTTCAGCGATGATGGCGATCAGGGCGTTGACCTTGACCGCTTCGGTGCCGGCCGGGACAACGATCTTGGCGATCACGCCCTCGTCCACGGCTTCCACTTCCATCGTTGCCTTGTCGGTTTCGATCTCGGCGATCACATCGCCGGACTTGACCTTGTCGCCTTCCTTGACCAGCCACTTGGCGAGGTTACCCTCTTCCATGGTCGGAGAAAGGGCAGGCATGGTGATGTTGATAGGCATCGTATCACCCTTCCTTACTTGTAGCAGACGGTCTTCACCGCCTGAATGACTTCATCGACATTCGGCAAGGCCAGCTTTTCAAGGTTGGCAGCGTACGGCATCGGAACGTCCTTGCCGGCGATCGTCAGAACCGGCGCATCGAGATAATCGAAGGCCTGCTGCATGACGCGGGTGGCGATTTCCGTGCCGACCGAGTTCTGCGGGTAACCTTCCTCGACGGTGACGAGGCGACCCGTCTTCTTGACGGATTCGATGACGGTCGGAAGATCCATCGGGCGCAGCGTGCGCAGATCGATCAGTTCGACATCGATGCCTTCCTTTTCGAGTTCGGCAACAGCCTTGACCGCGTAGGTCATGCCGATACCGAAGGAAACGATGGTGACATCCTTGCCCTTGCGGTGGATGCGCGCCTTGCCGATCGGCAGAACAAAGTCATCCAGCTTCGGCACATCGAAATGCTGACCATAGAGGATTTCGTTCTCGAGGAAGACGACCGGGTTCGGATCACGGATGGCGGCCTTGAGCAGGCCCTTGGCGTCGGCAGCCGTATACGGCATGACGACCTTGAGGCCCGGGATCTGGCTGTACCATGCCGAATAGTCCTGGCTGTGCTGGGCGCCAACGCGGGCGGCAGCGCCGTTCGGACCACGGAACACGATCGGCGCACCCATCTGGCCGCCGGACATGTAGAGCGTCTTGGCAGCAGAGTTGATGATCTGGTCGATCGCCTGCATGGCGAAGTTGAAGGTCATGAACTCGACGATCGGCTTCAGGCCCGACATCGCAGCACCGACGCCGACGCCGGCAAAACCGTGCTCGGTGATCGGGGTGTCGATAACGCGGCGCGCGCCGAATTCCTGCAGCAGGCCCTGAGTGATCTTGTAGGCGCCCTGGTATTCGGCGACTTCTTCACCCATGACGAACACGTCGCCATCGCGACGCATTTCTTCGGCCATGGCATCGCGCAGTGCTTCACGCACCGTGGTGGAGACCATTTCCGTGCCGGCCGGAATGTCCGGATCAGCTGCAACCTCGATCTTCGGCTGCGCCGGAACCTTGGCGGCAGTCGGTGTTTCCTCGGAGGCTTCGCGAGCCTTGCCGGCAGCCGCATCAGAGGCAGCAGCCGGCGTTTCGGCATCGGCCTTCGGTGCTTCAGCCGAAACGGCATCGGCGCTCTCGCCATCGGCCAGAAGCACGGCGATCTTGGTGTTGACCTTGACGTTTTCGGTGCCGGCAGCGACCAGCAACTTGCCGATCACACCTTCATCGACGGCTTCCACTTCCATGGTTGCCTTGTCGGTTTCGATTTCAGCGATCACGTCGCCGGACTTGACGGTGTCACCTTCGTTCTTCAGCCACTTGGAGAGCGTGCCCTCCTCCATGGTCGGAGAAAGCGCGGGCATCAGGATATCGATTGGCATTATAGTTCCCTCCCCGCGATCACAGCAGAATGTCGGTGTAGAGCTCGGACGCATCCGGCTCGGGATCGTTCTGGGCGAAGTCGGCACTATCCGAGACGACGTCACGGATATCCTTGTCGATCACCTTCAGGTCTTCTTCGGTGGCCCAGCCGTTTTCGAGCACGCGCAGACGGACCTGTTCGATCGGATCCTGCTCGGAGCGCATCTTCTGCACTTCTTCCTTCGTGCGGTACTTGGCCGGGTCGGACATCGAGTGACCACGGTAACGATAGGTCAGCATTTCGAGAATGATCGGACCCTTGCCGGCGCGGCAATGGGCGAGCGCCTCTTCACCGGCAGCCTTGACGGCACGCACATCCATGCCATCCACCTGGATGCCGGGAATGCCGAAGCCGGAGCCGCGCAGCGAGTAGTTCGACTGCGCCGTTGCACGGGCGGTCGAGGTACCCATGGCGTAACGGTTGTTCTCGACGATATAGATGATCGGCAGTTTCCAGAGAGCAGCCATGTTGAAGCTCTCGTAGACCTGACCCTGGTTGGCAGCGCCGTCACCGAAATAGGCGACCGAAACAGAGTCATTGCCGCGATAGGAGTTCGCAAAAGCGAGACCGGTACCGAGCGAAACCTGCGCACCGACGATGCCGTGACCGCCGTAAAAATGCTTCTCTTTCGAGAACATGTGCATCGAGCCGCCCTTGCCGCGGGAATAACCACCCTGGCGTCCGGTCAACTCGGCCATGACGCCGCGCGCGGTCATGCCGGCTGCGAGCATGTGACCATGGTCACGATAGGCGGTGATAACCTGATCACCTTCCTTCTGGGCCATCTGCATGCCGACTACGACAGCTTCCTGGCCGATATAGAGGTGGCAGAAGCCGCCGATAAAGCCCATGCCGTAAAGCTGGCCGGCCTTTTCTTCAAAACGGCGGATGAGCAGCATTTCACGATAGGCGTGAAGCTCGTCTTCCTTGCCGAAATCCGGCGTGTTCTTGCCGGTAAATTCCTTGGAAACGTTCTTGGTTGCAGACTTTGCCGCGGATCTGCGGCCGGATGTAGACGCGGTTTTAGCAGGCGCCATCAATCCCTCCCTATGTACTGCGCTTATCGAAGTAGGGCCCGCCCAAGCCAATGTGGCGCGTCCCGGTTTCGAGGCGTAACATAGGGACAAAAGCACGCCCCAGCAATGCCATATTTGCATGGCTCACATGCTTGATAAACCTATGATTTATCAAGAAAAATCGAGATTAACTCAAATCAGGTTAAGTTAGCGACTGCCGTTAAAAATGACAATCTCGTCCGTGCGCGAGACATTCAGCTGGTAACGCGCCGTCTCGTCGAGCATATCCCGCTCCATGGAGCCATCACTGAGCAACGCGACCTGGCGCTCGAGCGCCTGACGTTTTTCAGTCAGCTTGGCAAGGTCGTCTGCGCGCAGCACGCGCTGGCGCTCGAATTCCTCCGTTGCGATCAACCCGAGATCACCATGGACGGAATGATAACCGAAATAGGAAAGAAAAGCGACGGTGATGGCCGGAAGGACAAATCGGCCCAGTTTTCTCTGTTTGTGATGTTTGGTCCACATGCTCGTTCCGAAATCCCGTCACGCAATAAACGAGTCGCAGGTTCGCAGAACTTGTTTAAGCAATCGTTGACCATATCGCCGACGCTGCAGATACGAAAAAGCCCGCGCCTTGCGGCACGGGCCTTGAAGTATGAAATCAGCCCTCAGCAGAGCCGACCGGCCTTTTAAGCCTTAAGGATCGAACGACCGGCATAAACAGCCTGCGGGCCGAGCATTTCCTCGATACGGATCAGCTGGTTGTACTTGGCAAGACGGTCGGAACGCGACAGCGAGCCGGTCTTGATCTGACCGCAGTTGGTGGCAACAGCGAGATCGGCGATCGTAGAGTCTTCGGTTTCGCCCGAGCGGTGCGACATGACGGCGGTGTAACGTGCCTTGTGAGCGGTCTCGACGGCGTCGAGCGTTTCCGTCAGCGAGCCGATCTGGTTGACCTTCACGAGGATCGAGTTGGCAGTGCCCATCTTGATACCGTCGCGCAGGCGAGCCGAGTTGGTGACGAACAGATCGTCGCCGACCAGCTGAACCTTGTCGCCGATCTTGTCGGTCAGGTATTTCCAGCCAGCCCAGTCGTCTTCAGCCATACCGTCCTCGATCGAGATGATCGGGTATTTTGCAGCCAGTTCGGCCAGATAGTCAGCCATGGCTTCCGGCTCGAGCGCGCGGCCTTCGCCTTCCATCTCGTATTTGCCGTTCTTGAAGAATTCGGTCGAAGCGCAATCGAGGCCGAGGAATACGTCGTCGCCCGGCTTGTAACCGGCCTTTTCGACCGACTTCATGATGAAGTCGAGGGCTTCCGGCGCGCTCTTCAGGCCCGGAGCGAAACCGCCTTCGTCACCAACGTTGGTGTTGTGGCCCTGTGCGCCCAGTTCATTCTTGAGGACGTGAAAAATTTCCGAACCGATGCGAACGGCTTCGGAAAGCGATTCCGCGCCGACCGGCATGATCATGAATTCCTGGAAATCGATCGGGTTGTCGGCATGCGCGCCGCCGTTGATGATGTTCATCATCGGAACCGGCAGGACGTGAGCGGCTGCACCACCGATGTAACGGTAAAGCGGCAGACCGGACGATTCGGCAGCAGCCTTGGCGACAGCGAGCGACACGCCGAGGATGGCGTTGGCACCGAGACGCGACTTGTTCGGCGTGCCGTCCAGCGCGATCATGGTCTTGTCGATGTGGATCTGGCTTTCGGCATCGAAACCGCCGATGGCATCGAAGATTTCCGTGTTGACGGCTTCAACGGCCTTCAGAACACCCTTGCCGCCATAACGCTTGCCGCCATCGCGAAGCTCGACGGCTTCGTGCGCGCCGGTCGAGGCGCCCGACGGAACGGCTGCACGGCCCATCGTGCCGTCTTCGAGATAGACGTCGACCTCAACGGTTGGGTTACCGCGGCTGTCGAGGATTTCGCGGGCAATGATATCGGTAATGGCAGTCAAGGGTCTCTCCTCAGGTTGACGGGCTTCAAGCGGTCACTGAAAATGGCTCACAATCAATGACACGGCAATTACAGTGCAGGCACTTTTGGTTCCTTGACGGTGATCAAAAGCGCAATTTGTCACACAGGCTTTATCACGCAGCCTTGGCAATGGCATCGAATGCCAAAAGCTTTTCCAGCAGCTTTGGCATGTCCTTCAAATGCACCATGTTCGGGCCATCCGATGGCGCATTGTCCGGATCCTCATGAGTCTCGATGAAGACGCCGGCGACACCGACAGCCACCGCTGCGCGCGCCAGAGTCTCAACGAACTCACGCTGACCGCCGCTCGAGCCACCCTGCCCGCCCGGCTGCTGTACCGAGTGGGTAGCGTCGAAGACGACCGGCGAACCAAGCGACGCCATGATCGGCAGCGAGCGCATGTCGGACACCAGCGTATTATAGCCGAACGAGGCGCCTCGCTCGCACAGCAGCACGTTGCCGTTGCCGCTTTCCGTGAATTTAGCCTGGACGTTCTTCATGTCCCAGGGCGCCAGAAACTGGCCCTTCTTGACGTTGATGGCGCGGCCGGTCTTGGCGGCAGCCACCAGAAGATCGGTCTGGCGCGACAGGAAGGCCGGAATCTGCAGGATATCCACCGTCTCGGCGACGACTGCGCACTGCTCTTCGGTGTGGATGTCGGTGAGAACCGGAAAACCGAACTCCTTCTTGAGATCGGCAAAGATCTCCATCGCGGTATCAAGCCCGATGCCGCGTTTGCCGGCGATCGAGGTGCGGTTCGCCTTGTCGAAGGAGGATTTGTACACCAGGCCGATGCCGAGCTTGCCGCAAAGCTCAGACAGAGTGCCGGCGATCATGAAGGCATGATCGCGGCTTTCCATCTGGCAGGGGCCGGCAATCAGGGAGAGTTTCTTGCTGTTGGAAAAAAGGACCTGCTTGGCCCCCTCGCCGACGGTTACTTCGGCCTTGGCGCTGACAGCCATGATCACTCCTCGAAAGCAAATACGGCACCCTGTCCGGGCGCCGGGGCAACCACGATGCGACTGCCCTTATCCATGAATGCGACGTCATTAGCAGCAAGCACCGCCCGTGTCACGGCAAGATCGGGAACACGGAATATCACCGCGGCACGGCCAAGACCGGTTCGCGACAATGACGCCGCATCGCCTGCGGAAGAAAACGTGTCGGCAAAGGTTTTGGCGTCAACGAGCCTTAAAACCGCATTGCTTGCGGCAAACCTGTGATCACCGAAATCGAATTTTTCAGCGCTTGCATCAAGCACGGTCCCAATCCGCTCGACGTCTTCCTGCGTATTCCCCGCCAGCAGAACAACCTGGGACAAAGCCGCGACACCATTTTCATGACGTTCCAGCGCCGATCGATCTGCCGGCAGGGGATCGAGCCGCTGGCATGTGAAGACGCCGAAAGAATCAGCGTCACTCCGCGCCGCAAAGGCCAGCCGAAAACGGGCCAGTTTTTCGGTCCCGTCCGGCAATTTGGCAAATCTCGAAAATTCCAGCATCTTGCCGGCAGAGACCCCGGCCTCGACAAACCGGGCATCATCCGCCTGCGCATCGTCGGTTGCCAGCGCCATGGCGGACAGTCCCTCCTCACCTGCAGGAGTGCGAAACTCACCATCCTGCCGGACAAACACGTTTCCATCGGCGAATGCCTGATCATAGGCAGCCTGATCCACTATGGAAAGCGGCTCGAGATAAGTACCGTCACCCATGAAAACACAGGCATTTCCCGTCCCGAAGGGATGGGCGGCATCTGCAGCCACGGTGAAGCCCAGTGCTTTCAATCGGCGGCGGGCGCCATCAAGCGACATGGTCGGCAGGACGAGATGATCGATCGTGAACATGGCAGCCCATTTCCAAGCGTTGATTGTCTTAGTGATCGATCTTTCCGGCTGCACGATCAAGACCAGCCGCAGCACTGTTCGTTCCGCGCAACTACCATTTTTCGCCACTTGCAGAACACACATGGAACATATAGTGTCCGTTCTGGATTTGTTTCACCTTTGAGGACCCGCCATGCTCACGCGCAAACAGCAGGAACTGCTTCTGTTCATTCACGAACGAATGAAGGAATCCGGCGTCCCTCCATCGTTCGACGAGATGAAGGATGCGCTGGATCTGGCATCCAAATCAGGCATCCATCGCCTGATCACTGCGCTTGAAGAACGCGGTTTCATCCGCCGTTTGCCGAACCGTGCCCGCGCACTGGAAGTCATCAAGCTGCCGGACGCCTACAATGCAAGCCTGCAGCCGCGCAAACCGTTTGCACCGAGCGTCATCGAAGGCAGCCTCGGCAAGACGCAGCCCGTGCGTCAGGTGACACCGCCGCCTGTTGCCAATGACAGTATGCCCGCAACAACCGTGCCGGTCATGGGCCGCATTGCGGCCGGCGTGCCGATCTCGGCGATCCAGAACACGACGCATGAAATTGCCGTGCCACCGGAAATGCTGGGCAGCGGTGAGCATTATGCACTGGAAGTGCGTGGTGATTCGATGATCGAGGCCGGCATTCTGGATGGCGATACGGTCATCATCCGCAACGGCAGCACGGCAATGCCGGGCGATATCATCGTGGCGCTGGTCGACGACGAGGAAGCGACGCTCAAGCGTTTCCGCCGCAAGGGCGCATCGATCGCGCTCGAAGCGGCCAACCCGGCCTATGAGACCCGCATTTTCCCGCAGGAACGCGTCAAGGTGCAGGGCAAGCTCGTCGGCCTCATTCGCCGTTACCACTGATACCTGCCTTGCCGCTCAAAAAGCGCAGCGGCTCCGGCAGTGTCGGATCAAAAAGATTGCGCCGCCAGTCATAGTCGCGGTGACGCGTCCAGGAGCGATCGGCGCCGACCATGGCGGCGGCGATCGACCATTGTTTGGGATCAGAATTTCCGTTGAAGCGGATTTCCAATGCTCCTGTTCTGCGTAACGCCTCGCCGTTGATCATCAATGCGCCCGAACGACAGCGATCAAAACGGGCACGTGCCGCAACAACCATTTGCGCGACATCGCAGGCAGGCCCGGCAAAGCGGGCATCTTCCACCACAGCGACCGCCGGGCCGCTGGTTGTTCTTGCGACACACCATGACCGGCCTGCGCAGACGAATGTATCCAAGACACTTTCGCGCAGAGCCTTTTGCATCGCCTGCCGCGCTTGAAATACTTCTTCGGGCGTGAGGGGCGGTCGTCGTGATGTCGCTCGTTCTTTCGGTGCGTTGGCCTCTCGCAGTGCGGTGGCCTGCTGCTCTCCTCCCATGCTCGTCGAGACTGACCTCAATCCATCCGCAGTTTTTGGAACGGCCGCTCCATTCGGCAGCAGCACCGCAACCTCTGCCGATGTCGTTGTACCGTTTTTCGGCGATGGCGTGTCCAGCAATGTCGGCGCCGCAGGCTGGGGCAATGACAATGCGTGGCGCCACTGCGAATAAATGAAACCGGGCGGACGCGCGCGATTGGTCGCGACCTGCTTATTGCCCAGCAAGGCGGCAAGGCTTCCATCTTCGGAAACCAGAAAATCCGGCGGCGGATCATGCGCCACCCGCCATGACAGAAAGATGGCCAGTGCCAGAAGCGGCAAACCCAGCAGATGAAGGCGTGTGCGCAGCAAGGTCAGCATCAGAAAACCGGCTGTGGCGACGGGCAGAAACCACGACGGTTGGCGCCCGATGGCAACATCACCTCCCCAGGTCGCAACCATCTTGGCGACAACGATAACGCCCTCCAGCCCGACGCCCATCACCTTCAGGAAAAAGCCGTCGAGGCCAAATGGCATCAACAGCATACCGATCAGGCCGAAGGGCATGACGATGAAGGAGACCAACGGCATGGCGGCCAGGTTCGCCGCCAGTCCATAGGTCGATATCCGGTGAAAATGGTCGATGGAAAAGATAGCCGTCGACAGACCGCCGATCAGCGATGTGGCGAAAACCCCGCCGGCCAGATGCCCGATCGCCAGAACGGGCTTGAGTGCCGCGGGTCGCCATGGCGTTTCGCCGTCTTGCGCCGCCCCGCGCCTGCTCCATGCAGAATAACCTGCGACCAGCGCCACCGTTGCCGCAAAAGACATCTGAAAACTCGGCCCCAATATCTCCGAGGGTGAGACGACAAGAACGACAAGCGCCGCCAACGCCACATTGCGCAGGCTGATCGATGGGCGATCGAAAAACACGGCGGCCAGCATGATCGCCATCATGATGTAGGCGCGCTCTGCCGATACACCGAAGCCCGAAGTCAGGTAATAGCCGGTTGCCATCAACAGCGCCGCGGCCGCGGCCAGTTTCTTCACCGGAAAGGCCTGGGCAAATCCTGGCAGAAGCGCAAGCAGACTGCGCATGCCGATAAAAAAGATGCCCGCCGCCAGCGCCATGTTCAGACCGGATATGGCAACGATATGGGCAAGGCCCGACACGCGCAAAGCCTCGGTCGTTTCATCGGAAATCGCTCGCCGTTCGTCGGTGACGATGGCGGCGGCAAACGCGCCGGGATCACCGGGCACGGTTGCGCGGATGCGCGAGGCGATCGCGCTGCGCCATGCAAAGACGGTTCGCTCAAGTGTTTGCGCCCAGGTCTCGGCAACCGGTCCACTCATCAGCGTGGGGGCACCGTAGAAAAAGCCGATCGCGCCTATGCCGTCGTAATAGGAGGAAAAGGCGAAATCGACGAGGCCGGGCAACGCCGGTCCGGAAGGCGGCGATATCCGCGCCCGCCCGCCAATCCGGTCTCCGATGTCGAAAGCAGGCTGGCGCGTTCGCGACAACAGCGTGATGCGTGTCGGCGGCCGACGAAGCTGCGGCGACGCCGTGCTTTCGAGCGCCAGCACATACCGCCAGCGCCCCTCGCCACTGGGTTCGCGCATTTCGACGACACCCGTCACCACCGTCGTGACCGGCTGATCCAGAACGACGGTGGAGCGTCGCCAGTCCTGAAAAGCCGCCAGCAACATGCCCGCGGTCAGCAGAACAGCGATCAGCACGACGGAACGAAAGCGGCCGTACGTGCCTCGAAGGATAAACGCGAACCCCAGGCTGAACAGAAACGCCACGGATAAAAGCCCCGCCGAAGGCTCGGAAGGCATCGCAAACCATATGGCTGCCCCGAGGCCAATCAGAACAGGCAGAGCCAGAAAGGCATGACCGTGTGCCTGCTCCTCGGCTATCATCCCGATCGTGGCGGACTGCATACGCGCCCAGGCGCTCAGCAGGCGTGCGGCGAGGCCATATGAGGGACGATGCGCGGCCGGAGCGGCGCCACCCGGCCTGAACCTTGAGAGGGACGAGACGCCTGCGGCAACCCTCTGGAGCGGGCTGCGACCATACGGCCTATTGCCAGTCTGCGTCAGAGACGCATGGACTGAGTCTTTCACGGCCAATATCTGAGTTTCCGAGCTGTCCGGCAGAGCGTTTTGGCAGGGCAAATTCGGCTGATTTGCCGACTGCTGCATCGTCTCCGTCGACATCCAGCCCTCCCAAATGAAATTCAAGCGAACACGACTTAGGATTGCATTTTCGGTACTCTCAGGTCAATCGGCAGACATGTCTGTCACGCCACTTTCCAGCCGATCAGACTGGCCCAAGCCTCCTGCGCAGTGGCTGAACGACGAGATCGGAAATGTGAAAATATAAACCCCAGATTGCCGCTATTATAGGTCGTTTGCCTAGTTAATTTTCGCATTGCACAAATACCGCCCACAGGCGCTTGGCAGCGAGCGCCGGATCATATAGCTAATCAGGACGCTTCTTTTCTTTTGGCGCTTCTCCAGCGCCATTTCCGCCTATTTCGGAGGATTATATGACGGATACGAGCGCAAACATCGTTCTTGGCGATAAAAAAGTAGAGATGCCGGTCAAGAAGGGCACTATCGGCCCTGACGTGATAGACATCGGCGCGCTGTACAAGAACACCGGCGCCTTTACCTACGACCCCGGCTTCACCTCCACTGCATCGTGCGAATCCAAGATCACCTATATCGATGGCGACAACGGCGTTCTTCTGCATCGCGGTTACCCGATCGAGCAGCTGGCCGAGCACGGCGACTTCCTGGAAACCTGCTATCTGCTGCTGTACGGCGATCTGCCGACTGCAGCACAGAAGAAGGATTTCGATCATCGCGTAACGCACCACACCATGGTGCACGAGCAGATGAACAAGTTCTTCAGCGGCTTCCGTCGTGACGCCCATCCGATGGCCGTCATGGTCGGCACCGTTGGTGCACTGTCGGCTTTCTATCACGACTCGACCGACATCACCGATCCGCACCAGCGCATGGTTGCGTCGCTGCGCATGATCGCAAAGATGCCGACGATCGCGGCGATGGCCTACAAGTACCATATCGGCCAGCCGTTCGTTTATCCGCAGAACGATCTCGACTATTCGTCGAACTTCCTGCGCATGTGCTTTGCCGTGCCGTGTGAAGAATACAAGGTGAACCCGGTTCTGGCCCGCGCCATGGACCGCATCTTCATTCTGCACGCGGATCACGAGCAGAACGCCTCGACCTCGACCGTGCGCCTCGCCGGCTCGTCGGGTGCCAACCCGTTTGCCTGTATCGCCGCCGGCATTGCCTGCCTCTGGGGCCCCGCTCATGGCGGCGCCAATGAAGCGGCGCTCAACATGCTGCAGGAAATCGGCACGGTTGACCGTATTCCGGAATATATCGCCCGCGCAAAGGACAAGAACGATCCGTTCCGCCTGATGGGCTTTGGTCACCGCGTCTACAAGAACTACGATCCGCGCGCGAAAATCATGCAGAAGACCACGCATGAAGTTCTCGCCGAACTCGGCCACAAGGACGATCCGCTTCTGCAGGTCGCCATGGAGCTGGAAAAGATCGCTCTTACCGATCCTTATTTCATCGAGAAGAAGCTCTATCCGAACATCGATTTCTATTCGGGCATCACGCTGAAGGCGATGGGTTTCCCGACCACGATGTTCACCGTGCTCTTCGCGCTGGCCCGCACCGTCGGCTGGATCGCCCAGTGGGCCGAAATGATCGAAGATCCGCAGCAGCGTATCGGTCGCCCGCGCCAGCTTTACACCGGCGAACCGCAGCGCGATTACGTTCCGGTTTCCAAGCGCTAAGCTAAGAAACATCAGACAAAGAAAAACCCGGTCAATGGCCGGGTTTTTTATTGTCCAGGAGATCGAGCACGATGGCTGCCGCAGCCTCACCCGGTGGCACCGGTACGGTGAGATTTTTCCAGGTCAGATCGAAACCTTCGAGCATGGCGCGGCGCGGGCCGCTGTCATACGAAAGCTGCTCCGCCCAACGGCAGAGCGCGCCGGGACGCACGACTTCATTGATATATTCAGGCACCACAACACGGTCGGCAATGAGGTTGGGCAGCGCGCCGGACCATATCTTGATGCGCTTGGCCATCATGGTAATCAGCCAGTCGGCCTTGTAGGCCGAGACGACCGGTACCGTTGCCAGGGCCAGTTCGAGAATGACGGTGCCCGACGCTGCGATTGCCGCATCCGCTTGCGCAAAAGCGGCCCACTTACCCGTCTGATCAACCACGATCTCGGGTCTGTTCTCGAAACCCGCAACGATCTCCTGCACCAGAGCTTCGCGGCGTTTGACCGTCGGCAGGATGAAACGTGTCGGCCCGTTGCGGCGCACAAACTCCTGCATCACCTCACCAAAGATCGGCAGCAACGCCTTGATCTCGGCGCCGCGCGATCCCGGCAAGAGCAGGATCGTTTTCGCATCGCCTGCATTTTTAAGCGGCCGCTGTGCCCGCAATTCGCGCACGCGCAGAATATCTGCATCAGCCGTCAGGCGATGGCCGACAAAATCGGTGCGCGGTCCATCCAGACGGCGCATGGCCTCGGGTTCGAAGGGCAGCACGGCGAGAACCCGATCCACATAAGGCAGCATCGCCTTGGCGCGGTATTCCTTCCACGCCCAGACACTGGGGCAGACATAGTTGACCACCGGCAGATCGGGCAAAGCCGCCCTCACCTTCTTCGCCACCCGATGGGTAAAATCCGGGCTGTCGATGATGATCAGCACATCCGGTTTTGCGGCGATGATGGCATCCGCCGTCTGGCCGATCCGGCGGATCAGGCCTGGAAGACGCGCCAGAACCTGGGTTATTCCCATGATCGAGAGTTCGGAGAAATCGAACAGCGAGTGCAGACCTTGGCCTTCCAGCGCATCACCGCCGACGCCGACCAGTTCCAAATGGCCGCCGGTTCTTGCCTTCAGCGCCGCGATCAGATCGCCACCGAGCAGATCACCTGATACCTCGCCGGCGACCACGGCGATTTTGAGGGAGCGCTCACTCATGACAATCCCTCATTCGGCAAGCCTGCATCGATACCGCAGACAAAAATGCCCTCGGCATCCGCCAGCGCAATCATCTCCTCGCGGTCGAGGACCAGCGCGTGGCCGGCCTGCACGGCAATACCGGCAAGGCCTGCGGCAACCGCATTGCGAACCGTCGAAGGACCGATGGTCGGCAGGTCGGCGCGGATATCCTGCTGCGGTTTGCAAAGCTTTACCAGCACGCCCTTGCGGCGCGCCGAAACGCGGCCCGCAGCACGAAGGGCGGCCACACGCTGAAGCATAGCATCCGTACCTTCGACACCTTCCAAAGCAACGATGCGGCCGCCGACGCTGACCGAACCCTGGCCGACATCAAGCTCGCCGAGCAACCGCGCCGCGGCTCCGGCCTTGCGGATATCACGCAGGTCGTCGTCGGACGGAGAAATACGGCCGAGCGGGCCGACCGTTGCCAGAAGGTCCGGCGCGATCTGGTGCACACCCATGACCTCGCAGCCCATCGCCTCGAACAGGCGGATCACCATCTGTAAAACGGTGTCGTCGCCGCCGGCCAGCAGCGTGCGCACCACAGACGGCATTTTGCGGATCGTGCGCCATGTGGGATGGATCTCGCGCCATTCCGGCCTGCGAGAAACGCCGCCGGACATCACGACCCGGCCAATACCACGCTCACGCACAGCCTTTTCGATGGTCGCAAGATCACCGACACTCGCCACCACGCATTCGAAAGCGGAGAAATCACGATCCGCTTCATTTTTCAGCGGAACGATCAGCGGGTTTTCACCGGCCCGACGGGCAGCTTCGGCCACATATAACGGCAAAAGGCCGCTTCCGGCGATGATCGCCAAGCGGCCTTTCGAATGTTCTGCCGGAGCGCCGGCCAAGGGATCAGGCCTTGCCACGATGCGGCGAGGAAATCGCACGATCGCTATCGGCGCCGATGAAGTCGAGGATTTCCAGAACTTCCGGGCAATCCAGATAATCGTCGCGCAGAGCCGCGGCATTGGTGCGGATATTGCCTTCGCCTTCGAAAATATCCTTGAAGGCGCGACGCACCTTGTGGATCGTCGCCCGTTCGATACCGGCGCGCGTCATGCCGACGACGTTGAGGCCACCGAGAAGGCCGGGATTACCGTTCAACATGCCATAAGGGATGACGTCGTAGTTCACGGCAGACAGGCCGCCAATGAAGGCCTGACGACCGATACGGCTGAACTGGTGCACGGCAGATCCACCACCGAGAATGACGCGATCGGCAACCTTCACATGGCCGGCCAGCATGACATTGTTCGACATGATGATGTCATTGCCGAGAATGCAGTCATGGGCGACATGCGAATTGGCAAGCAACAGGCAGCGATCGCCGACAACAGTCGTGCCGCCGCCTTCTGCCGTACCGGTGTTCATCGTCACGCCTTCACGCATGGTGCAATTCTCACCGATGAAAAGCGTCGTTTCCTCACCGGCATGATGCACGCTCTGCGGATCGCCGCCAATAACGGCCATCGGGAAGATACGCGAACCGCGGCCGATCTTGGTGCGGCCGGTCACAACGGCGTTGGAGACGAGTTCAACATCATCGCCGAGCACGACTTTTGGACCGACCCGGCAAAACGGACCAATCGAAACGTTTTCACCGATGACCGCACCATCCTCGACAACTGCCATCGGATGGATGCGTGCGCTTGCTGCTATCGTGCTCATTACGCGTCCTTACGACGGATCATCGCGCCGATATCTGCTTCTGCGACGACAGCGCCGTCTACCTTGGCATCGCAGTGGAACTTCCAGATGTTGCCACGCTGTTTCTGCTTGGTCACATGGAACTCGACGCGGTCACCCGGCACGACCGGCTTGCGGAAACGTGCGTTATCGATGGTCATGAAGTAGACCAGATTGCCGCCCTCGCCTTCCTTCAGCGCGCAGATGGCACCGGCCGTCTGGGCCATGCCTTCCACGAGCAGAACGCCCGGCATGATCGGCTGTTCCGGAAAATGTCCGGTAAAATGCGGCTCATTGGCGGTGACATTCTTGATGCCGATGGCGGAATTGTCGCCGTCGATCTCGATGATCTTGTCCACCAGCAGGAAAGGGTAGCGGTGCGGCAAGAGCTTCATGATCTGCTGGATGTCTGCCGACGCCAGGGTCGTGTTGCCCTCAGCCATTCCGGTCTCCTCTTTTCTTGGAGCGCTCATCGGAGCGCATCATTATTTCTGCAATATCTCTCAGGAAATCGGGCATTGGTCGCGCCGGAATACCACCATATTTGGCCTTCGGCGGAATATCGCCGACAACGCCACTCATGGCAGCGATCTGCACACCGTCACCGATTGTAATGTGACCGTTGATACCCGAAGCACCGCCGATCATCACACCGTCGCCTATCGTCGTCGAGCCGGCAATACCGGTTCCCGAGGCAAGGCCGCAATGACGCCCGATGCGCACGTTGTGGGCAATCTGCACCAGATTGTCGATCTTTGTGCCCTCGCCGATCACGGTATCATCCATCGCACCACGGTCGATCGTGGTATTCGCGCCGATCTCGACATTGTCCTGAATGATAACGCGGCCGACCTGCACGATCTTCATGAAGCCGCGCGGCCCCGGCGCATAACCGAAACCGTCCTGGCCAAGCCGGGCACCATTATGGATGATCACGCCGTTGCCGATCATCGAGGCGACGATGGATGCGCCGGCAGCAATGGTGCAATCACGACCGATCGTGACATTGGCGCCGATCACCGCACCTGCGCCGATCCGCGTGCCTGACCCGATTTCGACACCGGCGCCGATGACGGCCATAGGCTCGACATGCACACCGTCTTCCAGACGCGCCGTCGGATCGACGTAAGCTGCGGGAGAAATGCCGGCCGGTTCCGACGTGATCGCAGAAGGACGCAAGCCTTCCGGGTGCAGCAACGCGCCCGCAGCTGCAAATGCAGAATGCGGCGTGCGGGTCAAAAGCACCGGGATATGATCGGGAACGGCAGACCGCAATCCGGCATCACACAGGATCGCAGAGGCCTGGCAGGTTTCGAGTTCTGCCTTGTTCTTGCGGGAAAGGATGTAACAAATGTCGCCAGCCTTGGCACGCGACACCGGAGAAACCGAACGGATCAGCGTATCGCCGACCGTCTCATCCAAAAGCTCCGCCCCCAAGTGGCGGGCGAGCTCTTTCAAGCTCACCCCCTCATGGGGCGGAAAGAAACGATTATCGTCCATCAGCCAAAGCTCCAGAACATTTTTTGTGGTCGTTCTGGACCAAAAGGATCAGAACTGGTTGGCCATGCTGAAGCGGAATTCCTGGACTTCGTCGTAGTCTTCCTTGGCAACCGGCACGGCGTAATCGACGCGCAGAGCACCGAAGGGCGAAGCCCAGGTCACACCTGCACCAACCGATGCACGGATGGAATTGTCATCACGTACACCAACAGCCGGCACGTCGTTTCCGTAAAGCACGCCAGCATCAGCAAACGCGTTCAGACGGAGACCAAAGTCTTCAGGCAGGCCCGGAGCCGGGATACTGACTTCCGCCGAGGCGTTGAAGTAGGTCGTGCCGCCGAGAGCATCGCCGTTCGGCATACGCGGGCCGAGACCGTTGTTTTCGAAACCACGAACCTGCTTGCCGCCGAAGGTGAACTGATCGAAAATGTTCAGCTTATCGCCGGTCGCTACGACGTGACCTGCACCGACACCGATCTGACCGATGATATCGGCTTCGTCAGACAGGAGCGTAAAGTAACGGGCACGACCATAGATCTTGTAGAATTCGGAATCGCCACCGAGACCCGCATATTCATGCGTCACCGTCGCATAGATGCCTTCGCGCGGAAGGGTCATGCTGTCGACCGTGTTGTAGGTCAGCGTCTGCGAGATCGAAGACTGCAGGTAATCGCCATGCTGGATCATGTCGATATACGGCTGGGAAAGGTTACCATTGCTCAGGTAATCGTCGTTACCGTCGTAATTGATTTCCTTGTAGGTGTAGCGGAACGTCGTCGCCAGATCTTCGGTGATCGGCGCCGTTACGCGCAGCGTGAAGCCCTGCTCGTTGTAGTCATAGTAGTCTTCGGAAGAAGACTGGCTCTTGAAGACATCGAAACCGGCAGCCAGACGATAACCGAGGAAATAGGGCTCGGTGAAGGACAGCGAGTAGGTACGGGCATCATCGAGACCGCCACCGACTGCAACGCGGATGTACTGGCCGCGGCCGAGGAAGTTCTTTTCTTCGATCGAAGCTTCGAGGATGGCGCTGTCGCTGCTCGGCGAGTAACCGACGCCGATACCGAACGAACCGGTCGACTGGTCTTCAACATCAACGATGATGATGACGCGGTCGGCAGACGTGCCCTGCGTGGTCGAGATATTGACCTTGCCGAAATAGCCCAGAGCCTCGAGACGACGCTTGGCGCGCGTGATCATGGTCTGGTTGAAGGCGTCGCCTTCGCTGATATCGAACTCGCGACGAATGACGTAGTCACGCGTACGGGTGTTGCCACGGATCTCGATACGCTCGACATAGGCGCGCTCGCCCTGGTCGACCAGATAGGAGACGCCGATCGTGTTGTTCTGGAAGTTACGATCGCCGCGCGGCGTAACACGTGCAAACGGGTAACCCGCAGCAGCGACGCGCTCGGAGATGGCTTCCATGGACTTCTGAATGTCCTTGGCGCTGTAGGTGTCGCCCGTATGGGTCTCGACGAGGCCCTGCAGGTCTTCAGCATTGACGCCATCAACCGTCGATTCGACGCGGACATCACCAAACGTGTAGCGCTGACCTTCTTCGACAGTGAAGTTTACCGTGTATGCGTTCTTGGATTCATCCAGAACAGCATCCGAGGAAACGACGCGGAAGTCGGCGTAACCGTGGTTGTAATAGAACTGACGCAGCGCTTCTTCATCGGCGCGGCGCTTGTCGTCGTTATAGACATCCTTGCGGGTCAGGAACGACAGAGGACCGGATTCCTTCGTCGCGATCACATCACGCAGACGGCGATTGCCATAGGCCTGGTTGCCGACAAAGTTGATGGAGTCGATCTTGGTGCGATCGCCTTCGTTGATCTGGAAAGCGATGTTTACGCGACCCTGACCAACCGGAACGACCTGCGTGGTGATTTCGACATCGCTGCGGCCAGTGGCCGAATAGGCCTGCTTGAGGCGCTCGACGTCGGAAGCGAGCAGAGCATCGCTATACGGACCGAGCGGCTGCGTCTGAACGGCGCCAGCCAGCTTGTCGTCCTTGATCTTGCGGTTGCCGTTGAACACGACCTGGTTCACGAGCTGGTTCTCATTGACGGACACAACGAGAGAACGGCCGGAAACGCTGATGCGAACGTCGGAGAAATAACCTGTGGAATACAAACGCTTCACCGACTCGTCGATGTCGGCTTCAGAGAAGCTCACACCTGGACGAATGGTGATGTTGGAGCGGACGGCCTCCTCGCCGGCGCGCTGCGCACCACGGACTTCAACCCGCTGGATGGTGGCGGCCTCAGCAACCGGGGCAGAGGCAAGCACAACGACACCCGCACCCGATGCGACAACACTAGCAGACAGCGCAAACGCCGACACTGCGTTCAAAAACTTTGAACCAGCTTTCATATTCACTTCTTACCTTTTTCCGTTGTCCCTAGACGGGTGGCACCCGACTCCGGCCACGTGTGTCGTTTTACCTTCTTTTGTCCTACAAGCAAGGCATCGCGTTAATTTCTATTTACTTCCTTCGCAGCCGTGGCGCATTCGCCACGCGGACATGCAAACAGGGTAAATAAACGGTTTCTGCACCGTTCTGAAACACTTAACCGATCCACCTGCCGATCGTGTCATTCCATGTGGCGAACACCATCAGCGTCAGAATCAGCGCGAAGCCGAGCCTGAAGACGATCTCCTGAACCCGCGCATTCAGTGGACGTCCTCTCAGTGCCTCAAGCGCGTAAAGCAGCAAGTGACCACCGTCAAGCACCGGAACCGGCAGCAAATTCATCAGACCAAGCGAAACGGAAATGACGGCGGCAAAATTCAGGACGGCAACAAAACCGAGCGTCGCCATCTGTCCCGTCGTTTCGGCGATGCGGATCGGGCCACCGATCTGATCGGCGCGCATGCGGCCGGCAAAGATGTTGGCGATATAACGCCCCGTGCCGGTGATGATATTGCCGGTTTCCTTGAAGCCCTCGATGACGGCGGCGCCCGGCGAATACTGCTGGACACGGAAATTGCCGCGCTGCTCGTTGGTAACGATACCGATGAGGCCAAGCTCGACCTTGTTGCCGAACTGATCGGTGATTTCCTCGCGCTTCGGCACCATCGGCAGATCCAATCGCGAACCTTCGCGCTCGACAGTCACGATGATGGGCACCAGCGGGCGAATACTGACGTAACGGCGCACTTCATCGAAGGTCGCGACCTCATGGCCATCAAGCGCCACCAGCTTGTCGCCAACCTCGACGCCGGCAACCTGTGCCGCGCTATCGGGGCGCACTTCGGCCACGACCGGATCAGCAACGACCTTGCCGTAGACCGTGAACAGAACCGCAAAAATGGCGATTGCAAGGATGAAGTTGGCGATCGGGCCTGCCGCAACGGTCGCGGCCCTTTTCCACAGTTTTGCGCCGGCAAGTGTCTGCGCGCGCTCTGCGTCGCTCATGCCCGACAGCGAATCGGTGCCCGGCATGCTGGCGGCATCCTCGTCGCCATAAAATTTCACATAGCCGCCAAGCGGGATTGCCGAGATCTTCCAGCGGGTGCCGTGGCTGTCGGTATAACCGATCAGTTCAGGCCCGAAACCGACAGAAAATGCCAGAACACGAATGCCGCTCCAGCGCCCGACGAGATAGTGACCCATCTCATGTACGAACACGAGCACCGAAAGGACGAGGATAAACGGGATGATATACCCGGTAAGCACGCCGAAAATTGCCATCACGCCATCCATTCCTGCTTCGCCGGCTCCCTGCCCAATTTTATATGCACGATTTCATGTCTCTGTGACGGTCTTTAAAGACCGAAAAGAAAACCGGCAACAGGGGTCTCGCCATATCCGGTCCAGGCGGCATGCGCCATGGCCAGGAGAAACGCCGCGAAACAGGCGAAAACGAGACCATCGACACGGTCCATCACGCCACCGTGACCGGGAATCAGATGGCCGGAATCCTTGACGCCAAAGCGGCGCTTGATGAAGGATTCGAACAGATCGCCGATCTGGCTGGCCACAGACAGCGCCAGCGCCAGCGCCACGGTGCGCAGCGACACCTGCGAGAAGAACGAAAGCGTGATGGCGCTGCCGAGCGCGACGCCTGACACCGTGCCACCAATGGCGCCGGACCAGGTCTTGCCGGGAGAGATCCGCGGTGCAAGTTTCGGCCCGCCAATCGAACGCCCGAAGAAATAGGCCAGGATATCGGTGCCCCAGACGACGGCGAACAGAAACAGCGTCGCCATCAGCCCGAACTGGTCGCTGCCACGGATCGCGGCAAGCGAAATACCACTCAGGCCCGCATAAAGCACACCACCGGGCATCCAGCCGCTGCCACGCCGCAAAAACTTCAGCAGAAGGGCCGTGATGGCAAAACCGCCCAACAGGGGGGCACCCAGACCAAGATCGCCAAAAGCCAGATTGGCCGCCACGCAGACCACTGCCACCCAGCCGAAAGCGTCGCCGCGCAAATCCACCTCGGGCAGACGCGTCATCTTCGACCATTCGTGATAGATCAGCAGCGACATGCCGGCGGCAAACAGCCGGAAAGGCGTTCCGCCATACCATGTTGCGGCAAGGGTGACCGCGGCCATGACGAGCGCGGAAATCGTACGCTTGCGAAGTTCGCTTGCCATCAGCCGGCAACCGCCGCTGGCTTGGCAGCTAGGCCGCCAAAACGGCGATCGCGCGCCGCATAGATCTTCAGCGCGTCAAAAAACATCTCGCGGTCGAAATCCGGCCAGAAATTCGGCAGGAACAGGAATTCGGAATAGGCGGCCTGCCACAGCAGGAAGTTGGAAAGACGCTCCTCGCCGCTGGTGCGGATGATCAGGTCCGGATCGGGGATGCCGGCGGTATCGAGGCGTTCGTCAACCATCGCCATATCGATATCTTCCGGGCGCAGCAGTCCAGCCGCCACTTCGCTTGCCAGACGTTCGATGGCGCGCAGAATTTCGTTCCGCGAACCGTAATTGAAGGCGATGACAAGGGTGAGGCCGGTATTGCCGCTGGTGGTTTCTTCAGCCTCCAGCAACATCGGCAGCAGATCGCCCTGCAGGTTGCGGCGATCGCCGATGATACGAATCCGGACGTTCGAACGATGCAGTTCGGCCAGATCGCGGCGGATGAACCGCCGCATCAGCCCGAGCAGGTCCGTCACCTCGGCTTCCGGCCGGCTCCAGTTCTCCGAGGAGAATGCGAAGAGCGTCAGGAACTCGACGCCCGCCTCGCCTGCGGCACGCACAGCCTGACGCACGGCCTCGACACCTTTTGTGTGCCCGACGGTGCGCGGCAGGCCGCGCTGGTTTGCCCAGCGACCGTTGCCATCCATGATGATGGCAACATGCTTCGGGATCACGGGTAGATCAGGCTTCACCATGTTCAGTCCGGCGTTTGTGACAGCGACGAGCGGGCTTTGATGCAGGTTCTAGACCTGCATGATTTCCTTTTCCTTCTCCGCAAGCAAGCGGTCCAGCTCGGAAATCGCATCATCTGTCATCTTCTGGATTTTTTCGGACTGCGCACGGCTGTCGTCCTGGCCGATATCGCCGTCCTTTTCAGCCTTCTTCAAGGCGTCCATGCCATCACGGCGAACGTTGCGCACAGCAACCTTGCTCTTTTCCGTGTAGTCGTGCGCAACCTTGACCAGCGACTTGCGGCGCTCTTCGTTGAGCTCCGGCAGCGGGATGCGCAGGTTCTGACCGTCCATGATCGGATTGAGGCCGAGATTCGATTCGCGGATGGCGCGGTCGACAGCATTGACCATCGACTTATCCCAGATGGATACGCCGAGCATGCGCGGCTCAGGCACGGTAATATTGGCAACCTGGTTCAGCGGCACACGCGAACCATAGGCTTCGACCGTGACCGGATCGAGAATGTTGGCAGAGGCGCGGCCCGTACGCAGCGAGGCGATGTCGCTCTTGAAGGCCGTAACAGCGCCGTCCATGCGACGCTTGATGTCGTTGAGATCGATGGCACCGCTCATCTTACACTCCGTATGTTGTTTGAGGTCCGCTGCGGTCGTCCGCGCGGACCTGTCTGAAGATCAATTGTCTGAAACGATGGTCTTGAGACCACCGCCGGTCAAGATATCGGCGAAACCGCCACGCTCGTGGATCGAGAACACAATAATCGGGATCGTGTTCTCCTGCGCAAGCGCAACCGCGGTCACATCCATCACGGCAAGACCCTTTTCCAGAACTTCCGCGTGGGTAAGCTGGTCGAAGCGGGTGGCCGTCGGATCCTTCTTCGGGTCGGCCGTATAGATGCCGTCCACCTGCGTGCCCTTGAACAGGGCTTCTGCGCCGATTTCGGCCGCACGCAGAGCGCCGGCACTATCGGTCGTGAAGAACGGGTTGCCGGTACCGCCGGCAAAAATCACCACCCTGCCCTGCGACAGATGATGCAGCGCCTGGCGCTGAGAGAAGCTTTCGCAAATTTCCGGCATGGAGATCGCCGACAGCACGACCGTATCGACGCCGAGCTTGCGCAGCGATGTCGCCAGCGCCAGTGCGTTGATCACAGTACCGAGCATGCCCATGTGGTCGCCGGTGACGCGGTCGCCACCCTTGGAGGCAACGGCAACACCGCGGAAAATATTACCGCCGCCGACAACGATCCCGACATCGACGCCCATACGGCGTGCATCGGAGATATCGGCAGCGATACGGTCGGCAACGTTGACGTCGATGCCGAAACCCTGGCTACCCATAAGGGCTTCACCAGAGACTTTCAAAAGCACGCGTTTGTAGATTGGCTGGGCAGACATGGATACTCCTTCGAGGCTCGCACCGCCAAGCCCGATACACGAAGGGCACCGCGTTGTCACGCGATGCCCCTGTGATTATTGATATTGTATAGAGATATCAGCCCTTGGAAACGGCTGCGACTTCAGCTGCGAAGTCGGTCTCTTCCTTTTCGATGCCGTCGCCGAGCAGCAGGCGAGCCATGCCGGTGACTTCGATCGGAGCGCCGACTTCCTTTTCGGCAGCCTTGACAGCTTCGCCGACGGTCAGGTCAGGATTGATGACGAAAGCCTGCGACAGAAGGGCGACTTCTTCGAAGAACTTGCGCATGCGGCCTTCAACCATCTTTTCGATGATGGCTTCCGGCTTGCCGGATTCGCGCGACTGTTCGATGAAGACGTTGCGTTCGCGCTCGGCGACAGCAGCATCGACTTCTTCCGAACGGATGGCGAGCGGAGCCGTTGCAGCGATGTGCATGGCAACCTGGCGGCCGATGGCGCTGAGGGCTTCCTTGTCGCCGGTCGACTTCAGGGCAACCAGAACGCCGAGCTTGCCGAGACGATCGGCGGCAGCGTTGTGGATGTAGGTCGCGACAACACCGTCTTCGACTTCAAGGGCAACCGAGCGACGCAGGCTCATGTTCTCGCCGATGGTGGCGATCGCATCCTTGATGGTGTCGGAGACCGACTTGCCGGTTGCCGGATAGGTGGCTTCGCTAACGGCTTCAACGGTGCCATCGGTGGTCAGCGCTACGTCGGCAATGCCGCGAACCATGACCTGGAAAGCG
The DNA here is from genome assembly GCF_004343585.1 of Neorhizobium sp. JUb45. Lineage (GTDB taxonomy): Bacteria > Pseudomonadota > Alphaproteobacteria > Rhizobiales > Rhizobiaceae > Neorhizobium. The sequence continues at coordinate 1,001,833 of NZ_SLYW01000002.1, read as the reverse complement.
TCGTTACGGGCAACGAAGTCGGTTTCGGAGTTGACTTCGACGACGACAGCCTTGGTGCCGGTCGATGCAACGCCGATCAGGCCTTCAGCAGCCGTGCGGCCCGACTTCTTGTCGGCCTTTGCGATGCCCTTGGCGCGCAGCCAGTCGATTGCTGCTTCGATGTCGCCGTTGTTTTCGGTCAGCGCCTTCTTGCAGTCCATCATGCCTGCGCCAGACTTTTCGCGCAGTTCCTTCACCAGTGCAGCGGTGATTTCAGCCATTGTGAGCCTCTTGTCGGTTCGAGTTGCGTGCCGCCGGAAAAACCTCGGCGAACTCAAGGTCTTGGGAACGAATGTACCCGGAAGTGTGACAGGGTGATGAAGATCATCACCGGCCTGTCGTCTCAACCGCTGACGTCATTGCTGCGGGAGGACAGGTCCTTAAACGGCCAAGGCCAGGGATTGTGATCTCTGGCCTTGGACGAATTCGCAAAGATGGAGCGGTCAGTGCCGCTCCGCCCCAGACAATTAAGCCTGAGCTTCGGCTTCGCCTTCGAGAGCCGGCTCGATCGGAGCTTCGGCCATACCGCCGAGGTCACGACCGGAAGCGCCCTGCTGGCGAGCGATGCCGTCGATGGCAGCGCGAGCGATCAGGTCGCAATACAGCGAGATGGCGCGCGAAGCATCGTCGTTACCCGGGATCGGGTAGTCGATGAGGTCCGGATCGCAGTTCGAGTCGATGATAGCAACGACCGGGATGCCCAGGCGCTTGGCTTCGTCGATAGCGATCTTTTCCTTGTTGGTGTCGATGATCACCATCAGGTCAGGGGTGCCGCCCATGTCGCGGATACCGCCGAGAGCCTTGTCCAGCTTCTCGCGTTCGCGCTCGAGGTTCAGGCGCTCTTTCTTGTTGTAGCCGGACTGTTCCGAAGCCAGGATCTCGTCGAGCTTGCGCAGACGGGCGATCGAGTTCGAAATGGTCTTCCAGTTGGTCATCATGCCGCCGAGCCAACGCGAGTTGACGTAGTACTGGGCAGAACGCTTGGCCGAATCGGCGATCAGCTCGGAAGCCTGACGCTTGGTGCCAACGAACAGAACGCGGCCGCCACGGGCAACGGTGTCCGAGATGACCTGCAGGGCGCGCGACAGCATCGGAACGGTCTGCGCGAGGTCGATGATGTGGATGTTGTTACGATCGCCGAAAATGTACGGCTTCATCTTCGGGTTCCAGCGGTGAGTCTGGTGACCAAAGTGAACGCCTGCTTCAAGCAGCTGGCGCATAGAGAAATCGGGCAATGCCATGCCTTGTTATCCTTTACCGGTTGAACCTCCGCAAGGCGAACAGCACTCTCTTTTGAGAATGCCACCGGGCGGAACTGCCCGGATTTCTCCCGGACGATCCCATGCCTTACGTGTGGAATATTGGTGCCCATACAGCGCTTCGCCCGTCAGATCAAGGCGAAGCGTTAAAAAAGATTGTTCGATGATCAATCGTCAGGGCACGGCCACATTGCCGGCGCACGCAAACCCTTCGGCAATTTCGTCTCCGCATTGCCGCAGGACAGATCGACCTGCGACTGCGCCAGATCAACAGCGCCGGATAGATCCAGCCCCTCGATGCGGGTCAGGAACATGAAAGCCCGATCGAAACGCGGTGCGGTCGTGAATATCGCCTTGCTGAGATCGGCGCGCGACAGGTTTGCGAGCGTGAAATCCACATCGGTCAGATTTGTCTTGTCGAAAGACGTCCGGCCGAGTTCCGCCTTTTCGAAATTGGCGCCGGTCAGATCGGCACCGCCGAAATTGGCGCGCTGCAACTCCGCCGACTCGAAACTGGCACCCTTGGCCGAAACGTTCTGCAAGCCGGCGCGATAACCTTCGGCCCGCGAAAAGTCCGCCTTGTCGGCGGTCGATCCGGTGAACCATGCACGAATGATACGGGTCTTCTGCAGATTGGCGCCCGTCAGGTTGTTGTTCCTGAGGTCGGTCATCGAAAAATCGGCTTCCGAAAGATTGGCGCCCTGAAAGTCGTTGCCCGACATCATCAGGTTTTTCTTGACGCAGCCGCTCCAGTCGACCTTGGCGGCAGCCGATGATCCACAGCTGCCGGCGCCGCTCGCGGCCGGCGCAACGAGGTAACTTGCGCCGGAAATCACCGTCGCCAAGAAAAGACCGGAAAAAACACCTGACTGCCGATACATAGCGCCCGAATTCCAACCCAATTTCGAAATTCTCCCCATATATATGGGGCAAACCAATGACGACGTCATCACTTTCCGCTGATAAACTGTCGTTTATTTACAGTCCGGCGCGCGGTCGAGCACTTCCAGCTTGGCAAGCTGCCCGGTCAGGACGAAATCGCCATAATCCATGGTCAGATCGCGGGTGATGCCGTTGTCGTAGAGCTTGAACGACATGCGGTAGACGGGAACCGCATCGCCTGTGCCGCTATCGTTGAAATAGGCGATCGTCACAGGCCAGTAGGCCTGTTTGGAGAACTGCCCCGCCTGCCCTGCATCGCTGTCATCGGCTTCCGGCGTCTGCTTCTTGCCAACCACCGTCGAGGTCAGAAGGCTCTTGTCGCCGTCTTCGGAACCGTCAAAAATCCGGGCTTCGAAGAAGCGCTTTCCCTTGCGGGCATTGTCGAGAACATCGAGCATATGCTGGGTCGGGAACTGGCTCGGCGTCAGATCCAGCTCGCGCGTATCCGGCTTCTGCAACTCGACCTTGACGCCTGTTGAAACATTGGTTGCCTCGCCGCTGACCTGCTTGTCGAGCTGCTCGTCGGTGAACGACTTGGTCTCGAAACGGAATTCCTTCAGGTCGGCATTTTCGAAGGTCGTCGTCTGCTGATCGGTGGTGCGCTGGTCTTCGCCGGTATCGGTCTTGGTCACGAAGCGGAAATTCGTGGTAAAGCCGGTGCAGGCCGAGCCGGTGAACTCATAGACCATGCGGCCATACATGCCTTCGATACCCGAGCGCTCCGAAACATCCTTGAGCTTGAGATCGTAGACGGCCCGGTGCGGGATCAGTGCGCGCGCACCTTCGACGCCGGCGGCGGCAGATGTGGCGGTCGATGCCATCATCGTCGCTGTGAATGCCAGCCCGAGCGTCAAACGAAACATTCAATCTCTCCTATCGGACTCACGGCGCAATGTTATAAGAACGCCATCGAGTAATGCTTATCGTCCTGCATGCAGGATTTCTGCACATATTACAACAAAAGCCGGAGACCGAAATGTCCGATGCCATCGAAAGCCGCCTGACCGAACTGGGGATCACCCTGCCCGTCGCAGCAGCGCCCGCCGCCAATTACGTATCCTACGTCATCAGTGGCAACCTGCTCTACATCTCCGGTCAGCTACCAACCGAAAATGGCAAGCTTGAGATCAAGGGACTTGTCGGCCAGGACGTCGATGTCGCGGCCGCCAGCCGCGCCGCGGAACTTTGCGCGATCAACATTCTTTCGCAGGCCAAGGCAGCGCTTAACGGCGATCTCGGAAAGATCAAGCGCGTCGTCAAGCTTTCGAGCTTCGTTGCGTCTGCTCCGGGCTTCACCGATCAGCATATCGTCACCAATGGCGCATCGAACCTGATCGCCAACGTGCTCGGCGAAGCCGGCAAGCACGCCCGCGCTGCCGTCGGCATGGCTGCACTTCCGCTCAACGCCGCCGTTGAAATCGAAGCCATTATCGAGATCGACGCATGACTTCTGCAGCCTGGATCAAGGAACTGCCGGTCGCCCATCGCGGCTACCACGACATGAACAACGAGATCTGGGAAAACACGCTGTCCGCCTTCGAGCGGGCAGCGGTCGCCGGATTCGCCATCGAATGCGACCTGCAGCTTTCCGCAGACAGCGAAGTCATGGTTTTCCATGACGACACGCTGGACCGTCTTTGCGGCATCAGCGGTGATGTACGCGAGCGCACCGCCGCAGAACTCGGCATGCTGTCGATCGGCGGCACCAAGGACCGCATCCCGACGCTGAAGCAAATGCTGAAGCTGGTGGATGGGCGCGTGCCTCTGGTCATCGAGATCAAGGGACGCACCGCCGAACTGGATGACGGTTTTGTCGAGGCTGTGCTGGAAGTGCTGGAAGGCTACAAGGGCACGGTTGCCCTGATGAGCTTCGACCACCACATCCTGCGCGACCTGAAACGTGTGGAAGCACCCTACCCGCTCGGTCTCACCGCTATGGGCGACAAGCCGGATGATTTCTTCAAGCACGATGATGCCATGCATCTGGGTTTGGATTTCATCTCCTATCACTGGCCGCACCTGCCCAACAGTTTCATCACTGCACAGCAGAAAGCTGGCATTCCCATCATCACCTGGACGGTGAGGGATGAAAATGCCCGCGAACATACCTATAAGTATGCAGACCAGATGACCTTCGAGGGTTTTGACCCGAGGGAGACTTCTGCGCGTTAACAAGCAGACCTGCCCACATTCGAAGAGACGCATGACCGGAAATCTCACGATCCGCATCGAAAACTCTTTCAAAGCGATCAGCCCTGAGGGCTGGTCGCGCCTTTCCGGTACCCACCGGGGCGGCACCCTGCCCTATAATCCATTCCTGTCGCATGCCTATCTCTCCGCACTGGAAGAGTCGGGCTCGGCAACCGCCAAGACCGGTTGGCACGGCCATCACCTGCTGCTCGAAACCGAAGGCGGCAAGCTGATCGGCGCCATTCCCGGCTATCTGAAAAGCCACAGCCAGGGCGAATACGTGTTCGATCACGGCTGGGCCGACGCTTTCGAGCGTGCAGGCGGGCGTTATTATCCAAAGCTGCAATGCACCGTACCCTTCACGCCCGCGACAGGGCCACGGCTGCTGACGGCCGAGGGCTACGACGCCGATGTGATGCAGGACACGCTGGCAGCCGGCTTGCAGGAAGTCACGCGACAGCTCGGCATCTCATCCGCGCATGTCACCTTCGTGCGGAAAGAGGAACTGCCGGCGCTGGAGGATGACGGTTATCTGCACCGCACCGACCAGCAGTTTCACTTCATCAACAACGGTTATGCCGATCACGCCGCCTTTCTGGACACGTTATCGTCGCGCAAGCGCAAGGACCTGAAAAAGGAACGCCGCGCCGCACTGGAAAATGGCATCAGCATCGACTGGCTAACCGGATCGGACCTGACCGAAGAGATCTGGGATCAGTTTTTTACCTTCTACATGGACACCGGCGGCCGCAAATGGGGCCGGCCATACCTCACACGCCAATTCTATTCTCTGATCGGCGAGCGCATGCCGGACGACATCCTGCTGGTGATGGCCAAGCGCGAAGGCAAATACGTTGCCGGCGCCATCAACTTCATCGGCGAGGATGCGCTTTACGGCCGCCATTGGGGCTGTATCGAGGATCATCCCTTCCTGCATTTCGAGGTCTGTTATCATCAGGCCATCGATTTTGCGCTGGAAAAGGGGCTGAAACGCGTCGAGGCCGGGGCGCAGGGCGAACACAAGCTGGCGCGTGGTTATCTGCCCGTCACCACCCATTCGGCCCATTACATCGCGCATCCGGGCCTTCGAAACGCCATTGCCGATTATCTCGAGCGTGAACGGCGTGACGTCGAGGAGATGAGCGGTTACTTGAGCGAACACAGCCCGTTCCGCAAAGGCGAACGGCACGAACAAGACTGAAGCGCGGAAAAGCGCAACGACGGAGAGGATTTATCCATGAGCGGCATCGCCTATGACGACGGCAACATCTTTGCAAAGATCCTGCGCGGCGAAATTCCCTGCCACCGCGTTTATGAAGATACCGATACGCTGGCCTTCATGGATGTGATGCCGCAGGCGCCGGGACATCTGCTGGTGATCCCCAAGCAGCCTTCGCGCAACATGCTGGATGCCGATCCGGCCGTTCTCGCCAAGACCATTGCGGTCGTGCAGAAACTGGCCCGAGCAGCGCAGGACGCGTTTGATGCCGACGGCATCTACATCGCCCAGTTCAACGAACCGGCGGCAGGCCAGACCGTATTCCACCTGCATTTCCACATCGTGCCACGCCATGAAGGCGAAGCCCTGAAGCCGCATTCCGGCAAGATGGAAGATGGCGAAATTCTCGCTGCAAACGCAGAAAAGATCATCGGCGAACTCGGCAACTGATCAACATCAATTCGGTGACTACGTCATCCTCGGCCTTATGCCGAGGATCTAATCACATCAATGATATCAATCGCTTGCAGATCCTCGGGACAAGCCCGAGGATGACGACGGAGGGGTTTTCGATCTTTGTCGGCAGTTTGAGACGGGCATCACTGAACGACTCTACGGCTGCAGAAACAGCAACCCGGCAATGAGGATGGCGATCGGCACCAGCACGCCGACCGCCACTCTTTTTCCTGTCCCCAGGAAAACCGCAAAACCGATACCGGCGGCGGCGAGACGCAGCCAGAGCGGTGAGTTGGCAAGCGTGCCGGTCGGGAAAACGATCAGCTTGGCGGTGACCGCCATCACCAACGCCGTCGCAACGGCCCTCACCCAATAGAGCGCTTCGGAATCCTCGTTGAGACGATGGCCGATCAGAACGCCCATCCAGCGCCAGATGTCGGTTGCCAGAAAGCCGGCAACCACGATCACCACATACGTCCACCAGCCGTCGGCCATCACACCCGCCCTCCACCGGCCTTGCGACGCCGATAACGATCGATCAGATACGCGACCGTGCCGCCCCCAATTCCGGCGACCAGCACATCAAAACCCGGCACCACCAGCGCCAGCGTCGGCCCTGCAACGATACCGATGACAAAGGCGATTTTCACCACCGGCTGCACCGCGCTCGCCCAGATCGACGCGATGAAATAGACCGGCGTAAGCATGAACAGCGCACCGGCGACCACTGGCGGGAATTGCGACACGACGCCGTAACTGACACCGACGATCAGCGTGTTGGTCAGCGTCAGCGTCATGCCGAAACCAGCGAAATAGGCGACGCGAAAATCCCTCGGCACATCGCGCAGATGCCGCGAGGCAAACACCCAGGATGTGATGGCGATGAAATGCGAAACGAACAGCAGCATCGGCAGCGGCGTCTTTTTCGTGCGCATTTCCGGCATGATAGACGCCACCATCGGCATCATGCGGATCGACGACAGCGTCACCGCAAGGAATGACGCGGCGATATGTGCATTGCCGAGCATGCTGCCGACGAGAATCATCTGCGCGGGCAGAGCCCAGATACCGAGCGTCATCGCCACCGCTTCGCCACGCGTCATGCCCGATTCCAGCGCAAAGGCGCTGAAGCCGACATAGGACGTCATCAGAATGAAGGCCGGCAAGGAAATGATGCCGCGCATGCCTGTGAAGAACCAGCCGAGATTACCGCGAGGTGGAGACATGAGCTGTCCGGTTGTCGTTCATCAACCGGCCTACAAAAACGACGATGCCGGGACAAGCCCGGCATCGCCAACTTTCAACGAACCGTCGGGGAACGGCTCACTTTTTCTTCGGCACCTTCGGTACGGCGCTGCTCTTTTTGGGTACCGGCTTGATCGGCTTTTCCTCGGCAATCACTTCGCCATCATCCGCAGCCTGCGCCTTCGCAGAACTTCCGCCCTTGGTTTTCGGTGCAGCTTTCTTGGCCGCCTTCGGCTTCGAAACCTTGCCCTTTACCTCGTCGGCTGCGTCCTTGACCTCGGCCTCCGGCTTCGGCTTCACCGGCGCGGTCTCGGAAATGCAGTCGAGCTTCAGCGTGCTCTTGCCATCCTCGTCCTTGCCGACAGTGACGTTGACCACACCACCCTTGCGCAGCTTGCCGAACAGGATCTCGTTGGCGAGCGGCTTCTTGATGTGTTCCTGGATGACACGCGACAAAGGCCGTGCGCCCATCTTTTCGTCATAGCCCTTTTCGGCCAGCCAGGCGATCGCATCCTGATGCAGGTCGAACGTGACGTTGCGCTCAGACAGCTGGGTTTCCAGCTGCATCACGAACTTCTGCACGACCTGATGAATGACTTCCGTCGGCAGCGGTGCGAACGGGATGATCGCATCGAGACGGTTGCGGAATTCCGGCGTGAACAGGCGGTTCAATGCCTCTTCGTCTTCACCGGTGCGCTTGGAGGAACCGAAACCGATGGCGGCCTTGGCCATTTCCGAAGCGCCCGCATTGGTCGTCATGATCAGGATGACGTTACGGAAGTCGATCTTCTTGCCGTTGTGGTCGGTCAGCGAACCATGGTCCATGACCTGCAGCAGGATATTGTAGATATCCGGATGCGCCTTCTCGATTTCGTCGAGCAGAACCACGGAATGCGGATGCTGGTCGACGCCATCGGTCAGAAGACCGCCCTGGTCGAAACCGACATAACCGGGAGGCGCGCCGAGCAGTCGCGAGACCGTGTGGCGTTCCATGTATTCCGACATGTCGAAGCGCAGCATTTCCACGCCGAGCGACGAGGCAAGCTGTTTGGCGACTTCCGTCTTGCCGACGCCTGTCGGGCCGGAGAAGACATAGGAGCCGATCGGCTTGTTCGGTTCGCGCAGACCCGCACGGGCAAGCTTGATCGCGGTCGACAGTGCCTCGATCGCCTTGTCCTGACCGTAGACGACGGAACGCAGTTCCTTTTCCAGGTTGGCGAGAACCATCTCGTCATCCTTGGACACCGTCTTTGCCGGGATGCGGGCCATCGTGGCGATCGTCGCCTCGATTTCCTTCTCGGTGATCAGCTTGCGGCGCTTGGAGGCCGTCAGCAGCATCTGCGCCGCACCGGTCTCGTCGATCACGTCGATCGCCTTGTCCGGCAGCTTGCGGTCGGAAATGTAGCGCGCCGACAGTTCGACAGCCGCCTTGATCGCCTCGTTGGTGTAACGCAGCTTATGGTATTCTTCGAAATAAGGCTTCAGGCCCTTCATGATCTCGATCGCATCATCGATCGACGGCTCATTGACGTCGATTTTCTGGAAACGACGGACCAGAGCCCGGTCCTTTTCGAAGAACTGGCGATATTCCTTGTAGGTGGTCGAACCGATGCAGCGGATCTGCCCGGAGGACAGAGCCGGCTTCAACAGGTTGGACGCATCCATGGCGCCGCCGGACGTCGCACCCGCACCAATGACGGTGTGGATTTCGTCGATGAACAGGACGGCACCCGGAAAATCTTCCAGTTCCTTGACGACCTGCTTCAGACGCTCCTCGAAATCACCGCGATAACGGGTACCGGCGAGCAGCGTGCCCATGTCGAGCGAGAAGATCGTCGCGTCGGCCAGCGCTTCAGGCACCTTGCCTTCAACGATACGTTTGGCGAGACCTTCGGCGATCGCCGTCTTGCCGACGCCCGGATCCCCCACATAAAGCGGGTTGTTCTTGGAACGACGGCACAGGACCTGAATGGTGCGGTTGACCTCGGAATGACGACCGATCAGCGGATCGATACGGCCATCCTTGGCCTTGTCGTTGAGGTTGACGCAATAGGCCTTGAGTGCATCTGCCGGCTTCTTGGTCGCACCATCGTCCTGCTCACGCGAGGAGGAGGATTTTGCGTCCGCATCGCCCTCTTCGGCACCACGCGGCGTGCGCGCCTGCGAAGCGCCGGGCCGCTTGCCGATGCCGTGGCTGATATAGTTGACCGCATCATAACGCGTCATCTCCTGCTCCTGCAGGAAGAAGGCGGCATGGCTTTCGCGCTCGGCAAAAATCGCGACGAGCACGTTGGCGCCGGTCACTTCTTCACGGCCGGAAGACTGGACGTGAATGACGGCGCGCTGGATGACGCGCTGGAAGCCGGATGTGGGTTTAGAATCCTCGTCGTAACCGGTGACGAGATTTGCGAGTTCGTTATCGACGTAATCGGAAACCGTCTTGCGAAGGTTATCCAGATTGACATTGCACGCGCCCATGACAGCCGCCGCATCGGAATCGTCGATCAGCGCAAGGAGCAGATGCTCCAGCGTTGCATATTCGTGGTGCCGCTTATTGGCGAAGGTCAGTGCCTGATGCAGCGCCTTTTCGAGACTAGGCGAAAATGTTGGCACGGCGTTACCTCACTTCTTTTCCATAACACATTGCAGCGGATGCTGATGCTGTCGGGCGAAATCCATGACCTGACTTACTTTGGTCTCTGCGACCTCATACGTAAAGACACCGCATTCCCCCACGCCGTGATTGTGAACGTGGAGCATGATGCGCGTCGCCGCGTCGAGGTCTTTCTGGAAAAAACGCTCCAGAACATGAATGACGAACTCCATGGGCGTGTAGTCGTCGTTCAGCAAAAGCACACGGTAGAGACTTGGCTTTTTGGTTTTCGGTTTCGTTCGGGTGATGACCGACGTCCCGCGATTACCGTTGTCGCCGTCTCCGTTTTTCTCGTCCTGCATAAAGATCGGCGTTGCGATCATCGTCTTTTATTCCTCAGTCGTCCAGCAACCGATCCTTGGGAGGTGATCGAACCAGACGTTGGACCTTTAACTTAGTTCATTCGCGAAGGATTTTAAGCCCTCCGCTCGTCTGCGCAATCACAATTCCGAAAAGGAGCAACCCATAGGACGGAAAATCGGGACTGCTGGAAGCATCAGATCACCCCGACAGCGAAGAACATCGCTGATGCGGTGAATATAGGAGCGGCGGCTCATCGAAAAAAGATGCGCCCGCAAGCTTGCGCCGAACCGACGTGCTCACATCGAGAGCCATCAACGAAAAAGCGGGCCTGAAAGCCCGCTCGTATCGTCTTCGATCTGGATATCGATCAGAGATCGACGTCGAGGATAGCCATCGTGAAGTTGTAGGAGCGCTCTTCGTCCTCGTCATCGATGTAAACCACACCGAGGAATTCGTCGCCGGCATAAACTTCGGCCGAGTCGTCCTTGCGCGGGCGCGCCTTGACCACGAAGGTCGGATTGAAAACGCGCTTGAAATAGGCGTCGAGTTTCTTGATTTCGTCCGGTTTCACTGGCGTTTCTCCGTCTGCAGTTCGCGTTGCGGCGCTTGTGGCATGGGTTGGCGGGAAATGTAAAGACGGGAAAAACCGCCATCCTCTACGATGAGAATGGCGAGATAGAGCGCAGGTCCGGAAGCGTCAATCCTCGGAAAGCACCATCTGGTTCATCACGCGCGAAGGCTCCGAGCAGCCGGCGTTACCGACAACCTTTGCGGGAACTCCGGCGACGGTGGTGTTATGCGGCACGGATTTGAGAACCACCGAACCGGCGGCGACACGCGAGCAATGACCGATCTCGATATTGCCGAGGATCTTTGCCCCTGCCCCGATCAGCACGCCATCGGCAATTTTCGGATGGCGATCCGCGCCTTCCTTGCCGGTGCCGCCAAGCGTCACGCCATGCAGGATGGAAACATTGTCGCCGATGATCGCCGTCTCGCCAACGACAAGACCGGTGGCATGGTCGAGAAAAATCCCGCGACCGATGCGCGCTGCGGGATTGATATCAGTCTGGAAAACGCTGGACGACCTGCTCTGCAGATACAAAGCGAAATCACGGCGACCACGGTTCATAAGCCAGTGCGCGAGACGGTGCGTCTGCAGGGCATGAAAGCCCTTGAAATAGAGAACCGCCTCGAGGAAGCGCAGGCAGGCGGGGTCGCGATCGTAAACGGCCTGGATATCCACACGCAGGATACCACCCCATTCCGGCCAGTCCGCCAGCATTTCCTCAAACGTCTGACGCAGCAGAACGGCCTGCAGATCAGGATGATCGAGGCGTTCGCAGATCCGGTGGATGACGCAATCTTCAAGCGATCGGTGGTTCAGCACCGTCGAATAGAGAAATGCGGCCAGCAGCGGATCGTGTTCCGCGCCGGCGCGTGCCTCGTTGCGCAACGTATCCCAGATCGGATCCACCATTGCGACGGCATCCTTCTGCAGGGCCTCGTGACGTGCGGACATGGACACTTCCTCGTTTCTTCAGGCGCTCATTATATAGAACAAGTTTGCGACGATACCAATGCCACCGGAAATGCATTCCGATGAACCATAGGTTCAAAGCCATTCAAAGGCTTGCGTAGAATTCCAGCACGGCCGCCTTGAACACGCGGTCGCCGACGGCCAGCATGTGGTCGCGGTTGGGAATATCCAGCGCGCGGGCATTCGGCATCAGCGCCGCAAGCTCCTGCGGTGAACCGGCGATATCATCCTTGGTGCCGACACCGATCAGGGTCGGGATATCGATCTTCGCCATATCGGACCGTTCCACCAGATCGCGCGAACCGCGAATACAGGCGGCCAGCGCATCGCGGTCACTTTTCGTCTGTTCGGCAAACATGCGGAACATGCGGCCGCGCTCATGAGTGATATCGTCGATCACGGGCGCGACAAGCGCATCGGCGATCGGGTCCCAGTCGCCAACGCCGTCGGTCATGCCGATGCCGAGACCGCCGAGCACCAACGAGCGGATACGCTGCGGATTGGCGAGTGCGGCGAAGGTTGAGATGCGCGCGCCCATCGAATAACCCATGACATGCGCTTGATCGATACCGAGATGATCCAGCAGCGCGATCGCGTCGGTCGCCATCACCCACGGGCGATAAGCTTCGGCATCGCGCGGCTTGTCGCTTGCTCCATGGCCGCGATTGTCGAGCGCGATGACACGGTAGCCCGCCTCGCCCAGCGTTTTCAGCCAGCCCGGATGTACCCAGTTGACGGTGGCCGTCGAGGCAAAGCCGTGAATCAGCAATACCGGATCGCCGGAAGGCTCGCCCTCGTCAAAATACGCGATTTTCAGGCCGTCATGGTCGAACTGGGTAAAGGCGGGAGCATTGAGGTTCATGGCATATCCTGTCTCGGCGGCATATTTTCCACACGGCCCCTCGTCTTGGGAACCGCCCGTCGGTGCTTAAACGCAATTTTTAGTGCAAGTTTCAAGTGCGGCCGATCAAATCCACTTCATCATGGCATCCACGCAGTCTATAAGCGCCGGCAAATCGAAAGGACAGATCTTGGCTGCACGCGACCGATATTCCCGTAAACTCGAATGCTCGCAATGCGGACACAACGGTTATGCCGAGGTTTCCGAGGACGACGATCCGCGCCGCAAGACGCCGGGCTTTCTGGTGGATGAAATGCCGACGGGGTTCGTGACCGAATTCGCCTCGAACGATCCGCGCAAATACATGATCCGATGCCGTTGCGGCCACAAGTTCCGCTTCGAGCAGAAGACGGTTTATGCACCGGGCGGAGAGCCACGGCGCTGACCTGACGAAAGACAGGATGCGACCTTTCAGAGAATGGTCACGTTAGAATTTTTCCTACACAATCAGCGGGCCTCACTATAAGGTCCGTCGCAAAACATCGATCGGAGACGAACATGGCCGGGCATGCAATTCCTCACTTCCAGAACGACGGCGGTCACGCGGCAATCGAAATCGGCGTCAAGGAATTCATGTGCACGGGCGCCAACGTGCCCTTCGACCATCCGCACATCTATATCGACATGGGCGACGACAACGAGAAGGTCTGCTCCTATTGCTCGACGCTCTATCGCTACAATCCGAACCTGAAGGCCGACCAGACCGAGCCGGCCGGTTGCGTTTTCCACGTCAAGGCGGCCTGAGCTTCGGTTCAAGCGCATGACAATCAAAAGAGTAGCGATCGTCGGCGCCGGCATGGCCGGGCTGACGGCGGCGCTGGCATTAGCGCGGCGTGGTATCGCCTGCGACATCATCGAACAGGCCACCCGCCTCGAGGAAGTCGGTGCCGGCCTGCAGGTGTCGCCAAATGCATCCCGCATCCTTGCCGAGCTCGGCGTCTTGAAGACGCTGGAGCCGATCTGGAACGAGCCGGATCACATCGCGCTGGCATCCGGCCTGTCCTTGAAAGTTCTGGCCAATGTGCCGGTCGGGCGTTTTGCGCGCGAGCGCTGGCGTGCGCCCTATGGTGTGCTGCACCGGACCACGCTTCAGCGCGCCCTGCTGTCGGCCGTCGAGCAGCAACCCTTGTGCACGCTTCACCTCAGCGTCCGTCTGGACCACCCCGGAGCCGATGCCTTTGCCGCCATTACCGGCCACCGCCCGGATCTGATCATCGGTGCGGACGGCGTCTGGTCACAGGTACGCACCATCGTGCCGCAAGCGCCAATCCCGACATTTTCCGGAAACATCGCCTGGCGCCTGACTGTGCCCTCCAGCAAGGCGCCGCCGGCCCTGAAGGTCAATGCCGTCACAGCTTTTATGGGGCCTGGCGCGCATCTAGTCTCCTATCCGCTCAAGGAAATAGACGGCTATAACGTCGTTGCCATCTCGACCGGCCTCAATCCAGGCCAGACGTGGCAGGCGCATGCCAACACGAAACAGCATGATCTGCTGATGAGCCAGTTTTCGCTCTGGCATTCGCAAATTCAGGAACTTCTGAGCCACGCGAAGGATGCCACCTTCTGGCCGCTCTACGAAGTCGAGCGCGGCAAATGGCATAACGGTCGTGACACCGTGCTGATCGGCGATTCCGCCCACGCCATGATGCCTTTTGCTGCCCAGGGCGCGTCTATGGCAATCGAGGATGCGGCGCGTCTGGCCGTTCATCTGGCAAGACCCGGCGCGCTTGCCGACAGACTTTCCGCTTTCGAAAAGGAGCGTGTGACGAGAACCGACAAGGTGCGCAATCGCGGCGCCTTCAATCGCTTCGCCTATCACGCCCGCGGCCCGGTTCGGCTTGCCCGCAATGCGGTGCTGTCGTTGCGGTCGCCGCAATCGCTTGCGGCTGACCTAGACTGGCTTTACGGCTTCAACGCCGGCGATCCGTGATCACTTGACTGCCGCTGCGGCGGCAAAACCGGCCTCAAGATCGCGCTTGAGGTCGGCAACGTCTTCCAGGCCGATCTGCAGGCGAATGACCGGACCTTCGCTCGGCGCCTTGCGGATCGTGCGATCGGAAAGGCTGACCGGCACGGCGAGGCTTTCGTAACCGCCCCAGGACCAGCCGATACCAAAAAATTTCAACGCATCGATCAATGCGTGGCTGCGGCGCTTGAACAGCGCGACATCGTCCACCTTCAGCACGAACGAGAACACGCCACTTGCGCCCTTGAAATCGCGCTTCCAGAGATCATGGCCGGGAAAGCTCGGCAAAGCAGGATGAAGAACCCTGGCGACATCATCGCGGCTCTCGAGCCAATGCGCGATGTCCAGCGCGCTCTTCTGGTGATGATCGAGGCGCACACCCATGGTCCGCAATCCGCGCAGAATCTGATAGGCATCATCCGGCGCACCACAGATGCCCATCGCACCATGGGCAGCAAGCAGTTTCGGCCAGTATTTTGCATTGGCGGATACCGACCCCATGACGATATCGGAATGGCCGGACGGATATTTCGTGGTCGCATGGATGGACACGTCAGCACCGAAATCAAGCGGCTTGAAGTAAAGCGGCGTGGCCCAGGTATTGTCCAGCGTCACGACGCAATCATGCCGGTGCGCCGCATCGCTGATGGCGCGGATATCCTGCATTTCCATCGTGTTCGATCCCGGCGCTTCGGTATGCACCAGCTTCGTGTTCGGCCGGATCAGAGCTTCGATACCGGCGCCAATTTCCGGGTCGTAATATTCGATCTCGACACCGAGGCGCGTCAGCATCGTATCGCAGAAATGGCGCGCGGGTTCATAGACCGAATCGACGATCAGCGCGTGATCTCCCGCCGACAGATAGGCCAGGAACGGAATGCTGATGGCAGCAAGCCCCGACGGCACAAGAACCGTTCCTGCCGAGCCTTCAAGTTCATTGAGCGCGTCACAAAGGGCATCCGTCGTCGTGGTGCCGCGGGTACCGTATGTATACTTCTGTTCCCGGCGTTCCATCGTGCCGCAATCGGGGAAAAGCACAGTCGAGGCATGAACGACCGGAGGATTGACAAAGCCATGATAATCGCGGGGATTGTACCCGATATGCGCCAGGCGCGTATTTGGACCAGCATTGTCTAAAAAAGTGTCTTTTGTCATATCCTGCTCACGGCTCTCTTTCAAAGATGTGACGCAATCTTTGGCAGACACGCATGCGCAGGGTCAAGTCGCAGGCAAAGCCGAGAAAATATCGGCGTTACCACAGCTTAGTGCTTACGCAATCGCCGCCTAGCTATTGAGCTTTTGCCCATCGACTGTGCATTTTTTCGTATTTCTGGTGATTTGAGGCAGGATTTAGGCAGCCACATCTTGACCATGACTGCATTTGCGACTGTGATAGGCATTGCTCGCTCTGGGAGGCCTTGCGAGCAGTCAGGGCCGCAACCTGTTTACTGGCGGCCGACTGGGATCCATCACAAGAAAAGATAAGGTTGGGAAAATGAAAAAGACGCTTCTGTCAGCTGCGATTGGCGCGGCAGTTCTGGGCATCAGCTCGGCTGCATCCGCCGCCACGCTCGATGACGTCAAGGCAAAGGGCTTCGTTCAGTGCGGCGTCAACACCGGTCTCGCCGGCTTTGCACAGCCGGACGCATCTGGCGCCTGGAAGGGCTTTGACGTCGATTATTGCCGCGCCGTTGCCGCTGCCGTCTTCGGCGACGCCACCAAGGTGAAGTACACGCCGACCACCGCGCAGAGCCGCTTCACCGCCCTGCAGTCCGGCGAAGTCGACATTCTGGCCCGTAACACGACCTGGACCATCAGCCGCGACACCGCGCTGGGCTTCAACTTCCGTTACGTCAACTACTACGATGGCCAGGGCTTCATGGTTCCGAAGTCGCTGAACGTGAAGTCGGCTCTCGAACTGTCCGGCGCCGCTGTCTGCGTACAGTCCGGCACGACGACCGAACTCAACCTTGCCGACTATTTCAAGACCAACAACCTGCAGTACAACCCGGTCGTCTTTGAAAAGCTCGAAGAAGTGAACGCCGCCTATCAGGCCGGCCGTTGCGACGTCTACACGACCGACCAGTCGGGCCTGTATGCAACGCGTCTGGCGCTGTCCAACCCGGACGATCACGTCATTCTGCCGGAAATCATCTCCAAGGAGCCGCTTGCTCCGGCCGTTCGTCAGGGCGACGACAAGTGGCTCGACGTCGTGACCTGGGCTGGTTACGCGCTGGTTCAGGCTGAAGAATTCGGCATCACCTCGGCCAATGTCGATGAGATGAAGAACTCGACCAACCCGGACATCAAGCGTTTCCTCGGCACCGAAGCCGATACCAAGATCGGTACCGACCTCGGCCTGAAGAACGACTGGGCTTACAACATCGTCAAGAACGTCGGCAATTACGGCGAAGTTTTCGAGCGCAACATCGGTCAGGGCAGCCCGCTGAAGATCGCTCGCGGCCTCAACGCTCTGTGGAGCAAGGGCGGCCTGCAGTACGCACCGCCGGTTCGTTGATCTCATGATCTGAAGTCCGCAGGGTGACGCTGTCGCCCTGCGGACTTTCTCGCATAAAAAAACATAAAAAAATAAAACAAAAACAAAACGTGATCCATGAAGGGTCACAGGGGATTGGCAAAGCATGACGGATAAAGCCGTAACTGCGCCCCCGCCCAAGCGGGGAACCACGTCACTTATCTATGACCCCAAGGCTCGCAGCATCTTCTTTCAGGTGCTCACAGTGGTCATTCTCGTCGTTGTGGTCATGTGGATCGCCCACAATGTCAGCAGCAACCTCGCCCGCTCGAATACGGCTTCGGGCTACGGCTTTCTCGGCGGCCGCTCGGGCTTCGACGTCGGCCAGTCGTTGATCGCCTATTCCAGCGATTCGACCTATGGCCGCGCCATCCTGGTCGGCCTGCTCAACACGCTTCTGATTGCCGCGACAGGCATCATTACAGCCACGGTCGTAGGCTTCATCATCGGCATCGGGCGACTGTCGAAAAACTGGCTGGTGGCAAAGCTCTGCACGGTCTATGTGGAAATCTTCCGCAACATTCCGCCGCTGCTGGTCATTTTCTTCTGGTATTCCGGCGTTCTCGCCATTCTGCCGCAGCCGCGCGACGCCATTCAGGGCCCGCTGTCGACCTTTCTCAGCAATCGCGGCCTGACCTTTCCCTATCCGATCTGGGGTGAAGGCGCCTCGGTCATACCGATCGCATTCGTCATTGCCGTCATCGGCGCCATCGGCTTTGCCGTTTGGCAGAAAAAACGTCAGATGGCGACGGGCAAGCAATTGCCGACCGGCTGGATTTCCGCCGGCATCATCATCGGCCTGCCGCTGATCGCCTTTCTGGCCGTCGGCGCGCCTTTGACGTTCGACTATCCGGTGGAAGGCCGCTTCAACCTTTCCGGCGGCGGCAATATCCGTCCGGAATTCGTGGCGCTTTATCTGGCTCTGTCGCTCTACACCGCAGCCTTTATCGCCGAAATCATCCGTGCCGGCATCAAGGGCGTCGGCAAGGGCCAGACCGAAGCAGCCGCAGCGCTTGGCCTACAGCCGAACAAGACCACGCAGCTCGTCGTCGTGCCGCAGGCATTCCGCATCATCATCCCGCCGCTGACCAGCCAGTATCTCAACCTGACGAAGAACTCGTCTCTTGGCGTGGCAATCGGTTTCCCGGAACTGTTTTCCACCGGCAGTACGACTCTGAACCAGACCGGTCAGGCGATCGAAATGATCTCGATCATGCTGACAATCTATCTGACCATCAGCATTCTCACCTCACTGTTCATGAACTGGTTCAACGCCAAGATGGCACTGGTGGAGAGATAAGCGATGTCCAACGGTAAACTCTCCTACGTCCGCGCCGACATGATCGCGCCGGAACCGCCACCGATCAGCAACAACACCGTTGCCGGCTGGCTTCGCACCAACCTTCTGGCCACGCCGAAAGACGTGGTGCTGACGATTGTCGCGCTGGCCGTGCTGGCACTTGCCCTGCCCGGCATCATCAACTGGCTGTTCATCCAGGCAAGCTGGGTGGGTTCGGATCGTTCGGTCTGCGCCACCATTGCCCAGGGCGGCATCCAGCCTGACGGCTGGAAGGGCGCCTGCTGGGCATTCGTTCAGGACCGTTTCCAGCAGTTCATCTTCGGCCGTTATCCGCTTGAGGAGCGCTGGCGCGTGATTCTCGTCGGCCTGATGATGATCGTGCTGCTAGCGCCGCTGATGATCCCCAAACTGCCGCACAAGACGGTCAATGCCGTTCTGCTGTTCGTGGTTTTCCCGATCGTCGCGTTCTTCCTGCTGCATGGCGGCTTCTTCGGTCTTGACCGCGTCGATACCCCGCTTTGGGGCGGCATGATGGTGACGCTGATCCTGTCCTTTGTCGGGATCGCCGTTTCCTTCCCGTTCGGCATTCTTCTGGCGCTCGGTCGCCGGTCGAACATGCCGGTCGTGAAAATGTTCTGCGTCATCTTCATCGAGGTCATCCGCGGCGTGCCGCTGGTCATGGTTCTGTTCATGGCCAACGTGATGTTGCCGCTCTTCCTGCCCACCGGCTGGACGATCGACAACTTTTTACGCGCTCTTGTGGGCGTGGCGCTGTTTGCCTCGGCCTATATGGCGGAAGTCATCCGTGGCGGCCTGCAGGCCATCCCCAAGGGACAGGCGGAAGGTGCCGATTCGCTCGGCCTCAGCTACTGGCAGAAAACCCGTCTGATCATCCTGCCACAGGCGATCAAGCTGGTCATTCCGGGCATCGTCAACACGTTCATCGGCCTGTTCAAGGATACCTCGCTCGTGTCGATCATCGGCATGTTCGACCTGTTGAACATCATCCGCCTGAACTTCACCGATACGACCTGGATCACGCCGGTCACGCCGCTTACCGGCCTCATCTTCGCCGGTTTCGTATTCTGGATCTTCTGCTTCGGCATGTCGCGCTATTCCGCTTTCATGGAACGGCACCTCGATACCGGCCACAAACGATAATAAGGGGAAAAACATGGCTGACGCCCAACCCAAAAATCTGACCGTCTCCACCACCGACGTCGCTGTCGAGATCATCGGCATGAACAAGTGGTATGGTGATTTTCACGTGCTGCGCGACATCAACCTCAAGGTGATGAAGGGCGAGCGCATCGTCATCGCCGGCCCTTCGGGCTCCGGCAAATCGACGATGATCCGCTGCATCAACCGGCTGGAAGAACATCAGTCCGGCAACATCCTCGTCGACAATATCGAGCTCACCAACGATCTGAAGAAGATCGACGAGGTGCGCCGCGAGGTCGGCATGGTGTTCCAGCACTTCAACCTCTTCCCGCATCTGACGATCCTGGAAAACTGCACGCTCGCGCCGATCTGGGTTCGCAAGATGCCCAAGAAGGAAGCCGAGGAAGTGGCGATGCACTACCTCAAGCGCGTCAAGATCCCGGAACAGGCCCACAAATATCCGGGCCAGCTTTCCGGCGGTCAGCAGCAGCGTGTGGCAATCGCCCGCTCGCTCTGCATGAAGCCAAAGATCATGCTGTTCGATGAGCCGACTTCGGCGCTCGATCCGGAAATGGTCAAGGAAGTGCTAGACACGATGGTGAGCCTTGCCGAAGAAGGCATGACCATGCTGTGCGTGACCCATGAAATGGGTTTCGCGCGCCAGGTCGCCAACCGGGTGATCTTCATGGACCAGGGCCAGATCGTTGAGCAGAATTCCCCGCAGGAATTCTTCGACAATCCGCAGCACGAGCGCACGCGCCTCTTCCTCAGCCAGATCCTGCATTAGGATTGCCGAGGGACGAAAAACACCGAAGGGGCGCCACGGGCGCCCCTTTTTCTATCCGACTATCGAAGAGCCAGCGCTCCGTTCAAGTCACCATTTGAACGTATATCGGGCTCCGATATTGCTGGTCGGTTTGCCGGCGTTCGTCGTCTGATCTATCCTGCCGTTAAGGGACAACCGTTCGCTGATCTTCTGTTCGACCGCAACACCACCTGCCAGTTCCTTGAATGTATCAAGAGCCCTGGCTTCAATAATGACGGCCGTGCCGGTGCCTGATCGTGACACTTTCACAGACTGACTCGCCTCGCCGACCCAGTTATCGGTCCCGCCATCATAGCGAACGCCATACTGCCGGCTAAGCTCGACATCCAGCGCTTCGCTGGCAATGCGCTTTTCAGACATGATGACACCCGCGCCGCTGCTGCCGGTGACTGCATCAAGATTGACACGAATGTCGCGCTTCAACTGATAGGCTGGCGTCTGGATGCTGGACGCCGTGACCTTGCCCCAGAACCGTACGGGCGTGTTCACGACAGCGCCTTTTTGCGAATCCAGGCCAAAATTGATGCCGGCTTCCGGCTGCAGCTCGTTCGGCAGACGAAGGCCAAGCTTGACCGCATAACTCGTATCGGAATTCTTGCTGGGCGCCCAAATCAGCGGCCTGTCCTCGGCCATGGTCTTTCCGGCCGGTATGATCACCATCATGGCCGCGATGACGGCGCCTGCTGTTGAAATAAACTTTACCATGCAACCCTCATCAAGGCTTGGATCTGTGCGCGCGCATCCGCTTTGATGCGCTTCGACGCAGTTCGGGCCTGCACGGGACGATCATGGGCAAAACAGCCCTGCCCTGTGCGACGAAGCTCCAGGACGACAAAGCCGCCCGGAAACGAAATCGATTACGATGTAATGGTGCTTTTCAGCGCAAATACCCCGTCCTTGGACGTGGCTGTTCGCTACTGCATCATGCTGTAGCTGCAACGCATATAAGAATACAAAAGAATGCGGCTTTTACAAAGCCTGAATGCAGCATGAACGGGAATTTACGACCTGACTTATCTCCGATGCGCGATAAATATGTCGCACCGAAGCAAGGACGATGTCGAAAATCGACGCATAATCGCCGACAAACCGGCTGTTTACGCCATAAGATGCCGCGATGCATCATTTTCCGTGGACCTCAACACAGAGGGACCTCCAGTGCTGACGAGTGCCCACAGAAGGACCCAGCCGCGCTGAGGTATGGCACTTGCTATTTCCGTATTGAGGAATAATCTGGAACAAACTTCTGTCGAGACTTCACCATGAGCGAACCAGAAACAAGCATTTTCGCACTTTCATCGGATGATGCCGGCGTCTTCAACTGGAATGTCGACACAAATCTCCTTTGCGCCGACGAACATTTCGCCGACATTTTTGGGCTTGAGCCACAGGATGTTCGCGACGGGCTGCCGATCGAAACCTATCTCGCCGCCGTATGGGAAGGCGATCGCCGCGATGTCGCCAGAACACTACATCAGGCGATTTCCACTGGCGGCTCCTGCTTTCAAGATTACCACGTGGCCCGCCCCGACGGCAGCATCGTGCACATTGTCGGCATCGGGCGCTGCTTTCGCGGCATCGAGGGCGAAGCCACTCGCTATGTGGGCGTGGTTTTTGATGATGTCGAACTGGATGAGCAGCAAAAGAAAAAACTGCTGGCCAGTTATTATCGCAATAGCGAACAGCCGGTATTCGACATTGAGGATGACGACGTCGCCGGCGTTCTCGCTCATGCAGTCAACCGTTTGGAAAATGATGACGAGGATAAAAAGAGACCCGTCGTCGTTTACCACTGACGTTTGTCGTTCGATGCCCTCACCCACGGAGTGCTGACAGACATTCAAACAAGTCCGCTCAGGCTACACTGCCGCGGATGTTGCAGTCATCCGTCCAGACGCAGACTCAGCTGACGACCCGGTTTCAAGGCCGCGACCGGCTGGCGCGTGTTGGCAATCTGTATGCGTTCGAATCGGCTTTTCTTTTCCCGCTCCCAGCGCTCGCGGCGTTCTTTCGATTTTTCGACGGCCGCCAGGGCACGTTCAATGACAACACTGGAACTGACACTACGCTCTGCATGCATGACGTTCTC
The DNA here is from genome assembly GCF_004343585.1 of Neorhizobium sp. JUb45. GTDB lineage: Bacteria > Pseudomonadota > Alphaproteobacteria > Rhizobiales > Rhizobiaceae > Neorhizobium. Next base: position 979,208 of record NZ_SLYW01000002.1, on the reverse strand, counting down.
CTGCATCGAAACAGTTTGTTCTCTTTATGTTCCGTCAAATTGAACAGAAAGTCAAGGGTCGGTTCCGAGCGCTGCGCAATCGGCGCCTTCATGGACAAATCAGCGCAGCCTGCCGCCGAACCAAAAGGCTGTAAACGCAATAAAGGCACCCGATGAAAACCGGACGCCTTTGCAATATTTCTCAGCGATATCAATAATTTGGTGGCGACCCCTGCAGGACTCGAACCTGCGACCTGCTGCTTAGAAGGCAGCTGCTCTATCCAGTTGAGCTAAGGGGCCATCTCCGCGCGCCGTGGATCAGTGAGTCCAGGGCGTCGTGCGATTGAAACGGAAATTATCGGTATAGGAAACGGTCTGGCGTGCCGGCTCCTTCGGCTGGAGCACACGGTATTCGATACCGTTGCGCTCCGCATAGGCGCAGGCCTGTTCCAGCGTTTCGAATGTGAGCTTGAGCTGCTGCTTCATGTCGCCGGTGGAGGTATAGCCAAGGATCGGATCGATACGACGCGGCTCTTCCTGATCGAATTCCAGCAGCCAAAGATGCGTTTTCGCCTTACCGGACTGCATGGCGGTCTTAGCTGGGCGATAGATCTTGGCGGACATGCTGTGCTCGTTCCCCGATATGGGCATAGACCGAGCCCGGTATCGATGGTCGGAGTGGAGAGATTCGAACTCCCGACCCTCTGGTCCCAAACCAGATGCGCTACCAGACTGCGCTACACTCCGTTCCTGCGATGAATGCGAGATACACGGTTCATGCCGTTGCTGCAACAGCAAAAAACGCGATCGGTGCATCAATCTTCACACCCATACAGGTTTATTTCGCATTGCCGATCTGGCGGCTCGTCACCTTGTCGCCGATCTTGATGCCAAGAGCCCTTGTGCGCCCGCCATTCAACTCCAGAACAAATTTTACGGGCCCCCGCGAAGAAATGATCGCGTCCGACTGCGGCTCGGCATTTTCATGAATGTGGGTGATGGTCCCGCCGCCGTCGATAAACAGCATGTCGAGCGGCAGAAGCGTGTTGTGCATCCACATGCTGACATCGCGCGGTTCGATGAAATCAAACAGCATGCCGCTATCCGGCGCCATTTCTCTGCGCAGCATCAGTCCCTGCTGGCGCTGCGCATCGTCGAGAGCAAGTTCCACGCTAAACTGGTGGCTCTTGCCGCCGACAGTCTCGATCGTCAGCGGCTCCTTTTCGAAACGCACCGGTGCAGCTGTAGCACTGCCCACAAACAGAGAGAGCGCCATAACGGCGCTCACGAAGAATGTCTTGGCGGAAGTGCGCATCATCAATGCGCCCTGTTGCCGGGATTGGGATTGTCGGGGTGGATTTCCGCCGCCATCATGCCCTTGTCGCCGGGTCCGAAGCGAACCAGCACCACCTGGCCGGGGCGCAGCTCGGTCAGTCCGAAGCGGCGCAGCGTTTCCATGTGGACAAAAATATCCTCGGTCCCCTCGCCGCGGGTCAGGAAGCCAAAACCCTTGGTGCGGTTGAACCATTTGACGATCGCCCGTTCCAGACCGCTGGTCGGCGTCACCTGAACATGGGTGCGAACCGGCGGCATCTGCGATGGGTGCACAGCCGTCGACTGATCCATGGAGAGGATCCGAAACGCCTGGAAACCACGATCACGCCGCTGGATCATCGCGACGATACGCGTGCCCTCAAGGATCGTCTGGTAACCATCACGGCGAAGGCAACTCACATGCAGGAGAACGTCCTGCATGCCATTGTCGGGAATGATGAAGCCAAATCCCTTGGCAACGTCGAACCATTTTACCACGCCGGTGATTTCGATGAGCTCGACCGGTTCGCCCGAGAGTTCTTCGAATGCGGCAATGTCTTTCGATGACATTCTGTCAGCCATGTTTTCTCAGCCCCTCGATACGCGTCACGAAGTTACGGTTAACTGATTCTTAGAGGTCAGAATAACATTGCGCCGACCGTAGAGCGCAAGCCCCGACTTCTTTTATATTCTGTTAAGCTACATGCCTTGTCCGAGGCTGGCGGGTGAGGCATATCCGCGGGGCTGCCACGCCGACGTAACAAGCACAGGAACACGATATGCGCTATCTTCACACCATGGTCCGCATCAAGGACATCGACGCTTCGCTGAAGTTCTACACCGAGATTTTCGGGCTGCAGGAAGTGCGCCGCACCGAAAGCGAAAAGGGTCGCTTCACGCTGATCTTTCTGGCGGCATCCGAAGACGTGGACGCCGCCCGCGCCAGCAAGGCGCCCTGCCTTGAGCTCACCTATAACTGGGATACGGAAGATTATACAGGCGGTCGCAACTTTGGCCACCTCGCCTACGAAGTCGACAATATCCACGATTTCTGCCAGCAGCTGATGGACAAGGGCGTCACCATCAACCGTCCGCCACGCGACGGCAACATGGCTTTCGTGCGCTCACCAGATGGCATCTCCATCGAAATCCTGCAGAAGGGCGCCGCCCTGACGCCGGCGGAACCCTGGATTTCGATGCCGAATACCGGCAGCTGGTAATTCAAGCACCCGGCATCCAAACGGCTTCCCCGAAAGCCTGACACAGGCTTGCATGTGCATCATGCGGCCTCATGTCATTTAAGAGCGGGGAATGCCGGTGTCCGGTTCGTCCACCTTCAAAACCAGGGGCGTCCTTCCGGCATCCCTGACCATTCTTGCCCTCGCGGTCTCCGGTTGTTCGCTGACGTCGAAAAAACCGGAGGCGGCAGTGGCCACCGCTTCCAGCCCGCGGCCGGCATCGGCTATCGAGGCGATGCAGCAGGCAACGGCTGCCAAACAGCCGCCGCGCGATCAACACGGCGCAACCGCCTATGTGGATCCGCTCGTCAGCGCCCGCCCCGGCCAGAATGCCCAGGCCCAGAGTGCTCAGCCCCAACCTTCTAAGACCCAGACTGCCCAGACCCAGAACGTCAGTGATTTCCGTGCGTCAGGGCGAAGCGCCATGGCCGCCATGCGTCCGGCAGGCGCTATAACGACAAATGCCGGGCCGGCACCGAGCACCGCCGCCATTCCGGTCGGGCCGGAAGCGACCGAGTCGGCGATGGCCGGTGTCGTCACCCAGCCGACCGGAATTCAGGCCGGCCGCAACAGCATCTTTTCCGCGACCGCGTCACCATCTGCCGATATTGCTGGCACCAGCGAATCCACACCGGCACCGCGAGCCTCCAGCGCCTCCGGCTCGATCAGCGCCGATGCCGTCGCTTATGCGCCGGTGCGCCGTATCAGCGGCACCAGCGGCGGCCTGTTTGCCGGCGGACCACAAATGGCAGCCAATTCGGACAGCGCCAACGCATCCACGGCTGCAGCGGCGAACCATGCCCCGCCCGGCATTGCCACGCGCCCATCCGCCCCTGCCGTCCAGCCCGTCGCGCCGGGCCTCTGGTAAACCGCAGGTTCCGATCACCAGCCCGAAGCGGCTGAAATCGCTATATTTTTCAGCAATCTCGACGGCGCCTGTGGGCGCCGTCATTTTTTTGTAAAAAATCATCATTGGGCGCTTGCGGAAAAAAAAACTGCTGACTATAAGGGCGCCACCGCAGCAAACGCGGACACGGCATGCGCCCTTCGTCTATCGGTTAGGACGTCAGATTTTCATTCTGAAAAGAGGGGTTCGACTCCCCTAGGGCGTGCCACTCCCCTCCCTTAAAATGATGTTTTGCCAGTTCTTCGCGAAGCTGTTTTCCACAGCTCGTCAACAGGCTTTCAAGCGCCGGACGCTGTCGTTTACGCGCGTGCCAAACAGCTGTTTTCCTTGCAGAATCCCGAAAAATACGCACCTTCATCCACAGCCGTTCAACGCCAATGACATTTTTACGAATAAATTCGTCAGAATGATCATTTTACCGCTTGCGGCATTTAAAGACCCTGACTATAAGGCAGCCACCGCAGCAAACGCGGACACGGCATGCGCCCTTCGTCTATCGGTTAGGACGTCAGATTTTCATTCTGAAAAGAGGGGTTCGACTCCCCTAGGGCGTGCCACTCCCCTCCTGAAAATCATCAGCAAAACAGACAGACCAACCGCTGGTCCTGTTGCAGCATTCCTGCAAAAAGATCGCCCTTCTCAGAGCGATCTTGCGGCATCCAGAATGCGCAGCTGCACGCGGCGGCTGGACTGCCAGTGATCGGCGCTCAGGTTGCCGGCCACATGCACCTGGCTGCCACGCCCGTTGAGCAGCATCTGCCCGAGCGGCGTGTCGGCAGAGCGGAAACTGATGGCATCGATTCGACTGCCATCGACAGCCTCCAGAACCACCTTCACATGCGACGTCCCGACCGTGCGCGAATCGACGATTCGGTGCGACGGCAGCGCAAACACCGGCTGCGAGTGACCCGAACCATAAGGCCCTGCCTGCTCCATGCGGTCGATCAGCTCCAGCGTCGCGCCGGAGGCCGACAGCGCGCCGTCGATCTTCAGCACATGGTTAGCCACCAGCGCCGGCACATCCTTTTCAGCCCGCGCCTCGAAGAATGCCCGCAGCTTGCCGAGATTGGCGCGGTCGACAGTCAGGCCGGCCGCCATGGCGTGGCCACCACCCTTGGCGAGCAGGCCTTCATCAACGGCTGCCCGCACCATCCTGCCCATATCGAAGCCGGGAATGGAGCGGCCAGAGCCGGTTCCGCGACCAGACGGATCGAAGGCGATGGCGAAGGTCGGCCGCTTGAATTTTTCCTTGATGCGGGCAGCGATCAACCCGACAATGCCGGCATGCCAGTTCTGGTTGGCGGTGACGATGACGGAGGCGTTGTCGCCATTGCCGTATTCGGCCAGCACCTCGCCTTCGGCCTCGGCCAGCATGGCGGCTTCCATGGCCTGTCGTTCGCGGTTGAGGTCGTCCAGACGCTCGGCAATGACATCGGCAGCCGGGCCATCGTCCAGCGTCAGCAGACGGCTTCCCAGCGCCGCATCACCGATACGTCCACCGGCATTAATACGCGGCCCAATCAGGAAGCCGAGATGATACGGCGTGACGGGGCCGGCAAGCCCCGCCTTGCGGAAGAGTGCCGCCAGGCCCGCATTGCCCATATGCCGCGCCGCCAGCAGCCCCTTGACCACATAGGCACGGTTCAGCCCCTTGAGTGGCACGACATCGCAGACGGTCGCCAGCGCCACGATATCGAGCCAGGCCAGCAGATCGAGCGAGCCCGCCTGCGGATGTTTTCGCTCGCGCAAGATCCGCGCCGTCGCCACGAGCACGAGGAACACCACGCCGGCGGCACACAGATGCCCCTGCCCCGACAGATCGTCCTCGCGGTTAGGATTGACCAGCGCCAGACATGGCGGCAGATCCTCGCCGAGCTGGTGGTGATCGATCACCACGACATCACATTTTTCATCGCGCGCCACGCCAAGCGATTCGTGGCTTGTGGAGCCGCAGTCGACCGTCACGATCAATTGCGCGCCATTGGCGATCAGCTGGCGGATCGCCGCCGGGTTGGGACCATACCCTTCAAAGATGCGGTCGGGGATGTAGATTTCGCTCGACAGACCAAAATGGTGCAGAAAGCGCGACATCAACGCCGAGGATGATGCGCCGTCGACGTCATAGTCACCGAAGATGGCGACCCGTTCGCCGCGCATGACGGCATCGGCGAGACGTGCCGCCGCCTTCTCGCAGTCGGTCAACGTAAAGGGATCCGGCATCAGGGAGCGGATTGTCGGATCGAGAAAGGCTGGCGCGTCATCGACACCGACACCACGTCCGGCCAGCACGCGGCAGACGAGTTCCGGTATGCCGTGGATCTGCGACATCGCCAGAGCACGGTTGAGGCCGGCCTGATCGAGGCGCGCCATCCAGCGCTGGTCGCTTGCGGATTTCTCTACGCCTAAAAAGGCGCGCGCGATTGGATCAGCGGGTTCGGAGGCGGTCGGCATGATGGGGCTTGGGCTCATGAGAGCCATCTAGCCTATTCCTATGCCAAGCCACAATATTTTCGCGAACAGAACACGACGATGCTGCACACCGTCGCCGATGAGCCCAAAACTGCAATCAGTGAGATTCGACAGGGGTCAGAATAACCAGACAAGGAACGCGATCACCATCGCGAAAAATGCCGGCACGGACAACAGAACCAGAAGAGCCGCCCAATTGCGCGTCCCCTGGAAATCGTCGTCACTTTCGCTTCCCTTCCAGCCATCGAGCAGTCGAATATCAGCAATCCTGTCTGCTGCAGCGCCGACGATCAAACGTGACAGGTCTTCCGCCACACCCAATGACATTTCAGAGAGCCTCCCATACTTAATTTTTTCAATTCTATACACCAGACCCAAATACAAAACCAGCCCAAGGGTTTCACGGGTAAAATATTACCAAAAATAAACTTAATGCATTTCAGGTCCTCAGCAAAAATGCCGCCAGCGGCGGCATCTCATACTTTAGATCCAGACATTCTTTAAGAGTAAACTATCCGTGATCGGATCAGTATATATCAGAATGCTTTGGGTCGCTCGATGCGGATTACCTGCGGTTCTCCGGCTAGATATGTACCGGACTTGATAGCATCAACCGCCTTGCGGATGGATTGTTCCGTTGTCGCATGGGTGACGAGGATGATCGTCTTCGACCCGGAATCCGCTTCCGAACCCTTGGCACGCTGAACGATCGATTCCAGCGAAATGCCGTTATCTGCCATGCGCGTTGCCACATCGGCGAAAACACCGGCACGGTCGAGCACGGTCAGGCGGATGAAATAACCGCCCTCATGGCTCTGCATCTGCGCGCGGGTGTAAGGTGCAAGCGACGCCGCCGGATTGCCGAGAACCGGCACACGCTGGGCACCCGGACGGCTCTTGGCGATATCGGCAATGTCACCGAGAACGGCCGAGGCCGTGGCGTTGCCACCGGCGCCGGGGCCGACCATCAGCAATTCGCCGAGAATGTCGGATTCGATCGCCACCGCATTGGTGACGCCATCCACCTGAGCGATGACGCTGTCATGCGGCACCATGGTGGGATGTACGCGCTGCTCGATACCGGTATCGGTACGAAGGGCTACACCAAGCAGCTTGATGCGATAACCGAGATCGGCCGCCGCCTGAATGTCTTCGATCGAGATGTTGGAAATGCCCTCGAGGTAAATCTCGTCAGCCGCGATCTGCGTACCGAAGGCAAGCGTCGTCAGGATGGCAAGCTTGTGCGCCGTGTCGTTGCCTTCGATATCGAAGGTCGGATCGGCTTCTGCATAACCGAGGCGCTGGGCTTCCTTGAGGCAGGCTTCGAACGAAAGACCTTCCTTCTCCATCCGGGTCAGGATGTAGTTGCAGGTGCCGTTCATGATGCCGTAGACGCGCGACACAGTGTTGCCGGTCAGTGATTCACGCAGCGCCTTGATGACCGGAATACCACCGGCAACGGCGGCTTCGTAGTTCAGCAACGCGCCCTTGTCTTCGGCCATCACGGCAAGCTCGACGCCGCAACGGGCGAGAAGCGCCTTGTTGGCGGTCACCACATGCAGGCCACGCGAGAGTGCGGCACGGACTGACTGGTCAGCGGCGCCCTCGGCACCGCCCATCAGCTCGACGAACACGTCGATATCAGCGGAATTGGCCATGTCGACAGCCGAATCGAACCACTGGATGGCAGACAGATCGACACCGCGGTCACGGCTCTTGTCGCGTGCGCTGACCGCCGTAATCGTAATCGGGCGTCCACATGTCCTGGCGAGCTCGTTTGCACGTTCGCCAAGAATGCGCACCAGGGACGAACCCACGGTGCCAAGACCCGCAATGCCGATTTTGAGGGCGTCAGCCATCTGTCTTTTCCTGATTTTGTTTTAGAAAGGCGGGGTGGCCGGAACTATCATCCGGCCACGGAAGAGAAGTCTACTCAGCGATGCGCGTTGAGCGAGATCACATTGTGCATGGTCTCGTCGGCGGTCGACATGAACTTCTTGATATTGCGGGCAGCCTGACGGATACGGTGCTCGTTTTCAACGAGTGCGAGGCGAACGTAATCGTCGCCCTGCTCGCCGAAACCAATGCCCGGCGCCACGGCCACATCGGCCTTCTCGACCAGCAGCTTGGAGAATTCAAGCGAACCGAGATGGCGGAATTTTTCCGGGATCTTTGCCCAGGCAAACATGGTCGCTGCCGGCGGCGGCACTTCGAAACCGGCCTTGCCAAAAGTATCGACCATCACATCGCGACGACGCTTGTAGACATTGCGAACTTCGGCAATGTCGGTCCCGTCTCCGTTGAGCGCATGCGTTGCCGCGACCTGGATCGGCGTGAACGCACCGTAATCGAGGTATGATTTCACACGCGTCAGCGCGGCGATCAGGCGATCATTGCCGACGGCAAAGCCCATGCGCCATCCGGGCATCGAAAACGTCTTCGACATCGAGGTAAACTCGACGGCGACATCGATAGCACCCGGAACTTCCAGCACCGACGGCGGCGGAGCGTTCTCGTCGAAATAGATTTCCGAATAGGCAAGGTCCGACAGCACGATCAGCTCATGCTTCTTCGCGAACGCGATCACGTCCTTGTAGAAATCCAGCGAGGCGACATGCGCCGTCGGGTTGGACGGATAATTGATGATCAGGGCCAGCGGCTTCGGGATCGAATGCTTGACCGCACGCTCCAGCGGCGGAAAGAAGCTTTCATCCGGCTCGACCGACATCGAGCGGATCACGCCACCGGCCATCAGAAAGCCGAATGCGTGGATCGGATAGGTCGGGTTCGGGCAAAGGATGACATCGCCGGGCGCCGTGATGGCCTGCGCCATGTTGGCAAAGCCTTCCTTCGAGCCGAGCGTAGCCACAACCTGCGTATCAGGATTGAGCTTCACGCCGAAACGGCGTGCGTAATAGGCGGCCTGGGCACGACGCAGACCCGGAATGCCCTTGGACGACGAATAACGGTGCGTGCGCGGGTCCTGAACCACTTCGCACAGCTTGTCGACGATCGCCTTTGGCGTCGGAAGGTCGGGATTGCCCATGCCGAGATCGATAATGTCCGCGCCACCCGCTCGTGCGCTGGCCTTCAAACGGTTGACCTGTTCGAAGACGTAGGGCGGAAGGCGCCGGACCTTATGAAACTCTTCCATGTCTCTCCCCTTGGAAGGATAAAAGCCTTGAACCGCAACCAATGCGGCTCACATCAGGCTGGAGGCGTGCTTTGCGACCAAATTGGCGCAAACGCAAGCCTAGTTGCCCGAGATTTTCGCGTCAGCGTCGGTTACGTGACCGGTTGCGACGGCCTGCAGTTCGGCAACGCGTTTCTGGTACTCCCGCTCCGAGATCGCACCACTGCTGCGCGCCTTCGCCAGTCGCGACATCTGCGATTCCTGCGTGGTATAATCGGCATCGTCGATCTGGGTGTTGGCAGCCGTCAACTGACCGCCAAAAGTCGGATAGGTATTGGTCTGCTTGCGGAGCACCGGCCCTGGCGCCGGAACGTTGCTCGATGAAACCACGGTGGCCTGCGGTGCCGTGTTGGGAATGCCGTCATCCAGCGCAAAGCAGCCGGACAAGCCTGCCGGAATGGCAATCAGGACAGCCACAAAAGACAGTCTGCCGAACCCGTGCCTCATTTTTTCCATTCCCTGCGTCCACCTTTTATCGAAACGTCCGTTGGCGAACGCCAATCGCCGGACTTGTATTCGCTTTCGAGCACCATGTACAAACGAAAACGGACTTTAATTCAACACAGACCGGACGGCCAGCGTGAGCGCAAAAAAAGACCAGACCGGCAGTGAAAAAAGCCAGGCTTTCCCCGGCTTTGATCCCGCGTCCGTGGAAGACTATCTGGTCAAGGATCCGCATGCTCTCGCCATGAACCTCGCCCGCGCCGCCGAAAATTTCGGCAAGGCCGCGACGGAATGGCTGGGGCCGCGCGAACGTGGCGAGCTTGTGGATACGCTCGATCCGCTGACCGATCTCGTCAAAACGCTGTCGAAAGTGGCCGAATACTGGATGGCGGAACCGCAGCGGACGCTGGAAGCGCAGACCCTGCTTCTTTCCAGCTACATGAGCATATGGTCGCGCTCCGTCGCCCGTTTTTCCGGTGAGCCTGTTCCGCCGGAACCCGACCTGCCCAAAGACAAACGATTCGCTGACGAGGACTGGTCGAAAAATCCGTTCTTCGCGGTTTTGCGGCAGGCCTATGTCGTCACCGCCGCGTGGGCCGAACAGCTGGTGAAGCAGGCGCAGGATCTCGACGAACACACCCGCCACAAGGCCGATTTCTATCTGCGTCAGGTAACGGCAGCGCTTTCGCCCGCCAATTTCGCACTCACCAACCCCGAAGTGTTTCGCGAAACGGTCGCCTCGAGCGGCATCAACCTCGTGCAGGGTATGCGCAGGCTGGCCGAGGACATCGCCGCCGGCGGTGGCGAACTGAAGCTGCGACAAACGGATGAAAGCCGCTATGTCATCGGCAAGGATCTGGCGATCACGCCTGGCAAGGTCGTGGCACGCAGCGAGATCTGCGAAATACTCCAATATGCGCCGACCACGGAAAAAGTATTCAAGCGGCCATTGCTGATCGTGCCGCCCTGGATCAACAAGTTCTACATTCTCGACCTGACGCCGCAGAAAAGCTTTATCCGCTGGTGCGTCGAGCAGGGCCACACCGTCTTTGTCGTTTCCTGGGTCAACCCGGATGCGCAGCATGCAAAGATGGGCTGGGAAAGCTACATAGAAGACGGTATCGATTTTGCGCTGAAGACGATCAACAGCGCCACCGGCGAACGCGATATCAATGCCATCGGTTATTGCGTCGGCGGCACATTGCTGGCCACGGCGCTGGCCTTGCATGCCCAGTCCAGCAACAAACCAAGGTCGCGTCAGCCGCGTATCGTTTCCGCCACGTTTCTGGCCGCGCAGGTGGATTTCACTCATGCCGGCGATCTGAAAGTGTTTGTCGACGAGGAACAGCTGGCCATTCTTGAAAAACACATGGCCGATGTCGGTTACCTCGCCGGTTCGAAAATGGCGACGGCCTTCAACATGCTGCGCGCCTCCGAACTGATCTGGCCTTACGTCGTCAGCAACTATCTCAAGGGTCGCGATCCCCTGCCCTTCGACCTGTTGCACTGGAATGCCGATTCGACCCGCATGACACCGGCCAACCACGCCTATTACCTGCGCAGCTGCTATCTCGAAAACGCGCTGAGCCAGGGGCGGATGGAAGTGGCGGGCAAGACGATCGCGCTGTCCGACATCAAGATTCCGGTCTACAGCCTCGCCACCCGCGAGGATCACATCGCGCCGGCAAAATCCGTTTTCAAGGGCAGCGCATTGTTCGGCGGCCCGACCGAATTCGTGCTGGCGGCTTCCGGCCACATCGCCGGCGTGGTCAACCCGCCCGAGCGCCAGAAATATCAATACTGGTCCGGCGCGCCGCTGTCCGGCACGTTCGACGACTGGCTTTCCGCCGCCTATCCCGAAGACGGATCATGGTGGCCACACTGGCACGCCTGGATTACCGCGCAGGACGACGCCCACGTGCCGGCACGCCAACCGGGCGGCGACAAGCTGAAGCCGCTGGGCGATGCGCCCGGCACTTACGTTCTCGTGCGAAGCTAAGCCCTTTCAAAAAATGCATTTTTCCTCACCCCTCGTGCCGGCCACGCTGATCAGCCGCTACAAACGTTTCCTGTTCGACGCCGTGCTGGAAGACGGCCGCACAATCACCGGCTCCTGCCCCAATACCGGCTCGATGCGCGGCCTGACGACACCCGGCTCACGCATCTGGTTGTCAGAGCACGACAGCCCCACCCGCAAATATCGTCACATGTTCGAGATGATCGAAGCAGACGGCACCACAGTCGGCATCAATACCGGCCTGCCCAACAAGCTCGCGGAAGAAGCCATCCTTGCCGGCATCGTGCCCACCCTTGCCGGTTACGATCTGCTGAAGCGCGAACAGAAATACGGGCTGAAATCGCGCATCGATTTTCTGCTGTCGGGCGAAGGGCGGCCGGATTGTTATGTCGAGGTCAAGAACGTGCATTTCATGCGCACACAAGGTCTTGCCGAATTTCCAGACACGGCCACCATACGCGGCGCCCGCCATCTGGACGAGCTCGGCGACATGGCGCAAGCCGGCCACCGCGCTGTGATGCTCTACGTGATCCAGCGCAACGATTGCGATGCCTTGCGCATCTGTGGCGATCTCGACCCGGTTTATGCCGCCGCTTTCAAGCGTGCGGCGGCGCGAGGCGTTGAGGCCTATGCGCTGGCCTGCGAGGTTTCACCGCAAGCGATTACCGCAACGAGACTCATCGAAGTGGAAGATTTGGCCTAACGATCGGCCGCGGCGCGATAGGCAGCGTTTTTGTCGCGTCGGCCAACCGCCACCACCAGCACAACCAGTTGCGCATCCCGCACTTCATAAACCAGCCGGTATCCCGCCGTCCTCAGCTTGATCTTGTACCGATCCCGCGCTCCATGCAGCCTTGCTGATGGCACGCGCGGATTTTCCAATCGCTCGGCCAGCTTCTTCCTGAATTGCTCACGGATATTGGCGTCGAGCTTTCGCCATTCCTTCAAGGCTGGATCGAGAAAGGCCAGTTCATAGCTCATCCAGACTGACCTTGATCACCGGCTCGCCCGCCCTTTCGTCGGCAATCGCATTCAATTCCAGGTCTTCAAGACGGTCCATCATCACCTCATAAGCCTTGGCCGGAATGCAATAGAATGCCGGCTCATTGCGATTGAGGATGGCAACGGGGGCGCCATCGCCAGCGGCAACGGTTCCCATCGGATTGCGCTTCAGTTCCGAAACACTGGCCGTGACCTCGGCAAGGACAATACTGACCATCGCTCTATTCTCCGCACATTTAAGAGCACCTTAAATAGCACTCGAACAAGCGGGATGAAAGTCCTGTCCGGCGATGCGGCCATCAGATTGCCACTACAAATCCGCATCCCCCAAAATCAAGGTAATGGACGAACCCCGCCCACCTCCTTTATGAACGGGTGGAAATGGTATGAAGGCACGGCAATGGTAAGTTACATCGACGCGGATTCCGCACCCTTGAAGAACAACGGCGCGATCCGGCTTTATTCAGCCGAGGATTTCGCTGGCATGCGCAAGGCGTCGCAACTGACCGCGCGCTGCCTCGATGAACTGGCGTCGCTGGTCAAACCCGGCGTTACAACCAGTGCGCTCGACCGTTTCGTCTTCGAATTCGGCATGGATAACGGCGCGCTGCCGGCCACGCTCGGTTATCGCGGCTACAAATATTCCGTCTGCACGTCGCTCAACCATGTCGTCTGTCACGGCATGCCGGATGACAAGCCGTTGCGCGAGGGCGATATAGTCAACATCGACGTCACCTATATTCTCGATGGCTGGTACGGCGATTCGAGCCGCATGTATCCGGTCGGCCAGATCAAGCGCGCCTCCGAGCGGCTGCTGGAAGTCACCCATGAATGTTTGATGCGCGGTATTGCCGCCGTACGCCCCGGCGCCCGTATCGGCGCCATCGGTGAAGCCATCCAGACCTATGCCGAAGCGCAGCGCTGCTCCGTCGTGCGTGATTTCTGCGGCCATGGTGTCGGCAAGATCTTTCACGATACGCCGAACATCCTGCATTACGGCCGCGCCGACGAAGGCCCGGAAATGCGCGAGGGCATGATCTTCACCATCGAGCCGATGATCAATCTCGGCAAGCCGCATGTAAAGGTTCTGGCCGATGGCTGGACCGCCGTCACCCGCGACCGCTCTCTGTCGGCACAATACGAACACGCCGTCGGCGTCACCGCCACCGGCTGCGAAATCTTCACGCTGTCGCCGGGCGGCCTCGATCGCCCCGGCCTGCCACCAATAAAGGGCTGATATGGCTAAACCTCCCGCCTTCCCTTATCCTGACGGTGAAAATTCCGCAGACAAGGCGGAGGCGGACGGAGGTTTTGTCGACGAACGCGGCTTCTTTTCCGAGCAACCGGGCAAGCGCGACAACATCAAGAAAGCCATCGAGGCGAGCGGCGTGACGGAGCCGCCCGCCCATTATCTCGGACACCGGGAACGGCTGCGCGAAAAATACCGCGACCATGGCGACACGTCGCTTGCCGATTATGAAATCCTCGAACTGCTGCTTTTCCGCTCTATCCCGAGACGCGATACAAAACCGCTCGCCAAAATCCTGATCGCGCGGTTCGGCACGCTTGCCGGTGTGCTGGGAGCACCGCTTGGACTGCTGCAGGAGATAAAGGGCATCGGCGAGAATGTGGCGCTGGACCTGAAACTGGTCGCCACAGCCGGCCAGCGCATGCTGAAAAGCGAGCTGCGTGAGAAGCAGGTACTGTCCTCATGGTCGTCGGTGATCGACTACTGTCATGCCGCCATGGCCTTCGAAAGCCGCGAGCAGTTTCGCATCCTCTTCCTCGACAAGCGCAATACCCTGATCGCCGATGAAATCCAGGGCAAGGGCACGGTCGATCACACGCCGGTCTATCCGCGCGAAGTGGTGCGGCGCGCACTGGAACTCTCCGCTACCGCCATGATCCTTGTCCACAACCATCCGAGTGGCGATCCGACACCGTCCCGCGCCGATATCGACATGACCAAAACGATCATCGACACCGCAAAACCGCTCGGCATTGCGGTGCATGACCACATCATCATCGGCAAGGACGGCCATGCCAGCCTCAAGGGTTTGAGGCTGATCTGACCGTCCGCCCGCATATCGTCAGCCGGTGAAATAGGCATCCTGATCGAGATCGACGAGCAGGCCCGGCTGGGTCGGTTTCCATCCAAGCCAGGCTGCGGTCTTTGCACTCGATGTCGGAGAATCCATGCCTGCAAAATGCGTGAACCAGCCGAAATGGCTCGCGGCCTCGTCACCCGATCTTGAGACGACCGGCAGGTTCAGGCGCCTGCCGATGATCTCGGCAATCTGGCGGAACGGAATGCCTTCCTCCGCCGATGCATGATAGCGCGGTTCCGTTGCACCATGCTCCAGCGCCAGCCGATAAACGCGCGCGGCATCGATGCGGTGCACGGCCGGCCAACGGTTCTGACCTTCGCCGATATAGGCGGCAACGCCTTTTTCGCGCGCCAGATTGATCAGCAGGGGCACGAAACCATGGTCGCCGACCCCGTGCACCGATGGCGGCAGGCGGACGATGGCGGCGCGGACGCCACGTTCGGCGGCGGCCGCCGTCGCTTCGTCGGAGGCGGCCCGCGGAATGACGGAGGCGTCCGCATTCGGCAAATCGTCTTCCGTCGATGGCCGGCCAAGCTGCAGAAGCCCGGTGCCCGAGGTCACCAGCAGGGGACGATCCGATCCGGCAAGTTCATCCGCCAGTGCGGTGATCACCCGCCGATCCGCCTCGCAGTTTTCCTTGAATTTGGAAAAATCGTGGTTGAAGCCGGTATGGATGACACCATCCGCCTTTGCCGCACCGGCCCGCAGGCTGGCATGGTCATCCAGCGAACCACGGTGAACCTGCGCACCCGCTGCCTCAAGCTGTATGGCCCCAGCATCGGAACGGGCCAGCCCCAGAACCTCATGTCCGGCATCCAGAAGATCCCGCACGACGGCCGAACCGACAAAACCCGTTGCACCCGTAACAAAGACACGCATATGAAACCTCATGCTCGCTGTTGATCGGCTTCAACTAGAGCCATGGGTCAGGTGTTAAAAGCCGTGACCTTATACCGGTATCACAACTAACAGGCTGACGCTCATGCCCGGAACAGAGACAGTGCAGGACGACAATCTGCTTGGTGACTATCTGCGCGATCGCCGAGCGAAACTCGATCCGGCCGATTTCGGAATTGTCGCTTCGCGCCGGCGCACACCCGGCCTACGCCGCGAAGAAGTCGCCCAGCGCGCCAATGTCAGTGCCACCTGGTATACATGGCTGGAACAGGGTCGTGGTGGCGCACCCTCGGCTGATGTGCTCGATCGGCTGGCCAAGGCGCTGGCGATGAGCGGCGTCGAACGTGACCATCTGTTCCTGCTCGCCCAGCATAGATTGCCGGCGCTGCGGCAACGGCCATTGGAGCCGGTCTCCGCGCAATTGCAGCGCGTTCTCGATTCGATGGAATTTTCGCCGGCACTGGTGCGCACCGCGCTTTGGGATGTCGTTGCCTGGAACGATGCCGCTGCCGCCATTCTCTACGACTATGCGACATTGCCTGCCGAGCAGCGCAACATCCTGAAACTGGTGTTTTGCAATCCCGACAGCCGCAATCGGGCGATCGACTGGGAGACAACTGCCCGCAACGCCGTGGCGGCTTTTCGGGCGGAAGCGATGCGGACCGGCAGCATGCAGGCGGTGCAGGCCATGGTCGAGGAGATGAGTGCTGCCAGCCCGGAATTTGCAGCGATCTGGAGCGATTACGATCTGCAGAACTACGGCGAAGGTCTCAAACGCATGCGCCATGCCGCAGCCGGCGACCTGTCACTCGAATATTCATCCTTCGCCGTCGATGGCAGGCAGGATCTTGGCCTGATGATCTTTACGCCGGCAACGGCCGCTGACGCGGAGCGCATCAGGGCCTTTCTCAGTGAAAAACGGCGGAAGAACTGACCGTCCGGTTACCCCACCTGCACCATATGGCCTTCCGACACTTCGCGATATTCGCGAACCGGCGGCTGGTAATCCATGCCGCGCACCGGGCTTTTCAGTTCTTCATTGGTGATGCCACGGCGAATGCCGCGACGCGCCGGATCCGGCACCGGCACCGCCGCCATCAGCTTCTTTGTATAGGGATGCTGCGGGTTCTCGAACACCGAGGCACGCGGCCCGATCTCGACGATTTCGCCCAGATACATCACGGCGACGCGGTGGCTCACACGTTCGACGACCGCCATATCGTGGCTGATGAACAGGAAAGCGATGTCGAGGCTCTGCTGCAGATCCAGCATCAGATTGCAGACCTGCGCCTTGATCGACACGTCGAGCGCCGACACGCTTTCATCGGCCACGATCACTTTCGGATCGAGCGAGAGCGCGCGGGCAATGGCGATACGCTGGCGCTGGCCGCCGGAAAATTCGTGCGGATAACGATCCGCCATATCCGGCGACAGGCCAACCTTTTCCAGCAGATCGGCGGTCTTTTCCTTGGCCTGTTTGGCGGTGCCGAGCCTGTGCTTGATGAACGGCTCGGAAATCGCCGAGCCGACGCTCATGCGCGGGTTGAGCGACGAGAACGGATCCTGGAAGATCATCTGCACGCTCTTGCGCAACTGCCGCAGCCCGACCGGGTCCAGCCGCATGACGTCGTAACCGTCCAGTGACACTTCGCCGCTGGTGGGCTCGATCAAACGCATGATCGAACGACCGGTTGTGGACTTGCCGCAACCGCTCTCCCCCACCAGCGACAATGTCTCGCCCTTGAACAGGTCGAACGAGACATTTTCCACCGCATGCACCGCGCCGGTCTGGCGCGAAAACAGGCCGGAGCGCACGGGAAAGCGGGTAATGAGGTTCTTGACCGCCAGAAGCGGCGTCTTGCCCTTGCCGACCGTGTCGGACAATTCGATCGGCTCGGCCGCCTCTCCCGTCTTCACATCGACGATCGGAAAACGTGTCGGGCGCTTGCGTCCTTCCATCGATCCGAGTTTCGGTACGGCCGACAAAAGCGCCCGCGTATACGGATGCTGGCCGCGGAGAAAGATGTCTTCGGTGGCGCCGGCTTCGACCTGATCGCCACGAAACATCACGATCGTGCGGTCAGCAATCTCGGCGACGACGCCCATATCGTGGGTGATGAACAGAACGGACATGCCCTCCTCTTCCTGCAGGATCTTGATGAGGTCGAGGATTTGCCCCTGAATGGTGACGTCGAGTGCGGTCGTCGGCTCGTCCGCGATCAGGAGTTTTGGCTTGGAGGCCAATGCCATGGCAATCATCACGCGCTGGCGCATGCCGCCGGAAAACTGGTGCGGATATTCGTCGAAACGCGACGAAGCGTTCGGGATGCGCACCTTTTCCAGCAGCCGCACCGTCTCGGCGCGCGCCTCGCTCTGGTTCATGCCCTTGTGGCGGATGAGAACCTCGGAAATCTGCCGACCGATCGTAAAGATCGGGTTCAACGAGGTCATCGGCTCCTGAAAGATCATCGCGACATCATTGCCGCGCACGCCGCGCATTTCCTTTTCCGAGAGCGCCAGAATGTTCTGGCCGTTCAGCAGAACCTCGCCCTCGATCTTGCTCGAGCCCTGCGCCAGCAGACGCATGATCGACAGCGAGGTGACGGATTTGCCCGAGCCGGATTCACCAACGATGGCGACCGTTTCACCGGCATGCACGTCGAAGGAAATGTCGCGAACGACGGTCTTCCAGCCATCGCCGGTCTTGAACGAGGTGGAGAGATTGCGGACGGACAGAACGGGAGCGTTGGTCATAGGGGCTTCCATGGAGTTGCGAAGGAGGCGGATGGCAGGCCCTTGGCCACGCGTTCCGCTTCCAGCGCCGCAATCTTGCGGTCGATTTCGGTCCGGTCGGTCAGACCGTGAGGATTGTTGCGTGTCGGCATGGTCTCAGCGACATGCAGGAAACGTTCATGCGCAACGGCCAGCAGCCGCCGCAATTCGGCAAGCGGATCGGTATGGTCGTCGGCGCGAATGTCGAGCCAGGGGTAATCCTGATCACGGTAAAGAACGAGCGCTGCCGACTGTTTGCCGCGCTTGTCGCCGCCGGCCTGTTCGCCGGCATCCATGGCATCGAGCAGGCGTTCGGCCAGCGGCTTGCCCGCCCCTTCGCGGTAAACGCGCATCGTCTCTTCGATGACATGCGGCCCGGCCAGCATGTTGCCGGCCACGGACACGCCGTCCTCGACTAGATGCCCGGCCCAGTCGATGCATTTTTCACCGGTGAAGGCGGCATTGCGGCCGTCTCTATCGATCAGATGCATCTGCCGCTGTTGATGGCCATCATCACGCTGCGTCAGTGCGCTGATGATGGCGTCGGGTGCCAAACCCTCCGCCAGCATTTTCAGGCCGTCCGTACCGTAAAGCGGGCTGACAAAAGCCTGCGTGGCGATCGCGCCGATACTGCCGCGGAGATGCGGCACGGCCGAACCAACCGAAAAGAACCGGCTGGCAACGGCAATGCCGAAATGACCCGTCTCAGCTTCGCGTGCAACGATCGACCACGTCATGGTTTTAGCGTCCGATCGCGTAGGCTTGCATCAGGCGCGGCGTCGCCGCTGCCTTCAGCAGGCCATCGGCCTCGCGCTTGGCGGCGGTCAGGCGGCCGACCGTCCAGGCATCCGAGACGGTGACATCGTGACCACGCTTGCGCAGGTCGCCAAGCGCCGCCTCGCCGACATTGGCTTCCACCATGATATTGCCCGGCTGGCTGGTGCGCGGATAAAACGAACCCGGAAAATGGGTGGTGTGGAACAGCGGCATGTCGATCGTCGCCTGCAGGTTCTTGCCGTGGTGCACGTAGCGCAGGAAGAACGGCAGCTGCCACTGGTCCTGCTGGTCGCCGCCGGGCGTGCCGAAGGCAAGCGTCGGGCGGCCCTGATGCAGCGCCAGAGACGGCGTCAGCGTGGTGCGCGGACGACGGCCCGGTGCCAGCGAGGTCGGCAGGCCTTCCTTCAGCCAGAACATCTGCGCACGAGAGTTGAGGGCGAAACCGAGACCCGGCACGATCGGCGAGGACTGCAGCCAGCCGCCGGACGGCGTGGTCGAGACCATGTTGCCCCAACGGTCGATGACGTCGATATGCACGGTATCGCCGCGCTTTTCGGAAAGATGCGCCATGGTCGGCTCATAGACGGCGCCCTTGCCGCTATAGCTTGCCAGCATCGACATGGTGAGGTCGTGCTGGTTTTCGAAGCCGGGAAGCTTGCCGGGACGCAGTTCGTAAGACGCTTCTGCGCCGATCAGCTTGCGGCGCTCGTCGTTATAGGCGTCCGACAGCAGCGTCTGGATCGGCACCTGCGCGAATTCCGGGTCGCCGTAATAGACTTCACGGTCGGCATAAGCGAGCTTCATCGCCTCGACGACGGTATGCACGAATTCCGGGCCGGTCGGATCCATCGATGCCAGGTCGATCTTGGAGAGCAGCGCCAGCGACTGCAGGAGAACCGGGCCCTGCCCCCAGCTCGGCGTCTTGGCCACGGTCCAGTCGTGATAATCGTAGGTCTGCGGCGCTTCGATCGTGGCGCTCCAGTCGGCCATGTCGGCGGCGGTCAGCACACCCTTGTGCTTTATGCCGCTGGCATCCATCACTTCGGCGGTCTTCAGAAAATCCTCGATCGCTTCAGCAACAAAGCCACGATAGAAAGCGTCGCGTGCTGCATCAACCTGCGCCTCGCGGCCGGTCGCAGCCTCGGATTCGCGGATGATGCGCTTCCAGGTTTCGGCAAGCACCGGGTTCTTGAAGTTCGAATGCGGCTCAGGCGCGGAACCGCCCGGCAGCCATGTCTCGTAAGAGGTCGGCCATTCCTTCTGGAAAAATTCGGCAAGGCCCTTGATGGTGGCCGAGACGCGCGGCAGCACCGGATGACCGTGTTCGCAATAATAGATCGCCGGCTCCAGCACGTCGCGAACGGACATCGTGCCGTAGTCGCGCAACATCAGCATCCAGCCATCGAAGGCGCCGGGAATGACGGTGGAGAGAAGGCCATCGCCGGGGATGAGCTTCAGGCCTTCCGACGTGTAGTGTTCGATTGTGGCGCCAGCCGGCGCCGGCCCCTGCGCGCAGATGACCTCGACCTTGTCCTTCTTCGTCGAATAGATGATCGCCGGCATGTCGCCGCCGGGGCCGCAGAGATGCGGCTCGACAACCTGCAGCACGAAACCGGTCGCGACGGCGGCGTCAAAGGCGTTGCCGCCCTTTTCCAGGATGGCCATGCCCACAGCGGAGGCGATCCAGTGTGTGGAAGTCACGACACCGAACGTGCCGAGGATTTCGGGTCTCGTCGTAAAGTCACTCATGCTTGCATTCCTTGAGAGATTAGCTTTCACGCGGGTCGAGCGCATCGCGCAGACCGTCGCCGAGAAGATTGAAACCAATTACGACGAGGAAGATCGCCGCGCCCGGCCACATCGCCATCCATGGCGCCTGGCTCAAAAAGTTCTTGGCGACATTGAGCATCGAACCCCAGGAGGGTGCCGGTGCCTGCTGACCAAGACCGAGGAAGGAGAGAGAGGCTTCGGCAATGATGGCGGTCGCCACCGTCAGTGTGGCCTGCACGATGATCGGCGCAAAGACGTTGGGCAGGATGTAGCGCGTCATGATGTCGACATGGCCGAGACCGACCGAACGCGCGCCCTCGACATAGTCTTCCGTCTTGACGGCCAAAACCTGGCCACGGGTCAGCCGCACGAAGATCGGCATTGCCGACAGGCCGATGGCAATCATCGCATTGGTGAGGCTCGGGCCGAGGAAGGCTGCAAGCGCGATTGCCGTGATCAGGAACGGCATGGCCAGCAGCGCTTCAGTGACGCGCTGGATGACCTGATCGACCCAGCCGCCAAAGTAACCGGAGAGCAGACCGAAGGGCACGCCGATGGCAACGGCGATGGCGACCGAGACGACACCGGCCATCAGCGAGGCGCGTGCACCCCAGATCATACGGGAGAGGATGTCACGGCCGAGATCGTCGGTACCGAGCCAATGGGCAGCAGACGGCGCCTTGCGGATCGCCCCCCAGCTGGTGGCGATCGGATCGGGGATCGGCAGGATCGGTGCCGCGATGGCGAGGATGGCGAAAAAGGCGATGATCCCCAGGCCGACCAGCGAACCACGGTTGGCCTTCATCTTACGCCATGCCCGGCTTTTTTCACGCGGCTTCAAAATCGGAGCGGTCTGTTCGATCACGGTCATAGCGTTGCCCTCAGACGCGGATTGAGAAGGACGTAGAGCACGTCGGCGATGAGGTTCATGACGATGAAACCGATGGCCGTACACATGACGATGCCCTGTACGACGGCGTAATCGCGGGTAAAGACGGCATCGACGGTCATCTTGCCGAAGCCGGGAATGGTGAAGATCTGCTCGGTCAGCACGGCGCCGGCCAGCAGTTCACCGAACAGCAGCGCCGAAAGCGTGATGATCGGCAGAAGCGCGTTGCGGAACGTGTGGCTGAGAATGACCTCGCGGGGCGAAAGACCTTTTGCACGGGCGGTGCGGATATAGTCGGAACTCAGCACGCCGAGCATGGCGGAGCGCGTGTGGCGCATCAGCTGTGCGGCAAGGGCCGTCGACAAAACGAAGGCCGGCATGATCATGGTTTTAATCGAGCGCACCGGATCGACAAAGATCGATTCGTAACCGGACGCAGGCAGCCAGCCGAGTTGCACCGAGATCAGCAGGATCAGCATGATACCGAGCCAGAAATTCGGCACCGACAGGCCGGAAAGCGCCACGATATTGGCGATGTAGTCGATTGCCCGGTTCTTGTAGACGGCTGCCAGGATGCCGGTCGGAATACCGATCACCAGAGCAAAAATCATCGCCATCACGGCAAGCTGGATGGTGACCGGCAGTTTCTGGCCGATCAGCTCGAGAACGGGCTGGTTGGTGCGCAGCGAAATCCCGAAGTCACCCATCAACATGCTGCCGAGCCATGAGAAATACTGCATGATCACGGGATCGTTGAGGTGATATTTTTCGCGCAGGAACGCGAGTGTCGCCGGATCGCGCTCTTCACCCGCCATGGCGAGAATGGGGTCGCCCGGCAGAAGTTTCTGCAGCGAAAACACGAAGATCGAAATGATCAACAGCGTCGGGATCGCGACCAGAAGCCGCTTGCCAATATAGACAGGCATGTCATCGCCCTCTTTGATAGTGGGAGACCGCGCGGACGTTGTTGTCCGCGCGGCGATCGTATGTCGGGATTACTTCTTGGAAACACCCAGCAGACGCATCATGCCATCCGGCGACGGCGCAAAGCCTTCGACCTTCTTGGAAATGGCATAGGCATAGGGCTGATGGCCGAGATAGATGATCGGCATGTCATCGTTGAGGATGACGCTGACAGCATCATACTTTTCCTTGCGCACGGCTTCATCCGGCGAAGTGCGGGCTTCGTCGAGCAGCTTGTCTACTTCCGGGTTGCAATATTTCACGTCGTTGATGCCGCCCTTGCAGGTGACGAACTGGTGAACATTGCCATCAGGATCAATACGGCCGGACCAGTCGGAACGGCTGAGCTGATAGTTGCCGGCAGTCTGTTCAGACAGCAGCGTTGCGAATTCGGTCGCCTTCAGCGACACGTTGAAACCCGCTTCCGCAACCATCGACTGGATGACCTGCATCATCTGCGTCTGCGTAGTGTTGTTGGCGTGCTGCAGTTCGATGTCGAGCGTCTCGTAGCCCGCTTCCTTCATCAATTGCTTTGCCTTTTCAACATCACGGGCCGGCACCGGAAGGTTCTTGTTGAACCACGGGCTGGTCGACGGGAACGGCTGGTTACCTGCCAGCGACGTGCCTTCAAAAACGATCTGGCCGATTGCTTCGCGGTCGATTGCCAGCGAGAAAGCCTGGCGCAGGCGCTTGTCCTTGCCGAGCGGGTTGTCGGCGCGTGGGCCATTGTTGACGTTGGCGTACATGGCCATGTAGCCCGGGCCGATGACGTCTGCATAGGTCAGGTTCGCATCATCCTTCACGGACTGCGCATCGGAGGCCGAGATACGCTCGGCGATGTCCAGATCACCCGAACGCAGGTTAGCGAGCTTCACCGTTGTGTCCGGGATCGGCAGGAAGGTCAGCTTGTCGACCTTGATCTTGTCCTTGTCCCAGTAGTCGGCAAACTTTTCGAGAACGATACGGTCCTGCTGGATGCGCTCGACGAACTTGAACGGGCCGGCGCAGACCGGCTTGGAACCAAAATTGGCGCCGAGTTCCTTGGCGGCCTTGGGAGCGACGATCATGCCGGCGCGATCGGTCAGCTGTGCGAGCAGCGTAACGTCAGGCGATTTCAGCGTGAACTTCACTTCCAGCGGGCCAGTCGCCTCGACCTTGGCAACCGAGGAAAGCTCGCTCTTGCGGCGCGATTCCGGCAGGGTCAGGTTACGTTCGATCGTGTAGACGACGGCCGCCGCATCCAGGGTTTCGCCGTCGTGGAATTTCACGCCTTCGCGGATCTTCATCGTCAGAACCTTGCCCTCTTCGGACCAGGCCCATTCTGTAGCCAGCTGCGGCACGACCTTCATGTTCTGGTCGATGTCGACCAGCTTGTCGCACATCGAGGTATAGACGATACGACCGACGAAAGTGCGCGACTGCGCCGGATCGAGAACGTCGGCATCGTCATTGAGGCCGATGCGCAATTCGGCAGACATGACTGGTGCGGCCAGGAAGGCGCTGGCCAGCAGTGCCGAGGTGAATGCGGAAAATTTCTTCATGTTCGTTCCTCTGGTCTGATTTATCTCTGTGTCGGCATTGTTCTTTTTGGCCGCCCGAAAAGGTGCGGCAGGCATTTCGACGGTTCAGGATGCGGCGCTGAGACGATCTCCCTCGTCATCAATGATTTCCAACGCAGCAATCTCCTTGTCCGTAAGTCCGGCGGCATCGAGTGAGGTTGCACGGATAAGTCGTTCCTGGTGCATCAAGAGATGCAGCCGCATCGCTTCGCTCGCCTTGCCCGGGTCACGCTCCGCGATCGCATCGACGATGGCATGATGCTGCAGATATGAGGCACGCGGATTCTTCCCGACGCGACGGGCACGCTCGCGGATCGACTGCCACGCCGCATCCTGACGGATGCGGTTGATGACATCGAAGATCGACAGAAAAAGCTGGTTTCCGGCACTCTGGGCGATCTGCCGATGCAGCGCGCCATCCCAAAGCTCCTTGGAATCGGCATCCGTGCTCTGGCCGATTTTTTCCGCCAACGCCCGCATACGCTCAATCTCTGCCGGTTTTGCCCGAAGCGCCGCCAGTTGCGCCAGCTGCGGCTCGATGCGCAGGCGCACCTCCATGATTTCCATGATGTCCGTGCCGGCCACCAGCGCCTCGACATGGCTGCTCCAGCCATCGGGCTTTTCACCAACGAAGGTCCCTGCCCCCTGACGGCGCCAGATCAGGCCTTCCGATTCCAGCACTTCGAGCGCGCGGCGTACGGAGCGACGGCCCACCCCCATCATCTCGGAAAGAGCGCGTTCGGTCGGCAGCTTGTCATCGGCGAGGTCACCACTGGCGATCAGCGCCCGCAGGCGCTCCAGGGCGTAGGCCGAATTGTCATGGGATACTTCGCTCACCGGCGGACCATTTACTGAACCAATCTTGAATTGGTCCCAGACAAAGACATTTTAACGTTTGCGTCAAGCTAGATTTTCATCATTTTTTTGCGCTGCACAAACGATGTGCAGGTGCGTAAAATTTCTGCCGGGCGCAATCAAACGTTCAGAAAAATAGAGTAGATATTGCGACAATTGGTCGCCATATTGCGAACTCGACCGAGCACCAGAAGCCGGAGTTTTTTATGAACCATTATGATCTGATCGTCGTCGGCAGCGGCCCAGCAGGCCGCCGCGCAGCCATACAGGCCGCAAAGCTGGACAAGAAAGTCCTTGTCATCGAACAGGGCAAACGTGTCGGCGGCGTCTCCGTCCACACCGGCACCATCCCGTCCAAGACGCTGCGTGAGACGGCACTCAATCTTTCCGGCTGGCGAGAGCGTGGCTTTTACGGCCTCTCCTACCGCGTCAAGCAGGAGATCAGCGCCGAAGATCTGCGCCGCCGCCTGCTGATCACGCTCGACCACGAAGTCGAGGTCCTTGAGCACCAGTTCTCCCGCAACCGCGTCCATCTCATGCGCGGCAAGGCGACATTCGTCGCCAAGGACACGCTGGCGATCGAAAAGGACGACGGCGAAATCCTGCACGTCAATGGCAACAGCATCCTGCTCGCCGTCGGCACAAAGCCGTTCCGCCCCGATTACATCCCGTTCGACAACGAGACCGTTCTCGACAGTGACGAGCTGCTGGATATCGCGCGCCTGCCGCGCTCGCTGGTGGTTATCGGCGCCGGCGTCATCGGCATCGAATATGCCACCATCTTCTCCGCGCTCGACACCGCCGTCACCGTCATCGATCCGAAATCGACCATGCTCGATTTCATCGACAAGGAAATCGTCGAGGACTTCACCTACCAGCTGCGCGACCGCAACATGAAGCTTCTGCTCGGCCAGAAGGCTGAAAAGGTCGAGCGCCTGCCCGATGGCAAGGTTTCCGTGACGGTCGATACCGGCCGCCGCATCATCGCCGACATGGTCCTGTTTGCTGCAGGCCGCATCGGCGCCACCGACAGCCTGAACCTTGCTGCCGCCGGCCTTGAAGCCGACAGCCGTGGTCGCCTGCGCGTTAACCCGGAAACATTCGAGACCTCCGTGCCCGGCATCTTTGCCGCCGGCGATGTCGTCGGCTTCCCGAGCCTTGCCTCGACCTCGATGGAACAGGGCCGCATTGCCGCCCGCGTTGCCGTCGGCGCCATCACCAAGGAACCGCAGAAATACTTCCCTTACGGCATCTATGCCGTGCCGGAAATTTCCACTTGCGGCCTGACGGAAGAAGAGATGAAGGAACGCGGCATTCCCTACGAATGCGGCATTGCGCGTTTCCGCGAAACCTCGCGCGGCCACATCATGGGCCTCGACAACGGCATGCTGAAGCTGATCTTCTCGCTGAAGACCCGTCGTCTTCTCGGCGTCCATATCATCGGCGAAACAGCGACCGAGCTCGTGCACATCGGCCAGGCCGTGCTCAACCTCAAGGGCACCGTCGAATATTTCGTCGAAAACACCTTCAACTATCCCACACTTGCCGAAGCCTACAAGATCGCCGGCCTCGACGCCTGGAACCGCATGGGCCCACCTGTGCCTAAGGAAGAAATCGTCGCCGGCCAACCCGCTGAAAAGGTGACTGCAGCCGAAACCTCCGAGCCGCAGAAGAAAAAAGCCGCCACCAAGTGAGGCGACCGCTCGGCAAGGAACGTTTGCGTTTTGGCCAGCGCCACCCGGTGCTGGCCTATTTCGCCACTCTGACGGTCATCCTGCTGTTTGCACTGTTCCCGCTGATCTCGGCACTCACCAGCATCTCGGTCGCGGATGCGGCTGGCTGCCGCGTCGATGAAGCCGGCAGCTATCCGTGCATCATCTTCGGCACCGATATCGGAGAACTTCTGGCTTTTCTCTTCGTGCTCGGCTGGCTGGGCATGGCAACGGTGCCGCTCGGGTTCATCTGTTTCCTCGTCTGGACCGGCTTTGTCATCGCCCGGATCATCCGCAAGCGCCGCCTGTCGCAGCAATAGAAAAAACAACACCAACGCAAAAAGCCGCCTCCGAAAGGAAGCGGCTTTTTCGTATGGCAGATACAAAAACGGCCCCTTGCGGGGCCATTTCCGTAAATTTTCGTCGCGATTAACGCGAGTAGAATTCGACGACGAGCGACGGTTCCATGATGACCGCGTACGGCACATCCGAAAGCGACGGTACGCGAGCGAAGGTGGCAACCATTTTGTTGTGGTCGACTTCGATATAGTCCGGAACGTCGCGTTCAGCGAGCGAAACGGCTTCGAGAACCGTTACCAGCTGCTTCGACTTCTGGCGAACTTCGATAACGTCGCCGGCCTTGCAACGGTAAGAACCGATGTTGACGCGAACGCCGTTGACCGTGACGTGGCCGTGGTTGACGAACTGACGGGCAGCGAAGACCGTCGGTACGAACTTGGCGCGGTAGACGATGGCGTCCAGACGCGATTCCAGCAGACCGATCAGGTTTTCACCGGTGTCGCCCTTGCGACGGTTGGCTTCTTCGTAGGTCGCGCGGAACTGCTTCTCGCGGATGTCGCCGTAGTAGCCCTTCAGCTTCTGCTTGGCGCGCAGCTGCACACCAAAGTCCGAAAGCTTGCCCTTGCGGCGCTGGCCGTGCTGGCCGGGGCCGTATTCGCGGCGGTTAACCGGGGACTTCGGACGACCCCAGATGTTTTCGCCCATACGGCGGTCAATTTTGTACTTGGACGATTCGCGCTTGCTCATCGCATTTCCTTTCGAACGGTTACACCGGTCTGTTGCCAAACCGGATGAAGGAAACACGCCCTCCTCTGAACCTCGTTTTAGAAGTTCTGACAGGCTTCTCACGGTAGCGACCGGAGAGTGCCACGGGACATGTCATTAAAACACCGGGCTTTGATACCCGGCGCTGGCGCGGTGTTTATGGGCCTGTCATGGAATTGTCAACTGCGCGATGCGTTGAGGGATCGAAGAGTTGTGCGTATAATCATATGACAGACAGCCCAAAGGTGATCCATGCAGATGAACCTTGACATCGATGACGACGTTTTTGAGGCCGCGAAGAAAATCGCAGAGAGCGAGGAACGGCAAATTGGTGACGTCATATCAGAGCTTGCCCGCAAATCGCTGACGCCATTGCGGTGGGAAATGAGAAACGGGGTTCCGTTAATTCCCAAACAGTTTGGATCAAAGCCGGTGACGATTGATATTGTCAACGCGCTCAGGGACGACGAGTATTGACCTCACTACTGGACGTCAATGTTCTGATCGCTTTGGCCGACCGCCACCATGAAAACCACGATGTTGCTCATCGCTGGCTGGGACGGAACGGGGCCAACGGCTGGGCAAGCTGCGCGATCACAGAAAACGGCCTGGTCAGGATCGTATCCAATCCACGCTATCCCAACAGCACCAAGTCTCCCGCCTTGGTAATACAGATGTTAGCGATGCTGCGACAAATGAGCGGCCATGTCTTCTGGAATGACTGCATCAGCCTGCTGGACGACAGCATTTTTCGGACTGACGAGATGATCTCGCACAAACAGGTAACAGATATCTATCTTCTGGGCCTCGCCCGCAGCTACCGAGGGTATTTCGCCACATTCGACAGGCACATCCGCGCGCAAGCCGTCATCGGTGGACGCGATGCGCTCCACATCATCGAGATCTAAAAACTACTCGGCCGCGATCTTGAGGTCACCCTCGTCAGGCGCTTCGGCGCTGCCCGGTGCCGTTTCGGCCTGCAGATCGGGGAAAGCGACGATACGTTTTCCGGAAAAATCCGCATGCACGACGATCAGCCCCTGCTCCTCGAAATACCCCAGCAGGCGGCGGGCGCGGCGGGCGGAATGGGTGCCGTAAGCACGGGCGATACGGGCGTCGGACGGGCAAGGCTCAGCCCCGAGCGCCGCTTTCGCCATCATCAGGAACACGCCCTGAAGGTCGTCCGAAACGCCGTTGGACAGCGAAAGCACAGTCGCCCAGGCTTCACTCGTTGCCATGGTCGCATCTACGCCTGAACGGGCAATCGCCGTGCGGCGGCGGAAATCGCTGAGCGAGATCGGCGATCCGGGCAGGCGGCGCATGCGGGCGCGCACCAGAAAATCCTGATAGAGAACGGCATCGGTGCGATAGGCCGATTGCGGATCGTCGAGGATTTCCGCCATCACCGCCATAAGGCGCTCTTCCCGCTCCTCCTCCGACAGTTCCGGCACCGGTACACGCGGCTCAGACGGCGAAGGCTGCATCACGGCCGGCGTCGAGCGAGAAAGCTCGGCCAGAATATCGGTTGTCGGGCGCGGCGTAGGCGTCGGGCGGCGCACAGCGGTCAACGGGCGCGAAAATTCTTCGGGGTCGGGCGTAAAGATCAGGTCTTCGACATCCTGCGGCGCATCCGGCAGCGGCATCAGCTTGGGGCTGGACGAACGCGCAGAAGTTTCCACCGTGCCGATGACGATCGGCAACGGACGGCGCGACAGGGCCGGGCCGAGCGCGACAAAATTGCCGCGCTTCAGATCGCGGAACATTTCTGCCTGACGACGATCCATGCCGAGCAGATCGGCGGCGCGCGCCATGTCGATATCGAGAAAGGTACGACCCATCAGGAAGTTGGAGGCTTCAGCCGCGACGTTCTTGGCAAGCTTTGCCAGACGCTGGGTGGCGATGACCCCGGCCAGACCACGCTTACGGCCACGACACATCAGGTTGGTCATCGCGCCGAGCGACATTTTTCGCGCATCTTCGGAGACGTCACCGCCAACCGATGGCGCAAACATCTGCGCTTCATCGACCACGACCAGAACCGGATACCAGAAATCACGGTCGGCATCGAACAGGCCGTTCAGGAAAGCGGCGGCAGCGCGCATCTGCTCTTCGAGATCGAGGCCTTCGAGCGTCAGCACGCAGGAGACGCGGTTCTTGCGGATACGGTTGGCAATGCCGGCAAGCTCAGCCTCGGTGCGCTCACCATCGACCACGACATGGCCAAACTTGTCGGCCAGAGTGACGAAATCGCCTTCAGGATCGATGACGACCTGCTGCACCCAAGGGGCGGACTGCTCCAGAAGACGGCGCAGAAGATGCGACTTTCCGGACCCGGAATTGCCCTGGACAAGAAGACGCGTCGCCAGCAGCTCCTCGATATCGAGCTTGGCGGCGTCCCCTCCTGCCAGGTTGCCCATATCGATGCCGACCTGCAATGCACTGCCCTCGTCTATATCGCTAACGGATTGATATCTTTGTTATCGCTGCACATGGCAGCGCAAGAGCGCCAAACGCTCTCCGTGCCTATAACAGAGATCGGGATTCGTTTCGCGGTGCAAGAGGCGAAATGCACAGTCTTTGCATTTGCAGCTTTCAAGCCGCGCGTTTGAGGCCCAGCGACAACAGCCCTGCCCCGATCATCAGCGAACCGCCGGTGCGATTGACGATCGTCTGGACTTTTGGCTTGCGGATCGTGTCGCGAGCCATCGATGCCAGCAGGCCATAAAGTGCTGCGTTGATTGTGGCCAGCACAAGGAATGTCACTTCGAAGACGGCCATCTGGAACAACAGCGGTTTTGCCAGATCGAGAAACTGCGGCAGGAAAGCCACGAAAAACACGATACTTTTCGGATTGAGCGCGGTGACGGCATAGGTGTGCAGAAACACTTTTAGCGGCCGCACTGCTGGCGCATTCTCTCCCGCATCGACGGCCTGCCCTGCCACGGGCGCACGCCAAAGCTTGATACCGAGATAGATCAGATAACCGGCGCCAACCCATTTCAGCAGCGTGAACAGCATTGCCGAGGTCGCCAGCAAGGCGCCAAGTCCCAGCATCGAGGCGGTCATGGCGGTGAAATCACCGAGCGCCACGCCTGCCACCGTCGCACTGGCGACCTTGCGTCCGTGGCTGAGCGAATAGGAAATGACCAGAAGAATAGTCGGACCGGGAATGGCCAGAAGAACCGCCGAAGCAGCAACGAAAGCAAGCCAGTGTTCGAGCGACATGAAATCCCCTCCCGGAAAACCGCAGCAAGCCACGGAAGCGTCAGGCTGGCAAGATCAATGAATTCACGCGGCCTCGTCATCCAAGCGCCGGATTTCCGGCTGCTCACGCTGCATGGCCTGCGACAGGTCATAATTGGCCTGCATGGCCAGCCACGCACGTGCCGTACTGGCACCAGCCCTTTCCAGACGCACTGCTAGATCCGGGCTGATTGCCGCGCGGCCATGCAATACCCGCGACAGCGCCACGCGCAACATTCCGAGCCTCTCGGCAGCTGCCGTGACGGAAAGCCGGAGCGGCACAAGAACGTCCTCGCGGAGCAGCTCACCGGGATGCGGGGGAGATTTCATCATGATGGCGCTCCTTCAATGATAATCCTGATAGTCCACAAGCTCGACATCCGCTCCAATGAACCGGAATGTCACCCGCCAATTGCCATTGACCCAAACAGACCAATAACCTCGCAAATCCCCTTTGAGCGAATGCAATCCGACACCGGGCAAATTCGATTCGGCAGAAGTTGTTGCGACATCCAGCAAGCCAGAGGATACGTGCGAGCTTTCTGGCATAGGCAACCTGAATGCCCCTGATCGTGCCAGATTTATAAATGGCCTCCAAATCCTTAGGCCGAAAGCTCACGATCATGCGTAACCGTATCGCGTAAAGATACACAGGGCCATATTATCGGCGCCAGTGGTAGAGCATATCCGGTTCGCGCTCATCATTGTCGGCACCGTCTGTTTCTCGCCTCGCGAGAAAGCCATGCGCCTCGTAGAAACGCCGCGCCCCGACATTGCGCTGAAACGTCCAAAGGCTCAGCACGCAATGCGTGGATTTTGCTTGATCCAGCAGGCGCGCACCGATCCCCTGCCCATGTGCGTGCGGAAGGACGTAAAGCTGCTCTATCCAGTTCTCACGAAAGGCGATGACGCCGATAAGTTCGTCCTGCCGCGCGACGCCCCATATGACGCAGTTCGTAAACAGATAGCCCGACCAGAAAGCCAGATCTTCTTCTGAAGTGTGACGGCCTGCAAGCCAGGGAAGTCGCGCATCGAATGCGTTGCGAAACACATTCGATGCGGCAGCCATATCCTTCAACGCCAGCGGACGGTAGGTCAGTTCTTCGTTCACGGGCATGCCCGCCATTGCAGAAATCAGGCATGAAGGGCGCGGTCGACTTCAGGCACGATCTCAGGGGCACCGATATCGCGACGCATGTAGTTGTCCAGATCGTCGATTTTGTTTGCACGCCACGGCGCCTTGCGCCGCAACGACGCGCCAATCAGCCCTTTCAAGATGGCCCAGGGACCATGACGCTGCCACAAGGCCTCCAGCTGGGCATCGAGAACGTCATCAACCATTAATTGTAATTCACGCATAGCTTTTCCGCCCCGACACGCGCGAGCGGTCAGGTCCTTTCGAAAGTCGGCGACGCGCGCGGACATGCGGACGGCAAAAGGCGCCGAACGGATTAGCCGGTTACGTCAGATTGATTGTGAGATAGCTGCCAAAAGGCGGATTCCGGGCTTTATCAGCCCTTGAATGCCACTCGAAGCATGAGGCGCGGATTGCCGCGCATGGTTCGATTGGATCCGCCATGGAGGCGAGTATGTGCGAAAAATACAGTCATGAAGCGCCTCCTTGTGTTTGCGTTGCGGATGCCGAAAACATGCCACGCTCTTTTTGATCGCGCAAGCCTTCGCAATCGAAAATTGCACTCCGCGAAAAACATGTTGCACGATCGCAACAGATAGCACGCGCAGACCTGCCGTCAGTTCGTGCTGAGGCCAAAGCCCTGCATCAGGCGACGTGTTGCAAAATCCGGGTTGCCGGAGGTGAACACGGCAAAATCGAAATCTTCCGGGTGATCGACCCCATCGACCAGCGGCACCTTGCGACGCGCCTGCCGGGCGATTGCCTCGGCGGGATCGAGCCAATCGACCGGCCATGGCGCAAGACGTCTGAACAGGTTGGCCATGAACGGATAATGCGTGCAAGCCAGCACGACGATATCGGTCTTTTTCCCGTCCATCTCCACGAAACAAGGAGCGATCTCGCTGCGGATATCATCATCGGACAGCGACTCGCCGCGGATATAGGCTTCCGCCATGCGGGCGAGGTTTTCAGAGCCGACCAGACGCACATGGCATTGTGTGGCAAAGGACTGGATGAGATCGCGCGTATAGGCGCGCTTGACGGTGCCGGGCGTCGCCAGCACCGACACAAGACCCGACCGCGTCCGCTCCGCCGCAGGCTTGATGGCCGGCACGGTTCCGACGAATGTCATCTCGGGGAATTTTTCGCGCAGCGCCGCACCGGCCAGCGTGAAGGCGGTATTGCAGGCGATAATGCAGATTTCCGGGCGATAGTCGGAGAGCAGCTTTTCGAACAGCGACAGGATGCGCGACGTCAGCGCCTGCTCTTCCCAGCCGCCATAGGGAAAACCGGCATCGTCGGCGACATAGATGAAGCCGCGTTCCGGCATCAGCACGCGCGCCTCACGCAGCACAGTCAGCCCGCCAATGCCAGAATCGAACACCAGCACCGGCCGCGACATGTTATTCGCCGTCATTCCCCTCGATCTCCGCCTTGTCCGTCGCCTTCTGCTGCCTCGGCACGACCTTGCGCGGCCATTGGCGCGGAAAACGGTCGAGCGAGTTGATCACGCCGCGAAACACGCTGATTTCCTGTTCGGAAAATCCGCGGCGCGAGATGACTGCGCGCAGGTTGTCGATCATTCTGGGCTTTTTCGCGGGCGGATGGAAATAACCGCGGGAATCGAGCGCTTCTTCCAGATGTTCGAACAGGCCAAACACCTGCTCCTTGGTCGAAGGCTTCTGCTCCACCGGATCGAACAGCGTTTCGGACAGATCCTCCATGCCGCACTTCATCCATTCATAGGACATCAGCAGCACGGCCTGGGCGATATTGAGCGACGCAAAGGCCGGATTGACCGGAAAGGTGACGATCTCGTCGGCGAGCGCCACTTCTTCATTGGTCAGGCCCCAGCGTTCGCGGCCGAACAGGATACCGGTCTTTTCGCCGCCCTTGAATTTCTGTTGCAGCGTCTGGCAAGCCACTACCGGCGAGCGCACAGGCTTGAAGCCATAACGTTCGCGCGCCGTCGTCGCGTAGACGAAGTTGAGGTCGGCGGTCGCCTCTTCCAGCGTCTCGTAGACCTTGGTGGCGTCGATGACATGGTCGGCCTTGGAGGCTGCGGCACGCGCCTTTTCGCTCGGCCAACCGTCGCGCGGATTGACGAGGCGCAGTTCGGCCAGGCCAAAATTGGCCATGGCACGCGCCACCATGCCGATGTTTTCGCCAAGCTGCGGCTCGACGAGAATGATGGCTGGGCCTTCGGCGATCAGTTCGCGTTCGCTATTGGTGCCTGACATGAATGCTTCCGGTTGGTTCTGTCCGGCGCGTTCGTCCGGATCGTCTCATATATCTGGGCGGGCAATAGCGCGCATGGCGGCGCGCGGCAAGCGTTCAGGCTTTCGGATAGAGCCGGTCCAGCATGGTCGCGACCATATCGACACCCAGCCGCGCGCCGTCCTTGAACACCGGCAGATGCCGCGAAGGCTGGGCGCGCTCCTGCATCCCGGCGAAAAAACATTCGCTGCGCCGGGCTTTTGCCGCATCGAGTTTAACGAGCGCGGTCTCGACAGCCGTTGCCATGCCCGCCGAGCTTTCGCCGGCAACCACATGGCTGCGGGCAAAGGTGCGCGCCCAGTAGGTGGAGGCCAGAAAGATCGCCAGCGTCTGGCGGATTTTGCCCGGTTTCGTCACCACCGACCAGCTGGTGCCGAACGGTCGCGCCGCCGTCGTCACCTCGCGATAGGCGGCGTCGAGCTCGCTGGAAAGCTCCACCATGCGAAAGCCGCCCTGCCCGTCCTTTGCCGCCACAAGCAGAGCCCTCAGAGCGCTGTACCAGCGGTCAAGCGCACCATCGAGGGTCGAGCGCGTGCTGGCCGGAAATACCAGAAAAGACACAAGCGTGCCGGCCGCGGCGCCGATCAGCGTTTCTTCGACACGCAAAATG
The DNA here is from genome assembly GCF_004343585.1 of Neorhizobium sp. JUb45. Classification (GTDB taxonomy): domain Bacteria; phylum Pseudomonadota; class Alphaproteobacteria; order Rhizobiales; family Rhizobiaceae; genus Neorhizobium. The sequence goes on along the minus strand of NZ_SLYW01000002.1, from coordinate 944,013 downwards.
AGGACCTCCGTTGTCAGCGTGCCAATCAGGCCGTAGACGAGGCAAAGCGTGATCGACACGAAAAATGTCATCACCGCATAGGAAACCTGCAGCGAATAAAAGGCGAAAAACACCCCGAGCGTGGCAAACACCGTCAGCCACAGCATGTGCCCGCCGAGCAGCGTCGCCAGCGCCAGTCCCATGCCGATGCCGAGCAGCGTGCCGATCGACCGCTGCACGGCCCGCAGTGCCGCGTCACCCCGCGACTTGGCATTGGTAAACACCAGAAACGCTGTCAGCACCGCCCAGAACCAGCGGTCGCGCGACAGCATCAGCCCACAGACCATGGCGATCGCCGAGGCGATGGTGATCTGCAACGCCGCCCGCACCACCGGGTTCTTCAGCGAAAAATCGATGGGTGCGGCAGCCGGTGCATTGTCCATCTCCTGCTGCAGCGAACGGAACTGATCGCGACGCCCCTCCTCGATCATCGCGGACAGCGTCAGACGCGCCTTGTGCAGCCATGTCAGCGCCCGCACGCTTTCGTCGGCGGGCGTGTCGCCGGTATGCAGCCTTTCGAAACCTTCGACGGTTTCGGAATCCTGCTCCAGCACGGCATGCACGAGCGAAAACGGCGGCAGGCTTTCCAGACCGATGACGACCGCACCTTCAGCCGCCAGATGCACGTCGAAAATGGCAGTCGCCATCGCCGCGATCCGTTCCTGGCCGGCATCGATCGCGCCATCAGCGGGACGCGGCAGAAACCCTTCCGCCGTCATCGCCACATCCTTCAGGCGCTCTTCCAGATGCTGCAATTCGCGGCGATCCGCAGGGCTCCATTCGCGCGCGGCAGACAGCACGGCAAGCTTGATCAGGATGGTGTTGACCCGTCCCTGAATACCGATCAGCGACTGCAACAGATCACGCCGGCGATCATCGGTGATCAGCCAGGTGCGCACGACGTGGCCGATGGCAACCGCCACGATCGGCCCCAGCGCTGCAAGCGGCAGGTCGGCAAAGCTTGGACGCAGATAGGCGCCGATGAAATAGGAGGTGAAGGCAAACATGCCGATGGCAAAACCGCGCGGCCCATAAACGCGGGCAAGCGTCGCCAAAAGGATCACGCCCAGAAACACCACGTCGGAAACGTAGCGATTGTCTTCCAGAATGGCCGCAACGCCGACTGCGCAAAGGCTGGCAAGGCAGCCGAGCAGTCTGGTGATCAGCTGATCGCGCGGCTTGCGGTCACGCACCGCCACCCCGCCTTCGATCGACAGGATGATGGCCAGACCGTAGGAGATCGGCGGCAATGGCAGAACCAGCGTATGAAAGGCGATCAGCAGCCCGATCGACAGCAGCATGGTCAGCGTCACGCGGGCCCCCATGCGCAACCGCGAAAAGGCCGGATCCTGCGCCAAAAGCCAGTCGATGATGGAAAAGCGGGCGCGGGTCAGGAAACTGGCAGCCATGTGTCGTCCTTCGGGCGGCATCCCGTCATGTCATCCATAAACCGGATAGTCAGGCAATCACTGGCCCTTGGCCAGTTCCTGCATCTCCGCATAGACGCTGTCGCTTTCGTCGTCGTCATACCGATGGATATCGTCGATGACCGGATGACCGTCTTCGCTGATCACATCGAAATGCACTTTTTCGACGGAATTCTTGATGTCGTCGTCATCCATGCAGGTCCAGAATTTGAAGCTGACGCCGACATCGGTGGCGCCGTCCTTGCCCGGTTTCTGCTCCAGCTTCATGTCCTGAAGCGGACAGCCGTCCTGCGAATTGGTGATCACGTCATAACCGAAGGGATCGCCCGGCTGGCCATTATCCGTGTCATAGGCCGGGTGTTTCGCCGCCTCGTGATAGGCCGCCTGAAAGCGCTTGCTGAACAGCTTTTGCAAAGGCTCGGCATCGAAGATGAACTTCCAGTCGCTTTCGGCACTCTTCCAGTTTTCCGAGGTGATTCGCATCACCTCCTTCACCGGATCGGCGGGGTCGGCAGCCTGGCAAACAGAGGCTGCGACAGAGAAAAGCAGCGCGAGCGAGAGGGTGCGCATCAAAATCAGTCCTTGAGGTGAAAGCGTCGGCAGACCTTAGCCCCGATCCGCATTTTGGCAATAATATTCCTGCAAAAGATCGCGGCTCAAACTCTTTGCGTCACGTCAATGCGATGTTATAGCGCATGCGCAAAGACCATTTTTCCATCCGGGTGTGACCGTTTTTCAACGGCCATTCCATCCAATCTCTCGAACGAGGCAGATATATGAAAAAGATCAAGGTCGCCAATCCCGTTGCAGATCTCGACGGCGATGAAATGACACGCATCATCTGGCAGCTTATCAAGGACAAGCTGATCCATCCGTATCTGGACCTCGAAATCGACTATTTCGACCTTTCCGTCGAAAACCGCGATGCCACCAACGACCAGGTCACGGTCGATGCCGCCCACGCCATCAAGAAGCACGGCGTCGGCATCAAGTGCGCGACGATCACGCCGGACGAAGACCGCGTCAAGGAATTCAACCTCAAGCAGATGTGGAAGAGCCCGAACGGCACGATCCGCAACATTCTGGGCGGCGTCATCTTCCGCGAGCCGATCATCTGCGAAAACGTGCCGCGCCTCGTTCCGGGCTGGACCAAGCCGATCGTTGTCGGCCGTCACGCTTTCGGCGACCAGTACAAGGCAACCGATTTCAAGTTCCCGGGCAAGGGCAAGCTGTCGATCAAGTTCGTCGGCGAAGATGGCCAGGTCATCGAGAAGGACGTCTTTGACGCTCCGAGCGCCGGCGTCGCCATGGCCATGTACAACCTCGACGAATCGATCCGCGAATTCGCCCGCGCTTCGATGATGTACGGCCTGATGCGCAAGTGGCCGGTCTACCTGTCGACCAAGAACACCATTCTCAAGGCCTATGACGGTCGCTTCAAGGACATCTTCGAAGAGATCTACCAGACCGAGTTCAAGACCAAGTTCGACGAAGCCGGCATCACCTACGAACACCGCCTGATCGACGACATGGTCGCCTCGGCCCTGAAGTGGTCCGGCGGTTACGTCTGGGCCTGCAAGAACTACGACGGCGACGTTCAGTCCGACACGGTTGCGCAGGGCTTTGGCTCGCTCGGCCTGATGACCTCGGTTCTGCTGTCGCCGGATGGCCGCACGGTCGAAGCCGAAGCCGCTCACGGCACGGTCACCCGTCACTACCGCCAGCACCAGAAGGGTCAGGAAACCTCGACCAACTCGATCGCTTCGATCTTCGCCTGGACGCGTGGCCTCGCGCACCGCGCCAAGCTGGACGACAACGAGGAACTGGCGAAGTTTGCAGCGACCCTGGAAAAGGTCTGCGTCGACACAGTTGAGGCCGGCTTCATGACCAAGGATCTGGCGCTGCTCATCGGCCCGGATCAGCCTTGGCTGTCGACCACCGCCTTCCTCGACAAGATCGACGAAAATCTTCAGAAGGCCATGGCGTAAGCCCTGGTTTTCGGAATAGATTTGAACGGCGGGGTTTTCCCCGCCGTTTTCTTTTGCGCCGGAGGCAAGCATGAGCAATACCCCGATCGAGATCCGTCCTCTGGTGCAGTCCGACCGTGCGGGCTGGGAGCCGTTGTTCGAAGCCTATCTGCGCTTCTACGAGTCGGAGCTTCCCAAAGACCAATACGACATCACCTGGGCGCGGTTTCACGATGATGCTGAACCTATGTATGTGCTCGGTGCCTTCGATGATGGCAAGCTGGTCGGCATCGTTCACGCCATCTTCCACCGCTCCACTTGGCTGCCGGACACGACCTGCTACCTGCAGGACCTTTATGTCGATGGCAGCCAGCGCGGCCGTGGCGTCGGCGAGGCGCTGATCGAAAAGGTGGCGCTTCTCGCGCGCGATAAAAATGCCGGCCGCCTCTACTGGCTGACACAGGAAGACAATGCCAAGGCGAGACGCCTTTACGACCGTGTGGCGGTTGCGCCCGGCTTCATCCAGTATCGCAAGCCGCTGTAGCGTCATCGCGTAGCCTTCAAGCCGGACGGAGGAGAGAATGGCTGAGAAGATCCTATTTTACACCCACCCGATGTCACGCGGACGCATCGTCCGCTGGATGCTGGAGGAAGTCGGTGTTCCCTATCAGGCGGAAATCCTGCAATTCGGCACAACGATGAAGGATGCCGAATACCGGGCCGTCAACCCGATGGGCAAGGTGCCGGCCATCGTGCATGGCAAGACGGTGGTGACCGAATGCGCCGCCATCTGCGCCTACCTCGCCGACGCCTTTCCAGAGGCCAATCTCGCGCCTCCGCTGAAAGAACGCGGTGATTATTACCGCTGGATGTTCTTTGCCGCCGGCCCGCTGGAAGCTGCCGTCACCAACAGGACCCTTGGTGTGGAAATCGCCAAAGATCGTGAACGCATGGTCGGTTATGGCAATTATGCCGAGGTCATGGCGACGCTTGAACGCGCCGTCGGCGCCCACGACTTTGTCGGTGGCTACCGTTTTTCCGCAGCCGATGTCTATGTCGGCTCACAGATCGGCTGGGGTTTGCAGTTCGGCACGATCGAAAAGCGTCAGGCCTTTGTCGATTATTACGGCCGTCTGTCGGAACGTCCGGCTTACAAACGCGCCACCGAAATCGACGACGCGCTGGTGCGGGAAATCAAGGCTGCAGGTTAAGACCTGCCGCCCTACTGGATCGACGGCTTTTTCAAAAAGCTGTTGCGATCGGCGGAATTGATGCGTAGCCACGCTTCCCGGCCATCGCGCAACACGCGCATCGGGATCTGCGCACCCGCCGGACCACTGCTCCATACTTTTCGATAGAAATCGGCCAGACCGTCGACCTCGCCATCGCGGATCTCCGAGATCACATCGCCGCGTTTCAATCCTGCCTGCGCCGCCGGGCTGCCCTCGGCAACGCTCATGACAACGACCTCGCCATCGCTTTCGGCGGAAAAGGCGCCAAGCCAGGGGCGCGGTTCGCGGTCGATCTCGCCACGGTTCAGGAGATCGTCGAGAATTGGCCGCAGAATGTCGATCGGCACGACCATGTTTATGTCGGTGACTTCGTTGCGCTGGCTCATCTGCAGCCGCAGCGAGCCGACACCAAGCAGCGTGCCTTCCGCATCGAACAGGCCGGCGCCGCCCCAGGACTGATGTGCGGGCGCGATAAAGATTGCCTCTTCCAGCAGATATTCCCAGTAACCGGCAAATTCCTGCTTGGCGACGATCGCCGCCTGCACATAATCACCCGTGCCATCGACGATCACCACCGGTTCGCCAACCTGCGCCTTGGCGGACTCGCCAAGCGGCACTGCGGGCAAATCGAGCGGCCCGAGCGCTTGTACGATGCCAAAGCCGCTTTCCTGATCGTAGGCCAGCGCATGTGCCGGCACCACGCGGCCGTCCTGCAAGGTCAACCAGACATCTTCCGCTTCGGTGATCAGGTAACCGATGGTCAGGACAAGCCCGTTTTCCCGGATGACGATACCACTGCCTTCACGACGCGTTCCGAGAGACCCGGCAGTGAAGGCATCTTCGGGAATGGTTGTGCGGACGGCCACAACGGACCGCAAGATTCTTTCGATATCCATGGTTTTGACCCCGATGAATGGGCCGGGCACCTGATACGGCGCCAGCCAATATGTATGGCCCTAAACGTATGAACTCGTGCTGCGGCGCGCAAGGGTCGGATGTCGCACCACAACCGCAGCAATCGGCAATTATTAAGCATTCGCTCACAGATATATTGCGGGCAATCACGCTTATGTTACTTATCATCAATCCAGTTCCGGACCCGGGAGACCTCCAGTGACTAAAAAACTCGTTTCCGTCGCGGCGATTATTGTCGGCATCGCGGCGTCGGTCAGTCATGCGCATGCAGAAGACCTTGTCTTCACCCTGAAAAATGCCACCAGTTCGACGCTGGAGCGTTTTTACACTTCGCCAAGTGGTGTCGATGACTGGGAAGATGACGTGTTTGGCCAGGACGTGCTGGAACCCGGCCAGAGCATAAAAATCACCATCGCCGACGGCCGAAGCGTCTGCAAGTATGACATGCGTTTCGAGTTTACCGAGGATTCCAACCTCGACACGACCGAGGATACGCAGGATCTCTGCAAGATGGGTTCCTACACGATCCACGAGTGAGACGGCACCGGTGCCGGTGAGAGGCCAAACCATCACCGGCACTATGCCAATATCTGGGCATTCCCGACCGCGCCCGCGGCCGCTATATCTTTGCCATCACAGGCAATGATGGATTCCCCCGATATGACCGACACCGTCCTCGACCGTTTTCTCCGCTACGTCGTTATCGACACCCAGTCCGACGCCTCTTCGCCCACCCAGCCATCGACCGCCAAACAGCTGACGCTCGGCAAACTGCTGGTGGAGGAATTGCAGGCAATCGGCATCACCGATGCGCATCTCGACGAGCATGGTTATGTCTATGCGACGATCCCGGCCACCTCGACCAAGAACAATGTGCCGGTGATCTGCTTCTGCTCGCATATGGACACCGCACCCGATTTTTCCGGCACCGGCGTCAAGCCACAGGTCATCACGAATTATCAGGGCGGCGACATCGTCCTTCCCGGTGACAAGAGCCGCATCATCAAGGCCAGCGAAAACCCGGAACTGGCCCAAAACATTGGCAATACGATCGTCACTTCGGACGGTACGACGCTGCTCGGCGCCGATGACAAGGCGGGCCTGGCCGAAATCATCACCGCCGCCGAAATACTGATGAACAACCCGGATATCAAACACGGCGCCATCCGCCTTCTGTTCACGCCGGACGAGGAAATTGCGCGAGGCGTCGAAAAAGTCGACCTTGCCAAGCTGGGTGCCGATTTCGGTTATACCGTGGATGGTGAAACACCCGGCCATATCGAGGACGAGACGTTTTCCGCCGACAGCGTCGATATCGCCATCAAGGGCGTCGCCATCCATCCCGGTTTCGCCTTCGGCAAGATGGAAAACGCCATCCGCATCGCCGGCGACATCATCGCAAAACTGCCGCGTGACATGGCGCCCGAGAGCACCAAAGGCAAGCAGGGCTTTATCCACCCGACCGGCGTGTCCGGCGCCATGGAAGGTGCATCAATCCACTTCATCATCCGCGATTTCGTCGATGCAGGCCTGATCGAAAAGGAAGAATTGCTGGAAGGCATGGTCAAGGAGGTCATGGCGACCTACCCCGGCTCGACCTACACATTCAAGGTCACCGAACAGTACCGCAACATGAAAAACGTGCTCAGCGAACATCCACAGATCATGGACTATGCGCTGGAAGCGGTGGAACGCGCCGGCATGAAGGCCGTGCGCGGCAGCATTCGCGGCGGCACCGACGGCTCGCGCCTGACCGCCATGGGCCTGCCCTGCCCTAACATCTTTGCCGGCGGCCATGCTTTTCACTCGCCGCTGGAATGGGTCAGCCATCAGGACATGGACAAGGCCGTCGCAACGCTGGTGGAACTGGCAAAGATCTGGGAAGAGCGCGCCTGAGGGCGACCGGAAAATAAACGCAAAAGGCGGCCTCGACAGCCGCCTTTTCCTCATCCGCCATGGACGCCAATCAGGCCTGCAGGCCGGGAGCTTCGTAACCGGTGCGCTCCACATATTCCGTATAACCGCCGCCATACTGGTGAATGCCATCCGGCGTCAGTTCCAGCACGCGGTTAGATAGTTCGCCGAGGAAATGGCGATCATGGCTGACGAACAGCATCGTGCCTTCATATTCCGACAGCGCCCTGATCAGCATTTCCTTGGTATCGAGATCAAGGTGGTTGGTCGGCTCGTCGAGGACCAGAAAGTTCGGCGGATCGAACAGCATCGCCGCCATAACCAGACGGGCCTTTTCGCCACCCGAAAGCACGCGGCACTTCTTTTCGATGTCGTCACCGGAAAAACCGAAACAGCCCGCCAGCGCCCTGAGCGATCCCTGCCCGGCGCGCGGAAACTCGCTTTCCAGCCATTCGAACACGGTCTGCTCGCCATCCAGCAGGTCCATTGCGTGCTGGGCAAAATATCCCATCTTGACGCTGGCGCCGAGCGCCACCGAGCCCTGATCCGGTTCGGTTGAGCCGGCAATCAGCTTCAGCAGCGTCGATTTTCCGGCACCGTTGATGCCCATGATGCACCAGCGTTCCTTGCGGCGGATCATGAAGTCCAGACCTTCATAGATCGTGCGGCTGCCGTAAGCCTTGTGAACACCCTTGAGGTTGACCACGTCCTCGCCCGAACGCGGTGCCGGCTGGAACTCGAAAGCCACCGTCTGGCGACGCTTCGGCGGCTCGACTCGCTCGATCTTGTCGAGTTTTTTCACGCGGCTCTGCACCTGCGAGGCGTGGCTGGCGCGAGCCTTGAAACGCTCGATAAACTTGATTTCCTTGGCAAGCATCGCCTGCTGGCGCTCGAACTGCGACTGCTGATGTTTTTCGTTGAGAGCGCGCTGCTCCTCGTAAAATCCGTAATCGCCGGAATAGGAGTTGAGCGAGCCGGCATCGATTTCGATAATCTTGCCAACGATGCGGTTCATGAACTCGCGGTCATGCGAGGTCATCAGCAATGCACCGTCATATCCCTTGAGAAATGCTTCCAGCCAGATCAGGCTTTCGATGTCCAGGTGGTTGCTAGGTTCGTCGAGCAGCATCACGTCCGGGCGCATCAGCAGAATGCGGGCCAGCGCGACGCGCATCTTCCAGCCGCCCGAAAGCTTGCCGACATCGCCGTCCATCATCTCCTGACTAAAGCTCAGGCCATCCAGCACTTCGCGGGCGCGGCCTTCCAGACCATACCCGTCCAGTTCCTCGTAACGGGCCTGCACGTCGCCGTAACGCTCGATGATCTGATCCATCTCGTCCATGCGGTCGGGATCGACCATGGCGGCTTCCAGTTCGCGCAGTTCCGCAGCCACGATACTGACCGGGCCGGCCCCTTCCATGACTTCCGCCACGGCGCTGCGGCCGGACATCTCGCCGACATCCTGGTTGAAATAACCGATGGTGATGCCCTTATCGACCGACACCTGGCCTTCATCCGGCTCTTCGCTGCCGGTGATCATGCGGAACAGCGTCGTCTTGCCGGCGCCGTTGGGCCCGACCAGACCGATCTTTTCGCCGCGGTTGAGTGCAGCGGTCGCCTCGATGAAAAGAATGCGGTGGCTGTTCGACTTGCTGATGTTTTCGATGCGGATCATGGCTGCCGGTTCGGAAAATGGAAATCGGCTGCCTTATGTCATGGGTGCTGAAGAAAGTCGCGAGGGATTCAGCAAGAAAGCTCTCTACTCACCGGCGTGGCGGTTTGGGCGCGTCTTTTTTTCCACATAACGGGAGTAAAAGGCGATCGCCAGGCCGAGCGCGCCGACTAGGGGCGGCAGAATGTACCAGAAAAATATGTATGCGGACGTCATGACCTCAATCCTCCGAGAACAATCCGGCCCGCAAAATGTAATGCAAGAGCGCCAACAAGCCAACTGGCGATATCGATGATGGCGGACCACCCCACATTCATGGCCATCAATGCGGGAAGTTGAGTAACGACACCCACGGCCAGACAAGCGGTGGACAACCGGTCGAAAGAGGCCGCCAAATATTTCGTACGTTCATTATGAATGAGATCCACCGCAATGCCCCCTCAACCCGAAATGCATCAACATTAATGCAACTGCGGTCAGGCAATGCAACCCACCACCAAAACACGAAAAAGGCCGGGCTGTTTCCAACCCGGCCTTCATGATGTCTATCCGAAAAGGATTATTCGGCGCTGTCTTCAGCGGCCTTCTTCTTCGGAGCAGCCTTCTTCTTCGGAGCGGCGTCTTCGCCTTCGGCAGCGTCGTCAGCCTTGGCAGCAGCCTTCTTCTTCGAAGCAGCCTTCTTGGGCTTTTCCGAAGCATCGTCCTCGTCGTCGGCCATCAGCTCTTCCTTGCTGACGGTCTTGTCGGTGACGTCAACTTCGGAGAGCAGCTTGTCGATGACCTTCTCTTCGAAGATCGGAGCGCGCAGCGAAGCGGAGGCGCCCGGCGTGTTGCGGAAGAAATCAAGAATTTCCTTCTGCTGGCCCGGGAACTGCTGCAGCTGGGCGTAAAGCGCGCGCTGCATTTCTTCCTCGGTTACTTCGACGCCGGCCTTTTCGCCGATTTCGGAGAGAACCAGGCCGAGACGAACGCGGCGTTCAGCCAGCTTGGTGTATTCGGCGCGGGCTTCTTCCTCGGTCGTGTCTTCATCGGCAAAGGTCTTGCCGGACTGTGCGAGGTCGGTGTTGATCTGGCGCCAGATGTTTTCGAACTCGGCGTCGACCAGGCCCTGCGGCGCGTCGAACTTGTACATTTCGTCGAGCTGGTCAAGGATCTGACGCTTGACTTTCTGACGGGTCACGTTGCCGTACTGGCCTTCGATCTGACCGCGAACGATTTCCTTCAGCTTGTCAGCCGATTCGAGACCGAGCTTCGAAGCCAGGTCATCGTTGATTTCCAGTTCGGCTGCAGCAGCAACGTCCTTGACGGTGATGTCGAAGGTGGCTTCCTTGCCGGCCAGGTTTGCAGCCGGGTATTCAGTCGGGAAGGTCACGGTGATGACCTTCTCATCGCCAGCCTTGACGCCGACCAGCTGGTCTTCGAAGCCCGGGATGAAGCGGTTGGAACCGATGACCAGTTCGGCATCTTCGGCGGCGCCGCCATCAAAGGCTTCGCCATCGACCTTGCCGAGGTAGTTCATGGTGACACGGTCGCCTTCGGCGGCCTTGCCCTTCTTGGTTTCGTACGAGCGAGCGCTTTCGGCGATCTTGAGGATCTGCTCGTTGACTTCGTCTTCGGCAACTTCGACGACTTCGCGGGTGACCTTGATGCCGCTTGTCGGCTTCAGTTCGATCGCCGGGATGACTTCGTAAGCGAGTGTGAATTCGAAATCGATTTCGGCGTTGAGGATCTTGTCGGCTTCAGCTTCGTCCTCGGTCATGGAGACCGACGGCTGGGTTGCGGACTTTTCACCACGATCCGACAGGATCTGGCTCGGACGCTCACGAACGATCTCGTTGACGAGTTCAGCCATGATCGACTTGCCGTGCATCTTCTTGAGATGCGAAACCGGCACTTTGCCCGGACGGAAGCCGTTGATGCGGACCTTATCCTTGGCGTCTGCGAGGCGCACGTTCAGCTGCGCTTCCATGTCCTTGGCCGGGATGACGACCTTGAGTTCGCGCTTCAGGCCCTCGGAGAGGGTTTCGGTAACCTGCATTGTCTAACCTTCATATCAAACAGCTGTGTGCACACGGCCGTGGTTTCGATCGCACGGTCCCGGAACGCAGCCGGCCGTGGCTTCAGATACAATCTCGGACGCAACCGGAGAGCGTCAGCAATTCTATGGCCCTGATTAGGCTCCAACTGCCAGCTCTGCGGTCCTGGTGCGGGTAGAGAGACTTGAACTCCCACGCCTTGCGGCACCAGAACCTAAATCTGGCGTGTCTACCAATTTCACCATACCCGCGCACCGAACCGCGACGAAAATCCTCAGATCAGAGGCCTTCCGGAGCGCGCGTCTCTATATCACCCGTTTTTCAGCACGCAAAGGAAAAATGACAGGTTTTGCACGGCTGCACGGCGGCGGACTAAAGGCTAGCATAACAAGTAAGCCCAATCGGCGCATCTCGCCCTGAGAACATAAGGCAACAGCCCTGCATCACGGCATTCACGACAGCTCTGCGGGTTTTTGCGGCATTTACCAAAAAGCCATGCAAAAGCTGCAGACCATGCGTTCCGAGTTTGCACTGCACATGCAGCAGGTATCGTCTATAACTCAGCCATGCAGGCAATACATATCGTCTGCAGCGGCAGGCGGCCGGGCAGCAGTGCCAAATCACCCTCAAGCAAAAGCTTGCGAAACAGAATTCGGGGTTGCGCATCTCCTCCTAAGCGCCGCCTCGATAGACTAGCGCCCCTCCTCCTCCCGGTCGCTGGTCGTTTCCTCCAACGCCCACCGGATCTCCTCCCCCGGTGGGCGTTTCTCATTGCGCAAATTCAGCCGGATTGCAGCATCAGTCGCCGCGCGACGGTGCATTTGCCTTTATTTTGTACAGTTCCCTAATGCGATTTAACCAGGCCTGCACAAAACGCATGGGTGACCTCTGGGAAACGCGCTTTTATCGCGCCTAAATCGATTTATATTCCAATTCATGAAATTGACGCCGGTCAAGAACTGAACCGGCAAGCCTCAAAAAAGGAATTCGCCATGAACATCGCTCGCTCGCTCACCAACTGGCGCAAGTACCGTCAGACCGTTACCGAACTCGGCCGCATGTCGGACCGCGAACTGCACGACCTCGGCATCGGCCGTGGCGACATCCGTCGCGTTGCACGCACTGCCGTCGGCAACTAATTCCTCAAGCCCGCGAGGGCTTTGACGGACATCAAAAGAGCGCCCCTCGCCGGGCGCTTTTTTTGTGCTTTGTTCTTGCCACAATTCCGCCCTGCCCTGCACGAGAAAGCATCAAAGCGCTTTTTTTGTTCAACGTGCTGCACATTTGCATGGCAGTCGCCGATTTTTTGCACTGCGTTCTCTTGTTATCTGGCTGTATAAGACCCTCATCCGCTGAAGCAACAACGCGTTCGGCACCAGATCACTCGAGGAAAACCATGAACCCGATCCGCATCGCCAAGAACTGGATCAGCTACCGCCGCACCATGAACGAGCTCGGCAACCTGTCGAACCAGGCCCTGACCGACATCGGCCTGACGCGCTACGACATCCGTAACGTTGCTGCCCGTTCCTACCGCTAAGCATATCCTCGCGGCATGAGGCCGCGTTCATGGGGATGTCGATTGACCGATATCCCTTCGACGGCGCCCACGAGGCGCCGTTCGCATGTCTGGCACATGCTTTTCTTCATCACCTGATCCCTTTGGGAAAAGCTTTCCAGTTGGATGGCGAATGCGCACATGATAATGAGCGCGCCATGACAAACACGCTCCCCTCTCCCATTCACGTTATCGGTGGCGGCCTTGCCGGTTCCGAAGCCGCCTGGCAGATCGCCAGCGCCGGCGTCCCCGTCATCCTGCACGAGATGCGCGGCACCCGCGGCACCGATGCCCACAAGACCGATGGCCTGGCCGAACTGGTCTGCTCCAATTCCTTCCGCTCCGATGACGCGACCGCCAATGCCGTCGGAGTCATCCATGCGGAAATGCGGCTTGCCGGTTCGCTGATCATGTCCTGCGCCGACAAGAACCAGGTTCCGGCCGGTGGCGCACTCGCCGTCGATCGTGACGGGTTTTCCGATGCCGTCACGGCCGCAATCCACGAACATCCGCTGATTACGGTGGTGCGCGAGGAAGTGACTGGCCTGCCCCCGCAAGACTGGGATCTCGCCGTCGTCGCGACCGGCCCGCTCACCTCGCCGGATCTGGCGGCCTCCATCCAGAGCGAGACCGGCAAGGATGCGCTCGCCTTTTTCGACGCCATCGCGCCGATCATCCATCGCGATTCGATCAACATGGATGTCTGCTGGTACCAGTCGCGTTACGACAAGGTCGGGCCCGGCGGCACGGGCAAGGATTATATCAACTGCCCGCTCGACAAGGATCAGTATGACGCCTTCATCGATGCCCTGATTGCCGGCGACACGGTCGGCTTCAAGGAATGGGAAGGCACGCCCTATTTCGACGGCTGCCTGCCGATCGAGGTGATGGCGGAACGTGGCCGGGAAACCCTGCGTCACGGCCCGATGAAGCCAATGGGACTGACCAATGCGCATAACCCGACCGTCAAGGCCTATGCTGTCGTGCAGTTGCGGCAGGATAATGCGCTGGGCACGCTCTACAACATGGTCGGCTTCCAGACGAAGCTGAAATACGGCGCACAGGCGGAGATCATTCGCCTGATTCCCGGCCTCGAAAACGCGGAATTCGCCCGTCTCGGCGGCCTGCATCGCAATACCTACATCCAGTCGCCGGTTCTGCTCGACAATTCGCTGACGCTGAAAAGCCGCAAGGGCCTGCGTTTCGCCGGTCAGATCACCGGCTGCGAGGGTTATGTCGAAAGCGCTGCCGTCGGTCTGCTGGCCGGTCGTTTTGCCGCCGCCGAACGCCATGGTCAGGAGCCATCGCTGCCGCCCGCCACCACCGCACTCGGTTCGCTGCTCAACCACATCACCGGCGGCCACATCATGTCCGATGACGAACCGGGCAAGCGCTCGTTCCAGCCGATGAACATCAATTTCGGGCTTTTCCCGGAACTGGAGCCGGGCTCGATCGTCAAGCCGGAAGGCGTCAAGCGCTTTCGCGGCAAGGACAAGACGATCATGAAGCGGCAGCTGGTCTCGGCCCGCGCGCTGAAAGATTGCGCGGAATGGCTCGGCAAGACGCTCTGATCTTCCACTTGATACCAAGACGAGAAAAAGCCCGCTGATGCGGGCTTTTTCGATAGGTCTCGCACGCTTTTCTCTCAGGCCAGCGGGCGCTCGTCAGCCTTGCCGTCTTCGACAACGGCCTTATCCTCGGCGCTAACATAATTGCCGAGCAGCCACAGGCCGACCTCTGCCGCGATTTCATGGCTTGGAAATACGAATTCGCCATTTTGCGTCGGCGCATCGAGGAACTCGATAACAAAACCCTTGCCATCCGGCGTGCTGGTCGCCCGCGCGCGGCCGGGCTGAATGACGTGGCAGGAATAGTGGCGACCGTAATTGCGCATCACGCCGGCCTTGCCGTCATGCAGGCGAATGAACACTGCCTTGCCATCCACCGTTTCGTGGAGGGCGCGAATGGCTTCCGTCGGAAAGGCGCGGCCGAATTCCAGAATCGCAAGACCGGGATCGTGGCGTTCACCATCTTCGCGATCCTTGGCCATGCGCGTGACGTAATAGGCCAAGGCGATAACGATAACGCCGATGATCAACCAACTGACGAGGCTCATCTTTCCTCCCGAGAACAACCCGCACCGTTGCGGCATACCGCCACTAGAGCATCAGGCTTGCGCGAGCTTGGTCCTGCGACAAAATAGTTTGCAGAGTTTAGCAGATAGACGCAGGCGGAACAAAGGGGTGCCAGCCTCCTAGAGCAGGCCGCAGCTAATATGCACCACTCTGCCGGAGCAGGTTTTCGTCAGGGCAGAGGCGATTGGCGAAGTGCATACCCGAAGGTACGTGCGAGCCGATCGCCTCTGATCCTGGCGCAAAGATGCCCGGCCCCTTCGGGGTTGGCTGATACGGGCCGCCTATTCGTTCGGCCGGCTTGGCCGTATGCTTTGGCTACGACGCGCGCCGGCCGAACGAATATCCGACTCCGTCTAAGCCAACAGAATGGCGCAGATTAGCTGCGACCTGCTCTAGCTCAGATGCTGCGGCGGACGAGCGCCATCACCATGCGCAACTGCCGGCGCCATTGCAGCGGCAACAGAGGTTGATGAACGGCACCAGCGCCCAGTTTGCGCGCTCTTTTCAGCACCGTCTCCGCCGTTGTTGGCGGCAGAAAAGCGGGCATGACGGCCGCCGGGATTTTCCCCAAGGCACGCGCCTTCGTCAGGTGGTCGAGGCCGAGACCCGCAAAAGCCTCGATGGCAGCCGAGATGTGCACCTTGTCGTCACCGGCAAGAAAGGTCTCGCGATCGAGGCCGACAGCTGCCAGAAGATCGAGCGGCACGTAAAGCTGGCCGCGAGCCGAATGGTTCGGCATCAAAAGCAGCGCACCGGCAATCGCGTGTGCGACACCCGCATGGCCTGCCACTTGCGCCGATGCGGCCGCATCCGATGGCGACAGGATAAGGCCTGCCAGTTGGATCAGCGCCGAGGCGGTCTCGCCGGCATATCCTTCCAGCGCATTGCGATCCGGAAACGCGTCATCATAGAGGTCGAAGATACGGGCATCGAGCATGTCGATAAAGGTCTGACGCGGCAGGCGGTATTTTTCGACGGCAGCGAATAGTGCTGCGGCCACCGGATTGGCCTCGGCCTCTTCGTTCGGGCCTTCCTCAAACTGGCCACGCCACCATTGCAGGCGGATTTCACCGGCCAGAGGCTGGCGAATGACATCGCGGATCCTGGCGATTTCGGCATTGAAGGCATAAAGCGCTGCCAGCGCATCGCGCTTGTCCGGCGGCGAGAGCAGGCAGGCGAGATAACGGTCGCGGTCGGTGGCACGCAACGTCGACAGGCAGATGTCTGAAATGGTTTCGCCCGATGCGCTCACGGAGCGTTCATCCTTGGATGCGCTTCAGTCGACCGCGATCAGGGCAGCCGCCACCGGTCGCGATTCCATCAGCATGATATTGTAGGTGCGAACTGCCGCCCCGGTACTCATCGGGTCGGACGCGATACCGTGTTCCTTGAACACCGCTTTCAGCGCAGCCGGAATGGGCCGCATATCATTGCCGGTACCAAGAAGCAGGAATTCGATCTCACCGGCATCAGCCAGAACCTTTTCGAAGGCGGCAACATCAAGCGCATCGCCTTCGGAAAAATCCCAACCATAGATGCCGGAAGGAAGACAAAGGATCGAGCCGCGATGCGACATGTCGGCGAAGCGAAAACCGCCATTGCCATAAACGTCGATCTCGGCCCGGCCCGGAAAATGTGCGTCGCGGATCTGTAGAGGTTTCATCGGAAAGGATGCCCTTTATCGGATATCGCGACGCGCGGGTTTCAAACGTTATTACTTGGCAGCTTCGGTCTTGACCGGCTCGCCCTTGACGCGGACTTCGGCAACGTAAGAGCGCAGGACGCGAACGCGGACGTTTTCGGCGATTTCGACTTCGACTTCGTTGTCGTCGATGACCTTGGTCACCTTGCCGGAAATGCCGCCGCCGAGAACGACCTGGTCACCACGGCGGATCGCCGACAGGGTTTCCTGACGCTTCTTCATCTGGGCGCGCTGCGGGCGGATCAGGAAGAAGTACCAGACAACCATCAGCGGTGCGAAAAGGAAAAGCATTTCAAGGCCGGAGCCGAATGCGCCACCGGCTGCGGGGGCTGCACCACTGGCTTGGGCAAATGCCTCAGTAATAAACATCGAAAACTCCCAGATTGACGCTATACGCGTAGAAAGCCGTAAAGGCCGCCGAAATATAGTAACCGCTGCCCCGAATGCAACAGAGACACCGGGTCGCGGGCTTGTTCGGCGTACCGTTTCAAAGCCTCCTACCCTTTCGAGCCATCAAAGGCCATGCTACCGCCGGTCGAATACACAAAAAACCCGCACCACGAGGCCGATATGACCGACGAAAACACCGCTCTTCTGCTGGCCGAAATACGCCGCCTTGCCGATGCGCTGGATCGGCTCGCCGGCCCGCCACCGGCGGTAAACGACTGGAATGCCGCGGATTGTTTCGTCTGGGTACCGTCGAACCAGTATCTTCAGCCCGTTCCTCGCCCCAATCGTGTGGCGCTGACGCTGATCCGCGGCGTCGATCACGTACGCGATATCCTGCATGAAAACACGCAGCGTTTTGCCGAAGGTTATCCGGCAAACAATGTGCTTCTCTGGGGCGCGCGCGGCATGGGCAAGTCGTCGCTGGTGAAGGCCGTTCACGAAGATGTGCGCGGCCAGACCGGCGTTGCACTGAAGCTGATCGAGGTCCACCGCGAGGATATCGCCACTCTGCCGGCGCTTCTCGAGGTTCTGAAAAAGTCCGGCCAGCGCGTCATCCTGTTCTGTGACGACCTTTCCTTCGACCATGACGACACCGCCTACAAGTCTCTGAAGGCAGCACTCGACGGCGGCATCGAGGGCCGGCCGGACAATGTGCTGTTCTACGCCACCTCCAACCGCCGCCACCTTCTGCCACGCAACATGATGGAAAACGAGCAGTCGACGGCCATCAACCCGTCCGAGGCTGTGGAAGAAAAAGTATCGCTGTCGGACCGGTTTGGTCTGTGGCTCGGCTTCCACAAATGCAGCCAGGACGATTATCTGACGATGATCGACGGGTATGCCGATCATTTCGACCTCGGCCTCGATCGGGAGACGCTGCATCATCAGGCACTGGAATGGGCAACAACGCGTGGCGGCCGCTCCGGCCGTGTCGCATGGCAGTATATCCAGGATCTCGCCGGGCGCCTGCGCAAGCCGCTCACCGGCAAATAATCACCAGACAACCAGACGCAAAAAAGCCCGGCATGACCGGGCTTTTTCGTACAACCTTGAAACGCACTACATTATTCAAGGAAAGTGATCGGGTTGACCGGGGTTGCATCCTTGCGAACCTCGAAGTGGACCTGCGGACGCTTGGCATCACCGCTCATGCCGGAAGAGGCGAGCGTCTGGCCGCGCTGGATTTTCTGTCCACGCGTGACATTGATGCTGCCGGCATGGCCGTAAACGGTGACCTTGCCGTCGTCGTGGCGGACGAGAACCGTGTTGCCGAGCTGCTTTAGGCCGTTGCCGGCATAGATGACCACGCCGTTTTCGGCGGCCTTGATCGGCGTGCCTTCCGGAACCGAAATGTCGATACCGTCATTGCGGCTGCCGTTGACGTTGGCGCCGTAACCGGCAACCACCGCACCACTCACCGGCCAGCGGTACTTGCTGATGCCCGTGGAGGCGGGAGAGACCGAAGCGACATCGGACTTCTTTTCGACATCCGACACGCTGGCCGTGGCAGCGGGTGCTTGTTCGGCGGACTTTGCAGCCTGCTGCGGGGCAACCGATGCGGTCTCAGCCTTGGCAGGCGCCGTGGGCTTGGCGACAGCCGGCTGAGCCGGAATCGAAGCGGTTTTCAGCGTGTCCGAACCTGCGCCCGGAAGCGTCAGCGTCTGGCCGATGCGGATATTTTCGGTCGAAAGGCCATTGGCAGCTTTCAACTGATCGATCGGGGTGCCGGTTGCGCGTGCAATCTTGGCAAGCGAGTCACCCGGCTTCACCGTGTAGGTGCCGCCTGCGGGCTTGCCGCCGCCAGCCGGCGGAACCAGCTTGCCGGTTTCGCTCTGCGCCTTGTCGCGCGCCATCTGGGCGCCGGGAAGAACGGCAACCTTCTGCTCGGACTGCTGCTGCGGTGCCGGCATCTGGCCTTCGCGGGCAAGATCGGTACCGTCTGCAGCAGCCTTGGCAGCGTTACGCGGCGTGCCATAGGTCGGGATGATGGCGATCTGGCCAGACTGAACCTTGCCACCGTTCGCCTTGAGAATTTCCTTTTCCGGAACGCCGTAACGCTTGGAGAGCGATGCAGCGCTTTCGCCGGGACGCACCGTTACCTTCGGCGCATTGGCTGTCGTCCAGCCGGACGCGGACTTTGTCGTGTTGGTGACGACATTGTCGGAAGACGGCACCGAAAGCGGGCGCGGGGCAAGACCTGCAGTCTGCTGACGTGCCGGCATCGGCTGCGCCATGGCTTCCTGACGCGTTGCAGGTTCCATGCCGCCCGAAGGTGCAGCCAGTTCAGCACGCTGAATGCTGCTCGGTGCAGACGCTGCCCGCGCAGGCGACATTCCGCCACCGTATCCACCACCATTGTTCTGGTAGCCGGCGTTGTTCTGGTAACTACCATTATTCTGATAGCCGCCATTGCCGTTCTGGTAGGAACCCTGATTGTTGCTCGCCATCGGTGCCGACATGCCGCCATTCAGGTCGCCATGCGGGATCGGCGCCTGACCGTAAGCACCACCACCCTGCCGTTGCGGGATGGATGCCGTCGTCATGTTGTCCGATTTGGAGAACAGATTATCGAAGCGCGTTGCATCCGAACTGCAGCCTGTTGCGGCACTTGCCAGCAAGGCCAAAGCAGCAAACCGCAGGCTCGATTTTCCGACTTTGTATGAACTCTGAAAACGCATGACCCGACCTAACTCGTGACGCAACCAAGTGAGATTGATTAAAGCGCGTTAGTCTTACCGTCGGGTTAAAGCCGGCCTTAAGCGGCTTTTATTTTTGTCAAATTGATAACCATGTCATCGCTGTTGCGATAATGACTCACCTGGTCATTCCACCGGCGTCAGAGCTGGGCGGCGATATGCGGAACGATAGGCAGATAAGGAACTGCGAAAAGATCCTCGCGCTCGAAACGGCTGCCGGTCTTGGTCAGACGCACCATCATGCAGGTCTCGTCATCGATCATCAGGGGCGCCAGCATCGAGCCGCCATGGGTCAACTGATCCGCATAAAATCTCGGCATTGTCGGGAAAGCGGCCGTCACCAGAATGCGATCGAACGTTCCCTCGCCCGGCATGCCATTGCCGCCATCCGCCTGACGCAGAACGACGCCGCGAATGCCGAGCGCATCAATGCGAGCCTGCGCCTGCGTGACCAATGTCTTGTAACGTTCGACGGAAAGCACGCGCTCGGCCATGCGACCGATGACAGCGGTCATGAAGCCACTGCCTGTGCCGATTTCCAACACCCGCTGCCCGGGCTTGACCTGGAGGCGCGCCAGAATGCGCAGCGCCATATCGGCACCTTCCATGAAGGAACCGCATTCGATCGGAATGGTGCGGCTGGAATAGGCGGAAGCGGAAAATTGCGCCGGCACGAATTGCGACCGCGGCGTCTGTTCCACCGCGGTCAGGAGATCGAGATCGGAAATACCCTCGGCCCTGAGACGCAGGACGAGCGCCGCAAAACCTTCCTTCTCGACCATTCCCGGTTTCAAGCGGCTACTCCGTTACCAAGCAAGCAAAAGGGCCTCAGCCCAGAACCTTCGTCAACTGATCCTGCACCGAATAGTCGGTCAGGTCCAGCTTCAGCGGCGTCACCGAAATGCGGTTTTCGCGGATGGCATTCAGGTCGGTTCCCTCGCCCGGACGACCGGTACGCGATGCGAAATACAGCCAATAATAGGGAAAACCGCGACCATCCTTGCGCTCGTCGACGGCGAGATCGAAATCGGTCTTGCCCTGCGCCGTCACTTCGATGCCGGCAACTTCGTCCGGCGCACAGGCCGGGAAATTGACATTGAGCAGCGTGCCAGCCGGCAGTTCGGCTTCAAGCAGCTTGCGGATCACGCCGACGGCATGGGCTTCCGTCGTTTCCCACGGAACGATCTTGGCGCCATCCTGTTTCACATAGGCCTGGCTGAGCGCAATCGAACGCACGCCCTGCAGCGTGCCTTCCATGGCACCGGCAACCGTGCCGGAATAGGTGACGTCGTCGGCCAGGTTCGCACCGACATTGACGCCGGAGAGAACCAGATCGGGCTTTCCGCCCATCACCTGACGCATGCCCATGATGACGCAATCGGTCGGCGTGCCGCGCAGCGCGTAATGCTTGTCGCTGATCTTGCGCAGCCGCAGAGGCTCCGACAGCGTCAGCGAATGAGCAAAACCACTCTGGTCGGTTTCCGGCGCTACGATCCAGACGTCGTCGGAAAGCTGGCGAGCGATCCGTTCAAGGACCGCCAGCCCTTCCGCGTGAATGCCGTCGTCATTGGTCAGGAGAATGCGCATGTAAAGGCCTTATGCTTTTTCGATTTTCGTAAGGCCGCCCATATAGGGCAGGAGCGCATCCGGAATTGTGACAGAACCGTCTTCGTTCAGGTAATTTTCCAGAACCGCGATCAGGCAGCGGCCGACGGCAGTGCCCGAACCGTTCAGCGTGTGAACGAAGCGCGTCGCCTTGTCTTCCTTGCCGCGATAACGGGCGTTCATGCGACGGCCCTGGAAATCGCCGCAGACCGAGCAGGACGAGATTTCGCGATAGGTGTTCTGGCCCGGCAGCCAGACTTCAAGATCGTAGGTCTTGCGCGCGCCAAACCCCATGTCGCCGGTGCACAGCGTCATGGTGCGGAAATGCAGGCCAAGGCGCTTCAGCACTTCTTCGGCGCAGGCCGTCATCCGCTCATGCTCTTCCAGCGAGCTTTCCTGATCGGTGATCGATACGAGTTCGCACTTCCAGAACTGGTGCTGGCGCAGCATGCCGCGCGTATCGCGACCAGCCGAGCCGGCTTCCGAGCGGAAGGATGGCGTCAGCGCCGTAAAGCGCAGCGGCAGCTTTTCCTGATCGAGGATTTCGGCAGACACGAGGTTGGTCAGCGTCACTTCGGCAGTCGGGATCAACCAGCGGCCGTCGGTGGTCTTGAACAGGTCTTCCGAAAACTTCGGCAGCTGGCCGGTGCCATACATGGCCTCGTCACGCACCATCAGCGGCGACGATACTTCCGTATAGCCGTGTTCGCCGGTGTGCAGGTCGATCATGAACTGACCGAGCGCGCGCTCGAGGCGGGCCAACTGGCTGGTCAGCACCGTGAAGCGCGAGCCCGACAGCTTTGCGGCGCGGTCGAAATCCATGTAGCCGAGGGCTTCACCGATTTCGAAATGCTCCTTGGCCGTATGGTTCCAACGCGGCTTTTCGCCAACGACGCGAGCGACGATATTGTCGTTCTCGTCCTTGCCGACCGGCACATCGTCATGCGGAATGTTGGGGATGCGCGACAGCATGTCGTCGAGGGCAGCGCTCGTCTCGCGCTCCTCCTGCTCGGCTGCCGGCATGGCGTCCTTGAGGGTCGCGACTTCCGCCTTGAGCTTTTCCGCCAGTTCCATGTTCTTCTGCGCCATGGCGGCGCCGATTTCCTTGGAAGCGGTATTGCGACGGGACTGCATATCCTGCAGGCGGGCGATAACCGCGCGGCGCTTTTCATCCAGCGCTACGAGGGAGGCGGCCTGCGGCTCGGCGCCACGCTTGGCAAGGGCTGCGTCGAGCGCCTGCGGGTTCTCACGGATCCACTTGATATCGAGCATCGTCGTTCCACGTCATCGGTCTGGGTATCGGTATAGGCCGCGCCAGCCGGCTCGGCCGTGAGTTTGCTCCGGCCGAACAAAGATCTTCCGGAACGAATTACGTCTTGTCCGCTTCGGAAACCTCGGAGGATTCGTCGCTCTCGGCGAGTTCATCTTCCTTGCGCCTGCGTTCCACGAGTCGAGCGGTATAGATCGAAATCTCGTAGAGAAGGATGGTCGGCAGTGCAAGGCCGATCTGGGAGAGCGGGTCCGGCGGCGTCAGCACGGCCGCCACCACGAAGGCAATGACAATCGCGAACTTGCGCTTTTCACGCAGCCAGTCGCTGGTCAACAGACCGACGCGGGCCAGAAGCGTGGTCACGACCGGCAGCTGGAAGACCAGACCGAAGGACACGACAAGCGTCATGATCAGGCTGAGATATTCCGAAACCTTTGGCAGCAGGGAAATCGCCACACCGCCTTCAGTCGGTGCCTGCTGCATGGCCAGGAAGAACCACATGACCATCGGCGTGAAGAAGAAATAGACGAGCGCGGCGCCCATCAGGAACAGCACCGGCGATGCCACCAGAAACGGCAGGAAAGCTGCGCGTTCGTTCTTGTAGAGGCCCGGCGCCACGAACTTGTAGAGCTGCGAGGCGATGATCGGGAATGCGATCACCAGCGCGCCGAACATGGCCACCTTCACCTGCGTGAAGAAAAACTCCTGCGGCGCGGTGTAGATCAGTTCGGATTTCGACAGATCGAGGCCAGCCCACAGGACAGCCCATTTGTAGGGCTGAACCAGCAGGTTGAACAAACCCTTGGCGAAGAAGAAGCAGACAAGGAAGGCCAGGAAGAAAGCCGCGAGCGACCAGATCAGTCGCGACCGCAACTCCAGCAGATGCTCCATCAGCGGCTGCGGCTTGTCGTCGATATCGCCGGTCATGCTTCATCCTTCGGCGCGGTCGCTTTTTTGGGAGCGCGCGGTGTTTTTACTGCGGCGGCAGCCGTTTCGGATTGTGCGGCCTTCTTGGCCGGCGCCTTGGTGGCGACAGCCTTTGCCGGAGCAATCTTGGCGGCGGTCGGTTTTGGCGCAGTTGCCTTTGCCGCTGCGGCCTTTGGAGCGGCAACCTTTGTCGCCTTGGCAACAGGCTTCGGCTTAGTCACCACTGGCTCGGCGGTCGCCGGCGCTTCCACCGTCTTGCGCGGAGCACGCGGCTTGCGCACCGGAACCTCCGGCACTGCCGGGGTCGCAGCAGCAGCAGCCTGCTTGGCGGCTACCGCGGCAGCGACAACATCCGCAGCAGGAACGACCGCAGCTGTTGAGGCAGGTGCAGCGGGCTGAACCGGCGCGGTCGCGGTCTGCGGAGTGACGGTATCAGCCGCCTCATCCGCTGCCTCACCCGTCAGCAACGGGTCGTCGGCCGATGTCACGCTTTCCGAAGGCTTGGGAACCGCGGTCGCCTTTTGCAGGTCCTCGCGAATCTCCTGGCCCATCTGGCGCAGCGGATTGATCGCATCACGCAGCGCGTTTGCGGGGTTCAGGCTCTTGGCGTCAGAGATTGTCTTACGCACATCGTCCATGTCCGCTTCACGCAGCGCCTCATCGAACTGGGTGCGGAAATCGCCGGCCATCTTGCGCAGATTGCTCGTCATTTTTCCGAACGCCCGCAACATGGGGGGCAAATCTTTCGGCCCGACCACAACGATCAATACGATCGCTATGACCAAAAGCTCGGTCCAGCCGATATCCAACATTCACGCGGCTCCCGCCGAATCGCGTCTACAAGGAGACGCGTTCAATTATCTGGTCTTTGTCTCTTCGGCCTTATGGTCGACGGTGCGGGCATCAACGGTCTTGTCGTTGTCTGCAGGAGCCTCGTCGTCAGCCATGCCCTTCTTGAAGCTCTTGATGCCCTTGGCAACGTCGCCCATCAGGTCCGGAATCTTGCCGCGACCAAAGAAGATAAGCACGATGACCAGAACGATCAGCCAATGCCATACACTAAAAGAACCCATCACTTGACTCCATAGATTGCGCGTCTGTCGCGCATTAGGCCCGATGTAAGCTTATTGCCATGATTTTTCAAACACCAAATCGCGACATACACCGCGGATCGGGTCTCTATATGAGCAAGTCGATAACGACTGCGTCATCGGCAGGCCGTTCCGCTGCCCTGCCATTGCCTATTCGTCGCCGCCACTTGGCGCCAGCAGCCCCAGTTCCTCAAGATCGAGCTGGGTGATCGGATCCTCGTCCTCGGTCAAATCATCACCCAACGAGGGGATAGGAATATTGAAATTCGGCGGAATACGGCCAGACAACAGCCCTGCCCCCTTCAACTCTTCCAGCCCCGGCAGATCGCGCAGTTCCTCGAGGCCGAAATGGTCGAGGAAACTGATCGTGGTGCCCAGCGTGACCGGGCGACCGGGAGAACGGCGGCGACCGCGAAAGCGCACCCAGCCGGCTTCCATCAAAACATCGAGCGTGCCCTTCGACGTCTGCACACCGCGGATTTCCTCGATCTCGGCGCGTGTTACCGGCTGGTGATAGGCAATGATCGCCAGCACTTCGAGCGCGGCGCGCGAAAGCTTTTTCACTTCCGTCTCGTCGCGGCGAATCATGAAGGACAGGTCCGCGGCCGTGCGAAATGCCCAGCGATCCTCGACGCGCAGAAGATTGACGCCTCGACCGGCATAAAAAGCTGCCAGCTGGTGCATCGCCGCGGCAACATCGGTGCCCCGCGGCAGGCGATCTGCAAGATATGCTTCGGACACAGGTTCGGACGAAGCAAACACCAAGGCCTCGATCGTGCGCTGGATATCGATATCCGACAAGGTGAAGCGAGCGGGTTCGCCCTCCCCGGCCTCATCGTCCGGCTCCGGCGTCAGGAATTCGTCGTCAACCGCCTGCACTGTCGTTCTCC
The DNA here is from genome assembly GCF_004343585.1 of Neorhizobium sp. JUb45. Lineage (GTDB taxonomy): Bacteria > Pseudomonadota > Alphaproteobacteria > Rhizobiales > Rhizobiaceae > Neorhizobium. Next base: position 918,487 of record NZ_SLYW01000002.1, on the reverse strand, counting down.
TGTTCGGTCAACTTTACCGCCACCGGCCGCTTCTGGCCCTGCCGCATATAGATCGGCTGGAACGCACCATCCTGGCGCATTTCCAGCTTGCCTTCCCGCACCAGTTCCAGCGAGGCGGCAAAGGCGCTTGCCGTCGCCGTCACCCGTTCTTCGGCGGGCATGTATTGCAGCAGATAATCCTGCAGCGCCGTCCAGTCACCGATTTCACCGAGCATATCGGTGAGCAATTGGCGCGCCTCGACCAGCGACCACACTTTTCGCCGCTCGATCGTCACCTGCGTGATCGCCTGCCGCTGGCGCAGATTGGCGTAGGCCGACAACAGATCGTAGAGGCTTGCATCGAAGGCAGACTGGCTGCTCTGCGGAATATGCTCCGGCGCACCGCGCACGAAAATGTCACGGCCGATGCGGTTGCGGTTGACCAGCATGGTCGCCTGCTCACGCATGGCTTCCAGACGTTTCAGGCGGAAAGCGAGGATCGCCGCCATTTCCTCGCCGCTAGGGCCGTCATCCCCACGGACCTGCTGCGGGATCAGCAGCTTGGATTTGAGAAAGGCAAGCCACGCCGCCATGACCAGATAATCGGCAGCCAGTTCGATGCGCACCTTTCGCGCACTATCGATGAAGAGCAGATATTGCTCGGCCAGCGCCAGCACGGAAATACGTTGCAGATCGACCTTCTGGGTGCGGGCAAGATGCAGAAGCAGGTCGAGCGGGCCTTCGAAGCCGCTGACATCGATCACCAGCGCGGGATCGGTCACCGCGCGGTCGTCGGCATCCTGCCAGAGCTTCTCCATCGGCGTGGCGCTCTTCGATGTGTCCGTCGCCATGCGCCTCTCCTATGCTGCGTCTTTACGAGGTCGGCAGCAGCGACCAGAATTCAGCCCGTATTGTCGCCTCGTCGGCGCCATCAGGCTGCGTGAATCCGGCCTCGACCAGTTCGGCGCGCCGCAAGGCTTCGCCAGCCAGAGACGGCACCTCGGCCACGACCTGCTTCATTTCCTCCATCAGGCCATTGCAATGCAAGACAATATCGCAGCCACCAGCGACAATGTTGGCGGCGCGCTGACTGAGCGTGCCCTTCAACGCGTTCATGGAACTGTCGTCGGAGAGCAGCAGTCCGTCGAAACCGATCGTCCCACGAATGATCTCGTCGATGACCTTCTTCGACGTCGTCGCCGGCCGTTCGGCGTCAAGCGCCGTGAAAACGATATGCGCGCTCATCGCCATCAACTCGTCCTTCATGGCCATGAAGGGACGGAAATCATGCGCTTCCAGCTCCTCGCGCGAAACGGTGACAACCGGCAATTCGTGGTGCGAATCGGCCATGCCGCGGCCATGGCCGGGAATATGTTTCATCACCGGCAGCATGCCGCCGGCCTTCAAACCTTCCGCCGCCGCCTTGCCCATGTCCGCCACCGTCACCGGATCAAATCCATAGGCGCGGTCGCCGATGACATTGCTCGCGCCTTCCACCGGCACATCCAGCACAGGCAGGCAATCGACATTGATGCCGAGCTTCATCAGGTCGAAAGCGTGCAGGCGCGACATCAGCCATGCGGCGCGCAGACCCTGCTGCTTGTCGGCGCGATAGAGATCGCCGAGGACCTGTGCCGAGGGATAACGCTCGATCATCGGCGGGCGTATGCGTTGCACACGGCCGCCCTCCTGATCGATCAGCACCGGTGCGTCCGGCCTGCCAACCGTGTCACGCATGGCCGCAACCAGATCACTGATCTGCTCAGTATCCTGCAAATTGCGGGCAAAGAGGATGAAACCCCAGGGGCGCTCGCCCCTGTAAAGGGCAATCTCTTCTTCGGTGAGGACGGTCCCGGCACAGCCGAGAATCATTGCTTTTGATTCGCTCATGCCCGGCATCATAAAACGCGCGACTGGAATAGCGATAGCTGCTGATCGTGATCCCGCGGGAAGCACAACGAGAAACGGGGCCTTTCGGCCCCGTTCCAGATTGGATTTTCGTCGTTGGAAAACTCAGCGTGCCACGAGGCAGCTGCCACCGGCCGAACGATAGTTTTCGCAAAGCTGCACGGCCTGATCCTTGCTGCCGGCCGGAATGCGGACGCGGTAGAAAGTACCCTTGCCGGCGATCTCTGCGGCCTTGATATCGACGCCTCGACCGCCGATGACATTGCCGAATTTCGACGACAGGCTCTGGTAGGACTTCTGGGCTTCGGCCTGCGAAGGCAACGATGCAACCTGGATGAAGTACCCACCCGGACCGACGGAGGCGACCTGCTGAGGAGCAGCCGACGTCTGCTGAACATTGCCGCGATCGGAAACAGAAGCCACCACGTTGACCGGCTGGTCAGCCGGACGCGATGCCGGAACCGGCCTTGCAGGCGCACTTGCAGTGACCAGCTGGGCCGGTGCTGCAGGTGCCGCCGGAGCGCTCATCGGCGCGGGCTGGACCGGAGCAACATGGGCGGTCTTCGGTGCGACAGTCGGCTCGGCAAGCGCCGGCTGGGCCGGAACCTTTTCCGAAGCGGCAGGCTGTACCGGAGCGGCGGCCTGCTGCACTGGGGCTGCCGGCGCCGTGACTTCCTGTTCGACCAGCGTACCATCAGGGCGGACGACCATGGTGCGCACCTTGCGGGGCATCACGCTGACGGGCTGCTCACCCTGCGGGGCGCCGTTCGCCTGCTGCGGCAGAAGGCGCGGATCCTGCGTATCGAGGCCTTCGGTCATCGCCTCTTCCTCACCCTGCAGAGGCAGGCTGTCGGAGGTCAGCGTGCGCTGGACAACGTCCATCGGCTCTTCATTGCTGGAAATCAGCGTTTCCTGGCGAGGCGCATCGTTAGCGCCGCCGGCAACACGCTCGTAAACAGCCTTGTCCTGGTTCGGCACCGTCTTGCCGCCCGGATTTTCCGGAGCAATCTTGACCGGCTCCTTGTCGGCGGCGATGACAAGCGGCTTGCCGCTCTCAGCCTTGCCCGGCAGACCGCTGGCATAATAGGCATAGGCCGAAAGCCCGCCCATCAACAGAAAGCCGACGACAGCAACCGGCGCACCCCAGCGAACCTGACGACGCGCGACAGGTGCCGCGTAACCGTCATCATCCTCATCGCTCATGCGGCCGCCATCCGGCAGCGGGTTCGACAGGCTGCGACGGAAATCTTCTTCCAGAGCGCGCTCGAAATCGTCGAGATCGGCATCGTAAGCGGATTTGGCCGGTGCGGGCGCGGCGGCGGGCTGTGCGACAGCGACCGGGGCCTGCGTTGGCGTGGCACGCGACATCGGCTGGCGAGCCTGTGCGTTCTGCATCTGGGCAGCTGCGGCACTGCCGCGCACCAAAGACGGAGCGGCAGGAGCAGAGGCCTGAAGCAGGTTCGCCAGTTCCGCGTCCAGATCGATATCGAAATCCGGATCGTGTTTGGCAGGTGCGACAGGCTCGTCGACCAGAAGTTCCGGAACATCGACTTCGGCCATGCTTTCCACATGCTCTTCGCCATCGGCGATCAGCGTGGGGTCGAAACTGTCGGCATCGAATTCCGGTGCAGCAGCTTCGACAGGCACGGCAGGAGGTGCCGGGGCGAATGCGGGTGCTGCACTCAAAGTCGTCGCCGGCGCATACGCTGCGGTCGGCACATAGGAAGGCTGCGAGGTCGTGACCGGGGCCGGCCTGTAAGCTGGCTCAGGCTGGCGGGCCGCATAAACGGGCTCTGCCGGCACTGGCGCCGCGACAGGCTGGACAACAGCAAGGGTAGCCGCCGGCTTGTCGTCATCGCCAAGCGAGATGTCGGAAAGATCGAGATCCAGATCGTCAAGCGCGAGCTCGAAATCATCGTCGATCAGATCGGCATCCGTCGCCGTCGGCTTCACAGCCACCGGCTGCGGTGCAACGGGTGCTGTAACCGGCTTTTGCGACAAGAAATGATCGACGTCGTAGACCATTTCTTCCAGTTGCGAGAACGTCTCCGATGGAGCCGGCTTCGCCTGGAAGGAAGGTTCGGCGCGAATCGGCTCGACAGGCGCTTGCGCTGCCACCGGCTTCGGCATTTCAAACACCGAAAGCTCGACGGGCTTTTCGACAACCGGAATGATAGCCGGCTTGCTTTCCGTCTGCTGGGCAGCAGCCTCGCCGGTCAGTTCGCGCTCAAGGCTGCTCCAGATCGATTCGTTGGTCTCGACAGGCGCTTCCCTTGCAGGCTCCACCGGAGCCGCCACAGTGACGGGGGCAACGTCCACGGCAACCTGTGCCGACTCGACCGGCGACGGCCGATAGGCTTCGCGCGGCGCAATGTCGGTGCGCTGGAAATTGGCGATCGGCATGCGGAAACCGGGCTTGTAGCCCTTATCCACCGACCGTTCGGTCAGAGACAGTTCTGCAGGCGCCGGGGCCGCTATTGCAGCCGGCTCGACCTGGACCGGCTCGACAGGCTGCGGCTGATAGCGCGGCTGCTCGTATTGGGGCTGAGGCACCGGTGCGAGCGACGATTCAAGCTCTGCGACCAGATCCGCATGAGAGAAAGGTGCTCTCTGCGGAACAGCCTGCTGGATCGGCATGGATGGCGCCGTGGCAGCCAGATCGAATGGAAGGTGCTGCAGCGGCGGATTGCCGTCCGGCAACGGCTGAGCAACAGCCGGCGGCTCGAAGGCCGGTTCAGCACGCTCGACGGAAACCGTGCGCGGCTCATCCATAACCGGCGCTTCAACCGGCTGGCGCACCTGCGCAGGCTCGGCGACTGCACCGATATCGTTGGCGGGATCGAGGCGCGGAGCGTCGTAACGCTCGAATTCGCGCATCAATTCATCTTCGAGATTAAACTCGGGTTCACGGCGCGGTGCCGCAGCCTGAGCCGATGGGCGTGCCGGGCTATCTTCGTAACCGACGATACGGGCGAGTTCCGCCAGCGGATCGTCTTCCGCAAAGATATCCGGACCATCGTGCCGGCCGAGTGCAAGGTTGTTGTCTGCCATTCCCTCGTCCACTTACCTACGCGTAACAATTGCATATGCCAGCGCAATATGGGGAAATGGTGGCAATACTACCGCATTTCTACCGGAGCGTCAGTGCCCGCAATGGCGAGACCTGACTTCAAAACAGAAGCGACGGCATGCACCAACCCAAGTCTGGCTATACTCGATTCTCTATTTTTGTCGTTAATAAATCGTAAGTCCGCATTCTGATTGCCTTTCGCCCAGTGTCCGTGGAAGGCGCTGGCGAGGTCATACAGATAGAAAACAACGCGATGCGGCTCCTGCGCCTGCGCTGCGGCTTCGATCATCCGCGGGTATTCCGACAGCTTTGCAACGAGCTGCAACTCGCTCGGATCGGTGATTCCGGCAACCGAATCGGCCAGATTGAGCGAATCGATATCGAGGTCCGGGAACGCTTCGCGCGCCTGCCGGAACACCGACATACAACGGGCATGTGCATACTGCACGTAGAAAACCGGGTTGTCCTTCGACTGTTCCGTCACCTTGGCGAAGTCGAAGTCGAGCGGCTCGGAATTCTTGCGATAGAGCATCATGAAGCGCACGCTATCGGAGCCGACTTCATCGACCACTTCACGCAGCGTCACGAAATCGCCGGAACGCTTCGACATCTTTACCGGCTCGCCATCGCGCAGCAGCTTCACCAGCTGGCACAGCAGAACGGTCAGCTTGGACTTGCCTTCCGACACGGCCCGCGCCACGGCTTCCAGCCGCTTCACGTAACCGCCATGGTCGGCGCCGAGCACATAGATCATCTCTTCGAAGCCGCGATCGAACTTATCCTTGAAGTAGGCAACATCGGCGGCAAAATAGGTGTAGCTTCCATCGGACTTGATCAGCGGACGGTCGATATCGTCACCCACTTCGGTGGAGCGGAACAGCGTCTGCTCACGGTCTTCCCAATCTTCCGGCAACTGACCCTTCGGTGGCGGCAGCGCACCACGGTAAACGTGGCCCTTAAAGGTCAGGTCGTTGATGGCGGTGCGGATCTTCTGGGCGCCATCTGCGTGCAAGGTCCGCTCAGAGAAGAAGAGATCGTGATGCACATTGAGTGCGGCCAGATCCTCGCGGATCATCGCCATCATCGCATCGACCGCCTTGTCCTTGACGATCGGCATCCACTCGTCCTGCGGCATGTTGTGCAGGCGCGTGCCGTATTCCTTGGCCAGTTCCTGGCCGACCGGCACGAGATAGTCACCCGGATAAAGACCTTCCGGGATCGCACCGATGGTTTCGCCGAGAGCCTCGCGGTAGCGCAGGAACACCGACTTCGCCAGAACATCGATCTGGCCGCCGGCGTCGTTGATGTAATATTCCTTGGTGACGTCGTAACCGGCAAAACCCATCAGGTTGGCCAGCGCGTCGCCGACGACGGCGCCACGGCAATGGCCGACATGCATCGGGCCCGTCGGGTTGGCCGAAACGAATTCGACGTTGACCTTCTTGGACGCGCCAAACTGCGAGCGGCCGTAATAGGTGCCATCAGCGATCATCACCGCCAGCACACGCTGCCAATAACCGGTCGACAGGCGAATGTTGATGAAGCCGGGACCGGCAACCGACACTTCGCTGACATCGGCATCACCGCGCATCGCCTCGGCAATGATATCGGCCAGCGCCCGCGGGTTGGTGCCGAGCGGCTTTGCCAGCACCATGGCGGCATTGGTCGCGACATCGCCATGGCTCTGGTCTCGCGGCGGCTCGATGGTGATGCGGCCGAAATCGAGCTCGGCGCGCTTTTCCTTCACGATATCCAGCGTTTCCAGGGCGGCTTTGATCCGCAGGTCGAAATCGGCAAAAAGGTTCATGGCTAACAATCCGCGCGGCAGGCAAAACCGCCCCCGCGATAGTGGTTCATGTGGCGGGGTGCCTAACGCAATTCGGGAGTGCGGTCAAACAGGCGCTGGTGGGCTTTGACGGCATAGGTGTCGGTCATGCCGGCCAGATAATCGCCGACATGGCGCGCCCTCGCCGCCTCGCTGAGGTTGGGCATCTGACTGACCCAGTAATGGCTCTGCATCTCCTGCGGCGCCGCCATATAGGCGCGAAAAAGGTCGCAGACGATCTCGGCGGCACCGGCGCGGATGCGCATGATATCCGGGTGGCGATAGATACGGCTGAACAACAGTTTCTTGATCTGCCGGTCGGTCTCGGCCATCTCTGTGGAAAAGGTGGCGATCGCAAGATCGGCGCTGCGAATATCCGCCGCACTCTGCGGCTGCAGATTTGCCAGCCGCTCCTGCGCCACGCCGATGACGTCCTCGACCATGTGGGTGATCTGCCGGCGCATGATCTCGTGAGCGAACCGGCTCGTCTCGAGGTTCGGGTAACGGTCGCGCACCTCGCGCATCATGGCAGCCAGAAACGGCACGTCCTCCAGCATGTCCAACGTCAGGAAGCCGGACCGCAAGCCGTCATCGATGTCATGAGTATTGTAGGCGATATCGTCGGCAATCGCCGCCACCTGCGCCTCAAGACTGGCAAAGCTGGCGATTTCCAAATCGTGGATCTCGCAATAATCAAGGATCGGTTGCGGCACCGGGCCCTTGATACCCTCGCCCGCCTTGGTCATCATCGGGCCATTGTGCTTGACCAGTCCCTCAAGGCTCTCCCAGGTCAGGTTCAGCCCGTCGAAATCCGCATAACGACGCTCCAGCTTGGTGACGATGCGCAGCGACTGGGCATTGTGGTCGAAACCGCCATAGGGTTTCAGCATCTCGTCGAGCGCATCTTCGCCGGTATGACCGAAAGGTGTGTGGCCGAAGTCGTGAACAAGCGCCACACCTTCCGCGAGATCCTCATCCACTTTCAGGGCACGCGCCAAGGCGCGGGCAATCTGCGCCACCTCTATCGTATGGGTCAGCCGGGTGCGATAATGATCACCGTCGACGCCGATGAAGACCTGTGTCTTGTGTTTGAGTCGACGAAACGCCGTGGTATGGACGATGCGGTCGCGGTCGCGCTGAAATTCCGAGCGCGTCAGGCTGCCGGTTTCGGGAAAAAGCCGGCCACGGGATGTCCACGGATCGGCGGCGAAAATCGCCCTCTCCCCGCTTCCAAACCCCAGACTGCGTGTATCGATCGTCATTCAAAAGCCTTCCAACACGGCACGAAGCAGTAAACGCATCAACGAAGCATTGACGTGTCATTTAACCCTTCATACCTATAGTGCAACAAGCTGTAATGCTGATGATGACAATCTCGCCGGACCTTTAATCCGGAAGGAGCCCGAAATGCAGAACGATGTCACCCTTTCCGATGCAGCCGCCAAGCGCATCGCCCAGATCGTCAGCGCCGATGCCGGCAAGCAGGCGCTGCGCGTTTCCGTGGAAGGCGGCGGCTGTTCCGGCTTTTCCTACAAGTTCGATCTGGTCGAAGATCAGCTGGACGACGACTTCGTGATCGCCAAGGGCGACGCCAAGGTGCTGGTCGACAGCCTTTCGCTCGTCTACATGGCCGGTTCGGAGATCGATTTCGTCGACAACCTGCTCGGCCAGTCATTTCAGATCAAGAATCCGAATGCCGTCGCAAGCTGTGGATGCGGCACGAGTTTCGCCATCTGACTGGCTTCTGAAAGTCTTTTCCCTTCCAATGCGCGGGCCTTGCGATAAAAAGGCCCGAACGGAAGGAAGATCTGGCCCATGAAAATCGCGACCTGGAACATCAACGGAGTCAAGGCACGTATCGACAACCTGCGCGCATGGCTGACCGAATCTGCTCCTGACATCGCCTGCCTTCAGGAAATCAAATCCGTCGATGAAGGGTTTCCGCGTCTGGAAATCGAGGCGCTCGGTTATCACGTCGAAACCCATGGCCAGAAGGGTTTCAACGGCGTCGCGATCCTGTCCAAGATCAAGCCTGACGAAGTCATCCGTGGCCTGCCCGGCGATGATGGCGACGAGCAGTCGCGTTACATCGAGGCGGTGTTTTCGGTTCCAACGGGGGCCATCCGCGTCGCGTCGATCTATCTGCCGAACGGCAACGCGTCCGACGATCCGGTCAAATATCCTTACAAGCTCGCCTGGATGGAGCGCCTGCGTCTGCACGCTGCCGATCTGCTGAAGCTGGAAGAGCCGTTGATTCTGGCCGGTGACTACAATGTCATCCCCGAACCGCACGACTGTTTTGATCCGGCCGCCTGGGCCACCGACGCGTTGTTCCTGCCGCAGACCCGCGCTGCTTTCCGACGCCTCGAAGCGCTCGGCCTGACAGACGCCGTGCGCGCTACCACCGATGCCGTGAAACTCTATACGTTCTGGGATTATCAGGCCGGCGCCTGGCAGAAGAATAACGGCATCCGCATCGACCATCTGCTTCTGTCGCCGGAAGCCAGCGACTGCCTGAAATCGACAACGATCGAGAAGAGCACGCGCGCCTGGGAAAAACCTTCCGACCACGTGCCGGTATCAGCCGAATTCGATTTCGGCTGATAGGCCATTAAAGGCAAAAGCGGACGGATTTCCTGAAAAATAGAGGCCTCAGTCGCCGCTGCGCTCAAGATTTTGAGCCAGGGCGACGGCATTGCGGCGGTCGTTTTCCGTGGACAGGGAGAACGCGTCTTCCTGCAGCTGCTGCATCCACGGGCAATCCTTCTTGCTGCAGCGATCAAGCGCTGCCGTCATGAAAGCGAGGCCGCGCAGTGTCTGGCCTTCATCGAAGAGGACATTGCCGAACACTGCCATGGCACCGGCATGGCCGCTCTTGCGGGCCTGATTGAGCCACTTCTTGGCCTGCTGCACGTCGGCACGGCCGCCCTCGCCTGCCAGCATCATACGGGCAAGCCGGAACTGCGCCTCGGCCACACCGAATGCGGATGCGGCTTGGAAATACAATTGGCGGGCCTGATAGAGGTCGGCCTTCACAGGCGTTCCAGCAATCCCTTCGCGATAATAGCCGGCCAGCGAAAGCAGAGCATTGACGAAGAAACCGGTATCTTCCGAGCCTGGCTCTACGCCCTGGCTGGCGATATCGCTATAGATCTTGAAAGCCTCGAAATCGTTCTGCACCACGCCGTCGCCATAGGCATACATGTTGGCCAGCGCCCAGCGCGAGCCGGTATGGCCCTTTTCGGCGGCATAACGATAGGCTTCGACAGCATCCTTCTTCTGACCGTTCTTGTAGGCCTTGAAGCCGAACTTGAAGAGATCGAAAGGACCTGATTCCTTGTTGACGCCGGCATTGATGTCGAACGCGAAGGCCGGCACTGCCGCCGTCGACGCAAGAACGAGCCCGATGAAAAGAGCCCTCAGAGAGCGTGTATCAGTCTTCAGCATGGGTCAGACTTCTTCCACCGTGCTGATTTTCGCACGCAGCGAAATTCCGCGCTGCTTTAAAGCGGCGGCTGCACCCAAAGCGGGTCCACAGTCCCATCCCATGCTCATGCCGATACTCCAATACACACTCTGGCCCCTTTGCCCGGGATAGCTACGGTCTTCATCAACCGGCACCTTCCAGGGGAGCTGCAATGCTGTTCGATCGGCAAAACAATAATCATGGTTTTCGGCAAGACTGCGGCCCTGAACCGCATTAGCAAGCATTAAAATGCCCCCACGGCGCGCAGATGCCTGCAAGCCTTGATTCAATGGCATTTCTTTCGAATAACCGCCCATGTTTCCCCGACTACGAGCCCCGCCCCCGAGGTCCGTGAATTCCGTTGCAACTATCGCTGCGCTCTGTTTGTGGCGGGAAATGGACAAATTCCACCACAAAGATGCTGACGATGATCGTCGCAGACAGATGTTGCCAAATCGTCACATTTATACGAGTGATCGCGATTATCTGTCAGCATTTTTTTCACATAAAAAAGGCCCGGCAACGCGCCGAGCCTTTCATTCTTTTCAGACCGATAAGTCCCAGTTTTAGAACTTTACTTTAAGCGAGGTCGAAACAGCGGCAACAAGATCGTTGTCGAAGTCATAGATTGCTTCGTTGCCATAGGTCGCGCCGTTGATCTGAATGGGACCGGAACTGCCGCTGGTCATGATACCCAGCACACCACCGAGCTTGATTTCGACATGCTCTGTCGGCGCGTAGGATACGCCTGCACCGACTAGCCAAGTGTCGGTCTGAGCCATATAGCCGGTCGAGGTGCCGCGATCCCAAGTCAGGCTGACAGCGCCACTCCACTGATCGTTGAACTTGTGGCCAATACCTCCCGTAATCGTCCAGCCATCCTGGTACCCCAGATCAAGCGATGTCACCCGCGCGCCATTGGCGGCATAAAACGGGATTGTCTGGAGCTGGCTCCAGTCGACCCATTTGACCGAACCGAAGGCAAGCCAGTCCGGCGCGATGCCAGACTGAACCTTCAATTCGACCGAATCGGGCATCGCCGTCGATCCGGTCACAGGGATGACAGTTCCAGCACCGGGCACAATGCTGCCAAGCAGGGGGCTTCCGAGTGCAGCCGGCACTCCCCTCAAGTCTACGGCTCCCGTGATGTCATCCAGCTTTACTTCGCTGTAATACATCAAGCTCGCGCGCAACGCGTATTCGGGAATTTCGTAGGCAACACCGGCCCGCCAACCCCAGCCGTCGCCCTCGAGGTCGAGGCGTCCAACACCTGAACCAGAGAGGCCCAACGTCGAAAGAGGAGGCAGACTGAACAATTCCGGAGCGACAACGAGACGCTCTTTGAACCCGTCCATCTTCAGATAGTTGCCGCCGCCGATAACGCGAAACTGTCCGGGTCCCATATCAAAACGATAGGAACAGGTCAGCGCGTAACTATGGCTATTGACCTTCGTTTCGATATTCTGGTTGGCACCAGCCCAACGTGCCCCCGGATTTGTATGGGCACCAAATGGCTGCGAGTAATCGAACATGCAGTCAGCAGCATCGCCGATGCCAGCCTTGATACCGATGCGCGGCGACCAATAATCGTCCGTTTCATCGGCTGAGTTGGAATAACCGAGCGTATTCAGCGGACCATCGCCGGCGACCGTATCGCGGACATTTTTAACCTTACGATTTGGCATAACGAAGGTAGCCGTTGTCTCCGCAGCCACTGAAGACGGATCGAAAAGCAAATCGATATTATAACCACCTCGTTCAAGGCCGCTCGCAAAAGCAGGTGCCTGCACGGCCAGCAAACCGCTGGCAGCAAGAACGATCGTGGCAGTTTTTTTATTGAACGTCATGAGAACCCGCTCCTCCCAGCAAGTGATGGGAATCAGTGTGATGCAGTCTCTGCCAAATAACAACTTTCCGTGACATTAGGAATATCGCCGCTTACGCCCAAAAATTGACGTAAGCTTTTCAACAGAGCGCCATATCGACACATTCTGCGGAATTTAGTTTTAACATTCAGCAAATTTCACCTGTTACGTTAGAATGATTTCACGCAACCAAAGGTGGACGTGTCATTGCGGCAACAGAATGCTCATTTCACGCCTTCCATGGAACGCAAAAGGCGCGCTGCCTGGCAGCGCGCCTTTTTTCACTCAAAACCAAGGGGTTGCTGAACCGACTCAGTCAGCCTCGTTCAAACGCTGCAACGCCGTCAGCAGGCTCGCACGCTGCATCTCAAGCTCGGCCAGACGCTCGCGTTCCGCTGCAACCACTTCCGGATCTGCATTGGCGACAAACTTCTCGTTGGACAGCTTGCCCTTGGCGCGGGCGATATCTGCATCGACCTTGCCAAGCGTCTTTTCGATCCGTGCGCGTTCCGCAGCAAAGTCGATCAGGCTGCCAAGCGGCAGGCAGGCGGTCGCCTCGCCGATCACGACCTGTGCAGCGCCCTTCGGCGCCGCGTCCGCCAGCGAAATGGCATCAACACGCGCCAGACGACGGATCGCGGCATCATGGCGCTGCAGGCGGCCCTGTGTCAGCTCGCTCGCACCGACCATGATCAGCGGAGCGGTTGCCGACGGCGGCACGTTCATTTCCGAACGGGCCGAGCGCAGACCGGTAACGAGATCGACCAGCCAGTTGATTTCGGCGGCCGCAGTTGCATCGGCAAATTCCGGCGCCGGCCAGTCCGTGTGGCACAGCAAGTTGTCGCGGCTGTCGGTATGCGCCCACAGCTCTTCCGTCATGAACGGCATGAACGGGTGCAGCAGCTTGTAGATCTCTTCGAGAACATAAGCGGCGCAACCCTGCGCTTCCTTCTTGGCGGCTTCGTCTTCGCCCATGAAAATGGGCTTCAGAAGCTCGAGATACCAGTCGCAGAACTGGTTCCAGACAAAACGGTAGAGCGAAGATGCTGCCTCGTTGAAGCGGTGCGATTCGATCGCCTCGGTGACGTCACGGATGGTGATGCCGAGTTCGGTCAGGATCCAGCGGTTGATCGTCAACGTCGTGGCGTCCGGAATGAAATGCGGATCGCGCTTGACGCCGTTCATCTCGGCAAAACGCGTCGCGTTCCACAGCTTGGTGCCAAAATTGCGGTAACCAGCGATACGGGCCGGGTCCAGTTTCACGTCACGACCCTGCGCCGCCATGATGGCCAGCGTGAAGCGCAGTGCATCGGCACCGTATTCGTCGATCAGTTCCAGCGGATCGATGACGTTGCCCTTGGACTTAGACATCTTCTGGCCGTTCTTGTCGCGAACCAGCGCGTGAACATAAACCGTGTTGAACGGCTCGACCGCATTGCCTTCTTCATCCTTCATGAAGTGCAGGCCCATCATCATCATGCGGGCAACCCAGAAGAAGATAATGTCGAAACCGGTTACGAGCGTGTTGGTCGGGTAATAACGCGCCAGTTCCGGCGTGTTATCCGGCCAGCCGAGCGTCGAGAACGGCCAAAGCGCCGACGAGAACCATGTATCGAGAACATCTTCGTCGCGCGTCAGGATCGAACCCGGCTCGTAGTTTTCGAGCTTTTCCTGAACCCAGGCCTTCCACGGACCTTCATGCGCCAGATAATGCTGAACGGCGGCGTCGAGCGCCTCTTCCTCTGATTTTTCGACGAAGCACTGGCCATCCGGGCCATACCAGGCCGGGATCTGATGGCCCCACCAGAGCTGGCGCGAGATGCACCACGGCTCGATGTTTTCCATCCATTCAAAGTAGGTCTTTTCCCAGTTCTTCGGGACAAAGTTGGTGCGGCCTTCGCGAACAGAGGCGATCGCCGGCTCGGCCAGCGTCTTGGCGTCGGCAAACCACTGGTCGGTCAGCATCGGCTCGATGACGACGCCGGAGCGGTCGCCGAACGGCTGCGTGATCTTCTTCTTCTCGACGTAGGGAATATCGTTGTCTTCGGCATCCTTGACCGTGACGGCAAGGCCTTCGGCATTGATAGCCTCGATGATTTTCGCACGCGCGACCATGCGGTCGAGACCGCGATATTCTTCCGGAACGAGATTGATCTCGTCGACATCGCTTTCGCTTGGCAGTTCGCCGGACTTGGCGATTTCGAGCGCCTTGGCCGCGTAAACGGCATAAGCCTCGCCATCGTCACGCATGGATGCGGTCGTGTCCATCAGACGATAGAGCGGGATCCTGTTGCGCTTGGCGACCTGATAGTCGTTGAAATCATGCGCGCCGGTGATCTTGACCGCACCCGAACCGAAATCCGGCTCGGGATATTCGTCAGCAATAATCGGGATCAGGCGGCGATGTTCTTTCGGGCCAACCGGGATTTCGCAGAACTTTCCAACGATCGGCGCATAACGCTCGTCGGACGGATGAACGGCAACCGCGCCATCGCCCAGCATGGTTTCCGGGCGCGTGGTGGCGATCGAGATATAATTGCGCTCCTCGGACAGGGTTACATTACCGTCGGCGTCCTTCTCGACATAGGTATAGGTCTCGCCGCCGGCCAGCGGGTATTTGAAGTGCCACATATGGCCGTCGACATCCTTGGATTCGACTTCAAGATCGGAAATCGCCGTCTCGAATTTCGGGTCCCAGTTGACCAGACGCTTGCCGCGATAGATCAGGCCCTGTTTGTAGAGCGTGACGAAAACCTCGAGAACGGCCTTGGAAAGCCCCTCATCCATGGTGAAACGTTCGCGCGACCAGTCACAGGAAGCGCCAAGACGCTTCAGCTGGTTGAAGATCAGGCCGCCTGATTCTTCCTTCCATTCCCAGACCTTGTCGACAAAGGCCTCGCGGCCCATCTCGCGACGCCCCGGCAGCTGGCGCTCCATCAACTGGCGCTCGACAACCATCTGCGTGGCGATGCCGGCATGGTCCATACCCGGCTGCCACAACACGTCCTTGCCGCGCATGCGCTCGAAGCGGACCATGATGTCCTGCAGCGTGTTGTTGAGCGCATGGCCCATGTGCAGCGAACCGGTGACATTCGGCGGCGGGATGACGATGGTGAAGGTTTCCGCGCCCGGCTTGGCATTGGCACCGGCACGAAAGGCATTCGCCTCGTCCCAGGCGGTTGCGATCTTTGGTTCGACGGCGGCGGAATCGAAGGTTTTATCGAGCATTTCCTGACCCGTTTTTCTTTTATGAATGAGATGGTGCGGTGTTAGAGCGGTTCATTGTTAAATGGAATCGGTTCTGTTGGCTCAAACGGAGTTGGATGGTCGCATGGCCGGCGCGCGTCGTAGCCAAAGCATACGGCCAAGCCGGCCATGCGATCAGCCGGCCCGTTTCAGCCAACCCGTAAGGGCCGGGCATCTTTCCGCCGGGATCAGCGGCGATCGGCTCGCACGTACCCGGTGGTATGCCCTTCGCCAATCGCCTCTGCCCCGACGAAAACCTGCTCCGGCAGAACCGGTTCCATTTAACAATGAACCGCTCTAAAGAGATGGGGTACCGATAGTCAATAAAAAAGCCGCCCCGTCACCGGAGCGGCCATATTGAATGGCAGGTGCGGCGGATTAACGACGCGGGCCGCGGGCCACGCGCTCGATTTCCTCGCGCACAAGACGCTCGACCAGCGTCGGCAGATTGTCGTCCAGCCATTCCTGCAGCATCGGACGCAGCATGTCCTGCGCGATTTCCTCGACAGACTGCTGATTGAAACCGTCAAGCATGTCGGCCAGTTCGCCAAACGAGCGGGCAACCTGGGCGCCTGCTTCCGCCGACATCAGGTTGGCGGCTGCCTCGATCTTTGCCGGCAGGCTTTCGGCCTTCGGCTCGATAAACGGCTTTTCCGCCTTGGGCTCGGATGCGGGCGCAGGCTCGGCAAAGGTGATTTCCGGCATGGTCGGTTCGACAGCAGACTCCACGATGCGAGGCATCCTTTCAGGTTCGGCGGAAGCTTCATTCGGGTTGAAACCGGCAACACCGAGTTCCGGAATGGGCGGCAGAACGGGACGCGGCAAAGGCCGCGGTGCCGACGAGGCAACCGTCTGTACCGGTGCATGCGCGGCGGGCTGGTCGTCCGACTTCACGGTTTCCCGAGGGGTTTCAGTCGGCACTTCCGGCGCACGACCGGACGCGGCGCGAACGCGCGCGGCAACGTCGGCCAGCGAAAGCGACCGTTCCGGCACCGGTTGAGCAGGCGCGGAAGGTTCGGCGGAGAAATCGAGGGCCTGCGGCGCGGGCCTGGCGGACACAGTCTCGTGAGCAGGGATACCCGGATCGTTCGCAGCCATTTCCGGCACGAAAGCGATATCGCCGGCATCGTCCGTCACGCGATCATCATCGCGATAATCGGCGAAGTCGCGCGGTGTGGCACCCTCGGCCACAGGCTCGTTGCTTTCGATGATCCGGCGAATGGACGCCAGGATCTCTTCCATGGAGGGTTCACGCGCTACGCTTGGCTGAGCCATACTCTTCCCCGATCTGACGGTTCACGATCCCGAGCCTCAGATTACGCGAGGACGAATCACCGGCATTTTAACGGGAAAGCCCGCCTCGAAACAATCGAAGGCGGGCAAGTCATGCTGCGCGTGCACAGATTTGTTCAGCGCTTGCGCGCCGACAATTGATCAGAAAACGAACTCTTTCGCCTTCAGGAAACCCGGCAGCGGACGGATGGAGGAGTTGAACTGCGGGGTTGCAGAAACACCGCCGCTTTCCTTGGTGAACAGGGTGGCGAAGGCAGAATTGCCGTGGCCGACAACGGCGATCAGGCGACCGCCATCGCGCAACTGTTCAAACAGCGCCGCCGGCACTTCTTCGACAGCGCCGCTGATGAAGATCATGTCATAGGGGCTTTCGGCATGATGGCCCTTTGCCATGTCGCCGGCCGCCACTTCGACATTGTCATAACCGGCAAGCGAAGCCTTGGCCTGCTCTACCAGCACCGCGTCGCTATCGATGGTGACTACACTGCCGGCCAGGTGCGAAAGCAGGGCCGCCGTGTAGCCGGTGCAACAGCCGATCTCGAGCACGGCATCTTCGCGGGTGATGGCTGCCATCTGCAAAAGCTTGGCAAGAGGCGAAGCGGCCAGCACATAACGGCCCGACGCCACTTCAATGTCATTGTCGATATAGGAGATCGGCTTGACGGCATCCGGCACGAAAGCTTCACGCGGAACGGCGAGAAACGCCTTGAGAACCGAGTGGGACGTCACATCGGTCGTACGGATCTGGTTATCCACCATGGTGATCCGCGCTTTTTCGTAATCGGTCATGCTTCTGCGCCTCATAAAAGCGGTCCAACTGATCCCCGTATTACTGACGGTGCAGACGGCTTTCAAGCCAATGGTGCGTGGCGGAGCAGAAAAACTCGCCCAATGTGCCTGAACACCACCGCCACCCTCGATCCGACGGTCGCGCGCAAAAGCATATGCCACGCCGTAACAAAGCCCGGCGATGGCACGCCCCGTCGGCATTAACGTAAAATTCACTATGCGCTGGACGGCCACTCAACTTTATGGCGATAGGATGTCATGTTTTCAGGAGATAGAAATGCCAGACGCCGCAGCCCTTCGCGAAAGTTTAGACACAGTAGCGCATCTCAATAATTTCTGGTCGGTGCGTGATGATGGCTCACCGGTCAAGTTCGTCGACATGATCACCGAGTGTCGGCATCACAACAATATTGCCTATATTTCGCTTGGCTCGGCGATCATGGACCTGAATGGATCGCCAATCGTGGAGGTTGCCAGCCGCCTGCGGTTCGATCTCGGCACCGCGAGAAACCTGCACACCATGCTCGGCACGATGATTGCCGAAATGCTGCGGACCGAAGGGAAGACCTAAGCCACGGCCCTATCCGGCGCTGCAGACTATTCTTTCTTTTACTCACATTCTACCTATTGCCGCCATGACCCCGTGAGGGCGGACATGCGAACACGGGGCCGCCACCGGTTTTCGGTGCGGGCCGCCAACCGCACAACGCGAACCAGCTGACAGGCAAAGTAATCCGGGATGCGTGTCATAATGGTGCAGATATCGAAAATCCTGCGTCAAAGCCGAACCGGTGGCGCGCGTGACTGCAACATGAAAAAAGGATGGATGTTCAGAATGAAGGGGCTTGCGCGCCCCATAGATTCGTTCTAAACGCCCCTCACCGCACGCTTTTATCTACCGGATGGCCTCGTGGCGGAGTGGTGACGCAGAGGACTGCAAATCCTTGCACCCGAGTTCGATTCTCGGCGAGGCCTCCAACATTTTCTCAATAAAAATCAAATAGATACCCCTCTCGGGGCGCTCGATGCGAGACATCGTGCGTTACAGGCGTGCTGCAAGCCGGATTCATTCCCGACGACAGTCGCCCTATTAAAAGAACCTGCCCTGCTGCCCATAAAAAAACCGCCCGAAGGCGGCTTTCATTGCAGGCACATACGGGTGCTTATTTCTTGCCGCCGGCTGGCCGCGTTTTGCTGCCGCGGTTGTTGTTCGCGCCTGTGGTCTTGGCGTCGTAGCCCTGGCCGTTATTCGTTCCGCCAAGCTGGCCGCCCGCGCTGGTATTGGCGATCTGTCGCTGTGCTCTCTTGAGAAGCAGGGCCGCATCGGTCTTTTTCATGATTTTCTTTCGGGTCGCCGGAAATGAAAAAAGGCCGGGCGAAACCGCACCGACCTTCCTCATCGTCGCTTCGAACACCGGTGCCAGTACATCCGTGGTCAAAGGCTAAAAGCGACAGCGGCAATTGCGAACTCCGAAAGTTTCGGTGCTCATCAGCAATGCCGATACAAACACATAGACGCTCAATGTGTTCACAAGAAGTCGCTGCCGTCGTATTTTAAAGAATTGCGATTGGCGCTTCGTTACCGCGCATGCGCATCCCATATAGGATGAATGGAAATCAACCACGCGCGCGCCGCCGCCATCCTTGTGCTCATCACCCTCGCCATCTTCGTGTCCGTCTTTGCGACCGAACGATGGATGACCGGCAGGACCGGTGAGATCGACACACATTCGAGCATAACAGAGCCGCCGAAGTGAAGATTTGCGGACAGAACGGCTGCATGTGGTAAAACCCACCTCTCACCGAAAGAACCGATCACCGCATCGAGGCGGGCCTTCCAGTGATCCTGCGGTTTCCCCTGTCCTTTCAGACATGCGGCAGGCATCGCGATTCGAAATGCCACTGGACGCATACGGCCGCTTCTGGCAAAAGCGCCGCAGAACGCGACTGCCGTTAGCTTTAGAACGGGGTCGGGCGACCGATTGACGTCACGTTGCTGCCGCGAGATCACGCAGGCCGTTCTAAATTCTCCTTCGACATTCGATCACGCCGGCCAGTAATTGTCCGAGGCGAAATCGGCCGGGATCTTTACAAAACGCGCGATCGCCTGTGCGGCATACTCGATCTGCATGCGCAGATAGCGGATTTCGATTGGCATCGGCGTACCAGTCGCCAGTTCCCGTACCCGCCAGTCGTCGTAACCGCTGGCATGGATGCGCCGTTCCGCCTCCTTGCGCACATCCTCGGATGTTGGCCGACCGGCCCTGCCCGCTTCATTCGCAGCAAATCTGCCCTTGCCGCCCTCGATCACCATAAATTTCACCATGCCTGCCGCCTTTCCAGTCTGGCGCCCTTGATGAAAAACAAGTGTGGACCCGCTTTCTTGAGCGATCCTGACCATCGGCACTGTCGAAAACCATCGAAGAAAAATCACACGAACACGCGCTCTGGCAGGCAGTCATCAAATCTGCTAACATAACCGTGTGCTGAAGGGCTGAGGAGACCGACGGCACCGCATTGCGCCCTGCGATGCGTGGACCGGGAGGAGCATTTGCGGCGGATCAATGCCGCACCCCCTCCCTGAGGTAAGCTTGTCATGCGGTAAGAGGAGAAACCGTCATGCACTATCTTGAATTTGTCACCGCCATTAATCCGTTTGTACTCGGCGTGCTTGCGCTGGTCATTTGTGTCGGCATGTACGATCATTTCGTGGCGCATAAATAAGACTTCCGCTCGGCGCTCTACCGGCCAGCCTGAATGACGGTTCGCCCGCCGGCGAGCCGCGAGGTCGGTTTTCGCTTGGCATCAAAGCTGCTAGACACATCACAACCGCATCAACACGGAGGTGAATGTGCAGCAATCGGTCGAATTCGAAGATACCTCGCGCTCCCTGACGGAGACTTTGCAGGCGCTTGTCAGCGGCATACGTGGTCAGTCGATCACGCTGCGTGAGCTGATGGATGCCGTCGGCGAGCAGGGGCTTTTGCTGCTGTGCGCCATCGCCTCCCTGCCCTTCCTCATTCCCGTCTCCATTCCGGGCGTCAGCACCGTGTTCGGCGCCGCCATCATCTTGGTCGGCATCGCCGTGTGCATGAACCGCCTGCCCTGGCTGCCAAGACGCATTCTCGACCGCAAGCTCGACACAGCCAAACTGGTGCCGGCGCTGGAACGCGGTATCGGCATCGTCGGGAAGTTCGACCGTTTCGTCAAACCGCGCATGACGCAGCTGACCGGCAGCACCATTGCCAACCGCATCAATGCGCTGGCCATCACGGTCGGCGGCATTCTTCTGATGTTCCCGCTCGGCCTCATTCCATTTTCCAACACGCTGCCGGCAGTCGCCATCCTGCTTCTGGCGGTGGGCATGATCCAGCGTGATGGTCTGGTCGTGCTTGGCGGCTATGCATTTCTCGTCGGCACGAAAATCTATTTCGCCGCGCTCGCCTATGCCGCCTTCAGCGCCGGCCAGGGATTGATGTCGGTCTTCAGTTCGTAAGGACAAAAGTCCGGACGCAAAACGCAGAATCAAATCGCCCGCGAAAATCTCAGAATTTTCGCGGGCGATTCTGTTTATCGGGCATCGCGGGCACGCCGACGCGCCCACCAGACGGCAAAACGCCTCCGCTTGCGTCTGACGAAGGCAATATCGGCGGAAAGAACGAGAAGGCCGAGCGGCACCATCCAGAATCCGAGTATGGGCAGAAAACCGAGGCAGCCGCAGATGACCAGCAGGATGCCCAATGCCATGCGACCGTAGCGAGAACGCGGCATAGGAAGGCGAAAGCGCCCAAGCATCAGCTTTCCGTCCTTTGGATCGATCCCGAACCCGGACCTTTTTTCCTCGTCAGTCGCAGCCATCTGGCCTCCATTTTGGTCGATATTTTCAGGCGCGAAGTGGGAAGTCGCAGTGGATAAAACAAGTTCCTTCATTTTTTTGCAAAAAAGCGCTTGGCAAATGGCTCAAGCGTTTGTATTACCCCGCTCACCGCCGCGGCGACGCGGTTTTTCCCTGGTAGCTCAGCGGTAGAGCATTCGACTGTTAATCGACAGGTCGCCGGTTCGAATCCGGCCCGGGGAGCCAAATTAAAAGACAAACGCCTGCTTTCGTTGAGAAATCCGAAAGCGGGCGTTTTCTTTTCTGCTATACGGACTATCGCCGTGTGCAGGCATTTATCCCCGTTAATCAGAACCGAGCGTTTTCAGTCCGCCCTCAGCGATCAGGCTGTTTCGAGAGACGGCAAGGTCACGTCTTCCTGCCATCGAAATCGAATCGTCTGCACAGACATTCGTCCGAATGTTTCAGGTGATCCGCATGAGGAGGGATTTGATCCGTTCAGATTCGGGCAGAGCCGGCGCCTGATCGAGTTTTGTGCGCGAACGGTACTTCGTGTCGGAAGCATACCAATCGATCAGCCCTGACGCCACATCGAGCGCCTCGGCATCGGTCTTGTCGACGCCGTTCTCTTCGCACCATGCGGTATGGAAGCGATCGATCTCTTCCAGATCATCGGAAGACAATACGGTCGACGAAACTCTATTGGAAAGCATAACTGATCTCCGCGCGCTCACGCGTCATTGTTTGCGCATAACGGCAGCGGAATCATTTTGTTCCTGATTCGAAAAACACGAAGGCTGAAACGTCAGCACAGTTCGACGGTTTGAATGACCTTCGTCGGCATCAGCCCGACACGGAACACGTCAGGCTTTCTCCTCCAGAATCGCACTGAAGGCCTTCATGTCTTCCAGAAAATTCTGAAACCGCTCTTTTCCCATGGCCGAATGGATACGGCTTCTGGCCTTGAGCGCCGCCTCATGCACCGTCTGCAACACCTGTTCGCCCTCGGGCGTGATGAACAGCAGGCGCGCGCGCCTGTCCTTGCTGTCGACTTCGCGCCGGATCAAACCCTCGTTTTCGAGAATCTCGACGCATTTTGTCACCGACGAGCGGTCGAGTGCGATGCGTTCACCAAGCATGTTCTGCTGAATGCCCGGTTCGATATAGGTGAATGCCAGCGCGCTATATTGGGTTGGGGAAAACCCGAATTCCGACGCCTCTTCCGTAAACAGAGCAAGCGCCACCTGCTGGCAGCGCCGCAAGAGTATCCCATGGGTATTCAGCATATGCTCGGCGGTCACGATCACGGAAAACGTCTCCCTGCGACAGATTGACATACGTCAACTGGTGGCGTAACTGATCATCAGCTATCCAACTAATTTGGCGCGGTGGAGGACTGCGCTGTCTCGCGACAGCGTCAACAGGTCCGCTCGCGCTTTTTTTCGTGACTTCCGCATGCCCGAAATCCGTCAGCATTTTCCAGTCTCCGGACGCCAGGCGCTCAGCGCCACGGTGAAGAGCGCGACCTTGCCCGACATTTTTCGCCGATGCAACGCACCGGCCGTGCCGAAAACCCTTTTCCCGCAGGCAACAGCCTCGCTTTCTTCATGGACAGGAAAACGATGACGAGACAGTCGAACGATCCCAACGGCAAGCTGATGATGTCGCGCCGCGGCATGCTGCTCAGCGGCGCCACCCTTCTTGCCGGCAGCATGGCGGCTTCGCTCTGTCCCGGCATGGCGCTGGCGGCGGTCGATGCCGGCGCGCAGAGCCGCTTCATGCAGCTCTCCAATCTGCTGATCGACCATCGGCTTAACCCCGATGTCGGCGCCCGCATCGCCGAGACGGCGACAGGCCAATACACGAATTTTGCCGGCATGCTTGATGCCATCATCGCCATTGCCGAAAAGAAGCAGGCAAAGACGGTCGAAGAGTTTTTTGGTGACATCCCCGAAGGCGAGCTGAAGGACTTTGCCCACTGGGTGATTTTTGCCTGGTACAGCGGCTGTTCGTCGGAAAAGCGCGATGCCAAGGTTTTCACCTATGAAGAGGCGCTGACCTTCAAGACCACCAGCGACGTGGTCACCATCCCCTCCTACGGCATTTCCGGCCCGAACCTGTGGACACGCCCCAACGTGCCGCTGTCGGCCCCGATGCCGCGCTTCTGACGAACCCCATTTAAAAGAAGTTTTCCCATGGTTACCAAGAACAGTGCCGACGTCGTTATCGTCGGAACGGGCGTGGTCGGCGTCGTGATCGCCGAACAGCTGCTCGATGCAGGCCATTCCGTGCTGATGATCGAGGCCGGCCCGCGCGTCTCGCGCGCCGAAGTCGTCGAGAACTGGCGCAACGCGCCGCTCGGCGTCAAGGGCGATACATCCGTCGCCTATCCGCCCCGCCCCTGGGCGCCGCATCCGACTGGCGCGGAAAAGCCGGAAAATGCCTATCTGCAATTCACCGGCCCCGATGCCTACGACCAGACCTTCATCCGATATGCGGGTGGCTCGACCTGGCACTGGGCAGGCACGTCCTGGCGCCTGACGCCGGAAGATATGCGCCTGAACTCGCTTTACGGCGTTGGCCGCGACTGGGCTTTCGACTACGACACGCTCGAGCCCTATTACGTCCGCACCGAACACAAGCTCGGCATCTGCGGCCCCTCCGACAGGGCGCAGCAATGGCCGCAGACCGGTGCCCGCTCGGCTGACTATCCGATGCCGGCCCTGCCATTTTCTCCGGGCGAGGTGCGTTTCACCGACGTCGTGAAGACGCTCGGCTACAACAACATCCCCGTCTCGCAGGCGCGCAATAGCGGCATGCCCTATGATGGCCGCCCGGCCTGCTGTGCCAACAACAACTGCGTACCGGTCTGTCCGGTCGCGGCAAAATACGATGCCGAAACGGCGCTGCACCGCCTGGAAAAGAAAGGCGTCACCCTTCTCGTCGATTCGGTCGTCTACCAGGTCGAAACGAACGCCCAGAACAAGATCGAAGCCGTCAGCTATTACGACCAGCACAAGCAGAGCCACCGGATCACCGGCAAACTGTTCGTGCTCGCCTGCAACGGCCTTGAAAACCCGAAACTGCTGCTGATGTCGAAGGACGACCGCAACCCGAACGGTGTTGCCAATTCGTCCGATCAGGTCGGCCGCAACATGATGGACCATCCGGCCCGCTCGTTTACGGTCACCACCAAGGATCCGTACTGGTCCGGCGTCGGCCCGGTCGTCAATTCCGGCATCATGCAAACGTCGCAAGGCTCGTTCCGCTCGGAGCATGCCGGCGCCTATTTCCGCTATAATAACTTTGCCCGCAACCGCTTCGTCACCTTCGCGGCGCTGAAAAAGGGCCTCGTCGGCAAGGCACTTGATGAGGAAATCCGCCGCATGACCGCCTGCACGGCGGATATCGTCGCCGCGCACGAAATCCTTGCGGACCCGAACAACCGCCTGACACTCTCCGACAAGAAGGACTGGCTCGGCCTGCCCAAGCCATCGATCCACTACGACGTCGGTGATTACGTTCGTAAATCCTGGGAAGCCTATTCGCAGCCGATCGGCAAGCAGATCGCCGAGGCCATGGGTGCCGTCGACATCAAGATCAGCCCCAAATTCAACAACAGCAAGCACATCATGGGCGGAACCATCATGGGCAAGGACGCCTCGAACTCGGTCGTTGACGTGGATTGCCGGTCGCATGACCACGAAAACCTGTTCATTCCGGGCGGCGGCGCAATGGCAGCCGGCGCATGCGGCAACAGCACCATCACCATGGTCGCCCTCGCCCTCAAGGCCGGCGACGCCATTGTCGACCAGATGCGGGGTGCATGATCATGAAGACCATCACGTCCTTTGCCCTCGCCGCACCGCTGGCGCTGGTTGCCCTTGCTCCGGTCACGGCTTCCGCCCAGGAATTTTCCAAGGAATTGATCGACAAGGGCCGCTATCTGGCGACCGCGTCGGACTGCGTCGCCTGTCACACCAACCATGCCGGCGGCAAGCCGATGGCCGGTGGCCTGCCGATGTCGTCGCCGGTCGGCACGATCATGTCGACCAACATCACGCCGTCGAAGCAGTTCGGCATCGGCAACTATACCGAAGCCCAGTTCGCCGACGCGGTGCGCAAGGGTGTTCGCGGCGATGGCGCCAACCTCTATCCGGCCATGCCCTATGTCTCCTATTCCAACATGACGGATGAGGATATCCACGCGCTCTACGCCTATTTCATGCAGGGCGTGCAGCCGGTGGACGAAAAGGCGCCGGAAACCAGTCTGCCATTTCCGATGAACATCCGCGCCTCGATGATGGGCTGGAACATGCTGTTCCGTCCGAACGAGATGCACAAGGATGATCCGGCGCAGTCGGCCGAGTGGAACCGCGGGCGCTACCTTGCGGAAGGTGCCGCCCATTGCAGCACCTGCCACACGCCGCGTGGCGCCCTCATGCAGGAGCAGAAAGACCTGAACCTCACGGGCAGCCAGATCGGCCCGTGGTTCGCGCCTGACATCACCAATGACAAGGTGCACGGCATCGGCACATGGACACAGGAAGAACTGGTCACCTACCTGAAGACTGGACGGCTCGATCACCGCGCTCAGGCGGCCGGCAGCATGGCGGAAGCCATCAGCTATTCGTTCCAGCACCTCACTGATCCCGATCTCAACGCTATCGCCACCTATGTGCGCAGCGTGCCCTCCGCCAATGCCACCCAGGCATCCGCACCGACACGCTTCGATCAGGGCAAGGCCGGCAACGAACTCGCCGCCTTCCGTGGCAGGAACTATGCCGAAGGCATCAAGGGCGATCAGGCAGGTGCCGCACTCTACACCGCCAACTGCGCCTCCTGCCACGGCTACAATGCGCAAGGCACGACGGACGGTTATTATCCGAGCCTGTTCCACAATGCGGCGACGGCCGGCGACAACCCGACGAACGTCATCGCCGCCATCCTCTACGGCGTCGATCGCCACACCAAGGGCGGCCACGTGTTCATGCCGCCTTTCGGCGACCAGCCGAACACCGTCAATGCGCTCAGCAATGTCGAGGTCGCCTCGCTGTCGAACTTCCTCCTCAAGGACTATGGCAATGCGAAGCTGACCGTGACGCCGGAGGACGTGCAGGTGATCCGTCAGGGCGGCCCCAGCTCGCAGCTGGTGCTGTTTGCACGTATCGGCATGGGTGCCGGCGCTGCTGCGGCGTTGATCGTGCTGGGTGCCGCCGTATGGCTCTTCCGCCGCAAGCGGGCACAAACGCAAACCGCCGCGTAATCGCGGCGGCATTGCGTTCAAAATTGAAAGCCGCCCTCGCCGGGCGGCTTTTTTGTTTAGAAGAGCTCGGCAACAGCCGACGACTTGGCGGCCGCCATGGCTTCCGGCAGCGTCAGGGTCGAATAGACGCGGTTACGGCCATTGCTCTTGGCCAGATAAAGCAACTGATCGGCAGCATTGAGATTGTTGTCAAAACTCTCGCCGGTTTCGGTCTCCACCACGCCGATCGAGATAGTCACCGCGATCTCGTGCTTGTTGACCTCCATCACCAGTTCCTCGATCTGCTGGCGGATCAGCTCGCAGAAAGAATGCGCCTGGAAAGCATCCGTATTGCGCAGGTAAAGCGCGAATTCCTCGCCACCCAATCGCGCGGCAAAATGCTTTGCCGGTGCGCAGATCTCTGTCAGCGTATCGGCCACCATCTTCAGCACCCGGTCACCTGCCTCGTGACCGTAAGTGTCATTGATACGCTTGAAATGGTCGATATCGAGAATGGCAACGCTGCTGCACTGGCCGGGCAGCCTCGCCTCCTCCATCTGTTTGGTTTTCTCGAAAAAGCACCGACGGTTGGAAAGTCCGGTCAGGTAATCGCGGTCGGCCAGATAACGCAGCCGCTGGATCTGCTTCAGCGTCTCGATATTATTGTCGATGCGACACTGCAATTCTTCCGGCACAAACGGCCGATAGATGAAGTCGCAGGCGCCGGCCTTGAGAAAACTGGCCGAAAGCCACCGGTCATTCGAGGAAGACACGCCGACGATGCGCATTTCCTCCGAGGAACGGGTCTCGCGGATGCGCCGCGTCAACTCGTAACCATCCATGTCGGGCATGTGATAATCGGTCACGACGAGATCGATGATCTCTTCAGCCTCCAGGATCTCGAGAGCCTGTTTGCCGGAATGCGCTTCGAGAACGCGAAAATTCTGGCGCGCCAGTATTTCAACGAGGCCGGAACGTGCTGATCTTGCATCGTCAACGACGAGGATCGTGAAGGCACGGTTGGAGAGGATGCGCGACACTGTCTGCAGCACGGTCTCGATTGTCCGCTTGCCGTCCTTGACGATGTAGTCGATGATTTTCTTTTCGGCGTAACGCTCGCGTGCTTCCGGATCGAAGATCGCCGTAAAAACAATCGTCGGAACTCCGAAATCCCCGAGCAGGCCCACAATTTCGCCGCGCGGCGCATCCGGCAGATTAAGTCCGGTCAGCGCCAGCGTAAACTGCTGCGTCTGAAGACAAACACGAGCGCTTGCCAAGCTGTCACAACATACGACATCCGCACCGGTTTCTTCTTCCATTCGCTGCCGCAGCAACATCGTCATGGCCGGAGAATCTTCGATCAGCAGTATTCTATTGTGGTCGTCTTTTATGGTCGCAACACTCACGTGTCGCGCGTCTTTTCTGCCTGCCATTTACCCCACCGCAATAACAGTCACCCCAAATTTCCTCTTTTGTAGGAGGCAACCTGTTACCAAGCGATTATAGTGGAAGTAAAATTGCGAGCGGAAAGAAGCTTTTAGAGCAAAAGCTCATGTTGTCATGAACACCAATTGGTAAAAGCACCACCCTTTGGTTGCGCCAAACCTTCGCGCACAAGCTGATCACCTATCGACTTACCATTCCGCATCGCCACCCGCAGCTTGGCTCCGGCCTGTTCTCGATCACCGCTATCCGAAAGGACAAGGTCGAACGGGCCAGCGCCTAGAAGCTCCCGCAGACGAACCTTGGCGCGAAAACCGCGCTGGCGTTCGGCATCACACTTTGCAGACTCGGCTCCGGGCACGTCGACATCGGCCAGGCGCACCGCCGTCTTGTCGTGCCAGAACACACCCGCCTCGGCAATGCAGTCGTTCAATCCCGACCGGCCGCAATAATAGAACTGTCCCTTGAAGCCAGCACCGACCATCTTGGCACCACCATCGGGCGCAAGTGCTTTCGCACCTGCTGCCGTTGGAATGGCCGGCGGCGGCAGCGAGGCCAGCATCGGCTTGGCGATCGGCTGCGGTGCGGTTGCCGGTACGGATCGTGACGGAATGGATGCCGGCGGGACCGGCACATTGGCGGGCAGGTTCGAGGCCGCCTTGCTGCTCGACACGGCTGGCGGCGAAGTGGGGCGTGGCGACGGCTGCGGCTTTGCAGCCTCATGCCGGCTGGCCGCGGTCGCCGGCGGTTTTGTCGGGGGCAGATATCGCGCGAGATCCTCGCGGTTATCATAGGCGATGATACCGACGACCACGAGAGCCGCTGCACCGTACCAGGGCGTCATGCCGCCCCCGCCCTTTGCCTTGCTTGAACGGCGCGTCTTGCGCGCCCTGCTCGTGGCTGCCTTTGCCATTGCCTTTTCCTTCACGCCGTTTGCGACGGAGTATCGTTAATAAATCTTTCCGAATGGTTGGCATGAGACGATTGAGCGTACCGTTTCGGCGCAGATTTTTTTCGTCATCCACAAGCCTGAAATACAAGGGGTCCGGGCGCATGGGTGCGCAGACGTGCCGCCAAACATGACACCAGCCTCTAGAAAAGCGGATTCCCCCTCTATATGCAGGGGCTATCGGCACCTGTGTCAGTTTTGATCATGTGTGTATTTCGCGGATTTCGCGGCGGTGTTGATCCAGTTTTACGCAAGCCCTGAATTCTAGGGTCTCGTCACCGGAATGAGTCCGGCCCCAACGAGGACAATGATATGTCAAATGAAACGGACCATAACCGCCACGAGCCGAGCGATTCGGCCATTGCGCTTTTCCTGCAGGACAATGATCCTGATCAGTTGACGGACATCCTGGTCGCGGCGCTCGATGAGGCCTTCCGCATCATGGAACAGGATATCCGCACCGAAACCTTCCACTGAGACTTGATAGGGTGACGAGCCGGCCAACCAACCGGCTCAGGCCGCCAGCAACGCCTTGAGCTTTTCGAAACGCCGACGTGCGCGCGCCAGTCGCTTCGCCTCGGCGATCGGCAGATGAACGATATCCTCGAGGGATTCCATCAGCCGGGTGGCCGCTTCATTCTCGCCGGTTCCAACCGGCGCGTTTTCGACAATCTGGCAGGCGAAATTGTACATCTGTCTATAGCTGGCGATTTCCGCGGCGATCTCCTGCCAATCGCGCTTCTGTCTGCTCATATCCATCCATCACTTTGATCATCAAATCGGGACGGAAACGCGCCAACTGCCTAAAATGCCCAGCTTTATCGAAATCATTAGTCAAGCTCGCATTAACCTGTAACCGGCGCGCGAATTAGCATTGTCTGAATAAACGCACACACTTAAGTTTCGGATGGGAACCGGACGCGTACCGTCAGCCCTCTGCCGCCGGGTCCGTCCGCAAGCTCGACACTGCCGCCGTGCAGCGCGGCGACTTCCTCGACAATCGGCAACCCAAGTCCGCTTCCCGGCCGATCCTGCCATCCGCCACGCTCGAAACGGGTCAGCGCCTGCGTCCTGCGACCTGGTGGAATGCCCGGACCGTCATCCTCCACCTCGAGAATCACCTCGTTTTCCGTCTGCGATGTCCGCAGGGTGACGACGGCGCCCTCGCCCGCATAAAGAACGGCATTTGAGATCAGGTTCTTCATCAACTCGGTCAGCAGCAAGGGTTCGGCCTTGACCATAACAGGCGCCTCGCCCTCGAAACCGAGATCGATGCCGGCCTCTGCCGCCCGCACCACATGCTCGGCTGTCGTGGCACGCGCCAGTTCCGTCAGATCGATCGACGCAAAACCGTCGCGACGTGCGCGCGCCGTTGCATCGATCCGCGCCATCAGCAGCAGTTGCGCCAGCATGCGCTCGGCATCGGCCACCGCCTCATCGGCCTTCAACGCCGCCCGCCGCGCCTCGTCGAGATCGGTCGCCCGAGTCGCCAGCGCCAACTGGGTGCGGATGACGGCGAGCGGTGTGCGCAACTGGTGGCTGGCATTGCCGGTGAAGTGACGCAACGCATCGAGCGCCGATTGCAGCCGCACCATGAAGGAATTGACCGTATCGACCAGTTCCTGCACTTCCTTCGGCACCCGGTCGGCAATCGGCGCCAGATCGTCCGGGCTGCGATGGGCAATCGCGCCGCCCAGCCGGCTGAGCGGCCGCAGCGACACGGTCACGGCAATCCACACGATCAGCGTCGCACCGACGATCAAGAAAAGCAGCCGCAGCGCCGAATGCAGCAGGATCGAATTGGTCAGTTGCCGGCGCGCGATCGTGGTTTCCGCCACCGTCACCATGAAGGGCATGGAATTGATACCGGTCGAGGCGGAGCGCGCCAGCGTCGCCACCCGGATCGGTTCACCGCGAAATGTCGAATCGAAAAATGCCGTTGGCTGGCCTTCGTAACGCGCCAGAAACGGCAGGTTCTTGTAGCCGGTGATGAAGGTACCGGGTGGGCCATCAACCCGGTAGAAAACCCGGTCCTGCGCCGCCGAGGTCAGCATTTCCAGCGCCACATAGGGAATATCGACTTCAAGACTGCCGTCTTCGGCAACCACGACCCGCTCGGCAATGGCCAGCGCCGAGCCGGCCAGCACACGATCCGACACCTCGTTGGCGGTTTCGCGCGCCTCCCGCCATGTGTCGGACAGAGCCAGCAGGCCCAGCACGCCGGTCGAGGCGAGCAACCATGCCAGCAGGCGCCGGCGGATGGAATAAAGCACCAGCCTCATGCGGTCACGATCGTCTGGTTCTGGAAAAGGCGAGCATCAAAACTCACCGGCTCGCCGCCGCGCCTTCGAGGTAATAACCGATGCCGCGCGCACTCTTCACCGTCAGCCCATGCGGCTGCAGGCGGCGGCGCAGGCGGCTGACATATTGTTCGATCGCATTGGCCGACAGGTCCTCGTCGAAACCCGTCATCGAGCCGATGATCGCCTCCTTGGAGACGACCTTGCCGGCGCGCATGAACAGCAGCTCCAACAATCCGAGTTCGCGGGCGGGAATATCGAGCGGCCGGCCTTCGCTGGAAAAGCTGCGCGAGGTCAGATCGAAGGTGACGCCGCCATACCCGATCTGCGACGAGCGCATGCCCGCCTGCCGACGCAGGAGCACGCGGATGCGCGCTTCCAGCTCGGAGATATCAAATGGCTTGGTGAGATAATCGTCGGCGCCGAGATCAAGCCCCTTCACCCGCTCCTCGGGCGCTCCCCGTGCAGTGAGGATCATAACGGCGGCACGGTTCTGCCGCGAACGCATGGCGCGCAGAACGTCAAGCCCATCCATTTCCGGCAGGTTGAGATCGAGTATGACGAGATCGAAATTCTGGGCGGCTGCCACGGCTTCCGCAGACGCACCGTCGCGGACGACATCGACCACATAACCGCTGCCCCGCAGAATCGCCGCCAGCCCGTCGGCCAGCGCGACATTGTCCTCCACCAGCAAGATACGCACCGGCGACACCTCCCTCTTCGCAAGGCCGAGAATAGCGGCAATGCGACGAATTGTCACCGGCATTAGGCGGCTCGCGAACAGGGAGGCGGCGTTACTGCTTAAGTCTGCGATGGCTGAGCAGGTGCAGACGCTGGAGCGGCGTTTAGCTGGCGCGCCAGAGACATCTTTGCAATGTCGTTCTGGTACTCGGCAGATTTTACGAGAAAGTTCATGTGTTTCTCAATCTTAGCGATGTTGCCGCTGATGAGCAGCCCAACAGCGATGATTCCACACGTAAAAGTCGCCACAACGATGCCGATGAAAAAGCCAACCCACCCCGCTCCAGCCATGGCGGGTGAGTAAGCCATGCTGGCGAGAGTAAAGCCCGCAACGATCAGGATAGCATAGATTCCGTTCAGGCCATTTAGCAGCGCAACAAGAAGTCGATTCATAGGTCCCCCCAGGTTGCGGTAAAGATGCGCCCGACTGCGCATGATTTCAACTCATGGTCGTTGACGAACTGCTCAAGGCCTTTGGCCAAAACGTCGCGGGAGAAGGCGAACTGCCTCGTTTAAACGCTAGGAGCGCGGGCCGAGATAATCCATCTTGCCGATCGGAACGCCTTTGTGGCGCAGGATGGCGTAAGCGGTCGTGACGTGGAAATAGAAGTTCGGAATGGCGAAACCGAGCACGTAATCGCGCGCCGTGAAGGTAGTCGAACCGCTGCCGGTTTTCAGCACCACTTCAATGTCGTCCTTGCCCTCCATCGCTGATGCCTCGACGGCCTTCAGGATCTCGACGGTCTTTTCGATACGGGCGTGCAGGTCGGCAAACGTCACTTCTTCGTCCGCCATCGGCACGTCGTCGATTCCGGCGACGCGCACGGCCACGAATTTGGCGGTATCGCTGGCACGCTGGATCTGCGAGGTGAGCGGCGCCATGTCCTCGATCAGCCGTGCTTCAAGAAGGGTCTTGTGATCCAGCCCCTTTTCATCAGCAAAGGCCTCGCCTTTCTTCAGAATGGCGGAAAGGTTTTCGAAGGCGCGGATGAAGGCCGGGAGAGTGATGTCGTAAAGCGAGAGCGACATGGATGCGTCCTGTGTATTTGGCCGGAACGGCCGGGGAATGATCGCCAACAGGTAGGCATGGCGTTCCGTCAAACAAGCGGGACAAAAATTGTTTTTCCAGCCGTTGTGTTTGCGCTGGCAGTGCCCATGCTTGTCGTTTGTCAGGCAGTCGGGCATGCTTCGCCGATGAAGGCTTTTACGCTCCCGTTTATTATCGCGCTTCTCTGTCCCATCGCCGCGTCGGCGGCGGAGGAAACGCTGTTCCCTGCCCTTTCCGGCGCCAGGGACGCGCGCGAACTGAAAGTCTATTCGTCGCTCGACCGGCCACTCGCCACACCGATGATCACCGGCTTTCAGAAGGCCAATCCCGATATCGCCATTCGTTATGAGGAAATGCTGACCGGCGAGATCTACGATCGCATCGTGCACGAAACCGATGCCGGCCAGAAGACCGCGGATTTCGCCTTCTCCTCGGCCATGGATCTGCAGGTCAAACTCGCCAATGACGGTTACGCGCAGGTCAGCGAAATGCCGATGAAGGAGCGCTGGCCGACATGGGCCAACTGGCGCGATGCCGTTTATGCCCTGACGTTCGAGCCGGCCGTGTTCGTCTACCACAAGCCGAGTTTCGAAACGTCGCCGCCGCCATCCACCCGCGCCGAACTGGTCGATTATCTGGAAAGCCAGGGCGACGCCGTTCATGGCCGCATCGGCACCTATGACATCGAGCGTTCGGGCGTCGGCTTTCTGTTCATGTCGCGCGATCAGGAACAGTTCGGCGACATCTGGTCGGTGGTGAAGGCGATGGGGGCTGCCGGCGTCAAGCTCTATTCCACCAGCGAGGCGATCCTCGAACGCGTCGCCGACGGCCGGTTTGTGCTGGGTTATAATATTGTCGGCTCCTATGCCTCCAACTGGGCGAGCCGCCATCCCAATATCGGCATCCTGCTGCCCAAGGATTATACCGTGGTGATGTCACGCATCGGTCTTGTTCCGCAGGCTGCGGCGAACGCCGATCTTGGCCGGCTCTATCTGGAATTCTTCATGTCGAAGGAAGGCCAGACCATTCTCGCCCGCGATGTGCAGATCCCCGCGGTCAGCCCGGATGTCGCCGGCGCCAATACCGAAACGGCCCTGCAGAAGATTCTCGGCGGCCAGTTGAAACCCGTTCCCGTCAGCCCCGGCCTCATGGTCTATCTCGATCAGGTCAAGCGCGCCCGGCTGATTTCGCACTGGAACGACGTTCTGAGGCGACAATAATCGCTGTTTCCCCTTGTCAAATGCCAGGCGCGGGTGAAGTGTCAGGTAGATGTCAGCTTCATATGTTGGCTTAACAAATGATCGGTGACCGCGTGGAGGCGGAAACCGGTGGTGATGGGAGAGAGATTTCAAGCTGGGCCAACCCGGCACAGCTCCTCCTGTCTCCAGCAGAGACACCGCGCCTCAAAGGCGCCTTTGGAGGAAGACACTTGAAACACTTTTTCATCGCTTCGTTGTTGGCTGGTGCCATGGCACTGCCCGCTTATGCCGCCGATTACACCATCGTCGCTCCGGCAGCGCCGGGTGGCGGCTGGGACCAGACGGCCCGCTCATTGCAGGCCGACCTGCAGAAGGAAAAGATCTCCGGCAAGGTTCAGGTCGTGAACGTACCGGGCGCCGGTGGCACGATCGGTCTTGCCCAGTTCGCCAGCCAGCAGAAGGGCAACCCGAACTCGCTGCTCGTCGGCGGTTACGTCATGGTCGGCGCCATCCTCACCAACAAGGCCCCGGTGACGCTCGACGCCATCACCCCGATTGCCCGCCTCACCGGTGAATATGAAGCCGTCGTCGTTCCGGCCTCTTCCGACATCCAGAACATCGGCCAGCTGATCGAGAAGCTGAAGGCTGATCCGGGTGCGGTATCCTGGGCTGGCGGCTCGGCCGGCGGCACCGACCATATCGGTGCGGGCCTGATTGCCAAGGCAGCCGGCGTCGATCCGACCAAGATCAACTACATCGCCTATTCGGGCGGCGGTGAAGCGCTTGCTGCCATCCTCGGCAACCAGGTCACCGCCGGCATTTCCAGCTATGGCGAATTCGAGCCGCAGATTAAGGCCGGCACGCTGCGCCTTCTCGCCGTCTCCAGCGCCGAGCGCATCGAAGGCGCAGACGCTCCGACGCTGAAGGAATCCGGCCTCGACGTCGTTCTGGAAAACTGGCGCATGGTTGCCGCAGCTCCCGGCATTTCCGCCGAGCAGAAGGCTGCCATCACCGCAGACGT
Source organism: Neorhizobium sp. JUb45 (assembly GCF_004343585.1). Classification (GTDB taxonomy): domain Bacteria; phylum Pseudomonadota; class Alphaproteobacteria; order Rhizobiales; family Rhizobiaceae; genus Neorhizobium. The sequence continues at coordinate 883,265 of NZ_SLYW01000002.1, read as the reverse complement.
CGAAAAGCTGGTGAAGTCCGCCACCTGGCAGGCAACGCTGAAGACCAAGAAGTGGCAGGACACGTTCCTCGCCGGCAAGCCGTTCGAAGACCAGCTCGCCAAGGACATTGCCGCGACCGAAACCATTCTCAAGGACATCGGACTGGTTAAATGACCACTGGCAATCACAACCACACCCACGCGCGCCGCCCTGATTGGGCGGCGCTTGCCGTCGCCCCCGTTCTCGCCGGCATCGCCGCCGTCATCTTCTTCGATGTCAACCGGTTGGAAAGCAGCGGTGGCTATTCCGGCATCGGCCCGGCAACGGTTCCCGAAGTCATCGCCTTCTGTCTTGTCGGCCTGGCGATCTGGACAGTCGTTGCGGCCTTCCGGGGCGATTTTCCCGAACGCGAACAACAGGAAGTTTCGCCCGTCATCTGGATCGTCGGTGGCCTTGCTGCCCAGATGCTGCTTCTGACGACCGCAGGCTTCTCGATCGCGACAGGCATCCTGTTCGCCATGACCGCCGCCGGTTTCGGCAAGCGCAAGCTTTGGTTCTCCATCCCTGCCGGCATCGCCTTTGCCTTCGTCGTCTGGATCGCCTTCGCGCAGCTTCTGCAGCTGTCGCTGCCGGCCGGCCCGCTCGAACGACTGTTCTTCTGAGGCGCGTTGCAATCCCCCGGATCGCCTCGTCGCGCCTTAGTCTCTGTTTTCTCGCATGTCGTTACCGCAGCACGCTTTTGCGCGGCATGCTCTAGGAAGTAAGCCCCGATGAATACCTTCGATTTCCTGCTTCAGGGCCTGTCGATCGCAGCACAACCGATCAACCTGTTCTATGCGCTGATCGGTGTCACGCTCGGCACGCTGGTCGGCGTTCTGCCCGGCATCGGCCCGGCGCTGACCGTGGCGCTGCTCCTGCCCGTGACCTACCAGCTCGATCCGGCCGGTTCGCTGATCATGTTCGCCGGCATCTATTACGGTGGCATGTATGGCGGTTCGACCACCTCGATCCTTCTCAACACCCCCGGTGAAAGCGCCTCGATCGTCACCGCGCTTGAGGGCAACAAGATGGCCCGCGCAGGCCGCGGTGGTCCGGCACTTGCAACGGCTGCGATCGGCTCGTTCGTCGCCGGCCTCATCGCCACCGTGGCGCTGGCCTTCATCGCTCCCTTCGTCGTCAAATTCGCGCTCGCTTTCGGCCCCCGCGAATATTTCGCGCTGATGGTTCTGGCCTTCGTCACCGTGTCAGCCGCCTTCGGCGATTCGACCTTGCGCGGCCTTACCTCTCTTTTCATCGGTCTTGCGCTTGCCATTATCGGCATCGACCAGCTGACCGGCCAGACCCGCATGAGCTTTGGCATTCCCGATCTGCTCGACGGTATCGAAGTGACGACGCTTGCCGTTGCGATGTTTGCCATCGGCGAAACGCTCTACGTTGCCGCACAGGGCAGCCGCGCACCCGAAAAGGTCGAGGCGGTCAAGGGTTCGTTGTGGATGACGAAATCGGACTGGGGCCGTTCGTGGAAGCCTTGGCTGCGCGGCACGGCGATCGGCTTTCCGATCGGCGCCATGCCGGCTGGTGGTGCCGACGTATCGAGCTTCCTCTCCTATTCGGCGGAAAAGCAGTTTTCGAAACACCCGGAAGAATTCGGCAAGGGCGCCATCGAAGGTGTCGCCGGCCCGGAAGCCGCCAACAACGCCTCGGCTGCCGGAACGCTGGTTCCGCTTCTGACGCTCGGCCTGCCGACCACGGCGACCGCCGCCATCATGCTGGCCGGTTTCCAGCAGTTCGGCCTTCAGCCGGGCCCCCTGCTGTTCGCCACCAATCCGCAGCTCGTCTGGGGCTTAATCGCCTCGCTGCTGATCGCCAACTTCATGCTGCTGGTTTTGAACCTGCCGCTGATCGGCCTGTGGGTGCGTCTGCTGACCATTCCAAAACCGTGGCTTTACGCCGGCATCCTGATGTTCGCGACACTTGGCACGATCGGCGCCAACCCGTCGGTGTTCGAACTCGGCATGCTGCTCGCATTCGGCCTGCTCGGTTATTTCATGCGCGTCATGGGTTATCCGATCGCACCGGTTGTCGTCGGCCTCATCCTCGGCCCGATGGCGGAACAGCAGCTGCGCCGCGCGTTGTCGATCAGCCAGGGCGATCCGACCGTGCTGGTCAGCTCGCCGATTGCAGCAACGCTGCTGGTGCTGGCCGTGCTCGCACTGATCGTGCCGCTGATCATGCGTGCCCGTGGTCGTGGCGACGTGCTGTCGCAGGTTGCCGGCGCTGAAGATTGATCAAGACACAGCCTCCCAAGGCAAAAAACACCCCGCCCGGTTTCGCCGGCGGGGTGTTTTGCATTTCAGGGAGTGAAGGTTTTTAAAGGCCGAGAATGTCGCCGAGCAGGCCCATCTTCGAGCCTGACAGCACGATCGGCGCAAACAGGACCGACAGGCACAGGCAGGGTTTTGTCTGCCCCGCCACCGGCCGGTGGTCGAGGCTCTCGTCAGCGACAGAAACGTCGCCCCGCGCAAATGTGCCGCGATGATCGTGGAAATCGCCGTCGAGAACCAGCGTCAGTTCCAGCCCCTCGTGGGTATGATTGGGCAGTGCCCTGCCCGGCCGCGCCCATAACAGGCTCGCTTCCGAACCGTCTTCCTTGTTGTGCTCGATCATATGCTGCTTCAGACCCGGCAGCTTGCCCTTCCAGGGCACATCGGCCAGATCGAAGCCGAGATAATCACGCAAAGCGCGCGGCAGGACGTGGTGTTTTTCGCGCGGCTGCACCAATCGCAGCTGCGGCGATGCGGACCGCATGATGGTTTCCATCCGTCGATCGCCATTCACCAATGACCGCGTTTCTCCCTTTTCCAGAGATTGACCGGCAAACGCTTCCAGCGTTCGCGCCATCAGCGCAGAAGACGGTTTCATCTCGATATGGGACGCTATCAGTACCCGCGCAGGTTCCGGCAGGTCACCTGCCACGTATTCGGAAATCAGCGCATCCAGCATTGCAACCGTCATATGCCCGCCTCTGCTGCACAGCAGATTGTAAGCGCGCATGAGAGCAGGCTTCCTACTCTGCAACCTTTCCAATACTGCCAGACCATTGGCCGCATCAATTCACAACCTTCCAGTGTTCCTGCCTCCGCAACAGGGTAGATTTCCCATAATGTGGGGGTAATGGCGAAAAGCCGCCACTCCTGAAAAATAGGGGTAGATAAGAAATTAAGGCTGTCCCGCTTCCCAGAAACAGAATTTCTTGCGTCGGCGCCATTGTCCGTAGACAAGACGGTTACTAGGTCGTGTACTCTCGCGTCCATGCGTCGAGACACGATGCGCTTGTTAAATGACAGAAAAGGCTTTTCCATGACCCCGCATTCCTCGGTGCTCAGCGTGATCGGCAACACCCCTCTGATCCGCCTCAAAGGCGCGTCCGATCAGACAGGCTGCGAAATTCTCGGCAAGGCAGAATTTCTCAATCCGGGACAGTCGGTCAAGGACCGGGCAGCGCTCTACATCATTCGCGATGCGGAAAAGAAAGGCCTGTTGCGTCCGGGCGGGGTCATCGTCGAAGGCACGGCCGGCAATACCGGCATTGGCCTGACGCTGGTCGCCAAGGCGCTCGGGTATCGCACGGTCATCGTCATTCCCGAAACCCAGAGCCAGGAAAAGAAAGACGCCCTGAAACTCATGGGTGCCGAACTCGTGGAAGTGCCGGCTGTTCCTTACAAGAACCCCAACAATTACGTCAAAATCTCCGGCCGCCTCGCTGAGCAGTTGGCAAAGACCGAGCCGAACGGCGCCATCTGGGCAAACCAGTTCGACAATGTCGCCAATCGCCAGTCGCATGTGGAAACCACCGCGCAAGAAATCTGGCAGCAGACGGATGGCAAGATCGATGGCTTCATCTGCGCGGTCGGCTCCGGCGGCACGCTTGCGGGCACTGCGGAAGGACTTCGCGCCCATAACGCGGCCATCAAGATCGGGCTTGCCGATCCCGATGGCGCCGCGCTCTATGACTATTACGTCAATGGTGAGTTGAAGGCCGAAGGCAGCTCGATCACCGAAGGCATCGGCCAGGGCCGCATCACCGCCAATCTCGAAGGTTTTACGCCCGACTTCAGCTACAAGATCGGCGATGCGGAAGCCCTTCCCGTCGTCTTCGACATGGTCGAGCAGGAAGGCCTGTGCCTCGGCGGCTCCACTGGAATCAATGTCGCCGGCGCCATTCGGCTTGCGCGTGATCTCGGCCCCGGGCACACGATCGTCACGATCCTCTGCGATTATGGCAATCGCTACCAGTCAAAGATGTTCAATCCGGAATTCCTGAAATCCAAGGGCCTGCCGCTGCCGAAATGGTTGACCTCGACCAACAAGATTACGGCACCGTTCGAAGCTGCCTGATGCCCCTGAAAGTACACGCATGACCACGAAGCTGCTTTTCCGCGACGACTTCTATCTGTCCACGGCCGAAGGCACGGTTACCGTGCTGCACGAGGATGGCGCGATCGAACTCGACCAGACCTGCTTTTACGCCACCTCGGGCGGCCAACCCGGCGATATCGGCTTTTTCGAACGTGCCGATGGTAGCCGGATCGAGATTGCCACGACCCGCAACGGCGCCACCAAGGAGATCATTCTCCACGTGCCGGCCGAAGGTCAGCCGCAGCCGCTGGTGGGCGAAAAACTGACCATCCATATCGACTGGCCACGCCGCTACAAGCTGATGCGCATGCACACCGCCTGCCATATCCTGTCGGTCGTGTGCCCCTACCCTGTCACCGGAGCGGCTGTCGGCGAGGATGAGTCGCGCATCGATTTCGACATGAGCGACATTCCCGATCCGCTCGACAAGGCGTCAGCCACCGAACGGATGATGGCGCTCGTCACGCAAAACCACCCGGTCTATCTGCAGTGGATCACCGACGAGGAACTGGCCGCCAATCCGGAACTGGTCAAATCCAAGAACGTGCGCCCGCCGGTCGGCCTCGGCCGCGTCAGCCTTGTCTGCATCGGCGAGAATTCCAGCATCGACAGCCAGCCCTGCGGCGGCACCCATGTGTCTGAAACGCAGGAAGTCGGTGCGGTCTACATTTCCAAAATCGAAAAGAAGGGCAAGGAGAACCGCCGGTTCCGCATTCGCTTCGGCACGCCCGAAGAGACCGCCTGACCGCTTTCTGATATTGTCATCTATTGCCATGCAAGGGAGAGTGCCATGAGCGGAGCAAGAAGCCGTTTTATCGTATCCGCTGACTGGGTGGAAAAGCAGCTGGGGACGAGAGGTTTTCGTGTCATCGACGCGGCCTGGTATCTGCCGGCGCATAACCGCAATGGCGCTGCCGAATATGCCGGCGGCCACATTCCCGGCGCCGTGTTCTTCGATCAGGACGTGATCGCCGACCACACGACGGGCCTGCCGCACAGCCTGCCCTCGCCGGACTATTTTGCCGAGGAAATCGGCAAGCTCGGCATTTCCGAACACGATACGATCGTCGTCTACGACGGCCCCGGCTTTTTCTCCGCACCGCGCGTGTGGTGGATGCTGCGCACCATGGGTGCCGAAAACGTCTATGTTCTCGACGGCGGCCTCGATGGCTGGAAGGCGGAAAACCGCCCGCTTGAAACCAACCTTTCAGAACCGGTGCCCACCACCTTCACCCCGCATTACCGCCCGCGTCGCGTCACCGGATTTTCGGAAATGCGCGCCGTCGTCGATACCGCCGTGCGGCAGGTGGTGGATGCCCGAGGTGCCGGCCGTTTTACCGGCGACGAAGCCGAGCCGCGTGCCGGCATGCGCTCCGGCCATATGCCCGGTGCCCGCAGCCTGCCCGCCACCAGCCTTTCTGCGAATGGCCGTTTTCACGATCTCGCCACGCTGAAACGCCTGATGGACGATGCCGGCATCGATCTTTCGCAACCGGTCGTCACCAGCTGCGGGTCCGGCGTCACCGCCGCCGTCATCACGCTGGCGCTGGAATCGCTCGGCCATACCGACAATTCGCTTTATGACGGCTCGTGGTCGGAATGGGGTTCGCGCAGCGACACAGCCGTTGTCACCGGCCCCGCTGAGCCGATTTCGCGTGAGGACGTGCAGCCGATGAAGGCGCATATCACCCGCCTCGAAATGACAGCCGTGCCGAAAAACAGCCTGCCGATCCCGGCCAATATCCACACGGCGCTGATGAGCGTGCAGGACGTTCCCCTTAGCTATTACCGTTATCTCTACCATCAGGTCGGCAAGCGCTGGCACTGGTACGAGCGGCTGCGGATGAGCGACGCAGAACTGTCGGAGGTTCTGAAAGATCCAAAAGTCAGCGTCACTGTTCTGTATGTGAACGGCGCGCCAGCCGGTTTCTTCGAACTCAACAAGCTCAATGACGACCTCGTCGAACTTTCCTACTTTGGCCTGTTCGAACATGCGCTCGGCATGGGCATCGGCAAGTGGTTCCTGTTGCAGGCGCTGTACGCCGCCTGGCAGAACAATCCGAAAAAGGTCACCGTCACCACCAACACGCTCGATCATCCGCGCGCCCTGCAGCTCTACCAGATGATGGGTTTCTCACCGGTCAGCACCGGCGAGGCCTGGGTGCCACCCATGTCGGATGCCGAACTGCTGATGGCGCTCGATCGCTGATGCCGCAATTTCCCCCCAAGGCTACTCTGTGGGCCTTGGGGCTCCTGCCCGTTCTCGCCATCCTTGCCTACGGCTCATGGTCTGCGATCCGGGCTGCGCTTTACGTACCCCAGACAGTCACGATCTCTAAAATTGAAATCCTGTGTTCGATCCGTTCACGGCATCATGTGTTTCTTTTCAATGAGGAAACGCCGTGGACAGAGGACTGCGCGGGGCAGAAACAATTGTTCAAGACGCGGTTCGGCGGTCGACGGGACACGTTGCGGAGCGGCGTCTTTCTGTCTTTTTCCTATGTTTCTCCGGCGGACGGACGCCCACATGTTGGAACGCTACGCCGTCGCCACAACGACCAGAATTTCGAGGCACGACCGGGCGACAGAATTGCGATCGAGGCCTCCCGTCTGATGCCGTTGGTTATCACCGACTGGTCAAGCGGCAGCATCGCAGAAGATGATCGCATTCTCAGTCCTGCCGCAAACAGTTCTCTTCGACGCTGACGCAAGAAACGGGTGGCGGCTCTGAGCCATCCAGTTCATTTCTCCCGAACACAACGGGAGCAGCACCATGATCACCTTCACCGCCATGCCGACCGAACACGCCGAGCACCTGCGCAACAGCGGCCCGGACGCCTACGGCAACACGCCCGAAACCGCCGTGTCGGACGGCCCCGGACATCCGTGCCGTCACTGCCTTGAAAACATCGATGCGGGCGAAGACTATCTCATCCTCGCCTACCGCCCTTTCCCGTCGCTGCAGCCTTACGCCGAAACAGGACCGATCTTCCTGCACGCGAAACGCTGCAAGCGTTACGAGGCAACGGAAATCATGCCGCCTATGCTTGAGAGCCCCGACTATATTGTCCGCGGTTATGGCAGCAATGATCGCATCGTTTATGGTAGCGGCGCGGTGACATCCACATCCGATATTGCCAATCGTGCGGAAATTCTTCTGGCGCGCGAGGATATCGCCTATCTGCATGTGCGTTCAGCACGCAACAACTGCTTCCAGTGCCGGATCGACAAGGTTTGAAGCCATTTGACCGTCCCGTTCTGGGATTATATTCGAATTGCTCGAATTTTACAGATGCAATGAAATATAATTCAACGGCTTACCTGTATTTCTCCATTCGAACGATGGAGAGACGCATGGCAGTCATTGGAATGAAGACCCGCAGCGCCCAGCGCCGCAAGACCCGCATTATCGGGACCGTGAAATATTACAATCAGGCCGCCAAGGGCCGTATCGTTGATCTGTCCGACACCGGCCTGGCGCTCGATCTCGGCAGCCCGTTCCACGCCGCGACCGGCAGCGCGGTCAAGATCGAAACCGAGGAACTCGGCATTCTCGAGGGCACTGTCAAGTGGTCGCACCGTGGCCGCCTGGGCATCCATTTTCGCCCCAATTCGAATGCGTCGGCGCAGGTACAGTCGTATTTCCGCTTCTTCCATCAGGAAATCCGCCCGGTTCTGACACGATAAAAAGCGGCATCGGAAGATATCCAACCCTCTGTCATTTTACTGATGCAACCCCATGCAATTGCGCCTAGGTTGCCTCGATAAGCACAGGGGAGATTTTCATGTCGCAATTGTCCGCTCTTCATCCTATCAGCCGCCGCGCCCTGCTCGGCGGCTTTGCCGCTTCTTCGGCCCTCGTTGTCCTTCACCCATTTGCGGCACGCGCTGCCAATAATCAGGCGCATCTGCGCATCATGGAAACCACGGACATTCACGTCCACGTCTTCCCCTATGACTATTACGCCGACAAGCCGAACGACACGCTGGGCCTTGCCCGAACCGCCTCGCTGATCGACGGCATCCGCGCCGAAGCCGGCAATTCCATGCTGATCGACAATGGCGACTTCCTGCAGGGCAACCCGCTCGGCGATTACATCGCCTATGAGCGTGGCATGAAGGATGGCGACACACATCCGGTAATGGATGCCATGAACGTCCTCGGTTACGACGTCGGCACGCTTGGCAATCACGAATTCAACTATGGCCTGGACTTCCTCTCGAAGGTTCTGGCCGGCTCCAAATTCCCGCATGTCTGTGCGAATCTTACCAAGGGCATGCTGGCATCCGATGCCAAAAAGGATGAACTGATCCTCAAGCCATACGTGATCATCGAAAAACAGATCCGCGACGGCTCCGGCGCCACGTCTACCATCAAGGTCGGTTTCATCGGTTTTGTACCGCCGCAGATCATGACCTGGGATGCCAAGAACCTCGAAGGCAAGGCGCAGACCCGCGATATCGTCGATGCCGCCAAGGCCTGGGTGCCGGTGATGAAGGAGGAAGGCGCCGATATCGTCATCGCCCTTTCCCACTCCGGCATTGATGGTTCCGGCCAGAGTGAGCGCATGGAAAACGCCTCGCTTTATCTTGCCGGCGTCGAGGGCATCGATGCGATCTTCACCGGCCACCAGCATCTGGTCTTCCCCGGCCCCAAGGATTTCGACGGCATTGCCGGCGCAGACGCCAAGAAGGGCACGCTGATGGGCAAGCCCGCCGTGATGGGCGGCTTCTGGGGCTCGCATATGGGCCTGATCGACCTGCTTCTGGAAAAGGACGGTAACAGCTGGAAGATCATTTCCTCCACCTCCGAAGCGCGGCCGATCTACCATCGTGACGACAACCGGAAGATCGTCGCTGACGTGAAGGACAAGCCCGAAGTTCTGGCGGCCGCCAAGGCCGATCATGAGGCGACGCTCGCCTATGTCCGCCGCGCCGTCGGCAAGACATCCGCGCCGCTCTATTCGTATTTCGCGCTGGTGGCAGACGATCCCTCCGTACAGATCGTCTCCAACGCCCAGACCTGGTACATCAAGCAGATGCTGAAGGATGGCGAATACAAGGACTTTCCCGTCCTCTCCGCCGCAGCGCCCTTCAAGGCCGGCGGCCGTGGCGGCTCCGAATATTACACCGACGTTGCCGCGGGTGACATCGCCATCAAGAACGTCGCCGACCTCTATCTCTATCCGAACACCGTGCAGGCCGTACTGATCACCGGCGCGCAGGTGAAAAACTGGCTGGAAATGTCGGCCGGCATGTTCAATCAGGTCAAGGCCGGCTCGAAGGATGCCGTCCTGCTGAATGACGGTTTTCCGTCCTACAATTACGATGTCATCGACGGCGTCACCTACCAGATCGACCTGTCCCAACCGGTACGTTTCGACAAGGACGGCAAGCTGATCAATCAGGATGCCAACCGCATCGTCGATTTGGCATTCGACGGCAAACCGATCGATCCGGCCCAGAAATTCGTGGTGGTCACCAATAACTATCGCGCCGGCGGTGGTGGCAAATTCCCGGAGATCGCTTCCGACAAGCTGATCTTCGTTGCCCCCGACACCAACCGCGACGTCATCGTCCGCTACATCGTCGATCAGGGCACGATCAATCCGTCGGCCGATGCCAACTGGTCGTTCAAGCCGTTACCGGGCACCAGCGCGGTATTCGAGAGCGGTCCGAAAGGCCGCCAGTATGCCGCTTCGGTCAAGGGTGCCAAGATCGAGGAAGCCGGTGACGGCGAGAACGGTTTTGCAAAATTCCGTCTGGTGCTTTGATACCCTCCGGCATCATCAACCCTGACGTCATCCTCGGGCTTGTCCCGAGGATCTAATCACGTCAATAATCACAGGCAGTTGCAGATCCTCGGGACAAGCCCGAGGATGACGGCCGCACCGTTTATCCGAAACAACTCCCGTGATCCCCATGCCCACATTCTCCTTCCAGCAGGTCGACGTCTTTTCAACCCAAGCCATGCGCGGCAATCCGCTGGCCGTCGTCATCGGCGCCGATGGGTTTTCCGATGCCGACATGCAGGCCTTTGCCAACTGGACCAACCTGTCCGAAACCACTTTTCTACTCCAACCTACCACTCCCGATGCGCATTACCGCGTCCGCATTTTTACACCCACACAGGAATTGCCCTTTGCCGGCCACCCGACGCTCGGCAGCGCCCATGTCTGGCTCAGCCAGGCGGTGAACGCACCTGAGGGTGAAGTCGTGCAGGAATGCGGAGCCGGCCTCGTGCGCATCCGCCGGGATGGCGAGCGGCTTGCCTTTGCCGCCCGACCTTTGGTCCGCTCCGGCCCGGTCGATGCCGCCATCGTCGAGCGGATCGCCCGCGGCCTCAATCTGCCGGATGCGCTGATAAAGGACGCCAACTGGGTGGAAAACGGCCCCGACTGGATCGGCGTGCTTCTGCCCTCGCGCACCGATGTGCTGGCCGCCAAGCCGGATTATTCCATCCTGGCCGGCGCCCGCGTCGGCCTTGTCGGCCCGTTCAATTCCGATCTCGATGGCGCGGACGCCCGGTTCGAAGTGCGTGCCTTCACCCGCAACGGCTATGAGGATCCGGTCACCGGCAGTCTCAATGCGGGGCTTGCGCAGTGGCTAATCGCTTCGGGTGTCGCGCCAGACCATTATGTCGCCGTGCAGGGTACCGCGCTTGGCCGCGCCGGCCGCGTGCATGTCGACAAGGTGGGTGACGATATCTGGGTGGGCGGCAATGTGACCACCTGCATATCCGGCACGCTGACGCTATAGTCACCTGACAAGCGGCAGGAGGACGCATGCTGACGCGGCACTATTTTGCGACCCAGGCCTACAACAATGCCTGGGCCAATCACCGGGTTCTGAAGGCATGCAGGCAATTGTCTGCGGCAGAACTTACGGCGAAACGAGTAAACTTCTTTCCGTCGATCATCCACACGCTCAATCACATCCTGACCGTCGATTGGCTCTATATCAGCGCGCTTGAAGGGGATTGTATCGGCAGTGCCGCCTTCGATCCGGAGATCCCGTTTCCCGCCCTCGCCGATCTCGACCGCGAGCAGCGCGCCGCCGACCGTCGCCTGATCGACCACTGTCGAAATCTTGGCGAAATCGGCCTTGCCGCAGAGATCCACATCCCGCGCGCCACGCATATCCAGGTGGAAACAGCGGATCGCACGCTTCTGCATCTCTTCCAGCACCAGATCCACCATCGCGGTCAGGTGCATGCCATGTTATCGGGAGCATCGGTTGCGCCGCCGCAGCTGGACGAATTTTTTACCGCCGATCCGGCAGAACAGGCGCTCCGGCGTCAGGATTTTGCCGAACTCGGCTTCACCGAAGCCCTTATCTGGGAAAACGACAATGCCTGATCTTTATCTCTGTCTCAGGGCCCTGCACCTGATTTCCGACTTCGTGCTGATTGCCGGCATACTGGTCAACGCCTTTGCCATCGGCATGGTGCCGCCGGCCATCCGCACCGGTGTCATCGAGGTGCTGCGCAAATACGACCGCACCGTCAACACCGCGGCTCTCGCCGGTGTCTGGATTTTTGGCCTGTGGCTTGCCTTCGGCTATACCGGTTTTGTCGGCAATGGCTGGCTGCACGCGAAACTGCTGTTCGTGGTGTTGCTGTCGGCGCTGCACGGCATGCAGCAGGGCTGGATGCGCCGCATGGCCAAGGATCCGAAGCTTGATCCGCCCGCTTTCGTGCGCGCCGGCATGCCGATCATTCTGGTCTCGACGGTGATCATCGTGGCGCTGGCCGCCTTAAAACCGTTCTGATCTCGAAAACAGCGATCCTCAGCTTTCGCCGAGGATCGCCGCCAGAAGCTGGCCCTCCAGCAGTGCCAGCTCCGGATCTCCATGACGACGCGGATGCGCCTGTGGCACCGCGAGATCAAGCTTTATCTCGCCCTCATCCAGTACGATGACGCGGTCGGCCAGATGCACGGCTTCCGTTACGTCATGCGTCACCAGTACGGCGGTAAAACCCAGTTCCCGCCAAACCCTTGTCAGCAATTGCTGCATGCTGATCCGCGTCAAGGCATCGAGTGCGCCAAGCGGTTCATCCAGCGCCAGCAGCCCCGGCCGGCTGACGAGTGCACGCGCCAGTGCCACCCGCTGTCTCTGCCCACCGGAAAGCTTTGCCGGCCACTCCTTTGCCTTTTCGGAAAGCTGCACCTCTTCCAGCACCAGTTCCGCCTCACGGCGCGCATAGGCTTTTGGCACGCCATCGCCAAGGCCCACTGCAACATTGTCAGCCACGGAAAACCACGGCAGCAATCGCGGCTCCTGAAAGACGATCCGGGCATCCGGCGCAACACGATCACCACCATCGTCGATGAAATCGATCTCGCCACCGGTCGGCTCATCCAGCCCGACCAGCAGGCGCAAAAGCGTGCTCTTGCCGCAACCGCTTTTGCCGACGATGGCCACGAACTGCCCGGCCGGAACATCGAGGTCGATGCCGCGCAGGACACGGTTGTCGCCAAACGCCTTTTCGACACCACGCAGGCGAAGTCCGGCCGGAGCCTTGGGCAGGACCGGTGGCTCGGCACTCGGCCGGACCTCGGTGCCGTCGGGGAAGTAAGCTCTTTCCTGAAGCTCGAAAGCGTCCCAGACCATGGCGGAAGGAAGCAGATAGGAACTCACTGGCATAACCTCTTCTTCTCAAACCTGATAGGCCGCGTTCCAGGACAGGGCCCAGCGCTCCAGAGCGCGGGCAACAACATCGGCGAGCTTGCCGAGCACGGCATAGATGACCAGCGCCAGCACGACGACATCGGTCATCATGAATTCGCGGGCGGTATTGGCCATGTAGCCGATGCCGGAATTGGCGGCGATCGATTCGGACACGATCAGCGTCAGCCACATGATGCCGAGCGCATAACGAAGCCCCACGAAGATCGATGGCAGCGCACCCGGAAAGATCACCTTGCGGAACAGCGACCAGCTGCTCATGCCGTAAATCCTGCCCATCTCGACCAGATCACGATCAACGTTTTTCACGCCGTGATAGGTGTTGAGATAGATCGGAAACAGCACGCCGAGCGAGGTCAGAAACAGCTTTGCCTCCTCACCGATGCCGAACCACAGGATGACCAGCGGAATCATTGCCAGATGCGGAATGGTGCGCAGCATCTGCAAGGTCGTGTCGGTAAGTTGTTCCGACAATTTTGACACACCGTTGGCAATGCCGAGCAGAAATCCGATCGAGCCGCCGATCAACAATCCGCTGAGTGCGCGTGCGCCGCTGACAGCGATGTCACGCACCAGTTCACCGGACAGCAACCGTTCCCAGAAAGCCGCGACCACCGCCACCGGTGCCGGCATAATGCGATCGGAAATCACCCCGAGTGACGACAGGGTCTGCCACACGATCACCAATGCCACCGGCACGAGATAGGGCAACCAAGCAGCGCGCGAGATGGTGCGCAGGCCAGACGGTTTCCCGCCCTTTGCCTGCACACCGTCCGCCGCGCCCTTGGGAGGGTTTTGTGAGGCCTGCGCCCAGTCCTTGGACTTTTCCTGGGGCCTGTCTTCGGTCAGTGTCCGTGGCGTTCCACTGGTCGCCCGCCGCAGTTTTCGTCCGTCGGAAAACGTATCGATCGTCGTCATCGGCCAAGCCTCCATGGGTTATCAGGACGCCGCAACGGCGCGCACGGTCGCGTGCCCGCCGCCGCCAAAGATCGGTTTTGCCGCTGCAAACTCGTTGCCGAACCCGGCACGCTGTTCTTCGCGAGTAATGCCAAGCTCGGGGAAAAGCAGTTCAGCCACGCGATAGGCTTCTTCCAGATGTGGATAACCGGAACCGATCACCGTTTCGATGCCGAGTTCCTGATACTCCTTGAGCCGCGCCGCCACCGTTTTTGGCGAACCGACCAGCGCCGTGCCGGCACCCGAACGCACCAGGCCGATACCGGCCCACAGGTTCGGCGAGACTTCCAGCTTGTCGCGTCGTCCATTGTGCAGAGCCGCCATGCGCCGCTGCCCGACCGAGTCCGACTCGGTCGCGAAATGCGCCTGTGCCTTGGCAATCGTCTCGTCGGAAAGCTTTGAAATCAGCTTGTCGGCCGCTTCCCAAGCCTCCTCGTCGGTCTCGCGCACGATGAAATGAAGGCGGATGCCGAAGGAGACGTCCCGGCCCTGCTTTTCGGCTGCCGCCCGCACCGCCTTAATCTTCTGCTCCACCTGCTCCGGCGGCTCGCCCCAGGTCAGGTATTTGTCGGCGCGGCCTGCAAAAAATTCGATACCGGCATCCGACGAGCCACCGAAATAAAGCGGCGGGCGCGGCTGCTGGATGGTCGGGAAACCGAGTTTTGCGCCTTTGGCCTTGATGTGCTTGCCATCGAGATCGGCATGGCCGGTCGTGACCAGATCCTCGAAAACCTGAAAGAACTCTTCCGCATGCGCATAACGCTCGTCATGCTCGAGAAAGATGCCGTCACCGGCCAGTTCGGACGGATTGCCGCCGACAACGATGTTCAGCAGCAACCGCCCGTTCGACACGCGGTCGAGCGCCGCCGCCAGCCGCGCGTAATAGGCAGGCGACGCCGTGCCCGGCCGGATCGCCACTAGAAATTTCAGCTTTTCCGTGAACGGCGCCAGCGAAGCGGCCGTTACAAACGATTCCTCGCAGGAGACGCCGGTCGGCAGCAGCACACCGGAATAACCCAGCCGGTCCACCGTCTGCGCCAGTTCGCGCAGGTAGCGGTTTTCCGGCGGCCGGTTCAGTTCAGAACCACCGAGATAGGTGCCGTCGCCGCCGGTCGGGATGAACCATAAAAAGTCGATCGGTTTGGATGTGTCCGTCATGTCGGTGCTCCTCTCATTCCTGCTCAGCTGGCTTTCGGACGCCAGACGATGTCGCTGATGTCGAGTTTGCGGGGAATGATCTTCAGATCGTAGAATTCGTCGGCGAGCGCCTGCTGGTATTGAACCGCCGCGTCCGGCAGCGTTGAGACGGCACCGAGATCGGCGCCGCGACGTGACAGAACCACCTTGGTGACGTTTTCCGGCACACCGGTGATCGAGGCGATCGCCTTCACCGTCTCGTCGAAATTCGACTGCGCGGCGGTTCCGACCTTCTTCAGTTCATCGATGATCTCGACGACCAAATCGCCGTTTTCGCCGACGAAATCGCCGTTGCCGAGAAAGTAGCTCCATGAGTCGACGATGCCTTCCGCCGTCGTCAGCACCCGCGTGTTCGGATCTGCCTCGGCAATCGCCGTATAGGGATCCCAGATAGACCAAGCATCGATCGAACCGTTCTTGAAGGCGGCCGCCGCATCCGGCGGCGCGAGATCGAGCTGCGTCACGTCGCCCGGCGTAAGCCCGCCCTTGCGCAACACCTTGACGGTCACGTTATGGGCACTGGAGCCGCGCTTGAAGGCCAGCTTCTTGCCCTTGAGATCGGCGATCGACTGGATCGGCGAATCCTTGTGCACGAGAATCGCAGAGCCCTGCCCGCTGCCGCGATAGGTGCCGACGTAAAGCAGGTTGCCGCGCGCCGCCTGCGCAAACAGCGGCGGCACATCGCCGGTCGGGCCAAAGTCCAGCGCACCGGCGCCGAGCGCTTCCAGAAGCGGCGGACCGGAGGTGAATTCCGACCATGAAACCTTGATGCCGCGATCGGCAAAACGCTTTTCCAACGCACCCTGGCTTTTGGCGAGCGCAAGCACGCCGTTCTTCTGCCAGCCGATGCGCAATTCCTTCGCCGCCGCCCGCGCCTTGCCGGCGATCGGAAGAACCGTCGAGACTGCGGCGGCACCAATCAGTCCAAGTGTCTGCCTGCGCGTAACCATGAGAACCATCCCTCTCTTGCAGACCCCGCAGTGCCCTCACCGGCGGCGATCTCTCGATGAAGAAAGGCTCCCATACTCCAGTGGATTGGTCGACATTGCGATGTTTCAAAAAAGGCGGGGTTTAGGAGTTTTCATTTCTCAATTTTAGCGATGTCGGAATGCGAAACTCCTACAGTCACGAAATACACCGCAGTGCGGAAAATGATTTTTTGCAGCTGCGCGCTTCCCGATGCTCTCGCTTTGTTCTAAGCCTTAGGAAGTCGCATATTGGAGGTTGGCATGGCGAAAGTGGCATTCATCGGTCTTGGGGTCATGGGTTTTCCGATGGCGGGGCACCTCAAGGAAAAAGGCGGCCACGAGGTCACGGTCTATAACCGCACCGCTGCAAAAGCCGACGACTGGGCCAAAAAGTTCGGTGGCAAAACCGGCGCCACACCGGCCGAAGCCGCAAAAGATGCAGATTTTGTTTTCATCTGCGTCGGCAATGACGATGACCTGCGCTCGGTCACGCTGGGTGAAACCGGCGTGCTTGCCGGCATGAAGTCCGGCGCCATTCTGATCGACAACACCACGGCCAGCGCCGATGTGGCGCGCGAACTCGCAGACGCAGCCGCTGCGAAAAGTATCGGCTTTATCGACGCTCCGGTTTCCGGCGGACAGGCCGGCGCAGAAAACGGCGTGTTGACGGTCATGTGCGGCGGTGATCAGTCGACCTTCGACACGGCAAAACCGGTCATTGATGCCTTTGCCCGCATGGTCGGCCTGATGGGGCCGGTCGGCTCCGGCCAACTCACCAAGATGATGAACCAGATTTGCATCGCCGGCATCGTTCAGGGCTTGGCCGAATCCATCCATTTCGGCAAGCAGGCCGGTCTCGATATCGAAAAGGTGGTGGACGTCATTTCGAAGGGCGCCGCCGGTTCCTGGCAGATGGAAGCCCGCCACAAGACGATGAACGAAGGCAAATACGACTTTGGTTTCGCCGTTGACTGGATGCGCAAGGATCTTGGCATCGTGCTGGAAGAGGCCCGCAACAACGGCGCAAAACTGCCGCTGACGGCGCTGGTCGATCAGTTTTACGGCGACGTGCAGGCGCTTGGTGGCAATCGCTGGGATACATCCTCGCTGCTGGCGCGGCTGGAACGGAAATGATCAGGCGTTTGCGCATCGTCGCACTTGCCGCCGCGACCGTCGCGATGGCATCGGCGGCTCTGGCAGAAACCGACGGGGAGAGGATCGCAAAAATCCTGACCCCGGCCATCAAATCGTGCTGGACGATGCCCCTGCCGCCGGAAGGGCAAAAAGCGCTGCCATTTTCCGTAAGCTTCAAGCTTGGTCTCGACGGCTCGGTCAGCGAGCGACCCGTTTCGCAGAAAGAGCCCAGCTCCGATTACGAACGTCTGATGATAGCGAGTGGCGTTCGCGCCATTCTCAAATGCGGGCCGTATAGCGCGCTCGCGGCGTCGGGCCTGCCCTATGAAGCATGGCGGGACATCGACATCAACTTCGATCCGAGCCAAACGACGTTTTAAAGCCCTTAGTCGCAAGTTTGAGGCGGCTTGTCCGGTCACGCTTACCGTAAAGCAAGGCCATCGGCACGAATTTCCGTGCCGATGGCCTTCATGCGTTTTCGCTTGGTGCGCTGAATGCAGCGCTGCCGCTTATTCCTCGACCTGCGACTTCTGGGTATCGAGCGTCATGTAATCGAGCGGCAGTTCCGTCGTGTACTTGATCTGCTCCATCGCAAACACCGAGGACACGTCGCGGATCTCGATCTTGGCGATCAGGCGCTTGTAGAAAGCATCATAGGCAGCGATATCCGGTACGACGACGCGCAGCAGATAATCGACGTCGCCGCTCATGCGGTAGAATTCCACCACTTCCGGGAAATCGACCACGACTTCCGAAAAGCGCTTCAACCATTCGATCGAGTGGCTGGCAGTGCGGATCGAAACGAAGACCGTGACCTTGGTATTGACCTTGCCCGGATCGAGCAGCGCCACACGACGGCGGATCACACCATCCTCTTCCATCTTCTGGATACGGCGCCAGCAGGGCGTCGTCGACAGGCCGACCTTCTTGGCGAGGTCGGCGACGGCCAGTGTGGAATCCTCCTGCAGGATACGCAGAATCTTGCGATCGAGACGGTCCATAAAATCTCCCCTTCGAAATTATTTTTCGTCATACCGCGAATTTTGGCATGTGTAACCGAAAATTCTTTCAACGACACAAACTGTCCACATCCTGACGCAGAGTTGGCAAGACATCTTTGCTAAACCACAAATTGCGCTTCAGCCACGCGCTGTTTCGCCAGCTCGGATGCGGCAGAGGCAGAATGCGCGGCCCGTCATTGACAAAGTAGCTGCGGCGCCATTCCTTCACCGTGTCCGTCATCGTCTTGGCCTTGATAGTGCCCATATGCCAAACCTGGGCATATTGACCGACCGCCAGAATGAGTTCGATCTGCGGCATGGCATCGATCACCGCCTGGCGCCAGAGCGGGGCGCACTCCCGGCGCGGCGGCAGATCGCTGCCCTTTTCGTCATAACCGGGAAAACAGAAGCCCATCGGCACAATGGCAAACCGGTCGCGATCGTAAAACTCATCGCGACTGACGGCCAACCATTCGCGCAGCCGGTCGCCAGACGCGTCGTCAAACG
The DNA here is from genome assembly GCF_004343585.1 of Neorhizobium sp. JUb45. Lineage (GTDB taxonomy): Bacteria > Pseudomonadota > Alphaproteobacteria > Rhizobiales > Rhizobiaceae > Neorhizobium. The sequence continues at coordinate 864,414 of NZ_SLYW01000002.1, read as the reverse complement.
GCAGGCCGCTTTCATGCACGCGAAGGCCCGGCGCCTGCCCGGCAATCAGAATTTTTGCCTTCGAGGACAACACGGCCACCGGACGCGGCTCGTGCGGCAGCCGATCCTCCGGCCCCCGCACCGGCACGTCACGACAGAGCCGACAGTCGGCGATCGATCGGCGCAGCAATTCCAGCCGATCGGCGGTGTCGGTTTCTGCGGATGATGTAACGGAAACAGACATGGCGTTGGACACGGGCAAAGAACTCACAACCATTGCAGCGACAATATATCCTTCATTCCGGAGAGGAAACCGCGGCCTTCCTGCTCAAGCTTGCGCTCGCGCCGCCAGTCGGCGGGCATGATGAACGGACCTGCCCATATCCCTTTCCTGTCATTTTCCGCATCCACCTGCTCCCGGCGATAAGTGATCAGGCTCGTCGTCACCGCCATGCCGGATCGCACCATCGCGCCACCGACCGTGCGGCCATCGACAAAACAGTTGACCACAAGACGCCCATAACGATCCCGCTCACCGCCGCGGCATTCGACCTCGCCGCCTGCGACTACCCGCTGCAACGCTGCCTTGGCATCCTGCCCGCAATCCCAAGCCTGCCCATCACGCTCGCAGGTCTGGTCGAGTTCGGGCGCATCGATACCGGCGAGCCTTAGCCGTTCCGACCCCGCCGCCAGCGTATCGCCGTCAACCACACGAAACGGACCTGTCACCGGATCGCTCGCGCCGCCCTGCAGCCGTGCCGCGATCAGCGCCAGCAGGAACAGGAAACACAGCGTCAGCACGACATCCTTAAAGCGCCCGATCGTTCTATGCCTTCGATAGGCGCCTATGCGACCCCGCGTCATGTTTCCGCCTCAAATCCCAACAGATGCTTCAGAAAAATGGAAAACAAATTCTTTCGCATCAGGACCTTCTTAATAATTTCCTACTAGGCTCGCACCATCCGGATCAGCAGTCCATGGGCAATGAGTAACAGCGTCAGCACATCGACGGACAAGATCATCGTGGACCGCACGCGCGCCCACCGCAGCAAACCTGTGTCCAAAGCCGTGCGGGCGACGCGTGAAAGATTGCAATATACTGCGCAGGGCGCCCATGGCTTTGATCGCGAAATGCTGTCGCAGCACGTTCGCACCGTGCTTCAGAGCGCACTGATCACGCCCGTCGTCATCTTCCTCGTTGCGATGGTCGGCCTTGCCATCAACCAGAACAGCAGCCTCATCTCCTGGGGCCTGCTCACCATGGCCGTTCATGCCATGAACCTGGTTCTGGCCAAACGGATCGCCCGCAAGGAATTCACCACCGAAGAGGCGTTGCGCTGGCGCAGATGGTTGCTGGTTGGACAGATCGCGCTTGGTTTCTGCTGGGCGCTTTTTGCCATGCAGAGCTGCGATGCCTGCGGCAATACCGACGGTTTCTATTTCTACAAGGTCGCAGCCCTTCTGGTGGCCATCTCCATCACGGCCATGACCAATTTCATGCTGCGCCAGGCGGCATTGTTCAGCTTTATCCCGACCGTACTGATGCTGGTGATGACCGCCATCAGCAGCCAGAACCCGCTGGATTATGGCCTGACCGCGATGGTCGCCACAGCACTCGTGCTGTTTTATTACATCTCCAACCGGCTTTATCAGTCCAGTCTTACACTGATGTCCTATCAGTCGGAAAAGGACGACCTGATCGCCGAGCTGGAGGTTGCCAATTCGATGTCGGACGAAGCGCGGCGCCGTGCCGAGGAAGCCAACCTTGCAAAGTCCCGCTTCCTCGCCTCGATGTCGCATGAGCTGCGCACACCGCTCAACGCCATTCTCGGTTTCTCCGAGGTGATGAATTCGGAAGTGCTCGGGCCGCTGTCCAACCCGACCTACAAGGAATATGCCGGAGATATCCACCGCTCCGGCGAGCACCTGCTCAACCTCATCAACGAGATTCTTGATCTGTCGCGCATCGAAGCCGGCCGTTACGATCTCGCCGAAGATGCGCTGTCCCTGCTGGAAATCGCCGAGGACTGCATCGGCATGGTACAGTTGCGGGCGCGCGCCAAGAACATCACCATCCAGCAGCAGTTCGAGCCGGAAATGCCGCTCGTCTGGGTCGATGAGAAATCGATGCGGCAGGTGCTGCTCAATCTTCTCTCCAATGCGGTAAAATTCACCAGCCAGGGCGGCGACGTCATGGTCAAGGTCGGCTGGACGGCCGGCGGCGGCCAGTATGTCTCTATCAAGGACAATGGCCCCGGCATCCCGGAAGAGGAAATCCCGGTCGTGCTCTCCGCCTTCGGCCAGGGCTCGATCGCCATCAAGAGCGCCGAACAGGGCACCGGCCTCGGCCTGCCGATCGTACAGGCCATCCTTGCCAAGCATGACGGCCAATTCATGCTGAAGTCCAAGCTGCGCGAAGGCACCGAGGTGATTGCCATCCTGCCCTCCACCCGCGTGCTACAAAGCCTGCCGGCCGTTGAAGACGCCCCGCCGATCGAGCGCCGCCGCAAGAGTTTTGCGTAATCCGGGTTCAGGCCACCATCTTCCACGGCAGCGCTTTTTGAGGCATCATGCCGGCCATGACCGAACTTCTCGACAAAGCCATCGAAGCCAGCAAGGAGCTTCCTGCGGAATTGCAGGATGAACTCGCTTACATGATGATGAAATTCGTCAGCGGTGGGCAAGAACCCTACATGATGTCTGCCGAAGAGGAAGCATCGTTCAAGACATCGCTTGAGCAAGCGGCGCGCGGTGAATTTGCTTCCGAAGAGCGCATGCAGGCAATCTGGACGAGATTTTCGAAGTGAATATCCTTTTCACACCTGAAGCGGCAGATGAGCTGGAGCAGGTGCTGGAAAGGGTTTCCGCAGTTTCTCCTTCGGGTGCCAAACATATCAGTCAGCGTATCGAGCAGATACTCAAATATCTCGCTGCTTTTCCATATGCCGGAACGAACGCCAATCGCGCTGGTATGCGCCGTCTGGTGGTTAACCCCTACCCTTATGCCATCTACTACAGCGCCACGGATGATTTCGTCACGGTTCTTGGTGTCCGTCACACAGCGCAAAATCCAGCTGACATGCCCGATGCCCGTTGACGCTTACCCCCACAGCCGCACCACCACCACATAGACAACAAACACCCCATTGGCGCACAGCAGGCAGAACACTGCCAGTGACCCCAGATCCTTGGCATGCCGGCCGACGGTGGAAATTTCGGGCGAGATGCGATCGACCAGTTCCTCGATCGCCGTATTGAGCGCCTCGACGGCAAACAGGAGCAGCATCAGCACGAGATAGATCAGGTAATCGGCAAGATGCGCGCCGATGGCAACAAACACCACAATGGCCATCACGAAAGCGATCACCTCGTGGCGAAAGGCTTCTTCCTGCCACAGCCTTGTCAGCCCCTGCAGCGAATAACGTGTCGCTGCGATGACGCGACGCAAGCCGCTCGCCTTTTCGATATTGCTGTCGAGTGGTGTCTTTTCCATGCGGGGCATACCTTCTCCGGCAGCCGCAGGATCATCGGCCATGGACGGTTCTATGGCGTGGGCAGGTTTCGCAGTCCATCCGCAATTTTTCGGTCACAGAGAAATCGGTCGTCGTAAATCCAGCCGCACCTGCCGAGAGACAGCAGCCTCGTCAGGTCTCACGGTCGTGCTCTTGCGCCTGTCTCAACCGAATTTTCTGACCGGCCGCCCAGGAATCGGCATGTTCTGCAAAACGAAATACGCGCTCCATGACCTCACCATTTTCAAACACCCGGACGATCCACCAGTCGTCACGCTCGAAAATCTCCACCCTGTCGCCAGACAATATGCCAAATCCCAATCACCCCACCAAAACATGACAAACGCTAACTTTTCAGGAAAAGAGAGTCTACCTGCAAGCTCTCGCGACTGACTGAAAATCAGGCAATCAATCACTCGGAAATATCCCAAACAGCTTGATATGAGTAAACATCACACAAACGTGAGGTTGCTCTGCTCTCAAAAGCGGCACGCCCTGCCAGGCCGATGGAATCAGCACGCAGACAGAAAATATTTCCAGGCAAATAAAAAGGGCGCCGCTACAGTCATAGCGCCGCCCCAAAAATTGCTGTCGTGATGTCTCGTCGAGCGGCTTACGCCTTGTTGGTCACGCCGGCCTGCGCAAAAGTCGCCATGCCGGAATGGCAGGCGGCAGCGGATTTGACGATGCCGGCGGCGAGTGCGGCGCCGGTGCCCTCACCCAGCCGCATGCCGAGCGCCAGAAGCGGCGTCTTGCCGAGTTTTTCGATCGCGGCAAGATGACCCGGCTCGCCGGAGACATGACCGATCAGGCAATGGTCAAGCGCCGACGGGTTGATCGCCTTCAGGATGGCCGCAGCAGAGGTTGCCACGTAACCGTCGATCAGCACCGGGATCTTTTCCATGCGCGCCGCAAGAATAGCGCCGGCCATCGCCGCCACTTCGCGGCCGCCGAGACGACGCAGCACTTCCAGCGGATCGGCAAGATGATCCTTGTGGAACTCGACAGCAGCCTTCACCGCCGCCACCTTGCGCGCCAGAACATCGCCATGCGAACCGGTGCCGGGGCCGACCCATTCCTCCGCCGTGCCACCGTAAAGCGCCAGATTGATGGCGGCGGCCACCGTGGTGTTGCCGATGCCCATTTCGCCGATCACCAGAAGATCGGTACCGCCGGCAATCGCTTCCATGCCGAATGCCATCGTAGCGGCGCAGTCACGCTCGGACAGAGCCGGTTCGACCGTGATATCGCCGGTCGGGTAATCCAGCGCGAGGTCAAAAATCTTCAGTCCGAGATCGTGCGTTACGCAGATCTGGTTGATGGCAGCGCCACCGGCGGCAAAGTTTTCCACCATCTGCTGCGTTACAGAAGGCGGAAACGGCGTGATGCCGTGTTTGACGACGCCGTGATTGCCGGCAAATATCGCCACAAGCGGACGGTTCACGGCCGGCGAACGGCCCGACCATGCGGCCAGCCAGAAAGCGATCTCCTCCAGACGCCCCAGCGAACCCGGTGGCTTGGTCAGTTGCGCGTCGCGTTCGCGCGCCGCCACCAGTGCCCGCTGGTCAGGTCCCGGCAATTCGCGCAGGAGAACGCGAAAATCGTCGAAAGGCATGCCGCTCACGCTCATATCATCAATCCTTGTCATGTCTTAAGCGCGGGAGACTTGTGTTTGCTTCGGGAATCCCGCTTTGTGGCCCCCTGTTTATCAGGCACGGCCGGAGGAACAACTGCCAAACGCACGTCACATGCTCAGCGAATTCGTCGCAGACATCGCCCGCTCCGTCGGTTTTCTCAGCCGACTGCCGGTTCACGCCCGCTTTTTCGAGGGCCATGACGGCAGCATTTCGCGTGCTGTCCGGGCGTTTCCGCTGGCAGGTGTGGTCGTTGCGCTTCCCGCCATGTGCGTGTTCTGGGCCACGCTCGTTCTCGGTGCCGAACCGTTCCTGGCCGCCATCCTCAGTCTCGGCGCATTGGCAATCACCACCGGCGCGCTGCATGAGGATGGATTGGCCGATGCCGCCGATGGGCTTGGCGGCGGCCGTGACAAGGAGCATGCGCTCACCATCATGAAGGACAGCCGCACCGGTTCCTATGGTGTTGTCGCCCTCATCCTTTCCTTCGGCATCCGCGCTGCGGCACTGGCCCAACTCGGCGACGACCTCTCTCCCTTCGGCGCGGCACTCACTCTTCTCTCCACTGCTGCCGTCAGCCGCGCGCTGATGGTCTGGCACTGGTCGCTGCTGCCACAAGCCCGCACCAATGGTGTTGCTGTCGCCGTCGGAAAACCGGAGGATGCAGCACGCACAACGGCGCTGACACTGGCCACATTGATTGCCTTCCTATTGCTTCTGCCAAGCTATCATCTCGGCTCCATCCTGTTCGCTTTGGCACTCGCGGTTCTGGCCGCCTTCGCCTTCACCCGCGTGGCCGATAAAAAACTCGGCGGCCATACCGGCGATACGATCGGCGCCACCCAGCAGATCACGGCGGCAGCCATGCTCACCGCCCTTGCCCTCGCCACGTGAGCACCCGATATGTCGGCCATGCACGTATCGAAAATCCTCTCCCCCTGCACCGGCGTCTGCACCATTGCTGCGGAAGACGCCCCGCTTGCCGGCCATTGCCTCGGCTGCGGCCGTTCGCTCGATGAAATCGGCAACTGGCGCGATATGGATAATGATGCGCGTGCAAAAATCATGGCCACCCTGCCCGGCCGCCTGCACCGTGCCGGCCTCACCGTTGCCTCGACACTGATGGAGACCACCGCACCGTGAATGGATTGACCGTCGTTCTGCTCATTCTCGGCGCCGGACTGGCGCTCCTGATCTTCAACGATTCGAGCGGCCGCACGCTCGGCATGGCCAATGACGATTTTGCCAGCCTCGTCTATCTTTTGCCGATTGCCGCCGTGCTTTCCGCGGGCGTGCTGGCGGGCCGTCATGGCAAGCTTGGCGAAACGGCACGGATGATCGCAATCTGGCTGGTCATCATCATGGGCCTGATGGTCGGTTATCTCTACCGCAATGATTTTGCTTCCGTCGGCAACCGGCTGATGGCCGGCCTCATGCCCGGCAGCGCCATCGTCACCACCGCGTCGGACGGTAGCTCGGAAGTCATCCTCCACCGCTCGATGGGCGGGCATTTTCAGGCTCGCACGGAAGTCAACGGTCGCACCATTGCGATGCTGGTCGACACCGGCGCCAGCGCCGTGGTGCTGACTTGGGAAGATGCACAGACACTTGGCCTAGATCCGGAAAACCTGTCCTTCACCGTCGCCGTTTCGACCGCGAACGGTCGCGCCATGGCAGCCCCCGTCCGCCTCGATCAGATGGCGATCGGCCCGATCGTGCGCCGCGATGTGCGCGCCATGGTCGCCTCGGAAGGTCGCTTGAGTGAAAGTCTGCTCGGCATGACGTTTCTGTCGACGCTGGGTTCCCTGCAAATCCAGACGGATGAGCTGAGGCTGCGCGACTGAACGACGGTGGGGCGGCGTCTATTCCGCCGCCATCAGTTCCATAACCGGCGTCACTTCATCCACCTTCGCGCGAAAATGACTCGGAGGAGCGCCGATGATGCGCTTGAAAGCACGGCTGAACGAAGCCTCGGCATCATATCCCAGCCGCTCGGCGATTACCGCCACCCGCATGCCCTCTTTCAGCCAGAGCCGCGCCTGATGCATGCGCACCCGCGCCACGTAACGCGCGGGCGTTTCGCCCACAACCTTGGCAAATCGTTCGGCAAAACCCGAGCGCGACGCCCCCATATGGCGCGCCAGTTCGGCAACCGTCCAGTCACGCTCCGGCTCCAGATGGATCGCCGCCAGAACCCGGCCGACATCGGGGCTGCGCACCGCCGCAATCCAGCCATTGGTCTTGCCGCAACCATGCTCCACCCAGGTGCGGATCATCGTCGCCATCAAGACATCCGCAAGCCGTGCCAAAATGCCGCCGGCACCAACGCGGTCCATATCCACCTCACGCGCCATGGCGTCGAGCAGATGCGGAATGGTGGGCTCGCTGCGGGCCAGATCGATCGTCGTCATCACATCCGGCATCATCTGCAATAGCGGATGCAGCCGGTCGACATTGAAGCGCATGGAGCCGTTGAAGACCTGCGTACTGCCACGCAGCATTTCCTGACATTGAACATCATAGACGCCGGAGCATATTTTGGTACGTCCGTACCGTTCGAACGGCACCGGCGACACGTCCGAACGGCTGGCCAGCACATGCGCATCGCCGCGCGGCAGAAGCACGGCGTCGCCGGCCTTCAGCTCCAGCCATTCGTCGTGGCCTGCCAGCTGCAATACGGCGCACCCGGACTGGATAAAATGAAACCGCGCCGCATCCTGCGCCGGAAATGCCGTCGCCCACGGCTCCGCAAGCCGGCACCGACCGTATTCAACGCCATCGAGACGCAACCCCCGCAGCATTTCGCTGAGCGGATCGGCGGGAAGTTCAAAATGAGAATTGGACGAATGATCAAGCATGACGGAGTTTCTAGCATGGAAACTCCAGCTCGTCACGCCTATCCCTTGATCAACCGCAAATCAGGAGAATACCATGCTGGACCATATCCCATCCCCGGGCGGCGACGCCCGGACGGCAGAACATGCGCGTTGGGGCGCTGTCGTCTCCATGACATTGGGCGTTTTTGGCCTTGTCACCGCGGAATTTCTGCCCGTCAGCCTGCTGACACCGATTTCCGGTGACCTTGCCGTCACCTCCGGCGTTGCCGGCCAGTCGATCACCATGACCGCCATCGTCGCTGCCATTGCAGGGCCTGCCGTTGTTATCGGCACCCGCAAATATGACCGCCGCTGGACCGTATTGGCGCTGACGACACTGCTCATCATTTCAAGCCTGATCGCGGCTTTCGCCGGCAGCATCTATACGTTGCTCACCGCCCGCTTCCTGCTCGGCATCGGGCTTGGCGGTTTCTGGGCCATGTCGGCAGCGCTTGCCATGCGCCTTGTGCCGCCGCACCTGATGCCCCGCGCCATGGCCATCATCATGGCCGGCGTGTCGCTCGCCACCGTCTGTGCCGCCCCGCTCGGCGCATGGATCGGCGCCACGATGGGATGGCGCGCTGCATTCCACCTGTCGGCCGGCATCGGCGTTGTCGCCCTTCTCGTACAGGCATTTACCCTGCCCGCCATGCCGCCAAGCGGCCATGCCGGTCTCGCCACCATGGCGGCACTGCTGCGTCGTCCGGCCATGCGTCTCGGCCTCATCACCATTCTTCTGGTCATCACCGGCCATTTTGCAGGCTTCACCTATATTCGCCCGTTCCTGGAACGTGTGCCGCATCTCGGCGTCGAAACCATCTCGCTGATCCTGCTTGCCTATGGCGTTGCCGGCTTCTTCGGCAACCTGCTCGGCGGCTTCGTATCGGAGCGCAGCCCGCGCCTGTCGATCACCATCTTTGCAAGCCTTGTCGCAGCCGCAGCCGTCAGCATGGCAGTGGCCGGAAGCTCGGAAATCGTTGCAGCTACGGCTGTTGCCGTCTGGGGCCTTGCCTTCGGCGCCATCCCGGTCAGCCTGCAGAGCTTTGTCGTCCGCGCCGGTTCGGATGAGGCGGAAAGTGCCGGTGCGCTGATGCTCACAACGTTCCAGATCGCCATTTCCAGCGGTGCGGTCCTCGGCGGCATCCTGATCGAGACCCAGGGGCCGATCGCCGTCGTGTCCTTCCTCGCCGCCGGCGCGCTTCTCGGCGCCTCGGTCATGGCCAGCCGTGGCGAGAGCCGTCGTCTGTCGATGGGCTGAGACGTTTCCTGACCATCCCTGCCAAAAAATCCGGTCGACACCTGTCGGCCGGATTTTCCTTTATTAGCTCTTGGCAATCATCAAGTTTAGGCGCAAGCACGGCGCATCAACGACCGCAGCAAGATGCCTCCATGTCTCCTCGCAAAATTGCCTCCGTCATTTTCAACCCCATCCTTGCCGGCGCCAGCCTGCGCGAACGCCTCGTCGCCGGTCTCGGCGCCCTGATCGGCATCGCGCTCACCGGCGCGCTGGCCGGGCTGATGATCGGCCATGGCCTGTCACCGCTTCTGGTCGCGCCGATGGGCGCATCCGCCGTGCTGGTGTTTGCCGTACCCGCCAGTCCGCTGGCGCAGCCATGGTCGGTGATCGGCGGCAACACGCTGTCGGCGGCTGTCGGCCTGCTGGTCGCGCATTTCGTGCCCGAACCGGTGCTGGCCACGGGTATCGCCGTCTCGCTTGCCATTCTGGTGATGTCGATCACCCGCTGCCTGCATCCGCCCGGTGGCGCTGCGGCGCTGATGGCGGTTCTCGGCGGTGGTGCCGTTGATGCCTGGGGGCCGCTCTTTCCTGTCATGCCGGTGCTGTTGAACGCCATCGTGCTGACGATTGCCGGCATCATTTTCCACCGCCTGTGTGGCCGCTCCTACCCGCACCGCCCGGCACCGGCGGTCACCGCACCGAATGTACCGGTGCCATCGGCCATACCGAATTTCGAAGAGGAAGATGTCGATGCCGCGCTCGCCCATCTCGACGAAACCTTCGACATCGACCGGGAAGACCTGATCCGCCTGATGCGGCAGGTGGAGGCGGAGCATATCGCCCGGCGCACGGTCCTGAAATGACAAACGGCGCCCCGAAAGGCGCCGTCCTCAATTATAACTCGCAGTCGAAGAAATCAGATCTTCAGATCGTCCTTGTCGGCCTTCGCCGAGGCCATGATCTTTTCCAGCCAGCCGAGCATCACCGCCGATACGACAAAGGCAAGATGGATGATCGTGTACCACATCAGCTGACCATCGGTGTATTGCGCGGCATTGAGAAAGATCTGCAGCAGATGGATCGACGAGATCGCCACGATCGACGAGGCCACCTTGATCTTCAGGCTGCCGGCATCGAGCTTGCCGAGGAAGGACACGTCGGCTTCCGTCTCGTCGAAACGGCTGACAAAGTTTTCGTAGCCGGAAATCATCACCATCACGATCAGGCTGGCGACCAGAGCAGCATCGATCAGGCCGAGCATGGCGAGGATCATTTCCCCTTCACCCAGCGTGAAGACGTTCTGCGCGACCTTCCAGAACTTTGACAGGAAGGACAGTGCGTAAACCGCCAAAGCCGCAGCAAGGCCAAGGTAGAAGATGATGAGTATCCATCGGCTCGACAGGATAATCTTCTCGACGAGCAGTTCCAGCGATTTCATGTAGGTGTAGTCTCCGAAGGTCTTGGGGTGCGGATCAGATAGTCCCTGACCACGACACCCGCAAGACGACGAAGCTGCCCCGCGTCGCTAGGTCGCGATTTTCCTGACGATTGCCAGTTTCAAGTCTTAGCTGCGCAGCCGGTAACCGGTGCGGAAAATCCAGCCGAGGATCGACAGGCAGATCACCAGAAACAGCCCGATCATGCCAAGGCTGACGATCGGATTGACGTCGGCGATCTCGTAAAAACTCCAGCGGAAACCGCTGACGAGATAAAGCACCGGATTGAAATGGCTGACCGCCTGCCAGAAAGGCGGCAGCATGTCGATCGAATAGAAACTGCCGCCGAGGAAGGTGAGCGGCGGCACGATCAGCATCGGCACGATGTTCAACTGTTCGAAATTCTTGGCCCAGATGCCGATGATGAAACCGAACAGACTGAAAGTGATCGCCGTCAGCACCAGAAACAGCACCATCATGAACGGATGGGCGATGTGGATATCGACGAAGAAGGAGGCCGTGGCGAGAATGATCAGGCCGATGATCAGCCCTTTGCTGGCCGCCGCTCCCACATAACCGATCAGCACTTCCGACATCGCCACCGGCGCCGACAGAAGCTCGTAGATCGTTCCGGTAAATTTCGGGAAATAGATGCCGATCGAGCCATTGCTGATGCACTGGGTCAATAGCGTCAGCATGATCAGGCCCGGCGTGATGAACGAGCCGTAGGAAACGCCGCCGACTTCCTGAATACGCGAGCCGATCGCCGTACCGAACACGATGAAATAGAGCGACGTGGTGATGACCGGCGAGATGACGCTTTGCAGAAGCGTGCGGCGCATGCGGGCCATCTCGAAATAGTAGATCGCCTTGACCGCTTCGAAATTGAATGTGCCGGTCATGCCCGCTCTCCGATCAGCTTTACAAATATGTCCTCAAGCGAACTCTGGTGGGTGGAAATATCGGCAAGCGGCACATCGGCTGCCGCCAGCGCCTTCATCAGCGCCGCGATGCGACTGCCCTGCCCGTTCCCATGCGTCTCATCCGCCGCATAATCATGCACCAGCGCACGACCGTCATCGACCAGTTTGAGATCGAAGGCCTCCAGCCCTGGCGGCACCGTTTCAAGTGGCCGAGTCAGTTCCAGCCGCAGCTGTTTGGCACCGAGCTTTTTCATCAGCGTGGTCTTGTCCTCGATCAGCAGCAGCTCGCCGGCATTGATGACGCCGACGCGATCGGCGATCTCCTCCGCCTCCTCAATATAATGGGTGGTGAGGATGATGGTGACGCCGGTTTCGCGCAGTTTTTCCACCACCTGCCACATGTCGCGCCGAAGCGTCACATCGACACCGGCCGTCGGCTCGTCGAGGAAGAGGATGCGCGGTTCATGCGCCAGCGCCTTGGCGATCAGCACACGCCGTTTCATGCCGCCGGAAAGTTCGCGCAGCATGTTGTTGCGCTTGTCCCACAAGGACAGGTCCTTCAGAACCTGCTCAATCAAGGCCGGATTTTTCGACTTGCCGTGCAGACCGCGCGAAAACGTGACGGTGTTGATCACCGTCTCGAACTGGTCGGTGGTCAGTTCCTGCGGAACCAGCCCGATCATCGAGCGGGTGGCGCGGAAATCGCGCACCACGTCATGACCGCCGACCGTCACCTGCCCACCGCTCGGATTGACCAGCCCGCAGACGATAGAGATCATCGTAGTCTTGCCGGCGCCGTTTGGCCCGAGCAGCGCAAGGATCTCGCCCTCGCGGATGTCGAGATCGACGCCTTTCAGCGCCTTGAACCCGTTGCCATAGACTTTTGTCAGATTACGGATGGAAACGATGGGAGGTTTGCTGGAATTCGGCTGAATAGACGACATGGAGAGACTTCTGGCTGGAATACTTTGGCGCCGGATATAGGTGCCATGCCAACGGAAAAACATCCCCCGTCGGCAGTTATCCGTTTTGACGGACAATCAATAGAACACGCCGACAAAGAACTGGATCGAAACGCAGACGAGAAACACGCCGAACGCCCGCTCCAGCGCCTGTCGGCTCATCGCATGCGCGGCCCGCGCGCCATAGGGCGCCATGATGAGCGTGATCGGGATGATCAGCGCGACGGCGATCCAGTTGACGTAACCTGTGGAAAGCGGCGGCAGGCCGGCTGCACCCCAACCGCCGAATACATAACCCACCAGCCCCGGCAGCGAAATCAGCACGCCCATGCCGGACGACGTCGCCACCGCCTGATGGATGGAACGGCCATAGAGCGTCATGAACGTGTTGTTGACGACACCGCCGCCCACACCCATCAGGCCGGACAGGATGCCAAAGCTGGTGCCGACCAGAAACCGCGCCGGATTTTTCGGCAGCTCGTCGCCCAGCCGCCAGCTCGCCCGGTTAAAGATCATCCGTGCCGCCAGAATGAGCGCGATCACCGCAAAGATCAGCCGTAGCGTCACGCTCGACGCCTTGGCGGCAACGATTGCCGCAATCAGCGTGCCGAGCGGCACGGCAATCACCCAGCCGCGCAAAAGCTCCATATCGACCGCACCGCGCGCCCGATGCGCCAGAAACGAGCGGATCGAGGTCGGCACGATGATGGCCAGCGACGTGCCGAGCGACAATTGCATGCGAACGTCCTCGGGCACGCCGAGCAGACCGAAGACATGAAAGAAGATCGGCACCAGAATGGCGCCTCCGCCGATACCGAACATGCCGGCCAGCAACCCGGACACGACACCGCTCGCCGCCAGCACGGCGGCAAAGAAAAGCATTTCTGTCATTTCGGGCATGAACTCTCCTGCAACGCGAAAACCGGCATTGCGGAGTTTTTTTGAAATTCACCGCCTGCGCATCCGATCCTGCCGTTGTGCCAGCGTGATCGCCTGTGGACAAGTGCGTTCGGGCGTCATCCAGATCATTCGTAAAACGCGCAAATGGCAAAATCTGCACAACCGTCACAGAGCCGTAATCTTGTCGCGCCATGTTGCCGTCGTCGAGACCGGCCGCACCGCCGCACACGCCGCCGATCCCGAAGCATGACCGTCAGGCCGCCTTGCCCGCCCATCCTCGTTGGGCCGCCGAGGCACCGTTCGCCTGATGGTCCCTATCGGAAATGCATGGCCGCCCATGCGCTTCCTGTCGTGATGCATGCAGTCGTAGTGACCGAAAGCCGGCACACAATCCCGCGCCCGCTTTCCACCCTTTGGCCGGCCCCGTGCCGGCCTCTTTTTTGCCTGAGGGTATGAAAGCCATTCTCACCCTTGAGCCTTGGCCCCTCACCGGCTATCTGGAGCCTCCACAAAACTCCTCCGTCACAGCAAGGTAGCTCCCGGCATGATCCCAGATTTCCTCGTCACCCATTCCGGGGGCTTCCATGCCGATGAGCTGCTGTCGAGCGTCATCCTCACGCGTCTCTTCCCGAACGCCAAATTGGTACGCAGCCGCGCGCCGGAATGGATCACGCCGGGTTCCGACCGCATCATCTATGATGTCGGCGGCGCCTATGATGCCGACATAGGCATTTTCGACCATCATCAGCGCGGTGCGCCGCTGCGCGAAGATGGCGCGCCTTACTCATCCTTCGGCCTGATCTGGAAACATTTTGGTCGCGCCTATCTTCTGGCGCTGGATGTGCCGGAAGCGCATGCCGATGCCGTGCACGCTGCCTTCGATCAGAAATTCGTGCTGCCGATTGATCTGCTCGACAATGGTGCGGTCGATCCCTCCGTCGCCGGACCGCTGGCCAGCCTGACGCTGCCGAGCCTGCTGGCAACCTTGAAGCCCGTCTTCGACGCCAAGGATGCGGACGCAGACGACCGCGCCTTTGAGGTTGCACTCGGCATTGCCCGTCTCTTCGTCGAGGCCGGCATCGCCCAGCGCGCCTCGAAACTGCGCGCAGAAAGCCTCGTTCTCGATGCGATCGCCACCACCGGCGACAGCCGCGTTCTGGAACTGCCGATGGGCATGCCTTTTCGCCCGGCCATCGTAAAAGCCGGCGCAGAGCATCTTCTGTTCGTGGTGCACCCGCGCGACAAGGATTGGTGTGTTACCGGTATTCGCCTCAGCGATGACGGATTTGAACAGCGCGCCGATCTGCCCGCTGCCTGGGCCGGTTTGAACAACGGAGAACTTGAAAAGGTTTCCGGCGTTATCGGCGCCAGCTTCTGCCACAATGCCCGCTTCATCGCGGCTGCCAAAACACGCGAGGCAGCACTCGCCATGGCCGATCTGGCGGTAAAGGAAGCTCTGGCGGGTTGATCCCCGCCAGCTCCACTCAATCGCAATAACGGCTGCCCGATTTGCGCTCCCGCAGATCGAAGTGAAAATGGTTCCAGTGCTCCTTGTTGGAGCCTGGGCCGAGCACCGTGTTGAAATATTTGCAGCTGTCGGTGCGCACGGCCTTCAGAAGCCCGCCTTCGCGGAACTTGAACAGGCCCTTCTTGCGCACGTCGATATCGTGGCCGTTCTTCAGCACGAACTTGCCGACATCGATGGCATTGCCACGCGCATGTTCGGAGATCGGATTGTATTTCTGGCGGCTGTTGTTCATGCGCCGGCAGGAATAGCCGCCAAGCGGCACGATGGTCTTGACGCCGCTCCAGTAGCGGGCGCGCGAAGACGGTGCGAGTTCGTATTTCACCCAGCGGGCAAAGGCGAGTGTCGTCTGGCAGTTCAGCTTGACCGACGGCTTGACGCCGATATTGCCGGACAGGCCGGTCAGCTCGATCGGGTAATCGATGCCGCAGCTCGGGCCATCCGAGATGCGCTCGGCATTGCGATATTCGACGCCGAGACGGCGCAGTTCGACACGGCAGGCCGCTTCCGAAGCCGGCATGGCTTCCGGGCCGCGCGGTGCGATCGGCGTGCGTTCGTCCATCGGGTTCGGGGTGCGCAGCATGGCCACTTCCTGCGCCTGCGCCTCGCCGCCCACCTGACGGGTCCCGAAAGGCGTAGACTGGCGCTGCCATGGCTGCTCGCCACTCATGTTGTTGTTATTGCCCAGATCGGCACGCTGGCCGCTGCCCGAGCGCTTTGGCGGCACGATGACAGGCTCGTCACCCAGGTTCTGCGGCTGCGTCCTGCCCTGACGGCCAAGTGCGCGTGGACTGTCGGTGCCGATGCCATCAACCACCGGCTGGCTGCCGACACCTTCGGCGATATCCGTCTGCTGCTCCTGCGCCAGACCGACGACGCCGTTATCGCCGCCGACGCCAAGTTCGGCATCCATGTTGACGCCACCTTCGGCGCCTTGTGCGGACATGCTCTGGCCGCCGGAAACGGCAGCGACGCCTTCATCGCTGTCGATACCCGGAAGACGCCCCTGCTGCACGCGAGCGTTCCGCATCGGCTGGCTTGTTGATCGCTCGGGCGGCATCGGCCCGCCCCATTGTTCGTTGGCGGGTGCCTGCGGCATCGGCTGGCGGGCAATGCCACCGTTCTGTCCGCTATAACCGCCATAGGCCGAACCGGGATTGCCGTTGACGCCCGGCTCGCGCAGGTATCCGTAGGAAGACTGGCCGTTATCGACGGCTGCCGGCGGCATGGGGTCGGAAAGGCCGGCGGTCGAGGTTCCGCCATAGGTCTGGCTGGCCGGCATGTTTGTCGGCGGCATCGGCCGAATGGCGCCGACGCGCGTGCCGTTGTCGATGCCGGCCGGCGGCACAAGCCCGTCCGCCGAACATGCCGTCAGCATCGTCGTGATCATCAGCGAAGCCGTAACCCGCCGCCAGAAAAGAGCATACGCCATACCAGAATGCCTTACCTGTCCAAGAGGTCGTCCGTTCTTCGTGACAGATTCGCCACTCTTCCGGATTCTAGGCTGGCTTGGTAAACGAAAGCTTGAGCGATCAAGGCCGTTTCAAGGTCATATCGGGACAGAGGTGCCGCGAAACGATGCGTCCGGGCGGCAGACTTGCTGCGAAAGCCGCCTTGCCGAGGCTATGCGACATGCTTATGGTCCGCCGCACCGCAAACGAAGGCCACCAGATCACCATGAACGACACCGCCAAGACTGTACCAACGGGCGAACTGACACTCCGCACGCTCGCCATGCCCGCCGATGCCAATCCGGCCGGCGACATTTTTGGCGGCTGGGTCATGGCACAGATGGACCTGGCAAGCGGCATCCGCGCCGCCGAGCGCGCCCATGGCCGCGTGGTGACGGCCACCGTCAAGGAGATGTCGTTCGAACTGCCGGTGAAGATCGGCGATACGCTGAATATCTACACGCAGATCACACGGGTCGGCCGCACTTCGATCACGCTCAGTATCGAAGCCTGGGCGAAACGGGACCGTCACCGGGCGCTGGAAAAAGTCACGGCCGGCACATTCATCATGGTGGCACTGGATGAAAACGGCAAACCGACGCCGGTGCCACCGGAGTGAGGCGGAGCACCGCTCGCGGCCTCCCTGAACCGCATCTCACCGCAAAACGGCAAGCCGAAATTGCTCGCCCTATTCCGCCGCCTGCCGCATGGGCCGCACATCGTCCAGCCCGAGAATTTCGGAAAAATCCTTGTGATTGGGGCAATTGGAAAGCCGCACCTTGAAGGCCTCCACCAGCCAGGATGCCGCAGGTCCCAGCGGATGCGAGGCCTTGTGCATGGCGTAAAGCGGATATTCGCCCTGCTGATAGGCATCGAGCTTCAGCGCCACCAGCCGGCCCTCGACGAGATCATGCCGCACCAGCGAGGCCGGCAGACCACCCCAGCCGAGCCCGCCCTTGATCAGTTGGTGTTTGGTGGCGATGTCGCTCACCCGCCATGTCTTGAACGACAACACATTGAAATCGCGGCCATTGGTCAGGCCCGATGCATCAGTCACCACCATCTGCACCTCTTCACGCACGTCGGCCAGCGTCAGCGGCCGGGCGATCTGCGCCAGCGGATGGTCGCTTGCCGCCACCGGCAGCATGAACGAGTGGCCGATCCTTTCCACCACCAGCGTGTCATCCTTGCTCAGCAGCGCCCCGCCAAGGCCGATATCGGCACGACCGGAAGACACCATGTCCATCACCATGCCGAGTTCACCGACATGCAGATTGAGCGACACGGAGGGAAAACGGGCGCGAAATTCGCGCAGTTCGACGACGACGGCATCGGCAGGCACCATGACGGAGATCGCCATGGTCAGCTCAGCTTCCAACCCCTGCTTGATGCTCTTTGCCCGCGCCCGCATCAATTGCAGGTCGGCAACGATGCGGCGCGCATCGGCCAGCATCGCCCGCCCCTCTTCCGTCAATTTTGGCTGGCGGCCGCTGCGCTCGAAAAGCGGCATTTCCAGCTGCGCCTCGAGATTGGCGATCGTGTAGCTGACCACCGACTGCGCACGGTTCAACCTGCGGGCGGCAGCAGAAAAGCTTCCCGTTTCGGCAACCGACAGAAAAACCTGCAACTGATCGAGCGTGGGATTGGCGTCCATTCGACCTATCCATTTCCTAGATAACTAGCTTCGACATTATCCCGGTTCTCTCGATAGGTGTCCATGCCTATTTGTGAAGCCGAGCGAGGATGGGACCTCCCAGCCCAACCTCCGAAGAAACAACCGCAATCCGTTCAAGGAATTCCGACATGTCGTCCATTCTCCTCGTCACCTCAAGCCCGCGCGCCGAATCCCTGTCGACGAAAGTGGCTACCGAATTCGTCGATAAGCTGAAGGCAAACAATCCGGCCGCAACCGTCGCACATCGCGACCTCGGCAAGAACCCGATCGCCCATCTCGACCCGGTCACCACCTCGGCCATCAAGAAGCAGCCGGCCGACCGCACGCCGGAAGAAGCCGCAGCCGTCGTCGAATCCGACACGCTGACCAATGAACTGCTGGCCGCCGACACAGTCGTCATCGCCACCGGCCTGATCAACTTCAACATCTACTCCTCGCTGAAGTCCTGGATCGACATGGTCGCCCGCGCCGGCATGACCTTCCGCTACACTGCTGAAGGCCCGGAAGGCCTGGCAAAGAACAAGAAGGTCTACATCGTCCTGTCGGCTGCCGGCGTTTATTCGGATGGCCCGGCTGTCGCCATGAACCACGCCGTTCCCTACCTCAAGACCGTGCTGGCCTTCCTGGGCATGACCGATGTCGAAGTCATCTATGTCGAAGGCACGGCCTTTGGCCCGGAAGCCTTTGAAAAGGCGATCGCCTCCGCTGCTGCCCGCACGGACGAACTGGCCAAGGCTGCCTGATCCGCATCTGATCCACCGCTGAAAACACATATGGCGACCGATGCAGATCGGTCGCCATATTTCGTTGGAAGACATTTTGTTCGATGTGCGTGCCCGCGCAGACGCGATGTCAGACCGCTTCGCGCTCCTGCATCTGTCCGCTGCGCACATTCTTGCTGCCGCGCGTAGCCTCGGCCATGCCGTTGAGCTGCATGGCAATCGCCGGGCGCACCTCTGTCAGCCGCTCGCTCACCGGTGCCGGCCGGCCAAGTAGATAACCCTGCAATTCATCACAGCCCGCCTGTGTCAGGAACAGCGCCTCCTCGATGGTCTCGACGCCTTCGGCGACGATACGCATGCCGAGCCCGTTGCCAAGCGCAATGATGGAGCGGACGATCACTTGCGCGCTGTCGACGACGCCGAGATTGCTGACAAAACTGCGGTCGATCTTGATCGTGTCGAATGGATAGCGGCTGAGATAGCTGAGCGACGAATAACCGGTGCCGAAATCATCCAGCGCCACATCGAAGCCCATCTGCTTGAGATCGCCGAGCACCTGCAGCGCGCGCTTGTCGTCATCGATCAGCACGCTTTCGGTGATCTCCAGCTCGATCTGCGACGGTTCGGCACCGGTTGCCTTCAAGGTTTCCGCCAGACGGCTGACGAAACGGCTGTTGCGGAACTGCAGCGGGCTAAGATTGATGCTGATGCGCCGGCCTTCCAGGCCACCACTCAGGCGGCATGCCTCGGCAATCACCCACTCGCCCAGCGCCACGATCTGGCCCGACGCTTCAGCCACGGGAATGAACTCGCCCGGAGGCACAAGGCCGCGCTGCGGATGGTGCCAGCGCAGCAGCGCCTCATAGGCGACAATCTCGGCCGTCGCTGCATCCACGCGGGGCTGCAGATAAAGCTCGAATTCGCCGCGCAGGATGGCGAGATCGAGATCCGCCTCCAGCGCCCGCCGTTTTTCGATCAGTTCGTTCATGCCGGGCTTGAACACCAGGCTGGTGCCTCGCCCTTCCTGCTTGGCATGGAAAAGGGCGATATCCGCCCTGCCGACCAGCCCGTCGAGATCATCCGCATGTTCCGGGCAGAGCGCCCCGCCGATGCTGACATCGGCCAGCACGATGTCGCCGCTGACGAGTTCGATCGGCTCGGCCATGCTGCGCAACAGGCGATGGCCAAAATCCTCGATCTGCGCATTCAGATGGGCGCTCGTCAGGATCACCGCAAATTCGTCGCCGCCCAGCCGCGCCACGACATCATCCGGGCCGAGCAGGCGCTGCAGCCGTGCAGCCGTCTCGCGGATCACAGCATCGCCAGCCTGATGGCCGTGGATGTCGTTGACGTCCTTGAAGCGGTCGATATCGACCATGGCGATGGCAAAGCTCGCGCCGCGTTCGGTCAGCTCCCCCACACGTTCGGCAAACAGTGCCCGGTTCGGCAGGCCTGTCAGGAAATCGTGCTGCGCCAGATGGCGAATGCGCTGTTCGGCTTCCTTGCGATCGCGCAGGTCGACGATGCAGCCGACGCGCACGCGCTCGCCACGATAGACGATGTCGCGTCCGCGCGCCTGTACCGGAATGCGTTCGCCGTCGCTCGCCACCAGCACCAGTTCGTGGATCGTGTCGTCGTTGAAGGTGGTCACGGTCGCCACATCGATTGACGGCCCGTTCTGAAGGAAATCGAAGATGCTCGTGCCCGGCAGGTCTTTCAGTGGCCGACCCAGCAGCTTCGCCAGCTGCGGATTGCCATCGACGACGATGCCGTCGCGGTGGATCATGATCGCCTCGAACGTGGCACTGGCCAGGGCCGCAACACGCTCGCCGTCATCGCCAACGACAACGTTTTTCACCTTCTTACGATGGAAAGCGGCCAGCGACCAAGCCTTTCGGCCAGGGATCAGCCAGCTGAGACCGGCAAAAACAAGCGCACCTGCGCCCAGTCCCCAATACAGGTCCGTCGTGATCGTGGCTGTGGCAGATGCCATCACTACCGCATTCGTCGCAGCCGCCGCAGCCTGCGGCTCGAGGCAGACGAGAGGGCTTAGCGCAAACCAGCCGATATGTATGCAACCTGCTCGCATCAACGGACCGACAACTCAAATGACAAGATGAGCGGACGGTAGCGGCAAGGCCTTAATTTTAGGTGATCGGCAAACGCCAGCCGACGACAATTTCAGCAACAGGATCAAGACCGTGCTGACTTTTCCGTGAGAGCGGAGAACGACTTACGTTACGGTAACCGACTCTGCGTCAACAGCCGTCAGGCCGAGCGTTCCGGCGCACCATCGGAAAACAGCGAGGCGCCGTTCTGATCAATGATCTGGCGTGCCTTGCGGAACGTGCTTTCGACTGCGTCATCCATCGAGGTGAACATGTCTGCCCGGATGAAGGTGCGCACAAGCACGGTCTCGCCGACCTGCTTTTCGATACGGCCTGCAAGCCGATACTGGCTGCCTTCCTTGATCGGCGCGGGATGGATCATGCAGCCCGCATGCTCCTGCGGCTCGACAGCCGGACCTGCGGCAGCCTTGGGCGCATCACCGGCGGAAAACATCGAAAGGAAACTGGAAAAGAATGAAGCCATGGGATTTGCCTTATCATACCAATGCCGCTGCCGGAAGCCACGCATTGACGCAGCTTCCGTCGGTTCAAAATGCCCGTCAGATGATCAGATTGGCGAGAATTTCGTTTTCGGTTATGTCCTCGTAACCGAGACCCGCGGCTTCAAAACGCTGGAACAGGCCGGCAAAGTTTTCCGGCGCCGTCGTTTCGATGCCTATCAGGATCGAACCGAAATTGCGGGCCGATTTCTTGAGATATTCGAAACGGGCGACATCATCGTCGGGACCGAGCATATCGAGAAAGTCGCGCAGCGCACCGGGACGCTGCGGCAGGCGCAGGATGAAATATTTCTTCAGGCCGGCAAAGCGCATGGCGCGCTCCTTCACGTCCGGCAAACGCTCGAAATCGAAATTGCCGCCCGACACCACGCAGACCACCGTCTTGCCAGCCAGCCTGTCCGGCCCCAGTTCCTCCAGCGCCCGGATCGACAGGGCGCCGGCCGGCTCCAGCACCACGCCTTCAAGGTTGAGCATTTCGGTGATCGTCACGCAGATGGCGTTTTCGGCGATCAGTTTTACCTGCTCGGGCGGAAAGCCGCTCAGGCGCTCGAAATTGAGGCTGCCGATACGGGCAACGGCTGCGCCATCGACAAAATTATCGACCTTGGACAGCGTCACCGGCCCACCGGCGAGAAGGCTCTTTTGCAGGCTCGGCGCGCCTTCCGGCTCGACGAACAGAAAGTTTTCGCGCGCCACGACATCCTTCAGGAAACCGGTGGCACCCGATGCCAGCCCGCCACCGCCAACCGGCAGGATAACGAGATCCGGCACCGCGTCGCTTGGCAACTGGTCCATGATTTCTGCGGCAACCGTCGCCTGGCCTTCGATGATATCGGCATCGTCGAAGGGTGGCACCATCATGGCACCCGTCGTTTCCACATGCTCGCGGGCAGCAGCATAACATTGATCGAAAATGTCGCCGACGAGACGGATCTGGATGAACGGGCCGCCGAACATGCGGGTCTTGTCGATCTTCTGCTGCGGCGTCGTCACCGGCATGAAGACCACACCCTGCACCTCGAAATGGCGGCAGACGAAGGCAAAACCTTGCGCATGATTGCCGGCCGAGGCGCAGACGAAAACACGGTCACGACCATGCACTTCTACGGCCTTGCGCAGAAAATTGAAGGCACCGCGAATCTTGTAGGAACGGACGGGAGACAGGTCCTCGCGCTTCAGCCAGATTTCGGCGCCATACCGGCGGCTCAAATGTTCATTGAGCTGCAACGGCGTTTCGGGAAAAATTTCCCGCATGGCCACCTGAGCATCCGCGACCGCGACTTTATCCAAGACCTTCACTCCCTGACCGTTCTCTCTGTTGAACCGGCTATGCCACAGCGGCGCGGAAGACAAAAGGATATTTCCGAACCCAGCGGTACGGTTGAGGTAGATGATCGGAATTGATGAGTACAGTTGGCACTGGTGCGGACGGCGGGGATCGAACCCGCAAGACCGAAGTCGAGAGATTTTAAGTCTCTTGCGTCTACCAGTTTCGCCACGTCCGCGTGACGTGTCTTTTCAGGCACATAAGCCGTGCAGTCAACAGCCGGTTTTGAAATCACGCGGATTTCAGCACGCGGCTTATATTAGCAACTACCATTGATGCGACCTCGCCAAAGCCTATGTCGATCTTTTGGCGCAGGAGCGATCATGGCAAAATTCTATCTGCATATTTCCGACGGCAAGGAAGCCGAAGTGGAAATCGACGCAGCCAATGCCCACGCGGCGATGAATGACGGGCTGAACGCACTCAGCACCTTCGCCTGCCGCAATTTCCCGCCGCCCGACAATGTTTCGATCACCGTGCTCGACGACAAGCGCCGCAAGGTGGGTCGCATGCGTTTTGTGTTTGAAATCGAATATGCCGATACTCTCGTGATGTAGTCCGTCCCATCAGGCACAAAAACAAAAGAGCGCGACATCCCTGCCGCGCCCTTCTCAAAACCTTTACAGCCGATCAGGCCAGCTTGGCGGCGATTTTTGCCACATGGGCGCCCTGGAATTTGGCGGCTTCCAGCTCGACTTCGGACGGCTGACGAGAGCCGTCGCCATCGGTGATGGTCGAGGCGCCATAAGGAGAACCGCCCTTGACGGCTTCAACGCCCATCTGGCCCTGGAAGGCATAAGGCAGGCCGACAACGACCAGGCCGTGGTGAAGCAGTGTCGGGATGAAGCCGAGAATGGTGGATTCCTGACCACCATGCTGGGTGGCGGACGACGTGAATACCGAACCGACCTTGCCGACCAGCTTGCCGTTGAACCACAGGCCGCCCGTCTGATCCCAGAAATTGCGCATCTGCGAGGCGACCGTACCAAAGCGCGTGCCGGCGCCGACGATGATTGCGTCGTATTCGGCAAGCTCATCGACGGTGGCGATCGGCGCTGCCTGATCGAGCTTGAAATGCGAGGATTTTGCCACCTCCTCCGACACCAGTTCCGGCACGCGCTTGACCGTTACCTCGGCACCGGCCGACTTGGCGCCTTCGGCAACCGCGTAGGCCATCGTCTCGATATGGCCGTAGGAGGAATAATAGAGGACCAGAACTTTTGCCATTGTCTTCGTTTCCTTGGTTTGTGTGGGTGTAGGCGCTTCGACCGGCGCGCTGCCGATCAGCTTTTTGAGAAATTCGATGATCATCGGCCCGCCTTGTAACAATCGTATGGGCGAAGCTAACGGAGGCAAGCCAACCCCGCCAGCCGATGGTTTCAGCACGCACTGTCCACTTTTCATGAACAACGACGAGAGATCTCGTTCATCTTTTGTGGAAGGCAAGCCCGCAGCATGTTGCGGCTTGCATTCATTCTGCCGCGCGCTAACGTCAAAGCATCCGCACACCGCACGAGTACCCTTCATGAGCCAGACCTCCTCCGTCACCGCCGCCATGCTTGCCATCGGCGACGAGCTTCTCTCCGGCCGCACCAAGGATAAAAATATCGGCCATCTCGCCGACCTTCTGACGATGGCGGGCATTGATCTGAAGGAAGTCCGCATCGTTGCCGACGAGGAGGATGCCATCGTCGAGGCGCTGAATGCGCTGCGCAGCCACTACACCTACGTCTTCACGTCAGGCGGCATCGGCCCCACCCATGACGATATCACCGCCGATTCGGTGTCAAAGGCTTTTGGCCTGCCCTGCATCCACGATGCGGCGGCGATGACGCTGCTTTCGGAAATGTACAAGCGCCGCGAGATGGAATTTACGGAAGCCCGCCAGCGCATGGCGCGTATGCCGCAGGGTGCAAAACACATCGCCAATCCGGTCTCGACCGCGCCCGGCTTCAT
The DNA here is from genome assembly GCF_004343585.1 of Neorhizobium sp. JUb45. GTDB lineage: Bacteria > Pseudomonadota > Alphaproteobacteria > Rhizobiales > Rhizobiaceae > Neorhizobium. The sequence goes on along the minus strand of NZ_SLYW01000002.1, from coordinate 839,670 downwards.
CGTGGAAAACGTCTATGTGATGGCCGGCGTGCCGCAGGTGTTTCAGGCCATGGTCGACAACGTCCTGCCGACGCTGAAGACCGGCGCAAAGATGCTGTCGCGCGCCATCCCCTGTCCCTATGGCGAAGGCGATATCGGCACGCTGCTTGGCGCCATCCAGAAGGCGCATCCCGCCACCAGCATCGGCTCCTATCCGAAATATGACGGCCAGCGGTTTTCCACCGAGCTGATCGTTCGCGCCCGCGACAACGACGTTCTCGATGCGGCCGCAGCCGCCGTCGAAACAATGATTGCGGAACTCACTGCGCAGAAAACCGCCACAAACCCCTCGCCGGACGCCTGATCGCGGCCAGCCTCCTCCATCGCCGCCCCATCCTTGACCCGCAGGCCACCGCGACCCACCTTCCATACAAGGCCGGGTCTGGAAAAAATCCCGGCGCATGAGGAGGCACCGCAATGAGTTACAAGACCATCATGGCCGTACTCGATGATCCGGCCAGCGCCCGGCAGATCAGCGATTTCGCCACCTTCCTTTCCGAGCGGTTCTCCGCCCATATCGTCGGTGTGCATGCCGAAACGCTGGCCGCCGTGCCGCTGATCGCGCCGATGGAAATTCCCGATCCTGCCGCCGTGCAGGTTCTGCAGGAAGCTGCCCAGCGCGAAACCGCCTCGGTCGAGAAGATTTTTCGCGAACGCATCGAAGCACAGGGGCTGCCTTCCGAATGGCGCAGTTTTGTTTCCGCCAACGGTTATGCTTCCGGCAATGTCATAGAAAGCGCGCGTGCCGTCGATCTGATCGTCGCCAGCCAGGGGCACGCACCGGAAGGCGGCCCCGTCAATCGGGCCGATCTCGAGGCATTCCTGTTCGAAAGCGGCCGCCCCATGCTGCTGGTGCCGCGCACCCTCACCCAGCCCCAGCCGATCCGCCGCGTGCTGATCGCCTGGAACGGCTCGCGTGAGGCGACGCGTGCCACATTCGATGCGCTGCCCTTCCTGAAAAATGCCGAGAGCGTCGAAATCTTCTGCGTCGATCCGCCGGAGACATCCGGCCAGATGCCGGACATGGCAGGCGTCGAGCTCGCCGCCACGCTTTCCCGTCACGGCGTCAACGTGACGCTGCGGACCGAACACACAAGCGGCATCAAGGCATCCGCAGCCATCGAGAACCGGCTGGCCGATTCCAGCGTCGATCTGCTGGTGATGGGTGGTTATGGCCATGCCCGCTGGTGGGAAGTGCTGTTTGGCGGCGTCACCCGCACGCTGCTGGATTCGATGACGGCGCTGACGCTGCTGTCGCGCTGAGAGGACCGGGCTGCCTTCTCCCCGCAGGCCGGGGAGAAGGACGTTCACGGGAACGCACCGCGTTTAAGGCCGCACCTCGAGATAAACTGACTGCCCGCCATCCCTGCCGATCGCAACCACATCATAGGCTGCAGCCGGATCGTCGCCCATGCCAAGCGCACCGGCCGGCATGCCCGGCACGGCGACACCGGCCATATCGGGCCTTTCCTTCAGCACGCGCTTGAGCGCCGCCAGCGGCACATGGCCTTCGAACACATAGCCGTCGGCCACGGCGGTGTGGCAGCTCCAGGCCTCTTCGGGCACGCCCCATTTGGCCTTGACTGCATCCATATCGTCCACAATTTCCATACGCAAAGGCACACCGGCCGCCTTCACGGCCTTGGCCCATTCCTCGCAGCAGCCACAATACGGGTCCTTGTAGACAACCATTTCCGCCGCCTGCGCCGTCACGGAAGCCATTAGCGCGAAAGCCAGCGCGCCCATCATCAATCTCGGTTTCATCACGATATCTCCATCGTCTTCGAATTTTCAGTCAGGGTGTCAGGCGACGAATGCGCCCATCGTTTCGAGAACAGGAGATTTGGGTGGCGGCACCGGCGGCGCTAAAAACAGCACGGTAATGCCGCACTCGGCAGGCGGGCAGAAACACGGCTGCACGCCAAAGGGCGCAACCACCAGCAGGTCAGGCACGATCACAGGCGATGCCACGCATTGCATCGGACAGGCGGCAGGCGTGCATCCCGCCTCCTGGCAATATTTGCCGCCCCGTGCGGCATGCGCCTTGCCGGGATGATACGCCGTTTGAATGTGGGACGCCGCCTGCCCCGCATCATCCGATGGCATTTCCAGCGACAGCGCACCGCCTGCCAGAAACAGCGTCGCGACGAGCATCGACAGGAAACGCAGCATGATGACCATGACGGCATGATTGCACCGTCAATGCCGTAAATGAAGCGCTCACCAGAGGGACAATTGAGCGCAGCTTCTCTATCGTCAGTTTTCCCGGCGCATGCGGGCGGCCTCGCCGCTCAATCCTGCTCGTAAACCACCCAGGCCTTGTCGAAATTGCGCGCAGCCAGATCTTCTTCGCTCATCAGCACATACAGTGCGCCCGGAAAGGGATAACCGGTCGCCTCGTCGGTGCCGATCTGCAGTACCAGCCGCCAGTCCTTGGCATCTGCCAGCAGGCGCTTGCCCTGCTCCGTCTCGAATGCGGAAGTATCGCCGGCATAAAGGCCGTTTGCGGCCAGCTGGCTCATCGCCTGCATGCCGGTCTGGATGGCACGCGGCCAGCCACCAAGCTGGTGATTGCCGCCCTCGGCTGCCGTCGGCCAGCCCAGCGAAAACAGCCATTGCGAATAGATCGACGTATCGTCGCCGCTGATTTCGCCGACCGTATCCCAGCCGCTGTCGCCGACCGGCACCGTGGTCACGACAGAACGCGGAGAAATGGCTGCGGCCTTCAGGCTGGCGGCACCGGGAAAATCCGAGAGTTCCTTCGGCAGAGGCTTGCGCTCGAGTTCGGCTTTCGGCGTGTCGTCATAAACCAGCTTCCAGCCGGCTTTTCCGCGCGGCTCGTAGCTCGCCGGCAGAACCGGCATGTCGTAAAAGAACAACAGCCTGCCCGTCGTCGGCAGCGCCTTGTCGAAACCGGGTTCGCCGGCCAGAGCCGCCAGATCCACCTGCGCGACAAACGGCAGCGGAAACGGTTTTATCACGGTCTCGGCCAGCAGTTTCTGTTCGACAGCCGCCTTGACGGCCACATCCGCCGGCAGACCGGTGGCATTGGCCAGATCGGCTTCACTCACCTCGGCGCCGGCATCCTTCATGACTTTCAGCGCCGCAGCCCTTGCCTCCTCGTTGGCGCGCTTGCGCTCATCGGCAAAAGCCCTGCCCTCGGCTTCCGGCACCCAAGGCGGCACGACACCGGCATCGGCATAGAAATTGGCGGCATCGGCGGTGAACTGTTCGGCCAGTTCCACCGCATTCTCATAAACCGGCCGCATCGGCCATGCGACACCCTTAGGCAGGTCCGGCAGGCCACCGACCTTGGACGAACCGAGCGGCAGCGCCGTTTCATCGGCGGGTTTGGTATCGAGCACGATGCCATCGCGCGCCACCTTGACGATCGCCGCCACACCGGCCGCCGACATGCCGGCCTCGGTCAAACGGTCGGACAGTTCGTCACGTGATGAGGGCAGCGCCATGATCTCCTCGCCCTCCTGCGCAAATGCCGCATGGGGGCTGGACAGGGAAATACAGGCCAACAGGCTGCAGGCGAGAGCGAGACGGAAACGGCGGGCCATGGTCGGCTCCTCGGGCTGGTCGCGGGGAAAAGAGCAGTGCCGTGACTCGCGTGACAAGATCAAGTCGGATGCGGTGGGCTGTACATCGCCGCGCGTTTTCGTCCCAACTCGAACGAACAGGGCCTTGCGCTAGAATTGGTCGTGTTTCCACTTTTATCGTGATAGCCGTCCTTCGTCGCCCAGCTCATTTTCCTCAGAAGGGAAATCTGTATGAAGTGCCTGCGCATCTACGCCACACCGGATGGTGAATCTCATTTCGATGAAATCGAACTGCCAACGACGAAGCGGTCAGTACATCCAGATGCGGTTCCGTTTGACGTTACCGCCAGCTACCCAGCCTCACGTGTCCGGATCACTCATATTCCGGAGGGTATGCGGGAAGTTGCGTGGCACAAGGTACCAGAGCCGGTGCTGACCGTCAGGCTTGATGGATCCGTAGAATACGAAACCAGTGACGGAGAGGTGCGCCAGGTTTCGGCTGGCAGTTTCGTGCTGGTCATGGACACCCATGGGAAAGGCCATCTTTCGCGACATTCACCAGAGGCTCAGACCGTCATCTGGATATCATTGCCAAACGGCCTTGATCTTCCATCGCCGCAATGACCGTTCATCCATTCGTGGCAGACATGCCGTCCAGTCCGCCACTCGCCCACCTACAATTCCCCCGATCATCCACAGCACCCTCACCCTCCCGCTTGCCATCGATCCGCCAATACCGTTATGAAAGCCTGCAAGGGGCCGGAAAACCGGCCTTTCGGCGTCTCCGCCCTCACTACCGGCGCGGCCGCCCGTTTTCTTTCACACCATGCTTGCGGAGCCCGTCGGATGTCTCTTCCCGATAAAGCCTTTCCCGTTTCCTGGGATCAGTTCCACCGTGATACCCGTGCGCTCTCGTGGCGGCTGTCCGGCCTCGGCCAGGAATTCAAAGCCATCGTCTGCATCACCCGCGGCGGCCTCGTGCCGGCGGCGATCATTTCGCGCGAACTCAATATCCGCATGATCGACACCGTCTGCATCGCCACCCGCCATGATTACGTCAATCAGGGCGATACCGTTCTCCTCAAGGGCATTTCGCCGGAACTGATGGAAAATGGCGGCGAAGGCGTGCTCGTAGTTGACGATCTCACCGATACCGGCAAGACGGCACTGGAAGTGCGCGCTATGATGCCAAAAGCGCATTTCGCCTGCGTCTACGCAAAACCCTCCGGCGTGCCGACCATCGACACCTTCGTGACAGAGGTTTCGCAGGATACGTGGATCTATTTCCCATGGGACATGGGCTTTACCTATCAGGAGCCGATCGCCAAGGGCCATCGCGGCTGATGGCCGACAGCCGCTGATTCGCCAAAAAATCTCTGGCCAGCCCCATGCATGCAGGGCTGGTCTTCCAAATCCGCACGGCGTCCCATTTCGGAACGATTAAAGAGCGTGGTCCACTTTGGGTGCCGCGCTCTTTCCATATCTGGTGATGCCTTGGCATGCCGGGGACACGGCGGTGGCGAGGTGACAAGCTCTTTCCGAAATCCACCGGAAAATGTGGCAATTTATCGTCGCTTTTGTGGTGCACGGCCGTTCATTTTCCGGCTCATCACTGCTTGACCTCCAAAAACTTTCTCGCAAGCAATTGAGATTTAACGGCTATTTTTTCTCCCCGTTTTCCACAGGCCCCAACCACAATATCTTGTGGTTAAAAAAGTGTGGCAGACCAGCCCTTGACCCAAAGGCTGCGACTCGGCATGAATGATCCCATGTTGCGGCGGCGACTGGACCGGATATACGAGACCGGCCCTCCTTCGATTTGTAGATTTCCTGCATGGCTCGGGCCGACATGACTGTCGCCTTGGCAACGGGTTTTCGTGCGCGTTCGAATGCTTGCCAATGCGGTGCCCAAGGCTGGTAAAAATATTCTGTTAATGCTATATTTAGCGTTTGCAGCCAGCATCGGACACAAGATACAGGTTAAGCAATCACTGCTGATTCACCTGGATCACCGAATCCGACCGGCTGCCCATGATGGCGAGCGGCCGGCGCTGAAGATTTGCGCCTTGAGAGGCGCCACGAACTAAGGACGAGACCATGCGCATTGAACGTCGTTTCACCAAGCCCGAGACCGGGGCTTATGGCGAGATCGCTTTCCGCAAGGCGGTGAGCGAGATCCGCAACCCGGACGGCTCCATCGTTTTCCGTCTCGCCGATATCGAGGTGCCGACCCAGTTTTCTCAGGTCGCCACCGACGTTCTGGCCCAGAAATATTTCCGCAAGGCCGGCGTGCCAAAATTCCTGAAGAAGGTCGAGGAAAACGACGTTCCTTCCTTCCTGTGGCGTTCGGTTGCCGATGAAAAGGCGCTGAAGGACCTGCCGGAGAACGAGCGTTACGGCTCGGAAACCGATGCGCGTCAGGTGTTTGATCGTCTCGCTGGCACCTGGACCTACTGGGGCTGGAAGGGCAAGTATTTCTCGTCTGAAGAAGATGCGAGCGCCTTCAAGGACGAGCTTGCCTATATGCTCGCCACGCAGCGCGTCGCCCCGAACAGCCCGCAGTGGTTCAACACCGGCCTGCACTGGGCCTATGGCATCGATGGCCCCGGTCAGGGCCACTTCTATGTCGACCCCTTCACGGGCAAGCTGACGAAGTCGAAGTCTTCCTACGAACATCCGCAGCCGCATGCCTGCTTTATCCAGTCCGTCGAGGACGACCTCGTCAACGAGGGCGGCATCATGGACCTGTGGGTGCGTGAAGCCCGCCTGTTCAAGTATGGCTCCGGCACCGGCTCCAACTTCTCCTATCTGCGTGGCGAAGGCGAGAAGCTTTCCGGCGGCGGCAAGTCGTCGGGCCTGATGTCCTTCCTGAAGATCGGTGACCGCGCTGCCGGCGCCATCAAGTCGGGCGGCACCACCCGCCGTGCGGCGAAAATGGTTGTGGTCGACATCGACCATCCGGATATCGAAGCCTATATCGACTGGAAGGTGAAGGAAGAGCAGAAGGTTGCCGCTCTCGTCACCGGTTCCAAGATCGTTGCCCGTCACCTGAAGTCGATCATGAAGGCCTGCGTCAACTGCGAGGCCGATGGCGACGATTGCTTCGATCCGCTGAAGAACCCGGCCCTGAAGCGCGAAATCCGCGCTGCCAAGAAGGACCAGGTTCCGGAAAACTACGTCAAGCGCGTCATCCAGTTCGCAAAGCAGGGTTACAAGGATCTTGATTTCAAGACCTATGACACCGACTGGGATTCGGAAGCCTACCTGACGGTTTCGGGCCAGAACTCCAACAACTCCGTCTCCTTGAAGGACGACTTTCTGCGCGCCGTCGAAAACGACGGTGACTGGAACCTGACCGCCCGCAAGGACGGCAAGGTCATGAAGACGCTGAAGGCACGCGACCTGTGGGAAAAGATCTCCTACGCCGCATGGGCGTCGGCCGATCCGGGCCTGCATTACAACACCACCATGAACGACTGGCACACCTCGCCGGCCGCGGGCCCGATCCGCGCCTCGAACCCGTGCTCGGAATACATGTTCCTCGACGACACCGCCTGCAACCTGGCGTCCCTGAACCTGTTGCAGTTCAAGTCGGCCGCCACCAAGCGCATCGACATCGCCGATTACGAACATGCCGTTCGCTTGTGGACCGTCGTTCTCGAAATCTCCGTGATGATGGCGCAGTTCCCGTCCCGCGAGATTGCCGAACGCTCTTACGAATACCGCACGCTTGGCCTCGGCTACGCCAATATCGGCGGCCTGCTGATGTCGACCGGCATTCCGTATGACTCGAAGGAAGGCCGCGCCATTGCCGGCTCGCTGACCGCCATCATGACCGGCGTTTCCTACGCCACGTCGGCTGAAATGGCATCGGAACACGGCCCATTCCCGGGCTTTGCGCCGAACCGCGACAACATGCTGCGCGTCATCCGCAACCACCGCCGCGCCGCTCACGGCGAAACGTCGGGCTATGAAGCCCTGTCGGTTGATCCGGTCGCTCTCATCCACGAAGAGAACCCGGATCAGGATCTGGCAGTGCATGCCATGGCCGCATGGGACAAGGCGCTGGAACTCGGCGAACAGCACGGCTACCGCAATGCCCAGGTATCTGTTATCGCGCCGACCGGCACGATCGGTCTCGTGATGGATTGCGACACGACCGGCATCGAGCCCGACTTCGCACTGGTCAAGTTCAAGAAGCTCGCCGGTGGCGGTTACTTCAAGATCATCAACGGTGCCGTTCCGGAAGCGCTTCGCACACTCGGTTACTCGGAAAGCCAGCTTGCCGAAATCGAAGCCTATGCTGTCGGTCACGGCAACCTCAACCAGGCCCCGGCCATCAACCCGTCGACGCTTGCCGCCAAGGGTTTCCCGGCTGACAAGATCGAAGCCGTCAACGGCGCTCTCAAGGCTGCCTTCGACATCAAGTTCGTGTTCAACCAGTGGACGCTTGGCGCCGACTTCCTCAAGGAAACCTTGAAAGTTTCCGACGAGCAGCTGGCCGACATGAGCTTCAACCTGCTCGAGCATATCGGCTTCTCCCGCAAGGACATCGACGCCGCCAACATCCACGTCTGCGGTGCGATGACGCTGGAAGGCGCGCCGTTCCTGAAGGACGAACATCTGGCCGTATTCGATTGCGCCAACCCCTGCGGCAAGATCGGCAAGCGTTATCTGTCGGTAGAATCGCACATCCGCATGATGGCAGCTGCCCAGCCGTTCATCTCGGGTGCGATCTCCAAGACGATCAACATGCCGAACGACGCGACTGTCGAAGAGTGCGGCGAAGCCTACATGCTGTCCTGGAAGCTGGCCCTCAAGGCCAACGCCCTTTACCGTGACGGCTCCAAGCTTTCGCAGCCCCTCAACGCCTCGCTGATCGACGAAGACGATGCCGACGACGCTCTCGAAGAGCTGATCCAGGCACCGGCAGCCGCGCAGGCGGTCACCGTCACCGAAAAGATCGTCGAGCGCATCATCGAGCGTGTATCGCGTGAACGTGAAAAGCTGCCGAACCGCCGTCAGGGTTACACCCAGAAGGCCAATGTCGGCGGTCACAAGGTTTACCTGCGCACCGGCGAATTCGGCGATGGCCGCATCGGCGAAATCTTCATCGACATGCACAAGGAAGGCGCCGCCTTCCGTGCGATGATGAACAACTTTGCGATCGCCATATCGCTGGGTCTGCAATACGGCGTACCGCTGGAAGAATATGTGGAGGCATTCACCTTCACCAAGTTCGAGCCGGCCGGCATCGTGACGGGCAATGACGCGATCAAGAACGCCACGTCGATCCTCGACTACGTGTTCCGCGAACTCGCCGTATCGTATCTCGGCCGCCACGATCTGGCGCATGTCGATACGTCGGACTTCTCGCAGACCGCACTCGGCAAGGGCATTCAGGAAGGCAAGACCCAGCTCGTTTCGACCGGCTGGACCCGCGGTTACAAGCCGACCCTGATCCAGGGCGGCCAGATTGACCGCGCTGCCGGCGAACCGAAGGGTGCAGCCACGGCAGCCCCTGCCCGCGCCTCGGCCAATGTGACGGCGTTTGCCGGCTCGGCTGCCCGCAAGCTGGAACCGGCTGTCGCCATCTCGACCTCGGAAATCGTCGCCTTCAAGCGCGATTACGAGGAACGCGCCAAGGAACTGGCCGAAGAGATCGCCGAGGAAGCACCGCTGGCCAGCGAAAGTGAACAGGCCGCAACCGCGCTGTTCTCCGACAAGGCAGCAGCGGATGCCGCATCGGCAAAGGCCGAAGCCAAGAAGGTGGAAGCCGACCGCCGCATGAAGTCGATCATGCAGGGGTATACGGGCAACATGTGCTCCGAGTGCCAGAACTTCACGATGGTGCGCAACGGCACGTGCGAGAAGTGCGACACGTGCGGTGCTACGAGCGGCTGCAGCTGATTGACGCGACAGCGTTGAATGAATGAGAAAAGCCCGGTTTCACGACCGGGCTTTTTGGTATCGGCTGGCAGAAACATGCCCCCTCACCAAGCGCGTCCAGCGCTCGGCTTCGCCTCTCGCGGACTTGCTATCCTCTCCCTCAAGGGGAGAGGTAAGACGCTGCGGCCCTTATCTCTCCCCTTGAGGGAGAGAAAGCGATTTCAACACCTTAGCCAAAGGCTAAGTGTTAGAAATCGCAAGTGAGGGGTAAACGCCGCCTCCACCATCACTCACCTCGATTCATCAACTCGGCGACAATTTTCATCACCACACCATCCAGATTGCGTTCCACCTCGTCGTTCCAGAAGCGCAACACGCGAAAACCTTGCGACCTGAAATAGGCGTCACGCACTGCATCTGACGCGCTTTCGGAGTGCTGGCCACCATCCACTTCGATAATCAGTTGCGCCTCGAAACAGACGAAATCGAGAATGTAACCGCCGGTCGGCACCTGCCGCCTGAACTTGAAACCTTCAAGCTGCCGATTGCGCATCGCCTGCCACATCAGGTTTTCCGCCTTGGTGGAATCCGTCCGCATCGCTTTCGCATATCGGCGATGCTTGTCTGGAATGTTTCTATGCATGTGATGCCCCCAGCCGGGAAGCATTTAACCGCCGGCTGAAAGGGAAAGGCAAGATGGTTGCGGCAGCGTGTTTACCTCTCCCCCTGCGGGAGAGGATACAAGATCATGATCTTAGCTTCAGCTAAGTCATAGATTTTGTTGGTGAGGGGCAACCTTCTGCGCCCCCACAAACGCAAACAGCGCCGCGCACCCTTCCGGGCACACGGCGCTGCCGCAATCATATCAGGCGCAAATCCTAGAAGTGGTAGTTCACGCCGGCCTTGATGGTGTGATCCTTGACGTCGCTTTCGGCAACGGTGCCGCTGGCGGTGTCGAAGCTGCGGACGTCGCCGGTGCGGGTGTAGTTATATTCCACGCGGCCGGAAATCTGCTGGTTGAACTTGTGCTCAACGCCGGCGCCGAGCTGCCAGCCTGGCTTCCAGCCGTCAGGACCTTCAACACCAGCGCTGTCGCGGATGCTGGTCATGGCGACGCCGCCTGTGCCGTAGATCAGCGTATTGCCGAGCGGCATACCGACCTTGGCCTTGCCGGCCAGGCGGTAGCGTTCCTGCAGGTTGCCATTAGGCACGTTTACTTCGACATCGCCCAGATGCGAGAACTCGACTTCGCCACCGACGACAACGCCGTTGGTTTCCATGTTGTAGCCGCCGTGGACGCCGCCGGTGAATTCCTTGTCGCCCGAAAACGGGTTGCTGCGCTCCGAAGAGGTGCCGGCATGGATACCGACATAACCGCCGGTCCAGCCCGAATCCTGCGATACAGGCTCGTTGTAGGACGGGGCTTCATAAGCATTGGTGAGATCGGCAGCGAAAACCGGGCCGGAAACGAAAGTGGCGGCAAGCGCCAAAGCAAGCGACTTCTTGATCATGACTATACTCCATACACAGCCCGCAGATGGTGGATGCGCGGGCGATACATCGGCTTGCGCCACGGAAGTTTCCAATCGGTCCAGCCCGGTCCCCTGACCGTCTTGGCACTTCCGCACCGGTATGCCTTTAACTTTCACGAAATCATAAACAGTCCATTAACCGCGCCGCGCCGTCGCCCCCGCGCCGATACCGCAACAGCCCCGGTTTTCCGCATTCACGCCTGAGCGGAGCGAAAGAGCCGATAACGGAATCAAGTGCTTGCAATTATCCCGACATTTGATCGCCTTTCGCGGTCGCCTGCAGATATTTTTTTCGTGATCACGGCCGAAAAAACAGCCAGCATCAGCGGGTGAGCCAGCCTTGGCCGCAACCACATGATCCCGGTCCGTACCGAAACCATGGGAGAACGGCAGTTTTGCCAAAAGGTTTGTCTGGTCACGGCAGCGCCCTCCGCTATCTTGGGAAACCCACACCCTGAGCGACCGGAAGCCCATGAGCGAAACGCCTCCAAAAACCCGCGAACGTTTTGTCCTGCTCGATGGTTTGCGTGGTGTCGCCGCCGTGTTCATCGTGCAGCGCCATGCCGAGCCGATGCTGGGCGACGCCCTGCCCTCCAGCTATCTCGGCGTCGACCTGTTCTTTGCCCTGAGCGGTTTCGTGCTTGCGCATGCCTATGGGTCGGCGCTGGCCTCCGGCGCCACGTCGTCGCTCGCCTTCATGAAGGCGCGGCTGCTGCGGCTTTACCCGCTCTATCTGGTCGCGCTGGCGCTCACCGTCGGTTATTACCTGCGCATGTACCAGACCGGCCTGCCGGTGATGGCGGACGAGGTGGTGGCACCGGGCGAGCTTGCTGCCGCCATCGTCACCGGCCTTCTGTTCCTGCCGACGCCCTTCACCATCTCCTTCAACGCTGCGCTGTTTCTCGTCCACCCCGCATGGTCGCTGTTCGATGAACTGGTCGCCAACTTTGCCTATGCGGCGCGCGGCGTGCGCCTGCAAAGCCGCCATATCGCCGTCGTCATCGCCATCAGCGCCGCCGTGCTGGTCATTGCCGCGCTGCAATTCGAGCGCCTGCATGCGGGCTTCCGCTGGAACGAGATGTATGCCGGCCTTGCCCGCGTGTTCTTTTCGTTTTCCGCCGGCGTGCTGATCTATCGCCATCGCCGCAGGACGCAGAAACTTCAGCCGCTCGCAGCCCTCGCCTGCCTCGCTGTCACGGCCGCCGTGCTCGCCGCGCCGACGCCAAAAGATGTGAAATGGATCTTTGATCTGATCGTCGTCTTCCTCGTCTGGCCGGCTATGCTCTATGCCGCAAGCGGCATCCTGCCCGACCGCCGCACCGCCGCCGTCTCCACCTTCCTCGGCACGGCCTCCTACGGGCTTTACGTGCTGCATTCGCCCTTCATCGATTGGGCTGTGCTCGGCTGGGCGACATGGACCGGCAACAGCATCGGCGACCTGCCGTTCGCGCCGGTTGCCGGCACCGCCTTCATCGGCCTTTGCGTGCTCCTGTCATGGTGGCTGACGGTAGCGTTCGACGAACCCTTGCAGCGCCGTTTCAAGCGTGCCCGCGCTGACCGCCGTCCACTGGCCGACAATCCCGGAGGCCCCTGAAACATCCGCACCCATAGATGACGCATGACCGGCGGAACCAAAGCATTCACCGCGTGTTGAAATGCCACACGGCAGCAATAGACCGTGATCATTTCAGGAGGTTCATCATGGGACGCGGTATTCTTCTCTGGCTTCTGGGTATTCCACTGCCGATCGTCATCCTTCTCGTCCTGTTCCTGCGCTGAGGAGGCTGACATGCCCCTCACCTCAACAGACGCCACGGCGCTCACGCCGGTCGAATCCTCGAAATCGGCCGTCGCCTGGGGACCGATCATCGGCGGGGCGGTCGCCGCCACCGGCGTCAGCCTCATCCTCATCATGTTCGGCTCCGGCCTCGGCCTCACCATGGTCTCGCCCTGGGCGGGCGAAAGCAGCTCGGCGGCAACGGTCGGCATCACCGCCGCGATCTGGCTGATCGTCGTGCAATGGCTGTCCTCGGCGCTCGGCGGTTACCTGACCGGTCGCCTGCGCACCAAATGGGCGGCCGTCCATACTGACGAAGTGTTTTTTCGCGATACCGCCCACGGGCTCGTGTCCTGGGCCGTAGCCACCCTCTTCGTGGCAGGGGTCCTCACCTCGTCGCTGACCTCGCTTGCCGGTGCCGGTGCGCAGGCAGTCGGCAGCGCTGCCGCCACAGCCACGGTGGCCGCCGCCTCGACATCCGGTGGCCCGGCAGACACGTCGGCTGCAACGTCATACTTCACCGATGCATTGCTGCGCCCGGAACGGGTTTCGTCCAATGCGCAGGGTGATGACACCGCGGCAACCGCCGAAGTCTCCCGCATCCTCGTCAACGGCGCCGTTGCCGGCGGCGTGCCGGAAGACGACAAGGCCTATCTCGCCGCCATCGTCTCGGCCCGCACCGGGCTGGAACCGGAACAGGCACGTAGCCGCGTCGATGCCGTGCTGCAGCGTATCGAAGCCGCCAAGGTCGCCGCTCAGGAAGCGACCGACAAGGCCCGCAAGGCAGCGGCAACCACCGCACTGGTCGGCGCCATCTCGCTGCTGGTCGGTGCCTTCATCTCCTGCGCGGCCGCCGCTCTTGGCGGACGCCAGCGTGACGAGGAAGAAGACCTGATCGCCGCCCGCCTCTGAGCGCGACCCGATCTGACGAAAACGAAGCCTCGCAGCGATGCGGGGCTTTTTTGTCGCGTCACGTCAACGCAACGTGAGCCAAGTTTATGATGCCAAACAAAATGCGGATCGGAGTGTGGTTTTGCTCGTAGAATCGTTTCCATCCCCTAATCTGGCGCTTGATGAAAGCGAAGGAGCAATGAAGGCATGACCGAGTTGAAAAACATCTGCGTCTATGGCGCCGGAGCGCTTGGTGGCACACTGGCGGCACGACTTGTGGAAGGGCTCGGCGACACGGTTTCCGTTTCCGTCATCGCGCGCGGTGCGCATCTCCAAAAAATCCGTGAGAACGGCCTGGAAGTGCGTGTGAGCGGTGAAGACAAGCCGACCATCGTTCCCGTCACCGCAACCGACGACCCGAGGACGCTGCCCAAGCAGGATCTCGTCATTACCGGCCTGAAAGGTCATCAGGTACCGGCAGCGGCGGAAGGCATCGCCCATCTGCTGGCCGATCACACCCGCGTCGTGATGGTGCTGAACGGCATTCCGTGGTGGTATTTTCACCGCGACGAGAAGAGCGGCCATGCCGAACATCGCCTGCCGGAACTCGATCCCGGCGATCGCCTGTGGAATGCCGTCGGTCCACAACGTGTAATCGGCTGTGTTGCCTATCAGGGCGCCGAAGTGGTCGAACCGGGCATCATCCAGCTGCCGGCGCGTGGCCGTTTCATTCTCGGCGAACCGTCCGGCGAGATTTCGGCTGATCTGCAGGCCATCTCCGATCTCCTGACGCAGGCCAATGTCAAAATCATTCAGACCGCCGATATCCGTGGCGAAATCTGGAGCAAGCTGATGGGCAATGCGTCCTTCAATCCGATCAGCGCACTGACAAAAGCCCTCAGCGACCGCATCGTTACCGATCCAGCCCTTCTGGCGTTGATGAGCCGCGTCATGCAAGAGGTGTATGCCGTCGCTTCCGCCCTCGGCAGCCAGCCGGCGCAGACGGTCGAGGAACGATTGAAGGAAGCGATGACGATCGGCCCCCACCCCACCTCCATGCTTCAGGATTTCCTTGCAAAGAAACCGCTGGAATATGTCCCGCTGGTTGAAATGGTGGTGCGGCTCGGACAGATGACCGAAACACCGGTGCCGGCGCTCGATACCATCCTTGCACTGGTCGGCGAACTCGACCGGCAGAACCGTGAGGTTCAGGCCTGATAAATCGAGTCAACGGCTTGTGAGATAGAATCAGGAAAGCCCGACAAGGCGCTGATATGGAGTGCAAACAGCGGCCCAAAGAAAAACCCTCCGCGGCAGGGGAACAGCGGAGGGTCAGGTGACTTGGAGGTCAAAAATGTTTTTTGTTATCGTGCGACACCGAGGGGAGGAATGCCGCCTGTTATCTGATGTGTTCGATGTGTAGATAACCGATAAGTGGCCATTTGGTTCCACGCTTCCTTAACGGCCGAGTGTTATAGCTCTAAACCACCGCATGCAGCAGAGGCAACGATGTCGACCCATAATTTCCGCTTCACCCATTATGATCTGCGTGAACAGCGTGCCGGTACGATCGTGGATGTGACGCTGAATGCGGTGAACAACGTGCGTCTGATGACGGCGGTGAATTTTCAACGCTTCAAGGAAAAGCTCGACTACAAATATGTCGGCGGCATCGCCAAAAAATCACCGACACGGGTCATCATTCCGGATGCCGGTCACTGGCACCTGATTGTCGATGAGGAAGGTCATGGCGGGCTGGCGGGGTCTTCCGTCAAGGTCGTCGCACCGCCCGGCCGTCAGACCAAGGCGTCCTGACGCCTCAGCCTTCGCCGCGCTCACGCCGCAGTTTTTGCCACCAGTCCAGCCGCTTGCGGATATCCCGCTCAAAGCCGCGCTCGACCGGCTCGTAAAACGTCTGGCGACCCATCTTTTCCGGAAAATAATCCTGACCTGAAAACGCATCCGGCTCGTCGTGGTCGTAACGATAGCCGTCGTTATACCCTTCAGCCTTCATCAGCTTGGTCGGCGCATTGAGAATATGTTTGGGCGGCAGCAGCGAACCGTTTTCCTTCGCCGCCCGCGTCGCGGCCTTGAAGGCGGTATAGACGGCGTTGGATTTCGGCGCGGTGGCGAGATAGACGCAGGCCTGCGCCAGCGCCAGTTCGCCCTCCGGCGAACCGAGATAGTCATAGGCATCCTTGGCGGCATTGCACACCACCAGCGCCTGCGGATCGGCAAGGCCGATATCCTCCACTGCCATGCGCACCAGCCGGCGCCCGAGATAAAGCGGGTCCTCACCGGCATCGAACATACGGGCGAGATAATAGAGCGCCGCATCCGGGTCCGATCCGCGCACCGATTTATGCAGCGCAGAGATCAGATTGTAATGGCCGTCCTGCGCCTTGTCATAGACCGGCGCGCGACGCTGCACGATGCGGGTCAGGTTCTCTGTGTCAAAAACCTCCCCTGCCCGCGCGGCACGCCAAACCTCTTCGGCCAGCGTCAGCACAGCACGGCCGTCGCCATCGGCCATGCGCACCAGCGCCGCACGCGCGCTGCCATCGAGCGGCAGCGGCTTGTCTTCCACCTTTTCGGCGCGTGCCAAAAGTTCGGTCAGGCTTTCTTCGTCATGGCTTTTGAAGGTCAGAACACGGGCACGCGACAAAAGAGCGGCGTTGAGTTCGAAGGACGGATTTTCCGTGGTGGCGCCGACCAGCACGATCGTGCCGTCTTCCATCACCGGCAGAAAACTGTCCTGCTGGGCGCGATTGAAGCGATGGATCTCGTCGACGAACAACAGCGTCTGGCGGCCATCCATGCGGCGCAGCCGGGCGCCCTCAAAAACCTTCTTGAGATCGGCGACGCCGGAAAAGATCGCCGAAATCTGCTCGAAGGCCAGACCCGCCTCACCGGACAAAAGCCTTGCAACAGTGGTCTTGCCGGTGCCGGGAGGTCCCCAGAAAATCATCGAACCCAGCGAACCGCTGTCGATCATGCGGCGAAGCACGCCGTCTTCACCGGTCAGGTGCGATTGGCCGGTCACGTCAGCGATCGTTTTCGGTCTCAGCCGATCAGCAAGAGGCCGCCGATTGGCGACCTCCTCCGGAATTTTCGGTGCGAAAAGATCGTTGCTCATGATCGATCAGCGGAAGAACTGGCGGATGCGCTGGCCATCACGCTCGATCTCAAGACGCCAGAAACCCGGATCGGCATCTTTCAGGATGCCTTCGAGTTCCTTGCTGGTCTTCACCGTATCGCCGTTGAGCGAAATGATGATGTCCTTCGGCCGGAAGCCGACGCGGGCAGCAGGAGAGTTGCGGGCGATATCGGTCACCACGACGCCGGTCTTGTCGGCGGTCAGCTGCAGTTCGCCGGCAAGTTTCGGCGACAGATTGGCGACGCGCAGGCCGGCAAACGGATTGCGGCCTTCGATCAGGCGTTCGTCACGTGGCGTCGTTTCCGGCGCGGTGTTGAGCGCGATCGTCAGCTTGCGCTCACCGCTCGATTGGGCGACCGTCAGGTCCGCAGCCTTGCCGAGACCGGCCGTGGTCAGGCGGTAACCCAAGGCATCGGGATGCTCGACAGGGATGCCGTTGACGGCGGTAATGACTTCACCCGGCTTCAGGCCACCCTTGTCCGCCGGCCCACCTTCGACAACGGCCGTTACCAGCGCGCCGCGGGCGGTTTTCAGGCCAAGCGCTTCAGCAACCTCGGAAGTCACCGGCATGAAGGTCGCGCCGACATAAGGACGTTCGAAGGTGGTCTTGCCCTCTTCGGCAGCCTTCAGGAACACTTTTACGAGATTGCCGGGAATGGCAAAACCGACGCCGTTGGAACCACCACCACGCGAGAAGATCGCGGTGTTGATGCCGATCAGCTCGCCATTGGTGTTCATCAGTGCACCGCCGGAATTGCCGGGGTTGATCGACGCATCCGTCTGGATGAAGAAGCCGAAATCGCCATTGGTGACCTGGTTGCGGGCAAGGCCCGAAACGATGCCGCTGGTGACGGTCTGGCCGACGCCGAACGGATTGCCGATGGCGAGCACGAGATCACCGACCTCGACGGCATCGGAATTGGCGATGGCGAGAACCGGAAAGCTTTCCTTCGCCTTGATGCGCAGCACGGCCAGATCCATGCTCTCGTCCTTGAGGATCACCTCGCAGGGGAACTCACGGCCATCGGCCAGCGCGATCTTGATATCGTCAGCGCCCTGGATGACGTGGTTGTTGGTGACCACGAGACCGTTGTCGGAGAGGATGACGCCGGAGCCGAGCGACGACTGCTTTTCCGAGCGGTTCGGCATGCGCTGGCCAAAGAACTGCTCGAAGAAGGGATCGCCGGCAAACAGATTGTTCCGCTGCACGGCACGTTCGGCATAAACGTTGACCACGGCGCCCGCGGTGCGCTTGACCAGCGGCGCGAACGAAAGCTGCATCTGCTCACGGCTCTGCGGCAGGGTTTTCTCCTGCGCTTGCGCCGCAACGGGCAGAAGAAGGGTTAAAGCCAGAAGGCCGGTCGACACGCATTTTTGCATGTTCAGCATGTAGTTCCTCTATTCAGAAGGTCCGGCCACAACAGCCGGGGCCGATATATCGACGCCGAAGCTGGAAAACAAAGGTGGCCGAATCACGGACGAGATCGCGAAAATCGAATGGTTTCAGATTACATATAGGACAGGTAAGAATGGAAACCATGGACTTTCTGACACGCGCAAAAAACTGGGCAAAACGGCTGAAACGCGAGGTCGTGGTGCTGTGGTTTGCCGCCCGTGATCGCGCGTACCCTTGACGGCGAAGCTCGTGGCAGGTGCGGTTGCCGCCTACGCGTTGTCACCGATCGACCTGATCCCGGATTTCATCCCCGTCCTCGGTTATCTCGATGATGTGATCCTGGTGCCGCTCGGCATCATGCTGGCGGTAAAGCTCGTGCCGCAGGCGCTGATGGCCGAGTTCCGCGAGCAGGCAGCTTTGCGCGAAGGACGCCCGACCAGCCGCTCCGGCCTCATCGCCATCCTTGCCATCTGGCTTTTGTGCCTCATTTTGCTTGTCTGGGGTCTTTCAGATTTCTTCTGAAGGCTCGCCACCATGCAAGGAACGCCGGAATGAAGAATACGATCACCGCCACAGCCCTGACTGCCTTTCTCCTCGGCCTGACCTTGCCAACCCTGCCCGCGACCGCAGCCAGTTTCGACTGCAACGGCCAGAATCTGGCCGCCGATGAAAAAGCCATCTGCGAAAACCGTGACCTCAACGATGCCGACGTGAAGATGGTGACGACATTCGAGATCCTCACCGGGCTTCTGGCCATGGGCACGCGCGGCGAGATGCAGGACGATCAGGCCACATGGCTGAAACGCCGCCAGGCTTGCGGCGGTGATATCGAATGTATCCGCACCGCGTATGTAGGGCGGCTGAAACAGCTCAGCGAAACGTTCGAGAAGATCAACCGGCCGCTGTGATGGTGGTGTGGTGGTGCCATGAATGGTAAGCTGTCTCAGTTCATCAGAAGAGGTTCACCATGGCAGCCCTCGATAATCTGCCGGATGGCTCTGACGACACCGCGCGCGAGCCCACAAGCAGGGCCGTTAGCACCTATGTCGACGACGAAACCGACATCCTTCGCGGCATAGAAGCGGGCCTCTCCGATCTTCAATCCGGTAGACTCGTGCCGCATGATGAAGCCATGGCCGAGATAATGGCGCGGATCAATGCAGCGCAGTTTCAGGCGACGCCTGACACCGTATGACCGGCAGGGCCGGCGATATATTCAAGGGCGGCCTGAATATCCGCAGCCTCGGGAAGCGGATAATCCTCGAGGATTTCCTCATGACTTGCACCGGCCGCCAACAGTTCAAGAACATCCTTCCCACGGATCCGCAGGCCGCGAATGGCGGGGCGTCCCGCGCAGATTTGCGGATCGAAGGTGATGCGATGAAGTTCGGACATTTTTGCCTCCGGAGCCTGCCACCTAAACACAACACAAAGCCCCGCCGGTGAAACCTGACGGGGCTTTGATGTCTTAGTGCCGTATCGGCAAACCTTACTCCGGCAAGATCCGCACTGCGCCCTTGTCGGCCGAAGATGCAAAGGCCGCATAAGCCTTCAGCGCCGTCGTGACATTGCGCTTGCGCGGCGCTGCCGGCTTCCAGCCGAGCGTTTCCTGCTCGTGGCGGCGGGCCGCCAGATCGGCGTCCGAAACCTTCAGGTTGATCGTGCGGTTCGGAATGTCGATCTCGATCATATCACCCGGCTGAACCAGACCGATGGCGCCGCCCTGTGCCGCTTCCGGCGAGGCGTGACCGATCGACAGGCCCGACGTGCCACCGGAGAAACGGCCGTCGGTGATGAGAGCGCAGGCCTTTCCAAGGCCCTTCGACTTCAGATAGCTGGTCGGATAGAGCATTTCCTGCATGCCCGGTCCGCCCTTGGGACCTTCGTAACGGATGACGACGACGTCACCGGCAACGACTTCGTTGCTCAGGATGCCCTTCACGGCAGCGTCCTGACTCTCGAAAACCACAGCCGGGCCGGTGAATTTCAGGATCGATTCATCGACACCGGCGGTTTTGACGATGCAGCCATCGAGCGCGATGTTTCCGTAGAGAACAGCCAGACCGCCGTCCTTGGAGAACGGATGTTCGACCGAGCGGATAACGCCCTTTTCGCCGTCTGCGTCGAGATCATCCCAGCGCGAGGACTGCGAGAAGGCGACCTGCGTCGGCACGCCGCCCGGTGCGGCCTTGAAGAAGGTGCGGACAGTCTCGGAATTGGTGCGGGTGATATCCCAGCGGTCGATGGCATCACCGAGCGTCGGCTCGTGGACGGTGTAGCAATCGCGGTTGATCAGGCCACCGCGATCGAGTTCGCCGAGAATACGCATGATGCCACCGGCGCGGTGCACGTCTTCCATATGGACGTCCTGCTTGGCAGGCGCGACCTTGGACAGGCACGGTACCTTGCGCGACAGCTTGTCGATCTCTTCCATGCCGAAATCGATGCCGCCCTCATAGGCGGCCGCGAGGATGTGCAGAACCGTATTGGTCGAACCGCCCATGGCGATATCGAGCGACATGGCGTTCTCGAAAGCTTTCTTGCTGGCGATATTGCGCGGCAGGACGTTTTCGTCCTCCTGCTCATAATAACGGCGTGCGAGATCAACGATCAGGTGACCGGCCTCGACGAACAGGCGCCTGCGATCCGAATGGGTGGCGAGCGTCGAACCGTTTCCGGGCAAGGACAGGCCGAGCGCCTCGGTCAGACAGTTCATCGAGTTGGCGGTGAACATGCCGGAGCAGGAACCGCAGGTCGGGCAGGCCGAGCGTTCGATGACAGCCACGTCCTCGTCGGAAATCTTGTCATCCGCAGCGGCGACCATGGCATCGACGAGATCGAGCGCAACCGTCTTGCCGTGCATGACAACCTTGCCGGCTTCCATAGGGCCGCCGGAGACGAAGACTGCCGGAATGTTCAGGCGCATGGCAGCGTTCAGCATGCCGGGCGTGATCTTGTCGCAGTTGGAGATGCAGACCATGGCATCGGCGCAATGGGCGTTGACCATGTATTCGACCGAGTCGGCGATGATTTCGCGCGATGGCAGCGAATAGAGCATGCCGTCATGGCCCATGGCGATGCCGTCATCGACGGCGATGGTGTTGAATTCCTTGGCAACACCGCCGGCCGCCTCGATTTCGCGCGCAACCAGCTGGCCGAGATCCTTCAGGTGGACGTGGCCGGGTACGAACTGCGTGAAGGAATTGACGACGGCGATGATCGGCTTGCCGAAATCCGAATCCTTCATGCCGGTGGCGCGCCAAAGGCCGCGCGCACCCGCCATGTTGCGGCCGTGGGTGGTGGTTCTGGAACGATAAACTGGCATGGATGTGTCCTCACTCGATCGGACCCTGCAGTCTATCTGCTCCCCGGCAGAGACGCAAAAGCCCTATTTTTGTGGTTTTCCTACTCCAATCGCGAACGGGTGTCACTGCCAGAAACCGGCAAAACAGTACGGTACGGTACGGTTCGCAAAATGAACTTGGTCAACGCCGCAAGTCATCAGGCATAACGCCAAAATGCTGCATGATCATATCGACGTTGCGGCGGTGGGATTTGAAATAGACGTCGAACAGATCACCGAACACCGGCACGCTGCCGACCACAGAATCCAGCGCGATATTGCCGACCATCTGCGCCAGCTTATCGGCGGGCACACCCATGCGGCGCGCTTCGTTGACGATGTAGAGGCCGATTAACGCGCCGCCGGCATCACCGATCACCGGAACGAGGCCCATTACGGAATCTGCGCCAAAGCGGATGCCGGTACCGGGAATGCGGATGGCAGTGTCCATCAGCCGCGCGATACCCGACAGCCTGCGCAGACGACGCAGTCTCTCGATACTATCGGTGAAATCGTCTCCGGTGGTATTTCCAGCGGCATTCCATGTGCGTGCGGCCATTTTTGCCTCCAGCAAATCCATTGCTGCATAAATGAATGGGGATTGCTGTGGTTCCCTGCAATGCCGGCGGTGAGATTTGTCTCCTCAAGGACAATCCCAGGCTTCACGCAAACGTGGTTCATTCGCATCCGCTGGGTGCTGTGAAACCAAACCGCCCGGCGCTACGTATATTGACGGAATACAGTTTTCAGCTGGAGGCCGATCATGGCTGCCTATCGCCCACCACACATTCCCGCATCCGACATTACGCCGCGCAGCATCTACATGTCGCGCCGCAGCTTTCTCGGTACGGCCGCTGCCGGCCTTGCCCTGACTGGCGCAGGCAGCGCGTTTGCCGCACCGCTGCAGGCCAGGCCCGGCCCCTATACACTGGACGAGAAGCTGACGCCGAAGGAAGCGGTGACCTCCTACAACAATTTTTATGAGTTCGGGACGGACAAGAGCGATCCGTCCAACAATGCCGGCGACTTCAAGCCGACGCCCTGGACGGTGAAGGTCGACGGGCTTGTCGGCAAACCGAAGGAATTCGGCCTCGAAGAGCTGTTGAAGATGCCGATCGAGGATCGCACCTATCGCATGCGCTGCGTCGAGGGATGGTCGATGGTGATACCATGGATCGGTTTTCCGCTGGCGGCATTGCTCGATCAGGTGGAGCCGCAGGGCAGCGCCAAATATGTTTCCTTCGAAACGGTGGTGCGGCCGGAAGAAATGCCGGGCCAGAAAGGCCTTTTTCAGCCCCTGCCCTGGCCTTACGTCGAAGGATTGCGCCTCGATGAGGCCCGTCATCCGCTGACCATCCTCGCCGTCGGTCTTTATGGCGAAACGCTGCCCAACCAGAACGGTGCACCGATCCGACTGGTGGTGCCGTGGAAATACGGCTTCAAGAGCATCAAGTCGATCGTCAGGATTTCGCTTGTCGAAAAGCAGCCCGAAACCACCTGGAAAAACAGCAATGCCCGCGAATACGGGTTCTATTCCAACGTCAATCCGGCCGTCGATCACCCGCGCTGGAGCCAGGCGACCGAGCAGCGCATCGGCGAAGGTGGTTTCTTCAAGACGGCGCGGCGGCCAACCCTGCCCTTCAATGGCTATGCCGATGACGTCGCTGGTCTTTATGCCGGTCTGGACCTGAAGGCAAACTACTGATGTCTGTCATTCCCGCCCTGCCGCGCAAGTTCCACGGCCCGAGTATCTGGGCGCTCTATGTCATCGGTCTCTGTCCCGCGGCGTGGTATTTCTATCTTGGCGCAACGGGCGGCCTCGGCATCAATCCGGTCAAGGAATTCGAGCACCTGCTGGGTTTGTGGGCGCTGCGCTTCATCATCGCCACACTTGCAGTGACGCCGCTGCGCGATCTGGTTGGCATCAACTGGATCCGCTATCGGCGGGCGCTGGGTCTCCTCGCCTTCTATTATGTCGTGATGCATTTTTCGGTGTGGATGCTGCTCGATCTCGGCATGGATGTGCATGCAGTCCTGGGGGATATCCTCAAACGTCCCTATATTTCGATCGGCATGGTGTGCCTTGCGGCGCTGGTGCCGCTGGCGGTTACATCCAACAACTATTCGATCCGGCGTCTCGGCAAGCTCTGGATCGACATGCATCACCTGATCTACCCGATCGCCCTTGGCGGGGCGCTGCACTATTTCCTCGCCGTCAAATCGATCACCACCGGGCCCTTCATTCACATCGCAGCGATTGCCCTGCTTCTTGCCTATCGGCCGCTGCGCAAACCCATCATGCGCTGGAAGCGGGCGCGCAAGTCCGTGGATAGCCCACAGCCAGCACATCGCTGACGCGCCCTCGCCTTGACTTTGCCCATCTCGCAGTCTCCATTCCGGGCCGAATGGAGATCGGGGCATGACGACAGCAGACACGACAGCGAGCGGCGGACGACTGTCCTTCCTCGACACTTATCTGTGTGATCTGCGCCCCTGGGGCGAGCTTCGCGGTTCTGCCCGGTTCATGGTCGAGTTTCTCTATTTCGGCGTCAAGGAAGCGCGGGCCTGTCTGTTTGCCGGCCTGTTTTTCGTTTCGATCTTTCTGGTGCCGAAAGCAGGACTGCTTGGCCTGCCGCGCTACGACGTTCTGCTGATCATCGCACTCGCCATCCAGATCTTCATGATCTGGAGCAAGCTCGAAACCTGGGACGAAGCCAAGGCGATCGGCCTGTTTCACATCGTCGGTTTTGCGCTGGAAGTGTTCAAGACGTCAGGCAGCATCCAGTCATGGTCCTATCCGGATTTCGCCTATACCAAGCTGTTTGGCGTACCGCTGTTTTCCGGTTTCATGTACGCCGCCATCGGCAGTTACATCATTCAGGCCTGGCGGCTGTTCGACCTGCGTATCCACCATCATCCAAGCTACTGGATGGCGACAGTGATTGCGCTGGCGGTCTATATCAACTTTTTCAGCCACCATTATATCGGCGATTATCGCTGGTATATCGCAGCCTGCGCGATCGGCCTTTATGCGCGCACCACGGTCACCTTCCGCCCTTATGACCGCGAACGGAAAATGCCGCTTCTGCTGGCTTTCGTTCTGATCGGCTTTTTCATCTGGTTTGCCGAAAACGTCTTCACGCTCGTCGGTATCTGGCAATATCCGAACCAGATCGGTGCATGGTCTACCGTGCATCTCGGCAAGTGGAGTTCGTGGTCGATGCTGGTCATCATGACCTTCACGATCGTCGCGCACCTGAAGCACATCAAGCGGCAGATCCACGTTCCGGAATAAGCGCTACCGCAAGCAGATGAGGGCCGGACCCTGATGTGTCCGACCCTCGCCCCTCCCGCTGAACCTCGCGTGATGTCTAAAACTGTTTCTTGAAGAGCAGACGATCGAGCGACAGATAACCGCCGCCGAAGGCTGCGAACATGAAAGCGCCGCCAGTCCAGAACAACGATGCCTGTTCCGCCTTGCCCTGCGCCTGATGCAGGAATTTTGCGCCGCCATCGGCGAGCCTTGCCATTGCCGGCTGGGTGAACAGATCGCCGCCAGCCTTCAGCGCATCGATACCGGCCTGCGTCAGAAATGCATCTCCGTATGGATGCGCGAAATGATAGAACAGCGTGATCGCCAACATGACACCATTGGCCAGCGCTGCCGGACGGGTGAACAGGCCGAGAGCAATCATGATGCCACCGAAAAACTGCACGGCGGCGAGAAGCGGCGACCACAGCCAGCCCGGATAGAAGCCGATATTCTCGACAAAGCCGATTTGCGCGAACGGCGCCGTGATCTTGGCCCATCCCTCGATGGCAAGCATCCCGCCAATTGCCAGACGGAACACGCTCCAGGCCATGGGCTGAGCAATCCGTTCGTAAAATCCGCCAAGGGCAGGAATAAACAAATTTCTGGGTTCGCGGTCGAATATCGGAGCGTAAGTCATTGTCATCCCTCGCACTGTGTTGACAAGAGACAACTTAGCGGGATCACCGCCGGCCGACTTTGATTACAGTCAATCGCGAAAGACAAATGTCTGCGGCGGCGACCAATCCGATACCAACCGCGTAGGCCAGGATATTCCAGAGCGAGAAAACGCGGCCAAGCAGCAATTTCCCGGCCAGCGTCAGGCGAAACGCGTCGAGTTCGGGCGTGTGATATAGCCGGGAGAATTCCACCGCGGCGGCGATTGCTAGCGCCATGACGACCATCCGAACGATCCTCAGTGAACCGCTGACAACAGCGATCAGCAGGAAGACCATGGCGCCCCAGAGAATGGAGCCACCATATTTCACCACCAGGAAGGACAGTCCGAGATCATATCCGAAGCGCCGGAGTGCCAGCCCCGCCATGATCACGAGGATGACGACGAGCAGCCTGCGCCACCTCCGGTTCCACATCTCTTTGTCGGTCGCCATGCGCCCTCCCCGCAAGACATGAAAAAGGCCGGGCGTTTCCACCCGGCCTTTTCAAAGGATAGATCGAAGCCGAAATTAAGCGGCTTCAGCAGCTTCTGCTTCAGCGGCAACACGAGCCTTGTCGGCCTTGCCCTTGGCATCAACGTCGCGTTCAACGAACTCGATGACAGCCATCGGAGCGTTGTCGCCCTGACGGTAACCAGCCTTCATGATACGCAGGTAACCGCCGTTGCGGGTTGCGTAACGCGAAGCGATGGCATCGAACAGCTTCTTGACAGCGTCGTTGTCCTGGATCTGCGAGATGGCCTGACGACGAGCGTGCAGGTCGCCGCGCTTGCCGAGCGTTACCAGCTTCTCGACGATCGGGCGAATTTCCTTCGCCTTCGGGAGAGTGGTGACGATCTGCTCGTGCGTGATGAGCGAAGCAGCCATGTTGGCGAACATCGCCTTACGGTGGCTGGCAGTACGGTTAAGCTTGCGGCCGGCTTTTGCGTGGCGCATGATTTGTCTCCTTCACTTGCAGGCATTCGCCTGCAGTCTGACTAGTTAGTATTGGTCTTCGTAACGCTTTGCGAGGTCTTCGATGTTCTCCGGCGGCCAGGCGGGAACTTCCATACCAAGATGGAGGCCCATGGACGCGAGAACTTCCTTGATCTCGTTGAGCGACTTGCGACCAAAGTTCGGAGTGCGGAGCATTTCTGCTTCGGTCTTCTGGATCAGGTCGCCGATATAAACGATGTTGTCGTTCTTCAGGCAGTTCGCCGAACGGACGGAAAGTTCCAGTTCGTCGACCTTCTTGAGGAGCGCCGGGTTGAATGCCAGCTCGGTGACTGCTTCCTCTTCGGCTTCCTTCTGCGGCTCGTCGAAATTGACGAAGACCGACAGCTGGTCCTGAAGGATGCGGGCAGCGAATGCGACGGCATCTTCACCGGTGACCGAACCATCGGTTTCGATGGTCATGGTCAGCTTGTCATAGTCGAGAACCTGGCCTTCGCGGGTGTTCTCAACCTTGTACGATACCTTCTTCACCGGCGAGTAGAGGCTGTCGACCGGGATAAGGCCGATCGGAGCATCTTCCGCACGGTTGCGATCGGCCGGGACGTAACCCTTGCCGTTGTTGACCGTGAACTCCATGCGGATCTCGGCGCCCTCGTCGAGCGTGCAGATCACGTGGTCAGGGTTCAGGATCTCGATATCGCCGACCGTCTGGATGTCGCCGGCAGTGACCGAACCCGGACCCTGCTTGCGAACGACCATGCGCTTGGCATCGTCGCCGTCCATCTTGATGGCGATTTCTTTGATGTTGAGCACGATATCCGTCACATCTTCCCGAACGCCGGGGATGGAGGAGAATTCATGCAGGACGCCGTCGATCTGCACTGCGGTGACAGCAGCACCACGCAGAGACGACAGGAGAACGCGACGCAGGGCGTTGCCGAGCGTAAGACCGAAGCCACGTTCAAGCGGCTCGGCGACCAGCGTTACCTTCGTGCGACCGGACGAGGTGAAATCGACCTTGTTCGGCTTGATCAATTCCTGCCAGTTCTTCTGAATCATATTTTTCCCTTCCGTACGCTGCCACCATCCAATCGTGGCAACCGATCACGAGAACACCAACGATGCAAGATGCTTGTCGGCGATACAGGCAAAGCCGCCAAACCTCAAACGTGAGGCCGGGCGGCGATACCAGAGTTCTTTGAACGAAGCCGCGCCACACGCAGCCCCGAAATGCGATCAGACGCGGCGCTTCTTGCGCGGACGGCAACCGTTGTGCGGGATCGGCGTCACGTCGCGAATGGAGGTGATCATGAACCCGGCAGCCTGGAGGGCGCGCAGAGCCGATTCACGGCCGGAACCCGGACCGGTAACTTCGACTTCAAGCGACTTCATGCCGTGTTCCTGAGCCTTCTTGGCGCAGTCTTCAGCAGCGATCTGGGCCGCAAACGGAGTCGACTTACGCGAACCCTTGAAGCCCTTTGCACCAGCAGACGACCAAGCAATTGCGTTGCCCTGTGCGTCCGTGATGGTGATCATCGTGTTGTTGAAAGTCGAGTTAACGTGGGCAACGCCCGACGTGATGTTTTTACGTTCGCGACGGCGAACGCGTGTGGCTTCCTTGGCCATGATCTTCCTTTCGTCGATCTCTTCACCGCCGTAGTTCCAGCGGCTCCACCGGCCTGCATCGCAAGGATACAGGCCAAATTATAAAGAGGCCGGCAGCAGCCAGCCTCCCACTCCGGATTCCCGAAGATTACTTCTTCTTACCAGCAATCGCCTTCGCCGGACCCTTGCGGGTACGAGCGTTGGTGTGCGTGCGCTGACCGCGGACCGGAAGGCCACGACGGTGACGCAGGCCACGGTAGCAACCGAGGTCCATGAGGCGCTTGATGTTCATCGCAGTTTCGCGACGAAGATCGCCTTCGACCTGATAGTCGCGGTCGATGGTTTCGCGGATCTGAAGGACTTCAGAGTCCGTCAGCTGATGGACGCGCTTATCGGCGGGAAGACCAGTCTTCTCCATGATTTCCTGCGCGAACTTCGGACCAATCCCGTGAATGTAGGTCAGCGCGATAACAACGCGCTTCGCAGTCGGGATGTTGACGCCAGCGATACGTGCCACGTCTGCTCTCCTTTTCCAGTTGCCATCCGGCAAGTGGTGCTTGTTCATGATAGCGACCTTAAGCGGTCACCAGTTCAATTTCGATCCGGAACATGTCAAAACGATCGGACCCGGCTTCCCTCACGGGAAAACCGCGCCGATCGCAGAAATGTCGCGAGTTGGCGCGGTGTTTAGCGGAATCAGTGGCTGAAAGCAACCGGCACCGCCAAGATTCTTTAACAGTCCCCTACGGATCAAAGAGCCGACAGGTGCTTTTCGATTTCAGCCGTGACCGTCTTTACGTCAGCCATGCCATCGATCGTCTTCAACTGGCCGGTCGAAGCATAATGCGCCGATAGCGGAGCAGTCTTCTCGCGGTATTCGACCAGACGCTTCTTGAAAGCTTCCGGCATGTCATCTGCACGAACCTTGCCGCCTGCGGCGATCGTTTCGGCGACTCGGTTTTCGATTCGGCCCAACAGGGCGTTCTCGTCGACCTTCAGCTCGATGACCGTATCCAGCGGGCAGCCCTTGTCCTCGAGCATCTTCTCCAGCGCAACGGCCTGCGGCACGGTGCGCGGATAACCGTCGAGGATAAAGCCCTTGGCACAGTCCTCGGCGTCGATGCGTTCAGCGACGATCGCATTGACGATCTCGTCTGAGACCAGCTGGCCAGCATCCATGACGGCCTTAGCCTTAAGGCCGATTTCAGTTTCGGCTTCCTTGGCGGCACGAAGCATGTCGCCGGTGGAGAGCTGCGGAATACCGTATCTCTCGGTCAGAAGCTTGGCCTGGGTGCCCTTGCCCGCCCCGGGCGGTCCCAAAAAGATCAGTCTCATCGTCCCCTCTTTCCTCCGCGCAGTTTCGACTTCTTGATCAGACCCTCATACTGCTGCGCAATGAGGTGTCCCTGGATCTGTGCGACCGTATCAAGGGTTACACTGACGACAATCAAAAGCGAAGTACCACCAAGGGCTAATGGAATACCCGTGCGGGCAATCAGAAGCTCAGGCAGAGTGCAGACGAAGACAAGATAAATAGCGCCGATAACCGTGATGCGGGTAAGCACGTAGTCAATATATTCAGCGGTGCGATCACCCGGACGAATGCCCGGAATGAAGCCACCATGTTTCTTCAGGTTGTCCGCCGTCTCCTTGGGATTGAAGACGATGGCCGTGTAGAAGAAGGCGAAGAAGGCGATCAGCAGGCCATACAGAAGCATGAACACTGGCTGGCCGTGGCCGAGCGCCGAGATAACCATGGTTGCCCATTCAGGCAGCTGGTTGTTGCTGGCAAAGCCAGCAGCCGTTGCCGGCAGAAGCAGCAAAGAGGAAGCGAAGATTGCCGGAATGACACCCGAAGTGTTGAGCTTCAGCGGCAGGTGCGACGTGTCGCCCTGGAACATGCGATTGCCGACCTGACGCTTCGGATACTGGATCAGAAGGCGACGCTGCGCACGCTCGACGAAAACGATCAGAGCTATGACGCCGATGGCAACGAGGACGACCAGCAGAATGAGGCCCGTGTTCAGCGCGCCCGTGCGGCCAAGTTCCAGCGTGTTGGCAAGAGCGCTCGGCAGGCCTGCGGCAATACCGGCGAAGATGATCAGCGAGATACCGTTGCCGAGACCGCGCGAGGTGATCTGCTCACCCAGCCACATCAGGAACATGGTGCCGCCAAGCAGCGTCACGACGGTGGCGATTCGGAAGAACCAGCCCGGATCGATAACAAGCCCCTGCCCGCTTTCGAGGCCGACAGCAATGCCATAGGCCTGCAGCGTGCCGAGAAGAACGGTGCCGTAACGGGTGTACTGGTTAATGATCTTGCGGCCCTGCTCGCCTTCCTTCTTCAGGTTTTCAAGCGAGGGAACGACCGAGGTCATCAGCTGCACGATGATCGATGCGGAGATGTAAGGCATGATGCCGAGCGCGAAGATCGCCATACGCTCGACGGCGCCGCCCGAAAACATGTTGAAGAGGCCGAGAATACCACCCGACTGACCGCGGAAGGCTGCGGCATAAGCCTCGGGGTTCAGACCCGGAAGCGGAATATGCGTACCCAGACGGTACACAAGAAGGGCTGCCAGCGTAAACCACAGGCGCTTCTTGAGATCTTCCGCCTTGGCGAAAGTCGAAAAATTCAGATTTGAGGCCAGTTGTTCAGCTGCTGAAGCCATGGAATTCTCCGCCCGACCCTGTCCCCGGCAGCAAAACGCCAAACCGGAACCTAGTCTTGATTCTGTTTTTCAGAAATTCGGGGGCGCGAACTGCAATCAGCAATCGCCTGCCTCACCCGCTTTTCCGTTTGATCCCGGTAAGCTGACCGGCCGGACTGCCCTGGGATCGTGAGGCTCACATATGGACATAAAATCGCCCGGTGTGAAGCTCACTCCGGGCGATTTCAAAGGTTTTACTCTGCGGCAGTTTCGACAGCCGGAAGCTTGATCGAGCCACCAGCCTTTTCGATCTTCTCGACAGCAGCCTTGGAGGCGCCGGCGGCTTCGATCGAAACCTTTACCGTCAGTTCGCCGTCGGACAGGACGCGAACGCCGTCCTTGAGGCGACGGATGACGCCGGCAGCCTTGAGGGCTGCAGCATCGATCGTTGCCTTCGGGTCGAGCTTCTTGGCATCGATCGCAGCCTGAATACGGCCAACCGAAACGGTTGCGAAGTCAGACGAGAAGATGTTGTTGAAGCCACGCTTTGGCAGACGACGGTAGATAGGCATCTGACCGCCTTCGAAGCCGTTGATGGCAACGCCGGAACGGGCCTTCTGACCCTTGACGCCGCGACCACCGGTCTTGCCCTTGCCCGAACCGATACCGCGACCTACGCGGATACGGTCCTTGGAGGCGCCTTCGTTGTCCTTGATCTCATTCAGTTTCATGATCAAACCCTCACTTCTCGTCGACGACGCGGACGAGATGCTGGACGGCCCGGATCATGCCACGAACGGAAGGAGTGTCTTCCAGCGTGCGAACCCGGTGCATCTTGTTGAGGCCCAGACCAACCAGCGTTGCACGCTGAACGGCCGGACGGCGAATAGGCGATCCGATCTGTTCGATCGTAACCGTCTTTGCTTCAGTCTTCTTCGTAGCCTTAGCCATGTGTCAGACTCCTCTTATTCTTCCGACGCATTGCCGGAAGCGGCGCGACGAGCCTGCAGTGTGGCATACTTAAGGCCACGCTGAGCTGCCACATCCTTCGGATGCACCTGGTGCTTGAGGGCATCGAACGTCGCACGGATCATGTTGTACGGGTTCGACGAACCGGTCGACTTTGCAACAACGTCGTGCATGCCGAGAGTTTCGAAAACGGCGCGCATCGGGCCACCGGCGATGATGCCGGTACCAGCCTTGGCTGCACGAAGCAGAACCTTGCCGGCGCCATGGCGACCGTTGACGTCGTGATGCAGCGTACGGCCGTCACGCAGCGGTACGAAGATCAGATCGCGCTTGGCAGATTCAGTTGCCTTGCGGATAGCTTCCGGCACTTCACGAGCCTTGCCATGGCCGAAGCCAACGCGGCCCTTCTGGTCGCCGACGACGACGAGAGCAGCAAAACCGAAGCGACGGCCGCCCTTGACGACCTTGGCGACGCGGTTGATCGCGACCAACTTGTCGACGAATTCGCTATCGCGCTCTTCACGGCCCTGACGATCGTCACGGCCCTTTCTTTCCTGTGCCATTGTCCTTTTCCTTTTTCTTTTGCGGGTGGAACGGCAGGTTAAAGATAACCCGTCCCCTCTTTCTCAAGATCGGCCGGGGGCTGCGGAGAAACCGCATTTCGCCCGGCCTCCCCTATTGGGTGAGACCGGGCGAAAATTTCTTAGAAGCTCAGACCGCCTTCGCGGGCAGCTTCAGCAAGTGCCTTGATGCGGCCATGGTAGATGAAGGCGCCGCGATCGAACACGACTTCCGTCACGCCGGCCTTGGAGGCGCGCTCTGCAACCAGCTTGCCGACGGCAGCAGCTGCTGCAACGTCCGCACCGGTCTTCAGCGACTTGCGCAGATCGACGTCGAGCGTGGAAGCGGCTGCAAGAGTGCGGCCGGCCACATCGTCGATGACCTGTACGTAGATGTTCTTGGACGAGCGGTGAACCGACAGACGCGGACGGCCGTTTGCGACCTTCTTGATCTGGCGGCGAACACGGCTCGCACGCTTTGTGAGTGCTTCTTTTCTGGTAGCCATGATCGCTCGTCCTTACTTCTTCTTGCCTTCCTTGCGGACGATCCGTTCCCCAGCGTACTTGACGCCTTTGCCCTTGTAGGGCTCGGGACCGCGGTATTCGCGGATTTCCGCTGCAACCTGACCGACCTGCTGCTTATTGATGCCGGAGACGACGATTTCCGTCGGCTTCGGCACGGCAATGGTGATGCCCTCAGGGGCTTCATAGACAACATCGTGAGAGAAACCGAGCTGCAGCTGCAGGTTCTTGCCCTGCAGAGCCGCGCGGTAACCGACGCCGTTGATTTCGAGCTTGCGCTCGTAACCGTCCTTAACGCCCTTGAAGATGTTCTCGATCATCGTGCGGGACATGCCCCACTTCGAACGAGCATCCTTGGAATCGTTGACCGGGGTCACCGAAACAGCGTTTTCGTTGTATTCAACTTTGACTTCGTCGTTAGCAACGAAGAAAAGTTCGCCCTTCGGGCCCTTTGCGGTGATCTTCTGGCCGTCGACCGAAGCCGTTACGCCTGCAGGAACCGGAACGGGCTTTTTACCGATACGAGACATTATGTTATCCTGTCTGTCCGTTATGGAGATCCTTGCCCAGTCTTAGAAGACCGAGCAAAGAACCTCGCCGCCTACGTTCTGCTCGCGCGCCTGGTGATCGGCCATCACGCCCTTCGGTGTCGAAAGGATGGTGATACCGAGGCCGTTCGAGACCTGCGGGATGGACTTAACCGAGACATAAACTCGGCGGCCCGGCTTCGAAACGCGGCCGATCTTACGGATCACGGACGCGCCTTCGTAGTACTTGAGTTCGATTTCGATCTCGGCCTTGCCGTTACCAAAATCAATTTCCGAATAACCGCGGATGTAGCCTTCAGCCTGCAGAACATCGAGAACGCGAGCGCGCAGCTTGGAAGCAGGCGTCGAAACGGTGTTCTTGCGACGGGCAGCGCCGTTGCGGATGCGGGTGAGCATATCGCCCAAGGGATCAGTCATGGTCATCTAACGATCTCCTTACCAGCTCGACTTAACAATGCCCGGCACCTTGCCGGAATTACCAAGCTCACGAAGCGCGATACGCGACATTCCGAGCTTGCGGTAGAAAGCGCGCGGGCGACCGGTGACTTCACAACGGTTGCGGATACGCGTTTTCGAGCCATCACGCGGCAGAGAAGCGAGCTTGACAGAAGCCTTGAAGCGCTCTTCGATGGGCAGTGCCTGGTTCATGATGGTCGCCTTCAGAGCAGCACGCTTCTCAGCGTGTGCGGCAACCGTCTTGCGGCGGCGCTTGTTCTTTTCAACTGCGCTGGTTTTCGCCATATCGTAGTTCCTTTAAAACGCTTGTCGTTACGGTTACTGGCGGAACGGGAAGTTGAACTCTTTCAGAAGAGCCCGTGCTTCGTCGTCGCTGGTAGCCGTCGTGCAAACGATGATGTCCATGCCCCACATCTGATCAACCTTGTCGTAGTTGATCTCCGGGAACACAATGTGCTCCTTCAAGCCCATGGCGAAGTTGCCACGACCG
This sequence comes from Neorhizobium sp. JUb45, assembly GCF_004343585.1. Lineage (GTDB taxonomy): Bacteria > Pseudomonadota > Alphaproteobacteria > Rhizobiales > Rhizobiaceae > Neorhizobium. The sequence goes on along the minus strand of NZ_SLYW01000002.1, from coordinate 805,377 downwards.
TCAAAGGACTTCGGGTTCAGGCCGCGGAAGTCGCGAACGCGCGGAAGCGCGATGTTGACCAGGCGATCTACGAACTCGTACATGCGGGCGCCGCGCAGGGTAACCTTCGCGCCGATCGGCATCTGCTCGCGGACCTTGAAGCCGGCGATAGAGTTGCGAGCCTTGGTGATGACCGGCTTCTGGCCGGCGATAGCAGCCAGATCGGCAGCAGCCACGGTGGGCTTCTTCGAATCGGCAGTTGCTTCACCAACGCCCATGTTGATGACGATCTTGTCCAGCTTGGGGATCATCATTTCATTGGCGAACGAGAACTGTTCCTGCAGCGCTGCGCGGATGCGGGAAACGTATTCGGTCTTGAGCCGCGGCTCGTACTTGGACTCAGCCATCGATCACATCTCCCGTACGCTTGGCCACACGAACCTTCTTGCCGTCGACGACGGAGAAACCAACGCGGGTCGGCTTGCCGTCTTTCGCGACGATCGCGATGTTAGACAGGTGGATCGATGCTTCTTTGTTGATGATGCCAGCTTCCTGCGTCTGTGTCTGACGCTGGTGACGCTTCACCATGTTGATGCCGCCGACGACCGCACGGTCTTCCTTCGGCAGAACCTGGAGGACTTCACCGGTACGGCCCTTGTCCTTGCCGGTGAGTACGACGACGTTGTCGCCCTTCTTGATCTTCTGCATGGTTCTCGCTCCTTACAGTACTTCGGGAGCCAGCGAGATGATCTTCATGTGGTTCTTGGCGCGAAGTTCGCGCGGAACCGGTCCGAAGATACGGGTGCCGATCGGCTCTTTTTTGTTGTCGATGAGGACCGCTGCGTTGTTATCGAAGCGGATGACGCTGCCGTCGGCGCGACGGATGTCCTTGGCGGTACGAACGACCACCGCCTTCATCACATCGCCCTTCTTCACGCGGCCGCGCGGGATGGCTTCCTTGATCGAAACGACGATAATGTCGCCGACCGAAGCATACTTGCGCTTGGAGCCGCCCAGCACCTTGATGCACATGACACGACGTGCGCCGGAATTATCCGCCACGTCGAGGTTTGTTTGCATCTGAATCATGTCAGGTCGCCTTCTCGTAAGGACCGAAACGGTTGGGCATAGAGCCCCCTATTCCGGCCATGGACATATTTTATTTCGCGCGGGTTGGGTCTTGCCAAGGTGGTTTCCCCAACGGGACCTTCCCTGCGCTGCAAAGCAAAAAGAACGCCCGTAAACCGGGCGTTCTCAGCCGATGGGCTGCTTCATACAGATTTCTGCGGCAGACGCAAGGGCCTGCCGCAATTCTGTGGGCTTAAGCCTGGGCAGAAACAACTTTCCAGGTCTTGTCCTTGGAGATCGGTGCGCATTCCTCGATGGAAACGACATCACCAATCTTGTACTGGTTGGTTTCGTCATGCGCCTTGTACTTCTTCGAACGGCGAACCGTCTTCTGAAGCAGCGGATGAGCGAATCGGCGCTCGACGCGGACAACAACGGTCTTCTCGTTCTTGTCGGAAACGACTACGCCCTGCAGAATGCGTTTTGGCATATTATTCTTCCTTAGGCCTTGGCTTCTGCCGCCTTCTGGCGGGCAATGGTCTTCACGCGAGCGATGTCCTTGCGGACTTCGTTGATGCGGGAGCTCTTCTCAAGCTGGTTGGTGGCCTTCTGGAAGCGCAGATTGAACTGCTCTTTCTTCAGGTCAGCAAGCTTATCCTTGAGCTGATCGGCCGTCAGGCCGCGTACTTCTTCGGCTTTCATCGTGCCTCTCCTTACTCTGCGATGCGCTGAACAAAGCGCGTCGTGACCGAGAGCTTGGCAGAGCCGAGGCGCAGGGCCTCGCGCGCGATTTCTTCCGAAACGCCGTCGATCTCGAACATGATACGACCAGGCTTGACCTTGCAAGCCCAGTATTCAACAGAACCCTTACCCTTACCCATACGAACTTCGGTGGGCTTGGCAGTAACCGGGACGTCAGGGAAGACGCGGATCCATACACGGCCCGCGCGCTTCATGTAACGGGTGATCGCGCGGCGAGCCGCTTCGATCTCGCGAGCGTTCACGCGGTTCGGTTCCTGAGCCTTCAGGCCGAATTCGCCGAATGCCAGGTCGAAGCCGCCCTTGGCAACGCCCTTGATGCGGCCCTTGAACTGCTTGCGGAACTTGGTACGCTTTGGCTGCAACATTTTCTTACTTCTCCGAGCTTATCTTTCGCCAGCGCTAATCAAGCGTTTTCGCGTTCGCGGCGACCGCCGCGATCGTTGCGTTCGCGGCTTGCCGGACCCTGTGCGTCGCCTTCAAGGCCACGACGTTCGGAAGCCATCGGATCGTGCTCAAGGATTTCGCCCTTGAAGATCCAGACCTTGATGCCGCAGATGCCGAATGCGGTAGAGGCTTCAGCCGTACCGTAGTCGATGTCTGCACGCAGGGTGTGAAGCGGCACGCGGCCTTCGCGGTACCATTCGGTACGAGCGATTTCAGCACCGCCGAGACGGCCTGCGCAGGTGATCTTGATGCCTTCGGCGCCGAGACGCATGGCCGACTGAACGGCACGCTTCATCGCACGGCGGAAAGCCACGCGGCGCTCGAGCTGCTGGGCGATCGACTGACCGACCAGCGTGGCATCGATTTCCGGCTTGCGCACTTCAACGATGTTGAGGTGCGTTTCCGAAGAGGTCATGGTCGAGATCTTCTTGCGAAGCTTCTCGATGTCTGCACCCTTCTTGCCGATGATCAGACCCGGGCGAGCCGAGTGGATCGTGACGCGGCACTTCTTGTGCGGACGCTCGATAACCACCTTGGCGATGCCGGCCTGCTTCAGCTCGGACATCAGGTAAGCGCGGATCTTCAGGTCTTCATGGAGCAGCTGGCCGTATTCGGCGTTGTCGGCGAACCAACGGCTGTCCCAGGTACGGTTAATGCCGAGGCGGAAACCGATAGGATTGATTTTCTGACCCATTATGCGGCCTCCCCTTTTTCCTCGACTTCGCGAACGACGATCGTCAGATGCGCGAACGGCTTTTCGATGCGCGAGGCGCGGCCGCGACCACGAGCGTGGAAACGCTTCATGGTGATCGACTTGCCGACGTAGGCTTCCGCCACGATCAGGCTGTCGACGTCGAGGTCATGGTTATTCTCGGCGTTGGCGATAGCAGACTCGAGAGTCTTCTTCACCGAACCGGAAATGCGCTTGCGCGAAAATTCCAGTTCTGCCAGGGCGCGTTCAACCTTCTTGCCACGGATCATGGCAGCGACGAGGTTGAGCTTCTGCGGGCTGACGCGAAGCGTGCGGGCTACTGCCTGTGCTTCGTTGTCCTTCAGCCGGCGTTCGGTCTTAGCCTTCGCCATGGTTACTTCCTCTTCGCCTTCTTGTCCGCACCGTGACCGTAATAGGTCCGGGTCGGAGAGAATTCACCGAACTTGTGACCGACCATGTCTTCGTTGACATTGACCGGAATGTGCTTGCTGCCGTTGTAGACGCCGAACGTCAGGCCAACAAACTGGGGCAGGATCGTGGAGCGACGGCTCCAGATCTTGATAACTTCTGCACGTCCGCCTTCGCGCACCTTCTCAGCCTTCTTGAGAAGATAGCCGTCAACAAACGGACCTTTCCATACTGAACGAGCCATTTTTTGACTTCCCTCTTACTTCTTGCGCTGGTGGCGCGAACGCATGATGAACTTGTCGGTCGACTTGTTCGAACGCGTGCGCTTGCCCTTGGTCGGCTTACCCCATGGGCTCACCGGATGGCGACCACCAGAGGTACGGCCTTCACCACCGCCGTGCGGGTGATCGACCGGGTTCATGACGACGCCGCGGTTATGCGGACGCTTGCCACGCCATACGGTACGACCAGCCTTGCCGTCGTTGATGTTGCCGTGATCCGGGTTGGATACGGCACCGACTGTACCAAGGCACGAAGCCGGTACGAGGCGCTGTTCACCGGAGTTCAGACGCAGGATCGCCATGCCGGCATCGCGGCCGACGAGCTGCACGTAGGTGCCAGCCGAACGAGCAATCTGCCCACCCTTGCCAGGCTTCATTTCCACGTTGTGGACGATGGAGCCGACCGGGATGTACTGCAGCGGCATCGTGTTGCCGGGCTTTACGTCCACTGCCTTGGTGGAGGCAATGACCTTGTCGCCGGCAGCAAGACGCTGCGGAGCAAGGATGTAAGCCTGCTCACCATCCGTGTAGGTGATGAGCGCGATGAACGCGGTACGGTTCGGGTCGTATTCCAGACGCTCGACGGTGCCTTCGATGTCGAACTTGCGACGCTTGAAGTCAACCAGGCGATAGGTACGCTTGTGACCGCCGCCGATGAAGCGGGCGGTGATGCGGCCGTTGTTGTTACGACCGCCGCTCTTGGAGAGACCTTGCGTAAGCGCCTTGACCGGCTTGCCCTTCCAGAGGCCCGAGCGGTCGACGATAACCAGCTGGCGCTGGCTAGGGGTCGTCGGATTGTAGCTTTTCAATGCCATGATCTAATTCCCTCAGAGGCCCGTGGACACGTCGATGGACTGGCCTTCGGCGAGCGTGACGATAGCCTTCTTGACGTCCTTCTGCTTGCCGACGAAGCCGCGGAAGCGCTTCGTCTTGCCCTTGCGGACCAGCGTATTGACGGCAGTGACCTTGACGCCGAAGAGAGCTTCGATGGCAGCCTTGATTTCAGGCTTGGAAGCGGTCTTGGCGACGTTGAAGACGACCTGGTTCTGTTCGGATACCAGTGTCGACTTTTCGGTGATCGACGGAGAGACGATCACGTCGTAGTGGCGAATGTCGATCACTTGAAACGCTCCTCGAGGGCTTCAACCGCAGCCTTGGAAAGCACGAGCTTGCCGCGACGCAGGATGTCGTAAACATTGATGCCCTGTACCGGAAGAACGTCCACGTTCGGGATGTTCTGGGCAGCGAGCTTGAAGTTGCTGTCGAGTTCGGCACCGCCGATGAACAGCACGTTGGTCAGGCCGAGCGAAGCGAACGTACCGACCAGACCCTTGGTCTTTGCTTCAGCAGCAACCAAGTCATCGATAACGATCAGATCTTCAGACTTCAGCTTGGCCGACAGGGCGTGACGCAGAGCAAGCGCACGAACCTTCTTGGGAAGGTCGAATGCATGGCTGCGGGTAACCGGGCCGTGAGCCTTGCCACCACCACGGAACTGCGGAGCGCGAGCCGAATGGTGACGAGCGCGGCCCGTACCCTTCTGCTTGAACATCTTGGCGCCGGTGCGGGAAACTTCCGCACGTGTCAGCGTCTTGTGTGTGCCCTGCTGCTTCTTGGCAAGCTGGTAGCGAACCATACGGGCGAGGATGTCCTCGCGCGGGTCGAGGCCGAAGATCGCGTCGGACAGGGAAACCTTGCCGGCGTCTTTTCCCTCGAGGGTCTTGACGTTGAATTCCATTTGCTTGGCTCCCTTACTTCGCGGCCGACTTGACGGCATCGCGGACGATGATCCAAGCGCCCTTCGAACCGGGAACGGCACCCTTTACGAGGATCAAACCACGATCTTCGTCGGTGGATACAACTTCCAGATTCTGCGTGGTTACGCGGGTCGAACCCATGTGACCAGCCATGCGCTTGCCCTTCCAGACCTTGCCCGGATCCTGGTTGTTACCAGTAGAACCGTGCGAACGGTGCGAAACGGACACACCGTGCGTGGCGCGAAGACCGCCGAAGTTATGGCGCTTCATGGCGCCAGCAAAACCCTTACCGATCGAGGTGCCGGTCACGTCGACCAGCTGGCCGGCCGAGAAGTGGCTCGGGGTCAGAGACTGACCAACTTCGATAAGGTTGTCGCTGGAAACGCGAAACTCTACGAGCTTCGCCTTCGGCTCGACTTCAGCAACGGCAAAATGACCGCGCAGAGCCTTGCTCGTATTCTTGACCTTGGCAGTACCAGCACCAAGCTGGACAGCCGTATAGCCATTCTTTTCATCGGTACGCTGGGCTACCACCTGGCAGTTTTCCATGCGCAGTACCGTTACCGGGATATGCTCGCCGGCGTCGTTGTAGACGCGGGTCATCCCAAGCTTCTGTGCAATTACACCTGAACGCATCGGTTCAATCCTTCTCACTCAACCCGAGACCTGGCCTCAGAGCTTGATTTCCACGTCGACACCAGCGGCGAGGTCGAGCTTCATCAGAGCATCGACTGTCTGGGGCGTCGGATCGACGATGTCGAGCAAGCGCTTATGCGTGCGCATTTCGAACTGCTCGCGGCTTTTCTTATCGACGTGGGGAGACCGGTTGACCGTAAACTTCTCGATTCGAGTCGGAAGCGGAACGGGGCCCCGGACGCTAGCTCCGGTGCGCTTCGCCGTCGACACGATCTCGCGCGTAGAAGCGTCGAGAATACGGTGATCGAATGCCTTAAGGCGAATGCGGATATTTTGGCCGTTCATTCGACGTTATCCTTGTTATCTAGTTATCCGTGCACCGAAAAAACGGAACACAGGTTCTTCGTACCTAAAGGCGGGACCACCGGTGTCAAAGATCGAGAGAGACCCCGGCGAACCGTGGCTCTTTCCAGTCTTCGGGCCCAAAGGACCCACCTTTATATTGATTTGCAGCAGACGATTCGCTGGCCAAAGCCGCTTTTCACTGCGCTCACGCGCCATCTGCTACATTTTTATGTCATACGCAAGGGTCTACCCCGTTTGCGCATGAAAAAAGCATGAATAAAGGGATAAGGGCGCCGCGAGCGGCGCCCTTACCTGTCTTATTCTACGATCGAGGCAACGATGCCGGCGCCGACGGTACGGCCGCCTTCGCGGATAGCGAAGCGCAGCTTTTCTTCCATCGCGATCGGAACGATCAGCTCAACAGCAACCGTGACGTTGTCGCCCGGCATAACCATTTCCGTGCCTTCCGGCAGCGAAACGATACCGGTCACGTCCGTCGTGCGGAAGTAGAACTGCGGACGGTAGTTGGTGAAGAACGGAGTATGACGGCCGCCTTCTTCCTTCGTCAGGATGTAGGCTTCTGCCATGAACTTCTTGTGCGGCTTGACCGAACCCGGCTTGCACAGGATCTGACCACGCTCGACGCCGTCACGCTGTACGCCACGGATCAGCGCGCCGACGTTGTCGCCGGCCTGGCCCTGGTCGAGCAGCTTGCGGAACATTTCAACGCCGGTAACCGTCGTCTTGGTCGTGTCGCGGATGCCGACGATTTCGACTTCTTCGCCAACCTTGACGATACCACGCTCGACGCGGCCGGTCACAACAGTACCACGACCCGAGATCGAGAACACGTCTTCGATCGGCATCAGGAACGGCTGGTCGATCGGACGCTCAGGCGTCGGGATGTAGGCGTCGACCTGAGCCATCAGCTCGCGGATCGCGTCTTCACCGATCTTCTTGTCCGAATCGTTCAGAGCGGCCAGAGCCGAACCCTTGACAACCGGAACGTCGTCGCCCGGGAAGTCGTAGGACGACAGAAGTTCGCGAACTTCCATTTCCACGAGTTCCAGCAGCTCTTCGTCGTCGACCTGGTCGACCTTGTTGAGGAACACGACCAGAGCCGGAACGCCAACCTGACGAGCAAGCAGGATGTGCTCGCGGGTCTGCGGCATCGGGCCGTCGGCAGCCGAGCAAACCAGGATCGCGCCGTCCATCTGCGCTGCACCGGTGATCATGTTCTTGACGTAGTCGGCGTGGCCGGGGCAGTCGACGTGCGCGTAGTGGCGGTTCGGCGTCTCATACTCAACGTGTGCCGTCGAGATGGTGATGCCGCGTGCCTTTTCTTCCGGTGCAGCGTCGATCTGGTCGTACGCCTTGAACTCGCCGAAATACTTCGTGATCGCTGCCGTCAGAGACGTCTTGCCGTGGTCGACGTGGCCGATCGTGCCGATGTTCACGTGCGGCTTGTTACGCTCAAACTTGCTCTTTGCCATTGCAGGCTCTCCATTTTATGTGGACCGTTTCAGGTCCTAATTCTTGTTTGATCGCCCCGGCTTTGAGACCGGGGCGTAGTCTGGTGTCGTATTCCGATTACTTCTGACCGGAATACTTAGCCTGGATTTCGGTCGCGACGTTCGACGGAACCGGTGCGTAGTGATCGAAGGTCATCGAGTACTGCGCGCGGCCCTGCGACATGGAGCGCAGGTTGTCGACGTACTTGAACATGTTCGCAAGCGGAACGTGTGCGTTGATGACGATAGCGATGCCGCGCTGTTCCTGGCCCTGGATCTGGCCACGACGCGAGTTCAGGTCGCCGATAACGTCACCGACATAGTCTTCCGGCGTTACGACTTCGACCTTCATCATCGGCTCTAGAAGCTGTGCACCAGCCTTCTTTGCTGCTTCACGGAAGCAGGCACGCGATGCGATTTCGAAGGCGAGAACCGACGAGTCGACGTCGTGGAAGGCGCCGTCGATGAGGGTCGCCTTGACGCCCAGCATCGGGAAGCCAGCCAGCGGACCCGAAGACAGAACGCTCTCGATACCCTTCTGAACGCCCGGGATGTATTCCTTCGGAACAGCACCGCCGACGATCTTGGATTCGAACAGGAAGTCTTCGCCATCCGGGTTCGGTTCGAAGACGATCTTGACGCGCGCGAACTGACCGGTACCACCGGACTGCTTCTTGTGCGTGTAGTCTTCTTCGTGCTGACGCGTGATGGTTTCGCGGTAGGCAACCTGCGGAGCACCGACGTTGGCTTCAACCTTGAACTCGCGACGCATACGGTCAACGAGAATGTCGAGGTGAAGTTCGCCCATGCCGGCGATGATCGTCTGACCCGATTCCTGGTCAGTCTTGACGCGGAACGACGGATCTTCAGCAGCCAGACGGTTGAGCGCGAGGCCCATCTTTTCCTGGTCGCCCTTGGACTTCGGCTCGATCGCGATCTGGATGACCGGCTCGGGGAATTCCATCCGCTCGAGGATAACCGGCTTCAGCGGATCGCAGAGCGTATCGCCAGTGGTGGTTTCCTTGAGGCCAGCCAGAGCAACGATGTCGCCTGCAAAGGCTTCTTCGATGTCTTCACGGCTGTTGGAGTGCATCTGCAGCATACGGCCGACACGCTCGCGCTTGTCCTTGACCGTGTTGATGACAGACGAACCCTTTTCGAGCTTGCCCGAATAGATACGTGCGAAGGTGAGCGAACCGACGAAGGGGTCGTTCATGATCTTGAACGCCAGCATCGAAAGCGGCTCCGAGTCGTCAGCGTGACGCTCGATTTCGGCTTCGGTCTTGAAGTCGATGCCCTTGATCGCGGGGATGTCCATCGGCGACGGCAGGTAGTCGACAACAGCGTCGAGCAGCGGCTGAACGCCCTTGTTCTTGAACGCGGTGCCGCAGAACATCGGGTGGAACTTGACGTCGATCGTGCCGCGGCGAACCAGTTCACGGATCTTGTCATTGTCCGGCATGTCGCCGTTCAGGTAGGCTTCCATTGCCTCTTCGTCGATTTCGACGACCTGTTCGATCATCTTCTCGCGATATTCGGCAGCCTTTTCCTTCAGGTCGTCCGGGATCTCGACAACGTCCCATGCAGCGCCGAGCGATTCGTCGCGCCATACGAGAGCGTTCATCTCAACCAGGTCGACAACGCCCTTGAATTCGGTTTCTGCACCGATCGGGAGCTGCATGACGACTGCGATGGCGCCAAGACGGGTCTTGATCATCTCGACCGAGCGGTAGAAGTCCGCACCGGTCTTGTCCATCTTGTTGCAGAAGATCATGCGCGGAACGTTGTACTTCTCAGCCTGACGCCAGACGGTTTCCGTCTGCGGCTCTACGCCGGCGTTGGCATCGAGAAGAGCAACCGCACCGTCGAGCACGCGCAGCGAACGTTCGACTTCGATGGTGAAGTCAACGTGGCCGGGGGTGTCGATGATGTTGAAGCGGCGCATCTTGCCGTCGCGACCCTTCCAGAAGGTCGTGGTGGCAGCGGAGGTGATCGTGATGCCACGCTCCTGCTCCTGCTCCATCCAGTCCATGGTGGCAGCGCCGTCATGAACTTCACCGATCTTGTGCGACTTGCCGGTGTAATAGAGAATACGCTCGGTGGTCGTGGTCTTGCCGGCGTCGATATGCGCCATGATACCGAAGTTGCGGTAGTCTTCGATTTTATATTCGCGAGCCATAATGACTGCCTTTCGAAATTCGATCGGTTAAGATTACCAGCGGTAGTGCGAGAAGGCGCGGTTGGCGTCAGCCATCTTATGCGTATCTTCGCGCTTCTTGACAGCGGAACCACGGTTGTTCGAGGCATCCATCAGTTCACCGGACAGGCGGTCAACCATGGTGGTCTCGTTGCGCTTGCGGGCAGCAGTGATCAGCCAGCGAATAGCGAGTGCCTGACGGCGCTCCGGACGAACGTCGACCGGGACCTGGTAGGTAGCACCACCAACGCGGCGCGAGCGTACTTCAACATGCGGCGCGATATTCTCGAGCGCCTGATGGAAGATCGCCAGCGGCTCGGACTTTGCCTTTGCCTGCACGCTATCGAAGGCACCGTAAACGATGCTTTCAGCAACCGACTTCTTGCCATGAAGCATGATGGCATTCATGAACTTCGTGACGACCAGATCACCGAACTTCGGGTCCGGGTTGATCTCACGCTTCTCTGCACTATGACGTCTGGACATACGTTCCGTCTCTCAATTGTTGCGGGCGCTTTATCACGCGGAGAACCTCGCGCAGCGCCAAATAGGTTTTGTTGACCGAAGATTACTTCGGACGCTTCGCGCCGTACTTGGAGCGACGCTGCTTACGGTTCTTGACACCCTGGGTATCGAGAACGCCGCGGATGATGTGGTAACGAACGCCCGGCAAGTCCTTTACGCGGCCGCCACGGATCATGACGACAGAGTGTTCCTGCAGGTTGTGACCTTCACCCGGAATATAACCGATGACTTCGAAGCCGTTGGTCAGACGGATCTTGGCGACCTTACGCAGAGCCGAGTTCGGCTTCTTCGGCGTCGTGGTGTAGACGCGGGTGCAGACGCCACGCTTCTGCGGGTTTTCCTGCAGAGCCGGGACCTTGTTGCGCTTGACCTGTGCCTGACGAGGCTTGCGGATCAGCTGGTTTACGGTAGGCATATAACCATCCCTTGCAAAATAATCTCGTGACCCCTTTTGAGGGCCGGTTTCGCCGTTTCCGGCCGCGACGCACACATTCCAACATGCACAAAACGTGGCCCCACCCTGTCTCGGAAGGACCACGGAAGGCAGAGGACGCGTTCAAAAAACGCGTCGTGCGTGCAGCATTCTTGTCTTCAACGTGCGCATGGAAGCCTGTTTGAGGCATATTTCCGACACGTGTCGTGCCGGATAGTGCAGCCTCACATCTCTTCCGATGCGGCGCGTTTACTGTTTCCGTCCCGGCGCGTCAAGGGAGAAAACGAAATTACCCCCTGCCCGACCTGGGCAAGCGCCTTGTTTTCCGGCCTTTATACGCCATTTCCGGGGAATTGCGACACAGGTTCGGTGATGCCGGTGGGAATCGGCTGGCAAAGCCGTTAAGAATCGATAAAGACCTGAAAGGCACCTGCCCACGGCACTGCCGCCAGCCTCGGAAATGGAAAAACGCATGATCGACACGCCCGACAACGACAACACTCTCGACGAACCAATGATCTTCATCATCATCGGCAAGGGGTATGAATCGAAGACGAGCGAAGGCACGGAGATGCATATCCTGCTGCGCGCGCCCGATGATGACACCGCCGTACGCGACGCGCTCAACGCGCTGTCCGAAGAAGGTTTTCTCGAAGCGGACCTCGACCAGATCGGTGTCCTGACGCAAGAGCCCGTGGATGAACCGCATGCCTCCGCCTATCAGGGCGCTCTCGAAGGCGAAGTGTCGATCATCCGCTTCACCTCCTGACCCACACGCCGCACGCCGCTGCGGCGGCCCGTGCGACGCCGTTCAGGCCATACGATACGCCCACGCCTCCACCGCGTGGGCGTTTTCGTTTGTGCATCATCCATGATCCCGGATTGCTCCGGACAGTAAAAAAGCCGCCCGGATCACTCCGAGCGGCTTCATTTTTATCGGAAGGACCGACCCTGCTTATTCAGCCGGGGTCTTCTCCGGGTTCATGTCCTGCAGCATCGGGGTGGCAGAGCCAGCGCCCGAACCCTTCTTGCGCTCATCAAGGATGAGTTCGTCGCGCGAAGTGGCGATGCGGCGGATCTGCGTCATGGTCCCGCCGGTACCAGCCGGGATGAGGCGGCCGACGATGACGTTTTCCTTCAGACCCTGCAGTGTGTCCATCTTGCCGGCGATGGCAGCTTCCGTGAGAACCTTGGTGGTTTCCTGGAAGGATGCAGCCGAGATGAAGGACGGCGTCTGCAGCGATGCCTTGGTGATGCCGAGCAGAACCGGATCGCCGTAAGCGGGCTTCTTGCCCTCTTCCTCGAGCCGTTCGTTGGCTTCGTCCAGTTCGATACGATCGACGTTGTCGCCGACGATGTACTGGCTGTCACCACTGTCGGTGATCTCGACCTTCTGCAGCATCTGGCGAACGATCACCTCGATGTGCTTGTCGTTGATCACAACGCCCTGCAGTCGGTAGACTTCCTGGATTTCGTTGACCAGGTAGGAAGCGAGTGCTTCCACGCCCTTGATCGCCAGGATGTCGTGCGGCGCCGGGTTACCGTCGAGGATGTAATCACCCTTTTCGATATAGTCGCCTTCCTGAAGGTGGAAGGGCTTGCCCTTCGGGATCAGGTATTCGACCGGCTCGACACCGTCTTCTGCAGGCTCGATCATCACGCGACGCTTGTTCTTGTAGTCGCGGCCGAGGCGGATCGTACCATCGATCTCAGCGATGATGGCGTGGTCCTTCGGACGACGAGCTTCGAACAGTTCGGCAACGCGCGGCAGACCACCGGTGATGTCCTTGGTCTTGGCGCTTTCCATCGGAACACGCGCAAGAACGTCACCCTGCGACACCTTCTGGCCCGGTTCTACGGACAGGACGGCCTCGACGTTGAGGTGGAAGCGGGCTTCGCCACCACGCGACAGCTTCAGGATCTGGCCTGCATCGTCCTTGATGACGATTGCCGGCTTGAGATCGACACCGCGCGGCGTCGAACGCCAGTCGATGACCTGACGCTTGGTGATGCCGGTGGATTCGTCGGTGGATTCCGAAACCGAGATCGAGTCGACCACGTCTTCGAAGGAAACCGTACCGGCGACTTCCGTCATCATCGGGCGTGTGTATGGGTCCCACTCTGCCAGACGCTGACCGCGACGAACCTTGTCACCATCATCGACATGCAGCTTCGAACCGTAGGCAACGCGCTGCGAAGAACGCTCCACGCCACGCTCGTCCAGGATCGTCACCGCCATGTTACGACCCATGGCGACAAGAACGCCTTCCGAGTTGCGCAGCATGTTGCGGTTCTTGATCAGGATCGTGCCTTCGTACGACGCTTCCAGGAACGACGAGTCAACCACGTTGGCCGTACCACCAAGGTGGAACGTACGCATGGTCAGCTGCGTGCCCGGCTCACCGATAGACTGAGCAGCGATAACGCCGACTGCTTCGCCCATGTTGACCGGCGTACCGCGAGCAAGGTCGCGGCCGTAGCAAACCGAGCAAACGCCGGTCTGGACTTCGCAGGTCAGTGCGGAGCGAATGCGGATCGACTGGATGCCAGCCTTTTCGATTTCGATGACATCCGGCTCGAGGATCATGCGGCCGGCATCAACGATGCGCTCACCCGTGACCGGATGATCGATGTCGTCGAGAGCCGTACGACCCAGAACGCGGGCGCCGATCGATGCAACGACCTGGCCGGCGTCAACGATGGCGGTCATGGTAAGACCGGTCTCGGTGCCGCAATCGACGAGGTTGACGATGCAATCCTGGGCGACGTCAACGAGACGACGCGTCAGGTAACCGGAGTTAGCCGTCTTCAGAGCCGTGTCTGCGAGACCCTTACGGGCACCGTGGGTCGAGTTGAAGTACTCGTTAACGGTCAGACCTTCCTTGAAGTTCGACGTGATCGGCGTTTCGATGATTTCACCCGACGGCTTGGCCATCAGGCCGCGCATGCCGCCCAGCTGACGCATCTGGTTCGGTGAACCACGAGCACCCGAGTGCGACATCATGTAGATGGCGTTCATCTGCTTCTGGCGACCGGTTTCCGGATCGAACTCGACGGCCTTAATGCGGGCCATCATGTCTTCGGCAACCTTCTCGGTGGCCTTACCCCAGGCGTCGACGACCTTGTTGTACTTTTCGCCCTGAGTGATCAGACCGTCATTGTACTGCTGTTCGTATTCCTTCACCAGGGTTTCGGTGTCACCGACGATCTTGGCCTTGGTTTCAGGAATGATCATGTCGTCCTTGCCGAACGAAATGCCGGCGCGGCAGGCATGCTTGAAGCCCAGCTGCATGATGCGGTCGCAGAAGATGACCGTGTCTTTCTGACCGCAGTGACGGTAGACCGTGTCGATCATCTTGGAGATGTTCTTCTTGGTCATTTCCTGGTTGCAGGTCTCGTAAGGGACCTTGAAGTTCTTCGGCAGAAGTTCGCCGATGATCATACGACCAGGTGTCGTCTCATGGATCTGCGAAACCGGCTTGCCTTCTTCGTCGACCGTCTTGAAACGACCGCGGATCTTGGCATGCAGGGTCACGACCTTGTTTTCCAGAGCATGGAGCAGTTCGCCCATGTCGGAGAAGACCATGCCTTCGCCCGGCTCGTTCTGGTTCATGATCGATAGGTAGTACAGGCCGAGAACCATGTCCTGCGACGGAACGATGATCGGTGCACCGTTAGCCGGGTGCAGGATGTTGTTCGTCGACATCATCAGGACGCGGGCTTCGAGCTGAGCTTCCAGCGACAACGGCACGTGAACGGCCATCTGGTCACCGTCGAAGTCGGCGTTGAAGGCCGTGCAGACGAGCGGGTGCAACTGGATAGCCTTGCCTTCAACCAGGATCGGTTCGAAGGCCTGGATGCCCAGACGGTGCAGCGTCGGTGCGCGGTTCAACAGGACCGGATGCTCGCGGATAACCTCGTCGAGGATATCCCAGACTTCCGGCTTTTCCTTTTCAACCAGCTTCTTGGCCTGCTTGACGGTCGAGGAATAACCCTTGGCGTCGAGGCGGGCGTAGATGAACGGCTTGAACAGTTCGAGCGCCATCTTCTTCGGCAGGCCGCACTGGTGCAGCTTCAGTTCCGGACCCGTCACGATAACCGAACGACCGGAATAGTCGACGCGCTTGCCGAGAAGGTTCTGGCGGAAGCGGCCCTGCTTGCCCTTGAGCATGTCGGACAGCGACTTCAGCGGACGCTTGTTGGCGCCGGTGATGACGCGGCCACGGCGGCCGTTGTCGAACAGCGCGTCCACAGATTCCTGCAGCATGCGCTTTTCGTTGCGGATGATGATGCCCGGAGCGCGCAGTTCGATCAGGCGCTTCAGACGGTTGTTACGGTTGATGACGCGACGATAGAGATCGTTCAGGTCAGACGTCGCGAAGCGGCCGCCATCGAGCGGAACCAGCGGACGCAGGTCCGGCGGGATAACCGGCACGACCTTCATGATCATCCATTCCGGGCGGTTGCCGGACTCGATGAAGTTCTCGACGATCTTCAGTCGCTTCATGAACTTCTTCTGCTTCAGATCAGACGTCGTTTCCGCCAGATCTGCACGCAGGTCACCAGCCAGCTTGTCGAGGTTCATCGACGCCAGCATTTCGAAGATGGCTTCAGCACCGATCATCGCCGTGAACTGATCTTCACCGAACTCGTCGATGGCGATCATGTATTCCTCTTCCGACAGAAGCTGATTTTCCTTCAGCGACGTCAGGCCAGGCTCGGTGACGATGTAGTTTTCGAAGTAGAGAACGCGCTCCACATCCTTCAGCGTCATGTCGAGCAGCGTCGAGATACGCGAAGGAAGCGACTTCAGGAACCAGATATGGGCAACCGGAGCTGCGAGCTCGATATGGCCCATGCGCTCACGACGAACGCGCGACAGCGTGACTTCGACGCCGCACTTTTCGCAGATGATGCCCTTGTACTTCATGCGCTTGTACTTGCCGCACAGGCACTCATAGTCCTTGATCGGACCAAAGATGCGCGCGCAGAACAGGCCGTCACGTTCCGGCTTGAAAGTACGGTAGTTGATGGTTTCCGGCTTCTTGATCTCGCCGTAGGACCACGACAGGATCTTTTCCGGGCTCGCAATCGAGATCCGGATCGAATCGAAGTGCTGTGCCGGCACTGTCGGGTTGAAAAGGTTCATGACCTCTTGGTTCATGCCTGTCTCCTTGATGGGGCGCGAAGGCCCTCAAACGGGTCGTGCTCGACAAATTCCCGGGCTGTCGAACCAGACCCTTAAATGACAAAGGACGCCAGTGATGGCGAAACTCCCCTCACCTTTCCGGTTGCCCGGCGGTTAAGGGAATGGTGTGCGCAATTTCTCACGCACACCGTTGTCAAAGTATTATTCGGCTGCGTCCGGCAGCTGACCTTCCGGCTGGTTTTCGAGCTTGGAATTCTCCAGCTCGACCGACAGACCGAGCGAGCGCATTTCCTTGACGAGAACGTTGAAGCTCTCCGGAATGCCCGCTTCGAACGTGTCGTCGCCACGTACGATCGCTTCGTAGACCTTGGTACGGCCTGCCACGTCGTCCGACTTCACGGTCAGCATTTCCTGCAGGGTGTAGGCGGCGCCGTAGGCTTCCAGAGCCCAGACTTCCATTTCCCCGAAGCGCTGGCCACCGAACTGCGCCTTACCACCGAGCGGCTGCTGGGTGACGAGCGAGTACGGACCGATCGAACGCGCGTGGATCTTGTCGTCCACAAGGTGGTTCAGCTTGATCATGTACATGTAGCCGACGGTTACCTTGCGGTCGAACTGCTCGCCGGTACGGCCATCGTAGAGAACCGACTGACCGCTTTCGTCCAGACCAGCCTTCTTCAGCATGGCAGCAACGTCAGGCTCATGCGCACCGTCGAAGACCGGCGTTGCGATGGAGAGACCACGCTTGGACTGCTCGGCCAGACGAATGAGAGATTCGTCGTCGAAGGTCGAAACCTCGTTATTGGCCTGGCTTTCGTAAGCTTCGGTCAGCTCCTGCTTGAGCTCGGTGATGTCGTTCGATGCCTTGTACTCTTCGAGCATCTGACCGATGCGCTTGCCCATACCGGCGCAAGCCCATGCAAGATGCGTCTCGAGGATCTGGCCGACGTTCATGCGCGAAGGCACGCCCAGCGGGTTCAGAACGACGTCGACATGGGTACCATCTTCCAGGAACGGCATGTCTTCGACAGGCACGATACGCGAGACAACGCCCTTGTTACCGTGACGGCCGGCCATCTTGTCGCCCGGCTGGATCTTGCGCTTAACAGCCACGAAGACCTTGACCATCTTCATGACACCCGGAGGCATTTCGTCGCCGCGCTGTACCTTCTCGACCTTGTCCATGAAGCGGTGCTCGAGGAGCGACTTCGATTCGTCGTACTGGGCACGCAGAGCTTCGACTTCGCCCTGAACCTTTTCGTCTTCGACTGCGAACATCCACCACTGCGAGCGGGGGTATTCGGAGACGATGGCGTTGGTCAGTTCGACGCCCTTCTTGAAGCCCTTCGGGCCGGCAACCGACATCTGGCCGCGCAGCATCTCGATCAGACGGCCGTAAACGTTACGGTCGAGGATCGCCTGCTCGTCGTCACGGTCCTTGGCGAGGCGTTCGATTTCCTCGCGCTCGATCGCCATCGCACGTTCGTCCTTTTCAACGCCGTGGCGGTTGAAAACGCGAACTTCGACGATGGTGCCGAACGTGCCCGGAGGCATGCGCATGGAGGTGTCGCGAACGTCGGACGCCTTTTCACCGAAGATGGCGCGCAGAAGCTTTTCTTCCGGCGTCATCGGGCTTTCGCCCTTCGGCGTGATCTTGCCGACGAGAATGTCGCCAGGAGCGACTTCCGCACCGATGTAGACGATACCGGCTTCGTCGAGGTTCTTCAGCGCTTCTTCCGAAACGTTCGGAATGTCGCGCGTGATTTCTTCGGGACCAAGCTTGGTGTCACGTGCCATCACTTCGAATTCTTCGATGTGGATGGAGGTGAACACGTCGTCCGACACGATACGCTCGGAGAGCAGGATCGAGTCTTCGTAGTTGTAACCGTTCCAGGGCATGAACGCGACGAGCGCGTTGCGGCCGAGTGCCAAGTCACCCAGGTCCGTCGACGGACCGTCGGCGATGATGTCGCCCTTGTTCAGAATGTCACCGACGGCGACGAGCGGACGCTGGTTGACGCAGGTGTTCTGGTTCGAACGCTGGAACTTCATCAGGCGGTAGATATCGACGCCGGACTTGCCGGATTCGAGGTCTTCCGTGGCGCGGATAACGATACGTGTCGCGTCGACCTGGTCGACCACGCCGCCACGACGGGCAGCGATGGCAGCACCGGAGTCACGGGCAACGACCGGTTCCATGCCGGTACCGACGAACGGCGCTTCAGCGCGAACGAGCGGAACGGCCTGACGCTGCATGTTCGAGCCCATGAGAGCGCGGTTGGCGTCGTCGTTTTCGAGGAACGGTATCAGAGCCGCGGCAACCGAAACCAGCTGCTTCGGCGAAACGTCCATCAGGTTGATGGTGTCGCGCGGGGACAGCATGACTTCGCCGGCATGACGGCAGACGACGAACTCTTCGACGAACAGGCCGTCCGTGGTCAGCTCGGAGTTTGCCTGGGCAACGTAGTACTTCGCTTCTTCCATTGCGGAGAGATAAACGACGTCCTTCGTGACCTTGCCGTCAACGATCTTGCGGTACGGGCTTTCGATGAAGCCGTACTTGTTGACGCGGGCAAAGGTGGCCAGCGAGTTGATCAGACCGATGTTCGGGCCTTCCGGCGTTTCGATCGGGCAAATACGGCCGTAGTGGGTCGGGTGAACGTCGCGGACTTCGAAGCCTGCGCGCTCGCGGGTCAGACCACCCGGTCCAAGAGCCGAAAGACGGCGCTTGTGGGTGATTTCCGACAGCGGGTTCACCTGGTCCATGAACTGCGACAGCTGCGAGGAACCGAAGAACTCGCGAACGGCGGCAGCTGCCGGCTTCGCGTTGATCAGGTCCTGCGGCATCACGGTGTCGATTTCGATCGAGGACATACGTTCCTTGATCGCGCGTTCCATACGCAGGAGACCCAGACGGTACTGGTTTTCCATGAGCTCGCCGACCGAACGAACACGGCGGTTGCCGAGGTTGTCGATGTCGTCGATTTCGCCCTTGCCGTCGCGCAGCTCGACCAGCATCTTGACCACGGCCAGGATGTCGTCCTTGCGGAGTGTACGAACGGTGTCTTCGACCTGCAGGTCGAGGCGCATGTTCATCTTCACGCGGCCAACGGCGGAGAGGTCGTAACGCTCCGCATCGAAGAACAGCGAGTTGAACATGGCTTCGGCGGAATCCATGGTCGGCGGTTCACCCGGACGCATGACGCGGTAGATATCGAACAGAGCGTCCTGACGGTTCTCGTTCTTGTCGACCGAAATCGTGTTGCGGATGTAGGCGCCGACATTGATATGGTCGATGCCGAGAACCGGGATCTCGTCGAAACCGTTCTTGAGAATGATCCCGAGGGTCTTCTCGTCGATTTCGTCGCCGGCTTCGAGATAGATCTCACCGGTTTCGTAGTTGACGACGTCTTCGGCAAGATAGTTGCCGTACAGATCGTCATTGCTGGCCTTGAGAGCCTTGAGGCCCTTTTCGGTCAGCGTGCGAAGCAGACGCGGGGTCAGCTTCTTGCCGGATTCGACAACGACTTCGCCGGTATCGGCGTCGATCATGTCGGACAGCGTCTTGGCACCCTTGAGGGTTTCCGCGTTGAACGGAATGCGCCAGCCGTCACCGTCGCGTTCGTAGTTCGACTTCGAATAGAAGGTCGACAGGATTTCTTCGCCATCCATGCCGAGGGCCATCAGCAGCGAAGAAACCGGGATCTTGCGACGACGGTCGATACGGGCGTAAACGATGTCCTTGGCGTCGAATTCGATATCGAGCCAGGAACCGCGGTAAGGAATAACGCGAGCAGCGAAGAGCAGCTTGCCGGAAGAATGGCTCTTGCCCTTGTCGTGGTCGAAGAAGACGCCCGGCGAACGGTGCATCTGCGACACGATAACGCGCTCGGTGCCGTTCACGATGAACGTACCGTTATTGGTCATGAGCGGCATGTCGCCCATGTAGACAGACTGTTCCTTGATGTCCTTGATGGACTTCGCGCCTGTATCCTCGTCGATATCGAACACGATGAGGCGCAGCGTCACTTTCAGCGGCGCTGCGTAGGTCAGATCGCGCTGACGGCATTCATCAACGTCGAACTTCGGCGGTTCGAATTCGTAGGACACGAATTCGAGCATCGAGGCACCGGAAAAATCGGTGATCGGGAAGACGGAGCGGAAAACCGCCTGCAGCCCCTCGTCGGGGCGGCCGCCTTGCGGCTCGTCTACCATAAGAAACTGATCGTAGGACGCCTTCTGAACCTCGATGAGGTTCGGCATCTGCGTAACTTCAGGAATTTTTCCGAAAAACTTGCGTACGCGCCTGCGACCGTTGAACGAAAGGGTCTGAGCCATCGTCGCTCCTTCAAAATTGCATCCGGGCCTGCAACGGACGGGTGTCGATGGCCAGTCGATCCCGTCGAACATGGGTGATCTCAAACTCGTCCCACTTCCCAATGCCGCAGGCCGGATTGCCATGGCGGTCTCGGTTCGGGACTATCCTCTTGAGAACCCATTACCCAGGAACCGTTTTTGCGGTTCCTGGGTAATACGTTCCAAAGAAACGGGTGGGGAAGCAAGCTTCCCCACCACATTCCGATATTACTTAACGTCGACCTTAGCGCCGGCGTCTTCGAGCTTCTTCTTGAGGTCAGCAGCTTCAGCCTTCGAAACAGCTTCCTTGACAGCCTTCGGAGCGCCTTCAACGAGGTCCTTGGCTTCCTTCAGGCCGAGACCTGTGATTGCGCGGACTTCCTTGATGACGTTGATCTTGTTTGCGCCGGCATCCGTGAGGATGACGTCAAATTCGGTCTTTTCTTCTTCAGCGGCAGCAGCCGGGCCAGCAGCAGCAGCAACAGCTACCGGAGCAGCGGCGGAAACGCCCCACTTTTCTTCAAGAAGCTTGGAAAGCTCAGCAGCTTCCAGAACGGTCAGAGCCGAGAGGTCGTCTACGATCTTTGCGAGATCAGCCATTTTCATAGTTCCTTATATAGGTTCGAACTTGGTTTTGAACAGCGAAAAACCGCCTTAAGCGGCTTCGTCCTTCTTTGCATAGGCCGCGAACACGCGGGCAAGCTGGCTTGCCGGTGCTGCAACAACCCCTGCGATACGGGTAGCCGGCGTCTGGATCATGCCCAGAAGCTTTGCACGAAGCTCGTCGAGCGAAGGCAGGGTCGCAAGCGACTTGACTGCATCTGCTGTGAGCGTCGTGGAACCCATGGCACCACCGAGAACAACGACCTTGTCGTTGGTCTTGGCAAATTCCATGACGACCTTCGGTGCCGTGATCGGGTCGGCGCTATATGCGATAAGCGTCTGACCCTTGAAGAGATCGATGATCCCTTCCGACTCCGTACCCTGAAGAGCGATCTTGGCCAGGCGGTTCTTCGCGACTTTGACGGTGCCGCCAGCAGCACGCATTTTCGAACGAAAATCGTTCATCTGCGCAACTGTGACACCAGCATAGTGGGCCACGACAACCGAACCGGAAGCCTTGAAGACTTCGTTCAGCTCCGTGACGAATTCGCGTTTTTCCGCTCTTTCCACTGTCTGTCTCCAGTTGACGGGACCGCAATCCTGCAGGCCCCATCGGTTTGCCTTTGCCATTCAGGATCTTCGAAAAGACCATGTCTGGCGTTTGAGGATCCTGCCCCCCTGCTCTACAGTTTGACTGCAGGCACAAGGCATTCCAGGCTCGAACCAACACTTAAGGGGATGCATCACGCATCTCAAAAACCTTGGGTCTTACCAGTCTCATGCAGGTCATACGATTAAGGTTTCGATCTCAAGAGACCTAGACCACCCACAATCTCGGACAGGAGTTCCGGATTTCTCCGGAAATCTCCGGCTCCTTGCGGAACCGGAAATCAGTGCGGCCGGACTGACGAGCAGCCCGGCAAACTTGTCTTAGAGAACCGACGACGGCTCGATGCGAACGCCCGGACCCATGGTCGAGGAGATTGCAACGCGCTTGACGTAGTTGCCCTTGGCGCCAGCCGGCTTGGCCTTGACGACCGCATCGGCGAAAGCCTTGATGTTTTCTTCCAGAGCCTTGGCGTCGAAGGAAGCCTTGCCGATGCCGGCGTGGACGATACCAGCCTTCTCGACGCGGAATTCGACTGCACCGCCCTTGGATGCCTTGACGGCGCCGGCGACGTCCATGGTCACGGTACCGACCTTCGGGTTCGGCATCATGCCACGCGGGCCGAGAACCTTACCGAGACGACCGACCAGCGGCATCATGTCCGGGGTAGCGATGCAACGATCGAAGTCGATCTTGCCGCCCTGAACGATTTCCAGCAGGTCTTCTGCGCCGACGATGTCTGCGCCAGCAGCCTTGGCTTCATCAGCCTTGGCGCCACGTGCGAAGACGGCAACGCGAACGTCGCGGCCGGTGCCGTTCGGCAGGTTGACAACGCCGCGGACCATCTGGTCTGCGTGACGCGGGTCAACGCCGAGGTTCATCGAGATTTCGATGGTTTCGTCGAACTTCGCGATAGCGCGTTCCTTGACAGCCGAGATGGCATCGGAAAGTGCGATCAGCTTGGTCGGATCGATGCCTTCACGGATCTTCTGGAGACGCTTTGCAACTTTTGCCATGTTACGCCACCACTTCCAGGCCCATGGAGCGGGCAGAGCCCTCAACCATCAGCATTGCGCCTTCGATATCGGCTGCGTTGAGATCCTTCATCTTACCTTCGGCGATCGCACGGACCTGAGCCTTGGTGATGGTGCCGGCCTTGCCGCCCTTACCAGGCGTCTTGGAACCGGACGTGATCTTCGCTTCCTTCTTCAGCCAGTAGGTAACCGGCGGCTGCTTCATTGCGAAGGTGAAGGACTTGTCCTGGTAATAGGTGATGACGACCGGGATCGGCATACCCTTTTCCATTTCCTGCGTGGCGGCATTGAACGCCTTGCAGAATTCCATGATGTTGATGCCACGCTGACCAAGCGCCGGGCCGATCGGCGGGGACGGGTTAGCCGATCCTGCCTTGACCTGAAGCTTGAGCTGGCCTGCTACTTTCTTAGCCATTTCTCTGCCTTTCGTTATGGACCGAATGTCGGCCCGATATGCCGACCCGAAGGATCGACGGCTGCGGTTGCGTGGTACGGTCGGGACATCCGGCTAAGACGCCTCCCCTCCCACGCGGTTGCGGCAAACGCCGCGCGAGGCCGACCACATCAAGCGGTCGACCCCAATTCGAAACAAATGTTCAGACCTTCTCGACCTGAGCGTATTCGAGCTCCACCGGAGTGGCGCGACCAAAGATCGAAACTTCGACCTTGAGGCGCGAACGCTCTTCATCGACATCCTGCACCACACCGTTGAACGATGCGAACGGACCGTCGGAAACACGAACCTGTTCACCGATCTCGTAGGAGATCGAGGACTTCGGACGCTCGACACCTTCCTGGACCTGACCTAGGATACGGTCGGCTTCAAAGTCCGGGATCGGAACCGGCTTGTTGTCGGAACCAAGGAAACCGGTGACCTTCGGCGTATTCTTGATCAGGTGATAGGCTTCGTCGGTCAGGTTCGCACGAACCAGAACGTAGCCGGGGAAGAACTTGCGCTCGCTGTCGACCTTGCGGCCGCGACGCACTTCCGTCACCTTCTCTGTCGGCACCAGAATACGTTCGAACAGATGCTCAAGCCCTTTCTGGCGAGCCTTGTTCTCGATATCCTCAGCGACCTTCTTTTCGAAGTTCGAATATGCGTGGACGATGTACCAACGTGCCGCCATCTTCATACCAACCAATCAAACGCCGAAATTCATAACGAAGCCGAGGAGCCAGCCGATAAGCTGGTCAGCGGCGAAAAAGAACAGGGCAGCCACAACAACCATGACCAGGACCATCGCGGTCGAGATCATTGTTTCACGACGCGAAGGCCAGGTGACCTTCTTCGTCTCGGTGCGCACCTGTCGCAGGAACGTAATCGGGTTGGTTTTGGATGCCATAACTGTCCACGCAATTACGGCACGTAAAGCTGATCTTATTCAGCCCCACGCACCGCGTGTCTGTTCTTACCCTACATAGACACCGATTTCAGCTTTCACAAGAGGAAATCGATATCCGATGAAGCCGGACTACCGGCAGACCAATTTTCTTCGGCGACCATGCTGCGAAACAACCGCGCGTATCAACCTCAAGAAAATGGCAGGGGCGGCCGGGCTCGAACCGACGACCTGCGGTTTTGGAGACCGCCGCTCTACCAACTGAGCTACACCCCTAAACCCTTTTTGGACCTGCGCCGAAGCGCTGTCCGTGAAGGACGTGTGCGCTCTTTAAGGCGATGAACCGGAGTTGGCAAGTGGGTTTCTGCAAGAGATGCGACACTTTTATGGATGAACGGTGGAAAGCCCATTCAAGCCGCCGGCTTTTCAGACCCATCACCAAATGCGCATTCACGATTCTGCCCGGTACCGGGCGCATTTTCGAAGGTACAGCGCGCTTCGGGCGGCGTGCCGCAGACCTTGGACAGTTGCTTGAAGCCGACGCAGCGACCATCCGGCCACGATAGCCGGGGCCGCCCTTGCATCCACAGCCCTTGCAGGCCGGCCGCTCCGGACAGCGCGCCTCTGCCGGTACTGGCAGAATCATGGAAGAGGACAGAATCACAATTGCAACAATGAGATACCGAATCAAAGGTGCCCCCTCCCCGACAGAATCACCAACGAAAAAGGCCTCGCCGTTGCCGGCGAGGCCTATCTTATTCAATTCGATCGAGGATTACTCGACGATCGAGGCAACGATGCCGGCGCCGACGGTACGGCCGCCTTCGCGGATAGCGAAGCGCAGCTTTTCTTCCATCGCGATCGGAACGATCAGTTCAACAGCAACCGTGACGTTGTCGCCCGGCATAACCATTTCCGTGCCTTCCGGCAGCGAAACGATACCGGTCACGTCCGTCGTGCGGAAGTAGAACTGCGGACGGTAGTTGGTGAAGAACGGCGTATGACGGCCGCCTTCTTCCTTCGTCAGGATGTAGGCTTCTGCCATGAACTTCTTGTGCGGCTTGACCGAACCCGGCTTGCACAGGATCTGACCACGCTCGACGCCGTCACGCTGTACGCCACGGATCAGCGCGCCAACGTTGTCGCCGGCCTGGCCCTGATCGAGCAGCTTGCGGAACATTTCAACGCCGGTAACCGTCGTCTTGGTCGTGTCGCGGATGCCGACGATTTCGACTTCTTCGCCAACCTTGACGATACCACGCTCGACGCGGCCGGTCACAACCGTACCACGACCCGAGATCGAGAACACGTCTTCGATCGGCATCAGGAACGGCTGGTCGATCGGACGCTCAGGCGTCGGGATGTAGGCGTCGACCTGAGCCATCAGCTCGCGGATCGCGTCTTCACCGATCTTCTTGTCCGAATCGTTCAGAGCGGCCAGAGCCGAACCCTTGACAACCGGAACGTCGTCGCCCGGGAAGTCGTAGGACGACAGAAGTTCGCGAACTTCCATTTCCACGAGTTCCAGCAGCTCTTCGTCGTCGACCTGGTCGACCTTGTTGAGGAACACGACCAGAGCCGGAACGCCAACCTGACGAGCAAGCAGGATGTGCTCGCGGGTCTGCGGCATGGGGCCATCGGCAGCCGAGCAAACCAGGATAGCGCCGTCCATCTGGGCAGCACCGGTGATCATGTTCTTGACGTAGTCGGCGTGGCCGGGGCAGTCGACGTGCGCGTAGTGGCGGTTCGGCGTCTCATACTCGACGTGTGCCGTCGAGATGGTGATGCCGCGTGCCTTTTCTTCCGGTGCAGCGTCGATCTGGTCGTACGCCTTGAACTCGCCGAAATACTTCGTGATCGCTGCCGTCAGAGACGTCTTGCCGTGGTCGACGTGGCCGATCGTGCCGATGTTCACGTGCGGCTTGTTACGCTCAAACTTGCTCTTTGCCATTGATGCTTCCTATAATCTGTAGGGATGATAGATCCGCAGTGAACGGATTTGGTGTCGCCGTTTAAGGCTTTCGCTACGAATGCGCAAGACTTAATTGCTGGGCCCTATTTAGGTGCGCGCTTGCAGAACACCAAGCCCTGCGAAGCGACTGTTTTCCCATTTGCTTATAAAGTGCGGATCACCGGCCACCCGGCTCATCCGCGATCCCCTCACCGGCTCATCGCGAATATGGCGAAGTTCACGGCCAGCAGCAGAACGATCGTGGCTACGAAGCCGCCGACGAAATAAAACATGCGCCGACCAAATGGCTTGGCGCTGTTGAAGACAGGAATATAGAGGAGAGAAAATCTGGAGCGGGTAGCGGGAATCGAACCCGCGTATTCAGCTTGGAAGGCTGCTGCTCTACCATTGAGCTATACCCGCGGGGTCTGGTTCGATCCATGCAACGAAATGGTGGAGGGAGTTGGATTTGAACCAACGTAGGCTGAGCCAACGGATTTACAGTCCGTCCCCTTTAACCACTCGGGCATCCCTCCAGTATTTCGTCTGGATCGAGAACCAAGCTCTTCAGAACGTTCAGCGAAACCGCGTCTCGTTCTGTGCGGCGTATATGACGGGCACTTTCGCTGCTGTCAACACGGGTCAAAACGAAAACTTCAGAAAAAACACAGATTGATATGTCAGGCTGATGAATGTGCCCTCACCCTGTGGATAGAGTGAACGGCGACCAAAGCTCTGCAAACCAGCGGATACGGGGCTTTGCCGGAACCGCGCCTGCCGTTATAAGGCGGCATGAGCAAAAATGATCAAAACGACAAATCCGGGCGTGACAGCCATTACGCCACCCTGCGCCGCAATGTGCGCGATGCCAAACGCGAGCGCGGCGACATTCCGACGCCGGATCCGCGCAAGCGACCGAAACCCGCGCATGAAAACTGGAAGGCGCCGCAGCTGCAGCCTGACCAGGTCTTTCTCTATGGCCTGCACACCGTGCGCGCCGTCATAGACAATCCCGAGCGCAAGATCGTCAAACTGACGGTGACGCAGAACGCCTTCGTGCGTCTCGATATCGGCGAATCCCACGCCCTGCCCTTCCCTGTCGAATTCGTCTCGCCGCAGGATATCGACAAACATCTCGGCCCCGACGCCATTCATCAGGGCGCTATGATCGAGACGAAACCGCTGCCGGTTCGCCGTCTGGAAGCGCTGAAGGAAAGCAATCTCATTCTCGTGCTCGATCAGGTTACCGATCCGCACAATGTCGGCGCCATCATGCGCTCCGCCGTCGCCTTCGAGGCAGGCGCTCTGATCACCACCCAGCGTCACAGCCCGACCGAATCGGGCGTCATGGCCAAGTCGGCCTCCGGCGCGCTGGAAATGATACCCTATATCCAGATCGGCAATCTGGCCGATGCACTGGCCGAGTTGCAGAAACTCGGGTTCCAGACGATTGGTCTCGATTCGGAAGGCCCGGCCCCGCTGGAAGGCACGTTCGCTGCGGGCAAGGTTGCGCTCGTGCTCGGTTCCGAGGGCAAGGGCCTGCGCCAGAAGACGCGCGAAACCGTCGATGCGCTGGCGCGTCTCGACATGCCGGGCGCGATCAAATCGCTCAATGTGTCGAATGCGGCAGCGATCGCGCTTTACGCAGCACGTCAGCATCTGGCCAAGGCGTAATCAACCGTCAGTGCAGCGCCGTCGCCCGCTTGTCGAAACAACGCATGCGTTCGGGCGGCGTCGCATTGCGGCCATCCCGCACCTCGGCGGCGAACTGGATCGAGCCGATCAGTTCGAGATCGAACAGTGGTTTCGAGATGACGCCGAGCGTTCCGGGTATGCCGCTGGCAATTGCCTCTGGGTTGGCGGTCATGAAAATGACTGTCAGCCCGCGTGCCGCAAGCTCCCGGCCGATATCCGGGCCGGTGGCGCCATCCTGCAGGTGAACATCGACAAGGGCGATGTCGGCATCATCGCCGGCATCCAGGGCATCGGCGGTATTGGCCGCAATGCCGGCAACTTCATGACCCAGGGCCAGCACCGCATCTTCGATATGCAATGCGATCAGCAGCTGGTCTTCTACCACGAGAATCCGATGCGGCATGTGGCCCTCTTCGTTTTATGACTGGATATAATGGCGCGCACGCAGTTTTGTTCCACAACCTCTAATATTTGATGCAGGCGTGAACCACCGCCGCCACAACCGTTCGCAAAAATCTGCGCCTGACCAAGAGAATCAGTTAGAAATCACCGCATGATTCGGAAAAGCCCATGAGCCTCGCCTATCTCGAAACACTCAACGACGCTCAGCGTCGCGCAGTCGAGCACGGTGCGACGGCCGCCAAGACCGGCGACAGCGGCCCGCTGCTGGTCATCGCCGGGGCAGGATCCGGCAAGACCAACACGCTGGCGCATCGCGTTGCCCACCTGATCGTCAATGGTGCCGATCCGCGCCGTATCCTGCTGATGACATTTTCCCGACGGGCCGCCTCAGAGATGGGCAAACGCGTCGAGCGCATCTGCGGTCAGGTTCTCGGCGCCAATGCCGGCGTCATGACCGATGCGATGGCCTGGGCCGGCACATTCCACGGCATCGGCGCGCGACTGATGCGCATGTATGCCGAACAGATCGGCCTCGACCCGGATTTCACCATCCACGACCGCGAAGACTCAGCCGACCTGATGAACCTCATCCGGCACGAACTGGGTTTCTCCAAAACGGAAAGCCGGTTTCCGACAAAGGGCACCTGCCTTGCCATCTATTCACGCGTGGTGAATTCGGAAGCAGCACTCGGCGAGGTGCTGAAGACAAATTTTCCATGGTGTGCCGCCTGGGAAGCGCAACTGCGTGACCTGTTCGGCTCCTATGTCGAAGCCAAGCAGGCCCAGAACGTTCTCGATTACGACGATCTTCTGCTCTACTGGGCGCAGACCATGTCCGAGCCGCAGCTGGCCACCGATATCGGCGCGCGTTTCGATCATGTTCTGGTCGATGAATATCAGGACACCAATCGGCTGCAATCGACCATCCTGATGGGCTTGAAACCCGGCGGCCGCGGCCTGACCGTGGTCGGCGACGACGCCCAGTCGATCTATTCGTTTCGCGCCGCCACAATCCGCAACATTCTGGATTTTCCAAAATCCTTCGAACCGCCGGCCGATATCATCACGCTCGACCGCAATTACCGCTCCACGAATACTATCCTGGCCGCCGCCAATGGCGTCATCGATCTGGCCCGCGAACGCTTCACCAAGAACCTGTGGACCGAGAGGCAATCGGCGGAACGGCCTCGCCTCGTCGCCGTGCGCGATGAAAACGAGCAGGCCAATTACATCTGCGAAAAAATTCTGGAGAACCGCGAAACCGGCATGCCCCTGAAAAACCAGGCCGTGCTGTTCCGCTCCTCCAACCATTCCGGCCCGCTGGAAGTGGAACTCACCCGCCGCAACATTCCCTTCGTGAAATTCGGCGGCCTGAAATTTTTGGACAGCGCGCATGTGAAGGACCTGCTGGCCGCACTGCGTTTTGCCCAGAACCCACGTGACCGCGTCGCCGGTTTCCGGCTGATGCAGCTCATCCCCGGTGTCGGCCCGCAGACGGCCGGCAAAATTCTGGATGCCATCGCAACCGATCCCGAGCCACTCGCGGCTTTGCAGGAAATCCCCGCCCCGCCCCGCAGCGGCGAGGACTGGATGCGATTCGTCGAGATGTTATCGTCCGTAAGGCGCGGCGAAGGCTGGCCATCGGAAATCGGCACGGCCCGTAACTGGTACGAACCGCATCTGGAGCGCATCCATGAGGATGCCGAGACCCGCAAGGCCGATCTTCTGCAACTGGAACAGATTGCCTCGGGATATGCCTCACGCGAACGGTTCCTCACCGAACTGACGCTCGACCCGCCCAGCGCCACCAGCGATCAGGCCGGCGTGCCGCTGCTAGACGACGATTACCTGATCCTCTCGACCATCCATTCGGCCAAGGGGCAGGAATGGCGCTCGGTCTTCGTGCTGAACTGCGTCGATGGCTGCATTCCCTCCGATCTCGGTGTCGGCACCAGCGCCGAAGTCGAGGAAGAACGCCGCCTGCTCTACGTGGCGATGACGCGCGCCAAGGACAGCCTCGACCTCATCACCCCGCAACGTTTCTTCACCCACGGCCAGCACTCTCAGGGCGACCGGCATGTCTATGCCGCCCGCACCCGCTTCATTCCGGCAACGTTGCTGCAGTTTTTCGAAACGGCGGCTTGGCCGGTGGTGGAGCCGATGTCGGAAGCGGAAAAGGCGGCCCGCAAGCAGGTGCGCATCGACGTGACGGCGCGTATGCGTGGGATGTGGCGGTAAACGCGGCCTCAGATAAAGAAAGGCCCCCTCTGGCCTGCCGGCCATCTCCCCCACAAGGGGGGAGAAAACTCGCGGCAACCGACTTGCCTCAAACAGATCTCGGCGGTGAGGCTGGGTTAAGCCCTCCCCCTTGTGGGGAGGCTTGGGAGGGGTCTTTTTTCCTCATGTCCTGACGCCTCACCCCTCCGGCACATTCTCCTCCAGTTCTTTCAACCACACCCGAGCATTGCCATCCGACGGCGCGCGCCAGTCGCCACGCGGCGACAGCGAACCACCGGACGTAACCTTCGGGCCGTTCGGCGAGGCCGAGCGCTTGAACTGGCTGATGGT
This sequence comes from Neorhizobium sp. JUb45, assembly GCF_004343585.1. Lineage (GTDB taxonomy): Bacteria > Pseudomonadota > Alphaproteobacteria > Rhizobiales > Rhizobiaceae > Neorhizobium. Next base: position 774,614 of record NZ_SLYW01000002.1, on the reverse strand, counting down.
GAAGAAGCGGAACAGAAATGTCTGCATCCATTTCCTGATGGTGGCGAGATCGTATGCGCGGCGCTTTTCATCCGGGAAATGCGAAGGCCATGCGCCGGCGGCCACATCGCTCCAGGCATGATGCGCCAGATAGGCAATCTTCGACGGTTTCAGGCCATACCGCGTCAGGTAATAGAGCGTGAAATCGTGCAGGTCGTAAGGACCGATCTTGTCCTCGGTGCTCTGGATGACGCCGTCCGCGCCCGCCGGCACCAGTTCCGGCGAGATGATCGTGCCGAGCACGCGCTCCAGCGTCGCATTCGCCTCGGCATCAAAACTGCCGCTCTCGATCACCCAGCGGATCAGATGCTGGATCAACGTCTTCGAGACCGAGCCATTGACATTGTAATGGCTCATCTGGTCGCCGACACCATAGGTGGACCAGCCAAGACCGATTTCCGAAAGGTCGCCGGTGCCGAGCACCAGCGCGTTGCGCTGATTGGCGGCGCGGAACAGAAAATCGGTGCGCAGACCCGCCTGCACGTTTTCAAACGTCACATCATAAACCGGCTCGCCGCCCGAAAACGGATGGCCGAGATCTTTCAGAAGCTGCAGCGCCAGCGGCTTGATATCCACCTCTTCCGCCGTAATTCCGATGCTGCGCATCAGCGACCAGGCATTGCCGAGCGTTTCGTCGCCGGTGGCGAAACCCGGCATGGTGAAGCCGAGAATATCGGTGCGCGGCCAGCCCAGTCTGTCAAAGGCGCGCGCCGCCACCAGCAGCGCATGGGTGGAATCCAGCCCGCCGGAAATGCCGATGCAGAGACGCTTGATGCCGGTTGCCCGCAGGCGCTTCATCAGGCCCTGCACCTGAATGTTGAAGGTCTCGTAACAATCCTGATCCAGACGGGCCGGATCGGATGGCACGAAAGGATACCGCGCAACGGATCGCTTCAGGCCGATATTGCCTTCGGGCGCCGCGAACTCGAAACCGACGCGGCGGAATGGCTGGTCTGCCCGCAACACACGCTCGGCCGCATCTTCGAAAGTGACGGTGCGCAGCCGCTCCAGCGCCAGGCGCTCGACATCGATATCGGCAACGCACATCTGCGACGCATCCGGGAACCGTTCGGTTTCGGCCAGCAGATCGCCAAGTTCATAGATGCAGGCCTGCCCGTCCCAGGCGAGATCGGTGGTCGATTCGCCCGGCCCCGCCGCCGAATAGAGATAGGCGGCAATGTTACGCGACGACTGGTTGGCGCAGAGCTGTTTTCGCACATCCGCCTTGCCGACCGTGACATTGCTGGCCGACAGGTTGGTGAGGATGGTCGCGCCTGCCATAGCGCCAAAATCGCTCGGCGGTGCCGGCACCCATACATCCTCGCAGATTTCCACATGGAAAACGAAATCGGCGATGCGGCGGTCCTCGAACAGAAGATCGATGCCGAAGGGCACGACCTGTCCAGCAACCGAAATCTCCTGTCCGCGCACCGTGCGGCCCGAAGCGAACCAGCGTTTTTCGTAGAACTCGCGGTAGTTGGGCAGATGCGCTTTCGGCACCACGCCGAGAATTTGGCCCGCATGAATGACGATGGCGCAATTATAAAGCCGGCCGCGATGGCGAAGCGGCGCCCCCACCAGCAGCACGGGAATGAGCGCGCGGCTCACTTCGACCAGCGTCTTCAGCGCAGTTTCGACGGAATCGAGAAGTGCAGCCTGCCCCAGCAGATCATCGATCGAATAACCGGAGATGCCAAGTTCGGGAAACACCATCAGCGCCACGCCCTGATCATGGCCCTGACGCGCCAGCTCCAGCACCGCCTGTGCATTGAAGGCCGGATCACCGATCTCGCAGGCCGGCGTGGCTGTGGCGACGCGCACAAAACCGTGGGCATAGGCAGAATGAAAATTCATCGGGCACTCCGTCTTCTCAGATGCGCCATAAGTAATGCTGCGGCGCGGCGCGGTCGAGAGCGTTTTGGTGATTCTCGGCAAAGCAGATGGTCATGGTGTCATTGGCGGGTCCGCCCGCCGGATCATCGCGCCTCGTCCGGCGAAAATGCACAGGAATGGCCAAATTATCAGTCGTCAAATCCGCTTCTTGCGCCTTCGCGCCAATTTCCTCTTTACAGCCAATCAAAATATGGTAACTCCCCTCTCCATTGCCCTTGTAGCTCAGTTGGTAGAGCACCTGATTTGTAATCAGGGGGTCACGAGTTCGAACCTTGTCGGGGGCACCACTTTTCGAATTTCCGACTTCCGGCCTTTGCGCTCTGGAAGTCGGAAATCTCGCAAAGCCTTGAATTCACTCTTCCGCTATCGACATCAGTCCCGCCGCCTGCTTCAGGCACGGCAAGGCTATTCTTTTCCACAGTCTTTGACATTTCTGCGTATGCCGCGCCACCAATGGTGCTTGGCTCCGCTCAAGCCGTTCAGCGGCCTTGTCGCCCTCCTCGCTTTTCATGTACCAAGGACGGCCATTGCAGAAGGTGCCGTTGATGTCTCAAAAGAAAAGCCTCGCATTCCTGGCGTCCATCGCGCCCGAGGCGCAGGCCGCGCTCGAAGAACTCACACGCCTTTACGGTCAGACACCGGCGGATGAGGCCGATGTGATCGTGGCGCTCGGCGGTGACGGCTTCATGCTGCAGACGCTGCATGACAGCATCAATTCGGGAAAACGTGTCTATGGCATGAACTGCGGTTCGGTCGGCTTTCTGATGAACGACTACCGTTCTGACAATCTGCACGAACGCGTGTCGGCCTCGGTCGAAAACGCCATACATCCATTGCGCATGACCACCACCAATACCGACGGCACCTCTTCCGTGGCGCTCGCCATCAATGAGGTCTATCTGTTTCGCCAGAGTTATCAGGCCGCAAAACTGCGTGTCGAGATCGACGGCAAGACGCGGCTGGAAGAACTGATCTGCGACGGCCTGATGGTGGCGACCCCTGCCGGCTCCACCGCCTACAATCTGTCCGCCCACGGGCCGATCCTGCCGCTGGAAGCGCCGCTGCTTGCCATGACGCCGGTCAGCGCGTTCCGGCCGCGTCGCTGGCGCGGTGCGCTGCTTCCCAACCGCGTCTGTGTCGATATCCATATCCTCGAAGCCGAAAAACGCCCGGTCAATGCGGTGGCAGACAATACCGAGGTGAAATCGGTACTGCATATCCGCGTCGCCCAGCTGAAGGACATGAAGGCGCATATCCTTTCCGATCCCGATCATTCCTGGTCCGATCGCATTCTGGCGGAACAGTTTGCGGATTGATTTCAAACGAACGACACGAAAAAGGCGGCCTCCGAAGAAGCCGCCTTTTCCATTTCCTGCGATATGACGCCAATCAGTCGATGTCGCCGCCGGCAACGTCCGCCTTGCCGCTGATACGGTGGGCAAGCGCGGCTTCCATGAACGCATTTAGATCGCCGTCGAGCACATCGCCCGGAGCCGTGCTTTCGACACCGGTACGCGTATCCTTGACCAACTGATACGGCTGCAGAACGTAGGAACGGATCTGGTGACCCCAACCGATGTCGCTCTTGGAGGCGGCTTCCGCGTTGGCGGCCGCTTCGCGCTTCATCAATTCGGCTTCGTACATACGGGCGCGCAGCATGTCCCACGCCTTGGCGCGGTTCTTGTGCTGCGAACGTTCCTGCTGGCAGGACACGACGATGCCGGTCGGAATATGAGTGATACGCACGGCCGAGTCGGTGGTGTTGACGTGCTGACCACCCGCACCCGAAGCGCGGTAGGTGTCGATACGGCAATCGCTTTCGTTCACCTCGATATTGATCGAGTCGTCGACGACCGGATAAACCCAGATCGACGAGAAAGACGTGTGGCGACGCGCGTTCGAATCGTAAGGCGAGATACGCACGAGACGATGCACACCCGATTCGGTCTTCAGCCAGCCAAAGGCGTTGTGGCCCTTGACGAGAATGGTCGCCGATTTGATGCCGGCTTCTTCGCCGTCATGCATTTCGAGGATCTCGACCTTGTAACCCTGACGCTCGGCCCAGCGCGTGTACATGCGCAGCAGAATGTTCGCCCAGTCCTGGCTTTCCGTGCCGCCGGCACCGGAATGCACTTCGACATAGGTGTCGTTGCTGTCGGCTTCACCGGACAGCATGGCTTCGACCTGACGGCGGTTTGCCTCGGCACGCAATGCTCGCAGAGCATCCTCGGCGTCCTTGATGATCGCTTCGTCGCCCTCGTCCTCACCCATTTCGATGAGTTCGATATTGTCGTTGAGCTGCTGCTCCAGCGATTTCACGCCGTTGATGCTGTCATCCAGCTGCTGGCGCTCGCGCATCAGCTTCTGGGCTTCCTGGGCATCGTTCCAGAGGTTGGGATCCTCTGACTTGTTGTTCAACCAGTCCAGTCGTCTTACCGCCTGATCCCAGTCAAAGATGCCTCCTCAGCAGGCTTATGGCCTGCTTGATTTCGTCGGTGACGTTGATCATTTCGTTGCGCATATGCGTGCAAACTTCCCGTCTTTTACTTGGAAATGAGGCCTGACATAGAGACGGCGGGCGAGGATGTAAACCCCGCCCGCCGCTTCGAACCTAAGCCATGAATGGATCAGAACAAACCGCCGGCACCCGAGGTGACCGCCTGCTGCGCCTGCGGCGACGTGCGCAGGATTTCCTCGGCCGGCATCGTGTCTTCCATGCCGATCACGCTGAACGTGTCGGACGGGCCGGTGCCGGGTTTGAAGGCTTCGACGATCGTGTCCGGCTCGCCTTCGTTGGCGAACATGCCGGTCTTGCGGTTGACGGCGATGAACTGCATGCCCTGCGGCACCTGGAATTTTCCGGCTTCACGGGTCTTTTCGGCCTTTTCGATAAAGTCCGCGAAGATCGGTGCGGCGAGGCTGCCGCCGGTCGCGCCGCGTCCGAGCGTCGCCGGGTTGTCGAAACCGATATAAAGTCCGGCAACGAGATCCGGCGAGAAGCCGACGAACCATGTGTCCTTGCTGTCGTTGGTCGTGCCGGTCTTGCCGGCGATCGGACGGTCGGCAACATGGATCTTGCCGGCAGCCGAACCACGGATCACCACGCCTTCGAGCATGGACGTCACCTGATAGGCGGTCATCGGGTCGAGAACCTGCTCGCGATTGTCGGCCAGAACAGGCTCTTCCTGATTTGCCCAGCTGTTGGCGTTGCAGCCTTCGCAAGTGCGCTCCTCGTGACGGAAGATCGTCTTGCCGTAACGGTCCTGAATACGGTCGACCAGCGTCGGCTTGATCTGCTTGCCGCCATTGGCGATGACCGAATAGGCCGAAACCATGCGCAGCACGGTGGTTTCGCCGGACCCCAGCGCCATCGGCAGGTAAGGCGCCATCTTGTCGTAGATGCCGAAACGCTCGGCATATTCGGCGACCAGATCCATGCCCATGTCCTGCGCCAGACGAACGGTCATCTGGTTGCGGGATTTTTCGATACCGGTGCGCAGCGTAGAAGGACCACCGCCATCTTCGCCACCATAGTTGGTCGGGCGCCAGACCTGATTGCCGGACACGACCTCGATCGGCGCATCCATGATCACGGAGGCCGGCGTATAACCATTGTCCATGGCGGCCGCATAAACGAACGGCTTGAACGACGAACCGGGCTGGCGCATTGCCTGCGTGGCGCGGTTGAATTCGGACTGGGCGTAGGAGAAGCCGCCGACCATGGCCAGAACGCGGCCGGTATGCGGATCCATCGCCACCAGCGCGCCCTGCACCTTCGGCGGCTGGCGCAGACGGTAGAAGCCCTGCTTGCCGGTAAGCGGCTCAACATAGATGACATCGCCGGCCTTCAGCACACCTTCGGGCGAACGCGCCGTCTTGCGCTCGCCGGCTGCGTCACGATAGGCCCATTTCATGTTTTCGGCGTCGATATGACCGCGCTCGCGCTCATCGACCACCTTGCCGCCGGCTGCCGTTTCAGGCTGCAGGCCGATGTCGACACCGGTGGCCGAAACCGCCGTCACGACAGCAAGCTTCCATTCAGGCACGTCACGCAGCGAGGGCAGCTTGGCCAGTTCCGGGCCCCAGTCGCCGCTGGCGGCAATCTGCTTGACCGGACCATGGAAACCGCGGCGCTCGTCATAATCGACCAGACCACGCTGCAAGGCGGCACGCGCCTGCAGCTGCATATTCGGATCGATGGAGGTGCGCACCGACAGGCCACTCTCGTAAAGGGCCTTGTCGCCATACTTGCCGATGATCTGGCGGCGGACTTCCTCGGCAAAGAAATCGGTACCAAGCAGCGACGGGCCGCTCCGGCGCAGGGTAACGCCCAGCGGATGGGTCTTCGCCTCGGTCGCGTCTTCGACGGTAATGTAGCCATTTTCGGCCATGCGATCGATCACCCAGTTGCGGCGCTCGACGGCGGCCTTCTCGTGGCGGAACGGGTGATAGTTGGCGGGGCCTTTCGGCAACGAGGCGAGATAGGCCGATTCGGCGATCGTCAGCTCGGTCACCGACTTGTCGAAATAGGTGAGTGCTGCGCCGGCAATGCCGTAGGAGTTCATGCCGAAAAAGATCTCGTTCAGATAAAGCTCGAGAATCTTGTCCTTGGAATAGGTCTGCTCGATACGGAAGGAGAGAATGGCTTCCTTGACCTTACGGTCCATCGTCTGGTCGGCAGAAAGAAGGAAGTTTTTCGCGACCTGCTGGGTGATGGTCGAAGCGCCTTCAGGACGACGGCCGGAGCCGATATTCTGCAGGTTATTGACGACGGCACGGCCGAGACCGGTGATATCGACACCCGGATGATTGTAGAAATTCTTGTCTTCGGCCGAAAGAAACGCCGCCTTGACGCGATCCGGCACGGCCTGGATCGGCAGGAACAACCGGCGTTCGCGGGCATATTCCGCCATCAGCGCGCCGTTGCCGGCATGAACGCGGGTGGCGACCGGCGGCTCGTAGGAATTCAGGACTTCATAATCCGGCAGATCGCGGGTCACGCCGACCAGATAAACGGCCGCTGCGGCCGCAACTGCGAGAAAGAGCACGCAGCCCAGTCCGAACATGTATCCAATCAATCTGATCATCAGGCGCTACCGTCTATCATCGTAGGGTGCAAAAAAGCACAATCGCATATTTTCTGGCGTTTTGCACGGAGAGGCCGAGAGTACAAGCCTTTGCGCGCATTCGCGACTTCTGCGCCCTCAAGCATTACGGGCACACTCAAAATCGTCGCTATTCGTATGGCGTCGAATAACCGTTCGAATGTGCGTAAAATAGGGCTTGGCCACGTTAATCCCATGACATCCCGACAGAACAGGCTGTCCGGCGCGCCACATGTTGCAAACTCATCACGATCGCGGCACCGATAAACTTCGTCTATCAGCCGCCGTCCGCCATGGCGCGCCCGCGATATTGCAGAACGGCATCGGCAATCAGCCCGGTCACCTTTTCCCGCCATTTCTCATCCAGCAACAGTTTCTCGTCATCGGCGTTCGACAGAAAGCCCAGCTCCAACAGCACGGAAGGAATGTCGGGCGCGCGCAAAACCTGGAAACCGGCCGAACGACGCGGATTGTTGATAAGCCCCACCTGCCCCTCGAAAGACGTCACAACCCGGTCGGCAAGCGAAATCGAAAAAGCCTGGGTTTCGCGGCGCGTCAGGTCCATCAGGATATCGGCCACCTCGGGCGGTCCATCCTGCAGGCTGTAACCGGCCAGCTGGTCGGAGAGATTTTCGCGCGCCGCAAGGTTTTCCGCCATGCGGTCGGAAGCCTTGTCGGACAGCGTATAGACCGTCGCGCCGCGAATATCCTTTTCGCGCAGCGTGTCGGCATGCAGCGAGATGAACAGGTCGGCCTTGCCCTGGCGCGCGCGCGTCACCCGCTCCGAGAGCGACAGGAAATGATCGTCCTCGCGCGTCAAGAATGCCTTCATGCCGGCCTTGCCATCGAGCTTGGCCTGCAAATCCTGCGCAAAGGCAAGCGTAATGGCTTTTTCCTGAACCTTGCCGTCGGCGCCCGTCGCACCCGCATCAATGCCGCCGTGCCCCGCGTCGATGGCGATCGTAAAAACGTCGTCCTTCGGCTCGATTGTTGAAACCGCGTTGATATCGCCGGGCGCGTCCCATACCTGCTTGCGCACCATCTCGACAAATGCCTTGTCGGTGGTCATCTCGGCGTCGAGCACAAGACGGTAGCCGTGATCGTCGTTTTTCTGCACTTCGGCCATGACGAGCTTGACCGGACGTATGGCAGTCAGCACGAGGCGGGCATTCGCCTCCCCCATCGCGCCATATCGGATATCCTTGAACAGGCCGCGCGCCGTCAGATCCTGGGGCGAAAAACCAAAGGCGGTTGCCGGCAGATCGATGACCACCCGGTCGGGATTGGAAACGTAGTGCACGGAAAAGGTCGGCTTTCCGTCGAAATCCAGCACGACACGGGTGCGGGCATCGTCACCGGCAATGCGGGCGCCGAACGCGAGCAATGGCTGCGCGGCTGGCTGATCGGTCGCTGCGGCCCGCGCCTGAGGCACGCCCACCGCCAAAAACCCGCCGCAAACAACAGCGGCCAGTGAAATCATGGAGGCCAAGCCAGCACGGCGAATCACCGCGCCGCAGCCAAACAATCCGCCAACGCGCGACATGTCAGTTTTCATTCTCGCCGCCAATGCTGCTCCAAACTTCCGAATGAGCGCTCGAAGCGCCTTTCCACAGCCTGCTGATACCACGTCGGGTGTTGCCCTCGATACAGTCAGATCAGCTCTACCAAGAGTGGCAAAATCGATATTCCGCACGATATCTGGAGTTTTTTGTTCGACTTCGATGTTTTTTCGCCGATTCCGCTCGCCGAATGCGAGGGTTGCACCATATTTCACGCGCCTTAGCCCTGTCACGAATCATGATCCATGGCTGTCATATAACAAGGCGTAGGAATTGATCTACAATAAGGCGCGGCCGGCTTTTCCCTTGCCATAGCAACAATTAAAACATAAAAGACAAAGAAGGGTCAAAGTGTTGACGGGATAGGACTGCCACGGGCAGCCAGCCGATAAGGACCTGGCGCCATACACGGGCATACATCCGTCGTCGCTGCACTTTGCCTCTGAAACACTATCCGCACCGGCGGTGGCCGGAACAGTACCCAGTCGCGGGCATCGTATCGCTCGCACGGAGCATATTCATCGGACCCGCATGGGTCTTCACGTATCGTCATTCTCGTCTGGTCTTAGATGTCGCGGCACGTTTTTCAAAACCTGGAGATGCTGAGGGAGCCGAAAGCTCCGCCGGCTATCGGGTTGCGGTCGCCACGGAAGCGCCTTGCGGGAATCATCTTATCCGGCGCAACAACCGCGACGCATGATCGGCCTGCCCTTGCGGCAGGCATCCGTGCCCCTGCGCGCTTGCGCCGAGGAGCACATATTCAATGGCAGACAAAATGCTCATCGACGCGTCTCACGAAGAGGAGACGCGGGTCGTAGTCGTCCGGGGTAACCGGATTGAAGAATTCGACTTCGAATCGCAACACAAGAAGCAGATCCGCGGCAATATCTATCTCGCCAAGGTGACCCGCGTAGAGCCGTCGCTTCAGGCAGCCTTCGTGGATTACGGCGGCAACCGTCACGGTTTCCTCGCTTTTGCTGAGATCCATCCTGATTATTACCAGATCCCGCTGGCTGACCGTCAGGCCCTGAAACAGGCCGAAGCGGAAGAGCAGCAGCGCATCGCCGATGCTGATGCCGTCGATCCGATCGTTGACAACGTTGTCGACCCTGGCCTGCAGGATCAGCCGGATGTCGGCGTGCCGGCAGCTGTGGTCGAGCAGGTTGAAGCCGCGCTCGGCGAAGAACCCGCCGCAGAAGAAGCGCAGCCGGAAGCCGCAGCCGAGGTTGTTGCCGAAGAAAAGCCGAAAAAGCCGCGCCGCAGCCGCGCTCGCAAGAAGGTTGCTGAAGAAGCACCGGCGGATGCAGAAGCCAGCGCTGAAGGCAATGACGACGACAGCACGCCGGGTGAAATGGCTGCCATGGTCGAGACCGATTCGATTTCGGAAGAAGTCGAAACCCGCGGTCGCCGTCGCGACGACGACGATGATGACGACGATGACAATCACGAGAAGGAAGAAATCGAATCCGTCGGCGCTGAAGACGCCATGGAAGAGGTTCCGGATCGCATCCAGCGCAAGCCGCGCAAGCAGTACCGCATTCAGGAAGTCATCAAGCGTCGCCAGATCCTGCTCGTTCAGGTCGCCAAGGAAGAACGCGGTAACAAGGGCGCAGCGCTCACCACCTATCTGTCGCTGGCCGGCCGTTATTCTGTCCTGATGCCGAACACGGCACGTGGCGGCGGCATTTCCCGCAAGATCACCCAGCCGACCGACCGCAAGCGTCTGAAGGAAATCGCACGCGATCTCGAAGTGCCGCAGGGCATGGGCGTGATCCTGCGCACCGCCGGCGCCAACCGCACCCGCGTCGAAATCAAGCGCGACTTCGAATACCTGATGCGCCTGTGGGAAAACGTCCGCACGCTGACGCTGCAGTCGACCGCACCCTGCCTGGTTTACGAAGAAGGTTCGCTGATCAAGCGGTCTATCCGCGACCTGTATAACAAGGACATCAACGAGGTCATCGTTTCCGGCGAAGAAGGCTATCGTGAAGCGAAAGACTTCATGAAGATGCTGATGCCGAGCCATGCCCGCGTCGTTCAGCCTTACCGCGACATGCACCCGATCTTCTCGCGCTCCGGTATCGAAGCGCAGCTCGATCGCATGCTGCAGCCGCAGGTGACCCTGAAGTCCGGTGGCTACCTGATCATCAACCAGACGGAAGCGCTGGTTGCCGTCGACGTCAACTCCGGTCGCTCCACCCGCGAGCACTCGATCGAAGACACTGCTCTGCAGACCAACCTGGAAGCGGCTGAAGAAGTTGCCCGCCAGCTGCGCCTGCGCGACCTTGCAGGCCTGATCGTCATCGACTTCATCGACATGGAAGAAAAGCGCAATAACCGCGCTGTCGAGAAGAAGCTGAAGGATTGCCTGAAAAACGACCGCGCCCGCATCCAGGTCGGCCGCATCTCGCATTTCGGCCTTCTGGAAATGTCGCGCCAGCGCATCCGCGCTTCGGTTCTGGAATCGACGACGCAGGTCTGCTCGCATTGCGGCGGCACCGGCCACGTCCGTTCGCAGTCTTCCGTTGCCCTGCACGTCCTGCGCGGCATCGAAGAGTATCTGCTCAAGAACACCACGCACGACATCACCGTGCGCACCACGCCGGATATCGCGCTCTACCTTCTGAACCACAAGCGTCAGACGGTTATGGATTACGAGAAGCGCTTCGGCGTCTCGATCTTCATCGAATCCGACCACAATGTCGGCGCAACGCATTTTGCCATCGATCGTGGCGAACCGGTGGAAAACCCGGTCAAGATCGAAAGCCTGATGCAGTTTGCGTCCATCCCGGTCGAGGACGAGGATGACGATATCGTCATCGAGGACGAGATCGACGAGGACGAAGAAGATATCGTTGAAGTCACCAGCGCGCCCGCCGCTCCGGCGCAGGCCCGTAATGACGACGACCAGAACGGCCGCAAGCGCAAGCGCCGCCGCCGCCGCCGCAACAAGAACGGCGAACGCAATGGCGATGCGCAGGCGCAGTCTGCCGACGACGACAGCATTTCCGGTGATGCCGATGAAGACGGCGAAGAAGGTGACGACGACGCCACCGAAGGTCAGTCTTCTGCCGACGCAGCCGAAGGTGATGAAGGCGCACGCCGCAAGCGTCGCCGTCGTGGCAAGCGTGGCGGTCGTCGCAACCGCACGGACGAAGACGGCAATGTCGTCGAAGGCTCCGGCGAGGATGATGGCGATAGCGAAGCTGCCGTGATCGCAGCAACCGGCGAACAGTCCGACGATGCAGCAACGGCTGCTGTCGAAACGCAGGTCGCTGAAGCTCCGGTTGCCGAGGTTGAGGCGGAAGCCCCGGCCGACGCCAAGAAGCCGCGCCGCACGCGTCGTGGCAAGGCTGCCGCGTCTCCGGCCGAAGAAGTCGCTGTCGCAGAAGTCGCGGTCGTAGAAACCATCGTCGAAAGCGAACCGGCTCCGGCTGCTCCGAAGGCACGCGCTTCCCGCAAGAAGGCTGCTCCCAAGGCGGATGCCGTTGTCGAAGCTCCGGTCGCAGTGACCGAAGAAGCCAAGCCTGCAGACGTCACGCCTGTTGCAGCCGTTGAGGAAGCGCCTGCAGTGGTCGAAGAAGCCGAACCGGCCAAGCCCGCCCGTGCGAACCGTGGCGACGCAGTGTCCTCTTCCGATCCGGTGATCAAATCCACCGCCCCGGAAAAGCCTGCGGAAGGCGACGACAAGCCGAAGAAAGCCGGCTGGTGGCAGCGCCGCGGCTTTTTCTAAGCCGTAAAAATCAAACATCTGAAACGGCCGCCATCGTGCGGCCGTTTTTGCATCTTCATAGGCCTTTTACGGTACAGGCGGAAACGCGCCGTTTTTGCGGTTTCCACATGGGCGGCGCTGGCTTACTCTTGCCGACCACGAACATTGATTTGAGACAGGACGAAGATGACCATCAAGGCCCCTACTCTCCGCACGACCGTTTTTGCGCTCATGGGTGCCACGGTGCTGGCGACATCAACGCTTATCAGCGTCAAGCCGGCTGCCGCCGAAATGACCGAAGCACAGAAGACGGAAATGGGCGCCTTCGTTCGCGAATACCTGATCGCCAACCCGGAAGTCCTGATCGAGGTCCAGCAGGCCTATGAGAAGAAGCAGTACGAAAGCCGCCTCAGCCAGGCCGGCGCGGGTATTGCCGAAAACAAGGACGCGATCTTCTCCGACAAGAACGACATCGTGCTGGGCAATCCGAAGGGTGACGTCACCGTCGTCGAGTTCTTCGATTACAATTGCGGTTACTGCAAACACGCGCTCGAGGACATGGACGCCATTCTGGAGAAGGACAAGGATGTCCGCTTCGTGTTGAAGGAGTTTCCGATCCTCGGGCCTGAATCCGTTGCCGCGCATCAGGTGGCCAATGCCGTGCGCCTGACCGCACCTGAAAAATATCCGGATTTCCATCGCAAACTGCTCGGCGGCGAGACACGCGCCACGGAAGAGACGGCAATGGAAGTCGCGACCTCGCTGGGTCTCGATGAGGCGAAACTGCGCCAGTCGATGAAGGACCAGCCGAACGACAACAACGTCAAGACGACCTACCGTCTGGCCAACGCGCTCGGCATTACCGGCACGCCCTATTATGTCGTCGGCAATGAAGCGCTGATCGGCGCCCAGGGTGCCGATGCCATCGAGGAGAAGATCGCCAACATCCGCAAGTGCGGCAAGGCAAGCTGCTAATCGCAGCCTGCCGCCGTTTTCGCGCCCCTTGAAAGGCCGGATGCCCGGTTATGCACGGGTTTCATGGCCGGGGGCTTTCCCTTGACGTTTCAGCGGTCTATAGGTGGCCCAGATTTTTCGACGGAACACTTGATGAGCAAGACGATTTTCGTCCTCAATGGGCCCAATCTCAACATGCTTGGAAAGCGTGAACCCGGCATCTATGGCGCCGGCACGCTGAAGGATGTTGAAAACCGTTGTATTGCGGTCGGCAAGGATCTCGGTTTCGACATCGATTTCCGCCAGAGCAATCATGAAGGCGTTCTGATCGACTGGATCCACGAGGCAGGCGAGAAGGCTGCGGGCGTCGCATTTAATGCCGGTGCCTACACACACACTTCGCTCGCTCTCCATGACGCCATCAAGGCCATCACCGTTCCGGTGGTCGAAGTGCATATCTCGAACGTGCATGCCCGCGAGGAAATCCGGCATCATTCGATGATTGCGCCGGCTGCCAAGGGCGTCATCTGCGGCTTCGGCCCGACGAGCTACATTCTCGCGCTGCATGCCTTAAAAGACATAACCAGCTGAAAAAAGACAACTACGTATAGGGTTTGCCATGTCTGAAAAGAAAAGCGGTATCGACAAGGTACTGATCCGCGATCTCGCCAACATCCTCAACGACACCGATCTCACCGAGATCGAAATCGAACAGGACGATATGCGTATCCGCGTTTCGCGTTCCGCTCCGCAATATGTCCAGGCACCGGTCATGGCCGCTGCTCCGGCCGCCGCTCCTGTTGCTGCAGCCCCGGCTGCTGCCGCTGCGCCTGCCGCATCGCCGCGTGACAACAAGAACGCCGTCACTGCCCCGATGGTTGGCACCGTATATCTGTCGCCGGCACCGGGTGCTGCCGCCTTCATCCAAGTCGGCGCCACCGTCAAGGAAGGCCAGACACTCCTGATCATCGAAGCGATGAAGACGATGAACCAGATCCCGTCGCCGCGTTCGGGCGTCGTCAAGGAAATCATCGTCAACGACGCACAGCCCGTCGAATACGGCGAACCGCTCGTCATCGTCGAATAACGCATAGGTCAGCCTGATGGTTTCCAAGGTCCTCATAGCCAATCGCGGCGAAATCGCGCTTCGCGTTCTTCGCGCCTGCAAGGAACTCGGCATCGCGACCGTTGCCGTGCATTCGACGGCCGACAGCGATGCCATGCACGTCCGCCTCGCCGACGAGAGCGTCTGCATCGGCCCGCCGCCGTCGCGTGACAGCTACCTCAACATCCACCAGATCGTCGCCGCCTGCGAGATCACCGGAGCGGACGCTGTCCATCCCGGTTACGGCTTCCTGTCGGAAAATGCCAAGTTCGCCGATATTCTCGACGCGCACGGCATCACCTTCATCGGACCGACCGCCGATCACATCCGCATCATGGGCGACAAGATCACCGCCAAGAAGACGGCGCAGGAACTCGGCATCCCCGTCGTTCCGGGTTCCGATGGCGAAGTTCTGCCGGAAAATGCGCTGGAAGTTGCCCGCAAGATCGGTTTCCCGGTCCTGATCAAGGCGACGGCCGGCGGTGGTGGCCGCGGCATGAAGCTTGCCCAGAGCGAAGCCGATCTGGACGAAGCCGTATCGTCGGCCCGTTCCGAAGCGCTTGCCGCTTTCGGCAACGATGCCGTCTACATGGAAAAGTATCTCGGCAAGCCGCGCCACATCGAAATCCAGGTTCTGGGCGACGGTGAAGGCAATGCGGTGCATCTGGGTGAACGTGACTGCTCGCTGCAGCGCCGCCACCAGAAGGTCTGGGAAGAAGCAAACTCCCCTGCCCTGACGGTCGAGCAGCGCATGAAGATCGGCGAAATCTGCGCGGATGCCATGCGCAAGCTGAAATACCGCGGTGCCGGCACGGTCGAATTCCTCTACGAAAACGGCGAGTTCTATTTCATCGAAATGAACACCCGCCTGCAGGTGGAGCACACGATCACCGAAGCCATCACCGGCATCGACCTGGTGCATGAGCAGATCCACATTGCCTCCGGCAAGGGTCTGTCCGTCACTCAGGAAGACGTGGTGTTTTCCGGCCATGCCATCGAGTGCCGCATCAATGCCGAGGATCCGCGCACGTTCGTGCCGTCGCCCGGCACGATCACCTATTACCACGCACCGGGTGGTCTGGGCGTTCGCGTCGATTCGGGCGCTTATGCCGGCTACAAGATCCCGCCTTTCTATGACAGCATGATCGGCAAGCTGATCGTGCATGGTCGCACCCGCGACGAATGCATGATGCGCCTGCGTCGCGTGCTCGACGAATTTGTCGTCGATGGCATCAAGACGACGATCCCGTTGTTCCAGGATCTGGTCGACAACCCGGATATCGCCGCTGGCGATTACGACATTCACTGGCTGGAAAACTATCTGGCCGGTGGCGCAGACAAGGCGCACTGATCACAATGGCAGGCGGCCGCAGGAGAAAAGATCCGACCATTACCGCGGATATTCTCCTGCGAGCCTATTCCATAGGCCTGTTTCCCATGGCCGATTCGGCAGACGACCCGGAAATCTTCTGGGTCGAGCCTGACCTGAGGGGCATTATCCCCCTCGACACGTTTCACGTCTCGAAAAGCCTTTCCAAAGCCATCCGCAAGGCGCCGTTCGAAATCCGTTTCGACACTGCCTTTGCTGCCGTCATGGACGGCTGCGCCGAAGCCGTCGAGGATCGGCCGAGCACCTGGATCAACTCTACCATCCGCGCGCTCTATACCGAGCTCCACGGCCTCGGACACGCCCATAGCGTCGAAGCGTGGGAAGGTGGCGAACTGGTAGGCGGACTTTACGGCGTTTCGCTGGGAGCGGCCTTCTTCGGCGAGAGCATGTTCTCCCGCCGCACCAATGCATCGAAGATTTGCCTCGTGCATCTGGTCGAGCGTCTGCGCCGCAATGGTTTTCGACTGCTGGACACGCAATTCACCACCGATCACCTCAAGACATTTGGCGCGATCGACGTGCCCAAGGCGGAATATCTGGTGATGCTGCAGGCGGCCGTCGAGCCGCCGCATCTGGCGTTTTGATAATTTTAAAGTGAGTTGCCGGCCGCGCGATCAGTTGCCCGGCGTCGGCGCCGGCACGTCGGACTTGTCCTTGCAGCCCGTCAGCCAGATATCATAGATCGGGTGTTCGACGGCGTTGAGACCGGGGCTGTCGGCAAACATCCAGCCGGTAAAAATGCGGCGGATCTTGCGGTCGAGCGTGATTTCATCGACTTCGACAAAACCGTCGATCTTCTGCGCTTCGGTATCGTCGCGCGAATAACAGACCTTTGGGGTCACCTGAAGCGCACCATATTGTACCGTCTCGTTGACATAGACATCGAACGAGGTGATGCGGCCGGTGATCTTGTCGATGCCGGCAAAGACCGCGACCGGGTTCTCAAGGCGCGCTGCATCCGCCGTTTGCGGCGCGATCAACGGCAAGGCGCCGAACAACACACCGGCCAACAGCTTTTGCGAAAACTTCATCGACAAAGACAATCTCATCAATCTACTCGTGGGACGCCCCCTCTTTTCCGGAGGCATACGCTCACGCGTAGTCAGGGATTATGGCCAAAAGCCGAAGGCAGTGGCCGTTTGCAGACCCGGCACTTGGGCCGGGTCGCGTAGATCAGCCCGACAGGCTCAGTTGCCCGGCGTCCAGGCGTCATAGTCGCCGGTGACGCGCGGACGTTCGCCAGCGCCCGAAAGCGAGCCCTGCGGACGGTAAGCGGCAGCCGAACCGGTCAGGTTGGGCTGATGCGGCTTTTGCCATTCGCGCGGCTTGTAGTCTTCCTTGGTCGGCGGGGTGTCGGTGCGGTAATGCATCCAGCCGTGCCAGCCCGGAGGAATGGCCGAGGCTTCGGCATAACCCTTATAGATCACCCAGCGACGCGGCATGCCCCAGGAGGTCATGGTGCCTTCGTAATAGACATTGCCGAGCTCGTCTTCACCGACGCGCTTGCCGTGTTTCCAGGTGAAGAAGCGCGTCCCGATCGTCTGACCGTTCCACCAGGTAAAAATCTGCAGAAGAAGAGTTTTCATTGTTTCCGTCGGCCTCAAACGAGAGAGGGAATTTCAGGTGTGAGCTTATGCAATCTCAAGCCGCTTATGTCCAGAGATTCCAAACTGGCATCACTTCTATTTCAGCTTCATCTTGAATCCGGCATGGGTCTTTTCGAAGCCATGGCGTTCATAGAAGCGGTGCGCATCACTGCGGGTGGCATTGCTGGTCAGTTGAGCCAGACGGCAATCGCGCCGGCGCGCCTCTTCCACCGCATATTCGACCATCGCCTTGCCTATGCCACGACCGCGCACATCGGGTCGCGTCTGCACGGCTTCAAGGATCATCGTCAGTGAGCCGCGACCGGTCAGCGTGCGGGTAAACAGCAGCTCGAACGTGCCGACCACCTCGCCACCAAGCTCGGCCACAAACAGGTTTTCGTTCTGGGAGGCGTCGATGACATAAAAGGCCTTCAGGTAATCCTCGAAGGCTTCAGGGTCGGTGGTATCGCCATGGCCGCCCTTGTCGTCGGCTGCGAACATCGCGATGATATCCGGCAGATCGGTTTCGCGCGCCCTGCGAATGATCAGGTCCGTTTCGCCCATGACAGTATCCTCCCTCGCCTGCGCATCGCTGCCGGTTATTGCGGCAGCCGCTTTTCCATCACCACGGCCGGCAGACCGGAATTCGGCCCACCGAACTCCTCCATACGATCGACTTCGACAAATCCAAGCCGGCTGTAGAAGGATATGGCGCGTTCGTTCTGGAGGGCCACCTCGACACGCATGATTTCCGCATCGGGAAAGCAGGTTTCGAGTTCGGCGAAGAGATCGCGGCCAACGCCATCGCCCTGCGCGGACGGTTTGACGTAGAGCTGATGCAGCATCACCGTCTTGTCCATCTTGGGATAAGGTGCCGCAAAACCCATGCCACCGATGTCGCGTCCGCTGTCGGCCACCACATACTCACCGCCCTTGCGGCCTATCCGTTCCGTGATGGCGGAAGGCGAGTTCCAAGCCTTCAGCAGCTTTTCCACGGCATCGACACCGTAAAGTCCGTCATAGGTGGCGTGAAAGGTCTCGATCAGGAGCTTGTGCACCTGATCGACGTCCTTTGGGCCAGCGGTTCGAACGAAGTAGACCATCAGGTCTTACTCCTCGATGCCGAGCTTTGCCTTCACCAGCGCCTGAACGGCCTGCGGGTTGGCCTTGCCGCCGGTGGACTTCATCACCTGACCGACGAACCAGCCGGCAAGCGTCGGCTTGGCCTTGACCTTCTCGACCTGATCCGGGTTGGCAGCAATGATTTCGTCCACAGCCTTTTCGATGGCACCGGTGTCAGTCACCTGCTTCATGCCGCGGGCTTCGACGATTTCCGCCGGATCACCACCTTCGGTCAGCACGATTTCGAAGAGGTCCTTCGCGATCTTGCCGGAAATGGTTTCGGACTTGATCAGATCGATAATGCCACCGAGCTGAGCGGGCGAAACCGGAGTCTCTTCAATGTCTTTGCCGATTCTGTTCAAGGCACCCAGCAGGTCGTTGATGACCCAGTTGGCGGCAATCTTGCCATCACGGCCTTCGGCGACGGCTTCGAAATAATCGGCAATCGCCTTTTCCGAAACCAGAACCGAGGCGTCGTAGATCGAAAGGCCGAGTTCAGCGACGAAACGCGCCTTCTTGTCGTCCGGCAGTTCGGTCAGGTCGGCGCGCATCGCGTCGATGAAGGCATCGTCGAATTCCAGCGGCAGCAGGTCCGGGTCGGGGAAATAACGGTAGTCGTGTGCATCTTCCTTCGAGCGCATCGACCGCGTTTCGCCCTTTCCCGGATCGAACAGGCGGGTTTCCTGATCGATCACGCCACCGTCTTCCAGAATTCCGATCTGGCGGCGCGCTTCATATTCGATTGCCTGACCGATGAAGCGGATGGAGTTGACGTTCTTGATTTCGCAACGCGTGCCAAAACCTTCGCCCGGACGGCGTACGGAAACGTTAACGTCGGCGCGCATCGAACCCTCGTCCATGTTGCCGTCGCAGGTGCCGAGGTAACGCACGATCGAGCGCAGCTTGGTCATATAGGCCTTGGCTTCGTCGGACGAACGCATGTCGGGCTTCGACACGATTTCCATCAGCGCCACGCCGGAACGGTTCAGGTCGACGAAGGACATGGTCGGATGCTGGTCATGCATCGACTTGCCGGCATCCTGCTCCAGATGCAGACGCTCGATGCCGATCTCGATATCCTCGAACTGGCCCTGACGGTCCGGACCAAGCGAGATGACGATCTGGCCTTCGCCGACGATCGGGTCCTTGAACTGCGAGATCTGGTAGCCCTGCGGCAGGTCGGGATAGAAATAGTTCTTGCGGTCGAAGATCGAGCGCTTGTTGATCTGCGCCTTGAGACCGAGACCGGTACGCACGGCCTGGCGCACACATTCCTCGTTGATGACCGGCAGCATGCCCGGCATGGCGGCATCGACCAGCGAGACGTTGGCATTGGCCGGCTTGCCGAATTCGGTCGAAGCGCCGGAGAACAATTTCGAATTCGACAGGACCTGCGCATGCACCTCCATGCCGATGATCACTTCCCAATCACCGGTAGCACCGGGAATGAAGCGTTTCGGGTCGGGGGTACGGACGTCGACTAGGGTCATCTTATGCTCGTCAATTGGTCTCTGAGATAGTTTCTGGAGGTAGAGCATATGACGCCAAGGCGCAAGCACATGCCCTCTCCTAGCGGCAAAACAGCATCGAAGAATGCGACAGAAACTTAACCGGCAAAGGTCATCATGCGCAAATGCAACTCGGACAGCCCTTCACTCTCTTCCTGATCTACCTGCTCTTCAACGTCATCGTCTTCTGCGTCTACTGGTGGGACAAGCAGGCGGCGATCGAAGGCGAATGGCGGGTGAGCGAAAACACCCTGCTGACACTCGCATTTCTGGGTGGAAGCCTTGGCGCCGTTTCCGCGCAACGGCTTTTGCGGCACAAGACGCGCAAGGAACCGTTTCGATCAATCCTGATGACAATCGTCGGACTACATGTCGTCATCGCAGCCTTTTGGCTGTTTGCGCCGGCCGGCACGCTGGCGAGACTGCTTACCCTGATGGAATGATCAGAAGCTCGGCCCGTAAGTGCTCGGCTCTTCGATGGCCAACTGTTTGGACAGGCCGACGGACTGAACATCCTGATCGATCTTCGGTGAATAGGCGACCGACAGCCAATTGACGGCATAACCGTTCTTTTCGAAAAACCCGACGGCATCGGTATTACGGGCATGGGTTTCGAGCCTTGCAACGACAAATCCCTGCCGCAGGATTTCCTGCTCGACCTCTTCCAGCAATGCCGTTCCGACGCCCTGCCGCTGATAGGCGGGATCCACCCAGAAATCGGTCACGGTCTCATCCAGCCCTTCACGCGCCGCCCAACCCGCGACTGCGCCATCCAGTTCTGCCACCGTGATTGTCAGCCACGAAGACCGGGTAAAGTTTTCAAAGGCGATTTCGGCATTGGCGTGCATTTCGGCAGTAGCGCCAATCGGCGCCACCGCCTGCTCCCAGGCGCGAACACCGATTTCCCTCAAGATTGCTGTTTCGTCGTCACGCGCATTGCGAATGCTGATCATGGCGGCCCCTGCTACAATGACGAGTAGACCACCGCGATACCCGTTTGGCCAGCGCAACATGTCTTGACGATCCGCAACCCGGCTTGACGGCAGTGGAAAACCTGTAAAAATGCCATCATCGTTCCAGGAGTTTTGATGTCCTCGAAAGAGACCCGGTAAGGGGCCGGCCCGCTTCGCTGCCGCCGGCCCAGACAAAAACGATCCACACCGACGCACATTCGCGCCGGCAACGTTTTTGCATGCCTTCTCAAAGGCATTCCCGGACATCACATCATGGATATTTCCCGCGCCGAACAGCGCATTCTCCACCTGCTTGCCCAGGGCGGACGGATCGAGATTACCCGCGACGACGATCGCAAAATCGAGAAACTGAAACTCATCACCCGCGAGGGCTGGGCCTTCTCCCGCCTCGACCTACCGACCTTTCGCAAGCTGAAGCAGAAAAAGGCAATCCGCTCTGAGGGCGGCAAGCCGTATCGCATCACCGAGAGGGGGCTGGTGCTGGTGCGGGCGGAGCAGGATAATCGGTAGGTAACGATGGCGGGCGCTCTGCCGGCGTCCGCCATTTTCAATACGGCAGTTGGCTGAACTCCGGTTTCAGAGTATGTTCGCCGTCATGAGCGAGTTAAAGGAAGACCTCAGCTTTAAAGAACTGACCGAGCCGCAGGCACCCGCCAGCGACCCGGACTATCTCGCATGGAAAGAACGCAAGATCAGAGCCGCACTGAAGCAGGCCGAAGATCGCTCGTGCATGGTGCCCGCCAAGACCGTGTGGGAGAAATTTGGACTTGAACGTTAATCTCACGCCGCTGGCCATTGCCGACCTGAGACACATTCATCGTCAGATTGCCAAGAATGATCCTATGGCTGCCGATCGCGTCATATCGCGCATTCGGCAGATCATCGAAATCTTTGAAAGTTTTCCATTGATGGGCCGTGTCGGCGACATGGAAAACACGCGTGAATTTGCGATCTCGGGGCTGCCTTATACAATCGTTTACCGCATCATATCCGCCAGCGAACTCGACATTTTGACGATTGTTCACAACAGACAAAATTATCCACCACAGCCCGACTGACGCTTTATGAACTGCCGATAAGCGCCACCCGCATCGCCGCCCATTCTTCCGCAAACGATCCGGCCACAACCGGCTTACCCGCGCGCCGGTACCAGTAACCGGCATTCCATTCGTCGCCTTCGATGCGGTGGCAGAGCGCATGTCCCCAGTCGAATTCCGCCTTGCCTTCATGCGCCTGGCAGAGATCGTGACCGGCTTCCCATTCCGGGCCCATGGCGAAGCCGGCGGCCGCGAGACGATCAAAGGCTTCAACAAGGGTCAGCAGCGAATTCACCAGACATCCTCCCTCAGCACCCCTAAAACAACTTCCCCGACCACAAGGTGATCGGCGACAGTCATTTCCCGAATTTTTAGCCCGCTTACCACCACTTGGCCGGCGTGAACTTGCCGGCTGCCTGTTCGATGACATGGGCGGTGCGGAACAGCGTTTCCTCCTCGAAAGGCTTGCCGATCAGCTGCAGGCCGAGCGGCAGGCCCTTGGCGTCGAGACCGGCCGGAACGGCGATGCCCGGCAGGCCGGCCATGTTCACCGTCACGGTAAAGATGTCGTTGAGGTACATGGCGACCGGATCCGCAGCCAGCGCTTCGTCGGCAATGCCGAAGGCAGACGACGGTGTGGCCGGCGTCAGGATGGCATCGACACCAGCATGGAAAGCCAGTTCGAAATCGCGCTTGATCAGCGTGCGAACTTTTTGCGCCTGCAGGTAATAGGCATCGTAATAACCGGCAGACAGAACATAGGTGCCGATCATGATGCGGCGCTTGACCTCGGTGCCGAAACCGGCGGCGCGGGTCTTTTCGTACATGTCGGCAATGTCCTTGCCGTCGACGCGCAGGCCGTAACGAACGCCGTCATAACGGGCAAGGTTGGACGAGGCTTCTGCCGGTGCGACGATATAATAGGCCGGCAGCGCGTATTTGGTGTGCGGCAGGGTGATGTCGACGATTTCTGCGCCGGCATCCTTCAGATAGGCAATGCCCTTCTGCCACAGCTTTTCGATGTCTTCCGGCATGCCGTCGACACGATATTCCTTCGGAATGCCGATCTTCATGCCCTTGACCGACTGGCCGAGAGCCGCCTCATAATCAGGGATCGGCAGATCGACCGAGGTCGTGTCCTTGGCATCGACCGATGCCATCGACTTCAGAAGGATGGCGGCATCGCGCACGTCGCGGGCAATCGGGCCGGCCTGATCGAGCGAGGAGGCAAACGCAACCGTGCCCCAGCGCGAGCAGCGGCCATAGGTCGGCTTGATGCCGACGGTGCCGGTGAAGGCTGCCGGCTGGCGGATCGAGCCGCCGGTGTCGGTGGCGGTGGCGCCGGCGCACAGATGCGCTGCAACGGCTGCGGCCGAACCGCCGGACGAACCACCCGGAACCAGCTGCTGGTTCGAACCTTCAGCCTTCCACGGGTTGATGACCGGGCCGTAATACGAGGTCTCGTTGGACGAACCCATGGCGAACTCGTCCATGTTCAGCTTGCCGAGCATGACTGCGCCATCGTCCCAGAGGTTCTGGGTGACAGTCGATTCGTACTTCGGCTCAAAGCCATCGAGAATGTGGGAGCAGGCCTGGGTGTGCACGCCTTCGGTGGCGAACAGGTCCTTGATGCCCAGCGGAATGCCTTCCAGCGCGCCGGCCTTGCCGCTCGCGATACGTTCGTCGGACGCCTTTGCCATGGCGCGCGCCTTGTCCGGCGTCACGGTGATATAGGCGTTGATCGTCGCGTTGGCGGCATCGATGGCGCCGAGATAGGCGTCGGTCAGTTCGACGGCAGTGATCGCCTTCGAGGTCAGCTTGTCACGGGCTTCGGCAATGGTCAGGCTGGTGAGTTCTGTCATGGGTGCGGCTTTCGGATGCTTTGGGCTGGCAGGGCAAAGGGACGGAATGCGCGATAAAGCGCTTATTCGACGACCTTCGGCACCAGGAAGAAATTGCGATCGGTTTCCGGGGCATTGGCGACGATATCGTCGGCCTTGTCGCCATCGGTCACGGCATCGGTGCGCTTGCGCATTGCCATCGGCGTCACCGATGTCATCGGCTCTACGCCCGTCACATCGACTTCGGAAAGCTGCTCGACGAAATTGATGATGCCATTCAGCTCGCCGACCATGCGATTGGCCTCCTCTTCGCTGACAGCGAGACGAGCAAGGCGGGCAACCCGCTTGACGGTGGCAAGATCGACGGACATGGCATTCTCCGAGGGAATAAGAAGTTCCCCCGCTATAATGGCCACGCTCGCCCTTCGCAACTGCCTAAGCTTGGCATGACGCTGCAAATCCCCTGATCACGTCATTCCCGGCGGTTTGGCCGGGCAGTCAGATTTGATATTTGCAAATTTTCGTCGCGATTGCGGAATCTACCGTTCACTTTCCCGTTAACGAATGATTAACCCGCCAGTCACTGGGCAGCTGGGTAACATTTTTCGAGTACAGGACGGGTAATACATGGATTTCAAGATTTCAAAAGTTCGGCATCCCAAGGAGAAATTCTACGGAACCTTGATGCTGGCGTTTGGCGTGTTCATCTGGGCGGTGGTTGCTCTCGCCCTCGCCACCATCGCCATCAAGGATAGCGCCCTCATCCTCGTCATATATTTGGCATATGGCCTGATCTTCTGGTTCGTGAGCTACGTCACACGCGCCCTGCTGCGCGCCTATATGATCGGGCACTACGTGATGATCAGCGAACAGCAGTTCCCGCATCTGCACAAGATGGTCCAGGAAGGCGCACAGGCGCTTGGCCTCAAGGACGTACCGCAGGCATTCGTCTACAATTCCAGCGGCGTGATGAATGCCATGGCCCTGACGCTGGTCGGTCGCACCCGTTATATCTGGCTGACGTCGCAGTTGATCGACGCGGACGATGAAGAACAGGTCAAGTTCGTGATTGGCCATGAGCTCGGCCACCATGTTGCAGGCCACCTCGATACGGTTCCGGGCCTCATTCGCCTGCCCGCTTATATGGTGCCGTTCATTTCGCAGGCCTATTCGCGTGGCCGTGAACTCACCTGCGACCGTGTCGGCTATATCGTATCGAACAACCTGCAGGCTTCGCGCACCGCGCTGCAGATGCTCGCCTGCGGCAGCGCCAAGCTGAACGCCCAGATGAACTCTGCCGCGTTCGAAGCACAGGAAAAGATGGTGCCGTCGACTGCCGGCTTTTTCCTGCACATCTTCTCGCTTTATCCGCGCCTGACGCGCCGCGTCGAAGCCGTCGGCCAGTTCGCACAGAAGACTCCGACAGGCACTTTCGCACCGCAGGTCAGCGCGCCTTCCGTGCGCGTCGAACCGCAGATGGCCTGATCATTCGAACAGGCGCCATGCCGGACGAACCGGCATGGCGCAATTCAAAGATATCAGTCGAAGCTCAGAACCGTGCCCGGCTTGGGCACTTCGATATTGGTCTTCATGCCTTCCATGCCCTTCACGAATTTTTCGGGTGTCTGATCGAGCAGACCGAACGTGCCGTAGTGGCAGGGAATAGCATGCTTGAAATCGAAGAAGCGCTGGCAGGCGAGTGCTGCCACCGCGCCGCCCATGGTGAAGCGGTCACCAACCGGCACGATGCCGATATCCGGCGCGTGCAGCTCGTTGATCAGACCCATGTCGGAGAAGATGTCCGTATCGCCCATGTGCAGGATCGAAGGTTCATCCTCGATATGCAGCATCAGGCCATTGGCGCTGCCGAGAGAATGGGCGATGCCGTCCTCTGTCACCTCGGCTGAGGAATGAAGCGCATTCGTCAGTGTAACAGTAAAACCGTCGAATGACACAGTGCCACCCGTGCCGGCCAGTTCGAGCTTGTCGACGCCACGCTTGCTCAGCCAGTCCCCAAGATCGGCATTGCAGAACACCGTTGCACCCGTCTCCTTGGCGAGTGCAATCGTGTCACCGACATGGTCAGCATGACCATGCGTAAGCAGGATCTGGGTTACGCCTTCGGTCGCATCCTTGAGGTTCAGACCCTGAAAACTGGGATTGTGGGTCAGGAAAGGGTCGATAAGGATTTTTGCCTTGGCTGTTTCGAGACGAAAAGCGGCATGGCCGAGCCAGGTGAGCTTCATGGGTAACTCCTTGGAATGTGGGGACTTCAATATAAGGCGGATCGCCTTGGTGACAACATCGCAAACGCGGTTCTACGCCATTACGCCGTCAATGCGACAGACCAGTGGTGGCAGGACCGGACGCGCTCGGTTGCAAGCCCGCCTTGGGTAGGTTAAGCGACCGGAACTGCTGCAATCTCAAATGGCTGCGGGCAAAACTTCATTTTGCATCACGTAAAGGTACCGATATGGCCGGCAATGACGACGAATATGTTTATGATGAAGCGACTGGCGAATGGCTGCCCGCATCGGAAGTGGCTGCCAAGGCCGCCGCACAGAATGCCGTGCACGATGCCGCCGGCAATACTCTGGTCGATGGCGATGCCGTGACGCTGATCAAGGACCTCAAGGTCAAGGGCGCCGGCCAGACGCTGAAACAGGGCACCGTCATCCGCTCGATCCGCCTCACGGACAATCCAGAGGAAATCGATTGCCGGCATGATACGATCAAGGGACTGGTGCTGCGCACCGAATTCGTCCGCAAGAAGAGCTGAACAGGAAACCGGATATGGCAACGCTGACAATCGAGGAACTGGCTTTACAGCTTTCGCCCAATCAGGCGATCGCCGGGCTCGACCTCGGCACCAAGACGATCGGCCTTGCCATGTCGGACCTGGGGCGCCGTTTTGCCTCGCCGCGCACGGTCATCAAGCGGGTGAAATTCACGCAGGATGCGGAAGTGCTGCTGGCATTTGCAGAAAAGGAGAAAGTCGCGGCCTTCGTCATCGGCCTGCCGATGAACATGGATGGTTCCTCCGGACCGCGCGTGCAGGCAACACGCGCCTTCGTGCGTTCGATGTCAGACAAGACCGCCCTGCCCTTTATCTACTGGGATGAGCGGCTATCGACGGTCGCGGCCGAACGGGCCCTTCTGGAAATGGACGTATCGCGCGCCAAGCGGGCCGAACGTATCGATTCGGCCGCCGCCAGCTTCATTCTTCAGGGCGCGCTGGACAGGCTCTTGTCGCTCGGCAGGACCGGCTCCGAAGACTGACGACCGTTCCACCAGGCGGCAATCGCCTTGCGCTTGCGGTATGCGATGATGGCAAACACGATCAGACTGTCGAAAGCGATCGCCCGCGCCACAAGCGGCGGAAGGTCTTCGGCGGGAATACCCAATATCTGACTGTAGACTTCAAACACCAGATCGTGCGTCTGGCGCGTCAGCATGAAGAAGCCAAAGCTGATGTCGTAGTAGGACAGGCCGTACCACGCCCCCAGGAGCAGGACAGGACCTGCCCACAGAATCAGAAACCACTTCATGCGGCACCCCTTGCCATTGTCGCCGGACCAATTTCCAGCGACACCACCCACCGCAACAATGCCATCCCACTGAGCACGACGGTCGGAACCGCGATATCCAGAGCGAGGACCGCGAAAAACGCGACCGCTGAGATTAGCAAATACTTATGGAAATAAGTCGTTCCCATAAAGAGCAAACGCCGCCTTGCGATGGTTAATTTTCTATTAACCCCAACTTAGAGCGCAAGCGGCCGGCCGCAACGAAAACCCCGCCGTATGGTTAACGACGGGGTGAAGCCTGTGGAAAGTCGGGGTTTTGCAAGCGTTAGCTGGCAGCGGGATAAAGCAGATCGACGATGTAGGAAGCGTCGAATCGTGAGTCCAGCATGCCGTAAGTGGAGCGCCAGCCACCGGCGAGACGTGTTTCCACGAAAGCATCGACGATTTTTCCGGCACCGAGCCGTGCAAGTTCGGCAGCGCCGGCGGCCAGCGCCAGTTGCTCGATCAGCAGGCGTGCAGCCCCCTCGTCCCGTTCAGCCAAAGCCATGGCGGCGCGCAGCACTTCCACTGTCTTCTTGCCGGAAGGACCAAGGTCACGCTCAAAACCGCTGATGACAGTCTCGAACAGGTCGCGGCCGCGCGACAAGACGCGCAGAACATCCAGCGCCATGACATTGCCGGAACCTTCCCAGATCGCGTTGACCGGAGCCTCGCGATAATGGCGGGCAATCGGCCGCTCCTCGATGTAACCGTTGCCGCCGAGGCACTCCATCGCCTCGTAGATCAGCGAAGGGGCGATCTTGCAGTTCCAGTATTTGATCACCGGCGTCATGACACGGGCATAGGCAGCGTCCGCGGGTGACGTGCCCGCCTTGTCGAAAGCTTCGGCAAGGCGATAGGCAAGCGCGGTGGCCGCCGCCACATCCAGCGCCATATCGGCCAGAACACGCGTCATCAGCGGTTGGTCGATCAGGTTCTTGCCGAAAGCGCTGCGCCCACGGCAATTGTGCACGGCTTCCGACAGCGAAGCGCGCATGATGCCGGCCGATGCCAGCGCGCAATCAAGGCGGGTCAAGGTCACCATATCGAGGATGGTACGAATGCCGGTACCTGGCTCACCAAGCAGGTAACCGAAAGCGTCGTTGAACTCGACCTCCGACGAGGCGTTCGAACGGTTGCCGATCTTGTCCTTCAGACGCTGAAAGCGCAGGCCGTTCGCCGAACCGTCTTCCAGAAGCCTCGGCACGAGGAAGCACCCCATGCCTTCGCGTGTCTGTGCGAGCATGACAAAGGCGTCGCTCATCGGCGCCGACATGAACCATTTGTGACCGGAAAGGCGATAAACCCCTTCACCGACCCGCTCCGCCGACGAGCGGATGGCACGCACATCAGTGCCCGCCTGCTTTTCGGTCATGCCCATGCCGATCGTCACCGCACTCTTCTGCAAGGCCGGCTTGTTGGTCGAATCATATTTGCGCGACAGGATTTTCGGCGCCCATTCCTTCTGCACACGCGGCGATGCCATGAGTGCTGCAATCGATGCGCTGGTCATGGTCAGAGGGCACAGATGGCCGCATTCCAGCTGCGACGTCAGGTAAAAGCGGGCGGCGCGCGCACGATGGGCAGCACCGCGGGTTTCCGGCACGCTTTCCCATAATGACGAATGCAGACCCGATGACATCGAGCGACGCATCAGCGCATGCCAGGCCGGATGGAACTCGACCTGATCGAGTCGCTCGCCACGCGGCCCGTGGGTACGCAGCGTCGGCGCATTCTCGTTGGCCATGCGCGCCAGATCCTGCGCCTCCGGCGACGTCACATAACGACCAAGCGCATCATATTCCTCGCGCAGGCTGCGATTGAGGCCAGCCGTCAGGTCAACGATCAGCGGATCGGAGCGATAGGCATTGACCCCGCTCCAGAGACCTGGCTGGTTGAGTTCGGCATTTTTTTCTTCGTCGCGAGACATCTCATTCATGAGCCGGTTCTAGCGGAAGTTACATTGCGTGGAAACGGCCATTGCCAATCGATTTTCAGCTTTCAGACAAAAAGCTGCCAATGGCAGAAACTTAATTGGCGGCATTTGCGAAATGGCTGCGTTGACCCTAAAATGACCGGCACTGCGGGAGAGATCCATGAGCGTGCGAAAACTCAGCATAGAACTGCCGGAAGTAATGATCGAAGCGATCGAGCACCGGATTGACGCGGGTCGATACCAGTCGACAAGCGATGTCATGCGCGCGGCTATTGATGCGCTTTTGCGCGAGGAAGAAGCACAGGACACACAACTCGACGCTGTTCGTGAGCAAGTGCGCGCGTCACTGGACGATCCCCGCCCCAATTTGAGCAGTGCCGAGATGCATAAGCATATCGAGAACCTTTACGCCGGCCATCGAGGCTAAGCGCAATGAAGCGTCTGCCGATCCAGTACAGGCCGACGGCAAAAGACGACATCGAAGCAGTATTTATCTACGTACTCGAAACAAGCCAACGCTTTTCCATCGCTCAGCGGTTGGTCGATCGACTGATGGCGCGCTGCGAAAGCATCGGCAACGCGCCTCTCGGCGGTGTCGCTCGTCCGGATCTCGGCAACGGCATTCGGATGGTTCCCTTCGAAAACCGCGCCGTCATTCTCTATCGGGTCGTTGAAGAGACGGTTGAGATTACCAACGTCTTCTTCAAAGGTCGTGACTACCGCGCCATCATCACAAACAAGCCGTAGATAACGGCCGTTCCCGCTTGCGGGCAACTGCCCCACTCTTTATAGACCGCGTGACTGACACGGAGGACGTTTACGTGGTCTTCTTTCCCCATCGCCATCTGCTTGGCATCAAGGGCCTTACCGAACAGGACATCACCATTCTTCTCGACAAGGCCGATGAGGCCGTGAAGATTTCCCGCCAGAGGGAAAAGAAGACGTCCACACTGCGCGGGCTTACCCAGATCAATCTTTTCTTCGAAGCCTCGACGCGGACCCAGTCCTCGTTCGAACTGGCCGGCAAACGCCTCGGCGCCGACGTGATGAACATGTCGGTCGGCAATTCGTCGGTGAAAAAGGGCGAAACCCTGATCGACACCGCGATGACGCTGAACGCCATGCGCCCCGACGTGCTGGTTCTGCGCCATTCATCGGCCGGTGCTGCAGCCCTGCTTGCCCAGAAGGTCGCCTGCTCGGTGGTCAATGCCGGTGATGGCCAGCATGAACACCCGACCCAGGCACTGCTCGACGCGCTGACCATCCGCCGCGCCAAGGGCAAGCTGTCACGCATCATCGTCGCCATATGCGGCGATGTTCTGCATTCGCGCGTGGCCCGCTCCAACATCCTGCTGCTGAATGCCATGGGCGCCCGCGTCCGTGTCGTCGCCCCCTCTACGCTTCTGCCCTCGGGCATTGCTGAGATGGGCGCAGAGGTTTTCCATTCGATGGAAGAAGGCCTCAGGGACGCCGATGTCGTGATGATGCTGCGCCTGCAGCGCGAGCGCATGGCCGGCGCCTTCGTGCCGTCGGTGCGCGAATATTTCCGTTTCTACGGCCTGGATGCCGAAAAGCTGAAAGCCGCAAAGGAAGACGCGCTCGTCATGCATCCCGGCCCGATGAACCGTGGCGTCGAAATCGCCTCGGAAGTGGCCGATGGTCCGCAGAGTGTGATCGAACAACAGGTGGAAATGGGCGTTGCCGTGCGCATGGCCGTCATGGAAACCCTGCTTCTTTCCCAGAACAACGGAGAACGCGCATGACCGCTCCCGTTCTCGACAAACCTCTCGTCATCGAAAACGTCCGCATCATCGATCCGTCGCGTCATCTCGACGAAACCGGCACGATCATCGTCGGCAGTGATGGCCACATTGTCGCCGCCGGTGCCGATGCGCTGAACCAGGGCCGCCCGGACGGCGCCACGGTCCGCGACGGCAAAGGTCTCGTCGCCACACCGGGCCTCGTCGATGCCCGCGTCCATGTCGGCGAACCCGGCACAGAGTATCGCGAAACGATCGAATCCGCATCGCGCGCGGCCGCTGCCGGCGGCGTCACCTCCTTCATCATGATGCCGGACACCGATCCGGTCATCGACGACATCGCGCTGGTCGAATTCGTGCTGAAGACGGCACGCGACAAGGCCATCGTCAACGTGCATCCGGCAGCCGCCCTGACCAAGCGTCTCGAAGGCAAGGAAATGACCGAATTCGGCCTCCTCAAGGAAGCCGGGGCGGTTGCCTTCACCGAAGGGCATCACGGATTGTCGGATACGCTGCTTCTGCGCCGCGCCATGACCTATGCGCGCGAATTCGATGCCGTCATCGCGTTGCAGCCGCGTGAAAAATATCTTGGCAATGGCGTCATGAACGAGGGGCTTTTGGCGAGCTGGCTCGGCCTTTCCGGCGTGCCGAAGGAAGCCGAACTGATCCCGCTGGAGCGCGACCTGCGCATCGCAGCACTCACGCGTGCAAAATACCATGCCTCAAAGCTGTCGGTACCGGAATCGGCAGAGGCCATGCGCGTTGCCCGTAACCGCGGTGCGAACGCCACCTGCGCCGTGTCGATCAATCACCTGACGCTCAACGAAAACGACATCGGCGAGTATCGCACCTTCTTCAAGCTGTCGCCGCCGCTGCGCACGGAAGATGACCGTGTCGCCATGGTCGATGCTCTCGCCAACGGCACAATCGACATCATCGTCTCCTCGCATGATCCGCAGGATGTCGACACCAAGCGTCTGCCCTTTGCCGACGCCGCCGATGGTGCGGTCGGCCTCGAAACCATGGCTTCGGCAGCGCTTCGCCTGCACCATGCCGGACAGGTGCCGCTGATGCGCCTGATCGACGCCATGTCGACACGCCCTGCCCAGATTTTTGGTCTGGACGCCGGCACGTTGAAACCGGGTACCAAGGCCGACATCACACTAATCGATCTCGAAGAGCCTTGGCTGCTGTCGAAGGACATGCTGCTGTCGCGTTCGAAGAATACGCCGTTTGACGACGCCCGCTTCAGCGGTCGGGTGGTTGCCACCTATGTCGGCGGCCGCTGCGTGCATGCACTTTAAGGGGAACGAAGCGTGAGCGAACTCTTCAACTGGCAGATCACCTGGGGCGTGGCCATCGGCGCACTCGCGTTCGGTTATCTGCTCGGCTCCATCCCCTTCGGCCTGCTTCTGACCCGTGCCGCCGGTCTGGGCGATATCCGCTCGATCGGTTCCGGCAATATCGGTGCCACCAACGTTTTGCGCACCGGCAACAAGAAACTTGCGGCCGCAACGCTGCTGCTGGATGCCCTGAAGGCAACAGCCGCGGCGGTCATCGCCTATCTGCTGTTCGGCAAGGATGCCGCAACCCTCGCCGGTTTTGCCGCCTTCATGGGCCATCTCTATCCGGTCTGGCTCGGCTTCAAGGGCGGCAAAGGTGTGGCCACCTATATCGGCACGCTGCTCGGCATCTCGCCCTGGATGGTGCTGGTGTTTGCAGGCGTCTGGTTGTCGATGGCGAAGATCACGAAATACTCCTCGCTGTCCGCTCTGGTTGCAACGCTTGTCATTCCGGTTGTGTTGTGGTTCATAAATGAACCGAGGGTCGCGCTTGTCATGGCCATCATGACGGTGATCTCGTGGTGGAAACACGAGGCAAATATCAGGCGCCTGATTGCAGGTACGGAAAGCAGGATCGGCCAGAAGGGTTAGGCCGGCGAAAGGGTATTAATGCCGGGGGGCAGCGCAGGACGAACGGGAATTGCGCTGACCGACAGGCAAAGGCTCGCCTGGCTTCGGTTGATCCGCAGCGACAATGTCGGCCCCGCCACGTTTCGCGATCTGATCAATCACTTTGGCTCGGCCGAGGCAGCGCTCGAGGCCCTGCCGGAACTGTCCCGGCGTGGTGGCGCGGCACGCTCCGTGCGCATTGCCTCGCACATAGAAGCAGAACGGGAACTGGAAGCAGCATCCCGCAATGGCGCTGTTTTCATCGGCATCGGTGAGCCGGATTATCCGCCGGCACTGCGCCAGATCGAAGGGGCGCCGCCCCTCATCGCCGCCAAGGGCGATCTTTCCGCGGCAACAAGACCATCCGTTGGCATCGTTGGCTCACGCAACGCGTCGATCAGCGGCGCCAAGTTCGCGGCCATGATAGCGCGTGATGCCGGCCGGGCCGGTTACGTCATCACCTCTGGTCTTGCCCGCGGCATAGACACTGCCGCCCACCGCGCCAGTCTCGACACCGGCACGATCGCCGTTCTGGCTGGCGGCCTTGACCGCCCCTACCCGCCCGAAAATCTTGCCCTTCTCGATGACATCACCAAAGGCTGCGGCCTTGCCGTCAGCGAAATGCCGTTCGGCTGGGAACCCCGCGCACGTGACTTTCCCCGTCGCAACCGCCTGATCGCCGGCATTTCGCTGGGGGTCGTGGTGGTCGAAGCGGCGGAACGATCCGGTTCGCTGATCACGGCGCGCATGGCGGCGGATTTCGGCCGACTGGTTTTTGCCGTGCCCGGCTCACCGCTCGATCCGCGCTGCCACGGCACCAACCACCTGCTGAAGGAAGGCGCCACGATCACCACCGGGGTCGAAGACGTCCTTGCTGCCCTTGCCCCACTCTCACAGCTTGATCTCTTCACACCGCCGATCGTCGAGGAACCGGGCAAGGACGCGGGCCACGACATGATGCCGCCGGATGACGACGCCCGCGGAATCATCGTCAATGCGCTCGGCCCGACACCTGTCGAAGTGGACGACATCATCCGCCATACCGGACTGCCCGCCTCCACTGTTTATCTCATCCTGCTGGAACTGGATCTCGCCGGCCGACTCCATCGCCACTCGGGCGGAACGGTTTCGCTCGCCTATTGAGAGGGCAGCAACGATCTGTCGCGCATCGATGCCAAAAATGGTTGCCCACAATCAGGGGCGTCTTTCCGGGTTATTGCGCCTCGTCGGTGACAATGAACGCCGGCCGGCTTGCAGGTCTCCGGCCTCCACGCAAGCCATTTCGATGAGATAACAGAGCATGTCTGCACCTTCCAACTGCGCAACCAGACGCAACTGCCCCAGCATCTCATGGATGTAGGCGATGTTCTGCCGTGATTGCTCTACGCCACTGGCATGTCCAAGCCCTGAAATCATCCCATCCCCTGCTGCCCAACGGCAAGAACCGCCGCCAGGCGCCCGGTTCAACGCTACATTTAATGAAGGATAGGATATTTATTTATAATTGCAACCAACGACAAATATCGCATAAGTTGCATTCCGTTGAGTAAGCTAATTTGGCCGTGCCCTCTTGACCACAGGGCAAACGCCCTCCATGTCGGGAGGTCAGATTTCCGGCCCTGCTGCGATCAACTCGCGGATTTCGAGTGGCCTGCCTCGTTCCAGAGAAAAAGCAAGATGAATGTAGTCGTTGTAGAATCTCCAGCCAAAGCCAAGACAATCAACAAATATCTTGGCCCAGGTTACAAGGTTCTCGCCTCTTTCGGCCACGTGCGGGACCTGCCCGCCAAGGATGGCTCGGTACTTCCCGACCAGGACTTTGAAATGTCCTGGGAGGTGGATCCCGCATCCC
Source organism: Neorhizobium sp. JUb45 (assembly GCF_004343585.1). GTDB lineage: Bacteria > Pseudomonadota > Alphaproteobacteria > Rhizobiales > Rhizobiaceae > Neorhizobium. Next base: position 739,723 of record NZ_SLYW01000002.1, on the reverse strand, counting down.
AGAAGCGCATGAAAGACATATCCGACGCTGTCAAAGGCTCCGACGCACTGTTTCTCGCGACCGACCCGGATCGCGAAGGTGAAGCTATTTCCTGGCACGTGCTCGACCTTCTGAAAAAGAAGAAGGTGATCGGCGACAAGCCGGTCAAGCGCGTTGTCTTCAACGCCATCACCAAGAAGGCCGTACTTGATGCCATGGCCAACCCGCGTGATATCGACGTGCCGCTGGTGGACGCCTATCTGGCCCGCCGCGCACTCGACTACCTCGTCGGTTTCAACCTCTCGCCGGTTCTGTGGCGCAAGCTGCCGGGTGCCCGTTCGGCTGGCCGCGTGCAGTCGGTGGCACTGCGCCTCGTCTGCGACCGCGAAAACGAGATCGAGCGTTTTGTCGCCGAAGAATACTGGAACCTGTCGGCTCTCCTCAAGACGCCGCGTGGTGACGAATTCGAAGCCCGCCTGACCCAGGCCGACGGCAAGCGTCTGCCGCCGCGTGGTGTCAAGAATGGCGAGGATGCCGCACGCCTCAAGACGTTGCTGGATGGCGCCGCCTATACCGTCGATACGGTCGAGGCAAAGCCGGTCAAGCGCAATCCCGGCCCTCCGTTCACCACCTCGACGCTGCAGCAGGCCGCATCCTCCAATCTCGGGTTCAACGCCTCGCGCACCATGCAGGTGGCGCAGAAGCTGTACGAAGGTTTCGATATCGGCGGCGAGACTGTCGGTCTGATCACCTATATGCGTACCGACGGTGTGCAGATGGCACCGGAAGCCATCGAAGCTGCCCGCAGCGCCATCGTCGACAAGTTCGGCCAGCGTTACCTGCCGGAAAAGGCGCGCCATTATTCCACCAAGGCGAAAAACGCCCAGGAAGCGCACGAAGCCATCCGCCCGACCGACTTCAACCGTTCGCCCGACAAGGTGCGTCAGTATCTCGATGCCGACCAGTTGCGTCTCTACGAATTGGTGTGGAAGCGCGGCATTGCCAGCCAGATGGCGTCTGCCGAAATCGAACGTACCACGGTCGAGATCATCGCAGACAATAACGGCGAGAAGGCTGGCCTTCGCGCCGTGGGTTCCGTCGTCCGCTTTGACGGTTTCCTTGGTGCCTATATGGACCAGAAGGAAGACGGCGAAAAAGGCGAGGACGACGATGAAGATGGTCGTCTGCCGCCGATCAACGCCCGCGAGAAGCTCGACAAGAACAAGGTCAGCTCGACCCAGCATTTCACCGAGCCGCCGCCGCGTTATTCGGAAGCCTCGCTGATCAAGAAGATGGAAGAGCTCGGCATCGGCCGTCCTTCCACCTATGCAGCCACGCTGAAGACGCTGTCCGATCGTGAATATATCGTCGTCGATAAGCGCAAGCTGATCCCGCATTCCAAGGGACGGCTGGTGACGGCGTTCCTCGAAAGCTTCTTCACGAAGTATGTGGAATACGATTTCACTGCCGATCTGGAAGAGAAGCTCGACCGGATTTCGGCTGGCGAACTCGACTGGAAGCAGGTTCTGCGCGAATTCTGGCAGGACTTCTTTGCCCAGATCGAAGACACCAAGGAACTGCGCGTCACCAACGTGCTCGACGCGTTGAACGAGACACTGGCACCGCTGGTCTTCCCGACCCGTGAAGACGGTTCGGACCCACGTATCTGCCAGGTCTGCGGCACAGGCAACCTGTCGCTCAAGCTCGGCAAATACGGCGCTTTCGTCGGCTGCTCGAACTATCCGGAATGCAATTTCACCCGACAGCTTTCCTCTGATGGCGCGGAAGCTGTCGCATCCGGCCTCAACGAGCCGAAGGCGCTTGGCGCCGACCCGATGACCGGTGAAGAGCTGACGCTGCGTTCTGGCCGTTTCGGACCCTATATCCAGCGCGGCGAAGGCAAGGAAGCCAAGCGTTCGTCTCTGCCCAAGGGGTGGAAGCCGGAAGATATCGACCATGAGAAGGCGCTTGCCCTCATCAACCTGCCGCGCGATGTCGGTCAGCACCCGGAAAGCGGAAAGATGATCTCCGCCGGCCTTGGCCGTTACGGACCCTTCCTGCTGCATGATGGCGGCTACGCCAATCTCGAAAGCATCGAGGACGTGTTTTCGATCGGCCTCAACCGCGCCGTGACCGTGATTGCCGAAAAGGTTGCCAAGGGCCCCGGCGGTCGTGGACGCGGCACACCGGCAGCGTTGAAGGATCTCGGCGAGCATCCCGATGGCGGCCCGATCACCGTGCGTGACGGCAAGTATGGTCCCTATGTCAATTGGGGCAAGGTCAATGCCACCCTGCCCAAGGGCAAGGATCCGCAGGCGGTGACGGTAGAAGAAGCGCTTGCGCTGATCGTCGAAAAGGGCGGCAAGACGCCTGCAAAGGGCAAGGCCAAGAAGGCACCCGCGAAAGCCAAGGCTGCTCCGAAGGCCGCCGCCAAGACGGCAGACGGCGAGACCAAGAAAGCCGCTCCAAAGAAGGCTGCGGCCAAAAAAGCGCCGGCGAAAACGGCCGCGACCAAGGCAAAGAAGACAACCACGTGAAGACGCCGCGCGACAGGAACAGGCCGGCTCGTAACGGCGATCAACCGAAAAGCAGGCGCACCGACCGGCGCGCCAATGGCGAAGCGAAGATCGCAGGCGGTGGCTCTGCCATCGTCCATGGTGCCGTTCCGCCGCGCGAAGCGCTGCTGGAATTCATCGCCGAAAACCCGGATCGCGCCTCCAAGCGCGAGATCGCCAAGGCTTTTGGTCTTAAAGGTGAGACCCGCGTCGAACTGAAAGATTTGTTGCGTGATCTCGAAAGTGAAGGATTGCTGAAGAAGGATCGCAAGTCGCTGACACGGCCCGGTGCCCTGCCCCCGGTTACCGTCCTCGACATCACCACGCGTGACAAGGACGGCGAGTTGATTGGCCGCCCGGCGGAATGGCCGGACGATGCAGGGGTTGCTCCTGCTGTGCTGATCCGCCAGGGCTCGGAAAAGCGCGGCAAGGGCAAGGTTGCGATCGCCGGGCTTAACGACCGCATCCTCGCCAAGATATTTCCGAACAAGGACCGCTCGGGTCCGGCTTATACCGCCCGCGTCATCAAGGTCATCGACAAGCGCCAGAATGCATCGCTCGGCGTCATCCGCATGATGGCGGAAGGCGGTGCGCGGCTGATGCCGATCGACCGTCGTGGCGAGGAAATGCAGATTTCCGCAGACGATCTCGCCGATGCCAAGGACGGCGACCTGATCGAGGCCGACATCCTGCGCGGCAACCGTTTTGGCCTGACGCGCGCCAAGGTTCTAAATATCGTCGGTTCTGTCGCCAGCGAAAAGGCGATCTCGATGATCGCCATCTATGCCCACGGCATTCCACACATATTTCCGCAGACTGTCATGGCGGAAGCCGAGGCCGCCACAGCGGCTGACATGTCGAAGCGCGAGGACTGGCGCAAGCTGCCGCTCGTCACCATCGACCCGGCCGATGCCAAGGACCATGACGACGCCGTTTATGCCGAACCGGACACATCGCCGGACAACCCGGATGGCGTCATCGTCACCGTCGCGATCGCCGATGTCTCATGGTATATCCGCACCGGTTCGGAACTCGACCGCGAGGCGCTGAAGCGCGGCAATTCCGTCTATTTCCCCGACCGCGTCGTGCCGATGCTGCCGGAGCGTATTTCCAACGACCTCTGCTCGCTGCGTGAGGGTGAAGACCGCCCGGCTCTGGCCGTGCGCATGACGTTTTCCAAGGAAGGCCGCAAGGCCGGCCACACGTTCCATCGCATCATGATGAAGAGCGCGGCCAAACTCTCCTACCAGCAGGCACAGGCCGCAATCGACGGCAAGCCGGACGACAAGACCGGCCCGCTGCTCGAACCGATCCTGAAGCCGCTGTGGCACGCCTATGAGGTGATGAAGCGCGGTCGCGACCGCCGCCAGCCGCTCGAACTCGACATGCCGGAACGCAAGATCGTTCTGAAATCCGATGGCACGGTCGACAAGGTGATCATCCCGGAACGTCTCGATGCGCACAAACTCATCGAAGAGATGATGATCCAGGCGAACGTTGCCGCCGCCGAAACGCTGGAAAAGAAAAAACAGCCGCTCGTCTACCGCATCCATGATGGTCCGTCGCTCGCCAAGCAGGAAGTGCTGCGCGAGTTTCTGGCAACGCTGTCCATCCCGATGGCCAAGGGCGGCCAGGTGCGCGCCAATTCCTTCAATGGCATTCTCGCCAATGCCGCCGGCACCCCGCATCAGATCATGGTCAACGAGATGGTTCTGCGCTCCCAGAGCCAGGCGATCTACAGCCCCGACAATCTCGGCCATTTCGGCCTCAACCTGATGAAATACGCGCATTTCACCTCGCCGATCCGCCGTTATGCCGATCTGATCGTACATCGCGGCCTCGTCGGCTCGCTCGGTCTCGGCGAAGGCGGCATCACGCCGGCGGAAGAAACGCAGCTGGAAGATGTCGCGGCTGAGATCTCGACCTTCGAGCGCCGGGCCATGGCCGCCGAACGCGACACGATCAACCGCCTCATCGCTCATCACCTGAGCGAGCGTGTCGGACAGGAATTCGAAGGCCGCGTATCGGGTGTCACCAAGTCCGGCCTTTTCGTGTCGCTGCCGACCTATGGCGCCGACGGTTTTGTGCCGATCTCCACGCTCGGCCGCGACTATTTTATCTATGATGAAGCGCATCAGGCTTTGATCGGCGACAAGTCGCGGCTCGGCTATCAGTTGGGCGACCCGGTCGATGTCAAACTGGTCGAGGCCATACCGCTGGCCGGCTCGCTGCGTTTCGAAATGGTCAGCGAAGGCCGCAAGATCGCAGCCGGCACGCGCTCCTTCCACAAGGCAGGCCGGCAGCGGCGCACCGCCCGCGGCAAGACGGGCATGCACCCAAGACGATAGGAACGGATCATGACGGTCAGGGAGGCGGCCAAAGAAACAGCAGGGAGCCAGAAACCGGTTCGCTACGGCGACACCGGTGACGCTGAACGGCCTCTCGGCCGCTCCATCATCCGCGGCCTCAGATGCCGTTGCCCTTCATGCGGCAACGGCCGCCTCTTCGGTGCCTTCCTGAAACCCGTCGACGCCTGCGCAAAATGCGGTGCCGACATGCATCACCACCGTTCCGACGACCTGCCGCCCTATATCGTCATCGTCATCATCGGCCATGTGGCTCTTGGTGGTTTCATGATGACCGACATGGTGTTCGACATGTCTCCCTGGGCGCATCTGGCCATCTGGGCGCCGCTGACGGTACTTTCCGCACTCCTCACCATCCAACCCGTCAAAGGCGGTGTGATAGGCCTGCAATGGGCACTGAGGATGCACGGCTTCGGCGGTGAGCGTGAGGATATCGATCCCGGTCGCGGTGGGCCGCTGGAATGACCGACGTGCCGGAGAAGAGTGTGCCGGCAACCGGCGCACCTTCCACGAGGGCGCCGACAGTCCGCATTCGCCCCAGAGATGCCGCCGCCCTTATTCTGATCGATCGCTCAGGTAGCGCGCCACGCGTGCTGATGGGGCGGCGTGCAAGCGGCCATGTCTTCATGCCGGATGTCTATGTGTTTCCCGGTGGCCGGCGTGATCCGGGCGATCATGCCCGGCCTTACGGCGGCGATCTGCATCCAAACGTGCTTGCAAAACTTCTCGACAATGCGCCATCGGGCAGCAGTCTCAGGCGTGTGCGCGCGCTGGCACTTGCGGCTCTTCGCGAGATGCACGAGGAGACGGGTATCGCACCCGCCACCGCGGCACCGGACCTGTCCCGCCTGCGCTATATTGCCCGCGCCATTACGCCGCCGGGCCATGTCCGCCGCTATGATACCCACTTCTTTCTGGCCTTTTGCGACGAAACCGTCTTCGACCTGACGCATTTGCGCGATACGGACGAGTTGGAGGACTTGCAATGGCTTGACATTGCAGCAATTTCCGGTGTGAAACTCGCCCGCATCACGCAAATGGTGCTGGAAGACGTAAAGAGACTGATGGAAGCGGATAACATCCTCCCCTTCGAAAATCCCGTCCCCTTCTACTCCATGCGTCACGGGCGTTTCGTCCGCAGCCGACTGTAAGGATTGTTGAATGTCGCAGCCGACGACCGACGAGAACGGCCATGTCGAAACGATTCATTGGCCGTCCCTCATCGCTGCAACCGCCGCTATCAGCGCGGTCGGCATCGCCATCGGACTCGGCCTGCCGCTGCTCAGCATCATTCTCGAAAAGCGCGGGATCTCCTCGACGCTGATCGGCCTCAATGCCGCCATGGCCGGCGTCGCCTCGATGGCCGCTGCGCCACTGACGACCAAGCTCGCCCATGACTTCGGCGTCGCCCGCACGATGATGCTGGCCGTCGTCATCGCTGCATTCAGTGCGCTTGGTTTCTATTATGCGCAGGATTTCTGGATGTGGTTCCCGCTGCGCTTCACTTTTCACGGTGCAACGACCACGCTTTTCATCCTCTCGGAATTCTGGATCAACCAGGCGGCACCACCGAAACGCCGCGGGCTCGTGCTCGGCATTTACGCAACCGTGCTGGCCGTCGGCTTTGCGGTCGGCCCGCTGCTGTTTTCCAAGCTCGGCAGCGATGGCGTCCTGCCCTTCCTGGTTGGTGCCATCATCATCCTGCTGGCCCTGATCCCGATCTTCATCGCCCGCAACGAAAGCCCGGTGCTGGACGAGAAGCCGGAACGCCACTTCTTCCATTATATCTTCCTCGTGCCGTCTGCGACCGCGGCCGTGTTCGCCTTTGGCGCCGTATCGGCCGGCGGCCTGTCGCTGTTCCCGATCTACGCGCTGCGTGAAAGCATGCCGGAATCTCAGGCAGCCGTCCTTCTGACCGTGATGGGCGTCGGCAACATGGCCTTCCAGATCCCTTTGGGGCTGATCTCCGACAAGATGCGCGACCGCCGCCCTCTCCTCTTCGGCATGGCCGTCCTCGGGGTCATGGGTGCCCTTTCACTGCCCTTCCTCATCCATGACTGGGTATTGATGGCGATCGTGCTGTTCTTCTGGGGTGGCTGTGTCTCCGGCCTCTATACGGTCGGCCTCGCGCATCTGGGCGCGCGCCTCAGCGGATCGGACCTTGCGGCCGCCAATGCGGCGTTCATATTCTGCTATGCGGTCGGCACGGTAGCGGGTCCACAGGGAATCGGAGCAGCCATGGATGTCGCCGGCAATGACGGTTTTGCATGGGCGCTGGCGGGTTTCTTCGCCTTTTACGTGCTGGTTTCCTTGGCCAGACCGCTTTTCCAGTCGAAACAGAGTTGACTTTTGGCCCGCGATTTGTAATTTCGCGCCAGATTTCGCCGTGGGCTCCGACTGGCCGTCCACGGCTTACATTTTTCCAGAAGGCAGAAAACCATGGCGAAAGCTACGACCATCAAGATCAAGCTGCTGTCGACGGCGGACACGGGTTTCTTCTACGTAACCAAGAAGAACAGCCGTACGTTCACCGACAAGATGAGCAAGACCAAGTACGACCCGATTGCAAAGAAGCACGTCGAGTTCAAGGAAACCAAGATCAAGTAATTGATCCCAAAGGTTTCGGCTTTTAAGGCGCGTCAGCCATTCGGCTTCGCGCCTTTTTTGTTGTCCGGATTCCTGTCCTTCCCCCCTTCCCGGCACGATCTGACCGGCAAGATCTGAAAAGCGCGCAAAGAAAAAGCGCCGCTCCCGAGGGAGACGGCGCTCTTGATTGGGGGTCGATCAGCCTGCAATCACGGCACGAGGAACCGTTTTTAGCATGCCTGCCGATCGACCGACCCCACGACCCAGGAGATGCGGCGGACCTGAGCATCATGGGGTGTCGCTGCTCCCGAAGGAACATCTGCTTGTTGATAGCAAACTCGCGCAATTTCCGCTGAAAAGCAACATAATCTTAACAAGCGGTGCATTTTTGCACCGCTATGGTTAAAAATGACGCGCATTCTTCATCGGCCGCATGAGTTCTACATAAACAAGAAACCATAAAGCCGCAGCATAGGGCGTTTGGTTTCAACAATTTAGCCCGGCTAGGAATAAAAGCATTTTTTAATATGAAATCTTTAGCAAGTACAAATTAACGAATTACACCTGACAACCGACCATATTTTCACAGAGATAAACTCAAATGTGACTATGTGGCGGATTTCTACTTCGAGTTAATCTTTGCAATGCCGCCGATCACGCAGCCAATCAATTTCGCGCCAGACGCCTGTGAACAGCTGCCAGGCCAGCCTACCACGGTCGTTTGCGTTCTTGATCCCCGTCGGACCGACGCCGGACCGATTCGAAAACCTACGCCGCGAAGGCCACGACCCGGTTTCGGCCGCCATTCTTGGCTTCGTAAAGCGCACGATCAGCCTGCTTCAACAACTGGTCCGGCGTCTCGACACCCTGCTCGTTTCCGGCGATCCCCAGCGATGCGGTCACCGTCAGGCTGATGCCAAGACTGCGGATCTGGAAAGGCTGCGTTTCGATCATGGCGCGCAGGCGCTCGGCAATGGTTGCCGCCTGCCCGGCATCGGTATCCGGCATGACGACCACGAATTCCTCGCCGCCATAACGGCAGGCAAGATCGGCGCCGCGTACTGTCGAGCGGATACGCGAGGCAAATTCCTTCAACACCTCGTCGCCGACATCATGGCCGTAGGTGTCGTTGACCTGCTTGAAGCGATCGATATCGACAAGGCAGATCGATAGCGAACGGCCACGCGCGGCGGCGCGGTTGAACAGCGTCTTCAGATGATTGTCGAGATAACGGCGGTTCTGCAGGCCCGTGAGGCCGTCGGTGACGGCAAGCTCGATGGTTTCGCGCACACTGGAGCGCAGACGGTCGTTGTAGCGCTTGCGCTTGATCTGCGTCAGCGTGCGCGCCACCAGCTCGTTCGGATCGATAGGGCGAACGATATAGTCGTTCACACCGAGATCGAGCGCCCGCACGATCAGATCTTCATCGCCCAGATCAGTGACCAGTAGCAGCGGGATAAACCGGGTACGTTCCAGCGAGCGCAGCTGCGAGCAGAGGCGAAGCGGATCATATTCATCGGAATTGCCGTTGACGATGACCAGATCGATCGGATTCTCGGCGGCTTCGAACAAAGCTGCCTGCGGATCGGACATGGCGGTCACGTCACCGATCGGCTTCAACGCCTTGATGATGCGTTCCTGCGAGCTGGCGCGGCTATCGACCAGCAGGATCTGCCCCGCCTCCTCACGCCCCTCGCCCTTCAACATGTCTTCCATGCCGATCGTGCGCGCCGTTTCGGAGCGGATGCGCAATTCGTCGCTGAGCGTCTTCAGGCGCACGAGGCTTTTCACGCGCGAAATCAGCTGCAGGTCGTTGACCGGCTTGGTCAGAAAATCATCAGCCCCGGCCTTGAGGCCACGCACGCGGTCGGAAGGCTGGTCGAGTGCCGTCACCATGACCACAGGAATATGGGAGGTGCGCGGGTTTGCCTTCAGGCGCTCGCACACTTCAAAACCGCTCATGCCGGGCATCATGATGTCGAGCAGAATGAGATCGACATTGGTGCTGTCGACAATGGAAAGCGCCTTCGGGCCATCCTCGGCTGTCAAAACGTCGAAATATTCCGCCAGAAGCCGTGCTTCCAGCAACTTCACGTTTGCAGGGATATCGTCGACAACAAGGATGCGCGCCGTCATGGCCAGTTTTCCCGAACTTTAGGCGTCGCCCAGATAAGTCTTGATGGTTTCAATGAATTTTGGAACCGAGATAGGCTTCGATACATAGGCCTCGCAGCCGCCTTGTCGAATCCGTTCCTCATCACCCTTCATGGCAAAAGCCGTGACGGCAATGACCGGGATGACGTGCAGCTCGTCGTCTTCCTTCAGCCACTTGGTCACTTCCAGACCGGAGACTTCCGGCAACTGGATATCCATGAGAATGAGGTCCGGGCGATGTTTGCGGGCCAGATCAAGCGCTTCCATGCCATTGCGAGTCTGGATAGTCGCATAGCCGGAAGCCTCGATGAGGTCGCGAAAGAGCTTCATGTTCAGCTCATTGTCTTCGACGATCATGACCTGCTTGACCATTTATGAACGATCCTCATTGCGCACGGAAACTTGGCCGGGAACGGCCGGTTCCGGCCTTGTAACGACATCGCGAAGATATAAGTTCACCCCACGACCGATTCCAAAAACTCTTGTTCGTTTCAGTCTAGAGTAATTTGTTTGAAGAAAAGGTAACTTACGAGCATGCAAGGACCGCTTGAGCCGCGACAGAAAGACAAAGCGGCAGCCGTCGACCCGGAAGAAACCGCTGTCACCCTGCTGGGCTGGCTTGCGAGCGAGCCGGATATGATGAGCCGCTTCCTGGCGCTTTCCGGCATACAGGCGCCACAACTGCGTCAGGCGATCAACGATCCGGGCTTTCTCGCCGGCATGCTGGATTTCGTCATGGCGCATGAGCCATCGCTGATGGCCTTTTGCGAAACCACAAATACTAGACCGGAAAGCGTGGTCGCCGCTTGGCATCACTATTCCGGCCCGGTGATGGATTGAGACGGACGTGACATGACGACGGCGGCAGATAGCATTCTCGACATCACGCATGTTTGCGTCACCGACCGCCCGCTGGTGGTCTGCGATGTCGATGACGTCGTCCTGCATTTCACGGACCCGTTCGTCGATTTCCTGAGCGCCGAAGGCTACGAGTTTCTGCCGCGCTCCTTCAAGCTGACCGGAAACATCCTCGCCCGCGAGAGCGGTCTGGAGATCGATGCGGCCGAGGTGAAACGGCTGATCCACGCCTTCTTCGAGGCGCAGGAAACCTGGCAGCTGCCGTTCGAAGACGTTGCCCGGACGCTGGAGGCACTTTCCGCCGATGCCGACGTGGTGTTCCTGACCGCCATGCCGCCCTGTTATAGCGAACAGCGGCGCCGCCTTCTCGACAGGCTCGGCCTTGCTTTTCCGATGATCGCCAGCGAAGAACCCAAGGGGCCGATCATGCGGCGCCTGAATGCCGAGCGAATTCTGCCCACCACCTTCATAGACGACATGGCCTACAATCTGCATTCCGTGCGCGAGCATATGCCGGACAGCCTGCTCATTCAGTTGATGCCGGACACGCCACTGCGCCTGATGGCGCCGAAACCGCAGGACGATATCGTTCGCGCCCGCGACTGGCGGCATGCCGAAGAACTGATCCGAGGCCATTGGCAACCGCGCTGAAGCGCGCCTTGCTTGCCTCAAAAATCCGGTCTGGAAGTTGTGCATGCCCACGCCCTTCCTGCTTGAGAGTTGCGATCTTACGGCCTAATGTGAATTTGTTCAACATTTGTTCCGAAGATGGCAGCCGAGCACGATACCACAGAGAAACCCGGGTCATTTTGTAGAGACTGCCTGACGGAACAGCCGGAGGGCCGTACCCGCTGTCGTGCCTGCGGTAGTCCTCGCCTGTTGCGACACAAGGAACTCTATGGCCTGACGCTGGCCCATATCGATTGCGACGCCTTTTACGCCAGTATCGAAAAACGCGACGACCCCAGCCTTGCCGACAAGCCGGTGATTATCGGCGGCGGCAAGCGCGGCGTCGTATCCACCGCCTGTTACATTGCCCGTATCAGCGGCGTGCGCTCCGCCATGCCGATGTTCAAGGCGCTTGAAGCCTGCCCGGATGCAGTGGTGATCAGGCCCAATATGGAAAAATACGTGACCGTCGGCCGGCAGATGCGATCGATGATGCAGGACCTGACGCCGCTGGTGCAGCCGCTCTCCATCGATGAGGCCTTTCTCGAACTGGCCGGCACCGAACGGCTGCACCGCGACCCGCCGGCCCGCACGCTTGCCCGCTTCGCCAAACGGGTGGAAAGCGAACTTGGCATTTCCATTTCGGTCGGGCTTTCCTACTGCAAGTTTCTCGCCAAGGTCGCTTCCGACCTGCAGAAACCGCGCGGCTTTTCGGTGATCGGCAAGGCCGAGGCATTGAGTTTCCTGGCGCCCCGCCCCGTCACCACGATCTGGGGTGTCGGCAAGGCATTCAATGCCTCGCTGGAGGCCGACGGCATACGCACCATCGGGCAATTGCAGGCGATGGCGGAGGGTGACCTGATGCGCCGTTATGGCGTAATGGGGCAGCGGCTTTTTCGGCTGTCGCGCGGCATCGACGACCGTACCGTGCATCTCAACGAGGCAGCCAAAAGCGTTTCGGCGGAGACCACCTTTTTCGATGACATTTCCAGCCATGACCAACTGGTGCCGATCCTGCGCGAACTCTCGGAAAAGGTCTCTACCCGGCTGAAGAAACACGACATTGCCGGGCATACGGTTGTGCTGAAAATGAAGACGTCGGACTTCAAGAGCCGCACACGCAATCGCCGTCTGGAAGACCCGACCCAGCTGGCCGACCGGATCTTTCGCACCGGCCTGCAATTGTTGGAGCGGGAGACGGACGGCACAAAGTTTCGCCTGCTCGGCATCGGCGTGACCGACCTCGAAGGCTCCTCCCGCGCTGACCCGCCTGACCTCGTGGACCAGCAGGCAACCCGGCGGGCGCAGGCGGAAGCGGCCATCGACAAGCTGCGCGACAAATTTGGCAAGAGCGCGGTCGAGACCGGCTACACGTTCGGCGGAAAAGACCGCAAACGCTGAACCTGTCACGCTTGCCGTCACTGCAATGTGAGACATTCGTGTTGCGAAACGACAATTCTGCGCGCGCCGGTCAAACCTTTATTAAGCATGTGACGATAGACTGTGAGCCTGTATTGCGTATGAGGTTTCCATGTACCGGCTTGCGGCCTTCGGCCTTGCATTGATGTCCACCTGCGTCATGGCCGGCACTGCCGCCGCCGAAAACGCCCGGACCCTGCAGATCATCGTTTCCAAGGACAAGCAGTCACTGGCTGTCTATGATGGCGACACGGTGGTTTCGACCTCGAAGGTCTCCACCGGCAAGGAAGGCCATGACACGCCGACGGGGATCTTTTCGATCCTCGACAAGAAAAAATACCACGAGTCCAACATCTATTCGAATGCGCCGATGCCGTGGATGCAACGCCTGACATGGTCCGGCATCGCGCTGCACGAATCCAGCAGCGTGCCGAATTACCCGGCCTCGCATGGCTGCGTGCGCCTGCCGGCCGCCTTTGCGCAATCGCTATACGGCCAGACCGAGCGTGGCGTGCATGTGATCATTACCGATGCGCAGGTGACGCCCGTCATGCTGCATGACGCAAAACTGTTTGCGCCGAAAAAGCCGGTGCCCGCAAACCTTATGTCCGACGTGCCGTTGCGCGCCGACAATTTTTCCCGCACGACCAAGCAGCTGGAAGTGGCCATGAACATGGCGCCCGCCGCACCCGCTTTTGCCGCGCCGAAAAAGGCGCATGTAGAAACCCCGGAAGCCGCCCCGTTGCGTATCCTGATCACCCGCCGCGGCGAACGCGAGCAGGTGGCCGACGTGCAGGCCATGCTGAACGACCTTGGTTTCGATGCCGGTTCGCATGACGGTTTTGTCGGGCCGATGACCCGCTCTGCCGTCGAGGGTTTCAAGCGCTGGAAAGGCGTGGAGCAGAAGGGTTTTCTGACCGACGCGTTTCTGACGGCGCTCTATGAGACCAGCGGCAAGCCAAAAGCGCCGGTCGGGCAGCTGATGATCCGCCAGGGTTTCAAGCCGATCCTCTCGGTTCCGGTCGGCATCAAGGATCCGGAAACGGCGCTTGGCACACATCTCTTCACCGCCACTGCCTTCGACCGAGAAGAAGGCACCGCCGGCTGGCAGGCGCTGACGCTGCCGAACCGGCTGCCGGAAGCGATGATGAAGCGACTGGGCATCACCAATAGCGATGCCGCGTTCACCTCGACCGAAACGGCGGCACAGCAGGCGTTCGACCGCATCGAGATTTCCACCGAGTTGCGCGACCGGATCGAGACCATGCTGACCAGCGGAAGCTCGATCACCATCAACGATCAGGGCATCGGCCAGGACACCGGCGACGGCACCGACTTCATCACCATCACGCGTTCTTCACCGGAGCGGATCGAGGCGCAGACGGTATCGTCCAAGCCACGGACTGAAAAGCCGGCGCGAAAAGTGCGGGCCATTCCGTTGGGCGTGGGGCTTTACTAAGACCCACTTTTCCACATTCCCAATCATGCAGAGGGGTCGGCCAGCCGGCCCCTTTTTGCTTATACCAGTTCCACATCCAGCACGCCGGGTGCTGCCCTCAGTGCCGCTGCGACTTCCGGTGACAGGCGGTAGCGGTCGTTGAGCGAGACTTCGATCTCGCGGCGGCCATCATCCTTGATGACGACGAAGGAGACCTGGCCATCGCCACGGCCGTTCAGGTGCTTGGCGACGATCTTCATCGGGCTGGCATCGCGCACAAAGATGCGCAGCGCCTTCTGCATGCGCACCGATTGTTCTTCCAGCGACTGGACATTCTGGATGCGCAACCCGATGCCTTCCGGGCGCTCGTCCGCCTGCACGATGATGACCAGCGATTTTCCGGGCTCCAGCATGTCGCGATATTGCGCCAAGGCTTCGGAAAACAGGATGGCTTCGTAACCGCCCGATGAGTCGGAGAAGGTGACGATGCCCATCTTGTTGCCGGTGCGGGTTTTTCGCTCCTGGCGGCCGGTGACGGTGCCGGCAAGGCGTCCGGCGCTGGCGCCCTTTTTCACCGCAGCGGAGAAATCGGCAAAGGTCTGCACGCGCAGTTTCGCCAGTGTTTCCTTGTAGCTGTCGAGCGGGTGGGCAGACAGATAGAAGCCGAGGACCTGATATTCCTTCATCAGCTTTTCCGACGGCGTCCACGGATCGAAGACCGGCATGGTGATCTTTTCCGGTCCACCGCCGCTGCCGCCGCCAGATCCAAAAATATCGAACTGGCCGCTGGTCTTGTTTTCGGCGGCGCGCTGCGCGTAACCGATGATACGGTCCATGCCCGTCACCAGCGCCGCACGGTCGATGCCGAAACAATCGAAGGCACCGGCAAAGATCAGGCTTTCCAGCACACGCCGGTTGACCTGTTTCGGATCGATGCGCAGGCAGAAATCCTCGAGACTTTCGAACGGCTTGTCGCCGCGCACTTCAACGATGTGCTCAACCGCGCCTTCGCCGACGCCCTTGATGGCAGCGAGCGAATAATAAATGCGCATGTCGCCGGTTTCGAACATGCGGAACGAGGTCTGCACCGAGGGCGCCAGAACCTTGATGCCAAGACGTCCGGCGTCCTGACGGAAATCGTTGAGCTTTTCCGTATTGGCCATATCATAGGTCATCGACGCGGCGAGGAATTCGACCGGGTAATGCGCCTTCATATAGGCTGTCTGGTAGGACACGATGGCGTAGGCGGCGGCGTGTGACTTGTTGAAGCCGTAGTTGGCGAATTTCGCCAGAAGTTCAAAGATGTTCTTGGCCTGCGGCTTCGACACGCCGTTCTTGATGGCGCCATCGACAAAGCGTTCGCTCTGCTGGTCCATCTCCGCCTTGATCTTCTTACCCATGGCGCGGCGCAGAAGGTCTGCTTCGCCGAGCGAATATCCCGACAGGACCTGGGCGATCTGCATCACCTGCTCCTGGTAGACGATAACGCCCTGCGTTTCCTTGAGCAGATAATCGATCGACGGGTGGACTGACTCGATCTCTTCCTCACCATGCTTGCGGGCATTGTAGGTCGGAATGTTCTCCATCGGACCCGGACGATA
Organism: Neorhizobium sp. JUb45; assembly: GCF_004343585.1. Taxonomy (GTDB): domain Bacteria; phylum Pseudomonadota; class Alphaproteobacteria; order Rhizobiales; family Rhizobiaceae; genus Neorhizobium. The sequence continues at coordinate 724,098 of NZ_SLYW01000002.1, read as the reverse complement.
GAGCGCCACGAGCGCGATAATGTCCTCGATACAGTCGGGTTTCATACCGAGCAGCGCCTTGCGCATGCCCGCACTTTCCACCTGGAACACGCCGACCGTTTCGCCGCGCGACAGCATTTCATAGGTCAGCGTGTCATCGAGCGGAATGGTGGCAAGATCGACATGAATGTCGCGCTTGCGGCAGAAATCCACCGCGGTTTTCAGAACGGTCAGCGTTTTCAGGCCAAGAAAGTCGAATTTGACGAGGCCGGCCTGTTCCACCCATTTCATGTTGAACTGGGTGACCGGCATGTCGGAGCGCGGATCGCGATACATCGGCACGAGTTTCGACAGTGGACGGTCGCCGATGACGATACCGGCGGCATGGGTCGAGGCGTGGCGGTAAAGGCCTTCGATCTTCTGGGCGATATCGAGCAGGCGTGCGACAACCGGTTCCTTGTCGATCTCTTCCTGAAATTTCGGCTCCTCCTCGATGGCCTTGGAGAGCGGTGTCGGATTGGCCGGATTGTTGGGCACCAGCTTGCAGATCTTGTCGACCTGACCATAGGGCATTTCGAGAACGCGGCCGACGTCGCGCAACGCCGCGCGGGCCTGCAGCGAACCGAAGGTGATGATCTGCGCCACCTGCTCACGCCCGTATTTGCGCTGCACATAACGGATCACCTCTTCGCGGCGATCCTGGCAGAAGTCGATATCGAAGTCGGGCATCGACACGCGGTCGGGATTGAGAAAACGTTCGAACAGCAGCGAAAAACGCAAAGGGTCGACGTCGGTAATAGTGAGCGCATAAGCGACCAGCGAGCCGGCACCCGAACCACGGCCGGGACCGACCGGAATGTTCTGATCCTTGGCCCATTTGATAAAGTCGGCAACGATGAGGAAGTAGCCGGGGAACTTCATCTTCTCGATGACGCTCAGCTCGAAATCCAGCCGCTCGTGATAATCCTTTTCTGTGTAACCGGCCGTCATGCCGAGCAGCTTGATGCGGTTTTCCAGTCCTTCTACGGCCTGGCGACGCAGTTCCGCCGCTTCCTTGCGCTCGTCCTCTTCCGGATGATCACTGACGCCGGTGAAGCGCGGCAGGATCGGGTTACGGGTTTTCAAAATATACGAGCAGCGTCGCGCGATCTCGACGGTATTGGCAAGCGCCTCGGGAATATCGGCAAACAGCTTTGCCATTTCCGCGCGGCTCTTGAGATAATGATCCGGCGTCAGGCGAAAGCGGGTGTCGTCGGAAACGATGGCACCATGGGCGACAGCCATCAGCGCATCATGGGCATCGTAATCATCCCGCGTGGGGAAAAAGGCCTCATTGGTGGCGACCATCGGGATTTCGTGGTCATAAGCAAGCGCGATCATCGATTTTTCGTGACGGCGATCGTAACGACCATGGCGCTGCAGCTCGATATAAAGCCGATCGCCAAAAATCTGTTTCAGCCGCAGCAATCGGGCAATCGCCTGCGGGCGGTGGCCTTCGTTGAGCGCCATATCGACCGGGCCGGTGCTGGCACCGGTCAGCGCGATCAGTCCCTCGGCGCCCATTTCCTCCAGCCAGGACTGGCGGATGTGGATGGCGCCGCCATCACCGCCGAGATAGGCGCGGCTGACGAGGTCAACGAGGTTCTCATACCCAGCTTGCGTGGCGGCAAGCAGCACGATGGCCGGCAGCTTCTGCAGACCGTTGCCGCGCTTTTCGTCGCCGGCATCCTCCATGTCGATCGACATCTGACAGCCGATGATCGGCTGCAAACCGTCACCCGACGCCTTCTGGGCGAATTCGAGCGCGACGAAGAGGTTGTTGGTATCGGTAATGGCAATGGCCGGCTGGCTGTCCGACACGGCCTTGCCCAGCACCTTTTTCAGCGGCAGCGCGCCTTCCAGCAGCGAATAGGCCGAATGGACGCGCAAGTGCACGAATTGCGGCGTGCTGGCGCCCTGCCCGTTCGTTGCCGCTGTCACGTTTGTCTGGTCTGCCATAGTCGCGCCGATACCCAATTCATGAATCGGTGCATTGTCCGGCTTAGGCGTGTGAGAGTCCAGTTTCTATTCCGGATCCTACCGTCTTTCACAGGCCTGACGTTCACTTTCGACGGTTTGGCCGTGTAAGGCCCCGGGCAGATCCCGAGGCGGTTTTCGATGGACGGCCACGCCTATTACGCCAGCTGTCCAAAAGGTCTGCTCACATGGCCATCATCAGCAATGACAGGCTGGCCAGAAAGGTCGCGATCGATGCGAATGCGGCAATATCACGAAGAAGGTCGGTCATTCGTTGTCTCCCGTGTTCGTTATGTTTCTATTTTGTTCTTATTTCGTACTCCGAGTCAATAAGAGAACAAACAGTGAATGAAGATTCTTTTCGATTGACGTTTTCCCACTGCTCTTTCGCCAATGCGAAGGCGTTGAGTCGTTTGAGGAATTCCAGGCCGAGCTTGCCTTCGGAATTTTTCGATTTTTCTCTTTTCCCGGCATCGTTCCAGGTCATTCACGGTTCAGCCATGCCAGATTGCCTCAACATATGCCCGGCGCGCCGTAACACCTGCTGTTCGCCTTGAACCCGCCACCGAAACACGGTTAGTCACGCCATCCGCCAACGAGAGCCAAACCATGACCGTTCCGCGCCAATGGCTTCTTGCCGCCGCTTCACTGCTTTTTGTTGCCGCCCCTGCTGCCGCAACGGAAGAACCATGCGAACGGCAGGAGTTTGATGGCGCCCGCTACATCGTCTGCTCCGTTAAGGCGAAAGACGCGCGGCTGAAACTGTTCTGGCAGAAGGCTGATGGTTCACCCCATCGCTGGTTCGGTACGCTGGCAGATGGCCTGAAAACGCAAGGCAAGGCGCTGGTGTTTGCCATGAATGCCGGCATGTATGGCACCGACTATGCGCCGATGGGGCTTTATATCGAGGACGGGAAAGAGCTGCGGCCGGCCGATCTGAAAAAGATGGCGGGGCCGCAATCGAAAATTCCGAATTTCTACAAGCAGCCGAACGGGATCTTCTATTTCGGCGCGGACGGTGCCGGCATCCTGACCACCGAGCGGTTTCTGAAGGCGCGGCCGCAGGCAGGGTTTGCCACACAATCCGGGCCGATGCTGGTGACGGACGACACGATGAACCCGATCTTCATCAACGGATCGAGCGACCGCACACGGCGCAGCGGCGTCGGCGTGTGTGATGGTGGCGACATGCGGTTCGTCATCAGCGAGGACGACGTCAACTTTTATGATTTTGCAAAACTGTTCCAGAAACATCTCGCCTGCCCGGATGCGCTGTTTCTCGATGGCGGACAGGGGGCGGGATTTTTCAACCCCGCCCTGAAGCGTGCCGACTGGTCATGGCATGGCGGTTACGGGCCGATGATCGGTCTTATCGAGTGATCAGGCCGGTTTCAGCGTGATCACCGTCAATTCCGACGGCACGCCGAGGCGCAGCGCAAAACCGATCCACAAGGCCGTGCCGTTATTGACGTAAAGCTGCATGCCATCGACATCGTAGAGGCCGGACACAAAACCGTTGTTGAAACGGGCAACCAGACGGTCGAAGCCGACGATCATGGCGCCATGGGTGTGGCCGGAGAGCTGCAGATCGGCACCGGCGGCGGCGGAAACACGGGCATTGCGCGGCTGGTGATCGAGCAGGATGACGGGAGCACCATCAGGAGCGCCGGCAAGGGCTTTAGTAACATCCGGGCCTTCGAGGTCGAAACGGGTGGCGTTGACATCGTTGACGCCGGCAATCGTCAGCTTTGCATCACCGCGCGAAAGCACGACATGGCCGTTGGAAATGGTTGTCAGGCCAAGCTGCTGATATTTCGCCATCCAGCCGTCATGGCCAAAATGATATTCGTGATTGCCGGGGATGGTGAAGACGCCGTCCTTTGCGCGCAGTTTGGCGAGCGGCGCGATATCCTTTTCGCGGGCCTGCAGCGTGCCGTCGATGAGATCGCCGGTCAGCACGATGAGATCGGCATTCTGGGCGTTGGCGAGCGCCACGGTCTGTTCCGCCCATGGGGCTTCGAACAGACGGCTGAGATGCAGATCGGTCAGCTGGATCATGCGATAGCCATCGAATTCCGGCGGCAGGTTTTTGATGCGGATTTCCATTTCCTTGACCGGCGGCACCCGGATGGCCTGGCTGACGGCGAAGGCTGCGGTGGAAAGCGCGATGACGCCGACGGCATAACGCAGGAAGGCCGGCACCCGGATAGAGCGGCGGCGGATGGCGGCGGTGACCAGCGAGATGAGATCGACGGCCAGCTGCAGGATGGCGAGAAAAAGGATGGAGCCGGCCAGCCAGTTGACGGCAATCATCATCACACGCGGCACTTCCGGCGAGAACATCGTGCCAAACACGAGCAGCGTGATCAGGCTGTGCTGGAAAACCACCATCAGGGTGATGGCGATCAGCGCCTTTAGCCATTTCGGCCAGGGCATGGGCCAGAGAAAACGCGTGACGACGTAAAGGCAGAGCAGAGCTTTGAACAGATGAAACACGGGGAATGGCACTCGCAGGGCGGGATCGGATGCCCTACTTCGGTGAGTTGCCTTGTGATCTCAAGGGGATGACGTGATTTTGATTGTGGGCGGGCTCATCCGGCCGCATTCAGCACACGCGACGAGCCTTCCCTCCGCGTTGATGGAGGGAAGGCCGGATGGCGGGCAAGGCCGTTGGCAGGCGCCCTGCCCGCCGTTACCCGATCAATGCGTGGCGCCGGAGCCGCCAGCTGCGACGATGACAAACGGCTTGCCTTCCACGTCGATGGTGCGGACTTCCTTCAGCGTCTTTCGGTCAATGATACGCACAGTCGAATTGCGTGGATCGGTGACGGCGATGTGATCGCCGGCAACGGCCAGACGCGGGCGCGGATCGCGCCAGTGACCATCCTTGCTATAGGGTTCGGTGACAGTTTCGGACAGTTTGATCTTTGCATCGATCGTGTCGATCAGGTGCAGTTTTCCGTCCTCGGTCAGCACATAGGCATTACGCGGTTCAGCCGGATCGAGCGCAAAATCGACGCGACGGGTGGGCAGATCAACGAGGCGATAGGGCATTTCGGTATCATCGGGATCGATCAGCGCCACCTTGTCCTCCCCGTAATTGCCGAGGAAGAACTGCATGGACGTGCCGCCCAGGAGGGTCGAAACCTTGCCCTTTGGCAGCTTGTCGCCATAGGCGATCAGGTCCAGCTTGGGGGCTTCGTCGCCATTCGGACGGACGACGAGCACACCTTCCGTGCAACCGAAGGCAACGAGACGGGCAGATGTGGCTTCACCATGCAGGTCCGAGCAGGTGGCGATATCCCCCACCTGCTTGCCGTTGCGATCGAGCACGCGCAGGCCGCGGCGCGGCGGCAACTCGCCTTCCTTCACCGTCACATCGGTCTTCGGCACCGAGGTGAGCAGGTAACTTCCCATCGGCACGGCGACGCCGTGATGGGCGAGCGTGGTTTCGAAACCGCGAATTGCGGGTTTGCCGTCAATCAGGGCGTCTTCGGACAGGAGGTCGAAACGGTTGTCGCGATCGTAGAAGACGGCAATGTCATCGCCATGGGTCACGACGTGGCCGGGCTTCTTGCCGGTGATCGTTGTCGCCAGCAATCTGGGATCGGAGAGTTCGATATCGCGGTGATCGCCGTGGTCGGAGAGAGCGACGCCGGTATCGATGGCCTGCACGAGATTTTCGTCGCCCTGGATGGCGAACAGGGTGCGGCCGCTTTCCGACAGCGACAGGGCATTAAATCCCTTGGTGTCGAAACGGCCAATCTCCTTGCCCGAGGCAAGATCGATGGCGCGCACGACCGGTAATGTGTGATCGGCAACAAAAAGCCGCCAGCTTTCCGCATGTTCTTCTTCGGCAAACGAACTCTGCGGCACGAGAAAAGTGGATGCAAGCGCGGAGGCGGCGAGCGCGAGGCCGTAACCGGTGCGGGACATGAGGTCTCCTGTAATAATGTAACGCATGTACCGTTATGAAGTTACGTTCGGGTTGTCCAGCCTGTTTTGCGCATCCACATCGCGAATGCGACATTCCTCGTGGGGGTGTGGAAAAGGTGCAGTGGAGCGCGACGCTAGCCCGATCAGTATGCGTGGGCCGAATTGTGACTGGTCATTCATCACCTATCCGCATGATCGGATTGGGTAAAACTACCCGAATGCCATACCGGATACGGTATCTGGATATGCCGCCCCATAAAAATCGACGGGATGGGCGAAAAAACGACAAAGTCTCCCTTGCCCGGAAGTCGTTTTGCGAAAGATCATGTCTCGACTGATTTGAAAAAGAACAATTTTAACGGGCATTAAAAAAAAGGGGGACAGGTGATGGGAGACACCTATTCGTTCAACAACAAACCGCAATATGGCTATTTTACCTGGGACATCGCCCGGGACGAAATCTGGGGCGACGCCACGTTTGCCGCCAATATCGGCATTGACGCCGAGACGGTAAACAATGGTTTTTCGGTGTTGCGCTACATGGAACTGGTGCATCCGGACGACCGCGAGCAGGTGGCAACGGCGACCCGAACGGCAGTGCTGACAGGCAATCCCTATATGGTCATCAACCGGATCTGCCGCGGCGACGATATCGTCACCATCCGCAATCGAGGCACGTGTTTTCGCTACCGCGACGGCCTGCCGAGCATGGCAACCGGCATGCTGGAAGTGCTGGCTGTGGAAAGGCTTCGCCCACCCGCCGCAAACGAACAGCCTTGTGAGGACAATCGGCGGGCATCGGCAGGCGGTGGCAACAGGGTCTGGGTCGAGTTTCTCGAGCCACAGAACTGAAATTTCATTTTCCGGAGGACACCTTCCGGTATGCTTCATCCAGCGCAGCCCGTCGGGCATTCGGCGGCAGAACACCAATCTGCAGCCGCTGTCCGGCTGACAATGGCAGATGCTCCAGCAGCCAGCGCGCCAAGGCGTCGTCGTTATCAGAGGCGCGCAGTTTCAGCGCCTCGTAGGATGCGATGCCGCCAAGACGTTTTGCCAGCGGACCGCCCTCCTCCAGATCGGTGACGAGCTTTTCACGCAAAACTGCCTGTTCGATGGTGACGGGCGTATCGGCTGTCGGGTTCAGAGGCGCGATGCGAACCAGCGGCAAGGCATCTGCCGGCACCGGTTTCGGGCGACGGCGGAAAAAGCCGGTCGTGCCGAGCGGTCCGCGTTTGCCGTTTTTCACCTGCCCTTCGATGGCGACGATCTTGACCGCTTGCCCGACACGAAAACCGTATTCCTGCGGTTCGTCCGGGGCGCCGCCGTAACTGCGGCAATCGACGACAACCGCCGGTGCGCCGGGTACGAGTTCAGCGGCAGCGATATAGGGCTGATCGAAGACGTCTGCATCGCCATCCTCATCGGCAACGACCGCAGTTCCGATCGGCGCTTCACCCTTCGTTTCGAACGTCTGGCCGGTCCATGCGACATTTTTCGAGACGAAGGCGGGATAGAGAGGCTGGTAATCGACGGCAGCGGGTGTACGCCCGGTTCCTGAAGACAGCCTGTCGGTGGCCACGAAATCGGTCAGGCATTCGAGGTCCGGCGGGCGGCGGGCCGGTTCGATGACACGGCCATCGCGGGGCTGAAACTGCACGACATAGTTGGGCAGCTTGTCGAAATCCTCGTCATGGGCGCCCGGTTCCTTGTCCCATTCGATCGCCGTGACGGTGACGGCGTAATCGCCATTCTCGACCTCGATCCAGTAATCCTCGTTATCCGATGTCTTGGCCATCTGTTCGAGGCCGGGCAATGCGTCCGAATTGTCGAGAAAAACGCGGCCGTGTCGCACGGTGTAGGCAAAGGTCCAACTTGGGCCGGCATATTTTTGCTCGCGTTCGGTGACGGCGCCATTGGTCAGCCGAACGGCAAAACCGCCATCGCTACCGGTGCACCAGGCGACCAGACGGCCGGCGGCACTCTCAGCCGGATAGATGAAGGGTTCGCTATACCAGGCGATCGGCCACTCGGCGGCATGTGCCAGATCGTCGGGATGGAAAATGACGATATGCGCGACATCGGTCGGCATCATCAGTTTTTTGGAAAATTCGGTCATGTCGTCCGCTGCAAGTCATTGGTCCCGCGCAGGGAAATAGGCAGTGGCGGACGAATGGGAAGTCTGGCTGAACGGATTGGGGGATTATACCCACAGGGTGGCGGCCCGGACATGCCGGGCCGTTGGCGTTTGCATTCAATACCTTACAGCGCGTTCCTGCGAATAACCTCGCTCAGCCAGTGATACGACGCTTTCGGAATACGCTGCAATGTCGGGTAATCGACGTAAACGAGGCCAAAGCGTTTGGAAAAACCCCTGCCCCATTCGAAATTGTCCATCAGCGACCAGGCGAAATACCCTCTCACATCGTGGCCCTCTTCCAGCGCGTCGAGCAGGACGTTGAGGTAGCCTTCAAAGTAGGCGATGCGGTCCTTGTCGATGACCTTGCGGTCGGGGCCGAGAGCGTCGGGATAGGACGCACCGTTTTCGGTGATGTAGATCGTGGGCTTGTTGTAACGCTCGCTGGTGTCGCGGATCTGTTCGAGAAACGCCTGCGGATCGACCACCCAGTTGACATCGGTGAGCGGGCCCATGCCGGTTGGCGGGGCGGTTTCGGCGATGCCGAACGTGGTGTTCTTGTTGGGGCCGACAAAGACCGGATTGTAATGGTTGAGGCCAAAGAAATCCATTTTCTGGCTGATATCGGCCATGTCGTCGCCGAGGATCAGTGGCTCCATTTCCTTGGCGATCGGCTCCGGATAGGTGCCGAGCCAGAGCGGATCGACCAGGGCGCGGCGCCACAGGCAATCGCCGAGAATACGGGCTTCCTCATGGGCGGCATCGTCATAATGCGGGCGCACCGGGCCGAGCGAGACGATGTTGCCGACCTGCGCATCCGGCGCTTCAGCGCGCACGGCTTTCACCGAATAACCATGGGCAAGGTTGAGCGTGTGGATGGCCTTGAGGCTGTCCTCGTAGGACTGTTTTCCCGGCGCGTGGCGGCCGACATTATAGGCCACCCACGGAATGACGTTGGGTTCGTTGATCGGCGCGAAACGTTTGACGCGGTCGCCAAAATGGCGGGCGATGGTGGCGGCGTAATCGGCAAAAATCTTCGGTGTTTCGCGGGAGCGCCAGCCGCCCTTTTCCTCCACCGCCACCGGCATGTCCCAGTGATGCAGGCAGATCCACGGCTCGATGCCTTCATGCAGCAGAAGGTCGATGACGCGATCGTAAAAATCCAGCCCGCGCTGGTTCACCTGACCCGAGCCTTCCGGGAAGATGCGCGGCCATGCGGTCGACAGGCGGTAGGCGCCGACGCCCAGCCCGCTCATCAGGCCGATATCCTCCGGGTAACGATGGTAATGATCGCAGGCGATGTCGGCGGTTTCGCCATTGGTGGTGCGGCCGGGCGTGTGGGCATAAACGTCCCAGACGCTCTGGCCGCGGCCATCCTTGTTGACGGCGCCTTCGGTCTGGAAGGCAGAGGCGGCGACGCCCCAGAGAAAGTCCTTGGGAAATGAACGCGTCATGACGGATGCTCGTTATCGATGAATGAGATTTTGGGCATGCCCCGCGAGAGGCGCGGGACATGCGGGATGTCAGGAAGTGGCGGCGGGATCAGTTGGCCGTGCTGACATTCCAGAAGAACGGCCAGGGCGACGGCTGAAAGTCCTTCAGCGTCTTCTTTTTCGAGCCGAGCGCGTTGAAATCGCCGACCTTGTAGACCGGGGCTTCCTCGTAAAAGGTCTTCTGGATTTCAGCCCAGAGAACTTTACGCTTTTCCTGATCCGGCTCGGCGATGAAGGGTTCGACGGCAGCGGTCTTGGCAGGCGTTGCCCACCAGCCGGGATAGCTGTCGGACATCCAGCCGTTGAGGATCGGCTCCGGCGGGAACGGGCCGTGGGTGATAAAAATGTCCCACAGCTTTGGATCGGCGCGGCGGGTGGTGAGTGTCGCCCAGTCGAACACACCGAGTTCCACCTTGAAGCCGGCGGCCTTCAGATATTCAGCTGCGACCTGCGCCATCTTGTAATGGAATTCGTACTGGCGGCTCGTCAGGATGCGGATCGGCTTTTCGCCGTCATATCCGGCTTCCTTGGCCATGGAGGCTGCGGTTTCGGGATCACCATTGCCGTAACGCTCGATGCCCTCCTGCGTGTGCCAGACATACCCTTCCGGATAAAGCGCGCCATTGACGGCAAAAAATTCCGGATTGCCGAAGGCGGCAAGCAGCATGTCTTCCGGGTTGAGCGCCGCCTGTATGGCGTGGCGCATTTCCTTTGTCGCCAGCACGCCTTCCTTGGTGTTCATGACGAAAACCGGTGCACCATAGGGTTTCAGCACCACCGGTTCCGAAGCATCCGAGGCTTTCAGGCGGTCGAATGTTTCAGGCGCCAGCGAGTCGGCATAATCGAACTGGCCGGAGATCGCGCCTTCGAGTCGTGTATTGGCATCCGGCACCGGCACGAAACGGATTTCATCGAGGATCGCCTTGCGGGCGCCGCCAAAACCGTTGGCCACTTCCGAACGCGGCTGATAGCCATCGAAACGGGTGAGCTGCAGATACTGGTCGGCCTTGCGCTCCTTCAGGAGATACGGGCCAGTGCCGATGAACTTTGTCAGCGGGTCTTCGGCAAGGTTCGCCTTCGGCATGATGACGGCGGCCGAATTGTTGAAAGCGAGCAACGACAGCAGCGGCGCATAAGGCTTGCTCAGCACGATCTGCACGGCATCGTCACCCTTGGCGGTGATCGAGGTGAAGTATGGCGCAATCTGTTTGCCGCGCGAGGCGATCTTCACCCAGCGCTCGACCGAGGCGACCACATCTGCGGATGTCATGGTCGAACCGTCGTGGAACTTGATGCCCTTGCGAAGGGTGATGTCATAGGTCTTGCCGTCGGCGGACACGGTCGGCATCGCTTCGGCGAGAAGCGGCACGACATTCCATTCGGCATCGAAGGTGAACAGCGTTTCAAAGATGTGCTGCGTGGTCATGCCGACAACGTCGGCCGTGGAGGCCATCGGGTCGAGCGTCGGCGGCTCGCCGATCGTGGCGACATTAACGACGCCGGCTGCAAAACTCTGATTTGGGATGGCGGATAAGAGCAGGAAAGGCGCTGCGAACAAGGCGTGTCTGAGCATGGAGTTCCCTTTTTCGATAAACCACAATTATGGAATATGCATTCTTATTATGGATATAGTGTCGGGCATGATTTTGTTTGTCAAACGCGAATTGCGCTTTTCGCAATCATGGAAGGTACGGCGGCGGAGCGAGATAACGTCGGCTTGAACGCCGGGAAGCGGTCCGGATGTCGGGTACGGTTGCGTAGGAAGCCGCATCGAATTATGCCTAATATATCAAATGACACAGCGGCAGCACGGCTTCCGGGAGACATGCACGATGACGGCCACGAGAATTCTCGAACAGACGCCCGCCATGACGCTGCAGCGGGAAGCCGACCGGCTGGCGGCGCTGCAGGAACTCGACCTGCTCGACAGTCCGCGCGACGAAGGTTTTGACCGCATCGTGCGGCTGATCCAGCAGATCTTTGATGTCGAGATCGGCATCGTTTCGCTGATCGATGCGCACCGGCAATGGTACAAGGCCTGCGATGGCCTTTCCTTCGGTGAAATTCCCCGCGATGCCAGTTTCTGCCGGTATGTGGTGGCAGCCGAGGAAGCGATCATCGTGCCGGACGCGACGCTCGACGAACGGTTTGCCGACCACCCTGCCGTGACCGGTGATCTGCATGTGCGTTTTTACGCCGGCATCCCGATGAAGACAAAAGCCGGCCATGTGATCGGCACACTTTGCGCGGTCGGCAAACGCCCGCGGGCTTTTGGCATTCGCGAAACCGGCATCATGCAGGAACTGGCGGGCGTGGTGATGGAACGCATCGAGCTTCTGCAGACCGCTTCCACCGACAGCCTGACCGAGGCGCTGACACGCCGCGCTTTCAAGACCGAGGCCGATCAGATGGTGACGCTGGCGCAGCGCCACGCGCATGCGCTGTCCTGCATCGTGCTCGATATCGACCATTTCAAATCGATCAACGACACCTATGGCCATGCGGCAGGCGACATTGTGCTGAAGGCGGTCTCGGCCACCTGCAAACATACGCTGCGGGCTACCGACCTGTTCGGCCGGTTCGGCGGCGAGGAGTTTGTCGTCGTGCTGCCCTATGTGGATATGGACGGCGCCATGGCGACGGCGGAACGGCTGCGCAAGGCACTCGAAGGCCTGACGGTCGATATCGGCGACAAGACGATTTCGGTGACGGCGAGCTTTGGTGTCGCTTCGCGCTCGCTGACCGGCAAGGATATCGAAACCCTGCTAGCACAGGCGGATGCCGCCATGTACCGCGCCAAGCAGGAAGGCCGCAACCAGTGCCGCTCATGGAGCGCATTGCAGAAAGATGCCGTCACGGGGGGCGAACGCAAGCGCGTGCTGCGCACCGGCTTCATCCTGTTCGACGATCGCAGAAACCTCGTCAACTGCTCGGTGAAATCGCTGGGATCGGACAGCGCCGGGCTTGTTGTTTCTGATGCCAGCGACTTGCCGGAAGAGTTTCTGCTACAGATCCCGGCTGACGGCATCGAGACCACCTGCCGGGTGATTGCCCATGACGGGCATAATCTGGAAGTGGTGTTTCAATAGGATGCATGATTATGCACGCCCGTCACAAATCGTGAAACATCACGACAATTGACCCACAACATCATGCACGTTAATGCATGATTATGAACACTTCACTTTCCATCTCCCGTCGCGACATCATCGAAGCCAGGCTTGCGCAGGGGCAGGAAATCGTCGCCTCTGCCGTGGCGATCGAATTCGATATTTCCGAGGATGCGGTGCGTCGTGATCTGCGCGCACTGGCAGCCGAGGGCAAATGCCGGCGGGTTTATGGTGGCGCCTTGCCGCTCGTCACGCCATCACGGCCGATTGCCGAGCGGATCGGCAAGGCATCGGAACGCAAGACTGCATTGGCGCGTGTCGCGGCTGGTATGGTGGCGGCAGGAGAATTGCTGTTTCTCGATTGCGGCAGCACCAATCTCGCCATGGCTGCGCTTTTGCCGGGCGATCAGAAACTGACGGTCGCGACCAATTCCATCGATATCGCCTCAGCCATCATGGCGCGTGGCGATATTCCGCTGATTTTGATCGGCGGTCTGGTCGATCCCGTCATCGGCGGTAGTGTCGATGCTTCCGCGATATCAAAGCTGGACGAGCTGAACATCGACCGCTGTTTTGTTGGCGCCTGTGCGGTGTCCGCCGAAACGGGCATGAGTGTGCAGGAACATGCAGACGCGATCTTCAAGCGTAAACTGATGACACGCAGCGCCATCAATATCGTGCTAGCGACATCGGAAAAATTTCGCGAACGCGCGCCGCACCGTATCGGAGCTTCCCAAAACATCGACTGGCTGATCGTCGAGGACGATCTGGCCGCTGACACACGACACGCGCTGGCTGACGCCGGTTATGCGCTGCTGGCACCCGGCCAGAGCGCAGCCTGATCCTTCTTGCAGGAAAGAAAAACTCGATGAACGCACAGGGACATATCATGCCGACCGCTGACCGCCCCGCGACCCGGCTTGCCACCCGCCTCTCCTTTCTGGTTGCCGGTTTCGGCATTGCCTGCTGGGCACCGCTGGTGCCGTTCGCCAAGGCGCGGCTGGGCGTCGATGACGGCGTGCTGGGCATGCTGCTGCTCTGCCTCGGGCTCGGCTCTGTGCTTGCCATGCTGGCGACCGGCGTGCTTTCGGCCAAATACGGCGCAAAGCCGATCATTCTCGCCAGCGGTTTTGGCATCGCCCTGACGCTGCCCCTCCTGACGCTTGCCGGTACACCGTTGACGCTGGGCATCGCGCTTGCCCTTTTCGGTGCTTCGCTCGGCACGCTGGACGTGGCGATGAACATCCATGCAATCGAGGTGGAAAAGGATGCGCCCAAACCGCTGATGTCAGGTTTTCACGCACAATACAGCATTGGTGGTTTTGCCGGTGCGATGATCGTGACGCTGCTGTTTTCCGCCAATGTCGGACCGCTTCTCACCACGCTGGTCTGCTCGGGCATGATGCTGGTGGCAATGGCCTTCACCTGGCCGCGCCTGCTGGCGACGGTGCAGGCAGAGGACGGGCCACTGTTCGTTATGCCGCGCGGCATTGTCGTGCTGCTGGCAGCGCTTGCCGCCATCACCTTTCTGGTCGAAGGCGCGGTGCTGGACTGGAGCGCGCTGCTGCTGACCTCCGAAGGCCGGGTCGAGGCGAGCCAGGGTGGTCTTGGCTACATGCTGTTTGCCATCGCCATGACGGTTGGCCGCCTGTGCGGCGATGCGATCACCGCCAGACTGGGTGACCGGCCGACGCTGTTCTGGGGCGGCATCGTGGCGATTGCCGGTTTTGCCGTGCTGCTCGCCGCTCCCGGCACCGTGCTGGCGATGAGCGGTTTTCTGCTGATCGGCCTTGGTGCATCGAATATCGTGCCCGTCCTGTTTCGCCGTGCCGGATCGCAGACGGTGATGCCATCAGGCCTTGCCGTCGCAGCGATTACCACGACCGGTTATGCCGGCGTGCTGGTCGGCCCGGCCGGCGTCGGTTTTGTCGCCAAACACACCGGCCTGCCGATCTCCTTCTGGCTGCTGGCAGGCCTTCTCCTCCTCGTGCCGCTCTGTGCCGGCATCGTGACCCGGAAGGCCAGCTGATGCGGATCGCCCATACGGCACTGTGGACGCGTGACATCGAAACGGCTGCCGATTTCTGGCGGCGTTATTTTGGCGCGACAATCGGCGAGGAATATCACAGCAAAAACCGACCGGGTTTTGTCTCGCGGTTCGTGACGCTGCCGGAGGGTGGCGGCCAGATCGAACTGATGACCGGGCCTTGGCTACCGGCCGACACCCATGCCGAGCGGATCGGTTGGGACCATATCGCCATCTCGCTCGGGTGCGGCGAGGCCGTGGACGCGTTGGCGGAAAAATGCCGGGCGGATGGCTGCCTGAAATCCGGCCCGCGCTGGACCGGCGACGGATTTTACGAAGCGGTGATCCTGATGCCGGACGGCACGCCTGTGGAGATTACGGCTTAAGAGAAAACTTCAGGAATCGAGGCGAAGCGTCTACATTCATTGTAATTTCGAAAACAATGGTGCTGCCGATTGGCGAGGCTTCAATCCGCAAGCACCGCTTTCGGCAACAGCGTAAAAAGCCTTGAGTAGCGGATGGTGAATGGCTCCCGCCTATTCAGCACCTTGCAACTCATTCAGCCGCGCGCTGATCTCGCACATCAGGCCAGTGCTGTTGTAGGCAAGGACCACGTCACCGGATCCGGTCAGGCCGGCGCTGATCAGTCGCGATCCAAAGCCGTTGCGCTCGGGTTTGACGACCACCGGCCCCTTTGTTTCCCGCCAGGTCATGCGCAGGGTTTCGTCGGAGCCTTTGCCCTCGACGCGCCATGTGAGGTCGACGCCGCCACCGCCGACAGACAGGGAGCCATGTTTGAGCGCATTGGTGGTCAGTTCGTGCAGAAGCAGCGCAACGTTCAGGGATGCTTTCGAGCCTATCCCGACATCCGGGCCATCGAGACGGATGCGCCCTGCCACGCCCGCGCCATTGACCGCTGCCGCCGCAACATCTCCGAGCAGCGCCGCCTTCCAGCTCGATTGCAGCAGGATGTCATGTGCAGAGCTGAGTGCCATCAAACGCTGTTGCAGCGTCTGAACCCGTCCAAGATCGCTCGATCCCCTCAAGGTGTGGGAGGCAATGGCCGTCACCATGGCGAACAGGTTCTTGACGCGATGACCGAGTTCTGCGGCCAGAAGCGTCTGCAGTTCCTGCGTCTCACGCAGCGCTGCGACACTCGCCTCAAGCTCCTTCTCGCGTTCGCGCAACGCCTCTTCGGCAATGGTGCGCTCCAGCAGGTCGGCGGCCTGGCGGGCAAGGATGTCCAGCAGGCGCAGGTCGCGGTCTGACGGCTGATGCGGCTCGCTCCAGTGGGTCGAGATCATGCCCAGCAGGGTTCCATCGCGCGACAGGAGCGGCGTCGTCTGGGCCGAGCGGATGCCGGCCCTGCGGAAGGCCAGCAAATCGGGCGTGCCGGCAATCTCTGTCCATGCTTCGAAATCGGCGATGATCGCACGGCGGCCGAATTTCAGCGCTTGCGTGCAACTGCTCAGGGCAGTCGGCAAGACCCACTGCCAGACCGCCTTGTCCTGCGGGGCCAGACCGCGCGACACCAGAAGGTGGAGACCATTTCCCGAACCGTCATCGGACTTGCGCAGAAGCTGCATCGTGCCGAACTGCGACCGGGTGATCGATATGGCGGCATCGACGATCTTGCCATAAAGCGCAGCGAGGTCCTGCTCTCCGATCAGATCCATGCTGATGGCGTGCAACAGCTCTATATCCGAGGCTTCATCCGTCGGCTTGCCGGCCTGCTGACCGCTGGAGACGATGCGAAGATTGGTCATTGAAGAGCCCCCGCTTATTGCTTGAGCCGCATAATCGACAATCGTCGCGATGGGTTCAAGATCACAAATGACCGGCCCTAACGCGCATGTCGCAAAACAGTTCCCGCGAAAATATCATTGGCGGAATTTCACGTGCCTCTAACGGGATTGGAGACGCAAAAGGCCCCGGCCGAAAAGATCGACCGGGACCTGTTTCTGATCGAACAAGGGGGATTATCGATCAGAATTCCGTCCAGTTGGACTGTGCTGCGGCCGCACCGCCGCCACCGAAGGCGCTGGCGACCTTGCGGCCCAGAGCCTTGACAGGCGAGACGACCGGCTGGCTTTGCGCTGTTGCCACTTTCAACTCGGGCCCGGCTGCGCCGTTGCCGAGATTGAACTGGCGGATCAGGCCGTTCAGGGCATCAGCTTCACGCGCAAGGCCATGGCTGGCGGCGGTGGATTCTTCCACCATGGCGGCGTTCTGCTGGGTGCCCTGATCGATGCTGTTGACGGCCTTGTTGATCTCCTGGATGCCGACCGACTGTTCGCGGGCCGCCTCGACGATGGCCGTGACGTTCTGGTTGATCTGGTTGACCTCGCCGACCATGGTTTCCAGCGACTTGCCGGTTTCGCCGACCAGTTCGACGCCGTTCTGCACATGCTCGTTGGAGGTGGTGATCAGCGCCTTGATTTCCTTGGCGGCCGTGGCGGAGCGCTGGGCAAGTTCGCGGACTTCCTGAGCGACGACCGCAAAACCCTTGCCGGCTTCCCCTGCCCGCGCCGCTTCCACACCGGCATTCAGCGCCAGAAGATTGGTCTGGAAGGCGATCTCGTCGATAACGCCGATGATGTTGGAGATTTCTCCGGACGAATGCTCGATCTGCTGCATGGCGATGACCGCATCGCGAACGATCTGGCCAGCCTTTTCGGCACCGATCCGGGTGCGGGAGACCAGCGTGCCGGCTTCTTCGGCGCGGATGGTGGAGTCCTTCATCGTCGTGGCGATCTCTTCAAGCGCTGCGGCGGTTTCCTCGACGGAAGCGGCCTGCTGTTCGGTGCGTTTGGCAAGGTCGTCAGCGGCAGAGCGGATCTCGTTGGCACCACCTTCGATAGCGTGGGCGTTCGACTTCACGGTCTGCAAGGCCTGCTGCAGCTTGGTCAGCGATTCGTTGAAGTTGAGACGCAGGCCATCGAGATGGGACACGAAAGGTCTTGAGATTCGATAGGCGACATCGCCGTCCGACAGACGCTTGAGACCTTCTGCCAACGCATCGACGGCGTGCTGGATATCACCGGCGTCACGCGCCTTTTGGGCGTCGCGTTCCTGCCGCTCGGTCTCGCTCATGTTGCGTTCCGCCTCGGCGGCGCGTTCGATGCCGACCTTGGCGATCGCGTTTTCCTTGAACACTTCGACGGCGTCCGCCATGTGGCCGATCTCGTCGGCCCGGCCGCGGCCGGGAACATCGACGGACGTGTCATTGCCGGCAAGACGGCGCATGGTTTCGGTCAACAGGGCGATGGGATTGGCGATGGAGCGGGCGACGAACCACATGCCGCCGATACCGGCTGCGGCGATCAACAGCGCCACCAGCATCTGCAGCTGCATGTCATTGCCGTTGCGGGCCGACAGGCTGCCGTCGAGCGCGATGCCTTCCGACATGGCGACATTGCGCGGCACATCGACCACGACCGACCATGGCGTGGTGGTGCGGCCGATGGTGATGGGGGCGAAGGCGGTAAAACTATCGGCATCCAGCGTGACTTCGCTTCTGGCTCCACGAATGATCGACAGCGCCGCATCACGGCTGGCATCACCCTGGGCATATTGGCGACCGATGGTTTCCGGGCTGGAGCTGGAAGCGACGATCAGGCCCTTGTAGCTGACGATCTCGACATTGGCCTTGCCGCCATAGATCGACGATTTCACCTGTTCGGCCAGTTTCTGCACGAAGGTCAGATCGAAATCAGCGCCGGCCACGCCCTTGAACTTTCCGTCGATGGTGATCGGCACCGACATGGTGGCCAGAAACACCTGCTTGCCCTGCACGACATAGGGAAGCGGATCGAGAATGCTTTCGCCGTTGCCCGACTGCGGGCCGATATACCAGCCGCCCTTCATGACACCGTTGGGGTGCAGATCGTGGCTGTCGAACTCGACCAGTTGCTGCAGGGCGATCTTGCCCGCGGCATCACGCGTCCAGTACGGCAGAAAACGGCCATTGGCATCGGAGGCGAACTGCTTGTTGTTGCGGAATTCGGCATCGCGGCCATCGAGGCCGTTCGGCTCCCAGGCGCTGTAGGTGCCGTTAAAGCGCGGATTGCCCTCCAGCACGTTGAGCAGCATGTCGTTCAGCTGCGCGCGGCGGTATTCGACCGGGGTCGCGGTTGGCCCCGAAGAGGCGGCGACTTCGAAAGCGCGGGCAAGGTTGCGGGCGGAATCCATGGCGCTATCAAGCGACGAACGGATCGTGCCGGCCTGCGTCGAGGCCAGCGTCGCCAGGCTTTCCTTGGTGTTCTGCACCAGAAGATCGTTGACCTTCTCGCCGACAAATACTTGCGTATTGCTGGCAGAAACCATGCTGTAGCCGACCAGTGAGCCGGTGGCAGCGATGACGCAGAAGCCCGAAAGCAGTGCGATTTTCATCTGTATGGAACGGAATTGCATGTGTTCCTCTTGGGATCTGGATGTCAGTCGATAGCGGCTGGCGTGGTTGGCGATGTCGAAATTTTTGGTGTCAGATGCCCTGCCCCAACCGCGTCATGCGGTTGTGGCTGCGGCGAACCCGGCCTCGAGGGCGGTCGGTGGAAACGATGCTTGGGAGGATCGTAAGAGGAGAAAGATCGGCGCGACGTGCTTCGCGCCGATCTTCCCGCGTCGGAGCGCGCCGTTACTGCAGCGTCTTAGGGGTCAGTGCAGTCAAAACGCGCTCCATTGATTCAGATCTATGAACCGCCAGCGCCCTTCATGAGGCCAGGTTCTTTACAGTCACATTTCATCCGCGACGCCCAAGAGCTAGAATTAAATGCTGAATAGAATATTAATCAAAAAATCATCGAAATGACAATCAATCGTATTTAATGTAAAAATGAAATTACTACTCGAATTATACTTTCTCAATCATCGATACGCATCACACTCACAGAACACCTACTCAGAGACGAAAATCGAAAACGGTGTGTCGCAGGTTTGAGACACTCTTACACGCAGGCTGAGCGGAACCTGATCACGGTACAATCGGCATGTCGCGCATCTACGCGCGCATCAGGGCGCGCAACGCGAATAAAAAAAATTGCGATTTGAAAAATAAATATGACAGTCACAGCACTGCTGACCGCCTCAGCGTGCCTGAGGCACATCGAGAGACCATCTTTCGTCATTTGAAACGCGATTCGTCGTCTGCCGCAGCGGTCAGAAATCGACGATCTTGCCGCCTTCCAGCGTCACGCGCCGGTCCATGCGGGCCGCGAGATCATGGTTATGGGTGGCGATCATGGCGGCAAGGCCAGACTGGCGCACCAGCGCCTGCAACGCATCGAACACGTAGGATGCGGTTTCCGGATCGAGATTGCCGGTCGGCTCGTCGGCCAGAAGCAGAAGCGGTGCGTTGGCGACGGCGCGGGCGATTGCCACGCGCTGCTGCTCGCCGCCCGACAGTTCGGCCGGGCGGTGTTCGGCGCGGTGGCCGATGCGCATGTAGTCAAGCAGCGCTGCGGCGCGTTCCTTGGCTTCCTTGTGCGGAAGGCCGGCGATCAGCTGCGGCATCATGATGTTTTCGAGCGCGGTGAATTCCGGCAGGAGATGGTGGAACTGGTAGACGAAACCGATATCGCCACGGCGGATGGCCGTGCGGCGATCGTCGGACAGGCCACCGCAGGCCTCGCCATCGATATGGATCTCACCCTCATCCGGGTGCTCGAGCAGGCCGGCAAGATGCAGAAGCGTCGATTTTCCGGTGCCCGAGGGGGCGACGAGCGCGACGATTTCGCCTGACTTCAGCGAAAAATCGGCGCCCTTGAGGATGGACAGCACGGTATCGCCCTGGCCGTAATGCCGGCCGACACCCGTGAGCTTCAGAATGGTTTTGGTTGCCATGGAGGTGTGCGTTCCTATTCGTAGCGCAGCGCCTGCACGGGATCGAGCCTTGAGGCCCGCCATGCCGGGAATATGGTTGCGATGAAGGACAGCGTCAGCGCCATGATGACCACGGTCGAGGTTTCACTGAATGTCATTTCGGCGGGCAGTTCGCTGAGGAAATAAAGTTCCGGATTGAACAGCACCGTGCCGGAGAGCCACGAGAAGAAGCTGCGGATCGATTCGATATTGAGACAGACGACAACGCCGAGAAGAACACCGGCCGCCGTGCCGACGAAACCGATGGCAGCACCGGTCATGAAGAAGATGCGCATGATGGCACCGGAACTGGCGCCCATGGTGCGCAGGATGGCGATGTCCGATCCCTTGTCCTTCACCAGCATGATCAGGCCGGAGATGATGTTGAGCGCGGCGACGAGCACGATCAGCGTCAGGATCATGAACATCACGTTGCGCTCCACCTGCAGGGCGGAGAAGAAAGTCTGGTTGCGCTGGCGCCAGTCGGTGAGAAAGATCTGGCGATCGCCGGCGGCCATTTCGATCAGTGGCCGCATGCCATCCACCGCATCCGGGTGTTCGATGAACAGCTCGATCGACTGGACGATGCCATCGGCATTAAAATAGGCCTGCGCTTCTTCAAGCGGCATGTAGACGATCGAGGCATCGTATTCCGACATGCCGATCTCGAACGTGCCGGAAATCGGATAGGATTTTACGCGCGGGCTGACGCCCATCGGTGTGACGTCGCCTTCCGGCGCGACAAGCGTGATGCGATCGCCGGCAGACAGACCGAGCGAGGACGCGAGGCGCGAACCGATCAGGACGCCATCGCCCGAGGCAAAACCGACCATATCGCCTGACTTGATGTTGCCGGAGACTTCCTTCAGCTTTTCAAGGTCTTCGGCGCGCACGCCGCGCACCAGAGCCCCGGAACCGCCGCCGGTATTGCCCTGCGCCAGCGTCTGGCCTTCGACCAGCGGCAGCGCCATGGTGACGCCGGGGACGGCTGCAAATTTGGTGGTTAGATCGGCATAATCATTGAGCGGGCGATCGACCGGCTGCACGATGATATGGCCATTGATGCCGAGGATGCGCGAGATCAGTTCGGTACGAAAGCCGTTCATGACGGCCATGACGATGATCAGCGTGGCAACGCCCAGCATGATGCCAACGAAGGAAAAACCGGCGATGACGGAGATGAAGGCTTCCTTGCGCCGCGAGCGCAGGTAACGCCAGGCGACCATGCGCTCGAACCCGGAGAACGGACCGGCCGAGGGTGCTCCCTGCCGCGTGCCATCACCTTCGCTCACGACCTTCGCCATGTGTTCTCCTCGGTCACCGCGCATGGGCGGTCAGTTTTGTCTGGCGTTCGGGCGACCTCACGAGAGATCGCCCGAACGGTATTCAGTGTCAGGCCTTGGCGGTCAGGCGGTTCAGCGCCGCTTCCACCGTCATGGTTTCGCGCGCACCCGTCTTACGGTCCTTGACCTCGACTTCGCCGGTCGCGGCAGAACGCGGACCAACAATCAGCTGCACCGGCACGCCAATCAGATCGGCGGTGGCGAACTTGGTGCCGGCGCGATCATCGGTGTCGTCGTAGAGCACGTCCGAACCGGCATTTGTGAGGCCGGTATAGAGGCTGTCGCAGACGCGGTCACACGCTTCGTCGCCGGCCTTCATGGTGATGACCATGGCATCGAACGGCGCGACCGAAGCCGGCCAGATGATTCCGTTCTCGTCATGCGAGGCTTCGATGATGGCGGGAACAAGGCGTGTCGGGCCGATGCCGTAGGATCCCATGTGGACAAGGTGTTCCTTGCCGTCCGGTCCCTGCACCTTGGCGCCCATCGGCTCGGAATATTTGGTGCCGAAATAGAAGATGTGGCCGACTTCGATACCGCGCGCCGAGAGACGATCGCCTTCCGGAACGGCGGCGAAAGCGGCTTCGTCGTGCATTTCCGAGGTGGCTGCGTAAACCGAGGTCCACTTGTCGAAGATCGCCTGCATGCCGGCAACATCGTCGAAATCGATATCGGCGGCCGGGATGTCGAAATTGGTGAAAGCGCGGTGCGAGAACACTTCAGATTCGCCGGTTTCGGCCAGGATGATGAATTCGTGGCTGTGATTGCCGCCGATCGGGCCGGTATCGGCGCGCATCGGAATGGCGCGCAGGCCGAGGCGATCAAACGTGCGCAGATAGGCCGCGAACATCTTGTTGTAGGAATGGATCGCGCCTTCCTTGGTGAGGTCGAAGGAATAGGCATCCTTCATCAGGAATTCGCGCGAACGCATGGTGCCGAAACGCGGACGCATCTCGTCACGGAATTTCAGCTGGATATGGTAGAGGTTGAGCGGCAGGTTCTTGTAGGACTTCACCGACGAACGGAAGATATCGGTGACCATTTCCTCGTTGGTCGGGCCATACAGCATCGCGCGGTCCTGACGGTCCGTGATGCGCAGCATCTCCTTGCCGTAGTCCTCGTAACGACCGCTTTCCTGCCATAGTTCGGACGACTGCAGGGTCGGCATCAGAAGCTCGATGGCGCCGGCGCGGTTCTGCTCTTCACGGACGATCTTGTTGACCTTGTCCATGACGCGCTTGCCGAGCGGCAGCCAGGAATAGATGCCCTGGCTCTGCTGGCGAACCATGCCCGACCGCAGCATCAGGCGGTGGGAGACGATTTCCGCTTCCTTGGGATTTTCCTTCAGAATGGGCAAAAAATAGCGGGACAGACGCATCGCGGTTTCCGATTTACGGGCCGGCTCCTCAAATGGAATCGACCGTTAGTGGCTGATATTGCGTGCGTTCATACCCGGTTCGGCCGCACATGAAAACCCGGTTGGGAGCCGGGTTGAAAACATGTGAGCGAATGCCCAAACCATCAACTTTTGCAACAATTGATACGTGCATCATTTCGAAGCAGCACCGCCAGAGGTAGGCAAAACGTGGTTTTTTGAGGGACAAGGGGTGCGACATTTTTGTTCACAGGATTTTTTTACCCGTGTGTAGCAAAAATGCAAAAAATTGGGGTGACAAGATGTCTCACGTGAGCTAGTTTCAGCTCACAAAACGGGCAAGGAGATTAAATTCTTGCCTATTTCGCGGTCAAAGTCTTGGGAGGATTTAGATCTTAGGCGCGCTTCGTTCGCAGCCCCGGCAACGGAAAGATCACGCGAAACTCAGAAAACAAGGCTTCATCGCCTTGTTTTTTTTTGCCTTTTAATCAGCATACGCATCTCCGACTGACCGGCTTATGCCTGCAAAAGGTTACGGGAAGATGACAGTTGGCAGCCGGAACTTTCTCCTTATCCGCGCGCCGCCCACTCCCGCGCCAGAACCGCATAGATATATTCGTCGCCCCATTCGCCCTTGAAGCGATCGTTTTCGACGAGATGCGCCTCACGACGCAGGCCGAGGCGCTCAACGATGCCGACCGAGCTTGAGTTGCGGCTATCGAGACGGGCAAAAATGCGGTGAAATCCAAAAATTTCGAAGCCTGCGGAGATCATGGCCGACACGGCTTCAGTGGCGTAACCCTTGCCGGCGTAATCGGGATGGAAAACGTAACCGACCTCGGCCTGAAGTGCGGCCTTGCTGGCGAGCTTCAGCATGACATCGCCAATCAAGGCGCCATCTTCCGCCCGGGTGACGGCAAGGCGAAAATCGTCGCCGTCGTTTTCGAATGGAGCATCCAGCAGTCTTGCGAACTTTTCCTCCAGCGCACTGCCGACTGACGGCGTGGCATAGAGATAGCGATAGACATCCTCGCGGCTACGATAGGCAGCGTAGGAGGCAAAATCATCGGGTGAAAATTTGCGAAGGATGAGACGTTGCGTGGTGATGGATGCAGGCAGGGTCAGGGCGTTCATTGTCATTCCGTATGCGTTTTGGTGCCACCCCAAGTTCATCCGAAATCCGGCAAAATCACCGGCAGCGAGCTAACGCTGATGCCGAAAAAATGGGAGACCACCATCCAGCCGCCGTGGATGATTGCGGCTATCAGGGTGGTAAGGACAACGACACGCAGGCCACGGAATTTCGCCGGGGCGCTGGCCACCGTGCCGAGCACCACTTCGCCCTCTTCCTGCTGGCTGCGCATGCCGATCGGCAGCACGATAAACAGGGTCAGCCACCAGATGACGAAATAGACCGCGAATGTGGACAGCAAGGGCATGCGTCATTCCTTGTGCGTTCAGCCATCTCAATGATGGCTGCCTCGACAGACTATACCGGCAATGGCGGCAAGCTCAATTGCAGCAATGTGTGAGAGGTGTGGCAGCATGATTCCGGCAAAGCAGCCAACCAGCTGATTTTATGGCACTATACCTGTTCCAGTTCGGTGAGCGTGCCGGAAAAATCCTTCGGGTGCAGGAAAAGAACCGGCTTGCCATGCGCACCGATTTTCGGTGCACCATCGCCGAGCACGCGCAGGCCAAGTGCCTCCGCCGTGTCGCGGGCGGCAAGGATATCGGGCACCTCGTAACAGATATGGTGCATGCCGCCCGCCGGGTTCTTTGCGAGGAAAGCCGTGATAGGTGAATTTTCGCCGAGTGGTTCGAGCAGTTCGACCTTGGTGTTTTCGAGGTCCACGAACACGACCGTCACGCCGTGTTCCGGCAGAGGCTGCGGATCGGAAACGGTGGCGCCGAGATTTTTGTAAGGCATCGCGGCGGCCGTCAGATTGGGCACGGCGATGGCGATGTGATTGATACGGCCGAGCATTCGACACCTCCCGAGCAGAGACTTACCCCTCACTTGCGATTTCCAACACTTAGCCTTCGGCTAAAATGTTGAAATCGTTTTCTCTCCCACAAGGGGAGAGATAGGGCCGCAGCATCCTTGCCTCTCCCCCTGCGGGAGAAGATACAAAATCATGGTCTTAGCCCATGGGCTAAGTCATAGTTTTGGTTGGTGAGGGGCAAAATCCTGCCCCTGCATGATCTCGTTACCGAACAACGCTGACCGTCGTGGCGGCCATCTGTGCGTCGGTTTCCTTGGTGATGGTCGCAACGAACACAATCGCCAACAGCGCCACGCAGATGACGGCGGCGCCCAGGAAATTTCCAGGTCTCATTAAAATGTCTCCGAATCGTCCCAGCCGATTGCAGAGCTAACACATGAAAATGGCGCGGAGCTTTCACGTCTCCACGCCATCAGATCACACAAACGTCAATTGGCGGCCAGGTGTGGCCGTTCGGACTCAGAGGCGGGTGACGAAGACCGTGACGATCGGCTTCTTGCCCCAACCGTTATTGGCGGCGGAACGGACAGCGCGACGCACGGATTCACGCAGCATGTCGAGATCCTTGCGGCGGGCGCGCGGAATGCTTTCGATGGCACCGAGAACCGAATCGTACAGCGTGTCTTCCATGCTCTCGCCCTCGTCATCGACTTCCGGCAGGCCGAACAGCACGATATCCGGGTCGGCCAGAAAATCGTAGCGGCTGTCGAGCAGCACGTTGACGGCGACATGGCCGACGAAGGACAGCTTGCGGCGATCGCCGATGCCGATTTCCTCGAAATCGCCGATCAGCTTGCCGTCCTTGTAGATACGACCGAACGGAACATCCGCGATGACTTCGGCCGGACCCGGTGCGAGACGCAGCACGTTGCCGTTGCGCACGCGCGGCACGGTCTTGATGCCGGCGCCAAGCGCCAGATCACGCTGCGCCGTCAGGTGGGCGGCTTCGCCATGGACCGGCACGAGGATTTCGGGACGGGTCCACTCGTACATCTTCAGCAGTTCGTTGCGGCGCGGATGGCCGGAGACATGAACGAGTGCCTGCGTGTCGGTAACGATGTTGACGCCCTGTTCGATCAGGCCGTTCATGATTTCGAGAATGGCTTTTTCGTTGCCGGGAATGGTGCGCGAGGAAAACACCACCGTATCGCCCGAGGCCAGCGCCACATTGCGCATCTCGTCACGCGACAGTTTTGCCAAAGCTGCACGCGGCTCGCCCTGGCTGCCGGTGAGGATGACCACGACCTTGTCGCGCGGGATGTAACCGAATTCGTCTTCGGCGATGAATGGCTTGATGTCGTCCATGATGCCGATATCGCGGGCGACGGAAACAACGCGCTTCAGCGACGAGCCGAGCAGCAGCACTTCGCGGCCGGCGGCCTGGGCTGCAAGCGCGATCGAGCGGATGCGGCCGACATTCGACGAGAAGGTGGTGACGGCGACGCGGCCCTCGGCCGCCTCGATGACCTTCTGCAGGCCACCCGAGACTTCTTCTTCTGAAGGCGAGACACCGTCGCGCATGGCGTTGGTCGAATCACACATGACGGCCAGAACGCCCTCGTCGCCGATGGCGCGAAAACGCTCTTCGTCGGTGAGTGGACCAAGCGACGGATTGTGGTCGATCTTCCAGTCACCCGTGTGGATGACATTGCCGAGCGGTGTGCGGATGACCAGCGACATCGGCTCGGGAATGGAATGGTTGACGCCGACGGCTTCCACTTCGAAAGGGCCGACCGTGATGCGGTCGCCGGCCTTGAAGATGGTGATCGGGATTTCGGCGCGGCTGCCTTCGTAAGCGCGCTTGGCATCGAGCATGCCGGCCGTGAACGGCGAGGCATAAACCGGCACGTTGAGGCCGGGCCAGATATCGTTCAGCGCGCCATAATGGTCTTCATGCGCGTGGGTGATGAAGATGCCCTTGAGGTTCTTCTTCTTGTCCGCAAGAAAACGCACATCGGGCAGGACGAGGTCCACGCCCGGCAGGTCGGGCCCCGGAAAGGTCACGCCGCAATCGACCATGATCCACTGGCGGGTTGCCTCGGGGCCATAACCGTAGAGCGCGAGGTTCATGCCGATCTCGCCTACGCCGCCCAGCGGCAAAAATACCAGTTCGTCCTTGGAGGCCATCTTGTCTCGTTTCTGATTCATGCAAAAAATACGTCGCCGGCGGCAATGGGCATAAGTTCGGTGCCCGTGTCCAGCATCAGCAAGCCTTTATCATCAATTCCGGCAAAGCGCCCGGAAATCGAACGATCCGGCAGATTGACCGTAATCTTCTCGCCGATACCGCAAGCGACAGAGCGCCATTGGGCCGTGACCTCGGCAATGCCGCGGCCTTCGTTCCATGATTCCAGAACCCAGGCCATCTCCTTGTAAAGATGCGCAAAAAGCTCTTCCGGAGAGGCGGTGCAGCCATAGTCTTCAAGCGATGTCACACCATATGGTGCACTATCGGGCTTGTGGCGGATATTGATACCGATGCCGATAACGAGAGCGCGTTTTCCGGTCGGCAACATCTCGGCTTCGAGCAATATGCCGCAGGTTTTCTTGCGTTCTATCAAAATGTCGTTCGGCCATTTGACCTCGACCGGCGGTGTGCCGGGCGGCATGACGGTAGCGATGGCGTTGCGCACGGCAAGCGCCACGGCCAAGGGAAGCGAGGCGGTGCGTTCGATCGGCGCGGGGTCGATCAACAGGAGCGTGGCGTAAAGATTGCCGGTCTCGGATGTCCAGGCACGCCCACGACGACCACGCCCGGCGTTTTGGCGCCGGGCGGTGATCCAGATCAGGCCCTGGTCGCCTGCCCTCGCAAGCGCGAGGGCATCTGTGTTTGTGGAGCCGACTTCATCCAGCGCCTGATGCCTGAAGGCTTCGAGCGGGAAGCGGCGTCTGTTTTCCGTCATCTTAGAAGAATGACTTTGCTGCCGCAGACGCTGCCGTGCCGACCGGGCCGCCGAAAAGCACATAAGCCGTGACGAACAGACCGGAGAAACCGAAGACCAGTTTCAGAATGCCCGAGGTGCGGGCAAACTCGCCGGTCGGCTGATCGAACCACATCAGCTTGACGACGCGCAGGTAATAATAGGCGCCGACAACCGAGGAAAGCACGCCGATAACGGCCAGCCCATAAAGCTGGGCTTCGATGGCTGCGAGGAAAACAAAGTACTTGGCGAAGAAGCCGGCGAGCGGCGGAATGCCGGCAAGCGAGAACATCAGCGCAGTCAGCACCAGCGCCATGAACGGACGCGTGGAGAACAGGCCGGCCAGATCGTCAACGGCTTCGACGGCAGTGCCATCGGTGCGGCGCATCGACATGATGCAGGCGAAAGTGCCGAGCGTCATGACCATGTAGATCAGCATGTAGAGCGCGACAGAGGAAACGCCGGTTTCAGACCCTGCGGCCAGACCCACGAGCGCATAACCCATGTGACCGATCGAGGAGTAAGCCATCAGGCGCTTGATGTTCTTCTGGCCGATGGCCGCGAACGAACCGAGCAGCATGGAGGCAATCGCGATGAAGACGATGACCTGACGCCAGTCGGCAACAACCGGGATGAAGGCATCCGAGACGATGCGCACCAGGATGGCCATAGCGGCGACCTTGGGGCCGGAGGCGAAGAAGGCGGTGACCGGGGTCGGTGCACCTTCGTAAACGTCCGGCGTCCACATGTGGAACGGCACGGCCGAGATCTTGAACGCCAGACCAGCAAGAACGAAGACCAGACCGAACACGAGACCAAGCGAACGGGTTTCCTGGCTCAGCACCTGGGCGATCTGTTCAAAGCCGGTATTGCCGGTGAAGCCGTAGACCAGCGACATGCCGTAAAGCAGCATGCCGGAGGAGAGCGCACCGAGAACAAAATATTTCAGGCCGGCTTCCGTGGAGCGGATGCTGTCACGGTTGAAGGCGGCGACGACGTATAGCGACAGCGACATCAGCTCGAGGCCGAGATAAAGCGCGATCAGGTCGTTGGCCGAAATCAGCAGCATCATGCCGAGCGTGGCGAGCAGGACGAGAACCGGGAATTCCGGCTTGTCGATCTGGTCCGACTTGGCATTGGCATAGGTCATCAGCAGCGCGACGATCGAGCCGAACAGCGCGGTCGCCTTCATGAAGCGGGCAAAACCGTCCATCATGAATGCGCCGTTATAGGCCTCGCCCTGCGGCGCGACGAAGATGATCATGATCAGAGCCACGATCATGACGGCGATGGTGAGGCCGGTTACCAGCGGCGACGAGCGGTCGCCACTGAAAACGCCGATCATCAGGAGCGCCAGCGCACCGATCGCCAGAAGCACTTCCGGCGACGAGATCTTCAGGCTGGCAAGGAGTAGTTCAGCGGTCATATCATTCCGTCCCGTCTCAGTGCGTTACTGCGAGCGCAAGTTTTTGCGCTGCCTGCAGGGCTGCCGAGTAATTGTTGACCAGCGCATCAATCGAAGCGGCAGTCGCATCGAATACAGGCGCCGGGTAGAAGCCGAAGAAGATGGTGAGCGCGATCAGCGGGTAGAGAAGGATCTTCTCACGCGTCGACAGGTCCAGCAACTGCTTGAGATTTTCCTTTTCCAGCGCACCGAACAGAACCCGGCGATAGAGCCACAGGGCGTAGCAGGCCGACAGGATCACGCCGGTTGCCGCAAACAGCGCCACCCAGGTGTTGACGCGGAAGACGCCGATGATGGTCAGGAATTCGCCGATGAAGCCCGACGTGCCCGGCAGGCCGACGTTTGCCATCGTGAAGATCATCATCGCCACGGCATACTTTGGCATGTTGTTGACGAGGCCACCGTAAGCGGAAATCTCGCGGGTGTGAAGGCGGTCATAAACGACGCCGACGCAGAGGAAGAGCGCGCCAGACACGATGCCGTGCGACAGCATCTGGAACACGGCACCCTGCACGCCCTGCGTATTGGCGGCGAAGATACCCATGGTCACGTAGCCCATGTGGGCAACCGACGAGTACGCGATCAGCTTCTTGATGTCGTCCTGCATCATCGCAACCAGCGAGGTGTAGATGATGGCAATGACAGACAGCGCAAACACCATCGGCGCAAAGTAGTCCGAAGCCAGCGGGAACATCTGCAGGAGGATACGGATCATGCCGTAACCGCCGAGCTTCAGCATGACGCCGGCCAGGATGACCGAACCTGCGGTCGGGGCCTGAACGTGCGCATCCGGAAGCCAGGTATGAACCGGCCACATCGGCATCTTGACGGCGAAGGCGGCAAAGCAGGCGAGGAAGAGCCATGTCTGCATGCCGGCCGGAAAACCGTGCTTCAGGAGTTCTACGATATCGGTGGTGCCGGCGTTCCAGTACATGGCCATGATGGCGAGCATCATCAGAACCGAGCCGAGCAGCGTGTAGAGGAAGAGCTTGTAGGATGCGTAAACGCGATCCTTGCCGCCCCAGACACCGATGATGATGAACATCGGGATCAGCGTCGCTTCGAAGAACACGTAGAAGAGCACGATATCGAGCGAGACGAACACGCCGGTCATCGCCACCTGCAGAAGCAGGAAGGAGATCATGTATTCCTTGATGCGCTTCTCGATCGATTCCCAGCTTGCCAGCACGCAGAAGGGCATGAGGAACGTGGTGAGAATGACGAACAGCATGGAAATGCCGTCGACGCCGAGATGGTAGGAAATGCCAGTGCCGAGCCACTCATGCTTTTCGACCATCTGGAAGCTGGCGCTCGAATTGTCGAAGCCGATCCAGATGAACAAGGACACGATGAAGGTGAAGACGGTGGTCGCCAGCGAAATGTAGAGCACATTGCGGCGGCCGTTCGCGCCCTCTTGTCCCGTAAGGAGCAGGAGCACCACGCCGACCAGCGGCAGGAAGGTGACCGTTGAAAGAATTGGCCAATCGGTCATCAGAAGGAACTCCCGAGCATCATCCAGGTGACGAGGGCGGCGATGCCGATCAGCATCGCGAACGCGTAGTGATAAAGGTAACCGGACTGCAGACGCACGACATTACGCGTAACGTCGACAACACGGGCGGCGATGCCGTTCGGGCCGTAGGCGTCGATGACGGCGACGTCACCCTTCTTCCACAGGAAGCGGCCGAGCGCCTTTGCCGAACGGACGAACAGGAAGTCGTAGAGTTCGTCAAAGTACCACTTGTTGAGCAGGAACTGGTAGAGGCCCTGCTGCGAGGCGGCCAGACGCTTCGGGGTTTCCGGCGACTTGATGTAGAAATACCAGGCGGTGACAAAACCGATGATCATGGCAAGGAACGGTGCCAGAGCGACGAGAGCCGGCACGTGGTGGAATTCGTGCAGCAGTTCGTTGTGCTCGGAGGTGAACAGGGCGCCCTTCCAGAACACGTCATATTCGTGGCCGTAGAAGAATTCCTTGAAGACCACGCCGGCCACAACCGCGCCGATGGCGAGGATGTAGAGCGGCACCAGCATGACCTGCGGGCTTTCATGCACGTGGTGCATGACCTCGTGGCTCGCACGCGGCTTGCCGAAGAAGGTGAGGAAGATCAGGCGCCACGAATAGAAGCTCGTGAACATCGCCGCGATCACCAGAAGCGTGAAGGCAAAGCCGGAGGCCGGCGAATGCGATGCGTAGGTCGCTTCGATGATGAAGTCCTTGGAGAAGAAGCCGGCAAAACCGACCGGCGTGAACGGAATGCCGACGCCGGTAATGGCAAGCGTGCCGATCAGCATCATCGCGAAGGTGACTTTGATATGCGGGCGCAGGCCGCCCATGTGACGCATGTCCTGTTCGCCATCGACGGCATGGATGACCGAGCCGGCGCAAAGGAACAGGAGCGCCTTGAAGAAGGCGTGCGTGAAGAGGTGGAAGACGGCCGCGCCATAAGCGCCGACGCCGAGCGCCACGAACATGTAACCGAGCTGCGAGCAGGTCGAGTATGCGATGACGCGCTTGATGTCGTTCTGCACGAGGCCGACGGTGGCCGCGAAGAAGGCGGTGATCGCACCGATGATGGTGACGACCAGCAGCGCATCCGGCGACAGTTCAAAGATGGGCGACATGCGGGCGACAAGGAAGACGCCGGCGGTGACCATGGTTGCTGCGTGAATGAGGGCCGAAACCGGGGTCGGGCCTTCCATGGCGTCCGGCAGCCAGGTGTGCAGCAGGAACTGCGCCGACTTACCCATCGCGCCCATGAAGAGCAGAAGGCAGGTGACGGTGATGGCCGTGCTCTTGGTCAGCTCCATGCCGAAGAAGTTGGCGACGATCGCGTTGGCGTCGGCGGCACCTTCATGCGGCATATAGGTGGCGGCAGCGGCAAAGATGGTTTCGAAGTTGATCGAACCGAACAGCACGAAAACGCCGCCGATGCCGAGGATGAAACCGAAGTCACCGACGCGGTTGACGATGAATGCCTTCATGGCGGCAGCCGATGCGGACGGCTTCTTGAACCAGAAGCCGATCAGCAGGTACGAAGCCAGACCCACGCCTTCCCAGCCGAAGAACATCTGCAGCAGGTTGTCGGCGGTGATGAGCATCAGCATCGCGAAGGTGAAGAGCGACAGGTACGCGAAGAAACGCGGACGATGCTCATCGTGATGCATGTAGCCGATGGAATAGAGATGAACGAGCGTCGACACGGTGTTGACGACGACGAACATAATCGCGCTCAGCGTGTCGATACGGAAGGTCCATTCGACATCGATGCTGCCGGACTGGATCCAGCGCATGACGACGGCCTTGACGACCTCACCCTCGGAATGACCGAGCGCGATATCGAAGAAGACGATCCACGACAGGATTGCCGCAACGATCATCAGGCCGGTGGTGACGTATTCCGATGCCTTGGCGCCGATCTGGCGGCCAAAGAGGCCGGCGATCAGGAAGCCGATCAGGGGAAGAAAGACGATTGCCTTGTAGATCATGACCCGATCAGCCCTTCATCATATTGACGTCTTCGACCGCGATGGAGCCGCGGTTGCGGTAGAAGACAACGAGAATTGCAAGACCGATCGCCGCTTCCGCTGCAGCAACCGTGAGAATGAAGAGCGCGAAGACCTGGCCGGCGATGTCGTTGAGGAACGACGAGAAGGCCACCATGTTGAGGTTTACCGACAGCAGGATCAGTTCGACCGACATCAGGATGATGATGACGTTCTTGCGGTTCAGGAAGATTCCGAACACGCCGATCGTGAAGAGAATGGCGCTGACCGTCAGGTAATGGGAAAGTCCGATTTCCATAATTTCAATCCTTGTCCCGCTCTCAGAGGCCCTGGCCCGACTTGACCTTGACGATCTCGACGCCGGTTTCCGGCGTGCGAGCAACCTGGCGGGCGATATTCTGCCGCTTGATGTTCTGGCGATGGCGCAGCGTCAACACGATCGCGCCGATCATGGCGACGAGAAGGATGAGGCCGGCCACTTCGAAGAAGTAGACGTAGTGGGTATAGAGCACGTCGCCGAGTGCGGCCGTGTTCTGGCGTTCGGCGATATCAGGCATAGGCATGGCGACCGATTTTGCCGCCTGCGGCGACAGCGTCGAGCCACCGACTACGAGGATCAGTTCGGCGGCGACCACGAGGCCGACCAGTGCACCGATCGGCGCGTATTGCAGCACACCCTGACGGAACTCGGCGAAATCGATGTCGAGCATCATGACGACGAAGAGGAAGAGAACCGCGACCGCGCCGATATAAACGACCAGAAGCAGCATCGCCAGGAACTCGGCTCCCGTCAGCAGGAAAAGACCCGCCGAGTTGAAGAACACGAGGATCAGGAACAGCACCGAGTGGACCGGGTTTCTGGCCGACACGACCATGACCGCCGACGCCACCGCGACAAAGGCGAAAAGATAAAAGAATATAGCGTGCAGACCCATGTTGGTGCCTTCTCGTCTTCCCCGGCAAGACCTTTGGGTAAAGGCCCCTCCCCGTCGGAACCTGGCGGCCGATGCCG
The DNA here is from genome assembly GCF_004343585.1 of Neorhizobium sp. JUb45. Classification (GTDB taxonomy): domain Bacteria; phylum Pseudomonadota; class Alphaproteobacteria; order Rhizobiales; family Rhizobiaceae; genus Neorhizobium. The sequence goes on along the minus strand of NZ_SLYW01000002.1, from coordinate 689,916 downwards.
TCCAGACGTTTTTTCATCATCGTTCCCGCCGCCTTGCGGCCGCGGGACATTTCAGTCCGTATCCTTCAAAGCCTTCAGGCCTTATCAGCGATAAGGCGCATCCAGCTGAAGGTTGCGGGCGATTTCACGTTCCCAGCGATCGCCATTGGCGAGCAGCTTGGCCTTGTCGAAATACAGTTCTTCACGCGTCTCGGTGGAGAACTCGAAGTTCGGGCCTTCAACGATGGCATCGACCGGGCATGCTTCCTGGCAGAAACCGCAATAAATGCACTTCACCATGTCGATGTCGTAACGCACCGTGCGGCGGGTGCCATCGTTGCGGCGCGGGCCGGCTTCGATGGTGATCGCCTGAGCAGGACAGATGGCTTCACACAGCTTGCAGGCGATGCAACGCTCTTCACCGTTGGGATAACGGCGCAGCGCATGTTCGCCACGGAAGCGCGGAGAGACCGGGCCCTTTTCGAACGGGTAGTTGATCGTCGCCTTCTGACGGAACCACAGATATTTGAACGTCAGCGCAAAAGCGGCGACGAATTCCTTCAGGAACAGCGAACCGACGGCTTGGGAAAGAGCGGCCATCTTTATTCTCCAATAGAACCGAGCGAGGGGTGAGCCATCATCAGCCAGCCCATCCCGTCAGCTTCAGTACGAATGCAACAATCACCAGCATGCCGAGCGAGAGCGGAAGGAAGACCTTCCAGCCGAGACGCATCAACTGGTCATAGCGGTAGCGCGGCACGATGGCCTTGGCCATGGCGAAGCCGAAGAAGACCATGCAGACCTTGATCAGGAACCAGATGATGCCCGGAACCCAGTTGATCAGCCAGAAGTCGAACGGCGGCAACCAGCCTCCGAGGAAGAGGATCGTGGTCAGCGCGCAGATGAGCATGATGGCAGCATATTCGCTGAGCATCAGCATCATGTACGGGGCAGACGAATACTCGACCATGTAACCGGCGACGAGTTCCGATTCCGCTTCCGGAAGGTCGAATGGCGGACGGTTGGTTTCAGCCAGACCCGAGATGAAGAAGATCACGAACATCGGGAACAGCGACAGCCAGTGCCAGTCGAGGAACGAGTTCGGCAGGCCGATCATCGTGCCGAGGCCGGTCTTCTGCGCGTAGACGATATCCTGCAGGTTCAGCGAACCGACGCAGAGCAGAACGGTGACGATGACGATACCGATCGAGACTTCGTAGGACACCATCTGCGCCGCCGAGCGGAGCGCGCCGAGGAACGGGTATTTCGAGTTCGACGCCCAGCCGGCCATGATGACGCCGTAGACTTCGAGCGAGGAGATCGCAAAAATGTAGAGGATGCCGACATTGATGTTGGCGACAGCCCAGCCATCGTTGAGCGGGATGACCGCCCAGGTGGCGAGCGCCAGAACCACCGAGACCAGCGGCGCAAGCAGGAAGACCACCTTGTTGGCGCCAGCCGGAATGATCGGCTCCTTCAGGATGAACTTGAGCAAGTCGGCAAACGACTGGAACAGGCCGAACGGACCAACGACGTTGGGGCCGCGACGCAGCTGAACGTTCGCCCAGACCTTACGGTCGGCGAGCAGGATGAAGGCGATGAAGACCAGCAGGCAGACCAGCGTCAGCAGGGAATGCCCCACCATGATGAGGGCCGGCCAGATATAGGTCGAGAAGATAGAATCCATTGTCCTGCCCTTACTCCGCTGCAACCTGGAAGTTGTTGCGGGCCAATGCCGAGCATTCTGCCATGACGGCGGAAGCGCGGGCGATTGGGTTCGTCAAATAGAAGTCCTTGACCGACGACACGAAGGCCGCCTTGTCGGCGCGACCGCCAGCCTGCGAAAGCTTGGCTACCTGTTCGCCGGTGCCGGCTGCCACTTCGTCGATTTCGGCGAAATGCGGGAATTCGGCATAAAGCTTGGCACGCAGCGCAGACAGGCTGTCGAACGGCAGCTTGTGGCCGAGAACGTCGGACAGCGCACGCAGGATCGCCCAGTCTTCGCGGGCTTCGCCCGGTGCGAAGCCCGCGCGGTTGCCCATCTGGACGCGGCCTTCGAGGTTGACCCAGGTGCCCGACTTTTCGGTATAGGTCGCGGCCGGCAGGATGACGTCGGCGGCATGTGCGCCGGCATCGCCGTGGCTGCCGATATAGACGGTAAACTTTGCGCCCTTGGTTGCGAAGGCGAGTTCGTCAGCGCCGAGAAGGAAAAGAACGTCCATCGACTTCAGCATTTCGGCTGCGTTGACGCCGTTCTTGCCCGGCACGAAGCCGAGATCGAGGCCGCCGACGCGCGAGGCTGCGGTGTGGAGAACGCCAAAACCGTTCCAGTCTTCGGTGATAGCACCAACTGATGCGGCGAGACGGGCAGCGAGCGCCAGAATGGCCTGACCGTCAGCGCGGGCAACGGCACCGGGGCCAACGATGATCATCGGGTTCTTGGCGGCGGTCAGCTTGTCGATGAAGGCGTTGCCGTTTTCGACGAGGTCGGTCAGCGTGTCCGGGCCGGCACCGAGATATTCGTAATCCCAACGCATTTCGCCGGCTTCGCCGATCAGGCCGATCGGGAAATTGCCGCGACGGAAACGCTTGCGGATGCGGGCGTTGAGGACGGCGGCTTCAAAGCGCGGGTTGGAACCCACGATCAACAAAGCGTCAGCCTTTTCAATGCCTTCGATCGTCGGGTTAAAAATATAGCTTGCGCGGCCGAGAGACGGGTCGAAGGCCGAACCGTCCTGGCGACAATCGATGTTTTCCGAACCGAGCGAGGAAATCAGCGCCTTCAGCGCGTACATTTCCTCAACCGAGGCGATGTCGCCGGCGATGGCGCCGATCTTGTTGGCGGCAGCGCCAGAGACCGCCGTCTTGATGGCGGCAAAGGCTTCACCCCAGGAGGCTGCCTGCAGGCGACCGTCGCGGCGCACGTAAGGACGGTCGAGACGCTGGGTCTTCAGGCCATCCCAGATGAAGCGGGTCTTGTCCGAAATCCACTCTTCGTTCACGGCTTCGTTGACACGCGGCATGATGCGCATGACTTCGCGGCCACGGGTATCGACGCGGATGGCCGAACCGACTGCATCCATCACGTCGATGGATTCGGTCTTGTTCAGCTCCCACGGACGGGCGGTGAAGGCGAACGGACGCGAGGTGAGCGCGCCGACCGGGCAGAGGTCAACAACGTTGCCCTGCAGCTCCGAGGTCATTGCCTGCTCGAGATAGGTGGTGATCTCGGCGTCTTCGCCACGGCCGATCAGGCCAAGCTCGGAAATGCCGCCGACTTCGGTGGTGAAGCGGACGCAGCGCGTGCAGTGAATGCAGCGGTTCATCACGGTCTTGACCAGCGGGCCGATATACTTGTCTTCGACGGCGCGCTTGTTTTCGGTATAGCGCGAACTGTCGATACCAAACGCCATGGCCTGGTCCTGCAGGTCGCATTCACCGCCCTGGTCGCAGATCGGGCAATCCAGCGGGTGGTTGATCAGCAGGAATTCCATCACGCCTTCGCGGGCCTTCTTGACCATCGGCGTGTTGGTGAAGACTTCCGGAAGCTCGCCGTTCGGGCCGCCGCGGATATCGCGCACGCCCATGGCGCAGGAGGCTGCCGGCTTCGGCGGGCCACCCTTTACCTCGACCAGACACATACGGCAGTTGCCGGCGACAGACAGACGTTCGTGGAAACAGAAACGCGGCACTTCGGCACCCGCCTCCTCGCATGCCTGCAGCAGCGTGAAGTGGTCCGGAACCTCGATTTCCTTGCCGTCAACCTTGAGCTTCGTCATCGTTACGTCCTGTTTTTCCGTCCGCCGGTCTTGCGGGCCGCAGCCTTAACCGGTGGCAATTCCTGTGCTGTACCCGACGTCAGAGCCTTGGCCTGGCCCACCCAGTCGTCGCGCGTCACGCGGCCATCAAGGCCAAGTTCCGCATCGACACGGGCAGCCTGCTCGGTGCTCCATCCGGCGATCTCGGAAAGGGTTTTGATGCCCAGACCGTTCAGCTTCGTCTCGATCTTGGGCCCGAGACCCGAGATCCGTTTCAAATCGTCTTGTGCCTCGGCCGGTGCAGCCTTGGCGGCTTTCGCCTTCGGCGCAGGCGCTGCCTTCGCTTCCGGCTTGTCCGCCTCGGTGGCTTCCGGCTCGCGGGCCATGTCTTCCAGCGTGCGGTGCAGCCGCTGGCTGGCTTCCATGGTGTTCTGCATCATGCCGAACATCGCGGTCGCGAACTGTGTCTGCAATTCGATGCCGATCTGCGTCATCGCCGCCATGGCGGCCGCCGGATTGGCCATCATCGGGTTCAGCGTTAGCGAAGCCGGATCGAAGCCGGGCCACGACGAGCCAAACGCCGGCTTTGCCGTCGGTGCCCCCTGCCCTTCATGCTTCTCCTCCGGCGACGTCATCACCTTACTCCGCAGCTTCCAGCACGGCGCCTTCCGACGTCGAGCGGTAGGTGTATTGATCGATGCGTGCTTCGATTTCCGGACGGAAATGGCGGATAAGGCCCTGAACCGGCCAGGCAGCAGCGTCGCCGAGCGCACAGATCGTATGCCCTTCGATCTGCTTGGTCACCTGGAACAGCATGTCGATTTCGCGCTTCTGGGCGTTGCCCTTGACCATGCGTTCGAGCACGCGCCACATCCAGCCGGTGCCTTCACGGCACGGCGTGCACTGGCCGCAGCTTTCGTGCTTGAAGAAGGCCGAGATGCGGGCAATCGCCCTGATCACGTCGGTGGACTTGTCCATGACGATGGCGCCGGCGGTGCCGAACGACGAACCGACGGCACGAAGGCCATCAAAGTCCATCTGGCAATCGATGATGTCCTTGGCCGGAACGATCGGGCAGGATGCGCCGCCGGGGATGACCGCCAGAAGGTTGTCCCAGCCGCCGCGGATACCGCCGGCATGCTTGTCCACCAGTTCGCGGAAGGTGATGCCCATTTCTTCTTCGACGGTGCACGGCTTGTTGACGTGACCGGAGATCATGAACAGCTTTGTACCGACATTGTTGGGACGGCCGAGCGACGAGAACCAGGTGGCGCCACGACGCAGGATGGTCGGGGCAACGGCGATCGATTCGACGTTGTTGACCGTGGTCGGGCAGCCGTAAAGGCCCATGTTGGCAGGGAACGGAGGCTTGAGGCGCGGCTGGCCCTTCTTGCCTTCAAGGCTTTCGAGCAGCGCCGTCTCTTCGCCGCAGATATAGGCACCGGCGCCGTGATGGACGTAGATGTCGAAATCCCAGCCGTTCTTGTTGTTCTTGCCGAGGAGGCCGGCGTCATAGCACTCGTCGATCGCGGCCTGCAGGGCTTCACGCTCGCGCATGTATTCGCCGCGAACATAGATGTAGGCGGTATGGGCACCCATGGCGCAACCGGCGATCACGCAGCCCTCGATCAGCGTATGCGGATCGTTGCGCATGATTTCGCGGTCCTTGCAGGTACCGGGCTCGGATTCGTCGGCGTTGACGACGAGGTAATGCGGACGGCCATCGGATTCCTTCGGCATGAAGGACCATTTCAGGCCAGTCGGGAAGCCGGCGCCACCACGACCACGAAGACCGGAGGCCTTCATCTCGTTGATGATCCAGTCACGACCGTTGTCGAGGATCTGCTTGGTGCCATCCCAGTGGCCACGGCTCATTGCGCCTTTCAGGGACTTGTCCTTGAGGCCGTAGATGTTCGTGAAGATACGATCCTGATCTTTAAGCATGATCACGCCTCCCCTTCAGGCTTGGCTTTGCGCGTGCGCTTTGGCTTGTCTTCACCGGCAACGGCGCCTTCGGCTGCCGGAGCACCTTCAGCCTTGCTACCACGCTTGGCAGCCGGCTTGGTCGAGGTCGTTGTCGTTGTCGACTCGCCCTTTTCGGCTTCCTTGGCGTTTGCAGCAGAGGCGGCCGGCGCAGTGACCGGCGTCTTCAGCGACTTGTCGGTTTCCGGCGCGGTATCCTTCGGATGACCGGCGTCGGCCGGCGGCACGGACACAGCCTCGGCGGCGGGTTCCGGCTTCGGATCGAGATTGGTGCGAACCGGCTTGATATCGTCGAGCAGCGTCAGCGCGCCGCCGATGGGTGCCGACAGGTGACGGCCGTTCTGCGGGCCGACAGGAACATCTGCGCCCTTGCCGGCTTCGAATTCGTCGATGATCTGTTCGAGGCGCTCCGGCGTCAGGTCCTCATAGGCATCCTTGAAGATGATGACCATGGGAGCGTTGACGCAGGCGCCCTGACACTCGACCTCTTCCCAGGACAGCGTGCCCTCGGCATTGGTATGGAAGGGATCGTGATGGATCTTGTGCTGACAGACCTTGATCAGCTCGTCGGAGCCGCGCAGCATGCAGGGCGTGGTGCCACAGACCTGGATATGGGCGCGGGTGCCGACCGGCTTAAGCTGGAACTGGGTGTAGAAGGTCGCCACTTCCAGCACGCGGATATACGGCATGGTCAGCTTTTCGGCGACATATTCGATCGTCGCCTTGGTAACCCAGCCGTCCTGTTCCTGCGCACGCATCAACAGCGGGATAACCGCCGACTGCTGGCGCCCCTCGGGATACTTGGCAATGGTCGCGGCTTCAAAAGCGGTGTTTTCCGCGTTGAAGGCGAAGGTTGCAGGCTGAAACTGGTCTTCGGCTAGTCGACGAACAGACATTCTACATCACGTCCTATTCAGAATATTGCAATCATGATCGGGAGGGAGCGCATCAGCGATCCACCTCCCCGAACACGATATCGAGCGAACCCAGGATTGCCGTGACGTCGGCCAGCTGGTGGCCTGTCGACAAGTAATCCATGGCCTGCAGATGCGCGAAACCGGGGGCGCGCAGCTTGCAGCGGTATGGCTTGTTGGAACCGTCGGCGACGAGGTAGACGCCGAACTCACCCTTCGGCGCTTCGACGGCGGCATAAACTTCGCCGGCCGGCACGTGGAAACCTTCGGTGTAAAGCTTGAAGTGGTGGATGAGCGCTTCCATCGAACGCTTCATCTCGCCGCGCTTGGGCGGAACCACCTTGCCGTCCGTTGCCGAGATCGGGCCGGTCTTGGCATCACCCAGCAGGCGGGCAACGCACTGCTTCATGATCTTTACCGATTCGCGCATCTCGGCCATGCGGACGAGGTAGCGGTCGAAACAGTCACCGTTCTTGCCGATCGGGATATCGAAATCGAGTTCGGCGTAACATTCGTAAGGCTGCGACTTGCGCAGGTCCCAGGCAGCGCCGGAGCCGCGAATCATCACACCCGACATGCTCCAGTTCCACGCCTCTTCCAGCGAGATCACGCCGATATCGACGTTACGCTGCTTGAAGATACGGTTGCCGGTGAGCAGGCCTTCGATATCGTCGAGAACCTTGATGAACGGGTCACACCACGCGCCGATATCTTCCACCAGCTGCTGCGGCAGGTCCTGATGGACGCCACCGGGGCGGAAATAGGCTGCGTGCATACGGGCGCCACAGGCGCGCTCGTAAAAGATCATCAGCTTTTCGCGCTCTTCGAACCCCCAGACCGGCGGGGTCATGGCGCCGACGTCCATGGCCTGGGTCGTGACGTTCATGATGTGCGAGAGGATACGGCCGATTTCCGAATAGAGAACACGGATCAGCTGGCCGCGGATCGGCACCTGCAGACCGAGCAGCTTTTCGATGGCCAGACAGTAGGCATGCTCCTGGTTCATCGGCGCGACATAGTCGAGACGATCCAGGTAAGGCAGCGCCTGCAGATAGGTCTTGGTTTCCATCAGCTTTTCGGTGCCGCGATGCAGCAGGCCGATATGCGGATCGACGCGTTCCACGATTTCGCCATCAAGCTCCAGCACAAGACGCAGAACGCCGTGCGCGGAAGGATGCTCCGGGCCAAAGTTGATCGTGAAATTGCGGACGTTATGTTCAGTCATTGTGCGCGCTCCACGCCGTCAGGCGAATGGCGAATTGCGAGCGGAGCCGGAAGGCCCCTACCCGTTTTTTACTGCTGTGCCTTCTCGTCACCCGGCAGCACGTAATCTGTGCCTTCCCATGGCGACGTGAAGTCGAAATTGCGGAACTCCTGGCGAAGCTCGACGGGTTCGTAGACGACGCGCTTGAGCTGGTCGTCGTAACGAACTTCCACGAAACCGGTGACCGGAAAATCCTTGCGCAGCGGATGGCCTTCGAAACCGTAATCGGTGACGAGGCGCCGCATGTCCGGGTGACCGGAGAACGGCACGCCATAAAGATCCCAGATCTCGCGCTCGAACCAGTCGGCGCCCTTGTAGACACCGGTGACCGAGGGAACCGAAACATCTTCGGCGACCGACAGCTTTACACGCAGGCGAACATTCCGCTTCGGCGACAGCAGGTGATAGACCACGTCGAAACGTTCGGGACGCTGCGGCCAGTCGACGCCGGACACATCGATGAAGCTGACGAAACCACCCTGCGGATCGTCACGCAGGAAGGTAAGGAGCTCGACGATATTGTCGCGGTCGGTCGTCAGGTTGAGTTCGCCGTAGGCGATCTCGGCTGCCGACACGAGGCTGCCGCGTGCTTCGCGGATATAGGTGGAGAGTTGTTCGAGAACTTCGCTCATGACTTATCCCCTCAACGCTCGATCGTGCCGGTGCGGCGGATCTTTTTCTGCAGCAGGAGCACGCCGTAAAGCAGTGCTTCTGCCGTGGGGGGACAGCCCGGCACGTATATGTCTACCGGGACGACACGGTCACAGCCGCGCACCACCGAATAGGAATAGTGATAATAGCCGCCACCATTGGCGCAGGAACCCATGGAGATGACGTAACGCGGCTCCGGCATCTGGTCGTAGACCTTGCGAAGCGCTGGCGCCATCTTGTTGGTCAGCGTGCCGGCAACGATCATCACGTCCGACTGGCGCGGCGAAGCGCGCGGAGCGACACCAAAACGCTCCATGTCGTAACGCGGGCCGGAAGCCTGCATCAGGCCCTCAACGGCGCAACAGGCCAGACCGAACTGCATCCACATCAGCGAGCCAGTGCGCGCCCAGGTGATCAGCTCGTCGGTCGAGGTGACGAGAAAGCCCTTGTCGGCAAGCTCGTTGTCGACATCCGTGAAGAACGGGTCATTGGCGCCGACAGGCTTGCCGGTCGCCGGATCGAGGATGCCCTTCGGCTGCTGCGCGACGAGCGTGTTGCCGGTCACTCCCATTCCAGAGCCCCCTTCTTCCATTCGTAGATAAAGCCGATGGTGAGCACACCAAGGAACACCATCATGGACCAGAAGCCGAACCAGCCCATTTCACCGAAGGACACAGCCCAGGGGAACAGAAAGGCGACTTCGAGATCGAAGATGATGAACAGGATCGACACCAGGTAAAACCGGATGTCGAACTTCATGCGTGCGTCATCGAAGGCATTGAAACCGCATTCGAATGCGGAAAGCTTTTCCGGATCGGGCGCCTTGTAGGCCACGGCGAAGGGCGCGATGAGCAGCGCCAGACCAATCACCACGGAAATGCCGATAAAGATCGCGATCGGGAGATAGGAACTGAGGAGTTCAGTCATTGTATTCCATCCCTGCCTGACCGGAAGCGAACGGCAAACGCCTAACACTTATGCACTGGTCAAGCGAACGTGCATTGCAACAAGGGCTGACTATCGTAGGATAGCCCCCGGCGCAAGAGGTTTAGCACCCAACCCCCACTCCAAAATGAAACGAAAGACGACGAAACGTCGCAGCATGCGCGGGAAAGCCTTGGAGCGCCGGAAAAACCTCTTCACAGCCAATTATGACAATGACCGGAAATTATTAACAGGAGCAAAAAACTCAAGGTTTCCGGGCATTTCTTGCGTTTTGCAAGGTGACGATATGCAAATCTTTGAATTCACTAAAAAAAATTTCATGCGACGATAGCGCGCAGCAGAAAGCGCCTAAAAATCAACTTCAGAGTCAGTGACAACATAACGAATGCAATCAACGGGTTAAGACCCCGATAGACGACAAAACACGCCCCATGGCCGCCCAAATATTGTGCAAACCATATCTCGGTACCGCATAGAACCCACCCCGCCCTCCCCGGCAGCGATCACGCAATTGCGAATACGGGGATACTGCAGCGCACCCGGCACGCAGGAATGATCGGCTATCGGAGAATCAGACAGACGCAGCCGCAGTGGATACGAGCAGCACGAAAACAAGAAGGGAGAAATCGAAGATTAGCAAATGCAACGAAGTGCATATCGAAAACCGACCAAGGCCTTGAGAAGAAAATGGCGCGAGTGACGGGGCTCGAACCCGCGACCTCCGGCGTGACAGGCCGGCACTCTAACCAACTGAGCTACACCCGCGCATATTTTCTTCGCCTTGCGGCAACTTCTGCATGAGGCAGAAGGTAGACTGAGGAAGAGATAGTGGCGCGAGTGACGGGGCTCGAACCCGCGACCTCCGGCGTGACAGGCCGGCACTCTAACCAACTGAGCTACACCCGCACTTATCTCGAAACGAAGCATCTTTTGGAGAAGCTTCCCTTCATCCGGCGGCCTCAACCGTTCGGATGAGCGCTCACTAAGAGGTTCGCGGACGGGTGTCAACAAGTTTTGACGACAAAAGAATGACGAAATGAACTTTCCCCAGCGAGACAAGGATTTCCCCATATCTGTCGCAAATTTTTCAAAAAAATGGAAAAAGGCTCTTGCGGATTTCCCCGGTTCCGCATATCTCACGGCCACCGACGCGGCGGACATGATCCGGTTGACGCGAAGGGCGATTAGCTCAGTTGGTAGAGCGCCTCGTTTACACCGAGGATGTCGGCGGTTCGAGTCCGTCATCGCCCACCATTCTTTCCCAATTATTCAAGTGACACTTTATAGCATTGAACGGCAATTCTTTTTGCCTGTCGACATGCTGTGAAACACGGTTTGTTTCTAGCTTGCGCTTCGGATAACCCGCTCCTAGGCTTCCAGCCTTTAGGGTGACGGGAATGTATCTTGAGGAAACGCTGATCCGAGCATCTGACCGATCAGCATGGTGGTCGGCTTGGCTCTCGCGATATATCTGTTCCGGCAGGAGGCTGCGCGCCCGCGACAGCACCGCTGGCTGGCCTTTCTGGCCATATATATTTTCACCGTCATATTCTTCATTGCCGCGGCGCGTGGTGTACAGGCCTACCTGAACTGGCGGGTCGATTCGTTTGACCTCAATGGTAACGGTATGATGGAGCCTACGGAGCCATTCGGCACGTATAGCTACCTGCCGTACCATATGATCGCCGACACCGGCAGGGCGATGGTTTTTATCACCGCGCCAATCCTTGCACCCTTCTTCGTGGTGTTCAGCTATGCCCTGTATCGGCTGCTGCGCTTCATGAGCGGCCTTGTTAAAAAACTTGGAGCCTGACAGCAAAAAAAGACCGGGCACGCTCCCGCGCACCCGCCCCCCCCTTCAGGTCCGTGAAGTCGATCAGTTGGTGACCTTGATGTTCACCGGCAGGAACAGCGTCTCGCCTGACGAATCATCCACACCATCGTTATCCGTCACCATGAAGGCCTTGCCGGACTTGTCGAAGGCAAAACCTTCCAGCTTGTCGACGACATAACCGTTGGTGGCGTTCTTCAGGTCCGGCAGGAAGTCGTGGACCTCTTCCTTGGTGACGACCGGCAACTCGCCGCCCAGCTTGGCGGGCTTCAGATCCTTCAGCGAGACGCGGTAGAGCTTCTTAAGCTTGGCGGCGTCGCCGATCAGGTTGTCGCGCTCGACGATATAGAGATGATCGCCGCGAGCGGTGATTTCCGAGAGACCGACCCAACCCTTTTCAGCCTTTTCGAGCGGATAACGGACGGCTGCCCATTCCTTCGATTTCGGCTTGTAGGTGAGAAGCTTGGTCTGGCCCTTCGGGTCATCCTTCCATTCGCGCTGCACGGCCATCCACAGGGTCAGGTCGTCGCCCTTGCCGGTGGTGGTGATGCCTTCCAGGCCAAAGCGGGTTTCGCCGGCCAGCAGTTCGGCCGGGAGACCGATCTCGGTCTTGATCTCGCCCTTGGCGTTGACGTTGTAGAGGCCGTGGCCGACCAGCTTGGAGCTATCCCCTTCCGATGCAAGCCAGAAGCCGCCCTTGCCATCCAGAGCGATGCCCTCGATGTCGAGTTTCTGGGCAGGCTGGCCGTTGCGGGTGATGCGCAGCACGTTGGTGATTTCGGCCGGCTTCTTCGTTGCGTCGATGGTGAAGATCGACGGCTGCATGGCATAGACCGAATCAGACACGGCGTAGAACGTGCCGTCCTTCTCCGCATCGCCGACGAGGCCCGACAGAGCGCCCCAGCCGACAACCTTGCCGTCGATGTCGTTGGACTTCAGCGTCGGATAGGCCTTTTCGCCTTCCGCCAGCTCATAAATCATCACATGCGAGCGGGCGCCGCCGTCTTCGCCGAGGTCGGCTTCGTTGGCGGAAGCAAGCAGGTTGCGGCCCGGAATGGCGACAGCGCCTTCAGGAGAGATGCCCGACGGCAGAAGCTGCACGAGTTCAGGCGTGGCGCCAGTGTCCTTGTAAACGGCGATCATCGAGCCGCGCTCGGACAGCACGAAGAAATACTGCTGGCCATTGAAGACGGCGGCTTCCATGCCTTCCGGCTCGATGCCCTTGTTCTTGGCACGCTTTTCCGGGAAATGGCCGAGGCGGGCGATTTCGTGCTCCAGCGTCATGCCGGCATCGAAAAGAACCTTGCCGGAACGGTCAAAGATGGTGAAGCCGCGCGAACCGCCCTTGTAGTCGCCTTCGTTGGCGATCACGAGACGATCGGTGCCGAGCCACTTGACGGCGTCAGGCTCGCGCGGGACGGCGGTTAGCTTGCCGGTGAAATTCAGCGAACCATCGGTCTTGGTGTCGACATTTTCCAGATCGACGGTGCCGGCAGTAAAGTGGCTGGTGACCTTGGCGGTCTTCGAATCGATGATGATGACGTGGTTGTTTTCCTGCAGCGTCAGGGCAATTTCGCCATTGGCGTTGATGTTGACGAATTCCGGCTCCGGATCTTCCGGCGCAACGGTGGCAAGGCCGGTGACGTTGACGCGCTTGATGCTATCGCAGGCCGGAACGCCGTTCTTCAGGGAGACGATCAGCAATTCGCCGGCCGGAAGCTGCGGCAGGGCGCCGTCATTCAATTCCTCGTCACGCTGGTTTTCGATGGCGATGGCGGCAAATGTACCATCCGGCGCAACAACGACCGAATCGGGCTGGCCGCCGAGATCGCAGGTCGATTCGAGTTTTTTCGACGCAATGTCGATGACACCGAGCTTGCCGGCAGGCTTGGTCAGGTCTTCGGTATTGTCGATGGTGATGAGAGCCTTCGGGCCCGCTGCGGCAACCGAGTTCGGCTCGCCGTCGATGGCGATCGAGCCACCGGCCTTCGGCGCCTTTGCGTCGGTGATGTCGATGAAACCGATCGTGCTGCCTGGCGCGTCGGAATAGATCAGCGTGTTGCCATCGGCAGTCGCGGTGATGATTTCCGACGACGTCGGCTTGTCCTCGCCCTTCGGCAGGTTCTGCGCGACCGGGAACGATGCGATACGGTTAAAAACCTGCTCGGCGCTGGCCGGCACGGCGACCGAAGCGAGCAGCGCGGCCGTAAGCGCGGCGCGGAATGAGATTGTCATGGGACCCCTCCAAGGATGACTGGAAACAGCCGCTTGTGGGTCAGTTGCATGACAGCGCGATGACGCGGGGGCCAGCCCATCGCATTTGCCGGGCTCTTCGCACAGAAAAGGCCCGACTTGCGCCGGGCCTCTCCTTCATTTCGCTGCTGTGCGCAAAGCGCAGCCACAAATTACTTGTTGTTGACGGCGTCCTTCAGGCCCTTACCGGCCGAGAACTTCGGCACGTTACGTGCCGGGATGTCAACTTCCGCACCCGTCGACGGGTTACGGCCCTTGGAGGCTTCGCGGTGCGAAACGGAGAAGCTGCCAAAACCGGCGAGACGGATGTCGCCGCCCTTCTGGAGTTCAGCCTGGACGGTGTCAAAAACAGCGTCGACAGCGGATGCGGCGTCGGTCTTCGACAGGCCAGCCTTTTCGGCAACGGCAGCAACCAATTCGGTCTTGTTCATGTTTCCACCCCTTTCAATGGTTTGAAACGTATCAAGTTCAGCTCCGGGGCGACAATGATTTTGAGCGTCCCCTGCGCACCCAAAAGCTCTGGAAACGCCTGAAAAACAAGGGGGGCGCTGCGACTTTTCACAAAAAAGGCCGGCAAAAAGCCGGCCTTTTCCTCAAAAAATGTAACACGTCGTGCAAAACCGGGAATAAATACCTAATGCGGCGGGAAAGCCCGGAAAATAAGGCTTTTCGGCGACATAAGTGATTCTGCCGGGTAAACATCCCGAAGGTCTGAAATGACCTGCGGGATGAGCATTTTAGTGGGCGATCGTGGTGCCCGATTCGTCCGCACCCTCGACGGTGGCGATCACGGGCGTCTCGATCGAGCCGTCCCATTCGATCGGCTCGGGTTGGCGAACCAGCGCGTGCTTGATCACTTCGCCCATGCGCGAGACCGGAATGATTTCCATGCCGTTCTTCACATTGTCCGGAATATCAGCCAGATCCTTGGCGTTTTCTTCCGGAATCAGCACCTTCTTGATGCCGCCACGAAGCGCTGCAAGCAGCTTTTCCTTCAGACCACCGATCGGCAGGACGCGACCACGCAGGGTGATTTCACCCGTCATCGCCACATCCTTGGACACCGGAATGCCGGTCATGATCGATACGATCGCGGTTGCCATGCCGACGCCGGCCGACGGGCCGTCCTTCGGAGTGGCACCTTCCGGCACGTGGACGTGAATGTCCGACTTGTCGAAGCGCGGCGGCTCGATGCCGAAATCGACGGCACGCGAACGGACATAGGATGCCGCTGCGGAAATCGATTCCTTCATGACGTCCTTGAGGTTGCCGGTCACGGTCATGCGACCCTTGCCCGGCATCATCACGCCTTCGATCGTCAGCAGTTCGCCGCCGACTTCCGTCCAGGCAAGACCGGTAACAACGCCGACCTGATCCTCACCTTCGGCTTCGCCATGGCGATAACGCGGAACACCGAGGTAATCCGAAATGTTGGCGGCCGTGACGGCAACCGATTTCGTCTTGCCCTTGATGATCTCGGTGACGGCCTTACGGGCGAGCTTCATCAACTCGCGCTCGAAGGAACGAACGCCGGCTTCACGGGTGTATTGCTGGCTGATGGCCATCAGGGCATCGTCCGAAACCGAGAATTCGTTCGGCTGCAGGGCATGTTCCTTGATCGCCTTCGGCAGAAGGTGACGCTTGGCGATCTCGCGCTTCTCATCTTCCGTGTAACCGGCGATGCGGATGATCTCCATGCGGTCCATCAACGGACCCGGAATGTTGAGCGTGTTCGCCGTGGTGATGAACATCACGTCGGACAGGTCGTATTCGACTTCCAGGTAGTGATCCATGAAGGTCGAGTTCTGGGCCGGATCGAGCACTTCGAGCAGAGCCGACGACGGATCGCCACGGAAATCCGAACCCATCTTGTCGATTTCATCGAGCAGGAAGAGCGGGTTGGACTTCTTAGCCTTCTTCATCGACTGGATGACCTTGCCGGGCATCGAGCCAATGTAGGTGCGGCGGTGACCGCGGATTTCGGCTTCGTCACGGACGCCGCCGAGCGCCATGCGCACATATTCGCGGCCGGTCGCCTTGGCGATCGACTGGGCAAGCGAGGTCTTGCCGACGCCCGGAGGGCCGACGAGGCACAGGATCGGGCCCTTGATCTTGGTGGCGCGCGCCTGCACCGCGAGGTACTCGACGATACGTTCCTTGACCTTTTCGAGACCGAAGTGATCCAGCTCGAGCAGCTTTTCGGCGGCATTGAGGTCGGTCTTGATCTTCGACTTCTTGCCCCACGGAATGGTCAGCAGCCAATCGAGATAGTTGCGCACGACGGTGGCTTCCGCCGACATCGGGCTCATCTGACGCAGCTTCTTCAGCTCGCCATCGGCCTTTTCACGGGCTTCCTTGGAGAGCTTGGTCTTGGCGATGCGCTCTTCCAGCTCGGCCATCTCGTCGCGGCCGTCTTCGCCGTCGCCGAGCTCCTTCTGGATCGCCTTCATCTGTTCGTTGAGGTAGTATTCGCGCTGGGTCTTTTCCATCTGGCGTTTTACACGCGAGCGGATTCGTTTCTCGACCTGCAGGACCGAGATCTCGCCTTCCATGAAGCCAAGAGCCTTTTCAAGGCGCGTCTTGATGCTCACCGTTTCCAGCATTTCCTGCTTTTCGGTGATCTTGATGGAGAGGTGCGAAGCAACCGTGTCGGCAAGCTTGGAATAATCCTCGATCTGGCTGGCGGCGCCAACCACTTCCGGGGAGATCTTCTTGTTCAGCTTGACATAGTTTTCGAACTCGGAAACCACGGAGCGCGACAGCGCCTCGACCTCGACCGCATCGTCCTGCGGTTCGGCCAGCGTTTCGGCATGGGCTTCGTAAAATTCTTCGCGATCTGTGTATTCGCTGATCTTGGCGCGGGCACGGCCCTCGACCAGAACCTTGACGGTGCCGTCGGGCAGCTTCAGCAGCTGCAGAACATTGGCCACGGTGCCGATCTTGTAGATCGCCGAGGATTCCGGATCGTCATCGCCGGCATTGATCTGGGTGGCAAGCATGATCTGCTTGTCGGAGCCCATGACTTCCTCAAGCGCACGGATGGATTTCTCACGTCCGACGAACAGGGGAACGATCATATGCGGGAAGACCACGATATCGCGCAGCGGCAGGACCGGATAGGTCGCAGGGCTCTGTGCGTCAGACGTCGTATTCGTCATGTCATTTCCTTTCTCGTCCCGTTTCCGGGAGCATGCCCGAGATAAACCCTCAAGCATTTTGGTCTTGCCCAAAGTGGTAACCTACTAGGCTTTTTTCAAGCCATCCAGACCGCGCATGACAAAACTGCGACAGTATTAGAACTGTGGCATGCATTGCTTACGTCAGACTGGAAAGTGTCTGGTCAGTTTTCCGAATGGTTCGCAGGCAGGGCCGGATGGCGGCGCGCCCATTCGTTCGATCGCGGCTCAAGGGCAAGCCTTGCCGGCGGTCTCGTTTCCGATCGCCTTCCCTACCCGAAACACGGGGGAGGAGAACAATCCACCGCGGCGCAAACTCCAGACAAAACGCGCGGCCTTCGGAAACAGTTCGGCGGAGAGGCATGACCTCTCCGCCGTATTCTTGGCGTCACGCCATCAGGCGGAAACGTTGGCCTTCTCGTCCTGACGATCGGCGTAGATGTAAAGCGGACGGGCATTGCCCTTCACCACATCATCCGAGATCACGACTTCACGAACGCCTTCCAGCGTCGGCAGTTCGAACATCGTGTCGAGCAGGATCTTTTCCATGATCGAACGAAGGCCGCGGGCGCCGGTCTTGCGGACGATGGCCCGCTTGGCGATTTCGCGAAGAGCGTCCTCGTGGAAGGTCAGTTCGACGTCTTCCATTTCGAACAGGCGCTGGTACTGCTTGACCAGAGCGTTCTTCGGCTCCGACAGGATCTGGATCAGCGCATCTTCATCGAGATCCTCGAGCGTTGCCAGAACCGGCAGACGACCGATGAATTCCGGGATGAGGCCGAACTTGACCAGATCTTCCGGCTCCAGTTCGCGCAGCACTTCGCCGACACGACGGTCGTCGGGTGCCTGAACACTTGCGCCAAAACCGATCGAGGTCTTTTCGCCACGGGCGGAAATGATCTTGTCGAGACCCGCAAAGGCACCGCCGCAGATGAACAGGATGTTCGTCGTGTCGACCTGCAGGAATTCCTGCTGCGGATGCTTGCGGCCGCCCTGCGGCGGAACCGAGGCAACCGTGCCTTCCATGATCTTCAGAAGCGCCTGCTGCACGCCTTCGCCCGATACATCGCGGGTGATCGACGGGTTGTCGGACTTGCGCGAGATCTTGTCGACTTCGTCGATATAGACGATGCCGCGCTGGGCGCGTTCAACGTTGTAATCGGCCGACTGAAGCAGCTTCAGGATGATGTTTTCAACGTCTTCACCGACGTAACCGGCTTCGGTCAGCGTCGTGGCATCCGCCATGGTGAAGGGAACATCGATGATGCGGGCGAGCGTCTGGGCAAGATAGGTCTTGCCGCAACCGGTCGGGCCGACGAGCATGATGTTCGACTTCGCCAGCTCGATCTCGTTGTTCTTCGAGGCGTGTGCGAGACGCTTGTAGTGGTTATGCACCGCCACAGACAGGATTTTCTTCGCCTGCTTCTGGCCGATGACGTATTCGTCGAGAACCTCGATGATGTCCTGGGGCGTGGGAACGCCTTCGCGGGACTTGTTCAGCGAGCTTTTGTTCTCTTCGCGAATGATGTCCATGCACAGTTCGACGCATTCATCGCAGATGAATACGGTCGGTCCTGCAATAAGCTTGCGGACCTCGTGCTGGCTCTTTCCGCAGAAGGAGCAGTACAGGGTATTCTTGGAGTCGCTGCCGTTGCCGCCGCTGACCTTGCTCATATCACTTTCCTTCCAGCACCGCCGCCCGAACCGTTTCAACACGCGGGCAGACACTTACATCGCCGGCCGGCTGGCCTCCTCATCAGAGGCCTAGCCCGCTTGAACCTTCAAGGGGTACTCTACCGAGCCGGACGACAGTCCTGGACCGGTGGCAACGAAACCCCTTCCAGACCGAATGCTATGTCATAACAATTCAACACAGCCTTAATATGGACTATTAGTTTGTTCCTGGCCAGATTAAAGCCCCTTTTTCGGTCACAACGGGGTGAGACCTGGCCAGGCATAAGACCGTTTACGCGGCCGGAGTAGCTTCGAGTTCCTGACGCGAGGTCAGGATCTTGTCGACGACGCCCCAGGCCTGCGCCTCTTCGGCGTCCATGAAGTGGTCACGATCGAGGGTCTTTTCAATCTCCTCGTAGGTGCGGCCGGTATGCTTCACGTAGACCTCGTTGAGGCGCTTCTTCATCTTCAATATGTCACGAGCATGACGCTCGATATCCGAAGCCTGCCCCTGGAAACCGCCTGAAGGCTGGTGAACCATGATGCGCGAGTTCGGCATGGCAAAGCGCATGCCCTTTTCGCCGGCGCACAGCAGCAGCGAACCCATGGAGGCCGCCTGACCGATGCACAGCGTCGAAACGGCAGGCTTGATGAACTGCATCGTGTCGTAGATCGACATGCCGGCGGTGACGACACCACCCGGCGAATTGATGTAGAGTGCGATTTCCTTCTTCGGGTTTTCAGCCTCGAGGAAAAGCAGCTGGGCGCAGACGAGCGACGCCATGTGATCTTCCACCGGGCCGGTGACGAAGATGATGCGTTCCTTGAGGAGACGCGAGTAGATGTCGTAGGAGCGCTCACCGCGGTTGGTCTGTTCCACGACCATCGGCACCAGAGCCATGGCGGTATCGACGGGATTTCTCATGTCAGTCCTTCACGTGTGGTCCTGGCCTGCGGCAGACCGGGAATCGGTGGAATAAGTCAACTCCCTACATAGAGTGTGGACATACCGCACTTCAAGTCGTGAAGGGCGGATATCCTTAACCGCGTGGGATATCCAGCCTCCGGTGCCGCGTTTTATCTTCCCTGAGAAGGCCGATAGACTTCCAGGGCGTCCGTGCCCACAGACATTCCGGCGAGAATGGTAAAGCGCTGGTGAACGACACCCGCCGTCATGTCGATTTGCGACAGGCCATTGTCAATGCCGACGTGTGGACCACATCCACTTGATATCGATGGAGGGGAAAACCATGCGCAAGGCAACAGCAATCGGCACCATTTTCGCCACGAGCCTGATCGGCACCGGGATGGCGAGCGTGGTATTCGCGCAGCAGGCTTCGGACACGATCGCGCCTGAGCGCGCAACCGGCACAACAGTCGCCAAACGTGTCGAGGCGAAAAATTTCATGGTCGCGGCCGCCAATCCGCTGGCGGCGGAAGCCGGCCGCGATGTCATCGCCAAGGGCGGCAATGCCATTGACGCCATGGTCGCGGTGCAGACCGTGCTCGGGCTGGTCGAGCCGCAGAGTTCCGGTCTCGGTGGCGGGGCATTTCTGGTCTATTACGATGCCGCCTCGAAAAAGCTGACGACCTTCGACGGGCGTGAAAAGGCGCCGATGCAGGCGACGCCAAAACTGTTTCTCGACGACAAGGGTCAGCCGCTGAAATTCATGGATGCCGTGGTGGGCGGTCGCTCCGTCGGTACGCCGGGAACGGTGCGTCTGCTGGAGGATGTTCACAAACGCTACGGAAAGGCTGAATGGGCCAGCCTGTTTTCGCCGGCGGAAAAGCTCGCGACGGACGGTTTTCAGGTCTCGCCGCGACTGGCCGGGCTGATTGCCTCGGACGGCGACCGCTTGAAAAAATACGAAGGGCCACGCGGCTATTTCTTCGATGCATCCGGCGCGCCATTGAAGGCAGGCCATGTGCTCAAAAACCCGGCCTATGCCGAAACGCTTTCCGCCATTGCAAAAGGTGGCGCGGACGCCTTCTACAAGGGGCCGATCGCCGAGGCCATCGTCAAGACCGTGCGGGAGGCGACCGACAATCCCGGCGTCCTGTCTTTGGCCGACTTCGAGAATTACGGCATCAATGAACGCGATCCTGTCTGCGTCACCTATCGTGCGCTCGATGTCTGCGGTATGGGACCGCCCTCCTCCGGCGGCGTGGCGATCGGCCAGATGCTGGGCATGATGGAGAATTTCGACATCAAGAGTTTTGGGCCGGACAATGTGCAGAGCTGGCGCATTCTTGGCGATGCGCAGCGCCTCGCCTTCGCCGACCGCGAGCGTTACCTCGCCGACACCGATTTCGTTCCGCTGCCGATCAAGGGGCTAATCGACAAGAATTATCTCGGCGAGCGCGCAAAACTGCTCGATGGCGACCCTGCCAATCCAAGGGCGCTGGCCAAGGACGCCGTGAAAGCCGGTGAGCCGGCATGGGACCATGCGCTGCTGTTTGGCCGCGATGCGGCGCTGGAAATGCCCTCCACCAGCCATTTCGTGATTGTCGATAAGGAAGGCAACGTGCTGTCGATGACGACGACCATCGAAGGCGGGTTTGGCTCACGGCTGATGACCAATGGTTTTCTGCTCAACAACGAACTGACCGATTTTTCCTTCAAGACACATGATAATGGCCTGCCGGTCGCTAACCGCGTCGAACCGGGCAAACGGCCACGTTCATCGATGGCCCCGACCATCGTGATGAAGGATGGCAAACCGCTCATCGCCATCGGGTCGCCGGGCGGCAGCCAGATCATCGGTTACGTGGCGCAGGCGCTTGTCGCCTATATCGACTGGGGCATGCCGGTGGAGCAGATCGTGGCGCAGCCGCATCTGATCAACCGCTTTGGAACCTACGATATCGAAGCCGGCACGACGGCGGAAAAGTTCGCCGAGCCGCTGAAGGCACTGGGATATGAGGTGAACGCCGGCGAGATGAATTCCGGCTTGCATGCGATCGAGATCACCGGCAACGGACTGGTCGGCAGCGCCGATCCGCGCCGCGAGGGCGTGGCTGTGGGGGAGTGATATCGGTGACCGAACCGGATTGCGTAGCGCCAAAAAAGTGCGCTACGCATTCGACATGAGCACCCTTCCAGATTTCCTCCGCATCGATCCGAAAACCCGCCGCGTTTCGCTTGATGGCCGCACCCCGGATTTTTACAGCGACCCCAACCGGGTTTATGCCGCCCTGCACGCTCACTGTCCGACTTTCTTCTGGGAAGAGCAGCGGCAATGGTTCTTTACCGGCTACGACCATGTGAACGCGCTTTTGCGCGACCGGCGTTTTGGACGGCAGATCCTGCATGTGGCGAGCCGCGAGGAACTGGGATTACCTGAACCGCAGGCGCATCTGAAAAACTTCGATCTGGCGGAACGGCATTCGCTGCTGGAAATCGAACCGCCGGAACACACGCGGCTGCGCACCATGGTCAACCGCGCTTTCGTGTCGCGCCATATCGAAAAGCTGCGGCCGGAAATTGCCGAACTGGCCGAGCGGCTGATCGACAGTTTTGAAACGAACGGGCGTGTCGAACTGCTTTCCGCCTTCGCCGACATCATTCCGGTGACGATGATCGCCCGGATGATCGGCATTCCCGACGAGATGGGGCCGCAGCTTTTGAAATGGAGCCATGCCTATGTCGGCATGTATATGTTCAAGCGCACGGAAGAAGACGAACATGCCGCCGACCGGGCAGCCAAGGAGTTTGCGGCTTACGTCAAAAGCCTGATCACCGAGCGCCGAAAGACGCCGCGCGAAGACCTGCTCAGCCACATGATCCACACCGAACACAAGGGCCAGCACCTCACCGACGACGAGCTGGTATCGACCACGATCGTGCTGCTCAATGCCGGGCATGAGGCGACCGTGCATCAGATCGGCAACTCGGTGCGGGTCATTCTCGAAAGCGGCCTTTCACCGGCGGACCTTTTCCGCGACGAGACGGTGACGGAACGCACGGTGGAAGAGACACTGCGCATCTGCGCGCCGGTACATATCTTTCAGCGCTGGGCGCTGGAGGATGTTGAAATCGACGGCGTATCGCTGAAACGCGGCGACAAGGTCAGCCTCATTCTCGCTGCCGCCAATGTCGATCCGGCAAAATTCAGCGAGCCGCTCACCTTCAAGCCCGACCGGCAGGAGGGCCAGAACCTCTCCTTCGGTGCCGGCATCCATTTCTGCATCGGCGCCCCGCTGGCGCGGCTGGAACTCAACATAGCACTGCCGATCCTGTTTCGTCGCTTGCCGGGATTGCGGCTGGCCGAAACGCCGACGGTGAAGGACGTCTATCACTTTCATGGACTGGAGCGGCTTGATCTCGCCTGGTGAAACCGATCATTCACCAGCCGCCACGCGAAAAACACATGGCTCGTTTGCATTCCGTTCAATTGCCCAAGCCAAACAATATCTTATAGTGCCGAGTTAAGGGAGGATGACGCAACAAGGTCACTCCCATGTCCCGCCGCAAAACCGCAATTCTGTTTCACCGCTCACTGCAAAACAGTCGTGTCGCGCAGGTGGTTTTGCTCGCGCTGATGTGGCTTTTCGGCGAAGCTGTCGCGCGGACGACAGGCATCCCCGTTCCCGGCGCGGTCATCGGGCTTTTCGGCATGCTGGCGCTGCTGGCCAGCGGCGTCATTCGCCTTTCCAGCATGCGCCGTGGTGCGCATGTGCTGCTTGCCGACATGCTGCTGTTTTTCGTGCCTGCCGTTCTGGCCGTTCTCGAACATGGCGAGTTCATCGGGCTGATCGGCCTGAAAATCCTCGCGGTCATTCTGGTCGGCACCATTACCGTGATGTGCATGACGGCGCTTGCCGTCGATGCCGGTTACCGGATGATGCTGGCCATGGAGCATCGCCGTGCCGGCGCTTGATGCGATCCTTACCACCATCTTCTGGTCGGCAGCGACCATCAGCCTGTATTTTCTCGCCAAACGCATCCACCGCCGTTTTCCCATCGCATGGCTTTCACCGTTGGCGACGACGCCGATTTTCCTGCTGGTCATCGCGCTCTGTCTGCACACCAGTTATCGCGAATATATCGGCGCCACGCACTGGCTGATGATCGTGCTCGGGCCGATCACGGTGGCATTCGCCATTCCGATCTACGACAAGCGGGCGATGATCCTGAAATTCTGGCCGGTTCTGCTGTTCGGCATCATCGTCGGCAGTTCGACCGCCATGCTGAGCGCATGGGCGGTCGCGAGCCTCTTGTCGATCGATGGCGCCTTGCGCCTGAGCCTTCTGCCGCGCTCGATCAGCACACCGTTCGCCATGGCAATTTCGGAAAATATCGGCGGCGTGCCGGATCTGACCGCCCTGTTCGTGGTGATGACCGGCGTGCTGGGGGCGGCTTTGGGCGAAACCTTGTTGAGGATTCTGCCGCTCAAATCCTCGCTGGCGCGTGGTGCCCTCTTTGGCATGGGTGCGCATGGTGCAGGCGTTGCCAAGGCCAACCAGATCGGCGCCGAGGAAGGCTCGGTCGCCGGACTTGTCATGGTGCTGGTCGGCCTCGTCAACGTGCTGGCGGCACCGTTGCTGGCGATCGTCCTGCGTTAGGCTGCAACGCCATAACGGGCGGCTGGCTTGTTCAGCGACAGATACGGACCAAGCGCGCCTCTTGCCGCGATATAGGCATCATAAAGTCCGGTATCTTCCAGCGAGGGAATGGTGATCACTTCACCTTTGTCGAAACCCGACAGCGCCGCATCGACCAGATCGCCGACCGCCATCACCTTGTCCTGATCGAGATTGTCGAAGGAATGGCCGACACGGTCAAAAATTTCCGTGCGAGTAAGGCCCGGCAGAACCGCCTGAATACGCACCGGCGTGTTGGCAAGTTCAGTGGCAAGGCCTTCGGTCAGCGCCAGCACAAAAGCTTTCGAGGCGCTGTAAGTGCCGTTGAAAATCTGCGGGGCAAGCGCCACGACTGACGCCGTGTTGATGATCGCGCCCTTGGCCCGCGCAACGAAAGCCCTTGCGGCGACGACGGCCAGGCGATTGGCGGCCAGCACGTTCAGATCGACCATGTGGTCGAGATAATCGAGATCGCCTGACAGCAACGGGCCAGCCGGGCCGATGCCGGCATTGTTGACGAACAGCGTGATCGAAACATCCTCCTGCAGCCGTTTTTCGACAACCGCGACATCCGCCCGCTCGGACAGGTCGGCGCGAAGAACCGTAGCAGCGATGCCGTATTGTGATGCGAGTTTTTCCGCCAGTTCGGCAAGCCGTCCGGCATCGCGGGCGACAAGAACGAGATCATGACCGCGCGCTGCAAGGCGATCGGCATAGGTTGCGCCGATGCCCGAAGAGGCACCGGTAACGAGAGCAGTTCCGAGTTTCGAGGTCATTGTCCATTCTCCTGGGTTCAATTTCGGGCAGCCAAATAATACCGTATCTGGATTTTACTGGCATATACCACTATATTTGGAGAAAGCCGCCCTGATTGCAAGATGGTCACCGGCAATTTTCCGCAGACGAGCAATGCCTCTTGCCGGTCGCAGCGAATGCGGCAATGAAGGATGCCATGGACAGACCTGAAGACAACATCTGGATGCATTGCAGCAGCAGCTCGGTGCGGCGGGCATCGCGGCAGCTGAGCCAGCTCTACGATGACATCATCGGCGGCATCGGGCTGCGCGGCACACAGTTTTCACTGCTGACCCAGATCCTCTACGGCAACGAACCGACCCAGAAGAGTTTGGCGGAGGCGATGGTGATGGATCTTTCGGCGCTCGGCCACACGCTGAAGCCGTTGATCCGCGATGGGCTGGTGGAGCTTGTGCCTGACGAAAAGGACAGGCGCGCCAAACGGGTTCGGCTCACCGACGTTGGGAGCGCCCTTCAGGCCGATCTCGTGGAAAAATGGCGGGAGGCGCAGAGCCGCTTCGATGCCGTTCTGGGCATCGAAAAATCCGAGGAATTGCGCCGGACGCTCGCCTTCATCTCTTCAGCGGAGTTCGCGCAGGCTTTCGAAAAGACAGGAAAAACCGGCGACTGAACGGGCGCCGGTTCAGAGCGGTTCATTGTTAAATGGAACCGCTCTAATTTCACATCCAGCTGCGACCGTCGCCGCCTTCGGCCTGGCAGCCATAGGGCGGAAGCACGTTGCCGAATGTGGCGTGCAGCTTGTCGCAACCCCATTTGCGGATCGGTGTGGGCATATGGCTGTTGAGGGTGATGCCGACTTCGTCATAAGGGCTGTCGGTGTTGCTGACATAGGTGTGCCAGCGGAAGCCGAAAAAACCTCCCATGGCGATGACGATGATCAGTAGCATTCTCAAGAAGCGCATTGCGGCGTCCATATTGTTTTCGATCGCCGTGGTGTAACCCGACGGCTCGGGCATCGACACCCCTCGCCTGAACTTTCCCCCGCTGGGTTTTTCAGAGCCTGATGACATAATCCTTGCGAGTCGTTTCAATCACTTGCCATGTTCCGTTGAAGCCGGGCCGCAGCACCATGCTGTCTCCGGCGCGCAGATGCACCGGCTCACCGCCTTCTTCGGTCACGACAGAATGACCGGCGAGAATGTGGAAGTATTCCCACTCGTCGTAAACGATCCGCCATTTGCCCGGCGTCGCCTCCCACACGCCCGCGTAAACCCCGCCCGGCGCTTCCTCGACATTCCATGTGCGAAAGACGGGATTGCCTTCGATCAGACGGTCAGGCGCGGGAGCGCCCTCCTCCGGTTCGACGACGGAGAGATCGAAGGTCGTGAATTTTTCGGATGCAGCCATGGTCATGTCTCCTCAAGTTCATGGGCAAGCTGGCGCGAAGCAATATCGGCGATGCGCAACAGGCGTTCGGCCGGCAGACCATTGCGGGCGCTGGCTGACAGGCCAGACAGCGTCGCCATAACATAATCCGTCACCATCTCGGCCTGTTCCGGCGCTTGGCAACTCACGCCCGCATGAACCGTGTCATGCGTCAGATCCAGCAGGCGCCGTGCCTGCCGACACGCTTCCGCATCGACACCGCCGCGCGCGCCCTCGATGACCATGCAGCCCGTACCATTGCCGGCGCCGTAATTGCGCGCCGCCTCGGCCAGCAGACGCGCAATCCCCTGCGCAAGCGGCACGTCGGCGGCGAACGGTCCTTCGAGATCGATGCCCTCCAGTTCCGCATACCGTTGCAGAACCTGCCCATAAAGCGCCGACTTGCTGCCGAAGGCCGCGTAAAAACTCGGCGGGTTGATGCCGATCGCGTCCGTCAGGTCGGCAACGTTCAAGGCATCATAGCCCTTTTCGCGAAACAGCGCCTGCGCCTTGGCAAGCGCGTCCTCCATATCGAAAGCACGCGGCCTTCCACGAGACTTTAATATTTTTGTAGTGCACATTACAAAATCCATTGACGGCATACGACCCACTAATTATGTAATGCCTACTACATTAATTCTCAACCCTCGGACGGAGCAATGCGATGACTGATTTTCAGGGTAAGACAGTGCTTGTAATCGGCGGCAGCCGCGGCATCGGTGCAGCCATCGTGCGGCGCTTTGCCGGCGACGGTGCTGATGTGA
Source organism: Neorhizobium sp. JUb45 (assembly GCF_004343585.1). GTDB lineage: Bacteria > Pseudomonadota > Alphaproteobacteria > Rhizobiales > Rhizobiaceae > Neorhizobium. The sequence goes on along the minus strand of NZ_SLYW01000002.1, from coordinate 662,960 downwards.
CATTCACCTATGCGGGATCCAAGGATGCCGCCGAAACGCTGGCGGCGGAAATCGGCGCCAAGGCGGTGAAGTCGGATGCGGGCAACCGCAACGAAACGATATCCACCGTCAAGGCAGCAGGCCCGCTCGACGTGCTGGTGGTCAATGCGGGCACGCTGGTTCTGGGCGATCCGCTCGAAACCGATCCTGACGCCGTCGACCGGATGATCGACATCAACGTGCGCGCGCCCTATCACGCCGCCGTCGAAGCCGCCCGGCAGATGCCGGAGGGTGGCCGCATCATCATCATCGGCTCGGTCAATGGCGACCGCATGCCGTTTGCCGGCGGCGCGGCCTATGCGCTCACCAAATCCGCCGTGCAGGGTTTGGCGCGCGGCCTTGCGCGTGATTTTGGCCCGCGGAACGTCACCGTCAACGTCATCCAGCCCGGCCCGATCGATACCGACATGAACCCGGCCGATGGCCCGATGAAGGACACGATGCACGGTTTCATGGCGCTGAAGCGTCACGGCCGACCGGAAGAGATCGCAGGTCTTGCCGCTTATCTTGCCGGCCCGGAGGGTGGCTTCATCACCGGTGCCATGCACACGATCGATGGCGGCATGGGCGCCTGACATATCCTTCAACGCCACGCCGCCGGTCGTCTCCGGCGGCGTGAACAATACCCGAAAAACGCTTCTCACGGAAAATTTTGCGCCGAAGGGATGCAATTGCCGATCGGATCGCTATAGTCGCCGCCCATGGACACCCGATTGCGTGTGTCCGGTTCACCGCGTCGATAAGGTCGATGATGGTTGCGAACCGGACGTTCCCACTTCATGGTCGAGAGATCACCGCGCCCCGCCAAAAGCCGGGGTCGCTTCGTCACGTCATCATCGCAATCGCTGATCGTTTTTCGCTGTCTCGACCCTTGGCCCGGTCCTTAGACAGCGTTTTTTGTTTCCCTTTTCAACCACAGAAGGAACGGCCGCCCGAAAGGGCTGGCGTCATATCATCATGATATTTGAATGGATGTCCGATCCGGCCGCATGGGCCGGACTCGCCACCCTGATCGTGCTCGAAATCGTTCTCGGCATCGACAACCTCGTCTTCATCGCCATTCTGGCAGACAAGCTGCCGGAACATCAGCGCGAGAAAGCCCGCCTGATCGGCCTCAGCCTGGCGCTGGTCATGCGCCTTGCCCTGCTTGCCTCCGTCGCATGGATCGTCACACTGACGGCGCCGCTGTTTACCGTTCTCGGCATTGAGATTTCCGGCCGTGACCTGATCCTTCTGTTCGGTGGCGTGTTCCTTCTGTTCAAGGGAACGATGGAACTGCACGAGCGCCTCGAAGGCCATTCCGGCAACAAGGAAGGCAAGATCGAGCATGCCGTCTTCTGGCAGGTTCTGGTGCAGATCGTCGTGCTCGATGCCGTGTTCTCGCTCGATAGCGTCATCACCGCCGTCGGCATGGTTCAGCATCTGTCGGTCATGATGATCGCCGTCATCGTCGCCGTCGGTGTCATGCTTCTGTGCTCGAAGCCGCTGATGGCTTTTGTGTCGAAACATCCGACCGTGGTCATCCTTTGCCTCGGCTTCCTGATGATGATCGGTTTCTCGCTGATCGTCGAAGGCCTCGGTTTCCATATTCCGAAGGCGTATCTTTACGCCGCCATCGGCTTCTCGGTTCTCATCGAGGCCTTCAACCAGATCGCACGCCGTAACCGCGAGCGGGTTCTCACCACCGGCGACCTGCGCGAACGCACCGCCAATGCCGTGCTGTCACTGCTCGGCAGCCGCCGCAGCGAGGCCTCGCTCGGCGAAACCAATGATGTGATTGCCGAGCGTGCTTCGGAAGGCGAATTGTTCACGCCCGTCGAACACGAGATGATCGAAAGCGTGCTGACGCTGGCCGATCGTCCGGCAAAATCGGTCATGACCCACCGCCTCGACATCGACTGGCTGGATATCGAGGACAGCGACGAGGAACTGCGCCGCAAGGTTCTGGAATCGGGTCACTCCCGCTTCCCCATCGCCCGCGGCAGCCTCGACGAGTTTTTGGGCGTCGCTCTGGCCAAGGACCTGCTGCGCGATTTCATCGAGAATGGCAAAGTGGACTTCGACCGCTCGCTACGCCAGCCTCTGGTGGTGCATGAAAGCGTCAATGCGCTGCGCCTGCTCGAACAGTTGCGCCAGTCGCCGCTGCAGGTGGCGATCGTGCTCGATGAATACGGTTCGGTCGAAGGCATGGTGACGGCCACCGACCTGCTGGAAGCGATTGCCGGCGATTTTGCCGATGACGACGAGGAACAGCTGACCGTCGAGCGTGGCGAAGACGGCTCACTTCTGGTCGATGGCTGGATCGATATCCGCCATGTCTCGAAACTGCTGGAAAGCGATCTCGTCGATGATGCCGACCGCTATTCGACGCTGGCCGGCCTGATCCTCTGGCGCCTCGGCCACATGCCGCAACAGGGCGAGACGGTAACGTTCGGCGACCTCACCTATGAGGTGGTGGCGCTTGATGGCCGCAACATCGACAAGGTGCGCATCCGCACCACCGCATCAATTGCGGCCGAGCCGCTGGAGATGCGCGCGTAAAACGCGATCAAGCTCGTCGGCGAAAGCTTTCATCGCCGACGAGCGCCCTGCCCTTCAGCATCGTTTCAACGGTGGAGAGCATTTTTGCCGCCGTGCAGGGTTTTGCCAGGCAGCGGGCGGTCGGCGGAATATCCGTCAACTCGTCGCCGCAGCGGGCAGAAGAAACGATGACGCCGATATGCGGCGCGCATTCGCTGATCATGCGGGCCAGATCGACGCCAGACAGCGCGCCCGGCATATCGACATCGGTGACGACGAGATCGATATCCTCGTTGAGGCCGAGCTGGCCGATCGCCTCCAGCACGCTTGCTGCTTCCAGCACATCATAACCTGCATCTTCGAGAGCGTCGGCCACCGCAAATCGGATGAGCGCCTCGTCCTCGACCACCAATACCGTGTGACGGATCGTGTTCATGTCCGGTCTCCTCTTGTTCAAGGCCTGGCCTTGTTGAAGGTGACGTATGAACGCATGAGGATGGGAAATGATTACGGCACAGGCTGTGCCATTATGAAACATGGTTAATGCATTGCTAATGAATGCGTTAGGGTCTCACTAACGTTAAGGCCTCAATCCGCCCATTCGGGATCGCTGGTGAAGACGATGGTCAACCACCGGTCCGGGCCTTCGTCACCGATCGCATCGCCGATCTCGTCGCGGATCGCATCCCATTCCGACAGATGGCGGGCCGGCCATTCGGATGGCGCGATAAAGAACAGCTCGATCTGCTTGCCGCGGCCGACGCGCGCGACATAGGCGCGGTAGGAGAGAAAACCGTGGCGCTCGACGATGGCTTGCGCCACCGCATCGACATGGTTCTTCAGCTCGGGCGGCGTCACCAGCAGGATATCGGCCACCGCCTGGCGCACATTGGCGAGCGGCACCGGCGCGATGATCAGGCAGATGAGGGCAAGCGCGCCTGGATCGATATAGGGCGTCAACCAGGTATATTCGGTGCCTTCGATGGCGTGGCCGATACCGAATGCGATCAGCAGCGCCGAGGTCAGCGCTGCCGTCATGCCCCAGGCCTGCGCATCGAGCGCGATGAAGCCGGATTTCAGGCTGCGATTGGCACGCCGGCAGAACAGCCACATGACCAGCGACACCAGAACCGTGACCACGGTAAAGATCAAGGCCGGACCGAAATCGATCGGCCGGCCACCGGCCATCAGGCTGCCGACGGCGCTGATAAACGCGTAGATCGCGGCGCCCATCAGCAGGGTACCGTTGAGGCCGAGCACCATCGGTTCCAGATGCCAGAACCCGACGCTGAAACGGTCGATCAGCCTGCCCTTGGCGGTCGGCTGCGAGGAGGCGATGATGAGTTTCGACACCAGCAGCGCCAGCAGCGTCATGAACGCATCGGTGAGGGAATAAAAGCCGTCGAACACGATGGCAAACGAGCCGGACACGAGGCCGACAGTGATGCCGAATGCCGCAAGCGCGGCCGTGACGGCGATGGACAGCCGAAGGAGTGACTGCTCGCTCACGGGAATTCTCCATTGGAACCGGGGCGCACGCCCCTGTTCCTTCTCTGATTCTCTCTGGGTCAGCGCACCTTAGGCGGCCACCGACACAGCCAGCCGATAGCGGCTGGCTGTGTAGAAATGATTACATGAGCGGCCTCTATAGAAGCGTCAGTTGATTTTTGCCAGTGCCTGCCGGAGGTCGGCGATGATGTCGGCTGCATCCTCGATACCGATCGACAGGCGCACCACATCCGGCCCGGCGCCGGCCGCCGCCTGCTGTTCTTCCGAAAGCTGGCGATGCGTGGTGGAGGCCGGGTGGATGACCAGTGAACGTGTGTCGCCGATATTCGCCAGATGCGAAAACAGTTTCAGGTTTTCCACCAGCGTCTTGCCCGCCTCGTAACCACCCTTGAGGCCGAAGGTGAAGACGGAGCCTGCTCCCTTGGGCGAATAGCGTTTCTGCAATTCGTTGTTCGGATCGTCGGCGAGACCCGCATAACTGACCCAGCCGACCTTTTCCTCGCCCTTCAGCCACTGCGCGACTGCCGCCGCATTGTCGCTGTGTTTCTGCATCCTGAGCGGCAGGGTTTCGATGCCGGTGAGAATGAGAAAAGCGTTGAAGGGCGAGATGGCGGGACCAAGGTCGCGCAGGCCAAGAACACGGCAGGCGATCGCGAAGGCAAAGTTGCCAAACGCCTGATGCAGCACGATGCCGGCATATTCCGGCCGCGGTTCCGACAGCATCGGATACTTGCCGGATTGCGACCAGTCGAACGTGCCGCCATCGACGATGATACCACCCATGGAATTGCCGTGGCCGCCCAGAAATTTGGTCAGCGAGTGGATGACGATATCGGCGCCATGTTCGAGCGGGCGCACCAGATAGGGGCTGGCCATGGTGTTGTCGACGATCAGCGGCAGATCGTGGCGGCGGGCCACTTCGGCAATGGCGGCGATATCGACAAAGGTGCCGTTCGGGTTGGCAAGGCTTTCGATAAAAATGCCCTTGGTGCGGTCGTCAATCTGGGTCTCAAACGTCTGAGGATCAAACACATCGGCCCAGCGCACGTGCCAGTCAAAGTTCTTGAAGGCGTGGCCGAACTGGTTGATCGATCCGCCGTAAAGGCGTTTGGCGGCGATGAAATTGTCGCCCGGCTGCATGATCGTGTGAAAGACCAGCATCTGCGCGGCATGACCGGAGGCGACGGCCAGCGCCGCCGTGCCGCCTTCGAGTGCTGCGACACGTTCTTCCAGCACCGCCTGGGTAGGGTTCATGATGCGGGTGTAGATATTGCCGAATTGCTGGAGGCCGAACAGCGCGGCGGCGTGGTCGCTGTCCTGAAACACGAAGGAGGTGGTCTGATAGATGGGCGTGGCGCGGGCGCCGGTGGTCGGGTCGGGTGCCGCGCCGGCATGGACCGCAAGCGTCGAAAATCCGGGATCGCGTGTCGGCATATTTTTGTCCTCACCTGTTTAGGGCCTTTGCCCGCTTCGTCCCATTTCCGGCATAGTTTTACCAACCCGAGCGGGCGGCGATACACAGAAAATCTCGCCGTTTGATTGTGATCAAGGCATATATTTTCAACAGAACCAATCTCCTTGGAAAGAGAGGAGACATGGCCGTGACCGAGATCGCCAGACCGGATGCCGCCAACCCATATGAACCGGGTCTCGCAGGCCGGTTTCTGCGCTGGTGTGCCAAAGCCTACAATGCCGCATCGGAAGCGGAAGTCATCGCCACGATGGATGAGCGGATGATTTCCGAAATCGCCCGCGATTGCAGCATCTCTTCGCAGGATCTGGTGCGACTGGCGCGGGCGGGACCGGAGGCGGCGGATGAAATGCTGGCGATGATGCGCCATCTCGGCATCGATCCAGTGGAGGTTCTGTTGCAGCACCCGGTTCTGTTTCGCGACATGCAGCTGCGCTGCGCAAAGTGTTCCGCCAAATCGCGCTGTCGGCGCGACCTGAGCAATAGCAATGCGGGCAAACAATTTGGCCAGTATTGCGGCAATTCGGACGAACTGAATGCCATGCGCGCGCAGCCGGATCTGTTGCTGGACTAGGTGTCGGAGGAGACACACGAGGAGGACGAACCTGGCCGGGCATCTGCCCGGCCTCGCTGGCAGCCCTATTCCTCAACAATCTCCATGAAGCGGATTCGGTTGTTGAACGGATCAGTCACGGTCACCTCCAGTCGTCCGTCCACCTCTTCCAGCCCCGGCTTCATATAGCGGTATTTCTTGTCGATCAGCTCTTTCTGGAAGGCGCGGGCACCCTTCATGTAAACGACCGTCGTTCCGCCCGGCGTGGCATCGCCCGCATGTTCCGACAGATGCAGTTGCAGGCCGCCGCGCGACACCTGCGTATAAAGCGGGAAATCCTCGCCGTAACGATGCTCCCAGTCGACTGTGAAACCGAGGAAACCCAGATAAAATTCGTGAGCCTTGGCGACATCGAAGATACGCACGATCGGCACGGTTCGCTCGAAGGTGATGGGACTTTCCGCTGCCCTCGGCTCAAGTTGAGCGCTCAAAATATTCCAGTGCGCCAGCCCGAATTGTCGGGCGACGATTTCCAGAGCTTCGGAATGGGTAATAGAGACGTCGCGGGAGCCAAGTGTCTCCCGCAGAGTTTTGGCCATGGCCTTTGCATCGCGATGGTCGCGCATGATCCGTTCCTTCGTCAGACGGCGAAGTTTGTCGTCGGTGCCCGCATTGCCAACGCCTTCGCCTGACGGGAAACGTTCAGGTTCGGTGTCTGGGGGCGTTCGCCATGGTTTTTAAACCGCGGGCTGCAGGCCGCCTCCGGCCTTGGTGCCGAGATTAGCGCGAAGGCCGGAGGTGCGCCAGAGACAAAAGGTCAAAGGCCGAGACGCGGATATTCGATGGCCGGGCAGCGATCCATCACCACATCGATGCCAGCCGCTTCGGCTTTTGCCGCAGCCTTGTCGTGACGCACGGAAAGCTGGCCCCAGATGACCTTGGGCTTGGTGTCGAGGGCAATCGACTCGTCCACCACGCCATCGAGATATTCGGCGGCGCGAAAAACATCGACGAGATCGACCGGCTGCGGCACATCGGCAAGCGTCGCGTAAACGGTCTGGCCGAGGATCTGCTTGCCCGCCTGCCCCGGATTGACCGGAAACACCTGGTAGCCCTTGGACAAAAGGAAGGCCATGACGCGGTTGCTGGGACGGTCGGGATTAGGAGAAGCGCCAAGCAGAGCAATGGTTTTGGTGTTCTTGAGGATGCCGGAGATATAGGCGGGTTCATAAGAGTCGTGGTTCATGACGGGTCTCCACCGAATGTCTTTCCGAGTTATATGCGGTTGCGTCAGCGCCGAAACCAGCGGAATTCGTCAATCTTTTGTGTGGTTCTAAAATACCACATAAACAAGCCATTGTTTTTACTACAGTTATTTTCCAGGACGCAAAATCGCTTGTCTTGACGCTCTCCAGCCTCACGCTTATAAGCCGCAGCAGAAATGCGGACCCTTGAGGCCCGCTTTCTTTTTGGTGGCCGCAAGGCACCCAATCCAAGCAACAAGAAACGCCCATCCGACGGATTTATCTGCGGTTACGGGTTCAGAAGAAAGAGTAACACCATGTCGACCTTCGTTCAGAAGCCCGCAGAGGTGGAGAAGAAGTGGATCATCATCGACGCCGAAGGGCTCGTTGTCGGTCGCCTCGCCACCCTCGTTGCCATGCGCCTTCGCGGCAAGCATAAGGCCACTTTCACTCCGCACGTCGACGACGGTGACAATGTCATCATCATCAACGCGGAAAAGTGCGTCTTCACCGGCAAGAAGTATTCCGACAAGAAGTACTACTGGCACACCGGCCATCCGGGCGGTATCAAGGAGCGTACTGCACGCGCCATCATCGAAGGCCGCTTCCCGGAGCGCGTTCTCGAGAAGGCTATCGAGCGCATGATCCCGCGCGGCCCGCTCGGCCGTCGCCAGCTCAAGAACCTGCGCGTTTACGCCGGCTCGAACCATCCTCATGAAGCACAGCAGCCGGTCGCCTTCGACGTGGCTTCGCTGAACAGCAAGAACACAAGGAGCGCCTGATAATGGCCGATCTCTCCTCTTTGAAGGACCTCGCTTCGGCCGAAGGTCAGGCAGCTGCACCGGTTCACGTCCGCAAGGTCGATGCACAGGGCCGCTCCTACGCCACCGGCAAGCGCAAGAACGCCATCGCCCGCGTATGGGTGAAGGCTGGTTCTGGCAAGATCATCATCAACGGCCGTGACTTCACGACCTACTTCGCCCGTCCGGTTCTGCAGATGATCCTGCAGCAGCCGCTGGTCGCAGCAGCGCGTTCGGGTCAGTTCGACATCATCGCTACCGTTGCCGGTGGTGGTCTGTCCGGTCAGGCCGGTGCTGTTCGTCACGGCGTTTCCAAGGCTCTCACCTACTTCGAACCGGGCCTGCGCGCCGTTCTGAAGAAGGGTGGCTTCCTGACCCGCGACAGCCGCGTCGTCGAGCGTAAGAAGTACGGTAAGGCCAAGGCCCGCCGTTCGTTCCAGTTCTCGAAGCGTTAATCGTTTCAGGAATTACGGACTTTTGGAAAGGCGGAGCTTCGGCTCCGCCTTTTTTCGTTTCGGGACTTGTGCTGCTGACATCCGCATTGCACCTTGCCGGTCGATACCGGAGCTAGTCATGCCGTCCAAATCGATCGACAACGCATTCACAGCGAAATCCGTGCGTGGCGCCGCAACCGATCCCACTTATGCCGGGACGCTCTCCTTCATGCGTCGCCGCTACAGCAAGGATGTCGATGGCGCCGATGCGGTCGTGCTCGGCATTCCCTTCGATGCTGCCGTCTCCAACCGACCGGGCGCCCGTTTCGGGCCGCAGGCGATCCGCCGTGCCTCGGCGATTTTCGACAACGATCCGCAATATCCCTTTGCCCGCGATCTTTTCGAAGCGATGGCGGTGGTGGATTATGGTGACGTCCTGCTTGACTATGGCAACCATCAGAAAACGCCCGCCCTGATAGAAGAGGCCGCGGCGGGCATTATTGCCTCGGGCGCGTTTCTCCTGTCGCTCGGTGGAGATCACTTTGTCACTCTTCCGTTGCTGAAAGCTCATGCGGCCAAACATGGGCCATTGGCGCTCGTGCATTTCGATGCCCATCAGGACACCTGGGATGATGATGGCGAACGGATCGATCACGGTTCCTTCGTGGCGCGCGCCGTGCGCGAGGGCCTCATCGATGCAGAACATTCGATCCAGATCGGCATCCGCACCCATGCGCCGGAAGATTTCAGCATCAAGATCCTGCATGGCTATGAGGTCGAGGATCTGAGTGCCCAGCAGATAGCCGATACCATTCTTGCCCATGTCGGCGATCGGCCAACCTACCTCACCTTCGATATCGACTGCCTCGACCCGGCATTTGCGCCCGGCACCGGCACGCCGGTTGCCGGCGGGCCATCCAGCGCAAAAATCCTCTCGGTGCTGCGCAAACTCGGCGCGCTCGACATTCGTGGTGCCGACGTGGTGGAGGTGGCGCCGGCCTATGATCATGCCGATATCACCGCCATTGCCGGGGCAAGCGTTGCGATGTATATGCTCGGGCTGAAAGCGGAGCGTCTCGCTCGGCGTTGAATCTCTACATGAACCGGCTGGGCAACCACTTCCGGCCGCACCTTCAAGCCACTGACTTTTATGGGATAACGACCATGGCAGCAAAGATCTTCATCGATGGCGAACACGGCACCACGGGACTGCAGATTCGCACCCGCATGGCCGGCCGCCGCGACGTCGAGCTTCTGTCCATCCCGGAAGCAGAGCGCCGCAATGCCACGATGCGCGAGGATCTGCTCAATAGCGCCGATATCGCCATCCTCTGCCTGCCCGACGACGCTTCCAAGGAAGCCGTCGCGATGCTGGCCGGCAATAACAATGTCCGCATCATCGACACCTCGACCGCCTACCGCGTCGCGCCGGACTGGGCTTACGGTTTTGCAGAGCTGGACAAGGGCCAGGCGGAAAAAATCCGCTCTGCCCGCCACGTTTCCAATCCGGGCTGCTATCCGACCGGCGCGGTTTCGCTGCTGCGTCCGCTGCGCAATGCCGGTCTGCTGCCGGACGGTTATCCCGTCTCGGTCAATGCTGTTTCCGGTTATACCGGCGGTGGCAAGCAGCTGATCGGCCAGATGGAAGACGCTTCACGCGAGGATGCGGTATCGGCCAACAATTTCCTTTACGGCCTGACGCTCAAGCACAAGCATGTGCCGGAGATGAAAATCCATGGCCTGCTCGACCGCGCGCCCCTGTTCTCGCCATCCGTCGGCCGCTTCGCGCAGGGCATGATCGTGCAGGTGCCGCTATTCCTTGATGACCTCAAGGAGGGCGCAACGATCGAAGGCATCCACAAGGTGCTGGTCGATCATTATGCCGGCCAGGACATCGTATCGGTCGTGTCGCTGGAGGAAAGCGCCAAGCTGCCGCGCGTCGATGCGGAAGAACTGGTCAACACCGACAACATGAAGCTCTTCGTGTTCGGCACACCGGGCGGTGCTCACGTCAATCTGGTGGCGCTGCTCGACAATCTCGGCAAGGGCGCTTCCGGTGCCGCCGTGCAGAACATGGATCTGATGCTATCTGCTTGACGGCGGATATCAGCAACAATCAAAGGCCGTGGTGAACTCAGTTCGCCGCGGCCTTTTCCTTTTCGGCGGGATATTCCCCCACATAACCGCGCCAGTGCACCACGGCGTAACCGAGCACGATCAGCGCCCCGCCCTGATGCGCCAGCGCCAGATCGAGCGGCACCTGCCACAGCAGTGTCAGAATGCCGATCACAGCCTGTGCACAGACCAGCGCGAAGAGAATGATCGAGCGGGTGGCATAGATGCTGGACGGCGCCTTCGACAGCGTGATCAGCATGTGCACAAGCGTTGCGGCAAGGATCAGATAGGCGCCGCAGCGGTGGACGAATTGCACCGTCTTGTGGTTTTCGAACAGGTTGATCCACCATGGATCACGAATGAACAGGTCGGCCGGAATGTAGGCGCCGTCCATCAGCGGCCATGTGTTGTAGCTCAAGCCGGCATCGAGACCGGCAACCAGCGCGCCGAGATAGATCTGGAACAGCGCCAGAAAGGCGATACCGCCGGCTGCCCAGACGGAATAACGCGTCGGCGGCGCATCGCGGCGCTGCGGCGTCAGCCCGCGCATGATCCACATGCAGGCGGCAAAGATCAGACAGGCGATAACGAGATGAGTCGCCAGACGATATTGCGAAACGCTCACGAGCTTGGTGAGGCCGGATGACACCATCCACCAGCCGATAAAGCCCTGAAACCCGCCAAGCGCCAGCGTGCCGACCAGCGGCCAGCGGACCTGTTTTTCAATACGGCCCGTCAGCCAGAAAAAGGCGAGCGGCAACGCGAAGATCATGCCGATGGCGCGGGCGAGAAAACGGTGCGCCCATTCCCACCAGAAGATCGACTTGAAGTCCTCGACCGTCATATGGCTGTTGAGCTGCTCGTATTGCGGAATGCGCTGGTAGAGCTGGAACTCTTCTTCCCACTCGGCGGCATTGAGCGGCGGGATGACGCCGTGGATCGGCTTCCATTCGGTGATGGACAGGCCCGAATCTGTCAGCCGCGTGGCGCCACCGACAAGCACGAGACAGAAAAGCGTCAGGATGACAAAACCGAGCCAGAGGCGCACGGCCTTGCGGTTTTTCGCCAGCTTCGTCGTGTTGCCGGAAAAATCTGTTGCTGCCGAATTCATCACCGACATTCCAATCCGTCCCTGCTGAACATGTTTATGAGCGTCTTGCTGCGCGCTTTTGTCCGTTGCTTTGCCCGATGCCCCGGTGCAAAACAAGTCCTTGGGCTTTGCGGCATGCGGTCGCGGCTTGACGGGAGAGCTTGACGAAAAAATGCATCCGCGCCTCAGAAGCTTTATCGGCACCATCCTCATCATCATTCTGGTGATCGTGTATGCGCTGGCCGCCACCACGGTCGCCTCGCTGCTTCTCGCCACCTCGCCCTGGTGGGTGCATTTCCTGTATTTCCTGCTATCCGGCCTCTTGTGGATCCTGCCGGCCATGGTCGTCATCAAATGGATGGCCGGGCCAAGGCCACCGCGTGCCTGACGGTTGCCGACATTGACCCGGCCTTAACCACCCGGATCGGAATCCTCAGCCGGGCGGCGCGCATAAACAGATTGTTGCAACTGGCCCTGTATTTTGCACGCGAATGTGATGGCGGAGATGGGTGTGCAGCGGCCTCAAACCGATTTCGAAACGGTTCTCGACACGACCGCGCCTCCTGCCGGAGCGTATGTCGCCCCGCCGCCATTTCCGCTCGCAAACCTGCGCCTCGATCTGGTCGCCCGGATGGAAGACATCGAAGCCGATTGGCGGCGACTGGAAGCCCTGCCCCGCAATTCCCTCCACCAGGCCTATGACTGGTGCCATGCATGGCACATGGCACACCAAACCCCTCTCCTCCTCGTGCGTGGCCGGATTGATGGGCGGACAGTGCTGATCCTGCCGCTCGAAACGGTGCATGAGAGCGGCGGGCGTATCGCCCGTTTCCTCGGAGGACGGTTCAACAACATCAATAGCGGCCTGCTGGATGACGATTTTCGTTATCTCGATGGCGAAGCGGTGCAGGCGATTGCCGCCATGCTCAAGGCACTATTGAAAGGTCATGTCGATCTGCTGGCGCTTGAAACCATCCCGCTGATGTGGCGCGATGTCGCCCATCCACTGACCGGCCTGCATGCCATAGAGGACGCCAACCGGACGTTTCAGCTGCCCCTTCTTCCCAGCTTCGAAGAGACGCTGGCGCAGGTAAATGCCAAACGGCGGCGTAAAAAATTTCGCGTCCAACAGCGCCGGCTGCAGGAAAAAGGTGGTTACGAGCACGTGATCGCCAGAACGGCCGAGGAAAAGCATGCACTGCTCGAAACCTTTTTCGAACAGAAGGCAGCGCGTTTCCGGCTGCATGGCCTGCCGGACGTGTTTCAGGCACCGGAGAAGAAAGCCTTTTTTCGCAGCCTGATGAATGTTTCCGAGCGCGGCAGTGACACGCCGCTCGAATTGCATGCCATCCGCCTGAAGGGGGAACACGATGGAAAGATCGCCGCCATATCAGGCCTGTCGCGCAAGGGTGACCATGTGATCTGCCAGTTCGGCTCGATCGACGACACATTGGTGCCGGAGGCAAGTCCCGGCGAATTGCTGTTCTGGCTGATGATCGAGCGCGCCTGCCAGACAGGTGCTGCGCTGTTCGATTTCGGCGTCGGCGACCAGCCTTACAAACGCAGCTGGTGTACGGTGGAAACCATCACCCACGACCTGCTGCTGCCGATCAGTGTAAGAGGCTGGCTGATGATGCATCTGCTGGCGGCAAAAATTCGCGCCACGGGCGCCATCAAGCGCAACAAGGCGCTGTATGGCTGGCTGCAGGGATTGCGAGCGGGCAGGCAGGCGCCGCAACCGGCGCCCGCAGAAAACGATTGAGCCCTCAGGCCGCGCGGCTGCTACGACCAGAAGAACGGCCGCCATGCTCGCTGTCGCGGTCGGTCGGCGGCGTCAGCGACGTACCGGCCATGATCATCAGGTTGCTGTAGCCAGCGGTCTCGAAAACTTCCGCCGTGTCGGACAGACGCTTTTCATCGAAACCGGGTGCCGAAATGACGATGTCGGCATCCTTGCCGCGCGTCAGACGCGCCAGATTGGCAATGCCGGCCGGGCCGCATTCGACCAGCACCACATCATAGGCGCTGGCGAGCCCGTCGATAATCATGCCGAGCCGGTCGGCGCCGCGCATGGCGGTGGCACCGTCGGCAGTGCCGCGTGGCACGACATGCGCGTCGGACAGGCGGTCCGGATGGATCGTATCGGCAAAGGCAGCGCTGCCGGTCAGAAGATCGGTGATACCGGCCAAGGTCTTGCCGCTCGCCATCAGGCGCGTCGGGCAGGATGATCCGGTCATGTCGACCAGAACCACCGTGCGTCCGGCTTCCGCCAGTTCGCGCGCCAGCATGACGGTTGCGGTCGAGCCTTCGTCACCGCCCGGAGAGACGGCGACCGCCACCTGCACTTTTTTGCCGATGATATAGTCACGCACGGCCTCGATGCTGAAAGCGTCGTCCTGTGCCTTCACCACTTCGCTGGCGACAACCGCTTCGACTGGCGTCGCGGCGGGCTCCGCAACGACTGCGGTTTCGGCCACAGGCGCAACCACAACCGCTTCCGGCTTGGCGACAGGTTTGGGCGGCTCGATGACACGGGCGCGAGGCGCAACCTCAACCACCTCGGCTTCACTCGGACGCAGGGCACGCCCACCAAACAGCGCGATCAGCAGCACGACGATGGTGCTGACCACCAGCGTTGCCAATGCCACGACGATGGTGATCGGGATGATCTTTGGGAAATAGGGTTCGGCCGGTTCACCCGCTGTGGAAATCACACGGGCATCGGCCGGCGTCGAGCTGCGATCGATACGCGACGTCGCCTCGCGGTAACGGGCGAGATAGGTTTCGAGAAGCTGGCGCTGCGCCGTCGCTTCGCGCTCAAGCGCGCGCAAGCCCACTTCCTCTTCGCCGGCGCGGGCACTGTCCGCCTTCAGGCCATTCAACTGCTGCATCAGCTGTGTTTCGCGCAGACGCCCGACATTCGCTTCGCTTTCGATGCTGGCGAGGATCTTGCGGGTTTCGTTTTCGATCTGCTGGCGGATGCCGGAAAGCTGGGCGCGCAAGCCCTTCAGGCGCGGATGGCCTTCCATAAGCGATGTGGAGAGATCGGAGAGCTGGCCTTGCAGACTGGCTTCGGTTTCCTTCAGCCGCTGGATCATCGCAGAGCCGACGACATCGCTCAGTGAATCGGAGGGACGGCCGGCCTGAAGCGCGGCGCGCACATTTTCAGCGCGTGCCTCGGCATTGGCGCGCTCTCCTCTCACCCGCGCCAGTTCGGCGGAAATGTCGTTAAGCTGCTGGTTGGAAAGATTGCTGGTGTCGCTGGTGCGGAACAGGCCCGACGACGAGCGGTAATCGGCCACCTTCTTTTCCGCCTCGTTGACGCGCTTGGTCAGCGCGGCGATTTCCGGCTCCAGCCACTTGGCGGCTTCCGCATGGCTGTCGAGCTTGGCGCCGCTCTGCATGCTGAGATAGACCTCTGCCATGCGGTTCGGTACGGCGGCGGCGAGTTTCGCATCTTCCGAACTGAATTCGATGGCGATAACGCGCGACCCTTCGACCGGATAGACCTGCAGTTTTTCGCGGAATGCCTTCATCACCCGGTCTTCCGACGGCAAGTCGAGCGGGTTCTGCTTGAGCCCGAGCATGACCAGCGGGTTTGGCATGGAGGAATGCGCGTCCGGATCAAATTCCTTGCGCTCGGTCAGCTTCATTTCGCGCGCGACCTGCTTGATAAGGTCGGTCGATTGCAGGAGCTGCGCCTGGCTCTGGATGTTGAGAGCATCGAGCACCGGATCGTTGGCGCCGGCCGGATCAGGCAGACCGCTCAGCGACGGCGCGCGGTTTTCGATCAGCAGTCGGCTCTCCGCCTTGTAGGCAGGCGTCATCAGGCTGGAGCCCACGAAGGCCAGCACGCCTGCAAGCGCCGTCGCGGTGAGGATCGTCTTCTTGCGCTCCCAGACAGCCGAAAACAGCTGCCCGAGGTCGATATCCACGTCCTGATTGCTGTTTGCTGACATGCCACACTCCGTACTCAGGGACTGCCGATATTGGAAACCAGAGCCGCAACCTAAATGATCATGGTAACTCGACCGTTAATGCCGCACTCCACGAAGTTGTACCTTGAGAAAACATTCCGCTATACACGAATTTCCGCTCCTCTTTACCGGGCATTAACCCTAATGGACCGATAACGACCGCCATGGTTTTATTGCCGGAGCCCTGTCGCGAGATGTCTTTCGTCCGTTCACGATCAAAAATTGCATTGGCCGCAGCACTTGCCGCGACGACAATGCTTGGCGCCTGCAGCACGTATCAGCCGGCACCCAAAAGCTTTCAGGAAGCAACCATCCAGCCCTACCGGCTGGACAGCGGCGACCGCCTGCGCGTCAGCGTGTTCGAACAGACCGGTCTTTCCAATACCTATACGGTCGATCAGGCCGGCTATATCTCCTTCCCGCTGATCGGTCAGGTCGCAGCACGTGGCCAGACCATGGTCGCGCTTGAAGGTGCGATTGCCGCCAAACTCAAGCAGGGTTATCTGCGCGATCCCGATGTCACCATCGAGATGGACCGCTATCGCCCGGTCTTCGTGATGGGTGAAGTCGGCCGCCCCGGCCAGTATTCCTATGTGCCCGGCATGACTGCGCAGAACGCCATTGCCATTGCCGGCGGCTTCACGCCCCGCGGCAACCAGCGCGACATCGACGTGACCCGCAAGATCAACGGGCGCAGCATTACCGGCCGGACATCGATCTCAAGCGCCGTGCTTGCCGGCGACACGATCTATGTCCGCGAGCGTCTCTTCTGATCGCACATCATGACGCCTACGGAGCGCCCTCTCAGGATTATCCACTGCTTCAGGTCACCGGTCGGCGGCATCTTCCGACATGTCCGTGATCTGGTGGAGGAACATCGGGCAGCCGGCCACGAGGTTGGTATTCTCTGTGACAGTTCCACGGGTGGTGCTCACGAGGAGCGGCTGTTCGACACAATCAGGCCGCATCTCTCCCTCGGTCTTATACGCATCCCAATCCGGCGTTCGGTAGCACCGTCGGATCTGAATGCGCTTTATAAAAGCTACAAACACATCAAGAGTTTGCAGCCGGATGTCTTGCACGGTCATGGCGCCAAGGGTGGCGTTCTGGCACGGCTCATCGGCTCAGCCCTGCGGGTAAACAAGTATCGCGTAGCCCGCCTCTATTCGCCCCACGGGGGCAGTCTGCATTATGACCGGGCAAAATTGTCCGGTCGGGTGGTTCTGAAGCTCGAACGGTTTCAGGAGCGTTTTACCGACAGCCTCGTCTTCGTTTGTGAATTCGAGCGCCGCGCCTATGAAACCAAGGTTGGCCCGATCACGACACGGTCGCAGGTGATCTATAACGGCGTGCGCGACGGCGAATTCGGGCCGGTTACGCCGGCGGAAGACTACGCGGATTTCCTCTACATCGGCATGTTGCGTGACCTCAAAGGTCCCGACAAGTTCATCGATGCCTTCGGCCGCACAGAACGTGCTGTCGGGCGCCCCCTCTCGGCCGTGATGGTCGGCGATGGGCCGGATCGCGACCGTTATCACCGGATGATGGCCGAGCGCGGCCTTGGCCGCCGTATCCGCATGCTGGAGGCAATGCCGGCACGGCAGGCGTTTGCACTGGCGCGCAATGTCGTCGTGCCATCCCGCGCCGAGGCCATGCCCTATATCGTCATCGAGGCGCTGGCCGCCGAAAAACCGGTGATCGCCACCCGTGTCGGCGGCATTCCGGAAATTCTGGGGGCCGAAAGTGCCGCCCTTGCCATACCCGGCGATGCGGCGGACCTTGCACATGTGATGGTCGACGCGATGACCAACCCCACCTGGCGCGAAGACGTGATGCCGGCGCCAGACGCCTTCAGGGCGGTGTTTTCAGCCTCTGCAATGGCCGATCAGATGCTGTCGCTATACCGGGACCTGACCGCTCGCATCAGCAACATCTAAACGATTTCTTACCGAATGTTGTGATACATCCTCCGCCAGTGAGGACGAGATCGCACATGATGAGCAAGCTCGAAGGACAAGAGCAGTTCGATATCGAGGCATTGCGCCGCCGTGTTTCGGATGGCGTTGCCTCCACACCTGATCCGCACGAGCCGGTGGAACTCAACCCGCTCGCCCGTCAGGTTGCCGAACAGTTCCGCGACGAAAACTATTCCCCTTCCATGCTGATCGGCCAGTATCGTCTGGTCGAATTCCTGCTGATGCTGGCGGTCGGCCTGATGGCCGAACTCTTGTTCGGCCCGGCGGAACGGTCACTCGCCATTCGTTTTTCCGTCATCGGCGCCGGCGCGGCACTCGTCGTGCTGCTGTTGCAGCTTGCCGACGCCTATCAGATCCCCAGTATCCGCGCACCCGGCCGCACACGCATGCGCCTGCTTGGCAGCTGGGTCATCGGCGTGGCTATCAGCACCGGCATTCTCTTGGCCGCAGATGGCGCTCCGACGATCGTGGGCCTGATCGTGTGGCTGGTCGGCGGGGCTTGCGTCCTGCTGATAGAACGTTTCCTTACCGCTTTCGCCATCCGCAACTGGGCTCGCAACGGCATCATGGAACGCCGTGCCGTTATCGTCGGCGGCGGCCAGCCGGCCAAGGAGTTGGCGCGTGCGCTCGAGCGCCAGCCCGATAACGATATCCGCATCTGCGGCATCTTCGACGATCGCGGCAGCGACCGCTCGCCCGAAGTCGTCGCCGGTTATCCGAAACTCGGCACCTTCGCCGAACTGGTGGAATTTTCGCGTCTCGCCCGCATCGACATGCTGATCATCGCGCTGCCGCCGACGGCAGAAGATCGCATCCTGCAACTGATCCGCAAGCTCTGGGTGCTGCCGGTCGATATCCGCCTTGCCGCACATGCCAACCGCCTGCGTTTTCGCCCGCGCGCCTACAGCCATGTCGGCGCCGTGCCGATGTTCGACATTTTCGACAAGCCGATCCGCGACTGGGATTCGGTTGCCAAACGCGCCTTCGACATCTTCTTCTCGATGCTTGCCATCGTCTTCCTTTGGCCGGTCATGCTCGGCGTGGCACTGGCCGTGAAACTGACCTCTGCCGGCCCGATCCTGTTCGTGCAGAAGCGTCACGGCTTCAACAACGAGATCATCAACGTTCTGAAATTCCGCTCGATGTACACGCATCTGGGCGATCCGACCGCAAAGCTTGCGGTCACCAAGGGCGATCCGCGCGTGACGCCGGTCGGCCGGTTTATCCGCAAATCCTCGCTCGACGAGTTGCCGCAGTTCTTCAACGTGCTGCGCGGCGACCTTTCGCTGGTCGGCCCACGCCCGCATGCGGTTCAGGCCCAGACCGGCGACCGCAAATATGTGGATGTCGTCGAAAGCTATTTTGCCCGCCACCGCGTCAAGCCCGGCGTGACTGGCTGGGCTCAGATAAACGGCCTGCGCGGCGAAATCGACACCGATGAGAAGATCCGCGCCCGCATCACCTATGATCTCGACTATATCGAGAACTGGTCGCTGCTCTTCGATCTGAAGATCCTGTTCCTGACGCCGATCCGGCTTCTCAATACGGACAATGCCTATTGAGCGCGATCGTTGACAGCCCGGCACGCCCCTTTCGGCCGCAGCTTGCGGCTCTGCGGATCTGCGGCTCCATGCTGGTTGCCCTCGGGGTCTTCCTGTCAGGCTTCGTCATTTCCGAGCCCGCCCCTTATGAACTGGTCATGGCAGCGCAGATCGCGTTGTGGTTTCTGCTCGGCCTGAAAATCTCGCGCGC
This sequence comes from Neorhizobium sp. JUb45, assembly GCF_004343585.1. GTDB lineage: Bacteria > Pseudomonadota > Alphaproteobacteria > Rhizobiales > Rhizobiaceae > Neorhizobium. Next base: position 643,480 of record NZ_SLYW01000002.1, on the reverse strand, counting down.
CAATGCGCCTCTTCTGGTCCTGCTTCTGCTGTTCAATGTCGGCGGCATGTTTTCGCTGACGGTGATGAAGGATATTTCGGGCGGGCCGATGTATGTCGCGGTGTCGCTCTTCCTGGCGTTAAGTTCCGTCTTTTATGCCGCGATTATCGAAGACGAGCATCGCCGGCTGGCGCTGATCTTCAAGGCATGGGTGGCAGCGGCGGTAATCACTTCCATGCTTGGTATTCTGGGTTATTTCCATGCCCTGCCCGGCTTCGAGGTTTTCACGCTTTACGACCGTGCCAAGGGGGCCTTTCAGGACCCGAACGTGTTTGGTCCCTATCTGGTGCCTCCTGCCCTCTATCTGATCTATCGCCTTTTGAGCGGCAAGCTGATTGAAGCACCGCTCGACATTGCCGGCCTGATGGTGCTTTCGCTGGGCGTGCTGCTTTCCTTCTCGCGTGCCGCCTGGGCGCTGTTTGCCTTCTCGGCCATCGCCCTCGTCGCCATCATGCTGCTGAAGGAGCGCACAGGCGCCTTTCGCCTGAAAATCCTGTCCCTGTCGATTGCCGCCATTCTGGTGATGACGCTCGGCATGGCCGCCGCCATGCAGTCGAAAAAGGTCTACAACCTGTTCGAGAGCCGCGCCAAGCTGGTTCAGGAATATGATGGCGCCCGCCTTGGCCGCTTCGAGCGCCACAAGATGGGTTTTCTAATGTCGATGGAGCGCCCGCTCGGCCTCGGGCCGATGATGCTCGGAAAAATGTTCGGCGAGGATGAACACAATATCTGGCTGAAATCGCTGACCACTTACGGCTGGCTTGGTTTCGTCTGCTACATCATCCTGATCTGGTGGACACTGATCATCGGTTTCCGCAATCTTCTGCGCGACCGGCCGTGGCAGCCCTATCTGATGATCGCCTGGGTGATGGTGGCCGGCCACGCCCTGATCGGCAACGTCATCGACATCGACCACTGGCGGCACGTTTATATCCTGTTCGGTATCGTCTGGGGCTGTGCGGCACTGGAAAGCCGCCACCAGCGGGCTGAACGCGAAAAGCGGGCTCGGCCACCGGCAAGCGGCTCGGCCGCACAGGCGGAACGCTCCCTGCTCGATTGCTGAACCGGGGCAAGCGCAAGCCTTGACTTCGCTGCGATCGTCTCCAGTTTCCCCTGATGCTGACAGTTTCCCAACTCCGCGCCGGGCGCGCCATGATCGGTCTGACGGTGGACGAGCTTGCCGCCCTCACCGGCCTTTCCGCCAGCGACATTTACGAAGCCGAAAAGGGTGAGACGTTCTCTGACGCCTTGCTCGCCAGCCGGCTGCAATCGGCACTCGAAAGCCGCGGCATCGTGTTTCTGGCCGCCGGCCAGGAAGATGCTTCGATTGGACCCGGCATCCGCCTGCGCAGTGGAACTGCCGACGAAGGTCTTCGTCCCGAGCGGCTGAATGCGACCAACGACGACTGACACTCGTCCCTCGCGTAAATCTTTCATCATGCTGGAACATTTTGGCACGACCGCCGTTGTCGCGGGCAAATTGTGTAACGCATGTCGCGCCATTTACCGCGTCAATGCCAAAGGAGTAATCGCATGTCCCGCAATAACGGCCTCTACCTCATCATCGGCGCACTCATCATCGCCGTGGTCGGGCTTGGCGCTTACGTCGTCAACGAAGAGAGCAAGCCGAAGGGCGTCGAACTCAGCATCGGACAGGACGGCGTGAAGGTCGAAGAAAACTGATCGCCTGGACGGCTGTCATCCGCATTTTACGAAAATGCTCTAAACTCCCCGGAACAAAATGCGCGGATCGTCGTTGACGCCGCGCATCACAATAAGAAATGCGGGAACTTCATGAGCACACATCTCTCCGGACAATCCATCGAAAGCAATACAGTCCGCAAGGTCTGGAACGTCAGTGAATTCGCCAAGCGCTATCGCCTTGACGACAGGGAAGAGAACCGTCTCGTACGGCTGCTTGGGCAATTTGCATCCGAGCAGGAGTTGCTGATGAACGCCACCCGCGCGCCGCTTTACCGCTGAACTATTTGCAATCGTGGCGATTTGCTCTTGCGTGCATCGTGGCGAGCATTTATGGAGGTCTTGCCTCGCAAGAGGCAGGTCGGGGCGTAGCGCAGCCCGGTAGCGCACTTGACTGGGGGTCAAGGGGTCGCAGGTTCAAATCCTGCCGTCCCGACCAATTAAACTCTTGATGTTCCCCAGCAAAATTTCAAATCTTTAAAATCCTCTTCGTGAACCGCGGAAGCAACTAACCGTTTTCAGTTGCTGATCCTGATCACAAAAAAACGGCCCGCTTTCGCGAGCCGTTTCTTTGATGATTCGAGTTCACCTCAGTAAGGCGAATAGCACCGCTGGCGCGGGCCGTTATAGGGCTGGAACGTGTTGTCATATGCCCGGTACGAGCGATAGCGGTTGGCACACCACTGTGTGTGCGAGCTTGCGCCCTGGTAATATCGCGGTGCCGGTGCATAACGCGGCTGCGAGTTGGCAATGGCGCCGCCGACGATCGCGCCAAGCGCAAGACCACCGATTATGGCACCCGCGTTGTTGCGGTGATGGCGGCGGTAATAGCGGTTACCGTAACGACGGTCGCGGTCCCAGCGGCGGTCGCGATCCCAGCCACGACCACGATCCCAGCCGCGGCCGCCATGGCGCCATTCACGCCGGTCACCCCAATACTGGACAGTCTGAACATCCGTCGTCTGCTGCTGCTGAACCTTAGGCGCAGATGCTACCGACGGGAAAGCCTGTGCAGGTGCGACACCCATAAATGCCGTTGCAACAGACAGGGCGATGATCGCGAGTTTTTTCATTTTCATCTTCCTCACCTAGCTATTTGATGAGGATATGGTCGCTTTTTGGCGATGAACCAGCGGTGAACGAACAAAAAAACGTGTTCACACCATCGGGAACTCCACGTGAACTCGAAAATAGACTTCCGTTTTTGTAAAATCCGTCAGCGGACCTGATCGAGCAGCCGCTTGCATTCGAGAAGGTCGAACAATGCTTCCTGAAGCAGCGCCCGGTCTTCCTTGCCGACGGAACTCTTGCCGACGGAGATTTCCGGCAGATCGTCGCCTCCCCCGCCGAAACCGAAGAAGCGACCGCTCGGCTTGGCCTTGGGGCGGCCGACAATCTGGTCTTCGTCGGGATTGGCGACCCGCGGTTCGGCGGCGGCCTTTTCGCCATTCGCCGCCATGATCGCTTCCATCGTGGCGAGATCGCCGGATGCGATGGCGGAGACGAACTTGTTGCCGTTTGTCTTCAGAAGCTTCTGCACGCCCTTGATCGTATAACCGTGATCATAGAGCAGGTGCCGGATGCCCTTCAGAAGATCGATATCGTCGGGACGGTAATAACGGCGCCCGCCGCCACGTTTCATCGGCTTGATCTGCGGAAAACGGGTTTCCCAGAAGCGCAGCACGTGCTGCGGCAGGTCGAGATCGTCTGCGACTTCGCTGATGGTGCGAAAGGCGTCAGGGCTCTTGTCCAAGGGGCTCGTCTCCGGCGGCATGCCGCATACACCAAAGGGGCAGCAGCAGTTTCACGATTCGTCACATAACAACGGTTCGGGCGCCCGGTTTCAAGCACCCGCTCACGTTTGCCACAGGAGATGCGGAAGGTCAGGCTGCCGGGTTGGCAGGCTTCTGCTTGTTCTTGCGCTGGGTGTGGGCTTTGAGAATACGCTGCTTGAGCACGTTCGAGGCCTTGAAGGTCATCACGCGGCGTGGCGAGATCGGCACTTCTTCACCCGTCTTCGGATTGCGGCCGATACGCTCGTTCTTGGCGCGAACCTGAAAAGTCGCGAAAGAAGACAGTTTTACCATCTCCCCGCGCACGATCGCGTTGCAGATTTCGTCGATGACGGTTTCGACAAGCTCAGCAGATTCCGTCCGAGAGAGCCCGACCTTGCGAAAAACCGACTCCGCCAAATCTGCTCGCGTCACTGTCTTACCGGCCATGACCCCCGCCCATCAGAAATTATTGTTATCAAAGCAGAAGGGAGCTTATGTTTCTTGGCGGCGGCGGTCAAGCGTCTGCTTCCATTCGCTTATCCGTCGCTTGGCTAAGGTATCTCCCGTTTCTTTTACGCATATGGGGCGCTGTCTGCAGATTACCAGCGGACGAGCAAGGCACCCCAGGTAAAGCCACCACCCATGGCTTCCAGCATGACCAGATCGCCCTGCTTGATACGGCCATCACCGGCGGCGACGGAGAGTGCAAGCGGGATGGAAGCGGCCGACGTATTGCCGTGCATATCGACCGTCACCACGACCTTTTCACCCGGAATGCCGAGTTTCTTGGCCGAACCATCGATGATGCGGCGGTTGGCCTGGTGCGGCACCAGCCAGTCCAGCGTTTCGGCCGTCGTGCCGGTGGCTTCGAAGGCAGCTTCGATGACGTCGGTGATCATGCCGACGGCGTATTTGAAGACTTCGCGGCCTTCCATGCGCAGATGACCGACGGTGCCTGTCGAGGACGGGCCGCCATCGACATAGAGCTTATCCTTGTGCGAGCCGTCAGAGCGCAGATGCGCGGTCAGCACGCCGCGATCGGAAATCGCGCCCTCGCCTTCCTGCGCTTCCAGAACCAGCGCGCCGGCGCCATCACCGAACAGCACGCAGGTGGTGCGGTCGTTCCAGTCGAGGATGCGGGAAAATGTTTCGGCGCCGATGACCAGCGCACGCTTGGCAAGGCCGGCGCGCAAATGCGCATCAGCCGTCGCCATGGCGTAGACGAAGCCCGTACAGACGGCCTGCACGTCGAAGGCATAGCCCTTGGTCATGCCGAGGCGGTGCTGGATGTTGACGGCAGTCGCCGGAAAGGTGTTGTCCGGCGTCGAGGTGGCGACGATGACGAGGTCGATATCGTCGGCCGTCAGGCCGGCGCGCTCGAGGGCGGCGCGGGCCGCTGCCTCGCCGAGCGAAGCGGTCGTTTCGCCTTCCCCGGCGAGATATCGCTGCCGGATGCCGGTGCGCTGAACGATCCACTCGTCCGACGTTTCGACCATGCCTTCCAATTCGGCATTGCTGACAACCCGTTTCGGAAGCGCTGCCCCGAAACCGCGTACCACTGAACGGATCATGCTTTCTGTCCTGTCCTCACGCAGCTTCTTCTGGGCCCTGATCGGGCTGATGCTTGGCGTGATATGTTTTCAAGTCCTGCGCGATCTTTTCGTTCAGGGCGTTTCTGACCATGTCGTAACCGACGTCGATCGCGGCGGCATAACCTTCCGCATCGGTGCCGCCATGGCTTTTGATGACGATGCCGTTCAGGCCGAGGAAGACGCCGCCATTGACCTTGCGCGGATCCATTTTTTCGCGAAGGCGATCGAAAGCGCCCTTGGCGAACAGATAACCGATCTTGGCCAGCAGCGTGCGCGACATGGCGGCGCGCAGCAGTTCGGCGATCTGGCGGGCAGTGCCCTCGGCAGTCTTGAGAGCGATATTGCCGGTAAAGCCTTCGGTTACGACGACGTCGACCGTGCCCTTGCCGATATCATTGCCCTCGACGAAACCGCGATAATCGATGGTGGTGAACCCAGCTTCGCGAATCAGGCGACCGGCTTCCTTGACATCTTCCTGGCCCTTGACCTCTTCGACGCCGACATTGAGCAAGCCGACGGTCGGGCGCTCGATCTCGAACAGGGCGCGCGCCATGGCGCCGCCCATGACGGCGAAATCGAGAAGCTGCTGGGCATCCGCACCAATGGTGGCGCCGATATCGAGCACGATGCTTTCGCCGCGAAGCGTCGGCCAGATGCCGGCGATGGCCGGGCGATCGACGCCATCGAGCATGCGCAGGCAGAGTTTCGCCATCGCCATCAAGGCGCCAGTATTGCCGGCCGAGATGGCGACATCCGCCTCACCCTGCTTCACGGCATCGATGGCGCGCCACATGCTGGAGACGTTGCGGCCGCGACGCAGAGCCGCTGACGGCTTTTCGTCCATGGCAACGGCGACATCGCAATGATGGAAGACCGATTTTTCGCGCAGTTTGGGATGCTGGGCGATAAGTGGCTCGCAGACATCCTTCTGGCCGTAAATCAGAAACATTGCCTCGGGATGACGCTCGAGCGCCTTGGCGACGCCCGGTATGACGACCGAAGGTCCGGCATCGCCACCCATGGCATCGATTGAGATTCTGATCACGCTTGGTTTTTTCCTTCTGTTTCGCCTCAGGCGAAATCGCGGCCAAAACAATAAATTTCGGCTCGCATATAACTCAATTATGTCGAAAGCGAAACGCTACTGCCCGTTTTTCCAGTCTTTCAGGGCAGCGAAGGGCGATGGGCGCTTGCTGACTTCTTCATCGCCCATTTCGATATGATCGGCAAATTCCGCACCCTGCTTGCGCGGATAGGGATCAATGGCCAGCGCCACGAACTCGCTGATGATGGGGCCAACGTCGAGCGTATCGCCGGCAAAGGTTTCCGGAAGGTCCGGACCATCGGGATCGAGCACCATTTCAGCCGTCGTGCCGGTGGCGACGCGGGCAAGCTTTGAGCCTTCCGGCACAAAAATCTGCTCAAATTCCTCTTCGATCCTGGTTTCGATCGGATCAAGCGTCACCACGCATTCCTGCGTCAGTCTGGCGCTCACCTTGCCCCTGACGCGGATACCGTCGCGCTTCCAGCGATTGATCTGCAATTCGGCCGAAAGCGCTTCGACCGAAACGACCTTCCACGCCTTGGCAAGTTCAACCAGCTCGCGATTATCGGCCTCGGCCTTGACCGAGATGGCATTGGTCGAGACGTGACCAACCTTGACGCCGTAGGAGAAAGGCGGCTTTTCTTCGTGAATATCGTTCTGCATCATGCCTCGCTTCCCGGCCTGCGCAACTGCGCATTTCCACGGGAAATATCTTGTTCATCCAGAGCCGCAAGATCGGCGTCTGCCTTGCCCATCCAGCGCGCCAGACCATCCATGGCCACAGGCGTCGGGGCGGGCGCGCCCTCTTGCGTTTCAGGGTATATATTCCGTCTCAGCGCTTCCGCCAATGCCGTCTCGTCTTTTGCGTCGAGCGCTGCGGCATAGGCTTCAAGACGACCATAAAACATGCCGGCCAGTTTTTTCATGCGTTTGGGCACGCCCTGGTCGCCGATCCCGAGTTCGCGAATGGAATGATCGATATCCTGAAAGAAGGCATCGACGATTTCCTGCGCGATTTCCTGCCCGCTGCGCGGCGATGTCCGGGTGCGACGAAAAAACAGGATCATCACGATCGACAGCATTTCGAACCGACCCATGACGGTGTCCGGCACGCCAAGATCGGTATAGAAATACGGATCGCGCGCGGCGGCGGTCAGCGTCGCATATTGCCGGTCGACAATTGCGCGGTTCTGGTTGTTTTTTCCGAACAGACCGAAAAACATGAGAAATCCCGTCAAACATCGCCAGCAAAAGCGCCCGTCCGGATGGCGGCCGTGTTGCATGCAAACGAAAGCTGGTTTACCGAAGCAGGCACGAATTGCAACGCCGTTCAGCGGAACGCGGCAAAGCGACACCCAAGTGGCCGTGGACGACCAAGGTTATGGTCCTGTTCGCGGAATAGCCACAATGCTGTGTGTAGCAGGGGAGCCGGTTTGCGGCGAGGTGGAAGACATGAGGACTGGTGTGAAGAAGCGCGTTTACGGGCCCGACATGAAACTGATGAACAAGACCGCAATCGCGCTCGTCATCGCAACGCTTGGCCTTTCCGGCTGCACCACGGGTATCGGCGATACGATCTATAGCGGTTATGTCGTCGACAAGCAGGCGCTCGATCTGATCCCCGTCGGCTCAAGCCGCGAACAGGTCATGCTCAGCATGGGCACGCCGTCGACCACGGCAACCTTCGACAACGAAGTCTTCTATTACATCTCTCAGGTTCGCCGCCGCAGCGCCGCCTTCATGAAGCCGCGCGTGGTCGACCAGACCGTTGTTGCCGTCTATTTCAACAAGGATGGCGTCGTTGATCGCCGCGCCAGCTATACGATGCAGGACGGCAAGGTGTTCGACACCATCTCGCGCACCACGCCGACAGGCGGCAAGGATCTGACCTTCCTGCAGCAGCTGCTGACCGGCGGTTCCGGACCGGGTGCAGCCGCAGCCGCTGCCCGCAACATATTCCAGCAGGCACAGCCGTAACCACGGCTTGAAGCTTCAAGGAAAAGCCCGCGAAACCATATGGTTCGCGGGCTTTTTTGTGTTTTCGATTCGCTGTTCAGTGGGCGAGGATTGCCAGCAGGAGAAGAGCGACGATGTTGGTGATCTTGATCGCCGGATTGACGGCCGGACCCGCTGTATCCTTATAAGGGTCACCGACCGTATCGCCAGTCACCGAAGCCTTGTGGGCATCGGAGCCTTTCAGGTGGCGCTGGCCGTCCTTGTCGACAAAACCATCCTCGAAGCTTTTCTTGGCGTTGTCCCAGGCGCCACCACCCGAGGTCATCGAGATCGCCACGAACAGGCCGTTGACGATGACGCCGAGCAGCGAGGCGCCGAGGGCGGCAAAGGCCGAAGCCTTGGAGCCGGAGATCAGAAGCACGCCGAAATACACGACAACGGGTGCGAGAACCGGCAGCAGCGACGGGATGATCATCTCGCGAATGGCGGCCCGCGTCAGAAGATCGACGGCACGGCTATAATCCGGCTTTTCCGTGCCCTGCATGATGCCCGGCTTTTCGCGGAACTGGCGACGGACTTCCTCGACGATCGAGCTCGCCGCTTTTCCCACCGCCGTCATGGCGATGCCGCCGAACAGGTAGGGAATGAGGCCGCCGAAGATGAGGCCGGCGACGACGTAAGGGTTGGACAGACTGAAGGAAATGTCGCCAATGCCCTCGAAATACGGATATTGCGACGGATTGGCGGCGAAGAACTGCAGGTCGTTGGAATAGGCGGCGAACAGGACGAGCGCGCCGAGACCGGCTGAGCCGATGGCATATCCCTTGGTGACAGCCTTGGTGGTGTTGCCGACCGCATCGAGCGCATCGGTTGCCTTGCGCACTTCCGGCGGCAGGCCAGACATTTCGGCGATGCCGCCGGCATTGTCGGTGACCGGGCCAAAGGCGTCGAGCGCAACGATCATGCCGGCAAGGCCGAGCATGGTGGTAACGGCGATGCCGGTACCGAACAGGCCGCCGAACTGGTAGGTGGCTATGATGCCACCGCAGATGACGATGGCCGGCAGTGCTGTCGATTCGAGCGACACGGCAAGCCCCTGAATAACGTTGGTGCCGTGACCGGTGACCGACGCCTGCGAGATGGAATTGACCGGGCGCTTGTTGGTGCCGGTATAATATTCGGTAATCACCACGATCAGTGCCGTGACGATCAGGCCGATAATGCCGCAGACGAACAGGTTGCCGCCGGTAATATCCTGACCGGCGACGGTGCCGATCGAACCCCAGCCGACGGTGACGGCAGTGGCGGCCGCAAGGCCTGCAATCGACAGCAGGCCGGTTGCGATCAGGCCCTTGTAAAGAGCGCCCATGATCGAGCCGTTGGGGCCGAGGCGCACGAAGAACGTGCCGACGATCGAGGTCAGGATGCAGACCGCGCAGATGGCCAGCGGATAAAGCATGGCGGCACCAAGCGTCGGCGTGCCGGTGAAGAAGATCGCAGCCAGAACCATGGTGGCGACGACGGTGACGGCATAGGTCTCGAACAGGTCGGCCGCCATGCCGGCGCAATCGCCGACATTGTCGCCGACGTTATCGGCGATGGTGGCCGGGTTGCGCGGATCGTCTTCCGGAATACCGGCTTCGACCTTGCCGACGAGATCGCCGCCGACATCCGCGCCCTTGGTGAAAATGCCGCCGCCGAGGCGGGCAAAGATGGAAATCAGCGACGCGCCGAAGCCGAGCGAAACGAGTGCATCGATGACGGTGCGCGAACCGGGTTCATGCCCGAGGCCCGCCGTCAGGATGGCAAAATAGATGGAGACGCCGAGAAGGGCGAGCCCCGCCACAAGCATGCCGGTGATGGCACCGGATTTGAAGGCGATGTCGAGGCCGGCGGCAAGGCTGACGGACGATGCCTGCGCGGTGCGGACGTTGGCGCGCACCGAGACATGCATGCCGATAAAGCCGGCAGCACCCGACAGCACGGCACCGATGACGAAGCCGAAAGCGGCAAGGCCGGTCAAAAGCAGCCAGACGGCAACGGTGACGACGGCGCCGACAATGCCGATGGTGATGTACTGGCGGGTGAGATAGGCCTGTGCGCCTTCGCGAATATAACCTGCGATTTCCTGCATGCGGGCATTGCCCTGATCTGCGGCGAGAACCGATCGTGTCGCCCAGACGGCGTAGACGATCGATAGAAATCCGCAGATGATTACCCCTGTAAGCACTGTCATTCGTTTTTCCTCTCCAAAAAACGCAACGCCAAATATGCATAGGTATGGCGGGCAGAAACGCCCGGTCGCTGCACCCTCCCCTCCCAAGGACGGCAAAGCAGCGCGACCGGGAGATTGCTGTGCGCGCGAAGGTGCGTCAAGCCCTCGTGCACAACCGTCCGGGAGCGGATGCGTCATGCGAGGTCGAGCAGGCTGTGATGTCGTTGATGATCGTCAGGCAGGCGCTGACTGCGATGCCGGGACAGTTCAGGCCGGCTGGCGGCGCTGTAGCCTCAGAAGGTTGAGAACCAGAAACAGGCAGGCGATTGCCACCGGCCAGATGGCGAGGTTCATGACCGACCAGCCAAAGGCGGTGAAAACCTTGCCGGAGGAAAACGAGGCAAGTGCCACGGCGGCGAACAGGACGATATCGTGAAACCCCTGCACCTTGTCGGCTTCCGACGGGCGATAACTGGAGGCGACGATGGCGGTCGAGCCGATAAAGCCGAAGTTCCAGCCCACGCCCAGCAGCACCAATGCGGCCCAGAAATTCCACAGCTCAACGCCCATATGGGCGACAACCGCACAGGCCATGAGGATGAAAAGCCCGGCGATGACCAGCTTTTCCGCACCGAAACGGGAGATCAGCATGCCGGTGAAAAAGCTTGGCGCGAACATGGCAAGCACATGCCACTGAATGCCGAGTGTGGCCATTTCGGTGGGGAAACCGCAGCCGATGACCATGGCGAGCGGTGCGCCGATCATCACGAAATTCATCAGCGAATAGGTGCCGATGCCACAAAGCATGCCGGTGAGGAAGCGCGGCGTGGCGACGATCTGCCGCAGCGGACGGGCCTGTTCGGCATGGCCTGACGGGGCTGTAGGCGCCGGAAGCTTCAGGAAAAACAGAATGCCGATCGACAGAATCGCCAGCGGCACGATGGCGAGAAAGGTGCCGGCGAAGGTGAAGGGCTCAAAGATATCCTTGGCCCAGATGGCCAGTTGCGGACCTATGACGGCGGAGACGACCCCTGCCCCGAGAATCCACGAGATCGCTTTGGCCTTAAAAAAGGACGGCGAAGCATCGGCAGCGGCAAAGCGGATTTTCTGGGTAAAGCCGCCGCAGGTGCCGATCAGCGTCAGCGCTGCGGCAAACAGCCAGAAATCGCCGCGCAACAGGGCAACGGTGGCAAGCGCGCCACCCATGGCACCGATGATAGCACCGAACATGAAGGCATGCTGCCGGCCGAGGCGGCGGGCGAGAATGGCGATCAGCACAGCGCCGAGCAGCGTACCGATATTGAAGCCGGTGACCGGCAGCGTCGCCAGCGACTTGTCGAGGCTCAACAGCTGATAACCGGCAAGCGAGCCGATCGAAATCGTCAGCGGCGCAATGGAGCCGAGAATGGCCTGTGTACCGGAGAGAATGAAAACGTTGCGTCTGGCGGTTTTCAGCTGGCCTTCGAGACCATGCGAACTACCGGTTGCCCCAGACGCATCCATCTTTTTCTTCCCCGTTACTTTCTGGTGTCGCCCCGGATCTGTTTTGCGAGACGATCGAGAACCGCGTTGACGATCTTGGGTTCTTCACCCTCGAAGAAGGCCTGAGCGATTTCGACATATTCCGTTACGATGACCGCGACTGGAACGTCCTTGCGTTCGATCAATTCGAACGTGCCGGCACGCAGCATGGCGCGCAGGGTCGAATCGAGACGCGACAGCGGCCAGTCTTCCTGAAGCGCGGAACGCAGCATCGGGTCGATCTTTTCCTGATCGCGGACGACGCCGGCGACGATGGAGCGGAACCACGAAGCATCGGCCTTCAGGTAGGTATCGCCGTCGAGTTCCTGGCCGAGGCGGTGCGCCTCGTATTCGGCGACGACTTCGAGCACGCCGGTGCCGCCGATATCCATCTGGTAAAGCGCCTGAACGGCGGCAAGACGGGCAGCGCCGCGCTGGTTTGCCGGCTTGACCGGCTGGTCGAGATCACGTGCCATCGTATCAGCCCGCCAGCTTTTCGCGCAGGGCGATCATGGTGAGTGCGGCGCGGGCGGCAAAACCACCCTTGTCCTTGTCCGAACGGCGCACGCGGGCCCAGGCCTGCTCATCGTTTTCAACGGTCATGATGCCGTTGCCGATGGCGAGCGATTCCGACACGGCCAGATCCATCAGCGCACGCGAGGATTCGTTGGCAACGATATCGAAATGGTAGGTCTCACCACGAATGACCATGCCGAGCGCGACAAAGCCGTCGTAGAACTTGCCGTCGTTTTCAGCTGCATCGAGCGCCATGGCAATCGCCGGCGGGATTTCGAGCGCACCGGGAACGGTGATCACATCATAGGTGGCGCCGGCAGCGGTGATGGCAGTGGTGGCGCCATCGAGCAGCGCATCGGCCATGTCGTCGTAAAAACGCGCCTCGACGATCAGAAGATGAGGGTTTTCCGTAGGCATTTGCGATGTCCTGATAATGAAGGCGACGCACGCGCGCCGCGAATTGGCCGGGTCAAACCATGTCACACGCTGATTGGCAAGCCTTTTTAGCCATGGCTGCCCCGTACTCTCTGCATGCTTGCGCTTTGGCAAGACGGTTGGCAAGCGCATTCGATGTGGCTTCGAACGGAGCGGCGTCCGCCCCTGGTGATAATTCTCCCCATCCTCTGGTTATGCCCGGAAAAAGGCATTAGCTTCCGGCTCCGACCTATGTTTCTCCGCAAATCCTGAGGCAACCCATGGCCGAACCTTCTCTTTTTGCCCGTTTTGTCGCTCTTGTCGGCCAATGCGCCGTGGCCATTCGCCATTCGGGCGATGGCTTGCGGCAGCCGGTCTACGGCACGACGCCGGCCATTCCGGTCGCCAAGCCGCAGGGCAAGATACCGACGCTGAAAATGCCGACCGCCAGGGGCTGGGAAGGCGACCACAAGCCGACGGCCGCCAAGGGGTTGAAGGTCAACGCGTTTGCGCGCGGTCTGGTGCATCCGCGCAATATGCATGTCCTGCCCAATGGCGATGTGCTGGTGGCGGAATCGATGGGCGAGCGGGGCACGCCACGCGGCCTGTTCGAACATGCGATGTCGGCGACAATGCAGCGGGCGGGCGCTGCCGGCGAAAGCGCCAACCGGGTGACGCTGCTGCGCGATGCCGATGGCGACGGCGTGGCCGAGCAAAGTTTTGCCTATATCGAGAACGTGCGGCAGCCTTTTGGCATCGCGCTGGTCGGCGAGACACTTTATGTCGGCGCCAGCGATGCGCTGCTGGCCTACCCTTACGAGGCGGGCGCCACAAAGATCACACAGGCCGGCAAAAAGCTGATGGATCTGGTGCCCGGCGGGCACTGGACGCGCAATCTGATCGTCAGCCAGGATGGGACCAAGCTTTACGTGGCCGTCGGATCACTGACAAATATCGCGGATGGCGGCATGGCGGTGGAAGAAAACCGCGCCTGCATTCACGAATACGATCTCGCAACAGGCCAATCGCGCATTTTTGCCGGTGGCCTGCGCAATCCCGTCGGCATGGCGTTTGAGCCCGAGAGCGGCATGCTCTGGACCGTCGTCAACGAGCGCGACGGGCTGGGTGACGAGACGCCGCCCGACTATCTGACATCGGTGCGTGACGGCGGCTTTTACGGCTGGCCCTTCTGTTACTGGGACCGGGTGGTGGACGACCGCGTGCCGCAGGACACCGCAAAGGTGGCCGCAGCGCTGCAGCCCGACTATGCGCTGGGCGGGCACACGGCGTCGCTGGGGCTTTGCTGGCTGCCGGAAGGAACATTGCCGGGCTTTCCGTCGGGCATGGCGATCGGCCAGCACGGCTCGTGGAACCGATCGAAACTTTCCGGCTACAAGCTGGCCTTCGTCGCCTTCGAAAACGGCAAGCCGGTCGGCCTGCCGCGCGACATTCTGAGCGATTTTCTCTCGCCCGACGAAAAATACTCCTATGGCCGCCCGGTCGGCGTGGCGCTGGCCGCCGATGGCGCGGTGCTGATGGCGGATGATGTCGGGGATGTGATCTGGCGCGTGACGGCAGCGTGAGGGAGGAAGGCAGTCATTTTACAAACTCCAGCCATCGATCCTGCGCAATCCATGGTCAAAACGCAGTTGTCGCAACCGTTATCGATTGCCCGCCATCCGTGAATGCGCAAGACTTGTCCTTCATCAACGCGGCACTAGAAACAAATGCGGTCGACTGACATTCTTCTAAAGCCCACAGTCGCACCGAATGACAACACCGAAGGAGATTTCCTGGATGAGTGCCAAACTTGGCCCGCATGTACAAATGGTCAAACTCGCTCGCGAGATGGCGCTGAGATACCAGAAGGACAAGAACCTCTCGCTGGAGCCGTTTTTGTCCCACTATCTGGACGAGGTCGATGTCAATATTGCTTCCGATACTTTCGACCATCTGGGCTTCATGGAAAGTATCCGCGATGAAATTCAGCCGGGGCCGCAGGTTGCTGCCGATGATCGCCGGACAGCGTTTTTACGGGCCGCTGCCGAGGCGCTCGATGCGCGGGCTGAACGGCATGAACTGGAAGGCTGAAACTTTGCCGGTCTATTCGCCGCTCATCTTTTCTTCCCAGTGGCGGCGGCAGAGCGAGACGTAACGGTCATTGCCGCCGACTTCCACCTGCGCGCCTTCTCGCACCACCTCGCCATCCGCACCGACGCGCACGACCATCGTCGCCTTGCGGCCACAATGGCAGATGGTGCGGACTTCGCGCAGCTCGTCGGCGATCGCCAGCAGTTCGTGCGAACCGGGAAAAAGCTTGCCCTGAAAATCGGTGCGCAGGCCATAGGCCATCACCGGAATGCCGATACGATCCGACACGCGGGCAAGCTGCCACACCTGCTCGGCCGACAGGAACTGCGCCTCATCGATGAAAACGCAAGTGATAGGCTCTTGGCCGTGCATCACCTCGATCTGGGCGTAAAGATCGTCGCTGGCGCGGAAAGGGATGGCTTCAGACGACAGGCCGATGCGCGACGCCACCTTGCCGGTTCCGGCGCGATCATCGAAGGCGGCGATGAAAATCACCGTGCGCATGCCGCGCTCCCGGTAATTGTAGGAGGCCTGCAAGAGCATGGTCGACTTGCCGGCATTCATCGTCGCGTAGTGGAAATAGAGCTTGGCCATGCCGGTGTTTTGGTCCGTACCGGCGACGGTTGAAAGATGGCCGGCGCAAAAACCACAGGAAATTGCAACCGGCCGGGGCTCCGCCCTCAGCCGTGGCTGGAATTGTTGGGCACCAGCGGCTGCTCGTCCTTCACCTTGGCGCGGTGGAAGATGAACAGGCCGGAAAGCACGATGATGGCGGCACCCACGAGTGTGTGTATCTCGGGAAACTCCCCAAAAAACGCCCAGCCGAATACGATAGCCCAGAGCAGCAGCGTATATTGCAGCGGTGCCAGAACCGAGGCCGGTGCCAGTTTCAGCGAGCGGGTGATCATCAGATGCGCCGAGCAGGACACCACGCCGAGCAGAAGCAGGGCGAGCAGCTGTTCCAGACTGAACGGAACCCAGGTGCCGATACAAAGAACAGCACCGGTGACGAGGCAGCCGAGTGTCTGCCAGGTGACGAGCGTGGTATCGGAGGTGGAGCGCAAAACGCGGCCGAGCACCATGGACAGCGCGAATGACAGGCTGCCGACCAGACCAAAAATGGACGGCCAGGACAGCATCGCTTCCGACGGGCGCAGCGCGACCAGAACACCGATAAAACCGATGGTAACGGCCAGCCAGCGGCGCCAGCCGATACGTTCACCCAGCAGGAAATGCGAGATTGCCGCCACATAGATCGGGCCGGCCATGTAGAAGGTCATGACATCGGCGAGCGGCAGATAGACCACTGCGGCATAAAACAGGCCGGTATCAGCCGTCGCCATGACGACGCGGGCAAGCTGCAGATGCGGCTTCTCAACCGTGACCAGGGAGGAGAGCGGACGGCGGGCGAGCATCGGGCCGAGCACGAAAAAGGCGCCGAACGAGCGCATCAGCAGGACCTGTCCCACGGAAAAGCTGGCAACCAGCCATTTGCCCATGGCGTCGTTCAAGGCGAACATGAGAATGCCGACGAGCATCAGGGAGATGCCGACCAGAACGGCGTTGCCGCCGACGGCCGAAGCCGCTGTTTTATTCATGACAGGAAGGCGCTCCAGGACGCCGGTTGCGACACGGTTTCAGGGCAAGGACGTTTTACGGTTTGCCGGCCGTTTCGACGCTTATTTTATCGGCGGCTGATACTCCGCTTGCGGGGCCGCCGCAAGGGGGATTAATGAGGCGAGAAGACGCAGTAAAGAGCCGATCGGTCCAGCAAGGTCAGCTATCTGTCATACTTGTGCAGTCATTATCGAATCCCCAGTTACCGGAAAACCCTCAGGAGATTTGATTGTCCGACTTCATCAGCTACCTCTTCGCCATCTTCGTCGTCACACCGTTGCAGGCGGAGTTGAGCGATCGGCTGCCAACGCCTGAGCTGATGGATGCGGCAAGGACTTGTATCACCAGCGAAGGCCCTCGCCTGTTGCAGATGGCGCAGGACAACTGGGGCTGGGCTGCGGCCAATGGCCTTGGCGTCGCTTTCGGCATGGTCGATCCGGTGACGCTGTTGTCCAACGAAGACGAAAACTGCCGCCTGGTGCGCGTGGCGCTGGAAAATAAAGATAGCGCCGACGCCTGATATTACCTTGATACCCTGCCCGTCCGGCAGGGTATTCTTCCCCTATTTGTCAATGTGCAAGAAATACGGCTTGCAGAACCGACATGTTCTCCTAGTTTCCCCGACCGTTATGCATTGTTTTGATCACGGGGTTGGGAAATGAGACTTTTTTGCCTTTCGCTGGCAGCAGCAGGTTTGATGGCGGGAGCCGCCAGTGCTGCCACCTGCGACACGAATTTCAAGGTCAGCGGCGTGCCGATGCTGTCGGCGATGAGCTACCGCACTTTCGAAGTGTTTCCGAAGGCGAAGGCGCCGGCCATGCTGCAGAAGCTGGCGCAGGCCGTATCCGCCGAAGGATTTGACGGCGTGAAGATCGATAAGGGCCTGTCCTCAATCAACGCCTTTCAGGAAACCACCGGTTCCGGCCGCATCCAGACGCTGCGGGTTGTTGCTCGCCAGCAGGGCGCCAATGTGCGCGTCGATGCCATTTTCGACATTCAGGCCGGTCAGGTAACCGACAAGAAAATCGTGCGCGAAGGCCTTTGCAACATTCTGGCCGGCGCCCACTAAGCTTCTGGCATTTCTTAAAAAATAAAAGGCCGGACGAGCGATCGTCCGGCCTTTTGCGTTATTCAAAATCGCTTGTGAAAAGTCCTTATCAAAATTCTTCCCAGGCATCGCCAGAGGGCGCGGCGGCGACAGCTGCCCTACCGCCGGAAACGCGACGCGCCAGATTGTTGACCATCTGGCGGGCGGGAGATGCGACCGGGCGCGAGGCATGCGATGCGGCCTGCGGTGTAGCGGCCGCACCGCTGCCGAGGTTGAACTGGCCGAGCAGATGCGTGAGTGCTGCGGCTTCGCTGGCGAGGCCGTGGCTGGCGGCGTTGGATTCCTCCACCATCGCGGCATTCTGCTGGGTGCTCTGGTCCATGGCATTGATGGAGGTGTTGATCTCCTGAATGCCGGTGGCCTGTTCGCGCGCGGCCTCGATGATGGCGCGCACCAGCGTGGAGATTTCCTTGACCTCGTCCTGAATGGCTTCCAGCGCTTCGCCGGTTTCACCAACCAGATCGACACCGGTGCGGACGTGGTTGCCCGACTTGCCGATCAGCACCTTGATCTCGCGGGCGGCAGTGGCAGAACGCTGGGCAAGCTCGCGAACTTCCTGGGCGACAACGGCAAATCCCTTGCCGGCTTCCCCTGCCCGTGCGGCCTCGACGCCGGCGTTCAGAGCCAGCAGGTTGGTCTGGAAGGCGATATCGTCGATGACGCCGATGATGCTGGAGATTTCACTGGAGGAGGTTTCGATTTCTTCCATGGCGGAAACCGCCTTGCGGACGACGTCACCGGAACGTTCGGCTTCGGTGCGGGCCTTCTCGACCAGCACGCCGGCTTCTTCAGCACGCTTGGCGCTATCGCGTACGGTGGTGGTGATTTCCTCAAGGGCTGCAGCTGTTTCTTCCAACGAGGCTGCCTGCTTTTCCGTGCGCTTGGCCAGATCGTCGGCGGCAGAGCGGATTTCGTCGGCACCCGAGGAGATGGCCGTGGCATTGCCGCCAACCGTCTTCAGTGTCGCCTGCAGTTTTTCCAGCGAGCCGTTGAAATTGCCGCGCAGCATGTCGAGGTGATCGACGAACGGCTGGTTGATGCGATAGGCGACATCGCCATCCGACAGACGCTGCAGCCCAAGCGCCAGCGCATCGACCGCAATTTTGGTGTCGGCGGCATCCTTGGCCTTGGCGGCGTCGCGGGCGCGGGTTTCCTGTTCCGACTGGCTGCGGCCGGCATCGGCTTCGCGGGTCAGGCGGGCGCTTTCAAGTGCCTGGCCACGGAAAATGGACACGGCCTTGGCCATCTGGCCAACGGCATCCTTCCGGCCTTCGCCCGGAATTTCAGCGGCGGTATCACCTTCGGACAGCGACACCATGCGGGCATTCAGACGATTGATCGGGCCGACGATGCTGACAGTGGCGATATAGAGGCCGAACAGGACAACGGCCACGATGGCGAGACCGAGAGAAACAAGACCGGTCGTGATGGTGGCGCCGGTTTCGCCATGCAGCTCGGCGGTGCCGGCATCGACTGCCTTCATCAATTCATCGTTGCCATTGGCAAACAGCGGCAGTGTCGCCATGACCTTGGCGCCTGCTTCACGCATGACGGTACGGGCCTGCACCGTCTGACCGGCCTGCGCGAGTTCGATAACGCGCTTTCCCATCTGGTCGAATTCATCCACCGCCTTCAACATGGCAGCGACTGCCGGACCGCGCGTCGGCACCAGTTCGGCCGTCTTGTTGACGCGTTCCTTCATCAGGACGAAGTCGCCCTGGTATTTCTTGACCGCAGCGGCGAATTCAGGCGAAGCCGGATCGTTGACCAGCATGAGGCCGAGCTGAAAGCCCATCTGCAGCAGACCACCGGTAGCGCGTGCGTTGAGCGTCGCGGCCATGCTCTCGTGGCTGATGAAATTCGTGTAACGCGTGTCTGCATCCCTGAACTGGGCACTGACATAGGCGAGGCCGGCGAAGGCGATAACGCCCATCAGGGCGATCAGCGCAACGATCTTGGTGCGGATCTTTGCATTATCGAGATATTGCAACATGGCGGGTTCCGAATGGCGCACAGACGACCACGCCCGGCCACGCAGGGAGCGGCCGATTTCAGGAAGATCTGTCGATGAAAATTGCTTGCATGGCAGCCGCTATCGCATACATCGCGACCCTAATCCCCTTACTGCCGACACTATAACTAGTCAGAGCGTGGTTTAAATTTGATTAAACGAAAATTCATAAGCATTAATTTTATCAATACATATAGTCACTTACGAGATATTTTCGGAATATCGCAATCTCTTGTAGAAATAACAGCAAAAATCCTGCCACCCAATGGTTGCAGGCGAATGTTCAATCGGAATAATACTCAGTTTCTGACGGGAGATGTAAAGCTTGACTGCGCGTAATCCCGCGATTTCGCGGCACCGGGCATGGATGGCAAGATATAGGTGGCGGCGACAGCCAAAAGCGCCACAGCCATGGACGTGGAAATCAGAACCAGCTTCATACTTGCCTCCTCCTTGGCGAAGTCACCCGTAACGACCGGCGACGCGATAAGTTCCGGAGGAGGCAGAAGCTGACGTTTAAGACTGCGGCTGAGGCTGCGGGAACTCCGCCAGACGGGCAGCGTAACGCGCCATGGTATCGACCTCGAAATTCACACGGTCGCCGGCCTTGCGCTCGCCCCAACTGGTGACGCCGAGCGTGTGGCGGATGAGGAGGATGTCGAAATCAGCGCCATTGACGGCATTCACCGTCAACGACGTGCCATCCAGCGCGACGGAACCCTTTGGAGCCACGAACCGAGCCAGATGCTCGGGCGCGCGCAGACGGATACGTACGGCTTCGCCTTCCGATTCGACCGAGAGAATTTCGGCGGTGCCATCGACATGGCCGGAGACAATATGGCCGCCGAGTTCGTCACCGATCTTGAGCGCGCGCTCCAGATTGACCTTCGTACCCTGGTTCCATGAGGCGATGGTGGTCAGGCGCAACGCCTCTTCCCATGCCTCGACCTCGAACCAGCGCTCGTTGCTGCCCTCGCCCGGAAGACCGGTGACGGTGAGGCAGACGCCCGCGTGAGAAATCGACGCGCCCATATCGATGGTCTTGGGATCATAGACGGTATCGATGCGCAGTTTCACACCTTCATCCATCGGTGTGACAGCGGAGACGGTGCCAACATCGGTAACGATACCAGTGAACATCAGGCGGACCTTTCGTATTCGAAGCGGCGATCGGCCCCGACCGGGGCGCTGCCGAGAGACATGAAGCTGGCCGGGATATCGGATGGCGTCAGCGGCGATTCAAGACCACCTTCACC
Organism: Neorhizobium sp. JUb45; assembly: GCF_004343585.1. GTDB lineage: Bacteria > Pseudomonadota > Alphaproteobacteria > Rhizobiales > Rhizobiaceae > Neorhizobium. The sequence goes on along the minus strand of NZ_SLYW01000002.1, from coordinate 622,623 downwards.
GACGATCGTGTCGCTTACATAAAGGACGATGCGATCGACGAGATTTTCCGCGAGGAAGGCGCTGGCGACCGTGGCACCACCTTCGACGAGCAGCGTGGAGATACCGCGGGTGGCGAGGGTTTGCAAAAGGGATGTGAGAGTGGCGGCGTGCAGGTGGGTGATCGGTGCCATGCCATTGCCGTCGCCGACAAAGTCCCCCTCTGGCCTGCCGGCCATCTCCCCCACAAGGGGGGAGAAGACGTGCGGGGCCGTGCTGCCCGAATGGGGCATATCAGGCGCGACTGGGTTAAGCCCTCCCCCTTGTGGGGAGGGTTGGGAGGGGCCTTTGGCAGACTGATCGTGATCCTCGCATCGACATGATCGGGAGTGGTTGCCCAGCTCATCGACGGCACCTTCCGACAACAGGCCAGAGAGGGGTAACCCGCCCACAGCGGCCACGATCACCGGCACCACGTCCGCTGTCTGCGCCAACCGCGATGTCTGCGGAAACCGTCCGTCCCGATCAAGCACGATGCGGACCGGCGAGCGATCCTCCAGGCCCGGAATGCGCACCGTCAGTTCCGGATCGTCGGACAGTATCGTGCCGATGCCGACAAGGATGGCGTCGTTTTCGGCGCGCAGATGGTGAACCTCGGTACGTACCTCCGGGCCGGTAATGGAGATTTCCTCGCCGCGGCGACCGAGCATGCCATCGGCGGAAACAGCAAGCTTGAGAGTGACATAGGGCCGGCCGTTCGTCTGGCGCATGAGGTAACCGGCAAGCGCCCGCCTGCCCTCTTCCTCCAGCAATCCGGTTTCGACCGTAATTCCGGCATCGGAGAGTATTTTCAGCCCCTGCCCCGCGACGCGCGGATCGGGATCGGTGACGGCGACGACGACGCGGGCGACGCCGGCATCGACCAGCGCATTGGCGCAGGGCGGCGTGCGGCCCCAATGGGCGCAGGGTTCCAGCGTCACATAGGCGGTTGCCCCCCTCGCCTTCTCGCCCGCAACGGCGATGGCCTGGGTTTCGGCATGCGGCCGGCCACCGATTGCGGTAACCGCCGAGCCGACGATCGCGCCATCCCTGACGATGACGCAGCCGACGGAAGGGTTGGTTTCGGTGAGGCCGGTGTGCCTGCGCGACAACCGGATCGCTTCTTCCATGAAGCGGCGATCATCGGCCGATGTCGCTTCGGCCTCGCTGTTCGCGCCGGCCGTCACGATCAGGGATCCACGACGCTGTCGCGGCCGATCTTTGCGTTGATCTCGGCGATGACCTTTTCGAAATCCTCGGCATGCGAGAAATCGCGATAGACCGAGGCGTAACGCACGAAGGCCACGTCATCGAGGCTCTTGAGTGCTTCCAAGACCTGCAGGCCGATTTCTTCCGACGAGATTTCCGCTTCGCCGGAGCTTTCGAGACGCCGGACAATGCCGGACACGGCGCGTTCGATGCGGTCGGGATCGACCGGACGTTTGCGCAGTGCGATCTGGAACGACCGCACCAGCTTGTTGCGGTCGAACAGGGCCTTGCGGCCGGCTTTCTTGACGACCATCAGCTCGCGCAGCTGCACGCGTTCGAACGTTGTGAAACGTCCGCCGCAATCCGGGCAGATACGACGCCGGCGGATGGATGTTGCATCCTCCGCCGGGCGGCTATCCTTCACCTGCGTGTCTTCGGATCCGCAAAAGGGGCAGCGCATTCGCGATCAGTCCTCAAAATTACATGTACGGGTACATGGGGAAGCGTTCGGTCAGTTTCATGACCTTCTCGCGCACACCGGCTTCGACGGCAGCATTGCCCTCGTCGGAATTGGCGACCTTGAGGCCATCCAGAAGCTCGACGATGAGATTGCCGATCTCGCGGAACTCGGCTTCCTTGAAACCGCGCGTCGTGCCGGCCGGCGTGCCGAGGCGGACGCCGGAGGTGACGAAGGGCTTTTCAGGATCGAACGGGATGCCGTTCTTGTTGCAGGTGATGTAACCGCGACCGAGAGCAGCTTCGGCGCGCTTGCCGGTGGCGTTCTTCTTGCGCAGGTCGACCAGCATCAGGTGGTTGTCGGTGCCGCCCGAGACGATGTCGAGGCCGCCGGCCACCAGCGTTTCCGACAGTGCCTTGGCGTTCTTGACGATCTGGGCCGCGTAATCCTTGAAATCAGGCTGCAGCGCTTCACCGAAGGCAACGGCCTTGGCGGCGATGATGTGCATGAGCGGGCCGCCCTGCAGGCCGGGGAAAACGGCCGAATTGAACTTCTTTGCCAGATCCTCGTCATTGGTGAGGATCACGCCACCGCGCGGGCCACGCAGCGACTTGTGGGTCGTGGTGGTGGCAACGTGGCAATGCGGGAACGGCGACGGGTGCTGGCCACCGGCAACGAGACCGGCAATGTGCGCCATGTCGACCATCAGGTAGGCGCCGACCGAGTCTGCGATCTCGCGGAAACGCTTCCAGTCCCAGATACGGGAATAGGCGGTGCCGCCGGCAATGATCAGCTTGGGCTTGGTTTCTTCGGCCTTGCGGGCGACTTCATCCATGTCGAGCAGGTTGTCGCCTTCGCGCACGCCGTAGGAGACGACGTTGAACCATTTGCCGGACATGTTGACCGGCGAACCGTGGGTCAGGTGACCACCCGAGTTGAGGTCGAGGCCCATGAACGTGTCGCCCGGCTGCAGCAGCGCCAGGAACACGGCCTGGTTCATCTGCGAACCCGAGTTCGGCTGGACGTTGGCGAAGTTGACGCCGAACAGTTTCTTGGCACGCTCGATGGCGAGTTCTTCGGCGATATCGACGAACTGGCAGCCGCCGTAATAGCGCTTGCCCGGATAGCCCTCGGCATACTTGTTGGTCATGATCGAGCCCTGGGCTTCGAGCACGGCGCGCGAGACGATGTTTTCCGAGGCGATCAGCTCGATCTCATGACGCTGACGACCGAGCTCCTTGCCGATTGCGCCAAAGATTTCAGGATCGGTTTCGGCCAGCGGGCGGGAAAAGAAAACGTCGGTCGTCGACATATGCAAAGCTCCTCGAAGGGGTGGGCAAGCGATGTCAGGCGTATTAGCGGGCTGGCGACATCAGGGCAATACGGTGAACGACATTTGCAGGCCTGATGACGATTGGCGGTGCATATCTTTGCCGTCAGCCCTGCCGAAAATCAAAACGCCCTCCCGCAAAAACGGAAGGGCGCCTGACGATTGGCAAATATCGGCGACCGATTATTGCGGCAGCATATCGCTTTCGGTCAGCGCACCCTGGCGTTGCTCGACGCCGGTCGTGGTCTGCAAGGCCAGTTCCTGGCTGCCGTCCTGCTGATAGATATCGTCGCGGAACTGCACGACACGGTCCTTGGCTGACCATGCGGTGATGTAGACGATATAGACCGGCACTTCCTGCGCCAGCTTGATCGGCGTGTTCTGGCGTGTGGCGATGACGCGTTCCATTTCCTGACGCGACCAGCCGGGCGTGTCGCGCAGAAGCCAGGCATTGAGATCGCGGACGTTCTGGATACGCATGCAGCCCGAGGATTCGAAACGAATGAGCTTGTTGAACAGGCCCTGCTGGGGCGTGTCGTGCATGTATTCATTGTTCGGGTTGTGGAAGTTGATTTTGGTGGACGCCATGGCGTTGATCTTGCCCGGATCCTGGCGGAACATCAGGTTCGGCGCCTTTTCCGCATGCCAATCGACCGTTTCCGGTGCAACTTCCTGACCGCGACCGTCGAAGAGACGGATCTGGTTGCGGGTCAGATATGTCGGGTCCTTGCGCATCAGGGGCACGATATCCTTGACGATGATCGAGCGTGGTGCTGTCCAGTAAGGATTGAGGATGACCTCATAGACCTTGGAATTGATGACATGGGTCGGTCGGTCGATACGGCCGACAACGGCGGTGTTACGCAACGCCACGCGATCGTTTTCCACGGCTTCCACATAGGCGCCCGGAATGTTGACCATCATGTATCGGCTGCCGAGATCGCCCGACATCGACTGCAGGCGGATGAGGTTGGTTTCGAGCTGCGACAGACGCGTGCGGGCCGGAATATTCAGCGCCTTGACCGAGAATTCGCCAAGAACGCCGTCGGCAGGCAGGCCGTGACGCGACTGGAAGCGCTTGACCGCGCCATCGACATAGCTGTCGAATGCCGACGAGATACCGGCCTGACGCGACAGGTCGCCGGAAATCATCAGACGCTGGCGCAGCTGCTGCACGGCCGGATCATTGACGCCGAGACGCAGGGTCTGGCCGGAATTGACCTCAGGCCAGCCACCGTTCTGGACGATGCCCTGGTATTCCATGATGGCTGTCTGGATGTTGGTCGGTCCAGAGGGGCCGAGAACCGGGTTGTTCGTGCTGACGCTGGTGCTGGTGCTCGAACGGGCATCGAACTGGTCGTCCCAGCCGCCGCGGCGCGGCGCGTTGATCAGATCATCGATCGCCGATTGTGCAAGTGCTGGCGCCGCAAGGGCAGCAGCACCGGCCGAAACCGCCGTGCGCAACATGGTGCGGCGGGAAATCAGTTCAGATCCAATCTTCTTCGACATTTTCCTGTCCATCTCATCCGTAGGCATAAGGCAACACCCCTAAACGGATATGGTTAAAAATCGTTGCGTCCGCCGCAGCGGTTAGGCGCGGAAAACAAACGCAAGACGGGCTTTGTGTAGCTTGGCGGTCACATAGCAATATGGCCGATTCGTGTCAGCAAAACTTGCACTCACGCTGGCGTGTTGAGACGTGACCGGAAGGACACAGAAATGCTGCGGCGCAGCGTCAAAAGCTGGATGGCTTTCAGAGCTTCGGTCAATCAGCGGGAAAACATCGTCATGATGCGCCCGAACCAGCCTTTTCCACCGGCTTGCGGCGAAGGAAAGACATCGACCACCAGCCCGATCATTTTCCCAAGGGATACGAGCCTCTTTGCCTTCCGGCTGTCCGCAAGAGTGAAGACATAGTTGTCGCCGCCGCTATCGATCAGAAGGATCTGCAGTGCCAGTCTTTCGAGCTGACCCGACGCCTTGGCCAGCCAATCATCCGTGGCCGACATGACTCCGTCACCGCCAAGATCAACGCGATCCTCGGTATCGGGGCGTTCGGTCTTCAGAAGACGATTGATGCAAAATTCCACCTCGTCACCCTCAGTCTTCCAATCGACGACACATATGTGGTGGCTTCTGTAAAAATGGCTATCGCTGTCCATAAGCAGCGATAGCCACGTAAACTCGCGGCAATCGTCCAGCGTCATGTTGTCAAGGAGCCCATGCGTCCGCAGGTAATTTTGAGGATTGTAGGCGGCGAACATCAGGTGATCATCGATGAAAGCACGCGTCTCCTTGGTGCTGCCGCCCAAAACAGTGCAAAATTGCCCGAGACTGTTCCAGTCCAGTTCCTGACGGCTGACGTGTTGAAGCTTATGCTCTTCGGTGGCATCAGCCATATGATGGCGGGTGATATGCCGTTCGACGGCAAGAAAAGCAGTTTCCACCCTTTTTTGCATCGCAGGTTCCGTCACAGGCCGCCAATAGGACTGGATCTCCGCCAGGGTCGGCGGCCTTCCCTCGATCTCGATCCAGGGCGATTTTCGTGAACCGCGCTCGAAAAAACGCGCATCGACCATGCCGCCGACCAACACAAGCACATAGGTCACGTCGTCATCGTCCTCACCGCGGATTTCGATCGAACGCGCAACATAAAAGCCCTTGTAAGCTTCCACCTCCTTCTGCCGAATCGAGAAACTCGGTGTGCCGCTGACGCCGCTGGAACCGATGACGGACGCTGTCAGAAGACGTTCGATCCTGTCTGTGGTGACCACTTCGGATGGGAGGGGAGATAAAGGAAACCTGTCTTCGTAATACGGCATGTCGGGTAAAATCCGGGCTTATGAAATGCGGCAGGCGGTCGTCGCAGCTCTCAATCGTGCCAATGATCTATGGCCGCTCAGGCAGATGACAATGCAGATTTTTTCGCCTCATCCTCAACACCTGCGCAGAAAGCTCTTGCCATCAGTTCAGCTCGATTTCCGGCGGATACTGGCGGAAGCAGTCCTTGGCGATCACCTGAACCTGCGCCGGCCGCTCCAACATCATTTCGCTCAGGATATCCATCGTCTGCTGGATACGATCATCGGGAGCCAGCGCGTCGGTGGAAACCGCCGCCTCCTGCGGCCGGATGTCGGCCCGCGCCGCCGCCTTTTTCTCCTCCAGCTGCCGTTCCTTGAGGTCATCGTCGGCATAGGCATAAGCCATCACCGTGAACACGGCGACGCAGGTTTCAGCACCGGACGTGGGCAGATCCGCAGCAGGCGCCTGCCCTTTGGCCGGGAGCGTCGAAACGCCAAAGGCGCAGACGAGCGCCAATGCGGGTCCAAGCCAAAGCCAACGCTGTAAAATCGGTGAACGTGAAGTGGACGGCATGTTTGTCGCTATTCGTGTCTGGTTTGCGCCGCGATCCATCAGCGCAGTTCGCCGCCTGACAGATAGTTTCAGTCGGCGTCCACCACAATCGGCAAACACAACATGTCCACACCCGCGAGTGGCAACAATGAGATAATATGACTTATGCTTGCATTTGTCACAATTCTCACGGACAGTGCTTTTTGCGTCCGCTCTCTCGGGGAGGAGTTCGAGGGGGCAGATGAGGCATGACCATCAAAAGGGAGGGTGTTTCATGAAATTTTCGCGTCTTTTCATGCTTGCGACGGTTGCAACGGTGTTTTCCACCTTTGCCAGCGCGCAGGATTATCCGTCAAAAACGGTGACGATCATCGTACCATTCGCGGCCGGTGGTAATACCGATGCATTTGCGCGGCTGGTCGGAGAGCGGCTCGACCAGCGGCTGGGGCAACGTTTCATCGTTGAAAACAAGCCGGGAGCCGGTGGCAATATCGGGCTTGGCGAATTGGCGCGCGCCGAACCGGACGGTTATACGATCAGCATGGGCACGGTCAGTTCCAACGCCATCAACCAGACGCTTTTCAAGGAACTGCCCTATGACAAGGCGAAAGGTTTTGCGCCGATTTCGCTGATCGCCACCCTGCCGAACGTGCTGGTGGTGAACCCGAAGATCGAGGCAAAGACGGTGCCGGAACTGATCGCCTTCCTGAAGACCAAGCCCGGCGAGATCAGCTACGCCTCTTCCGGCATCGGCACGTCTATCCATCTGGCCGGCGAGCTTCTGTCTACCAAGGCGGGCGTGAAGATGAACCATGTTCCTTATAAAGCCAGCAATCAGGCGATCATGGATGTGGTGGCGGGCCATGTGGACATGATGTTCGACAACATTCCGACCGCCGCCCAACAGGTGAAGGCCGGCAATGTGCGAGCGCTGGCCGTGACCAGCCTCGAAAAAGCCGAGCTTCTGCCCGACGTGCCGACCATGGCGGACACCATTCCCGGTTTCGAGGCGACCTCCTGGCACGGCCTGTTCGCACCGGCAGACACGCCGCCGGAGATCGTGGAAAAGCTCAGCCGCGAAGTGCAGGCGATCATTGCCGATCCGCAGATGGTGGCCAAGATCAAGGGCATGGGTGCCACGCCGGTCGGCAATACATCCGCGGAGTTCAAGACCTTCATTGCCGGTGAAACGACGAAATGGGCCGAGGTCATCAAGGCCGCGAATGTTCCGTTGCAATAAACATCAATACCGGCCGGGCCAAAAACCCGGCCGGTTCCCGTCTTGACCACAGGCGCGCAATCGTTCGACATTGGCATCATGCAAATCAGAACCGCGACACCAGACGATGCGCCCGCGATGAGCGCCATGCTGCAATTGCTCGTTCAAGCGGGCAAACGCATCTCCCCTGCCCACGAGGCCTTTGTGCTGTCGCATTACATCGGGAACCCCGACGGCATTCGTTGTTCGTTGGCGGAGGACGATGATGGCTCGGTTCTCGGTTTTCAGTCGCTGGTTCTTGCGCGCGACGGCAACCGGTATGGCACGCCGATCGGCTGGGGGATTATCGGCACGCATGTCTCGCCACTTGCCGCGCGGCGCGGTGTGGGGCGACAATTGTTCGAGGTGACAGAGCTTGCAGCTGCCGCCGCTGGTCTGGAAAAGATCGAAGCGTTCATCGGCGAGAAAAATGCCGAGGGGCAGGCCTATTACGAAAAAATGGGCTTTGTGACCTACCGGCTGGCCGAGGGTGCGGTGTGCAAATGTTATGAGGTGGGGTGAGCGGCCGAGTCAGCGGGTACCACAAGGCAAAGCCTCCCATGACTTACCCTTTCGGACGGCTATCATTTATGGGCACGCAGGATGCAGCATAGACCCTTCTCCCCGCAGGCGGGGAGAAGGGATATGACGTACCGCCCTTAAGCCGCAATATGCGACAACCTTGTCCTCAAGAGTGAGATTTACCTGGCCCCAGCGCTCTGCCACATGCAAAGCCCCCGCCTCACTTCACACTGGCAACGATCGCGTCGAAAAACGCCATCGGGTCGATCGCTTCCTTGTCGGTCGGCTTTGGTTCGGCCGCCGTTTGGGCGATCACCACGTTATGGGCCGGATTGATGTAGACATATTGCCCCTGGATGCCGACGGCGCTGAAAGCTGCATCCTTCTTGGCGGCGTCGGTCCAGCCGGTCCACCACATGTAACCATATTCCAGCGCCTCGCCGCCTTTCAGCGTTTTCGGCGTGCTCGCCTCCTTCACCCAGCCATTCGGCAACACAACTTTTCCGCCGGCCTTGCCGTCTTCCAGCAGGAACTGGCCGAACCGGGCGAAATCGCGCAGCGTGGCGCTGAGGCCGCTGCCGCCGATTTCTATGCCATCGGGCGATTCCAGCCACCATTTGGCATCGGCTTCCATGCCGTAGGGCGTCCAGATCTTTTCCGAAAGGTAATCGGCCAGCGGCTTCTTGATGGCGCCGTGCAGGATTTCGGCCAAAACCTGGGTTTCACCGGTGCTGTAATTGTTGACCGTGCCAGGATCAGCCGCACGCGGCAGTTTTGCCATCACATCCATGGCGCCACCGGCCTTCTGGGCGATCTGCGCCTTCAACAGGGCGCGGCGGTCGGATGCGGGATCGGTGTATTTCTCGTTCCACTTGACGCCGGAGGACATCATCAACACATCGCGGACACTGACGCCGTCATAGGCGGTGCCCTTCAGCCGTGGTACGTAAGCGACGACATTGTCGTCGAGGCTCTTGATCAGCCCGTCCTTGACGGCGGCTCCGACCAGCGTCGAGGAAATCGACTTGGCGACCGACATCGACATCCACCGCGTCTTTTGCGTATTGCCGCGCTGATAGGTTTCATAGACGACCTTGCCATCCTTCAGCACGATCAGGCCTGTGACCTGATTGAGGGCAAGATAATCGAAAAGGTCGTAAGTTTCGCCATCCACTTCGGCGCTGACCTTGCCGAGTGGCTTGTCCGACTTGGAGAGTTCCGATGGCTTGCCGCCGGCCTTGACGGTGCGGGTCGGAAACAGTCGGTCGATATTGCGGAAGGTGCTGACGGCAAGATCGGGCGTCAGTGCGCCGTCATAGACCTGCTCCACCGTACCGATCGACTCGTCGGCATGCGGATAGGCTTCTTCGGCCGCAGCATTGTGTGGACCGGCGAACAGCGCGGCGGCAGCGAAAGCCGGAGCGATGCGGACGGTATCAAGCAGGATGCGGCGAAGAGAGATGTTTGGAGCAGGCATTCGGTTCCTCCCAGAGTGCGCTTTCGGCTCTTGTGCCGGCCCCGATGCACGTTGGCAAAAGCCGCATGAACGGGCTTTTCGGCGGGCGGCATGGATGTTGATATAGCCGCCGGTTCCGCCATATCAACGGCGGCGGATGCCGCTTTTGGACGAGGACGCGAGGGAGGATGAGGATGCCGGGATATTTGCGGATGGCTATGGCGCTTGCCGCCGTCTGGCTGATGGGCACGGTATCCGTGCAGGCACAGCAGATGCGCCAGGAGGATGTCATCCTCTCGGTATCGGGCAATACCATCCGTTGGGCCGCGGTCTACAAGCTTTTACCGGAACCGGCCGATGATCCCTATTTCCATGTGCGGGTGTTCGAGCGCAGCAAAGGCTGGGAGCCGTGGCGCTATACGCAACTGGCCTTCCACATGGCGGTGACACGCCAGGCGCTCGACAACAGCCGAACAGACCAAAAGGCAAAAACATACAATTACAAGGATGTGGAGATTCTGGGGGCTTATCGCCGCTGGCTGGACGACGCGTCAGCGCGTGAAGCGGTGCCTGTCTGCCGGACGGATATTCTCGACTGCATCCGCCGGCTCAAGCGTTAAGCCCGTCAGCGACCGGCAATGGCGTAATTCGCATCTGCCACCATTTGCGGGCGATTGTCGGGCACGTTCTGGGCGGCAAAAACCAGCGCTACCAGAAAAGCCAGCCTCCATGCGATGCCGCGTAACAGACCTTCCGAAGCGTTCATGACCATTCTCTCCTGAAAAAGCATGACGCCATTGTCCGCCAGCCGCGACTTTGCACAATGCGGAAGATACAAGGAGAGGCTTCGGATAATCCGAAGGGTCTGAAACCGGACCATCAGACGGGAGGAAAACCATGCGCTTCGACCTGACGGATCTGCGGCTGTTTCTGCATGTGGTCGAGGCGGAAAGTATCACGCAAGGCGCCGAGCGGGCCGGCATGGCGCTGGCTTCGGCCAGCGCGCGCATCCGCGGCATGGAAGAGACGAGCGGCACTCTGCTGCTCGACCGTGGTCCACGCGGCGTGCGCGCCACACCGCCCGGCGAGGCGCTTGCCCACCATGCCCGCATCGTGCTCGGCCAGATGGAACAGATGCGTGGCGATCTGCAGCTTTATGCGCGCGGCCTGCGCGGGCATATCCGCGTGTGGTCCGGCCGCGCCGCCATGGCGCACCTGCCCGGTGCGCTGCGTTGTTTTCTGGTCGATTATCCGGCGATCGACATCGATCTCGAAGAGAGGCAGAGCGTCGATGTGGTGGCAGCCGTGGCCGGTGGGCTGGCGGATCTCGGCATTGCGGCCGACACGACCGACACAGGATCGCTGGAAACGAGGCCTTTCGAGGTGGACAGGCTTGTGCTGATCGCGCCGCACGGCCACAGGCTGTGCAGGCGGCAATCCGTGGCGCTGCGCGAGGTTCTGGACGAACCATTCGTCGGCCTGCCCGCCGACAGCGCATTGCAGGGGCATCTGGCCACGCATGCGGCGCGTGAAGGAAAACCATTCAAGCTGCGCATCCGCCTCGACAGTTTCGAGGACATCTGTTCGATGACCGGCAGCGGCGTGGGACTGGCGATCGTGCCGGAGATCTATGCGCAGAAATACCGCGAGGAAAGCGGGCTTGAGATTATCGCACTATCGGACCCATGGGCTTTGCGACACCTGCTGATCTGCGCCCGCAGCTTTGCCGCGCTTCCGGTGCATGCCCGCAAACTGGTCGATTATCTGACAGGTTCTGTCGCGAAATGAGTCATTTCCCGACTTGATAAAAGATCAATTTTTATATTCGTTCATAAACCTAAATTATTGCGGCGACTGTATTTCTGCCGGCTGATTGTAGATGAATATGGACCGAGCACTTCTATGCCGTTTGCAAATAGCGAAAACTCCAGGAACTTCTTTGCGTTTCTGGACCTCTATTACGAACACTCCAGAATATGCGGCGACGACCAGGTAATCGACTGGCTGGAAAAGCGTGGCAGCGATCCGGATTTCTGGCATGAGACGGCGCTCACCTGGCACTGGGAAGCCGGGGTGGATATTCTGCACTGGATCATTCGGCAGCCGACCTGCGAAATGGCAACCGCCTCATGGATCCTGATTGAAGCGCTGTCCGAGGGCGATCTTTACCCGACTGCCGCCGATTACGTTGCTTCCGATCTCGCGTTTTTCGACATGTGCCGGGATATCACGGAGCGCTGGCGCGCCGGTTTCTATACATCGAACCGCCTCGGCTTCACCAAGCAGCAGGCCATCAATTTCGACCAGAGCGTCGCGGCCTTCAACCGCCAGCGCCTGCTCATCGGCAATCCATCCCTTTGGCAATTGCCGCGCGCCGCCTTCGGCCCGTTCAAGGGCGCTCAAGCCATATCCGCGAAGGATGCCGTGTTCGAGCGCGGACAGTTGCGCATGACCATGCAGCATTTTTCCGAAACGCATAAGGGCGCGTTGAAACTGCCGAAATAAGACGGCGCGCGCGCCGCAAAGCTCACATGCAAATGCCGCCCGTCATTGCTGACGGGCGGCATTTTCGTGTTTGACAGGGTGTGATCAGGCCCGGTGCGGCGCCCTCAGACGCAGGGCGAAGGCCCGGCATCGGTGGCGAGATAGGGTTTCAACTCTTCAGGTGCGTCATTCTGAAAGTCGGCCCTGGAGATCAGCGACACCTCGGAGAAGGCGCGCAACTGTTCGCCGAGGATGGGCGGCACGATCTGCGCCGGCAGCCGGGCAGTTTTGGCGATGGCAAGCTCGGTCCCGGCCGGATCGGACGTCGCCATGTCAGGCAGCAAATCGACAGCGCCTCTGCGGATACGAACGAAATCCTCGAGACGCGCCACGATGCGGTCCTTGTAGGGTGTCTCACACAGCCGACCTTTGAACACCTGCATGGAACAGACGAGAAAACGCGCCGCCGTTTGCGGGTGCAGCGGCACTTCACCGTGTTTGGCAGCATAATGTGCGGCATTGCCATTGAGGCGCGTCAGGCAGCTTTCATACAGTTCGCGGTCCATCGCATCGGGTCCTTGCGAGGTCATGGTCATCTTGACCATCATTGCCATCGGACCCGCCAACAGGCCGTCCGGCGCATTCGGTCCGTAGGAACGGTCGAACATTTCCGGTTCGTAAGCAAAGATCCGGATGTTTGGCCCTTCCGATCTGGCCGGAGCAAACGCCCTGACCACATCGCCCGCGAAGAAACAGACACCAGTAAAAACCGCTACCGCGACACCGAGCGCCAAACGCACATCGCCGCGCGAGAGGCGCCAGTCCCCCGAGGCATCCTGGCGCATGGCGCGATAATCATCGATCGGTCGATCCAGTTCGGATACGCCCTTCTTGCCGAATTTCATTGGCACCCCTGCCCTTGCGAAAATTTCCGCTACGAACAGAATACCCCGCAGCCTGCTGAGCAAACCACAAATTCAATTAGAAAATTGACAGAATAAACGGCGCAATTTTTATTATTCTCAAAACAATTCATCGGCACTTTTGAGCCGTTGCTTCCACACAAGATGAAATATCATCTCTTCGCCACGCCATCCCGTTTTCTTTCTGCCTCGACATGAGAGATATGAAGCGTTCCCGCTCAGGATGGATCAGCCCGCAATCTGCGGCCGATATAGCTGGGCCCCACCTTTTTCGGCAGCGGAAAGAAGGCGTCGATCGCGCGTCCACAAGCTTGCGTGAGGGGTAAACAGAACTGAACCAAGAATGTGAGAATCCGTATAACCGATGCCCATGCTGAACAGAGCTAAACGGTCAATCATCGTCAGAACGTCGCCATGTGTAACAACGATCGCCTTCCGCTGAGCGGCCAGCAAAGCAAGTACATTCTTGCGATCATGCAGACTGCCGAGCGCCAGTTCGCCGATAATTGCCGGATGGATGAGCAACCGGTCATCCTTCAGAATATTGTTCAATTCCGGCTCTCCATGCCGGAAATGGTCGATCCAGATCGACGTGTCGACGAGGATCACCTTGTGTCAGCAACCCGTTGACGGGGCGCCGCCTCCGCGTCCGGCATCGTGCCGCCAAGACTTGCAAGCTTCTTGCCGGTTTCGACACGCACCAGCGTTTCGAGCGCCTGACGAACCAAAGCCGATTTCTCTTGCGTGCCCGTTAGCAGCCGCGCCTCTTCGATAAGCGTATCGTCAATGTCGATTGTCTGGCGCATCCAGCCTCTCCACCGTTTCACGGTGAAAATATCACCATCACGCCGTCAAATCCATGTCTGTCAGGCGTGCGGGCTGCACGCGAAAAACCGGAGGCGCAGGGGCGCATCCGGTATTGATCGCATCTGGAGGTGTTTTGTTTTTGTTGCCGGTGGCCGGCCCGTGGATGGGCCTGGCCGCGCAGAGAGTTGTCGCGATGGCGACCGATTACATGCGGTAGGCGATCGAGTCGTTCCAGAAACGGTCGAGGCGCTGCAGCAGCTTGTTCATCTGCGAAAATTCGCCTTCGCCGATGCCGCCGACCTTTTCGATCGAGCCGATGTGGCGATCATAAAGCTTGGCAACCGTTTCAGCGATTTCCTGGCCTTCCTTGGTCAGGCTGATGCGAACCGAGCGACGGTCGATGCGCGAACGCTGGTGGTTGATGAAACCGAGGTCTACCAGCTTCTTGACGTTGTAGGAAACGTTCGAGCCGAGGTAATAACCACGCGAGCGCAGCTCGCCGGCGGTCAGTTCGGAATTGCCGATGTTGAACAGCAGGAGTGCCTGGACGGCGTTGACATCGTCGCGACCCTGACGGTCGAACTCGTCCTTGATGACATCGAGAAGGCGGCGGTGAAGACGCTCGACCAGATGCAGGGATTCCATGTAAAGACCACGGATAGAGTCTTCATGCGGATTGGCGACTGCCGCAGCCTGCGGCTTGATTTTTGCGTTCAACATTTCTTGCCTCACTGTTTTGTTTGGCGGTGTGTTTGTTTGTTCCCGCCTTGTGAGAGACACTATCGAATGCGCATAAAATTCGACTTAAAACACACGGCTAACAGCCGGTAAACGCACATTTCCCCATTGTGGCGCGGGTGGGGCAGAAGCCGCGTTAAGCAAATCAGCCCTATGTTTTTCAATGGCTTATCGGAAAATTTCGATCCAATTTTAACGAAAATTGCTTGGGAAAGCTGGTTAATCAGTCGTTACCCGCTCGGCATTTTTGCGGGTTTCGAGGTAAATCGCGACACGAAAGAGCACATAAAGGGCGATCACCAGCGCATGCATGAGGCTGATGAGAAGGCCATGTCCAAAGATTTCCGGCCAGACTTGATACATCAGCAACTGGGTGCCGGCCGCCAGCGCCCAGAGAACCGGCCCCCAGGACACGGCAAGCCACAGGCCAAGCGACGCGACCGGGAAAAGCATGGCCAAAGTGGAGGCCGCCGCACGCCATGGAAAGCTCAACAGATCGAACCGGCCGCGCCCGCCAAAACTGTAGCCGGTGATCATACCCCAGTATTGCAAGCCGAACCAGAAACAGGACACGGCGACAAGCCGCAGGAAAGCGACGTAAAGCAGTTGCGTCAGCGAACGTTTCGGGCGGCTCAGAGAATCAGGTTCCATGCTGCGGACGATAGCCGCGGTTCCCGCGGATCGCCAGAGCCCTGCGATCGCTGCCTATGTCGTGAGTGCATACAAGATGCGGTGTCAGATCAATTCGCAAAACGCAGGTCGCATGATATGGGATCGGCAACATATCAAGAAGAGTAAGAGGCATATCATGTCCGACAAGACACATCTGGTGGACGAAATCACCGGACACCGCCGCATGCGGCGCAACCGCAAGGCCGACTGGACACGTCGGATGGTTCAGGAGAACCGCGTGACGGTGGACGACCTGATCTGGCCGATCTTCATCGTTCCGGGTACCAATATCGTCGATCCGATCAAGGCCATGCCCGGCGTCTTTCGCCTGAGCGTCGACAAGGCAGTGGAAGCGGTGAAAGAGGCAGCAGATCTCGGCATCCCCGCCGTTGCCCCCTTCCCCGATATCGAAATGGACCTGCGCGATGCGACCGGCTCCGGCATTCTCGACCCGAACAACCTGATCAACCGCTTTACCAGCGCGGTCAAAAAGTCGGTTCCCAATATCGGCGTGATCAGCGATGTGGCGCTCGACCCCTTTACCAGCCACGGCCATGACGGCATTTTGCGCGATGGCGTGATCCTCAACGACGAAACGGTCGATCAGGTGGTGAAGGCGGCGATCCTGCAGGCCGATGCCGGCTCCGACATCATCTCGCCGTCGGAAATGATGGACGGCCGTATCGGCGCCATCCGTCGCGGGCTGGATGCGGCAGGCCATCAGGATGTCGGCATCATGTCCTATGCGGCGAAATTCTCCTCCGGCTTTTATGGCCCCTATCGCGAGGCGATCAATACCGGTGGCCTGCTGAAGGGCGACAAGAATTCCTATTACGTCTCGCCCGCCAATGGCACCGAAGCACTGCGTGATGCGGCGCTGGATGTCGAGGAAGGCGCCGACATGCTGATGGTCAAGCCCGGCCTGCCCTATCTCGATATCTGTTGGCGCGTGAAGGAAGCGTTCGGGCTTCCGACCTATGCCTATCAGGTGTCCGGCGAATATTCGCAGATCAAGGCCGCTGCCATGCAGGGCTGGATCGAGGAGGAACGGGTGATGATGGAAACGCTTCTCTGTTTCAAGCGCGCCGGCTGCGATGGTATCCTGACCTATTTTGCCGTGGACGTGGCAAAAAAGCTCGCCAAGGGTTGAG
Organism: Neorhizobium sp. JUb45; assembly: GCF_004343585.1. Lineage (GTDB taxonomy): Bacteria > Pseudomonadota > Alphaproteobacteria > Rhizobiales > Rhizobiaceae > Neorhizobium. The sequence goes on along the minus strand of NZ_SLYW01000002.1, from coordinate 606,246 downwards.
CGCGCGCTCCCATATATACAAAGAGCCTCTGACCGGCGGACTTGTGCCGCCGGTTTTCTCCACCATATCTGTTATGGTAAAATCCCGTATCGGGAAAAGGAGAAGACAAGACCATGAGCCTCGATCCCAACACTGCCGTCGTCGCACCTGAAGACTGGCGCGCCTATAGCGGCGTGCTGATGCGGCGCTCATTCGCCTTCATCCTCGATTATCTGATCGTGCTGCTGTTGTGCATTCCAGCCGCCATCATCGTGTTTTTCCTCGGCGTGCTGACGCTGGGGCTCGGTTTCATGCTTTACCCTGCCCTGTTCGTCATCGTGGCGCTGCTTTATTTCGGCATGACGCTCGGCGGCCCGGCCCAGGCCTCCCCCGGCATGCGCGCCGCCGGCATCACCATGTTGCGGCTCGATGGCCGTCGCATGGATTTCATGACCGCCATGGTGCACACGGTGCTGTTCTGGCTGATCAACTCGTTCCTGACGCCGCTGATCCTGCTGGCCGGCCTGTTCACCGACCGCTCGCGGCTGGTGCATGACTTTCTGCTCGGCACGGTGATTGCACGCACAAGCTGAGCCTTAAACAGGCCTGAATTAAAACTTTTGATGACCTGTCATGCGGGCAGCACTGCCCGCATGTTGACGTTTTGCGAACTTAGGTCATGCTAATGGTATTCGTTGCAACGCACACTTGTCAGAACCAGGGCTTCGACCAGGGATGAACTCGCAGATTTCGCCATCACCGCAGTTCTATCTGACGGCTCCGGCAGCGTGTCCCTACCTTCCGGGTGAATTCGAGCGCAAGGTGTTTACCCACCTCGTCGGCCCACGCGCGGCCGAGATGAACGACCTTCTGACCCAGGGCGGTTTCCGCCGTTCGCAGAACATCGCCTACCGCCCGGCCTGCGAGGCCTGCCGCGCCTGTGTTTCGGTACGCATTCTCGTCGACCAGTTCGAGCCGAGCCGGACTATGCGCCGTGTGTTGTCCGCCAATAGCGATATCACCGCAGAGATTTATCCGGCCCAGCCCTCCACCGAACAGTTTTCGCTGTTCCGCACCTATCTCGACAGCCGCCATCAGCGCGGCGGCATGTCCGACATGTCGGCGCTCGATTATGCGATCATGGTGGAAGACACGCATGTGAACACCCGCGTGATCGAATACCGTCGGCGCGTGGAGGGTGCGGGCATCGGCGCCGCCAAGGGCGAGCTTGTCGGTGTGGCACTGACCGACATGATGAGCGACGGGCTTTCGATGGTCTATTCGTTCTTCAATCCAGAACTGGAAAAGCGTTCCTTCGGGACCTTCATGATCCTCGACCACATCAACCGCACCCGCACGCTCGGCCTGCCGCATGTCTATCTCGGCTATTGGGTGAAGGGCTCAGCGAAGATGGGCTACAAGACGCGGTATCAGCCACAGGAACACCTGACGGCACGAGGCTGGGAATTGTATTCGGAGGATGAGGGGTAAGCCCCCTCAAAATCGGTGAGGATTAACGCATCGTCATTCCCAAGGAGGCGATTGAGCCTTTTGGGTGGAAGGCCGATCAGCCGGCTCGAATTGCATGCGGAAGTATCATGGCGTTTTGACAAGGCTGGCGGATAGTTGATGCTGCTTGAGGCAGCGCCGGTGCAACACCATCTTCTCCCCATCGGGGAGAAGTGCCGGAGCGATAGCGAGGCGATGAGGGGGCTGCTCAGCCGGTCGCCTAACGATCCCCCTCATCCGACCCTTCGGGCCACCTTCTCCCCGATGGGGAGAAGACAGTGAGGAGAACGCGGAGGCCTCACATAACGGTGTCAATCACCCAGCAAACTTACCACTGCGCGGAAAGCCCTTTGGCACCGTACGACCGGCCGTGGCGCGGTCGGCCTGCCATTCGACAAGCTCGTCCTTCGTCTTGCTAAACTGCCGGCCGGCACTGTCTTCCCAGGTGAGGCCCGCCTCAATGGCAAAACATTTGACGTCGGAAATGCCGCCGTCCTTGTAGCGCTGCAGGCGCACGCCCTTGCCGCGGGTCATTTCCGGCAGCTGCGCCAGCGGGAAGACCAGCATCTTGCGGTTTTCGCCGACGACGGCGACGTGATCGCCCGAAACGGGGATGACCAGCTTTGTCTCGTCAGGCATGCCGACATTCATGATCTGCTTGCCCTTGCGGGTGTTGGCGATCATTTCGCTTTCGGCGACGACAAAACCGTTGCCGGCCGTCGATGCGAGAATGTGTTTGCGCGAGGAGTCGTAAACGAAGGCCGTCAGAACGTCCTGATCGTTTTCCATGTCGACCATGATGCGGATCGGCTCGCCATGGCCGCGACCGCCCGGCAGCTTGTCGGCGCCGAGCGTATAGACCTTGCCGCCGGTAGTGATCAAAAGCAGCTTGTCGGTGGTCTGCGCCGGGAAGGCCAGTTTCGGCCCGTCGCCTTCCTTGAAGGTCAGCGTCGACGTATCGGCGATATGGCCCTTGAGAGCGCGGATCCAGCCCTTCTGGGAGATGACGATGGTGACCGGTTCTTTTTCGATCATCGCCTGCTGGATGGCTTCAATATCGGCTTCTGGCGCGTCGGCAAACTGCGTCAGGCGGGCGAACGGCTTGCCCTTGCCCTTGGCAAAGTCCTTGCGGACCTTCTGGATCTCGGTCTCCACGACCTTCCACTGCTGTTCGTCGGAGCCAAGCAGCGCCTCGATGCCGGCCTTTTCCACGGTAAGCTCATCGAATTCCTTGCGGATTTCGAACTCTTCCAGCTTGCGCAAGGAGCGCAGACGCATGTTGAGGATGGCTTCAGCCTGGATGTCGGTGAGCCCGAAGCGGGCGATCATCACCTGTTTCGGCTCATCCTCCTCGCGGATGATGCGGATTACCTCGTCGATATTGAGGTAGGCGACCAGGAAACCGCCGAGCAGTTCCAGACGACGGTCGATCGCGGCCAGACGGAAGTTGGAGCGACGGATCAGGACGTCCTTGCGGTGCGCCAGCCATTCCGTCAGCACCTCGTTGAGCGCCATGACCCTGGGCACCTTGCCCATGGACAGCACGTTCATGTTGAGCGGGAACCGGTTTTCCAGATCCGTCAGCTTGAACAGCGATTCCATCAGAAGCGTCGCATCGACGGTGCGGTTTTTCGGCACCAGCACGACGCGGACGTCCTCGGCCGATTCGTCACGCACGTCTTCCAGAAGCGGAAGCTTGCGGGCGATCAGCAGTTCGGCGATCTTTTCGATCAGGCGCGATTTCTGCACCTGATAGGGGATTTCGGTGACGATGATCTGGTAGCCGCCACGGCCGAGATCTTCCATCTCCCACTTGGCGCGCACGCGAAAACCGCCGCGGCCGGTCTTGTAGGCCTCGATGATCGATTCACGGCTGTCGATGATGACGCCGCCGGTCGGCATGTCCGGACCGGGGATGAATTCGACCAGCTTTTCGACCGTCGCATCCGGATGTTTGATCAGGTGCAGCGCGGCGTCGCAAAGTTCGTGGGCGTTGTGCGGCGGAATGGAGGTTGCCATGCCGACGGCGATACCGGAGGAACCGTTGGCCAGCAGGTTCGGGAAGGCACCGGGCATGACGACCGGTTCGCTGTCTTCCTCGTTATAGGTCGGGCGGAAATCGACGCTGTCCTGATCGATGCCTTCCAGAAGCAGCGCCGCCACCTCGGTCATGCGCGCTTCGGTGTAACGATAGGCGGCAGCACCATCGCCGTCGATATTGCCGAAGTTGCCCTGGCCATCGACGATCGGGTAACGCTGCGAAAAATCCTGCGCGAGACGCACCAGCGCATCATAGACCGACTGGTCGCCATGCGGGTGGAACTTACCGATGACGTCACCGACGATACGGGCGCATTTCTTGAAGGCCGAATTTGGCCGGATGCCCATTTCGCTCATCGCGTGGATGATGCGGCGATGCACTGGTTTCAAGCCGTCGCGAACGTCCGGCAATGCGCGGTGCATGATGGTCGATAGCGCATAAGCGAGGTAGCGCTCTTCCAGCGCCGCCTTCAGATCGACCGGCAGAATGTGGTCGTCGCCATCTTCTGGCGGCGGTGTCAGACTTTTTCCCATGCCGCTTGACTAGCGGAAAGCCCGATTCCCGGCAACAAAGCCAGAGAATCAGACTGTGGAGAACCTTGGGCTTCGATCACCTCATATCCGACCCTGCCACAAAAACGTCCAGATAGACTTCACAGAGAGAAATCGACGCTTTATTGGCGCGTTCCACAAATGCCATAGAATTTTCAGGCAGATACCTGCCTCTCGAGGAGATTATCCATGCGTTACACGACTTCGGCCAAGTTGTTTGCGGCCGGCACTGCCCTGTTTGCTTTTACCTCGCCGGCACTGGCGCTGGATGGCAATGATCTCGTCAACAAACTCAACGCCGCGCTCAACGCACAGAACGGAATGGGCATCGTTGCCGGATCGATCACCGTCGATGGATCGGACGTGACGCTCGCCGACAGCCGCTTCGAACTCGGCAACGGCCAGGGCAACCTGCCGCTGGGTACCATCGAGCTTGAAGGCGTCGAAGAAGATACCGGCGCCTATACGATCGAAACCGTCACCTTCGATGACATCGACATCACCAAGGAAAACTTCGTGGTGACGGCCTCGGACCTTTCCATTTCCAACATGCGCATCCCCGCCGACAACAAAGGCGATACGACCGATGCCGTGCTGTCCTACGAAGAAGCCGCCGCCGGCCCGTTCGAGGTCAAGATGGACGGCAAGAGCATTGTATCGGTCGGCTCTTCGAAGATGAGCACGGAAGTGGCCAGCGACAAGAAGTCGATGAAGTTCGATGTGCAGGTTGCCGATATCGAAGCTGATCTCAGCACGATCCAGGATCCGCAGGCTCGACAGACTGTTGCCGATCTCGGCATCACTGATATCGACGGCAACATGAGCATGACCGGCAGCTGGGACGTGGTTCCGGGCACGCTGGCGCTTGAGGAATACGCCTTCGACTTTGCCAATATCGGCCGCCTGAACATGGCCTTCAGCCTGTCAGGCTATACGCTCGATTTCATGCGCGCGGTGAACGAGACGGCGAAGAAGGTGGAAGCCAATGCCAATAACGAGCAGGCACAGCAGGCCGCAGGCCTTGCCATGCTGGGCCTGATCCAGCAGCTCAGCTTCAACAGCGCCGAAATCCGCTTCGATGATGCCGGTATCACCACCAAGGCGCTCGACGTTGCCGCCAAGCAGCAGGGCACGACCGGCGACCAGCTGGCGCAGATGATCAAGGCCATGGCGCCGATGATGCTGGCTCAATACAACATGCCGGAACTGCAGAAGGCTCTGACGGAGGCGCTCAACGCCTATCTCGACAAGCCGGGCAGCTTTACGATCAGTGCCAAGCCGGAAAAATCCGTTCCGGTTCCGACGATCATGGGTGCCGCCATGGCTGCACCGAACACGATCCCGCAGGTTCTCGGCGTCAAGGTGACCGCGAACGACTAAACTTCTGGCTCAAACCAGTTGGAGAAGCCCGGCAAGCGACTGTCGGGCTTTTGCGTTTCAGTGGGTGGGTGATGCGAGCGAGGCATGATCCTTGTCGTGCAGGGCAAAGCGATCGATCATGCCGGCACTCGCCTCGTTGGCACCGACGACCGCGACCGCGACGCCGCGATGGCGGAATTTGAGGACGACCTGATCAAGTGCGCCGACGGCAGAGATGTCCCAAAGATGGGCGCGGGTGACATCGATGACGACACGTTCGGGCGTTTCGGTGAAATCGAAGCCGCCGACAAGGGCCTGCGACGAGGCGAAGAAGATCTGGCCTTCGACGCGGTAGGTGCGCTGCCTGCCGTCCTCGGAAAGCTCGGAAGACACGCGGAACATGCGCGCCACCTTGCCGGCAAAAAACACGCCCGATAGCAGCACGCCGACGATGACGCCCTTCGACAGATCATGCGTGGCGAACACGGTGGCGACCGTGGCCAGCATGACGATGGACGATGTGCCGGGATTGCGTTTGAGATCGACGATCGATTTCCATGAAAACGTGTTGATCGACACCATGATCATCACCGCCACCAAGGCTGCGACCGGCACGACGCGCAGGATATCGTCGAGGACCAGCAGCAGGACGAGCAGGAAGGCGCCCGCCACGAAGGTGGAGAGACGGCCACGACCGCCCGACGAAACGTTGATGACCGACTGGCCGATCATGGCGCAGCCGCCCATTCCGCCGAACAGGGCGGAAACGATGTTGGCCGTGCCCTGTCCCAGGCATTCACGGCTCTTGCTGCTTGTCGTATCCGTCATGTCATCGACGATCTGCGCGGTCAGCAGCGACTCCAGCAGGCCGACGGCGGCGAGCGCCAGCGAATAGGGAAAGATGATTTTCAGTGTTTCGAAAGTGAGCGGCACCTGCGGCCAGGTGAAACCCGGCAATGCCGTCGGCATGGCACCGAGATCGGCGACGGTGCGGACCTCGATGCCGAAGGCAAGCGCGCCGATGGTGACGACAACAATGGCGACCAGCGGCGACGGCACGGCCTTGGTCACATAGGGAAAGAGATAGATGATGGCGAGGCCGATAGCGATCAGCGCGTAGGTGATGTGCGGCACATTGGTGAGCTGCGGCAGCTGCGCCATGAAGATCAGCACCGCCAGCGCATTGACGAAACCGGTCATCACCGATTTCGAGACGAAGCGCATCAAACGACCGAGCTTCAACAGGCCGGCAATGATCTGGAGGATGCCCATCAGGATGGTTGCGGCGAACAGGTACTGGATGCCGTGATCGCGCACCAGCGGCGCCATCAACACGGCGGTGGCGGCGGTGGCAGCCGAGATCATCGCCGGACGACCGCCGCAAATGGCGGTGACGCAGGCGATCAGCACCGAGGCGAAAAGGCCGACGGCGGGATCGACACCGGCGATGACCGAAAAGCCGACGGCTTCGGGGATCAACGCAAGCGCGACGACGACACCGGAGAGGATGTCGCCACGAATGTTGGAAAACCATTCACGGCGGTAGGCAGACAATGAAAACATGGGTTTGGATTTTTCGCAAAAGGGAGCGCATCCGCCGGGAAGAAATCCTGGTGTGACTACTGTCTTGGATAAGGCTGAATGCTTTGCGTTGTCCGGCGGATCGGCGGCCGGAAGAGCCACCCGGGAGTTTCACCCGAGTCCTTGTGGTGAGCGAGCTATAACGGTGAACCGGGCAAATGCCAAGTGCGGGATGTGGCCCTTGAGGCGGAAGGGTTTGCGGATAAGGTGTGGTGGGGATTTCGGAGGGGGATGGGGTGATGGATGAGGATGCGCAGCGGAAACTGGTGAATAACGAGCGGTTGAAGCTGCTTGCGACGTTTGTGAATGGGATAGGCGTTGCGACATTCGCGGTGGGTGGATTGGCACCGATGATTTCAGGCTTTTACGCGGAAGCCGGGATAACCGTTTCTGTCCTACTCACGAGCACAGTTTGTATTCTTGGCGCTTTCGCCTTACATTATGCGGCGAGCCGGTTTCTCAGGAGGTTGGTACCATGACGTTTTTGCAAATAGCTTCGATGCTACTGATGCCTGTTTCTGGCCTACTTTTCGCGGGAGTCGCGCTTTATATCGTCAACCGCAAATTCGGGCCTGGCTACAAGGACTGATCACCGCTTACGCAGGCCAAATGACCGATATCGACTTCTTGCTGCTTCCACTACCAACAGTTAGCAAAGCAATTTTCTGCCTTTTCGTCTTCTATTGGCTATACCGCAAATTCGGTTGAACGCCGAATTGCGGCAAGACGGCCGGAACCGCTGACGCGATCCCGGCCCTACTTTCAATTTAATCTGCTCTCAGCAAATTATTCCAGAACCTGGATGACCGTATGCGTCTGCGGATCAACGATCACGCGGCGTTCGTTGACGATCGTGTAGCCGTAATCGCTATAACCTTCGACAGGACGAACCTCGACGCTTTCCGGCAGAACGCGGCCGACGAGTACGTCACCTTCGTAAGGCACCGATTCAACCGGTTGCTGCTCCATCACATAGGTGCGGACTTCGCCGGGCAGGACACGGGTAGTCGACTGGGTGACGACAGGATCGGTCGGCTCCTGCTGGATGATCACGGTGCTCTGTGCATAGGCCGAAGCCGAAAGAGCGAGAAATGCTGCGGTAGCAGCCATGGTAAACTTGCGCATATTGCTTCTCCCTTGAGCGAATTGCTGCGGTAGAAACACCCTTGCGCCAATATGGTTCCGCTTTTCTGCCTGCCCCATTTGGACAGATATCAAGGCAAAGACGCCACAATACAAAAGAGCCGCCCGGTTTACTTGCGGGCGGCTCCGGTTATTTCATGCGCTGCTTTTATGCCGCGCGGCTGCCGCGAAACTCTCGGGCCTCGACTTCCGTCAGCTTGAACATGCCGACCAGATCGCGCAGGCGCTGGGCCTCGTTCATCAGCAGTGCGCTGGCCGCATTGTTTTCTTCCACCATCGCGGCGTTGTGCTGGGTATTCTGGTCGAGAAGATTGACGGCGGTATTGATCTCGCCAAGACCGACCGACTGTTCGCGGGCGGACAGCGCGATCGCTTCCACTTCGATATTGATGGCCTCGACACGACTGCCGATGCCGGTCAGGGCCTCGCCGGTCTCGCGAACCGAACTTACGCCGTCCTTCACTTCGACGCCCGACACGCGGATCAGTTCCTTGATCTCGCGCGCCGCATCGGCAGAACGACCGGCGAGTGCCCGTACTTCCTGCGCGACGACGGCGAAACCACGACCGGCCTCGCCTGCCCGTGCGGCCTCGACGCCGGCATTGAGTGCCAGAAGGTTGGTCTGGAACGCGATCTCGTCGATGACGCCGATAATGCCGGCAATGCGTGAGGACGACGCCTCGATGCGGCCCATGGCTTCCAGCGCTTCGGTGACGAGAACCCGTGTCTTGCCGGCCGAGACGTTGGCTTCACCGGCAATGCGATTGGCATCTTGCGAGCGCTTTGACGAATTTCGGACATTTGCGGTGATCTGTTCCAGCGCCGACGCTGTTTCTTCCAGCGAGGCGGCCTGCTGTTCGGTACGGCTGGAGAGATCGTTGGCGCTGCCGGCGATTTCGCGGCTGCCGCCGTCGATCGCATGGGCAGCATGGGCGATAGACGCCATGACTTCGCCGAGACGGGCGACGGTCTGGTTGAGATCACGACGCAGGTTTTCGAAATCCGGCGCAAAAGGTTCGGTCAGTTCGAAGGCGAGATCACCGGCGGCGAGGCGGCGCAGGCCTTCTGCCAGACCTTCGGTGGCCTGCATCAGGCGTGCACGCGCTTCGGCCTCGGCCTGTTGTTGCAGGCGAAGACGCTCGCCCTCGGCATTGGCGCGGGCGTCGGCCGCTTCTTCTTCCAGACGCCGGTTGGCGATCGCGGCTTCGCGAAAGGTGTCGAGTGCGCCGGCCATGGCGCCAAACTCGTTGCGACAGTTGAGCGAGGGGATCACCAGCGCGGTTTCGCCGCCGGCAAGCCTGCGCATGGCGGCCGTCATGGCAACGACCGGTCGGGTGATCGAACGGCCGATCAGCCAGACACCGAGGCCGAGAAGGATAACGGCAGCACCGATGAGGCCGGCGGCGATCATCAGATTGCGCGCGGCAACACGGGCATTTTCGGCAAGTGTCGCATCCCGCTTGGCTTCATAAGCAGAGCTGACAGCCTGAACCTGCGGTTCCAGCGCCTGATAGGCAGCCGATACACTCTTCTGGCTCTGCGCTTCCTTCAGGCTGGCCTCGGCATAGAACCGGAAGGCCGAGCGGTAGACTTCCAAAGCATCCATGACGCGACTGCGCTGCGCGCCGGGGCGAAAGGCTTCCTTGATCAGCGCCGTAAACGTTTCGGCCTCCGCCGCATGTTTTTCCAGATAGGATGGCGTGCCGCGCAGGATGAAATCCTTCTCATGACGACGCAGCATCAGCATGCTGGCACGGATGCGAGCATCCTCGACGGTTTCCAGACGCTGCTCGATGGAATGAACGGCGGAGCGCATGGCGCCTTCAAGGCCGCTATTCTGGTCGAGGCCGAGTTCTTGATTGTCCTTCACCAGCGTTGCAAAAGTCGCCTCATAGGCGGTCAGGCCGGTGTCCAGTTGGTCGAGCTGTCCGGCAAGCTCCCGACTTGCCGCCGAACGCAGGCCTCCGAGAAAGCCGCGAACATCAACCGTGGCGGCTGTAAACTTGTCGGCTGCGGCCATATCCTTGTGCAGCAGGAAATATTGCTCCCACAGCAAACTGTCGCGCACGCTGTCCGACATTTTTGCCACCTCGGCCTGACGCTGCGAAAGCGCCTCGGCAGCGGACCGGTAACCGGCTTCGATCTGGCGCTGGCCGAGAAAGATCGCGGCAATGGCGGTGATGCCGGCAAGGGCCAGAACGGCCAGAAGCATCACACGATGGGAAATCCGGAGATTGGAGAAAAAGGCCAAAGCTGACACCCCGTGCAATTGAATGTGCCAGTGTAGTGACAGTCAGGTTTTAATGAAGCTTCAAAACCGAGGTGAAATTACAATGACAGTTTTATGACAGTGGATAACGGGGATTGTCGATACACAAACGGCGACCCGAAGGCCGCCGTCGCAATACTTGATATTCCGTCGGATTTACTGACGAATGTCAGTCTTTCTTGACCGGCGGGATCGGACGGATCGCCAGTTCGCGCAGCTGGGCTGGCTGGGCTTCCGAAGGAGCACCCATGAGCAGATCCTGCGCCTGCTGGTTCATCGGGAACAGCGTGATTTCGCGCAGGTTCTTGGCACCGGTCAGAAGCATGACGACGCGGTCGACGCCGGCTGCCATGCCGCCGTGCGGAGGTGCGCCGTACTGGAAGGCGCGGTAGAGGCCGCCGAAGCGGTCTTCCACGTCCTGCTGAGACAAGCCGACCATTTCAAAAGCCTTGACCATGACTTCCGGCAGCTGGTTACGGATCGAGCCCGAGGCGATTTCGAAACCGTTGCAGACCATGTCGTACTGGTAGGCCTTGATCGTCAACGGATCCTGGTTTTCCAGTGCGTCGAGACCGCCCTGCGGCATCGAGAACGGGTTGTGGGCGAAGTCGATCTTCTTGTCTTCCTCGTTGTATTCGAAGAACGGGAAGTCGACGATCCAGCACAGCGCGAACTGGTCCTTGTTGGACAGACCCAGTTCGTCGGCAGCGCGGTTACGGGCTTCGCCTGCGAACTTGTAGAATTTTTCCGGTTCGCCGGCGACAAAGAAGCAGGCATCGCCCGCTTCGAGGCCAAGCTGGGTGCGGACGGCTTCGGTACGCTCTTCGCCGATGTTCTTGGCGAGCGGGCCGGAACCGGCGATCTTGCCGTCCTCTTCCTTCCAGAAGATATAGCCGAGACCCGGCTGACCCTGGCCCTGCGCCCAGGCGTTCATGCGGTCGCAGAATGCGCGGCTACCGCCGGTCTTGGCCGGGATCGCCCAGATTTCGACCTTCGGGTTGGACGCGATCATGCCGGCGAACACCTTGAAGCCGGAACCGGCGAAATGTTCGGTAACGGCTTCCATCTCGATCGGGTTACGCAGGTCCGGCTTGTCGGAACCGTATTTGCGGATCGCGACGTCATACGGGATGCGCGGGAATTCCTGGGTGACCGGCTTGCCGTCGGCGAACTCTTCAAAAATGCCGCGCATGACCGGTTCCATCGTCTCCCAGACTTCTTCCTGGGTGACGAAGCTCATTTCGAGGTCGAGCTGGTAGAATTCGCCCGGCAGGCGGTCGGCGCGCGGGTCTTCATCGCGGAAGCACGGCGCGATCTGGAAATAGCGGTCGAAACCGGCCACCATCATCAGCTGCTTGTACTGCTGCGGCGCCTGCGGCAGCGCGAAGAACTTGCCGGGATGAATACGCGACGGGACGAGGAAGTCGCGCGCGCCTTCCGGCGAGGAAGCGGTCAGGATCGGCGTCGAATATTCGGTGAAGCCACCGGCCGTCATTTCGCGGCGCATGGCGGCGATGATCTGGGTGCGCTTGACGATGTTCTTGTGCAGCGTTTCGCGGCGCAGATCGAGGAAGCGGTACTTCAGGCGCACGTCTTCCGGATATTCCGGCTCGCCGAACACCGGCAGCGGAAGTTCCTTGGCAGCCGAGAGAACCTCGATTTCCTTGGCGTAAAGTTCGATTTCGCCGGTCGCCATGGTCTTGTTGACGGTGTCTTCCGAACGCGCCTTGACCACGCCATCGATGCGGATGACCCATTCGCCACGGACGATTTCGGCAGACTTGAAGGCCGGGCTATCCGGGTCACAGACGACCTGGGTCATGCCGTAATGGTCGCGCAGGTCGACGAACAGCACGCCGCCATGGTCGCGGACACGATGAACCCAGCCGGAAATGCGGACATTGGAGCCGACATCCGACTTGCGGAGGGCTGCGCAGGTATGGCTACGGTAACGATGCATGTCTTTTATCCTGGACTGATGCTTTTAACGGCCTTTTCAGGGCGCACGAAGCAGCCCGGCCGAAATCATGGAAAATCGGCGCGAAAAGCGCATGGGCAGTCCGATTTGTCAAGGGTTGCGGCCGCAGGGCGGTGCCGTAACGCAGCGGTTGTTGCCGCCGCTACGATCGACCGGGCAGGAACGATAGGCCCTCACCCGGCCGGTATTTGCAATTCTACCAGAGAACGTGCTCGACCGGCTGCACCGGTTTTGACGCCCCTGTCCTGCCCAGCAACTGCTCCAGATCGATCTGGATGGTACGCGTAATCGAGGTCAGCGGCACGTCGTGGGCGCGGTTGGCAAACGGGTTCTGCAGGTCGGCGCCAATGCGGTCCATGGCCAGCAGCATGAAACCGACGGCGGTGGAGGCGAGCGGCGTGAAGATGGTGAGGCTGTCGACCAGACCGATCGGCAGAAGGATGCAGAAGAAATGCACGAACAGCGTCGGGTAATAGCCGTATTCGCGCGGCAGCGGCGTGTTCTTGATCCGCTCCATGCCACCTTGGGCATTGCTCATGTCGACCAGAATACGCTCGATCTGGACACGACGGAAGCTGTCGATCCAGCCGTTCTTTTCCGCTTCCGCCAGCATGGCGCCTGTGCCGTTGAGAATGGCATTGGGGATGTTGGAAAAATTCTGCAATTTTTCGCATTCGTCATCTGGTAGAAAATCGGCGATTTCTTCGCCGACAGGCTGTCCGCGCAAATGACAGCGCAGCGCCTGGACATAAGCAATCTGACGCAGGACAAGATCGTGACGCAAGCGCTGGCTTTCCGGCCTGTCGTCGATCAGATGCATGACCTCACGGCCATAGGAGCGTGAGGCATTGACCATGGCGCCCCAGAGCGTGCGCCCTTCCCACCAACGGTTATAGGCATTGTTGTTGCGAAAGCCGAGAAACAGGGCGAGTGCCGAACCCAGAAGGCTCATGGGCAGGACCGGCAGGTTGAGCCACGGATGCGGCAGATAGACATAAGCCAGCGTGACGGCGATATCCCATACGAACAGCAGCGCAAGCGGCCAGCCGATGTAACCGAGCATACGATGCAGACGGGCGGATTGGGGCAAGACCATGAAACGCTTCCTCATTCACCGACATTACATTCGAATGTTCGAACATAGTGTGCAATGCAGCAAGAACGAGGTGCGATGCAATATTCCGATTAAATTCGGTGTTATATGCAGAGTGCGCTTACCGCGTTCATCCAGGCACAGATGACCGTCGAAACCGCAGGTTTCGTCTGTTTATAGTGAGTTCGTGACGCCTTATGGCAGTTTCACATCACATCGGCACCGCTTGTGGTTGACATAAGCGGTTGAAAGGGAAAGGAAGGTTGATCCTTTATTTCCCCGCCTGACGAAGACCATGATCGAAACCACTGCTGCCCTTGAAGAAGCCTGCATCCAGCTGGCAAAGTCGGAATTCATCACCATCGACACGGAGTTCCTGCGGGAAACGACGTTCTGGCCGGAACTGTGCCTCATCCAGATGGCAAGCCCGGATCTGGAGGTGATCGTCGATCCGCTGGCCAAGGGCATCGACCTGAAACCGTTCTTCGTGCTGATGGCCGACACCTCGGTGGTGAAGGTGTTTCATGCCGCGCGTCAGGATATCGAGATCATCCACCATCTCGGCAATCTCATTCCGCAGCCGATCTTCGATACGCAGGTGGCCGCCATGGTTTGCGGTTTCGGCGACAGCATTTCCTATGACCAGCTGGTCAACCGCATCAAGGGCGTGCAGATCGACAAGTCGTCGCGCTTCACCGACTGGAGCCGCCGTCCGCTGACCGAAAAGCAGCTGGATTATGCCGCTGCCGACGTCACACATTTGCGCGATGTCTACCTGTCGCTGAAAGAGCAGCTGGAACGTGAAGGCCGCGCGCTTTGGGTGAGCGAGGAAATGGCGGTGCTGGAAAGCGCCTCCACCTATGACATGCATCCGGACGATGCCTGGCTGCGCCTGAAATCGCGCCTGCGCAAGCCGACGGAACTGGCCATCCTGAAATTCGTGGCCGCCTGGCGTGAACGCGAAGCCCGCAGCCGCAATGTGCCGCGCTCGCGCGTTCTGAAGGATGACGGTATTTTCGAAGTTGCCCAGCAGCAGCCGAAAGACACCGAGGCGCTCGGCCGTCTGCGCACCATTCCAAAAGGCTGGGAGCGCTCTTCTTCGGGTGCGGCGATCATCGAAGCCGTCAATGCAGCCCTTGCACTGCCCAAGACCGACATGCCGCATGCGCCCAAACACGTGCATGTGCCGGAAGGCACTGCCGCTGCCGTGGAGCTGCTCAAGGTTCTCCTGAAACTGGTATCCGACCGTCAGGGCGTGGCCGCAAAGATCATCGCCAATAGCGACGATCTCGAAAAGATCGCGGCCGAGGGCGAGAATGCCGAAGTCGGCGCGCTTTCAGGCTGGCGTCGCGATCTGTTCGGCGATGTGGCGCTGAAACTGATCAATGGCGGCGTGGCCCTGCGCTTCGTCAACAAGAAGGTCGAGGCGGTCGAGCTTTAAGGCCGCCTAAATAACCCATGGATTGATGACCGATACACCCGCCGCCACGAACGGTGCGGTGTCGCGCGTAGCGACGGTGAAGTGGTGTGCCTGCGCGATTGCGGCGATCTGGCCGTCGGCGATGTGAACGGTTTTTCCGTGAACGCTCGCATATGCGACTATTCGGCCATAAATTCGCGCCGCGCGCTCGTCGAAAGAAAGGATGCGCCCGGCAAGATACCGCTGCAAAATCTGCTGCATCCCTTGCCGGAGAGCGCTCTTCCGGTGCCCTTCGGGAAGTCGTTCGATACCAAACATGATTTCGCCGAGGCTAATGGCCGTGGCATAGAGCGATCGCCTTTGCTGACGGTCGATCCATGCCTGAACCTGATGATGCGCATCGGTCTTGGCGACTTCTGAGATCACATTGGTATCGAGAATGATCATTCAAACGATGGACCTCTCGCCGGAGTTTGATCGCGCGAAAAATCAATATCCGCCAATTCCGGAAATTTTTCGCCCAACCGCCGGAGAGCGGTGCCAAGGCCAACCTCAGGCTCGTCATCCTCGGCCTCAGCCGTTTTACCGAGTATCTCCTGCAAGATCCGCTGAGCCTCCTCCTCCACCGTCGTACCGTTGTCGACCGCGCGCGCCTCGAGCTCGCGCGTGGCTTCTTCAGACAGATTTCTGATCGTGATGGCATTCATTGTCACACCTCCGATCCGTGAATGGCCGAGACGTAAATCATAAGCCCCGGCCAAAATCTTTGCAATCCAAGGCTTTTGAGGGGGATTACTGCCCTATGGGTGCATCCTGGCACCCTTGGTGATCTTGTCGACCACCTTCTTGTCCGCCCTCAGCGCGATACCGACCAGCTTTGCGCCCTCGGGGCCGAACTGTGCAAACACTTCGCGGTTGGCGGCATCGTGGCCGGTCGAGAACATTTCCTCGATATAGGCGGACGTCGTCACCTCATGGTCGAGCGCACGCTTGTGGATGCTGCGCAAAGTCTCCTGATCGGTGGCAAGCACCACCACCGGCTGGATGCTCATCGGATTGTAGACATGGCCGGCAGCATCCCGGTATGGTTCGCCGATGATCGCCGGCGACTGGGCGACGATGCCGCTTGTCAGAAAGGCGGTGACGTTGAGCTTCTGCCAGGTGGCGAGGTCATCGCGGATAACGATCGCGATCTTGGTGTCGAACATGCGGGAAAACTCCGTTCAGGGTATCGAAAGAACCGAACACCTAGCGCCGGTCGCTGCAGGTGGTCTTGAACGTTCGTGCAAGCCCCGTTTTGCCGACGGCCTGCGCATCGCCATGCCGTCGCGCGGTGTCGAGCGCATCGAGGCGCGCTTTCACGGCAACGGCTTTTCGCCGCACCGGCACGACACCTATGCCCTCGGCCTCACCCTGCATGGAGTGCAGACCTTTCGCTATCGCGGCGTCGAGCGGTTCAGCAATCCCGGCAATGTCATCGTGCTGCATCCCGACGAGCTCCATGACGGTGCGGCCGGCACCGAGGACGGGCTGATCTACCGGATGATCTATCTGCCGCCGGAGCTGATCGGCGCCGTCGATGGCCATCGAACCGCCCTGCCCTTCGTCGCCGATCCCATCGTGGCGGATGCGGGCCTCTGGCAGGCGCTGGCCGACATTCTCGCCGATCTGGACGAGGAACCCGGCGATCTCGCCATGGACGATGTGGTGATGCGGGTGGCCGCCGGCCTTTGCCGACAGGCGGGAGCGCCGCGCAAGGTGATCAAAACGTCGGCGCAATCAGCAGTGCTGCGCGCCCGCAATTTCATCGAAAGCCAGTGCGGCGAGCTGGTGCGCTCCGAGACGCTGGAGGCGGAAACCGGGCTCGACCGCTACGAACTGGCGCGACAATTCCGCCGGCTGCTCGGCACCAGTCCGCACCGCTATCTCATCATGCGGCGGCTGGAACGGGCGAAACGAGCGATGGCAGCGGGTGACGGACTGGCGAGTGCGGCAGCCGATGCCGGCTTTGCCGATCAGGCGCATTTCACCCGCCATTTCCGCAAAACGTTCGGCATGACGCCGGGACGCTGGCTGGCATTACGCAATGATGCGCCGTAACGGCCGCATTCAATCAATATCTGCGCAAGCCCTTTAAAAGTTTTCGAAAATCCTGCCATCAAACCTTCATCGAACTGTCAGATGACGATCACTTGCGCGTCATGTGCGATGCGTAATCCGATCCTGTGTCCGAGACTTAACCCCCACAGGTGATCCCATGACCCGACTTCTTCTCAGCACAGTCGCGCTTGCAGCGCTGTTTGCCGGAACCGCTTTTGCAGACGACAAGGAATTTCCGGCAAAGCTCGCCGGCCAGGCCATCCTGCCCGCCAACACGGTGACGGCGGCTCCTTCGGATGCACCCGAATTTCTGAAGACCTCCGGCAAATTTACGGCGCCGGGCAAGCGTACGGAAAAACTCGGCACCGTTGATGGCAAGGACGGCGCCCGCGTAACAGACGTCAAGCTGCCATTCGATGGCCAGCCGATCCAGGGTTTTTCGGGCATCAAGACGATGGCTGACGGCACGTTCTGGACGCTGTCGGATAACGGCTTTGGCTCCAAGGCGAATTCGTCGGACGCCATGCTGTTCCTGCATCAGGTGAAATTCGACTGGGCGACCAACAAGGTCGAAGTGGTCAAGAATATCTTTCTGTCCGACCCGAACCGCATCGCCCCCTTCCCGATCGTCATGGAAGGTTCCGACAAGCGTTACCTGACGGGTGCCGACTTCGACATCGAATCGATACAGCCGGTGGCTGACGGGTTTTGGCTCGGCGAAGAATTCGGTCCTTACCTGATCAAGGTCGATGCGCTCGGCCAGCTGACCGATGTCGTGCCGACCATGGTGGACGGCAAGCCGGTCAAGTCTCCCGACAACCCGACGCTCGCCATGCCGGCCAACCCGACTGCAAAGATGCCGGTGTTCAATTTGAAGCGCTCCGGCGGTTATGAAGGCATGGCCATGTCGAAAGATGGCGCCAAGCTTTACGGTCTGCTGGAAGGCCCGCTGTTCCTCGAAGACGGCAAGGTGGAGCAGGCCGATGGCCGCACCGCATTGCGCGTCATCGAATTCGATATCGCTTCGAAAAACTGGACGGGCCGCTCCTGGCTTTATCCGCTGGCCGAAAAGGGCGTGGCGATCGGCGATTTCAACATGATCGACGACACGACCGCCCTCGTCATCGAGCGCGACAACGGCGCCGGCATCAAGGACAAGGTCTGCGCCGATCCGAAACAGCCGAAGCCGGATTGTTTCGATGCCCCGGCCGAGCTGAAGCGCGTCTACAAGATCGAGATGAGCGACGCCAATGTCGGCAAAGCGGTGCGCAAAATCGGTTATATCGACCTGATGAATATCAAGGATCCGGACAACAAGAAAAAGGCCGGCTCCAGGGATGGCGTCTATGACATGCCGTTCGTGACGATCGAGAATGTCGACGTGGTCGATGCCACCCATATCGTCATCGGCAATGACAACAACCTGCCCTTCTCCGCCGGTCGGGCTGTCGACAAGGCAGACAACAACGAATTCAGCCTGCTGGAAGTCGGCGAGTTTTTGTCGGCGAAGTAAGTCGAAGACATCGTGACCTGGAACGCCCGGTGAAAGCCGGGCGTTTCTGTTTGCGGCCCAGAAAATAATTCGTGCGGCATTGTCGGGCCGGCGGTTTATCCTTCGTCCTTGGGCGGAAGCAATGGTTCAACACAGGAGGATCAGACCATGCCAAGCACGATCAAGCTGCACCACGTTCTCGCCGCCAAGCCGGAAAAGGTTTACCGCGCCTTTGTCGAGGCAGACGCACTGACCAAATGGTTTCCACCCAACGGCTTTACCTGCACCGTGCATCATCTGGATGCCAAGGTCGGCGGCACGTTTCGCATGTCGTTCCGCAATTTTACCACGGGTGAAATCCATGCCTTCGGCGGCGAGTTCCTTGAACTCGTACCCGGTGAGCGGTTGCGCTACACCGACAGCTTTGAAGACCCCAACATGCCGGGCGTGATGGAGGTGACGGTGACGCTGAAAGACGTGTCCTGCGGAACGGAAATGCATATCACCCAGGCCGGCGTGCCGGACTTCATTCCCGCCGAATCCTGCTATCTCGGATGGCAGGAATGCCTGGCGAACCTGCATCGGCTGGTGGAGCCCAATATCGAGCAATAGGCCACAGCCTGCGCCTCCGGGATACTTCTGAAAAGCGGCCTGTGTCTGCAATATCTGCAAACGCAGGCACCCAGCCTCGGGCCACATACCGGAGCGATTTTTCCTCAATGGCACTGAGGTCGATGTGGACGTGGTTGACGCCCTTGACCAGCTACCCCACTTCTAAAAGCTCAGGTTCAGAGATCAACAGTTTGGACGGGCGGGCCACTTACGCGGCCACTCCCAAAAAACTCCGCTGAAAAAGAGGAAAGAACATCATGGCCCTCAAGGATATTCTGCCAAGCCGTATCGGCTTCGGCTCGGCACCGCTCGGCAACATGTTCCGCGACATTCCCGACGACGAGGCGCTGGCCACTGTCGAAGCCGCCTGGAACGATGGCATCCGCTATTACGACAACGCCCCCTTTTATGGTGCAGGCCTTGCCGAAATCCGCATGGGTGAAGCGCTCTCCGGCAAGCCGCGCGACCAGTATGTGATTTCCACCAAGGTCGGACGCGTGATCCTCGACGAGATCGAGGATGTCAGCGCCCGCGATCAGGGCGAAAAGGGTGGCGTGTTCAGCCACGGCCTGCCCAACAAGGTGGTCAACGACTACAGCCACGACGCGACGCTGCGCTCCATCGAGGACAGTTTGAAGCGTCTGAAGACCGATCATATCGAGATCGCCTTCGTGCACGATCTGGCACAGGACTTCTGGGGCGATCGCTGGCTCGAAAAATTCGAGGAAGCCCGCAACGGTGCCTTCAAGGCGCTGGACCGGCTGCGCGACGAAGGGGTGATCAAGGCCTGGGGTCTTGGCGTCAACCGCGTCGAGCCGATCGAACTGGTGCTGGAACTGGACGAACCGAAACCGGACGCCTTTCTGCTGGCCGGCCGTTACACGCTGCTCGACCATGACAAGGCGTTGCAGCGGGTGATGCCGATCGTCGCCGAGCGTGGCCTCGGCGTCGTGGTTGGTGGGCCTTACAGTTCGGGTGCGCTCGTCGGCGGGCCGAATTTCGAATATGCACCGATCAAGCCGGAGATGAAGGCAAAGATCGCCAGCATCAAGGCGATCGCCGACCGTCACGGCGTCAGCATGAAGGCGGCGGGGCTGCAGTTTTCGCTGGCCACCCCGGCGGTCGCGGCCGTCATTCCGGGAGCAAGCCAGCCCTCGCGCATTGCCGAGGACAGTGCCGCCTTCAACGAAAAGGTCCCGGCCGATTTCTGGCAGGAATTGCGCGCCGAAGGTCTGGTCAATCCGCAGGCGCCGCTGCCGGCCTGACATGCGGCGGGCATCCGGGCCGCATCTCGGAAGCGTGGCCCGGACAGATGCCGATAAATCATCGGCGTTGTGCTCAGATCGCGGTCGGCTGGAACATGTAACCGCGTTCGGCATCCGTGTCGAAACGCCCCAGATTTCGCACGCATTGTGGAGCCTCACCCGAAACACCGGCCGATATGACCAAGCCACCGGGTCCGGCTTGCGAAACGGAGACGGTCTTAACCGGCATGATATTGCCGGCGAGGTTGAGCCGATAATGCCCGAAACGGTCGCTCAGGCGCAGATCACCATCACCGAGCTCACAGACATCGATGCGTGACGCACCGCCGGTGTCGGTGGAAAGCTCGCTGACACGCTTGCTGCCATCCGCCATGACGACAGTCAGGACACGACGATATTCGGCAAGATAGGGATGGATGACATATCGTTCGAGCGTGATGGAAAGCGCGCCGACCTTAGCCTCGGTCCTGTCCGCCAGCGGGTAATCGCCGCGACTGATACGCCAGCCATCATAGAGAACAGAACCGGCAATCAGCAGGATCGGAATCGCGGCGACAGACAGCAGGGACACAAGCAGTATTCTTTTCGCGCCAAACCTCATCGACCTGTCCAATCCCCGTCTCAATGCCATCATCCCCTTGCCGATCGGCGCCATGCCGGGGTCGCCTATCCAACCCATGTCAGAAGCGATGCGGCAAACATGCGGCGTCACACCCTGCAGGTCAATCCGCGTCAGACGGAACGACGCTGGCCTGCCAATGTCCTTGGCAAAGGCGCAGCAAAGCGGATAGGCTCCAGAACGGGCATCAGCGCTGCGACGTTGTTCAGGCGGCTCAGCATCGGATCATGGCCCGTCATGCGCGTCACGTGATCGGAAATGCTGACGCGGTGACCTTTCCATTTTTCCACGAAACCATGGAAATTGCCGGCATCCGCCTGCGGGGTAAGCCCCCTCCAGTTCCAGAAAGCGGCAAGAATGGCGGGCTGGAAACGCGGCTCAGCCGCCAGTTCCGGCCGGTTGACGAGATCGAGGCCGCAACGCTGGCCCACTTCCCAATATTCATCACGACCGATAATCTGCGGCCCGCCGCGTCCGATGAAACGCGAGCCGTCGTTCGTACCGCGACCATTGCCCATGCAGTCGCCGTAAATGTCGTCGATCGCCTTTTTCTGCCAGCCGTATCCCATCCCGTAAGCCTTGCGGACGGCAGCGGCATCGGGGAAACGACCAGGCCAAGATCTGGCCACGCCGTCTGCTGAATAATAGATATCTTCGGTGAGGTTTTTCAGGCTGAAGCCATCGCACTCATGCTTGACGTTGGCCAAGGCATAGGCAAGCCGCGTGCGGCTCAATGTTATGCCGGCGGCAGCCAGCAGCGGCGCTCCGTCGAGAAAGGCTTGAATGATCGCATTCGGGGCTCGCGGGAAAATCGCGCGCCAGTCTGCCCCCCGCAGCACCAGCACCATTTCAGTTGGATCCTTGCAAAAACAAATGTGACATTATCACATATTGTCATTGCGCGCGAGTTTAATCGCTTAACCCCTGCCCCCTGCGAAGAGGGCAGAGCCATGTTCTATTCGTAGCGGAAAGCCAGACGCTTGCCGGTCAGTTTGGCAAGCTGTTGCAGGCGACCGTCCAGCCGCTCACCGGCAAAGTTGCGGTAAGCGTGCGGCACCACGAATTCGAGGTCGATATCCGACCTGTCGGAGGGGCGGAAGCTGAGATGATTGACAAGGCCCGGCATGGAGGCCGAGAACAGGTAGACCACCCGAAGCAGGCCGCCCAGCAGCTTTGCCAGTTCCAGCAGGCGTGGCGTGCCGATCGCCGCCAGCGCGCCGGTGGCACCGTTGTCGCTCAGGCCTTCGAAACGGTAATAGTTGGCAAGCGCGATATAGGCGCGGCCGGCATGGGTGATGCCGGTGAAGGACGAATGCGCGATGATGTTGAGCGCCTGCAGGCCGCGGTAATCCGGATGCGCACGCCAGCTGATATCTGCCAGCAGGCAGGCGGCGCGGCGGTAACGGCTCTCCTCGTCGCTTTCATCAATGCCGAACACCGGCACCATGCGGCCGGTCCATTCGGCAAGCTCACGCGCGTGTTCGGGCGAACGGGCACGCAGGATGGCAAGCTGGTCGGCTGCGACGAGCAGAGGATCGGATGCCTGCTCTTCCGGCGACAGTTTTGAATAGAGATACCCTTCGCGCACCCCTTGGGCAGACACGATGATGCTCGAGGGCTTCATGATATCGAGCACTTCCTGCATGGCGACGGCGCCAAAGGGCAGAAGAGCGCGACGATTTTTGGAAACCGACTGCCATGCCGGGCTCTTTGCGGCACTGCCGTCGACGATTTCCTTCAGGAAGGCCTGCATTTCGGCCAGCGATAGTTCGTAGCCCTGCATCATGTGCAGCGGATAACCGCGCATTTCCATGTGCAGTTTGGCGACGTTGCGCCATGTACCGCCGACCGCATAGAAGGTGCGCCCCTCGCCCTTCGCCAGAAGCTTTGCCGACTTGACCTGGCTGCGTGCGAAGGCGCGTGCCTTGGCGATCGAACCGCCGGAATATTCCGACAGGCGCAGGCCGCCGAGCGGCAGGGTGATGCCCTTGCCGAGTTCGTGGTCGTGGATATCGATCAGTTCCAGCGAGCCGCCACCGAGATCGCCGGCAATGCCGTCGGCATGGTGGAAACCGCTGGTAACGCCGAGCGCCGAATAATAGGCCTCTTCCTCGCCGGACAGGACCTGCGGCTTCTGGCCGAGGATCTCCTCGACATTGCGGATGAATTCAGGCCCGTTGGAGGCTTCGCGGGCAGCGGCGGTGGCAAGGACGTAAATCTCCTTTGCCCCGGCCTGCACCGACAGCGCCTTGAAGCGGCGCAGTGCGGCAAGCGCGCGATCGACCGCTTCGCTATCCATGCGGCCACTCGAACCCAGCCCCTTGCCGAGGCCACACAGCACCTTTTCGTTGAAAAGGGTGGTTGGGGCGCGGGAAAGGCCTTCGTAAATGACGACGCGAACGGAATTCGAGCCGATGTCGATAACGGAAACAGGAGCGCTACCTTGAACGCGCCCCTGAGCTTCTGTTCGTACCATGCGAGCCTATAATTTGGGCCTTATTTCTTTCGTCCGGACATGACGCCCGCGATCAGTTTCGGCGCACTCGACTTCAGGGCTTCCCCACGTCCAGAAAGAGACGGGTTGGTCATGAAATACTGCTGGGCGTTGAAAGGTTCCTCTCCATGACGAACCTCCATCCGCCGCGATGTGCCGTCGGGCAATATCTCGTAGCTCTGCTGGTTGTCAATGAGATTGCCCAGCATGATCTGTGAAAGAACCTGTTCATGCACGGTGGGATTGAGCAGCGGCACCAGCGTTTCGACACGACGGTCGAGGTTGCGCGGCATCATGTCGGCCGAGCCGATGTAGACGAGTGCCTTTTCCGAAGGCAGGCCAAAGCCATTTCCGAAGCAGAAGATGCGGCTGTGCTCGAGGAAGCGGCCGACGATCGATTTCACCCGGATATTGTCGGACAGGCCCTTCACCTGCGGGCGCAGGCAGCAGATGCCGCGGATGACCAGATCGACATCGACACCGGCATGGCCGGCGCGGTAAAGCGCATCGATGATCTCCGGATCGACCAGCGAGTTCATCTTCATCCAGATGGCGGCCGGGCGGCCTTCCTTGGCGTGAACGATCTCTTCCTCGATGTGACGCAGGATGCGCGGACGCAGCGTATAGGGCGAAACGGCCAGCTTCATGCTCTCGGTCGGTTCACCGTAGCCGGTGATGAAGTTGAAGATGTTGGCCATGTCGTGGCCGATCTTCGGATTGCAGGTGAAGAAGGACAGGTCGGTGTAGATCTTCGCCGTGACCGGGTGGTAGTTGCCGGTGCCGAGGTGGCAATAGGTGCGCAGCTTGCCGTCTTCACGGCGCACGACCATCGACATCTTGGCATGCGTCTTCAATTCGATGAAGCCGAACACGACCTGCACACCGGCGCGCTCAAGGTCACGCGCCCAGCGGATGTTCGCCTCTTCGTCGAAACGCGCCTTCAGCTCCACCAGAGCGGTGACCGACTTGCCGGCTTCGGCGGCATCGATCAGGGCTCGGACGATGGGGCTGTCGTTGGAGGTTCTGTAGAGGGTTTGCTTGATGGCGAGGACGTCGGGGTCGCGGGCCGCCTGCAGAAGGAACTGCACCACCACATCGAAACTTTCGTACGGATGATGGACCACCATGTCCTTTTCGCGGATGGCGGCGAGGCAGTCTCCGGCGTGTTCGCGGACGCGTTCGGGAAATCGCGCATTGTAGGGCAGAAATCGCAGGTCATCGCGCGGCGCCTTGGCGATCTCGGAAATGGTGTTGAGGGCGAGCAGGCCCGGCAGAACGGCGACGCGGTTTTCCGGTACGCCGAGCTCCTGCACCACGAACTGGCGCAGAGAGGCCGGCATTTCCGAATCCGTCTCGATGCGGATGACCTTGCCGCGACGGCGGCGTTTCAGCGCCGTTTCGAAAAAGCGCACCAGATCTTCGGCTTCTTCCTCGACTTCCAGATCGCTGTCACGGATGAGGCGGAACGTGCCGGCGCCCTTGACCTCGTAGCCGGGGAAAAGACGGTCGGTAAACATGCTCACCACGTCTTCAAGCGTGATGTAGCGCACCGTCGTGCCGGCATCGGGCAGACGGATGAAACGATCGAGCGTGGTGGGCAGACGCAGCAGACCCGTCATCGGCTCCTTGCCGTGCTTGCTGTCCAGCTGCAGGCCCATGGTGAAGCCGAGGTTCGGAATGAACGGGAACGGATGTGCCGGATCGATGGCGAGAGGCGTGAGGACCGGGAACAGATCCTCCTCGAAATCGGTGGCAAGCCACGTCCGGTCCTCTTCCGACAGGGCTGCCGGACGCACAATCAGGATATCTTCCCTGGCAAGATATTGCTGCAGGACGGCAAGCGAGGCCTGCTGTTCCATCTGCAGATTGTCGATTTCCTTGAGGATTTCTTCCAGCTGTTCGGCAGGCGTCTTGCCGTCGGGGCTGCGCACCAGAATGTTCTGGCGCACCTGACCTTCGAGGCCGGCGACACGAACCATGAAAAATTCATCGAGGTTGGCAGCCGAAATCGACAGGAAGCGGATGCGCTCCAGCAGCGGATGATCGGTGTTCAACGTCTCTTCGAGGACGCGGCGGTTGAACTGCAGCCAGGAAAATTCACGGTTGATGAAGCGTTCGGGGCTGGCCATCAGCTCCTCGAAGCTCGGGCTCGCCTCTACTTCACTGGCTTCATGCGTATCGGCGATCTGGTCCATGCCCCGTCCCTCATATGTTATGCCTTGCGGCCGTATAACGTTTTGACGACGGAACTGTGACAGTCAACCGTCCCCGTCGTCGCTGGCACCGTCTTCGCCGAAGGTTTCCAGCACCTCCGCAGCAAGGCTGCGACTGATGCGGGTACCGCGGGCAAGCGCCAGCCGATCGATCTGATCCACCACCTGCTGTGCTGCGGCCAGCGACCGTTCCATCCTCGCCACGATATACGCGACAATCTTGTCATCGATATTAAGCTGGCGATCCGCAAACAATTTGACGATCACCTGCGCCAGCAGTTCCTCATCCGGCTCGCCGATCTCGACGATCGTTGCAGCTTTCAGGCGTGAGCGCAGATCCGGCAGGGTGACATTCCAGGCCGACGGCCATGTCCGCGAGGTCATCAGCAGGCTGGAGCCGTTTTCCCGCACGCTGTTGATGACGTGAAAGAGCTCGGTGTCGTCAAAACCGCGACGATCGACATCCTCGAACAGGACCGGGCCACCGGCCGCCACCAGATTGGCATTCTCCCCGGGGACCGGATGAATGTCGCTGGCGCCGCTTTTCTGCCGCCAGATGCTGGCGAGATGCGTCTTGCCGGAACCGGCAGGGCCGGCAAGCACGATCACCGGCGATGGCCATGCGGGCCAGCTATCGACAATGGCAACGGCTGCGCTGACCGGGCCGGAGACCAGCAGGTCATCGCGGCCCGTTGCCGGATCGTGGGAAAAGGATAGCGCCAGCTGCTCGCTGCGCTTTGGCGTCTGCCGGTCGTTTTCGGTCATTCTGGTTTCTGGACGGTAATCTGGGCGGTGCCAGCATGATCCACCGCGTGGGATTTGTCTTCCTCCCACGGCAGCGTTTCGGAACGCCCGTAATAAATATCGCTGTCAAGGTATCGCGACAGCACGAAGCGGACAAGCACCCCGACCATGGCGGCGGCCGGAACGGCGACCAGAAGCCCAACGAAGCCGAACATGGCGCCAAAGGCGAACAGCGCAAACATCAGCCAGACTGGATGCAGGCCGACGCTGGAGCCGACCAGCTTTGGCTGGAGAATATTGCCCTCGATGAACTGGCCGAGGAAGAACACGCCCGCCGTGGCGATGATCCAGGTATATTCCGGCCAGAACTGTACGAGCGCCACACCGACCGACAGGACAAGGCCGATCAGCGAGCCGATATAGGGGATGAACGAGATCATGCCGGCGACGAAACCGATCAGCAGGCCGAAGTTGAGGCCGACCGCCGACAGGCCAGCGGCGTAAAAGATGCCTAGGATGAGGCAGAGCGAGCCCTGGCCGCGGATGAAGCCCGCAACCGAGCGATCCATCTCACGCGCCAGCTGGCGCACCACCTGCACCTGATCGCGCGGGATCCAGCTGTCGACCTTGTTGACCATACGGTCCCAGTCGAGCAGCAGGTAGAAGGCAACGACCGGGGTGACGATCAGAAGCGAGACGACATCGATGATCGCCTTGCCGGAATTCCACACCTGCGCGAACAGGGTGCCGATGAAACCAGCGCCCTGGCTCAGGACTTCGGAAAAGTTCTGCTTGACCGTTTCGATCTGGCTGGTGACCCAGCCGGGAAGGAACGAGGTTTCGGGACTGGAGAGGATCTGCTGCAGCTGGGTGATATAACCCGGCATGGCGGCGGCGAACTGGCTGAACTGGTTGACGATGACGGGGATGACCAGCATCAGCGACAGCGCAAAGATCAGCACGAAACTGACAAGGATCAGTACCGAGGCCATCATGCGGCTCAAGCCACGACGTTCCAGCCAGTCGGCGACCGGATCGAGGAAATAGGCGAGCGCCATGCCGGCCACGAAGGGAAGCAGGATCGAGCGGAAGAACCACAGGAACACCACGAACATGACGAACACGCCGAGCCAGAAATAGATATGGCGCCGGAGGGTGGTGCCGCTGATATGATAGGCCATAAGGTGTCCTCTCGGCTTTGTTCGATGCCTTGGGATATGAAGGTGCCGCTCCCCAAGGTCAAGCTTGTGCACCCGTATGAGGCCACAGCTGTGGATCACGCCCATGAAATGCCTGTGAACGGACTGTAAAACCCTGCGGAAAAGCGTGCGGTGCTTGCATCCTGCGGCCCATCGTGCAATTGCGGGCCTAATTGTTTATGCATGCCCCTGACCGGGTTTCGCTTTGCTATCCGTGAGCGTTTCCGGCAGACATGCGATGGTTTCAGTGGAGAACATGCGATGAGCGAGGCGGGCAAGAACGGTCTCACCTATAGCGATGCGGGCGTCGATATCGATGCGGGCAATCTGATGGTGGAAAAGATCAAGCCGGCAGTGCGCTCGACGCGCCGTCCCGGCGCTGACGGCGAGATCGGCGGCTTCGGCGGCCTGTTCGACCTCAAGGCCGCAGGTTTCAACGACCCGATCCTGGTGGCCGCCAATGACGGCGTCGGCACCAAGCTGAAGATCGCCATCGACGCCAACCGCCACGACACCGTCGGCATCGACCTCGTCGCCATGTGCGTCAACGACCTCGTGGTGCAGGGCGCCGAGCCGCTGCTCTTCCTCGATTATTACGCCACCGGCAAACTCGACCCGGAACAGGGTGCGGCGATCGTTCTCGGTATTGCCGAAGGCTGCC
The DNA here is from genome assembly GCF_004343585.1 of Neorhizobium sp. JUb45. GTDB lineage: Bacteria > Pseudomonadota > Alphaproteobacteria > Rhizobiales > Rhizobiaceae > Neorhizobium. Next base: position 577,924 of record NZ_SLYW01000002.1, on the reverse strand, counting down.
GTCAGGCAGGCTGCGCGCTGATCGGCGGCGAGACCGCCGAAATGCCGGGCATGTATTCCGAAGGCGATTACGACCTCGCGGGCTTTGCCGTCGGTGCCGCCGAACGTGGCAAGCTGCTGCCGGCCGGCGATCTGGCCGAAGGCGACGTCATTCTCGGCCTCACCTCTTCCGGCGTTCATTCCAACGGCTTTTCGCTGGTGCGCAAGATCGTTTCTCTCTCCGGCCTCGGCTGGGATGCCCCTGCCCCGTTCGCGGACGGCAAGACGCTCGGCGAAGCGCTGCTGACACCGACCCGCATCTATGTGAAACCGCTTCTGGCCGCGATCCGCAGCACCGGCGCCCTGAAGGCGCTTGCCCACATCACCGGCGGAGGTTTCCCGGACAATATTCCGCGCGTCCTGCCCGACCATCTGGCCGCCGAAATCGAACTTTCCAACATTCCGGTTCCGCCGGTCTTCTCGTGGCTGGCCAAGACGGGTGGCGTTGCGCCGAACGAAATGCTGCGCACCTTCAACTGCGGCGTCGGCATGATCGTCGTCGTTGCGGCTGAAAACGCAAAGACCGTGACCGAGGCGCTGGCCGCTGAAGGCGAAACCGTCGTGCAGCTCGGTCGCATCATCGCCCGAGAAGAAGGCGGTGCCGGCACCGTCTACAAGGGCACGCTTAGCCTATGACATCGGCTGTAACGGTTTCGGGTCGCAAACGCGTCGTCGTGTTCATCTCCGGCGGTGGCTCCAACATGGTGTCGCTGGCCGATGCCTGCGCGAGTGAAGGTTTTCCGGCCGAGATCGTTGCCGTCATCTCAGACAAGCCGGATGCCGGCGGCCTCGCCAAGGCCGCCGCTCGCGGCATCATGACCCGCGTGTTCGAACGCAAGGCCTATGGCAGCAAAATCGAACATGAAACGGCAATCCTTGAAGCGCTCGAGGTGATCAAGCCGGATATCATCTGCCTTGCCGGTTACATGCGGCTGATCTCGGGTGATTTCATTTCCCGTTACGAAGGCCGGATCATCAACATCCACCCTTCGCTTCTGCCGCTGTTCGCCGGTCTGCACACCCACCAGCGCGCCATCGATGCCGGCATGAAGATCGCCGGCTGCACGGTGCATTTCGTCACCGAAGGCATGGACGAAGGCCCGATCGTGGCGCAGGCGGCGGTGCCGGTTCTGTCCGGTGACACATCTGATACATTGGCCGCACGCGTGCTGACCGTGGAGCACAAGCTCTATCCGCTGACGCTTAAGGCGCTGGCCGAAGAGCGCGTGAAGATGGAAGGCGGCAAGGCCGTTTCTGTCGCGAGCACGGACGTTTCCCGCGCGGACCAGCGGATCGTTTCCGCCGGTCTCTGAGCCGCGATTGACGGTTTTTCGTGCCGGTTCTATCCTATGGCATCAGGTGGAGCAGAGCGATGACGATCACGGTCAATGTCGGCGATGCCGATCTCAATGAATTGCTGGCAAAGGTGGAAGCCGGCGAGGACGTGGTCCTCGTCCGCGATGGCGTGCCGGTGGCGCAGGTAACGAGCCTAGCGCAACCGGCTTTCGATCCGGAGGCGCGACGAAAAGCTATTGAGGAAATCAAGGCTTTTCGGGCAAACATGCCGCGCGTGACGCAAGAAGAGATCGCGGAATGGAAGGCAATCGGCCGCAAATGATGGCCGGTTTCGTCATAGATGCCTCAGTCGTTTGCACTTGGGTATTGCCGGACGAAGCTTCTCCAACGACAGATGCACTTCTTGAGCGAATAGAACTGACGGGCGCCACTGCGCCCGATTTGCTGTGGCATGAAGTGCGCAACGTGCTGATGATGGCACGGCGGCGAAACCGCATAACATTCAATGCCGTTACGGCTGGGATGATAAAAGTTCGCAACCGTCCGGTGTACACGCGTGTTATAGAAGGCGACGAACCAATTCACCCTCGCCGAACACCACGGTCTCACAGCCTATGACTCCGCCTATCTCGCGCTGGCCATAGACCTACACTTGCCGCTTGCCACGCTCGACAAACAACTGCGGGCGGCAGCGGCACGGGAAGGTGTGATTCTGCTGGCCTGATGGTATAGCCTTACCCCGAGTTGCTCACGCTACTCAGACGCCCTTGCCTCAGCCAAGATTGCCGGACGAGAGCGCAGCACGGTTGATCATCGCCCATTGCAGCGCGACGATGGTCTTGGCATCGGTAATCTCGCCGGTGCTGATCATACGATAGGCCTCGTCAAGGCCAAGCGTGACGACCTCGATATCCTCGCCTTCACCGGCAAGCCCACCGCCCTGCCCGAGCTTGTGAGTGGCATCGATGCTGGCGGCAAACAGCGACAGCTTTTCCGTCAGTGCACCGGGCGTCGGGTACATCTCGCAAATATGATGCACTTCATCGATCTTGAAGCCGGTTTCCTCCATTGCCTCGCGAACAACCGCCTCGGCAGGATTTTCACCCTCATCGATCAGTCCGGCCGGCAATTCCAGCATGAAGGCAGCATCGCCATTGACGAAGGCGCCGGCACGAAACTGGCGCACCAGAACGACCGTGTCGTCCTTCGCATCATGAAGCAGAATGGCGGCGGCACTACCATGATCATGGACTTCGCGATGAACGGTCACGAGGCTGCCATCCCGCATGTGCTGTTCAAACGTCAGTTTTTCCAGACTTACAAAGCCCTTGTAGAGCGTTTCGCGGCCAATCAGGCGCACGCGTTCGGTTTCGGAAGCGTCGATGTCGATCATGTCCGTTCCTGTGATTCCATTTGGGCATGATGATGCAGGATCAGCCCTTGCGGAGCCAGACCCGATTGTCGTGAAATGCGGCACCGCCATAGGGCGCAACGGCATCGGCGCCGGTCAGCACATTGATGCCCTCGCCATCGAGATGCGCCGAATTCGGCCACAGCCCCTCAGCCACCAGCACACCCGCCCGCGCACCCGCAACGATGCGGGCATGCAGCCGGATATCGCCACGGCAGTTTCCGATGTGCACGATATCGCCGTCAGCGATGCCGAGGCGTTCGGCGTCGGATGGCTCGATCATCACGTCGGGCCGCCCCTCCTTCTGCACAGAGCCCTTTGTCTCTGTGAAAGAGGAGTTGAGAAAGCTTCGCGCAGGCGACGTGGCGAGGCGGAAAGGGTGCTCCTCGTCCGGTGCCTCGATCAGCTCGACATGATCCGGGAAGATCGGAAGATTGGCGACGGGCCCGAGCGGCCCGACATTTTCCGGCGGCATGTCCGGTGAAGGACCGTTTGCCCAGTCGGGGCTGAAGCGGAATTTGCCGTCATCGTAGCCGAAGCCGTTGAGATAATGCGCGGTTTCGAAATCCGGCTGGGCGTCGATCCATTTGTCGCGCGCCAGATCGTCGTAACCCGGCCAGCCGCTGTCGGAGAGAATGCGGTCGATATGGCTGCGCTCATCCTCACCGAAACCGGGACAGTGGTCGATGCCAAGGCGTTTGGCCAGTTCCTCGATGACGAAGAGGTTGGTGCGCACGCTCGGAGGCGGCTCGACGAGTTTGGGGCCGAGCAGAATGTGCATGTGGCCGCCGCCACGATAGAGATCGTCATGTTCGACGAACATGGTGGCCGGCAGGACGATGTCGGCGACCTTCGCCGTATCGGTCATGAAATGCTCGTGCACCGCCACGAACAGATCATCGCGCATAAAACCGTCGCGGACGAGGCGTTGTTCGGGCGCAACATTCATCGGGTTGGTGTTCTGGATCAGCAGCGCATCGACCGGGCCGCGATGCCGCAGCGCCTCGGCATCGCCGGTCAGGACGCGGCCGATCTGCGACTGGTCGAGCATGCGGATATCGGGATCGACGAAAGCCGTGCCCATCAGGTGCGATTTGTCGAGATGATAGATGGCGCCATTGTTGTGAAAGGCGCCGCCGCCCTCGTATTGCCAGGAGCCGAGCACCGTGGCGATGGAAAGTGCCGCATGCATGGCGGCGGTGCCGTTGCGCTGGCGGGCAAAACCGTAACCGAGCCGGAAGAAGGTCTTTTTGGTCGTGCCGATCAGCCGGGCAAAAGCCTCGATCTCTTCGACCGACAGACCTGCGATGGCGGATGCCCATTCCGGCGTGCGGGTTTTCAAATGCGCTTCGAGACCGGCAGGATCGTCGGCAAACTTTTCCATATAGGCGCGGTCGGCATGACCATCGCGAAAGGCGATGTGCATGACGGCGCAGGCGAGCGCCGCATCAGTGCCGGGGCGCACGGTCAGCGCCATGTCGGCCTGTTTCATGGTCGGGTTGTCGTAAATGTCGACGACGACGATTTTTGCGCCGCGTTCCTTGCGGGCTTTTATCGCATGGGTCATGACGTTGACCTGCGTGGAGACGACGTTCGAGCCCCAGATCACCACGCAATCGGCCTTGCCGATCTCGCGCGGATCTGGGCCGCGCAGGTCGCCGGTGCCCATCACATAACCGGTCCAGGCCATGTTGGTGCAGATCGTGCCGAAAAAGCCCGAATACTTTTTGGCATGGCGCAGACGTTCAATCGAGTCGCGCTGCACCTGCCCCATCGTGCCGGCATAAAAATACGGCCAGACTGCTTCCGAGCCGTGGCGCGCCTCGGCCTTGACGAAAGCGTCGGCAATCTCGTCGAGCGCCGCCTCCCACGAGATCTCTTGCCAGTTGCCATCGCCCTTGGCCCCTGCCCGTCGCTGCGGCACCATCAGGCGGCCGGGATGGTAAAGCCGCTCGGCATAACGCGCGACCTTGGCGCAGATGACGCCGGCCGTATAACTGTTGTCGGCCGAGCCGCGTACCCGTCCGATCTTTCCGTCAGCAGTGATATCGATATCGAGCGCGCAGGCGGAGGGACAGTCGTGCGGACAGACCGTGTGCGCCACGGAATTGTGGCCGGGCAGGTGTCGAGTGGAGATGGGCGTCGCAATGTTCATCGGATTTCTATATGGCATGGGCAGGCACGCAAAAAGCAAGATTTGCGGCTCATCAGTTTTATTCATCCGGAGCAGCCATGAACTACCGCCACATCTACCATGCCGGCAATTTTGCCGATGTTCTCAAGCATGCGGTGCTGGCGCAGCTGGTCATCTATATGCAGAAGAAGGACAAGGCCTTTCGCGTGCTCGATACGCATGCGGGTATCGGCCTGTACGACCTGTCTTCGGAAGAAGCGCAAAAGACCGGCGAATGGCGCGACGGTATCGGCAAGGTGATGGCGGCGGAATTTTCGCCGCAGGTCGCTGCGGTGCTGAAGCCTTATCTGGATGCCGTGCGCGAGCTGAACCCCGATTTCGACAAAAACGGGACGCTCAAACTCTATCCCGGCTCGCCAAAACTTTCACGCATGCTGTTTCGTCCGCAGGACAGGCTGGCGGCGATGGAACTGCATCCCGACGACTTCAACCGCCTTTCGCGCCTGTTCGAAGGTGATTTCCAGACCCGCGTCACCGAACTCGACGGCTGGCTGGCGCTCGGCGCGCATCTGCCGCCGAAGGAAAAACGCGGTGTCGTGCTGGTCGATCCGCCCTTCGAGATCGAAGGCGAATACGAGCGCCTCGCCAAGGGACTGGCCACCGCGTACCGGCGTTTTCCGGGCGGCACCTATTGCCTGTGGTATCCGTTGAAAAAGGGCGCGCCGATCAAGGCGTTTCACGAACAGTTGCAGGCACTCAACATTCCAAAAATGCTGTGCGCCGAACTGACGGTGATCAGCGACCGTGGAGCGACCGGGCTGAATGGTTCAGGCGTCATCGTCGTCAACCCGCCCTTCACGCTGAAGGACGAGCTGCATCTGGTGCTTCCAGCGCTGAAGGAGGCCATGGCGAAGGATCGTTATGCCTCGCAACGCGCCTTCTGGCTGCGCGGCGAAGAGGTTATCGAACGCGACGAAGACTGACGAAAAGGCGCCCCTGGAGGCGCCTTTTCTCTGTTCAGCTCTCGTGCTGTTCGCCACGCCGCAAGTCCGGCGGGTTGTTGGCCTTGAACTGTGATCGTTCGAAGATCAGGATCACCACCAGTGCCATGATGAACGGGATGATCAGGTAGAACAGCCGGAAGACCAGCAGGGCAGCAATGACATCCGCCTGGTTCATGTCCGGCAGGCCCATAAGGAACACCAGTTCCAGCACGCCCAGGCCACCCGGCGCATGCGAAAGCAGTGCTGCCGAGAACGAGATCAGAAAAATTCCAAGCACGATCATGAAGCCGGGATTGCCGGCTTCCGGCAGCGCGAAATAGATGATGCCGGCAGCACCGATCAGCTCGATGGGAGCGATCAGCAATTGCGGAAGAACCACCTTCGGGGCCGGATAGAAGATGTTGATCGAGCCGAGCTTCAGCGGCTTCAGCTTCATGAAGCTTGCCACGACATAAAGACCGATCAGCGCCAGGATGAGAACACCCGTCGCAGCCGACGCCTCGACCGGCACCAGATCACCAAAACGTTCGATCAGCTCCGGTTCATAGACCAGAACCAGACCGGCCAGAAGCAGCGTGCCGAGGATGAATGTGAAGGAGCAGACGGCAATCAGCACGCCGATCTCCGAAGGGGTCATGCCACGCGTCGAATAGGCCCGGTAACGCACGACGGCACCCGAAACCACCGAGGCGCCGACATTGTGCGACAGGGCGTAGGTGGTGAAGGAGCAGATGGTGATGAACCACCAGTCGATTTTCCTGCCGAGATGCATCAGCGCGATGCGGTCATAGCCTGCCAGCGCCGCATAGGCGACCAGCGTGCACAATGCCGCCAGAAACCAGTCCATCATGGGGATGGCGATAAAACTGTCCCACAGATCGTCGAGAGACAGGCCGCGCAATTCCTTGTAGAGAAGCCATGCCGAAAGCGCTATCGTCAGCGCACCCACGGTCGGCCATAGGTATTTCTTGAATGTCATTAAGCCGTTTCGCTCTTCACTCCTCACCACGGCCACAACGTGCAGCCGCCCGCGAAGCAGCAGCTTAGCCGCCAAGTTCCTAACCATTCAACCTTTCCCACGCATTGATGTTCCAGAGACCGGGATTTTTCGACCATGACGAGGAAATTTTTCGCTGCCATCCGGATCGCAGCCACAGCAATGCTGGCATTTTCATCTGTTTTGACGCTGGCGACAGACGTTTCGTCACAGGAGCGCAATCGCCCGCGCGGGCAAGCAGGCGTGTTTGATTTCTATGTCCTGTCGCTTTCGTGGTCGCCAACCTTCTGCGACACGCAAAGAGGCGGACGTAACGCGCAACAATGCGGTGGGGACAAGGATTTCGGCTTCATCGTGCACGGGCTGTGGCCGCAATACGACCGCGGATATCCGGAATTCTGCACCACCGGCGAAGCTGGCCGCGTGCCGAACCAGCTGGGCGAACCGCTGTTCGATATCATGCCGTCGATGGGGCTGATCGGCCACCAGTGGCGCAAGCATGGCGCCTGCAGCGGGCTTTCGCAGCGTGATTATCTGACCGCGATCCGCACCGCGTATGATCGCGTAAAAATGCCCGCCGGGCTCGCCGATCCGGCAAAGGCCCAGACGACCTCTGCCAAGGCAATCGAAGAAGCGTTCATTGCGGCCAATCCCGGCATGCAGCCGCAGGGCGTCGCCGTCACCTGCGAGCGGGACAAGCTGGAAGAGGTTCGTATCTGCATGACCAAGGATTTCGGTTTCCGCACCTGCCCGGAAGTCGATCGGCGCAGTTGCTCTCTATCCCGCGTCAGCGTGCCGCCGGCACAATAATTTTCTGATCTCCAACATGGTATTCTCGCAATGAAAATCCTTTATTCGCCCGCCTCTCCCTATTCGGCGAAATGCCGCATGGCCGCCCGTTATCTCAGCCTCGACGTTGAAGAAGTGAAGACGGAAACCGGGCCGGAACCGTCTGAACTGATCGACAACAATCCGCTTGGAAAAATTCCGACGCTGCTCACGGCCGATGGCCGCGCCGTGTATGACAGCGTCGCCATCATGTCCTATCTCGACCGCCTGTCCGGCAATCGGCTTTATCCGAAAAAGCACGAGAAGCGCACCGATGCGGAAGTGCTGGAAGCGCTGTGCGACGGCATCACCGATTGCCTGCTCGCCATCGTCTATGAGCGCCGTTTTCGCCCGGAAGACAAGATCCACCAGCCGTGGATCGACAAGCAGTGGAGCAAGGTCACGCGTGGCCTCGATCATCTGGAAAAGAACCTGCCGAAGACCGGCAAAAAACTGAACGGCGGCCATTTTTCGCTGGCGGCGCTGCTCGGTTATCTCGACCTGCGCTTTGCCAGCCAGTGGGAAGAGGATCGCCCGTTTCTCGCGGCATGGCGCGAAACCTTCGCCAAGCGTTTTGGCGATTACAACGAGATGAAGTCGAACGGCTGAGCCGGCCTGCTCTTCACTGAAGACCTCTATACGACCTTAGGATGAGGGCGGGCTGCAAAAGCTTGCTCTCATCCCCTCCTCCGCTACTATCGCGTGAGCGGCGGGAGGCCGCGATGGAGGAAATTTCATGACACACTCTGCGTTCACGCGGCGGACAGCGCTTGCGCTTGCCGGTACAACACTGGCTCTGATGTCGCTCGGTTCGACCGCACAGGCTAAAGACTTTCCAAACAACACCATAACGCTGGTGGTCCCCTTTGCCGCGGGTGGCTCCACCGATGTGGTCGGCCGCGTGGTTGCGCAGAAGATGGGCGAGATCCTCGGCCAGCAGGTGGTGGTCGAAAACGTGGCGGGCGCCGGCGGCAATCTCGGTGCCGACCGCGTGGCGCGCGCCGAACCGGATGGTTACACGATCCTGATGGGCACCGTCGCAACACATGCCCTCAACCCGCTGATCCTGAAAACAAAACCATACGATCCGGAAAAGGATTTTGCGCCTGTTTCGCTACTGGTCGTGGTGCCGAACGTGCTGGTGGTCAATCCGGAACTACCGGTCAATTCGGTGCAGGAACTGATCGATCTCCTGAAGAAGGAGCCGGACAAATATTCCTACGCTTCATCCGGCAACGGCACGCCGCTGCATCTGTCAGGCGAACTGTTCAAGTCGATGACCGGCACCACCATGCAGCACGTTCCCTACAAGGGTGCCGGGCCGGCCTTGAACGACCTGATCGGCAACCAGATCTCGATCATGTTCGATAACCTGCCCTCCTCCTCCGGCCACATCAAGGGCAAGACACTGAAGGCGCTGGGTGTCACCACCAAGGAACGTGCGCCGTCCTTCCCCGACGTAGCCACGGTCGCCGAAACCGTGCCGGGTTACGAGACCTATACGTGGAATGCGCTCTTCGCACCGGCAGGCACGCCGCCGGAAGCCGTCGCCAAACTCAACGAGGCGGCCAATGCGGCGTTGAAGGACCCGAAAGTGGCGGAGCGCATGAAGGAATTCAGCGCCACCATCGTCGGTTCGACGCCGGAAGAGCTCGGCAAGCATGTGACAGCGGAACTGGCCAAATGGGGACCGGTGGTCAAGAACGCCAATATCCAGATGGATTGAGCCACGGCAAAACGCTCCTTCGTCATCCTCGGCCTTGTGCCGAGGATCCGACCACGGTGCCACAAATTCACCGCGGCAGATGCTCGGGACAGGCCCGAGCATGACGATCGCATTTGTTGAATTCGAACATGCAAAAGGCCGGGAGCTTTCGCTCCCGGCCTCTCAAAATCAATCCGAAGGATCGGATCAGAACTTCATGCCGATACCGACCTTGACGCTGTTGTCGTCAAAACCACGCGAGTAGGTGGTGCCGCCGACGTTGAAGTCTTTCTTCTGGTAATCGGTGTAGCGGTATTCGACGCGAGCGGTGATGTTGTCGGTCACCATCGTTTCGACACCGGCGCCAACCGTGTAGCCGACTGCGGTCTTGTCGTCAGAACCGGCAGCGTTGGATACCTTGTTGTTGGCAGCAGCAACACCGGCCGTACCGTAAACGAGAACCGGGCTGAGGTCGTAACCGACGCGGCCGCGAACGGAACCGTTCCAGCCTTCCTTCATGTCGACGCCGTTACCGGCGTAACCCTTCTGGTCAGCCATGCCGACGTCAGCTTCGACGCCGTAGACGACCTGGCCGCTCTGCCAGTTGTAACCGGTGTAGAGCGAACCGCCGAAACCGTCGGCCTTGCTGTCGGCGTCGCCGCCGCTTGCCTTGCCGGCGAAATCGTAGTTGCCGGTGGCGCCGAGGTAGTAACCCGACCAGTTAGCAGCCGGAGCCGGCTGGTCCATGGCAACCGGTGCTTCCGGGATCTGCTCGACAGCGTCAGCAGCCTGGGCAGCCGAAACTGCGATGAGGCTTACGCCGGAAACGATGATGGAAGCGATAATGGTACGCATACTTAATCTCCTTGTACTCGGGTCAGTGAACGTTGCGGAGCCCGTGTGGTTCCAAAACATTTTTCGTTCGTCGCCCGTTGGAGATGAAATTGAAGGTCAATTGCGGAGATGAAAGAGCCGAAATGTGAATTGTTTGTGGCGGCGAGGCGGCTGAAGTTTGATGTTGCTTCATCGCAACACGCACTTTGTTAACCTTACCTAAAAGTTTAAATAAGTATATTATTTTTAATCTTCAACATTACATTGCCATCTCGCAATAGAACATTGGTGCAGCGACTGCAAGCATCATTTCGATACGTCTTCCGCTTGACCCCCTCAATGTTTATATGGAGCATAAAGGCCGGATCAGCAGCAAAAAGCGTAGATTTACCCGTGAAATTTCCCAGAACCGTACTTGTGACCGGAGCAGCCCGAAGGATTGGAGCTGCGATATGCAGCGATCTGGCGGCAAACGGATTTGCCGTTGCCATTCATGCCAATGAGGCAATTGACGAGGCTGAATCGCTGGCTGCCCGATTGCGGCAGGACGGCGCAAAGGCGATTTCAATCCAGGCCGATCTTCTCGACCCTGCAGAATCAGAAAATCTCGTGCCCCGAGTCGCGGCCGAACTCGGGCCGCTTGGCCTTCTGGTCAACAATGCCTCGATCTTTCGCGAGGACAGCGCGGAAACATTCGACGCCGAAGCCTTCGAGCAGCATTTTGCCATCCATGTGAAGGCACCTTCGATCCTCTCGGCCGCCTTCCTTGCTCAATTGCCCGACAACACATCCGGCCTGATCGTCAACATCATCGACCAGCGCGTATGGGCACTGACGCCGCGTTTCTATTCCTACACGCTGTCGAAATCGGCTCTGTGGACGGCGACGCAGACGCTCGCGCAGGCCTATGGTCCACGCGTTCGGGTCAATGCGATCGGCCCCGGCCCCAGCTTCAAAAGCCCGAGACAGACAGACGAGGACTTTCAGACCCAACTCTCCGCCCTTATATTAAAGCAGGGTCCGGCACCGGAGGAATTCGGGCGGACGATTCGCTTTCTGTTCAATACGCCTTCGATCACCGGCCAGATGGTCGCGCTCGACGGCGGCCAGCATCTGGCGTGGCAAACGCCGGATGTGGCGGAGATCAATGAATGACTTCTGCAAAACTGCCCGACGGCGGTGTGCTCTATGACGAGACCGACGAAGACGAGGACGATTCCGTGCTGGACTCCCCAGCCCCGGACGGTGATGTCGCACGCCTGACGACGGCGATCGACTGGAACGAAGCCGTCAAGCACGATACCGGCCTCAAGGGCGCCGACCTGATTGCCGAATTCGTCAAACACCTGCCGAATGCGCCGGGCGTCTACCGCATGTTCAACGAGGCCGGCGACGTGATGTATGTCGGCAAGGCGCGCAGCCTGAAGAAGCGTGTCGGCAATTATGCGCAGGGGCGGCTGCATTCCAACCGCCTGACCCGCATGGTGCGCGAAACCACCCATATGGAATTCGTCACGACGCGGACGGAAACCGAGGCGCTGCTGCTCGAAGCCAACCTGATCAAGCGCCTGCGCCCACGCTTCAACGTGCTTTTGCGCGACGACAAGTCGTTTCCCTATATTCTCATCAGCGGCGACCACCGCGCCCCTGCCCTATTGAAACATCGCGGTGCGCGGGCGCGAAAAGGCCAGTATTTCGGTCCGTTCGCATCGGCGAGCGCGGTCGGCCGCACGATCAATTCGCTGCAGCGGGCGTTTCTGCTGCGCACCTGCACCGACAGCGTTTTCGAGACACGCACGCGGCCCTGTCTGCTCTACCAAATCAAACGCTGTTCCGGCCCCTGCACGCATGAGGTCAGCGATGCGGGGTATGCCGAACTGGTGAAAGAGGCATCGGACTTCCTCTCCGGCCAGAGCCAGAACGTCAAAACCGTCATCGCCCAACAGATGGCTGAGGCTTCGGACGATCTCGACTTCGAGCGCGCTGCGATCTATCGCGACCGTCTGGCGGCGCTTTCCCACGTCCAGAGCCATCAGGGCATCAACCCGGCCGGCGTCGAGGAAGCGGATATTTTTGCCATCTACCATGAGGCAGGACTGACCTGCATTCAGGTGTTTTTCTTCCGCACCGGCCAGAACTGGGGCAACCGCGCCTATTTCCCGAAGGCCGACCCGCAGATGCCGGGCTCGGAAGTGCTCAACGCCTTCCTCGCGCAGTTCTACGACGACAAGCCGGTTCCGAAGCAGATCCTGCTTTCCGAAACGGTCGAGGAACAGGAATTGCTGGCGCTCGCGTTTTCGGAAAAGGTCGGGCACAAGGTGTCTATCAACGTGCCGCAACGTGGCGAAAAACGCGATCTCGTCGATCACGTCGCTGCCAACGCGCGCGAGGCGCATGGGCGAAAACTGGCGGAAACCTCGTCGCAGACACGTCTGCTGGCCGGTCTCGCCGAAACCTTCAAGCTGCCTTACGTGCCGAGCCGCATCGAGATCTACGACAACTCCCACATCATGGGCACCAATGCCGTCGGTGGCATGGTCGTTGCGGGACCGGAAGGTTTTGTCAAAGGCCAGTACCGAAAGTTCAACATCAAATCGACCGACATTACCCCCGGCGACGACTTTGGCATGATGAAGGAAGTGATGACGCGGCGGTTTTCGCGCCTCATCAAGGAAGAAGGCATTCCCAACCGCAGCATTTCGGCGCCGACAAATGCGGAAACACCGGCCGAAACGACCAGTGACGACATCAACGATGCCGCCTTCCCGGCATGGCCCGACGTGATCCTGATCGACGGTGGCCAGGGCCAGATGACGGCGGTGCGTGCCATTCTCGATGAACTCGGCATCCGCGACGTCGTCACCGCCATCGGCGTCGCCAAGGGCGTCGACCGCGATGCCGGCCGCGAACGGTTCTTTGCCGATGGCAAAAGCGATTTCTCGCTGCCGCCGCGTGATCCGGTTCTCTATTTCGTCCAGCGCATGCGCGACGAGGCGCACCGTTTTGCCATCGGTTCGCACCGGGCACGGCGCAAGAAGGAAATGATCAAGAACCCGCTGGACGAGATTTCCGGCATCGGCCCGGGCCGCAAGCGCAAGCTTCTGCAGCACTTTGGCACGGCCAAGGCGGTTTCACGCGCGGGATTGAATGATCTGATGGCGGTCGAGGGGATTTCGGAGGCGGTGGCCAAGCAGGTCTATAACCATTTCCATGAGAACCGGTCGAACTGACGCAATCGCCTGTAAAAAAGCCGCGAAAGCCTGTTGACGCTGGCGGTTGAAAACCTCAACTAGGGGCAAACCCCAGAGACAGGTCGAAAATGGCATCGCGCGCATACAGCATTCCCAATCTTCTGACCTATGCGCGCATTATCGCCGTGCCGCTGATCGTTCTTTGCTTCTTCGTCGAGGGCAAGCTTGAAAGTTCGGATTTCGCCCGTTGGGCCGGCTTCTGGATCTTTGTCGTTGCCTCGATCACCGATTATCTCGACGGTTATCTCGCCCGTATCTGGAACCAGACGTCCAATATCGGCCGTATGCTTGACCCGATTGCCGACAAGCTGCTGGTGGCGGCCGTGCTTTTGCTGCTTGCCGCCGACCAGACGATTGCCGGCTGGTCACTCTGGGCGGCGATCACCATCCTGTGCCGCGAAATCCTCGTTTCCGGCCTGCGGGAATATCTGGCAGCGTTGAAAGTGGCTGTACCGGTGACCCAGATCGCCAAATGGAAAACGACGATCCAGATGGTATCGATCGCCTTCCTTCTGGCCGGCCCCGCCGGCGAAGCCTATCTGCCATATACGACCGAGATCGGCATCACGCTTCTTTGGATCGCTGCGATTTTGACCTTCTACACCGGCTACGACTATTTCCGCGCCGGCCTGAAACATATCGTGGAAGAATGATGGTCAAGATCGTCTATTTCGCCTGGGTGCGCGAACGCATCGACAAGCCGGAAGAAGAGATCGAGCTTCCGGCAAGCGTGGTGACGGCCGGCGATCTGCTGGCGTACCTGAAGACACTGGGCGATGGTTACGAAGCGGCGCTGGAATACCCAGACGTCATCCGTGTTGCCGTCAATCAGGAACATGTCGAGCATGACGAACCGATTGCCGGCGCGCATGAAATCGGCATCTTTCCACCGATGACGGGTGGGTGAGAAGCGACGGCTTCAGCCGGCAAAACGCTCCAGTGGAGCGTTTTGAGCTTCGAACGCCCTGAGCCAAAGCGAAGGGCCGGGATACGGTGCGGCATATTCTGCCCCAAGCACGCCGACCCAACTCCACGGAGACGACCGATGACACGCCCTACCCCCACAATCCGCGTCCAGTCCGACGACTTCGACCTGCAATCCGAAATCGACGTGCTGACCGATGGCCGCACCGATATCGGCGCCATCGTCTCCTTCGTCGGCCTGTGCCGTGGAGAGCAGAACACGCTGTCGGCGCTTGAGCTGGAACATTATCCGGGCATGGCGGAAGCCGAGATGCAGCGTATCGCCGGACTTGCGATCGAGCGCTTCGACCTCATGGGCCTGACCGCCGTACACCGTTACGGCAAGATCGCGCCGGGGGAAAACATCGTGCTCGTCATCGCCGCCTCGCCGCATCGGCAGGCCGCCTTCGACGGCGCGAATTTCGTCATGGATTTCCTGAAAACATCGGCGCCGTTCTGGAAAAAGGAACATGGCGTCGACGGCCAGCCCCGCGACTGGGTGGCGGCAAAAGATGCCGATGACAGTGCGCGGGACAAGTGGAGCTGAGCAGGCTTATTTCTGGCCGCTATCGGCCGGCTGAAACTCGGTTTCGATGATGACGGTCACGTCTTCACCGATCGACTTGATGCTCGGGGCCAGCCCCCATTCGCTGCGCTTCAGCGTGGCGACGGCGGAAAATCCGATCTTGGGCTTTTTCGTACCCGGCTGCTCGGCCATCGAGCCGTTGAAGGTCACGTCGAGCGTCGTTTTACGGGTCTGCCCGCGAAATGTGAGATCGCCGATCACTTCGCCACGGTTATCGCCGGTGATGGTGACGGATGTCGATACGAAGCTGATTGGCTGAGCATTCAGGAACCGCTCGGTCTTGCCGATTTCCTCGTCGAAATTTTCCTTTTCCGGGAACGGATATTCGGTGCGCACCGATAGCGGATCGATGGTTGCCGTGACCTTGGAGGCACTGGGGTTTTCGGCGTTCCATTCCAGATCCGCCGTCATGCGCGTGAAACGGGCGGTATAGTTGGAAAGGCGAAGACGCTTTACCTTCCAGAAGACGCTCGAATGGGCGGGGTCGGACACGTAATGGCCAGACGGTGCAGGTGCCGGGTTTTCAGCCGCAAATGCGGGCGAGGACAGAAGAGCGGCGAGTGCGAGAAGGCGGAAATATTTCAAGACGGCAGATCCTGTAATGGGCGCGTTTGGATGGCCTCTGTTTCATGCTGCGATGCAGCAAGACCATAACCGCATGTGCCGCACGGCAGACAAGAAAACAAGCGGCCGGATGCCGGCAACCGTACGCAACGGCGTTTCCATCCCAGTCCCGAAACACAAAAAAAGCCGGCGCTTGCGCACCGGCTTTTCCATCAGTTCAAAACGTCAATCCGGCAATCAGCCGACGATTTCGGTTTCAGCGAACCAGTAGGCGATTTCCTGCGCAGCGGTTTCCGGAGCGTCCGAACCGTGAACCGAGTTTTCACCGATCGACAGGGCGAACTGCTTGCGGATCGTGCCTTCGTCAGCGTTGGCCGGGTTGGTCGCGCCCATGATTTCGCGGTTCTTCAGGATGGCGCCTTCGCCTTCCAGAACCTGAACGATGGTCGGGCCAGACGTCATGCCTTCAACCAGTTCGCCAAAGAACGGGCGTTCCTTGTGAACAGCGTAAAAGCCTTCGGCTTCGCGGGTCGACATCCATACGCGCTTGGAGGCGATGATGCGCAGGCCGTTGTCTTCGAATACCTTGGTGATGGCGCCGGTCAGGTTGCGCTTCGTTGCGTCCGGCTTGATCATCGAGAAGGTGCGTTCAATCGCCATGTCTCTATCCTTTGTTTTGCGGAAAAGTGGGCGGTGTTTACCCGCCCCAAGCGCCGGAAACAAGGGGGTTCGCGTCATTGTTCATCTGGCGGGCGCCAAATTCATGCGGCTGTCACACGCCGGCCCAGCTCTTGATGAAGGTCAAGGCAGCGCTCGAACCAGTCTCGAACAGGATCGTCGCTGTTGAAAACATCGGCTCCGGTGGTAATGCGCAGCCATTGCAGTGCGCCGAACAGGATGTAATCGGCAAACAGCGGGCCTCCGCCGCCGAGGAAAGGCTGATAGCTCAGCATCTGCCGCAACGGCTCGAGCTTTGGCGCGAAGGCGGCGATGGCGGCTTCACGGCCGGTGCGCATCTCTTCCAGCGTGCGACCGAGAAATGTTTCGCGCGTGCGCCGGAAATAGCGCTGGTCTTCGTCCTCCAGCATGTCGTGAATATCGGACACGGCAATCGCGGTGACCGCCGGATGGATGGTCGATTGCGAAAAACGTTCGACGAAGCGCGACAGTGCCTTACCGCCCTCGCCGCCGAACAGGCTGGGGCGATCGGGATACGCCTCTTCCAGATAAAGGGCGATATCGAAACTGTCTGCCACCAGCACCTCACCATCACGCAGGATCGGCACCGTTTTGGAAAAGCCGTTTTCCAATGCCGGAATGGCGGTGAAAGGTGTCGGTCTTTCTACGAAATCCAGTCCTTTGTGGGACAGCGCCATCAGCACTTTCCACGAATGTGGCGAAAACGGCCGGCCCTCGTCCTTGCCGCGCAACGTGTAGAGAATGCGGGTCATGCTGGTTCCCTCTTTTGGTCTGCGGGCATGGAAGCGCAGTCGAAGGCCAAAATCCAATCAGGATTATTCATGGCAGGCATTCGTACATGTATGCCGGTGGAATTTACCGCGGCCCGTCCATGCCCTGTTAACCCTCGATCGAACTGGCGGACGCTTTTTCAGCAGATGTTAAAACTCGTGCATTTTAATGGCGCCTACACGCAAAAGGACACAGGGACCGAGAGACAGGCATGTCGGCAGAGGCAGCAAAGACAGCACCGAAGAACAGGGTTTTGCTGGCGGTGAGCCAGCAGATGGCCCGGCTGGACGTGGCCGGCCTGCCGCGCAATTACGAACTGTTTCACGAGGCGATCACCGGTGGCGACGCCGCTCTGACACGTGAAGTGATGGCGCTCAATCCGTCTCCGACGCAGATGCTGCTTGACGAGATCGGCCTTCGCCACCGCCTGCCCTCCTTCATGGGCCTCTCCGCCAATGTGACCCGCAAACACGATATCGAGCTGATCGCCGGACTGTCGGAAAAGGTCGCGCGCGGCGTCTCGCAGAAACAGACGTTTGCACGCGCGCTGGAATCCGTGGCGCGCAGCCTGCGCAGCGATGGAACCGGCAATGTGTCCGACGTGCTGTCCGAGATCGAATACCTGACCAACTCGATCAGCGAGGCGATGACCGCCGAAACCGAACTGACTTCCGCCCTGAAGACCAGCGCCGAGAAGCTGGCGGCCAGCGAAAGGGCAACGTCCTCGGCCCGCGAAGCGAGCTTGCGTGACAGGCTGACGTCCCTGCCGAACCACATTGCCCTCTCCGAAAGGCTGGAAGGGCTTTATTCGGCAACTGCGGAAGGCCGGCGCACCGCGCTTTTCCTCGTCTCTCTCAACCGTCTGTTCGATGCCACACAGGTGCCGAACGACACGGTGGGCAATCGTGTCCTCAAAAAATCAGCCTCGATCTTCCGCAACACCATCAAGAAGAACGATTTTGTCGCCCGCATCGGCCCGCGCGAATTCGCCTTCCTGTTCGACAATGTAGGCCAGGAAAATGTCGGCGCAATTGCCGACCGTCTGAACAATTCGATCATCAACGGGCTGCAGCTCATTCCAGAGGAAAACCGTCCGGCGACACTGCCGATGGAACTGTCGATCGGCGTTGCGCTGACCGACGACGCCCATTCGCCGCAGGAATTGCGCAGCCGCGCCGCCGTTGCATTGGACAGCGCGCTGTCAAATCCGCGCCAGCCGGTGGTGATCGGTGGCGGCAAGGCCGTGGCACGCACGGCACGGGCTTAAAATCACTTTGTCCTGAAGGCTTGGACATGACGTCTTGTCAGGGCCGACGGTTTGCGCCAAAACCGCCGCCATGATCACGATTACCGACCTTTCCGCCCGCATTGCCGGCCGCCTTCTCCTCGACCATGCCAGCGTCACGCTTCCGGCAGGCTCCAAGGCGGGCCTTGTCGGCCGTAACGGCGCCGGCAAATCGACGCTTTTCAAGATCATCACCGGCGACATGGCTTCGGAAAGCGGATCGGTATCGATCCCCAAAAATGCCCGTATCGGTCAGGTGGCGCAGGAAGCGCCGGGCACCGAGGACTCGCTGATCACGATCGTTATGGCCGCCGACAAGGAGCGCACCGCGCTTCTGGCTGAGGCCGAAACCGCGACCGACCCGAACCGCATTGCCGAAATTCAGATGCGGCTTGTCGATATCGACGCCCATTCGGCGGAAGCGCGCGCCGGCAGCATTTTGGCCGGCCTCGGCTTTAATGCCGAAGCGCAGCTGCGGCCCGCCTCGTCGTTTTCCGGTGGCTGGCGCATGCGCGTGGCGCTGGCCGCAGTTCTCTTCGCCGAGCCGGATCTGCTGCTGCTCGACGAACCGACCAACTATCTCGACCTTGAAGGCACGATGTGGCTGGAGGATTACGTGCGGCGTTATCCGCACACGGTCATCGTGATTTCCCACGATCGCGATATGCTCAACAATGCCGTCAATTCGATCGTGCATCTCGACCAGCAGAAGCTCACCTTCTATCGCGGCGGTTACGACCAGTTCGAGCGCCAGAAGGCCGAGAACGACGAATTGCAGATGAAGGCGAAGGCAAAAAGCGACGCCGCCAGAAAGCATATCCAGAGTTATATCGATCGTTTCCGCTACAAGGCCTCCAAGGCCAAGCAGGCGCAGAGCCGCATCAAGGCGTTGGAGCGCATGGGCACGGTATCGGCCGTGGTCGAAGATCACGTACAGCCGATCACCTTTCCGGAGCCGGAAAAGCAGCCGGCCTCGCCGATCGTCGCCATTTCCAAGGGTGGCGTCGGGTATACGCCCGGCCAGCCGATCCTGAAAAATATCACCCTGCGCATCGATGCCGACGATCGTATCGCGCTGCTCGGTTCCAACGGCAACGGCAAGTCCACCTTCGCCAAGCTGATTTCCGGCCGTCTGAAGATCGATGGCGGCGAGATGAAGCTGGCGCCGTCGCTGTCGATCGGATTTTTCGCGCAGCACCAGCTGGATGATCTGATCCCCAACGAATCCCCCGTCGACCACGTGCGCCGGCTGATGCCGGATGCGCCGGAAGCAAAGGTGCGCGCCCGCGTAGCGCAGATGGGTCTCGCTACGGAAAAGATGGCCACCGCCGCCAAGGACCTGTCCGGTGGTGAAAAAGCCCGCCTGCTGATGGGCCTGGCCGCCTTCCATGCGCCGAACCTGCTCATCCTTGACGAACCGACCAACCATCTCGACATCGACAGCCGCCGGGCGCTGATCGAGGCGCTGAACGATTATGACGGCGCCGTCATCCTGATCTCCCATGATCGCCACCTGATCGAGGCGACCGTCGATCGGCTGTGGCTGGTCAACGAAGGTACGGTCAAACCCTTCGAGGGCGATCTGGAAGAATATCGCGACCTGATCATCGCCGCCGGCCGCAAGAAGGACGACAAGGCGCAAGTCGCAGACGAGCAGGTGAACAAGGCAGACCAGCGCAAGGCGAATGCCGAAAAGCGCGCCTCGCTTGCGCCGCTCAAGAAAAAGATCAACGAAACCGAGGCCTTGACCGCCAAGCTTGAGAAGCTGATTGCAGCGCTTGATAAAGAGCTTGCGGATCCGGCGCTTTACGAGAAAGCACCCGCCAAGGCGGCAGCCAAGGCCAAGGAACGTGGTGAAGCGGCGGCAAAACTTTCCCATGCGGAAGAGCAATGGCTGATGCTTTCCTCGGAATATGAAGAGGGCATGGCGGGTTAAGGCATCGGTGCGTCTTATGACGTATTACAGGTTGCCCTGCCCCATCCCCATGCCTAGGTAAAGGCCTCAACACTGAGGAGGCCTTTCATGGATCTGTATCTCGAAAACGACAACGACCCGAAGACGCTGGCCTTCGTTGCCGAGCGCAACGCACAGTTCGACGAAACATTCAGGACGCCCGAGTTCGAGAAGGATCGTGATGCGCTGAAAGCGATGATCGAGCGCGAAGACCGGTTGATCGTGCCGACACGGCGCGGCCAATGGCTGTTCGACTTTCACCGTTCGAAGGACAATCCACTTGGCCTATGGCGACGCCTGCCGGTCGGTCAGGAGCCGAAGCCGGAAGCAGCATGGGAAACCGTGCTCGATTTCGATGCCTTCTGTGCCAAGGAAGGCAAACGCTGGATCTATTCGGGCGCCGTCACCTCCCCGTATGAGCCGACCCGTGTTCTGCTGATCCTGTCCGATGGCGGTTCGGATCAGGTGCGGCTGCTGGAGTTTGACACAGATACCAAGGCCTTCGTCGAAGGTGGTTTCGACACACCGGCAACGCGCGCCCACGCCAGTTGGATCGCGCCTGATGAGATCGCCTATTTCGGCTCGATCGACGAAAATTCAGCCACCCGTTCCGGCTGGCCTCGCATTGCACGCAGGTTGAAGCGTGGCGTCGAGCCGAAGGACGCGCCAATCCTGTTCGAAGCCGGCAAGGATGACATTACCGGCATGGTCGGCTTCATCGATCCGTTGCTCTGGGGTGGAAAGGCTGACGAGCGCGCGATCGAAATCTATTCGCGCATTCTCGATATCGGCAGGATCGGTATCGAGGTGCGCGATGCGGACGGCAACCTGCGCCCGCTGGACCTGCCAACAGAAATAGATATCGACCTCAACCACAGCCATGCCATCTGGCGGGCAAAGACAGACGAGCGTTATCCGACCGGCAGCCTGATCCTGCAGGAATTCTCACCTTTCGGTCCTGAACCGCTCGGCAAGGCCCGCGTGCTGTTTTCGCCGCAGGACGGGCAGTCAGTTTCGCAGTTCTCGGTTTTGAAAAGCTGGGCGGTGTTCGTGGTCAGCGACCGCATGCTGCCAAAACTTTATCTGGTCGATCTGACGAAACCGGATGCCGAGCCTAAGGAACTGGTTTTGCCGGAAGGCCTGCAGAGCATCGGTTACCGGTTGCTCGATGCCGACCTCACCCTTGGCGAGGAAATCCTCACCGTCATCGGCCAGGGGTTTCTCCTGCCCTCCACCGCCTATCGGCTGGACCTGACCGATCACGCCGCCGAGCCAGAACTTGTGCCGATCGGCGCCTCCCCCGCCTTTTTCGATGCCGAGGGCATGCAGTCGGAGCTTCTGGAAGCAATTTCGGAAGACGGCACCAGAGTGCCCTATCACATCGTGCTGCCGAAGAACTGGACCAAGGGCGAGTTGCCCATCCTGATGTATGCCTATGGCGGCTTCGAAGTGTCGCTGTCGCCGGTCTATTCCGGCGCCTATGGCCTGTGGCTTTCCGGAGGCGGCGGTTTCGTGCAGGCCTATATTCGCGGTGGCGGCGAGCTTGGGCCCGACTGGCACAAGGTCGCCAAAGGCAAGGGCCGCCACAAGGCATTCGAGGATTTTGTCGCCGTGGCGCGTGATCTGGTGAAACGCGGATATTCGAAACCCTCACGCATCGCCTGCAACGGCGGCAGCAATGGTGGTCTGCTGACCTCGGTGATGCTGACCCGCTATCCGCAAGATTTTGGTGCGGTGTGGACCTCGGTGCCGGTGATCGACATGTCGCGTTTCCATCTCTTCCCATCCGGCAAGGCGTGGATGGACGAATACGGCAATCCGGACGTGGCCGAAGATCTGGAGGCGATGCTGACCTATTCGCCGCTGCATCAGGTAAAGCCGGCGGGCGCAGTCAGCTATCCGCCGGTCTATATCGAAAGCTCGACCAATGACGACCGTGTCCACCCTTCACACGCCCGGCGTTTCGCCAGCCGATTGATCGATGAAGGACATGCTCCCTTCTTCCGCGAGTTCGGCTCGGGCGGGCACGGCGGCGCCGGTGACAGCACGGAAATGGCGACGCGACAGTCGCTCGGCCACAGCTTTTTGCGCGGCACGATCATGAAGGGCTGACTTGCCTGCAGTTGTTCGCCTCGTGGAGATACACTATCCTGAAAGTCCATCTCCACGAGGTGCTGCCATGGCCCTTCACATCACTGATCCCGAACTCGACGCGCTGGCCGAACACGCGCAGAGAATTTTGAAGGCGCCGACCAAGACGGATGCCATCCGGCAGGCGCTGGAGCGCGTGGTGGATGAGGAGGTGGCTGCGGACGCGATACCGAAGGACACCCCACAGGAAAAATCTCCGGAAGAGAGGCTGAAGGCCCTGCAGGATCGCGTAAAGGCGCTGGGCACACCCAATCCCGATTTCGACGACAAGGCTTTTCTCGACGAGATGTGGGAAATCTGATGGTCGTCGATACGTCCGCGATTATCGAAACGCTGATCGCAGGACCTGAGGCAGGCAAAATCGCCGCTCAGTTGGAGAACGCGACGCCGCCTCGCGTGACGCTGCCGACGGTCATCTACGAAGCGACGGTCGTGCTGGCCAGCAAGCGCAATATCGCAGTGGTGGACGCGGAACAGATCATCCGGGATTTCCTGAACGATTTCGACATCTCGATCGTTCCGATCACGGACAGGATCGCATCCCTCGCCATCGACGCTTTTGCCCGTTACGGCAAGGGCCGACATCCGGCAAAACTCAATTTCGGCGATTGTTTCTCCTATGCCGGAGCCAGGGCAGCCGGTCTTCCACTGCTTTATGTCGGCAATGATTTTTCGTTGACGGATTTGGCCAAAGATTGATCTCAACCTCAGGCATGCGCTCCGTAACCACCCGTTAACCATGTTCGACGAAAGATGACGACACACTGATTCCCGTGTCATCCGTCATCGAGAAGTCTTCATGCCCGTTCGCGTCCTGTGTGCCGCCGCTGCTTTCGCCTGCCTTCTTTCATCCTGCGCCGGCAAGCCGCCGTCGGAGGGTGGATCGCTGAAGAGCGCCTTTGC
The DNA here is from genome assembly GCF_004343585.1 of Neorhizobium sp. JUb45. GTDB lineage: Bacteria > Pseudomonadota > Alphaproteobacteria > Rhizobiales > Rhizobiaceae > Neorhizobium. Next base: position 554,550 of record NZ_SLYW01000002.1, on the reverse strand, counting down.
CGCCGGCAACGCAACCGGGCCGCTGCAGACCAAGGATGATGCCAAATCGCCCGTGGCGCTAACGCCCGCCGCCTGGGGACGGATGAGCAATCCGCGTGGCCTTGCCGGTCGCGACCTGACGGTGACCTCGCTTTCCGACATCAAGCTGCGCGACAAGGAAGTCGTGCTGACTTTCGATGATGGTCCGGTGCCGAAAAAGACCGAGCGCATTCTCGCGACGCTGGATGATTTCCATGTCAAGGCGACCTTCCTGATGGTCGGCGAGATGGCGAAAGCCTATCCGAAAATCGCCCGGCAAGTGGTGGATGCGGGCCATACGATCGGCAGCCACACGTTCCGCCATGCCGATCTGCGCAAGCTTGCCGTCGATGAGGCGATTGCCGAGATCAACCGCGGCCGCGATGCCGTGAGGGCCGCTACCCGCACCGACGCCAATTTCTTCCGCTTCCCCTATCTCTCCGACAGCGGCACGTTGCGCCACTGGGTTGCCCAGAACCGGATGGTCGTGCTCGACGTGCAGATCGATTCGAAAGACTATTTTGGCGTCTCGCCAGCCGCTGTCGCGACCCGCACGATGGCTGACCTGCGCCGCCACGGCCGTGGCATCATCCTGATGCATGACATCCACAACCGCACCGCTTCGATGCTGCCCGCATTGCTGACGCAGTTGAAAGCCGAGGGTTATAAGGTCGTTTCGTTGCGTTACGGTGGGCAACGCGGCCCGCTTCTTTCGGCTGCAGCCGCACAGGACGCAGCCTTCAACCGATCGTAAGAAGCGGTCAGGTCAGGCCTTCTTGACCCAGCGGCCTTCCTGCTGCTGCCAATAGGTGAGCGCATGGCCCTCACCTTTCAGCTGCTTCCACTGGGCGCGGGCGCCCTCCAGCTGTTCGCTGTCATAACCGTCGAACATGAAGACGACGCGTTCGTATGCATCGAGCGCCGGCGGCTCGGCGCCATCGACCACGAAGCGCACGGTGGCGCCATTGGCATTGCCGCTTTCGGCGGTGATCAGCACCGGCTGAGCCTCCGCCATCTCGGCCGCATCGGTGCCATGCGGCAGAAAACTGTCATCGCGAAAGGTCCATAAGTGCGCGTCGAGAAAATCCCGACGCGCCTCGGCTCTGGTCTGCACCACCACTTTCCAGCCGCGCTCGACACTCTTTTCCAGAAGCGACGGCAGCGCCTCTTCCAGCTTCGAATCGGTCAGGTGGTAGAACAGCACATCGGTCATGAGATCAGGCTTCGAAGTTTGTACGGACGAGCTGGTCTAGCAGACGCACGCCGTAACCCGAACCCCAGGACTGGTTGATCTCGTTCGACGGTGAACCCATGGCGGTGCCGGCGATATCGAGATGCGCCCAGGGCGTGTCACCGACGTAACGTGCCAGGAACTGGGCAGCGGTGATCGAACCGGCATGGCGGCCGCCGCTGTTCTTCATGTCGGCAAAACGCGAGTCGATGATCTTGTCGTAATCCTTCGACAGCGGCATGCGCCACAGCTTTTCCTGGCTCTCTTCGCCGGCGGCCAGAAGCTGGCCCGCGAGCTCGTCATTGTTGGAAAACAGGCCGGCATGCAGGTTGCCGAGCGCCACCAGGATCGCACCGGTCAGCGTCGCCAGATTGATCATGAAGCGCGGCTTGTAGGTTTCCTTGCAATACCAGAGCGCATCACACAGAACGAGACGACCTTCGGCATCGGTATTGATGATCTCGATCGTCTGGCCGGACATCGAGGTGACGATATCACCCGGACGCTGAGCATTGCCGTCCGGCATGTTTTCAACGAGACCGATAATGCCGATGGCGTTGACCTTGGCCTTGCGCGCGGCGAGCGTGTGCATCAGGCCGGTCACCGCGGCAGCGCCACCCATATCGCCCTTCATGTCTTCCATGCTGGCGCCCGGCTTGATGGAAATGCCGCCGGTATCGAAGGTGACGCCCTTGCCGACGAAGGCAACCGGCTGTTCCTTGGACTTTCCGCCCTTCCAGTGCATGACGGCGATGCGCGGCGGCTTGACCGAGCCTTGTGCGACGCCGAGAAGCGCGCCCATGCCGAGCTTCTTCATTTCCTTCTCGGTGAGGATGTCCACCTCGACGCCGAGCTTTTCCAGTTCCTTTGCCTTTGCGGCAAATTCCACAGGACCGAGCACGTTGGGCGGCAGGTTGACGAGTTCGCGGGCAAGGTTGACGCCATCGGCAACCGCCTGCGCGGCGACGAAGGCAGCCTTGGCGGCGGCAGGATCGGCAGTGACGATCGTCACGTTCACCGTCTTGACGGCCTTATCGTCCTCTTCGCCCTTCTTTTTCGTCTTGTAGCTGTCAAAACTGTAGGCGCGCAGCAGCATGCCGAGCGCCACGTTCGCAGCCTTCTCGCCATCCACAGCAATGCCCGGCGCATCCACATAGATTGCAACCTTCGAAGCCGTCTTCACCGAGGCCGCAGCAATGCCACCGACACGCAGCCAGTCATACGCGACCAGCCCTGCCGGCTTGCCAAGACCCAGCACTGCAATTCTGTCAAAAGGCGACCCATGCGGTGCAACGATGTCGAGAATGCTCGAATTCTTGCCGCTGAATTCGGCAACGCTTGCGGCTTTTGCATAGATGCCGGCCGGATCGGCATCGGAAGCGCCGGCTGGCGGCTGATCGCCCGCAAGTTTCAGAAGGATGGCGACACCGCCATCGGCGCGGGCCGTTTTAGCAAACGATATCTGGAATTTAGCGGGCATGTCTTCTCCGGTAGGTAATCTTCAAACAGGCAATTCGATAGGCGACCTTGCGGTCTCGAAAAGGCGTGATCATGGCCTTTTTGGCAGGTGATGCAAGAGCGCCGATTGTGTCGTTAACATAACCAATCACGACAGCGCCGTCTCAATCTTGTCATCAACCCCTACTAGCAGTTAGGATCTATACAAGCGACCACATAGCAACGACCGGGGGCACATGGAGCAAGCACCAGCGAAGAGACCGGCATTTGCCTTTTCCGCTCCAGCAAAGGTCAATAGCTCGTGGATGACCGGCGCAAAAGGCTGGTTCCTTATTCTTTCGACGCTCTGGTTCTGCCTGTTGGCCCTGTTTCACGCATTTCCGCAGATCGACGTCGAGATAGCCAAGGCTTTTTTCGACCCCTCCAGTTGCATCGCCGCCAACAAGACTGCCGACATATGCAGCTTCTTTCCGCTTGCGAACGATTCGGGCCTTCAGGGCGTGCGGCGCGTGTTTTTTTACATGCCTGCCTTCTTTGCCGTCGTTCTGATCATCGTGCTGGTCCGCAATCTGCAGCATCATGGCGCAACCTACTGCGTAGACACCACCAGACGATGCTGGATTGCGCTGATCGCGCTGATCTCCGGCCCCTACATTCTCGTCAATCTCATCCTCAAATCTATTTCCGGCCGGCCACGGCCTTATGAAACCGATATGTTCGGCGGTCAGCGACTGTTTTCCGCCGCGGGCTCTTTCGATGGCTCCTGTTACACCAACTGCTCCTTCGTTTCCGGCGAAGCTGCAGGTGCGGGTTGGGTCGCATGCCTGATCTTTATGTTGCCGGCGCGCTACAGAGCAGTTGTTGCCCCTCCTCTGCTTGCCATCACGCTGGCTTCACCAGCGTTGCGCGTTTCATTCGGAGGGCATTATTTCTCCGATGCGCTGCTTGGCTTCCTGTTGTCGGCCGTCGTCTATGCCGGTGTCACGGCGTATTTCGAAATGACACAGAACGAAAAAAAACGTATTCATTCGACAGCTTTGTGAACAAATGGTTGTCGCCATCGGCGCTCTAATCTCGTAGAGCTTGGCGACGCTGACAGGCGTATCGAGTCATCATCAGGTCGGCATGAAGCTTATCGAGTCCTATATATTGCAGCGTACGTTCCAAATGTTTCTGGCCACGCTGCTGCCAATCCTGGCGATCATCTGGACCATCCAGGTGCTGGGACGAATCAACCTCGTGACCGATACCGGCCAGTCGATGGGTTCGTTTGCGACGCTCGCATCGTTCATCCTGCCGACCATCATTCCTGTTGTCATGCCCTTCGCCCTCGTGATCGGCATCACCCAGACGCTCAATGCGATGAACAACGATTCGGAACTTGCGGTTATCGATGCCGCCGGTTCGCCGCGCACCGTGCTTTACAAACCGGTGCTGCTGCTTGCAGCCCTCGCTGCCCTGTTTTCGTTTGTCGTCACAAATTTCGTTGAGCCGCCGGCCCGCGTCAAAGCCCGCGAAATGGTCGCCGAAGCCTATGCCGATCTCTTGGGCTCGGTAATTGAAGAAAAGACCTTCCGCAGCATCGAGAAGGACCTTTACGTTCAGATCTCGGAGCGCCATTCCGGCCGCATCCTGATGGGTCTGTTCCTTGTCGATTACCGCGACCCGAATTTCGAAATGATCTATTATGCGCGCGAAGGCTCGATCGACGATGCCGGAACGACGCTGACCATGCGCAACGGTGAGGTTCACCGCAAGACGCCGGACGGCCGTGTATCGGTGATCAAGTTCCTGTCCTACGCCTTCGACCTGTCCTCCATGGCCGAATCGACCGGACGTGCGCCCGTCTACGCCGCCGACCGCAGTCTCGAATTCCTGCTGAAGCCGGATCCGACGGACAAATATTACATGGATATGCCCGGCAGCTTCCATGCCGAACTGCACCGTCGCTTTTCCGACTGGATCTATCCGATTTCCTACGCGCTGATTGCGCTGGTTATCGTTGGCGGTGCACGCTCGCATCGTCGCGCCAGAATGCACCCGATGGTGCTGGCGCTGATCATTGCCTTCACCATGCGCTGGCTCGGCTTCTCCTTGACGAACATGGCGAAGAATACGAACGCCAACATGTGGATGGTCTATGCGCCGCCTGTCCTGCCTGGTCTTTTTGCCACCTACCTTCTTGTGAGCCGCCGACAGCTGAAGCTGCCCAATTCCTGGAACGATGCAATCGGCAAGCTTTACGGCAAGCTTCAGCAACGCGTTGTCGCTATTCGCTCCAAGACGGGAGGCGCATGATGCTGTTCTCCACGCTCGGCCGTTATTTCTTCAAGCGTTACCTCATCACCGCGATGTGGTTCTTCCTTGGCGTTTCGGCGATCATCTTCCTTGCCGACTTCAGCGAGACCAACCGCCGCATGTCGGCACTCGCCAGCTATACGCTGTATGGCGCGCTCGGCATCACCGCCATGCGTGTGCCGTCCATCCTGCAGCAGACGATCCCGACCCTGTCGCTGTTCATCGGCATGACGACGCTGATCGCGCTCAATCGCCGCTCCGAACTGGTGGTGACGCGCGCAGCAGGCCTCTCGGTCTGGCAATTTGCCATGCCGTTCGTTGCCGGCGCCTTTCTGCTCGGCGTGTTTACGATCGGCGTCATCAGCCCCCTCTCCGCCTGGGGCCTGAAACAGTCGACCTCGCTCGAATCGACCTGGCGCGAAACCAGCGGCCAGGCACGCGCCTCCAACTTCCTGCCGTGGATCCGCCAGATCAGCGACGGCGAAGACACCGTCATTGGCGCCAAAAGCTTCCAGCAAGATACGCTGACTATGGTCGATGTCGTGTTGTTCCATTTCGACAAGGACGCTCGTGTCATCCTGAGACAGGACGCAGCGACGGCCAAATTGGAAGATGGTTACTGGCTTCTTAACAACGTGCTGGAAACGCGATCCGACGTGCCGCCTGCCCGTGTCGAGACCGCACAGGTTCGTACCAATATCAAACAGGAATTTCTTCAAGAGAGCCTTGAGAAGCCCGAAAACGTTGCTTTCTTTGATCTTTCCGAAAAGATCGAAGTCGCCCGCTCATTCGGTATTTCGACCAAAGGTCTCGAAACGCAATTTCACTCCCTGCTTTCATTGCCACTTCTTCTGGTAGCAATGACACTGATTGCCGCTACCGTTTCACTGAAATTTAGCCGTATGGCGCAGTCGCGCTCGGTGATTCTCGGTGGCATAGTTTGCGGCTTCGTGCTTTATGTCGTCACGGTACTCGTGAAGGCATTCGGTAGCAGCGGGGTGGTTCCTCCTTTCGTCGCTGTCTGGATCCCGGTGATCGTGGCCATGGCGTTGGGGGCAACAATTCTGCTTCATCAGGAGGATGGCTAGTGGCGGTAACAGACCGCGGGAATATCAGACGGCTTTGCACGGCCCTGCTGACAGGCGTCGCCGTGTGCGCAATCGCTATTGCTCCCCCGACTATTTCATATGCACAGACCCCTGCCCCAGAGGTCGCCGACGGCGCAAAAATGCTGCTGCGGTCGAACGAGCTTACCTATAACAAGGACGCTCAGAAGGTCACCGCCACCGGCGGCGTGCAGATTTATTACAACCGCTATCGCATGGTCGCGCAGCGGGTCGAATACGATCAGGCTACCGGCCGCGTCATGGCCAATGGCGACATCGAACTGATCGATCCGGACGGCAACCGCGTTTATGCCGAACAGCTGGATGTGACCGACGATTTCGGTCAGGGTTTCATCAACTCGCTGCGGGTGGAAACGCCCGACAATACACGCATGGCCGGCGAAAGCGCCGAACGCCTGCCGGGCGAACTGATGGTGCTGCACAACGGCGTCTATACCGCTTGTCTTCCCTGCGTCGCCAAGCCCGGCAAGGCACCGCTGTGGCAGGTCAAGGCGCAGCGCGTCATCCAGAACGGCGAGAAGAAGACGATCCGGCTCGAAAACGCCCGTTTCGAACTTTTCGGCATGCCGATCGGCTACCTGCCCTTCATCGAAGTCCCGGACCATACGGTCGAGCGCAAGTCGGGCTTTCTGTTCCCGCGCATGAGCATGGACGACAAGTTGGGTTTTGGCCTGACTGTTCCGTACTATCATGTGTTCTCGCCGAGCATGGATGCGACCCTCAGCCCGACCTATTATTCCAGTCAGGGATTGCTGGTTCAGGGTGAAGTGCGCAATCGCTTCGAGACCGGTTCGCACATCCTGCGATTCGGCTGGATCGACCAGAAGGACTCCGGCGGCTTCGACGCAAATACCGCCGACAGCAATAACGACCAACGTCTGATGGTCGCCAGCAAGGGCGAGTTCCAGATCAATCCGCGCTGGACCTTTGGCTGGAAGGCCATGCTCCAGAGCGACAACAACTTTTCCAACACCTATGATCTGAACGGCGTCAACGACGACGTCTACACGAATGAAGTCTATCTGCGCGGCCTTGGCGAGCGCAACTACTTCGACCTGAGCGCCTATTATTTCGACATTCAGGATCTGGCCGACAATTCCGATACCGAGCGCAAGCAGGCGATCGTCTATCCGTCCATGGACTACCGCTATATCGCGCCTGAGCCAGTGGCCGGCGGCGAACTTTCGGTCAACATGAACCTGACCAATATTTCGCGCCGCAAGGACGATTTCTACCTCGAACCCGGCTCCAACGTGCCGCGTTTTCGTGGTCTGGAAGGCAGCTACAGCCGCCTGACCACCGAAGTGGAATGGAAACGCACCTACAATATGGAAAATGGCCTGCTCATCACGCCGCTGGCCGCGTTACGTGGTGACATCGGTCGCCATACGGCGTCTTCGCCGACCTATTATGACGCCGCCAATCCGGGCGGGATCGCCTACAACGGCAATTTCGACGATTCCAGCTCGGCGTCTCGCTACATGGCGACGCTCGGCCTCGAAGCCCGCTATCCGATCCTGATGACGACGGCCAATAGCAGCCATGTGCTCGAGCCGATCGCCCAGCTATTCGTTCGCAATAACGAGCAGAAGGCCGGCGGTCTGCCGAACGAAGACGCGCAGAGCATGGTCTATGACGCCAGCAACCTGTTCGAACGCGACAAGTTCTCCGGCTACGACCGTATCGAAGGCGGCACGCGTGCCAATGTCGGCGTGCGTTATACCGGTTCGTTCGACAACGGCATCGGCCTGCGCGGCATCTTCGGTCAGTCCTATCATCTGGCCGGTGAAAATTCCTATGCCAGCGCCGACCTTGTGAGCGCCGGTGCCTATTCCGGCCTCGAAAGCGACACGTCTGACTATGTCGCCATGGCTGCCGTCGACCTGCCGCAGGGCCTGACCGTTGCTGCCCAGGGCCGCTTCGACAACAACAATTTCGACCTGCAGCGCACCGATGCTTCGGTCAGCTATTCGCAGCCGCGCTTTTCGGCGAGCATGATCTACACCCAGATCGAGCCGCAGCCGGATTACGGCGCAACCAAGTCAGGTGAATACCTCCAGTCAGCCGCCAGCGTTCGTGTCAACGAGAACTGGTCGATTGCCGGTACGGCGACCTGGGATCTGAAGGATGAGGAAGTCATCCGTCGTGCACTGGGCTTCACCTATGCCGACGAATGCACGATCTTCACGGTTGCCTATAACGACGAGCCCAACAGCACGACGGCAAGTGACTGGGCGATCACCGCGCGCCTGACCTTCAGGACGCTGGGTGACATCGAAATCGGCTCGACGGATCTCGACGATACCAATTGATTGATCAAACACACGATCGTGCGGCGGAGCGTCATTGTTTCGCCGCATGCGTTGTACAATCGGGTGGCTGTTGTGATATGGGGTCGCAGACGGGCCGGTGGCCCGCGTTAGCGTGAAAGGGATGGCATGATGGTCGCTGGTCGAGCTTTGCGGACAACGATGACGGCATTTGCGGTTTTGGCGGCTTCCGTCGTCATACAGCCGGCAATGACGACCGTGCAGGCAGCAAGCGAAGTTGCGGCCGTCGTCAACAAGGTGCCGATCACCTCCAATGACGTTGCGCGCCGCGCTGCCTTCCTTCGGCTCCAGCGCGCCAAGGGCGACCTGAAAAAGATGGCGCGCGAACAGCTGGTGGACGAAGTCCTGAAGCGTGAAGAGGTCGCGCGTGTCAAGATGTCTGTCAGCACCGACGATGTGGACAAGTCGTTCGCGCGTTTTGCCGCCAGCAACAAGATGTCGCCGCAGCAGATGGGACAGGTTCTCAATCAGGCTGGCGTCGGCGTAGACCATTTCAAGGCGTTTATCGCCGTGCAGATGAGCTGGCCACGCGTCGTCAATGCCCGTTTTTCCGGCGGCAGAAGCGGTCGCATGTCCAACGAAGAACTCGTCAAGCGCATGGCCGAAGGCGGCCAGAAGCCGGTGACGACCGAATATTTCCTGCAGCAGGTCATTTTCGTGGTGCCGGAAGCCAAGCGCAAGTCGATCCTCAACAAGCGCATGGCGGAAGCGAAGGCTTCGCGCTCGAAATTCCCCGGCTGCGAGGAAGCAAAGACCTTCGCCGCTTCCATGCTCGACGTTTCTGTGAAGCCGCTCGGCCGCATCATGCTGCCGGAACTGCCGGCCGACTGGAAGCCTTTGGTTGAGAAGGCCTCCGGTGGCACGACAGAGCCACGTATCACCGAAAAGGGCGTCGAGTTCCTGGCGATCTGCAACCAGCGTCAGGTATCCGACGATGTGGCTGCCGAAGTGGTGTTCCGTGCCGAAGATCTCGGCAAGGCGGAAAAGACGGGTGAAGACCCGAACGACAAGAAATATGTCGACGAACTGCGCAAGCAGGCGCAGATCTCATACCCCTGAAGGCAGGCCAAGACAGCATGACACAGATCGATCGCCCTCTCGCACTGACACAGGGCGATCCCGCCGGTATCGGCCCTGACCTGGCGCTTGCCGTCTGGTCAGTACGCAACCAGCATGGCCTGCACCCCTTTCTCTACATTGGCGATCCCGCTGTTCTTGCCGCCCGCGCGCGCATCATCGGCTTCGACGTGCCGATCCGCGAGACGGATGCGGCCTCTGCTTCCGGCATCTTTCAGGATGCGCTGCCCGTGCTGCCGATAGGTGTCGGCTTCGATGTTGCCGCCGGTCAGCCGCATGTGGCGACAGCCGCCTCGACGATCGCCGCCATCGAGACCGCCGTCAAATTCAGCCTTTCCGGTGAGACCGCAGCCGTGGTGACCAATCCGATCGCCAAATCGGTTCTCTATGAGTCCGGCTTCAAATTTCCCGGACATACCGAGTTTCTGGCCGAGCTCGCACGTCGTGCCACAGGACGTGAGGTTCTGCCGGTAATGATGCTCGCCGGGCCAAAACTGCGGGCCATCCCGGTGACGATCCACATCCCGGTGAAGGACATTCCCGCAGCTCTCACCCACGATCTGATCGTCGAGACCTGCCGCGTGGCCCATGCCGACCTCAGGAAACGTTTTGGCATCGCCAGCCCGCGCCTGGCCGTCGCCGGCCTCAACCCGCATGCGGGCGAGGATGGCACGATGGGTGTAGAGGACCGCGACATCATCGCGCCCGCCATCGCCGGCCTGCGGGGCGAAGGCATCAACGCCTTTGGCCCCCTGCCGGCCGATACGATGTTCCATGACGAGGCGCGCGGCCGTTACGACGTGGCGATCTGCATGTATCACGATCAGGCGCTGATCCCGGCCAAGGCGCTCGGCTTCGACGATTCGGTCAATGTCACGCTCGGCCTGCCCTTCATCCGCACCTCGCCGGACCACGGCACCGCCTTCGGACTGGCCGGCAAGGGCATTGCCCGCGAGACCAGCCTGATCGCCGCATTGAAACTTGCCAGCGAACTGGCGCAGCATTCCGGAAACGCATCCTGATGGCCACACTCGACGGCCTGCCCCCCCTTCGCGACGTCATCCAGCGTTTTGAACTGAACGCCAAGAAGGCGCTCGGCCAGAATTTTCTGTTCGACCTGAACCTGACCCAGAAGATCGCCCGCTCGGCCGGTTCTCTGGAAGGTGTCACCGTGTTCGAGGTTGGCCCCGGCCCCGGTGGCCTGACACGTGCCATTCTCGCGCTCGGCGCAAAAAAGGTAATCGCCATCGAGCGCGACAGCCGCTGCCTGCCGGCGCTTGCCGAAATCGAGAGCTATTATCCCGGTCGCCTCGAAGTGATCGAGGGCGATGCGCTGAAGACCGATTTTGCCGCGCTGGCGGCGGAGAAATCCGAGGGCGGACCGGTCAAGATCATCGCCAACCTGCCCTATAATGTCGGCACGCAATTGCTGGTGAACTGGCTGGTGCCGAACGAATGGCCGCCCTTCTGGCAGTCGCTGACACTGATGTTCCAGAAGGAAGTTGGCCAGCGCATCGTGGCGCAGGAAAACGACAACCATTACGGCCGCCTCGGGGTGCTGGCAGGATGGCGTGCGGATTCCGAACTGGTGTTCGACGTGCCGGCCTCAGCCTTCTCACCACCGCCGAAGGTGACGTCGACGGTGGTGCATCTCACCCCGAAGGCGCAGCCCCTGCCCTGCGATCTCGCCAGGCTGGAGCGCGTCACGCTTGCGGCCTTCGGTCAGCGTCGAAAAATGCTGCGACAGAGCGTCAAATCGCTGGGCGGAGAAACACTGCTCGCCAAGGCCGGCATCGACCCGCAGCGGCGAGCCGAGACGCTGTCGGTGGAAGAATTCGTGACGCTGGCGAACTGCCTGTAAGGCAACCCTCGCCGAACCGCGCCTTGCAAAAACTGCGGATTTCAGAAAAAATTCCGCCCGCATGTCACATCGGCAAAAAGCCGCTCGTCATGGTGTCGTAACCCAACAGAAGGATACGCACTCATGCCCGCCAAACTCGATGTCTTTGCCGCCGCCCCCGCTTTGATGAAGAAGTGGATGGCCGTGTCGCTCGATGCCGCCGCCAGCCTTGAGCCGACGCTCATCGAACTCGTGAAAATCCGCTCCTCCCAGATCAATGCCTGCGCCAACTGCATCAACATGCACACGGTGGAAGCCCGCGCCAAGGGCGAGACCGAACAGCGCATCTACCTGCTTTCCGCATGGCGCGAGGCTCCCTGCTATTCCGGTCGCGAACGGGCCGCGCTAGGCTGGACGGAAGCGCTGACGCGTCTTTCGCAAGGTCACAGCCATGCCGAAGCCTATACGGCACTTGCCGAGCAGTTCACGCAGGAGGAACAGGTGAAACTGACCCTGATGATCAATGTCATCAATGGCTGGAACCGGCTGGCCGTCGGGTTCGACCTGTGGATCGAACCGGCGGCACAGGCAGCCTGATGGAAACCTTCGGCCACAACCAGGCCCTGGATGACGCGGCAGCGAGTTTCGACCCGCTGCGGCCAAAGCTGGTCCGCGTAGCCTACCGCATGCTCGGTTCGGTGGCCGATGCTGAGGACATGGTTCAGGAGGCCTTCATCCGCTGGATGAGGGCCGATCGCGCCTCCGTGCTCGAGCCGGAAGCGTTTCTGCGCCGCACGGTAACGCGGCTCTGCCTCGACCAGCTGAAATCCGCACGGCATCAGCGCGAGACCTATATCGGGCCGTGGCTGCCCGATCCCATCATGCAGGATGAGGAAGAACCGGAGGACGTGAGCCTGCCGCTGATGCTGGCACTGGAACGCCTCTCCCCGCTGGAGCGCGCCGCCTTCCTGCTGCATGACGTTTTCGGGTTGGCCTTCGAGGAAGTGGCCACCACAATCGAGCGCGATACGGCGGCCTGCCGTCAACTGGCAGCGCGCGCCAGAACCCATGTCAGGGAAACGCGAAGCCGCTTTCAGGTGGACAAGGTGCGCGGCCTGGAGCTGGCGCAAGCCTTCTTCACCGCCTCACGCACCGGCGACATGAAAACGCTTGGTGCGATGCTGGCGGCGGATGTCAGCCTTCATTCGGATGGCGGCGGCAAGCGTTATGCGGCACTGAGGCCTGTATTCGGCTTCGAGGATGTCTTCACGCTTCACCGCAACCTTTCGGCCCTGTTCGAAAAACACGGTTCGACCCTCATCCGCACCGGTCTTATCAACGGCCTGCCGGGCTTTGTCACCCGAGAGGCTGATGGCGAGCTACAGACGACGGCGCTCGACATCAGTGACGGCAAGATCACCGCGATCTATGTGATGCGCAACCCGGACAAGCTGCGGCATCTGAATTGAAAAAAAGACCCGAAACCGCATCCGGTCTCGGGTCTTTTCAATCCGTCGGGAGATGTTGCTATCTGCGCCTCAGAGCGCCGGCTCTTCCGTCAGCAGATTGCCGACAAAATCGAACAGGCCGTGGCGGCGGTCGCGACGGACGCGTTCGGCGTTGACGATGCAGTTGACGTTGCGGAATGCCTCGTCGAGATCGTCGTTGACGATGACGTAATCGTATTCGCGCCAGTGCTCGATCTCCGAACGGGAGTTCAGCAGGCGCGTGCGGATAACCTCTTCACTGTCTTCGGCGCGGCGATGCAGGCGCGACTGCAGCTCGGTCATGGTCGGCGGCAGCACGAAGATGGAAACCACGTCGGCGGACATCTTTTCCTGCAGCTGGCGGGCACCCTGCCAGTCGATGTCGAACAGCATGTCGCGGCCTTCGGACATCGCCGTTTCCACCGGCTCGCGTGGCGTGCCGTAGAAATTGCCGTGCACTTCCGCCCATTCCAGCAGGCTGTCGCTATCGCGCAGGCGCTCGAATTCACGCACGCTGATGAAGTGGTAGTGCTTTCCGGCGATCTCGCTGGGGCGACGCTGGCGCGTCGTCACGCTGACGGAGATTTCCAGGCTCGGATCGGATTCCAGCAGGTTACGGGCGATGGTGGATTTGCCTGCGCCCGAGGGCGAGGACAGAACCAGCATCAGGCCACGTCGGGCGATCTTGGCAGGGTTGTTCACTTTAGCGCTCGAAGGGGCCGGGCTCATCTATCACTCCAGATTCTGAACCTGTTCGCGGAACTGGTCGATCACGACCTTCAACTCGATGCCGGCGGCCGTCACGGCTGCCGAATTCGATTTCGAACAGATGGTATTCGATTCCCGGTTAAATTCCTGTGCAAGGAAATCCAGGCGACGGCCCACGGGACCGCCTTTTGTCAGCAATTCGGTGGCGGCAACGACATGCGCAGCCAGCCTGTCGATCTCTTCGCGCAGATCGGCCCTGGTGGCAAGGATGGCAGCTTCCGCATACAGCCTTTCGCGGTCGAGCGAGGATGCGCCGTCCATCAACGCCGCCACCTGAAGGGCAAGCTTGCGGGCAATCTCGTCCGGGCTGCGGGATGGATCTGCTTCCACGGTCTTCGTCAGGGCCGCGATGGTGTGGACATGATCCTGCAGCACGGCACCGAGCGATGCGCCCTCGCTGACGCGCATCTCGGTCAGCGCATTGAGCGCGACGTCGAGGCCGGCCATGATTTCGCGGTCGAGCGCTTGCGTCGCGTCAGCTCCCTCTTCCGCCTCGCGGATATCGACGAGGCCGCGGATCGACATCAGCGTGTCGAGCCGCAGTGGCGACGGATCGACCAGATCGCCGAGTTCGGCGCGCAGGCCCAGAATTGCGTTAAGCGCATCGCGGTTCAGCACCGCCTCCACCTTCGCCTCGGCGACGGTAATCGACAGGTTGGCCTGGATATTGCCACGGCTGAAACGAGCCGGCACGGCAGCCCGCACCGGCACTTCCAGACGCTCGAAACCCGACGGAAGACGCAGGCGCAAATCCAGCCCCTTGCCGTTTACCGAGCGCAGTTCCCAGGCCCAGCGGGTGCGACCGCTGGTGCCTTCACTGCGTGCGAAACCCGTCATCGACTGGAGGCTCATGCCGCTTTCTGCCTTTCCTGAAACGCCATCCTGCTGGCGTTAATTGCTTCTCGGCGCTCTTTCGGCGTCGGCGCCATCGGGCTGGCCATCGACGATTTCGTCGGAAGGCGTGCTGTTGGAGCGCTGTGCCTGGACCTGTCGCCAGCGACGGACATTGGCGTTGTGATCGTCCAGCGTCTGAGCAAACACATGACCGCCGGTGCCATCGGCAACGAAATACAGATCCTTGGTGCGCCACGGATTGGCGACAGCCTCAAGAGCAGCACGGCCCGGATTGGCGATCGGCGTCGGCGGCAGGCCCTTGATGTGGTAGGTATTGTAGGGCGTTTCCTTGTCGATATCCGAACGGTAGATCGGACGATCGGCCGGACGGCCGGCACCACCGAACAGGCCATAAAGAATGGTCGGGTCGGATTGCAGGCGCATGCCGCGGTTGAGGCGGTTGATGAACACCGAGGCGACATGGGCGCGCTCGTCATCCTTGCCGGTTTCCTTTTCGACGATCGAGGCGAGCGTCACGAATTCCTGCTTGGTCTTGACCGGCAGGTCGGTGTCGCGTTTTTCCCAGACCTGGTCGATCAGGCGTTCCTGGGCGGCGCGCATCTGCGCCATGATTTCGTTACGCTTGGTGCCGCGTGAAAACTTGTAGGTATCCGGGCGCAACGAACCTTCCGGCGGCTGTTCCTGCGGAAGCTCGCCTTCGAGGATCGGATCCTCCAGCAGACGCTTCATCATCTGCTGCACGGTCAGGCCTTCCGGCATCGACACGGAATAAAGAATGGACTTGCCGGATTCCAGCAGTTCCATGACTTCCTTCATCGAGGCGCCGGCCTTGATCTCGTATTCACCGGCCTTCAGTGTCTTGCCGCCTTCCAGATAGGTGGGCGTGACATAACGAAAGATGCGGGCGTCAGAAATGATGCTGTTGCGCTCGAGGCTGTCGGCAATCGCCGACACGCCTGCGCCATCACGCACGATGAAATGCGTGTTGGTTTGCAGCGGACCCGGATCGGAATAGGTGGTCATGACATAATAGAAGCCGCCGGCACCAACGATGCAGGCCGCGACCGCCATGGTCATGACGAAGTTGAGGAAGATCACCAGCTGGCTGCGCGCCTTCTTCGATCGCTTCGGCGGATCGGGCACGCGTTCAGGCTTCAGCGCCTCGTTGGGCGACTTCGGAATGATCGGGCCGTTTCCAGTGCCATACGCTCCGCGACCGGAGGGCATTTCGCTGCTATGGTTGGTGTCGCTCACCGGCACTCCCTTCTGAGTTCAGAAACATTGCCGGTGTGACCCGGCAATGCGGCAAAAACAGGTTCAGAAGGCAAGCCCAGAGCAAGGACCCGCCTCGTTAACAGCCTTGTTATCAGGCCTCGTAGCGCTTCAATACCAGCGACGCATTGGTGCCGCCGAAACCGAAGGAGTTGGACAGCGCCACGTTGATATCACGCTTGCGCGCCTTGTGCGGCACCAGATCGATCTTCGTCTCGACATCGGGATTGTCGAGGTTGAGCGTCGGCGGCGCGATGTTGTCGCGGATCGCCAGCGCCGAAAAGATCGCCTCGATCGCACCGGCGGCACCGAGAAGATGGCCGGTTGCCGACTTGGTGGATGACATGGAAATCTTCGACGCACTGTCGCCGACCAGACGCTCGACGGCGCCGAGTTCGATCGTGTCGGCCATGGTCGAGGTGCCGTGGGCGTTGATGTAGTCGATATCGGACGCGCCAAGACCGGCGCGCTTCAGCGCCATGGTCATGCAGCGGAAAGCGCCGTCGCCATCTTCCGAAGGCGCAGTGATGTGGAAAGCATCACCCGACATGCCGTAACCGACAACTTCGGCATAGATCTTTGCACCACGCGCCTTGGCGTGTTCAAGTTCTTCCAGAACAACGATGCCGGCGCCCTCACCCATGACGAAACCGTCACGGTCGCGGTCATACGGGCGCGAGGCGCGCTGCGGATCGTCGTTATATTCGGTCGACAGCGCCTTGCAGGCGGCAAAGCCGGCCAGCGAGATGCGGCAGATCGGGGATTCGGCACCACCGGCAACCATCACCTCGGCATCGCCGAAGGCAATCATGCGGGCAGCATCGCCGATCGCATGTGCGCCGGTCGAGCAGGCCGTGACGACAGCATGGTTGGGGCCGCGCAGCTTGTGCTTGATCGAAACCTGTCCGGAGACGAGGTTGATCAGGCGTCCCGGAATGAAGAATGGTGAGATGCGGCGCGGGCCCTTGTCGCGCAGCGTATAGCCGGCTTCGACAATGCCTTCGAGACCGCCGATACCCGAGCCGATCAGAACGCCGGTGGCGATCTGGTCTTCGTCGGTCTGCGGGTGCCAGCCGGCATCAGCGAGCGCCATGTCGGCGGCTGCAACGCCATAAACGATAAATGGATCGACCTTGCGCTGATCCTTGGGTTCCATCCAGTCGTCGGCATTGTAGGTGCCGTTGGAACCGTCACCGACCGGAATGCGGCAGGCGATCTTTGCGGGCAGGTCTTCGACTTCGAATTCTGTAACGAGGCGTGCCCCGTTCTGACCGTTCAAAATGGCGGACCAGCTAACTTCTGTTCCGCAACCAAGAGGAGATACCATGCCGGTACCGGTGATAACGACACGCCTCATGCCAGCGCCCCACCCTATTCATTTTTCTAGTCGATAATACTGAAACGGCCCGAACATGCCGGGCCGCCATGGGAGATAGCCGTTACCGGCTTCTCCCGAATATAACGTTATCGGATCAGGCCTGGGCCTTCTCGATGAACTTCACAGCGTCGCCGACGGTGAGGATCGAGTCAGCAGCGTCGTCCGGGATTTCAACGCCGAACTCTTCTTCGAAAGCCATGACCAGTTCGACGGTGTCGAGCGAGTCCGCGCCCAGATCGTCGATGAAGCTTGCGCCTTCGACAACCTTGTCGGCATCAACGCCGAGATGATCAATAACAATTTTCTTTACGCGTTCTGCGATATCGCTCATGTCGGTTTCCTCGACCTTTATCTTATCGGAGCCATCAAGGCATCCGCACCCTGTTGAAACCCGAGGCCGCCGCCGGATAGGACAGCGCCGAGGGCAAACCCGCTTTCCCGCTTGAGGCTTCACCGGACGCGATTAAAGTTCCGCGTGGCCGCCTTCAATACGGGACGACTGATCACAGTCAATGGCCCGCTTAACACGGTTTCCGCCCGCCGCAAAGCCAGAATCTCAACGGGATGTTACCCGTATACAGGCAATTGCAGCATTGGACGGACGCCGCCCGCGAACCGATTAGATCATTGCCATGCCACCGTTGACGTGCAGCGTCTGGCCGGTGACGTAACCTGCCTCGTTGGAAGCGAGGTAAAGAACGGCAGCAGCGATGTCCGATCCTGCGCCCATGCGCTTCATCGGGATGGCGCCCATGATGGCGTCCTTCTGCTTGTCGTTCAGCTTGCCGGTCATGGCGCTTTCGATGAAGCCCGGAGCCACGCAGTTGACCGTGACGTTGCGCGTGGCGATTTCCTGCGCCAGCGACTTGGAAAAGCCGATCATGCCGGCCTTGGAAGCGCAATAATTTGCCTGACCCGGATTGCCGGTGACACCGACGATCGAGGTGATGTTGATGATACGGCCATGGCGGCGGCGCATCATCGGATGCGTCAGTTCGCGCGTCAGGCGGAAGACGGAGGTAAGGTTCACTTCCAGAACCGCATCCCAGTCCTCGTCGGACATGCGCACGAACAGGCCATCCTTGGTGATGCCGGCATTGTTGACGAGGATATCGACGCCGCCGAGAACCTCTTCAGCCTTTTCGCCGAGCGCCTTGACTTCAGCGCGGTCGGAAAGGTTGGCAGGAAAGATGTGGACGCGCTCGCCGAGATCGGCAGCCAGGGCTTCCAGCTTTTCGACGCGGGTGCCGTGCAGGCCGACGATGGCGCCCTGTGCATGCAGCATGCGGGCGATTTCTTCACCGAGGCCACCGGTCGCGCCGGTCACGAGGGCCTTGCGGCCGGTCAGATCAAACATTGTTCGTTCCTCTTTTGAGAGCGAATAGAGAATGGCGAATAGCGAGTAGAAAGCGGCATCAGCGAGGCGAAAAACCATTCGCTATTCGCTACTCCCTACTAGCTCGCAATATCAGCCGAGAATGGCGGCGATGGCCGCGTCGATATCGGCCGGTGCATTCACGGCAACGCCGGAAATATTCTTGTCGATGCGGCGGGCAAGGCCGGTGAGCACTTTTCCCGAACCGACTTCATACAGTGTGGTGATGCCGTTGGCGCCGAACCACTCGACCGTCTCACGCCAGCGCACCTGACCGGTGACCTGGGTAACGAGCAGGTTGGCGATCTCGTCGGCATCGTAGACCGGGGCGGCGCGCACATTGGCGATGACCGGGACGACCGGGTTGTGCTTTTCCACCTTGTCGAGCGCGTGGCGCATGGCGATTGCCGCCGGCGCCATCAGGTCGCTGTGGAAGGGTGCGGAGACCGGAAGCATGATGGCGCGCTTAGCGCCCTTTTCTGTTGCCAGAGCCGCCGCCTTTTCGACGGCTGCCTTGGAACCGGAAATGACCAGCTGGCCACCGCCATTATCGTTGGCGATCTGGCAGATTCCGATTTCACGGGCGGCAACGCAGATGGCTTCGACATCACCATGCTCGAGGCCGATGATCGCCGCCATGGCGCCTTCGCCGACAGGAACTGCCGACTGCATGGCATCGCCACGGATGCGTAGAAGACGGGCAGTATCGGCCAGCGAGAAAGTGCCGGCGGCACAGAGTGCGGAATATTCGCCGAGCGAGTGGCCGGCGACAAAAGCGACATGGCTCTTCAGATCGAGGCCACGCGCTTCGAGAACGCGAAGAGCCGCGATCGAAACCGCCATCAGCGCGGGCTGCGCATTGGCGGTCAGCGTCAGCGTGTCTTCCGGGCCATTCCACATGATCTCGGACAGCTTCTGGCCAAGCGCGTCATCGACTTCCTGGAAAACCGCGCGGGCTTCCGGAAAGGCGTCGGCAAGATCCTTGCCCATGCCGACGGCCTGGCTGCCCTGGCCGGGAAATGTGAATGCGATGCTCGCAGAGGTGCTCATTGGGGTCGTTTCCTTTCCCTGAATTTGCCTCTCCATTCACATTCCGGCCTTGCAAGTCAAGGGTTTCGGGGTTTTCACAACCCGTTACCCCCTGTTAACCGCCCGAAACGAGACCGATAACCTCATTGACGCACAGCACCACGAACAGCAGCGCGGATGCACCGAGCAGGCCGTTAGACAGCCAGCCGTTGCGCCATTCTTTTGGCACGCGGGAGGAATTCAGCAGCCAGATGAGGGTGATGGCGAGGAACGGCATGAAGAAGGCACCGAGCGCGCCATAGATGATGACGAGCGTGAACGGGCGACCGAACCACAAAAGCGCCATCGGCGGAATGGTGAGCCAGAACAGGTAGAACTTGAAGGCCGGCGTCTTTTCCAGACCTTCACGCGAACCGCTCTCGCCGCCACGCACTGTGCGGACGAAATCGGCAAACAGCAGCGACACGCCGTGCCAGACGCCGAGAATGGAGGAGATGGTGGTGGCGAAGAAGCCGAACAGGAATGCCTTGGCCACGAACGGACCGAAACGATCCTGCAGAACCTTGTCGAGATCGAGCAGACCGCGATCGCCGGTCGAAAGAGCGATCTGCGCGGTATAGAGCAGTTCGGCACCGACGATCAGCATGGCGACGACAAAAATGCCGGTCATGATATAGGCGACGCGGTTGTCGAGGCGCATGACGCCCATCCAGGCCGGCGTGCGCCAGCCCTTGGCATTCACCCAGTAACCGTAGGAGGCCATGGTGATGGTGCCGCCGACGCCGCCGATCAGGCCGAGCGTATAGATTGCCGAGCCTTCCGGAATGGTGGGAATGAGGCCTGTCAGAGCCGCACCGACATCCGGCACGACGAGAATGGCGATACCGACGACGATGATGAACATGATGGCGATGAAGAGCTTCATCACATTCTCGAAGACTTCATAGCGGTTGAAGGCCACGAAGGCCGCGCAGACGAGGCCGGACATCATCGCCCAGGCCCAAAGCGGCAGGAATGGGAAAAGGGCTGCAAGCGGCAGCGCCGTCGCGCTCATGGCGGTTGCGCCATACACAAAGCCCCAGATCATGATGTAGATGCCAAAATACCAGCTCGTCCATTTGCCGAGCGACTTCCAGCCGTCCAGCATGGTGGAGCCGGTGGCGAGGTGATAGCGCGCCGAGCCTTCGGCGAGCGCAATCTTGACGATACAGCCGATCACCGCGGCCCATAACAATGCGTAGCCGAAACGCGAGCCGGCAATCAGCGTGGCAACCAGATCGCCTGCACCGACGCCGGTGACGGCGACCACGATGCCCGGGCCGATGAGTTTCCAGCGCCCGGTCTTTGGTGGATCACCCGCATCCGGGAAACCGCGTTCGTCAAATTGCACACCGTTATCGGCCATGCATTCCTCCGCAAATTTATTCTACACACGCTCGGTTTTCAGAGCCGAGACGCGCCACTTTGGGATGAATTAGAACTTTTTCTGCATTTTCGACCCCGGCGACATAAAGTTTTCGCGATCTCGCCGCGAAACGGCTGCATTCTTCCCTTGCGTGACCGCAAATCCCGCTTAAGTTCGAGCCCTTCAAAGACGGGACGATTTTTCCATGAAATTCAACAAACTCGGCCGGACGGACATTTCCGTTTCGGAAATCTGCCTCGGCACCATGACCTGGGGTACGCAGAACACGGAAGCGGAAGCCCATGAGCAGATGGATTACGCCGTCTCTAAGGGCGTCAACTTTTTCGACACCGCCGAACTTTATCCGACCACGCCGGTCAGCGGCGACACCTATGGCCGCACCGAAGAACATATCGGCACATGGCTGAAAAACCGCGGCAAGCGCGACGATATCGTTCTCGCCACCAAGATCGCCGGCGGCGGTCGCCCGCATATCCGTGACGGTCGCCCGATCAAGCCGGAGACCATTCGCGAAGCGGTCGACGCCAGCCTGCGCCGTTTGCAGACCGATTATATCGATCTCTACCAGATCCACTGGCCGAACCGCCCGCATTACCATTTTCGCGGCGCATGGGATTTCAATGCCTTCGAGCAGGACCGCGAACAGTCGGTGACCGGCATCACTCAGAAGCTGGAAACGCTGGATGAACTGGTGAAGGCCGGAAAGATCCGCACGATCGGCCTTTCCAACGAAACCGCGTGGGGCACGATGCAATATCTGCGTCAGTCGGAAGAAAAAGATTTTCCGCGCGTCGTCTCGATCCAGAACGAGTACAACCTGCTGTACCGCACCTTCGATCTCGACATGGCGGAAGTGTCGCGTCACGGCGATGTCGGTCTGCTGGCCTACTCGCCGCTGGCCGCCGGCCTTCTCTCCGGCAAATATCTGGCCGGCGCCCGCCCGACGGGTTCACGCGCGACGATCAACGAAAATCTTGGCGGACGCCTGCAGCCGCATCAGGAACCGGCCGTCGCGGCCTATGTCGAGATCGCCAGAAAACATGGCCTCGATCCGGCACAGATGGCGCTGGCCTTCTGCCTGACGCGCCCGTTCATGGCCTCGGTCATCATCGGCGCGACCACGATGGATCAGCTGAAGTCCGATATCGGCGCTGCCGACATCACGCTGTCGGACGCGGTGCTGGCTGATATCGCCAAAGCTCATCGGCAGTATCCGGCGCCGATCTGAGGCGGGACACACAGTTTTGTCTATTGGCGGCACGCGGGCGACTGCGTGCCGTTTTGCGTTCAAACACCCCGACGACGCCGTCGCAGTTTCCGCCACCCGATAAAAAACAGTATGATAAATCCGAGAGACAGAAGCGGCGCCACAAGGAACGCCGCGGCATAGCCGCAGCTGCCTTCGAAACAGCTTCCAAGCATGCCGGCCTGTGCGGCAAGCGATGCCACGAGCAAGGCCAGAAAGCAGCAGATCAGAATACCGCAAAACGCAATGACAAGACGGATAAGAGTTTTCATCGGTGGCGATGTAGCAAGGTAGCGGAACGGATCGCAAGCGCGGATACATTCACTGATTCGCCCCCCGCTCCACTTAAGGAATCACTAATTTTCGTCACGGTCTGTGGATGACCACCCCGATCTGTCTCGTCATGAGCCACAAACGGCGCCTGTGGTCTGTCCGGTAATATTCCGTTTACGAACGGAGCACGCGTTTTGTGCACCGCACTTTCCGCTCGTCCAAGCCGGCGCTAGCTTTTCCGTCAATCAGTCACAAACCAGCTGCCGATGGCCGCATTCGTTGCGTCCAATACCCTTTTGTTTGCAATCTGCAGCCCGAACCGCGGAAGAGAAAAACATGACGATCAACGCCATCAGTTCCCTCCAGCGCGCTCTTTATACCGGTAATGATGCGGCCCTGCTCGTCACCCCGGCCATGGGCTCGTCGGCCACGACCATGCCCAGCCAGTCACTAATCCCCGAAAGCCAGCTGGAGGCCGGTTTTCAAAACGACACCCGCAATCCCGGCCAGTCGCCGCTTGCCAAGATCGTCGAAATTCTCGATCTGATGCGCCCCTTGAAAAAGGACAGCATCGAAGATGTGGCGCAGAACCCGGTGCATGATGATAGCGTAAAGGCGGTTTCCGCCTTTCTCGATGGCCTTGAGGAGAATGAGATTTTCTCGCAACCGGTTGCATCTCGCCCGTCCGACCTGCAGCGCCTTTACCGGCAGTTCTGACGGACTTCCTCAGACGCGGGCCGTCTGTTCACACCTCATTTACCGATTTCGAAGCCCGCGATAGCTCGACAGCCGATGCAAGCATAGGATGCCGATAACAGGTCCGGCATGACGATGGACCCGGCCCCGCCGCAGGCGCAATGACGACGCCGGCGACAATCCCGACCGGATGAACCATGGTCAGCATCAACGCGTTTTACCGCAGTTCCAATGCCGGACAGTATGTCAGCCAGCTGTTCAGCAACAGCCGCGTCTCATCTCCAGCCCCCACCTGGAACAGTGGCCGTTCCGTCAGCACCTATGAACCGGGCGAAAGCGCAACGGAAAAGGCGATTTCCCGCATCATAGAGATCCTGACACTGGGCGGCACCGAAAGCGATGATCAGGCCAGCGTCTCCGAGAGCTTTGGTTACATCACCCAAGCGCGCGGCACCAAAGGTGACGACACGCTGACATTTGCCGGACGCGGTGTCTCCAACGTGGAGGCTGGAACCGGGAACGACAGCATCATCGTCAAGACAGCGACCACATCCCTGATCGATGGTGGCGATGGCGATGACCAGATCAAGCTGGCAGCCCGTTTCCTCAATGACATCACCGGCGGCATGGGCGACGACAAGATCGAGATTTCCGCCACGACGGCTCTGTCCGTCGATGGGGGCGACGGCAATGACACGCTGAAGGTCGCGGCCGATACCGTGCTTGGCCTGACCGGCGGTGACGGAGACGACAGTATTCTAGTCGAAGGCACACGCCTCTCCGCATCTGGCGGCACTGGCAACGATACCGTCACCTTCAACATCAGGCGCGGCGGCTCTGCCGAATACCTGTTCGCAAGGGGAGACGGCACGGATACGATCGCCAGCAACGGTGCACTGACCATCGTGCTGACCGGCTACACTTCCGCCCAACTCTCCGTCATGACCAGCAACAACAGGATGGTTGTCACGTTTGATGGCTCAGATGACAAACTGACGCTCGACTTCACGGGGGGAGCCCTTGAGGCTGCCCAGCCGACTTTCGGTTTTTCCACGGAAAATGGCGCTCTGGCACTTTGGGTAAGATAAACGGATAACAGACGAGAACCGGCGCAAGGCGCAACAACCCGCCAGCAGTCCACTCACCTTTTGCGTGCCAGCCCTTGCTATCCCGCCAGAAATCCGTATAAGCCGCCGTGTTCGACACATCCGGTCTTCTGGCTGGTGGCTGTACGGAGGGCGGGTTCCAGATCAGGAACCGCACGGACCGAAGGGTCCAAGCCTCCCGTGTCTCCGCTCTCGACCGTCTCGAAACAACAACTTTTCTTGCCGGGCTTTTGCCCCCAGGAGCAGTCGTTGAGGCTTAGCCGCCGAGGTCCGGATGAACTAAAACGCAAGAAAAGGCAAAGTTACATGGCTCTTTACGAACACGTATTCCTTGCCCGACAGGATATGTCCGCACAGCAGGTCGACGCCCTCGTAGAACAGTACAAGGGTGTCCTCGAAGCTAACGGCGGCAAGGTCGGGCGCGTAGAAAACTGGGGCTTGAAGTCCCTGACCTACCGCATGAAGAAGAACCGCAAGGCTCATTACGCTCTGATGGACATCGATGCTCCGGCTGCTGCCGTGCACGAAATGGAACGTCAGATGCGCATCAACGAAGACGTTCTTCGCTACATGACGATCGCCGTCGAGAAGCACGAAGAAGGTCCGTCTGCCATGATGCAGAAGCGCGACCGTGACGACCGTCCGCGTCGTGACGGCGACGACCGTGGCCCGCGCCGCGAGTTCGGCGATCGCCCGCCGCGTCGCGATGGCGACTTCCAGCGCGCGCCGCGTCCGGCTCGTGAAGCTTAATCGGCTAGAAGGGATCATACACAATGGCTGAAACTTCTCCGGCTCGCCGCCCGTTCCATCGTCGTCGCAAGACCTGCCCGTTCTCGGGTGCAAACGCGCCGAAGATCGACTACAAGGACGTTCGTCTGCTGCAGCGCTACATTTCTGAGCGCGGCAAGATCGTTCCTTCGCGTATCACCGCAGTTTCCCAGAAGAAGCAGCGCGAACTGGCCCAGGCCATCAAGCGCGCTCGTTTCCTCGGCCTGCTGCCGTACGTTGTTGCTTAATTGAACTACCGACCCTCTGGTCCCAAACCAGAGGGTCGTTTCCCTTCCGCGTTGGGCGCGGATCGGATCGAACTGCCGGCCAAAAAGGCCAAAAACCCATGTTGGGGATTTCAAGGCTACAAGCCCTCCCCTAACTGCTCGATACGCAGGACAGCGACACAGTGAACGCACAGACGAAAAACGTATTGCCGACCGGCATTCTCGCCGGCATCGCCGCGACCCTGCTGGTGCTGGGTGCGAATGCGCAGCCGTCGTTTGCGTTTGCCCTTTATGCATCCTCCGCACTTCCCGTCCTGATCGCCGGTCTTGGCTGGGGCAATCTTGCCGCCATCATCGCGATCGTGACCTCGGGCCTGCTCGGCTCCGTACTGGCTTCTCCTTACTTTGCGCTGGCCATCGGCATCTTCACGCTGATCCCGGCCGGCTGGCTGTCGCATCTGGCCAATCTGGCGCGCCCCGCTTCCGAACTCGGCGGCCCGGACAACCTGATGGCATGGTATCCGCTGTCGGATATCCTCATGCACCTTTGCGGCCTGGTAACGGTCGCCATGATCATCCTCGGCGTGATGATCGGCTACGGCCCGGAACTGACCAATTCGCTGGTCGATGCCATGAGCGCCGCGCTGAACGACCCGAATTCCGAATTTGCCGGCGACGCTCAGGCGCTGGCACAGATGCAGCAGAGCCTTGCCCAGACCAAGTCGATCATCGTTCTGATGCTGCCGATGGTTCAGGGCGCCGTCTGGGTGATGATGCTGTTCGCCGCCTTCTATTTCGCGGTGCGCATCGTTTCCCGTTCCGGCCGCGCGCTGCGTCCGCGTGAAGACATGCCCTCGGCACTGCGCATGAACCGCCACGCCATCTTCGCCTTCCTCGCCGGCATCCTGATGATGTTTGCCGGTGGCGTGCCGGCGATGATCGGCGCCACGATCTGCGGCGCTTTCGGCGCCGGCTTTCTGATGGCCGGTTTTGCGTCGCTGCATTTCCGCAGCCTCGGCAAGGACTGGCGCATTCCGGCGCTGACCCTTTGCTACCTCTCCTCGATGATGATGCTGCCGGCCTTTGCCGTGCTCATCCTCGGGCTTTTCGATACCCGCCGCACGATCGCACTGACACCGGTGCGGGCTGCGGATGGCAAACAGACACCTACCGATATCAACGAACAGAACTGACACCTGAAAGGATTAAGACAATGGACGTCATTCTTCTTGAACGCATCGCCAAGCTCGGCCAGATGGGCGAGACCGTAAAGGTCAAGGACGGCTTTGCCCGTAACTACCTGCTGCCGCTCGGCAAGGCGCTGCGCGCCAACGAAGGCAACAAGAAGCGCTTCGAAGCCGAACGCGCAACCCTTGAAGCCCGTAACCTCGAGCGCAAGGGCGAAGCCCAGGCCGTTGCCGACACGCTCGCCGGCAAGATCTTCCTCGTCGTCCGTTCGGCCGGCGAAACCGGTCAGCTCTACGGTTCTGTTGCTGCCCGCGACATCATCGAAGTCCTGGCTGCTGAAGGCTACAACATCGGCCGCAACCAGGTTGACCTGAACACCCCGATCAAGGCCATTGGCCTGCACAAGGTTGTTCTGCACCTCCACGCTGAAGTCGAAATCGAAATCGAACTCAACGTTGCCCGTTCGGCCGAAGAAGCCGAGCGCCAGTCCAAGGGCGAAAGCCTCACCTCGGCCGACGCCATCTACGGCGTTGACGAAGATGCCCTGCGTCCGGAAGATTTCTTCGATCCGGAAGCCGACCAGGACGGCGACGACGAGTAATCGTCTTTTCGCAGAGTTTTCTGCAGACAGCGCCCGGGCTTCACCGCCCGGGCGTTTTTTTGTGCCATTTTCGTGTAGACTCAACATTTACGGCAGCCGAGTCGCATCCGCCGCACAGTCAACCGGATTTGCCACTTTGCTGCGTTTTTTCTTGAGGCTGTGAACTGCTGTGGGAAAGCTGTTTCCTGCCGCTGAGCCGTTTCGAAACGGGCGCGCAGCTCTTAAAAGATAATCTTAAGCAGTGCTGACCACTGAACGCCAAGACGGATAAAAAGACCGATGAACGAAGTCCCGCGCAAACTCGCCAATGCCCAGCCCGCGGAGCCGCATTACCGCGAAGCTCCGAACAATATCGAGGCGGAACAGGCCCTGCTCGGCGCGATCCTCGTCAACAACGACGCCTATTACCGCGTCTCGGATTTTCTCAAACCCCCGCATCTGCACGAACCGCTGCATCGCAAGATCTTCGAGGTTGCCGGCGACATCATCCGCATGGGCAAGACCGCGACGCCGGTAACGCTGAAAAACTTCCTGCCCGCCGACCAGAAGGTCGGCGACATGACGGTGGCGCAATATCTCGCCCGTCTTGCCGCCGAAGCCGTATCGATCATCAACGCCGAAGACTATGGCCGCGCCATCTATGACCTCGCGCTGCGCCGCGCGCTGATCACCATCGGCGAGGACATGGTCAACATCGCTTATGACGCGCCGCTCGACATGCCGCCGCAGGCGCAGATCGAAGACACCGAGCGTCGTCTGTTCGAGCTTGCAGAGACAGGTCGTTACGACGGCGGTTTCCAGTCGTTCAACGACGCGGTGGCACTCGCCATCGACATGGCCGGTCAGGCCTATGAGCGTGACGGCCACCTTTCGGGCATTTCCACCGGCATCATGTCGCTCGACGGCAAGATGGGCGGCCTGCAGCGTTCCGACTTGATCGTGCTGGCCGGACGTCCGGGCATGGGTAAGACGTCGCTTGCCACCAACATCGCCTACAATATCGCTGCGTCCTATGAACCGGAAGTGCAGCCGGATGGCTCCTTCAAGGCCAAGAACGGCGGCGTCGTCGGTTTCTATTCGCTGGAAATGTCGTCCGAACAGCTGGCCACCCGTATCATTTCCGAGCAGACCGAAGTGTCGTCTTCAAAAATCCGTCGTGGTGACATTACCGAGGCCGATTTCGAAAAGCTGGTCGCCTGCTCCCAGATGATGCAGAAGGTTCCGCTGTTCATCGACCAGACCGGTGGTATCTCGATCGCCCAGCTGTCGGCCCGCGCCCGACGCCTGAAGCGTCAGCGCGGCCTTGATTGCCTGGTGGTCGACTATATCCAGCTGATGACCGGCTCCGGCAAATCCGGTGAAAACCGCGTGCAGGAAATCACCCAGATCACCACCGGCCTGAAATCGCTCGGCAAGGAACTGAACGTGCCGATCATCGCGCTGTCGCAGCTGTCGCGTGGGGTGGAAAGCCGTGAAGACAAACGTCCACAGCTCTCCGACCTTCGCGAATCCGGCTCGATCGAGCAGGACGCCGACGTCGTGCTCTTCGTGTTCCGTGAGGAATATTATGTGAAGAACATGGAACCGCGCGACATTTCCGATCCAAAATATCCAGAATGGGAAACCCTGATGGACAAGGTCAAGGGCACGGCCGACGTGATCATCGCCAAGCAGCGTCACGGACCGACCGGCACGGTAAAGCTCGCCTTCCAGTCGGAATTCACCCGCTTTACGGATCTGGCCGAGCCGAGCTTTACGCAATACGAGGAGCCGTGATCCAGCGGATCATTCAGGCCTCCTTTGACAACCCGCCTTCATGTTGGCATTCTCGCCAACATGAAGGCGGAACTGCTTTATCGATCCAAAAGCATTTTGTCCGATGGCGCCATTGTCGAAATGGTGATCTGGAAGGTTCCGCGCCCCGTTATCGGTAGCCTGCACGCTTATAAATACAGCCTCTTCTATGGATATGACGGCTTCGTGTGATCGGTTACGACAACGAGAGAGGCAAAGGCGATCACAAGCATTTCGATCAAGACGAAATGCCTTACGCCTTTTCTACGGTTCACCAGATGTTGGCGGATTTCCTTGCTGACATTCGTGCAATGAGGAAAACGGAGCGATGACGACAGCCAAAATCCGTATTCAGCGAGATGATGATGCGACGCTGACAGCAGCGGCGGACGGTTTTGCTGCCGCTTGGAAAACCGGCCAGCAACAGGATCATACCTTCAGCTTTTCATCACCGGAGCAGCTTTTCACCGTGCTGACACCGAAGCGCTGGACGTTGATCGAAACACTCCAACGGCTTGGCCCCAGCACCTACCGGGCACTTTCTTCAGAGCTGGGGCGCGATGTGAAACGCGTTCACGAAGATACCGTCACGTTGATCGAATGGGGCTTCGTTGTGGTCAACGGTGACGGTCGCATTCATGTGCCTTATGATCTCATCAATGCGGATTTCGATCTGCGCAGCGTCGCCTGATGCCATCAGATCCATCTCTGTACCATAATCCCACCAAGCGACTTTCCTCCCAGCCGCTAAGCCTATAGGGTCGCCGCACAATCGACCTATCGCATGAGTGCCTCCCCATGACCGAGATCACCGACCTCCCCGAAAATGAAGAGTTCGACAGCGAAAACGTCTATGACGCGTTCGACGTGGCGCCGGTGCGCCTTACCGTCGATCTCGGTGCGCTCGCTGATAACTGGCGTGACATGGCGCGCCGTTCCGGCAATGCCCGCACCGCAGCCGTCGTCAAGGCGGATGCTTACGGCCTCGGTCTGGAAGACTGTGGCACCGCGCTTTACGAGGCTGGTGCACGTGATTTCTTTGTGGCCGTGCCGCAGGAAGGCGCAACGCTGCGCACCTATGCGCCGGATGCCCGTATCTATGTGCTCTCAGGTATCTGGCCGGGTCAGGAAGACGTGTTTTTCGACCATGACCTGGTGCCGGTTCTGGCTTCGGAAGACCAGCTTGCCTTCTGGATGTCGGTCATTGCCGATCGCGACGATCACCCCTGCGCGCTGCAGATCGATACCGGCTTCAACCGTCTCGGCCTGCCGCTTGAAGATGCGCTGGCGCTTGTCGAAGACGTGTCGCGTCCGGCCAGCTTTTCGCCGGTGCTTGTGATGTCGCACCTGCATAGCGGCGACAATCCGTCCTCGCCGATGAGCCGCGTGCAGCTTGAGGCTTTCCAACAGGTTGCCGAGGCTTTCGAAGGCATCGAGGCAAGCCTTTCCGCCTCTGCCGGCATTTTCCTCGGTTCCGAATATCATTTTGATCTCACCCGCCCCGGCATTGCCGTCTACGGCGGTGAAGCGGTCAATGGCATGCAGCCGCTCAAGCCCGTCGCCAAGGCAGAAGCCCGCATCATCCAGATCCGCGAAGCCGCCGCCGGCTCGACCGTCAGCTACGGCGCCACGCACCAGCTGTCGCGCAACAGCCGCCTTGCCGTGGTGTCCGCCGGTTATGCCGATGGATATCTGCGCTCGCTCTCCGGCTCCGGCGTGCCGCTGCGCGCCGGCGGAACGCCCGGCGCCTTCGGTTTTGTCGGCAATACCCGCGTGCCGGTTATCGGTCGCGTCACCATGGACATGACGATCTTCGACATCACCGACGTGCCGGAAGGCGATGTCCGTGTCGGCGATTATGTCGAACTGTTCGGCCCCAACGTGCCGCTTGACGATACCGCCCGCGCCGGCGGGACGATCGGCTACGAACTGCTGACCAGCCTCGGACTGCGCCACGAGCGCCGCTATATCGACGCCAACGACTGATCTCTTTTTCACCTCTTGGAAGCCAATCGGGACCGTGCTAGAAGAGAACAAAAGGAGATCGAAATGACCGAGATCCATCTCAGTGATAAGCAGAAGGCGTTCATCGAAGAGCAGGTGAATGCTGGCAGGTTCAAGAATGCTGACGAGGTGATCGCAGCCGCGCTCGAAACCTTGAGGCAAGCGGACGAAAACCTTCGCAAGCTGATCCAGGAAGGGTTGGATGATATGGATGCCGGGCGGGTTCATCGTTACGAGGACGAGGACGAGTTCATGGCGGATATCAAGCGCCTTTCCGCCTCTCGCCAGCTGAAAACGGGGACAGGCTATTAGAACGAGGGTCGCAGTCTGGACAACAAAGGCCCGCGCCGATGTGGTCGAAGATCACGACCATATTGCGTTTTACAATCCTGTGGCCGCTACGGCTTTCGCCCGCGAAATCTTTGCTAAGATGCGATCAGCCGCCAGTCTTGGCCTGACAGGCGTAGATCGCTCTGAATATGGAGAGGGCCTTCGTAGCTTGGCATTCCGCGAGCGCATCATCTTCTTCCACATCTCGGAAACGGAACTGACGGTTGTTCGTGTACTGCACGGCCATCAAGATATTTCGTCCGCAGACTTTATGAATATCAGAGACTGACGCTTCCCCATGGTAAAACCCAAAACCCAATTCGTGTGCCAGAACTGCGGCACGGTGCATAATCGCTGGGCCGGCAAGTGCGAAGGCTGCGGCGAGTGGAATACCATCGTCGAGGAAGATCCGATGGGGGGCATCGGCTCCGGCCCCGGTAAGGTGCCGAAAAAGGGCCGCGCCGTCACGCTCACCACGCTGTCTGGCGAGACCGAGGAAGCTCCGCGCGTCCAGACCGGCATTTCCGAACTCGACCGCGCCACCGGCGGCGGTTTCGTGCGCGGCTCGGTCGTGCTGGTCGGCGGCGATCCGGGCATCGGCAAATCCACGCTTCTGATGCAGGCCGCCGCCGCCCTCTCCCGTCGCAAGCAGCGCATCATCTATGTCTCGGGCGAAGAGGCGGTGGCACAGGTGCGTTTGCGCGCCCAGCGTCTGGGTGCCGCCGATACCGACGTGCTGCTCGCTGCCGAAACCAATGTGGAAGATATTCTCGCCACGATTTCCGAGGGCAAGCGTCCAGACCTCGTCATTATCGATTCCATCCAGACGCTGTGGAGCGATACGGCCGATAGTGCGCCGGGCACCGTCACACAGGTGCGCACCGGCGTGCAGGCGATGATCCGGTTTGCCAAGCAGACCGGTGCTGCCATGGTTCTCGTCGGCCATGTCACCAAGGAAGGCCAGATCGCCGGCCCGCGCGTGGTCGAGCACATGGTCGATGCCGTTCTCTATTTCGAAGGCGACCGCGGCCACCATTACCGCGTGCTGCGAACAGTGAAGAACCGCTTTGGCCCGACCGACGAGATAGGCGTCTTCGAAATGTCGGACAAGGGACTGCGTGAAGTCACCAACCCGTCCGAACTGTTTCTGGGGGAACGCAATGCCAAATCGCCCGGCGCTGCCGTTTTTGCCGGCATGGAAGGCACGCGCCCGGTTCTCGTCGAGGTGCAGGCGCTGGTGGCGCCGACCTCGCTCGGCACGCCGCGTCGTGCCGTGGTCGGCTGGGACTCATCCCGCCTCGCCATGATCCTCGCCGTGCTCGAAGCCCATTGCGGCGTGCGGCTCGGCCAGCACGATGTCTATCTCAACGTTGCCGGCGGTTACCGCATTTCCGAACCGGCGGCCGATCTTGCCATCGCTTCGGCGCTGGTCTCCTCGCTTGCCAGCGCCCCCCTGCCCGCAGATTGCGTCTTCTTCGGCGAAATCAGCCTGTCGGGCGCCGTGCGCCCGGTATCGCAGACGGCGCAACGCCTGAAGGAGGCCGAAAAGCTCGGTTTCGCCGGCGCCATGCTGCCCGCCACCTCGGCCGAACTGCCCAAGGCCGGCAATGCCCGCTGGACCAAGATCGAGGATCTGCCTGATCTCGTCTCGCGTATTGCCGGATCTGCAAAGAAATTGGGGAAACAGAGCGATGAGGATTGATCTTCCGTAAGCGAGACGACTGATGTAAGAGGGCAGCCAAAGGACGTCAGTGTCTTTTCGGCACACGTCATGACGGGCGACCAGATCGCCTTTCGCGTTCCGGCCCCGTCGCCGGTTAAGTTCTGGAGTAGGTAGTTTATGCCCATCACGATTTTCGACGGTATCGTCATCGGCGTCACGCTGTTTTCGGCCGTGCTTGCCATGGTCCGCGGCTTTTCGCGCGAAGTGCTGTCGATTGCCAGCTGGGTCGGCTCGGTTGCCGCCGCCTATTATCTTTACCCGCTGATCCTGCCCTATGCGAAGAACTATACGGCCGATGACCGTATCGCGCTTGCCGCCTCCGTCGGCATCGTCTTTCTGATCGCGCTGATCATCATCACCTTCATCACCACCAAGATCGCCGATTTCATCATCGACAGCCGCATCGGTGCGCTGGACCGCACGCTCGGCTTTCTGTTCGGCGCGGCGCGCGGCGTGCTTCTTCTGGTTGTCGCACTCGCCTTCTGGAACTGGCTGGTCGGCTCGCAGGCACAGCCGGACTGGGTGAAGAATGCCAAGTCGAAGCCGTTCATGGATTCGCTGGTTGTGCGCCTCGTGGCAGCGCTGCCGGAGAATGTCGAGGCCAAGGCCCGTGCCCGCCTGAGCGGTGAGCCTGAACAGGGTGAGACCGGTCAGGAACAGGCGCCGTCCGACGAAGCGCCGTCAACAAATAATTGACGATATGTTGCGCTTGATACGCAGCAAACCGTCACCATTTGTGCTATCAAGCACCTGAACAGAGCAAGGCCGGACAGCGGGAAAGAGATTTGACCGCCCGGCCTATTCGTTTTTCCTATACGAAAGTAAAGGCCAGCAGAGATGAGTCAGCCGGTTCCGCAAGGCATTATCGATGATTTGGATGGCGACACGCTGCATGAAGAATGCGGCGTGTTCGGCATTCTGGGGCACCCGGACGCGGCGACGCTGACGGCACTCGGCCTGCACGCGCTGCAGCACCGTGGCCAGGAAGCAGCCGGTATCGTCACGTTCGACGGCCTGCGTTTCCATTCGGAACGCCGCATGGGCCTCGTGGGCGACCATTATACGGACCCGGCAACGCTGGCAAAACTGCCCGGCGACATCTCGATCGGCCACGTGCGTTACTCCACCACCGGCGAAGTGGCGCTGCGCAACGTGCAGCCGCTGTTTGCAGAACTGGAAGTCGGCGGCATCGCCATTGCCCATAACGGCAATTTCACCAACGGCCTGACGCTGCGTCGCCAGCTGATCGCCGGTGGCGCCATCTGTCAGTCGACCTCGGATACCGAAGTCGTCCTGCACCTCATCGCCCGTTCGCGTTACTCCTCCACTGCCGACCGCTTCATCGATGCGGTTCGCCAGATGGAAGGTGGCTATTCGATGCTGGCCATGACCCGCACCAAGCTGATCGCCGCCCGCGACCCCACCGGCATTCGTCCACTGGTGATGGGCGAACTCGATGGCAAGCCGGTGTTCTGCTCGGAAACCTGCGCGCTCGATATCATCGGTGCAAAATACGTGCGTGACGTCGAAAACGGCGAAGTCATCATCTGCGAAACGCAGCCGGATGGAACGGTGTCCATCGACGCCCGCAAGGCCGGCAATGGCCAGCCGGAACGCCTCTGCTTGTTCGAATACGTCTATTTCGCCCGTCCCGACTCGGTCGTCGGTGGTCGTTCGGTTTATGTTGCCCGCAAGAACATGGGCATCAATCTTGCCAAGGAAGCCCCGGTCGAAGCCGACGTTGTCGTGCCGGTACCGGATGGCGGCACGCCGGCAGCGCTGGGTTATGCGCAGGAAAGCGGTATTCCGTTCGAATACGGCATCATCCGTAACCACTATGTCGGCCGCACCTTTATCGAGCCGACGCAGCAGATCCGTGCGCTCGGCGTCAAACTGAAGCATTCCGCCAACCGCGCGATGATCGCCGGCAAGCGCGTCGTGCTGGTTGACGACTCGGTCGTGCGCGGCACCACCTCGCTGAAGATCGTACAGATGATCCGCGATGCCGGCGCCAAGGAAGTGCATCTGCGCGTCGCCAGCCCGATGATCTATTACCCGGACTTCTACGGCATCGACACGCCGGATCGCGATAAGCTTCTCGCCAACCAGTATGAAGACCTGGAAGCGATGTGCAAATATATCGGCTGCGATAGCCTGCAGTTCCTGTCGATCAACGGCCTGTACCGCGCCGTTGGCGGCGAGGACCGCAACGATGCGCGTCCGCAGTTCACCGATCATTATTTCACCGGCGACTACCCGACCCGCCTTCTCGACAAGGATGGCGAGGCTGTCGGCCGCAAGGTCTCGCTGCTGGCCAGCAACGGCTGAGCCTGAGAAAACAGTTTGAGAGGGGGCGTCCGTCGCAAGGTGGGCGCCCCTTTCATTTCTGCACGCGGTGGATAACTCCTGAGGACAATCCGCCGCACCCGTATCGGCGGCGATGTTGATTGGCATCAAAAGCCGGCACCGCAATGTTGGGCATGCTCTCCCCTGCAACGGAGACCATGTGCCGTGTCACTCTTTATGCCAGTTTTCAGCCGCCCAGCCGGCAACAGTGTTCATGCGCGCGCCTGCGTACCCTCGCGTCGTCATGGCGATGGCCGGGTGACGGAGCCGCGTTATCCGGGCTGCGCGCAGGGTCTTGCGCATACAGGGCGGCTGTGACAATCACGATATCCGAGAGGTCGCGCGGCATGCCCGCGAAACAATGCCTCTGGGATAGCGAGCCTGAAAAAGGCCGCAGCATTAGGGGGCCAAGATATGACGATCGACCTGAAGGACAGGATTGCGCTGGTGACCGGCGCTTCGCGCGGCATCGGTTATTTCACCGCACTGGAACTGGCCAAGGCCGGCGCACATGTGATCGCCTGCGCCCGCACGGTCGGCGGACTGGAAGAACTCGATGACGCCATCAAGGCGGTCGGCGGCTCGGCCACGCTGGTCCCCTTCGACATCACCGACATGGCGGCGATCGACAAGCTCGGCGCCTCTATTTTCGAACGTTGGGGCAAGCTCGACATTCTGGTCGCCAATGCCGGCATTCTCGGTGTGATTTCGCCGATCGCCCATGTCGAGGCCAAGGTTTTCGAACGTGTGATGAACACCAACGTCACCTCGATGTGGCGGCTGATCCGCTCGCTGGAACCGCTGCTGGTCAAATCCGATGCTGGCCGCGCGCTGCTCCTCTCCTCCGGTGTCGCCACCAATCCGCGCGCCTTCTGGGGCGCCTATGCAATGTCGAAAGCCGCCGTCGAAACCATGGGCCGTATCTGGGCCGAGGAAATGGCGCATACCAACCTGAAGATCAATCTCGTCAACCCCGGCGCCACCCGCACAGCAATGCGCGCGCAGGCCGTGCCCGGCGAAGACCCGGAAACACTGCCGCATCCCTCCGAGATCGCGGAGAAGATACTGCCGCTGACCTCGCCGGAATTGATGGAGAGCGGAAAGCTGTTCGTGGTGCGGGAAAACCGGTTCGTGGAGTATCGGTTGCCGGAATGAAGGCAGTGGCCGAAA
This sequence comes from Neorhizobium sp. JUb45, assembly GCF_004343585.1. GTDB lineage: Bacteria > Pseudomonadota > Alphaproteobacteria > Rhizobiales > Rhizobiaceae > Neorhizobium. The sequence goes on along the minus strand of NZ_SLYW01000002.1, from coordinate 518,109 downwards.
AACTCGTCTGGACGGATGCGGATTTTGCGGACATGGGGTGGCACGACGCGCAACTCTACTCGATAAGCTTTCCTGACGATAATCATCAAATCCGGCTGGATATCGACTATATTTTCAACTGGCATTGGCAAAATAATCACTGCCTGGGTTGGGACGTCGCACCTTGCGATATCATTTTCCAAAGTGTCAGCGATTTGCGCATCGATATCGACATGCGCAACAATTTTCCACTTTGCATCAACGATATACGTCGCAGCAACAAGCGTGCGACAGGAACTTTCACCAGTTGGGACTATGCGGTCGAACTCGATCTTGGCGTCATAAAATTCGTGGCAACCGGTTACACCCAAACACTCAGACAGCAGCCTATATTTTCAAATAGCCAAAGTCTGACGCACCGGTAGGCCCTCGAAAAGGCCTTGACGATACACGTACCTCCCCTTGACCAAACCCCGCCCCCGCGCCATAACCGACGCCATGAAAACGACGATTTCCATTTGTGGGAACATTATCCGCTAGCGTTCGCGCTGGTCCGGCCGTTTTCGTCTCTCGAAAAGCCTTGAAGACAAACGCTCCGGTCCGGTACCGGCCGCGGCATGCGCTTTGAGCACCTTGGGAGAATTTTTCGATGAGCGCCACGCTCAAGCTATACAATACCTTGATCCGCGAGAAATCGGCCTTCCAGCCGATCGATGCCGACAACGTGCGCGTTTATGTCTGCGGCCCGACGGTTTATGATTTCGCCCATATCGGCAATGCCCGCCCGGTCATCGTCTTCGATGTTCTGTTCCGGCTGCTGCGGCATGTCTATGGCGACACCCATGTCACCTATGCCCGCAACATCACCGACGTCGACGACAAGATCAACGCACGTGCCCTGCGCGACTTTCCGCACTTGGCCCTCAACGACGCCATCCATGCGGTGACCGAAAAGACGGCTAAGCAGTTCCACGAGGATGTTGCCGCTCTCGGCTGCCTTGAGCCGACTGTCGAGCCGCGCGCCACCGACAATATCGAGCAGATGATCGCCATCATCGAAAAGCTGATCGGCAATGGTCACGCCTATGTGGCCGAGGGCGAAGTGCTGTTCGATACCAAATCGATGAGCGATTACGGCCAGCTTTCCAAACGCCCGCTCGACGAGCAGCAGGCCGGCATCCGCATCACCGTCGATGCCCACAAGAAAAACCCCGGCGATTTCGTGCTTTGGAAGCTTTCCTCCGACAACGAACCCGGCTGGGAAAGCCCGTGGGGTCGCGGCCGTCCGGGCTGGCATATCGAATGCTCGGCCATGAGCAGCCGCTATCTCGGCGAGGTATTCGACATCCATGGCGGCGGGCTGGACCTGATCTTCCCGCACCACGAAAACGAGATCGCCCAGTCACGCTGCGCGCATGGCACCGAGGTCATGGCGAACGTCTGGATGCATAACGGCTTCGTTCAGGTCGAAGGCCGCAAGATGTCGAAATCAGACGGCAACTTTGTCACCATCCACCAGTTGCTGTCCACCGACGATTTTGGCGGCAAGCAGTGGCCGGGCGACGTGCTGCGGCTGGCCATGCTGATGACCCATTACCGCGAGCCGATCGATTTTTCGATCAAGCGGCTGGAGGAAGCCGAGCGCCTGATCGCCAAATGGCCGGCGGCCGATGTTTCCAATGCAGACCCCTGCCCGGTCGTCATCGATGCGCTGTCCGACGACCTCAATACGGTGGCCGCCGTGCAGCGCCTGCATGCGCTGGCGCAGGAAGCCAATGTGGATGCGACGCTTCTGCCGATGTTCGCGGCGAGTGCAGCACTTCTCGGCGTACTGCCGAAAAAGACAGAGGTGGACGAGGCGCTTGCCGGTGCCGTTGATGCGGTTGTCGCCATGCGGCTGGAAATGCTGAAGGCGAAGAACTTTGCCGAGGCTGACCGGATCCGCGACGAGTTGTCGGCCAAGGGCATCCAGCTGAAGGACGGCAAGGATGCGGCAACCGGAGAACGGGTGACGACCTGGGAGGTCAAGCGGTAGGCTTGCAGCCCAGGGGCGAGCCGCCCTATGCTGCAACCGAGACAGCGAGGAGGAAGGCATGGGTGCTGAACGTCACGTAAAATTCTTCCGCAATGGCGGCGCCCAAGCGGTCGTCATCCCGGCCGAATTCGAAATGGCCGGCGAGGAGGCCGTCATGCGCAAGGAGGGCGACCGGCTGGTGATCGAGCCGGTCACCGAGCCCAAGGGAAGCCTGATTGCGTGGTTGCGTTCGCAGCCGCCGTGGGAAGGTGATTTCCCTGAACTGGACATCGATGAGCCGCCGCCGCGCGATGTCGATCTATGAGCCGGTTCGTTCGCATGCTCGATACGAACATTCTTTCGGACGCGATCCGCAACCCCTTCGGTGCGGTTGCCGAGGCGATAGACAGCGCGGTCAACGATAGCCTTTGTGTCAGCGCCATCGTGGCATCGGAGTTGCGTTTTGGTGCGGCACGACGGGGATCGGATCGGCTCACCCATCTTGTCGAAAATTCCTTGGCGCGCATCGCCATCCTTGGCTACGACGATCGGGCCTCGCATCATTTCGCTGACATCCGTAGCGCGCTCGAAAAACGCGGCACGCCAATCGGCACCACCGACCTCTTCATCGCCGCCCACGCCCGTTCACTGGACCTCACCCTCGTCACCAACAATGTCCGCGAGTTTACCCGCGTCGATGGTTTGAAGATCGAGAATTGGCTGGAGGGATCCGCGTCATGACCATGCTCCACACCGGCGGCTGCCAATGCGGTGCCGTTCGATACCGGGCGGAAGGCGAGATCGGTTTTCCGCATGTCTGCCATTGCCGCATGTGCCAGAAGGCGGCGGGCAATTACTTCATGCCCCTTGGCGGCGTGATGCATGACAATTTCACCCTCACGCGTGGCGAGCCCACATGGTTCCAGTCTTCCGACACGGCGCGCCGCGGCTTTTGCGGCCGTTGCGGCACGCCATTGTTTTACGATGGAGGTAGCGATCATATCAGCATCACTCTCGGTTCGCTGGATGAACCGGAAAGCGTGAAACCGGCGCTGCAGACCAATCTCGCGCGAAAAATGCCGTGGTTCGGTGATCTGCATAGTCTCGATCACGACGGCAGTTTCGACATGTCACCGGAAGATGAAGCGGCGATTGACGCCAGCAGCCGGCAGCACCCCGATCGCGACACCGACCTCTGGCCGATGGAGAAAGGTAATTGACCTATCACGTCCATACCGGTGGCTGCCAATGCGGGGCGCTGCGTTTCCGCATCGACGGCAAGCCCAGCCAGTCCTCCATCTGTCACTGCCGCATGTGCCAGAAGGCGTTTGGCGCCTATTATGCGCCGCTGGTGTCCACCCGTGGTGCCACCTTCGTCTGGACACGCGGTGCGCCAAAATATTTCCAGTCGTCCAACCACGTGCAGCGCGGTTTTTGCGACAATTGCGGCACGCCGCTGACCTATGAGGCGATGGGCGGCATTGCCGTTTCCGCCGGTGCGCTGGATGATCCCTCCAGCCTGCCGCCCTCGATGCAATATGGCCTGGAAGGCAAGCTTCCCTTCGTCGAACACCTGCACGCCCTGCCCGGCCACCGCACGGAAGACGACATCGCCGACGCGCCGTTTCTGGCCGATCTCGTTTCCAACCAGCATCCCGATCACGACACAGAAGACTGGCAGCCAATCCCGGCCCGATCCGCCCCTGCAGCGGATGCCGGCAAGAAGGAGGACGATGCATGACTGAAACAACAGGAACAGACGCCGTGAAAACGGGCGGATGCCAATGCGGCGGCGTGCGCTTCAAAATCCACGGCGCTCTCGGCCGCGCCTCGATCTGCCATTGCCGCATGTGCCAAAAAGCCTTTGGCGGCTTTTTCGGACCGCTGGTTTCCGCGCCTGAAGGCGGCGTCGAATGGACCCGTGGCGAGCCAAAATATTTTCAGTCGTCCGTCAATATCGACCGGGGTTTTTGCGAAAACTGCGGCACGCCCTTGACCTATCGCACGCCGTCCAGCCTCGAGATTGCCATTGGCGCCTTCGACGAGCGCGACGATCTCGCACCGACCGTGCAGGTCAATCACGCTTTTCGCCTGCCCTGGGTGGAAACGATCTTTGAGGCGCCCATACACGGCGATGCCGGATATTACGCCCGTCAGGAGCAGATCATCTCCTTCCAACACCCCGACCACGACACCGAAAACTGGCCCGAAAGGGGACTGCACCTGTGACCGAAGTATTGCGCACGTTTTATCCCGAGATCGAACCTTATGAGAGCGGCCATCTCGATGTCGGCGATGGCCATGTGATCTATTGGGAACGCGTCGGCACCAAAGGCGCCAAGCCGGTCGTGTTCCTGCATGGTGGCCCCGGCGGCGGCTGCACGCCGGCACAACGCCGTCTGTTCGACCCGGCGCTTTACGACATCCTCCTGTTCGACCAGCGCGGTTGCGGCCGCTCGACACCGCATGCCGGCCTCGACGCCAACACGACATGGCATCTCGTTGCCGATATCGAGCGGCTGCGGCAACTGGCGGGCGTCGACAAGTGGCAGGTTTTTGGCGGCTCCTGGGGCTCGACGCTGGCGCTGGCCTATGCCGAAACCCATCCAGAGCGGGTGAGCGAGCTTGTTCTGCGCGGCATCTATACGCTGACCAAGGCGGAAATGGACTGGTATTACCAGTTCGGCGTCTCGGAAATGTTTCCCGACAAATGGGAGGCTTTTATCGCGCCCATTCCGGAAAACGAACGCCATGAAATGTTGGCCGCCTATCACCGCCGGCTGACCGGCACGGACAAGGCCGAGCAACTGACAGCCGCCAAGGCCTGGAGCACATGGGAAGGCTCGACCATCACGCTTCTGCCCGACGCAGCGCTGACGGCCGGCTTCGGCGAGGATTTTTTTGCCATCGCATTTGCGCGGCTGGAAACGCATTATTTCATGCATGCCGGCTGGCTTGAGGAAGGTCAGCTGTTGCGCGATGCCACCAAGCTTAAAGGCATTCCGGGCGCCATCGTGCATGGCCGCTACGACATGCCCTGCTCGCTGAAATATGCCTGGCAGTTGTCGAAGGTGTGGACCGATGCGGATTTCCACATTGTCGAGGGCGCAGGCCATGCGGTTTCGGAACCGGGCATTACCGACCAGTTGATCCGCGCGACCGACCGGTTCGCGGGGAAGGATTGAAGCGCATCCCGTAACCTTGTGGCAGCCCCTCATCCGGCTGCCGCCACCTTCTCCCCGTCAAACGGGGAGAAGGGATACGCCGCACCATGTCCGTCCCTCGCAACAAGGCACATGGGGCACGTCCCCTCTCCCCGCACGCGGGGAGAGGGTTAGGGTGGGGGGCAACCTTTGCCCCAAATGCCAATACATCTGCTCTGGGAGGAGCAACAATGACCCGCGCCCCGATCACCAGCGACCGCATCCACCTGTTCGACACCACCCTGCGTGACGGCCAGCAGACGCCCGGCGTCGATTTTTCCGTCGAGGACAAGATCGCGATTTCCGCCATGCTGGATGAATTCGGTTTCGATTACGTCGAAGGCGGATATCCCGGCGCCAACCCGACCGACACCGCCTTCTTTACAGAGAAGCGCACAACCAAGGCCAAATTCGTCGCCTTCGGCATGACCAAGCGCGCCGGCATTTCCGCCTCCAACGATCCCGGCCTCGCCACCCTGTTGCAGGCCAAGAGCGATGCCATCTGTTTCGTCGCCAAAAGCTGGGATTATCATGTCGCGGTGGCGCTCGGCTGTACCAACGAAGAGAATCTCTCCTCCATCCGCGACAGCGTCGAAGCCGCCAATGTGGTGGGCAAGGAACCGCTGGTCGATTGCGAGCATTTTTTCGACGGCTACAAGGCCAACCCGGACTATGCGCTGGCCTGCGCCCGCACCGCCTACGATGCCGGCGCACGCTGGATCGTGCTCTGCGATACCAATGGCGGCACGCAGCCGAACGAGGTGCGCGACATCGTTGCCGCCGTCATCGCGTCGGGCATTCCGGGCGCCTCGCTCGGCATCCATGCCCATGACGATACCGGTCAGGCCGTCGCCAATTCGCTGGCCGCCGTCGAGGCCGGCTGTCGCCAAGTACAGGGCACGCTGAACGGTATCGGCGAGCGTTGCGGCAATGCCAACCTGATCACCCTGATCGCCACGCTCTGTCTCAAGGAGGCCTATGCCTCCCGCTTTGAAACCGCCATCGACCCGGAGCGCCTGTCCGGCCTGACGCATCTGTCGCACTCCTTCGACGAGCTTCTGAACCGCTCACCCAATCATCAGGCGCCTTATGTCGGCGCCTCGGCCTTTGCCACCAAGGCCGGCATCCATGCATCGGCGCTTTTGAAAGATCCACGCACCTACGAACACGTGCCGCCGGAAAGTGTGGGCAATTTCCGCAAGGTCATGGTGTCGGATCAGGGCGGAAAATCGAACTTTCTCAATGCGCTGAAGCGGCGCGGCATCACGGTCGCCAAAGACGATGCAAAGCTCGACCAGCTGATCTCGATCGTCAAGGAACGCGAGGCATCGGGTTATGCCTATGAAGGCGCAGACGCCAGTTTCGAGCTTCTGGCGCGGCGCACGCTCGGCACCATTCCGGAGTTCTTTGCCGTCGATGGTTTTCGCGTGATGGTCGAGCGCCGCTTCGACAGTTTTGGGCGGGTAAAAACCGTGTCCGAAGCGGTGGTGAAACTCGTCATCGACGGCGAACCGCATATGTCGGTGGCGGAAGGCGACGGCCCGGTCAACGCGCTCGACCTTGCACTACGAAAAGACTTTGGCAAATACCAGAACGAGATCGACGACCTCGTGCTTGCCGATTTCAAGGTGCGCATCCTCAACGGTGGCACCGAGGCGATCACCCGCGTGCTGATCGAATCCACCGATGGCAGCGGCGTACGCTGGTGGACGGTCGGCGTCTCGGAAAACATCATCGACGCCTCGTTCCAGGCGCTGATGGATTCGGTGATCTACAAGCTGATGAAGAACCGCGAACTGGCGGGGAGGATCGCGGCGGAGTGATCTGGTCAGCAATTGATGTCTCGGACAACGATGACTTTTCTCTTGTCAAAAGTTTGTCAGATATGACAACATGAAGCATGAGGGAGATCGCGTGGATCAAGGCGGCGCTGAAGGACTTCGGGAGATTTCCCGAAGACGTTCAGGATCGCATCAAAGATGCTCTCACAATCGCCAGCATGGGTCAGAAGGCAGACATAGCAAAACCGATGAAAGGCTTGGGTTCAGGCGTCTTCGAAATTGCCCTGCCTTATCGCAGCGACGCCTACCGTACGATTTATGCCGTACAACTTGGCGACGCGATCTGGGTGGTACATGCTTTTCAAAAGAAATCGACCGCGGGCATAGCAACCCCTCACAAAGAGGTGGAACTGACCAAGGCCCGGCTGAAACGACTAGAGGAGATGCTGCGATGACCGATGACGATTTCGAAATCGTTCGAGGCAGCGGCAATATTTATGCCGATCTGGGTGACCCCGATGCCGACACGAAACTGATGAAGGCGCAGCTTGCTTCGGAAATCATTGCAACGCTTGACCGGCGAAAGCTGACAGTGCGGGAGGGTGAGAAGCTTACCGGTGTCACTGCTGCCGATCTTTCGCGCATACGCAACGCCGATCTTGGCCGGTTCACCATAGACCGACTGGTGCGCGTTTTGAACGCCCTCGACCGGCGCGTCACGCTCAAGGTCGGCAAGACGCTGCGATCGGGCCGCACGGCGGCGGCCTGATGCCCCTCACCGCCCCCGCGACGCCTTCAGCATGCCGTAGGAATACACCGCCAGTGCCGACCAGATGAAGACGAAGGCCACAAGTTTTACCGTGCTGAGCGGTTCCTTGAAGGCAAAGATGGCGATCAGGAAAATCAGCGTGGGGGCGATATACTGCATGATGCCGATGGTCGACAGGCGCAAGAGCTTGGCACCGTTGGCATAGATCATCAACGGTCCGGCGGTGATCGGGCCGGCCAGCATCAGGATGAACGTGTCATAGCTGGTGCCGTTGAAGAGATGGCCCTGCCCCGTCCATTCGAGATAGATGATGTAGGGCAGGAACGGGATGCTGATCAGCAGCACTTCCAGAAAGAAGCCCTGGTTGGGGCCGATCGGCAGTGTCTTACGAAACAGCGCATAACAGCCCCAGGTGAAGGCAAGCCCGAGCGAGACCCATGGCAGGCCGCCGGCTCCGACGGTCAGGATCACCACACCGACGCCGGCAAGGCAGATGGCGGCGAGCTGCGTACGGCTCAGTTTTTCACGCAGCACCACGGCCGCCAGAAAGAAACTGAAAAGCGGATTGATGAAATAACCGAGAGCGCCTTCCAGCGCATGCCCGGCGGCGATCGCCCAGACATAAATGCCCCAGTTGACGGTGATGAAGGCGGCGGTGACACAGGCCATGCCCAGCATGCTCGGCGTGCGGATCGCTACCTTGAGTTCGTCGGTACGCTTGAGAATGAGCAGGACGGCGCCCGCCACCGGCACGGACCAGATCGCCCGGTGCGCCAGCACTTCCAGCGGCGGCAGATGTGACACGGCCTTGAGATAGAAGGGCAGAAAACCCCACATCAGATAAGCTGTCAGCGCAAAGGCAAAACCGCGCGGCGTGTCTTCGTTCTTGGCCTGCGGAGCGATGCTCTCGGTTGCCATCAGCTGATCCTCCCTGCTGGATGAGCGGCTTCTAGACCTCAATTGAGCAACCTGCCAATTCATTCGGTTGAAGCTTACATTCAGCACGGTCATGGATGCAGGCGTTTACGCCTCGTCGAAAGACAGACCCCAGCCTTCCTCGCCGTACCATTCTTCACCGGTGGGCGGCGTGCGCCAGCGAAAACTGCGCACGCGCGACAGGCCGCGGTTCTTGAAAGCCTCGGCAAGAGCGGCGTGACGCCCTTCCGGTGCCGGCTCCTGCCCTTCGGCCCAGATGAAGGACACCGGCGCCAGAAAACGGGCGCCAAAACCGCGTGGCCGCCGGTCGATCATCAGGAATGCGGCCCAACGGCTGAACGACCGGCTCGCATCGACCACAGGGACGCCGAACGGAAACAGCAGCCTGCCGCCAGTGGCAAGATTGTCGATCCACGGCGCCGGCGGATGATCGAGTGCGAAATTGGCGTAGATCACATCCGCCTCGTCACCGGTCGACACCCATTGCAGCGCATCGCCGTGAATGACCACGGCATTCTCATAGCCGGCAAGCGCCTTATCCGCCCGCTCGACAAGTGCTCCGTCATATTCCACACCGATGACCTTGCCGGACGGCCCGACGAGTTCGGCGATGATCGCCGTGTAATAACCGGTGCCGGCGCCCAGATGCACCACGGTCTCACCCTCGCGGATGCCGAGACGGTGCAGGGCATTGGCGTGAAGGGACGGCATGCCGTTGTTGACGTAGCGATCGGCATTCAGGCTGACCAGCATGTCCTGATAGAGAATGACAGGATCACTCGAAGCCAGTTCCTTGTATTGGTTGAAATCGCTGAACAGCCATGGCGGCAAACCGACGAAATTTTCGCGCCGGACGGTGGCAAAGGCCTTTTCCAGCCGAGCATCCTGAGACACCCCGGCCTTGGCGAGGATCTGGCGGGCATAAATTTCTCGGTGAACGGCATCATCCTGATTGCTCATGCGGCACCTCCACCCATGTCTGGTTGTTACAACTGAGCGCAACAGCCCGACAAAATCAATGGGATATCATCGAAATGCATTGGCAGATGATGTTTGCCAAAGATAGAGAGGATGAGTGCCTCAACCCATCGGATACATTCCATGCCCAGCCCTGCAGCCACGCCCATCGCCGCTGAACCGACGGGAGCGGCGCTCGTTTCGTCTGCCGTATCGGCGAAGGACGGTCGCAAGGGATTTGTCCTGGCACTCATCGTCTATCTGATGTGGGGTTTCATGCCCTTCTACATGAAGGCGCTGGCGCATATCTCGCCATTGGAATTTCTGGCGCATCGGGTTGTCTGGTCGGTGCCGATTGCCGGCGTCGTTCTTCTCTGTCTGGGCCGCACGCGTGATGTGGTGGAGGCGCTGCGCTCGCCAAAAACGCTGATGATGGCGAGCATTACCGCCGTGCTGATCTCCATCAATGCCGGCACCTATATCTGGGCCGTCAGCAATAACCGTGCGCTGGAAGGCGCACTCGGCTATTTCATCAATCCGCTGTTCAGCATCCTGCTCGGCGCCTTCTTTCTGAAGGAGAAGCTGGCACCGGCGCAGATGCTTGCGGTCGTACTGGCGGCGATCGCGGTTGCCATCCTGACATGGGATGCCGGCAGCCTGCCGCTGGTGGCGCTGACCCTGACGCTCAGCTGGGGGCTTTACGGCTTCTTTCGCAAGACGCTGCCGATCGGCCCCAATCAGGGTTTCTTTCTGGAAGCGCTGCTTCTGTCCATCCCGGCCCTGCCCTATCTGATCTATCTCGAAAGCACCGGTCAGGGGCATTTCCTGCAGACGGGCGCAAGCAATACCCTGCTTCTGATCGGCACCGGCTTCATCACTGCCATTCCGCTGATGACCTTTGCCACCGGCGCCAAGCTGCTGCGCCTTTCGACCATCGGCATCATGCAATACATCACGCCGACCATCGTGTTCCTGATCGCGGTCTTTGCCTTCGGCGAGCCGCTGAGCGGTACAAAGCTGATTGCCTTCCTGTTCATCTGGTCGGCGTTGATCGTCTACACACTTGCCATGCTGCGCCCGCTGGGCCAGCGCTGAACCGAGGATATTTCATGCAGATCAACGATATTCCCTTCGGCACCACCGACTGGTCGCAGATCGATCCGACCGAACACAAGGGCGATACCGGCCATTCCACCTGGCGCACCTGCCATTTCGGCCCGATCCGGGTGCGCATGGTGGAGCATTCGCCGGGTTATCTCGCCGATCACTGGTGCGAGAAAGGCCACATCCTCTTGTGCCTCGAAGGCGAAATGACCACCGAACTCGCCGATGGCCGCGTGTTCGTGCTCAAACCCGGCATGAGCTATCAGGTGGCCGACAATGCCGAACCCCACCGCACCTCGACCGAGATCGGCGCCAAGCTTTTCATCGTTGATTGAGGTATTGATCTCAAAGCTTTGAGATCACATCCTTTTTCCCATCGGACGTGCCCTTTTCCTCAGCGCGTTCGAGAATGGCGGGCACGATCTGCTCGACATCGGAAATGACGAGCGGCTGCACCAGATGGGCACGGTGGATAAAACCCTGGTCGCGCATGTGGCTGACGAGATCGAGCATCGGTTTCCAGAAACCGCCGATATCGGCAAACACCATCGGCTTTTCATGACGGCCGAGCTGCGCCCAGGTCATGATCTCGACGATCTCCTCCAGCGTGCCGATGCCGCCCGGCAAGGTCACGAACGCATCCGAGCGCTCGAACATCTTGTGTTTGCGCTCATGCATGTCCTTGGTGACGATCAGTTCGTCCAATTGTCCGAGCGAATGGCGGGTTGCCTCCATATCGACAAGAAATTCGGGAATTATTCCCGTCACCTGGCCACCGTTGGACAAGACACCCGCTGCAACCGCCCCCATGATGCCCTTGGTGCCGCCACCATAAACGAGGCGCAGACCATGGGCCGCAATGGATTTTCCGAGCGCGCGGCCTGCTGCAAGATAGGCAGGATCACGACCGGGCTGGGAACCGCAATAGACGCAGATGGACTGGATGGGCACGCTTTTCTCCGTTTGGCATTCCGTATTCACGCGTTCGCGACGCACAAACGTCAAAAGTGACCGGAAAGAACTGTAAGAGCAAGGCTGAAATCCTTGAAAAGCTTGTGAAGGTTGCATGAACCGGCTATTTCCCTAGTGTGCGGCGGACGTTCCGTCGGGAGAGAACTGATGTTGAAAAATCCTGCCGGCTTGCTGGCTCTCGGTGTTCTTGCCATTGCCACCATCGTAATGGTGTTCTTCGTCATGCCCCGCATTTCCGCCGACAAGCAACCGCTTGGCGCAGCGATTAACGAGGCAGGCAAACAGGTCGAGCAGGCAGTTGCCGAAGGCGGCAAGGCCGCTCAGGAACTTGTCGACCAGACGAAACCGCAGGAACAGCCCGCCCCGGCACAGACGGCGCAGGCACCGGCTGCCGCTTCCACGGCACCGGCTGCGACCGCCGCTCCGACCGTCGCCGGCAATGTCCCGACCTTCGACGTGTTGCGTGTCGAGCCCGACGGCTCCACCGTGATCGCCGGCCGCGCCGAACCGGGCACCACGCTCGAAGTGGCCGATAAAAATTCCGTACTCGCCAAGGCCGATGTCGCATCGGGTGGAGAGTTCGCTGCCATTCTCGACAAGCCGCTGCCGCCGGGCGACCATGAACTGGTTCTCAAGGTCACCGGCAAGGATGGCAAGACCGTCGTGTCCGAAGAAGTCGCCACGATTTCGGTTCCCGCCGTCAAGGGCGGCGAACTGCTCGCCATGGTCACCAAGCCGGGCGAAGCCAGCCGTCTGATCGCCACGCCGGCAACCGGCGGCGACAAGGCTGCCAAGACCGAACGGGTTGTTCTGCCGGTTGAAACCAAGACGCCTGAAACGACAAGCAAATCGGCAGCTCCCGAAGTTGCAACCGCAACACCCAATGCCGGTGGCACCGCGACCAAGGCCGATGGCGCCGGTCAGAAGCCGGACATTCAGGTGACCGCCGTCGAGATCGAGGGCGACCGCCTGTTCGTCGCCGGCATCGCCAAGCCACAGGCAAAACTGCGCGGTTATGCCGACGATGCCGTGATCGGCAACGCACAGGCTGCGGCCAACGGCCATTTCGTCATCGAGGGCAAACTGCCGCTTTCGGTTGGTGATCACCGCATCGCCGTCGATCAGATCGGCCCGGATGGCAAGGCGCTTTTGCGCGTCGCCGTTCCGTTCAACCGTCCTGCCGGTGATCAGGTCGCAGCCGTCGCCAGCCCGGCGATCTCGTCTGCCACCACCACACTGACGCCGATCGACGGTGGCGCATTCGACCGCCTGCGCAATCAGGTGGCGCGTGCCCACGAAATCCTGACAGGCCTCTACGCCAATGGTGCGACACCGACTGCCGAACAGCTGGCCGCTGCCCGCTCGGCCACCAGCATCGCGCTGAAGTCGCTGACGGAATATCGCCTGCCGGCCGATGCCAGTGCCGAAGCCCGTCGCATTGCAGAGATGACGATGGCCCAGGCCACTGCCGCGCTGAAAGCACTTGAAGCCCTGCCGCGCGATGTTGCCGATTTCGGCAAGGGCCTTGGCGAGATCCACATGATCATCGCCAGCGCAATCGGCCCTGTTGTCGATACACCGCCGAGCCAGCAGGCCACAGCGCCGGCCGAAGTGGCCGCCTCCACGCCTTCCAGCGAGGCACGTACGATCGAGCAGGCGCCGCTGACCAAGAGCGACAATGCATCGGTGATCATCCGCCGTGGCGATACGCTGTGGCAGATTTCCCGCCGCGTTTACGGTCAGGGCGTGCGCTACACGACGATCTACCTCGCCAACGAGGACCAGATCACCAACCCGGACCTGATCCAGCCCGGCCAGGTCTTTGGCGTGCCCGACAAGGCCCGCCCGGATGCCGAGGAACTGCACCGCAAGCGGCTGCAGCAGGAAAAATCCTGATAATCGCACCGGACTGACATCACATCCCCGCCTCCGTGGCGGGGATTTTTGTTTGTCTCGCAGTCGGTGGCGGATCGGCACCAGATGCCAAGTTTCACGCGGCTGTCATTGCATCCACCGGCCAACACGCCTATGTCGCGGACACAAGCGCTTCAGCGCCCCTTGTCTCCCAGGGACCAGCATTTCATGGCATCGAAGAAAAAGACCGTTTCGGCGGATAGCGGCAATCCGCTCGGCACACTCGTCAACCTTTGGCCCTACATGTGGCCGCAAGGTCGTGCCGACCTGAAGGCGCGTGTGCTGTGGGCGACCTTCTATCTGTTTCTGGCAAAGATTATTCTTCTGTCTGTGCCCTATTTCTTCAAATGGGCAACGGATGCGCTGAACGGCAAGCTCGACATGGTCGGTATCCTGCCCGCCTTCCTGCTCGGTGCGGTCGTTCTCGTCATCCTCTACAACTTCACCCGCCTCTTGCAGGTGGGCCTCAACCAGCTGCGCGACGCGCTGTTTGCCTCGGTCGGACAGCATGCGGTGCGCCAGCTCGCCTACAAGACGTTCGTGCACATGCACCAGCTGTCGCTGCGCTTCCATCTGGAGCGCAAGACCGGCGGCCTGTCGCGCATCATCGAACGCGGCACCAAGGGCATCGAAACGATCGTCCGTTTCACCATTCTCAACTCGGTGCCGACGCTGCTCGAGTTCGTACTGACGGCGATCATCTTCTGGGCCGCTTACGGCTTCTCCTACGTGGTCGTCACCGCCGTCACCGTCTCGGCCTATATCTGGTTCACCATCAAGGCCAGCGACTGGCGCATCGCCATCCGCCGTTCGATGAATGACAGCGACACCGAGGCCAATACCAAGGCGATCGATTCGCTCTTGAACTTCGAAACCGTCAAATATTTCGGCAACGAGGACATGGAAGCCAGGCGCTTCGATGCCTCGATGGCCAAGTATGAAAAATCGGCGACCGAAGTCTGGACCTCGCTCGGCTGGCTGAACTTTGGCCAGGGCGTCATTTTCGGCATCGGCCAGACTGTGATGATGGTGATGTCGGCAATGGCCGTGCAGCGCGGCGAACAGACGATCGGCGATTTCGTCTTCGTCAATGCGCTGCTGATGCAGCTGTCCATCCCGCTTAACTTCATCGGCTTCGTCTACCGCGAAATCCGCCAGGGCCTGACCGATATCGAGCAGATGTTCGACCTTCTCGAAGTCGAAGCCGAAGTGGTCGACTGTCCCGGCGCCAAGCCGCTGGCGGCGGGACCGGGCGCCATCGCTTTCAACAACGTGCACTTTGCCTACGATCCCGAACGGCCGATCCTCAAGGGCGTGTCCTTCGAAGTGCCGGCCGGCAAGACGGTGGCGATCGTCGGCCCGTCGGGCGCCGGAAAATCCACCATTTCCCGCCTGCTCTACCGCTTTTATGACGTGCAGGACGGGTCGGTAACGATCGACGGACAGGATGTGCGCGAGGTCACGCAAAAATCGCTGCGCTCGGTGATCGGCATGGTGCCGCAGGATACGGTCCTGTTCAACGATACGATCGCCTACAATATCCGTTACGGCCGCCCCGCCGCTTCCGACGAAGAGGTGAAGGCTGCATCCGACATCGCCCAGATCGGCACGTTCATCACCCACCTGCCGGAAGGTTTCGAGACCAAGGTCGGCGAGCGTGGCCTGAAACTTTCGGGTGGCGAAAAGCAGCGCGTTGCGATTGCCCGTACCGTGTTGAAAGGCCCGCCGATCCTCATTCTCGACGAGGCAACGTCTGCGCTCGACACAACGACCGAACACGAGATCCAGTCGGCGCTCGACGTGGTTTCGAAAAACCGCACGACGCTGGTGATCGCGCATCGCCTGTCGACCGTCATCAATGCCGACGAGATCATCGTGCTGCGTGCCGGCGAGATCGCCGAGCGCGGCACCCATTCGGCACTGATCGCCGCCGGCGGGCTTTACGCGTCGATGTGGAGCCGCCAGCGCGAGGCAACGCAGGCGGAAGAACATCTGCGCCAGGTGCGCGAAAAAGACGATCTCGGAGTCGTCATCCGCGGCAAGCCGGCTGGCGAATAAATTCTGGAGATGGGGAAAGACATGAAACGCAACAGAAAAACCCGCCTGATCGTGCTCGGCGCCGTCGGCATCGTTTACGCACTGGTGCTGATCTTCTGGGGTTCGCCGCTTCTGGCCTTTACCACCTGGATGGGCTGGGTCGATCCGCAAGCGGCACGCTGACGACGCACTGTTCACCGGTAGACGGCTGTGAATGTCTGGGGCCGCATGCCATCTGTGTCTCAACGTTCAAATGATGTGCTGCATCGGTGTGTTTGGATTTGAGGGCGCTAACCCGACCAATCCGCCATGTATGCCAACATAAGGCAAAGTCATGAAAAAGATCGGCTTTCTCTCCTTCGGCCACTGGTCTCCCTCGCCGCAATCCGGCACACGTTCGGCCGGTGATGCGCTGCTGCAATCGATCGATCTTGCGGTCGCGGCCGAAGAACTCGGTGCGGATGGCGCCTATTTCCGCGTCCACCATTTTGCCCGCCAGCTTGCCGCCCCCTTCCCGCTTCTGGCCGCTGTCGGCGCGCGGACGAAAAAGATCGAGATCGGCACCGGCGTCATCGACATGCGGTATGAAAACCCGCTCTACATGGCGGAAGACGCAGCCTCTGCCGACCTGATCTCCGGTGGCCGCCTGCAGCTCGGCATCAGCCGCGGTTCGCCGGAACAGGTGATCGATGGCTGGCGTTATTTCGGCTACCAGCCGGGCGAAGGCGAAAACGAAGCCGACATGGCCCGCCGCAACACCGAAATCCTGCTGGAAGTGTTGAAGGGCAACGGTTTTGCACAGCCCAACCCACGGCCGATGTTCCCCAACCCGCCCGGCATGCTGCGCCTCGAGCCGCATTCCGAAGGTCTGCGTGATCGCATCTGGTGGGGCGCCGGTTCGAATGCCACCGCACAATGGGCGGCAAAGCTCGGCATGAACCTGCAGAGCTCGACACTGAAGGACGACGAAACCGGCGAGGCTTTTCACATCCAGCAGGCCAAGCAGATCCGCGCCTATCGCGAGGCATGGAAGGAAGCCGGACACACGCACACTCCGCGGGTCTCGGTCAGCCGCAGCATTTTCGCGCTGGTGGATGATCGCGACCGTGCCTATTTCGGCAATGGGGCTAAGGAAGACGATTCGATCGGCTTCCTCGACGAAAAGACCCGCGCCATTTTTGGCCGCTCCTATGCCGGCGAGCCGGACAAGCTGGTCGAGGAGTTGAAAAAGGACGAGGCGATTGCCGAGGCCGATACGCTGCTCCTGACTGTGCCGAACCAGTTGGGCGTCGACTACAACGCCCATGTGATCGAGGCGATCTTGAAGCACGTGGCACCGGCCATGGGCTGGCGGTAAGATCTTAACCCTCAGTTCCGGCCTGGGATTAGACTTGGGCCGGGATCATTTTCCCGGATCGTTACCACGCTCCATCCTGTCGAAAACGAGTGGGGCGCTGGCCCCGAGCACGAAGGCGTTGTAGGCGTTGACCGCCTCAAGCATCACCGGCAGTGTGCCGGCGGCAAAAGCCATGGCGGTTCTTAGGAGCAGATAAGGCACGCTCCTGTAGCGCCTGGGGATTTTCCCCTCCGCCTTGCCCGTCGCGACGGCCACGGCACTGATCTCGACACAAAAGCTTCCCATCACACCGAGCCAATAGGGTCCGACCTCGCCAACCAGCGGAAAAACTGCAGCCATGGCTTAGCGGGCTCTGCCGCCGGAACCAGATCCGGAGCTGTCGCCCAAACGGAAATAGCGGGTATAGGGAGCAAGTTTTGCCGAAAGACGGTCCGCCAAATCACGGCGATGCGTAATGCGAAGGACCGTCAGAAAAATGTTCGTGGCGGCGAAAAAAGCGAATATGCCGACAAGCAATGAAAATGCGATTCTGGCAGCAACGTCTTCCATTATCCGCTCCCTCAGGCAAAAGCCGGATGTAAACATGGCGGCAGCAGCGACCGCCGTCAAACGCTATGGTTGCAACATCCAGATTTACGTTATTACGCGCTTGTCAGCCCGAAATCACATCGCCGCGCTGCAATTCATCTTTACCACAATTGCGCATGCACGGCGCAATCATCCGGGCTAGAAACGGTGAAAGTATAAAACTCAGCACCAACACGGCCAAATGAGATATTTGGCGTGTTCGGTGAGCTCCTGAACGGTCAGCACGATAATGATGCCGCCCCCCGAAAAGAACGGTATTGACCGTCATACCGCACATGATCGTCAGCCAGATGCCGTGCAATCGAGCTCTATCAACAAGGTGATCTTGCTCATTGCGGAACCACATTGCCGCAATCACGGTTTTTATGTAGTCAGTGAGCGCCGACAACGCAGGAGAACAACGGTTGATCAACCTACTCGACACCATTCGCAACACGCTCGTCCCCATCCACAAGGAGGGCTACCTGTTCGTGGCCGCATTCTTCGTGGTGTCGCTGGTTCTCGGCCTCATTGCCGAACCGCTGTTCTGGATCGGCCTGATCCTCACCGCATGGTGCGCCTATTTCTTCCGTGATCCCGAGCGCGTCGTGCCGCAGGACGAAGACCTCGTCATCAGCCCGGCAGACGGTCGCATCAGCCATGTCGTCATGGTCGTTCCGCCGGCCGAACTCGATCTCGGTTCGGAGCCGATGCTGCGCATTTCCGTGTTCATGAACGTGTTCGATTGCCACATCAACCGCGCACCGGTGCGTGGCCGCATTTCGCAGATCGCCTACCGTGCGGGCCAGTTCGTCAATGCCGAACTCGACAAGGCCTCGACCGATAACGAGCGCAACGGTCTCGTCATCGAAAGCAAGCATGGCAAGCTCGGCGTCGTGCAGATCGCCGGTCTCGTTGCCCGCCGCATTCTCTGCTTCGTGCAGCCGAACGAACCGCTGGAAGCCGGCGAGCGTTTTGGCCTGATCCGTTTCGGTTCGCGTCTCGACGTTTACGTGCCGGCCGGTGGTGAAGCCCGCGTTTCGATCGGCCAGCGCGCCATCGGTGGCGAAACGGTGCTTGCCGAATTCGGCTCGACCAAGGGCCCGGTCGTCAGCCGCCGCAACTGATACGGACCACATACCGCGTAACGGAGCCCCGTACGGAGAATGACAATGGAACAGCCAGCCGAGCCGCACACCAACGGACAGGAAGAAACGCATGAAAATGCGTCGACGGTCCGCAAGGACGACAGCGGCCGCGGCCCCCGTCTGCGGGAAATCCCGCTTCGGCTGATGATCCCCAATGTCATTACCGTGCTGGCCATCTGCGCGGGTCTGACCGGTATCCGGCTGGCCTTCGAAGGCCGGTTCGAACTGGCCGTCGGCATGGTTCTGCTGGCTGCCTTCCTCGACGGGATAGACGGGCGCATTGCCCGCCTCCTGAAGGCGACATCGAAATTCGGCGTGCAGATGGATAGTCTCGCCGACATCATCAATTTCGGCGTCGCCCCTGCCCTGGTGCTCTACGCCTATGTGCTGGATGGCGCCCGTTCGCTTGGCTGGATCGCAGCCCTGATCTACGCCATCGCGGCCGGCCTTCGCCTCGCCCGTTTCAACGTGATGGAAGAGCGGCCGGTCAAGGCGCAGTGGCAGTCGGAATTTTTCGTCGGCGTGCCGGCGCCGATGGGCGCCATGCTGGTCATGCTGCCGGTCTATCTCGGTTTTCTCGGCGTCCCGCTGGAGGGCTGGGTGGCTTATGCGGCCGGTGCCTATACCGTGTTGATGGGTTATCTTCTGGTCAGCCGCCTGCCGATCTGGTCCGGCAAATCGGAAACCCGCATCCGCCGCGATCTGATGCTGCCGGTCATTCTCGGCGTCGTCATTTATGTGGCGCTGCTGATGAGCTTCACCTGGGAAGTGCTGTCGGTGACGGTGATCGCCTATCTCTGCATGCTGCCGTTCAGTGCCCGTGCATGGCACCGTCGTTACGGTACGATCACCATCGAGGACGATCACGCTTCG
Organism: Neorhizobium sp. JUb45; assembly: GCF_004343585.1. GTDB lineage: Bacteria > Pseudomonadota > Alphaproteobacteria > Rhizobiales > Rhizobiaceae > Neorhizobium. The sequence goes on along the minus strand of NZ_SLYW01000002.1, from coordinate 498,498 downwards.
CCGTGATCCCCTGCACTGCAAGGTGAATGCTGCATTGCAGCTACAGTCTGCGGCAAGATGACACCTTTATGAATATTCCTCCGGATCGCTATTACTTTCACCGTATTTCCGCCCGGATTTACGGTGAAAGCGGCGATTGATCACGAGATCGCTCCAGAGGAAAAGAAGATGAACAGCCCGAAGGCTCCGGCCGAAAAGACCCAGAACGACTTGCACGCCCCGTTGCGCCCGCTCGGCATCAAGGCCGTGGTTGCCGCAACGATGATGCTGAAGCGCAAGCCGGTCAAAAAATCCTGAGCTTGAACTTTCCAGCCGGTTTCAATTGCCGGCAAAAAAGCTGACCAGAAGGCCGATGGCGAGCATTGCCATGACGAGGCCGATCAACAGGTCCAGCACGCGCCAGGCCGATGGCCTGGCAAATAGCGGCGCCAGAAACCGTGCGCCATATCCCAGCCCGAAAAACCATGTGAACGACGCGACCACGGCACCAAGGCCGTAAGCCAGACGCGCCGCGCCCTCATGCGCCGCCGACAGGCTGCCTAGCAGCACGACCGTGTCGAGATAGACATGCGGGTTGAGGAAGGTGAAGGCAAGACAGGCCATGACCGCCGCTTTCAGCGGCATGCTCTGCGGCGCCCCCGCCACCATGGCCGACGGCACCCACGCGCGCTTGAACGCCATGAACGAATATGTCCCCAGAAACAACACGCCACCGATCGTCACCACGGCGATCAACATCGGCGACTGCGATACCAGCGTTCCGAGACCAGCGACGCCGGCGGCAATCAGCAGCGCATCCGATGCAGCGCAGATCAGGCACAGAATGAAGACATGGCTGCGGATCAGCCCCTGTCGCAGGATGAAAGCGTTTTGCGCGCCGATCGCGACGATCAGCGATCCACCGAGCGCGAAGCCGGAAAGAGCGGCGGGAAAAAGATCCATGGAGGGAAGTCCAGTCTGGGCATAGGGCGAGAAAGGGATCAGTACACGGAAATCAGAAAAGCGAAAGCTGGCTATCGTCAGGTTTCGGCTTCGGTTTGACCGCCGGCAGTGGCGCCACGTCCTGTGCCGGCAGTTGCAGATCGGCGCCCATGTTGGAGACCTTGTTGACGCGGTCTGATACCGGGATCGCCTCGAAAAAATCCTCGTCTGGCGCTGTCATCAGGTCTTTGACTTCGCGTGGTTCCTGCGTGCGGCAATCCAGCCAGCGGGTAAAATCCTCCGGGCCGATCGCCACCGGCATGCGGTCATGGATGCGCTTCAGCGAACGGTTGGCAGCAGTGGTCAGGATTGCCGCGGTATCGATTTCCGAACCATCGGCCGAGGCATAGGTTTCCATCAGCCCGGCAAAGGCGATCAGGCCGCCGTTTTTCGGGCGGATCCAGTAGGGTTGCGACTTTTCCTCGCCCGATGTTTCCGGCCGCCGCCATTCATAAAAGCCCGAGGCCGGCACCAGAATGCGGCGATGGCGCATGGCTGCACGAAACGAGGCCTTGCCGATTGCCGTCTCGGCGCGGGCATTGATCATCAGGCTCAGGTCTTTCGGATCCTTGGCCCAGCCGGGAATGAAACCCCAGCGCGCCAGAAAAGCGCGACGATCCGGCAGATTGCTGCCGGGATCAGGCCTTTCCGCCTGCATGACGACAAGAATAGGCTGCGTCGGCGCGATGTTGAAACGCGGCGGAAAATCCTCCACCAGCGCCACGCTGACGAAGTTCAGCACGTCATCGGGTGTCGATGTCAAAGCATAACGTCCGCACATGGTTTTTCATCGCATCGGCACGCAAGAGGGTCAAGCCGGCAGGCTCATGCACTGCGTGGCCCGAAGATGATGACGGCCGAGCCGATCAGGCAGAGAGCGGTACCGGCCTGATCCCAGCGATCCGGCATGCGACCTTCGACCGCCAGCAGCCAGAGGATGGAGGCGAGGATATAAATGCCGCCATAGGCCGCATAGGTGCGCCCCGCCGCCTCGCTTTCCACCAGCGCCAAAAGCCACGCGAACAGGACAAGGCTCGCCACACCCGGCGCCAGCCACCACACCGGCTTTTCCAGCCGCAGCCAACCCCAGACGGCAAAACATCCGGCGATCTCGAAGACGGCGGCGAACACGTAGAGGGTGTAGGTCTTGATCACTCGAAATCCTGTTTTTGCACGTCCTGCGCCATATGCATCACGCGCAGAATCACGATCCTGTCGGGATAGGTGCGATAATAGATGCAGCGTTGGCGATAGGGAAAGGCGCGCAGTCCCGGCGAGATGTGATCGCGGGGCGCCCCCGTGAAGTCCGCATAGGCAATCCAGATGATCTTGGCAGTGAGATCGGCGAGAAATTCCTGAGCGTAATGCGGGCTGTTTTCGGCAATGTATCGTCGAATACCGCGCAAATCCGCCTTGGCAAGCGGCGCAATGATCAGATGCTTTCGCGATCTACGGCCTGTCGTCATCTGTCATGACATCCGCAAGCAGGTCGGCAGCAGAGGTGTAATGCTGACCGAGCCCTGCTTCTATCTCCTGATCCGCGGCATCGATTGCCTGACGAAGAGATTGAATGCGCATTTCACGATCCGCAAGCATGCGAAGACCGGCCTTGACCGCTTCCGTTTCTGTCTCGAAATGCCCGTTGCTCACGAGATCCGAGAGGATGCCGTCATAGGTATCGCCAAGAGCGAAGGTTTTTGCGCGGGTCATCAAGAATGCTCCTTTGCCCAGACGCGAACCATAAATTACAACGGACTTGTAGTACAGATCACAGCTTGCCGCTCAGGAGCGCCATGTCCTCCACGCCCCACCCCGCCTCCTCCGCCATTCTCGAACGCGATGGCCGTTTTCTGCTGATCAGGCGAATCAATCCGCCATCGGCCGATCTGTTCGCCTTTCCGGGCGGACGCGGAGAACCGAGGGAAACACCGGCCGAAACTGCCGTGCGCGAGTTTTTCGAGGAAACCGGCATTTCCGTGCACGATCCCGAACTGTTTGCCACCTATGACCTGAAGAGCGAATCAGAAGACGGAGACCTGCTCAGCCACTTCTTCCTCTCCGTCTTTCTGGTCAAAAGCGACGAAACCATCGAGGCCATCGCCGCCGATGATGCCGCCGATCCCGGCTGGTACACGGCCGAGGAAATTCGCCATCTGCCGGTGCCGCCAAGCGTGCTCGAATGTGCCGAACGGCTGGCGGCGCGGGTTTCAAAAGGCTAAAAGAACGCTTAACGATGCCGGGCGATTCTCCGGCAGGACCGCCGTCTGGAATGCCGATGAAGTTTCGTAAACGCCTCGCATCTGTCTGCTTTGTCGCGCTGAGCCTTTCGCTCGCCGTGCAGCCGGCGCTGGCGCAGAAAAAGGCTGCAGCCCCTGCTGCGCCGACGGCCTCGACACCACCCGCGGAAAAGCCGACTCCCTATGACGACCGGCTGGCGCGGCTTTCGGAAATTCTCGGATCGGTGCATTACCTGCGCACGCTATGTGGAGAACGTCAGTCGAACTGGCGCGGCTCCATGCAGAAACTGATTGATTCCGAGACGGCGAATGAGCCAAAACGCCGCGAGAAACTGACGGCCGCCTTCAATCGCGGTTACCGGTCCTTCGCCTCCGTGCACACGACCTGCACGCCGGCTGCGCGCTCCGCTGAAGAGGCATACCGTGCCGAAGGAGCAACACTGGCTGCGGAAATCGCCGCACGCTACGGAAATTAAGTGTTTATTTACCTGTTTCGCTCGCAACCCGTGTCGTTTTGATAAAAGGCTGGTAATCTTGTTAACGCACCGGTAACAACCAGGTGCCGGAAAGAGGATCATTATGCAGACAGCCCGCAACGACATCGACGAGATGATTGTGCACGAAAAGATGCAGGTGGCGCTCGAATACCAGAACGAGGCCTGGGCCGACGGCCGCGCCGACGGTATCGAACCTGAAATCATCGCTGACGCTGCCATCGCTCTTGCCATGCGCGAAACCATTCGCATGCACGGCGAAGCTGGCGCAGAAGCCATGCTGCAATCGCTGCGCGAACGCATGCTGGCTGGCGAATTTTCTCCGCAGCGCATCATTCAGTAAGCGCGATTTTCAATAATCGTGTAAGATCGGGGCTTTCCAACAGGATCGCCAATAAAGCCATGCCCAATAGCCGTTTCCCCCGCATCCTGTTCGCCGCCGCGCTTTTCAGCGCGACAGCGCTGACGCAGGCACCCGTCGCCCTTGCCCTTTCCGGCATGGCGCAGAGTTCTTCCGTCGGGCATCAGGGCATACAGCCGGCAGACACGGCGCCCGGCAGCCACACGGGTACGGAAAACCAGCATAGTCAGGCGACCCCGCCGGCCGCCGACAAACCGGAAGCGCCGAAGCCTGACGCTGCGGCCGCCGCAGAGGCTGAAGCCGAACCGGCGATCAAGGCAGAAATCATTCACGATTTCAGCAAGTTGCCGGAACCGGTGCGCAAGCTACGCGAGGCGATCGTCGAGGCCGCTGCGTCCGGCGATGTCGAGCGCATGCGCCCGATCATGGATCCCGGCGCACAGAAAACCGATGGTCCCGACCAGAACGAAGACCCGATCGAAACGCTGAAAAGCTTTTCCGGTGATACCGAAGGTCTGGAAATCCTCGCCATCATGCTGGACCTGATGCAGACCGGCGTTGCCCGCATCGAGGCCGGCACGCCGGATGAGGTTTATGTCTGGCCCTATTTCGTCGGCAAGCCGCTCAACGAGCTGACCCCGCCGGAAAAGGTGGACCTGCTGCGCATCGTCACAGCCGGCGATCTTGCTGCCATGGACGAAGCGGGCGGTTACAATTTCTACCGCATCGGCATCTCACCCGACGGCAAGTGGAAGTTCATCGTCAGCGGCGACTGATTCTCGCGCTGTCGGCAGTACCCGGACACGGTGCGGCTTGCCGCGACCGTGTCAAAACCTTACCTCTATGACAGCCCATGACGCGCATTGATTTGCGCCGGGGATTTTCTGTTTCTGATCCGTGCGGGTGAAAATCATGCCGTTTGCCTTCCTTTCCGATCGTGCCCTGCTGTCCGTCACCGGCACTGATGCGCAGGATTTCCTGCACAATCTGATCACCACCGACATTGCCGGCCTGCCGGAAGAGGAAGCCCGCCCCGGCGCGCTTTTGACGCCGCAGGGAAAAATCCTGTTCGATTTCGTCATCTGGCGGATCGAGGGCGGTTTTGCCATCGAGATCGACCAGCCGCAGCGCGAGGCATTTGCGCGACGGCTGACCATGTACAAGCTGCGCGCCGCCGTGGAGATCACCCTTGTGGAAGAGATCGGCGTGACGGTTGCCTGGGGTGGCGAAACGCTGGTGGGCGGTATCACCGACGGCGCCTTCGCCAAATCCGGCATCGAGCTGCAACGTGCAGCGGGGAAACAGGCCGATGGCGAAGAGGCTGCCTATCAGGCGCTGCGCATCACTGCAGGACTGGCGCTGTCCGGCCACGATTTTGCACTGCAGGATGCGTTTCCGCATGATGTCCTGCTCGACAAGGATGGCGGGCTTTCATTCCGCAAGGGATGTTATGTCGGTCAGGAAGTGGTTTCCCGCATGCAGCACCGTGGCACCGCGCGTCGCCGCGTGGTGATCGTGTCCGCTGAGCAGGACCTGCCGGCGGCCGGCACCGAAATCATGGCGGGCGCCAAACCCGTCGGCACGCTGGGCTCCACCTCGGGCGGACAAGGCTTGGCAATCGTGCGCATCGACCGCGTCGGTGATGCGCTGGCAAGCGGCACACCGCTGACTGCCGCCGACATTGCCGTTTCGCTGACCTTGCCGGAATGGACCGGCCTCTCCTTCCCGACGGAGACCCAAGAGGCGGAAACGTGAGCGCTGGCGCTTCGACCACCAAGGCGACGCGCGCCTGGCAGCGCATGCTGTCCGGCCGCCGGCTCGATCTGCTCGATCCCTCGCCGCTCGACGTGGAAATTTCCGATATCGCCCACGGGCTTGCCCGCGTCGCCCGCTGGAACGGCCAAACACGCGGCGACCATGCCTTTTCGGTGGCGCAACATTCGCTAATCGTCGAGCAGGTGTTTTCGCTGGCCCAACCTGCGGCCACGCCGGAAGAACGGTTGATGACGCTTCTGCACGACGCACCGGAATATGTGATCGGCGACATGATCTCGCCGTTCAAATCGGTGGTCGGCGGCGGTTACAAGGCGGTCGAGGCGCGGCTGGAGGCGGCCATCCACCTGCGATTCGGCCTGCCCGCGCATCCGACGCGCGATCTGAAGATGCGGATCAAGCGTGCCGATACGGTTGCCGCCTTTTTCGAGGCGACCGAACTTGCCGGCTTTTCGCTGACCGAGGCGCGCAAGTTTTTCGGCGTGCCGAATGGCGTGACGAGAGAGATGCTGGAGATGGAGCCACTGCCGGCCATCCAGGCACAGCAGCGTTTTCAGGAACGTTTCGCCGAGATCGAACTTTTGCGCGGGAATACGGCGCGATGACTGCGATCATCGTCTGCCCGCTTGCCAAGATCGCCGAACTTGCGGTGCGCCACAAGGCGCGCGAAATGGTCAGCCTGATCGCCGAAAAGCAGGATTTTCACCGCCCGGCGGTAATCTCTGCCGACCGCCATCTGAAGCTCGCCATGAACGACATCGCCTTTGCCGGCACCGGCAATCTCATTGCCCCCAATGAGGCGCATGTGGAGCGGCTGATCGCCTTCATGGCCGGCTGGGACCGACAATTTCCGCTGGTTGTGCATTGCTGGATGGGCGTATCGCGTTCGCCTGCGGCGGCGCTGATTGCGGCACTCGCCATCCACCCCGAGGAAGACGATTTCGCGCTTGCTGCCCGGCTGCGACAAGTCGCCCCGCATGCGACGCCGAACACCCGTCTGGTGGAAATCGGCGACCGGCTTTTGAAGCGCGACGGACGCCTGATCGCCGCCGTCAAAGGGATCGGCCGTGGTGCGGACACAGACGGCACCGTGTCCTTCGTTCTACCGCTCAACCCTTCCTTGAGTACCGCTGCGTAATCCTGAAAACCGAGCATTTATTTGTTTTCATTTAATATTCCTAAAAATGAATAGGATGGTTGACGCGCGTCGATTTTGACCCAATTAAGCAGACCACAGCAATGCTGCGACATGGTTGCGCATTGCAGGTCAGCTCAGAGAAGGAGACTATCGCCGATATGGATCAGGCATCGGAACTCGTCGTCGCAACGCGGGCGGCACTCGCTCAGTTAAGCGCGCTTGCCGTGCAATATTCCTTTTCCGTCGTCGGTGCCGTCATTCTGCTTGTCATCGGCTGGCTGGCAGCCGGTCTGTTCAGCCGCTGGGCGCGCAATGGTCTTGGCCGTATTCACGGCATCGATGCGACGCTGGCGCAGTTCTTTTCCAACATCATCCGTTACGCGATCCTGGTCATCGTCGTCGTCATGGTGCTCGGCCAGTTCGGCGTGCAGACGGCATCGGTACTTGCCGCTCTCGGCGCCATCGGCCTTGCCGTCGGTCTGGCGCTTCAGGGCACGCTGCAGAATATCGCTGCCGGCATCATGCTGCTGGTGCTGCGCCCGTTCCGCGTCGGCGAATCGATCGAGACCGGTAGTGTCAGCGGTACGGTGATCGATGTCGGCCTGTTTGCCACCGAACTTCGTACCGCAGAAGGTGTCTATCGCCTCGCGCCGAATTCGACGCTGTGGAACGTGCCGATCACCAATTACAGCCGCCTCGACAAGCGCCGCAACGATATCAGCGTTTCGACCAGCGAAAAGATCGATATCGCGCGCGCTGAAAAGCTGCTGCACGATCTCGTCGCTGCCGATGGCCGCGTGCTGAAAGCCCCTGCCCCCACCACGTTCGTATCCGATTTCAGCGATGGCTCCGCCACCGTGACGGTGCGTTACTGGGCGAAAAGCGGCGAATGGTTCAATGTCAGCCGTGACCTCTCCAAAAAGGTCAAACTGACATTCGATGAACAGAAAACAAAAGAGCTTCCGTCCCAGACTGATAAACATGCGCCGGATGGCGAGAGCGGACCTTCGGCGGTCTGACCGCCGGACAAGCCCTCGGGCGCGTGCAGTCTTAAGGAAAGAAGCAAAGGGCGGGTTTCGCGAGGAAACCCGCCCTTTGCCGTTTTTCCACCCTCAACAGCCACGGTTGATAATTCGCAATTCCTTCACAATCGCGCATCGTTCGCCTTGCTCCTGCCGCAACATATGCGATTAAAAGACTGCTGCGCTTTCTGATTGGCGCCCGTCCGAACGCATCGAGGTGACCACATCGTGCTGCCCCTGTTCCCCTTCGTTATTTTTATCCTGATCATCGTCGGCCTTGTCTGGCAGCGGAACATAGCCAAACGCGTCGACCGGATGGAGAAGGAAATCAAGGCGCTGCAGGCGCGCATTACCGGCATGACGCTGGCAGCCCCTGTCTCCGATGCAGTCACGGAAACCGCGCCGGCCGAACCTGTCGTGACAGCGCAAACCGCGATCGACGCGCCGCAGGATGAGACGATCGCGGAACCACAGATCGCCGCGATGGCCTCTGAAGCCGAAACACCGGTTGTGCAGGAAGCCATTCTGCCCGCGCCGGAAACGGCACCCGTTGTCGCGACAGTTCAGGCACAGGAAGAGCGCGAAAGCCTCGAAAGCTGGCTCGGCGCCCGCTGGGCGGTCTGGGTTGGCGGTGTCGCCTTGGCCTTTGGCGGCCTCTTCCTCGTCAAATACACGATCGAAGCCGGCCTGCTCGGTCCCGCCGCCCGCCTCAGCCTTGCCGCCCTGTTCGGTCTCGTGCTGATCGCCGCCGGTGAACTGATCCGCCGCCGCGCCATGCCGGAACTCTCCGACCGTTTCGGCAATGCGATGATCCCCGGCGCGCTGACCGCCGCAGGCTCGGTGACGCTGATGGGCGCGGTCTGGGCCTCCTATGCCGTTTATGAATTCATCGGCCCGACGCCCGCCTTCATTGCTCTGGCGCTGGTGTCGTTTGCGACGATCGCGCTGTCGCTGCTGCATGGTCAGGCGCTTGCCGGTCTCGGCCTGCTCGCCTCGCTGGTGACGCCCGCGCTGGTCGCGACGGAGAACCCGAACGCCAACGCTCTCTTCGGTTTTCTGGCGCTCGTCTGGCTGGCCGTCAATGCCGCCTCGCGTTTCCGCCAGTGGACCGTGGTGCCGACGCTTGCCAATGTCGGGCTGGGCCTTTGGTCTTTCCTCTATCTTGTCGGCTCCGGGCACGATGCCAGCATGCTGCCGGCGGTCCTGGCACTGCTGGTCATGCTGGCCGGCACCTGCTTTTATTGGCCGGGCCGTTACGCCAGCCTGATCGGGCCGGAAAAAGCCGGCATATCGACATTGCTTGGCCGCATGCCTTTGCAGACCACGCTGTCCGTTTCGCTGGTCACCATGTTGTTTTCGCTTGGCATGCTCGGTTCGGAGCCGATGGGCGCCTTCGATCTTCTGGCCTGCGCATCCATTCTTCTGGCGGCGCTTGCCGCATTCGGCGCACTGCGCGCCTATGCCGTCTGGCCGGCCATTCTTGCGGCAATCGGTGCGGTGCTCGGCATGGCCATCATCGCCATCAACTGGCTGGACACCGTTTCCACCCTGCTCGATGGTCAGCTGACAACGACCACGGCAGCGCCGGTGGAGCCGCATGTCTGGGTCTATCTGCTGCTCGGCGCCGTCTTCCCCGCGCTCGGCTTTGTCTTCCTCAAGCGTTTCCGCCAAAGCGAGCCGGATTTCTCCATCATCTGGGCATTCCTGATGCCGGCCGTGCCGGTAGCGATCGCGACCATAAGCTTCCTCAATTTCGGAAATCTCAACCGCGACTGGACACATGGTCTTTACGGCATCGTGCTCGGTCTCTCGCTTCTCGCCGGTGCCGACTGGCTGTTCCGCCGCGGCGAACAGACGGAAGACGCCAAGATCGACTGGCCGGCCAATCTTCTGGTCGCCGGATCGTTTGCAGGTTTCACGCTGGCGCTGCACACACTGACCAACGGCATCGTCACCACCATCGCGCTGTCCGCACTCGGTTTCCTGTATGTGCTCGCCATGCGCATCCGGTCTTGGCCGGCCCTGCCCTGGATGATGGCCGCCGCCACGCTCATCGTGTTCGGCCGTATCGCCTGGGAACCGACCGTCATCGGCGCCAACAGCCTCGGCACGACACCGTTCTTCAATGCGCTTCTGCCTGGCTACGGCATTCCGACACTGCTCGCCATCGCTTCGGCATGGATGCTGCGCAACGCCACCGATTTCCGCATCCGCAACATCATGCAGGCGCTGGCCTCACTGTCGGCGCTGATCACGGTTGCGGTTCTGGTGCGCCATGCCATGAATGGCGGCACGCTGGAAACCACGGTGCCGACGCTGGGCGAGCAATCGATCTACACGCTGATAACCGTCGGTTTCTCCGGCATCCTGATGATGCTGGATCTGAAATCGCCAAGCCCTGTTTTCCGCTTCGGCTCGATGATCGCAGGCGTGCTTGCCACCGCCAACGTGCTGTCGCTGCATCTTCTGGGCCTCAACCCCTATATCACCGGCGAAGGCACCGGCCCCTGGCCGTTCTTCAACCTTCTGCTGCTCGGCTATCTGATGCCGGCACTCGCTTACGCGCTCGTCGCCTATCTCGCCCGCGAACGCCGGCCGATGCCTTATGTGCTGATGCTGGCGATCTCCGGCGGCATACTCGGTTTCGCATGGGCAACGCTGTCCGTTCGACGGTTCTGGCAGGGCGAAAACATCGCCGACTGGAAGGGTTTTGTGGCAGCCGAAACCTATACCTATTCGGTGGTCTGGCTGCTGATCGGCATCGTCCTTCTGGTCCTCGGTTCGCGCTTCAACCAGCGTTCGCTGCGGCTTGCGTCGGCAGCACTGGTGCTGATTGCCGTGCTGAAAGTGTTCCTGATCGACATGTCCAACCTCGAAGGCATTTTGCGGGCGCTATCGTTCATGGGTCTGGGCGGGGTGCTGATCGGCATCGGGCTTTTCTACCAGCGCATTCTGGTGAAGAAGGATGGCAACAAACGCCCCGGCGATTCTGCCGCAACACCTGAAGGAACCGTTTCGTGACCCACTCGCTCAGCGCGGCATTTGCGCCCCATGAGGCGCTTGCCGCCCGGCTGATCCCGCACGCCACCGATAGCGACGACGGTTCGCATGACATCGCCCATATCCTGCGCGTCTTCAAAAACGCCATGCGCATCCATGCCAGGGAAGGCGGTAATGCCAGCGTGCTGGCGGCCGCCGTGCTGCTGCATGATTGCGTGGCAGTGGAAAAGAACTCGCCGCTGAGAGCACAGGCATCCCGGCTTGCGGCGGAAAAGGCCGCAAAAATTCTGACCGAGCTTGGCTGGAGCGAAAACGAGATCGACGCCGTCGCCCACGCCATCACCACGCACAGCTTTTCCGCAAATATCGAACCGCAAACGCTGGAGGCAAAAATCCTGCAGGATGCCGACCGGCTGGATGCGATCGGCATGGTGGGTGCCGCCCGCTGTTTCTATATTGCCGGCCGCATGGCATCGGGTCTCTACGACCCGGTCGATCCGCTGGCCAAAGAACGCCCGCTGGACGACAAGAGCTATGCAATCGATCATTTCGAAGTCAAACTGCTCAAGCTCGCCGATGGTTTTCAGACCGCAGCGGGACGTGAACTGGCGTCGGAACGGCATCAGCGGCTAGTGAGAATCCGTGAGATGTTTCTGGATGAAATCGAGGGGTAAGACATGCGTATCAGTGAACTCAATCATTACCCTCTCAAGAGCGGGCGCGGCATCGCGCTGACCGAAGCCGAGATCACCGCCACCGGCATTCCCGGCGACCGGGTGATGATGGTAACAGGCCCGGACGGCCACTTTTTCACCCAGCGCGATCTGCAAGCGCTGGCACAGGTGAAGGCATCGCCGGTCGATGCAGCAGGCGCGACCCGGCTTGCCATCGACGGCAAGGGTGAGATCGACATCACCTTCAACGATCCGGCTCGCCGCCTCGACGTCGTGGTGTGGAAATCCAACGTCTCCGCCGCGATGGCCGACGATGCCGTCAACACCACCCTCTCCACCTGGCTGGAGCGCGATGTGCGCCTCGTCTTCTTCGACGCCCAGGCCCGCCGCACCGCATCGCCGGAATGGGCCGGTGACGATTCGCCGGTCACCTTTGCCGACGGCTATCAGGTTCTCGTCACCACCACCGGTTCGCTGGCAGCGCTTAACGCCAACATGGTCGCGAATGGCGAAGAGCCGGTCGGCATGGAGCGCTTTCGTCCCAATATCGTCATCGATCACGACGAGGCATGGGCCGAAGACAACTGGGCGGCCATCGAGATCGGCGGCATCCGCTTCGATCTCGTCAAACCCTGTGCCCGCTGCATCATGACCACACAGGACCAGCAGACCGGCTCGCGCGACGTGCCGAGCCCGATGAAGGCGATGGGCCGTATCCGCATGTCGGGAGATCGTCGCGTGCCCGGCCCGCTGTTCGGCTGGAACGCTGTGCCGCGCAGCACCGGCAAGCTGAGCCTTGGCGATACGGTGAAGATCATCGAGGAGCGCTCGGAAGGCTGGGCCATCAAGCGCCGCGCCTGACGCAGCCTGCCTGCCCGAAGCGGCAAAACCGCGCAATATCGAAATTTCTGCGCAGAGCCGTACCGTTATCGGTGCGGCTCGCTTGACGTATGGCCGGCATTCCTCAAGAACACATAGGTCAGGTGGATTGATCAGCCGCCGACACGGGAGGGAATGATCTTCGCCCTGCCCGCATGCCCGGACTTGAAGAAACGTCCGAAGCCCAGAGATTATCCGAATGACACCTCGCACCACCGGCCTGCTCTTCGCCCTTCTGGCGGTGAGCATTTTTGCAGTTCAGGATGGCATTTCGAAACATCTGGGCACCGCCTATCCGCCAATCTTCATCACCATGATCCGTTTCTGGGCTTTCGGCGGATTTGCGCTTTTTCTGGCGAGCCGCGCCACCGGCGGGCTGAAACAGACCGCCTATGCAAACAGCCCCGTCCTTCAGATCATCCGCGGCATTCTGCTTGTGTCGCAGATCGTCATTTCCGTTTTTGCCTTTTCCCGCGTCGGACTGGCGCAGAGCCACACGATATTCGCCGCCGCCCCTCTTGTCGTTGCCTGTCTGTCGGTACCGATCCTCGGCGAGACAGTCGGCTGGCGGCGCTGGACGGCGATCGGCGTCGGATTTGTCGGCATCCTGATCATCATCAATCCGCTGCATGCGAGCTTCGACGTCAAGATCGTCATTCCGATGATCAGCACGATCATGTTCGCACTCTATTCGGTGCTGACGCGGCTCGGCAGCCGCTCCGACACATCTGAAACCGCGTTTTTCTACACGGGCGTCGCAGGCGCCGTCGCCATCACCTTCATTGGCCCGTTCTACTGGACGCATATCACGCTGGGCGACTGGTTCTGGATGATCGTGCTGTGCATTACCGGCATGAGCGGCCATTACCTTCTGATCCGCGCCTACTCCATGCTAGACGCCGTGGCCGTGCAACCGATCTTTTATGTTCAGACAGTTCTGGTCTGCCTGATCGGCGTGTTCATCTTCAACGAGGTGATGACGCTCAACATGATCGCCGGCAGCTGCATCGTCATTGGCGCGGGTGGTTTTACGCTGTGGCGCGAAAGCAGGCTGGGCAAGAAGCTGGCACAGGTCGACCCGCCAGCCTCGCCGTAAGCAACCATTCATTAACCACGAAGAATAACCAATATTTCTATTTGGTTACGCGCAAAATTTCGCGTTAACCATAAATGATACTTGCGCACTTAAGAACACGTTAAGGTTAGTGACCCATAAATATTCACGTCGGAAGCTACTTTGCCGGTAACCATGTTCGGTTCCGCAGATATGCCTTTCGGCGTGATTATCGGTTTCGTGTAGAGCGTAGTATGTACAGTATAATCACCAATTCGGCCGCGATGTCGGCCCTCGGCACTCTGCGTTCGATCAGTCAGGATCTGGACCAGACACAGGGCCGTGTGACCACCGGTTACCGTGTAGGAAGCGCATCGGACGATGCCGCCTATTGGTCGATCGCCCGAACGATGAAATCCGATGACAAGGCGTTGTCAGCCGTTCAGGATGCGCTGAACCTTGGCGCCGCCACCATCGATATCGCCTATACGGGGTTGAATTCATCCATCGAAGTGGTGGACGAGATCAAGGCCAAGCTTGTCGCCGCCACTGAGCCGGGCGTGGACAAGGAAAAGGTCAACAAGGAAATCACCCAGCTGAAGGATCAGCTGGAGGCGATTGCCAAGTCGTCTACCTTCAATGACGTCAACTGGCTGAATATCAGTGACAACACGGATTCCAGCGTGCAGGTGGTCGGCTCGTTTACACGCGACACCGACCGCAGCGTCTCCATGCAGACGATCGATTTCGATATCTATGGCAATGCCGGCACAGGCAACATGTTGGGTCTGATCGATGACCGGACGTCATCGACCGGCGGTGAAGCGGGCATTCTGACCAGCACCTGGTTCGCCGAAACGGCCAGCGCCGGCAGCAACTGGGTGCTGCATGTCAACGACAGCAACTCCGCCACGGCCGTGGAGATCGAGCTTTCAGACTCGACCACCAATGACGACCTCGACGAGATGATCTCGACCGTCGACAAGATGCTGCTGCAACTGACCAATGCAGGGGCGGATTACGGTGCCCTCAAAATGCGGGTTGATCTGCAGACCGACTTCGTCGGCGCGCTCCGCGACTGGACGACGACGGGCGTCAGCAAGCTCATCGATGCCGATATGGACGAGGAAGCGACCCGCCTGAAGGCTTTGCAGGCGCGCGAGCAACTGACGACGCAGGCGCTGTCTATCGCCAACTCGACACCCAGCGCATTGCTGCAATTATTCCAGTAACATCGAAAACCGTAGCAACGCATCATCAATTGTGGTGATGCGTTGCGTCAGCAAAACTCGCTTTTGCAAAGTCGCAGGCAGCGCTATTGTCACCTCCTTATCCGGAGGACCTGTCATGGCGCCTGTTGCCCGCCCGCACCTGCCCTATCTCATCATCGCAGCCGGCTCGCTGATCGCCGTGCTGACTTTTGGCCCGCGTTCGGCCATGGGCTTTTTCCAGTTGCCCATGCTGACCGATACCGGCTGGGACCGGACGACCTTCGGCCTTGCCATGGCGCTGCAGAACCTGTGCTGGGGCCTCAGCCAACCGTTCTTCGGTGCTGCCGCCGACAAATACGGCACCGGCCGCGTCCTCATTCTCTCTGGCCTGCTTTACGCGCTCGGCCTTCTGGTCATGTCGCATGCCGCCTCCCCTGCCTGGCTGCATATCGGCGGCGGTGTGCTGGTGGGTCTGGCGGTCGGCGCCGGCTCGTTCGGCACCATCCTGTCGGCCTTTGCCCGCAACGTCACGCCGCAGCAACGCTCGATGGCGTTCGGCATCGGCACGGCGGCGGGTTCTGCCGGCATGTTCCTGTTTGCACCGCTCAGCCAGGCGCTGATCACCAATTACGGCTGGTCGGACAGTCTGGTGATCATGGGCGCGATGATGCTGCTGGTGCCGCTGCTCGCCTATCCCCTGCGCGGCAATTCCACATCCGGCAGCCAGTCGCAGGTGCATTTCAAGCAGAGCGCCGGCGAGGCACTGCGCGAAGCCTTTGGCCACAGAAGCTACCTGCTTCTCACCAGCGGCTTTTTCGTCTGCGGTTTTCAGGTGGCCTTCATCACCGCACACTTTCCGGCCTATCTCGGCGATATCGGCATCGATGCGAAATATGCGGTCATCGCCATGGCGCTGATCGGCTTTTTCAACGTCATCGGCTCGCTGGCAGCAGGCGTTATCGGCCAGCGTTATTCAAAACCCTACTTCCTCGCATATATCTATATCGGCCGCTCGATCGCCGTGACGGCGTTTCTGCTTCTGCCGCAGTCACCGACCTCGGTGATCATCTTTGCGATCGTCATGGGGCTTCTGTGGCTCTCTACCGTGCCGCCGACCAATGGTCTCGTCGCCATCATGTTCGGCACCCGCCATCTCGGCATGCTGGGCGGCATCGTGTTCCTGTCGCACCAAGTCGGCTCGTTCCTGGGCGTATGGATGGGCGGCGCGCTTTATGACCGCTTCGGCTCCTATGACGTCGTCTGGTGGCTGGGTGTGGTGATGGGCCTCGCTGCCGCCGTCGTGCATTGGCCGATCCGCGAAAAGCCGGTGGATCGCCCGACCGCGGCCGCTCAGCCGGCCTGACGCTCGGCGTCTTCCCGCGCTTTTACGATCGCCTTCAACGCCGCCTGCACGAAACCGTCGCGGGCGGCGTTTTCCGTCAAGCCGCGCGGTTCATAGACATGGCGGTGGAGAAAGAAGCCGGTCATGCGAAAGGCTGCGGCCATGCTGTCGCGGTCGGCGGATTTTTCCGTTCCCTGCGCCAGAAAGGCGGGCAGAGCCAGCATGCGGTCGGCATAGGGCGCGCCGGCTTCGCGGCTGACTGCCTTGCCGCTTTTCGGCGATACATAGACGAGCTCGTCACGGCGGCCGGTGGCTGCGCATTCGGAAAGGTCGAGCCCATAACCGAGGTCGTTCAGCACCGCCAGTTCGAACCGCACGAAAAGCTCGCCGGCATCGACCGGATCATCCATGTGTTCGAGAATGACGTCGAGCGCCTCGTAAAGATGCGGATGCGGATCGCGCTCGGGCAGCAGCCGCAACAGCGCGCCCATGGCCTGCACGCCGTAGACGGCGGTTGCCGTCTCCATCAATCGCGCGGCGCGCAGGCGCACCGGCTCCAGCTTGAATTCACCCAGATGTTCATCCAGCCGCGCCCGCCAGACCGCCTCGACACGGTTTCCCGGCTGCAGCACCGGCTGCATGCTGCGCGAGCGTCCACCCCGTACCATGCCGAGATGGCGGCCGCGATCGCGTGTCATCACCTCGACGAGAACGCTGCTCTCGCCGTGTCGCCTGACACCCAGAATGATCGCTTCGCCTTGCCACTGCATGAATTTTTTGTCTCGGTCCTTGCGACGCCGATTCCAGTTTAGGCGATAACCGCCTCGAATTGAATCGTTTTCGGGTGGGCGGTGTGGCGCTGCTGCCGCGCTGAAAATGTTGCGACGGTCTGACGGAACCAATTGCCATGCTGGAGTGTTCCAGCGGAAACAGAAGTCCCAAACAGAATTTCCAGGGGAGATTACATGAAATACGCTCTCGCCGCCGCAATCATGCTGGTTCCGTCGGTCATGCTGGCATCATCGCCAGCGGTGGCGCAATCCAAGGAATTGGAAAACGCCTGCGTCAATGTCGCCAAGAATTTTCTGATGACGCCGGTTCTGGCCACCGGCACGGTACAGTCTTTTCCTGAACTCGATCCGCCGGGTGCGCGCCTGACCTATTCGACGCGCGACAACCCCAAGCCGAACGATTTTACCACGACGATCGACTGCCAGTTCGACAAGGCCACCGCACCGTTCGGCCTGACCAAGTTCTGCATCTCCACGACCTGCTATTCGGCGGACGAACAGGACCCGGACAATCGCCGGCGTTATCTGGAAATCAAGGCGCTGATGGACCGGAAGAAGTAAAGGCGGAGGCGCGCTACACATACCTGCGTCATCCTCGGGCTTGTCCCGAGGATCTGCTGAGCTTCATTATCTGCGTGGTTAGATCCTCGGGTCAAGCCCCAGGATGACGACCGTGGGAGCAGTCATCTGCCGGTCCGTCGCTTCTCACCCTCTCGGGAACTCAAGCCCCATTTCGCGAAAACGTTCCGGGTCATCGCCCCAGTTCTCGCGCACTTTCACAAACAGAAAGAGATGCACGGTTTGCTCGAGGATTTCCGACAGTTCCTTGCGGGATGCGCTGGAAATCGACTTGATGGCCTCACCGTTCTTGCCGAGCGCGATCTTCTTCTGGCTGTCGCGCTCCACATAGATGACCTGTTCGATACGCACCGAACCGTCCTTCTTCTCTTCCCACTTTTCCGTCTCGACGTGAGAGGCGTAAGGCAGTTCCTGATGCAGGCGCAGGAAGAGTTTTTCGCGGGTGATTTCGGCCGCGAGCTGGCGCATCGGCAGGTCGGAAATCTGGTCCTCCGGGTAATACCAAGGACCTTCCGGCAGGCGCTTGGCCAGGAAGTTCATAAGATGATTACAGCCCGAACCGCCGGTGGCGGACACCATGAAGGTCTGCTCGAAATCGACGACCTCGTTGGCCTTGGCGGCCAGCGCCAGAAGGTCTTCGTGGCGCACGCGGTCGATCTTGTTGAGCACCAGGATCTTTGGCTGCTTCACGTCCTTGAGGCCTTCAAGGATCGTTTCGGCGTCGCCGCGGATGCCGCGCTCGCTGTCGATCAGGAGAAGGATCAGGTCGGCATCCTTGGCGCCGCCCCAGGCGGACGTCACCATGGCGCGGTCGAGACGGCGGCGCGGCTTGAAGATGCCGGGCGTGTCCATGAACACGATCTGGGCATTGTCGTGAATGGCGATGCCGCGCACGATGGCGCGCGTCGTCTGCACCTTGTGGCTGACAATCGATACCTTTGCGCCGACGAGGCGGTTCAGAAGCGTCGATTTGCCGGCATTGGTGGCGCCGATCAGCGCCACGAAGCCTGAATGGGTCGGGCCGGCAGGCACGGCTTCGGCCTGCGCTTCATCACCCTGCACTTCGCTGGCATGCGCGTCATCGGCCGGCTCGTGGCCGGTGGTGTTGTCTTCGTGTTCGGTCATCGGTCCTCAGCCTTCGGCAGGGTTCTTCTGCCAGACGCCTTCGCGTTCGAGCATTTTCGTGGCTGCCACCTGTTCGGCAGCGCGTTTGGAACGGTCTACGCCTGTTTCGGGCGCAACGCCATTCACTTCGACAGTCACGGTAAAGCGCGGGTCGTGATCCGGCCCGGAACGGTCGTCGATACGGTAGGCGGGCGTCAGCGCAAATTTCGCATGCGCCCATTCCTGCAATTCGGTCTTGGCGTCACGGCGGGCAGCATCGGCGCGGGTGGCGCGCTCGCCCCAGTGACGTTCGATAAAGCTGCGTGCCGCTTCCAGCCCGCCATCGAGATAAAGCGCTGCGATCAGGCTCTCGACCACGTCGGCGCGCACGTTCAGCATGCGCTTGCCGGTCAGCTTCTTCACATCGGCGCCGGTGCGCACGAAACGGTGCAGATCGAGTTCGTCGGCAACGGCGGCGCAGCTGTCGGCACTGACCAGCTGGTTCAGGCGCACCGAAAGCTCACCCTCGGTGGCGTTCTTGAAGGTGCGGAACAGCAGTTCGGCAACACACAGGCCAAGCACGCGGTCGCCGAGAAACTCCAGGCGCTCGTAATTGGCATTCTTGGCGGTGCCGGTGCTGGCATGCGTCAGCGCCCGGTCTACCCACTGTTTTTCGACAAAGACATGGCCAACGATGCTTTCCAGCTTCGCGCGCTCATCTCCCGAAAGCGTCGTCGCCTTCATCAGTTGACGACCTTGAACAGACGGTCCCAACGCATGTTGGCCGGCCATTTCCAGAATTCGCGGAACGACGTGTCGTTGCCGAGCGAGAAGAAGATCACGCTGGCGCGGCCGACAAGGTTTTCAGCCGGCACGTAACCGACGTCGAAACGGCTGTCGAGCGAGTTGTCACGGTTGTCGCCCATGAAGAAATAATGGCCTTCCGGCACCACGAATTCGCGGGTGTTGTCGCCACGCGAAACCGGCGACTGGTCAAGCGTGTCGAACGAGACGCCATTGTCGAAGGTTTCGCGGAAGACCGGCACGTCGGAACCGGGATCCAGACGGTAATCGGAGGTGAACGTGCCGTCCTGCACTTTTGGCACCGGCTGGCCGTTCAGCAGAAGCACGCCATTCGTCACCTGAACACGATCACCCGGCAGGCCGACGAGGCGCTTGATGTAATCGATCTCGGGCTGCTGCGGCAGGCGGAAAACGATGACGTCGCCACGCTTCGGCTCATTGAACTCAAGAATACGGCCATCGAACAGGTCGGGCGAGAACGGCAGCGAATATTTCGAATAACCGTAAGCGAACTTGTTGACGAAGATATAGTCGCCGACCAGCAGCGTCGGCATCATCGAGCCCGACGGGATGGTAAAAGGCTGGAACAGGACGGTCCGTATAACCATGGCAAGCAACAGGGCCTGGATGATGACCTTGATGTTTTCCCAAAGAGCATTCTGCGGCTTTGCTTCGGCGGTGTTCGACACTGAGGACGTCTTTCTTCTATGACTTTCCGGCGCGCCCGTTAGGCGTAGCCGCTTTCTCTAAACCCTTCGCCAATCGGCGGCAATGGCTCAAATCGGCTTCAATCGGCTGCGGGCAAGGCCTCGATGATCACGAAAGCCTGTGCGTAGGGATATTCGTCGGTGATGGTGATGTGGATGACGGGCTTGTGACCGGCAGGCAACATGGCCGCCAGTCGTTCGCCCGCACCATTGGTCAGCTTCATGGTGGGCTTGCCGCCGGGCAGGTTGATGACGCCCATATCGCGCCAGAACACACCATGCGCAATGCCGGTGCCAAGCGCCTTGGAGCAGGCTTCCTTGGCGGCAAAACGCTTGGCATAGGACGCGGCGCGGTTCTTGCGGCCGTCCGACTTCGCACGCTCGACTTCGGTAAAGACCCGATGGGTGAAACGCTCGCCAAAACGCTCGATGGATTTTTCCACGCGCCTGATGTCGATAAGGTCACTGCCCATGCCGATGATCATGTTTTGTCGTCTCCTGTCAGGTGCCTGCCTTGGCCATGGCATGCAATTTCGCCGCCATGCGCTCGCGCCTGCGGGCGCGAAACCTTCTCACACCCATATAGGTCGCGACGTAAACGACAAGCCCGCAGAAAAGTGCGGGCGGAAGACAACCGATCAGCATGGGTTTCAGCACCGGCTGCCAAAGCTCGGCAAAATGCAGCGTGCGCACAAGCTGGGCCAGATCGAGTTGGCTGCCCGCCACCTGCCCTGTCGCGGCATCAGGGTGGCCGAGCATGAAATGCCCGATCTCCCAGCTGGCCGACCAGATGAGCGGAAATGTGAGGGGATTGGCAACAAGCGTGCCGAGAGCAGCGGCGACGAGGCTGCCGCGCAGAAGGAAGGCGAGCGCGATGGCGAGCGGAATGTGAAAACCGAGAAACGGCGTCCAGCCGATCATCACACCGGCAGCGATACCTGCCGCAACCGCATAGGGCGAAGCGCTGATGCGTGCGGCGCGCAATCCGTAATAACGGACATTTCTGGTCACTCCCTTGCGGGGCCAGGCGGCGTTGCGGATCTTTTCAGCCCATCCGGCAGGGCTTCGGCGACGAAAGGGCATATATCAGCATCTAGAACGATCACTGACAAAAGCCAAGAGCGGCGCAGTGACGCGCCGCCACGATCGTATCAATCAGAGGCCCTTGCGGAACATGCCGCGGTCGACCTGACGCATGCGATACTCAAGTTCGATCGCATCGTTGGATTCATTGAGGTATGCCATTTCACGCTCCTGTACCGACGGGGCGCGAAGGGCGCGGGCAAACTGGCGAAGTGGCTTGAACATCTCTTTAGTCCCTTGGTTTGGATGTCCATTAGATATTGCAATTCAATCGATTTGACCAACGCTACGGCGCTGCGGCAGCCATGCGTTTAATGCATAACGGCTTAATGCGACGTTTTGACGTGCGCACGAAATAGGCAAAAAGCATGCAGTTTGATGCGGGCGGCGACACCGCCCGCCGAAACTCTAATCGTAGATGCGTCGAACGCTCGAAACGACGTCGAGATCCTTCACCTGCGTCAGCAACTGGTTCAGCTGACGCACATCCCACACCTCGACTTCCATCTCGATCTCGGAAAAATCGGCAGCGCGACTGCTGCCCATTTTCAGGGTGCGGATATTGATATCGAGATTGGCCACCGCCTGCGCGACGGTTGCCAGCGTTCCCGGCTCGTTGATCGTGTTGAAGAACACACGCGCAAGGAAACGCGACTTGTTGGCCTCGTCGATATCCCAGCGCACATCGATCCAGCTTTCCGGCTGGTCGTCGAAACGCTGCAGGGCAGACGCCTGGATCGGGTAGATGGTGATCCCCTTGCCCTTTTCCATGATGCCGACGATGCGGTCACCCGGCACGGCACCCGCGGGCGCGAACTGGACAGGCAGATTGCCGGAAAGGCCGCGGATCGGCAGCGGATCGGGACCGGAGCCATCCTGCACGCTGGCAGCAGCCGATTGTTCCGGGGTATGCGGCATGCCGGGCAGCTTGAACATCATGCCCTGGGCGCTTTGCATGTTGAACCAGCCCTGATCGGCGGATGGTTTGACCGTTGTGCGCTCGTCCTTGTAATCGGGGAAAACGGCGCGCACGACATCGAGCGACGACAGTTCGCCGCGACCGACGGCGGCAATGGCATCCTCGACATCCTTGTGACCAAGGCGGAACAGTGCGGGTTTCAGGCCATCCTTGGAAAAGGTTTTTCCGGCGCGCTCGAATGTGCGCTCCAGAATGCGATGACCGAGACCGGAATATTGCTTGCGGATGGCCATGCGGGTGGCGCGGCGGATGGCGGCGCGCGCCTTGCCGGTGACGACGATCTCTTCCCATGCGGCCGGCGGCACCTGCACGCCCGAACGGATGACTTCCACCTCGTCACCGTTCGACAGGCGGGTGACGAGCGGCATGATGCGACCGTTGATCTTGGCGCCGACCGTGGTGTCGCCGATATCGGTGTGGACGGCATAGGCAAAGTCGATCGGGGTTGCGCCGCGCGGCAGCGCGATCAGCTTGCCCTTGGGCGTGAAGCAGAACACCTGATCCTGAAACAGTTCGAGCTTGGTGTGCTCGAGGAATTCTTCCGGGTTGTCGCCTTCGGCCAGTTGCTCGATGGTGCGGCGCAGCCAGGAATAGGCGTTAGACTCCTTGGAGAGCAGTTCGCCTTCGCTGCTGACGCCATCCTTGTAGAGCGCATGTGCCGCGATACCGAATTCGGCGATCTCGTGCATACGCCTTGTGCGGATCTGCAGCTCGATGCGCTGGCGCGACGGGCCGACGATGGTGGTGTGCAGCGAACGGTAGTCGTTCTGCTTCGGCGTCGAGATATAATCCTTGAAGCGGCCAGGCACGACGCGCCAGCGCGTATGGACGATGCCGAGCGCACGATAACAATCAGGCAGTTCGGACACGAAGACGCGAAAACCGTAGACGTCGGAAAGCTGTTCGAAGGACAGCGACTTCGACTGCATCTTGCGGAAGACGGAATACGGCTTCTTCTGCCGGCCCTTGACGGTTGCGTCCTTCAGCCCCTGAGCGACCAGAAGCTCACGCAACTCGTCCTCGATCTTGGTGACGATGCCCTCGTTGCGGCCGGAAAGCTCCGCCAGCCGCTTGGTGACAGTCTCATAGGCCTCCGGATTGATATGGCGGAAGGACAGGTCCTCCAGCTCCTCGCGCATGTCCTGCATGCCCATGCGGCCGGCGAGCGGCGCATAGATATCCATCGTCTCTTCGGAGATGCGGGCGCGCTTGTCGGCTGCCATATGGTCGAGCGTGCGCATGTTGTGCAGGCGGTCGGCCAGCTTGACCAGCAGAACGCGGACGTCATCGGAAATGGCGAGCAGAAGTTTTCGCAGGTTTTCTGCCTGCTTGGCCTTCTTGGTAACGAGATCGAGCCGTTTGAGCTTGGTCAGACCTTCTACGAGCCGGCCGATATCCTCGCCAAACAGTTCGTCGATCTCGGCGCGGGTCGCCGTGGTGTCCTCGATCGTGTCGTGCAGGAGGGCAACCGCGATGGTCGACTCATCGAGATGCATGTCGGTGAGGATGGCGGCAACTTCCAGCGGATGCGAGATATAGGGGTCGCCGCTGGCGCGCTTCTGCAGGCCATGCTTCTGCATGGCATAAACATAGGCCTTGTTGAGAAGAGCTTCGTTCGCATCGGGCTTGTATCTCTGGACCCGCTCGACGAGCTCGTATTGCCGCATCATCCTGAAACTGGCCCTCGATATGCCCCAAGAGAACTGAAGGGGGGAAACGAAAAATGGCGCGCCGATCTAAAGACCGACGCAGCCATCACAGAGAAGATATTCAGATTGGGGCAAGAGGATGAACACATCTTGCCCCTGATCCGGTCAATCTTAGTAATCGTCGCTCTTTTCCGGCGGCACGAGGCCTTCGATGCCGGCAAGCAGCTCTTCTTCCGACATCTGGTCGAAGTTGACGGTTTCCGGTGCGTCTTCTTCCTCGGCGCCATCGGCGGAAGCGCTGGCGGCGATGAAGCTGGCCGGATCGGGCTCGGGCTCGTCCACTTCCACATGCTTCTGCAGCGAGTGGATCAGGTCTTCCTTCAGGTCGTCCGGCGACAGTGTTTCGTCGGCGATTTCGCGCAGAGCCACGACCGGGTTCTTGTCGTTGTCGCGATCGATGGTGATCGACGCGCCCTGCGAGATCTGACGGGCACGGTGGCTGGCGAGCAGGACGAGCTCGAAGCGGTTGTCAACTTTGTCGATGCAATCTTCTACGGTGACGCGGGCCATTGCCTGTCCTTCTTGCTTAGGTCTTTCAGGGATTGACACGCCCGATACAGGCATTGCCGGCAAAATTCAAGTTTTTGTTGACAGCGGTGGTACGCGGCGAGGCCGCAACTCACGACAATTATCTTAGGACCATAAAAGGTGCTTGGATTCAGGGGTTCGCTATCATAAATGACTTTTATATCAAAATAACGTAATGTAACGGTTATTCTTGGCGATCCAGCTACAAAATGCGTAGCGAGACGCCTTGGCCGGCAGGCCTACGTATTTTTAAGGGAGTGGAGGATTAATGTTCGACCCTAGGGAGAAGATTGCGCTTTTTATAGATGGCGCAAATCTTTACGCGGCTTCCAAAAGCCTCGGCTTCGATATTGACTATCGCAAGCTGCTGAAGGCTTTTCAGAAGCGCGGCTATCTCCTGCGCGCCTATTATTACACAGCTCTGATAGAAGATCAGGAATACTCGTCCATCCGCCCGTTGATCGATTGGCTCGACTATAACGGTTACAAGGTCATCACCAAACCGGCCAAGGAATTCACGGATTCCATGGGCCGCCGCAAGGTGAAGGGCAATATGGACATAGAGCTGGCAATCGACGCCATGGAGCAATCGGAAACCGTGGACCATCTTGTCCTGTTTTCCGGAGACGGCGATTTCACGACGCTGGTGGAGGCTCTTCAACGCAAGGGCCGCAAGGTTTCCGTCGTTTCGACGATGGCAACCCAGCCACCGATGATCGCCGACGACCTGCGCCGCCAGGCCGACCACTTCATCGACCTCTCGACGCTGCGCGCCGAAGTCGGACGC
This sequence comes from Neorhizobium sp. JUb45, assembly GCF_004343585.1. GTDB lineage: Bacteria > Pseudomonadota > Alphaproteobacteria > Rhizobiales > Rhizobiaceae > Neorhizobium. Next base: position 473,261 of record NZ_SLYW01000002.1, on the reverse strand, counting down.
GACCCGTCCGAACGGCTACAGCGCCCGGTCGAACCGGTGGAAACTGCCGAACTTTGATGAGTTGGGCATGAACAATAAAATAGGCGCCCGTTTTTCGGCGGCGCCTATTTTCGTTTCGGGGTAGAGCGGCTCATTGCTAAATGGAACCAGTTCTGCCGGAGCAGGTTTTCGTCGGGGCAGTGGCGATTGGCGAAGTGCATACCCGAAGGTACGTGCGAGCCGATCGCCGCTGATCCCGGCGCAAAGATGCCCGGCCCTTACGGGTTGGCTGAAACGGGCCGGCTGATCGCATGGCCGGCTTGGACGTATGCTTTGGCTACGACGCGCGCCAGCCATGCGACCATCCGACTCCGTTTGAGCCAACAGAACCGGTTCCATTTAGCAATGAGCCGCTCTGGAAAACATCATGCTTTTCGAACGCCCCACCGATGACATTCTCTACGACGCGCTGATTTCCCGCGATGCAGCCTATGAAGGTTTTGCCTGGGCAGCGGTGAAAACGACCGGCGTCTTCTGCCGGCTCACCTGCCCTGCCCGCAAGCCAAAACGCGAGAACACCACATTTTACGGCACGATCGCCGAATGTATGGAGGCAGGCTTTCGACCCTGCAGCCGTTGCCGGCCGCTGATGAAATTCGGCGAAACCGATCCCGTCGTCACAAAACTGGTGGAAGCCCTCGACGCCGATCCGTACCGGCGCTGGAGCGAGGATGACGTCATTGCCGCCGGCTTCGATCCGTCCACCGCGCGGCGTGCCTTCAAGCGCCAGTTCGGGTTGAGTTTTCTCGAGATGGCGCGGCTGCGGCGGATGGGCAAAGCAGCAGATGTGCTGAACGAAGGCGCAAGCGTGATCGACGCCCAGCTCGATGCCGGGTTCGAATCCGGCAGCGGTTTTCGCAGTGCCGTCACAAAATTGTTCGGGGACGCACCGGCCAGGTTACGGGGCAAAAACCTGTTGCGCGCCGACTGGATCGAAACACCGATCGGCCCGATGATCGCCATTGCCGACAGCCACGCGCTGCATATTCTGGAATTTGCCGAACGCAAGGCATTGCCGACTGAGGTCCGCCGCCTGCAGGCCGCGACCGGCAGTGGTATCGCCATGGGCCGGCATCCACCGATCGACGAGATGGAGGCGGAACTGGGCGCCTATTTCGCTGGCGAGAACAGAGGTTTTGCCACGCGCATCGCAGACCACGGCACATCCTTTCAACGCCAGGTCTGGGATGCCCTGCGCAAAATTCCAGCCGGAGAAATCCGCTCCTACGGCGCGCTGGCGACAGACATGAACCTGCCCTCCTCCACCCGCGCGGTTGCCGGTGCCAACGGCGCCAACCAGATTGCCATCGTCATTCCCTGCCACCGGGTGATCGCCGCCGACGGCAGCCTGACCGGGTATGGCGGAGGCCTATGGCGCAAGCGCTGGCTGCTGGAGCATGAAAGGCGGATGGCGACGGCGGGTGAATGATTGGCGAAGGGAGGTTCGGTCAGCATGCCAGCCTCTCAGATCTCGGCGTAGATCTCCAAGACATTGCCATCTGGATCGCGGAAGAAGATGGTCCGATGCCCAAAAGCGTCGTCTGTCAGAGGAGATATCAAGCTGATGCCTTTGGCTTCGAGCTGCGCGGCACAAGAGGCCACTATGTCGGGCGGTACGCGAAAGGCTAGTTGCAGCGAAAGCGCTCCGGCTGCCGGCGGCGGATCATCGAAGCGCCGTCCGTATTTCGTCAGCGCAAGTGCGGTCGATCCGATCCGGCATTCGAACCATCGCTCACTCAGGGTCCGCGTGACCGGGAATTCCATGATCTTTTCGTAAAAATGCGCATGGCGTCGAGATCACGGGCAAAGATCACCGTGTAATCGATCTGGCCGATATGGCCGAGTGCGGAAAGGGGAGCCTCTTGATCAGGCATGCCTGCACTCCCCTTTTGAACCTCACCCCGTCTTCAGCAGCCGCGACTTCTGCCGGTTCCAGTCGCGTTCCTTCTCGGTCTCGCGCTTGTCGTGCAGCTTCTTGCCCTTGGCGAGCGCCAGTTCCAGCTTGGCCCGGCCCTTCTCGTTGAAATAGATCTTGAGCGGCACCAGCGTCATGCCTTCGCGGTTGATGCCGACGCGCATGCGACCGATCTCGCGCTTCGACAGCAGCAGCTTGCGGCGGCGGCGCGGCTCGTGGTTGAAGCGGTTGGCCTGCAGATATTCCGGCAGATGGCTGTTGATCAGCCAGATCTCGTTACCCTCGTCCGAGGCATAGGATTCGGCGATATTGGCCTTGCCCTCGCGCAGAGACTTGACCTCGGTGCCGGTCAGCACGATGCCTGCCTCGTATGTGTCGAGGATCTCGTAGTTGAAGCGGGCCTTGCGGTTTTCCGCGACTATCTTGTTGACCGTACGCTGGCTGCCTCTGGGGGCCATGGGACTTCTTCCGTCTCGCCATCTGAAACAATATTCCCCGGCCATGGCGAGGACCGGGGTTCTGTTGTCTTATCTAGTGTCTGGCGGCCCAAAAGTGAAGCGCCGCCGAGACGGCGCCTGTAACGACGTCATTAACGGGCGTCAGTTCAGCAGGCCGGCGTGGCGCAAAGCCGCATCGATCGCCGCTTCCGTTGCCGGCTCCAGCGTCGACATCAGGGGCGAGCGTACCGTACGGTTCATGCCGCGCGTGCGGTGCAGGCCATACTTGGCGCCGCACAGGCCCGGCTCCAGGAAGATTGCCTTGTGCAGCGGCATCAGGCGATCCTGATAGTCGAGCGCCTTGGCATAATCGCCGGCAGCGGTTGCCGCCTGGAATTCGGCGCACAGACGCGGTGCGACGTTTGCCGTCACCGAAATGCAGCCGACGCCACCATGGGCGTTGAAACCGAGTGCCGTCGCATCCTCACCCGAAAGCTGCACGAAATCCGTGCCGCACGTGATGCGCTGCTCCGAGACGCGCTCGATCTTGCCGGTCGCATCCTTGACGCCAACGATGTTCTTGTGCGCCTTCACCAGCGCGCCCATGGTTTCCGGGCTCATGTCGATGACTGAACGCGGCGGGATGTTGTAGATGATGATCGGCAGCTTCGTCGCCTCGGCAATCGCCGAAAAATGCGCAAACAGGCCCTTTTGGGTGGGCTTATTGTAATAGGGCGTGACCACGAGAACGGCATCCGCACCAGCCTTTTCGGCATGCACGGCAAGCTCGATCGATTCACGCGTATTGTTGGAACCGGCACCGGCGATGACCGGCACACGTCCTGCCGCAGCTTCGATACAGAGCTCGACGACACGGTTGTGTTCGGCATGCGACAGTGTCGGCGATTCGCCCGTGGTGCCGACCGGAACGAGACCGGAGCTGCCTTCCGTGATCTGCCACTCCACATGGTCCGCAAAGGCCTGCTCGTCGACCGCGCCCTCCGTCGTGAACGGGGTAACAAGCGCGGGCATCGATCCCTTGAACATGCAAAAACTCTCCTCGTCGGCCCCAGAATCCTTGACGATCCACGCTTCAGCCGCAATCCATTTTTATAGGTAAAATCCTATTCGGCGGGCACCATAGATCGCTGTCGATCCGCCGACAAGCGCAGCCATGACGCTTTCGTGACGCAAGTCCGGGAGAAAAGCGGGCATTTGCTGAAATGCGGTAAGGAATCGTTAATCGGCGTGATTGCTAATCAATGTTATATGGTCGCATTCGAGAGTAAATCGACCAGAGCGGAAAGAGGATTGCCAAGGCCGCCGGACACGCTGTCCCACAGGCTTTCAGGCATTGACGTCGTGGACGGTGAATGAAGAAGAACGTTCTGATCCTGGCAGGCCTTGGCCTCGGATTGACCGCCGGCCTTTTCGACCTGCGCATGGGCATGGCCGCGCCCTTGCCGGAGGGCACCGTTCCGCTACCCGTCGTCCGGCCGCTCCCCTTCGTCAAGCCGAATGCGCCGGTTCCGGCCGCCATGCCTTCGCCCGACATTACCGGCTCCATCCCCTCGCCTTCACTGCCGCAGCGCGGTGATCGCCTCGGCGTCGTCAGCCAGCTGAAAACCGGGCTGGATGCGCTTTCCGCCCGCGATGCCGGCACGGCGATCGCCACCCGCAACACGCTGCCGGCCGGATCACTCGACCGCCAGATTCTGACATGGGCGATCGCAACCTCCGGCCTCAACGGTGTGCCGTCATCCGAGATCGCCTCGGCGCAGCGCGAATTGCGTGGCTGGCCGGGTCTCACCCGCCTGCGCGCCAATTCGGAACGTGCGCTTTACCGCGAAAACCCGCCTGCAGCTTCCGTCATAGCAGCCTTCGGAAACAGCGCTGCCGAAACGCCGGAAGGCGCAATGATTCTCGCCCGCGCCCTCGTGGCCTCTGGTGATACCGGACGCGCCGCCACTGCGCTGCGTAAAATCTGGACCGGCGAAGCGCTCGACAAGGGCATGGAAGACCGAATTATCAAGGAGTTTTCGGGCCTCCTGACCACTGCGGACCACAAGGCCCGCATGGATTACCTGATGTATCGCAACCGCACGGCGCAGGCCGAACGGTTCGGCGATCTCGGCAAGGCGCAATCGCTCTACAAGGCATGGGCCGCGGTGGCCGGCAAAGCCACCAATGCTCCGCAACTGCTGCAGGCGGCATCGGCAAACTGGAGCAAGGACCCGGCCTATCTGTTCGCGACGATCGAACATCTGCGCCAGCAGGACAAATATCGCGAAGCCGCCACCCTGCTCGACAAGGCGCCGCGCGACGCAACTCGCCTCATCAATGGCGGCGAGTGGTGGAACGAGCGCCGCATCATTGCCCGCGGCCTTGCCGACAAGGGCGATTATGCCGAGGCCTACCGCGTCTCCGCGCATCACACGGCGACCGCCGCCACCGATATCGTCGATGCGGAATTCCATGCCGGCTGGTATGCGCTGCGGGCGCTCAACAACCCGGCAGTGGCGGAAAAACATTTTCGCGCCATCCTCACCGCCTCGACTCGGCCGCTTTCCGCCTCGCGCGCGCTCTACTGGCTCGGTCGCGCTGCCGAAGCCGGTGGGCCTGGAAAACCTGCCGATTTCTATCGTCAGGCCGCGCAATATTCCGGCACGTTTTATGGTCAGCTGGCGGCAGCCAAACTCGGCACGAAAGTGCTGAACGTTTCCTATCCCTCGCCATCCGAAACCGATCGCCGCAATTTCGAAAACCGCGAAGTGGTGCGCGCCATAGACCGGCTGGATGCCGCCGGCCATGATTCGCGCGCCAATGCGCTGTACCGCGCGCTTGCCGACGAAATCACCAGCCCCGGCGAACTGGCGATCCTGACGGCCCGCGCCGAGCGCAATGGCGACCACGCGCTATCGCTGCAGATTGGCAAATCCGCTTTTGCGCGCGGCATCGAGGTGGCGGCTCTCGCCTACCCGACCGGCGTGATCCCTTCGTCGGCAAATATCGCCGGCTCCGGCAAAGCGCTCGCCTATGCCATCGCGCGCCAGGAAAGCGCCTTCAACCCGGCTGCGATTTCGCCCGCCGATGCGCGCGGCCTGCTGCAGATCCTGCCCGGCACGGCAAAAGGCGTCGCCGGCCGCCACGGCATCACCTATACGGCCGCCAAGCTGACGACCGACGCCGGCTACAATGCCACGCTCGGTGCGCATTATCTCGGCGAACAGATCGACAGTTTTGGCGGCTCCTACATCCTCACCTTCATCGCCTACAATGCCGGCCCGCGCCGTGTGCCGGACTGGATCACCCGCTACGGCGACCCTCGCGGCAAATCGCTGGACGAGGTGGTGGACTGGATCGAGCGTATCCCCTTCCCCGAAACCCGCAATTACGTGCAGCGGGTGATGGAGAATTATCAGGTCTACAAGACAAGACTTGGCCAGACGGCGGATATCGAAGACGATCTGCGGTTCGGGCGGCGGTAAGCGGATTTCGCGGCGGATGGCAAAATCGGCGACGCCGATCGCCTTGGCGCGGCACGAACATGAAAACCTGACCGGCAAACAATGCGAGCCGACAATAGGCCACAGGTTTGCCGAAAATGACCGCCTCCTCGACATTGCTTCAGACCTGCAAGCCCGGTGCACTGATTGCCGCGCTGGAAGCCAGACACGAAAAAGCCCGCGGAGATGATCCGCGGGCTCACTTGTCTCTTGCGAGATCAGATTAGAACGAACGCTGCAGACGTACGAAGCCGTCCCAACGATCGCCGCCACCGACGCCACCGAAGTCAACGTCAACGTCGGTATAGTTGACGGTTGCCTTGGCAGTCAGGTTGGTGGTGATCGTGTAGTCAGCCGTTACGCCAACGCGCCACGCAGAACCACCTTCGTAGTCGCTGCCGATCGGCAGGATGTTATCCCAGTACTGCGCACCGGGGGTGATCTTCAGCTTGTCGGATACAGCAATCGCGTATTCTGCACCGATGCTCCACTCGGAGAAGTCCCAGTAACGGGAAGGACCGAAGGAGTATACGCCGAAGACGCCAAGCGTGCCCGGGCCGATTTCAGCAGCCAGCGTCGAAGCGATGACGCCGTCTTCGTTGTCGAACTCGTAAGCGCCGAACAGATCGATGGCAACGCCACCGAACTTGCCAGCGATCATGGCGTTGATGCCGATTTCTTCATCGTTTACGTCGGTCTTCCAGCCGTCCTGCGAGTCGAAAAAGTCACCCTGGATGTAGGCCTGGAAGGCGCCGCCATCGAATGTGTAGCGGATGGAGTTGTTCAGCGTGTCGCCGCCAATGTAGTTGGCACCAGCGATCGGGCCGCCGTCGGAGAGGACAGTTTCGCCCGGAAGGCCGTTATCGAAGTAGTTATAGAAATAACCGACCTGAAGACCGCCGAGGGTGATGATGGCTTCATCGACGAAGAAGTCCTGGCTGCCGCCGTTGGTGTCGGCTTCCATGCTGATCGACGAACCAAGCGTACCGAGTTCAGTGTCGGACTTTGCGCTGATGGTCAGATAACCACGGGTGTTGGTGATGTAACCACCATCCTGAACGCGGCCAACGCCATCGATGTCGAAGTCGCTACGACCACCAATCTGAGTACGAACGTAACCACCGATCTTGAGGCAGGTTTCGGTACCCGGGATATAGAAGTATCCGGTGCCGAACGCGTCGCAGACGCGAACGTATTCCATGGGTTCCGGTTCGGCAGCGACGATAGCGTCAGCCGCCTGGGCGCCGGAAACGGCTGCGAGGGCAGCTGCGGAGCCGAGAAGAAGGCTTTTGATGTTCATAGGTCATTCCCCGTTTGGCGATTCATTCTTACCGGGACAACGTACATGTGCATATTTTGCTTTCAAGCAAATCAAACAGCAGAGAACACCTTCGCCACATAGTTGCGCGCGTTGAGTCACTTTTATGTCACAACTTATTGCAGCATACACACGACCAAACGCTCACCGACATCCACCTTCCCGCGGCATATGTGTCCGGCGAAAATCTGAAGCACTTCATTTTTAATGGATTCGAATCACTTGGCCGAAACGGCTTCAGATATTCGCGGCTTGGCGCATCTCGCAGCCAAAACACACAGCTTAACCAACCCCAAACAGAAAAGCCCGGCCAAAGGCCGGGCTCTCCGATCAAACCTGAAAGGTCAGATTAGAACGAACGCTGCAGACGGAAGAAGCCGTCCCAACGGTCGTCAGAACCGGCGCCCGAGTCAACGTCGGTGTAGTTGACGGTTGCCTTGGCGGTCAGGCCCTGGGTGATCTTGTAGTCAGCCGTTACACCAGCGCGCCATGCATCACCAGCCTCAGGCTGGCCACCGACGAATACGATGTTGTCCCAGTACTGTGCGCCAGGAGTGATCGACAGCTTGTCGGTTACAGCGATAGCGTATTCTGCACCAACGGTCCACTCAGCAGCGTCGAAGTAGCTGTTCGAGCCGGTTGCGTAGGCAGCGAAGACGCCGAGCTTGCCCGGGCCGAGTTCAGCGGTCAGCGTAGAAGCGAAAGCTGCTTCTTCGGTGCCGAAATCGTAACCAGCGAAGAAGTCGATCGATACTGCGCCGAGCTTGCCAGCGATAACGCCGTTGACGCCGATTTCGTCGTCGTTACCAGCGAGGTCGGTCTTCCAACCAGCTTCCGAGTTGAACGCGTCAGCCTGGATGTAGGCCTGGAAAGCGCCGCCATCGAAGGTATAACGGATCGAGTTGTTCAGCGTGTTGGCGCCGAAACCACCACCGAATACGTCGCCAGGACGGCCGTCAGCGAGAACGGTTTCGCCCGGAAGACCGGTATCGAAGTAGTTGAAGAAGTAACCGACGCGCAGGCCGCCGAGTTCAATGAAGGTGTCCTTCAGAACGAAGTCCTGGCTGAGACCGTTGGTGTTGGCTTCCATGTTGATGATAGAAGCCAGCGTGCCGAGTTCGGTGTCCGACTTGGCAGAGATCTGCAGCTTGCCGCGGGTGTTGGTGCGGTAGCCGCCATCAATGCCAGCAAATTCCGAACGACCGTCGATCTGCGTACGAACGTAACCACCGATCTTGAGGCAGGTTTCGGTGCCCGGGATGTAGAAGTAGCCGGTGCCGAAAGCGTCGCAAACGCGGACGTATTCCATGGGCTCAGGTTCAGCAGCAACGATAGCGTCGGCAGCCTGTGCGCCAGATACAGCAGCGAGAGCTGCTGCGGAGCCGAGAAGAAGGCTCTTGATGTTCATGTTTGACCTCCAGTCAAAATTGGAGCATCAAATTTGTGGTTTACGGTCGCCGCTCCAGGATTGGCACGCAGACGTCAAGATCGTGAGAAGCTAGATGGGCGTATCGCATCGTCATCTGAAGCGTCTGATGTCCCAGCCACATCTGAACACGGCGTATATCTATGCCTCCCCTGACAAGACGCGAGGCACATGTATGTCTTAGAACGTGCGGCACTACATTTTCGTCGGTACCGAGCCCAACGTCTGCCTTGGCGGAGTTCCACACGCTTCGAAAGCGTTGCTGGTCGACGGAAGCAAAAGGTCCATCTTTCGCGCCAGCCTGTTGGCCGACAACATGGACTGCTCGCGGTGTTAGCGGAACAGTCCTGCTTCTGCCCGACTTGGTAATCCAGAAGGTGGCTCGATTTTCATAAATGTCGTTCCAGTGTAACCCGATCCCCTCTCCCAAACGCGCTCCTGTATCAACGAGGAACACACAGAGGGCGTAATACAGCTCATCTTTTGCTTTTATCGCCGCGAACAGTCGATCCTCCTCTTCGTATTCGAGGAATCGAATCCGGCCAGCCTTTTCTTTCTGGCGCCGGAATTCTGGAAGGCTGTGTATATCGCCCATTTTGAACGCTTTCCGCAGCAGCTTGCTCAGCGCCGCCATCTTTCTATTGATGGTCGCGTTGCTGTTGCCACGTTTGCGTAATTCGCCAATGAGCCGATCTACCATTTCATCCGTGAAAGCGTCGAACGAGTGACCTAACAAGATCTCGTCCAGCTCCCCGACGAAGGCTCGGACATTGGCTTTATGACTGCCTGTTTCCCAGAGGATATCTGCGTACTGTTCCAGGAGCCGAATAAGACTGGTGGACGCTACGACTTTCGGACCGCTGGCATTGAACTGATAGTTGACAGCGTAGGGCTTGCCGAAGGAAGGGAACGCTGAAAGCTCCCCTTTATGTCCGGTTTCTTTGCCCATTTCGCTCTCCCGATGCGGTTAGCATCGTCGGAATGCATTCAACTACAACAGGCAGCGCTCCAGAGCATGAGGGCCCTAGAGTATTTAAAGAATGCTTGTGGCAAAACAGCAACGGCCCGCAGTCATTAGGCTGCGGGCCATCGGATCAGGTATTAGAACGAACGCTGCAGACGGAAGAAGCCGTCCCAACGGTCGCCATCAACGCCGTTACCGAGGTCAACGTCGGTGTAGTTGACGGTTGCCTTGGCAGTCAGGCCCTGCGTGATCTTGTAGTCAGCCGTTACGCCAACGCGCCATGCCTCACCACCGGTGTAGCTACCGCTTGCGTCATAATCGATGTTATCCCAGTACTGAGCGCCCGGGGTGATCGAGAACTTTTCGGTTACAGCGATCGCGTATTCTGCACCGATGCTCCATTCTGCGAAGTCCCAATAGCGGGAAGCGCCGAAGGAGTATACGCCGAAGACGCCGAGCTTGCCCGGGCCGATTTCAGCCGACAGAGTCGAAGCAAGAACAGCTTCTTCAGCGTCGAAATCGTAAGCAGCGAACAGGTCAGCAGATACGCCGCCGAACTTGCCAGCGATCAAGCCGTTGATACCGACTTCGCCGTCGTTGGCGCGAACGTAGTCGCCATCAGCGTTAACGAAACCATCGGTCTTCCAACCAGCCTGCGAGTTGAAGGCGTCGGCCTGAACGTAAGCCGTGAAAGCGCCGCCATCGAAGGTGTAACGAATGGAGTTGTTCAGGGTGTCGCCACCGATGTAACCGCCGCCGAGAGGACCACCGTCGGAAAGAACGGTTTCGCCCGGAAGACCGTTATCGAAGTAGTTGTAGAACTGACCAACGCGAAGGCCACCGATTTCCAGGTAGGTTTCTTCGAGGTAGAAGTCGCTCGAAGCAGAGTTAGTGTTGGCGCGCAGCGTGATCTTGGAACCAAGCGTACCGAGTTCCGTGTCCGACTTGGCTTCAACAGTCAACTGACCGCGGGTGTTGGTGCGGTAACCACCGAGCTGACCGGTCACGTCGAAGTCCGAACGACCGTCAACCTGTACACGAACGTAACCACCAATCTTGAGGCAGGTTTCGGTGCCCGGGATGTAGAAGTAGCCGGTGCCGAAAGCGTCGCAAACGCGGACGTATTCCATGGGCTCAGGTTCAGCAGCAACGATAGCGTCGGCAGCCTGTGCGCCAGATACAGCAGCGAGAGCTGCTGCGGAGCCGAGAAGAAGGCTCTTGATGTTCATGTTTGACCTCCAGTCAAAGTTACATAAGGGTCTGGGTTCTTATAGCTGAAGGACAGCATTCCCTGCCCCATCCCCGTCGGTATTCGAAAACGTGCGATCCACCGCCGCGCTTCCGAGATTGAAAATACTCGACCAGCCACTGCACGCAATCTTGAACTGGGAGATTTGCGGTTCATCACCCCCGCTTCCAATCACGCTGTTGCGCAAAGGACACAAAACGCCTGTTGAGGATCGTTCAATTTTTACAAATCCTTAACAATTGCATTGGGAAGCAGCCACTTAGCGGCGGCAATGCGGGATTTTACCCTGTGGACGGCCATGAGAATCGGACGGAAAGACGGAATGCGCCATGATTCCCGGCCGCAACGCCGACCCCTGAATTTATAGGGGATCCGTCCATCGCCGCGCGGAAGGGGTCGCGTTGTGGAAAATGCGCCACCGAATGTCATGGCAAGACAGAGGGGCGCGATATCCTGATCGCTAGAACGCGGCGACCCATGCATCCGGCGCAACGTGCCATCGGAACAAAACGGCCGATTGCTGGCTGTCTGTGTCTGACGTCATCTTTTATGGGAAAATCGTTTGATGGCGGAGAGGATGGGATTCGAACCCACGATACCCTCTCGGGTATACTCCCTTAGCAGGGGAGCGCCTTCGACCACTCGGCCACCTCTCCGGTGCCGTGGTGATTATTCGGGAAGAATCGCGATTGCAAGGTCTTTTGTGACGTTGCGCGACATTTCCTTATTATAGGGGCGCTTTTCCACGCCCCTGACGAAACTTCAGCCGAGAAGAAGCTTCAGGTCGGCAGCGGAATCAGCCAGCACATCGCGATTCGGTTCGCGGCCCTGATCGAGCAGGCGTTTGCCGGTGGCATAGGCCTTGGCATCGTTGATGGCATCGACCGCCACAAACCGCCCCTCTTTGAAGTACCAGACGGAAACACTGCCCGGACGCGCACCCTCGCGCACCACGGTCTCGTCGAAACCGAGGTTGAAGCCGGCGATCTGCAGTTTCACATCATACTGATCCGACCAGAACCACGGCTTTGCATCATAGGCGATCTCCTCGCCCGTCATAACCACGGCCGCGGCTTCCGCCTGGTCGATGGCGTTCTGGACCGATTCCAGCCGCACGCGGGCGCCGCGCCAGGGCAGGCTTGTGCAATCGCCGACCGCATAGATGGAGCGATCGGATGTGCGGGCGAATTCGTCGACGATGATGCCATTGCCGACATCCAGCCCGCAATCACCGGCCAGCTGGTCATTGGCGGACACGCCGATGCCGACGATGACGGCATCCACATCGATCACCGTGCCGTTTGACAGTTCGGCCGCAGCCACCCGGCCATCCTTGCCGATCAGCCGCTTCAGGCCGGTGTTTTCGAGAATGGCGACACCATGCTCCTTATGTATGGCGCGCATGATGGCGGCAGTCTCTGTGGAGGCGACGCGTTTGAGAATACGGTCGGCCATTTCGATCAGCGTCACGTCCAGCCCGAATTTCTTCGCAACGGCCGCAGCCTCCAGCCCGATGTAACCGCCACCGATCACCAGCAGGCGACGGCCCTCCTTCATTTCCTTTTCCAGAAGGTCGGCATCGCGCTTGGCGCGCATCACATAAACGCCCTCGAGATCGCCGCCGATCTCGGCCGGCAGCGTGCGGGGCGTTGCACCGGTCGCCAGCGCCAGCGTGTCGTAGGCGATTGTCGATCCGTCCTGCAGCGTCACGGTTTTGGCATCGCGGTCGATCTCCTCCACAAAGGCGGAAAGACGCAGGTCAACATCGTTCTCGGCAAACCATTCGGGCACGCGCAGCAGCAGGCGGTCGAATTCCATTTCGCCGGACAGGTATTTCTTTGAGAGCGGCGGCCGCTGGTAGGGCGCCACATCTTCCGCGCCGAGCATGGTGATCGGCCGCATGTCCTTCAGCGCTCTCAGCTTGGCCGCGAGCGCCAGTCCGGCCTGCCCTGCCCCGACGATTACCAGTCTGCCTGCACTCACGTCATGCCCTCTATATATATGCCCGCCATGTGCGAACGGATGACAGGGGTAAAGCCGCACCGCCAAGGCGTCAACAGACGCTCCGGCCTCAATAGCCATTCAAGACCGCTCACGTGCAGTTACGCGAGGATTCGCGTCGCTCATTCAAATTTTACCGATGCGTTTCAATATGCATCAGCGGAAACGCCGTAGACTATAGTCAAAAGACAGGGCCCAGGGAGGGTCTCATGCCGCCGAGCGCGACGAACATGACGAAAACGAGCACGCCGAATGCGGGCATTCCGCGCGACAAGATCTACGAGCAGTTCGATATCGACCGGCCCGGCAAGATCATTTTCGTCGAGCATCACCTTTCGACCAAGCAGAACCTGCGCTGCCTGATCCGCAAGATGTCCATTTATGGCGCCGAGCTCGAAGTCAGCCCCTGTATAAAGGTATCGGGTCATTTCTTCCTGGAAATTCTCGGCATCCGCGACGAGATCGGCTGCACGCTGATCCGCCGCGAGGAAGAAAAGCTGACGGTCGGTTTCAACATGCTGATCGACCCGGAATTTCTCCATCACGTCATCCGGCTGGGGTTTGACGCCGACCACGGGTGATTCTGTCGGCAGAACAGGTCGTCGCAGCGGGTGAATGCGCTTGCGCACGCACGAATTGGACCTATTGTGTGCCGGTTTTTGCCAAACCGGAATGCGTATATGTCTGACCAGTCATCCTTTTCCCGCTTTACCCCGCTGATCCAGAGCCTGCCCGCCACCGTGCCTTTTATCGGGCCGGAAGCGATCGAGCGCAATCGCGGACTGATGGTGAAGGCGCGTATCGGCGCCAATGAGAACGGTTTTGGCCCTGCCCCCTCCGTAATCACGGCGATTGCGGAAGCGGCAACCGATACCTGGAAATACAACGACCCGGAAAATTTCGAGCTTAAGCAGGCTCTCGCAGCGCATCTGCACATCCGCCCGGAGAATATCGCTGTCGGTGAAGGCATCGACGATCTGCTTGGCCTGATCGTGCGCATGGTGATCGAACCCGGCTTTCCGGTCGTCACCTCGTTCGGCGCCTATCCGACCTTCAACTTCCATGTCGCAGGTTTTGGCGGCCGGCTGGTAACGACGCCTTATGTCGATGACCGCGAGGACCTGAACGGGTTGCTGGACCTGGTGCGTCGCGAAAACGCGCCGCTGGTCTATTTCGCCAATCCCGACAATCCGATGGGCAGCTGGCACACGGCAGACGATATCGTCGCATTCGCCAAAGCGCTGCCCGAAACCTGCCTGATGATTCTCGATGAGGCCTATTGCGAGACCGGGCCATCCGATGCCACGCCCGCCATGGCAGCTCTTATCGATATGCCCAACATCATCCGCACCCGCACCTTTTCCAAGGCATATGGTCTGGCCGGCGCGCGTATCGGTTATGCCATCTCGACGCCCGGCACAGCGCAGGCCTTTGACAAGATCCGCAACCATTTCGGCATGGCGCGCATCAGCACGGCAGCAGCCTTGGCGGCGCTCAAGGATCAGACATATCTGACAAAGGTGATCGGCGAGATTTCGGCCTCACGCGACCGGATCGGCAAGATTGCTCGCGACAATGGGTTGCTGCCGCTCGCCTCCGCCACCAATTTCGTTGCCATCGATTGCGGTCGCGATGGTGTCTATGCCCGCGCCATCGTTGATGGCCTGATGGATCATGGTGTGTTCATCCGCATGCCGGGCGTGGCGCCGCTCAACCGCTGCATTCGCATAAGCGCCGGTACGGAAAAGGATATGGCGCTTCTGGAAGCGGCATTGCCGCAGGTCCTCAAGACGCTGGCATAAAGCCAAATCACAGCAAAAGACCGTGCCGGCCTTGTTCCTGCCGGTCACGGTCTCAAATGGGTGACGTCAATCCGGTTCTTGGGCGACCAGTTGGTGACGTCGAAAGTTTGTTATTCTCTGCTTTTGATCGTGAAATGCGATGCCCTGCGGCGTCCTTGTGCGTCCTTCATGGCGAACAAGGACGCCGCAGCATTCTAGAATTTGCACATCATACTCTCAGAGAGCCGGGTCCGGTCTGAAGCGTCATGCGACAGACGGGTGCATCAGTGCATGGTCATCCAGTCGCGAGCGGCGCGCAGGGCAAGCGCGATTTCCGTCTTGCTCATCTGGTGGGTGAGATCGGCGCGCAGTTCGGCGGCACGGTCGGAGCCCTTGATGGCGGCGATGTTGAGCCACTTGTGGGCAGCGACCAGATCGACCGGGCAACCGCGGCCGGTCGCATACATCAGGCCCATGTCGCAAAAGGTTTCGGCGCGGTCGGCACCACCCGCATGGGCGGCGCCGGCCAGTTCGGTATCATGCATTTCAAAACGTGCCATCTGACTTAATCCCTGTTTCGGTCGTCGTTGTTGCAGTCCCTGTTTTATCTGCCCTCGTGGGGCCCCGACGATCACCGTTCGAGCGGCTTTTCGATCTCTCGGGCGGCAGGTTTTCCCTGCTCGTTTGATGACCCCAATATGCCTGCCGGGTTTCAAAATTCGCCTAAAATGCATGATTAATTCGATGCAAACAAAGTCCAAACGCTTGGTAAACTTGGCTTTTTGTTAAACATCGCATCCCTTGACAGACAGGCGATCCGCATAAAAATTTACGAAAATTTCACAGGCCGAAATTGACTCTTCGTTCACCAAGGATTCCGTTGCGAAATTCTTCATCTACGAAAAACGTCGAAAATCCGCGGCTTCCGGCGCGCCAAATCGGGCCGCCAAACCCACCGATCCTCACAGTTTACCTTTACGTACGCGTAAGCTAAATTGATCGTGCCTGCGGTTTATCAATCGCCGGCTGGGAGGAACACGTCGCCAGCGCCCTGTCGCCGGCGGCTCTGAGGAGGAGATTTGCATGAAACGTTTCTTGGTTCTGGCCGGGCTGATGCTCGGCGCATCCGGCGCATTGGCTGCCGAACCGATCGAGGGCAACTGGAAAACCGCGAGCGGCGAGACCGCACAGATCGCCAAATGCGGCGGCGCTTTCTGCGTGACGCTGAAAACCGGCAAACATGCCGGCAAGCAGATCGGCAAGATGGATGGCAAGGGCGACGCGTATAGCGGCGAAATCACCGATCCGGCCAATGACAAGACCTATAGCGGCTCCGGCGCCGTCACCGGCAATTCGCTGAGGATGAAGGGCTGCGTGATGAAAATCCTCTGCAAGACGCAGACCTGGACGCGGATCTGACCTGATCCGGCGGGCGCTGTGGAGGCGGTGCCCGCCAAACTCTAGGCAAATCGCGTTAACGCTTGTGAATGCCGGATGAACCCGCATCTCAGTGACCATTCAGCCTGATGGCGACACTATGGCTTCACTTTGGCGCGTAAGGGGTAACAAAATGACCATCATTGCAAGACGCATGACGATCCTGGCCTTCATCATGGCCATTTTTGCCCTGTCCTTTTCGGCGCTGGTTACCCATCACGGCAAGGGGGCGACATCGCGGCTGAACGCGCAGGCTTTCTGCACCCAGCCCTACGGATGCACGGCCTCGCTCTGAGCCGGATCAGCCGACATAGATGATACTACCGCCATCCTCGACGCGATCGATGGCGACAACGTCATCGAGGTTGATCGAGCGGTTTTCCAAGGACTTCAGCAGATCGGCGTCATTAGCGATCTGTTTCTGTGCCGCCGCCATAGCCTCCGGGGTCTGGTCCGGAAAACGCGGAAGCTGCGGATCAGCACTGGATGACAGCGCGACATGAACGACGGTGACGCCATCACCAGCGGCTGCGGCCCCCAAGGGCACCAGTGCTTCGGCGGTGGACGGTGCCTTGGGCGCGAGAGCGGCCATGGAAACGGATGATACAAATTTCATCGGCTTGTTCCTCTTCAATCGCCCCGGACGTCACTGTCATGGACTGTGAAGATCGAACGAAGGAAAACGCCGGCCGTTCCGGTGCAGCGCCGAGGTTTTCGCTGCCCTGACGCAGACTTGATGTTCCATCACGCGGGCGTCATTCCAACCGATGGTCCCGAAGCCGCTTCGGATTCATGTCACAAACCATGAAACAGATGTCTTTCGCTTGTGACGCGCAGCGTATTATAGTGCTGCATGAACAAACGGATAAAGACGATCACCCCCATGACCTGCATCTCCCCCGCTGCCGCCGAACGGCAGGTTTTCGACGATGCCGAACAGGCCGTCGATGCCCTCATCGCCCTTTATGAACGCAACACGGCCTTCCTGATCGACGCGTTTCAGTCGCTCGCCCACGGCGCACCGGTTGCCGGGCGTTACCGGGCCTTCTATCCGCAGGTCAGCATCGAAACCACGAGTTTCGGCCATATCGATTCGCGCATCTCCTATGGCCATGTTTCGGCACCGGGCGTCTATACGACCACGGTCACCCGCCCAAAGCTGTTCCGGCACTATCTCGTCGAACAGCTCGACCTTCTGATGCGCAACCATCATGTGCCGGTCATCGTCTCGGAATCGACCACGCCGATCCCGCTGCATTTCGCCTTTGGTGAAGGCGCTTATGTCGAAGCTTCGGGCAACAGCGCCTTGGCCGACCATCCGCTTCGCGACCTGTTCGACACGCCGGATCTCAACAATACGGACGACCTGATCGCCAATGGCGAATACGAGGCGCTGCCGGGCGAACCGGCGCCGCTTGCCCCGTTCACCGCCCAGCGTATCGATTATTCGCTGGCCCGCCTTGCACACTACACCGCAACCGGCGCCGACCACTTTCAGAACTTCGTGCTGTTCACGAACTACCAGTTCTATATCGACGAGTTCACCGCCTGGGCGCGGGACATGATGGCCAATGGTGGCGAAGGTTACACGGCCTTTGTCGAACCGGGCAACATCATCACCCCGGCCGGCGCTGCCTCCGCTCCGGAAGCGGTCGGCCGCCTGCCGCAAATGCCGGCCTATCACCTCAAGAAGGACGATCATTCCGGTATCACGCTGGTCAATATCGGCGTCGGCCCCTCCAATGCGAAGACGATCACCGACCATATCGCCGTGCTGCGCCCGCATGCCTGGCTGATGGTCGGCCACTGCGCGGGCTTACGCAACAGCCAGCGTCTGGGCGATTACGTTCTGGCGCATGCCTATATGCGCGAGGACCACGTGCTCGACGACGACCTGCCGGTCTGGGTGCCGATCCCGGCACTCGCCGAAGTGCAGCAGGCGCTGGAAGATGCGGTGGAAGAGATCACCGGCTTCGAGGGTTTTGAGCTGAAGCGGATCATGCGCACCGGCACCGTCGCCACCATCGACAACCGCAACTGGGAACTGCGCGACCAGGCCGGCCCGGTCAAACGCCTGAGCCAAGCCCGCGCCATCGCGCTCGACATGGAATCGGCCACCATCGCCGCGAACGGTTTCCGCTTCCGTGTACCCTACGGCACGCTGCTCTGCGTTTCCGACAAGCCGCTGCATGGCGAGCTGAAACTGCCGGGCATGGCGACGGCCTTCTACAAGACGCAGGTCAGCCAGCATCTGAAGATCGGCATCCGTGCGGTGCAGAAACTGGCGGAAATGCCGACGGAGACCCTGCATTCGCGCAAGCTGAGAAGCTTCTACGAGACGGCGTTCCAGTGACATTGTCCTGATTGCGGCGTATCATCTGGAGCCTATGGAGGCTCCAGATGACCCGATCCGTGAAACTTGACGATGAATTGGTCAGAAACGCCGAAGAAATCACCGGCTTTTCCGATGCTGCCGCCGTAGAAGAAGCGTTGCGCATTCTGGCCAAGAACCATGCGCGCATGCAGGCAATTGAAGACATGCGCGGCATGGGCTGGCATGGCCGACATCAAAGCAGTCCGACATTCGAAACATTGGCGGAGGAATTTAGGGCGCTGACGGCCGGACGAAAGCACACACCTTCCGAAGTGCTGATGCGAGAGGGACGCGATGAGCGATGACGCCCTTCGTTGTGGACGCCAGCGTTGCCATCAAATGGGTCGTTAACGAGGCGGGCACGGACAAGGCCTTGGCCCTTCGCCGCAACTCAAGGCTGATGGCACCCGAACTGATGCTGGCCGAATGCGCAAATATCCTATGGAAAAAGGTACGCCGCAGTGAACTCTCGGCCCTCGAAGGCCGGTTTGCAGCCATGCTCATCGAAAGCACCGGCATAGAGTTCGTTGAAATGAGGTCGCTGATTACAGAGGCAGCAGAACTAGCATTCGCGCTGGATCATCCCGCTTACGACTGTATGTATCTGGCCTTGGCGCGACAGGAGGAATGCCAGTTCGTGACAGCTGATGAACGTCTGGTTCGAAAGCTTCGACAGACTACAGCCACAGACCTTCGCAATATCGCGATCCTGCTCGACGATTGCGTATAAACAACTCGCCTGATCAGCCGCCTGCTTTGGCTCCACGCGCCACCAGGAGTGACAGCGCCGTACCGATCAGCGAGGACATGATGATCAGCAGGTGGGCGTTGACCGCAGCCTGCCCCAGAGTTTCCAGCGCCGCCTTTGTGGTCGGCGCCCCAAAGGCGATGGCGCCGGCGGTGATGCCGGCCGGATAGGTGCCGACACCGGCCGGCGCATGCACGGGCAGCACGGAAGACAGCTCGCCACCCAGCCCGCCGCCGAAGGCCGCACCGAGGTCAAGCCCGCATAGCAACACGAGAACCCAGGCAAGAACCGCCACCTTGACGAACCAGTTGACCAGCGTCGCGCCCCAGGCGCGGGCGAAGGCAGCGTTGTTGGCAGGCAGGCCGGCGGCAGCTTCTTCGACAAGCCGCTCCAGTTTGGCGCCCTTGCCGCTCGATGGCAGGATTTTTGCCAGCATCTCGACCGCCCGGCCGCGCAACGCAAAGGCAATCGCCGGCAGCACCAGAAAGGTCAGCCACAGCAGCCACACCCAGCCGCCATAACCTTGCGAATACATGGAAAGGGCTTTGCCGACGGCGGCGGCGGCCAGCAGCGCATGCAGGTCGAACAGCCGCATCACCAGAAGCGCAGAGGTGGAGCGCGCCAGCGGCACGTCGAATTCACGCCGCATCAGCAGCGGAAAGCTCGCCTCCCCTGTGCGAAACGGCATCATCACGTTCAGAAGGTTGTGGACCTGCACCAACCGCAACAACACGCCGAAACGCCCCATCGTTTCGGCCGGGAAATAATCGTAGATACGCCAGGTGCGCAGAACATAGGTGGTCAGCAGCAGCACGATGGCCAGCACCGCCGCACCCCAGCCGGCCTTCTGCCAACGCTCGACGATCACCAGCCAGCCCCAGAACCATTCGATGAACAGCGCGTAGGCAAGGATGATCGCCACCGTACCGAGCCACATGGCGTTGCGGATTATCCACGGGCCTTGGCTGGCAACCGGATCGTTCTTCATATAGAGGATGCCTCATGTTTCGGCTTTTGCGGCGTCTTTCGCAATCATGCCCGAAAGCCGAGCTTTAGGAGAAAGACAGAGTGGCGACAACAGCAGAATCGATCCAGTCCCGGCTAACCTCGGCTGAACCGGTCGAACTGTCGCTGGTGGTGCCGATCTTCAACGAAGAGGAAAGCGTCGGCCCGCTGATTGCCCGCGTGCGCGAAGCGATGACCGCGTATGACTGTCCGTGGGAACTCATTCTCGTTGACGACGGCTCGACCGATGCGACGCTGGCGAACGCCCGTCTTTCTGTCGGGCAGCCCGGTCTCGATCTGAAGATCGTCGCGCTGCAACGCAATTTCGGCCAGACGGCCGCCATGCAGGCCGGTATCAACCAGGCCGCCGGCCGTCTGATCGCCACGCTCGATGGCGATCTTCAGAACGATCCGAAGGACATTCCGCAGATGGTGTCGGAACTGGAGCGCCGCGAACTCGACCTTCTGGTCGGCTGGCGCAAGAACCGGCAGGACGGTCTGGTGCTGCGAAAAATCCCGTCATGGATCGCCAACCGGCTGATCGGCCGCATCACCGGCGTGCGCCTGCACGACTATGGCTGTTCGCTGAAAATCTACCGCGCCTCGATCATCAAGCAGGTGCAGCTGATGGGCGAAATGCACCGTTTCATACCGGCCTGGGTGGCCGGCGTGGTGCCGAGCTCGCGCATCGGCGAGATGCCGGTGACCCACCATGCCCGCGAACATGGCGCCTCCAAATACGGCATTTCGCGCACTTTTCGCGTGATCCTCGATCTGTTGTCGGTGATGTTCTTCATGCGCTTCAAGGCGCGGCCGGGGCATTTCTTCGGTTCGCTGGGTCTTGGGCTGGGCGCCATTTCGGCGATCATCCTTGCCTATCTCGGCTTCGACAAGTTCATCCTCGGCAACGATATCGGCACGCGGCCGCTGTTCCTCATTGGCGTCATGCTGTTCCTGTCTTCGGTACAGATGATCACCACCGGCATTCTCGCCGAGATGATGGCACGTGTTTATTATCGTGACGACAGCACGCTCAGCTATATCGTCAGGGAAGTTTATGGCAGCGACCAGCGCAACGGCTAAACCCTCATCTTTCCTCGCGCGACCATCGGTCATCCTGTGGCTGATCCTCGGTTATTTCGCGCTTTCGGTGATCCTGCGCCTCGTGCGCTCGGACGCGCTTCAACCGGATGAGGCAGAGCAGGTCTTTCAGTCGCAATACCTGCTGATGGGTTACAGCCGCCAGCCGCCCTTCTACAACTGGCTGCAGATCGGCATGTTCGAGCTGCTGGGGCCCTCCATCCTCGGCCTGTCGCTGCTGAAGAACCTGCTGCTTGCGCTGACCTGCATCATCTTCGGACTTGCTGCGCGCACGCTGCTGAAGGATCGCGACATGGCGACCGCCGCCATGCTTGGTGTGCTGACCATGCCGGCGATCATCGTGATGGTGCAGCGTGACCTGACGCATGCCGTCGCGCTCTTCTGTTTCGTCGCGCTGTTCCTGCTGACCTTTTTCCGCACGCTGACGCGGCCGAGCCTCATCGCCTATCTGGCCACAGGCGTGGTCGTCGGGCTTGGTATCATCACCAAATACAATTTTGTGGTCCTGCCTACCGCGGCCATCATTGCAGCGCTTGCGGATGCAGACCTGCGCAAGCGCGTGCTCGACTGGCGCCTTGTCCCGGCGCTGGTCATCGCCGGGCTGATCTGTCTGCCGCACATGGTGTGGGTTCTGAATAATGTCGATACCGCCACCGCCGGCACGATCTCGGCCATGCGCGAAGATGGCAATGGCAACGCCCTGCTGGATCGCGTCGAAGGCCTGCTCTCCATCATCACTTCGGCGCTTCAGGGCGCCGTGCCCACGCTGATCTTCTTCGCCATCGCCTTTCCCGGCCAGATTCGCTCCGCATCGCAGGCGGAAAACCGCTGGACCCGGCTGACGGGCATCACGCTTCTTGCCTGTCTTGCGATCGTTGCGCTTATTGCACTTGGCTTCGGCGCCAGCAGCATCCGCCAGAAATGGCTCGCACCCTTCCTCATGCTGTTTCCGCTTTATGTCTGCCTGAAACTCGATGCGGCTGGCGTCGAGGCGCGGACAGGCCTGAAAAGGCTGACGATTGCCGTCATGAGCGTTGCCACCCTGTTCATCATCTATCTGGCGGCGGCCAACATTGTCGCGCCGTATTTCGGCAAATATGGCAGGGAAACGATCCCCTACCGCGCTTTCGTCGAACGGGTTCTGGCCGAAAACGGCAATCAGCGACCGACCGTCATACTGACCGACAGCACGGCTCTCGGCGGTGCCGCACGCATTCTCCTGCCGGACGCGTTACTGCGTCTGCCGGAAGACGCAGCGTTGAGAAAAGGCGCGGTGGCACCCGCAGCCGGCAGCACGCTGGTGCTCTGGACCGGCGAAGACCCGGACGCGGCGACACAGTCAGCACCATCAGCCGTGCTGAACGTGCTTCGAGAAAGCGGCAATGCGCTCACCGCGCCGGGCAGAACCATGACCGTGCCCTATCAGTTTTCCGGCGGCGGCAAGACCGCAACTTTCGGCTATATGTGGGTGCCGGCTCAATAGGTTTTCGAGGCCGGCTCTCCCTCACCCCATTCTTGCTTCGCGCAAATGGTCCAACCCGCCGCGCAGCTTGTCGATCATCTCGTCCACTTCCGAATGGCTGATCACCAGCGGCGGTGAAGCCAGCATGCGATCCGAGGTGGCGCGCATCACCAGACCGTTTTCCAGGCAATGGTTGCGCACCAGCACGCCGGCATCGTCCGGTTTGGCGTAACGGGCGCGAACGGTCTTGTCGGGCGAAAGCTGCAGCCCGCCCATCAGACCCGCCACCTGCGCCTCGCCGACCACGTCGTGATCCTCGAGGCTTTTCCAGGCTTTTGCGAAATAGGGGCCGATATCGTCGCGCACCCGTTCCACCAGCCCCTCGTTTTCGAGAATGGCGAGATTGGCGAGCGCAGCAGACGCCGCCACCGGATGGCCGGAATAGGTATAGCCGTGATGGATTTCTTCCTGCGCCAGAACATCGGCCACGCGGTCGCTGATCAGAACACCGCCGATCGGCAGATAACCGGAGGACAGGCCCTTGGCGATCGGCGCCATGTCCGGCTCGACGCCGAAATACTGGTGGCCGAACCATTCACCGAGACGCCCGAAACCGCAGATCACCTCGTCGACGATCAGTAGAATGTTGCGCGCCTTGCAGATGCGGGCAATCTCCGGCCAATAGGTGCTTGGCGGCACGATGACGCCGCCCGCCCCCTGCACCGGTTCGGCGACGAAAGCGGCCACCTTGTCCTCGCCGAGTTCGTCGATCTTTGCTTCCAGTTCGCGGGCCATCTTCAACCCGAAATCCTCGGGCGAAAGATCGCCGCCCTCGGCATACCAGTAGGGCTGGCCGATATGGTGGATGCCTTCGATGGGCAGATTGCCCTGTTCGTGCATCAGCTTCATGCCGCCGAGCGAGGCACCGGCAACCGTCGAGCCATGGTAACCGTTGCGACGGGCAATCACCTGCACCTTTTCGGCTTTCCCCTGCGCCTTCCAGTAGACGCGCGCGAGACGAAACCATGTGTCGGTCGCCTCGGAGCCGGAATTGGTGAAGAACACGCGGTTGAGGTTCGGCCCGGCATGTTCGGTGACCTTCTGGGCAAGCAGCGTCGCCGGTTCGGTCGTGGTGCCGAAGAAGGTGTTGTAATAGGGCAGTTCCTGCATCTGCCGCGCCACCGCATCGGTGATCTCGCGGCGGCCATACCCGACATTGACGCACCACAGGCCGGCAAAGGCATCCAGATATTTCTTCCCCGTACCATCAAAGATATAGACGCCCTCGCCGCGGGCGATCACCCGCGCGCCCTTCTCGTTCAGCTCAGTCATTTTATTGAACGGATGCATATGGTGGGCGGCATCGATGGCGGCGAGATTGGACAGTTTTGCGGTCACGGCGGACTCCGTCTCATGATTGTGCAGAGGATTCTTAATTGCTACCAACGGGTCTCCGCAACAGTTGACTGACGGTTTTCGCATGGCTTCCGATACCCAGAATTCCCGCATCGAGATTTTGATCGTCGGCATGAACGGCGATCTGCGCGGCAAACGCATTCCGACTGACGCCGCCGACAAGGTGTGGGCCGGAGCGGTGCGGCTGCCGGCCTCGACGCAATCGCTGGATATTTGGGGCGATGACAATGACGACATCACCCAACTGTCGCTGGCGCTGGGCGATCCTGATGGCACCTGCATTCCCGACAAACGCAGCCATGTGCCCATGCCATGGGCGCCGGAAGGCTCGAGCCAAGTGCTTGCGACCATGCATGAACTCAGCGGCGAGCCCAGCTTCATGGATCCGCGCGCCATCCTCGCCTCGGTCGTTGCGAAATACGAGGCACGCGGCCTGAAACCGGTCGTTGCCACCGAGCTGGAATTTTACGTGGTCGAGGATGACTGGCGCGAGACCGGCAAACCGCAGCCGCCAAAGAGCCTGCAATACCGCGAGGAGCCGAACGGCTTTCAGCTCTACGACATGCGCGCAACTGATGCGCTCGACGATTATCTGCAAACCGTGCGCTCATACATCGAGGCCATGAAGCTTCCGGGTGATGCCACCACTGCCGAATTCGGCCCCGGCCAGTTCGAGATCAACCTGAAACACCGCGCCGATGCGCTGGCCGCCGCCGACGACTGCCTTTACCTGAAACGCATCGCCGAACAGGCCGCCAAAAAACACGGACTGAAATCCACCTGCATGGCCAAGCCCTATGGCGAGCACGCCGGCTCCGGCCTGCACGTCCACGCCAGCATTCTCGACGCAGACGGCAACAACATCCTCGATGCCAAAGGCGGCGATCCGGCGCTTTTGAAATCGATCACCGCCGGCATGCTCGACACGATGCGCGATGCGCAGCTGATCTTTGCGCCCTTTGCCAATTCCTACCGGCGTTTTCAGCCGGGTTCGTTCGCGCCGGTCGATATCGACTGGGGCATCGGCCATCGCGGCACGGCCATCCGTCTGCCGGAAACCGATGGACCGGGCGCCCGTATCGAACACCGCGTCGCCGGCGCCGATGCCAATCCCTATCTGCTGCTGGCGGCCATATTGGGCGGCATGCTGCTGGGCCTCGAAAACACGCTCGATCCCGGCCCGATGACCGAACCGGGGAAAGATGTACCCGAAGGCACGAAAAGGCTGACCCACGACTTTCTCACCGCCGTCGAGGATTTTTCCGCCTCGCCGTTCATCCGCGATGTGTTTGGCGAGCGCTATCAGAAGCTTTATGGCGATACGAAGCGCAAGGAGGCGATCGCCTATCTGCGCACGGTGAGCGACTTCGATTACCGGACTTATCTGCCGCGGGTGTGACAAGCAGGTACTTTTATCAGACGTCTATCTTGTAACCGAGATCAAGCTCGCTGGCAGGAAGCCCTTTGAGGCCCCAGCTCTCGGCAGGGACTTCGACAAGAATGGTCTTGATGTCACCGGCTGGAACGCCAAATGCGGCGAGTTCTTCGACAAGTGTCGTGTAAAGCCGGCGTTTGGCGTCCGTCGTGCGTCCTGAAAAAAGCGTCACTTCCACCACAAGATAGGACGGCCCCCTGCCCGGCGGCGTTATGATCGAATCCTCATCATATTCCAGCAGACGCACGCAGCGGTCATGCTCAGGAATTTTCAGGGCTGAAACCAGTGCTCTCTGCACAGCTTCTATCAGATCCTGCTTGCGCTCGCCTATCCACCCGCTACGGGTCTCGATACGTGTAGAAGGCATTCCCGCATATCTCCTGAAAAATCAGGATATACTATCATATAGGGCTAAAAACGGAGCAAGCACGGTTTATCGCTTGATATACCTGCGCGGGAAACCTCTTTCCATACAATCTCGGAAAAAGCGCAGTTGTTTGCGGCCCCCGCTCACTCCCGCCCAAACAACAGCGCCGACACGATCTGCCCATGCGCCCTTACCGTAAACGCATCCGTCCGCGCCTCGCGCACGGCCAGCCGTTCCGCGGTTTCCGCCGGTGTTTCCATCATCTCCGCCAGCAGACGTTTGGCACGCAGTTTTTCGGCGGATGCGATCGTATCGATGGCAATTGCGCCATCGCCGAGATCGGTCTGGAGAACGAATTCCTGCGGCGGAAAGCAGTCCCGTTCCTCGGTGATCAGCTCCACGAGCGCCAGATGCGACACCTGCCGTTTCGGCATGCGCGGGTTGCGGCGCTTGAGGTCGCGAACCTTCAGCTCCAGCTTGCTGCAGAGATCGCTGCGCACTGAAAAGACGGTGGCAATGCCGGCCCTGGCATCCTCGCAGCTCGCGGTAAAATCGGGAAGTTCAAAGATAAAATCAGGTTCGACTGCCGTCGTGCCCGATGAAAACATCGAATTATACGCAATACCCATCGTGCTCGCCCGTTAACATCCGGACAGGAAAAAGAGGCGGTCATGCCTCCTGCCTGATCAAAATATCCCCGTGAGGATGGGGAAAGGCTAGGCTCGCGTGCTTAAGGCAGGCTTAAAGTCGACTACAAGTTTTCATCTGGCGCAAAGTGAGCACAGCCGTTCACACCGTCTGCGGAGCCACCAGAACCTTCAATTCGCCGGCATGGATCTTCAGATGCACGTCGCGCGCCATCGGCAGAAGTTCGCCATCGATAACGCAGCGCACGTCATGGCGGCTTTTGGGAAAATGCAGTTCGATCGAGGTCGCCGTCATCGCCGTCACCGCCGGGTTTTCCTTCAGCCGGCCGCGCAGAATGTCGAGAAACAGCTTCATGGCCGTCGGCGGCGTCAGCGGTTCGGCGAGGTAAAAACCCAGCTTGCCGCCGGTCAGGTCGTCGGCATACATCAGCGCATCACGGCCGAACTCGTTGTTGGACACGGAGATTGCCGAAACCTTGTGCTTGCCGTCCTGCCCTTCCGTCTTGAACTCCATCTCGAACACTGGCGGATTGAAGACGACACCCATGGCAGCACGCGTGCTTGCCCTGATCTTGCCCAGTCGCGAGGCGAAATTCATCGAATTGCGGTAACGCACCATGCGCGCATGCATGCCGGCGGAAAACTGGTGGATGAAGGTGCGGTCGTTGGCGCTGGCGATATCGACATGCAGAACTTCGCCATTCGCCAGCACGTCGAGCACCGAAAAGATGTCGAGCGGCAGTTTCAGCGAGCGGGCAAACAGGTTCATCGTGCCGGCCGGCACCACGCCGAGCGCCAGACCATGCCGCCATGCAATCGCCGCCGCCGCCGAAATGGTGCCGTCGCCGCCGCCGGCGATCAGGCCCTCGACGCCGGGTTCATCCGCCGCCCTTTCCATCGCATCGATAATCTCCTTGCCGGCCACCACGCGGCAATCGATCTCGTGCCCCGCATCGCGAAAGATCTTTTCCGCGCGTTCGGCATAGGCCACCATGTCGGTGGTTCGAAAGGTGCCGCCGTCGCGGTTGAAGATGGCTACGAGTTTCATGAATTTCTTTCAGGTGGACAGGCTGCCGATAACGGCTCAGCAGGAAATTGGTTGCGAGGCATGCACTTAGCAAGATCAACGCTGACAAAAAGCTGACTTGCAAAGAAGTCACACAATTGCGTGATTGCAAAAACTCATTTCGTTCTGCTCTACCGCAACGCGAAATCCTATGTTAGCTTTACATCAAGATCATCTTGATGATCTACACCTCCAGCGCGGGCAAGCCGGTTTCCGGTTTCGCCCGTTCTTTTTGCGTTTCGCAATCACCTTAAAAACATGACCGATATTTCCATGCATAAACCCGAATCTGTTCGCGGCGAAGCCTTGGCCTTGTCGCCGCTCGCCATCATCCTCATCGAAATTGCCCTTGCCGTGGGAGGGTTCGGCATCGGTACCGGTGAGTTTGTCATCATGGGCCTGCTGCCGGACGTCGCAAAAACATACGGCGTCAGCGTTCCCGTTTCCGGCCATGTGATCAGCGCCTATGCGCTGGGTGTCGTCGTCGGTGCACCGATCATTGCCGTGGCTGCCGCCAAGATGACCCGGCGCAGCCTGCTTCTGTCGCTGATGAGCGTGTTTGCCATCGGCAACATTCTGAGCGCCATGGCGCCGGATTTCTACAGTTTTACCG
Source organism: Neorhizobium sp. JUb45 (assembly GCF_004343585.1). Classification (GTDB taxonomy): domain Bacteria; phylum Pseudomonadota; class Alphaproteobacteria; order Rhizobiales; family Rhizobiaceae; genus Neorhizobium. The sequence goes on along the minus strand of NZ_SLYW01000002.1, from coordinate 444,954 downwards.
CGCTGCGTTTCATCACCGGCCTGCCGCATGGTGCCTATTTTGGCGTGGCCGCACTGGTGGCCGCCTCCATGGTGCCGCCCAACAAACGGGCCCGCGCCGTCGGCCGCGTCATGCTCGGCCTCACCATCGCCACGCTGGTCGGCACGCCGATCGCCAATATTCTCGGCCAGTGGCTGAACTGGCGCGCCGCCTTCTATCTGGTCGGCTTCATCGGCGCATTGACCGTTGCGCTCCTGTGGTATTTTCAGCCGCGCGACAAAGTCTCGGAAGGTGCCAGCATCAAGCGCGAACTTTCGGCCTTTGCGCGTGGCCAGGTGTGGCTGACGCTCGGCATCGCCGCGGTCGGCTTCGGCGGCATGTTCTCGGTGTTTTCCTACATCGCCTCGACCACGACAGAAACGGCCGGCATGCCGGTCGCCATGGTATCGGTCGTGCTCGCGCTGTTCGGCATCGGCATGAATGTCGGCAATATCGTCGGCTCGCGCATGGCCGATGTGTCGCTTACCGGCACGATCGGCGGCACGATGCTGTTCAACATCGTTGTCATGAGCGTGTTCGGTTTTGCCGCGCAATATCCGGTCGTCCTGTGCATCTGCGTATTCCTGATCGGCTGCGGTTTTGCCGCAGGCCCTGCCCTGCAGACGCGGCTGATGGATGTCGCCGCCGACGCGCAGACGCTGGCTGCCGCCTCCAACCACTCCGCCTTCAACATTGCCAACGCGCTCGGCGCCTGGCTGGGCGGTTCGGTGATTGCGCTCGGCTGGGGTTTTGCCGCCACCGGTTATGTCGGCGCCTTCCTGTCGGCCGGCGGTTTTGCCGTCTTCCTGGCCTCCATGGCTTTGGAAAAGAAAACGGCAACGGCCGCCTGAGATGAATAGCCGCGTATGGCAGGACCGATAGTCCTGCCATACGCCTTGCAGCCTAATGAACCAGACGCCATGTTCTTCTCCACACCAGATGCAGGAGACAGCAATGCGCGCCGTCGGTTTCAACCAGAACCAGCCCATCACATCGGACACTGCCCTTCTCGACATCGAGCTGCCGGTGCCGGAACCACAGGATCGCGACCTGCTGGTCGAAATCCGCGCCGTTTCCGTCAATCCCGTCGATACCAAGACCCGCAAGAATGCCGTGGTCGAACCCGGCCAGTACAAGGTGCTCGGTTATGATGCGGCCGGCGTGGTGAAAGCCGTCGGCCCCGGCGTCAAACTGTTCCAGCCCGGCGACGAGGTCTATTATGCCGGCGCGATCAACCGGCAGGGCACCAATGCGGAATTCCATCTGGTCGATGAGCGCATCGTCGGCCTGAAACCGAAAACGCTGAGTTTCGAGCAAGCCGCCGCCCTGCCGCTGACGGCGATCACCGCTTATGAAGCGCTGTTCCACCGCATGAAGGTTCAGGACAAGGTGGCAGGCGCATGGAACGCCGTGCTTCTGATCGGCGGCGCCGGTGGGGTCGGCTCGATCGCCATCCAGCTTTTGCGCGAATTGTCCGACGTCACCGTGATCGCCACCGCCTCGCGGCCGGAAACACAGGACTGGGTGCGCGAACTCGGCGCCCACCATGTCATCGACCATTCAAAACCGCTTGCGCCCCAGATTGCCGAAATGGCGATCGGCCAGCCGGGTTTTGTCTTTTCCATCACTCAGACCGACCAGCACCTTTCCAACGCGCTGGAACTGATTGCGCCGCAGGGCCGCTTTACGCTGATCGACGACAGCGCCGATGTCATCGACCTGCGCCCGTTCAAGCGCAAATGCCTGTCGGTGCATTGGGAGATGATGTTCGCAAGGCCGGTTTTCCAGACCGCAGACATGATCGAACAGCACAAGCTGCTGACCCATGTGGCCGAACTGGTGGATGCCGGAAAAATCCGCACCACCCTCTCGGATGTGCTCGGGCCTATCAACGCGGAAAACCTGAAAAAGGCGCATGCGCTGCTCGAAAGTGGCACGACCCGCGGCAAGCTGGTACTGTCGGGTTTCTGATACAACACACGATTAAGGTGCATCTTTCAAAAGTACACTTTATCATTTGTCGGTAGCGAGTCATATTTCCCCGTCACTGTCTGAGGGGGAAATATCATGGCAACGACACAGACCAACAATTTTGGCAATCCGATCAACGCGCTGACCGGCGCGACGTGGTTCGGTTATCTGGCGCGCACCCTGCTCACCTTCGCCTTCTGGGGCAGTGGGCTTTCCAAGCTGATCGATTTCCCGGCCGGCGTGGCGGAGATGGCGCATTTCGGGCTGGAGCCGGCGGTCGCCTTCAACATCGCCACCATCATCGTGCAGATCGGCGGCTCGCTTCTGGTGATCCTCAACCGCTGGACATGGCTGGGTGCGGGTGCGCTCGGCGTCTTTACGGCGCTCACCATTCCGCTCGTCCATCACTTCTGGACGATGGAGGAGCCGATGCGCACGATGGAATTCCATGTTGTCGCCGAACATATCACCGTCATCGGCGGCCTGATGGTGGTTGCCTGGAAATTACGCTGAAACGCAAAAAGCCCGCCGGGGTGCCGACGGGCCTCTCATCAGGAATTGCCAAAGATCAGGCGGTCGCCTGCAGCACAACGACCTTGGCACCGGTATTGATGCGGGCATAGAGATCGATGACGTCGTGGTTCATCATGCGGATGCAACCACTCGACATGGCATGACCGATCGATTCCGGCTGGTTGGTGCCATGGATACGGAAATGCGTGTCGTTGCCACCGCGATAGAGATAGATCGCGCGGGCGCCGAGCGGGTTGTTGGGGCCACCCGGCATGCCACCGGCGAGCTTGCGGTAACGCTCTTCGCGGCGCTGCATGTTGGCGGTCGGGGTCCATGTCGGCCACTCGGCCTTGCGCCCGACATAGGCATCGCCTGCCAGCGCCAGACCGGCGCGACCGACACCGACGCCGTAACGGATCGCCCGGCCACCGCCGAGAATGAAATAGGCGCGGCGTGCCGGCGTATCGACGACGACGGTGCCCGGCGCATAGGCGGACGCATAAGCGACTTCCTGACGGCGCAGGTCCGGATTGATCTTGTCGATCGGCACCTGCTTCATCGGGAACTGTTCGTTCGGCAGCGCGGCATAGTTCGTCTGGGCATTGTAGGTCGTGGCGCTGCATCCGGCGAGGAACAGCGGCAGGCCGAACATCAGGCCGCGGCGGGAGATCGACATGAATTGTGTCCTTGGTGAGTCGAGAAGATGGCCAAGGATTAGGAATTCATGGTTAATGAACCGCTAAGGAAAACTACCCTGTCAGTGGTTTGTTAAGGTGTGGGGCGGACGGAACCCACCATTCCTGATGGCGGTCAATCCGGCGACGAACAATATGGCAGAACCGTCATCGGTATCATTTTCGCGATCTGCATGACTGCGATCGCCGTTGCGCCGGCAGGGATCAAGCTCTTGCAGGCGCGGCACCTGCGACTTTGAATACATTACCATTGCGCAAGCCAAGTATGGTCAGCGTAACTGCGATCAGATCCATTCCGCTCACTGAAATTCCCCAGTTCCAAGCCAGAGCCTCCGAAGCGACCAAAAATGCGATGTGGATCAACGCGATGATGGTCGCGATCAGCGTCACCGGCGCACCGGAGCGGATCACGCTTCTGTTATGTCGGACATAGGCGAAGACAAGGAAAGGGATTAGGAGCGACGACAGGGCCATTTGCGCCATTCCAAAATAGACAGGACGCAACTGGGCGAGAAAGATCCATAGACCGGCAAACCTCAACCCGATCAGATCGGCCAGCAAAGACAGGACTTCGTCCGTGGCCAAGACAAGAACGTTCATCGCCATCGGCGCGATCCAGGTTGCCAGAAAGAAAGGCCAGATCAGGATCTCGAGCGGCGCACTGGTCTCACCGTCTTTACCTTCACCTTGCGGGATGCAGGCAGATCGCCAGAGCGCCACCATGACGATCGCCACCACCACGCAGACGAGATGGGCTCCGCAAAAAATCAACCAGCCTGTCGGCGCAACCGCGCCTGTTCTGACCAGATCGAACTGCCCACCGAACTGTCTCGGCATCGCTACGAGCGGCCCCACAGCCCACAACAGCCAGAAACCGTTGCGAAAGCCCGGCATGCGGATCTGAAAACACAGGATCACCGTCAGTGCCGTCATGCCGAGAAAGGTGGCCGTCGTCAGCCACAAGAAACTGTCGCCCTCAAGAGCGACAAGATCGCCTGCTCTCAGGGCATTCGCGATATCCCCGGCATCAAGAACGGTCATGACGATAACGATCAGCCCGACCGCAACCGTCTCCACGACTCCGACCGGTTGTCCCGGGCGCGGGCGACCCGTCACCAGACGCAGGATCTCGACCAGCGCCAAGGCCGTAAACAGTGGCATCACCCAGATTGCGAAAATCGAGAAACGGCCCACACCACTGCTGCTGCCGGTTTGATCAGCGACAGCAGCCATGTCGAGACCCGGCAACGGAATATTCCACGCAATGATCAGGACAAGCCCCACCAGCGCCGCCGTCATCGCCCGCCGCATATCCATCCTGTCATTCCCTTCATCAACAAAACCGGTCCCGTCGGGCGCTTATCTCTGCCCGACGCAGCCAAAGTCAATGAAGGGAAAAATACCGGCGGTCTCAGCCGCGATAGACAAAATCCGTCTCGAGGCTCTCGGCATCCCGCGTTGCCTGTTCAGCCAGTGCGGCGTGATGCGGCGAAAATACGCAGACCGGATCGGTCGCCGCCGGGTCGCCCGCCAGCGCCATCGCCTGACAGCGGCAGCCGCCGTGGTCGATATGCTTGCGGTCGCAGCTGCGGCAAGGTTCCTGCATCCAGTCGTCGCCACGATAGGCGTTGAAGGCGCTGCTGTCGTACCAGATATGCGACAGAGACGCGTCGCGCACGCTCTCGAAATGGAGCGACGGAATGCTTTCGGCCGCATGGCAGGGCAGAACACGGCCGGATGGCGTGACGTTGAGGCCGCTGGAGCCCCAGCCGCCCATACAGGCCTTCGGGTAACGCGCATGGTGGTCGGCAGCGACGTAATCGATGACCAGCACGCCTTCCAGCCGTTTGCGCGCCTCTTCCACCAGCGCCGTTGTGCGCTCCACCTGCTCGCGGGTCGGCATCAGGGCCGCGCGGTTTCTTTCCGCCCAGCCGTGAAACTGCACGGTCGCCACCTCGATGCGGCGGGCGCCGAGCTGGACGGCCAGATCGAGCATGTCGCCGATCTGATCCATGTTCTGCTTGTGACAGACGGCGTTGACGGTCAGCGGCATGCCGGTGGCAGCCACCCAGCCGGCCACCGCCATCTTGCGGGCATAACCGCCGCGATAATTGCCGACACGATCGGCCATCGCATCGGTCGAGCCCTGGATCGACAATTGCACATGATCGAGCCCGGCTTCGGCCAGTTCGTTCAGCCGCTTTTCGGTGAGCCCGATGCCGGATGTAATGAGATTGGTATAAAGCCCGAGATCGGCGGCCGCCTTGGTCAGTTCGGTCAGGTCGCGGCGTGCCGCCGGTTCACCACCGGAGAGATGCAGGTGCAGAACGCCGAGTTCGGCGGCCTGCCGAAACGTCTCGATCCATTCGGCGGTGGAAAGCTCGTCACTCCCCTTCACCAGTTCCAGCGGGTTTGAACAGTAAGGACAGCCCAGCGGGCAGCGATGCGTCAGCTCCGCCAGCATGGCGATCGGCGGAGATGGGCGCACGCGGGTCACAGGCGCTTTGACAACCATGTTCATCGCGCGATCTCCAGCATACGACGGTTGGAGAATTCGCGGATGAAGGCAATCATGTCGGCAAGGATGTCATCCTTCGGCGCACCGAACAGTTCGGAAAACTCGGCGGCGATGATGTCGAGCGTCTTCACCCCATCCAGCGCCTTGACGATGGCAACAGCGATATCATCCAGCGCCAGTGCCCGTTCCGGTGCCAGAAGTACGGTCTGGCCACGCACGGGGTCCTCGCGCAGTTTTACGCCACGGGCAAGTTTCGCCACCGTCGCGCCATCGATGACGATGTCCGGCGTGCTCGCATTCCCGCCGGTCTCGACTGCGGTGTCCTCGGTCATTCTCCGGCCCTCAATCGCTGCGGTTCGGCATCGAGATCACCGGTTACGCCTTCGCGTCCGTCCCAGCCACCCGGAGGCAGCAGAGCCGGGCTGACATAGGCGTAGGCCAACGCATCCAGCTGCGACCACAGAACGTCTGTCTTGAAGGTCAGCGCCGCCGCCGCTGCATCCTGCTTTTCCAACGTATCGGCGTGGTCGAGCACGTATTTCAGCCCGAACTCGACATCCTTGGGCGCCTCGTTCAAACGCTGGCGGAAATAAGCGAGCGCCCGGTCGTCGGCAAACGCATAATGTTCCAGCAGGCCGGCAATGCGGTTGGCATGAATGGCCGGCGCGAACAGTTCGGTCAGCGACGAGGCAACCGCCTCCAGCATCGGCTTGTCACGCACGAAGCGGACATAGGCATCGACGGCAAAACGCGTACCGGCCAGAACGCCGCGCGTCGAGGCGACGTAATCGGGATCGAGGCCGACCGCTTCCGCCAGTTTCAGCCAGCGACGGATGCCGCCGCCTTCTTCCACGCCGCCATCGTGATCCTCGATACGGCTGCGCCAGGCGCGGCGCAGGTCCGGATCCTCGCAGCGCGACATGAAGGCGGCATCCTTCAAGGGAATGCGGCTCTGGTAATAATAACGGTTGATCACCCAGGCACGCACCTGAACCATGTTCGCACCGCCGCCATGCAGCAGGTGGTGAAACGGATGTTTGTCGTGATAGCGGGCCGCGCCGATGGCGCGCAGGCGGGCCTCGAAGGCGGTTCTATCGGCAGCGTTCTGCAAGGCGGATCTCCATCTCGTCATGGCCCACTTCAAAGCCTTTCGCTTCAAGTGCGGCCCGTTCCGGCCCGGCGCGCCAGATCGGATTGGTATTGTTGATATGCACAAAGACCCGTCGCCGGATAGACAGTGCCGACAGCGCGTCCAGGCTACCGCCCTCGCCGCTGATCGGCACATGGCCCATGCGCCGGCCGGTCTTGATGCCGACGCCCAGCTGGATCATCTCGTCGTCCTGCCAGACCGTGCCGTCGAACAACAGCAGGTCGGCACCGTCGATGCGCTGTACCAGAGCCGGCGTCACCTCGCCGCAGCCCGGAATGTAATAGGCGCGCAGGTCGCCGACGCGAAATTCGACGCCAATCGTCTGCTCGCCTTCGGTGCCCAGTTGCGGCTCGCCCTTTTCGAGGTAGAGCGGCACTTTTCCGGGCACGGCAAACAGCCGCGTTTCCAGCTGCGGCAGCGGGAAAAATGGCTGATCGAGCGCAATCTTCCGCTGTGTCACGCATGCCGGATCCAGCACGTTGAAAATCGGGTTGTCCGACAATGTCTGCAACAGCGCCGAGGTGGCGTAGAGCGAAAATTCCTGTTTTTCGCGCAGCGTCAAAAGCCCGGCGATATGGTCGACATCGCCATTGGTCGCCAGCACGCCGGCAATCGGGCTGCCACGCAGACCAGCCGGCCAAAGTGCGGAGTTCCGCTCCATCTGGGCGCGGATATCCGGCGATGCGTTCAGAACCAGCCAGGAGACGCCATCGACGCTGACAGCCAGCGAGGATTGCGTTTGGGGTGCGATTTCGCCTCGGCGTGCCGCCGCGCAGTTGGGGCAACCACAATTCCATTGTGGCAACCCTCCCCCCGCGGCAGCACCGAGAACGAGAAAGCGTAGAGATGCGGTATTCCCGTTCAAATCCGTGTCCTGCAATTAGAACAGGACCGGTTCTTCGCCATCCGGCTGCGCATAACGGTTGATTTCCATGCCGCAGGTGACTTCCTTGAACTTAGGAGCATGCCACTTCATGATTTTACCTCTTCTGATGATCCGAAAGGGCAACGCCTTCGGACTGTTTCTGAGACACCACAGTGTTGCCGGTGCTGGAAACGACGTTCGAAAGCGCCGTTTCCGGAAAGCTGATTCCGCAGTGCAATATCAGTAAATTTAGGATTGGGAATTCCTAAAAGAAGCGCGGCGACGATGAAATTAAAGTGAAGCCATTCGCTTGCGGCGGCCGGCATCGCCATGAACACGTTGATCTCACCGACAGAAGCCATTTTCCGGGTGCCACCGGCCGTTCAATCTGATGATCAAAGACTGCACCCGTGCAGCACATCAGTAAAGGCTGGGCTCACCAATATTTGCAGGGCATGCGCACGCTCTCGCCACGGGCCGCATCGATTGCTGCAGCCCATGGCATATAGGCATTGTCCGATGTCAGTCGCGGAAGTCCGTCGAGGTGGAAATCTCCCGCCATGTCGCGACGATTGCGGCGTCGGAAACATGCTTTTCCTCGATGGCGCGCACCGTGTCGCTGCCCAGCGGCAGGCGCACCGGCGGGTTGTCCGCATCGGCAAAATCGATCAGCACATCGGCCAGTTTCTGCGGATCACCCGGCTGGTTATGGCTGACTTTCGCCGCCAGACGACGCATGGCTCCGGCGGTCTCGTCGTAATCGGCGATGATGTGCTCGCTGACCGACAGCGATGCCGCATCAAGGAAATCGGTGCGGAAATAACCGGGTTCGACGGCGGTGACATGGATGCCGAGGGGAGCGAGTTCCGCGCTCAGCGATTCCGTCAGCCCTTCGACGGCGAATTTTGCCGAGGAATAGACCCCGAAACCGGGACCGGCGCGATAACCGCCAATCGACGACAGGTTGAGGATGCGGCCCGAACGCTGGCGGCGCATATGCGGCAGCACAGCGCGGGTGACGGAGAGAAGACCAAAAACGTTGGTGCGGTAGATCGCCTCCACTTCCGATGCCGTGGCTTCCTCGACAGCGCCCAGCAGGCCGAAACCGGCATTGTTGAGCAGCACGTCGATGCGGCCGAAACGTTCGACAGCGGCCGCTGCTGCGGCAATCGCCTGCGCCTCGTCAGTGACATCCAGTGCCACGGCCAGAAGGTTGGGATGATCGCCGAACCGCTCGATGACGGTTTTGGGATTGCGGGCGGTGGCGACGACGTTGTCGCCCTTGGCGAGAGCGCGTTCGGTGATGAGGGCGCCAAATCCGCGCGAGGCGCCGGTGATGAACCAGGTTTTCATGACTATGTCCCTTTCTAATGATGGTTGTTTCGTTTGCAGGGACAGAATTAGGCCTTTTCGATTTCCGTGATTAGCGGCATAGTTTTCCTGACAATCATGAATATGGCTCAGCAATGCGCACAACCGACCTTTCCGAACTGGCGGCTTTCGAAGCCGTTGCCCGCCATCGCAGCTTCCGCAAGGCGAGCGAGGAGCGCGGCGTCACGGCTTCGGCCATCAGCCATGCGGTCAGCAATCTGGAGGCGCGGGTCGGCATCCGGCTTTTGCATCGGACCACCCGTAGCGTGTCGCTCACCGATGCCGGCGCCATGCTGCTCGCCCAGCTTTCACCGGCCTTCGGCGAGATCGGCTCGGCGCTCGATGGTCTGAACCAGTATCGCGAAACGCCATTCGGCAAGGTGCGCATCAATGCGCCGAGCTCAATCGCTCCCTTCGTGCTCGGGCCGATCATGGCAAAACTGATCCGCGAAAACCCCAGCCTTCAGCTGGAGATCGTCGCCACCGACCGCCTGGAGGATATCGTCGAGGGCGGGTTCGATGCCGGGATCCGGCTGGGCGAAAGCCTGCGCGACGGCATGACGGCGGTCAGGATCAATCCGCGCCTGCGTTTTGCCGTGGTCGGCTCACCCGAATATTTTGACAAGCACACGATACCGAAAACGCCTGCGGACCTGAAAGGCCATGCCTGCATCCGCAATATCTATCCAAGCGGCACGCCGTATGCGTGGTCGTTCGGCCGGGAAACGGAAGTGGTCGATTTCGAACCGACCGGGCCTCTGACACTGCATGACCACGAGCTGATGATCGAGGCGGCATTGGCCGGCATCGCGCTCGCCTATGTCTGGGAAAACCGGGCAGAACCGTTTTTGCGCGATGGCAGGCTGGTTCGTTGTCTTGATGCGTGGTGCCCGCCGGAGGACTGGCTGTATCTCTATTATCCGACCCGAAAATACATGTCGGCCGGTTTGCGCGCGGTGATCGACGCCATGCGTGTGTAACGAAAGAGGCGGGCCATGACACCCGCCTCATCCGTCTTACATATTCTGGTAAACCGGGCCCTCTGCCCCCTGCGGCGGTACCCAGTTGATGTTCTGGTTGGGGTCCTTGATGTCGCAGGTCTTGCAGTGGACGCAGTTCTGCGCGTTGATCACGTAAACCTCCTCGCCGTCCTTCTCCACCCATTCATACACCCCGGCCGGACAGTAACGCGTCGAAGGGCCGGCATAGACGTCATGCTCGGAGCGCTTCTGAAGCTCCATATCCTTCACCTGAAGGTGGACCGGCTGGTCTTCCTCGTGGTTGGTGTTGGACAGGAACACCGATGACAGACGGTCAAAGGTCAGCACGCCATCCGGCTTCGGGTAATCGATCTTCTTGTGCAGCTTTGCCGGCTCAAGCGACTGCGCATCCGTCTTGCCGTGTTTGAGCGTGCCGAAGAAAGAGAAGCCAAACAGCTGGTTGGTCCACATGTCGAGACCGCCGAGCGACACGCCGAGTACGGTGCCGAGCTTCGACCACAGCGGCTTGACGTTGCGCACCCGCTTCAGGTCCTTGCCGATGGCGGTGTCGCGCCATTCGTTTTCGATCTCGACGACCTCGTCATTGGCACGACCGGCCGCGATCGCTTCCGCCAGCTTGTCGGCCGCCAGCATGCCGGAGAGAACGGCGTTATGGCTGCCCTTGATGCGCGGCACGTTGACGAGACCGGCGGAACAGCCAATCAGCGCGCCGCCCGGAAATGTCAGTTTCGGCACCGACTGGTAGCCGCCCTCGGTGATGGCGCGGGCACCGTAGGAAAGCCGTTTGCCGCCTTCGAAGGTTGGCGCAATGGCCGGATGCGTCTTGAAACGCTGGAATTCCTCGAACGGGTAGAGGTACGGGTTTTTGTAATTGAGATGCACGACGAAACCGACCGCCACCTGGTTGTCTTCCAGATGGTAGAGGAAGGAACCGCCGCCGGTCTTCATGTCGAGTGGCCAGCCGAACGAGTGCTGCACGAGGCCGAGTTTGTGGTTCTCCGGCTTGACCTGCCAGAGTTCCTTGATGCCGATGCCGAACTTCTGGACGTCGCGATCCTTCGACAGCTCGAATTTGGCGATCAGCTGCTTGGCCAGCGACCCGCGCACGCCCTCGCCGATCAGCGTGTATTTGCCCAGCAGCTCCATGCCGCGGGTAAAGGCGGGGCCGGGTTCGCCGTTCTTCTCGATGCCCATATCGCCGGTGGCGACACCGCGCACCGCGCCGTTTTCATCGTAGAGCACTTCCGAGCCGGCAAAGCCGGGATAGATCTCGACGCCAAGGGCTTCCGCCTTTTCGCCGAGCCAGCGACAGACGTTTCCGAGCGAGACGATGTAGTTGCCGTGATTGTTCATCAGCGGCGGCATCAGGATGTTGGGCAGGCGCACGGAGCCGGCAGGACCGAGCAGCATGAAATGGTCGGCGGTGACTTCGGTCTTGAAGGGATGCCCCTCCTCTTCCCGCCAGCCGGGCAAAAGCGCATCGATGCCGACAGGATCGACAACCGCGCCGGACAGGATATGCGCACCGACTTCCGCGCCCTTTTCCAAAACGACGACCGAAAGGTCCGGGTTGATCTGTTTCAGCCGGATCGCAGCGGACAAACCGGCAGGACCGGCGCCGACGATTACCACGTCGAATTCCATCGATTCCCGCTCGGGAAGCTCCATCGCTTCGGTCATAGTTGCGCTCCCTTGCTGCACACTGCCCACCTTATGTGATCGTTTTCTTTGACAAAAGCGGCACGGCTTGTCGACTCAGGAAAGCGACTTCGGCCATGCGTTTTCCGGCATGCGGCATCACACCGCCTTACGTTTACGTTCACGTAATACAAAACTCAAGACACTGCCGCCAAGTTCCCTTTGCCTGATTTGATTGCCTGCCTATAAGTGCTTCACGCTTTTCAAAGGCGCAATGAAAGGAACAGCGAAATGGATCTCGGAATTTCCGGCAAGCGCGCGCTCGTGCTCGCCTCCTCGCGCGGCCTCGGCCTCGGCCTCGCAACGGCTCTGGCACGCGAAGGCGCAAATGTGCTTCTCGTCGGTCGCTCGGGCGACAAGCTGGCGGAGAACTGCAAGGCCATCAATGCCGAAGGAAAAGGCAAGGCCGACTGGGTCTGGGGCGATCTTTCCGACGAAAATTTCGTGGAAGCCATGCAGGCCGCCGTCAAGGAAAAGCTCGGCGGCATCGATATCCTCGTCAACAATACCGGTGGCCCAACGCCGGGCGCCACCACCGACATGAGTATCGAAAAGCTTTCCACCTTCTTCGAGACCATGGTTCTGAAGGTGATTGCGCTCACAAATGCGCTTCTGCCGCAGATGAAGGAACAGGGCTGGGGCCGCATCCTCACCGTCGGTTCCTCCGGCGTGCTCGAGCCGATCCCCAACCTCGCCTTGTCCAACACCCTGCGCGCCGCGCTGGTCGGCTGGAACAAGACGCTCGCCACCGAAGTCGCCAATGCCGGCGTCACCGTCAACATGCTTCTGCCGGGCCGCATTCACACCGATCGCATCGATGAACTGGACGGCGCCAATGCCAAGCGTCAGGACAAGTCGGTGGAGGAAATCCGCGCCGCATCGCTGAAAACCATCCCGGCCGGCCGCCTTGGCAAGGTCGAGGAATTTGCCGCCGCCGGCGCCTTCCTGTGCTCTGAACAGGCCAGCTACATCACCGGCTCGATGCTGCGGGTGGATGGCGGCGCTGCGAAGTCAGTCTGACCTAAAAGCTGAATATCTGTCGGAATAAAATCCCGATAGACTTCCAAACCCTGCAGCGTCGCGGCGAAAATGCGTTCGCGACGCTGCAACGCCAAAAAACTTCTCAAGTTTTACTTTAATTGCACTTCGTCAATTGATGATAGCTAAATGCGCATAATCTAATGGCTTTCCGATTATTCGATCGGAGACCTTTATGCTCGAAGAAATCTTAGGAGGGGGACATTCCTCCCCTCCTTCCAACAATAACAATACCCAACCGACGACCTCGCCGTCTTCGCCTGCCGCGTCCCAGCCAACAACCGGCACGAACGAACCTGTCGAAGACGATACGGCGGAAGACGACATGCCGGTCGATCATGATGACGGCACCTATTCTCCGGCACCGGTAGCGGGCGACAGCGGCCCGGAAGAGGTCGAGCCGCAAGAACCGACAGCGGACCCCGTTGCTTCCGAACCGGTCGCATCGGACGAGGATAGCGAAACCGTTGCCCCTGCGCCCGTCGCCGCCGATCCTTCGGAAAACGGTGACGCAGACGAGGAAAACGAAAGCGAGGCGCCCGCGACACAGCCACCTGTGGCGACAACACCTTCGCAGCCCGCTCCCTCCGCCGGCACAACACAGCCGGATGAGGTCGTGGACGACGTCGCGACCCTGCCTGCAGCATCCGCAACGAAGAGCGATCCGGTGACGCGCATTACCGACCTCGTCGCCAGCTATGAAAAGCTGCTGTCGGAAGCACCTGTAGATCAAAATGAACAGGCACGCACGCGAGCGATGGAACTGGCGCAAAACCGCGTCCTCACAAGCCTGCTCGGCGACCTGTCGACCTCGGATGCGCGCCTTGCGATTCTCGACGATGACAATGCCCAGTCGGGCGAGGTTTCGCTGATCAACAAATATTATGCCGAGGCTGGCTGATAACGCCCCTTTCAGCATGACGGGAACAGGGCCGCACGATAGGATGCGGCCCTGTTCCCGTTTGGAGAAAGCCATGCGCCTTGCCAGAATAATGCTGACGATCATCGGTTTGGCGGCGGCGCTGATCGGCCTCGTCTGGATCGGTCAGGGAACGGGCATGTTCCCCTACCCGGCCTCCAGTTTCATGATCAACCAGACGCCGTGGATCTTGCGCGGCACGATCGTCACCATCATCGGAGTGGCACTTGTGTGGGCGGCGCGGCGTTTCCTGCGCTGACAGACAAACTTTCGGCACAGCCGCTTGAAATCGGGACTGCGGCGATATTTTTTCGCCGGGAAAACATCACGAGAAAATCATGCGCGACGAGAACATGGATCGAGGCACGGGACCCGACGGTCCGCAGCAAATGCCGCGCGGACTGATTTACCGCCATGCCAGCAAATCGATGCTGATCGCTTACGTGCTGGCACTGCTTGGTGGTGCCGGCTGCCTCGGCCTGCATCGTTTCTATCTCGGCTACAAGCGTTCGGCCCTGATGATGCTGGCGCTGACGCTCGGGGCGATCTTCCTGCCAATGGTCGGCATTTACAGCGTAACCCTGACCTGGTGGGTCATCACACTCTGGGTGCTCGTCGACCTGTTTCTCATTCCAAAAATGACACGAGACCGAAACGCGGAAATCGCGGCCGAAATTGACCGCGATCTCGCCAACAGAACCTGAACTGTGCTTAGCGCGTGCCGACAATCTTTGGCAGATCCGCAATCAGGCTGTCACGCACCGTGTAGCTGATCGGCGTGTCGGTATGGCGCCTGGTATCGACCAGCAGCCGCGCGAAGATCACCTCGCGGCCTTCACGCCGGGCCCAGCCAACGAACCAGCCGATCGGCCGGCTGGCATCCGCCTTGCCGGCTTTGTTGCGCATGCTGCCGGACCCGGTCTTGCCCTGAATATGCCAATCGGCAATGCCCTTGAAGGCCGGCACGATCTGTTTCGTCTTCTCCACCGCTTCCGCCGAGATCGGCAGCTTGCCATCGAGGAAACGTTTCAGAAACGCCACCTGCTCGTCCGGCGAAATTTTTAAGGACGACATCAGCCAGGATTCGGTCAGGCCATCCGTGCCGCCCGGTCCACCGGTCACATCGCGATTGCCATAACCGAAACCGCGCACGTAATCGCCAAACGCCTTCTTTCCGAGCTTGCGGGTAATCTCCTGCGAATACCAGACGATGGAATCGCCTTCCCAGATGGTCGGGTCGGTGTCCTTCTGCTCACGCTTGGAGCGATTGAATTTTTGCTGATAGGGCCAGCGCGGGTTTTGCGCATCGGTCAGAATACCCGCATCATAACCCATCATGGCCAAAGGCAGTTTGAAGGTCGATTGCGGATAAAAGCCCTGATCGCAGGTGCCTTTTCGAAAAATCGTCTCGCCGCTCTTGGCGTCGATGATGACTGTGCATTCCACTTTTTCGGCCGCAGATGCATTGGAAACAGTAGTTAGAACAGTCGCAATGCCCAGGGACAAAGCTGCGAGACAGGATCGTTTGAAGGTCATGAAAAACACGCTCCGGGTTGTTTTCAGGCTTTGTACGATCCGTTGCCAGCCCCAATCAAACGATGATATCTGCGGCGAGCCATAAATTAAACTAGGCCTTCACCATGGTTCGCCCGCATCTGCCGCTCAATGCCCTGCGCGCCTTCGAGGCCGCCGCCCGTCATCTCAGCTTTACCCGCGCTGCGATCGAACTGCATGTGACGCAGGCCGCCGTCAGCCATCAGGTGAAACTGCTGGAGGAACGTATCGGCGTCACGCTGTTCCGCCGTCTGCCGCGCGGGTTGATGATCACCGAGGAAGGGTTGGCGATGCTGCCGATCCTGCAGGAATCCTTTGATCGCATGGCCGGCGTGCTGGATCGTTTTGAGGGCGGCCATCTGCGCGAAGTGCTGACCGTCGGTGCCGTCGGCACGTTCACCATCGGCTGGCTCCTGCCCCGGCTCGACGATTTTGCCGAGCGGCATCCCTTCATCGACATCAGGCTTTCCACCAACAACAACCGGGTCGATATCGCCGCCGAGGGCCTCGATTACAGCGTTCGGTTCGGCAATGGCGCCTGGCACGATATCGATGCAGAACCGCTGTTCGAAACGCCGCTGTCGGCGCTGTGCATTCCATCGGTCGCAAGGCAGCTGAAAAGCCCGGAAGACATTATCCACCAGCGCCTGCTGCGCTCCTACCGCATGGATGAATGGCCGGGCTGGTTCGAACAGGCGGGCGTTGCCGCACCACCGATCCGCGGCCCGGTCTTCGACAGTTCGGTGCTGATGGTGGAAGCGGCCATGCAGGGTTTTGGCGTGGCGCTGGCACCGCCCCTGATGTTTTCCCGCCAGATCTCGTCGGGCACGCTCGAGCAGCCGTTCGACATCACGGTATCGCGTGGACAATATTGGCTGACGCGGTTGAAGTCGCGCAGCGTCACCCCCGCCATGCAGGCTTTTCGCGGGTGGCTGCTGGAACAGGCTGCTGCGACCAACTGACAACCGTCAAACTTCCATCCGCGACTTGCCATCCGCCCGCCCCTATGGCATCAGGCCCGCTCTCGATTTCCGGGCAGCTTTCGCATGCCCCTTTCGTTCGGGGAAAATCCCCGTCCCAACCATTTCTGACGGTTTTAAGGAGCACGACCATGTCACGGGCGCTCGGGCTTGATTTCGGCACGACCAATACTGTTCTCGCGCTGTCGCAGGACGGCAGCACCACCAATTCCATGTCGTTCACCAGCAGCGCCGGCACGACTGATTCCATGCGCACGGCGCTCTCCTTCATGAAGGATGCGCAGCTTGGCGCGCAGGCGCTCAAGGTGGAAGCCGGACAGGCGGCCATCCGCCAGTTCATCGACAATCCGGGTGACGCGCGTTTCCTGCAGTCGATCAAGACCTTTGCGGCAAGCCCGCTTTTCCAGGGCACGCAGGTTTTTGCCCGCCGCCACACGTTTGAAGACCTGATGGAAATTTTCCTGAAGCGCCTGAAGACCTATGCGGAAGGTCACTGGCCGGCCGATGTGTCGCGCCTTGTCGCCGGCCGCCCGGTGCATTTTGCCGGCGCCAGCCCGGATCCGGCACTGGCCACGCAGCGGTACAATGAAGCGCTGACCCGCCTCGGCTTCCCGGAAATCCACTATGTCTATGAGCCCGTCGCGGCCGCCTATTACTTTGCGCAGACGCTCAAAAGCGACGCCAATGTTCTGGTCGCCGATTTTGGCGGCGGCACCACCGACTATTCGCTGATCCGTTTCGAACGCGTCGCCGGCAAGCTGAAGGCCACCCCGATCGGCCATTCCGGCGTCGGCATCGCCGGCGATCATTTTGACGCGAAGATGGTCGATCATCTGGTCGCGCCGGAAATCGGCAAGGGCACGCATTTCAGAAGCTTCGACAAGGTTCTGGACGTGCCGGCCGGCTATTACGCCAATTTCTCGCGCTGGAATCAGTTGTCGATCTTCAAGACCACCCGCGAATTCACCGACCTGAAATCGCTGGTGCGTTCAGCCACCGATCCCGACAAGCTGGAACTGTTCATCGAACTGGTCGAACACGACGAGGGTTACCCGCTCTATCAGGCGATCTCGGCCACCAAGATGGCGCTGTCTGCCGCCGAAGAAGCCGAGTTCCACTTCTCGCCGCTCGGCAAGGCCGGCCGCAAGACGGTGAAGCGCAGTGATTTCGAAAGCTGGATCGCCGGTGATCTGGCCAAGATCGAAGGTGCGCTCGACGACGTGCTGACCAAAACCAACACGTCTGCCGATCAGGTCGACAAGGTGTTTCTGACCGGCGGCACCTCGTTTGTGCCGGCCGTGCGCAAGATTTTCACCGAGCGCTTCGATGTCTCCAAGATCGAGACCGGCGGCGAACTGCTGTCGATCGCCCACGGATTGGCACTGATCGGCGAAAGCGGCGATGTGGCGGAATGGGCGGCGTAAAGGCCGTCCTTCACCTGCAATTTCCGAATGCCCATGTTAATGTCGCTCCATGAACCCGGCGAGCGCTTTGATGGATGGGCATAAGGACATAGACCGCAGCATGCTTCTCGAGGCATTCGACCGTCTCGGCATGGCTGCGGCGCAACATGGCACGATGATCGATATCGTCGTCTATGGCGGCTCCGCGCTCATGTTCGCAAGCAATTTCCGCTTTGCCACCGGCGATGTCGACATCGCACCTCTGGGTGAGGACAAGCCCAGCTGGTTCGACAGCGCGGTTGCAAAGATCGCTGTGGAACTGGGGTTTCGGGAAGGCGAAAACTGGCTGAACGATGCCGTCGCCTTTCATCTCAGCCGGCTCGCCACGAAGGAAGCCGATCATTGGGAATACGGCACGTTTCCGCGTGCAGGCGAGATGGCCGGATTGCGAGTCTACGTGCCGACCGCGGAATACATGCTAGCCCTCAAGCTGAAAGCCATGCGTGTGCTCGACCCATCGAAGGGCGAGCAGGAAAAGAACGACATTCAGAACCTTTTGGCTGTCAACAATGTGGTAGATATTGATGCGGCCATGGATATTCTTGTCAAATATTTTCCGATGTCTGCCGGCCACGATGACAAACGGTTTCTGCTGAAGACGATGTTCCACTTCGACAGGGAGGAAGACAATGCGCCCGTCTACCCTGCACGAAGTCTCTGAACGCGTTGCAGCCGGCGCCGATCCGGTCAAACAGTTTTCCGAATTCCTCGATCATTTCTACGACCGCGCGGATCAGAGGCAGATGCTGGATTGTCTCTGCGACGCACCGCCCATGCTTGCCGACATACATTTGAACGCCTTTTACGCCGCGGCTGCCGACTACCTGTCGAAACGCTACCGACTGAGCGCAATCCCGGCCTGGGTATCCAGCCCGGATCGTCGCCTCGACTCACCATGGTTCACGCAGGCCGACGAGGCTTTGCGTGGCTACCTCACGTTCTCTTCGCCAGCCGAATTCCGCTCCCGCAATATTTTTACGGAAGCTGTCCCGCTCCGTCGCGCGAGGACGTGGCAGGCAGAACAACGATTGCTGCAGCGTCTTGCAGCGGCGTAAGCCGCACATTCCACACATGGCAGCGCCGAGGCGGTTTCCACCCGCAGCCATCGTGCTATAGGGTAAACCCATGAACCCCAGCGCCAGCCATCTCGACCCAGCGGAACTTGCCGCCCTTATGCATTTTTATGCGGATGCCGGCGTCGAATGGATGCTGGAAGACGCGCCGGTGGATCGCATTGCCGAATTCGCCGAGCAGCAGGCAGCGTGGGCAAACCGGGCGCCGCAACAGGCGCCTGGTCAGCAGGCGCCCGTTCAGCAGGACCGCCAGCAACAGACAGGCGATGCCCCTTCCCCGCAGGGAAAGGTCTTGCCCGGCCGTGCATCGCCACCGCCGCGCCCCTCCAGCACGCCGGTCGCCATTCCCGACGATCAGGCGATCGCTGCCGCCCGCCTTGCCGCCGACAGCGCCCGCTCGCTCGATGAGCTGAAGACGGCAATGGAGGCTTTTGGCAGCTGCAATCTCAAGCACGGCGCCCGCTCCACTGTATTTGCCAGCGGCAATCCCGCTTCTGGCATCATGGTCATCGGCCCGATGCCCAATGCCGATGATGACCGCGACGGCATGCCGTTTTCCGGCCGTCAGGGCCAGATGCTCGATCGCATGCTCGCGGCCATCGGCCTGTCGCGCGAAACGGTGCTGCTTGCCAATACCGTGCCATGGCGCCCGCCGGGCAACCGCACGCCTTCGCCCGTCGAAATGGAAATCTGCCGTCCGTTCATCGAACGCCAGATCGCGCTTGTCGAACCTAAGCTGATGCTTTTGCTCGGCAACTTTACCGCTAAATGCCTGATCGGCAGCGATGCCTCGATCTTCTCGATGCGCGGCGCGTGGCGGGATGTGACGATCGGAAACATGACGGTTCCGACACTTGCCAGTCTGCACCCGCAGGATCTCATGGCAGCGCCTGCAAACAAGGCACTTGCGTGGCAGGACCTGCTTGTTTTCAAGGCAAGACTGACCAGCATCTAGTCAAAAATACAATCGATTAAGGAAATATGACAAAAGCCATGCAGAACCCGCATGGCTGCACGGCTTTTGCGTGCATTGCGAAAATCACGCTGCACTGCGATATGTCACATCATGTCTTGGGAGGAATTCTGGTTTAAGGAACCAAGGCAATGACCACGAACACCCGCCCGATCCATTCGGGTTTTGAAAGCCTCCAGTTTGCCGGCCTGTCCGCGCGCACGACCGAGGGCTATCACCATTTCGCTTCTGCGACGAACGAACAGCTGACGGCAGCCGGTTTCGCCCGCCGTGGCATGCTGACCCGTCCGACCGCCGTTTTCGCAGATTTTCGCGAGCGTTGATCTTCTGGCGGCTGTAAACCGCCAGCAATCGAGATCTGCAGAACACGGCGTCAGATTATTTTGATCTGGCGCATGTCGCGTTTTCAAAACCGCGGCATAGTCCCGATCACATACCCTTACCCGCATCCGCCCTGCGAGCGGTTAAACCCCTCCCCGGCTTGATGCGTATCGATCAAGCATCAGCGCGTTCAGCCTGCGCCCTTCGGACGCCGACGCGCTGCAAGGGAGTGACGACAATGAAGATAAGCATCCATCCCCTGCGCGCCCTTCGCGAAAACCTGCGTGACATCGGCACGGCCATCAATGCGTCGCGCCAGTACACACGCTCGACCCGCAGCCACAAAGCGCCGCAGTCCGACGCGGGCATCCATTTCTAAACGATGACCCTGCCGATCACGCTGGCGGCGTCGCCTTGCGGGCAGCCTTGCGCTCCAGCCCCAGCTGGTGTTCGCGGTAGATGATGAAGATGCCGGCGGACACCGTGATCGCCGTGCCGATCAGCATCGTCACAGTCGGGATATCGCCGAACAGGATGAAGGCGATGGCAATGCCGAGCAGGATCGACGTGTAGTCGAACGGCGCCACCGTCGAAACGTCTGCATTACGATAGGCCTCTGTCAGCAGCAACTGCCCCATTCCACCGCAGAAACCCGAAGCGATCAGAAAAAATGCCTGCCAGAAGCTTAGCTGCGACCAGCCGAACGGGATGGTGACGAGCGCAAAGATCGCGCCAGACAGCGAGAAATACAGCACGATCGTCGAGGTCTTTTCGGTGCTGACCAATTGCCGGGTCTGGATCATCGCGAAACCGGCCAGGAAAGACGACATCAGGACTGATGCGGCGCCGATCGCCTGAGCGTTGCCAAAACTGCCATCGTCGAACATGGTCAGCTTCGGCCATGAAATGATCATCACCCCGAAAATGCCGATCGCCACCGCCGACCAACGGTAGATACGCACCTTCTCCT
Source organism: Neorhizobium sp. JUb45 (assembly GCF_004343585.1). Lineage (GTDB taxonomy): Bacteria > Pseudomonadota > Alphaproteobacteria > Rhizobiales > Rhizobiaceae > Neorhizobium. The sequence goes on along the minus strand of NZ_SLYW01000002.1, from coordinate 423,863 downwards.
TGAGGAAGATGGCGGCGCAGATGACCCCCATCAGCGGCGAAGCATAACCGATGGCAATCGCGTCCGGCAGCGGCAGCAGCACCAGACCGTAAAAGCCAAAGCCCATCGAGGCGATACCAAGGAAACCGCGCTTGAAATGGCCGAACAGGTTGTTGGTGTGGAAAGCGGCGCGCAGATCGCTACGGAAGGCGAGATAGGCCATGATCGGCACCAGCGCGAAAGCGGAGCGAAAAAACGTCACCTGCCCTGCTTCGACTTCGGGGCCGGCCGCCTTGATGCATGTCTGCATGCCAAGAAACGCGACGACGGAAAAGAGTTTCAACGCGATCCCCTTGAGGGGATTGACCGCTTCGGGCGCCATTTCGGACTCGTTGTGAAGGCAGGCGGGAGAAACCACCTGCAGGAAATTGATATATCAGTTGGTATGCCAATCAATGTGGCCAAAAAGAGTTCACATCCTCTTACGAAGACGTGATTTGTCCGATTATCTCGTCGCGATGAAAAATGCCTGACATGCGGGCTGCGGCCATGCGTCCCACCGCAGGCGGTACGCGACAAACCAAGTATTAATGATAAAAATCAAAATGCCTGCACCGATAGTGTATCCGATACTTGAAACCGGCTGATCCTGCCCTGTGTTGCGCCAGCGGCCGTGCCAAATCGGCACACCGCAGTTGGTGGCGCCACGCAAGCAGAACACCAACATCTAGCCACCCAAAAAGGTGGTTTGCCATCAATACCATCATTGATTAGTAAGTTGTATTCTTCACACGCTGCTGCAACATTTTGGCACTGTGTTCCAGAACTTTAGCAATCGTTCAGCTTTGGCTGCCATTATCCCGGCAACTCTTGGCTAACATCAAGAAACCCGCCTTTATTATTTGCTATTTCCAGGAAAGATCATGCGCACAGATACGGGTCAGATCGTCAATCTGGCAGATTACCGCCCCACTGACTTTGTTCTTGAACGCGTCGACCTGACATTTGAACTCGACCCGACCAATACAAAAGTCGATGCCCGCCTGATCTTTCATCGCCGTGAAGGCGTCGATCTCAAGGCACCGCTCGTGCTTGATGGTGACGAACTGAAGCTCTCCGGCCTGCTGTTCGACCAGCGCGAAGTGCCGGCCAGCCAGTATGACGCCACGCCGGAACTGCTGACGATCCGTGACCTGCCGGCCGAGGCGCCGTTCGAGATCACCGTCACCACCTTCATAAACCCGGAAGCCAATACGCAGCTGATGGGCCTTTACCGCACCAACGGCATCTATTGCACGCAGTGCGAGGCCGAAGGTTTCCGTCGCATCACCTATTTCCCCGACCGTCCGGATGTTCTGGCGCCCTATACGATCACCATCATCGGTGACAAGGCTGCCAACCCGGTCATGCTGTCCAACGGCAACTTCCTCGGCGGCGCCGGGTATGACGAAGGCCGTGCCTTTGCCGCATGGTTCGATCCGCATCCGAAACCGAGCTATCTCTTCGCGCTGGTCGCCGGTGATCTCGGCCTCATCGAAGACACGTTCGAGACTATGTCCGGCCGCGAAGTCGCGCTGAAGATCTATGTCGAGCACGGCAAGGAAGCCCGCGCCGCTTACGCCATGGATGCGCTCAAGCGTTCCATGAAGTGGGACGAGGAACGCTTTGGCCGCGAATACGATCTCAACATTTTCCAGATCGTCGCGGTGTCCGATTTCAACATGGGCGCCATGGAGAACAAAGGCCTCAACGTCTTCAACGACAAGTATGTTCTGGCCGACCCGGAAACAGCGACCGATCAGGATTACGCGAATATCGAGGCGATCATCGCCCACGAATATTTTCACAACTGGACCGGCAACCGCATCACCTGCCGTGACTGGTTCCAGCTGTGCCTGAAGGAAGGCCTCACGGTCTATCGCGACCACGAGTTTTCCGCCGACGAGCGTTCGCGCCCGGTCAAGCGCATTGCCGAAGTGCGCCACCTGAAGTCGGAACAGTTCCCGGAAGATGCAGGTCCCCTCGCTCACCCGGTGCGCCCGACCATCTATCGCGAGATCAACAACTTCTACACGACGACCGTCTATGAAAAGGGATCGGAAGTCACCCGCATGATCGCCACCCTGCTCGGTCAGGATGGCTTCAAGAAGGGCATGGATCTCTATTTCGAACGTCATGACGGCGATGCCGCCACGGTCGAAGATTTTGTCAAATGCTTCGAGGATTCAAGCGGTCGCGATCTTTCGCAGTTCTCGCGCTGGTATCATCAGGCCGGCACGCCGCTCGTTACCGTTTCCACCGCCTATGACGCGGCTGCCGCCACCTTCACGCTGACGCTCGAGCAGACCATCCCGGCAACACCCGGTCAGGCGACCAAGGAGCCGATGCATATCCCGCTCTCGTTTGCGCTGATCCTCGACAATGGTTCGATCGCCGAACCGGCATCGGTTTCCGGCGGCGAAGTCACGGGCGACGTTCTGCATCTCACCGAACGCAGCCAGACCTTTGTGTTCTCCGGCATTTCCTCGCGTCCGGTGCTGTCGCTCAACCGCTCATTCTCGGCACCGATCAACCTGTCCTTCGATCAGGCGACCGAAGACCTCGTTCATATTGCCCGCCACGACACCGACCTGTTCTCTCGCTGGCAGGCACTGACCGATCTGGCCGTGCCGAACCTCATCCAGGCCGCCCGCGATGCCCGTGAAGGCAAGCCGGTCACCGCCGACAAGGCTTTTGTCGCAGCCCTTCTCGAAGCCGCTGCCGACACCAAGCTGGAACCGGCTTTCCGTGCGCAGGCACTGGCATTGCCGAGCGAAGCCGATATTGCCCGCGAACTCGGCGGCAACAACGATCCCGACGCCATCCATGCCGGTCGTCAGGCCGTGCTGGCGCTGATCGCCGAAGCCGGCCGCGACACGTTCCTTTCGCTCGCGGAAGAGATGCGCGTCGAAGGCACCTTCACGCCGGATGCGGCCAGTGCCGGCAAGCGCTCATTGCGCAATGCCGCACTCGGTTATCTGGCGATTGTCGAAAACGCCCCCGCGCGCGGCGCCGAAGCTTTTGCCAAGGCCGACAACATGACGGACCTGAGCCAGGCGCTGACGCTCCTCGCCCACCGCTTTCCGGCATCGGCCGAAGCCAAGGATGCGCTCGAAACCTTCGCCAAGCGTTTTGCCGACAACCCTCTCGTCATCGACAAGTGGTTCCTGATCCAGGCGACCATTCCCGGCGAGGATGCGCTGGCCCGTGTCAAGGCGCTGATGGAAGACGAAAAGTTCAACGCCAGCAACCCGAACCGGGTGCGCTCGCTGGTCGGCGCGTTTGCCTTTGCCAATGCCACCGGCTTCAACCGCGCCGATGGCGAAGGCTATCGTTTCCTCGCCGCCCAGATCCTCGCGATCGATCCGAAGAACCCGCAGCTGGCGGCCCGCATCCTCACCTCGATGCGTTCCTGGCGCTCGCTGGAATCGGTTCGCGCCGATCATGCCCGCGCAGCACTGATGGAAATCGAACGCGCGCCGCAGCTTTCGACCGACGTCCGCGACATCGTCGAGCGCATGCTGAAGGCCTGATCGACCGACAGGACAAAACGAAATCGACGCCGGGGCAAAACCCCGGCGTTTTTCGTTTGTGCGTTACGTCTTGAGAAAACGCGCAATCAGGCCGCGGCAATAATCCGCTGACGGTTCGCGGTCGCCGAACAGGATGTGGTAGACGATCGGCGCGATGATCAGGTCGATCGCCCGCTCCACGTCGAGATCACCCTCGCCGCGAGCCAGTGCTCTTGCGCGCAGGGTTTCCAGATGCTGGTTGGTAAAACCGCAGCATTTGATGGCCGCCGTGTTGCCGCCGGACAGGACATCCGTCAGCATTTGCCGCCCCACCTTGGACGACATCTCCTCGGCATATTGCAGGATGAAGGCTTCGAGGTCGCTTTCCATCGCACCGGTGTCTTCCGGATCCGCGATCGGTCGCATATGCGCCACCGCCACATCCGCAAGCAGATCGGAAAGATCGCCCCAGCGCCGATAGATGGTCGAGGGCGTCACTCCCGCCTTCTCGGCAATCATCGGCACGGTGATCTCGGCGCGGTCCATGCCCTTCAACAAAGCCTGCACGGCGCTGTGCACCTCTGCCTGAATACGGGCGCTGCGCCCACCCTGCCGGATCATTTCCTTCGCCATCACACTCTCCGCCACACACGGCAGCATTTTCCACTAACGCAAATATATTGCATTAAGGCCAAAAATCCACTACATCACCTTAAAGCTAATGTTTTGCATTAAGGCAACCCACATGACCAACCTGCTCCCAGCCTCGGCCCGCATGACGGCTTACGGCTTTGTTTTCAGCGTGCTGATTTCGGCAACCAGCAGTGCGCCGACCCCGCTTTATCATCTCTATCAGGATCTTTTCCATCTTTCCTCGGGCATGGTGACGCTGATCTTCGGATCCTATGCCTTTGCGCTTCTGGCCGCTCTGCTGGTATTCGGCAGCCTGTCGGATTATCTCGGCCGGCGCCCTCTGATCCTGCTGGCGCTTGCACTCAACGCGGCAGCGCTGGCCATCTTCATCACTGCCGACAGTGCCGGCATGCTGATTGCCGCCCGCATGCTCCAGGGCGTCGCCACCGGCATCGCCCTGCCCACGTTCGGCGCCACCATTCTCGACAGCGGCTCGAAACATGGCCCGCTGCTCAACAGCGTCACCGCCTTTATCGGCCTGTTTCTCGGCACGCTTGCCGGTGGCGCGCTGGCCGCCTATGCGCCCTATCCGACGCAGGCCATCTATGTTCTGCTGCTTGCCCTCACGCTTTCGGGCATCGCCGCGCTGCCGCTGATGCCCGAAACGACCCAGCGCCGGCCGGGCGCCATGGCGGCGCTGAAGCCCAATGTGCATGTGCCGCACAATGCGCGCGCCGCCCTGTTGCGTCTCAGCCCGGTCAACATCGCCTGCTGGTCGCTCGGCGGGTTTTACCTCTCGCTGATGCCGTCGCTGGTCGCCACGGTTACCGGCATCCACTCGCCTTTTGTCGGCGCCGCTGTCGTCTCCACGCTGATGCTCAGCGCCACGGCATCGGTCTTCGCATTCCGCGCCTTGGCTCCGGCTCGGGCGCTGCTTGCCGGCACGAGCGGTCTGATTGCCGGCGTTATCGTCACGCTCATCGGCATCGAGCAACAGGCGGTCATCGTGCTTTTCCTCGGTACGGCCATTGCCGGCCTCGGTTTCGGCTCGATCTTTTCCAATGTGCTGAAAATCGTCATGCCACTGGCGCAGGCGCATGAACGCGCCGGCCTGTTTGCCGCCTTCCTGGTGGAAAGCTATCTGGCCTTCGCACTGCCGGCGATCCTGGCGGGTCTTGCCGCACCGGTTTTCGGCCTGCCAGCCACCGCCTATTTCTACGGCGCAGCCATCCTCATCCTTGCGGTGATCTCTATTGCCGCGATGCGTGGTGAAGCACGGCGGCAGACAGCCGCTTCATGAGCAGGCCGTCGACCATTCTGGCGAGTCGGTAATAATCATAACGGAATCAATTCGTTAAAAAATTGTTACCGCCCCTCTGGACATGAAGAATCACTAATGATTCACTGGCTCCAGTTCGCAAGCGGCATTGCGAATCACCACGAGATCAAACGAACGGTCACTATGGCGAACGTGCAGCGGGCAACCGCAGCCGATGAACGGCTGCGTCTCAAATTTCCTGTCTTCACTGCCCTCCGCAGCGCGCTGTCCGGCGGCGGCCTGTCCTTGCGCCCGATTCTGTCCAGCCGCATCCCCCGAGCCGAGCTTTTCCTGAAGCGCTCCATCCCGCTTTTGATCATGGCCTTCCTGATGGTCATCGCCGCCTCGCGTCTGCTGGCGCTGGTGTCGGAACATGACCGCCTGCAGGGCGCCTCGCGCGAAACCACACGCCTTGTCGCCGCAACCGCCAGTGCCGCCTTTTCCGGCAACGCCCAGAGTTTTGTCGGAAGCGACCGCGCTGCGGCCGAGGCACGCCTGTTCGCGTTCCTGCCAAAATACCGGTTCGAGCCAGGCGCGTTCATCATGTTCGTCAATGCATCGGGCTCCATCTTCGGTGGTTCACCCGGCGCATCCGCCTATATTGGCCGCCGTCTCGATGCGCTTTTGCCGGAAACCGCCACCGTCCGCCGTTTCGATGATCAGGATGGCATCATCGAGACCGTCTTCGACGACATGCCGCTTTACGCCGCCATCCGTCCGGTCGGCACCGATGGCGGTCTGATCATCTCTGCCCAGTCGCTGGTCGAGGCCAATGCATTGTGGCGCCAGCAGGTGTCGCTCAACGTCACGCTGTTTGCCGGCATCTCCGCCATCCTGCTGATCGTGCTTTATGCCTATTACATGCAGGTGAAGCGCGCCCGCGATGCCGACGAGATCTTTCTCGAGTCCAATCTGCGCGTCGAAACCGCGCTGTCGCGCGGCCGCTGCGGCCTCTGGGATTTCGACCTGCCGAACCGCCGGCTCTACTGGTCGCGCTCGATGTACGAAATGCTCGGCCTGCCGCCGGGCGACAACATGCTCACCTTTTCCGATGCCGCCCGCATGATGCACCCCGCCGATGGTAACCTGTTCGCGCTGGCCCGCGCCGTCGGTCGCGGCAATGCCAAGCAGATCGATCAGGTTTTTCGCATGCGCCATGCGGCTGGCCATTACGTCTGGATGCGTGCCCGCGCGCAGGTGATGGAAACCGGATATGGCAAGACCCATGTCATCGGCATCGCCATGGACGTCACCGAACAGCATCGTCTCGCCCAGCGTTACGCCGAGGCCGACCAGCGTCTTGCCGATGCAATCGAATGCACCTCGGAAGCCTTTGTGCTGTGGGACAAGAACGACCGGCTGGTGATGTGCAACGAGCACTACCAGCAGGCCTACGGACTTCCCGACAATGTTCTCGTGCCCGGCACCGAGCGCAACAAGCTGATGCTGGCCGCTGCCCGCCCCGTCGTTGAACGCCGTGTTGCCGATCCCGATATCAGCGGCTTTTCGCGCACGACCGAAGTCCAGCTTGCCGATGGCCGCTGGCTGCAGATCAACGAGCGCCGCACCCGTGATGGCGGCATGGTTTCTGTCGGCACGGATATCTCGCTTCTCAAACGCAACCAGGAGCGCCTGCGCGAAAGCGAACGCCGCCTGATGGCGACGATCGGCGATCTGTCCTCCTCGCAGAAGAAGCTGGAGCGCCAGAAGGCCGAGCTTTCCATGGCCAACAGCAACTACCAGGCGGAAAAGGAACGCGCCGAGGCCGCCAACAAGGCGAAATCGGAATTCCTCGCCAATATGAGCCACGAGCTGCGCACGCCGCTCAACGCCATTCTCGGTTTCTCCGAGGTTCTGGTAAACGGCATGTTCGGCCCGGTCGGTTCGCCGAAATACAGCGAATACGCCCGCGACATCCACGACAGCGGCAAACATCTGTTGAACGTCATCAACGACATTCTCGACATGTCGAAGATCGAGGCCGGCCATATGATGGTACAGGCCGAGCGGATGGATCTGACGCCGCTGATCGAGGAAAGCCTGCGTCTCACCGCCATTCTCGCCCAGGAAAAGGGCGTCAGCGTCAACCACCGCCTCGCCGAAAGCCTGTCCATGGTCGGCGATCGCCGCGCCATGAAACAGATCCTGCTCAACATCCTGTCCAATGCGGTCAAATTCACCGACAAGGGCGGCCATGTGGAACTGCGCGCGCATCGTTCGGAAAAGGGCCTGATGCTGACCATCGCCGATACCGGCATCGGCATTCCCAAGGCAGCGATGAGCAAGATCGGCCAGCCGTTCGAACAGGTGCAGAGCCAATATGCCAAGAGCAAGGGCGGCTCCGGCCTCGGCCTTGCCATCTCCCGCTCGTTGGTCAAACTGCATGGCGGCCGCATGCGCATCCGCTCCTCTATGGGCAAGGGCACCGTGGTGTCGCTGTTCATCCCGCATCAGCAACTGCCGGCGCTGACGATGCGCAGGCGGGCGGGCTGAGGCTCGGACACATCAGAATACTCGGCCGGTCCGGCTTGCTCCCTTCGATCTCCCCCCATGTGGGGGAGATGTCACCGAAAGGTGACAGAGGGGGGTAAGCAACAGTGCGGCAGGTGAATCCAATTCGGCGTTTGCGCCTAGATCACCCCCCTCTGCCCTGCCGGGCATCTCCCCCACATGGGGGGAGATCGGCTGAGCGGCACCGTCCGTCCAAAAAATCAAACAGCCATGCAGCTTAAACCCGCACCACCCGTCCAAAAATCTCCCGCCCCGCCTTCGACAGCCGCTTCACCTCGCCCTCAAGCGATTTCAAATCGGGGCAATCCCCCACCCGGCACAGCAGCTCGACCAGCCCCTGCGGCGCCTCGCGCGGATCGAAATCGCCGTCGATGCACAACCGCACGGTCTGCGACAGCGCCGTAAACAGTTTCAGGGCCTCCAGCGCGGTATCGAGATCGCCCGGCACCATCATCCGCTCGCCCAATGCTGCCAAAGCCTCGGCCGTACTCATCCCGCCCATATCGATATCTTCTCCCCGAGCCGGCGCAATCAGCTGCAGATACTGGGCGATGAACTCGATATCGACCAGACCGCCAGCGATAAGCTTGAAATCCCAGATATCCTTGGGCGGCTTTTCCTGCGCGATCAATGCCCGCATTTCCGCCACTTCCGCCGTCACCTTGGCCACGTCGCGTTTCTGCGCCAGCACCTCGTCGATGATCGCGTCCGCCTCATTGCGCAAACTGTCATCGCCGCAAATCACCCGCGCCCGCGTCAGCGCCAGATGTTCCCAGGTCCAGGCCTCTTCCCGCTGATATTTGCCGAACGCATTGATGCGCGTCGCCACCGGCCCCTTGTTGCCGGAGGGGCGCAGGCGCAGGTCCACTTCGAAAATAACACCTTCCGCCGTCGGCGCAGACAGCGCTGCGATCAGGCGCTGCGTCAGCCGCGAAAAATAGCGCATCGAGTCGAGCCGCTTTGGCCCATCGGATTCGTCGGCGCTGTCGTCATAGTCATAGAGCAGGATCAGATCGACATCCGAACCCGCCGTCAGTTCATAGCTGCCAAGCTTGCCCATGCCGAGCACGATCACCCGCCCGCCCGGATATTTTCCGTGCGCCGTCTCCATGTCGCGAATGACGGCGGCCAGCGCCTGTTCGATCAGCAGATCGGCCAGTTCGGTAAAGGCACGCGCCGCGACATCCGCGGCAATCGCCCCGGTCAGAAACCGCACACCGATCAGAAACCGCTGTTCGGCGGCAAAGATGCGCAGCCGGTCCAGCACGTCCTCATGGTGGCCAGCGTTCTGAAGGAAATTGCCAAGCCGCCCCTTCATCTCGGCCTTAGTCGGCATTTCCGCCATCAGCCGCGGATCGAGCAACCCGTCGAACACATGCGGACGCGACGCGATGATATCCGCCAAACGTGGTGCCGAGGAGAGGATGGTGACCAGCAGCGTCAGGATCGCCGGATTGCTGCCCAGCAGCGAAAACAGCTGGATGCCGGCCGGAAGACCGGACAGAAAACTGTCGAAACGCAAAAGCACGTCGTCCGGTCGCTTGCCGGCGGCAAAGGCGCTCAGAAGGTCCGGCATCAGCGCCGTCAGCCGCTCGCGTGCCTCGGCGGATTGCATGGCGCGGTAGCGCCCCGCATGCCAGGCCCGAATGACGCGCGACATGTCGGAGGGCCGCTCAAACCCGACCTTGGACAGCCATTCCAGCGTCTTCGGATCGTCCTGGCCGCCAGCAAACACCAGCGAAACCTTTGCCTCGCCGCCTTCGGTCTCCTTTTCGAACAGCCGCGCATAACAGCGCTCCACCGTCCGCAGCACCGTATCGACACGGCCTGAAAAACCGGCCACGTCGTCAAAGCCCATCATCAACGCGATGCGCTTCAGCTCGGTCTCGGTGGTCGGCAGTTTGTGGCTCTGCTCGTCGCGCACCATCTGGATACGGTGCTCGACATCGCGCAGGAACCAGTAGGCAGCCGTCAGTTGGCGTTCCACCACGGGCGTGATCCAGCGTGCTTCCGCCAGCGCCGCCAGCGTCTCGTCGGTGCGGCGCGAACGCAGCGCCGTCATCCGCCCGCCGGCAATCAGCTGCTGCGTCTGCACGAAAAACTCGATTTCGCGGATGCCGCCGCGCCCGAGCTTCACGTCATGGCCTTTGACCGCAATGTCGCCATACCCCTTGTGCGCATGGATCTGCCGCTTGATGCCGTGAATGTCGGCAATCGCCGCATAATCGAGATATTTGCGAAACACGAAAGGCTGCAGCTGTTTCAGGAACAGCGTGCCGGCCGCGATATCACCGGCCACCGGCCGCGCCTTGATATAGGCGGCGCGCTCCCAGTTTTGGCCCCTGCCCTCGTAATAGATCATCGCCGCGTCCATGGAGACGGCAAGCGGCGTCGATCCGGGGTCGGGACGAAGCCTGAGATCCGTGCGGAACACATAACCCTCACCGGTGCGCTCCTGCAGGATCCGCACCAGCCGGCGCATCAACCGCCCATAGGTTTCCGAGGCATCCAGCGGATCGGGCAGCGTGCCGGTATCGATCTCGTAAAACACGACGATATCGATATCGGAAGAATAGTTGAGCTCGCCGGCGCCATGTTTGCCCATGCCGATCACGGCAAGCCCGCTGCCGAGGCTCGGCTGGTCGGGAACGGCCAGTGTCAGCTTGCCGGCACCATGGGCATTGAGCAGAAGATGATCGATCGAGGCGGCAACGGCCGCATCCGCCAGTGCCGTCAGCCAGCGCGTGGTGTCGAAAGCGGTAAAGATGCGCGCCAGATCAGCCATGGCGATCACGAAGGCCGCCTCGCGCTTGGCACGCCTCAGTGCCATCATCACCTCGGCTTCGGAAGGGATTGCGCCATCACCACCCGGCTTCCAGCAGTTTCTCGCCCGCGCGACAATACTGTCCAGCAGCGGCTCCAGCGGTTGCGTGATCGCGGCGGCAAGAATGGAGGGCGTTATCGTCGCCGTCTCGCGCAGATAGGGCGACAGGCTGAAGGCAGCGGTGACAAAATCCCTGAGCGGGCTTTCGTCGGCCAAAAGCGCCGCGATGGCCGGCTCTTGGCCCGCCATCTCCTTCAGCGCCACCAGTGCCGCCCTGGCTTCGGTCTTGTTGAACGGGCGTATGGCATCCGCCTTCACCGTATCGAGCCGGTTTCCGCTGTTCATGACCGATCTTCCTCCCTCTGCTTTTCGCCAGTTCTAACCCGGCAAGCACGCTTGAGGAAGCGACCGAAATATTGCATTGCACACCAACTATTGACGAACCACATATTTTAACGATCTAACTGCAGTTCTGCGTCCTCGGAGTTTTTCAACTCCACCCCCTGCAGCCTTCCACCATCGCCCCGGCAAAGGAGTCACCGGGAATGGTCGACGCCCGCAGGTCATATCTTCGGGAGAGATTATGAGTTCCTCAGACTATGCGCTGCTCGCGACCGCTGTCGGCGGCGTGGTTTTCCTTGTGCTGCTGATCGTTTCGAAGATCAGGCTGCATCCCCTGCTCGCGCTGATCATCACATCGATCGCCGTCGGGCTGATTGCCGGCATGCCGCTCGACAAGCTGATCAAGTCGATCGAAAGTGGTGCCGGCGGCACGCTCGGGGCGGTCGGCCTCGTGGTCGCGCTCGGCGCCATGCTCGGCAAGATCCTTGCCGAAGGCGGTGTCACCGAGGGCATTTCCAACCTCATCATCGCAAAAACCTCGACGCGCATGTTGCCCTGGGCCATGGCCGGCGCCGCCTTCGTCATCGGCATCCCGATGTTCTTCGAAGTCGGCCTCGTCGTGCTTCTGCCGTTGATCTTCAGCGTTGCGCGCAAGCTTGAGGCGACAAAAGCCATCAAGGGCTCGGCCTATGTCTATGTCGGCGTGCCGGTGATTGCAGCACTTGCCGCCATGCACGGCATGGTGCCGCCGCATCCGGGCCCGCTGACGGCGATTGCCTCGCTGAAGGCCAATATCGGCGCCACCATGCTTTACGGGTTCATCGCCGCAATTCCGGCGATCATCCTTGCCGGACCCGTTTATGGCGCCATTGTCACCCCGCGCCTGAAGGTCAGGCCGGACCAGGCGCTGATCGACCAGTTTTCCGTCAAGGCTGCCAACGAGGCCGAACCGGACGCCAGACCGGCGCAAACCCCGCCAAGCCTTGGCATCAGCCTGCTCACGGCGCTGCTGCCCGCCGTGCTGATGCTTTTTCATGCCGTCGCCGAACTGATCTTCGCAAAAGATTCGGCAATCCTCACCGTCACCGATTTCCTCGGCGATCCGGCGATTGCCATGCTGATCGGCGTGCTGTTTGCGGCGTCCGTGCTGATCTGGGGTCGCGGCGGCGATACGGAAGAGTTGCGCAATTCAATGTCGGCCAGCGTCAAGCCGATCGCCAACGTGTTGCTGATCATCGCCGGCGGCGGTGCCTTCCAGCATGTGCTGACCGATGCCAAGGTCGGCGATGCGATCATGCATATGAGCCAGCAGTTCTCGCTGTCGCCTCTGGCGCTCGGCTGGTCGATCGCCATGCTCCTGTCGGTCTCGACCGGTTCGGCCACGGTCGGCATCGTCGGCGCCTCGGGCCTGCTTGCGCCACTCGCCGGTGGCGATCCGGCACTCAACACCTCGCTTCTGGCGCTGTCGATCGGCTGCGGCTCGCTGTTCTTCAACTATGCCAACCATGCCGGCTTCTGGCTGGTGAAGGAAAGTTTTGGCATGTCGATGGGAGAAGCGACCGCGACCATTTCGGTCATCCAGTCGATCGTCTCACTGGTGGGACTGGTGATGGTCCTGCTGATGAACCTGGCGCCGCCTCTGGTGTGAGAAGGCCGCGCCAATCAAGGGAAACCGAGACGCCCCTCGTGAAGCAAGTCCCCCTCTGGCCTGCCGGCGTCCTTCGGACCCCGCCACAAAGGGGGAGAAAATTTGCCGCAACGGTCCGCCTCAATTCACTTCGGCGGATCGGCTGGGTTAAGCCCCTCCCCCTTGTAGGGGTCCGAAGGACGGGCGAGACACGTGGCTCGCCCCGGTCGGGTTTGGGGCGGGGTCTTTTATCAGCCCCTCACCCCTTCACCACCGGAAACACCATCGTCACCGTGAGACCCGGAACATCCGCATCGTCGCCATTGGTCGCGGAAAGCTCCAGCCCGCCGCCATGCAGTTCCATCACCGCCTCGACCAGCGAAAGCCCAAGCCCCGTCCCCGGCTTCGAACGACTTTCATCCAGCCGCACGAACCGTTTTTTGACCGCATCGCGCTTGTTGGCTGGAATACCCGGCCCGTTGTCGCACACGGAAAGCCGCAGACCATCGGCCGCCTTGACCAGCTTCACGACGATCTTCTTTTCGCCCTCGGCTTCCGCGGCATATTTGATGGCATTGTCGATCAGGTTGAAGATTGCCTGGCCGATCAGTTCGCGATTGCCGTTGACGGTCAGGCCCGGCTCGATCTCCGTCGTCAACTCCAGCCCCGCCTCGTCGGCCACCGGTTCGTAAAGCTCGGCGCTATCGGCCGAAATGGCGGAAAGATCGACCGGCGTCATTTCCGCCGCAATCGACCCCGCCTCGACACGCGAAATCATCAAAAGCGCGTTGAAGGTGCGGATCAGCTGGTCGGATTCGCCGATAATCCCTTCCAGCGCATTGCGGCGCACCGTGTCGTCGCTTTCGCCCAGCGCATCGGCCGCCTTGTTGCGCAGCCGCGTCAACGGCGTCTTCAGGTCATGGGCGATGTTATCGGAAACCTGCCGCAGGCCCTCGTTCAGCTTTTCGATCCGCTCCAGCATGGCATTGAGATTGGCCGACAAGCGGTCGAACTCGTCGCCGGAACGCCCCACAGGCAGCCGCTGCGAAAGATCACCCGCCATGATCTTCTGGCTCGCCGCAGACATCCGGTCGATGCGCTTCAGGGCATTGCGGCCGATGCCGAACCAGATGATCAGCGCGCCGACGCCCATGATGGTCAGCGCCACCATCAATGCCTGCCGCACGATATAACGAAAACGGCTGGGATCGCCGAGGTCGCGGCCCACCATCATGCGCAGACCGTTATCCAGCTGCTGCACATTGGCAATGGCGAAATGGCGCCCCGGCCGGGTCGATTCCGAATAGGGTTCATAGGTGAACGGCCGTTCCGTCCAGCCAGCCGTCTCCAATATGCCCGGCTGCACCGAAGCGACATTGCCGGCCAGCATTTCGCCATTCGGCCCGGCAATGACATAAAGATTGGCGCCCGGCTGGCGGGCACGCCGTTCCATGATGCGCAAAAGCAGGTTGACGCCGCCTCGTTCATAGGCGCGCTGAATATCGGCGATTTCTTCCTGCACCGTCTGCCGGGTCTGCTGCACCAGCAGCCGTTCCGACATTGCCGTGACATAAAAGACGAGAAACGCGGCGCAGAGCGCAAACAGCACGATATAGAGGCCGGACAGCCGCACGGCCGTCGAACGGAACATCAGCCGAAGCCGGGTCAAAAAGCGGTTCACGCCTCGTCCTTGATCATATAGCCGGCGCCGCGAATGGTCTTGAGCAGGGGTCTGTCAAAATCCTTCTCGATTTTCGAGCGCAGCCGCGACACATGCACGTCGATGACGTTGGTCTGCGGGTCAAAATGATAGTCCCAGACGTTCTCGAGCAGCATGGTGCGGGTCACCACCTGGCCGGCATTTTTCATCAGATATTCGAGCAGGCGGAATTCGCGCGGCTGCAGCAGGATTTCCTTGCCCGCCCGCTTCACCTCATGGCTCAGACGATCCAGTTCGAGATCGCCGACGCGGTAGGCCATGTCCTGTTCCGGCGTACCCTTGCGGCGCCCCAGCACTTCCACGCGGGCAAGAAGCTCGGAAAAAGCATAGGGTTTTGGCAGATAATCATCGCCGCCGGCGCGCAGGCCGGTCACGCGGTCATCCACCTGTCCAAGAGCGGAAAGGATCAGCACCGGCGTGTTGATGCCGCGTTTGCGCAGTTCGGAAATCACCGAAAGCCCGTCGCGACGTGGCAACATGCGGTCAATGACCATCACGTCATAGGCGTTTTCCGTGCCCATGAACAAACCGCTATCACCATCGCTGGCGTGATCCGCCACGATGCCGGTTTCGCGAAAAGCCTTCGTCATATAGGCGGCGGCTTCCAGATCGTCTTCAATCACCAGAATCTTCATGTGCGGGACAATAACCTCGCCCGAGGCTTCGGTAAAACCGGATTTCTCTGTCCCCACATCCTGATCGCGATTGATGTCCATCGGCACGGCTCCCTTGAACATGAAAGGCGCCCGAACCACTCCGTTCGGACGCCTCCGTTTCACTTAAGGTCTGACGAGAGATCAGCCTTCGTTGATCGGCAGCGCCACGAAACGGCTCGATCCGTTGGCCTCGACCTGGAACAGCGCGCGGGTGCGGCCGTCCTTCTTGGCCTGGGCGATCACCTTGTTGAGCGCCGCGGCGGTCGAAACTTCCTGGTTGTTCACCGAGGTAATCGTCTCGCCTTCCTTGATGCCGCGCGAGGCAGCCTCGGAGTCCGGATCAACGTCGGTAATCGTCAGGCCAGTCCCCTCTACCGAAGGCTGCACGCTGATGCCGAGGCTTGCCAGCGCCTGTTCGGTCGAAGGCTTGGTGTCTTCCTCGGTGGAGTTGTCGGCCTTGACTGCTTCGTCAGCCGCCATGTTACCCAGCGTCACCGGAACGGACTGCGCCTTGCCGTCACGCCAGATCGAAACATCAATCTTGGTGTTCGGCGCAAAGGCGGCAACCTTCTTGGCCAGATCGCGGGCGTCGTTGATCGGGTCGCCATTGACGGCGGTGATCACGTCACCCTGCTTGATGCCGGCCTTCAGGCCCGGAGAGCCTTCCTGCGGGGCAACAACCAGCGCGCCCTTGGGCTCGGACAGGCCGAGGCTTTCAGCGATATCCTTGTTGACCGGCTGGATCTGCACACCGAGCCAGCCGCGCTCTACCTTGCCGTCCTTCATCAGGTCGGCGACCACATCCTTGGCGGTCGAGGCAGGGATCGCGAAGGCAATGCCGACATTGCCACCGGACGGCGAGAAGATCGCGGTGTTGATGCCGACCACTTCGCCATTGAGGTTGAAGGTCGGGCCACCCGAATTGCCGCGGTTGACGGCGGCATCCACCTGAATGAAATCGTCATAAGGACCGGAGCCGATGTCGCGGCCACGGGCAGACACGATACCGGCGGTAACAGTGCCACCGAGGCCGAACGGGTTGCCGACGGCCACCACCCAGTCACCGACGCGCGTCTTGTTGTCGTCGGCGAAGTTGACATAGGTGAACTTGCGGCTGGAAGCGTCGACCTTCAGCACGGCGAGATCGGTGCGGCTGTCCTTGCCGATCAGCTTGGCATCCAGCTCGGTGCCGTCATTCAGCACGACCGTATAGGCCGAACCGTCGGACACGACGTGGTTGTTGGTGACGACATAACCGTCTTCGGAGATGAAGAAGCCGGAGCCCTGTGCGGTCGGACGCAGGTGATGCGGACGCTGCGGGCCACCACGCTCGGCGCGATCACGGCCACGCGGGCCAGCCTGCGGACCACCAGGTCCCTGCTCGCCACCGAATTCGCGGAAGAAGCGCTTCAGCGGATGGTCTTCCGGGAGATTTTCAAAACCGCGGCCGCCAAAGGAAAAACCGTTGCCACCGCCACGCTCATCGTTGGATGCGGTTTCCGTGTCGGACTGGACACGAACGGAAACGACGGCGGGAGAAACTGCCGATACGACATCAGCGAAGCTTGGAACCTGCGGCGCGGTGACGGAAACCGGGGCTGCGAAGGACTGGACGACCTGGGCAGGGATACCGGTCGAAAGCATGACCGCGGCAAGGCCTGCGACGGTCGTGGTCTGGAGGACAGTCTTCAGCGAGGGGCGGCCGATTTTGCTCTTGAGCATGTTGGTACCTTCTTCTCTTCAAATGGTGCGCCGGAGGGGACGGCTGCGGTGGATGAGAAGAGATATAGGAAGGCGCAACTTAACTGCACGTGTCCGCGACATGAATTGTTGGTAATGTTTGGAAACCGGACATTCCCCGTCCGTTGCCAGAATCAAAAAGAGCGAGCCAATGGCCCGCCCTTTCGAAATTCATCGGCGGCGCCTGATCAGGCAGCAGCACCTTCTTCGTCGAACTGGCCGCACCAGTCATTGGCGGCAACGACCGGCCACAGGCCACGGGCGTTGGCATCCGGCTGCGAAACCGGCGGGTTGAAACGACAGAGACCAGCGTCCTCGGCAGCAGCGCCAGCGTTTACGATGTGATCTTCATAAAAAGAGCAGGCCTTGCAAGCAGCAGTGTTCGACATAATGCTTTTCCTCTTTGTTATCGGGCTCAAAACCTGACACCCGCATTCATGATATTAGAATTATTCTAAACTTCTATGCCGTTGTTTGGCAAGGGGGATTCAGGATAATTTTTCGAGAAGGCATTTTTTGCGGCGGTTTCTTGCCAGAGGCCAGGCAGCACGCGGAAGGCGATATTCAAGGCCGCGGCAAAGCGAATGAAGACAGGCGGCCGCAGGCGATCTCACCCGTCATCGTGATAAACGCCACCATACCTGACAGACACACACATTTTTCTGACGTAAGTAGCCGAAATATAACGATAAATTACCTGATCAAAGGCACTATTCGTAACTTCGAATTAATGACTTTTATCAATATTCTCAGAAAATTTTATTTGTCGGAGATTTTCGTGAGCCTCAGGTCTTTTATTGGCGGTGATGCGTCGGATGTTCTGGACGCATTCAATCGTTCGCAAGCTATTATTTCATTCAAGCCGGATGGCACAATCCTTGATGCCAACGACAATTTCTGTGCCGCCGTCGGTTACGCCCGCGAGGAAATCGTCGGCAAGCACCACCGCATTTTCGTAGATCCGCGCGAAGCACAATCCTCGGATTACACTGAGTTCTGGAAAAAGCTCGCCTCCGGCAGGTTTGATCGCGGCCAGTACAAGCGCTTCTCCAAAACCGGCCAGGAAATCTGGATCGAAGCCTCTTACAATCCGGTCATGCGCGGCAGCAAAGTCGTCAAGATCGTCAAGATCGCCAGCGACATTACCGCCTCGAAGGTTCATAGCCTTGAAAGCGACGGCAAGCTCGTTGCACTCGAACGCGCGCAGGCGATGATCGAGTTCACACCCGACGGCAAGATCCTCAATGCCAACGAAAATTTCCTCGGCGCACTCGGCTACACGCTGGAAGAGATCGTTGGCAAGCATCACAGCATGTTCTGTGAGCCGGCCTATGTCGCCACGCAGCAATATGCGGAATTCTGGCCGCGACTGGCCGCCGGCGAGTTTTTCAACGATGAGTTCAAGCGCTTCGACAAGTCGGGCAACGCCATCTTCATCCAGGCGACCTACAACCCCATTCTCGATGATGACGGCAAGGTCTTCAAGGTCGTGAAATTCGCGACCGACGTGACCGGCCGCGTGCGCGCCCTTCAGGAAATCGGCGCCGGCCTGCAGCGTCTGGCCGAATGCAATATCCGCTTCACCATCGATGACCCGTTCGTGCCGGAATTCGATCACCTGCGTCACGATTTCAACGAATCGCTGGCAAAATTCCAGCAGACGCTGGAGCAGGTTCTCGGTCAGACGACGATGCTGTCGGCCAAGAGCGGCGAAATGAGCGAAAGCGCCAATGGCATTGCCCATCGTTCCGAACAGCAGGCAGCGGCGCTGGAACAGACATCGGCAGCGCTGGAACAGATCACCGTCACGGTCGGCCAATCGTCGGAACGCACGGCCGAAGCCCGCAAACTGGTCGTCGAAGCCCGCTCCGCTGCCACGAAATCCGTGCAGGTCGTCACATCCACCGTCAACGCCATGGACCGCATCGAAGCGGCATCCAAGGAAATCTCCAACATCATCGGCGTGATCGACGAGATCGCCTTCCAGACCAACCTGCTGGCGCTGAATGCCGGCGTCGAGGCCGCGCGTGCCGGTGAAGCCGGCAAGGGTTTTGCCGTCGTGGCCCAGGAAGTGCGCGAACTCGCCCAGCGTTCGGCATCAGCCGCCAAGGAAATTTCCGGCCTGATCCTCAATTCCTCCCGCGAGGTGCAGGAGGGCGTGCGCCTCGTCGGCGCCACCGGCGAATCGCTTAAGGATATCGAGCGTTACGTCCAGTCGATCGACACCAATATCGAAGCGATCGCGGTTGCCGCCTCGGAACAGTCGACAAGCCTCGGCGAGATCAACTCCGCCGTCTCCTCGCTCGACAAGATGACGCAGGAAAACGCCGCCATGGTCAGCAACATGAGCGCCATTGCCGGTGCGCTTGCCAATGGCGCCAGCGAACTGGAACAGCTCGTCAAGCGCTTCAAGCTCAACCGTCGCAAATGGGTGCGCGAACCCGGCTCGGATGCCGCCACCCGCGGCACGGATGCGCGCGGTTACGGCCGGCAGTCGCTCTATCTGCCCGCCACCCAGGTTCCGGGCGCCGCCGCCTCGATGCTGAAAGCGGTTGCCTGATCAGTCCCTGAAACGATCACAAACGAAAACAACGCCGCGAGCCTGAAGCTCGCGGCGTTGTTGTTTCGAACCTCGTGTTGATGGGGCTTTGTTACCCCTTCGACAATTCGTCGATCCGCGCCTTCTCTTCATCCGAGAGCGGCGTCACCGTCTTCAACGGCGGACGGCTGCGCACGAACAGGATCATCGTCAGCGCACCGATCAGCAGGAGCGCGATCGGCGCTGACCACAAGGCGATCGTCTTGGCGCTGAGGCGCGGTTTCAGCAGCACGAACTCGCCATAGCGCGACACGACATAATCCAGCACCTGCTCGTCCGTATCGCCATCGGTCAGGCGTTCGCGCACCAGCACGCGCAGGTCCTTGGCAAGCTCGGCATTACTGTCGTCGATCGACTGGTTCTGGCAGACCATGCAGCGCAGATGCGCCGAAAGATTTCTGGCACGCTGTTCCAGCACCGGGTTTTTCAACACCTCGTCCGGGTTGACCGCCAAGGCGGGAAGCGGCGCGAGGAAGGCGAAAGCGAGAAGGATGAGGGCGAGAACACCCCCTCTGGCCTGCCGGCCATTTCTTATGGCAGGAACGGAGCCGCGCGCTCCCAACGATCTCCCCCCTTGAGGGGGAGATGTCACGATAGTGACAGAGGGGGGTAGCGAGGGTGCGGCACATGCATTGGAATCGGCAAAATCGCCGGGACTACCCCCCTCTGCCCTGCCGGGCATCTCCCCCTCAAGGGGGGAGATCGGCTGGACGCAAGCTCCCGGTGCAAACACAATCCAATTGCCCTCATGGGAGGTCGAAGGGTATTGTCCGCCCATCATTCCGCAGGCTCCATCACAGGCTTCACCGGCTTGGCCACCTTGACCTTGCGGCTCGGTGCGCCAACCCGCAAGCGGCGATCGGAGAGCGACACGAAGCCGCCCAGCATCATGATCAGGCAACCACCCCAGATGCACAGGATGAACGGCTTCCACCAGATGCGCACGACGATGCCGCCATCGGCCATCGGATCACCCAGCGACACATACAGCTGGCTCAGCCAGAAGGTGACGATGCCCGCTTCCGTGGTCGGCATACGGCGCGCCGTATAAAGCCGTTTTGACGACCACGTATCGGCAACCACGACGCCAGCCTTGCTGATCGAGAAATGGCCCTGATCGTCGGTATAGTTCGGCCCCACCGCATGGCGCATGCCGTCGAACACGAGGCTGTAACCGCCGGCTTCCGCCGTGGAACCCTGCTTCATCTCAACCACCGTTTCGGTCTGGTAGGTGGAAACGATGATGATGCCGAGCACCGTCACGCCAAGCCCGAAATGCGCCAGCGCCGTGCCGAAGGCCGAACGCGGCAGGCCGATGAGACGCCGCCATGCCACGTTGAAGGCAAGTTTGCCGAAATTGGCGCGGTACCAGAGATCGGCCAGCGCGCCGAGCATCAGATAACAGGCAAGCGCCAGCCCCAGAGCGGCCATCACCGGCCCGCCATTCTCGATGTAATAGAGAACCAGTCCGGCCACGAATGCCGCGCCGATCACCAGATAAAGCCGCTGCATGGCGCCGAGCAGATCACCGCGCTTCCAGGCCAAAAGCGGCCCGAACGGCACGGCCAGCAGAAGCGGGATCATCAGCAGGCCAAAGCTCAGGTTGAAGAACGGCGCACCGACGGAAATCTTTTCACCGGTGATCGTCTCCAGCACCAGCGGATAAAGCGTCCCGGTCAGAACGGTAGCACAGCACACCGTCAGGATCAGGTTGTTGAGAACCAGCGCGCCCTCGCGCGAGATCGGCTGGAACAGGCCACCGCTTTTCAGCCGTGGTGCTCGCCATGCAAACAGCACGAAGGCACCGCCGATGAACAACGTCAGAATGCCGAGAATGAAGATGCCGCGTGTCGGATCGGTGGCGAACGCATGCACCGATGTGAGAACGCCCGAGCGCACCAGAAACGTGCCGAGCAGCGACAGCGAAAAGGTCATGATCGCCAGAAGCACGGTCCAGATCTTCAGCGCCTCGCGCTTTTCCATGACCAGTGCCGAATGCAGCAGCGCCGTCCCCGCAAGCCACGGCATGAAGGAGGCGTTTTCGACCGGATCCCAGAACCACCAGCCGCCCCAGCCTAGTTCGTAATAGGCCCAGTAGGAACCCATGGCGATGCCGGCGGTGAGAAACGTCCAGGCCGCCAGCGTCCACGGACGCACCCAGCGCGCCCAGGCGGCGTCGATACGCCCTTCGATCAGCGCCGCGACGGCAAAGGAGAAACAGACGGAGAAGCCGACATAACCGAGATAGAGAAGCGGCGGATGGATGGCGAGACCAAAGTCCTGCAGGATCGGGTTCAAGTCCTGCCCTTCCGCCGGGGCCGGATCGAGCCGGATGAACGGATTGGATGTCAGCAGGATAAAAAACAGGAAAGCCGAGGCGATCCATGACTGCACGGCCAGAACATTGGCTTTCAACGTCTCCGGCAGGTTCTTGCCGAACACCACGACCAGTGCGCTGAACAGGACCACGATCAGCAGCCACAGCATCATCGAGCCTTCGTGATTGCCCCAGACACCGGTGTATTTGTAGAGGAGCGGCATCAGCGAATGCGAGTTTTCCCAGACGTTCTTCACCGAGAAGTCGGAAACCACATAGGCCCAGGTCAAAACGCCGAACGAAAACGCCACCAGCGCAAACAGGACAAGCGAGCCGACCGGCGCCAGCGCCATCATCGCCGCATCCCGTCGGGCAGCACCGATGACCGGCACGACCGACACGATCAGCGCCACGGCAAGCGCCAGCACAAGAGCAAAATGACCGATCTCGATGATCATGGTTTGATCGCTCCCGCTGCTTCACCCTTGGGCTGCGCCATACCCTTGCCGCTGCCATCTTCCCAGACACCGTCCTTCTTCAGACGGTCGGCAACTTCCTTGGGCATATAGTTCTCGTCATGTTTGGCCAGAACCGAGTCGGCCACAAAGGCATGGCTGGCGGCATCGAAGGACCCTTCGGTCACCACGCCCTGCCCCTCGCGAAAAAGATCGGGCAGAATGCCGGTATAACTCACCGGCACGGTGTTCGTCCCATCCGTCACCACAAAGGTCACGGTCGATCCGGCATCGCGTTTCACCGATCCGGCCTCGACAAGCCCGCCGAGACGGATGCGTGTGCCCGGAGAAATCTGCGCCGTCTTCAGATCACCCGGCATGAAGAAATAGGCAACCGACTGGCTGAAGGCGAACATCACCAGAAGCACCGCCACCATGATGAAGGAGACACCGCCGGCAATCACCGCCATACGTTTCTGTTTGCGGGTCATGGTTTTGCTCCTTCGCCGACCGGCGCCTGCGGCTCGATGCCCATTTCGGCAGCCAATGCCACCAATTGCCGCCCCTCGCCTGTCGTCGGCGCAAAAGTCTTCAGGCCCTTGTCGAGCGCCTGTTGCGCCCTCAGCCGATCGCCGAGCACGCCGTAAGAGCGCACCAGCCGCAGCCAGCCCTCGATATTGTTCGGTTCTTCCTCCAGCCGCGCCGCCAGCGTATCGACCATGCCGCGGATCGCTGCCTGCCGGTCGGGTGCCGCCATGCCGCCGATCGCCGCCACGTCCGCGTCGGTCGGGTTGCCCGGCGGACGGCCCGCACCCGAAACAACACCCTGATTGGATTGCATCTGCCCGCCGGTCTTGACGATATGCTCGTTGACCAGCGCCAGCCACGGCGCACCGGGCGGCGTGTCATTGGCAAGCTGCTCGAAGGCTACGCGTGCCTCGTCGTTGCGGCCGGCCTGTTCCAGCGCCAGCGCCAGATAGAAACGCACACGCGCATCGCCCGGCCGCAGCTTGATCGCCGCCTCGAAGGCGGTACGGGCATCCTCGATGACGATACCGTCATTGGCCGCCACCAGCGTTTCGCCCAGCCCCGCCAGCCGCTCCGGGCTTTCGCCGAGAAAACGGATGGCATTGCGATAGGCCATCTCGGCATCACCGAGACGCTGGGTGCGAAAATAGATCGGTGCAAGCAAGTCCCAGCCGGCCCCGTCCTGCGGGTTCTGCGCCAGATGCCGCTCGGCCTTGGCCACCAGCAGTTCGAGATTGTTGCCGGGATTTTCCAGCCTTGCCGCCAAAGGCTGCGCCGGCAGCCACGGGCTGCCCAGCGCCACGTAAAGACAGAGCCCGATGGCAGGAATGAATAAGGTCACACCCATGACGGCCAGCGAAACGCGGCGTTTTGCCGGCGAAACCGCGGCCTTGGCGCCCTTGTCGGCCGTGGCGATCAGCCGTCGACCGATTTCGGCGCGGGCATATTCGGCTTCCTCGTCACCGATCAGCCCCAGCCCCTTGTCGCGCTCGAGTTCGCGCAACTGGTCACGATAGACCGCCGCTTCCCCTTGCGTGGAATCGTCAGCCGCCTCGGCGGGACGCGCTAAGGGCAGAATAAGAAGGGCGGCAACAGCCGCCGTCAGACAGGCAAAAATAATCCAAAGCAACATATGCGCCCATTACCGCAAGCGGCCAGGCAATAAAACAGCATGGCACGCAGTGACGGGAATTTGAGACCTCGTGCCCCAGCTTCCACGCCCTTTATAGAATGGTTCGAATATACCCGCCTTTGACCTGGGACAAACGAAATTGACAGCCGACAATCGCGATTGCCGCCATTATCGGGTTTTGCACGAGAATTTGAATGGATGGGACCGCTAAGCCGCCAAAGCGATCAGAGCAACGGCGTCCACGTGCCATCGGCATTGCGGCAGGCGGTTCCGCGCGCCTTCACCTCGGCGCGACCCTCGGGCGTGATCGTGTGGGTATATTGGCGGCAATTCTGCGCACCCACCTGGAAGGGTGCATTGGCAACGACCTGCCCCTTGATGCCGCTGCCGGCCCAGGCCACCGGCTGGCCGCCCGGCGAACCTTCAAGCGCGCGATATTCGGCTTCCAGCCCGCGCTGCTTGTCGCTGTTATCGACCTCGACGCCGCTGCGGGAAATCACACCGCCCTGCAATGCCGCGATATAGGATGCCGAAGACACCTTTGCGCCGCCGCCCGTCGTCGTGCAGCCTGCCAGCATACCAGCCGAAAAAAGCGATGAAACGGCAATTCGGGCAAAATGAAAGCGCATGCGTCTCCAACCGGTTAGGCAATCGTCAAATGGCCTGCCGCATCTCACCGGGATTTTTCCCGATGTCAGAATGGGACAGCTGTAACCTTCCCATCATTTAGCGCTTTATCCTCGCCGGTCGAGGTGGAAAATCAGAAGATTTACCCTTTTCCATCTCACTTTCACGACAGGCGCGGGGATCGCGCAACACATGCTGATAAGACCTGCGTTTTATCAGACGGCATCCTTGACCACGGACGGCAACACCAGCCGCGCCCGCAACCCGCCGCGCGCGCCACGCGTCAGCTCGATCTGCCCCTGATATTCCGAGGTGATCTCACGCACGATCGAAAGGCCCAGCCCGGTGCCGGGCTTGCTTTCGTCCAGCCGGCGGCCGCGCTTCATCGCTTCCTTGATCTCGTCCGGTTCCAGCCCCGGCCCGTCATCCTCGACGATGATCTCGATCCAGGTCTTCTTGGCAGCTTCCGCCCCCTCCGGCGCCTCGCCCACCGCCGCCGTCAGCGTCACCGCCAGTTGCGAATGGCGTGCGGCATTTTCCAGAAGATTGCCGATCGTCTCCTCAACATCCTGCTGTTCCATCGCAAGCGCCAGCCCGCCCGGCGCCACCGTCAGCGCAAAACTCTTTTCCGGGTTGAGGCGGCGCATCACCCGCACCAGACGTTCCAGCACAGGTTCCACCTCGGTGCGCGCCAAAAGCGATTCCCGCTGCGCGGCAATGCGGGCGCGGTTGAGATAGGATTGCACCTGTCCCTGCATGGCTTCCGCCTGCCCGCGCACCAGTTCCGAATGGCCCTTGTCCAGCAGCCGCGATTCGTTCAGCAGCACGGCGATCGGCGTTTTCAGCGAATGCGCGAGATTGCCCACCTGCATGCGCGCCCGCTCGACGATACGGCGGTTGCTTTCGATCAGCGCATTGGTCTCGACCGCCAGCGGCCGGATCTCGCGCGGAAACTCGCCTTCCAGCCGCTCCGCCTGTCCGCGCCGTACTTTTTCCAGCGCGCGCCGCGCCTCATCGAGCGGTCGCAGACCGAACAGAATGGCGGCACCGTTGACGATCAGGCTGCAGACGCCAAAAATCACCAGCGCGATATAAAGGCTGCGGTTGAAGGCGGACGTGTCTTCCTCGACGACATTCAGATTGCCCGACACACGAAACCGCGCCGCCCTGCCCTCGCCATCAAGCACGACCTCGGTTTCCGCCACCAGAACATTGTTCCCATAGGCATCCGTGGTCGGATAAAAACGTTCATAACGGTTGTTGAACGGCACTTTCAGGATCGTCGGCACGGCGATGTTGGACGCACCGAGCGAGGAAGACGATAGCGGCTGCGAGGCAAATGTGCCGAGCGGCTCGATGATCCAGTACCAGCCGGTCTCCGGTTGCGAGAAGCGCAGGTCACCCAGTTGCGGGCTGCCGGTGATGTTGTTGTCGTCGCCGATCGCGACCGAATTGATGACGTTGTAAAGCTGCGCGCGCAACAGATCGGTAAAGGCGCGCTCTGCCGATTGCCGGTAAAGCGCGGTGATAACGATCGAGATCACCACAAGCGCAACGGCCGACCACAATGTGGCGAGCAGCAGAACGCGGGCGGTGACAGATCTAATGAGCATCGGTTGGCGCTTGCATCCGGTAGCCGAGGCCACGCACGGTTTCGATCAGGTCGACGCCGATCTTCTTGCGAAGACGGCCGACGAAAACCTCGATCGTATTTGAGTCGCGGTCAAAATCCTGGTCGTACATGTGCTCGATCAGCTCGGTGCGCGACACGACCTCACCCATGTGATGCATGAGATAGGAGAGAAGACGGAATTCGTGCGAGGTCAGCTTCATCGCCACGCCGTTGACGGTCGCCTTCGACGCCTTGGTATCGAGCCGCACCGGCCCGCAGGCGATTTCGGAGGACGCATGTCCCGCCGCGCGGCGTATCAGCGCGCGAACCCGCGCGAGCACTTCCTCGACGTGGAAGGGTTTTGCCACATAGTCGTCGGCACCAGCATCGATACCCGCCACCTTGTCGCTCCAGCGGTCACGCGCCGTCAGCATGATCACCGGCATGACCTTGCCGTTGCTGCGCCATTTTTCGACGACGCTGATACCATCCAGTTCCGGCAGGCCGATATCGAGGATCACGGCATCATAAGGCTCGGTATCACCAAGGAAGTGACCTTCCTCGCCGTCGAAGGCCTGATCGACGACATAGCCGACTTCCTTCAGCGCATCAGCAAGCTGCCGGTTGAGATTGACGTCGTCCTCGACCACGAGAATGCGCATGTCGGTCCTTTGAAAGCAATTTGGCCTGGAATATCCCGGCGCTGAAGAGCACCGGACAGAGAATTACATCGGTACCCTTACGGTAACCTTGCGCGGACGCTCGCCGCTGCCCTGAACCAGCACGGTGATGATGCAGGTCCGGCCATCATTGGAAGGCTGGGCCGACAAAAGCTGCCCGCCGGTATCGCGTACGACCTTGTTTGCGGCATCGCCACAGTCGCTCGCCACCAGCAGCAAATAATCGCGCGCGGTCGCCTGCATCGGCACCAGGCCGAACAGAAAGCAGGTCGCAATCGCACCGATCATCGATTTCTTCATAGCCACCATTTCCACCCGTAAGAGGGACAGAGTGAGTTCCAATCGTTGAGGAACTATGTATCGAACAGCGGCTGAATGGCAAATGAATGGGGAAGATGGCTTTCGTACAGTCCATGTTTTGCACGCTTTTGGTGCAACAAACGCTTCATGCGCGGCCGATGGGATTGCGACGGCACCGCTCGCTCCTTCGATCTCCCCCCTTGTGGGGGAGATGTCACCGAAAGGTGACAGAGGGGGGTGGACGACGGTGCGGCAAAGGAAACGAAATTGGCATTCGCGCCAGTCCTACCCCCCTCTGCCCTGCCGGGCATCTCCCCCACATGGGGGGAGATCGGCTGAACGGCTTGCTTGCCATTCCCGATGTTTCACCCGCCAATCTCGCTCTTCGCCGAAATCCGGCCATAGATGGCAATCAGCCCACCGACGGCCCCCACCGTCGTCACAGCAAGGTCGGCAAGCTCGACTTGCGTGCCCGCATCCACCTCCGCGCCCATGATCTGCAACAGCGACGCGCCGACTGCGATCAGCGCGCCCCATACCGTTTTCGACTGATACCACGCCTTCATGCCATCCATGACTTTTCTCCTTCGTCACGCTTCGAAATCAAGGTTGACAATGGCCGCGACACCCAGCGGCACCGCCCGCCCGATCTGGCGCAGGCGCAGCACAAAACCGCCCGGCAAACTCCCGAAATCGGCAATCTGCTCAGCCGCGCCATAACGATAAGCCGGCACCGCCACCTCGACGCTGCGCACCACCACCTCACCGCTCATAATTTCCAGAAAATACCGCTCATCCGGCTCGTCGAGCGGTATCTCCGCCGCCTCCCAGCTGTCGGCATCCACGCGTCCGCGCCGCACCCATGACATGGCGATCGCACCATCCGCCTGCCGCGCACCGACCACATGCACCGGCGCCAGCGGCATTTCCGACCGCAAACCGCCGGCAAACACAAACGGCCCGGCCCGGCCACCGGCGGAACCGCCCGCTTCCACCAGCCAGTTCATCTCGACACCACGCTCTTCCGACGCCAGACCCAGCGGCACCACCGCCGCATCCAGAACCACCACCGCCGCGCCCGTATCTGCCCCGGCCAGCATCGCATCCTCGCTGCCACCAAGACCGCGCAAAAGCTCCGTCAGCCGCCAGCGCCCCTCCGCGATCTCTTCCGCGCTGGCAAAACCGATCACCTCCCAGCCGCCCAGAACACTCTTCACCGCCAGCCGGTTGTCATCATTCAGCACCGACAACGTTTCCGCCGAGGACACGCCATCAAAAAACAGCGCGCATTCCAGCACGCCGGCGCGGTCGAACCGCCCGCTCACACCGGGCCCAAGCGCCGCCGTCAGCCGCCCCACCCGTGCCGGCCGCTCGATCGGCGCGCGCGCCCGAAAACCCTCGGCTGTTGCCGAAGACGACACCACTATGCGCCGCCACGGCCGGCAGAACGCCGCCACCCGCGCAAAATTCCGGGCTTCACCCGGCTCGAAACGCGGCAGGTCGAGGAAATGCACCACCGGCGCAAACGACGCCGACGGCTGTCCGGCAACGGCGCGCCCACCGCCCTCGTGCGGCAGAACGGCAACCGTTGCCGCCGGCATATGCCGCCGCGCCTCGATCCGCCGCACCGCCCCGTCTTCGATCCGCTCGATGAGAAAGACACCATCCGGCCCGCCAGCAATCCGCACGGCATCGCCGGTTTCCAGTGCCAGTTCGGCCGGCGACAGCGCGAACGAAACGCTGCGCCGCGCCAGCCGGTTGTCGCGCAAAAGATCTTCCGCCGCCGTCTGCGCCGTCTCTTCCGCCAGCACCGCCGGCAGGTCACAACGCAGGATCCGCTGGCTCTGCGCCTTCGCCCGGCGTGAGCGCGCGCTCGCCTGTTCATAATCCAGAACCGGATTGAACGAGGCCAGGATCGCTTCGGCGGCAAAATCGCTGTCATGCCCACGCGTCTCCGACCACAGTGGCTGATCGTCGAGGTCGGCCAGCACATCGATATCGGCGGGCACAAGGCTCACCCTGCCGCGCGAGCGAAATCGCAAACGCCCGCCATCCTCGGTCACATCGACGCGAAACGCCAGCAATAGCGGCTCGATCAGCGTTCGCGCCGAAGCCAGTTCCCCCTGCACATAGCCGGTCAGGTCGCCGCTCACCTCCGACACATCAAAATCATCGAAACCGTGATCGGTCAGAATGGCCGCGATCGCATCGGCCAGTGTCGTAGCCCCCAGCCGGCCATTCAGCCAATGCCCGCTGCGCCAGTTGCCGCCATCGCTCCACACGGAAAGATCGTTCGGAAAGGCCGGAAACGGCCGCGCATCCCAGCTCCACACAAACACATGGCCGGGATCGACCATGCCCGAACCCGCCCGCTCCGGCGCCTGCCACCAGCCATGATGCGCCTCGAGAAACCGCCGCTGCATGCTGTCGGAGCGCGCCCCGCTGGAAAAATGCGGCGCCCTGCTTTCGGACGATTTTGGGTCGAGAAACAGATTGGGCTGGTTCGCCCCCTTGTCGATCGCCGCGCAGCCAAGCTCGGTGAACCAGATCGGTTTCAGCCCCGGCCGCCACGCACTCGGCTGCACAAGCTCGCGTCCGCCCATCCGGTCGAAATGCAGATTGCTCCACCATCCGGAAAAATCCTTGGCTCGAAAGGTCCAGGGCTTGCCCGCCAGCCCATCGCTGATCGGCGACCTTTGTCGCGCAGCCCGGTCGGCATCACTGGCATAATACCAGTCAAACCCCTCACCGCCGTTTATCCCGGCCTGCAGGGCGGAAACGTCATCGGCCAGACGCGCACCATCCGGATTGGCCGCGCCAAGATCATCATCCCGCCAGTCCGACAGCGGCATGTAATTGTCGATGCCGACCGCATCGATGGCATCGGATGCCCACAACGGATCGAGATGAAAGAACACATCGCCCGAGCCATCCTGCGGGTGATAACCAAAATATTCGCTCCAATCGGCGCCATAGGTGAGTTTTGTTCCCGGCCCGACGATCGCCCGCACATCCCCAGCCAGCCGCACCAGTTCGCGCACGAAGGGAAAGCCACCTGCCTCGTCACGCACTTGCGTCAACCCGCGCAGTTCCGAGCCGATGATCAGCCCGTCGACACTGCCCGCATCGGCACACAGATGCGCATAATGCAGCAGCATCCGGCGATACCCATCGGCACGATTGGCAAACACCTCCAACTGAGCGTGCGCCACCACGCTGCCGTCCGGCGAGCCCGCCTGTCCCGGTGCCGGATGGCACGAAATCCGCCCCCGCCAAGGATAGGCCGCCTGCTCCGCGCCGCCATGCGGATCGGCCAAACCATTGCCGACAGGCACATCCATCATCACGAACGGATAAAGATAGACCTGCAGTCCACGCGCCTTGAGATCGGCAATCGCCTGCCGCACATCGTCATCCCCCGGCGTGCCGCCATAGGCCGGCCCACCGCCGTTCTCGCTGATCAGATGCGCATCACCACGCGAAAAATCGGCCACGCTCCACGGCAGGCTTTCATCCGCCCGCGCCCGCACCTCCACTCCCGGCAGGATACGGCACTCCCCGGCCCGCAGATCGCTCCCGAACCAGGACACGACCAGCGCCACGCGCTCGAGGTTCGGGCATAACGATACCAGTTCGTCGATCGAAGCCTGCCAGTCGGTCGCCGCCGTCAGCGTGTTGCGGTTGAGAATCCGCGCACTGCCGTCGCCGGTCACTTCCTTGACCTGCACGGTGGCATACCCATGCTCTGTCGCACCGGGAATGATCGTCACCGCGCGGATCTGACCCTCCAGCACACCCACCGGCCGCACCACTTCGAACTGGATCAGCGGCAAACGGTTGCCAAACGTGTCGAGCGGCAAATGGTCGAACACCGCATAGGCCAGCCCGCGATAGGCCGGCGCTCTGCTCTCACCCTGCTTGGCCTCGATCAACGGATCCGGCAACTGATCTTCCGACCCGAGATGCACCCGCATCTCGATGCCGGTCAGATCAAGCTCCTTGCCATCTGCCCAGACCCGCCGCACCCCGGCAATCGGCCCTTCACAAATCCCCACCGCCAGATTGCCGAAGTAAGAAAACGTCTCCACGGTCGGCCCGCGCGTCGCCTTGCCGCCGGTACGCTCGCGCGTCACATCCTCCTGAAACCGCGTCGCCCAGATCAGCGTGCCGCCCACCCGCACCGTGCCATAAACCCGGTTGACCGCCGTGCCCTCATCCGCCCCCGGAATGCGCGCCGTCGCCAGCCGCGCACCGGAAATTTTGCCGCTGCCATTGATCAGCGCCCGGTCGACCATGCTGCCGGCCAGAGCGCCCGCCGCCCGCCCGATGATCGCCCCGACGGGTCCAAAAACACCACCAAGCGCGGCCCCCGCCGCCTGAAACAGGATCGTGGCCAAAGGAAAACCTCAAGGTTTTTGGAGGTCGGAAATGAAAGGGCTGCCACGATCCCCGCAGCGGCCTTCCGGCAGCCAAGCGGCATCGCCAAGGCACGGCAAAAACGGCCCGCAAGGCACCACACGCCATCGTCGCGAACGTCGCGGCGAACTCAATTTACACGCGCAAAGGTTGTGATAACGTGCAGACGTTCAGGAGCTGAAGCAGCACGCGCCGCGCCAGCCGGCGCGCCGGTGAGGATAGGCCCCACCGGCCTCGGCAAGGGCCTTGCTCTCGAACATGGAGGTAGTGCTATGAAGCCTTGGCCGATTAGCGTTACGCTTACTCTGCGGATTACCCGGACGAGCTGGTCAATCACCGTCCGGGTCATAATCCAAAGATAAGTCCGTGGCAGGCGGTGATAGCACACCGCCTGCCACTCCATTTCGTATATACGAAATGCCCATCAAACTCAACCATGCCGCTCATCACGAAACCGGTGCACCGCTGCGATCCGCCGCCGCCAGGACGGTACTAGAACCGAGCGCGTCACCGCTGCCTGCTCATAGGCATGAATGAACCGATCCCCCCCGCAAAAAATGCCGGCATGTTTGGCCGCACAATCGGCCCGCCAGCGAAACAGCAGCACATCCCCCGGCACCATGTCGGCCAAGGCCAACGGCTCCCCGAACAGCCGCAACCCTGCCGCCAGCAGCCGGTCATCGCCACTGCGTTCGGCCCAGTCGGTCGCGTAGGGAGGCACCGGTTCCGCCTCACGGCCATAAAGCCCTCGCCACACGCCCCGGATCAGGCCGATGCAATCGCAACCGACACCCAGCGTCGCGCCCTGATGCCGATAGGGCGTGCCGATCCAGCTTTCCGCCAGCTGCACCACCCGGTCGCCAAGCGTCGTCATTCGAAGATCGGGCCGCCGTCATGCAGCCGCTCCCCGTCGGCGAAGGAATAGGCGAAGTCCGATCCCGGCACATGCGGAAAGCCGCGAAAGTTCAATTGATTGCCAAATTTCTGGCGGCAGGTCGCAAACGCCTTGTTGCATCCCGCCGTCACCCAAAACACCTCACCGGCAGCGATATCCCGCTCGACCGGTAGCCATAGCGTCAGTTCCGCCGTGCCATCGGCATTGCGCACATGGCCGTCGATCTCCAGCTCCTCACCACTCTCCATGGTCAGAACACCCTGCCCGAAAAAGCCGCCGGCAAACCCTTGCAACCCCGCCACCGTCAACCGCGTCCGGTCGCGCGCCAAAACCACCGTCCCGGCAGCACGATAGGCGGCCAGATCGACCCGGCAGCGCCCATCGCCGAGGCTCGCATCACAACGCCGCCCGTAAACCCGGCCCTGCGGCTGGTCGAGCCGATGCGCGAGGCTGCGCAGCTCGGCGGTAAACTGTTCGCCAGCCCGGCTCACCTCGCCGATCTCGCGCAAGGCAAGGCGCATCCTCTGATCCGGCGCCTGCCAGTTCACCACCAGCAATTCCACCCGCGCGCCGTCATAAAGCCCCGCCGCCAGATCAGCTTCAGAAATCACCTCGCTGGAAAACCCGCCAGCCACCGTGCCGGCACTCACAGAGAGCCCGCCCTGCGCCTCTTCCTCGCTTGCCGAAAACCCGCTCGAGGCCAGAAATGACGTGCCGTCCACCAGCAGATCGCCGTCATGATCGGTAAATCCCAGCACCACGCCGTCGCGTCGAAAAACCCGCCAGCAATGGCAGATCGTCGTCACATCGCCCTGCAGATGCGCGGCCAGTCCCGCCGGTATCGTTCTCATGCCAAAATCTCCGTCAGCGGAATGGTCGGAATGCGCCCGGCATCGAAACAGGAAAGATTGACGTCGATCCGGTCGATATCGAAACGCACGGCGACATCGAACTCATACCCCGCCGTCACCACGCGACCTGCCGCCGGCGCCACGGCAAAGGTCAAAACACCCGTCGCCACATCCACCGCCCAGCCATCGACCAACGCGACCCCATCCACGGCCACGACAACGGAACCGGCCACCGGCCTGGCGATCACCCGCTCAAAACCACCACCGGCATCCGCATAGGTTTTCACCAGCTGAAAGGTCGTCCGCACCCCGTCACCTGCCCCGATCACCTGGTCGGTCGCCGCCACGGCCTGCAACGGCCCGCAGGATTTCCAGTCCACCGGATCGCGAAACCGAAACCCGTAAAGCTGTCCGCCACGCGCCTCGAAAAATGCCAGAACCTCATAAAGATCGGCAACGGATTTGATGCCGGACCCGGCGTCGTAACTGCGCCGCGAATTGCGCCAGCGGCTGTTGCGTTGCTCGCGCCCATTGGAAAGATTGACGATTTCGGTGCGCCGCACCGGCCCGCCGCTCACCCCCAGCGCCAGCCGCAGCGGAAAGCGCACATCATGAAACCCGCTCATCGTCCGGCGCTCCTGATTTTATGTCCGGCCTCAAACACCACGCTGCCCGCGCGCGACACTGCGCGCCAGCATGGCCGAAATCTGCCCCTCGCTTTTGCGAAAGCTCGCGGCATCGGTTGCCGTCACGTTGAAGACGATCTGCGCCGCCTGCCCGCCACCACCTGTTGCCACGCCCAGCGCCCCATCCGGCCCGCGCCTCAGCGGCAAAATCGCCTCCGCCCCGGCCTCGCCCATCAGGCCGAGATCACCCCCACCCATCGGGAAAAAGCTCGGTGCGCGCACCACACCGCCATCGGCAAACGGCGTCACCGAGCCGACAAGATTGCCGATCATGCCGGACAACAGCCCCTCCAGCGGCTTCAACCCGGCGGAAAGTGCAATATCCGTCAGCCGGTTGCCGAGCCCCTTCAGCACATCGTCGAGCCCGCGCCCGCCAACGGTCGCTGATCGCAGCGCCGAGGTCAGCGCCGCGCCAAACCGCGTTGAGCGCCTCTCCAGATCGGCCATCACATCGGCCAGCGCCTCAGCGCCGGTCAGCGTTTCGGTCATGGTGTCGTGGTTTTCCATCCTGTTCCGCTCCGGAAAATGCCCCTCACTTGCGATCTCTAACACTTAGCTGAAGCTAAGATATTGAAATCGCTTTCTCTCCCGCAAGGGGAGAGATAAAGCCGCAGCGCCCTTCCTCTCCCCTTGCGGGAGAGGATAGCAAGCCCGCACGAAGCAAAGCTGAGGGCCTGGACGCGCTTGGTGAGGGGTAAACTCCAAGAAACAATCCTCTACGGCTCCCCTCACCCATCCGGAAACGCCGCCATCAACCCCTCAAACCGCGCCCGCGAAAACGCATCACCGCGCCCCGCAAACCCACCCGCCACACAAAAAAACTCCCGCGGCGTCAGCGCCCAGAAAACCGCCGGCACAAGCCGCAGCCGGCAGAGCCCGGCATGCATCACCGTCTCCCATGGAAACGGCTGCACGCCTGTCGCCTCGCCCGCTGCGGCCCTCAAGGGTTTGCGGCCACCACCTTCGTTTCCGTGTCGGCTCCACCAAACGTCGCCTCCAGCAGATCGCCGACGATGCGCGCATAACCGGCAATTCCGCCATCGATGCTCATCGCCGCCACCTCGGCATCGGACAGAAGATTGCCGCCACCACGAAGCCCCGCCCCGATGACGGTAATCATGTCGCCCGCCTTCAACCGCCCGGAGGAAAACCGCTCCGCCAACCCGGATAGATCACCGACGGCAAAGGCCGTTTCCAGTTCCGCCAGCGCCCCCAGCGTCAGGCACAGGATGCGCCGCTCGCCGTCCAGCACCGCCTCCACCTCGCCGCGCCGCCGGTTGGCACGCCCACCAACGCGCGCCTCCATCACAGCGCTCCGAACACAAGGCTGCCGGCGGATTCCAGCGCCAGTTCGAACCGGATCTCGCCATCATGCTCGCCGGCATATTCCAGCGCGGTGATCTGGAACGGCCCGCTGACCGTGCCGAAATCCGGGATCAGCACCTGCCAGGGGAGAATGGCGCCGGCAAACAACGTCGCCCGCACCAGCGCGTCCGAGGCCTGATCCTTGAAAATCCCGGCCCCCGTCAGCGAGGCCCGCTGCACGCCCGCCCCGCCCAAAAGTTCGCGCCAGCGCCCGGCGCTTTCCGCATCGGTCACATCAACCGTCTGGGTGTTGAAGGCCAGCCGTTTCGACCGCAGCCCCGCCACCGTCTGAAACCCGCTGCCGTCATCCAGCTTCAACAGCAGGTCCTTGCCCTTCTGCGCCACCATGCCGCGCTCCCTTGCCTTTGAGTTTGATTTTGCTGTCATCGGCGGCTTCCCGCAGAAGGAGACGCCTGCTAACGCTTGCACCCAGCGGCATCGTGCCGGCGGAAAATCGATTCCGGTTTTCAGGCCGATGCTGAAATGCCCTCACCCTGTCCATCGCCTCATCCAGACACGTATCCCCGCCATGCCTTTTCCGCTCCGTTCGGCCCAGACAATCGGCGTCCTCGCCGTCACGCAGCTGATCGGCTGGGGAACGACCTTCGAATCCGTCGGCGTGCTCGGCCGCAGGCTGGCGCCCGATCTCGGCCTTGCCAATGAGGTGGTTTTTGCCGGGCTGTCGGTAATGATGATGGTCAGCGCACTGGCCAGTCCGCTTGTCGGCCGCATGCTCGATCGCCACGGCGCCGCGCGCGTGATGGCGGCGGGCTCGCTGTTCTTCGCTGTCGGCCTCTGCCTGCTGGCCGCCTCCACCGGCATCCTCACCTATGCGGTATCCTGGGTCATCCTTGGCCTCGGCGGCGCCTTCACGCTGTCCGCACCGGCCTTCACCGCCGTCGTCGAGCGCGAGGGCGCCGGCGGCAAACGCACCATCGCCATCCTCATGCTGTTCACCGGCCTGTCGGCCACGATCTTCTGGCCGCTGCTCAGCGTCATCTCGGATCTTGCCGGTTGGCGCAGCACGCTGGTGATGGCGGCGGCCCTGCACGCTTTCGTCTGCGTGCCGCTCTATCTGTTCGGCCTGCCCAAACCGATCGCTTACGAAAAATCCGGCGACAGCGCAGACTTCGCACCGGTGCCGCTGAACGAGGGCGACCGAAAACGCGCCTTCCTGCTGGTGGCGATCACCACCGCCATCGCCTCCTTTGTCACCTTCGGCCTCTCACCCTCGCTTCTGGAAGTGTTGCACCAGTTCGGCGCCACGCCCGAATTCGCCCTGCAGCTTGCCGCCGCCCGTGGCGTGCTCGGCATTTCCGCCCGCGGTGTCGATATGCTGCTCGGCAAGCGCGGCAACCCGTTCATCACCTCGGTTGCCGGCTGCAGCTTCATGCTTGTCGCCTTCGCCGGCCTGCTTGTCCTGCCCGCATCGGCGTTCAGTCTCTGGGTTTTCATCGCGCTTTACGGCTTTGGCTCTGGCATCCTCGTGGTCGCCCGCGCGCTACTGCCGCTGGCGCTGTTTTCGCCGCGCGAATACGGCCGCCAGGCAACCCGCCTCGCCATGCCGCAGAATATCGCCAATGCGCTCGCCCCCGTCATCTTCACCATGCTGATCGACCGCACCGGCGTGGCGACAGTGATCATCACCGCCATCGCGCTTGCCGGCGTCGCGCTGATCGCCATCATCCTGCTGATCGCGCTGGTCCGGCGCGTGCGGGCGCAAGCCGCATTCATTCCGTCACCGCCCTGAACCGCATTTCCGCCAGCTGAAATTTCGTTTTCGCCTCGCGCCGCGTCCGCGTGCCCCGATGCAAAAGGCTCACCAGAACCGCGCCCTCCAGCGCCATCGCCGCATCGTGCAGCAGCGCTCGCACGCGGGCCGCAATCACCTGCGTCTCCCGCCGCCCCTCCGACAGTGACCACACTTCCAGCGTGATCAGATGCACCTGCAGCGTCTCGCCATCCTCATCGCGGCTGTCGGTCTCGCCAAACACCACGCAAGGCAGCTCGGCCCGCGCCAGCATGCGGTCGCGCACGCCATCCGGCCCCACCAGCGCCCGCAATTCGGCATCACCGGAAAGCCGCGCAAAAATCGCCTTCATCAGCGCATTCACCGCCATCAGCGCCCCTCCTCCTCGCAATGGCAGACGAGATACCGCCGCGTCTCATCGGGATCGCGCACCGCCCTGATGGCGAATAGACGCTCCCCCTTGCGAAACCGTTGTCCGCCCAAAACGCCGTCACGAAACCGCACCCAGATCCGGTGCGTCACGGTGGCGCTCTCGGCCGCCGCCCCCTTTTCAGACACCACGAACGACACCGGCTCGATCCGCGCCCACATCGACGACGCAATGGTCCAGACCATCACCGCGCCGCCCTGCCCATCCGGCAGCGCCTCGGCCACTTCAAGCTCCAGCCGCGCCGTCATCTGTCCGGGATCGAAAAACGTGACCGGCATGTTTAGAGCCTCCGCAGCCGGTAAGAGGCGATCAGCCGCTCATAGCCATCGGGAATGCCGGCCGGCTGGCTCTCCAGCGCCACCACGCCGCGGAACGCAAACATATGCGCCACATGCAGCAGCATGGCCCGTTTCAACCCGTCCGGCACATCGGCACCGCCCTCCCCGAAACCGGCAACAAAGGTGATCTCGATACCGTTCATCACCTGTCCCGGCGCCGGCGGATCACGCAGCCACAGCCGCACCGGCCGGCTTTGGCCATCGAGCAGATGATCTTCAAGTGACACATCAACCGGCGCACCAGCCGCATCATAAACCGTCACGTTCTCAATGGCTTGCACTGGAAACCTGACAATCTTCAGGATGCCGTCGCGCGGCCAGAGATCGAGGCACAGCCGCCATGTCTGGGTGATCAGGCAAAGCCCGGTCTCGCGCTCCAGATGTTCGCGTGCGGTGGTGATGAGGGAAGAGATAAGCGTATCCTCATTGCCGTCATCAAGCCGCAGATGCGCTTTGACGTCGGCAAGCGTGATCGGCTCCGCGGTGGGCGGAGTGGTCAGGATATAGGTCATGGGAGGTCCCGCGAGGTTGCGTTGTGCGGTGTTGGCCCCTCACTTGCGATTTCTAGCACTTAGCTAAAGCTAAGATG
This sequence comes from Neorhizobium sp. JUb45, assembly GCF_004343585.1. Taxonomy (GTDB): domain Bacteria; phylum Pseudomonadota; class Alphaproteobacteria; order Rhizobiales; family Rhizobiaceae; genus Neorhizobium. The sequence continues at coordinate 385,392 of NZ_SLYW01000002.1, read as the reverse complement.
CTGAAATCGCTTTCTCTCCCGCAGGGGGAGAGATAGGGCCGCAGCGTCTTTACCTCTCCCCTTGTGGGAGAGGACACAAAATCATGATCTTAGCCAATAGGCTAAGTCATAGATTTTGTTGGTGAGGGGCTAACCGCATCCGAAAAAATCACATTAGCTGGCCGAAAACTTCACCACCTTGATCGCCTCGAAATTCTGTACCCCACCCCCAACCCGCTTGGTGGTGTAGAACAGCACGTACGGCTTGGCCGAATAGGGATCGCGCAAAATCCGCACCCCGGCCCGATCCACCACCAGATAACCCGAGCGAAAATCCCCGAAGGCGATCGCCGTCGCATTGGCGGCGATGTCCGGCATCTCTTCCGCTTCCGCCACCGGAAAACCGATCAGCGATGCCGCTTGGCCCACCGATGCCGGCGGGCGCCACAGGTAATTGCCATCCGCATCCTTGAATTTTCGAACCTCGGCCTGGGTGCGCCGGTTCATCAGGAACGTGGCGTTCTGGCGATGTTTGGCCTTCAGCGCATAGATCACATCCACCAGCGTATCGGAGGGGTTTGCCGCCTTGAAACCACCCGCCACGCCGGTCGCCACATGGCCGAGGCTGCCCCAGGCCCAATCCTCCTCGGCCACCGTCGGATAAGACAGAAAACCCTTGGGCTTGTTGACGCCATCGCCGCGAATGAAGGCGTCGCCCTCCTGCTCGGCAAACACCACATCCACCTCACCGGCAATCCAGGCCTCGATATCGACGGCTGCATCATCCAGCAGCGCCTGTGTCGCCGCCGGCATGGCGTAAAGCTCCATGGTCGGAAAGGTCAGTTCGGACAGCTGCGGCGTATCGGTCTGCGGCCGCGCCGCCGTCTCGGAAACCCATCCGGTCGCCAGCCCCGCCGCCGCAAACGGCTTTTTCAGCACGGCACCGGAAACCGTCCGCACGGTTGAAAGCGCACGCATCGGCGAAACGACAGAGATGCGCCGGCCGATCTCGTTATCCGTCTCCGGCGGCACCAGATATCCGCCATCCGCCCCGGCAGAACCCGAAAACGCCTTGGCCTCCAGCTCGCGCAGACCCTGCTCGTCGCCACGGCGGATATAGGCATCGAAAGCCGCCTTGTGTTCCGCCGCTTCCGGCCCGATCTCCCGGCCAGATCCGAGGGCCGGTCGCGCCTTCTTGAGCAGCAGCTGGTCGAGCACCTTTTTGTTGTCGTCGACGGCCCGGTTGATGCGTTCCATCCTGTCGCGCGTCACCACATCGGCTGACATCTTTTCCTCGATCTCGCCGAGCCTCCTGTCATTGACCTCCTTGAAGGCTTCGAATGCCTCCATGAAATCCTCGAAAGCCGCCGTCACCGTGTCCGGCACGGCCTTGATTTCAGGCGCCACACGCATCTGTTCCGTCATCTCGATCATCCCCAATGGTTGGATTTTTCACGTTGATCTGAAGGTTGAGGCAAACATCAGCTTTGCCGCCCGCCGCATCTGGCGGACGAGTTCGGTTTCCCGGTCGCGAAAGAACCGCGCATGCTTCACGTCGGATACCCGCGCCGAAGGCAACATCGGAAAGGTCACGACGGAAATCTCCCAAAGCTCGGCTTCGAGAATGCGCCGCACCCCGGTCTTGGCGTCGGTGCGGGCCTTCACACTGCGAAAACCGATCGAAAGCCCGTCCAGCGCGCCCGTCTTCATCAGCGAAAACACTTCCCGCGCCCGCGCCACGCCGGGCGACAACATGCCCTCGACATAAAGCCCGCGCGCATCCTCGCGAATGGTCTTCCAGGCCCCGATCGGCTCGGCCGGATCATGCTGGTAGAGCATGCGCACCTGCCCCGCGCCACGCTCCACCAGCGACTGCCGGAATGCCCCGCGTTCAATGGTGTCGCGGCCGAGATCGACCTCGCCAAACACGCTGGCATAACCGGAAAATACCCCGTCGCCGCTCACCCCGGCCAGTTCCAGATTGGCGAATTTGCGCGCAGTGGAGCGAGGCCCGCGATAAGCGTGCATGAAATTTCTCCTTGGTGTCCTGATTTTTTCTTTGCGCCGCTGCGCGCCTTGCCCGGCACAGCCACAGCCCGATATGCACCGTTCTACGAACGGCAAAGGAACGACACATGGCCTGCAGCACCTGTGCGGACTTTTCATCACCGCGCCAGATCCGCCTGCCGGCCGATCTCACAGCGGTTATCCTGTCATTGCAGGCCGCCGTCGCGCAGAACCGCCTCACCGTCCTGCCGGCCTACAGCGCCACCATCACCGCCCCGGCCTTCTCCACCCTCGCGGCAGAAGGCCCATGGCACGAGATCATCCAGAACACCTTTCGATGCTCCGGCTGCGGCCAGAAATACATACTGAGCGCCGACACCTATCACGGCGGCGGCAGTCTCGATGCGACCGACGGCGTCTGAAACCTATCCCGATTTCTTCCCATAGCGCGCCGCGATCCGTGACAGCGCCCCCAGCACCCACCAGGCACACAGGCTCGCCGCCGCCGATCCGGCCAGCATCAGATCGGAGCCGGAAACGGCATCGGATATCCCCAGCCGCTCAGCCAGCCATATCCCCGCCGGCCCGCCAAAAATAAGCCCGCAGCTGACGCCTGTGGCAAACCGGCTCAAGGCCTCGCGCCGGCTTTTGGGCAGAAGATAGATCAGCGAGACGCTCGCGCCTGCCACCGCCCCCACTACCCGCGCGGCCCACACGCCGGCATCGTTGCCGATACCGGCTCCGAGATCGGTGCCCAGTTCAGTCATTGTTAACCATTCCCTGCGAGATTGAGGATCCGTCACAGGCATAGCCATGCGACGATGACGGTGTTGCGCGCGGACAAAAACCGCCCGGCCGAGGTTGCAGGAACCATCGCTCCCGCCTCGAAACCGCTTTAACTTTTGATGTTTTCGCGAGTCGCCAGAATCACTTGGCGCAGATTGCTGACAGAGTGAGTCCGGGTTTTGAGAGGTTGAGTGAACGACTTCACTGACCGGATGAACTCGCCCTAAAGATCCTCGTCCTTTTCCAGGTCCGGTGCGATCTGACGACCGTGGCGAATATACGAAACGGTCAAACCTTTCGGGCCGATCCGGTAGCTGATGACATAATCACCCGAGACAAAGTGCCGACGTCCCGGCAGGATGCTCTCCTCAACCCCAGCCATAGGATGGTCCGCGAGAAGGCGAAACGCCTTCTGCAATTGCAACACCACGGCCTCGGCCGCGTGCGGGTTAAAACGCTCCAGATAGGCGTGTTCCTGCCGAATAAAGCGGATCGCATTTTTCGAGAGCCTGAGCTTCATTCCGCGGCGTCCTTGCGCTCGTCGAGCAGCTCGGCGAAAAATTCCTCGGCGTCCATGCTTTCGCCATTGGCGATCTGCTCTTCGCCTTTCAGGATCTGCAGAACGTCATTGCCCTCCGCCATCATGTAATACTTCAACGCCCGCACGATCACCCAGCTGCGGCTGCGCTCGCTCGCCTCGGCGATCTTTTCGATGTCCTCGAGAATATCCAGCGGTACCCTGAGCGTGATCGGATCGGACAGAACAGGTTTATCGGCCATAAGAACCTCCATTTGTAATACGCGGTATTACAAATTGCGCCCGCCGCCGCCGACCGTCAATATCCCACCGTTTCACGTTTTTCGTCGTCGGTCAGAAACGCCGCCGCCCCCACCCGTGCCCACAAGGCCTCGCGCTCGGTAGAAAGCCCCGCCACCCGGTCGAGATCCGGTTCCAGCCGCAACCCTTCTCCCAGCACTCCGCACAGCCAGGCGGAAAAACTCGCCGCCGTGCGAAAAATCATCGGCAGCACGGTGAGGCGATAAAACGCCCGATGCGCCTCCTGATAATTGGCATAGGTATTGTCGCCGGGAATGCCCAGCAGCATCGGCGGCACACCGAGGCCGAGCGCGATGTCGCGCGCCGCCCCGTTTTTCGCCTCCATGAAATCCATGTCTTTCGGCGAAAGCGCCATCGCCTTCCAGTCCAGTCCGCCTTCCAGCAGCAGCGGACGCCCGGCATTCACCGCACCGGCATAACCCGCCTCCAGCTCCTCGCGCAGCCGGTCATACTGGTCGGGCGAAAGATTGCCGCCATCCTTGGGCTGATAGACCAGCGCCCCGGAAGGCCGCGCCGAATTGTCGAGCAGCGCCTTGTTCCAACCGGCAGCCGCATTGGAAAGATCAAGCGCCGCCCCGGCCGCCACCAGCGGCGAAAGACCGCAATGATCCTCCAGCGGATGAAACAATTTCAGGTGCAGCACCGCCAGGCCATCATTCTCCACCTCGGCCGGCAAACGCCGCACCACGCCGCCGGCCCGATAATCATAGGCCAGCGGCCAGCCATCCCGCCCCTCGACGATCGCCACCCGGTCGGGCCGAAGCAGATGCAGCTCCCTCAAACGCCCACCCACAAACAGCGGCTCCACATAGGCATTGCCCGAAAGCAGCAGATGCCCGTACAGCGCCTCGAAAAAATCCGCCCCGCCCTGGCGCCCGTTCGGCCGCAACAGCAGCGAAAGTGCGGCATGATCATCCACCTCGACCTTGCCCTCATAGGCCAGCCACGGCACGCAAGCCGCCGCTTCGGCGATCATCCGCACAGCCCGATGCGCCACCGGGTTTTTCATGAACCCGGCCCGCGCCAGTGCCGCATAGGACCGCCCCGACCAATGCGCCGCGCCCTCGCCGGCAATCACGGCAAAAGCCGCCCCGACGCCGGACACCGCCTTCGCCTCCGGTGATCCAGACACGGCTTTGCCATCCCCCGCGAAAAACCGCGGCAGGCGAAACGGAGATTTCATCTCGGGTTATCCTTGTGTTTGATAGCGGCGCAAACGGGTGGATTACAAAAGGCGCGGCGATCTCCCAATACCTTCTCCCCATGGGGGAGAAGGTGGCCCGAAGGGTCGGATGAGGGGGTAATCTGCATCGAAAGGTCTGGCGGCGCCGCCCCCTCATCGCCTCGCTGACGCTCCGGCACTTCTCCCCGATGGGGAGAAGATGTCTGGAGAACCGCCGAGAATCACCAACCGAAAAACCCTAACCCAGAGGCGCCGTCACTGCCTTGCCCACATCATAATCCGCGGCAATCCGCATTTCCCTTATCGGCTTCACCACATCGATCGACTGCTGATAAATCGGGTGCGCCTTGTAGGCGGCCAGAGCCGCCTCATCGACGAACTCGCCGTAGACCACGAGATCGATCTCGGTGCCCCACTGATCGGTCTTCACATTGGTGCCGATTTCCAGAAGCTGCGCATGGGGATTGGCGGTCAGCAACGAAAGCCCCGCCCGCACCGCATCGAGGTTTTCGGGTTTGACTGTGAAAAACACGATATGGCGTATCATCGAAACTCCGCGGGCATTCTTTTTGCAATTCGGGCTCGCTAACACGTGCCGCTGTCGCCTTCAACGCGCCCGCACTCAACCCAGCGCCGCCGCAAACGCCCGTCCATAGCCCGCCACCAGCTCCGCCCTGTCCGTCCCGTTGACGATCTTCCTTGCCCCCACCCAATCGGCCTTGCCACGGCAAAAATAGTAATCCAGCCGCCAGCCGGTAAATATGCCCACCCGCATGCCCTCGATCAGAATCCTGGCGGCGATATCGGTGCGCATTGCCAGCGCCGGCTCGGCCACCAGATCCACTCCCGTCAGGTCAGACATCGCCTCGTAATTGCGCCTGTGCGTCAGTTGCACGAAACCGCGTCCGAACCAGTTTTTGCCCTCCGCATCCGGTCGCCAGTACGGCACCTTCACCGATGGCAACCGCCCCGCTGCAAAGGCCCGTTCCAGCCGCGCCACCGCCTCGCCGTCGCTTTTCGCCAGCGTTTCGCGCACCGGCTGCATGGTGCCAGCCGTTTCGTGAAAGGCCGTCGCCATCACATAGGCAAGCGCCGGATCAGCCGCTCTGGAATGCAGGCTCCAGCCATCGACAATCGTTTCCATGCCGGTGACCTGCGTACGCAAAAGCCTGCCGCCAAAGGGGTTTTGACGCACACGATCGAAAAACCGGACCTTGTCCACAGCCATGGCCAACACCGCCCCAAATTAAATGACGATTTTCAATCGGTTTAGAAAAACTAAATCGTTTTAACGGCTTAAGGCCCGATTTACTTTCTGTTCACAATATGGAACCAACTGGGATGTCGGGCGTTACCCGTCGGTTTTTCAATGAAGGAGATCATGATGATGCGCCAGCAAGCTTCCGCCCTGCCCGTGAAACAGCCGATCCCCCAGCATGTCGCCGAACGTCTCGAGTCCGAGTGGCGCCAGGTCCGCGAAAGCGCGCCAGCCGTGACCACCAAACGCTGATACAGTTTTCGTCCCGCGTTTTTCGATGCGGGACGCCCCATGCCGGCGTCAGCAAGATTGCTCGTTCGCGGCGTCAGATCCCGCGCACCCGCGGCACCCCTTGGCCCTCCAGCACCAGCGCCGTCAGCGCCCAGACCAGCGCATCCAGCCGGTCCGGCGAACGGCCTGACGAAAGCCCGTCCGGTCCAAAGTCGCACATCTGATCTTCCAGCCCGACAAACCGCCCCGCATGCAGCACACGCCCCTGCTCATAGAGGGCTGCCACCGGCTCGGCGCGCAAAAACTTGCCACGGCTCGCCCGCACCATCGTCACCGGCAATCCGGCATCGACGCTTTTCAGCATGGCCGTCACCATCTCGCCGCCCTGGTTGACCTCGGCCACCACCCGGTCGGCGGCAAACCGTTTATAGGCCTTCACCACCGCCTGCGCCCATCCGGCCGGGCTCAATCCCTCGACCGAACAATCGGCCAGAACCACGGCCCGCCCGTAACCGCCGGCAGAGACATCCTTCTCCTCGATCCCGGCCACCACGATGCCGCAGCACGATCCCTCGCCGGAACCGGCAGGCGGGTCCACCGCCACCACGATGCGTTTCAGCACTCCATGCGCCCGCGTCACGCAGGCTTCCAGATCGGCACGTTTCCACAAAGCGTCGGCACGGTCCTCGATCAGCTCGCCGGCAATTTCCTGCCGCCCCAGCCGCGTGCCGCCATAGCGGCTTTCCAGCACAGCCATGAAGCCCGGCGCCAGATTGCCGGCATTGGCCGCCGTCGACATCCGCACCAGATGCGTCGTCGGATCGGCGATCAACCGTTTCAGCACCGGCACCGGCCGCGGCGTCGTCGTCACCAGCTGGCGCGGATCAGAACCCAGCCTCAGACCGAACTGCAGCATGTCAAACGTCTCCTGCGCATGTTTCCACTTGGCCAGCTCATCGCACCAGGCGAAATGAAATTGCGGCCCGCGCAGGCTCTCGGGATCTTCCGAGGAAAAGATCTGCGCCACCGCGCCGTTCGGCCACACCAGCCTGCGCCGCGATACCTCGAAATCCGGCAGGTTCTTGCGGGCGATGCGGCAGATGCCCGACGCCCCGTCCACCATCACCTCGCGCGCATCCCCCAGCGTTTCCGCCACCAGCGCGATGCGCAGATCGGATCGCTGCGCCGCACAGGCCAGCGCATGCACCCACTCCGCCCCCGCCCGCGTCTTGCCGGATCCACGCCCGCCCATCAGCAGCCACGTGCGCCAGTCGCCCTCGGGCGGCTTCTGGGCGGTGCGGCCGGTCATGAACCATTCGCGTTCGATGGCGTGGAGATGCGGTGTGAGCAATGCGTTATCGGCGATGTCGGAAGGAAGCGAAGCGTTTCGGCAATCTCCCGATTTCTTCTCCCCTGCGGGGGTCCGAAGGACGGGCGAGACCCGTGGCTCGCCCCGGCGGTGGCCCGAAGGGTCGGATGAGGGGGGAGCCGTCATCCGCGCCGTGCCATGTAGCCCCCTCATCGCCTCGCTATCGCTCCGGCACTTCTCCCCGATGGGGAGAAGATTGTTGTGGCAACCCTCCATCCCCATCGACAGTTTCTCTGGTGTAGAAGGGGGTATTTCCAGCCCTGAAACATCCGAAATCGGCTCACACCCTCCACCCGCATCAATGCTCTTTGCCAATCCCCCGCCCGCCCCCAAAGCCAACAGGGCCCGTCGCCGAACATCTTCAATCCCGCTCATCGCATCCCCATGCGGCCCCAGAACCTCGACAACCTCCTCCTCAGCCCGTGTCGGGCGCTGGCGCTCCATCCCCAGCCGCACCGCCGGGCTCTTCAGGGTCAAGACCTGCAGCGAGGCACCGTTGGCGATATCGTTCCTCGGCGCGTTCATCGATAAGCCGTTCGACTTCACGAAGCGCCTCCTGATACCCGCCCTGATCCGCCACCCGCTCGGCCTCGGCCTGGCGGTCGCGGGCAAACTGCCGCTGCAAACTGTCGATCTTCTCCAGCGTGCGCACGATCAGCGACATCGCATCGATCGCTGCCTTGATGTCGGCGCGCGCCAGTTTCTGCGCCGCCTCATCGCCGTCGGCCAGCATCACCTCGGCACCGCAGCGCAGGCCGCGAAACGTCTCGAACTGCTTGCGCAATTCCAGCGTCGCCTCGTTGAGGATCGGCCGCATGTCGCTGGCCGCCTGCTCCTCGGCCCGCAGCGCTTCAGCCGATTTCATCTCAAGCAGGACGCCCTGCGCCAAACCCATCAAAGGCGCATCATCCGCATCGCCCCAGGTGCCAAACAGGCCCACATCGAAATCGTCAAAATCATCGGACATGCCAAACGTCCTCCGCGCCGGCCAAAAGACCAGCGCCCACAAACCCAACAAAAACCGGAGTTCTGTCACCGGAGAAGCGCCAACCCGCAACTCTCCGACTATGCATAAAACCTATCAGACGACCGTCACGCCGTCAAGGATTATTTTCCTATTTCATGATTTCAATGTTAGCTGGCCGCCTCCATTGAAGAACGCATTGAGCGTGCACACTTCTGGAGAATGGCCAGAGCCCAAGAGATATTTGCAGTAATACTGAGCATCCTCGGCATTTTGGGCGGGGGCCTGCTGGGCTTTGGCCTTGCCGGTCCCCTTGCTGCCCTGCTGTTCGCGCCGGTCGGGGCATGGCTTGGCTTTATGATTGGAGCGGATCCCCTAGGTTTTCTGCGCCTGTTGGGATAGGTGCCGCCCCCGCTTGCACATCCCGCCCAATCCCGCATAGTGGCGCCCTTGCCGCGTCTCCCGTTTTGAAAGTGCCAGACATGCCAAAGCCGCTGCCGCTGTTTACCGGCCTCTCCGCCTTCCCGCTCACGCCGGCGGATGAAAGCGGCCGCGTCGATACCGATGCCCTGCAGGCTCTGCTCGCCCGCATCGTCGATGGCAAGGCAAACTCTATCGGCCTGCTCGGCAGCACCGGCACCTATGCCTATCTCACCCGCGAAGAACGCCGACGCGCGCTTGATGCCGCCGTCGAGGCGGTTGCCAAGAAACTGCCGGTCATCGCCGGCATCGGCGCGATGCGCACAGACGAGGTGCAGGCGCTTGCCCGCGATGCCGCCTCTGCCGGTGCCGATGCCCTGCTGCTCGCGCCTGTCTCCTACACGCCGCTGACGCAGGATGAAGCCTATCAGCATTACGCCACCGTCGCCGCCACCACCGACCTGCCGCTGACGATCTACAACAACCCGTCCACCACCCATTTCACCTTCAGCGAGACGCTGATCGCCCGCCTTGCCGAACTGCCCAATATCGCCGCGATCAAGATGCCACTCGCAAAGGACCTCGATTTTTCAGGCGAGATCACCCGCCTGCGCCAAAAGACGCCGGCCACCTTTTCCATCGGCTACAGCGGCGACTGGCACATGGGCGATGCGCTGCTGGCCGGCGCGGATGCGTTCTATTGTGTGGTCGCCGGCCTGTTTCCACATCCGGCCGCAGCCCTCGTCAAGGCGGCGAAGGAACACAACGCCGCCGAGGTCGCCCGTATCGATGCCATGTTCGAACCGCTCTGGGCGCTGTTCAAGGCGCATGGCAGCCTGCGAGTGATCTATGCCGCCGCAAACCTTCTCGGCCTCACCACCGCCCAGCCGCCGCGCCCGCTCCTACCCCTTGCCGACACGCTGCTGCCGGAGATCGAACAGGCGATTGCGGCTTTGCCCGAACGCTGAGCCGACAGCCCCAACCCATTGAATGAAAAGCACCCTGATGCGCGCAAAAATCTATCACAACCCTGCCTGCGGTACCTCGCGCAACACGCTGGCGCTGATCCACAATGCCGGCATCGAGCCCGAAATCATCGAATACCTGCAAACCCCGCCAAGCCGCGCCGAATTGCTGCAGATGATCTGGAATGCCGGCCTCAGCATCCGCGAGGCGATCCGCGAAAAAGGCACGCCCTATGCCGAACTCGGCCTCGACGACCCGGCGCTGTCCGACGACGCGCTTCTCGATGCAATGCTCAATACCCCGATCCTCATCAACCGCCCCTTCGTGGTGACGGATCTCGGCACACGCCTCGCCCGCCCTTCAGAACTGGTATTGGATATCTTGCCGGACACGCACAAGGGTCCGTTTTCAAAGGAAGACGGGGAAGAGGTGATCGACGCGGATGGGAAAAGGCTGCGGTAGGTCAGCTTCGCATAAAACCGAAATCAATACCGAGGCCATGAATGCCGATCTTCTCGATTTATTGCGATACGCCTGAAGATACGAACTACGAAGCGAAGCCACTGGACGGCGACTTCAACAAGGTCGCTCCCCTCGGATTTGATTTTCACCCGGTCGCAAAAGCTGCAATAAATGCTGACGGCGGCATCATCTTCCAGCGCTTTGACTATCAGGGCACTCCGGTTGATACGACGCATTTGCCATCCCGGGTGATGTTGGGCGGCCCCAGGCGCAATCTCACGGCCTTGTTTAAGGCACACGGCCTATTTCTGACAAGCAAAGCTCTTCGTGAGGTCATCGAAGAATTGGAGCCCGGTCGCCATCAGTTCGCACCCATGGAATTGGTTTGGAAAGACAAAACACATGCTGCCGACTATTTCTGGGTTTACCCCTGTGTGCGTATCGACGGGATGGATCAGGTGAGAACGACTGCTGTCATGAGCCCGGCCACAGGCTTGTGGCAGATAACGAATGCAAGCAAGCTCTTCGCGAACCGCGATCAGGTCGGTGCCCACCATCTCTGGGTCGACACGCGCCTGCCAACTTTTCCTCCCTTTGTCTCCGAAACATTTCGTGCTGCCGCCGAAAAAGGCGGCCTCAAAGGCATCGGCTATAGCGAGATCCCCTTCAGCGACTGATGCCAATCACGTCCCGCAAAACGTCCGCATCACCCGCTGATCCACCGTCGGCGGCGTCATCAGGTCGGCAAATTCCGGCTGGTCCTCATAGGGCTTCTCCAGCGCCGTCGTCAGCCGTTCGAAAAAGCTGAAATCACCGTAATTGGCAGCCGAAATCGCTTCCTCGATACGGTGGTTGCGGGCAATGATCGCCGGGTTTTTGGCCCGCATCGCCGCCCGCTGCACCTCGGGCCCCCGGCCATCCCACTCCAGCCTCAGCCGCCACCCGGCCAGCCAGTCCGCCGCTGCAGCCCTGGCCGTCACTCCGGCCTCCATCACACCATCTGAAAATTCTTGCAGAAACGCCGCGTCCCCTTCCGGCGTCACCGCATCGGCCAACCGTCGACAGGTCAACGTAAAATCCGCCTCGCCCTTGTGCATGGCGCCAAGCAGACCCTGCACCAGATCGCCATCACCCTCCTTGCCGGTCGACAGGCCGATTTTCTGCGAAAACTCGGCAAGCCACGCCACTTGGAACCGCTCGCCAAACTCCTTCAACAAGCCGTTTGCCGCCTCCACGGCCTTTTCCTCATCGGCATCGATCAACGGCAACAGGCATTCCGCCAGCCGCGCGATGTTCCACTGGGCGATGCCCGGCTGGTTGCGATAGGCATAACGCCCCTGCGCATCGATCGAGGAAAACACTTTCATCGGCTCGTATTCATCGAGAAAGGCGCACGGCCCGAAATCGATCGTTTCGCCCGAAATCGTCATGTTGTCGGTGTTCATCACCCCATGGATGAAACCGACACCCAGCCAGCGCGCCACAAGCTTCGCTTGCCGCTCCGCCACGCCCCGCAACAGTGCAAGATACGGATTCTGTTCCGCTTTCAGATCGGGATAATGCCGCTCGATCACATAATCCGCCAGCACCCGGATGCCGTCAGTGTCACTCCTGGCGGCCAGAAACTGGAACGTGCCGATCCGCACATGGCTGGCCGCCACGCGCACAAACACCGCGCCCTGCTGCGGGGTCTCGCGATACACCGCCTCGCCGGTCGCCACCGCCGCCAATGCCCGCGTTGCCGGAATGCCGAGTGCGGCGAAAGCTTCGGAGACGATATATTCCCGCAGCACCGGCCCCAGTGCGGCGCGTCCGTCACCCCGGCGTGAATAGGGCGTCGGCCCCGCCCCCTTCAGCTGGATATCGCGGCGTTTGCCGTTCACATCGATCACTTCGCCCAGCAGGATCGCCCGTCCATCGCCCAGCTGCGGCACAAAATTGCCGAACTGGTGGCCGGCATAGGCCATGGCGATCGGCTCGGCGCCGGCGGGCAGAACATTGCCGCCAAATATCGCCGCCAGCCGGTTTTCATCCGCATCCGGGCCGAGTGCCTGCGCATCCAGCTGCAGCTCGCGCGCCAGATCAGCATTAAATTTCAAAAGTTTCGGGCCCTCGACTGCCTCCGGATAGACGGATGCATAAAAACGCTCCGGCAGGCGGGTATAGCTGTTGTCGAAGTGGAACATGGCAGGTCTCCGGGCACTATTCGGCTCATTCGAATATGGTGACACGCGCCGGATTCGCAACCTCGCTCCAAGCAGCACGCAGCACCAAACTTTTCGTTTTGCCCCCGGCCCATCCTGCCTATATGAAGCGGATAAAAGCAGGAGTGCATATGGCCAGCCTCGAAACCATCATCGACGACTTTGCCTTTCTCGACGATTGGGAAGACCGTTATCGCTACGTCATCGAACTCGGCAAAGCGCTGCCGGAACTGCCGGAAGACAAGCGCGATGCTCGCTACAAGGTGAATGGCTGCGCCAGTCAGGTCTGGCTGGTCAGCCATGTGGCCGATGATGCCGCAGATCCGGTGATGACCTTCGAAGGCGATAGCGACGCCCATATCGTGCGCGGCCTCGTCGCCATCGTGCTCGCCGTCTATTCCGGCAAAAAGGCATCCGAAATCGCCACAACGGACGCGATCGAAATCTTTGACCGTATCGGTCTGGTGGAAAACCTTTCTTCCCAGCGCGCCAATGGTCTGCGCTCGATGGTCAAGCGTATCCGCGAGGAAGCTTTGGCATTGGCGCCGGCCTGAATGACCGCCAGCGGGGCAACAGTGTTTCCCCACTCGGACATCTGGCCCGGACAGGCTGTAATTACACCGAAAGCGGCCGCACGCCGTTGACCCAGGCCATATCTTCCTGCGTCAGCGGCACGTCGCGCAATTCGCGATTGACGAGAAAGTTTTCGGTCTCTTCCGTGGTGATCGCCAGTTCCACCTTGGCATCGAACCGTGCGCGAAATGCCTCGATGATCTCGTCGACGATGACTTCCGGCGCCGATGCACCAGCGGAAATGCCGAGCGTTCTGATATCGCCGATCTCGTCCCAGTTCAGTTCCGAGGCGCGCTGCACGAGGATCGAGTGTTTGGCGCCGGCACGCAGCGCCACTTCGACAAGGCGCTTGGAGTTCGACGAATTCGGCGCACCGACGGTGATGAACAGGTCGCAGCCTTCGGCCGCCTGCTTCACCGCTTCCTGACGGTTGGTGGTGGCATAACAGATACTGTCGGCCGACGGCGCAGTCAGGTTCGGGAAACGCTCCTGAAGGCGCGCGATGACGCCGGCCGTATCATCCACCGACAAGGTCGTCTGGGTGACGTAACCGAGATTGTCCGGGTCGATTGGCGTATAGACATCGGCATCCGCGATGGTTTCCACCAGCGACACCGTGCCTTCCGGCAGCTGCCCCATCGTGCCGATCACTTCCGGGTGGCCGGCATGGCCGATAAGGATGACATGGCGGCCGAGGCGCTGGTGACGCATGGCCTGCTTGTGCACTTTCGAGACCAGCGGGCATGTCGCATCGAGATAGAAGAGATTGCGCGACTGCGCATCTTCCGGCACCGACTTTGGCACGCCATGAGCGGAAAACACCACCGGCTGCTGGCGATGTTCGGCCGGGATCTCGTTCAGTTCCTCGACGAAAATGGCGCCCTTGGCTTCCAGACCTTCGACGACATAACGGTTATGGACGATCTCGTGACGGACATAGACCGGCGCACCATACTGCTTCAGCGCCAGAACGACGATCTGGATGGCACGATCGACACCGGCGCAGAAACCGCGCGGGCCGCACAGGCGGATCGTCAGTTCGGGTTTTGCGTCAGCTTGGCTGATCTCGGTTGGCTGTGCGCCAGCCTGTTCGGTCACCTGAATGTTCATTCCGTTCCACACGAAGGGGCGAGCCTGAAATGGGCGCGCCGCGATAGAGGGCCTCTTGGACGTTTCATATAGGCGAGCCGGGACAAATCCGCCAAACAAAATTTGCTCAATGACAAAACGCAAGCCGCTCAGGCCGGCGTTCGACGCCGCTTCAGCCACATGGCAAAAACCACGCCGGCAAGCGCCAGCGCCAGCCCATACCATGTCACCGCATATTGAAGGTGATTGTTGGGCAGATCGAACTGGGTGACGCCACCCACCGGAAAACCACCGGGATTTTTCACCGTCGCATCGACATCCACGAAAAAGGGCAGCACGCCGGCCGGATCGAGACCGGCGCTGGAGGTCATGGCGACGATATCCTTCCAGTAAAAGATGTTCTTTGGCAGATCATTGTCAGGCACCAGCGACGACGGTTTTTCCGTCAGTTTTGCCCGCGCATAACCGGTGAGCGCCACAACACCTGCCACCTGCCCCTGCTGCCGTTTGGCTGCATCCTTCATTTCGTAGGGCACGAAACCGCGATTGACGAGCAGCGTGCGGCCATCATCGAGCAACATCGGCGTATAGACATAAAAGCCCGTCTGGCCCTGATGGGTGGCAAAGAAATGCCGTTCTTTCGCATGGTCGAACGTGCCGGAGACGGCAACACGGCGGAATTCGAAATCCGCACCGCTTTTCTCCGCCGCCTCGATCTCGGCAAGCGGCACCGGTGCGGCATCACGACGCTCGGCGATCTTTGCGATCAGCCCTTCCTTCCAGTGCAGGCGTTCGACCTGCCATGTGCCCAGCGAGAGCAGGATGGCGAGCGCGGCGAGGACGAGGGCCGCGGTGAGGATGGTTCGGGAGCAACTAGCAGGTAAGTTCACGGCTTAAACCAGCTCAATCCGCAAAGAACGCCCGACGGCAGCAGCAGCGCGACGCAATGTCAGTAACGTAACGGACTGATAGTTGGGATCAAGCAGACGATCGAGTTGCTGCCGGCTGGATTGCATACGTTCCGCCATCGCCTTCTTGGTCAGACCTTCCTCAGCCATGGCGGCACGCAACTGGTCGGCGATCACCTGCTTGAGCGCGATCGCTTCGGTTTCCTCCAGCAGGCCATCCGCTTCGAGAAACTCGTCGAAACTTTCGCTCCGGTCGACATAACCTTTTGCTTCACTCATCCCTGCAATTCCCTTTTACGTGCCAGAGCCAGATCCACATCCTGCTGAGGCGTTTTCTGTGTTTTCTTTTCGAAGCCGTGCAACAAGACCATTTCACCCTCATGGATGCAGAAGATCACCCGAGCGATGCGGCCACCCGCCAGATTGCTGCGAACCTCCCACAGGCTGGAGCCGAGAGACCGGCAGTAGGGCATTCCCAATGGCCAGCCAAATTCTACACGCTGGATATCGATACCGATCTGGCGTCTGTCATTCCGCGGCAGATCGAGCAGCCAATCACGCACGGGTTTGCGACCGCTTAGTTGCGCATAAAACCTGCCGACAATCTTTTTCGGCGCCCCCACCATGGGCACAAATGTACCAAATTTGGTACATTTGTATAGCTAAATTTTACGCATTCTCCTCACAACAGCCGCCTCAAGCCCTCCCCCGCCTTCGCCATGTTCTCCTCCCAAGACGGCAACCCGGCTGCGAACCGCACGGCCTTTTCGTGCGCGCCGACATAAACATCCGCATCCCCCATCACCGCCGCGATCCGTGCTGCCATCTCGCCCGGATCATCCGCATCCACCAACATGGCTGCCTCTCCCGCCCAACCGGCGACGGCCCCCGATGGCGTCGAGATGACGGGCACGCCACGGCAGAGCGCTTCCGAGATCGCCATGCCATACCCTTCATAGAGGGACGAGGCGACGTAGAGATGGGTCTGGCTCCACAAGCCATCGAGTGCCGGTGCCGACAGTTCGCCGGCAAGCGTGATGTGGTTTTCGAGGCCGCGGGTTTTGATGCGGTTGTGCAGGGAGCTTACGTAGTCGGGGTAACGTTCGGTATTGCCGACGATGGTGAGGGACCAGTGCGACCTATCCAATGCCGAAAGCGCGTCGATCAGAAACTCGTAGCGTTTCCTCGGAATGACCGCGCCGACCGAGAGAAGCCGCCATGACCCGCCGGCATGGGCCGGACTTTGGGGGGCCGGGTCGTTGCCCGGTTTGGCGGTGATGATGTTTTTTGCCGCGATGCCGTAGCGGCTTGCGATATAGGCATGGCTTTCGTCGGAGGTGACGATGATGGTGTCGGCGAGTTCCAATGCCGATTGCTCTGTCGCAACAGCATCGGGTCTACTCACAGTCCCCTCCCCACCCTCCCCACAAGGGGGAGGGCTTAACCCAGCCTGACCGCCGAGGTTTACTTGGGGCAGGAGAGCGCCACGAATTTTCTCCCCCCTTGTGGGGGAGATGGCCGGCAGGCCAGAGGGGGACTTTGTCTCACCCCGCTCCTCCGCCATCGAATGATGATAAACCAGCACCAGCCGAAACGGCCGCCCGCGCAAGATCGGCAGCAGCATGCAGCCATAGATATGGTCCATCACCACAACCGCGCCCGGCTTGATACCATCGAACAGCACCGCGATCTCGTCCATCACCGCCGAATCCGGCGTCGGAAAACACACCGGCACCGTCATCTCGCGTACGCCGCTGCAATGGCGGTCGAGCCACGCGATCAGGTGGCGGTTGTAAATCCAGCCACCGGTCTTCTGTTCGTAATCTCGGCTGTAGAAATGATGGATCGGCATTTTGGACTGCTGCGAGCATTGCGGAAAACAAATCATCGCACCGGCAACCGCGCCACGTCCAGCCGTCAAAAAGAGAAAAGGCGGGCGCCTCCCAACACCCGCCTTCCCTGTTTCCTGTTCGGTCTGCGCTGCTAACTCAATGAGCCAGCGGCGCGCCCCAATCGCCCCAGATATAGATCGCGAAGAACAGGAACAGCCAGACGACGTCGACAAAATGCCAGTACCAGGCAGCCGCCTCGAAGCCGAAATGTTTTTCCGGCGTAAAGCCACCGGTGATCGCCCGGATCAGGCAGACGATCAGGAAAATCGTGCCGACCAGAACGTGGAAACCATGAAAGCCGGTCGACATGAAGAAGGTGGCGCCATAGATCGAATTCTTGAAGTCGAACGGCGCATGTGCGTATTCGTAAGCCTGCACGCAGGAAAACAGCACGCCGAGCGCCACCGTCAGCGCCAGACCGTTGACCAGGCCCTTGCGGTCGCCATGCAGCAGCGCGTGATGCGCCCAGGTCACGCAGGTGCCGGAAAGCAGCAGGATGACGGTGTTGTAGATCGGCAGATGCCAGGGATCGAGAACCTCGATGCCCTTGGGCGGCCATTGCCCGCCGGTGAATTCGAGACGCGAGGCCTGAATTGCCTCGTGCGGATAAAGGCTGGCATCGAAAAATGCCCAGAACCATGCCACGAAGAACATCACTTCCGAAGCGATGAACATGATCATGCCGTAACGCAGATGCAACGAGACGACGCGGGTATGGTGACCCTCGCGGCCTTCCTTGATCGTATCCGCCCACCAGCCGATCATCGTGTAGATGACGATGGCGAGACCGATGAAGAACAGCCATGGCGTGGCAAGGTTCAGCCCGAAGATCTTGAACTCGCTGCCATGCAGGTAACGCATGTAACCGACGCCACCAAAGGTGAGGACGAAGGCGCCGATCGAGGCCAGAAACGGCCACGGGCTCGGGTCTATGATATGGTAATCGTGGTTCTTCTGATGCGTATCGGCCATGTCGTCACTCCCCTGACCTGAACCTTTTCTGCCCGAAGGCAAACCCTCTTACAGTTTCTTGCCGTCCGTCGCGTTTTTATCCGGCAGTGCCGCGACGGGCTTGGCCGCCCGCGTGCTCGGATAGAATGTATAGGACAGCGTGATCGTGCGGATATGTTTTGTCTCTTCGGCCGTCGCGAGATCCGGATCGACGAAGAACACCACCGGCATGTCCAGCGTTTCACCGGCCTTCAGCGTGGTTTCCGTAAAACAGAAACACTGGACCTTGTTGAAATACGCGCCCGCTTCCATCGGCGTGACGTTGAAGACGGCGGTGCCCGTCACGTCATGCGGGGAGCGGTTGGTCGCCTTGTAGGAAATCTGCACCGTCTCGCCGAGTTTTGGCTCGATGGAGCGCTCCACCGGGCGGAAATCCCAGTTGAGACCGCTCGATGTATTGGCGTCGAAGGTGACGCGGATCTTTTGATCGAGAATGCGGGTGGAATATTGTTCGACGCGCTGGGTGGTGCCGTTGTAACCGGTCACCTGACAGAACAGCCGATAAAGCGGCACGGATGCGTAAGCCGCGCCCACCATGCCACCGGCAAAGATGAAGCAGAACGCGAAAATGGAACCGTTGCTCATCCGCTTGGCGGTTTTTGCCGCGGACGGCTGCACGCCGGCCGAAGCTCCGCCGTCAGATGGCGAACCCGGCTCTCTCCTCCCTGTCTCCTCCGTCAATCCTGCCTCCCGTCAGTTTGCGAAGCCGCCGATCTTGATCAGCGTCACGATATAGAACAGCACGACCAGCGCCGCGAGCACCAGACCGAGCGCCACATTGCGCCCTCGCCTGGATTTTTTCTGCGCCTCGTTGAGCTTGACCGTTTCGATCATCCACTCACTCCAAACAGGTTGCCGCCAATGGCGGTCCAGACGCCGGCCAGCCAATGATCGGCCAGCAATGCGCTGAAAATGGCGAACAGATAGAAGATGGAATAGAAGAACATCTTTTTCGCCGGCACCATCTTTTCATCGCCATCCGGCATGCGCAGCACGAGGATGGAATAGAAAGTGAAGATGGCGCTCAGCACAAAGGCAAAGATGCCGTAACCGATGCTGGCAAGACCGGTGATGGCCGGCGCGACGGCAACCGCCATGGTCAGCAGCGTGTAGACGAACATCTGCCGTTTGGTGGAACGTTCACCGACCACATTCGGCATCATCGGAATGCCGACCGAGCCGTAATCGCGCATCTTGAAGAGAGCGAGAGCCCAGAAATGCGGCGGCGTCCACAGGAAGGTGATCATGAACAGGATGGTGCTGTCGAGCGACACGCCGCCGGTGACACAGGCCCAGCCCAGCATGGGCGGAAACGCGCCTGCCGCACCGCCGATGACGATGTTTTGGGGCGTCGAACGTTTCAGCCACATCGTGTAGACGACGGCGTAGAAAAAGATGGTGAAGGCGAGCAGGCCGGCGGCGAACCAGTTGACGGCCAAACCCAGGATCGCGACCGAAAACACCGACAGCGTCAGGCCAAAAGCCAGCGCCTCGCGAGGCTGCACACGGCCATCCGGGATAGGGCGCTTGGCGGTGCGGGTCATCACCGCGTCGATATCGGCGTCATACCACATGTTGAGAGCGCCGGACGCTCCCGCGCCGACGGCGATACAGAGAATGGCGATGGCGCCGAGGATCGGGTTGATATGGCCCGGTGCCAGAACCATGCCGACAAAACCGGTGAACACGACCAGCGACATGACGCGCGGCTTCAGGAGTTCGAAAAAATCGCGCGCATTGGCTTCCGACAGGCCGGAGCCCTGCTCGGTGCCGAATGTGTCGTGATCCTGAATGACTGTCATGCGGTGGTCCTGTTCTCGTATCGAATGGCGAAGGCGGCGCAATCGCTGCGCTGCCTCCCCCCAGAGTGTATCAAGTGCTTATCTGATGCGCGGCAGCTGTTCCCACTGGTGGACCGGCGGCGGTGAAGACAGCTGCCATTCCAGCGTGGTTGCGCCCTCTCCCCACGGGTTGTCACCCGCGACGCGCTTCCTTGCGAAGGCTTCCCATACGCAAAACAGGAAGATCAGTACACCCACAAAAGAAATGTAGGAGCCGATCGAGGAGACATAGTTCCAGCCTGCAAACGCATCCGGATAGTCGATATAACGGCGCGGCATGCCCGCAAGTCCAAGGAAATGCTGCGGGAAGAACACCAGGTTCACACCGATGAACATCACCCAGAAATGCAGCTTGCCGAGGAACTCGTTATACATGTAGCCGGTCATCTTCGGGAACCAGTAATACCAGCCCGCGAAGATGGCGAAGACGGCGCCGAGCGACAGCACGTAGTGGAAGTGCGCGACGACGTAATAGGTATCGTGCAGCGAGCGGTCGAGGCCGGCATTGGCCAGCTGAACGCCGGTCACACCACCCACCGTGAACAGGAAGATGAAGCCGATCGCCCAGACCATCGGCGTCGCAAACGTGATCGAACCGCCCCACATGGTGGCAATCCACGAGAAGATCTTGACCCCTGTCGGAACGGCGATGACCATGGTGGCGAAGACGAAGTAGCGTTGTGCGTCCAGCGACAGGCCGACCGTATACATGTGGTGGGCCCAGACGATGAAACCGACCGCACCGATCGCCACCATGGCATAGGCCATGCCGAGATAACCAAACACCGGCTTCTTGGAGAAGGTGGAGATGATGTGGCTGATGATGCCGAAACCGGGCAAGATCAGGATGTAAACTTCCGGGTGACCAAAAAACCAGAACAGGTGCTGGTAAAGGATCGGATCACCGCCGCCTTCCGGCGAAAAGAAGCTGGTGCCAAAATTGCGGTCGGTCAGAAGCATGGTGATGCCACCCGCCAGAACCGGCAGCGACAGAAGCAGCAGAAACGCCGTGACCAGAACAGCCCATGCGAACAGCGGCATCTTGTGGATGGTCATGCCCGGTGCGCGCATGTTCAAGATCGTGGTGATGAAGTTGATGGCGCCGAGAATGGACGAGGCACCGGCAACGTGCAGCGCAAAGATCGCCAGATCGACCGCCGGTCCCGGCTGGCCGGAGCTGGCGAGCGGCGGATACATGGTCCAGCCGCCACCCGCGCCGTAAGCGCCTGCCGGGCCTTCGACGAACATCGACAGGACAAGCAGAAGGAAGGCCGGCACGATCAGCCAGAAGGAAATGTTGTTCAGACGCGGAAACGCCATGTCCGGCGCCCCGATCATGATCGGGATCATCCAGTTGGCGAAACCGCCGATCATCGCCGGCATGACCATGAAAAAGATCATGATCAGCGCGTGCGCCGTGGTGAACACGTTGAACATGTGCTTGCCGCCATCGATGGCGGCATCGCCCTCGAAACCGTAAACCATCGCCGCCAGACCGTGAAAGATCTGGATGCCGGGCTCCTGCAGTTCCATGCGCATGGCAACCGACATCAGGCCGCCGACAATGCCCGCCATGATCGCGAAGATCAGGTAGAGCGTGCCGATATCCTTGTGGTTGGTCGACAGAAACCAGCGCGTGAAGAAGGACGGCTTGTGGTGTGAATGGTCATGCCCGTGGTCATGGGAGTGGTCGTGCCCATGATCGGCATGTGCGTGATCGCTATGATCGTTATGTCCGGCCATAATGTGTCCCTCCCCTTACTTCGAAGCCACGGCAACGGATGCAGGTGCTGCATCGGTCGCGGCCATCAATGCCTTGTTGGCGCCGGGAAGATCTCCCGCGGCAGCCGCCTTCCAGGTGTCGAATTTCTCCTGCGAGACGACACGGATGGCGATCGGCATGAAGGCGTGGTCCTTGCCGCAAAGCTCGGAACACTGGCCGTAGTAGAGGCCTTCCTTTTCGGGTTTGAACCATGTTTCGTTCAGGCGGCCGGGTACGGCGTCGATCTTGACGCCGAAGGCGGGCATGGCAAAGGCATGGATGACATCGGTCGGCGCGGCCGTCACCAGCACGCGCACGGTCTTGTTGACGGGCAGAACCACTTCGTTATCGACGGCGAGAAGGCGCGGATAGACCTTTACATCTTCCTTGCCGGCGGCCGCACGATCGGGTTCCTTCAGCATGTAGCTGTCGAAGGCGAGCGGATTGTCGCCGCCTTCATATTCATAATTCCACTGCCACTGGGTGGCTGTCGCCTTGAGCGTGATGTCCGGATTTTCCGGCATGGTCAGCTGCGCGTTCAGAAGATTGAACGAGGGAATGGCGAGAAACAGCAGGATCAGCACCGGAGCGACGGTCCAGACGATTTCGATCGCGGTATTGTGACTGGTGCGCGAGGCGACCGGATTTTTCGCAGCACGAAATTTGACGGCCACGACAATGAGCAGCGCCAGCACGAACAGCGTGATCGGCACGATAAACCAGAGCGAGTAGTGATTGAACCACTTGATCTGATGCATGATCGGCGTCACCGGCTCCTGGAGATCCAGTTGCCAGGGTTTTGGTTGGTCGGCGACTGCAACAGTCGCCAAGAGCAGACAGATCAGCGTACCGACCCCCGCGAAAGCCCGAATAATCATCATGCACCTCCCTTACATTTTGATCCGGCTCAAATCAGAATGTAGTTTCCCTGCTACATACCTCGGTTCAATCATAATTTGCGTTTTGTCGCAATATGCGCTCCGCCGCCCTCCTGCGGCATTTTAGCCTGCCTTCACACAATCTTAGCGCGCAACACCAGGCCCTTGCGACAATGGCGCATCCCCGATAGACAGCCCCCATGCGTTAAGAGCTTGCAGTCCCACTTTCGCCGCACTCGGCTGGAAAGAGGCTTTGAGGCTTTTCATTCCTGGGGTCGGCGACAACAATGGCGCCGTGATTCGATATCTTGAGGTTTTCATGGCGCTTCGCCTTATCCGCCACCGTTTTCTGTCCGTCTGCGTTGCCGCTTTAGCCACCGGCTTTGCCTTTTCGGCATCCGCGCAGCTGGCGCCGCCGACGTCCAACGAAAAGCAACCGCGGGCAGAAGCCACCACGCCGCAGCAGCCCGGCAATGTGCGCGGCAGCCATGGTGCATGGTCGGTCCTGTGCGACAAGCCGGCGGGTGCGGCCACGGAACAATGCGCGCTGATGCAGAACGTGATCGCCGACGACCGCCCGGAAGTGGGCCTGTCCGTCGTCGTGCTGAAGACCGCCGACAACAAATCGAAGATTCTCCGTATCCTCGCACCGCTCGGCGTGCTCCTGAAGGATGGCATGGAGCTTTACGTCGACAACAACAATATCGGCCGCGCCTATTTCACCCGTTGCTTCAACGAGGGCTGTTATGTCGAGGTCGAGATCGACGACGAACTGATGCGCATCCTGCGCGCCGGCAAGAGCGCCGTCTTCGCACTGCGTGAATCGGTCGATCAGGACCGCGTCGGTATTCCGATCGAGCTGACCGGCTTTGGCCCCGGCTACGACGCCCTGCCGTGAGCGTTTCCTCAGAAAACCAGCGTTTTACCCTCGTTTACGACGACGGCGTCCTCAAGGACGCCGTTCGTGCGTTCATCCAGCGGCGGGCCTTTGCCGAACAGCGGATGATGTGGGTGATGGCGGCGATGATGGCGGCGTTTTCCGTCTATCTGTTCGGCACCGGCGGCAACGACATCTTTGCCGGCGTGCTGCTGCTTCTCGCCGTAGCGCCCTTCGTCTGCGTCCTCATCTTCCGGCGCATGCTCATCACCCGCACGCTGAAACGCAACCGCCGCACGGCGGACGTCACCGTCGATGCCGATGGCGTCGGCGTGATTTCGGATATCGGCGAAGGCCGCATGTTGTGGCGCGACGTGACCGAAATCTGGGAACTGCCGAGCGCTTTTCTGCTGTTTACCGACACGACCGTGTTCGACACCTTTCCCAAGGATGGCATGCCGGAAGAGGTGCAGGCGCATCTGAAGGCGCGCATGGCGCAGATGGTGGTGGCGCAGGGGTAGGCTTGCGCCAATTCGATGGCGGACCGTTGCTTTCGTCATCCTCAATTCATTATTTTCGTCATCCTCGGGCTTGACCCGAGGATCCACAACCAAGCGCGCCGTCGGTTGTGGCATGGATCCTCGGGTCAAGCCCGAGGATGACGACGGTGGGCAAGGATGACGGCAGAGGAGTTGGCGACGTCATCGACAGAACTGAGGCCAAGGTCAGGCTTGCGTCAGTCCGATGACGGTCCTACATCGGATTCCTGATATATTTTGGTTTAGGTGCAGCGATTTGCTCCTTATCCGAACCGGAAGAAGCCGACAGGCCGCCAAGGAGCATTCATGAACACCGACCTTCTCAACCTGTTCGACGTCGATGAAACCAGACTGCGCGAGATCCTCTCACAGTCTCTTTCCGGCGCCGATGATGGCGAGCTTTACCTCGAACATGCGCAGGCGGAATCGCTGGCCTTCGACAATGGCCGGCTGAAGGGCGGATCTTTCAACACCGACCAGGGTTTTGGCCTGCGCGCCGTGGCCGATGAAGCCGTCGGTTATGCCCATTCCGGCGACATGTCCGAAGCTGCCCTGAAGCGCGCCGCCGATGCCGTGCGCGCCGTCACCTCGGGTTATTCCGGCTCCTATGCGGCGGCCCCGCAGCGCACAAATAAGAAATATTACGGCGACGAAAACCCGATCGGCGAGCCCAGTTTTGAGGCCAAGGCAAAGCTGCTGGCCGAAATCGACGCCTATCTGCGCGACAAGGATCCGAAGGTTCGGCAAGTGTCCGCCTCGATCGCCGCCTCATGGCAGGTGGTCGACATTCTGCGTGCCGACGGCCACCGCGTGCAGGATGTGCGTCCGATGACGCGCGTCAACATTTCCGTCGTCGTCGGTGACGGTGACCGTCAGGAATCGGGTTCCTTCGGCACCGGCGGCCGCGTCGGCTTCGGCGAGTTCGTGCAAAACGGCAACTGGAAAAGCGGCGCCGACGATGCGTTGCGTCAGGCACTCGTCAATCTCGAGGCGATCGATGCGCCGGCCGGCACGATGGATATCGTGCTTGGCAATGGTTGGCCGGGCGTGATGCTGCACGAAGCTGTCGGCCATGGTCTGGAAGGCGATTTCAACCGCAAGAAAACCTCGGCATTCGCCGGCCTGCTCGGCGAGATGGTTGCTGCCCCCGGCGTCACCGTCGTCGATGACGGCACGATCGACAACCGTCGCGGCTCGATCACCGTGGATGACGAAGGCACACCGTCGGCCTATAACGTGCTGATCGAGAACGGCCGTCTGGTCGGCTACATGCAGGACCGCCAGAACGCCCGCCTGATGGGCATGAAACCGACCGGCAACGGCCGCCGTCAGGGTTATGCGCATGTGCCTATGCCGCGCAT
Source organism: Neorhizobium sp. JUb45 (assembly GCF_004343585.1). Lineage (GTDB taxonomy): Bacteria > Pseudomonadota > Alphaproteobacteria > Rhizobiales > Rhizobiaceae > Neorhizobium. The sequence continues at coordinate 359,994 of NZ_SLYW01000002.1, read as the reverse complement.
GACCAACACCTACATGCTGTCCGGCGACAAAAGCCCGGAAGAGATCATCGCTTCGGTGAAGCGCGGCATCTATGCCGTCTCCTTCGGCGGCGGACAGGTGGATATCACCTCGGGCAAATTCGTGTTCGGCTGCACCGAGGCCTACATGATCGAAAACGGCAAGCTCGGCGCACCGGTGAAGGGCGCCATGCTGATCGGCAACGGCCCGGATGCGATGAAGCGGATTTCCATGGTCGGCAACGACATGGCGCTCGATACGGGTGTTGGCAATTGCGGCAAGGCCGGCCAGTGGGTGCCGGTCGGCGTCGGCCAGCCGCATTTGCGCATGGATCAGGTAACGGTGGGCGGCACCAAGGCCTGAGAGGTTCGGTCATGAGCGAGATCATCGTCCGGCCGTTCGAACCGCAGGACAGGGATGGCGTCGTGTCCGTCATCCTGCCGATCCAGCGGGAAGAATTCGGCGTTGATATCACCGCTGAAGACCAGCCCGACCTCCTCATCATTCCCGAATTCTACCAGACGGATAAGGGCGGGTTCTGGGTGGCGGAACAGGATGGCGTCATTGTCGGCACGATCGGATGCAAGGATATCGGCAACGATCAGGCGGCGCTTCGCAAAATGTTCGTGGCAGCGACAGCGCGCGGCCGCGAACATGGCACGGCGGCAAAATTGCTGGAGCGACTGTTTGCGCATGCCACCGACGCCGGTGTGAACGAGATCTTTCTCGGCACCACCGAAAAATTCCTGGCGGCACACCGGTTTTATGAAAAGCATGGCTTTGTGCAGGTGGAGAAGGCCGACTTGCCGGAAGCGTTTCTGTTCATGAAGGTGGATACGCGGTTTTACCGGCGCGGGGTGAACATCAACTCCCGATAGTCATCGGGCAGGGAGTGGGCAAGGTGACGGAAAGATTCATCCTGAAATTCCTTTCACCGGAGACCGGTTGTTCGGCGCATGAGTTATGTTTCGAAGCAGCACCTTCCGTCATCGCAAACATCATGGGCATGACCGTCGATGAAGTGATGGGCTATGCTCATTATCCGGATGACCGAGAACTCACCGCAATATCCGCAGCCATAGGTGTGTCGCTACCCAGATGGCCGCACGACGTCGAACTGACGCGCCCACATTTAATCGATACAGCCCCATACCTCGTTCACACCAATTTCGAGCTGCCGCTGATGCTGGACGGCCGCAAACCGTTTGCGGTTGTGAGCGGCGAGGATGACTTTCATCCACTGATAAACCTGCGCGCGTGTTTCAGTCCATATGTTGAGCGTGGAGAGATTATCGCGCGTATTGCCGAGATGCAGGCCGGCGGCAGGACTTTTATCCGTATCTATTACGCCCTGCCCGGCGAGGACTGGCGGTTCGATGCTTATGACGTTCTGATGAACGGCCCACGTCCATGGACGGCCGACATGGAATGGCAACTGGGCAGTATACTCGGCTACAGCGACGAACAGAACGAATGGTGGATCGCCAACGGCTTCAAACCCGCCCCACCAAAACCCTCCGCTTGACACCTCCCCAAAAATCCCGCCACCTGCGGCGCTTCGCATCCATTCCAGCGACCCACCCGCCATGCCCCTCGAAAACCTTCTCGCCACCCTCGATGCCTGGCTGCCCGGCCAGAGCTGGAGCCAAGTTGCCTTCGTCTTCGCCGCCGCCGCCATTGCAGGCCTTGCCCGAGGTTTTTCCGGTTTTGGCGGCGCGCTGATCTTTGTGCCGCTGGCGGGCGCGGCGATGAGCCCAAAAATCGCCTCTGCCCTGCTTCTCCTGATCGATGGCACGATGACGCTCGGCATGGTGCCGGCGGGATGGAAAAAGGCCAATCGCCGCGAGGTCGGCACGATGCTGATTGGCGCGCTGTTCGGCGTGCCGCTGGGCACCGCGCTTCTGGCGCTCGCCTCACCGATCACGCTGCGCTGGATCATTTCCATCGTGGTTCTGCTGCTGCTCGCCTTCCTGATGTCGGGCTGGCGGTATCTTGGCCGCCCAAAAGTGCCGCTGACGATCGGCGTCGGCTGGATCGCCGGGCTTTTTGGCGGCGCGGCACAGATGTCCGGCCCACCGGTTGTCGCCTACTGGCTGGGCGGCGCCATTCCGGCGCAGACAGTGCGCGCCAATCTGGTGGTCTATTTCGCGCTGGCGACGGTGATTTCCGCCACCTCCTATATCGTCAGCGGCATTCTCACCCTGCAGGTTCTGGTGCTCGCCGCCATCATCGCCCCCGGTTACGGCGCCGGGCTTTATCTCGGCTCACACCTGTTCGGCATCGCCAGCGAAAAGACCTTTCGCTGGATTTGTTATTCGCTGATTGCCGCGGCAGGGGTGATCAGCCTGCCTCTGTGGGATGCGTGGCGGTGAGGAGGGGAAGTGCCGAAAATATCCATAGGAAACACTGCCCCGTGTGCGAACAAGGTTGGGTCGTGCCTTACCGGATCATCGCGACCGGAGAGAACATCCAGTTGTGCCTGGAATGCGAGGCCGTCTGGAGCCACGATGTGCAAACGCTGGGCTGCGAGCGCTACAGCCCGGACGGTGAACAAGGAACGTTCTGGAGCCTTGTTCCATTTCTTGAAGAACGGGGGCTGTCCTATACACCCGGCACCATCGAGGCTCTTCCTCTCCATGAAGGCTGATCCCATCTGATATTGCCCCTCCCCCCCAAACCCAGCCCCCCATTCTTTAACAACGCTTAAGACAACAGCGCTATTTTCCCTCAAACGAACACGTTTGGGGTGGCACGAACACGATGACGGGCAGGTTTGACGCAATCTGGCGCCGCGGCGTCAAGCGCGCGCTGATCTTCGGTGGCCTTGAAGCCGCCGCCATCGCGACGCGTGCCAACGTCATGCCGTCCGCGCGCGGGCGCGGCGCTATCTTCACGCTGCATCATGTGCGCCCGCCCGAAGGCCACCCGGCAGAACCGAATGCGCATCTCGACATCACCCCCGAATTTCTCGATCAGGCGATCCGTCAGCTGAAGGCCGATGGTTATGAATTCCTGTCGCTTTGCGATGTCGCAGCGCGGATGAAACAGCCTGTATCCGGCACAAAACCGTTTGCCGCCTTCACGCTGGATGACGGTTATCGCGACAATGTCGAATACGCATTGCCGGTGTTTCAGCGCCATGGCGTGCCTTTCACCATCTTTGTCGCCAAGGGTTTTGCCGAGCGCACCCACGGCATGTGGTGGGAAACGCTGGCCGCACTTTTGAACGTGCTGCCGGAAATCCGTTTCGATTTCGGCGCCGCTTCCGGCTCTAATTCCGGCTCTGGCGAGATCACCCTGCCGCTCGAAACCGCAACCGACAAGCTCGATGCCTTCGACCATTTTTCGCGGTTCATCGCCTCGGGTCCCGAAACTGAACAGGTGGCGATCATCGATGCGCTGGCCGCCCGACACGGCATCGATGCGCTGAAAATCACCGCGCAACTGACGATGGATGTGGACGAATTGCGGGCGCTTGCGCAAAACCCGCTCGCTTCGCTCGGCGCCCATACGGTCAGCCATCGCTCCATCGCCCTGCTGGACAGGGCAGAAGCGCGGCAGGAAATGCTGGCCTGTATCGAGTGGATGGAAACGGCTTTTGGCCGCCGTCCGAAAAGTTTCGCCTACCCTTACGGCACGGCCAACGCCGTTTCGGCCCGCGACAAGGATCTGGCCCGCGAACTGGGTTTCGATCTTGCCGTCACCACAAGGCCGGGCACGCTCAGTGAAAACATGCGTGACCGCATGACCGGCCTGCCGCGCATTTCACTCAACGGTTATTATCAGGTGCCGCGTTATGTTTCGGCGCTGGCATCCGGCCTGCCGTTCGTGCTGTCTGCCAAGCCGCGCATGGCGGCGGATGGGCAGCTTTCTCCGGCGGGGGAAGTGGTGGGGTGATCTTGCTGTTACCATTTTGGTGACTGCGACGATGCCACGATCATCTTCTCCCCGGTGGGGAGAAGTGCCGGAGCGCCAGCGAGGCGATGAGGGGGCCGGGCACGGCATACATGCAAATGGCTCCCCCCTCATCCGGCCCTTCGGGCCACCTTCTCCCCCTCGGGGAGAAGATCAAGAGGCACCCCTCACGGATACATCCGCACCTTCATCCAATCACCCTCGGGCGTTTCACGACGAAACTCCACGCGGTCGTGAAGCCGGAACGGGCGGTCGTGCCAGAATTCGATCGACACCGGCTTGATGCGGAAACCCGACCAGTGCGGCGGGCGCGGAATGTCGCCGAGCGCGTAACGGGCGGTGTATTCGGCCACCGATTTTTCCAGCGCGAACCGGCCTTCCAGCGGCCGCGACTGCTTTGATGCCCAGGCGCCGATGCGGCTGCCGCGCGGACGCGTTGCGTAATATTCGTCGGCTTCCTGATCGGTCACCACCTCGACTTCACCGCGCAGACGCACCTGCCGGCGCAGCGATTTCCAGTGGAAAACCATGGCCGCTTTCTGCTGGCCCAAAAGCTCGCGCCCCTTCTGGCTTTCGAAATTCGTGTAGAACACGAAACCGCGTTCGTCATAGTCCTTCAACAGAACCATGCGCACATTCGGCAGGCCATTTTCGTCCACGGTTGCAACCGCAACGGCGTTCGGATCGTTGATCTCGGAAGCCGTAGCGTCCTTCAACCAGGCGCCGAACAACGAAAATGGTTCATTTTCCTCGGTGAAGTCACCGGATGTTAACTCAACTTCTGTCATATTGACGAAAATGCTCCTGATCTATGAAGTGCATCCGAAACAGTTTCGAAGTGGACGCAAGTTGGCAGTGATAGCAAAGACAGTGGGCCGCACAAGCCAGACGCGCGCGTTTGCGGCCAAAGGTCTCGCCATTATCGCCGTTGTTGCGACGCTTTCGGGATGCACAAGCTCGCTCGATCTGTTCGGCGGCGACAAGGTCGACCGCATGTCGACCGGCACGATCCCGGTAAAAAGCAACCCCACCTCGACCTCCGACGAAGTGACCGTGCAGAATGCCGTGTCCTCCGCCGATCTTTCCAAGGTAACGACTTCGCCGCTGCCCTGGGCAAACACCACCACCGGCAGCGCCGGCGTGGTTTCTCATATCCGGGAAGCCCGCAACCAGGGCCATATCTGCCGCGACTTTACCACGACGCGCCATTCCTTTGAAGGCATTGCGCAATTTACCGGTCAGACCTGCCTGACAAATTCTGGCGACTGGATGCTGACATCCTTCGATCGCCAGTAAAAGCAATCCGTAAAATTACCTTCCCAAAACACAATAAACCCTGCCGGTAACCTTTTATAGCGGTTGCCGTTTACCTTGATTTTCAACCTCTCCTTAGAGGTTGTTCTGGTAGCGTCTTGTCATTACGCAGACGCTGGACCGGACATGAGGAACCGACGGCGCCCTGCAAGAGTTGTTTGATCTCGGGGGTCCAGAATGATCGCGGACCCGCCGCCCTAGAGTAACCGGTGGTGCACGATGCGCGATCCCTATTCTGTCCTCGGCGTGAAACGCACCGCGGACGCCGACGAAATCAAGGCTGCATGGCGGACGAAGGCGAAATCCGTCCATCCCGACCACAATCTCGATGATCCGAGCGCGACGGGCCGTTTTGCCGAAGTCGGCCAGGCCTATGACGTGCTGAAAGACCCGGACAAGCGCCGCCGTTACGACAGGGCTGCCGATATGCACCAGACAATCATGCAGCAGCGCGAATCCGCGCGGCAGGCGGAAGAACGCGCCAAGGCCGCACGTGCCAACGCCGAAAAGGTGATGGAAGAACTGGCGCGCGCCAATGCGCAGCGCGCTCAATCCCAGGCTCAAGCACAAGCGCAATCCCAGGCACAGGCACAAGCCAAGGCAAAAGCTCAGGCCCAGGCTCAGGCAAATGCCCAGAGGCAGGCGAACAGCGCGGCCGAACCTGCGGTGGAAGACGCCGAGGACATGGTCGAGCGCATTTTTGGCTCCGGCGACGAAGCCGCCGATGCCGCCCGCGACAAGGCGGCGGCTCAGGCCCGCGCTCAAGCCCAACAGCAGGCACAGCAACAGGCCCAACAACAGGCACAGGCGAAAGCCCAGGCAAAATCCGAGGCCAGGCCGGAGACGGCAGCAACAGATACAGGCGCACAGGCTGGCGACGACAGCGCTGCCAAGGCCGAGCCCGCACCAAAACCGCCCCTCCCCCTGCAGGCCGTCGAACTGGTGGCCTCGCTCATGCGCCGCTGGCGTGGCGTGCCCCCGGAAAAGGCACCGGACCTGACGGCGGAAGTCATCGTCACACTCGATGACCTGATGGCCGAGACCACGGTGCCGATGCATCTGGCCGACGAACGCGACGTCTGGCTGCCGCTGGAAGCCGGCATGACCGATGGCCATGTGGTGCGCATGAAGGGCCAGGGACTGAAAATGCCCTCCCCCATCGCCCGCGGCGATCTGGTCGTGACCGTGCGCGTTGCCCGCCACGAGCGTTTTCGCCTCGAAGGTTTTGATCTGCACACCGTTTTGCCGATTTCGCTGGAAGATGCGGTGCTCGGCACAGAGACGCAGGTCGAGACCCCCGGCGGAAAAGTGCCGGTCGCCATTCCCGCATGGTCGGGGTCTGATCGCAGCATCACGCTCGAGGGCCTTGGCATTGCCAATGGCGAAGGCGGGCGCGGCAATCTCGTTGTGGAACTGCGCGTCGTGCTGTGGGAAAAGCCCGACGAGAAGGTCACCGACCTGATGAAACACATGCGCCATGGGCTTTATGTGTGAAAGTTCTGCAACGGTATTCACCATTGCGCACCCTTTGTTACGGTCCCTAACATGAGATGATCTTTCACAAGCTTGAACGGCGGGGCGGCCTATGCCATAGGCAACCTTCTATTCAGGCGGGTGTCCGCCACTGCATTTCAGGGGACTATTCATGGCTCAGGCTACCGGCCTCATGGCAGGCAAACGCGGCGTCATCTTCGGCGTTGCCAACAACCGCTCGATCGCATGGGGCATTGCCAAGGCCATTCACGCACAGGGCGGCGAGATCGCTCTCACCTGGCAGGGCGATGCGCTGAAGAAGCGCGTCGAGCCGCTGGCCACCGAAATCGGCGCCTTCATGGCCGGCCACTGTGACGTGACCGACGAGGCCACGATCGACGAAGTTTTCGCCAATGTCGAAAAAGAATGGGGCAAGATCGACTTCATCGTTCACGCCATCGGCTTTTCCGACAAGGACGAACTGACCGGCCGTTACGTCGACACGTCTGCCGACAATTTTGCCAAGACGATGCAGATCTCGGTCTATTCCTTCACCTCGATCGCACGCCGCGCCGAAAAGCTGATGACCGATGGCGGCTCCATGCTGACCCTCACCTACTATGGTGCGGAAAAGGTGATGCCGAACTACAACGTCATGGGCGTTGCAAAGGCGGCTCTCGAAGCCAGCGTCAAATATCTGGCTGTCGACCTCGGCCCGAAGAACATCCGCGTCAACGCCATTTCGGCCGGCCCGATCAAGACGCTGGCCGCATCCGGCATCGGCGATTTCCGCTATATCCTCAAGTGGAACGAGTATAACGCGCCGCTGCGCCGCACCGTCACCATCGAGGAAGTGGGTGATGTCGGCCTTTACATGCTGTCCGACCTGTCGCGTTCGGTCACCGGCGAAGTGCATCACGCCGATAGCGGTTACCACACGATCGGAATGAAGGCGGTAGACGCACCGGATATTTCCGTTATCAAGGACTGACACTTTATAAAATAAAGGCATGCCGCATTGCTGATTTATGTCATTCGCCACGGCCAGACAGACTGGAACGCCGAGGGCCGGCTGCAAGGCCAGAAGGATATCGATCTCAATGATTTCGGTCGCAGCCAGGCGACCGCCAACGGCGAGGAACTCTGCGGCCTGATCGACGATCAGGTCGCCGAGTTCGACTTCGTGTCGAGCCCGATGGCGCGCACGCGCGAGACCATGGAACGCCTGCGCAAGGCGATGGGTCTCGACCCAAAACACTACCGCACCGACGAGCGCCTTCGCGAACTTTCCTTCGGAGACTGGGAAGGGTTTACGCTGAAGGAAGTGCGCCAGAGCGAGCCGGAAAAGCTCGCCGCCCGCAAGGCCGAAAAATGGGGTTTCATCCCGCCCGGCGTTGACGCGGAAAGTTATGAAATTCTCTCATGGCGGGTTGGCGCATGGCTGCAATCGGTGACGCAGCCGACCGTATGCGTATGCCACGGCGGCGTCATCCGCACACTCTTCCGCCTCGTCGGCAACATGCCGGAAGATGAGGCCGCGAGCATTCCGATCCCGCAGGACCGGATTCTTGTGATCAATCGGGATGAGAAGAAGATCGGCTGGATCTGAGGCCGGCTTGGGGTGAGCTGGGCGCTGTGTGACAGGTTTCGGCCCAAACCGATCATTGGCAAATTGAAGAACGTGGTAATAAGCTTTCAATCCGCTCCGTTGATCTCGATGATATTCGAGTCAGGATCACGAAGATAAAGCTGCGGGAAGCCAGCCAGACTTTTGCGGGAGACCATCAGGCATTTCGGATCATCTTCAGGTAAATCTTCTCGAAAGCCTAGCTCGTCAAGATGTTCGAGAATTGCACTGAAGTCATTGGTCCGAAATGCAAAATGCCCGTCGTTACGGTCGATGACGGAGCGTCGCCGGAAAGTACCTTCCCGATACTCCACGAGGTGGACTTGCAAGCCGCCACAGGCGAGCCACGCCCCAGCTACCGGAAAGTCGGGCCGAGGAATTTCTGAAAGACAAAACACATTGCAGTAGAACGGCAGCGATTTTTTTAGATCAGCCGTAATGATCGATACATGGTGCAGCGCAAGCAAAGGCATGTCAGTTCCCCCCAAACCTCCAGACAGTGACTTTTATAGATGAAACTGCGGGTTCACTCCATCGGATAAGAGCCATCTTCCTTGCCAAGCGTCGGTATGAGAACTCGGCGTATCGCTTTGCGCGGTCGTGGGGTCTTCGGGCTTTCGACGACAGCCTCTCGCCCAAAGCACAAATTCCACATTTACCTGCCAATAAGGTAAGCTGCAGTGACAAATGCCATGGCTCAAGGGATTACCAACTTGGAAAGGCAGTTCGAAATCCGGTTTGCATTGCCGTCGGATGCGAGCTCACTCGCTAAGTTCGCTGCCGAGCAATTCCGAACGACCTACAGCACCGACACGCCAGAATCCGACCTTGAGGCTTATATTTCTGAAAACTTCACTCCGGTAAAACAGTGCGAGGAAATCGAAAGTCATCGTAGTCGTGTGGTGCTCGCAATTTCTCGCGAGGACATTATAGGCTACTCACATGTCGAACTCGATGAAGGCGATACGCGTTCAGCGTTTCTAAACCGAATCTACGTCGATCCAGCATGGAAAGGTAAATCGGTGGGGTCGGCCCTTCTCGCCGAGGTCATTGCCAATGTCCGACAGCAGGGTAAGGACCGGATAAGTTTGACTGTTTACGAGAAAAACACCAGGGCAGTCGCGTTTTACAAGAAATCTGGATTTGACGTGATCGGAACGGATATTTTCCAAGTTGGTGATGATAAGCAGACCGATTTTGTAATGGAGAAACGTCTCGTCTGAAGCCTGGACTGACCCATTGTCAAGGCTCAGAGATGAAGCGAGGCAACGTCCGCTTCTGCCGCAGAGCGGACGACAGATTGAAATACATCATCGAATGCCCCTTCTCACCCCATAACGCCATCGTTGACCTCGAGGCCTGCAAACCCCATCTTCCCAAAATGCCCAAAGCCGCACAGACCGATATCGAACTGCTGAGAACATGGACGCTGTCGGCTGCCGCCACCTTGGGGTCGGCCGTTCGGGCAAAGGGCATCCTGCAGGAAATTCAGGCGAGGCTTCCAGCCACCTCGAAGAAGGCGCTGATTCTTGAAGGCAGCGACCTCACTCTTGTCATGCCCGCCAGCAACAAGGCCGCCTTTTCCGCAGCGGTCGCCACAGTTTCCAAGGTGTTGGAGGATGTGGAGAACCTGCCTGTCATCCCCCGCGAGATCGAGGATATCCTCACCATCAAGACGAGCGAGCGTCATCGATGGCTCGCGGACGGGCGTCTGCCCAGTGCCGGCACGCGAACCGTGCGGTTGAACGGCCGCGCACGCCAGATCACCTTTCATGTCTTCGACCCCAGAATAGTCGAGGATCTTCTCGACAGGGGTCTCATCGATCAATGGCGGGAAGAGGATGCCGAGGCGAAGGCGGAAAACAGACGGCGGGCGGCGTATCAGGCAAAACTGACGCGATCACTGAAAAAGACCAAAAAGGTTGCCAAACAGCCGAAACGAGATCCTGACGATCCCGCTGTGAAATTGCGCGGTTGGGAGGATTTCGATATCGACGGGCTTCTGCGGTAGAATAAACTCACCGGCCTCGACAATCGGTTGAGCAGCTCGTCCGGCTCAAAGGCCTTACTGCACGATTTCCAGATCATCCACCACGCGGTTGCCATCGACCACCGTGTAGAACACCACGACCTTCACGCCGGCCTTGAGGCCATCGAAGTTGAATTCCTCCGGCACGCGGTAGGATTTTCCGTCGTCCAGCGTCAGCATCAGCTTGTTCACATCCACCGTCTTGATGGTCGCTTCGACATCGACACTCTGCGCCCAACCGTTGATGGGAGAGAGGATGCTGGCCGTTGCCAGAAGTGCGGCGATGAGGATGCGCATTGTGTAAGCCCTAAGGGAGCGGTTCGGTGACTTCGACTGGTGCACAGATAGCCTCCTGATTGTGGCAGAATTTGCTCGGGATCGTGTCAATTCCGGTCTTATTCATGACCGGAAAATTAACTGTGATTCAAGGGTTTCGGGTAAATTTCCGACAAGCCCCCGCAGACATCGATCCACAACAAATTGCGACCGGCAATCAGGCTATATTCCTCAATCCTAGATTAACCTTGCGCGAATATGGTCAGGGCACGATCCGGGTAATGCGTAAGGGTAACTGGCTTGGTATTTGGAACTCCGTTTGGTCGCCGTTTCAGCGACAAACTGATGAGCAGGCGTGCGGCGCTGGCCGCCGCGCTGGCCATTACCGGTGCCGTCATCATTGTCGGCATTGCCGTCGACTACCGCAACACATCCTCCTTCCGGCAGGAATTGCGCAAGACCACCGAACGCGCCTCCACCCTGCTCGGCGTGCGCATGGCCTCACGCCTGAAGACCGATCTCGATACCGCCGACGATCTGGTGCATGCGTTCAGCCCCGATAGCGCCACAACAGACACCGCCTTCCAGTCGTTCGTGCAGCGCACGCTGGAAAAGAACCCGCATTTCGCCACCGTGGCGCTCGCGCCGGATTTCGAACTCGGCCATATTTTCACGCCCGGCGGAGAACCGCTCGCCGAAAACCCGATCCTGCGAGGCGCCGGCACCGCCGCACTGGCCGAAACCGTTCGCAGCAAACGTGGCATCCGTGAGCCGGTGGTGATCACCAGCGACAAAAGCCGGGCCATCGTGCTGGTGCTGCCGATCGAAAATGGCCCGCAGAAACAGGGCAACTGGGGCGCGCTGGTCGTGGCCATCGACAAGCTCTACCTGTTCCAGAGCGTCGGTATCTCGCTTCTGCCGCGCAAGCCCGATGCCGCGCCGATGATCGATCTCAGCTGGCTGAAGATCGCCATCAGCGATGCCGCGCATACGCCCGGCGCCAATTTCTTCGGCACCAGACTGGACGGCCCGGCCGCACACACCATTCCGGTCGCCGGTGGGCAGTGGCAATTGCAGGCCATGCCGAAGGCGGGCTGGGATGCCACACCTGACAACCAGACCAGTTTCCGCCTGCAGCTGCTGCTGGCCGGCCTTGCGATGATCATCCCGGTATTCATCGCCAGCCTGCTGATCGGCGAACGCAACCGCAATATCGCGGCACTGCGCCTGCGCGAGGAAACGCTGACCGAGCTGTCGCAGCGTTTCGCGCTCGCCATGGAAGCGTCCAATATGGGCGTGTGGGAACTGACCGAAAGCGATCTCTTCTGGGACAGCCGCGCCGCAGCATTACATGGCGGCCCCGCGACGGAGGGCGACAATCGCATGAGCGAATGGCTGGCCTCCATCCACCCGGAAGACAGGCCGGCCGCGGAAGCTTATTTCTTCGCCTGTGCCTGCGCCAACACACCCTCCTCCGTCATCTACCGCGTCACCGCCAGCGATGGCAGCCTGCGGTACCTGCGCTCCGCCGGTGCCAGCTATCGCAACCCGGATGGCAGCCAGCGGGTGGCCGGCATCGTCTGGGACGTGTCCGCCGACATGACGCTGAACCAGTCTCTGCGCAGCGCCAAGGAAGTCAGCGACATCAAGAATGCCGAGCTGGAACTGGCGCTGGACGAGCTTTACAGCCGCGAGCAGCAGCTGGAGGAACTGACCACCAAGCTGGGCATCGCGCTGGAAAGCTATCGCTGCGGCATCTGGGAATCGCTGCCCGACAGCAAGGTCGAGCACTGGGATGCCCGCCTGTCGCAGCTGCACGGCATTCCGCACACCGATGGCCATATCACCGCCGATCAGTGGATGGCGCTGATCCACCCGGAAGACCGCGAGGAAGCGCGCCGCATTTCCGCGCATTTCGGCCCCGGCAGCGAGGAACCGCTTGTCGTGCGCGTGCCGCAGCCGGATGGCAGCATCCGGTATGTGCGCTCCGTCGGAAAGATCCATGTCGGCCGCGATGGCCGCCGCAAGGTGGTGGGTCTGGCCTTCGACGTGACCGACGATGCCATCCTGACCGAACAGCTGCGCGCCGCCAAACAGGAGGCCGAGGCCCGCAATATCGAGTTGCAGATGGCCAAGAACCGCATCGAGCACAATTCGCTGCACGATCCGCTGACCATGCTTGCCAATCGCCGCAGCCTCGACATCGCCCTCGATGAGCTTTCCCGCGCCAGCGAAAGCGAACGCCAGAAACTGTCGATCCTGCATCTTGACCTCGACCGCTTCAAGCAGATCAACGACACGCTCGGCCATGCAGCCGGTGACGCCATGCTGGTGCACACCGCCCGCATCCTGCTGCGCAACGTCAATCCCGGCGATCTCGTTGCCCGTATCGGCGGCGATGAATTCGTCATTCTGGTCAAGGACGATTGCAGCACCACCCACACGGCCGCTCTTTCCAACCGCATCATCGCGGAAATTCGCCAGCCGGTGGATTTTGAAGGTTTCGCCTGCCGTTTCGGCGTCTCGATCGGCATTGCGCAAGCGACCGGCCGCAATATCGATGCGCGCCGCATGCTGGTGAATGCCGATATCGCGCTTTACCGCGCCAAGGCGCAGGGGCGAAACCGCTACGAGTTCTTCACGCAGAACCTGCAGGCCGAAATCATCAGCCACAAGCGCACCGCCGACGAAGTTCTGTCCGGTATCGAAAAGGACGAATTCGTCGCCTGGTACCAGCCGCAATTCGATGCCCGCACGATGAAGCTGACCGGTGCCGAAGCGCTGGTGCGCTGGAAACACCCGCAGCACGGCATTCTCGCGCCCGATCGGTTCCTCAAAATCGCCGACGAACTGAACGTGACGGCGACGCTCGACCAGATCGTGTTGCAGACCGTGCTCAAGGACAAGATGCGCTGGGCAGCACTCGGGCTCGACGTGCCGAAGGTTTCCGTCAACGTCTCGTCCAAACGTCTGCATGACGATGCGCTGATCGACACATTGAAGACGCTTGCCATCACCCCCGGTCAGATTTCCTTCGAACTGGTGGAATCCATCTTCCTCGATGAGAGCGAGGATGCGGCGACCTCCAATCTCGAACGCATCAAGGCTCTCGGCATCGATATCGAGATCGACGACTTTGGCACCGGCCATACGTCCATCGTCAGCCTTCTGAAGCTGAAACCGAAACGCCTGAAGATCGACCGCCAGCTTGTCATGCCGATCCTCAACTCGCCGCAGGAACGCACGCTGGTGCGCTCGATCATCGACATCGCCCGTTCGCTCGGCGTGGAAACGGTGGCGGAAGGCGTGGAAAGCATGGCCCATGCCGCCATGCTGCGCGAACTGGGCTGCGACCTGTTGCAGGGTTATGCCTTTGCCCGGCCCCTGCCCTTCGACGCGTTCAACGAAGCGGCGGCGCGCGGCTGGAACCTTGTCGAAGCACGGCCAGCCAACGCGACGGCACAAAAGGCTTTCCCCTGAGAGCGTATTTTAATATGACAAACCCGCTTTAGGGCGGGAACGGATCCCGCTTATCGGCGGGGTCCCATGTCGCATAATTCCTTCGGTCATCTTTTCCGTGTCACCACCTGGGGCGAAAGCCATGGCCCGGCGCTCGGCTGCGTCGTTGACGGCTGCCCTCCCGGCCTGCGCTTCACGCTTGCCGACCTCCAGCAGTGGCTGGACAAGCGCAAGCCCGGCCAGTCGCGTTTCGTGACGCAGCGCCGCGAGGCCGACGAAGTGAAGGTGCTTTCGGGTGTGATGCTGGATGCGGATGGCGTCACGATGATCTCCACCGGCACGCCGATTTCCATGCTGATCGAAAACACCGACCAGCGCTCCAAGGATTACGGCGAGATCGCCCGCCAGTATCGCCCCGGCCATGCCGACTATACCTATGACACCAAATACGGCATTCGCGACTATCGCGGCGGCGGCCGTTCGTCTGCGCGCGAAACCGCTGCCCGCGTTGCCGCCGGCGGCATTGCCCGCCTCGTCGTGCCGGGTGTGACCGTGCGCGGCGCGCTGGTGCAGATCGGCAAACACAAGATCAATCGCGAAAACTGGGACTGGGCACAGGTGGACCAGAACCCGTTCTTCTGCCCGGACGAAGAAATGGTGCCGGTATGGGAAGAATACCTCGACGGTATCCGCAAGGCCGGTTCCTCGATCGGCGCTGTGGTCGAGGTGATCGCCGAAGGCGTGCCGGCCGGCCTTGGCGCGCCGATCTATGCCAAGCTCGATCAGGATATCGCGTCCCTGCTGATGTCGATCAACGCCGTCAAGGGCGTGGAAATCGGTGACGGTTTTGCCTCCGCCGAACTGACAGGCGAGGAAAATGCCGATCAGATGCGCATGGGCAATGACGGCGAGCCGATCTTCCTCTCCAACCATGCCGGCGGCATTTTGGGCGGCATTTCGACCGGCCAGCCGCTGGTGGCGCGTTTCGCCATCAAGCCGACCTCCTCGATCCTGACCGAACGCCAGTCGATCGATGCCGACGGCAAGAACGTGGACGTGCGCACCAAGGGTCGCCACGATCCTTGCGTGGGCATCCGCGCCGTGCCGATCGGCGAGGCCATGGTCGCCTGCGCCATCGCCGACCACTATTTGCGCGATCGCGGGCAGACGGGGCGGCTGGACTGAGCCTCCCCTCGGTTTTGAGGATTGCTGCATCGCTGGACATGATGGATCGTCGCTCATTGTTGGGCGGCGATTTTTCGTGTACGGATATTCAAGATGATCTTCGTTTGCGACGAAGTGAAAAGGCTGGCCAATCTGGACAAATACGGCCTCGATTTTGCGGACGTGATGTTTTTCGGTTGGGAAACGGCCGTTCTGGAGCCAAGCCATAGCGGCCGGGTCAAGGCCATCGGCTATTACCGCGATGGCACGGCTGTGGTAATCTACGCCGGACTGGGCAGTGAGGCCATTTCCATCATCAGTTTTCGTCCTGCAAGTCCGAAGGAAAGGAGACGCCTTCCATGACAGACAAACATCCGACATTGAAGGAATTCCAGCCGGGGCGCGGCTACACGAAAGAAGACTGGGATTCCGTCGACAGCCCGGAGCTGACCGACGAGGAACTGGCGCGCATGCGCCCCGCCCGCGAAGTCCTGCCGCCGGAGTTTTTTCGGTCGCTGGATGAGATGCGCAAGGGTCAGGCCAGGAAGAGCCGGGCGAAATAGCGCTCCCCCCTTAATCCGCAGGATTGCGGAGCATGCCGGCATGAGGAATCCTCGGGCGTTGCTGGGGGGCGATTTTTCGTGTACGAATAATGCGGATTGTTTGGGACGAGCGAAAGCGGATTGCGAATATCGAGAAACACGATCTCGATTTCGGTGATCTGTCCGAGGAATTCTTTCTGTCCGCCGTGACTGTTCCGGCTAAACTTGGTCGCCGGAAAGCGATCGGGCGCCTGGCGAACGGCGTGATCGCTGCAATTTTCGTGACCTTGGGGTCGGAGGGGCTGTCGGTGATTTCCATGCGCCCCGCCCGCCAAGACGAGAGGAGGCTTATCGAATGACCAACAAGCCCCAGAAGCAGAGTGAATTCCAGCCCGGACGCGGCTACACCAAGGAAGATTGGGATGAGGTCTCCGACAATCCGCCATGGACGGAAGAGGAGCTGAAAAACGCCCGTCCCTTCCGCGAAGTCTATCCTGAACTCGCCGCCAAGATGGAAAAGGACATCGCCGCTCGTGGCCGTCCACGCGTCGAGGCGCCCAAAGTGGCCGTCACGCTGCGGCTCGATCCCGATGTACTGGAAAAGTACAAGGCCAGTGGCAAGGATTGGCGCACGGTGATGGCCAAGGAATTGCGTAAGGCGGCCGGGCTGTAGGGGCACCGGCAAGTGTATCGGGATTGAAGCGGTGCGGCTTGCTTCTTCTCCCCGCGCGCGGGGAGATGTGCCGGAGCATCAGCGAGGCGATGAGGGGCAGCGGCAAACTCTGAGGATGAGATTTGCCCCTCATCCGCCTGCCGGCACCTTCTCCCCGTCAAGACAGGGAGAAGGATCTATGCCGCACCCTCGGCATTCCCCTATTCCCCCCGCCAGCCCTCCAGAAAACGCACACTCTCCACCCCGGCAAACCGCGCCATGCGCAGCAGCTCCGCCTCCAGCTTTTCCAGCCGTCCGGCTGACGCACGCACACCGGGTTCCAGCCACAGGCGTTTGACATCCAGCGTACCGGCCTTGCGATCCGCCTTCATGTCGATGCGGCCGATCATGCGGTCGCCTTCCATCAGCGGGAAGACGTAATAGCCGTAAATCCGCTTCGGCTCGGGCACAAAAATCTCGATGCGGTAGTTGAAGTTGAACAACCGCTCGGCACGATCACGATCCCGCAGCAGCGGATCGAAGGGGCTGAGCACGCGGATGCGGTTGGGCGGTTCGGGGATGTCTCCGAGATTTTCGGGAAAACCGGCAAAGGCATAGGACGGACGCGGGCGGCCGCCGTTTGCGGGGGTGACCAGAATTTCCACCAGCTCGTCGCGATGGGTTTCCACCCAGAGCCTGGCTTCCAGCGGCGTCACCAGTGCCCAGAAGGCAGCGATTTCACCGGATGTGGCAAAGCCCAGCCGGGTCAACGCGCTGCGACACGCCCAGTCCAAAAAAACCTCTTCCGTCACTTCCGGTTCGTGATGGTGCAGCGGCAGCACGCGCTCGGTGAGGTCGTAGATCTTTTGAAAATTGCGGCGGCCGGCGATCGAGAGCTTGCCGATATGCCAGTAATATTCGAGCGCCGTCTTGTTGGGGTGCCAGTTCCACCAGCCGCCCGATTTATGATCCTCGGCCTTCATGTCGCGGGACATGATCGCGCCGTTTTCGGCGATATGGCGAAAGGTGTCCTCGAAGGCGGAATCGTAGTTTTCGCCCTGCCATTTTTTCCAGCGTTCGGCCAGATGCGGCTCGCGGCGGCGAAAACGGTGTTTCCAGTAGCGGAAAAATTCCGATGGCAGGATGGAGGCGTCATGCGTCCAGTGCTCGAACAGCTCGCCATCCTTTTCCAGAAGCGCTGTTAGGTGGTCGCGCCGATAGGTCTGGTTGCGCGAAAACAGGATCATGTGGTGGGCGCGCTCGACGGTGGCGATACTGTCCACCTGCACGAAACCGATCGCCTGGATCAGCGCCAGCAGCCCCGCCTTGTCAAGTGCTCGGTTCGGCGCGGCGGACAGGCCCTGCCGCTCGAGGAAAATGCGCCGTGCCTGTTCGTTCGAGATCAGTATAGCCATGAGACAGAGACTAGGGCGGGAATTCGCCGGTTGCAATGTTCTTTTTTCGTTCCGCATTCCCCTCAATCTCTATCGGGTTTATAGAGCCAAGCGAAACTGAGGGACCGGCTTGGACATCCATTTCGAAGAGGCCAGCGTGCGCTATGACGGTCGCACCGCGCTTGAACCGCTGACTGTGCACTTAAGCGAACGGCGCATCGGCGTGATCGGGCTGAACGGTTCCGGCAAAACGACGTTTGCGCGGCTGATCAACGGGCTGGTGAAACCCTCTTCCGGCCGCGTTTCGGTCAACGGTTTCGATACGGTGAAGGATGCGGAAGCGGTGCGCAGCGAAGCCGGCTTCATCTTTCAGAACCCGCAGAACCAGATCATCCTGCCGATATTGAAGGAAGATATTGCTCTGGGCTTGAAGCGCCGCAAGCTTTCGGCAGCGCAGATCGATGCAGCGGTGAATGGCGTGCTGGCCCGTTTCGGCATTCCGCATTTGGCCGAGCGCCGCACCCACGAACTGTCCGGCGGCGAATTGCAGCTCTCCGCCTTTGCCTCTGTTCTGGTGACTGAGCCAAAGATCCTGATCCTCGACGAGCCGACCAACCAGCTGGATCTGAAAAACCGCAATCTGGTGGAACGCACCATGGCGGGCATGGACGAGAACCTGATCGTCATTTCCCATGATCTGGCGCTGGTCGAAGGTTTTGATCGCGTCCTGCTGTTTTCCGGCGGCCGCCTGATCGGCGATGGAGAACCTTCGCAGGTGATCGCGCAATACAGAACGCTGGCCGGCGCATGAACACGCTTTACCTCGACGGCCAAAGCCTGCTGCATCGGCTGCCGACCAGGGCCAAGCTTGGCGGACTGGCACTGTTCAGCTTGCTTCTGTTTGCCGTCAGCCATCCGGTGGTGCTCGGCTTTGCAGCCTTGGCAGCAGCCATTGCCTATAGCTCCACCGGCATAGGCTGGCGCGAAGGCGTTGCACGGCTGCGGCCCGCCTTCATCACCATTTTTGCCGTCACGCTGTTTGCGCTTCTGTTCCAGCCGCCCGTCGAAGCGCTGACCATCCTGTTCCGGCTGACCGCGCTGATGCTGGCGGCTGCCGCCATCACCGCCACCACCTCGATCGGCGCCTTCATCGACACGATCACCTGGGCGGCAAAACCGTTCGAGCGGATCGGGCTGGTGCGCGCCGCCGATATCGGGCTTTCGGTCGGCCTCGTCATCCGCTTCGTGCCGGAAGTGACATTGCGCTACCGCAGCATCCGTGATGCCCATCAGGCGCGTGGACTGAAGGTGCGACCGGTCACGCTGATCGTGCCGCTGCTGATCCAGACACTGAAGAACGCCGATGAAATTGCCGCCGCCATTGACGCGCGCGGCATTCGCTAGCAATTTGCCCCCACGATTTTAAGGGAATTCTAACTGCATGAGCACCAGAGACCTCGTTCTTGTCGCCCTTTTTGCCGCCATCATCGTGGCGCTGGGCCTGATCCCGCCTGTCAGCCTCGGCTTCATTCCGGTGCCGGTGCATGCGCAGTCGCTCGGCGTCATGTTGGCCGGCGTGGTGCTGGGCGCCAAGCGCGGCACACTGACGGTCGCGCTGTTCATGCTGCTGGCCGCCATTGGCCTGCCGGTGCTGTCCGGTGGTCGTGGTGGTCTCGGCGTGTTCATGGCGCCGCCTTCCGGTTACCTCTATGGTTATCTGGCGGCGGCGTTCGTTACCGGTTACATGTCCGAGCGTTTCGTCAACGCTCGCCAGACCGGCCTTGTGCAGGGCACATATTTCTTTGTCGCAGCGCTGGCTGGTGGTGTGTTCCTCTGCCACCTTCTGGGTG
Source organism: Neorhizobium sp. JUb45 (assembly GCF_004343585.1). GTDB lineage: Bacteria > Pseudomonadota > Alphaproteobacteria > Rhizobiales > Rhizobiaceae > Neorhizobium. The sequence goes on along the minus strand of NZ_SLYW01000002.1, from coordinate 340,301 downwards.
TCTTGTGGCTGGCGTTTGTCACCGGCCTTGGCCTGCCGGCTGCGTTCATGGGCACGCTGGCCTTTGTTCCGGGTGATGCGCTGAAGGCCCTGATCGCCGCCTTTGCCGGCCGCGCCGTGATGGTGGGGTATCCGCTTCTGCCGCAGCGGGCTTGATGGGTTGCCGGAACGATTTAGAGGGCGCGGCAGTCTCCAATTATCTTCTCCCTTGAGGGGGTCCGAAGGACGGGCGAGACCAGTGGCTCGCCCCGGCGGTGGCCCGAAGGGTCGGATGAGGGGGAGCGAAGCCACATCGCAAAGTCTTGCCGTGTCGCCCGCCTCATCGCCTCGCTTTCGCTCCGGCACTTCTCCCCGCTGGGGAGAAGATAGTCGTGGCATCCTTGCCAACCCATTGAATATGCCACCGCTTGCGAGGAGCATCCGAGCGGGTATTTTCCACCGCTTGAAAAGCATTCGACCTGCGCCATTTCGCGATTGCCCATCCGGGCGCCAAGGAGAACGAGGCCCGCCATGACCACGCGCCTTTACGAACACGAGATCTTTCTCGAGCACAACACGCCGCCCGGCCACCCGGAGCGCGCCGACCGGCTGCGCTCGCTGGCGATCGCGCTCGAGCATCCCAACTTCGCCGAACTGGACCGCAAGCCCGCCCCACAGGCGAATGAAGACGCGGTGCTGCTGGCCCACCCGGAAGAGCATCTCTTCTCCGTCATGCGGCAGGTGCCGGAGGAAGACGGCGCCATCCACCAGCTGGAAGCCGACACCTATCTCAGCCCCAAAAGTCTGCAGGCTGCACTCACCGGCATCGGCGGTGCGATGGCGGCGGTGGACGACGTGATGACGGGCAAGGTGGACAACGCCTTTGTCGCCGCCCGCCCGCCCGGCCACCATGCGGAAAAATCAAAGGCCATGGGGTTCTGCCTGTTCAACAACGTGGCGATCGCCGCCCGCCATGCGCAGCAGGTTTACGGTGTCGAACGCGTCGCCATCGTCGATTGGGACGTGCATCACGGCAACGGCACCCAGGACATCTTTTGGGACGATCCGTCCGTGTTGTTCTGCTCGACGCACCAGATGCCGCTTTACCCCTATACGGGCGCGCGCGACGAAACGGGCACCAAGAACAACATCGTCAACGCGCCTCTGGCCACCAATGATGGCAGCGACCATTTTCGCGATGCCTTCAAGAGCCGCGTGCTGCCGGCGCTCGAAAACTTTCGCCCGGACTTCGTTTTGATATCCGCCGGCTTCGATGCGCATCACCGCGATCCGCTGGCGCAGATCAACCTTGTCGGCGACGATTTCGACTGGGCGACCGGGCGGCTGATGGAAATCGCCGGCAAATATGCCGGCAACCGGGTCGTCAGCCTGCTGGAAGGTGGCTATGATCTGGAAGGCCTGGCCGAATCGGCGGGCCTGCATATCTGCAGATTGATGAGAGGCTGAGAATGTCGGAACAGGTCGAACTCAACGAAGTCAGCGCGTATTCGTTCGAGAAGGCTGTCGCCGAACTCGAAAGCATCGTTGCCCGGCTGGAACGCGGCGACGTGGCGCTGGACGAATCCATCGCCATTTACGAACGCGGCGAAGCGTTGAAGAAGCACTGCGAAAAGCTGCTGGCTGCCGCCGAAAACCGCATCGAAAAAATTCGCCTCGACCGCGCCGGCAAGCCGCAGGGTGTGGAGCCGCTGGACGGCGAATAACGGTCTTGTGACCTTTTACCTGACCCGCAAAAGGTCAGACCGCTCAAATGCCATCCATTATCTTGAACGGGTTTTCATCGCCTCCCCCTATCCATTCCCTTGAAAATTGATGGTTTTATGCGCCGGGGGCGTGGCAATTTCATGGGTCAGATACGTGCCTTGGCGGCGGCGGATATTCCGGCAGTGGCCCGGCTTTTTCAAAAAGCATTCAGGCGAACAGATGCCGCCCCTTCGGCTGCCTTTGTCGATTGCCTGCGCAATATTTATATCGATCATCCGCTCGTACATGAAAACCTGCCGAGCCTGGTGCATGAAAGCCGGAGCGGCATTTCCGGCTTTATCGGACGGCACCACCTGGCGATGGGCATCGGCCACAGGCAGGTCAGCGGTGCGCTGTTCGGCACGATCATGGCCGACAACCGCGCCGGACACTCGCTGATCGGCCCCAAACTGCTCAAAGCCGCACTGGCCGGACCACAGGACTTTTCCTTCGCCGACACGACCAGCGACATTTCCCGCACGCTCGGCCAGCGGCTGGGCTGCACGCCGCTTCCGACCCACAGCCTCAACTGGCTGCGCATCATCCGCCCGACACAGTGGCTGATGGATCAGGTGGCGCAGCGTTTCCGTCCACTCGGCCTTTTGGCGCCCGTTGCCGGCGCCGCCGACGACATGCTGCGCAAGCGCATTCGCCCCAACCGGCAGCGCTGGTTTGTGCATGGCGCCGGCAGCACGGCCAAGGGCGCGACCGCAGAGCATATCGATGCCGACAGGTTTGCCGCGCTTTTCACCGAACTTTCCGGCCGCTTTGCGCTGCGCCCGCGCTGGCACCTTCAGGATGTTGCCGCGCTTTCCCGGCAGGCTATCGAAAAGCAGCAGTTCGGTTCACCATTTTTCGGCGCGGTGACCGATCACCACGGAAAGCCGGTCGGCTGTTTTCTCTACCACCTGAAAAAGAGATCCACGGCGCGGGTGCTGCAGGTCGTGGCCGCTGCGGGCGCCGAGGGCGCCGTCATCGACGCGCTGATTGCGCATGCGGCGGACAATGGTGCGAGCGCCGTGATCGGCCGCACCGAAGCCTATCTGATGGAAGCCATGCTGGGCCGCCGCATCGGCTTCACCAATACCGCCTCCAGCATGATCCATAGCCGCGACCCCGAAATTCTTGGCGCCATCACACGTGGCGATGTGCTTTTGAACGGGCTGGTGGGCGAACAGTGGAGCCCGATGATCGGCAACCGGTTCGCGTGATATGAAGCGGTGCGCTTCGGGGAACAGTGTGTTGCGTGAGGTGGGACTGTTGGTGAACTAAGGTGCGCGCTAGGTTGTGTATATCATCAGATCAGAGCGATCGCTTTGGAGAAAGTCCCCCTCTGGCCTGCCGGCCATCTCCCCCACAAGGGGGGAGAAAACTTGTGGCAACCCGCTGTCTCAATCAAGCAGCAGCGGATCGGCTGGGTTAAGCCCCTCCCCCTTGTGGGGAGGGGTTTGGGGCGGGGCCTTTTTTCAGGCAACAGATCACAACAAGGAGACCGGCCCCATGTCCTTTTTCCCCGGCACCGATCCCGCCCCCGGCGATGCCTTTGCCTGTGATGCGATCGAGAACCTGATCATTCCGCGCTCCAGCGATATCGGCGGTTTTGCCGTGCGCCGCGCTCTGCCCACCCGCCAGCGCCGCCTTGTCGGGCCCTTCATCTTTTTCGACCGCATGGGACCGGCGGTTCTGCGCGCCGACGAAGCGCTCGATGTCAAGCCGCACCCGCATATCGGGCTTTCCACCGTCACCTATCTGTTCGATGGCGAAATCAAACACCGCGACAGCCTCGGCACCGAACTCGTCATCAAGCCCGGCGACATCAACCTGATGACGGCAGGGCGCGGCATCGTGCATTCCGAACGCACGCCCGAAAATCTGCGCGGCCACCCGCTCGCCATGTCCGGCCTGCAGACTTGGCTGGCGCTGCCGGACAACATGGAGGAAATCGATCCCGCCTTTGCCCACACGGCGCGGGAAATGATGCCGATCATCGACTGGCAGGGTGCTTCCGGACGCGTGGTGATCGGCGCGTTGGACGGGTTGTCTTCGCCAGTCCCGACCTTTTCCGATACGCTCTATGTCGACCTGACACTGGAGCCGGGCAGAAAATTCCCCTTCTCCGCCGCCCATGAAGAGCGAGCGATCTACATTCTCTCCGGCGAACTCGTCATTTCCGGCGACCGTTTTGCCGCCGACCAGCTGCTGGCCTTTCGCCCCGGCGACGAGATCACGCTGGAGGCAGGCGCGATGGGCTGTCACATCATGCTGTTCGGCGGTGCGGCGATGACATCGCGCCGCTACGTCTGGTGGAATTTTGTGTCCTCCTCCAAGGAGCGCATCGAACAGGCCAAGGAAGAGTGGCGTACCGGCCGTTTCGACATCGTACCGGGGGATGAGGACGAGTTTGTGCCTTTGCCGTGAGCGCGAATTCCGATAGAAGCTTCAGGCAATCGACTTGAAAAAGGCGAATGCCAGCGCATCTTTGCTGGATTGCACAACCGACAGACTGCGTGAAAGAAGGCCGGATTCCTTGACAGCAAAACCAGAGACACCCTTGCTCGACAAGATCAATCTGCCGGCCGACCTGCGCTCTGTCGAGGATCGCGACCTGCCGCAGGTGGCGCGCGAGTTGCGCGACGAGATGATCGATGCCGTGTCGAAGACCGGTGGTCATCTGGGCGCCGGCCTCGGCGTCGTGGAACTGACGATCGCCATCCACAAGGTGTTCAACACGCCCGACGACCGGCTGATCTTCGATGTCGGCCACCAGTGTTACCCGCACAAGATTTTGACCGGCCGCCGCGACCGCATCCGCACCCTGCGCCAGGAAGACGGGCTTTCCGGCTTTACCCGCCGGGCAGAGAGCGAATACGATCCGTTTGGCGCCGCCCATTCCTCCACCTCGATTTCCGCCGGCCTCGGCATGGCCGTCGCCTCCGAGCTGGCCGGCTCGAAGCGCAATGTCATCTCGATCATCGGCGATGGCTCGATGTCGGCAGGCATGGCCTATGAGGCGCTCAACAATGCCGGCGCGCTGGATGCCCGCCTGATCGTCATCCTCAACGACAACGACATGTCGATCGCGCCGCCGACCGGCGCGATGAGTGCCTATCTCGCCCGCCTCGCCTCCGGCCGCACCTATATGGGCATGCGCGAAGTGGGCAAGAAGCTGACCAGCTATCTCGGCAAATCGATCGACCGGGCGATTACCCGCGCCGTCGAACATGCACGCGGTTACGTGACCGGCGGCACCATGTTCGAGGAACTCGGTTTCTACCATATCGGCCCGATCGACGGCCATTCCTTCGAACACCTGCTGCCGGTGCTGCGCAATGTGCGCGACAACGCGCACGGCCCGGTGCTGATCCATGTGGTGACGCAGAAGGGCAAGGGTTATCCGCCGGCAGAAGCGGCCGCCGACAAATATCACGGTGTAGCCAAATTCGACGTCATCACCGGCGCGCAGGCCAAGGCCAAGCCGAATGCGCCGAGCTATACGAGCGTGTTCGGTGAAGCGCTGGTTCAGGAAGCCGGTTTCGACGACAAGATTGTCGGCATCACCGCCGCCATGCCTGACGGCACGGGGCTGGGCAAGATGCTGGAAGCTTATCCCACCCGCACATTCGATGTCGGCATTGCCGAACAGCATGCGGTGACGTTCGCGGCCGGTCTTGCCACGGAAGGGTTCAAGCCTTTCTGCGCGATCTATTCGACCTTCCTGCAGCGCGGTTACGACCAGGTCGTGCATGACGTGGCGATCCAGGGACTGCCGGTGCGTTTCCCGATCGACCGCGCCGGTTTTGTCGGTGCCGATGGGCCGACCCATGCCGGTTCGTTCGACACGACATTCCTTGCCACTCTGCCGGGCATGGTGGTGATGGCCGCTTCCGACGAGGCGGAACTGAAGCACATGGTGCGCACCGCCGCCGCCTATGACGACGGCCCGATTTCCTTCCGTTACCCGCGCGGCGAAGGCGTGGGCGTGGAAATGCCGGCACGCGGCGAAATCCTGCAGATCGGCAAGGGCCGCATCGTCAAGGAAGGTGCGAAAGTCGCCCTCCTCTCCTTCGGAACGCGTCTGAAAGACTGTCTGCTGGCGGCAGAAGACCTCGATGCGAGCGGCCTTTCGACGACGGTTGCCGACGCCCGTTTCGCAAAGCCTCTGGACCACGACCTGATCCGCCAGCTGGCCCGCCACCACGAGGTGCTGATCACCATCGAGGAAGGCGCCGTCGGCGGTTTCGGCAGCCATGTGCTGCAGTTCCTCTCCGGCGAAGGCCTGCTCGACAACGGCCTGAAAATCCGCTCGCTGGTTCTGCCGGACATCTGGATGGAACAGGCAAGCCCGGATGCGATGTATGCCAAGGCGGGACTGGACCGTGCGGGGATCGTCGGCACGGTGTTTCGGGCGCTGGGCAAGACGGTTGTGGGGGTTGGCGCTGCGGGGTGAGGTTTACCTCACTCCCCCGCCACCAAAAACAGCACATCCATCTTCCGCTCCGGCTATCTCGGCAAAAAATACCCAATCACCCTGCGCGGGTTCACCACGGCGATCTGGGTGTGGGTCTTGCGGAAAAAGCCGCCACCGGGATAAGCCGGTTCACCTTCAGTAAACAGGCCGCGCACCGTGTCGAAACGCTCGACAGGTGAGGACGTGCCCATCCTTTCGATCTGCATATCGACCACCGCATGAAGGTGCCGGATGACCGCGCAATCGAGAAAACGCAACAACTTGTCCTTGTTCCTGTCGATGCCGATATCCTGGTTTTCGGGAATGGGCAGACCGGCCATTGTCTGAGTTTCACAGAAAGTCTCATAGGCAACCCGCAGGATGTCGAGATTTTCTCTCATCAGCAGATCGAGGCAATTGCCGAGATCGATCACTGCACCGAGCACGAATGCCTCGCGGTATCGACCACGCGCAACCTTCCACTCGGCCCATTCCCGCGCGCGTTTGGGATCGTTTTCCCAGAAATAGATACCTGGGCCGAGCCAGTCGAAATCCTCGGTGCTTGGATGAAGCTCGTCATCACCTCGCAAAACCCGCATCCCGACCTCTCTATCACAACCGTGATAGCCAAGGACGAAAGAGGTCGCCAGCCGGGTCAATCAGGTCAGCGAAGGTTGAGCGCCCTCGGCGGTCTTGCCGCCGAATTCAGGCGCCAGTTCGCCATCCTGCGTATAGATGCCTTCATCGATCAACGATTGGCGAGCGGTTTCGCGATCCACGGCGCTGCGGCGCGCATGATCGCGCAGAAGCAGCTTCAACGCCTCTCTCTGCTTGTCGGTCATGACGCTTTCTCCTTGGACAGGTCGGGACGATATCCCGCTCTTCATAAATACATTGCGACCCGCACAAGTTCAACAGACCGTTGGAATGCAGAACGTGGTTCGCGCTCTTGGCCATTGCCCCGCGCAGCACGCTCCCACCATTGCCCCCTCTCCTCCGTCATTCCTGTGCTTGTCACAGGAATCCAGCGACCGTGCGTCCGCACGGTCAGAGGACTCTTTCGCCGCGCAGACTCGCGTCGGCTGGATCCCGGCTCAGGGCCGGGATGACGGAAGTGGGGGTGCATGCTCACCCCGCTCAACACCCCCAAACACAAAAAAGGGCGGAACCCACCGGCCCCGCCCTCTCATCATCTCATCAACCCAACCGCCTCAGAATTCTTCCCAATTGTCCTTCGATGCCGAAGTCACCGGCGCCGGTTCAAACGCCCGCGCCAGCTGGTTGTGCAGGGCCATGGCCGGTGAGCGGCGCGGTTTCTCCTCGGCCGCCACGCGCACCATCGGTGCCTTGGCCGGACGGCTTATCGGTGCGAATTGCGGGGCGGCAGCGGTCGGCACCGGCGGGATGACAAAACCTGAGCGTCTGGGCGCGGCATAACCGGCGTCCTTGCCGAGGTTGAACTGTTTCAGGAGTTCGTTCAGCGTGTTGGCTTCGCTGGCCAGCGTGTGGCTGGTTTTCGTCTGCTGATCCACCATGGCGGCGTTCTGCTGGGTGTTGCGGTCCATCGTGCCGACCGCGTTGTTGATTTCCTGCAGGCCGGTCGCCTGTTCACGGGTGGAGACCACGATGGCGCGGACATGCTCGTTGATCTCGCGCACCTCTTCCACGATCGCTTCCAGCGCCTTGCCGGTTTCGCCCACCAGGGCCACGCCGGCATCCACCTGGGTGGTGGAGGTGGTGATCAGCGTCTTGATGTCCTTGGCCGCATTGGCGGAACGCTGCGCCAGTTCGCGCACTTCCTGCGCCACCACCGCAAACCCCTTGCCTGCCTCGCCGGCGCGGGCCGCTTCGACACCTGCGTTCAGCGCCAGAAGATTGGTCTGGAAGGCGATCTCGTCGATCACGCCGATGATGTTGCTGATCTCGTGGCTGGAATGCGAAATGCCTTCCATGGCCGACACGGCGCGGCGCACCACCTCGCCGGATTTTTCGGCGCCGGCGCGGGTGCGCTCGACGCGCTGGCCGACATCTTCGGCACGGGCGGCAGCGTCCTTGACGGTGGTCGTCACCTGCTCGACGGCAGCGGCGGTCTGTTCGACGGCGGCGGCCTGCTGTTCGGTGCGCTTGGCCAGATCGTCGGTGGCGGCGCGGATCTCATCGGCATTGGCGTGGATGGCCGACGCATTGTCACCGACCGAGGTCAGTGTCGACTGCAGCGTGGCGACGGCACTGTTGAAATCGGTGCGCAACCGGTCGAGACGGCCGGCAAAGGCGTGGTTCAGGCGATGGGCGACATCACCTTCGGCCAGCTTCGACAGACCTGTCGCAAGGCCATCGATGGCGAATTCGAGATCGGCGGCATCATGCGCCTTCTGCTCATCGTTCACCCGGCGTTCGGTTTCCGCGCGGGCGCGGGTCAGATCGCTGTCGCGTTCCAGGCGGGCCTTTTCGATCGCCGCATGCTTGAACACGGCAACGGCCTGCGCCATGCGGCCGACTTCGTCGCCACGGTCGAGTGCGGGCACTTCGATATCATTGTTGCCGCCGGCCAGCGCCGTCATGGTGCGCGTCATGCCGACGATCGGGTTGACGATGGCGTTGCACAGCGCCCAGATCAGGCCGAGCGCCAGCACGCCGGCAATGCCGCCGGCAATCACCAGCGTCCAGAGAATGGCGGCGCTGGCGTCATGCTGCGCGGCCGTCAGGCTGGCCGACAGCGTCATTGCCTGCTGCTTGAGCGTGGTGGCGGCTGCGCGAAAACCGTCGAGCGATTTTTCGCCCTCGCCGCGCGCGAATGGCTGGCCAGCCTTGGCGGCAGCCAGTTGCGGGTCGATGAGCTGGCGGTTAACAGTGCTTGCCGCCGCCGAAAGCGTGTCGATGGAGGCGAGAAGATCGGCGCGACCTCTGGCGGCGCTGCGGGCATCGTCGAGCGCCTTGGTCACCTCGGCGCGATTGGCGAGCACAGCTGCGGCAGATGCTTCCGCACCACCGAGCAGATAATCCCGCTGGTAGACGACCTGTTCGAGCATGGCTTCGACGGCGCTATCGAGACCGACGACGATCGCCTGCGCGGAAACCTGCTCGTCAGCCGCGGCATTCGACTTCAGCACCTGCCAGTAAACCCCGGCGGTGGCGAAAAAACAGGCGGACATCACCGCCATGAAAGTGACGATGATCTTCTTGCTGATGGACAGGTTTTTCAACATGGGGTCGCGCTCGTAAAAAGTGCACAAAAAAGAATCTCTATGGCCACTGAGAAAGCACATCCTTGTTTAAGATAGTGTTTCACATTGCCAGATCGTCGCGGTTAGAGCTGATCATTGTTAAATGGAAGCGGTTCTGCCGGAGCAGGTTTTCGTCGGGGCAGTGGCGATTGGCGAAGTGCATACCACCGGGTACGTGCGAGCCGATCGCCGCTGATCCTGGCGGAAAGATGCCCGGCCCTTACGGGTTGGCTGAAACGGGCCGTCTGATCGCATGGCCGGCTTGGCCGTATGCTTTGGCTACGACACGCGCCAGCCATGCGACCATCCGGAACCGTTTGAGCCAACAGAACCGATTCCATTTAACAATGAGCAGCTCTGAACATTTGTCATGGCCGTGTTGCTATCTATGACTTGCGCAAATGCCCGACAAACGTCATTGACAGGCGATGTCCAAATCCACCGAACCCCAACGTCTCGACCAGCTTCTGGTCTCGCTCAACCTCGTGGCCAGCCGCGCCCGCGCGCGCGATGCGATCAGCCGTGGCACCGTGACCGTCAACGGCCGCACCGTCACCAAGCCGAGCCTGACCTTCAAGCCCGACGTCACCGTCACCATCAATGACCCGGCGCAGGATTACGTGTCCCGCGCGGCGCTGAAACTTGTGGCGGCACTCGATCATTTCCAGCTCGATCCGACCGGCCATGACTGCCTCGATATCGGCGCCTCCACCGGCGGCTTTACCGAAGTGCTGGTGATGCGCGGCGCAGAACATGTGACCTCCATCGATGTCGGCCACGGGCAGATGCACCAGCGTCTTCTGGATGACGAGCGCGTCACCAATATCGAAGGCCTCAACGCCCGTTATCTCGAGCCGGACGATTACGAAGACCGGCCGATCACCTTCATCGTGTCCGATGTCTCGTTCATCTCGCTGAAACTGGCTTTGGCGCCGGCGCTGGAACAGGCCGAACCCGGTGCGCTCTGCGTGCTGCTGGTCAAGCCGCAGTTCGAGGCGGGCCGCGAGGCGATCAGCAAGGCGGGCCTTTTGAAGGAGCCGGAAACGGCACCGGATGTGGCCGCCGAACTGCAGCGCTGGCTGGTGGAAGACATGGGTTGGGAAAGCCTCGGCCTCATCCCCTCGCCCATCGATGGCGGCGACGGCAACAAGGAATTTCTGCTGGCCGGCAAGAAGCCCGAAGATGCCGAGCCGTATCAGCGTAGCGAAAAGGACGACGAAGACCGCGACGCCGACGATATGGATGATGAGGACAGTGACGAATGAGCACGGTCACCGTCACCATCAATCGCCTCGGCGCTCAAGGCCACGGCATCGCCAATGGCGAGGACGGTCCGGTCTATGTGCCCTATGCGCTGCCGGGTGAGACGCTGGCGATCGCCCGCAATGGCGACCACGGCACCGTCATGTCCACCGGCGCGCCCTCGCCGGACCGTATCGAGCCGGTCTGCCGCCATTTCGGCCCGGACAGCGATGCCTGCGGCGGCTGTTCGCTGCAGCATCTGGCGGAAACGCCCTATCTCGCCTTCAAGCGCCAGCTGGTGGTCGATGCGCTGAAATCCAAGGGCTTGACGCCCGAGGTGGCGGATACCATTCCGGCCAAGCCCGGTGAGCGTCGCCGCACGGTGTTTTCCGCCCGCAATACGGAAAAGGAATTTCTGCTCGGCTTCAACCGCGAAGAGACGCATCACATCGTCTCGATTGTCGAATGTCCCATCGCCGCGCCCGGCATCGTGGCGCGGCTGGAGACGATCCGCACAATCGGCCGCGCGCTTGCCATCGGCGCCGAGACGTTTCGCATCTCCGTTCTCGAAACCCTGATGGGGCTGGATATCGCCGCCGAGGGTTTGAAGAAGATGGAAGACAAGCAGCGCCGCGCGGTGATCGAAACCGTGCTGACGCTGAAGGGCATTGCCCGCGTTTCCGTCAATGGCGAAATCCTCATCGAGCCGATCAAGCCGATCATCGAATTTGCCGGCGTGCGCGTTTCACCGCCGCCGGGCGCTTTCGTGCAGGCCACCAAGACCGCCGAAGAGGTGATGTCGGAGATCGTTGCCAAACATGTCGGCAAGTCGAAAAAGGTGCTCGACCTGTTTGCCGGGGCCGGCACGTTTACCTTCCGGATCGCAAAGACCACCAAGGTGCATGCGGTCGAAGGTGACGAAAAGGCGGTCAAGGCGCTGGATCTGGCAGCGCGGCAGACTCAAGGGCTGAAGCCGGTGACGGTGGAACGGCGCGACCTGTTCCGCCGGCCGATGATCCCGTTCGAACTGAAGCATTATGATGCCGTCGTGTTCGACCCGCCGCGCGCGGGGGCGGAAGCCCAGATGAAGGAACTGGTGCGCGCCAATGTAAAGACGATTGCCGCCGTCAGCTGCAATCCGCTGACACTGGCCCGTGATCTGCGCATTCTGGTGGATGCCGGTTACCGCATCAAGTCGGTGACGCCGATCGACCAGTTTTTGTGGTCGACGCATGTGGAGACGGTGGCGCTGCTGGTGAAGTAACGCTGGCTGTTGCATTTTGGCGACGAGACGGCGCGGCTTGCTCCCTTCGATCTCCCCCCTTGTGGGGGAGATGTCACCGAAGGTGACAGAGGGGGGTGTACAACGGTTCGGAAAATGGATCGAAAGCGGTATTTGCGGCAGATACCCCCCTCTGTCCTGCCGGACATCTCCCCCACATGGGGGGAGATCGGCTGGGCGCGCCGTCTTATAATCCTTATGCGACAATCTCACCGCTTCATGAAAGCCTCAAACGCCGCGCGCGCCTCGGGGCTTTTCAATTGCGCGGTGAAATGCACGAGCTCCTCGTCGATCCTTGCCAGCACCTCGTCACGCGGCCCACGCACCAGCTCGCGGGCAATTTTCAGCGCCTGCGGTGGTTTTGCGGCCAGCGATGTGGCGAGCTTCAACGTTTCGGCCTCCACCGCACCCGGCACGACCACTTTCCACACCAGACCGGCGGCAAGCGCGGCATCGGCACCAAAACCTTCACCGGCGGCGAGCATGGCAAAGGCGCGTTGATGGCCCATGATTTTGGGCGCCAGCAGACTGGAAGCGGCTTCCGGCACCAGCGCCAGATCGACGAACGGCGTCTTGAACAGGCTGCGATCGGAGGCGATGGTCAGGTCGCAATGCAGGTTGAGCGTGGTGCCGATGCCGATCGCCAGGCCATCGACGCCCGAGACCATCGGCTTTTCGCAAAGTGCGAGCGCCTTGATGAAAATGGCGGCGGCCGGTGGCTCCCTGGAGCAGGACATGGCGTAGCTGAGAAAATCACCCATGTCGTTGCCGGCGGAAAAACAATTTTCGCTACCGAGAAAGGCGATGGCACGGATATTGGGGTCGGCGTTTGCTTCGGTGAGCGCCGCCGTCATCGTCTGGTACATGGCTGAGGTGATGGCGTTTTTCTTGTCCGGCCGGTTGAAGCGGATGACGAGGACACCGGGAGCCGTTTGCGGCCGTTCGATCAGGATATGGTCTGTCATGGGCGGTTCCTCCTCCGGGTTGTTTTGTGTTGTGGCATGAATGGAGCAGCTGGCTCCCACTATCTTCTCCCCTCGGGGAGAAGGTGGCCCGAAGGGTCGGATGAGGGGGAGCGAAGCCAGATTGCAAAGCCTTGCCGTGTCGCCCCCTCATCGCCTCGCTGACGCTCCGGCACTTCTCCCCGCTGGGGAGAAGATGATGTGGCAAGCCCCCTACCCCAGAACCACCCTCGCCGCCTGCAAGCTCGCTGCCCCCGACACCACGGCATCCTTTAACGCCGCCGTCTCGGCCAAAAGGTTTTCCGCCGCAAACCGGCAAAGCGCCACACGTTTTTCCCCGTCGCCATCACCGGCCACCGCCAGCGCGCCGGTGGCGAGATAGGCGCCGGTCAATGTCAGGCCAAACAGCCGCTGATAGGGTGTCGCACCGGCCAGCGCCTCGGCCTGCTGACCACCGGCCAGCGCCTCCAGCAGCCAGTCGGTCGCGGCCTCGAGATCGGCGATCGCCGCCGACAGACGATCCGCTGACGTGCCGAAAGCCGCATCATTGGACGCCGCCAGTTTGTCTGCCACCGCTTTCAGTTCCGCGATCAACCTGCGCACCGCACCACCTTCGGACAAGGGCAGTTTGCGGGTGACGAGGTCGATCGCCTGAATGCCGTTGGTGCCCTCGTAGATCGGCGCAATGCGGGCATCGCGCAGGTAACGGGCCGCCCCCGTCTCCTCGATGAAACCCATGCCGCCATGCACCTGAATGCCCATCGAGGCGACATCGACACCGGCATCGGTGGAGAAGGATTTGGCGATCGGCGTCAGAAGTGCTGCGCGTTCCGCCCAGTGTTTCGCTTCCTCACCCTCGGTTGCGTGCGAAAAATCGATGGCGTGGGCGCAGGCGTAACATATGGCGCGCGACCCTTGGGTCAGCGCCTTCATGGTCAGCAGCGTGCGGGCGATATCGGGATGTTCGATGATGGGCGACATGCCCGAACCCGTCCAGCCCGGCGCTTTCCCTTGGCCGCGCTCCTTCGCATAGGCCACCGCCTTCTGGGTGGCGGCTTCGGCGATCGCCACGCCCTGGATGCCGACGGCAAGGCGGGCATTGTTCATCATCGTGAACATGCAGGCCAGGCCCTTGTTCTCCTCGCCGACCAGATAACCGAGCGCGCCCTTTTCGGCGCCAAACTTGCCATCGCCAAAAATCATCGTGCAGGTGGGCGAGCCGTGAATGCCGAGCTTGTGCTCAATCGAATGGCAGAACACATCATTACGTTCACCCGGCGCACCATCCGCACCCACCAGAAATTTTGGCACCAGAAACAGCGAGATGCCACGCGTGCCGGCCGGCGCATCCGGCAGGCGGGCGAGCACGAGATGAATGATATTGTCGGCGGCGTCGTGTTCGCCCCAGGTGATAAAGATCTTCTGGCCAAAAATACGGTAAGCACCGTCACCCGCCCGCTCCGCCCGGCTTTTGAGCACGCCGAGGTCTGAGCCGGCATGCGGCTCGGTGAGGTTCATCGTGCCGGTCCACTCGCCTGACACCATCTTTTCCAGAAATTTTTGCTTCAGCTCATCGCTGCCATGTTTCGACACGGCCTCGATGGCGCCCATGGTGAGCGTCGGCGCGAGCGCAAACGCCATGGAAGCGGCGTTCCACATTTCGAGTGCGGCGACATTGAGCATATGCGGCAGCGCCTGTCCGCCAAACGCTTCCGGCCCGGTCAGGCCGTTCCAGCCGCCTTCGCACCAGGCCTTGTAAAGCGCCGGCCAGCCTTTGGGCGTGATGACGGCGCCATCGACAAACCGCGCGCCTTCGCGGTCACCACTCTCGCCCAGCGGTGCGATCTCCTCACCGGCAAAACGGCCTGCCTCGGAAAGGATCGCCTCGACGAGATCGCCGCTCAGATCTCCCAGCCTGCCCTCTTCCACGGCGGCCCCAAGGCCGGCGACATGATTGAGCGTGAAGGCGATCTCTTCGACCGGTGCCTTGTACATGCAAATATCTCCTCTGTCGGACACGCCCGCAGCCGAAGCCGTCGCGCATCCACTCCCGACATGCATTTTACGTAAACGTCAAAGCGGATGTCAATGTGGGGATGGTGCGGAAAACCGGCGGAAGGTTAGCTTGTGGAAGAGATGTGGCGGCGCATTGCGGCATTAGGCAATTCTCCTGCCCCGTGACTAATGCACCTCGGCAAGTGGTACGCTTATCCGGCAGCCTCTGGAGAGGGCGATTTTGGCGCTGCTTTTCTAAACACGGACAACTTCAATATAAAAGCGGCAAAATAGACGGAGACCAACTTTTTCGCCTCGGCGACGAGGAAGCAGACGACGACCGTAATGATGACGATCGGAAAAAATGACCATACATTGAGCATGCCCAATTTCGCGAAGTAATAGGCCGCGATGATGATGATCGTCTGGTGCATGACGTAATAGGTCATGATTGACTTGTTGAGATAGGTCACAATGCGGTTGGGGCCGCGAACCATTCTGCCGGTGAATGCCAGCAAGGCAAGAATGGCAGTCCATTGCATGATCGACCTGACGACACGGGCAGCAACGACAAGCAGTTCCGGCCATTGTCCTCGCGGCAAGGTCATGGCGAGGATTGCGATGGCCAGAAAAGAGATGACGGAAAGCCAGAGGCTGACCCACCGTCTCCGATCGATCTCCTGCCAGAAGCGCGATTCGTTGCAAAGGAGCACACCGGCCATGAACATCGAGAAATACATGACATGCGCGTAAACATCGCTGGTGATGACCAGGGTCTCTCCAAAGACGGGGTAGAGAAAAACCCTGAGAGCCGAAAGGAATGCGACCGGTACGAGAAACAGCTTTGCGCCTGTCAGTGAAGAGACGAAAGCCGAGGATATTTTTCCCCAATGGCGTTCAAATCGTGAAAATGTGATCGACCAGACAAACACATAGATCCAGAGATACGCCAGAAACCACATGTGTTCGAGTGTTAGTCCGGACTGCATGTAGCTTTTTAGAAACTGCCAGTAGGACAAGTCGGGGTTAGCATACCGATTGGCGAAATAAATCTGTGGCGGTACAATCATGACGACGCCAAACAGAAACGGCGGCAACAATTGTCGCGTGCGCGATCTGCGGATTTCTTCGACAGACTTTTTGGTGAGAAGTGACGCTGTCACCAGGCCGGAAATAAAAAACAGTAGGCTCATCCGCCAGGGATGAGATCCTATGGCAATAAGATCCATCAACCGGCCAAGTTGGTCGGAGGGCTGGCCTATGCCCTTGCTGCCGAACAGCAGGCTCGTATGGTAAATGATGACAGTTCCGAAGCTGAAAACGCGCAACGCATCGATATCGTACCGTCGCCCGGCCGGCCTGTTCGCCATCGTGAACCCCACTCCCAATCCGGTAAAAATACAACCATACCGTCAGTTAAGGATGTATTGAAGCAATCAGGAGGAATAGAGCAATCGATGCAAATCGCCATTTATTGAATTGTGAAAGCGATGCGCGAATAGCGTTTTCGCAAATCTGATCCTGAACAATAAATTCAGGTCGGTGTCTTTGCTTCACCTCTGTCCTTGAGATAGCGGGAAACAGCCATACGAAGCATCTCGGCATCTTCGGGAGAAATACCCACAGGTCTGAAGGTAACGTCCAAAACGTCGCCCCCGGAAAAGTAGGCATAGAACATCAGCGCCGAAAGATAGCTGCCATGGATCGAGGGGTGGTTGCAGTCGTCGTAAAGGGGAAAGCCTATGGGCTGGCTTTGAAGCGCCTCCCAGACCAGACCGACATTGACCAGATCCACGCCGGTCAGGGCGGCAAGCCGGGCGTGCTGCTGCTGGATATTGAGGTGCATACCGGGATAACCGGCTGGTGACAGGCCCGCGGCCGATGGCGGCATGCCCGCATTGGCGGTGCATTGGTCTGTGTAACGCCAGGTCACGAACATGGCCGGTCTGGCGCCATTGGCCTTGATGTCCCGGACAAGGCCGGCGGCGACCTCCCATGCGTCACCGGCGGTCTGCGCACTGTATTGCTCGCTGCTGAGAACCTGTAACACGACGTCATCCCAGCGCTGGGCGATCAGGGCGCGGGTCTGCGGATTTTTCAGATGATCACCCAGACTGATGCCGGGCTTTGCCTCCATTTCGATATGCAGATTTTTCGGATAACCGGCTGATTCGGCAATCAGGCGCACCATATGCGGCATGTCGTGATAAAAGGTCCGGCTGTTGCCGAGAAAAAGCACGGTCTGCTCAGGCCTGTCATCGAACAGGTCGACCAGAAACTCCTTGCCCTTGCCCGGCCATCCGTTGAATGGCGGCAAAAAGAAGAGAGAACCGACCAGAATTGCGGCCAGAACGCCCGCCCGTTTGACTTGAAACAACCTGTTACCTCATAAAATTTATCGGCCTGCAATTTGTAAAAGCCAATATGTGAAGGATAGGTTGCCCAAACGGCACGGATTTGTTTCGAGGCCATCTGGCGAACATGGATCATCGGCGGATTTTTTGGCAACGGGCGCTTTCGATGAAACCATATGCGGGCGGTTCGCATCACAAAAGGGGTCGAGGGCAGGCTGGTAACACGACCTGCCCTGAGGCTGGAAAAGTCCCGGCGAACTCGCTCACACGGCTATTTCAACCTCGCCTGCCGGCGTACCTCGCCAGATAGAAGAACTGCGTGACAAGGCCCAGAACAAACATCGCAGCCACTGTTCCCAGAGCAAGTTTCAAAATGGCTGAATCCGGATTGGCTGCAATCGGGTGGCCATCAGGCACGCGTCGCAGGGTTTCCGAAACAGAGGGAACCATGAGCAGAAAGACGGTGAGGCTGAGAAGCAAAGTCTCGATATACTTTTGCAGGCGCCCGAGAAACGTGAACCGATGCACTGTATATCCACCGATGAGACACAGAAGGGTGACAACCGCTATGGCAGGACTGACCGGTGCCTTGGCAACGAGAAAAATCGTGAGGCTGCCGATCAGCATGCAGATGAAATAGATACGACCGGCAAAACTGTCCGGTTTGATGCGTCCGAACCGGAAAATCATGTAGGCCGCAGCAGGTATTGCAGGAAGGCTGCCCAGCGTGTGGAGCCAGCCGAGCGTTGTTATTCCAAACATGTCAGTTCCTTTCGATCTGATTTCGGGGTCTGCGCCATGGCAATTCCGCTGACGTGAATATGTTCGTGCATGTGTCACCATCAGTCACCCACCCTTCTAGTTGGTAGGCTTTTATGGCGCAGTCGTTTTAACTCAGGCCTATTCGCCATGAAGGCCGGTGGTGGCCTGTGGCAGGCCTCAGTGTTTCACTTTCATCTGGTCAAATGCGGCAGAGGTGATCATCGAAAATTTGCTCGCATCTCCATAAGCGCGTGCCGACAGCATGGCTCCGTGGACGGTGGCCATGAACAGTTCCGCCTCGACCTCGGGCGAGCGCGAAAGATGGATGGCACCTTGTCTTGCGGCACTGTCAAATGCTCGCGTCAGCCACGCAGAGAGAAGCTGGAAATACGCCTTGACCTCGAGGCCTATTTCGGGCGGCAAGAGCGGCAGCTCGCTTGCCAACAGTGCGCAGACGCAAAAGGGCCGGCTGCCATCGGTGATGCATTGCGCCCAATGGTTGGTAAAGGTGTGCAGTTGCTCCAGCGGATCGGCCATATTCTGCTCGATGCCGGCAATGCCGGTTTCGGCATTCTGGCGGTATCGGCTGACCAGTGTCTGAACCAGATCGACCTTGCTCGGAAAATGGTGGTGAATGCTCGCTTTGCGGATGCCGACGATATCGGAAATATCCGCATAGCTGAAACCGTTATAACCGCCGGACACGATAAGCTTTTGCGCGCAGGCGAGGATATGATCGTAGGTCGACACAAGATTGCTCATACCCAACACCTACCTTCTGGTAGGTAGATTGTCAATATACAGAACTCATGGGTTGGCAGACGCTGGTGTCATGTCATGCTATTGGACCGATTCATGATCATCATGGGCGCAATGCCGATACGCATCCTCCCCCGTCACCAAACCTTCCAGAACGGCTTTTTCTTCGCCTCCCCCGGCACATCGACGCCCTTGGCCCGCGTGGACAGAAACGCCAGATATTTTGGGTCTTCCTCGGCAAAAATCTCCGCACCCTCGGCCATATAGGCGCGCATCAGCTCATCGGCAGCGCGGTCAAGATTGTCGAGTTCGAACTGGCATTGGCCGAGCCGCAGATGCAGGAACGGGTTGCCGATCGCATCCGGGTAATGCATGGCCATGGAGAGGTTTTCGCGGCCGGCAGCGAAATCGCCCTGGAAGAAATTGGCCTCGCCGATCGCCGATAAAAGCCATGTGCCCTGCTGCCACTGTGTTTTCGGCTCGGGCAGAAGTTCGAACGCATCCCAGTATTTGTCGAGTGCGGCCTCGAAATCCTCGGTTTCGGCCAACGCATCAGCCTCGGCCGCCAGCGCTTCGATGCGGGCGTTGATGTCGTCATCGAGCTCTTCGGCCATCTGTCTTCCTTCGGCATGACTGCGTTGCGGGGCGCAAATTATAAACTTTTGGCCTCACCGCCAAGCCTTCGCCTCAGCGCGCGCCTTCCGTCTTTGCCACCGGCTACGCCTGTACCTGTTCCTGGCCATGCGTCATGCGTTTCGGCACGAACAGGCAGACCGGAATGATGATGGCGGTGATGGCGAACATCGTTAGGAAGGTCATGTGCAGCGCCGATTGCAGCGACATGCGCACCGCATCACTGCTGGCCATCGCCGCACCCGTGCCGTCCAGCAGGCCGCGCAGCTCCTCCTGGGTGATGACGCCGCCGCCGGCCGTGTGGGCAAGGCCGTAGCTCAGCACCGCGCCGAGAATGGAGGCGCCGAGCGTGCTGCCGAGATTGCGCGAAAACACGTTGGATGCGGTGGCGCTGCCGCGCTGCGACCAGCCGACGCTTTCCTGAGTAATCACGAGCGCACAAATGTTCAGAAGGCCCATGCCGATACCCATCAGCAGCGAACCGATGCCGGCCTGAATGGCCGTGCTTGCCGGTGTCAGCAGCACCAGAAGGAAGGCGCCGACCGGGATCAGCAGGCTGGCGACCAGCATGATCGGCCGCAGGCCAAAGCGTGGAAACATGCGCGACGCAAACGTGGCGCCGCAGGGCCAGCCGACCAGCAGCATGGTGAGCGCAAAACCGGCCACCAGCGGCGAACGGTTGAGCACCGTCTGCACATACATGGGCAGGAACGTGGTCAGGCCCATGATGGCCATGGCCGCGAAGAACACGGCGAGATTGGAAATGGCGATCGGCCGCTGCAGCCACAGGTCGGGCGCCACCATCGGTGCCTGCGCGCGCTTTTCCTGCCAGAGGAAGGCGACAAGGCTGACGACGAAGACGATGACGGCGATGATTGTATAGGCCGGTGTCGTGCCTTCCATTTCGGTCAGCGCCAGCATCAGCGCCGAGATCGATATGGCAAACAGCACGGCACCCAGCACATCGACGGACACCCGCTGCGTCTGCTTTTCCTCATGCAGGAAGAAAACGAAACCGGCGATCGCGATGATGCCGACCGGAATGTTGATCCAGAACACCCAGGCCCATGGCAGGTTATGGATGATGACGCTGCCGAGCAGCGGACCCACCACGGCCGAAATTGCCCAGACGCTGGCCAGATAGCCCTGCACCTTGCCGCGCTGTTTGCCCGGAAACAGATCGCCGACAATCGTCATTGCCACCGGCTGCACCGCGCCGGCGCCGATGCCCTGCAGCAGGCGAAAGGCGATCATCGACGGCATCGACCATGCGAGACCGCACAGGATGGACGACAGCAGGAACACCACGATGCCGAACAGCAGCACCGGCTTGCGGCCATAGATATCGGAGAGTTTTCCGAACACGACGGTGGTGGCGGTCTGGGTCAGCAGGAAGGATGAAAACACCCAGCTGTAGAGATTGAGCTGGCCGAGCTGGGCTGCAATCTGCGGCATGGCTGTGGAGACGATCGTCGCCTCGATCGAAATCATCGCCATGGAGGCCATGACGGCGGCGACGATGAGCCCGCGATGGGAGCTCTTCTGTGTCATTTTCGGGATCCGGAGCGCGGAAAGAGATGGCGCCAATGGAGTAAAATTCGGCGGTCAGCAGGCCGTCAGTGCGACAGCGATCTAGGAACGGGAAAAGGCAAACGTCAAGTCGGGCAAGCCGCTTATCGGCTCTGCCCGGCAGATTATTTGCATGTCATGTATTGGCGGCGCAACCATTTGGCCGCGCCGCCGCTGTTACCGGTTATTTCCCGGTCAGCCACTTGCGGGTTTCGAGCGTGAAGGATGCCGCCAGTTTCTGGGCCAGCGCATTCTGATCCTTCGTGGCAACGGCATTGATGGCCATGGCCACGAAGAAGCCGACATTGCCGCTGCCCTTCACACCATGGTCGGAACCGACGATGCGCGGGTTCTGGGCGATGATCGATCCATCGGCCACGTTTTCCAGCCGCACGGTGCCGGTGATGAAACTGTCACTGCCACGCAGCACGCGGCCCGGCGAAGACGCGAGATCCGCCTCCTGCAGGGTGATGACCAGACGCGCCGCCTTTGGCCCGCCCGGCAGGCCCTTCAGCTTGGCGCTGGCATCCGCTTCCAGTGCGTGCACGATCATGGCTGCCTGCGCTTCCGGCGTGATGCCGTTCAGCATCGGCAGGCCGGTCCGGACATCCGGCGTCGCCTCGACGCGGACGGACGTGACATTTGCGCCGTTCAGCGCCTCAACGAGACGCGGATCACGCGTCTGGCAACCGGCCAGCAGCGTCAGGCCGGCGACAACGATCGCGACCTTCAGAAAGATGTTGGAAATGCTCAATTGATGCCCCACTCGAAATGCAGATATCCGCAAGGCCGGTTTTTGAACCGGTTGCGGCATGCGAACCAAAGTTTTGCGATGCCCTACCCTCATCGCGGTTCGCGTTAAGCATGGATGGAGAGGCGCGGCAACGAGGCCGCTGATCTTGTGGTTATCAGTCCCTGACTGTCGAACTATCGATTGCGCGGGTTTCGATGGCCGCGCGGCCGGCATCGCTGAGCGCATAGACACCCTTTTCCACCTTGTCGAACCAGCCGTAATAATTGTTGCGTAGGATGGCGCCGGCCGTCGTGGCGGTGTCCTTCAGGTCTCGCGGCCGCAACGGCCCTTCGGCAAGGGCTGCGGCGATGGCGAGCGCCTGCTGGCGATAGGCGGTCATGATCGGCACTTTTGTCGAGCCGCCAAGCGCCGGATCGCCCACCCTTTTGCGGTGTTCCTTTACCAGTTTCGTGCGGCGTTTCGGGTTGGTGCGCGGCATAGGCGACACGGAGGAAACCAGCACGCTGACCTCTCCCTTGTCCGACACACCGAGCATGCCGATGCCAAGCCGGCGGCAGAGGTCGCGGTAACGCTTGTCGCTCTCGCGGCCCCTGCCCTTGGCCGAAACGCGGGCGGCGATCCACACTTCATCCGACACTGCTGCGCGATCCACCGCCTGCAGGATGAGTTCGAGATTGAAGGTGAGTTTCAGCTCGCAGATCACCACCACCGTCGGATCACTGTCGCTCAAGCCTACCAGATCGCAGCCGCCGATCTCGCCCTTCACCGTGTAACCGGCGGCTTCGAGAAAGGTTTTGACGGGGAGGTAGAGCGCGGTTTCCATACGGGCCTGACGAGGTTTTGTCGTTTTGCTCCGCATAACATGATTCTGGCGGGTGGTTGATTTTCGTCGCGCAAGTAGGTAGACCGGTCTGGCTACCTAATGAGAGAGGCGGATGGAATTGGGATGGTGCGACAAGCTCCCTTTGATCTCCCCCCTTGTGGGGGAGATGTCACGATAGTGACAGAGGGGGGTGAGCGACGGCGCGGAAAAGACGGAACAAGCGGTATTTGCGCCAGAGACACCCCCCTCTGCCCTGCCGGGCATCTCCCCCTCAAGGGGGGAGATCGGCTGAACGGCACCCTCACCCCACGAGCACCCCACCAATGGAACCGCCATGCCCTACCCTGCCGAAACGGCCCGCGAAAAACTGCTGAAAGCCGCTGCCGTGCTGTTTTATGAAAACGGCATCGCCGGCACCGGCATAGACGCGATCATCGCCCGCGCCGGCGTGGCCAAAAAAAGCCTCTACAACAATTTCGACTCCAAGGCGGATCTGGTGCACGCCTATCTGACCATACGCCATGCCGAACTGCTGGCGTTTTACGAACGCCGCGTCGCCACCGCCGTCACGCCAAAGGACAAGGTGCTGGCGGTGTTCGATGCCTATCAGGACCATGCCGAGTTCGCTTATGAGCACGGATTTCGCGGCTGCGGGCTGCTGAATGCCGCCGCCGAACTGACGGTTGGCGATATCGGCCGCGATGCCGTGCGTCGTCACAAGGAAGAGGTGGAGGGACTTATCGCCAACCATCTCGGCGAACTTCTGAACGGTGATGCGGAGCGAGCCAAGATGCTGGCCCGCCAGCTGGCCTTTCTTCTCGAAGGAGCCATCACCCGCGCCGGGCTGGAGGGCAATAGCGCTCTCGTTCTCGAAGCCCGCACCATGACCTCCGACATGCTGGACAGACTATGACCACCAAGACACAAGAATTCCGCATCGGCGTCGCCGGCGTGCTGTTTGCCTCGCTCGTGTGGGGCACGACCGGCACGGCGGCGGCCTTTGCACCCGGCGTCAGTGCGGCGGCAATCGGGGCAGCGGCCATGGGCATCGGCGGGCTTTTGCAGGCGGCCATCGCGCTGAAATCCATCGGTCGGGCGATGGCGGACCTCAGACGTTACTGGCTGCTGCTTGTGGCCGGCGGCGTGGCGGTGGCGATCTATCCGCTCGCCTTTTACGGCTCGATGCGGCTGGCCGGCGTCACCATCGGCACGGTGGTCACCATCGGCTCGGCACCGCTCCTCTCGGCGCTGATCGAAAAGGTTTTTGATGGCGCGCAACTGTCGAAACGCTGGCTTGCTGGAGCGCTGATCGGGCTTTTGGGCATGGTGCTTTTGTGTGTCGCGGAAGGCTCGCATGCCGAAACCATCGTCACCGGCAATGCCACCATAATCGGCATCGCGCTCGGCCTCATCGGCGGCCTCACCTATGCGCTGTATTCCTACACGGCGCGTGGACTGATGTTGCGCGTCATCCGGTCCTCGGCGGCGATGGGCGCCACTTTTGGCGTCGGCGGGCTGCTGCTGATGCCGGTTCTGCTCGTCACCGGCAGCGCATTCCTCGACAGCTGGAACAATGCGGCCGTCGGCCTCTACATGGCGACCGTGCCGATGTTTCTGGGCTATATCGCGTTCGGCATGGGCCTTGCCCGCATTCCGGCCAGCATGGCGACGACCATTACGCTTTTGGAACCGGTGGTGGCGGCGATGTTGGCGGTGATCATTCTCGGCGAACGCCTGCCGGCGCTGGGCTGGCTGGGCGTGACGCTGATCATTTTCTGCCTTGTGGTGATCACGGCACCGGTGAAGTTTTCGCGGCTCAGATCAAGGGCAGCGGCTTAGCGGCGGGCACCAATTACCTTCTCCCCATCGGGGAGAAGGTGGCCCGAAGGGTCGGATGAGGGGGACCGAAGCCACATCGCAAAGTGTTACCGTGGAAGCCCCCTCATCGCCTCGCTGACGCTCCGGCACTTCTCCCCAGCGGGGAGAAGATGCTCGTAGTACCCTTCGCATCCTCCAGCACTCTCTGAAACAGCCCTCCACAAAAACCTGTTGCAACAGATGTCACGAACAGCGTCTAACAGGCAGTGCGCCTCCCACAGCCCGGACACTGCCCATGACGCTTCTCAACCCCGCCATTCCCGGCCTCGTCTGGGCCTATCGTTTTCATGCCGACAAGGCGCCCTGCACGCGGCTGCCGACCGAGGCGACGCGCGCTGACCTTGGCGTGGAAGACGGCGGTTTCCTGTGGCTGCATCTCAACCTTGCCGACCAGCGCGTGCCGGCCTTTCTCGACGGGTTTCAAAACCTGCCGCAGGATGTGGTGGCCGCACTCACCACCCATGACACGCATGCCTCGATCACGCTGGACGAGCAGATGGTCTACGGCACGCTAGTGGATTTTCAGCGCGAGTTCGACAGCGAAACCCGCGATATCGGCTGGCTGCATTTCGCCGTCACCGAAAAGCTGATCATCACCACCCGGCTGCAGCCGTTGCGCTCGATCGACCGCGTGCGCGCTGCCGTCGAAAAGAACGCGGGGCGTTACCGCCGGCCGATCGACGTTTTTGAAACCATCGTCGCCGAATTCCAGCGCACGCTGATCACGCTGGTGCTGGAACTGACGGAAGAGCTGAACCAGATCGAGGATTTTGTCTACGACAACGCGCCGCGTGACGAGCGCCGCAGGCTTGCTCCCGTTCGCCGCACCGTCGTGCGTCTGCACCGGCATTTGCGCACCGTTCTCGCCCTGATGCGCCGCGCGGCCGCGGCCGACGATGACGACATGCCGCTCGGTTTCGATGATGTCGCGTCACGGCTGACCGGCCGGCTGGAAGCGGTGGATCACGACGTCTACGCGTTGCAGGATCGCGCCCGGCTGCTGCATGAGGAAATCGATTCCAAACAGTCGTCCGAAACCAACCGCCACCTCTACATCCTGTCGCTGATGACGGCGTTTCTGCTGCCACCTTCGCTGGTGACCGGCTTTTTCGGCATGAACACGTCAGGCATGCCGTTCGAACATGGCGAGACCGGCACCACGTTTGCGGTGATCTTTATCGCGCTGTCGATTGCCATTGCGTGGTGGGTGCTGAGGCGGGCGCGGATCTTGTGAGGAGTGCGCGACGGTCTCCCTAAAATCTCCCCCCTTGAGGGGGAGATGTCACGATAGGTCCGAAGGACGAGGGGGGTGGGCAACGGTGCATCAAATCAATTGCAGAAGGAGCGTGCGGAGCCCCCCCTCTGCCCTGCCGGGCATCTCCCCCTCAAGGGGGAGATCGCAAGAGGCACGCTCAAAAATACGGCGAATAGCACTGCTTGCGCGGGCCGTAGTTCGGCTGAAAAGTGTTGGAGTAGATATCGTAGGAACGATAACGCGCCAGGCACCAGTCGTGATGCTGCGGGTTGATATCACCGGCAGGGGCCGCGTAACGGCGCGGCGGCGGCGCAACGTAACGTGGCGCAGGCTCGTAATATTGCGGGACCGGCTCGACGTAACGCGGCTCTTCATAGGTCGGGGCAGCCAGAGCACCGCCGATGATCGCGCCGGCGCCGAAGGCGGCCAGCGGATACCAGTAGCCGTCGTGATACCGGTGACGCGGGCGGTATTCGCGGTAACCGCGATGGCCGCCATACCAACCGTCGCGATAACCGCCACGGTCGCGCCAGTATTGCACCTGCACCACATTGCCGCTCTCGACGGGCGCGGCTTTCACGGCGGGGGCAGCAGGCATGATCGGCATCGCCGCAGCACCCGGCGCAACCGAGGTGGCCAGCATGGCCGCAGCCACACCGAAAATCGAAACAGTCTTCATCAGCATGGTCATGGGATATCTCCACCGACTGATTGATCGAAAATTCATCGCCGCGGAATTTGTACGTTACCGCCTGAACCGCGCATTAACGAAACGCCTGCCGTGGAACTGCCCGTTCAACGAGACGACCCGGCGGAACATCATGCTCCGGCCGGGCCATGTTTTCACGGCATCATGCCATGGTTTCTACTGACCCGAGGGGGTGATCAGTAGGGGGAATTGCACACCGCGCGAACGCCGGCACGCGGCACATAGGTGTTATCCGAAGCGCGGTAGCTGCGATAACGATCAGCACACCAGCGAACATGCGCCGAAGACGAACTTACGCTCGGCCGGCTGATGGCACCGCCGATGATCGCACCGGCACCGAATGCGGCCAGCGGGAACCAGAAACCATTGTGGTAACGATAACCCGAGCGGCGCTCGCGGAAACCACGGTGGCCGTTGTAATAACCATTACGCTCGAAACGGCGTTCGGCACGGCGATCGAAACGACGGTTGTCGCGGCGGTCCCAGCGACGGTCGTTACGCCGCTCCCATGGACGATACTGGACGTCGGTCACCGGAGCAGCGGTGCTGGTCTGGGCGGCAACCGGGGCCGGCATCTGGAAAGCCTGCGCCGGAACAAGACCGGTAAGCGTGACCGTGAAAGCGACGGCAACGGTCGCGAGGCGTTTGCGGATATTCATCATGGATGTTTCCTCAAAATCTTTTTATCGAATTTATCGGCGGGGAAACGCATGATGCCGCCTTGGGGTTCCAAAGGCGGCATCACGAAAGATGAATGTTGGTAAAGGCTTGGTGAGGATGGGGGCGAGCGGCAGCCGGCGCTGCGTTTCGGAGCTCAGTAATGAGCAGGTAGGATATTTATCATTTTTCCGGTTTATCTGGCCTAACGTGCAAGAACACTTGGCTTGTAGGCGATGTGGCGGAGAAGTCTTGATGTTACGGCGAGTATCGATCTTTCTGACAATGCTTGCGGCAACGGGTGCTCTCGCGAACGAGGTGCCGTACTTCGATCGCAAAACTGTTCCTGACTATATTGCTCGTTTCAAGGTGGTCCACACCTACGGGCGCGACAAGACGAATGAGCGCGTGGTCTTGCAGCACGGTGGCTGGACACGGGTAGAAGAAGGAAACGAGGGAAAATCAGTAATTTCCTACGGAAATTTCTCAAAAAACCTTGTCCTCAGAACCGCTAAAAATGATGAGGACAATGCTTGGATGTCGGTGACGCAAGCCGATCCCGCGAAAGATTTTTTTGGATTTACCGACGCTCGGGAATTGAACCATGTTGAGGCCGTCGACAACGAGCATTGTCGCTGGCTTGAACTTATTCGCGGCGAGCTGGAACAATCAAAGTCAGGACCGATCTGGCGCACCTGCCTGACTGGCGATGGGATAGAAGTTGCAACCACCGTCTTGCTCTCGAACGGCCAGCCGATGTCCCAGACACGTTTGGTCGAACTCGATCGAAAACACCTGTCGACAAGTGCCGTCTTGCCGCCTGCTGATTTATTCGATGCAGAGACATGGCTAAAACCGCTCCACGCCGATGTCAAACGCCCTTCAGAGATCGCTGATTTCGAAGTCGAACTGCAAAATCCGACGGCGAAGTTGAGGCTAATGCGGCATTATCCGTGGTGGTATAGAGAACGCACCGGAAAAGATGGCTCGGTCAGTGCGTTGGTTTGGAATGAACTTGCTGACCAAGGGATCTTATATTCCGCTTCTCCTGGAAAACGCCAACTTGATGCACGGCGTTCGCAACTCGATCCGAAACGCCCGTACCCCAAGCTGGCAGGGTGGAGCGGATTGGTCAGGATGAACGAGCGTGGTCAGTTTCTTGGCGAGACGTGCACTTGGTATGACCGGATGCCCAACGTTGCCGATGCCGGCCTGAGGCATTGCCTGACTGGTGACGGCATTCCGCTTAAAGAAATCCGCACGTCTGGCTGGGGTCGTGGAGAGGTTTTCGAAGTCACAAAGATGGTACGCCGCCCGATCGCTATGAATGAAATTCGGCTGGATCCAGTTCTGCTCGATCCCACGACGTGGGGATATATTCCGGAAAATTGAAATCCAGCCAAACCTGCATATTTCTGAATTTCAGAGATGCAGCGGACCGAGTGTTTTGTTCATCTCGATCCCGCTTCAGTCATTGACAGCATTTCCCGACCAAAGCCTAAATTCCGGACTTTCGCCCACGCAATTGACGTGTGCAGCTCGCTCCCTCAGGCCTCCACCGCCACATCGCCCTTCGGCCGCGAGCAGCAGGCGAGAATATAGCCTTCCTCGATCTCGTCATCGAGAATGCCGCCATTGTGGTTCATGTCCACCTCACCCGACACCAGCAGCACGCGGCAGGTGCCGCAGAGGCCGGATTCGCAGGCTGCCCCGATGCGCACGCCATTGGCGCGTGCCGTCATCAGCACGGTCTGGCCCGGCTGGCAGGGGAATTCCTTGCCCGACATGGTGAAGGCGACATTGGCGAGCACTTCGCCTTCGGCCGCCGTCGAGGGCAGTTCCTCGATGGAGGGAAGTGCCGGTGCGAAACTTTCCTGATGGTAGTTATTCATGTCGAAGCCGAGGCTTTCGAGCAGGCCGCGCACCGCCGTCATGAACGGTTCAGGCCCGCAGCAGAACACCGTGCGCTCGGTAAAGTCCGAGGCGAACATGGTGATCTTGGCGCGGTCGATAATGCCCTGCAACCCGACCCAGGCATCATGGCGCGGCGAGTTTTCGACGATCAGCCCGAGCGTCAGTTTTGGCATGTGGCGCGCCAGATCTTCCAGCTCGCGGCGAAAGATGATGTCGGCGGGGGTGCGCGAGCAGTTGATGAAAACGACATCGCTGGATGGCGCGCGGTCGTTCAGATCTCTGGTCATCGACATCATCGGCGTGATGCCGGAGCCGGCCGAGATGAACAGGTATTTTTGCGCCGGATGTTTGACGTAGGAAAAATCA
Organism: Neorhizobium sp. JUb45; assembly: GCF_004343585.1. Classification (GTDB taxonomy): domain Bacteria; phylum Pseudomonadota; class Alphaproteobacteria; order Rhizobiales; family Rhizobiaceae; genus Neorhizobium. The sequence goes on along the minus strand of NZ_SLYW01000002.1, from coordinate 310,974 downwards.
CCGAGCGGACCCAGCGCTCGGATTTTCATGCCGGGCTTGAGGTTATCGAACATCCAGCGGGTGCCGATACTGTCCTTCTGCGCCTTCACCGTGACGGCGACGGTGAAGGGACGTGAGGGGCTGGACGACAGCGTGTAGGTGCGCATCGTCGGTTCCTTCACGCCGTTCGGCCCCACCGGCAGTTCCAGCGTCACGAACTGGCCCGGCACATAGCGGAACCAGCCCGGCTTTTCCGGTTTGAAGATGAAGGTCATCACGTCGGCCGTTTCCGGCGTGACGGAGATGCATTCCAGAAGCTGCAGCCTTGCATTCCATGGCTGCATCTCGTCGAGGTGCGGATAAGCTGCCGCCATGTTCATCTCACGAATTGAAGGTTACGCGCTAAGGATTACGTGGTCTCAGGCAACGGCCGAAAGTTTTGCCTGATCGCCCTGAAGACGGTCGACCATGAACTTGGTGTACCACTCGACGAACTGCATGACGCCGCCCTCGTGCAGTTCGGAATACGGACCCGGTTCATAGGCCGGCGAGCGGATACCAAACGCGTTTTCCTCGACGATCTGGCGGTCCTGGTCGTTGGTCATGTTCCAGACGTGGGTGAGCTGTTCGATATCGTAATCGACGCCTTCCACCGCATCCTTGTGGACCAGCCATTTGGTCGTCACCTGGGTTTCCTCGGCACTGATCGGCAGTACGCGGAAGGAGATCGTGTGATCGACCAGCATGTGGTTCCATGTCGTCGGGTAATGGAACAGAAGCATGGTGCCGATATGCGAGATCGTGACGTCATCCGACAGCGCACGGCGCACGGCGCGCTTGCCGTCCATCGTATAGCTTTCGGCATCCTCGATCAGCGGCATGCGGGCGACGCGGAACTGGCCGTCCGGGTGCATGTCGAACGCGCTCGGCAGGCCGGCGGCTTCGCAGCGCGCCCAGTGTTCGGAAATCACCGGGTCATCGGCGGCACCCTGTACACCGGTGGCGGAAGGCGCTTCCGGATAGGTGCGGCAGAGTTCCGGGTGGTTGGCGGCGCAGTGATAGCACTCGCGGTTGTTTTCCCAGACGAGCTTCCAGTTGCCCTTTTCGACAATGGTGTTCTGGTGCGCGACCTTGGCTTCCGACAGGCGATGCGGCGCCATGTAGGGTTGGATCTTCTGGCGTACCGGCGCAAAATCCGGCGCCTCGTTGGCGAGGCAGATGAAGACGTAACCGGCAACGCTTTCGCAATGCACGCTCTTCATCGAAAACTGCGTCTTGTCGAAGTCCTCGGCCATCTGGCGGGCAAACACCAGCGAACCATCGAGATCGTAGGTCCACTGATGGTAGGGACAGACGAGCTTGGCCGATGCGCCGCGTTCCTGCGTGCAGACGCGGTGGCCGCGGTGACGGCAGGTATTGTGGAAGGCGCGGATCAGCTTGTCCTTGCCGCGCACGATGACGATCGGATAATCGCCGATCTGCAGCGTGAAATAATTGCCGGCCTTGGGGATTTCGCAATCATGGCCGACGAACAGCCAGTCGCGGTACCAGATGGTTTCCATATCGAGCTGGAAATAATCCTTGTCGATGTAGAAAGGCTGTTCCAGGCTGAAACCCGGACGATGATTTTTCAGCTGTCGCAGAACGTCATTGCGAATATCCATGTTCCACTCCTCAGATCGTGGGGTTGGACCGGGTGCGCCATCCGCACCCCAAGCCGGCTTTGTCTAAAGCATGTAACCGTTATAACGCGCCTCTGTTTCCTCGGCAGAGCGACATTGCGACATGATATGCGGCATTGACGACAAAACGAATGAGTGACGCAAAAGCGACATGTTTGTTTTTGCCTTTAGATATCAGTCGCCTACGGCATCATGCGCGGCGCGCCGTAACGGGAATTTGGCGCAAACAGGCTATCAACGGCATGAAAACCACGGAAAGAACCCGTTAACAAACAATTGCTAATCTGCGCGTCGACCAACGGAGTGGCACCGTCGTGGAAGCACAACCGAAGCTGAGATATTACGATGCCAGCGCCTGGCGCCCGATAGCGCCGCGGATGAAACCGGCCGCGCATTCGGAATTTTTGCGCACCGGCAAGATTTCGCGCCATCGTGACGACTGGTTTCCGGCCGAGCGCCGTTACCTCACCTATGAGGAAGTGGCGGAGCGCACCGGTGCCAAGCTGGAAAAGGCCGGCGAAACCACCCATGAGCGGCTGAACGCCTTTCACCACGACATCAATTTCCCCAAAGTGCTGTTTCACCGCACGTTTCCGGAACGTCCACATCTGGGTTATTGCCATGTGACGGCGGCCAGCACGTTTATCGCCCGGCGTTCGGTGAGCTGGTCCTTCTATATCTGCAATTTTTTCGCCCAGATCGGCGAGGAAGCGCAGTTCTTCGAACATATCAATGCCGAACGGCGCCGCATGTACTTTGCCGTCGCCATCGAGGGCGAACCGGGGGCTGAGCGCATGCGCATCAACCGTGGCATCCGCGGCAATGGCGTGCTGTTCCAGACCTCAAATCCGCATGAGGCACTGCGCAACGTGCTGATGCTGGGCGCGCCCGATGATGCGTTTCGGGCGATATTGCAGAAGATGTAAGGCCAAAACGCCACACCTTGCTTGATCGCGACCATCGTCAAAACTGGGCAAGATCGGCCGTCAGATACCGTTTCGAGAGCTTCTTGCCATCGCGCTCGAGATAGTAGTTCGGCACGCCATCCTTGAAATGCCAGATGATGTCGCGGATAACTCCATGGCCTCCAGAAAATTTGACCCTGTCACTAACATGAAGCTGCATCGGTTCGATGAAGGTCAGGCACTCCTCCTTGATGGCAAATTCTTCGTCGCCGAAACGGATACGTGCCCACCCATCGTTACGGGTAACAACGCGGACCACGCGGTGATGCAGGTTAGAATTTGAAAGGCGCGGTGCACCGGCTGGGGCGGCGAAAGCTGGATCGGTTTCGCTGGTCCAGAACAGAATGGCTGATGGTTCTCGGGATTGGATCATGGCGCGCAGCTTGAATCAAACAGCTGGCGCCGACAATGCCTCGGTGCTTTTGTGCAGGCCGCAAAACGCAAAAAATATTGCCCCTCCTCCTGCCGCACGCTACAGCACTGGCATGACAGCTGAGATCATCGACGGCATCGGGCAGAAACAGGCGGCAATCCATGCGGCCGTGACCGTTCTGAAAGACGGCCAGCCGGTCGTCATTCCCACCGAAACCGTTTACGGCCTTGCCGCCGATGCCACCAATCCGACAGCGATCACCCGCATCTACGAGACCAAGGGCCGGCCGCGTTTCAACCCGCTGATCTGCCATATGGCCGATCTTGCCATGGCAGAACGCCATGCCGAATTCGATCCGATCTCGAAAAAGCTGGCGGAAAAATTCTGGCCGGGACCACTGACGCTGATCCTGCCCTTGAAGGAAGAAGGCCGCCAAATCCATCCGCTGGCAACCGCCGGTCTGGATAGCGTCGGTATCCGTGTGCCCAAGGGTTTCACATCCGATCTCATCCGCGCATTCGACCGGCCGCTGGCCGCCCCGAGCGCCAACACATCGGGAAAGATCAGCCCCACCAGCGCGCGCCATGTGGCAGACGATCTGGGTGAAAAACTTGCGTTGATCATCGATGGCGGTTCGGCTCCGGTCGGGGTCGAATCCACCATTCTGCGTGTCGAGGACGGGAAAATCCGGCTGTTGCGGCCGGGCGGGTTGTCCGTCGAGGATATCGAAGCGGCAACGGGCCTGACGGTCGAGCGTCGCGAGGGACCGGCGGCGATCATTGAGGCGCCGGGCATGCTGGCCTCGCATTATGCACCGGGCGCTGCCGTTCGGCTGGACGCAACCCATGTCGAGGCTGGTGAAGTGCTGATCCGGTTTGGCGGCGTTGTGGTCGAGGGCATCGAGCAGGCGAAAGCCGTGTTCGACCTCAGCCCGAGCGGCGATCTGGCTGAGGCCGCCGCCAACCTCTTCGACTATCTGAAAAGAGCCGACGCCACCGGTGCGGAACGCATTGCCGTCACCGCCATTCCGCAGCATGGGTTGGGCGAAGCGATCAACGACCGGCTGGTGCGCGCCGCCGCCCCTCGCGAATAGTTTTTTTCTGGAGATTGCCGATGGATGCGACCGTGATCGATACCGCCCTGCTCGACCGTTTTGCCGCCATTGTCGGCACCGACAATGCGCTGCGCGATGCAGCCGATCTCGCCCCGCGCCTGACGGAAGATCGTGGCCTTTATCGCGGCACCTCGCCGATGCTGCTGAAACCCGGCTCGACGCAGGAAGTTTCGGCGATCATGAAGCTCGCCAGCGAAACCGGCACGGCGATCGTGCCACAGACCGGTAATACCGGCCTGGTCGGCGGACAGACGCCGCGGGCGGGCAAGGCCGATATCATCCTGTCGCTGGAGCGCATGAACCGCATTCGCGATATCGATCCGGTGGCGAACGTGCTGGTCTGCGATGCCGGCGTCATTTTGGCCGAGGTGCAGCGCGCCGCCGAAGAGGTCAACCGGCTGTTTCCGCTGTCGCTCGGGTCGGAAGGCTCGTGCCGCATCGGCGGCAATCTGTCCACCAATGCCGGCGGCACCGCGGTGCTCGCCTATGGCAATATGCGCCAGCTCTGCCTTGGCCTGGAAGTGGTGCTGCCGACCGGCGAAATCTGGGACGGCCTTCGTCGCCTGAAAAAGGACAATACCGGCTACGACCTGCGCGGTCTGTTCATCGGCGCGGAAGGCACGCTCGGCGTCATCACCGGGGCAGTGCTCAAACTGTTTCCGCGTCCGGTCGGCCATCAGGTGGCTTTTGCGGGCCTGAATTCCACGCAGGATGCGCTAAAACTGTTCGAGAAGGCATCGAGCCTGTGCGGACCGGCGCTGACCGGTTTCGAACTGATGCCGCGCATCGGCGTCGAGTTCACGACAAAACATATCGACGGCGTGCGCGATCCGCTCGAAACGCCGCATGCATGGTACGCGCTGATCGACATTTCCACCTCGGATTCGGCTGAAACCGCCGAGACCATGGTGCAGGCGCTGCTGGAACAGGGGTTTGAGGCGGGTCTTGTGCAGGATGCGGTGATCGCTTCTTCGGGCGCGCAGGCAAAGGCTTTGTGGCACATGCGCGAAAGCATGTCGGGCGCGCAGAAGCCGGAAGGCGGTTCGATCAAGCACGACATTTCCGTGCCGGTGTCGAAAATTCCGGCCTTCATGGCGGAGGCCGAAGCAGCGGTGCTTGCCGCCATTCCCGGAGCGCGTGTCTGTGCCTTCGGGCATCTGGGCGACGGCAATATCCATTACAACATCTCGCAGCCGGTGGGTGCCGACAAGGCGGAGTTTATCGGCCGCTGGCGCGAGGTGAACGAGATCGTGCACGGCATCGTGCTGAAGGCGGGCGGTTCGATTTCCGCCGAACACGGCATCGGCCAGCTGAAGCGCGACGAGCTCGCCCATATCCGCTCCGATATCGAGATGGACCTGATGCGCCGCATCAAGCACGCATTCGATCCGGCCGGCATCATGAACCCCGGCAAGGTGATCGAGGGATAAGGCCAAGTCAATCGCATATGGAATGCGGAGGGCACGCCCAGCCGATCCCCCCCCTTGTGGGGGAGATCGAAGGGAGCAAGCCGCGCCGCCTCAAAGCCATTTGCGATAGCCCTGCCGTCCAAACGGAGCGAAGGGCAGATGATGCGCTGTCGCTACCGCTATCAGCGATACTGGCTCATCGAATAAAGCAGGTCGGCGCTGATGCCGGCGCTGCTGCTGTCGCCGGTCAGAATGCTGAGAGCCGAGGATGAGGAATCACTGTTTTCCAGATCGTAGAGCGCCGTGAACTTGTTGACCATCTTCTGAACCAGATCGGGGTCGGTGAGATCCTCGAGGTTCATGTATTTCTTCACAAGCTCGGCCTGCTTGTCGAGATCCATGTTGGAAAACTCTTCCGGCAGCGAAAAGCTGGTGCGGAAGAATTCCAGAAGGGCCGTATCACCGAGAATGTCGTAGGCGCTAGTGATCGATTTCGACATGCGCTCGAAATAGAGCGCCAGACGCACACCATTATTGTTTTCACCCTGTTCTTCTTCCAGGGTCTGGCGGTTGTAGAGGTTCTCGGTCGCAAGGATCTTGCCCTGCGTCTGGACTGTGGCGCCGTCATCGCGCTTGGCAAGCTTGCCGCTCGTGTCGAAATTGAAGGTGCCGAGGATTTCCGCCCATACCGTGTTGGTCTGCTGGTTGACGAAGCTCTTGGGATCATCGAGATCGGAGGCAAAGACCTGCTTGAGAAAATCCTCGTCGACCGTGTCCGGATCGACGTCGTAAGCCGTCAGCAGAACCTTGACGAGGCGATCGTCGGCGATGAACTCAGACGCGGTCTTGATGCTCAGCATCTTTTCCGAATAATATTTCGTCTCGACCGATGCCTCTTCCTTCGCCTTGCTCTGGGCGGTGATGTTTTCCCTGACCTTCTTGCCGGTGTCGTCCTCGGTTTCCTTAGTGCCGATCTTCTTCTCGTTGTCGATGAACCGGGTCACCTTGACGATATAGTCAGAGGCGACGGACTTGATCGTACCTTCCGTCTGCGCCGAAAGCGCGGTGGTGATGCCGCCATCCTTGGTGAAGTTGAAGGCCTGCGCCAGCGTCAGATACCGTTCGTCATTGAGCTTATAGGCATAGCTCTTCGAATCGGTCAGATCGCTGGTCAGCACCTGCTTGATGGTGGATTTCGACACGGTATCGGGATCGAGACCGACGGCCTTCAGGGCGAAATTGTAGACATCCGCCGTGGACATGAACTCCGCGACGGAATCGACCTCTGCAATTGCCGTCTTGTAGAGGTTGATGGCCTTTTCGTCGGCTTCGTCCTGATCGTCGTTGTAATGGCTGAAATAGCGGTTGGCGACGGACGTCGCCTGTGCCTCGGTCTGCGCTTCACCGGCGGCAACCGTGCCGTCGGTGTTGAAGTTGAACGAATTGGCCAGTTCCAGATACTTCGGATTGGTCTTGCCGTAGATGTTGGCATAACTGCCCGGATCATCCAGATCGCTGGTGAGGATCTGCTCGACCGTGGCGCGCACGACCGTCAGTTCGGTCATGTCGAACGCGGTACGGATGTAGTTATACATGCGGGTGTCGGTGAGGATGTCGTTGACGTCATCCACCGTCGCCATTTTCGCATTGAAATAATCGCGCTCGGCAACCGCCGTGGCCGAAGACAGGCGTTCCTGCCTGCTCAGGTAAAGACTGTTGATGGTCGCCTTCTGCTCGGCCGTCTGGGCGCCTTCCTCCGGCATGGTGCCGTCAGTGCCAAAATTGAACGCATCGGCCATGTCGTAATAGGTCTGGATCTTGTCGAGCGAGGCCTGGTAACCACTGATCTCCGTCTGGATCTTGCTTTTCTCAGCGGTCGTCGTGGCGGCAGAGAGACGGGTTTGTGCATCGGCCTTTTTGGTGTTCAGATCATCGCGCTGCACGCCCATCGTGGTGTTGATATAGCTGTCCGGGTCGCTGATATCGCTGGACAGCACATTCTTGACGGTGGCGCGCGAGTAATATTTTTCGTCGAGACCGTAGGACGTCAGCAGGTAAGACCGCAGACGCTCGTTGTTGAGAAGCGCATCGGCGCTGCCCACCTGATCCATCATGGTGTTGAAATAGGCGGTTTCGGTGGAAACGCTGGCTTCCTTTTCCGCCATCGTCGTCCCGTAGAGATCGGTCAGGTTCTCGATCTGGCCCGCGGACTGCGCCGCCGCTTCGGACGTCGAAAAATTGAAGGCGTTGGCAAAATCGCGGTAACGGTCATCGGCCAGCTTGTTGGCAAAGCTGTCATCGTCGGACAGATCGCTATCCAGGATTTTTTTCATGAACGCCTTGGCGTAGGTCATGTCTTCCAGACCGTAGGCCTTCATGGCGTAGGCATAGAGCCTGTAATCGTCCATGAATTCGTCGACGGTGGTGACCTTGCCGATATTGGCTTCGTAATAATCGGCTTCGCGCTTGACGGCAGACTGGTTCGATACCCGCTTGAGGCTGGCCGACAGATCGCGGTTGACCAGATCGTAGCTGAGATATGTCGATACCATGCGGATGCCCTCTTCATGCCTTCGCGGTGTCGCTGCCTGATGTTTTACACAGGTCCGCTTAAGGAATTCCTTTCGTCATTCTCTCACCCAAGCCTTGTCCGGGCCTGTCCCTGTTTCGCCTTGGCACGCAACGTTTCAGCTCCGCACAGAACCGGCGATATTCATATTCTCGAAACCGTAACAGATTCGGATTTGCTAACCATCTGAACCGGCAGGGATTTCTTAACCGCAATTTTTAAGCGGTTCTGGAAGGGCCGCGCCTATGTTGAGGCCATCAGAGGACAAAAGTCCCGGTGAGATGTCGGAAACGGCTCTCAGGTAAAACAAGGGTGCATTAAATGACACAATCGGTTCTGAAGCCCGAATGGGCCGGATCAGCTCTGCGGCTCGACCCCGCACGTATTCTCCAGCAGATCAGCTACAGCCTGCGCGGCGCCGACGGCGATGTATCCATCACGATAGACGAGCGCGGCGCGGTTCTGCGCAAGATCCTGCCCCAGAGCGGCCTGCCGATGTCCTTTGCCCTGCCGGCCCGCGCCTTCAAGGGTGTTGCAGCGCGTGCCATCGATCATGGCGATGGCGAAGTGACGGTGACGCTCGAACTGCATCACGAAGATGCCAGCCTGTGCGTGCCGCTTTTGGTGGCGCATGACCTGTGCGACATCGCTGCCGACTGGCGCTCGTGGTCCGAAGCCTTCCATATCCCGATGCTGATGGTGGAAGCCGACGGCGTTGCCCGTCCGCTGGAAAACCACCTTGGCGAAGTGCGCCAGAGCGCCCCCACCCAGCGCCGCCGCCATTCCTACTTTGCCGCCCGTCGTCCGCGGTTCCTGGTGCGCCGTACGACCGGCAGCCTAGGTGTGGCGATGAAGATCGAAGGCAAGGAAATCATTGCCCGCCGTTAAGGCGAAATATGTTTCAAAAACGAACAAGGCCCGGTCGCGAGACCGGGCCTTGTTCGTTTCAGCGGTTGAAATCAATCAGGAAAACGAAGCCAGCGATACCATCAGCGCGATAAAGATCACACAGCCGACACGGCCGTTCGACTTGAACAGGCGAAGGCAATGATCCGGATTGTCGATTTCGAGAATGAGGATCTGCCAGGCGAACATGATTGCCGCCACAGCAAGGCCGAGATAGCCGAGGAAGCCGACGCCGGCGGTCGCAAAAGCCAGAATCAGAAACAGCAGCGCCAGACCGTAAAGACCGATCAGCCATGCCTTGGTGTTTTCGGCAAACAGCCGCGCGGTCGAACGTACGCCGACCAGCGCATCGTCCTCCTTGTCCTGATGGGCGTAGATCGTGTCGTAACCGATCGTCCAGGTGACGGCCGCCAGATAGAGCCAGACGGAAGCCCAGGACACTTCGGCAAAAAGCGCCGACCAGCCCATCAGCGCACCCCATGAAAAGGCAAGACCGAGGAAGAACTGCGGCCAGTCGGTAAAGCGCTTGGCGAAAGGATAGATCGCCACCACGACCAGCGACAGGATGCCGAGGAAAATGGAAAACAGGTTGAACTGCAACAGGACCCAAAGGCCGACCAGCGCCTGCGCGCCTAAAAACAGTTTTGCTTCGGTGCGGCTGACCCGGCCCGACGGCAACGGCCTTGAGCGGGTGCGCGCCACTTCCATGTCGATATCGTGATCGATCAGATCGTTATAGGTGCAGCCGGCGCCACGCATGGCGACCGAACCGAGGAAGAACAGGAAGAGATAGATCAGCACCCAGCCGAGTGAAAACCGGCCATCGGCGGCATCATGATTGGCGGCGAGCGCCACCGACCAGAAGCACGGCCACATCAGGAGCTGCCAGCCGATCGGCCGGTCCCAGCGGGCAAGCTGGGCATAGGGCCAGGCGGCACGCGGCAGCACGTGGTAGACCCAGTTGTCGGAAGGCGCATCGGCCACGCGGCCGGTATCATCGGGGGCGTTTGTCATGCCCGGTTTCTGCCCCGCGGCGGAGATTTGGTCAAGCGGGCGTTAATTGCCTGCACCTCACCGACAAGCGTGCACTGCCATCATCAGGCCTTGCGACCGCGCCCCCGATTGGATTGCTGTGATTCCTTCGCTGAATCGGAAAAACCCGGCGGCTTGCCTTTTACCCAGGCCACGAATTTCTGCACGGCAGCGTCTTCAAGAATGGCCTCGATCGTGGAGAACTTCTTGGCGAGTTGGGCATCGGTAAAAATCGAATGTATCTGGTCGTGGCAGATACGGTGCAGGGCGACGGTTTGTTTGCCGCCCTTGCTCTTGGGCACCAGATGATGCGCATCCATCTGCTCGTCCGGGATGACTCGCTCGCAGAGTGGACAAAACACCGGCTCCGGCTGCGCCTCGTCCCATGAAGCGAATTCATCTCTATTCTTGCGGGCCATCGGTCGATCTTTCCTGATGCGGTGCCCCGTAGAATGTTTTTCGGGGGCGACTGCTGTCATGATTATGCGTTTGGCAATAGCACGAATTCATCCGAATGGCTTGGGCGCTTTCGACCAGAAACGGTGCATGAGGCCGCTTTGCATAGCCGTTTTCGCTTCAAACCACCTTCGGCAACGGCGGCCCTTCAGCACAAATACATTGAAGCCTGCAGCTCGACCCCATACACCCATCTCACGCAAGGTCATGGCCATAGCCGGCCCCTTACCCGGGACGCGTGTGCCGGCATGAATGCAAGCTGACAAAGGAACCCGATGTCGATCACTGTACAGAAAACAATCCCCGCCGCGCGTATGCGTCAGTTCCATCAAATGGTTGATCGCTGGCTTGCGGAAGGTCCGATCAAGCTCGCGACGAATGCCACGATTACCGCATTGGACAATGCCGGGATCCCGAAGGCTGAACAGACAGCGATCATCGAGGACCGGGACATCATCATGAAGCACAATATGCGCCTCGGGGTCATCAGCGAAGTATTCGCAGCAGCCATCGAGAAATCGGTGAATTCGTCTCGGTCGGAAAACGATGCGCGCGATGAGATCGCCCGATTGATTGTGACCGCAATTGGCATCCGTCAAGGCGACGACAGTGAACTGGTCACATTCACCTTCGCCACTCAAAGTGAGGCAGATGCATTCGATGCAGCCATCTGACGTTCTGCCCGTTCGTTTTTTCTCGGATTGATTGGATCAATGCGGAGCACTGTCGCAAGGATATTCCTGGCTGTGGCTTTTATCGCCCTTATCGGAAGCCTTGTCGCTTTCACGATCGCGCTATTTCCCTGGAGCTTGCTCATGCTCGGCATACTCCTCTTCATTGCGGCCTGCATATCGGTTGCTCATCTTCGTTGAGAAGATCGTCAATCAACGCCCACCACATCCGCATCCGCCATCTCCCCCACACCGAGGGAGATGGCGGATGCGCTTATCGTTTCTTCATCGCTTCCGCCAGCGCCGCGCCAAAAGCGCCCTGGCTTGCCGGCTTTTCGGTATTCATCAGTTTCGGATTGACCGGTTTGCCGCGATCGCCACCACGCGGACCGGGCGGCGGCGTATCGCCACCATCCTTGCGCATGGTGAGCGCGATGCGCTTGCGCTTCACATCCACTTCGACGACGCGCACCTTCACGACATCGCCGGCCTTCACCACTTCATGCGGATCCTTGACGAACTTGTCGGCCAGTTGCGAAACGTGCACGAGCCCATCCTGATGCACGCCGATATCGACGAAGGCGCCAAAGGCGGCGACATTGGTCACCGTGCCTTCCAGCAGCATACCGATCTTGAGGTCGGTAATCTCGTCGATGCCGTCCGCAAAGGTCGCGGTCTTGAAGCTGGGGCGCGGGTCGCGGCCGGGTTTTTCCAGCTCGGCGATGATGTCCTTGACGGTCGGCAGACCAAATTGTTCGTCGATGAACTGGCGCGGATCGACGGCTTTGAGCGCCGCGCTGTCACCCATCAGCGTGCGCAGGTCACGGCCGCAGGCGGCAACGATCTTTTTGGCTACACCATAAGCTTCCGGGTGGACGGAGGACGCATCGAGCGGCTCCTTGCCGTTCGGGATACGCAGGAAGCCGGCCGCCTGTTCGAATGTGCGATTGCCGAGGCGTGCGACTTTCAGCAGGTCCTTGCGGCTGGCGAATGCGCCATTGGCATCGCGGTGGGACACAATGGCTTCGGCGATCGATTTGCTGAGGCCCGAGACGCGGGCAAGCAGTGGTGCGGAGGCCATATTGAGATCGACGCCGACCGCGTTCACGGCATCTTCGACCACCGCATCCAGCGAGCGGGCAAGCTTGCCCTGATCGACATCGTGCTGGTACTGGCCGACGCCGATTGCCTTGGGTTCGATCTTCACCAGTTCCGCCAGCGGATCCTGCAGGCGCCGCGCGATAGAGACGGCACCGCGCAAGGAGACGTCGAGGCCGGGGAATTCCAGCGCTGCGGTTTCCGATGCCGAATAGACCGAGGCGCCGGCTTCCGAGACGATGACTTTTGTCGGCTTCGCGCCCGGAAGGTTGGTGAGCAGGTCAGCGACCAGCTTTTCAGTTTCGCGGCTGCCGGTACCGTTGCCGATCGAGATCAGTTCGACATTGTGTTTGCGGATGAGTGCCGCAAGCTCGGTCTGCGCGCCGCGCACGTCATTACGCGGCTGGAACGGATAGACCGTGGAGGTGTCGATGAGCTTGCCGGTGGCATCGACGATCGCCACCTTGACGCCGGTGCGGATGCCCGGATCGAGGCCCATCGTGGCCCGTGAACCGGCGGGAGCCGCCAGCAACAGGTCTTTGAGATTGCGGGCGAAAACCTGGATCGCCTCGGCTTCGGCGCGCTCACGCATCTCGCGCATCAGGTCGAGAGACAGCGACATCGACAGTTTCACACGCCATGTCCAGCCGGCGACTTCCATCAGCCAGCGGTCGCTTGCCCCCTTGTCGCGGATATCGAAGGCCATGGCGATGATGCGCTGCGCCGGTTTGACCGGTGACGTGTCATCGGCATCGACCTCGATGGTGAGCGTCAGAAACTCCTCGTTCCAGCCGCGCAACATGGCGAGCGCGCGGTGGCCGGGGGCTGTCGCCCAGCGTTCGGTATGGTCGAAATAATCGGCGAATTTTGCACCCGCCTCCTGCTTGCCATCGACCACCCGTGCCTTCAGCTGCGCGCCGTCGCGCATGTGATTGCGCAGGCGTCCAAGCAGGTCGGCATTTTCGGAAATGGTTTCGGCAACGATATCGCGGGCACCTTCCAGCGCCACTTTCAGGTCGGTCACTTCGCCGGTGATATAGGCTTGCGCCAGCGCGGCCGGATCGGAGGAACGGTCGGCCCAGATCGCTTCGGCCAGCGGGCCTAGGCCGCGCTCGCGGGCGATTTCGGCGCGGGTGCGGCGCTTGGGCTTGTAGGGAAGATAAAGATCTTCCAGTTCCGCCTTGGTGACGGCCTTGGCGAGTTTCACCGCCAGATCGTCGGTCATTTTCCCTTGGCCGTTGATGCTGTCGACGATCGACGAGCGCCGGGCTTCCAGTTCGCGCAGATAGACGAGGCGTTCGGCGAGGTTGCGCAGCTGCGTATCATCCAGACCGCCGGTCACTTCCTTGCGGTAACGGGCGATGAAGGGAACGGTCGCGCCCTCGTCGAGAAGTCCGATGGCGGCGACGGCCTGATCGGGCCGCGAATTGATCTCGGCGGCAATGGTGACGGCGAGGGAGCGGATGTCAGCGGCCATGGGGTTCTCACGTACAAATTCGGAGTGGCGACCATAGTCGAACTTTGTGGCATGACAACGCAGGCATTCAGGCCTCCACAGCTTTGCCTTCGACCTGCACCGTTCCGGCACAAATGGTTACCGGATCGTAACCATGTCGACAGCCATGCGAAATGACAGGTTCTCATATTGGGGCGCCTTCCTATACTTCCCCCTGTCGCATGATGCGACATTCAGAGTGGAGATGTTCATGCCAAAGAAGGTTGCCAGGATTCTTGCAGCCGACGATGCAGTCGGCACCGAAGAACTGGAGGCAGTTATCCATTACCTCAACAATAAGTTGTACTTAGCAAAAATAAACAATGAGCCCGTTCCCTTCCTCACCTATCGCAACAGACGGATTTTCGAAGCGACGTTGATGATACGGACGGACCCGTTCGCCCCCTGACCATGCCTCTCCGGCCGCTCCCACGGCCGGGGAATTCCTAAGGTGAAACATGGTTGGAAAACACCAAGTTTACCCTCAGCCCTTGACCTTTCCGCCCCCCCCGATTAACCGCCCCTTAGCCACATTTACGGGCTAAACCTATGGCGAGACAAAGAGGCGGAATATGAAAGTTCTTCTGATCGGTTCCGGTGGCCGCGAGCATGCGCTGGCCTGGAAATTGGCCCAGTCGCCCCGCCTCACCAAACTTTTCGTGGCCCCCGGCAATCCCGGTATGGCCGACAGCGCCACGCTGGTCGATATCGGCATCGATGATCACGCCGCCATTCTCGACTTCTGCAAGAGCAAGGCGATCGATTTCGTGGTCGTCGGCCCGGAAGGCCCGCTGGTCGCCGGTATCGCCGATTTCCTGCGCGCCGAAGGATTTGTCGTGTTCGGCCCCTCCATGGCAGCCGCCCAGCTGGAAGGCTCCAAGGGTTTCACCAAGGATATCTGCGCCCGCTACGACATCCCGACCGGCGCCTACAAGCGTTTCACCAATGGTGACGCTGCAAAAGCCTATGTCATCGAACAGGGCGCACCGATCGTCGTGAAGGCCGATGGCCTTGCCGCCGGCAAGGGCGTCACCGTCGCCATGACCATCGAGGAGGCACTCGCCGCCATCAGCGACTGTTTTGACGGCGCGTTCGGCGCGGCCGGCGCCGAAGTGGTGGTGGAAGCCTATCTCGACGGCGAGGAAGCGAGCTTCTTCTGCCTTTCCGACGGCAAGACGGCCCTGGCGCTGGCAACGGCGCAGGATCACAAGCGCGTCGGCGATGCCGATACCGGCCCCAATACCGGCGGCATGGGCGCCTATTCGCCTGCCCCGGTTATGACACCCGACATGGTGGAACGCACCATGAAGGAAATCATCGAGCCGACCATTCGCGGCATGGCGGAAAGCGGTTATCCGTTTACCGGCGTCTTCTTTGCCGGCCTGATGATCACCCAGAAGGGCCCGGAACTGATCGAATACAATGTGCGCTTCGGTGACCCGGAAACCCAGGTCCTGCTGATGCGGCTGAAGAGCGACCTTCTGGAGCTGCTGTATGCGGCCTCCACCGGCACGCTCGATCAGGTCTCCGCCGAATGGAGCGACGATGTGGCGCTGACCGTGGTGATGGCCTCGAAAGGTTATCCTGCCAACTACGACAAGAACACGCCGATCACCGCGCTTCCCCAGACCACCGATGGCGAAAAGGTCTTTCATGCCGGCACGGCACTGAAGGATGGCCAGCTGGTTGCAACCGGCGGCCGCGTGCTGAACGTGACGGCGACCGGCCCGACCGTTGCCGAGGCGCAGGCCCGCGCCTATGCGCTGGTCGAAGGCGTGGAATGGGAAAACGGTTTTTGCCGCCGCGACATCGGCTGGCGTGCCGTGGCGCGCGAACAGGGCTGATCGCCAGAGTTCGCAGCGCGTTATCGCATAGGAAGCAAGTCCCCCTCTGCCCTGCCGGGCATCTCCCCCACAAGGGGGGAGAAAACTAGCCGCAAACACCTGCCCCAATTGAGCTACCGCGGAACGGCTGGGTTAAGCCCTCCCCCTTGTGGGGGTCCAAAGGACGGGTGAGACCCGTGGCTCTCCCCGGTTGGTTGGGAGGGGTTTTCTTTCATACGCGGCTGCCCTGCCCTCAAGGGGGAGATCAAAGAGAGCAAGCCGCTGCCTTCTCCCAATCCATAAACGACTGCCACCCACGCGACCTGACCAATCCCCACCACCTGTGCCAACTCGGCATTCGTTCAAAATTTACCAAGTATCGTGACCGGATGGCAAGGAAACCGGGGGTAAGCTTGCGGACAGCAAAATTGCGTCCGGCCGCGAATGCGCGGCAGCAAACCCGGAGACTTGTCATGCGTGCTCTTGTTCTGACTGCGGCGATCCTTTCGATCGGCAGCCCGGTACTGGCCTCATCGATCACGCAACTGGTCGAGACCGGCCACACCACCAGCATCGTTACAAAGATGTGCACCACATGCGACAAGGTTGCACCTGCAAAGCCGGATGAAGGCGCCGGCATCTACAAGGTGCCCGCGCTTGGCCCCGATATTCAGAAAACCGAAATCCGCGACATCAACGGCCAGCAGAAGCTTGTGCGCACCGAAGGATGGTGGGGCGGTTCGCCGGTGACCTTCATCAGCAAGATGCCGGAATGGCTGTCTACGCCGGAACAGAAAGCGGACGCCACGCTTCCGGTGCGCAGCGGCCCGATCGACACCGCCCGCGCCGTGCTGCCGTCAACGCCGGATGGTATCGATGCCGATGCCACGACAGCCGCTGTCGGCGAGCAACCGAGCGAACGTGCCGGCGACGCCGCTGCCGAGCAGGACGATTTTCGCGGCTTCGAACTGCGCCAACAATAAAGTCCGCTGACGAGCTTAACATCAGCTCATGTCTTACGAAGGCGTCACCCATGTGGCGCCTTCTTTCGTTTTGCAGCCACAACCATCAGCGACGCATCTCTACTGTCTTATTCAAATAGAAATATGGACGATCTCATGGATTTATTTGGATAAACGTCTAAAAACAACCTATGGATTTAAAAAATCCAAGCAACCAAAACTGAACATTGCTTTCGAAGCGAGAAACACTCCTGATTAAAGTTTTATTTAATCATCCCGTATAAATGCAGGGGTGTGCGATGCAGCATATCTCCGGCGCAGGATGCGCTTTTCTTACCGATACAGAAACGCGTTGAGGCTGCATCGATTGCGGCCCGATCCACCTTGAGGGCTCCATGAAGAACCTGAAGATTTCCCATCAGCTTGTGCTGCTAGTACTGACCCTGATGGTTGGATTTGCGATCGGCACATATTTCATACTCCAGGCCTCGACCACGGCCATCTATGCCGAACGCTATGCCATGCTGCGCACGCAGGTGGAATCCGGCATCGGCATCATGAAATCCTTCCAGGCCCGTGAGGCCAAGGGCGAGATGACCCGCGAGGAAGCCCAGAAACAGGCTTTTGCCGCGATCTCCGCCATGACCTTCCAGCCGGACGGTTACCTTTACGCCTATGACTATGACATCACGATGCGTCTGCATCCGGACCCGAAGCGGCTCGGGCAGAACTTCAAGGGCAAGCCTGACGTCACCGGCTTCATGTATCGCGACGAGCTGGTGAAGATCGGCCGCAATGGTGGCGGCACCGCCGATTTCCTCGGCCCGAAGCCGGGCCAGCAGGGCGACGGTTTCCGCAAGAGCTCCTATGCGCTTTCCTTCGAGCCGTGGCAGCTGGTTCTGGTGACGGGCGTTTATGTGGATGACCTCGAAGCCCAGATCCGCGGCGATGTCTTCAAGGCCGTTGGTATCGGCGCCGTCATTCTGGTGCTCGGCTCCATCCTTGCCTTCATTGTCATCCGCAACATTTCCAAGCCGCTCGGCGATATCCGTTCGGCTCTCAATGCGGTGGCCGACGAGAATGTCGACCTTTCCATTCCGCATACCGGCATGAAGAACGAGGTGGGCCTGATGGCCCGCGCCACGCAGGCCCTGCAGCAGAAGGTGCGCGAGCGCCATGCGATGGAAGAACGCCAGCAGCGCCAACAGGAAGAGCTTGACGGCGAACGCCAGCAGAACCTCGACAACCAACGCGGCGAGGCCGAATTGCAGGCCCGCGTCGTGTCCACCATCGGCAAGTCGCTGGCGGCACTGGCACAGGGTGACCTGACCGTGCGTTGCGACGATCTTGGGTCTCGCTATGCCGACCTGCGCGACAATTTCAACGAGGCGCTGTCGCATCTCGAAGCCGCCATGGCCAAGGTCAATTCCAAGGGCGTCGATATCGGCGGCTCCAAGGAAGAGATCCGCCGCGCTTCCAACGAGTTGTCGCAGCGCACCGAGCGTCAGGCGGCCAATCTGGAAGAAACTTCGGCGGCTCTGGACGAACTGGCTGTTGCCGTGCGCCAGACCGCTTCGGGTGCCAAGGAAGCCGCACAACGCGTCACCTCGGTCAGCAATGAAGCCACCCGCAGCGATGCGGTCGTTGCCCAGGCGATCGGTGCTATGAGCGGCATCGAACAGTCTTCGGACGAGATCACCAAGATCATTTCCGTGATCGACGAGATCGCCTTCCAGACCAACCTTCTGGCACTCAACGCGGGTGTCGAGGCCGCACGCGCCGGCGAAAGCGGCAAGGGTTTTGCCGTCGTCGCCCAGGAAGTGCGCGAACTGGCACAGCGTTCCGCTGCCGCCGCCAAGGAGATCAAGGAGCAGATTTCCCGCTCTTCCGGCCAGGTGCAGAACGGCGTTCGTCTTGTCGGCGAGGCGGGCGAGGCGCTGAAGCGGATTTCCGATCAGGTGAAGGCAGCCAGCGACGAAGTGAGCAAGATCGCCCATTCGGCAGCCGAGCAGGACACGACACTGCGCTCGATCACATCCTCGCTGAACCAGCTGGATGCGGCGACCCAGCGCAATGCCGCAATGGCCGAGGAAACCACGGCATCGGCCGAAACACTGGCGGCCGATACCGACGAACTTCTGGGGCTGATCCGTGGCTTCAAGATCGGCAATGGCGGAAACGCGAGCGCCGGCCTGCATCAGATGGCCGGGCAGATGCGCCGGGCAAGCTGATACACTTTTAAAGAGCTACGCGGGGGACGCGGGGTGGGAAAGCCGTCAGTGCCGAAAGGTGCTAGCGGTTTTCTCGCTTTCAGGCGCCGAGCACTGCGGCCAGTTCCTCGATCTGACGATCGGAATAAACGGCGATACCGGCGCGCGCCATCAATGCCGCGGTGACGCCATTGCCGACGAGCTTTTTACCCGCAAACGAACCGTCATAGATAAAACCTGAGCCGCAGGACGGGCTGCCATCAATCAGCAGCGCGTGGGTGCAGCCATTGGCTTGAGCAAAAGCCACGGCCTTCTCCGCCCCCGCAATAAATTCCGCCGAAACATCCCCACCGGTGATTTCCATCACCCTTGCTCGACCGCAGAGCACATCCTCACCCGACAAACCGTTTTCGATTTCCGCCGCCGGCCGCGGCACGGGCATGCCTACCGCCATTTCCGGGCATATCGTCACCACCCTGCCCTCTTCTTTCCAGCGTTCCAGAAGCGGATGCGCAAGCGGTTTTCCCTTGCCGTCATAACGAACGGCATGGCCGAGAAGACAGGCGCTGACGAGGATTCTTTTTGGGGAAGTCATTCAGTCAAAACCGAGATGGTGGAGGGCATCGCTCTTTTCGTGGAGGATGCGGATAATTTCAACCGAGCCATCTGAATTGGTCGCATAGAATATGAGATGCACGCCCGCACGACGACGGCGATAGCCAGACTTGATGCCCCTCACCGTTTGTCCCGACAAGGGTCGTTCGCCGATCTGGCTGATGATGTGGAGGATCTGGCTCAGATAAGTCTCGGCCTGTATCGCAGACCACTGCTCGCGCGTGTAATAACCGATATCGATGAAATCCCTTTCCGCGCGCGGACTGAGATGAACATCAACCACGCTTCCTCCATGACTCGCGCACGGAAGCCATGAGCGCCTCCGGGTCAAAGGGAATTGGCTCACCGCTCTGCTCGCCTTCGATCAGCGCCTCACGGAGCTTGGCATATTTGGCCTGCTCGGCCTCCAGAAGCCGCAAACCGGCTTCAACGACGGCTTCGGGCGTATCGAAACCACCATGCTCCATTTCGCCTCGAACGAAACTGGCGAGCGGTTCGCCGATTGTCACTTGCACAGGCTTGTTCATGACGGCTCCAGAGTGAGGTGGAAGCGGCAGACTAGCATGGGTCGGCAACGCTGTCAGGTGAGCGCAACGCCCACCACCGTCATGCTCGGGCCTGTCCCGAGCATCTGCTGCGGCCCATTTTTCAGGCGTGGTGAGATCCTCGGGTCAAGCCCGAGGATGACGTCGAGAGGGTGGCGTCAGCCCCTCACCCACTGATCTTGGAAAAGTCCGCAACCGTGCCGGTCGCCTCGCGGATGGCCTTCAGCAGGGCCAGGCGGTTGGCGCGGATGGCATTGTCCTCGTCGTTGACCAGAACGTCCTCGAAGAATTTGTCGACCGGCGCACGAAGCTTGGAGAGCGCTTCCATGGCGGCGATAAAGTCTTCCTTGGCGACAGCCTCGGATGCTTCCTTCGAAGCGACGGTGATGGCGGCCCAGAGCGCCTTTTCGGCATCGAGCGTCAGGAGCGTTTCCGAAACGCTTGTCGCAACCGCAGTGCCCTTCTTTTCTTCGGCGGCAAGCAGCTGGGTGGCGCGCTTGGTACCGGCCAGCAGATTCTTGCCGTCTTCAGAGGTGACGAAAGCGGTCAGCGCCTCGGCGCGGCGGGCAACCAGCAGCAGATCATCGGCTTCAGGTGTCAGCACGGCGTCGATGACATCGTGGCGCGCACCCATATCGCGCAGATACACTTTCAGGCGGTCGTGGAAGAAGGAGAGAAGATCGATGGCAATTTCATCGGCTTTGATTTGTATTTTGGTCTTCGGCATATTGGCAAACTCAGCATCCGAAAAACCCAAATCTTCATCAAGATTTAGCTTAGAAAGCGTTTCTGCATCCCAAGCCCCTTTTCGAGCTGAATGATCAAACTCCAAGGCATATGCTTCGTCTTTTGAAGTACCAGCTCGCCGCTCATCAAAGAACTTCAGATAACGAAGAGTTCCGGAGGCAATTTCTGCAGTGAGTGGCAGCCGCACCTTCCGCTCCAGAATGATGCGCACCACGCCCAGTGCCGCACGGCGCAGCGCATAGGGGTCCTTCGAGCCGGTCGGCTTTTCGTCGATCGCCCAGAAACCAGTCAGCGTATCGAGCTTGTCGGCCAGCGCCACCGTGAGGCCGACCTTGTCTTCCGGCAGACGGTCGGAAGGGCCGTTCGGCTTCCAGTGGTCTTCGATGGCCGCGGCAACGGACGCATCCTCGCCCTGCAACAGCGCGTAACGACGGCCCATCAGGCCCTGCAGTTCGGGGAATTCGCCAACGGCTTCGGTGCGCAGGTCGGCTTTTGCCAGAACCACGGCGCGGTCCACCAGAGCGGCATCGGCACCGGTGATCAGAGCGAGTTGCTTTGCCAGTACGCGGATACGGGCAACCCGTTCACCCTGGCTGCCGAGCTTGGCGTGGAATGTGACGTTGAGCGCATCGAGTTTTGCCATGCGCTGGTCGAGCGGCTTTTTCAGGTCCAGACCGAACTTTTCGGCCGAAACCTTCAGCGTTTCCAGATCCGGCAGGTCGCCCTGGTCGCGGGTCCAGAAATGTTTGGCGTCGGACAGGCGGGCGCGCACAACCTTGCCATTGCCATGCATGATTTCCTTGCCGCCATCCTTGGCGTCGATATTGGAAATCAGGATGAAACGGTTCGACAGGCCTTCTTCCGACCCTTGAGGCCGCGTCACAAAACATTTCTGGTTGGTCTTGATGGTCAGGCGGATGATTTCCGCCGGGATCTGGAGGTAATCCTCCTCGAACGTGCCCATCAGAACATGCGGCCACTCGACAAGACCCGAGACTTCTTCCAGCAGGCCTTCGTCCTCGACCAGTTCCAGGCCGTTGGCAAAAGCGATGTCGCGGGCATCGTGCAGGATCATGTCCTTGCGGCGCTCGCCATCGAGCATGACCTTGGCCTTTTCCAGGCTCGACACGTAATCATCGAAGCGGCGCACGGTGATGGGATCAGGCGCATGAAAACGGTGGCCATAAGTGACATTGCCGGCGACGATGCCGTCGATTTCGAACGGGATGACCTGCGTTTCTTCGATTTCTGTGCCGAACAGGCAGACGATCGACTGCAGCGGGCGCACCCAGCGCAGGCTTTCAGAGCCCTTGCCGTCGATGCCGCCATACACCATGCCCTTGGGCATGGAGGCGTAACCCGAGCGCATGGATTTCGGCCAGGGAAAGGTGCGGATGATGCCGGGCATCACGTCGGAAATAATCTCTTCTGCCGCACGGCCGGGCTTGGAGACGATGGCGACATAAAAATCGCCCTTCTTGGGATCGGACACGATTTTGGCTTCCGACACATCGGCAAGACCCGCCTTGCGCAGGAAACCGGCGATCGCCTGTTCCGGCGCCTTGGTGGATGGGCCCTTGATCTCTTCGCGCTGATCGGCGGAACGGGCGGTGAGGCCGCGAATATCCAGCGTCAGGCGGCGCGGCGTCCAGTATTCGCGCGCACCCTCATAGGTGAGACCCGCATCCACCAGCGCGTCGGTAACGAGCTTTTTCAGATCGCCCGCCGCCTTGCGCTGCATGCGTGCGGGAATTTCCTCGGAGCGAAGTTCAAGCAGGAGATCGGGCATAATCAGTTTTCCTCACCCTCCCGTCATCGGGAGGGACGGACCGTGGTCCGGCATGGGGGTGAAAAATCGTGTGCTTCTGCTAGCAAAGATAGACGCCGCTGCACAATGGCAAATATCGTTTCGAATGTGCGACAATGCCCGGTCATCGCCTCAGACAACGTGAAAAAACACCGCAAGCGCACGCGTCACCTGCAGCATGGTCTCGTCGTTGATGCGACCGAAGACCGGGCCGAGCTTCTCACGTTTCACCGACATCGCCTTATCGATCATCACCTGCGATGTCTTGTGCAGACCGTTTTCAGGCGTGGGTTCGACTGTCAGGCGGATCGACGAGGCTTCCACCAGTTCCGACGATATCAACAATAGAGTGACCGTACCGGTACCTTCGAACCGATCTGACTGGATGACGAGCGCCGGGCGCGGTTTGCCGAAATCGCCCGCCAAGGCAACGGAGACGAGATCGCCGCGTTTCATGCGTCGTGATCAAGATCGGCAAGGGCCGCATCGAGAAAAATATCGAGATCAGGATCGCTTGCATCGGAAGCGGCAACGACTGCGGCTTGTCTGCGGCACTCTTCAGCGAAGCCTGCGACACGCGTATCGGGCATCCACAACTGCACAGGGCGCAGGCCGGAAGCCCTCAAAGCATCCCGATGTTTTTGAACTCTTTTGCTGGTGGAAGAAGGCATCATCACCTCCGCAGTTCGTTACATGTAACGTAAGGGCAATTGGCCTGAAATTCAATAGAGGTTGGCGGTGGTGTCCGCTTACCAGCCGCCACCACCACCGCCACCTCCCCCGCCGCCGGAAAAGCCGCCGCCTCCCGAAAACCCGCCGCCACCGCCGGAACTGGCTTTTGGCGCCGGGATGGAGGAGGAAATGGTCGAGGCCATGGAAGAGGAAAAGTCGCTGATGCGGCCGGAGAAATCCCCCATCGATCCGCCGTGATACCAGCCGGGACTATAGGCGGCGGCAGCGCCTGCCGCGGCACCGACGCCGGCTGCCGCAAGCCAGGTTTCAAACGCCTTCGACCATGGTTTTTCCACGCCGAGCGCCACCGCATAGGGCAGCAGCTTTTCAAAATGCTGCGGCGACATGGTGGGTGCGCCCGCCATGTTCATGCGGTCCTGTTCTGCCACCGTCAGGTAAAGCCGCAGGCCCTCGATGCCATCGCTCAGTTTTCGCCCGAGCGGGGTGGGCGCCCCCATCAGGAAGAAGAACAGAAGATTGATCAGCACGATGGCAGCAACGCAGACCGGGCCGCCGATATCGCCGCCATGCAGAAGTTCGCTCAGCATCAGCAGGGCGCCTGACGCCAGCGCGGTGATGACGACAAAGCCGATCACGGCCAAAATGATGATGGAAAAGATGCGCTGGCCTAGCCGCGCGCCACGGCGCAGGCCCTTGGCCGCACCGGCGGCGAATATGCCGATGAAGACCGTGAAGAACACCGGCGCGATCATCATGCCGATCGTGTCTTCCGAAAAATTGCCAAAGATGAACAGCGGCACCAGCAGGACCAGACTGAGAGCAATGCCGCCGACGATATAACCGGTATTGGCCTTGTAATATTTGCCGCGATGTTCCTTCTCGATGGCGCTGCGGAAGCGCATGCCGAGCTGTTCGACGGCCGGGCCATTGTCCTTGGATATAGTGAGTTCTTCACCCGGCTTGCCGACTGCGGCGAGAATGGCTTTCTGGCCGGACGGCAGATCGGCGGGAAGCGGTTTTTCCGTACGGCGCACCACGATGTCGCTGGAAAGATCGTCGAGTTCGACATAACCGCCGACCGCCAGATGCAGCAGCGTCGCGGAAAACGCCGTCCAGCCACCACCGGAAAAACCCTTGTTCTCCACGTAGTTCACAAGCGCCGGCGACAGGTTTTCAGGCGCATCCCAGCGCGGCACCACCACGCCTTTTTCGGGATCGCGGCCAACCGCATTCCACGCCCACCAGTAATAGAGGCCGACAATGACGACGCCGAACCCGCCGATGACCCAGCCGGCGCTGTCAGCCACGAACTGCCAGAATTTTTGCGCAGCCGTCGGTTCCGGCAGCACGCCCTTGGGGAAACCGACCAACACGGTGAGGTTTTCTTGCGGGCCGAATGGCCGTGTGGTTTCGAAAAAGGCGGTATTGCCGGAAACCCTGACGCGGGCATCCTTGCCTTCGCCGCCATAACCGCCGGTGAAATAATCGGTGGCGATGGGGGCGGTCGCGCCGGGCAGATGGATGGCGGCTGTGACCTTGCGGATCGGGAACTGCCAGCCGGAGCCGTTGACGTTCCAGTAGACCTCGTCCTGATCGTCGTAGCGCAGGATCCAGCGGTCGGTGTGGTAACGAAAGGTGTAACTGTAGATGCCGGGTGACAGGCGAGTGTCTGCATTCCCCGCATAGATGCGGATGCCGCCGGAAATGTTTTCCGTATGCGAGGATTCCGGGCGGCCATCCCGCGTCACCGACAGGAGTTCGAAACCGGCGGTGATCAGCCTGTCCGACTGGGTGCGGGTGCGCAACGGAAAATCGCGAAAGATGCCGCGCCGGATATCCACGCCTTCGGCATTGACGCGAATGGTTTCCGTCACCGTGAAGGCGCCATCCGGCTCCACCACCACATCGGAATGGTAGGAGAGGATTTCTTCACGCGCCCATGCGGCGAGCGGCAAAGCGAAGATGAGGAGAAGAGCAAGACAAAAGCCGGAAATCCGTCGCATCAACACTCTTCCCCCCGTTTTAAAAAATCAATCCTCGATGGAAACGCCGAGCGAGGACAGCACATCCCAATATTCCGGGAAGGTTTTGCCCACGCAATCGGGATCCAGAATGGTGATGCCGCCGATCTTCAACCCCGCCAGCGCAAAGCTCATGGCGATGCGGTGGTCGGCAAACGTGTCGATTTTTGCCGACAGCGTCTGGCCGGAAAGCGACGGATCGGAGGCGACGATCAGGTCATCGCCCTCTTCGGTGGCCAGCCCCTCGCGGATGTTGTTGAGCCCGGTGGAGACGGCGCGGATGCGGTCGCATTCCTTGACGCGCAGGTTGGCTATGCCGACAAAACGCACCGGCGTTTCATTGAAGGCGGCCAGCACGGCGATGGTCGGCACCGCATCCTGCATCTGCGAACCGTCGATTTCAGCCGGCAGGTGCGGAAACTGGCGGATGACGTCAAAAGCCTTGGCGTCCGGCTGGGTGAATTCCTCGTTTTTGACGCCGAGATCAATCTGCCCTTGGGTCAGCACTTCGGCGGCCCAGAGATAGGTGGCGGCGGATGCATCCGGCTCGACGACGAAATCGGTCGCTGTATAACCGGTCGGCTCGATCACCCAGGAAGACGGCGTCGGCTGCGAGACTTTTGCGCCGAAAGCGCGCATGGCCGCCAGCGTCAGGTCGATATACCCGCGCGCGCCGATATCGGCACCGGCAAGCTCGATGGTGAAGGGTTCGGAACCGCAGGCGGCGGCCATCTGCAGGGCAGACACATACTGGCTCGACAGGCCGGCATCGATGACGACCTTGTTGCTGGCGAATGTGCCATTGGCATCGATGGTGACCGGCGGGCAGCCGGTCGGGGCCTCGATCGCCACGCCCAGCGATTTCAGCGCATCGACCAGCGGCTTGATGGGACGTTTGCGCATGTGCTCGTCGCCATCGACCACGTAACGGCCGTGGCCAAGCGCCAGGGCGGCGGTCAAAAAGCGGGTGGCGGTTCCGGCATTGCCGAGGAAAAGCGGACCGGCCGGGGCCTTCAGTTCACCATTGCCGGTGACGACGAAGGTCGTTGCATCCGGTTCGTCCACCACAACGCCCATGGCGCGCAGAGCTTCCGCCATATAACGCGTGTCATCGCTTTTCAGCGCGCCGGTCAGCCGGCTGGTGCCTTTTGCCAGGCCGGCCAGAAGCAGCGCGCGGTTGGTGATCGACTTGGAACCGGGCGGCACGGCACGGCCGGACAGCGGCGCCGGATGGGGGACGATGGTCAGCTTTTCCTTGGGCATTTTTCAAGTCTCTCGCCAGCCTTCCGCCGGATGACCGGCGAGGCTTTCAGGCCAATAAAATCATGTCGGCAGCGTCTTAAACCGTCGCTGCACAAAGGGGAAGCACAGGAACTGTGGCAGATCAGAACTTGACGCTTGGAACGGCGCGATCAGCTTCGTTGGTGATCTCGAAAAACGGCTTTTTGGCAAAACCGAACTGGCCGGCCACGATGTTGGACGGAAAACTTTCGACCTTGACGTTGAGATCACGCGCCGCGCCATTGTAATAGCGCCGCGACATCTGGATCTCGCTTTCCAGCGTTTCCAGCGATGCCTGCAGTTCGGAAAAATTCTGGTTGGCCTTCAGATCGGGATAGGCTTCGGCAAGCGCGAACAGTTTTCCGAGCGCCTGGGAGAGCATGCCTTCGGCGACCGCCCTGCCCTCGACATCACCCGCCGGCACCGCCTGCGCCTGATTGCGAAGCCGCACGACCTCCTCGAACGTGCCCTTTTCGTGGGCGGCATACCCTTTGACGGTTTCGATGAGATTGGGAATGAGATCGGCGCGGCGCTTCAGCTGCACATCGATGCCCGACCACGCCTCCTCGGCCATCTGCCGGGATTTGACGAGGCCGTTATAGAGCATCACGAGATAGAGTGCTGCGACGGCGATGATGCCGAGAATGATGAAGAGCATGCGGAGATCCCCTGTTCCTGAGGATATATCTAACGCAATTCGCGCTTTATTGAAGAGCGGGCAAGCGGAAACATTGGCTGGCGGGACTTTGTGGCAATCGGTATCCAATTGGATACTTTTCGCAAAATTGGGGAGCCTTCTTATGATAGCTACAAGTTGCTTCGAGATCGCCGATTATATCGAAAGTCCGGCAGATATGCTGGAATATCTCGAGATGGCGATGGAGGGTGAAAACCCGGATGTGTTTATCACTGCACTCGGCCATGTGGCCGAGGCTTGGCAGAAATGCGAGAAGAAAAACCAAGCGCCAGCCGTTGACTGACAAAAATCCCATTCGATGACGCCGTCATCCTCGGCCCTGTTGTAAAGCCCGGACACATACCTGACAGGTGTTCGGAGACATACCTGACAGTCAGGCTGGATTTGCGATATCGATTTTGGCGACCTTTGTTGCGCCGAAGAAGACACCGTAGAGGCCGTCTCGTTCGAGTGGCCGGATGGCAAGGCACTCGCCCTTGAAGGCGCCGGGCACACGCCATGCCTGGCCTTTGAAGCTGATATATCCCTTGGTGGAGCTGATGCGCCGGACGATTTCGCCACTGTCATAGACTGGCTCCGGCAGATGACGGGGAAACGGTCTCGGCGAAGGACGATAACGACTGGCCGGAACCGCCATGCCTATGGCCTCATGGGGGCGATGGTGATTGTAGATCTCGCGCCAGTGATCGAAGGCTCTTTGCGCTTGGGTTTGGCCGGCAAGCGCGGCGAAATCGAGCACCTCGGCTTTGAGGCTGCGGTGGAAACGCTCGTTCTTGCCGCGCCCTTGCGGGTGATAAGGCCTTGCATGGATGAGATCGATACCGAGCTTGAGCAGCCAGACGCGCAGCCGCGTCCACTGGTTGGGAACACCTGTGCCCCAAGGATTGCCGTTGTCGGTATAGATCGCCATCGGCAGGCCGTAGCGACGCAGGATCGGTTCCATCCGGTCGCGAACGGTCGGCATCTGCTGGTCGAGGCACGCCTCGATGCCGATGGCGAAGCGGGAATGGTCGTCGATAATGGTGAGAGGGTGGCACCAGTCGCCCGAGGTCAGCCTGATCTGTCCCTTGAAATCCATCTGCCAAAGCAGGTTGGGCGCCTCGCGTTCGAAGCGGCCTGGTGCCAGATGGTCCCTGGTGTGAGGACCAATCCTGTCGTGGCGGGCAAGGATCGCATGCACGGTTGAGGCGCAGGGCGGCTCGATGCCGAGATCCTGCAGCCGCCTTGCGATCTTGCGCGCGCCCCAAGCCGGATGTTCGTCGCGGATTGAAAGCACCGAACGCTCGAGATCGACCGAGGTCTGACGTGGACTTGCATGGGGTCGGCGGGACCGGTCTTCGACCGCCTCGCCGGCGCGATACCGCCTCAGCCAAACATAACCCGTCTGGCGGCTGATGCCGAAGCGTTCGCAAAGCATCGAGATATTGGTTCCCTCAAGGCAGGCAAGTCTCACGAATTCGCTGCGTTGATCCGCAATCGACACATCCCGCCAAACCATCCCGACCTCCCTTGCCAGAAAGCAAAAGTGTCAGGGATGTCTCCGAACATCTGTCAACTATGTCTCAAGGCCATACACCTGTGCCGAGGATCTAACCACATCAACGACATCGGCAGCAGCAGATCCTCGGGTCAGGTCCGAGGATGACGATCGAGAGGTTTGCGCCTTTGGGAGTAAGCTAAAGCAGCCTCAGGCCGCCTTCTCGCCCAGGTTTGCCCCACCGGCATCCGTCAGCAAGAATGCTTCACCACACGCCTTCGCCAACGTCCGCACGCGCAAAATGTAGCTCTGGCGCTCGGTAACCGAGATCACGCCGCGCGCATCAAGCAGGTTGAAGACGTGGGATGCCTTGATGCACTGGTCATAGGCCGGGAAAACGCATTTGTGCAGGATCTGGTTGGAGTTTTCGACCGGCGCACCGAAAGCCAGCAGCGCCAGGCATTCCTTTTCCGCATCGATGAAATGGCGATGCAGCATTTCGGTGTTGGCGAATTCAAAGTTGTGGCGGGAATATTCCTGTTCGGCCTGCAGGAAGACGTCGCCGTAGGAAATCTTCTCTTCGCCTTCGCGACCGTTGAAGTTGAGGTCGTAGACATTGTCGACGCCCTGCACATACATGGCGAGGCGTTCCAGACCATAGGTCAGTTCACCGGCAACCGGTGAGCATTCGATGCCGCAGACCTGCTGGAAATAGGTGAACTGCGAGACTTCCATGCCATCGCACCAGCATTCCCAGCCGAGACCCCAGGCTCCCAAGGTAGGGCTTTCCCAGTCGTCCTCGACGAAACGCACGTCATGCAGAAGCGGATCGAGACCGATCGCCTTCAGCGAGCCGAGATAAAGCTCCTGCAGGTTGGACGGGTTCGGCTTCAGGATGACCTGATACTGGTAATAATGCTGCAAACGGTTGGGGTTTTCACCGTAACGACCATCCGACGGGCGGCGGGAGGGCTGCACGTAAGCGGCCTTCCATGGCTTGGGGCCAAGCGCGCGCAGCGTGGTTGCCGGATGAAACGTGCCGGCGCCGACTTCCATGTCGTAAGGCTGCAGAACGGCGCAACCCTTGTCGGCCCAATAGTTATGGAGCGTCAGGATGAGCGCCTGGAAAGAGCGCTTGGGGTCCATGTGTTCGGGCAGATCGGTCATGGGCATATCGGCATCGTTTGATTGAGGATGCGGACGAGTGCCATGCAAGGCGGCAGGGGTCAAGGTTTTATGAGGCAGGTGGTCAAAGGAAGGGATTTTGGATCGTCAGTTTGGTTTCGATGACGAGGCCGTGCTGGAGGTCTTCGGAATAATAGGTCGTGCATTCCGCCTTCAGCGCGGCCGCTACCATAACCGCATCGTAGAATGCCAGATTGTAGCGCTGAACAAGCCTCAATGCCGTCATCGTCAATTCCGGCTCGACGGCAATGACACCCTCGGCTGTTTCCGCCATATCCTCGACAATCCGAGTGATCCGACCCCATGACAAGCCAAGCTTTCGCCGTCCTACATTTGCAAATTCATTGAGAGCCTGGGTACTGATGACGAATGGTTCGCTCATCAGTTTTTGCGCCAGCGCGGCCTTGGCGCCCCCGGTCGTGGAATAAACAAGAATATTGGTATCGAGAAAATTCGCAATCGCCGGCATCAGCGGGCATTGGCCTCTTCGCGATCAAATCTCCAATCGGGCGGCAGCGTGAGCTTCAAGGCCTTGATGCGTTCAAGCGCCTGTTTTTTGGCCTCCGTCCGCTCGGACTCCGGCAACGGTCCATTGGCAACCTCAACAGTCACCTCGTCGCCTTCCTTCAATCCGAGCGTTTCTGCAACGTCATCGGGGATTTGAACGGCAAGCGCATCATTCCATCTGGTTACGCGCATGAGACATCTCCGGACAGGTTTTGACGATCATACCATCGGCATCCCGGTGGTGAAAGACCGCTGTGCAAAGGAGGGTTTCCGCGATATTCTGGGCCGTACCTTGGAGCCACGACCATGAACGTCAAGAACACCATCACCCTGTCGGATCGCTATATGCGGTATGCCGAACAGCAGGTTGAAGATGGACAGTTTCCATCTGTGGAAAAGGTCGTCGAGGCCGGGCTGGATGAGTTGATGCGGGCAGAGCAAGAGTTGACGCCGGAGCAACTCGATTCCGTGATGGCCATGGCCGATGTGATCCGTGAGCGGATGGATACGCCGCGCGACCAGTTCATTCCCTGGGATGGTGACAGCATGGCGGAGCGTGTGAAGGCGGAACTCGACGCAAAATACGGCGAGAACAAAAAGGCCTCCCGGTGAGATACACGATCATCCGGCATCCGCGCGTCGAAGCCGATTTGCTGGAGATCACCGATTACATCGCTTCTTATGCAGGTCTCGCCGTGGGCAAGGCCAAAGTGGACGAGATCGTCGCCTTCATCAATCGCCTCGCCGATTATCCGAAAATCGGCTCATTGCGCAGTGAACTCAGCCCCGGCTTGAGAGCCATTCCGGCGGCCGGCAAGGCCACGGTCTGCTTTAAGGTCGATGATGAACGTCGACTTCTGGTTATCCTGTGTATCTCCTATGCCGGCGCCGACTGGGCATCCCGCATCAAGGACCGCGACTAAACCCTATTCCTCTTCCTCACGCTTCACCCGGTATTCCCCCGTCACCGGGTCCTTTTCCAGCGTCCCCATCGCCCCCGTCTGGCGTTCGCGCTCGGCCTTTTTCGAGCGTGCGGTCAGCTTTTCCGCGTCGCCGACGAATTTCTTGTAGATCATCCAGCCACCCACCACGAGGATAGCCAGGAATATGATTTGCGCCATTGTCCCCTCAAGCGTCTATCGTTTTTGTCAGAGCCCGTAACGGCTCCACATCGCCTTGTCTTCCAGCGTTGCCGCCAGCCCCGAAGCAGCACCCGCCGCCATCTCCGCCGCACCCGATTGCGATACCACACCCGGCACGCGGCGGCCGAACAGGTTGCGGCTGCCGCCGATCAGTTCCAGCTTGGCATCCGGGCCGTAACGGCGTTTCAGCGTTTCGCGCATCTCGCCGATCCCGTCAACAAGGCCGAGATCGACACCGCGAAGGCCGGTCCAGAACAGGCCGGAAAAGATCGTGTCTTCATCCGCCAGCCGCTCGCCACGGCGCATTTTCACCATCTCGATGAAGACCTTGTGGATCTCCAGCTGCAGCGTCTTCAGGTATTCGATATCGCCTTCCTTTTCCGGCTGGAAGGGATCGAGGATGACCTTGTTTTCGCCGGCCGTATAGACACGGCGCTCGACACCGATCTTCTTCAGCAATTCGGGGAAACCGAAACCGCCAGACACGACACCGATGGAGCCGACGATCGAGGTCGGATCGACAAAGATCTCGTCACCGGCGAGAGCGATCATGTAACCGCCGGATGCCGCGACATCTTCGACGAACACCAGCACGCGTTTGTCCTTTTCTTCGGCCAGCGAGCGGATGCGCTGAAAGATCAGGCGAGACTGCACCGGCGAGCCGCCGGGCGAATTGATGGAGATGGCGACGACCGGCGCGTCCTTCCTGGAAAAGGCCTTTTCCAGCAGCGGCGCCACGGTTGCGATATTGAGCGCCGGCCGGAACTGGCTGCCGCCTGCCATGATCGTGCCGTGCAGCCGCACGACGGGGATCGAAACACCCTTCTTGCGCAGGCGCTTCGGCAGCAGGCGTGTCAGAAATCCGGCCATGTCTCTTCCTTCCAAATCGAACAGCTGTTCATGTAGGGATTTGAACGGCCGGCGCAATCACTGCGTTCCATAAGTCGGCTTCATTTTATCGTCAGACGTGCCGGCCGGTGCGGCGCATATAGGCGGCACGGCCGTTGTTGAGGTCGTCGGCGCGGGTAAGGAGGGCGTGACCATCTTCGCCATGCAGGAAAAGCGGTGCGCGAAACACAAGGCGGGCCTTCGAGCCCTTGATGCCGCTGACGAGGATACGGGTGGCATCGGCATCCGGACGGGGATGGATGAGTGTCATCTCGAGACCGCCAAACCGTTTACCGCAAGCGGCGACGATTTCGCCGATCGATTCCGGCCGTGCAATCAAGGACAATTGCCCGCCGGCCATCGCGATTGCGCCGGCGGTGCGGATCCATGCCTCGAACAGCCCGTCGGTCATGGCATGCGCTTCCGCCTTCAGCCTGTCGGGCGTGGTGCGGTCGCCGGCATTGTTGAAGGGCGGGTTCATGATGACATGGCGAAAACTGTTGTCGGCGAGGCCGCTCGCCACGCGCGCCCGGCCGGTCAGCGTCACATCTGCCTCCATCACAGAAACCCGGCCGCTCAGATGCGAATTCTCTGAAAGGGCCACGCTGCGGCGGGCGTAATCGGCCATCAAGGGCGATCGCTCCACCAGAAGGACGTTCGCACCCGGCAGGCGCGAGGCGACCGCCATGCCGGCGGCTCCGGCACCGGCACCGAGATCGGCCACCGTGATCGGCCCGTCTTCCGCCACCAGCGAGGCCAGCAGCATGGCATCGACGCCGGAACGGTGGCCCTCGCCCTTCGGCTGCAGCACATGGAAATTGCCGCGATGGAAGGCGTCGAGCGTTTCGGTTCTGCTTTCCGCTGTTTCGCTGCTCACTGCTTTTCGTCCCGCAATTCATTCTCCAGCCCGGCATCGATGAAGATGCGGCGCGCCTCATCTGCCAGATCTTCCGCCACCAGCAGGCGTTTCGACAGCAATCCGAGCGAACCTTCCAATATGCTCATCGACTGGTCGGCAATCATGCAGGGAATATCGGCGTCTCGCATCAGGCTTTCCGCGAAGGACAGAAGCACGACATCATTGGTGCGGATCAGTTCTTTCATCACAATTCCCTCAAAATCACCGGTACGGGAGCTTTTGCCCCTTGCCGGGTCAGCCGCCCCTTTCTATGGTCCCCAGCAAAATTTGAACAGGAGTACGCATTCTTGGGCGTCGTCATTCCGCTCGAAGAGAGCAAGAACAAACATGCTTCGGTCAAGCCCCTGGTCGATCTGACCAAGGGTGACATGGAGCGTGTCAACCAACTGATCCTGTCGAAGGCCGGCTCCGACGTACAGATGATCCCGGAGGTTGCCAACCACCTGATCTCGTCCGGCGGCAAGCGCCTGCGGCCGATGCTCACCCTCGCCTCCGCCGCCATGTTCGGTTACGAAGGCGATGGCCATGTGAAGCTCGCGACCTCGGTCGAGTTCATGCACACGGCAACGCTTCTGCATGACGACGTTGTGGACGAAAGCGACCTGCGCCGCGGCAAATCCACGGCCCGCACCATCTGGGGCAACCAGGCCAGCGTTCTGGTCGGCGATTTTCTGCTCGGCCAGGCCTTCAAGATGATGGTCGAAGTCGGCTCCATGGATGCGCTCGACGTGCTGGCCACCGCCGCCTCGGTGATTGCCGAGGGCGAAGTGCTGCAGCTGTCGGTCGCCAAGAACATGGAAACCACCGAGGACGATTATCTTTCGGTCATCCGCGCCAAGACGGCGGCGCTGTTTGCCGCTGCCGCCGAAGTCGGCCCGATCATCGCTTCCACCGACAAGGCAAGCCGCAGCGCGCTGCGCTCCTACGGCATGAACCTCGGCCTCGCCTTCCAGCTGGTCGATGATGCGCTGGATTACGGTGGCAAGGCTGCCGAACTCGGCAAGAATGTCGGCGACGATTTCCGCGAGGGCAAGATCACCCTTCCGGTCATCCTCTCCTACCGTCGCGGCACGCCGGAAGAACGCGCTTTCTGGCGTCAGGCGATCGAGAACGGCGAGAGCACGGAAGAAAATCTCGAAAAGGCACTCGGCCTGATCACCAAATATAACGGTCTCAAGGACACGATTGCGCGAGCGGAGCACTATGGCACCATCGCCAGCGACGCACTCGCACCGTTGCCCGATTCCGCTTACAAATCAGCGCTTCTCGAGGTCATCGACTTCTGCATCGAGCGCGTGAACTGATCCCTGCCGGATAATAGGGTAGAGAAGGCAGTGTCCGCGTTATTCTTGCGGACCTGCTTCAAAAAAGCCATTCTGTCGTGAATCATCGGCGCAGGATTCTTCGGCGGCCATACTGTCGTCCTGCGTTTTTCATGAAAGGCACTTTTATGCGGCAGCAATTCGCCCTTCGTCTGCTTTCCGGCGCGGCCTTTGCCGCCGCCATCATGCTGGGTGGGCAGGCGATCGCCGCAGCCGGCAATGAGAAGCCGGCGACGGAAGAGACCCAGACCTTCGATGCAACGAAGGTCAATTCCTTCTCCGGCGCGTTTCTTGCAGCCCGCACGGCCGATGTCGATCACGACTATCCGAACGCCATCACGCTGTACCGCAAGGCACTGGAGCTGGAACCGGCCAACACGGAAATTCGCGAACGGTTGATGCTGTCGCTTTTGATGAGCGGCGATTTCGACGGCGCCCTGCCGTTTGCCAACGAATTGAAGACGGATGAAGGCGTCGAGCGCATCACCACGATCGTGCGCGGGCTGGATGATATCCGCAACCGCAAATTCGCCGAGGCCGAAAAGCTCCTGACCTACAAGGGCTCCAACGATCTCGACCGTATCACCCACACGCTTCTGGCCGCCTGGGCGCGCGTCGGTGCCGGCAAGGGCAAGGAAGCCCTGACGCTGGTGCGCGGCATGAAGGGCCCCGCCTGGTTCAAGGTGTTTACCGATTACCATCTCGGTGCCATGGCGCTGGTATCCGGCGATATCAACACCGCCCGCTCCAGCCTGACATCCGCCATCACCAATGATGACGGCGTCGCCACCACCCCCGACACTTTTATGCGCGCGATCATGGCGCTCGCACGTCTTGAGGCCAGCCAGGGCAACAAGCAGAAGGCGCTCGACACGATTGCCGTCGGCGACCGTCTGATCAGCAATTACGCACCGCTGAAGGCCCTGCGCCAGAGCATCGAGGCCGGCGACAAGCCGGACCAGCAGGTGACGACCGCCACCGAAGGTGCTGCCGCCGTGCTGTTTTCCGTCGGTGGCGCGCTGAACCGCCAGGGCGCCGAGGAAATGGTGTCGCTCTACCTGCACATGTCGCATGCGCTGGACCCGAAAAGCGCCGACACGCTGATCCTGCTCGGCGGCATTGCCGAAAAGCTGGAACAGCCGAAACAGGCGATCGCGCTTTATGAAAAGGTACCGGCGGATTCGCCGATGCGCCGCATTTCCGAACTGCAGCTTGGCCTGACCCTTGCCCAGACCGGCGAAGTGGACAAGGCCCGCGAGCACCTGAAGAACCTGATCGCGTCCGACCCTTCCGACCTGCGCAGCTACCTCGCTTATGGCAGCGTTCTTTCCGACGCCAAGGATTACAAGGCGATGGCGGAGAATTACGACAAGGCCGTCGCGGTAATCGGCCCGATCGCACGCCCGGCCGACTGGACGATCTTTTTCCAGCAGGCCATTTCCTATGAGCGCCTGAAGCAGTGGGACAAGGCCGAGCCTGCCTTCCGCAAATCGCTGGAGCTCAACCCGGAACAGCCACAGGTGCTGAACTATCTCGGTTATTCCTTTGTCGACATGAACCGCAACCTCGACGAGGGCATGGCGATGATCAAGAAGGCCGTGGATGCGCGGCCGGATGACGGTTACATCGTCGATTCGCTCGGCTGGGCCTATTACCGCCTCGGCCAGTTCGAGGAAGCGGTGACGGAACTGGAACGCGCCGTGCAGCTGCGCGCCGGCGATGCCGCCATCAACGACCATCTGGGCGACGCCTACTGGCGCGTGGGCCGCAAGCTGGAAGCCAATTACCAGTGGAAGCGCGCGCTGACCATGGAGCCGGAAGAAGCGGAAATTCCCAAAATCAAGGAAAAGATCGAAAACGGCCTGCCACCGGCAGAACCGATCAAGCGCGCCGAAACCACGGTGACGCCGCCGGCCACGACCGAGACGCAGACCGCCATGGTGACGCCACCGGCCAATCCGGCACCTGCAACGCCTGCCGCCGCAGAGACGCCCGCGGCCGATGCGGCAATCGCTGCACCGAAGGCGAACAGCTACACGGTCAATGCCGGTGATACGCTGTGGAAGATCGCCAATGACGCATTGGGTGATGGTGACCGCGTGATGGAACTGATCCGCGCCAACCCTTCGCTGCGCCGCAATCCGAACCGGATCTTTCCGGGCCAGGTTCTCGACCTGCCCGGCACTGGCAACTGACGGCGGCCCGTAACGCATGACCGAAATGCCAGTCGTGACGGAAGTGGCGCGAGCCAAGATCAATCTCGCGCTGCATGTCACCGGCCGGCGTGCCGATGGCTATCACCTGCTCGACAGTGTCGTGACCTTTTGCGACACCGGCGACCGGCTGCAGATTTCTGCGGCCGGTGAAGACACGTTCTCCGTCTCCGGCCGGTTTGCCGATGCGCTGGGTCAGCCATCCGACAATCTGGTGCTGCAAGCCCGTGACGGCCTGCGCCAGCGTCTTGCCGCAGCCGGCATCGACACTCCACCTGTCGCCATCTATCTCGAAAAGAACCTGCCCGTCGCCTCCGGCATCGGTGGCGGCTCTGCCGATGCGGCCGCTGCCCTGCATGGGTTGCTGCGCGTGTGGAACGCCGACCTGGAGCCTCAGGAAGGAACCGCGCTCGCCCTGTCTCTGGGGGCAGATGTGCCGATGTGTTTTGCCGGCCAGCCGCTGGCCGCGCGCGGCATCGGTGAGGAGATTGCCCCTCTGCCGCAGATGCCGGCCATGGCGCTGGTTCTTGGCAATCCGCTGATCGGCGTGTCGACACCGGCCATCTTCAAGGCGCTGCAGAACCGCGACAATCCGCCGGTCGGCCCGCTGCCCTCCTCCGATACGCTCAGTGACTGGATCGATTGCCTGAGCGCCTTGCGCAACGATCTGGAGCCGGCGGCCACCACGCTCGTTCCCGAGATCGCCACGCTGCGGTTTATGCTCGATGATCGCGGTGCGCTGCTGTCGCGCATGTCCGGCTCCGGCGCCACCTGCTTTGGCATTTTCCGCAGTTTGCAAGAAGCACAGGCAGCCGCATCGTCGCTCGCCGCCGAGCGTCCGCACTGGTATTTCTGCGCCACCAGCACCATGTCTGCCTGAAAACAGCACGGAGGATACCCATGAACCGGATCGACGAAAGCCGCCCTTTCATTCCCGTCGGCATTGCCGTGTTGACCGTCTCCGACACCCGCACGCTGGACGACGACCGTTCCGGCGACACGCTGGTTTCGCGCATCACCGAGGCCGGCCATGTGCTCAAAGGCCGCGCCATCGTGCCCGACGACAAGGGGCAGATCGCCGCGCAGGTGAAGGCGTGGAGCGAGGACGACAATATCGATGTGGTCATCACCACCGGTGGCACCGGCTTTACCGGCCGCGACGTGACACCGCAAGCGATCGAGCCGCTGTTCGAAAAGCGAATGGAAGGCTTTTCCGCCGTGTTCCACCGCATCTCCTACGACAAGATCGGCACCTCGACCATCCAGTCGCGTGCCACGGCCGGCGTTGCCAATGCCACCTATATCTTTGTTCTGCCCGGCTCCCCCGGCGCCTGCAAGGATGCCTGGGACGGCATATTGAAACCGCAGCTGGACTATCGCCACATGCCCTGCAATTTCATCGAGATATTGCCGCGGCTGGATGAGCATCTGAAGCGCGGCACGGGCAAGGCGTGAGGGGCAGGCCAGACCCAGTGATGTCGGGTAAAGCCTCCTGCTGCACTGCAGTCAGCCGTCCGAAAACTCAGCCACAAGCTTTTTGTAACTCTGTGCGTGCAATTCGCATGCTTTATCGATTTTGTCCTGTGCGCCCGTCAGCCGGCGCTGACCACGACCCAGCAAAAGTGCCTGATGGGGAACGCGCTCGTATCTCTTGCCATCCGAGCCGACAAACAGATCTTCGAAACGATCGAACTCCTCGATGGGCATTCGAAAACGAATGTCTCTTTCGACAATTTCCTCGATGTTTCCGCCGGATTTATAAAATGCCGGCCGCACCGCTCCATCCACACGCGGGCAATTTGCTTCAACCCAGGCGAAAACCTCCAGTGGAAACGTATGCATGGAAACATCCAGCTTTCGCAAATTGGGCAATGCCCTGATGGGCGATAATGGCTGATCCACTTTCGGCCCCTTGATGAGATGCAGCCCCAGATGTTCCAGACCATCCAGCGAGGACAGAAACTCAAAACTGTCGACCGGCTGAGGCCGATCGAAGGTTCCGTGAATGCTCAGATATTTCAGGCTGCCGGCACCCTTCAGACCTGAAAAATCCGAGACACGCCTCAGGTTTTCAAGATGCAGCGCTCTCAACTGCTTCAACTCTGCGAGGGGCGAAATATCACTGAAGCCGGACACATATTCCAGGATCACCTCCTCCAGATTCTGAAGACGCGCCAGAAAGCCGATATCCTTCGGTCTTGCGTGCGTGATCCGCAGACGCTTGAGACGCCAAAGCCTCGAGACAAACGCAAGCTGCTCGTGGCTCGGCGAATGAAGCGTCAGTTCCTGAAGATTGGGGAATGTCTCGATCAGCTCCCAGTTGGCATCGTCACTGCTGATCGTCGCGATGGAGACCAGCTTTTGTCCGCTCGTCCATTCCGGCATTTGATAGGCATATCGCTCGACATTCGGCAAAACCGTCCAGTGCCCGCCGCTGCGATCGAGCACGTCTCCGAAATGATGTTTCATGCTGCTGCCGCCTCAACCCAGGGGTAAAATACACTTTCTCAAAACCACATCGAGCATCAACGAATGATTGGGAGCGATAAATCCTGCGCTCGACCTAACCCCTTGCAGCCCAGGCCGGCACCATTTCGCTGATCAGCGTAAAGGCCTTCTGGTTTTGCGCCAGCTGCGACAGCGGCATGCCGGATTTGGCGAGTGCGATCGCCTGTTTCTTCGGCAGAACAAAACCGTATTCCAGCGGCGGCACACGACGGCTCAGACGCTTGAAAAAAGACGGGCGGTGATTGCGCGACGGCGAGAATTTTGCCGGCTGCCGGTTCATCGCCACATGCTCGCCAAGCTCGTCGATCCAGCCGATCTGTGGCCGCGCGCCGGGCTCGATCAGAAGCAGCCATTCGCCGCGCACGGATCGCAATATGTCCTTGATATCCCAGTGGGTGTGGAAACGGCAACCGGCGGCATCGGCCACCCTTGCGGAGGCATCGCGCGAGCCGTGATCGAGCACCACGACATCGCTGACGAGGCCTTCCACGGCACCCGCCACAAGCACGGACAGGGTCTGTGCCAGTTCCGATTCCTGATCGCGGCATTCCATGAGGACAGTCAGCATTCGTGACAGTTAGCGCATCGCAGCATGAAACGCCACTCGCTGTTTCTCGCAATTTTGTTCTTGCAATGTTCTCATTTGTCCGATAGCAATTCAGTCACAGCGGTGGCGCAATGCCTGCCGCGGGAGATTCCGATGAACGAGCTGTCAGACCTCAGGCAGGGTGCGCTAGCACCTGGCCATACGGCAGATATTGCCAACGCACTGGTGAGCGCCTCCGGTCTCAGGATCGAGATCGATCGGCGGCGTGGACGTGGTGCGGGCATCAACCCGAGCGGCCGTTTCGAGGAACAGCGCCGCGAGGCTTTTGACGACGGCTGGCAGTCGCTGGAGGAACTCGAGCCTTTCCGCACCGAAGTGCAGGTGGAAAAGCCGCGCACGGCAATCACCCGCAATGACAGTCCCGATATCGGCTTCGACCGCTCGATCAATCCCTATCGCGGCTGTGAGCATGGCTGCATCTATTGTTTCGCCCGGCCCACCCACAGCTATATGGGGCTTTCGCCGGGGCTGGATTTCGAGGCGAAACTGTTTGCCAAGCCGGATGCGCCCAAACTGCTGGAGCGGGAACTCAGCCGCCCGGAATACAAGGTGCGGCCGATCGCCATCGGCACCAATACCGACCCCTACCAGCCGATCGAAAAGGAGTGGCGCATCATGCGACAGCTTCTCGAAGTGCTGCAGAAGGCCAATCATCCGGTGCTGATCGTCACCAAGGGATCGCTGATCACCCGCGATATCGACATTCTTTCCGACATGGCGTCGAGGGGGCTGGCCAAGGTGGGGATTTCGGTGACGACGCTCGACCGCAAGCTGGCGCGGAGCATGGAGCCGCGCGCCGCGACGCCGTCCCGCCGGCTGGACACGATCAGGACGCTGACCGAGGCCGGCATTCCGACGGCGGTGATGGTGTCGCCGGTCATTCCGGCGCTCAACGATCACGAGATCGAA
This sequence comes from Neorhizobium sp. JUb45, assembly GCF_004343585.1. Taxonomy (GTDB): domain Bacteria; phylum Pseudomonadota; class Alphaproteobacteria; order Rhizobiales; family Rhizobiaceae; genus Neorhizobium. Next base: position 270,147 of record NZ_SLYW01000002.1, on the reverse strand, counting down.
CGGGTACTGGAGGCGGGACACGCCGCCGGTGCTCGCGAGGCAAGTTATGTTCTCCTGCGCCTGCCGCTGGAAGTGGCGCCGCTGTTTCGCGACTGGCTGCTGCAGAACTACCCGGACCGCTACCGGCATGTGATGAACCTGGTGCGCTCGATGCGCGGCGGCAAGGATTACGATGCCGACTTCACCAAGCGCATGAAGGGGGCAGGTCCCTATGCCTGGCAGATCGGCCGCCGTTTCGAGATGGCGACCAAACGACTGGGTCTGGCCCGGCGCGGCATGTCCTTGCGCGACGATCTGTTTGTGCGGCCGGATGGAGGGGGCGTGCAGTTGTCGTTGTTATGAGGGCAGGCCTCCTTTGAAATAAGGAAATTGCTGATGAGTTGAGAGAGGGTGTGGCTTGCTCCCAATGATCTCCCCCCATGTGGGGGAGATGTCACCGAAAGGTGACAGAGGGGGGTAAGCAACAGTGCGGCAGATGGGGCGTAGAGGCATTTGCGCCAGGATTACCCCCCTCTGCCCTGCCGGGCATCTCCCCCACATGGGGGGAGATCGGATGGGCGCACTGTCGATCCTTCAATCAGCTTTTCCATAGCGCCTACAGACAAAGAATTTCGACACGGTCCACCGCCGCTTTCCGTGTCGAAAAACCCCGGCTCTCGCCGCCCCTTGGCGAGGAAACGTTGCCGCCGTTATGCCGGGGCTTGCAGGAGATCGGGTCGGCGTGCGATTTTCGCCGCCATGAAAAGAAGCACGCCGCCCGATTCTCCCAAACTGTTCGATCCCCTGCCGCTGAAACCCGATTTCAGCATCGAGGACGCCGCACGCGCCGAAGGTCTCTGGCCGGTGGCCGGCACCGATGAGGCCGGTCGTGGCCCGCTCGCAGGCCCGGTCGTTGCCGCCGCCGTCATTCTCGACCCGCACAACATCCCGGCAGGGCTGAACGATTCGAAAAAACTCAGCCTGAAACAGCGCGAAAAACTGTTCGATGCGATCATCGCTACTGCTCAGGTGTCGATTGCCTCATCCGGCCCGAAACGGATCGACGACATGAATATTCTGCGCGCCAGCCTTGATGCCATGCGGCGCGCGGTGGCGGGGCTGGAAACGCCCCCTGCCCTCGTGCTCTCGGATGGTCGCGACGTTGTGCCGGGCATCACCTGCGCGGGCCGCGCCGTCATCAAGGGCGATGCCCGCTCGGTCTCCATCGCCGCCGCTTCCATCGTTGCCAAGGTGACGCGTGACCGCATGATGGCGCGGGCCGGCGCTGTGTGGCCTGCCTATGGGTTTGAAGGACATGCGGGATATGGCACGGCGCAGCACCGGGGCGCTATCGAGGCGCACGGGCCGTGCGTGCTACACCGGATGAGTTTTCGGCCGTTGAAGAAGGATGAGGTGGATTTCTGATGATTAATATTACTGCTCAATGACCTTCAGCCTGTCGAACAAGGCGGCGATTTCATCGGTAGCTTCAGACCAGTTCTTCAACTCATTGAGCGGCAACGAAAACGTATAGGTTTCAACCGTGCCCGTTGCCGTCACGTTACATCTCCGCTCCGAAAACAACCCGGAAAGGCAGCTTAGAACCATATGTCTGGCCGATTTTGGATCCATGCCGGAAAAAGTGATGGTTTCTCCACGCAACATTGTTTGAACGTCTAATTCTGAAAAATCGCTCAATGTAGACAGCGGCTTACTAAGTCGCGGAATGCGTGGTGTTGGATCACGGAAGCTAAGCGTTGCGTCTTTGAACCCACGGGGCAACACCACCCTGTTTTTTTCGGAGGCAACAGCCGAAATTCTCAGTACTTCAGGTGTCGCGGTGGCACTCAGCTCCGTAGGCACAGAGAAGATGTATGCCCCAATTGCAAAGACCTGATCCTCAATGTCATTCTCAAGCAAGGCTCGAGAATGAGTAGTTTGAGGAAAACAGGAGCCATAGGCGCCACGCGTACTTTTATTGAAGCGTTGCTGCCGGATGGACCAATCCGCCACAACAAAATTGTTCTTGTCGCGCACGAGCGCAATTAAATGCGCACCATCATTCTCTTTGCGAAGAGAGAAAAAACCGATGTCATCAATCCTGGGACTACGATTGCGCCATCCCGACGGTGTGATCAGGCACCAAGGGCGCCCTTCGGCAAGCTTTTCTGCTCCATCAATAATCCTTTGTGTTTGCCATGATCCATAAAAAGAGATGGATGCCGAAACCCAGAAAGCGGCCCCGACCGGTAACCAGACATGTTTCGGTCGCCAAAAAGCAATCGCTACGCCCATCACGCCCATGGCTACAGCAATACTGATATCCAGCATGTAACCGCCGGAACTTCCGCCCAATGCGGATGCAATCTTGATTGTGATATAGAAGCCGGCATTACCGCCAATCGCTGCCAGAAGCACATAGTCTACCCATCGATACGGGCGGGCGTCTGAAAACAAACCCAGTGATTCGAGAGTGAGATATTTGAGCGCCGCGGCGATGGCGAAGCGAATTGCCATCGCCGTGGCAATTGCCATCATAAACAATGCCTTGATGGCTTCGCCTACCGCGTCCGAAATATTCGGAGCCGCAATCGGTCCGGAAATAAGCTCACCTGCCAGAAATGCCAGCGCCGCCAGGGCCGCCGCCCTCCAGGCAAGCCCCAGTGGCAGAAACGGACTGACCGAACCGAGCATAAAGCAGGCCAATAAAAGGGCGTTTACCAGGTAACCTGCGACGCTCATGGAGTTTCCCAACGGCCAGATATGACATTGCGCCGCTGTGTGTATTGTCCACCCGCCCGGTTCACCAGTTTATTGTGCCAATGAGGTTAACTGACGCGCTCTTCATTTAAGGCGCTTGCACCGACGTGCTGTCAGACACTTGTCCATACCAAAACAACAAAAAAGCCGGGCGTCACCACCCGGCTTTCAAACTTAAACCCGATCAAAGCGATCAGTTCAAACGTGTCTTCACCTGTGCGACGGCGTCGGAGAAGAGAGCCTTCTGCGTTGCGGCATCGGTCTTGGCGGCGATCACCTTTTCGGCGGCAGCGACTGCGAGATCGACGGCGGCCGAGCGGACCGAGTTGATCGCGTCGGTTTCAGCTTGGCGGATCTTCTGTTCCGAAAGCGCGTTGCGGCGGGCGACGAATTCTTCCGTCTTCTGCTTTGCTTCAGCGGCCAGCGCTGCGGCTTCGCGTTCGGCGGCAGCAACGATGTTGGCGGCGTCCTGTTCGGCTTCCTTGCGCTTCTTCTGGTATTCGGCCAGCAGCGCCTGGGCTTCTTCACGCAGACGCTTGGCTTCGTCCAGCTCTTCGCGGATGTTGGCGGCGCGCTTGTCCAGCGAGCGGCCCATCATGCCCGGAACCTTCAGATAGGCAATCAGCGCGAGGAAAAGGATCAGGCCGACGAGAGCGTAAAATGTTGCGTCAAAAGCCATGGATCAGGCTCCCTGCTTGGCGGCAGTGACCGCGGTCTTGATCTCGGCATCGGTGGCCTTGGCGCCGATCAGCTGGTCGACGATGACCGATGCTGTTTCGGAAGCGATATCGCCGACGTTTGCAAAGGCCTTGGCCTTGATCTCGCCAATGCTGGCTTCTGCGGCTGCAAGCTTGGCGGAGAGTTCCGCTTCGATTGCGGCGCGGTCGGCGGCTGCCTTGGTCTTGGCGGCTTCGCGGGCTGCATCGGCAATGCCAGCGCCCTTGGCGCGTGCAGCTGCCAGTTCCTTTTCGTAGGTCTCGACGGCTGCATCGGCTTCGGCCTGCATGCGGCCGGCTTCGGCAAGATCGGCGGCGATGCGGTCATGGCGATCCGTCAGGATCGCTGCGAGACGCGGGCCGAGAACCTTCTGGATCAGAAGGAAGAACAGGCCGAAAGTGATGACGAGCCACAGAAGCTGCGAAGCAAAATGGGCGCTGTCGAAAGGCGGGAATACGCCGCCAGCATGGGCGCCATCATGAGCAACACCAGTTTCGGTATGCACTTCGGCCGCAGGAGCGGCGCCCGGTGCAACCGGCGTCTGTGTGGCGTCCGGCGCGGTCTGCGCATGTGCCGGTGTCACGAGCATCATCACCTCCAGGTGGAATTCGAATATCGAAGATGGCGGCCACCCTCAAAGGAGCCGCCGCCATCCGTATGCAATCAGTTCGCCGCGAATTAAACTGCGAAAAGCAGCAGGAGCGCGATGAGCAGCGAGAAGATGCCCAGAGCTTCCGTAACGGCGAAGCCGAATACCAGACGGCCGAACTGGCTGTCAGCGGCAGACGGGTTGCGCAGGGCGCCAGAGAGGTAGCTGCCGAAGATGTTGCCGAGGCCGAGGGCCGTGCCGGCCATACCAAAGCAAGCGAGACCTGCGCCGATGAACTTTGCTGCTTCCGCTTCCATGATGATCTCCTTAGAATGGGTGTTGCGGCTGATGACTGACGCCTTCAGGACGCCAATGGGTAGTTATCCTTAGTGCCCGCCGGGGTGAACTGCGTCGTTGAGGTACATGCAAGTCAGTACCGCGAAGACGTAGGCCTGGAGGAAGGCGACGAGGAATTCGAGACCGGTCAGAGCGACGGTCATGATGAGCGGCAGGATCGCGCCTCCGATGCCAAGCGCGCCGAGCGTGCTGAGCGAAGCAACGAAGCCTGCAAAAACCTTCAGCGTGATGTGACCTGCGAGCATGTTCGCGAAAAGACGAACGGAGAGCGAGATCGGACGCGACAGGAAGGAAATGATTTCGATGAGCACGACCAGCGGCAGAAGCACGCCCGGAATGCCCGACGGCACGAACACCTTGAGGAAATGCAGGCCGTGCTTGTAGAAGCCGTAACCGACGACCGTGCCGATGACCAGAAGGGCCAGTGCGAAGGTGACGATGACCTGGCTGGTGATCGTGTAGAAATACGGGAACATGCCGAGCAGGTTCGCAGTCAGAACGAACATGAACAGCGAAAAGACCAGCGGGAAGAATTTCATGCCGTGGCTGCCTGCGCCTTCGCGCAGCATGTTGGCGATGAATTCATAGGACATTTCGGCAACCGACTGCGCACGACCCGGGATCAGGCTCTTGGAGGCGGATGCGAAATACAGGAAGCCGGTGGCAACCGCGACGGTGGCGACCATGAACAGCGATGCATTGGTGAACGACAGGTCGACGCCGCCGATCTCGATCGGAACGATCTTGGAGATCTGGAACTGATGGATCGGATCGTTTGCCACCGCTTACCCTCTTCCTTCGCCGCGCATACCGCGCTTTGTATTCTCTTCATGTGAAACGGCTCGCGCCGCTTCTTTTCAGTCTTTACCTGTTCCGTCCTTGTCGGAAAACGGTGACGGCGCCACCATTCCAACTGAACGAAGCACATTCAGCACACCGGCACAGAAACCAAGAAGGAGCAGAATGATCAGCCCCCACGGCTTCGAAGCCGGCCAAACCAGTCCGAGGACGTAGCCCAGCATAGCGCCAACCGCGATCGCAGCTATGAATTCGGAGGATATTTTCAGTCCGAGAGCCATGCCTTTGCGGCTTGCCTCCGACTGCTCTTCCCTCGCCACCCCTGCCGCGTCGTCCACACGCTTTCCCGCAAGTTCCGCGGTCAAGCGCTTTCGGCGCTGCTCCAGACCTTCGTCCCGGTCGTCCGTCATTCGCGTCATCCTCTCCCCATCCCGTCCCGGCAAGCCGGTCCAGAGATGCCTGGGCCCGAGGAAATCGCGCCTGAAGGCCCGTTTTGAAGTCGCCGCAACATAGTTTTGCCCGCCCTCATAGTCAAGGCGTTGCAGACGCTTCATCCAGTACAAATTAACCGATGGAAATCAGTGCTTTAGTCGTTTTCGGGAGAGGAGGAGCCAAGTTTGCGAGGGAATCGGTCGCAGGTCGGCCGCGGCTCAGCTCCAGCCGCCGCCATGGGTGCGGTAGAACACATGCAGTCCGATGCGACCCACCTTCTGCATGGAACGGGCCCAGCCGGGGCGCACGTAAACGGCGTGATAATGGGTGGCGGAGCCGACTTCCGTCAGCCAGATCTTGCCGGCGGTGACGGCCATGGCGACTTCGCGGGCCATCTTCCAGTGTTCCTCGGAGCGGACACGATCCTTGATGTTGTCACAGGCGAAGGAGAACTGGCAGCGGTTGCGCCAATCCTCGTTCTGGTAAACCACGCCGCAGATCGTATCGGGATAGGCCGGGTTGCGCACGCGGTTGAGAATGACCTGGGCGACAGCCGCCTGCCCTTTGACCGATTCTCCGCGCGCTTCGAAATAGATGCCGGAGGCGAGGCACTGCTGTTCCTTGGGCGAAAAGGCTGCGGCGGGCAGCGCCGTTGCCGCCCAGGCGTGGTCCTTCGGGCCGATTTCCGGCACGAACCGGCCGGCATTCGGATCGGATTTCGACGGATCGTTGAGGATGGCGTCGAAAGGCGACTGACGGGAATAATCAGGCTTTGCCGGCGCATAGGCGGTGGCGAGAATATCCGGATTGCTGTTGGTGACCAGCTTGGCGATCATCGGGTCCATGCCGCCCTCGATCACCTTGTCTTCCTTCTTGCGGAAATAGAAGGCGGCAAGCTCGACGGCCTTTTCGCCCTTCTTGGGCTTGGCGAAGGCGACCTTTTCCGTGCCCTTTTCGGGCTGGCTGAACAGATAGCTGGTGCGCTGCAGAACGGAGCCGGCGGTAAAGGCCTTTGGCGGCTGCATACGCTCCACCGCCAGCACGCGACCCTTCTTGGCACCGCGGTTGACGCGCTCCTCGTCGGTCGTGCCGTCGCCGGGATTGTCCTTTTCCGCATTCGCCTTGCCATTGCCGACAAAGGCAACCTTGCGGCCATCGGGCAATTGCATGCCGGCGTCACCGAATTTGCCCGTGGCATTGGGAAACGCCAGTTCGGCATTGTGGATGGAACCGGCCGGCGAATTGGTCATGACCATGCGCCACTGGGCACCGTCACGCTCGAAACCGGACAGAAGATCGGTGAGATCGCCATTCGACGGAACGGCGGGAAACACGAGCCAGGCGGCAAGGCCAAAAACGGCGGGGGATGTCCACCCTTCCATACGGAACGAGGACTTGCGACGCAAAACGCTGATCGAACGCAAAACCGGGTACTCCAAGGCAACAGGCCGTATGGCAGGCTGAAAGGCAAATCGATGCCTTGAAGATGAATCATTAACCTTGATGAGCGGTTAACGCGGCCGTGGGGAGCCCCTGCAAACGCTGGGGTTTTAGCGATCTCACATAAACGTCAGCGCGGCGCGACCTTTTCGCCACGCCGCATAATGGGCAGAAATGTGAAGGAAAACCGTGTGGTTATCGGCTAGAGGACGGGCTTACAGCCAGCCTTTCCAGCGGAAGAAGAAAAACGGAATGATGGCGGAAAGCACCATGCCGAGAAGTGCCAGCGGATAACCGATCGTCCAGCTGAGTTCCGGCATATGTTCGAAATTCATGCCGTAGATGGAGGCGACCAATGTCGGCGGCAGGAACACGACCGAGGCGATGGAAAAGATCTTGATGATGGAATTCTGCTCGACGCTGATCAGGCCGAGCGAGGCATCGAGAAGAAAACCGATATTGCTGGACACGAAACCGGCATGTTCCGACAGCGTCGCAATGTCATGCGCCACTGTCTTGCAGAGATCCTCGATTTCCGGGTGGTGATGGATCTGCGGCACATTGAGCAAAAATGTCAGCATGCGCGACAGCGAACCGAGACTGTCACGCACCTTGCTGATCAGTCGGTGGTGGGCGGCGATATCGGCGAGCTTGTTTTCGAGAAACTGCGGCGGCCGGCGCGTGGCGCGCGGGCGAAAAATGTCCTTCGACAGTTCGTCGATATGCAGGACGGCGCTCTCGAGGATTTCGGCGGTGCGATCGGCGATGGTTTCCAGCAGGCGAGCAAGCAGCATCTTGCCCACCCACGGCGCCTCGGCGGGTTTGCGGCACAATTCGGCGGTAAACAGCTTGAACGACTTTGGATCGGCATAACGCACCGTCACCAGCCTGCCGCCGGTGAGGATGAAGGCGATATCGGTGATTTCGGGACTGTCGGAATCGGCCTTCCAGACCAGCGAGGCGGTCATATAGACGGCATTCTTTTCGATATAGAGCCGGCTGGAAGGCTCAAAATCCTTCAGCTCGGCGCGGGTCGGGACCTGGATGCCGAGCAGCTGCTCGACATAGCGATCCTCTTCCGGCGTCGGATCGAGCAGATCGAGCCAGACGATATCGTCGGCGAGCGTGGTCTGATTGCTCTCGATTGCCATCGGCGTGACCGAACCGTGGGAATGATAGGCATTGATCAAGATAGTTTCTCCACGGCGTCAGCGGATGCGAAAACGGTAAAAACGAAGGACGGTTCCATAAGGAAACGCTCCGAGTAACAAAACCCCTCCCCACCCTCCCCACAAGGGGGAGGGCTTAACCCAGCCTGACCGCCGAAGCTCAATTGAGGCAGGCGGTTGCCACAAGTTTTCTCCCCCCTTGTGGGGGAGATGGCCGGCAGGCCAGAGGGGGACTTGCTGCAAACACGACGGTTGCCGCCCTCCCCTTACACATCACTCAAACACGATCGCCGGCGCCTTGCGCTGCGGGCGACCGGACACCTGCGCCCAGACCGCCGTGGCGATATCGCGGTAGATCGCAGCCGAGGGGCCATCCGGTACGGCGGCCACCACCGGCGTGCCGGCATCGGAGCGTTCGCGGATTTCCATCGTCAGCGGCACCTCGCCGAGGAAAGGCACGCCGATGCGCGTCGCTTCGGCTTTCGCGCCGCCATGGCCAAAAATGTCGTAGCGGTTGCCGGTATCGGGGGCGAGAAAATAGCTCATGTTCTCGACGATGCCGAGAAGCGGGATTTCCACCTTGCGGAACATGTTGACGGCCTTGCGGGCATCGATCAGCGCCAGATCCTGCGGGGTCGAGACGATGACGGCGCCGGCCAGCGGCACCTGCTGCGCCATGGTCAGTTGCACATCGCCGGTGCCCGGCGGCATGTCGACCACGAGAACATCGAGTTCACCCCAGGCGACTTCGCGCAGCATCTGCAACAGCGCCGACTGCACCATCGGGCCGCGCCAGATCATCGCGGTTTCCTCGTCGACGAGAAAACCCATCGACATGGCTTTCAGGCCATAGTTTTCCATCGGCTTGATGTATTTGCCATCGATCTGTTCGGGACGACCGGAGATTTTCAACAGACGTGGCACAGACGGGCCATAGATATCGGCATCGAGCAGGCCGACGCGCAAACCATTGGCCAGAAGACCGAGCGCCAGATTGACGGCGGTGGTGGACTTGCCGACGCCGCCCTTGCCCGAGGCCACGGCGATGATGGCACCGACACCGGGCACGCCCGATTTGGCGGGCTTGGCCGGAGCGCCGCCTGCCGGCGGATGCGGGTGGGCTTGGCCGGAGGGCGCGGCTTGCGGGCGCGGTGGCGGCGCGGAACCGGCCTTGCGGTCGGCGGTCAGCGTGGCGAGCACGCCCTTCACGCCGGGAATGCCTTTGACGATGCGTTCGGCCGCAGCCCGCAACGGTTCCAGCTCCTTGGCGCGCTCAGCCGGAACGCTGACGGAGAAATAGACTTTTGCATCGGAGATGAAGACATCCGAGACCATGCCGAGCGAAACGATATCGCCCTCAAGATCCGGCCCGCGCACTTTCGACAGCGTTTCCAGAACCTGTTCTTTGGTGACGTCTGTCATGGCCGCTCCTCATGGTCTTCACGCGTAATGGTCCGCATCAGCGCTGCGCGGATCACTGCCGCTATACAGTCCGGCTTATAGTTCGTGATTGCGGGTAAGCAAATAAAGGAGAGCCGCCAAATAAACAGGGCGATAAAAAAACCGCCGCCAGCTTCCGCGCAAGGCCATTTAAGGCGCGCTGGAAGCCGACGGCGGCTTTTTCTTCTTGTCGCGCCTCTTGGTGCGCTTCCAGTCCCCTCTGGACCTGACCTCTATAATGCAGGGAACGTGCCAGTTTGTACAATAGCAAAAATTGTCTTTTAAATCAGAAAGTTAATTCTAGACCCTTATTACTTTTTGCGCATTGCAAACTGTGCATTGCGGGATGCGTCTGTTTTTTAAGCAGAATGACGCTTTCTGCTGCGGCGCACACGCTTCCTATTTGATCAGCCCGACACGCAGCGCCTTGGCCACCGCCTGGGTGCGGTTGACCGTATCGAGTTTCTTGGTGGCGCGGTTGAGATAGTGGTTCACGGTGTGCTCGGAGAGGCCGAGAATGCCGGCGATCTCGCTGCTGGTCTTGCCGGCTGCGGTCCAGTTCAGGCAATCCAGTTCGCGGTCGCTCAACTGTTCGGCCACCCGCACATCGAGGCTGCGGATATCCGACAGACGCTCGAAGACGTGGATTGAGATATAACTCAACTCCATCATCTGCTGCCTGGAGAAAGCCGGGCCGTCGCCTATGATCGAAACGACACCTCGGTTTCCGGAAATGTCGTGGACCGGGAAATAGCCGCCCCGCACCAGATTGAAGCGCTCGAACATGGCCTTGGCCACGGCATTGCCGCTGGCCTTGGTGACCTGATCGAGATCATAGGCGAATGGTGCCGAGGTGCGCCGCAGCTTGCGTACCAGGGTGCTGCTGGTCAACATTCTGCCCTGATCGAACGCCGTCAACAATTCCGCCGGCCAGTTGGTGATGATGGTGTTGCCCGCCAGTTCCGTCGCCGTCGCCGCCGGCAGGTTCATCACCATGAATGCCCGCTGCCGATAGGTCTCCGTCAACCGCTTCATGAAGCGGAAGAGATCGAACTGTGTTTTCAGCGCAGGAATTTCGGCAATATCGACGCCCCCGTTTCCAGGCTCGCCCAGATTTTCCATGTCTACTTGTCTCATTTTTTTCTTTTTCGCCGTCACTCGGTCACGCAGAACCTGCAGCCGAACCCAAGCGCCCCCATTCGACTTTTTCGTTCGTTCGTTCGTCGTGAGACGATTATCACTCTATTCGCAATGCGATCGACAATGATGACACATGATTAGTTTTGCAAACATTTGTTGTATTTTTTCTCGCGAATTACGCGGAAGTGAGCGGATATAGTTAGCGTCGCGGCGCCAGACCTGCCCGAACATCCCGCGTGATCGCTTCTGCGGCAGCCCGAAGCGGGCCGGACCACCCGTCCAGCACGCCCTCCCCGATACGATAGGCCGGTGCCGTGACAGAAACACCGGCAAGTATATTCTGCCCGGCCACACAGATCGATGCGGCGACACAACGAATACCCGGCTGATGTTCTTCCAGATCATAGGCAAAACCGCGCTGTCTGATCTCGCGCAGATCTGACAGAAGCGACACAAGATCGACATGGGTGCTGTCGGTAAAACGCTCGAACGCAACGCCTTTGAGGCGGCCGCGAACCTCCTCATCCGTCAGCGTCGAAAGCGCCGCCTTGCCGACGCCGGTGCAATAGGCCGGTGAGGCATTGCCGATCAGCGAATGCATGCGCACCGCCTGGCGCGCCTCTACCTTGTCGAGATAGATCACGTCGGCGCCGCGCAGCAGCGCCAGATGCACGGTTTCGCCGGTCGCCTCGTGCAGCACCTGCAGATGCGGCGCGGCAAGTTTGCGGAATTCGTTGCGCGACCATGCGCGCGAGGCAAGCCGCAACAGGCGCAGGCCGGGCACATAAGCGCCATCACGATCGGTCTCGATCAGCCCTTCTTCCAGCAGATGCCGCAACTGGCGATGCAGCGTTCCGCGCGGCTGGCCCGATGCATTGAGGATGTCGGTGAAGCGCAGAGGTTCGGGCGCATCCGCCACCATCTCGACAAGCGCCATCGCCTTGCCGAGCGTGCCGGTATCGACAGCCGGTGGCGTGCCTTTTGCCGCAGCCTGCAAACCCTTTTCGTCCACCCGCATCCCCGGCAATCTGGCTTGACAATTTTACCGGCATAGCCGACTTATTCCAAATAATCAAACACTGTTCCATTTAATGGAACTGATTGGACTGGAGTTTCTGGGAGGAGACCCGTGTCGACATCTGTCGCCCAATATCCCGATCTGGCCGGACGTGGCGTTCTCATCACCGGCGGCGGCTCCGGCATCGGTGCGGCGCTGACCACGGCCTTTGCCGCACAAGGCGCGCGCGTGGCATTCATCGATATCGCGGTGGAGGAAAGCCGGGCCTTGGCAGAAGCGCTGTCGGCCACGTCACAGCATCCCGTGCATTTCATCGAGGCCGATCTTTCCGACGTCGCCGCCGCGCAAGGCGCGGTCAATGAGGCGGCAGAACGGCTCGGCCGGCTGGATGTGCTGGTCAACAATGCCGCCCGCGACGACCGGCACGATCTGGAAACCGTCACCGACAGCTATTGGGACGAAAACCTTGCGGTGAACCTGAAGCCGGTGTTTTTTGCTGCACAGGCGGCGGTGCCGCATATGCGCGCACAGGGCGGCGGCGCGATCGTCAATTTTTCGTCGATCGCCTTCATGCTCAACATGGGCGAACTGCCGGCCTATGCCACCGCCAAGGCCGGTATTCTCGGATTGACCAAAAGCCTTGCCGGGCGGCTGGGGCCTGACAATATCCGCGTCAACGCCATATTGCCGGGCATGATCGTCACCGAACGGCAGAGGCGTCTGTGGCTGACGGATCAGTCGATCGCCGCGATGATCGAGCGCCAGTGCCTGAAGCGCATGCTGGTGGCCGAGGATCTGGCCGGCCCGACCCTGTTTCTGGCGTCATCGGCATCCGCCGCCATGACCGCCCAATGGATTATCGTCGATGGAGGAATTTTGTGACCAGCTTGCCCGCCTATGCCGCCGTTGACTGGGGCACCAGCAGTTTTCGCCTGTGGCTGATCGATGCCGAGGGCACAGTGCTCGGCGAACGCCGCAGCGGCGAAGGCATGACCACTGCTGCCCGAACCGGCTTTTCCGACATTCTCGAAAACCATCTGGCCGCTCTTTCTGCGCCAAAAAACCTGCCGGTGATCATCTGCGGCATGGCCGGTGCGCGGCAGGGCTGGGTGGAAGCCGGTTATGTGGATGTGCCCGCCGCCCTGCCGAAGGTGCTGACGGCGGCCGCCATCGTGCCTGATCCGAACCGCGATATCCGCATCCTGCCCGGCATTGCCCAGCGCGGCGTGGCTCCGGATGTGATGCGCGGCGAAGAAACCCAGCTGCTTGGCGCACGCGATGAAAGCGTGACCGGCGAGCAACTGTTCTGCATGCCGGGCACCCATTCGAAATGGGTGCGGCTTTCGGGCGATACGGTGACGGGTTTTGCCAGCTTCATGACCGGCGAACTGTTTGACGTCATTTCGAAAAACTCGATCCTGCAACATGCGCTGACCGATGCCGAAACATTCGATGGCAGCCATCCGGTGTTTCTGGCGGCGATCAAGGCGGTATTCGCGCAGCCGGCCCGCGCCACCAATCTGGTCTTCACCGTACGCTCCGGCCAGTTGCTGGACGGGCTGGATGCCACCGGTGCCGCCGCGCGCCTGTCCGGCACGCTGATCGGCGCGGAAATTGCCGGCGGCATGGCGGATGGCTGGCAGCGCAAAAAGCTCGACGCGCCGATCAGGCTGATCGCGTCCGGCCATCTTCAGGCGCTTTACGAAGCGGCCTTCGATGCGCTCAATCTTCCCTACAACACGATCGACGCCGACGAAGCGGTGCGCCGCGGCCTTTCGCAGGCGGCCAGCAGCGTTTTTGGCAATAGAGCATAAGGACATGACCATGACCCGAGTACCGTTTCCGCAGATGCAGCACCCGCTGGTGGCCATTCTTCGCGGCCTGAAACCGACAGAAGCGGAGGCCGTGGTCGGCACGCTGATCGAGGCCGGTTTTACGGCGATCGAAATCCCGCTCAACTCGCCCGATCCGTTCCGCTCGATCGAGACGGCGGCGAAACTGGCGCCGGCAAACGTGCTGATCGGTGCGGGCACGGTGCTTTCGGTCGAGCAGGTGAATTCGCTGGAAGCGGCAGGCGGCAAACTGATGGTGAGCCCGAATGTGGAACCGGCGGTGATCGAAACTGCCGCCGCCAAGGGCATGGTGACGCTGCCGGGCGTGTTTACCGCAACGGAGGCGTTGGCAGCGGCGAAGGCCGGTGCGACGGGTTTGAAATTTTTCCCCGCCAGCGTGCTCGGCCCATCGGGCATTACCGCGATCCGCGCCGTGCTGCCGCCGGAACTGGTGATCGCCGCCGTCGGTGGTGTTTCCGACGCCAACTTTGGCGAATACGTCAATGCCAACATTCTGGCCTTCGGTCTCGGCTCCAGCCTCTACAAGCCGGGCATGAGCGCGGCCGAAGTCGGCGAGCGCGCCAAGGTGACGATCGCCGCCTATGATGCGGCCATCGCTGCGAAAAAGGGAGGCTGAGGCATGACGGCAGAGATCATTCCGTTCAAGGGTTCCGTTCTTTCGGCTGCCACAAGCGAGCTTGGTGAAGGCCCGACTTTTGATCCGCATACGGCTAAGGCCTGGTGGTTCAACATCGTTGGCTCGGAACTGCATGAACTCGATACGGCAAGCGGCGAAACCCGCGTTCATACCCTGCCGTTCATGGGCAGCGTGCTGGCCCGCATCGATACCGGCCGGCAGCTGATCGCCTCCGACAAGGGGCTTTTCATCCGCGATACGGTGAGCGGCGAATTTTCGCCCTATCTGGAACTGGAGCCGGAAAAACCCGGCAACCGCTCCAATGACGGCCGCGTGCATCAGTCCGGTGCCTTGTGGATCGGCACGATGGGCCGCAAGGCCGAAGATGGGGCCGGCGCGATCTATCATGTCGCCAGGGGCACGGTGACAAAACTTTTTGGCAATATCAGCATCACTAACGCCATCTGCTTTTCGCCGGATGGCGCCACCGGTTATTTCGTCGATACCAAGATCAACCGGCTGATGCGCGTGGACCTCGATGCCGCCACCGGCCTGCCGACCGGCGAACCTTCCGTGCTGATCGACAACAACGGCAAGCCGGGCGGGATGGACGGTGCGGTCTGCGACGCCGAAGGAAAGATCTGGAATGCGCGCTGGGGTGCCGGCGTGGTGGACAGCTATGCGCCCGACGGCACGCTGCTCGCCCGCTACGAGGTACCGGTGAAACAGCCCAGCTGCCCGGCGTTTTTCGGAAAAGATGCCGAACGCCTGCTGGTGACATCCGCCTGGCAGGGAATGGACGATGAAGCCCGCAAGGCAGACCCGAAAGCCGGCAACCTGATCGATCTCGGCATCAACGTCAAAGGCCGTTTCGAGCCGGATTACCTGCTCTGAAGTTCGATCGCCGCGTCATCCTCGGGCCTGTCCCGAGGATCTAACCACGCCGATCATGAAGTTAGCAGATCCTCGGCACAACGCCGAGGATGACGGCCGCGGGCGCTTCTGGCCTCTTCATCGCGCCGAATTTTTCATACGGGTTGGTGCGACCTAACTTGCGGAATGATGAATTGTTCCGCATTTTTCCGCCTATTTTTTAATCATTAAAATCGGAACCAATCCTGCTCTCCGGCCATTCTCCTAGCGATCCGGCAAGGCGATCTTCCTTCAAGACGCCGCGCCGCCCACACGAGAAAGGCAGGTTTGATATGAGCAAGTTCCTTAGCACGATGGCAGCCGCAGCCCTTATGGCATCCACCGCGATTGCTCCGGCATTCGCCCAGACTGCCACCCCGGCACCGGCTGCTCCGGCCGAACAGTCGGCACCGGCCGATACGATGGCAAAGCCGGCAATGCCTTCCGCAACCTCTGCTGATGCGGGTGCCGCTTCCGGTACCTATCTGACAGAACAGGCTGCCACCCAGGTTGCCGCCAGCGATTACATGGGCAAGTCGATCTATAACGCCGAAGACAAGAGCATCGGCGATGTGAACGACCTGATCATGGAAGAAAATGGCGGTGTTGTTGCAGCCGTGGTAGGTGTCGGCGGCTTCCTTGGTATCGGCGAAAAGAACGTCGCCATTCCGATGGACAAGCTGACCGTGTCGCGTGAAGACAACAGCGTGCGCCTGACCACCACGGAAACGGCAGAATCGCTGCAGTCGGCGCCAAAATTCATGACGCTGGCCGAACAGCAGACCGCAGCAACGTCCGGCACCGATACGACGACCACGTCGTCGACAACGGGTCCGGAAACTCCGGCGGCTCCGGCCGGTAACGCCACTACCCCGGCAACGCCTGCCAAGCCATAACGGTTTTGCATGCTGGACTGAGGGACACGTTATCGGTCCCATTCGAAGGGCGGTGCTTTGGCATCGCCCTTTTTTCGTGAGCTGAGATCAGGCGGTGATGCGCTCGATGCGGGCGAATTCGCGGTAATGCGCTTCGAGATAACGCAGCGTCGCCATGCTGTCGGCCGGGCGGCCGTAATAATAACCCTGCCCCATGCCGCAGCCGAGCGCTTTCAGCTTTTCAGCCTCACCAATCTGCTCGATACCTTCGGCGACCACCTGAAGGTCAAGGCCATCACACATGGCGACGATCGCCTTGATGATATGTTCGGAGGCGCGGTCGGTGGTGATGCGCGACACGAAGGCGCGGTCGATCTTGACCTTGTCGAAGGTGAAATCACGCAGCCGCCCAAGGCTGGACTGGCCGGTGCCAAAGTCATCGAGCGAGATGCGCACACCGGCCTGACGCAATTCGGTGATGATGCGGTGGGCGGTGTCGGCCGAGGTCATCACCGCGGTTTCGGTGATTTCCAGCTCGACGCGGTTGGGATCGAGACCGACGCGGGCAAGCGTTTGCAGCATGGACTGCGCCGTGCCGGGATCCATCAGCTGCGCCGAGGAGAGATTGAACGAAAGGAACAGTTCGCGTGGCCATGAAAGTGCTGCTTCCGCCGCCTTGCGCAGCAGCGTTTCCGACAGCGCGTCGATGAACCCGCGCTCTTCCGCCAAAGGCACGAAGGCGGCGGGCGAAACAAAACCGAGATCGGGGTCGATCCAGCGGGCCAGCGCCTCGAAACCGAGCACGGCGCCATCGCGCAGGCGCACGATCGGCTGGAAATGCACATCGACCGCATCGGCGATGATGGCGTTGCGCAGTGCCTGTTCCAGCTGCGTGGCGCGCTTCATTTCCTGGGCGATTTCCTGGGAATAGACGGTGATCTGGCCACGGCCACGACGTTTGGAGCGGTAAAGCGCGGTTTCGGCGCTTTTCAAAAGATCCTCGAATTCCTCACCGGCAAAGGGATAGATGGCAAAACCGAAGGAAGAAGACAGGCGCACATTGCGATCGCCGAGATCGTAGGGAGCAGACAGCACATCCTTGATCATCTGACCGATGCGCTCGGCACCGTTCTTTTCGAAGACCAGCGGAAACACGAAGGCAAACTCGTCGCCGTCATGACGGGTGACGGTGGCGCCGTCGGGAATGCAAGCTTTGAGGCGATGGCCGACCTGACAGAGGATCTCGTCGCCGGCTTCGGCGCCGAACAGGTCGTTGATGGGTTTGAAACCGTCGAGATTGGCGATGCAGATGGCAAAGGGTGCAGGATCGTCGGCGCGTTCGGCCGCCAGCATGCGCACCTTGTCACGCAGGCGGTAACGATTGCCGAGCCCTGTCAGCGGGTCGCTGTAGGCCATGGCCTGCAACTCGTTCTGGCTGACCTGAGGCAACTGGGCGCCTGCCAATTTCATTTCATGATCCCGTATCACCTTCTGGCTGAAAGGAGGATGAGACGAAAAGATTAAGAAAACTTCAGCGTGCGGATGCACAGCTGATCAAACCGACCGGTTCTGCGCCTTTTCTTCTTCGCCGCCCATGCCCAGCGCCGTGAACACCGCCTCGACGGCATCGCTGCTGACCGGCTTGATGATGACCGCATCCATGCCGGACTGCTGACACTGTTCGCGATCGTTTTCGAATGCCGGTTGCAGGACGCCGATGACGACGGTGGCACCGGAGCCGCCTTCCAGATCACGGATGCGACGGGTGGCTTCGAAACCGTTCAGCTTCGGCAGGGTGATATCCATCAACACGGCGCGCGGCTTCTGTTCCTGCCAGATCCGCACCGCCTCTTCGCCATCCGTGGCGATGACATAACGATAACCGAGGCCTTCGAGGATCTGCGAAAAGACGATCTGGTTGACGGCATTGTCTTCGGCGACCAGCACATCGATCTGCTGTTGGCCGGAAATCTGCCAGTCGCCCTGGTCTTCGATCTGCGGCTCGTCTTCCGCCTGCACGGTCTGAGACTGCGCACTGCGTGTCTCGCCGAGATGGCGTTCGATGGCGGTAATCAGTTCGCCGCGCATCTGGAAGGGTTCGAGAGCCAGCACGTCGATGCCGTATTGGCCGGCTGTCTCGATGCAGCCGATCTCCATGGCGCTGTCGATGACGACGAGATCGACAATGACCTTGGCATCGGCGGCGATATCGAGAAAGATTTCCAGTTCGGCATGGCTCGTCACCCGTGAGCAATCGACACCCGCCTTTTGCAAGCTGGCAATCGCTGCTGCCGCCAGTTCATCCTCGGCGGTCGCCACCAGTATTCTGGTGTTTTCGGGAATGTGCATCGGCGGCGATGGCGGTCGGCGGCCGCTGGCATGGGACGAGATGACGCCAGCCTCGGAGAAATCGAGGCTGGGGGGCATGTCGGCCGGCGGCGGCGCAAATTCGGTATCGGCAAGCGCCGAAATATCCTGAATGACGGAAACGACGAAATACCGGCCCGGCTTGCCGATGCGATACCGGCTGGTAACGATCGAGGCCTCGCGGCCATCGGCGCGGATCATCTGTTCCGGCGTGACGATGGTGAGGCCGGTGTCCATCACCTGACGGGCGGTGTCGTCCAGACGCTCGACGAGATCGGTCCTGTGCAGGTCCGACAGGCGACGGCCGAGAATGGCGGTGGCCGGCAGGCCGTAGAGATCACAGGCCGCCTTGTTGACGGCGACGAACTGGAAATTGCGGTCCTTGACGAGCACCGGCACCGGCAGATTGTCGAGAATATCCTCGGTGACCTGCACGCGTTCCATATCGGCGCGCCACTGATCTTCACGCTTCTTGGTTTCCGACACGTCGCGGACGATGCACACACCATAACCGGAGGACAGGCGGCGTTTGGTATAGGAAATCCAGCGCTCGGCGCCGCAACGCTCCAGCGTTTCCGAGCGTTCCTTCCACAGGGTGGCGATCTGCTCGGCCACCCAGTCCTCGCGGCGCAGCGGCGAACGATGCGGCCGGTTCAGCGCATCGCGGCCGGCGAGCTTGCCCGTATCGTGGATCGAACCGAAAAAATCGCGCATGCGGGTGCGCGGCGCGGGCATGATGGTGGGGAAAAAATTGCGCAGTTGCGGGCTGGCGAAAACGATCAGGTCGTCGCGGTCATAGACCAGGAACGCCCCCGAAATGGCTTCGGAAACGACATCCAGCATGGCGGATTGAATGTTTGCGTCGTCAGACGTCAAATCATCCATCAAAACGTCTCCTGCACCCCACATGGCGCCCCGGCGAAAGCCGGACCGCAGAACCTGTCGATCACCTCAACCCTTGTCTTGACGCCCGACGGTGACGATCTTAGAGGATCGGTTATCGGCGTTTCCGGCTTGGGCGCCCCGATCGCCGCAAGGCAATGAGGAAAAGATCGGCAGGCATGATATACCCGCCGCAGATGTAGCGCTTTTGTCTTAAAGTCGAATTAATCGTCGCATTTTGGCCAGCCGCTTCGGCCTGGCCTTTGCAGGCGTCCACGAATCCGGGAAAATGGCGCCATGCCAGTCAAACTGCTTTCAGAAACGCTGATCAACCAGATCGCCGCCGGCGAGGTGATCGAGCGTCCGGCCAGCGCCGCCAAGGAACTCATCGAAAACGCCATCGATGCCGGCGCGACCCGTATCGAGATCGCCACGGCCGGTGGCGGCAAGAGCCTGATGCGCATCATCGACAACGGATCCGGCATGAATTCGGCCGATCTGGAGCTTGCCGTGCGCCGCCACTGCACCTCCAAGATCGACGTTCATCTCGACGATATCCGCACGCTCGGTTTCCGTGGCGAGGCGCTGCCTTCCATTGGCTCCGTCGCGCGGCTGACGATCACCAGCCGCCAGCAGGGGGCGCCGGAAGGTTATGAAGTGAGTGTTGTCGGCGGCAAAACGTCGGCCGTCAAACCGGCCGCGGCCAATGCCGGCACGGTTGTCGAAGTGCGCGACATCTTTTTCGCCACCCCTGCCCGCCTGAAGTTCCTGAAAACCGAAAAGGCCGAGGCCGGTGCGATCACCGAAGTGGTGAAGCGCATGGCGATCGCTTTCCCGAAAGTGCGGTTCGTGCTGTCGGGTCCCGACCGGTCGACGCTGGAACTGCCGGCCACCGGCGATGATCATCTCGCCCGCATGGCGCAGATTTTGGGCGCAGAGTTCAAGGACAATGCCATCGAGATCGATGCCGCACGCGAGGACGTGACGCTGACCGGTTTTGCCGGCGTGCCGACCTTCAACCGTGGCAATTCCGGCCATCAATACATGTTCGTCAACGGCCGGCCGGTGCAGGACAAGCTGCTGCTGTCGGCCATTCGCGGCGCCTATGCCGAAACCATTCCGTCCGGGCGGTATCCGATCGCCGTGCTTTCCATCGGGCTCGATCCGGCGCTGGTGGATGTCAACGTGCATCCGGCCAAGTCCGATGTGCGTTTTCGCGATCCGGGTCTG
The DNA here is from genome assembly GCF_004343585.1 of Neorhizobium sp. JUb45. Taxonomy (GTDB): domain Bacteria; phylum Pseudomonadota; class Alphaproteobacteria; order Rhizobiales; family Rhizobiaceae; genus Neorhizobium. The sequence goes on along the minus strand of NZ_SLYW01000002.1, from coordinate 249,573 downwards.
GTGCGCGGGCTGATCGTCGGCGCGATCCGGCAGGCTTTGGCACGCGAGGGGGATCGTGCGGCAACGACCGGCGCAAGCGGGTTGTTGCGGGCATTCCGGCCGGAAGCGCCGGGCGGGTATCAGCCGTCCTATCAGCCGCAGGGCCAGCCTGCGCAATCTGCCGGTGTTGGCGGCGGTTGGGCAAGCTCGCGTTTTGCCTCTTCGGCGCCGAGCCAGCCTTGGAGTGCGGCAACCTCCCCGTCACGTCCATTCCAGCAAACCGGTTTTGCCGAACGCCAGAGCGGTTTCGACGCCATGACCATGCCGAGCGCGCGGGCAGACCGTTTCGAGGCGCCGAGCATTGCCGAAGACGCGCCGATCCGCCACCGGCTGGGGGCAGCCAGGGCGCAGCTGCATGAAAACTATATCGTCGCGCAGACGGAAAACGGTCTCGTCATCGTCGACCAGCATGCGGCGCATGAACGGCTGGTGTTCGAGGCGATGCGCAAGGCGCTGGATGCCGACCGGCTGCCCTCGCAGGTTCTGCTCATCCCCGAGATCATCGATCTGCCGGAAGAGGATTGCGACCGGCTGATGGTGCATGCCGATGCGCTCGACCGGCTGGGGCTGGCCATCGAACGGTTCGGCCCCGGCGCGATCGCCGTGCGCGAAACACCTGCCATGCTGGGCGAGGTCGATGCCTCCGACCTGATCCGCGACCTTGCCGACGAGGTGGCGGAATGGAACACGGCGGGCGGGCTGAAGGGCCGGCTGGAACATGTGGCGGCAACCATGGCCTGCCATGGTTCGGTGCGCTCGGGCCGTCGTTTGAAGCCGGAAGAGATGAATGCACTGTTGCGCGACATGGAAGCGACGCCGGGATCGGGCCAGTGCAACCATGGCCGGCCGACCTATATCGAATTGAAGCTGACGGATATCGAGAAGTTGTTCGGGCGCAGTTGAGGGTGGTGGGTGGCAACGGCGCCGCAAACATCTTCTCCCCATCGGGGAGAAGTGCCGGAGCGCCAGCGAGGCGATGAGGGGGCCACACGGCAACACGTTTATGTGGCTTCGCCCCCCTCATCCGACCCTTCGGGCCACCTTCTCCCCGCTGGGGAGAAGATATCCTGAACAAGCCGCACCATATCCACCCCAAAACGAATGCCGCCTCAGCCCCTTCCCATCCCCTCACCTTCGCGGTAATCACCAGTCATGATTTTCGGGTCAAAGATTTTCGGCAGGAGACGCAGGATGAACCGTTTTGAAGGCGCAGGTTTTCGCGAGGCAAAACTTCGCTACCTCGACGGCGATTACCAGATCATCACATCCGGCTCGTTCGTCATCTGCGCCATGACCGGTGCCAATATTGCGCTCGACGAGTTGCGCTACTGGAGCGTTGCCCGTCAGGAACCCTATGCCGATTGCGCCGCATCGCTGGAAGCCGACAAGCGCGCCGGCATTTTGCCCAACCAGAAACGCGCCTGATTATTTCGCCTTCAAGAGCCGCTGGCGGCAATGGGCGATGGCCGCATCGATGATGTGGCCAGGTGCCTGCGGATCGTCGAACACCATGTCGATTTCCACCACGGTGGTCTTTTCCGAAAGTTCCTGTGCCTTGCCGGAATGACCGGTCAGCCGCACCGCGTCCTTGGATGTGGTAACCGGCAGAAGATCCTGCTTCGCCGCATCGTTCAGAAGATCGGCGATCTCGTCCTCAGTAAAATAATGATGATCCGGGAAGGCGCGGCGCTCGACGATGGCCGCGCCAAGGCTCATCACCGTGCGATAAAATTTGTCCGGATCGGCAATGCCGACATAGGCAAATACATGACGGTTGACCAAAGACGGGTCCGGCCGCGGCACGACGGATGCCACATGCACCGCCTTGCCCGCCCTTGCCGCCTGCCGCACAAGCGCATCCGCGGCCGGGCCATTGCCAACCTTGAGAATGGCCGAGAGCTGGTGCATTTGCTCCGAAATCGGCGCACGCACCGGGCCGCCGGGCACGAGATGGCCGTTGCCGATGCCGCGATTGCTGTCGATGACGACGAGCGCGAAATCCAGTTCCAGCCGGGCACTCTGGAAACCGTCATCCATGATGATGATATCGGCGCCTTCCGAGACCAGCCTTTTCGCTCCATCAACACGGCGACGGGAGATCACCGTCATCGCCTCGCGCGCCAGAAGCAGCGCCTCGTCACCGACGGCATCGGCGCGGTGGTGATGCGGATCGACGACGGTGACAACATCGAGCGAGCCGCCGTAACCGCGGCTCAGAAATCCGGGTTTGAGGCCACGCGCGATTGCGGCACGGGCAATGGCGATCGCCGTCGGTGTCTTGCCGGCGCCGCCGACGGTGAAATTGCCGATGCAGATCACGGGAATGGGAACGCTGCCGCGCCGCGCCTTGCGCATGCGGGCACCTGCGATACGACCGTAAAGGTATGAAATCGGGGACAGACCCCAGGCGCGCCAATCGGCCTTTGTCCACCAGAAGGGCGGCGCTTCGGAAACCATCTTTACTCTCTGCTCTTGCCTGTTTCCCGGCTTAAAAACTTCAGAACCGCTAAAAAGGCAAGATTTACGGCAAAAGATCTTCAATCAGGGTAATATCACCAAGCACTATATCAGCCAGCGGCGACAATGTTTCGGTGGTGCCGGTGCCGGTCAGCACCGCAACGTTCAGGCCTGACCCTGCCGATTGCCCGACATGCATGTCGTGTTTGTTGTCGCCGACCATGGCGACCTCGGCCGGTTCCACACCGACCGCACGGGCAAATGCCAAAAGCATGCCCGGTTCCGGCTTCACACCATGGCCACTGTCGTAACCCGCGACAAAATCGAGATATCCGGCAAAATCGAAACGCTCGGCGGTGGCGCGGATGGCGGCCTCGTTATCGCTGGAGGCGACGCCGAGCTTGAGGCCACGCGCCTTCAGCCGTCCAAAATAACCGGCAAGATCGGCGGCCGGCACGGAATATTCGGCAGATCGCAGGAAGAGCGCGTCGAGCTTTTGCGTAAGATCGACTGCATCCAGCGGCGAACCGGCAGCAACAAGCCCGCGGGCGATATCGGCGGCGCTGCCGGCGGCAAACAGGCTGTCGGCGCGGGTGTGGCCGGAGGCTTCGTCCATGCCGCCTGCGCAAAGAAGTGCGGGTTCGAGCACGGCATCACCGGCGGCGGCAATGCGGGCCGCCTCGCGGTTCACCGGCCCCCAGCTTTCGTCGTAGCGCAGAAGCGTGCCGTCCTTGTCGAACAGGATAGCCTTGATCGCGGAGAAATCCCGATTGCCCATGCTGTTTTACTGCGCCGCGGTCTTGGGCTGCAGGGCAGCGGAAACGGCGAGCGGATTGATATAGGGTTCCAGCGCCTTGACGGTGGCAGACAGCGCGCCGCGCATGTCCTGAATGGCCTCCTGGCCGGCATCGATCATGTTGCGGCGGGCAATATCGTTGGTCAGCAGGTAATGCACGGCCTTGGCCAGCATTTCGTTATCGCGGATCATGCGCGCGCCACCCTTGCGGATCAGCTGCTGATAGGTTTCGCGGAAATTCTGGACATTGCTGCCGGAGAGAACCGCGCAGCCGAGCATGGCCGACTCGATCGGGTTCTGCCCGCCTTCGGCCGTCAGCGAGCGGCCGACAAAGGAGACTTCGGTGAGGCGCAGATACATGCCCATCTCGCCGATACTGTCGCCGAGAAAGATATCGGTGTCCGGCGTGATGACATCGTTTCGGGAACGACGGGCGACCTTCAGGCCCTGCTCGGTCAGCATGGTCTCGATGGCATCGCCGCGCTCGGGATGGCGCGGCACGATGATGGTGAGCTGGCCATTGCGGGGTTTGAGCGCACGGTGAACGGTGGCGGCTGCGGTTTCCTCGCCATCGAAGGTGCAGATGGCGGCCCATGTCTTGCGGTTGCCGATCTGCGCCCGGTAGGTTTCGACGACGGCAGGATCAGCCGGCGGCGGATCGGTATCGCCCTTCAGGTTGCCGGAAACGGTGACCGGCCAGGCGCCGAGATCACGAAAACGCTCGGCATCGACCTCGGAGCGGGCAACAACCAGTGCCATCTTGCCGAAAAGCTGTTCGGCTATGCCGGAATAGCCTTTCCAGCGATCGAACGAACGATCGGAAATACGGGCGTTGACGCGGATCTGCGGGATGTGGCGACGGTTGAGCTCGGCGATCGTGGTCGGCCAGATTTCGGACTCGGCGGTAATCGCCGCATCCGGGCGCCAGTAATTGACGAAACGCTTGATGGCGAACTTGATGTCGAGCGGCACATATTGATGGATAACCTCGTTGCCGAGGCGGTTTTCCACCAGAGCTGCCGAGGTGACGGTGCCGGTGGTCAGCAGGACATGGATGCCGCGACGGCCGAACTCGCGGATCAGCGGAATGACGGCGAGCGTTTCGCCGACACTTGCGGCATGCACCCAGACGAGCGGCCCGAACGGGCGCGGCTGGCTGGCATAACCGAAACGCTCCAGCCGGCGCTGGCGGTCTTCCTTGCCCTTGACGGTGCGGTAGGCGAGATAACTTCCGGTGAGCGGATAGGCGAGGATGCCGACGACACGGTACCCGGTCAAAGCGATGCGCGCCAAGCCCTTGCTCATCGCATCATCCCCTGATCCGTCGCCATCAATGTCAATTGCCCAGCCCCTAGCATGTATTGCTTATAGCGTCCGCGTTCTGCTTTACAAATACGTCAAAAAAAGGGGGGCTGCAGTATAAGAACCGATAACCACAGCTATCGGTTCCGACTACACCGCAAACGTCAGAGGCCGGTCGACTTCGGGTCGAGCAGGCGATGCATATGCACGATGAAATAACGCATGTGGGCGTTGTCGACCGTCTGCTGCGCCTTGGCCTTCCAGGCAGTGAGGGCAGTGGCATAATCCGGGAAGATTCCGACGATATCGAGCGCGGACAGATCGCGGAACTGCACATCGGTGAGGTCGGAAAGCTCGCCTCCGAAAACCAGATGCAGAAGCTGTTTCTTTTCGGTGGTCTCGGTCATGTCGATCTCTCAATACGTGTCGGCTGGATGGCTTGCCTTATTTGGTTGTCATTGAGGGATTTCCCTCCAAAGGTCAACCGGAATGGGCTTGACGCAACAGGCTTTTGATAACCGATTCGCCACCGGCAAAGAGTGTTGCGTGCTTCACGGTTTCGCGATTGTAAACGAGGCGGGCACCATCCGTATCGACAAGGCTGCCACCTGACCGGGAAAGGATCAGGTCGGCTGCCGCCAGATCCCAGTCATGCGAATTGCGGGCAACCAGCGTGCCATCGATACGGCCATCGGCCACCATGGCAAGCCGGTAGGCAAGCGACGGCACATGTTTCACCCGGCTGAGCAGCTTGCGGTATTCCGGCTCGAATTTTTCCACCATCTCGGCAGAGGCGGCAATGTTGAGCACATCGTCGGGACGGTGGACGGCAACCGAGATCGCCTCGCCATTCTTGAGCGCCGGACCATCGAGAGCCGCCGAAAACTCTTCCTGCAAGGCCGGTGCAAACAATACGCCCGCAACCGGGCTTCCCTGATGCACAACCGCGACGCTGACGCACCAGTTGGTGGCGCCGTTGATGAAACCGCGCGTGCCATCGATCGGATCGACAACGAACACGGTTTGCGCCGACAGCCGCGCCCGGTCGTCGTCGTTTTCCTCCGACAGCCAGCCATAGTCCGGCCGCGCCTTGGTCAGCAGGTTCTGCAGGCAATCATTGGCGGCAAAATCGGCGGCGCTGACGGGCGATTGCCCGCCATTCTTCCACCAGACTTCCGGCGACTGGCCGAAAAAACCGAGCGCAATCTCGCCTGCAGCCCGCGCGGCTTCACGGATGAGGTCGAGATCGGCGTTCCAGCGGTCGCTTTCCATCATGTCACCGTCCGGCCAGAGTCATGCCCTCGATGGCAATGGTCGGCGAGGCAACACCGAACTTGCGGTCGATATCGTTTGCCGGCGTCAGCCGCATGAACATGTCTTTGAGATTGGAGGCGATGGTGACTTCCGAAACGGCAAAGGACAGTTCGCCATTCTCGATCCAGAAGCCGGTGGCGCCGCGCGAATATTCGCCGGTAATCATGTTGACGCCTTGGCCGATCAGTTCGGTCACGTAAAAGCCGTTGCCGATCTGGCGGATCAGGTCCTGCGGGGCGATATCGCCCGGCTCCAGCGCCAGATTGGTGGAGGCCGGCGAGACCGACGTACCACCACGCACGCCACGGCCATTGGTGGGCAGGCCAAGCTCACGGCCGGTGGAGGTGGACAGGAACCAGTGTTTCAAAACGCCGTCCTCGATCATCACCAGGCGCTCGCCCGAGATGCCCTCGCCATCGAAGGGGCGCGAGGAGGAGCCGCGCACGACCAGCGGATCATCGGTGATGTGCAGACCGGATTTCAGAACCTGTTGTCCCATCTTGTCGCGCAAGAAGCTGGTCTTGCGGGCGACCGAGGCACCATTGATGGCGCCGGCGATATGGCCGACGAAACCGCGGGCAATGCGCGGATCGAACACCACCGTGACATTGCTGCCGGTATCGACCTGACGCGGGTTGACGCGCTTGACGGTGCGCTCACCGGCGCGGCGGCCGATCAGCGCCGGATCGTCGAGATCGGCGTAATAGAGGCGGCTGTCGAAATCGTAGTCGCGCTCCATCCTGGTGCCTTCGCCGGCAATGACGCTGACGGAATGGCCGAAACGGCTGCCCATATAGCTGCCGGAAAAACCGTGCGAGGTGACGAGAACGAGACCGCCGGCACCGGCGGATGCACCGGCGCCCGAGGAATTGCTGACGCCCGGCACCTCAAGCGCTGCCTGTTCGGCGGCAAGGGCTGCGTCACGCAGCTGGTCGGTCGACACTTCGGTCGGATCGTAGAGTTCGAGATCGGCGTAAGAGCGCGCCAGATTGGCCTCCTCGGCGAGGCAGGCATAGGGATCTTCCGGCGACACTTTGGCCATCGACACGGCGCGCTCGGCCAGAACCTTGATGTCGAAACCGGGATTGGCCGACACGCTGGCGACCCTGTTGCCGACAAAGACGCGCAGGGCGAAATCATCGCTTTCGGAGGCTTCCGTGCCTTCGACCTTACCGAGGCGGACACTGACGGAACGCGAACTGGAGCGGATGACGACGGCATCGGCCTTGTCCGCACCCGCCTTGATGGCGAGGTCGATCAGTTGCGAAGCGCGGGAGAGAAGAGTTTCGGAATCGATTTCAGCGGACATGTGCAGGCCTTTCATTCCGAATCCATTTATTGTGCACTACATGACGCATCAAGGGCGTACCAGCGATTCTTGGGGGCCGCCCTCTTCACTCCTGCATGATGAGCACCAAAAATGGCCGCGCCAGAAACCCTGTTCACCGAAACCTTGCTGTTGCTCGGCGGCGCCGTGCTGGCCGCACCGCTGTTTCGCAAACTGGGTCTCGGCACCGTTCTCGGTTATCTGGCGGCCGGCGTCGTCATCGGCCCGATCCTGCACACGATCACCGATGCCGGCGAGGTTCTGCATGTGTCGGAACTCGGCGTGGTGTTCCTGCTGTTCATCATCGGACTGGAACTGAAACCCTCGCGCCTGTGGCAGATGCGGGGCGACGTGTTTGTGCTCGGCACGGCGCAGGTGGTGATCACCGGCCTCGTCCTCTCGGCGCTTGCCTATCTGACCGGCATTGCCGGATGGCGCGGCGGGCTGATTGCCGGTTTCGGACTGGCGCTGTCCTCCACCGCCTTTGCGCTGCAGATCCTTGCCGACAATGGCGATACCAATACCCGTTATGGCCAGCGGGCGTTTTCCATCCTGCTGTTTCAGGATCTGGCAATCGTGCCGCTGCTGGCGCTGGTGACCATTCTCGGCTCCGGGCCGGGCGAAGATACGACGCCGCTGCTGCAGGATTTTGCGGTGGCGATCGGCGCGATCGGCGCCGTCATCCTTGCGGGCCGTTATCTGCTGACGCCGATGTTCCAGATCATTGCCCGTACCGGCGCGCGCGAGGTGATGATTGCCGCCGCCCTGCTTGTCGTGCTCGGATCGGCCGCCGCCATGCAGGCTGTCGGCCTCTCCATGGCGATGGGCGCGTTTCTGGCTGGTGTGATGCTGTCGGAATCCTCCTACCGGCACGAACTGGAAGCCGATGTCGAGCCGTTTCGCGGCCTGCTTCTGGCGCTGTTCTTCATGGCGGTCGGCCTGTCGCTGGATCTGTCGGCGATTGCCGGCAACCTGATGATCATCCTGCCCGCCGTGCCGCTGTTCATGATCGTCAAGGCGACGGTTCTCTACAGCATATCGCGGCTGTGGGGATCTTCGCATGCGGACGCGGTGCGCATCGCCTTCCTGCTGCCGCAGGGCGGCGAGTTCGGGTTCGTGCTGTTTACCACGGCCACTGCCGCCGGCCTGTTGTCGCCGGGGGCCGCCTCGCTGCTGATCGCCAGCGTCACCATCTCGATGGCGCTGACACCGCTTGGCGCGCTTTTGGGCAAACGGCTGATCGGCAAGGAGGAAGGGCAGCGCGAGGAACTGGAGGAGGATTTTGAAGGTGCCGGCGCCGATGTGCTGATCATCGGCTTTTCCCGTTTCGGCCAGATTTCATCGCAGATCCTGCTGGCCGGCGGCCGGTCGGTGACGGTCATCGACGACAGCCCGGACCGTATCCGTCAGGCGGCGCTGTTCGGTTTCCGCATCTATTTTGGCGATGGCACCCGCCGTGACGTGCTGCAATCGGCCGGCATCGAAAAAGCCAAGATCGTCGCGGTGCTGACCCAGAAGCGCGAAACCACCGACCGTATCGTCGACCTGATCGCCAAGGAATTTCCGAGCACCCGCCTGTTCGTGCGTTCCTATGACCGCATCCACACGATCGCGCTGCGCGGCAAGGGCGTGGAGTACGAGCTGCGCGAAACGCTGGAATCCGGCCTGCTGTTCGGACAAAAGACGCTGGAAGCGCTGGGCATGCCGGAAAACGATGCGGAAGCGATCGGCGACGATATCCGCAAGCGCGACGAACAGCGGCTACAGCTACAGGCGGTGGAAGGCATTTCCGCCGGAAGAGACATGCTGCACAACCAACCGGTCAAACCGGAACCGCTGATGAAGCCGAAACGCGGCAGCGTGGGGGAAGAGGTGGCGACGGAAGAGGCCGCCAAGGTGGCGATCGGGAAGTGGTGAGGGATCAGCGGCGGGGTGGTGTCGAGGACGTTGCCGGAATTCTGTCGCTCGCCGTCAGGCCGAAACCGAAATGAGAAGCAACCTCGTTGAGTATCTGCGCCACGGTTTCCATTGCCGCCCCAAGTTCAGCCTGATCCGCCTTTGCCGGAAGACGACCGGCATCTTTCGGGTAGCGATACGTCGTGGCGTAGATCGTCAGGAACAAAACGCTCGAAAAACGCGGCTTGAACAAGTTGGCATCGGGTAGAAGCCCCTGCAGCACATCGAGACGGTGCGCGTCTTTCCGCTCAGCTCGAATTCCTTCAGAAGTCAGAAGAGCGATGAGGATTTTCTCTGCCGCCTGTTGGGTATGATATGCATCATTGCGGTTGCCGATTGCGAAGAGCGCACGAGCAGCTTCGATGTCCTCATGAGCCAATCTCAACGCATTTGCGATGTGAAGATCAGCGGACATTCAAAACAATACCGTCATCAACGATATGACTTGCAGCCGAGTTTGCAACGCTTAGATCAGCACGGAAATCGGACAGCCGCGTACAGGACACATCGGCGTAGACACCTGAGCCTTCCTGAACGCGCCAGCCCAGCATCGGCGAGAACAAGCTTTCGGGAGCATCGTCGGGGACTATGACCTTCAGGTCCCAGTCGCTTTGGGCGGTAGCTTCACCGCGAGCCTGGCTGCCGTAAAGAACGACATCGACCGGGTCGTATTCGTGCCGAATGCGCGCCAGCAAAATCGTCAGCTCCGGAAAACTCCCCGGCGCTGCCACAGGCCTTTTCAAGATCTCTGCAACGACACTCATGGCCGGTCCAAATTATACGCGCTCGCCGCGAATATAGCCTGTCCAAGGCCTGTATTCCAGAGCGTTTGCAAGACGCCCCCCTACCCGCTCGCCGTCACCTTCCACAAGGCATCGATCGAGCGCTTCAGCTCGTCCTTGATCTCGCTGGCCTCATCGAGGATCTCGCCCACCTTGTGAAAATCGAGAATGCCGAAGCGGGCGACGCGGGGGCGCAGGAAAATGTGGGGCGGGTGCAGCTTCAGTTTCAGCGCGATACAGCCCTGCATCATCAGCTGGCTTGAGCCGAAAAGGCTGTCGATGCGGTTGGGCATATGGGTGCCGTCGCCTTCCGGGCCGCCGACGACATCGACGCCGATGACGATGTCGGCGAGATCGAGAAGGTGGTCATAGGGGATGGGGTTCAGAATGCCGCCATCGACCATGATGCGGCCGTTGACATGCACCGGCATGAACAGCGCCGGAATGGCGGCGGAGGCAGCAATCGCCGGCAGCAGGTCGCCTTCTTCGAGGATGACCTCTTTCTGGCCGTAATAATCCGTCGCCGTCACCTTCAGCGGAATATGCAGTGCGTCGAATTTTTCCGGCACGGCCGCCGGCAGAAAGGCGCCGAGGATCGGTTCGAGGTTGAAATGGCCGAGCTTGAAGCCACCGATGCGGTCGCGCATGCTGGCCGGGCCGAGTGCCCAGAGCCGGTTGGCGATGAGGCGGCGGTTGCCGACGGTTGCCTTGGTATAATCGCGGATTTCGCGGCCGCGCATGCCGGCCGCCATGCCGGCGCCCATGATGGCGCCGATGGAGGAACCGGCAATCGCCACCGGGCGAATGCCGAGTTCATCGAGCGCTTCGATGATGGGGATATGGGCGATGCCGCGTGCACCGCCGCCACCAAACGCGATCGCCACCCTTGGTTCTGTTCCCGCCTCTCTGGCCGACTGAAATGCCGAAGCATGCGGGATGGAGAGGCGGGTGTTCATCGAAGAAAAATCCTCAGCTCGGCTGGTAGCGGAAGAAGTCTATCCGCGTATCGCCGAAGGAACGACTTTCGAGCGGCTTGAAACAGGCATCGACCGTCACCGTTACATCGGCACGCTCTTCCAGAATTGCAAGCGCGCCGGGCGCCAGCCAGCCGCCCTCATGGGCGGAGAGAAGCGCCGCCTCGCCGAGCCCCTTGCCATAAGGCGGGTCGGCGAACACGAACTGGAACGGCTCGATATTGTTGGCCGTGCCGAGCTTGGTGGCATCGCGCCGCAGGATGCGGGCGCGGCCATGCAGGCCGAGGCTTTCGATGTTTTCCCACAGAAGGCCACGACCTTCGACGCCATTCTCCACGAACAGCGCCGAACGGCAGCCGCGCGACAGGGCTTCAAGCCCCACCGCGCCGGTGCCGGCGAAAAGATCGAGAACACGGCACTGATCAACGGCCTCGGGATAAACGTGGCCGATGATGTTGAACAGGCTTTCGCGCGTCCGGTCGATGGTCGGCCGGATATCGTTCGACTTCGGAGCAGCCAATGCGCGGCCGCGGAATTCACCGCCTACAATCCGCACTTGGCCTTACCCTCTCGGCGTGCGCGGCTTAGCCCCGCCTGGTCGTCCGCCGGAGCGGGGAGCACCACCGGGTTTTCCACCGCCGCCGGGCTTGCCGCCAAAGGACTTTCCGCCACCTGGCTTGCCACCACCGGGCTTGCCACGGCCACCGGCCGGCTTGCCGCCGAAACCGGGTTTGCCACCGCCAAAGCCACCGGGCTTGCCGCTGCGGGGACGATCACCCTGCGGGCGGTCGCCGTAAGGGCGATCACCGGCCGGACGCTCCGAACGGCCCTCGCCACCGAAGGCACGCGCCGGACGCTCGCCACGATCCGCGCGATCTCCGCGCGGTCGGTCGCTGAACGGACGGTCGCCGCGGGGCCTGTCGCTGCGCGGGCGGTCACCCTCTTCGCGTGGCTTGCGATCGAAACGCGGCTTGTCGCCGAAGGAGCGTTCGCCACGTGGCTTGTCACCATATGGACGGTCACCGGCGGGACGATCACCACGCGGGCGATCACCCTCTTCCCGCGGCTTGCGGTCGAAACGCGGCTTGTCTCCAAAAGAGCCCTCGCCACGCGGCTTGTCGAACGAACGCTCGCCGCCACGCGCCGGACGGTCGCCGTAAGGGCGATCACCACGGGGGCGGTCTCCTGCCGGACGGTCACCACGGTCACCGCGTGGGCGGTCGCCATCTTCGCGGGGCTTGCGATCGAAGCGGGGCTTGTCGCCGAAGGAACGTTCGCCACGTGGCTTGTCGCCAAAACCGCCGCGCTTGTCGCCACGTTCCGGTTCCGGCGGGCTGTCGGCGCGGATCCAGTCGCTGTCGCCTTCGACGCGATTGATGACGATCGGGCGGTCGTTCTGCGGCGCCGGCTTCTTGAATAGCTGCTCGGCTTCGCTGCGTGCGGAAACCTTGCGGCCGCGGTCATCGGTGGTCGGGCGGGCGCCGGGCGCCATCCAGACATTGGCGGTGCGGCTGGTGCCGAGCGCCGGGCGCTTCTTGGGACGCTCTTCGCCTTCGCCATCCCGGCCGCGATCGGCAAAACCACCACGCGCGGCACCTGGCCCCTTGTTGCCAAAGCTTTTTGGCCCACGATCGCCAGCGGGCTTGGGGCCACGCGGCTTGTCGCCAAAACGATCGTCGGAACGACGCTCTGCGGGCTTTTCACGGTTCCAGTCTCCACGCTCGGAGCGATCGTCGCGTGCCGGGCGCTCGTTCCGGTCGGGGCGCTCCTGACGTTCAGGCTTGCCACCGCGTGCCGCCGGTGCTTCCTCGGTATCGACGGCATTGCCATAGATCGGCGCGTCGAAATTGGCCTTGGCATCGGCAATGAGGCGCGGACCAAGCTGATCGCGCAGCATGCGGCCCTTGACCTCGACGACGCGACCTTCTTCCAGATCACCTAGCTGGAACGGGCCGTAGGAGATACGGATCAGTCGGTTGACCTCGAGACCAAGCGCGCCGAGCACGTTCTTGATTTCGCGGTTCTTGCCTTCGCGCAGACCCATGGTGATCCACACGTTGCGGCCCTGGGAACGGTCGAGTGTCGCTTCGATGGAACCGTAGAGAACGCCGTCGACGGCGATACCGTCCTTCAGCGTGTCGAGTTTCGCCTGATCTACCTCACCATGGGCGCGCACGCGGTAACGGCGCAGCCAGCCGGTGGTCGGCAGTTCGAGAACGCGCGACAGGCCGCCGTCATTGGTCAGCAGCAGCAGGCCTTCGGTGTTGATATCGAGGCGGCCGATGGACAACACGCGCGGCAGATCGTCCGGCAGGTTTTCGAAAACGGTCGGACGGCCTTCCGGATCGGAATTGGTGGTCACCAGACCGCCGGGCTTGTGGTACAGCCACAGGCGGGTGCGCTCGACGCCGCGGATCGGCACGCCATCCACTTCGATCTTGTCTTCGAAGGTGACGTTGACGACCGGGGTTTCCAGAAGCTTGCCATTGAGGGTGACGCGGCCTTCCATGATCATGCGCTCGATATCGCGGCGCGATGCCACGCCGACGCGGGCAAGGATCTTAGAAATGCGCTCGGGCTTGCCATCGGCTTCCACCGTTGCCGGGGCTGCCGGCAGCTTGCGGGGGGCCTTTTTCACCGGTGCATCCTTGGCCGCTTGCGGCTTCGGGTTGGACCGGGGCTTGATTTCGCGCTCGAAGGGCTTGGGCCCGCCGCGCTTCGGCTTGTCTTTAAAGCTCATTTGTTGTTTGCCTGAAGCGTGATGTATCTCCGGCGTAACACCGGACAGATCATGTTGAGTTTATGTCGCATCATACCCGTTGCCTTGTGCTTCGGGTGACGCAGATTGAACCCGTCCTACCAGTTAGAGTGGATCGGGTTAAGAGGAAATCGCCCAATGACGGGGACAAATCGTTTCATGGACGAGGCTTTGGTCGAGGCAAAACATGCCGGCGACCGTGGTGAAGTGCCGATCGGCGCCGTCATCGTCATGGACGGGCGCATTGTCGGGCGTGGCGGAAACCGCACGCGCGAGACGAATGACGTGACGGCGCATGCGGAAATCGTCGCCATCCGCATGGCCTGCGAGGAACTCGGGCAGGAGCGGCTGAGCGGTGCCGATCTCTACGTGACGCTGGAACCCTGCACCATGTGCGCGGCGGCCATTTCGTTCGCCCGCATCCGCCGACTGTATTACGGCGCACACGACCCCAAGGGCGGCGCGGTGGAAAGCGGTGTGCAGTTTTATGCGGCACCGACCTGCCACCATGTGCCGGATGTCTATGCGGGCCTGAATGAAACGGCGGCGGCGGAAATTTTGACGGATTTTTTTAAAGCACGGCGGGACTAAGGTGCCTCAACGGAAAGGGTGCCAACCTCTCTTCCGTCATCCTCGGGCTTGACCCGAGAATCCACGCGGCACCCACCGAGCGCTTGGCTTTGGGTCCTCGGGTCAAGCCCGAGGATGACGACGGAGGGGAAACCGGGCTTTGCCAGACACAGAGAGGCCGGGAAAAATCCCGGCCATCAAGACTTTACTGGAACGGCTTCCACCAGGCGGAATTCTGCTTGCCGTTGGCTTCGGCTTCCTTCTTGCGGCGGCGTTCCTTGACCTTTTCCGGTTCGCCGAGATCATCGGCATTATCGACCTGACGATATTCGGCCGGCGGATCGGTCAGGAAACGGCGCTGGCCGGAACCGATCGTGCTGCCGGACTTGGCTTCTGCCTTGGCCTGACGGAAAGCTTCCCACTTCTGGCTTTCGGTCAGCTGGCCGCCCTGTCCCTTACCGACTGTGAGCGGCGATACGTAACGCGGATTGTTTTCGTTGGCAGCGGCCTCTTCACGCAGACGCTGGCGGGTCTCTTCCGGCGATTCAGCCCAATTCGGATTGTTTTCGCGGTTGGCCATGGACTGCTGCGGCGCAGGCAGATCGCTTACGCCCTTGCCGGCCACGACCAGACCCGGACGCGGATTGTACCGCACGTCCTTTTTCTTGTCGCCGCCACCAATGGAAACGGCGCTTCCAAGGTCATCAGCCAACTGTTCGGCAGCACTCTTGCTGGTTCCGTAGGTCGGGCTCTGGCAGCCAGAAACACCCGCGAGCACCGCGACGATGGCCGTTACACCAAGGCCGGAACGAAACACCTGTGACGTCTTCATCAAAACCCTTCCAGCCGCGCCCGTCCTCGACGCAAAACGATACCTGTCTCGGCCTGACGGAAAAATCCGGCCAATTTCAGGCAGGATTAACGGATGACTGCGCCAAGCGCAATCATCCGTCGCATTTCAATCAGCCCGACCGATCAACCAAGCTTGCCGAGCCTGGCCAGTTCATGCAGCGCCTCGGCATCACGTGCCGAAACATCCGGATAGGCAGCATCGGAGCCGACATCCGTCGTCACCCGCCACGAACGGGCGCATTTTACGCCTTCCGCAGGCTTCGGCTCGACCGACACGCCCTGAACTTCCGGCAGACGGAAGGCCGTTTCCGGGCCTTCACCTGCGGTGATCGTGATCGCCGAGGTGATGCAGGTTTCCTCGAATTCGAGGCCTTCCAGCGCCTTCAACAATTCGGCATCGGCAACATAAACCACCGGGGCCGCTTCCAGCGACGAGCCGATACGCTTGTCCTTGCGCTCGATTTCCAGAGCGCCGGTGACGACTGAGCGCACCTTGCGGATCTTTGCCCACTTTTCGGCAACAGCTTCGTTCTTCCATTCAGCAGGAACGGTTGGGAACTGTTCCAGATGGACCGATACCGCATCGGCTTTCAGCGACAGCCATGCCTCTTCCGTGGTGAACGGCAGCATGGGAGCCAGCCACGTCACCGTGCATTCAAAAATCTTGCGGATGACGGCGAGCGCCGCGCGACGGCGCAGCGACGACGGGGCGTCGCAATAAAGCGCGTCCTTGCGGATGTCGAAATAGAAGGCCGACAGTTCGATATTGGAGAAATCGATCAGGGCGCGGGCGATCTTCTTGAATTCGAATGCGTCATAGCCCTCACGCACCAGCGCATCCAGTTCGGACAGGCGGTGCAGCATCAGCTTTTCGAGTTCGGGCAGTTCCGCGTAGGCGATCTCTTCGCCATCGTCATGTGCGAGCGTGCCGAGCATCCAGCGAATGGTGTTGCGCAGCTTGCGATAGGCATCGACATTGGTCTGGATGATCGTCTTGCCGAGGCGCTGGTCTTCCCAGTAATCCGTGGTCATGACCCAGAGGCGCAGGATATCGGCACCGCTGTCCTTCATCACGTCCTGCGGGGACACGACATTGCCGAGCGATTTCGACATCTTCTGGCCCTTTTCATCCATGGTGAAACCATGGGTGACGACCGTGTCGTAAGGCGCGCGGCCACGGGTGGCAGCCGATTCCAGAAGCGAGGAATGGAACCAGCCGCGATGCTGGTCGGAGCCTTCGAGATAGACATCGGCCGGCCATTTCAGGTCGGGACGATCTTCCAGCGTGAACGTGTGAGTCGAGCCAGAGTCGAACCAGACGTCAAGAATGTCCATGACCTGGGTCCACTTGGCCGCGTCTTCGCGATTGCCGAGGAAACGCTCCTTGGCGCCGGCGGCAAACCATGCGTCGGCACCTTCGGCATCGAAGGCCTCGAGAATGCGGGCGTTAACGGCTTCGTCCTGCAGGACATTGCCATCTTCATCGGCAAACACGCAGATCGGGACGCCCCATGCGCGCTGGCGCGAAAGCACCCAGTCGGGGCGCTGTTCGATCATGGCGCGCAGACGGTTCTGGCCACCGGCGGGCACGAAACGGGTGTCGTCGATGGCGGAAAGCGCGCGGGTGCGCAAAGTCGTGCCGTCCTTCAGGTCCTTGTCCATATAGACGAACCACTGCGGCGTGTTGCGGAAGATGATCGGCTTTTTGGAGCGCCACGAATGCGGATACTGGTGTTTCAGGCGACCGCGGGCAAACAGCGCGTTGCGTTCGATCAGCGCCTTGATGACGCGGTCGTTGGCATCGCCCTTCTTGCCGTTGTCATCCATGACGCGGCCACCCTCGAAACCGGGTGCATCGGCGGTGTAGGTGCCGCTGTCGTCGACCGGGAACGGGATGCGCGGATCGATGCCGCGGGCTTCGAGTTCCTTGGCCGAGGACATCCAGGCGTCAAAGTCTTCGCGGCCGTGAGACGGCGCGGTGTGGACGAAACCAGTGCCGGCATCGTCGGTGACGTGATCGCCGGCGAGAAGCGGGACAATGAAGTCGTAGCCGAGATCCTTGAGGGGATGGGCAGCGGTGATGGCGCCGAGTTCATCGGCAGAAACGTCACGCAGCTTCTTGAAGGTGAGCTTTGCCTTGGCGGCGGATTCTTCCGACAGGCCATTGGCGAAGATCAGCTTTTCACCCGGACGCGGGCCAAAATCGTTTTCGGCGGTCAGGACTTCATAGAGGCCGTAAGCAACCTTCGGCGAAAACGCGATGGCGCGGTTGCCGGGGATAGTCCAGGGCGTGGTGGTCCAGATGACGACGTGGGCATCGGCCAACTCTTCCGAGCCACCGGCGACCGGGAACTTCACCCAGATCGTGTCACTCTCGTAATCGTGATACTCGACCTCGGCCTCGGCCAGCGCCGTGCGCTCGACGACCGACCACATGATCGGCTTCGATCCGCGATACAGCTGTCCGCTCATGGCGATTTTCAGCAGTTCGCCGGCGATGCGGCTTTCGGCGTGAAAATTCATCGTCAGATACGGGTTGTCGAAATCGCCGACGATGCCGAGGCGCTTGAACTCTTCCGCCTGGATCTTGATCCACTTTTCAGCATAGGCGCGGCATTCCTTGCGGAATTCGATCATCGCGTCGGGCTGCTTCAGGTCAGGCTTTGCCTTGCCCTTGGCGCGGTAATTCTCTTCCTCGATCTTCCACTCGATCGGCAGGCCGTGGCAATCCCAGCCGGGAACGTAGTTGCTATCGTAACCGCGCATCTGGAACGAGCGGGTGATGACGTCTTTCAGGATCTTGTTCAGCGCGTGGCCGATATGGATATTGCCGTTGGCATAGGGAGGGCCATCGTGCAGCACGAATTTTTCCCGGCCGGCAGCGGAGGCGCGCAGCTTCTTGTAGAGATCCATCTCGCGCCAGCGGGCAACGGTTTCCGGCTCCTTCTGCGGCAGGCCGGCGCGCATCGGGAATTCGGTTTCGGGCAGATAGAGGGTTTTCGAATAATCGAGCTTTTCAACGTTATCGGTCATTTTGGGCAATCATCTCTTGGCGCCGCTCAAGGGCGCAATGCGGATAAACACATCGGTGGCGTGGGCGCTTGAAAAAACGCCAAAATCCCGGACCTTCCGGCCGCTGCTCAGAGCGCGCGGAAGGCCGGGCCGATAATTCGTATGATCATCGCGCTGATCATCTGGGCCGACCGGAAATCTGTCATGGACGCGGTTCTTACGGGGTTTTGGCGCGGAAAGGAAGGGGGAATTGGGGCGTGTTTCTCGACTTTCGACGGGCAGCGGATTATAGCTATCGTCATAAGTGTGGAGGCGCTTATGGTGGACAAACCTCAGCCACGGTCAAACGAGCAGATCGTAAGAGATGCCGGGACACCTTCATTCGTCAGTCCGCAGACAAAAACGGATGGCAAGACATCACTCCTCGAGTTTCTGGAAAGCCTCGACCTCTGGGAACTCGACGTGACGCGCGAGCCGGATCGCGGTCGAGACGTTTTCGAGCCATGACATGAAAAGATCGTTCTTCGTGCACGCCATCTGGGATGACGAGGCAAAGGTTTTCTATTCGGAAAGCGATATCGATGGGCTGCATATCGAAGCGCCCACGATGGACGTTTTCGAAGAGGTCGTTCTGGATGTGGCAGCGGATATGATCGCGGCCAACCATCGACCAACTCCAAGCCACAGAGGGATCGAGAATGCCTGATTCAACTGAGCGGCACGATCCGAGCTATGTGGCGTTCATGCGCGCCAAGATTGAGATTGCGCGGGCGGAACTCGCTGCTGGCAAAGGCATTCCGGCAGAAGAGGTCGAGCGGGAGTTTGCAGCCCTCCGCAAAGAGGTAGCTGCGAAGATAAAAAGGAATGCGGACGGCGAGGCTGACTCCCTTTGATCTCCCCCCATGTGGGGGAGATGTCACCGAAAGGTGACAGAGGGGGGTATGCGAGGGTGCGGCAGGTGAATAGCAAAGTGGCATTTACGCGAGGATTACCCCCCTCTGCCCTGCCGGGCATCTCCCCCACATGGGGGGAGATCGGCTGGAGGCATCCCTCAGCAATTCAAAGCAGCTTCAATCCTTCGGGTTTTCCGCCATCACGGCCCGCAGCGCATCGTTGATGCGGTCCTGCCAGCCGGGGCCGTCACCTTGAAAATACTCGATCACCGCGCTGTCGAGCTTGATCGTCACCTGTTCCTTCACCGCAGGCGCAGCGCGCTTTTCGACGGCGGGTGCCGCGGCTTTCTTGACCGGCGCGAACAGGGCTTCGGCGGCATCCTTCGGGTTTGTCGGGCGGCGCGGGGTGGTGGCCATGGTGTTATCCTTCGTTTTTCGCGGTCTGCGCGAAAGCAATGTCGCTATCCAGCGGCCCGAGCGGCGTCACACCGGACAATAGCGCCCTTGCCTCTTCCTCGTCGCGCTTGATCTGGGCGATCAGCGGCTCCAGCCCGTCGAATTTCAGCTCATCGCGCAGGAAGCCGAAAAAGGAGACGGCGCAGACTTCGCCGTAAAGATCGCCGGAAAAATCGAACAGGTAGGTTTCCAGAAGCGGTGCGCCGTCTTCCGTCACCGTCGGGCGGCGGCCATAGCTGGCGACGCCGTCATAAAGCTCGCCATTGGGCCGGCGGAAACGCACGGCGTAAATGCCGTTGCGCAGTTCCGCCTCGCGCGGCAGCGCCATGTTGGCGGTAGGAAAACCGATCTGGCGGCCGAGCTTCTGGCCATCGATGACTTCGGCCTCCACCGTATAACGATAGCCGAGCAGGCCGGCGGCACCGACCATGTCGCCTTCCGCGATCAGTTCGCGGATGCGGCTCGACGACACCACCTCGGCGTTTTCATCGCGAAAGGCATCGACCAGAGAGACGGAAAAACCGTGACGTTCACCGGATGCCATCAGGAAGGCTGGACCGCCCTCGCGGCCCTTGCCGAAATGGAAATCGAAACCGGTGACGACGGCGCTTGCGCCCAGCCAGTCAATGAGAATGGTCTGGATGAATTCTTCCGCCGAACGGCCGGCAAAGTCGCGGTCGAACGGATATTCGATGACCGCGCCAAACCCCATGGATTCGAGAATGCGGGCTTTCAGCGGTGCGGCCGTGAGGCGGCAGACCGGCTGGTCCGGTTTGAAGACGGTGCGTGGATGCGGCTCGAATGTCAGCACGAGGGCCGGCACGCCGCGCTCGGCGGCAAGCTCCAGCGCGCGGTCCAGCACGCTGCGGTGGCCGCGATGCACGCCATCGAAATTGCCGATGGCGATGACGCCGCCCTTCAGATTGTCGGGCAGCGGGTCTTTTTTCTCATTGCGATGGAAGACGGTCATTCCGCAAACATTCCGTTCAGGCCAGCCGTGGCATCCAGAATTTTGGCGTGGCATTTTGTTCGGTCAGCCAGGCCTTCAGGATCGCTTCGTCCGTCTGGCCGCCCACCGTGTATTCGGCAGCATGGATACCGCCGCTGATATAAAGCAGGTCGAGTTCTTGTGAAAGCGCACCGCGCACATCGGTCGGCATGCCGTCACCGATCGCCAAGATCTTCGAGCGCTCGAAAGGACCGCGCACCGCTTCCGCTTCGGCGATTGCCGCCTCATAGATCGGGTGATGCGGCTTTCCGGCAATCCGGCTCTTGCCGCCGAGCTGTTCGTAATAGGCGGCAACGGCACCGGCGCAGGGGATCATCTTGTGGCCGCGCTCGACGATCAGGTCCGGGTTGGCGCAGATGAACGGCAGGTCGCGGGCGACCCATGCCTTCAGCATGTCGGTATAATCTTCCGGCACTTCCTTTTCGTCATCGAAAAAGCCGGTGCAGACGATACTTTCCGCCTCTTCCGCGGATGTAACGGTGACGTCGAGATCATCAAGCAGGTTGAGGTCACGCTCGGGACCGAGCAGAAACACCTTTTTCGGGCCTTCGGCGATCAGTTTGCGGGTGACATCACCCGAGGTGACGATGCGGTCATAGGTTTCGTCGGCAACGTGAAGCGCGCGCATCTGGGTGATGACATCGGCCGAACGGCGCGGCGAATTGGTGATGAGGACAACGGTGGCGCCGGCCTTGCTGGCGGCAGCAAGCGCTTCGCAGGACTGCGGAAAGGCTTCAACGCCGTTATGCACGACACCCCAGACATCGGAGAGAACGACGTCATAACCGCCGGTCACGTCGCTCAAATTCTGGATACGCTGTGTCATGCCTGCCCTGTCCATTCATCAATAAAGCTTGCGTTCATGTCGCAAAGCACAATGACGATGGCAAGGGCATTTGCTGTTTCAGCCGATATTTCACGTCCGCGTCATAAGCGGGGTCATATGCAGGGTTGCGGGTCAACCAAGCCCCGACAGCCGCAGCGCGAGGCCGGCGACGGCGCAGAAACAGAGCACCGGCACGACACCGAGTTTGAAGCGGAACAACAGCAGCGCCGACACGAGAAAAAGCGCGACAGCGGCGAGATCAATACTCGAAAGAACCGGCACGGACACGGTCAAACCGAGCGACGGCGCGACCGGCAGTTTTATCACCTCTGCAAAAAGGACATGCAGGCCGAACCACAAAGCAAGGTTCAGGATCACCCCGACAACTGCTGCGGTGATGGCCGAAAGTGCCGCCGACAGGACCGCATTGCCGCGCATCCGTTCGATGAAGGGCGCACCGGCAAAGATAAAAATGAAGCTCGGCACAAACGTGGCCCAGGCCACCAGCACGGCACCGAGTGCCCCACCGGCGATGGCGCCAAGTCCCGAGGTTTCGCGAAAGCCAACAAGGAAGCCGACAAAGGAAAGCACCAGAACCAGCGGACCGGGTGTGGTTTCGGCAAGCGCCAGACCATCCACCATTTCACCAGGCCTCAGCCAGCCGTAATCCTCCACCGCTACCTGCGCCACATAGGCCAGAACCGCATAAGCGCCGCCAAAGGTCACCAGCGCCATGCGCGAGAAGAACGAAAACATCGCCGAGAGACTTTCGGGCGCATGCAACGCCCAGAGCAGAAACAGCGGCGCCTGCCAGACGGCGACCCATAACAGCAGCGAGGCAATGGCGCGCAACGGCCGGGGTTTGGCCGTCGGTTCAGCGGATGAAGCGAGCGCACTTGCCGGCTGCAGGCCTGTTTTCACGGCAATGACACCGGCAATGCCCGCAACAAGAACAACGATCGGAAATGGCAGACCAAAGAAGAACAGCGCGATAAAGGCAAGCGCCGCGATGGTCCGCAGAAAACCCGTTTTCAACGTCTTGCGTCCGAGCCGGATCACCGCCTCGACGACGATGACAAGCACCGCCGCCTTCAAGCCAAAAAACAGGCCGTCCAGCCATGTCGTCTCCTGCCAGAGACAGTATGCCGCCGACAGGCCGATCATCACGAACAATCCCGGCAGAATGAACAGCAGGCCGGCAATGATGCCGCCTCTTATGCCGCCGACCAGCCAGCCGATATAGGTGGCCAGCTGCTGCGCTTCCGGCCCCGGCAGAAGCATGCAGTAATTCAGCGCGTGCAGAAAACGCTCTTCCGAGATCCAGCGTTTTTCCTCCACAAGACTACGGTGCATCATGCCGATCTGGCCGGCGGGGCCGCCAAAGCTCAAGCAGCCGATGCGGGCGAAAACGCCCGTCAGTTCGGAAAGCGTCGGCCCCGCGCCGCCCTGTTGTTCCACGCCATCGATTGCCGCCATGTGTCCCCCTCACCCTGCGACAATATGGCCGCAAGGAATTCCCTAAAAACGTCATGTAAAGAACGTATGACGCACATTGCGGGTTGTGATTTTCCTGCGACTACACTTCCTAGCCTCTGTTCAGACACGGGCGTTACGGTCATATAACCAGTATTGTCAGTTTCAAAACCCATTCGGATAAGAACAAATATGCGCAGATCTGTAAAAACAGCTTTGAGTTTTTCACTTTTTCTGGCGCTCGGAGCGTCGCAGGCAAATGCGCAATCCGGCTTCTGCATGGAGAAAATCCATGACCTCAAGCTTGATCCGGCCATTATGGGCGAAGGGTTCAAAGTCGATTACATGGACGACGGTTCGCTTCAGATCATCTGCCCCGACTGCCAGGACACCCGCTTCGTTGCCATCTTTCTGGGCATGAACGATGACAGGGAACAGGGCTTGAGAGACGGCACTATCACCGCCGCCACCCTGACCGCAAAATGCCTGAAAACCGGACCGAATTGCAGCGCCGCCACGTTTGTCGAAGGACCTTCCGTCGGTTACTGGCTGGAAAACAAGTTTCTCGACAAGGCCCAGCGCCGTTACGCTTTGTATAACGGCGGCAAGGTGTTGACTGTGAGAGGGACTGGTCCGCTGGCCGACCAGGAAAAGATTTCGGCAAACACCGAGGCTGTTTTCCGCGCCGTCCTGCCGCAAATGCATTGCGGTGCATAAGCACCGGGTGAGGCGTTAAATTCCTGCCACACAATGCCGTTAACGCTGTTTCGCAAGCCGCGGCACCATGTGCTGAAATTTTGCGAGCCTTCCTTGACTCAGGGTATGGCCGGTCTTATCTCGGTCACGCTGGCACTCACATATGGAGAGTGCTAACACCCATCACGCGGGCCTCACCGGCCCGTCCATGTCATTTGATCGAGGGATTAGACAATGGCAAGCACAACTTTCCGCCCCCTGCATGACCGCGTTGTCGTCAAGCGCGTCGAGTCCGAAGAAAAGACCAAGGGCGGCATCATCATTCCTGACACCGCCAAGGAAAAGCCGGCTGAAGGCGAAATCATCGCTGTTGGCCCGGGCGCACGCGACGACAAGGGCACGCTCGTTGCTCTGGATGTCAAGGTCGGCGACCGCGTTCTGTTCGGCAAGTGGTCGGGCACTGAAGTCAAGCTCGATGGCGTCGACCTTCTGATCATGAAGGAATCCGACATCATGGGCGTTATCGGCTGATTTTTCAGTCGAACCTTCTCCACCGATAATCAGAAATCACCATTGAGCTTAAGCTCTAGGAGTTCTCAAAATGGCAGCTAAAGAAGTAAAATTCGGCCGCTCTGCGCGCGAAAAGATGCTGCGCGGCGTCGACATCCTCGCTGACGCAGTGCAGGTTACCCTCGGCCCGAAGGGTCGTAACGTCGTTATCGACAAGTCCTTCGGCGCTCCGCGCATCACCAAGGACGGTGTATCGGTCGCCAAGGAAATCGAACTTGAAGACAAGTTCGAAAACATGGGCGCCCAGATGGTCCGCGAAGTTGCTTCGAAGACCAACGACATCGCCGGCGACGGCACCACGACTGCAACCGTTCTGGCCCGCGCGATCGTTCGCGAAGGTGCAAAGGCCGTTGCTGCCGGCATGAACCCGATGGACCTGAAGCGCGGCGTTGATCTCGCTGTTGCAGAAGTCGTCAAGGACCTGCAGGCGAAGGCCAAGAAGATCTCCACCTCGGCTGAAGTTGCCCAGGTCGGCACGATCTCGGCCAACGGCGACAAGCAGGTTGGTGCAGACATTGCCGAAGCCATGCAGAAGGTCGGCAACGAAGGTGTTATCACCGTCGAAGAAGCCAAGACCGCTGAAACCGAACTCGAAGTCGTCGAAGGCATGCAGTTCGACCGCGGCTACCTGTCGCCTTACTTCGTGACCAACCCGGAAAAGATGATCGCCGATCTCGACGACGCTTACATTCTCCTTCACGAGAAGAAGCTGTCGAACCTGCAGGCGATGCTTCCGGTTCTGGAAGCCGTCGTTCAGACCGGCAAGCCGCTCGTCATCATCGCTGAAGACGTCGAAGGCGAAGCGCTTGCTACGCTCGTCGTCAACAAGCTGCGTGGCGGCCTGAAGATTGCTGCCGTCAAGGCTCCGGGCTTCGGCGATCGCCGCAAGGCCATGCTGGAAGACATCGCCATCCTCACGGGCGGCACCGTCATTTCCGAAGACCTCGGCATCAAGCTCGAAAACGTCACCCTCGACATGCTCGGCCGTTCCAAGAAGGTTTCGATCTCCAAGGAAAACACCACCATCGTTGATGGTGCTGGCCAGAAGGCTGACATCGAAGGCCGCGTTGCCCAGATCAAGGCGCAGATCGAAGAAACCACTTCGGACTACGACCGCGAAAAGCTGCAGGAACGTCTTGCCAAGCTCGCTGGCGGCGTTGCCGTCATCCGCGTTGGCGGCTCGACCGAAATCGAAGTCAAGGAACGCAAGGACCGCATCGACGACGCTCTGAACGCGACGCGCGCTGCTGTTCAGGAAGGCATCGTACCGGGCGGCGGCGTAGCCCTGCTCCGTTCTGCTTCCAAGATCACCGTCAAGGGCGAGAACGACGACCAGGAAGCTGGCGTCAACATCGTTCGCCGCGCTCTGCAGTCGCTGGTTCGCCAGATCGCAGAAAACGCCGGTGACGAAGCTTCGATCGTGGTCGGCAAGATCCTCGAGAAGAACGAAGACAACTACGGCTACAACGCCCAGACGTCTGAATATGGCGACATGATCGCCATGGGCATCGTCGACCCGGTCAAGGTTGTTCGCACGGCTCTGCAGAACGCAGCTTCGGTTGCTTCGCTGCTGATCACCACCGAAGCCATGATCGCCGAAATCCCGAAGAAGGATTCGGCTGGCGGCGGCATGCCTGGCGGCATGGGCGGCATGGGCGGTATGGACATGATGTAAGACCGAAAGGTCTTATGTCTGAGCCAACCGGTTCAGGATTACGAAAAGGGCGGTCGCAAGGCCGCCCTTTTTTATTGCCTATCAACAAAATACATCTAAGGATTGCACCAACCAAACCGTAATTATTTATGTTTCCGTGAGGCTCGATATGTCGAGACTTAGAAAATTATATATAATTCTCATCTTGATTATTGGTTCGGCCTCTTCCGCCGCCATAATTTATTTTCTATCCAACCCAGCACCATCCCTTGGCGGACTCGGAATTGCAGTATCTGTTGCTATTGCAACACTTCTGCACAAAGAAATAACTGATACATTTAAGAAAAATCAGGACATTGAGTCCACGAACGACGAAATATTCAATATATACAATTCTTTTTACCCGAAAAAAGATAACGAGTTTCTGAACGACGTTCTAGTCATCACCGCCAATAACTATGACTATTTCTTCACCGTCTCACGCCAAATCAAGCCAAACCGTGAAATGGTCGCATTGACTAGAAGCCAGTCGCCAGGTGGTTCGGGAGCAAATACGGCCTATCTACTTGGACGCCTGGACCGGCGCGTATCCTTGTGCGGCGTGCTCGGTACAAAATCGCCAGGTGACGAATTACAAAAGGACCTCGACGAGGCTCGTATAGATACCTCCCTACTTGTCAGAATGGATGAGAAGCCCGGGGAAACCATCGTACTCGTAGACAATACAGGCAGTCGTTTTATCTGCGTATCTCCCGGCGCAAATCTTCGGGCTGCGGGGGAGTTATCAAAAGCGATGCCGCAGATTCTTGAACGTGCAAATAATAGCGCCTTTGTACATATATCTTCGTTCGTCCAAGAGGCCGATGCTCGGGAGGGCAGCAGGCCTGATCATGATATGTTACCCGTCATGAGACAATTAGTGGCGGGGCTTACACCAGATGTCATCTGCTCATTTGTTCCCGGGGACCTTCATTCCGTCGTTGGAGCGCAGAATGATTACAACGAGTTGATGATATCGCGCGCTGATATAATATTTTTATACGAGCACCAACTAATGTATTTGTTGGACGGTGTCGCGGAAGGGGACTGTACCACCGAGCGATTGCTGACGCTCGTGGATCGCTTCCTGACATTCCGTAGCAGACTGAGCCAGAGGCCACAGGTTCTGCTTTGCATCAAACGGCCAGAACGGCAGGAAACACGACCTACACACCCAATGCACCTCACCGTCGTGCTGGGTACGGACAAGATCGTCAAACACTGGGACAGATCGATACCTGCGCCGCAAGGATTGATATATCGTGACGGAACCGGCGCAGGTGATGCCGCAGCAGCCGGCATTATTGATGCCCTGCTTAGTGGCAAAGAGCTTTCCAAAGCAGTAGACCACGCAGCAGAGCTATCCTATTTCATAGCTAGTGAAATAGGCACGCGGACAGGCATTACTAGCTATCTTACCCGCGCGTCGATCTCCAATCGCCCATTCATAGACTGACAAAGATCGTGTAAGGCGTTGATCCGCAGCGCGCTTTCAGATTGGGAATCTAATGCCTTTTCGGCGGCACCGATAGCACTGCATCATTCTGTAGAGCCTTAATTGCGACCTACCGCTGATCAGATAGACTGATATCGCGAGTGATTGCGGCGCACATACAGGAACCTCGCCCGCCTGTTTCCACATTATCCCGAGAATGGGGTCGACGTGCTCGGCGATGCGATTTTCACGTCGGATAGTTCGGCAAGGCTGACCATAAGCACCATACTGCTAGAGCGTGTCGCAGCTAATCTGCGCCATTCTGTTGGCTTAGACGGAGTCGGATATTCGTTCGGCCGGCGCGCGTCGTAGCCACAGCATACGGCCAAGCCGGCCGAACGAATAGGCGGCCCGTATCAGCCAACCCCGAAGGGGCCGGGCATCTTTGCGTAAGGATCAGAGGCGATCGGCTCGAACGTACCTTCGGGTATGCCCTTCGCCAATCGCCTCTGCCCTGACGAAAACCTGCTCAGGCAGAATGACGCAGATTAGCTGCGACACGCTGTAGGTGTATGGAACATCCGATGTCATTTATGTTTTTGTAACTGCAGCCACCATCTACGAGAGGCCATAGTGCTGTTCGATTGAGCCCTTCCGCTGGCCAAGCGGCCGGTTCTGCCTATCTAACATCAAAACCACTGTGGCCCGCCCCGCCGCATTGCCCTCTCTGCCATCAGGATCCCCGCATGAGCTTCTTCGAAAGCCTGCTCGTCCTTCTGCTTGTCGCGGTTGTGCTCCTGCAATTCTCGCGGCGTTTGCGCGTGCCCTATCCTTCCATGCTGGCCATGGCGGGGGCCGCTGTCGCGCTGGTGCCGGGCATGCCGTATATTTCGCTCGATCCGCATGTGGCGCTCGCCCTCTTCATCGCCCCTGCGCTGATGGATGCGGCCTTCGATTTTCCGGTCGGCACCGCCAAACGCTTCTGGCTGCCGTTGCTGGTGTTTGCAATCGGTGGCGTCATCCTGACGGCCGCAAGCGTTGCCTGGCTCGGTTGGGCTTTTGCCGGCCTGCCCTTTGCCGCAGCCCTCGTGCTCGGCGCCATCGTGGCACCGCCGGATGCGGCAGCAGCCACCGCCGTGCTCTCTTCCATGACCATTCCGCGTGATACGGACACGATCCTGCGCGGCGAAAGCCTGTTCAACGATGCCGCCGCGCTGCTGATCTTCGATGCCGCGCTCGCCATTCAGTCGGCCGGTGGGGTCGATCGTGAGGTGGCGATGCATCTTGGCCTTGCCGTGCCCGGTGGCATTGCGCTCGGGCTCGCGGCGGCATGGACATCACAACGTCTGCGGCGGTTCGTGGCCGGCACGCTCGGCGGCATCGTACTGCAGTTCGTGCAGACCCTTCTGCTCTGGGTCATCGCCGAACGGCTGGAGCTTTCCGCGGTGCTCGCCATCGTCACTTTTGCGATGGCGATGGCGCGCAGCCCGACACAATCCTCCACTCGCATGCGGGTGCAATCCTACGCGGTGTGGACCGTCGTCGTGTTCGTGCTCAACGTCATGGCCTTCCTGCTGATGGGCATGCAGGTGCGTGATATCGTGCAGCAAATGGAGGCAGGCCATCTGGGGCAGGCAATCGCCTTTTCGCTGGCGGTGATTGCCGTCGTGGTGGTGGTGCGCCTTGCCATCTGCGTCGGCTTCAACCGCATCCATGCGTGGTTCGTGATGCGGCGCGGCGAGCCGGAACCGGCCACTGTGACACAATCGCTGCTGGCCGGCTGGTGCGGCATGCGCGGACTGGTGACGCTGGCCACCGCCTTCGCCCTGCCCGCCGATTTTCCGCAGCGCGACATCGTGGTGCTGACCGCCTTTGCGGTGGTACTGGCAACGCTTGTGGTCCAGGGGCTGACGCTGACGCCGATCATCCGCTGGCTGAAACTCGACCGGCGGGAAGCGGGACACGGCGAGATGATCCATCTGCGCGGAAAAATCGCTCAGGCGGGGCTTTCGCGTCTGGAAGATATTGCCGGACCGGAAGCCGAGCTTCTGCGCAGCAAATTTTCCATCGAACGCACCGCCGCATCCAACGAGGCGGCGGAACAGTCGCTCGACATCTATCGAAAACTGGCTTTGAAAGCGGTTGCCGCCCAGCGTGAAAAGCTCGAATACCTGCGCTCAAGGCAGTTGATCAATGTCGAGGAATACAATTTCCTGCTGGAGGAAATCGACTGGCGGGAGCTTTCGGTGCTGCCGGAACATGCACGACGGATCGAGGAAAGCTGACAACAAAAAACCGCCCGGCTCATTTCCAGAACCGGGCGGCGAACTGTGGCTGAACGTGGCTTAGTAATAGCCGCGGCCGTTATTGCTCTTGCGATAAATGTTTTTCGAAGCGCGGTTCTGCATGCGCTCGACCTGGCGGCGTTCGCGTGGCGATACGTAACCGTCGCGGGCGGCATGGCGCTTGGCGCGATCGATGCGGTGCTGCTGGCGCTGCAGCTGGCGATATTCGCGCGGGGTCAGTTCGCCACGGCGGGCATTGCGATGAATGCGGTATTCCTGGCGGGATTCACGCGCCTCGCTGCGGTGGCTCTGCGCCTGTGCCATCGGTGCTGCGGCAAAGGTGATGGTCAGCAGGGCGAGCGCGCTGATGATGATCTTTTTCATGGGTATCCTCCTTGTCGGCGCAGTTTTGCTTTGGGCAGTTTTGGTTTCGCCGATGTTTCTATTGGCGCAAACTGGCGCTTCAACCCTGAACCCCGGATGAAGGTTCCATTCAGGAAGCGCCTCCTCACGGCGACGTGATGTTCACCAAACGGCGACAATCCGTCAACGATCGTTCATCTATCGAAGACGCCCCAGATGGCGCACATAGGGTGCCAGAGAAACACACGCCGCCACGATGGCCGCGATCTGGAGACCAAAAATGTCCGCAAACACGCAGACCGGCAACATCATCATTCTGGTTGCCCGCATCCTTCTGTCCTTCATGTTCATCTATGCCGGCTTCGGCAAGCTGACTGACCCGTCCGGCACTGCCGGCATGATTTCCGGTGCCGGCCTGCCGGGCGCCACCGCCCTTGCCTATCTGGCCGGCCTGTTCGAATTCGTCACCGGCCTTGCCGTTCTCGTCGGCTTCCAGACGCGTATCATCGGCTGGGCGCTTGCCCTGTTCTGCATCTTCACCGGCGCGGTTTTCCACTCCGGCACGGTTGCCATTCCCGGCTGGCCTGATGGTGCACTCGGCTGGATCAACGCCCTCAACGGCATCATGCTGATGAAGAACTTTACGCTGGCCGGCGCCTATATCCTGCTCGCCACGTTTGGTCCGGGCCTCTATTCGATCGACGCCCGCCGCGGTTCTGTCGCAATCGCCGCGTAAGTTACAGGCATTCCCTGCCCGAACAGATAAGCCCGCCGGATCGTCATCCGGCGGGCATTTGTTTGTGAAGAAGCTTTGATTTTCAGGCGTCGCGACGACGTGCAAGCCAGATGGTGGCACCGCCGCATTGCGGATCCTGCGCTTTGTGGGCCACCAGATCGAACCGGTTTTTGCCGAGCAACTCGGCATATTCACGCGCCGACAGCGAGGCGTGGTAGAGCGGTTCGCCGCCAAACTCACCCATCGCCACGCCTTCGAAATGGCCTGACGTGAACATCAGCGCCGCGCCCGGCGCGGTCATCACCGCAAACCGCCGGAACATTTCCCGCTGGTCATCCGGGTTCAGGTGGAAAAAACTGTGCCAGGCGATGATGCCGTCGAACTTGGTCGGGATGTAAAACTGCCGCATATCGGCGTGATACCAGCCGACGCCGGGAAAACGTTCGCGCGCCAGACCGATCAGCGTCTGCGAGCTATCCACCCCCGTCAGACGGTAACCTTCGCGGATAAGGGTGCCGGCAATCGGCTCGGCCGCGCCGCAGCCGAGATCGAGCACATGGCCGCGTGGCGGCATCATGGCCCGGAACCGATCCAGCCATGGCTTTTCGAACAGCGTGCGGCCGCGCAGCGCGTCGAAGCCGAGCGCATGGCGCTCGTAGAGATCGATGATATCGGCGTCTTCGCCCGCCATCACAAAGGTACCATTACAAAGACACCATCAGAGAACGGAACGCACCGCGTCGACGATCTTTTTCACCCGCGCATCCGTCTCGTGCTCGGCCTTGCGGGCGCGCACCAGGCAGGCTTCCGATTTCAGGATCACGCCATCCGACAGGATTTTCAGGTGGTTGGCCTTCAGCGTCGAACCGGTGGAGGTGATATCGACAATGATATCCGCCTGCCCCGCTGCAGGGGCCCCTTCGGTAGCGCCAAGGCTTTCGACGATGCGGTAAAGCTGGATGCCGTGTTGCGCGGAAAAATGCTGCTGCGTCAGCCGCCAGTATTTTGTGGCGATCTGCAGACGGCGGCCGTGGCGCGACCGAAAATCAGCGGCGACATCCCCCAAATCTGCCATGGTCTCGACATCAAGCCAGATTTCCGGCACGGCGACGACGACATCCGCATGGCCGAAACCGAGGCGGGCGGCAATTTCCATTTTTCGGTCAGCATCGATCAGGCCTTCGCGGATCAGGTCTTCGCCGGTGACCCCGAAATCGACCGTACCAGCCCCGATCTCGCGGGCAATTTCGGAGGCCGACAGGAAGGCGATCTCGATATCGTCATGGCCTTCGACCTTGCCGCGATAGGATCGCTCATTGCCGACGGCAACGATGGGCAGGCCGGCGCGCTCGAAGATGGCGGATGCATCTTCCTTCATGCGGCCCTTGGAGGGCAGTGCGATTGTAATGATGGACATCAGCGCGCCCTCGCCTGTTCGATCCGGTCGAGCCAGAGCGAAAAGCCCACGGCCGGAATGTCTTCATTGGCGCCAAGCAGCGTCATCAGCCGGTCGAAACGGCCACCACCGGCAAGCACCGCATTGTCGCGGCTCACCTCGAACACGAGGCCGGTGTAATAATCGAGCGGACGCCCGAAGGCGGCGCGGTAGGTGACCTTGTCGAGATCGACGCCGAGATCCGCCAGGGCGGCGGCGCGCGCCTCGAAGGTGACGATTGCGGCACCAAGCGCAAGGCCTGCCGCATCGGCAAAACCGGCAAGTGCTGCCGGCGCCTGCGACAGCGGCAATTCCAGCGACAGGAATTCGGTCAGAAGCACCAGCGCCGAACCATCCAGCCGTGTTTCGGCCAGCGACTGCTTTTCCTTCAGCCGCGCGGCGATTTCTGCGGGCGAACGGCTGGCATTGGTGGAATAACCGGTTTCCTGCATGGTGCGATCGATATGGGCAATCAGCGCCGCATCATCCTGGCTCAGCAGATCGGTCAGCTGCGGCGAAAGGCCGGAGGGCGTTTGCGGGCTTGCCAGCGTCATCAGCAACTGGCGCAGATGCGCATTGTTGCCAAACGACTGGATCAGCCGCTTCTGCCAGCCGCCGGGCAGGCCCAGCGCCTTGACCACGGCCTCGAACACCGCCTGATCGCCCAGCGTGACCGTCAGCTTGCGGCCGGGAATGAGGCTTTCGAGGATCTGCACGGCATCATTGACGGCGCGGGCATCGGCGGAGGCGACATTGGTCTCGCCAAGGTCTTCGATGCCGGCTTGATAA
The DNA here is from genome assembly GCF_004343585.1 of Neorhizobium sp. JUb45. Lineage (GTDB taxonomy): Bacteria > Pseudomonadota > Alphaproteobacteria > Rhizobiales > Rhizobiaceae > Neorhizobium. Next base: position 216,775 of record NZ_SLYW01000002.1, on the reverse strand, counting down.
AACTCGTTATCGCCTTCGCGGCGCTGACGAAACACCTCGCCAAGATACCCGTAACGGCGCGGCGTGCCGGTGGCGCTTTCGATATGGCGCAGGCAGACGGGAATGGTGAATTCCGGCCGCAGGCAGAGGCTCTCGCCGGTTTCGCTTTCGGTGAGAAAGATACGACGGCGCAGATCTTCGCCCGCCATGTCGAGAAACGGCGCGGCCGGCTGAATGACCGGCGTATCGATACGCGCCGTGCCGCGGGCGGCAAATTCATCGAGCAGACGACCGGAAAATTCGGGCATGTTGATCAGAGGCATGGGAGCGCTCCCGGAGTGCGAAGATACCCCCCTCTGCCCTGCCGGGCATCTCCCCCACATGGGGGGAGATCGAAGGAGGCGAACTGACCACCCCAATGGTAAGGCTGCGATACAGGCAGAGTTGGGTCCGAAGCGAGGTGTTGGCGCCCAGCCGATCTCCCCCCTTGTGGGGGAGATGTCCGGCAGGACAGAGGGGGGTAGCCCCCCGCTGAAACGGCCAAATCAAACATCCTTCGCCCGCCTGCGATCTTCCGCCTGGGCAGCCAGAATGTCCTTCACCTTGGCAACCAGATCGGCTTCGGCAACGGTTTCCTGCGCCACGCGGGCTTCACGCCACGAGGCATTGTCCTCGATCTCGCCGGACAGGCGCTTGCCTTCGATCAGGTCCTTGATCTGCACGACGCCGGTTTCGCGCTCGTCACCACCCTGAATGATGGCGATCGGGCAGCCGCGGCGGTCGGCATATTTCAGCTGGTTGCCAAACTTCTTCCAGTTGCCCTGGTACATTTCGGCGCGGATGCCCTCAGTCCGCAGCGCCTGCGTAAAGCGCTGGTAACGCCCCATGCTCTCGACATCGCCATCCATGACGGTGACGAGAACGGGAGCGACAACGTCATCCTGCCCCAGCTTGCCGAGGTTTTTCAGCGCCGTCATCAGACGCGACACGCCGATGGAGAAGCCCGTGGCCGGAACCGGCTGGCCCATAAAACGCGACACCAGACCATCATAACGGCCACCGCCGCCGACCGAGCCGAAGACGACCTTTTCGCCCTTCTCGTTGGTGACATCGAAGGTGAGTTCGGCTTCGAAAACCGGGCCGGTGTAATATTCGAGGCCGCGCACGACGGAAGGATCGATCTTGATGCGATCCGGGCCGTAACCGGCGCTGGTTGCCAGCGCACCGATCGTGTTCAGCTCATCGACACCTTCGCCGCCATTGGCGGTGCCGGCGACGAGTTCAGCCAGTTGCGCGGCACTTTCCGCGTAATCCTTGATGCCGACGAAGAACAGAACCTTTTCGATCTGCTCGGCATCCAATCCCGCACCCTTGGTGAAGTCGCCGCTTTCATCCTTGCGGCCTTCGCCGAGCAGAAGCGTCACGCCTTCCGGGCCAAACTTGTCGAGCTTGTCGATGGCGCGCAGCACGTTCAGGCGCTGGCCGGCCTTGTCGTCACCGCCCAGACCGATGGCTTCCATGACGCCATCCAGAACCTTGCGGTTGTTGACGCGGATCACGTAATCGCCGCGCTTGATGCCGAGCGCTTCCATCGTGTCGGCCATCATCATGCACATTTCGGCATCGGCCTGAACGCCCGGCGCGCCGACCGTATCGGCATCGAACTGCATGAACTGGCGGAAACGGCCCGGACCCGGCTTTTCGTTGCGGAACACATAACCGGCGCGGTAGGTGCGGAACGGCAGCTGGATCTCGTTGAAGTTTTCCGCGACATGGCGAGCGAGCGGCGCGGTCAGGTCATAACGCAGCGACATCCACTGGTCGTCATCGTCCTGCAGCGAGAAGACGCCTTCGTTGGGGCGGTCGCTGTCGGGCAGGAATTTGCCGAGCGCATCGGTATATTCGAACAGCGGCGTTTCGACCGGGTCGAAACCGTAACGCTCGTATACTTCGCGGATCTTGGCGGTCATCTCGTTGGTGGCATGGATATCGGCAGCCGAGCGATCGACAAAACCGCGCGGCAGGCGGGCTTTGAGTTTCTGGGGCTTCTTCTGCTTGTCGCTCATGATCGGATATCCATTGCCTGCGGGCCTCTAAGGAAAGGCCGGATTATTGTGCGGTTTCTTAGAGGATCGAGACTTGTGCGGCAAGGGCGAGCGCTGGCGCATATGGAATTGTGACGGCGTCGCGACCTCTCTTCGATCTTCCCCCATGTGGGGGAGATGTCACGATAGTGACAGAGGGGGGTGAGCAACGGTGCGGCAAAGATTGGGAAAACGGCTTTGCGCCAGTATCACCCCCCTCTGCCCTGCCGGGCATCTCCCCCACAAGGAGGGAGATCGGCTGAACGGCAGCCTCCCAATTCCATATGCAAAAACCTTGGCGGCAAGGGCGGCGCTGGCGAAGTGTGCCGCACAATGGTATGTAAAATGCACGTTGAGGGGATCATCACGATGGAAAAGCGTGTCGCCGTTGAAATCCCGCAAGCCATGTATCGGCTGCTCATGCGATATGCCGACATACACGGCTTCGATACCGACGCTTATGTTGCACAAGTCCTCCACAAGCATATTGAGGATTTACATGATATTGCTGCCGTTGAGGCCCACCTGGAAGAGATTCGAAACGGCAATTCGAAAACCTACACGATGGAGCAGTTGGAGCGAGAGCTTGGCCTCGACGATTGACAACAATATCGCCGGGAAACCTACCGCTAACCCATGATCCTCGAAGCCATTCAATACGCCGCCACCTTCCCCGTCACGCCCGCACAATTCCGCCCCTCCATCCGCTCCTCCGTCAACCTGTGGGCACGCGCCGGGCGTTGTGCCAGGGACTGGTCGGCGCATGAGGCGCAGTGCCAGGCTTTTATCCGCGAAACGGTTGCCGGCATGAGAGAGCGACGCACCGCCGTGGTGCTCGGGTCCGGCCTGTTGCGCGATGTGCCGGTAAAATTTCTCGCGCAAAAATTCGATACGGTCGTGCTGGTCGATCTCGTGCATCTGGCCAGCGTGCGGACGTGGCTGAAGGCAACACGCCTGCACAACACACGGCTGATTTCCCGCGATCTTTCCGGTTTCGACGATGTGCTGGCGGGCAGATCTGCCGAACCACTCGGGTTTCTGCGGCAGGTGCCCTATCTCGATCTGGTCATCTCCGCCAACATCCTCTCGCAGATCGGGGTCGGCGCGGAGCGGCGGCTGGAGACGGAAAAAAATGGTGACGTGACGGTCGTGCCAAAGCTGATTGCGGCGCATCTCGATGGGCTGGCCGGCCTGCCCTGCACAGTGGCGCTTCTGACCGATACCGGTTTTCGTGTCAGCGACCGCAGCGGCAAGGCTCTGGAAGAGGCAGACCTTCTGGGCGGCATCGCGCCACCGGCTGCGGCGGCACAGTGGCCGTGGACCGTCGTGCCATTCGGTGAGGAAAGTCGCGATTATCAGGTGGTGCACGATGTCATCGCCACATCCGCGTTCGGGCGATTTTCTGCCGATCGCGGCTGAGGCGGATTGCTTTGCCACATTGTTGGGCTAGGTTGCCCGCCATGAACCGTTTTGCTGCAACATTGATGGCGCTTGCCTGCCTGCTTTATGCGGCCATGCCGCTGGCCGCGGCACCGGTGGCTGCCGTTGCGGAACCGGCAATGGTGATGACGCATGATCATGCCGGTCATGATGCGGCCATGAAAAACATGGCGGCCATGGATCATTCCAGCCATTCCGGCAAAAGTTCAAAACCCTGCCCGCATGGCGGCAAAGGGTGTGTGACCCCGTTCTGCGCCGCCTGTCTGGTGCTGTTGCCCGATCTCGCGTTTCAGCCCTTAAGCCGCTTCGTCTCTTCCTACCCGCCCCCTTCGCCTGCACCGGAAATGGTGCCGCATGCGCCGGGCCTCGACCTTCCGCCTCCCCGAGCCTGAGTTTCGCTGTCACACTCGAACTCAAAACCCATTCTCGGACACGGAAGGACATACCATGTCTCCGAAGACTATCGCCGCTTGCCTGACCATCATGCTGCTCGGCGCAAGCCCGCTTGCCGCACAGGATCACAGCGCTCATCACGGCACGGCCGCAACGGACACGGCAGCCGCAAAAGCCCCCTCCTCGCTTGCCTTTGCCGCAGCCAACAATGCCATGCACAAAGACATGGCGATCGAATTCACCGGCGATGCCGATGTGGATTTCGTGGCCGGCATGATCCCGCATCATGAAGGCGCCATCGCCATGGCCAGGGTGCAGTTGCAATATGGCAAGGACCCGGAAATCCGCAAACTGGCGGAAGCGGTGATTGCTGCGCAGACGGCCGAGATTGCCGACATGAAGGCATGGCTGAAGGCGCATGCCAAGTAAGCCATCCAAGTAAACTCTGATCGTCAGGCAGGGCGGAAAACTTTCCGCCTTGCCTGATATCCGCACGCTGTCCATATTCCGGCTGGAGGATTTTTGTCATGACCATGCGTCCCATCACGGCGATCGGCTTCGATGCCGACGACACGCTCTGGCAGAACGAACAGTTCTTTCGCTCGACCGAAAGCCACTTTTCCGGCCTGCTCAAGGAATTTGCCGAGCACGACATCGTTTCGGAAAAGCTGCTGGAAGCGGAAAAGCGCAATCTCGATTTCTACGGATACGGCATCAAGGGTTTTGTGCTGTCGATGATCGAAACCGCCATCGAGGTGACCGACGGCAAAGTCGAGGCGCGCACGATCGGCGAGATTTTGGATGTCGGCCGGGAGATGCTGCGGCATCCGGTGGAAACCCTGCCGCATGTGCGCGAAACATTGGAGGCGCTGTCAGGTCATTACATGCTGGTGCTGATCACCAAGGGCGACCTGTTCGATCAGGAGCGCAAACTGGCGCAATCGGGGCTTGGCGATTTTTTCGATGCGGTGGAGATCGTTTCGGAAAAGAGCGCGACCACCTATCGCCGGGTGTTTTCACGCGTGGCGGATGGGCCGGAGCGGGCGATGATGATCGGCAATTCGCTGAAATCCGACATCGTGCCGGCGATTGCCGCGGGTGCCTACGGCGTGTTCGTGCCGCATGAGCTGACCTGGATTCTCGAGCATGTGGAACCGCCGACCGATGCGCCGCGGTTTCGCCAGATCGCCCATCTCGGCGAACTGCCTGATATCCTCGACAGGATCATGGGCGCTTGAACGCCGCCCTCAGCCGGTCGTTTTCCGGCTGGCAGAAACAGCCGTCGAGATGGTCGTTCACCATCCCCATGGCCTGCATGAAGGCATAGACGGTGGTCGGGCCGACAAAGGTCCAGCCGCGCTTTTTCAGGTCCTTCGAAAGCCGCGTGGAGACCGGCGTGGTCGGGTTGGCGCGCAGAGTTTCGTGATCCATGACCAGCGGACGCTCATGGGCCTGCGGCTCGTAGGACCAGAAGAATTTGGCAAGCGAGCCGAATTCGTCGCGCAAAACGATGGCGCGGCGGGCGTTGTTGATGGTCGAGACGATCTTGCCGCGGTGGCGGATGATGCCGGCGTCTGCCACACAACGGGCGATATCCTCCTCGCCGAACAGCGCCACCTTGTCGAAATCGAACCCTGCAAAAGCTGACCGAAAATTCTCGCGCTTGCGCAGGATCGTCAGCCAGGAAAGGCCGGACTGAAACCCTTCCAGGCAGATCTTTTCGAACAGCCGGATATCATCGGTGACGGGGCGGCCCCATTCCTCGTCATGGTAACGGCGGTAATCTTCCAGCCCGCCATGCCAGGCGCAGCGGAATTTGCCGTCATCGCCTTCGATAATGCCTGCCATCGCTCAACCATCCCGCCCGTTAACGCCATCTCGACGGCCTTCATAACACGTCAACCATGTCTTCCAACCACCCGGTAACCCTGCCGAAAGGTTTATGCAAAGCCCGGCATTCGGCGGACACCACATTTACCATTCGCTTGTGAATTGCCCCCAAGGTTTGCGCAGGATCAAAGCCGCAAGCGGATGAGACATTCCCGCAATCGGACAAGTAAACGCGTTGGAGCCGATGACGATGAAGAAGAACATGCCTTGCGCCAAATTGCTGGGGTTTCTTGCCCTCGGGCTTGCCACCACAGTCTCCTTCACACCGGCCAACGCACAGGATCGCTACCGCGAACGTCCGCCGGTCGTCGTCAGCCCCGACCTGACCGCACCCTGGCTGATGCAGCTGGGTGCAGCACCATCGCAGGCCGCGCCGCGTTACCGCACCGCGGCTCCGCAGCCGCAATATTACCAGCCGCAGGCGCAGCCGCGCCGTAGCCAGCAGGCCCGCCAGTATCTGTTCCCGCCGGCCCCTTCGCGTGCCGCCCGCCCGGCGCGCCCGCAGCAGGGGGCCCAGCAGGTGGCGATGCGCCGCCCCAACCTGCCGGTCATCCAGGGCAAGATCGAGCCGCAATTCCTGCCGCAGACAGTGTCCTACGAGACGCAGTATCCGGCCGGCACGATCGTCATCGATACCAATAACCGCTTTCTCTATCTCGTGCAGGCCGGCGGCCAGGCGATGCGCTACGGCGTCGGCGTCGGCAAGCCGGGTTTCGAATGGGCCGGCGAACACAAGGTGACCCGCAAGGCCGAATGGCCGACCTGGATCCCGCCGCAGGAAATGATTACCAGAGAAGCCGCCAAGGGCCATTACCTGCCCGCGCGCATGGACGGCGGCCCGGAAAACCCGCTTGGTGCCCGCGCCATGTATCTCGGCTCGACGCTTTACCGCATCCACGGCACCAATGCGCCCTGGACGATCGGCAGCGCCGTGTCTTCCGGCTGCATCCGCATGCGCAACGAGGATGTGACCGACCTTTACGAGCGCGTGAATGTCGGCACCCGCGTCATCGTCATCTGATCAGGCTTATGTAACTCCGTATTTTGCCCGGAAAATGTGACAAGATAGACACGATGGCAGACGTATAACGCTGCCCGTTTGTTCACATTCGTCATTCCTGATCTTGCCGTAACCATCAGGCCGGGACATTTTGTCCCGGCTTTTTTGTTATTGAAGGGGAACCTGATGAAGTCGGGTAAAATGTTGTTCGCTATTGCGGCAATGGGTTTGAGCATGTCGCTGGCGCTGCCGGTCAGCCAGGCAAGCGCGCAGTCGCGCCAGCCGCAGACGACGGCAAGCGATGTCGCGCCTTCGGTGCGCAACAAGCCGGTTCCGGAAAAATTCCAGCGCCGCATGGTGCGCTTCGCCACCAATGAAGCCCCCGGCACGATCATCGTCGATACCAACAACAAGTTCCTCTACCTCGTCGAAGGCAAAAACCGCGCGACGCGTTACGGTATCGGTGTCGGCCGCGAAGGTTTTGGCTGGTCGGGTGAAGTTTCGATCGGTCGCAAGGCCGAATGGCCGACATGGACGCCGCCGGCCGAGATGCGCGCCCGCGAAGCCCGCCGCGGCATCAAGCTGCCTGTCGTCATGCAGGGCGGCCCGGAAAATCCGCTCGGCGCCCGCGCCATGTATCTCTACAAGGGCGGCCGTGACACCATCTTCCGCATTCACGGCACCAACCAGCCGTGGTCGATCGGCCTCAACCTGTCGTCGGGCTGCATCCGCCTGATGAACAAGGATGTCGAACATCTTTATGCCCGCGCAGCCGTCGGCGCCAAGGTTGTCGTCATCGGTCCCGGCTCCAAGCCCGGCGACGTTGCTTTCAAGGATCGCGGCGTCGATATTTTCCGAACCATTTTTGGTGGTTAAAATGCCCGCTCCGGCAGCGTGATCGCGCTGCCGGAGCGTCGGACTTCAGACAATCGCCCGGTAAAATCCGGCAATTGTCACAGGACAGAGCAAAATCCGACATTTCTGTCGCATTGAGAACAGATTTTGCCGTATTATCTGGATAAATGAACAGCTGTGCAAAGCACCGCTTGACGGAAAATTATCCGCAATCACAATCTGTTCGGACGCACGCGCTCGCGGGTGATTCTCCTTTACGCAAGGGGTTTATACTCTCGATTGTGACAGCGAATACATATATTAGCATTGAATCATCTAGGAGATTCACAGAAATTGGGCTTTATCGACCGCGTCACCACCAATGTTCGTCTGATGTTGCAGCGACCACCGCGGCAGCAATATGCGGCTTTGTGCTATCGCGTTCGCAAGAAGCAGGCGGGTCAACTCGAAGTGCTTGTCATGACCAGCCGTGACACCGGTCGCTGGGTGATCCCCAAGGGCTGGCCGATGGAAGGCAAGAAGGCGCATGCCGTCGCCGAACGCGAAGCCTATGAAGAGGCCGGCGTGAAGGGCAAGGTGTCGAAGGATCCGCTCGGTCATTTCCACTACCGCAAGACGCTGTCCAACGGCGTGAAAGTGCCGGTTCTTGTGCAGGTACATGCGCTCGAGGTGGAGGAAATGCTGAAAACCTTCCCCGAAAAGGGCAGTCGCAAATACGAATGGGTAAGCTGCGAAGTGGCAGCCAGCCGCGTCAATGAGCCTGAACTGAAGATCCTGTTCATGCAGTTCGGCGGACGGATGTATTCCAACGCCACCGAGCCAGCCGCTCCGCCCTTCTCCGCCAAGACTGCCGGTGCCTGAGCACGTTTTTTCCGCCAATATTCTCCGCACAAGCCAAATCTGGAACGTTGCCGGCATCGGCTGCGTTCGGCGATCATCGGCCAAGCGACCGACGCTCTCACGATGCCATCAGGATAGACTGGAATGCCGCCCAACAGACCCCGTTTGGCCAAGCCGACGCTGGACAAGGATCTCGAAAAGATATCGCGCCTTGAAGAAGCAACGCGTTATCTCGGGCGCGGCGTGGCGATACACGGCACGGCACTGATATTTCTGATCCTGATGGCCGTGCTGGCCGGCAGTTTCGTCACCGGCCGGGCGGATGTCTTTCTGGTCGTCTGCGCGGCAGCGATTGCCGGTTACATGGCGATGAACATCGGCGCCAATGACGTCACCAACAATATCGGTGCGGCGGTCGGCGCGCGCGCCATGACCATGGGTTTCGGCCTTGCGCTGGCCGCCGTGTTCGAAATCGCCGGTGCCGTGATCGGCGGCGGCGGCGTCGCCGATACGATCGCCAACGGCATCATGCGGCAGGGCGTGATCACCGGCCCCGACGTGATGATCTGGGCGATGATGGCCGCCCTTCTCTCCGCCGCGATCTTCATCAACATCGCCACATGGCTCGGCTGGCCGATCTCCACCACCCATTCGATCGTCGGCAGTGTGATGGGGTCCGGCATCGCCGCCGCCGGCATTTCCGCCGTCGACTGGGCGACGGTCAGCGGCATTACCGCCAGCTGGGTGGTCTCGCCGCTTCTGGGCGCCGTCTTCGCCGCCGGTTTCCTGTTCCTCATCAAGGAAACCATCATCTACCGCGAGGACAAGATCGCCGGTGCAAAACGCTGGGTGCCGGTGCTGATCGGCATCATGACCGGTGCGTTTGCCGGTTATCTGTCGCTGGTCGGCCTTGGCCAGCTGACCGATGTCTCGGCGCTGACGGCCACCATCATCACCATCGTCAGCGGCCTGCTGTCATGGCGGCTGCTGATCCCCGTCATCGCAAGGCAGGCGGAAGGGCTGGAGAACCGCAACCAGTCGCTGCGCAAGCTTTTCCGTATTCCGCTGGTATTTGCCGCAGCCCTGATGTCCTTCGCGCATGGTGCCAATGACGTCTCCAACGCCATCGGGCCGCTGGCCGCCATCGTCTCGGCCTCGCGCCATGGCGCGATCGGTTATGTCGAGGTGCCGATGTGGGCGCTGGTCATCGGTGGGCTTGGCATCTCGCTCGGTCTTTTGCTCTACGGTCCAAAGCTGGTCAAACTGGTCGGCTCGGAAATCACCAAGCTCAACCCCATGCGCGCCTATTGCGTATCACTGTCGACGGCGTTGACGGTCATCACCGCATCCTGGATCGGCCTGCCGGTATCATCCACCCATATCGCCGTGGGCGCGGTTTTCGGGGTCGGCTTTTTTCGCGAATGGTACACCCGCCATTCCCGCCGCCGTTACGAATATGTTCGCGTGCGCGCCGGCGAAGAGATCGACACGGTGGAGCCGTTCGAACGCAACGATTATGAATTCCGGCACCGTTATCTGGTGCGACGTTCGCATTTTCTGAGCATCATTGCCGCCTGGATGATCACCCTTCCTTGCGCTGCCGCCCTTTCGGTCGTTATGAGCCTGATCATGTTCGCGATCTTTCTGTGATCGCCAAGACGGGATTTTAGATCATGCGCGCCAATTTTCGGATGCAGCGGCTTTATGTGGAAGCCGGGATCGCCATGGGCACGCCGCTCGAGGCGACGACCGAACAGTTCAACTATCTCGTCAACGTGCTGCGCATGACGGCGGATGCCGAAGTGCTGATCTTCGATGGCCGCAACGGCGAATGGCGGGCACGCCTGACCTTCCCCAGCCGCAAGAAACTGCTGCTGGAGCCGGTCGAGCAGACACGGCCGCAGCCGGACGCGTCCGACCTGCATTACCTGTTTGCGCCGCTGAAAACCGGACGGCTGGATTATCTGGTACAGAAGGCGGTGGAAATGGGCGCCGGCCTGCTGCAGCCCGTGATGACCCAGCATGTGCAGGGCAAGATCACCAATATCGATCGTCTGCAGGCCAATGTCATCGAGGCCGCCGAACAGTGCGGCATATTGTCGATCCCTGAAGTGACGGCACCGAAAAAACTGACCGATCTTCTCGAAACTTGGCCGGCGGAGCGACGTATCATCTTCTGTGACGAAGGCGACGAGGGCCAGAACCCGCTGCCGATCCTCTCCGCCATCACGGAGAAAAAACTGGCACTGCTGGTCGGGCCGGAAGGCGGGTTTTCGGAAGAGGAAAGGCAGCTTTTGCGCAGCCTCCCCTTCGTGACCGCCATCCCTCTCGGCCCGCGAATTCTCAGGGCCGATACGGCGGCGGTGGCGGCTCTCACCGTCATTCAGGCGGCAATCGGCGACTGGCGATAAACAAGCGCGGCAGATTTGACACACAATCGCCTCATTTTCTGAAGGCTTGTTGAAACAAATTCACTTGCACCGCACATGAAAGCGGTTCAAGCAGCCGGACGTTCGTCAAAAATACGGCACTCCAAAAGGTACTCTTCATGGCACGTGATACCACCGATCACACTCCCCTCACTTCGGTGTCCGAACTCTCGGCCTATCTGGCCGGTGGCGCCAAGCCCAAGGAGAACTTTCGGCTGGGCACGGAGCATGAAAAGTTCGGCTTTTTCACCGATAGTCTTGGCCCTGTTCCCTATGAAGGCGAAGCCAGCATTTCCGCGCTTCTCAAGGGCATGCAGGACAAGCTCGGCTGGGAGCCGATCATCGATGCCGGCAAAGTCATCGGCCTTGGCGAAAAGGACGGCATGGGCGCGATCTCGATCGAGCCGGGTGGCCAGTTCGAGCTTTCCGGCGCGCCGCTGAAGACGCTGCACGAGACGCAGGCCGAAACGGAACACCATCTGGCCGTTCTGAAGGAAGTGGCCGACCCGATGGGCATCCGTTTCCTCGGCATCGGCGGCAGCCCGAAATGGTCGCTTTCCGAAACGCCGCGCATGCCAAAATCGCGTTACGACATCATGACCCGCTACATGCCGAAGGTCGGCAGCAAGGGTCTCGACATGATGTACCGCACCTGCACGATCCAGGTGAATGTCGATTTCGGCTCGGAACTCGACATGGCGCGAAAACTGTCGCTGTCGATGAAGCTGCAGCCGCTGGCAACCGCGCTGTTTGCTGCCTCTCCCTTTACCGAAAACCGCCCGAACGGCTTCCTCTCCTGGCGCGGCGATATCTGGGGCGATACCGACAACCAGCGCTCCGGCCTGTTGCGCGCCGCCTTCGAGCCGGGTTTCTGTTTCGACAGTTACGTGGAATGGGCGCTCGACGTGCCTATGTATTTCATCGTTCGCGATGGCCGTTATCGCGACTGTACCGAGATCACCTTCCGCCAGTTCATGGATGGCGCGCTGAAGGGCAAGATCGAAGACTGGGAGCCGACGCTCGGCGACTGGACCAACCACCTTTCCACGCTGTTCCCCGACGTGCGCCTGAAGCGTTACCTCGAAATGCGCGGCGCCGATGGCGGCCCGCTGTCGCATATCTCGGCGCTGCCGGCCTTCTGGGTGGGTCTTCTCTATGACGACGCGGCATTCGAGGCCGCCGAGGCGATGACCGCCAACTGGACCTTCGAGGATGTGCAGTCGCTGCGCGACGCCGTGCCGACCGTCGGCCTTTCGTCGGAACTGCGCGGCACGCCGCTGTTCGATGTCGCCCGCGATATTCTCGACATCTCTTCGGCCGGCCTGAAAGCCCGCGATTACCGCAATGCCGAAGGCGCCGACGAAAGCATCTATCTGGCGCCGCTTGATCGCATCCTGAAGAACAAGGCGACATTGGCGCAGGAACTGCTGACGCTTTACAACGGCAGCTGGCTGAACAGTGTCGATCCGGTTTTCGAACACTACCAGTACTAAATCCGTCGACACCCTTTGCGCGAATAAGGAACCAAGTTTCGCGCAAAGACTTTCCCGGTATAGTGTTGCGCATCGCTTTGTAGAATTTCATCGATTTTCGACAGCTCGGTGCGCGACATCAAAGCGCTGCATGGCCTTGAGCGAGATAATCGCCGGGCCATAGGCGATTTGTTTCCGGAAAGGTTGGGCAGATGCTGCCGTTGTTCGAGATGATGCTGAAAGCCCAGAACGGCGCTGTCACCGAGGCGCTGGCGAAACAGTTCGGGCTGGCGCAGGAACAGGCGGCGGAAGCGATTGCGGCGCTGGTGCCGGCTTTCTCATCCGGCCTCAAACGCACCACCGCCAACCCCTACGACGTCGGCCCGCTGATGGCGGCGATGTTTTCCGGCGCTTACGGCAAATATTTCGAGGATGTCGGCAAGGCCTTCACCGATCAGGGCAAGGCGGATGGCAATATCGTGCTGGAGCGCCTGTTCGGCTCCAAGGACGTGTCCCGCGCCATCGCGGCGCAGGCGGAACAGTTTACCGGCATCGGTCAGGACGTGTTCAAGCGGATGATGCCGGCCATGGCCGGCGCTATGATGGGCGGGCTGTTCAAGCAGGCGACCGGGCAGCTGGGCGATACGGACATCTATCCGATGGCGGCGATCGGCCAGCACTGGATGAAGATGATGGGGTTTGGCAAGGCTGCCTCGAAAACCGCCGCCCACGACAATGACACATTCCCATCCGCCTTCGACAACCCTTATGCCAAGACAATGCGCGCCATGTGGGGGCTGGAAAAGGCCGAACAGCCACAGGCAACAGCCTTCAACCCGTTTGCCGACAATCCCTTCGCCAAAAGCTTTCAGGAGATGATGGCCGGCAGTTTTGGCGCCCAGCCGATGGGCCGGCCAACCGCCCCTTCCCCGAGCGCGGAGACCGCTTCCACCAACCCGCTGATGGATGCGATGAACAGCATGTTCGACAGCGGGCTGGACGTGCACAAGAGCTACCAGAAAAACATGGAAGCGATCTTCGACCGCTATCTCGGCCCGATGGAAAAACACTGAGCATAAAAAAGCCCGGCGCGGAAAACCGGGCCGGGCAAAGGCAGGGCTATTGGCATGACCCTGCGGGGAAAAACCGTTTCATCTCTCCAGCGACAGCATGTAGGCGCGGCGACCGCGCTGCCGGGCGGAGGAGAGATGGTGATAGGGATCGTCCAGCACGCCGGAATGGGTGAGTGCCTGCTCGACATCGCGACGGGTGAGGCCGATGTCATCCAGTTGCTGGTCATCGAGATCGAGCAGCGGATTGAGCGCCACGCGATTTTTCAAGGCACGCCACAGGGCCACAATTCGCGCGTTCAAACGGGCCGAAAACGTCGTGCCGCGCGGGGCTCCAAGCATTCCGTGTTGTGTCATCCGTTCGTTCATGCGCATGGCCTTGTCCTCTCTAAGGCACGGGAAAGACCGCTCCGGCGCTGCAAATGGCCGGCAGGCGGTCAGGGGAACTTCGCTCTTTCGAAGCGTTGTTGCTCTGGAATTGCGTTTCGTTATGTAAGATCACTATTGATCAGTCCAACGAATGTTTCTAATGGTTAGCATCAAACACCCTGATGGATCATCGCCATGGCCGCACCCCTCGATATCGACCAGCTGCACACCTTTGTCGCCATTGTCGACACCGGCAGTTTCACCAAGGCGGCCGACCGGGTGTTCAAGACGCAATCGGCGGTTTCCATGCAGATGCGCCGGCTTGAGGAACGGGTCGGCAAGCAGCTGTTCATGAAGGACGGGCGCGGCAACAAGCTGACCGCCGAGGGCGACAAGCTGCTGAATTACGCACGCCGCATCATCCGCCTCAACAACGAGGCAATGGCCGCCTTCGACGACAACCGTCTGGAAGGCACGCTGCGGATCGGCACGCCGGACGATTATGCCGACCGCTACATGCCGGAAATCATCGGGCGGTTCGCCAAGACACATCCGAATGTCGAGCTTTACATCGTCTGCGAACCTTCGCCGAGCCTGGCCGAAAAGATGGCGCGCGGCGAGCTGGATATCGCGCTCGTCACCCACAATCCGCGCCTGCGGGTTTCCGACGTGGTGCGCACCGAGCCTTTGTGCTGGGTGGGCTCCGCCAACCACCCGCTGAAGGACGATGCGCCGGTGCCGCTCGCCGTCGGTCGGCGTGATTGCCTGTGGCGGCAACTGGCCTGTTCGGCGCTCGATGCCGATGGCCGCGATTACCAGGTGTTGTTCACCAGCTGGTCGGCGACCGTTGTTGCCGCCGCCGTTTTGACCGGGCTTGCGGTTTCCGTTCTGCCGGAATCGGCGCTGCGCACCGGCATGAAGGTGCTGACCTCGGCCGACGGTTTTCCGCCGTTGCCGCCGGTGCAGATCGGCCTGATGAAACGCCCCGGCCTGTCGCCATCGCTGCTCAACGCCATCACCGACCACATCACCGCCTGCCTCGACAACATCTCGCCCGCCCCGGTTTCCGACGATATCGACGGCGACATGAAGACGGTGACGCGGCTGGTACGACCACGGATGGCGCAGGTGATGCCGGGCTGGTGAGGCGATCGTTGACTTCGCGTCACATCGGATGCAGCGTGGCCACGTAACGGCTGAGGATTTTGCCGATGGCAACGAAAGAACTTCAGATCGAGCTGGATTTGCCCGAAGACCTGATTGAGGTCCTCGACCGTGTTGCTGCGGCCGTGAAGGAAGATCGCGCAACGGTGATGCGTCGGGCGCTGGAACATTATGCCGAGCAGGAAGGCGCGATTATTCTGGATGAAGCGGCGGGGCTGGCTGAGCTGGATGCGGGATTGTCCGTCGATTTTGATGATGTGCTGAAGGAATCCTATGCGATCATCGAAGCCGCCGAAGCCAGACGGGCGAAACGAGCGGGCTGACTAAACTCCCCCGCGGCCTTGATAAGGACGTTGCCTGCCCCGACTTCATCCGATAACTTCCGCCGCATACTAGGCATCGTTGCGATCGGAAAACCCTATCATGTTGACATTGCGCCAGATGCGCTATTTCGAAGCGCTGGCCGCTGCACGCCATTTCGGAAAGGCGGCCGCCATGGTGAATGTCAGCCAGCCGGCGCTGTCGGCGCAGATCATGGAGATGGAAGAGCATCTCGGCACGTTGCTGGTGGAGCGCCACCGCTCCGGCGTGTTGCTGACCCCCAAGGGCGAAGCCGTGTTGCAGCGGGTGCGGCGCATTCTTGAGGATGTCGCCGGGCTGGAAGAGTTTTCACGCGATGGCGGCGGTGTTTTGCAGGGCCTGACGCGGATCGGCATCATTCCGACCGTCGCCCCCTATCTGGTGCCGGCGCTGGTGCCGCACTTGCGCGAAAACCATCCCGATGTGGAAATCGAGTTGCGCGAGGCAGTGACCGACCGGCTGATCGCCGACCTCAGCGAAGGCCGTATCGATGCGGTGATTGCGGCGCTGCCGATCGATGGCGATGGGCTGGAGAGCCGGCCGCTGTTTGCCGACCGGTTTTTCATGGCGATGGCCAATAATGACAGCGATGTGCTGACCTCGCCCTTGACCGAAACGCAGGTGGATGCCGAACGGCTGCTGCTGCTGGAGGAAGGCCATTGCCTGCGCGATCAGGCGCTGGCCGTGTGCGGCACGGCCGGAAAACGCAGCCTCGTCAACTTTGGCGCCACCTCGATGACCACGTTGTTGCAGATGGTCTCGCATGACATGGGCATGACGCTGATCCCGGAAATGGCGATCGCCACCGAAGCGGCTCGCAACGACCTGCGCATCGTGCCTTTTGCCGAGCCGGTCCCATCGCGGCAGATCGGGTTGATCTGGCGGCGCTCAAGCGGGAGGACCAAGGATATGGAGGCGCTGGGGGCGGCGATTTTGGCGTGTAGTCGGGGTTGAGGGTTGGCGGTATCCCTTGTCCGGATTTGGCAAAACACCCCTCACCAAGCGCGTCCAGCGATCGGCCTTGCCTCTCGCGGACTTGCTATCCTCTCCCGCAAGGGGAGAGGAAAAAACGCTGCGGCCCTTATCTCTCCCCTTGAGGGAGAGAAAGCGATTTCAACATCTTAGCCAAAGGCTAAGTGTTAGAAATCGCAAGTGAGGGGCTCACTACCCGGCCATCAGCCTTCTCGTGGATCGATGGTTCCGCAATGCATTGCCTCAACACAAACGCCAGTATCCCGTACCGCCCCTGCCCCATCCCGGCTTGGCGCATTGCCCCCTTGCGCCTAAACTCCAAGGCCCCGCCACACCTCCCGAGCCCCCATGACAGACGCCACCACCAGCCCCGCCGCCGGCTCCATTCACTGGAAACGCAATCTGTTCGTCTGCCTCACCGGCTCGTTCACCACCATCGTGGCGATGACGCTGCTCCTGCCCTTCCTGCCGCTTTACGTCGAGGAACTCGGCCTCACCGACCATGCCGCCATCGTGCAATGGTCCGGCATCGCCTATGGCGCGACCTTCCTTGCCGCAGCGCTCGTCGCCCCCATCTGGGGACGCCTCGGCGATATCTATGGACGGAAACTGATGCTGGTGCGTGCCGCGATCGGCATGACCATTGCCATCTCGCTGATGGGCATGGCGACCACCGTGTGGCAACTGGTAGCATTGCGGCTGGTGGTGGGACTTGCCGGCGGTTACGCATCCGGCTCGATGGTTCTTGTGGCGGCGCAGACGCCAAAGGACCGTTCCGCCTGGGCACTCGGCACGCTGTCGGCCGGCATCATGGCCGGCAATCTCGTCGGGCCGCTGATCGGCGGAGTTCTGCCGCAGCTGATCGGCATCCGTGCGACGTTCCTATGTGCCGGGGCCGCCATCTTTTTCGCCTTTCTCGCCACGCTGTTTCTGATCCGCGAGGAAAAATCGTCGACACGCAAACAGGCGGCGAAAAGCAGCGGCGGGTTTCGCTCGCTGCCGCACAAGGGGCCGGTTGTCGCCATGCTGTTTACCGGCATGCTGCTGATGTTCGCCAATATGTCGATCGAGCCGATCATCACCGTTTATGTGGCACAACTGGTGACTGACCCGGCGCAGGTGACGATCACCGCCGGTTTCGTCATGTCGGCGGCAGCGCTGGGCAGCGTACTGTCCGCCTCGCGGCTGGGCAAGCTGGCCGACCGCATCGGCACTTGGCGCGTCATCACCATGACGCTGGCGGTGGCGGCCGTGCTTTTGATCCCGCAGGCTTTTGTCACCGAAAGCTGGCAGCTGATATTTTTACGCTTCCTGATGGGGCTGGCGCTCGGCGGGCTGTTGCCCTGCATCACCGCCGTCATCCGCCACAATGTGCCCGACAGCGCAACCGGCGCCATTCTCGGCCTGTCGATTTCGGCGCAATATGTCGGTCAGGTCGCGGGGCCGGTTTCGGGCGGGTTTGTCGGTGGGCATATCGGCATGCCGGCCGTATTCATCGGCACCGCCGTGCTTTTGGCGGGCGGTGCCTTGTTCTGCCATCTGGTGCGGCCGGCGGAGACGCATTCCGCTTCCCCCGCCAGATAGGCTCAACCGAGATTGGCCTTGAAGAAACCGATCGTGCGGCTCCAGGCGAGATCGGCGGCCGCCTTGTCATAACGGGCAGAGGACGTATCGTTGTTGAAGGCGTGGTTGACGCCCTCATAAACGAAGATCTCGAACGTTTTGCCGTTCTTTTCCAGCGCCTCGCGATAGGCCGGAATGCCCGCATTGATACGCTCGTCGAGGCCGCCGTAATGCAGCATCAGCGGCGCCTTGATCTTTGGCACATCGGCGGCCGGCGCCTGCTGGCCGTAATAGGCCACGCCGGCATTCAGATCCGGCGAGTTCACCGCCATGCGGTTGACCAGACCACCGCCCCAGCAGAAGCCGATCGCACCGACCTTGCCGTTTGCGCCCTCGTGGCCGGCAAGCCAGCCGCGCGCCGCTTCTCCATCGGCCGCCGTCTTTGCCGGATCGAGGGTGGAAAACAGTTCGCGCGCCTTGTCTTCATCCGGCGGAGTGCCGCCGACAGGAGAGAGGAAATCGACGGCGAGCGCATTGAAGCCCTCGAGTGCGGCGCGGCGGGCGACATCGCGGATATGCTCGTTGAGGCCACGGTTCTCATGGATGACGATGATCGAGCCAAGCGGGCCGCTGGCCGATTTCGGGCGTGCCCAATAGGCTTTCATCTCGCCGGTCGCGCCGGGAAAAACGACGCTTTTGGTGGTGAGGCGATCATCATCGACAGCGACAACGGCGGCTTGTGCACCACTGGCGGCCAGCATGGGGGCGATGGCGGCAGCGGCCGCACCGGAACCGGCCAGCACCGTCAGCCGCTCCATGAATTTTCTGCGGTCGAGATGGAGATGGGTGTATTCGTCATAGGCGGAAATCATCGCCTGCGTGACTTTGGGCTTCTTGTCCATGATGCCTGCTCCTCTCGTGAAACGATGAAGCGAAGGTAGAGCAGAGTTCTGGACATGGCGACGCAGCGCCGTGGCGCCCACCCTACACGAATGCGTGAGGCAGGCGCCGCTTCAGCACAATCAGGAGGTCGCCAGCCAGATGGCCAGCCAGCCCCACATCAGCACGGTCGCCAGAAAACCGACCATGAACAGGGGGCGGCGCAGAAGCAGCCGGTTGCTGGTGATGTGCACATAGGAATGCGCATACCGCGACAGCACAAAGATCCAGGCAAGCGCAATGGTGATGATATTGTCGGCATTGCTGACGAAGATGGCCAGGACGCCGGCATGGAACAACATCGGCAGCTCGAACTGGTTCTTCAGATTGTTGTGCACCAGCAGGCTTTCCGGCGGTTCCGACAGGTTTTCCTTGAACTGCCGTGCATCGAATGTGCCGGACTTCACGGCGGCGACACGGCGCTTCGACAGCATGTAATACAGAATGAAAACGAGGAACGCATGCGCGATCATCGGCCAGAACATGGCGGTTGTGTCAGTCAGCAACAGGTCTGATGTCATCGGCTTGGTCCTCCAGCTTTTAGCCGGTGTTCTGACACGAAAACGGGCCGGGCAACATGCCCGGCCCGCCCGAAATCGGTGGAGAGTTTCTCGCGAATGCGCCTGGGCGCTTACGAGCTGACGCCCGGATAGTTCGGGCTTTCGCGGGTGATGGTCACGCCATGCGGATGGCTTTCGCGAAGACCGGCGCCGGAAATGCGCACGAAAGTCGCCTTTTCCTGAAAGTCCTTGATGTCCTTGCCGCCGACATAACCCATGGCAGCCTTGAGGCCACCGGCCAGCTGGTGCAGCACGGCCGAGACCGGGCCCTTGTATGGAACCTGGCCCTCGATGCCTTCCGGCACAAGCTTCAGCGTGTCGCGCACTTCCGCCTGGAAATAACGGTCTGCCGAGCCGCGCGCCATGGCGCCGACGGAACCCATGCCGCGATAGGCTTTGAACGAACGGCCCTGGTAGAGGTAAACTTCGCCCGGGCTTTCATCGGTACCGGCCAGAAGCGAACCGACCATGACGGCCGATGCACCGGCGGCGATTGCCTTGGCGACGTCGCCCGAAAACTTCAGGCCGCCATCGGCGATGACCGGAATGCCGTGCTTGTTGCCTTCCTCGACGGCCGCCATGACGGCTGCGAGCTGCGGCACGCCGACGCCGGCGACGATGCGGGTGGTGCAGATCGAGCCCGGACCGATACCGACCTTGATGCAATCGGCACCGGCATCGATCAGCGCCTTGGTGCCTTCCGCTGTGGCGACATTGCCGGCAATGATGCGGATGGCGTTCGACATCTTCTTGACGTGGGCGACCGCATCCAGAACCTTCTGGGAATGGCCGTGAGCCGTATCGACGACGATGACATCGACGCCGGCATCGATCAGGCGTTCGGCGCGCTCGACGCCATCGTCACCGGTGGAGATGGCGGCGGCAACGCGCAGGCGGCCCTGCGCATCCTTGGCGGCATTCGGGTTGAGCTGCGACTTCTCGATGTCCTTGACGGTGATGAGACCGACGCAACGGCCTTCATTATCGACAACCAGCAGCTTTTCGATGCGGTTGGTGTGCAGCAGGCGCTTGGCTTCAGCCTGCTCGACACCGTCCCTGACCGTGATCAGGTTGTCGCGCGTCATCAGTTCAAAAATTTTCTGGGACGGATCGGAGGCGAAACGGACGTCGCGGTTGGTGAGGATACCGACCAGACGGCCCGGACGGCCGCCGTTTTCAACGACCGGAATACCGGAAATGCCATGCGCCTTCATCAACGCGTGGGCGTCGGCAAGCGTGGCATCCGGGCCGATCGTCACCGGGTTGACGACCATGCCGCTTTCGAACTTCTTGACCTGGCGAACTTCCTCGGCCTGTTCGATCGGGGTCAGGTTGCGGTGGATGACGCCCATGCCGCCCGACTGCGCCATGGCAATCGCCAGACGGCTTTCGGTGACCGTGTCCATGGCCGACGACAGGATCGGCAGCGACAGGTCGATATCCTTGGCGATACGGGTGGAAATGTTGGTCTGGCCCGGCATGATTTCCGAGTGCCCCGGCTGCAGGAGCACATCGTCGAAGGTAAGCGCTTCCGCGCCGGTTGCCGAGATTACGATGCGTGCCATTGCCAATTCCTTCAGTTGGATAGGCAGAATCCTCCGGAAAAGGGAAAATCCCCGTCCGGCTTCTTCTGCATGAAATACATGGAAGTTGGCGAGGGCTGGTAACACGTTCATGACAGATTGGGAACAGAAAAATCCCGGAGGGGAGACCCGCCGGGATTGCATAGCTTGACTTGCCCCAGCAAAGATGCGAGCAATAATTTTATAATTCTACCCTTGGTTTAACCGCAAAACTTTCACTCAAACGATCTCCGGCCCATTCGGCGCTCATGGCAACGAGATACCCCGTCAAGATTAAAGCCGCTCCGAAGGTTGGCAGCCTTTACTGGTGTGCTCTGCACCCAGAGAACATGATCCACATTCCTGAGTTCTGGAAAAAACGACCCGTCGTGGTCATTTCTCGAAAGAACATGTTGCATGGGAAGGTCATCGTTCTACCCATAACTACCGATGATGATAACCAGAGCTACGAGAACAGCGTAGAGTTATCAAAGGCAACAAGCGACAAGATCAACGGGCGACGATGCTGGGTTGTCTGCGACCACCCCATGACCGTAGCAACCTCGCGGCTGGATTTCGTCAACAGGAACCCGCCCAGAATCGCTATGGATGAACTCTCTCCGATACTTGAGAAGTGTCATGCCAGCATGGCTGGGTGGGCGCAAAAGCCAAATCCAGAGATTTTGATAAAGGAAACAAGCACGTTCACGGACACTTCCGGACGGACCATCATTACCGATGAGGTCGTCATAGAGATTGATCTACCCACTCAGAAGTGAGGCGGCTGGCGGCGTGGCATCGCTGGACAACACACCATTGACGCGCATCCCGATAAGAACTAAATATACTTTATCTGCGGGGCATGGAAACACGCCACCGTCTCCCGAAAGGGACATATAAGCCAAAGCCACCCTTCGGGGTGGCTTTGGTCGTTTAAAGCGCCGCGCGATCAGAGATCGAACTGGTAGCTTTTTGGCACGAAGCGATAACCGTCCTCGAATTTTTCGGCATAACCGACCGCCGGGAACGGCATGTGGTAACCGAGGAAGGGCACCTTGTCGGTTGCGATCATGTCAAACACCTTGCGGCGGCTTGCCGCTGCCTTGGCCTTGTCCATGTCGAAACGCACCTGCCAGTCGGGCTTCTGCAACGAGAGTACATAGTGGTTGGCGGTATCGGCCGTCAGCACGAGGCGTTTGCCGGCGGATTCGACGTTGAACACCATGTGGCCCGGCGAATGGCCGAAGGCGGCCATGCTGGTGATGCCGGTGACGACATCCGTGCCGTCTCCGATGAAAGTGGTCTTTTCGGCCAGCGGTTTGACATTGGCGAGCACGCCCTTGTGGCCACCTTCGGCCGGCGTGCCGACGCGGGCCGTATCGGTCCAGAAATCATATTCGACCTGGCCGGCGACATAACGGGCATTCGGGAAGGCAGGTGCGCCCTTTTCCATCAGGCCGCCGATATGGTCGCCATGCATGTGGGTGAGGACGACGATGGTGACATCCTCGCGTTTGTAACCGGCAGCGGCGAGGCCTTCGATCAGCCGGCCATTGCCCTTAGGCCGACCGCCCTCACCGAAGCCGGTATCGAACAGGATCAGATCGCTACCAGTGTTGATGGCGACAGGCGCATAGCTGTTGACGAATTGGTCGGCGGGGAGAAAGTTCTTTTCAAGCAGGGCGGCCACTGCATCCGGCGCTTGATCTGTGCCAAAGGTTTCGTTCGGCTTCGGCAGCGCGCCAAAACCATCACGAATGGCAAGGATTTCGAAATCACCGAGTTTGAAGCGGCTCACTTCCGGTGGCATGGCATGATCCATGGGCAATCCCTTGTTGGCTTCGGCGCCGGCTTGCGCGGTCTGCGCTGCAGCCTGGCCCGACAAAATGGCCGGTGCGGCCAGCACACCGAGACCGGCAGTTCCAAGCATCGTCCTGCGATCGATCGTAAAGCGTGTCATGATGTTCTCCATCGTTTTTCCACCGGCCGAGCGAAGCAGGACCGTCCCGAGGGAAAAGATAGAAATGCAGGCGAACGAGCAAGCGGGCGTCACGCAGACGTGATGCGAAATGACAAAAGTTAGCCGGACATGATTGGCATGTCATCAAATGAGGAATACAGACGTCACCAACCCAGTCTTTACAGCGACGCATCGTAGTTTCCGAAAACCGGCACCGGCTTCCGGGTCGATGCGCCAAGGCCGCAGCATCCTTTCCGTGAAGCGTATCCGATGAACCGCGCAGTGCCCCTCATTCTTGCCGTCGCTCTTTTCATGGAGCAGATGGATTCGACCGTCATCGCCACCGCCCTGCCGACGATCGCAGCCGATCTCAATGTCGGGCCGATCACCCTGAAACTGGCGCTGACATCCTACATGGTGGCGCTTGCCGTGTTCATTCCGATCAGCGGCTGGATGGCCGACAAGTTCGGCGCCAAGAAGGTTTTTCGCTCAGCCATTCTCGTCTTCATCATCGGCTCGATCCTGTGCGCCGTTTCGTCCAACCTGATCGAATTCGTGATGGCGCGGTTTCTGCAGGGCATGGGCGGCGCGATGATGACGCCGGTCGGGCGTCTGGTTCTGCTGCGCACCACCAAGCGCAGCGACCTCGTCTCCGCCATGGCGCTTCTGACCATTCCGGCCCTTGTCGGACCTCTCACCGGCCCGCCGATCGGCGGTTTCATCACCACCTATTTCTCCTGGCACTGGATTTTCATCATCAATGTGCCGGTCGGCATTCTCGGCCTGATCATGACCGGCATCTACCTGCCGGAGATCGAGAAGCGGGAATCGCCGCGCATCGATTTCCTCGGTTTCCTGCTGACGGCGTTTTCGGCGGCCGGCGTGGTGTTTGGCCTTTCCGTCATCGGCCTGCCGGCCCTGCCACCGGCTGTGGGCATTTCCGCGACGCTGATCGGCATCGCATGCCTTGTGGCCTACGTGTTTCACGCGCGCCGCCATCCGTTCCCGATCCTCGATCTGCAGATCTTTCAGAACAACGCGTTTCGCGCAGCGATGATCGGCGGCACGATATTTCGGGTTTCGACGGGCGCCATTCCCTTCCTGATGCCGCTGATGCTGCAGCTCGCCTTCGGGCTGAACCCGTTCCAGTCTGGCCTGATCACCTTTGCCGGTGCCGGCGGCGCGCTGACCGTCAAGTTCATCGCCAAGCGGGTCTACAAGGCCATCGGCTTCAAGACGACGCTGATCTGCGCCGGTGTCGTCGGCGCCATCACCACGGTCGTCAACGGCTTCTTCACGCCGCAGACCCCGCATATGGCGATCATTCTTTTCCTGTTCGTTTCCGGGCTGGCGCGCTCGTTCTTCTTCACCGGCGCCAATGCGCTGAGCTATTCGGAAATCGAGGATTCGCAGGCAAGCCAGGCAACCTCGATGTCATCCGTGCTGCAGCAGGTGAGCATGGCGCTGGGCGTCGCTTTCGCCGCCTCGGTGCTCGAGGCATCGGCGGCCCTATCCGGCACGCATCTGCAACTGGCGGATTTCCATATCGCCTTCTACGCCGTCTCGGTGATGTCGCTGCTGGCGATCATTCCGCTTCTGCCGCTCGACAAATATGCGGGATCGGTAGCGTCCGGCCATGGCCCCGGCCTGCAGGCAAAACCGGCTCCGGGGGAGTGAGGCAAAGGTCTGGGTAACCGGACTATCTTCTCCCCTCGTGGGAGAATGTGGCCCGAAGGGTCGGATGAGGGGGAGCAAAGCCATATCGCAAGCTCTTGCCGTGTCGCCCCCTCATCGCCTCGCTTTCGCTCCGGCACTTCTCCCCACCGGGGAGACGATATTCGTGGCATCGTCGCTGCCTCATGGACAACTTGCCGATGGCAAAATCACCGACCCTGATCTTCGGTCCAGCTTTCACGCTCGTCGACATATTCGGCAGGTTCGTCCTGCACTTCCGACACGCCGGTCTGACGGCCTTTGAAACCCTTTGCGAGCAGGAACATTTCCACCGATTCCTGACGCGATGCACCCGGCTTGACGTGGATGACCTGCTTAAAATTCCGTTTCAGCATGTCGAGCAGCTCCTTCTCGGTGCCGCCCTGGAATGTCTTGGCCAGAAAATGGCCGCCGGGCCCCAAAACCTCGACGGCAAAATAGGCCGCGACCTCGCACAGATGCATGGTGCGCAGGTGGTCGGTCCGGTGGTGTCCGGTGGTGGGGGCCGCCATGTCGGACAGAACGAGATCCGGTGTGCCGCCGATCGCCTCGATCAGCTGGCGCGGTGCATCATCATCGAGAAAGTCGAGCTGCAGGATTTTCACACCCGGCAGAGGCGCCATTTCGAGAAAGTCGATGGCGGCAACGCGGATGTCCTCATCGGTCGAATTGGTGACCTTGGCGGCGATCTGCGACCAGCTGCCCGGTGCGGCACCCAGATCGATGATGCGGCGCGCGCCCTTCAGTACCTGGTGTTTTTCGTCGATCTCCAGCAGCTTGAAGGCCGCGCGGGCGCGATACCCTTCCAGCTTGGCACGCTGTACGTAAGGGTCGTTGATATGGCGCTCCAGCCAACGTCTGGACGATGCCTTCAGCTTGCCACTCTTGACTTTTTGGCCGAGCTTGCGGCCGATGGGCGGTTTCGTCATCGCCTTGCTCCTGAAGATTGTGGGCCTGATGCGGGTGGTCGTGGCGGGCGCTGCTGCGCATCGCCATCCCGGCCACCATCCCGACGCACGCGATGCCTGCGCCAGACGCCGTCATCGGCCATCATTTCGGTCAAAATGCCTTCGCGCAGGCCACGGTCGGCAACACGCATGCGCGTACTCGGCCAGCGACGGCGAATGGCTTCGAGAATGGCGCAACCGGCCAGAACCAGATCGGCACGATCCGGCCCGATGCAAGGGTTGGCGGCGCGGCCGGCAAAATCCCAAGACAGCAGCTTGTGCTGCATGGCATCGACTTCGCTGTTCGACAGCCAGACGCCATCGACGCGGCGGCGATCATAACGCGGCAGATCGAGATGCACGCCGGCAAGCGTGGTAACGGTGCCCGACGTGCCGATCAGATAAAAATCCTCAGGCCCCGCGCCGACATAATCCATGTCGATCGGCGGGCACTGGAACTTTTGGAGCATGCCCTCGACTTCGGTGACCATCGCCGAAAACACATCCGGCGTGACATCACGGCCACCATGACGTTCCGACAGCGTCACCACGCCAACCGGCAGCGAGGTCCAGTCGGTGATATGGCTGGCAAGGCGGCTGGAGCGCTGGTCACCGATGCGGATCACGGCGATTTCCGACGAACCGCCGCCGATATCGAACAACACGACGGAGCGCGCCTCACGCCCGACCAAAGACGAGCAGCCGGACACGGCAAGCCGTGCCTCGGTCTCGCGATCGATGATTTCGAGGTCCAGCCCGGTTTCGGCGATGACCCGCGACAAGAACAGTTCGCCGTTTTCGGCAGCGCGGCAGGCTTCCGTTGCAATCAGCCGCATGCGCTTGATCGGCCGGTTGGCCAGTTTCGAGGCGCAGACGCGCAAGGCATCCACCGCACGGTCCATGGCATCCTGCGACAGCCGGCCGGTGGCACCCAAACCCTCGCCCAGACGCACGATGCGCGAAAACGCATCGACCACGCGAAAATGGCCGGGACGCGTCGGCTGGGCGATCAGAAGACGGCAATTGTTGGTGCCGAGATCGAGGGCCGCATAAAGATCATCGGGTTGGGAGAGGTTTTCACGGCCACGGTCGTATCCACGCTCCGGGCCGCGATCATGGCCCTTGTCCTGCCCACGATCATGACGCGCGCCACGCGGCTCGAAAGCCGGATGCTGGCCATGGCGAAGCTTTGCTTCACGCGCCATATCCGGCAACGCTGCTACAGTTTCGCGCGAATCACCCTTGCCGCTGCGATTGTCGCGCTGCTGTTTATCCGCCTGCTGGCCGGCCGGCGCCAAAGGACGCACCTGCGGGCTGCGGCCATTTCGATTTTTGTTGCGCCGGCGATTGCGGCCCTTGCCGGGGGCTTGGCCGGGGTTCTGGTTCGAATTCTGCCTGGAATTCTGGCCGCCCGCCGCCCCATTTGCCGCCGCACCATGGTTTTCACCCACGTGACTGGTGCCCGCGTGACTTGCACCGCCCTGCCCTGCGCCATGGGCAGCATGATCGCCGCCATGATGCTGGCCGCGCGAAGAGGCGTCGCCATGGTCATTCCTGGGAGAATTGTCACCATGCGCCTTTTGAGAAGGCGCACCACCACGCGACCGGCGGCGCTTGCGCTTGCGCACAGGCATGCCGTCATCATTCGTTTCCGGACGTCGGGCTTCACCGGTCACGCCGGTTTCGCCGCCACGCGCAGGTAGGGCAGCGGAACGGGGCTTACCGTTCTGCTTTGCCTTGCGGCGCCTGCGGTTTTTGCCGCTGCGCCCTGCCGTCGACGCCCCGCCATCTGGCGGCGCATTGCCGCTGTCGGGGTCCATCACTGATCTTTTCCGTCTCGCCGCGCAAGAACCCCGTGAAATGGGACTGCCGCAGGCATCTGGTGTTTCGTTGGCGTTAGGATAACAGCGACGGGGGCATTCGCCAATGCCTTTTTGGCAAAGCGCCGGAGCGGCTTGCCGCAGGCGGATCAGGCATCATCCACAGGGATGGAAAAACACATGAAAGTTTTTTGAAAACGGTATTTGCATTCGCGAAAACTTTGGTTATAAGCGCCGCACACCGATGAGCCGGCCACACGCCGCTCCCTGCTGGGGAATAGTTCAACGGTAGAACGACGGACTCTGACTCCGTTAATCTTGGTTCGAATCCAGGTTCCCCAGCCAATCTTTTCCAAACGAAAACAATCACTTGCCCGCTGGGGTGCCTCAGAAGCCATGTCGCATGATCATTTCGAGCTAATGCGACATGGTACAAAGCAATTCAATGGGTTGCATTGAATCGCACAACGATTCCAAACTGCTACGAGGCAGTTCACCGCAACATAGATTGCGACATATGAAGTGGGTCCAAACAGGGAGAGAGCATGAGCAAGGTGTCCGAGGCCGAAGAGAAAACAAGCTTCCTGCAGCTATTTGAGTTCAGGGAATATTGGCGGCATAGTAGTGAATACCCTGAACGCAACTACGGTAACGACGTTGTCGAATATCCTGTGATCGTGCGGTATAGCTGCGTTGATCCAAAGCGCGACAGGACGTTCACGACTGACTTTCGTGCCTACGTCGGCAGCGGCCCCCATGACGGTGTCATCGACTTAGATGAAGCCGCAGGCGTGTCGATCGACTACTATCACCTTCGCTTCAACCCCGCATTTCAGAGATACACTTTCGATGGCTCGTCAGGAGCACTGATTGTGACCGGGTCATCCTCGAAAATGGGCGGTGACTATAAGGTTTCAATAACGCCGGCAATCGAGCGGCCTTCCAGCTGAACCAGAGACGCGCGACCATGAAAAAGCCGCCCTGCGGTGACAGGACGGCCAATCGCCGGTGGTGACGGCATTGACGCTGCTCGGGCCGAATTGCCCGGTGGTGCCGCAGCGATTGAAATTTGTTGACCACGGCAGGATTCGAACCTACGGCATCCGGCTTAGAATGTCGGCGCTCTAGCCAACTGAGCTACGCGGCCAGTGGATCGCCCTTACACAATGGCAAGGACGGCCCTCTCTCTGCCGATGGCGAGCACCGGCATCTGCGAAGCTTACGCGGCTGTCACTAGGTCTTCATGCGGCAGGATGCCAAGCACGCGCAGCATCGTCTCAGCGCGCGTTGAGGGCGGCGGCACGTCGGTCCATTCGCGATGGTCACGCGGGAAGTGGAAATCACCGCCTATGGTGCCGGTCGGAGAATATAGGCCGATGCGCGCATCGTACCCCATTTCGCGGTTCAACAGCTTGAGCTCATTCCAGAGCCACTCGGCGTAAGCGTTATTCGGGCAAAATCTGTGCTGGATTTCTTCCGCGCTCATCGGCGGATCGACAGCGTGAATCTCAGAATCAGCGACATTCGTCGCAGGAATTGTCGTGAAAAACATATTTGGTGCTCGCGGTAGTCCCAGCACGGCGCTTCTGAAGGCAGGCGTGCATGGCAAACCAGTGGGCGGCACTGGCGCCGGGAAGTTCAGAACACGCCCGCGAAGACGTGCGCCACGACCTTCAGCCTTTCGGCTTTATGCAAGGTCAAGTTTGCACTTGACGACCGTGGCCTTCCCGACAATAGTGTGCCGGTCGCGACAACGGTGTTGTCTCGTCAAATTTCAGCGTCACCTGGCCGGCAAGCCAAGGCACACGCCTATCGCGGTCTGCATCGCAATCCCCGGCAAGGGACCGATGCGGGAGTTCTGAAGCTCCGCGAACAACCTACCCCATTAACGACGACACGCGCAAGCACTCCCCGCCGGGGGGAGCCAATTAGCACGCCCTAATTATCACCGGTGATTTTTGAGGCAAGGCGATGCCGGCACCACCTCCGCCGGCTTTTGGCCGTCCCGCTGCTCTGCCGCGCGGGGCTGTTTTTTTGTTGTTCGAGATGCTTTCGCACCCATCGACCGCAATACGAGAATCCGGCAATCTCGGGCTGCGCATTCATGTTGGTCAAATGCTCGGAGAAACTACGGAAATGGCAAAGCCGCAAGGAAAGTGCATTTTTTGCGGTGGCCACGGCCTCACTAAAGAGCACGTAATGCCGAAATGGATTCGTCCACTGTTGGCGCGGTTCGGCGAAACACCGAACCATTTTCGATTCCGGACTGGTCAGGCCCAGATCCCTTTCACCAACATCACGTCGATCACTCCAAACATCATTCCGAAGCAGGGGTATTTCTTAAACCAAAGACTACGGGTCGTTTGCGCAAAGTGTAACGGTGGATGGATGAGCGGGCAAGAATCCGAAGCTAAGCCAATTTTGTCCGCCCTCATCGATGCGAATGCTCGTCCACTCAATGAGAGCGACCAGTTGACCATCGCTTTGTGGGCCTGCCTCCGTGCTGGAATTTTCGAAAGGGACCATCCTGAGACTGCAGCGATGAAACAATTTGAATACGCGCATATGCACGCAACAAAGACGCCACCTGAAAACTGGCGCGTGTTCCTCGCCAGACATGATTCCGAGGATTGGCGTATTAGGTTATTCCACTACCCGTTTTATGTTTTCCGCCCGGGGCAGCTGAGGCCAGCCAATCCGAACTCTCACAAGACGATGATAGGGTTGGGTTCTGCGGTGTTGCTCGTTGCTGGGTCCAGTGCCGACAATGCTGCGAAAGCCATCGAAGCACTATCACCGACTAACATGGCACAAGTCTGGCCCTTCGTCTCGTCGATAGAATGGCCGCTTACCAGCAGCCTGGGGAATGAACAACTCCTCGCGCTCTCTTACGGCAGTCAGATAAGATCCTACAGTCCCTGAGATTCCACCTAGCAGAATTCTGCAGTTGAGCCCCTCACCCGGCGCGGTTACGCTGCGTTCAAATCAAGGAGCCCACCATGAAACTCATGCACGAAGACCAGATCCCCGGATTCGTTGAGCGCGTCGCTGCAGCTTGCTGCGACATCACAGCAGTGGGCGGCGGCTACCTTATAGGCGACTCGGACCTCTCGGACGAAGACTACGAAGTAGCGGCGCCGAAGCTTGAGCAAATCAAAGCCGACCTTGGCCGGCGTGATCACCTGCTGCAACAAATCGTCGATTATCTCGTGTCGATAGGTCGGGTGTATCCGCCGCGGGTGGTGCATTGAGAGCTAAACAAGACCAAATTTGGTTCTGGGTTGCGCCGAGCTCACACTGGACAACCAGTCAAGCGACATGAGATTTTTGGTGCACATGACGGAGGTCTGGATTGTCTTCAGCGCGTTACATCTTCAACTACAAATCCCACAAGCCTGAGCTATGCCAGATTGATGCAAACACCTACCGCATCGGCGGGAATACGCCCATCCATTGGATGGACAAGGCCTACGGCTATAGGTGCGACACTCAGGAAGCATGTTTTTGGGTGGACGGAAAATTCATATACCCCATCAATCCTGACGGAACGCCGACCGGCAGCGATCCCGTCCTCTATTACGGCGACTAATTTCGGAGAAATTATGGACGACAGGATGAGGGAGCGTCTTCAAAAGGCGCTGGAAAACAACCGCACCAAGGACTCGGAATTCGCGCAACGGCGCGCCGATGAGAAGGCGGCCGCTGATCTCGAACTGAGAAGAAGGCAGGACGCTAAGACAATCTGGCCGGAGTTCGTCGATAAGGTTCGTGGTGCCGCCTCAGCGGTGAACAACCAGATTGCAGAGGGTGGATTCCTCTTGGAAGTGGAGGATCACGATACGACTACTACACGTCGCGCGCGTGTCAGTCTTCTCCATGAGAGTGCGGCGGTCGGAATGAGGGCAGTATTCCTGTTCAAGGAAAGTGGAGCCATTGCAACAACATTCGCTGGGCTCCAGGATTCCAAGCTTACGGACATAGACATATTTACAGTCGAGCAGCAGAAAATCGAGATGATCCTCGTTTCACTGTTCGAGCAATATGTTCGCCATCGTCCGTTTCCGAAAGAACACGTGTGACTGGGGCATCGATGAAAAAAGCCGAATGCGAGAAGGCGATCCGGTCTCTGAGCACAAAATGGTTCGCTACACTGCCCGAGGACGAGAAAGAGCACCCGGGCTTCGGATCATTTTGCAGATGGCTGCACGAAAATGGATATGGAAGCTATCTCGACTTTAGGTCGACCATGGGGCCGTCGTACGATGCAGAATCATGGTTCGATGATGAACTTGGGCAATCGTGGCGGCGGTAGAAGCGTTGACTACAGCGGTTTGTGCATAGTCATTCCGTTGGCGCCGAAAAGTCGGCTATAGAACTCCACTGCGTACCGATCCGTCATTCCCGCTATGAAATCGCATACTGTTCGTGTTTTAGCCAGCGCATCGCCGCGGTTATATATGTCTCTGTAGTCGGGGGGCATCAACCGATCACCCTTGTCTTCATGGATGGCGTCGAATATTCGCTTGATGACATCCTTACCGCGATACTCGACTACCTGCAGCATAGGTGAGCGTATTACTGCCTCAAACGTGATGTTTTTCAACACCTCAACCTGAACAAATGTTTTAATATCCAGTCGCGCCTTATGTAGTTGAGGGTATTTATCGTGAGGAACGACTTCGACACCGGACAGAAATTGCTGCACCAACTTTGAGGTGAAGCCCGTCCTATGATATCCATTTTCAGCATAAAGCGACGAGAGTTTCTTAGAAGCCATAGAGAAATACATCTTCTTACGGCCCATATCGATTCTTTTATTACTTAAAATCTGTATCTCGTCCGTCCCCACACTGAAAATATCGGCAAACACCTCGTAAAGCACATCTTGCACATCAGCAACAGTAACGGCGGAAACTGCTTCGCCCTTATACTGTTTTCCTATGCGGTCATTGATAGTTGTCGCGACGGCGGCATATATGTGGTCTGGAAAGCTAAAGAGGTCTAAAGGACCATGTATTCCGCTTTTGAATACATCCTCAAGATCATACGTCGAATACGCTATATCGTCTGCAATATCCATAATTGAGCATTCGATTGTCTTAAAGTCTGCTGTGTCAGCCTCGCCGACAACATTCTTTCTTATCAGCCTGACTAAGTCATCATCTGATTTATAATATCCCTTTACAGGCGACGCCTCTTTTCCTGGCGGCCGCTCTTTGCTTCCGATTGGTATTATTCGGTCATACTTAAGCACCGCACCAAGTGAGCGGTATGTTAGGTTGAGCCCGCGTCGTAAATCAGCGCCGTCTTCGCCGAAAAGATCTGCCCCCTCTCCCGAGGTCTGCTTTTTTTCTAGAGTCGACAATATCCGGAGGGTCTGCGCATTGCCTTCGAAGCCACCAAAATCACGCATGCACTCATCGAGCGCCTCTTCACCATTATGACCGAATGGAGGATGCCCGAGATCGTGCGCTAGACCGGCGAATTCAACGATATCGAGATTTATTTTGCTCTCATCGTCAGCAAAAAATTCTGACGTGCTGTTGAGCTTAATCGCGATGGATTTGGCAATCTGGGCCACTTCCAGAGAGTGCGTTAGTCGATTGCGAAAGAAATCGCCTTCATGACCTGGGAACACTTGCGTCTTCCCTTGCAGTCGCCTGAAGCTGGCGCTGTGAATGAGGCGCGCATAGTCACGTCGCGCCTCGTCTCTATAAACCTCGGGATTATCCTGTTGTACAGCTCTGTAGTAGTCCGAGGCAGAATAAAGAAGCGGCATGTTCAACCATAATTATTTCGTCTTATGGTTGACCGTATTTACCGACTTCTCCTTGGTCAAGCTCCACTTGCCAGTAGACTGCTCTATAGTTGTGCGCAAAGTTCTAAGGTCATTTACCGCTTCCCGATAAACCGGATTGCGGTCCGTAGCGGCAGCCGACTTTCTAATCGACGACGATGCAGAGTTTGCCATTTACGCTCTCCCTTTTATGCCAACGCCTGAGCCCGTGCGCGACGTCACGCACACAGCATATGCTATAGGTTTTTCCATTGCATATCCGTTAAAGTGGTGTGGCACGAGCACAACGATACGACATGGCTTGTGTTCCGCTGAATGTTTGTCTCAGTGCATTACACTGTACGGACCTTGCGGCAAACGTACGTTAGCGAATCATCTTGCGCAAGTGCGTAACGCTGTCGCGCTACCACGTCGCCCGAAGCGGCGCGCATGGAAAGTAGTTTGGCGTACAATCCTACCCTTTCGCCAAATACCCCCTGACGACATCAACCAGTGCAGCACCGTGTTCGAACGTCTTGATACCGATGTCCGATGCGATGACTGCATCACGCTCGGATGCTGCTGGATCGATACTGCCAAACGACGTCATCGACTGCTGGAGCTTGTCTAGCATCTCGCCCCACTCCGCATGGGGCACACCCACGCGGAACAGGTTGGCGGTGAGGAAGGCCAGCACGTGCCGATGCACTGTTGCATGGGCACACAGATCGATCACGCTCTGCTCGTCGACGAGAATTTTGTTCTGATTCATTTTGACCTCCTTTTAGTCGGTGTCAGCGCTTTCAATGGCAGCCCTTACAGACTCGCCCAGCTGCGACGCGGCGGAGCTTGCCGCTGCCTGCGGATCCGCGACGCCGGTGATGTGCTGCGTGACCTGCACCGTGACGTTAGGCGGCTGCGGGTTCGTGACGCGAACGTCCTGCGTTCCCGTCTTCTGGAGAAGTGCCGAGATCGACGAGGAGTCGATGCGAGTGGTCCTGACAATGCTGAGATCGTCTGCTGTCTTGCCGGGCAGCTGGTCCGTTGTGCGACCGCCGGGTCCGAAGGCGCGCGCGTGGTCCACTGCCTGTTGAGCGCCGACGCCGGGAAGTGTGGTCTGTCCGAAGTTCCGCTGCCAGCCTTCAGTGATTGACTGGCGGTTGAGGCCGGTGATTCGTTCGAGGTCTTCGCGGTGCTGCTTTTGCAGCCGCACCTGATCTTCGAAAGTATCGCCGGGGGTCGCAGACAACATGTCCGCCATAAAGCCGGGCGCGCCGGCGACCGCGAACCCCTTGATCCACTGCCACCACGTGGGTGGAATTGGCGCTGGAGGCAGGTCAGAATCTAATCCCTTACTACCGGCCTTAGGCGGATTTTTCCCGCCGGGCGTCGTGCCCCCAGACAGTACGTCCGCCAGTGTCCCGGCAGCCTTGATGGCCGCGACGATCGTAGACGCCCCACTGAGGAACATCATGGCGGCTGCAAGCTTACGGACAGTCCCCGCTAGAACGCCGATTGCGAGGCCCCACGCCATGATCTGGAAACCATAGGGCGCCAGATCTGCAAAGAACTGAGCGATTGGGTTTTCCTTGATCGCTGCACTAAGCTCGCGGATCGTGGCGCCCCACTCCTTCGCCTGCATGAACAGGCGGCCGAGTTGGTCACCGGCAGTGCCGTCGACTTTGCCGAATAGCAGGTCGCCGAGATCGGCGATGACATCCTTGACGCCGTTGTAGCCAAGACCCTGTGCGAATCCCATGATGCTGGTTTCCATCTTGTCGAAGATGGAGACGCGGGAATCGAGAGTGTCGATCACCTCGCTGATGGCGGCGATGCCCTCCTTGATGGTGGGAAGCATCCGGTCGCCCATTTCCCAGAACCGATTGGAAATCTTGTTTCCAAGCAGCTGGGCGGCGTTCGCGGCCGTGCTCGACCGTTCGAGGAATTCCTTGAATGCCGACCCGGAATATTTCGCCTTGTCGGCGACGCTATCAAGCGCCTGGTCCAGCAGACCGACATTGCCGATCAGCGGCGCGAATGCCTTAGCCTCGTCGCCAAAGAACTGCGACAGGATCGCGATGTGCTGATCCTTCGGCGCCTTGGCGATTGCCTTCAGGACAGTTTTCAGCGCTTTGGGCGCGTCCTTCTGCATCTGCTTGGCAATCTGCGGCAAGTCCAGCCCGAGCGCCTTGGCGGCCTCACGCTGGTCCTTCTTCGCGAAGTTTCCTCGTGTCAGCGCCTTCACGACGTTCTGCATTGCGGTGCCGGCGACCTCGGAAGGCGCGCCCGCAGCGATCATCGCGGAGCCAATGCCGGCAATCTGTTCCGCGGTGAAACCACCCATCTTGCCGAGCGCCGAAACACGCAGCATGAAATCGGTGATGTCGCTGGCCTTGGAGGCCATATTGTTCGAGAGATGGTTGATCGCATCGGCCAGAGAGCCGACGTCAGCAACAGACATGCCCAGCTGTGTCTTGAGCTTGGCGAGCGTTTCGCCCGCCTCGCCTGCGCCGATATTGAAGGCGATACCCACGCGGGCCGCCATCTCGGAGAATTCTTTGAGTTCGGTCGTCGCGATGCCGGATTCGCCAGCGGCTGCGAACAGCGCGGCGATGTCGTTGGCGGTCATCGGTATTTCAGTCGACATCTGCCGGATGGTCCGGCGCATATTGTCGAACTGTTCGTCGGACGCCTCGACAACCTTGCGGACGTCGGCGAATGCGGATTCGAAGGTGATGGCCGAGCCGATTGTGGCCTTCAGACCTTCGGTGATTCCGACGTAGGCTCCGCCGAATGCAGCGAGTTGCCCAATGGCACCGCGGAGCGGATTGGTAAACGCCATCGTCTGACGCTGGAAAGCGGAAAGAACGCCGCTAACGCGCCTGACCGGGGCTGTCACCTGGTCGATAAGTGACAGCCTCAGGGTTGAGTTCAAATTAGCCAAGGCCGGTTCCAATCAATTTATGGATTTCGGTGGCCGTATCGAAGTAGGCCAACGCCTTTTCAGGCGGCCACCGCTCGATCACGTCGAGCGGTGTGTGGAGCACGCTGGCGACGAAGCCCGCGACTATTCGCCAGTCGTGGGCTCCGGCTCGTTTCCCAGATCAATCGCCTTCGAGAACTTGGCGAACTCCTTGGCCTTGATCTTCTTGAGCGCGGGAATCGGCACGCCGGACATGCTGGAAAGGACGGCGAGCATCTGGTGAGTTTCGCCCTTCACGAGATCCGCAGCGGCGAGATCGCCGACCGTCGGGTCATCGAAAGAGATTTCGGAATAGGTGACGCCGGAATGCTCGACGGGCGTGGAAAGCTTAATGGTGGTCATGAGGGCTCCATGGAAAAAAGCCGCTAGTGAGGCGGCTGAAAAGGTGTGGTGCTGGGCTGGATGTCGGGCGGCGCGAAGCCGCCCTTTGAAGATTAGGCGCCGGCGTTCTTGGCGAGGCCGCGGTGGTCCATGGCCTTGGCGCCAACATCGAGGCGAGCCTTGACTTCGAGACCATCGACGTCAAAGCCCTGACGGGTTTCGATATAGACGCCGCGATTGCCTTCGAGGTAGGCGAGCTCAACCGTGTCGACCTGTGCGGGCGATGCGGCCAGATACCAGGCAGTTGTCGAGCCGGCGATCGCTGTGGAAACAACAGCCGGGTTGCTGATACCGTTGTCGAGGCGTGCCTCGGCGATGATCTGCAGCTTGCGCATCGATCCGGTCGCAGCGCCTGCCGAATCCGTCGGGTGATAAACGGCGTTCAGCAGCTGGTCGGCAGTCGTTTCGAGCTCAACAGGCACGATCAAAAACTGGGGCACGATGTTGAGAACCGTCTTGCCGTCGAGGCCGGTCTGCTTCGCCATAGAGGCGCGCATTTTGCCGATCGCGGGGACATTGAGAGCGGCAGCGGTCATCAAGTTCTTGTGCGGCACCGAGAACAGCGTTTGGCCATCGCCCATGGTCGGATTGCCGAGGATCTGAGCCCAGACGAGATCGCTTTCCAGCTGAGCAGCGGCGCCACCCATCAGCTGCGGGATGCGGCTGAATGCGTTCATATCATCGTTGATGATGACCTGACGGGTAATTCCGATGACCTTACCGAAGGTCGCAATCTTGTAGGATTCCTTGCCTTCAGTGACGGAACCTCGTTTGTATTCGCCATTTTCTGGAACGCGATCGAAGGCCGGGCCTTCACCAAGCTGGGCACGGTTGATGGCCTTGAAATTCGCCGCCGTTGCTTCGCGAACCAGTGGACGGAAGGTCTGGCCGGCAGCCTCATAGCCAGCGCGCAGCGTGGTATTAACCACATTGCCGAGGATTATCGGAAAGTCGGATGTCGCATGGTATCCGCCAGACCTCTGAGCAAGAGCCTCGCGGGCAATCTCTTCGCGGCCCATGCCGCGCGTCTTGACGTTGCGAAGCTCGAGTGACTCGCGAGCCATATCCAGCAGCGAGAAACCACGATATTCGCGGCCGGCGGGATTGAGTTCTCGCGTGGGGTCAGCACGGTGGATGAGGGCTTCGCGCATGGCAACAGCGCGTTTCTCCGTATGATCCTCACCGGCATAAGATGGAGTACGATTATCGATGGTCAAAGCATCGTCCTTTTCCGAAAAATGTCTGATTAGGGCGGTGCGGAAAGCGTCGACGGTCTGCCCGTCTTCAATCGCTCGCAGCCCCATGTCGACGAGCTTTGCCTCACGGGCCAGCTCTGCGATTGTGGTGGTTCGTGTACGTTCGGCTCGGTCGCTTCGGCCGTCCTCATCAGGGTGCGAGCGGATCTGAGAGCCGGCGTCCGCTGGAACTGGAACAGCGCTGATCTCCAGCGGCTCCCAGTCAACGACGCGCCATTCTTCATCGGTGCCGTCGCCATCCGCGTCGGTTTTGACGACCTTGTGGATGGCGTAGCCGACGCTGATATTGCGGATGATGCCGTCCTTAATCTTCTCGACGATGGCAGCGTCTTCCGCAGCCCGCGAAAGCTTGACGCGGGCAAAGCCTTTGCCGCCAGAAACGCGAGCTGTACCAGGTACCACAGACCCAATCACGGAGCTGAGCGCCGAGTCGTCATGAGTGTTCAAGAATGGTGCGCCTGCATTCAGCCGCTCCAGTCGGATCGCCTGCGGCGTAACCTCCAGAACTTCCGAATAGTAGCGCTCCGATCGCCAAGACCACCTGCGCACAGCGGCGCCAGTAGTCCATATGACTTCAATCGTGTTATCCGCTTCGTCGAAACTGGAGGCACCGATCTGCGCTGACCGACGCATCTTGTCGTCGGCCGGATCCGCCCGGACGGCGGTCGTTGTGTCTGTCATTTATGAGACCTATTGAAAAACAGGGACAGGTGGTGGCTGGCCTACGCCACCGAGTGCGAATGCAGCCTCCATCGTCACCTCGCGAGACGCAGCGCCGTGGGCTGGGTTGCCGTCGGTTTCGGGCAGCGAAAGCCGTTCGCGAAACGTAAGCGGCCGCAGATACTTGCGCCCCCAGACGCGCGAAGAAGGAGTTGGGATATCAGGCAGGTCAAGGCCGGCCGAAATGGCTTCATCCATAACGGCGGCGATAGCCTCGTCCGCGCGGCGCTCCCTGTCTGCAAGATCAATAATCCGGATTGCAAAATTCGGATATTCGACCTCAATAGCCTTGGTGGTTTCGTCAGCAAGGCGCGCCGCTTGTTCATGCCGCTGTCGGATGCCGTCATGCGCGTCGGCCGAGATTGCCTCGACGAGTTGCGCCTCAAGCTGGGCAGTACGAGCGATGGCGCGATCGCGGTCGATGCGGGCCTTGGTGATCTCGGTTTCGGCCGCAATCACGTCGTGATACTCGCCGACCAAAAGGACGCCTTCGCGGCGGGATTCAGCATCGAGCAACGCTTGCTCTGCCGCTGGAATGTCGATGGCCGCGAGCGCAGCACGTATGTCTTGGAGTGGCGACACTAGGAAAGTACCTTTTGTGACGGGTTGCGCACCTGGACCTCTAAGAGGCCGGACACGGCTGCGCACAAATGCAAGCAAACCCATATACTTAGATCCATTGATGAAAGCGGCCAGTTGCGGCCGGGGTAGACAAGTAGGAAAGCGGTTCTGGAAATTTTCGGACCTAGTTCAAGTCCGGGCCTTCCCGCCCGCATAGGCCCGGCAGAGGGTCAGAGGGACCCAATGGAGGGGGTGGGTCAGAGCCGTGCATCGAGCGCGCTGAGTGGCATCGCCACGGCAGGCACATCCGGCTGCCATTCGGAGAACGTGAGCTTGCCGTCCTTTCGGTAGAGCCATACGGTTCGGCCTGGAGAGCCGCCGGCAATCAGCGCCGCAATGGGCAACACTTCGCTCGGCGTGCCCAGCTGCCTGCTCAGCGTTTCCCCTGTGATGACGAGAGCGAGCGCTTCGACCCGGTCGAACTGACGTGCGCCGTTTTCCAATGTGCCAACCTGAAAGCCTGGCGATCGTGACAGCCAGCTGCGAACGGTGGCGCGATCAACGCCGCACGCGGCGGCGATGTCTGATGTTTTGAACATCGAACCTCCCAATGCGCGTATCGCGCAACGTTGATGGGTATAAAAAAAGCCACGCCGGATTGGCGCAGCTGGGTGACGATCCGAAGATCGGGAATGGTTGCCGGTCCCGCGTCAAGGAATAACCGCGGACCGGCTGATCCGGCGCCTGGAAATCGCCGAATAGGTGCCGGGCGCAAGGCTACCATGCCTACGCGTTGCTCCCGGCGGGGTCACAGAGGAGATCTGGACCATGAACTTTGCTCGGCTGCCGCGAACGGCGCCACTTCGAAATGGGAAAAGGGGTCTCACCTGTTGGTGATTTGAATGCGCGTGGTGCGACGGCGGTTACGCAGCAACGCTGTCGAAAAGGCACATGTTCGGCCGATAAATTTCGTACCCCTTCATATATATACTCTCCGAAATGGCAAAAATTACCCTTTTGGCAGGTTTTCATGAACGCTATTTCGAAAAGATCAATGTTTTCAATGCGGGAATCTGAGTAGTAAATATCGCTTGCCCGTGCCTTCAGGTTGCGGTCATCTGCCCAATTAGTTGGATATGAGGACAAGAAACATGGCGCGTAATTTTGTGGCAACGGTTAAGGAGCGGGGAGCGAATGAGCCCTGCTTTGTTCAATTGGAGTTACACGAGGACATAGGGCTAAAGACTGAACTTTTGATAACCTTGAACCTGACTGAGGGAACCAGCATCTCGGATGCCAAGGCGGTAGCCAACTTGATCAATGAAAAAGTCGCCACCCTTTCACTTGGAAAGTGAAGTCAGCAGCTACGCCGCCTCACTCCAGTCAATCGACCGCGCTCGCTTCTCACGAAACGGTACCACGACCTCGTCGTAACGCCTCGCTGCACGAATTTCAGCAGCGGCATGCGACATGCGACGCTCAAGTTCGGAGATCTTCGCCATATCGGCTCGCTGACGCGCGAGAAGCTTTACCGCGAGCACTATTGCATGGGCGGCAGCCGACAGCTTCCCTGCCGCCCATGCGCGCCGCTGTGCAGTGCTTCCATATGGTCCGCTCATCCCAATCTCTTCGAGCGTCTCCCCAGCCATCAGTGCGCGCTGCGCTACATCAAGCAGATCGAGCTCGTCGAGAATGCCGTCGATCGCAATATTGGCGGTGCTGGCCCATTTCGCTGCGGCCTTGGCAGCGAGATTGTCAGGAGAGCCGTGCCCGGCGTCCGGTAGTGCTTGGCGCAGATTCTTGGCGGCTTGTACGTTCATGTGGTCTCCTGTGAATCTTTCAGATTTTTGTGGGATGTGGCGCCTACTCCAACTCGCCAATATCCATTGGTGTCGCCCTGTGAGATCGTGACAAAGATCAGAATCAAAGGGCCGGGCGATGAGCGAAACAGCACCTCCGAAACAATTCATGAAACAGCGGCAGGAAGTCGCCGAGATTGTTTTCAAAGACTACAAAGAGATGCAGCGCGCCACGTTCGATATTGCAGCGCAGTGGGGCCGCTGGCTTACGGCAAGCTTATTGCTCATTCACGGCGGTGGCCTATTTGGACTTTTCACGTTTTTGAGTGGCCTAGCCGACAAGCCTCAAGCGTTGGCTCATTATCAGCTTACCGTCTGGTGGTTTGTTGCAGGCCTGCTTTTTACACTTCTCGCTGGCTTCTGCACATGGATCAACTGGACCATGAATTCTGACAACTATGACGCATGGGCGAACAAAGCTATGTTGTGGGATCCGGAAGAATGGGTTGGAGAGGCGCAGCACACTTGGGGGGTGGCCGCAACATTCTGGGCTTCCATAGCCTTCGGCCTAGCCTCAGCCGGGTGCATAGTCGGGGGCGCATTCTCTATTCTTCACGGTAGGTTGGTGCCCAACTTCATCATGCCCATGACCAGTTCGTTTTGAGCTGCCCTGGCCATGCCTCCCGCCGCCAAGCTTCAACGATATCGGAATGGAATTGGTCGGCCTCGATCGGCATGCCGTAGATGCGGATGAATTCCGACATCAGGTGGCGCCAAGCCTTCTCGGCTAGCTCCAGCTTCTGCCGATTATGTCGCTGGCGAGCAGCGGCCTGCGCATCGTAAAATTTGCCATGCACGAGCCGAGCCAACCAGGCGCGATGCTCGGCGGTGCCGGGAACGATCTGCCGGCCTTCAGTTGCTGTCATGGGATCCTCCTTCGAGGGTGGTTGTCGTTGATGGCCGCGGCGACTGGAAGCAGTTGCATTCGACCAAGAGTTGTTTCAATTTCGGCTTAGTCCCGCCGGAGATCCCTCACATGCCGAAGCGCATTCGCAAGCCCAGCCTGAAGAAAAGCCTTGCTGCTCGTACCTCGACGAAGCGGATCGTCAAGAATGCTGTGGGGCTCAAAGCTCCGAAGGGCTGGGGATGGCTCACCAATCCGAAGAAGGCAGCCTATAATCGTTCATACAATCGCGGGTCCGTCAGCCTGTGGTCAATCATCCGTAAGCTGTTTCGGTGATCCGGTGGCCGATGGCGATTAGCGTCATGCTACCTCGATCGGCCGGAAGCTATCGTCGGCGGTCAGAATGAATGGAATGCCGATAATGTCTTCCGGATCCTCGGCAATGTCTATGTCGAGGGCTGTCAGCAGCCTTTGGTATCGCGCCTGTCCTCGCTCCTGAACGTCCTGCTCGTCGCTCTGCATGCAAATGGCGAACTCTTCTCTTTGGCCATCCACGAACTCCAAGCCCATGCATAGCCAGATCTCACGACCGTCCTCCTCAACCTCACTGCGCACGACACGCGCCACGCGATCTATATACGCCCGGGTGCCGGCGGCCGAAGGGCCCGCCCGGCTGCCCGGTGCGGATGTATCTCTTACTTGTCCCCGGCTTGTAAGCGGGGAAAGTAAGAGGGATTCGGTATCGTGGACAATACCGCTAGGCGTCTTAGAGGTACCGCCTGCGAGACCACTAGAGGTATCGTCAGCGATACTGCTCGCTTTTGTAGCGGTATCGTGGGCAGTACCGCTAGTAGAGGTATCGTCAGCGATACCGCTAGAAAAATTGAAGTTGGGTGCATATTCGGTAGGACGTGTTCCTGCCCCCTCGCGCAGGACCGTAAACGCGCCCTGCTCTACCAGCCGACGAAGGGACGCGACGATATTTGTTCGGGTGGCGCCTGTTGCGCGCTCGAGGTACCGCAAACTAACTCGGGCGTTACTGAAGTCAGATTTATAACGCTCGAGAATTTCGGCAGTGATTTTGTGGTCGAGTTTGCTTGCCCAATCGGTCCGCAACACCTGGATAAGTAGCCGGTGCTTCACCAGCAGGCTGTCCGGCTTATTACTCGACATAGGCGGACAGCCTCTCGTCGCGGGCCGCGCGCCACTCATCGCCACGTTCCAGCACCGGCACGAACATAGCCTTACCTTCTGGTGTCCGACCGATCTCTTTTATGAAGCCCGCATCTATGACGCCGGCGATGGTGTTCCACATCGTCCTGCGACCGACGCCATAGGTTCGGGCCAGCGTCGCAGTATAGAGGATGGCGAAACCTCGCTCGCGCCATTGCTCAATAACCAGCGCGGGGATCCGGAAGCCGTTGCGGCTGCGCAGTGCATACGCACCGGCATTGATATAGTCGGTATAGCGCTGGACGGTTTCTTCCGTCAGCGGAGCGGTATGATCCATCTCGATCCTTTCGTGGAGAGAGCGCACGAAGGCGCAGCCCGCCGGCGCGGTGCCGGCAGGTGGTGGAGTTCTGCGGGACGTGTGGTTGATTAGGCGGCGCGCCTTGCGCGGAGGGTCGACTTCCCCATCGCCTCTAAATGCTGTTTATCGACGTAGATCATCGCGATAACCATACCGAAAATATAGGCAACCGCCTCGAGTTGTTCTTTTGTCATCTGCAAAACATCGAGGTCGGGGTCCAACCCTGCTTCAACAGCCGCGCCCTGAAAAGTTCGGATGATATCTGCCGCATGTTGGTTTACGCTGCTCATGCCGCCGACCTCGCGCCGGCTTCCTGTGCGGCAATCCATGCCATGAGGCTGGATTTGCGGGCGCGGATATTCTGACCAACTCGATAGTGCGGCAGCTTACCGTTTGAGATCTGGTAAAACACTGCCCTCCTATCTTCGCCAAGGAAGGCCGCGATTGAGTTAGCGCCCTTCAGGACGTCGTCGGCAAGGTTATCGTTGTCAGGTGTCATAGTTTCTCCTCTGTGGTGATTGGTAATGGTTTTGACTGCGTCGGTTACATTCGGACAAGTCAACTGCGCCGGTCACACTCCTCGAAGTCAACAACGCCGGTCGCAAATTTGGTAGTCAACAGCAGTGAGCTGTACACAAATGGAATAGGCAAGCGGTCTCACGCACCGGCGGCGGAATCCTAGCGTCGAGTATCAGCAATTATGGGAAGATTCGTGTCTAGCCTGCGTGGCAGGCGGATCGGGTTGATCGACGTCACCTTGACGCCGCGCTTGCGTAGCGCTTACGGCAGTTTTCCTGCAACTAACCACGGCCTCATAAGGTCCGTCGTATGCGACGCCGTGGCCTTCGCAATGTCGTAACGTTTAGATCCAATTTACAAATTTGTCAATATTTTGGAACTCTTTGGCACTATGTTGCATAAACTCCGTTGTTCATGTAGCATCGTCGGGCAAGGAGATAGCCATGTCGATACGAGAACGGAAATGGACGTCCGGCGGTGAGGAAAAGACCGCTTGGGTGGTCGATTATTTCGACCAGAACGGCAAACGCCACATCAAGACTTTCAAGAAAAAGAAGGAGGCTAAA
This sequence comes from Neorhizobium sp. JUb45, assembly GCF_004343585.1. Classification (GTDB taxonomy): domain Bacteria; phylum Pseudomonadota; class Alphaproteobacteria; order Rhizobiales; family Rhizobiaceae; genus Neorhizobium. Next base: position 172,398 of record NZ_SLYW01000002.1, on the reverse strand, counting down.
GACTTCGAGGCCGGCACGCACATCGAGGTGAAGGGGAAGATCCACGTTGCAGACCGCGACACTGTAACCGTGGCTGCCGCTGGCAAGCTATGGCATGCTGCGTGCGTCGGTGCAGGCCTCGAGATCACCACGACCCGGCAGTACGAACAACACCTACGGCTGCACATCAATCCTCTAATCGGCCATCTGCGCCTTAACGAAATGACGGTTCCCAAGGTCCGGCAATTCCTAGACGACCTGCAGACGAACGGTCGATCGCCAGCGGTGCAGCGCGCCGTGCGCGTCAGCCTGGGCGCCCTCTTATCAGACGCTCAAGAGCGCGGCCTCGTCGTCCGCAATCCAGTGAAAGAGATGGGGCGTGGCAAGGCACGAGCTCGGTCGGCTGCACGACATGAGGAGCCCGTTGTCGTCGGCGTCGACCTCCCCTTCCCTGACGAGATCCGAATGGTGATGCCAACCTTGACCGGCAAGATTAGGGTGTTCTGGATGACCGCCATCTTCACCGGCATGCGCGCGTCAGAACTTCGCGGCCTTCGATGGCAGGATGTCGACTTCCAACGCGCCGAGATCAATGTCAGCCAGCGGGCAAATATTCTAAAAACGATGGGGCCGCCAAAGACCAAGGCTGGCCGCAGGACGATCCCCCTCGTCGCTCACCTGGTTACTGCACTCAAGGATTGGAAAAAGGAATGCCCAAAAGGCGATCCGGATCTCGGTCTGGTTTTCCCGACTGGCATCGGCACGGTTGAGGAACACAACAACATTATCACTCGGTGGTATCAGCCTCAGTGGATTGCGGCCGGCATCACGAAACAAAGCGGTAAAACCGACCGCGATGGCCAGCCAATCACGGAAGCGAAATACACTGGCCTTCACGCCCTTCGGCACTTTTACGCGTCGTGGTGCATCAATTCTCCCGCCGATGGCGGCCTCGGGTTATCGGCCAAGGTGGTGCAAGACCGCATGGGGCACTCGTCAATTCAGGTAACGCTAGACACCTATTCGCACTTGTTTAGACAGGCTGGCACTGGCGAAACCATGGACAGCGCAGCTGCGGCTCTTCTGGGGTGACTGCGACAAGAACGCGACACAATGGCAATTTCATCAATAATAATAACATTATGTAACGGACTCTGACTCCGTTAATCTTGGTTCGAATCCAGGTTCCCCAGCCAATTCTTCTTCCCATTAGCTAAACCGCCCGGCATGGCTTCAACCCGCCGCGGCCGATATGCTGGCGTCAGAGAATAACCACCCTTTCGCCGAACGGCGTATCATCGTCGAAATTCTGATTGCCGATTCGTTCGCTCTCTCCAGACAATCGCTGCTCCTCCGGCTGATCGCTCGTTTCGGCGGCAGTGTGGGCATGATGTGGTGGCGCGCCATCCGGTTTCTCATCGGCGGCGTCTCGCCGCAACCGTTGCTGATCAGCCGTTATCTGCTCCTGACGGGCAGCAACCCAAGCATTGTCCGGCTCGGACGTGATCGAAAGACTGCTGTCGATCCGCGTCGCCTCGGACGCGGCACTGGCGGATATGCGGGTGACCGGCTCAACCATGATGCCTTCTCCTGCTCGTTTTCCATCGGAAACACCATTCATCTCCTGACTGGAGATAGGCTTTATCGATGGCCATGCAAGTATGACGTGCTCGCCGTCATCCTTCAGCCATGTCGCCGGTCTGCCGAGACATCGACCGCATGTTCAACGGAATGAGCGCGCGGATCAGGCCGATCAGGCAGAAACCGGGCCATCACCATCCTGCGACAGGATAGCCAGTCTGCCGGCGGTCGCATCCGTCTGCTGCAGAAACACACCGTAGGGTTCGTCCCGAATTTCGGTCAAAATCTCTTCAGGGCCGATCACGACGGGTGCCTGGTCATCCGCATATTTGTAGAATTCAAGAAAACCGTCTTCCGCCAGCCTGCATGCGAATGCCAGAACCTCGTTCACGTCCGCACCCGTCTTTTCCAACAGGTTCTCCGCCGCACTCAAAACGGCATCCTCGTCCAGGGCACTCAAAAGCAACTCGCGCTCGATCAGTCTCTTATCCATCATCTTCTCATTCTCCGAGCGGTACACGGTCGCCGGACGGCTGAACTTTTACGTAAGGGCCCTTGTGAACCGCATCGCCGCCGCCGCCTTTCAGACCTTCCGGGTAACCGCGGTTGAGCGATACGGAGCCGCCCTTGCCGTCATAATAGCGCACGCCATCTCCTTTGCCGAGCGGCGCCTTCGTCCAGCCGGCGTCGTCCCGCAGCTCGCGATCCAGAATGTCCTCGGCCTCTTCGTAACGCTTGCCGCGCAGGCGGTCCGCATAGGGTTTTGTATCGCGCTTTTGCGGTTTTGGCTTTTTAGGCGCGCAATTGCCATTGCAATTGTCGCGCTGCTGGGAGGCATTTCCTTGCTGGTCCGCCTTCTGCTGTGCCTGCTGTGGTTTTGCCGGCGGCTGGGCGGGTGGTTTGCCCGGCGGGGTTTTCACCGGAGGGCGCGCGGTGCTGCTCTTCAGCAATTTCTCAAGGAGTTTGATCAGGAACTTCATGGCGCTGATCCAGCCCAGATATCATCCCACTCACCACCGGAGGATTTTTCAAAAGCAACGAGCAGATCGTCGATCGCGTCGTCGGGATGTTTTGCAGTGTCGTTGAAGAAATTCTCCGCTTCCGGGCCATCACACCCGCCATCGGTGATCGACATCAGATAGGCCCATTTCATATGCGCCCGCTCGGATGCCAAACCCAGACGTGTACCGGAAGTTTCATAGGACAGCACGCGTTCCATCATCTCGCCATCCGCCACATCCAATGTCGCCGGATGCACATCGCGCAGATAGGCCACCACCTTGAGCCGAGAGGCCTGCATGCGGGCATCCTCGATCATCGCGATCATGTCAGGGGACAGATGCAGCATTCCCCTGCCCGCCAGAAGCGTTGCCACCGGCCGGCGCCCACGCTTGACGCCGCCGCCCCAGACGGGATCGGGCGAAAAGAAGATCAGCTCGGCCGGGCCGAACAGGCACCAGGCCTGCGTCTCGTCCAGAACCGGAAACACCTGCATCATGACGTTTGGATCGGCATGGCGAAAGATCACCGTTTCCGTGGCCGGCCCGCGCGCGGCCACAGGCTCGGCTGCGGCATCATCGGCGCCACCCGCCGCTGCCATCTCCACCTTCTCGCCATCAAAGACATCGGCTGCAGTGCCGCGCGGAATGGTGATGCGGTTGAGGCCGCGCAGATGGCGAAACAGGCTCTCGGCCGTCAATGTCTCGTCGCCAGCCCAGAAGACGATGGCCGAGCGCTGATCGGCGAGGTGAACCAAGGCCTCCAGCCGGGCAATGACGCTTTCCGGATGCGGCGCACCGGATTGTGCCAGCATGCCGCCAGCAGAAACATCGCCGGCATTCAGGCTCGCCAGCATTTTTTGCGACAGAAGAGCCGCCTGCGCAGCCAGCGCCTCGTCGGACAATGCATCCGCCTCGCCCTCACCGGAAACGCCAAAATCTTCGAGCAGCGCTGATTGCGCCGGCCGCGAGGGATCGACCAACCAGGGGCCACCGGCCACGATGGCATAATCACCGCCGGCATGGCGATAAAGCGGGCGATGAGCGATATCGGCGCGGTAGAGCGAGGCTGCCAGATTTTCGAAACGCGCGCCATCCATGGCCGCAAAAATGCGGCGGCCCGGCTCGCCGGCAAGCGCGCTCAGGCGTGCCAAAAGCGCCCGTCCCTCTGGCGAGAGCGGGTTTTGTTCGCGCTCGCGATCGATCATGATTATCCTCTCACCGTCGGCATGGATTGCGCGGCCATGCTGGCCTGGCACGGCGTGCCGCCGCTTGCCGCACTGCCGGCTCCACCGCCGCCGCCCGCACCCTTGCCCTCGTCGTCACCGATAAACACATCGCCGGAGCCGGTCTGCGCATTGCCGCCGCAATCGATGGCGTCACCGATACGACCGGCCGGCTTGCCATTGATGAACACGGTGGCGGAACCCGCCGCCAGCGCCCGTCCATGCGGCCCGGCATGACCGGCTACGCAGGCATGCGGCGCATAACTGTCGCCGACCCGCATCAAGGGGCGGTCGTTGACGTAGACATCAGGACTGCCACCGGTCGCCGGCGATGGCGGGAAGTGGCAGGCGTGGGCTGAGCCGATATCGGCGCGTCGGTGGGCTGGGGGCATGGGTGATCCTCTCTCTAAGAGCGAGACGTTGTCCTGAAAAGACAACTTTACTTAGTGTGCGCAGTGTTCTCGCTTATGACGTCGAGAGCGTTTGTTTCCATACCAATGGGAATTGTACCGCTGAGGCCATTCGGGCGAGCCGACGACACTCGACCAACAGGCACCCTCGTATCTCCAGAAGCATCCGATGGAATAAGGTTCGTCGGCGCTCCACCGCCAGCAGCTGTATCCTCCGGCCGCCTCCACGCCGGATATCCGATACCGCCAGCCTTTTCGACTGACGGCTTTATAGGTTCTCCATGGCTAGACCCACCGACCATCATCAAGACCTGAACATCAAACCGAATGATCTGGGGAAGAGGAGCTTTGTTAATTACGTCAAAGGCGACATATAGATTTCTGCCGAATTCGCCCGGAAACGCGCGCTCAGCTCGAGCGCCGTTATTGAAGTTGAACTCCAACACTTTGTTATCTGTAACTAAGCATGATCTATTCGAGTGGAGAGGCAAGAGGTCAATTTGGTACACACTGTCGATCTGGATCGGAATCCCTCCGCTGGATTTATTCACCAGATCAATGGCATCTCGTCCCGCACTGCCAACATCACTCTCTCCGGCTTTCATAGAGGCCATTCCTGCGCCTCTTTCTTTTGTAAGACTTCCATCCTTGAGCAAGTTTCCGTCGCGAGCAACTTTTGGAGAAGGAGCAAGATCCTCTATTGAATAAAGACTTGTCTTCATCCCAGTAAACCTAATTAAAATTCCGTGATATTCAGACCTGTGGATCCGAACAAATTTTGAATATCTTTTAAATTCACCTGCAGGAAGAATATCGTCTACGACAATGTAGGCAGCATGTAAAAGTTTAGTTCCCCAAGACAAAAGATTATTGTTATAGGGCTCATGGTTATATGTCGTTGATTCAATCGCGTCGGTACCATCACCAAGATTGGCTCCCGGCATAGTTAGTTGCGGCTTGCCATCTTGGTGAGTCTTAGCGAGAATCTGCCTGAACGCGTTATCAGTCATGGCTGAATAGCCTTATATAGAAGGTCGTATTGGACGCGAAAAACATCACTCAATATAAAAACGCCATCAGATGTTTCTTTTTCACTGCACACTTTATACTTGCAGTAATATGCGCGACACATTGGCTGGGCGATTCCATCAGGATACTCGGCCTGAAAAAATAACGTGCGGTAGGAACTGTCATCAAATGACGTGATTTCCGGTGCATAATCGCAAAAATACGGAGTTCTCTGAAACGCATTCTTAGCTTCGGCTGACAGCGAATCGAAAACAGAGCGATGACATTTCGCATCCAGACCACATGCCCACACCAAAAGCCTAAAAGCTTCAGAGGCAGACGTCAAAGAAACGTCAGAGTCGCTTTGCTTCTCATTTAGACGGATTTCTTCAACGTAATCCACGAACTTCTCTTTAAAATCGTTACTTATATCAAATTTAAATTTCCACATCTCAAAGAAAACATTATCGCCTTTGCATTCGCTTAATTTCTTGGTTATTTCACTAGTAATGTTGTACTGCTTGCAAACGCCAGGGAAATTTATAGCGACAGTATTAACTGTACCTTTATTATGGCAAATTGCATCAATCAGATTAACGACATCAACTGCACAAGCTTGAGGCAGCCGACGCTCGACACTCTCCGGCATAGGCGTTGAAGTCTGAGCGCTTACTGAAAAGGCAAAGCAAAAATTCAAAAATACGAAAGTAAAAAAATTAGATATTTTCATATTACTCCTCCCTCAATTGATATCGATACGTTTTGATTTTTGCTTGATGCTTTGAGCTCCTTCGACAAGCACATTCTCTCCTCGAATGGTTATCTGCCCATCCTTGTTCATGGTAAACTCCGATTTTCCGCATTTTATTGAAAACGCATCCCCCACACCAAACACGACCCGCTGCCCCACCTTGACTATGTGGTTCAAAGTTACAGAAAGAGAATAGTCCTTAGCGGTATTGATCGAGAGACCGTTGTCATAATTTTGCTGCGAGTTCCCAGACACATCTAGTGTATAATTCTTCTCAACTGAAGTTGCCACATCTCCTGACACTATAGTTATCAAAGAACCTTGATTATGAACATTTGAAAAATCTGTATTTTTCGACATTCCGTCAAAAGGAAGACCGAAATTAAATCTATCTACGAAATTTGAACTCATAATAGACATGACGGCATCACTTTCGCCGATCATCTGCACTAAATTTCTTCCTGTTGATATTGTTAGGTTTTGATTATAATAAAAATCAGCCCAACCTAAAACAACCCGACTTTCGTTCATACCTATTTGTTGGTGATGATTTGCGTTTGTGTACTGAACAAAGTTATTCTTTACGCCAACATTGTAATCCCGCTCGGCCTGAACAAATATCTCCTCGCGACCCACATTATCTTCAAAACTTAATTCGTTAAAACCGCGCCCCTTATGCGTGTTGGTCCGAAACGGCTCTTCGTCTTGTTCGCCGGCAGGTCATACGGAACCTTCTGCATCGCATTCGGAACCACACCCGTCACCAGCGGCCGATCCGGATCGCCGTCGACATAAGCAATCATCACTTCCATGCCGATACGCGGGATAACCTGCCCGCCCCAGGTTGAGCCGGCCCAGTTCTGCGCCACGCGCACCCAGCAGGTGTCCGATCCGTCCTTCTTGGCCTTGCGGTCCCAGGGGAACCAGACCTTGATGCGGCCGTACTGGTCCGGGTGGATCTCTTCGCCCTCCGGCCCAGCGACGATCGCCACCTGCGTACCCTCGATGCGCGGACGCTTGGTTTCCCTATGCGGCGTCATCGGTACGCGGGAGGGTACGGCTTCGAACTCGTTGCGGTATTCCGGTTCGTTGCTGTTGGTTTCGTAGGAGCGGTCTACCACCGTCTGGATCGAGCGGATGATGACGTGTTCATCGTAGACATTGTCGGGATGCGCGACTTCGTAAGGTGTAAAACGGCGGCCAGTTTCGATGATGCGGCTGGTAGAAGCACCGAAAACGCGGTCATGGTCGGCTTCCGACGCTTGAGACCGCAGTTTTTGCGCACGCTCGGCTTCGGCAACGGAGGAGATGCGGGCCGGGTATTCGTAAAGCTCGCGTTTGGTCGCATCCGGCATCTGCACCAGAGATGGTGTCATCGTGCCCGGCACCATGCGGGGGGTCTCGAAATTCCAGTCGGCGCCGGCGCGCTGGCCCGGCACGTAGGAGAAACGACGCGCCCATTCATTGATGTGGTTGCGGTCGGACGAGCCTTGCGCCAGGCGCACTCTCTTTTCACCCTGCGCCGAGGCTGACGGGCCGAGCCAGCCATTGGCCGTATCGGCCACATGCAGCTTGTGTTTGCCGTCTTCGTGGCTGAACCAGTAGAACAGGCCGTCTTCTTCAAAACGACGGCAGAGATAGTCAAAATCTCGCTCGTTGAACTGGACCGAATAATGCTGTTTTGGCGGAGATGTAATTACGCCAGATGTATCCGGTGCCGGGATGCCGTGTTCGGAAAACAGGATTTCGGCGATCTCGATCGACGTCTTGTCCATCCAGATGCGGCAATCGGAACGGCGGGCCAGCAGCCACATCTGCGGACGCAGCACCATGACATAGGACCGCAGACCGCGGGTGATCGGCGGACCTTCGTTGAGTTCGGTAACGAGACCGTTGAACGGGCGGCGGATGGCCGGAACATCCTCGCCGTCCCCCTGCTGCACCTCGACCGAGACATCGAGCAGACGGCCGATAAGCTCTTCCGGCTTGATCTGCTCCTTCTTGGTGCGGGCGACGAGACGGATTTCGAACAGCGAGGAAATACCTTCCTCGATCGTGACGCGCTCGGCGAGAAGCTGATCTTCTCCCAGCGGCGAGTTGATCTTCAGGATACGGCTCGCCTGGATGAAATCGGCGGCGGAAGATGCATTGTCCATAAGGTGCCCCGGCAAATGCTAAAGTAAAACGCCCGCCGGATTGCCGGCAGCGAAAAATTGAATGCTTGCTTTTGCGGGGAAAAATATGGCGCCAAGGGGCCAAATCAACCCAGAATGGGCGCTATTCAAATATAGGGTGTTTTTACGGGAATTTTAGAAAATCGGCATGAAACCGGTCTATCGCCGTCCCTTCGGCCGCGTCGCCAGCACGTTTCTGATCGAAAAACTGGAATGAATGCGCAGCACGCCCGGCAGCGCCGAGAGGATCTCCTTGTGGATGCGCTCGAATTCCAGCGCGCTCTCCACCTCCACCCTCAAGAGATAGTCAGAATCGCCGGTCATCAGAAAACATTCGCGGATTTCCGGATATTTGCGGATCGCCGCCTCGAAGCGGTTCAGATGATCCTCGGTCTGGCGCTCCAGCGTGATGTTGATGATGACAGCGATCGTGTTGCTTCCGGCGCTTTCGATCAGCGCCGTATAGCCCTTGATCACCCCCGCCTTTTCGAGAAGCCCGATGCGGCGCAGGCAGGCGGATGGCGACAGCCCGACCTCCGTGGCGATCCTGGCATTGCTCATGCGGGCGTTCAGCCGCAGCAGGCGGATGATGTCGCGGTCTATGGCATCGATGGCGGACATGCGGATTATTCCATAAGTTCGAAGATCATCCCGAAAAACATCAATTGATGCAATGATCAAGCAATAAACGATGGGATATTGCGTGATCGTTTCAATAAGCTTGAGTCATAAGTCAATAATGACGGGAACGGGTGCTGCAGACTGGCCTCAAGCGTTTTCAGGCGTGGCTGCTGCCGCAAGGCGGACTCGGCCAAAGCTGTGTTTCGCAGTATAGTGGCCTTTCCGGCATGAACCACTGAGGACAGAATGAAAGTCTCCATTCTCGGCGCCGGCGTCATCGGCGTCACATCCGCCTACCAGCTTGCCAAGGCCGGCCACGAGGTCACCGTCATCGACCGCCAGCCGGGTCCGGCGCTGGAAACCAGCTTTGCCAATGCCGGCGAAGTGTCGTTCGGGTATTGCTCGCCCTGGGCTGCCCCCGGCATTCCGCAGAAGGCGATGAAGTGGCTGTTCATGAAACATGCACCGCTCATCCTGCGTCCGAAAATGGATGCGGCGATGCTGTCGTGGATGCTGAAAATGCTGATGAACTGCACCTCGGATCGGTACGCCATCAACAAGAGCCGCATGCTGCGGCTGGCCGATTACGCCCGTATCACGCTGGCGGATGTGCGGGAAGAGACCGGCATTGCCTATGACGCGCGCATGCAGGGCACGCTGCAGCTTTTTCGCACGCAGGATCAGCTGGATGCTTCGGCCAAGGACGTGAAGGCGCTGGCGGCCGATGGCGTGCCGTATGAAGTGCTGGACCGTGATGGCTGCGTGCGCGTCGAGCCTGCCCTTTCGCATGTGCGCCACAAGATTGTCGGCGGTCTTCTGACGCCGAAGGACGAGACCGGCGACTGCTTCAAGTTCACCAATGCGCTGGCGGCCAAGGCCGAGGCGCTGGGCGTGAAATTCCTCTGGGGCCACACTATCAAGGCCGTCGATATTTCCGGCGGTGCCGTCTCGGGCGTTCATACCGACAAGGGCGATATCAGGTCGGATGCCGTGGTCGTGGCGCTCGGCAGCTATTCGCCGCTTCTGGTCAAATCCTTCGGCATCAACCTGCCGGTCTATCCGGTCAAGGGTTACTCGCTGACCATCCCGATCACCGATGCGACGCGCGCGCCTGAATCCACCGTGATGGACGAGACCTACAAGATCGCCATCACGCGTCTGGGCGCCCGTATCCGTGTCGGCGGTATGGCGGAGATTTCCGGTTATACCAATGATCTCGGCCTTGCCCGCCGCCGCACGCTGGAACATTCGGTCATGGACCTGTTTCCGGGCGGCGAAGCCGGCAAGGGCGAATTCTGGTCGGGCCTTCGCCCGATGACGCCGGATGGCACGCCGATCATCGGTGGCACCCACATCAAGGGCCTCTATCTCAACACCGGCCATGGCACGCTGGGCTGGACCATGAGCACCGGTTCGGCGCGGGTGATTGCCGACCTCGTCAGCGGCCGCGCACCGGAAATCGATGCGAGCGACCTGTCCGTCAGCCGTTACGCCTGATTTTTTTGACCGACGCGGCGGCGCTTCGATGCCGCCGCTTCTGCCCTTCCCGCTCAGGCGAAGGGATCGTAGCCCGGCTTTTTGTAGATCAGGTCCGGCTTGCCGGCGATCTCCGGCACATAGACCTTTTCCGTCCAGTCTTCCGGCGCAACATCCTCGATCGCCACGGAGATGGATTTTTCCGTCGAACCGATGGCCGTCATCAGCGCCTTGGCGATTTCCGCCGTCAGCGCCTGCTTCTGCTCTTCCGTCTTGCCGGCAAACATTTTCACGATCACATGTGGCATGGCTTTTCCTTTATGTCGTTTCCGGGCCGTTTTCATTGATGCCGGGATATGGGTGAATTACAACATTGCTGGACAGTGGCAATTTGGATTTTTGAGCCCGCAGCGAAGGCAAGGCAGAAGCATATGGAAAAGACGGCAGCACCGGCGGCCGGCCGACCACGAAAGAACGACAGGCAGAAAACGAAAGACGACATCCTCGTCGTGGCCACCGCCGAGTTCGGCGAATACGGACTGGCCGGCGCACGCGTTGATGCGATCGCCGAAAAGACCAAAACCTCCAAGCGGATGATCTATTATTATTTCGGCGGCAAGGAAGGGCTGTATCTCGCAGTTCTGGAAAAGGCATATCGGCGCACCCGTTCTCGCGAAGACGACCTCCAGCTTGCCATCATGCCGCCGGCGGAAGCCCTGAGGACGCTGATTTACAGCACCTTCGACCACGATGAGCAGAACCCGGATTTCATCCGCATCGTCAGCAGTGAAAACATCAACAACGCCATGCATATGCGGCGTTCTGCGGAGCTGAGCGATCTCAACATATCGGTCATCCGCGTGCTCGACGATATTCTCTGTCGTGGTTATGCGCAGGGTGTCTTCTGTCGTCAGATTTCATCTCTCGACCTGCACCTGATGATCAGTGCGCTCTGTTTTTTCCGGGCTTCCAACCGCCACACGTTTGGTACGCTGTTTCATTGCGATCTCTCGCAACCGGACATTTATGAGCGCCATCGCACGATGGCGGCAGACATGATCCTGAGCTACTTGACCTCAGCGTCCATTCCCCACGATGGCGACTGACGTGGAACCCTCTGCGAAAAGGCGCGTTGCCTGACCGTGAAGCTGTCAAAGGCTGCGGGTAAGACGTGAAAGAGATGCCCGCAAAACCAGAGGATCGGAAGTGCTGCATGCCGTTTGCGTCAAACGATATCATCGACAGCAAGGACCTGTCGTTCCTGCACGCGGTGCTGACCGAAATCTGTCGCGAGCGAGAGATCCCGCCCGGCAGTGAAGCGGAAAAGGCGGTGGCGGACCAGTTGATCAACTGGTTCCTGTTCGGCATCCGTGACGCACAGGAACTCAAGTCCATGCTCGAGCCGATGATCGATCCGGAAACCGCAGCGACGGGGACATGACACGGATATGCCGGGAAAATTGACCGGTTGCCGAAGGTCGCCATGCCGATAAGATGCGCCTCGATATCGCATCGCATTTCCTTCAGGCAGGTTCATCATGACAGCGGACGTCATCGTACTCGGAGCCGGTATCATCGGCGTTTCGACGGCCATTCATCTCGCCCGGCGCGGCAAATCCGTGGTGCTGGTCGATCGTCGTGATCCCGGCTGCGAAACCTCCTATGGCAATGCCGGTCTGATCCAGCGTGAGGGCGTCGCCCCCTATGGCTTTCCGCAGGAGTTTCGCACCCTCATGCGTTATGCGCTCAACAATCGCGTCGATGCCTTTTATCACGCCCGCGCCATGCCCAGGGTGGCGCCCTTCCTGTTGCGTTACTGGTGGCATTCCAATGTCGATCGCCACACGCTGATCACCAAGGCCTATGCCCCGTTGATCGAACATTCGATCAGCGAACATGCGGACCTGATCGAGGCGGCGAATGCATCCCATCTGATCCGCAAGGATGGCTGGATGGAAGTGTTTCGCTCGCCCGCCGCACTGGATAAGGAACTGGCGTCGGCTCGCGCCAAACAATCCGAATACGGACTTGCCTTCGAGGCGCTCGACAAGGCAGCACTTGCCAGCCGAGAACCGCATCTGAGCGATGATTTTGCCGGTGGCCTGATCTGGCGCGATCCGTGGTCGGTTCTCGATCCGCTGGCGCTGACACAGGCCTATGTGGCGCTGTTCGAAAAGCTGGGCGGACGGTTCGTGCATGGAGATGCGACGACGCTGACGCCGGTTGCCAATGGCTGGAAGGTGACGACCGAGGACGGCCCTGTCCAGGGCGAGGAGGTGGTGGTTGCACTCGGCCCCTGGTCCGACACCGTGACCGCGCCGCTCGGCTACCGCTATCTGGTCGGCGTCAAGCGCGGTTATCACATGCATTATGGCGCAAGGGACGGGGCAAAGCTCAACAACTGGCTGATGGATGCCGAGCGCGGTTATCTGCTCGCCCCGATGAACCAGGGTATCCGCCTGACGACCGGCGCAGAGTTCGCATTGCGCGACGCGCCAAAAACACCGGTACAACTGGCCCGCGCCGAAGCGATTGCCCGAAACGTATTTCCATTGGGGGAAAGGCTCGACGCTGAGCCATGGATGGGCGCCCGCCCCTGCACGCCGGACATGATGCCGGTGATCGGCAAGGCGCCGCGCCATCGCGGCCTGTGGTTCGCCTTCGGTCATGCGCATCATGGTTTGACGCTGGGGCCGGTAACGGGGCGCATTCTGGCGGAAACGATGACCGGCGAAAAACCGGTCATCGATATCTCGGCTTACAGGCCCGAACGCTTCCGGGCGTGAATATCAGATCGAAGTTGGGAACTTGCCTTCGAAATAATAGGTGGCCTGAGCGCGGGTGATCGCCTTGAACTGGGCGACGATAACTTCGCCTTCCTTTTCCGGAACCATCAGCGCCAGACGCAGGGTTGCGGAAGCCATGTGGAACATCAGAAACAGCGTGCGGCGATACGCATCACGCATCTGCTCTGGAATGAACTGCTCCGTGGCATCGTAGAAGCTGTCCGCCTGATAGCGGGTTTCATCGATATCGCGGTCGGCAAGCGCCTTGTCTGCCTGGATGGCGTTCAGCAGATCCTGTGTCGATGGATTCTGGCGCAGGTTATTGTAGTAGACGTCGAACATCGTGTCGGTCGCGTCCAGCGCATCAGCCGCAGAGGAGATGCTGGTGATCGTCTTGCTGACGATCAGACGGGTCTGGTCGACATAGCGATCATAAAGCATCGCGATGATCGCCGATTTATTCGGGAAATATTGATAGACCGACGCGATCGGACCACCGGAAAGAGCGGCAATTTCCTTCATCGTGACGGCATCAATGCCCTTTTCACCGATGAGATGCATTGAAACTTTCAGGATTTCGTCAATACGATCACGGCTTCTTCCCTGTTTGGGAACGCGACGGAGCGACGATGAACTTCCACTGTCATGACCGAGACCTGGCATAATATTCCTCAAACCGTTATTCGACGTAGCCCCGGGCGTCATTTCAGCATCAGACGCAATAAGCCCGGATACGCATTCTTAAAACCTGACTACTGTACGGAAGTGCCCCACAAACGGATCACCTCTCCCTCGATTTTATTTCGCCCCGTGCGGGAGGGACCGCTCGAACCGCATTCGCCACCAAGCATTGCCAGCCAGCAAAACCCGATCTGGATACACCGGAACCAAGCGTCGGACTTCACCGCGCCAATTCCGATACCCTTTCACAACAGACGAAAGGGAAATCAAAATAGTTTCATCAAACCGACAGATTATCTGAAACCGTTAACAGCAAGGGCCTCGCGAAAAACTTGGCCTGGTCATTTAGAGAGTTGGGCAGGAGCGAACGCCAATTCTTTGTAAACGTACAAAGACAGTCATATTCGATGGCCTGCAAATCAACGCCAGACAAATCATTAGCCCGGCATGTAATCTGTCAGACAAGACAGACCCAACAAGATAACTACAACATCAAATTGCAAACACCCCTTACCCTATAGGAACCACTCACTTACTTTATGAGTAATATGTACTTCAATGATTGGAACGGTTCAATGACAACTGTAAAATATACATCGATTAACATTATATTTACCATAAAAAGACCCGCATCACGCGCAAACAGGTAAATGTCGCCACCATTGGGCGGTAAAAATCCCCTGACGGTGCCTCAACACCACCCGGCAATATCGCGAATCGCTGTTACAGAAGCTGACGGAACAAACGAAAAAAGCCGCGGACTGATCCGCGGCTTTCAGGAATTCGATTGTGTTACCCTGCTGTTGCCAGATCGGGTCAGGCGGCGGGAGCGCGCAACTCAGGCATGCTGGCCGGCGGGAATTCGTCGAGGCCGAGCAGGAAGTTGATCTGCGGGCGCGCCTTGACGAGATCGTCGATCGTGTATTCGGCCAACACATCAAAAAATGCGTTGAGTGCCTTGCGCAGCGCCGAGTTGAGGCCACAGCTGTCGACCAGAGGACATTCGGCAACGCCGTCCTCGAAGCATTCCGCCATGGCAAAACTGTCTTCCGTGACCCGTACGACGTCAAACAGCGTGATCTTGTCGGCAGCACGGCCAAGCTTGACGCCGCCGTTGCGACCGCGGACGGTCTCGACCAGACCGGCCTTGGTCAGCGGCTGCAGGATCTTGAACAGGAAAAGCTCGGACACGCCATAGGCTCTGGCGATCTCGGGAATACGGCTCAAATGGCCTTCGTTCGCGGCGCAATACATCAGCATGCGAACGGCATAATTGGTCTGTTTCGTCAGGCGCATCTTCGTCTCCAGAGACTCTTGAAGTCCTATATAGGGGCTTTGCTAGTTTTGAACAATTCCAAAATACAATTTTCACCGCCGTGTTTACACAAATGTGTCCGCGTTTTCACGACGCCGGATCGGCAGCGCCAGATTATGGTGACCGCCGTACTCCAGTTTTTTCTTATATGCGTTTGCCCCCTGCTCCACAAGGCATGGATGTCGCGTCTTTTGAACGCAGGCGTTCGACGCAATGCTCCAAAGGCCGGTCAAGGCCTTGTGGAACTGCGACGTCCAAACTTCGGATGACCTTTATTTACGGCTCAATATGCGGAGAAAAACCAGCTGCCGATTGCCACCAGACCGCAAGCCACGATCAATGCGAGGCCGACCTTGCCAATCTGCGCCCGACGCGCACGCTTGGCATCCCACTCATAAACCATGACGCGCACCCCCCCCCCAACTCTGTACTGGAGCGCTAAATTAGTCCGGCTGACAGGAAGGTCAATGTGTCAAAGCCGGACATCGTCACGGATCCTTAACGGCACCTTCAAGTTGTTGTGCATAATCGCGGATATATTTCTGCCGCGCCGGGGTGCCGGGATGGGTGGAGAGCATGCTTGTTTCACCACGGTCGCCGATCTTTTCCTCCAGAATGGCGAAGAAACGCGCCAGCGCATCCGCATGATAACCGGCAGCCTTCATCAGCTCCACGGAACGACGATCCGCCGCCTCTTCCGCACCACGCGAATAGGAGAGCGCCACAAGCGTGCCGCCCTGCGCGAGAATATCCTCGACGCCGGAGCCGACGTCACCGGCGATCAGCATGACCAGCGCCGCAAAACCGGCAACCCGGTAGATCTGCCGCAGACTGTGATCGCCTTCGACATGGGCAATCTCATGCCCCAGCACGCCGAGAACCATCTGGCGATCGCCCTTGGCGAGTTGCACGAGATCATCGGTCAGGACCAGCGTGCCGTCCGGCAGCGCAAAGGCATTCGGCCCCATCAGCCGGGCATTGCGGAACAGCAGTTTGTAAGCGGGTTCGCCGCCTCTGGCATTCCTGGCCAGCGGTGCGAATTCGGCACGGATAGAACTTTGCTCCTCCTGCGACAATTCGGTTGGGCTCAGCAATGTCTTGTCGAGCGAGGCGAGCGTGCTTGCGCCGATCATCTGCGGAACGACGGGAGGCGTTACCAGCACCGCCACCTCGACCATCACCGGCAGGGCAAACCGATAGATGCCGACGGCCAAGAGAATGACGGCAAGGGTGAAGGCGATCAGACGCGGATGAAACTGCTCGAGGCGATGGACGAAACCGCTGCGCTTGCCGCCATGACGGCCGACAAAGGCATCGATGGCATCATTGTCACGGGTTTCGAACACCGAGCCATCTATAAATGTCAGGCGCCGCGGGATCGAACCGACCCGCGGGCTGATGTCAATCTGCTCGCGAAGGCCGGAGGCCAGCGTGGCGCCGTCGGAGACGGCGACCAGCTGGGCTTCCTGTTCACGAAGTTCCGCGGCGACCGCGCGGCTGGAATGAGCGGGGTGCCATTCGCCGCGCGCGATCAGAGTGCCGTCAGAAACCAAAGTCAAATCCTTCCAGGTCGAGATATTCGGCGCTGACAGCAGAGCCGGTCATCTCCATGGACGACAATACCTCACCCAGATCGCCGACAACAATGACGCCGGTGTGAATGGCCATGAAGCGGGCCATTCGCACGGCAGCCCAGGGGCGCATCAGGCTGAGCGTGAGGATGGTGACGATGACGTTGGAAATGGCGATCCAGGCATACTGGAAACGCGGCGCATCGCTGACCAGCTGATGCTTGCCATCGAGCGTGGTGGCGGAGAAGACGACATTGCGCACACCGATACGGTACAGCAGGCCGGCAAGACCGTAGGCGACGAAGACGAACAGGACGGCGAAATGTACCGGGCTGAAGCCGGACATGCTGTCGAGCATTTCGGTATCGCTCATTGCGGATGCAGCCGATGCAGCTGCGAAGCCGATACCCGCAATGAGAACCGTGCCGACAACGATCAGCGCAGCCGGAAGGATCCAGACGCCGTAAAGAGACTTGATCTTGGGATCGGTCGCGAACGGACGGTCACCGTAATGCAGGTTGTTGAAGACATAACGCCAGACCCAGCGGCTTGCGAGCGGCGCGAGAATGCCGAAGGAGATCGATGCAACCATGCTGCCGAGCAGGACCGAAACGAACGCGCCACCAACCGAGCCGATGAAATTGAAGCGAACATTGCGATAGCTGGTGACGCGAGCGCTAAAACGCAGGCTGCGCTGGATCAGCCAAGGCAGCGCAACAAGAATGACGAAAAACACGATCAGGCCGAAGGGCGGGAAAATGGTCGTCAGAATGTTGGTGACGATGAAGAAACCGACGACGATCAGGCGGCCGATGAAAATCTGCTTGCCGGTGGCGTGGTATTCGAATGCACGGTCTGCGATGACGGTGTTTCCGTAAAAGTAACGGTTGCGGCGGACCTTTGCCCAAGCCGAGTAAATGCCGAGCGTCACGATTGTCAAAAGAACGTTGACGATCCAGATTCCGAAGTATTCCCGCGCATTTCCGCTGAAAGATGCACGCTCAAGCGTGCCGGACGCCTTCGGCGCCAAGTCTGAAAAGGACATGTATATTTCCCCAATCCTTCAATTGCCGCAAAAAGCGGCAGATCCCATTGATCGGCTGCGGCAAATAGCGCAATAAAAATCAATTTCAATCACATAATAGAGAAAGGGGAGTTTTACCCTCCACTTCCAAGTCGCTGAAAACACGCCAAAAACGAACAAGGGCGACTTACGCCGCCCTCTCCTAAAATGCTGCTTTGACTTTTATTTTAGCGACTTACTTCATGACCGGCATGACGAATTCCGCACCATCCTTGATGCCCGAAGGCCAGCGGGCGGTGATCGTCTTGGTCTTGGTCCAGAACTTGATCGAGTCCGTGCCGTGCTGGTTGAGATCACCAAAGGAGGATGCTTTCCAGCCACCAAAGGAATGATAGGCGAGCGGCACCGGGATCGGTACGTTGATGCCGATCATGCCGATATTGATGCGGGAGGCAAAGTCGCGCGCCGCATCGCCGTCACGGGTGTAGATGGCGACGCCATTGCCATATTCGTGCTTCATCGGCAGGTCGATCGCTTCCTCGTAATTTTTGGCGCGCACGACCGACAGGACCGGACCAAAGATTTCCTGCTTGTAGATATCCATATCCGGCGTGACGTGGTCGAACAGCGAACCGCCGACGAAATAGCCGTCCTCATAACCCTGCAGCTTGAAACCGCGACCATCAACGAGAAGCTCGGCTCCCTCTTCGACACCACGGTCGATCAGGCCGTTGATGCGCTCCTGCGCAGCCTTGGTGACGACCGGACCCATGTCGGCCTTGTCATCCGTATAGGGGCCGATGCGCAGGGACTCGATCTTGGGGATCAGCTTTTCGACGAGGCGATTGGCGGTTTCCTCGCCGACCGGAACGGCAACCGACACCGCCATGCAGCGCTCGCCTGCCGAACCGTAGCCTGCGCCCATAAGCGCGTTGACGGCCTGATCGAGATCGGCGTCGGGCATGATGATCATGTGGTTCTTGGCGCCACCGAAGCACTGGGCGCGCTTGCCGTTCATCGCCGCCGTGCCATAGACATAACGGGCGATCGGGGTGGAGCCGACGAAGGAGATGGCGCCGATATCCGGATCGGTCAGAAGCGCATCGACGGCTTCCTTGTCACCATTGATGACATTGAGAATGCCGGCAGGCAGACCCGCCTCGATCATCAATTCTGCCAGACGCAGCGGCAGCGACGGGTCACGTTCCGATGGCTTCAGGATGAAGGCGTTGCCGCAGGCGATCGCCGGCGCAAACATCCACATGGGGATCATGCCCGGAAAATTGAACGGCGTGATACCGGCGCCGATGCCGACCGGCTGGCGGATCGAATACATGTCGATGGCGGGACCCGCACCTTCGGTGAACTCACCCTTGGAGAGATGCGGAATGCCGATGACGAATTCGCAGACTTCCAGGCCGCGGACGATATCGCCCTTGGAGTCTTCAACCGTCTTGCCATGCTCCTTCGATAGCATCACCGCCAGCTCATCCATGTTCTGGTTGAGGAGATCGACGAATTTCATGAACACGCGGGCGCGGCGCTGCGGGTTGGTGGCTGCCCATTTCGGCTGCGCCGCCTTGGCATTTTCCACCGCCGCACGGATTTCCGCAACGCTTGCCAGCGCCACCTTGGCCTGAACCTCGCCGGTTGCCGGATTAAAGACGTCGGCCGTGCGACCGCTTGTGCCGGCCACGTGGCTGCCGCCGATGAAATGTCCGAGTGTGTTCATTGAAAAGTCCTCCATTCAGTTGCCGGCAGGATGACATTCACATTTGCACAGGGCAACGCCGTAGTTTACGCATCCGTTGTGCAAATTTCGACATCGGCAATCACATGCGGGGTGCTGCGATGAACTGGGATGATGTCCGGCTGTTTCTGTCAGTGGCGCGAACCGGGCAGATCCTCAGCGCCTCGCGGCGACTGGGCATCAATCACGCGACGTTGGGGCGACGCCTCACCGCGCTGGAAGCCGACATGAAGACGCAGTTGCTGATCCGCCGCACGACGGGATGCGAACTGACGCCGCAAGGCCAGGCGCTTTATGCATCAGCCGAGCGCATGGAAGCGGAAATGCTGGCCATGCAGGCGGCAACAGGATCGGGCGATGCGGCGATTGCCGGCACGGTGCGGATCGGTGCGCCGGATGGTCTGGGTGTTGCCGTGCTGGCGCCGCGCCTGGGCGAACTGACGGAACGGCACCCGCAGCTGAAACTGCAGCTGGTGCCGGTGCCGCGCTCGTTTTCGCTGTCACAGCGCGAGGCGGACATCGCCATTACAATAGAACGGCCGCAGCAGGGGCGGCTGATCTCGGCCAAGCTGACGGATTACACGCTCGGCCTTTATGCTTCACGCGACTATCTGCAAAAGCGGGGCCGGCCGCAAACGGTGGAAGACCTGCGCGGCCATGCGCGTATCGGTTATGTCGAGGACCTGATCTTCTCCCCATCGCTGAACTTTACCGGCGAGGTGATGCGCAACTGGGATGCGGGTTTTGAAGTATCGAGCGCGATCGGACAGGTACAGGCCGTGCGCGCCGGTGCCGGCATCGCCATCCTGCATGATTATATTGCCAGACAGGATAGCGAACTGGAGCGGCTTTTGCCGGAAATCGGCCTGCGCCGCTCGTACTGGACGACATATCACGAAAGCATGCGCGATCTGCCGCGCATGCGCACCGTCATTGCCTTCCTGCAGGAAATCGTCACAGCACTGAAGCTTGCCGCCGGAGATTGAAACCTTCCGCGGCGGCAAGACATCTCTTTATTCACCGTGATGTTCGTAGGCGCCATGGCCGAGCCGATGCGCCATCAGCATGGCAGTGAGCTGCACAAGATTGCGTGCCCCCATGCGATCCTTCATGCGCTCGAGACGGTGCTCGACCGTTCGCGGCGACACATTGATCTGGGCAGCGATTTCCTTGGCGGTGGCGCCCTCCACCAGCAACTGCACGATCGATTCGTCCGTCAGGTCGAGTTCCGCATGTTTTTGCGGTGCCACGAACATGAAACGTCCCATGGTGCAGGTGATCACCCATTCCGGCCCAGCAGTGTTCTTCTGTGCCAGCATGATTCGATCGTAACCGACACTGAGGCCCATGACGCGTGTCTTGACCACCTCGATGACCGGCTGCTGCGTCTGGATCACTTCCTGCATACGCGGCACGACCGCGTGTTCCATGAACTGGCGGTCGGACACGTCCCCCAATGGCCCATCGGGAAGAAGCTTGGACATATCCAGCAGGCGTGACGCAAAGCCATAGGTGCGGATTGCCCGCATGCGCCATTGCCACGGATCGCCTTCATCGACCCGGATCAGAGTGAGGCGCATACGCACCGAAAGAAGATCCACCACACCACGATAGATATCGATAGCATCGGCAGGACGATTTGGGTCAGATGCGAGCCATGCATCAAGAAGCTTACGACTCACTACTGAAAAAGGTGTCTCTTTAGGCATAAGATAAGTTGTAGTACCCAGCTAAAAACTGAGGACATACGAGCCGAATATTTCTTCCCGCACAAGGAGAAATTCCTTTAAAACGCAACTGCTTATTTAGTTTTCTCGCATTTTTGCGACGCAGACGGGAAAATAGCAACCGGCGGCTGCCAAATTCCCGAAACGGCACATCGCGGTCCCAAAATGGTTAGATTTTTTTTACGGTAAAACCTCGAAACAACGGCCAGAATAGTGATTTTACGAGCCTAGCAAGTCCGCAATTGCCACAGTTTCGCCCCAAACAAAGGCGGAATCTAAACTTGATATATACATCAACTGCAGACGGAAAATTCGATCCCAATTGTCGAAGGCTGGCGTTGTCGACCTTGCGCACGCTATCCGTTACCGCAACGACACGGATCGAAGAACCATCTCTGATGGTGACTTGGCGAATATACGCGCCGCAAACAGACTGGCAGACGTGCCAATACCCGTCGCCATGACGATCACAGCAACGCAAAACAACAAAAATGAAACTGGAGAGAAGAGACTTCTCTTCTCCCCGACAGTCGCAGTGACATAAAGACTGACGGGGAGAAGAGAATGGTACGGTTGAGTGGGGTCGAACCACCGACCTCAGGTGCCACAAACCTGCGCTCTAACCAACTGAGCTACAACCGCACATGAGACGTTTTGGGCGTCTGCGGCTCACATACGAGGATCAAACTCGTTTTGCAAGCCCCTAACAGTCATCCAGATGAGAAAGACCACATGACAATGTGCAGTCTTTATCCTTCGCAAACGGATCAGGCCGCCTTGAAGCCGGCCATGGCACGTTCGGCCGCAGCGCGTCCGGGTTTCGTCACCTGCTCGGCCACCTTGCGGGTCGTCTCTTGCATGCCGCGCATATGCTGCGCAGTCAACTCCGCCTGCTTGCGCATGAAACTGGACTGCAGTTCGAACAGTTCGGACACCGAGCGCACGCCCATCATCGCTTCCATATGGGCGATGGAAAGATCGGCGCTGCTGCGCATCGTGTCCGCCACCTTCATGCCCAGCTCGAATGAGCCTGACTGGGCAGACTGAAATGTGTCTTCCACAGTTTTCGTCGCGTCCGTCGTCACTTCGCGCATGCGCGAATAGGCTTCGCGGGACTGTTCGGCGCCCTTCTCCGCAGCCTCGCGGAACCCTTGCGCCATACGGCTCGGATCGAATGTGGAAAATCCAAAGAAATCATCGGCTTTATAAGCCATGTTATGTCCTCCTCGACATAAACCCGGCAGGGGATGCCGGCTCCTCATCTGTATATTTAAAACATCTAATTGTGCAATGCAACATATTTGTGCGCCGCACCTTCCGGCGTTAACCCTCTTGCCCGATAGGAAGGCGGCGAAGGTGGACCCGAGCCCCCTGTGAAGTTACTAACAATATGTTAACTTGGCACTTCGTCGCGTATCTGGCGAAGGTGCTCCCAGGGTTCGTTCATGTCCGCTGTACAGTATCCATTTATAGACATCGCCGTGCATCCGCGCATCCGTGCGCGCCTTTCCGGCGGCGAGGCGATCGTCATTTTTTCGCCCGACATGAAACATGCGCTCTGGGCGAACGGACGCGGCGCCGAGCTTTTCGGCCACGAATCCATCTATGATTTTCTCGACCATGGCACCGCCCCGATCGACGTGTCCTTCCGGCAGGCGGACGCGGCTGCGCGTGGATTGAAGAATGACGGCGACAGCCGCTCCTTTATAATGCGCGTCACCAACGGTTTTCAGCGCACCGCCGTGCAGGCCACATGCGAACTGATGACGATCGGCCACGACCGCGCCATCATGATTGCCGCACCGACTGCCGACGAGACGATGTCTGTCGCCCAATGCGCGGCGCGCATGATCGAAGGTTTTGACGACACCGATACGCACCGCGCCGTGCTGGACCAGAATGGCGCGATCCTGGCCGCCTCGCCGCGTTTCGCCTCGCTCGATCTGACGCCGCATACCGCGCGCATGCTGGTGAATATGGCCGCCGTGCATAATGAAGGCCTGGTAAAACGCCCTGTCCCGACCAGGATCGGCTACCTGCCGGCGGCGATGGGCCGGGTTTCCGACATGCCGGCCATGCATCTTCTGTTCATCGTCGAACCGGACGAGGATTCCTCCGACGTCATTCCGATGGAAATCAGGCGAGAGACGATCGGGAACGAAGACGTGACAGCAGTCGTCGATACCGCTCCGGCAATTGCCGAAATCATCGAGCCGGCCGAAATTTCAGAGCCGGAAGTGCCGGCCGTGGAAACTCCTGCCGAAACCACGCCCGCCGCCGATGCTTATGCGGATACGCTCGATGCGCTGGCAGACATTTCCGAAGTGGATGACGAGCCGACCGAGGAGGCTGAATTCGAGCCCTCCAGCCGGCCCGCCAACGAAACGACGCAGACCGAACAGGCCATGTCCGAGGTGAGGCAGGCGCTGCTCGACAGCTTTGGCACCGAACCCGAGGCCCAGGATGGCGACGAAGCCGTGGCTTCCGATGACGCCGAGGACATGGATGAGGTAGACGAGACCGAATTGGAAGCGGACGAAGATCTGCCGGTAGAAGAGGTTTTGGCGGACGATGCTCCGGTCGCAGCCGAAGAAGAAGATCTGGCCGATACGGCAGTGACGGAAACCGTGGCCGTCACCGTGGATGAACCGAATGAGACGCCGGCACAGATGTTCGGCACCTCCAGAATTTCCGATAATGCAGAGCCTTTCGTGTTTTCGCCCGATATGCGCGCCACGCGTTTTGTCTGGAAGATCGATTCCGAAGGCCGGTTCAGCGAAGTGTCCAGCGAGTTTGCCCGCGTCGTCGGCCCACATGCCGCCGATATCAACGGCCTTGCCTTTTCCGATCTCGCAGCGCTGTTCAACTTCGATCCGGACGGCAAGATCGCAGAGCTTTTGCGCAAGCGCGATACGTGGTCCGGCAAGACCATCTGGTGGCCGATCGAAGGCACGACCCTGAAAGTGCCGGTCGACCTCGCCGCCCTGCCCACCTATACGCGTTCACGCGAATTCGACGGTTTTCGCGGTTTCGGGATCGTGCGCGTTGCCGATGTGGCGGAAGACCCGCTGGCAATCGGTGTGACACTGGTGCCGACACCGGCCGCCGCTGAGACGGAAACCTCGGCTGAAGACGCCACTGCCGAGAGCGATGACACAGCCGTTCATGGGTCGGACGACAGCATCGCCCTGCTGCCGGAAACGAGTGACGACGACATCCCGGCTTCAGCGGACGTTGTTGACGATAGCGACACAGCTACGGCAGCCGACGATGCTTATGCCGACCCCGCCGAGGCGGAAGATGCCGATGACATCGCGCCGGAAGAAGACACTTCCGAGATGGATGCGCCTGCCGCCCCGGAAGAAGAGCGGCCCGCGCTTCGCGTCGTCGAAACACCGTCGCGTCGCCATTCCGACAAGGTCATCCAGTTCGAGGAACGCCGTTCGCGCAAGGATGGGCTGACGCCCGGCGAGCAGGCAGCGTTTATCGAGATCGCCCGCCGCCTCGAGCCACTGACGGATCGGGAAGAGGTGGAGGACGACAATTCCATCCTCGCGCCTCACGCCAATGAAAACGCCCCGAGCGACCTCATCGAGGCCGCAGCCGGGCAGGACGAAACGGCGGCAGAAGAGACTGTTGACGCAGCCGAGCAGCCGGACGACAGCGACGCGAACCTTGACGGGAGCAGCGACGCGGCGGAAGACGGCGATGAAGACGTGGCTTCCGAAGCGCTGCCATTGCTCGATCAGGCGGAAACCGATGCCGATGAAACCGACCGGGTCGATGCCCAGATTGAGGAAGATGACGAGGACGAGCAGGAACCGGAAGCCGAGGAGCCGGCGACCTATGCCGACATCATTCCGGTGCGCGCACGGCTTGGTCTGAGTGCGGAAATTCTCGACCAGATGCCGGTGGCGTTGATCGTTCATGCCGGCGACCGGCTGTTCCATGCCAATCCCGAATTCCTGCGCCTGACCGGCTACGAATCCCTTGATCAGCTTGATGAACTTGGCGGTCTCGACGTGCTTTTGCAGCGCGACGAACTCGAAGCCAAGACCGCCGAGGCCGGTGGCATGGTGGTGGTGCGCGCCGACGATACGCTGGTTCCGGTCAGCGCCCGCCTGCAATCGATCCGCTGGGAACAATCGACCGCGCTGATGCTCGCACTGATGCCGGTCGCGGTGGTCGCAGAACCCGTGCCTGCGGCCGTGCAGACTGCTGCCGAAACCGTCGTGGACGAAGACGCAGCCGCCATTGCCGCGGAAGTCTCAGGCCTCAAGGTGGAAGTGGACGAGCTGCGCTCGATCCTCGAAACCGCGACGGACGGCGTCGTCATCATCGGCTCGGAAGGCGATGTGCGCTCGATGAACCGGGCTGCCAGTGCGCTGTTCAACTATGACAATGACGAGACCGCCGGCCGGCCTTTCGTGATGCTGTTTGCCCATGAAAGCCAGCGCTCGGTCATCGATTATCTCGGTGGCCTGTCCGGCCATGGCGTTGCCAGCGTTCTGAATGACGGGCGTGAGGTGATCGGCCGTGAAGCCGGTGGTGGTTTCCTGCCGCTGTTCATGACGATCGGCCGGTTAACCTCGTCGAACGGTTATTGCGCCGTCATCCGCGACATCACCGCCTGGAAGCGGACCGAGGAAGAACTGCGCAACGCCAAGCGCGCCGCCGAAACAGCCAATGCGCACAAGAGCGATTTTCTCGCCCATGTCAGCCATGAGATCCGCACGCCGCTGAACGCGATCATCGGTTTTGCCGACATGATGGCGACCGAACGTTTTGGCCCGATCGGCCATCCGCGCTATGTGGAATATGCCAATGATATCGGCCGCTCCGGCCGCCATGTGCTCGATATCGTCAACGACCTCCTGGATATTTCCAAGATCGAGGCGGGCGAGATGGATCTCGAATTCGAGGCGGTTGGCCTGAACGAGACCGTGTCGGAAGCCGTGTCGATCATCCAGCCACAGGCCAACGGCCAACTGGTGATCATTCGCACCGCGCTCTCTCAGGCTGTGCCGCAGGTGGTGGCGGATCTGCGTTCGATCAAGCAGATCGTTCTCAACCTCCTGTCCAATGCCATCCGGTTCACCCCGTCGGGCGGGCAGATCGTGGTGTCCAGCGCTTTCGAGGCGAATGGCAACGTCATCCTGCGCATCCGCGATACCGGGATCGGCATGACGCGCTCGGAACTGGAACTGGCGATGAAGCCTTTCCGGCAGGTGACAGGGGCTGCCCGCAAGCGCGGCGACGGCACCGGGCTGGGACTGCCGCTGACCAAGGCGATGGTGGATGCCAACCGCGCATCCTTCGCCATCTCGTCGACGCCCAACGAAGGAACACTGGTGGAGATCACCTTCCCCTCACCGCGTGTTCTGGCCAACTGATTGCAACGCTGGAATGCGGGCAAAAAAGAAGGCAGCCGAAGCTGCCTTTTTATAAGTTGATGCTGCGATCCCAACGACGGGAAAAAGGTGTCAGACGGTGAAAGTGAGCGCCGAAACCAGGCGACATTCCGCTTTTCCGTTCAGTGTTAACTTTGCACCAACAGGTCTTAACGACCGGTAAATTTTCCCGTTTTCCGCCAGGTAAAAGGCACAATTTACGATAAAGAATCACGTAACTCCCGCAAAGAGACAACGAAAAGTGTATGGTTGCAGCGACCCGCGCCAATCCGGCACAGGTTGGGAAATCATGAGCGTAATTCAGTCAGATTTGAGAAAAGGGTGAGTGCTTCGGGATTGGCGAGTGCCTCCCGATTTTTCACCGTCCGCCCATGCACGATCTCGCGCACTGCGAGTTCGACGATCTTGCCGGACTTGGTACGGGGAATGTCTGCGACGGCAATGATCCTTGCCGGCACATGCCGCGGTGACGCCCCTGCCCTGATGGTGGACCTGATTCTGGATTGCAGCGCCTCGTCCAGAGCAGCGCCGGATGCCAGACGCACGAACAGCACGACTCGAACATCGTCTTCCCAGTCCTGACCGATACACAGGGCCTCGGCGATCTCCTCCATCTTCTCGACCTGATTGTAGATTTCCGCCGTACCGATGCGCACGCCGCCGGGATTGAGCGTGGCATCCGAGCGCCCATGGATGATCAGCCCGCCGTGATCCGTCCATTCGGCAAAATCGCCGTGGCACCAGATATTGTCGAAACGCTCGAAATAGGCGGCGTGATATTTGGCGCCGTCGGGATCGTTCCAGAACATCACCGGCATCGAGGGAAACGCTTGGGTGCAGACCAGCTCGCCCTTTTCGCCGCGCACAGAATTTCCGGCCTCGTCAAAGACATCGACGGCAAGGCCGAGGCCCGGCCCCTGTATCTCGCCGCGCCAGACCGGTTTCAGCGGATGGCCGAGCACGAAGCAGGAGACGATATCGGTGCCGCCGGAAATCGAGGCGAGATGCACATCCGGTTTGATGCCGTCGTAAACGAAGGAAAACCCTTCCGGCGATAGCGGTGAACCCGTCGAGGTGAGCATCCGCAGTTGCGTCAGATCATGCGTCTCTCTCGGCACCAGACCTGCCTTGCGCACCGCATCGATATATTTGGCCGAAGTGCCGAACAGCGAAAACCGCTCTTCCTGCGCAAAATCGAACAGGACATTGCCATCCGGCGCGAAGGGCGAGCCGTCGTAAAGGCACAGCGTTGCACCCGATGCGAGGCCGGAGACCAGCCAGTTCCACATCATCCAGCCGCAGGTGGTGAAATAGAACAGCCTTTCGCCAGGCATCACGCCGCAATGCAACTGCTGTTCCTTCAGGTGCTGCAACAAAGTGCCGCCGGCGGAATGGACGATGCATTTCGGAACACCGGTCGTGCCGGATGAAAACAGGATATAGAGCGGATGCGAAAATGGTAGCGGCTCGAACTGCGGCTCACCCGCCTCGAAAGGAGCGATGAAGGCGGCAAGCGTGCGGCCATCGGCCAGTGACGCGGAAAGGGTTTCGGCTTCGCCCGCATAAGGCACGACCAGAACCGGCACACCAAGCTCTGCGCCGACAGCCCTCACCTTCTCCGAAACATCCTGCCGCTTGCCGTTATACCAGTAGCCGTCGCAGGTGATGAACAGTTTGGGCTCGATCTGGCCAAACCGGTCGAGCACGCCCTGCACGCCAAAATCCGGCGAGCATGACGACCAGATGGCGCCGAGCGATGCGGCCGCGAGCATCAGGGCCACCGTTTCCGGCATGTTCGGCATCATGGCGGCAATACGATCACCCTTGCCGATGCCCGATGCACGAAACGCCTGCTGCAGGCGCGAGACCGAAGCGGCAAGCTCATCCCATGACCAGCGGGCAAAGACCTTGTCCTCGCCGCGAAAGATCAGCGCATCCTCGGCACCACGTCGCGACAGCAGGTTTTGTGCGAAGTTGAGGGTCGCTTCGGGAAAGAAACGCGCTTCGGTCATGTGGCCATCATCGACCAGAACCGGTCCTGGCCTTTCACCCCACACGCCGCAAAAATCCCAGACCGCCGACCAGAAATCCGCCCGCTCGGCAACCGACCAGGCATGAAACGCATCCGGCCCGTCGAACTGCCGGTCGTATCGTTTTTCGCACCAGTGCATGAAGCGGGCGAGCGGCGACGCGCAGAGCGCGTCGGGTGCCGGCACCCATAACGGTTTTTGCGATTGCGGCATGAATGAAGTCCTCCCACTCCCACACCAGTCTAACATAAGCCATTTGGCGGAAAAGGCGCGGCATCCGGCCTATTTGCATGGCCGCTGGATTTCCGCTAACGAAAGCCACACATTGCCGAGGCCCCGAGATTGCGAAGCCATGGGCGCTTCGAGGAAAGCATGTTGCAGTCGCTGATCCATTCGCTCAAGACCAGAAAACGCTACCGGCGATCGGCCATGGTCGTGGCCGTCGGCGCAATCGCGCTCGGGCTGGTTTCGCAGGTTGCGGCCCCGTATCTGATTTCCACATCGCTGGTGCGCAACGGCATGGAAGAGGCCGTCGAACAATGGTTCGGGCATGAGGCAACCATTGAAGGTGCTCCGGAGCTGCATTTCTGGCCGCATCCGCACATCATCCTGAAGGATGTTTCCATTCGCGAGACGGAAGATCCAGCCTCTCGCCTGATTGCCCATGTCGATAATCTCTCGGCATCGTTCGAGCTGTTTCAGGCGCTACGCGGCAATCTGGTCTTCGAGGATTTCGACCTTGTACGCCCAAAGCTTTTCGCCTTGCGCACGGCATCCGGTGACATCGACTGGTCAATGGACGGTTTGCTCAATGATGCGGTCAAGAAGGTTCGCAGCAATGCCGGCAATACAGCGATCGGCAAGGATCTCGATGCCGCCATCGGCGAGGTGACGATCGAGGACGGCTCGGTCGAGATCAGTGATGCCAATGGTCAACACAAAACCAGCCTGACAGCGGTCAACGGAACGGTGGAATGGCCGCAGCTTTCCTCGGCGATCTCTTCGCGCCTCACCGGAACGCTGAGAGACAAGACTTTTACGCTCTCCTTCTCCTCGGCAAAACCGCTGACGCTTCTGGCCGGCCGCAATGCCGATGCCGACCTTTCGCTCAGCTCCGACCTGTTTTCGGGCCAGTTCAGCGGCACTGCCAATCTGGCGACTTACGCATTTCTGGCCGGATCGTTCAGCATCAACATGCCGCGCGTGCCGGACATTCTCAACTGGCTCGACATCCACGTTACCGGCCTCGACCGGCTGAACCAGCTGTCGCTCAAGGGCCAGATGATGACGGCCGGCAATGCCCTGCGTTTCGAACAGGTGTCGCTGCAGGCCAATGAGGCATCGGCCACCGGCATCATGGATCTGGTGGCATCCGATGGCGCAAGACCACGCCTGACCGGCACGCTCGCCTTCGACAAGCTGAATTTTTCCGCGATCATCGCAGCTCTGTCACCACAGCCGCAGACTGCCGGCCAGGATGATGTGACGCCGGCCGCCCTTCTCGGCGACCTTCTCGATCTCGACCTGCGCCTGTCCGCGACGGAGGCGCAACTGGGGCCGCTGCCGCTACGCAATGCCGCCGTCAGCCTGATCAACACACACCAGATGGCACGCGTTGATCTGGTCGACAGTTCAATCGATGGCGGACGGTTGACCGGCCAGATCAGCGCCCCGGAAGGCCGGCTGACCGATAGCGCCGATCTCAGGCTGTCGCTGCGGGATGTCGACCTTGCTAGCGTATCACGCCGCTTCGGCGTCGAGGCGATCGTTCCCGAGGCGAACGGTTCCGCCGAACTGGCCCTGCATCTTGCCAAACCGCTTGGTCTGGCGACGATGAGCGATCTTTCCGGCTCGCTGCGCCTTTCGGCACGCAACGGCCGCCTGAACGGCATCGACCTTGCCGCCATTCGCCAGCTGGCCGGGCAGTCCGCCTATTTTGCCCTGAAGGATGTCAGCGACGGCGATATCCTCTTCGATCGCATGGATATCTCGGCAACCATCGCCGATGGCGTTGCCGAGCTTGGCGAAGCAAGGCTGGATGGGCCGAGTGACCTGATCGTGCTGAGCGGGCTGGTGCCGCTGGAAACGCAGGGGCTGGCGCTTTCCGCCAATATCTATGCCGAGACGGACGGCACGCCTTCCAACGACCCGCTGATGATGTTCATCGGTGGCGCATGGCCGACACCGGTGTTCTGGCCAATGGCCAAGCCGCCGCAACCATAAACGCATCAGCCCATAACGATCAGCCTTGAGCGGCAGCGTGTTCGTCACGCTGGCGGCGCAGCTCGTTGCGTTTGGTGGCCAGCGAGGCCGCAATCACGCCGATCGCCACAAGCCCGATCAGGATTGTGCAGATCGCATTGATCTCAGGTGTTACACCCAGACGCACCTGCGAATAGATCTTGATCGGCAGCGTGGTGGCGCCGGGGCCGGTGTTGAAGTTGGCGATCACCAGATCGTCCAGCGACAGGGTAAAGGCCAGCATCCAGCCCGCCAGAACCGCCGGCAGGATGAGCGGCAGGGTGATGCGGAAAAACGTCTTCACCGGCGGGCAACCGAGATCGAGCGCCGCCTCTTCCAGAGACCGGTCGAATGTCAGGAGCCGCGACTGCACGACGATCGCGACATAGCACATCGAAAAGGTCGTGTGGGCGATGACCACGGTCCAGAAACCGCGATCGACATTGAGCGATACGAACAATAACAGCAGCGACAGGCCGGTAATGACTTCCGGCATCACCAGCGGCGCATAGATCATGCCCGAAAACAGCAGACGGCCGGGGATTTTGCGGAACCGCACCAAGGTCAGCGCCGCCAGCGTGCCGAGAATGGTGGCGATCGTGGCACTGAGCAGGGCAACACGTGCGGTCACCCATGCGGCATCCATCAGCCCCTGGTTCGACCACATCTGCTGGTACCAGACGAGCGAAAACCCGCCCCAGACCGTGACCAGCCGCGAGGCGTTGAACGAATAGATCACCAGAATGAGGATCGGGATGTAGAGGAAGGCGAAACCGAGAGTGAGAACGGTCGCGTCGAAACGGGCATTCTTCATGGCCTTATCCCGCCTTCTGCTGCTGGTTCTGGAAATAGACGATGGGCAGGACCAGCACCGCCAGCAATATGACGGCGATCGCCGAAGCGAGCGGCCAGTCGCGGCTGTTGAAGAACTCGGTCCACAAGGTCTTGCCGATCATCAGCGTATCGGCGCCACCGAGCAGATCGGGGATGACGAATTCGCCGGTGATCGGGATGAAGCAGATCAGCGAGCCGGCAATCACGCCGGGCAAGGACAATGGGAATGTGATGCGCCAGAAGGCCTTCCAGGGCGGGCAGCCGAGATCGCTTGCGGCTTCCAGCAGCGTATGGTCCATCTTTTCCAGCGCGGCATACAGCGGCAGGACCATGAACGGCAGGTAGGAATAAACGATGCCGATGAAGACCGCGTAATCGGTGCGAAAGATCTGTACCTGCTCGCCCTCGCCCATCAGGCCGATCGACTGGAAAAGAACCGTGAGCAGGCCTTCCGGCTTCAGGATGCCGATCCAGGCGTAAACGCGGATCAGGAACGAGGTCCAGAATGGCAGGATGACCATCATCACCAGAATCGGCCGCAGACTGGTCTTGGCGCGCGCCATGGCAAGCGCCATCGGATAACCGATCAGCAGCAGCAGAACCGTCGAGATGGCGGCGATGCGCAGCGAGTTGAGATAGGATTTGATGTAGATACTGTCGCTTGCCAGATAGGCGTAGTTTTCGAAATCCAGCTGCGAGAAGAAGGTGCCGAGATTGCCAAAACCCTGAAAGGTCGGCGTGTAGGGCGGCATGGCGATTGCCGTGTCGGACAGCGAGATTTTTGCGATGATCAGGAAGGGTGCCGCGAAAAACAGCAGCAGCCAGAGATAGGGAATGGCGACGATCAGCCAGCGTGCCGGATTGGTGCGCCCGGCATCATCGGCAAGTTCGACTTTTGGCTCGGGCGGTAACGGGGGAGACAGCGTATCGATTGCCATGGCGCTCTCCTCAGCGGGTCAGAACAAGGCCGGCATCGCGCGACCAGTGGACCCAGACGCGATCACCGAAGGTGAGCGGGCGATCGACGAGGCGCTGGATATTGGCCTGTGCCGCGCGGATGATGCGGCCATCGTCGAGCTTGACGAGGAATAGCGAAAAATCGCCGAGATAACCGATGTCGTAAACCTCGCCCGCGGCGGCGTTGACGGCGGTATCGGCCGGCGGCTCGATGCCGAGGCGAACCTTTTCCGGGCGGATGGCATAAGCGACGCGATCCCCTGTCGATGCCGGGCATTCCTGATCAACGGCGATCTTCAGACCATCGCAATCGAGCATCACGCCACCGCTCGCCGCGCCGCTGTTGGAAACGATCGCACCTTCGATGATGTTGATATCGCCGATGAAGTCGGCGACGTAGCGGCTGTTCGGCGCCTCGTAGATTTCCGCCGGTGTCGCAACCTGCATGATGACGCCCTTGTCCATCACGGCGATACGGTCGGACACGGTCATCGCCTCTTCCTGATCATGGGTGACGATCAAAAAGGTCAGACCCAGCGTGTGTTGCAGGTCGGTCAGTTCGAACTGTGTTTCCTCGCGCAGCTTCTTGTCGAGCGCGCCGAGCGGTTCGTCGAGCAGCAGAACCTTTGGCCGCTTGGCAAGCGACCGGGCCAGCGCCACGCGCTGCCGCTGACCACCGGAGAGCTGCGACGGTTTACGCTTGGCGAACTGTTCCAGCTTCACCAGCTTCAGCATCTCTTCGACGCGGGCGGCGATCTCGGCTTTCGGCAGCTTGTCCTGTTCCAGACCGAAGGCGATGTTCTTTTCCACCGTCATATGCGGGAACAGCGCGTAGGACTGGAACATCATGTTGGTGGGGCGGCGATAGGGCGGCACGCCGGCCAGATCCTTGCCCTGCAGGAGGATGCGGCCTTCGGTCGGCTCCTCGAAACCGGCCAGCATGCGCATCAACGTGGTCTTGCCGCAGCCCGATGGCCCGAGCAGCGCAAAGAACTCGCGCTCGTAGATATCCAGCGTCAGGTTTTCGACGGCGGTGAAATTGCCGAACCGCTTGGTGATATTCTCGAAACGGATGAAGGGCACCGATGTCGGATCGGTCCAGGGAGAAAATTTGCGCTTAACCGGCCCGAGAGATTTCGCCATGCCTGTCCCCATCTACCCTGATTTTTTGGCACGCCGTGGTGCCGGATTGGCAATCATGCGGAGCGGGCCCAAAACCCGCTCCGCAGAAGGCATCAGCTGCCGGTCTTGATCTCGGTCCAGACGCGGTTGAGCACACGCTGTTCACGCGGGCCGTAAGGCGAGATGGTGAAGAGTTTTTTCACGACATCTTCCGGGGGATAGACGCCCGGATTTTCCAGCACTTCCTTGTCCACGAATTTCTGCGAGGCAAGGTTGCCGTTGGCATACTGGACATAGTTCGAGGACTTGGCGATGACTTCCGGCTTCATCATGAAGTTGATGAATTCGTGGGCCTCGGCAACATTCTTGGCATCGGCCGGAATGGCAAGGTTGTCGAACCAGATATAGGTGCCTTCCTTGGGGATGACGAACTCGACCTTGACGCCATTCTTGGCTTCTTCGGCGCGGGTCTTTGCCTGCAGGATGTCACCCGACCAGCCGATGGAAATGCAGCTGTCGCCGTTTGCCAGTTCATCGATATAGGCCGAGGCGTTGAAGGTGCGCACCGACGGGCGGATCTTCTTGTAAACCTCGCCGCCAGCTTCCAGATCGGCCGCTTCCTTGCTGTCGGGGTTCTTGCCGATATAGTTCATGGCAATCGCGAAGGTCTCGTCGGACGCGTCGAGGATGTTGATACCGCAGGATTTCAGCTTTTCGGCATTTTCCGGCTTGAACAGGATATCCCAGCTGTCGAGCGGCACATCACCAAGCGCTGCCTTCACCTTGTCGACATTGTAACCGATGCCGGTGGTGCCCCACATGTAGTTGACGGCATATTCATTGCCGGGATCGTATTTGGCGAGACGCTCGGAGACTTCCGACCACATGTTGGAAAGGTTCGGCAGCTTCGACTTGTCGAGCTTCTGGAAGACGCCGGCCTGGATCTGGCGGGCGAGGAAGGGGCCGGTCGGCACGACGACATCATAACCGGAACCGCCGGCCAGCAGCTTTGTCTCGACCACTTCATTGCTGTCGAACACGTCGTAAACGACCTTGATGCCGGTTTCCTTGGTGAATTCTTCCAGCACCGATTCATCGATATAGTCGGACCAGTTGTAGACGTGGACCTGGCGTTCCTGCGCGAAGACGGCGGTGGCCATCAGCGTCGTGGCGGCAGCGGCGGTCAGAAGACGAAGCAGATTGGGTCGCATGATTTCTCCTGTTTTATGAAGGCTGGCCGCATCAGCGCCGCGCCTTGTTTCCCTCTTTATGCTTTTGTTTTGTGCGAGAGTATGAAGGAACATCGCTACCCACAAGCAAAAAGCTGCATTGCAGCAAAGACTTCTCAAGATACCATCAGGGCCATCACCGAAAATCGAAGGCACTGAGACCGGTCGCCATCTCGTCCAGTCCCAGAGGCCGCGTTACCGGCGGCTCGGCGCGCGACAGGCAGCCGCGTCTCTCGCACAGGCGACAGGCAGTTCCGGCCAGAACGGTTGCCCCCGGCAGGCTCGCCGCTTCGCCATAGACCGTTTCGCGCGCCACCTCGAAATCGCAGCCGATGAGGATGGCGGTGCGGCGCACGCGCTCGTTGAAACCGGCCTGCGGGCCTTCCAGCGTGCGGCAGACCGTCAGATAGGCGGCACCATCCGGCATCTCGACCCGATCCGTGAGAACCTGCCCCGGCTGGGCGAAAGCCGCATGCACACCGAGCCTGGGACAGAGCCCGCCGAATTTCGCATGCGGATAGGCTTGCGCGCCGGCGCGGCGGAGACGGTTGCCGGCGCTGTCGATCTCGGCGAGGAAAAACGGCAGGCCGGATGCGCCGGGCCGTGCGAGTGTCGTCACCCGGTTTGCCGCCTGTTCGAACGACACGTCGAAACGGGCGCGCAAAACATCGATATCGTAACGGGCGCGCTGGGCAGCCGACAGGAAAGCGCCATAGGGCATCATCAGCGCATGCGCCGCATACCGCGCCAGTTCGAACCGGGCGATGCGTTTGGCCTCGCCGCTCGACAAGGCGAGGTCTTCGAGTTCGCCGGCAATCGCCTCCCCCAGCGCCAGCAGTGCCACTTCCATGGCGATTTCACGCAGACGGTCGCTGGCCGACAGTCGTTCGGACAGGAACAGCCGCAGCGAATGACGATCGTAACGGCGTTTCAGGTCCGGCATGACATGTACCGGCAGCGAGCGGACGACGATGCCGTGGCGGGTTTTCAGCCAGTCTCGAAGACTAGCCGCAAGATCGTCACCGGCAGCGAGTTCGGCAATAAATGTTTCCGCCGCATCTTCTATGCGTGCGAAAAAATGCGGGCGGTGTTCAAGACGGTCACGCACCTCATCGGCCGGCAGACGCGTGGCGGCCATACCGGTTTCGTGACCTTCGCGGGCAAGAAGTTCGGCCAGATCGGAGAGACGCGCGGCCTGCTCACGATAGGCGCGATAAAGTTTTAGAATCCCGCCGGCGGTATTGGGGGCGGCATCGGCCACTTCCACCAGTTCCTGATCGCCCGGCAGTTCGCCCGACAGGAGCGGATCGCGAAACACCTCTCGAAGCTCGCCGACCATGGCGCCGTCATCGCTTTGCAGCGCTTCAAGATCGACCTTATAGGTGGAGGCAAGCCGCAACAGCAGCTGCACGGTGAGCGGCCGCTGGTTGCGTTCGATGAGGTTGAGATAGGAGGCGGAAATCTCCAGCCCCTCCGCCATCGCCGCCTGCGTCAGTTCCAGCCCGAGCCGGATGCGCCGAACCTTTGGACCGGCAAAGATCTTACGTTCAGCCATTCGCTCTCCTCCCAAAGAAGCAACCAGCACAAACTTTACAAAAATTGACAAACTCACTTTGGACTTTGTCAAAAACAGTACATCTCGACCCTTTTACTGTCGCAACACTGCGGATTTGATTAGATACAATTTCAACGCCCATGTAAATTCCTTGACATCGGACAAGTTACCGAAGCCCAGGGAGTGAAGCATGACTGATTTTTACAACATCGTTCCGACTGCACCGTCCGGCCGTTACGACGGCATCGAACGCCCCTATTCTGCGGATGACGTGAAGCGGCTGCGCGGTTCGGTAACGATCCGTCATTCGCTGGCGGAGGCGGGCGCCAACCGGCTGTGGTCGCTTCTGCGCAGCCAAGATTTTGTCAATTCGCTGGGCGCGATGACCGGCAACCAGGCCATGCAGCAGGTGCGCGCCGGGTTGAAGGCGATCTATCTGTCCGGCTGGCAGGTGGCGGCGGACAGCAACACCGCGTCTTCCATGTATCCCGACCAGTCGCTTTACCCGGCCAATGCCGCACCGGAACTGGCGCGCCGCATCAACCGCACGCTTCAACGCGCCGACCAGATCGAAACGGCGGAAGGCAACGGCCTTTCGGTCGAAACATGGTTTGCGCCTATTGTCGCCGATGCCGAGGCCGGTTTCGGCGGCTCGCTCAATGCGTTCGAGATCATGAAGGCGTTTATCGAGGCGGGCGTTGCCGGTGTTCATTACGAGGACCAGCTGGCATCGGAAAAGAAATGCGGCCATCTGGGCGGCAAGGTTTTGATCCCGACGGCGGCGCATATCCGCAACCTCACCGCAGCGCGCCTCGCCGCCGACGTGATGGGCACGCCGACGCTTGTGATTGCCCGCACCGATGCGGAGGCGGCCAAGCTTTTGACGTCAGATATCGATGAGCGCGACCAGCCGTTTGTCGATTACGATGCAGGCCGTACCGTCGAAGGGTTTTACCGGGTGCGCAACGGGCTGGAACCGTGCATCGCGCGTGCGGTGGCCTATGCGCCCTATTGCGATCTGATCTGGTGCGAAACTTCGAAACCCGATCTGGAACAGGCGAAAAGATTTGCCGAAGGGGTGCACAAGGCGCATCCCGGAAAAATGCTGGCCTATAATTGCTCGCCGTCGTTCAACTGGAAAAAGAACCTCGATGACTCGACGATCGCCAAATTCCAGCGGGCGCTGGGGGCGATGGGCTACAAGTTCCAGTTCATCACGCTGGCCGGCTTCCACCAGCTGAACTTTGGCATGTTCGAACTCGCGCGCGGCTACCGGGACCGGCAAATGGCCGCCTATTCGGAGCTGCAGGAAGCGGAGTTTGCCGCCGAGATCCATGGCTATACCGCCACCAAACACCAGCGCGAAGTCGGGACAGGGTATTTTGACGCCGTGTCGGTGGCGATCAGCGGCGGACAGTCTTCGACGACGGCTATGGGAGGGTCGACCGAGCATGCGCAGTTCCGCCCGGCGGCTGAGTAGCGAATCGTAAAAAGACCCCGCCCCAAACCCCAACCGGGGCAGAGCCGCGTGTCTCTGCCCGTCCTTGTGGACCCCCACAAGGGGGAGGGGCTTAACCCGGCCGATCCGCTGAGGTTCAATTTGGGCAGAGAGTTTGCCGCATATTTTCTCCCCCTTGTGGGGGAGATGGCGGCAGCCAGAGGGGGACTTTGCACCCGACAACCTGTCACCACCAAAAACCACAGAGAGGAGAAATATCATGAACATGCACAATCCGATCTCTCAGTCAGCGCCCATCCAGACCCACGTCAAGGAACGCGCCGAGGAGCAATCTTCGACCATGAGTTTCGAGCAGCAGGCGGCGATCCGGTCGCTGGCCAATGATCTGCACCGGCTGAACCATTCGGTCATGAAGGCGGTCGAGGCAGGTGTTTCGGTCGAACTCGTGCGTTCCGCCCGCCATCACGGTGGTGACGGACAATGGGGCGACCTGCTGATCCCGGTCGTGGTTGCCCGTGGCAACTGACACGGCAACCGTCCGGGCGGACAGCAGACGCGAAGGCTTCCCCCGAAACGCCAAAGGCCGGGCAAATCCCCTGCCCGGCCTTTGGTCGATTCTACAGATCTTGAAGATCAGGCGGCGTAGCGCTTGTGGCCGGCACCGTGATCTGCCTCGATGCGGAACTGCTGCACGAGGCTCATCAGCTGGTTGGCTTCTTCCGCAAGGGCACGGCTGGCTTCGCTGGTCTCTTCCACCATCGCGCCGTTCTGCTGGGTCATCTGGTCCATGCGGTTGACGGAGCCGTTGATGTCCTGCAGCGCGGCCGACTGGTCGCGGGCGGCGGTGGCGATGGTTTCGACATGCTTGCTGATGCCGGTGATCTGCTCGCTGATCGTCGACAGAACCTTTCCAGTCTGCTGCACGAGACCGGCACCGGCGCTGACTTCGTTACTCGACTGGTTGATCAGCGTCTTGATCTCGCGGGCGGCATCGGCCGAACGCTGGGCCAGTTCGCGCACTTCTTGGGCGACGACGGCAAAACCCTTGCCGGCTTCACCGGCGCGTGCGGCTTCGATACCGGCATTGAGCGCCAGAAGGTTGGTCTGGAAGGCGATGTCGTCGATCACTTCGATGATCTGCTCGATCTTCTTTGAGGCTTCCTCGATGCGATCCATGGCCTGGACGGCATTGTTGACGACCGTGCCGGAACCGTCGGCATTCTGCTTGGTCTTGGCGACGGCGTCATTGGCTTCGCGGGCGCGCTCGGCAGAAGAACGTACGGTGGCAGTAATTTCCTCGACGGCGGCGGCGGTTTCTTCGAGCGAAGCAGCCTGGTTTTCCGTGCGCTTGGCAAGGTCCGCAGACGACTGGCTGAGTTCGCCACTGTTGCGCTGGATGGCCAGCGTGCTTTCACGGATGCGCGACAGCGTATCACGCAGACGCTCGATCGAGCCGTTGAAATCGACGCGGAGCTGTTCGAGGCGGCCGGTGAAGGTGCGGTCGATCTTGACCGAAAGATCCCCCTGCGACAGGCGGGCAAGTGCTGCGCCCAGTTCCGTGACAGCGAGGTTGATCTGGCTATCGACTTCCTGCTTTTCCGCATCGTTGCGGCGACGGTCGGCATCGGCGCTGGCGCGATCATCGGCGCTGCGGGCTTCGATCAGGCGCTTCTGGCGGGCGTTGTCGCGGAAGACTTCCAGCGCGCGGGCAATATTGCCGAACTCGTTGCGACGATCGAGATATGGAATGTCGGTATCGCTGCCGTCCGCCATGGTGCGGATCGTGCCGGTCAGAACGCTGAGCGGCTTGACCAGATGACGGATGGCGAAGAAGCCGATCAGACCCATGGCGATCAGAGCCAGAAAGCTGGTGACGGCCATCTGGGTGACGGATGCCGAAAGCTGGGCAAAATAGACTTCCATCGGGATGCCGATGAACATGACGCCGGTGACCACATTGGCCTTGTCCTTGATCGGGAAATAACCCGTCATGAAATCACGGCCGAACAAAGCTGCCTGGCCGAAATAGGGCTGGCCGGAAGCCAGCGTGTTCTGGGCCGGGTGTTCGGCGGCAAGCTTGGTGCCGACGGCGCGCTCGCCCTTCTCGGTCTTCACGTTGGTGGAGACGCGGACATAATCGCTGCCGTTCTTGCTGAATACGGTGGCGACACCTCCGATGGACTCGGCGGTGCGGTCGACAAGCGAGTGGTTCTTGAACTCGATCGGACCGGCGCTGGTAATACCGGTAACCTCACCGTCCTTGACCGCGAGATCGGCACCTTCCGCCTCGACCTCATAAAGGACGCCCATGGCGCGGATGGCGCTGTGCGCATCTTCCACGGCATTGCCCATGATATCTGAACGCAAGTTCAGATAGGTCATTCCCGACAGGGCGGAAATCGAAACGAAAACGAGGAAAAGGCAAAGGCTGACTATCCGTGCAACCACGGATGACGGCAGAACGTTCAACATACGGCGACCCCCAATACGAAATACCAGTAGTAATTGAGGGGCAATATAAATGGAAATGCGTAAAAATTTACTGAACTTGCGTTTTGCCATTAACGCAGCAGAGATCTAAATTCAAAATATCCCAAACTTGGTTCAGTGTAATTCCGGCAAAGCTCAATTAGAGCATCGATGTATCGAAAAAAACATATCGCCTATATTGACCGACCATCAGAATAGATGGGATATCAACATTATGGCAACCGTTGCACTTGCTGCAGCAAGAAACAGACGAAGTGTAATTGTTGCAGCGGCTTCAGTCTTTGCTATGGCGATGGCACGGGCACGACGACGGTTCTGCATCAAGATCAATCCCGACTGGAGGAGTTTCAATCGCCGCCTCGGCGACGACCAGCGCTTAACACAAGATAAGAATCCATGACTGTGCGCGCATTAAGGCAGGATGTCGCAGGCTTATTAAAAAGTGCTAAAAGATATCTCCGGCATCAGAACAGTTCCGCCAGCGCCTCGCCACAGGCATTTCCCGATGCCCAGGCCCATTGGAAATTATATCCGCCGAGCCAGCCGGTGACATCCACGCATTCGCCGATGAAATAAAGACCGGGCACGTTCTTGGCCTGCATCGTCTTTGAATCGATCTCCGATGTATCGATGCCGCCGATCGTCACTTCCGCCGTGCGATACCCTTCGGAACCTGCCGGCACGATGCTCCAGTCCTGCACCGAGGCCGCCAACGCTTCGAGCTTGCGATCGCCTTGGTCCGCCATCTGTCCGGTCATGCCCGCATTTTCGGTCAGGAACTGGGCCAGACGTTTCGGCAGGATCTCACCCAGCACCGTCTGCGCCGCCTGTTTGCCATTGGCCTTGCGACCTTCCTTGAGGCGAGATGTGATGTCGATATCCGGCTCGATCGACAATTTTATTGAATCGCCTTCGCGCCAGTAGGACGAGATCTGCAGGATCGACGGGCCGCTGATACCACGATGGGTGAAGAGCAGAGCCTCGCGGAACGAAATCTTGCCGTGTTTTACTTCAGCATCGACAGCAATGCCGGATAGCGGCGCCAGTTTTTCCAGCAGCAACGGATCCAGTGTCAGCGGCACAAGGCCGGGACGCGTGTCGGTAACCTTAAGGCCGAATTCGGCGGCGATGCGATAGGCAAAGCCGGTCGCGCCCATTTTCGGGATCGACTTGCCGCCGGTGGCGAGCACAACGGCATCCGCCTCGACCATGCCGTTCGATGTCATCACGCGAAAACCGTCCGGACCTTTTTCGACGGCGGAAATTTCGGTGCGCAGTTCAAGGACACCGCCGACAGCACGCATCTCATCGAGCAGCATGTGGATGATGTCCTTGGCGCTGTCGTCGCAGAACAATTGGCCGAGCGTCTTTTCATGCCAGGCGATACGGTGTTTTTCGACCATGTCGAGAAAATCGCGTGGGCTGTAACGCGCCAGCGCCGATTTGGCGAAATGCGGATTGGCCGACAGATAGTTTTTCGGACCGGCATGGATATTGGTGAAATTGCAGCGACCACCGCCGGAAATGCGGATCTTTTCGGCAGGGTTCTTCGCATGATCTAGCACAAGAACGCGCTTGCCACCCTGCCCGGCGCGGATCGCACACATCAGCCCGGCCGCACCGGCACCAAGGATCACCACGTCAAATCTGCGGGCCAAAACAAAAACTCCTGAAACGAGCGGCGTTTCTGTTGCCATCACGCGTTCATGTCAATGCCGACAAAGAGATCAAACATTGCGAACCAGCTATCGCCAATTGCCGCAAGGTGACTATTATAAGGTTCCCGACCAACGCTTCCGGTGAGCCATGCCGCCCAAGAAAAAGCCGACGCCTTCCGCCCCCAAGCCCAAAATCCCTGCCGCAGTTCTGGATAGCCGACGCGGGGTGAAATCCTGGCAGGAAGCCGCCGCATGGCTGAAAGTGCGGGGCATCGAGGATGTCGAATGCATCACGCCCGACCTTGCCGGCGTTCCGCGCGGCAAGATGATGCCGGCGTCAAAGTTTACCAGCAACACCTCGCTGGCCTTGCCCTCGGCACTCTACCGCCACACGATTTCCGGCGAATACCCGGATGAAACCGGCAATTTCCGTTATGACAGCCGCGACAGCGACATCAAGCTGGTGCCGGACCTTTCGACGCTTTCCGTCGTGCCGTGGGAAAGCGATCCGACCGCGCAGGTGATCTGCGATATCGTCGGCGCCGACGGCAAGAACGTGCCCTATACGCCGCGCAACGTGCTGAAGCATGTCGTCAAACTCTATTCGGATCGCGGATGGAAACCGGTCGTCGCCCCGGAAATCGAGTTCTATCTCGTTGCCGTCAATGAAGACCCGGATTATCCGCTGCATCCGCCGAAGGGGCGTTCTGGCCGTTCGATTTCCGGCGGGCAAAGTTATTCGATCGCCGGCATCAACGAATTCGACGAGTTGATCGACGACATCTACCATTTTTCTGAAAAGCAGGGTCTGGAGATCGATACGCTGATCCATGAAGAGGGTCCGGCGCAGCTGGAAATCAACCTTCGCCATGGCGATCCGATCCAGCTCGCCGATCAGGTGTTTCTGTTCAAACGCACCATTCGCGAGGCGGCGCTGAAACACGGCATTTATGCCACGTTCATGGCGAAGCCCATGCAGGGCCAGCCGGGGTCGGCCATGCACGTCCACCAGTCGGTGGTCGATATCAATACCGGCAAGAATGTCTTTTCCAATGACGACGGCACACCGTCGAAGGAATTCTTCCACTT
This sequence comes from Neorhizobium sp. JUb45, assembly GCF_004343585.1. Classification (GTDB taxonomy): domain Bacteria; phylum Pseudomonadota; class Alphaproteobacteria; order Rhizobiales; family Rhizobiaceae; genus Neorhizobium. The sequence goes on along the minus strand of NZ_SLYW01000002.1, from coordinate 129,245 downwards.
CATCGGCGGCATGCAGAAATTCGTGCCGAGTTCGCTGGTCATGCTGGCGCCTTATGTGAACTCCTATCGTCGCCTGACGCCTGATATGGCCTGCCCGGTCAACAATGCCTGGGGTTACGACAACCGCACCACGGCTTTCCGCGTGCCGGTGTCCGATCCGTCCGCCCGCCGTGTCGAAAACCGCCTTCCGAGTTCGGATGCCAATCCCTATCTGGCGCTGGCCGCTTCGCTCGGTTGCGGCCTGTTGGGCATCACACGAGAAATCCAGCCGACCGAACCGACCTCGGATACCGCCAACGAAGGGTCGATCGAACTGCCGCGCGGCCTTCTGGAAGCGCTGGCACTGCTGGAAAACGAACCGGCCTTCGAGGAGGTGTACGGCTCCGAATTCATCAATATCTATGCCGGGGTCAAACGCGGCGAATTCGAAACATTCATGCAGGTGATCAGTCCCTGGGAGCGTGAATTCCTGTTGCTGAACGTTTGAAGGAGACGGCATGACCGCATGGCAGAGCCCGATCGCGCCCGGAATTTCATGGTATCAGGCGTCAAGTGGCGACAGGCCGACCTATCCGGCGCTTGACGGCTCGAAAACCACCGACGTCGCCATTATCGGCGGTGGTTATACCGGGCTGCAGGCGGCTTACTGTCTGGCGTCTGCCGGTGTTTCGGTGACGCTGATCGAAGCCTGCCATTTCGGTGACGGCGCATCCGGCCGCAATGGCGGCCAGCTCGGCACCGGCCAGCGCTGGTGGCCGGAGGAGCAGGAAGAGGCACTTGGTCTTGAGCGGTCACGCGCCCTGTTCGACATGGCCGAACATGCCAAACGTTACCTGCTGGACTTTGCCGACAAACACGGCATCGACATGGAATATGTGGCTGGACACATGTGCGTGGCCCACAAGCCCGGCCATGACAAGGAATACCGCGCCAATGCCGAGATCGCGGCGACGCGCTACGACTACCCCTATATTTCCTTCATGGATAAAAAGGAGACGGCCGAACGGCTCGGCTCCGACCATTACCATTGCGGCGTCTATGACGGCGGCACCGGCCATATCCATCCGCTGAAACTGCTGATCGGCCTTGCCCGTGTGGCGGCGGCAGCAGGGGCTGCGATCCACGAAAACACGCCGGCCAAATCGATATCTCAATCCGGTGGTAAAACGCTGATCGAAACGCCGACCGGCACGATCACCGCCAATCGCGTACTGATCGCCACCAATGCCTATATCGAAAATCTCGAGCCGGTGACGGCCGCGCATGTGATGCCGATCCGCTCCTTTATCGGCGCGACAGAACCGCTCGATGCGCATCCGACCATTCTTTCCGGCAATGAATCGGTCGCCGATTCGCGCTTCGTGGTGCGTTATTTCCGAAAGTCGAAGGATGGCCGTCTGCTGTTCGGCGGTCGCGAGGCCTATACGGCCGACAGCCCGCGCGACATTTCCAGCCATATCCGCCGGCAGATCGCCGAGATCTATCCGGCCCTGAACGATATTGAGATCACCCATTCCTGGGGCGGTTCGGTGGGCATCACCCTCACCCGCCAGCCTTTCGTGCGAGAGGTCATGCCCGGCGTGATGTCGGTCGGCGGTTATTCCGGCCATGGTGTCATGCTGTCAAATTATTGTGGTAAGCTTTATGCAGATATGACACTCGGCAAATCGACGGAGCTTTCCTATCTTGCCGATCTGGACGTTCCTTCCTTTCCGGGAGGCTCGCGCCTGCGGGCCCCGCTCCTTTTCCTCGCCCTGACCTGGTACGCGCTCCGCGACCGGTTCTGAGGCAAATAGTCACTCCCGCCCGTTTTCGGGCTGGCGCTTTTAAATCGATTAGATTATGACCCCTATCAACAACGCGACTTCGAGAGAATTAGGTATGAGCAGCCAGATCATCCCAGTTGAGCCCTTCGATTGCATCGTCTTCGGCGGCAGCGGCGACCTTGCGGAACGCAAGCTTCTTCCGGCGCTCTACCACCGCCAGATCGAGGGCCAGTTCACCGAACCGACGCGCATTATCGGCGCTTCGCGCAGCGCGCTTTCCCATGAAGATTACCGTAAATTCGCCAAGGATGCCCTTAAAGAGCATCTGAAAAAGGGCGAATATGACGAGGCGGAAGTCAAGAAATTCTGCGAACGTCTTTTCTACGTGTCCGTCGATGCCAAGTCCGATCAGGGCTGGGATGTGCTTAAAAAACTGCTGGACGAAGGCAAGGACCGCATCCGCGCCTTCTACCTCGCCGTCGCTCCGGGCATCTTTGGCGCGATTTCCGAAAAGATCCGCGACCACAAGCTGATCACGCCTAAGACCCGCATCGTCGTCGAAAAGCCGATCGGCCGTGACCTTGCGTCGGCGCTGGTGCTGAACGACACGATCGGCAAGGTGTTCAAGGAAGAACAGATATACCGTATCGACCATTATCTGGGCAAGGAAACCGTCCAGAACCTGATGGCGCTGCGTTTTGCCAATGCGCTTTATGAGCCGCTGTGGAACGCCAATTACATCGATCACGTGCAGATTACCGTTGCCGAAGCCGTCGGTCTCGAAGGCCGTGCCGGTTATTACGACACGGCCGGCGCGCTGCGCGACATGGTGCAGAACCATATCATGCAGCTGCTTTGCCTGGTTGCCATGGAAACTCCGTCCTCGATGAATTCCGAGGCCGTGCGCGATGAAAAGCTGAAGGTTCTGCGGGCATTGAAGCCCATCAATGCCGACAATGTCGAGCAGATGACGGTGCGCGGCCAGTACCGCGCCGGTGCTTCCGCAGGCGGCCCGGTCAAGGGTTACCTGGAAGAGCTGGAAGGCGGCGTTTCCAACACCGAAACCTTCGTCGCCATCAAGGCCGAGATCGGCAACTGGCGCTGGGCCGGCGTTCCCTTCTACATCCGCACGGGCAAACGCCTGACACAGCGCATGTCGGAAATCGTCATCACCTTCAAGCCGGTGCCGCACAACATTTTTGACAGCGCAGCCGGCCGCATTTCCGCCAACCAGCTGATCATCCGCCTGCAGCCGGACGAAGGCGTAAAGCAGTCGCTGATGATCAAGGATCCTGGTCCGGGCGGCATGCGCCTGCGCAATGTTTCGCTCGACATGAGCTTTGCCGAAGCGTTCAACGTTCGCTCGCCGGATGCTTACGAGCGCCTGCTGATGGACACGATCCGCGCCAACCAGACGCTGTTCATGCGCCGCGACGAAGTGGAAGCCGCATGGGAATGGGTCGATCCGATCCTCAAGGGTTGGGACGAAACCGGACAGCCGGCACAGGGTTACACCGCCGGCACCTGGGGTCCGAGCCAGGCAATCGCGCTGATCGAGCGTGACGGCCGCACATGGCACGAGGGCTGAGGCATGTCGGGAAACCTGCACGAATTTCCTGATCCCGAAACGCTGGCACATGAACTTGCGCTGGACGTCTCCGCACAGTTGACGGCGGCAATCGCCGTGCGCGGTTCGGCATCGATCGCCGTGTCCGGCGGCTCGACGCCCAAACGTTTCTTCGAAGCGCTGTCGGAACAGGATATCAACTGGTCGAAGGTGACGATCACGCTGGTCGACGAACGTTTCGTTGCCGCCGACGACGAGCGGTCCAACCACCGTCTGGTCGCGACGCATCTTCTGAAGGACAAGGCGGAGGCAGCGACATTCGTGCCGCTTTACCAGCCTTCCACGACCGCCGAGGAAGCCGCAAAGATCGCCACCGAAAAGACGGCCGGTTTCGGCAATCCGTTCGATGTCGTCATTCTCGGCATGGGAGGAGACGGGCACACCGCTTCCTTCTTCCCGAAGGGTAACAATCTGGCCAAGGCGATCGACCCGGCAGGCCCGCGTGGCGTTCTGACCATGCAGGCCGAAGGTGCCGGCGAAGAGCGTCTGACCTTCTCGTTCACCAGCCTTGCCGATGCGCGCCTTCTGGTGCTGCATATCGAGGGTGATGCCAAGATGATCGTGCTGGAAAACGCGGAAAACGGTGAGGACGAGATGGAAATGCCCATCCGCGCCGTACTGAACCGCGCGCCGTCATCGCTCGAGATCTACTGGGCGCCTTAAACGGCGCCCTCCCCGGCGCACCGGTTTACGATCCGCAGGCGCCGGCACATTTTACGAGACCCACAATCCCGGTGGCTTCGGCCTCTCCCAAACCGGGATTGACCGAAGGAGGATTGCACATGGCCGCCCATTCCAGCATCGAGGCGATTACCGCGCGTATCGTCGAGAGATCGAAACCGCATCGTGAAACCTATCTCGATCGCCTCAACCGTGCCGTGACGCGCGGCACGCACCGGTCGGTCCTCTCCTGCGGCAACCTTGCCCATGGATTTGCGGTCTGTTCCCCCGCCGATAAGGGCGCGCTCGCAGGCGACGTCGTCCCGAACCTCGGCATCATCACCTCCTATAACGACATGCTTTCGGCCCACCAGCCTTACGAAAACTATCCGGCGCTGATCCGTGATGCGGCCCGCGAGGCCGGCGGCGTGGCGCAGGTGGCAGGCGGCGTGCCCGCCATGTGCGATGGCGTGACGCAAGGCCAGCCCGGCATGGAACTGTCGCTATTTTCACGCGACCTGATCGCCATGTCGGCCGGTATCGGCCTCAGCCACAACATGTTCGACAGTTCCGTCTATCTCGGCGTCTGCGACAAGATCGTGCCCGGTCTGGTCATTGCAGCCCTCTCCTTCGGCCATCTGCCAGCCGTGTTCGTGCCCGCCGGCCCGATGACCTCAGGTCTGCCGAACGACGAAAAGTCGCGCATCCGCCAGCTTTATGCAGAAGGCAAGGTCGGCCGCGCCGAACTCTTGGAATCGGAATCCAAATCCTACCACGGCCCCGGCACCTGCACCTTCTACGGCACGGCCAATTCCAACCAGATGCTGATGGAAATCATGGGCTTTCACATGCCCGGTTCGTCCTTCATCAATCCGGGCACGCCGCTGCGCGATGCGCTGACCAAGGAAGCCGCCAAACGGGCACTGGCGATTACCGCACTCGGCAACGAATTCACGCCGGCCGGTGAGATGATCGACGAACGCTCGATCGTCAATGGCGTTGTCGGCCTGCATGCGACGGGTGGTTCGACCAACCACACGATGCATCTCGTCGCCATGGCGCGCGCTGCCGGCATTCACCTGACATGGCAGGATATTTCCGAGCTTTCGGACATCGTGCCGCTTCTGACCCGCGTCTACCCGAACGGACTTTCCGACGTGAACCATTTTGCCGCTGCCGGCGGCATGGGCTTTTTGATCAAGCAGCTTCTGGCCGGCGGTCTCGTGCATGACGACGTGCGCACCGTGTTCGGTCAGGGACTGGAGGCCTATACGGTCGAAGCCATGCTCGGCGAAAACGGTGGCGTTGCCCGTCAACCGATCCCGGAGGTCAGCGGCGATCCAAAGGTGCTGACCACGATCGACAAGCCTTTCCAGGCCAATGGTGGCCTGAAGATGCTGCATGGCAATCTCGGCAAGGCCGTCATCAAGATCTCGGCCGTCAAACCGGAGCGCCATATCATCGAGGCACCGGCGATCGTCTTCCATACCCAGAAGGAATTGCAGGACGCCTTCAAGCGCGGCGACCTGAACAACAAGGACTTTATCGCCGTCGTGCGTTTCCAGGGTCCGAAGGCGAACGGCATGCCGGAACTGCACCAGCTGACGCCGCCGCTCGGCGTGCTGCAGGACCGTGGTTTCAAGGTCGCTCTCGTCACCGACGGCCGCATGTCGGGCGCATCCGGCAAGGTGCCGGCAGCGATCCATATCACGCCGGAAGCATCAGACGGCGGCCCGATCGCCAAGATCTGCGACGGCGACATCGTTCGCCTCGACGCCACGACCGGCACGCTGGAAGTGCTGGTGGATGCCGCCGAATTTGCCGCCCGCCCGGCCGCTACCGCCGATCTGTCGGAGAACGAATACGGCATGGGCCGCGAACTTTTTGGCGCCTTCCGCCGCAATGTCGGCCATGCCGATCAGGGCGCCAGCGTGTTTGCTTGAGATAGGCCGGGGCGGCTGACGCCGCCCTCGCAATTCACTCGCGGAAATGCTATCTATAGTGGCATGAGCAAGAAAAACGCGACCACGGAGACGACTGTAACCGACCCCAAGACGGGGAAGGTTCTCATCGTGCGCGGACTTGGCTCCATGAAGGACCACCCGTTCAAGCTTGATCCGCGGATCGACCTGACCAAGCCGATCTATGAGCAGGTCCTTGCACTCGAGGATGCAGACAGGGAGCGCTGATTGGCTGGTGCATTGCTCGATACGCATGCGCTTTATTGGGCCGTCAGCGGCGAAAGTCGACTTTCTTCGCAGGCCGTAACAGTCTTCGGCCAAAGCCAAACCGATGGTAGGCTATTCATCTCACCGATATCCGCGTGGGAAATGTCGTTGGCGGCACAGAAACGCGTCAACGCTCTGAACTTTGGCAACCTCTCGCTTGAGGAATGGTTCAGCCGGGCACGAAAGCAAATTCTCTTTCGACCCCTGCCCATCACCCAACGCATCGCCATCGAGGCGGCAACGGTTGCGAAGGATACCGGTCATCGCGATCCCGCCGATTGCTACATGATCGCCACGGCCCGCGTTCGCAAAATCCCCGTCATCACGCGCGATGCGGTCATCCTGAAAATCGCCGCGTCGGGTTACGTTTCGGCAATCGCCTGCTGAGACATTATCATCTGAGCGCATTCAGCGAAGGCGGCGAGTTTCATCACCGCCTTCGCTTCTGGCTGTCACTGCTCGGCTGCAGGATCACGCTGCAGCAATGCCCCTCTCAAGCTCGAAACCTTCGTCGATCCACCCGGTGATCCCGCCTGCCATGATCTTGACCGGGCGTCCGAGTTCGGCAAGGCGCACGGCACCTCTGGCGGCACCATTGCAATGCGGACCGGCGCAATAGGTGACGAATAGCGTCTCTTGCGGCCACTGCTCCATCTTCGAGCGGACAATCTTGCCATGCGGCAGGTTGATGGCGCCGGGAACGTGGCCGGCGGCGAACATGGCCGGGCTGCGGACATCGAGAAGCACGAAATCAAGCCCCCGTGACAGCGTGTCGTGGACATCCCAACAATCGGTCCCGAACGTGAAGGCAGCGGCGAAATGTTCCCGGGCGATTTCGCTGGGGGCGGCGGCAATGGTAGTAACGGCGCTTGGCATGATGGTCTCCTTTTCTGCCGTTACAGAATGGAACGAACAGTTTTCGATTGCCATTGGCGCGATTGCCATCATACATGAATATCATGCCAAACACGCACGGACCGATGGTCACCGCACTTCTGTATGACGGGCTCTGTACTTTCGAGTTCGGGATCGTTGCCGAGATTTTTGGCCTGTCCCGACCGGAGATGGGCGAAGGCTGGTATCGTTTTGCCAGTTGCGCGGTCGAACAAGGCCCGCTGCGCGCCCATGGCGGTTTCACGCTTTTGCCCGACGACGGCATAGAGCTGATCGATCGGGCAGACATCATCGTCGTACCGGGCTGGAAGGGCGTGAACGAACCGGTGCCGGAAGCACTTTGCGAGCGCCTGCGACAGGCTCATGATCGTGGCGCGCGTCTTGTTTCCATCTGTTCCGGCGCCTTCGTTCTTGCCGCCACGGGTCTGCTGGATGGCGGCAGCGCGACCACACACTGGCGATATGCCGAGGCACTGCGCAAACGCCACCCAACCATCGAGGTGGATGATCGCTCGCTCTACCGCAATCATGGCCGCATTTTCACATCGGCCGGCAGCGCTGCGGGCATGGATCTGCTGATCGAGATCGTGCGTCAGGATTTTGGGCCGGACGCCGCAAGCTCCGTGGCCCGCAGGCTTGTCATGCCGGCGCACCGCACGGGGGGACAGGCCCAGTTTCTGGAGCGTCCGGTACCGATACGCCGGCAATCGGAAATAGCGCCATTGCTTGACAATATGCGCGCGGCGCTGGCGACGGCGTGGACGCTGGAGCGTATGGCTGCCGAGTGCCGGATGAGCGTGAGGACATTCGTTCGCCGTTTTGCGGAAGCAACGGGCACGTCACCGGGCGAATGGCTGACGGCAGAGCGGCTGGAGGAAGCCAAGCGCCTCCTCGTGGCTGGACGGCTTGGTATCGATGAGATCGCGCTTGCCGCCGGACTTGGAACGGCCGACACGCTGCGTCACCATTTCAGGAAACGGATTGGTATCAGCCCGCGCGAATACCAGATGCGGTTCGGACGGCTTCAGCCTTCGTAACGTCTGTTACCAGGTGCGCACATCCAGCTTGCGGTCGCGATGCGCCGGGTGCGTCGAAAACACGAAAATGCGGTCGAGTTCCTTCTGCGTCATCAGGCGCAGGAAACGTACGTCGATCGTGTTGTTGGCGTTCTGGCGCATCAGCAGGCAGCCGATCTTGCTGATGCGGGCATCCGGAATATCGAGATAGAACTGTTTTGGCAGATTGTACTGGGTGAGGATGCCGAGGACTGCGCCGCTCATGGAAATGCGCAGCACGTCGCAGCGGCGGGCGGCGAGGTTCATCACCGCTTTTTCGGTATATTCGATGCGGGCAGCGTTCATCGTATCTTCCATGCGGTACCGCGTTTCGCGGTCGTACATGAAGGATTCTTCCTTGCTCAGATAACTCGGTCGGCCCCCGGCAATCGCACCCACGTCTACTCTCCTGTTCTCTGAAGGAAAATCTACCGTGCGAAACTTAATAGACCGTATGGAGCCGAGCCCGGATCACCTTATGAAACGCTTTCTCTGTGGATGATAATAACAGTTTGCCAATGACGTCAGCCTAATGGCGCAGACTGAGACCATCCGCATCGAAAAGATGCATCTTTTCCGGCCTGGCCGTGAAGCGCATCACATCGCCCCGGCTGACCGAAAGGATGCCCGGAAGCTTGGCGATGATCGGCTCGTCCTTTGTCAGCCCCTCGATGTAGAGAAGCGTGACTTCACCGAGCGCCTCTACGATGCCGATCTTGCCTTCGAACAGGCAGGGATCGCCGTCCGTCGCCAGCGCCAGATCCTCCGGCCGCACGCCGAAGCTGACCTGTTTGCCCTGCTGCGAAGCGTCGGTCGGGATATCCAGCGTCACCGACTTGCCGCCGGCAAGCTCGACCACCGTTTGCGCGCCTGCCGTGGTGACTTTTGCCGGGATGACGTTCATCGCCGGTGAGCCGATGAAGCGGGCAACGAACAGATTGTCCGGCCGCTCGTAAAGCTCCAGTGGCGGGCCGACCTGTTCTATTCGTCCGGCAGAGAGCACGACGATGCGGTCCGCCAGCGTCATCGCCTCGACCTGGTCGTGGGTGACGTAGATCATCGTCGTGTCCGGCATGGACTCTTTCAGTCTGGCGATCTCGATGCGGGTGGCGACACGCAAGGCGGCATCGAGGTTGGAGAGCGGCTCGTCAAACAGAAACACTTTTGGATCGCGGCAGATGGCGCGGCCGATGGCGACGCGCTGCCGCTGGCCACCGGAGAGCGCCTTGGGCAGACGCTCCAGATATTGGGTCAGCTGGAGGATTTCGGCCGCCGCTTTCACACGGCGATCCACCTCCTCCTTGCTTTCCCTGGCGATGCGCATGCCAAACGCCATGTTGTCGTAGACGGTCATATGCGGATAAAGCGCATAGGACTGGAACACCATGGCGATGCCGCGCCGCGACGGCGGCACTTCGTTGACGACATGACCGTCGATCGACATCTCACCGCCGGTAATGTCTTCAAGCCCGGCGATCATGCGCAGCAGTGTCGATTTTCCGCAGCCGGAAGGGCCGACGAAAACCACGAACTCACCCTGCTCGATCTCCAGATCGATGCCGTGCAGAACCTGCACCTGGCCATAGGATTTCTTGATATCCTTGAGGATTACCCCGGTCATGCGCATCCCTCCCCTTTTTTATCAGCCAAGCCTTGCGAAATAAGCGCCCCAGGCCGGCAGTTCGACGTTTCTGTTATCGACCGTGCTGTAAAAGCCGTGGCCCTCCAGCTTCTGCCAGTCGCCCTGCGGCAGCGGAATGCTTTGGCCATCCGGCCCCATGTTGAACACGCAGAGCAGCGTTTCGTTGCCAAAACTCCGCTCATAGATCAGGGTCGTGCCTTCCGCCGTCAGGAAACGGATCTCGCCCTTGGAAAAAGCCGGATGCTGTTTGCGGAAGGTGATGAAGCGGCGGTACTGTTCCAGCACGGAATCCGGATCGCCATATTGCGCGCTGACGGCGCGGATCTGGTGCTCGACCGGGATCGGTAGCCATGTCTTTTCCGCCGTCGAGAAACCCGCCTGCAGCGCCTGCGCATCCCAGACCATCGGTGTGCGGCAACCGTCGCGGCCCTTGAATTCCGGCCAGAACTGAATGCCGTAAGGGTCCTGCAGATCGGCATAGGCGATATCGGCTTCGGTCAGGCCCAGCTCTTCGCCCTGATAGATGCAGACCGAACCACGCTGGGTGAAGAGAAGTGCCGCCAGCATCTTGGCAAAGGCATCGCGGTCGAGAACGTCGGCGCCCCAGCGGCTGACATGGCGCACCACATCATGGTTGGAGAAAGCCCAGCAGGCCCAGCCTTCCGGTGCGGCAGCGGAAAAGGCGTTCTGCACTTCGCCGACGCGGGCGGCTGTCGGATAATCCGGCGCCAGGAATTCGAAGGCGTAACACATCTGCATCTTGTCGTCGCCGGACGTGTACTGGCCGACGATTTCCAGACCATACTGGCTGTCGCCGACTTCGCCGACGGCGGCAATCGCCGGGAACTCATCGAGCACTGCGCGAAAACGCTTCAGGAATTCGAGGTTTTCCGGGCGGTTCTTGTCGTAGAGGTGTTCCTGGAAATTGTAGGGGTTCACCGCCGGTGCGGTGGAGGCATTGCGGCGCGAGGGATCGAGCGCCGGGTTGTTGCGCAGTTCCTTGTCGTGGAAGTAAAAATTGATCGTGTCGAGGCGGAAGCCATCGACGCCGCGCTGCAGCCAGAAGCGGGTGACATCCAGCAGCGCATCCTGAACCTCCGGATTGTGCAGGTTCAAATCCGGCTGCGAGGTGAGGAAATTGTGCATGTAATATTGCATGCGGGTCGGGTCCCAGTGCCATGCGGACCCGCCGAAGATGGACAGCCAGTTGTTGGGCGGCGAACCGTCCGGCTTGGCATCGGCCCAGACATACCAGTCGGCCTTGGGGTTGAAGCGCGACGAGCGGCTTTCGATGAACCATGCGTGCTGATCCGACGAGTGCGACATGACGAGATCGATCATGACGCGGATTTTCAGGCGGTGCGCCTCGGCAATCAGCGCATCGAAATCCGACAGCGAACCGAACATCGGGTCGATATCGACATAGTTGGAAACGTCGTAGCCAAAGTCCTTCATCGGCGACGGGAAGAAGGGCGAAATCCAGATCGCATCGGCACCCAGAGCCGCGATATGCGGCAGGCGCGCGGTGATGCCCTTCAGGTCGCCGATGCCATCACCGTTACTGTCCTGATAGGAACGCGGATAGATCTGGTAGATGACCGCACCACGCCACCAGTCCTTGTCGAGCGGCGTTTCGGTCATCTGCGTTACATTGCTCATTCGAAAATCCTGTAGATAGAAATGCTGTCTGGGTGTGATGGTGTGAAAGGCGTCAGCCGCCCTTCACCGAACCGGCGAGAAGTCCCCGCACGAGGTAACGCTGCAGGGCAAAAAAGACGAGAATCGGGACGATGATGGTAATGAAGGCGGAGGCCGTGAGGATTTCCCACTTTCCGCCCATGGAGCCCAGAAGCGCATTGAGCGCACCTGTGAGCACCAGCTGATCCTTGCCGGTACCGAGGAAAACCATGGCGACCAGCAGGTCGTTCCATGTCCACAGGAACTGGAAGATCGAGAAGGAGGCGAGCGCCGGGAAGGACAAAGGCAGCACGATCTTCACGAAGATTTCAAAATCGCTGGCGCCATCGACGCGGGCGGATTCGATGATTTCCTTGGGCAGGCCGGCGATATAGTTGCGCAACAGATAGATGGCGAGCGGCATGCCAAAGGCGGAATGCGCCAGCCAGATGCCGACATAGGAGCGCGCATTGATGCCGAAGAAGGCGCCGATATCGTTATAGAGCGTCAGAAGCGGGATCAGCGCCATCTGCAGCGGCACGACGATGAGGCCGACGACGACGGCGATCAGCAGCGCCCGACCCGGAAAATGCATCCATGACAATGCATAGGCCGCGAAAGCCGCGATCAGGATCGGGATGACGGTGGCGGGAATGGCGACGGTCAGTGAATTGACGAAGGCTTGGCCGATGCCGGCCGAGGTCAGCACGTCGCGATAGTTCTGCCAGGTGAATTCCGGCGCGGTGGCGAGCGAGACATAAACGCGCTTCGGGCGCTTGTCGTCGAAGGCGGCACCCTTGCTGTAGACGTAGGAGCCGTCCTGATTGATCTGCAGGGTTTCGCCATCGCCGATATCGGCGGCTTTGCCGATCTCGAAGGCGGACGGATCCTGTACACGCACGCCAAAAGCGCTGACGGTGCCGGTGGCATTACCCTCGAAGATGGAGCCGGCAATGACGAAGCGGCCGCCCTCCTCCTTTTGCGTGGAAGGATCGGCCAGCCGCACGGCTTCCATCTGGGTGGAACCGTTGAAGGCCGTCCACCAGCCGGTGGCGGTGATCTGCTCCTTGTCGCGCACCGAGGTGACGAGAATACCGAGCGTCGGGATCAGCCACAGGATGACGATGGCGAGCACCGACAGATGCAGGAAAAGCCGCGGCAGGCCCATGCGGCGCAGGCGCGTGCCGATGGAAGAGGATGCGGCGGAAGAGACGGTTGCAGTTGCGGCCATGTCAGTGTCCCTCCGCATCGCGATGTGCCTGCCTGATGTTCCAGATCATGATCGGCGTCACCGCCAGCATGATGACCAGCGCGATGACCGCACTTCGGCCGCTGTCACCGCCACCCCGGAACATCCAGTCGAACATCAGGTTGGCGAGCACCATCGTGTTCCATTGACCATTGGTCATGGTCAGCACGATATCGAAGACCTTCAGGACCAGAATGGTGATCGTCGTCCAGACGACGGCGATCGTGCCCCAGATCTGCGGCACCATGATCTTCCAGAAGATCTGCCAGCCATTGGCGCCGTCGATGACGGCCGCCTCGATGGTTTCTTCCGGAATGCCACGAAGGGCTGCCGACAGGATGACCATGGCAAAGCCGGTCTGGATCCAGATGAGGATGATCATCAGAAAGAAGCTGTTCCAGAAGGGCAGCGAGATCCAGATCTGCGGATCGCCGCCGACGGCCTTCACGATGGCGTTGAGCAGACCGATCTGCGTTTCGTTGCCGCCACGGAATTCGTAGATGAACTTCCAGATCACTGAAGCGCCAACAAACGAGATCGCCATCGGCATGAAAACGATGCTCTTGGCGATATTGCCCCACCAGATGCGGTCGGTGAGAACCGCGATTACGAGGCCGAAAAAGGTGCAGGCGGCCGGCACGACGGCCAGCCAGAGGATGTTGTTGAAGATCGACTGGCGGAACTGCTGGTCGAAAAACGCCCAGCGGTAATTGGCGAAACCGACGTAATAGTCGCCGGAACGATCATAGAAGGAGAGGATGAAGGTCGCGATCACCGGATAGATGAGATAGACGCCGAGCAGGATCAGCGCGGGGCCTAAAAACAGCCACGGGCGGATGGTGGCGCGGCGGTTGAGATTGATCGAGGCCTGCCGGACATTCCCCTCCGGCACCGGCAGTGCCAGCGACAGAAGCTTGTCGGACAGCCAGTAATACAGCGCACAGGCGAACACGCCGGCGACCATGACACCGATGGCCGATACGATCTGCGAGATCATTGTTACCCTCCCCTTTGTGCCGTTCTCGTGCGGCTTTCCCCCTCACCCGCCTCCGCTTCGCTCGGCGACCTCTCCCCGCTGGGGAGAGGATGACCGGCACGGCTGCGGCTTCATATCTTCTCCCCAGCGGGGAGAAGGTGGCCCGAAGGGCCGGATGAGGGGGTGTTCACACGTTTCGTTCGATCCTTATGCGGGCAGGCCCTACTTCAACCCATCCCACGCTTTCTGGATCTCACCCGCCGCGGTCTTGCCATCCTTGCCGCCGACATAATCGATCATGCCGGTCCAGAAGGCACCGGCACCGATCTTGCCCGGCATCTGGTCGGATGCATCGAAACGGAAGGTGGTTGCGGTGGTCAGAAGTTCGCCCTGCTTGCGCAGCACGTCATTGGCATAGGCTTCCGGCTTGACGCCCTTGTACGGTGTCAGGAACGACGCCTGTGCCATCCAGACCTCATGTGCGATCGGCGTCTTCAGGAATTCGATGAAGGCCTTTGCCGCCGGTGAATCCTTGGTGACGGCAAAAAATGTGCCGGCGCCGAGAACCGGCGTGCCGAGTTCCGGCTTGGAGGCATAGGTCGGAAGATAGAAGAAGTCGGCATCGACGCCCAGTTCCTTCTCCGGCGGGAAGAAGGACGGCACGAAGGACGCCTGATGGTGCAGGTAGCATTTCGGCGGAATGTCGAAGAGCCCCTTCGGGCTATCACGAAAATCGGTGGAGGCAACCGCTGCCACACCACCGGAGACATATTTGTCGTTCTTGGCGAACTTGCCGAATTCCTCGATGGCGCCGACCACGGCCGGATCATCGAACTTGATCTCGTTCGACACCCACTTGTCATAGGTTTCCGGCGTCTGCGTGCGCAGCATCAGGTCTTCCACCCAGTCGGTGGCCGGCCAGCCGGTGGCACCACCGGAACCGAGACCGATGCACCACGGCACGCCGCCATCCTCGACGATCTGGTCGGAGAGCTTGAACAGATCCTCCATGGTCTTAGGGACTTCGTAACCGGCTTCCTCAAAGTTTTCCGGCACATACCAGACCATCGACTTGAAATCGGCCTTGAAGGGGAAACCGAAATAGGCCTGTTTGCCGTCCTTGCCCTTGTAGGTTCCGTATTTCACCCAGTCCTCGCCGGAGCCGTAATTGGTCTTGACCCAATCCTGGGTTTCCTGACCGAGTGGTGTCAGAAAACCCTTGGCGGAGAGATCGGCCAGAAGACCGGGCTGCGGGATGATGGCGATATTGGGCGGCGAACCGGCCTGCGTATCGATGACGATCTGCTGCTCGTAGTTTTCCGAGGAGGAATATTTGCCGTTCGCGCCGGTCGCGGCGTTGAAATAGGCAAGCACGCTGTTGAACAGCACTTCGTCCTCACCGCGCCACGGGCCGAACAGGGTCAGCGACTGGCCCTTGAGATCGCCATGCGCCGCCTTGAAATCCTCAAAACTCTTCCAGTTGAATTTCGCGTCCTTGCCGGGCTCGAATTTCAGTTCCTGCGCAACCGCTCCCGTTGCCACCAGCGCCGCCAGTGCCGTTCCCATCAGATAAGACAGTTTCATCGTCAGCCTCCCGCCTTCATGCGCGGTCGCGTTGCCGCGCTTCTCCACCGCAGTACGAAACGTACCATGTGTAGAAGACATAAGGCGCTGACGGAGGAGTCAACCCCCCGTGATCTTTCAGAATTTAGGGATCGCCACTCCGAGGGCGCGACTGGCGGCGACAACCGTGTTGGCCATCAGCATGGCGATGGTCATCGGACCGACGCCACCGGGCACCGGCGTGATGGCATTTGCCACTTCCGCGCATTCGGCGAAGGCAACATCACCCACGAGACGGGTTTTACCCTCCCCTTTTTCAGGGGCCGGAATGCGGTTGATGCCGACATCGATGATCGTGGCGCCGGGCTTGACCCAATCGGCCTTGACCATTTCGCTGCGTCCAACAGCCGCAACCAGAATATCGGCATTTTTGCAGATCGAGGCGAGATCCTTGCTGCGCGAATGCGCCATCGTCACCGTGGCATTGGCGGCAAGCAGAAGCAGCGCCATCGGCTTGCCAAACAGGTTGGAGCGGCCGATGACGACAGCATTGAGACCGGAGAGGTCTTCACCCAAAATCTGCTTGACCAGAAGCATGGAGCCGGCCGGGGTGCAGGACACGAGGCCGGTTTCGAAATCGCCGGTGGCGATCTTGCCGGCATTGACGACATGCAGGCCGTCAACGTCCTTTTCCGGCGCGACGAGTTGCGTCACACGCTCACTGTCGAGATTTTTTGGCAGCGGCAGCTGCACGAGAATGCCGTGAATGGCCGGGTCGGCATTGAGTTCGGAAACCAGCGCCTCAAGCGCTTCCTGCGTGGTATCGCCGGGGAGGCTGTGCTGGATGGAGTTGAAGCCGCACTGTTTGGCCATGCGGCTCTTGGCGGCGACGTAGGTGTGGCTGGCGGCATCGTCACCAACGATGACGACGGCGAGACCGGGGCGCACGCCCTTTTCGCTTTCCAGCGTGGCGGACGCTTGCGTGACCGTGGCGATGACCTTTTCAGCCGCCAGTTTGCCGTCGATTACCGTTGCCATGCGCGCCTCGCTTCCCGAAAGTTCGTGAACATTGCCTAAGCAGAAGGCGTATGCTGGGAAATGTATCGAATGGCAAGCTTCGCGGCGGACAAACGATACACCATTCGCGACGTGAATGGATGCGTATCAGCGCTGCCCGGCGGCGCGGCGTTCGTTGAATTCGGCAACCCGTTCGCGCAGGGACATGATGTCGTGGCGAAGCTCGGCTGTCTTGCGCGCTTCCTCTTCCGTCTCGCCATCGTAGTGTGGCGCAACGCTGACGCCACCCGACATGACGGCGGCAACGAGTGGCGGAAGATGTGCTTCGGCGTCCTCTTCCCTCATGCGATTGGCCAGCAGCAGTTCGCGGACACGATCGGCCAGCGGCGTGGCACTGTTGGCGGCAACCGGATAATCGTCTTCGAAAAACTCTTGCCGCTCTTCATCGGCATAAGCATAGGCATCGGCGTCGTGAAGATAGACGCTTGCCGATAGATCCTGCGTCGCGACAGCGGCAACGACAGGAGGCGCGACACGCGCGGCATGAACGACCGGAGCCGGCTGCAACAGATCGATCTCTTCGCCGTCGAACAGGTCGTCCTCGGCTTCATCGGAGGACAAGGCATAAAGATCGTCGTCTTCCGACCTGCGCGGAATGGCGAAGGCCAGAACCACACCAAAACCAAGCCCGAGAGCGGCGCCAATGGCTGACAACATCCACATCGGCAGGCCGACGGGTTCGGCCGATGCCGCATTTGCCGGCGCAACCGTCTTGACGGAAATCGGGCCGGCCACGGCCACGGCATCGAGGCGCTGGACGCAGTCGAAATAATCCTTGCGGGCTTTGTCGGCTTTGGCCTGCAGCTCGGCAAGGGCCAGCGTTTCGGGCGAAGGCGGCGTTGCGGCAATCTTCTGTTGCCGCGCCTTCAGCTCGGCCAGTTCCCTGGTTGCAGTGGCTTCCCGCTGTTTCAGCGAGGAGGAAAGACTTTTCAGGGCGGCATCGATCTTGCTGCTCACCTCACTGAGCGCTGCCTGTGCCGCCAGAAGGCGTGGATGGCGTGGCCCGAGGCTGGCGGACAGCTGATCCACAACCAGCTTGGCATCCACATGCATCTGGCGCATCTGGTCGATGCCGGAATAATCGAAGGCCGAAGACAGGGATTTGGCCAACACATCGGCGAGCGATGTCGCGGAGACGGTCTTGAGGTCATCGCGAAGCTGCGTGACGGTCGTTTCCAGCGTTGCGATGTCCTGCTCAAGAGTAAGACGCTCTTCCTCGTGCCGGTCCCCGCCGTTGGCAAGCGCCTGCGATACGGCGGCCTCGGCATCCTGCATGCTGCGCTCGAGCTGCGCCGTCCGGTTGCGGGCCGAACTCACCGCGGCGCCCGCAAGTTCGCGCTGATAGGTTTCGGCAACGGCGCGGGCAATGCGTGTCGACTTTCTCGCATCCGTGGTTTCGACGGAAATGACGATACGGTTGCCGCTTGCGTCCGGCGTTGCGGTAAAGGCGGCGGAAAGATGCTCTCGTAGCTTGGCATCGGCGGCAGAGGCCGTCATCGCCTTGCCGGTCAAGATGTCGGACACGACGCCGAGCGCACTCGGGGCGGCGACTGCAAATTCCTCATCGCGACCAAGGTCCAGCCTGCGCGCCATGCCATCGAGATTGGCGGCAGAGCGCACGGCCTTGCCGGCTTCGGTAATGGCGCGCTGCTTTTCCGTCTTCGACAGGCCGGCGGCATCGACACCGATGGTCGTTTCGACAGCGTATTTTCGGGTGAAATCATGGCCGAGAAGCTGCGGCGCGCTGGCGCCTGCAACGACGAGTGCCGATGTGGTGAGCGCCAGCAGCAGCTTGCGTGTCTTGCCGCTGCCCGCATCGTTCAGCGGGTGCGATCGCTCGATATGTTCCGATGCAAACATGTGTGCCGAACCGCGCTTGTCTATGATTAAGACATGCTAAAGTTTTCTGGCAAACAAATCGTTAACGTCGCGCTGGGGCGCACCAAAATGGAGAAACAGGCCTACATGGCATGGATCAGGAGTTGCGATTGTCGAAGGCTGCTCCGGCCATGACAATCAGGCCATTGTGGCGCAGACCCACGGCCTTTTCGAAACGGGCCTCATCCTCGTAACCATCGGCATCGACGATCACCAGATCCGGCACGGCGCCGACAAAGCCGGCAACGGCACTGTTTTCAACGATACCGCCGCCGATATCCGCGGCCCGGACGATGGAAAACATGTGCCAGGGAGCATGTTGCGACAGATGCTGACGCGTCGCGTCAAGCCGCGCAAAGCGGCTGCCGACCAGAGCGACATGGCAACGCGGCACAAAGGTCAGCAGCGCATCCACGAACCGTGCGGCGTCGAAACTGGTTTTCAGCGGCCCACCGCCCTGCCAACGGGCCATCAATGCCAGCGTGCGGCTGGCCGGCAACAGGATGCGGTTGCCAAGAACGGCGCGGCAATCGGCGTCGATGGGAAGGCGAAGCGCGGTCTGGCCGTCGATGAAGGACAAGGTCCGCGGGTTTTGCCGCAGGTTGGAGATCAGCTCCACATAGGTGAGAGCCTCGGTCCATTCCATATCGCAGATCTGCACGCCAAACAGCTTGCGAAAACCGTCCGGATAGGCTGCGGCAGTCCACTCGCCTTTCGGTTCGAGACGCGCGAAAACACCGGAATGAGCAGGTCGGGAAATCGGAAGTGGAGCGGGTCGCATCATCGCCATTTCAGCCAGGTGGAAGCATGCGACAAGCTGTATCACGCGATGATGAAATCGCGTTTAAACGAACCATTCCAATCCGATGACAGATTTTAAGAGCTGATTAACCAGAACGCACAGGCCCTATTTCCAAGGCCTGTGCGGTTGTCTGGTCAGTGACCGCTCGCGGCGGCAGGTGCTGCGACCGGCGTGCCCTCGACGATCTTGGTCGGGGCGACCTGGTTCTTGGCCGAACGCGTGGTATTGTCGCGGATATCGTCCTTGCCGAGATAGTCGATCTGCTCGACCATCACGTCGGTAACGGTGCCGTCGCCCATTTTCTGGTTGAGGCCGTCCTTGATCTTCTGCTTGAAGGCGTCGAGCTGGAACGCCTTGGTATTGGCAAGATCGATCATCTTGTTGCCGACGAGCAGCGTATAAAGCTCGTCGGTCATCATCTCCGTCAGCGGCATCTGGGCGACGACATGCATCTTTTCCTTGTCCATCAGGAAGGAAATGCGGGTGATGAAATAGCCGTTGACCGCACCGTTGGCGAGCAGCGGCACATTGATCACTTCGCCCTTCACGACCTGCATGCTGGCAAGTCGCTGCGCCTCTTCATCCAGCGGCGGCGGCGGAGCCGCTGCCTTGACGGAGAAGTAGACGGCACCGAGCGTGACGACGCAGACCCAGAGACCGGTGAGGATGAGCTTGACCATCAGGCCTCGCTATAAAAGAACTGTTCCTGCGTATAGGTACCGTCGCCGTCTGCATCGCGCACGGCATTCTTCAAGAGATCGGCAACCGTACGCACGGCATTGAGATGGGCTTCGACGCGGCGGGCATTGACCTTGAGCTTGGCCTTCAGCGCATGCAGCTGATCGACGTGGTTGGTGGCGAGTTCCTTGGGGTCGGAGCTGCGAAACAGCATGGTCAGTTCGTAAAGGCAGCGGCTCTTGTGGGCGTTCGATACCTTGAAGTCGAACTCGGGATCGTGACCGATCCGCTGGTTTTCGTTGTCGATGATCATCTCCAGGCGGCCGAGAACCGTCTTGATGCGATAATCACTGGAAACCATTTCCATATGTTCCATTCCTGCTTTTGTCATATCAAACCTCCCCCTGCTTCATTTCTTCCGTGCTCAACGTCTTGCGCTGGAAATCTTCGATCATGCTGGTTGCGCGGGCGCGATCGTCTTCATCCGTCGTGGCGTTGAGCGCCTTCTTGGTATCCAGGCGATCAAGCGCCTGCGAATACATCTGCTCGGCAATGCCGATGCCACCCTTCTTCGACATGCTGTCGGCAATCTGTTCCGACATCATGCTCTTCCAGAACTCGCCGGCCGACCCCTTGCCGTAGACGTTTTCGCTGTCGCTCGGCATCATGGTGTTGACGAAGTTCTGCAGGATCGTCGCCTCGAACTTGCGATATTCCTCGGGCATTTCAGCCGTCTTTGCGGATTTATCGACGCGACCGAGACCGGCCTTGAAGGCCGATGTGTCTAGTGCTGCGCCAAAGCCTGCGCCGGCCTCGGCAAGGCTGTTGGCGGCAAATGCTGCCTTGTTGGCCTTAAGCTTGGCCTGCGCTGCCTGAACGTCCGTCGGGTCGGCGGCGCGAAGCACGTCAAGCACGAGGTCGCTTGGAGGAGATATAGCCACGTCAGCTCCTGAAATAAGAAAACTTGGAGCGGACTATGCCGGGTGAAGCTTGCTGCAGGCTGGCGTGGATCCAGAAAGTCGATTTTAAGCGGAAAATTCCGCAAAAACTGACAGATGCCAAATGTTTACGTCAGTAGGACTTGGTGCCGCCGGTCGCCAGAGTGATTTCCAGCAGGTCGTAGATGGCGTTGTCGTCCTTCTCCCGATCCTCCGCCTCACGGGCTTCCTTCATCTGGTCCTCCAGCCGGTCGCCCTTGGTGCGCTCCTTGATGACACGCACTTCCTGCGCCTTCTGGATATCGGTCAACTGCTTCTCGCGCACCATCAGCCTGCCGAAGCGGCCGGCGTAATTATGCGAAAACTGCATGTGGATCGGTGTCATCGAACCGATGGCCTCGATCACCTGTTCCTTGGACTGATTGACCTCGACGATCTGGCGGCCGGTGGCGGCCAGATCATTCTCGGCCATCTTTTCCATATGCCGCTGCAGATTGACGAGGCGCTTGAGCTTTTTCGATCGTGTCTGTTCGCCGCCGGCCATGTTTCACTCCTCAGAATGACGTGAAGACCGGCA
This sequence comes from Neorhizobium sp. JUb45, assembly GCF_004343585.1. Lineage (GTDB taxonomy): Bacteria > Pseudomonadota > Alphaproteobacteria > Rhizobiales > Rhizobiaceae > Neorhizobium. Next base: position 107,958 of record NZ_SLYW01000002.1, on the reverse strand, counting down.
CGAAACCTTCGGCAAACTGCCGAACCATCGCGCCGATGGAAAGATAAAGCAGGAAAAGCCCGCCAAACAACAGGAACGGCGCCGAGATGAACGACACCGGCACCTGCGGGGCCAGCTTGTTGATCAAGCCGATGGCGATGTTGAAGATCATGCCGAACAACAGAAAGGGACCGGCCAGCCGCATCATGATCATCGTCGAGGCGCGCAGCGTATCGGTGAGCGTGATCAGCATCTTCTGCGGTTCGATGATCGCACCGACCGGCGTCACACCATAGGAATCGACCAGCGCCCGGAACATGATGTGGTGAAAATCGAGCAGGAACAACACCATCAGACCGCCGAAACTGATCAGGTTGATCAACTGGTTTTCAGGCATGTCTTCCAGCACGTCGGTGCCACCCGGTGCGTTGAAGCCGATGGACAGGCTGATGATCGTGCCGGCGAACTGCAGCCCGATGACGTAGATGCGGGCAATCAGGCCATAGATGACGCCGACAAATGCTTCCGAGACGATCAGGCCGACATAGGCCGGGCCCGGATTGGCGACGCGCGGATAGATGGTGTCCCAGAGAACCGGCATGATGGCCAGCGACACCGCGACGGCCAGCAGAAGCCTGAGCTGCGGCGGCAGACGCGCGCTGGAAAAACCGGGCATGACCATGATGCAGGCGCCCATGCGACAAAAGCACAGGAACAGCGTCAGTATGATGCCTTGCGCGTCTATCGGACCGCTGAACATGAAAACTTCCTTGAGACGGTTTTTGCGCGGCCTTGTGCGGCCGCGCGCACCGTCACGAAATGGCGCCGAGAATCTTGATCTCCAGCCCCTTGGCCAGTTCCACATGGGAAAGGACCGGAAGCGTTGCGAACAGACGCTCGATGATCATGCGGACATAGGAGCGTGTTTCCGGCGACGTGACAAGAACGAAAGGCAGGCCACGATCCATGAATTCACGGATTGTTTGGCTGGCCTGCTCGGAAAACTCTTCCAGTGCGCGCGGATCGATGTCGAATTCGACGACTTCACCCTTAGCATCGCGCTTGAGCGCCTGGTGGAAGATCATATCCCACTTGCTGCCGAGGCGAAGCACACGCAGCACGCCATTGTCGGCCAGATCGCCGCAGAGCTGCTGCGACATGCGCACGCGGACATGCTCGACGATCTGTTCGGTCTTGCGCACATGCGGTGCAAGTTCGGCAACGGCTTCGAGGATGAGGTGCAGGTTGCGGATCGAGACACGCTCGGCCAGCAGCAGTTTCAGCACCGCCTGCAGGCCCGAATAGGACATGTGCGACGAGCAGATCTCGTCCGCCAGCTTCTTGTATTCCGGGTCCATGCGATCGATGAGGATCTTCAGGTCCTTGTAGGACAGAAGCTGCGGCAGGTTGTTGCGGATCACTTCGGACAGATGCGTCAGCACCACCGAGACGTTGTCGATCGGGTGAAAACCTTCGCGCTTCAGATCTTCGGCGAAGGTTTCGAGGATCGCCACCGCCGGCATGCCGAAAGCGGGTTCGCGGATGTCGTCGCCGGGAATGGAGGGCTTGCGGCCGGAACCGGTGACGACGATGACATCACCGACGCGCAGCGTGTTGGACGCAATGGTCGTGCCGTGAATGCGGATCTGGTAGGACTTTTCCGGAATGCCGATATCGTCGGCAACCTTGATCTCGGGAACGACGAAACCGTACTGGCTGGCAAACTTCTTGCGCATCTTGCCGACGCGGAAGGCCAGTTCCTGATGGGCACCCAGCAGACGGGTGGAGACCTGCTTGCCGAGCGCCAGTTCGATTTCGGCGGTTTTCAGAGCCGATTTGACAGAGTCACGTTCGGCTTCCTTGGTCTGGACGACCTTCTTCTCTTCGGTCTCGCGCGCCAGCTTGTTTTCCGCTTCCAGCTGACGGGGAATGTACCAGGCACCAAAGCCCAGAGCACTGCCAAGTGCGAGGAAGGGAAGCATCGGCAGGCCCGGCACGACCGCCAGAACAATCATCAGGCCGGCCGACATGCCAAGTGCGCGCGGATAACCGCCGAGCTGTTCGGCCAGCGCCTTGTCGGTCGGGCCGGCAGTGCCGCCGCGCGACACCAGAAGGCCCGCAGCAAGAGACACGATCAGCGCCGGGATCTGCGAGACGATACCGTCACCGACCGAGAGCTTGACGAAAACGTCGGCGGCCTCGCCGATTTCCATGCCGTGGCGGAAATAACCGATGATGATGCCGCCAAAGATGTTGATGGCGGTGATGATCAGGCCGGCGATCGCATCGCCGCGCACGAATTTCGAGGCACCGTCCATGGCGCCGAAAAACATGCTTTCTTCTTCGAGCTCGGAGCGGCGGCGCTGCGCTTCCTTCTCGTCGATCGTACCCGATGCAAGGTCGGCATCGATCGACATCTGCTTGCCGGGAATGGCGTCGAGGGTGAAGCGGGCGCCGACTTCCGCGATACGGGTGGCGCCCTTGGTGATGACGATGAAGTTGACGGTGATCAGGATCAGGAAGACGATCAGACCGATCAGGAAGTCGCCGGACATGACGAGATTGGCGAAACCCGCGATGACGCCACCGGCCGCATCATGCCCCTGGTGACCGTGCGAAAGGATGACACGGGTCGTCGCGATGTTGAGCGACAGGCGCACCATCGTCGAAATCAGGAGAATGGTCGGGAAGGACGAGAAATCCAGAGGCTTCTGGATCCACAGCGCCACCATCAGGATCAGCACCGAAAATGCGATCGAGAAAGCCAGGCCGAGGTCGATCAGGAAGGTCGGGATCGGCAGGAAAAGGATGCAGAGAATCCCGATGATACCGAGCGCGAGGCCGATATCACGCCCTTTCGGGGCGACCTTCGGAATGGACAGTGCAGGTGGTTGCGCCATGGGTCTTCCGTCTCTTCATGAGAAGGCGACGGGATACACAACCCCGCCAGTTCACCATGGGTCTTAGAGAACGAAGCTTGCGCGAGGATGGCCCGATCCGTGAACCGGCATCAGAAGCCGGATTGCACGCGGGAGAAGACGAGTTCCGCGAAAAGATAGACCTGGCCGCCGATAAAAGGAGCGGAAATGGCGATGGTGAGGAGGATGGCGACGATCTTCGGGACGAAGGTGAGCGTCATTTCCTGAATCTGCGTCAACGCCTGCAGGAAGGCGATGCCGACGCCGACGATCATTGCCGCCAGAACGGCGGGGCCGGAAGCGATCAGGACCGTCCTGATCGCCGCCTGCAGGATCTCGAGGGCGTCGGCTTCATTCATTGGAGCTCTCCGGGGCCGCGAATCATCTGCGGCCTTAGCGTCAGCACTATGTACTGCTCTGCTCCTGTTCCGTCGAGCTATCGGTGGCGCTATCGGTCTTGGTGTCGGCAGTAATTTCCGTATCGGAAAGAACAACGCCGGCCTGAACCAGAACCTTGTCGCCCTTCTCGGTGACGGCGATGACGCCATCGGCATAAACCTGGACTTCCTTGACCTTGCCCATGGTCTTGTCGTCGGCGCTCATGATGTACTTGCCCACCATGTCGCCGGCCTTGGTCAGGGCTTCGGCCTGAAGCATGCTCTTCAGGTGCTTGTTGGTCTGGATGGTCTGTTCGACCTGCGAGAACGATGCCAGCTGCGAAACCTGTTCGGACGCATCCATCGGATCCGTCGGGTCCTGGTTCTTCATCTGCGCGATCAACAACTGAAGAAAGCTGTCGTAATCAACGCTGGCCTTGTTGGCATCCGTGTCCGACGCACCGGCATTTGCCCACGGGTTGGATGCCGACGTGGTCGTGGTGACTGCATCTACCGCCATGGCGCGATTTCCTTGCGAATGTTCTCGACCATGGCCGGAGCGATCTCGTTGTTGTTGAGAATGCGGTCTTCGGTCGGGTAGAGGTTGCGAATGGCTTTCAGGGCATCGAAGGCGCGGCCGGAGGCGACCATGGCATCGATGCGCTTCAGTTCCGCCAGAACGTCGGAGTCCTGGAAGCAGGTCAAAAGCATGGCGACCGACTTCTTGAACATCGCCATCGACTGATCCTTACCCTCGGGGTTGATCAGGATCATCTGGGCGATGAAGTAAAGCTGGCGCAAAGGCGTGTTGGCATCCTGGGGCTGAAGGACGTGGTTTTCCAGAAGGAAGGTGACGTCGTTGAGGAATTCCAGGGCAACCTTACGATCGACGCGCAGAACCGCACCATTGATGAAGATTCGTTCGCCAGACTTGAGCGAGATACGCAGAGTGCTTTTCATTTAATGCCATCCCTGATGATGGTGGTTACGTCGATGATGCCTTGGAAATTATCGGACTGGCGCCGCCTGATCTTTTCGCATTCCTTCAAGATCCAGATGGCGATGGAGATCAGATTGGCGCGCAGTTCGGTATTCAGTTCGTTTTCCGGTTGCCGCAGGTCCTCTATGAACCTGATCCAGACGCGCCTTGTGTAGAACAGCGCATCGACTGTGGACCGGGAGTGGTCCTTGTTTGCCTGAGCAGCCTGAAGGAGTTCGATCGACCGATCGAGCGTCTGCCGTTCACGCGCTTTGGCGTCGGCGACGTCATCCTTCATGATCTCGGCATATGAAAACTGGAACATTCATGTACCCTTTATTTTCAATTCTCTACCCTTTTTCATCAAAGGTAGTTCACAAGGCTCAGCTGCTGAATCCTTGAGGTCAAAGTGTAGGAAGCCTCAAGAAGAGACTGCAGCGCGCTGACCCGCGTCGATGCCTCATAGACATCGACACCCTGCAGCTCGTTGATATGCGTTTCGATGATCGATTTCTGGTCGGACAGCGAATCCGTCGCCTTGGTAACGCGTTCGGTCGACAGGCCGATGGTGGAGCGCTGGTCGTTGATACCGGAAATCGCCTTGCCGATGGCGGCAGTCGCGCTGTCCGTGACCGCCACGCGCGTTGCCTCGGGAATTTCGCCGGTGAGGAACTTGGACGAGACGACCGACGCGAAGACGAAGCTGCGAAAACCCTGGGCGTTGGCATTGGTCGACGTGTCGACCACTTCGGTGGCGCTGATGCGGCTGGTAATGTTGGTGTCGCTGGACTGCGACGCGTAGGTCGTCCAGAACGCATCGTCGTTGAAGGTCGCTTCCAGGCCGGTGAGGAAATCGCTCATCTGGCCGGCACTCATCTGCGAAGCCGAAGTCAGGCCCTGCGACAGGAGATAGGCGTCCAGCTCATCGTCAACGGCGGCTGCCATCGGCGAGCCTTCTTCCGTGTAGGACAGCATCGGCTTGACGTCGCTGTTGGTGCCGGAAAACAGGTATTCACCGCTGACCGACGTATTGGCGACATCCGTGAAGGTGTTGAGCGCCGAGGTGATCGTCGACCGCGCCACGTCGAGCGTGGTCGAGGAACTGCTGAAACCCACCAGCGAGTCCATGACGCTCTGGCTGATATCAGCAAGCTGCGAGAGCGCTTCTTCCGAGGAGGTCAGGCGCTGCGTGGCAATGGAATTCGTCGTCATCTGCGATTCGATCCGCAGCATGTCGCGGGAAAGATCGAGGCTGCGCGATGTCTGTGCACCAAGCTCGACGCCGAGGTCGGCGTAAACGCCGGTTGTCACCTCTTCATTGGCCTTGGCGAGATCGTTCTGTGCTTTTGCCATGGTCTGCAAAAGCGTCGTCTGGATGGAATGCGTAGAGCTAAAGGAGGTCTTCATGATCAACCCGCTGCGGTTAGAAGCGCACTCATCATTTCATCGATGGTACTTACGAGCTTCGTTGCTGCCTTGTAGGACTGCTCGATGTCGAGAAGCAGCGAAAGCTCTTCATCGAGGCTGACACCCGTCTCACTGGACAGGGCTTCCGCAGCGCGAGACTGCATTGCGGACTTGGTTTCGGTGGCCGTGGTCGATGAACTGCGCAGGGCTTCGAGCCAGCCGGTCGAGTCCGATGCATAGGACATCAGGTCGATATCGGTGCCGCCAACGCCTGTGGTCTCGTCGAAAGTCCGCTTGGCCTGCATTGTCAGCGAATAATGGTCGATCAGCGTCGAATAACCACTGGCCGACGTCGGATTCCATTCATAAGCTGTTCCATTGATACCGCCGTCACGCAGCAGAGTCGGCGTGTCTTTGACATCAGTGTTAACGGATATGGCAGCCGCAAGCCCGACCTGTGCCAGACCGGTATCATCGACCGTGCTGTCGACACCATTCGTGAAGAGACCGGCCATTGCCGGCTGATCGTCGTTCGGGCCGGTTTCGGCGAAGGCAACAATCAGGCCGCGCGCAATCTCGTCGAGCTGGCTCTGGTAGGTCGGGGCAACCTCGTCGCGGATCTGCAGCAGCGCCTGCAGCGAACCGCTGGCACTGGTATCGCCGCCGACGCCGGCCTTGACCGCGACACCGTCGATGGTGACAGCATAACCGTCCGTTGCTGCGGTATAGGTCTTGGTGGCGGTAAAGCTGACGGCGCGCGGAATGGTTTCGAACAGGGTCGTGCCATCACTCGTGTACAGCGCCATGTCATTGCCGACGCGAACAGTCGAGGAAACACCGACGATCTCCGAGATCTGTTTGACCAGAGTGTCGCGCGTATCGAGCGCGTCGTTGTTTTGCTTGCCTACCGCTGCGGCCTGCATGACGGCCGTATTGGCAGTCTCGAACTGGGCAAGCAGGTTGTTGAGGTCATCGACCTGCGTCTTGATCTGCGCATCCGCCCTGGCGCGGATTGCCTGCAGTTCGGTAGAGGTCGTGTTCAGCGTATTAACGACATCCTGGGCAGACGACACGACCGTGGCAGCAAGGGTCGACTCGCTCGGCTTGGCCGCGTAGGCGCCGAGGTTGTTGAGCAACGTCGTCATCTTCGTGCTCATCGACGTTTCGTAGTCGTTGCCGCCGAGCAGGCTGCGGATCTCTTCGAGACCCGTCGCCAGAGTAGCCTGACCACTCGCCAGCGATGTGCTGGCGATGGTCTGTCGTAGCAAAGGTTCGTTCTGTTCGCGCGTTGTCGTGGCGACCAGCGCCCCGCTGCCATTGCTCACCAGGACCGCAGTGCGCTTCGCATAGTTGGCGTTCTGGGTATTGGCGATGTTCGTCGACGTCACCGCCGTTTGCGTGCCGGTGTTGTTGAAGATCTGCTGGGCAGTGGAAATCGCTGAACTAATCGACATTTATCTAACCTTTGCGGGTGTCATTCCCGCGGTTTATCTCTTCAGGTTGACCAGGGTTTCGAGCAATTCGGAACCGGTCTGGAAGACCTTCGAGTTTGCGGTGTAGTTGCGCTGCGATTCGATCATGCCGGTGAGTTCTTCGGCGATATCGACGTTGGAATCTTCCAGCGCGCCCGAGAGGATCGAACCGTAACCGCTGTTTCCGGCATAACCCATGACGATAACGCCCGAGTCATTGCTCTGCGAATAGACGTTGCCTTCGCGCGGCGTCAGGTTGTTCGGGCTCTGCACGCTTGCCATCGCGATACGATAGGCAGGCATGGACTGGCCGTTCTTGTAGAGAATGGAAACGATACCATCTTCGCTGATCTCGACCTTGTCGACGGCGCTGGCCGCCTGGCCGTTGATATTGCCCTTGATCGAATAGGCGGCACCGAGCTGCGACATGTCGCTGAGGTCGATATCGAGACCATTCAGCTGAGCACCGGCAATAGTCAGGCCAGTGGTTGAGATCGTGCCGGATGCCGGCGTGGTGAGCTTGCCGGTGGAATCGAATTCCAGTGCATACGTGCCCAGCGCGTTTACGGTGCCGACGTCGTCCTTGTAGCTGACGTCAAGCGTCCACTCGTTGTCTGCATTCTTGGTGTAGGTAAGATCGAGCAGACGGGAGTTGCCCTGGCTGTCATAAGCGACGAGCGAGGACGACTTCGTGTAACCGACTGCTTCACCAGACGGCAGGTTGCCCGAGACGACACCGGTCGTCGAAGGCGTCGAGCTCATGCCGCCAGCCTGAACGTTGACTTCCTCAAGACCGTCGAAACCGTTGATGACGATGGTCGGGTCGGTGGTCGATGAATAGGGGTAGCCCATCAGCGTGAAGCCGGCTGCGTTCATCAGCGAGCCGTCAGGCTGCACTTCGAAATTGCCGGCGCGGGTCAGGTAGTTAGAACCGTCGGAGCCGCTGACGATGAAGAAACCTTCGCCGTTGATGGCAAGATCGGTCGAGGAAGTGGTGTAGGTGAACGAACCCTGGTCGTTGATCGAATAACGAACCGTGGTGTTGACGCCACCAGAATTGTACGAGCCGTTCGAAGACGGCAGGATCATCGACGAGAACTGCGTCGAGGCCTTTTTGTAGCCGACGGTGCTCGAGTTGGCGATGTTGTCGGCAACCGTGCTGAGCCGGTTTGCCTGCGCATTCATCCCGGACACACCCGTCCGCATAGTTCCGTAAAGGCTCATCTCAAATCCTCGTTTTGCCTATAGTGGTGACCCTAGATGACGGGCCTTGCGTGAAGCTGTCTGTTTTGGCCTTTGAGGATGGTTTCGATCAGAACGTGTTCACATTTTCAGAAACGAAAAAGGCCGGTCTCCATTTTCGGACACCGGCCTTTTTTTCTAAATAAATCTGATAGTTAGTTCCAGTCGATGCAATAGCCCAGGAAGCGCTTGGAATCGACAGGATCGAAGCCGAGCTTCTTGCGAAGCTTCTTGCGAAGCTTGCTGATATGGCTTTCCACGACGTTCTCTTCGACCTCTTCGTCGAAGATGCCGTAGATGGCGTTGAAGATCTGGGTCTTCGAAACGCGACGGCCACGGTTGGCAATCAAATATTCCAGAATGCGGCGCTCGCGGCGCGGCAAGGCAAAAATTTCGCCGTTGATTTCCGGATCACGACCATCGGAGAAGACGCGGATCGCGCCGACATCCGTATGGGTGGACAGTGCCTTCAGACGGCGACGGATCGCCGCTGCGCGAGCCAAGATCTCGCGGGGATGGACAGGTTTGCGCACCACGTCGTCGACGCCGCTGTCGAACAACGCAAGTGTTGCTTCCAGCGAATGCTGGTCGCTAACCGCGATCACCGGAGCCTGCGAACGATCGCGGATGGCCCGCGGCAGTTCGAGAGCACGATCGCTCTGTCCAATCAAAAATGCTTCCACCGCCGCAATGTCGGTATCCGCTGCTGTGTTGACCCACTCACCGAACTCGCTGGGATCAAACCCAGTAGAGGGCACGCCCTCACGTCCAAACAGGGATGTGTATCCCTCTTTCACCAGTTCACGTTCATCAACCACTACGATCATTCGTCCGCCTCCGAATCACTTGTGGCACCTCGATGAGCCATGAGTACGAATCGAGCGAATCCCGAACAACTGGGTAAAATTAACCATAGAATTTAATAGTTGATTAAGATCGGCCACGCGATTTGCACTAGATGTAGTGGGTCCATCAAAGGTCGATACAAATTTTCAGTGGAAAAAGTTAACGATGCCTAAATTTAGCCTTGCGAGAGGTACAGGGGCCAAAACGTGAACATCGTTACCAACCGCTCGAAATCGACAACGGTCAATCAACCGAGAATAGTCATCCACGGCAAAATTGAGAGGCTGTTCCGGTCCAGCTACCATAGCCGGTTGCAACCAGATTGGAGATGACGCGGCAGACATAGCGCTTCTGGGCGGGGTCGTTATTGGGTCCGGCGTGGTATCTTGCTACCGCCATCGTCCAGGTCTCGTGGCGGTTATGAAGGTTGCTGAGAAACTTCGCGGCATACTCGACATTGAGGCGAGGATCGAACATCTGCTCTGCCGACGCAAAATTTTCGCCATGGAAATGGTGATTGATCTGCATGCAGCCGATGTCGATCAGCTTCTTGCCCTCACTGCGCGCCTCCCGGAACTTCTGCATCGCCTCCTGCTGGCTTGGCGGGAAAAATGCCTTGCCCTCGATGTTCATGGCGTAGGGATAAAGGCTTCCCTTGCGCCCGGTTTCCGTCAGCCCGACAGAATAGAGAATACCTTCCGGTATGCCGTATTTGGCGGCAGCAGCCTGGATCACCGCCTCACAGACCCCTGAGCCGGCGGCAGGCGGTTGCGCACTGACCTTGGGCCGGGTGACCGAGGGGGGCTGGATGGCCGCGGGGACCGGTGCAACAGCCTGCGCCGATGGTGCCGGCGTGGAGAAGAGACCAGCCGCCTTTGGCGCGTCAGAGGTAGAGCTGATCAGGGCGAGCGTTGCCAGCAGCGACAGTGTCGGATACCGGTTCATTCGTGCCTCTTGCGCTTTCGCCTGTCGTGGACTGACCATTGGCCTGGTTCTGCTCGCGTGCAGCACCATTGCCCTGACGTCCTTCATTCGCGGCCGCCTGCTGCTGTGCCGACTGGCCGGACTGCTGTTGCTGCTGGCCGGACGTATCCGACTGGGTGGTGGATGCCACGCTGATGGTGACCTGATCGACGGAGAAGCCCTGCGAGCGCAAAGCCTCGATCATGCCGGAACTGTCGTCGCTGAGGGCCCGATGAGCGGCGTGGTTCTCGACCGTCAGATGAACACTGAGTGTTTCGCCTGTCAGCCGCAACGTGGCCGTGACGGAGCCGAGGTCATGCGGGTTGAGCTGCAGCTTGAGTGTATTGACGACATTGCTGGTGCTGGATGCCAGCGGATCGCCCAGCGAGGCGCCGGAACTCATCGCGGCGGCCCAAGTCTTGTCGTCGGACATGGCGGCGGTCAAAGCCGCGCCATTGGCGCTCTGGCCGAAACCGAGAAAACGACGCGAATCGAGCACGACGACGTTTTCGGCATTGCCGTTTCCGGCAGCCTTCGCCTCGAAGCCGACCTTGCCCTGCTCATCGGTGCCGATCTTCATATCGACGCTCTGGCCGGTTCCGCGCCCGGACGAAAGCCGGAACGTACGCTCGTCCACAAGGGCAGCATCGCTATCCGTAGGCATTTCGAGTTCATCGGAAGCCTTGGACGCCGAGGATGCCTGTGCTGAACGCCCTTCCGTGGCCGATCCAACTGTCTTGTCGCCACGCGTTTCCCCGCGTTCACGCACCTGACCAGTCTGGCGTGGAGTGGTGTTTGCAACGGTTTCGACAGCCGCTCCGCCGGCCAGAAGCGAGAGAACCTCGCTCAGGCCCGTCTCATTGCCTGCGGCAACAGTATCATCGGTGTCGGACACTTTTTCATCGGTTTTCGATTCGGTGTCTTCGGCGGCCTTCGCCTTGGTGGTTTTGGAAGAGGTTGTGGCATCGACCTTGGCAGGCTTGGCGTCCACGAAGATTGCGGCGGCATCCTTGCCGTCCGTCGTCTGCGCAGCCGTCTTGCTCTCGCCAAGAACGTCCTTGACGGATGTGGAGCCGCGCCCGGTCTCTACCGTTTTGCCGAAGAGGACGCGGGCCGTCAGGTCCAGTACGTCATTCCCCTTGGATGGAACCGTATCCTCAGTCCCTTCCGCGCCTTCCGCCAGATTTTCCGGCGTTTCAGCCTCGCTTTTGGAAGCGCTGTCATCATGCTTGCGGGAGCCGCCGCCGACGTTGGAGAGCGCATCGGAAAATCCGCTCTTTTCGCCTTCGCTGCCCTGTTTTCCGGCAAAGCCTCTCACCGCACCGGTCGCGTCAGACGCACCGGTCCTTGCCGTCACCTCAGCATTGATCATTGCAAAGTACCTTCTTCCTTCAGCAGATCGTCGATCGCAGTCAGTGTCGAACGGCCCCTATCGACATAGGTCTGGAAGTCGGCATCGTACTTCGTCGCGTTACCTGCCGGTGTTGCACCGGGGGCAGAGCCTGATCCGCTCACATCATTGGCGGATGACGCGGTTTTGGGGACCGAGTCTTGTGTTGGCACGACATTGACGCCTGTGTCTTGCTCCAGGCTTTCGGCGCTGACATTCGCTGCGACAGGAGGACGAACCACCGCATCGGCGATGGCCTGTGCCGCCGCCCGCAACGCCTGATCCGCCGGAGACAAGGTCTCCTCCGGCAGATCGGTGATCGCTTTCATCGCATCACCGACCTTGTCGCTCGGAATATCGGCCATGCCACCATAAAGGCGGGCCAGCTGTTCGGCGTTACGGTCGTCCGCGCCGCCCTTGATGCCGGTTGCCTGTTCGGATGCATAACGGGCCAGATCGTTCTTGCCGGCAATCGCCGCCTGACGCGCGATGCGCAGATAGACTTCGCGCTGGCGATCGGCATCCATGAAGGCAAGCGTGCCTTCGATATCGGGCGCGGCAATTTCCTTACCGTAATGGCGCACCACCAGAAGCACGAAAAGATCGGCGAACTGACTGGCATAAGGCGAATGAACATAACGCCGCGCATATTTGCGCGAATAGGCCAGCCCCTTGTCGACCATATCGGCCTCGACGGCGATCGAGACGGAACGGCGCAGGGCCGCCTCCTCCACGATCGTGCCGGGCGCCGTCAAACGCGCCCAGTCGTAAAGTTCAAGCGCTTCGAGCGGCGTGTTGGTGATGGCGACATTGCCAGCCACCAGCGCCAGGTAGGGACCGATCCGTTCGTTCCTGTATTCCGGCACCATGGCCTTCAGAGAATTGGCCACCAGCATGCCCTGACCGGCCAGATATTTGCGCAGGACATCGGAAACACGGTTGTCGAAATTGCCGGCAACATCTCGGGAGACGAGGTATTCGAGTGTCGACGGATTGCCGCCGCTCATCGCATAGATCAGCGCCGCATCGACATTGCGTGGATCGGAATAGACGGATGGATCGACCGAACGCAGACGCTTGTCGATCGCCCCGATCATGTAACGCTGCATCTCGCCGGCGGAATGATCGCCGGTAACGACCGTATCCTGCACGAACTGGAGCGACCGCAGCATCTGGTATGGAGCAAGGTTTTCGCCTTCCTGCTGCGCGGAAGCGCTTTGCAGCGATACCGCTGCAAAGGCGACCGAAGCCAGCCATAAAAGACGATGCGGAAGGCGCGCCATGATTACCCCTTGGCTGCTTCGAGAAGGATCTCGATACGACGGTTGGAATCCGCGAACGGATCATCCGGCACCTGCAGGCGACGATCGGCGAAACCGGAGATCTGCTTGACGCGATCTTCCTCAAGTCCACCCTTGACCAGCATGAAATAGGCGCTGTGCGCACGCGCCGACGACAGGCGCCAGTTGTCATTGCCTTCGGTTGTGAACGGTCGGCCGTCGGTATGACCGCGGATGACGACGTCACCCTTGCGATCCTTGAGGATCTGGCCGATCTTTTCCATAGCCAGAACCATTTCGCGGCGCGGCACGGCAGATGACAGATTGAACATCGGCGTGTTGTTCTGGTCGGAAATCGTCACCAGCAATCCGCCTTCGGACGGTGTCACTTCGAGGCCTTCGGCAAGACGGCCGGAAATGCCGGCGATCTGCTGCTCGATGGCTTCACGCAATTCTTCCGCCTGCTTCTTCTCCTCGGCGCTTGCCTGCGGCTCGGCAGCATCCTGCTTCACCTGCGAAGGATCGGGGCGCGGCTGCGGAACAACAGTGGCAATCTGGTCTGCCGACTGGTCCTTGGCCTGCGTCTGCGGTGCCTTCGGCGTTTCCGGCAGCATTTCGACGGGCTTCGACGGATCGACCGGCTCCGCGCTGGCCTGCTGCTGGTGCAACTGCGCCTCGGCGGCCTTTTCAGCCTCGGTTTTTGCGGCGGCCTCGCTCTTGGTCTCGGTGCCTTCGGCGCGGATCACCTGGATCTGCTTGGTCCAGAAATCCGGATCGAAGGGATCACGATAGGCTTCGCCGCCATCGGCGCCGGTCGCGGGACCGGAGGTCGATGCACCGCCCTCGCCCTTGGCGCTTACATTGGCCTGCTGTCCGACTTCCTGGGCGATCTCGGCCAGAACGGAATACGGGTTTTCGAAGAAATCGGCTTCCGAATAATTCTGCTGGTCACCGGCGCTGGAGGTCAGGTCTTCGCCGGTCGCCGCGGCGGAGCCGACAGTATGCCCCTCGTCGGCCTTGACCTGCGAACGGTCCTTCTTTTCCTGGCCTTCCGACGTATCGACGGGCTTTTCAAGCCCCTTCTTGGCCGGGGTCTCGTCGGACAGCTTGATCGGATTGAAATAGCTGGCGACCGAAGCCTTGGTTTCCTCGTTGGCAGCGTTGACGAGCCACATGACCAGGAAGAAAGCCATCATTGCCGTCATGAAGTCCGCATAGGCGATCTTCCACGCACCGCCGTGGTGGGCATCGTGGCCACCGCTGTGCTTCTTGACGACGATGATCTCGTTCTTGCCGTGGTGGTGATTGTCGCTCATCCGAGCACCTTTCTCAGGCTCGCCGCCCAGGCAGACAGCCGGGTGACGAGTACGCTGCCATCGATATCGACCGAGAGATCGAGATCATCGGCTTCGACATGACGCAGAACCGGCGCATCGGAACCGAGCGCCGTTTTCAGTTTTTCATACATTTCGCCCGGCCCGGACACGGTGATCGTACCGATGTCGCCATCGAACATGGCCTTGCGGATGAGATCCGCCAGTTCGTCTACGGCCTTGTTGGCCAGCGATTCTTCGAGGAATGGCACAAGTGCACCGGCCGTCTGTTCACCGATCGCCGCGGCAAGCCGTGCGGCAATGGTATTCAGGCCTGCCTCGATCTTCTCGGCAGCCTGTGTCTCGTAACGTTCGCGCAGGGCTGCAATCTCGGCGGCATGAGCGGCCTCGAGAGCCTGCTTGTCATCTGCCCATTTCTGCATGACCTCGGCGTGGGCAGCCTCGAACCCCTCGGCATGCGCCTCGGCACGCTCGGCCGCGACATCCACTGCCGGTTCTTCCTCGACGGCGGGAAAGTCGAAATCATCACTCATGCCGCCGAGATCGAATTCGGGTGTCAGCATGGCGGGAGCCGGCTGCGGCTCACCAAAATCCTTGAGGTAACGGGCGATCGACGCGCTCATGCGTGTACTCCGTGAACTTTGCCCTGATATCCGGTCCAACCGCATGCGCATGCGAGGTGAGACCGGGAATTCGCCACTGCAATCATTGCGCTGTCCCGATTAAGAGCGGATTACTGACAAGTGGCAAACAAGCCTCCTGCAGGTAACATTTGCGGCAAACCTAAGCGGTCAAACTTGTGCGAAAATGAAGGTGCTGGACCGCGACAGGGCAAAAGCGCGGTCCAGCATCGCCGTTGCCGATGACCGGGGCTCGGCGATAAAACAAGGAAAAGAAAAATGGGAAGCCGGCCGCCTCCCCTGCAGCGCCACGCGTCTGAAATGACGCGCGGATGGCGCTGCAGCATATGGCAATGGCTTACTGCTGGAACAGCGTAAGGATGTTCTGGGCGTTGGTGTTGGCGATCGAGAGTGCCTGGATGCCGAGCTGCTGCTGTGTCTGCAGTGCCTTCAGGCGTGTCGATTCTTCATCCATATCCGCATCGACCAGTCGTCCCACGCCCTTGTCGATCACATCCATCAGGGTCGAGACGAATGTGGTCTGCAGATCGATACGGCTGCTGACCGCACCGAGGTTGGCGGCCGAATCCGTCAGCTGCTGCAACATCTGTTCGACCGCATTCAGCATGCCGTCGACTTCGGTGTCGGTGGTGGTTTCGTCAAGCTTGATTTCGGTACCGGTCGCCGGATCGGTGGAACCGGCATCGATGAGGAAGTAGGTCCCCATGGTGGCGCCGGTCTCATCCGTGATCGTCCAGTCCTTGGTCAGGATGCCGCGGCCGGCGCTGGACGTATCGATCATGACCGATTCTGCTGCGTCGTAATTCAAGGTGGTCAGCGACACCGAACCATCCGTGGAACGGTTGAACGAGGCGACGATTTCCTTGGTCGGCATACCGGCCGTTGCCGTGTTGTAGAGCCAGTTCTCACCAGAGAACGAGGCGGATTCGGCAATCGAGGACAGCTGGTTCTTGAGCTCCGAAAGCTCCTTGTCGATCTTCGTCTTGTCGACACCCGGCTCGCGGGAAGCGGTGATCTTCGACTTGATTTCAGTCACGACGTCGATAGCGGATTCCAGACCCGTATAGGCGGTATCCGTCTTGGCAGCGCCGAGGCCGAGGGCATCTTCCACGGTGGAGAGAGCCGAATTGTCAGACCGCATCGTGGTCGCAATCGACCAGTAGGCAGCGTTGTCTGCGGCGGTTTCGACCCGGTAACCCGAGGAAATCCGGTTCTGCGTCGTCTCCATGTCGGAGTTGATCGAACGCAGGGTCTGCAGCGCCGCCATGGCGCCGGTATTGGTAAGAATGCTGGTCATCTGGAGAAAATGCCCCTGGAGGATAACGGGACATACCGGAGCGGTGCCGGCAACGTGCGGAAGCGTCATGCTCACCGGTCAGACATTTTGCCCTGTTGACCGGCCCGTACGTTCTTAATGTACGGTTAACGCTGATATGGTTAATGAGGTGTTAATGCAATACGGTTTTTTAACCTAGATTAAGGCCGGGTTAAGCTTCGGACCAGTTTCGAAGCCGCTTTCGACAGAAAAAACCGATAACCGACACTATATCTCTTCAGACACCAACGAAAAAAGGCCGCGCTGTTGGCGCGACCTTTCGAATTTTCGAGATTTGTGAAGCTTACTGCTGGAACAGCGTGAGGATGTTCTGCGAAGCGGAGTTGGCAATCGACAGAGCCTGAACGCCGAGCTGCTGCTGCGTCTGCAGAGCCTTGAGGCGGGTCGATTCCTCGTTCATGTCCGCGTCGACCAGCTTGCCGACGCCGGTTTCGATGGAGTCCATCAGGTCGGCGACGAAAGTGGCCTGCAGGTCGATACGGCTGTTGATCGAACCAACGTCAGCGGCTGCGTCCGTCATGTCCTGGAGAACCGTGTCGATTGCGCTCAGCGCCTCGGTCAGATCGTCAGTGTTGACGTCGAGCGACAGAACCGAGAAGCCGGTGGTTGCCGTGGTGCCGTCGGCATCGATGTATTCGATGTAGGAAGACAGCAGACCGCCGCCAACAGTGGTGACGTCAGCACCAGCCGAGTCGACCTGGATCAGCGAAGACTTCGAGGTGTCGAAGTCGAGCGTGGTCAGGCTGACATTGCCCTGGGCGTCGCGGTTGAACGAACCGACGATCGATTCGGTTGCCGCAGCATTGACTTCGTCGTGGTAAACCCAGTTTTCGCCGGAGAACGATGCCGACTTGGCAACCGAGCGCAGCTGGTCCTGAAGCTGGGTGATTTCCTTCTGGATTTTGTCCTTGTCAACGCCCGGCTCGGAAGCAGCGGTGATCTTGGCCTTGATTTCGTCGACGACGTCGATCGAGGATTCCAGAGCGGTGTAGGCAACGTCGGACGTGGCAGCGCCAAGGCCGAGAGCATCCTGTACGGTGGAGAGTGCCTTGTTGTCCGAACGCATCGTCGTCGCGATCGACCAGTAGGCAGCGTTGTCCTTGGCAGTCTCGATTTCGTAACCCGACGAAATGCGGCTCTGGGTGGTCTCCATGTCGGTGTTGATCGAACGGAGGGTCGACAGGGCGGCGATAGCCGAGGTGTTTGTGATGATGCTGGTCATGAATTGATGCCTCTCAGTACGAACTGATTTTGATAAAACAGACTCCGGTTTCTCTCCGGCAAGGGGTGAGCTGCATCATGCTCGTCTCGACTTGTTTTCGCCGTAACGCACCCTCTTGAGTGAGACCAATTAACCATAACGTCCTTAACGAAGGGTAAATCGAACAAGCGATATTCTTAATATTGTCAGGAAGTTACGATTCCCGTTGATTTTCCCAGAGAGGCTCGATGGTGCAGAGCACCAGAACAAAAAAAATCGCGCCCCGGAGGAGCGCGATCTTATTCTTGCAGATGAAATCGATCTTACTGGAAGAGCGACAGGATGTTCTGCGTCGAGGAGTTGGCGATAGACAGCGACTGAATGCCGAGCTGCTGCTGCGTCTGCAGAGCCTTGAGGCGGGTCGATTCTTCGTTCATGTCCGCATCGACGAGCTTGCCGACGCCGGTGTCGATGGAGTCCATCAGGTCGGCGACGAAGTCCGTCTGCATGTCGATACGGCTGTTGATCGAACCAACGTCAGCAGCTGCATCCGTCATGTCCTGCAGAACCGTATCAATTGCCTTCAGGGCTTCGGTCAGGTCGTCAGTGCTGACGTCGAGCGACAGAACCGAGAAGCCGGTCGTTGCCGTGCTGCCTTCTTCGTCCGTGTAAACGATAACGGAGGACAACAGGCCGCCGCCAGCGGTGGTGACGTCAGCGCCAGCCGAGTCGACCTGGATCAGCGAGGACTTCGAGGTGTCGAAGTCGAGCGTGGTCAGGCTGACATTGCCTTCAGAGTCACGGTTGAACGAACCAACGATCGACTGCGTGCCGGCAACGTTGGTTTCGTCCTGGTAGACCCAGTTTTCGCCGGAGAACGATGCCGACTTGGCGATCGAACGCAGCTGGTCCTGGAGCTGGGTGATTTCCTTCTGGATCTTGTCCTTGTCAACGCCCGGCTCGGAAGCGGCGGTGATCTTGGCCTTGATCTCGTCGACGACGTCGATCGAAGCTTCCAGAGCCGTGTAGGCTACGTCGGTCGTGGCAGCGCCGAGGCCGAGAGCGTCCTGAACGGTGGAGAGAGACTTGTTGTCCGAACGCATGGTGGTGGCGATCGACCAGTAAGCAGCGTTGTCCGAAGCGGTTTCGACCTTGTAGCCCGACGAGATGCGGCTCTGGGTGGTCTCCATGTCCGAGTTGATCGAACGGAGCGTGGACAGAGCGGCGGTTGCACCGGCGTTGGTGAGAATGCTGGTCATAGAATTTAGTCCCTTTTAAACAGAATACGGTGGGGGACATACCGGGCTGTAATTACCGGCGATGACGTCTGGCTTCATGCCCACTCGGCTCCTCCCGCTGGAGAAAACCAAACCCGTCATGTGAGGCTGACACTCGCAAACAATGATTTCGGATTCCTTAAGCGGGCGCTTGCGATAAATCATAAATGCGATCGTTTTCCCGTCGCGAGGCACCGGCTTCGAGCAAGCTTGGCCGATTATGGCTGAAAACTGGGAGTATTCCGCGTTTTTGCCGGCGGTTACTCTTTGTAAACCATAATTCGTGGAGTTTACCGTTGACCCCGCAGACCCTGTTTGCCGATGCTTCCAAAAGTTTTCAATGCGGTCGCTATACCGACGCGTTGGGCGCCCTCAACAGGCTGCTGGATTATTCGAAGGACGCCGAGACATACGCCCTCCTGGCAAAAACCCTTGTTGCCCTCAGCTTCAAGGAGGACGCGGCACGCACCTATACGCTCGCCGCGGAACAGGGCGGTTCAAGCTCCGAAGATTATTATATCGAGGCGATGAAGCTTTATATCGAGATCGGTCAGGACGATCTCGCTCTCAGCCTCGGCCTGCCGCTTCTGCAACGGGCTGGCAGGGATGCCGATCTTGCCTTCATGATCGTCAGCCTGCTTTACAAGCGCGGCGAAAAGGAAGTCACACGGGCATTCCTGCCGGTGCTGGCGGCCAGCGAAGATAGCAAACACAACAATCTCGCTTTCCTTCTTCTGACAGGCTCTCCTGAAGACAATACCGAACGCGCGGCACTGGGTGCCCTGCTTGCCAAAATGCCGAGAAGCCTGCCCGTCATCATGGCGCATCTGGTCTCCCATCGCGAGATCAATAATTACGAGGAAATGCAGCGGCTTCAGCCGCAATTGGCGCGCATTCTCAAAAACGACACCCAGAAGCTGATGCGGGTCGATTCCCCCTTCTACAATTTGATGTGGCTGGGCGATGAAGCGATCAACAAGAAAATCGGCCATATCGCCGACGCCTTCCCGGCCGGCAATCCTGAGAAGCGCCTGACCACACCGCACGCATGGGGCAAGAAAATCCGCATCGGTTATCTGTCCTCGGATTTCTGGCAGCATCATGCCACGATGAAACTGTGCGGCGCCGTGCTGGAGGCGCATGACCGCGATCGTTTTGACATCACCCTTTTCTGCTACACCGACCCGAAACATCTGATGGATGGCGCATCCCGCGAGAAATGGGGCAAGGTCGTTTCCATCAGGGACATGACCAATGCAGAAGCCGCCCAGACAATCCGCGACCACGATATCGACATTCTGGTCGAGATGAAGGGCCATACCCGCGGCGGACGTGCCTTCATCCTCAATCAGGTCGCCGCGCCAGTGCAGGTTGCCTGGCTGGGCTTCCCTGGCACCACCGTCAATGTCGATCTCGACTACATCATCGGCGACAATTCGGTGTTACCCGACAAATCCAAACCGCATTATTGGGAAAAGTTCTGCCGTCTGCCGGAAAACTACCAACCGAACAATCCCAACCAGGCCAAAGCCAGGACGGATATGTTCACCCGTGCCGAAGCCGGTCTGCCGGAGGATGCTTTCGTCTTCGCCTCGTTCAACGCGACGCGCAAAATCTCGATGGAAACGATCGACCTGTGGATCCGCATTCTCAAGGCGACGCCCAAAAGCGTGCTGTGGGTGATGGTCAAATCGCGCGAGGCAGAGACCAATATCCTGCGTAAATTCACCTCGTCGGGCATTGATGCTTCCCGCATCGTCTTTACCAAGATGGTGCCTTACGAAGCACATCTGTCGCGCATCACGCTCGCCGATGTCGGCCTCGATCCGTTCCCTTGTAACGGCCATACGACCACATCCGAGCAACTCTGGGCCGGCCTTCCCGTGCTGACGAAAAAAGGCACCCATTTTTCCTCGCGCGTGACGGAAAGCCTGCTGCGCGCGATCGGCTTGCCGGAAATGGTCGCCAGGAACGAAAACGAGTATTTCCGTCTGGCCGTAGAGCTTTATGAAAACCCGCAGAAGGCGGTGGAATACAGCGAGCGACTGGATAAAAACCGTTTCGAAAAGCCGCTATTTGATTCCGAGCGCTATTGTCGCCATCTCGAAGCCGCTTTCGAG
This sequence comes from Neorhizobium sp. JUb45, assembly GCF_004343585.1. Taxonomy (GTDB): domain Bacteria; phylum Pseudomonadota; class Alphaproteobacteria; order Rhizobiales; family Rhizobiaceae; genus Neorhizobium. Next base: position 87,196 of record NZ_SLYW01000002.1, on the reverse strand, counting down.
ATGATGGCCGATCGCGCTCGAAAGGGACTTGCTCCCACCCATATCGACGTGCCGGCGATGCCGCCACGCGAAGGTCGCTTCGGCGCGTAGCCACCCCGCACGAACAAGAGCCGTGCATGAAGCCGAAAACCGCCCGCGGTTTTCGGCTTCATGCATTTGGGCATCACGTCCCGCAGGGTAAAAGAACAACGGCCGGCAACCAAGGTTACCAGCCGGCATTCATTTCATTACGCTGATGCTCTGCCGATCAGGACCGGCAAAGGCAGTCTCTTAACCTGCGGTCTTCAAGGCCTCGGACACACCGAACAACCAGAGCATCTCGCTGGCATTCAGACGCGGTTTGGCAGGGCGAGGCAAAACCACGCTGCGGTTTGGCTTACGCGCCATGAAAAGGAAGTCCGCGTAGAATTTCTCGACGTCACGCTCGTAGTCGTCGACGAAAATATGTGTCGAATCCTTGCATACTTTCGAAGCCCAGTAGATCGGCAGGGCGCGACCCGGCAGATCTTCACGATATCCCATCGGACCATCGACCAGGATGACGTCCCATTTGCGCTCGGTCAGGAATGCCGGGATCTCCATTGATGCCATCGTCTTGATCGGATCTCGCATGGATTGCGAAACGGTGGTGGGATAATCCACCACCTCGACATTGAGATACGGAAACTGGCCGACCATTTTCGAAACCCAGCCCGGCGCGTTTTCGATGAACAGGGTGTAGCCGCTTTTATTCAGGTTGGCCCATACAGGGCTGTCATTACCGAGTCCGAAAACCAGCATATTGCAACCAGGCCGGCGCGACATGATGGCCGCGGACACGGCTTCGATCTGTATCGGTGACATCTGCGCTTCCGGATTGAAATAATCCTTCAACGTCTGATCAAGACCGGCATCCATGGAAAGGTCTTCACTGCGATAGACGACGTCCTGACTATCGAACCGCGGCGTAATCTTGTTTTCAGTCATCGGTTATCCGATCATGTGTTTTCCGGGCAAGGATTTGTAGTCAACGACCTGCGGAGACCAGCAAGCCCGAGCCACCGATTGCGTTGGAGCAAAATTTCAGCCCGGTTCCGTTCGCCTTCCAGGACGACAATGCCTGTTCTTCCACGTCCCTGGAGACGCCGATCAAACCGAACACAAAACCTTCACGTGAAAAACGCTCTGCCAAAGCAGGCAGCGAAACGAGCGCGCTGCCCTCCGGCAGGCTGGGTGACAGATCCGCGAGGATGAAGTTGAAACTCTGCTCGGCCTTGAGCACCTGCACATCGGGAAACGCACCCTCGATTTTTCCGAGCGTATGAGTGACGAGCGGTGTTTGAACGACCTCGACATCGGAAAAGCCGCAGAGAGCAAGCCGGTGTGTAAGTTCATCCGCTTCGGGCGCCGAGGTCGACATGAATGTCAGCGAACGCCCGCTTCCTTCCGTCAAGGCCGCAAGTACCAAAGCAGACCTGGTCGCGCCGATATGCAGTATTTTCGCATCTCCGCCATAGGCCAAGAGAAGTTCGCTCAGCCCCAGAATCTGCAACGGTGCGAGTTGTGCTTCGCCGGCAAAAACGATGGCCTTGAGCAGGGAAGGATGACGCTCGATCAATGTCTTGCTGGTCAGCTCGTCCCAGGCCAAGGATTTGTTCGCCAAAGCTATCGGCTGGCTTTGTTTCGAAGGCTGCATCGTTTCGCTTTTCTGGGCAATGCCGCTAGAGGCAACGAGGGGTCTCAGCAGCGGCAGTGGCGTCTTGGAAAACACCTCCTTGGCCGAACTCTGCTGAATGGTTGAATTGAGGCCTCTGGAATTCGGATCCATATTGTGGTGGGAGGCCGGATTGGTTGCCGTGTAACGATAGGCATTTTCCGGGATGAACTTGTAACGCCTGGTCTGATCAAGAATGGGCATGGCAAGAGCGATATCGCATGCCGCCTTCAGCCACTCACCCTGACTGTTCTGGAAATATTCAACAGGAACAGTCAGCAGGAGTTCGGCGCGAAAGCTGAAAAAATGGCTGGTTTTCCATCCCTGCCGGCGAGGCGGCACATTGGGGTCGAGCGCTTTGTTCCCGCCAATGAAACCGCTGTCTGTCGCATAATTGGTCCACACGACATCGTGGCCGGCGATATAGAACTGCCGCATCCGTTCCAGAATGGTAGGGGATATCAGCTGGTCGTCGGCATCCACGACGGCTATGAAATCTGTCTTGCCCGCCCGCGGTCGTAGATGTTCCCAGGCGTTTCTCGCCTTGCCATACTGCAGCTCGTTGCTGATGAGCGTATGCTTGTCGGGAAAGAGGCGCGTCAATTCGGCCTGGGCGATACTCGCCGTCTCATCCGTCGAAGCATCGTCAATAAACAGGATATGCACAGCATCGAGCGTCTGCTCGGCAATACTGGCGATCGCACGTTTGACATAACGGTCGCAGTTGCGGCCCGTCATGAAAATCAGCGCAGCACCGAGCTGGCTCGAACTAGGGGAAACCATTTTATGTGCCTTGTGGAGTACTGAATTCCCGGCACGTTATCGGGTCAACCTGTACCGAGGCTTACAGCAGCAGAAACCTTTCGAGACAAAAAATGTCCCGGACGCCCGTCAATTAAACGAACGAACCAGACTGCCGACAAGCAGGTTCCAGCCGTCGATCAACACGAAGAACAATATCTTGAAGGGCAGCGAGATCGAGGTCGGCGGCAGCATCATCATGCCCATGGACATGGTGATGGCGGCGACGATCATGTCGATGACGAGAAATGGCAGGATGATCAGGAAGCCGATTTCGAAACCACGGCGGATTTCCGACAGCATGAAAGCCGGCACCAGCACGCGGTAATCGATCAGTTCCGGCGTTCCCACCGACTGGCCGCGTTCGCGGGCGATATCGACGAACAGTGACAGGTCCTTGTCGCGCGTATTGGCGCTCATGAACACACGGAACGGCTCGGCGATACGCTGCACGGCTTCGGCTTCGGTGATCTGGTTGGACAGCATCGGCTGCACGCCTTCGTTCCAGGCACGGTCGAAGGTGGGCGACATGACGTAGAAGGTCATGAACATCGCCATCGACACCAGCACCATGTTCGGCGGCGATGTGCCCATGCCCATGCCGGAGCGCAGAATGGAGAAGGCGATCACGAAGCGCGGAAAGCTCGTCACCATGATCATGATGCCGGGCGCGACCGAAAGAACGGTCAGAAGGCCAAAGGTGCGAATAATCCACGAGGCCGCAGAACCGTCAGTCGGCAGATTGAGAAGATCTGCCGGCGACTGCTGTGCGTGGGCCAGGCCCGGTGCCGCGACGATGACGGCAAGCAGAACGAGAAGTCGAATCATTCAATCACGAAGGTTCTGAACATCACCTTCGATACGCGGCCTTTCGCGCGCAGGTCAACACGTTCCTGAAGGTCATCCCGTAGATATTGAAAGCCGCGCGGGCCCTCGATCTGCTGCAGCGAAACGGTGCGCAGATAGGACATGATATCCTGATGGATTTCCTGGGCCAGCGGCGTGTCTGTCGGGCCGCGGAACATCAGCGCCACTTCCAGCCGCACCCAGTTGTCCGAAGGATAGGCAAGGTTGGTGGTGATCGGGTCGAGCAGGACGATACCATTGGCTTCGGTGGAGATCGGCTGGATGCCGGCCGCTTCCTTGCCCGCCTCGCCGTGACCGCCGGCCGCAGCTGGCGCCTCGGCTGCCGGTTTTGCAGGCGGTGGCGGGGCGATCATGCCGCCCAGAACCCAGCCGCCACCGGCGCCGGCCAGCGTGACAACAGCCACGCCGACAATCGTCATCACCATGCCGCCTTTTTTCTTGGCCTGGCCATCTTCCGGCGTCGTCTCATCCATCGCCATGTTCCTTCGATCCGTGCTTTGCCACTCAGAAGGGCGAATACATGTCGACGACCTGCTGGCCGATCGGCGGCTGCTGCACTTCCGTCATGCGGCCGCGGCCACCGTAGGAAATGCGGGCTTCGGCGATCTTGTCGTAGGAAATCTGGTTGTCGGAATCGACGTCCTTGGGACGGGCGATACCGGCGACATTGAGGATACGGATCTCGTGGTTGACGCGCACTTCCTGCGAACCGCTGATCAGCAGATTGCCGTTTTCGAGAACACCGGTGACGACGGCGGCAACCATCAGGTTCAGCTTTTCAGCGCGCTTGATCGTGCCCTTGCCGTTGCTTTCGCTGGACGAATCCGTGCCCATATCGCCGGAAGTTCCGGCATTTGTGCTGAAGCCAAGGAAATTCTTGACGCCGGCCTGCCAGCCGAGGCTGGTTGAGTTGGTGCGGCTGCGGTCGGTTTCGTTGTCGAAATCGGCCTTGTCGTTGATCTTGATCTCGACCGTCAGGATGTCGCCGATATTGAGCGCGCGGGCATCCTTAAAGAGGGCTGCCTGATTGTCGCTCCACAGCGAATAACCGCTCGCCATCTGGCGCGGCTGCTTCGGATAGGACGACATCTGCGGCGCCTGCGCATATTGCAGGCCGCTGCCGATCGGGCTCATCGCCGGAGCGTTGCCGATTTCCTTCAGCGTCTGATTCTGGCAGCCGGCCAGAAACATCACGGCCACGAGGGCTGAAGCACGCTTCATCATGTACGGTCCTTCGAAGTATTGGGGTTCGACGCGCTGGCGATGATCGTCGAGATCATGCCCGCCTTTTTCGGGTCCATCTCCGCAAGGATCAGACCCGACTGGCGCGCCGGCAGTTTCATGATGATCGCGGCTGCGATCTCTATCTTCATTTCCGCAAGCTGCGGTGCTGCCGCATCGGCCTTCATCGTCTTGAAGATGTCAACGAGACCGAGCTCGGCATTCTTCAGGAAATCGTTGCGGCGCTTAAGCCAGTCCTCGTATTCCGCCTTGCGGGTTTCGAGTGTGGCGATGCGGGTATCGACGTCGGACTGCAGTTTTTCCAGTTCCTGCTTCTGAAGCAGGTAACGCTGGTCGCGGGCCGGATCTGCGATATTGGTGCAGAAACGCTGGATATCGTCGGCGGTGGTCGGCGCCAGCGGCTCAGCCTGCTGCTGCGCGTTGACCTGCGGCACGGCGGCGAGAACAACCCCGGCGACCAGAAGCTTGCGAACGGTCGATGCGGAAATCGTGATCGTGAACATCGCTTTTTTCTCCGTCATTGCAGCACCAGTTCCGCCTGAAGCGCACCTGCGGACTTGATGCCCTGCAGGATGGCGATGACGCCGTCCGGCTTGACGCCGATGCTGTTGAGGCCGGCAACCAGTGTGCGCAGGTCGGGACCGTTGAGGATGGCGACCTGGCCGCCGTCCTTCATCGCCATGATGTCGGTCTGTTCCTGAACCGCCGTCTCGCCGCGCGAGAACGGTTCGGGCTGGATGACCTGCGGTGTTTCGGTGACCTGTACGGTGAGCGTGCCGTAGCTGACGGCGACGCGTGAAACCTTCACATCCGCACCGATGACGATCGTGCCGGTGCGCTCATTGATGACGACCTTGGCGGGGGTATCGGTCTGGACGATGAGGTTTTCGATCTCGGCCATCAGCCGGGTCAGGTCAGCCTGGCGCGGTTTGGAAATTATGACTTCCTGGCTGTCACGGGCTTCCGCGACCGGGCCGCCGTAACGCTGCGAAGCGAACATGTTGACCGCATCGGCCATGCGCTGCGCGGTGGAAAAATCGGGGTTGCGCAATTGCAGGACCAGATTGACCCCATCCTTGAACTTGGACGGCAGTTCGCGCTCGATGATGGCACCGTTCGGCACGCGGCCGGATGTGGTGACACCTTCGGTCAGCGTTGCGGCCGCACCCTGCGCCTGAAAGCCGGACACGACGACCGCGCCCTGGGCAACGGCGTAGATCTGGCCATCGGCGCCGGACAGCGAGGTCATCACCAGCGTACCGCCACGCAGCGAGGTGGCATCGCCGAGCGAAGAGACATTGACGTCGATACGGCTGCCGGGGCTGGCAAATGGCGGCAGGTTGGCGGTCACCATGACGGCCGCGAGGTTCTTGGCGCTCGACTGGCCGCCTTGCGTGGAAATGCCGAGGTTCTGCAGCATGGCGCGCATGGACTGCTCGGTGAACGGCGAGGAACGCAGGCTGTCGCCCGATCCCTGCAGACCGACGACGAGACCATAACCGATCAGCTGGTTTTCACGACCTGCTTGCAGCGAGGCAATATCCTTGATGCGGGCCGCATCGGCAAAGGCCGGCTGCACGGGACCGAAAACGGTCGCGATCGCGAGGGAAAGGGCTAAAATACGCTTCATGATCATTTCGCCATCACCTGCACGGTGCCGTCGGCCATCACAGTGCCGCTGACGGACAGGCCGGAATCGATGTTACGGACACGGATGACATCGCCGACCGAACCGTTCTGCAGCGGCGAGCCGGATGCGGAAATGGTCATATTGCCGATGCCGAAAGTCAGGCGCACATTGGCGCCGCGTTTGACCAGATAGGGAACCCGCAGGGACGACACGAGGATCGTGCGGCCCGGCAGCAGCGTGCGGTTGGTGATCATTCCCGTGACTTCCTCGACGGAGCGCGCGAAGTCGCCGGCGAGATTGGGGTTGGTCACCTCGACCACATCGAGGGAAGACGGGGCGATTTCCTCGCCCGGATAGATGATCCGCGTCGGCACGACGGCCATGCCCATGTCGGCTGCGGCCGGCATAGCCAGGCTCGCAGCGAGAAGCGACAGAAGGGCAAGGACCGTCTTTCGACCGATCCCTGCTGCATTTTCGTGTGTCCGGCGAAACATCATGTCTGCCCTGCCTTTTGGGTTTACTTGAGGTTTTTACTGACGATGGAGGCCATTTCGTCGGCCGTCGTGATGACCTTGGAATTCATCTCGTAGGCGCGCTGCGCCGAGATCAGGTCGGTGATTTCCTTGACCGCATCGACGTTGGACGATTCGAGATAACCCTGACGGAGATAGCCGTAGCCCGGATCTTCCGGAGCGGCGATGACCGCTTCGCCCGATGCCGGCGTTTCCGCATAGAGGTTATCGCCGAGCGGCTTCAGGCCGGCTTCGTTGGCAAAGTTCGCCATCGTGAGCTGGCCGACCTCGGTATAGTCGGTGGCGTTGCCGATACGAACGCTGACCTGACCGGTACGGCTGATGACGGTTTCCGTCACATCAGCCGGGAAGGTGATGTTGGGGATAACCTGATAACCTTCGATGGTGACCAGCTGGCCGTCGCCATTCTGGTTGAAGGCACCGGCGCGGGTGTACATCGTGCCGCCATCGGGCGACTGCACCTGGAAGAAACCACGACCGACAATGGCCAGATCGAGGTTGTTTTCCGTGTGGGTCAGTTCGCCCTGCTCGTGGATGTAGCGAACAGCTGCGGTCTGCACACCGAGACCGACATTGGCGCCTTCCGGCACGATCGCCTGGTTGGCACGGTTCGGCACACCCTGGGCACGTTCGGTCTGGTAGAGAAGATCAGAAAACTCAGCGCGACCGCGCTTGAAGCCGGTCGTGTTGATGTTGGCGATGTTGTGGGCGATGACCTCAAGATTGGTCTGCTGGGCATCCATGCCCGTCGCTGCAACGGAAAGTGCTCTCATCGGTAGGTTCCTTGTCCGCTACTAGATCTGCATCTTCGAGATATCGAGATATGCCGAGACCAGCTTGTCGCGCAGGGCGATTGCGGTCTGCAGCGACTGGTTTGCTTCCATGACGGCATCCACGACTTCACGCGTGTTGGCCTTGCCCTGGATGGCATCGATCGACTTGCTTTCGGCGGTCTTCAGATTGTCCAGCGCGGTCGAAGCGACATTGCCGAGCACGTTTGCAAAGCTGAGGCCGGCGTTTTCTACCGGCTTCTGGACCTGGCCGAGCAGCGAGGTGGTGTTCTCGTCCGACGAGATGGAGCCGATACCGCGGGAAAGCGAAAGCGAGCTTACGTTCTTGATTGCGTCAATCATTGCGCACCCTTGAGAAGTTCGATTGTGGAGGAAACGATGTCACGCGTCTGCTTGATCATCTGGAGATTGGCGTCGTAGCTGCGATTGGCTTCGCGCATGTCGGCCATTTCGATGAGCATGTTGACATTGGGCATCTTGACCATGCCCTTCGCGTCGGCAGCCGGATGGCTCGGATCGTATTCCTGGGCAAACTCGCCCCGATCAACGCCAAGCTTCTTGACCCCGACCAGCTCCGCGCCGGCTGCCTTGTCCATTTCGGCGCCGAAGGTGATGGTCTTGCGACGATAGGGATCGGCGCCGGGCGTGTCGCCCGTGGTGCGTGCGTTGGCGATGTTTTCCGATACGATGCGAAGTCGGGTGGCCTGGGCCTCCATCCCCGACCCTGCGATCTTCGAAGCGGCTGCGAGCGGATCCATTTCCTTACCTCTTCACTGTCAAAAGCATCATGCTGTTGAACGACTTCACCAGATTGGCACTGAGCTCGTACTGGCGTTTGACTTCACCGGCCTTCGACAGCTCCTTGGAGAGCGCGACGGTGTTGCCGGATTCCTGGATGCCGATCTCGTCGTTAAGAGCGGCTTCCTCGACCTTGACGTTATTGCTGAGCTGGCTGTCGCCGAAATGCGCCGAATTGGTGCGCGCCATCCGCATCGACGTGTTGTCGAGAACAGCGTCGAAGGAGGCTACATCCTTCGCCTTGTATTGCGGCGTATTGGCATTGGCGATGTTGTTGGCGACGACTTCCTGGCGCACAGACAACCACTCGGCCTGCTTGGATGCCAGCGCGAATAATTGAATGGGTTGCATAGGCTTCTCTCCATTTTGTAGCTGAAGCCTATGTTAGCAATCTTGCGTCAGACTTACGGACGCGACGTTCCCTGGCTCGAATAGATTTCACCGGCCGAAGTGACGATCACCCACTTGCCCTCACGCTGCTCCAGCGTGGCGAGACGGCTGTTGTCCGGCAGGATCGAACCGACGCGCACCATGTACATGCCGGCAGCATCCTCGATCAGCGCGCGGCCGTTCGAGACATGCATCAGGCGGAAACCGCCACGGCCCGGAAGCGGTTGTTCTTCCATCAGATCCTGCGGCGGTCCCTGACGAACGGCACCCACGGACGAGGTCGTCGCCGTGGTGATGTTGTCGATAGGATCGATCGGCGGCTTCGGCTGGTCGTCCTTGGAATTGTCGACCATGGCCAGCGGCGAAACGCTGAAGACATTGCGGGCATGGCCCGGCGGCAGATCACGGGTGTGATCCATCGGCGTGACCTTGATGCCGAATTTGTCTTCGTTCAGAAACACATACCACGGGAAAAAGGCGGACGCGCCTGCAAGCGCGATGCCGATTGCCAGCACCATGTGGTCGGAAAGCTTGGATTTCGGCTTCTGCGCCCTGATCGGCTTTACCGGAATATCCTGGTCGTCTTCGATCACGGTTTATCCTCTCGCTCGGGGTGGCGGCGCCATACCTGCCCGCAACGCGTTGGCAAGGTCGGCATAGGCATCTGCACTGGGTTGGTCGGACGGCGTCTGCTTGAGCACGTCGTAGATGATCGGTACCTGCTTGATCGCCATATCGAGATCGCCGTCACTGCCGGCGCGGTAACCGCCGATCAGACGAAGATCGCGGGTTTCCTCGAAGCGGTGGATCAGCGACTTCAGGCGCGACACCAGCTTTTCCTGATCGCCGCTCCAGGCCTTGCGGGCCAGACGCGAGATCGACGACAGCGGATTGATGGGCGGATAACGCCCTTCCTCCGCCAGGCTGCGCTCGAGAACGATATGGCCATCGAGAATGCCGCGCGCCGAGTCGGCGATCGGGTCGTTATGGTTGTCGCCATCGACGAGGATGGAGATGATCGCGGTGATCGTGCCGGTGCCTTCCGGGCCGGGACCTGACCGTTCCAGCAGGCGCGGCAGTTCGGTGAAGACGGAAGCCGGATAACCGCGGGCGACCGGCGGCTCGCCGGCGGCAACGGCCACCTCGCGGATGGCATGGGCGAAACGGGTGACGCTGTCGGCGATGAACAGGACGTTCTCGCCCTTGTCGCGAAAATGTTCGGCGATGGTGATCGCCACCAATGGCGCCATCTTGCGCAGCATCGGGCTTTCGTCGGAGGTGGCAACGACGGCGATCGATTTCGACATATTGTCACCGAGCGTATCCTCGATGAATTCACGCACTTCACGGCCACGTTCGCCAACCAGCGCGATCACCACCTTGTCGAAGGCATCGGCGCGGGCAAGCATGGACAGAAGCGTCGATTTACCGACACCGGAACCGGCGAAAATGCCCAGACGCTGGCCGAGGCAGAGTGGTGAAAAGATATCGATGGCGCGCACGCCGGTCATGAAACCGGTCTCGACGCGCTTGCGGGTCATCGAAGGCGGCGCCGTGTTGGAGATCGAGCGGCGCTCGAAGCCGGATGACAACGGTCCGCGATTGTCGATCGGCTCGCCCAGCGAATTGATCGTACGACCACACCAGCTGTCATCAGGTGCAATACGGAAAGCCCCTTTTTCGATGACGACGTCACCGATGCCGATCGGTTCGCCCGGCTCGATCGGGCAGACGTAGATCACATCCTGCTCGACGCGGACGACTTCACCCAGATGAATGCCGGTAGCGCTGCGATGGCCAACGAATTCACCCAGCCGCACATGTTTGGAAAGACCGCTGACGGTATAATGCCCGGCGGCAATGGTGCGCACGCGGCCGCCATGGGCGACGGACTGTTGCGGCGCGGCGTGGCGCCTGGCGAGGCCGGCGAGATGCGCCAGCCTGCCCGATGCCAAAGTTTCGGCAATGATCGTTTCCATCGGTCAGATGATCCTTAGCGGGAGCCGCCCAAAGTCTTGATCGCTTCGGAGAGTGACGATTCGCTGTCGCGCATCAGCGAGGCAATGCCTTCGAAGGCGCGGTTGACCTGGATGAGTTCGGTCATCTGGCTGATGCCGTTGACGTTGGATTCCTCGACATAACCCTGCACGACGGAGGTGCTGACCGTATCGATGACCGGCTGCGGATTTTCCGTCGGGATCACGCCCGAGTTTTCATAACGCAGATACCCCTTGGAGAGGTCGGCAGAGAAGACGCCGATTTGGCCGACGCGGACGCCATCCTGCATGATGCCACCATCGGCGCCAACCTGCGGCGGGCTGCCGGCGCGGTTGAGCTGGATCGGCGCACCGCCGGCGTCGAGAACGGGGAAACCGCGCACGGAAACCAGTTCACCGGTTTCCTTCATGGTGAAGCGGCCGTCACGCGTCAGAACCTGGCCGGCCGGCGTATCGATCGAGAAATAACCATCGCCCTTGATGGCGAAGTCGAGCGAATTGCCGCTGGCTTCCATGGCGCCGCTGCGGGTGGAAAGATAGTCGTTACCCTGGGTGACGAAGGCGACCTTGGCGTTGATATCGTTACGGGTCTTGCTCATGACCTCGTCGAATTTCACTTCCGTTGCGCGAAAGCCGACGGTGTTCATGTTTGCCATGTTGTCGGCAATCGTGTTGAGCCGGCGCTCGAGCGCGATCTGTGAAGAAATACCGACATACAGTCCGGATTGCATATCATCTGCCTCCGTGTTTCAGGGATAGGGTCGAGAGCATGTCCGGGCCGGCGATCTATAAGGAGTGCGTCCGTCAGGCATGCTCGCGTCGGGCGGAAATCCGTCCGATCTTCGCGGAAACTAGGCGTAAAGACTTGTGCGAGGCTGTCTCATATCGCGGTTCGGCGGTATCTGGCCGGATTGGCGAAAAGCCAGCCACAGCCAGCCTCACGCAAGCCAGAACCCGTATCCAATGACCACGAGAAAACGATCGGGCATAGACACGCGATGACTATTATTATCGGATTTGTGATCACCGTCGGCTGCATTTTGGGCGGCTTCATGGCGATGGGTGGACATGTGGACGCGCTTTTCCAGCCGTTCGAGCTGGTCATCATCGGCGGTGCCGGCGTCGGCGCCTTCATCATGGGTAACCCGCTGAAAGTCGTGAAGGATTCCGGCAAGGCGATGGCCGAGGCCTTCAAATATGCGGTTCCGAAAGAGCGTCATTATCTCGACGTGCTCGGCGTTCTTTATTCGCTGATGCGTGACCTGCGCACCAAGTCGCGCAACGAGATCGAAGCCCATATCGACAATCCGGACGAATCCCCGATCTTCCAGTCGGCCCCGACCGTTTTGAAGAACAAGGAACTGACATCCTTCATCTGTGACTACGTTCGTCTCATCATCATCGGCAATGCCCGCAGCCACGAGATCGAGGCGCTGATGGATGAAGAAATCGAAACGATGATGCACGACAAGATGAAGCCCTATCATTCGATCGTTGCGATCGGTGACAGCTTTCCGGCCATCGGCATCATCGCCGCCGTTCTCGGCGTCATCAAGGCCATGGCCAAGATCAACGAATCGCCGGAAGTGCTCGGTGGCCTGATCGGCGCCGCTCTCGTCGGCACCATGCTCGGCATCTTCCTGTCCTATTGCCTCGTCAATCCGCTCACCTCGCAGATCAAGATCGTCCGCGGCAAGCAGCACCGCCTCTACATCATCGTCAAGCAGACCCTGCTTGCCTACATGAACGGCTCGGTTCCGCAGGTCGCGCTCGAATATGGTCGCAAAACGATTTCCAACTACGAGCGCCCGTCCATCGACTCGGTCGAGCAGGAAATGATGAACCCGGGCGGCGGCGCAGAGAAGGCGGCCTAAACCATGACAGACGTGAACGCCTCCGAAAATCACGCCTCGTCCCACGCTCCTGCAATGGAACATTCGCTGCTCGCCAAGCTCACCGGCGGGCTGGGTGACCGGCAGACGGTGGAAAAGATCTGCGGCGACTTCGGCCAGCTTTATTCCGGTTTTCTGCCGGACGTTTTTCACAGCGAAACCGGAATTGCTATCCAGGTCGGTTACGTCGGTTGCGAAAGCGGCCTGATGACGGAACTGGTGGCCGATCTCGGCGACACCTTTTCCTTCGTCAACGGTTCACTGCGCAACTGGAGCCCGAACTTCGTGCTCGCCTGCGGCAATGGTTTTGTCATCTCGCTGATGGAACTGATGCTGGGCGCCGAACTTGAGACGATCGAACAGCCGGCCGAACGCTCGCTGTCGGACATCGAACTCGATCTGGCCGCCATGGTGTTCGAGCGGATCGGCAACGTGCTGCGCTCCGGCGTCAACGCCGCCGGCGGTTTCGAGGCAACGCTCGATCCTCCGCACAATGCCGACGATCGTTCGAAGCACGAGGATGACAGCCGCAGCGAATACGGCGCCGTCGTGCGCATGTCGATCGAGCTGGGCCAGGTGAAATCCGAGGTCGCGCTGATCATTCCGCAGCGTGCGCTGTTGAAGACGCGCGTGGAACTGCCGAAGCCCACGGGTCAGATCGCCAAGGGCAAGCAGGACTGGACCGACCGGATCAACGAACAGGTGCGCCGTTCACAGGTGACGCTGGAGGCGCGTATTCGCCTTGAAAAGCTGACCTTGTCGACGATCTCGCGGCTTGCTGCCGGCGATGTCATCGGCTTCGAGGACACCAGAGATGTTTCAGTACAGGTCAGCGCCAACGGCAAGGACATGTACATGTGCGAATTCGGACGCTCCGGCGAGCGTTATACGGTCCGCGTAAAGGATAATATCAGCAGCGACGACGAAATCCTCAAGCATCTGGCAGGATGATCACGGATCGTTGACACAGCATGAAATCGTGCCCTTGGGCAGGCTGACGCAAGTTTCATAAGGAATAATGTTTTCCATGGCTAAGAAACCGACACCTATTACAGAAAACGATGATCTGTCCCCGATCGGCAATGAAGCCGATCTCGACCAGGCGATCGACGATCTGCGCGGCGTGCTGAAGGCTGATGCCAGCGGCGAGGCTCCTGCTTTCGACGCGGAATTCGGTGCGGGTACAAGCGACTTCGATCTCGACGCCTCTTTCGGTGGCGGTCTCGACGATACGGCTTCGGCCGGCGCTTCGGATTTCGGCACGTCTGACTTCGGCGGCTCCGACTTCGGTGGATCCGATCTCGGCGGCGGCGCAAGCTTTGGTGGTTCGGATTTCGGAAGCTCGGATTTCGGTGGTTCCTCGGGTGCGGCTTCGGCCGCTCCGGGTAGCGCGCTGAACGCCAATCTCGACCTGATCATGGATATCCCGATCAATCTCGAGATCGTGCTCGGCACCAGCCGCATGCAGGTATCAGGCCTGATGAACCTGGAAGAAGGCGCAACAATCGCGCTGGACAAGAAGATCGGCGAACCGGTGGAAATCACCGTCAATGGCCGGCGCATTGCAAAGGGCGAGATTACCGTCCTTGAACACGACGATACGCGCTTCGGCGTTAAACTGACGGAAGTTTTAAGCACCAAAGCAATCTGATCCCGATGTAGGGACAGTGAGGTAAGACCATGATGGACTTCGAGGATTTCGGTGGAGGCGCTGTAGCCGGTTCACCCCTGTCCCAGGCTGAAAAAGCGGCTGCGGTGCTTCTTGCCATGGGCAAGGGCGTCGCAGGCAAGCTTTTGAAATATTTCACCCAGGCAGAGCTGCAGACGATTATCGCCTCGGCTCAGAACCTGCGTGAAATCCCTCCGGATGAACTGCTCGGCCTCGTCAACGAGTTCGAGGATCTGTTCACCGAAGGTGCGGGACTGATGGACAACGCAAAGGCCATCGAAAGCATTCTCGAAGAAGGTCTCACCCCCGAGGAAGTCGACGGCCTTCTGGGCCGCCGGACAGCCTTCGAAGCCTATCAGACATCGATCTGGGATCAGTTGCAGGATGCAGAGCCGGCCTTTATCGGCAAGTTCCTGCTGCGCGAACACCCGCAGACGATTGCTTATATCCTGTCGATGATCCCATCTGCCTTCGGCGCCAAGGTTCTTCTGGAACTGCCGGAAAGCCGCCGCGCCGACATCATGAACCGTACGGTCAACATGAAGGACGTCAGCCCGAAGGCTGCGCAGATCATCGAGAACCGCGTGATCGACCTCGTCGCAAAGATCGAAGCCGAACGCAATTCGAACGGCGCCAACAAGGTTGCCGAGCTGATGAACGAGCTCGACAAGCCGCAGGTCGATACGTTGCTGACCTCGCTGGAAACGATGAGCAAGGCCTCGGTCAACAAGGTTCGCCCGAAGATCTTCCTCTTCGAAGACCTGCTGGCCATGCCGCAGCGCAGCCGCGTCCTGCTGCTCAACGATATCGCCGGCGATATCATCACCATGGCGCTGCGTGGCGCCTCGATGGAAATCAAGGAAGCCGTGCTTTCGGCGATCAGCCCGCGCCAGCGCCGCATGATCGAATCGGACCTGCAGGCCACCGGCGTCATCAACCCGCGCGAAGTGGCAATCGCCCGTCGCGCTGTCGCTCAGGAAGCCATCCGCCTTGCAGGCAGCGGCCAGATCCAGCTCAAGGATCCGGAAGCCGACGCCGAAAAGCCCGAGGAGGCAGCGGCCGCAGCCGCCTGATCCCTTCCAATCAAGCAGTAAAAAAAGCCGGCGGTCTTCCCGTCGGCTTTTTTGTTGTGCATGCCGCCCGCCGTTTAGCATGCCGGCAGCCGGCAGAACTGCGCTTGTCTGCTGCGATGCGTTAGACTGGGTCAATGCCATCGGGCGATTCGCAAGGACCCAAGCGTTGTCTGACGAAGATAAAGACAGTAAAACAGAAGACCCCACAGCGAAAAAAATGAGCGACGCTGCCATCAAGGGCAATGTGGCGTCGTCGCGCGAAATCACGCTGTTTGCCTCTTCGCTGGCCTTTTATTTCTATCTCGTCTTCTTTCTTCCCGGCGCGATCGCCAATCTGGCCGAGCGGTTGAAGGACATATTTGAACAGCCCGACCGATGGCCGCTGGAAAACGCCACGGACGTGGTGTCGATCGGCAGCCGCATGGGCTGGGACATGGCGGGTTTTCTGGCGCCTGCGATGATCCTCATGGTGGTTTTCGGTCTTGGTTCATCGTTTGCACAGAACCTGCCGTCCTTCGTGCTGGAGCGTATCCGTCCGCAGGCGGACCGGGTATCGATCGCCAAGGGTTTTACACGCATCTACAGCGTCGCCGGCATGGTGGAATTCGGCAAGTCGGTCTTCAAGCTGCTTGTCGTGTCGCTGATCTTCTATTTTGTCCTGTATCGCGACTTCATGGAATCGCTGGACATCATGTTCTCCGATCCGGCCATCATCCTGGTGAAGCTGGAAGCGATCGTGAAGAAGATGATGATCATCGTTCTTCTGGCGACAGCAACATTGGCCGTGGTCGACTTCTTCTGGACCAAACATCAGTGGTTCTCGAACCTGAAGATGTCGAAACAGGAAATCAAGGACGAGCACAAGCAGGCGCAGGGCGACCCCATGGTCAAGGCCCGCCAGCGATCGCTCATGCGCAGCCGCGCACGCCAGCGCATGATCCAGAACATTCCGCGTGCGACCCTGGTGATTACCAACCCTTCGCATTACGCAATTGCGCTGCGTTATGTGCGTGAGGAAAACGATGCGCCGGTCATCGTCGGCAAGGGTCAGGACCTTGTGGCGTTGAGAATCAGGCAGATTGCCGAGGAGAACAACATCCCCGTTTTCGAAGATCCGCCACTTGCCCGCTCCATGTTTGCGCAAGTCTCGGTGGATAGTGTGATTCCATCAGCTTTTTACAAGGCTGTGGCGGAACTCATACACCGGGTTTACGCCGCAAGGACGCCCAAACAACGGACACGCCAACCGCAATGAAAAAATGTAACTTCTCCAGAGAACGTGAAGAGATCCTCGGCCTTGCAATCGCACCGGTCGCGTCGGAGTTACGATTACTGGATGCCGGCGACCTGATAGCCCTGTTAAGGCTTGAAAGATACTCCAGCGTCGCGGACCTCGTGTCCTCCGCAGCCGAGCTTTATTTCCATCCCGGCACCGTCAACTTCGGGTCAGGCGGCGAATATCGCCTGGAATGGAACGGCGCACCGGAGATCACCCTCGATCTCGAAATCAAGCCCAAGGGCGTTTCCGTCTATGCACGGCTGACGCTCGCAGACCAGCAGGCTGCTATCGAGATCGATCACGTCGCCTTCCAGAACCCGTCGAACGATCCTGACGAGAATACCCGCTTCCTTGCCAACAGCCTGGCTGAAGCCAAATTTGCGATAAACCGGCAGGCCGAAGCCGCCTGAGGCTGCTTGCCGCATCATCACAAAGGCCGTACCGTGGAATTTCCCGGTGCGGCCTTTTTCTTTTGTGTCAGTGGATGTAGCCGAGGCGGATGGCCTTGGCGATCGCCTGGATACGGTTGACCGAATCAAGCTTGATGGTCGCCGAGCCGAGATAGGCGTTGACCGTATGCACCGAGAGGCCGAGCTTGTCGGCGATTTCTTCGCTGATCTGGCCGTCGCCGGCCAGTTGCAGGCAGGCGATCTCGCGTTCGCTGAGCGTCTCCGAAGGAACCGCACGCTTTTCCTCCAGCGCCAGCAGATCGACCATGATCTGGCAGCTGCGGACATGCTGATCGACGATGACATCGCTGGCAAGATCGAGAGAATTGGACAGGAAGGCGACATAACCGTTGCCGGTCGCTCCCAGCCGTACGGGAAAAGCGATGCCGCCAAATGGCATGGAAACCGATTCAAGCCTGCGTATCATCGGCGCAAATTCGTTGGTATCGACCCGGTTGGCGAGATCCGTGCCGTTCCAGACGATCGGCAGCAAGGAGAAGTCGATATGTTCGATCAAGATCTCGCCGCAGGCCTCGATCAGCATATTGCCGTTCTCGATACCTGCCGATCCCCAGTTCTCAAGCTCGCAGACCAGTTTGCGCTTGTTGGGCATGCCAACACCGGCGACGCGGAAGACCGCAAAATTGCGGGCATTCAGGTTTTTCTGCATGGAGACCAGCTTCGGAAACAGATCCGACCGGCTGGACGCCCTTGCTACGCGTACATATTGAAAACCCGTTCCAACATCAGCCGCTTGTTCGCGCGAATAACCCATTTCAATCGTTGGCCCTATACCAGATTGTTACGAACAGCATATGCAATGGCTTCCGAGCGCGTCTTCGTTGCCGTCTTGCGCATGACGCTGGTGATGTAGTTGTTGATCGTGTTGCGCGAGATGCCGAGGATGGTGGCGATCTCGTCGCTGGTCTTGCCCTCTGCAATCCAGAACAGGCATTCCAGTTCACGTTCCGTCAGATCGAAATCGCGCTCGATCTTGGTGCCGGTGACGGCACCGAAACTCAGGCCATAGGCGGCCATCAGGCCGACCTCGCGCAGACGCTCCTGCGACAGGATGATGCCTTCGAGGAAGAGCAGCATCAGCGAAAAACGGGTGCGCCCGGCGCAGAATGTCAACGAGCAATATTGCCGGCTGATTTCCTGCGGGGTGGTTACCTCGTCCGGAAGAAGCGCGAATTGCGGTGTCAGGATGGACAGGCACTTTTCCAGCTCGGTCGATTTCGCATAACCGCGCGTCAACTCCGCGCCAAGTCGGCGCACGAGGTCGAACGGCCAGTTGGACGCCACGATGAAATCGAGCCCCTGGTCCTGAATAAGGTCATAACGTGCAAGAAGGAAATGCGATGCACCTACATATTCCGAGAGAATACGCATGGTGGCAGGCACGTTGCACGCTGCAGACGTGATCGCCAGTTTTCGCACGATCTGATCACGCAATGCCGTTCGCGACGGCACCGGCTCCAGATACGGCCGACCCTCAGATTTGCTTTCTGCCCCCAGAAGCTCCATTTTCGAAATTCTCCCCTTATAGGGATAAGCGTTCAGACCCGAGAACCGTTTGCGTGCTTCACGATTCAGACCGACCCGCGGTAAACATGACCTCCACGAACACAACCATTCGCCGTAACGAATCACTGCATTGTAGGAATCCGTAAAGGAATTGCTATCGGGCGGTTGCGTTTTATGTTGTGCACTGCACAGGTCTGTGACGGACCGGCTGACCGGGGGCGGTCATTTTCGTAAGGCAACCAATCAGAAGACCGCAAAACAAAGGGGCCGGCTTGCGCCGACCCCTTGCATCACGAAGCCGTGAGTCCATGTTACGCGGCGCGATCCACCGCCCATTTGCGCAGGATCTTGGCTGCACGTTCTTCCGAAATCTCGACCATGCGGGAAAGACGCTTTTCCGGGCCTTCCTTGACGCGACGGTTGAAGCCGCCATTCGGATCCTCGCCGCCACCGAACACATCGTCGGAGCTGTCGAAACCGAAGTCTGCGCCAAAGCCGTCCATGAGCGCCGGGCTTGCGCCGCCCGGAGAGAAGTCGGGCAACTCGAGACCCAGACCACCTTCTTCGGCAATCTCCGTGCCCGCAGCAGCACCGCTGCCGCCGCCGGTGACGCTGCGGATCATCGGGCGCAGGCCAAGCCAGACCACCAGGAAGGCGACGACGACGAAGGCGAGCGAGTTGATGATGCCGCCGAGGTTGCGGTTCAGCACTTCGAGGAAACCCGGTCCCGAGGTGACGGATTCTTCGAGAAGCTGGTTCTCGAGGAAGTCCATGGCCGTCAGCGTCACGACGTCACCGCGGTCGGCATTGATGCCGGCAGCCGATGCAACGATCTTCTGCATCTCGGCAAGGTAGGCATCGATCTTGGCCTGATCAACCGGCTCGCCGACGAGCTTGCCGATGCGGCCCTTGTTGACGACGACGGCGACCGAGATTTTTTCCAGCTTGTAGCTGTTGCGGGTGGTGGCGACCGTCTTCGAGTTGATTTCGTAATTGGTCTGTTCTTCGCGCTTGTCGGACTTGTCGGAGGACTGCGGACCAGCGGCGCCACCGGCTTCGGGAGCGGCCTGCGGCACGTTCTGCTCGACGGTCGTTGCCGAGTCGTTCTGCTGCTGCTGTGACTGCTGGTTTTCGCGGGTGTTGCGAACCGAACGTTCGACGCGCGATTCAGGATCGTAGATGGTTTCCTGGATCTGCTGGCTATCGGTATTGAGAGCTGCCGTGACGCTGGAGCGGAAATTGTCCATGCCGAGGAACGGGGCGAGCGCCTTGTCGATGTTCTGCTCGACTTCCTGCTGCACCGACTGGACAATGTTGAGATTGCGGCTCAGCGCGCTGTTGCCGTAATCGTCGCCGGACGCCAGCAGCTGGCCGGTCGAATCGAGGATCGTCACGTCGTCGACGTCGAGGCCGGGAACTGCCGAGGCGACAAGGTGGCGAATGGAGGAAGCGGCCTTGCGGCCCGTCGTGGTGCTGGCGCGGATCATCACCGATGCGGTCGGTTTCTGTCCGACGCGGCGGAAATTGCCGACGTCAGGCATGACGATGTGGACGCGGGCTGCAGCGACACCATTGATCTGCTGGATGGAGCGACCGATCTCGCCTTCCAGTGCGCGAACGCGGGTGACTTCCTGCATGAAGGAGGTGAGGCCGAGCGAACCGACATTGTCGAACAGCTCGTAACCGGCATTGGCGCTATTGGGCAGGCCACGTTCGGCCAGCAGAATGCGGGCCTTGCTGGTCATGCCGACAGGAACGGCAATGCTCTGGCCGTCGGCTCCTACCTGGAAATCCATATTGCTTTCGGCGAGCGCGATCGAGACCTGATTGAGATCCGTCTTCTCGAGGCCGACGTAAAGGTTTTCGTAAGCCGGTTTGTTGACGAACATGGCAGCCGCGATGACGATCGCCATGGACACGATACCGACGCCTGCCAGAGCCAGAAGCTTTGTCTGGCCTAAAGACGTGATATTTCTACCGATTTGCTGAAATTGAGCTAACAGATTCATTCTGTTCCCGCATCATGAACAAGGGTTTTGAGCCTTATGCTCACCGGCACCCTAGTCCGCGAAGCTTGTGCGAACGTTTCGCCTGCGGGAACAAAACCCCTGAAAGGTACGGATTATTAGAAGAAGTCAAAATCGCCGGCAGCCTTGCTCAAAGGCTGGGAATGACCGTGGCGCATGCCCTTGCCGAGCGCCTTCTGCATGTCGGCAAGCTTCACGAGGCTGAGCGCGGTCGAGACATCAACCATCCATTCATCGGGAATGGAGGCGGTAATTGTATCGACGAACTCGGCCAGACCACGGGTCTTCTGCACGGCAAGATCGATCCCCTGCAGGATCTTGACGGTTTCGGCAGACATGACGTCGGCTTCGCCACCCATTTCCAGAAGCTGCGGCTCGATGCGTTCGATCAGATAGGCAACGTCATGCAGCTCGGTCACGAGGCGCATCAGCACCTCGGGCAACGATTCCTCGAGGGAAGCGGACGGCATCGGCATAGGGTCGTTCATAGCTTTCCTCAAAATTGGCAGGTGGTGAAGGGTAGAGCAGCCACCTGCCGCCCCTGCCCTTCGCATGTCTTGAAAATGGCTTCAGAAAAATTCGATCGAGTCTTCCACCGGCTTCGGCGCCGGTTTCGGGACACGCTGTTCGGCTGCAACGGTCTTCTGGGTTTCGGCACCGGTCAGCGGATACTGACGGGCGCGGCCGCTGACGGGCCAGTATTCGAGCTTGCGCCCGAATTCTCCGCCCGTCGACGACCCGACGACGGTAATGCCTTCGTCGCGAAGGAATTCCATGGCGAAAGCCGCATTCTGCTCTCCGACATTGGAGAAGCTGGCAATGGTCTTTGCGCCGCCGAAGATCTTGGCTTCCAATCGGTCGCGCCGGGCGCCCTTCTTCAGAAGACCGTTGATCAGCAGTTCCATGAGATGCACGCCGTAACGCGTAACATCGCCGCCTCCGCTCATGGCACCGCCGGATCCCGGCAGGAGAAAGTGGTTCATGCCGCCGACACCGGCGACAGGATCACGAAGGCAGGCAGCCACGCACGAACCAAGGATGGTTGAAAGGACGACGTTTGGGTCGTCCACCACCTTGAATTCGCCCTGGATAATATGGACTTTTTTGGCACCTGCCAGGTCGTTCATTTAAGGGCTCCGAATACTGCCTCGATGGCAGCCTTCATCTTTTCGATCGTGAAAGGCTTGGCCAGAACGTTGTTGGCACCGAGCTGGGCAGCACGCTGAACCAGCGCGCGGTCGCCCTGTGCCGTCAGGATGATGAAGGCGGCCTTCTTGGTGCTCGGGTTTGCGCGAACAGCCTGCAGGAAGCCGATGCCATCCATGTTCGGCATGTTGAAGTCCGAGATCACCAGGTGATGCGGCTGCTCCGACATGATCTTCATGCCCTGCACACCATCACCGGCAGCGGTGATCTGCTTGAAACCGAGCTGGGTCAGAGCGTCGCTGAGCAGAAGCCGGCTGGTGACCTGATCGTCGACGATCAGAACTTTGATTTTTTCAGCGATAGACATTTATTCAGTACCTTCTTTACGGGCGGCGGTTAATTTCAAAACTTCCTCACCGATGGAGCTCAAGGGCAGCTGGGTTTCAACCGCCCCTATTTCGTATGCGACCCGCGGCATGCCGTAGACCACGCACGTCTTTTCGTTCTGGCCCACTGTGCGTGCACCTGCCTGGCGCATTCGCAGCAGTCCGGATGCTCCATCGCGGCCCATGCCGGTGAGGATGACCCCGACGGCATTGCGGCCGGCCAGTTCGGCAACCGAGTCGAACAACACATCCACCGACGGCCTGTGACCGTTGACCGGATCGCGTTCGACCAGTCGGCAGACCGGAGCGGACGGATTGACGACCTGCAGGTGCCGTTCACCACCGGGCGCCAGATAGATCTTGCCGATCTCCAGCCGGGCACCGTCGGTGGCTTCCTGCACCACAGGAGCGCAGATACGATTAAGACGTTCTGCAAAACTTTTGGTAAACGTCGACGGCATATGTTGAGTAATTACAGTCGGCGGGCAGTTTTTTGGGAATTTCTGAAGTACTGTTATAAGTGCTTCTACACCGCCGGTAGATGAACCGATTGCCACAACCTTGCGACCGACCTTGTATTCTGTAGCAGGTGTCACAATTGCTGCCGGGGCAGAAGTACGGCGCAGGCCCGAACGGGCAGCGGCCTTGACCTTGTCGGCCAGATCGCTGAACGGACGCACATCACCCGGTGCCGGTTTGCCGACGCAATCGAAGGCACCGATTTCAAGCGCTGCCAGCGTCGCATTGGCGCCATGATGGGTCATGGCGGACACCATGATGACCGGCATGGGGCGCAGACGCATGATCTTGTCGAGAAACTCGAGGCCGTTCATGTTCGGCATCTCGACATCGAGGGTGACGACGTCGGGATTGAGTTCCTTGATGGCCGCGCGCGCTTCCATGGCATCGCCGGCCTGGCCGACGACGCTGACCTCCGGATCCGAATTCAGGACGGCGGTGATCAACCCACGCATGGTGGGCGAGTCATCTACGACGAGAACGCGTGCCGGCATACTTAGGCTCTCCTTCCTGCGGACTTACCAATATAGCGGTAAGTCGTTATTCCGATGTTATCGAAGAGATTCTTGCTATCACCCGACACACGCTCGGAATGACCAATGTAGAGATGGCCGGCATCCGGAAGCAGGCTTGCAAAACGCGACCAGATCTTCATCTGCGTCGGTTCATCGAAATATATCACCACGTTACGGCAGAAGATGACGTCGAAATTGCCCTTGAACGGCCACTGCGCCATCAGGTTCAATTCGTTGAAGGTAATGAGCTTCTTGACGCGATCGTCGACCTGAAACTTGCGACGGCCGCCGGCATCGACTTCGCGGAACCATTGCTTGCGCATGGCCGGAGACACCGTTTCCAGCGCGTTTTCGTCATAGACGCCAGCGCGTGCCTGAGCGAGAATCTTCGGGTCGATATCGGTGGCCAGAATGCGGAAATCGTAATCGGCCGCATTCGGCATCATGGCGAGAACCGTCAGCGCGATCGAATAGGGTTCCTGTCCATCGGAGCACGCGGCCGACCAGATGCGGACGCGGCCACCCGAGCGGGCGCGGTTCAGCAGGCCCGGAAGGACCTCGTCGCGCAGATGCTCGAAATGGTGGTTTTCGCGGAAGAAGCGGGTGAAGTTGGTGGTCAGATGCGACAGCATCTCACGCCGCGCACCTGCGCCCTCCTGAGAGGATACCAGCGCGCAATATTCCCGGAAACCGCTCAATCCGAGGTTGCGAATGTGCTTCGACAGACGCGAATACACCAGCGACGCCTTGGAGTCGTTCAGGTAGATACCTGCATCGGCATAGATCATAGCCGCAATATCGGCGAGATCCTTGCGCGACAGCGGATATTCTCCGCTGGCAAGGATTTCGTCCGGGGACTGCCGGCTGTCAATGGCGCTCATCGCCTTCATGCGGCTTCGCTTTCGTTCTCGGGGAACAGTGAATCAAGTTCGATCATGCAGATCATGCGTTTGTCGATCGCGAGAATGCCCCGCGCATATTGCTTCACCAGGCTGGACGCCACTTCCGGCACGGCCTGGATATTGTCTTCGGTCACGGTCAAGATGTCCGAAACAGCCTCGACGAGAAGACCGACGATGCGCGAACCGACCTGCGACACGATGATGACGTGGCGCGGGGTCGGTTCGGTTTTGCGCATGCCGAGACGCGCGGAAAAATCCACGATCGGCAGCACTGCGCCGCGCAAGTTGATCACGCCGATGACATAGGAGGGCGCGTGCGGCATGGACGTGGCTTTCGTCCAGCCGCGGATTTCGCGTACCGCCATGACATTCACGCAAAATTCCTGATCGCCGACACGGAACGCGATGAGTTCCCGGTCACCTTGAGCAAGATTTTTTACGATATACGACATGTTACGTTTCCGTCTCTTGAGGCTTTTCTATCAACCTGCCGCTGCCAGCGACACGTCGGCCTTGAGGGCACCACCGTCCTGTTTCATCGACTGACCGCGCGAAGCGCCAACAACGGCATCGACGTCAAGGATGAGCGCGACGCGACCATCACCCAGGATGGTTGCGGCAGCGATGCCCGGAACGTGGGTGTAGTTGGCTTCGAGCGACTTGATGACGACCTGACGCTGACCCTGGATGGCATCGACCATGAGGGCGCGCTGACCGCCGCCTTCCGATTCCACCAGCAGCGCCACGCCTTCGACGGGGTTTGCCTGGGTGGAGCGGAAGTTGAGGATGCGACCGACATCGACCAGCGGGCAGAAGGAGTTGCGGATCGAGATCAGGCGCTGGTTGGCACCGAACGAATGGATCGCGGATGCTTCCGGCTGCAGCGTTTCGACGATTGCCGTCAACGGCACGACCAGCGTCTGGCCGGCAACGGTGACGACCATGCCGTCGAGGACGGCGAGCGTCAGCGGCAGGCTCATGGTGAAGGTCGAGCCGAGGCCCGGACGCGACGAGATCGAGATACGGCCGCCGAGTGCCTGGATCGAACGCTTGACCACGTCCATGCCGACGCCACGGCCGGAAATGTCCGAAATCTTGTCGGCGGTCGAGAAGCCCGGTGCGAAGATAAGGTTGTCGATTTCCTCGTCGGACAGGTTGGCGTCCGGCGAGATCAGGTCGTTGTCGATGGCCTTCTGACGGACGCGCTCGCGGTTGATACCGCCGCCATCGTCGATCAGTTCGATCAGGATGCGGCCCGAACGATGTTTTGCGGACAGCTTGATCGTGCCTTCCGGATCCTTGCCGGCAGCCTCGCGCTTTTCCGGGCTTTCGATGCCGTGGTCGACGGCATTACGGATCATGTGGGTCAGAGGCTCGGCGATCTTGTCGATGACCGTCTTGTCGACTTCGGTGTTTTCACCTTCGGTGACGAGGCGGATCGACTTGCCGACCATGTCGGCGACTTCGCGAACGATACGCGACATGCGCTGGAAGACCGGCTTTACCGGCTGTGCGCGGATGGCCATGACCGAGTCCTGGATCTCGCGGGTGAGCTGCTGCAGCTCTTCGAGACCCATGTTGACGGCGGATGTGCCGCTCGCATCGTTTTCGACAACGCTCTGCGACAGCATGGCCTGGTTGATGACCAGCTCGCCGACGAGGTTGATCAGGCGGTCAACGCGATCGAGATCGACGCGGATCGTCTGGCCTGCAGCATTGGCGGCAGCGGCAGCGTTGTTGGCAGCGGCAGCCGGAGCGGCTGCGGCTTCCTTCTTTTCGACGCGGGCAGCAGCGGCAGCAAGCTTGGCATCTGCCGGCGCTTCTGCGGCGGCGGCCGGGGCTACAGCCGGCTCGTCATCGAGAGCCGAGAGATCGAACGGTACCGGAACCATCGGCAGTTCTTCAGCGGCCTGCGCTGCGACTTCGTTCACCTCGAGATCGCAATCCCATTCGGCAAATTCGAAAACGGCACGGATGTCCTGCTCGGTCTTGTCGGTGGTGAGCGAAATCGTCCAGGAGAAATAGGTTTCCTCCGGGTCCATCGCTTCAAGTGCGGGCAGTGCGTCGGTGTCGCAGTTGATGGCCATGTCGCCGAGGCGCGATAGGTCGCGCAGCAAGAGAGCGGCTTCATTGCCCTTGGAGAACAGGTCGCGACGCGGCTTGAAGGTGACTTCGAAGACCGACTTGCCGTCATCATCGCCGCCGAAATCGTCGTCGAAGGAGAAGGGGATCGGCTGGAAGCCGCTGTCGTCGGTCGGAGCGACCGCGGCAGGAGCTGCTGCAGCCGGCTTCGGCGCTTCGGCAGCACCGCCGCTGGGCATTTCACCCTTGGCCAGCGCTTCCAGTTCCTTGACCAGACCACGGGTACGGCTGTCCTCGACGCTGCCGCCATCACGCGAGCAGGTGACCAGGTCGGCGAGCACGTCGGCCGACTTGAGCATGACTTTCAGAACGTCCTGATTGGGCTCCAGCTTGTTGGAGCGCACGCAGTCGAGAGTGGTCTCGAAAACGTGTGCGAACGAAACCAGGTCGTCGAGGCCGAACGCGCCGGCGCCGCCCTTGATCGAGTGGACGGCACGGAACACTGCGTTGACCGTTTCCGGGTCGCGGTCGCCGTCATTCAGCTTGAGAAGACCGGATTCCAGTTCAGCGAGCTGCTCTTCGCACTCCTGGAAGAAGATCTCTTTGATTTCGTTCATATCCATTTCAGGAATTCCCGTATCAGGCGGTTACACGCTCAATGGCATCGATCAGTTTGGCAGGGTCGAAAGGCTTGACGATCCAGCCTGTCGCACCGGCCTGGCGGGCGCGGTTCTTCTTTTCCGCATCGCTTTCCGTGGTCAGGACCAGGATCGGAATGGCGCGGTACTTCTCGTTGCGGCGAACGCCTTCGATGAAGCCAAAACCGTCGAGACGGGGCATGTTGATGTCGGTGACGATGACATCCGGGTTGCAGCCTTCGAGGACTTCGAGGCCTTCGACGCCGTCTTCAGCCTGGATGGTTTCGAAACCGGCATTGTTGAGGGTGACCAGAAGCATGTTCCGGATCGTTCTGGAATCATCCACTGTCAGGACTTTTTTCTTCACTGCCGGATCTCCTTGGCGAGTAGATGGTCAATGTTGATGCCGATAAGCTGCATCGTCTTTTCAAATGCCTCCGAAACCTTTTCGAAGACGAAATTCTTGCTGTCGGCTTCCCAGGTCTTGGCCGCAGCCAGAAGAACCTGAACGCACTGAACGCCGACGCGCTCGACTTCGGATGCGTCGATCTTGACGTCGTTGCCGCGCATGTTGGTCAACTGGCCATGCAGGACCGACGCCTCGTTGAGGTCGAGTATGGGAACCAGCTTGAGGCTCCCCTTGTCTGCTTTCTTGCTCGCCATCAGCCGATCCTTGTCGTTGGCATAAAAAGAAAATCGATTTTCAGCACATCAGGCCCTGAATCCGGCGAGCTGCGCCGAAAACAGTTGATGCACCGGGTTATGGTATTCTTGCTCGTCGGCCTCGCCTGCGCCCTGCTGCACCTGGATGCGCGGCGACTGGCGGTGAGCCGTCTCGTGAGCCTGACGGGCGATGCGGAATTCGCGGATCGTCTGGCCGAGTTCGAGAATGACGGTATGCAGTTCGTCGGCGTTTTCACCGGAACGATGGGCAATGTCGGCGGTTGCTGAAACACGGTTGCCGATCTCGCCGACCTCGCCGGAAACACGGGCGAGACACTGGACCTGCTCGCCGCTGTCTTCCGCAATGCCGGCAATGCTGCCGTTGATGTCGGAAACCTGACGGACGATGCCGGCAATGGCATCCTGCGTGCGGTGGACCATGTCGACGCCGGCGCCGACCTGAGCCTTGGTGCCGGTGACCAGCGTCTTGATTTCGCGCGCAGCATCGGCGGAACGCTGGGCAAGGGCGCGGACTTCCTGGGCGACGACCGCAAAACCGCGGCCGCTATCACCGGCACGCGCCGCCTCGATGCCGGCATTAAGCGCCAGAAGATTGGTCTGGAAGGCGATCTCGTCGATGACGCCGATGATCTCGCCGATCTTTTCCGCCGAGTTTTCGATATCGGTCATGGCGTTGATGGCGCGACCGACGATCTCGCCGCTCTGCTCGACCGACTTGCGGGTTTCGGTTGCGGCCTTTTCGGCAGCGACCGTGCGGGTGGCGGTATCGCGGAAACGGATCGTCAGTTCCTGCAGCTGGCCGGACGTATCGGCGAGATTGCGGGCATGTTCTGCCGTTTCGCCGGCAACGGTGCGGGCATTGGCGATGAGGCCGGACGACAGCGCATCGATACGCTTCATCTTGTCGCCGACGGTCTCAATGGCGGTGCGCATCGCCTCGGCGGCCTGATTGAGAATGCCGGCCAGTTCCGAATAGACGTCCGGCACTTCGCCTTCGATACGGGTGGTCAGGTCGTTCACGGAGAGGGCGGAGGCAAAATCGAAAAAGGTATCGATAGCCTGGGCCTGATCGGCCTTGCGCTGTTCCAGTGCCGTGCGCTGGTGGCGCTGGCGCAATTCGTTGAAGCGCAGCGAAACCGCGATCTCGACATCGACCATTACGAGACGGATGACGGCGGTGATGGCTTCAGAAATTTCCTGATCGCGGCGACGTGCACCCGGCAGCAGCGACTTTGCGCCGATCTGCTCGACGAGTGCTGCGACCAGATGTTCAAGCATGACCGCATGGCCGGCAACGTGCCAGCGGGGATCGAGCCCCATGCGGCTTTCGGCGTCGGACAGAACTTTTACCCGCTCGGCGTAAAGCGCATCGAAGCGGGCATCGGTCAAAACACTCCAGTGCGAGGCCTGCAGGTCGTGCAGACGATCGAGCTGGCGTTCGTTCTCGAAATTGCGGGCGGAATCGGGGAAAGACTGGAAACGATGGAAGAGATCGCGCAGGCCGGTTTTCAGCTGCTCCTCGAGTTGAGGACGAAAACGGCGCAGCAGATCGCATTGCTGGGCATCGAGGCCGGCAAAGGCAAGGCGATCACGCAGGCTGCCCGCCTGTGCGCTTTTCGCCTGATCCGTTGGCGTATCGTGCCCCAAAATTCAGTCCCCGATAATGTTCCGGCATGGCCGGAATTGAATGAAAAAACCTCTGTTTCGTCATTGCCGGCCTGCCCGAGCCCCCTGCTTCGAGCCAGCCTTACAAAAGATGAACCCGCTGAAACCCGGCGCACGGTTGAACTCCGCAGCGGCCTCACGTTCCAGCCTTCCAGCTTTTCGCAATGTCATGATGGATACCGGATCGAAACCGGTACAACGTCGGCGGCTTCATGCCTGACGGTCGGACGCACGTCCGGCCATTTCGCCGTGTGCTTTCATATGTATGGTTAATTCCTTGCCCGAAGGTTAATAAACCGTGGAACGGCGGGGTGTTTTATACGTAAACTTGGACCGACAGATGCTCGGATAAAATTCCCAAGTGTAAATACGTCAGCTTCGAGCAAGCTTGGCGTGCAATACTACAGCATGCCACGGCCATGACCGCCTTCGGAGAGAGAGCAATGATTGTTCTTCAAGCATGCGCAATGTTTATTTCTATCACAATCCTGGTTGCAATGCTGCAAATTCTCAGGATGGATCAGAAACGTGCCCTCGTGCCACGTAAAATTCTCTGAGCAAAACCGTCATCAGGCATATTGCGGCATCGCTCTGCAGATGAATCATCATCCGTGCGGCCGATTTGTCGAGTTCAACGGTCGAAATTCCGCCTGATTGGACGCGGATGGCTTGCGCTCTATTTCCGATCGGATAACGACGGTAAGTAGCGCGGCCTTCCACCCAGGTGCTCATGTGATACCTTCAGATATACCCGTCACCGACGAAACCGAACGTCACCCGCTGTTGGCGGCGCTGCTTCGGTTCAAGGTCTATCTTGCATCCATCGCCATGATCGCCGTGTTCGGCCTGATGACGTTTGCAGCCTATAACCTCACCCACGAGGTTCGTTACGACGAAGTGCTCGAGGCACTGTCGCAGACGACGTGGACCTCCGTTGCGCTGGCGGTGCTGTTTACCGGCATCAGTTTTGCCGCGCTGATCTGCTACGATCTCAACGCACTGGATTTTATCGGCCGAAAGCTGCCGACGGCGCCCGTCGCCATGACGGCGTTCAGCGCCTATGCAATCGGCAACACGGCAGGCTTCGGTGCATTGAGCGGCGGCGCCATCCGTTTCCGCACCTATTCGCGGCTTGGCCTGACACCGGAAGAAATCGCCCGTGTCATCGCATTCGTCACGTTGGCATTCGGCATCGGGCTTCTGGCGGTCAGCGCGCTTTCGGCCCTTGTCACCGCGCCGCGGCTGGCAAGTGTCGCCGGCATGGATGCCGACATCCTGCGGCTGATTGCGCTGGCGGTCATCGCAGTTCTGGTCGGCGTGCTGATCCTTGGCCGCAACGGCCGCGTGATTGCCATTGGCAAGCTGAAACTGCGTCTGCCCGACACCCTGACCTCGTCGCGCCAGTTTCTGATCACCGCGCTCGACATCGCCGCGTCGGCTTCGGTTCTCTACGTGCTGCTGCCGGAGACCAATGTCGGTTGGCCGACCTTCTTCGCGATCTATGCCACCGCCGTCGGCCTTGGCGTGCTGAGCCACGTGCCGGCCGGCCTCGGCGTGTTCGAAACCGTCATGCTCGGTGCGCTCGGCAATGCGATCAGCATCGATGTCCTGCTCGGCAGCCTCGTTCTCTATCGCATGATCTATCATGTTCTGCCGCTGGTGATCGCCGTGCTTCTGGTCGTCGGTGCAGAATTGCGCGAGGCGATGCAGCATCCGGTCGCCAACGATATCGGCAATCTCGCCGTGCGGCTGGCGCCGCATCTGCTCTCCGCCTATGGCCTCATCCTCGGCGCCATGCTGATCTTTTCGAGCGTGACACCGACGCCGGACACCAATCTCGATTTCCTGTCCGGCTTCCTGCCTCTGCCGGTCATCGAAGGCGCGCATCTGTTTTCCAGCCTGCTCGGCCTGATCCTTGCCATTGCTTCGCGTGGTCTTGGCCAGCGACTGGACGGCGCCTGGTGGGTTGCCCTGATTTCGGCCAGCGCCGCCTTTGTCCTTGCCTTCCTCAAGGGCATTGCCGTGGTGGAAGCAACGGTTCTGGCCATCTTCATTTTCGCGATGATCCTCAACGTCAAGCGCTTCAACCGGCCGGCGTCGCTGTTCGGCCAGGCGCTCAGCCCGGCATGGCTCGCAGCCCTTCTCGTCATCATCGCCAGCGCCATCACCATCCTGTTCTTCGTCTATCGCGATGTCGATTACAGCCGGGAACTCTGGTGGCAGTTCGAGTTCAACGAGGAAGCGCCGCGCAGCCTGCGCGCGCTGCTGGCGCTGACGATTGCCGCCTCGGCCATTGCCTTCTTCAGCCTGCTGCGGCCCGCCTTCAGCCGGCCGGAAAAAGTGCTGCCGGAAGATCTGGAGCGTGCCGTGGCGATTGCCGGCACCCAGAATGTCGCCGATGCCAATCTGGTGCGCATGGGCGACAAGCGCGTGATGTTTTCCGACAGCGGTAAGGCCTTCATCATGTACGGCATTCAGGGCCGTTCATGGATCGCGCTGGGTGACCCGATCGGGGCGGATGAAGATACGGCCGAACTGATCTGGCGTTTTGTCGAGACGGCCCGTGCGGCCGGCGGCCGTGCTGTTCTCTATCAGGTCTCCCCTGCCCTGCTTTCCTATTGCGCCGATGCGGGCCTGCGCGCCTTCAAGCTCGGCGAAATGGCCTCGGTAACGCTACCGACATTCGAGCTCAAGGGCGGCAAGCTTGCCGGTCTGCGGCAGGCGCTCAGCAAGGGCGCACGCGAGGGGCTGGAATTCTCGATCGTCGCACCGCCCGATGTCGTCAACATTCTCGGCGAGTTGCGCGCCGTCTCCGACGCCTGGCTGTCGGAACACAACACGCGGGAAAAGACCTTTTCGCTCGGCGCTTTCGATGATGATTATGTCACCGCACAACCGGTTGCGCTGCTGCGCAAGGAAGGTCGTGTCGTCGCCTTTGCGACGATCTTCGTGACCGAAACCAAACATGAAGGCACAGTCGACATCATGCGTTTTGCACCGGATGCGCCGCGCGGGTCGATGGATTTCCTGTTCGTCAGCCTGCTGGAATATCTGAAAGGCGAAGGATACCAGGTTTTCAATCTCGGCATGGCGCCGCTTTCGGGCATGTCGAAGCGCGAGATCGCCCCGGTCTGGGACCGGATCGGCGGCACGATGTTCGAACACGGCGAAAGGTTCTATAACTTCAAGGGCCTTCGCGCGTTCAAATCGAAATTCCACCCGCTGTGGCAGCCGCGTTATCTGGCGGTTTCAGGTGGAACCGGCGCCGTGCTGGCGCTGATGGATGTTACCCTCCTCATCAGTGGAGGCGTTCGAGGAGTGGTCGGCAAATGAACCGTTTTGTTACCTGCATCGTCTCTGCCGCTCTGGCCGTCGGTATTTCACTGCCCGCCTCGGCACAGCAGCCGCCAGCAAGTCTCGATAGCGGCCTGATCCCCTCGCCGCATATCTTCAAGCCGAGCGGTGCGGTCACCGCCAGCGTTTTCCTCGTTTCGGACGCCAAGGGATGGGGCGAACGGGAAGAAAAACAGGCGCAGGCGCTGACGGAAAAGGGCGCGGTCGTCGTCGGCATCGATTTCCCGAGCTACATGACATCGCTTGCGAAAGATCCCCAGGACTGCATCTACATGATCTCCGACATCGAGTCGCTTGCCCAGCAGGTGCAGCGCTCGCTCGGCAACAGCAGTTATCACCGTCCAATACTGGCCGGCATCGGTGCCGGTGGCGGTCTGGTGCTTGCCATGATCGCGCAGAGCCCGCCCGCCACCATCGACGAGGCGATTGCCGTCGATCCGGTGGCGAGCGTTCCGCTGACGCGGCAGCTTTGCACACCGGCCGTGAAGACGCCGGTCGAAGGCGGCATCGTTTATGCGCTGACCGAAGGTCCGCTGCCGGCTCCGGTCACCGTTCTGACGACACCTCAGGCCGATGCCGCCGGAAAGGCGCATGTGCAGGAACTGGAAAAGGCCTGGAACGACATCGACCTCAACGACACCGACAAGACCGCCGACGAGGCGCTGTCAGCGACGCTCTCCGACCACATAGACGCGGCCGCCAACACCAGCCAGCCGCTTGGCCTGCCGCTGACCATTCTCGATGCCGAACCGAAACTGGACACGATGGCGATCATCTATTCAGGTGATGGCGGCTGGCGCGACATCGACAGCGAAGTGGGGGCGGCTTTGCAGGCGGAGGGTATTCCCGTCGTCGGCATGGATGCACTGCGCTACTTCTGGACCGAGCTGAAGCCGCAGCAGGTGGCCGACGATCTCGACCGCATCATCAAGAACTACCGGCGCGAATGGAAGGTAAAGAACGTTCTCCTGATCGGCTATTCCTTCGGCGCCTCCGTTCTGCCTGCCACCTACAATCTGCTGGAGCCGGAGCAGAAGTCGCATGTTGTGCAGATGTCGCTGCTCGCTCTGGCGCGTGAAGTCGACTACGAGATTTCGGTGACCGGCTGGCTGGGCGTTGCCGGTGACGGCAAGGGCGGCGACAGCGTCGAGGATCTGAAAAAGATCAGTCCGAAAATCGTGCAATGCATCTATGGCACCGATGATGACGAGGACCCCTGCCCGACGCTTGCCGCTTCCGGCGTTGCGACGGTTGCCATCGAAGGCGGCCACCATTTCGACGAGGACTACAAGGGCCTTGCCGACCACATCGTTGCCGCATTGAAGTCACGTCTGCCGCAGAAGCCTTGATAAGCCGCATTCTGCGGCAAGTTTTCGCTTGCCATCCTCACGGAAATGTCATGTAGCGGTGATCGTAGCGTTTCACAGCTCACATTGACTTAAAAACGCATGGATCGAGGTGCGGCTTTAGGGCCTGCGCCAAATCGATCTTGACTGCTTGCGGCCCGCGCGGGCCTCCCAGAGGAGAGGGTACGAGACACAATGGAAATCTTTACGGCTGCGGGATTTGCAGCTCTCTTGCAGGTTATCGCCATCGACCTGGTTCTGGCAGGCGATAACGCCATCGTCATCGGTCTTGCTGCCGCCGGCCTGCCGGCCGAACAGCGCAAGAAGGCCATTCTGGTCGGTATCATTGCCGCAACCGTTCTGCGTATAGGCTTTGCAGCCATCACCGCCCAACTGCTCGGCATTGTCGGTCTGCAGTTCATCGGCGGTCTTCTGCTGGCCTGGGTCTGCTGGAAGATGTGGACCGAACTGCGCTCGGCCGATCACAATGCCGAACATGCGGCAACCGAGGCAGAAGCGGGCGAAACCCGCGTCAAGAAGACGTTTGCGCAGGCCGCGATGCAGATCGTCATTGCCGACGTTTCGATGTCGCTCGACAACGTTCTGGCTGTTGCCGGTGCCGCGCAGGACCACCCGACGGTTCTCATCATCGGCCTCATCATCTCGATCGCGCTGATGGGTCTTGCCGCCAACTTCGTGGCCCGCCTGTTGCATCGCCACCGCTGGATCGCCTATGTCGGTCTGGCCGTCATCGTCTATGTTGCCGGCATGATGCTTTATCACGGCTGGGAACAGATGTGGCCCTATATCCAGCAATGGATGGCCTGACCCGATAAAACGCTGACAAGGAAGGCGCCCATGACCAAGACACTGGATACCATGAACGCCTTCCTCGACCGCCCGAAACCGGATGTGGCTTTTGCCGCGTCCGGCCCGCTCTCCGGCTTGAGCCTGGCGGTCAAGGATATTTTCGACCTTGCCGGCGACCGCACCGGCAACGGCAATCCGCAGATCTACGACAATGCGCAACCCGCCACGGCAACCATGCCGGCGGTGCAGGCGATGTTCGATGCGGGCGCCAGCTTTGCCGGCAAGACCCAGACGGACGAACTTGCCTTTTCGCTGATGGGCCAGAACGCCCACTTTCCCTTTCCCGTCAATTCCGCAGCCCCCGACCGTGTTACCGGTGGATCTTCCTCCGGTTCCGCCGCATCGGTTGCCGCCGGCCTTGCCGATATTGCCTGCGGTTCCGACACCGGCGGCTCGATCCGCGCGCCTGCCAGTTTCTGCGGGCTGATCGGGCTGCGCACCAGCCATGGCCGCATTCCGCTTGACCGCGCCATGCCGCTCGCTCCAAGCCTCGACACCTTCGGCTGGTTTGCCCGCGACGCCGCCACCTATGAGGCCGTCGGCGATGTGCTGCTGGGCAAAGACGGTTTTGGAGGCCACCTTGGTCGCGCTATTTCCGCACCGCTTCTCGACGCTCTGCTGCTTGGCCCGGCGGAAGCTGCCGAATATGGTCGGATGCTGGATGGTGCCTATCCGGTGATCGGCGCGCCGCAACCGACCACGAGCGCTCCCCCCTTCGATATCGACAGCCTCTATACGATGTTCCGGAAAATCCAGGCCTATGAGGCATGGGCCGCGCATGGTGCATGGATTTCGCAGAGCGACCGCGGCCTTGGCCCCGGCGTCAAGGA
Source organism: Neorhizobium sp. JUb45 (assembly GCF_004343585.1). Lineage (GTDB taxonomy): Bacteria > Pseudomonadota > Alphaproteobacteria > Rhizobiales > Rhizobiaceae > Neorhizobium. Next base: position 51,601 of record NZ_SLYW01000002.1, on the reverse strand, counting down.
ACGTTTCGCCTATGGTGCCGAGATCGACACCGCGACCTATGACGACGAGATTGCCAAACGCGCCATTTTCCGCAGCTATCTGAGCGATCTGCTGGGCGATGACGGTTTTCTGGTCCTGCCGACCGTTCCGGGCGCAGCACCGCTCAAAACCCTCGCCCATGATGCGTTGCAGACATACCGCGAGCAGGCGCTGCGTCTGCTCTGCTGGTCCGGCCTCTCCGGTTTCCCGCAGATCACGCTTCCGCTCGGCAGCGTCGATGGCGCGCCCTTCGGTCTCTCCTTGCTTGGCCCTTACGGCAGTGACATGCAGCTCATCAGGCTCGGGCGGTCGGTGCTGGGCGCCGCCGGTCATCACGGCGCTTGAACGGCATGAGCATGGAGAACACTGGCGGCAAGCGCATTCCCATTATCGGCGGTGGTCCGGCCGGACTTATGGCGGCAGAGGTTCTCTCCCGTAACGGCCATGCCGTCACCGTTTACGAAGCGATGCCGACGGTTGCCCGCAAATTCCTGCTGGCCGGCAAGTCCGGCCTCAACATCACCCATTCGGAAGATTTTTCCCGGTTCTCCACCCGCTATGGCGCAGCAAACGATTGGCTGCGCACATCGCTCGATGCTTTTACGCCCGACGATGTGCGTGCATGGGCAACGGGACTTGGCACCGAAACCTTCGTCGGCTCATCCGGCCGGGTGTTTCCGACCACGATGAAAGCCTCGCCGCTGTTGCGGGCCTGGGTGGCGCGTCTGCGCGAACAGGGTGTCGAGATCCTCACCCGGCATCGCTGGACGGGCTTTGACGGCGACGCGCTGCTGATCGAAACGCCAGACGGCACAAAAACCATTGAGGCCGATGCGGTTCTGTTGGCGCTCGGTGGCGCCAGCTGGCCACGGCTCGGCTCCGATGCCGCATGGTTGCCATGGCTCCGAGACCGCGGTGTCGAGATTGCCGATTTTGCACCCGCGAATTGCGGCTTCGATGTTGCATGGAGCGAGCATTTTCGCGAGCGCAATGCCGGCGCACCCGTCAAGTCGGTGACGGCATCCGTCACCGGCAACGATGCCCTGCCCGGCGAATTCGTGATTTCGCGCCACGGCATCGAAGGCAGCCTCGTTTACGCGCATGCCGGCACTTTGCGCGAGCATCTCAGCGAAACCCGCAAAGCGGCGCTGCTGCTCGATCTGATGCCCGGCCGCAGCCTTGAGCGGCTCACAAACGATCTGTCCCGTCAGGACCGCAAGGCGAGCTTTTCCAACCGGATGCGCAAGGGCGCCGGCATCGATGGCGTCAAGACGGCCTTGCTGCGCGAACTGTCGGCGCCGGACGTGCTGAACGACCCGCAGAAACTGGCCGCCCGGATAAAGGCACTGCCCATTCCGCTGGTCGCGCCGCGCCCGATCGCCGAGGCGATCTCGTCGGCCGGCGGCATTCGTCACGATGCCGTCGATGACAATTTCATGCTGCGCCGCCTCCCCGGCCTGTTCGTGGCCGGCGAGATGCTGGACTGGGAAGCGCCGACCGGCGGTTATCTGCTGACGGCATGTTTTGCCACCGGCCAGGCAGCAGCACTTGGAATGCAGGCCTGGCTGGCGCAGTAAGGGGCTTTATCCGCTCGGTGCGTGGTCGTCAGACCCCGACAACCCGCCACTTGCCCTCGACCATTTCGACGGCAGCCTTGTAATGATGGCCATGCGGCGATTCGAGCACGATATCGTGCTGTTCGACGGCGCGGACGAGGATGTCGTTACTGCCGACAATCGGGCTTGGGCAAATGCGCTTTGTGCCTCGCACGGTATCGAAATGGATTTCGCCGGAAACCTCGTGACGGGAACCGTCCTTCAGCACGATCTGCCATGTCATACGCATTCTCCTCCCTGTCCGCGGGTCGAGACAAATGACGGATGAGCCGGCACCTTGCCCGCGGTTCACACAGCCTTGCGCCGAGAAGGCTTTATGTCAAGCGGCTCATATGAGTGGCAGCTTCGCTGCGACAACGTGTCGGTCCTGATCCGCCACGACGATATCCTGAAGGCACCTCCCGCGACCATCCGGTGCGAAATCGCAAGACATTTCAACGCCTCGATGGAATTGGGAAAGTTTTCATAAATATTGTTCATTCTCCCCTGAAAATCTGGGGGACTTCATCATGACTTCGATACTCAGGACCGTGTCCGGCAAGCTGATACTTGCGACAGGCACGGCAATCGCCAGCATCCTCATCGCCTACACCGCCTTCAACGTCATCAGCATCAAGGCCAAGACCGAAAGCGAGGTCATGGCACTTGCGACGGAAAAGGCCGCTCTCGTCAGCCAGCGTGTCGCGACCGACATTACCCAGGCAACCTCGGCAGGCAGCACGCTCGCCGCCAGCCTTTCCGGCATCATCGCCGACGGCTCGAAAAGCCGGGCAGATATCGTCGCCATGCTCAAGAGCGTGGGACCGCAATATCCGAGCATTTTCGGCGTGTGGATGTGCGAACTTATCGATGCCAAGAGCCCGATCAAAACCGTCGGCAGCGACGGCTTGAACAATGAGGGCATATTTACCCCCTACTGGACCAAGGGCGACAACGGCCAGATGGAGTTTTCCACCTGGACCATCAAGCCGGAAGACGAATATTACAGCCTCGTGCTGAAGTCTCAGAAGGCTGTCATCACCGCGCCCTACCTGACCAACATGAAGAAGCTGGTGACTTCGGTCTCCGTGCCTGTCACCGTCAACGGCACGTTGTTCGGCATGGCCGGCGTCGACATCAAGCTCGATGACCTGACCGCAACGGTCAGCCAGATGAAACCGTTCGAGGGCGGCAGCGTGATGCTGCTGGCCAATAACGGCAAATGGCTGACGCACCCGGACCAGTCCAAGCTGATGAACGCCTATGCCGATCAGGGCGCCGATACGGTGAAGCAGGCGCTGGCGGACGGCAAGATCAAGGTGCTTTCCGGCATGCCCGACGGTTCCGTCCGGCTTGTCTATCCCTTCACGGCGCCGGGCATGAACACGACCTGGGCGGCTGTTCTCGACGTGCCGGCTGCGGTGTTTTCAGCCCCCGTCTGGCACCAGATCTACAATACCGTGATAGGCGGCCTGCTGATCCTTGCCGTCACACTCGGTGTCATCCTGATCGCCAGCCGCATTCTGATCGGCAAGCCGCTGAACAGCGTTCTTTCCGCCGTGCAGAAAATGTCGAACGGCAATTATCATGATCCGATCGCGGAAAACGGCGCCCGCGATGAACTGGGAAGCCTGACCTCCGCGCTTGAAAAGTTCCGTCATCAGCTGGCCCGCGGCGATGCCCTGAAGGCCGAGCAGGAAGCCCTGCAGGAACAGGTGGAAGCCGACCGCAAGGCGCGTAGCAGCCTGGAAAATGCCAAGGCGGAAGACCTGCGCCGCTTCGTGGAAGTCGTGCAGAGCCGTTTCGACATTCTCGCATCCGGCGACCTTACCGTGCGCATGAACGACAGGCTGGCGCCGGAATTCGAAACGATCCGCCAGAATTTCAATACGTCGGTCGCCTCGCTCGAAGATACGATCGGCAATGTGGTGCAGGCCGTTTATGCCATCCGCTCCGGTCTTGGCGAAATCTCCACAGCCTCCAACGATCTGGCCCGCCGCACCGAGCAGCAGGCCGCCTCGCTGGAAGAAACGGTTGCCGCTCTGGGTGAGGTCACGCGTGGTGTCAACGACACCGCGGATGGCGCCAACTCCGCGCAGAAGACGGTGAACGTGGCCCGCGGCGATGCCGAAAAGGGCGGCGAAGTGGTTTCGCGCGCCATCGCGGCAATGACCGAGATCCAGGATTCGTCTGCAAAGATCGGCAACATCATCAGCGTTATCGACGAGATCGCTTTCCAGACCAACCTTCTGGCGCTGAATGCCGGCGTCGAAGCTGCCCGCGCAGGCGAAGCCGGCAAGGGCTTTGCCGTCGTCGCGCAGGAAGTGCGTGAACTCGCCCAGCGCTCGGCTCAGGCCGCCAAGGAGATCAAGACACTGATCTCCCTGTCCTCGACGCAGGTCGGTGCCGGTGTGCATCTGGTGCAGGAGACCGGCACGTCGCTCGGCAAGATCGTCGAGCAGGTTCTCGGCATGAGCCAGACGATCGGCCAGATCGCATCGAGCGCCCAGGAACAGGCCATCAGCCTGCGCGAAGTCTCATCCGCCGCAGACCAGATGGACAAGGTGACGCAGCAGAACGCCGCCATGGTGGAAGAAACCACGGCCGCCGCACAGGGCCTGGCGCACGAGACCGAGGCGCTCGCCCATATGATTGGCCGCTTCAAGGTCGGCAACGAAGCGCGCGGGCAACAGTCAGGTTATGGCGATTACGCTCTGGCCAGCTGAACCGGATAATTCAGACACAACAAATAAGGCCGGTGCGGGAAGCTGCACCGGCCTTTTCCATTGAAGACATGCAGGAAAATATGACGGCCCTTCGCCGCTATGTTGCGAGGCACAGCCTCTCAGAAATCAGGCCACGTCCGCCATCGGATCGGAACTCAGCGACAGTTCAAGCCCGTTCTTGCCCTTGGCCTTGACGGCGTAAAGCGCCCGGTCGGCGCTTGCAAAAATATCCTTGGCCGGCATGCCCGGCACGATCAGCGCCGCACCGACAGAACCGCTGATCTTGAGTTTGGCGGGATAGGAACCAACCCAGCATTCCAGATTGGTGACAATACGCCTGCCGATGACTTCGAGCGCGGCTGGACTATTGCATTCCAGGATGATCGCGAACTCGTCACCTCCCAGGCGGGCAATCAGGGTCGCGGCCGGCGCCGCCTCGACAATCCGGCGTCCGGCATCCTTCAGGCATTCATCGCCGGCCTGGTGGCCCAGCGTATCGTTGATGGCCTTGAAGCCATCCAGATCGACAAGCAGCAATGCCTGTGGCTTCGACATCTGCCCGGCCACCGCGTCATCAAGAACAGCTTCGAACTTCATGCGTGACGCAAGCCCGGTCACCGCATCTGTTTCGGCCAGCTTGCGGATATGCTCGAACGTGTTCTTCTCCGCGGTGATATCCTGCTTCATGCCAAAAATGCGGACAGGCTTGCCCCCCTCCCTCTCCACGATCGCGGTGATGCGGATCCAGCGAAGATTGCCCTTGGCGGTGATGATCTGCGCGTCGAGCGTAAAACCATCGCCCTCGCAGAGGGCCGCACTGCGAAGCTCCGTCAACTTCCGGCGGGATTCGGGCTTATACATATCCACCGTATCCTGCCGTAGCAGCGGTGAACCGGGCTCGAGCTCGAACAGGTCATAGACGGTATCGGTCCAGGTGATCGACTGATCCGGCAGAGTGCATTCCCAGATACCCACACGGGCCGCCTTGAACGACCTGTCGAACAAGGCCTGAAGGCGATCGAACTGCACAGAATTTGAGGCGCTGGCCGGAAGGATTTTATGCGCGTGGTGGTCCGGCCCGGTGACCGGCTGGGCGCGAGAAGAGCGCAATTTGTTCTGCATGAACGACATTCCCCACACACCGATATCATATCGGCGCTTATCAAAAGCCAGAATGCGGCAAAAACATTGCGTTTTCGTTGCCGGAAAAGCCTTTGTCATCAAGGAATTGGTGGGCTTGCGACAGTAAATACACGCGGTGATTGAAGGAAGGAAACACGCCAAATCATGTGGGGAGAATAATGAGGACCAGACTGGGGCGGGAAACGTCCCCGGTGGCGGGTTTTCAATCCCGGTCGGATCGCAACCAGGTCACGAGTTACGACAAATTCGGCGTCAAACGAGATAGGCAAAATCAAGCACTTAGACCTGACTGTTGATTTCCACTGAGAGCTGACCCGGCGCAGCCCGATATTTCCATTGAGAATTGGCTCTGACTCACATTTGCTGCTGTTGAAGATGATGCTTCCGCTGGTTCACCGGAGGATCAAATATGCAACGACGATTTCAACAAGCGCGCCTCGCGCCGTCCGGCTTTGCAGTCGATGAAGTAATGGTTGTCGCAGAGTGCGTTCAAGTTCGGTTGCGATCACGCGCTGCCTCAGGAACTTGCCCGTCATGTGGTCGGCAAAGCCGGCGAGTTCAAAGCCGATATCTACGCCGGCCCGCTGACCTGCCCTTTGGCGGTCGGCGAGTTGAGCTGGCGATCGTGGCGCGTCGGTTTTGGTGCGATGCCGTTCTGTGCGGTCGGCGAATCTTCTGCGAACAGTTCGATAGTGGCGTGCTGGCACGTTACGGTCGGCGCACCCAGCGGCTGGAGACCATCGTTCACCATCTTGGTTTAGCGCTTGGAGGCAGACCGGCGGCGGCCTTTGCCAATCGTCTGATGGTACCAGTGAGCAATGACACACTGCTGCGGGTGGTTCGCCGCCGTATTGCCGATCAGGACGATGAACTCACCGTAATCGGCATTGATGATTTTGCTTTCCGGCGAGGCCAAACCTATGGGACGATCGTCTGCGATCTGGAGCGGCGGAAGCCCGTCACCCTCCTACCGGATCGAGCATTAGACACGTCTCGAGCGTGGCTTGCTGAGCATCAGTCGATCTCCACCGTCGCTCGTGATCGGGGCGGCGGCTATGGTGAGGCCATGGCGAAGGCGCTGCCCAATGCTGAGCAGGTAGCTGATCGCTGGCATCTAATGGAAAATTCCAGTCGAGCCTTCCTCGATGCGGTTGGCAAGTCGATGCGACAGATCAGACAGGCGGTCGGCAGCAATGTCGTTGATCCCAAGCTCCTGACATACGCTGAAAAGCTGCAGTATGAGGGGTATCTACGCCGCCAGGAAACGAACGAGGCGGTCCGGGAGCTGTCGAAAAAGGGAACATCAATTCGGCAGATTGTGCGGCAAACCGGCCATAGCCGGAAGCTCGTTCGCGACGTTTTAAGGGGGCAGCGCCTCGACGTGTTCCGAACGCGGCCCAGCTCTCTGGATAGCTGGCTGCCTTGGCTCAACAGCCGCTGGGACGAAGGGGCACGGAATGCTTCGGCACTCTGGCGTGAGATGAAGACGAAGGGCTTTGCGGGACAAAGTGGCGTCGTATCGCAATGGGCTCAACGCCGACGCCTTGCGGAAAAGGCCAATCAGAGTGGGCTCGCTAGGACACCATCGGCACGTGTCATCGCTCGGCTCATGACCACCGCGCGCGATGACCTTGCCAAGTCCGAAGCGATCCTCGTGGCGGCGATCGAAGTAAACGTCCCGGACCTTGTGATTGCCTGTACGGCCATCGGTGACTTCCAGTCCATGATCCGCTCAAAGACTGCCCGAAAGCTTCATGAGTGGCTGGAAGCGGCCAGAAACAGTCTTGTCGGATCGTTCGTCGGCGGTGTCGAAAAGGACCTCGACGCTGTGAGAAACGCGATCATTTCACCGTGGTCGAATGGACAAACGGAAGGACAGATCACACGCTTGAAGCTCATTAAACGCCAGATGTACGGAAGAGCAAAGCTCGATCTGCTGCAAGCGCGCTTGATCGGTGCGTCGTAAGAGCGGCACGTCAGCAAATGTGCGTCAGAGCCACTTCTCGGTGGAAACGCCGGGTCAGCTCTCAGTGGAAATCAACAGTGTGGCGCTATCGCTGCCCCGCGATCCCCAGCCTGCATCAAGCAATATTTTTCATGGAAAATTTTTCAATTGCAACGTCTGACGTTGATCAGCTCTCGGCGCCACACACATGCGCCGCTCACAAGCAATCATAAAATGCACACGCAATCCGACACACGCGTTATTTATAATATATTGCTAAAACATCACACCCCGATCAAAATCAACCATTCCGCGCATTAGTCATCAGACATATTTCCCGCTTCTTGCTATCCAAATTGAAGGCTGAGTCGTTTTGTCTTGCGTCGCTCTGACCGGGTTTTCAACCAGGGGGATGCTTGATGCCGATTTGTGCGCGTTCTGGACCAGTTCGTTTTCCGTCGAGCCGTTTTTCAGGCAGACATCGTCTCCATGCTATAATTCGCCAACTCGCTTCGGCTGCATATCTGCTGATCCTGTGTAGCATCTTCCTCCTTCAGGCCGCAGCTGCCCAGGCGGCACCAACGATCACCCTTGTTTCTCCCAACACAGGCTCCACCGCTGGTGGATCGATCGTGACCATCACCGGCACGGAATTTACCGGCACGACCGTCGTCAGGTTCGGCCTCTCAGCGGCCACAGCAGTGACCGTTGTCAACGCGACCACAATCACCGCCAGAACGCCTTTTCGCCTGACAGCCGGCCTCGTGGACGTGACGGTGGTTGCGCCAACAGGAACGATCGTTGCAACCAATGCCTTCACCTATGTCCCTGAAGCCCCGCCGACAGTCCTTCTGGTCGCACCGCTCACCGGCTCGACCGCCGGCGGTACGAGTGTCACCATCACCGGCACAAATTTTACCGGTGCCACGGCCGTGAGCTTCGGAGGCGTTGCGGCGACAAATGTGACCGTTGTCAACGGCCTCACCATTACGGCGACAACGCCTGCGCATGTTGCCGGTCTGGTTGGCGTTTCGGTCACCACACCGGCCGGCACGGGATCGGGCCTTGGCCTGTTCACCTATGTGCAGCCGCCGCCATTGGTGGTTCTTGCCACGCCGCTAATAGGGTCAACGGCCGGCGGTACGCCCGTCACCATCACCGGTGTCAATTTCACCGGCGCAACTGCTGTCTCCTTCGGCGGAGTGGCAGCCACAGGCGTAACCGTCGTCAACGATCTGACGATTACCGCGATCGCGCCGGCCCATGCGGCCGGCCTCGTGAATGTGGCCGTGACAACGGCGAGCGGCACCGGTTCGGGCATCGGTCTATTCACCTATGTCCAAGCGCCACCGGTCGTCGTGCTGGCCACGCCACTGACCGGGTCGACATCGGGCGGGACGTCGGTGACGATCACCGGGGTCAACTTTACGGGTGCGACGGGCGTCACCTTTGGCGGAACGGCCGCCACAGGCATAACGGTCGTCAACGATACGACGATCACGGCGACAGCGCCGGCCCATGCCGCCGGTCTGGTCGACGTGACGGTCACCAATGCGGGTGGCACCGGGATCGGCCTTGGCCTGTTCACCTATCTGCCGTCATTGCCGCCATCGGTTCTTCTGGTTGCTCCCCTCACCGGCTCGATCAACGGCGGAACAGCGGTGACGATCACCGGCGCCAATTTCACCGGTGCCACGGCTGTCCGTTTTGGCGGCACTGCCGCCACCGGTGTAACCGTGCTCAACGACACGACCATCACCGCAACCGCACCGGCACATGCCGCCGGACTGGTCGACGTGTCCGTCACCGCGTCCGCTGGCACCGGCATCGGGCTTGGTGTCTTCACCTATCTGCCGACCGCCCCGCCCTCCGTGCTTCTGGCCACGCCTTTGACGGGACCAATAAGCGGCGGCACGGTGGTGACCATTACCGGCGTCAATTTCACAGGCGCAACGGCTGTGCGTTTCGGCGGCACGCTGGCGACAGCCGTCACCGTCATCAACGACACGACGATTACGGCAACCGCGCCAGCACATGCCGCAGGTCTGGTCGATGTGTCGGTAACATCGGCGACTGGCACCGGCCTTGGCCTCGGTCTCTTCACCTATCTGCCGACGGCGGTACCGTCCGTCCTGCTGGCCGCACCGCTGACGGGACCTGCTGCGGGCGGCACGCCCGTCACCATTACCGGCCTCAACTTCACCGGCGCGACGGCCGTGCGTTTCGGCGGCACGCTGGCGACCGCCGTCACCGTCGTCAATGATACGACGATAACGGCAACCGCGCCCGCACATGCCGCAGGTCTGGTCGACGTGACGGTAACATCGCCTGCCGGAACGGGCCTTGGCTTGGGGCTCTACACTTATCTGCCGGCACTGCCCCCTACAGGCATAGCCGTTCTTCCGCTGACCGGCCCGACATCCGGCGGAACGCCGGTCACCATCACCGGTGTCAATTTCACCGGGGTAACGGGTGTCAGCTTTGGCGGAACGGCCGCAACCAGCGTGACTGTGGTCAACGACACCACCATCACCGCCACAACGCCCGCCCATGCCGCCGGCATCGTCAACGTGTCTCTCACCTCCCCTGCCGGGACAGGTACGGGTGTCTCCCTGTTCACCTATCTGCCGGTGGCGCAGCCTTCGGTCCTGCTCGTCGCGCCATTGACCGGCCCGATATCCGGCAACACAACCGTGACCATAACCGGCCTCAATTTTACCGGTGCGACGGCCGTCAGTTTTGGTGGAACTGCCGCAACAGGCGTGACCGTCGTCAACGACAATACGATCACAGCGATTACACCTGCCCATGCTGCCGGTATCGTCGATGTCTCGGTGACGTCGGGCGCAGGCACCGGCCTTGGATTGGGACTGTTCACCTATCTGCCGACAATCCCGCCGAGCACGCTCGCCGTGCTTCCGCTGACGGGTTCGACGGCGGGCGGAACGCCGGTCACGATTACCGGTCTCAACTTCACCGGCGCCAACGCAGTCAGTTTCGGAGGCACGCCGGCCACCAATTTCCAGGTGGTCAACAATTCGACGATCACCGCGACTGCACCGGCCCATGCGGCCGGCCTTGTCGACGTCAACGTGACATCGGGCCAAGGAACGGGCGTGGGCACCGGACTGTTCACCTACCTGCCGACGGCGGCTCCTTCCGTCCTGCTGGTCGGCCCGCTCACCGGCTCCATAAATGGCGGCACCACCGTCACCATCAGCGGCCTCAACTTTACAGGCGCAACCGGTGTCACATTCGGCGGCACGGCCGCCACCAACGTCACCGTCGTCAACGACACCACGATCACCGCCACCACGCCGGCGCATGCGGCCGGCCTTGTCAATGTCGCCGTGATGTCGCCCAACGGCACCGGTCTCGGTCTTGGCCTTTTCACCTATCTGCCGACCGCGCAGCCCTCCGTGCTTCTGGTCGGACCGGCGGCAGGCTCCGCGGATGGCGGCACCAATGTTGTCATAACCGGTGTCAATTTCACCGGTACGCTTGAGGTCCGTTTTGGCGGCATCGCAGCAACCGGTGTGACCGTCGTCAATGACACAACCATTACAGCGACGACACCTGCTCATCCAGCAGGGATCGTCAGTGTAGATGTTGAAACGCCGAATGGAACCGGCTTGGGGGCTGGCCTGTTCGTCTACCTGCCGACCGCACAGCCATCCGTTCTCCTGGTCACACCGCCGACAGGCTCGATCGCCGGCGGCACGTCCGTGACGATAAGCGGACTGAATTTCACCGGTGCGACAGGTGTCAGTTTCGGCGGCACCGCGGCAACCAGCGTGACCGTCGTCAACGACACCACCATTACCGCGACGGCACCGCCGCATTCCGTGGGTGTCGTCAATGTTTCCGTCACCGCGCCGGGAGGAACAGGCATAGGCCTTGGCCTGTTCACCTATCTGCCGACCGCGCAGCCCTCCGTCATCCTGGCGGCGCCGCTGGCCGGACCCGTCTCCGGTGGCACGACGGTGACGCTGACCGGTTTCAACTTCACGGGCGCAACCGGCGTCAGTTTTGGCGGCACGCCCGCCACAGGCGTCACGGTGGTCAACGATACGACCATCGTCGCCACCTCACCGGCACATGCCGTCGGCCTGGTGGATGTTTCCGTCATATCTCCTTCGGGAACAGGCATCGGACTTGGCCTCTATACCTATCTGCCGACATTGCCGCCCTCCGTTCTTCTGGCCGCTCCATTGGCCGGCCCGGTCACCGGTGGCACCAGCGTCACCATCAGCGGGCTTAATTTTACCGGCGCCACCTCCGTCAGCTTTGGCGGGGTTGCGGCCACCGGCGTGACCGTTGTCAACGACAGCACCATTACCGCAACAGCGCCGGCGCACCCGGCTGGTCTGGTCAATGTTTCGGTCAGTTCGCCCACCGGTACTGGTCTCGGGCTTGGCCTCTACACCTATCTGCCGACACTCCCGCCCTCCGTTCTTCTGGTCACGCCGCCGGCCGGCGCAATCGGAGGCGGCACGCCGGTGACGATCACCGGTCTGAACTTTACCGGTGCCACGGGGGTTACGTTCGGAGGCACAGCGGCAACGGGTGTCACCGTCGTCAACGACACGACGATTTCGGCCATTGCCCCTGCGCATGCGGCCGGCATCGTCGATGTGGCCGTGACATCATCGACGAATGGAAGCGGGGTGGGCCTCGGCCTGTTCACCTATCTTCCCACGGCGCCGCCATCGGTTCTCCTGGTCGCACCGCTCACCGGCTCAACCGCCGGCGGCACACCGGTGACTATTACAGGTCTCAATTTCACCGGCGCAATAGACGTCGATTTCGGCGGAACGCCGGCAACAGGCGTCACAGTCGTCAATGATAACACGATCACCGCAACTGCCCCGGCACACGCTGTCGGCATTGTTGATGTCTCCGTCACCTCGCCGGAAGGCACGGGTCTCGGCCTTGGTCTGTTCACCTATCTGCCCACATTGCCGCCATCGGTTGTTCTGGTCGCACCGTTGACCGGATCGACCACCGGCGGCACACCGGTGACCATTACCGGTGTCAATTTCACAGGCGCAACGGCAGTCGACTTCGGAGGGACACCGGCAACCGGCGTGACCGTCATCAACGACACGACGATTTCCGCCACCGCTCCAGCGCATGCGGCCGGTATCGTCGATGTTTCCGTGACATCGCCGGCCGGCCCCGGACTGGGTCTTGGTCTCTTCACTTACCTCCCCACAGTGCCGCCATCGGTTCTTCTTGCAACGCCGCTGACCGGCACCGCCAGCGGCGGAACGACGGTGACACTGACGGGCCTCAACCTGACCGGAGCGACTGACGTCAGCTTTGGCGGAACACCGGCCACGAATGTCGTCGTCGTCAACGACACCACGGTCACGGCAACCGCTCCGGCGCATGCGGCCGGCATCGTCAATGTGTCGGTCACAACGCCGGCCGGAACCGGTCTCGGCCTTGGCCTGTTCACCTATCTACCGATCCTGCCACCTTCAGCCATCCTTGTAACACCGCTGACCGGTTCCACGGCAGGTGGAACAGCGGTCACGATCACCGGCCTGGATTTCACCGGCGCCACCGGCGTCAGTTTCGGGGCCACTCCGGCAACGAATGTGATCGTCGTCAACGACAATACCATCACCGCGACAGCCCCGGCGCATGCGGCCGGCCTCGTCAATGTCTCGGTCGAGTCAGGCGCGGGAACGGGGATTGGAACCGGCGTCTTCACCTATGTGCCGACCCTGCCGCCATCCGTCGTCCTTGCCACTCCGCTCACCGGCTCAACAGCTGGAGGAACACCGGTTACATTGACCGGCCTGAACTTCACCGGCGCCACAGCTGTCAGTTTCGGCGGCACACCGGCAACGAATGTCACCGTCGTCAACGATACCACCATCACGGCAACAGCTCCGGCGCATGCCGCGGGTCTCGTCAATGTTTCCGTCACATCGCCTGCGGGAACGGGCCTCGGTCTTGGCCTCTTCACCTATCTGCCGAGCCTGCCACCGTCCGTCGCTCTGGTTGCGCCGCTGACCGGCACGTCTTCCGGAGGAACACAGGTCACGTTGGTCGGCCTGAATTTCACCGGCGCAACCGCGGTCAGTTTCGGCGGCACACCGGCCACGAATGTGACCGTGGTCAATGATACGACCATCACCGCCACAAACCCGGCGCATGCGGCCGGCATCGTCAATGTGTCCGTCACATCACCTCAGGGAACCGGGCTTGGTCTCGGCCTGTTCACCTATCTGCCGACATTGCCGCCATCCGTCGTGCTCGCCTCACCGCTGACCGGCCCGACAACCGGCGGAACGCAGGTGACGCTGACCGGCCTGAACTTCACCGGTGCCACCGCCGTCAGTTTTGGCGGCACGCCGGCCACGAATATCGCCGTCGTCAACGACAGCACCATCACCGCCACCGCTCCGGCGCATGCCGCAGGCATCGTCAACGTCTCCGTCACATCACCATCCGGCACCGGGCTGGGTCTTGGCCTTTTCACCTATCTGCCAACGGCGCAACCGGTTGTTTTGCTGGCCACGCCGCTGACAGGCCCGATCGGTGGCGGAACTCTCGTCACCATCAGCGGGGTGAATTTTACCGGCGCGACCGCTGTGAATTTCGGCGGCACACCGGCGACAGGCGTGACGGTTGTCAACGACAACACGATCACGGCCATCGCTCCGGCCCATGCTGCCGGCATTGTCGATGTGTCGGTGACGACGCCTGCCGGATCCGGTCTCGGACTTGGCCTCTTCACCTATCTGCCGGCATTGCCGCCAGTGGTGATCGCGGCTCTGCCGGCAACCGGCTCCACCGCCGGCGGCACGCCCGTCACCATTACCGGCATCAACCTGACCGGCGCGACCGGCGTTTTGTTCGGCGGCACCGCCGCAACGAACATCACCGTCGTCAGTGACACGACGATTACCGCAACCGCCCCGGCCCACGGCGTTGGTATTGTCGATGTGTCCATCACAACGGCGCAGGGAACCGGGATCGGGATCGGCATCTACGCCTATGTTCCGGCAGCACCGCCAACCGTCGTATTGGTCACCCCGCCCACCGGCTCCACGGTTGGTGGCACGGCTGTGACGATCACCGGCTTCAACTTCACCGGCGCGACAGGCGTGAGTTTCGGCGGCACACCGGCCACCAGCGTGACCGTCGTCAACGACAATACGATTACGGCAGTTTCGCCGGCCCACGCTGTGGGTGTTGTCGATGTCTCCGTCACATCGACGCTGGGAACAGGAATTGGTCTTGGCCTGTTTGCCTATGTGCCGGACCTGCCGCCTTCGGTTGTCGCCGTTACGCCGCTGACCGGTTCGACGGCAGGCGGAACCTCGGTGACGCTGACCGGCCTCAACTTCACCGGCGCCACGGACGTGAGCTTCGGTGGAACACCGGCGACCAATGTCACCATCGTCAACAACACGACGATCACAGCGACGTCGCCGGCGCATGCTGCCGGCGTGGTCAATGTCTCAGTCACATCACCGGCGGGAACGGGGCTGGGCCTTGGCCTGTTCACCTACCTGCCCACCTTGCCACCTTCGGTTTTCCTTGTCTCGCCATTGACAGGCTCGACAACCGGCGGCACGTCGGTCACGCTGACCGGCCTCAACTTCACCGGCGCAACCGCGGTCAGCTTCGGCGGGGCACCGGCCACCAACGTCACCGTCGTCAACGATACCACGATCACGGCGACCACGCCGGCGCATGCGGCCGGTATCGTCAACGTGTCCGTATCGTCGACAGCCGGGACCGGCCTTGGTCTTGGCCTGTTCACCTACGTGCCGACCTTGCCGCCGTCGGTCCTTCTCGTCACGCCGCTGACCGGTTCGACGACCGGGGGGACATCGGTCACGCTCACCGGTCTCAATTTCACCGGTGCGACTTCGGTCAGTTTCGGCGGCACACCGGCAACCGGCGTGACCGTGATCAATGACACGACGATCGTCGCAACGGCGCCACCGCATGCGGCCGGTGTCGTCAATGTGTCCGTCACGTCGCCGGCAGGAACCGGGCTTGGCCTTGGCCTGTTTACCTATGTGCCAACCCTGCCACCGGTGGTCGCACTCGTTACACCAGTCTCCGGCTCGGCTGCCGGCGGAACTGCAGTGACCATCACCGGCCTGAACTTTACCGGCGCAACGGCCGTGAGCTTTGGCGGCACGCCGGCCAGCAATGTCGCCGTGGTCAACGACACCATCATCACCGCAACCACGCCGGCGCATGCCGTCGGTGTCGTCAACGTCTCCGTCACATCTCTGGACGGGGCCGGCATCGGTATCGGCCTGTTCACCTACCTGCCGCCGACAGGCCCGGTCATCCTGTCGCTTTCTCCTGCCAGCGGCCCGACGGCCGGAGGCAATTCCGTTACCATTTCCGGCATCAACCTGACCGGCACGACAGCGGTTACGTTTGGCGGCGTGGCGGCAAGCGGTGTCACCGTTGTCAATGACACGACAGTGACGGTGGTTGCACCGGCCGGCAGTGCCGGCACAGTCAATGTCGCGCTCACCGCAGCCGGACAGACATTTACAGCCAGCAATGCCTACACCTATCTTGCCGCCCCCATAGCCAATGCCGTTGCCGTGACCGTGCCCGGCAATGCCGTCGGTTTTCCAATCCCGCTGAACATAACCGGCGGCCCGGCAGCCTCTGTCGCCGTTGATACGCCACCCAGCCAGGGCATTGCCACGGCATCGGGAACCAGCATCAGTTACACACCGGTGCCCGGTTACTCTGGGCCGGACAGTTTCACCTACACGGCGACCAACGTATCCGGCACATCTGCGCCGGCAACGGTCAGCATCACGGTCACGCCCAATACGCTGGCCTTGTCACCGGCAGGCGGCGAGCTGCCGGCCGGCAATATCGGTAGCGTCTACCCAGGTGCAACAATCACCGCCTCAAATGGCGCGGCACCCTTTACCTACGCAGTCACCGCAGGGACCCTGCCTGTGGGGCTGACGCTGAACGCCGGAACCGGGACGATCAGCGGCACGCCGACCATTGCAGGCCTGTCGAGTTTCACCATAACCGCAACGGATGCTGCCTCTGCAACGGTTTCGGGAGCCTATACGATCAACATCGGCGCTTCCGCGCTGCCGACCGTGGCAACGGTTGCCCCCGCATGGGACACTACCGCCGGCGGTGCGACGGTGACGATCACCGGGACAAATCTGAGTGGTGCAACGGCTGTGACATTCGGTGGTACAGCCGCCACCAATCTGGTGGTTGTCAATGCAACTGCCGTGACGGTGACGGCACCGGCGCATGCGGCCGGCGCCGTTGATGTGGTCGTCATCACACCGGCAGGTTCGGCGGTCGGTACCGGTCTGTTCAGCTATATCGAGCCGGTTCGCCCGGACCCTTCACTGGATCCGGAAGTTATCGGCCTCGTCAATGCCCAGGCAGCGTCGGCGACCCGTCTGGCGCGTAACCAGATCCGCAATTTCCAGAGCAGGTTGGAACGGCTGCACAATGAACGCGAACGCCGTGCCGCCAGCATGGACATCCGTATCGGCACACCTTCCGAACGTGAGAAAGACCCGATCGAACGCCTGATGGATCGCCAGAACGATCCACGCGGTGATGCGATGGTGAGAGCCCCTCAGTCTTCGGCCTCTGATACCTATGGTTATGGCACCGGCAAAACCGGCCCGGTTTCCAGTGCTGCAGGCGGCGGCGCTGGAGCGGGAGGCGGATCGGATGAAGGTGAGGAATTCAGCCGGCTTGCCTTCTGGTCGGGTGGTTTCGTCAATTTCGGCGACCGGGACGACGAGGGGCTGGATATCGGCCACACGACGATCGGCATCAGCGGCGGCTTCGACTACCGCTTCTCGGAAAAACTGGTGGCCGGTCTGGGCATTGGTTATGGCCGCGATCAGGCCGATATCGGCGACAACGGCACGGAAAACCGCGCCCAGTCGTTCAGCGCCGCGCTCTACGCAAGCTACGAGCCGATCGACAATTTCTTCCTCGACACCTTGCTTGGGGCCGGAACCCTGAACTTCGACAGCAAACGGTATGTGACCTCCACCGGCGATATCGCAACGGGAGAGCGCAGCGGCAGCCAGGTCTTTGGATCTGTCACCGCCGCCTACGAAATCAGGGAGGAAAGCTGGCTCGTCTCACCCTACGCGCGGGTCGAGTTCTCCCGCTCCTGGCTGGATGGTTTTACCGAACAGGGTGGCGGTATCTACAGCCTGACCTATGGCAGCCAGACGGTGGATACCCTGTCAGGTGTCATCGGTGTTCGCGCCAACAAATCGTTCGAGATGGACTGGGGTACACTCACGCCGGGCCTGCGGCTGGAATATGTCCATGATTTCGACGGTTCGTCCAAGGTCAAACTCGGTTATGCCGATCTCGGCACGCTTCCTTACGAAATCGACGGACGCGAAACCGACCAGGATTATGTGACACTCGGCCTGTCGGTGAACATGCAGTTCGAGAATGACTGGGATCTCACGCTGGATTACCGGGCAATGTTTGGAGAGGACGGCAATGCGGACCACACGGTGGGGGCGCAGCTGAGGGTGAAATTCTAGGGAGAAGAAACGTTCAGCGAATCCGGATGATTGCGTCGGTGATCTGCCACTGAACTTTCATCCGGGCGCGACGAGGACAAACCGTCATTCATCGCAGCGATAGCATCTCGGCAGCGAGATATAAGCCACAGGGTTTCCAAGCGGACGGTAGGGAAAATGAAAACAAAACATGGTTGGTACCAACTGATTGACACCAAACTCGCAACCTATTGAATTTTCTGAGGTTTAATGGTGCCCGGAGGCGGATTTGAACCACCGACACGCGGATTTTCAATCCCGTTCGGATCGCAACACGGCCACGAGTTACGGCAAATTCGACGTCAAACGAGATAGGCAAAATCAAGCACTTAGACCGCGTTGGTCAAACAAAAATTGGCGGAATTTCGCGGCCGTAATAACCAGTCAACCGCGCTCAAACACAGCGCTGTATCAGGAGCCGGCTCACGCCGGCTCTCTGATGCCCTCCACTGGCGGGAGGCTGGCATGAGCACCGCGCGACCATTTCGGGAAGTGAAGCTGCAATGGCTTCAGCAATTGAGTTGCGACAGGGAACTGGGCGATAGCGCCCGATCGATTGCGCTTTACATCATCACCACACATGTGAACGGCCACACCGAGAAGGCGTGGCCGTCTTATCAAACGATTGCCGAAGCGACCGGCAAGAGCGTCAAGAGCATTCAACGTGCCGTCCGAGAACTTGAAGTCAGCGGGTGGTTCGAGGTCCGGCGTGGCAACGGCGTTGGGCACAACACGGAATATCGTCCCTCTGCAGCATCGATAATACGCGCAACAGAGGCCCGCGAAAAGACGGACAAAATTGTCCCCCTTCGTCCGCGGGAAGGCGGTCAAAATCGTCCTGTGAGGGGGTCGGATATGTCCAGTGAAGGCGGTCAAATATGTCCACCAAACTTAGAGAAAGAAAAAATATATAAATCTAACGCGCGCGAGGGCGCCCCTCCGCGCAAGGAGGCGCAACGGGCCATCCCGCTTGTCTTTCTGGACGAGCGCAAAGCGAAACAGATCTCGTTGTGGCGCGCCTGGCTGCACCGTTACGGCCTCCCGTCGCTTGAGGCTGTCAGAGCCCGAACAATGCGAGGTGGAAGGTTCGGTTACGACTTGCCCGGCTACTGGCCGCCGGACGATGGCGACGTCGCAACCCTTGACTGGATCGCATTTTTTCAACGTTGCGGCAGCAGTGGCTGCACAAAAGCTTTCGAGACAATAGAGCTTCTCGAGGCCTCGTGATTGGTTTTGCAGATACCCTGCTCAGCAACTTCCGTTAGTTTTGGATCGCTGGCAAGAGCATTGCATAAAGTAGCTATTCACCTGAATTACCTAAGTAGCTTGGAGACCTGATCATGAAGCAGTTTTCTTTTTCCGACATGAACCGTGTTTCGGGGAAAATTCTCGAAACCGAGCTGATAGAGCCGGTGGCGCTTACCAAGCGCTGCATGAACGATTGGTTTTTTGACGACTGACACCTATCAGCGCCTCTTGGGATTACAGCAGGCGCAAGTTTTCGGCCTCTACGATGCGCCCGAGGCCCCACACCGCGAGTTGATGACCGGCCTTGATGAAATCTTGGCCGAGAGCAACACCGATATTTGAGCGTGGCGAGATTGTCAGGTTCCATTATGTCTGGATGCGGCAGGCCAACGCAGGCGAGGAGACAGGCCGTTCGCAGCGAAGGTAATCCCGGCCGCCTCCCCCTGTTTCCGATCACAGCAAAGCCACCCGCAGCGGCAAGCTTGGCGCTCGCTTTTAATCAAATGGAATGCCGCCGCGCCGGTCTGATTTTCCATGCTGGATCATTCTCGACGATTTTAACCTTGTCGATTTGGACAAGACCTAAGATTTTGAAAGCACAAAGCCACCTGGCATTGTCATCTCCGCATTTCTCACCGAGATTGCCCGTAGCATCAAGCAAGCCGCCGCCACTGGACGGCTTTCAGGCGTTAAACGCTCCTGAAAATAGAGCCCGTGAGCCGGCATGATTGCCATGCTCGTGTAAATTGCATGCAATAACAGACTCAATTCCACGCAGAAACCGACATGTGCCAGCTTTTCATTCTTCGATAATGAGGTGGTGCATGCGCTATGCAAGCCTCAGCTTAAAAAGCTTCTGCCCCGATTTCCAGCTGATCTCTTACGTTTACTCCTGCGTTGCTGGAATTTCGATCGGTTTCATGCGAGTGCCTTCAAACCTTACGATCTTTTTCGAGCCGAAAGCCAGAAGCAGATCTTCGGCAGCGTCAACAGTGTGGACATACACATCATAGTTTCAATCCGGCATGACCGATTTTCACGGCGGTCAAAGCTCAGTCGCAAGCTTGGGTCCAAGGAAGGCGACACTCATCAGTCGGATTGCGAGACAATCATTTACTGGCACCACCCTTCAAAACGTGGAACTGATTTAAGCTCCCCAACAATTCTCTTTGTCCTCGTCGGGGAAATGCCCGCAGCGATTGTTTTTTCATCTCGAACCGCATAAGGCAAACAACAGACATACGGCTGTAACGATATCGGAACAGCACGATTTAAATGATCTATCAAATTTGATTTGCGGAGAGACACGTGACAAAGACAGCATTGGTCACCGGCATTACCGGTCAGGACGGCGCCTATCTTGCGGCGCTTCTGCTGGAAAAAGGCTACGATGTACATGGCCTTGCCCGACGCTCCAGCACTTCGGATGTAAACCTCAGCCGCCTCGACTGGCTAGGCATTACCCGTGAGGTGAAAATCGTGGACGGCGACCTGCTCGACTTGTCAGGCATGATCCGCACGTTGCGCGACGTCAAGCCCGATGAAGTCTACAATCTGGGTGCCCAGTCTTTCGTCAAGTCCTCTTGGCAGCAGCCCATTCTCACCGGGCAGGTGACCGGCCTCGGGGTTGCCAACATTCTGGAAGCCGTTCGCCTCGAACGTCCTGAGGCTCGGTTCTATCAGGCGTCATCTTCGGAAATGTACGGCCTCATCCAGGAGCCTATGCAGTCGGAAATCACGCCTTTCTATCCCCGCTCCCCTTATGCGGTTGCCAAGCTTTACGGCCACTGGCTTACGGTCAACTACCGCGAAAGCTTTGGCCTACACGCTTCGAGCGGCATTCTCTTCAACCACGAGTCCCCGCTTCGCGGCATTGAGTTCGTGACTCGCAAGGTGACGGATAGCGTTGCTCGCATCAAACTCGGTCTGTCGAACGAACTCCGTCTCGGCAACATCGACGCCAAGCGCGACTGGGGTCATTCCAAGGATTACGTCCGCGCCATGTGGATGATGCTCCAGCAGGACGTCGCAGACGATTATGTCGTTGCCACCGGTCGCACCACCACGGTACGCGACATGTGCAAGATCGCCTTTGAACATGCCGGTCTCGATATCGACAAGCATCTGGTCATTGATCCGGATCTCTTCCGCCCTGCCGAAGTCGACGTTCTCCTCGGCAACCCGCAGAAGGCCAAGGATGCCTTCGGCTGGGAAGCAACGATCACGCTGGAAGAGATGATCGTTGAAATGGTCGATGCCGACCTGAAGCGCTTGGCTCACCTGAAGTCGGTTTAAAGCGGTGACCGGATGACAGCGCAGCACAGGATCCTCGTCACCGGCGCATCCGGCTTCGTCGGCACGTGGCTGACGAGGACACTGCGCGAACTCCCCGTTAACAGCGGGCTCGAGCTTCTGCCATCGGGGCGCGGCCCAGATTGCGAGGTCAATTTCGATGTCACAGATAAGAAAGCGGTGACAGATGTGCTGCGCAATTTCCGACCGACTGCGGTCGTGCATCTGGCAGCGATCGCCGCGCCGCAGGAGGCGCGCAAAGATCCGACCCAAGCCTGGAATGTCAACTTTCACGGGACGACCAATCTTGCTTCGGCCGTTCTCGAAGAAGTGCCGAATTGTCGTTTCATCTTTGTCGGTAGTTCGGAAACCTATGGCCAATCTTTCGCGGACGCTGATGGAGATGCCGTTGGTGAAGATCGTGCCCTCAAGCCGATGACTGTCTATGGCGCAACCAAGGCAGCCGCGGACATAGCGATCGCTCAGATGTTTTACGATGGCCTGCGCTGCATCCGCTTCCGTCCCTTCAACCATACCGGCCCCGGCCAAGCCGAAAATTACGTTGTTCCAGCGTTTGCGAGCCAGATCGCACGGATCGAGGCCGGCATTGTGCCGCCGGTTATCGAAGTCGGCAACCTGAGCGCATACCGAGATTTTCTCGATGTCCGCGACGTTGTTCGCGCCTATGCGCTGGCCGCCCTTGGCGAGGGTGAGGATGCCGACGGCAAGGTGTTCAACCTTGCCTCTGGCCATGCCGTGGAAGTGCGTACTGTCCTAGATATTCTCGTGCGTCTCTCCGCCCGCGACATCGACGTCGTTGTTGCGCCGGATCGCATGCGTCCGGTCGATATTCCGACAGCGCGCGGCGACGCGAGCGCCGTCTTTCGCAGCCTCAAGTGGTCGCCTCAGTTTCAACTCGAAGATACCGTAAGCGCGGTTTTGTCCGATTGGAGAGACCGCATCAATGCCCCTCGTTAAGCCATACCGGAGGACGCCGTGCTGAGAAGCCTCTGGCAGTACCGATACTTTATCCTGTCATCGATTCGCGGGGAGTTGAAGGGACGCTTTGCACGATCCTATCTGGGCGCCTTCTGGTTCATCCTGCATCCGCTGGCCCAATCGCTGATCTTCTCGATTGTCCTGGCAGAGGTGATGCGTGCCCGTATCCCGAATATGGATAACCCGGCTGCATACCCGATCTATCTTCTGTCCGGCATGGCCGCCTGGGGCCTCTTTGCTGAAATTCTCAATCGCAGCATGACGATTTTTATAGAGCAGTCTTCCGCCATGAAGAAGATTGCCTTCCCGCGACTATGCCTGCCGGTGATCGTGTGGGGTGGCGCGATCATCAATCACCTGCTTCTGCTACTGGCAATCGCTTTCATCTTCCTGTTTTTCGGCCATTATCCGGGCCTAGCCTGGATTTACGTACCCATCGGCATTGCTCTCATCTCGGCACTGGCGTTCGGTCTTGGGGTGTTCCTCGGTATCATCAACGTCTTTGCCCGCGATGTCGGGCAGGTGATGATGGTGGTGATGCAGTTATGGTTCTGGCTGACTCCGATCGTCTATGTGAAAAGTGTGGTGCCGGAAAGCGTCCATCCCTACATCAATCTCAATCCCATGACCGGCCTCGTCGCCATCTATCAGGACGCCCTCCTTCTCAACAGGGCACCTGATCTGTCGAGCCTTCTGCCTGCGGCTGTGGTGGGAGCCATTGCGGTTGCCGCCTCTTTCGTCCTGTTCCGCCGCGCGAGCCCCGAACTGGTGGATGCCCTTTGATGACCGTCTTGACTGTTTCCGCTGTAAGCAAACGCTACGCGGCCTACAAGAACAATTTTCAGCGTTTCGCCACCTGGTTTGGCGCCAACATCAGACCGGTCTCTGAATACTGGGCCAATCGTGATATCTCTTTCGAGGTCAAAGCAGGCGAAGCTTTAGCGCTGATCGGTCAGAACGGCGCAGGCAAGAGCACGCTTTTGAAGATGATCACGGGCACAATTCGGCCGACCACCGGCCACGTCACGGTATCCGGCCGAATCAGTGCCATCCTAGAACTTGGGCTAGGCTTCAATCCGGAATTCACCGGCCGCCAGAATATCTACCATGCCGGCGGCCTTATGGGGTTCTCGCAGGAAGAACTTTCAGGCCTCATGCCTGGTATCGAAGATTTTGCCGAGATCGGCGAATTCTTCGACCAGCCGATCCGTGTCTATTCAAGCGGCATGCAGGCACGCCTTGCCTTTGCCTTGGCGACGGCCCGACGCCCGGATGTTCTGATTGTTGATGAGGTCCTGTCAGTCGGTGACAGCTACTTCCAGCACAAAAGCTTCGACAGGATCCGCCAGTTCAAGGAACACGGCACGTCAATCATACTGGTGACTCATAGCCTTGGAGATGTGCGCGCGCTGTGTAACCGCGTCGTTCTTTTGGATAAGGGGAGTATTATAAAAGACGGGATGCCTGACGAAGTACTGGACTACTACAATGCGATGATTGCTGCGCGAGAAAACAGTTCAGGCCGGATCGATCAGAACCGCGATACTAACGGTTGGCTAAGAACAAGCTCGGGAACTCACGAAGCAATCATCACGAGCATAGCATTAGTCGATCGACGCACAGGTGCCCCTGCGCGAGTAGTCGACACAGGCCAAGATTTGACCTTCAGGGTGGATATACAAATTGCAGGCGAAATTTCGCAAGTAGTTTTAGGACTGATGCTGCGTGACCGAACTGGTCATCTCGTTTGGGGCACCAATACGGCTCGCACTAATCAAGCAATCTGTTCACCCCAAAACAACGACCGCTACCGCATCGACGTCGATCTTCAGTGTTTGCTGGGCCCCGGTTCGTATGGATTGACGGCAGCACTTACGGCGGCCGACCACCACAGCCAAGGCAACTACGAGTGGACGGATAATGCGTTTGTCTTCGATGTAGTCAACACGTCTCTCCCCTATTTCGTCGGCACGGCTGCCCTGCCATCGACCTTCACCATCAACAGGATAGAGTAAGCAGATGGACGGCCTTGAACGCACTCTAATGACCATCGCCTGCGGAGACTGCAACGATATTCCCAAAACACCAGACGCTGGTCGCATTATCGCCGGCCCTGACGGCGATGTTCAGATAATGCATAATGGCCTTAAAGTCATTGCGGGGGGATATCATGGAGACTGGATGGCCCATGTCATTAGGGCGCTACGTGGTCACCATGAACCGCAAGAAGAACTGCTGTTTAATGCATTGCTGAAAGCATGCCGCCACAACTCGCTTTTCGTGGAGTTAGGTTCATTCTGGGCTTACTACAGTATGTGGTATCTGCATGAGGTCCCAGGGTCGCGCGCCATTTGCATAGAGCCAGATCCAAACAACAAAGCGATTGGTGAGCGCAATGCTCGTATCAATGGATTGCAGCAGCGGATGAACTTCCTGCAGGGCTTTGTTGGAGGTGATAGGCATGATGTTCTTGAAGCATTTGTAGAAACAGTAACTGACCCAATTGCCCTGCCATGTTATGATATCAATGCCATTATTGAATTATCTGGAAACGACGTAATAGAAATTCTTCATGTCGATGTACAAGGCGCTGAATTCCCTTTACTAACGTCAGCTCGCGATGCCATTGAAAAAAAGAAGATACGCTTTGCTATTATATCAACTCACCACGGATCAATTTCTGGCTCCCGCAACACACACGAAGACTGCCTTGCACTAGTCATCGCATTAGGAGGAAAGATTCTTGCGGAACATAGCGTGCAAGAGTCTTTTAGCGGCGATGGACTTATTGTCGCTAGCTTTTTCCAATGCGACGAACGTATCTCTATACCGCATATTAGTCGTAACATGCCTCAACTGTCCCTGTTTCCGGTGAAATGATGTTCATATCTTACGCTCAAAATTTCGAAGACGTTATGTTGTGGCGAGCGCTGAAAGATATTCAAAACGGTTTTTATATCGATATCGGCGCACAAGATCCTACAGTAGATTCCGTGAGTCGCGGGTTCTATGAAAAGGGCTGGCGGGGCGTGCATGTTGAACCTACTCCCCACCATGCTGGCATGTTACGGAAAGATCGACCTGATGAAGTTGTTATCGAAGCGGCCGTGGGATGCGGCACAGAGCCTTTGCATTTCTTTGATTTTCTAGAAACAGGGCTAAGCACCGGAGACAGGAGCCTTGCTGAGCAGCAACGCTTGCGAGGCTTCGAATACAAAGAGAGAAATGTCGAGCAAATTAGCCTTGGATCAATCCTCAACCGGGCGGAAGCTCACGTAGTCCACTGGCTTAAGATTGATGTAGAGGGCATGGAGGATCAGGTACTGGCAAGCTGGGGCGACTGTCCTAAGCGCCCGTGGATCATAGTTGTAGAAGCAACATCCCCAACTAATGAGCAGCGCAACGATAGTGAATGGGCACACTATCTGGTACAGAGGGGCTATAGGTTTGCTTATTTCGATGGTCTTAACGCGTTTTATGTCCATCAAAGCCAAGGCGAAAGACTGAGCTCGTTTGCGGCCCCTCCCAATGTCTTCGATCGCTTCTTCTTTTCCGGCAAGTCAACATCAAGCTTCTGTGGCAACCTGACATCAAAAATTAGTTATTTAGAGATCGACAAACACACACTGCTCTCCAAGATTGCGGAGAATGATATCTACGCTGGTTCGCTACGCTTGAAAGTGGCTGAGTTAGAAAGCGATATTGCCGAGAATGATATCTACTCCAATTCGCTAGACGTGAAAGTGGCTGAGTTAGAAAGTGATAAGGCCTTTTTGCAAGCTCGGATCGACGGTATCGAGACCGCTTTTAAAAATGAGCAAGAAGTACGTTCAAGTCTCGAGGCCGGCTTGCAGGCAATCTACGGTTCCACATCGTGGAAACTGACAGCTCCCATACGGCGCGGTATATTGGTAATCAGGCACTTTCGACACGGCGTCAAAGGCTGGATTTTTTTGCGACCAAACACGCGCCCACGAAGAGTTTGTTCGTCGATCCTTCGCCTCGTATATAGGTATGCAGCAAGCAATGCGTGGGCTATGCGCCTCGCCAAACGTCTTCTCAAGATCAACCCTGGGCTCGAGAGGCTCGTTCGACGAGCGCTAAGCTCGGCCCCGGCGTATGACAGATACGCCCCCGATAGCCCGAAGTATGGTTACTCCAATGGCTCAAAGGCTAGTGTCACATCGGACCTCGAAACGCTGATCCTTGAGAGATTGAATGCGGCTAGCATCGCGCGAAATCAAAAGGATGCCACTAAGAAATGAGACTAGTCGTAGATCTTTGCGGCGCGCAAAGCCGTAACAGCCGCAACCGCGGCATTGGCCGTTATACTATGTCACTCGTTGAAGAGATGGCGAGACACTCTGGCAATCATCAAATTAAAACAATTTTGAGCGATGCCTTCCCAGAAAGTTTTGATGAAATTCGCCAAAGGCTGGCCTGCGTTATGCCAACCGAAGACGTACGGTTTTGGAGCGCGCTTTCGCCATGTTCGGAAAGTGATCCTTCCAATCTGTGGCGAGCTGCCGTCAGCAGCACCACAAGGGAAGCTTTGATCGCAAGCCTTAATCCAGATCTGGTTCACATCGCTAGCTTGTTTGAAGGCTTTTGGGACGATGCCGTTACCAGTGCAGGAGAGCTTGTCCCTTTTGAAAGAACGGCTATTACGCTGTATGATATAATCCCATATATTTACCCTGATAAATATCTTCCGAGTGTAGAAGCAAAAAAATGGTATAGAAATAAGATTGAAAACTTGAAGCGCTCGCGTCTTCTACTAGCAATTTCCGAGTCTTCTCGACGAGAAGCTATTGATTTATTGCAGATTAAACCTGATTCAATTGTGACAATCTCGACGGCCGCAGAGGCCCATTTCAAACAAACAATTTTGTCACCACTCCAAGAACAGCATCTTCGGAAGAAATACAAACTAAGCAAGCCTTTTGTCATGTATACAGGAGGTATAGATCAACGGAAAAACATCGATGGGCTTATCGAGGCGTTCTCTCGTCTGCCTGCAGAAACCAAAGCAGCACGTCAACTCGCCGTCGTATGCTCGGCGCGAGCTGAGGATATCGCCGCATTAAGAAGGATCGCGACGCGAGCGGGAATTCCGACAGACGCATTTGTGATGACCGGCTTCGTCCCTGAAGAAGACCTTGTTGCACTCTATAATCTCTGTGACGTCTTTTGCTTCCCGTCACTCCACGAAGGTTTTGGATTACCGGCATTAGAGGCTATGCAATGCGGAGCTGTAACAATCGGCTCAAATACGTCGAGTATACCCGAAGTTATCGGCCGCCAAGACGCACTTTTTGATCCGTCGAATATCGACGATATTGCGATAGTCTTGAACCGCTCGCTGACTGATGCAGGGTTTCGTGACGCATTGCGCGAGCACAGCTTGGTACAAGCGAGGAATTTTTCCTGGACCGCAACCGCGAAGAGGACGTGGCAGGCCCTTGAAGAAATTGAAACCAAGCGTGTTTTTGAATCAAGAGACAGCGTTAAAGCAAAATCAGTTGTTTCAGTGAAGAAGAAGCTTGCATATGTGTCGCCGCTACCGCCAGCGCAGACTGGCATAGCGGACTATAGCGCCGAACTCATTCCAGCACTCGAAGCGTATTACGATATTGAATTAGTGGTCGACCAACCCATAAAAGCCATCGATTCGTTTTCAGGCCAGATTGTTAGCGTCGAGGAATTCCAAAAGCATTACACCAAATATGACCGTATCCTGTATCATTTCGGCAATTCGACCTACCACAGCCATATGTTTTCGATGATAAGATATGCACCCGGTGCGGTCGTATTGCACGATTTTTATCTTAGCGGCATTGCCGCACACCGTTCTCTACATGAAGGCGTAGCTGGTTTCTGGGAAGAAAGCCTCTACGATTCCCATGGTTACAAGGCGCTCGCTGATAACGGGCGTACGGTCGACGATGCATCTATAATCTACAAATACCCCGCGAATGCTCCCGCTATAAGCAACGCTGTTGGCGTGATTGTGCATAGCGAATTTGCAAGAAGCTTGGCTCAGGAATTTTATGGTAAAGGCGTCTCCGAAAGTTGGTGCTCTCTGCCCCTTCTGCGTGCTGTGCCAGAATTACAAGACCGCGCAAGTGCGCGTAGAAGTCTTGGCTATGACGATGATGATTTTATTGTATGCTCCTTTGGCTCTGTAGGTCGGCTTAAGCTCGCTGACCGGCTCATTTCCGCGTGGGCAGCGTCGGATCTAAGTAGCGATCGCAAATGCCATCTGATTTTCGTCGGTGGAGAGGCCCAAGGCGAATTCCAAGATGTTATTAAGAGATTGATCAAGCATGCCGCGGGAATGGCTCAGATACGCATTACCGGCTTCATCGACATGGATGTTTATCGTTCGTACCTAGCTGCTGCCGATGTTGGCGTTCAGCTAAGAACGAAGTCCCGTGGAGAAACCTCCGCCGCCGTTAACGACTGCATGGTCGCGGGAATGGCAACTATCGTCAATAATCACGGCTCGATGGCAGAATTGCCGGAAAATTGCGTTTTGAGGATAGTCGATGAGTTTGCTGACTGTGATCTGAGCGCTGCCCTTTCACAATTATACAATGATGCAGGTTTGCGCTTCGCTATAGGCCAAGCTGCGACACATTATGTAAGGAACTATCTCGCCCCGGAGATTTTGGCTGAAAAATACCACACTCAGATCGAGATGCTGTATAAAACCAGCCGGATGTGTACGCTGGATAACGCTGTAAAAAAAATCGCCTCCCTTGGACCCGTTCCGGGAAATGACAGACAACTAGAACAAGCGGCCAAAGCGCTTGCTTCAACGTTCTCAGATCTATCACTTCACAAACGCGTATTCGTTGACATAACAGAACTCGTAAAAATCGATGCCCAGACCGGTATTCAACGGGTTGTTAGAAGCATATTATCGGAGCTGATTGAAATAGACCAAGTAAAATTCCGATTCGAACCCGTCTATTCTATTGACGGACACGATGGATATTTTTATGCCAGATCATTTACATCACAATTTGTCGGATCCTACAGTGAAACTCTATGTGATAGTCCAATTGAATACGGTGCTGGCGATATTTTCGTTGGCTTGGACCTCCATCACAAGGCCGTGGTTCAAAACACTGTAACATTTGAAAAAATGCGCCGCTACGGCGTCAAAATCATTTTCGTTATATACGATCTCCTGCCTATTAAAATGCCACAATTTTTTCCGCCGGAGGCATTATTGTTGCACTCCGAATGGCTTCAAAGTGCGGTCACATGCAGCGATGGCCTTTTATGCATATCCCAGTCCGTTGCAAAGGAATTATCAGAGTGGATCGCTGCAGAACTACCTGAGTTAGAAAGCCTGCCATCCGTAGATTGGTTTCCTCTCGGCTCGGATATTGAGAATAGCCGTCCCTCGTGTGGACTACCGCCGAATGCAGCCGAACTTCTCGCCAAATTCGATAAAAACACCACATTTGTCTGTGTTGGTACTATCGAACCGCGGAAAGCACACAATGAGGTTCTCATAGCTTTCGAGAAACTCTGGTCAGAAGATAAAAACGTCAATCTTGTCTTCGTCGGCAAAGAGGGATGGATGATAGAGGAGTTTATCTCTAAAGTTCGTACGCACACACGACTGGGCGAGAACTTGTTCTGGCTTACAGGAGTCAGCGACGAGTATCTGGAAAATATCTATGGCTGCACTGATTGCGTCATAATCGCGTCACATGGTGAAGGATTCGGACTTCCAATCGTCGAAGCTGCAAAAAGAGGCATTCCAATTATAGCTCGCGACTTACCAGTATTCCATGAAGTCGCGGGTATGAGCGCGACGTATTTTTCGAGCTCATCACCTTATTTGCTAGCAGATGTCATCAAGCGTTGGATAGATACCGATGCCTCATCACGCCCATCGTCCGCGTCAATTCCCGTTGTGACATGGAAACAGTGCGCATTCGAATTTTTCTCCAAAATTTCTGGCGTTGAGAGCAAATCGAACGCAAGCCCTAGAGCGCGACTGGTACAATGAAGATCGGCGTCGATGCTCGTAATCTTGTGCCTAGTCTCAGCGGAATCGGCCGTTACGTGTTGGAGACATGTCGGGAGTTAGGTGAGCGCGGGCATTGCCTCATCCTTTACATGCCGGAGAAACCGCGAAAACCGCTACCGTTGTTGAGAAACTGTGAGATCCGCACATTCGATTTTAGAGGACCTCTTCGACGAGCAATATGGAGTATGACAGCGCTGCCTAAGGCCGCTAACGATGACAATCTCGACGTGTTTTGGGGGCCGGCGCATCGGCTGCCTCTTGGTCTTTCAAAACAAATACCCAGCGTAGTGACGATTCACGATTTGGTTTGGCAGAAAGCACCAGCCACAATGCGCTGGCAGACATGGGTTGGTGAACGTTTATTCATGCGATCGGCGCTAAAACGGGCAACAATTATAGTTGCCGATTCGCAAGCGACGGCGGCAGATGTGGTTGCCTTCTATCAGGATGCTTCCAGCCGCATTTCCGTCGTATATCCAGGACTGACACAGCTTTCGGTTGATGCCGTACACGCTGAAGCACCGATTGGTTGCTCTACCTGCCATCCCTATGCCTTGTTTGTCGGAACGCTTGAACCAAGGAAGAACTTACAGCGACTGTTGCAAGCCTTTGCCGCACTTCCAACCGCAAACCGTGGTGCTCTGAATCTCGTGATCGCGGGCGGCCAAGGGTGGCGTATGGGAGATTTGACGAAGATGATCGATCAATACAACCTGAAAGATATAGTGAAGCTCACTGGGTACGTCTCAGACACACAACTTGCTTCGCTCTACGCTTCGGCTCGATTTCTGCTCATGCCGTCACTGTATGAAGGATTTGGCCTCCCAATCATAGAAGCCCAGAGCTTTGGTATACCAGTGATAACATCGACAACATCGTCGATGCCCGAGGTCGCCGCACGTGGTGCGCTTCTGATAGATCCTTTGAACGTTACTGAATTGGCACGGGCGATCGTACGGCTAAACTCTGATAATGAGCTTCGGCAGGTGTTGAGTAGCTACGCCAAAGAAAATGCTTGCCGATTTTCGTGGCAAAAAACAGGCCAGCAGCTTTCTCTGATATTCCAAATTGCTGGCGACCATATGAGTCCGTCCTCGTAAAGTCACCTCGGACGGGCGCCATTTCCAGAAAATAATAACTCACTGCGGTACGGAAAGCGGCTTATCGTACACCCAAACTTCCTCACCGCCACAATTTTTTCTGGAGGACGGTAGGCCAAACTGGGCTTCAAGCTTATCGCTTTCCAGCCTTGTTGTGATGATAAATGTTGGCTGCAATTGCGTTTCATCATTTGCGTGACGCAAAAACCAGAGGCTATTGTAGTTAAAACGCATAGGACGAATATCACCATTGAGCTGGATAATGTGCGTCTTACGCTTAGTGAGAAATAAGGTTCTTTTGGAGTTCCAATAGTCACCGAAGCCGGTGTCGCCCGGCAAGCAAGAAATCATCCTCATGTCAGGCCCATGATAAGCTGCTGCTGCTGGAAAAGCGATCAAAACTGCCAGAATTCCAGACGGAATAGTGATGTCTATTTTCAACGATTTGAATACCAGACAAAACCAAACAAGGCTTAGAACAGGCGCCACAATAATATAGCGGAGATGATCAGGGTAAACAAAAAGCCCTTTCACCAGAGGAGCAACGATCGATGCGGCCATGACTCCAGGGATCAGAATGAGAACTACATCTGCTTCCCTAATACCGTTGCCGGAGAGCGAGCGCAAAATCTTGTTCGTGGCGACAAAACTGCCAACAATCAAACTGAAGAAAATGCACCCCAACATCGGGTCATATTGGTGCAAGGCATCCCGCAGCGTGCCCAAAAACACCCTCAAAGAACCCGCGGGAGAGATTGTTCCCGCACTCATATATGCTTGCCGAACGCTATTTATTACGCTGTCAACAACAAAGGCACCAAAAGACGGAATGATCACCGCAATCGCGAGCCTATGACGGTTAATTTTTCTTGATGAAATATAATCCACAGCTAGCAGCACGAAGAACGGAGGGACAAGCCATGCCAACAGGATTATGTCGGAAAGGGTTACGACGAACATTAATGTCGCTAGGACCGACAAACTCCTAAAGTTGGGATTATCCCAATTGCTCCGTATCAATCCTATCGCAACTATTGTCATCGCTACCGCCCCAGTATGCATGTAGGGCGCGAATGTATATGCCATGAGCCATATACCACGGCCACCAGGCGACAGCCATTGCAGAAATATCGCTGCCCCACTGTACAACACTGCGAAAGATGTGACCGCTCGCGTGCTGATTGCGCGTTGCGAACATAGAGAATATCCGACAGCATAAAGTGAAACTAATATCGTCCCATATATTACCTGCGTTATTGTCGCAGGCAACTCGCTTAATTGGGCAGCAACGATCCAATCGGGGAATATGTAAAGCGAGGGGGCTTGGTACCAGGTCCAAATAGAATGCCAATTCCGCGATATATCTAAACCCATCAAATAGGGCTGCACCACATCGCTGTTAAAAAAATTTATTTCAAGACCGGTAGCCATCAGGTAGATGTTTGCGACAGCGGTCACTATCAAAGCCAACAAAATCCTCGTCACAAACCCGCCCCGTGCAGTTAAAGATTTCCGTAACTATTCGAAAACGGAGATCACTGCAACTTGGCCGTCACTCGGTAAAATGCCGATCAAGAAAGCGCCATTCAAGTGGCTCGATACGTTTGGCCGTGCGACCGAAGCCAACAACTAGAACGATGCTCCGAGCCAAGCTTTTCGACCGTTTACCCGTCCAAAATGAGGCATTTCAATTGCAACACACGCAGGCCCTCGTTATATCGCTATTCCACAGCCAGTGAGATATTTCTCACTGGCGCCACTTAATAAAATGCGATCAAACGTGATCCAAACAGCCAAACCGTGGAAGAACGCACCAGAATCTTCCATTCGCAAAAAGGTGATTTCAGAATGAAAGCTGTAATATTGGCTGGCGGACTTGGCACCAGAATATCTGAGGAAACGCACCTTAAGCCAAAGCCAATGGTCGAGATCGGCGGCAAGCCAATTCTGTGGCATATCATGAAGATATATTCCTACTACGGCATCAACGATTTCATTATATGCCTTGGCTACAAGGGCTATGTAATCAAAGAATATTTCGCAAATTACTTCTTGCACATGTCGGACGTGACATTCGACATGAAGACTAACAGCATGGAGGTGCATCACCAACATGCCGAACCGTGGCGCGTCACGTTGATCGATACCGGTGAGGCTACCATGACCGGCGGCCGCCTTAAACGCGTTGCTTCTTATTTGAAGGATGAAGACGCTTTTTGCTTCACCTACGGGGACGGCGTAAGCGATGTGAACATTCATGATCTGGTTAAGTTTCACCAAAGCCACGGACGCCTAGCCACCCTAACGGCTACTTATCCGCCAGGGCGCTTCGGCGCCCTCGACATTCAGGCTAATAACAGCATCGCCTCCTTTCGGGAAAAGCCAAAGGGCGATGGAGGGATGATAAACGGCGGTTTCTTCGTTCTCTCTCCAAAGGTCATTGACCTTATTTCCGGCGATGAGATGCCTTGGGAGCACGAGCCTCTTGAAACGCTTGCTTCGCAAGGGCACCTTCACGCATACGAACACCAAGGTTTCTGGCAGCCGATGGACACGCTGCGAGATAAGCACCACCTTGAAGATTTGTGGAGCCGCGGCAAGGCTCCATGGAAGGTGTGGGCATGAACCAGCACTTCTGGCGCGGGAAGCGCGTCTTTCTGACCGGCCATACTGGTTTCAAGGGAAGCTGGCTTTCTCTCTGGCTGCAGGATCTCGGCGCCGAGTTAACCGGATTTTCTCTTACTCCGCCGACATCCCCGTCGCTATTCGAAACTGCTCGTGTCGGAACAAATATGATCTCGCTGGTAGGCGACATTCGCGATCTGCCTGTCTTGAAGGAGGCGATGATCGCCGCTCGCCCGGAGATCGTTATCCACATGGCGGCTCAGCCGTTGGTGCGCCTTTCCTATGATGATCCGGTAGGCACGTATTCAAGCAATGTTATGGGGGTGGTCAACCTGCTGGAAGCGGTGCGCGCAAGCGGAAGCGTAAGGTCGGTTGTCAACGTCACAACCGACAAATGTTACGAAAACCGCGAATGGGCCTGGGGCTACCGTGAAAATGAGCAGATGGGCGGCTTTGATCCCTACAGCAGCAGCAAGGGATGCGCAGAGCTCATCACGGCGGCTTATCGATCATCATATTTCCACCCCGATAATTATCTCGAGCATGGCGTTGCTATTTCCACCGCACGCGCCGGCAATGTAATCGGGGGCGGTGATTGGGCCAAAGACCGTTTAATACCGGATATTGTCAATGCTTTTGCAGCTGGTGACTCGGTCATGATTAGAAATCCCAATGCCATTCGTCCTTGGCAACATGTTCTGGAGCCGTTGCGTGGCTATCTCGTGCTCGCTGAACGCATGTACGACGCTGGCGCCGACTTTTCACAGGCCTGGAATTTCGGGCCAAATGACGATGACGCAAAACCAGTCGCTTGGATAGTTGAGCGAATGTCTTCGTTGTGGGGACAGCAGGCAGCATGGTCCATCGACGACCGACTGCACCCGCACGAGGCAAGCTTCTTGAAACTCGACATATCGAAAGTGCGAAATCTTCTGGGCTGGAAACCGGTGCTAGGCCTAGGACATGCGCTGGAATACATCGTCGAGTGGAGCAAGGCAGTGGCAACAGGAACCGATGCTCGAGATCATACACTTATGCAGATCCGTCGTTATCAGGATCTAGCGACCGAGGGGTTCCGAAGAGATTCTCACGTGAAGATTAATTAACACAAGTACGGCCCTCCGACCCCATACCCTGCGAAGGGCAGCAAAAAACAGACCTCCCTTTTGTTGTTACAATCCCTGATTATTGTCAGATAGCGCTTAACAGCCAACGGGTTTTTCACTATCTCAATGCTCGTCATCTGGCGAAGCAAATCACAAAGGACTGGATTAATGAGCAATTTCAAATTCGTTATGGTTTCCGCCGGCTTTGAGCACGGCGGAAACGTTACACACCGCCACCTCGATGGCCACCCAGAGTTGCTCGTATATCCATTCGAATCCCAGCTGGGCAGCCGCAATTTCAACGACTTCCTCGCCTCCGTCGAGCGCGTACAGTACCGCTATCCAGAGTTCCCAGAGGGTCTGCGTCCAGCCGAACTCTATGAGCACATGATCGATGAGGAAGCAAAGACGTTCCTGCGCAAGCGCAACGGCTCGAAGTTCAAAGATGCGGATCTTGACCTGATCGAAGCCGACCGTCAGGCTGCGTTTGCAGAATATCTTGGTGATGCAGATTTCTATCCACGCGCAAAGGTTATTGAAGCCTTTTTCCGTGCCACATTCGCCGCGTGGAAAAATTATTACGTCAAGCCGCGCGAAGACATGACATATGTGGGCTACTCGCCGGCCATCGGCATCGATGCGGATCGCATCGTCCGCGACTTCCCGGATGCTCGGATCATCCACATCGTCCGTAATCCGTTCTCGGCCTACCGCGATACGAAGCGCCGCCCCTTCCCGCAGCCGTTGAGCAAGTACCTGATCACCTGGAACATCTACCATTCCACGGTCGAGATGTACGCCAAGATGCATCCGAAGAATGTACGGGTGTTCCGCTATGAAGATCTCGTCGCGAACAAGGAAAAGTTCATGCGCGAAGTCTCCGATTTCATCAACGTACCATTTGCTGAAACGATGCTATATCCGAGCTGGAACGGCGTTGAGATCAAGGAAAGCATCGCACCTTGGGGCACGGTTCTGAAAAGCACCGAAGAATACAACGAAGCCGTCATCAACGAACTGACCGAAGAAGAAAAGGTACAGATCGTTGCCGGCACAACGGCTCTGGCCCGCCACTTCCAGTACGACAATATCAGCTACCTGAACAAATATTATGGTGCTTAGTAAATTGCGGCATGCAAATGCCGCAAGTAAACTTGGCGCTGACGAGAAAAATGACTTGGCGACAGGTCTGCAGGCCACGCTGGGCGCAAGCCTGGCTGGCCTGCGCCCGCTAAACGGCGGAACCCTTGGGATCATTTTTTCTGGCACGCTGGACGGCTGCGAACGCTGTTTCAAGACGCATGCCGTACCGTCGGGCCAGGTGACCCTGCGGCGCGAGCATGCATTTCTGCAGCAGATTTCGAATAACCGGACGGATGCCAGTCTGTTTTCAGTCGCGGAGCGAGACAGTCAGCGAACGTGGCTGCAGATGAACCTACTTTCTTCATGCAACGACCTGACGCCGGCGACCATCAGACGACTAGTCTTCGATTACGAGGCGAAATTGCCTGGCAAAATCGGATTTGCTCTCGTCCCAGCCGAAGACAATATCCATCTTCTTCTTGATAAATCAGAGCAATCACTGGCATTGCTTTCGGATCATGACCTGATTTCCGCAGGCGTCGCATCTAAGGCCCGACATCGGCTTACTCACCTCCGTGCAATTTCCGGTGAATTTATCCTGCAGTTGTGCCATGGAGATCTTGGTCCGGCCAACATCCTGTGCGATGACTTTGGGCCTGTGGCAATCGATTGGGAAGATGCCTTCTGGGGTATTGCCGGCTACGACTATTTGTACTGGTTGACCTTTTTCTCCAACAGGCGATGGCTGACACCGGACTCTGTAGGACACACGCCATGGGGCCGCCCCGCTGAGGTGGCGCTGATGGTGATGATATTACTGCTGAAATGCATGCTCTCCGTTCGAGACGGCAGCTATCTCGGCAACAAGATCAGTTTTGACCAACGCCTGATGGAAGTGATTGCTCTTGACTAGCATAACCGATCAAGGATCTGGGCCGCGCGTCGGCAGTAGCGACCTGCAGGCGATGCTCGATGTTGCTTCCGCGGATCTCGATGAACTGCGCGGCGCTCGTCTTTTCATAACCGGTGGAACTGGTTATATTGGGCGATGGTTGCTGGAACTTCTTTGCCACGCCAACTGGTCCCGAGATCTTTCCATGACCATCGTTGTGCTAAGCCGCAACCCTCGAAAATTTGCCGACCAGTGCCCACATCTTGCAAATGACCCCGCCGTCTCATTCATCCAGGGAGATGTCCGCGATTTCACCGGCCTGACCGGCACGTTTAGCCATATTCTTCACGCTGCAACGGATGTGATCGCCAGCAACACGGCACTCGACACATTCGACGTGACTGTTGCTGGTACGCAGCGCGTGCTCGATGTCGCGCGCGATCATGGTGCCAAAAATGTTCTGCTTTTATCTTCGGGGGCGGTTTACGGCCGGCTGGCGGAGCCGGTAGACCGAATTCCAGAAACGCAACCTTGCACCTCAGACGTGACGGCCAGCAGCGCCGCATACGGACTTGGCAAGATCGCCACCGAGTGGCTCGGCAATGCCTATGGCCAGCAGTACGGTTTCGCCTGTAAATCGGCGCGCATATTCGCACAAGTTGGCCCTTATCTGGAGCTGGACGCTCATTTCGCGGCCGGCAATTTCATCCGCGACGCATTGCGGGGGCAGACGCTTACGATCAAGGGTGACGGCACCTCGCTACGCTCCTACATGTATGCGACGGATCTTGTTGCTTGGCTGCTGGCGATCCTCGTCAGGGGACGGGCCGAGACCTCCTACAATGTCGGTTCAGAGCAGGCTGTATCAATTCGCGAACTGGCGGAAGCAGTGGCGCGGGTAACGGGTCTAGACAGCAGTAACGTCAAGATTCTCGGCCAACCAGCTCTAGGCGTTGCCCCCGATCGCTACGTACCCAGCACGCAGTTCGCACAATCAGATCTCGGACTGTCCATCACGGTGCCTTTTGAAGAAGCCCTCCTCCGTACCGCCGAATGGTATCGTCCGCAATTCAGCACAGGAAAACGATAATGACGAGTACACCGGCATACGCTAAACAGCTGCGTCAACGTGTTCTTGAACTCTGCAGCCGAAAGCGAACGTCGCATATTGGCGGCGCATTTTCCGTGGCCGACATATTGGCGGTTCTCTACGCGGAAATCCTCGACATCACGGCAGATGAACCCGACGCACCCGGGCGCGACCGGCTGTTCTTCAGCAAAGGTCATGCCTGCACCGCACTCTATGCGATGCTGGAGTTGCGCGGCTTCTTCAAGGGCTACGACCTGCTGGAGCAGTTCACTGAAAACGGCACCTATTTCACCTCGCACGTCAATCACAATCTGCCAGGCGTGGAACTCTCCACCGGCAGTCTTGGTCATGCGCTGGGCGTATCATGCGGAAGCGCCCTTGCCGGCAAGCGCCGAAGACAGCCGTGGAGCGTTTTTTCCATTTTGAGCGATGGTGAGCTGGACGAAGGCTCAAACTGGGAAGCCATTCTGTTTGCCGCCCATCATAAGCTGGACAATCTTGTCGCCGTAATCGATTACAACAAGATCCAGAGTTTCGGCGCTGTCAGCGAGATCATGAACCTTGAGCCGTTGGCCGACAAATTCAAGGCGTTCAACTGGGAGGTCGAAGAAGTCGACGGCCATGCTCTGCCGGCTTTGCAGGATGTATTCATGCGATTCAAGGAAAGCCGCAATGGCCGACCGAAATGCGTCATTGCCCATACTGTCAAAGGTAAGGGAGTCAGCTTCATGGAGAACGATTTGGCGTGGCATTATCGCTCACCCTCCGAGGCAGATGTACTGAAGGCGATTAGCGAATTGGAGGCGGTGTAATGCGCAATACCTTTATCAACACGCTGTGCGACCTCGCCGAAAAGCACGACGACATTTTCCTTCTGTGCGGCGATCTTGGCTACTCCGTTCTGGAGCCGTTTGCTGCGCGTTACCCGGATCGTTTCTTGAATGCGGGCATAGCCGAACAGAACATGACGCAGGTCGCGGCCGGACTAGCACGTGAAGGTTACAATGTCTTCACCTACTCGATCGGCAATTTTCCAACCCTTCGGGCAATGGAGCAGGTGCGCTATGACGTCTGCTATCATGCAGCCAACGTTAAGGTCGTTGCCGTGGGTGCCGGTTATGCGTACGGGCCGCAAGGTGTGTCGCATCACACTACCGAAGACATCGCAATGTTGCGCGCATTGCCCGGCATGACCGTGTGCGCGCCAGCCGATGCCGGCGAAGCCCGAGCTGCCGCCCTTTTCATGGCGAACCATGTAGGGCCAGGCTATGTCCGCCTTAACAAGTCGGGAGAACCCGTTCTTCACGATGCCTCAAGGCCTGTGAAAATGGCACCTGGCGAGTTTGTCCCTGTCAAGGATGGACAGGGCACGTTGGTGCTTGCGACGGGTGCAATCGTCACGCCGATGTTGATTGAACTGCGCGATAATAGTCTTGACTGGGCGCTTTGGAGCGCGCCGTTTATCGGCGGTTATAACCGTGAAACGCTGGTCTCGATGTCACATCGTTTTCAACGCATCGTCACCGTCGAGGAACATCAACTCAGCGGCGGCTTCGGCAGCTCCATCATCGAGGCCCTTAGCGATCTTTATGCCACGGGCGTTCTGAGACAAATGCCGAAGGTCGAACGTATAGGAGTGCCGAACACATTCATCAGCACCTCCGGCACGCAGGAATATCTCCGGCAGGTCGCTGGCCTAACACTCGCCAACGTAAGCCGGTAACGCGTCAATGGATACCTACAGCCTGATGACCAATTTTTTGACCAGCAGACTTCTCAGATTCCTGCTGGTTGGAGTTCTAAACACGGTTGTCGGCTACAGCGTCTATGTGCTCGGGCTTTGGGCCGGTTTACACTTCGCCACAGCCATCGCTGTGGCTACAGTGCTTGGAACGCTGTTCAACTTCAAAAGCATCGGCAGTTTAGTTTTTGCCGAC
The DNA here is from genome assembly GCF_004343585.1 of Neorhizobium sp. JUb45. Lineage (GTDB taxonomy): Bacteria > Pseudomonadota > Alphaproteobacteria > Rhizobiales > Rhizobiaceae > Neorhizobium. The sequence continues at coordinate 11,180 of NZ_SLYW01000002.1, read as the reverse complement.
AAGGACCACACAAAACTGCCGCGGTTCGTGATGGTCTATGTCGTTGTTTATCTCGTCAACGTCACCGGCGTTGGAGGATTAGTCCGTCTTGGTATTGCCGATTGGCTTGGCGGCCTGATACTCCTGATTCCACTGGCGCTCCTTTCCTACTTTCTCAACAGCCGATATGTTTTCAAGCCATGACAAAAAAAATCAGCATTGTTACGCCGCTTTTCAACGAAGCGGAAAACGTCACCGAGCTATGCGAGCGGATTGCTGCAGTCATGTCGGCTCTGCCCTATGATTATGATCACCTCTGCATCGACAATTGCTCGTCAGACAAGACTGTAGAGATACTACGCGCCAGAGCCGCACATGATCCTCATCTGCGCGTGATCGTGAACGCCCGCAATTTCGGTTATATTCGATCATCTTATCACGCCCTACTCCAAGCATCTGGGGATGCCGCTGTGCTGATCGCATCCGACCTTCAGGATCCACCAGAGATCATTCTAGAATTTGTTAAAAAATGGGAATCCGGCTTCAAGACCGTAATGGCTGTAAAGCCGGTGAGCGAAGAGTCATCGCTCATGTTTGCGGTTCGCAAGTTCTACTATAAAACGATTGGCCGTATTTCAGATGTCCCGTTGGTTCCCAACGCCACTGGGTCCGGTTTATTTGATCGGGTAGTGCTAGACGTCTTGCGGAAACTCGATGACCCCTATCCTTATTTCCGCGGCCTCGTTTGCGAGATCGGATACCCAATCGCTACCATACCCTTTACGCAACCGCGTAGAATGCGCGGTGTGACAAGCCAAAATTTCTACTCTCTGTACGACATGGCAATGTTGGGTATAACCAAACATTCCAAGGTGCCTCTGCGGATAATGACATTGTCCGGTTTCGGCGTTGCCTGCCTTAGCCTATTCGTAGCATTAGGCTATCTCCTCGCAAAGCTAGTCTTTTGGAACTCGTTCGAGATCGGACTTGCCCCAATCCTTATAGGTATCTTCTTCTTCGGTGCCGTCCAAATGCTATTTCTAGGTATGCTGGGGGAATACATTGGAGCAATCCAGACACAAGTGCGAAAATTGCCTCTCGTCACAGAGCAAGAACGGATAAACTTCCCATCACATGCCGCTATGGAAAGCATTGCATCGGACGATTAAACATAGACATATCCCGCGCTCGACATTAAGTTCCAGCACTCATTTGCGGTGAAGAGATTGCAGATGGCGCGTCAGAGAGCCTCGAAGGTTCTGGCCTTTGCCTTTCTCGGGTTCGACTTGAGCTTGGCTGTTGGTTTCCACGCGGAACTGAGCCGGTGGGGATGCGGATAAAAACTTGGACTGATTTAGACGTTATGGCCGAGACTTCTGCGATACTCGATCGGGCTGAGCGACCCCAATGATATTTTGATGCGCTTCTCATTGTACCATCGGATGTAGCCATCAACCTCGCGAACAAATTGCTCGATCGTGATGGTCTTCCAGTCTCGTGGATAGAAGAGTTCCGTTTTCAACCGTCCAAAGAAGCCTTCGCACGCGGCGTTATCTTGGGAACAGCCCTTGCGGGACATCGAGCGAACCAATTTCGCATCGTTAATCCGAGAGAGCCAGCCGGGCCAACGATAATGAGCTCCGCGATCGGAATGGACAATTGTCCCGCCTTCGCCGTCGGTGACAGTTTCAATGGCGGCGTCCAGCATCGTGTTGACCAGGCCCGCATCAGGTTGCGTTCCGATCGACCAGCTGATCACCATCCCGTCGAAGCAATCTATGATGGGCGAGAGATACACTTTGCCGGCTGGGATCTGGAATTCGGTAATGTCCGTGAGCCACTTCTCGTTCGGTGTTTTGGCATGGAAGTCGCGGTTGATGAGGTTCTCAGGCGCAGGACTGATTTCTCCCAAGTAAGAGCCAAAACGCCGTCGCCGTGGTCTGGCGGCGACCAGACGCTCCTGTTTCATCAATCGCTGCACAACCTTTTCCGAGATTGTCACACTCTGCCTGGCCAGAGACGCCTGCAGTCTGCGATAGCCGTAGCAGCGATGGTTGCTTTCGAAGATTTCCGTCAGGTCTCGACGGATGGCGACATACTTGTCTTCCAGGTTTGCTCGGGCGCGGTGGTAGAAGTACGAACTTCGCGCAATCCCCAACTGCACAAGCAGTTCCGGCAATCGATAGGTATCTTTGAGGGCGTCAACCAGCTGTGTCTTCTCTCGATTACTCAGGAGTTGCAGATCGACGCCCAGGCCTTTTTTTAGCAGTTCATTGGCCTTCTTCAGCAGATCATGCTCGAGCTGCAATTGTCGGACATCGCGCTGGAGGGCTTCAAGCTGTCGCTCGAGTTCTTCACGCTCAGGTGCCGGCGCGGAGGTTTTGCGGCGTTTCATCGATGAGGCAGCCTCATGACCGAGTAACTCATTCCTCCAAGCGTACAACGTCGGCCGGCATACGCCTATCCGGTCGGCTACCTGCTGGGCACTTTCCTCTCTACTGCAAAGATCTAGGACAGCGACCTGCTTCAACGCTTCAGGATAAGCCCGACGCCAGGATCTTCCTGCCATCGAAGTTCTCGTCTGTGGAAACGCCTCTCGAACCCATGCTGTCAAAGTCCCGCGACCTGGATAACCCAGCGCCCTCATCGTCACAGAGATACAGCGATCGTGAGTACGGTAGTGCTCAAGCGCTACCTGCTTCTGCGCCTCAGAAAACTTCGGTGCGCGAGCCGCACTACGGACGCGCAGGTCTTGATGCTGCTGGTACTCTCGATACCAGTTCCTCAGCGCATTCTTCGTGGGATAACCTAATTGGCGGATCGTCGCCTTAACCCGCCTGCCGAGCTTAATATACAGCTCGACTGCGCGAATTCTGTCTGCATGGGAATACATGGACTACCTCCTGGTGGTCCAAGTTTTAGTCCGCATCCCCTTATGCGCCCAACCGGCTCAGTTCTGCGTGGAAACCAACAGGCTTGCCTTCTGGTCGGGTGGTTTCGTCAATTTCGGCGACCGGGACGACGAGGGGCTGGATATCGGCCACACGACGATCGGCATCAGCGGCGGCTTCGACTACCGCTTCTCGGAAAAACTGGTGGCCGGACTGGGCATTGGTTACGGCCGCGATCAGGCCGATATCGGCGAAAACGGCACAGAAAACCGCGCCCAGTCGTTCAGCGCCGCGCTCTACGCAAGTTACGAGCCGATCGACAATTTCTTCCTCGACACCTTGCTTGGGGCCGGAACCCTGAACTTCGACAGCAATCGGTATGTGACCTCCACCGGCGATATCGCAACGGGAGAGCGCAGCGGCAGCCAGGTCTTTGGGTCCGTCACCGCCGCCTACGAAATCAGGGAGGATAGCTGGCTCGTCTCACCCTACGCGCGGGTCGAGTTCTCCCGCTCCGGGCTGGATGGCTTTACCGAACAGGGCGGCAGCATCTACAGCCTGACCTATGGCAGCCAGACGGTGGATACCGTTTCCGGTTTCATCGGTGTTCGCGCCAACAAATCGTTCGAGATGGACTGGGGTACACTCACGCCGGGCCTGCGACTGGAGTATGTCCATGACTTCGACGGTTCGTCCAAGGTCAAACTCGATTATGCCGATCTCGGCACGCTTCCTTACGAAATCGACGGACGCGAAACCGACCAGGACTATGTGACTTTGGGCCTTTCGGTGAACACGCAGTTCGACAACGACTAGGATCTTACGCTGGATTACCGGGCAATGTTTGGAGAGGACGGCAATGCGGACCACATGGTCGGTGCGCAACTCAGGGTGAAATTCTAGCTGAACAATAGCATTCGGCGCGGGAGGATCATGCGCCGGATGAACCCTGAAGCTGATCATCCAGCAACCGCATCAGATACTCGTGCATGCGATGGGAGGCATAAGGGCGGATATCAATTGACAGCACATAATGAGAGCTTTCCGTACAACACCGAATATCTCTCGACCATGGACTTTGAGGCCAGTATGTCGACGTAGTGCTGTCTTGCATAGATCGGATAGTCTGCAACCTCGGCTGTCTTCTCCGACATTCGCATCATCGCGCCAGCCAGCGCCCTGGCATTCTGCGGTGGCACCACGATTCCCGTTTGCCCATCCTTGTTGACAAAACTCGTGCCCGTGCCGATCTCGCAACTGATCATCGGCTTGCCGAACATGGCGGCCTCCACCAGAGAAAGCCCGTAGGCTTCCGACCTCAGATGTGAAGGGAAAACGAAGGCCATGCAGAGTTCGAGCAAGGCCGCCTTGTCGAGATCATTCACGCCGCCGAGGAAATGCACGTTGGTCAAACCAGCGCGGGCGACCTGATCTTTCAATTCGCTCTCCATCGGCCCCTCGCCGGCAATTAGGATATCGGCATACACATCCTTTGCCGCCTCGATCAGTGTATGCAGGCCTTTGTAATAACGCAGCACGCCGACGAACAGGAAGAACGGCTTTGGAAATCGGGCCTGCCAGTTGGCCTTCAAATCGTCCGACGCGCGAGGGTAATCCGCCTCGTCGAGGCCAATCGGGATGACCTCAGTCTTGTCCCGGAAGCCCTGCAGCACTTCGCTGCTCTCCAGATAATTCGGCGAGGTCGCGATGATACGATCGACGCTGCCGAGGAAGCGATGCATCAGCGGCTTGTAGAGCCGCAGAAGCAGCTTCTGTTTGACGATATCGGAGTGGTAGGTGACAACGCTCGGCTTTCCCGGCGGATGCAACACATGCAGCAGGTCCATGAACGGCCACGGAAAATGGTAATGAACCACGTCGGCCCTGACGCTCAGGGCCTTGAATTTGGCAATGACATCCAACGAGAAGCCGGTGGAGGCAAATTCGAAATCGAGTTTGGCCTTGTGCGCCATATGCCCGTCGAACTCGACCGTATTGGCTATCGGATCGCGGCTAAGCGACAGGACATCGGACTGGATGCCATACGCCAAAGATCCCTTGGCGATGGCATGGATCGTCCGTTCGACGCCGCCGAAAGTATCCGGATAATACGTCTTGAAGACGTGGAGAACGCGCATTTCAAAGCCTCGAATGCATCGTTGCCCGACGCCGTCCACCAAAGCAACGGCGCCGAGAGTTGATTTCGGGCTTTACCCGCGACCGAATTCGTCGGAGACCCGAACGATATCGTCTTCGCCGAGATAGGAACCTGTCTGCACTTCGATCATTTCCAGCATGATACGACCGGGGTTGTAGAGACGATGAAGGTCTCCCTGCGGGATATAAACGGATTCGTTTTCGCGCACGAAGGTGACCTTGTCGCCAACAGTCACTTCTGCCGTGCCCTTGACGCAAATCCAGTGTTCCGAACGATGGAAATGTTTCTGCAGCGAGAGCTTTTTGCCAGGTAGCACGAACAGACGCTTCACCTGGAAACGGTCACCGTTGAACAGCGAGGTATAACCGCCCCATGGACGATAAGAGGTCGGGTGAGTTTCCGTCAGGCTCGATGTCGCCTTGGCCTTGGCCAGGTATTTTACCAGCTTGCCGACTTCCTGCGCTTCGTCGAGGCGGCCGACATAAACGGCATCTTCGCTGGCGATAACCGCGACGTCCTTCAGTCCCTGTACGGCCAGATGCGAGGCGCGCGACAGAATCAGAGAATTTTCGGTGTTCATGACCGTGGCATGCCCGATGACGACATTACCATTCTCATCCTTTTCGCCGAGTTTCCACACGGCATCCCAGCTGCCGAGATCCGACCAAGTGAAAGAAGACGTGACCACCGCGGCGTTCGTGGTCTTTTCCATGACTGCATAGTCGATGGAGATGTCCGGGCTTGCGGCAAAGCTAGCCTCGTCGAGACGGACGAAGTCAAGATCGACCGCAGCCTTGGCGACGGCGGCACCTGCTGCCTCGTGCACGGATGGTGCATAGGATTCGAGTTCGCTCAGGAACAGATCGGCGCGACACATGAAGATGCCCGAGTTCCAGAAGAACCCGCCAGCGGCCAGCATCTGCTCAGCAGCGGCAGGTTGCGGCTTTTCGACGAACCGCTTGACCTTGTGGGCGCCGGTCGACAGAGCCTCTCCCTGCTCGATGTAACCGTAACCCGTAGCCGGTTCGGTCGGTTCGATGCCAAAAGTGACTATTTTGCCTGAGGCAGCGGTCTGAAGTGCCGTTGCGATCGCATCTCTCCAATCATTGCCGGCATCGATCTCGTGATCGGAGGCAAGAAGCAGAAGAATGGCATCTTCACCAAAGGTCTGCGTCAGGTGGAAAGCGGCAGCAGCGATAGCAGCAGCCGTATTGCGCGCCACCGGCTCAAGAATAATGGCTGACAGATCGACGCCGACTTCGCGGGCCTGTTCCGCTACCGTGAAGCGAAAGTCCTGGTTGGTAATCACGACGGGCGCTTCATAGACAGCGCTGTCCACGACGCGCTCCAGGGTTTCCTGAAACAGCGTTTTTTCGTCGACCACCTGGATGAACTGTTTCGGTGCGCTGGAACGCGACAGAGGCCACAAACGCGTGCCTTTGCCGCCGGCCATGATAACTGGAATGATCTTCTGGGTCATAAAATATCTCCGGTGGTCGGACGGATCGTGTTGTAGTCGGGCAACCTTGAATAGGCAATCAGCTCAATGCGTTTCAGCCCATTGACGCACAAGAGACAGACCCTTGCCCAACAGCAATGATGCCGCAGCTTCGTCTTCCGCCTCCACATAACACCGCATTTCCGGCGCATTGCCGGAAGGGCGTAGGTGAATGACGGTTCGATCAACAAGTGTCACGCGCAAACCGTCGATGTCGCTGATCGAACCGACGTCACCGAGCGGAGCAAGGAGGGCGGTAAGATTTTCAGGTGCTTCCCGTAGATGCGCCATTAGCGCTGCACTGGTCTCGACGGAAAAATTCTCCAGCCGGTCAGCAGCAGCGACGGGCAAACCAAAACCCTCAGCGATGACGGAGAGCGGCTTGTTGCGTCCTTTGGCGAGAGACAGCGTTGCCAGAACCGGCAGAAAGCTGTCGCGCGTAGGAAGGGCGGTCAGCGTAGCGGCATTGGCGACGAAGAACGCTGATTGGGTCAGAACGCCGCCATTGGCCTCGAACCCCATCACACCCGTCTCGCCTGCCGCTGTCGCCTGGTTCATGCCTTCGATAACAAACGGGGAACCGACTTTGGTGCGCGTGACACGATATGTGCCGGCCGCCTCGATACCGGAATTGGAAGTGACCGGCGTGACGACCACCTTTGCATCGAGAAAACGGGCGACGATAAGGCCGAGCAGGTCACCGCGCAGCGGCGTGCCAGCTTCATCGGCCACTAGCGGTCGATCCCCATCACCATCGGCAGAAACGATAGCGTCGAGGCTGTGCTCCTGCGCCCATGCCTGCAAAACCTCGATCGTCTGGGGCGACACCGCCTCGGTGTCGACCGGAATGAAGCGCTCCGAATGACCGAGCGCGACGACCTCTGCACCGTAACCGGCGATCACATCGACAAGACCATCGCGGGCAACCGTGCTGTGCTGGTAGACACCCACTTTCAAGCCGGAAAGAGCGCCTGGCGTCAAAACTGCGCGGTTGCGCGAAAGGAAAAGCGCCTGCGCCTGGGCTTCCTCATGCAAGGCGGCACCCGGCGTCAGGTCGATTATACTGTCAGAAATTTCTGCTGCGATGCGGGTGATGGCAAGCTCGTCGGTCTTGTCGATTTCACCATCCGGACGATAGAACTTGATGCCGTTGCGATCGGCGGGAATGTGCGATCCTGTTACCATCAACGAAGGCGAGCCTCTCGACATCGCATAAAGCGCCAGTGCCGGCGTCGGTATCGCACCACAATCAACCGGCGTCAGACCAGCTCGCGCCAAGGCGCCAATGCAGGTGGCTGCGATATCGGGGCTGGAGGGCCGGTAATCCCCGGCAACATAGATGCGATCACCCGGCTTTACGAAGCCGGCATCCAGAAGATATTTTGCAAAAGCGGTTGCATACAATACCGATGCGTGACCTTGGAGATCCGTTACCAGGCCGCGGAGCCCGCTGGTGCCGAACTTCATGAATGCTCCTAACCCTTGGTATTTGTATTTTCGGTAACGTGCGGCGTCACTCTCGCAACTCGCCCACATGTTCACGACGGTAACTCCCATTTCTCTCATATGGTCCGGCACGTTTGTCAAACGAGACTTGGCCGAACTCGGGCTATACCCTCGGCGCCTGGTTGGAGATGGCGAAAATCGATCGTGGCCCTGTGTTTCGCAAGATCGATCGCTGGGGCAATATTGCCAACCGCGCTTGATCCGCAGGCCGTCAATGCCATCGTCAAGCAGCGCGCCGAGATGGCTAAGTTGGACAGCGGGGAATTTTCTGCACATGGGCTGCGATCGGGCTATCTGACCGAGGCAGCCAATCGCGGCATCCCCCCGCCCGAGGCGATGGAACAGTCTCGGCATCAGTCGGTGCAGCAGACGTCCACCTATAACAACAACGCAACGCGCCGCAGTGGTCGCGCAGCGCGACTATTGTAAAGGCTAATTCAGTCTTAGAATTCCCAGGGCGAGATCAGTTCCAATCCTGTCGTCTGGAAATCCTTGAGGTTGCGTGTCGCCAGACGGCCTCCGTTGATCCTTGCGATCACCGCGATCATGCCGTCGGGAGCAGACATTGCCCTGCCCTGACGGACCGCATCACCCATGATCTCACCGTACGACAGTGCCGCGTCTTCCGTGAACGAAAACATCCGGTCCGAGAAGCGGCGACGCCAACTCGAAAGCCCCTCCTCCAATCGATCTGCACGCTGATTTGGTCGAATCTTCTGGATACCAAAAGCGATTTCAGCAACGGTGACTGTTGGCAATGCAAGTTCAGCGTCGTGGCGAACCAACCATGCGATAACTGCCGGGTCCGGTACTTTCTTCAACGTCTCTGACAAGACATTCGTGTCGAGGAAGATCAAAGTTCCACCGCTTTGTGGGGAACTCTGTTTTCGTTGATTATGATTTCCAGATCGACATCCGTGCCCGATTGCAACGAAAGGCGTCGATAAAAATCCACAGCGAGCTCACGCCCTGCTTCACGGGATTCATATGTCTCGAGTGCACGCTCGACGATATCGGCGATCGTACGATTCTCGCGACGTGCAAGACGATTTGCGATATCGCGCGCTTTTGAACTGCGAACCGAGAGCTGTGGTGCGGCCATGAACGCCTCCTTATAACTCAAATATACTATCATGCACGCTTGTCATCAACATGGCACTTGCAAGCTTGATGGCATCATCACCTAATGTCGTTTTGCATTTAATGGCTAGGGTCCGCACTCGTTAATTTAACAAGATAGGCGCAAAGCAGCCAAATTTGCTCCACAGGCGCGCCAGAATGGGTGCTGCAACTTTTAGATATTCAGAATACTGCGCGTCCACCATGAGTTCAAAATGAAACAGGCTCCGCATCACGATGGCAATGTCATTGTCGGTCTGGTGCTCTTACTCCGAAACTCTGCTCAACAGGCTACTCTTCGGTGGAAACCTTGATGTCACGCGCTGCAAGCGCCTTCAGAAGCTTCGCGCTGGGCTTGCTGTTCTCCAATCCACTGATCGAGTTGAGGTTTGGCAGAAGCTCAAGATCGGAAATCGCCTTGTCGCTCACGGGAATAGCTTCATCGCCACTGCCGGGGTCCCAAAAGGGGTAGAGGTGATAGATAAACTCAGACCCGCCGTCCAATCCGCTGGATTGATGCAGCGTTTCGACTTTGGCCAGAAGCTCGTCCGATATGGCTAGGTTTTTGAAGTAGGTCTCGACCTCAGGGATGATCTCGTAGCCGTCGATCTCGACGGAAATTTCCCGCTTCTCATATTCCTTGGCAAACAGGTGGATATCGAATTGCGGCTTGAGCACCTTCTGCTGATACATAAGCTGTTCGATGACCAGCAGCTTCAAGCCAAGATCCTTGAAACGATTTTCCGATGGCTTGTGCGGCGGGTAGAGTTTCGGTCGGTTTGAATAGTCAGCGACCTCATCGAGAAGCGCGCCAATGCGTTCGCCATAAGGTGCAGGGAGCTTGGTTTTGACGACCTTGAACGCCTTACGCGTTGTTGCGGAAACGGCAAGCCGTTGGACGGCCTTGTCGCGACGTTTCCCATTCCAGGCATCGAAATCGGTCTGGATCAAATTGAGGGTTGCCCGATGCATCTGAAGGCTTTTTTCGTCGCGTTCGCGGTACGTTTGGGCTGACGTACCGAGATGACTTTCATATTTATTCTCCCGCAGCAGACGTTCGTAATTGGCGATGGTCGATTGCAGGAGAGCTTCAGCCTTTTGTTGCGAATATGTCTGGATATCCAGAGGCGTGAAAATGACATCCTCCAGAAACTTGTCGAGCTGTTGTTCCGTCCAGGAAGATGCGTCGCTGAGAGCATGCTGCAGAATTGCGGCCGATTGTGCGTGCGCCGGCTTGCCTTTGTCCGAGTGGAACCCGAACATGTCGTAAGCAAGGTCCACAAGCAGAGGGGCGTCGGGCTGGCCTTTTTCCAGGGTATAGAACCGGATCAGGTCACCAGCCTCGCGGATTGCATCTGGATGCAGCATCAGGTGGTCGGGCAGGAGAAAACTCTTATGCTCCGGAAACGCCCGGTAGATCTCGGGAACAAGCATGGCTGCTTCGGTTCTGAGCGTTTCGTCGCGGTTGCTATAAGGCTTGTGCCAATAATAGAGGTCGAGCATCGATGTAACGATATCAGCCCAGGTTCCCGTTTTTGTCCTGCTGAATTTTTCACTGACGACACTATTGGGTCGTGAGATCGCGCGTCGCAGAAGGTCGAGATGTTGGGCGTGCCGCTCATTGAGAATTCGCCACGCTTCTTCTTTGCCGCCATGGCTGGCGACAGTGGTCGTGCCCGAAAATGCAAGAATGAAATTATAAGCTTTCACACCGTTAAGGGCCAAAGCGTCATTTTCACCCAGGAAGCCTTTGATCGTCGCGAAATAGATATCGTAAAGTCGTTCAAGGTTGCCACGATCTTCGCTGATCAATGATTTCCAGTTTTCCTGGGCAATTTTTAGAGATCGGTAATCGTCTGGTTCATAGGAATTGAGAAAATCTAGGCTTTCTTCAAACGTCATATCTACCCACAATCGATTTCGAACGGATTTGATGCGTATTCCAATGAAGCCGGCCACTGATTCCGAAATCAAGCCGGCCAGTCATTCCGATCTCATTCCGGCCGCCGTTCCGATTTGAAGGCGGCCA
>NZ_SLYW01000001.1 GCF_004343585.1 Neorhizobium sp. JUb45 | reverse complement strand
CTTCATCTGGCTGATCATCGACGCGTCCATGCCGCCGTATTTGGATCGCCATTTGTAAAAGGACGCCGTGCTCATTCCATGTTCCCGGCAAAGCTTGGGTACAGGAACACCGCCTTCTGCCTGGCGCAGGATGGCAAGGATTTGTGGTTCACTGAATCTGCTCGTCTTCATCAAAATCTCCTCGATCATAAAGCCCGAGAAAATTCTACTTTTGAAGTCCGTTATTCGGAGGGGGGATTACCAAACTGCCTATGTGGTACTACCTTGAGCTTCCAATCGAGGCTGGCGGGGTTTTAGGCAAATATGGCAGACAAGGGAAAGCAGCAAACTACCAATTGGTTGAACACCGCGTTTATTGCGTCCGGCATATATGTCGCTGGCTTCTTGATGTGGATCATCCCATCCGCGCCTTCCAATTTCTTTAGTCAACCAGAACCAAACGAAATAGGCGACTTCCTTGCGGGGCTTTTTGCGCCAGTCGCTTTCATCCTGCTCGCATGCGCCGTCGTAATGCAGCGCCAGGAACTGAAAGTCACGAGGGAAGAGCTTGCCGACAATCGTGAGGTTGTCGCAGAACAGCTAAAGCAGATACGTACCCAAACCTCGATGCTCGCTGATCAACAAGCCAAGGCTGAAGAAAGCGCCAGAAGGACCTATAAGCTAAACTTATATGACAAACGTTATGAACTGTATCTCGACTTCATAGCATTTGGCGAAAAACACGACAGCGCGCACTATATGAACGACGCTTATATGGAAATGCTCGACTTACATCAAAGATCGCTATTCATTTTCGATAAGGCGGTCTCGGATTGGTTCGGTGAGATTGCCGACGAGATTTACAATCACGAGCAATATCGAAACCAAGAGACATTCATTCAGACAACTGCGTCAGGTATAGAAGTGATGAAATTTCGTAGCGAGAAAGCGGAAAAAGAAATCAACTCGACGGAGGCGTGGCTATACGACCAATTTACGCTACTGGAAATTAGAGCGGAGAAGTTTGAGCCTTCCATGCGTGTCAGTGACGCATAAAACGTAAGCGGGCGTACGCAGTGAAACCACTAAGAGCCCGCGCTGAGAAATCTCAAATCTACTAGAACATCTATTACACGGCATGGGTTGGAAAGATATGGACCGTTCAATGTACGACGATCTGCCTGAAGATCATGAGAATGCCTTTGTCTATCTTGAACGACGTTTCAGAGAGCAGCTTGATGAGAGCTTGAAAGACAATGATCAAGGTAGCTTCGATGCATATGCTAAGCGGCGATATATGAGTGCCGTAAAAGCCGCAGCAACATCTCTCGACATTCCCGGCATAGCCGAATTTCCCATGCCTTCTAATGAGCGTGAGGTTTGGGCTGCGTTCGAAGATTTTGAAACAGACATTCTCAACCTGACTGTTCAGATTGAAATCAACCACGCTCGTAGACGCAAAAGATACAGTGTGGTTTTTGATGGCGCAGAACGAGAGCGTCTTCGACACTACATCGAACAGATCAGAGCAGTGGTCGAAAAATCCGACGCTCCGCAGGGGAAGCGCGATGCAATTTTTAAGAAGCTTGCCGACCTCACGCTCGAAATAGATCGCACTCGAACCCGGTATGAGGTTGTTGCCGACGCAGTTCTAAGCGTGGCGCGGCTAAGCGGTGACGTCGAACGTGAGGGATTAGAACCATGGTGGAAGTGGGTTAAGCTGATCTTTGGCGTAATTGACGACGCTAAAGATAAAGAACCGAAGCAAACGCTCCCTGCCCCAGAAGAGCGAAAACGCCTAGAAGCGCCTCGAAAGCAACTCCCCGCGCCCGAAAATAAGGGTTTTGAGAAATCATTTGACGATGACATCCCGTTTTGATGTCCAATCCAGCGCCTCATTGTTCGCCGCACTAAAATACAAACATAGAAAATCAAAATGAATAGCTTACAACAGTGGTACAATTACACTAATCCGAAACAGCGCATACTCATGTATACGGTATCTGGTTTTTTAGTACTTGCATGGGGTATCGGGCTGGTGCCGCTTGTCTTCCTTTTATATTTTCATTTCGGCAGCGAAAAGGAAGCCGTGGTCCATTACGATGACAACAACCCGCCGCCTAAAGGCTCGCCGGAGTACTATGATTGGGCGAACCGAGAAGGACGATGGGCTGATAGAAAATAGTTGCCGGACCTTGCACCCATCCGTCAACAACCACGTTTGCCGCGCCGCCGCTGGATCGCCCCGGAACTCTGTCCCGCCCGTTTTATCCATTATTATGAAATATCGAGCTTATTGCGAACCGATCGCAACTAGAATTCTGGCGACTCCATCGCTCACATTCCCCATTTGACGAGCGCGGTTTCTGCGGCTGGCTGGTCGTCTCGGATGCGCAATATCGTCTGTCTGGTCAGCCCGGTTTCCTTGGCGATAGCTGACGCCCCTGCCCCATTCGACAGCAGATCAATTACGGTCTGGAACTGATCGCGGCTGTAAGACGGCTTCTTGCCACGATACTTGGTCACATCGCCTTTGTTCGCCTCTATCCCGGCTCGCTGTGCTTCCTTGACGGCTTCGGCTTGCGCTTGGGCAGTCGCCGCCATGAACGCGATCAGCGCGTCTCTCACAGCCTTTTGGACAGGGTCTTTCGTTGCGCCATCAAACGTCATGTCGTTGATGACCGTGCGGATGATCACACCACGATTGATGAACGTCCGAATAGTGTCGGTGACGTCGTCATAGTTTCTGCCAAGCCGATCCACCCAACGGACGACAAGAGTGTCGCCGCGTCGAAGCATATCGAACAGTCGCTTGCCTTCTGTACGCTCAGCCAGTCGAGTGCTGACACCTGACACGCCATGGTCGGCGACTACTTTATCAATCACAAAGCCAGCCTTTTCAGCTTGGGTGCGTTGATGTGACAGGTCTTGTTCTGATGTTGAGACGCGAGCGTAAAGGATTGTTTGGGTCATAGCAGTCTGTCCGATTAGGTTCTGTCCACAGATAATCATGTCCGATGAACGAAAGCAACCCTTACGTACAGTTAAGTCGCCGCAATTGGACCGGATGCTAGATGTACGCTCGACTATGCCCGTACGGACAATGGGATGCGGCCAAGTCAGTATCGGTGGCCTTTCCCGCACGGCTTCATCTCCGCGCATGGCGCTGCACTCAAGCCGCCAGGTGACAGCCCGCCCCTACCCCCGGCTATAGTCCGCCGCCCACCCGAGGGCCGCCGGTCCACGTCCATACAAATTTTTGCCGCGCTGGAAGTTTGGCCACAAATTGCCCGGCCTCGCTGGCTTCCGAGGCTGCTTTCTGCTATGATCTAATTGCTGGAAAAACGTAGCGAAGTGAGCGCGCTGCCGCCGAGCCCGACAAGGGCGAACGTCAACCTACCGGCTCTGCCGAGCATCCCGCAGCAACCGGTATTGACCCAGCGAACCAATGAAATTTCGCCGCCTTCCGCCCGAATTGTTGGCCGAAAACCTTGCTATCCGGGGCCGTTTTTTCGCTCGCCCGTTCGAACGACATTGCCAACATCGCAATGACGAAACAGGCATCATCGTGGACGGCATCGCATCTCAGGCAGCTAATCAGAACGCGGCCCACGCAATCCAGCACCTCAAGTGGGTAGGCGGACAATCGCGATGGGTATTCGACATTCAGACGGCATTGGGAACCATCCTGCACCTGTCCGACCCCCGCCGCGAGACTTGGGAGTTACCCGACACACGGCCGACCCACGAGCTACTGGCTGCGGTTTATACGGCGCTCGGACACGCTATCCTATGGGGAACTTCAGATAGGCTTCTAGGTAAAATTGAGATCGAGCATTTGACTGAGGGCATGCTGGCCGCCGCGCGACTGGTCGAAGACATCGACAAAGAGAAATTCACCGGCGACCGATGCAAGGATGACCGCGCACGGGTGAAGTGTTTAATTCACTTCGCTCGGATTGCCGAACACCGCCAGGAAATCGCCAATCGCCGGCGTGATCGCGAACGCGGGATTTTCAAACAGACGTTTGGACCGGCTGAAGAAGCCGACATTTTCGGACCATCACCATGACCGGGGACGAGCCTCTTCAAGTCGCCATCTCCAATCTCGGTAACGCAGCCGAAGGCAACCAAGCTCCTTCTGCATGCGCTTATGCCCCACACGCCCTGATCGATCTCGCCAAGATTGGGACGCAGATCAGTCAGGCTGCCGGCCAGCAGCACTTCGACCCGGATGGAAACCCGCTATGATTGAAGCAGAACTCTTTGACGGAACGGTTCTGGAGTTCCCTGACGGGACACAGCAAGACGTCATCCTGCGGGTCGTTCGTCAGCAGACACAGCAGCGCCGGCAACCGGCCGCTGCAAGTGCCCCGACAGCGCCCGCGCCTGAACCTTCGTTGCAGGACATCATCAGCGGCACGCTCGGCATGAAGCCGTCGCCGATGAACGACCCCGCTGCGATCGAGAGCCCGGAGATGCGCAGCGACAGCACGAAGACGTGGGGCGATTACGGCGTTGACGCCGCATCGGCTGTCGGCGGTCTCGCGGACCAGACCGTTCGCGGCGTCGCCACCGGCTTCACGAACGTTCTCGGGCTGCCCGGCACGATCGGGCGCGGCATCAATTCGCTTGCCCGGTATGGCGCGGAGCAGGCCGGCGCGCCGGAAGCTGTCGTGAACGCAGCCGGCTATATCAACCCGGTCGGTCATCTGTGGCCTACCGGCGAGAACATGCAGCAGTTCGGCGACAGTGTGAACGAGGGGCTGGCCGGTATTCTCGGCATCGAGCCGCCGCGCACGGAGCCCGAGAACTTCCCGGAGCGTTTCGTCAACCGCGTCGGCGAAGAAGTCGGCGCGATGGCCTTGCCCGCTGCCGGCGTGATGGGCCTTGCCGCACGCAGAGGCTTGCCGGCGATCCGGGAAGGCAGCCGCATGTCGCGCATGTTCCTGGAACCCGCAGCGGTAAATCCGGCGAAATACGCGGCCAAGGAAACGGCTGTCGCCACCGGTGCCGGAACCGGCGCGGCTATCGCCAATTCGGCGGTTGACCGCGATACGACAGCCGGACAGTTCGCCGACGCGGGCGGTGCAATCACCGGCGCCACGCTGACGGGCATCGGCTCTTCTTTGGCCCGCAGCGGCGGCGAGTTGATCGGCGCGCTCTTCAATCGCAAGAACTATGTCGACGACGTGGTTCGCGATGCAGTCGTCGACCGGCTGGCGGAAGGCGCGGGACTTCAGACGGCCATCGGCCAAGCACCCGACACGGGCCCGTTGATCGAAGCCATAGAAGCAGGCCCACGCATCGGCCGTGTCGTTCCCGGCGTCGAAGAGACGCTGGCGGATCGCACCAAGAACCCCGGCATCGCGTCGCTGGAATACAGCCGGCAGACGGGGCCGAACTCGGGTCTGTTCAACACGCGCCGGCAGAACAACGCCGCCGCGATCGACGACACGCTGTCAGCCATGGCGCCGGAAGGATCGGCGTCGCAGCTCCGCAGCGAACTCGATCTGGAGCGCAATCGCCGCCTGATGGACGCCGACGTCATGGCGCGGAACGCAACCGACGACGCGGCCACGGCCGTCGCGCCGCTCACGCCAGCCGGAACGCCGGCTGCGCGCGGCAACACGATCCGTTCCGCGCTGGAGGAAGCACGCGAGAACGCCCGCGCGAGAACGGCTGACGCTTACGAAAACGCCAATGTATCGAACAACCGCATCGTTGCGAATGAGCTGGTCGACACGATCGACAATTCCATCTCTTATTTGACCGAAGCCGAACGCAATCTGCTGCCGGAAAGCCTGATCGACCGCGTCCGTCGCCTCGGCGGCGAGGAAGCAGCACCCGTCAATACCGGCATTCTCGACGCCAGCGGCAACCCAATCACACGCGCACCCGAACCGGCCGAGCCAATCCGCTTGAAGGAAGCGGCCGATCTGCGCACCGAACTGAACCGGCTGTCAGCAGCGGCCAGCGCGGACCCACGCGCCGAACGAGGCGGCCGCAACGCTGCTCGCGTCCTGTCCCAACTGTCGGACGATGTCGACGGCTTCATCATGCGCAGCCTGACGCCGGACGAGCGCGAGGCCTTGACGACGGCCCGCGGTGCGCGCTTCGACGAGGCGGAACGCTTCGGCCGGCAGGGCGATCCGGTTGCCTCGGCGCTTGCCCGCAACGAAGGCGGAATGCCTCGGATGCGCGATGAGAATGTCGCCCGGACCTTCACGAACACGCAGAACATGGACCGTCTGCTGGCGCAGGCCGACACGCCGGACGTGCGCAGCGCGATCCGAAATGAGCTGCTGTCAGGTGCCGATACGTCGCGGGCCGACCGGATCGAAGGCTTTGTCGCCGCCAACGGCGAACAGATCAATCGTTTCCCCGGTCTGCGCGACGAGCTGACCCGAGCAGCCGGCGCACGGACGGCGGAGGCCGACGCCACGGCTGCCCGCACCGGCCTTGAACGGGAGCTTGGCACGGCCGATCGCCGCGGCACCAGCACGGTCGGCAAATATCTGAATTACGGCGATGCGCAGTCGCCGCGCGCCATCCGCGAGGTCGTCAACGCTCCAGATCCGGCGAAGGCCGCTGACGAGCTGCTGAACTTCGTCGGCGATAGCCCGACAGCCGTCAGCGGCGCGCGCAAGACGTTTTGGGATTACATGGAAGGCCAGACGCGGCGCTCGGGCGAAACCACGGCAGGCACCGATGGTCGTCAGCCTTGGATGCCGAAGAACCTGAAACGCTTCCTCGACGATCCGAAGAACCGGGCCGTCGCGGATCGCTTCTATCGCGACAACCCGGAGCACATCGAGAACGTCCGCATCATCGCCGACGCGCTCCAGGGCCTCGACACCCGCAACGCTGGCCGTGTTCCGAACACGAGCGGCACGGCGCAGGGCGTTCTGCCCTCGGCTGAAACCATCGGCTCCCGCCTGTTCGCTTATCAGCGCGGTCAGGTCGGCGGAACGTGGTTGATCACCAGCCTTGCGGCGGTTGCCGGCCGGCGGGCGGTCAAGGGCGCGCGGGGCGAAGCGATCGAGCGGATGCTGGATCAGGCCCTGTTGAACCCGGACGACGCGGCGCTTCTGCTGCGCGACAACAATCCGGCGAACCGGGCGGCGCTCGCTCGCAAGGCGAAGCTGTGGTTCGGCAACGAAGCCAATACGATCATGAACGCCATGACCGGCGAAGAGAAGGACGACGAAACGATGGAGGCGATTGGTGGCCGCTGGCAGGCTAACCCAAGATTTTGATACTTAGACGGGCGCCGGCCGTGGGAACGGTTTTCCGGGACGGAGATCGCTAAATAGCCCTTCCTTCGGCGGCGGCGGTTAGCTTGCCTGATCTGTGCATATGAAGTAAGATTTCTGTGCTGGTAAATAGCGGACTCGAGCAACGCACCACCGCTTCAATCCGAAGCTAAGATCAACTTCTTCGCCCCTATCTCTCGTTCCACGATCGAGCTGCGCGAAGTTGTTTTGTGGTGCGATTTATGGCTCCGATAACGCCTCCGATGACGCCTTACAACCGTAGCTACTCCTTCGTGCACGGACCAATCCCAGGCATCCAGATCAACATCGAGCTGGATAACGTTGAACTGTCCGTGAATGAGACCATCGACGCGGTGAAAGACATCCGTCGATCCGACGGCGCGCTGAAGAACGGGATCGTGACCGTCGACAGCCTAGCTCCACCAGTTGCGGCCATGCTCGGAGCAAGTGCCGATGTCGATACGATTGCTTCAAATATCGGCAGCATCGTTGCAGTAGCCGGCATCGCTACCGAGATCGATGAACTTTACGGAGTTCGTGACAGCATTGTTAGCGTGGGCGTCGTCGCGGGTAGCGTGTCGGTAGTGGCTGCGGCATCGGTTAGCGTCGTCACAGTCGCGTCCAACATTGGTGCAATAAATTCGGTATACAACAATATTGCGGCGGTGCAGACGGCAGCGGCAAACGCGCAACTCGCGAAGGACTACGCGTCAAGGGCCGAGAATTCGGCTGTCGAGCCGGGCCTGTATTCGGCCTTTCATTGGGCGAAGAAGGCCGAAGGCTTTGCCGCTGTAGTTGATCCGACCAGCTATCTTCGAACAGATATCGCGCAGACGAAGACGCCAGCGCAGAAGGGCCAAGCCATCGCCAACATCGGCGGCGGCGTTCTTGCAGGCTTCCGAAACAAGATCATCAATGGTGATTTCGCCATCAATCAAAGAGGGACCTATCTTGGGTCTGCGACTGGCACACTGCGGTTTCTGTCTGACCGGTGGTCTACCGCAGCGGTTGGCTCCAGCGCCGAAATCGGATCGTTCCCGATACCGCCAGCGGATGTAGCCGCTGCTAGCGGTGGCGTGAATTATCACCGAGTGAATGTTGCGTCCGTAGTTGGGGCGGCAAACTGCGTTCTCGTTGGACAGCGGATAGAAGGCGTAAGGACGCTTGCCGGTAAAAAAGCGACTGTCACGTTCTATGCAAAAGCTGATGCAGCGAAGCCCATCGCTGTGGAATTCATCCAGTCCTTCGGAACGGGAGGATCACCATCGGCGCAATTCAACATTGCACCGCAGAAAGTTAGCCTCACGGCTTCATGGCAGAAATTCTCTCTTGTCTTTGATATCCCGCCCATAGCCAGCAAAACACTTGGTTCAGGCAATAATGATTTCTTGGGCCTGCAATTCTGGTTTGATGCTGGATCGTCGTATAATGACAGGTCAGGCAACCTTGGGCAGCAAAGCGGAAGCTTTGACATCACCCATGTGTCGGTTGTCGAAGGTGATGCCACGAAGGAAGATGACCCGTTCTCTTCGCGCCATATCCAGCAGGAACTGGCTCTGTGTCAAAGGTACGCTGGAGTTCGAGAAGTTAGCGGGCGTTTCCATGCGGATGCCGCGAACAGAATATATGAGTTTCCGTTTACCTACCAGCCGATGCGTGCAATTCCAACTGCAACAATCGTTGGTGCAGGCACTCCAGGCAATCTTGCAGCGCAGTTTATAGAGCGGGTAAGCCGATCTAGCGCGACATTCTCCCTCAGATCAGTCGGAGCTGGGGACACTTATGGGATCGGTTATGCCTATCTCTTTGACGCGGAGCTTTGACATGAACGTTATCGGCTACACCGAAAGCGGATTGATCCGCGTCATGTTTGAAGGGGAAGATGGCGAAAACATCGTTCCTGAGGACATGGGCAACCGCCACCGCCAGATGATTGCGGAGTGGGAAGCGGAAGGAAACACCATCCCGCCCTATGCGCCGCCCGCAATCGATCTCAACACCTACACGGCCACGAAACGTTGGGAGCGTGAGGTCGGCGGCATTGTCGTCGGCGGCCTCGATGTCGCAACCGACGACCGGTCGAAGATCATGATTTCCGGCGCTCGCATGAAGGCTGACAAGGATCCTGCCTTTACCGCGCAGTGGAAGTGCCCGGACGGAAGTTTCATCACTCTCGATGCCGCGACCATCATCCACGCCAGCGATGCGGTTCTTGACCACGTGAATGACTGCTTCTCGATCGAGGCCGATGTATTGGCCGCGATCGTCGACGGCTCGATCTCTACCTCGGCCGACGTAGATGCGGCCTTCGCCGTTCAGCTCTCACCTGAGAGTTTCCAAACCCGAATATAGCCCGGCTGCCGCAGACTCGGGATCAGGGGAAGAGTTTTTCGAACGCGAGACAGCTAGGTAGCGCGAATAATTTAGCTATCCCGCATTTCCCCACCTGTGCCCGCTGCCCTTCTGGAAGACGCCAGCGGGCTTTTCGTATCAGTATGTTGTAATTACAGTTTCCCGGGATATCTGTCGCGAAAAGCACGAGGACCACTTTGAGCAAAGACGTACCCGCTGAGACCTTAACGCGGCCACCAAACCGCAAGCCGCCAATCTGGCCTTGGGTTGTGGTGTTGATCCTCGTCATCGGCGGGATTTTGGTCCACCGCGAACTGACGTTGTTGTTTGACGACCTTCAGCGGACAGGCCGGGACTTGATCCAGCTTTTTGAGTGGCTGCTTTCGTTTTTCCCAGAAGCAGAGCGCGCGGGGCAGATCTAGCTGCCGTTTCCCTGCCTGCCATCGCACCACCGGTTGCCGACATTCGGCCAATGCTGCGCCAGCCCTTCATGGATCAGCACCTTGCCTGCGTCTCGACCGTCTGGAAGGATGACGCGAACCAGTGATCGACGGTCACTCGTTCGATCCTTCTTACCGTCGTCAATGATGCGATAGCCGCTGGCCATGAGCTGCTGCAGTCGGTGGGTCGCCTGCTTGCCGATCGCACGCTCTCGATCGCACTGGGCGCCCGATGTCTCCGGCGCATCAATATCCAGAAGGCGCATTTTCACGCCTCGCTGCCAAATGGTGTCGCCGTCCACGACGCAGGTGACCTTGCGGGCCGCTCGGTTTCCGCCAGAGCATGTGTCGATAGCCATGGCCGGTGTTGTTGCTGCCATCAGCATGGCAGCCGCAAGCAGCATGCGCATTCTCATTTAATCTTCCCCACCTGACCCGAGGCCTTAACCGGTTTCGGGTCTTTTTTTTTTATGGCAGACAAGACTCAACGATTACTCTCAGCAGTAATTTTCGCTGTCGCTATCTATCCAGGTGACGGCTTTCGCCCGCTTGAGTAACCAGAAAGCGGACTCCGCTAGCCGTAGGCTTTGAGCCTTGCTTGCAGGCGGTTCCAGCTTTTTTCGAGATCTGGAGCTAATGCGCTCCGACCTTACCGAGTTCACGCGCTTTCGCTTCATATCAGCCTCCGATAATACACGCAGCATTGTGCTATCGCAGTCTGAATTCAACTCTAAGACAGCTATATCGTTAAGCGGTAAGGTTAGCGCGAACGCATATCCAGTCTGTGCCCGCTGCTCTAATAAGGCGGCGGGTCTTTTTTCCGTTCAGAACAGCCGTTGATTTCCCATGCCCAGCAAACGTGGCGCTAGCCATTATTCATGATGCTGCGCGATTTTAGCGCATCCCCCTTGTTTTGGAGGGGAGCCCCAAATTTTGAATATGTTAATTTAGTTTAGCGTTGGTTGGGGGGGCGATTATGCGCAAAGTGGACAGGGTTGATCACGATCGCGGTCGGCGTATTCGTGCGGCACTAAAATCATTCAATTCTCACAAGATGATGAGTGTTGCCGCGGAATTGAATGTCAGCGCCGCAGCGTTGTCAAAATGGGTTCAGGGCCACCCCATGAGCGTTGACCATGCCTGCAGGCTGTCAGCATATCTGGGGGTCTCTCTGGATTGGATGCTCGCTGGGACTGTCTCCAAAGATAGCCCGCGCGCGCTGACTGGACTTGAACAAGATCTTATCGATCATCTCCGTGACCGGTCTCCGCAGGTTGCTGTTTTACTCAAAAATATCGTGCTCGAAATTCCAAAACATCAATAGGGGATGGCTATGCGTGGTGTTTGCGAAGACTTGACAGCGGTCAGAGAGCGCGCAGCGCGCCTCCGAGATAGCGAATTGCTCGTGTATCTCATTGAGATGGCGTTAGAGCAGGCGACCGAGCTTGCTCGATCTGAAGAGAAGAGGCAGTGTCCGCCTGTTTTTGCCGTTCGACCATCGCCTCAACCAGGCGTTTAGCATCACGTGGCGACGTGCCACGATCAAACTCGGCTCTCACTCTGGACATGATCAGCTTGTCTGGCGGCAACATCGTTTCTTCAGCGTCGCATAAAAATCTAGCCGAGTATATCAACAATCTGAACGAGTATGCTGACCACCGTAAGAGCGAAGCAGAACAGCAAGAGCGCCATGGTCAGCCAGTCGGTGCTCACAGCAATGATCCTTGTGGTTGTTCGATCGGCAGCAGTATGAGGCCATTTTCGGGTAGCGGACGCTGGAGGGCCTTGGCTTCTTCCCAAGGTGCTCGCATCCAGACATCGATTTCCTCCGCCGTCGTCAGGATCACCGGCATCGCCTTCGGGTGGATTGGCTTCACGACTGAGTTCGGATCACAGGTGAGGAAGCCGAACAGCTCGTGGGTGCCTTCGCGCGGCGTCTTTATAGAACCGCGCGTGCCGTCCCAGTCTGTCCAGATGCCGGCGAAGAAAGTTCGCTTCGCATTTATCGCTTCCGCGCCGGTCGCAGCCGATCGCCATTATCCGCCGCAGCTCAACGAATTCGGTCTTGTCGCCGAGCTTTTTCACGAGGGCTTTTCGATCGTATTCGCCGTATCGGTCGCACCGGTGGCAAACCATGTCGATTTTCTCGCCGCGAAAATCCTTGAGTGTCGGCAAGCTCACGAGGTAGCTTCCCTCGCGACTGCGGGTTGCAGACGCCATTCAGACGCGGGCGGGGAGCGTCCTTCAGCTTCCACGCGCTTGGTGAGAATAACGTCGGCCTTCCGCTTTGCAGCGCCGTAGCTCGGTGCGAGAACTGTGACGCGGCGCTTTCCTGCGGAGAAAACGAACCGCTTGTTTTCAGGTTTCACTCCGGTGGTGAACCCAGCGAAAAAGGCACGGCGGCAAACGGCTCTGTCCAGGCCCTCGCGCTCATCCGGGCGAAGACATGCCCACCAATTGTCGAATGCTGCTTCGTTTCGTTTTTGCATAGAGAACTCGATCGCGATGCTTTGTTCTCATTATGTTCCGTCTTGCGATAGAGTCAATCGGTCCCGTTTGAAGCCCGTGCATAAGGTAACCAAGTTTCGGAAGTGGCCTAGACTTTGCCTCCACTCCTTGCAATCATCGGGCGGGTAATAGTCGGGGGACTACACGTGAAATTTGTGACGACTGCGCGGCTCGGGGCTGCCGCATTGATGACGCTTGCGCTGGCCAGCTGTACAACAACGACGCCGGCCGATTTCCAGAAGAACCCGAAGGCGGTTCCGAAGGTCAGTCTTTGCCGTACTTTTCTGGAAAGCCCTGATCCGGTGTTCCGGCAACAGATCGCAGCAGAGCTGGAACGCCGCGGGATTGCATATTACGCCTGCCCGAAGATGGTTCAAGATCAGAACCAGGCGGGAGCAGTGTTGGCAGCCGTGGCGATCGGTGGCGCCGCTGTCGCTTACTGCTCAAACCATAACTGTGGAGGCGGCGGGGGCTACTACAATCCGCCGCCAACCTATCCAGGCAACTGCCGGTATTCTTGGCAGACAGCAGCCGACGGCACCCGCTGCGGCGACCGCAGCGCAGCGTCGCGTCCAGGTGGCTGGTAAGCAAAGCTGTAAAGGTGGAGCGGAGGTTTTCGGCCCCTTCCTTGCGCCGCACTGCCTGACGCATCATGCCCTCGCCTCCTTTTGAGGTTGGGGCATGATCGCCACGGCCTTGGAGCGAAATATGGCGAGAAGAACTTGGGTAGGTTGGGCCGTTGCGGGCGTAATGTTTTTGGGGTGGCTAGGCACCAATGACAAGGATAACGCCTCTACGTCAGCCCCGAAGCCCGCTGTTACTCCAACTCTACGTCAGATGTCGCCCAAGCCACAGATGCAGCCGCCAACTGCGTTGGATATTCCTGCATCTCAGCAGCCTCCCCCGTCGGTGACCGCACCCCACGCCCCTGCCCTTGAGCGGCTGTATACGACCGCGAACGTGCGAGTTCGATCTAGGCCTTCCGTCAGCGGGTCTATAATCGCCACTGTCCCGTCCGGGTCGGGGGTCGAGGCATCCACTGCTCAAGGTGAATGGCGGCGGGTGAAGTTCAGAACGTATGAGGGTTGGGTGAGCGGCGAGTTCTTGAGTTCGACGCCGCCGATTGCTCGAGAGAGCCGGCCCGGGCCGGCAACCCCCATCGCACCGCTTGTGCGCCAGTCGACCCCGAGTAGATCGGGCGAAGCGATGCGCGACCCATATGTGGGCACCTGCGATTGCCCGTACGACATGATGAGTAACGGGCGCCGTTGTGGAAATCGGTCAGCGTACAGCAAGCCCGGAGGTCGAAGCCCCCAGTGCTACTTCTAGCCAAGCCGGCATCGATGTCGATGGCTTTCCCAAGGGTGCAGACATTCGGGCGAAGTTCTTAGTCCGCAGGACCGTCCTCTGCGCTCTTGCAGACAAGGTGGAGAAAGGCGTATTCAAAGACGGGTTTCATCCGGCAACCGACAACGTCGGCAAGCCGATAGGAAGCATCTATGTCGATTATTCTGAGGGGGATGAGCTGATTTGATCGGCTCAAGTTGAATTATGATCCACGGAAACGCATCGATGCAAGCGGTTCAACAGGTACTCCGGAGGAAATTTCCGGACCTTGAGAATACCCCTGAAGGTCGGGAAAAGCTACAGGACACGGCTTTGTCTGTATTGCAGGAGCTGAGCGAGAACGGGCTGTCGATCGTTAATCGATCTGAAGCCGAGGCAATTCGTCGGTCGACGGGTGACAACACCTGAATTCCTGTCGCGCGACCTCGTCATGCGGCGACTGGCAAACGTTTTCGGTAATTTGTTTACTCACCGCCCCAAGGTATGGCTGGTTTGAGAAGTTTGGGTATAGGCAGGTTTCAAAAGATGCGGCGACCGAACGTAACTCAAATCGTCGCACTGACGAGCGTCGCATGGCTCGGACTTGCTTTGGCGCTAGCGCTTGTCTCGGGCTATCCTGAGGGATGCGATCAGGTTCTACCTTGTCTTGCTCTGAACGAGTGGGGTGACACCCTCGCTGGCGTTTTTGCGCCTCTTGCCTTCTTCTGGCTGGTGGCCGCCGTATTCATCCAATCGAAGGAATTGCAAGCTCAGCGCCTGGAGCTTCAAGCGACGCGCGATGAGATGCGCCACCAACGCAAGCTAATGGCTGCTCAGGCAGACGAGGCACGTAATCAGGCCGCATTCATCGGGGCGCAGACCGAGATTTTAGTCCGCCAAGACGCTGCCGCGCAAGGCGCGGCACGAAACGCGGATTTTGAGGGAGCTTTAGCTGATCTTGCAAACCTCGTCGACTTGAGGTGGAACGGCAAGAACTGGCTTTGGGGGACCGCTGAGAACGGAGAACGAGGACCGCTCAACTGGCGCACGACAAACAACGGTAGGGAAGAGATAATCCGCGATCTTACGCAGTTCTTGAGCAGGAAAACAGTGACGGGCCTTAAGTCGCCGTTCGGCATATCCTCACAAGAGTTGCAGGTCGCACGCGCAGTGCTGACCTACATTGACACAGCTTCGCAGGCAGCCGCGGACTGCAGCCCGCGACACGTCGCATTGCTAAGCCTTCTTGAAATCCCTACGCTCGTCAACGAGATCGAGCAGCTGATCGAGCAGACAGAAAGCATGATGCGCGACGTACCGTAGTGATCCTATTCCCCTCCAGGTTCCCACTGCACCGGCGATTGATGTCTGCAGACTGCAGCGGCGCATGGCTCCGCGCGGCTCAGGTCCACTGCGCCTGCAGTAATCATCCTCTTCTTGGCCGCGCCGTCAAGACGCCCCTTTTTGGCGCTTCATTTCCAGCACGACACCGGGCTTCCTCGGTCCGCAATAACTCGTCCAAGCCGACATGAGCTTCCGGCGCTTCTCCAATGCGTCGCCGCGCCGGTAAGCCCGCTCGGTCTCATCCCCAATGACATGCGCCAGCGCCGCTTCAGCAACTTCACGAGGGAAAGTGGTTTCTTCGCCCGCCCAATCCCGAAAAGACGACCGGAAGCCATGCACGGTGAAATCGATCTTCATCCGGCGCAGAAGCATGTCCATTGCCATGATCGACAGCGGCCGGCCTTCTTTCCACCCCGGGAAAACGAAAGCGCCAGGCCCGTCCTTGAGGCCAGCAAGCTCTGTAAGGATCTCGACAGCCCGAGGCGTCAGCGGGACGCGATGCTCACGGCCGGCCTTCATCCGTTCCGCCGGAATTATCCACACCGCCGCCTTCAAGTCGATCTCCCGCCACGTTGCGCCGAACGTCTCGCCGGTACGCGCGGCCGTCAGGATCGTGAACTCCAGGGCTCGCGCTGCCATCGCGTCACGCTCGCGCAGATCGGTGACGAACGCGGGAACATCCTCGTAGGGCATAGCCGCGTGGTGACCACGGGAAAGCTTCTTGCGTTTCGGCAGAAGGTTCGCCAAGTGCCCGCGCCACAGGGCCGGATTTTGCCCCGAGCGATGGCCTTTTGCGCTTGCGGCGTCCAGTACCCTCTCAATGCGGCCTCGCAATCGGCCGGCCGTCTCCGGCTTCGTGAGCCATATCGGCTTCAACACTTCCAGCACGTCGATGGTCGAAATCTCGTCGACCCGTTTCGGCCGCAGGGGCGCCGCGTATTCCTTCAGAGTCATTTTCCATTGGTCGAGGTGCTTCGCGTTTCTGAATTGCGGCGCCATCGCTGCGATAAAGGCGTCGGCTTCATCTCCGAACGTTGGGACGGCGACGGGTGCGCTGCTGTTCTTCGCTGCAATCGGATCGATGCCGGCCTGAAGGTTCGTCCGTGCCTCGCTGGCAAGTTCACGAGCGCGGGCAAGCGTGACCGACTTTAAGCCGCCCAATCCCATTTCGCGTAGCTTGTCATCGCGCCGATACAGGAAGACCCAACGCTTCGCGCCACTTTTGTCCACGACCAGATATAGGCCGCCGCCGTCGCCGTGCCGGCCTGGCTTAACGATTGATGCCACGCCTCGCGCGCTCAGTTTGTTCAATGCGAGAGCCATATCCACCCCAACGATTACCCTAACAGATGACCGCTATTCTATGGGGCAGCATGGGAGATGTCGATATGGGTAAATCTCTAAACAACTGAGAAAATATGGCTTTTACGGATGAAATGGGAAACCATGGTTCGATAGTATGGCGGACACCTCTTCCGCCAAATGTTTTCCCAGACGTTGAAATAAAGTGGGCAATTATGAAACCGGCGGCGGTTAAAGCCCGGTCCGCCGCGTAGCTCGTGCGGAGCGAGCGCGGCGACAGAATGCCATCAACTTTGCGCTATGTCATTGAGATGACATGGTGCCGGGCCGATATTCCGATTGTTGTTTTATCGATAAACAAGATTGGAAGAGACAGATGACGAAACGTATTTTTGCATCACCGGGTCGCTATGTTCAGGGCAGTGGCGTGATTGCGGAACTCGGGACCTATCTGGCGGAATTTGGCGACAATGCCTTCCTCGTGTCCGACGATATCGTCTGGGGTCTGATCGGCGCTCAGGTCGAGGCTTCCGTTACCGGCAAGACGCAGTTTACCCGCGAAGGTTTCGCCGGCGAAGCTTCTGTCAACGAGATCAAGCGACTGGCAGATGCGGCGCGCAAGGCCGGATCCAAGGTCGTGGTCGGTCTCGGTGGCGGCAAGACGCTCGATACCGTCAAGGCCGTCGCCGACGAGTTGAAGCAGCCCGTGGTCATCGTGCCGACCATCGCATCCACCGATGCGCCCTGCAGCGCGCTCTCCGTCATCTATTCCGACGAAGGCGTGTTCGAGGAATACCGCTTCTATTCGAAGAACCCGGATCTGGTTCTGGTCGATACCTGGATCTGCGCGCAGGCGCCCGCGCGTCTGTTCGCATCCGGCATCGCCGACGGCCTTGCTACCTATGTCGAGGCGCTTGCCGTGCAGCGTTCCAATGCCAAGACCATGGTCGGTGGCGCCTCCTCGATTGCCGGCATGGCGATTGCCGAAGCCTGCGAAAAGACGCTGCTCACCTATGGTTTCAGTGCCTACAAGGCCGTCCAGCAGAAGCTGGTGACACCGGCCGTCGAGGCCGTCGTTGAAGCGTCGACGCTTCTCTCCGGTCTCGGTTTCGAAAATGGCGGTCTTGCCGGTGCGCATGCCATTCACAACGGCTTTACCGCGCTGCACGGCGAAATCCACAACCTGACGCATGGCGAAAAGGTCGCCTACGGCACCCTCGCCCATATGGTTCTCGAACAGCGCCCGGACGAAGAAATCGCCGAGTATATCGAGTTCTATCGCCTGATCGGCATGCCGACGACGCTGCAGGAACTGCATCTGGAAGGTGTCAGCCGCGAAGACCTGCTGAAGGTCGGTGAACTCGCCAATAGCGAGGCCGATACGCTGAGAAATCTGCGTTCCGATTTCACCGCCCAGGAAGTCGCCGATGCCATTCTGGCTGTCGATGCGCTCAGCCAGGCTGTGTAATCGGCAGTAGACGGCCTGATGTTGTTTCGGCAGAAAAGAGATATGGGCGCCACTCGGCGCCCATACGTGTTTCTGGCGAACGTTATCAGGCCAGAGGAGGGCGCGACCACCCTACCCTCGTACATGTCCCGTCGTGCTGAAATATCTGTTTTTACGGCAGAAAAACATGTCTTGCCGCGGTCGTGATGCGCTGATTTTTGATGAGTTTTCAAGCCTTGCGGTTGATCAAGTGACCCTGAGAGGCCATAAGCGACACGCCGCCTTGCGGCTTTCGCAAAGGAAAACGGCCAATCTCCGCTGCGCATTGCGGGCGGTAAGGATGGCGGTGCCTCGCGGCATAATCAGGCATTTTGAAAGGTTCTATCGATGGATGGCGTGACGATCTCACTGTTCCTGCTGCTGGCTGTCGTGGTGAGCGGCATGTTGGCGCGCCTGTCGCCTGTCGCCATTCCTTTGCCGCTGGTGCAGATCGCGCTTGGCGCGCTGATCGCGGTCGCCACCGGCTCTGCCGTCACCCTCGACCCGACCCTGTTTTTCCTGCTTTTCCTGCCGCCGCTATTGTTTCTGGATGGCTGGCGCATTCCCAAGGAAGGCCTGTTTCACGACCGCGGCACCATTCTGGAACTGGCGCTCGGACTTGTCGTTTTTACCGTGCTCGGTATCGGCTTTTTTGTCCATTGGCTGGTGCCTGCCATTCCGCTGTCGGTCGCGTTCGCACTCGCCGCCATCCTGTCGCCCACCGATCCGATCGCAGTTTCCGCCATTTCCGCCCGCGTGCCGATCCCCAAGCGGCTGATGCACATTCTCGAAGGTGAATCGCTGCTCAACGATGCGTCCGGCCTCGTCTGCATGCGTTTTGCGGTGGCAGCGACCGTGAGTGGCACGTTTTCGGCCGGCGATGCGGTTCTGACCTTCCTTTATGTGGCACTGGGAGGCGTTGCCATCGGCCTTGCCGTGACGCTCGCCGTCACCCGCTTCAAGGATCTCGTCTCGCGAAAGCTCGGCGAGGAAACTGGAGCGCAGATCCTCATCAGTATCCTCATTCCATTCGGCGCCTATCTTGCCGCCGAACACCTGCATTGCTCCGGTATTCTCGCCGCCGTCGCTGCCGGCATCGCCATGAGTTATGAAGAGGTTCGCGGCAAGGTACTGGCCGTCACGCGTGTGCGCCGCGCCGCCGTCTGGGACACGGTGCAATTCACCATGAACGGCATCATCTTCGTACTGCTGGGCGAACAGTTGCCGGGCATCATTTCCGGTGCCGCCAAGGTTGTCAGCGAGACAGGCCATTTGCATCCGATCTGGCTGGTATTTTATGTGGTCGCCATCAATGTCGCGCTGGCTGTGTTGCGCCTCACCTGGGTCTGGGTGTCGCTGCGTTTTACGCTGTTCAAAGCCGCTCGCAAGGGCCAGGTGATCCGCAAGCCCAGCTGGCGGCTGGTTGTTGCGATGTCGCTTGCCGGTGTGCGCGGCGCCATCACGCTTGCCGGTATTCTGACCCTGCCGCTGGCGCTGGATGACGGCTCGCCCTTCCCTGCCCGCGATCTGGTCATCTTTCTGGCCGCTGGGGTGATCATCGTTTCGCTGGTTGCCGCAAGCGTCGGCCTGCCGTTCCTCTTGAAAAACCTCGAACTGCCGCCGGAGCCGTCACATCAGCGCGAGGAGGACGAAGCCCGTATCGCGGCGGCCGAAGCAGCCATCAAGGCGATCGAGGCAACCCAGCACCGCATGGGTGAAGGCCGAAATGATGCGGATCTCTATTCCGATGTCGGTGCCCGCCTGATGGAGCTTTACCGCCAGCGTATCGATGGCCGCTCGAAGACGGAAGACGAAGGAAATCAGGTGCGAAAACTCGAGGAGATCGAGCGGGTCTTGCGGCTGGCCGCCGCGCGCGCCGAACGCGAACAGATTTTCAGAATGGTGCGTGCGCGCAAGATTCGGGAGGAGACCGCGCGAAAAATCGTGCGTGATATCGATCTGACCGAGGCAAGGCTGACCGCCGCAACGTGAGCAGGACGTCGCGGCGGACAGATGCAGATGGCGGGCAAGCTTCCCTGCCCGCCCCGGAAATCAGTCTTTACGCTTCATGACGCCATAGACGATGTTGCGGTTCTTGCCGAAGAACACGCTGGTCTCGTAGTCGCCACCTTCCGAGCATGCGTGGATGATGTTCCACATGTCGGCTTCCGAGCGCAGCAGCAGCTGCCAGTTCATGAAGGTCTCGATGTAACCGTCCACGACAATCGGGTAGGAATAGTTGGCAAACAGGAATGTGCCGCCCGGCTTCAGCATGTCCAGCGCACGCTGGGTAAGCTTGATGGCCACCTTGTCGACCAGATAATCGTAAAGACCGGACGCATAGACGAGATCGAACTGACCCGGATCGATACGCTTTGCCAGAACCTGGCGGACCGAGCCATCGATCGCTTCGACGCCCATTTTGGCGTAATCGCGGGTAATGGTGCCGATGCTGACCGGATCCTGATCAAGCGCCACATACCGCTTCAAGCCGCCATTCTTGGCCGCCTGCGAGCATTCGACCTCGCGAAGATGGCCGGCGGCAATGCTGAGCACTTCCGTTTCAGGCCCCTTCTCTGCCGCCACTTCATCAACGAAGCGTGCCAGAATATCGCGGCGGTCCCAGTTGGCCTGCGAGGATGGTGCGGTGCTGGTATATTCGAACAGTGCCCGGCCGCGCTCGGAGGCACCGGCAATCATGTCCGAAACGCAGTCGTGGCGATAGATGAGATCGAGCAGGCTGGCATCGCCGGAGTAACCGCGCGGCTTGTCCCACGACCAGCGTGTCAGCGGGTCTTCGAGGAAATAGGCGGCGACGGGATGGTTCTGGATGAACGGAACGAGGTCCTGCCAAACGCTCTGATGCAGCTTGCCACGCAGCTCGTGCAGGGAGAGCGTGACGCGATCAATGATGGCGGTCGGATTGTCGTTCTTTTCGAACTGCTGGCGAGCAAGCTCCAGCAGAATCGATAGTTCGCCCTTCCCCACGGCGAACTGGCGATCGAAATCCTCTGCCTTTTCCACCGACATCTCATCGGCAATCTGTTTTGGTGTGATGAGACTGTGGCCGTCGAATTGCAATTTGATTTGGTTCACGTGACATACCCCACTGCTAACGTGAATGAATTATTAACGACCTCAATCAAACACGATACATCTAAAAACGCACCATAGATCTGCATTAATGATTAACTATCGAAATCCATGACTGGCACATTGGTCGTCTTGACCATTGAAGATTCAAGAAAAGTTAAGTGCCTTACCCGTAAATTTACGGGATGTGAGCTGCATGGCGGAACGGATCTGCCGGCTCACCGAAGGTTCTGTTAGGAAATTCGCAATTTCCGAAATGGACCAAGTTTATAGGACAGTGCATGAAGCACACATTTGCCGACGCCATTGAAACTGATCTTCAGAAGTCGCTGGAGCGACCGACGTCGTTGGAGTTGCGTGCGCTTTACCGGGAAGCCGACGAAAAGGCGCGCGCCACCGCCACCCGCAAGGGGCTGTGGATCGCCGTCCTGTCTTATCTCGGATATTCGGCGACGGACTTCCTGATGATCCCTGACGTAGCGATGCAGACCGCTGTCGCGCGCCTGCTCGTTTCGGTGTTGTCGCTTGCCGTGCTCGAACTGCTGATCATGCTGAAGGTGCATGCGCGCTGGCTGGACCGCACGAGCGCGGTAGCGCTGGTGGTGGCCTATGCGGCATGGCTGGTACCGGCCCTGCACACCACCCATGCCGAGAGCCTGTCCTATTACATGATTTTTGGCGCCATCTTCATGATGGGTGCCAACCTCTTCTTCAATTTCCCCTTCCTGCTGTCGATCGTGTCGTCAGGGGCCATTCTCGCGTCCTTCCTGGCATCGCTGATATTCTTCTTCCCGCTCGACAGCGCCTATGCCTTCGCCTTCACCACATTCTATCTCTCCTGCTTCGTGTTCACCTCCTATGTGAACTGGAAGCTGAATGTGGAGCGCTACCACGTCTTCCTGAATGCGCATGAGGCAAAGCTGCGCCAGACCGAGGCCAACGAGCGCGGTGTTGCCCTGCTGCGCATGTCCAACACCGATTATCTGACCGGTCTCGATAACCGCCGTGCCGTCGATCAGCGGCTGCGCACCTATTGGAATGAATGGCAGGGCGCAGGCCGCGGTTTTGCCGCCATGCTGGTCGATGTCGACTTCTTCAAGAAATACAATGATGGCTATGGCCATATCCAGGGCGACCACTGCCTGATCACCGTTGCCAATACCATCCGCGAGGCAGTGGAGCCGCTTGGCGGTTCGATTGGCCGTTACGGCGGCGAAGAATTCATCGTCCTTGCCCGTGTCGACAGCCGCGCCGATGTGGCAGCGCTTGCGGAAAAAATCCGCGCGACGATCGAAAGCCTCGGTGTCCCGCATGTCGAGCGACGTGACGGCACTGCCATCGTCACCGTCAGCGTCGGTGCCGCCTTCACGCGTGACCATATCGGCGCCAAGCTGGAAAAGATGATCCACGAGGCCGACCGGGCGCTTTACAGCGCCAAGGCGCATGGCCGCAACTGCGCCCGCGTGTTCGATCCGAGCGATCCGCATACCAGCGACGAGAGCGAAAATATCGCCGCGCTGCTGAAACTGGCGATCAACCAGAACCTCGTGTCGATGGTCTACCAGCCGCTGGTGGATCTGAAGACCGGCAGGCAGGACGCCGCCGAAGCGCTGATGCGCCTAAAGACGCTGGACGGCGACAATATCTCGCCGACCCTGTTCATCCCCATTGCCGAACGCACCGGCATCATTCTCGAACTGGGCAAATGGTCGATCCGCACCGTCTGCCGCGAAATGCTGGTGTCCAACCAGGCGGATGTCGTCAGCGTCAACGTCTCGCCGATCCAGTTGCGCACGCCGGGCTTTGCGGCAAGCGTCGCGGCTATCCTTGGCGAAACGGGCGTTTCCGGCAATCGGCTGGCCTTCGAGATCACCGAAGGTCTCGATATGGAAATCCATTCCGACGTGCTGCGCTGCATCAGCGACCTGAAGACGCTCGGCATCCGCATCTGGCTCGACGATTTTGGCACCGGCTTTGCCGGTCTGTCATGGCTGCGTCTGATCGATTTCGATACCGTCAAGATCGACCGCTCCTTCCTGCACGACATCGACACCGAACGCGGCCGTATCATGCTCGGCGATATAGTCGATCTGGTGCGCCACCGCGGTCCCAACATCCTTGTCGAAGGCGTGGAAACGGAAGAGCAGTTGCAGTGCCTGCGCGACATGAATATCGATTTTGCGCAAGGCTATCATGTCGGCCGACCGGTCGCCGCGGCAAGAACCGCCGCCGTCCCGCGTGCCCTATCGCGCTGAGCGACGCCAGCCCGGACGAAAACCCGGTTTCGCCCCTTGCGAAACCGGCGCCATGAAAAAGCTCAGCGCCGCGAACGGTAAAAGCAGTGCAAAGCTCGCCAAAAGCCCAAAAGTTTCGGCAACGAAACCAAGCACCGGCGGCACGCCGATCGTCGAAAGCATCAAGGTCAGCGCCAGTGCTGCCAGATTGTCGGCAGGCGCGCCCTTGCCGCGTTCGATCGTGGTTGCCACCGCCAGCGGGTAACCGAGCGCAATGCCGCAGCCGATGACGAAGAACGCCACGCCTGTCAGCAACAGGCCGGGTGTGACCAGCATTCCGCACAGGCCGGCAATCACCATCAGCGCCGAACCACGCACCAGCGTCATCGTACCGTAACGCTGCCGTAACCAATCGCCGCAGAGCCGTGTCAGGCCCATGCCAAGCGTGAAGCTCGCATAGATGATGCCGGCCGTCGCCGCATCCGCGCCGGCGCGTTCCTGCAGGAAAAAGATACCCCAGTCGTAGATCGCGCCTTCGGTGATGCAGATGCCGAACACCATGACGCAGACCAGAAGAATGGTGCGGTCGGGCAGCACGAAAATCGTCGATCGTTTCGCATCCGGCCTTGTTTCGGGGGCGGAACTATCCTTTGGCGTGATGCGCAGAATGATCAAGCAGGCGACCAGAACCAGAGCCGAGGCCACCGACTGGTGAATGAACGGGGAGACCTCCCTCGCCGCCACGAAACCGGATGCCAGCGATCCCAGCAGCAGGCCGACGGACCAGAAGCCATGGCTGCGCGACAGCACTTTTACGCCGGTGCGCCTCTCCGTACCCGTGGCAATCATGTTGGTAGCGACATCCATGATGGTGCGCAGAAAACCGTAGACGATGAACAGCAGGAAGAACGGCATGATCGGGGCGATGGTGATCAGCGGCATGATGACCGCGCACAGTGCCAGAAACAGGGTCGCGGTAATCCGTGGCGTCAGCCGTTCGGTGATGCGCCCGGCCACAGACAGCGCCACCAGCGTGCCGATCGGCGCTCCCAATAGTGACAGGCCCAGAACCGCCTTGTCGACGCCAAGGCCGGCTTGAATGGCAGGCAGGCGGGTGAACAGCGAAACGAACAGGATCGAATTGCAGAAGAAGATCAGCGCGGGAGGCGCGAGCGTGGTCATGTCATCATTCCGGGAATCAGTATTTTTGACCGTATTCGCATCGCAAGATGAACACGGCAAGACAGCGGCTTGGCAGGGCTGCCATACGCAAACGGCAGGTGATAGCCGGATCAGCACAGGAATCTTTGCCTGCGCATCTTCACCTTTTCTGAAATAGCGCTAGCCTGACCTCCTGTCACTGGAGAAAGCCGATGCACGTTCGATCCATGCTTGTTGCAGTGTGTGCCCTCCTTTCATCCCTCGCCCCGGCCTTTGCCGAGGACCCCGTAGCTGACGCGCAGGCGATCATCAGCGAACAGATTGCCGCCATGAAGGCGCAGGATGCGGGCAAGGCCTATTCCTTCGCCGCCCCCGGCATTCGCGGGCTTTTCCCGGATGAAAAACGTTTCTTTGCCATGGTTCAAAAGAACTACGAGGCGATTTTTCACGCCGGAAACTATGCCTTCGGCCGCTCAAAGCTCGTCGGCGGCGGCGAACTGGTTTTGCAGGAGGTGATGATCACCGGCCCCGGCGGCAAGGACTGGACGGCGATCTACGAGATGCGGCTGATGGATGACGGCAGCTACAAGGTGAACGGCGTGCGCATG
Organism: Neorhizobium sp. JUb45; assembly: GCF_004343585.1. Classification (GTDB taxonomy): domain Bacteria; phylum Pseudomonadota; class Alphaproteobacteria; order Rhizobiales; family Rhizobiaceae; genus Neorhizobium. The sequence continues at coordinate 1,326,342 of NZ_SLYW01000001.1, read as the reverse complement.
CTGAAGAACACGGCTAGTACCGGGATTTAGGTTTGCCAAGACGGGTACTTGTGAATTCGGGTGTAAAATTCTGAAATTCAATCATTGCCTGTATTTTCAGTTTTGTCATTATACCGTGCATGCGCAAAGGCTATGTCTACATTCTGGCATCAAGGCGTAACGGAACGCTCTATACCGGCATGACCAGCGACCTGCCGGGACGATTATATGATCATCAGAATGAGCTGACACCGGGCTTCACCAGTCGTTATGGTGTGAAGACACTTGTCTGGTTCGAGGAACATGATCTGATCGTAGATGCCATCCGTCGGGAAAAGACGATCAAGAAGTGGCCGCGAGCGTGGAAGCTCAATTTGATCGAGACGATGAATCCGGACTGGGAGGATATCGCCAACTATCTGCATGGCTTGTGATCAGATCAAAGCGGCTGATTTCGCGTCTTGGCGTTTCCTCTCCACCGTCATTCCTGTGCTTGTCACAGGAATCCAGTAGCGCCGCGTCTGCGGCGCGCTAGACTCGCGAACGGCAAAGCGAAGAAGAGTTCTTTCACCACGCAGACGCGTGGTGGCTGGATTCCTGTGACGAGCACAGGAATGACGCAGAGAAGAGAGCACACACCCGCAAAGCTCCGGGAGTTTTTGAATGTTACCAAGGACGGAGTCTGCAACATGATCGGAGCGACGCACCGGCGACGGAAATACTCAGAAGCTGCTGTCCGCCAACATCTCCTCGGCCTCGTCCCTGTCCAGCCCGATGACCCGACGGCAGAGTTCCAGGCTGAACCCTTGCCGTGCCATGGACGACAGTTCCTTGAGTGTCCGCTTTTCGTCCGCCTCGCCGCGCCGATAGGGGCCGAAACCACGCTTGCGAGCATAGGCAAGGGCCGCACGAACATCGTCGGCGTCTTCGAGCGCGATCGATGCCGTCTCCGAATCGATGCCTTTCTCCTGCAGCTTGCGCTGGATCATCCGCTTTGAACGACCGCTGCGCACGCCGGAGCGAACCTTCGTCTCTGCATAATTCTGGTCATTGAGCGCGCCCAGCGTCTGGCCGAATTCGAGCGCAGTTGTCGCCAGAACCTGCAGATGTTCTTCGGAAATATCCTCGAACTTCTGCCTGGCCTTGCGCTTGATGGCGTCGGACAGTTCGCGTTCCGACATCATCCGGCGCGACAGTCGGTAGAGGGTGGAGTTCTTGGCCCATGACAGCATGCGCGGCGTGACGCCGACCGGTTGATCCTGTTCGTCCTCGCCGCTCATCGCCGAAAAACCTCAGAGCTTGTCGATATCGCCCTTGGCCCAGGCTTCCTGCGTTTCCGCATAAAAATCCTCAAACCGGCCCTCGGCGATAGACTGACGGATGCCCTTCATCAGGTCCTGATAATAGTGAAGATTGTTCCACGAGAGCAGCATGCCGCCCAGCGCCTCGTCGGAGCGGACAAGGTGGTGCAGGTAGGCGCGCGAATAGTCACGCGCCGCCGGGCAGCTCGATTCCTCGTCGAGCGGGCGCATGTCTTCCGCATGGCGGGCATTGCGGATGTTGACGCGGCCACGGCGGGTAAAGGCCAGACCATGACGGCCGGAACGGGTCGGCATGACGCAGTCGAACATGTCGATGCCGCGCGCCACGGATTTCAGAATGTCGTCCGGTGTGCCGACGCCCATCAGGTAACGCGGCTTTTCGGTCGGCAGAACCGGCAGTGTGGTTTCCAGCATGGACAGCATCACGTCCTGCGGCTCGCCGACTGCAAGACCACCGACCGCATAGCCCTTGAGGTCCAACTGCTTCAGGCCTTCGGCGGAACGGACACGCAGAGCCGGAATATCACCACCCTGCACGATACCGAACATCGCCTTGCCCGGCTGTTCGCCGAAAGCAACGCGGCAGCGTTCCGCCCAGCGCAGCGACATTTCCATCGCCCGTTCGATTTCCTTCGGTTCGGCCGGCAGCGCCACGCATTCGTCGAGCTGCATCTGGATGTCGGAACCGAGCAGGCCCTGGATCTCGATCGAGCGTTCCGGCGACATGTGGTGCAGCGAACCGTCGACATGGCTCTTGAAGGTCACGCCCTGCTCATCCAGCTTGCGCAGACCCGAAAGCGACATGACCTGAAACCCGCCCGAATCGGTGAGGATCGGGCCGTCCCAGCGGATCAGCTTGTGCAGGCCGCCGAGGCGGGCGACGCGCTCCGCACCGGGCCGCAGCATCAGGTGATAGGTATTGCCGAGAATGATGTCGGCACCGGTATCCTTCACCTGATCGAGATACATCGCCTTGACGGTGCCGACAGTGCCGACCGGCATGAAGGCCGGGGTGCGGATCGTGCCTCTGGGCATCGACACTTCGCCGAGACGCGCGCCGGCATCGGTCTTTTTCAGGGTGAATTGAAAGTTTTCGGTCATCGGGGCATCCGGTGCAGCAGGCTGGAATCGCCATAGGAATAGAAACGGTAGCCGGTATCGATCGCGTGGGCATAAGCGCGCTGCATGGTCTCAAGGCCCGCAAAGGCGGAGACCAGCATCATCAGCGTCGATTTCGGCAGGTGGAAATTGGTCATCAGCAGATCGACCGCCTTGAAACGGTAACCCGGCGTGATGAAGATGCCCGTGGCATCGCTCCAGGGATGGATGAGGCCGTCGTCAGAAGCGGCACTCTCGATCAACCTGAGCGAAGTCGTGCCGACACAGACGATGCGCCCGCCCCTCGCCTTCACGGCATTCAAGGCTTCTGCGGTCTCAGCGCTGACATGGCCGATCTCAAGGTGCATCTTGTGGTCGTCGGTATCGTCGGCCTTGACCGGCAGAAACGTGCCGGCGCCGACATGCAGCGTCACGAAATGGCGTTCGATCCCTGCAGCGTCGAGACGCGCAAACAGATCGGGGGTGAAATGCAGGCCGGCGGTCGGGGCCGCAACAGCACCCTCCTCGCGCGCATAGATGGTCTGGTAGTCCTTTCGGTCCTGCTCGTCCTCGGGCCGTTTGGCGGCGATGTATGGCGGCAGGGGGATGTGGCCGGACCCCATGATCGCTTCGTCGAGCGCCGGGCCGGAGAGATCGAAGCGCAGGGTTACTTCGCCGCCCTCGCCCTTATCCTCGACCGTCGCCATCAGCGAACCGATCAGGCAGGTATTGGCGTCGGATTTGCCGAATTCGATGCGATCGCCAACCTTGATGCGTTTTCCCGGCTTGGCAAAGGCCTTCCAGACGTCCGGTTCGGTGCGCATGTGCAGCGTCGCCGACACCTGCTGGCCGCCCGCACCGTCACGGTGGCGAATGCCTTCCAGCTGCGCCGGGATGACTTTTGTGTCGTTGAAAACCAGCGCATCGCCGGGTTTCAGAAAATCCACGAGATCACGCACCACGTGATCGGCAAGTTCGGGTTCGTTACCCGGCTTGACGACGAGCAACCGTGCGCTGTCACGCGGATTGGCGGGCCGCAATGCGATATTGTCATCGGGGAGATCGAAGTCGAACAGGTCTACACGCACCGTCCGGGGCCTTTCAGAAAAAGCGAAACGCCCCGATCCGTTGCCGGGGCGTTTCTGGTCTGCTTATGAATGAAAAATCAGGCTGCAGCGTCGGCTGCAACGCGGATCGAAACGATCGAATCCGGGTCCTGAACAGGCTCGCCCTTCTTGATCTGGTCGATGAAGTCCATGCCTTCGATGACCTGACCCCAGACGGAATACTGCTTGTTCAGCCAGGGAGCGTCGGTGAAGCAGATGAAGAACTGCGAGTTGGCCGAGTTCGGGTTCTGCGAACGGGCCATCGAGCAGGTGCCGCGCACGTGCGGAACAGCCGAGAATTCAGCCTTCAGGTCCGGCTTTTCAGAGCCGCCCATGCCGGCGCGCGACGGGTTGAAGCTTTCGCCGCCCTTCTTGCCGAACTTGACGTCGCCCGTCTGGGCCATGAAGTCAGGAATGACGCGGTGGAAAACAACGCCGTCATAGGCCTTTTCGCGGGCCAGTTCCTTGATGCGTGCAACATGCTCAGGCGCGAGGTCCGGCAGAAGCTGGATGAGGACCTTGCCCTTGGTGGTTTCGACGATAAGGGTGTTTTCCGGATCTTTGATCTCAGCCATGGTATTCTCCTTGGTGTTTTAGCTTGGGGCTTTCGCCCGGATTGTCTGCTGCCGGAAACCCGGCGGCGGTATTGTCTGCAGTCAGATTGCTGGCCGCCAGATTACTGACCAACAGTGACCTTCAGCATGCGGTCGGGGTCGGAAACCTCGCCATTGCTGCCGGCACCCTTCTTGATCTTGTCGACATTTTCCATGCCGGACACGACCTTGCCGACGACCGTGTACTGGCCGTCCAGGCTTGGGTATTTGGTGAACATGATGAAGAATTGTGAGTTGGCCGAGTTCGGGCTCTGCGAGCGGGCCATGCCGACCACGCCACGTTCGAACGGCGTGCGCGAAAATTCGGCCGGGATATCCGGCAGGTCCGAACCGCCCATGCCGGCACGCGCCGGGGCAAAGCTTTTGCCTCCCTGCTTGCCGAACTGAACGTCACCGGTCTGGGCCATGAAGCCATCGATCACGCGGTGGAAAACGACATTGTCATATTCACCCTTGGCGGCCAGCGCCTTGATCTGGGCAACGTGTTTCGGGGCCAGTTCCGGCATCAGTTGCACGACAACCGGACCGTCCTTCAACTGGATGGTCATGGTGTTGGCATTGCTCGCGGCAAAGGCCGGGGCAGTAAAGGAAGCGGCCATCATGGCGCCGGCAAGGGCAAGGTGAAGCAGTTTCATCCTGGGCTCCGTTTGATAAACGATCAGCGTTTCAGCTTGGTAGTCAGCGCGTCGTGGACGGCAGCCGGCACGAATGTGCTGACGTCGCCGCCCATCGAGGCGATTTGTCGAACCAATGTGGCGGTTATGGGCCGCGAGGCAATGGCTGCCGGCAGGAAAACTGTCTGCACATCGGGTGCCATCTGTGCATTCATCCCGGCCATCTGCATTTCATAGTCGAAATCCGTGCCGTCACGCAGGCCACGGATCAACAGGCTTGCGCCATGCGCGCGTGCAGCGTTGATGACCAGACCGTCAAAACTCACGACGGAAACATTTTCGGCCTTTTGCGGCAGCGCATCGCTCAGAGATCGGCGGATCAGCTCCGCCCTCTCCTCGAAGCTGAACAGCGGCGTCTTGCCCGGATGCACGCCGATACCCACGATGACCGTGCCGGCGACATTGAGCGCCTGCACAAGCACATCGAGATGCCCGTTGGTCATCGGATCGAAAGATCCCGGGTAAAAAGCAGTGGTCATCGTGCCCGCGGTTTTGGGTTTTACAGCCATAAAAGTCACCGCCTTTTGTCACGGACGGCCGCCATTCGCAAGGCGGCCAGCGCCTGAACGGTAAATGAACACGCTGTTCAAGAGGGTTTCAGGCGCCCCATGTTTTTATCGATCCTGCAGAGACGGATGGAACGGTCCCGAAGTCCTGCCGCAGGAGTAAAAACATGCTGGTTGTTCTCGTCGTCACCGCCATCGGCCTCTCGCTTCTGGCTGAACTCGTCCTCACCGTGGACATGGATGACGCCAGAGGGATTTGAATCCTGAACGCCAGATGAACGGCCTCTTCAGGGAGGCTTCAGAGGGGGAGTATTAAAAATCCCTCAACAATGCGGAACCAGCATGCTCATTGCATGTTTACATAAAAGAAGGAATTCGGAGATGTTTGCGAAGAGAAATTCGGCAATGCCCGACAAGATCACCATGATCAGCGTTGTGTGGACCGCCATGATCGCAGTCATGATGACTGCAACTGTCACTCTTTACAACGACAAGTCCGACACGACTGCGACCAATTACACGGAGATGACCGGCACTTACCAGGGCGTCTCCTACTACTGAGGCCTTTAGGCCCGGAAAGGTATGAGATGTTCTTGACGATGACCATTCTTGCCGGGCTGATCAGCACCATGTTTGTTGCCACAGTCATGTCCTCGATTGCCGAGCTCCGCAGAGAGCGTGAGGATATCGAGGATTTTGCCCGCCGCCACAGGGCATTCTGAGGCCACCAATTCTGAACAAAAAGCCGGGTGAAATTTTCACCCGGCTTTTTTGCGTCTTCAGTCCTGAATGTTTGCGTCACTAATCCTGAATGGTGCGGAGTCTACACAATCACTCGATGAAACATAAAAGAAAAAGGCCGGGATCTCTCCCGGCCTTTTGCGTCTTATTCTTCGCTCGGTGCGTCGCCCTCTGGGGCGCCGCCTTCCGGCGTCTCAGCTATGGCGCCTGCTTCGGTGGTAACTTCACCCGGCAAGTCGCCTTCTTCCTCTTCACCTTCCGGCTCGCTGATGCGCTCGACCGATACGACCTTCTCGCCCTTGCCGGTGGAGAAGATGGTGACGCCCTTGGTGGCGCGGCTGGCGATACGAATGCCATCGACCGGTACGCGGATCAGCACGCCGCCGTCGGTGACGAGCATGATCTGGTCCTTGTCCTCAATCGGGAAGACGGCAACCTGCTCGCCGATTTCCGAAGTCTTCGAGGTGTCGGTGGCGCGTATGCCCTTGCCCCCACGACCCGATGTACGGAAGTCGTAGGACGAAGAACGCTTGCCAAAACCCTTTTCGGAAACGGTCAGAACGAACTGTTCGTGTGCCTTGAGGTATTCGTAGCGTTCGTCGGACAGCTGTCCTTCTTCCACCACTTCCTCGCCAACGAGAGCGATATCCTCTTCATCGACACCGGCGGCGCGACGTTCGGCGGCAGAACGCTTCAGATAGGCGGCGCGCTCCCAGGGCTCGGCATTGACGTGGCCGACGATCGTCATCGAAATGATGCGGTCGCCATCGGCCAGATTGATGCCGCGCACACCGATCGAGTTACGGCCGGCAAACACGCGCACTTCATCGACCGGGAAGCGGATCGCCTGACCGAGCGCGGTCGTCAGCAGAACATCATCGCCCGGAATGCCGAGATCTTCGTTCGGTGCCGTGCAGGTCTCGACGGAGAGGATTTCGTCGCCCTCTTCCTCGAGCTTCATGGCGATCTTGCCGTTGCGGTTGACCTGAACGAAGTCGGACAGCTTGTTACGGCGAACCGTACCGCGCGTCGTCGCGAACATCACGTCGAGGTTTTCCCAGGTCGCCTCGTCCTCGGGCAGCGGCATGATCGTGGTGATGCGTTCGCCGGATTCCAGCGGCAGCATGTTGATCAAAGCCTTGCCGCGAGACTGCGGCGTGCCGATCGGCAGGCGGTAGACCTTTTCCTTGTAGACGATGCCACGCGAGGAGAAGAACAGAACCGGTGTATGCGTGTTGACCACGAACAGACGCGAGACGAAATCCTCGTCGCGTGTCGCCATGCCGGAACGGCCCTTGCCGCCGCGACGCTGGGCGCGATAGGTCGCCAGCGGCACGCGCTTGATATAGCCGAGATGCGAAACAGTGACGACCATGTCTTCACGGGCGATGAGGTCTTCATCGTCCATGTCGAGGCCGGCATCCATGATCTGCGTGCGGCGCGGTGTGCCAAACTCGTCACGAACGGCAGCAAGCTCGCCCTTCACGATGGTCTGGATGCGAACGCGCGAAGACAGGATGTCGAGATAATCACTGATCTCGGCGCCGATCTTGTTCAACTCGTCGGCGATTTCATCGCGGCCGAGTGCGGTCAGGCGGGCCAGACGCAGTTCGAGAATGGCGCGGGCCTGCTCTTCGGAAAGATTGTAGGTCGCGTCCTCGTTGATCCTGTGGCGCGGATCATCGATCAGGCGGATCAGCGGCTCGACGTCATGGGCCGGCCAGCGGCGGGTCATCAGCTGTTCGCGGGCGGTCGCCGGATCGGGCGCGCGACGGATCAGTGCGATGACTTCGTCGATATTGGCAACCGCAATCGCGAGGCCGACCAAGATATGGGCGCGTTCACGTGCCTTGCGCAGAAGATATTTCGTGCGGCGGCTGACGACTTCCTCGCGGAAGGAAACGAAAGCGCGCAGCATGTCGAGCAGGATCATCTGCTCCGGCTTGCCGCCGTTGAGCGCCACCATGTTGCAGCCGAACGACGTCTGCAGTGGCGTGTAACGGTAGAGCTGGTTGAGGATGACATCCGCATTGGCATCGCGCTTCAGCTCGATGACGACGCGGTAACCCTGGCGGTCGGATTCGTCGCGCAGGTCGGAAATGCCCTCGACGCGCTTGTCCTTGACCAGTTCGGCCATCTTTTCGATCATCGTCGACTTGTTCACCTGATAGGGAACTTCGGTGATGATGATCTGTTCGCGATCACCGCGCATCGGTTCGATGGTGGCAAGGCCACGCATCATTACCGAGCCACGGCCGGTTTCGTAGGCCGAACGGATGCCGTTCTTGCCGAGGATCATGGCGCCGGTCGGGAAGTCGGGACCCGGAATGATTTCCATCATTTCCGGCAGTTCGATCGCCGGGTTATCAATCAGCGCGATACAGCCATTGATGACTTCAACGAGATTGTGCGGCGGAATGTTTGTCGCCATGCCGACGGCGATGCCGCCTGCGCCATTGACCAGCAGGTTCGGGAACTTCGCCGGGACCACGACCGGCTCCGACATGGTGCCGTCGTAGTTGTCACGGAAATCGACGGTTTCCTTGTCGAGGTCGTCGAGAAGCGCATGCGCGACCTTCTCCAGACGGCACTCTGTATAACGCTGGGCGGCCGGCGGATCACCGTCGATCGAACCAAAATTGCCCTGACCGTCGATCAGCGGCATGCGCAACGACCAGTCCTGCGCCATACGGGCCAATGCGTCATAGATCGCAGAGTCACCATGCGGATGGTATTTACCCATCACGTCACCGGTCACGCGGGCGCTCTTGACGTATTTCTTGTTCCAGTCGAGCCCCAGCTCGTTCATCCCGTAGAGGATACGGCGATGCACCGGCTTGAGGCCGTCGCGGACGTCGGGAAGCGCGCGGCTGACGATAACGCTCATCGCGTAATCGAGGTAGGACCGCTGCATTTCCTCCATGATCGAAATGGGTTCGATGCCTGGTGGCAGCTTTCCGCCGCCGGGTGTGCTTTGATCAGTCAAATCGGTTAGGATCCTGTTCGGAATCAGTTGACGTTTTTATAGCGGAAGGCGACCGCCAACGCCAATTTTGGAACCTGTTGTGAACAGGCTTTTACGACATATCGACAGCCGTAGCCATCGTCGTTTGTGGAGATCGTCCGCAAATGGGGTTTTCTCCGGGCTGCGGCTGTCCTAACAAGCTTTCAGGTTTACGGCAAGCATGCAGGAACAAGGCTTTAGATGGTAACGATCGACACGATCCTGAACGCACTGACGACGCTGCTTGTCACGCTCGATCCGCCGGGGCTCGCCCCGCTGTTCGTCGGGCTGACGGTCGGCATGGATGCAGCGCAGCGCCGCCACGTCGCCATGCTTGGCACAGTCACGGCTTTCGGCATCCTGGCAGGCTTTGCGCTTGTCGGCGCGCAACTGCTGGGTTTTCTCGGCATTTCCATGGGGGCTTTCCGCATCGCCGGTGGCCTGCTTCTGTTCTGGATCGCCTTCGAGATGATTTTCGAGCGCCGCAACGACCGCAAGGAAAAGACCTCGGAAACCGCGCTGACGGTCGATCACATCCGAAATCTCGCGATCTTTCCGCTGGCTTTGCCGCTGATTTCCGGACCTGGTGCCATTTCCGCGACCGTGCTTCTGGCCGGCAGTTTTCACGCGCCGCTGGAGCGCGCCATCCTTATCGGTGTCATCGGTGTCGCCATGCTGGCCGTGTTTGCCGCACTGATGATCGCCCCTGCCCTCGATCGTTTTCTCGGCGTCACCGGCCGTGCACTGCTGACCCGCCTGCTCGGCGTCATCCTGGCGGCACTATCGGTGCAGTTTGCCGTCGATGGCATCCGCTCGGCCTTCAATCTTTGAAGGTTTGGGCGTTTTCTTTTCAGCCCTTACCGACATGAAAAAAGGCGCCTCGCGGCGCCTTCTTGATCAGAACGGGATATCGTCGTCCAGGTCTCGCGAGAAACCGCCGCCGCCAGCATTGCCGCCGGAAGGCTGGCCACCACCACGATTGCCGCCGCCGGAAGACGGACGGGCGTAATCGTCGCCACCGCCGTAACCACCACCAAAGTCGCCACCGCCGCCGCCATAATCATTGCCGCCAGCGGAACTGCCACGACCACCACCGCCACCGAAGCCGCCACCACCTTCGCCGCCACGGCCGTCGAGCATGGTCAGGGTCGAGTTGAAGCCCTGCAGCACGATTTCCGTCGAATAACGATCCGCACCCTGCTGGTCCTGCCATTTGCGGGTCTGCAGTGCGCCTTCGATATAGAGCTTGGCGCCCTTCTTCACATACTGTTCGACGACCTTGCAGAGACCTTCGTTAAAAACGACGACGCTGTGCCATTCGGTCTTTTCCTTGCGCTCGCCGGAATTGCGATCACGCCAGCTTTCAGACGTCGCGATGCGCAGATTGGCGATCGGACGACCGTCCTGGGTCCGGCGGATTTCGGGATCGGCGCCGACGTTTCCGATCAGGATCACCTTGTTGACGCTACCTGCCATGATATTCTCACTTTCTACGCCACGTGACGCGGCTTAAAAATCCAATGCCGGCACCATAGACTATAGCCGCGGCCCGGTGGGACCCTTCCGATCCTTTAATCCACAGCGATTTCCCGAAATGCCGCCAAATGGGCGGATTGTTTCAGGCTGAAGATTGTTCTTTATTTGTTCTATTTTATTCCTATAGTCATGTCAAACGAATCGGGAACGACGGTTTGACCTTTGTCGTTTCCATCTCGACACCGCCGAATCAATCACTACATAGGGAAACTTCCCTCCCATCAGGCTTTGGTAATGAGCGAACTCAAGACGATCTCCATTCGTGGCGCGCGTGAACACAATCTCAAGGGCATCGACCTCGATCTTCCGCGCAATTCGCTGATCGTGATGACCGGCCTGTCCGGGTCAGGAAAGTCGTCATTGGCTTTCGATACGATCTATGCGGAAGGCCAGCGCCGTTATGTCGAGAGCCTGTCGGCCTATGCCCGCCAGTTCCTCGAAATGATGCAGAAGCCGGATGTCGACCAGATCGACGGTCTGTCGCCGGCGATCTCGATCGAGCAGAAGACGACCTCGCGCAACCCGCGCTCGACGGTCGGTACCGTTACCGAGATCTACGACTACATGCGCCTTCTGTTCGCGCGTGTCGGCGTTCCCTATTCGCCGGCCACAGGCCTGCCGATCGAAAGCCAGACGGTCAGCCAGATGGTCGATCGCATTGTCGCTTACGAGGAAGGCACGCGTCTTTATATTCTTGCGCCGATGATCCGTGGCCGTAAGGGCGAGTATAAAAAGGAACTCGCCGAACTGATGAAAAAGGGCTTTCAGCGCGTGAAAGTCGATGGTCAGTTCTACGAGATCGCCGACGTTCCGCCGCTCGACAAGAAATACAAGCACGATATTGACGTCGTTGTGGACCGTCTCGTGGTGCGCTCCGACATCTCCGCTCGTCTGGCGGACAGCCTGGAAACCTCGCTGAAACTGGCCGATGGTCTTGCTGTCGCCGAGTTTGCAGACAAGCCCCTGCCCGCCAATGAAACCGCAGCCGGCGGCTCGGCCAACAAGTCGCTCAACGAAACACACGAGCGTGTGCTGTTTTCGGAAAAATTCGCCTGCCCCGTTTCCGGCTTCACCATTCCGGAAATCGAACCGCGCCTGTTCTCGTTCAACAACCCCTTTGGCGCCTGCCCGACCTGCGATGGTCTCGGCTCGCAGCAGAAGGTGGATGAAAACCTGATCGTGCCGGAACCCGGCCGCACCCTCAAGGATGGGGCGATTGCGCCTTGGGCCAAATCCTCGTCGCCCTATTACAACCAGACGCTCGAGGGCCTCGGCAAGGTGTTTGGCTTCAAGCTGTCCGACCGCTGGGAAAAGCTGTCGAAGGAAGCGCAGACAGCGATCCTCAAGGGCACCGAGGAAAAAATCGAGTTCAATTACGCCGACGGCGCGCGGTCCTATAAAACCACCAAGAATTTCGAAGGCATCGTGCCAAATCTCGAGCGCCGCTGGAAGGAAACCGACAGCGCCTGGGCACGCGAGGAAATCGAGCGGTATATGTCGGCAGCGCCCTGCCCGGCCTGCGCCGGTTATCGCCTCAAGCCTGAAGCGCTGGCGGTGAAAATCAACAAGATGCATATCGGCCAGACCACCGAAATGTCGATCAGGGTGGCGCGTGACTGGTTTTCGGCTCTGCCCGAGCATCTCAATGCCAAGCAGAACGAAATCGCCGTCCGTATCCTCAAGGAAATCCGTGAGCGCCTACAGTTCCTGAACGATGTCGGTCTCGATTATCTCAGCCTGTCGCGTAATTCCGGCACGCTGTCGGGTGGTGAAAGCCAGCGTATCCGGCTCGCTTCGCAGATCGGCTCCGGCCTGACCGGCGTGCTTTACGTTCTCGACGAGCCGTCGATCGGCCTGCACCAGCGCGATAATGCCCGACTGCTCGAAACGCTGAAACACCTGCGCGATATCGGCAACACGGTCATCGTCGTCGAGCATGACGAAGATGCCATCCTTACCGCCGATTACGTCGTCGATATCGGCCCCGCCGCCGGCATTCATGGCGGCACGGTGGTGGCCGAGGGCTCGCCGCAACAGGTCATGGCCAATCCGAAATCGCTGACCGGCAAATATCTGTCCGGTGAACTCGGCGTTGCCGTGCCGGCCGAACGGCGCAAGCCCAAGAAGGGTAAGGAAATCAAGGTTGTCGGCGCGCGCGGCAATAACCTGAAAAACGTCACGGCGGCCGTGCCGCTCGGCGTCTTCACGGCGGTGACGGGTGTATCGGGCGGCGGCAAGTCCACCTTCCTGATCGAAACACTCTACAAGTCGGCTGCCCGCCGCGTCATGGGCGCGCGCGAGATCCCGGCCGAACACGATCGCATCGATGGTTTCGAACATATCGACAAGGTCATCGATATCGACCAGTCGCCGATCGGCCGCACGCCGCGTTCAAACCCGGCCACCTATACCGGTGCCTTCACGCCGATCCGTGACTGGTTTGCGGGCCTTCCCGAGGCCAAGGCGCGCGGATATGCGCCCGGCCGCTTCTCGTTCAACGTCAAGGGCGGCCGCTGCGAAGCCTGCCAGGGCGATGGCGTCATCAAGATCGAGATGCATTTTCTGCCCGACGTTTACGTCACCTGCGACGTCTGCCACGGCAAGCGCTACAATCGAGAAACGCTCGACGTACATTTCAAGGGCAAGTCGATCGCCGACGTGCTGGACATGACCGTCGAGGAAGGCGTCGAATTCTTCTCGGCGGTTCCTGCGGTGCGCGACAAGCTGCAGGCGCTGTTCGAGGTTGGTCTGGGTTATATCAAGGTCGGCCAGCAGGCGAACACACTGTCCGGCGGTGAGGCGCAGCGCGTCAAACTCGCCAAGGAACTGTCGAAACGCTCCACCGGCCGCACGCTCTACATTCTCGACGAACCGACCACCGGCCTGCATTTCCACGATGTGGCCAAACTTCTGGAAATGCTGCACGAACTGGTCAATCAGGGCAATTCGGTGGTGGTCATCGAGCACAATCTCGAAGTCATTAAGACGGCTGACTGGGTGATCGATATCGGCCCCGAAGGCGGCACGGGCGGTGGCGAAGTGGTCGCTCAAGGCACGCCGGAGCAGATCGTCAAGGAAAAGCGCTCCTATACCGGTCATTTCCTCAAGGAACTGCTGGAGCGGCGCCCGGCCAAGAAGGTTGAGGCGGCGGAGTAATCCGCCGTAACCACGATATGGTAAGCTGATCTCAACGGGAGGCACTGATGAGCAATTCGGGCATGATCCGCACCGGCATCGGCGGTTGGACTTTTGATGCTTGGGAAGGCACGTTCTATCCCGAAAAGCTCGCCAAGAAACGGCAGCTCGAATATGCGTCGAGCAAGCTTTCCGTCATCGAGGTCAACGGCACCTATTACGGTTCGCAGAAACCGGAAACCTTTGCCAAATGGGCGTCTGAAGTGCCGGACGGATTTATCTTCTCGCTGAAGGCCAGCCGCTTCACCACAAACCGCAAGATTCTCGCAGAGGCATCTGAATCGATTGATAAATTCCTTAATCAGGGACTGGTCGAACTAGGGGATCGTCTGGGGCCGTTGCTCTGGCAGTTCGCGCCGACGAAAAAATTCGAACCGGACGATTTCGAAGCCTTTCTGAAACTCCTCCCGAACACGCTCGAAGGTCTGCCGCTGCGGCATTTGGTCGAGGTGCGCCACGACAGTTTCAAGGTGCCGGAATTCGTCGCTCTGCTGGAGAAATATAATATCGCGCCGGTCTGCGCCGAACATTTCGATTACCCGATGATTGCGGATGTCACCGCGGATTTTGTCTATGCGCGGCTGCAAAAGGGTTCGGATGAAATCCCCACCTGTTATGCCGAGGACGATATGAACGCCTGGGCAAAACGGCTGAAGACATGGGCGGCAGGCGGCGTGCCGGATGATCTGCCGCTGGTGGATGCCGGTCGCAAGGTCGAGAATAAGCCGCGCGATGTGTTTGCCTTTTTCATTCACGAAGGCAAGGTCAACGCGCCGCAGGGCGCAATGGCCATGGCCGAACGCTTGAAATAGCGCTTAGCGGAACGTCACATCGGCATGGTCGGCCAGATCTTCTGCCGTCATGCCCGGCCCTGCCCGCCTGGCCGCCTCGCCGTGAAGATAAACGCCCGCCGCCGCGGCCTCGAAGGCCGGAACACCTTGCGCCAGCAATGCGCCGATCATGCCGGCCAGCACATCACCGGAACCGGCAGTGGCAAGCCATGGCGGCGCATTGTCGTTGATGTAGGCGCGTCCATCCGGTGAAGCGATGACACTGTCTGCGCCTTTATAAATGATGACGGCATGGGCGCGGACTGCCGCAGCCCTCGCCTTTTCCACCTTGCCGAGCTTCTGGTCGGCGGCGATGTCGGGAAAAAGCCGCGCAAATTCTCCCTCATGCGGCGTCAGCACCAAATGTGTTTCACCGTTTCCGAACGCATTGAACAGCGTCTCCGGCTCATCCTTGAAGGACGTGATGCCATCGGCATCCAGAACCAGCGCCTTGTCCTTCAGTATCGCCACGAAATCCCGCGCGCGGTTTCCCACGCCAAAACCGGGCCCGAGCACACAGGCCGCAATCTTCGCGGTTTCAAGCCATTCGTCCAAATCGGATATCGTTTGAATTTGCCGAAGCATGACCGCCGTCAGCGCCGCGGCATTGACCGCCATGGCGTCCTCCGGCGCGGCAACCGTCACCAGTCCGGCGCCGCTTTTGAGGCCCGCCTTGGCTGAAAGACGCGCGGCCCCGGTATGCGAGGCCCCGCCGGAAAACACCACGAGATGGCCGCGCTTGTATTTGTGGGTTTCGGTGGCAAGCCGCGGCAGATGTGAAGCCCACAAGGCAGGATCGTTTTTCAGGATATCTCCGGCATGCGCAGCAACGATCCTGTGCGGAATGCCGATGTCGAAAACCTCCAGTTCTCCGCAGTATTCCCGACCCGGCATAAGCAGATGCCCCGGTTTCCTTGCCATGAAGGTAATTGTGCGCTCGGCCCGAAACGCCGCACCCAGAATTTGACCGCGCAGGCCGCAAATGCCGGAGGGCAGATCGACGGCGAGAACAGGCAGTCTTGCCTCACCGACCGCCGAGATCACATCGCCAACCTCCGTCGGCAAAGGACGTGAAAGGCCGGCTCCAAACAGCGCGTCTATGATCACGTCGCCCTTGAGCGGCCGGTATTCGCCCAGTTGCCGTTTATCGATCGGGCATGCCACCGCAGCGCGTCGTGCATCCCCCTTCAGTGCCGCCTCTAACGCCAACTCATACACGCGAACCACTGAGCCCGATTCGGCGAGCACGCGCGCCGCCACATATCCATCGCCGCCATTATTGCCCGGGCCGCACAGAACCACAAAGCACTCCGCCTGCGGGTAATGTTTCAAGGCAAGCGCCGCAACCGCCTGCCCCGCACGTTCCATCAGCGCGTAAGACGGAATGCCGCAGTCCGCTGATGCGGCATCAACGGCGGACATTTCTTCAGGTGTCAGAATAAGTGTGCTGATGTCGGTCATGACCCATGTTGACTCGTCTTACCCGATAAAAACAATGGGTTTCTTTTTCGGCAAATGCATCAAAAATAATCATATGCATAATTATCAAGCATCCGATCGTCTTCGGAGGCGCTAATTCAGTGCGAGAAGATATCCCTCGCATGGTAATGACCAACTTCTTGCACGGCACCACTTTCACCACACAGCCCGGAAACCCGCCCTTGGCTCGGGCCATCACTTAAGGCTAGGATATTTAAGGCATCATCGCACTTGGATTGGCATGATACCTGCATTATCAAGGGCTGGCGGGGAGTGCCCGCTCTCAGGGAGAAGCGGAGAGATATTTTCTCATGAAAAAGATCGAAGCGATCATCAAGCCCTTCAAGCTCGACGAAGTGAAGGAAGCCCTTCAGGAAGTCGGCTTGCAAGGCATCACGGTGACCGAAGCAAAGGGATTTGGCCGGCAGAAAGGCCATACCGAGCTTTATCGCGGTGCGGAATACGTGGTGGATTTTCTGCCAAAGGTGAAGGTCGAGGTCGTACTCGCAGACGAGAATGTCGAGTCGGTCATCGATGCCATCCGCAATGCGGCCCAGACTGGACGCATCGGCGATGGCAAGATATTCGTTTCGAACGTGGAAGAAGTGGTGCGTATCCGCACCGGCGAAACCGGTATTGACGCGATTTAATAACGTCCGGTCCAACCAAGGACCGGCACCTCATCATTCTCACACCCAAGGAAAGATCCCATGACGACCGCAAGCGACATCATGAAACAGATCAAGGAAAACGACGTCAAGTTCGTGGACCTGCGCTTTACCGATCCAAAGGGCAAGCTGCAGCACGTCACCATGGACGTTGTCGCCGTGGATGAGGACATGTTCGCCGATGGCGTCATGTTCGACGGTTCCTCGATCGGCGGCTGGAAGGCCATCAACGAGTCGGACATGGTGCTGATGCCAGATCCGGCCACGGTCCACATGGACCCGTTCTTCGCGCAGTCGACCATGGTCGTCATCTGCGACATTCTCGATCCGGTTTCGGGCGAAGCCTATAACCGCGATCCGCGCGGCACCGCCAAGAAGGCAGAAGCCTATCTGAAGGCGTCCGGCGTCGGCGATACCGTCTACGTTGGCCCCGAGCCTGAATTTTTCGTCTTCGACGACGTCAAGTACAAGGCCGATCCGTACAATACGGGCTTTAAGCTGGATTCGTCGGAACTGCCGTCCAACGACGACACCGATTACGAGACCGGCAACCTTGGCCACCGTCCGCGCGTCAAGGGCGGTTATTTCCCGGTTCCTCCGATCGACAGCCTGCAGGACATGCGTTCCGAAATGCTGACGGTCCTGACGGAAATGGGCGTCGTCGTCGAAAAGCACCACCACGAAGTGGCTGCCGCCCAGCACGAGCTTGGCGTCAAGTTCGACACGCTGGTGCGCAACGCCGACAAGATCCAGATCTACAAGTACGTAGTGCACCAGGTCGCCAATGCCTATGGCAAGACGGCAACCTTCATGCCGAAGCCGATTTTCGGCGATAACGGCTCGGGCATGCACGTGCACCAGTCGATCTGGAAAGACGGCAAGCCGACCTTCGCCGGCGACGAATATGCCGGCCTGTCGGAAAGCTGCCTGCATTACATCGGCGGCATCATCAAGCATGCCAAGGCCATCAACGCCTTCACCAACCCGACGACCAACTCCTACAAGCGTCTGGTTCCGGGTTATGAAGCACCGGTTCTCTTGGCTTACTCGGCCCGCAACCGCTCGGCGTCGTGCCGCATTCCGTTCGGCACAGGTCCCAAGTCCAAGCGCGTAGAAGTGCGCTTCCCTGATCCGCTGGCGAACCCCTACCTCGCCTTTGCCGCCATGCTGATGGCCGGCCTCGACGGCATCAAGAACAAGATCCATCCGGGCAAGGCCATGGACAAGGATCTTTACGACCTGCCGCCGAAGGAACTGAAGAAGATCCCGACCGTCTGCGCATCCCTGCGTGAAGCGCTCGAAAATCTCGATCGCGACCGCAAGTTCCTGACCGCCGGCGGCGTCTTCGACGACGACCAGATCGACGCTTATATCGAACTGAAGATGGTCGAAGTGATGCGTTACGAAATGACGCCGCACCCGGTCGAATTCGACATGTACTACTCGGCCTGATCCGCCGGATCCGATAACGCAGGCGGCTTCGGCCGCATGCCGCAAACGGCGGGACAAAATCCCGCCGTTTCTCGTTTCATCTCGTCTCAGCCATTTCGGCGCCATTCCTTTTCCGGTGCACCATGCCCGATCAATCCAAACCCGATCCTGCACGCCCGCTCGATTGGCTGATTTTCGCCCTCGTGCCGCTTTTCTTTTCCACCAACATCATTTTCGGCCGCGGCATCATTGGTGACGTGGCGCCCTATACCACCGCCTTTCTGCGCTGGACCGGCTCGACGCTGGTGACACTGCCCTTCATTTTCGCCGATCGCCGCGCAGTCTGGACCTTCGTTAGCCGTCATTTCTGGCTCTGGCTGGTGCTGGGCGGACTTGGCATGGGCATTTGCGGCGGTGTCGTCTATTGGTCGCTGAACTACACCACGGCCGCCAACGGCACGCTGATTTACACGACGTCGTCGCTGTTCATCATCCTGTTCCAGTGGATGTTCGCCGGCCGAACCATTGGCATCCGAGAACTGACGGGCATGGCGATCGCTTTCGCCGGCGTCATCGTCATCGTATTGCGCGGAGATCTCTCGGCACTGCTGCATCTCGATTTCAATATCGGAGATTTCGGCATCCTGATCGCGGCGATATCGTTTGCGACCTATTCGATCCTGCTGCGTCAGCCGGCGTTACAGGAGCTGCAGCCGCTGTCACTGTTCGGCATCATCGCGTTGTCGGGTGCGCTGGTTCTTCTGCCGCCGACCATCTACGAATTTTTCACCGATGGCCCTCTGCCGGATGAGCCGATGGATTGGGCAAAAATCGCAGGCATGGTGGCCTTTGCCTCACTTGCCGCGTTTTACTGTTTCCAGCAGACTGTGCGCGTGTTCGGTCCGGCTCAGGCGGGTGTCACGCTCTATCTCATGCCACCGGTTTCGATCGTCATGGCCATCGTCTTTCTGGGCGAAAGTTTTGCCACCTATCATGCCATCGGCATTCTGCTTGTGCTGGGTGGCGTCATTCTGGCGACCATGCCGAAGAAAGCCAGAGCGAGCTGAAATTCGCGGAATTTTCGCCTTTTAGGGAGCCTTTTCAGCGCTGAAGCATTGCCCTTGTAGCGTGGGAACAGAGTGACCACATAATGTTGCGAAAGGAAGTTCGCGCCATGAAACAACGCAACGCAAAATTCACCATCGGCGAAGTCGTTCGCCACAAGGTTTTCCCGTTCCGGGGCGTCGTGTTCGATGTGGATGCCGAATTCGCGAATACCGAGGAATGGTGGAACGCGATTCCGGAAAATATCCGCCCGAACAGGGACCAGCCCTTCTACCACCTCCTCGCCGAAAACGACGAGCAGGAATATGTGGCCTATGTCTCGGAGCAGAATCTGGAGCATGACGACAGCGAACAGCCGCTGCGCAGCGACAACGTCATGCGGATCTTCGATCGCAGCCCTTCCGGGGAGCTGAGGCCGAAGGCGATACTCGCCCATTAGGTGTCTGAAAAGCTGTTCAACCTCAAAAAAGGGCGCCATGACGGCGCCCTCAATATTTTTCAATCAAGCGGTTGAGCCCTCATTTCTTGAGGCGTTCTCCGAGAAGATTGAGATATTCGCTGTTATCGCTGCTGCTGGCAGCCTGACTGCATGAAACCTTGTAGTTCGGGTCGAGACCCTTGCGAACACACATGCCGATTTCCCAGCCCTTGGGGATTTCGGTCAGATCGACATCCTTCCATTTTGGGTGTCCGGTCCGGCGCAGCTCGTCGATATTATCGACAATCAGGCTGGTGACATCCGAAACCGCCTTGCAGGAACTGTTGTAATAGGCGTTCTTGCCGGTGCCATACTCGTAGGTCATCAGCAGTGTCTTGACCGCGACCGTCTGCACGGCGGTTCGCTGATACGGATACATACCTGCCGGGATCGTCACCGTCTTGTAGCTTGCCCGCAGCAATTCATCTGTGATCGGCACCAGATGAAAAGTACTGTCGATCCGCTTATCGGCCAATGCTGCCACCGGCGCTCCGGCGACGCGGATCATTGCATCAATCTCGCCCTGTCTTAAAAGCTCGATCATCTCGTCTGTGGTACCGGTAACACGCTCGGCGACGGGGATGCGCAGAATATCGAACATCAACTGCGATGTCAGATAGGCCGTGCTGTCTTTCTCACCGACGCCAATGCGTTTTCCGCGCAGATCCTGCAGGGTGCTGATGTTGTCAGGTGCCAGAACATGCACTTCGGCATCAAACAGCGGGAGCATGATACGCATACCCTGAACCGCTTCCTTGACGTCGGCATTCTGCCCCTTGTAGCTGCTCAAATAATTCAAGAGGTCGCCGTCAACGATGCCGAACTGGGTGTTATGGCGATTGCGAACCCCAAAAAAGCTTTCCAGCGCGCCTTTGGATGCCACAACACTCAAAGGCAAGCCGCATCTGTCGCCAAGCCCGGCGATATCCTCGGCGATCAACCCCTGTGTTGAACCTGCGCCTGCCGCCATGATGTGGCGCTCGGCTTCCTGCGCTGACGCGACCTGGGAACCAAGCGCGCCGATCAATGCCAGACCAATTAATTTAAGTGTTCCAAATCTCACGGGAGTCCTCGTAATTTTCCTATTGTTTCCGTTGCCGTCATTGCAGTCCTTGGCGCGGTCACGTCCGGCGCCCCGTCACGGTCATTCCTTTTTGACGTAGTGTCGCAGCGGAGTAGGCGCTCGTTGCGTCGTATTCCCGCGGGCAGGTATGACCTGCCAATCTCACTTGCGCCCGTTCCCGGTCGACTGCATGACAATGCCGATGCGTATCTGAGAAAGGCCGGCGCCTTCAGAAACGGGCACCGGCCTTTGCCGCTTCAAAACTATACGGAGCGTCTACTGACGCAGGCGATTGCGCAGCAGATCGAGATACTGCTGGTTATCGGCACTATCGACCTGTTCGGTGCAGCTGACCTCATAGGTCGGCTCCAGGCCCTTGCGCACGCAGGAGCCCACTTCCCAACCTTTCGGGATTTCCGTCAGATTGAGTGTCTTCCATTTCGGATGGTGACCGACACGGCGAAGCTCGTCCAGATTGCCAACGATCAGGTTGGTGAAATCAGCCACCGCCTTGCAGGAGTTTCTGTAGTAGGCGTTCTTCTCCGAACCATATTCATAGGTCATCAGCAGCGTCTTGCTAGCGATTGTCTTGATGGGTTCTCTCTGGAATGAATAGGTGCCCGCCGCCAGCGTTACCGGCTTGTAGCTGGCATGCAGAACGTCATCGGTGATCGGGACCATATGGAATGAATTGTCCAGCCGTCCGTCCGTGAACATCGGCATCGGGGCATTGCCCACCTTCAAGAGCGCATCGATCTCGCCCTGGCGCAGCAGTTCGATCATCTCATCGGCCGAGCCTGCAACGCGTTCAGCGACCTGAATGCGCAGGATGTCGAGAATAAGCTGCGAGGTCAGGTAGGCCGTGCCGTCCTTCTGGCCGACGCCAAGCCGCTTGCCGCGAAGATCCTGCAGGCTGTTGATGCCGGCGCGTGCAACGACGTGCACTTCGGCATCGTAGAGCGGCAACATGATGCGCATGCCCTGAATGGCCTGTTTCACATCATCGTTGCTTCCGCGGTATGCGGAGAGGTAATTGAGAATATCGCTATCGACGATGCCGAACTGCGTATTGTGTCGGTTCCTGACGCCGAAAAAGTTTTCCAGCGACCCGTGTGAATCAACGACATGCAGCGGGAGACCGCATTTGTTACCCAATTCGGCGATGTCGCGCGCAATCAAGGTCTGACTGCCGCCTTCCATGGACGCCATGATGTTGCGATCCGATTCTTGCGCCCGGGCCATGCCGGGCAAAAGACTGCCGATCACAGCCAGAGCGAACAAATTGAGTGATGCTAACTTCAAGAACATTCCCCCTTAGTGACGCGGTAGATCAGCAATCGCTATCGAGATCCCTAACCAGGTTTCTGAGTGGTACGACGGGCACCGGGTTTCCGAACACCTTTTCAAGGCTCACGGTCACGCAAGCACCTGCCGTCAATTCATCTTTCAGGCCGCTCCGCTGCGAAGCCGTCAGCGTATCCAGGCCTGTCGCCCTGGACAGCGCGGTTTCGACGTCCGAACCACTGCGAGGGGCGCGGGCGGAACGCGAATCCGACAAGCTTGCCGTCGTTTCGGATTCCATCTCGTCCCTGCGGTCCGACAGGGCCGCGCTACGGCTTGCCGTGTCCTCGATGATCCGCTGGAGAGCAATAGAGTCATCGCTGGCGGCGGATGACTGCGGGCGCGCGCTGGTTTGCGTCTGGGAAGAGAAACCCGGCGCAGACGTATTTGTCGGCGCGGCGTAGGAAAGCGCATCCTGGCTCGGCTGAGCCGGCTCGGATACGGTCACGGCCGTTGCCACGCGGTTCGCCGCAGGCTCGGGTTGCTGCCGAATTCTTTCGAGTGCGGTCGCGGTTTGCTCCGCCGCCTGCTCTGCCTGAGCGCGGCGGCGGGATTCATCACTCACCTGATCGCGAAGTGCCTCGACCTGCATCTGCAGTTCGGCGGCTTTAGAGGCGGCTTGACGTGCCTCCTCTTCCCACCTGTTTGTCTCGGTCACGGAGCGAGAAACGACACCGTTCTTCGCATTTTCATTGGCAACCGGAGCCGGGATCGCCAACGCTGCGGTTTCCGGCCGACGTTGATCGAAGAAGCTCATGACTGCGGCACCTGCGATAAACGCAACAGGCACGGCCATGCTCCAGGTGACCGCGCTGAATCCCAGAAATTGATGGGCGCCGCCCTCGACTTCTTCTACTTCATCCCAACGAGTACGCACTGCAAAACCTTTTTTCCGATTGGGGAGTGTTGTACCGATATGTTACTTATTCAGCAACTTCGAAAGGCCACATTCACTCGTAAAATACTTATTTAGCGTAAACGAGGTTAGTGCCACCCTGTTGTTTCAGGGAAACTTAATGTAGATTCAGTAAAGATTTGGAAATGCTTCGCGCAATGGTATGATAAACAATGGCATAGCAGCTTATGGTTGCGATAAAGACTATAGATAAGCTCTACTTCATGACGCTACTACGTTCTGCGCTTAGGTCAAACCTGATTTTTCTAGTGCTCCACTATGTTCATCCTGCGCAGGCGGGACGAGATGGAGAACAAATCGTTAAATCTGAAAAATGCATCCGATTATAGAGTGCTGGGTAAATATACCCTGCGCGTTGCTTCAGCATCATCTATGGCGTGGCATCACACGATGTGAGGCCGTACGTTGCCAAGTGCTAGAGAACGTTTGAGCTAATTTGCACCATTCTGCCGGAGCAGGTTTTCGTCAGGGCAGAGGTGATCGGCGAAGTGCATGCCTTCCGGTAGGTTCGAGCCGATCGCCTCTGATCCTGGCGGAAAAATGCCCAGCCCCTCGGGGGGGGCTTACGCGGGCCGCCTAAGCCAACAGAATGATGCAAATTAGCTGCGACGTGCTTTGGAGACAAAAAAAGAGGCGCCCGCGAGGACGCCCCTTTATCATAAACGCTTCGACATCATGCGATGCCAGAAGATTACTGACCCTGCTTGGCCGCGTTCTGCGCGTCCTCAAGCTTCTTGCGGGTCTCTTCAGCCTTCTTCTGCATGCCTTCCTGCAGCGAACGCTGGCTTTCGGCAACCTGCGATTCAGAAATCGCCGGGCCATCGAAAACGCCGGTGAAACCGGAAAGCGTGATCTTGATCGGGTTCGGCGCGCGACGGAAGTTCACCGAGGTGAAGACAACTTCGGTACCCTTCTTGAGGGCGGCGAGGTTGGCATCCGTCAGCGGTGCTTCGGCAATGCACTTGTCCGGCAGGCAGACGGTGTAATCCATCTTCTGGCCCTTGCCGCCATCGATCTGCATGGTGATGCCCGGAGGCAGCAGGCGTGCGGTCGGAACCGAAACCTGCATGATCTTGCGAGTTTCCTTGCCCTGCAGCGTCATCAGGCCAACGGCGGTGATGAGCTGACCGTTCTGGGCGAGCTGGACGTTCTGGACGACGCAGAGGTCGTTTTCGCCCTGCTTGGCGCAGGTCTTGTACCACTGGCCCGGAGCCGGGCCGGCCGGTGCGGCCTGCTGAGCGGAAGCGGCGAAAGGAACTGCAGCCGTGCCGACCGTCAGAGCCAGAGCCGAAAGGGCCCGCGTGATGTTGTTTGCGTTAAGCGTCATAACGAAATCCGTCTCCTGAAATCCGTCCGAGAGCGACGATGCCGCTCGATATCGGGTTGCCTTCCTGCGTTCACCTGTCGGTCAAATGAGGCATTTGAATGACCCCCCGCGTTGAGCAACCTGTTACATCGCAGCTTCAGCGATATCCAGTGCCCGCGAGAATTTTCTTCGTATCAACCTTTATTTCCGCGGTGTTTGATTTGGTTTCCGCCACAAGCATGGTCTATTTTGCGCAGAATCATAAAGCATCATCTTCGAATGAAAGCCGCCCGCATGCGCAGACCGTCAGCCATACTTCTTGTCTTCTTGCTGGCCGGTACAGCAAGTGCGGAACCGCTGCACGGTATAGCCATGCATGGGCAGCCGGCGCTCGCCAGTGACTATACACATTTTCCCTACGTCAATCCAAATGTGAAAAAGGGCGGGCGCATCACTTATGGCGTTGTCGGCACCTATGACAGCCTCAATCCTTTCAACCTGAAAAGCATCCGCACCACCGCACGCGGGGTCTGGGATCCGTCTTTCGGCAATCTCATCTACGAATCACTGATGACGCGATCCAGCGACGAGCCTTTCACGCTGTATGGTTTTCTCGCCGAAAGCGTCGAATGGGACAACGACAGAACCTTTGTGCAGTTCAATCTCAATCCGAAGGCAAAGTGGTCAGACGGCCAGCCTGTCACACAGGACGACGTGATCTTTTCCTTCGAGGTGCTGCGCGACAAGGGCCGCATTCCGTTTTCCCTGCGCCTGAACTCGGTAGAGAAGATGGAAAAGGTCGGCGAGCACGGTGTTCGCTTCACCTTCAACGACAAGGCCACGCGCGAGACACCGCTCATTCTGGCCACTGCCACGCCAATCCTGCCGAAACACGCCATCGACGTGGACACGTTCGAACAATCCACGCTGAAACCACCGATCGGCTCCGGTCCCTACCGCGTGAAATCCATTTCGCCGGGCGAGCGCATCGTTTACGAGCGCAATCCCGACTATTGGGGCAAGGACATCCCCTCGAAGGTTGGCTTCGACAATTACGACCAGATCGCCATCGAATATTTTCTGCAGGACAACACCCTGTTCGAAGCCTTCAAGAAGGGTGCGATCGATGTCTATCCTGATGGCAGCCCCACGCACTGGACACGCGCCTACGATTTCCCGGCCGTCAACAATGGCAGCATCGTCAAGGACGCCTTCCAGCCGCAACTGCCGACCGGCATGCTCGGCTTTGCCTTCAATGTCCGCCGGCCATTGTTTGCCGACGTTCGTGTCCGTGCGGCCCTCTCGCTGGCCTTCGATTTCGAATGGGCCAACAAGAACCTCTTCGATGGCGCCTATACGCGTACGGAAAGTTTCTGGCAGAATTCGCCGCTCTCGGCGCTCGGTAATCCGGCCGACGAACGCGAGATCGCTCTTCTCGGCAAGGCGAAGGATCGGATCGAACCCGATATCCTCGATGGCAGCTATCGCCTGCCGAAGACCGACGGCACGGGCGGTGACCGCACCGTCCTGAAAAAGGCAGTCGATCTGCTGCAGGAAGCCGGATACACGATCCGCAACCGCCGCATGGTCGATAAAAAAGGCCGCCAGCTTGCTTTCGAGGTGATGACGCAAACGCAGGATCAGGAAAAGCTGGCGATTGCCTATCAGCGCAGCCTGCGGCTGATCGGTGTCGCCATGACGATCCGCACCGTCGATGATTCGCAATATCAGAGCCGCTCTGGCAGCTTTGACTATGATGTCATCGTAAAGTCCTACCCATCGTCGTTATCGCCGGGTATCGAGCAGGTCGGACGCTGGGGCTCGGTGGCCGCCAAGTCTCCGGGCAGCTTCAATTTTGCCGGAACGGATGATGCCGATCTGGACCGGATCATGGATGCCATGCGGCTTGCCCGCAACAAGGAAGACTTTCAGGCCTCCGTACGCGCCTTCGATCGCCTGCTTCTTTCCGGCCATTATCTGGTGCCGCTTTACCATATCCCGCAGCAATGGGTGGCGCGCTGGAAACGTATCGATCGTCCGCAGGCGTTGCCGCTTTACGGCTACCAGTTTTCCACCTGGTGGGACGCCCGCGTACAATAATTGAAATCCTGCCGCCTCCTCCCGGCGGCTGTTCTGACATAAGGAGTTCCGGATGGAACGGCTCACTATCGACCTCGTTTCGGACGTCGTCTGCCCATGGTGTTATCTCGGCAAGGCAAGGCTCGAGCTGGCCATTGCCGAAGTTCAGGATGAGGTCGGCATCGACGTCAACTGGCGTCCCTACCAGCTCAACCCGGACATTCCGGCGGAAGGCGTCGATCATCACAAATACGTGGCGGAAAAGCTGGGTGGCGAAGACGCCGTCAAACAGGCCCATGACCGTCTGCGCGAATTCGGCAAGGAAATCGGCATCAATTTCGATTTCGCCGCCATCAAGATCGGCCCGAACACGCTCGATGCCCACCGCCTCATGCACTGGGCGATGATGGAAGGCCGCGAGCTTCAGGACAAGGTAGCGACCGCGCTCTTCAAGGCCAACTTCGAGGAAGGCAAGAATGTCGGCGATCAGGCCGTTCTTCTCGACATAGCAGAACAATCGGGCCTCGACCGCAAGGTCATCGAAAACCTGCTTGGCACCGATGCCGACAAGGACACGGTGCAGGCGGAAATCACTGCTGCCAAGGACATGGGCGTGACCGGCGTGCCGTTCTTCATCATCGACCAGCAATATGCGGTAAGCGGTGCCCAGACCCCGGATGTGCTTGCCAACGCATTCCGCGAAATCGCGGCTGCCAAGGCCGAAGCCCGCAAGGCGATGAACTAAGACCATGACCACTGTTTCGAAAGACCATGCTCTCAAGGGCGTCCTGATCGCCTTCGCCTCCTTTGCCGCCTATGCATTCAGCGACGCCAGCGTCAAATTGCTGGAAGGTACGCTCAGCCCCTATCAGGCCTCGTTCCTCGGTGCCATTTTCGGTGCCATGGCCCTGCCCTTCATCATGAAGCCGGGCGACCGCTGGACCGATGTGTTTGCCACCACCAACCGACCGCTGTGGATCCTGCGTTTTGCAGCCCAGGCCGGCGGCACGATCGGCAGCGTCACCGCCTTCACCCATCTGTCGATGGCGGAGGCCTTTGCGCTGATCTTTCTGCTGCCGTCCTTCGTCACCATCATGTCGGTGGTTTTCCTCAAGGAACAGGTCGGATTTCGCCGCTGGGGCGCCGTCATCATTGGTTTCGTCGGAGTGATGATCGTGCTGCGACCGGGCTTTCGCGAGCTTTCGATCGGCCATCTCGGCGCCGTGTTCGGCGGTTTGAGCGGCGCCATCTCGATCGTCATCTTTCGCGCTATGGGACCGTCGGAGAAGAATATTTCGCTTTATGGCGCCGGCGTTCTCGGCACGCTGGTCGTCTGCGGCGCGCTGGCCATTCCCGGTTTCCAGGTGCCCACGGCCATGCAATGGGTCTGGCTTGCCGGATACGGCGGTTTTGCCGCCATCGCCGCCATCCTGTTGATGTATGCGGCCGCCTATGCCCCCGCCACACTGATCGGCCCGACGCAATACAGCCAGATGCTCTGGGCGGTACTGTTCGGTTATCTTGTCTTCGGCGATCATATCGACCTGCCGATGATGATAGGCATTCTGTTGATCGTCGGCTCCGGCCTGCTGACGCTGGTGCGCGAACGCGTGCGTGGCACGCCGCTGCCGCCATCGATCGGCACGGATGCGCAGGCCGCCGCGATGGTTTCGCCGGAAGAACCGACCGAGCAGAAATAAATCGAAACACAGCTGAAACGAAAAATCCCCGGGCGACAAACCCGGGGATTTTTTATGCCTTGGCCAGTTCGGCCATCTGGCCCATCACCTGGGCAGCGGTCACCAGCCGTTTTTCCGGCGTGGGCAGGTCGCGGGTCAGGAACACGCTGTGGTCCGGCCGGATCTTGGCCATCGTGCCCTGCTTGGCGATGAAACCGACGAGATTGGCCGGGTTCGGGAACTGCTTGTCGCGGAACTGCAGCACGATGCCCTTCGGCCCGGCATCCACCTTTTCGACATTGGCCTTGCGGCACAGCGACTTGATGTAAACGACCTTGAGGAGGTTCTGCACCTCCTTCGGCATAGGCCCGAAACGATCGACCATTTCGGCGCCGAAACCGTCGATTTCGGCAAGCTCCGTCAGTTCGCCGAGGCGGCGATAGAGGCCCATGCGCAGATGCAGGTCGGGCACATAATCTTCCGGGATCATCACGGTGATGCCGACGGAAATCTGCGGCGACCAGCCGGTATCGGTGATCTCGTCGTCACCCTTCACTTCGGCCACAGCCTCCTCCAGCATCTGCTGGTAAAGCTCGAAACCGACTTCCTTGATATGACCCGACTGTTCCTCGCCGAGCAGATTGCCGGCGCCGCGAATATCGAGATCGTGGCTCGCCAGCTGGAAACCGGCGCCAAGCGTGTCGAGCGACTGCAGAACCTTGAGACGACGTTCGGCCATCGTGGTGAGCTGCTTGTTGACCGGTAGCGTGAACAGCGCGAATGCGCGCACCTTGGAGCGACCGACACGGCCACGCAGCTGGTAAAGCTGGGCGAGACCGAACATGTCGGCCCGATGCACGATCAGCGTGTTGGCGGTCGGTACATCCAGGCCGGATTCGACGATCGTGGTCGACAGAAGCACATCATATTTGCCGTCGTAGAAGGCATTCATGATGTCTTCGAGATCACCGGCCGCCATCTGGCCATGGGCAACCGCCACCTTGAGTTCCGGCACGTCGGAGCGCAAAAACGCTTCGATTTCCGGCAGGTCGGCCAGACGCGGGCAGACATAGAAACTCTGCCCCCCACGATAATGCTCGCGCATCAAGGTTTCGCGGATGACCAGCGGGTCGAAGGGCGAGATGAAGGTTCTGACCGCCATGCGGTCCACCGGCGGCGTGGTGATCAGTGACAGTTCGCGCACACCGGTCATGGCAAGCTGAAGCGTGCGCGGGATCGGCGTTGCCGACAGCGTCAGCACATGCACGTCGCTCTTCAGCTCCTTCAGACGTTCCTTGTGTTTGACGCCAAAATGCTGCTCCTCATCGATAATGAGAAGCGCCAGATTGGCGAACTGGATGCCGGTGCCCAGCAGCGCATGCGTGCCGACGACGATATCGACCTTGCCGTCGGCAACATCCTTCTTGGTCTGTGCCAGCTCCTTGGCCGTCACGAGACGCGACGCCTGCGCCAGCTTGATCGGCAGACCACGGAAACGTTCGGTAAAGGTGCGGTAATGCTGGCGGGCGAGCAGCGTGGTCGGCACCACGACCGCCACCTGCGCACCATTCATTGCAGCGAAGAAGGCGGCGCGCAGCGCCACTTCGGTCTTGCCGAAACCGACGTCACCGCAGACGAGGCGATCCATCGGCCGACCGGCGGCGAGATCCTCGCGCACGGAATCGATGGCGCCGGCCTGATCCTCGGTCTCGTCATAAGGAAAACGCGCGGCAAATTCGTCATACAGTCCTTCCGGCGTCGCCAGAACCGGCGCACGCCGCGTGATGCGGGTGGCGGCGATGCGGATCAGCGCATCGGCCATGTCGAGCAGGCGCTTTTTCAGCTTGGCCTTGCGGGCCTGCCATGCGCCGCCGCCGAGCTTGTCGAGCTGCGCTTCCGCCGCATCCGAACCGTAGCGTGACAGGATGTCGATGTTTTCCACCGGCAGGAACAGTTTTGCCGCATCGGCATAATGCAGTTCAAGGCAAGCGCGCGGCGCACCTGCCGCCTCGATCGTCACAAGCCCGACGAACCGGCCGATACCATGCTCGGCATGCACGACCAGCGAACCTTCATCGAGGCCAGCCACTTCGGTGAGGAACTCCGCTCCACGCTTGCGGCGCTTGCCACGGCGCACCATGCGGTCGCCCAGAATATCCTGCTCGCCGATGACGACGAGATCGCCCGTCTCGAAACCCGCTTCGAGGCTCATCACGGCCGCAGCCGCCTCGCCTTTCTCCAGCTTCTTGAGATCGTCGAGCTTTTCGATCTGGCGAATACGCTTCAGGCCACGCTCGTCCAACACCTGCAACAGGCGGTCGAGCGAACCGGCAGACCAGCCGGTAATCAGCACCTTGTCGCCTTCGGCGCGCTTGTCGGCGATATGCTTGACGACCAGATCGAAAACGTTGACGCGCCCAGCCTCGCTATCGGCGTCGCGTTCCGGCGTTTCCGATTGCGTCTCGGCCTGGGTTTTTGCCCAGCGCGGACCGGCATGGGCGTCGAGCGAAAGAACCTTGCGGCCTTCGGAATCCATCTCGTTGAACGGCGTCAGGCGGATCGCACCGGCCTCGTCGAGACCTGCCGCAAAGCTTTTGCCGTCAAGATAAAGCTGCCCCGGCGAAACGGGTTTGTAGGGTGCGGCCTGCATGGCCGCCCCCTTGCCTTTGCCCTGAATGCCGCTGTCGCGCCGCGCCTCAAAATAATCGATCACCAGCTTGGAGCGTTCGGCCGCAGCTTCCCGTGCCGTATGGTCGGTGACGATACGAAAACCCCGCAGATAATCGAATGCGGTTTCCAGACGGTCGTAGAACAGCGGCAGCCAGTGTTCCATGCCCGCATATCGCCGGCCTTCGGAGACGGCCTGATAGAGCGCATCGTCCCGGTTGGCTGCGCCGAACAGCGACAGGTAGTTCTTGCGGAAGCGGCTGATCGTATCGGGCGTCAGCGTCACTTCGCTCATCGGGTTGAGATCGAGCGAACGCTCCTGTCCCGTCGTGCGCTGGCTGGCCGGATCAAAACTGCGGATCGTTTCCAGCGTGTCGCCAAAGAAGTCGAGGCGCACCGGCTCTTCCGTACCCGGAACAAAAACGTCGAGAATACCGCCGCGCACCGCAAACTCGCCGACTTCGCGCACGGTCGACACACGGTCGAAACCATTGCGCTCAAGGCGGGCGGCAATGTCGTCCATGCGGATCTGGTTGCCGGGTTTTGCCGAAAAGGCGAGGCTTTCGATCACATCCGCCGGCGCGATCTTCTGCATCATCGCATTGACGGTGACGAGGACGATAGCCGGATGCTGCTTTTTTGCATGCGCGATCAGGCCGGAAAGGGCCGCCAGACGACGCGCCGACGTATCGGCGCTCGGCGACACGCGGTCATAAGGCAGACAGTCCCAGGCAGGCAGCGTCAGGACCGGAATTTCCGGCGCGACGAAACCCAGCATTTGTTCCAGATCGGCCATGCGCTGGCCGTCGGAGATCACATAGGCGACCGGCTGACCGGCGCGCGCCATTTCGGCCAGCAGCAGCGGCTCGATACCGGTCGGCACATTGCCAATGATCAGCGGCGTCGAACCGGCGGCAATCTTCTTCGCATCGAAACCGGAAATCATCGGAAGGCATCACCCTTTGCATTCAGGCTTTCGCGGGTCACCAGATCGAAATCCGGACGATAGGAGGCAAGACGTTCGAAGAGCGGCGTGCGATATCGTTCCGGAACCGGAACGGCGCCTGTGATCCAGCTGTTCAGGTCCGCATCTTCCTCGGTCATGATGATCTCGAATGCGTCGAGTTCTTCGTCCGTCAGCGCGGAAATCTGCTCTTCAGCGAACTGCCCGAAGACGAGATCCATCTCGCGGATACCGCGATGCCAGCAGCGATAGAGGATGCGCCTGCGGCGCGGGTCGAGGTCTGCGCTGGTGCGCGTCAGTCCAGTCATGTCCGAAACCTTTGTTGCGTGCCCTCTATAGAGCAAGCCTTGGAGCGGTGGAAACCGGTTTTTCGGCAAAACCTGCCGAATGATGGCGCTTCTGACGCGGCCTCGCCAAATCCGCGCCCTTGGATGGAGTTTATCGCGCATTCAAAGTTGCAAAGCGGCATTCTATTTGTGACAAATAATCATATTAATGTGTTTCTCTGTCATCTTCTGGGAGGTATTCATGCGGCGTTTCGCCATTCTTGTTGCGCTGCCTTTGCTGTTCCTCGCGTCCGTGTGTGGCGCACAAAACCTGTCCGGGCAGCCATCCTATGCCGCCGGTTTTTCCCGACTGCCGGTGGAGACGGCAGAGGGCGCATTCGACATGTTTATCTGGTATCCGACATCCGTCGCGGAAGAACCATGGCAGGCCGGCCCGTTCACGATTTCGGCGACGCGTGGTGCTGCACCGGTAAAGGATCGTCGTTTTCCGGTGGTGCTGTTTTCGCATGGCAGCGGCGGCACGCCTCTTTCACATCGCAACCTTGCCGCCATGCTGGCCCGCGCGGGATATATTGTCGTCGCGCCTTTGCATGTGGGTGACGCCGCCGGCCATCCGCGTCTTGCAGATAAGCCAAAAGTTCTTTCGCTTCGGCCGCGCCAGGCGACGGCGGCATTGGAAGCGTTCCTGCAGAATGCCCGTTTTGCGCCGTTTATCGACGCGGAACGGATCGGCATGATCGGTTATTCCGCGGGTGGATATACAGCCCTCGTTCTGGCTGGCGCCCACCCGAATTTCCAGCAGGCCATCGCCTATTGCGCCACCGAGGGGCGCAGTGACATCGGATCGTGCGGACAGGCGCGGGACAGACCTCCCCAGCCGGCAGCAAGAAACGACGCTGCCCTGCCCCAAACGAATATTCGCCTCAAGGCAGTCGTTCTGATGGATCCCCTCGGCATGCTGTTCGATCAGGCGGGTCTTGCTGCGCTGACAATGCCCATCCTGATGATGCGGCCACAGGACGATTCCTACCTTCGTGCCGCGCCCAACGCGCTGGAATTGGTCCGAAATCTGCCAAAGAGACCGCAGGAAACGGTCGTTGAAGGCGCCCATTTCGTCTTCATCGATCCCTGCCCGGAAGTGGTGCGCGCAGAAGCCGCCCTTATCTGCGAAGATGCCCCAACGGTCGATCGGGTCAAAATCCATGTCGATATCGAACGCGATGTCCGCGATTTTCTCGGCGTGCATCTGTAAGGGGCGCGCGTTTCACATCTGAACAAACGCAGCCACGCCATCGCGGCGTTGAAATGCATCGATAAAGCATTTCGGCCCATTGCCAATTCGGCCTCTCCGTCGCATGTAACAAGGCATGCGA
The DNA here is from genome assembly GCF_004343585.1 of Neorhizobium sp. JUb45. Lineage (GTDB taxonomy): Bacteria > Pseudomonadota > Alphaproteobacteria > Rhizobiales > Rhizobiaceae > Neorhizobium. The sequence continues at coordinate 1,292,941 of NZ_SLYW01000001.1, read as the reverse complement.
CCCGCCGTGCTTGATCCGCTATTTTCGCCTGTTTCCGCGCTTGCCGGCGTCGGACCAAAACTTGCCGACATGATCGCCAAGGTCACCGGTCGGGAGGATGCCGACGACTGCCGTGTGGTCGATCTGCTCTTCCATGCGCCGTTTTCGCTGATCGATCGCCGCAACCGGCCGGGCATCGCGCTGGCGCCGCAGGGCACCATCGTCACCATCGAAGGCCGTGTCGATCGACACATGCCGCCACCGGCGCGCACCAACCAGCCCTATCGCGTGTTTCTCCATGACGAGACCGGCGAACTGGCGCTGACCTTTTTCCGCGCCAAGGGGAACTGGCTGGAAAAGACGCTGCCCATCGACGAACAGGTGATGGTCAGCGGCAAGGTCGACTGGTTCAACGGCCGCGCCTCGATGATCCACCCGGATTTCATGGTAAAGGTTTCGGAGGCGGAAAATCTGCCGCTGGTCGAGCCGGTCTATCCGCTCACCGCCGGTCTGTCGCCGAAAACGCTGCGCAAGGCGATCGAACACGCCGTCGCGCGCCTGCCAGAGCTTGCCGAATGGATCGACCTCAACCTCACGCAGCGTCAGTCCTTTCCATCCGTTTCGGATGCGTTTCGAGATCTGCACGACCCGCGTGATGCCGCCGATATTGACCCGCAGGCACCGGCGCGTCGTCGTCTAGCCTATGACGAATTTCTCGCCGGTCAGGTGTCGCTGGCGCTGGTCCGGCAGAAGATCCGAAAGGTGCCGGGCACGCCGATCCGGGTAAAAGGCGATATCGCCGCAAAGATCATCGCCGCGCTGCCCTTTTCGATGACCGCCAGCCAGAAACGCGCCGTCGAGGACATCTTGAAGGATATGGCCGGCGAAGACCGCATGCTGCGGCTGTTGCAGGGCGATGTCGGTGCCGGCAAAACGCTGGTGGCGCTCCTCTCCATGGCGGCAGCCGTCGAAAGTGGCGGTCAGGCGGTGCTGATGGCACCGACCGAAATTCTTGCCCGCCAGCATTTTGCGACGATTGCGAAACTGGCGGATGCCGCCGGTATCACCGTCGATATCCTGACAGGTCGCACCAAGGGCAAGGAACGCGAGGCGATCAGCGAACGCATTGCATCCGGCGAGGCGCAGATCATCATCGGCACGCATGCGCTGTTTCAGGATACGATCAGCTACCACAACCTGGCGCTGGCGGTGGTGGATGAGCAGCATCGTTTCGGTGTCCACCAGCGCCTGCGGCTGACGTCGAAAGGCATCTCGCCGCATATGTTGGTGATGACCGCAACGCCAATTCCGCGCACGCTGGTGCTCGCCGCCTTTGGCGACATGGACGTATCGAAACTCACGGAAAAACCGGCAGGCCGCAAACCGATCCAGACCGTGACCGTGCCGACCGAACGGCTGGGAGACATTGTCGGCCGTCTGCGAAGTGCCGTTGCAGAAGGCAAGAAGGCGTACTGGATCTGCCCGCTGGTGGAAGAATCCGATGTGGTGGAACTGATGTCTGCGGAAGAACGCTTTGCCATCCTCGCCCGCGAACTCGGCGAAAAAAATGTCGGCCTCGTGCACGGCCGCATGTCGGGTGCGGAAAAGGATGCCGTCATGGCGGCGTTCAAAAGTGGCGAAATCCGCCTTCTGGTCGCCACCACCGTGGTCGAGGTCGGCGTCGATGTGCCGGATGCAACGATCATGGTCATCGAACACGCCGAACGTTTCGGTCTTGCCCAGCTGCACCAGCTGCGCGGCCGCGTCGGCCGTGGTGCCGATGCCTCCACCTGCATTCTGCTTTACAAGGGCCCGCTCAGCGAGACCGGCCATGCTCGTCTATCCATCCTGCGCGACAGCGAGGACGGGTTTCTGATTGCCGAGGAAGACCTGAAACTGCGCGGCGAAGGCGAGCTGCTCGGCACCCGCCAGTCAGGCACGCCCGGTTTCAAGCTTGCCAGCCTCGAAGCGCATGCCGATCTTCTCGAAATCGCCCGCAAGGATGCGAGCTATCTGTTGGAAAAAGACCCGGACCTCACCAGCGAACGCGGCGAGGCGATGCGTGTGCTGTTGTACCTGCACCGCCGCGACGAGGCGATCAGGTTTTTGCGGGCGGGATAGGGGCTGCCAGAACCGGCACTTCCGCCGTTTTTGGCGCCCAGTCCGGTGCGATCAGGCCACCGGAGATCAGCAGGCGCGCGCCCTCTTCCGGCGTCATGTCGAGCATGACGATCTTGCTTTTTGGCACGAACATAAGAAAGCCGGCGGTCGGAACCGGTGTGGGTGGCAGGAACACGCCCACCATCTCCTCGCCATCCGCATTCAGCTTGGCAGCGATTTCGCCCTGCGCATCGCCGGCGATGAACACCAGCGCCCAGCTGCCGGGGCTCGGAAATTCAATCAGCCCGCATTTCTTGAAGGATGTCGACTGTTCCTTCAGCACGGTCTCGAAAATCTGCTTGAGGCTTTTGTAGAGGGTGCGCACCAGCGGCATGCGATGCAGCACCGACTCGCCAAAGTTGACGATCGTGCGGCCGATCAGGTTCTTGCCGAGAAATCCGATCATGGTGATCAGGATGACGGCGATCAGCAGACCTGTACCTGGAATGGTGACGTCGAAATAATATTGTGGGTCGTAACGCTGCGGGATGTATGGCGTTACCCAGCTGTCGGCCCAGTCGATGAAGGTGAAGGTCAGCCAGATGGTGATCGCCAGCGGAGCACAGATGATCAGGCCTGTGAGGAAATTATTTCTGAGCCGACCGGCCAGCGACAGTTTTTCGAGGGGATCGGTCATAAAAACCTGAATTTATGCTGAGTCGACGCCAAAGGCGGCATGGAAGGAAAGAATGCCGGATGGCACCTGCCCCCGCAAGGGCAAGGCCATCAAATATTCAGGAGGCAGACCGGGAGTGGTGAGGCCAGCGCCGCTCAGGAAGCCGAAACGCGTGTAGTAAGCCGGCTCACCAAGCAGCACGCATCCGGCCGCGCCACGTGCCTTCAGCGCCTGCAAGCCATCACGGATCAGATCACCGCCGACACCCCGGCCTTGATGTTTCGGCAGAACCGAAACGGGACCGAGCGCATACCAATCGGGTTCACCACTGGAAAAACGCACTCGTGAAAAGGCGATATGGCCAATGACAGCAGCGTCATCAACCGCCACCAGAGACACGGCCAGCGCAGCGGCAGCTCTCAGGCGGTCGATGATGGCAGGCTCGCTGCCATCGCTGTGAGGGGCACCGGCGAAAGCCTCCGCAGTGACGGCGGCGATTGCCGCCACATCGCCGGGTTGCTCAGGCCGCAAAATCACTCGACCGTCACCGATTTTGCCAGATTGCGCGGCTGGTCGACATCCGTGCCCATGAAGACGGCCGTGTGGTAGGCCAGCAACTGGATCGGCAGGGCGTAGATCATCGGCGAAATCACTTCGTCGACTTCCGGCAGCACGATGGTCGCCATGGTCGGCAGCTTGGTGGCCGCTGCACCCTTTTCGTCGGTGATGAAGATGATCTTGCCGCCGCGCGCCGCCACTTCCTGCATGTTCGACACGGTCTTGTCGAAAAAGCGGTCGTAAGGGGCAATGACAATGACGGGCATGTGCTCGTCGATCAGCGCGATCGGGCCATGCTTCAGCTCGCCGGCAGCATAACCTTCGGCGTGGATATAGGAAATTTCCTTGAGCTTCAGCGCGCCTTCGAGCGCCAGCGGATAGCTGGTGCCGCGGCCGAGATAAAGCACGTCCTTGAAACGCGACAGATCGCGCGCCAGGCTCTCGATCTGCGGCTGCACGGCATTGAGCACACGGCTCATGATGCGCGGCATCTCGATCAGATGGCCGATCATTTCCTTTTCAGCCGCAGCATCGATCGTGCCACGCGCGCGCGCAGCACCGATGGCAAGCGAGGCCAGAACCGCCAGCTGGCAGGTGAATGCCTTGGTGGAGGCAACACCGATTTCCGGGCCGGCCAGGATCGGGAAGACAGCATCGGATTCACGCGCGATGGTCGATTCCTGTACGTTGACGATGGCGCCGATCTTCAGTCCCTGCTCCTTGGCATACCGCAGCGAAGCGAGCGTATCGGCCGTCTCGCCGGACTGCGAAATGAACAGAGCGGCCTGCGTCGGCGACAGAGGCAGTTCGCGGTAACGGAATTCCGAAGCGACATCGATTTCGACCGGCAGGCGGGCATAACGCTCGAACCAGTATTTGCCGACGAGGCCGGCGAGATAGGCGGTGCCGCAGGCGGAAATGGCAAGGCCCGACAGCTTGGCGAAATCGATCGTGCCGGCCTGCGGCTTCAGTGCGTTGGCAGCGAAATCGACATAATGGCCAAGCGCATGCGAAATGATTTCCGGCTGCTCGTAGATTTCCTTTTCCATGAAGTGGCGGTGGTTGCCCTTGTCGACAACATAGGCCGCCGCCTGCGAAATCTGGCTCTGGCGCTTCACCGGCTTGCCGGAATAGTCGGTGACTTCGAGCTTGTCATGGGTGATGACGGCAAAGTCGCCATCGACCAGATAGGTGATCTCGTTGGTAAACGGCGACAGCGCGATCGCATCCGAGCCGAGGAACATTTCACCGCGACCGTGACCGATGGCCAGCGGCGGTCCAAAGCGGGCAGAGAGGATCGTGTCCGGTGCATCCTTGAACATCACGACAAGCGCGTAGGCGCCGTGCACGCGGTTCAGCATCTTCAGCATGGCGGCGCGATGATCGAGGCCTTCGCGCGTGTATTTGGCCAGAAGATGCGCAACGACTTCCGTATCGGTTTCGCTTTCGAACACGGCGCCTTCGGCGACCAGTTCGTCCTTCAGTTCCGAAAAATTCTCAATGATGCCGTTATGGACGACAGCGACGCCATCGACAAAATGCGGATGTGCATTCGGCACATTCGGCACGCCATGCGTGGCCCAACGGGTATGCGCGATGCCGATATTGCCCGGCAGCGGCTCGCCGTCCAGTGTCTTTTCGAGGTTGAAGAGTTTGCCTTCGGCGCGGCGGCGATCCATCACGCCGTCATGGATGGTGGCGACACCGGCCGAATCGTAGCCGCGGTATTCGAGCCTGCGCAGCGCATCGACCAGACGCTCTGCCACAGGTCCTTTTCCGACGATCCCGACAATTCCACACATGTACGCTTTTTCCTAAGTTGTTTGATCCGAGCGAATACCTAGCCGATCCAGTGACTTACGCAATCCGGCCGACAGTCACTTTCGGTGTCGCAGCGTAACGCTCCACCGTTAACATTTAGAAACACGTAAAGAGCGAGTTTAAACGCCCTAAAAAGAAAGGGAGCGCGGTATTCCGCACTCCCTTTTATCTGTTCAGCGTGACAGGTTTGTTTATTTGCCGCTGCGCGCCTTCTTGAGTGCCAGCGCCCGCTCGCGAATGACCTTTGCGCGATCCGGTTTCACGTCCTGACGTGCCCGGCCAAAAGCCAGCGCATCAGACGGCACGTCTTCGGTAATGACACTGCCTGATGCAACATAAGCACCGTCACCGATCGTGACAGGTGCCACCAGCGACGAGTTGGAGCCGATGAACGCATCCGCGCCGATACGGGTCTCGTGTTTGTTCACGCCGTCATAGTTACAGGTGATCGTGCCGGCACCGATATTGGTATGCGCACCGACAAAGGCATCGCCGATATAGGTCAGGTGATTGACCTTGGCGCCCTCGCCGATCTCAGCCTTCTTTACCTCGCAGAAATTGCCGACCTTTGAGCCTGCACCGAGATTGGCGCCCGGACGCAAGCGTGCATATGGCCCGACGGTCGCACCGGCGGCAACATAGGCGCCTTCCAGATGCGAAAACGCATGGATGATCGCGCCGCCCTCGACGGTGACACCCGGACCGAACACGACATTCGGTTCGATCAGCGCATCCTGACCGATCTCAGTATCGAAGGAGAGAAACACCGTTTCCGGGGCAATCATCGTCACGCCCGAGACCATGATTTCGTGGCGGCGACGCTCCTGCCAGAGTTTTTCGATATAGGCCAGTTCGGCGCGGTTGTTGCAGCCGGTCAGTTCGCTTTCCGGCGCATCGACGGCGACGACCTTGCCGCCGGCGGCGCGGGCGATCTCGACGAGATCGGTGAGGTAATATTCGCCCTTGGCATTCTTGTTGTCGATCCTGTCGAGCAGTTCGAGAGCCTTGGCGCCATTGATCGCCATCAGTCCGCTATTGCACCAGGTGACCTTGCGCTCCTCGTCAGTGGCATCCTTCTCCTCACGGATGGCGATGAGTTCGCCGTTCTCGACCAGAAGACGACCGTAGCCGGTCGGCTTGTCGGTATGAAAACCGATGACGACGATATCGGCGCCTTCGGTCAGTTTTTCGCGGGCGGCCGCGAACGGTGCTGGCGTGATCAGCGGTACGTCACCATAAGCCACGACCACATCGTCATAACCCTTGGCGATCGCGTCACGCGCCGCCAGCACCGCATGTCCGGTGCCGAGCCGCTGCGTCTGCAGAAAGCTGGAGGTGGTGATTCCGCCAATCTGCGCCGCCTTTTCGACCTTTTCGGCGTCACGTCCGAGAACCAGCGCCGCATCGCCCATGCCGGCGCCGACCACAGCCTGCATCACATGCGCAATCATCGGCCGACCCGCGACCGGATGCAGTACCTTCGACATCGACGATTTCATGCGGGTGCTGTCGCCTGCGGCGAGGATCACGGCCAGACATGTGCGGCTCATCGGTGGAAACTCCTTGGGTCAATCCTGGACGTTATTTAACGGCAGGATGATTGAAACGCTATGAACGGCTTTTATCGGGCAAAAACAAAAAGGGCACCCCTTGCGGCGTGCCCTTTTCACAGTTCGTCATATCACCGGCTCAAAGCCGACCAAATCGCCTCACTTCGGCAGCTTGTCGTCCACGCCTTCGACGTAGAAATTCATGCCGAGCAGAACGCCATCCTCGGCCTTTTCACCGGCCTTCAGCCATTCCGAGCCGTCCTGCTTCTTGATCGGGCCGGTGAACGGATGCAGTTCACCCGACTTGATCTTGGCTTCGGTCTCTTCGGCCATCGCCTTCACGTCGTCCGGCATGTTGGTGTAGGGCGCCATGGTGAGAATGCCGTCCTTCAGTCCGTCCCAGATCTGTTCCGACTTCCAGGTACCGTCGAGCGCTGCCTTGGTGCGCTTGATGTAATACGGACCCCAGGTGTCGACGATCGCCGTCAGCTGCGTCTTCGGGCCGGCCGCAATCATGTCGGACGCCTGACCGAAGGCCATGATGCCGCGCTCGGCAGCAACCTGGATCGGTGCGGTCGTGTCGGTGTGCTGGGTCAGGATGTCGACGCCCTGGTCGACCAGCGCCTTGGCGGCATCGGCTTCCTTGCCCGGGTCAGCCCAGGTGTTGGCCCATACGACCTTGATCTTGAAATCCGGGTTGACCGACTTCGCGCCGAGTTCAAAAGCGTTGATACCCATGACGACTTCCGGGATCGGGAAGGAGGCGATGTAGCCGGCAAGGCCCTTCTTCGACATCTTTGCAGCGATCTGGCCCTGGATGTAACGGCCTTCGTAGAAGCGCGAGTTGTAGGTCGCGACGTTTTCCGAAGCCTTGAAGCCGGTGGCGTGCTCGAACTTCACCTTCGGGAATTTTGCCGCAACCTTGACGGTGGCGTCCATGAAGCCGAACGAGGTCGTATAGATCATCGCGCAGTTCGAACGGGCCATACGCTCGATGGCGCGCTCGGCATCCGGGCCTTCCGGCACGTTTTCGAGGAAAGCGGTCTCGATCTTGTCGCCGAGCGCCTTTTCCAGCGCCTGACGGCCGATATCATGGGCCTGCGTCCAGCCGCCGTCGGTCTTCGGACCCACGTAGATGAAACATACCTTGGTCTTTTCCTGCGCCTGAGCGGCGCCCGACATGCCACCGAGAACGGCGGCCGACGCGGCGAGTGCGATGATCAGCTTCTTCATTTTCAACCCCTGTTGGCTTGAAGTGTTTGTTCGTTTGTTATTGCGCGCTGTCATCGGTCCGGAACGAAAGGTTTTCCGAGCGAGGCCGGCGTGTTGATGAGTGTCGTACGGCGATTATGCGAAATGATCACAAGAACGACAATAGTGGCGGCATAAGGAAGTGCCGAAAGGAATTGCGACGGAATGCCCACGCCAAAAGCCTGTGCATGAAGCTGGCCGATGGTAACCGCGCCAAACAGATAACCGCCGGCAAGAATGCGCCATGGCCGCCATGAAGCGAAAACCACCAGCGCCAGGGCGATCCAGCCGCGGCCGGCCGACATGTTCTCCACCCATTGCGGTGTATAGACCAGCGACAGCTGTGCCCCGGCCAGACCGGCACAGGCACCGCCGAACAGCACGGCGAGATAGCGCGTGCGCACGACATTGATTCCGAGCGCATGCGCCGACCCGTGATTGTCGCCGATGGCGCGCATTTTCAGGCCCGTCCGGCTTTTGAACAGGAACCAGTTGACGCCGATGATCAGCACGATCGACAGGTAGAAGATCAGGTCCTGCGCGAACAGGACACGGCCGATGAACGGGATATCCGACAGAACCGGAAAGACGATCGGCTGCAGCTTGGTGCCGGCCAGACCGACAAAACTTTCGCCCAGCTGGCCCGAGACGCCAAGCCCCAGAATGGTCAGCGCCAGGCCGGTCGCCACCTGATTGGCGACAAGCGTCAGCGTCAGGAAACCGAACAGCAGCGAAAACAGCGCACCGCCGCCGATGCCGGCGAGAATGCCGAGATAAGGCGAGCCGGTCATATGGGCGGTCGCGAAGGCGCAGACGGCGCCCATGATCATCATGCCCTCGACGCCGAGGTTGAGCACGCCGGAACGCTCGGTGACCAGTTCGCCCAGGGCGGCAATCACCAGCGGTGTTGCGGCGGTCATAACGGTGAGCAGGATCGCTTCGAACATTTTTAAGCTCCCACCTCCGTCTTGTTGCGCGAAAACACCAGCCGGATGCGGTAGAGGATCAGCGTGTCGCAGGAGAGCACGAAAAACAGCAACAGCCCCTGGAATACGCGAGACAACTTGTCTGAAATGCCGATCGACAGCTGCGCCGCTTCACCGCCGAGATAGGTCAGCGCCAGAACCAGACCCGATGCAATGATGCCGATCGGGTTGAGGCGGCCGAGGAAGGCGACGATGATCGCGGTAAATCCGTACCCCGGCGAGATCGACGGCTGCAGGTGGCCGATCGAGCCGGACACTTCGGAAATGCCGGCGAGACCTGCCAGCGCACCGGACAGCATGAAGGCGAACCAGACCATTTTCTTCGACGAAAAACCGGCAAACCGCCCTGCCCGTTCGGCCTGCCCAAGAACCGAAACCTCAAAGCCCTTGAGCATGAACCGCATCATGAACCACAGGGCGATGGCAGCGACGATAGCGAACACGGCCTCCCAGTGAGCACGGCCCGATTCCAGCAGTTCCGGCAGGATCGCCTCGGCGGAAAACGAAATCGTCTTCGGGAAATTATAACCCTGCGGATCACGCCAGGCGCCGCGCACCAGCCAGTCGAGAAACAGCTGGGCGATATAGACCAGCATCAGGCTGGTGAGAATTTCATTGGTGTTGAAGCGCGTCTTCAACAGCGCCGGAATGCCGGCATAAAGCGCGCCGCCGATCATGCCCATGATCAGCATGGTCGGCAGAAGCAGCGGCGATTGCCATTCCGGCACCAGCACCGGCAGGATCGACCCGGTGATCGCGCCGATGGTAAACTGGCCCTCGGCGCCGATATTCCAATTGTTGGAGCGATAACAGATTGACAGGCCGACGGCGATCAGGATCAACGGCGCAGCCTTGATCACCAGCTCATGCAGCGACCAGACATCGAAAAGCGGTTCGACGAAGAATGTGTAGAGCGTGGCGATCGGGTCCTTGCCCATCAGCCAGAACATCAGCCCGCCGAAAACCAGCGTCAGCACCAGTGCCAGCAATGGCGAAATGGCGGCAAAAGCGGTCGAGGCACGCGCGCGCCGTTCCAGTTCAATGCGCATGCGCCGCCTCCTCTGCCTGAGAGGCATTTCTGGTGGAATCGTGAATGCCGCCCATCAGAAGCCCGATGCGTTCCAGAGACAATTCCCCGGCGGGATAGGCTTTTGAAAGCCTGCCTTCGGAAATCACCGCAATCGACGTGGCGACCTCAAAAATCTCGTCGAGATCCTGGCTGATCACCACCACGGCGGAACCGGAATTTGCCAGATCGATCAGCGCCTGCCGGATGCGGCTTGCTGCCCCCGCATCGACGCCCCAGGTCGGCTGGTTGACTACCAGCACGGATGGCTGGCGATCAAGCTCACGCCCAACGATGAATTTTTGCAAGTTTCCGCCCGACAGCGAGCCGGCAGCGGGATCTTCGCCGCTCTTGCGCACATCCATGGCCTGACAGATGCGGGCAGCAGCAGCCTTCACCGCACCGTGGCGGATCACCTTGGCAAATCCGCTGGAAAGAAACGCCTTGCGGTCGGAATGCGCGCGCGCCAGCAGCAGATTGTCGGAGAGCGACATCTGCGCCACCGCAGCATGGCCATGCCGCTCTTCCGGCACGAACCCAGCCCCCAGCAGACGGCGACCGTTGATGCGCGTGCGCCCGACAGCCTTGCCACGAATTTTGACAGAATTATCGTCCGGGACCGGATATTCGCCCGACAGCGCGTCAAACAACTCGCCCTGCCCATTGCCGGCCACACCGGCGATCGCCAGCACTTCGCCGGCCCGCACGGTCATGGAAACGTCTTTCAGCGAAACGGCAAAAGGCGTGCGTGCGGCAACCGACATGCCGGACACTTCAAGCAGCGTCTCGCCGGTCGCGCCAAGCTCTTCGCGATGCACGGCGGCAACATCGCTGCCCACCATCATCCGCGCCAGCGATGCCGGCGTTTCCTGTCTCGGGTCACAGGTGCCCGTTACCTTGCCGTGACGCAGCACGGTGGCGCGGTCGCAGATCTGCCGCACCTCGTCCAGCCGGTGGCTGATATAAAGAACCGAACGGCCCTCTGCCTTCAGCTTGAACAGCGTTTCGAACAGCCGCTCCGCTTCCTGCGGCGTCAGCACCGATGTCGGCTCGTCGAGAATGATCAGTTTCGGGTTCTGCAGCAATGCGCGAACAATCTCGATGCGCTGACGCTCGCCGACCGAAAGATCGGCCACATGCGCCTTGGGATCAAGCGGAAGGCCATAGGCTCGCGACAGCGACGCCACTTCATCGGAAATTTTCGACAGCGAGATTTTCGGATCGAGCGACAGCGCGATGTTCTCGCCGACGGTCAGTGCCTCGAACAGCGAAAAATGCTGGAACACCATGCCGACGCCGAGTTCGCGCGCCTGAGCGGGCGACGCAATGGAAACCGGCTGGCCCTGCCAGAGGATCTGCCCGGCACTCGGCTGCAACACGCCGAAAAGCATTTTGACGAGTGTGGATTTGCCGGCGCCGTTTTCGCCGAGAAGCGCGTGGATTTCACCGGGGGCGATATCGAGATCGATCCCGTCGCATGCGGCAAAACTGCCGAAAAGCTTGGTCAGCCTTCGAACCGAAAGAAGCGAAGGCTCTCCCTGATCCTGCGATGAACTCACTCAATTCCCCTCATTCACCCTGGGCGGTTTTCTGAAGAAACCTGCTGCCCTGATGGTGACATCTGCAAAGACGTTTCCGTATCAACGCCTAAAAAACATTCAAGCTCTTTTTATTGCCATGCACAACTGCAAAGACGATCGGGGCACAGATCTTATTTGGACGAACCGAGCTTGGGGAAAAGCTGCAGCACGCCACCGATGACGTAGAGGTAAAGCCCGGTGATGACCACGCCCCAGACCAGCCATGCCGGGCTGTCGAAATGCAGCAGCAGCGCATAACCGCTGAGGCCGCACCAGAGGAAGAATATCCCCAGATTGAGCGGCCGCAGCCGCTTGACGCGGACCGGATGCAGGAAATTGATCGGCAGGAAGGTCAGGAAAACCGATACCACGACAATGATCATCGCCGTCGTCGCGCTCGGCTGGATCACGAACAGGGTGAAGATTACCATGTTCCAGACCACCGGGAAGCCTGAGAAGAAATATTCGTCGGTCTTCATGCCCATGTCGGCGTAATAAATGGCGCTGGAGACCACGATCAGGCCAGCCGCCACGAACGACCATGGCTCGCCGATCATGCCGCTCTTATAGAGGGCAAAGGCCGGAAGCAGAACATAGGTGACATAGTCGATAATGTTGTCGAGCATGTCGCCCGACCAGTTCGGCAGCACTTCGCGCACGCGCACTTTTCGGGCGATGGGTCCATCAATGCCGTCGATGAACAGCGCCAGGCCAAGCCACCACCACATGTCCACGAAACGCATTTCCGACGCGGCGACAACGCCGAGGAAAGCAAAAAAAGAACCGGACGCCGTCAGCATATGGACGGAGAAGGCGCGGATTTCCGCGTAGGGAACCTTCTTGTAGTTAAAGATGCGCCTGATCAAAAGGTGTCCCCGTCTCTTCCATAAGCAAAGCGGTATGCGACCAATCGCCAGCCAATGCAACCATCCGCGTGATGCGACGGTTAAAAGCGGCAAAATCGCTTATGGATAAGTAAGCCCGGAACGCATAAATGAGGGTAAGCAATAAGGAGTTCTGCCATGCATGATGTCGAGATAGCCGTCGTCGGACACGGACTGGCCGGAAGCGTGGCGGCACTGGCTCTGGCCCGCAGCGGCCGCAAGGTGGCGTTGATCGGCCCGGTGAAAGCCGGCAATGACGAGCGCACCACGGCACTGATGGACCAGTCGATCCGCTTCATGGACCGCCTCGGCCTGTGGAGCCAGATCGCGCCGTCTTCCGCCGGCCTGCAGGTCATGCAGATAATCGATGGCACCGACCGCCTGCTGCGTGCGCCGCCGGCACAGTTCCGCGCCGCCGAACTCGGCCTTGCCGCCTTCGGTTACAACATTCCGAACAAGGCGCTTTCCGACGTGCTGGAAAATGCCGTGGCCAATGAGGTGAATATCCGCCGCATCGACACCACCGTGGAGAAAGCGGAGCCGGCGACCGACAAGGTGACGCTGACCCTTGGTGACGGGGAAACGCTCGACGTCGCGCTGGCCGTCGGTGCTGATGGCCGCAATTCCATCCTGCGCAACGGCGCCGGCATCGACGTGAAGAAATGGGCCTATCCGCAATCGGCCGTCGTTCTGAACTTTTCCCATGAATTGCCGCACGGCAATGTTTCTACCGAATTCCACACCGAAACCGGCCCGTTCACGCAGGTACCGCTTCCCGGCCGCCGTTCCAGCCTCGTCTGGGTGGTGACGCCGGAGACGGCCGAACGCCTGTTGGCGCTGCCGCTTGAACAATTGTCTCTCGAAGTCGAGCGCCGCATGCAATCCATCCTCGGCAAGGTTACGGTGGAAGCCGGCGCGCAAAGCTGGCCGCTCTCCAGCCTGATGGCAAAACGCTTTGGCAAAGGCCGCATCGCTCTTGTCGGCGAAGCCGCGCACGCCTTCCCGCCGATCGGCGCGCAGGGCCTCAACCTCTCGCTGCGCGATGTCATGACTCTGGTCGATCTCGTCGGCAATGCCGATGGCCGCGATATTTCTGCCGATACCGGCGACCGTTTCGAACGCCGCCGCCGGCCGGATATCATGACCCGCACATTTGGGGTCGATCTGCTCAACCGTTCGCTTCTGTCGGATTTCCTGCCGATGCAACTGGCGCGCGCCGGTGGCCTGCACCTGCTCTCCGGCATCGGCCCGCTGCGCAATCTGCTGATGCGCGAAGGTGTCGAGCCGGGCCGCGGTTTTCGCGACCTGCTGCGCACCTTCAAGCCATCCTCACACCGGAAACAGGCCTAACTCGATCAGGTAGAGGAAAAGCGGCAGCGTCACCACCGAAAGCAGCGTGGTGATGAGAATGGTGGCGGACGCCCTCTCCTGCCACAGGCCGTAATGCTGGCTGATGACAAACACGTTGGTCGCCGTCGGCAGGGCGGCCAGCAGCATCGCCGCATGCACCCAGACAGGCTCGAAACCACCGACCGCCGTCAGCACGCCATAGACCAGCAGCGGGTGCACGATCAGTTTGGCCATCGCGAGATAACCGATCTCCACCGGCACGCGGCGGATCGGCCGCAGCGCCAGTGTCGCGCCCATGGCAAACAGTGCGCAAGGCGCCGCTGCCTGCGCCAGCATATCGACAAGACGTGAGGCCGCCGCAGGTATCGGCCATTCGAAACCGGCCACCAGAAAGCCGGCAATCGTCGACAGGATGAACGGGTGCAGCATGACGCTGCGCACCACGCCGATCGCCACCTCCCCACGTTTGCGCCGGTCACCACCCGCCAGCGCCATCATGGCCGGCGCGACGATAAAATGCATGGCGTTTTCCAGGCAGACGATCAGCGCCACCGGCACGGCAGCCGCCTCGCCGAAAGCGATCAACGCAAGCCCCGGCCCCATATATCCGATATTGCCATAGGAACCGCCAAAGGCCTGAATGGTGCTGTCGCCGAACGTCGCGCGCCGCACCAGCAAGCCGATCGCAAAAAGCACGGCAAACAGCAGATAGGTGGCGCCGATATCGCTGGCGATGAAGTCTATCCGCGTCAGATCATGAAAGGGTGTTGCCGCCACCAGTTTGAAGAACAAAGCCGGCAGCGCCGCGTAAACGATGAAGACGTTCATGTAACCGAGCGCCTCGGCCGGCTGTTTCACCGCCCGCGCTGCAATATAGCCGATCACGATCAGCCCGAAGAACGGCAGAAGCAGCGTGATGATGGCCAGCATGGCGTGCCCTCAACCGATCTGGCTGAGGATCGGAAAGGTCTGCTGGAACCAGAACGCCATCGAACTGATGAAGCCAAACAGGAAGGCGATACCCGTCACCACCAGGAGCCCACCCATCAGCTTTTCCACCATGCCGAGATGGCGGCGGAAACGACCCAAGAACCGCATGAACGCGCCTGAAAAACCCGCCGCGATCCAGAAAGGTACGGCGAGACCGAGCGAATAGACGGAAAGCAGCATGGCGCCCTCGCCGACCGTATCGCGCGATGCGGCAACGCCGAGAATGGCGCCGAGCACCGGGCCAATACACGGTGTCCAGCCAAACGCAAAGGCAAGCCCCATCACATAGGCACCCGACAGCGTCGCCGGTTTGCCGCCGCTTTGGAACCGCGCCTCGCGGGCCAGCATGCCGATGCGGAAAAGGCCTAGAAAATTCAGGCCCATGATGATGATGATGATGCCGCCGATCTTCGACAGGATATCGAGATGCTGGCGCAGCAGAACGCCGATCGACGAGGCACCGGCGCCGAGCGCCACAAACACTGTGGCAAAACCGAGCGTGAAGCAGAAGGCCGAAAAAAGGATCGCCCGCTTGGTTTGCGCACTGACCACGACCGGCCCATCGGCCTTGCCGCCACGGAACTGATCGACCGACACACCGGCCATGTAACAGAGATAAGGCGGCACCAGCGGCAATACGCAGGGCGACAGGAAGGACAGGGCTCCCGCGAACAAGGCGCTCAGCAATGAGATTTCGGCAATCGACAACAAAACACTCCAGACCAGCGGATGCGCATCTCTCCTAGACCCGCAGACACATGCCTGCCAATCACCTTTTCCGGCGCATCGGTTCGCATGGCAAAATCAGAGCTGGAAAACCGGCGCACTGGAAAATCTGGTGGAGCCGAGCGGGATCGAACCGCCGACCTCCGCAGTGCGATTGCGGCGCTCTCCCGGCTGAGCTACGGCCCCTTGACGGCGCAAGGGATAGGCGACGGGAGATGCCGCGGGAATGCGGCAGGATGGCGCGTGTTGACGAATGCCAGTCGTGCTGTGACCTCCTACAAAGCGAAAAGCCCGCACGCGGCGGGCTCACGACAAGATTCATCGATTGCTCGGAATTCAGTCCAGCAGATCAGCCGGGACCTTGCCGCCGTTTTCCGCCAGCTTCTTGAGCAGCGCCTTGTGAAGCCAGGTGTTCATTTCTGCAGAACCGTTCTTTTCGCCGGTATAACCCAGTTCATCTGCCAGTTCCTTTCGCTCTGCGAGGCTCGCATCCATGCCCAGCGCCTTCATCAGATCGACGATCGAACGTTTCCAATCGAGCTTCTGCCCGCTGCTCTTGACGGCCGCTTCGAGGATCGGCGCAATATCGACCGGCTGACTCGAGGCGGCAGCCGTGCTCGCCGGCGAAGACGCGGCAGAAGTGCCCGAGGTCGCAGGCGCGACCGGCGCCGTGCCACCAACGGGCGCGGCACTGGTCACGGCCGGTTCCGGCGAAGCCGCTGCTGTCGCGGATGCCGATGGGGTCGCTGCGGCGGCCGGATGTCCCCAGATGGCGTTCTTGATCTTGCTGAAAATGCTCATGGATGGTCTCCTCGTTACAGGCCGGGAAATTCGGCGGCGACAATCAACGATTCTTGCGCGGCTTGTGTTCCGCATATCGGCAAGAGGCTTTGAGGACATTTGTGAAATGAGGGAAGGAAACCACCCAATATTTCCGACTTCCATGCGACTTGGAAATGTCGCATGATCGAAATCGGAAACCGGTAAGGTGGTGAGAGCGCAGGGGTTCGAACCCTGGACCTACTGATTAAAAGTCAGGATTTTAAGTAATGATTTTGATTAGGTAGTTGCAAACTACTTCCAAAACGCTCTACCAAAATTCAATGCCTTATCGTTCGTTTGCAAACTGACATTCGTACGACTTGACTGTATTTTCCGTATAGTAAGGCGCAAATTTTGGATGCGCAAGATAACTTTGGTGGAGCCCTCGCCACCCTCACAACCCACCCCCTCAAATTCATATATTGCAGCGTTAACTAATTCGCTTATAACGGCGATGGGCTTGAACACCCTGACTTCACATAGGCCAACCGATCAACGGTTTGCCGAACCTATGCGCAGCTTAGCGGCTGGACGCATTCGCCAAGGCTTTTTGCCGGGGGCGATGTGCCATGTCCAGGCTTCGGCTAAAAGTGCGTCGGCGCGTCTGTGAAGCGCGTGTTCAACCCCCGGCTTCGGTGCCGCCCACCGAGACGCTAAGGCAGGCTTGATCACATGTCAGTAGCAGTCGCATACGCAGAAACGCCGTCCAGACCACGGCGAGTTTATCAGGCTTCTTGGAAGTTTCGAATCGGCTCAGCCGTCAAATGCGGCGAGCTATCGGCGATCGTGTTGGATCGACGCCGGAGCGCCAAGGGGCGCGAGACCTACGATCTGTGGGTCATGGGGCGGGCGCATGGCCGGCCTTATCGGGTGGTGGCTGGAGGGGCGCTGAGCTGAAATAGCAAAAGGGCGGCCCGAAGACCGCCCCTCCCTATTTATCCATACCGACGCAGCGCCCCGTCGACCTTGCCGAACAGGGCATCTGGGTCATTGTCTTTCGCGATGACCAGGTCTTCATCTCCGCATCCGCGCTCACACACATGGTCTCCGAAGATGTGCCCTCATCCCCTAGCGACAATGTGAAGCGCGTCGGGGTCGCTCGATTTTTTCTTGATGTAAGTAGTTATCAGAGACCGATTGTCGGCAGTTACGTTGCTCCATCTGGAGTCCCAGACACTGAAGGCTCGCCACGAGTAGCCGTATGCTTGGCGTCGACTCATTTTTTCCATCGAAAATTTTACTGCATCTAGGAATGTAGTCTCCACAGCGGTACCGCGTACGTCAATCAAGCTGCCAAGGTAGGTCAGCCACGACGCCAGTTGCTCATACTGCGACCATGCGCCGCTCTCTCCGCAAGCCTTCATCTTCTTCGCGATAATATCTGCGAAAGTTTTGACAACTCTTTCGGCCTCCAGACTTTCTCCCACTGCTCCTATGGCAGAAACGATCTCGTAAAACGAGGACTCGATCTTGATGTACTTTTCCTTGAAAACCCTACCTTCGTATAAGACCCGTTTGATAACCTCTATCGTCTTGCTAACCTGTACGGCTTCTTCCAGCTGCCCGTTAATTGCGCCGAAGAACTCCTCCACTTCCGTGTTATCTATGACGCGGATCCCATAGCAATTGGAGTAATAGTCGGCGATCCGGCGATCTACGGGCTTTCGTGACACGAGAAAAATGCTGTTACTCACGGCATGGGTTCTTACGAACCCGCGATAGTCGTTCAGTATCGATTTCAGATTGGTGTCGCCAAGGGAATAACCTAGGATGACCACGGTGTTCTCGTGCAAGACGGTGCTCAGCTTCCGCGAAAAGTATGACTCGGAATGCATGAAGTTGAAGTAGTCGTCAGCAGTTACGACCATGCGTCCCGGAACATCAACGGAGCCATGCACATGATAAACCTTCACGCGACTTGTTGAACGCGGTACAGGCCGGCCTGGAGAGAGCGACAAGCAGTCTGTTGCTGCGACTTCCTCAGCTAGCTTATCGTAATTCGTAGTGACTATCCGCAGCGAGCGCTCTTTCAGAAACTTCTCGGTTTCGGGGTAAGCTCCACCAAGCTTGATCGCTCGAATAATGGCAGCAACCTCTTCATGCAGGTTGACCCCCTGCTTATTGAGCTCGAGCTGGAGAACTTGTGCTGCCTCGTCGAGCTGAAGCGGATTACTCGCACCCTTCGGGAAAAGGGCATTCTTAATGTCCGCGCTCTTAAACTTCGCATCGCAGACCTGCTCGAGTAGCTCCTGCCAGCCCGGAGCCGCATTTGCGCTTAGCGCCTTAGAGAAGCCTGTGCCTGTAAAGAGGCACAACCGGTTAGCGGCAGCGGCGTAAGCTATCTCGAAATATGCACTCACTTGAACCTCCTGACGATGGGAGGATAATGCACAATCTTTCGTCGCTCGCAACGTGCTGGTGACGCCATGAATAGGCGTCACCCTTGTCGTTGGTTAAGGCTACACCGCCTTCTTCAATCTCTCAATCGCATCGCCGGCCGACGCGCAGTTCGGCCTATCGTCGATCAAAGTGCCGGCACCCTGCGCGTCGAGCAGGATGCCCATACATGCCCTGACGTGAGCAAGGTGCGAGGCGCCGCTTTCAGTATCCCGGTCCTCACCTGAGAACCACTGCAGCAAATGGCGAATCGCCGCGCTATAGTACGTGGTGGCGTCGACCGGATCATCCTGCCAGTTGAACGCACCGTATTTCGCCGCTCCGAGCGCCATGACTGCGCTCTCCTCAATAATGGCCACCGGTGGGATAAATTGCGCCGACGGCTTACGGACGCCGAACGCGCGCTTTGGGTTGGTGGATGGGAGGTGGGCCGGGTTGTCGTTGGCGGCCGTGATGCCGATTGCTGAGCCGAGCGCACGCAGTTCCGTTGGGATAGCGGCAAGGCAGCCGGTGTCTTTTGATTCAATGGTCATAGTGCCTCCTCAAGTGTTCTCGCTGGCGTACCTGGCTTCACCACCGGCCGGAACCTGCGAACGTTGAACGGCGGATCCTCCTCGCCGAATTGAGGGCAGACGCCTCGGTTGATGCCCTCCAGCCGAACGCCGATGTAGTCGCCGTTCATGTAGCTGGTGACCGCGCCGACCCACCTGGCTTTGTAGGTCTGCCCTTCCTTGATGCCGAGATATTGCTCCTGGTAGATGCCGTCGTCGATGCAGACGATGTCGTCGCCGGGTTTGATGGTGCTTGTCATGCCTTCCACCCCATGAATTTCTTGAGAGCGTCGGCCATGCGGGCCGCCACGCCGCAGTGCTCTCGAGTCCTGCCGTAGGTAGTCAGGTGCTCGCCGTGCGGTTCCGGCGAATCGTGGCAGCGGCGCGCGTAGATGACTACTTGGTCGTAGCCGTAGTCATCAGCGATCCGCTTGGCAGCCGAGATTGGTATCTCACGCATCGAGCAGCTTCCTTTCGATTGCGTAGCAATCATCGCCGCCGGTGTAGCCTGAGCTGTCCTTGATGAAGTGCTTCGTGCCGTCCTGCATTGTGATGACGAGTTGCGTGCTGCCGTAGCCGCGATCCCAGTGAACGCTGGCGACATGGTCCGTGTTGACGGCAAGCTCTCGTGTCAGTCGGGTGAGCGCCATCACGCAGCCTCCTTCCATTCAGGCACGCGAACGAGCCGTGCCGCCTCGACCAGCGCCTTCTCCTTTTCAGCGGTGGCCGCGTCGAACTGCTCGATTCCCCAAAGGATGGCTCTGCAGCACCAGATATAATGGTGGGTGTAATCCTCCAGATCGTGCTCCCAGAAGTCGCGGAACTCCTGACCGGTTACCGGGCACTTCCAGTCCATGACCGTGCTGGTGGCGAACTGCAGGTCGCTGCTTTCGGCTTCATCGAACAGATCGTCGGTGACCGCTTTCCACGCAGCTGCCTTTTGCTCCTCATCATCGAAGTCCCAGTTGTTGAAGTCGGCCTCTACCGCCGCTTTGAGGCGATCAAAGCTGAACTTTCGATGGCCGCCGTGCTTGTTGGTCGCTTGGATCTTCTCCGCCCAATATTGGGGATTGATCCATTTATCGCGAAAAAATTCGAACATGTCTGGCAGCCGCGAGAACACGAAGCTTCCCATATCTCCCGAAATCGCGAGGTAACCCGGCCACGTTGTCAGATGAAAACGGTAGACCGAAGAGCCGGGACGGCTGAATGTAATGTGCCGATAAGCACCGTGAATGACATGGCCGGTCATCTTGTGGTCGGCGACTTCCTTCAAGAAGGAATCGACCGAGGGCTTGTAGTCGTCGCTTTTCATGCGGCCTCCCCACTCAGGAAGCTGAACGCCACGAGAAACTCGTGCTCGGCCCGCTCCGGCGAATAGTATCGCAGCGGCACGCCCAACGGATCGTCCCACTTCGCATGCCACTCCATCGGCTCCAGGTTGACCAACTCGTCGGCGATTATCCGCTCGTCGGCCATCTTGACCTCCGGCGGCATGATCCAGTTGAGGCCGAAGGCATCGTGGACCACCTGCATGACGCGCAACTCAGCCGCCTTGTAGCCGCCAAGGTACGGCTTCACCGGTCGAGGGATATCGACAAGGTAAGCCTCGCTGGCATCGTGCAGGAGGGCATGCAGCGCAACGCGCTTGCCGTATCGTGGCAGCAGCCAGTCGGCCATGATGACGCAGTGCTCCGCCACACTGTAGAAGCGACGGCAGTGACCGGCGTATCGGCACTGCATTGCGAGGCTGTGAGCGATGTCGCGGATATCGACATCCTCGACACGCGGATCCATCGGCCAGAACTTCTTGCCGACATAGGTCTGCATGAAATCGCCGTAGCGCTCTGGCTGAGCGGGTGCGGCCCGGCCCAGCCCGATGTAGCGGCCGCCCTGATGGTTGTCGTTCGCGGCGACGTACTTGTCGAGCGGCGCGAAGGTGGTGGTGGCGATGTCGTCGTTATAATGGTTTTGCGAATCCGGTATAGCGAGTTCGGCCGGCACTGGCTGCTCTCTGCGCATCAGCATCATGCGGCCTCCTTCTCGACAGCAGCGACAGCGTCCGCCGCCTTGCGTAGGCAGGCGGCTAGTCCCTCACTTCGAACGTGACTGAAACGCGCAATCACTAGATCATTGTTGATACGGACCTCGTACTGATTGAGCCCGCGCAAATCGCCGTGGCGTGAGATGTTGTTGATGACAACCGACATCAGAACGCCTTCCCACCGGCCTTAAGCCGATTTTCCACGCGGTGGTCCTCGCGGTTGTCATTGTAGGCCATCTTCTCGACGATCGCTCCGCCAAGGTCGTAGCCCATGAAGGTGGCCAGGTCGCCGATGCGGATCATGGCGTCGGCCAGCTCGACCTCCATCATCTTCCGATGCGGCAGCTTGTCGTCCTGCAACTTCTTGCGGAAGCCCTCCATGGCCTCGCTGATCTCGGAATGGATCAGGCAAAGCATCTCCGGCACGTTGCGATCGAGCGCCTTGCCTGTGGCGAGGTCGGTGTACCAGCCAGCCTTGCGGCTGCGGGCATGGCAGTCGGCCGCGAAAATGTTTATGGCGGCGGCGTGGGAATAGGCGAGCGCCGAGTTGTCGTTGGCGAGCATGGCCTCGCGATAGGCAGGGTTGCGGTACATTTCAGAGATATCGTCTCTGGTGCTCATTTCAGTCTCCTCTGTGGTGGTGGTTGCCGCCGGTTGGTGGCCGGCGGCGTGGTAAAGCTATTGCCTGCTACCTAGATGCGATATAAAATCTCATTTAGGTTTTGGTGAGTGGCGGCAATGAAAATTGTAAAGTCGAGTTTCAAAGGGCCGTACGCGGAGATCCTGGTTCAGACCGGGCTGCACGGCAGTTCAGAGCTAGTCTCATTCGGGCCTTTCGGGCCAATGCTGCACGAGGTCCTCAAAGACCCAATTGTCGCCAATGTCGATCTGGCCATCGAAGAGATTTCAAAGCAGTGCGGAGCCGCGGACGTTGAAGTAAGGGCGGCAATCCTCCACCACCTGACGGCCAACGACAATCCGCTTTAGGCCACCCTCTTCTGCTCCGCCGGCACGTTGTCGTTGGCAGCCGTCATCTTGGCAGCGCCCATCACGCGGGCCGCCGAGAGCGTGACGCGACCGTCCTCGCCAAAATCCTTGTGATACGTGATGACCTTCGCCGACCGGCCTGAGAGCCAGTTCGAGCCGTAGGCATCCGGCGCCGCGAGCGTTTCGTGTTGCTCCACCTTCATTAGATCAGTGGTGCGAAGCTCGTCGGAATGCTTGTGTCCGGTGTGCGCGTAGCTGAACTGGGTCCGGCCATAGATCTTCCGGAACTTGCCGACGAGAATGGAATCGACGTTCTTGGTGCCGCGACGGTGCCCGTGATGGTAGAACAGCGAAACGTCGCCATGCTCGATGACCGAGTACGTGCCGGGATTGGTATCGACCTTCACGCGTGGCTCTTGGTCATAGAACGCCGCTAGCATTTCGCGCAGCCAGACCTCGCCCGCCGGGTCGTGGTTGGCATCGCACATGACGACATCCAGATACTTGTGCTTCCGGAGCAGCATGGCGATTACCGCTCTCACAATACGGATCGCCGCACGCACCATCTTCGGATAGCGGCTGTCGCTGTCGAGCTGGTGCTGATGTTCAGGGGTGACGCTCTTGAACGAATCATAGTGCAGGAAATCACCAAGCTGAGCGAAGACTGCGCGCTCAGCCGGCGGAGACTGCGCTATTGCAGCGGCAAACCAATCTATGACGAGCTGCTCGCCGATACGGAGGTCATAGTCACCAGCGCCAGTCTCCTCATTCCAGGCAAGCGCACCGAGGTGATGGTCTGTGATAGTGTACTGATTGAGAAGGTCGGCAATGGTGTGCTCCGGCACTGCGGTAGGCGCCGCACGCGGAATCTCGTCTTTGAACGCCTCAACGGCCGCAGCTAAAGCCGACGCCTGATCCTGACCGTCATTGCGCGTCTTCACCCATTGCTGAATGGTCCGGCCTTCAGCATCGACGAGCGCCGAAACGCCTTTGACCGTGTGTCCTGCCGGAACTTCGAACTCTTCGCCCTTCTCTGGCTTCTGTTGTATGAAGTCACCATTCGGCGTGTTGGTGATCTGGCTGATCCGGAATCCCGGCAACACTGGTTTCGTGCCGAGCATTCCAACCTCGGCGGCGCGTTTGATACTGTCATGCAGTGCCGACTTCTTGATGCCGAGCGCGGCGGCGGCCTTAACGAGCGTTCCGTGCTCGCGATAGGCATCCGCTCTGCGCTGCAGTTCTTCTGGGCTGGTCTTCAAGTGGTGGTCTCCTGATGTCGGTAGGCAAGCATTGCGTCGGCAAGAGCATATGACCAACGTGCGAAATGCTCTGGGCGGTTGTCCTCAGTGTCGTTTCGGCTGAAAGCCACCAAGCCCATCAGGGCCTGCCCGGCGAATTCGTCTCGCAAGCTCTTGTGGTCGGCGCGTGGGTTTTTCGCCTCGCTGGGGAGCTGAATCGTTGGTTTAGGCAACGGTTTCATGCAACCTCCTGCTGGCCAGCATACTCGCGAAACTCGGCGACAGCCTTCTTCGTGGCCAGCTGGGCGGATGAGACGTATTCCCACGCCTCTCCGTTGTGGCCATCCTCGAACAGGTCTGATGCCGCCTGCATGTTGTCGAGCGATAAGGTCAGCGCCTCTCCCAGCGTATTGATCAGCTCCTCACGGGAAGCCAGCTGCTCGGCAATCACTGGACCGAGCACGAGCTCGTTCATTTTACGCGCCAATTCCGGATTGGCCTCGAGCATCTGCATTGCGGCGCCGATATCGACGACGATTGGGTCGGACATGGAAGTCTCCTCTTTGTGATGGTGTGGTGGTTATCGCGGAAGTGGTCCGCGCTCAGATGGGTAGGTGGTGCTCCCGAATATCCAAAGGCCGGCAAACCACCTGAGTTTGAACGACACCCCGTACCAGCGAGCCAGCGCATGATCGGTGTAGTTGTTGAGTGCTTCGCCACCTGCGTTTTTGGATAGCAAACTGCCTGTGTAAGCTCGAAGTTTGGTGGGCAATTCCGGCTCGCCAGCATGAAGGCGAACCCCGAAAAGCGCCCTCAAGACACCCGCCCCAACAGCGCGCAAACATCGGACGACGGCACGACGAAGCCAAATCGCACGCCGATCGGGATCAGCCCTGTAGCGTCAGACAGCAGACCGACGGTGATGCCGACGACATCGCCAGATGACGAGAATACCGGGCCACCGCTCATACCCTTCACGGTCGTGATGTCTGTGACGTAGACCGACTTCCAAGGACCCTGCTTCCGAGGGTCGCCGGCAATCTTGCCGTAGGCCGAGACAAAATCGACGACCAGAGGATTGCCCATGGCCTCGATGACCGCCCCGACATCCATACGACCGCAGTCCAGGTGAGCGGCAGGCAACGTCGCGGGCGACGTGCGCAGCAGCGCAATGTCGTATTCATCGTTGATCCACAGGACGTCGGCTTGGCGTGACTGACCGTCCTTCGTCACCAATTGCACCGACTTCACGTCGCGGGCGACGTGCGCAGCAGTCAGAACAAATCCTGTGCCGATGTGCACACCCGAACCGTGGCCGGTCTTTGTGACGACTTTGACCGTCGCGGCGGCTGTAACCGGCGCGGCAGTGAACTTTTCGGTGTAGGCCGCTACTGTAGGGGCGGCAAAGTAGGCGATACCGCTGAGTAATACAGCGACGGATGCGAACGCAATGCGTCTGAATCTGGTCATGACGGCCTCCTCTGTGTGGTGAATTTGGCTGGTGAGGCCATGAACTACCACTACAATAGATTTACAAATTTGTCAAGATTTGTGATACTGAGGGGAACTGCTTGCGGTTGAGTTCGTTGGGCGGCATGGATAAACCCCGCGCGAATTCTTCCGACCGCTTCATCGAATGTGAGGAGGCGATCGAAGGGCAGTTGCAGGAGCTTATTGCCGACGCGATGAAAGCCGGCTGGACAGAGGCCGAAACCCTGGCAGCTGTTGTCGAGGTCGCAGAAAATTTGGCACTCGGCATGGGCACAGACGAGGAACTCAGGCAAATCTTAGAGACGGTGAATCGCCTGAAGCAAAAGTTAAATAATCTCGGAACGTATTTCGGTGATCACGGTTTTGAAATCGCGCCGGTTGATCTTGACGATGCGTCAGCTGGCCGCGCCATTGCCCCGCGTACCGACATGCGCGGGGCTTTGTGCGTTTAAAGCCAGCCTTGGCAAAAATGGTTTATCCACTGCGTAACCACAGCCCATTCTGAACATATAAATTAGCAGTTTCAGTTGGCTACGCGGTCACCGCGAACAGGCCGTTGACTCCACTATCAATGAGAACATAATAGGAACAAAAGCCTATTGTGAGATCATGAGAATTAATCGCACCGTCATCGCAGATCTACAGGAGCGCATCGACCAGATCGCCGGCGGAGCTGTGCGTCAGCGCCAAACGGTCCCTTTCGGAGTGCCCGAAATTGATAGCCGGTTGCCTGGCGGCGGATTGGCGCTCGGAGCGACGCACGAGATTGCGGGCGGCGGAACCGATGTAGTGTGCGGGGCAGTGTCGGCGCTGTTTACGGCAGGGATAGCAGCGCGGATACCCGGCCCGGTGATATGGTGTCTAACTCGCACCGATCTTTTCGCGCCATCCTTGGTGCAGGTCGGCCTCAGCATGGACCGCGTGATTTTCGTCGAATCCAAAGATGAAGAAGGCGTGATTGAATGCGCCGAGGAAGGCCTGCGGTATCGCGGCGTAGCAGTTGTTGTCGCTGAACTGGTGCGCCTGCCGATGGTCGCCAGCCGACGCTTCCAACTCGCCGCAGAGCAGTCTGGAGCAACCGGGCTTATCATTCGTCGGTGGCGGCGCCAGCAAGAAGCCACAGACTTCGGAAGCCCGACCGCCTCGATGACGAGATGGCGGGTGTCACCCCTTCCTTCTGAACCCCTACCCGTTCCCGGCATTGGTCGGCCCCGCTGGTTTCTAGAGCTCATGCGTGTTCGCGCAGCTGAGAGTTTTGACGTTGAGGTAAACGCGTGCAACGCAACAGGCCACATGACATCTATCGAAGAACAAGAAGACCCATGGAGGGTGGCGCTGTGAGCCTTCCCAAACTGCGCGACTTCCGCGGCGACAAGATCGAAATGGTTTGCCACCGGTGCGACCGCCACGGCGTCTATGATCGAAAACAGCTGGTTAAGAAGCTTGGTGCCGAGACGGAGTTCGTCGAGCTTCGCCGAATAATGGCTATCGGCTGCGACCGTCGCGGAACCGATCAATGCGAAGCTCGCTTCCCTTGTCTACTGAAAGCCAACATACTCATCGAGGCAAAAAAATGAGCGACGAAAGCCGTACAGCCCAATTGGACGGGGCCGGACCGTATATTCACTTCTGCATCGTGGAAGGCTGCGGCAAGTGGGGAGGCTGGGGCTTTCGCCATGGGCACGATGAACCAAAATGGTGGTGCTATGAGCACTATCCTTACAAACGCGGTACCGTGCGGAACGAGGCAGCAGAGCTTGCGGATAGCATCGGCCTACCTTGACACACCTTTATTGGGTGAAACGAGAAAACACACTTGTGAGTTGGAATGCACTCCATAAAGTGGCGCTGCCAACAACATACGAGATCCACATGAGAATCGCCCTTACCGTATTGTTTTCATTGTCACTCACCACCGTGGCCCTTGCCGATATGAAGGCCTCCGTTGAATGGGGTCCGACAAAAAAATGCTTCGACTCCAAATCCCCTCCAATCTCTCTGTCAGGCGTTCCGGCTGGGACAGTGAAGCTCGACATCAAAATGGTTGATATGGACGCGATGAGTTACAACCACGGCGGTGGCAAGGTTGATTACAAAGGCCAGCAATCGCTTCCGTACGGCGCGTTTCGTTATAGCGGCCCCTGCCCGCCAATGCGTCACACTTACCGCTTTACGGTCAAAGCTCTTGATGCAGTCGGCAAGACGTTAGCAACAGCGAAGGCGTCGAAAGATTTTCCGCAGTAAAAACGAAAAAACGCCCCCTGCCGGCGGGCAGGAGGCGCTTCCTTACTTACGGGGTGTCAGCACGATGTGCCGGCAGCGCCTGCTCCTGGATTTGTGGAGCCGGAAGAAGTCGTGCCGGACTGGGCTGCGCCCTGAGTCCCGCCGGGAGCGCCGCAGTTCGACTGCGAGCTACCCGGCGCGTCGCTAGCCTTGCCGCCTGATGCGCCGGTCGACGCCCCGCCGTTGTTACCGCCACCAGTGCCAGTCGAGCCGGAGTTTGAACCGCTCGCGCCGCTAGAGCTACCGGAACCTGCACCATTGTCGCCACCTGTGCCGGAAGAGCCGCCAGATGCCTGAGCCATTGCGGACGTTGCAAGGCCGAGAGAGAGAGCGGCGACTGTGAGAATCTTGATCATTGGGTGTTCCTCTTGTTTTTTGTTGATGCGAATGTCCAACAAGACGAAACTTGATTAGTTCCAATCGATATAGCTGGAGGATTGAAAGCCGGGTGTGCCTGATCGCTTCGCGTAGCAGCTTAGCCATCCACCAGTGACAGCAGCCACTCGAATAGTTGAATGAAGTCTCGGCCTGTTCGCTGCAGGTCGTCAAACATCAACGTCAGTTCGCGGTGGACCAATATGCCGACGATGACGAGTATCAGCACCGCAACCCAAGGCCAGATTGGTGGTTTACGTTTCGTCGTAGGCTTTGAAACTTCGACTGGATTGTTATCGTTCAAGTCTGCCCCCGCTGTTTTCCCACAGATTAACCGGCCCTTGCTATCCCGACAGACCTGAACGCGAAAAAATCCCGCCACATGGTGGTGGCAGCTGGCACATGCTGGATATGCTTTCGCGCTAACCTTACCGCTTAACGATATAGCGGCCTTAGAGTTGAATTCAGACTGCGAAAGCACAATGCTGCGTGTATTGCTGGAGGCTGACATGAAGCGAAAGCGCGTGAATTCGGTAAGGTCGGAGCGCATAAGCTCCAGATCTCGAAAAAAGCTGGAACCGCTTGCAAGCAAGGCTCAAAGCCTACGCCTTGCCGAGTCCGCTCTACGGTTACTCAAGCGGGCGAAGGCCGTCACTTGGATGGATAGCGACAGCGAAAATTACTGCTGAGAGTCACCGAATGGCTCGCATGCCAAAAAAAGCCCGCCACCTGGTCAAGGCGGCGGGCACAGACTGGATATGCGTGAAGTCTAAAGTAAGCATGCAAAATTAGGGTTGTCCACTCAATATTTCGGACCAGGTGGCGGCGCGCATCAACTGAAATAAAAAAAACGCCCTCCACCGATAGGCAGAGGGCGTTCAAACTTGGTCCGCTGTCTAGCAGCATACACCGGGAGATTCCGCGAGGGAATCCCTTACTTCAACATAGCCTCAACAGCATCTCGCACTGCAGTCGCAACGCGGTATGCGCCATATTCATGGCCGACGATCGGCGTGAAATGCGTGCCGTCGGTGCCGATGTAGACGTCGCTGTTGCCGCTGGCATTGGTCGCGCCTTGGTAGCCCGTCCCAAAAAGGAAGGGCTGCGCGGCCGTACTGTTCGGCGCAAACCTGCAGAGCGGATCTGCCAAGGCAGTGACCGCAGAACTGATAGCGTTCTCGACACCAACAACTGCCGCGCTAGGCCCCGTCCTGCCTCCCCATGGGCCGACCACGACGATCGGCACGTTCGGCGCACCCTCGCGGATCAGTCGCAGAGCTGCAAGAGCTTCTGCCTGAACAGTGGCTGGCGCTTGCGCGGCATCGTTATAGCCGTGAGCGACAAGTATGAGGTCCCAAGGCCCCTGCTGCGAGATGGATCGGGGGATCTGCGCGAGCAGCTTCGACCGACCAGAACCTGTAGCGATGTATCCAGTACCGAACTGCGACAACTGGCGAACATCTCGCATGCCCAGCAGTTCACCAGCGAGCGTGGTGAAAGCGGCGTTCGGAGTATCCCAATTGGTTTGAGTCCCGCCGCCCATGCCGTAGCTGTCAGTGTAGCAACCAAGGCGTAGCACTCCGGACTGATCCGGCTTCCAGAATGCCGACAGCGCAGATAATCGAACCGCCGAGAGCATGGTGGGAGAACTAGCGGCTTCCGACATGTTCGACATGAGAATGCGGATTCGGCGGGGCCGTTTGCTCGTGAACGTCAACTTGAAAAAGTTGTAGCTGTTGCTCGCCGTAACGCCGACATGGCCGGCCTTGCTGACATATTGTCCGTCGACCTGGAACATGACCTTCCGATCGGTTCGGCAATAGATCGAGAATTCAACGGTGTCCGCGTCGGTCATAATTTCGGCCGCGTGATTATACATCGACAGGTCGGCGCTCACATTGGCATTAGCAAGCGAAGCAAGGTTGCCGTTGGCCGGCAAGTTACTAACCACCGGCATGCCCACGAAGGTGTTCGCGATAACGGCAGGAACGCCGCCATACCAAGCCACCTTTGCTGCTGCCGCGGTCAGAGCGTTAGCCGTAGCGAGCGGGATAGATGCGGCAAGGGCGGCGTCGGTCGTCGCTGATACAGCAACCGTTGGCGGGGTCGCCATCTCCGGCAACTGGTAAGGGTTGTTGTCTTCTGCCTTGCGGAACGCGCGGAGCAGCTTGTTGACTGCCTCCGCGCCGCTCATCCTGACGTTGCGATCAGTCAGTGCTCTGGGACCACCGCCCAGCCCTCGTAAGCCACTCATCAGGCGGACGTCCAAGCAAGGCGGTCACCAACATCGACGTAAACGTCGTAGTCAACACCAGCAGGAACGATGAACCGCTTGCCGCCGACCGGGTCCGGTTGAGGTCCGACCGACACCCACACCTCCGCAGAGGAGCGAATGCGGAAGATAGGCTGCCCGGCAGCGCCGTGAAGGCCGGGAGCGGAGTTAGTGGTCATGGAACCGGAGGATATCGATTCAGACCAATTGACCTTGCCGATGATCGGCTGTGTGGGGGCGCGCTGGAATGCCAGAGAACCGGCATATGCGCACACTACGTGAACGCCTGAAAAAGCCATGCTTCAGCTTCCTTAAGTACGAGTAGTGGATCGACGAGGCTGGCCTTCGACCACCCGGTCGATGCGAAGCGTCATGCCGTCGACGGCGCTCTTGACGCCGCTGATGGCTTCCATGAGCTGCTCGGTGGTTTCGCGCATGCCAGCCTTGGTAATGTATGTCTCGGCGACGTGCAGGCGATGTGCGGCCAGTTCGTCGCGAGCAAGGTTAGCAAGTGCCTGCGCAGCAGTAGCGGTACCGACGGCCGAATCTTTGGCCTCTTTCACCCTGCCTTCGATGCGCCACCAGATGCCCCAAAGGGCACCGGACACCATTACAAAAAAGCCGACTACGGCCATGATTTCAGAGCCGGTCACTGGCTACCTCTCAATGCGTTATCGCGGTCTATGATGAAATTGCGGAGCGCCGTGTGGCGCCGGTAGCAGGCCAATAGTGCAGCCCGGTCCGAGATCCACAGATCCTCGACTTGCGCCTGACTGAGTGCGCCTTTGCCGACATCGACAGGCAGGCCGCAGACCTTCAGTAAGCTGCTGTCTGGTCGCGCGATCACCGGTGGCGCCGGTGGCACGATGCTAGCGGACTTGGTTGATACGCTGCACGCTGCCAGCCCCAAGGCTAGGGCGGCCAGCATCAGGATCTTGCTGAGCTTCACTGGCCAGCCTCCTACTTAGTTCGAGGTTCTCGGCTTCCTGAGCCTCAAGGGTGGCGATGGCTTCGGCCTCGCGCTGCTTCGCGGCATTGTTGGCGATGGCCTGCCTGCGTTGTTCGTTCAGGCTCGCCTCGGCTCGCTGGAGCGCGTCGGCAGCAATCTGTGCCTCGTACTTGGCCGAGGCAGTCTGATAACCGTCGTCGTAGATTCTGCCGTGAACCCACCACGCGCCTGCCATGAGCGATAGGCCGACGAGCAATACCGCGCCGACCTTCACAAGCCAGGCATCGACGCCCAGCAGCTTCGCAAACGCTAAGATCATCTCGACAGACCAGAGACGCACAGCTCAGCTTCGCCGATCCGCTGCGCATCACCCATTTCGCGGCGCTTGACGAGACCATTGACGACACGACCGCCGGCCTTGTTCCACGCCGTTTGCGCTTCGCATGCGGCTTGATACTGGCCAGCCCTCGCAAGGCGGGCAGCAGATGAACCACACATTCCGCCGACGCCGAAGTTGTAGGCGCCGGAGATCATGGACGCCTGCACGCTCACCGGCATCTTGGTGAATCCTGCGATGCACTTTGTCAGCGGCTGGTAATAGTCGTCGGTGACGCGGGTGATGAGCATGATTTCGCATTGCGCCACCGTCTTTGTCTGGCCTAGTTTCACGCCCTTGGTCTCGCCGTAGCAGATCGTTGGGACCTTCACGATATCAAGGTAGGCACGCGTGTGCAGGCCTTCCCACGGCTTGATGAGGTGGTCGACCGCGAGGGTGACAGGCGCTGGCGTGCCGCTGGGCAGCAGGGAGGCGGTACCCACCATGACCGCAGCCATGACAGCGGCAACAGCGCTTTTTGCCCGCTTGGAGGGCAGGATTTTATTGATCGGCATTCGCCGGCTCCTTTTCGGGCTGGGAAAGAATGCGCGCGCCCCAAGCTGCTGCGAGCAGCGCGATGGTGAGCCACCATGGCAGCCAGTCAGACACGAAGGGCACGACGTTCAGGATGATGTCGGCGGCTGCTGCGATCTCAATAAGCCGCAACGACCAAGCGCGACCGATCACGGCGCGCCAGTCTGGAAGGAGTTTCATGATACCCCTTTGATTTTAGGGAGAGCCGGCCTATCTTGGCGGTCGGCAGATTGTTTTGCGTCCTGCCGAAGAGTCAGGAGGACGCTATGAATGAAGATCTCGCCGCGCTATCGATCATCGAAATCGCCCAGCAATTGGCCGCACTTGCCGCTACGCTACGCGAGCTGGCGGAAACGCCGGTGTTTGACGAGCCTGCGAACGATGATGTCGGACATGAGATGGCGAGTTAGTTCTCGTCCGTTCGACCGTAACGTCGCTGCCCTGTCCATTCCGATGGAGTAGCCGGCGTTCCTGCTGGCGCATTTGGTGCGACCTTGTCTTCCGACTTGCTGGTCTCCGACGTGCTATCCGGATCGTTGTCGTTAGCGGCCGATTTCTTGCTCCCGCCAGACTTGCCATCGTACAGCTTCGCACTGATGGCCGTGCGATAACCTTCAGTTTTTCGATAGGTGTGTGTCGCCGTGTCGATAACATAAGGCACGCCATCAAGGCCCGGCCTCACATCCCCAAAGAGTAGCGGAGCTCCTGCGATGATGGCCGTGTCACCGACCACGGTGACTGATGCAGCCCCCTCGCCTCGCTTGAGCGCTTTCGCCTTCGACTGGGCGGCTTTGTCTGCTTCCTTGACGCTGGCGAACGGCTCTGGAATGCGGAAGACGCTATCGCCATCTGCATCACCGTCGGCCTCGATCTCGACACGCTGCGCCTTATCGTTGTCCTGATAGTAGGCGACGACCTTCGAATACTTCGTGCGATCGTTGGCCTCGAAACTACAAGTCCCTTGGATAATCTTCGAAGGCGAAACGACGACCGAGCCGATAAACTGGCCGGATGCTGAGTTGCCGGAGCCTCTAGCGGAGAACAGCAAGCGGCCGTCCTTAACCTTGCATAGGGCGTTGTGACGGTCGGATAGGCGACGCAGAAAGTGAATGTTGGATTCGTCCTGCTGAGCGACCCAGTCGTATTCGTGCTCGCCGATATCAGGGTCCACATAGGCGCCCAGTCCGGCCTCCCCCGCCAATTCTTTGACGAGATCCTTGACTTTCACCTTGTCCCAATGGCGTTCCTGCCGTTCTTTGAATTTGCCGCTACGCATGTCCCTCGCCTTCCCAGAAACGGAAAGCGAATAAGGAAGACACTTGGCCGAGACTTTATCGACAGTGTACTGACCGAGACTCCGAAGCTTGCCATATCCAAGGCGCACGTCGATAATCGCCCCTTTGCGAGGGATCGCAAGAAAAGAAGGCGGCCCGTCGTTCAGCTCGATGTCGATCGTATCGGAGGAGAGACCCTCCTTGTCAGTGACAGTGATCGAAACGAGACGTTCGTAAAAAGCGCCGGCAACTGGGTTGCCATCAATTTTCACCTCAATGAGCGGATGCATAGTTAATCCCACAAACTGACGAGTTTTGGCGCCGTCTCGCGCAAGGGGGCAGCAGGCATCACGACCTTTGTGCCTAGCGGCAGGACGATGCCCAACGACGCGATGTCCGGATTGGCTGCGAGCACCATCTCGGTGACTTCGGCCGTGCGGCCATAGTGAAGGAGGCAGACCAAATCGACGGTCTGTCCCTGTTTCGTGGTTACGATCGTGCTCATCATTTATCCAAACAGGTTCACAATGGGGGCGACGATCGAGCCGATGGCACCGGACAGCACGAAGCCGGCCGGGTCTCCATCGGCATACCGTTTCAACGAGATGGTGTAGGCATTGCGCCGAGCGGTGCCCCTGCTGTTGTGCGAGGAGCGGTCCTCATCCACCGACTGGATGGTGAACGTGCCGTGGATCAGCCCTTCGTCAGCGTCACCGGAAACCAGCATCAGTGGTGTGCCGGCCATTGCGGCCGACACGATACCAGACAAGGAGCTCTGACCGCCGAATTCCGCAGGAAACAACACGCCCTTGATCGTGATCTCTTCCGAGGTCGGTCCAGTCCACTGCTGCTGGTTCAGTGACTGCGCCACTTGGACGTCGGCCCATGGTGTCTGAACTTTGCGCGAGACGCCGTCGTATCCGAAGCCAATAGCCTCGAAAGCGAATGGCCCTAGAGCCATCGCTACCGGTCCTGCCATGCAGACCTCCTTTTAGTCGGTGTCAGCGCTTTCAACGGCAGCCCTTACGGACTCGCCCAGCTGAGATGCGGCAGAGCTTGCCGCTGCTTGCGGATCCGCGACGCCTGTGATGCTGATTGGCGCGTGGACGGTGACGTTCGGCGGCTGAGGATTGGTGACGCGAACGTCCTGCGTGCCAGATGGCTGGATCATTGCCGCGATCGACGAGGAGTCGATGCGCGTGGTCCTGACGATGCCGAGATCGTCGGCCGTCTTGCCGGGCAGCTGGTCTGTGGTGCGACCGCCGGGACCGAAGGCGCGCGCGTTGTCCATTGCCTGCTGAGCGCCGACGCCGGGAAGCGTGGTCTGACCGAAGTTCCGCTGCCAGCCTTGAGTCAGGGCGGCCCTGTTGATGCCGGTGATCCGCTCAAGGTCTTCGCGGTGCTGCTTTTGCAGTCGCACCTGATCTTCGAAAGTATCGCCCGGCGTGAAGGACATTGCTTCCGACATAAGACCGGGAGCGCCAGCCACGACAGCACCCTTAACCCATGAACCCCATGCAGCCAGCGTAGCCATGACGCCAGTGTCTGGCTTGGGCACAGAAGTGCCTGCGGAACCGGCCTTCCCCCCGCCCTTACCGCCCGGCATAGTTCCGCCAGAAACAACATCAGCTATCGTACCGGCGGCTTTCAGCGCGCCGATGATCGCTGATGCCCCGCTGAGGAACATCATTGCAGCTGCAAGTTTGCGGACTGTGCCGGCTAGGGAGGCGATGCCTGCTCCCCACACCATGATCTGAAAACCATACGGCGCAAGATCAGCGAAGAACTGAGCGATCGGGTTTTCCTTGATCGCTGCACTAAGCTCGCGGATCGTGGCGCCCCACTCCTTCGCCTGCATGAACAGGCGGCCAAGTTGATCACCGGCAGTGCCGTCAACTTTGCCGAACAACAGGTCGCCGAGGTCGGCGATGACGTCCTTTACTCCGTTGTAGCCGAGGCCTTGCGCGAACCCCATGATGCTGGTTTCCATCTTGTCGAAGATGGAAACGCGGGAATCGAGCGTGTCAATCACCTCGCTGATGCCGGCGATGCCTTCCTTGATGGTAGGCAGCATTCGGTCGCCCATTTCCCAGAACCGATTGGAAATTTTGTTTCCAAGCAACTGGGCAGCATTCGCAGCTGTGCTCGAACGCTGAACGAATTCATTGAACGCCGAGCCGGTGTATTTCGCCTTGTCAGCGACGCTATCGAGCGCCTGATCCAGCAGACCGACGTTTCCGATCAAGGGCGCAAAGGCTTTGGCTTCATCACCGAAGAACTGCGACAGGATCGCAATGTGCTGATCTTTCGGTGCCTTGGCGATTGCCTTCAGGACCGTTTTCAGCGCTTTCGGCGCGTCCTTCTGCATCTGCTTGGCAATCTGCGGCAGGTCGAGGCCGAGCGCCTTGGCGGCGTCTCTCTGGTCCTTTTTCGCGAAATTTCCACGGGTCAGTGCCTTCACGACGTTTTGCATCGCGGTGCCGGCGACCTCGGAGGGCGCGCCAGCCGCGATCATAGCTGAGCCAATGCCGGCGATCTGTTCCGCAGTGAAACCACCCATTTTGCCGAGCGCCGAGACGCGCAGCATGAAGTCGGTGATGTCGCTGGCCTTGGAAGCCATGTTATTTGACAGGTGGTTGATCGCATCGGCAAGAGACCCGACGTCAGCCACCGACACGCCCAACTGGGTTTTGAGCTTAGCGAGGGTCTCGCCCGCTTGCCCGGCTCCGATATCGAAGGCAATCCCCACGCGGGCCGCCATCTCGGAAAATTCTTTTAGCTCGGTGGTTGCGATGCCAGATTCGCCGGCGGCTGCGAACAGCGCGGCGATATCGTTGGCGGTCATCGGGATTTCGGTCGACATCTGCCGAATGGTCCGGCGCATGTTGCCGAACTGTTCGTCGGATGCCTCGACAACCTTTCGGACGTCTGCGAATGCGGATTCGAAGGTGATTGCCGAGCCGATGGTGGCCTTCAGGCCTTCGGTGATTCCGACGTAGGCTCCGCCGAATGCAGCGAGTTGCCCAATGGCACCACGGAGCGGATTGGTAAACGCCATCGTCTGACGCTGCAGGCCACTCAGCGCGCCCGACACCTTGCGGATAGGCGCAGAGACCTGATCCAGCAGCGACAGGCGCAGCTGACTTTGAAGGACGGCCATCAGAGAGACCTCGTCGCTTTATGGATTTCTGTGGCCGTGTCGAAGTAGGCCAACGCCTTTTCAGGCGGCCACCGCTCGATCACTTCGAGCGGTGTGTGGAGCACACTGGCGACGAAGCCCGCGACTATTCGCCAGTCGTGGGCTCCGGCTCGTTTCCCAGATCAATCGCCTTCGAGAACTTGGCGAACTCCTTGGCCTTGATCTTCTTGAGCGCCGGGATCGGCACGCCTGACATGCTGGAAAGGACGGCGAGCATCTGGTGCGTTTCGCCCTTCACGAGATCCGCAGCGGCGAGATCGCCGACCGTCGGTTCATCGAAAGAGATTTCGGAATAGGTGACGCCGGAATGTTCGACGGGCGTGGAAAGCTTAATGGTGGTCATGAGGACTCCTCAGTGGTGTTGAAAAGCGAAAGGCCGCTGGTGAGGCGGCCCTTCTAGCTATGCTGGTGATGGTGGGTGGCTTAGAGCAGCAGCGAGTTGCGCTGGCCGCTGACCTGGCTGACGCCGCCGATCAGGACGTCAAAGTCGTCCATTTCGTAGATCGGCTCGCCGTCAATCTCGAGCTTGTAGTAGTTGACCGAGACCGTGTAGTCGTTCTCCGCCTGATCGCCGGTCTTCCACGAGCCGTGGTCGGCCTGCTTCAGGAAGCCACGGATCGTCATGACGGCCGAGTGGTCAGTGCCATCCTCGTCGACGAGTGCGCCGGTGATCATGAACGGGTATTCGGAGCCAGGCTTGAGACCGAAGAGCTTGAGAATCTGCGGATCGAGGCCGGGCATCTTGAAGCTGAATTCCAGCTTCTCGTAGCCCATATGCACCTCGCGCGGCTTGATCATGCCGGCATTGCGCATTTCCTCGACCTTGATCTGCGGGACCGGCGGCGTGATGTCGCCGATCTGACCAAGTTGGGAAACGCTGTCAGCCCACAGCATGCAGTCGCGCATCAGGAAGCGCGGAAGACTTGTCGCCATTTAGGAAACTCCTTACGCGGCCAGCGTGAGCGGGCCGTTGTCGATCGCGCCACGAACCTCATCCAGAAGGATCTGGTAGTAGAGGATGTTGCGATGCGTGGTGATTTTGATCTGCTCCATCAGGCCGACGGGCTCGAACTCAACATTCAGATAGACCTGGCCGTTGGCATTGACCGTGGGCTGGTTGATATCGGAGAGCCAGACCTTGCCGCCGAGGATGTCGTCGTTCTTCTTGAAGACGCGCAGTGCGGCATTGCCGTCCTCGATCATCATCTTCAGGTTGGCCTTCGTGAACTTCTTGTCGACCCACTTGAAGTAGATCTGCTCGAGGCTCTCGTTGATCATGTCGGCGGTGGCGCGGACGCTATCGAACTGCCAGAGGGCATCCGATGTCGCGAGGCGCGAGCCCCAAGTGCGTAGGCCATTCTCATTGATGACCGTCGCGACCTGCTTGTCGTTCAGGTAGTTGCTGTCGGTCGGATAAGCGATCGTGCGTGCGACGCCGTCCAGCGTGCGGATTTCCTTGTTCGATACCGAGCCGGAAACGCCCTCAGCCGAACCGACAACACGCGAACGAATGCCCGCGAAGACCGGCGCAATCGGCACGATAACAGGCACGCCATCGACGTTCTTGATGCCAGCCGGGTCAATGGGAAGGATACGACCGCTGTTAATGGTAGCGCGGAAGCGCACGGCATCGGCGTTGGTCGTGTTCGGGCCGGCGATGTAGGCACGAGCCTTAACCTGCTCCGTGATGGTCGCAAGTGCCGAAACGAAGGGGTTGCCGACGTCGCCGATGTTTGCGGTCGCGGTCGGGAGCACCTTGCCAGACTCAGAGCCGCCACCGGTGAAGGCAACAACGGGAGCCTGTGTCATGCCCTTGCCCGCGCTGGTAACCGTAACGGACACGACCTTGCCGGCATTTACGCCGGTACCGAGCACCGCAACAGCGGTCGGCAAAACCTTGCCGGCATCAGAACCGCCACCGGTGAAGGCAACCGTCGGCGCCTCGGTCAGCAGGCTGCCAGAGCCAGAAATGGCGACGGACAGAAGGCCGCCCTCGATCCACGTGCCTGTGTTGCCGGCGGTGACGATCACGCGCGGCTGATAGCCAAGAAGTGCCTTGGCGCGCAGTGCCGAGTAGAGGCCGGTGCGCTGGCCGGCGTCACCGATCAGGTTTGCCTGCAGAGTTGCGGCAGTTTCGCTGTGCTCAACACGGTTGACGATGACAATCGATCCGCCCTCACCAAAGATGGTGACCACGTCGTTGTAAAGCGTGCCCTGCGTGCCGAGCAGCGCGGCCTGCGACAGGTTCGTGATCAGCGTCGGCTTGTTCAGCGGGAATGTCGCAGCGTCAGCGCCCGGTGCGGTGCCATTGACGAACGAAATGCCGTAGTTGGTGACGCGCAGAAGCGACGGGCTGTCAGGGCTTTCGAGCACCTGCACGCCATGGAAATACGATAGGTCAGCCAATGCGGCCTCCTCTGATGTGGTGTCAGTTTTGCTGGTGGTGGCGGCTTAACCGCGGGTCTGGAAACTTTCGGGCGAAAGCTGCGCGGCGAAGGCCGCATCCACGTCTGCCGTGGTCGAGATCGAGCCGTCACCGATTGCGGCCAGCACATCGGCCTCGATAGAGAAGCAGTCATTGACGTGGTCAAGAACCGCGTCGCTGGCATGGATGATGGTCGCGGCATCAAGCGTGATGAAACTGCCGTCTGGGCATTTCCACTGCGCGGTAAAGGCAGTGTCTTTGTCCGCCTTCATGCGCGCGCCGGAGATCATGATTTTCGACCGGTCGTCGGTAGCGACATCCAGGCCACCGACGACAATGCCGCCGACCTCACGCTCCCAGCGCTTGGTTGCCGTATAGGCATTGAGATCGATTGCGGGCGGTGCGTATGGCGGGATGGTGTTCCCCTCCGCTTCCCACTCCGCGATCATCTGGCGATGTCGGTTGCCCATGTAGTCGGGGACAGTGCTCTCACTTGCGTCCCCATCAAAGATGGCGCGGATTGAACCGCTTTCGGTGTAGCCGATAACGTTCATGTCAAATCTCCGCGTCTGCGGCAAAACGGTCACCGTAAATAACTCCGCCGCCTGTTCCGCTATTTCCTGCAATGTACCGAATGCTAGTTTTTTGGGGTGCGTCCACACCGCCAGTGGTCATGCTTCCTGATGCCGTTCCCGAAGCGAAGACAACTATGGTCGGCTGCGCGCGCATTTCAGGGGAAAAGGGAACGACGATGGAATTACCATAACCGGCGATGGTCGGTCCGCTTAGGCCTATCGGCGGCGTGATCTGGTAGTATCGTTTGCACAGCTCCAATTCCTGTTGGATATGGCGCGGAGAGAATGGATCATCTTCCTTAGAAGCATCACCTTCGACAAGAGAGGCACGGGTTAGGTTCACATTGCCCGTTTGAGGCACAATCTTCCCGCCCGCCGCATCATAATTCGCGCCACTCGAAAAGATGAAACGGACAATCAAACAGCTTCCAGAGCCAATCGTTTTTCCAGCGACAGACGGGATGTCGAATAGCAACGAGTATTTCGTGTTGATTGCAGAAATCGCTTGCTGGCGAGCCCCGATATTTACAAGTGGGGAGCCGCCTGCGCCAAAAATCTGGATAAGCACGACGCCAATGAGGCTTACGTTCCCAGCCGCATTGAATGTCAGAGTGGCTCGTTTTCCTGCAAGCGTTCCAACATCTTCAATCGCCTGATCCACAAAAGTTACATGCGAGGCGTCAGCACTTTGCGTGAAATCAAAGCGGCCATAGGCTTCGGTGTCCTCGGGTATTGAAGGAATATCCTTCGGGTAAAGCATGCGCGACATGCCTATTGTAGCGCCATTTGATGCCGCCAGACGCCACCTATCAACTGCGTACCTAACCGCAGCCGCTTGAGCGAATGTTGTCCCTCGCTGTGCGATGTTGAAATTGCCGTTGATGAGCTTGTTTCGATGTCCAGCAAGAACGCCGCCGCCGATGTTGGCGATGGCTTGGCCCTTCTGCGCTACAGTCAGTCCAGTGAAGATGTTCTCAATGACCTGAGACTTCTGCGCTTCCGTCAATGCCTGAGCGGAATCAATACGCAGCAGGAAGGTGCCGAACACTGATGGAGCCGAAACAGGTTCAACCTTGCCGTCGGACTGCTTCACCAGAATGTAACCCGCCGGAGCACCCGCGATGTTGCGGGTGTCCGTGAGGTCAGCCAAGGCAAACGTCTTGCTGGCGGCCATCTTGTTATTAAGGGCCGTCACCAGACCGGTGATGTCCGACAACTCATGGGCATGAATGATCGGTGCCTTACCAGCCGCCAACGTCTGCAACGCCCCGATAGTGGTATCGAGGAGCTGCAGGTTGGAAAGAAGGCGATAGATCTCGGTATCGATGTTCGCGGTATCAACCGGAAGATCGAGCCCGACGTTAGGCGTCGTTGCCATTCATGGATTCCTTAGAAGATGCCGGCGCCAAAATCGCCAAGGATGACGCGCGCGGACGGGCCGCCTGTCGCGGTGATCCGAAGCCGGACCTTGAGGCCGGTGATGCTGGCGACCTGGTACTTGTTCTCGACCCAGAGCGGGAAGGCCAAGGCTTCCGTGCTCGCGAGTGGCAGGTTCGTAAACGCTCCGCCGTCGATAGAGTAGGCCACCGCGACGCTCGCGCCGCCCGGCAGATAGGCCTTGAGGTAGTCCGTCAGTCTGACGGCAGTACCCAAGTCAAATGCGCGGGTGATGTAGACCATCGACGAATCAATGCGACCCGAGATCAATTCGACCGGAGCATAAAGCACCGGCGAGAGTGTCGCCGTACCGGTCAGGACTGCGCGCAACTGGACCGTGTCTGTGACGTATTCCGTCAGCTGCAGAACCTGGAAAGGCAGCAGCTTGTAGATCGTCCCGTTCGAACGCTGGACCTCGAAGACCACCGAGCAGCCGGAACTTGGAAGCTCCGCGACGCAGCGCACCTGAAGATCAGAGCAATCCACCAGATTGAAGGTACCGAGATTGACCGTCTTTGTCGTCTGCGTGTAGCGCGCAGCGACCAAACGGAATGTCAGCGCCTCGTCCTGATGCGCCGTCCACGTTTTCGCGTTGACCGACGAAAAGCGAGGGCCAGTCACATACGGATGTTTGGAGACGTATTCCTGCCTATCCGTATCGAACCCGCCGAGCTTTGCTCCAGAGACTGAGTGCAGGTTGTCATCGGACTTGATGACAAAAGCATGGTTTTCGGTCGGGAGAGTAATCAGCGGAACCGCATAGCGGGCAGATCGCCAGCCGGGAACGGCAGCACCAACCTGTACAACTGCTTCCGCTCTGATTTCAGCCGTCGGGTAACCGTTTTCGGTGGTGACCTGATCGACGAGGATATGCTTCGTCAGATCGCCGAAGGCGCACATGTGGAAATCAACGCCGATGATCTGACGCGCCTGACTAAGGCCAAAGTACTGTGCCTGTGGATCAGCTCCACCGCCATCGCTTTGATCAAAGCCATCGTTGCCAGAGCCACCTGAGAACCAACCTAAGGATGCATTCTGAACAACCTCCGTAACGACCGGCCTTGACCAGTTCTGGACGGTGGTGACCCGGCGCATCACGTCGGTTAGGACCGTGCCCTGCCCGACAAACATGTTGGTGGCCTGAGTGCCGCCCATCCCGTCTGCCGCGACAACCTTCGTGCCAGCAGGAACGGTCGGGGGGATAGTGAACGTCCCGCTGATCTCTCCGTTGGCATTCGCGGTCTGCGTGCCAGGAGGTTTTACGCTGATGCCGTCGAAGGTTAGCGACTTCAGAATTTCGCCAGCGCCGAAGCCAGAAAGCGTGAAGCTCACCGAGATCGGGCGCAGGAACGCCGCCTGTTCAGTTCGCTGATCCACAACCTGATTTTCAGAGGATGTGGTCTGCAGCGGGCCGCCGTCAGTCCGGACGCCTTGGTTGAACTCCAAAGTTTGCTCGGAAAGCCAAGTCGTCTGCGATACCGTCCAAAAATCAACCGACGGACTGAGACGCAGAGCGCCCGGAAGCGGGTTGAAATTGGCGTATGGGTTGATCTTCTCGCAGAACGTCTTGAGGTCCTGCGTGACGATGACCTCCTCGACATAATCGAGCGTGATCGGGTCGGTGATGTTGCCATAGAAGAACGTCGGGCGGATCGCGAGCTGCATAAACCCGTTGCCAATGGCGCCGGACTGCGCGCCTGCCGACCCGAGATCGCGGTAGGTGTCGTCCAGAAGAGGATCGACGAAGACGCCCTTCTTGGCGACAGGCTCTTTGCTGTCGATCGCATGCCGGCCTCGTTCCCTCATGATGAGGTATTCGAGGTCAAACAGCCGGTTGTTGTACTTCCACTGCTCCTGAATCGTCAGGGATCGCGTGCCATCATTCACGATGGTCGGCGCGGTCATCCAGTCGTTTGAGACCGTGCAGAGGTTCAGGACCGTCTCAGGAACGCCCGGAGCCTGCGGATTGCTACGGGCCGACTGGCCCATGAGGTAGACCGGCGAGCCATCCTGAAGAAGGCCGATGCGGTCGATCCGCGGCAGCTTGCGCGTATAGCTGACGATGACGTCGCCGCCAGTCACACCGCCGGAAACCGTGATGGTCGTGTCCGTGAAGCTCGTAGCCGTGACGGCCGCGCGATAGCGATATGTCACGTTGTACGAGGATCCTGTCGTCGGCTCTGCCCCGCCGGGCGCCCAATCGATGGTGTTGTTGACCAGATTGTACGAGGCTGGGCTGGCGAACGTCGTGCCACCCTGAACAACAGACGAGACCGAGATGACCGACGTGTCAGGCAGAGCATCGGCACCGTTGGCAATGCTGCCTCTGGTGATGGTGACCGTCTTCTGTTTGGTCAGCAGGATGCTGTTGATGACGCCAATCGGCGATTCCGCGACCGGGAAGGCATAGGAACCAGCCGTGTCGGCGTAGGTGTGGGTTTCTCCAACAACCGCGCCTTCGTCCCAATCTTCTTCCTGTTCGAAGCGAAGCGAGGCAAAGCGGGTCCGCTTGAAACCGTAGACGTTGAACTCGCCTTGCTCGATCGAGAACACACGAGCGCCAGCGTTGAGGCCAACGGCGGTCACTCGGCAACCGGAGACGATATAGTTGCCGTTGGGCCGGTCATAGATGGCCAACGCCTGCATGGCCGGCTCCAAGATCGACGGAGACGTCTGATCGAGGATGGTGCCGTCCTGCAGCGTGTAAACGGCATAGAAGTCGCCGGGCGCATCGATGTCGCCGCGCGCCCATGTGATCGTCGCTACCTCGCGGGCAGCGCCAGGTTCAAGCTCAGCAAGCGAACCGGGGACCAGCCCCATCAGTTCAGGATTGGTTTCTGCCGTGAGGTAGGTCGTACCAAGCCGAACGCCGAGCTGGATTCGACCTGTCATCGGCACGTCGGCGAGAAGCGCCTCAGCCACCGACATCACGTCGCCCTGAACGTAGATCATGCCGGCGGTCAGCCGAACGGTCTTCGCCTCAATGTCGACAATGGCGTCAGCACGATCCACGCGGTCACCGTCGGAAGCAACAAGGCGGCTCAGGCGGGTCTGACGATTGCGTGCAATGGTCTGGACTTCGTTCAGTTCGGCCGCCTGGATAATGCGGTCCTTGCCTCCGAAAACGACGCCCTGCTGCTCCGGATGGCCCTCTGCACGGTCGAACGTGTAGGCCAGCCCGGACTTGTGTTCGTAAGCCATCAAAACCTCAGGAGTATCTTGACCTGATCACGCACCGTTAAGCGCATCGATAAGTCGAATGGTGTTTCGGAGAATGTCGGGCCGGACACGATGTCGCCGGGCTCTAGCCACAGCCGTCCGGCTGGAATGCCAGGCGCGAGAACCGCTCTCGATACGAGGCGAACCTTTGTCGCTCTCGATGCGTCTACGTCGTTGAAGCCCGTTCGAGCCTCAATGTAGACAGCGTCGCCGGATGTCATCGGTGCATAGCGCGCGCCGCCGTAGATGTAGTCTCCGCCCGCGA
Organism: Neorhizobium sp. JUb45; assembly: GCF_004343585.1. Lineage (GTDB taxonomy): Bacteria > Pseudomonadota > Alphaproteobacteria > Rhizobiales > Rhizobiaceae > Neorhizobium. The sequence goes on along the minus strand of NZ_SLYW01000001.1, from coordinate 1,248,711 downwards.
TGGCTCTCACCTGCGCGACCTTGCACTTCCGGTAGCCAATGGTGACGTCATCGTCTCCGATGAATTCCATGTAGACTGATGGATATTCCCTGAAGAACGACGCCAACAAGACGCGACGCTGAGCCTCAGGATTGAGCGCCCACTGGAATTGCGCAGTGACCCATGGATAGGTCATCGAGACCCACGGAATGCCGCCGTCTCCGGTCTGGGCAAGCCAGTTACCGATCGCGATGCCCTCGCCCTCTTCGAGGACGTGCTCGATTTCCGTCAGGCGACCGAAAGACCAGATGGTATCGCCGTCGGCGTAGGTCGTGCCGCTCTCGAAATCGAGCAGCGACCCGTCGAGGCGACCGCTGTCTTCCACCAGTGCGGTGACGTCATACCCATGTACCCCGCGCCGGAACATCGATCGCGCCGGCACAGAGAGGTCGACGACGCCCTCGATCTGCACGAGATCGGGGAAGTCGTAGCGAGGAAGGTCGGAGAAGTAGAGCTGGAAGCTGTTCCACCAATTACGGGTGGGCGACTGCTGCACGATGGTGGCGCTATAGCCGATCCACCCCAAGGCGATCTCAATGGAACGGGGTGTTCCGCGAAGTCTCTGCCAGCGAACCGCCTCGTCAACCAGATCGTCGAGGTTTGGAACGAACGGCCGAAGCACATCCAGCCCGTATTCGTAGATGATGAACGGTTTAAAGCTGGCCGGTATGTCGGGACTGTACTTCAAGCCACGAATGAAATCGGCGGATACGTCGAAGCTGTCCCACCGTGGGAACGCGGAAGCTTCGAACGTCTTTTCGAAGAGACCAGTGCCCGACGGCGGGAGCAACGATTCTGCCACTAGAACGCCCTACCCTTGTAATTGAGCTTCACCGTCCCGAGCGAAATCGCTGCGTAGTCGGGAGCAACTTGAGTTTCGATCGGTACGAGCGGAATCACTGACTGGACCCCGGAAACCATCAACTTCGAGACCCACCAGCTGGTCGGAAGATCGCGACCAAGCGCCTGTACGGCAGCCCAAGTGTCGCGAAGGTTCTGTTCCATAGTCAGGTTTGTCGAAAGCGGAGCGCTCGGATCGAGGAAGTAGTCTGCCTCGATATCGACGACGATGCGGACAGCTGATTCCACCGAAATCGTGTCATTGACCATGATCACGTCCGAGGACTGCAAAGTCGCAGTGACCGTGGCGAGAAGAGCAGTCGAAGCTATCCCGTCAGCCGCCGTTGAGAAGATAGCGACATGAACGACCGGAGACTTGCCAGCGCGATACACCTCTACGCCTTCAACCTCGATAGACGCGGTCATCGCTATGAACTTGTAGCGTTCCTTCGTGCCACCTGGGCTCCTGCCCTGTATGGCAAGCACGACGCGTTCACGTAGGCGATCGTCAAGTTCGCCAACCATTCGGATTACGTCGTAGAACCCAGCGAGGTGCTCGAGCTCAGCGCCGGTTGCGAAGGCTAGAAAGTTCGAGCGCGCCGCGGCGTTGACGCGGGCGCGCATGATGATCTCGCGGTAGCTCTCCTCCTCAAGAAGGACGACGACCGGGTCCGTCTCCAACATTGAGACGTCATATTCAGGAAGATTGAGATCAGGATTCGATGCTCGAACGGCCTGCCACAGCGACTGGAATGACGCCTTCCTCTCGCTGAGGATCGTCTCGAAATTCAGAGTTTCGACAATGGTGGGTGCCGGCAGGGAGGCGAGGTCAATCGCAGTAGACGCCAAGGTCACACCTCAAAGATTATGCGCGTGCTTGCATCCTCGACAATCGAATAGTCGTTCAGATGCCCGCGCGGGTAATAGAGTCCGAAGAGCTCAAGGGTGACCTGGCCGTCTGCCGTCAGGTTGGTGACGCGGGCCGCCCTCACCCGATAGCGAGGCTCCCACCGTATGATCGCCGTCGCGGCCGCCGAGTAGACGGCGAGGACGTTTCGACCAATCATCTTGGCGTCGATCAGGTCAGGAAGTTCCGACCCGAAATCTCGGCGCATGACACGCGTATTGAGCCGGGTCGTGAGGATCTTGTGGATCGACTGCTGGACGTGCTGCCAGTTTGTCAGCCGATTGCCATTTCCGACGTTCACGCCGGCTGAATCGGACATCAGTCGCACTCCCACTTGGAGGCGCCAGAAATGATCGATGCGCCGCACGCCGTCGCGTCACCGTGTCGGGCGATCTCGGCGTCTTCGCATTTCCATTTCGACGAGCCGCCGACGATCGGGTTTGTTCCGTGGATTGGGCAGGCGTAGAGGTCGCCTCTGCGAGCAATCAGCGCGCCTTCACATTTCCATTTAGACGCAGCGCTGATGATCGAGCCGCCATGCGTCCCGCTGTCACCCAGCCGTGCAATGCGTGGCATCAGGCAAGGTGGCCGCTATCGGCAGTGAAGGTGGCTGTACCGGCCTTGATGGTGACGCCATCACCGGAGACCGCAAGGACGGTCTCACCGATCTTGATGTGTAGCGGCGTGTTGTCATTCTCACGCTTATTATCGTCGCTGTACGTCGAGAAATCGATCTGAGCGTCTGTCAGGTCGCCACTTTCAGAAATGATATCTACCTGCTCACCCTTGGTCAGCATGATATCTATCTTGACGCCACCGGCGCCGAGCTGACGCGTCTTAAGCCAACCCGTTAGGAACGGCCTGCCTTTCTGGTCGGAAAGCTGGGCGCGATACTTGCCGGCGTTTTCACCAGTGCCCACCTCGGCCACTGTGCCTTTGCGCTTTCGATTGCGCGCGCGTCTTTCGATCTCGGCAATCCGAAAGTAAAGGTCGGAAACCTGATCTGGCAAATTCGATGGAATCATGCCGGGCCTCCTGCGATCTGTGCTGGCTGTGCGTTCACGGCAACGATAGGCAAGCCGCTCTCGGCACCCGTCACCGGCGTGATCAGCAACGAGTCAGCCTCGCTGTGGGCGATACCGAAACGGCGCATCGCCGCTTCCCACTCCAGTGGCGTGCCAACCAGCTGCTCCTGCATAAGCGCGATGCGTCCGGATAGTCCTGGCAGCCCCGCAGCTTTTGCGAAAAACATCGCCATTGGTCCTCGAGCGCTCAGCGGCTCTCCCTTTGGGGGATCTGATACCAACTCGACCGTGACTTTGACCTGATGGGCAGCCAGACGGATGCCGTCCTTGGCGCCGCTGCTCGTGCGGGACCGCTCGATGCGCGAAATCGTTTTGATGAACTTGCGGAAGATCTCCGCCCATTCGTTCTCGGGATCTGACAAGGCGTCGCCGATCTGGCGCGCAATCAGGTCCAAGTGGAATTCAAAAGCGGCATCCGTATCTGGGACGCCAGGATAGAGCAGGCTGTCGCCCGTCTCCGTATCGGTCTCCGCATGCGCAGCTGTGACGCCGGCTTCAAAGAGAAATTCTGTTCGGCCATTGCCGACCCATGCTCGTAGCTGATTGTCATCTGCGCGAGCTTCATCTGTGTAGACCGAGATGAACGGCTTCGGTTTCGTGCTGCGAAGATTGCCATCACCGTCTAAGTCGAGCGCACCTATCTCGCTGTCGAGAACGTTGTCGCCGACTGATGTCCGGCCCTTGAGCGCCTGAACGGCTGCGATGCGAGCGGCAATACGAACTAGCGACATGCCGCCCTCCTCATTTTTGCGTAAGCGTCAGCACGATCAGATTCGAGTGCCGGGTCGTCACATCGGCGACTTCCCACCAAGGCTGACCGGCGCGCTCAGTGGCGCGAACCTTGTCTTTCTGGAAGATGTCCGGACCGGCATAGGTCGACCGGTCTATAACCAATACCCCTTGGCCCGCAGACACCATCGTGGTGAAGCCCGGTCCAAGCGACGCAGGGATAGTGCCAGCCGTATAGAGGATGCCCCGGATATCGATGTCGGGGCGGCCGGTGTCGGCCACTCCGCTATTCTTGAAGGCCAGACGCACCTCTTCGCCGAAGGTGGACGCCATCTTGCGATCCACCCCCGCCTCCAAGGCGCGCCAGTTGACCATTACGAGGCCGACAGTCGGACGATGCCGGTGGCGCTCGGGTTAGCCGCAACAGCAAGCGTCTTGCCGATAAGCGTGTTGCCCGAAGCGGTCGTGGTGACAGCCTTATTGGTGTCATCCCAGTAAGCGAGCGCACCGAACGTCCACGCCTGAGCGGACGTCTTGCCGAGCTCGTACACGCCGTTGAGTTTGATCTCGACGGTTTCTCCTGCCTTTGCCGACGTTGCGGCGACACCGAAAATAGTGCCGACAAGAACGCCGCCGCCAGACACAACGTCGTAGGGAGCGGTTACCGTGACAGTGTTGCCCGGCTGGATATAATTCTTCATCAGTTTCTCCGAGAGGATGTCGGGCGGCGCGAAGCCGCCCTTTGAAGATTAGGCGCCGGCGTTCTTGGCGAGGCCGCGGTGGTCCATGGCCTTGGCGCCAACATCGAGGCGAGCCTTGACTTCGAGACCATCGACGTCGAAGCCCTGACGGGTTTCGATATAGACGCCGCGATTGCCTTCGAGGTAAGCGAGCTCAACCGTGTCCACCTGTGCGGGCGAAGCAGCGAGATACCAGGCAGTCGTCGAACCGGCGATTGCTGTGGAAACAGCAGCGGGGTTGCTGATACCGTTGTCGAGGCGTGCCTCAGCAATGATCTGCAGCTTGCGCATCGATTCCGTGGCAACCTTGGAGGCGTCATCCGCGAAGAACGTGGACTTCAGCACCTGCTCGGCAGTCGTTTCGAGTTCGACCGGAACCACGAGGAACTGCGGACGGATGTTGAGAACCGTCTTGCCGTCGAGGCCGACCTGCTTCGCCATCTGCGCGCGACCCTTGCCCAGCGAGGCAACGCCGAAAGCGGCGGCGGTCAGCACGTTCTTGTGTGGTGCGGAGAAGAGCGTTTGGCCGTCACCCATTGTCGGGTTGCTCAGGATCTGAGCCCAGACGAGATCGCTTTCCAGCTGAGCAGCGGCGCCGCCCATCAGCTGCGGGATGCGGCTGAATGCGTTCATGTCATCGTTGATGATGACCTGACGGGTGATGGCGATCACCTTACCGAAGGTCGCAATCTTGTAGGATTCTTTGCCTTCAGCGACCGTGCCGCGCTTGAATTCGCCAGACTCGCTGACCTTGTCGAAGGCCGGGCCTTCACCAAGCTGGGCGCGGTTGATGGCCTTGAAGTCGGCGACGGTCGTCTCGCGGATCAGCGGACGGAAAGTCTGACCGGCAGCCTCATAACCAGCGCGCAGGGTCGTATTGACCACATTGCCGAGGATAATCGGGAAGTCGGACGTCGAACCGTAGCCCGAACGCTGAGCAAGAGCTGCACCAGCGATTTCATCGCGAGACATGCCGCGCGTCTTGACGCCTCGGGTTTCGAGTGACTCACGAGCCATATCCATCAGCGAGAAACCACGATATTCGCGGCCGCCGTCGCCCAGAGGCTTGGATGGGTCGGCGCGGTGTGCGAGCGCTTCGCGCATAGCAGAGGCGCGCTTCTCGTGGTGCTCTTCGCCGACGCTGGCCGGGCTGCGATTGTCGGTGGCTGGTGCTTCGCGCTTCATCATCTTTTCCAGAAGTGCAGATCGGAAATTCTCGACGCTCGAGCGCTTGTCGATATGCTCGTCGCCAAGCTCGGCCTCACCAGCTTCTTTCGCGAGCGTGCGGATTTCGGACGCTCGCTTGTGTTCGGTGTCGAGGGCCTTGCGGATGGCGGCATCGACGTCGACCGGCTGGGTCTGGTCCTGACGAGGTGCAGCGCGGGTAGCATCTTCAGCGGCATCAGCGGCTGCAATCTGCTTCCGCACTTCCGCAATCTCTGCCAGGATGCCTTCATGATCCTTTTCGATCGTGCGGGCAGCGTCGGCTGCGGTGTCGTCCTTGATTTCGGCAAGCTTGTCAGCGGCGCGCTTTTCCAGCAGGGCCAGCTTCTCACGAAGTGTCATATGGTATTCCTTAAAAAGTGGGCCGTGCTTTAAGCCACGGACTGACGGTGACGCATCGCCATGCGAATTCGGCGAGCTTCGTTTCGGCCGGTGGCCTGTTCGCCTACAAATTCGCAGGGGATGAGCTTCTGCTCGTCTTTGCGGATCTGAGAGCCGGCGTCCGCTGGAACTGGAACAGCGCTGATTTCAAGCGGCTCCCAGTCAACGACGCGCCATTCTTCGTCGGTGCCGTCGCCGTCCGTGTCGGTTTTGACGACCTTGTGGATGGCGTAGCCGACGCTGATGTTCCGGATGATGCCGTCCTTGATCTTGTCCACGATCGCCGTGTCTTCGGAAGCACGCGAAAGCTTGACGCGGGCATAGCCCTTGCCGCCTTCGATCTTGGCCGAGCCGGGAACAACGGATCCGATAACCGATCGGAGAGACCAGTCGTCGTGGGTATCAAGGAAGGGCGCGCCTGCATTCAGTCGGTCTAGCCGGATCGCCTGCGGCGTAACCTCCAGAACTTCCGAATAGTAGCGCTCCGATCGCCAAGACCACCGGCGCACAGCGGCGCCAGTCGTCCAGATGACCTCGATGGTGTTGTCCGCTTCGTCGAACGACGCAGAACGCACCTCGGCGTTCCTGCCGAACTTCGGCAGGTTCACATGTTTGTCTGTCATGAGGTGTCCTCATTGGAGGCGTCAGCCTTGTCGGCCTCTGCGTCCTGCTGTGTCTGGCCGGCCTGTGACATTCGCCGCGGGTCGGAATCAAAGATCAGCTTGTTGTCGTCCAGCAAGGCGTTCCACTCGACATAGCCAGCGATGACCTCCTCCGGCGTGAAACCAGTCTCGGCGATAGCTACCAATGGATTGAGCAGACCAGAACGAACGGCGGCAACACGTGCTGCGACATCCTTGGCTTCGTCGGCACTCGGGAAGCGTGGCGGAGACCATTCGACGGCGACCTTGCGCGTCCGGATCTTGCCAGCAAAGAATGCTGCCTCACAGAACCAGTCCCAGAGAGGCTGGCAGATCATTGGAATGATCACCTGCCATTGCAGGTCATCGATGATCTTCTTGTAGGTCTCGAGGCCGATCTTGCTCGACGAATAGTTGACCTTATCCAACCGACCGGAAAGGAAAGCGTGCGGCACATGAAAGCCAACGGCGATCGTGTGAAGCATAGAGGTCTTGTACGAGTCGTAGTTCGCTGTGTTCGCCGGCTGGGTGAACTTGATGTCCTTGCCACCACGAGCATGGTAAAGCATGCCCGGCGCGAATTTCTCAACGATCTCTCCGTCGGCGTTATAAACGCCCGGAACGTCGTCATCGCCCATCGGCAGGCCAACACCGCCCTCATCATCACCACCGGTGACAACGCCAACCATGCAGGCCTCAAGGCGCTTGCGGACCAACTCTGACTGCTCGTAGCCGGCCATGTCGTAAAGCGACGTGACGGCCGCATGCCCCCACGGAACACCCTGCGACTGCCCTGCCCGAAGCTTCTTGAAGCCGAAGACGATATCCTCGGCAGGTACCGATACCGACGACAACGAGGTCGTTGATGTCAGCGCCGAGCTGCCGGGGTGGTTAGGAAACAGCCAATAGGCCGTCGTCTTGCCGATCCCATTGTACTCGATACCGTAAGAAGCTCGCCGGCCATTGGCCAAATCGCCGTGCCTTGTAGCGTCGAGGTGATCGACTTCGAGGACCTGGAGTTGAAGCGGGACGGCCAAGCCGTCCTCGGCTAGACGCCGGCGGCGGCGAACCATGCCTGTGCCGGATTCCAGCATCTCGCGGGTAGCAAGCGAAACGATGCCATGGAAGTCGAGATGACCGTCGGCATCGCATTGCTTCATCCAGTCCGCAAAGAGCTTGTTGACCTTCTTGTCTTTCGACCGCGGCACAATACCAGCGCCGACGGCGTGGGTGACGAGGACGGCCATAGCATTGGCCGCATATGGATTGTTTCGGACGAGATCGCGCATACGGTCTCGCAGAAGCGAGCCGGCGGCGCTGATCTCAGCATCTGCGCTCGTGTTGTGCGAGCGCCAGCTATTGCGAAGGCGGTCACGGTTAGCACCGTCGTAGCCTCGCGACATGACATCGAACGCCCTACGGGCAGCGACACGACGCGCAGCCGCGCGCGGCGCCACTACCGCAATGGCGCGGTCAAGCAGATTTGCTGATCCCATGATTTCAGAATGCCGCCAGCGTGATGCGCGACTTCCGAGACTGCTGGGCCTCAAGCCACTCGAGCGTGTCCCGCAATTCCTTCATCGATGGATACTCCACCTCGCGGTGGGTGCCGCCGTCACGAAATACAACGCGGCGAGCACCCTGCGAGATAGCCTCTCTAAGGGCGGCAATCTGTGCAGAATTGTCAGCCATGATTGCCTCCTAAAGCCATGATGATGCGGCCTTCTTCGGCTTCTTTGCCGTAGGAGGTGCAGGGTTGTCGTTTGCGGGTGGTGGTGGCGGTGGATCTTCGGACTTGGCCTGAGGCACCGGCGCGGCGATGATTGCCGGCCTTTCGGGGGGCTCATCAGAGCCGCCGCATTGAACCTCCAGTTTGTACCACTGGGCATTCGACCAGCGATCCGCACCGAGCAACCAGACCATCGAGCGCGCATAGACGCGGCAGTCGAGCGCTTCGTTTCGCTCGCGGGTCTTGACCCACCTCAGTTTGCCGAAGCCTGTGATCTTGTTTTTCTCAGTGACCAACTGCTCAGCGACGAGCTGTTCGACCCATTCGCCCGTCGCGCCCTGAGGAATATGGACGTAGCCGTCTGGGAAGCAGACGCCGACGGCCAGATCCTCATCAGTGGGTTTGTCGAGCCGCAGGTAGCGGTAAAGCTCCTGCTTGAAGAACGGGCCGGAGACCATGTAGAGGGCCAGACCGCGTTTGATCTTCTTGCCACTAACCTTGACGTCCATCCATTTAGGGCCGTCGACCGGCGAAACAGCATTGAGCTTTTCGCGGTCGCCCTTGATGGCAACAACCTGGCCACGGCCCTGAAGCCGGCACCATTCGTAGACAACCGAAGTCGTCAGTCCGTCACCGGTGTCGATCGCCGCGCGCATGATTGGCAGGTGGGCACCGCCGGCATGTGGCCATGTCCGCTTGAGTGCGGTCGCCAGATCCTTCCAGACCTGATGGCCGATATCGGCGGTCACACCCTCAAAGACGAGAACATCAACGAGCCACGATTCTAAACCGCGACCCCAGCCCCAGATATGCATTTCGACACGATCGCGCTGGACGTCGATGCCGGCCGTGAGGAACACAGCACCTTTCGGTATGATACCGAGGTGATGGTGGTCACGCCGGTCATAGAGCTTGCGCCATTCCGGTGCGTCACCGGTGATCTGGAAAGGCTTGCCGAGCTGAGTGTTGAAGAACGTCTTGAGCAGTTCGCTGCTCTTGGACGCCGTAGCCTTCAGCCACTTGCGCGCGACATCGTCCAGCCCGCCCCAAGGCGAATATAGCTTTGATGCCCAGAAGCCAGCATGCCCGTCAAAGGCCGATCGCTTATTGCAGTGAGTGCAGAGCGAGTGGCCGTCGTCATCCCACTTGGATGGAGACTGCTCATCGCCGCAGCACATGAATGTTGCGGTCTGGCGCCAGACGATCGAGTTGGGCGTGCGCAGCATTCGCTGGCGTGCCGTCTCGTCCCAAGGCTCATCACATTCGACGCAATGATATCGCGCCGTGGCCGGCAGATGCTGGCCGTCGACCGACTTATCCCAGCGCACTCGCTCGAATTCCAAGACCTGCAGCGCCTCGCAGTGAGGGCAAGGCAGGAAAGGCTTCCGCTGATCGGACGCCTCATATTCGGATTCGATTTTTGAGTTGCCGGCGATGGTCGGAGAGCAAGCTCTAATGAACTTGCGATTCCAAAATGATGCAGCGCGTTCCTCAGCAAGTGAAAGCGGATCGCCTTCCTTGCCAGCGCTGGCCGGGTACTTGTCGATTTCGTCAGCGAGCACGACGCGGATCGGGCGCGAGGCCAGATCTACCGGGCTGTTGGCACCGACGATGGTCAGGTGGCCGCCGTCGAAGTCCTTGTGCAGGATCGTCGTGCCACTGTCCTTCGAGCGAGCCTCGCGGACGCGTTCCCGAATAACCGGCGTATCACGACGAAGCTTATCGAAGCGGTCCTTAGACCAGCTTTCGCCGAGCTTTGTAGTCGGCTGAATCAGAATGATCGGCGCCGGATCCTGATGGATGTAGAAGGCGGCGACGTTGTTAATGAGCTCCGTCTTCATGAGCTGCGTGCAGCACATGATGGTGACAGTGTGGATGCGAGGATCCGTGGCCGCCAGCATCGGGCCGCGCGCTACCTCGACATTCGAAGTGCGCCAGCGGCCCGGTGAGGACGAAGCCTCTGGGCTCAGAAAGCGATAGGTGTCGGCCCATTCAACGAGATTGAGCTTGGGCGGAGGCGTGAGGCCTTTAAGCCTCGATTGCCTCAGGCGCGCCTGTAGCTTCGCTCGGCCTGCCGAGATCAGCGGCTGATAGCTCATTCAGTGCCCCCGAAATCTCGTCAAAGACGCGATCACGAACGACGGACGGGTCCGGTTCGTTTGTCAGCGTCAGTGCCAGCGTTCCGGGTATTGCCAAGAGCCGCGCTCGCACGCTGCTCAACACAGTATCGACCTCGACCCCTACGGCCTCGATCTCGACAAGCTCCCCGCTCTCGACAGCAAGTTTCAATTCGGCCAGCTTGGCCTCAGCTACGATCTTGCGGCGGCGCCCCTCATCCTCGGAAACGACATCGGTGTCGTCTTCCTTGCTGGCCGCAAACTTGGATATCAGCCGGGCTTCCATCCATTCGATCACCTCGACCGTGTTGTAGGTCGATGCTCTGCCTTTGCCTGCCTTCGACAGTACCGGCATGCCTTCTCGCTCCCACGCACGAAGCGTGACCTGCGATTTGCCGATGATGTCGGAAAGTTCGGCCTGGCTGACTTCCTTACCTTTGGACATCGCCGGCAACACTTTCATGGTTGCGGCTCAACCTCCCCCTACGGGGGAGACGGGCCGACTAGACAAGTAGGAAAGCGGTTCTGGAAATTTTCGGACCTAGTTCAAGCCCGGGCCTTCCCGCCCGCATAGGCCCGGCAGAGGGTCAGAGGGACCCAATGGAGGGGGTGCCCACCGGTGGCCTCACCATGATACCACGAGCGCGATACATCTGTCAACATAAAAGTGCATGAAAACAGTATTTTGTGCGATTATTTTCATCCAATGCATTAACTGACGATCCCTTTGGTCATTGCCCTGACTTCGTGCTCGACGCGGGGTTGAAGGCGCTGCGCACCCTTCCTCCACGCCTCGGCAGCAAGGCCTTGGACCATCTCCTGCGGGACGAAGACGCCTGACTTCACTTTGCGGAAGTTGGTCTTCATGCGCTCGCGCTTGGCATTGAATGGATTGTTCTTCGAGATGTTGTACTTGTATCCATCGCCCTGACGGATGAAGACCTGCTTATTCCAATTGGGCTTGCCAACTCGCTTGGGCCACCATCCAGCCTTCATGAAGGTAGACGCGAACACACGCCTCGCATTACGAGGCGCGGCGCTGACGCCCTTCTTGGTCTCTCGTGCCTTGAAGTACTTGAGCGCGATATCGCCGCCCTGCCCGTTGACCACATACGTCAGCGTGTCTGGCTTAGCACGCTCGCCGGATATCCGATAAGCCTTCTTGCCTGTACGGTTTGGAAGACCCGTCTGGGCGGACAGCGCGCTGCCTGCTTCGTTTCGGACAATATCGCCGGTGTGGTTGATAGCGCGGGAATAAGCGCGTCGTGCGCGTCCCTGTGTGCCGAGAACGATCGTCGCTTCTTCAAGCTGGGCCATGCCACTGCCGACGACTGTCATGACGATCATTGGTTTTCTCGGTGATTGGCGCAGCGCCGCCGGAATCGAACCGACCTAGACGGTTTTGGAGACCGTTGCCTGAACCACTCGGCCAGACGCGCATGGGAGTTGGTTGCAGAGGCGGGATTTGAACCCGCGACCTTCAGGGTATGAACCTGACAAGCTACCTGGCTGCTCTACTCTGCGGAAAAAACCGAAAGCGGCCGGCTCAAGCCGAAGCGAGCCAGCCGCAGGGATCACCACACGACGGAGGAGAGGTCGACGTGGGGATTAAGGAGGCCAACCGAATGCCGCGTCCAAGCCGCAAGCATCTATCGGTGAATGGCCGTATGGGTGCATCCAGCCACTACTCGTCAGCAGCGCCCTCACGTTAATTCGTGACGTTAGGCATATGCCCGCAATGGTGACGGCATGTATCCGGCACAATCAAAGACACAGAGGACTAGGATGCTCATGGGTGCCGCCATGGTCCGCCATGCGGCTCGACATGGCAGGCTGATTTCGATGACAGCGCATGGAACTCACGGGGCCATGAGGCATTGTGATCCGTCACAAGTTCACATTCAAAAAGGACACCGAAATGAACAGCATCGTTTGGCTCGTAGGCGCCGTCGTCATCATTCTCGCCGTACTCAGCTTCTTCGGTTTCCGCTGATCGGCTAATAGTTACCCAAAGCTCAGAGGCTGCAACGAATGCAGCATGGCGATGGGTCCGTCGCATAGCGCACGGAGTGGTTTGGGGCTCGCAACTCTGTTGCGCTACCCCTTCACCTTACTCTCTCCGAGATTGCAGAAAGTCAGACGCTATGTTGAACTTTTTGCGGATCGAGCCAATTCGAGCGCCTGCTCGAAGTTATCGTTGGCTGCCACTAGAAGCCGGCGACCTGCCTCGATCGCGTACTGTCCGCTGTACCCTCGCGCCTGACCCAGCTGTTTCAGGCTTCCCGCCTTGGCGGCATCTGTCAACGTTTTGAAGTGGTGTTCGGCCATGCCGTCCTTGGCCTCAAGCCATTCGCGCCGATCTTCTCTCTGCGAAACGATGTCCTGCCACATGACCGAGCCGCCGCCGGCACATGTGGTCTTTTGCATTCCAAGAAAGCTGTCTGCTACTCGCTGAGATCCACACGGCAGACCGTCGGGGTATCGGGTGAACGTCACCTTTGCCATATCGGTGTTTGCATAGGCGGCCGCCAGTTCAGCCTTTGCCTCGTCATGGGTCAGCTTGACGCGTGGTCCCTTGTGGCGTCGCCCAGTGACGTAACGAGGCTTCTTGGTGTCGAGCATGGCAGCGAAGTAGTTGTTGCTGTCTGTGATCTCCTGCGGGTTGATTTCGCCGCCAAGCGCAGTGTCCACCTTGTCGCGACATCCCAACATCGCGCCAGTCGTCATCCTGGCTGAATATTCCTCAAGCTTGCCGTCAATCGTGAACCGGAAGGCTTTTTCTGTCTGTGTGCCATCGCTGAACTTTAGGCGGCCGATCTTGGTGATCTGCCCAGACTGGTTGCGCTCCAACTCGCCGGTGGCGACGTTCTTCATGATTTCCTGGACAGACGGCGTCACCAACCGCTTGCGATCGTGCTTGAGCTCCTCGACGTCCTCTGGATTGTTGTCATTCGCCGCGGTGGTAGTCCATGTCGTCTGGAGTGGGTCTGGTTCATGATCGGGCGCAGTAGCGAAGATGCGAAAGCCGCCAAGCTGCTCGGCAAGTGATCCATGTCGGGCCATGTGGTGTCCTCCTGTGGTGGTTAACTGTGCGCAAACGCCATCAGTTAACTTGTCGTTAAATGCCTGCGGGCATTTGTGGCTTCGTAGCCGCTATCTGTTTGGAGTTTGCCGTGCGTGTGCCTGGATCGATTGTTCTCTTCGCCGTACCGATCATCGCCATCCTGATGTTCGGAGCATCTCTCGCAATGAGCCGATTAGACGGCGTTGATCAGGTGATGACCGGCTCAATCCACCACACCCCATGACGGAACCTCTTGGATTGTGATCAGTTGTTATAGACTGACCTGTTCAGGAGGATGTTATGGTTGCTTCGTTTCTTATGAGCGGCTTTGTGGTCGTTATCCTTGCCGGCTTGGGCATCTGGTTCGCCAAAGGCTGGAACGACGACGAACATTCAATCTGCCGAGACCGTGAAGCCAAACGTGAGCAATGGCGCAACCGGCAGGCTGAGCGCGCCGAGTGGCGCGATGCATCAGGCAACAGCTAGCCAGCCTTGTACTAGCTCGACCGCCTGGCTGGCCGCATCCGCTGGTGTGGTCGCGGAGACGACGGTCACATCATGACCAAGCCGGGCCAGCGCCGCATGCCGATCCCTCTGGGCGGTAGACAGCCGGCCTTTACCAACCTTGTTCTCAATCATCCGGATCTGGCCGCCCGCTAGATAAATACGGAGGTCAGCTTCGCCTGGCGTCATGCCGGCTGCGATTGCTTCCTGCTGGGCGCGCGGACCGCGCTTGGCAGCGTTCTGGTCACCAGCCAGCAGGAACCGCTTGCCGTAGGCCGGCATGGCGCGGAAAGCTCGAACCTGAGCAGCCTGCAACTCCCATTCCTTCGGCGGCGCTGGTTTGGTTGTAATCTTGCCGGTTGCAGAGGTGCGGATGATCGTGCGAGCACCGTTGATGCGAACTGTCTGCTGTGTCGCCTTTGCCATGATGCCTCCTGTCTTGATGGAGGATTTATCCGGAGAGCGAGGCAGCCATTCAAGGCGCAGGTTGTATTTTCAAACGTGCGCCCTGCCCGCCCAGTTCTTCTAAAAATACCCTACGGGGCACCGTGCGCGCAGCACACCGCCCTGCACGGTTGCACGTGTAGGGGTATATATAAATATATACCCTACTAAACGTGCACTAACCGGGCAGCGTTGTGCAGGTGTTTCCGCCCACTCGTGCACGGATAATGCACGGTTATGAAAACGTGCTACTGGGCGGTATCAGGGGTTGTGTTGGGGGGATATGGCTGTGATTCAGCATATGGCGAGCTGGTTCGCGGGGAGCGCGAGATTCAACCCGTACCATGCCGAGATTTAACATTTTATATAGCGGCTTGAATCGGGCGTGTTAAAGAGGGCCATGAAAGAACAAAACAAGACCGCGCTCGTTCTCGACGACGAAATGCTGATCGCACTCGACGTAGAAGCTATGCTTTTAGACTTAGGTTTCGCTCGCGTCGCGGTCGTTCCGAGCGTTAGTGAGGCCTTGGATTATCTGAGTAGGGATAAGCCGGACGCTGCTGTCATTGACTTCCACGTGCGCGGCAGAAACTGTGAGCCAGTTGCGGGTGCGCTTCGAAGCTTAGGCGTACCAACTGTCATTCACTCAGGAACGAGTTTCGATCCCGACTATCATGGCACGTTCTTCGCCGACTTCCCATGGTTGGGAAAGCCGTCGTCACGCGAACATCTGGCCAGTGCGCTTGCCGCAGCAATCGATCAGTCGAAATTGACCACTGACTGAAACGGTACGGCTTCGATTATCTCGCCGTTTTCGGAGACAATTTCGAATGTCTCGTTGGCGAGAGGTTGTCCGTGCCAAAGCCCGTCGGACACCATCTCCCGAGCGGCTCGCACTGCTTCTGATCTCGCCTCCGCAGATGATTCAAAATCCGCTTCGAAGACTTCTCCCAACGATCCGTCTGAATTCCGTACCTGAAAGTGGAATTTTGTCATTTCGCACCAGTGACATTCGAGCCGTCTAACGAAATCATGTGGCAAAAGGGCCGCGACGTTTCCGCGCTTGGCCCTCGATGTCGCCTCTATCCGCTCCAGTACATCCGTGGTAGCGGACAAAAGCGACACATAAGAATCTTACTTCTTCATCTTGTCGTAATCGAACTTCGGCGCCGCGGTCAGGGCCTCCTTGTTCGTGTCAACATAGGCTTTCCAGGTGCCGTTGTCGTCAGCGATAGCCATGGACGCCGGATCGATAACGACGTAGCTGCTGCCGAGACCGAGGAAACCGCCAACGCTCGCGATCACGCCGATGACCGACTTGCCATTGCCGATCACAACGTCGGAAATTTCACCGACTTCCTCATTTTCCTTGTTGTAAATGTTCATGCCGACCAGCTTGGAGGTCACGAGATCCGTGTCCTTGATCTCAACATACTTGAGCGGCATGGTTGCTGCCTTACCCATAGTGAGGCCGGGACCAACCATAGTTGCGTCGGCACCAGATGCGGCCGGCTGCTCAGCAGCGGGGGCTGCCGGTGCAGCAGGCTGCTGCGCATAGGCAGCCGTGCCCATCATCGCTACGGTCATGGCGGCGGCAATCATGTTCTTCATGAGTATTTCCTCGTATGCATCTGTTATCACGACGTTTCGTGTCGGCCAGATAACGAGGTCGAGCGATATTGGTTCCCCACAAAATGGCAAAGAAAAATCCCGCCGAAGCGGGGTTCATCTTTACCAAGTCTGTCGGCCATACCAGTCGTCAACGTCTTTCTTGGTCCGGTCTTTTTCATAACCGTAACGCCTTTGGATCTTGCCCTCGAGCTGGTCACGCTGGCCGGCGATGACATCGAGGTCGTCGTCGAAAAGCGCCGCGTTGAGACCGAGGTAAAATGCCAGGTCATGCGTATGGAGCAGTTCTACACGCCATAAAAAAGGCCGGCACGATCGCTCGCCCGGCCTCGTATAGAAATGGTTTCGCTTCTGGCTTAGTAGCTTGCTGCGCGGTCGACGCGCCTGCCAGCACTCTGAGTAGCGTCAACGGTATTTGCAGTGTCCTGCCCCATGCCGCGAATTGTGTTGCCGCACGACGCCAAGGCTGCTGCGACGAAAGTCATCGCGAGCAAAGTGGTCAAAGTTTTCTTCATGGAAATGTCCTCTCTCCGGATGTTCACTATCACCACATAGTGCTCGTTTCCGCGACGGCCATCCCTCTAAGCCGCCCGCACAAACACTGCCGTCTCCCGCCTGATCGGGTCACGCTCCTCCTTCTCGACTAAAGCGCCTTCCTTGATGAGCGCGCGCACAAGACCGCTGACACGCTTCTTCGAGGGCTCGTCCTCCAGGTCCAACCCAAGCGAGAACGCCACGGCTACCCCTACCCAGTTCTTCGCCTTAGGCGACTTCTTGTAGTCGGCGTTGGCGACGGCCGTGACGATCGCCGCCCGCTGCTCGTCGCTGATGCCGCCAGCGACCTCTTCTGCACTGGGCCACCTCCATTCCGTCACCACCGGCGCAAAGTCCTGCGGCTTGGTCATCCCTCGCCCGTTACCCAAAGGCACGCTCGCCAGGTGCCGCCACTCGGCACGATGCGACAGCGGCGTCAGGTTGGACTTGCCATAGGTCGTGTAGAAATAGCCGAACCGCTCAGCAGAAGGCACGCCAGCCTCTGCAGCCTGCTCTTCCGACATCCGATTGAGCACGCGCACCGAGCGAGCCGCGCCGATCAGCGATACAGCGCCTCGTGCGTCTTCGACCGTAGCCTCACGGTCCGCCACCTTTCGCAGGTGATGGACGATGTCGATGCTGCAGTTCGTGTAATCGGCAATCTGCGCCCAGAGTTTAGCGACCTTGTCGATGGCGCCGTTGTCGTTTTCGTTGACGCCGTGGGTCGAGACGAACGGGTCCACGATCATGACATCGATGCCATACCGCTCAATCTGCTCAACCACCGCTTCTACGATCGGCTGCTGGATGCGAACGCCGGCCTTCTTGTCTTCGATGGCGACGACAAGCTCCTGCTCACGGCCGCTGTCGAGAAACAGATGCCCCTCAAGGTCTTCCGGCTTGAGATTGTAATGGATGCAAGCCGCCATGATGCGCCGCTCCAACTCGTCGCGCGGATCTTCGGCGTTGAATATCCACGTCCGCAGGCGCTGTGGCGGCTTAACGCCAAGCAATGCCCTGCCCGAGACCATGGCCAATGATTCTGCGATGCTGGCTGACGTCTTGCCAAGGCCGCCCGGGCTGACAGTGACCGAGACGTACTTCCGGATGAAGTGCGTGCCATAGGCAAACTCGCGCCGGGGCAGCGTGGATGGGTCGATCCACTTGAAGGCGGTGGCGACAATGCTGCCAACAGGCTGCTGAGGCTGGTTGTCGTTGCTGGCAGTTGGCACGGTGTTTTCTTGCTCAAGGGGTTTGGCTTCGGGCTCCTTGTCGGCTGCTGCTGCTGGCTCGCTCACTGCGTCCGCATCAACGGCAGCCTCCTTGGCACGCGCCTTCTCCAGCCCTCGCTGGATCATGCGGGTCATGTCGACCAGCCGAGTGTTGTCCTGCTGGGGCTCTGGAATATGACGCGGCTGCAAGATGCCCGCCTTGAGACCGTTTTCGATCGTTTTGACGCACCGTGTCCAGTCCCTCCCCCAGCCGCGAGCGACGTCCTGCAGCTGCGCCCTTGCTGACGCTTCGGACAGGACGCCCGCGCCGACGAACGTGCCAAGCGCGAAAGCGGTGTCGTTGAGCATGTTGTTACGGTTGCCCATTGGCGCGCTTGCAAGGTCAGCAAGCTCTTGGTCGACCGCCGCATCAACATAAGCGTTATTCGTTGAGGACGATGCCGAATAATGGCTGTGCGTCGGGGCGGACTTTGGCAACAGCAGATCCAGCAGCCAGCCAGGCGCGTCCGCAATCTCCCGCGTGTCTCCGACCCAGCTGTACTGCCTACCATTGGACATTGTGCTGCCAGCTGCGAGGACGTAGCCGCCCTCAGACCGGATGTCGACGCCAGCACCGAGAGCGCCGCGGTTGCGAGTGCCCGCGACGTAGTTGAAATAGATGTGCAGCCCGCCGTTGGGGCTGGTCACGCGCGCGGTGTCTGGCAGCGGGCCGTGCTCCGCTTCCATGTCGTCTAGCCAGTCGAATCCATTGGCGCCGCCTGGTTTGTTGTCGATGTCGAGAACGAAGAAACCTGTTCTCGTACCAGTCGGCAGGCCGACCGCAGCATCCGGCCAGTCTTCCCACCATCTCGCGATGTTACGCGCAAACTGCGTTGCTCCCTTGAAGCCGTTCGTCGTGAAAGGCGTTTTTTCCCCAAGCGTGATGATTTCGCCGGTGGTGCTATCGTGCGTCTCAACAGACGATGACCGGCACGGAAAAACCGGCCAGCCGAAGTCGTTGGTGTAGTGCTGCGCTAGTTCAAGCGGCTGCAGCGATGTGCTATGTTCAGGCATAACCCCTCCGGAGGTACCGGCATGCATAAGAACCGCTATGACATGCGCAAAGAGAATGATGGTTCGTGGACGGTCTTCGACATCTTCACTGGCCTACCGGCGAAGGTGAAAGGCGTTCTCCAAGACGGTCTGGACATGGAGCAGGCCGACGATCTGGTCGACCTGCTCAACTATCTGGATATCAAGCGGCGCGAAGAGACACATCGCTGACATTGTCATTCGCCGCAGCCAAGTGTTCGCAGTTGGCCGCTACCAGCGCACGCGCCACCGGCGGCGAGACCGAGTTGCCGACGCAGCTGACCTGAACCGACTTCGGGAACGCGTTGCCGTCGGCATCCTCGTCGATGCGATAGTCCGACGGGAATCCCTGCGCGTTGTAGAGCTCGCGGGGCGTCAGCATGCGCATGCCGATATCGACGATGACGAACGTGTCGGCACCGATCGACAACGTGACGAACTCGCGATCGTCCCAGAAGCCGTGCTCGCGCATGAAGTTTGCCACTTCGCGGGCGCGATCCTCCTGCTCCGCTGTGAAGGGCGGAACCTGCAGGGCGGCTTCGACGTGGCCGTGACGGTCCTTCGTGGTGATGGTCCGCGCTGGCTGGTTCTCCTCACCTCCGTCGCCGGTGCCATAGTAGGCCTGCAGGTACGGCGCCACGAGAGCCGACTTGTTGACGCCTGCCGTGATTGTCGCCGACGGCTCCTCAATGCCATGTCCAATCGAAGCGCCGAACTGACGCGAAACGAACGCCGAGACAACGCCCTGCTGGGCACCGGTGGCTGTGACGGTTGACATGGGTTCTCCGGCGTCACGGCCCGGGTTCACGCCGCCGATGCGACGGTTGTCGTTGTTGTGCTGCGCGATGAACGCCATAGATACGCAGCCGTCCGCTTTCGCTGTGATAGTCGCGGTCGGCTCGTCACAGCCGCGAGGGCGTGACTGTCCGGCCCTGCCACCGCAACCAACAAGCGTCGGGATGATGACCGCGTTCTGATCCTTCAGGCTGGCGCAGATGGTGTGGTGCGGATCCTCTACGGACCGATTGGCGCCGCCCTGCTGTGCATAGCTGAGAACGGGAGCGATGACTGCAGAGTGACCACCGCCAGCCAGAACGGTTGGATGCGGATCGTTCGCCGCGCTGTCCCGCCGGGCGCTACCCTTGAGGCTCATAAGGTTGGGCGCGATGAGCGCATGCCGGTTGGCCGTCGAGATTACACGGACAGGCTCGTCCGCAGGCGCTGCGCGATCATTGCCGCCCTTACCCTCACCATAAAAAGCCGACAGGTGTGGCGCGGTCGTGCCAGCTACGTCGTGGCGTTGCTTCCAGCCGTCGGATGCGCGTCGCTCTTCGCCAGTGTTGCAGCCGACCGACACCAAAAACGGCCGCTCCGCATCCAGCACGTACCGCTTCATCCCGCGTGCAACACGCGACATGGTGGCGTCAGCCAGCGGACGTACGGCGCGAAGACTATGGCGAGCAATCACCTGCTCCGACGTATCAAAGATCGACGGGCAAGGCAGGCTCCAGTCGATGCACTCGGCGGCCGTCCGCCATGCCAGCTTGCGGCCGGCGATGACATCTGCATCCGTTGGCTTGCCATGGGTAGGCTCCGGCCACACGATTGGCTTGCCGTCGAAGCGGACGATGACGAAGAGCCGCTTTCGGATCGTCGGCGCGCCGTAGTCGCAGGCGCGGAGCTCGCGGAACTCAATCTTTCCACCGAGTTTGCGTAGCTTCTTGCACCAGTCCTTGAACGTCTCGCCCTTGCGTGCCGGGTCAGGCATGAGGCCGCGCTCGGTCTGCATCAGTGGGCCGTAATCCTTGAACTCCTCGACGTTTTCCATGATGACGACGTCGACCTTGCCGCCGCTCTTCTGGATGCGTTCGATCCAGCCGGGAATGATCCAGCACAGGTCGCGGATATTGCGCTCCACCGGCTTGCCGCCCTTTGCCTTCGAGAAGTGCTTGCAGTCAGGCGAGAACCAAGCGAGGCCAACGTGTCTGCGGCGCAGGTAGTCGAGCGGATCCACCTTGTAGACGTTCTCCGACAGGTGGAGCGTATCGGGGTGGTTGGCAGCGTGAAGCGCCAGTGCCGCCGGATTGTGGTTCACGGCAATGTCCGGCGATCGACCGAGCGCGAGCTCGATACCGGTTGATGCTCCGCCGCCGCCGGCGAAGCTGTCGATGATGAGCGGGGGTGCGGGATCCGGCGCGAAATGTAGCGTCATGGTAGTCTCCTCTGGATGTGGTGTGTTGTGGTGCCGAGACGTTGGTGGCGTCGTCGGTTAGAATGGTGGTTGGCCGGCGCGGATAACTTCCCTCAACTTGTCAGCGCAGCCCTTCCAGATCGCGCCGCAGAAAATGAGCACCTGCTCCTCGCTCCATTCAGCAAGGTCACTGCCGAACTCATCGACCAGCGGCCCAGCGGCTTCCATGCCGCCAAGGCGTGCCTCAAGCTCGTAAGGATCGAACCTGCGAACACGCTTGATCTGTTCGAGGATAAGCACGCACTCCTGACAAAGGAATCGTGGCTCCTTCGCATCGCCGATGCCGACGCCCGTGGCAGCGCGGCCGCAGCAGTTGCAGACAGCAGGCGCGCCGCCGACCATGGTGGGATGAAAGGTCATGCTGCCGCCGCCTTCCTGATCCATGCCAGCACACGCAGCGCCGGGTAACTCTTGATGCGCCGGCCGTCTTCCTTCACCTGCAGCAGGTACCCACGTGGGAAACCCTGCGGCGGCTTGAAACCTGGCGGCGTGACGAGGTTCACGCAAGCCCTGTTCTCAGGCAGGCCAAACTCAACAGCACCCGCAAGGCTGTCTTTGCAAGCGGCCTCCATCTCGGCCGGGCTCATGCTGCCACCCCGAACAGATCACCTTCCCGATTGTCATTGGCGACGCGTATCACTGGGGCTTGCTCCGATTTGTCCGCTGCGCCGATTGCCCACGCGATACGAGATGACGCAATCGGCATGTATTCTTCCTCGCGCTCGCATCCCACGAACCGAAAACCTTCAAGGACAGCCGCTTTACCCGTCGATCCGGAGCCCATGAAAGGGTCGAGAACTACACCATTGGGCGGCGTGATGAGGCGGCAGAGCCACTGCATAAGGGTGATCGGTTTGACGGTCGGATGTGTATTTGCTCGAGGCTCCGGCTTATATTCGGCATCACGTCGGGTGATGTGTTGGCCCGAGGTGTTTGAAACCATGCCGCCTGTTTTCTTCGGCAGGTGCTCAAGGCCGGCGTCCCGATCGGCCCGACTTGCCTTTGCGCAGTAGAAGAACCGCGCGGCTGAGGTGTCGGCCTCCACGCGAGCCAACGCCTGCCGAGCGGCAGGCATATCGCCAAAGATACCTTTGCTCTTGCGGTCTTTCGACTGACCGTTCAGGTCTCCCTGCTGACCCTTCGCATCTGGGAAAGCAGAGCGTACCTCGTCGCTGCCGTCGTGCAGGATGTTTGCTGGCCATCGGCCGGCAGGATCACCGCCTCTAGTACCAGGCTTCAATGAGAAGCTAGTGCCACCCACGTCATTGTATCTGCGGTCTGCACTTGCCTCGCCTTCACGGTAGTACGACCACAACTTTCCGGCACCGGCGCTCAACGCTTCTTCCGTCGCAACGCGGCACTTATCAACATTGATCGCACCGACGCCCCACTCCTCAAGGTTTGCCGCCACGGTACCGGCCAGAGGCTTTCGCGCGAGGCAGATTGGTTCCCATGCTGGCTTGAGCGCAGTGCCCCAACCCTCCCAATCACCGGTCTGATTATGTGATTTTGGGAAACCCGATCCATAAACCCAGCCAAGCTGGTCACGTATCTCGAAGCCCGCATCTTCGATTGCTACGGCCATCCGATGATAGGTACGTGTGCCCCCAAAGGCTGCCACATGGCCGCCCGGTTTAAGAACGCGCAACACTTCCACCCAGAACTCATCGCTAAACGCGACTTCACCTGTGTCCCACTGCTTGCCCATGAACCCAGCCGCGCCGCGACCATAAACGTCCTTGGCCGGCGCCGCGCCCGGTTTTCCGAAGCGTTTCTGGATCGACACCAACGCATACGGCGGGTCTGTGACCACACTGTCGATCGAGTTGTCGCCCAAACTGCGCAAGGCGTCGCGGCAGTCGGCCTGATGCAGCACGACTCTTCCGTCGTGCATCGTCGTGCTCGTCATATTCTCTCCTCTGTGGTGAAACCAGCGCGTTGGTTGAGCGTTGGGTGGTGTCGTATTGCTGGGTCGGGAGGCCACGATGCAAAAGCCAACGAGAACCGCCGAAGAATTGCAGCGCATGATCGTCGACCGCTATGCAGCCGACTGGGATTGCCCGGAGCTAACCGTTTGTGCGCTGCGTAGCGGCGGATGGGGCATTGCGATCGGCCATCATCAGAACAGCATCTCACTACTTCGACAGGTCGAAGAGGTGGCGCGTCCGCTCAAGGACGAGTTCGACCTCGCGCCACCACCCACGCACTAACGAGCTACCTTGTCTTCGACGATCGAGAACCCCTCGATCGAGCGCACACCCTTGCGAACCTGTTCCTCGGCCAGCGAAAGCGCCATCGCCATGAACTCGCCCGGCGCGTGTTCAAACGCCCAGTCGAGCGCCTTCGTCTCGTCTGAGATGTTCACGTTCCACACAGTACGAAGGCCGGTCCCAGTGGTTGCCGCCTTGTCCGCACGCTTGGCGCCGCGCTCCATCTTTTTCGCGTCGGCCAACAGTTCTTCGGCATATTCACGGGCGCCGAGATTGCCGGACGAAGATCGTATCGCCTCTTCAGCGGCCTTTGTGGCAGCGGCCGCCTCGGCGGCCTTCGCAGCAGCCTCTGCCGCCTTGTCGTCGGCAACCCTCTTGCGCCACGGCGTGAGGAGGGATTGGCAAGCATCCTTGCCGAGCACGACCTTGCCCTTACCTGTCTTGGTGTTGCCGATCAGCGGATGGAATTTCGCCTGGATCGCCGCTACCTTTTCGTCCAGAGGCTTCTTCTCTGCAACGCGGAGAGCCTCAGCACGCGTGCCGCATTCGTGGATGCGGTCGTGCAACTCGGTAATGGCCTCCGCCATATCTTCCGATCCGATCGGCTCGCCGTCACAAAAGTTTTTCGCCTCATCGTAGAGATCGTCGAGTTCCCGCTTGAGGGCCTCGAATGGATCTTGGTTGTGGCCGGCACCAGCGATTTCAGCGGGATTGAACTCACTAATCATGCTGCCCTCGCGAACTGACCGAAATTCTCATTTGCTGCCTTGATGTAGGCGGCATGAGCTTCTGCCGGATCCTCATAGAATCCGAGATGCTTCTGTTTTCCATCGATCTGGATCGTGGCTCGCCATTTTTGACGCTGCTTGCCCCATGTGACGCCCTTGTATCCGGAGGCGCTATCACGACGAACGGACATGTTATGCGCGTTTTTAACAACGTCTGCCGCTCGCAAATTGCTTCGGCGGTTGTTGGTGCGAACCGTGTCTTTGTGGTCGATCTGCTCAGGCAGTTCTGCCATCTCGATGTTGTTCTCCATCGCAAAGATTACGCGATGAGCGAGGTAGACAACGCCACGCAAGTTGAACACGATGTAGCCGCTTTCCGCGACGCAGGTGATCTGCTTTCCACCAAAACGCCCAATCCACCGATTGCGTGTTCTTGATAAGTCGAAGTGATGTTTGGGACGATCTTCTCGCCAGTGGAGCGCGCCTGTCTCTGGATTGTATCTCAAGCATTCTTTCAGGTACTGAAGGCTATGGGCATCCTTCATCATCGTCTCCTCTTGTGGCGTGGTGTCGCGCTTGGTCGGCGCATGGTTATTGCATCATGCTTATTTTTACAAATTTGTCAACTTATTGCGCATTTCAAAGTCGATACTCGTGTTATCTGGTTTCGGTCGCGACGTAGCGAGCAATCCGTCAAATACTTGATCTAGCTACGCATCTCCTCGTGGTATAAGCATCTTCTAAACGCGGAGTGTAAAAGTGATTTTTAATAACCTTGAGATTGAGAATTGGCGGCAATACGCCTCCATCAACATTGATTTCCATCCTCGCCTCACCGTAATCGCCGGCGCAAATGGTTCGGGTAAAAGCACCATCCTGAAGACCTTGGGCATGATGTTTGGCTTCAATCAATTGCTGGTGGCGACGCCGCACATCGACGACGATGGTACCGTGCGATACGTCGCGAACGATCGCGACAAAAGGCAAGGCCAGCGCGCTATGGACGAGCAAAACCGCATTGGGATGGTGACGTTCTCAGACGGCACAAAATCAGGATTACACGCTCTGGGCACTGACTCTGGGGCATATAACTTGCATCATACTCGAGGGTCGCAAGTTCTGGACGGCCTGTACATCGCGTCTCACAGGTTTATCCCAACATACCAAGCCGTGGATGTCATAAGGAGCAATCCTATGTCTGCAGAGCAGGCGTACACGCTCTACGATGAGGAGATAAAGCACAAGATCGCGAATAGTTACACGGCCTCCTCGCCGGCCTTTCGGATGAAAGAGGCGCTGATATCAATGGCGACATTTGGGGTAGGAAACCCCAACATTCCTCGTAACGTTCAGATCGAGGCCGACTACGAAGCGTTCAAGGATGTTCTGGGCAAGCTTCTTCCTCAGAGCCTAGGTTTCAGGACACTTAGCATTAGAGTTCCTGATGTAGTCATTGTTACTGACACAGGTGACTTCCCTATAGACGGTGCATCGGGCGGACTTCACTCCATATTGGACTTGGCCTGGCAGGTTTTCTTATATTCACGGAAAAGAACGAATTTTGTTTGCTTAATCGACGAGCCAGAAAATCACCTACACCCTTCTATGCAACGCACACTTATGGGAAATCTGCTGCAAGCGTTTCCAAGTGGGCAATTCATCGTCGCCACCCACAGTCCTTTTGTCGTTTCGTCTGTTCGCGATTCGTCGATATACGCCTTGAGATATAAGAGCGCGAACAACATTTTACCCTCAGGCGGATCGGTTTATTCCGTAGCGTTGACCAAAGATTCGAAGTCTGGTTCTGCAGGCGACGTCTTGCGCGAGGTACTTGGAGTGCCGGTAACGATGCCGATCTGGGCAGAAGAGGAGCTCTATAAGGTATCAAAGGCGTTCGATATCAACAACTTGACTGAGGGCAATATTGAGCAAATGCGCTCGCAACTGACACAGCTTGGGCTGGATGATTACTTCGCAGAAACGCTCGCGAGAATGGCTGCAAACAGATGATAAAGCTCTCTAAGTTAACCGAGCCAACTGTGCTTGTAACGAATGGCGCTGCCTGGCTGGCAGATCTCCTTGCTGCAGGTAAGAACGCAAACGATGGTCTCAAGAGCAAATATCGACACGTCGACATAAAGCGCGTCCTAACCCTTGAGACAAATGGCAAGTGCGCCTATTGCGAAGCTAAACTCAAACATGTGCATCATGGTGATGTCGAGCATATCTATCCGAAGTCACTAGATCCTAAGAAGACTTTCAAATGGGACAACCTGACGCTGGCGTGCGAATTATGTAATCAAAACAAATCGAACGATGATCCTACCGCCGCCCAAATAATTGATCCCTACATCACCGACCCCGATGACCACATTGTCTTTGCTGGGCCTGTCGCGGGGCATTGCGGCTCCATTCCAGGCTTGTCCACGATCGAAATTATCGGTCTTAACAGACCGGATTTAATAGAGATGAGGACAGAGCACGCTGAAAAAATACTACTCATTTTCCAACAACTAGCCGACAAGACGATACCCATGGCTACGCGCAAAGCGATTTACCGGAATCTGAAAAAGCGTGAGCTTTCTCCCGTGGGAGCTTTTTCAGCCATGAGCACATCGATCATGCGAGGCCTGGAGCACAAGCTTGAGAAAGGGATAAAAACGAAGAGTTAGTCGCTGGTAACCTCTCAAAACGGAATCCCGTCCTCCAATTCGTCCGTCCAAGCCGGCCGATTATCGTTAGCCGGCGGCTCATCGTTGTCGTTTGCCGCTGCATAATCTCCGACGACATGCCCGACCACATCCCAGTATTTTCCGCGCGGCTGGACGGTGATCTCCACTGTTTCCTTCAGCTCGCTCTGCCTTTCTAGCCACTCCATCACTTCGCGTGGGAAAGGCCGGTTGCCACCGTGCGCCAGCCAGAAACGATCCGCCTTCGTCTTTGCAAAACCGGAATGCTGGGGGCATAGCCACTCATTGATGGCCGTCATGCCAGACATGAAGGTAACCTTCACTGACGGTGGCTTATCGCCCTTCCCTTCATGGAATCGGAACGTGCGACTGGTGACGTTGCGCGATTCCGGCTCAGCCATCGTCATGATCGGAACGTCGGCAGCTGTGCCGGCGATCTTTGGGCTATCGTCGATGTCGAACTCATAATCGCAGCATGAGCAGACCCGCGCCGATGCATGCAGCTTCTCACCGCACCCATAGTTGTCGTTCTTGTCCTGACGATCGACCGGGCAAATCTTCATCGGCGCTTCGCCATCACCGCTGCCCGGCTCCTTCGGCTGCACCATGTCCACTGGTCCGTGCTTGTCTACGAGACCGGCGAAGTCGAGCACCAAGCAGGATGGCTTCGGACCAGCGGCAATTGCAGCGCGGCGCTCGTCCGGCGTTTCCAGCGACATACCCGGCGCATAGAGCACGCGCGTCCCTCGCCCCATCATCTGCAGGTAAAGGGATGCGGACAGCGTCGGCCGCAAAGCCGCGATGAGATCGACGCCCTTGTGATTGAAGCCGGTCGTCAAAACCGAATTGTTCGTCAACGCGCGGATCCGGAAGGCCTTGAAGTCTTCGATGATGCGCCGGCGCTCTTCCTTGGGCGTGTCGCCGGTGATCATTTCGCAACTGATTCCGCGTGACCGGATCTCGTCGCGAACGTGCTCAGCATGCTCGACGCCAGAGCAGAAGCAAAGCCAGGAACGTTTGTCCGCGCCCTTCGCTACGATCTCGTCAACGGCCGCCTGCGTGACGTCCGGCTTATCCACGGCCGCCTGCATGGCCGACTGCTTATAGTCCGCGCCCAGACGGCCCACGCCCTTCATGCTCAGTTCCGTGGCGGTGTGCTTCGACGACAGCGGGGCGAGATAGCCGTCGCGTACCCCGTCGGCGATACCATAGGTGTAGACCACGCGGTCGAACATCCGGTCCTCGCCCTCATCGAGGCGACCGCTATCTAGGCGAAACGGCGTCGCGGTAAGCCCGACTATCTTGAGATCCGGATTCACCTCGCGCACGACGCGGAAGAATTGGCCGTATTGAGTGTCGCTGTTTTTCGGAATCAGATGGCACTCATCGACAAGAACGACGTCGATAGGTCGGTCATAAACCTTCTCACCATTGACGACGCGCGCGCCACAGATCAGGTCGGCCTTGTTCCAGACGGTCTGAATGCCGGCGAAGATGATCTGGCTGCGAGCATCACGGCGATTGAGGCCGGCCGAGAAGATACCTGCCGGCGCCTGATTCCAGACGCTGAGCAGTTCGAGGAAGTTCTGTTCGATCAATTCCGCTACGTGCGTCACGACCATGATGCGCATGTCCGGCCAGCCTTCGACAAGCTGGCGGATAACCGTGGCCATGACCATGGATTTGCCGGTGCCGGTCGCGAGATCGATCAACGGATTGCCCGCCTCCTCGCCCCAATAATCGAACAGTGCTGCAACAGCATCTTCCTGATAGTATCGAAGACCCATCAGGCGACACTCCGCTGCATCGCTGCGCAGAACGCCGTTCTTGCGGCCTCTTCACGCTGGCGGACGCGCTCCTTGCTCACGCCGAGCTCGTCGCCGATGACCTTGAGCTCAAAACCCATCGCGCGACGGAGAAGCAAGTCACCGTCCTTGATGGTGCCGAGAACCCGGAGCGCATCCGCAAAGTCAGCATCCGCTTCCTGCGTCGCAGCCGTCCGCATCTGGGAGATCGTGCGAGCGAATTCGTCCGGGTCGTTATCGTTGGCAGGAGTAAGTGACGTCGTCGGCGCGAACCGGCACTGGCTGCGGGCTGCCGCCCTCATGCCACTGTGGGTGTTGAGCAGCTTGTACTGCGCCCAGGTTTTGAACGTCTCCACGCGGCAGTTATCGGCGCAGCGGAGCATCCGCAGGACGGTCTCATGCAGGAGGACTTCGCCGTCCTCACGTGTGCCGGCCATATAGTTTGCCTGCTTCCGGAGCGAAGGCAGGTAGGATTCGAGCGCGGCGTCGAAGCCGGCCGGCCTTTTTGGTGTAGGGCGGTTATCGTTCGCCGGGGTCATGGTGGTCTCCTCTGTGGTGGTGTCAGGCTGCGGCGTTGGTGGCGCCGTCAGTCCAAAGATCGCCGTTGGTAAGGCGATAGGTGATGGTCTCGGCCTCTTCGTCGACGTCGATCTGCTCTCCCGGCACTAAGGCTGGAATGGTGAGGTGCGTAGGGCATCCCTCTTTTTGTTCATCGAACGAGATCGGCTTTGCCCACCGAGCGCATGACCAGTGGCCATCGCCGCCCATCTCAGGCGTCGAGTGGATACATGATCGGCAGGTCACGCGTGGCCACGCCGACTGCTTGCAGACTGGCTTGTGCTTGCAAAACAAGCATTCGAACCACTCTGGGTCTTCGCTGATGCGTGACGGCGGCTCAGGCGCGTTGATGATCCGCTCAAGGCGTGCCAGCAGCCGCATGCAAAACTCTGGATCGTAGACTAGGCGCTCGGCATAGAGCGTATCGTCATCCTTGCAGCTGACGAGATACAGGCATCGTGACAGGCCGAAAGCGTGCATACCCAGCTGACACTGGCCGTAGTGGAGCGGTTTCGCTTTCTCGCAGCCTTCCTTTACGATTAGCTTCATGCCCTTCGTGTTGCTCGACTTGAACTCCAGCAAGTGCTCGGTCTTCGGCGCTTCGACTATCCCCATGGCCTTGCCGTCGCACTTGCCACGGACATGGCTTCCAACCAGACGAATCCGATCCTGCTGGCCATAGACGTCCACGCCGATCGCTTCGAGGTCGGCCACGAGCCTGTCTTCCTCGATGTTACCAGTGGCGAAAAGGCGCAGCTGGCGGCCGTGGTGCTTTTCCAGCGGCGATGCCCAGCGAAACGCATACCAAAGCTGTCGATCGCAAGGTGCGTTTGCCTCGCCAACCGAAATGCCGAGGCTGTCCCACGAGCTCGCGGCAGCCTCATAGGCGGCGTATATGGCGCGAACTGTGCTGGATTCAGATTTGGGTAGTGGGGCCAAACGGCATCTCCTCCGTGAAAAGGCACCGCGCTGGCACCTTCGGATCCTGCCGAAATGCCAAGCACCAAGGCTGGCCATGTCGAATCACGAGTTCGTCCGGCTGAAACTGGGGCGACCAGAACATCGCTTCGGCGATCGGACATGAGCCATCGACGTGACTGCCAAACTCATCTTCCCAATCCCCAGCGCCATCGCGATTCGCGCAGTGACGACACCAGTTATTCTCGAAATTATGGCCTTCAGTTGCGTTGGCGGGCCGCCACAGCCCGCCTTCCTGCTCGATGGTTGCCATCAGACGCGCATGGGCATCAAGACGCCGTCCCAGCCATCAAGCCCACCGGTGATGATCGCAGGTGAGCCGCCGTCGGCAGCGTTGATTGTGACTGGTCCGGCGGGCAGCACATTGAACAGGTCACGAACGTACTGGCTGTTGAAGCCGATGACGAAAGGCTCGCCGCTATATTCAGCTGCTACCTCGTCCTCTGCGGCGCCTGCGTCAGAGCGTGCGGCAAGAGCGATCGAACCTGGCGCAACGCTAAGCTTTACAGCTCGGCCACGCTCGCTGCTGACAGTGACGACGCGGTCAGATGCCCGCATCATTTCATCACGATCCACCACGATGGTCTTGTCGTTGTTCTGAGGGATGACGCGGCGATAGTCGGGGAACGTGCCGTCGATCAGTTTCGAGACCATCAAGAATCCTGCCGATTCGATGCGGATCTTCGTGTCTGAGACCGATACCTTAGCCGAACCCTTCGGCAGCAAGCCGACTGTTTTTCGAGGAACAATGATCCCGGCGAAAGCGGGCAGTTCGGGGCCGCGGTTGCGCGCGAGGCGATGCCCGTCAGTTGCCACGGCTACTGAGCGCGCGCCCTCCTCACTGTGGAAGAACGCACCGTTCAGGTAATAGCGGGTCTCCTCTGTCGAGATCGCGAACGACACAGGTGCGAACAGCGCAGCGAGGTCGATCTCGAATTCGGCAGAGTACGTGCCGACCGCGAGATCCGGATAGTCCGATGCCGGCAAAGTTTCGAGCGTAAAGCGCGATCGTCCCGACTTGACGGTCAGACGACCATCCTTCAGATCGAGCGAAATGTCATCAGCGCCGGCCTTACGGACGATATCGCCGAGCAACTTGGCGCTGACCGTGACACGGCCAGGTTCGGCGATGGTAGCCTCAGCGCTGGCCGTCGCTTGGATGTCGAGATCCGTGCCGGTAAGGCGAAGGCGGTCGCCCTCGGCTTCTAGCAGGATATTGGACAAGATTGGGATGGTTGTTCTGGATTCGATGACCTTGCCAACGGCGCCAACGACGCGCGCGAGCTCGGTGCGGCTGGTTTTCAGCTGCATGGTGGTCTCCTCTGGATGTGGTGATTGCCGCACGGTGGTGAGCCGCGCGGCGGGTCATCTGTGTCGGTAGCGGGCCGTTGGTCGCGACCCGCTATTCGGTGGTTACTTGTTGCCCCAAGGACGACGGGCGGCCGGCTTGGCGTCGGCCTGCGGCGGCTGACGATTGTCGTTGGATGCGGCAGGCGCGCGACGATTGTCGTTTGCCGCGACGGGACCGGCGTCCACCTTCGGCTCCGGCAAGTTGCCTTCATCCGGATAGAAGTATTTCTTCAACTCGTTGCGCGCGGCGTACTTCGGCGAGCCGTCGGCGTTCTTTTCCTTGCTGTCCTTACCCATGCCGATACGGGCGAAGAACGAGATGAAGTGCAACTCGTCGGAATCCTCCGGCGCGTCCTGCATGCCGAGCGAGCGAAGGAGGCAGGCAAACTGACGCTGTCCGATTTCCTGCACCTGCGAATTCGGATGCTGCAGGTTGTAGTTCGAGAAAATCTTGCGGCCTTTGAGCTCCTCCGGCGCGAGGACGTCAATCGTCACGCTGAGGTTGATGCTGTGGTCGCGGGTGTTCTCGTTCTTCTCCTTGATCTCGGAGGCGCTGATTTCCAGCTGATAGTCGCCGTTTGGAAGGTTCGAGAAATCGCGCTGCTGCGTGTTCTCTTCGGTGGCTTCAACTCTTACGCCAATCTTGGCCATGCGTGGTCTCCTTGTGTGGTGTCTGGTAGGCGGTGGTTAGGCGGCGATCAGGTCACTGATCTTCGAGCGAACGGCGGCCGACTTGGTGACGTCGTCGAGAGCTGCCTTCTGTTCGTCCTGCTTCTGCTTGATGAGGGTGGCCGCTGCGTCGGCATCCTGCTGGCGCTTAGCCGAGAAGGCATCGAGGCGCGTGATCGTTTTGTTGAAGGTGTTCAGGATGCCGTCGAGCGAATCCGACTTGAAAATTGCCATCGCAATATCTCCTCTGTGTGGTTAGGCGTAGTAGCGGTATGGACCGCTGCCGTGTTGGCTGACGACGCGTTCGCGCCAGACGTTCTCAAGCCAGGCCCAACGCTTGCCGCGAGATGTGCGGACAAGTACCGGGAACCAGGCGAACCAGTTGCCACCGCTGAACATCAGGCGGCCTTCCCGAGCGGCTCAGGCATGTATTTGGCCAGCTCCTCCCAGCCCTTGCCCTTCTTGAAAGTGATGGCTGCCGGCGTGCCGTACCGCGACTTGGCGAGAAAGCCGGGACGCTCCTCGAGGTGGATCTGACGCTCGCCACTGCCTTCGGCGTGCGAGACCTTCTTGTTGAAGCCGACCTCCTTCTCTTTCAGCGTATGGCGGTAGTTGATGAAGCCGACGAACTGGGCGCATTCCTGCACGAGCGCCGAAGCGCGCTTGTGGAGTTTGATGCCGTAGCGCGAGAACGGATCGCTGGTCGGGCTGTCGAACCGCGTGATCTCAGTGTGAGCAATGAGCACGACGGCGATGCCTGCGTCTCGCAGCGCCTGCAGACCGGCGAGAAGCTCGCGCCACTCGGTGTCCGCCTCGACATAACCCTTACCGAAACCCGCATCCTCGATGCTGTTGAGGCCAAGGCGCGCGCAAGTCGCTTTCCAGACCAGGCTCTCGGCGCCATCAACGCTGTCGAGGATGAAGGTCTTTCGGTCGTGCTCCTCGGTGAGAAGCCAGCCAATGACATCGAGGATGTCTTCAAGGCTCTCAGCGGTGCCCGGCGACGGCATATCGATGTCGTCCGGCGGCTCCTCGCCCATGGTGGGGAGGTAGTACGGATCGGGAAACTCGGCCGCCAATGCGGTCTTGCCGACGCCGTGGACGCCATAGATGACGCCGATCGGAGGCTTATTGTTTCTGGTGCTGTTCAAGCTACCAAGGGAAATAGCCATGGTTTCTCCTCTGTGGTGGGAATGGTTGCGGCTGGTGGTGGCCAGCCGCAGTGGTGGTTACTTGATGCCGACGAACGGCAGAGCGGAGCCCGGTACCATCGTGGATGGCAGGTCGCCCTTCCACTTTTCGACTGCCGTCAGGTCGACAAGGCCGGGATTGTCACGGAGGGCCGCGCCGCGAGACTTGATGGCGGATGCTTCAGCTTCACCTCGGATCCGGATGGCTTCAGCCTCAGCTGATGCAGCAGCTCGAACAGCGTCGGCCTTTGCGTTGGCCTGCGTCACCGTGATTTCGCCCTGCACTTTCTCGCGCTCGGCGTTCTGGCGGAGCTTCTGCACCTCGACCTCGGCAAGCATGCGCTGCTCGATGCTGGCCTCGTAGGCATCGGAGAAATCGATGTTTTCGATCTGGACACCTTCGATGACAATCGGGCCGCCGACGGACTTGGCGATGGCGTCACGCACCATTGTGTTCAGTTTCTCGCGCTCCTGAATGGCAGACACAGCGGTGAATTGGCCAAATACTGTCTTCAGGGTTTCGAAGATGCGCGGCTGGATAAGGCGGGCAGCGATACCGTCAGCAGAGCCGTAGTTCGAGTAAACGTCCTTCACGGCGTCCGGCAGGATTCGGTAGTTCACCGACACCCGCATCTCGGCCGACTGCTGGTCACGGCTGTAGGCGCCGAGCTTGTCGAATTGGATGATCTCCGTTCGCACAGTGATCTTCTCGACACCGTCCATGATCGGCATCTTGAATCCGAGGCCAGGTGTGGCCGTTCCTACGACTGCGCCGTTGCGGGTTAGGACACCGCGTTCGCCCTCGTCGATCGTGTACCAGCTGCCGAACACAACGCTCGACGCGGCGATGAATACGAAAAAGCCAAGGATGCCTGCAAAAATGCGACCCATTATTTCTGTCTCCTCTTTGTGGTGGTGGTAGATTTCGGGGCGAAGTAGGTGGCCACGCCCAAGGCCAGGAAGAAGGCGATGACGCCTCCTCCGATGATTGCGAGTGCCGCCATTTCAGCCTCCGAAAAGCCAGATCGACAGCACGAAGATGCCGACAATCATGATGGTGGGCATCCAGCTAAACGGCGATCCCATCAGACCAGCACCGCACCGAGCAGGACGCCGATGATCAGGGCGCCGAAGACGAGGTAGTAGCCTACGAGACGCGAAGGTCGGTCAGGGATGTCGATGCCGGCCCCGAGCGGCGCGCTGATCGGCACGTAATCGAGCGGCGTGCCGGTGACGGGCGGACCGCCCCAAGGTGACTTGGTCATGCTGCCACCCGGAGATGAGCGAAAGTGCGCTCGCGCAGCGCGCGCTTGCGTTCGCCTCGCGTGGTGCCATCAGCGCGACGAGCCGGTTCCTTGGACGGGACGCGCCAGCCTTTGCCACCGGCAAGGACGGACATCAGGTGCTTGCGGCGGTCGAAGTGCGCGCGGTCGGTCGATGGCAGACCGAGCTTGGTGTCGTTGACGTATTCGCGCGCGGCGAGCTTGCTGAAAACGTTGCTCATGCGGCCACCTGCTTTTTCGGCGAGCGGTGGTAGCTGACCGGTGCGTTCGACACGAAAGTGCCGTTCACCTTCACAGCCGTCGAGCGGGCGTCGGCCTGCTGGGCAGCCGTACGGTACGGCTTGCGGTTGGTCATATCCAGCTTGCCGGTTCGGGTCAGGCTGGTCGCGTAGGGATTGGTCGTCGAGCGATGTCTGGACATAGGTCTCCTCTCGCCGTGCGGTGGTTAGCCGCACGGCCGTGCTGTGGTGATGGTGGTGGAGTGGTTAGGCGGCCGTTGCGAGCCAGTGCTCGACGGCATCCTTGGCGCCCTTGAGCGTCAGGTCGTTGGCGGCCCGCAGTTCCTTGATGGCGCCGATCTTGTTGCCATTGGCAGCCAGGCGCTGCCATTCGTGCTTGTAGACCGGCGCGGCCTGCTGGGCACTCGAGGTCAGGACGAAGACGCCGAACTCCTTGCCCTTGTAGACACCGGCAAGACGGGCCGCTTCCTTGCCAGCCTTGGCTTCGTCGGCATGGACGTGCGGGGTGGACGACGGCTTAGGCTGGCCGTTTTCGATGAGGGCGACGATGGCGGGGGTGGTGGCAGGCTTCGTTGTAACTAACCAGAATTCCTCATCCGGCAGTTTGTAGCTGACCGGCGCCATCCCATTGCCGGGATCCAGCCAAAGCCTGTCCGACGTGATTTGTGTCACGAGATATCCCTTCGGGCTGTAACTCTGCCAGTCCGTTTTATTCACGCGATCGCCGACTTCGAACTTCGGCTTCGTGATCTGAACCGTGACGGACTTGCCAATCAGACTGGCGATGCCGCCGTTGTCATTGCTGGCCGGCTCGTCGACCCATTCGGCAACGAGGTCAGCCTCATCCGAGCGGCCAGCTACTGTCGAGAAGGTGCCATCTGCGCGCCACGCCTTGCCGCAGGAGGCGACGAACGGATGCTCAACCGACCACAGCCAATCTGGTCCGTAGCCCCATTGCGCCTTCACAATCGGCCCGACCTTCCGGCCATCGCGCGTCTTGTAGAACTTGCCGGCTTCGATGGTGAGGGCGGCGGGAGCCGGATCGGCAGGTCGCAGTGTCGATTCGGGCATGAAGAAGAAGCTGCGGCCTTCCTTGTTGCTAAGGCCGATATTGCTGCCGGTGTTTTTTTCCGAAACACTGGTCACAACAAGTGCACCATTGATGATATCGCCTTCGGAACGTCGGAAATGATGGTTCCAATGCCGCTCGATATTGACGCGTGTGGTCATATTGGTGGTCACCCGATCACCGACCTTTGGCACCCACGGCTCATACTTGTCGGCGATGCCGCGCTGGCCGTTCGTGAAGAGCAGCTCTGCGCCGCAGGTCGAAATCTCGACTGCAGAAACCTGACCGACAAAACCGGCCTCATGGATCCCAGCAGCAGTGTGCAGCGAACTGCCCTTGGTTCTGCGGACGTACTGACCTTTTTCAAACTTCCCCATGTTACGCAGCTCCTTCTGTGGTGGTGTTGGCATCCAGCGCACGCGGCTTGGTGAAGTCCACGTGGATGACGTTGGTGTCGTCGTTCTCGACAGCCGGCGGCTCCTTGGGAGCGACGTGGCGCAGTGTGACGGCGAAGAATGGACGGATTTCGAGGGAGCCGGCGAGCTGTACGCTCACGATGCGACCGAAATCAGCATCACCGACGACGATACCAAAAAGGTCGGTATCAAGCTGGCATTCGACCCAGTCACCGGCGTCAAAAGTCTCGCAATCGCACTGGCTCATGCTGCCACCTGCGTCGGCGCCGGACCGTCAAGGGTCGGGATACGAACCAGAGTGACCGGCATCTTGCCGCTCAGTGTCGAGCATCCGCCGTTGTGTGCAGTCATTTTACGAACTCGGCCTGGCACGTTGTCGTTGGCAGCAACAGGCGGAGGGAATTTGTAGACATCAAGGCCGAACTCGCGGCGAAGACGCTGGTAGACGGTCATCTCGTTAAGACCGAAGGATCTGGCGATATCGACACAGCTTTCGCCTCTCAGGCGACGGTCGTGCATTTTCGCCAGCTGATCGCTGGTGATTTTTGTCATGTCTCTCCTCTTGTGATGAAGAAGCACCGAAGCTTGGTCGGCTTGCGGATACTTGAAATTTACGTTTGCACCCTATAATTATTTTACAAATTTGTCAAGGTGAACCGAATGCCTGAGAAGAAATCCCGCTTCGCGCAGATGCTTATCGATAAGCAAAGAGAGCGCAATCTGACCGACCGAGAAACGGCCGGCGAACTGGGCGAGCAGCAGCAGACTTTCAGCACGTGGAAGCGCTACAGCCTGCCTCGCCTTCCCCGCCCAAAGCTGGCTTCCTTCCTCAACATCTCCGAGGAAAAACTTGCCGAGTTCGTGGAGGAGGCACGCCATGCCGCGGTTGACGGGAAGATCGCTCCCCTCACCGCCTTTGCGAAAGCAAGCACCTACGGTCGTGTTTCCGACCGAAAGGACGGCAAGTTCAAATTTGATTCGACGCGCAAGGCGGTTCCCGATGGCCGCTACGCAGTGATCGTTGACACTAAGCTGATGGAGCCGGTCTTCAAGGTCGGCTGCAAGGTGTGGCTTGACCCTACCGTCTGGCCGAAGCCTGGCAACGACGTGATTGCTCACAGCCGTGGTGGACTGGCATGGATTGGCCGCCTCGAAGAGCTTGGCGAAACGGCGCGCCTTAGCCGCTATGCCGGCGATCCAGTCACTGTCAGCGATCTTACCGCGGTGCATGTCATCGTGCTCGCCGAGCGCGTGTGATCCGATTGTTGACAAATTTGCCAAAATATGTTCCAAGCCTTTTGTCGATGTGGTGTCGATATGGAACGACCTTGAGTAAAGCCACGCCCACGAAGCAGGTCTCCTCCTCGGTCTAGTACGAACTTCAGACGCAAGTCGCTAAGCGAGTGGTGTCGGCCTTAGGGTCGACTTGCTGTCTGTAAGCATTCTTTCTTGTCAGCGTTTCGCCCATGCAACTTCCAGAACTCATCCATCGTGCTATTCTCCTCATGGGATCTGAGGGGCATCGATGACTGACTGGCATTACAGCGACAATGGCGGGCGTTTCGGCCCGGTCTCTCGCGACGAATTAATCTCGAAATTCAAAAGCGGCGCCATCAACAGCGACACGCTGGTGTGGACCGGATCTCTCGGCAGCACCTGGCGCAGGTTCGCCGAGGTCGATGACTTGCGAGATGATGGCTCGCCACCGCCTCTGCCGATATCAGAGATCAACAGTTTCTGGATTTGGACACTCGCTACGGTACCGGCAATCGGCTGGGCGATCGAGGCGGTACTTACGCAATCATATGGCGGAGTGACAACTCCGGCTATCTTCCTCGCATACGCAGCGGCAAACGGAGTGTTGGCGGCGCTTGACGAGAAAGCCGTGCGGGCAAGTGGACGGCGCAAAGAAGCGACACCATTCTTCGGAGCTCTACTTCTCGCTCCGCTGTATATCTTCATTCGAAATCGCCGGCTCCGCATGAAGCAATACACAATGCTGGCGTGGGTGGCTTCGGTCGTTTTCTCGATATTTGCATCCGCAGGCTTCACGAGGCCATATCTGGGGCTTGCGACACCTACGTGCGACTCGTCGTTGAGTGTCGCGCAGGTCAAGGCAATCTTCCCAGACATTCCGCTGAATCTTCTGAAGGTTGGCGTCAAAGACGTCACTAACATTTCGACAGTTTCCCAATCAGGCAAGCTGACGACATGCTCAGCTTCCGTTCTAACGAATGCAAACGCCACCGTCGGCATCACCTACACGATCGAAGAGCGTGAGAGCGACTACTACTATCTGGTGAGCTTGGAGTGACGGACTGCAGGGTTGCATTGCCAAACTGGTGCCCTCAAAAAAAGGAAAAGCCCGCGTCATGCGGGCTTGCTTTTAAGGTGGCTTGGCCTGCGGGTCGGCTCTTCTCCGACCCCCCTGTTTTTCAACTATTCTTCTGCCGCTATTTTCCTGTATCAAATGAACCTCCTAAATTTGTTTGGCCGCGTCTTAGGGTCTTATCCCGCTTGGGTCGGGATGCCCGGTTGGCTTCTTCTTGGTGGCCCACGCTCCCGCGTTAAGCCACTTCTGTCAGTACCGTGGAGCTTCGCTCTTCTTCTTGTGCAGGATTGTGTGTTTTCCGCCATGTTGTTTCGTCTCCGTCAGGCCCCCGCCATCTGGTGACAGCGCAATCAATATCCAATTTGGATTTGGAGTCAATTGCTTGATTTGCTTTTTTATATCCAAAATGGTAAGACGTTGAAAAACGGAGATAAAAAAACGTGTCCCAGCTGTCTGACCTGCTCGTCGCCCGAGCTAAAGAATTAAATATTAGCCAGGTGGAGATCGCAGACAGGCTGGAAATGACTCCTCAAGCCATCTCCGAGATCTTCCGCGGAAACACATCGTCGCCGCGCAAATGGCGTGAACTGGCTGCCCTCCTAGGCATTGCTGAAGACGAGATGCGACAGCTGATGAAGGAAGCGAGTGGGGAGAGCGCTGCCGGAAAATTCTTCGCAGTGCCTAGCAGGGTTCCAACCAACGGTACGTCCACAGGCGCGGGCGCTCCTGACGCTCGAATTATGGGGCACATTCCCACGAATCGCTTGGAAATGATGCTTCCCGTATTGGGCGAGGCCGTCGGCGGAGAAGGCGGCGAGTATAGCTTCAATGGCCACGTTCTCGATTATGTCGCCTGCCCACCCTCACTGCAAAACGTGCCGAACGCCTACGCAGTCTACATTGACGGCGAGTCGATGTGGCCTCGCTACAAGGCTGGCGAAACCGTGTACGTTCATCCCACCAAGCCATCTCGTCGAGGCGACGACGTCATCGTGCAGATAAGGCCAGCCTCAGAGGATCTTCCTCCGCTCGGTTATGTGAAGGAGTTCGTGGGCTGGGCGGGTTCCGACTTGGTCCTGCGTCAATATAATCCAGAAGGCGAAATACGATTCGCTCGCGAGGACGTCGTAAGCGTCCATCCAATCGTTCTATCAGGAAAATACTAAATTGATCCAATTTGGATATTGACTCCACGTTTGGATTAAAGCATTCTCCTCTCACCGCACCACCAATGCGGTGTACACCACCAGAGGAGACGGCTCTCATGCCACTTTCAAGCAGAAGACCTTGCCTCGTCGAACTGTATGACGAGGCAGGTGACTACTACCCTTCCCGCAATGCTGCATCTTCTGCCGAGCCTATGGCCCGGCCTGACCACAGGGCTAAGCGCCATGGTCGCCCGTCCGGCAAGCGCCGTGACAAGGCCCGCGCAAACCAGCGGAACTCCGTCTGATGTGGAAGAAACTCACCGAGGCACTTCCGCCGGTTGGGCTGGTTGTCGACACGAAAATCGACGACGCAGCTGGCGCTCGCAACGAGCAGAAGCTCAAGCGCAATGGAAATTTGTGGTTCGTCCCCGACGGCTCGACGTACGTCTACTACGAGCCCACCCACTGGAGGACCGCAGCATGAAGCGCGGTCACATCCACATCACCCCAATCCAGAAAATCCAGCTTGAAACTCACCGCGACATTTCGCAAGCGATCACGTTCGCCCTCGTCGTGGTCGCTCTCGCGTTTGCGATCGGCTTCCAGCTGGCCGAATGGGACCTCGCGATGGAACTCGCGAAAATCTAACCACCACCGACCAACCACCACCAGAAGGAGACCATCATGAGACAGCATGAAGCGAAGAAGCTTGCCCAGCAGTTCCACAACGACTTCACTCCGACCACGCAGGAAGACACCCTGCAGGTCATCGCCAACCTTTCCCCTGACACCAACACGCCGGCCGTGCTTGCACAGGTCGCCAAATGGCATGAGGCGCCACGCCGTCGTGGTAGCCGCCACCGGGTGATTGCCTGCGCGCTGCGCGTTGCCAGCGGCACAGTCGCACCGCGTGCGGCAAACGACAACGGCCATCAGCAGCGCCGGCGGGCAGCCTGATGCGCGCGGATATCAAGGGGGCGGCTTCGGCCGCTCCTGCTTCAGCTGATAGTGATCTGGCTGCCGCCTCTATTTCCAAAGTCGAGGCGACAGCCCAGACGTTTGCCACCCCTATCTCGAAATTCGGGGAACATGCGTCCGACCTCCCGATTGCAAAGCCAGGAGGAGACCCGAGCTTAGCCGTTGGCAATTGCGTGGGCTTTCAAGATCGCGACGAATTTGCTGGATTGTGCCAAAAAGCTGACTGGATGACACCCGCACCCCAGACACCTATGGCCGCATCAAAGGCTGATCGCGGGGGCAGCGACCAGCCTCTAGACTCGATGAGCAGGTACGAGCCCGCTCTACAAGGCTCTCAGGGAGTTATGGTTCCACCCGAGCATCAGGTGGATGGAAGGCCAGCAATAGGGGTGCGCCGACCTTCCGAGGACGCAGATGCCAAAAGCGCTTGCGACGGCGCGTCTTTAACGGATCGCCCTTCCGATCACTACATATCAGCAGATGTTAATAAGCTCGGCAGCACTCAGAGCGGGAAATCGCTGCCGCAGGAAGCATCAATGGACAGTTATTCCTTTGGTCGCGATTTCGTTGAGCGTTCGCGCCAGAGCGAAAGCGACGTCTTTCCGCAGCAAGACCATCGGCACACCCTCGATAAGGAAGGCCAATCCGGTGGCGTTTTCGATAACGCTCCATCCGCTCGCGGTTTCCTCAACAGCGCTGTAACGCACCCAGTCGGCATTAGTAGTCATGAAGCGGCTCGAAATGGCGAATTGAAAGGAGGGCCCGCACCGGTCAGCCCAGGCGCAGGCCTTCGGCGGAACACAGTACATGGCTCACGAGAAATAGAGTCTCTCGATGTTGCTTCAATACCCGCGCCCGAAAACCATGTGGACTTGATTGGTTGCGCGGATGGCGACATTCCATGCGACCGATGCTCAGGGACCGGCAACCTGATCAAGGATTGGGACCGCTACATTTCAGCCAAAACGACGGAAGAGATCGAGGATTGCGAAAGTAACTGCCCCGATTGCAGCGGCTACGGGCGCTTCAAGGCGGGCCCATCCCCGCAAACGAGCGTCGCTCACTGCCTACTACGAGCTGAGCAGATCGGCGGGATCGAACTTGTAGCCAACGCTCAGGTGTTCGCTCGCGCATTCGGCGTGTGCAAAAAACTCCTGAGAAGGCTGACGCCTTCCAGCAGACCAGAGATTTCTGACATGCATGTGCACAGCACCTTTGTCACTTTCGGGAATAGTATTCTTGCAAAACCAGCATTCTTTCTCACTCATTCGCTCGTTGCCCATCATCTTTCCATAGCCGTAGCAAGATACCGCAATCGGCAGTCTAAGCCAGCTTCACAGAAGTTTCGAGACTGGCATTATAGCAATTCGGAAGCCCCATCCCCGCAGACGAGGGAGCTGGGGCCGTGACCGCCGCCAACGACAACTCCCCTCGCCTCGTGGGCCGCCGCGAAGCCGCTGCCTATCTGGGGATCGGCGAGTCTACGTTCTCTCTTTGGGTGGCCACCCACAAAATGCCGCCGGCTGTGCCCGGCACGCGCAAATGGGACAGAAGAGCGATCGACGCGAAGCTGGACGAGATAAGCGGCCTTGTGGCTGCGAACGACAACGTCGAAGATGAGTTCGACAAATGGGAGCGCGAACGTGACGCGAGAAAAGCTCAAGGGACTGGCGACGGTAAAAAAGCGCCTCGCAAGCGGTAAGATCATCACCTACTGCTATGCTTGGCGTGGCGGCCCACTCCTCAAGGACAAGGCTGGTCGGCCTCTGCAGCCGGGTGATCCGCTTCTCATGCGTGCTTTCGTTGAAGCGACGAAAGATCGCTTCGTGGAGCCCGGCGAAAACATGAACAAGCTGATCACCGAGTACAAGGCGTCAGCCGACTTCACCAAGACAGCGCCAAAGACGCAGAAGGAATACAATCGCTACCTGGACCAGATCCG
This sequence comes from Neorhizobium sp. JUb45, assembly GCF_004343585.1. GTDB lineage: Bacteria > Pseudomonadota > Alphaproteobacteria > Rhizobiales > Rhizobiaceae > Neorhizobium. Next base: position 1,205,965 of record NZ_SLYW01000001.1, on the reverse strand, counting down.
CGACGAGTTTGGCGACATGACGTTGCCAATGCTGCAGGACAAGCGCGCTCGCGGCAAGTTCAAGGAATGGCGAGACACGATGGCCGACCGGCCACGCACCGCAGATCTGGCCTGGTCGGTGCTCGCACGCGTCCTCTCGTGCGCAAAGGACCGCGGCCGTATCACGATCAACCTCGCGGAACGCGGCGGCAGGCTATATAGCGCCGATCGGACAGAGAACATCTGGACTGACGACAGGCTTGAGGCGCTTTTTGCCATAGCGTCCGCTGAGATCAAAGCAGCGGTAGTGATGGCTCTATGGACCGGCCAGCGCAAGGGAGACCTCCTGACGGCTCCGTGGAGCGATTACGACGGCTCCTCGATTAAGGTGAAGCAAAGCAAGACTGGCGCACGTGTGAAAATACCGATCGGCGGACCGCTGAAGACGCTGCTGGATGGTATGCCTCACATCTCGCCGGTTATCCTCACCAGCATGAAACACAAGCGTCCTTGGACGAAGGACGGGTTCAACACCAGCTGGTCGAAAGCAAAAAACAAGGCTGGCTGTGCGGACCTCACATTCCACGACCTGCGAGGGACCGCGGTTACAAGGCTGGCGATTGCCGGGTGCTCGACAGCACAGATCGCGTCTATCACCGGTCACAGCCTCAAGGACGTAGAATCGATTCTCGATACTCACTACCTCGGCGGCAAGACGACGTTGGCGGAGCAAGCCATCGCTAAACTCGAATCCTTTGAAGCTGCAAAGACCCAGAAATAAAAGAAGCCCGCATCATGCGGGCTTTCTCTTGTTTTGGTTGTATCGCTAGAACGTTCGTAGAACGATTTTTGCAAACCACCATCAATTTCTGCAAACCGACCAAGGGGATGGACCCGCTAAGTGGTTGAAATTGTGGTGAGAGCGCAGGGGTTCGAACCCTGGACCTACTGATTAAAAGTCAGTTGCTCTACCGGCTGAGCTACGCTCTCCCAAGGGCGCGTCAATCCGCGCCCCGAAAGTGGGCGGAACATATGCAGGCGAACCCCGGTGGTCAACCCGGGTTTTCTGCAAAAATTTCATCTTTCCCGCACTTTAATGAACGGACTTGCCGTTTTCTTCTTCTTCGAACAGCACGGCGGCATCCGCATTGGCGGAAAGTCGCACAATTCCACCCTCAACTTCGGCCACGAGGCCCAATGAGACGAAGTGATGATGGCCTTCATGGCTGCCCTCACCGCTATCTTTCTTGGTCAGCTTGATTCGATTGCCTTCCACGCGATCGACCGTGCCCACGTGAGCACCGTCCGCGCCGATGATTTCTGCATGCTCACGAATGTCTCTGGCGTTGATCATGACGATCTCCTTTGCATTTGCGCGATGACAACGCAGCAGCCGGCGGAAGGATGCATCATGTGGCGTATCCACGTCCGATCCCGCAAAACTTACCTAGAATTCACTAGGTTTCGCCCCTGCCCCATGTCATGCAAAAGCTGAAAGTGCACGCAGCATGTCACGCGAATGGGTTCAATCGCGAGCAGAAGCCGACAGGGAGGATCGTGGTGAACATTTCCAACAAGCCGGATCCGGCCGGAAGAACCGCAGGCGCGCCAGACCTCGCCGCCATTCTCGCGCAATCCGGCAGCGGGAAAAAGCGTTCGCGCCGGCTCGTCTGGCCGCTGGCACTGGTGATTCTTCTTGGCGGCGGTTATGCTGGCTACAGCTATTATGCGGGCACTGGTCCGCGCTTTGATTACAGCACAGAAACGCTCAAAAACGGCAACCTCTCCGTGATGGTGACAGCCACCGGTTCGGTGCAGCCGACCGATCAGGTCGATGTTTCGAGCGAATTGTCGGGCACCGTGCGCAAGGTCAACGTCACCTATAACAGCGCGGTGAAAGCCGGCGACGTGCTGCTCGAACTCGACACCAACAAGCAGGAAGCCGACGTGCAGAGCGCACGCGCCCAGCTCGCCTCCGCAAAAGCCAATGTGCTGAAGGCTGATGCCGAGCTCGCGTCTGCAAAAGTATCGCTCGATCGCCTGACCGGTCTCGTTAACAACCGCATCTCCAGCCAACAGGATCTCGACGCGGCGCGTTATGCATACGAATCGGCCGAGGCCACCAGGTCGGTCAACGAAGCCACGGTGCTGTCGGCACAGGCCAATCTGCGGCTTGCCGAAATCAACCTGTCCAAGCTGAAAATCCTCTCACCGATCGACGGGACCGTGCTTACCCGCGATGTCGATCCCGGTGCCACCGTCGCCTCCTCGCTCAATGCCCCCGTCCTGTTCACCATTGCCGGCGATCTCAAGCGCATGGAGTTGCAGGTCTCGGTGGATGAGGCCGATGTCGGCCAGGTCCGCGAGGGGCTGGACGCCACGTTTTCTGTCGATGCCTATCCCAACCGAAAGTTTCCGGCACGGATCGAGGCGGTGCGTTTCGCCTCCGAAACAGTCAACAATGTCGTGACGTACAAGGCTATTCTGACCGTCGACAATGCCGATATGCTTCTGCGTCCGGGCATGACGGCGACGGCCGATATTACCGTCGAAGCGTTGCAAGACACTTTGCTCGTGCCCAATGCCGCGCTGCGTTATTCGCCGCCGATGCAGCAGGGCGCGCGTGGCGGCAATCCGCTGACGCGCCTGTTCAGCCCGCCACGCCGCCCTCGCGGCAATCCCGGGCAAGGTGGCGAGGCAGCGCAACGTGACGGTACCCGCACCGTGTGGGTTCTGCGCGACGGTGCCCCTCAGCGTGCCCGCGTGACGACCGGGGCAACCGATGGCCGATTTACCGAGGTGAAATCCGGCGAACTCAAGCAAGGCGATCTCGTCATCACCGACGCAACCGCCCGCAACGGCTGAGCCGCCATGACAGATGCCCCGCTCATAGAATTCCGAAAGGTCTCGAAATTTTACGGTCGCGGGGAAGCGACAATCCGCGCGCTCGACCATATCGACCTGTCCATCCGCACCGGTGAGTTCGTGGCCATTATGGGCCCTTCCGGTTCGGGCAAATCGACAGCGATGAACATTCTCGGCTGTCTCGATACGCCCTCAGCCGGCGACTATCTGTTTCAGGGCATTTCCACGTCCGGCTTCGGGCGCGAACAATTGACGCTGCTGCGCCGCCACATGCTCGGCTTCGTTTTCCAGGGTTTTAACCTTCTTGCCCGCACGTCTGCGGTAGAAAATGTCGAACTGCCGCTGGTCTATCGCGGCATGGATGCAAAACACCGGCGCCAGCTTGCCATGCAGGCGCTCGAACAGGTGGGCCTGAAAGGCCGCGAAGGCCACACGACGCAGGAACTGTCAGGCGGCCAGCAGCAGCGCGTGGCCATCGCTCGCGCCATAGTCACCAGCCCGGCAGTGCTGCTGGCGGATGAACCGACCGGCAATCTCGACACCCGCACCAGCGGGGAGATCATGGACCTGATCACCGGCCTCAACCGCGATCAGGGAATCACCGTCATCATGGTCACCCACGAGGAGGATATCGCCGCCTACGCCAAGCGCCTGCTGCGCTTCACTGATGGTCATCTCGTCGCCGACGAGCAACAGGCAAGCGAGGCGAACCATGTTCTTTGAAACGGCAAAGCTCGCCTGGCGTGCCATCAGCCGCAACCTCTTGCGCTCTTTCCTCACCGTACTCGGTGTCGTCATCGGCGTTGCTGCCGTCATCGCCATGGTCACGATCGGCAACGGCACCACTGCGCAGGTGAAACAGGAGCTGTCACGGCTCGGCACCAACACATTGTTCGTACGGCCGGGTCAGTGGGGACCGGGACGCGCCAGTTCGGAGGCGAAACGATTTACCGATGCCGACGTGGAGGCGATGCGTTCACAGATCAGCGGCTTGCGCGCCGTCGCCCCGGTCAATCGCGGCACAGCCACCGTGATCGCCGGCGGCCAGAACCATTCCTCCAGCGTCATCGGCACCACCAATGATTATCTGGTGGCACAGGACTGGGATATGGCGCTTGGCCGCAATTTCGAGCCGACAGAGGACCGTGGCAGCCAGGCAGCCTGCATAATCGGTGAAACACTCCGCAAGGAACTGTTCGGCGCCGCCAATCCCGTCGGTCAGACGATCCGCGTCAGCAACATCGCCTGTCCGGTGGTCGGCGTCCTCAGCGCCAAGGGCCAGTCCGGTATGGGCGACGATCAGGATGACACCGTGATCATGCCGCTGAAACTGCACCAAAGACGAATCGGCGGCACCACGACCATCAGTTCCATCACGCTGTCCGCACAGGAGGGCATATCCACCGCCAAGGTGCAGACGGATGTCCAGAACCTGCTGCGCGAACGTCGCCGCATCGCCATTGGCCGCGACGACGATTTTTCCGTCAACGACATGACCCAGATCGCCTCGGCCATGACGGGAACGACCGTGCTTCTCACCGGCCTCCTCGGCGCGGTCGCCGCCGTCAGCCTTCTGGTCGGCGGCATCGGCATCATGAACATCATGCTTGTTTCGGTGACGGAACGAACGCGGGAGATCGGCATCCGGCTGGCGATCGGCGCCGTCGAGCGGCAGGTGCTGACCCAGTTTCTGGTGGAGGCGGTAATGCTGTCCGTGTTCGGCGGTGCGACCGGCATTCTCACCGGCGTGGCGCTCGCCTACGGTGTCGTGACCTACCTCAACGTGCCCTTCGTGCCGAGCCCGACGATCATCGCGCTTGCCTTCGCATTTTCTGCCGCCATCGGCATGGTTTTCGGCTATTTTCCGGCCCGCCGTGCGGCGCAACTCAACCCCATCGAGGCGCTGCGCCACGAATAGAAAAGGGCCGCGATGGCCCTTTAAATATCTCGTGCGGATTGGAGACAGGCCTCAGACGGCAGACGCCTGGCCTTCACGGCTTTTGGCCAAGGCTGCCAGATCGGCCGGCTTCAACTCCACCGATTCGCCGCAGCCGCAGGCCGACGTCTGGTTCGGGTTGACGAATATGAAGCCCGAGCGCATCTGCGTCTGCTCGAAATCCATCTGCGTGCCGAGGAGATAAAGAACCGCAGACGGTTCGATCCAGACCTTTGCACCGCCGAATTCGACCAGATCGTCCTTGGCATTCGCCTCGGTGACGAGATCGATGGTATATTCCATCCCTGCGCAACCGCCCTTCTTGATCCCCACGCGAATGCCTTGGGCATCCGGTCCGGAATTGCCAACGATCGCGTTCACACGCGCCGCTGCGGCTTCGGTCATCGTCATCACTGCAAAGCCCATCGGCTCATTCTCCTTGCACATCCGGGTTCAAGGCCCGACGGTTATGCCGTCATATCTAATGTTTGCGCTTTTGCAAAACAAGCGGAGGTTATTCCGGATCGGTGGGTGGCCAGCGCTGCGCTCCATGTAAAATACGGAGAACCAACGGATCGCTGTCCAATATGTATACGGCGAAATACGGTGTACCAATGATCAGAAGCTCGCGGGTATTCTCCGGTTTTCCTATGCGTCCGAGATTCGGGAAATCGCGCAGGCGATCAACCCGGTCTTCAATCAGTTGTTCAATTTTTTCCGCCGCAACGTGGTTTGCAGCAGCGATAAATGTGATGATCTCGTCAAAATCTGCTTCCGCAGCAGTAGACCATCGAATGTGCCTCATCCCGCAGCTCTGGCTCGGATGATGGCAAGCCGTTGGTCGCGCCTCTTCTTATGCTCATCATCGTCAACAATGCCGACCGTGCCATCGGCAAGACCGGCCAAAGTCTTCTGAACTTCCGCACGGAACCAACGGTCATGCTCTTCTGCAGAACATTCAGTTCCGGGCGGTGCCCAAAGCATATTTTGTGTTTGGCTTTCATGCCAAACAGCCAGTGCATCGTTTATAATTTCATCGGCAGACGTATAGAGGCCGGCATCGACAGCCTCTTTCACTGCGGCCATCAAGTCTGCGGAGATATCGACTGTAACTCGCTGGCTATCGTCCATTGCAAGGCCTCCTGCCGCAATTTTAGTCGATGAGTCGACTGCTGACAATCAGCCGATCAATACCATCCGACAGCCACCTGCGCCTCTTCCGACATGCGCTCCGGTGTCCACGGCGGATCAAACGTCATTTCCACCTCGACGCCCGACACGCCTTCAACCGCGCCGACAGCATTTTCAACCCAGCCCGGCATTTCGCCGGCAACCGGGCAACCCGGTGCCGTCAGCGTCATGGCGATCTTCACCATGCGGTCGTCCTCGATATCGATCTTGTAGATCAACCCGAGCTCAAAAATGTCGGCCGGGATTTCCGGATCATAGACGGTTTTCAGTGCCGCGATGATGTCGTCGGAAAGTCGTTCCAGTTCATCCGCGGGAATGGCGGAATCGATGATGCCTTCGCGGGCATCCCACTTCGGTATATCCTGGTCCATGGCCTCAAAAATCCTCAGGCAAAGAAATTGCGCGCGTAGTCGAGCGCATCGGCGAGCGCGTCCACCTCGGCACGGGTATTGTACATGCCAAAAGATGCACGGCATGTGGAGGTTACGCCAAAGCGTTTCAACAGCGGCATAGCACAATGTGTGCCGGCCCGCACCGCAACACCACGGCGGTCGATCACCATCGAAACGTCATGGGCATGAATGCCGGCCAATTCGAACGAAAAAATGGCGCCCTTGCCCGGTGCATTGCCGATGATCTTCAACGAGTTGATTGCCTGTAGTCGCTCGGTCGCATAAGCGGTCAGATCCGCCTCGTGGCGGGAAATCGCCTCGCGGCCGATCTTCTCCATGTAATCCAGCGCGTAACCAAGTCCGATCGCCTGCACGATCGGCGGCGTGCCGGCCTCGAAACGATGAGGCGGCTCGTTATAGGTGACAAAATCCTGATCGACATCGACGATCATTTCGCCACCGCCCATGAACGGACGCATCTCCTTCAGTCGCTCGGTCTTGCCGTAAAGCACACCGATTCCCGACGGGCCGTAAAGCTTGTGACCGGTCATCACGAACCAGTCGCAATCCAGATCACGCACATCGATCGGCATATGCACGGCACTCTGCGAGCCATCCACCAGAACAGGAATGCCGCGTTCATGCGCAATCCGGCAGATTTCCTTGATCGGCACCACCGTGCCAAGCGCATTCGACATGTGCGTAATGGCGACGAGCCTGGTCTTTTCCGTCAGAGACTTTTCGAACGCCTCGATATGGAAAGCGCCTTCGTCATCGACAGGTACCCACACCAGCTTTGCACCCTGGCGTTCGCGGATGAAATGCCATGGCACGATATTGGAGTGATGCTCCATGATCGAGAGGACGATCTCGTCACCCTCGCCAATCTTCGGCATGCCGTAACCGTAAGCGACTGTGTTGATCGCCTCGGTCGAATTTTTGGTGAAAACGATCTCGTCGATCGAACCGGCATTGAGAAACTTGCGCACCTTTTCGCGCGCTGCCTCATAGGCGTCAGTGGCCGCGTTCGAGAGATAATGCAGGCCGCGATGCACGTTCGCATATTCGTTCAAATAGGAATGGGAGATCGCGTCGATCACCGATTGCGGTTTTTGCGCAGATGCGCCGTTGTCGAGATAGACGAGCGGCTTGCCGTGCACCATGGTCGACAGGATCGGGAAATCCCGCCTGATGGCGTCAACGTCGTAAGCGGCCGGGGTAATCTGATCCATCGATAAGCCTTTCTGATTTCGCTCACGGGCGAAATTCCGGCAGAATCTCTATGCTTGTCGGAGAGCGTCACCGCTATACCGGCGCCATCGCCGGGCCGAACCCGGCAAGGAGCATGACGAGGGAGAGACAGGCTCCCCCTCGCCCAAAATATCAGGCGTGCTTGACCAGCCAGGCAGAAATGATGCCTTCCAGCGCTTCCACCAGCTGCTCGTCTTCCAGTTCTTCGACGATCTCGGCGACGAAGGCATTGACCAGCATCGCACGCGCCTTGTTTTCCGGAATACCGCGCGCCATCAGGTAATAGAGATGGTTGTCGTCGATATCGGCAACGGTCGCACCATGACCGCAGACCACGTCATCGGCAAAGATTTCCAGCTCCGGCTTGGCCGAAAAGTCGGCATCGTCGGACAGAAGCAACGTGTTGCACGACATTTTCGCGTCGGTCTTCTGGGCATCGAGCGCGACCTTGATCATGCCCTGGAATACACCGCGGGCACGGTCGAACACGACGTTGCGGAAAACTTCCGTCGAGCTGGTGTTCGGCACGTTATGCGCCAGAACCAGCGTCACGTCCGTATGCGTATCGCCGCCCAGCAGGTTGACGCCGCGCAGTGTCAATTCGGCGTTCTCGCCGGCCACGTCGATGCGCAGTTCCTGGCGAACCAGCTTGCCGCCGGCATTGATGACAAACAGCTTCAGCTTGGCGTCAGCGCCCACACGGATGCGAATCTGGCCGAGATGCGTATCGTCGGCGCCCTGCTGCTGCACGATCACCCAGGTCACGTCGGCGCCGTCGCCGATCGAGATGTCGCTGACGCTTGAAACGAAGGCCGCACCGTCGCCGGTCGCCGCATGGCGCTCGATCACGGTTGCCTTGCTGTTTGCACCAAAGCTGACCGGGAAGCGCGTGTGCACCTGACCGCCGCCGTGGATCGCCTGGATTTCGAGCGGGGTTTCCAGCTCTGCATCCGCCGGCACTTCAAGCACGTAACCGTCGCGCACAAAACTGCCGTTGATGCGGCCGATGGCATCATCACCGTCGATGACGGAGAGACCCGGCGCTGCAGTGCCTTCGCGCAGCATGTCGGCAAAGGCGCCGACCACGACGCCCTCGACGGAAGCCTTGGTATCGATCTTGCCCTGCAGGACCGCCAGTACCGGCGAACCGGCTACGAAAGGCGTCTGGGCGTCGATCACGGCCGTGCTGGTTTCTGTCGGAACCGCACGCAGCAGTGTCTTCAGGTCGGTGTAATGCCATGCCTCGATACGGCGTGTCGGCAACCCGTTCGTCTTCAGGTCGTCGAGCAGGCGGTCACGCGCGCTGGCAACGGCGCCATTGCCCGGCAGATCGCCGAAGGACGCGTTATAGGCGTCGATCAGCGCGCTTTCGGCCGCGCTGAGGCGGGGTTGTGTCTGGATGTTCATGGTCTCTTGCCTCCCGCCAATCAGGCTGCTGCGCCGATGATGTCGGCATAACCGTTGGCTTCGAGTTCCAGCGCCAGTTCCTTGTCGCCAGAACGGATGATCTGGCCCTTGTAGAGAACATGGACGCTATCCGGCACGATGTAGTCGAGCAGACGCTGGTAGTGGGTGATGACGATGGTCGCGCGATCCGGCGACTTCAGCGCGTTGACGCCATCGGCAACGATCTTCAGCGCATCGATGTCGAGGCCGGAATCGGTCTCGTCGAGCACGCAAAGCTGCGGTTGCAGCAGCGCCATCTGCAGGATTTCGGCGCGCTTCTTCTCACCGCCGGAGAAGCCGACATTGAGCGGACGTTTCAGCATGTCCATGTTGATCTTCAGCTCGGCAGCGGATTCCTTGACGCGGCGGATGAATTCCGGCGTCGTCAGTTCTTCTTCGCCACGCGCCTTGCGCTGCTCGTTCATGGCCACTTTCAGGAACTGCATGGTGGCAACGCCCGGAATTTCGACCGGGTACTGGAAGGCAAGAAAGATGCCCTTGGACGCGCGTTCTGCCGGGTCAAGTTCCAGAATGCTCTCGCCGTTATAAAGGATCTCGCCCTCTGTGACTTCATAGTCAGAACGGCCCGACAGGATGTAGGACAGCGTCGACTTGCCGGAACCGTTCGGGCCCATGATGGCGGCGACTTCGCCGGCCTTCACGGTGAGGTTCAGGCCACGGATGATTTCGGTGCCGTCTTCGGCGATACGGGCGTGCAGGTTCTTGATCTCAAGCATGGTCAATCTCTTGTCTGTTTGAAGCGGGCCAAAGCCGCAATTTATTCGCTGAGTTCCAGCCGTTTTTCGATTCTATCGAGGCGAACTTTGATGGTTGCGAGTTCCCCATCGTGAAGGACCTGAGAACCGAGCAATCCAGCCATGTGCTGGCGCATCACCAGCATTTCCGCTCTCATGCCGCTCAACTCTTCCTTCATGGATGCCATGTCCGCGCGCATGACGCGGAGATGTTCCAGAATGAGGTTCTCGACCTTCTCGTTCATTACCCCACACTACCCTCAAGCGAGATGCCGATCAGTTTCTGCGCTTCCACGGCAAATTCCATCGGCAGTTCCTGAATGACTTCCCGCACGAAACCGTTGACGATCAGCGCGATCGCCTCTTCGGTCGGGATGCCGCGCTGCAGGCAATAGAACAGCTGGTCTTCCGAGATCTTCGAGGTGGTCGCCTCGTGCTCGAACTGCGCCGAAGAGTTCTTTGCCTCGATGTAGGGCACGGTATGCGCGCCACAACGATCGCCGATCAGAAGACTGTCGCACTGCGTGAAGTTGCGGGCATTGCTCGCCTTGCGGTGCGCCGAAACCTGGCCGCGATAGGTGTTTTGGGAAACGCCGGCGGCGATACCCTTGGAAACGATGCGGCTCGACGTATTCTTGCCGAGATGGATCATCTTGGTGCCGCTGTCGATCTGCTGGTGACCGTTGGAAACCGCGATCGAGTAGAACTCGCCGCGCGAATCGTCACCACGCAGGATGCAGGACGGATACTTCCAGGTGATCGCCGAACCGGTTTCCACCTGCGTCCAGGAAATCTTGGAACGGTCGCCACGGCAATCGCCACGCTTGGTGACAAAATTGTAGATGCCGCCCTTGCCGTCCTTGTCGCCCGGGAACCAGTTCTGCACGGTCGAGTATTTGATCTCGGCATCGTCCAGAGCCACCAGTTCGACGACAGCCGCATGCAGCTGGTTTTCGTCTCGCTGCGGCGCCGTGCAGCCTTCCAGATAGGAAACGTAGGCGCCTTCTTCACAGATGATCAGCGTGCGTTCGAACTGGCCGGTGTTCTTCTCGTTGATACGGAAGTAGGTCGACAGTTCCATCGGGCAGCGCACGCCCTTGGGCACGAACACGAACGAACCGTCGGTGAAGACAGCCGCATTCAGCGTCGCATAATAATTGTCGGTGGTCGGCACGACCGAGCCGAGATATTTCTTGATCAGGTCGGGATGTTCGCGGATGGCTTCCGAGATCGACATGAAGATCACGCCGGCCTTCTGAAGCTCCTTCTTGAAGGTGGTGACGACCGAAACCGAGTCGAACACCGCATCGACGGCAACCTTGGACTTCTGAACGCCGGCCAGGATTTCCTGCTCACGCAGCGGAATGCCCAGCTTTTCATAGGTGCGCAACAGTTCCGGATCGACTTCATCCAGCGAAACCGGACCCGTAACGTTCTTCGGAGCGGCGTAGTAGTAGTAATCGTTGAAGTCGATCTTCGGGTAATCGACGCGCGCCCAGCTCGGCTCTTCCATGGTCAGCCAGCGCTGATAGGCGTCGAGACGCCATTCCAGCATCCATTCCGGCTCCTGCTTCTTGGCGGAGATGAAGCGGATGATATCCTCGGACAGGCCCTTGGGCGCCTTGTCGACTTCGATGATCGTTTCGAAACCGTATTTGTACTGGTCGATATCGATCCCACGAACCTGATCGATTGTTTCCTGAACGGCAGGCATCTCATTCTCCAAATCTGGCCGGAATCAAGGGTCCGGCAGCTTGTCATCGTCTTGGCGGAATTCCGCACTCATGTAAGCGCCAAAAGGGGAATTTCCCACCTTTTGGCAAGGTCAAAATTTGCGTTTCCGCAAATCATTCTAAACTAGCTCATGCCGCCTGCCCCGAAAGGCGTCTGCGACCGGCAACCTTGGCAAAGGCAGCGATAGCGCGTTCGACATCAGCATCCGTCGTCGTCGGACCAAGCGAAATACGCAGGCCACCGAGCTTTGGATCATGCCCCATCGCCGTCAGCACATGACTTTCGCCGACCCGCCCGGACGAGCAGGCAGATCCGGCCGAAAGCGCAATGCCTTCGAGATCGAAGCCGATCTGTCCCGTCTCTGACTTCAGTTCCGGCAGCGTGAAGAAGCTGGTATTGGCGACGCGTTCCACATCTGCGCCATGAATGATGACGTCGGGCGCAGCAGCCCGCATGCCGGCTTCCAGTTTTTCACGCAAGCCGGTCATCCGGCTGCGTCGATCATCCAGTTCGACTGCGGCGGCATCTGCTGCTGCACCAAAACCAACGATGGCAAAAAAGTTTTCGGTTCCGGAACGATGCCCCTTTTCCTGGCCACCGCCACGGATCAGCGGTTTCGGCATCAGCACTTCGCCACGCGTGATCAGCGCGCCGACACCCTTCGGGCCGCCGATCTTGTGCGAGGAGATGATCAGGAAATCGGCATCCAGCGAGTTGATATCAAGCGGCAGACGCCCGGCCGCCTGCACGGCATCGACGACCATCAGGCCGCCATGCGCATGCGCAAGCTTTGCCGCATCCGCCACAGGCTGGACGATACCGGTCTCATTGTTCACCAGCATGACAGCCACCATCGGCAGACCGTTTGCGCGGTCATGGGCGGCAAGCATCGCCTCGAGCGCCGCCAGATCAACCACACCTGCGGCAGTCACCGGGATTTCATGGACATTTTCGGCGCCGAAACGACCGCCTTCGCGGATGGCCGGATGTTCGATCGCCGTAACATAAAGCGCACCGATGTTGAGCGGCGCACGCCCCATGCGAAAGTCCGGGGTCAGGACGTGGTTGGCGGCCTCGGTCGCGCCGCTGGTAAAGATCACATGCGCCGGTTCGGCACCGGCAAGCGCTGCAACAGACCGCCGCGCCTTTTCCAGCGCAGCACGCGCAGCCCGGCCTTCGCCGTGCACGGAAGACGCATTTCCGGGCAAAGACAATGCCTCAAGCATGGCCATGCGGGCCGGCTCACACAGCGGCGCGGTCGCGTTCCAGTCGAGATATGTGCGTTGAAGCGCCATGGTCGGCCATTGTCCGATGCAGTTCAGTTTCTAGATAGGCAGTGTACGGCGCATTTTCCTTGAAATTTTCGCCGGGCTTGCCGTATGAGACACCCAACCGGGGCAAACCTTGATGGATACCCCAATTTCGAATGGTTCTAAACTGTTTTTAGGAAAGCTGAGAGACTTCGTCAAGTCTAGGCTCTGCTGAAACGGTTCGAAACCTGAGACACCGACCGGAGTACCGATGCCCGAAGTCATTTTCAACGGCCCTGCAGGCCGCCTGGAAGGCCGCTACCAGCCTTCCAAGGAAAAGAGCGCACCGATCGCCATCATCCTGCACCCGCACCCGCAGTTCGGCGGCACGATGAACAACCAGATCGTCTACCAGCTCTTCTACATGTTCCAGAAGCGCGGGTTCACGACACTCCGGTTCAATTTCCGTTCGATCGGTCGTAGTCAGGGCGAATTCGACCACGGCGCCGGCGAATTGTCGGATGCTGCTTCGGCGCTCGACTGGGTGCAGAGCCTGCATCCCGATTCGAAGAGCTGTTGGGTTGCCGGTTATTCCTTCGGTGCCTGGATCGGCATGCAGCTTCTGATGCGCCGTCCGGAAATCGAAGGTTTCATGTCGATCGCGCCGCAGCCGAACACCTATGACTTCTCCTTCCTGGCACCCTGCCCGTCTTCCGGCCTGATCATCAATGGCGATTCGGACAAGGTCGCGCCTGAAAAGGACGTCAACGGCCTCGTCGAAAAGCTGAAGACCCAGAAGGGCATCCTCATCACCCACAAGGTCGTGGAAGGTGCAAACCACTTCTTCAACGGCCAGGTGGATACGTTGATGGGCGAATGCGAGGATTATCTCGACCGTCGCCTCAATGGCGAACTGGTGCCGGAACCGGCAGCAAAGCGCATCCGCTAAACGGATAGGTCACATTGACAATTAAGCGGCCGCCTTTCGGGCGGCCGTTTGCGTTTCAGGCGGCCTCAAACGCGGTCGGCAATCAAGCCGCAAGCCCAGGTGCCTGATGAACACAATCGCGGCCGCCGCGCTTGGCATCGTACAAGGCTGCATCGGCCTGACGCAGGGCAAAGTCCAGATCGCTCCTTGGCGACAAGGCGGCGACGCCAAAACTGGCCGTCACGACAAAGCCACCGGGAAGACCGGGAACCATCATCTTGCGGGCGCCAACCCTCAACGTTTCGGCCACGGCGACAGCGATTGCCGGCGATGTATCAGGCAGAAAAACTGCAAACTCCTCACCGCCGATGCGCCCGACAATAGAACCGGCCCCGGCCTGCGCCCCGATCATCGTTCCAAATGCGCGGATGACCATATCGCCGGCGTGGTGCCCATAGGTGTCGTTGATCGATTTGAAGTGATCGAGGTCGCAAAGAATGACAGCATGCTGACGTTCGCCAGCCTGTTCCATCGCTCGTTTCGTGGCCTTTTCAAAGCCCCTGCGATTGGCAAGGCCGGATAGGCTGTCGCGTTCTGCACGCCCTCTCTCGACCGCCATGATGTCGAGCGTCAGCACGGCCAGAAGCATCAGGCCGACAGATACGATCAACACCGCCGTAATGCTTTGCGACAGGACCGCATAATGGGTGGATATGTAGACGCTCGGCGTCGCTCCTGGCCCCATTATGGCTGCCAGCACCGCCTTGAGGAAGAAATGCAGACCGCTCAGCGCGAGCACGATGGCAAGCGCCCTGTCCATCGCCGTTTTGCGCTGCGACAGGACGACGTTGATGGCCGCTGAAAACGTCACCAGTGCATAAGGCCCCTGATACGCAAAACCGTAACCCCACCAGGACCGCGGAACGTCGCGGATTAGAAGATAGGCAGCCATGCCGGCAAGGAATGTCACAATGGCGACCCATATGGGAAAACGCCTGCCGTAAAGCACCGAAACGCCCCAGTGCAACAGAACCAGTCCGGCCAGCACGGTGCCGTAAACGGCAAGGGACCAAGGCCTTGGATTGTCGGCATAGGCAACAGCCAGCTCCGAGAGCATGGTGAGCGAAGCGATGAAAAGGCCGGCTGAGAACAGCAGAGCGGCAGAGCGCCAGCGGCTGTAAATGGATACGACTGAGAATACGGCGCTAAAACATAGGCCGATGATAAAATTCACCACCAGAAATATCGCGGCAGCAGACATCAGGGATCAATCGAATGGAATGGGCGGATGTAAAGCGGATCGTGGGCCGCAGATTAGGGTCCCAGTGAAAACAAAATGTTAAAGGCCATCACGTTTTCCTCGCCAACGGAAAGCATCCGCTGGGTGAACCCTACCTGATCTTAAGAACACCGCTGCGGCGCCATCTCCAGCCGCCATCAGGTTAATGCAGTCTTATTTGACCACATGCAGACCGTTGCGGCCATCGAACGGCTCAGCCGGGGCTTCTGCGGCCTGCCGCACACAATCGCGCCCGGAACGTTTCGCATCATAAAGCGCGGCATCTGCCTTGCGCATCGCCTCTTCCAGGCTCTCCTGCAAGGAAATGCCGGCCACACCAAAGCTGGCGGTGACGATAAAATCCGCAGGCATGCCGGCTATGACCATGGTTTTGACGCCGGTGCGCAAGGTTTCGGCGACAACGACCGCAACAGTCGGCGGCGTATTGGGCAGGAACACGGCGAATTCCTCACCGCCGATGCGCCCGACAATGGCACCTGCGCCGGCATGGCTTCGTAACATGCCGCCAAATGAACGGATCACCATGTCGCCACCGTGATGACCATGGGTGTCGTTGATCGATTTGAAGTGATCGAGGTCGCAGAGAATCAATGCATGGCGGCGATTGCCGTTACCCAGCATGGCCAGCCGCACGCCCTTTTCAAAGCCGCGCCGATTGGACAGTCCGGACAGGCTGTCGCGCTCGGCGTGATCACGCTCCTCTGCCATGATTTCCAGCGCCAGAACCGCGAGCAGCATCAGACCCACGGCTACGATCGCCACTGCAGTCAGGCTTTGCGAAATCACCGCATAGTTGGTCGAGACATAATCCCTGGCAGTATTGCCGGCTCCGATGGTCACGGCGAGCCAGGCTTTCACGAAAAAATGCAGACCGGTGAAGAGCAGCAGGAAGGCCAGTGCCCGATCGATTGCAAGCCGCCGGTTGGACATGAAGACGCTCGCCGATGCCGCCAGCATCACCAGCGCGTAGGGTCCCTGATAGGCAAGCCCGTGCAACAGGCTGCCGGGCGGGACGTCGATAATGACCAGATAGGCCGTCATCCCCGCCAGAAACGTGATGACCGCGACCGGTATCGGGACCGGCCTTCCATATAGGGCAGCAATCCCCATCTGCAGGAAAACCAAGCCGGCCAGAACCGTGCCGTACACGCCGATCGCCCATGGCACCGGTATGGTGCTGTAGGCGACGCCGAGTTCGCAGATGGCTGTCAGCGAGGCGACGGCAAATCCTGCGGAGAAAAACTGCGCAGCAAGGCGCGAGCGGCTATATACCGAGACGACGGCAAAAACGGCACTGAAACAAATGGCGATGAGAAAATTCACCGCCAGAAAGAACACGGCAGCAGACATAAAACGATCAATCAAAAAAGCGGCGCCCGGCAGGAGGCGTTTACGCGCATCCCAGAATTGCATGAACGTCTAAATATGAAAACGTATTATAGACGCGTCCTGCACAGAATTCCGCCGCTGACCGGTTTCTCGACACCCGTCGTGCCCGGAAACGTCAATGGCAGGCCACGCAGCGAGCGTACCGCCAGATAGGCCCAGGCCTCAGCTTCCATCGCGCCGCCGTCGAAACCCGCCGCTTCCGCTGCAACAACGTTTGCCCCCTGTACTGCCGCCAGATCGGAGAACTCCCGCATGATCACGCCATTCAGGCGCCCGCCACCGCAGACCACATAGGTTTTTGGTGGTTCCGGCAGATGGCTCGCCGATTTGAGGATGGCGGCAGCCGTGACATGCGCCAGCGTGCGTGCGCCATCGACCAGCGACGCGTCTCCCGGTTTTGGTGGCATAAAGTCACCACGGTCCAGCGAACGGCGAATATTGCCGGAAAAGAACGGGCTTTCCAGATATTGGCCTGCTAGCGCCTGCACGACCTTGCCGGACGCGGCGATGCGGCCGCCCTTGTCGTAGGCCCCGCCGCCATGCGCCTCCACCCATTGGTCGATCAGCATATTGCCGGGACCACTGTCGAAGGCGGACAGCGTGCCGTCGCGCCCGACGAATGTCAGGTTGGAAATGCCGCCGATATTCACGAACACCACCGGCGGCTCGCAAGCATCCGGCAGGTTGGCGGAAAGCGCTGCATGATAGACCGGGATCAGCGGCGCGCCCTGTCCGCCAAACACCATGTCATTTGCGCGCATGTCGAAAACCACGTCGATGCCGATCTCGTCCGCCAGCAATTGGCCATCGCCGATCTGCACCGTCAGCGCATCGTCAGGCCGATGCAGCACCGTCTGACCATGAAAACCGACAAGATCGATATCCGTCGCCTCCAAGTCGTTTCGCCCCAGAAACGATTTGACCGCCGCCGCATGGCAAAGCGTCAGCATCCGCTCGCTTACACCGAGATCTTCCGGTCTCTGCGTCCGCTCGGTGATCGCCTTCGCCACCTCCAGCGCGCGTTTCCAGCGTTCGCGCAAGGCGGGATCGTAGGGCACATAATAACTCGGCCCGCGCTCCACCCGGTTTTCGCCATCGGTGCGCAGCAGTGCCACATCGATCCCGTCCATCGACGTGCCGCTCATCAGCCCGATTGCGGTTTTCATCTCAGTCATTGATGCCATCCAGAATCACTTTTGAAGTGATTATGCGGAAAAACGATGCTAGATGCCGCCTCGCAGACAAAAAACACATCCACAGAGAAAAAAGATGTCCAGGTTCAAGTCCGATTTCCTCCGCACGCTCGACGAGCGCGGCTTCATTCACCAGATCTCCGACGAGGCGGGTCTCGACGAACTGTTCGCCAAGGAAATCGTGACGGCCTATATCGGCTTCGATCCGACGGCGCCTTCCCTTCATGCCGGCGGTCTCATCCAGATCATGATGCTGCATTGGATGCAGCAGACCGGCCATCGCCCGATCTCGCTGATGGGCGGCGGCACCGGCATGGTCGGCGATCCATCCTTCAAGGACGATGCCCGCCAGCTGATGACGGTCGACACGATCGAAAGCAACATCGCCTCCATCAAGCGCGTGTTCTCCAACTACCTCAGCTACGGCGAAGGGAAGAAGGACGCGCTGATGATCAACAACGGCGACTGGCTGCGCGAGATCAATTACCTCGAATTCCTGCGCGATGTCGGCCGTCACTTCTCGGTCAACCGCATGCTGTCCTTCGACAGCGTCAAGACGCGCCTTGATCGCGAGCAGTCGCTGTCCTTCCTTGAATTCAACTACATGATCCTGCAGGCCTACGATTTCGTCGAGCTGAACAAGCGCTACGACTGCCGCCTGCAGATGGGTGGTTCGGACCAGTGGGGCAATATCATCAACGGTATCGACCTTGGCCACCGCATGGGTACGCCGCAGCTTTACGCGCTCACCTCGCCGCTCCTGACCACCTCGTCCGGCGCCAAGATGGGCAAGTCGCTGAACGGTGCTGTCTGGCTCAATCCGGACATGCTGTCGGCCTACGATTTCTGGCAGTACTGGCGCAACACCGAGGATGCCGACGTTTCGCGCTTCCTGAAACTCTACACCACGTTGCCGATGGATGAGATCGCTCGCCTCTCGGCACTTGGCGGCTCCGAGATCAACGAGGTCAAGAAGATCCTCGCGACCGAAGTCACTGCCATGCTGCACGGCCGCGACAATGCCGAACAGGCTGCCGAAACCGCCCGCAAGACGTTCGAGGAAGGCGCGCTTGCCGACAACCTGCCGTCGATCGATGTGGCGACCGGCGAACTCGAAGCCGGCATCGGCCTGCTCGCGCTGATCGTCAAGGCCGGTCTGGCTGCCTCGAACGGCGAAGCCCGCCGTCACGTTCAGGGCGGTGCCGTGCGCATCAACGATGTGGCGATTTCGGATGAGCGCAAGGTCATCGGCACCGGCGAAGTTACCGGTGACGGCGTGATCAAGCTGTCGCTCGGCAAGAAGAAGCACATTCTCGTGCGCCCGGCCTGATATCTTTAAGCCGTCTGTTCACAGTCTAAGGGCCGCATCGCGCGGCCCTTTTTATTGCTGGGCAGGCGCCGGTCCCGGCACGATCATCTCGATGGCGCCGGCCTTCATGATATCCGATGCGAGCCTCTCGGCGAGATCCGCACTAAGATCGGACAGGAAAATGTAGCGATTGGTGATGGGGGCGGTCACCTTCGGCGAAAGAACAGCCCGGCCATTCAACTCCAGATGCACGGTGCGACCGATATTCTCCCTCGTCAGGCGTTCGAGGATCTGGCCAGCAGCAGGTGAAAAACGAACCACTACGCCATGTGAGCCGTTCTGCGAATCGCCTTTCACCTCGGCGCTGAACACTTCAAGTCTTTCCGCGTGAAGGGGCAATACGGAGGTGACGAATAGGACCGATGCAAGCAATATGGCTTTCATGTCTAACTCTTTTTCTGACGCTTACTGGAACTCGAAAATCTGCCTGAATACGCCCGGCGCGATGATCGACAGCGGGTTGACCGTCAGGTCAGGCTTGGCAAATTTACCGGTGAGCTTGAAGGTGATGCCGAGCAGGCCGCGGTCGCGGCCATTGCCGAGAATGGCACCGAACAACGGCAGTTCGCCAAACAGGCGGTTCAAGCCGTAGGCCGGCATGAACGTCCCCGTCATATCCATGTTGCCGCGCGCATCCTTGACGACGCCCTGGAAGGTCGCACCGATATTCTCGCCCCGCACCAGACCGTTATCGAGCACCATCGTGCCGTTGCGATAGGCCATCCGAGCAAAGCCGCGCTGGAATTTCGACGAACTGATATCGACATTGCCTTTGACGGCAGAGTTCAGGCTGCGTCCGCCCTCGCCCGATGGCGTACTGACCATCGATTGCAACCGCTGCTCGTTGACGACATTGAAATTGCGGACATCGACCGAACCGTTCCAGTCACTGCCGGTTTCGGTTTCGAATTGCAGGTTCAGCAGCCCGCCGCGCATGTGCGAATAAAGATCGGCAAAACGTGCCAGCGAACCGGCATCGCCGCTCGTCAGCGAGATGATGTCACGGCCGTTACCGCTGCGGGTTTCGCCAACCACCGCCTGGCCGTTATTGGTCACGCCTGACAGATCGAGCCGCTTGACGTCACCTTCGCGGATCGTCAATTGCAGCGAGGCGTTACGGATCGCCTCGTCATTGAAGCCGATCAGCCTCGACAATTTCAGCCGCACCGTTGCACCACCTTCGGACGGCTTGTCCGACTTGCCGCCATCGGTGGAATTGCGCATGCGGCTGATCACCGGCCGCAGATCGGCAGTCTCTCCGCTCACGCTGATATCGTAGACACCCTTGCTCTGTTTGAGCGATACCGCAAAATTGTCGGAGGGCGAGAGGTTCATGCTGGAAAAACTGGCCGCGGAAAGCTGACTGCCGGACAGGCTGAGATCGCCTCTGGCGCCAAAACCATCGCCATCGAGCACGAATTTTTCGATATCCGTACGGCTGTCCGTCTTGGAGACCTCGAATGTCGCCTTGGCGGCAATGCCGCTGCCCTTGGTCCAGCCCACATAGGGGATGGACAGCGCTGCCCGGCCAAGATCGAGTTTCACGCCCTGACGCTTGTCGTCGATCCGCGAAAGCTCCACCGACACGGTGCCGTCGATGATGTCCGAAAGGCCCGGTACGAGCTTTTCCCGCTGGTCGTTGCTCAACGACGCTGTGATCACCCGCTCGCGCTTGACCGGAGAGTTCTTGTCGACCGGCTCCACCAGCGAAATTTCCGCCGGAACCGCATCGATCGCGCCTTTCGCCTCCAGACGCGCCGCCTGCGGATCGATATCGAGCTTGCCATCGACACTGGTGATTTTGTGGCCTTCCATCGGCCGGGCGAGATCGACATCGGTCAATGCCACCTGCGCCTTGAAGACAGGCTTGGGCGGGCCTTGATCCGAAATCAGCCCGAATCGCGCCTGGACATCGGCCGATGCCTTGCCGGAAAAATCGTCGACGGCGAGACCGGTGCCTCTCAGCCCATTCACAGGCTTGGCGCTTGCCAGTTCCGCAATGGCGTCGGCCTTGCCGGCAACCTTTATGTCGAGGTCTGCCATCAGCGGCTTGGTATAGGTCTGCGGAATGGTGAACGTGCCGCCGTCGACATTGACCACCCGCCCGGATGCAAACGTCGCATTGGCCTTGGCGATCTTGACGGAAAGTTTTTCGCCGGTGAGGTCGAAATGTCCGCCAAGCTCCTTCAGTGGCGGAATCTCTCCGGGCAGATTCAGCCGGTTTCCGGCAATATCGAAACTGATGCGCAACTCGTCGCCGTTGAGATTGAGCGGCATGCCGGGGCCTTTCATGCGCCCGGCAGGAATGAAGACAGCAATCGAGCCGTTGGTGATATCGCCGCCAAACATGTTGGCCATCACCCAGTCGCGCGGCTTGCGCGCCATCCAGAATGGCCACAGCTGCTTGACCGCCGCCACCTTCATCTCCGGCAATTGCGCGCCAAAGCTGATTTCCGGCGACACCTGCCCATGCAGGCTCAGCTGCAGCGAGCCGGCCATCTGCCCCATCGGACTGGAAACCAGCAACTGATCGATTTCCAGCCGTCTTTCGCCGGAGAGATAACGCCCGCCGGCCTTGAGGTCGAACACAACCTTTTCCTCGCCGGAATTTTCCGACTGCGCCCGCGCGCCGCGGACCAGCAGATCGAGCCCCACGCCCGGACGTTTGTCATCGGCGTTCAGCCGGTCAAGATCGACGACCGCACCGCTGATCGGCAGCACGGTTGGCCCCAGCCGCGCTTCCGACGGCAAGATCTCGATCGACTGCTTGGCAAAATTGTAAGCGATATTGATCTCGGCGCCCGACAGCGCCTGCCCGACACCATCGAAATAGAACATGCCCGGACGGCCCAGCAGCGAGGCCTTGATGGCCTGTGTCGTCGTTTCCGTCTGGCGGCTTGCGGAAATGTCGAGATCGAGCGAACCTTCCAGTCCCTCGCGTGGACTGCCGTCCGGTGCATGCTGCAGCAGGAAGGGTGTCACTTCTACGCCGCTGACCCGCCCCTGCAGGCCGGTCGTCACATTGTTGACGGCTGTCGCCTTGATATCCAGCTGCGCTACGCGCCCGTCAAGTTCGAGCGCGCCTTCCACACGCACCAGCCCGTCCGGCGTGCGGGTCAATTGCAGTGTTTCCACCTTCAGGACAGAAATCTTGCCATCGCGCGCCGGCGGAAAACGCACCTCGAAACCTGAAATGGTCATCGAACCGGTGCCGGTGCGCTCGATCAACCCACGCGCTTCGTCCAGACGTTGAAAAACCTGTTCCAAGGCGGGCGGCAGGTCATCGACGCGGAGATTGGCGGGATCGAGCGGGTCCCCTGCCGGCAGGACGGCCGTATCGAGACTGATATTTTCCGCCTCCATGTGCCGCACCGTCAGCGTACCCGACAAAAGCGCCAGCGGATCGACCGCCATGCGCATGGCGCCGAGCCTGGTCAGGTGTTTGCCGGTCGCAACCTCGACCAGATCCACATCGCGGGCCTCCAGCGCAATACGCCATGTGTTGTCGATGCGGATGGCGGTGGAACCGACCGTCGCTTGATAACGTGGGCCGATCGCGCCGTTCAGCGCCGATTGTGCCTGCCGTTCCAGCGCGCCATCGATCGTACCCGTCTCGATCGCCGCCAGCACCAGTCCAAAAGCAACGGTAAGGAACAGCAGAAAAGACACGCAGAAACGCGTCAGCCGGCGTGCCCGGCGACGTTGTGGCGGCGGGCAATGCACGATGATCGGATCATCCACCTGGGCCGAGGGCAATTCGTGCAAGGAAACGATGTCCTTGCGGCTGAACCGCACCTTTTCTCCGCGTATCTCCGCCATAATGCTCC
The DNA here is from genome assembly GCF_004343585.1 of Neorhizobium sp. JUb45. Taxonomy (GTDB): domain Bacteria; phylum Pseudomonadota; class Alphaproteobacteria; order Rhizobiales; family Rhizobiaceae; genus Neorhizobium. The sequence goes on along the minus strand of NZ_SLYW01000001.1, from coordinate 1,183,160 downwards.
GGAACGAATCGAAAATGCGCCCATACCCCTGCTGGACGCAGCCGCCGCCAATATATATCGAATGCGGCAACAATCACCCCTTGGTGGGGCGAAAGAAAGGAAATTCATGTCTGAACTCGCAATTGGTCAGCCTGCACCCGCTTTTGCCCTGCCACGTGACGGCGGCGGCACCGTTTCCCTGGCAGATTTGAAGGGAAAAACCGTCGTTCTGTATTTCTATCCGAAGGACGATACGAGCGGCTGCACGCCCGAAGCCATTGATTTTACGAGCTTGGCCGCCGAATTTGAAAAAACCGGCACTGTCGTCATCGGCGTTTCGCCGGATACGGTCGCCAAGCACGAAAAGTTTATCGCAAAACATTCGCTCTCACTCATCCTCGCCGCCGATACGGACCAAGTCGCGGCGAACGCTTACGGCGCCTGGAAGGAAAAGAGCATGTATGGCCGCTCCTATATGGGCATCGAGCGCTCGACATTCCTGATCGGGGCCGACGGCATTCTCCGCCAGATCTGGCCCAAGGTGAAGGTCAAGGGTCACGCAGAGGAAGTTCTGGCAGCGGCGCGGGCGCTTTCCGCTACGTAAGGCGGATCAAGGCAGGGAGAACCTTCAATGGCGAACGGCAAGCAGACCGAAGCGGCTCCGCTCAATCCCGGCTCCCTGCGGGGCGGCGCCACCGAGGCAATTCTCTCTGCCGATCTCGATCGCAAGACGCTGTTGGCGCAGGAAACCGCCACGCGCTGGTTCGAACGCCGCCTCTCTCTGCGTTCTCCCCTCGACCCGCCTTTGCCGCTGCGGCCCGGCCGCCCTGAAAAGCCTGAACTGGTGCCGCCGCGCGCGGTCGAAAAACGTTCGCTGCACACCGTCAACGGCCGGATCGCACTCCTGCATTCCATCGCCCATATCGAACTCAATGCGGTCGATCTCGCACTCGATATCGTCGCCCGTTTTGCCAGCGAGCCGGTACCGCATTCGTTTTTCGATGGCTGGATGCAGGTGGCATTTGAGGAAGCGAAACATTTTCGCATGGTCCGCGCCCGCCTCAACGAGCTGGGAGCCGATTACGGCGACATGCCTGCCCATGACGGCCTCTGGCAGGCAGCCCACTCCACACGCAATGACCTGACGGCCCGTCTTGCAGTCGTGCCGCTCATACTGGAAGCGCGCGGCCTCGATGTGACGCCATCCTTGCAGGCCAAGATGCGCCAGACCGGCGATCACGAGACCGCCGCCGTGCTCGACGTGATCTACAACGACGAGAAAGGCCATGTGGCAATCGGCGCGAAATGGTTCCGCTTCCTGTGTGCCCGCGAGCGCAAGGACCCGGCCGCGACGTTCAAGGACCTGGTCTGCGCCAATTTTCGTGGCGCGCTGAAGCCGCCCTTTAACGACGTCGCCCGCGCCGAAGCCGGGCTGACGCCATCCTTCTACCGTTCCCTCACCTCCACAAGCCAATCCTAATAGGCAATATCGGACAGTCAGTTGGCTTCACCTACAAATAGTTCCGGGTAATTCCGCTGCGCACCCCGTAAAGCATTCATTAACCCTAACATTGTGTAATCCCGGCATGCCGAGCGACCAGCAAACGAGTCGCAATCCGGGAGACGAATCTTGGCCGACGCAGGCGAAAACAGAGTGTTTGGAAAACGTGCCACGCAGCACGTTCTTGTCCTCGCCTCCGGCGACAAGGTCCGCCACATGGTCATCCGCCCCTGGATGACCGGTCTGGTCGCAGGCACGATCGGCCTTTTCGCCCTTGGTTATCTTGGCGCCACAGCCTATCTCGTCATGCGGGACGATCTGATCGGCGCGACCATGGCCCGCCAAGCCCGCATCCAGCACGACTATGAAGACCGCATTTCCTCCCTGCGCGCCCAGCTCGATCGTGTGACCTCGCGCCAGTTACTCGACCAGCAACTGGTGGAACAGAAGGTGGAAAAACTGCTGCGCCAGCAGACGGCGCTGTTTTCGCGCAACGGCAAGCTCGGTTCGCTGCTGGAACGTGCCGAAGAGGCAGGCGTCTCCGCAGCACCGGCATCTCAGGGAAAAGAGACGGCCGCTGACGCAATCGATCGCCAGGCAGGCCTGACCACCTCCTCCATCGCGCCACCGACCTCAGCGCTTGCCTATGCCGGCAACGGCGAAAACATGGCCGACCGCGCCGACCGCATCTTTTCCAAAGTGACATTGTCGCTGAAAGGCATCGAAAGCGAGCAGTTGAAGACCATCGAAGGCCTGACGGCCGGCGCGTCGAAGACGGCAGATACGATGACGCAAATCATGCGCCGCACCGGCGTCGATGTTTCCGACAGGCGCGGCGAGGCCCAGACACTGGAGACCCCCGGCCTGCGCACCGGCGACATGAAAGGCGGCGAGGTAAAGGGCGGCATTGGCGGCCCGTTTGTCGAGCCGATGAAATTCGACCGCTTCAACGCCTCGCTTGATGAACTCGATTCGGCACTCAGCCGGCTGGAAACCGTCCGCGAGACGGCACTTGCCCTGCCCTATGGCAATCCGGCGCCCGGCCAGGGCATCACCAGCCGATTCGGCAATCGTCCCGATCCCTTCCTTGGTCGTCTGGCCTTCCACGGCGGCATTGATTTTCAGGCCGAAACCGGCTTGCCCGTCAAGGCAACAGGTGCCGGCAAGGTCATCACTGCCGGACCGGCCGCCGGTTACGGCAATCTCGTCGAAATCGACCATGGCCAGGGCATCACCACACGTTTCGGCCACCTGTCGCGCATTCTGGTCCATGAAGGCCAGACGATTGCCACCGGGCAGACCATCGGCCGCGCCGGTGCTACAGGGCGCGCCACCGGCCCGCATGTACACTACGAGGTTCGCCGCAATGGCGAGGCGGTCAATCCCATCCATTTCCTCAATGCCGGCCTGAAACTCACCACCTACATGAACTGAGCTTGAAACTGACGATTGCCAGTTATGCGGCCGTTGCGGGAAGGCTTTGCTCGCACATGTGCGTGACAAGTCACCGTTTTGTTCACTAACATCGCCGCCTTATGGTCGCATTTCTTGACTTGACGTCTTTTTGATTTTATGTGGCCCCATCGTCGGGCAGGACTAAGACCCGACTCACACGTGTTCGCACCGAACCGGAACGGGAAACAACCTCCCTTTGACGACATTTGCTGATCTTGGCCTGAGCCAGAAAGTCCTTTCCGCTGTAACCGACGCGGGCTACACCACGCCCACGCCTATCCAGGCGGGTGCCATTCCGCCGGCGCTGCAGCGTCGCGATATCCTCGGCATCGCCCAGACGGGTACCGGTAAGACGGCATCCTTCGTATTGCCGATGCTGACCCTGCTCGAAAAGGGCCGGGCACGCGCCCGCATGCCGCGCACACTGATTCTTGAGCCGACCCGCGAACTCGCGGCACAGGTCGCCGAGAATTTCGAAAAATACGGCAAGAACCACAAGCTCAACGTCGCCCTGCTGATCGGTGGCGTGTCATTCGACGAGCAGGACCGCAAGCTTGAGCGCGGCGCCGACGTGCTGATCTGCACACCCGGCCGCCTGCTCGACCATTGCGAGCGTGGTAAGCTGCTGATGACCGGCGTTGAGGTTTTCGTCATCGACGAAGCCGACCGCATGCTCGACATGGGTTTCATCCCGGATATCGAACGCATCGCCAAGATGATCCCGTTCACGCGCCAGACGCTGTTCTTCTCGGCCACCATGCCGCCGGAAATCCAGAAGCTGGCCGACCGCTTCCTGCAAAATCCGGAACGCGTCGAAGTTGCCAAGCCGTCTTCGACGACGAAGACGATCACGCAGCGCATCGTCGCATCGCACAACAAGGATTACGAGAAGCGCTCCGTACTGCGCGATCTCATCAAGGCGCAGGACGAACTGAAGAACGCCATCATCTTCTGCAACCGCAAGAAGGATGTCGCCGATCTGTTCCGTTCGCTGGAACGCCACGGTTTTTCCGTCGGCGCACTGCATGGCGACATGGACCAGCGTTCGCGCACGGCCATGCTGCAGGGCTTTAAGGATAACCAGATCACGCTGCTCGTCGCGTCCGACGTTGCTGCACGCGGCCTGGACATTCCTGACGTCAGCCACGTCTTCAATTTCGACGTGCCGATCCATGCGGAAGACTATGTCCACCGTATCGGCCGTACTGGTCGCGCCGGCCGCTCCGGCAAGGCTTTCACGCTGGTCACCAAGTCCGATTCGAAGTATCTCGATGCGATCGAGAAGCTGATCAACGAAAAGATCGAATGGCTTTCCGGCGATCTGTCGGAGCTCGGAGCCCCGATGGAGAGTTTCGAGAGCGGCGACAAGGGTCGCAGGGGCCGCGACAAGGGCCGTGGTGACAAGGATCGCGGCAGAGACCGTGGCCGCGATCGCGACAGCAGCAGCCGTCGCGGATCGTCCAGTCATTCGGATGACACCAAGCCGGTCGATACTGTCGTAGTCAGCCAGCCAAAAGAACCCGCCCCCGTCGCGGAAACCACAAGGACAGAAGTCGTGAACGCCGAGCCCAAGCAAGATACCCGCAGGCAGCAGAACGGGTCTCGCAATGCGCGCCCGTATCCGGCAAACGACGACGGTCGCGACCAGCGCCGCCAGCGCCATCACCGTGACCACGATGACGGCCCGACACCGGTCGGTTTCGGCGACGACATCCCGGCCTTCATGCTGATCGCCGGCAAGGCCTGATCCGTCTGTCATGACGGCACTCCCCGGCATCAATTTCCCCGGCGTCGGCTGCGGTCTGATCATTCAGCGCGCCGACGGCAGGGTTTTGCTTTACCGGCGCGTCAAGGCGCCGGAAGCCGGGCACTGGAATATCGTCGGCGGCAAGGTCGATCAGATGGAGCATTCCTCTGAAGCCGCCCGCCGCGAGGCCGAGGAAGAAACCGGCCTTTCCATCGGCGCCGTCGATTTTCTCTGCACACTTGAGGAAATCATCGCCGCCGATCGCCAGCACTGGATCTCGATGATCTATGTCGCCCGCGACTTTTCCGGCGAAGCCCAGCTGACCGAACCGGAAAAGCTCTCCGAAATGGGCTGGTTCGACCTGTCCGATCTGCCGCAGCCGCTTTCGGTGTTTTCGCACAAGGCATTTGCAGCCTTGGCAAACGCCAGCCCGGCATAAGATCACGGTATTATGCCGCAACCGTTGCACTGCGGGATTGATTGGCGATTGACCCTTCTTTACCCAAAAGTTAAACAGTCGCCGCAACTGGATGCCCTACAGCGCTAGCGGAGCTTGAATGCACGAGACGAGAAAGGCTGCACGGTCCTTTCGCGCGGATGGTTTAGCCATTCTGACGCGCTGGCCGGCGCTTGTCGCCTTTCTGCTGATCGCGGCCTTTTCCGGATCGGGTTTCCAGACAGCCAATTCCATGCTGCAGCAATGCCGCCAGCTGTTCGATAGCGAAGGCGGCGACAACACGTTGCAGCTCGCCAATCGCGAACAGCCGCGTGTGGCGGTGGCGACGGCTATTTCGGAAAAACATCAATCCCCGTGGCAGGGCACGGTCGACGGCATCCTTCCGTCCTCCAGCCCACTCGCCCACCCGTTTGATGCCTGGCGCGGCAAGATCGCCGCCCGCCAGCAGCAGCTTTCACAGTTTACGGTCCTCGCCCTTGCGCGCGGCCCGCCTCGCCTTTCGTGACGCCCTTATCGCTCGCGAAATGAAAACAGCGCTTCCTGACGGCACCCTTGGTGCCTTGCGCGCAACAGGACCATATCCATGAGAAATTCCCGCTGGCTGGTGGCGACCTATATCGTCATCATTTTAATCGGCACGCTGGTGGCGTTGCCCAACATTCTTTCGCCATCCATGCTGGCGCGCATGCCGTCATGGCTGCCGCATACGCAGGTTTCCCTCGGCCTCGACCTTCGCGGTGGCTCCCACCTCGTGCTGGAAGTCGATCGCGCCGACCTGATTAATGAGCGTCTGCAAAGCCTGACCCAGGATAGCCGCCGCGTTCTGCGCGACCAGCGCATCGAAACGACCACGATCCGCCGCACCGGCGACAGCATCACGGTAACGCTGCGCGATCCCGCCCAGCGTGACCAGGCTGTCACCCAGCTGCGCACGCTGTCCAACCCGGTCAGCCTCGCCACCGCCATCGGCCAGAGCGATCTCAACGTCGCCACCCCGCGCGACAACACGATCACGCTCAACTACACAGATGCCGGCATCAACCAGTACATCACCAATGCCGTCGAGCAGAGCCTGGAAATCATCCGCCAGCGTGTCGACCAGGTCGGCGTTGCCGAACCGACGATCCAGCGCGTCGGTTCTGACCGCGTTCTCGTCCAGCTTCCGGGCGAACAGGATCCGTCGCGTCTGCGCCAGTTGCTCGGCTCCACCGCCAAGATGAGCTTCCACCTTCTCGGCAACCAGGGCGAACCCGGCGTCACCATGATCCCGGACGAACAGGGCCAGCAGTACCCGGTTCTCGATCGCGTCGAACTGTCGGGTGACCATCTGACAGATGCCCGCGCCGCCTTCGAGCAGCAGAGCCAGCGTCCGATCGTTTCCTTCCGCTTCGACAGTTCGGGTGCCGCCCGCTTCGCGCAGATCACCCAGCAGAATGTCGGCAAGCCTTTTGCCATCGTCCTCGACAACAAGGTGCTGAGCGCTCCGGTCATCCAGACGCCGATCACCGGCGGCCAGGGCCAGATCTCCGGCAGCTTCTCAGTTCAGGAAGCCAACACGCTCAGCGCCCTGCTGCGCGCAGGCTCCCTGCCGGCCAAGCTGACCGTCATCGAAGAACGCACCGTCGGCGCCGACCTCGGTTCTGACGCCATCGAAATGGGTATCTTCACCGGCCTGATCGGTTTCGGTGCCGTCGTCGCCTTCATCTTCTTCCTCTACGGAAGCTGGGGCCTGCTCGCCAATTTTGCCCTGATGATCAACGTCATCCTCACCTTCGCAGGCCTGACACTAATCGGCTCCACGCTGACACTGCCCGGCATTGCCGGTATCGTGCTCGGCATCGGTCTGGCGGTTGACGCCAACGTTCTCATCAACGAGCGCATCAAGGAAGAAACCCGCAAGGGCAAGACTGTCTTTGCCGCCATCGACGCCGGTTTTGCCCGCGCCTATTCGACCATCGTCGACAGTAACGTCACGGCGCTGATCGCCACCGTTCTGCTCTTCTGGTTCGGCTCCGGCCCGGTTCGCGGGTTTGCCGTCACCATGGGCCTCGGTATCGTCATCTCGATGTTCACCGCGGTTTCCGTCGTGCGCGTTCTGATGATCGCCATCACTGCCCGCAAGAAGCTGAAGAAGATCGACATCAAGCCGCTTCTGCCGATCAACCTCGTTCCGGATGGCACCAATATCGCCTTCATGAAGGGTCGTTTTGTCGGTATCGGCCTGTCGATCATCCTGTCGATCGCCTCGGTCGTGCTGTTCTTCAAGCCTGGTCTCAACTACGGCGTCGATTTCCAGGGCGGCATCCAGATGGAAGTCGTAACCCAGAACGAAGCCGATCTCGCGGCCTTCCGCTCGGGCCTCAACGGTCTCGGATTCGGTGAAGTGGCGCTGCAGGAATTCGGCAGCAACAACCACATCCTCGTGCGCGTCGAGCGTCAGGAAGGTGGCGAACAGGCCCAGACCAATGCCGTCGAAGCCCTGAAGGCCGAAGTCGTGAAGATCGATGCCACCGCCAAGGTGGAGCGTACCGAAGTCGTTGGACCAAAAGTGTCGGGCGAGCTTGCGATTGCCGGCTTCCTGTCGCTGGCGCTCGCCGCCATCGCCATGACGATCTACATCTGGGCACGGTTCGAATGGCCGTTCGCGGTCGGCGCCATGATCACGCTGATCCTCGACGTCACCAAGACGGTCGGTTTCTTCGCGATCACCGGCCTCGACTTCAACCTGACGGCCATCGCTGCCGTGCTGACGCTGGTCGGTTATTCGGTCAACGACAAGGTCGTGGTTTATGACCGCATGCGTGAAAACATGCGCCTCTACAAGAAGATGCCGTTGCGTGACCTGATCGACCGCTCGATCAACGAAACGCTGGCACGCAGCCTCTACACCTCGGCAACGGCCTTCCTGTCGCTGCTGCCGATGGCCATCTGGGGCGGCAGCGCCGTCTCCAGCTTCGCCATCCCGATGGTGTTCGGCATTGCCGTTGCAGCCCTGTCTTCGGTCTTTATCGCCGCTCCGATCCTTCTTTTCCTTGGCGACTGGCGCAAGCGCCACGGCAAGGCGATGATCGCCGACGACGCCGAAGAAACCGAAACCGGCAAGGCCGCCATCGCTGCCAAGCCGTAAGGCCGACGAAAAGAACATTTGAACTGAAGGGTCGTCCGCAAGGGCGGCCCTTTTCTTTTGAAAGAATGCAGAGAGGGCATTTCTCAAGCGATTTCCAATAGACCTCACCATTGAGCAAAATATTCTCATTTGCCTGATTTTTTGGCTCTTTCCTCTCCTGCAAATGCCACGGCTTTCCTAGATAACACGGCATCGAACACAACCCGGCCGCCATGAACAATTCGAAGTGGGCCGGATGATGAATGAGGAAATGCAAATGAACTGGCTGAAAACCATTGCCGCTGCCGCCGTACTACAGGCTGTCGCCATCACTCCGTCGCTCGCCGGTGAAAACCTCGACCAGATCAAGGCCGCAGGCGTTATCAAGATCGGCACAGAAGGCACCTACGCGCCCTTCACCTTCCACGATTCCGCCAACAAGCTGGTCGGCTTCGATGTCGAGATCGGCGAAGCCGTCGCCAAGAAGCTTGGCGTCAAGGCCGAGTTCGTCGAAGGCAAGTGGGACGGCCTGATCGCCGGCCTCGATGCCAAGCGTTACGACACGGTCATCAATCAGGTCGGCATCACCGAAGCCCGCAAGCAGAAATACGCCTTTTCCGATCCCTATATCGCATCGAAGGCCGTGCTGATCGTTCGCGACAACAACACCGAGATCAAGACGTTCGAAGACCTGAAGGGCAAGAAGTCGGCCCAGTCGCTGACCAGCAATTTTGGCAAGCTCGCCGAAGCTGCCGGCGCAGAGCTGGTCGGCACCGATGGTTTCGACCAGTCGATCCAGCTTGTCCTGACCCGCCGCGCCGATGCCACTGTCAACGACAGCCTGTCCTTCCTCGACTTCAAGAAGAAGCAGCCTGACGCGCCGGTGAAGATCGTTGCCGAAAAGGCCGACGCCGATCATTCCGGTATCATCGTGCGCAAGGGTGACGACGATCTGGTTGCCGCCATCAACAAGGCGCTCACCGACATCAAGGCTGATGGCACCTACAAGACCATCTCCGACAAATATTTCGGCGCCGACGTTTCCAAGTAAGAACTCTGTTCTGCTGAGCGAAATTACGTCATTATCGTTTTTTAAACACGCCCGGCGATTTTCGTCGGGCGTCGTATTTTTTGAGGTTTTGCTGTGCCGCACTGGCTTCAACTGATGATGGATTCGCTGCCCACCCTGCTCTGGGCCGGCGTCAAATTCACCATCCCGCTGACACTCCTGTCCTTCACTTTTGGCCTTGCGCTCGGCCTGCTGACAGCCGTCGCCCGCCTGTTCGGGCCGATGCCGGTCGCTGCGATCGCCCGTTTCTATGTGTGGATCATCCGTGGCACGCCACTGCTGGTGCAGTTGTTCGTGATCTTCTATGGCCTGCCCAGCATCGGTATTCTTCTCGATGCCTTCCCGGCAGCCCTGATCGGCTTCACGCTCAATGTCGGCGCCTATACGTCGGAAATCATTCGCGCTGCGATCTCTTCCGTGCCCAAGGGCCAGTGGGAAGCCGCCTATTCGACCGGCATGAACTGGTCACAGGCCATGCGCCGCACCATCCTGCCGCAGGCCGGCCGTGTCTCGGTGCCGCCGCTGTCGAACACTTTTATTTCGCTGGTGAAGGACACATCACTCGCCGCTGCCATCACCGTGCCGGAACTGTTTCAGTCGGCACAGCGCATCGTCGCCACCACCTATGAGCCGCTGATCCTTTATATCGAGGCCGCCATTATCTACCTCGCCCTGAGTTCCGTCCTCTCCCACCTGCAATCGCGACTGGAAGTCCGTTTCGCCCGGTATGGCGGCATGCTGGAGGCCAACCGATGATCGAGCTTTCCCATATCGAAAAGAAGTTCGGCGACGCCGTCATCCTCAAGGATATTTCGCTGTCCTTCCCGGAAGGCAGCGTCACGGCGCTTGTCGGCCCTTCTGGCGGCGGCAAGAGCACCCTACTCCGCTGCATCAACCTTCTGGAACAGCCCACAGCCGGCACCGTGCGCATCGGCGACGACACCGCCACATTTGCGCCCGGCAAAAAGGCCGCATGGTCATCGATCCAGAAACTGCGCAGCCAGACCGGCATGGTGTTTCAAAATTTTCAGCTCTTCCCGCATCGCACGGCGATCGAGAATGTCATGGAAGGCCTGCTCGTCGTGCAGAAATGGTCGCGCGAAAAGGCCAAGGCCCGCGCCATGGAACTGCTGACCAAGGTCGGCATGGCCCACAAGGCCGATGCCTGGCCGGCCAACCTCTCCGGCGGCCAGCAGCAGCGCGTCGCGATTGCCCGAGCCCTTGCACCATCGCCAAAGGTTCTGCTCTGCGACGAACCTACGTCTGCGCTCGACCCGGAACTGTCTGCGGAAGTCGTCGACGTGCTGGGCACGCTGGCGAAGGAAGGCACGACCATGGTCATGGCAACGCATGACCTGCGGCTTGCCTCACAGGTCGCCAATCTCGTGGTGTTTCTGGAAGCTGGCCTGGTGGTCGAAACCGGCAATGCCGAACAGGTTTTTCGCGCACCCACCCATGAGCGCACGAAGCGGTTCGTTTCGTCGATCAACGCAGCACAGACACTCTGAACTGTTCGGCCCGGTTATCCGGGCCGAAACACCTTACGACGGCTCCACCTGCAGCAGCGTCTCCGACATCGTCGCCCCGAAAACACTCTCGAAAGCCTCGCGCAGACGGATATCCACGTCCGTCATCATCACCGGCAGGCCGAGATCGACGAGGCTCGTCACGCCATAACCGCTGATGCCGCAGGGCACGATCCCCTCGAAATGGGAAAGATCCGGCTCCACGTTCAGAGCCAGCCCATGGAAACTCACCCAGCGACGCAGCCGGATGCCAAAAGCGGCAATCTTGTCTTCCGCCATGCTGCCATCGAACAGAAGCGGCTTTTCAGGGCGCTTCACCCACACACCGACTCGATCCTCGCGCCGCTCTCCGCGCACATTCATCGAATCGAGCGTGCGGATGATCACCTCTTCCAGTGCCGCCACATAGGCACGCACATCCGGTCGGCGACGTTTCAGGTCTAGCATCACATAGGCAACACGCTGTCCCGGCCCATGATAGGTGTATTCACCACCGCGCCCTGTGGAAAACACCGGGAAGCGATTGGGCTCGATCAGGTCGGCCGCATTGGCGCTGGTACCGGCCGTATAAAGCGGCGGATGCTCCAGCAGCCAGACGAGTTCGTCGGCTTTTCCCTCCGCAATCGCCGCCACCTCGCGCTCCATTTCGGCTACGGCATCCTCGTAGCCGATGGGACAGTCCGAGATTCGCCAGCGGATCGGTGGAAAACCGGCCTGTGGAAACATCGAAACATCAAGATCGGTGCGCGTCGACATATTTTTTATCCATATTTTTCGAGGCCTTGGCAGCCAGAAGCCCTGCAAATGCGGGACTTTTGCCCTACCATCTCTATATAGGAATTCACAGACCGATTTTATCTTCAAAAATCTGTCACGGTCCTCTTGTGCCCGCAAAATCCTTTTGCTAAATGCTCCCTCGCCGGACAAGTTCGGCTCTACCACGATGCGGTCGTGGCGGAATTGGTAGACGCGCAGCGTTGAGGTCGCTGTGGGGCAACCCGTGGAAGTTCGAGTCTTCTCGACCGCACCAAAATTAAGAAACCCCCGCAAGCCATTTGGTTTGACGGGGTTTTTTAATGTTCTATTCTGCGTCGGGACAGGTTTCACGATATTGCCGTGATGCTGTCAGTGAATGCTGATAGCAATGTCCCAAAGCTGCAACCTTGCCGGCAGCATTTTGGAAGACGGCAGGAACGATTATCGCCCGGGAGTGTCATGCCAGCCATTTGCGCCGTGCCTGCCCAGAATGGTTTTTCAAGTGAGGCGCCCCGCGCCTACGAAGCCCATGAACTCGTTGCCCTGCCGCATTTTCGCGACGGACAACACCTGACGGCCATCGAACTGCTGGAAGCACATCGCCTGCTGCCCAAGCGTGTTCGTTATGTCGCCGATATCCAGCGTTTCATGCTCAGCCATGCCGCGATGGCGCTGCATCTCGAGCACACGCTCGATCCTTCCAAGCCGGGGGTGACGGCAACAAATCTCCTGCGTTTTTTCGAAAACACGCCGGCGGCCAGCAAGAATACCGTTCTCGCCTTCCTCGTCGAGATGCGGCACTATAATTTCGTCGAACCCGTCGATGAGGGTGATCGCCGCAGCCGCGCATTTCGTGCCACGGTCGATACAGAACAGCTGATCCGATTCTATTTCGATACGCATGCGCGTGGGCTCGACTGCATGGACGGCGGCAACAGGGCAGCCTTGCTGGCGGCCCACCCGCGCCTGCTGCACCTTGCACAGCCTCGCTTCGCCCGCCTGCTCCTGCATAACCAGAACTGGCGCAACCCGCCGGGAACCATCGCAGGCTTCACCAAGTCCGATTCCGGCAGCAGCGTCATCCACGATCTTGTCGCCCGCGTTCCCCGTGGCGAACTTGGTTCGGATCCGATCTGGATTGGCAGCATCTCTGCCACGGAAGTCGCCAAACGTTATCTCGTTTCGACGACCCATGCGGTTCGACTGTTTTCGCGTGCCAAGGCGCAGGGGCTGATCGGCTGGCAGGGCAGCACCAATCGCGGCGAATGCTGGATCTCGCCGATCCTGGTGCAGGATTATTACCACTGGCAGGCGCAGAAATTCGCAGCCGTTTCCGATGCCATACAGTTCGCCTGCGAGAAAGCGGGGATAGGCCCGACCTGATCCCGCGCGCCATGGCTTGCACGCCACCAAAACCTGTGCTCCACAGGTTTGCAAGCCATAGCGAAAGCCCTCCGATGACTGCCCTCACCGCTGAAAATCCGCTCAAGGGCATGGCCCTGATGGCAGGCTGCATGCTCGTGCTGCCGATCATGGATGCGATCGCCAAATACATGGCGACTTTCGAAACCATGTCGCCGGGCCAGGTCACCTTCTACCGCTTTTTCTTCCAGTTCGTGGCATTACTGCCCCTGCTGCTGATCGCCACCCGTGGCGTGATTGTCGCCAAACGTCCGTGGATGAACCTTTTGCGCGGCGCCATTCATGGCGCGGCCAGCCTGATGTTCTTCACGGCCGTCAAATACATGCCGCTTGCCGACGTGTTTGCCATCTATTTCGTCGAACCCTTCATGCTGACGCTGATGTCGGCGATCTTTCTCGGCGAGCGTGTCGGCTGGCGACGCTGGACCGCGATCGCAGTCGGTTTCGCCGGCGCCATGATCGTCATCCAGCCGAGCTATGCGATCTTTGGCTGGACGGCGCTTTTGCCGGTCGTCTGCGCCTTTCTCTACACGCTCTACCTCTTCATGAACCGCGCACTTGGCGATGGCGACAGCCCGCTCGTCATGCAGACCATGGCGGGGCTCGGCGGCACGCTGTTTTGCTCAGCAACGCTTGGGATTGGCAGCGGTCTCGCCATGCCGAATTTCGAGATCAGCCTGCCCGGCTCCACGCTCGGTCTTGTCCTTCTGGTGCTCCTCGGCGGCATTTCCGGCTATATTCATCTGGTCGTCGTTCAGGCATTCCGGATCGCCTCGCTTTCGCTTCTCGCGCCCTTTCAATATTTCGAGATCATCTCGGCAACCGTGCTCGGATATGCGCTTTTTGGGGATTTCCCGACTGCATCGAAATGGCTCGGCATAGCCATCATCGTTGCTTCCGGCCTGTTCATCATCTGGCGCGAACGCGTCAGAGTGGCACAGTCGGCAAATGCCTGAAACATAACGATTGTCATTCGTTAACCGCGCTCGTTGGCGAGGCCTCAACGTCTGTCGTTTAAGCTCCATTTCAGTTTCATGATGAAACGGAGACAAAGATGAGCGATGGTCGCTTTTCTTTCCCGGCATGTGTTATCGCCGGGAAGCGTCGACTCGACGTCGACGACCTTTTGATGCTGCGCAAGCACGCGTTTTCCGACGGTATCAGAACCGAGGACGACGCTTGCCTTCTTCTGGCAATCCACCGCGCCTGCGCCTCTTCCTGCCCGCAATGGGATTGTTACGTCATCGAGAACATCGCGGCCTATGCCGTCCACCATCGCCATCCGCGCGGCTGGCTGGATAAGGGCAATGCCGACTAGCTGACATCAACCCTTTCCGTCGAGGGGGTCGTCCACGCCCCGCTCGAGCTGGAGATCATTCTGCACGCGCTGGATATGGCGGCATCCGCACCGGATCGGCTCTATGCCTTTGCACTGGAGCAGATGCGCCTTGGCCTCATTCCCAACAGCCGCGCAGCCTATGCGCTGAGCCGCCCCAGCCGCAGTCCGGGCATCGATCTCGCCGACCTGCACTACCTGTGGCGTGTGCTGCGCAGCGCATGCGAAGGTGGCCGGCTAATGCTGTCAGCAATCGAACGCGACCTGCTGCAGGCGATTGATGCGATGGCCGAGCCTCGGCATCATCATTCCGGCTGGAATACGCTGATCGGTTCGCTGCAATTGCGCCCTGACGTCACGCGAGCAACCGGTCGGACAGCGTGGCTGCAAGCCTCGGATGAGGCATTTTTGGAGAAATCGCACCGGGCAGCATGACGCCACGCTTATTTTTGCATTCCATCAAATGCAATCTTTCGCTTCAACCGGAGCGGAATAACCCTGTGCCATAGTGTGCCAGACCAAAATTGAACCCGCATCGAGCGGCTGGAGTAGCCTGCCTTGACGACGACAGTCTCCATCATCCTGCTTGTATCGATCAATCTCGGTATCCTGTGGCTGATGATGGCTGCTCCGCTCGGCCAGCGTACCATTACCATGCGCCGCATATTGCCCCACGATCCCTCCAGGCTTCGCGACGCCATCAGGCCGCAAGGCAATCTCACCGACTGGAGCCCGGACATCACCGCCGTCAGATACGGCTCGTCAGCCGGCCTTGAGGGGGGCTTGGTGGAGATGAGCATGCGTTACCCGGATCGTCAGGGCCGCCCGGTTCGCCGGCTCTACGACATTATGGAAAACATCGATGATCGCGCCAGCTACACCAGCACGGCTCGCATCATTTCCGACAGCACCCTCACCAACGCCTTCTGGAGCCGGTACCGCGACGAACGTCGCTTGGAACCGACCGATGACGGCACCATCGTCACGTTCAGCCAGAGCGATCATTATCGCGGTCTCGCCTTCTATCTTTTTCGGTTTTTCGCCATGCGCCGGGAACTGGCTGCCTTGGAAGGCTGGCTCGAGACAGGACGCCGGCGTGATGGTCTCGGTTTTAGCCACCCGCTGGTGCAGATCATGCTCGCCGGCATCTCCACCCTCATGCTCTGGCCCTTCTTCGGCCTGAACCAGACAGGTCTGGCGATATCGATTCTTCTTACCCTCGTCATCATCCTGCATGAACTGGGCCATATCATCGGCTACAGGGCATTTGGACATGAGCGGGTGATGCTGATCTTCGTACCCATGCTGGGCGGCATAGCCATCGGCGGCCGGCCCTATCGCAGCCGTTTTGAAATTGCCACCTGTGCGTTGATGGGCGCCGGCATTTCGGCTTTTGTCGTGCCCATCCTGGTGCTCGTCCACAATCTGTCGGACTTTGGAAGCGGCATACTCCCTGCCAGACTGCATATGCCGTCGGCCGCATTTCTGCTGATTCTCGGAGGATTCAACCTGCTCAACCTGCTGCCGATGTCGCGCTTCGATGGCGGCCAGATCGTGCGGCAGGTTTTTCCCGGACTCGGTATGCAGGTTCTGGCCAGTTTCGGCCTGACATTGATCGTTCTGATGGTGGGTTATGAGATCGGCGTTCCGCCGGTAGCGCTCGTCGCAGGCCTCGCCATCGTCACGCTCATCAGCATGATCGGCTTTCGCACCAACGTCATGCGCGATGAACTGGACCCCATGCAACCTCCGGAACGACTAATGGCCGGCTTTGGTCTTTATGCCGCTGTCGCCATTCATTCATACGCTGTCATTACCGCCTGCCAGATTCTCTTCCATCAATGATCAGGCATTGACATACCGCAACTCTCCGCCCCCAACTGGATCACATGAAAACAGATAACCCTCTCCTTCCGCTCGGCTATTCCGATATGCCAGCCGGCACCATTGCCACTGTCGTGACTTGCCTGGAGATGCGAGAGCGTCCCCAGCTGCCACTGGTGGAGGCTGATAATGCATTGACGCTGCGGCACTGGCACCAGCCCGACCTTGGCGAATATCGCGAGCTTTTCCGCAATATCGGCGCACAATGGTTGTGGTCGGGGCGTCTGGTGATGAGCGACGAAAAGCTCTCATCCATCCTCAACGACCCGCGCGTCGCGGTTTATATCCTGAAGGATGCCGGTCGTCGCATCGGCCTGCTGGAACTTGATTTCCGCAGCGACCACGAATGCGAGCTTGCCTATTTCGGTCTGGTCGAAGATTCGGTCGGCAAGGGCGCCGGCCGCTTTCTGATGAGCCACGCCATCGAAAAGGCATGGGCGCGGCCGATCGACCGGTTCTGGGTCCATACCTGCCATCTTGATTCGCCGGCGGCTTTGCCCTTCTACAAGCGCATGGGCTTCACGCCTTACAAGATCATGGTCGAAGTTCTCGACGATCCGCGCCGCAGCGGCATCGTTCCAAGCACCGCAGCGCCACAGGTGCCGCTCATCGATCTGTGACGCAATCACCGAATTGCGACCTGTCATGCCTCTATCCGGCTTGAGCTGGAGCGCATTCCCATGCGAAAGTGCAAACAGATTCTGACAGATAGCTTAGGAGAGACAGGATGGATGTCCGCGCAGCCGTCGCCGTACAGGCAGGCAAACCGCTGGAAGTGATGACCGTGCAGCTCGAAGGCCCGAAGGCCGGCGAAGTGCTGATCGAGGTCAAGGCCACCGGCATCTGCCATACCGACGATTTCACCCTCTCGGGCGCCGATCCGGAAGGCCTTTTCCCGGCCATCCTGGGTCATGAAGGTGCCGGCATCGTCGTTGATGTCGGTCCGGGCGTCACCTCGCTGAAGAAGGGTGACCACGTCATTCCGCTCTACACGCCGGAATGCCGCGAGTGCTATTCCTGCACATCGCGCAAGACCAATCTGTGTACCTCGATCCGCTCGACTCAGGGCCAGGGCGTCATGCCCGACGGCACCTCGCGCTTCTCGATCGGCAAGGACAAGATTCACCACTATATGGGCTGCTCGACCTTCGCGAATTACACGGTTCTGCCCGAGATCGCGCTCGCCAAGATCAATCCGGACGCGCCTTTCGACAAGGTCTGCTATATAGGCTGCGGCGTGACGACCGGCATCGGCGCGGTCATCAATACGGCCAAGGTCGAGATCGGCTCGACGGCGATCGTGTTCGGCCTCGGCGGTATCGGCCTCAACGTGCTGCAGGGCCTGCGCCTTGCCGGTGCCGACATGATCATCGGCGTCGATATCAACAATGACCGCAAGGCATGGGGCGAAAAATTCGGCATGACGCATTTCGTCAATCCGAAGGAAGTCGGCGACGATATCGTGCCTTATCTCGTCAACATGACGAAACGCAACGGTGACCTGATCGGCGGCGCGGACTACACGTTCGACTGCACCGGAAATACCAAGGTCATGCGTCAGGCGTTGGAAAGCTCGCATCGCGGCTGGGGCAAGTCTGTCATCATCGGCGTTGCCGGCGCGGGTCAGGAAATCTCCACACGTCCGTTCCAGCTGGTGACGGGCCGCAACTGGATGGGCACGGCATTCGGCGGCGCGCGTGGCCGCACCGATGTGCCAAAAATCGTCGATTGGTACATGGAAGGCAAGATCCAGATCGATCCGATGATCACCCACACCATGCCGCTCGAAGACATCAACAAGGGTTTTGAGCTGATGCATTCGGGCGAAAGCATCCGCGGCGTGGTGGTCTATTGACCACCCTGCCCACCTACACGACCGACGTGCGGAGACTTGAAGAGTTCTCCGCCGTCGATCTCTACGCGATGTTGAAAATGCGCGTGGACGTTTTTGTCGTCGAGCAGGAATGCGCCTATCCCGAACTCGACGGCAATGATCCGGACTGCCTTCACCTGCGGCTGTTCGAAGGTAAAGATCTGCTGGCTTGCGCCCGTGTCTGGCGCCCGTCGCCGGATGTCCTGCCCCGCATCGGCCGCGTCGCGGTCTCGCCGAACCACCGCGGAAAACGTCTTGGCGACGCCCTGATGCGCGAGGCCATCATCGAATGTGAAAAGATCTATCCGGGCGAGGCTATCGAGATATCGGCGCAAACGCATCTGCAGAAATTCTACGGCTCGTTCGGTTTCGAGCGGACGTCGGAAGAGTATGTGGAGGACGGCATTCCGCATGTGAATATGGTGCGGCAGCCTACGCCCGCGTAACCACGCTGAAAAGATTCTCGCGACCTAGCTCAAAGGTCGCGAAAGTCACCGCGAAGCCATACGTCGCTCCAGTTCGGCAACACGCTCCTCCAGTTCCTCCAACGCTGTTTTGTTCTGCAAGCCGGATTGTATGGCATTCAAAACTTCATTGTGGTGCCGGTTACCTTCAATCCGCAATTCCTTGATGATGTTAGCGTTTTCATGACCGACGCTCTCAACTTCATCCAGGCGACGCAAAACAGCATCCAGCCGGGTCTCCAAGGCCGAAAGGCCTTGCCTCGTTTCGGCCTGAAATTTCATCACCATCTCCGTCAGCGTATTGTATTGACGGTTGATCTTGAAGAATTCAGCATCAAAACGCGCGGTCGTATCGATGCTGCGACCGACCTGCACATTCAGTGTCTTCATGCCGTCGATGATGGCCGACATGTACCCAATCAAGTGCTTCGGAAACTCGGCTTCTTCGGACATGCTTTGGCCCCGAGGTTGTTAGGTACAGTATAGGCACAGCCCTGAGAGGAAACAAAGCATGATTACACGTACATTCAACCCTGAAGATTGATAGATTTTCGACATGCCGCTAGAAAACAGCATGACCAATTCAAAGACTGAGCCCATGCCGCAAATCTACGTCGATGCCGATGCCTGCCCGGTCAAGCCGGAAATACTGAAAGTGGCCGAGCGCTACAATCTCGAAGTCACCTTCGTCGCCAATTCGGGCCTGCGCCCCTCGCGCGATCCGATGGTGAAGAACGTTATCGTCTCCGCCAGTTTTGATGCCGCCGACGACTGGATCGCCGAACATGCCGGCGTAAACGACATCGTCATCACCGCCGACGTGCCGCTTGCGGTGCGCTGCGTTGCCAATGGCTCGCTCGTCACGGGCCCCACCGGTCGCGTGTTCGACGAGGCGAATATCGGCATGGCCAGCGCCATGCGTGATCTCGGCCAGCACCTGCGTGAAACCGGCGAGAGCAAGGGTTACAACGCAGCTTTCTCGCCACGCGACCGCTCAAAATTTCTGGAAACACTGGACAGGTTCTGCCGTCGCGCCAAATCAGCGGCCTGAGACAGAACGTCGGGAGGGGCAGGATGTCGAAGGTTTTGGGCAAACCACCGTGGTGGAAATGGCGACGCCATCGCCATGGGCCTTTCTTTGCCGCCGCCATCGTCGCGACGGTCGCCCTGCCCGCGCTGATCTGGCTTGTTCCCCACCTTGCGGCAGCACTCGCGGCCATCACCTTCTTCGTCGTCTATCTGGGCCTGATGGCTTTGCGCATTCCGCATCTCGATGCCGACCGTTTCGAGGCAAGCGGCCAGAACACTGACGAACCGGCGCCGATCATTCTCGCCGTCACGCTTTCGGCGGCCGTGATCGCCCTCGTCACCCTGTTCGAGGCGCTGAACGACAAACAGCTGTCCGGTATCGCGGATGTGGCAATCGGTTTTGCCGCCGTTATTCTCGGCTGGTTTTCGATCCACACCATGTTCGCAATGCACTACGCCCATCTATACTGGCGGCCGGGCGACGTGGGTGACGACAAGCCGGTCGGCGGGCTGGATTTCCCCGGCACGGAACGCCCCTCGGCTTATGACTTTCTCTACTTTTCCTACATCATCGGCATGACCGCACAGACGTCGGATGTCGAAATCACCGCCACCGACATGCGCAAAATCAACCTGTTGCACTCGGTCTTGTCTTTCTTTTTCAACACCGTGCTGGTAGCCGCTGCAGTCAACGCCGTCGTTTCGCTGGCAAGCTGAACCAACAGACAAGGAACCCGCCGATGAAGGTCCTCTCCCAGAACACCGCCTTTGGCGGCATGCAGGGCGTCTTCGCCCATGATTCGGAAGCGCTGAAGTGCGAAATGACCTTTGCGGTCTTCGTGCCGCCACAGGCGATCAGCGAACCGCGTCCGGTTCTCTGGTATCTGTCGGGTCTCACCTGCACCCATGCCAATGTCATGGAAAAGGGTGAATACCGGCGGCTCGCAGCCGAACTCGGCCTGATCATCGTCTGCCCGGACACCAGCCCGCGCGGCAGCGATGTGGCGGACGAAGTCACCAACTGGCAGATGGGCAAGGGCGCAGGTTTCTATCTCGACGCCACCGAAAAGCCTTGGGCCGAGCACTACCAGATGTACACCTACATCACCGAGGAGCTGCCCAATTTCGCCAGCCAGCATTTTCGCATGGACATGACCCGCCAGGGCATTTTTGGCCACTCGATGGGCGGCCACGGCGCCATGACGATCGCGCTGAAGAACCCGGACCGTTTCAAGAGCTGCTCAGCCTTCGCGCCGATCGTCGAACCCTCGACGGCAGACTGGTCAGCACCTGCGCTCGAAAAATATCTTGGAGCAGATCAGGCGGCATGGCGCCAATACGACGCCTGCGCGCTGGTGAAGGATGGCGCCCGTTTCCCGGAATTCCTGATCGACCAGGGTACCGCCGACAGTTTCCTCGAAACCGGCCTGCGTCCAAAACTGTTCGAAGAGGCGATCAAGGGCACCGATATCGGCCTGACCCTGCGCATGCACGAGCGCTACGACCATTCCTACTATTTCATCTCGACCTTCATTGACGATCACCTGCGCTGGCACGCCGAACGTCTCGGCTGATCGCAGTCACACCCATCGAAATGAAACCGCCCGCGCTGGAAAACTGGCGCGGGCGTTTTAGTTCAGCGCTTGTCCACAGCCCAGGCGCCGGGGCCAGCGCAGACCAGATAAAGGAAGATGAAGCAGAACAGGATCGCCGGTTCACCACCGTTCAGCGCCGGCCAGAACCCTTTCGACGCATGCGCCATGAAGTAGGCCACCGCCATCTGGCCGGCGAGAATGAAGGCCACCGGCCGGGTGAACAGGCCGATCACCAGCAGAGCACCGCCCACCACTTCCAGAAGCGCCGCAACCAGCATCAGCGGCGGCAAGGCACCCTCGCCCATGGCGGCCGGAAAACCGAATAATTTCATCGTACCATGTTCGATGAAAAGCAGCGCCGCGATGATGCGCAGAACGGCCAAAGCCTGCGGACGGTAACGGCCCAAACTGTCGAAAAACTGCATCTGATCCCACTCCCTAAACAGAATCGCGCCTCTCAGGCGTCATGCCGAGTTGGCAAAGATCAAACTCAACCGAAACTGTCAGGAAATCAATCGCCCTGGCGACACCGTCGCGCGTTCGTGAAATCAGCGCCCGGCCAGAGCCGATGCGATCGTTGTCGGCCGGCCACCGTCGAGCTTGAACTCGGCGGCAACCCGATCGGCGATC
The DNA here is from genome assembly GCF_004343585.1 of Neorhizobium sp. JUb45. Lineage (GTDB taxonomy): Bacteria > Pseudomonadota > Alphaproteobacteria > Rhizobiales > Rhizobiaceae > Neorhizobium. Next base: position 1,161,331 of record NZ_SLYW01000001.1, on the reverse strand, counting down.
TTCGCCGCCAGTGCCTCTTCGCCGCTATTGTCCTTGCCGAAAACCGTCGTCGCTACCGTGAACGTGGCGCTGGCGATGCGCTCACCCGTCGTCACCGAAGTCGCATCCACCGTCACCTTCGCTTCATGGCGACGGCCGAACAGGATTGGAAGACCGCCGGCGCGGGTAATGCGTACGGTCAGAATGGCGCGCGGCAAGGACATGCGGCGCACGGTGGCGCGAATAGCGGCATCGACGCGACGATCCGTGCCGGCAATCAGGGCTGCGGAAATCTCGGGTCTGGCGGCAACGAATGCGCCCCGCACATCGTAGAGCGGACCATTGCCATGCGCATTCTCCGCCGTCTTCATGCTGAAAGACATCAGCGGAAGTGCAGCGCAGGCGATGACAAAAAGGCGGCAGGCGGAGCGGAACATGGATACAGAGCCCGGATGACGACGTGTCCGGAATGATCCGCTATCAGGGTTAGAATTCGGTTAAATACGGAGCGCCGGATTTAGAGCGGTTCATTGTTAAATGGAAGCGGTTCTGCCGGAGCAGGTTTTCGTCGGGGCAGTGGCGATTGGCGAAGTGCATACCCTAAGGTACGTGCGAGCCGATCGCCGCTGATCCCGGCGGAAAGATGCCCGGCCCTTCGGGTTGGCTGAAACGGGCCGTCTGATCGCATGGCCGGCTTGGCCGTATGCTGTGGCTACGACGCGCGCCAGCCATGCGACCATCCGACTCCGTTTGAGCCAACAGAACCGATTCCATTTAGCAATGAACCGCTCTAAGACTTCAGCGCTTCAAAACTCTGCGCCGCAGCCTTCATCTCCTCGTAGCGCTTGGCACGGCGCACTTCCGCTTCCTCGTCCGTGCCCCAATGCTCGATCGTCCAGTCCTCGTCGAGATGGGCAAGCGCCCAGGTCTCGTCCACGGAGAGGCGCCCTTCGGCAAAGGCCAGCGCCAGAATGGCCGAACCGGTCAGCGACGTGATCGTGTGCAGCGCCGCCAGCGCCACCGGGCTCTGGTGATTGCGAAGCCGTGCGCCAAAAGCCGAAATCGCGTCGCGCGGCTGCTCCTGCGGCATGATGCCTTCGATCAGGATGAAACGGGCGCCAAGATCATCGGCTGCCCAGTCCAGAACCGGATCCCACTGCGCCCGCTGGCGCTCGACCAGACCTTCCGGCTGATCAGCGCGGTAGCACAATGCGTCGCTTGCCGAAAAGCGCAGCATGTCCTCGACCACCGCCTGCGGGTCGGTGGCAATGCCGTCGATCGCGGTGTTGACCAGACGGGTGATCGGCATCGTCGCCGGGTTGACCACGTCTGTTTGCGCATCCCATTCGTCACGCAACAGCGCGGCCAGCGCCTCTGTCGGCGCCATGAGCTGGTTCTTGGCCGGCGTTTTCACCGCCTTGCCGTCCAGATGCACCGCATGCCCGTCGTCCGAGGCAACAACCGTCACCTCCTTGTAAAAACGTTTTGGCAGCGGCTTGTGCATCTGGATCTGCGCCCGACGCGTCGGATCCTCGTGGCTGAGGTCGATATGGGTCTCGGAAAGAATGTCGCGCATAAAATAACCTCAGCCGATCAGCGGCAGCAATTCGCGTGGATGGTGGACGATATGGTCTGCGCCGGCGGCAATCAGCTCGGGCACGACGCAATACCCCCAGTCGACGCCGATCGCGGTGGCGCCGGCAGCTTTTGCCATCTGCATATCGTAAATGGCATCGCCGATCACCAGCGTATCGGCAGGGGCCACGCCCATCACGTCACAGCATTCGGTCACCATGGCCGGATGCGGCTTCGACGGGCAATCGTCGGCGGTGCGGCCAACGACGAAATATTTGTCGAACCCGTGGGTCGACATCACGAGATCCAGCCCGCGACGGGATTTGCCGGTCACAGCACCGATCAGCAGGTCGTCACGCGGGCCGATCGTGTCGATCAGTTCGCGAATGCCGTCAAACAACGGCTCCTTGAAGTCGAGATCGGCGCGCACGACGGAAAACAGCGATTTGTAATGCGCCATCATCGCCACGGCTTCATCGTCGGCATGCGGCTTGCCCTGCATGCGGGCAATGGCGATGTCGAGCGTCAGGCCGATGATCGCCTTGGTCTCTTCAAAAGCGGGCTCCGGCTTGCCGAACGCCACAAATGTGCGGCGCATGGTTTCGTGGATCAGGCCGGCGCTATCGACCAGCGTGCCGTCGCAATCGAAAAGAACCAGTTTCATTCGTCGTCTTCCCGCGCACCGTTTTCCATGTCGAAGCCGAGCAGGTTCCAGCTCTGCACCATATGAGGCGGCAGAGGCGCGGTTATCCGCAGGCGGCCACCATTGGGGTGCGGAATGTCGATATGGCGCGCATGCAAGTGCAGCTTCTTTTGGATGCCGCCCGGGAATGGCCAGTTGATATCGTCATCCTGGTATTTTGGGTCACCGATGATCGGGTGGCCGATATGTAGCGCATGTACGCGCAGCTGGTGGGTACGGCCGGTATAAGGCTCCATCTCCAGCCATGACATCGCCTGCGCCGCCGTTTCCAGCACACGGTAGTAGGAAATGGCGTGATCGGCGTCCTCCTCGCCATGCTTGGCGATACGCATGCGATCGCCATCCGGCGTCTGTTCCTTGACCAGCCATGTGGAAAGCTTGTCGGAGCGCTTGCGCGGCACCCCCTTCACCAGCGCCCAATAGGTCTTCTTTGTGTCGCGTTCGCGAAAAGCGGCCGTCAGCTTCTGCGCGGCGCCACGGGTGCGGGCAATCACCAGAACACCGGAGGTGTCGCGGTCGAGACGGTGCACCAGACGCGGCTTTTCGCCCCGGTTATTGGTCCAGGCGTCCAGCATCTGGTCGATATGACGCGTCACGCCCGAACCGCCCTGCACGGCAAGACCGGCCGGCTTGTTCAGCACGATCACCTTGTCGTCCTCATGCAGCACCATGCGCTGCAACAACTCGTAGTCGCTGCTGTGTTTCAGATCCTTGCCGGCGATCGGGCCCTTCTTGGCATCCGTATCCATCGGCGGAACGCGCACCACCTGCCCCGGCTGTACACGCGTATCGGTCTTCACGCGGCCGCCATCGACGCGCACCTGGCCGGAGCGCAGCAGCTTTTGCAGCGGCCCGAAGCCGAGGCCCGGATAACGTGTCTTGAACCAGCGGTCGAGGCGCATGCCCGCTTCGTCCGCCTCGACGGAGATATGCTCGATGCCTGCCATCGGAACTCTTTCTTGTAATTTTTTGCAGCCGAACGCGGCCTTTGAGCCAGCCTTTAGAGCATCAGGCGCCCCTAACGGAAGTGCAAATCGACTTCAGGCCCGTTCAAAACGCCATGCGGCCGATGAACAGACCCAGAAATGTCGCACCAATCGACAGGATCACACTCGCCGCCACATATACCAATGCCATCGGCATGGCGCCGCGTTCCACCAGTCCGACGAAATCCAGCGAGAAGGAGGAGAAGGTGGTAAAACCACCGCAGAGCCCGGTCATCAGCAGAAGCCGCATTTCCGCCGAGCCGCCGAAACGGCGCAGGATCATTTCCAGAAAAAGACCGATGGCAAACGATCCGGCAACATTGATCGCCAGCGTGCCCCACGGAAAGGCCGGACCGAACAGACGTACGGCCCATAATCCGACAAGGTATCGGAACACCGAACCGACGGCACCACCAACGGCCACGAGAAGCATGGAATTCACGTCAAAATCCTGATAAAACACTAGAAAAGCGGGGATTCGCTAAAATGCGATATCACCGCTTAATGGGGAACCAAGAGGTCGAGCATACGTTTTCACCCACAGGGAGTTCAAGCGTCATGTCCACCGTCGTGCCAGTCAATGCCAATTTTGCCGCTTATGCGCTGGAAAATGTGCGCGTGATCCATCACGTCGGCTCCAAGGAACAGGTCAGGCGCACTCAGAAGGATGCCGACCGTAACCTGCGCCGCGCCCAGAATGTGGGTGAAATCGAGGAACCGGGCCTGATCCCTGCCGCCAATATTTCCGTGGACGTGATGATCTCGGATCGCCCGCCGCAGCAACAGCAAACAACCTACGAACATGTCGCTGCCGCCTACCGCGAACTGGACGAGTAGAACGTTTTTTGCCTACCTTTCATCCCCGCCACACGGGCGAGGATGAAGAAAGAGACGAAACTCGGCCCGCCTCAAAACACCGGCCGGTGACAATTGCGCACGATCTCGCGCCGCCCTTCCCTGTAGTCGATGCGCAGATACTCGCACTCATAGCCGTAAGCCTCGCGATAGCTCGTGCGCACCACATGTCGCTGCTTGTGCGGGCGAACGGTTTTCGTGCGCGGCGGCTCCTGCCAGCGCATCATATCGGCGGCCTGCGCTTTTACCGGCAACAAGGCCGGCAAGACGATGGCGGCAGTCAGGATGGCCGGAACGGTCAGGAAACGTGGCATGGAATTCCCCTTCTGAAATCAGTTGAGCAGCAATTTGGCCTCAATGCCTGCGACCGCCGAAATGTTCCACTCCGTGGAAATGTTATCGCACCGCGACAAATAATTCGCTCGTTGCGACCTTTGCCACTTGCCAAGCCTATGGCTTCATCGATAATGCCGATCGACCCGTAGGGAGAAACCGCTTCAGTGCGGAGCCGAAGGAGCAACCGCCCCGGAAACTCTCAGGCAAAAGGACCACGGGAAGACTGCAGGAACTCTGGAGAGAAGCAACCGTTTAACCGGGGGCTCGCCGAAGGGATAACAATCTCAGGCGAAAAGGACAGAGGGGGCTCGAAACCGGCGCGGAACCGCGCCCTGATCTGAGCCGGCGTGCGACCTGTTTTCAGGCGCACCCAAAAACCTGGAGGCGTCTTTTTTGGACGATCAAGCAGTTCTGAACATCACCCCGCTGCATGCATTGCATGTCTCGCTCGGCGCAAAAATGGTGCCGTTTGCCGGTTACGACATGCCCGTCCAGTATCCGCTGGGCGTCATGAAGGAACACCTTCACACCCGCGCTGCCGCCGGCCTGTTCGACGTCTCCCACATGGGCCAGGTCATCGTGAAGGCCAAGTCCGGCGTTTACACCGATGCAGCACTTGCGCTCGAAAAGCTGGTTCCGGTCGATATTCTCGGTTTAAAGGAAGGTCGCCAGCGTTACGGCTTCTTCACCGATGAAAACGGCGGCATTCTCGATGACCTGATGATCACCAATCGCGGCGATCATCTGCTGGTCGTCGTCAACGCCGCCTGCAAGGATCAGGACGTCGCCCATATGAAGGCGAACCTGACCAGTTGCGACGTGACGCTCCTCGATGACCGTGCTTTGATCGCCCTGCAGGGCCCGCGGGCCGAAGCGGTTCTGGCCGAACTCTGGGCCGGCGTGTCGGCCATGAAGTTCATGGATGTGGTGGAAGTGCCGCTGCACGACGTGCCCTGCATCATCTCCCGCTCCGGTTATTCCGGTGAGGACGGTTTTGAGATTTCCGTGCCGGAAGCGCATGCCGTCGAGGTGGCCAACGCCCTGCTCGAACACCCGGATTGCGAAGCCATCGGCCTCGGCGCGCGTGACAGTCTTCGCCTCGAAGCCGGCTTGTGTCTCTACGGAAACGACATCGACACCACCACCTCGCCGATCGAAGCCTCGCTCGAATGGGCGTTGCAAAAGGCCCGCAAGGCCGGCGGCGACCGTGAAGGCGGCTTTCCGGGCGCAGAGCGCATCTTGTGCGAACTGGCCAACGGCGCCAGCCGCCGCCGCGTCGGCCTGAAGCCGGAAGGCAAGGCTCCGGTGCGTTCGCATGCCAAGCTTTATGCGGATGCCGAAGGCCAGACCGAACTCGGCGAAGTCACCTCGGGCACCTTTGGCCCGACCGTCGAAGGCCCGGTCGCCATGGGCTACCTTCCGGTGTCGCATATCGCTGCCGGCACCACGGTTTATGCCGAGGTTCGCGGCAAATATCTGGCGATGACAGTGGCCACGCTGCCGTTCATCACGCCGACATACAAGCGGTAACATGACGGTCGTGCCTGACCATACCCCCTCTGGCCTGCCGGCCATCTCCCCCACGAGGGGGGAGAGAACCAGCGGCCAGCGGCGAGCACGACAATTCACCTCGCAATTCCCGCGACGCCTTGATTGGGCGCAGAGGGGCGCCACGATTTTTCTCCCCCCTTGTGGGGGAGATGGCCGGCAGGCCAGAGGGGGACTTTCCCCCCACTCCAATACAACAACAATCACCCATTCCCTTCCAGAGAGGTCCTCCCAATGCTGAAATTTACCGCCGAACACGAATGGCTGAAACTCGAAGGCGATGTCGCCACCGTCGGCATCACCCAGCACGCCGCCGACCAGCTCGGCGATCTCGTATTCGTTGAACTGCCGGAAGTGGGCGCCGAACTCACCAAGGACGGCAATGCCGCCACCGTCGAAAGCGTCAAGGCCGCCTCCGACGTGTATTCGCCGCTCGATGGCGAAGTCGTCGAAGTCAACCAGGCGATCGTCGATGATCCGTCGCTGGTCAATTCCGAGCCTGAAGGCTCCGCATGGTTCTTCAAGCTCAAGCTCAAGAACGTCTCCGATATCGACAGCCTGATGGACGAAGCCGCCTACAAGGACCTCATCGGATGAACGACAGCACCGATTTCCACTTCACGGATTACGATCCGTACGATTTTGCAAACCGTCGCCATATCGGCCCCTCGCCGTCCGAAATGGCAGCGATGCTGAAAGTCATCGGCTACAAGTCGCTCGACGGGCTGATCGAAGCAACGGTTCCGGCCTCCATCCGCCAGCAGACCCCGCTCGCCTGGGGTGCCGCCCTTACTGAGCGTGAAGCACTCGACAAGCTGCGCGAGACCGCCAACAAGAACCAGGTCCTCACCTCGCTGATCGGGCAGGGTTATTACGGCACCGTCACCCCGCCGGTCATCCAGCGCAACATTCTGGAAAACCCGGCATGGTACACGGCCTATACGCCGTACCAGCCGGAAATTTCTCAAGGCCGCCTCGAAGCCCTTTTGAACTTCCAGACGATGATCTGCGACCTGACCGGTCTCGACGTCGCCAATGCCTCGCTGCTCGATGAAGCGACCGCAGCCGCCGAAGCCATGGCGCTCTGCCAGCGTCAGGCAAAATCCAAGGCGACCGCCTTCTTCGTCGATGCCGCCTGCCATCCGCAGACGATTGCCCTTATCGAAACCCGCGCAAAGCCGCTCGGCTGGTCGGTTGTGATCGGCGATCCGATGACCGATCTCGACCCGGTCGACGTTTTTGGCGCGATCTTCCAGTATCCGGGCACGCAGGGCCATGTCCGTGATTTCTCCGGCCTGATCGCCCGCCTTCACCAGACCGGTGCGGTCGCCGCCGTCGCCGCCGACCTTCTGGCGCTGACGCTGCTGAAATCGCCCGGCGAAATGGGCGCCGATATCGCCATCGGCACTACCCAGCGCTTTGGCGTTCCGGTCGGTTACGGCGGCCCGCACGCCGCCTATATGTCGGTCAAGGATGCCCACAAGCGCGCCATGCCCGGCCGCCTGGTCGGCGTCTCGGTCGATGCCCGTGGCAACCGCGCCTATCGCCTGTCTCTTCAGACCCGCGAACAGCATATCCGCCGCGAAAAGGCGACGTCGAACATCTGCACGGCGCAGGTCCTGCTCGCCGTCATGGCCTCGATGTACGGCGTCTTCCACGGTCCGCAGGGCCTGAAGGCGATTGCGCAGGCTGTCCACAAGAAGGCCGTGCTGATGGCCAAGGGCCTGGAAAAGCTCGGCTACCGAATAGAACCTGAAAACTTCTTCGACACGATCACGGTCGAAGTCGGCCACATGCAGGGCCTGATCCTGCGTGCCGCCGTCGCGGAAGGCGTCAACCTGCGCAAGATCGGCGAGACCAAGGTCGGCATGTCGCTCGACGAGCGCACCCGTCCGGTCACGCTCGAAGCCGTCTGGCGCGCATTCGGCGGTGACTTCAAGGTGTCCGATTTCGAGGTCGACTACCGCCTGCCGAAGGATCTCTTGAGAAAATCGGATTACATGACCCATCCGATTTTCCACATGAACCGCGCCGAAAGCGAGATGACCCGCTACATCCGCCGCCTGTCGGACCGCGACCTCGCGCTCGACCGGTCGATGATCCCGCTTGGTTCCTGCACGATGAAGCTGAACGCCACCGCGGAGATGCTGCCGATCACCTGGCCGGAATTTTCGGATATCCATCCGTTCGTTCCGCAGGATCAGGCCTTGGGCTACAAGGAAATGATCGACGATCTGTCGGCAAAACTGTGCCAGATCACCGGTTACGACGCCTTCTCCATGCAGCCGAATTCCGGCGCGCAGGGCGAGTATGCGGGCCTGCTCACCATCCGCAACTACCACATCGCCAATGGTGATGCGCATCGCGACGTCTGCCTCATCCCCACCTCCGCGCACGGCACCAACCCGGCCTCGGCGCAGATGGTCGGCATGAAGGTCGTGGTCGTGAAGGTGCGTGAAAACGGCGATATCGACCTCGAAGATTTCCGCGCCAAGGCTGAACAGCACGCGGCAAACCTGTCGTGCTGCATGATCACCTACCCGTCCACGCACGGCGTGTTCGAGGAAACGGTCAAGGAAATCTGCGAGATCACCCACACCCACGGCGGTCAGGTCTATCTCGACGGCGCCAACATGAACGCCATGGTCGGCCTTGCCCGCCCCGGCGACATCGGCTCCGACGTGTCGCACCTCAACCTGCACAAGACCTTCTGCATCCCGCATGGCGGCGGCGGTCCCGGCATGGGCCCGATCGGCGTCAAGGCGCACCTGGCGGCACATCTTCCGGGTCACCTGCAGTGGGATGGCCGTGAAGGTGCTGTCTCGGCTGCCCCGTTCGGCTCGCCGTCGATCCTGCCGATCTCCTGGTCCTACACCCTGATGATGGGCGGCGAAGGTTTGACGCAGGCAACCAAGGTGGCGATCCTCAACGCCAACTATATCGCGGCCCGTCTCAAGGGTGCCTACGACGTGCTCTACAAGTCGGAAGCCGGCCGCGTGGCGCATGAATGCATCCTCGACACCCGCCCGCTCAACGTCTCGGCCGGCGTTTCGGTGGACGATATCGCCAAGCGCCTGATCGACTGCGGTTTCCATGCGCCGACCATGAGCTTCCCGGTTGCCGGCACGCTGATGGTCGAGCCGACCGAATCGGAAACCAAGGCCGAACTCGACCGTTTCTGCGATGCGATGCTGGCGATCCGCGAGGAGGCCCGCGCCATCGAGGAAGGCCGGATGGACAAGGTGAACAACCCGCTGAAGAACGCTCCGCATACGGTGGAAGACCTCGTCGGCGAATGGGATCGTCCTTACTCCCGCGAACAGGCCTGCTACCCGCCGGGCGCGTTCCGGGTGGACAAGTACTGGTCCCCGGTCAACCGCGTCGACAACGTTTATGGCGACCGCAACCTGATCTGCTCCTGCCCGCCGCTGGAAGATTACGCGGAAGCCGCGGAATAACCGCGATAGCGTCAACACCAACGAAAGGCCCGCCCCGCGCGGGCCTTTTTTCATTTTTTACATTCGAACAAGCCTCAAAACGGGAAAACCTGCCCGGAAAAAGCCGTCATCACCCTGAATTGTAACAGACTCAACTTCTCGTATAATTATTTCCTTACTGCCCTTGTCTCCTTTCTGGAAACCTCTATTTTGGGTTTCAATCGTACTCTGCTAGCGACTCGTCCGAAGCCTACCGGCTCTTTCCGATCTCCTCTCATAGTCGATGCGCCGCCGGTCTTGATATTAGGGCCGGCAATCTACAGCGATTGAAAGGAAATCGTTATGAACACCGGTACCGTAAAGTGGTTCAACAGCACCAAGGGCTTTGGCTTCATTCAGCCTGACAACGGCGGCCAGGACGTATTCGTACACATCTCTGCCGTTGAGCGCGCTGGTCTGCGCACCCTCAACGATGGTCAGAAGATCTCTTACGAAATCGTTCAGGACAAGCGTTCGGGCAAGAGCTCGGCCGACAACCTGCAGGCTGCCTGAGTTTTGTCATCAAACCGCGTGACACGGCTCGACCGGCACGCACGCGGTAATGTTGATTATGAGAGGTCGGGGTCATTCCCGGCCTTTTGTTTTTCGCTTGCATGGGGTATCGACTGATCCCAGTCGTACGTGATTGCCGAATTGACGGCACCGAAACCAGGCACAGGCGGCAAAGCCGCTGCATAAAGGAGAATTTGTTGCAAGTACTCGTCAGGGACAACAACGTCGAACAGGCACTGCGCGTGCTCAAGAAGAAGCTGCAGCGCGAAGGCGTATTCCGCGAAATGAAGGCTCGCCAGGCTTTTGAGAAGCCTTCGGAAAAGCGCGCTCGCGAAAAGGCTGAGGCTATTCGTCGTTCCCGCAAGCTGGCCCGCAAGCAGGCCCAGCGCGAAGGTCTTCTGCCGGCCCCGAAGAAGAAAGTTATCGCGCGCGCTCCTGCTCGCGGATAAAGTCGATTGTGCGCCGCGCGGCTTTCCGCCGCGCGCCCACATCCATCGTACCGGCGGATCATCGCTTCAGGCACGAAACCGGGAGAACGGCATGACTGAGACAAAAGACCAGATCCTCAAGCCGGCAAAACTCTCCGCCCAGCAGAAAGCAGCGCAGACCAATTCCGTGGTGCGCGACATTCTCGATGCCGAAGTGACTGCACGCGAGAAGAAAACCGAAAAATTGCGCGCCATGCGCCTCGCGCAGACCGAGGAAGAAGCCGCTGCCAAACACGCAGCCGCACCCAAGGCGAAAAAGCGTACCGCATCCAAATAAGGCCTCGCCGCACGGTTATTACCTTGCTGCGCCTGAGTACAGTCAATTGACACCAAACATCGCGACGCGCTCAAACGCCAGTCGATGAGCAATTGAATATTTCAAAAAACGCGCGAGATGCTGTTCACGCGGCAAGTCGATCTGGCTGTCTGTAACGCACTTCAGACAATGCGCGCACCTCAGGGGAAATTTCCCCTATTTCGCAAAAATCCCAATCTTTTCATTGCCCGCTCTGCATCGTGACCTATGTCGCGCCTGCGGTCGTCCACGTGTCCCGTTCTTCGCATCGCGTGAGCGTGGTCGGCTTTCGATAATCAAAAGCATGCAAGAGGAAATACCCCAGTGAGCACCAGCCTGTTCAAGAACCCGCGCGCCCTTCTCGGCGGCGCGGCCGTCGCCGTTGTCGTGTTTTTCGCAAGCGCCCTGTTGATCGGTGGCGGCAGCGCCCCGGCCGCCCCGCAGCCGGGTTCGGTACAGGTTCGCGCCATCACCAAGGATAATGGCGTCAAGAACGTCACCATGTCCGTGGTGCTGGCGCTGGTTGGCGGCTTTTTCGCCGCCCGCGCCATCCATCGCCGCGGCAGCGCCAAAGCCTGATCTCTCTTCCGAGACACACTGACCATGAGGCCCGCTTCCGGCGGGCCTTTTCATATCCGCTGATCCCGAAACGGTACATCTGGGCATGCCATCAAGGCCTGCCTTAACCCTGCCCCTTCATCCTTCCTTGAGATGCCCCGCAGCATAAAGGTTTCGTCCATCAGGCTGGGAATTTGACAATGACGATCACGGCGGCGCTGAACACTTCGCTTTACGGTATGCAGACCCAGACGGAGCGGCTTTCCACCGCTGCCCACGGCATCGCCAACGCCTCCACGCCCGGCCATGACAGCGATCTCACCGGCGACATGCTCGACGTGCTGCAGGCCGAAACGCAATTTGCCGCCAATGCCTCCGTTTTCGAAACCGGCGCCGACATGTGGGACATGCTGATGACGGTGGCGAAGGATTGAGCGCGCGCCGAGACACAGCAAAGTCGGCCGTCGCGGCCTGACACAGCTTTCACCGACGAACCACAGTCGTTGGCTAAAACCGCTGAATTTGACAAGCAAGGATCGCCGAGAGACGAGCCTGTCCTCTCAACGGAGACCATCCAACCCCGTTGACAGCGGCGCCAAGCCAAGCGACACAAAACCATGTCGATCATCACCTCCCGTACGGCTATCGCTCTCGCTTCCTTTTTGGCGCTGCCCGCGCTTTCACACGCCCAAAGCACTCGAAGCTGGAAACCGGCCGAACAGGTCAGGACCTATGCCGTCACCGGCAAGACCGGCATCGAGCTCTACCAGTCGATCGGCGAACGTGGCCCGGCCGCCGGTGTCGGACAGGCGATCGCCCACACAACCTTCAAGCTGCTCTGGACTCGCGATTATCGCCCGCAGCCGAATGGTGCCTGCACGCTCGCCGTGGCGCGCCCTAGCCTCACCATAACCTATACCCTCCCCAAAGGTCCGTCCTCGCTGCCGGCAGACACCAAAACCCGCTGGACGGATTTCATCGAAGGCGTGGAAAAACACGAACGCGTCCACGGCCAGCATATTCTCGAGATGGTCGAAAAGATCGAAACCTTCAGCATCGGCCTGACGGCGGAAAACGATCCGAAATGCACCAGGGTGCGCGAGGTGCTGCAGGCGAAACTCAAGGAATTTTCAGACGAGCAGCGTCAGCGCGGCCGTGATTTCGACGCGGTGGAACTGTCGCCGGGTGGCGCGGTGCACCAGCTCATTCTCGCGCTGGTCAACCCACCCGGCGCACCGCCGATCGAGATGAAGGCGAAGCCGACACCGCTGCCCGGCATCAAAACCATGCCATGAGGTTCTATTCGGCAGCGACGGCCTGCCGTTTCGGCCCGGCCTCCAGATCGACAGCGGCAAAGGCAGCCTCGATCACCGCCGTCGTGGCTCCCGGCTTCGTTGCATCCGACGACAGGATCTGACGGAAGCGTCGCGCACCCGCAAAGCCCTGAAAGAGGCCGACCATATGCCGCGTGACATGGTTCAGGCGTCCGCCCGACGCCATCACATCATCGGCATAGGCCATCATCGTGTCACGCAGCGCCAACCAGTCGACATCTGTGGTGTTAGTCCCTCCGGGACTCGAACCCCCAATCATCGCATCCACACCGGCCAGCAGACCGGTGTTGTGATAGGCGGCACGCCCCAGCATCACGCCATCCATCACCGCCAGATGATCTGCCGCCTGCTCCAGATCGATGATGCCGCCATTGATGCCGAGAAACACATCCGGGTTTTCGCGCTTCATGCGGTGCACGAGATCGTAATCGAGCGGCGGAATATCGCGGTTTTCTTTCGGCGAAAGCCCCTGCAGCCACGCCTTGCGGGCATGGATCCAGATGGCATCCGCACCTGCCCCGATCATGCGCGCCAGAAAGTCGGGCAGCACGGTTTCCGGCTCCTGATCATCAATGCCGATCCGGCATTTCACCGTTACCGGCACGGTCGCCACAGCCTTCATCGCCTCGATCAAAGAGGCCACATGGCCGGCATCGCGCATCAGGCACGCGCCAAAAGTACCCGACTGGACGCGGTCGGACGGACAGCCGACATTGAGATTGATCTCGTCATAACCGTAATCGGCGGCGATGCGCACGGCTTCGACGAGCTTTGCCGGATCGGATCCACCAAGCTGCAGCGCCACCGGATGCTCTTCTGCCGAATAGCCCAGCAGCCGGTCACGATTGCCGTGAATGATCGCATCCGCCACCACCATTTCGGTGTAAAGCAGAGCACGCTTCGACATCTGCCGGTGAAGGTACCGGCACCTCGAATCGGTCCAGTCGATCATGGGCGCAACGGCGAAAATCTTTTCGCCACGCTTCAGCGCGTCAGCATACATGGCAAGTCCTTTGAGATATGCGGCCGCTCATACAGCAAACGAAAAACTTTGGCCAGTTCAGTCCACCTGTCGCGAAAAAAGGCTATGATTGCGTGGAAATTTGCGGAACAAAGGCTTGGCCTTTCCAGAAGGCGATTTGTTTTTACAGGAGGACTTTTTCATGACCGCAACCGTCATCCCCATGCCCGCCCCCGTCCTCCTCGAAGTCGAAGGCACGTCTGACAAATTCCCCGTTCGCCGCGTCTATTGCGTCGGTCGCAACTATGCCGACCACGCCATCGAAATGGGCCACGACCCATCGCGCGAAGCCCCGTTCTTTTTCCAGAAGAATGCTGACAACGTCTATAACGGCGAAACTTTTCCTTACCCGCCGCTGTCATCCAACGTCCACTTCGAGGTCGAACTCGTCATGGCCCTGAAAGCCGGCGGCAGTGATATCGATGCGCAGGACGCGCTTGATTGCGTCTATGGTTACGGTGTCGGCATCGATTTCACCCGCCGCGACCTGCAGGACCAGATGAAGAAGGCCGGCCGTTCCTGGGAAGTCGCCAAGGCATTTGAAAAGTCCGCTCCCGTTTCGGCGCTGCTGCCGGTGGCAAAGGTCGGTCATCCGCAGGAAGGCGCCATCTGGCTGGAGGTCAACGGCGACCGCAAGCAGAACGGCGACATGAACCAGATGATCTGGAAGCTGCCGGAAATCATCGCCGAACTGTCGAAACAGTTCGAACTGGCCGCCGGCGATATCATCATGACCGGCACCCCGGCCGGCGTCGGTGCCGTCGTCAAGGGCGACAAGGTGGTCTGCGAAGCGGCCGGTGTCGGTCGTCTGGAACTGACCGTCGTTTAAAGCCCCCTTTGTGGAGAACCAGCATGCCGCTTTACGCCCTGGGAGATTTTCAACCGAAGACACCCGACGATGACCGTTACTGGTTGGCACCGGACGCACATGTCATCGGCAAGGTTTCACTGGGCGAAGATGTCGGCATCTGGTTCGGCGCGGTGCTGCGCGGCGATAACGAACTGATTTCGGTCGGCGCGCGCACAAACATTCAGGAAGGCGCCATGCTCCATACCGACATGGGCTATCCCGCAACGATCGGCACCGGCTGCACGATCGGCCACCATGCCATCATTCACGGCTGCACGATCGGCGACAATTCCCTGATCGGCATGGGCGCCACCATTCTCAACGGCGCAAGGATCGGCAACAACTGCCTCGTCGGCGCCAATGCACTGGTGACGGAAGGCAAGGAGTTTCCCGACGGCTCCCTGATCGTCGGTTCGCCCGCCCGCGCCATCCGCACGCTCGACGCGGACGCCATCGCCAGGCTGACGGTTTCCGCCGACAACTACGTGAAAAACTGGCATCGTTTTGCCGCAGACCTGCGTCCGCTTTGAGAACAGTTTAACCACTCGTTCACGCTGACATGAAGCCTTTGCTTCACACATATCGTATATTACCATCGACGCATGTAGTGACGCCCGCCGTGCCTTCGCGCGACCGCCATGGACACCGATGAACGATACACCTGAACAGCCACAGCAGAACACGACCGCCCTTCTGGATCGCGTCGGTCGACATCTTGCCCGCAAGAACCGGCCGCTCAGCTTCGATCCGGTGGTGGAAGCCGTGTTCCAGACGGACACCGCCGCCGACCGCAATCGTCAGACTATCGTCGCCGGTCTGTTCGCTCTGGTGTTCTTCAACGGTTTTATCGTTATCGACGCTATTACCAGACCGGAAATTCTCGGCATGTCCGCGCTGATCAGGCTCTGCTTCGTCACGCCAATCTGCCTTGCGGCGCTGTTCTGGCTGCGCCGCAGCCCGCCGCAATGGATCCGCGATTCGGTTCTCACCTGCTGCGCCATCCTGATTGCCCTCGGCTCGAATTATCTTCTCTACATCGCCACATCGGATGAGGCGCATTACAGCGCCTTCAGTTTCGGCCTGATCGTTATCGGCGCCAATATCGTCCTGCACATTGGCTTCAATGCAGCGCTGGCCACCACGGTCGGCTGTTGCGTCGTTACTGCGTTTTTCCTGCATGCCACACCCGATCTCAATTGGAGCGAACGCAACCTGCCGGTTTATTACATGGCAGCGATGGGCGTCATCACGCTGGTGGCCAACTACCGGCTGGAAGGCAATCTGCGCCACGCCTATCTGCTGATGCTGCGCGAACGCCTCAACGCACAGGAAGTCCGCCGTATCAACGAACAGCTCAACGCCTATTCATACACCGATGCGCTGACCGGCATCGCCAACCGTCGTCGCTTTGAACAATTCCTGCAGTCGGCATGGACGGAAGCCCTTGTCTCCGGCGAGACCATGTCGCTTCTCGTCATCGATGTGGATTTCTTCAAGCGCTACAACGACTCATTTGGTCATCCTGCCGGCGACGCCTGTCTTCAGCAGGTGGCGCGCGCCATTGAGGGCCAGACGCGCGGCGACAATGACTTGCCGGCGCGTCTCGGTGGCGAGGAATTTGCCGTCCTGCTGCGCCACACGGAGACGATACAGGCGGAAACCGCCGCCAGCCGCATTCACCGCGCCATGAGCCAGCTTGGTCTCTCGCACGGCCGGCCGGATGGCAATGGCTACGTCACGGTCAGCATAGGCCTTGCCTCGGCCACACCACGCCACGATGGCAGTGCCGCCGGTGAACTTGTGGAAGCGGCCGACAAGGCGCTCTATCAGGCCAAGCGTCACGGCCGTAACCGCACCATCCTGGCAGATCGCGCCGCCTGACGATCAGTGCATGCAGGCTTCGCAAAGCCCGCGGATCTCGATCGTCGTTTTGGAGGGCTTGAACTTGCGGTCCTTTGCCCAGCCGTTGAGGCGGTCGTCGATGGCGTGATCGTGAAACTCGTTCACCTGCCCGCAGCTCTCGCAGATCGCAAAGGCCACGGTGCCGTGGTGACCATGGCCGTGGCCATGCCCGCAGCAGCTCTCATTGGCATGCGCGCAGGCGACAAATGAGTTGAGGCTTTCTAGCCGATGGGCAATGCCCATTTCGATCAGCTTGTCGAGCGCCCGGTAGACTTGCAAAGGTGCGCGAAAACCCTGGTCGCGCAGCTTGTCCAAAATGGTATAGGCGCTGACCGGCGCCTCGGAACGCGTCAGCACGTCCAGTACCAGAGTCTGGTTTTTGGTCAGTGTCGGCGTATTCATGAGCGACCTCCGGATGTCGTGCCGCCATCGGCGAGGTTTTTAGCCCTGCCCGGCAAAAGGCTGAGGATGAAGAGGATGAGCGCCGCGACCACGATCGATGGTCCGGACGGTGTGTCATAGGTCAGCGACCCGAACAAGCCGCCCACCACGGCGATGACGCCGATCAGCGACGACAGCACTGCCATGCCTTCCGGCGCGGAGGAAAAGCGCCGTGCCGTCGCGGCCGGGATGATCAGCAGTGCGGTGATCAGCATGATGCCGACGATCTTCATGGCAATGGCGATGACGAGTGCCATCAACAGCATGAACAGCAGTCGCGCCCGTTCGGGCTTCAGGCCTTCGGCTTCGGCAATATCGGCGCTCACCGTCGAGGCGATCAGCGGACGCCACAGGACCACGAGGGCCGCGAGTACGAACAGGCCGCCGCCCCAGATCAGTGCGATATCGGCCGGCGTCACCGCCAGAATGTCACCAAACAGGAAAGCGATCAGATCGATGCGCACCCAGCTCATGAAGGCAACCATGACAAGGCCAATCGCCAGCGTCGAATGCGAAAGAATGCCGAGAAGCGCGTCGGCGGACAGCGCCTGGCGTTTCTGCAGAACCAGCAGCAGCAGCGAGACTACGACAGCGACGCCAAACACGCTGACCAGAAGGTTGATGTCCAGCAGCAGCGACAGCGCCACGCCGAGCAATGCCGAATGCGCGATCGTATCGCCAAAATAGGCCATGCGGCGCCAAACGACAAAACAACCGAGAGGCCCCGTCGTCAGTGCCAATCCGATGCCGGCGAGCAAAGCGCGGAAAAAGAAATCGTCAAGCATGATGATGCCCCTTGCCGCCGGCATGCGTGTGATCGCCATGCTGATGTTCATGGCTGTGATCATCGTCGTGATGTTCATGACCATGACCGGCGTGCTCATGATGATGACCATCATCGGGATGGCAGTGATCGGTCACCGATCCATCCTTGTGCTGCACACGGCCATCCGGCAGATGCGTGTGGTCATGACGGTGACTGTAGACGGCAAGTCCGGCGCCGACATTGCCGAACAGCCGACGATAATCGTCGCTGCGGCTCACGGCCTCAGGCGTGCCGCGGCAGCAGACATGGCCGTTGAGGCAGATCACCGTATCGGTATCGGCCATCACCATATGCAGGTCGTGGGAAATCAGCAGAATGCCACAGCCTGTCTTGTTGCGGATGGTGCGGATCAGTTCGTAAAGCGCGCTTTCCCCGGCAAAATCGACGCCCTGCACCGGCTCGTCGAGAACCAGCAGGTCGGGATTACGGGCGATCGCCCGCGCCAGCAGCGCCCGCTGGAATTCGCCGCCGGAGAGGTGGCGCACTTCGGCATCAACCAGATGCGGGATACCGACATCGGTCAGCGCCGCCATCAGGCTCGCATCGTCCAGCTTGGCTGTCAGCCGCATCAATCGCCGAACGGAAAGCGGCATGGTCCAGTCGATCGCCAGCTTCTGCGGCACATAACCGATGGTGAGCGAAGCCTTGCGGTCGACCTTTCCCTCATCGGCGCGCAGCACGCCGATCGCCATCTTCGCAGTCGTCGATTTGCCGGCACCGTTGGGACCGATCAGGGTGACGATCTCGCCGCGATGAATGGAAAGATCGACACCACGCACCAGCCAGCGGCCGTTGCGGCGTATTCCGGCCCCTGCCAGCGTGACCAGTTCGTCACCTTTCTGGCGATCCTGAGCCGCGGTCTGCATCAGCATAAATTTCTTCCTGTCCTGTGTTGCCACCAGCTATGCCACACGTTATAGAATAACACAACGAACGTAATAACATTACATCGTTATGCCAGGCGCCTTACGCAAGGCCCGGCAACACCGAACACAGACCAATCTGTCCCTGAGGGGCAAGGAGAACCGCATGAAAGCAGTCGCCACTCCCATCGTCGCCACCTTTGCAGCCTCCATGGCGCTGCTGATGGCCGGGACTGCCTCCGCAACCCCGAATGTCGTCGTGTCGATCAAGCCGATCCATTCGCTGGTTGCCTCCATCATAAAAGGCGTCGCCGAACCGAAGCTGATCGTCGAAGGCGCCGCCTCGCCGCACACCTATTCGATGAAGCCATCGAACGCCCGTGCCATCCAGAATGCCGATCTGATCTTCTGGATGGGACCGAACCTCGAAGCCTTCCTCGACAAGCCCTTGGACGCGCTTGCCGGGTCCAAGACCGTTGTCGCTCTGTCGGATTCCCCAGACCTGCAGAAACTGCCGTTCCGTGAAGGTGGCCCGTTCGAGGCGCATGACCACGGCCATGAGGGCCACGAGCACGAAGGCGAACATGCCGAAGGTCACGACCACGCGCATGAAGGCGAGCACGCCAACGCCGATCATGCCAAGGGCGAAGCCCATGCCGAACATGATCACGACCATGAACATGGTGGTTTCGACGCGCATGTCTGGCTCGATCCGCTCAATGCAAAGGTGATCGGTCGTGAGATCGCAAAACGCCTTGCCGAAGCCGATCCGGAACATGCCAAGCAATATGAAGACAACGCTGCCGGCCTGATGCGCCAGCTGGACGAACTGGATGCCGAGATCAAGGCCACGGTCGCACCGGTCAAGGACAAGCCGTTCATCGTTTTCCACGACGCCTACCAATATTTCGAAAAGCGGTACGAGGTGAAGGTGGCCGGCTCGATCACGGTAAGCCCGGAGACGCTGCCGGGCGCCGAGCGCATCGGCGAGATCCACAAGAAGGTGACCGAACTCGGCGCGACCTGCGTCTTTGCCGAGCCGCAGTTCACGCCAAAACTGGTCAATGTCGTTCTGGAAGGAACACCGGCAAAGGCCGGCACGCTCGATCCGGAAGCAGCGACGCTGAAGGAAGGTCCGGACCTTTATTTCCAGCTGATGCGCGGCATCGCGGAATCGATGAAGACCTGCCTGTCCGGCAAGGCCTGATAGTGCATAACAATACCGCCTCCTCGCGCATGGTGGAGACGGTTAGACCGGCAGGGAAAGAAGGCACTCCCTGCCGGTCGTCTTATATCAACGGCCGGCGATGATCGACGAGATCAGGCCCGACGTGATGCCAATCAGCAGGAATTCGTTATTGTCGGCACGAACCCAGCGATAACCACGCGGCGGTGCATTCAGGCGGTAGCGGCGATAATCGCGAACCTCGGCCATGTGGCGACGCTCGGCAGGGCTGAGGCGATGACCGCGGCTCCAGCGCTTCTTGACGACAGTGCGCTCCCTGACAACCTTTTTGGTCACGACACGGCGATCGTCGCGGTGATCCCAGCGGTCGTTATGGCTTGGCGGGGCAGCATTGGCGACCGAAGAAAAGGCGACCGGGCTGAAAATGAAGGTGGCGGAAAGCAGAACGGCTGCAAGCTTTTTCATGATGGTATCCTCTGTTGTCTATGAGGAGACCCTAGGCGCCAGGTGATGAACCGAAAATGAACTGAATATTACATTTTCGTAAGTATTCAGAATGGCTTGCTGCGCGAAGTTGATGCGAAACATGCAAAAACCGCCGGCACCACAAAGGCACCGGCGGCTTGATGATCAGGCTTTCAGTTCAGCCGACTTTGCCCAGAGATTGATATCGGCTTCGCGAGCATAGCTGTCGATTTCCGCCAGTTCCTCCGCGCTGAAATCCGGGTTGTCGAGCGCCTTCACGCAATCGACGACCTGCTCCGGCCGGCTGGCACCGATCAGCGCCGTCGTCACGCGACCGCCGCGCAGCACCCAGGCAATCGCCATCTGCGCCAGCGTCTGGCCACGGCGTTCCGCGATGGCATTGAGCGCCTGCAGGTTGGCGACATTCTTCTCGTTGAGGAAGGCCGGGCGCAGCGACTTGCCCTGCGCGGCGCGGCTGTCTTCCGGAATGCCGCCGAGATATTTAGACGTCAGCATGCCCTGCGCCAATGGCGAGAACACGATGGAGCCGGCGCCGACATCATCCAGCGTATCGAGCAGATTGTCTTCCTCGACCCAGCGATTGATCATCGAATAGCTCGGCTGATGAATGAGCAGCGGCGTGCCGAGTTGCTTGAGGATGGCTGCCGCCTCGCGGGTTCGCTTGGAATTGTAGGACGAGATGCCGACGTAAAGCGCCCTGCCCGAGCGGACGATATGGTCAAGCGCTCCGCAGGTTTCTTCCAACGGCGTATCCGGATCGAAGCGGTGCGAATAGAAGATATCGACGTAATCCAGCCCCATGCGCTTCAGGCTCTGGTCACAGGACGAGATCAGATATTTGCGGCTGCCCCACTCGCCATACGGTCCCGGCCACATGTTGTAACCAGCCTTGGAGGAGATGATCAGCTCATCGCGATACCCATGAAAGTCCTCGCGCAAAATCTGGCCGAACGCGGTCTCGGCGCTGCCCGGCAGCGGACCATAGTTGTTGGCGAGATCGAAATGGGTGATGCCGAGATCAAATGCCTGACGGCAGATCGCCACCTTGCGCTCACGCGGCGTGTCATCGCCGAAATTGTGCCAGAGACCGAGCGAGATCGCCGGCAGCTTCAGGCCGGATTGTCCGCAGCGGTTATATTTCATGGTATCGTAGCGATTGTCAGCCGGTTTCCAGGCCATATCGAAATCCTCCTGTTGTAACTATCGCAGTACCGAAATCAGTACCCGCCGCTTGCGTCCTTGTCCCCGCGACCGGCAGACGCAGAAAGGCCCGCCTAAAGACGGGCCTTTCGTTATGTCAGATTGATCAGGCGAAATCTGCCAGACCGCTGCCCCAAGGGCCATGGTGCTTGTCCAGGCCATCGACGCGGTCAAAGCCATGCGCGCCGAAAAAGTCGCGCTGCGCCTGGATGAGGTTGGCGGTGCCACGACCACGACGATAGGCGTCGAAGTAGGACAGAGCCGACGACAGAGCCGGAACCGACAGACCGGACATGATGGCCGTCGAGACGACACGACGCAGCGATGCGTCGGTTTCTTCGACCAGTTGCGCGAAGGCAGGCGTCACGATGAGGTTTGCGACATCCGGGTCCTTGGTGAAGGCCGAGGTGATCTCGTCGAGGAACTGCGAGCGGATGATGCAGCCGGCGCGCCAGATCTTGGCGATCGTCGGCATCGGCAGGCTCCAGTCATATTCCTTGGACGCGGCAGCCATGACGGCAAAGCCCTGCGCATAAGCCGCGATCTTGGCCGCCAGAAGCGCGTTTTCGAGATCGTCAAGGAAGCTGATGCCATCCGTGGACGGCATCGCCGTCGTGTTCGGCAGGCCAAGGATCTTTTCGGCGGCTTCACGTTCCGCCTTCTGCGACGACAGGATGCGACCGGCAACGGCTGCTTCGATCGCGGTTGCGGCGACGCCCATGTTCTGGGCCTCGATCACCGACCATTTGCCGGTACCCTTCTGGCCAGCCTGGTCGACGATGACGTCCACCATCGGCTTGCCGGAAATCGGGTCATTGGCCATCAGCACCTTTTCGGAGATTTCGATCAGGTAGGAATTCAGACGACCGGTATTCCACTTGCCAAACACCTGGCCGATCTCGGGCGCCGAAAGCTTCAGGCCGTCGCGCAGGATGCCGTAGATTTCGGCGATCATCTGCATGTCGGCATATTCGATGCCATTGTGGATGGTCTTGACGAAGTGACCGGCGCCATTTTCACCGAGCCAGGCAACGCAGGGCTCATCGTTGAACTTGGCCGAGATCGACGTCAGCACCTTTTCGACGCGCTTCCAGCTCTCTTCGGTACCGCCGACCATGATCGACGGCCCGTGGCGAGCACCTTCTTCGCCGCCCGAAACGCCCATGCCGATAAAGGTCAGGCCGCTGTCCTTGAGATTGTCGAAACGACGCATCGTGTCGCGGAAATTGGCATTGCCGGCATCGATCATGATGTCGTTATCGGCCAGATACGGCTTCAGCAGTTCCATCTGCTGATCGACCGGGTCACCGGCCTTGATCATGATGATGATCGGGCGTGGCGGACGGATAGCGGCGACGAATTCCTCAAGCGTTTCGCAAGGAATGATATTCTTCTGCAGATCGCCGGCTTCGGCGAAAAATTTTCGGGTTGCTTCCGGTGATCGGTTGAAGACCGCGATGCGGTTGCCTTTTTCAGCAATGTTGAGGGCGAGGTTGGAGCCCATGACTCCAAGACCGATAAGACCGATTTCTGCCTGTTCCAAGACGAAGCCTCCATTTACAAATCGCAAGGTGTTTTGGCACTCAAACGTTCCCGCGGCAAGGTCGGTGGCACCTGAAACGATTAAATTTCGATGACAGCCAATGTCGCGTGCGAGACATCCGCGCAAACATTGCCTCCTTGATCTGCGACGCTATCTTTTAACCGCCAGAGCGGGAGGAGCCTCATGACCACGATGCCGGTAAAGATCGTCCATGTCGCAATCGAGCGGGATTGGCGCCACGTCTACGACTATGCGCACAGACCGGAAAACATGCGCCACTGGGCGGCAGGCCTTGCCGCCGGTTTCACCCCCGATGGCGAGGACTGGCTGGCTGATGGCGGGCCGCTCGGCACCATCCGCGTCAGGTTCGCACCCCGCAATACGGAGGGCGTCGTCGACCATACGGTGACGCTTCCCGACGGCCAGTCGGTTCACAATGTATTGAGGGTGGTGCCAAACGGCGATGGCGCGGAAGTCATCTTCATGGTGCTGCACCTGCCCGGCACGACGGATGAGGCTTTCCGGGCCGACTGCGAGCATGTCCAGAAAGACCTGAACACGCTGAAAACCATTCTCGAACAATAGGCCTATTGACGCTTCAGCGACTTCTTGATGTTCCAGCGGTCGTGATACCACAGCCATTGCTCGGGATATTCACGCGCCCAGCTCTCGACCTTGTCGTTGAGTATCTGCGCCGTCGCCTGCACGTCGACATTGCCTTTTTCATCACGCGGCACGTCGATGCGCGGTTCGATTTCCAGCCGGTAGCGATTGCCCGGCAGGCGGATGCAGCGGGCCGGATAAACCTCGGCGTCGAACTGGCGCACCAGTTTGGCCAAGAGCGGATTGGTCTGCACCGGCTGCCCGAAGAAGGACGTCTGCAGACCCTTCTGGAATTTCTGATCGACGAGAACGCCGACACCGCCACCCGCTTCCAACTGGCGCGCCAGGGCAAACGACGAACCGGCATGCGACGGAACGAGCTTGCCCATGCGGGCCGAGCGGAAAGAGAAGACTTTTTCGGCGATGTAAGGATTGTTCGGCGGCCGGAAAAGCACCGTCACCTTCTGCCCGAAGGCAGCGCCGGCCACCGGCAGAAGCTCGAAATTGCCGGTATGAGCGGTGAAGACGATGAACGGACGCGGATTGTCGCGCAGGTCTACGAAGACAGGAATGCCGGAAACCTCGACACGGCCGGGTTCGTCTCGCTCAGGATCAAAATCGAACAGACGGTCGAGAAAGACATATTCGGCAGCGAGCCGGCCCATATGGCCCCAGCTCCTTGCCGCGATATCCTGAAGCTCCGCCTCGCCCTTTTCGGGATAGGCGTTTTTCAGGTTGGTCATCATCAACCTGTGGCGAAAGGTGCGCGGACCAATCTTGCGCACCAGCCAGTCGGCAAAATTGATGGCCGGATCGGCCGGGAAGATTTTCAGCAGGTTAAGAAAACCGAAGGCGACCTGCGCCACCAGCCACTGCCGAAAATGCATCAGCGACAGAACGATCCGGGTGATGACCATCTTCACCGGATCAATCCATCCTCAGGATGATCTTGCCGAATACCTGGCGGCTTTCCATGCGTTCCAGCGCCTTGTCGATCGTGTCGAACGTGACTTCCGTATCGATCACGGGATGCACAATGCCGCGCGCCATCTTCTGCATGGCGTCAGCCATGTTTTCCATGCGGCAGCCGAACGAGCCGAGCAGCTTCAGCTGCTGCTGGAACAGCATCATCAGATTGACTTCGGTCGAAACGCCGGAGGTCGAGCCGCAGGTGACCAGACGACCACCACGCTTCAGGCAGAACATCGAGGCGGCAAACGTGTCCTTGCCGACATGTTCGAACACGACATCGACGCCCTTTTTCTTCGTCAGCTTGCGCACGACGCCTTCGAAGCGATCCTTGCGGTAGTTGATGACGTGATCGGCACCGAGCGCCTTGGCGCCCTCGATCTTGTCGTCGGAACCAACGGTGGTGATGACCGTGCAGCCGATCTTCTTGGCAAGCTGGATGGCTGCCGAACCGATGCCGGAACCGCCGGCATGGATGAGAATGGTTTCACCCGACTGAAGTTTTGCGTTGTCGAACAGCATGTGCTCGACCGTGCCGAACGTGACAGGAGCAAGGGCAGCGGCCACCGCATCGATGCCCGGAGGAGCCGGGACAAGCTGGCGGGCCGGGATGTTCATCTTTTCCTGGGCAAAGCCGTCGAGATGGAAACCGTGCACGCCGCCGACATGTTCGCACAGATTGTCACGGCCTTCGACGCAGTTCTTGCAGCGTCCGCAGATGCGCGCACCGTAGATGGCCACCAGATCACCCGGCAGAACGTTCGATACGCCCGGACCAATGGCCTCGACGACGCCGGATGCTTCCGCACCGATCGTCAGCGGCATCTTGCGCTTGGCAAACGCCATGCCGCGCCAGCCCCAGACGTCGATATGGTTGAGCGCAACCGCCTTGACGCGCAGCGTCACTTCACCGGGACCCGGCGCTTCCGGCTCAGGGATGTCCACGGCTTCAAGCTTGCGGTCGTCGATCAATTGCAGGGCGCGCATAACAAATATCCTTCGCCCGGAGGCGTAAACGTTCGTCTTGGCAAAGCATCAGGAGCCATTGATGGCTCACAAAACGCAATGCGTCTCGGAAATAGCATGAAGCGCCGCACGCCCTTTTTGGACGAAGACGGCGCTCCACAGGGATTAACGAAGGTCTCTAAGCCGGTTCAGCCGTCAAGACAAGGCTGGCATTCTGCCCACCGAAGCCGAACGAGTTCGAGATGACGGCCGAAACCTGTGCATCGCGCTTGACGTTCGGCACCACATCCAGCTCGATCGTCGGATCGGGGTTGTTGTAGTTGATCGTCGGCGGCAGCGTGCCGGTCAGCATGGTCTGAAGCGAGAATACCGCCTCGACTGCACCGGCCGCCGTCAGCGTATGGCCGATCATCGACTTGTTGGACGACAGCGGAATTTCCTTCAGACGATCGCCGAACACGGCGAGCATCGAACCATATTCCATCTTGTCGTTTTCCGGCGTCGAGGTGCCATGGGCATTGATGTAGCCGATATCGGCGCCGGTCATGCCGGCATCCTCAAGCGCTGCACGGATCGTGGCAATCGCCGGGCCGCCATCCGGTGACGAACGGGTGCGGTGGAAACTGTCGGCCTTTTCGCCGAGACCACTGACGACACCCAGAACCTTGGCGCCGCGGGCAATGGCGGATTCCAGCGATTCCAGAACCAGCGTTGCCGCACCTTCGGCGATGACAAAACCGTCGCGGTCCTTGGAAAACGGCTTGGAAGCCTTTTCCGGCGGATCGTTCTGGGTGGAAAGCGCCGAAAGCAGCGAGAAGCGGATCAGCGCTTCGGCACTGACAGAGCCGTCGGTCGCCGCCACAAGCGCCTTGTCGGTACGGCCCTGACGGATCGCCTCGACCCCGAGCTGAATTGCGGTCGCACCCGAGGCGCAAGCAGTGGACAACGTCACCGGCAAGCCGCGCGTGCCAAAACGGTCAGCGAGACGCTCGGAGATCGAGCCGAACTGTACGGCTTCGAGAAAGACCGGATCGGGACGTTCGCGCATGGCGGTGAGGAAACGGTCATAGGCATCGGCTTCACGCTCGGCCGGCGGTGCGCGGTCGGCCAGCGCAAAACGGTCGACCCATTCCGGCTCGACCGGCGGTGCGGCCAGGAACAGCGGACCATCGAAATCGCCCGAAAGACCAGCCTGCGCCAGTGCTTCGATGGTGGTTTCGCGGGCAAATGCATAGGAGCGTTCGACGGCGTTTTTCGCCGGGATATCGATAAAATCGACGGTGCCGCTGATTCGGGTCGAAAGACCTTCGGTCGGGAAGCGGGTGATGTTGTGAATGCCGGACTTGCCGGCCGTCAGCGCTGCCCAGTTATCGGTCAGCCCCTGCCCCAGCGAGGTGAGAACACCCATGCCGGTGACCGCCACGATCGGGCGGCCGAGATGATCCTTGAAGCGATTGTCGCTCATCACTGTCTCCTCACGCGTCAGACGACAGGGCAGCAAGGCCCTCGCCGCGCGTATAACCGACTGTGGTCACCACCGCGCGCTTGGCGGGCTTGGCCATCGGCTGCTCATTCTTTGCATCAAAGGCCGGAACGCTGGCCGCACCGTCAAGCGCAAGCGCTGCAAGCGCGAGACCAAGCGGAAACTGTGCTTCCATGCCGTGACCGGTGACGCCGCCATAACCGCGCAGCGTCGCACCCGGAAAAGCCTGCTCGAGAGCGGCCTTTTCCCGCACAGCCAATTCGACAACGCCGCTTGCGCCGGAAAATACGACCGTGTCTTCGGCAGCACCTGCAAGGCCTGCCATGCGTGCCAGACGCTTTTCGAGCTTGCCGTCGTCACGATTGCCACGATCGCCTTCAATGGCGTCGATCGCCGCATAGATATGCGCACCGCGTGCCGTCGCATGGGCGCGCTGTTCCAGCACCAGAAAGGCACCAACTGTGCCCATCATCATGCCGCCGCCATTGTCCGGCGAACGCGACCAGAGCGGCTGCCATTCACCCGTCGCATGGGCACGGATGCCTTCGACGAGCAGAAGAATATCGGCGCGTTCTGCAACGAAAGCACCACCAGCCAGCGTATGCGTGGACTGGCCGGACTTGATGCGATGGAAAGCCGTTTCGATGGCCGAAATGCCAGCCGCTTCTTCGCCCATAAAGGTGCGCGAGGACCCGGTGACCTTGTGAACGATGGAAATATTGCCGGCGAGAAGATTGGAGAGCTGGGCCAAGAACAGCGTCGGGCGCAGTTCTGTCGTCAGCTTTTCGTTGAGAAGCGCTTCGCGATCGTTGCGCTTCAGGCCTTCGTCAACGATCAGTGTGTCGACCTTGATGTCACGCTCGCCACCACCGGCAGCCACGATCATGTCCATGGAAGCACAGAGCTCTGCGTTTTCCTTCAGGCCCGCATCGTCGAGCGCCAGACCTGCCGAAAACACGCCGAGCCGCTGCCAGTTTTCCATCTGGCGCTGATCGCGCTTGGCGATCTGCGTCGACCAGTCGATTTCCGGCATGGGATGCACCGGATAGGGTGCAAAACGCTCGGTCTCGATACGCGGCACGATGGCCTGCGCTCCCGACAGAACCGCCACATGCGGTTCCTTGCCGACACCCAGGCAGCTCACGATACCGATACCGGTGATCACGACATCATTGTCAGACTTCATCATGTCCTCTTATCCCCGCCGGTTCAGCCCGGCAGGTTATCAAGCGTTCGCGGCAATCGCATCCATGAGACCGATTTCCTCGGCCCGTTTGCGGACGATCGGCGCGAGCGGAATTTCGCTGAACGGCATGGTGCGCAGCTTCAGTTGCGCATCGCAGACCTTCTTGCCATTGCTGGTGATCTTGGCCTTGGTCACGGCATAACCCGATCCCTCGTGCTCCAGAAACGCTTCGATATCGAGCACGGCATCCGGCTCGACGAATGTGCGCATCTTGGCGCCATCGACGGACATCAGGAACGGCATGGCGGCAAAATCGGTCGCAGCCAGAACCAGCATGCCCGAGGCCTGCGCCATGGTCTCGATCAGAAGCACGCCGGGCACGAGCGGCATGCCCGGAAAATGCCCTTCGAACACAGGGCTTTTCGACGGCACGATCGAGCGTGCCGTCAGGGTCTTGGCTCCGAGATCGACCGCTTCGATACGATCGATCATCTGGAAATATTCGAGAAGCATAAAGGCTCAAACAGCCGGGCAATCAGCCCTTGGCTGCCCTCAGCTCGTCGATCTTGGCGCAGAGGTTCTTCAGAACGAAGTACTCTTCGGTCGAAACCTTGCCTTCGTTGACTTCCTGCGTCCACTGTTCCAGCGGAATCTTGATGCCGAATTCCTTGTCGATCGCGAAAACGATGTCGAGGAAATCGAGGCTGTCGATTCCGAGGTCGTCGATCGTATGGCTTTCCGGCGTAATCGTCGCGCGATCGATTTCGCTGGTTTCAGCAATGATGTCGGCAACTTTGTCGAATGTAGCGGTCACGCCCATGTCCTCATAGAGAATATTGTAATCAGGTCCCCACATAGGGAAATCATTTTGGAATGCCAATGGCAAGCGGTGTCACCATAGACATTTGCGCCGCGACTGTTGCCGAAACAGCAATCGCAGCGTTCAGATTGCGCATCGTCTATCAGGCAGCCTTGCCTTCGACAAGCACCGTGCGGATGAGACCAAGCACCGCATCCGCATCGATACCGATGCAAACATGCTGACTCGGGTGCCCATCCCAGTCACCCGGCGGGAACGCCTTGCCATCCGGCTTCTGGATGGTCGAGCCATCGGCAATTCCACCACAGACGACGCGGATCGGGCCGCTGCGGGTTTCGAAAAGATCGGGACGTACGACATAAACGCAGGCGCAACTGTCATGGAGGACCATGCCGTCGCCAACGCGGTGATTGTAAAAATCGATGTAGAACTGCGACAGATCGTTCAGAAGCTGGACATCCTTGCCACCCTCCTTGGCCATTTCGGCAAGGTAGCTGCGCATCATCACCGTCTGCATGGTCACATCGAGGCCGACGACGGTGACGCGCCAGGGAGCCGTAAAGACGAGATCCGCGGCTTCAGGATCACCATGGATATTGGCTTCCGCCGCCACCGTGACATTGCCATGCACACCAAAGGAGCCGCCCATGATGATGACGTCCTTCACCAGTGCTGCCACATCGGGATCGGCCTGCAGAACCAGCGCCAAATTGGTCATCCGCCCGACCGCGACCAGCGTGATCTCGCCCGGATTGGCGCGGACGGTATCGATGATGAACTGATGGGCCGGACGCGGGTCGGCCTTGCGGGAAATCGTCTGCGGAATATCGATATTACCCAGGCCGTTATCGCCGTGGATAAAGGTCGGCCAGTGCCCGTTTTTGCGTTTCGGATCGAATTTTTCGCCGGAACCCTGCGCGACCGGCGACTCGATGCCCCAGGCTTCCGCGAGAAACAGTGCGTTGCGGGTGGTGATATCGATCGGTGCATTGCCGATCGTGGTCGTGATGCCGACCAGATCGATGTCGGGATGACGGTGCAGAAACAGCAGCGCCATCGCGTCGTCAACGCCCGGATCGGTATCGAAAATGACCTTGTGCATGACAAAAATTCCGGTTTTCAAAAGCTGCGGCACCATAACGTCGGATCACGGATGTGCAATCCCGTCACACCCACAGCATGAAATCATCCACCGTACCGTGAAGCCTCGCACCGCCGTTGCGCAGGCGAAGGTTCGGTGCAAGAAGGCGTCCGGCATTTCGCCCCCACCAGACTGCAAAGACAAAATCCCTTGGATATCGCTGCGCACCTCCTCATCGTCCTGTTTTTCGTGGCGATCCTCGCCGGTTTTGTCGATTCGATTGCGGGCGGTGGCGGGCTGATCACCATTCCATCCATGCTGATTGCCGGCATCCCTCCACTCGACGCGCTGGGCACCAACAAGCTGCAGGGCATGTTCGGCGCAACGTCGGCAACAATCTCCTACGCCCGTCGTGGCCATGTGCAACTGAAGACGCAGTTGCCGATGGCGCTGATGGCGCTGATCGGCGGCGGCGTGGGCGCGCTGATTGCCTCTGTCCTGCCGACCAAAATTCTCGGCTCGACAATCCCGTTCCTGCTGATCGCCATCGGACTGTTTTTCGCTCTGAAACCCAATCTCACCGATGTCGACAGCCACCGTCGCATCACGCCCTTCCTGTTCGGCGCCACCTTCGTGCCGCTGATCGGTCTTTACGATGGCGTTTTCGGCCCGGGCGCCGGCTCGTTCTACATGCTGGGATTTGTGCTTCTGGCCGGTTTCGGCATGCTGAAAGCAACCGCCCACACCAAGCTGATCAATCTCGGCTCCAATGTCGGCGGCTTCCTGATGTTCCTGGCGACCGGATCGATCCTGTGGAAGGTCGGCATCGTCATGGGCGTCGGCCAGTTCATCGGTGCGCAGATCGGCTCCAGCCTTGCCATGCGCATCGGCGCAAAGATCATCAAGCCGCTGCTGGTCATTTCCTGCTTTGCCATGGCGACAAAACTTCTGGCCGATCCGTCTCATCCGTTCCGGATCTGGCTCGGCTGGTAATCAGCCCTTCATCTTGAGCGAAAGCCCCGCCGCGACGAAGTGGACTTCGCTTGCCGCCGCCGCGACCTGCTGATGAAGGCGTCCTGCATGATCGCGAAACACCCGCGCCATTCTGTTTTCCGGCACGATCCCAAGCCCGACCTCGTTGGAGACGATGATCAGCCTGGCCTTGGCATCCGCAACATGGGCAGCAAGTGACGCCGACTGCGCGTCAATCGTATCTTCCGCCTCCATCATCAGATTGGTGACCCACAATGTCAGGCAATCGACGAGGATCACACGTTCCGGCGCATCGAGAGATTGAAGTGCTTCGACGAGCGCCATGGGCTCTTCATGTGTCTGCCACCCCTCGCCACGCTGCTGCTGATGAGCGCTGATGCGTGAGCGCATTTCATCATCATAAGCGCGGCCGGTGGCCACGTAATGCATCTCAAGCCCGCTTTCCAAAGCGAGCCTTTCAGCAAAGCCGGACTTGCCCGAGCGTGCGCCGCCAAGCACGAAAACCGAACCGGCAATCAGGCTCATGGTGCAGATATCCGTTTGAAATCAACAGAG
Source organism: Neorhizobium sp. JUb45 (assembly GCF_004343585.1). GTDB lineage: Bacteria > Pseudomonadota > Alphaproteobacteria > Rhizobiales > Rhizobiaceae > Neorhizobium. Next base: position 1,129,711 of record NZ_SLYW01000001.1, on the reverse strand, counting down.
AATGTGCCGCCGAAGCAGGGAGCCATGGAAGAGCGGACGATTCGTAGATTAGCAAGGCGTCCGCCCGGGTTGATCATAGTTCTGCTCCGGCGGCCCGACCGATCCCGACTATGCCCCACCCGGCCACGGCATGTGGCTCTGTCAGCAAGGCGAAGCGAGACGGTGGTTCGCAATACGATCGAATTGCCGGCGCGATCCAAATGGATGACAATCGAGTCTCGCCGATGTGGATATCGTCTTACGACAAGCATGCGCTGTCAATCGCAGCATGGCCCGACATCAGAACCATGACCATGCTATCAAGCGTTTATGGACAACGAGATGAAAGACAAAGGCTTCAGAACATCAACTCTGAAGCAAAAACGGTCCGGTACGCACTACCTAAATCCGGACCTGTTGGCGACATGGTCGCGGATGCATAGATATCGTCACATTCTTACCGGATCGTTATCCATTCACACAATGATCCCCTCCGGTGCATCTTTTTTCGATTTTTTCTGCGCGCTCGATGCCATTGTGGTGCGACCACCGTCGTCATGAAAGCCTGCCGAAACAGTTGATTTTTCTGGGAGAAGCCGTAGCGTCAGAGAACCGCTGCATGAATTACCGATCATATGAGGCTGGCCGCCAAGGCACATGTAAAAAAACAAACAGACAGCCTTGGCCCTCGATACGGCACATTATACCGCCGACCTCTGGACGCAGACACTTCGATTGAGACTGGGAGGTCTTGGATGATAAAAACCCTTCTCGCATCGGCCGCAGTCGGTTTGTGCTTCTGCGTCATGACGGGCACCGCACAGTCCGCCGATTGTGGCAGCGTATCGATCGCTGAAATGAACTGGGCCTCGGCGGGTGTCGCTGCTCATGTCGACAAGATCATTCTGGAAAACGGTTACGGCTGTTCGGTCGAAATCGTGCCCGGCGATACAATGCCGACCTTCACGTCGATGAACGAAAAGTCAGAGCCTGACATTGCACCTGAGTTCTGGGTCAATTCCGTGCGCACGCCGCTCGACGCCGCCGTCAAGGAAGGGCGGCTTATCCAGGCAGCCGAAATCTTGACCGACGGCGCGGTTGAAGGTTGGTGGATCCCCAAATTTCTGGCCGACGCTCATCCCGATATCAAGACGGTCGACGATGCGCTCAAGCACCCGGAACTCTTTCCAGCCCCGGACGACAAAACGAAGGCTGCGATTTACAATTGCCCATCGGGGTGGAGTTGTCAGGTTTCGACCGCCAATCTTTACCGGGCGATCGGCGCTGGCGAAAAGGGTTTCGAATTGGTCGGGACTAGTTCCGCCGCGGATCTAGACAACTCGATCGCCAACGCATTTGAGAAAAAGATCGGCTGGCTTGGCTACTATTGGGCGCCGACGTCGATCATGGGCAAATACGAGATGGTCAAGCTCTCCTTCGGCGTGCCGCACAACAAGATGGACTGGGACACCTGCACGGCAGTACCCGATTGCCCGACCGCCAAGGTAAATTCCTATCCGATCTCACAGGCCTTCACCATCGTCACAAAGGGCTTTGCCGACAAGGCCGGAATCGCGATGGACTATATGAAGGCCCGAAAATGGAGCAACGATACAGTCAACAGCGTGCTGGCCTGGCAGCGCGAGAACAACGGCAGCAATGAGAGCGCCGCCAGATATTTCCTCAAGGAGAACGAGGATGTCTGGACCAAATGGGTGACGTTTAACGTGGCGGAAAAGGTCAGGGCAGCGCTTTAACGACCGCCGCAACGCTCTCATGAAAGGCCGCCCTCACCCCTGTAGCGAGCGAAAGCACAAACCAACGCTGGAGAACCGCTGTCCAAAGGCGTCAGGCGAGCCTGAGCGACTTGAAAAGCCCGGCCGCCTCGGCCAGAAACAGCGAAAGTGAATCAGCGAGCGGCGGTCAGCCCTTCGTGTTGCGGCAAAGGGGCATGACATAGGCAAAATCTCTCCGATCGGAAACCGCGAGACGGTGTCAGACGGGCTTGATACCTTTTCCGTGGAAAACCAGGCATGGCTCGTGCTCTTGATGGAGAGCCCCAGCAATGACGATCTGCTGCTCGACGGCCTGCATCTCTATCTCGACCGGGCGAGCGAAGCGCGTTTCCTGAATTCGATGAAGCTGGAGAAATGCGGCGAGTGGGTTGGAAACAATGCCCCTGCCCGGCTGCAGATCCGGCTGAGCGAAGCAGCCAAATCGAGCAAGCATCCCGCTTATGGCGCATTCCGCACCGGCCTGTCGAAATCCGGCGGCCTTGAGCGTGCCTATCCGAAAGCGCCGGTCTGATTGACCCGCAGAGCGTCTGTCGGACGTCGTCCATAAAAAAACGGCTCGGGACCGATTGTGCCGAGCCGTTTTGATTCTACGTCGATCGATTAACGCTTGGCGGCGCGATCAACATCGCGGCCTGCGGACTGCGTTGCATCAACGGCGTTTGCCGTGTCCCGGCCCACGCCGCGAATGGTGTTGCCACATGCGCTCAGCGTCAGGAGTGCAACGAGGGTGGCGCCGAGGACGGTGACTGTTCCGATTTTCATGGTGGGAGCTCCGAAAGGATATCGATTGATTGCTTGTTGCGCCCAAGAAACGCGTCACTTCACGAAAGGTTCAATCGAAAGTGTGATTTATTTTCACCGCACACCAACCTAACGCTTTCTTCATTGCACAAACGCCAGACTGTATCGGCGTTGAAACGGGATCTGGCAGGATGGGTGAGTTCGAAACTGTGCCACGCGTGGTGGTTCTGACCGCCGGAGGCGCCAATCCTCAGGTGATGATAAACGCCCTCAAAAAACACTGGTCCGATCTTCATGTCATAGAGGAACGGCCGGAGAGCAAGGCAGTCATTCTCAAGCGTCGCGCACGACGTCTCGGCTGGCCGGCGGCGCTGGGCCAGCTCGCAACGATGTTGGCCTCCCGGCTCGGCAAGAATGTTGCCGCACGCCGCTCCCACGAAATTCTGAAAATCTACGGCCAATCGGCACAATCAGATCCGTCCATCCCCGTCGATCACGTCGACAGTCTCAACGACGAAGAATGTCATTCGCTGCTGTTGCGGCTCCAGCCTCAGGTGATTTTCACGATTTCCTGCAGACTGCTTTCCAGAGCGACGCTCGCGGCCTGCCCTTGCCCGGTCATCAATTTTCATGCCGGCATAAACCCGGCCTATCGTGGCCAGATGGGCGGCTACTGGTCACTGGTCGAACGCGACGGCAAAAATTTCGGTGCGACCGTCCACCTCGTGGATGCCGGCACGGATACGGGCGGCACGCTCTACGAACAGCGTGTCGCACCATCGAAGGGGGATTTCATCGCGACCTACCCTCTGTTGCTGACGGCAGCTTCCACGGACATCGCCATCAAGGCGATAGAAGATGTGCTGCATGGGCGCATCGCGGAAAAAGCGCAGACCGGCAATTCCGTCCTGCGTTTTCCTCCACCCGTCTGGGCATGGATATGGAACGGCATCAGCAAAGGCATCTGGTAGCCGTTTGGTCCTACTTTAAGCCGCAGCAGCCGAATCGATCGTCTCGAAAGCGGCACGGATACCTTCCGCGACCGCCTTGGCTGGTACCGACAGCTGCGGGCTGGTGAGCAGCCGGATGTCAAAACTGATCAGTTCCGGCAGACCTTCCTTCGCACCCAGTATCTGCATGTCACCGGTTATGTATGAACGCGGGAACGGGGCGATCGCCAGATCGGACACCACGGCCGCCCGCTGCGCCATCGTATGGGCGCTGGCATAGGCGATACGGTAGGGTCTTTTGTGCTTGTCGAGTTGCGCCAAGGCATCCTGCCGCCACACGCAACCGTCCTCCCACACGGAAATCGGCAGCGGATCGCGCAGATAGGCATTGCCGCATTTGGCGCCGGCCCAGACCAGCTTTTCCGTATGGATGATTTCACCCGCTGTCGGGAACGGTCGTGTGGCGCAGTTTATCAGCGCCAGATCCAGCCGTTGTTCATCCATGCGCTTGCGCAGCAACAGGCTCTGGTCGACGGTGACATCGACCATGATGCCCGGAAAACTCTCGCCAAAATCCTTGAGCAGTTTGGGCAGCAGCCGTTCCGCAATGTCATCCGGCGCTCCCAGGCGCACGACGCCGGACAGTTCCGGCATGACGAAACGCGACACCGCTTCATTCGACAGCGCGAGCATGCGCCGCGCATAAGACAGCAGCATCTCTCCATGCTGCGTCAGCGTCACAGATCGGGCATCACGCAGGAAGAGCACTGTCTTCAGCTGCTCCTCAAGTTTCTTGATCTGCATGGAAACGGCCGAAGGTGTGCGCAGGACCGCTTCCGCGGCCGTCGAAAAATTGCCCGTTTCGGCAATCGCTACAAAAGTTCTCAGAACATCATTGTCGAGCAGTGGAAGCGGCGATCGAAAAGGCGTGGACATGATCTGACCTTCAATTTTTCTGAACTTAAGCACCATATCATTTCGTTTGATTGAACGTCAAGCCGATGCATAATACGCCTACTGATTGATCTATTTGATCGCATTTGAGGCGGAGCAAGGCGCGAAAGCGCAATTTGCGCCACACATTCCGATGAATGGAAACAAAACCATTCACCTGATTGATGACAAGAGCACGAGATCTGTCCGCTGGAAGCCACGCACAGATCGACCAACACAGGAACGGAGGAGGCCACGATGGCCATGTTCACGTCACATCACGCCCACAAGTCCAACTCAGTATTCGGCGCCGTCTGGGCTATTGCCGTCGGCAGCATCGCAGAAGTCAGGGCCTCCTGGCGTCGGCGCAAGAATGCCGAACTGATCCAGAGCATGCCCGCCGAACTGCGCAAGGATATCGGCTGGCCCACAAGCGACATCCTCAACGAGAAGAACGGCGATATTCGCCATTGATTGCGGACTATTGCTCACATTCGCTCGGCGGAAACGCTTTTCATCCAATACCATATGCCGGATGCCTTCAAATCCTGAGGCACCCGGCATTTTTCTTGGGCTCAGGTCGCGGTGTCGCAAAAAGAATGCATAGAATCCGGCACTTTGCCGGGTGCGCCGCGGATGCAGGGATTTGTGTCGCTTTTTGAACATTAACAATGCATAGTTTCACGCGAGGGATTGACATTCGTCACGGAGTTCTCGGCATGAACAAGTTGCAGACCAAAAAGCGTTCGATTGCCTTCTTCCTCGTCCCCCACTTTACAATGCTGCCATTCGCGGCCGCGGTCGAAACCCTGCGCATCGCCAACCGCATGCTCGGTTACACCGCCTACACATGGCGCCTCTGTTCCACCAATGGGGAAAAGGTCTACTCCTCATGCGGCATCGGAATTGAAGTGAACTCCTCCATCGCTGACGAACGCAAGGCCCTCGGCGGCGAACATCGCCCCGACATGGTGCTGGTCTGTTCCGGCGTTTATGTCGAAGAATTCCAGAACAAGACCGCCAGCGCTTATCTGCGCGAGACCTATAACCGCGGCATTGCCGTTGGCAGCCTCTGTACCGGCGCCCACCTGCTGGCGCAGGCGGGGCTTCTCAACGGCAAGCGCTGCGCCATCCATTGGGAAAACCTGCCCGGTTTTTCCGAGGCCTTTCCGCAGGCGGAAGTTTACGCCGATCTCTACGAGGTCGACGGCAACATTTACACCTGCGCCGGTGGCACCGCCTCTCTCGACATGATGCTGAACCTAATCGGTCAGGATTTCGGTGAAAACCTCGTCAACAGGATTTGCGAACAGCAGCTGACCGACCGCGTCCGCAATCCGCATGATCGTCAGCGCCTGCCGCTGCGCGCCCGCCTCGGCATCCAGAATTCCAAAGTTCTGTCGATTATCGAGGTCATGGAGGCAAACCTTGCGGAGCCGTTGTCGCTCGTCGAGATCGCCGACAATGCCGGCCTGTCGCGTCGGCAGATCGAACGGCTGTTTCGCCAGGAGATGGGACGCTCCCCTGCCCGTTATTATCTCGAAATCCGCCTCGATCGCGCCCGCCATTTGCTGGTGCAATCGTCGCTGCCTGTCGTCGAAGTGGCCGTTGCCTGCGGCTTTGTTTCCGCGTCGCATTTTTCCAAATGCTACCGCGAAATCTACAACCGATCGCCGCAACAGGAACGCGCCGAGCGCAAACTGACGACGAACACGGTTCGATCGGGTGTCGTCGCCTGATTTGCCAACACTAAAACGCAAAACGCCGCCCGTGAAGGCGGCGTTTTGATTCAATATGTTCGCCTCAGGCGATGGCTTTGCGCGCCGGCACGCTACCCTTGTTCCGCTCCTGCATGGAGCGGATCTGGATGAGCGTATCGAGGTTCTGGTTGACGCGGCAATAGAACTCTTCGTCGATGAACGGCCGCAACATGAAGTCGTTGCCACCGGCTTTCAGGAAACGTGCAGACAGCAAGCGGTTGTCGGAAGACGACACGCCGATAATACGCAACTCGTGGCTGCCACGGACAGAGCGAATGCGACGCGTCAGTTCAAAACCATCGATATCGGGCATGTTATAGTCGGTGACGACGAGGCCGATATCGGCATTCTTCTTGAGAAGCTCGAGCGCCTTGGCACCGTTCTCCGCTGTGCTGACACGGAAATTGTAGCGTTTCAGACGGCTGGACAGCAGCGCCCGCGCAGTCGGGCTGTCATCGACGATCAGCACGTGATGCTGGTGGTTGGTGAGGAAGCGGCAGACCGATTCGGCCAGCATATCCACGGCAAAGACATTGTCCTTGAGGATATAATCGACCACGTCCTGCTTCAGCAGCTTTTCGCGCGTGTCCTCATGGAACGTGCCGGTAAAGACAATGACCGGAATGCTGAGATCGATCAGATATCCCAGCGCTTCGCCATTCTCGGCGCCTGGCAGATTGATGTTCGAAATCGCCAGCGTAATCGGATCGGTCGAGCGGTCGTAAGCCAGCTGCAGTTCTTCGAAATTGCGGCAGATTTCCACCTCAATACCGAACAACTCGTCCAGCCGTTTACTAATCATAGACGTAAAGACATTGGAGTCTTCCGCCAGAAGTATTCGTGCGCCTGCAAGATCCTGACCGGAATAGTGCATTCCGGAGATGCCGAGAAAAGTCATAATGCCCCTATCAGTGAGATACTGTCCCCTGATGGCACATATTATTGAAGACGTTTTTCGGAAGCGTTAATTGCGCAAGACATCTTGATGACAGACAGCAAAAAATCAAAGATCCGCTTTTATTCTTGCTGCCTGCAATCTGCGCGCCGGAAAACCTTTCAATCAGGCACCGCCACGCAAGTCCTCGTCCTTATCCGGAACCCAGTTCGGCTTGCCGCGATGTAACACGATCTCCTGCTGCGGGAATGGAATGTGTATATTCGCCTGGCGGAAAGCCTTGAGAATATCGGCACGCAACGTGTTGCGAATACGCAGGCCCGCATCCATGTCCGCCAGATGATAACGCAGCTCGAAATCCAGCGAGGACGCACCGAAGCGCAGGAATTCGACATGTGGCTCCGGATTGCGAAGGACTTCGGGAACCTCCTTGACCAGGCCAAGCAGGATATCGATCACCTTCTGCGGGTCGGCGTCATAGCTGGCAGAGACCGGGATCTCGTTGCGCTGGATGCGGTTTCTGTGGGTCCAGTTGCCGACAGGCGCGTTGATCAGCTCGGAATTCGGCACGATGATCGACTGTTTACGGAATGTCTCGATTTCCGTGGCGCGCACCGAAATGCGTTTGACGATGCCTTCGGTCGTGCCGGTGATGACATGGTCACCGACCTTGAACGGCCGCTCGACCAGAAGGATGAGGCCAGACACGAAGTTCGACACGATGTTCTGCAAGCCGAAACCGATACCGACCGAAAGTGCCGAAGCGACAAGCGCAAAACTTGAGAGATCGATACCCGCCGCCGACACGCCGATCAGCGCCGCCATGCCGACGCCGAGATAACCGATACCGGTGCGCACCGAGTTGCGCACACCGGTATCGACCTGGCTGCGCGCCATAACATTGCCGTCGATCCACTTCTGGATCCAGCCTGTCACGACATAACCGGCGGCAAACAGCAGGATACCGCCGAAAATGCTGACGATGGAGATCGAGATGTTGCCGATCGTGATGCGTGTGAAGAACTGGTAGACCCAGGACTCGATGTCGGTGAGCTGAAATCCCCAGGTGATGAGGATCAGCGGAATGCCAAAGACCAGTGCAAAGGCATAGATGCTAAGCCCGGCCAGCAGACCCGTCTGATCGAGCCCGACATCCCCAAACTTGAACCGCTCAGCCAGCTTGTTGCCGGCCGAGGTATTCTTGAAGGCGCCCTGCTTGGAAACAGCCTTGCCGGACAGAAGACCGATATAGATCAGCACGACCACCGCGCCGGTCAACACGATCTGCGTGGCGCCGAAACGGGCAAGGCCGACATAACCGGCAATGACAGAAAGAATGAGCAGAAGACCCGCCAGCCGCAACAGGATGCGAACGGCGCGCGGCCATGCATGACCTTCTCCGTCAGACGCTTCATCCGCCGAGAGGATCGGTTTGACGAAGGAAACACCGATAAGGATCAGGCCGATGACGAACGCCGCGATGATGCTCTTGGCGATCGTGACGACCAGCGGAGAGTTCAGCGCTTCGCTGACGGCGCCCAACATATAATCGAGACCATTGACCACAGCCATGGCAATCACGGCTGCCGTCAACAGCCGTGCGCCACTATCGGTGACGCGCACCAGTCGCCAGTTCGGGTCTGACGGGGCGAGCACCGATGTGCTCAGGTGCCAGACAAAATAGATGAACCAGACGAACCCGAAAAAGGAAGCGATCATCGACGACACGTCGGGCCGCAGGACGTTGAAACCGTCAAGGAAGAAGTAGGACGAGACCAGGAAAGCCGCGAGCGACATCGTCTCGATCACCGTCGACCAGAACGCCACCGACAGGCGACGCAGATAGGTCGGCGCTTCGTCGCCAACGACCTTGCGGTGGATCAGGCGCCCGAACAGACGATAGCCACCGAGAAGAAACAGCAGGCCGGCACCAAGCGACAGGACCAGCGCACCGATCAGCTGGTACTTCTTGTAGCTCCAGACAAAGCCGGACCAGCCGGAAATCGTACGGGCAAAATTCGAAATTTCAGTAACCGTCGCCTGCCCCGCTTCGGCGAACAGATCCATCGACATATCGGTATGGCGAAACAGCGTCTGGGCAAACAGGTTGCGGCGCAACGTCGTGATCGTGTTGCCGAGCTGATTGGCGCTTTCCGAAAGACTGGTGGCGTTTTCAGCCACGACGTTGAGTTCCGCGCGCTCGTTCAGCAACCGGTTGCGCTCTTGGGACACCAGCGGTGGCTCCGCGGGCTGCCCTTCCTTCGGCGCCTCACCCAGAGCCGTCAGACGGTCACCGATCTGTTTTTCGCGATCCTGCAGCCGTGTCGATGTCGCCTGCATTTCGCCTGCGATTTCCTCGGCGCGGACACGAAGTTCGGCAAGGCTGCCATCGTCATCGATATCCTGCTGAACACGCTTTTGAAACGTATCGAGCTGTGAGCGGATGGTCGCCAGATTGGCCCGCATTTTAGCGTTGATCGAATCCGCTGTGACCTGACCCTCATTCGGGTCGGGAGCTTCCGCCGCGGGCGCAGCCGGCGCTGGCGCAGGCGTGTTAGGCACTGGCGCAGCCGGCTGCTGGGCATCTGCCGGTGCCGCAGCCGGAGCCTGCTGCTGCGCCATGGCCGGCGAAGACAACGCTGGCGACAGGGCAAAGGCGCCAAGCTGGAGAGCGATCAGTGCGGCCGCGGCAAAGCGGCTTTTCGTTCTCATATCGGACACGCGAATACTCGTCTCTTCAAGGGTTGGTCCGCGCCGCGCGCAGAGAATCGGCGGGAAGATAGGCACAGATCACGGCGAAGGAAAGGAATGACAAAAACCAATCGCCTATATCCTGTATTTTGAGGGGTTTAGCTGAATAGTTTGGAACCTCGACGCCACGGCTGCGTTCACCCCGGCAATATTTCAACAGGGGTAAGCACCATGGAACAGGCAGGTATCGGCTGGATCGCAGCCATCATCATCGGCGGCATCGCAGGCTGGCTGGCAGAAAAATTCATGCGCAGCGACATGGGCGTGTTCATGAATATTCTGCTGGGCATCGTCGGCGCCATCATCGCCAACGCCATCCTCGGCGTCTTCGGCATCGTGCTGGGCGGCTGGATCGGCTATCTCATCGCCGGCTTTATCGGCGCATGCATCCTGATCGGCGTCGGACGCGCGATCAGGCGCTAGCCGTTCCAGAGAGAATATCAAAAACCGGAGCCGGGCTGCGACAGATAGTCGAGCTCGGCTTTTGTCGATTCCCGTCCGACAAAAGCATTGCGATGCGGAAAGCGGCCAAACTGACGGATGACCTCACGGTGCCGTTCGGCATAGTCGAGATAATTGGCATCGCCGAGGTGCGAAAACAGCTGCACGCACCGGTCCTGTTCAGCGATGCTCTCCGCGTGTTCGAAAGGCAGATACGAGAAACAACGTGAATGAACGTCGAGTTCACGATCAAGCCCTGCATCCACCATCAGCCGCGCCTCGCGCAATGCAAGCCAATCGGTCGAAAACGCAAGCGGCGTGGCGCGATACATGTTTCGCGGAAACTGATCGAGCACGATGATCGCAGCCAGCCGGTGACGCGGCGAGGAATGAAATGCAGACAGATCGCCGCGCGCCATTTCAAGATGCAGCCCGGCAAAGCGATTGCGGATGGTGTCGTCCAGACCGTCAGGCGGCTGAAACCAGCCCTTTTCGCCAAGCTCCTCGAACCAGAATGCCAAAACCTCTTCGGCAGCGTCTTTTCCAAGCGTCATGAACTCTTCCCTCACACGATAACCGGCGCGGCGTCGAGATTGACGGCCTGGTTATCCAGCCCCAGCATGCCGGCAATCGCTTCGACAACCATCTTGTGATCCTCCCGTTGCGGCAATCCAGAAACGGTCACCGTCCCGATCGCCCCGACACCACGGACGACGATCGGAAAACTGCCGCCATGAGCGGCATAGTCCGCAGGATCAACCCCGTATTTGTCCGTAAGCGTGCGGTTTTCCAGCGATAGACCGAGACCGATCGCATAGCTCGGATGCCCGAAGCGGGCTGCAACATTGCGTTTGCGGCGTATCCACTGGGCATTATCCGGAACGGAACCCGGCAGAGCCGCATAAAAGGCCGGCATGCCGTTGATCTGTACGTCGATCGCAACCGGATGACCGGCAGAAGCAGCCATCTGCCGCAATCTGCTTCCCAGGTCCCAGGCACTTGCGAGATCGAAACGATCGAACTGAAGTACCATTTCCTGCTCGAGGATAAGGGAAAGGTCGTTTTCGATTGCCATGATTGCGTCCTCCTTCATGTCTGCGCGATTGATGGCGGCTGCGGCGGGCGATGTAAAGTCACCAACCCGTTCCGTTACGCAGCGGAACATTCAATGCGGCTGCGCAGTTATGGCAGCAAAGGAGAAAGGCCATGTCGACATCCTCGTTTTCAAGCCGCAAATTTCTCATCGCAGCCACCTATGCGGCCACGGTCATCCTGTTCGCATCGATCGCCTGGCAGCCAGGCTCGACCACGCTCGGAAAATCGAGCAGGCTTTCCGGTCCCCAGACAGAAACGGCATTTCTGATGCAACGTTTTGGAAATCCTCAGCGCACAGGGCCGTAATCCGGCCTTTTACACACCCTCGGGCAGCGCCTCTCAAAAAAGTTCGAGAAAATTCATTCTGCCGCTAGACAAGCCGAATGAAGCCCTTTAGAAGCCCCCTCACACCGCCGGTGACACCAAACACCGGGACGGATTGGACGGGTGATTAGCTCAGTTGGTAGAGCAGCTGACTCTTAATCAGCGGGTCGTAGGTTCGAGCCCTACATCACCCACCAAACTCTCTCAAGCAATTGAAAGCCTTGTAGAAGTCGATTGTATCGACTTGATGACATCGCCTGCATATTTCCATTTTCCACCAACACTGACGCATGCGAAACCATCATCCTTCTTCAGGACGATGTTTCCATTCCGTTTGAAAACTGAGATGCGTGGCGCAGAGCTCCTTGCCGGTGTCGTCGCGAACGAAAATGGAGATATCCCCACGCTCCTGCCCCGGCAATTCATCGCGAGCGATGTCCAGCAATATCCGGCTCATTTCATGCATGATACGTTTTTGCGATGGCAGCTCCATCCCGTGGTCATCACGACTCGGGCCGTTACCATTGTGAATGTCGAAAAAATATCTGGGCATCAGCTGCAAGCCTTTGTGATTTCGCAATCAATCACCGGCGCCGCGATTTGTTCCGAGCAAAAATTTGCAACCATCGCCCGGCATCCGCGTTCTAAGCCCCGACCAGAACAAGGGACAACGCCGTGATCGATGCACTTCTTCTCAACCTCGAACAGCGAGACACTCTTTCCTCTGCGGAAAAAGACGTTTTGCGATCGATTGCAGGAAGGGAAAAGCGTTTTTCTGCCAACGAAGACATCGTCACCGAAGGCACCCGCCCGAACACCAGCACGATGCTGCTGGATGGATTTGCGGCGCGCTACAAAGTGACGCCGGAAGGCGCACGCCAGATCACCGCCATACATATTGCCGGGGAATTCGTCGATCTGCATGCATTCCTGCTCAAAACCATGGACCACGGGATCGTGGCACTGTCGAACTGCACCGTCGCCTTTGTCGATTACCCCGACCTCAAGAAAATCACCGAGGAATGGCCGCACCTGACGCGCATGCTCTGGCTGGATACACTCATCCATGGCGGCATCCACCGCGAATGGATCGTCTCCATGGGCCGCCGGTCGCGCACCTCCCACCTTGCCCATGTGATCTGCGAGCTCTATCTGCGCCTCAAGGTCGTCGGGCATACGCAAGGCTGGGCCTTTCACTTTCCGCTGTCGCAGTCGGAGATGGCGGATGTGCTTGGCATATCGCTCGTGCACATGAACCGGGTGATACAGGCGTTGCGGCGTGAAAATCTGATCACCTGGACCAAGGACACGATTACCGTTCTCGACTGGCCACGCCTTCAGTCGGTAGCCGGCTTCGATCCGACCTATCTCTCGCTCAACGCCGAACCGCGTTAGTCACCGGCATTTGCCATTTGCCGCAGGCCCAGATCCACTTCCAGGGTTGCGATATGGCAGAAATCGACTAGTTGACGATTCCGAAAAGGAATCATGAATGACTGTAGAAACGCTCCTGGACTGGCAGGAACGCGGATTAAATGCGCGCATACTCGGCCTCGCGGCCTCAGACCACCCTCTCCTCAAACCCGATCGACAGCCCGACGCCACCGGTGAACCACTGGAGGTGTGGCAGATGAAATATGACGCCTGGATGTTCGGCTGGCTGATCGAGGACAGCATGCGTCAACCTGAAACAGATGTTAACGAATTGTTAATCCGCTCAGCAGGTTAACAGGGAGATAACGCCGCCGGATATTGAGAAATCGGCAACCATGCTCTCTATCTCACTGCAGCCGGCATGATGCCGGTTAGGGGCTCGCGGACCCCCTACTCGAGAGAGTTTGGTGAGCCCCGCCCTTATTTTAGAACAGCCATGCGAGCAGCTGTTTCAATGCAGACCATGATCGTCACGTTGACCTGTCGTTTCATTAGATAATCAACATGTACCAATATCAGCCAACCCGGCGCAATTTGATAAACCATTGCGCCATGATCCATCGAGGCCGTATGCGGCGGTCGAAGGATGAAATCTTCTGAAGCGATCCATCAAAAGATTTTCTTGGCTTCAAAAAGCGATACCGGGCATGAATTATTGGGTTATCGTCGTGCCCAAGAGCCGCTCAGGAAATAGCCATGCCCGCTTTACCCGTCTCCCGCCGCCAGATCCTGCAGATTTCGTCGCTGCTTCTCGCCTCGACCGCCTTGCCGGCGTTGCTCGCGGCGCAGCAGGCCCCGGCAGGTGGACGATTGGTGGTTGCGGCAGACTCTGAGCCCAAAAATCTCAATCCGGCCATCGTCGCATCGAACGGTGTGTTTTTTATCGCCAGCAAGGTCATCGAACCGCTGGCGGAAGCGTCGTTTGACGGCAAGGACGGACTGCAGCCACGGCTTGCAACAGCCTGGGAGGGATCGGGCGACGGACTGCGCATCACCTTCAAGCTGCGCGAAGGTGTGACATGGCATGACGGCAAGCCCTTCACCTCGGCGGATGTGGCATTTTCGGCGCTGAATGTCTGGAAGCCGCTGCAAAATCTTGGCCGCATCGTTTTCGCCAATCTTGAAGCCGTCGATACGCCGGATGACCACACGGCCGTCTTCCGTTTTTCGAAACCGACACCGATCCAGCTGATCCGCAACGCACTGCCGGTCGTCAGCAGCGTTATTCCAAAACATCTCTACGAAGGCACCGATATCGCCACCAATCCGGCCAATGTGAAACTGGTCGGCACCGGCCCCTTCACGTTCGCGGAACACAAGCCGGGTGAATATTACCGCCTTGTCCGCAACGAGAAATACTGGGGCAAGGACCAGCCCTCCCTGGACGAGATCATCTTCCGAGTATTGCCGGATCGCGCCGGCGCCGGTGCAGCGCTGGAGGCCGAGGAAATCCAGCTGGCGGCCTTTTCCGCCGTGCCGCTCGCCGATCTGGACCGGATTTCCAAAGTGCCGGGTCTCAAGATCGTGTCGCGTGGCTATGAAGCGCTCACCTATCAGTTGGTGGTCGAGATCAATCATCGCCGCAAGGAGCTTGCCGATCCGAAAGTGCGCCAGGCGATCGCCCACGCTATCGACAGGAACTTTGTCGTCGACACGATTTTCCTCGGATATGCATCGGCCTCGACAGGGCCGGTTCCGAAAAACGCGCCGGAATTTTACGATGCCGACGTGCCCAGCTACGCTTTCGACACGCAAAAAGCCGAAGCCCTGCTCGATGAGGCCGGCTACAAGCGCGGCAGTGACGGAATACGCTTCACGCTGAAACTGCGCCCCGCACCCTATTTCAATGAAACCCGACAGTTCGGCGATTATCTGCGGCAGGCACTGGCCGCAGTCGGCATCGACGCACAGATCGTCAACGCCGATTCTGCCGCACACCAGAAGGCCGTTTACACCGACCACGACTTTGATCTCGCCGTCGCGCCACCGGTTTTCCGCGGCGACCCGGCCATCTCGACGACCATCCTCGTTCAATCCGGCACACCGGCCGGCGTGCCTTTTTCCAACCAGGGCGGTTATGCCAACTCGGCACTGGACGCCATCATCGCCAAGGCAGCAACAACCATCGACAGCGGCGAACGGACAAAACTCTATAACGAGTTCCAGAAGATCGTTGCCACCGATCTGCCGCTGATCAACGTCGCAGAATGGGGTTTCATCAGCGTCGCCAGCGACCGGGTTTTGAATATCGCCGACAATCCGCGCTGGGCGGTCTCCAACTGGGCGACCACGGCGCTACAGCCGTGACCTCGACAAGCACCGACGGGGCGCAGAAGCGGGAGCGTGTCTTGCCGTGAACAGATCCCTGCGCCTGATCCGTCGACGTCTGCTGACTAGTATTCCCGCCCTGCTGATCGTCATCATTCTGACGTTTCTGCTGCTGGAAACGGCGCCGGGCGATGCGGTCGATGCCTATCTCCTGTCCATCGGCGGTGGCGACGCTGGCGTCGCTGCCAGCCTGCGCCAGGCCTATGGCCTCGATCAATCCCTGACCGCCCGACTGTGGCTTTATCTGACCGCGCTTGCCCGCCTCGATCTCGGCTGGTCGACCGCTTTCGAACGCCCCGTCATTGATCTGATTGCAGAGCGCCTGCCCAACACTCTGGCATTGATGGGCAGCGCGACCGCCCTGTCCTTCGCGCTGGGCTCGACGCTGGGGATAATCGCTGGCGCAAAGCCGGAAAGCATAAAAGACATAATGCTTTCGACAATTTCCCTCATCCTTTACGCGATCCCGAGTTTTTGGCTTGGATTGTTGCTGAGCCTGCTGTTTGCCGTACAGCTTCGCTGGCTGCCGACATCCGGCATTGAAACGATCGCGTCCGGCAAGACGGGCCTGTACCGTCTGATGGATATCGCCCGTCACCTGATCTTGCCGGTCGGCGCACTGACACTCATTTACACAGCACTTTTCCTGCGCGTCATGCGCGCCGGAATGGTGGAGGCGTGGAAGCTGGACTTTGTGCTGTTTGCCCGCGCCAAAGGCCTGTCCCGCACCAGGTTGCTTTTGCGGCACGTCGCCCGCAATGCCGCCCTGCCACTCATCACCATGCTTGGGCTTCAGGCAGCCGCCATGCTTGGCGGCAGCGTGGTGATTGAAAGCATATTCGCCATTCCGGGTTTTGGCCGGCTCGCACAGGAAGCGGTCACCGGGCGCGACGCACCGCTGCTGATGGGGATCATCCTCGTCAGTGCCGTCCTCGTCGTCACCGTCAACCTTCTGGTCGATCTTGTGCAGGCGGCTTTCGATCCACGGATCGGCGCCTCGGAGGCCTCCAGTTGAACCTGATTCACAAGCTCATGAAAACGCCGGAAGGTGCTGTCGGCTTTATTATTTTAGCAATCATGATCGGCATTGCCATCATGGCCTCCACCATTTCGCCGGGAGATCCGTTGCGCATCGCGGGCCGTGCACTGGTGGCCCCGTTCACTGATCCGGCCCTGCCTCTCGGCACGGACAGGCTTGGCCGCGACGTGGCTGCCGGCATCGTTCATGGTGCCCGAACTTCGCTGCTGGTCGGCGCAGCGGCGGCTCTGGCTGCGATTGTTCTGGGTCTCCTTGTCGGCCTTGTTGCGGGCTTTTGCAGCGGGATCGTCGATGAAGTCCTGATGCGGGTGGTTGATGCATTTCAGATCGTGCCCGGCTTTCTTCTGGCGCTTGCCTTTGTCAGCGTCATGGGTGCCTCCCTGCCGGTCGTGGTGCTGGCGATAACGCTCGGCGCCTGGGCCGATCCGGCACGGCTCACGCGTGCGCAGGTCCTGTCGCTGCGCGAGCGCGATTACGTGGCCGCGGCAAAGGTGATCGGCATGCATCCCGCCGAGATCGCGGTGAGACAGATCCTGCCTCAAGCCCTGCCACCGGTTCTGGCGATATCGGCGACACTGGTCGCTGCCGCCATTCTCACCGAAGCTGCCCTTTCCTTCCTCGGCCTTGGGGATCCGAACAGCGTCACCTGGGGTTCGATGATCGCCGAGGGCCGCAATGTCCTGCGCTCCTCGCCGTGGCTTTCGATCCTGCCCGGCCTTGCCCTGATCATCACGGTCGTCGGCGTATACCTGCTCAGCGAAGGTCTGGCGAAAGCGCTGGCCGGCGACGGTCCGGCAATGCAAGGCAAACTGCGGAACGGAGCGGCCCCATGACCGAACCGCTCTGCCGTATCACCGATCTGTCGGTTCGCTACCGTCACAACACAGCTCTCACCCACGTCTCGCTTGACCTCATCGGCGGTGAACGCCTTGCCATCGTCGGCGAAAGCGGATCGGGCAAAAGCACGTTTGCACGCGCACTCGCGGGCCTATTGCCGGACAACGCAGTCAGGGATGGCGACATTCAATGGTCGTCCGAACGGGCACCGCGGCCCGGCCGCGATATCGGCTTCGTCTTTCAGGATTCGTCGGCCAGCCTCAACCCAGTCCTGCGCATCGGCGAACAGGTGGCGGAGGGGGCGAAAAGACATCTCGGTATGAGCTGGAAGGCAGCCTATGCGCATGCAGAAATGCTGCTGGATCATGTTCGTATACCCAACCCGTCAGCAGTCATGCGCGCCTATCCGCGCCAGCTCTCCGGCGGCCAGCGCCAGCGTGTCGCCATTGCCGCCGCGATCGCCAGCCGCCCGTCGATCCTGATTGCCGATGAGGCGACCAGCGCGCTCGACACCGTCGTTCAGGCGGAGATTACCGCCCTGCTGGATCGCCTTGTCAGCGAGGCGGCGATGACGCTCATTTTCGTCACGCACGATATCGCACTCGCCTCCAATCTCGCCGACCGTATCGCCGTCTTGAAGGATGGCCGACTTGTCGAGATCGGACCGGTGTCCGACATCCTGGCCGATCCGAAAAGCGACGACACGCGGAACCTGCTGGCGGGACATTTCGACCTCACATCTGCCCCCTTGATCGGCGGGCAGCGCCGATGAAGACCCTGCTCTCCGTCGAGAACTTGAGAAAACGTTTTGTGTCGGCTGAGCGAGATGTCGCCGCCGTCGATGGCCTGTCATTTTCTCTCGGCACTGGCGAAACGCTCGGCATTGCCGGTGCATCGGGAAGCGGTAAATCCACGCTGGCCCGGCTGCTGCTACGCCTGATCGAACCGGATGCGGGCGGGATAACCTTTGAGGGCAGCGACTGGCTTTCTCTCAAGGGCAGCGACCTGCGCCACCGCCGCGGCCGCATACAGATGGTGTTTCAGGACATACTCGGCGCCTTCCACCCAAGCGCCACCGTCAACGACGCACTCGGCGATCCGCTTCGCATCCATGGCATCGTCGCAAAAGCTGAACGTTCTTCCGAAATTGCCCGACTTCTGGAACGCGTCGGCCTGTCATCGGCCCATGCCACGCGGCCGGTGCGCGAACTCTCCGGTGGCCAGCGCCAGCGAGTGGCCATCGCCCGCGCCATCGCCTCCCGACCGTCGCTTGTCGTGCTCGATGAGGCCGTGTCGGCCCTCGACGTGCAATTGCGCAACCGCATTCTTGAACTGCTGGTCGAGTTGCAGCGCGAAAACGGCATCTCCTATCTGTTCATCTCGCATGATCTCGCCGTTCTGCGCGCCGTGTCTCACCGGCTTGCGATCATGGATGCCGGCAGGATCGTCGAAACCGGAAATACGACTGATATCATCAACCATCCATCGTCGGCGGCCGGCCGCGCGCTGATTGCGGCGGTACCGCGCCTGACACCCGGCGGACGCCCGACAAACACGATGCAGAAAAGTGAACCGACCCATGAGCCTTGACCGCTGGAGCCCCTTTCTCGACATACCGGCCTTCCCCGGAAATCGTTATGCCGTGATCGCCGACCGCCTTGCCGCCCTCATGAACACCCGCAATGACTTGGTGATGGTACAGGCCGAGGCCGTAGTCGCACTTGAGGCCGCCGCCACGAGCATCATGCGCCCCGGCGTGAAGGCGATCAACATCGTCACCAGCCCCTATGGGCAGTGGTTCGGCGAATGGATGCGACGCGCAGGTGGCGAGGTCATCGATGTCACCGCGATGGCCGCCCGTGCCATCGGCATCGACGCCGTCGCAGCCGCCATGGCGGCACACCCGGATGCCAGCGTGCTGTCGCTGGTGCATGCGGAATCGGCAAGCGGCATCTGCAACCCGCTGGCGGACATCATGGCTATGGCCCGAGCGCACGGCCTCATCACCATAGTCGATGCCGTTGCATCGGTCGGCGGCCATGATCTCGACGTCGATACCCTCGGCATCGATATCGCCGTCATCGGCCCGCAGAAGGCGCTGGCGGGTCCGGCTGGCCTTTCCGCCCTGTCCATCAGCCCCGCCGCATGGGAGCGGATTGAGAAGCCGCAAGGACCGGTCAATTCCATCCTGTCACTGTCGGATCTAAAACTCTGGATCGACAATGGTCGCGGCCCGCTTGCCGGCACCACCGTCAATCTGGAATGGCATGCGCTGGACGCCGCACTGGATCGCGTGGAGGCCGAGGGGATGGATGCCGTGATCGCCCGGCACACGCTCGCCGCCAAAGCGACCCGCGCGGGACTTGCCGCGCTGGGGGCGCCCGCTTGGGCGGCAGCGGATACCGCTTCCAATCTCGTGACGGCTGTGGAAGTGCCCGACGGCCTTTCACCGGAAACGTTGATAACCAGCGTCGCACATCTCGGCCAGCCGCTTGCAACCGGCGTAGGTCCGGGTGCGGAAAAGCTCGTCCGGCTCACCCATACCGGCCAACTTGCCCGCTTCGACGTCGTGCTGGGTGCGGTTTCGGCCTATGGCATGGCCTTGATCATGGCGGGACACAAGGTCGATCTTGGCGCAGCCAGCAGCGCCATCGCCGACTGTTATGCAGAAAGCCGCGGATAAACGGATCATCGAAATACGTCTTTCGGCAGCCTGATTTTCGTGACAGGAAAGCTGACAGAACACACACGGAGACCGCCATGTTCGAACCCCGCGCTTTCCTCGCCTCGCTGTTTGATGCCGCCGTGCGCGCCGCCGATCCGCTTGAAGGCATTCGCGCGCACCTGCCGCAAAAGCCCAAGGACCGAACCGTGGTGATCGGAGCAGGCAAGGGTGCGGCGCAGATGGCGCAGGCGCTGGAAACGCTGTGGCAAGAGCCGCTCTCCGGCGTCGTGGTGACGCGTTACGGTTATGGCTGTGAAACCGAGAAGATCGAGGTGATCGAAGCCGCCCACCCCGTGCCTGACGCTGCCGGGCTTGCCGCATCAAAGCGCCTGGTCGAGACGATTTCCGGCCTCACGCCTGATGATCTCGTGATCGCGCTGATCTGCGGCGGCGGCTCGGCGCTGTTGCCGGCACCCCCGGAAGGCCTGACACTTGACGACGAGATCGCTCTCAATGAAATGCTGCTTGCCTCAGGCGCGCCGATCGCTGCCATGAATGTCGTGCGCAAACATCTGTCGACCATCAAGGGCGGCCGGCTGGCAGCCGCAACACGTGCCCGCGTCGTCAGCCTCATCGTCTCCGACATTCCCGGCGATAACCCGGCCCATGTCGCCTCCGGCCCGACGGTGCCGGACAGCTCAACCCGCCACGACGCACTCGATATCGTCCGCCAGTACAGGCTCGCCCTGCCACAGGCAGCACTTGATCATCTCAACTCGGAGCGGGCAGATGCACCGCACCCGGATGATCCGGTCTTTGCCGATCACAGCCACCACATCGTTGCCTCGGCAGCGGTGTCGCTGGAGGCTGCGGCCGCTGCTGCGAGAAACGAAGGCATCGAAGCCGCCATCCTGTCCGATGAGATGGAAGGTGAAGCACGAGACGTCGCCCAGGTGCATGCCGCAATCTCGCGTGAGATCGCCACACGTGACCGCCCCTTCACCAAGCCGGTCGTGCTGCTATCGGGCGGAGAAACCACTGTCACGCTTCGAAGCAAGGGCGGTCGCGGCGGACGCAACGGCGAATTTGCGCTTGCCATGGCGCTCGCCATCGACGGTTTCGATATCGACGTGCTGGCAGCCGATACCGACGGCGTCGACGGCTCGGAAAGCAATGCCGGCGCTTTCTGCGACGGCACGACAATCCGCCGCCTTCGGGCCGAAAACCTCGACCCGAGAAAACTGCTCGACGGCAATGACAGCTATTCCGCCTTTGACGCGATCGACGACCTTTTCGTGACCGGCCCGAGCGGCACCAATGTCAACGATTTCCGCGCCATCCTCATCCGCTGAAACGGCATCAGATAGAGGTCGCCTTCGCCGCGAACGGATCAGCGCCCGCCTGCGCCATCGCCTGCGCGTATTCCGCGATCAGCCGCTCGCAGAGTTCTGCGGCACCCGGCACATCCTTGAGCGAGGCAACGCCCTGCCCGGCCGACCACACGGTCTTCCAGGCCTTCGCCTCATTGCCGAGATCCATTGCGCCATGGTTGACGAGATTGTCGGGATCAAGCCCGGCCGCGACAAGGCTTGGCCGCAGGAAGTTTGCAGCAACACCTGAAATGGCCGGCGTGTAAAAGATGTCGGCGGCCTTTGCATCCACCGTCATGCGTTTCTGTTCCTCGCTGATCGTCGCTTCCTTCGTCGCCAGAAAACGCGTGCCGAGATAGGCCATGTCGGCTCCCATCACGCGTGCAGCCGCGATCTGCGCACCGGTGCTGGTGGCGCCGGACAGAAGGATCGTGCCATCGAAGAAGGAACGAATTTCCGGGATCAGCGCAAACGGGCTGAGTGTACCGGCGTGACCACCAGCGCCTGCCGTGACGGCAATGATGCCATCCACACCGGCCTCAGCAGCCTTTTCCGCGTGGCGACGGCTGATGACGTCGTGAAAGACAAGGCCCCCATAGGAGTGCACGGCTTTGACGACATCGGGCACGGCGCCGAGCGAGGTGATGATCAGTGGTACCTTGTGTTCGACGATTTTCTGGAGATCCGGTTCCAGCCGCGGATTGGAGCGGTGAACGATCAGGTTGACGCCATAGGGTGCCGCATTCGGAACCGCTGAAAGTCGGGACTTGATCTCGGTGAGCCACTCGACAAACCCTTCGGTCGTGCGCTGGTTCAATGCCGGAAACGTGCCGACCAGACCGGAACGGCAGACTTCAACGACGAGATCTGGCCCGGACGCCAGAAACATCGGCGCGGCAATGGCTGGCAGTCGCAGGCTCTCGAAAATCTTCGGCAGCGGCATTCATTCTCCTCCCGGTCGCAAGGACCATGTTTTCCCGCCAACCGTTATAAGGCGCCATGCCCGAACCGCAAGCAGCCGGTGGAGAGGTTCACCGGCTGCTGAATGACGATAAAAATGTTGGCAACAAACGCGTACTTCAGGCCGGCTCAGCGCCCGCGGGCGGCGGCCACCATGGTGCGCAGCTGGTCCTTGCGGCGCACGCCTTGTCGATAGAGCTCTATGGTAATGGCAGCCAGTCGATTGACCTCCTCGGCATCCTCGACATCACCAAAATCTCGCTTCAGCTCCTCGAATACCTGCTGGCATCGCAGCAGATCATTCGAATCCAGAGGCTCCTCGCTTCGCCTCTTTTCGCTTCTGATCATTTCAACTCCTAAGTCATGCCTACGCATATTCGAGGTTTGTAACCGGCGCCGACGCTCCTCACGCCGAAACCATGCTCGGCGGAATAAAACCCGCCGGCGTTTTCTTTTCCAGCTAGATGGGAATCTCAGTTCCGGTCGAAAAGAGGCACGAACCGGCCGCGCCCGATAAAAGGCGGCAGGTCGCTCGCCCCGACACGGTTCTCTCGACATGGATTGGAAAATTCGAGGCTGCCGTGCTCGGATACAGTCGCATGAACGATATCCATGATGCCAAGCGCGATCCGCTTGTCACCGTTTTTCACCGCCACCTCAACAATTGCCGTCGTCATTTTTCCGCGTCTCCGTCGAACGCCTCAAAACGGCTGGGACATGGCTTTGTTCCCAATTCGCTCAAATATTTTTACGAAGTTTTCGCAAACACTTACACTAAAAGTTGAAAACGTGTCCCATTACGAATCGGAAGCTGTCGACGGTACCTGTTCAGAGGATCAACGAGCCTTCAGCGACCTTCACCGCGTGTCCGCCGATACGGGCACGGCCGATCTCACCATCTTTGACGTCGATATGCAGGTAAATGTAGGAAGGGCGGCCCATCTCTACACCCTGTTCGATCAAAACGGGGTGATGACCATCCGGCAGCGCATCGAAATGGCGGATCGCACCGGCCAGAGCAGCCACGGCGCCACCGGTTGCCGGATCCTCGGCTATTCCCATATCGGGTGAAAACATCCGGGCGTGAAATTTGGCCTGATGATGCGTGCCGCCGCGACAATAGACATAGGCAGACGCCAGCGCCCCTTCCACGAAAGGCGCCGCCTTTTCCCAAAGCGTGACGTCGAATTCCATGTTCTGCACGGCAGCGATATTGCGCAGCGGCAACATCAGGAACGGCACACCGGCGCTCCAGATGGAAGGCACATGGTTTTCAAAGGCCAGCTCGCTCACCTGCACACTGAGCGCATCGGCAAGCCCCTGAAGATCGAGCGGCAGCTCGATCCGGCTCGGTTTGCGCGGCAGGTCGAACTCGGCAAAACCGACCGCCCCCTTGCGCAGCCTCACCGCGCAGCGAACCGGCCCGATTTTTTCCTCGATCATGCAGACGAGATCGACGTCGCCGGCATTCGTTCCACGCTCAAGCTCGGTCAAAGCGACTGCGCTGCCAACCGTCGGGTGGCCCGCAAACGGCAGTTCCTTGCCGGGCGTAAAGATACGCAGACGCGCCGCATGAGCCGGATTGTCCGCCAGTTGCACGAACACGGTTTCGGAGAGGTTCATTTCCTTGGCTATCGCCTGCATCGCCTCGTCGGAGAGACCGTCGCCATCGAAGATGACTGCCAGCGGATTTCCCGCAAGTCGCTTCTCGGTGAAAACGTCGTAGATGGCATAGCGGCGAGCCACAGCGAACCTCTCTGTCGATATCGATGGCGCCAAACTGCCCCACCGTTTTTCGCGACGCAACCCTGTTTGTTCAATTGTCCATAGAGCCGAAAAACATGTCGAGGATCGGGTACATCAGCGGGTTATAGCGATGGGGCTCCCGCGCCGCCGATCGAATGACGACGACGCCTTCGATCTCCTGCTCGCTATCGTGCAGCATGTGGTTTTCGATCCGCGCGACCATCTCGTCGGCCGTCACGGAAAACCGGTAGAAGCGGAAAACGACGATGCGGTTATCGGCATGGCTGGCATAAAAATGTCGATCGGCCAGTGCCTCATCGAGATCAAGGCTGGTTTCCTCGCGCACCTCGCGGCGCATGTTGCCGACAAGGTCGAGCTTGCCATCGACGATGTCGCTAAGGTCCAGCGAACCGGCTGCGCAATAGACCTGCCCCGGATTGGCCGTGCGCTCGCTCATGCGGATGGCGATGATGGCGCCATCGGATGATACCAGCACCGCAAAGCCGAACAGATGCAGTGCGCCATCGGGATGAGGTTGTTTGCGCCACCAGAGCAGTGTCGAATAGGGGATCACATGCGCGACACCCCGGATCACGCCATCGTCGAAGGCCAGATGTCGTTGCAAGACCATGTCGCCGTTGAAGAGGTAGGGATTGGCTGCGGCCTCCACCTGCCAGTTTTCCTCGATCGCCTGCCGGTTCGCCGTGAAAACGGGATGCGGTCCCTCAGCCATGTGCAGTTCGACCGCATCGATCCGGACAGGATTGGCGGGCGGCGGCCAGATGCCGTCGGGCTTGATCGTCATATCAGGTCGAACTCCAGAACTACGGGGCAATGATCGGAGGCTTTTGGCCGGTCCCAGCCGACGCGCGGAAAGCGCTCGACCTCCTGCCCCGGTGGAAACACGGTGCGAAACGGCTGGCCATTTCGGATAATGTCGGGCACGGCGGATGGATTGGCGGCAGCGAGCGCCGATGACAGCCAGATATAGTCCAGCTGGCAGAGATGCTGCTCCTGTGGCCCACGCGCATGGTAGAGCGTCCAGCGGTCCATGACGTCACGCCGTGACATGACATTTTCGGCGAATCCGTCGTGACTGAACACATCGAGCGCACTCACCTCCTCGCGCACCGGCTCGAACTGATAGCCGCTGCGACGGGTGCCGATGACTTTCACACGCTCCTGATAATCGTTCATGTCGCCGCAAATGGCGAAGTTGCCGGTGCGCGCGCCGTCTTTGCCCAAATGCTTTTCGATAATGAGACGAACTGCCTTCGCCTCGGCGGCGCGGACTGCCATCGTCCCCAGCCGACCATCCCTGTTATCGCGGGCATTGCCCATCGATTTGAAGTGAACGACGTAGAGCGAAAACGGCTTGCCCCCGATTTTCAGCTCCAGTTCCAGGCAGTCACGTTTGAAAATCTTGTCGGTTGGTTTGTTGATCAGCGCCAGTTCATCGTTGAAGAGATCGAGATCCTGATAGGTCAGCATGGCGTGGCTGCGCACATCGACGACCTCGATCTTCTGACCCGAACGCGTCTCCTCGCGCATCAGCACGGCAACATCGATGCCGCGCCCGTCATTGCCCTCGACCAGAAACTTCTGGAGATAACCGTTGCCGACCATACGGTAGAGATAACCGTATTCGAACGCCTGCAGGGCCGGCATGTTGTCGACCTCCTGCAGGCAGAGGATGTCGGCATCTGCATCGGCGATGGCAAGCGCCGAAAGCTGACGGGTATCGTCGGTCTCGGCAATCAGCCGCGCCTGTTCAAGTTGTTCGTAAACTTCCTTGCTGCCAACCTCGAACAGTTGCAACACGCGGTCCTGACGCAGCCGGTTACGCCAGCCTGTGAAATCGAAGCGTGTCATCAGGTTTTCGATATTGAAGGTGCCGAGGCGAAGAGACATCGATATTTCCCTATTGCAGTCGGCACCTTAGCCACCTGAAATGTGGCTGGCTACCTGTCAGAGCCTCCAGGCGGATCGCAGGATGATGGAGACCTTGTCGCCCACCTGCACCGGCTGCCGGCTGAAGGCCCGCAATATCTGCTCGTCGCCGAGCGTCAGCTTCAGCGCGTAACGTTCTCCTTCGAACAGCACCGATGTGACGGTCGCGGGCATGCCTTCACCGCTGATCTCGACATCCTGCGGACGCACGAGGATGTCGGCGCATTCGGCGGAATCCGAACTGCTCAGTAGTTGCTGCAAATTCTCCCAGTCGAGCAACCGGTTTTTCGCGGATGCCGCCGGCCATTTCAGTATTGCGCCCTGCCCGACCAGCCCGCCGACCAGGCGCCCTTCCGGCCGCGCGTAGATTTCCTGAGGGCTTGCCACCTGCAGCAGCTTGCCTTCCGACATCACCGCCACGTCGGTCGCAAGCGCCATGGCTTCGGCCTGATCGTGGGTGACGTAGATCATCGTCGCGCCCGAACGCGCATGGAACTCGCGAAAAGTCTCTTCCATCTCCTGGCGCAGATGCCGGTCGAGATTGGCAAGCGGTTCGTCGAGCAGAACCACATCCGGTTCGGTGACAAGGCAGCGCGCAAGTGCGACGCGCTGCCGCTGGCCGCCGGACAGATCGGCCGGACGACGATCGGCATAGGCTTCGAGCCGCACGGCGTTGAGCGCCTCGCGCACCTTGGCTTTTTTCTTGTTGCCTGAAATGCCACGCACCTTGAGCGGATATCCGACATTGTCCGCCACGCTCATGTGCGGCCACAATGCGTAGGACTGGAACACCATCGCCATGTTGCGATGTTCCGGCGCCACCATCTCGCCGGCATCGGCGAGCACCCGGTCACCCAGAAGGATCGCACCATCGGTGGGTTGCTCGAAGCCGGCGATCATGCGCAACACCGTGGTCTTGCCGCAGCCGGATGGGCCGAGCAAAGCCAGAAAACCGCCATCACGGACCTCCAGCGACACGTCGTTGACGGCCGGACGGCCGCCGGTTTCGAATGCCTTGGAAAGGCGGTTGAGGATCAGCTTCGCCACGGTACCACACCTTTCGGAAGTTTCTTGGCCATCAGTTCCAGCACCAGCATCATCGCAATCACCATGATCACAACGAGGACGGAAAGCGCTGCAGCGAGGTTGAAACTGCCGCTATCATCGAGATTGTAAATCGCCACGCCGAGCGTCTGCGTGCCGGCCGACCAGAGAATGGCAGACACGGTGAGCTCGTTGCAGGCAATGAGAAAGACGAGAATGACCGACGCACCCGCCGCCGGTGCCACCAGCGGCACGACGATATCGATCAGTCGCCGCCCGAAACCGGCACCGGAAAGGCGAGCCGCCTCTTCCAGTGATGGATCGAGCTGACGGAAGGCACTCACCACCGGTTTCAGGCTGACCGCGAAGAAGCTCGAGAAGTAAGCGATCAGGATGATCCAGATCGTGCCGTAGATGGAAATGCCGATGATCGGGATCGGTGCGGCGAAAACCAGGATCAGCGCTACGGCCAGAACGATACCCGGCAGCGCATAGGGAATTTCCGCCAGCGCCGATAGAACAGGCGCCAGTCGGCTTTTCGAGCGCACGAGATAATAGCCCGTCAGGACCGTCACCACGAGAAGGCCGACCGCCGTTGCCAGCGACAGGAACACCGAATTGACGAAGGCCGTACGGGTGATCGCCTGTTTGAACAGAACTTCGCGATAGGCGTCGAGCGTCGCGGTGGCCGGCGTCAGCGGCACACCATAGGCCGGCGCCAGCGAGCTTGCGATCAATGCCGTCAGCGGCATGACTAGCATGATGAAGATCAGCAGCCACAGAACCAGTTCGCCCAGCAGCCGCCAGTTGCCGAGACGGAACATCGCCACCTGCCCCGAAAGCCCGATGACGCGGTAATCGCGGCCACGCAACACCCGCTCCTCGACCGTCAGGCCGATCACCGACAGAATGGCGATCAGGCCGGAAAGCAGCGACACGTCGCCGAATGTGCCCGGTCCGAAGGCCGCGAATTTCGAGTAGATCAGCGTCGGCAGCGTGTAGATCGATGCCGGAATGCCGAGAATGGCGGGAATGCCAAAATTGCCGACGCAGGACACGAAGGCAATTGCCGCGCCCGCCACGAAGCCCGGCAGAGACAAAGGCAGAATGACATCCTTCAGAACCTGCCAGGACGAAGCGCCGGACAGCCTTGCGGCCTCCACACCGTCACGCGGCAACGCCAGCAGGCCGGCGCGCAACGACAGGAAAACGAGCGGCGCGTTCTGCACGCCATAGAGAAGCGCGATGCCGCCGATCGAATAAAGCGGCTGCGGGCTGCCGAGCGCTGGCGCCATACCGATCGCTTTCAGAAGCGCACTCGAAGGTCCGGTCATGCCGATCCAGGCAAGCGCCGTCACCTGCGGCGGGATCATCGTCGGCAGCATGAAGAGAAAACCGAGGGCGGTTTTGCCGCGCACATCGAACAGCGTCAGCAGCAGCGCAAAACCACCACCGAGGATGACGGCCGCAATCATGCCGAGGAAGGACGTGGTGAGCGTGTCATACACCGCCTGCCACACGGCCGGATCGGACAGGAGTTCACGTGCACCGCCATCGAAGGCAGATGAAATGCCGGTCATGGCCAGTCTTCCCAGCGGCAAAACGCTGAGGAAGAAGATCACCATGACGACAAAGGAAAACAGCCAGCGGGGCTGGCTGTTTCCTCGATTCTGAGATCGGAACATCAGGCTTTATATCAGCCCTTGGTGCCAAAGATATCGGAGAAGGTTTTTACGTCCTTTTCCGAATTCTTGAGCGCATCGGCAGCATTGAGCGGCAGGACCTTGATCTTGTCGCGTGCCGGGTAACCGGCCGGCAGGTCGATGCCGTTACGGGCCGGGATATAGCCGAGACCGGCGGCAATCTTCTGGCCGTTTTCCGACAGCAGATAGTCCATGAACTTTTTGGCGTTGTCCTGATGTTTGGTCGAGGACAGGATTGCCGCCGGCTCGGTGACGGCGGAAACGCCTTCCTTCGGGAAAACGAACTCGACCGGCGCGCCCTTGGCCTTCTCGCGGATCGGCATATAATCGACGACGACGCCGTAAGCCTTTTCGCCAGAAGCGACTGCCTTCAGCACGCCGCCGTTACCGCCGGCTGCAACAGCGCCGTTGGCCTTGAGGTCCTTGTAGTAGTCCCAGCCGAGACCTTCGACACCGGCAAGTGTCTGGGCGTGGATGAGAGCAGCACCCGAAGCAACCGGGCTCGGCATGGTGACGAGGCCCTTGGCTTCCGGCTTGGCAAGATCGGCCCAGCTTTCCGGCTTCATGGCAGCCTGCGTGTTGTACATGATGCCGGTGGTGATCAGCTTGGTCGAATAATAGAAGCCGTCAGCGTCATAAAGCGAGGCATCGAAATTCTTGGCTTCCGGCGACTTGTAGGCGAGCAGCTGGCCGGCAGCCTTCATCCGCTCGAAGGTGACCGTGTCGGCGATCAGCAGAACGTCGGCAACCGGGTTGCCGGCAGCAAGTTCGGCGTTCAGCTTTGCCATGATCTGCGGGGTTCCGTCGCGGACCCATTCGACATCGACGCCCGGATTGGCAGCCTTGAAGCCATCAATGGTTGCCTGTGCGTCGGCATTCGGCTGGCTGGTATAGACCACCAGATCGGCAGCGTTGACGACGCCTGCGAAGCCGAGCGCCACGAGCGCCGTAAAGGTGGACAGAAGCTTTTTCATGAGGGTCATCCTGTTTGAGCTGACGCGCTTAAACACACATTCAACGACACTCATGTGACAGTGTTTGCCGCGGACGGCAACAGTTACGAAAAAAGGGCGAATCGCCTGTGGATCCGCCCTTTCTCGACATCTATCGTGATCGTCGATCAGATGATCGGCAGGCTTTCGTGATCGGTCACCGAGGCATTGGCAACCAGACGGCCAAGGCGCTTGATGCCCTCGTCGATCATCTGGTCATTGGCGCAGGAGAACGAGACGCGCAGCGTGTTTGCATTGCTGCCATCGGCAAAAAACGCCTTGCCCGGCACGAAGGCCACCTTTTCGGTTGCCAGCGATTTCGCCAGCAGCTCGGCGCCGTCCATGCCCTCCGGCAACGTCACCCAGACGAACATGCCGCCTTCCGGCTTCGTCCAGCTGGTGTTCTTGGGCATGTATTTTTCGAGCGCCGCCAGCATGGCGTCGCGACGACCACTGTAGACACGCTTGATCTTGGCGACCTGCTCGGCGAAACCGCGCGAGGCGACATGTTCGACGGCGATCTGGTTGATCGTCGAGGAATGCAGGTCGGCCGCCTGTTTCATCAGAACCAGCTTGCGGATGACCGGCATGGCAGCGACGACGAAACCGACGCGCAGACCCGGCGCCAGCGTTTTCGAAAAACTGCCGCTATAGATGGTGCGGGTGTTTTCAATGCCGCCGCTGCGCGCAATGTCGAGCGCCAGGATCGGCGCGATGGCTTCACCGTCGAAACGCAGGTTCTGATAGGCCGCGTCTTCGAGGATGGCGATATCCAGTTCGTCGGCCAGCGCCAGCAGCTTTTCACGGCCGGCAAGGTCGATCGTCTCACCTGTGGGGTTTGAGAAGTCGGCCGAGAGATAGGCGAACTTCACCGCGCCGCCAGCCTTGGATGCCGTCTCGCGATAAGCTGCCGGCGTGCGGTTGCCGTTGAGAGACAGCTGATCGTAATGCGGTTCATAGGCATTAAAGGCCGAAAGCGCGCCAAGATAGGTCGGCCATGTGACCAGCGCCGTATCGTTCGGCGACAGAAACAGCTTGCCGAAATAGTCGAGCGCCTGCTGCGAGCCGGAGGTGATGAACACGTTGTCGGCCGAACAGTCGATGCCGATCTTGGCCATGTCCGCAACAATCCAGTCGCGCAGCGGCTTGTAGCCTTCGCTCACCGAATATTGCAGCGCCGAATTCACCTGCGCACCGGAAAAGATATCGGCATAGGCCGCCTTGAATTCTTCCGCCGGAAACAGCGCCGGATCCGGAATGCCGCCGGCAAACGAGATGATGTCCGGCTGTTCCAGCAATTTCAAAAGCTCGCGGATTTCCGAAGCCTTCATGCGGCCGGAACGCGTGGCGAAGATATGTTCCCAATCAAGCACGGGATGTTTCCTCTTATTTCAATTTTGTTGGCTTTAGCTTTACAGAAGTTCCGACAGGTCAGCAATGCTGACCTATCGATGTTTTGCGATTTTTTTGATTTTTTCAAATCGCCTTGGATACCCGTAGCTTCTCAGTCGGCGGCAAGTATGTCACCACGGTTCTCCTTATGATCAAGGAGGAAGATCATGCTGAAAAACCTGGACCCCGCGCTCAATGCCGACGTCCTTCATGCTCTCAGATCCATGGGCCATGGCGACGCACTCGTACTGGCCGATACCAATTTTCCATCCGATTCGATCGCACGGCAAACGACGCTGGGGCGCCTGCTGCGGATCGACAATGTTTCGGCCGAACGCGCCATGCAGGCCATCCTGTCGGTCCTGCCGCTCGACACTCCGTTGCAGCCATCGGTCGGGCGCATGGAGGTGATCGGCGAACCCGACACCATCCCGGAGATCCAGCGCGAAGTTCAGTCGCAAATCGATGCGGCGGAAGGTCACTCAGCACCGATGTACGGCATCGAGCGCTTCGCATTCTACGAAAAGGCCAAACAGGCCTATTGCGTCATCGCGACCGGGGAAACCCGTTTTTACGGCTGCTTTATTCTCACCAAGGGTGTTGTTCCACCCAAGGCCTGAAACGCAAGACGCCGCGCAAAGGTTTCCCTGCGCGGCATTTTCTGTCAGTCGATCACAACGGTCGACCAGGCATTAGCCGTTTAGTTGACGGCCTTGTCGACCAGCTTGTTCTTGCCGATCCAGGGCATCATGGCGCGCAGCTTGGTGCCGACTTCCTCGATCTGGTGGCTGTCGTTGAGGCGACGGATACCCTTGAAGCGGGCGCCGCCGGCACGGTATTCCTGCATCCAGTCCGAGGTGAACTTGCCGGTCTGGATATCGGTCAGAACGCGCTTCATTTCAGCCTTGGTTTCGGCAGTGATGATGCGCGGGCCGGTGACGTATTCGCCCCACTCGGCTGTGTTCGAGATCGAGTAGTTCATGTTGGCGATGCCGCCTTCATAGATCAGGTCGACGATCAGCTTCACTTCGTGCAGGCACTCGAAATAGGCCATTTCCGGGGCGTAACCGCCTTCGACCAGCGTTTCGAAGCCGGCGCGGATCAGCTCGACCAGACCGCCGCACAGAACGACCTGCTCGCCGAAAAGATCGGTTTCGCACTCTTCCTTGAACGTCGTCTCGATGATGCCCGAACGGCCGCCACCAACGCCGCAGGCGTAGGA
Organism: Neorhizobium sp. JUb45; assembly: GCF_004343585.1. Classification (GTDB taxonomy): domain Bacteria; phylum Pseudomonadota; class Alphaproteobacteria; order Rhizobiales; family Rhizobiaceae; genus Neorhizobium. The sequence continues at coordinate 1,097,364 of NZ_SLYW01000001.1, read as the reverse complement.
CAGAGCCAGTTCAAGCGCATTGCCCGAAGCGTTCTGGTGGATGGCAACGAGGCAAGGAACGCCGCCGCCCTTCTGGTATTCGCCGCGAACCGTGTGGCCCGGGCCCTTCGGTGCGATCATGACGACATCGATCGAAGCCTTCGGCTCGATCAGGCCGAAATGCACGTTGAGGCCGTGCGCGAATGCGATGGTGGCACCGTCGCGGATATTGGCGGCAATTTCGTCGCGGTAGATGTCGGCCTGCAGTTCGTCAGGCGTTGCCATCATCATAAGGTCGGCCCAACCGGCCGCTTCAGCAACCGTCATGACCTTGAAGCCATCGGCTTCAGCCTTCTTGGCTGTTGCCGAACCGGCCTTCAGAGCGATCGCCATGTTCTGGGCGCCGGAATCCTTCAGGTTCAGCGCGTGCGCGCGACCCTGGGAACCGTAGCCGATGATGGCGACCTTCTTGGACTTGATGAGGTTGATGTCGGCATCACGATCGTAATAAACGCGCATCCTAAAATTCCTTCCCTATGCGAGCGGTTTGTTCTGCCGGTCCATCAGGCATCCGGCGTGTGACTAAGGTTGTTATCGCGCCGAGGAGGCACGAACGGCCTCCACGGTATCCTTGTTGGTTCCGTGCAGGAGGAGAAAGGCCTCGACAGCCTTTTGCGCCTGCCGGCCATTGTCCTTGAGGCCTGACTCGCCGAGCAGCATGCGCACATGCAGGTCGGAAACGACCAGACCGTAAAATGTATGGTAAGCCTCGTCGGCATCGTGAAAACGCAGCAGGCCGGAGCGCTTTCCGGTGTCGATCAGCGCCCTCGCCCGACGGTCGATTTCACGACGACCATGCTCGAGCAACATCTTTCCAAGCTTGGAGCCATCGCGGCTCGACTGCCCGATCGCCAGCCGGTTCAGCGCCAGCGAAACATCGCCGGCCAGAACTTCCAGCAGATCACGCGCAAAAATCTCGAGATGTTCGCGCAGAGCGTCCGTGCTCAGGCGCTCGCCGCTGCGATCCGCCGTGCGCACCTTGCTCTGCTGGAACGAAATCATTGCTGCCAGCAGACCGTCGCGGTCACCGAACCATTTGTACAGGCTTTCCTTGGAACAGTTGGCAGCCCGCGCCAGACCGGAGGTCGTCAGCGCCTTGTCTCCACCTTCGACGAGAAGACGCAGTGCCTCGGCCAGAACGGCGCTCTGGCGCGGCGTAAACTTTGCCGATGTGGCGGTGTCAGCGGGCACGATGTTTTCCTCAAAACGGCGACGTACGGAATAGGTACCGTACGGTACGGTTCTTCGTACTTGCGGCTTATTGCGTCGTCAAGAGGATGTGCGCAACAAATTCCCTGAAAATTGACTGTAGCCAGTTCGGCAGCATTCAAATGCCGGCGACCTATAGCTCGGAATCGAACTTCACCCGTGCCGCCTTCACTGCCGTATGATTGGCCTGCGCCCAATCGAGCACCAGCGACAGCGGCCGAAATAGCGACATGCCGAGCTCCGTCATCCGGTATTCGACACTTGGCGGCTTGGTGGGAAAGACCTCGCGGTCGATATAGCCGTCCCGCTGCAATTCACGCAGCGTCTGGGTCAGCATGCGCTGCGAAATATCCGGCACCAGCCGCCGCAACTCGCCAAACCGATAGGGCCGCTCCGCCAGGGCCTGCAGCAGAAGCGTCGACCACTTTCCGGAAATCTGGTTGATGACATCACGCACCGGGCAATTGCCGGCATCCCAGTTGGACATGTCGCATTCCTTGCCGGCAAATTGTGGAACGCGGACATTGGTATTCATGAGGTGGTTCCCTTTAGGTAACGATCTCCCCAAAAACTGCCTTCTTTACAGAAGCACGTCAATTCCTATTCTATCCCTGGTCTCTTTTTGAGAGCGACATATCTTCCATTCAGGAAGACATCAGGGATAAGGAAACATTCATGGCAAAGCTTCTCGTCACCGGCGCCAATGGCCAACTCGGCCGCGCCGTCATCCGCCACCTTCTGGAGACTGTGCAAGTTCCGGCAGCAGACATTGTCGCAGCCAGCCGCGACACCTCCAAGCTGGCCGATCTGGCCGCACTCGGCATCGAGGCCCGCAAGGCGGATTTCACCGATGAAGCGGGGCTGGAAGCCGCCTTTACCGGCGTTGAGCGCGTGCTGATCATTTCCACCGACGAACTGGCCGTTCCCGGGGCGCGTCTGCAACAGCACAGCAATGCCGTCAACGCGGCCAAAAAGGCAGGCGTGAGCCATGTGCTTTACACGTCGATGCCGAACCCGGACAAATCGCTGGTGAGCTTCGCGCCCGACCATCTCGGCACCGAAGAAGCCATCAAGGCAAGCGGCCTCAGCTACACCATCCTGCGCAATGCCTGGTATCACGACAATTACCTGATGAGCATGCCGCACAATCTTGAGGGCGGAAAATGGTTCACCGCGACCGGCGAAGGCAAGGTTGCCAATATCTCCCGTGACGACTGCGCCCGCGCCGCCGCCGCCGCACTCGCCAACCCGCCTGCCGGTAACCAGACGCTCACCCTTACCGGCTCGCAATCACTCAACGCCGATCAGATCGCAGCCATCGTTTCCAAGGCTGCAGGAAAACCTCTGGACGTGGTACAGGTGAATGGCGAGCAGCTCGCCGCCGGCATGGCAGCCGCAGGCCTGCCGGATTTTGTGGTGCGCATGCTGGCCTCGGCAGACGCCAACGTCGCCGCCGGCAATTTCGACCTCGTCACCGGCGATTTCAAGGCGCTGACCGGCCGCGACCCGCAATCGCTGCAGGCATTCTTTGAGGAAAGCCGCGCCGCGCTGGTTGGCTAAGCCGCGATTGCCAGAATGTGGAAGTGAGACTAGAGCGTGTCGCAGCTAATCTCACTTTTCACGGAGACATGAATGCGCACCATCGGCCTGATCGGCGGCATGAGCTTTGAAAGCACGGAAGTCTATTACCGGCTGATCAATGAGATGGTGCGCGACCGCATGGGCGGCTTTGCTTCGGCAGACCTGATGATGCATTCGGTAAATTTCGCAGACATCGTCGATATGCAGAAAAGCGGCCGCTGGGATCTGGCCGCCGATGCGCTATCGACAAGCGCCAGACGACTTCAGGCGGCGGGTGCCGCCTGCGTGCTGATCTGTACCAACACCATGCATCTCGTCGCCCCGCAGGTGGCTGCGGCCGTCGATATCCCGCTCATTCATATCATCGATGAAACTGCCGAAGCGCTTGCCGCACAAGGCCTGCGCCGTCCGCTTCTGCTCGCCACCCGTTACACGATGGAGCATGGCTTTTATACTGATCGCATGACGTCCCTCGGCATCGACGTCATGACACCTGAACCGGACGACCGCACCGCAATCCACGACATCATCTTCAACGAACTGTGTGCCGGCACGGTCAGGGAAAGCTCACGCGAAACAGCCCTCGGCATGATCGACAAGGCAAAGGCGTCCGGAGCCGACAGCGTCATACTCGGCTGCACGGAGATCTGCCTTCTGCTCGACCCCAAGCAACTGCCGCTTCCCGGAATAGATTCGGCCGCCGTGCATGCACAGGCGGCCGTGGATTTTTCGCTCACGTAAACGCGTAAACCGCCTCAGGATTCATCTTTCAGCGTTTCCTTCTGGGTGATCAGCCGGGCGCTGTGCAGGCCCGACATATGCGTCCACATCCAGCTCCATGCGACCGCAAGGCGAGAGCGATTGCCGATCAGGAAGTAGATGTGGGCAAGCCCCCAGATCCACCAGGCAAGCCCACCCTTCAGCTTGAACTTGCCGAAATCGATCACGGCGGCACGGCGGCCGATGGTCGCCAGACTTCCCTGATGGCGATAGCGGAACGGTCCCGGCACCGGCTTGCCGGCAAGACGCGCGTGAAGAAGTTTGGCGACATAAGCGCCCTGCTGCTTTGCCGCCGGCGCAATGCCCGGCACCGGCTTGCCGTCCTGCAGGACAAGCGCTGTGTCGCCGAGAACAAAAATGTTCGCATCGTCGGCAATGGCGAGATCGGGACCAACGACTGCACGCCCTGCCCGGTCGGCCTCGATATCCAGCCATTTTGCCGCCGGAGACGCCTGAACGCCGGCCGCCCACATCACGGTGCGGGCCGGAACGAACGTGTCGCCGATCGTCACGCCATCCTCGGTGATCGCCGTCACCGGCTTGCCGGTCAGCACTTCGACGCCGAGCTTTTCCAGCGCCGACTTAGCATAGGCCGAAAGATCCTCGGAAAACGCCGGAAGCACACGCGGGCCGGCCTCGACCAGAAGCACGCGGGTACGCTTGGTATCGATCTTGCGGAATTCCGACGGCAGGACCTGATGCGCCAGTTCGGCGATCATGCCGGCCATTTCAACTCCGGTCGGGCCGGCGCCGATAATGGCGAAGGTCAGTTGCGCATCCAGTTCGGCGGTGCGGTTGGTCAGTTCGGCACGCTCGAACGCCAGAAGCACGCGGCGACGCAGTGTGGTCGCATCCTCCAGCGTCTTCAGACCGGGCGCCACGCTTTCCCAGTCGTCGCGACCGAAATAGGCGTGGCGGGCACCGGTGGCCAGAACCAGCGTATCGTATTCCAGCACTTCGCCGGATTTCAGCTGCACCGTCCGGCTGGCGCGGTCGACACCAAGCACTTCGTCCAGCAGTGTCGTCACATCCGGGCGATCGCGATAAAGGCGGCGGATTGGCCATGCGATTTCAGAAGTCGCTAGAACCGTCGTCGCGACCTGATAGAGCAGCGGCTGGAAAAGGTGATGATTGCGTCGGTCGACGAGGGTGATCTTGACCGGAGCACCTTTGAGAGAATGCACAAGCTGCAGGCCTGCAAAGCCACCGCCGACGACGACAACACGATGTTCAGTCACAACCATTCCTTCCGGGAAACGCATCGACAATATGGATGCTGCGACGCAATATGGTTATTTACTGATAATCGTCAATTTGAAAACTGCGTCAGATTGTCTGCCCGCAGGCGCGCCGGAAGCGCCGCACGGTTTCCGCCATGCCGAACTCCAGCGCATCCGACGTCAGGCCATGGCCGATCGAGACTTCCGCCAGTTTCGGAATGCGCTTCACCAGTGCCGGAAGGTTCGCCACGGTCAGGTCATGCCCTGCATTGACGGAAAGCCCCTCGGCGATTGCGGCATCCGCCGTCTGCCCAAGCTTTTCCAGAATGGCAGCGCCGGCAGCCGCGTCTTCGTAACAGCCGCCATAAGGACCGGTGTAAAGCTCGATACGGTCAGCGCCTGTCGATTTGGCCAGCCGCACCGCCTCGACATCGCCGTCACCATCCGCGAACAACGATACCCGCATGCCCTTGCTCTTTAGCCGGCCAACCACCCGCTTCAACATCTCCTGATCGGCACGAAAGTCGAAACCGTGATCCGAAGTGGCCTGTGCCGGGTCGTCAGGCACCAACGTCACCTGCTCCGGCTCGGTACGCTCGCACAGCGCCAGAAAATCCTCGCTGGGATAACCTTCGATATTGAATTCCGCCTGCGGAAACTCGTCATCGATCAAGGCGCGGAGAACCGGCAGGTCGGAAAAGCGGATATGCCGCTGGTCGGGACGCGGATGCACGGTCAGTCCGCTCGCACCCGCCTGCAACGCGATCCGACCGAGATGTTCCAGGCTCGGCCACGGCAGATCGCGGCGATTGCGTAGCATGGCAATGGCATTGACGTTCACGGAAAGCGTAGTCGGCATGAGCAGGCGTCCCCACGGGATGGTCACAAAGGCATTTAACGTTTGCGAGCTTTAAGCCATCCGTCGTCACACACAACGTTTTTTGACAAAAACGCGCGTGCAGCACGATTGATGCCTGCGCGAAGAATACAGAAAATACAACTTATTATGGATGGAGAGTGAGGATTCACTACGGATGGTGAAAATGTCACCATCTGCTCATAAAAGCTGCGCCTCGGTGATTCGAGGGAAGCAGGGAGGGATTGAATGGTGACCGTGCAAAGCCGGCACCAGTCTCGCGCGACAAAGGAGCATCATGCGAGAAAGTCTCGATCTTTTTGGCACCCTGCAGGTGCCAGCCCATCTGTCGGCCTTCCCGGCCGGTTTCCTGCCGCATCTGGCGGGTATCGATGCCCTGCCGGCTCAACCGCTACCGATTGCCGAAATGGCGGATCTGTTCGGCGTCACCCATCGCACGCTGCATTTCTACGAGGAAAAGAACCTTCTTATCCCCGAACGCACAGGCACGATGCGGATCTATGACACCGGCTGCGTGATGCGCATGATGGTCATCAATACGTGTCGCGAAATCGGCATGACGCTCGCCGATATTCAAGACCTGATGGAACGGTTGAGCCTGACGCAATCGCAGTTGGAGGCCGATGAACTGTTTCGGGATTGCCTATCCACCCATCGCAGACGGCTGGTCACCGAAATATCGCTGATCACTCGAAAAATTACCCGGATTCGCACGATCATGAGCAGCGAGGAGGAGCCTATGCCTGCGCTATCGACAGCAGAGCCGCCGGCTCGGCTCTCCGACATGGAAAAACGCTGCCTTGGCCTGATGACCGAAGGCTACAAGGGCGGCAGCCTCGCATTGGCGCTCGGCATCTGCAGCGGTGAACTGCAGAGGCTGGAAGACACGATCATGACCAAGCTTGATGCGGCAAACCGCTATCAGGCGGCGGCAAAGGCAATCCTGTCCGGCATGTTGCCGAACTGAGTTTATCGCACGATGGTCAGCGTTTCGGCTGCACGCGTCACGGCCGTGTAGAGCCAGCGCTCACGGGTATCGCGAAAAGCCCAGCTTTCGTCGAACAAAACGACATTGTTCCACTGCGAACCCTGCGCCTTATGTACCGTCAGGGCATAACCGTAATCGAACTCGTCGTAACGCTTGCGCGTCGACCACGGGATTTCCTCTTCGGTCTCGAAAGACTGCTTGAGCAGTTTGATCTTGGCTGCGCCGCGGTCCATATCGTCGTCTTCCGGCCGGATCATCAGATTGATGCCGGGCTTGACGGTTTCGCGGGACGAACTCATGACCTGCCACAACGAGCCGTTGAGCAGGCCCTTGACCTGATCGTTGCGCAGGCAGACCAGCTTGTCACCCGATTGCGGATAGTCGGCGGTAAAACCCTTCAACTCCCGAAGGCGCTGATTATAGCGCTTGCGGGTCTTGTTGGTGCCGACCAGAACCTGATCCGCCTCCAGCACCAGTTCCTGATTGACCTCGTTTCGGGAAATCACCTTGGCGGTACCGTAATCGCCATGCATGATTTCCTTGCCCTCGCGGATCTGCATGGCAAGCTGGATGATCGGGTTGTCGCGTGCCTGACGGTGAATGTCGGTCAGCAGGTAATCGGGGTCCTGTTCGGTAAAATAACCGCCGCCCGAGACCGGCGGCAGCTGGCCAGGATCGCCAAGCACGAGAATGGGCGTGCCAAAACTCATCAGGTCACGGCCAAGCGCCTCGTCCACCATCGAGCATTCGTCGATGACGATCAGTGCCGCCTTGGCAACCGGGCTCTGACGATTGATGGAGAACATCGGCGCGATCGAGGTCTTGCCGGTATCTTCATCCTCGACCGCTTCCTCGCCGCGCGGGCGATAGATCAGCGAATGGATCGTCTTGGCATTGCTGGCACCGCGCGAGCGCAGAACCTGCGCCGCCTTGCCGGTGAAAGCCGCAAACAGCACATCGCCATCGACATGCTCGGCAAAGTGTTTTGCAAGCGTGGTCTTGCCGGTGCCGGCATAACCAAACAACCGGAAAACCGGCGTGCGACCGGCTTTCAGCCAGTCGGAAACGGCCTTCAGGGCCTCGTCCTGTTGCGGAGCAAATTGCATGCCGCGACTTGGCAGGATTCGGACAGCCAAAGCAACAGAAAAGAACGAAAGAGGATCAAATGGGCGGGGCTAAAAACCTTGGGACAGCCCCTGACCGATGTTTGAAGCGCCTGATCAGGCCGGCAGTTCGACCGTGAAGGCGAACCTCGCTTTTGCTCCGGGCGCCAGAGTGGTGGTCGACGGGCGGGCCGAGAGTTCCAGACCGGCACCGGCCTTGGCGGCCATGCCATGCCATGGCTCGATGCAGAGGAAGGGCGCGCCGACCTTCTGCCACAAAGCCAGATTGGGCAAGTTCTCGAATGTAAAATGCAATTGCGGACCGCCTTCAACGCCGTAGGTCAGGCCGTTGCCTGCGCCTTGCGGAAAGATCATCGCATCGGCCTCGAACATCGAGTGCTGAACCGTCAGGCGCCCTGCCTTGAACGGCGAATCGAGCAGCGTGCGAGGAACAAGGCCACCCTCAAGCCGTGACAGCGCCGGTTCACCACCATTGTCCAGCACGAGCTCGTGAGGCTTGCCTTCAGCCCCCGGCAGCGGCCAGAGAAACGCCGGATGGAAGCCGAGGCCGAAGGGCATATCGGCTTCGCCGCGGTTCTCCACCTCCGCGGCCACGGTCAGCTTTCGGCCTTCGACCGAATGCTCGATCGCCAGCAGAAAATCGAACGGATAGACGGCATGCGTAACATCCGATGCCACCAGTTCGAAACGACACATCGAAGGCGTCGAAGCGGTCAGATCGAAAGTGGTGCGGCGCGCAAAGCCATGCTGCGCCATCGGATAGACATGGCCGTCGATCTCGACATGATCATCCGGCGCCTTGCCGACAATCGGAAACAGAATTGGCGAGCGGCCGGTCCAATACTCGGAATCACCATCCCAGAGCCAGTCGCGACCGTCCTTCGTTTTCATGCTCTGCATCTCGGCGCCAAGCGGCGAAACCTCGACGGTAAGATATTCATTCCCGATCCGCACCGGCTGGGTCATCGCGCTTCCTTCAAGATCTGCTCTCTCGATTCGTTCCTGTGGAACTTAGTCGCCCCACGCGCTGTTGCCAGCCGCATCTCGTCTTAAAATATTTTCTTTGACGGGAATAAACGCGCCCCTACCGGTGTCTTGTCTATCGGACGGCAGAGGAAACCGCCCTTAACCCGAGGAGAGAACCGATGAAGACACCGACATTCCTGTCCAGCCTGACGATCGCTACCATCTTCGCCACCGCGGCATTCGCCGCCAGCCCGGTCAAAACCGTCAAGACGGCCAAAGGCGAAGTGCTTGCCGGCGAGAAGGGCATGACGCTCTATACATTCAAGAACGACAAGTCCGGTACCTCCAACTGCTACGACAAATGCGCCACCAACTGGCCGCCGCTTCTGGCCGCTTCCGATGCCAAGGCCGAAGGTGCATACTCGCTCGTCACCCGCAAGGACGGGCAGAAACAATGGGCCAAGGACGGCATGCCGCTTTACTACTGGGTCAAGGACACCAAGGAAGGCGACACCACCGGTGATGGCGTGAATGGCGTGTGGGATGTCGCGAAACCCTGACGACACCAAAGGCGATTGCGGATCGGCGGCGGGGAAAGCCTTCTCCGCCGTCGATCAGGCATCGACATCCGTGGAGACCGACATGCTGGCCCTTCTGCCGGCATTGCGTCGTTATTCCCGCAGCCTTACACGCTCGGACATCGAGGGCGAAGATCTTCTGCAGGACTGCGTCGAAAAGGTGCTTGTCCATGGCAACCAGTGGCGTGGCGGCAGTTTCAAATCCTGGACATACCGGATCATGACCAATCTTCACCTCAACCGCCGCCGCACGCAGCAACGTCATCCGACGGTGCCGATCGACGAGGCGGCGGCAACCGCCGAACCCGAAATGGCCACAGACCCCCTCGAAAATCGCAGACTGATGGCAGCACTGGAAACGCTCGCGCCGGAATTCCGGGCGGTGCTGATGCTCGTCGTGGTCGAGGGGCACAGCTATCAGGAGGTTGCCGACATGCTGGACATCCCACTCGGTACGGTGATGTCACGCCTGTCGCGGGCGCGCCATGCGCTGCGTGAAAAACTGCGGCAGGAAAACGTCATTCAAATGCGGAGACCGCAATGAGCGCCACCAAGCCTGTTACCGATGCGGATCTCAATGCTTATGTCGACGGCTTTCTCGATGCCGAGGACAGACTGCGTGTCGAACAGTTCCTGGCGGACAACCCCGATGCCGCCACCATGCTCGCCGACTGGCAGAGCGATAATGAAGCCTTGCGTGCAGCCTTTGCCAGCAAAGCCGTTTCCCGACCGGGAGATCAGGCGCTCGTGACCTACGCCGGCAGACCGGTATTCAGTACCCGCCGCCGATTGCCGGCGATGGTTGCCGCCGTCCTGTTGATATTTGCCGCTGGCGCAGCCGTCGGCCATCTGGGTCCGCGTCTGCTGAATACCCACGAGATCGAACTGACCGATAGCGAGATCCTGCCACAGGAGTCCAAGAACGCTTTTCTCGTTTACGCCAGCGAAGTCCGGCATCCTGTCGAGGTTTTTGCAGACGAGGAAACACATCTGGCGACATGGCTGGGCAAACGACTGGCGATCGACAAACTGAAGGTCCCGGATCTGAAACCGCTCGGTTTCAAGCTGGTCGGCGGCCGGCTTTTGCCTGTGGATGGCCGCGCGGGTGCAATGTTCATGTACGAGGACGGCTTCGGTCAGCGCATAACGGTGCTTGTTGGTCGCAACGCGGACAACCGCAATACGAGTTTCCGCTTCGCTTCTGCCGACAGGCTCGAAACGTTTTACTGGATCGATAACGCGTTAGGGTATGCCGTGACCGGCGAGATTTCGCGGGATCTGCTGCGCCGGGTCGCCGAGGAATGTTACCGGCAATTTCCCTCGTGAGCGCAATTCCGGCAATAACGATGGCGTTGTTTTGATCTGTATCGCCGCGCAGCATTCGCTGGCTCTGTAACATCCGGCTACCCGCCGTAGACATACGTTATTGTGCAGCCCAAAAGTTCTGGAAATCTCGGCGACAGGCCTTATGTTGATGAAATAACAGCAGCGGAAGCCCCATGTCTGACGCCCCGAAAATCCTCAACCCAACCGTTTCACTTCCCGATGGCACCGGTGTACCGACGCTCGGCGCGGGCACCTGGAACATGGGCGAAAACGCCCGACACAAGGCGGCAGAGATCGACGCCCTTCGCCATGCCATGGACCTCGGCATGACGCTCATCGACACGGCGGAAATGTACGGCGAAGGCGGTGCGGAAGAGATTGTCGGCGAAGCGATCAAGGGGCGTCGCCACGAGGTCTTCCTTGTGTCGAAAGTCTACCCCCAGAATGCCAGCCGCGACGGCGTGATCGCCGCCTGCGAGCGCAGCCTGCGACGCATGCGCACCGACCGCATCGACCTTTACCTGCTGCACTGGCGCGGCAGCCACCCGCTGGCGGAAACGGTGGAAGGTTTCAAGACACTCGTCAAACAGGGAAAGATCGGCAACTGGGGCGTTTCGAATTTCGACACCGCCGACATGAAGGAACTGTTTTCAGTGCCGCATGGCGATCGCTGCGCCGTCAATCAGGTTCTTTACAATATCGGCCGTCGCGGCATCGAATATGATCTGATGCCATGGTGCGTCGGCAATGGCATTCCGATCATGGCCTATTCGCCGATCGAGCAGGGCCGCCTCGCCCACCATCCCGACCTGATCGATATTGCCCGCGCTCACAACGCCACGCCGGCACAGGTGGCGCTTGCCTTCGTGCTTCAGCATTTTGGCGTGATCGCCATTCCAAAGGCGTCGAACAAGGCGCATGTCGAGGAAAATGTCAGGGCGCTTGCACTGCGGCTGCTGGACGACGAATGGCAGAAGCTCAACGCTATCTTCCCAGCCCCGACCAAGGCACGACCGCTGGAAATGCTGTAACCCAAAAGAAAGTGGGGCGATCCAAGGACCGCCCCAAAAAAGATTACATGCCCTGCGGCCCGCGGTTCATCGCTGCGATGCCGGTGCGGCAGACTTCGATGAGGCCGAGCGGTTTCACCACCGCCACGAACTGGTCGATCTTCGACGATTTTCCGGTGATCTCGAAGATGAAGTGTTCGACCGTTGCATCCACCACCTTGGCCTGGAAGGCATCTGCCAGCCGCAATGCCTCGGCGCGGCTTTCACCCGAACCGGCCACCTTGATCAGCGCCACTTCGCGCTCGATCGGGCGTTCCTGGCCAAGCTGGCCGGCGCGCACCGTCAGGTCGACGACGCGGTGAACCGGCACGATGCGCTCCAGCTGCGCCTTGATCTGCTCCAGCACCAGCGGCGTACCGTTGGTGACGATGGTGATGCGCGACAGATGCGACTCGTGTTCTGTCTCCGAAACGGTGAGACTTTCGATATTGTAGCCACGGCCGGAAAAAAGGCCGATGACGCGGGCGAGAACGCCCGGTTCGTTGGTGACGAGAACCGATAGCGTGTGGCTCTCGACTTTGGCGGTCTCCGGGCTGATGAAATAGGCCGAGCCGGTCGGTTGCTGATGTGCGTTCATGATCTGGGTTCGCTCCCTCAAAACTTCGTCTGGAATGCCGGCTCGTATCAAACGAGCTGGCGATCCTTCGCATCGATCGCCTGAGCAACCGCTTCGTCCGTGGCTTCGTCTGGCAGCAGCATCTCGTTGTGCGCCTTGCCCGACGGGATCATCGGGAAGCAGTTGGCGAGATTGGCAACCCGGCAATCGAAGATGACCGGAGCCTTCACGGCAATCATCTCGGCAATCTTCTCGTCCAGTTCCTTCGGATCGTCGCAATACATGCCGACCGCGCCATAGGCTTCCGCCAGCTTGACGAAATCAGGCATGGCTTCCGTGTAGGAATTCGACAGACGGTTGCCATGCAGCAGCTGCTGCCACTGGCGCACCATGCCCATGTACTGGTTGTTCAGGATGAAGATCTTGACCGGCAGGTTATGCTGGATGGCGCAAGACATTTCCTGGATGCACATCTGGATAGAGGCATCGCCGGCGATGTCGATGACCAGAGCATCGGGATGTGCCACCTGCACGCCAAGTGCTGCCGGCAGACCGTAACCCATCGTGCCGAGACCACCCGAGGTCATCCAGCGGTTCGGCTCCTCGAAGCCAAAGAACTGGGCGGCCCACATCTGGTGCTGACCAACTTCCGTGGTGATGAAGGTGGAATGCCCCTTGGTCGCCTCGTAAAGACGCTCCAGCGCATATTGCGGCATGATGACGTCGTTCGAGTTCTTGTAGGAGAACGACTTTCTGGCGCGCCAGGTTTCTATCGAAGACCACCATTCGGCCGTCTGCGCCTTTTCCGGCTTTTTGGGCAGCGCCCGCCACAGGCGAACCATGTCTTCGAGAACATGGCCGACATCGCCGATGATCGGAATGTCGACACGGACGTTCTTGTTGATCGACGAAGGGTCGATATCGATGTGGATCTTGCGCGAGTTCGGCGAGAATGCATTCAGGCGACCGGTAATCCGGTCGTCGAAACGCGCACCGACGCAAACCATGACATCGCAGTCATGCATGGTCAGATTGGCCTCGTAGGAACCGTGCATGCCGAGCATGCCGAGCCAGTTCTTGCCGGATGCCGGATAGGCACCCAGGCCCATCAGCGTCGAAGTGATCGGGAAATTGGTGAGTTCGACCAGTTCGCGCAGCAGTTTCGAAGCTTCCGGGCCGGCATTGATGACACCACCGCCGGTATAGAGAACCGGACGACGCGCCGTCGCCATCAGTTCGACAGCAGCCTGAATGGCATTGAGATCGCCATTGACCTTGGGCTGGTAGCTTTTCGAAGACGCCATTTCGGATGGCGACGTATAGGTGCCGGTCGCAAACTGGATATCCTTCGGGATATCGACCACGACCGGACCCGGACGGCCACTCTGGGCGATACGGAAGGCTTCATGGATGATGCCGGCCAGTTCGTCGACATTCTTCACCAGCCAGTTGTGCTTGGTGCAGGGCCGAGTAATGCCGACGGTATCGGCTTCCTGAAACGCATCGGAACCGATCAGCGTGGTCGGCACCTGGCCGGTCAGGCAGACGAGCGGGATCGAATCCATCAGCGCATCCTGCAGCGGCGTCACCGCATTGGTGGCGCCGGGACCGGACGTGACGAGCATGACGCCGACCTTGCCGGTGGAGCGGGCATAACCTTCGGCCGCGTGGCCGGCACCCTGTTCATGACGGACGAGAATGTGCTGGATGTCTTCCTGCTGAAAGATCTCGTCATAGATCGGAAGCACGGCGCCACCGGGATAGCCGAAAATATGCTCGACGCCATTGTCCTTCAAAGCGCGAAGCACGATTTCGGCGCCTGTCATTCGGTTGCCGTTATCCGCCGTATCCGTCATGTCATATCCTCCTGGGGTCTGGCCTTTTATATCTGCAATGGCCGGGATTGCTGCTGGAGTTTTTTTGCTTCCGATCCGTTGTGCATTGTGTTTGCCGACCGGGAACAAGGCATAAAAAAAGGCCCCTTGAGGAGCCTGTCTTTCCGCGCATGGGTGGCTAACGCCGGATGGTTACACCATCCTGCCCATGCGCGTTCCCACCACAATAAGAGCGATCGAATTTTTCATGGGCCGAGTGTTAGCGGCAAACATATTGCCCGTCAACGCGAAAGCGCTGAAAAATTGCCGTCGGCCCCTGCCCGGCAAGATGAAACAGACTTGTCGCATGCGACAACTTATTGAAACCCCTTATTAAGCTGCCTGCGCTAATGTCCCCCAAGATTAAAGGGGCAGGCCCCATAAGTAATTGCTAGTTCGTTTCAGCCCGACCCAGAGAATAGGGGCCATTTAGTGCGTAACAGTGACTTTCAGAAAGCAATGACGGCCGGCGAACAGGAACGGCGCGATGGCGACAGGCCCGGCAACCGGCTGCTTGGACGAGTCGTTGCCTGTAATGGCGCCCACGCAACCATTGCTGCAGTCGCTGAAGACGGCGAAACAGGACTGACGGAACTGTGGTCGGTCGGGCGTCTGATTTCGATCAGCGTTGGCACCAACCGCGTCGTCGCCATTTCCTATTCCATGTCGACCGAGAAGAACGAATGGATCGACGGTGGCGACAACGAATTCCGCATCGAGGTCGAACTGCTGGGCGAAGTCCGCGTCAGCCCGGACGGCCGTGAGGAATTTTCACGCGGAATTTCCCGCTATCCCTATCTCGGCGCTATCGCCCACCGCATCCGCGCGGCAGACCTCGTGCGCATTTACGATACCGGACAGAGCGAAAGCTGCGTTGTCGGCAAGCTGACGCAGGACGAAGCGATCGACGCGACAATTCATATTCCGTCGATGCTGTCGAAACACTTCGCTGTCGTCGGCTCCACCGGCGTCGGCAAGTCGACGGCGGTGTCGTTGCTGCTGAACAAGGCTATCGAAGCCGATCCTAAGCTTCGCGTACTCATCCTCGATCCGCACAACGAATTCGCGGCAGCCTTCCCGGAAAAAGCGGTCGTCATTGATACCGACACGCTCGACCTGCCGTTCTGGCTGATGCGGCTGGAAGAGTTTGCCGAGGTGGTTTTCCGTGGGCGCCCGCCGGTCGCCGACGAACTCGACATTCTGCGAGACGTCATTCCGGAGGCAAAACGCGCTTTCCGCGGCAGCGACTCCTCGCTGATGCGCCGCACCACCGAAAAAAGCTCGGTCACCGCCGACACGCCCGTCCCTTATCGCATGGCCGACCTTCTCGCCCTGATCGACGAGCGTATCGGCCGCCTTGAGGGCCGCAGCGAAAAGCCGGTGCTGCGCTCGCTGAAAATGCGCGTCACCTCTGCGATCAACGATCCGCGCTACCACTTCATGTTCTCCAACAACACGATCCAAGACACGATCATGGAGACCATTGCGCACATTTTCCGCATTCCCGGCGACGATCGGCCGATCTCAACGTTCCAGCTGGCCGGCATTCCGTCGGAAGTCGTCAATTCTGTCGTCTCCATCCTCTGCCGCATGTCGTTCGAACTGGCGCTATGGAGCAATGGCGCCATTCACATGCTGGTCGTCTGCGAGGAAGCCCACCGTTACGTGCCGGCCGACCGCGAACTCGGCTTCGTGCCGACCCGGCAGGCCATCGCCCGCATCGCCAAGGAAGGTCGTAAATACGGCGTTTCCCTCGGTGTTATCACCCAGCGTCCGGGCGAGCTCGACCAGACCATCCTGTCACAGTGCTCGACGGTTTTTGCGATGCGACTGGCCAATGACAAGGACCAGGACATCATCCGCTCGGCCATTCCCAACTCGTCGATCTCGACGACAAGTTTTCTATCGTCGATCGGCAACGGCGAAGCCATTGCCTTCGGCGAGGCCATCTCGGTGCCTATGCGCATGCGCTTCACCCGTGTCGACCAGAGCCATCTGCCGAAAGCCAATGGCGCAAGCGCTGCCCATTACGGGGATGACGAAACACCCGACACCGTGGATCTGCGTTCCGTCGTCTCGCGCATGCGCTCCGTCGCCGGCCCCGACATCAGCAATTTTCAGCGCAGCGTCAGCAGCCAGAGTTTTTCGCTCTCGCAGACGGATAACTACATCGATGATGCAGACGACGATGGCGCAAGCGATGCCGAACTGGCACGCTGGAACAACGAAATGCGCACCGAAGACATTCCACCGCTTGCACCCGGCCAGACCGCCCAGCCGCAATCGACGGAAGGTCTGGAGCCGTACCGCCCGGATATGCTGCCACGCCTTTCCCGCGATGCCGAGCCATCCCGGCCGACACGCTTTACGGAAGTCCGCCGCGACGCCGCATCCGATTTCACCGGACTTGGCCGCACAGACGCCTCGCGCCCCGCTTTCGGTCGTTCCGAAGGCAGCGGATCGCTGCGCGACAGCCTGCTGAAAAAGCCGCTCAGCAGCCTTTACGACAAGGACTGACCCGAAAAAGTTCAGTGGGCGTTGGCTGGTCCGTCAGGTCCCGGCCAGCGCTCCCAGCTGTCATCCATCTGATTGCGAAACCAGGTCATCTGGCGCTTGGCATATTGCCGGGTGAGCGCTGAGCCACGCTCAATCACCATCTCGCGACGCATCCGCCCGGCATCCATCTCGGCAATCTCGTTGACACCGATCGCCTTCATCACCGGCATGTCCGGCGCCGGCTGCAAGGCCATCAGCGCGCCAACCTCTTCGATGGCTCCGGTCTGGAGCATGATCTCGAAACGACGGTTTATCCGGTCATGCAATATCGGTCGTTCCGGCAGGACGACGATCTTTTTCGCCCGCGACGGATCGATGATCATCGGCCCCCGCGTTTCCTGAAAAGATGAAATGGAACGGCCGGTATGGATATGGGTTTCCAGCGCCCGCAAAATACGCTGCCCATCCTTCACCTGAAGTCGCGCCGCCGTCTCTGCATCGCGTGAAGCCAGTTCCGCGTGCAGAACTTCCGGCCCTTCCAGCGCCATCCGCTGGCGCAGCGATTCGCGCAGATCATCCGGTATCGCCGGCATATCCGACAGGCCGCCGGTCAGCGCCTTGAAATAAAGGCCGGTGCCGCCGACCAGAACCGGCAGACGCCCTTCGCGTTTCAGATCGGCCAGCAGCCGCTGTACATCACGCAGCCACTCACCTGTAGAATAGGCCGTTGTGGCCGGCACATGCCCGTAAAGCAGGTGCGGCACGCCTTCCATGTCTTCTTCCGCCGGACGAGCCGTCAGCACGCGCAAAGTGTCGTAAACCTGCATGCTGTCGGCATTGATCACCACGCCGTCATGGCGTTTGGCAAAATCAACCGCCAGCGCCGACTTGCCGCTGGCAGTCGGCCCGGTTATCAGGATCGCGTCGAAATCGTCCACAAGGTCGCTCATCATGGCTTTCGTTGCCACGCTCATTGCCCATCCGTCAAATCCCGTTCTGACCGCAGGGCTGGGAGAACAGGCAGCCGAAGCCGCAAACGCCTCCGGTCTTTACTGGCTGGCCGATGGTATCGCCTGCGATATCGCCCTGCGCGACGGTGCCGATCTCGTAGCGATCGAAGCCGCCATCCGGGCTGTCATTGCCGACAAGCCGATCGACCTTGTCATCCAGAACACCGAAACACGTCGCAAGAAACTCCTGCTCGCCGACATGGATTCGACCATGATCGGTCAGGAATGCATCGACGAACTGGCCGCCGAAGTCGACCTCAAGGACAAGGTCGCAAACATCACCGCCCGCGCCATGAACGGCGAGATCGAATTCGAGCCGGCTTTGCGCGAACGCGTGGCGCTGCTGAAAGGCCTGCCGATCACCGTCGTTGACGAGGTCATCGCCAAGCGCATCACGCTGACCTCGGGCGGCCCCGAATTGATTGCCACGATGAAGGCCAAGGGATTTTACACTGCACTCGTTTCCGGCGGTTTCACGGTTTTCACCAGCCGCATCGCGGCAACGCTTGGCTTTGACGAGGACCGCGCCAACATTCTTATCGAAAAGGACGGCGTGCTGACCGGTGAGGTTGCCGAACCGATCCTCGGCAAGCAGGCCAAGATCGACGCTCTGATGGACCTTGCGGAAAAGCTCGGGATTTCGCCGGAAGACGCCATGGCCGTCGGTGATGGCGCCAATGATCTCGGCATGCTTGGCGTAGCAGGTTCGGGCGTGGCGCTGCACGCCAAGCCCACCGTGGCGGCACAGGCCAGGATGCGCATCGACCATGGCGACCTGACAGCCCTTCTCTACATCCAGGGTTATCGCAAGACCGACTTCGCTCCCCTCGCCTGAAACACCGGATACAAGCCAGGGAGGCGAATGTGATCATTCTCGAGACCGAACGCCTCATTCTCCGCAACTGGCGGCCATCCGACCGCGACCTCTTTCGCGAGATCAATGCCGATCCGAAAGTGATGGAATTTTTTCCCTTCCGTCGCAGCTACGAGGAATCGGATTCTGTTCTGGAGAAGCTGAACGGCATGATCACCGAGACCGGCCTCGGTTTCTACGCGATGGCCCTCAAGGAAACCGATGAACCAATGGGCTTCTGCGGTCTGTCACCGACCAACCTGCCCGGCATTTTCCCTGAAGGCATGGTCGAGATCGGCTGGCGGCTCGCCACGCGTTTCTGGGGCAATGGATATGTGACGGAATCAGCGCTGGCCTTGCTGGACGACGCCTTGGTGAAACGCGGCATGAAGGCGGTCCTCTCCTTCGCCGTTGCCGAAAACCAGCGGTCCACGGCGGTCATGCAGCGCATCGGCATGCAGCGCCAACCATGGCTCGATTTCGAGCATCCGCGCGTGCCCGACACACACCCGCATTTGAAACATCATTTGGTGTATGCGGCGGCGACAGAATTGTGGCCCTCCAGACACGAAAAAGCCCGCTGACGAGATCACCAGCGGGCCAATATCTTTATCGGAAATCAGACTACTCCAGCGGCACCGCGACAATGCGCAATTCGCCATTGGCACCTGATACCATCATGTGCGCGAACCGGCGGCCTTCGCTTTTCAGCACCTGCACGCGCTTGGTCACATCCTCCGGGCTTTTCACCGCGTCCTGACCGACTTCAACGATCACATCGCCGGCCTTCAGGCCTTTTTCGGCAGCCGCGGTGTTGGGCTCGACGGCAGTGATCACGACACCGTTGACGGCAGCACCGATACCAAAACTCTTGCGCTGGTCTTCACCGAGAGACGACAGCGCCAGACCGAGGCTGCTGGGCGCAACCTTGTCCGCATCTGCCGGCGGCTTTACGTCCGGTGCCTGTTTTTCGGCCATATCGTTGTCCGGCTCCATGTCCTCGCCCTCGCCTTCCGGCAGGACCGGCTGGCCAGCGTTCTCCTCGGGCTCGGCACTGTCTTCCAGCTGACCGAGCGTCACCTTAACCGTCTGCTCCTTGCCATCGCGCATGACGACGACATCGACTTCCTTGCCGACCGGGCTTTCGGCCACCGCCAGCGGCAGATCACGCATTTCTTTCACCGGCTTGCCGTCGAAAGAGAGAATGACGTCGCCGGCACGGATCGTGCCGTTATCGACCGGGCCGCCCTTGATGACACCGGACACGAGTGCGCCCTGCGCCGCCTTCAGGCCAAGGCTTGCCGACACATCATCCGTTACCGGCTGAATGCGCACGCCGAGCCAGCCGCGACGGGTCTCGCCGAATTCGATCAGCTGCTTGACGATGTTTTCCGCAAGTTCGGTCGGCACCGCGAAACCGATACCAATGGAGCCACCGCTTGGCGAAATGATCGCCGTGTTGATGCCGATGACCTCACCCTTGGTGTTGAACAGCGGCCCGCCGGAATTGCCCTTGTTGATCGAGGCATCCGTCTGGATGAAATTGTCGTAAGGGCCGGCATTGATGTTACGGCCGCGCGCCGAAATGATGCCGAGCGTCACCGAGCCGCCAAGGCCGAACGGGTTACCGATCGCCATCACCCAGTCGCCGATCCGCATTTTGCGCGAATCACCGAACCGCACCGATTTCAGCGGCGCTTTCGGCTCCACTTTCAGAACCGAGAGGTCGGTCTTGGTGTCGGTACCGATCAGTTTTGCCTTCAGCTTGTCGCCGTTCGGAAAAACTACCTCGATATCATCGGCGCCTTCGATGACGTGGTTGTTGGTCACCACGAAACCGGCAGGATCGATGACAAAGCCGGAGCCGAGCGAATTGACCTTGCGGTTGCCCTCACCCTTGCCGTCACCATCGAAGAAGTCGTTGAAGAATTCCTGGAAGGGCGAGCCTTCCGGCACGACAGGCTTTTGCGGCCCCTCGCCCTCGTTCTTGACGCTTTGCGAGGTGGAGATGTTGACCACGGCATCCAGCAGGCCTTCTGCGAGATCGGCAACCGAGGCGGGGCCACCGCCGGGCGGCGGTGCGAGAGGCGAATTTGCCTGTGCCGCCTGGGCTTGCGCCCATGCCGCTGATGGCGTGACGAGAGCGCCCGAAAGCATGACGAATGCGGCACCTGCCGCAGCGGACCGTTTCAAGGACGACCGAAAGGAACGAGCCATCTATATCCTCGCTGAGAACCCGACTTATCTGGAACAGAAGCATAAGGCGGAATGAAGACCTGGGAAATTACCTTTTCGTGAGATAGCGCCGACAATCCCCACGAACAGTAGCGAATACGAAAGGGGCGGCCCGAAAGCCGCCCCTTCAATTGTCATGCCCGTGCCATCAGTTGTTGGCAGGCGCCGGCGTCTGGCCACCGGCGGCCGGGGCTGCAGGCGCGGTGCGAACCGGCCCCTGACCACCATTGCCGTCCGGGTTTGCGAAGAACCGGAAGAACTGTGAATCGGGCGACAGGACCATGGTCGTGCCGGCACCGCCAAGCGACGTGCCATAGGCCTGCATCGAACGATAGAATTCAAAGAACTGCTGATCGCGCGAGAACGCTTCGCCAAAGATGCGGTTCCGCTCGGCATCGCCCTGACCTCGGATGATTTCCGAATCACGGCTGGCCTGCGAAACAAGCTCAACCACCTGACGATCGGCGATAGCGCGACGGCGCTGTGCCTCTTCGTTACCGCGAGCACGGATCAGTTCGGCTTCCGCCAGACGTTCCGATTCCATCAGATTAAACGTCGTCTGCGAAAGCTCGGGCGTCAGGTCGGTACGGCGAATGCGAACGTCCTCGATCTTTACACCCAATGACTCGGCTGCGACGTTCAGGTCGCGGTGAATCTCGGTCATCATCGAAACGCGCTCTTCAGACAGAGCCGCCTCGAAGCCGCGAAGACCATAAACGCGGCGAAGACCGGAATCGAGACGTGTCCTCAGGCGCGACTCGGCCGACGCGCGGTCACCGGAAACCGTTTCCCGGAAACGACGTGGATCGGAGATCCGGTACACGACGAAAGCGTCGACATCGTAAAACTTACCGTCGCTGACCTGTACCCGGATGTTATCCAGATCAAGCCGCAAGGCACGTTTTTCGATATACTGGACGCGGTCGGCATCCATGAAGGCGAAAGGCAACTTCATGTAGAGGCCCGGCTCGCTCTTGACCGACTGGATCTCACCGAAACGGATGACGATGGCCTGCTCGCGTTCGCTTACCACGAACACGGACGAATAGACGATGAAAAGCAAAACGCCGAGGGCGATCAAGAAAGCGGGCAACTTGTTCGATACCATTAGTTTGCCCCCTGCTGCGTCGCTGCCGCCGCGCCAGCCGGCTGTTTCATGAGTTCATTGATCGGCAGGTAAGGCACAACACCCTTGCCGTCTTCAATGATCACCTTGTTGGAGTTTTTCAGAACGCCCTCCATGGTTTCCAGGAACAGACGCTGGCGAGTAACCTCGGGTGCATTCTTGTACTGGTCGTAAATCGCCACGAAACGCTGGGCTTCACCCTCTGCCTCGTTGACGACGCGGTCGCGATAGGCGGAAGCCTCTTCGCGGATCTGCGCGGCCTGACCACGGGCGCCACCAAGCTTCTGGTTGGCGTAGCGGTTCGCCTCTTCCTTCACCTGGTCCTCGGCCTGCGTTGCCTTCTGCACTTCTTCAAACGCGCCCGCGACTTCCTGCGGCGGAGATGCGCCTTCGATAGACACGGCATTGATGGAAATGCCGGAGCCATATCGATCCATCGTGCCCTGAATGATGTCACGCACCTGCGTCGAGATCGACTCGCGACCGGCACGGAAAATGTCCTGCGCGGGGCGGCGTCCGACGACTTCGCGCATCGCGCTGTCGCCAACCTGCTGCAGCGTTGCCGCCGGAGTTTCGATGTTGAACAGATAGGCTTTTGGATCATTGACCGTGAACAGAACGGAATACTGCACGTTGACGATATTCTGGTCGCCCGTCAGCATCCAGCCAGCGTTCGTGTTGGAACCACGTGGCGCGCCAATGTTCTGCTGCTGCTCGGTAACCTTGACGATCTCGACGGTCTCGAACGGCCACAGATGGAAATGAAGGCCAGGCATGGCGACTTCTTCCTTGGGCTTGCCGAATCGCAGCTCAACGCCGCGCTCATCAGGCTGCACCGTGTAGACCGACTGGAATGCCGCGAATGCAAGCACGACCAGCGCCAGAATGACGAAAATGCCGCCATTGAAGCCGCCGGGCATGACGCCGCGCAGACGATCCTGGCTGCGCCGGATCAGGTCTTCGAGATCGGGTGGGCCGCCATTGCCGCCGTTTCCACCGCCGCCGCCACCGCTGCGCGGTTTGTTCGGACCCTGCCCCCAAGGCCCGCCTTGATTATTGCCGTTGTTATTACCGCCGCCGCCCCCCCAGGGGCCGCCGCCATTCTGATTGCTCCAGGGCATCAAAACCTCTTTGTTGGTGTCACTCCCATGCCGGTGGCGCGCGAATTCCCCCGCACATTTCCCGATCTAGCCCGTTATAGGGTTCGCAACACGTGGTTTCAACGCGCGTTCAATAACTTCCCGGTGTTCAAGGGCTGTTTCGCAGGTCTTTGAAGCGATTTCGAAAATGAAACCTTTCAAAACACAACTTATCGGCGATGATAGGTGACGAAGCGAGTAGGGTAATTGTCTTTTTCACCGGCAGGCACAAAGAGCTCTTCGCCCCTCTCGAACACGGCCGGATCGATCGCCGGGAAAAAAGTATCGCCATCTGCGATCTCGGCCTCGACATGGGTGATGTAGAGAATGTCGGCGACATCCATCGCCTGCCGATAGATTTCTCCGCCGCCGATCACCGCCACCTGCGCGGCACCGGTCTGCGTCGCGATCTCGTCGGCGCGCTTCAAAGCAGCCTCAAGCGAGCAGGCGGTGTCAGCACCATCTACCGCCAGATCCGGATTGCGGGTCACGACCACATGCGGCCGACCCGGCAGCGGTTTTCCGCCGAATGATTCGAGCGTCTTGCGGCCAACCACAACCGGATTGCCCAGCGTGATCGCCTTGAAGCGCTTAAGGTCGGTGGACAGCTTCCACGGCATGTCGCCGTCCCTGCCGATGACACCATTGCTGGCAACCGCGACGACGATGGAAACCGGATGTTTTTTCAAACCGCCACCTGCGCCTTGATATGCGCATCCGCCTCATAATTCTCGAGCGTGAAATCCTCGAACTTGAAGCTGAAAATGTCCTTCACGTCGGGATTGATGCGCATGGTCGGCAGCGCCTTCGGCGCCCGCGTCATCTGCAATTCGGCCTGTTCGAAGTGATTGGCGTAGATATGCGCGTCACCCAGCGTGTGGATGAAATCGCCGGGTTTGAGGCCGACCACCTGCGCCACCATCAGCGTCAGCAGGGCATAGGATGCGATATTGAAGGGCACGCCCAAAAAAATGTCCGCCGAACGCTGATAAAGCTGGCAGGAAAGCTTGCCGTCGGAAACGTAGAACTGGAACAGGCAATGGCACGGCGGCAGGGCCATCTCGTCCACCAGCGCCGGGTTCCAGGCCGACACGATATGCCGGCGCGAATTCGGATTGGTCTTCAAACCCTCGATCAGATTGACGATCTGGTCGACATGGCCGCCATCCGGCTTTGGCCAGGAGCGCCACTGATAACCGTAGACAGGACCGAGATCGCCGTTCTCATCGGCCCATTCATCCCAGATGCGCACGCCGTTTTCCTTGAGGTAAGCGATATTGGTATCGCCCTGCAGGAACCAAAGCAGCTCGTGGATGATCGACCTCAGGTGCAGTTTCTTGGTGGTCAGAACCGGAAAACCGTCCGACAGGTCGAAACGCATCTGGTAACCGAAAACCGAACGCGTGCCGGTGCCGGTGCGATCACCACGGTCGCTGCCGGTTTCCATCACATGGCTGAGAAGGTCGAGATATTGTTTCATGGGTCGTGGTCGCCGATTCCTGAATTTCAGGCATACATAATAGCACGGCCGCCCCGCACCAATCACCTCCCGGTGAGCAAAAGGCGCTTTTCCCATCTTTTCATGATCATCACAACAAGATGACAAGACCTCTTTTCAACGGGCACGCAAACACCTATATCAGCCGTGCCGGACTTCGGTCCGGATATGGCGATAAATGGTCGGTGTAATAAACCTATTGGACCCGGGGGCGGTACCCGGCGCCTCCACCAAAAACCGGTCGGTCGAAATGGCCGGCTTTTGATGGGGGCGAAATAGGATCGACAAGGGCGTAAAGATCGTACTTTTGCTCGGCATGATACCGCCGTTATCGGGTCACAAGTGTAGTTGCAAATGACAACAACGCTAAGGAATACGCTCTCGCTGCCTAATGGCGGTGCGGGAATTCCGCTTTAAGTCCTTACGGTTAGCCCCGTAAGGCGGGGTTCGGAGGTACCTGGCAACAGAAACCTCCACCTTCTCCTTACCCCTGAAATTTTGTAGGATGCTCGGAATCGGGCGTGGACGGGGGCTTTTCCATAACCTTGCCCTGCCCTATAACGAGCAAACGCAACCGATCGAGAAAAGACGACAACGAATGGAAGACAGGCCGATGGGGCAGGATCATATCCGCTACGATATTCTGGCGCAGGACGCTCTGCGTGGCGTTATCCGCAAGGTTCTGTCCGAGGTCGCCACGACCGGCCGGCTTCCCGGTGAGCATCATTTTTTCATCACCTTCCTGACCGGTGCGCCGGGTGTTCGCATTTCGCAGCACCTCAAGCAGAAATATGCCGAGCAAATGACCATCGTCGTCCAGCATCAGTTCTGGGACCTGAAGGTGACTGAAACCCAGTTCGAGATCGGCTTGTCCTTCTCCGATACGCCGGAGCGACTCGTCATCCCGTTCAACGCCATCCGCGGTTTCTACGATCCGTCGGTGAATTTCGAACTCGAATTCGAAGTTCCGATGGCCGACGAGGACGAAAACGAGACCT
Source organism: Neorhizobium sp. JUb45 (assembly GCF_004343585.1). Classification (GTDB taxonomy): domain Bacteria; phylum Pseudomonadota; class Alphaproteobacteria; order Rhizobiales; family Rhizobiaceae; genus Neorhizobium. The sequence goes on along the minus strand of NZ_SLYW01000001.1, from coordinate 1,071,821 downwards.
CTGCCGAAATCACCGCATATCCCGTCGATGCCGTTTCCAAGCCTGCGGAAGGCGGCGAGACGGAGGAAAAATCCGACGAGCCGAAAAAGGAAGGGTCCGTCGTCTCGCTGGATTCGTTCCGCAAGAAGCACTGATCCAACCCACCGGCCGCATGGTCGATCCGGAGAGCACGCATATGGCCGACATCGTCAATCTGCGTCAGTTCCGCAAGACCAAGGCCCGGTCTGAGAAAGAAAAGCAGGCGGAGCAGAACCGCCTGACTTTCGGCCGGACAAAACCGGAAAAGTCTCTGACGCAGGCACTGAACGACAAGGCCGAGCGATCACTCGACCAGAAAAAGCTCGATAAGCCGGAAAACGACGCCTGATCCCGGCGTCACTGACCTTACGTTACCTCACCGCATGAACATCCCGATACGATCAGTCTCGTGTGCGAGTACGAAGCAATGATCCGCAAACATTCCGCGACCCTGCATGGGCACCGCACCAGTTTCACGCTGGAAGACGAGTTCTGGAGCGAACTCAAGACCATTGCCGTCGCGCGCCAGAAAAGCGTCGCCGGCCTGATCGCCGAGATCGACGACGGCCGCGATGCCGAAAGCAACCTGTCGTCGGCGCTTCGGGTGCATGTGCTGCGGCACCTGAAGGGTGAACACGCTTCCTGACCCGGCGACAATTACCGCTGGACGCCGGGCAGGTTCTGAAAATCGCCGTTGTTGAAATCGAGCGCTGGCGCACCGATCGCGTTGCCTGCAGGCGGCACGGTCAGGCGCGGTTCGGCCTCCTCGCGGCGACGGCGTTCTTCCGCTGCCTTTTCCTCGGCAAGACGTCGCTGCTCCTGTTCGGCGGCAAGCCGGGCCTCTTCCTCAAGACGCGCCTTTTCCTCCGCCTCGGCCTTTTCGCGAGCGATGCGGCGTTCGTTGTCGCGGAAGGCATAAAGGGCTGCCTCGCGGCGCAGGCGCTGCTTTTCAAGAACGCTCGCCTGCAAGGTCTCGACGCGGCGGCGTTCCTTCTCAAAGGCGCGCATGGAGAGGAAATTGGTCATGTCGCCAACATCAAGCGCTTCATCAGGCGCCGCCAGATCGCCGGAATAGATCAGCCTCAACGCCGAATCGCCACCGGCCAGTGATTCGTCGCCGGCATCGAAACCGAGACCGATGTCGCCGGCCACCGTCCCGTCGGCGAAATTCAGCCGCAGCGCGCCATTGAGTTTTGTCGAACCATCGACCGCGGCAATGTTTTGCGCACGCGCTTCGCCATCGGTCATGGTGAAGGGAATGGCGACATCACCGATACGGGTCTGGCCGGCATGCACGAGACCCGCCACCAGCGGCTGAACCTTTGCCGCCGTCACCTCGCCCTTGATGCCATCCGCCTTTTCGAGCAGAGGCGACAGCAGGGCTGGGTTGAGCCCGTTGATGGTGAGGTTGGAGAGGCGCACCTGTCCCGAACCGCTGGCAGAGCCGAGGAGATCGGCTACACTTTTGGCGGTCGCCTCCGCCACCAGATCGAAACCGATACCGCCGGTCGCAACCGGCGCACCATTGCCTGATTGCCAGACGACGGGCGCAAGATCGCCGCCTTCAAGCGTCAGGCGCGTCTGAAAGATGCCGACGCCCTGCCCGTTCGACATCATCAGACGGCCGCCGAGCTTGCCGCCGTTCCATGTGCCGCCAAGATTTTCGACGGTCAGATTGCCGCCACGATGGGTGATGCGACCGGCAAAATCAGTTACGGGTGCCGTGAAGTCGGTTCGCAGTGTCCCGGCCGTCACGTCAAGGGTCGCGTCCGTGCTGCCAAAAATCGGCAGGGCAAAATCCTTGCTCGACAGTTCGCCGGTGTCCGCATCGGTGAGCGGGCCATAGATCGCCTCGCCGAGCCATGCCAGATCGAGCGTATCCATGGAAAGCCTGCCGCTGGCCGCCCATGCCGGCGTGCTGCGGTCGAGACGGATTTCGCCCTTCAGCGTATTGCCTGCCAGCGTGCCGTCGAGGCCGGCAACGGTGATCGCCTCAGGCGTCAGCGCAACGTCGGCGACGAGCTTTGCCGGAAGGCCGGTGCCGAATTGCGGCAGGCCGATACCGGTCATAAGCAGATAGGGTTCGAGATCCGGGCTTGTCACCGAAATACGTGCCTTGCCGTTGCCGAAGCCGGGATCGAGAAGGTTGAGCTCTCCCTTGGCGGACATCAGCGTCTCGCCAGCCGCATAAGCGAGGTCGATCGTGGCAGGCTTGTCGCCACTGCCGGAGGCGGCAAGCGTCAACAGTCCATCACCTTCGACATCGAAGGGCAGCGGGTCGAGGCCGGCCTGGCCGAACAGCGTCGAGGCATTGGGGTTTTCAAGCGTGGCCTTCACATCGAATGTGTCGCTACCGGTGAGATCGAGCAGGTTCGGCAGGCGGATATCGCCGGCAACACGGCTGCCATTGCTGACGCCGGTGAGATCGGCGGCAAGGCCGTTGACGTTACCACCCACCGTGATCTCGGCCTTGAGGTCGGTCTGCGCATACCAGCCGGCGCTCTCCGCCAATCGCGCCAGTGCCGGGTTACGCGGCAGGTGGTCGCGCAACATCGCGAGAAACGGTGTCGGATCGGCGGATTTCAGCGAAACCGTGCCACCACCGGAATAGGCGAGCAACGAACCTTCCAGCTTGCCGCTGGCGGCGATTTCCGCACCGGCGAGATCGCCGACCGTCAGTTTTTCCAGCGACAGCGCGCCATCGGCAAAGGAAAAGGTCGTATCGACCTTGTCGGCGGCAACACCAAAGGCGTTGAAACGGTCGGCGCGCAGCGTACCGGCAAGCTTGTGGTCGAGAACGTCGCGGCCGGCATCGTCGCCGGTCAGCAGCGAGCCGAGCGCGCGCATGGCATCGATATCGATTTCGTTGCCGGACAGATCGATTGTCAGGCTGGGCGTCTGATCGGGGATGGACTGGCGTTCGATGCTGCCGGTCAGCGTGGCATTGCCGATCGCCAGTTCCAGCCCCTCGAAACGCTGGCGCTCGGTGGTGAGATCGACCTTGGCCGAAAAGCCTGCGGAACTCAGCCGGCGGATGGCCGGATCGACCTTGCCGGACAGCCAGTCGGCCAGGCCGGAAGGCTGGTTGGAGGCGAGCAGCATGCTGCCGGAAAAGGCGGCGTTGCCGACCAGTTGCAGACTACCCTTGGCCTCGACACGGGTCCGGCCTGGCAGTGTCGCCACGACATTATCGACCGCCCAGCCTTGGCCGGCCGGGCGCAAATCGAGGCGGATGTCGCGCAGCGTCGTGTCGTTGAGCACGATGGCCGGCAGGCGCAAGCTGGCCTTGCCCGGCACCTGCGGGATAGGGATCGCAGCCGCCATGCGGATCAGCGCATTCAGGCGACGTTGCGCCGACACGGCCGGATTGCGCGCCGTCTTGCCGCCCGCTTCCTCCTGCGTCAGGCGGTTGACGTCGATCTGCTGGCCATCGCCGGTGAGCAGGAATTCCGGCTTGTCGCCGGTATCGAGCGTCGCTTCGCCTGTCGTGACGTAAGGATTGTCGCCAGCGCCAAGCTCCAGCCGGTATTCGGGAATGCGGATGCGGTCATTGGTGAGTTCGAAACGGCCGCGCACGCGTGGCCCCGGCGGCGGCGGGGTGACAGGTTCCTCTTCCGTCTCTTCCGCCAGCGTCACCAGATTGAAGGCGCCCTGATAACCGGCACGACCTTCCTTGACGGCCAGCGCCCCATCGAGCTGCAATTCCACCGGCTGCTGATCGGGCCACAGACGCAGACGCAAGGGCACGCTGCCTGTCGCCGCATCCGGCTCTGCGCTCGAAAAATTGAATCGGGCATCATAGCCGTCGAGATTGGCGGTGCCATCGGCCCGCCATGGGCCGGCCAGCGATGCGGCGGCCATATCGGCATTGAACTCCGTCAGGCGACGGGTGCGGCCGGTTTGCTCGTCGATGAATTCGATCTCGGCATCGGTGATATGCACGTCTTCCAGCACGACATTGCGCGCCGGAATATCGACGCGGCCGGAACGGGTCCAGTCGAGCGTGCCGTCGCTCAGGACGCGGATGCGCGCCTTGGGGCGAACGATGCGCATGTCGAAAATGCGCGCCTCGCCGGACATGAAGGGTGCCAGTTCCATATCCATGGAAAATTCGGCGGCCTGCACCTGCGGCGTGCCATCGGTATCGCGGCCGATGCGCACGTCATGCATGGTGACCGACGGGAACGGCAGGATGCGGGCATCGACATTGCCGTGCACGGTGACCTTCTTGCCGAGGATACGGCTGGCCTGATTTTCGAACTCGGTGCGGAAACTCGACCAGTCGAGGAAGAACGGCGCAAACAGGGCCGTGAACAACGCCACGACCACGAGGCCACCGAGGAAGAGCATGATCCGTCCGAGCACTGCCTGTCGTCTCCCCTGTTACCGCTGTTGTGCCTGATCAGTCTGCCGGATGCCAGATTTTTCCCGGATTGAAAATATTGTCCGGGTCGAGGCTTTTCTTCACAGCCTGCATCAGACCCAGAGCCGGGCCGATTTCTTCGGCAAGCAGGCTCAATTTGCCCTGCCCCACACCGTGTTCGCCGGTGCAGGTGCCATCCATGGCCAACGCCCGCTGGCCGAGACGATGGGTGAAGGCTTCAACCTTGGCAACCGATGCCGGATCCTTGTCGTCGAACATCACCAGCACGTGGAAATTGCCATCCCCGGCATGGCCGACGATCGGCGCCAGCAGACCGGCTTGCTCGATATCGGCTTGGGTTTCCGCCACGCATTCGGCCAGTCGCGAGATCGGCACGCAGACATCGGTGGAAAAACCGCTGAGCGAGGGATCAAGCGCGCGGCCGGCCCAATAGGCATTGTGGCGGGCCTTCCAGAGTTTGGCGCGTTCTTCCGCATTGGCGGTCCAGACGAATTCATCACCGCCGAATTCGGCGGCGATTTCGGCGAACTGCGCCGATTGCAGTGCGACGGTTTCCTCGGTGCCGTGGAATTCGAGAAACAGCGTCGGTTTCTCCGGGTAGCTGAGATCGGAATAGGCGTTACAGGCACGGATCTGCATGGCATCCAGCAGTTCGATACGGGCGACCGGAATGCCCATCTGGATGGTCATGATGACGGCGTTACAGGCTGCCTCGACGCTTTCAAACGCACAGACACCGCCGCCGATCTTTTCGGGAATGCCCTGCAGGCGCAGCGTGACCGAGGTGATGATTCCGAGTGTGCCTTCCGAACCGACGTACAGGCGGGTCAGGTCATAACCGGCCGAGGATTTGCGGGCACGGGTGCCGACATGGATTTCTTCGCCATCGGCGGTGACGACGGTGAGCGCCAGAACATTGTCCTTCATCGTGCCGTAACGCACCGCATTGGTGCCCGAGGCGCGTGTCGCCGTCATGCCGCCGATGGAGGCGTTGGCGCCCGGATCGATCGGGAAAAACAGCCCGGTATCGCGCAGATGGACGTTGAGTTCCTCGCGGGTAATGCCGGGTTCGACGGTGACGTCGAGATCTTCCGGCGAAACGCGTAGAACCTTGTTCATGCGGGAAAAATCGATCGAAATGCCGCCATTGGCTGCATTGATCTGGCCTTCCAGCGACGAACCGGTGCCGAAGGCGATAACCGGCACCTTCTGGGCGGCGCAGGTTTTGACGACAGACTTCACGTCTTCGCTGGTTTCGACGAAAACGACACCATCTGGCAATTGCGCCGGCAGATAGGTGGTGGTGTGGGCATGCTGTTCGCGAAACGACTGGCCGGTCTGGAAACGCTCGCCAAACGCCTGCTTGAGAATGCCGAGAACGGCGGCGATGCCGTCTTCGTTGCGTTTGCCCTGCCGAACGTCCTTGATTGCCATGACCCAAAATTCCCGTTTCATCCGGGCGAACAATGCCCTCGCCCTTGTGGTATGGGAGCGGTCGGGCTTTGTCCAGTTTGAAGGCATTCAGGATGCGGCATATCCCTTCTCCCTGTCAAAACAGGGAGAAGCTGGCGGAGCGACGGCAAGCTCAAAACTCACACCCGCAAATCACACCCGCCGGCCGCAAACGACAAGCACCGCCGCCCCCAGCAGACCCGATGCAAGAGACCCCATCAGGATACCGATCTTCACATGATCCTGTACGGCCGGATTATTGAAGGCGAGCAGGCCGATGAACAGCGACATGGTGAAGCCGATGCCGCAGAGAAGCGCGGTGCCTGTCATCTGCGCCCATGTCGCCTTGGCGGGCAGTTGCGCCAGACCGAGCTTCACCAGCAGCGCCACCGTGCCGAGCACGCCGACCAGTTTTCCGGCCAGAAGACCGGCGGCGACGCCCATCGTCAGCGGTTCGGAAAACACAGCGGTGGAGAGGCCGGCCAGTGACACGCCGGCATTGGCAAAACCAAAGATCGGCACGATGACGAAGGCGACCGGCTTGTGCAGCAGGTGTTCCAGCCGGTGCAATGGCGATTCGGCGCGAGAGGCTTCCGGCGTGCCGGGTGTCAGCTTCAGCGGGATTGTCAGCGCCAGCAGCACGCCGGCCAGCGTCGCATGAATGCCGGAGGCGAAGACCAGCAACCACAGAACCACTCCAAGTGCGAGATAGACGGCAAGCGCCCTCACCTTCAGACGGTTTGCGGCAAACAGGGCGACCATCACGACGGCAGCGCCACCGAGCGCCAGAAGATCGAGATCGGCGGTATAGAATAGCGCGATGACGATGACGGCGCCGAGGTCATCGATGATGGCGAGTGCCGCCAGAAAGATTTTGAGCGAGGCCGGAACGCGTGAACCCAGCAACGAGATGACGCCGAGGGCAAAGGCGATGTCGGTGGCGGTGGGGATGGCCCAGCCGCGCAGGGCGGATGGATCGTGCCGGTTGAAGGCCACGTAAAACAGCGCCGGAAACAGCATGCCGCCGGCCGCGGCCGCACCGGGCAGAATACGCCGGCTCCATGTCGACAACTGGCCGTCGAGCATTTCGCGTTTGATCTCCAGCCCGACCAGCAGGAAGAACGCCGCCATCAGCGCGTCGTTGATCCAGTGCTGCAGGCTGAGCGGCCCGAGATAGACATGCAGGAGATGAAAATAGGTTTCAGCCAGCGGTGAATTGGCGATGACGATGGCGAGCGCCGCCACCACCATCAGCACGATGCCGCCGGAGGCTTCGTTGTCGAGAAAATGGCGCAGCGTCGAGCGGATCTTGCCTGTGGAGCCGGATGAAGACATCAGGTCGCACTCCCTTGGTGGAAGGTTGATCAAAGTCTCCGTCGGTTCCGGAAAATCCGTGGCGCACGCAGCACACGCCTTGATGAAACAGATACAGCAGACGGCGTGGGACTTCTATGAAAATCGGCGTTATCGGTGGATGTTCCATGCGAGTTGCGGCCATATATCCGTCGAACCATCGGGGCAGGATCGCCCCTCATATGGAGATTGCCTTGTTACCTTCATTCGAAACAGACCGACTTCTATTGCGTCCGCGCAAGATGGCGGATTTTCAGGCATGCCTGGCGATGGACCGCGACCCGGAAGTGACGCGGTTCGTGCCGGGACCGTGGCAAAACCCGGCTGAACATGAGGTATTTCTCCGTGGACGGATAGAGACGGACCACGGCAATGGCTTGGGTTACTGGTCGATTTTCGCAAAAAATGCGCCAGAAGACTTTCTCGGCTGGGTTTTGCTCATTCCGCGTGATGGCGTCGGCCCGGAGATCGAGATCGGCTGGCGTCTGAACAGGCTGGCCTGGGGAAAGGGATTTGCCTCAGAGGCAGCGCTGACGGTGGCGGCGCATGCCTTCCACACGCTCCGGCTTGACATGATCGTCGCGGATGTCATGCCGGGTAATGCTGCCTCGTTGCGGGTCGCTGAAAAACTCGGCATGTTACATATCGGCGAAGGGCATGACGACAATGCCGTCTTCGCATGTTATGCCGTCACGCGGGATGCATTTGTCGGCTGAAATTGCCAGACACCAAATTCAGCGCCGTTCCGCCAGAAAACCTTCGGCCATCAGGCGAAATGCTTCGATCGCCTTCGGTAGCACCGTTTTCGGATCATCGCTGGCCGCCACCCAGAGGGCAGCGTTGAGCGCCGCACCACAGAGAAGACGGCCGGCGGCTTCGGTGTCGCAGGGTTTCAGCCGGCCCGCTGCGTGGAGTTTTCGCACCGCCTGCATGGTTTCCTGAAGGCAGCTGTTCTGGCTGGGCCAGAGCGACGGATCGCCAAGCACGGCCGGGCCGTCAAGCAGCACGATGCGTTGCACTTCCGGGTCGAGCGCCATCTCGATATAGGCGGCCGCCTGTTGTTGCAGGCCCTCCCACAGATCCGCTGACTGCGCACCGATCGCCTCGGCGCGCGTCGCCATCTCGCCGTCGATCTGGTTGACCACAGCGGCAAGCAGGCCGCGCTTGTCGCCGAAATTGGAATAGAGCGCGCCGCGTGTCAGGCCCGCATCGGCTGTCAACTCATCCATCGAGGCGGCGGAAAACCCCTTTTCCGCAAAGGCTTTGCGTCCCGCCGCGATCAGTTTCGCGCGGTTTTCTTCCATTGTTTCGGCACGGGTTCTTGCCATCACAGACCTCGAGTTTCACATACGGTACGTATTTAAATTTGACATACGGCGAGTATGTCACTAGATAAATATACGCACCGTATATGAAATTGCAAACGCGACGTGACGTGCCGGCAGCACGAAGCGTGCGGTGCCCCGCAAAACCAAGCGAAACCAACACAAGGTGAAACTGATGACAAAACGCGAAGCAGTCTTTCCCGAGGGCCGGCATGCCCTTTATGAGAAACACGAATATTCGGCAGCGGTGCGCTCTGGCGAGCTTCTGTTCGTCTCCGGACAGGTGGGCAGCCGCACCGATGGCACGCCGGAACCGGATTTCGAGGCGCAGGTACGGCTCGCCTTCCAGAACCTGATCGCGGTGCTGAAGGCCGCCGGCGCGACGCTGGATGACGTGATCGACGTCACCTCGTTCCACACCGATCCGCAGGCGCAACTCGATACCGTCTTGAAGGTCAAATCAGAGATGTTCGACGAAAAGCCCTACCCGACATGGACGGCGATCGGCGTCAATTGGCTGGCCGGTTTCGATTTCGAAATCAAGGTGATTGCCCGAATTCCGTAACGGAAGGTGATCGAGACCAATCCGGCCGCGTGCGGACGCGGCCGGGATGATGATTGTCAATGACTGGCGCCGGCCATGGCCTGCAAGGTGCGTGTCACCTGAGCGTGGTCATAAGGTTTTGAGAAGAATTTTCCGTCGACCGGCATTTCGACCTCGCTGACATGGACATGGCCCGATGTCAGGATGATCTTGATCGGCGGCCAGCGGTCGCGCACGGCGGCGGCGAGCAGCAGACCGTCCATACTGCCCGGCATGTCGATATCGGTAAAAATCACCCTTATGTCGCTGCGACATTCGAGGATCTTGATCGCCTCGTCGGCATTGGCAGCCTCGACCGCCTCGAAACCGGCATCTTCCACCAGATCCACCGCCATCATGCGCAGGAGTGGTTCGTCTTCCACGACAAGGATCGTGGTTTTTGCGAACATCTGTGATTGGCCCATTATCAGCCTGCTTCCTGCAAATGCGACAGTGACGCGCGCATGATTACCATGATTCCCGGTGGCTCATAACGGATGTCGACGCCACCGGTTCCCAACAATCCCATGCGAATAAGACGCGATCCGAAACCGCGGCGCTCCGGCTCAACGACCGGAGGGCCTCCCGTTTCCTGCCAGGTAAAGGTCAGCTGTGTGTTTTCGGCTGGCCCGCTGATCTCCCAACGCGCAGTCACCTGCCCTGTTCCATTCGACAGACCGCCATATTTTACCGCATTGGTGGCAAGCTCGTGCAGGAGCAGCATGACCGACTGCGTCGCCTTCGGCCCGAGAAAGATGTTTGGGCCGGAAAGTTCCGAGCGCTCCAGCATGCCGAGCCGGTCCAGCGTGTCGGACACGAGGTGGCGGATCGAAGCCCCCGTCCAGTTCTGGTGGATGAGCACGTCATGGGCGGAACTGAGCGCCTGCAGGCGTTTTTCAAAGGATTCTATCGGGCCGCGATCGCCGATCGTTTTCAGCGTCTGGGTGGCGATGGCCTGCACCACGGATAGCGTATTCTTCAGACGATGGCTGAGTTCGCGGTTGAGGATATCCTGATCCTCCTCGGCAAACACACGGCCGATCGCCGCCTGCAGCCGGTCGCCGACACTGCGGACGAAATCGATCTCCTCGCGCCGCCAGGTATGCGGCTGATCGTAATGCACGAAAACGACGAGGTTGAAGCGTCCCTTGTCGAAAATCGGCACGTTGACCAACACGCGGATGCCGATATCGAGCAGGCTTTGGAAATGATCGCGGGTGCGCCGATCGGTGGTCACGTCGCCGATCAGCACGGTTTCGCCGCGCAGAAGATCCTCGATGAAGGAGCCGTAATCCCGAAAATGATGCAGGCCCTCCAGCGTGGCGACGCCGGGGGCGCGCCAGTCGCGATGCATCATCACCGTTTCCGCCTCGGCATCGACCATGCCGAAACCGGCGCGGGTGGCGCCCAGCGCCTGCGCCATCAGCTCGGCCGCATCGAAGGCTGCCTGCTGCACGTCGACAGTATCGCGCAACGCATCGCCAAGCCGGATCAGCGCCTGCATGCGGGCTTGGGCATTGCGCTGCTCGGTGACGTCCTGCAACGTGCCGACCATGCGCACGGCACGACCTTCGGCATCGCGGTGAAAGGCCGCGCGGCGGGAAATCCAGCGGATGCCCTCGTCCGGCGTGCGGATACGGTAGGAGGCTTCCAGCGAAGCGGTGCCATCCGTACGCGAGCTGTCGGCGGACGGAAGATGACGGTCCTCGGGCAGAATGAAATCGTAGATGATATTGGCCGGATATTCGTCCTGCACCGGCAGGCGAAAAATGCGGCAGCCTTCGGCCGAGATTTTCATCGTGCCGGTCGTCAAATCGATATCGAACGTGCCGATGCCACCGGCTTCCTGCGCCGCAATGCTGCTGGCGGCAATGGCGCGCACTTCCGAACTGATGCGTTTCTGACGGCGAAAAAGATCGTCCTTGCGGCTGGAATTGCGGCGCATTTCGAGAAGCGCCACCACCTGCCGGGCCAGCGCCGAAAGCGACCGCTTCTGCGTCAGGCTGAGGCCCTGCGGCCGCGGCTCGGTATCGATGACGCAGAGCGTGCCGATCGTCACACCATCGGGCGAGATCAGCGGTGCACCGGCATAAAAGCGGATATGCGGCGGCTGGGTAACAAGCGTGTTTTCGCTTGTGCGCGGATCGATAGTCAGGTCGGGAATGATCAGCAGATCCGGGCTCTGCAGCGCGTGCGAGCAGACCGACTGGCTTATGGGCGTTTCGGGCAGATCGAAACCGATACGCGCCTTGAACCATTGCCGTTCGGTTTCCACCAGGCTGACCAGTGAAACCGGCGTCTGACATATTTCCGAGGCAAGCAGGACGACGTCGTCGAACTCCGGCTCAGGCGGCGTATCCATGATGTCGTAGACGGCGAGCGCTTCCAGGCGTCGGGTATCGTCACGCTCAGATGTCACCGTTTACTCAACCTTTTGTCGGACTGTCTGCCAGTCGCCAACATGGCGCAAACTGCTAAAAAAGCAATATGCGCCATGTCGAACCGACACTTACTCGGCTGCCTGAAGCGGACGTTCCTTCGGGGCATTGGCGGCGCGGCCATGGGCGAGCGCCAGCTCGTCATGCAGGCGCTGCGCTTCCTGCGCATGCGGCTTGCCGAAGCGGGCGAGCAGCAGGTAGGCGACCGGGGTGATATAGAGGGTGACCAAGGTCGCCATGCCGAGACCACCGACGATGACCCAGCCGAGCGCGATACGGGCTTCAGCACCCGCACCTTGCGCCAGCACCAGCGGCACACCACCGAGGACGGCGGCAATCATCGTCATCATCACCGGGCGCAGACGAATGCTGCAGGCCTTTTCGATCGCCTCGCGGCAGGAGGCGCCGGCATCGCGCAGATGGTTGGCGAACTCGACGATCAGAATGCCGTTCTTGGCCATCACCCCGATCAGAAGCACGAGGCCGATCTGGCTGTAGACATTGAGGCTGGAACCGGTCAGCACCAGCGCGAAGACGGCGCAGGCCAAACCGAGCGGTACGGTCGACATGATGATGATCGACGACAATACGCTCTCGAACTGCGCCGCCAGAACCAGAAAGATGATCGCGATAGCAAAGCCGAAAGTGAGCGCCATGCCGGACGAATTTTCCTGCAGGGTGGCGGCTTCGGCAAGCGGGATCAGGCGCGAACCCTGCGGCATCAGCGGTTCGGCCAGCTGGGTGGCGACCTGAACGGCCTGACCGAGCGAGACGCCATCTTTCAGACCAGCGGAGAAGGACACGGCGGCCAGCTGCTGTTCGCGGCGCAGCGATGGCGACACGGCCCGCTCTTCCAGCGTGGCGACCGTGGACATCGGCACCATGCGGCCGTCCTTGGTCTTCAGAAAGATGTTTTCCAGATCGGTCGGATCGTCGATCGGTCGCGTGGTCGACTTCAGCTTGACCGGGATCGCCTCGCCATCGACGAACACATCCACCACCGAGCGGCCTTCGAGCAGCGACTGGATGGAGGTGCCGAGCGCCTTGATGTCGATACCGAGGTCGGATGCACGCTCGCGATTGACGGTAACGAAAATCTGCGCCTGATTGGGTTCATCATTGAGGCGCGGCGTGTCGAAGAGATTGGTCTGGCGCAGCGCCTCGACCAGCTTGATCGACGCTTCCGTCAGCTGTTCGTGATTGGTGCCGACCATCGCCATCTGCAGGCCGTTGCCGGCCCCGCGGATGCGCAGGCTGTTCTGCTGGATGGCATTACCGCGCAGCGCCGGAACCGAGGAAACGGCAGCGTTGATGTCCTTGACGATATCCGACTGCGTACGGTGACGCTCACTCCATGGCGCCAAAGTCAGCACCATAAAACCGCTATTGGATGCGCCGCCCTGCCCCGAGATGGAAAAAATGTTCTGGATCTCGCCACTGTCACGCAGCGGCTGCAGCTTTTCTTCGATCAGTTGCAGCTTGTCGCGTGTGTATTCGAGGCTGACGCCTTCCGGTGCAGTGGCGCGCAGCATGACCATGGCGCGGTCTTCCTGCGGCGTCAATTCGCTCTGCACCCGGCCGAACATCGTATAGGCGGCACCGGCGATGATCAGGCCGACGATGATGACCGCAAGCGGTGCGTTGAGGCAGGCCCGCAGCGTGGTGGCATACAGTTTCGCCAGCGCTGCCCCGAACCGTCCGAGCATGCCGTGATCCTCGCGCATCGGCTTGGTCAGCATGCGCGACGCCATCATCGGGCACAGCGTCAGCGCCGTCACCGAGGACAGACCGACGGCAAAGGCCAGCACGAAACCGAATTCGCGGAACAGACCGCCCATCTGGCCGGGCAGGAAGGACAGCGGAATAAATACGGCGGCAAGCGTGGCGGTCGTCGCCAGAACGGCAAAGAAGACTTCCTGCGTGCCTAGAACGGCCGCAGCGCGCGGCCCCATGCCTTCGGCGCGCCGACGCACGATGTTTTCCAGAACCACGATTGCATCGTCCACCACCAGACCGGTGGCGAGAACGATGGCGAGCAGCGTCAGGATGTTGATGGAAAAACCGACCATGTAGATCGCCACCAGCGTGCCGATCAGGGCGACCGGGATGGTCAGCGCCGGGATCAGCGTCGCCTTCCAGTCGCGCAGGAAGATGAAGATGACGATCACGACAATCAGGCTGGAGAGGCCGAGCGCGATCTCCACCTCGTGCAGCGCGCCCTCAATGAACACGGCGTCATCGCTGGTAATGGCGATACGCGTGCCTTCCGGCAGGTTCGGCTGCAGCGCCGCGACGGCCGCCTTGACGCCTTCGGAAATGCTGAGCGTGTTCGACTGCGCCTGACGCAGCACACCGAGACCGATGCCCGGCACGCCGTTGGAGCGCAGCGCCGTGGTGCCGTCATCCGGGCCGAGCATGACTGTTGCAACATCACGCAGGCGCACATTGTCGCCGATCAGGATGTTTTCAAAGTCTTCCGGCTTGGTGAGATTGGCGGTGGCACGGACGATGATGTCCTGCGTCGAGGATTCCAGCGATCCTGCCGGCACATCCATGGCGGCGGTCGAAAGTGCTGCGGACAGATCGGCGATTGTCAGACCACGGCCGGCAAGCGCCTCCTGATCGACGTCAACGCGAAAAACCTTCTCCTGATCGCCGTAAAGTTCGACGTCAGCGACGCCATCGACGGCGGCCAGACGGTCGGAAATCTCGTTTTCGACCAGCAGCGTCAGGTCTTCCATCGACAGCGTCGTAGAGGTGACGGCAAGGCGCATGATCGGCTGGCTGTCACTGTCTGCCTTGATGATGCGCGGCTCGTCGGCATCCTCAGGCAGCTGGTTGGTGACGCGGCCGAGCGCATCGCGCACATCGTTGGCGGCAACCGCGAGATCGGCGGTGTCGCTGAATTCGAGCGTCACCCGGCTCTGGCCGAAATCGGAGATCGAGGAAATGGATTTGAGACCGCTGACGCGGGCAACCGCGCCTTCGATAATGTCGGTTACTTCCTGATCCATCGTCTGGGCAGACGCACCGTCATAGGTGGTGCGCACGCTGATGACCGGCTGATCGACATCCGGCAGTTCGCGCACTTCGATGCCGACAAGGGCGGCAAGGCCGGCAACCACCAGCAGCGTGTTCAGGACCGCGGCAAGAACCGGGCGGCGCACGAACAATGCGGTAAAGGTCTTTTGGCTATCGGCGCTCTTGTCGTGGCCGGACTTGTTTTCCGTCTCGTCGTGATTGCTCATCGGCTGGCGACCTCCGGCGGCTTTTCACCGGCAATGCGGACATTGCCGTTTTCGCGGACACGCTGCAGGCCTTCGGTGGCGACGAGATCGCCTTCCTTCACGTCACCGGCAATCAGAATGGCATCAGGATTGCGCTGGATGATGCGCACACGTGCCTTGACCGACTTCTTTTCGACAATCTGCCAGACGAACGAACCCTTGCTGTCCCACTGGACGGCGAGCGGATCGACCGTCGCATAGGTCTCGCCGGGGAAGCGCATGGTGACACCAAACGACATGCCGGCGCGCAGCAGATCGTCTTCATTTTCGATCTTGGCGCGGATGCGGATCGTACGGCTGGCGGGATCGACGCGGTTATCGACCGCCTCGACCGAGCCCTCGAAGACGCGGCCCGGACGCGAGGCGGACGTCGCCTCGACCGGCATGCCAACCTTGACCTGCACGGCAAAACGTTCCGGCGCCCAGAAATCCACCAGCAGCTGCTGACGGTTATCCAGCTGCACGACATTGCTGGCAGTGGTGACGTTATCGCCGATATTGACCGCGACGATGCCGACAATGCCGTCGATCGGGGCGAGGACGGAACGGCGTTTCAGCGCCAGCTCGGCATTGGTGACGGCCAGCTGGGCAGTCTCCTTGGCGATCTGCGCATCGAGAACGTCTAAGCGGGAAAAGCTTTTCAGGGCCGAATAGCTCTCGGCCTTTTCGCGGGCGCTGCGCAGCAGGACCTGTGCCTGATCGCGCAAAATGATCTGTTCGTCGTCGTCAAGCTGGGCAAGCACCTGGCCCTTCTTGACCATGTCGCCGGACTTGACGTGGATCTCGTTGATCGTGCCGGATGCCTGCGGCATGACGATGACCGACTGGATGGCCTCGCCGCTGCCGATCGCCGAAAGCTGATCGTTGACAATACCCTTGCCGACCGGGCGGGTGGCGACGAGAACGGCCTGCTGGCCGCCGCCGGCACGCGGTGTTGCGGATCCAGCGGCACCACCGGCCGATGGTTCTGCGGAAACCGGTTCTATGGCGGCGGGGTTGATCTTTGCCACCACGCTTTCGGGAACGCCCATCGAGACCAGCGTACGGCCGGCATCTGCCGACAACCAGACCCACAGACAGAGGCCCGCAAGCAACAGTGCCACCGAGGTCAGGAGCTGGTTTCCGATCCGCATGCATTCCTCCGGCATTCAACTTGATTGGGTGAAGTATCTTCGTTTCGGCCTATTTGCGCAATGCTTGGCGAGACACCTTACCGATTTGTAACCTACGGGAATTTCACGCATATGTCAGATGCGAATGCCTTGGGCAGTTGCGATGATTTGCTGTGCATAGTGCCCGCCATAGGGCTGCCCGTTTCCGCCTTTACTGTGGCTACACCTGAAAAAGTCCACAGCGGACATGCGCAAATGGAATGAAACCAGAACATCTTTTCTGGCCTTTCGGTTCCGAATCACTACATTGGCCCCCATGAGCAACAGTTTCGATGATATTCCGTTCTTCGACGAAGAGCCGGAACCCCGCCGCCCCCAGAGCCGCGGCGCTTCAGCGCCTGTGCCGGCCGAACCGGCCCCGGCAGGCGGCGGACTTGGCCCAAGCGGTCTGGGCCCAAGCGGTCTGGGCATTGCTGCGCGTGCGATGGCAGCGCGCGGCCAGAGCCGTCCTGCCCCGGATTATCTCTCCGGCCTCAACCCGGAACAGCGCGAAGCGGTGGAAACAACCGATGGTCCGGTTCTGGTTCTTGCCGGCGCCGGCACCGGCAAGACCCGCGTGCTGACCACCCGCATCGCCCACATTCTCGAAACGGGCAAAGCCTGGCCCAGCCAGATCCTTGCGGTGACCTTCACCAACAAGGCGGCGCGCGAGATGAAGGAACGTATCGGCGTTCTGGTCGGCGGTGCCGTCGAGGGCATGCCTTGGCTCGGCACGTTTCACTCGATCGGCGTGAAACTTTTGCGCCGTCATGCGGAACTGGTGGGCCTGCGCTCAGATTTCACCATTCTCGATACGGACGACGTGGTACGGCTGATCAAGCAGCTGATCCAGGCCGAGGGTCTGGACGACAAGCGCTGGCCGGCCAAACAGTTTGCCGGCATGATCGACGGCTGGAAGAACAAGGGCTTGTTGCCGCCGGATATCCCGGAAGGTGATGCCCGCGCTTTTGCCAATGGCAAGGGCCGCGAACTCTATGCCGCTTATCAGGCGCGGCTGCGCACGCTCAACGCCTGCGATTTCGGCGACCTTCTGCTACATCCGATCGCGCTGTTTCGCAAGGCGCCGGATCTCCTGAAGGAATATCACGAGCGGTTCCGCTATATTCTGGTGGACGAGTATCAGGACACCAACACCGCCCAGTATATGTGGCTGCGGCTGCTCGCGCAGCGCCCCAAGGGCGTGCCGCAAAATGTCTGCTGCGTCGGTGACGACGACCAGTCGATCTATGGCTGGCGCGGTGCCGAAGTGGACAACATCCTCCGCTTCGAAAAGGATTTTCTCGGCGCCAAGGTGATCAAGCTGGAGCGCAATTATCGCTCCACAGAGCATATTCTGGGTGCCGCCGGCCATCTGATCGCCCACAATGAGGGGCGACTGGGCAAAACCCTGTTCACCGACCGCAGCGACCCGAACGATGAAAAGGTTCAGGTGCATGCCGCCTGGGACAGTGAGGAAGAAGCCCGCGCCGTCGGCGAGGAAATCGAGCGCCTTCAACGCGGCGACGGCCATGACGGCAAGAAACATGCGCTGAACGACATGGCGATCCTCGTGCGCGCCTCCTTCCAGATGCGCGAGTTCGAAGACCGGTTTGTCACGCTCGGCCTGAATTACCGCGTCATCGGCGGCCCGCGATTCTACGAGCGTCTCGAAGTGCGCGATGCGATGGCTTACTTTCGCCTCGTCTGCCAGCCGGCCGACGATCTCGCCTTCGAGCGGATCGTCAACACGCCGAAACGCGGCCTTGGCGACACCACCATCCGCAACCTGCATGATTATGCCCGCGCCCGCGACATTCCGATGCTGGCAGCCGCCACCGACATGATCGAGACGGATGAGCTGAAGCCGAAAGCCCGCAAGGCGCTGTTCGACGTCATCCAGAGTTTCAAGAACTGGCAGGAGCGGCTGGAAAACGCGCCGCATACCGAACTTGCCGAACAGATTTTGGAAGAGTCGGGTTACACCGACATGTGGAAAAACGACAAATCGGCGGAAGCGCCAGGGCGTCTGGAAAACCTGAAGGAACTGGTCCGCTCGATGGAGCAGTTCGAGAGCATGCGCGGTTTCCTCGAACACGTGTCGCTGGTGATGGACGCCGAAACCAACGAAAACCTCGATGCCGTGTCGATCATGACCCTGCACTCGGCAAAGGGTCTGGAATTCGACACCGTGTTCCTGCCCGGCTGGGAAGAAGGCCTGTTTCCGCACCAGCGCGCGCTGGACGAAGGAGGCCGCTCGGGGCTGGAGGAAGAACGCCGCCTCGCCTATGTAGGCCTGACGCGCGCCAAACACCGCTGCCATCTGTGGTTCGTCTCAAACCGACGCATCCACGGCCTGTGGCAATCGACGCTACCGTCGCGTTTCCTCGACGAACTGCCGCCGGCGCATGTCGACGTCGCCGAACCTTCGGATTCGAGTTACGGCGGCTATGGCGGGCGTGGCGGATACGGCCAGTCGCGCTTCGACAAGGCCGAACCGTTCGCCAATTCCTATTCGACGCCCGGCTGGAAACGCGCGCAGGCCAACAAGACCGACGCCACCCGCGACAACTGGGGCTCGCGCTCCGGTCACGCGGTGGAACGCATCGGTTACGGCGAAAGTGGCCCGCGCGGCCGCACGATCGACGGCGAACTGGTGGCGAAATCTGTCTCCGCCACGCCATCGAAATTTTTCGTCGGCGACCGGGTTTTCCATATCAAGTTCGGCAATGGCAATGTGTCGGCCGTGGAAGGCAACAAGCTGACGATCGAGTTCGACCGCGCCGGTGAAAAGCGTGTGCTGGACGGGTTTGTCGAGCGGGTGAAAACCTGATCTGAAAAGGGAAGTCGGGCATGCGTCTCTGGGTGATGTCCGACCTGCATCTCGAATTTTCCGCGCTACCGCTGCCGCTGACGATACCGGAGGCGGATGTCTGCGTGGTGGCTGGCGATGTGCTGACCAAGGGCGTGGTGCCTAGCCTTGAATGGATCACCCAAAATATAGCACCGCACATGCCGGTGGTGTTCGTGGCCGGCAATCATGAATTTTACGACGCCACCTTCGGCGAAAGCATTCTGGCTGGCAAGGCATATGCCGCCACCGTCGAGAACCTGTTTTATCTCGATGGCGAAACGATCGAGATCAGCGGTGTGCTGTTTGTTGGCGGCACTTTGTGGACGGATTTCAACCTGAACGGCTGGCAGGACAGCGCCATAGAAGACGCCAAAAGCCGCATGAACGATTATCGCAGGATCAGGCTGTCGAAAAAACCATTCAGCAAATTCCTGCCCTTTCAGAGCGTGCACAAGCACCGCCTTGACCGCACCGCCATCGAAGCAGCAACGACCGCCGAACGGAACGCCCCGCTGGCCGTCGTTACCCACCACGCACCCAGCGAACGATCACTACCGACAGCGGACCGCGGCACGCTGAGTGCCGCCGCCTATGCTTCAGATCTCACCGACCTGATTGCAGTCGGAAAGCCGGATCTGTGGATCCACGGCCACATCCATCACCACAGCGACTACATGATCGGCGACACCCGCGTGCTGGCCTACCCGCGCGGTTATCCGGGCGAAGAGACATTTGCCAATTTCGATCCGGCCTTTGTGGTGGAGGTGTAAAACCTCTACCTCACCCCCTGCCGGCGCAGAAACGCATCAACATCGGCGGTATAGATACCCGGCGTGCCAAGCCGTGCATTGATATCGCCGTGCCGCAGCGCCACAGGCAGGACTTCCGCCTTCGGGCCGGCCTTCTGCGCAAAGGCGCGGGCCTGATCGCAGGAGACGCGGCGCAGGCTGGAGCAGACAAGCAGAACCGGTGGTATGCTCCCGGCCTTATTCATCTGGGCCAGCGGTGAGGTCTTCTCCCAGAAAGCGGGGTCCTTGCCGAAAGCGCGGTCGAACAGGCGGGCGTGGCCGGCACGCATCAACGCTGTCACATCATAGGCGCCGCTGTCGAGTGCCACCGTGGCACGCCACGGCTTTACCCCTGCCGCAGCCTGAAGGTCCGGATCGGCGGTGACCAGCATGGCGACATGGGCGCCGGCCGAATGCCCCATCAGGACGATTTTTCGGCGATCACCGCCCCATGACACGGCTTTGTCCTGCACGAAGGCAAGGGCTGCCGCCACATCCTGCGCCTGCTGCAGTGGATCGGCCTTCGGCAGGAGCCTCGTTTCGACGGAGATAAAAATCACGCCCTTGGGCAGCCAGTGCGCCACCTTGTTGTCGACTACATTGGCGGCCGATTTCGATCCGAGCGCCCAGGCGCCGCCATGCACCATGACGATGACCGGCGCATCGCTGGGCAATCTGTCCGGCCGGTAGAGATCAAGACGCTGCTCCGCCGCCGGGCCATAGGCGATATCATGCTGGATGCGCACGCCCTCCGGCAGCCGGGTCGCTTCACTGACCGGCCCACCGCGACGGCGATCGGCATTGGCGGCCTCGAGTGCCGTGGCGCAACCGGCAGACAGGGAAGCGTGGTGTTCCCGAAGACAAGCGGCGATAGCTCCGCCGCCGGGACGCATGCCACGGCAGAACTGTCGATAATCGGCACGGCAGGCGGACGCTACGCCGAACGATCTTTCTGCCTGCGCCGAGACGCCGCCCGCAGCAAACAGGCTGACTGTGACCGCAAGGGCGGCGGCGGAAATGATGCGGCGCCGGCCGGTCAGGGACAAACGGCGTAGCGCAGAGCGCCAAGCGGCGCGGTATTCGAGGAACGGCAGAAACGGCATTTATCAGGGCTTTCCGGTCGCATTCGAAGTGGCTTGATTTGGGCGTGACGGATAATCGCGACCATGCAAGGCAATCGTCAAGTGCGCTTTTCATCCTGTTACAAAATGCAAACATCTGCATGCCTGAAAACGCAAAACGCCACCCTCTCGGGCGGCGCTTTCATCTGTCGGCGCCTGGTTTCAGGCGTCGTTATTGCCGCGGAACAGGTCGACCAGCGTCTTGCCGGAGGACGTGCCGCGACCGGGGCGCTTGCCGTTCCATTCATCGACGATCACCATATGGGTGACTTCGCCGCGGCGGAAGGCGGCCAGGAATTTGTCGTACTGGGCAAAGGCAACGCAGCCATGGCTGTCGCCACGGGTACGAAGCAGGTAGCTGTGGGCGAGAAGACCTGTACGGTTGAGTGGGTTCTTGCCATCGACGGGGTTCAGACGGATGGCGGCAACGCCGTGGAAAAGCGATTCGCGCATCGACAGCCTGTAGGTTCCGGCGGGCGTCGGGCCCTTCATCTTCACATGCGTCATCTTGGGGTCGTCACGCAGCTTGCCGATGCCGGAATGGGCTTCGAGCTTGCTGCCATCCGGCATGTACACGGTGGCGTTGGTGATGTCGTAGACCGCAACCTTAGTGCCGATGCCCGGCCAGTTGGGCGCCGAACGCGACGGAGCAGACGGTGCCGTCTGACGCATCGGATTATCGGGCTTGGCGTAGGCGAGAACCGTGTCGGGCTTTTCGTCACGCGCCGGCTTCTGCGGCGAAACGCGAGCGATGGCATCGAGACCGCTGCGCGGTGTGGCATTCTCGGTCGTCGGCTTGGCAGCGGCAACCACTTTTGCTGTTTCCGGACGGCCAAACGGCATCGGGCCATTTTTCGGCAGGGCATCGGCTAGAGCAAGCTCAGTCGACTTGGCAGGCGCAACCGGTTCGGCGGAAGCAAGCTCGACGGCCTCGACTTCAACAGGTTCGATAGTGTTCAGCTCGGCAACGGTGGTGGCCGGCGTGACATCCTGAAAGACATCCGGCATTTCGCCGCGCGGCGCGACGGCAACGATATTTTCCATGGCCGGCATCAGCGCATTGCGAATTGCATCGGCATCCGGCCGGGCAGCCATCAAGGCGGCGAACTGGCGTTCGTCGTCGGCAGACTTCGCCTTCTGTGCCGCCTTCGCCAGTGCGGCATCGAGACCGCCACGCACAGCATCATCGTGCGGACGCAGAGCCGCCATCACCGAGGCTTCGGCGCCTTCGAGGCGGCCCGCCTTCGGATCGACCGTTGTCGGGATCCGCGAAAATTTGGAAACATTGATCAGGCGCTGCGGATCGGCCTGTGCGGACAGCAGATGGTTCTGCTCGACCGGCACCGGCGAGGCGACACGCATGGACAGAACTGTCTGGAATTTTGGCTGCGGGGTCAGACCCGTCGTGCCGGCCATCTTGCCGACCGACAGAACCGCCGCGCCGACCCAGACGCCGCCGAGCAGCGTTGCGCCGAGAATGACGGTACCGAGGAAAGCGGCTTTTGATTTGCCCTTGCCAGCCTTGGCCTTGTGGCCAGCTTTTTTGCCGGCGGGGCGCTCATAAGGATTTTCGAAACTGTCTATCGTCAGCGCCATACTGGTTACCCGAACACTCTACGCAAACCGGGGGCGCGACCGAACGCTGCGCCACCGAAATCGGGTGAAACGCATGGCTGGAGACTCAAAGCCCCAGAACCATCGATCACCGGTTGACGAAGAGAATGCCGAATTATGGTAACCAAAATGTTGACGCCGCCCCTGATTTCGATCCCCGACCCGTATTCGACCGCGCTAATACAGTCGATTACGGACGAAAATTTAGCCAAAATGCGGCGCTGGAGCGGCAGATCATGATTAACGAGCCGCTCCCCAGGCCCACTAACCGTCTGTCCGCAGAACGTTCCGCCGCTCCATGAAGAACCATGGGCGCAGACGCACGCCGATGACATTGCCCGCAAAGGCTGCCACGGCCCAAAGGTAGCCGTGAAGGCTGCCGGATGCAATGCCTGAAAAATAGGCGCCGATATTGCAGCCATACGCAATGCGCGCGCCATAACCGAGCAGCAGACCACCAGCGACGGCCGCAAAGATCGAGCGCAGTGGAATGTCCAGGCTCGGCGCAAATTTACCGGCAAGCGCCGCCGCCAGCATGGCGCCAGCGATGATGCCAAAGTCCATGACCGAGGTGACATCGGCGAACACGCTCTGCGCCAGCGCCTTGGCATTGCCCGGCTGCTGCCAGTGCGGCCACGAGGCCACGTCGATACCGATCAGCTGCGCGCCCTTGGCGCCCCAGAGCGCGAAGGCCGAGGTGACGCCCCATGGACGACCGGCGATGGCAAGCGTTGCGAAATTGAGGATGACAAGCGCAATCGCACCGAACACCAGCGGCCAGGGACCGCGCAGATAACGCGCAAAACCGTGCCGCGGCGAAGGCGGCGCCTGTTCGAGCGCGCCATTGCGCTTCTTTTCGACGAAGACGGTGATGGCCGCGATCGCGCCAAAAATGGCAAGCGAGACGGCAATGCCACCGGCAGCACCAAAAGTCTGGAACAAAGCCGTCGGTGGCAGCGACGGCAGGGAGGCCCACCAGCCGGTATGCATCGTGCCGATCAGCGAACCGACGATGAAGAAAAACAGCGTCACCAGCATGCGGGCATTGCCGCCGCCGGCGGTAAACAGCGTGCCGGAGGCACAACCGCCACCCAACTGCATGCCGATGCCGAACATGAAGGCGCCAGCGATGACGCCGAGACCGGCAGGAGAAATGTTCCCACGCACTTCATTGCCGAACAGCGTGCCGCTGGCAAGGAAGGGAAAAAACAGGATGACGGCGAGCGCCAGCAGGATCATCTGCACGCGCAGGCCGCGCCCCCTGCCCTCGGCGATGAACACGCGCCAGGCGGAGGTGAAGCCGAAAGCGGCATGATACAGCGAAATGCCGAGTGCGCCGCCGACGAGAAACAGCGCGCCCTGCGCCGGGCCGTAAGTGGCGCCGAGTGCCAGCGTGCCGGCAACGAGGACGAGAAGTGCGCCGATGCCGGGCGCGCCAAGTGGCAGACCCGCGCGCGGTTCGGCGGGGGAAACGGATAAGGACATATAAAAACTCCTGAAACTGGAGTGGTTATAGGGTGGACGGCAAACGCTTTCGAGGCAAGATTTTCGGCAAGATTGACGCGAATGGGATTCATCTTGCTTCGATCATTCACACGGGAGAATGCACGCCTATCCGAAACGCATTTTTGAGAATTATCAAGACATGATCACTTCACTACGGCCCACGCATCCACCATCCGAACAGCGAATACCGCCAGCGGCGGAAACGGTTCCCTTTGACACTGATCCGCTTTAGACTTCAGCAAGCTGAGTGCGTCGCCCCATGGACGATGGCGCCGCGAAAAGACGAGTGGCTTGAGGGAGAAACGTCATGAAGGCGCTGTTGCTGATCGATATCCAGAACGGTTTTTGCCCCGGCGGCAATCTGGCGGTTCCGGATGGCGATGCGGTGGTGCCGGTGGCCAACCGACTGATCCGCGAGGGCGGATATGACGTGATCGTCGCCTCGCAGGACTGGCACCCCGCCAACCACGGCAGCTTTGCCTCTCAGCATCCCGGCAAGAAGGCTTTCGAGATGGGCAAACTTTCCGGTGAGCCGCAGGTCATGTGGCCTGACCATTGCGTGCAGGAAACGGTCGATGCCGAATTCCACCCCGATCTTGAGATGGATGACGTCGATTACATCCAGCAGAAGGGTGAGAACCCTGCCGTCGACAGCTATTCGGCTTTCCGCGACAACGATCATGCCGCACTGACCGGCCTTGCGGGATATCTGAAGGCACAACTCGTCAATGAACTCGATGTCTGCGGGCTGGCCACCGACTATTGCGTGAAATTTTCGGCGCTGGACGCGCGCGACATGCTGCCGGATGTGAAAGTTCGCTTCGTCTCCGATGCCAGCCGCGGCATCGATCCGCAGGGCGTCAAGGATGCGATCGAGGAAATGCGGGCACGCGGCGTCGGTATCGTCACCAGCGACGAGATCCTGGCTGACTGAGACTGCTTTACGTTGCGGCATCACCTCACGTGAGCCGCCCTGCCCGACCGATCAACGAAATCGATGGATTGAATAAGCGCAATTCGATTGCCAGCGAATGGTGTGGCTTCTACACGCTAGTTTCCAAGAAAAACGCGGGAATCGCGGCGCAGGGGAACGGCATATGGACAGACATGAGCAGTTGACGAGCGGCCTCAAAAAGGGGGCTGTGGTGGCCATTTCCTCCGCCCCTTTCGGCGTCCTGTTCGGCGCCATTGCCGTCGATAACGGGTTCAGCATCGGCGAGGCAGCGCTGATGAGCGGCCTTGTTTATGGCGGCGCCAGCCAGCTGGTCGGTATCGAGCTGTTTGGTCATCAAGTCGCCGCATGGGTGATCGTGCTCTCCATTCTGGCGGTCAATTTTCGCCATATCCTCTATTCGGCAGCACTTGCCACCATCATCGGCCGTTATCCGCATATCCAGCGCTGGCTGTCCTTTTTCCTGCTGGTCGATCCGCAATTCGCCGAAACGGTGAAGCGCGAGGAAGCGGGCAAGGCGGCGACCTTCCGCTGGTATTTTGCCATGGGTGCAGTGATCTGGGTGTCGTGGGTGATAACAACCGTGATCGGCGCCTATTTCGGCCGGATGATCGGCGATCCGAAGGCGCTCGGCATCGATGTGCTTCTGCCGGTCTATTTTCTCGGCCTGACCATGGGTTTTCGCAGCCGTCACAACTTTGTGCCGGTGATGCTGGCGGGTGCGGTCGGCTCCGTCGTCGCCTTCCATTTTATCGGCTCGCCCTGGCATATCAGTGTCGGCGCGGTTCTGGGCATTATCGTCGCCACCATCCTGCCGCCACCGAAGACACATGCGCAGCCGGATGTGTCAGAGATGGAAAAGGAGGCCATGTGAGATGGAAAACCAGATGAGCGCCCTCTCCATCGATCCGAACACGGCCCTGCTGATCGTGGTCGCCGCGATCGCCACCTATTTCACCCGCATCGGCGGTTACATTCTGATGAGCAGCATGAAGCAGATTCCGCCACGGCTGGAATCGGCGCTGAACGCCGTGCCGGCTGCCGTTCTGACGACGCTGGTAGCGCCGCCCTTCGTATATGGTGGCTGGGATATCAAGATCGCCATGGTGGTGGCGCTGGTGGTGGGCCTGCGTTTTCCAGGCCTCACCCTGCTGGCCGTCGGATGGGCGGCCGTGATGGCCGCCCGTTATGGTCTGGGTCTCGGTCTCTGATCAGGCCGCGATCGGCGCCGTTGCCGTTTCCAGCCATGCCTGCACGGCAGTATCGGTGATCAAAGGCGACAGCTTTTCACGCACGGTGACGTGATAGGCGTTCAGCCATTCCAGCTCTTCCGATGTCAACAGCGATGCGACCACCAGACGGCGGTCGATCGGGCACCAGGTCAGCGTCTCGAAACCGCGCATGGCCATGTCGCCGCCGGCAATCTCTTCCGCTTCACGCACAAAAATCAGGTTCTCGATGCGGATGCCATAGTGGCCGGGGCGATAATAACCCGGCTCGTTCGACAGGATCATGCCGGGCAGCAGTTCCTGCGTCGCAAGCCGCGAGATGCGCTGCGGGCCTTCATGCACAGAGAGATACGATCCGACGCCGTGGCCGGTGCCGTGAGCGAAATCGCCGCCTGCCTTCCACAGCGCGATGCGCGCCAGCGGATCAAGGTCGCAGCCACGCGTGCCCTTGGGGAAACGCGCCGTGCTGATGGCGATCATGCCCTTCAGCACCACCGTGAAGAAACGTTTGCGGTCCTCCGGCACAGCACCGACTGCCACCGTACGGGTGATGTCGGTCGTGCCGTTGATGTACTGAGCGCCCGAATCGATCAGAAACAGTTCGCCGGCCTCGATCGTGCGGTCGCTTTCGCTGGTGACACGGTAATGCATGATGGCGGCATGTTCGCCGGCACCGGCAATGCTGTCGAAGGACACATCGCGCAGCGGGTTCTGCATCGACTGGCCGATGCGGGCACGCACCGCCTCCAGCGCCTTGACGGCCTGGATTTCGGTGAGCGAGCCGGGCTGCGCCTGATCGAGCCAATACAGGAACTCGACCATGGCGACGCCATCCTGCACATGCGCATCGGCCGAGCCTTTCAGCTCGACCTCGTTCTTGATGGCACGCGGCAGGCGAGCCGGATCGGTGCCGTCAACGACCGTGCCACCGGCCACCTCGATGGCGATGATCAGGGACAGCGCCGTCAGTTCGGGATCGACGAGAATACGGCCGCCATCGGCTGCATAGGCGCCGATACGGCCTGTGAGCGCTGCCGGGGCATGAAGCGCCGTCAAAGGCTGCAGGTGAGCGCGGGCTTCCGTGCCGAGCTTGCGCTCATCGATAAAGAGTTCGGCCTTGCCCTCGGCGGAGATCAGCGCACGCGACAGCGGGTGCGGCGTGTGCGGCACGTCGGCGCCACGCACGTTAAAAATCCAGGCGACGGAGGACGGATCGGCGATCAGCGCCGCAGCCAGCCCCTTGGCATTCAAGCTCGCGGCGATTTCGGCGATCTTTTGCGCAGCCGGTTTGCCGGCATGGGCTTCCTGCTGCACGGCAACGGCACCGAGCGGTTCGGCCGGACGATCCGTCCAAGCCGTATCGAGCGGGTTTTCATTGAGAAGCACGATCGTACCGCCGATTTCGGACACCGCCTTGGCAAGTTTTTTCACTTCCGCACCGCCATGCAGCCACGGATCGACACCGAGGCGAAAGCCTTTTGGCGCATGCGCCGGCAGCCACAGATGCGGCGGCTCGTTGACGAGATCACCGCCGGTAAAGACCGTGCCATCCACCTGTTCGGCCAGCTGGGTGACGTAACGACCGTCGACAAACACCACCGCCTGAGATCGAGTGACGAGCGCAATACCGGCCGAACCGGTAAAACCGGTCAGCCACGACAGGCGCTCGGCGGATTTCGGCACGTATTCGCCCTGATATTCATCGGCACGCGGCACGAGGAAACCATCGATGCCGAGATCGTCGAAACGGGCGCGGATGGCATTGACGCGTTCGCGACCGAACTGCGGCATGGACGTGCTGTCGAAGGATTGAAACATGGCAATATTCCAGGTGATGTGATTCACAAAAAACGGCTGGCCACACTTAATCAATTTCGCGCCGTGATCGCCAGTGAAAGCGAAATTTACCATCCTGCCATGGCGATATTGTTGCCGGAGCCGCAGAACGCAGCCGCGCGAATGCCAAGACATGCGCTCAGCGCATGACACAAATGAAATGAGCCTACTCACTAGGCAATCAGGATTGTCTTATATTCTCCCCAGACACAGCGGCGACACCCAGCCCAAGGACGAGATCGATGGCCATTTCCTATTTCCGCAACGCCTTCAACCGTGCAGCCGCAGCGCGCAAGCATCAGGCTGACATTTTCATCAATGACACACTGATGAAATTCGACGACCGCACACTGAAGAACTTTGGCACAAGCCGCGAAGAATTGCTGCGCGATCGCTCAAAGCTCTGAGCGCAGGTTTTTCGGCACCTCAACGAACAGAATTTCTCGCTTGAGCCTCCCCTCCCGGGTTCGCGAGACGCTGGCAGCAAACCAGCAAGAGGCGGCATGAAAGTGCCGCCTCTTTTTTATATCCGGTGAACGTTACGTCACGCCATCAGCGACTGGAGAGATGGATCGTCACCCAGCCATTGCGCCAGATGGTGCGCACATGCGCGAGACCCGCGCCGGAATAAGCCGAAATCACCTTCCAGCGCTGTTCGGCCAGAATGCCCGACAGGATGACCGAGCCGCCCGGCGACAGATGATTGACCAGCTGCGGCGCCATCTTGATCAGCGGACGCGCCAGAATGTTGGCGATGATCAGATCGAACGGTCCGTAACGATCGAAGGCCGGGGAATGAAATCCCGGTGCGGTTTCGAGCGCGATGCCGGAAGCAATGCCGTTGCGGCGAACGTTTTCACGCGCCACACGCACGGCGACGGGATCGATATCGGTCGCCAGAACCGGGATCATCGGCCGCAGTTTTCTGACCGCGATGGCAAGCACGCCTGAACCGGTGCCGAGATCGAGCGCATTCCTCGGGTTTTCGGCATTCAGCACGCGTTCGATGGTTTCGAGGCAGCCGGCGGTGGTGCCGTGATGGCCTGTGCCAAACGCCTGACCCGCATCGATCTCGATGGCGATATCGCCGGAGCGCACCTTGTCGCGGTCATGGCTGCCATGTACGAGAAAGCGCCCTGCCCTGACGGGTTTCAGACCTTCCAGCGACTTGGCGATCCAGTCGATATCCGGGATGATTTCGCGCTCGATGACGGCATCGGGAAATTCTTCCGACAATGCGTCCCTGATGCGTTCATGCACCTCGGCCTCATCCTCGGCCAACATATAGACCGAGGCTTCCCAGATATCTTTCTTCTCGTCGATTTCCGTCGTGCCGACGGCAAAATCCTCTTCGCCGAAGCAGAAGGACAGAATGTCGAGGATCTGCTCCGCCTTCTTTTCGGTGGTGGAGACATAGAGGCGGATTTCGCTCACGGCCTGGTCCTTAGATTTCAATGTGCGGCCAGCCATGCCACACAAGACCGCTCCGCTTCAAGCCCGCGCGGGAAAAGCTCAGCCGCCAATCAGGCTCTGAAGCTTTTTAACCGCGCTGTCGGGGTTCTCGCCATAGGCGATTGTTTTGGAAAAACGGCCGCCCTTGTCGAGCAGGAAAACAGAGGCCGTGTGGTCCATCGTGTATTCGCCGTTCGGCTGTTTTTCATCCACCGGCACTTTTCGCGCATAGACCTTGTAGCCCTTGACCATGTCGGCGACCTTTTGCGGATCGCCGGAAATGCCGGTGATGCGCTTGCTGACATTGGAAATGTATTGGCCAAGCAGTTCCGGCGGATCACGTTCGGGATCGACGGAAACGAAATAGGCATTGATGCGGGAACCGTCCGGATCGACCTTTTCCAGCCAGCCGTTCAGCTCATAAAGCGTCGTGGGGCAGACTTCCGGGCAATGGGTAAAGCCGAAGAACAGAGCCGTCGGTTTGTCCTGAAACGCCTTTTCGGTAATCGGCTTGCCATCCTGCGCCACCAGTTCGAACGGCACGCCGAACGGAGCATCGGCGACCTGCTGCGTTTTGCCGGTGACCTCGAAGGTCAGCCAGCCGAGCACGCCGGCCAGCATCACGACGGCGATCCAAAGAACGATCCGAAAAGTCTTCATGAGAAGGTGGCCCGCATGCCTGTGCAAAGAATGATATGTTGCAGATAGCCTCAGTGATGCAAAGGCGCAAATCAACTGGCTGTTTTTATGAGAAGGTGGGCTTTTCGCCGCAGGCAGGCAAGCAAAGCTTCACAGGCACCAGGCCATGCCGGTTTCAGCCATGGCGATAAAAATCTCCGGCCCGTATTGCAGCCAGCCGGCGATACACAGAATCAGCAGCCCACCCGCCAGCAAAAGACCGGCGAGAAGAATGGGAAGGCGCAATGATGGTGCGTTGTCATGCATGCAATCAGTATAACAGGCTTTTTAGTCTGCCAGACAGCAGAAAAAGGCGGGTTCGCCACAAAGATTAGGGGAAGTTTAACCCGCGTCTGAGAGCGTGTGCCCAACGAAATCAGGATGATCGCCATGAGCAATGCCATCAAGCAGTCGGGAGCTTATCTCGAAATCGTCTCCTTCCATCTGGGCGACCAGGAATTCTGTATCGACATCATGGCGATCCGCGAAATCCGCGGCTGGGCGCCGGTGACACCGATGCCGCATACCCCGCCTTACGTTCTGGGCCTGATCAACCTGCGCGGCGCGGTTATCCCGGTCATCGACATGGCCTGCCGCCTCGGCATGAAGATGACGGAGCCTTCCGAGCGCGCCGCCATCATCGTCACCGACATCGCCGGCAAGCTGGTCGGCCTGTTGGTCGAACAGGTTTCCGACATGATGACCATCAAGAGCGAAGACCTGCAGCCGGCGCCGGAAATCATCCCGGAAGGCCAGCGCGCATTCTGCCGCGGCATCGTCGCGCTGGAAAAGACCATGGTCTGCTTCCTCAACCTCGACACCGTGATTGCCGACGAACTGACGCGCGAAGCCGCCTGATCGATCGCCATATCCCATCGAAAAAACACCCGCCGTGGCGACACGGCGGGTGTTTTTGTTTTCGTCATAGGTAAACGCTCAAGGCGCGGGCTTGCCCTTGGTCCATGTGACCTGCTGACCGTAAAGCGGCACGGTGGAAATCGCCATCTTGGCAGAGCCTTCGACCACCCGGCGCGAATGTGCCAGATAGATCAGCGTGTCATTGGTCTTGTCGTAGATGCGCTTGACCAGCAGATCCTTCCAGATCAGCGAACGTCCCTGCCTGAAAACTTCCTCACCGCCCTTGTCGAGTTCGATGTCACCGATCTCGATCGGGCCGGTCTGGCGGCAGGCGATGGAACTGTTGGACGGGTCCTCGAACCAGTTGCCGTTCTTCAGGCGGTCGATCATGCTGCGGTCGAAATAGGTAACGTGGCAGGTGACGCCCTTGACGGCCGGATCCGGCACGGCCTCGACGATGATGTCATTGCCGATCCAGTCCACACCGACCTCGCCAACCACTTCGGCCAAAGCGGGGGCGGCAAATATGCCGACGAAAACAGCAGCGGCTGAGGCGAGTGAAACAAGATGGCGGCCCATATTTGAAAAATCTCCGATCAACGATCCGTGAGGAGAGATAAGGTTTGCCGGGCCGCTTGCAAGTGAGCGCGGGCGTTTACTGCTTGCGCAGCGTGCAGGCGTCGTAACCGCCGGCAAACAGGCGGCCGGTGCGCATGCCGATCGCCGGCGCGATATCGCGGATCTCAGCCACGTTCAGCGACCGCGCAATGGCAATCGACGCCTGCGCGCAGATGGCGGCATCTTCGGCCGCATTGTGGTGCAGGAAATTCAGGCCCAGATGCTGCGCCAGAATGTTCAGCTTGTGCGAACCGAGATGCGGCCACACCTTCTGCGCCATCTTCACGCTGCACAGATAGGAGAGCTGCGGATAAGCCTGCCGGTATTGATCGAGGCAGGCCCGCCAGACGGAAAAGTCGAAGGAGGCGTTGTGGGCAATCATGGTGGCGCCGGCAAAATCATCGGCGAATTCGTCCATCACCTCGGGAAACTCGCCCGCGTCCTCGACCTGCTCCGGCCGGATGCCATGGATGGCGATATTGAAAGAGGAAAACCGCATGTCCTTCGGCCGGATCAGCCGCTCCTCCACCCGCACCACCTTGCCGTTCTCGATCCACGCCAGACCGACCGAACAGGCGCTGCCACGCTGCTCGTTGGCGGTTTCGAAATCGATGGCGATGGTTTTCAAATGCGCGGTTCCGGGTGGCGATGTTGGGGCGTTTTAGGATGGATGGGGTGATTCGGGGAAGCGTTTTGCCGTCAGGCCGCAGCCAGCGAATAGGGCTTGGCGAGACAATCAGCAGGCAATCCCCACTCCGTCGAGAGCTTATGGATCATCTCGACAGTCAGTGCGCGTTTTCGGTTGAGGATTTCGGAAGCACGCGAACGAGAACCGAGAAGTTCGGCAAGGTCTTTCTGGCTACGGCCGGTCAACGCCATGAA
Source organism: Neorhizobium sp. JUb45 (assembly GCF_004343585.1). GTDB lineage: Bacteria > Pseudomonadota > Alphaproteobacteria > Rhizobiales > Rhizobiaceae > Neorhizobium. The sequence goes on along the minus strand of NZ_SLYW01000001.1, from coordinate 1,039,445 downwards.
GCCGAGCAGAAATTCGACAGGCTCGCGATTATCGGCCGGAAAACTGCGGTTCTCATAGGCTTCGATGAGATCGGACAGGACGTCGAAACGATCCGCGTCCGCACTTCCCTTCGGCGGCGGGTCTTCGAAATAGGCGGCGACCTCGGCCACCGCCCATTCGAGATCGTCATCGTTTCTGATCGGCCTGATATTGTCCATCAAATCGTCTCCGGATCGATCCTGTCATAGTCGGCATGCGTTCCCACAAACTTGATCAGTACGCGCCCATACGGATAGGCAACGTGCACGATCAGCCGATATTTGTTGCCGGCGATATCGAAAATCAGTCGGTTGTCGGCAATAAAATCCACGCGATTGCCGAACATGCGCTTCACATCGGCAGGTCCATGCCATTCGGCTTTGCTGACTGCCTTGTGCCACAGCGACAATGGCTCGTGCGCCTGCGGATGGCGCTCCCAAAACGTCCTTAGGCTCGATTTCGCAATCACCTGCATGGCTGAACATATTCCCATTTCGGGAACATTTCAAGTCGACCACATTTCGCGACTTGACCGTATCGCAGTTTTGCGGCCTGATATCGCCATGACCAACCGCGCCATCCTCACCCACCTTACCGTGACCATTCGCCCTGCAGGGCGCGTGGCGGGTTTGGCGCGTTAGCCGGTCATCCGTCACCACCCTGCCGCATGATGGCAGGGTTCGGTTGCGTCCGCTCTGCCTTCGGCAAAAGCCAAGGAGAGCAGAGATGAACAGTCAGCAGGACATTGATGAAAAACCGCCCCGAGCCGGACGGCTCGAGGACGTGGAAATCCGCGCGGCCAGTCCGAACGACGCGGAAGCAATTGCCGCGCTGCATAATCTGCCGGGCTATCGCTACGGAACCCTGCGCACGCCCTTTCATACTGTGGCGGAAATCCGGCGTTATCTGGAAAGCCCGAGCGCCGGCGCCTATCGTCTGATGGCCGAGCATGACGGCCGCACGATCGGCGACATCGGCCTCAGTCCCGCCGGCAACCCGCGCCGCCGTCATGCCGCGACGATCGGCATGGGCGTGCATGACGAATTTGCCGGACGTGGCGTCGGATCGGCTTTGATGAAGGCGGTGCTCGATATTGCCGATAACTGGCTGGATCTTCACCGCGTCGAACTGACGGTCTTCACCGATAACGAAGCCGCAATCCGGCTTTACGAAAGGCACGGTTTTGTCACCGAGGGCTGCCTCAAACAGTTTGCCTTCCGCGATGGCCGTTATGTCGATGCCTTAACGATGGCACGGCTGAAAAGCTGATCCTCAGCCGCCGATGAAGATCAGCCATTCGTCTTCCGTCATCACCTCGACGCCGAGTTCCCTTGCCTTGTCGAGCTTGGAACCGGCGCCGGGGCCAGCAACGACATAATCCGTCTTCTTGGAAACCGAGCCGGCCACCTTGGCGCCCAGACCTTCGGCACGCGCCTTCGCCTCATCACGGGTAAAACGCTCCAGTGAACCGGTGAACACCACCGTCTTGCCGGCGACCGGGCTGTCGGAGGCCGCCACCTGTTCGGCCGCCTGCGGTGTCACCTCCTTGAGAAGCCGGTCGACGACATCGAGATTGCGCGGCTCCTTGAAGAACTCGACGATGGCGCGGGCGACGATTTCGCCAATGCCCTCGATATTGTTGAGATCGTTCCAGGCGTCGCCGGAAAGGTCTGCCGCCTCCTTCATCGCCTGCTCCAAGGCCTCATAGGTGCCGTAGTGGCGGGCAAGCAGCTTTGCCGTGGTCTCGCCGACATGGCGGATGCCGAGCGCATAGATGAAGCGGTGGAGCGCGATGGAGCGGCGCTCATCGATGGCATCGAACAATTTTTTGACGCTGACCTTGCCGAAACCGTCGATGTTTTCCAGCTTCATCAACGGCGAGGCTTCCTGCCGCTTCCTCAGCGTAAAGATGTCCGGCGCGGTGCGGATCTGCAAAGACGGATCTTCGGCCTCGAAGAAGAAATCGACCTGCTTGGTGCCAAAACCTTCTATGTCATAGGCATTGCGCGAGACAAAATGTTTCAGGTGCTCGGTCGCCTGCGCGCGGCAGACGAAACCGCCGGTGCAGCGGGTAACCGAATCGAGTTTGCCGGTCTTTTCGTTCTTCTCCCGCACTGCATGGCTTTTGCAGATCGGGCACTCGGTCGGAAACGGATATTTCTTCGCGTCTGCCGCACGCTTCTCCAGCACCACGTCCAGCACCTGCGGGATGACATCCCCTGCCCGCTGCACGATGACGGTATCGCCGATGCGGATATCGTGGCCTTCCTCACGAATGCGCTCGCCGGAATTGCCGATGCCTTCGATGTAATCGGCATTGTGCAGCGTCGCATTGGTGACAACGACGCCGCCGACGGTAATTGGCGTGAGGCGGGCAACCGGGGTCAATGCACCCGTGCGACCAACCTGGATGTCGATGTTTTCGACAGTCGTGAACGCCTGCTCGGCCGGGAATTTATGGGCCGTCGCCCAGCGCGGCGAGCGTGAGCGGAAACCGAGGCGGGCCTGCAGGTCGAGCCGGTCGACCTTGTAGACGACGCCGTCGATATCGTAATCGAGGTCCGGACGGGCAAGGCCGATCTCGTTGTAATGCGCCAGGATGTCGTCCAGCGAGGTCAGGCGTTTCATCAGATCATTGACCGGAAAACCCCAGTGCCGAAAAGTCTGCACCATCTCGAACTGCGTCCTCGGCAGATCGTTGGGTTCGGACATCTCGCCCCAGGCATAGGCAAAAAACTTCAGTTTTCTGCTTTCCGTCACCTTGGCGTCGAGCTGGCGCAGCGAGCCGGCCGCCGTGTTGCGCGGGTTGACGTAAAGCTGCTTGCCTTGCGCTTCCATCTCGGCGTTGAGCGCCATAAAATCGGTCTTGGCCATATAGACCTCGCCGCGCACCTCCACGACTGACGGCACGCCCTTGGGCAGACGTTGCGGAATTTCCTTGATGGTCTTGATATTGGCCGTGACGTTTTCGCCGGTCGTGCCGTCGCCGCGCGTTGCCGCGTTGACGAGAATGCCGTCCTCGTAACGGATCGACATCGATAGCCCGTCGATTTTCGGCTCGGCCGTGAAGGCAATCGAGTTGTCCGGCAGCTGGCCGAGGAAACGATAGACGGAATTGACGAAATCGCGCACGTCGTCGTCGGCAAAGGCGTTGTCGAGCGACAGCATCGGCCGCGAATGGGTGATCTGTGCGAAGGTCGGCAGCGGTGCGGCACCAACCTTGATCGACGGACTATCGGCGCGGATCAGCTGCGGAAACTTTTCCTCGATCGCCTGGTTGCGGCGCTTCAGCGCGTCATAGTCGGCATCGGAAATTTCCGGGGCATCATTACCGTGATAGAGCGCGTCGTGATGGGCGAGTTCCTTCGCCAGACGCTCCAGTTCGGCTGCCGCCGTCTGTTCTGTCAGGGTGTCGATTGCTGTCTGATCGGCGGCCATGCGGGAATCTCCATCTTCACCGCTTTTCTAGTGCAATCGCCGCAGATTGGAAGCAGCCGAGGCTTGAGGCTCGCCCAAAACTCACGAAGAAGTTTGGGAAACCCGGCTGCATGTGTCCGCGTCCGTCTGGACGCGTTGCGGCGCAGCATCGTAATACCCAACTCAAACAATCAGGTTCACAAGCAGCAATTTTCGGGGAATGGCCATGGCGCATCGCTGGCGGGATACGGGATTACGCTACGGTCTGGTGACCCGGCTGTTTCACTGGTCAATGGCGTTTCTTCTCTGTTGGCAGTTTTCCGGCCTGGTGCTTGGCCGGCTGTTTGGACGCTCATGGCTGACGGACGCCCTGAACGGCACGCACGGCTCGCTCGGTGTCACCATTCTCATCATGGCGGCAGTTCGGGCGTTGTGGGGCTTTTACAACCTGAAGGACCGCCCGGCGCATGAACATGGGCTTCTGGGCCTTGCCGCCCGCGCCGGCCATATCCTGCTCTATCTGCTGATGCTGGCCGTGCCCGGCATGGCACTGCTGCGTGCCTTCGGTTCGGAATGGGGCCTCACACTCTACGGGCTGGAAATCATGGCGAAAGGCGGCGAGCGGGTGGACTGGATGGTGGCACCTGCACGGCTGCTGCACGGCACGCTCGCCTGGACGCTGCTGACCATGATCGGCGGCCATATCGCCATGGTGATCATTCACCGTTTCGTCTGGAAGGACGAGGTGTTGTCGCGCATGGCGGGACCATCGCGGAACACCGGCGGCGTGGCCGCACCGGCGGAATAAACGGAAAAAATCAGCCTTCGGCGGCCAGCAGCGCCGCCGCAGCCGCCCTCGCCTCGGCGGTGACGGACGCGCCCGACAGCATGCGGGCGATCTCTTCGGCGCGGTGTTCCGGCGTCATGGTGGCGACGCGCGTGGCGATCTTGTCCGATCCGTCGCCGGCCGGTCCCTTTGAGATCAGCATATGGGTGGCGGCGCGGGCGGCGACCTGCGGTGCGTGGGTCACAGAGAGGACCTGAACCGTGCTGGATAGCCGCTTCAGCCGCTGACCGATCGCATCCGCGACCGCACCGCCGACACCACTGTCGATTTCATCGAAGACCAGCGTTGGCGCAGAACCGCGATCGGCAAGTGCAACTTTCAAGGCGAGCAGGAAGCGTGAAAGCTCGCCGCCCGAGGCAACCTTCATGATCGGGCCGGGACGCGTGCCGGGATTGGTCTGGACGTGGAATTCGACCGTATCGATGCCGTCGGCAGTCGCTGATTCGGCATCGGTCGTCACCTCGACCATGAAACGCGCGCGTTCCAGCTTGAGGGCCGGAAGTTCGGCCATGACGGCATCGGACAGCGCCGAAGCGCCCTTCTGGCGTTTTTTGGAGAGCGCAACGGCCGCCTGATCGAAGGTTACCCTAGCGGCTTCCGAAATCTTCTCCAGCTTGCCGAGCTTTTCCTCGCCGGCATCGAGATCGGCGAGATCAGCGATCATTTTTTCGGCAAGCGCCGGCAGTTCGGTTACGGGAACCGAATATTTGCGGGCGGCGGCGCGAAGCGCAAACAGCCGCTCCTCGACACGCTCCAGTTCGCGCGGATCGAATTCGGTGCGGCGCAAAGCCGCCTCCACTTCCATCTGGGCGTTGGAGAGATGGTTGAGCGCTTGGTCGAGCAGTTCGACGGTTTCTTCCAGCAGACCCGGCGCTTCGTGGCTCTTGCGCTCCAGACGTCGCACCATCGAGGCGATCAACGGTACCGGCGATCCGTGTCCGTTCAGGAATTCGGAGGCTTCGGAAATGTCGCCGGCAATGCGTTCGGATTTCTGCATGCGGGCGCGGTTGTCAGCAAGCTCGTCTTCCTCGCCGTCTCGCGGCGACAGGATTTGTAGCTCTTCGACCGAGGAGCGCAGGTAATCGGCTTCGCGGGCTGCGGCCTCCACGCGGGCTCTGTGGCTTTTCAGGGTGCGCTCGGCATCCTTCCATGTGCGGTAGAGAACGGACACCTGCAAAGCCTCGTCGCTAAGGCCTGCAAAGGCGTCGAGCAGGGTGCGATGGGCATTGGTATCGACAAGCGCGCGATCGTCGTGCTGGCCATGGATCTCGACCAGCAACTGACCGAGCTGGCGCATCATCTGCACGCTGACCGGCTGGTCGTTGACGGAAGCCTTGGTGCGGCCATCGGCCGATTGCACGCGCCGAAAAATCAGGTCGCCATCGTCATCGAGGCCGTTTTCGCGCAGCAGCAGACGGGCGGGGTGATCCATGCCGATATCGAAAACGGCGGTCACCTGCCCCTTGTCGCTGCCATGGCGCACAAGCCCGCCATCGCCGCGCCCACCGAGCGCCAGCGACAGACTGTCGAGAAGAATGGATTTGCCGGCACCGGTCTCACCGGTGAGCACCGAAAGGCCGGCCTCGAAATCGAGATCCAGCCGCTCGATCAAGACGATATCGCGGATCGACAACTGGATCAGCATGTTACCTCGATCCGGCCTTACCTGCCCTAAAACCGCCTGCCGTCAAAATCAGGAATCGCTGCCGGCGACCAGCCTGACAGCTGCGCGCGAAATCCACGAGCCACGGTTCTCACGCGGCTCAAGTCCGCCACCCTTCAGCAGCTTGTAGCTATCGGCATACCACTGGCTGTCCGGATAGTTGCGGCCGAGAACGGCAGCAGCGGTCTGTGCTTCCTCGGCGATACCCATGGCGTAGTAGGATTCGACCAGACGTGCCAGCGCTTCCTCGACCTGATTGGTGTTGCCGTACTGTTCGACGACGAGCCGGAAGCGCTGAATGCCAGCAAGGTATTCCTTGCGCTCGAGGTAATAACGGCCGATCTGCATTTCCTTGCCGGCGAGCTGGTCGCGGGCGAAACGGATCTTTGCCTGTGCGTCGTCGACATATTCGGAATCGGGGTATTCCTTGACCACCTTGGTCATGGCCTCGATCGTGCGCGATGCGGCGCGCTGGTCCTGCGTCACGTCGCTGATCTGCTTGGAATAGGACAGGCCAACGAGATACTGCACATAAGCGGTGTCGGCCGAACGTGGATACTGCTTCAGGTAACGGTTACCCGATGCGATCGCTTCGTCGTTGCGGTTCTGGCGTGTGTTGACGAAGGTCACCATCACCAGCGCCTTGCGGCCCCATTCGGTAAACGGGTTCTGCTTGTCGATGGCGTCGAACTTGCGTGCCGCCTCGCCCATATTACCGGCCTTCATATTGGCCAGACCTTGATTGTAAAGCTGCTCCGGCGGATCGGTGGCAAGGCCGAGTTTCGTGATGTCGATATCCGGGTCCGTGCCGCAGGCCGTCACGGTCATGCCGGCACCTGCCAGCACGAGGGAGATGGCCGCGATGCGGGCCGATTTCCCGATTACAGAAGACCTGACATTTGCCATGCAATAGTTCCCGATTGCCACGCGATAAAAAGAGCCACCGCCCTGACAGGCGTTCTAGCCATAAAAGCAGCATGAGGGCAACGCAATGATGGCCCATTCGCGCAATTTTGTGGCAGTGGCGTTACTTAAATTACCGTAAAAACAACAAAAAAGAAAAAGGCCGTCCACAGGGACGGCCAATTGGACTGGAGTTTGGAGTCGATCCCGAGGTCAGCCAACCCAGGGAGCGAATTCCGGAACGTTGACCGGAACGAACGCGCTGGCGCGAACACGCTGGCTGCGCGCAGGTGCCTCGACGATCTCGTAAGCCGTCGGATCGCTGAGCAGTGCCTTGAGCGCATTGGCGTTCATCTTGTGACCGCCGCGATAGGAACGGTAGCAGCCGATGAACTGCGCGCCGGCAAGCGCCAGATCGCCGACAGCATCGAGCGTCTTGTGACGAACGAATTCGTCCTTGGCGTAACGCAGACCCTCGACGTTGACGACGGTGTCATCGTCACCGATGACGACCGAATTTTCGAGCGACGAGCCGAGTGCGTAACCGGCGGCCCAGAGGCGCTCGACATCACGCATGAAACCGAAAGTACGGGCGCGAGACAACTCATCACGGAACACGGACGCGGTCAGGTCACCCTTCCATGACTGGCGACCGATCAGCGGCGAATCGAAATCGATTTCGACTTCGAAACGCGTGCCGTCATAAGGGCGGAATTCCGACCACGAAGCGCCGGCATCGATGCGAACCGGCTTGATGACGCGGATATAACGACGCTTCACACCGAGATTGACGATGCCGACCTGTTCGATCGCTTCGATGAAAGGAAAAGAGCTGCCGTCCATGATCGGCATTTCGGCGCCTTCGACTTCAACGATCAGGTTGTCGAGGCCAAGTGCATAGATTGCTGCCATGACGTGTTCGATGGTTGCAACGGAACGCGCCATATTGGTGCCGAGGACCGTGCAGAGATCGGTATTGCCGACCTGCGAGGACACGGCGCGGTATTCGGCGGCGGTGCCGTCGGAAAGCGTACGCGAGAAAATGATGCCGGTGCCGGCGTCAGCCGGCTGGAAGGTGATCGATACCTGGCTTCCCGAATGCACGCCGATACCCGAAAGGGTGACGGGCGAAGCGATAGTGGTCTGGAAACCGAGAAGTTCGATGCTCATTTCATATGCCTTTATTGAACCGGCCCTGCCAATCCGTGGCGGTCCGGGATCCTTGCCCATAAATCCGTTTGAATTAACAAACCGCGATTCATGGTCTCTTGATCATCTAGATACGTGTCCGCGCGGTACATCTCAAATCACTGTTCGTTTCGGATTGTTACGAAGCCAAGTACAGGGAGATGCTCAACAATTTTCCGCTTTTGCAACGAAATGTGAAAAGGCCCGGATCGCAGGATCCGGGCCTTTTCAACAGCATTTATTTAAAGGTCGATCAGGTGGACTGGCGGCGCAGGAAGGCCGGGATTTCCAGCTGATCGTCTTCGTGATGAGCACCTGCACGCGGAGTGTTGCGGCCGTGATCATCGAGGTTGCCACGACGCGGTGCGTAGAGGCTTGCTTCCGGCGACAGCGCGCGACGCTGCTGCGAGGAGGCGGCCGGAGCCTGCATCATTTCGCCCGAACCCTGCTCTTCTTCGTCACGACGACCGAGCGAGTTGGTGATGCGCTTCAGGAGACCCATCGGACCACGTTCTTCATGTGCCGGCTGCGACTGCTGGGCGCGATGATCCATCTCGGCCTTCACGACCGGCGGAAAGTCTTCGACGCGCGGCATGCGAACCTGCTCGACCGTGTCGCGAACCATCGGCTGGCTCATGACCGGCGCTTCCGGCTGCATCATGCGCGGTGCAGGTGCCGGCTGCGGAGCGACAGGAGCCTGCTGCTGCGGGGCGGCATAGGAAGGCTGCTGCGGAGCGGCGTAAGACTGCTGAACCGGCGTGGCACGCGGAGCTTCGACCGGAGCAGCACCGAAAATGCGGCTCTGCGGACGGAACTCTTCGGCCTGGGCAACCGGTGCCGGCGCAACAGGAGCGGGAGCGGCCGGGATGGCCAGTTCGCGTTCCATTTCGGATTCGGCGTGACGGATGGTCTCGGCAATCGGGTCAACCGGAGCCGGGGCAATCGCGCGGGGTGCCTGATACTGGGCAGGCTGCACTGCGGCCGGAGCCGGAGCAACGGCCGCGGAAGGACGGATAATCGGCTTCTGGGCTGCCTGCATTGCAGCGGCACGCAGATCGACCTGACCCATGCTGCGGTCGATGCCGGTGGCAACGACAGAAACGCGGATGATGCCTTCGAGCGCTTCGTCGAACGTGGCACCGAGGATGATGTTGGCGTCCGGATCGACTTCTTCGCGGATACGGGTTGCGGCTTCGTCGACTTCGAACAGGGTAAGGTCGCGACCACCGGTAATGGAGATCAGCAGGCCCTGTGCGCCCTTCATCGAGGTTTCGTCGAGCAGCGGGTTGGCGATCGCGGCTTCGGCGGCCTGCATGGCGCGGCCCGAACCGGAAGCTTCACCCGTACCCATCATGGCGCGGCCCATCTCGCGCATTACCGAGCGAACGTCGGCGAAGTCGAGGTTGATGAGGCCTTCCTTGACCATCAGGTCGGTAATGCAGGCAACGCCGGAATAGAGAACCTGGTCGGCCATCGCAAATGCGTCGGCAAAGGTCGTCTTGTCGTTGGCGATGCGGAACAGGTTCTGGTTAGGAATGACGATCAGCGTGTCGACCGACTTCTGCAGTTCCTCGATGCCCTGCTCGGCCAGACGCATGCGACGCGCGCCTTCGAAGTGGAACGGCTTGGTGACGACGCCGACGGTCAGGATGCCCTTGTTGCGGGCGGCCTGAGCCACGACCGGAGCAGCACCGGTGCCGGTGCCGCCGCCCATGCCGGCAGTGACGAAGCACATATGGGTGTTCTGGAGATGATCCAGGATTTCATCGAGGCACTCTTCCGCAGCAGCGCGGCCGACTTCCGGCTGCGAACCCGCGCCGAGACCTTCGGTGACCTGCACACCCATCTGGATGATGCGATCGGCCTTGGTCATGGTCAGGGCCTGGGCATCAGTGTTGGCAACAACGAAGTCAACACCTTCGAGGCCAGCGGTGATCATGTTGTTGACGGCATTGCCGCCGCCGCCGCCGACGCCGAACACGGTGATCCGAGGCTTCAGCTCGGTGATGTCCGGCTTGTTCAGATTGATGGTCATGTAACCGTTCCTTCTTAATCCTTGGGCAGCGTCGCCACGCCGCCGTTGATTCCTGCTTACCTCGACACGCTGGTGCGAAACCGGTGTGTCAGAAACTTTCCTTCAGCCACTGCCCCATTCGCGCCAGCCGGCCGTTGCCGCTGACCAGGCCCGACGCGAAACCGCCGTTTGCCGCATGCGTCTCCAGACCGGCGACCTGCGGGTAGATCATCAGCCCGGCCGCCGTCGAGAAGGCCGGTCCCTTTGCTGCGGTCGGAAGACCCGACAGGCCCATAGGACGCCCGATTCGGACGTTTCGGGCAAGGATTCGGCGCGCTGTTTCCGACAAACCGGTCAATTGGCTGGCGCCACCGGTCAGAACGACTCGCTTGCCGACGATCGGGCTGAAACCCGACTTCTGTATGCGGTCACGGATCAGTTCGAGCGTCTCTTCGAGGCGCGCGCGAACGATACGGGTGACCAGAGCCTTGGGGATCTGGGTAGGCTGATCACGGTCGTCCTCGCCGATCGGCGCAACCGAAATCAGGTCACGGTCGTCGGCACCAGTGGAGATGGCGGAGCCGTGAACGACCTTCATGCGCTCGGCGTCTTCGATTCGGGTCGAAAGACCGCGCGCAAGGTCGGTCGTGATGTGGTGGCCGCCCAGACCGATGGCATCGGTGTGAACCAGCTTGCCTTCGCAAAAGACGGAAATTGTGGTGGTGCCGCCGCCCATGTCGATGGCAGCGCAGCCGAGTTCGACCTCGTCATCGACCAGAGCCGCCAGACCGCTGGCATAAGGCGTCGAAACGAGACCTTCGACCGACAGATGCGCGCGGTTGACGCAGAGTTCGAGATTGCGGATCGCAGCGCGTTCGGCAGTGACGACATGCATGTCGACACCGAGTGTGTCGCCATACATCGACAGCGGATCGCGGATGCCGCGCTCGCCGTCGAGCGAATAACCGGTCGGCAGCGAATGCAGGATGACGCGATCCTGACGCTGCGACAGCTGGCTTGCATTGATCATCACCTTGCGCAGGTCGCCGGAGGCCACTTCCTGACCACCGAGATCGATGGTGGCGGTGTAGACATCGCTGGCCAGACGACCGGCCGAAACATTGACGATCAGGCTGTCGATGGTGAGACCGGCCATGCGCTCGGCGGCGTCGACGGCGAGGCGCACGACGCTTTCCGCCGCATCCAGATCAGCGATAACGCCCGACTTGACGCCACGCGAACGCTGGTGGCCGATGCCGATGATTTCGACATGATGAGTCCGGCCCGGCAGGACTTCGCTTTCCTGACGCGGCGTAAGCCGGCCGATCATGCACACGACCTTGCTCGATCCGATATCGAGAACCGAAACGACGTGACTGCGCTTGGAAGACAAAGGCTTCAGGCGCGGCAGACCGAGATTGGATGATCCGAACAGGCTCACGTTTCCCCTGCTTTCTTCAACGCTTTGGCGCGCGCCGCAACCGCCTGCTGGCGGCGTTCTGCGGCATCGGCCGTCAACTGTACTGTGGTGCGATCCTGAAGGCGGAGATCGACGGCTGCGACATCACGCTCCAGCATCTGCTGATTGGCTTCGAACTTGGCGAGACGCTTCAGCGCGCCGCCGACATTTTCTTCGGGCAGCTTGACGACGACGCCGTTGTCGAGATGCAGGTCCCAGCGGCGGCCGGCAACACGAACGAAAGCGCGAACACGCAGCTTCAGCTCCGGCCATTCCGCCATCTCATCTTCAAAACCCGACGCGGCCTTTTCCGCATCACGACCAACGAAGAGAGGCAGCGAAGCGAACTTGTTGTCGCGCAGAGGCGCGATGATGGCGCCGCTCTTTTCGATCAGCGAGAGTTCGCTGCCATGCTGCCAGATACCGAATGCCTCGCGCTCCTTGAGCATGACCTCGATCGTGCGCGGATAAACCTTGCGCACTTCCGCGTAGGCCACCCAGGGAAGCTCGGACAGCTGGCGGCGTGCCAGTTCGATATCGAGCGCGACCAGCGAGGTCGTGCCGTCGAGACCGAGCAGCTGAAGAATATCGATTTCCGATGTCTGGCTGTTGCCGGAGACACGCACGTCCTCGATGGCAAAACCGGCAGCGGCCGTTGTCGCCTGCGCCACCGTCTGCGTATGACCGCCGACCGACATGCCGTAGAGGCCGACAACTGCGAAGAAACCGAATGTGGCAACCGTCCCGGCATGGCGCGGAATATCGATGCGGCCAGTCGCAAGACTGACGCAAAAGCGCACGACACGACGCAGAGGGCGCGGCAGCACCATCCGATCGTCCGCAACAGGGCCATCCTCGTAAGGATTACGCGCCCCATCTGCCCTTTTGCCGTTCATCGCGAACAAGAAGCGTCCTCCACCATCCAACGGACGAGATCACCAAAGGAATGACCGGCATGAGCGGCCATTTCGGGCACCAGTGAGGTTGGGGTCATGCCCGGCTGCGTATTGACTTCCAGCCAGATGACCTCACCGTTTTCGGAGAAACGATCGTCGTAACGAAAGTCCGACCGACTCACGCCACGGCAACCCATCGCCAGGTGCGCCTTGAGTGCCAATGATTGAATCTTTTGGTAAATATTCGGTGAAATTCGTGCCGGAATGACATGGGTAGAGCCGCCCGCGGCGTACTTTGCGTCATAGTCGTAGAAGGTGTCGCCATTAGGCACCACTTCGGTGACGCCGAGCGCCACATTGCCCATCACACCACAGGTCAATTCGCGACCATAGACGTAACGCTCGACCATGACCTCCTCACCGTAACGCCATTCGGACGAGCCGATGATCTGCGGCGGATGCGCCTGATTTTCCTTCACGATAACGACGCCGAAGGACGACCCCTCGCGTACCGGCTTGACGACATAAGGGGGCTTGATCGGATGCGCACTGCCGAAGTCGAAACGGTTCAACACCTTGGCTTCAGCAACGGGAACACCGGCGGCCTTGGCGACATGCTTGGCCTGCTGCTTGTCCATCGACAGCGCCGACGCCAATACGCCGGAATGGGTATAGGGAATTTCGAGATATTCGAGGATGCCCTGAATGGTACCATCTTCACCAAACGGACCATGAAGCGCATTGAAGCAGACATCGGGACGCAATTCCGCCAGGACGGCGGCAATATTGCGATCGACATCGACGCGTGTGACTTTGTAGCCCTCACCTTCGAGAGCATCGGCACAGGCATTGCCGGAAGACAGACTGACGGGCCGCTCGGAGGAGAAACCTCCCATCAAAACAGCCACATGCTTGCCACTCATAAACCACTCCCAAGGAAATCACTCAAGGTTGAAGATCAACGCTTGTGCGAAACTTTCGCGGCATGATTCCAACCGTTTCCGATAGGCGCCCATTTAAGCGCCATTAAGGTTAATAAATCGTTTACTTTCGTTAACCAGAGCCTCCGGGAGGCGTTAACAAACCCGCACGGCGCAACCCCGCGCATGGCAGAAAAGCATCATAGCTTTCGCCCGAGGCTTGATTTTTTGCGCTTTATTGCGGAACGGCCATTTTATTCGATTTAAAATTACGCTATGGCCGCACCAACCCTCCTTAACAAAGGGAGGCGATACACCACTCACGGATATTAAGATGACACAGATGGATACCCCCGTGTCGTCGGCCGCTGAGCCGCTGGAACCTGTTGCAAAGAACTCTCCTGCACAAGTCCTGACGGCCAGCGTGGTCGGCACGACGATCGAATTTTTCGATTTCTACGTTTATGCGACGGCCGCAGTTCTGGTCTTCCCGACGCTGTTTTTCCCAGGCTCCGACCCGACTACGGCCCTTCTCGCATCCTTCGCGACCTTCTCGATCGCCTTTTTTGCGCGGCCACTTGGTGCCGTAGTGTTCGGTCATTACGGCGACCGCATCGGCCGCAAGACCACACTGGTCGCAGCGCTGCTGACCATGGGCGTTTCCACCGTCGTGATCGGCCTTCTGCCGACTTACGAGCAGATCGGCGTTTTCGCGCCGCTGCTTCTGGCGCTATGCCGTTTCGGCCAGGGTTTTGGTCTTGGCGGTGAATGGGGCGGCGCAGTGCTGCTTGCGACAGAAAATGCACCTCCGGGCAAAAAGAGCTGGTACGGCATGTTCCCTCAGCTCGGCGCACCGCTTGGCCTGTTCCTGTCTTCCGGCGTCTTCTGGGTCCTGCTGCACTTCATGTCACAGGATGCACTCCTGAGCTGGGGCTGGCGCGTACCGTTCATCGCCTCGGTCCTGCTCGTCGTCGTCGGCCTCTGGGTGCGTCTGTCCATCACCGAAACGCCGGCCTTCAAGGAGGCCATCGAAAAGCACGAGCGCGTTGACGTTCCCGTTGCGGAATTGTTCCGCAAGCACAAGCGCAGCCTCGTGCTCGGCACGTTCGTGGCGCTGGCAACGTTCGTTCTGTTCTACATCGGCACGGCCTATCTTCTGTCCTACAACGTCAAGGTCCTGAAGATGTCGTTCCTGGATGCGCTGGAAGTGCAGCTTCTCGGCTCGATCGTGTTCGGCATTTTCATCGTCGTCATCGGCAAGCTTGCCGAGCGTTACGGCCGTCGCGAAATGCTGATTGTCACGACTGTGCTGATCGCCGCATTCTCGTTCTTCCTGCCAGCCCTGATGACCAATGGTGAAGGCATGATCTTCCTGTTCGTCATTCTTGCCATGGTACCGATGGGCATGACCTACGGCCTGATCGGCACGGCACTCGCGGCCCCCTTCCCGGCCGCGGTTCGCTATACCGGCTCCTCGATCACCTTCAACATGGCCGGTATTTTCGGCGCCTCGCTTGCGCCCTATATCGCTACCTATCTGCAGGCAAACTACGGCATGGCCTATGTCGGCTACTATCTGCTGGTGGCTGCACTGATCACGCTGGCCTGCATCTTCCTGTCGGGTAAAGACAAAGTCTGATCCTGAGCGGAACGAACTGACGAAAAAGCCCGCGACGCCAATTGGTGTCGCGGGCTTTTCTTTGTTCGACGAAAAGGCTTATTCGCCGGGATGCAGCCGGTTTTTCCGGCGCTCCTGTCGCTTGTCAAAAACAATCCACGCCAAACCGATCACAGCAGTCGCAGCGGGCAGGATGTATAGATAGAAAGCCATCGTGACGGTCATATTCCCAGCTTTCCTAAAAGTTGTCTCGCTATCCAATGTAATATCAATGCAGCCAAAAGCCAAACCGCCGTTGATACGCCGATTTTCAGCGTGAGACTTTCCAAAGAGCTGCTCGATGAGAGAGATGTTATCGGAGCGATGAAACCCGCAACAGCGTAAGCGGTCGATAAGCGATCGAGATTGGCGGCCGCCAGCTTCAGCCGTTCGTTCTGGACAAGAACGCGTCGCCGCTCTTCATTCCTGTCATAACCGGCATCGGACATTGAGCACCCCGCCGATACGATAGCGTTAATCGCCCGAGCGAACTCGCACCTTGCGGCGAGCGCTGCGCTCGTTCAGGAGAACGGCAATCCATCCCGCGCCCGCGATCACGAACGGCAGTATATACAGGAAGAAAAACGTCGGGGCATTCATGATATCAGCCCTCCGAGAGCGCGCCTTGCACTCAAATGTAGTATCAAAGCACCCAAAAGCCAAGCGACAGTGGAAACGGCCGTCGATAGCGAGATGCTGAAAGACATGGCGCCACTCGAAAGTGACACCGCCGGCGCGATGAAACCGGCGGCCACGCAGGCCGTGGACAGCCTGTCCAGTGAATTGGCAAGCAGCTTGGTCCGTTCATTATGCACCAGCGTCATCAACGCCTCCCGAACGGACCAACCGAAGAGATCACTCCGTCGTCACGCCCTGGAAGGCGCGGACTTCGCGGCCGGGCATGAACATGCCGAGGCGCTTGATTTCCCATTCCAGCTTGATGCCGTGTTCTTCGAACACGCGCTGGCGCACCGTTTCGCCGAGATATTCGAGATCGTAACCGGAGGCGTGGCCTATATTGATCATGAAATTGCAATGCAGCGCCGACATCTGCGCGCCGCCATTCATCAGGCCGCGGCAACCGGCTTCATCGATCACCTTCCAGGCAGAATGGCCTTCAGGGTTCTTGAAGGTCGAGCCACCGGTCTTCTCCTTGACCGGCTGCACGGTTTCGCGGTGCAGGCGTACGGCATCCATTTCCGCGCGAATCTTGGCACGGTCGTCGGCGTAACCTTCGAAAATGGCGTGGGTGCAAATCAGGTCGGCAGCCGCCGAGGAATGGCGGTAGCTGTAGCCCATGTCGGCATTGGTCAACACATGCTTGTTGCCCTGACGATCGACTGCATGCACTTCGACAACGCGGTCCTTGGTCTCGGTGCCGTTGGCACCGGCATTCATGCGCAGAGCACCGCCGATCGAACCGGGAATACCGTAATAGAAGGCAAAGCCACCGATACCATTGTCCATGGCCATGGCGGCAACATGCTTGTCCGGGCAAATGGCGCCGGCCTTGATGCGGTTTTCGCCGACCAGTTCGACCTGACCAAACCCCTTGGCGGAGAGACGCAGCACGACGCCGTGAATACCGCCGTCGCGGACCAGCAGGTTGGAGCCGACACCGACGACCGTCAGCGGCACATCCGCCGGCAAAATCTTGAGGAAGGTGGCGAGGTCATCCACGTCATGCGGCTGGAACATCAATTCGGCCAGGCCGCCGGCCTGGAACCAGGTGACCCTGTCCATCGGCGCATCGGGCGTCAGCCGTCCGCGGATTTCCTTGACGCCCTCACCCAGAGACGCCAGCAACTGTTCCCCATTTACCTGCTTCATTGCGAATGCCCCGAAATGCCCTGCAATTCCTTGGGCAGCGATGCCGCCCAGTGAGTGATGTTACCAGCCCCCAAAAGAACCACGAAATCGCCAGGTTTGGCAATGGTGGCGATGATACCGGCCAATGCTTCCGGCGAGGCCATGAAACGGGCATCGCGGTGGCCGCCGGCGCGGATGCGCGATGCCAGCGTTTCGGAATCGGCGCCCTCGATCGGGTCCTCACCAGCTGCATAGACCGGCGCGAGAATAATGCTGTCGGCATCATTAAAGCAGGTGACAAAGTCCTCGAACAGGCTGTTCAGGCGCGAATAACGGTGCGGCTGGTGGACGGCGATGACGCGGCCCGAGCAGCTTTCGCGCGCAGCCTTCAGCACCGCCTTGATCTCGACCGGATGGTGGCCGTAATCGTCGAAGATCGACACGTCGTTCCAGGTGCCGGTCAGCGTGAAGCGGCGCTTTACGCCACCGAAAGCGGCCAACCCCTTGCGGATGTCCTCTTCCGAAATGCCGAGACGATTGGCGACGGCGATCGCGGCCGTGGCGTTGGAAATGTTGTGGCGGCCCGGCATGGGCAGCGTCAGGTCCTTGAACGAGAACACGCGGCCGGTACGGCGACGACGGATTTCCACGTCAAAAATCGCCTTGGTACCTTCCATGCGGACATTCGAGAACCGGGCATCGGCCTGCGGGTTTTCACCATAGGTGACGACCTTGCGGTCTTCGATCTTGCCGACCAAAGCCTGCACTTCCGGATGATCGATGCACATCACGCCAAAACCGTAGAACGGCACGTTTTCCACGAACTGGCGGAAGGCGGCGCGCACGGCGTCGAAATTGCCGTAATGGTCGAGATGTTCCGGATCGATATTGGTGACGACCGCAACGTCTGCCGGCAGTTTCAGGAAGGTGCCGTCCGATTCGTCGGCCTCCACCACCATCCACTCGCCCTCGCCCATGCGGGCATTGGTGCCGTAAGCATTGATGATGCCGCCGTTGATGACGGTAGGATCGAGATTGCCGGCTTCGAGCAGCGTTGCGACCATCGACGTGGTCGTGGTCTTGCCATGCGTGCCGCCGATGGCGATGGCATTGCGAAAACGCATCAGTTCGGCCAGCATCTCGGCACGGCGCACGATCGGCAGCGATTTTTCACGCGCGGCGATCAGCTCCGGATTGGTCTTCTTGATGGCGGTAGACACCACCACGACTTCGGAATCACCGATGTTTTCCGCCTGGTGGCCGACAAAAACCGGGATGCCCTTGTCACGCAGACGCTGCACATTGGCGCTGTCGGACTGGTCGGAGCCCTGCACCTTGTGGCCAAGGTTATGCAGCACTTCGGCAATGCCGCTCATGCCGATGCCGCCGATACCGATGAAATGGACGAGGCCGATGGCCTGCGGCATCTTCATGCCCGAACTCCTTTGAACTGCGCAATCCCTTGAGCCCCGGCAATAGCGATTACCATGTCGGCAAGCAAGGTCGCCGCATGTGGACGGCCGGCCTGCTTGGCTGCTTCAGCCATAGTGGCCAGACGCTCGGGTTCCTTCAACGCTGCCGACAGCTTTTGCGCCAGACGCTCCGGCGAAAGTTCTGCCTGCGGCACCACTTCGGCACCACCGGTCGCAACGAGTGCTGCGGCATTGGCGGCCTGATCGTGATCGAGCGCGTAAGGGTAAGGGACGAGGATTGATGGGCGGCCGATCACCGACACTTCCGAAACCGTGGACGCGCCGGAGCGGCAGACGACAAGATGGGCGGATGCGAGACGTTCGGCCATATCCGGGAAGAAGGCCGAAACATCCGGCGTCATCTTCAGCTTGGCAAAACACGATCCGACCTGACCCTGATCTTCGGGACGCGCCTGCTGGGTCAGCACGATGCGGCTACGCTCGCTTTCCTCCAGAAGGCTCAATGCTGTCGGAACGGCGCGTGAAAAGAACTGCGCGCCCTGGCTGCCGCCGAACACGACGAGGTTGAACGGCTGGCCTTCGAGGCTCGGCTGGTAAGGCGTGTTGGCGGCGGCCAGAACGGCTGGACGCACCGGATTTCCGGTCGTTATCGTCTTGTCGGCATACGCGCCCACACCTTCAGGCAGAAAACCGCCGGCAATCGCCTTGACGCGATTGGCGAGCGCCTTGTTGGCGCGGCCCATCACGGCGTTCTGCTCATGGATCATCGACGGCACGCCGAGGCCTGTGGAGGCCAGAAGCGGCGGAACCGTGGGGTAACCGCCGAAACCGACAACGGCCAGCGGCTTGATGCGCGAGATCAGTTTGCGGGCGGCGCGCAGGCCTGTCCACAGCTTGAACAGCGACTTCGCCACGGAAATCGGGTTCTTCGACCCGATCGTAGCGGACGGTACGACATGGATTTCGTCGGCCGGGAATTTGCCGGCGAAACGTTCAGCGCGGCTGTCGGTCACCAGATGCACGGAATAACCGCGCGCCTTCAACTCGTGCGCCAGTGCTTCGGCCGGAAACAGATGGCCGCCGGTTCCCCCGGCGGCAAGCAGGATAATGCCTTTGGTCATGAAAACCCTTTTACTCTGCCGGCACCGCGGATGTCACGCGGAACAGGCTGCGTTCCTGTGCACGCTTTTCCGGACGGTGGCGGGTGAGCGCCAGAATAAAGCCGGCAGTGACGGCAACCGCGATCATTGACGAACCACCATAGGAGATCAGCGGCAGGGTCATGCCCTTGGCCGGGATGAGTTCCAGATTAACGCTGATATTGATCATCGACTGCACGCCGAGCTGCAGCACGAGGCCTGCAACGGCAAAGCGGTTGAAATCGTTGCGCTCGCGGAAGGCGTGGCCAAGGCCTCTCAGCACGATGAAGGCAAAGATCGACACCAGAACGATGCAGAACAGGATGCCGAACTCTTCGGCCGCAACGGAAAAGATGAAGTCGGTATGGCTGTCGGGGATGATGCGCTTGTAGATGCCTTCACCCGGTCCGAGACCGAACCAGTTGCCGTTGATGATGGCGTCACGGGCGGTATCCACCTGAAACGTGTCGCCCTCGCCCGTCCAGAAACGGTCGATACGACCGGCCACATGCGGCAGCATATAATAGGCGGTCATGACGCCGCCGACACCCAAGCCACCGAGAAGCACAATCCACAGCCACGGCATGCCGGCCATGAAGAACATGCCGCCCCAGACGGCACTGGTGAGAATGGTCTGGCCGATATCCGGCTGGGCAACCAGCAGCGCACCGACGATGCCGAACAGGATGATGGCAAACAGGTTACCGGGGATTTCCGGCTGGCGAGCGTGCTCGGCAAACAGCCAGGCGCAGACGACCACGAAGGCCGGTTTCATGAACTCCGACGGCTGGATCGACAGGCTACCGAAATTGACCCAACGGCGCGCGCCCTTGACCTCGATACCGAAGAACAACGCCAGCACCATCATGGCCAGCGCCACGACCAGCAGGATGATGGCGGTGCGGCGGATCTGCCGCGGGCTGAACAGCGAAAGGCCCACCATCACGATGATCGAGGGCACGAGGAACATCGCGTGACGCTCGACGAAGTGAAAGCTGTTGAGGCCGAGGCGTTCGGCCACCGCCGGCGATGCCGCAAAAGACAGCATGAAGCCGATGCCCATCAACAGGATGAAGGCCGCCAGAAAGAAGCGGTCGATCGTCCAGAACCAGTCCGCAAGCGGACCGCGGTCTACGCGACTTACCATTATGCGTTCTCCTTCTTGACCTCGACCAGCATCGTCACGCCGTCAAGGCTAGCGACCTCGGCAACAAACACGTCACCGCGGACCTCGAAATTCTTGAACTGATCGAAGCTGGCGCAAGCGGGCGACAACATCACGGCGGATGCCACGCTGTCTTCGGCCGCATCGGCTGCCGCATGCGCGACGGCCTGGGCAAGCGTGCCGGAAATCTCGAATTTCACGGCATCACCCAGCGTCGCGGCAAATTGTGGTGCCGCCTCTCCGATCAGATAGGCTTTGACGATACGCGGAAAAAGTGGTGCGAGGCTTGTGATACCACCTTCCTTGGGCAAACCGCCCGCAACCCAGTAGATGCGCTCGTAGCTCGACAGCGCGGGGGCTGCGGCCTCGGCATTGGTCGCCTTCGAGTCGTTGACGAACACGACGTGGTCGCGACGACCAACCGGTTGCATGCGGTGTTTCAGGCCGGGGAAACTTTTCAAACCCGCACGGATGTCTTCGATGGAGACGCCGACCGCGAGGCAGGCGGCAATCGCTGCCGCTGCGTTCTGGGCGTTATGCGCGCCCTTCAGTGTGTCGATGCCTGCCAGATCAGCCACATCGGAAATCTTACCGCGCTCTGCGCCAAGGATACGGCTACCTTCGGCATAAAGCCCTTCGGCGACCGGATTGCGCTTGGAGATACGCTCAACCTTGACGCCGGCACGTTCGACACGATCAGCGATCAGCGCACAAAAACTGTCATCGACACCAATGACGGCGGTTTTGGAACCGGCGACCAGACGCTCCTTGATGTCGGCGTAATGCTGCATCGTGCCGTGACGGTCGAGGTGGTCGGGTGTCAGGTTGAGAAGAATGCCGGCAGATGGGTTTAGCGTCGGCGCCAGATCGATCTGGTAGGACGAGCATTCCACCACGTAATAACGTTCGGCCTTCGGCGGATCGAGCGTCAGGATGGCGGTGCCGATATTGCCGCCGAGCTGGGTATCGCGACCGCTGGATTGCAGGATATGGGCGATCAGCGCCGTCGTGGTCGACTTGCCGTTGGTGCCGGTAATGGCGATCAGCGGGCAATCCGGCGCATGGGCACGGCGTTCGCGGATGAAAAGCTCCACATCGCCGATGACCTCGACACCGGCTGCGCGGGCGAGATCGACCGTCCAGTGCGGTTTCGGATGGGTGAGCGGCACGCCGGGCGACAGCACGAACGCGGAAAGCGAGGGCCAGTCCAGCCCCCGCAGATCCGCCGTCTTGATACCCTCGGCATTCGCCTTGGCAACGCTGTCGGGATTGTCGTCCCATGCGGTGATATCAGCACCACCGGCCACCAGAGCCTTTGCCGTCGCCAATCCCGAGCCACCGAGGCCGAAGAGAGCGACTTTTTTGCCAGAAAACGTGGTGACCGGGATCATGATACAATCAGCGTAGCTTGAGTGTGGAAAGGCCGAGAAGGGCAAGACCGACGGCAATGATCCAGAAGCGGATCACCACCTGGCTTTCGGTCCAGCCGAGCTTTTCGAAATGGTGGTGGATCGGCGCCATCAGGAACACACGTCGGCCGGTGAGCTTGAAGAAACCGACCTGGATGATCACCGACAGCGTTTCCATAACAAACAGGCCGCCGATGATCGCCATGACGATCTCGTGCTTGGTGGCGACGGCAACCGAACCGATCAGGCCGCCAAGCGCCAGCGAACCGGTATCGCCCATGAAGATGGCGGCGGGCGGCGCGTTGAACCACAGGAAGCCGAGGCCGGCGCCGATAACCGCGCCGAGAATGACGGCGAGTTCACCTGTGCCCGGCACAAAATTGATCTGCAGATAGTTGGCGAAAACGGCGTTACCGGCAACGTAGGAGATGATGCCGAACGAGGCGGCCGCGATCATCACCGGCACGATGGCAAGACCATCGAGACCGTCCGTCAGGTTGACGGAATTGCCGGCCGCGACGATGACAAAACCGCCGAACAGCACGAAGAACATGCCGAGATTGACGACAAAATCCTTGAAGAACGGAAAGGCGATCGAAGAACCGAGCGTCGAGCCGCTCTGCCCGGTGGCGAGCGCCATGCGCATCATGAAGAACGTCGCGACACCGGCGATCAGGAACTCGATGCCGAGGCGCGCCTTGCCGGAAAAGCCCTTGTCCGACTGTTTCGTCACCTTGAGGTAATCGTCGTAAAAACCGATGGCACCGAAACCGAGCGTCACCAGCAGCGTCGAAACGACGTAGATGTTGGAGAGGTCGGCCCAGAGCAGCGATCCGCCGAGAATACCGGCAAGTATCATCAGGCCGCCCATGGTCGGCGTGCCGGCTTTCTTGAAATGGGTCTGTGGACCATCGGCGCGGATCGGCTGGCCCCTGCCCTGACGGACACGCAGGGAAGCGATGATGCTCGGCCCGAACATGAAAACGATGAAGGCGGAGGTGAACGCAGCAGCACCCGTCCGGAACGTGATGTACCGGAACAGGTTGAAAAATTGCACGTGGTTCGCCAGTTCGACAAGCCAGATCAGCATGAAGGCCCTTTCTCGGAAGCCGGTATCAGGAATGCGGCTCCGTGTCTGCGAAGGCCGGATAGTTGTCAATAAGAGCGTCGATGATCCTGCGGAAACCAAGGCCCAGCGAGGATTTGACCATCAGCACGTCACCCGGAACGACCGAGCGCACGCTGAAATCCGCGAGTTCCTGAGTCGTCTCGAAATAGGCGACATCAACGCTGTCGGGCAAAGAGTCGCGCAATGCGGCCATTTCGGGGCCGGCGAGCCAGACATGTTCGATACCCGCAGCCAAAAGCGCGCCGGTCAGGTTCTGATGAACTTTCGCGGAATGTTCGCCCATTTCCAGCATGTCGCCAAGCACGGCGATACGCCGGCCGGACAGTTCCGGCTGGTGGGTTGCAAGAAGCGCAATCGCCGCCCGCATCGAGGCCGGGTTGGCGTTGTAGCTTTCGTCGATCAGGGTCAGGTGCCCCTCGCCGATACCGAGCGTGTGGCGTTCGCCGCGACCCTTGACCGGCTTGAGTTCGGCCAGCGCCTGTTTTGCCGCATCCATGTCGGCACCAAACAGCGAAACGACGGCAAGCGCCGCCATCGCATTTTCGGCAATGTGGCGGCCGGGGGCGCCGATGCGCACTTCCGTCGTATCGCCCTGCAGTGTTGCCCAGATCACCGAGCCATCGGCATTGCCCTCGAAATCGGCAAGGCGAAAATCGGCCTTGGCATGCTGGCCAAAGGTCAGCACGTTTTCGACGCCGGCCGCCTGTGCCGCCTGATCGAGCAAACCGTATTGCGGAATATCGCGATTGATCAGCGCCGAACCGCCCGGCAACACGCCTTCGAAAATCTCCGCCTTGGCTTCAGCAATCTCGTCGAGATCGCGGAAATGGCCAAGATGGGCGGCGGCAATGGTGGTGACCACCGCCACATGCGGGCGCACCATGGCGGTGAGCGGACGGATTTCGCCGGGATGGTTCATGCCGATTTCGAAGACGCCAAAATAGGTGTCGATCGGCATGCGGGCGAGCGTCAGAGGTACGCCCCAGTGATTGTTGAACGAGGCGACGGCGGCATGCACCTTGCCGGAAGGGGCAAGCGCGTGGCGCAACATTTCCTTGGTGGTCGTCTTGCCGACCGAACCGGTGACGGCGACGATCTGCGCACGGCTGCGCTTGCGGGCGGCGACGGCGAGCTTGCCGAGCGCTTCCAGCACATCCTCGACGACGATCATCGGCACCGTCAGGCGTCCCATGGCCGGAAGCTTGCCTTCGGCAACGACAATCAGCGCCGCACCATTGGCAACGGCGACGCCTGCGTAATCGTGACCGTCAACGCGGTCACCCTTGATGGCGAAAAAGGCTTCACCTTCGCCAATCGAGCGGCTGTCGATGGAAATGCCGGTAATACCGGCCGGCAGTGCCCCGACCGGGCGGCCATCCATAACGGCCGTCATTTCCTGTGAGGTCCAGAGCAGCGTCACTGTTTCAGTCCCTCCAGCGCCTTGCGCACTTCTGCGTGGTCGGAAAACGGCAGCGTCGTCGAACCGACGGTCTGCCCCTCTTCATGGCCCTTGCCGGCCACGATCAACGTGTCGCCCGCATGCAGCCCGTTCACCGCATGGCGGATGGCTTGCGCACGGTCGGCGATTTCAGTGGCACCGGGAGCAGCCGCCATGATTTCCGAGCGGATCACCTCCGGCTGTTCCGAGCGTGGATTGTCGTCGGTGACGATCACTACATCGGCAAGCCGTGTGGCGATCTCACCCATGATCGGGCGTTTGCCCTTGTCGCGGTCACCGCCGCAGCCGAACACCACGACGACACGGCCGGTGGTGAAGGGACGCACGGAGGACAGCACGTTCTGCAGCGCATCCGGCTTGTGGGCATAATCGACATAGGCCGGCGCGCCATCCGGCGTCTGGCCAACCAATTCCAGGCGACCCGAGGCACCAACCAGCTTTTCGAGTGCCGCCATCGCCTTGTCAGCCGGAACACCGGTGGACATGGCAAGACCGGCAGCGACCAGCGCATTGGAGATCTGGAAATCACCGGCCAGCGGGATGTCGACTTCGAAGATGCGGCCTTCGGCGGTGATTTCGGCTGTCTGCTTGTGACGGAAATGTTCGACGCGCTTCAGCGTCAGGTAATTTCCCTTGCGGCCGACGGTGCGCACATCGAGGCCGGACGCCTTAGCGACCCGGATCGCTTCTTCCGACCACGGATCGTCGGAGAAAATCACGGCCGGTGCGCCTTTTTCCATCAGCGTATCGAACAGGCGCATCTTTGCCGCCATGTAGGATTCGACGGTCGGATGGTAATCCATGTGGTCGCGACCGAGATTGGTGAAACCGGCAGCGGCCAGTTTCACGCCATCGAGACGGCTCTGGTCGAGGCCATGGCTGGACGCCTCCATGGCGGCATGGGTGACGCCCTCGCCAGCAAGTTCCGCCAGCAGCGCATGCAGCGCAATCGGATCGGGCGTGGTCAGCGAACCGTAATCGTTGCGGGTCGGCGAAACGACACCGGTCGTGCCGATCATCGCAGCCGGATGCCCGGCATATGCCCAGATCTGGCGGGTGAAGGAAGCGACGGATGTCTTGCCGGCCGTGCCGGTCACGGCGACCATGGTTTTTGGCTGCGCGCCATAAAACCGGGCGGCGGCAATCGCCAGAAGCCGGCGCGGATTGTCCATCGTCAGGACCGGAATGCCGACATCGGCGGTATGCGCGGCGATCGCAACAACGGCACCGCGCGCGGCTGCATCACCGATAAAGCCCGCGCCATCGGCCTTGGTGCCGGCCATGGCAACGAACAAGGCGCCGGGCACAGCCTTGCGGCTGTCCGACGCGATCGCGGTAACGTCTATATCCCCTGCGGGACCTTTCACAGCTTCGGCAAGCTCGGGAAAATCAGCGCCGATCAGCTCTCTCAGTATCATCTCTGCCCTCTCCTTCCGGGGGCCGGATCAAACCGGCCCGCGAATCGTCGTGCTCATTCATTATGGCCTAATAGGACACGAGCAAGGCGGAGCCATTTTCACCAAACGAAGGTTGTACACCGAGAATAGGTGCAGACCGCGCGATGATCTCCTTGACCATAGGTGCAGCGGAGGTCGCAGCCAGCGCCGCGCCATTGCCCTTCTCTGTTTTCGGCTCGTCGGAGAAGCTCAACACGACGTAACGCGGATTGCTCATCGGGAAGGCCGCAAGGAAGGCGTTAAAATTCTTGTCGTGGGCGTAACGGCCGTTGACGACCTTGTCGGCCGTGCCGGTCTTGCCGCCAACGTCAAAACCTTCGACGCGCGCATTACGGCCGGAGCCCTTCGAACCGTTCCATTCGAACAGATAACGCATGTCCTTGCTGCTCGAAGGGTTCATCACCTGCGTTGCGAATTCGGTTGCCTGCTCTTCGGTGCGCGGCAGGAATGTCGGCGGATGCAGAACACCGCCGTTCACCAATGCCGCACCGGCCACCGCCGTCTGCAAAGGTGTGGTCGAAACGCCGTGGCCGAAGGAGATGGTGACCTGGTTGATCTTCTTCCATTCACGCGGCGCGCTCGGCGTGGCGATTTCCGGCAGTTCCGTCTTCATGCGGGTAAGAAGCCCGAGCTTGGTCAGGAATGCCTTGTGATCCGGAATGCCGACGGCATCTGCGATCTTGGCGGTGCCGATGTTCGACGAATACTGAAAGACTTCCGGCACGCTGAGGAAACGGCCCTTGCCGTGGAAATCCTTGACCGTGTAGCCACCCATGCGGATCGGGAAACGCGCATCGATGCTGTCGTTCAACGTGATCTTTTTTTCGTCAAGGCCCATGGCGATGGTGAAGGACTTGAAGGTGGAGCCCATTTCGAACGTGCTGTTCGTCATGCGGTTCATCCAGCCTTCCGGGCCATTGGCATTCGGATCGTTCGGATCGAAATCCGGTGCCGACGCCATGCCGAGGATTTCGCCGGTATGAACGTCGAGAACCACGGCGCCACCGCCGATCGACTTGTATTTGTCGATGGAACTGGCAACCACATCGCGAACGATCGCCTGAACGCGAACGTCGATCGACAGCTTGACCGGCTCCAGCGGCTGGTTCGAGGTCATACCGACGGCAGCAAGATCGGCGAGACCCTGGCTGTCGATATAACGTTCCATGCCGGAAACGCCGCGGTTGTCGATATTGACGTAACCGACGATATGGGCGGCGGTCGCACCGCCGGGATAGAAGCGACGTTTTTCCGGGCGAAAGCCGATACCGGGAATGCCGAGTGCCAGGATCTGGCTCTGCTGCTTTGGCGTCAGCTGCCGCTTCAGCCACTGAAAACGGCTCTTGGACGATAGCTTTGCGTAAGTACCCTTGATGTCGAGATCATGCAGCACCGTCGACAGCTTTTCGATGACCTCGTCGGCATCGACGATCTTGTGCGGCTCGGCAAACAGCGAAACGGTGCGGATGTCGGTGGCCAGAAGCGCACCGTTGCGATCGACGATATCCGGACGCGAAGCCATCAGCCGGTCGGCCGGCGGAATGCTCGATGTCGTCTGCGGCTCGCTCATCGCATAATAGACCATGCGGCCGCCGATCACGCAGTAAAGCGCGGTGAAACCGAAAATCACCAGACCGACGCGGTTACGGGCCTGCTGCGCCTTACGCTTGCGCGTTCCCTCGATATTGGCACCGGACTTGCGCGGAGAAGCTCCACGCGCCCCGGTGGAGAAATGCCCCCTGCTCTTCAGCACCATGATCCGGGATAGAAAAGACATCAGCGATTTACCGATCCGGTTGAAATTGAGTCCACGCGTACAGACCCACGTGCTACCGGAACGGGGATGCGCGAAGCTGGAGCCGACGCTTTGGCCGCGGCAACGCCGCGGATCGCCTTGGAGACTTCGTCATCTGCACCGGCGATCAGCTGCTCGATCGAGGTTTCGGGCTGCGGCAGCTGCGACTTCAGCATCGGCAGCTCGTTGGGCTGGGCGAGCTGGGTCGGATCGGTGGCCGCAAGCTGCAGTTCCTGATGATAGGCGCCGATCAGGTGCTGCAGGCGGTTGGGCTGGGTCTGCAAGGCCCAGTCGGCTTTCAGAAGATCGATCGTGTCGCGCTCGAGACGGATTTCCGTCTGCAGCCGGTGAACCTCTTCCAGCTTCAGCTCGGCACGATGCTTGATCGTGTAGGTGACGACGGCGGTTGCCGTCATGACGCCGATGAGAACGAGATCAAAACTTCTGAGCATGGTTACGCTCCCAACGTTGAAAGGCTGGCGAGATCAGGCAGATCGAAGATCGACATGTTGAAAGAGCCGTGCGCAGCCGCGGTACGCAAGCCCGCACGCAATTTTGCCGAACGAGCGCGCGGATTGATCTCGGCTTCCTCTTCGGTGGCGCCGATCATCGACTTGCCGATGGTTTCGAAAACGACCGGACGCTCCTCGACCAGCGGCATGTGGCGCGAACCTGTCGCCTTGCCCGAACGATCGGCGAAGAACTTCTTGACGATGCGGTCTTCGAGCGAATGGAAGCTGACGATGACCAGACGACCACCGGGCTTCAGAGCGCGCTCGGCGGCAAACAGCGCCTGCGCCAGTTCGCCGAGCTCATCGTTGACGAAGATGCGCAGCGCCTGAAAGACGCGGGTGGCCGGATGGATCTTGTCCTTGGCGCGGCGCGGATTGACCGTTTCGATCAGATTGGCGAGATCGCGCGTGGTGGTGAACAATTCCTGCGCCCGGCGCTTTTCAATGGCGCGGGCGATGCGGCCGGCATGGTTTTCCTCGCCGAGGAAACCAAAAATGCGGGTAAGATCGCCGACCTTGGCGCGATTGACGACATCGGCGGCGGAAACACCGCTGGCCGACATGCGCATGTCGAGCGGGCCATTGCGCTGGAAAGAGAAGCCGCGCTCGGCCTCATCGATCTGCATGGACGACACGCCGATATCGAGCACGACGCCATCGAGACCGCCGTCCGGCGTATAGGCATCGAGACCAGAAAATTGCGAATGAAAAAGTGACAACCGTCCGCCGCTTGCCTCGACCAGCGACTGACCTGCGGCAATCGCCGTCGGGTCGCGATCGAGCGCGATGACGTTGGCGCCGGCATCGAGAATGGCCGAGGTATAACCGCCTGCGCCAAACGTGCCATCGAGAATGACGTCGCCGGCCTTCGGCTGCAGCGAGGTCAGAACCTCGCGGAGAAGAACCGGGATGTGGCGAACCGATCCGCCATCGGCTTCAGGTGTCCCGTCGCCAAGATTCGCCGCCATCCCGTTTCCTCGTCCTATTGAGGGCGCGACATACTCAAGCGCCCTTCCCTTGCTGCCGCCTGCGCCTCGTGAAACGCCTGCGGCTGCCAAAGCTGAAAGTGATCCGAGCGCCCGACAAACGTCACGTCCGTACCGATGCCCGTAAAGTCCCGGATGAAATCCGTGACCATCAGCCGGCCTTCCGCGTCGAGCCTCATGAAAACGCCGCCACCGTGAACCAGCAGCGACATCCTGTTCGCTTCCGGCGAGAACGGATCGGCTGTCGCGATCTGCCGCTCGTAACGTTCGAGCAGATCCGGACCGCCGACGCTGATCGCCGGAAAGACGAGGTCCTGGAGACAATAAAGCTCCTGAACACCCCTCTGCGCCAACACGGCACGGAACAGCGCAGGGACGGAAACACGCCCCTTCGCATCGATCCGATTCGTCGCATTGGACAGGAAGCGGTTCATGACACCAAACATCCACTTCCGAAACCCGCCGGACCAAAAACATACCGGCAAACATGCCGCGCAAGGACACGAAGCGGACAACCGGGCGGACGACATGCCACCCAGCCTTCCGTTTCCGGAAAGAGCCGAAACTGTCTGATTGAGAGGCCTTTAGCAGCCCTTGCGCAGTGCAGTTTTGGGATAACATGGGACCATATGGGCGTCAATGGGAAGCATCCGCCAATCCGGAATGCCACATCGTTTATTCATAACCCGTTAAGTTTAACAAAGAGTTAGCGAACCATGCCCGCAGATTGCATGCGCAGACAGCCCGAAGTCAGCCAAGCGCAGGGGCTAAGCTGTTGGGCGATCGAAAAGATTAGAAAATGGGCGGATAAAAAAGCGCCACACAGGCACAATCTGGACGCGCAAATCCATGCGAGCAACTCTACGCCAGGACGTGAATCAGCCACACAGACCAAAGCCGCCCATGGCAGGACAAGGGCGTCGCATGGATCGCCAATGAGGGGAAAAATACCAGTTGGCCTGTAAGCCGGGTTCTGTATGGCCCCGGTGCAAGCACCGGAACGTGGCAGCCATTCATCTGGGACGCCGTTTGCACGTCGCCTCTCGCAACCCACCCGGATGACTGGCCCGAAAACCGGCTGTAGCCCCGCCTTGCGACAGGACCCGCGTCATCCCTATTCGGTTTTGCTCCCGGTGGGGTTTACCATGCCGCCGCTGTTACCAGAAGCGCGGTGGGCTCTTACCCCACCCTTTCACCCTTACCCGGTCGGAACCGGGCGGTATCCTCTCTGTGGCACTTTCCCTGGGGTCGCCCCCGCCGGACGTTATCCGGCACCGTGTTTCCGTGGAGCCCGGACTTTCCTCACCTTACCGTCTTTCGACATTGGTAAAGCGCGGCTGCCCGGCCAACTGGTCCGCGCTCCTTAGACGAGACCAAACACAATTGCCACAGCGAAAACGCCGAACGCAGCCTATCAGACGAAATGCGCGGGAAAACCGCCGGCCGCTGCGTAAGCCTCATCCTCGATGCGGCCACGCAAAAGCAGTTCCGCCCCCAGCCTGCCGATCTCGTCCGAACTTTTGGCCGCAGCACCACAGCCGCCGGTCAGCACGCCAATGCGCGCCGAGGTCATGGCGATGGCTGGATAGTCCGTGGGCGTGAACGAGGTGACGCAGGCGGCCATGGAATTGCGCGACAGATCGACATCCGGTACCAGCTTTCCGACCACCGCACTCAGGTGCTGGTTGGTGCTTTCGCGCCCACCGGAGCGGAACCATGCGCGGATCTCCGGCTCGGTCTTCAGTTCCACATCGTCGGGATCGCCGCCGATCTTGAGGTAGAGCTTGCCATCGGGATAACGCACAGGCGGCAGCATGTAGATGCCGTCGTCTTCCTCGGTCCACTTCCAGATCAGCGACGGCATCTTGCCGAACACTTCCATCTGCTTCTCATCGATCTCGAAGAAGGAGACGGTGCGGGCATAAACCTTCAGATCGAGCCGGGCACCGAGCAGCTTTTCGGCGATGGAAAAGCCGCCGGCCGCGACAAGCAATTTTTCCGCCGAATAGGTCCGTCCCTCAGCGGTGGCGACGGTCACAAGACCGCCCTCCTCCCGCGTCGAAACCACGGTCTCGCGGATCACCGTTGCCCCCTGCCGCTCGGCCAGAACCGTCTGCGCCTTCACCAGCCGGCGCGGATTGATATGGCCGGCATTTTTCTCTTCAAAAACGCCGTCGCTATCCTGCGGGAACGAGAAATATGGAAAGTATTCACCGAGACGGCTATCGCCCATGTTTTCCGTGGCGACGCCAAGCTGCGCCGCAGCCTTCTCGACGCGCCCGACATAGGTGGCATCGCCATTGCGCTGGGGGCCGACCACGAGGCACCCGACTTCGGAGTAAAAGTCCACGCCGCTTTTCCTGGCGATCTCGCCGTAGCGGGCGATGGAGCGATTGGCCAGACGCGCCCAGACGGCATTCTGATCGATGGTGCGGGTGATGCGGGCATCGTCGTAATGGCTGGCGAACACGCCCTCATGGCTGGCAGTATTTGCCGGCTCCGCAGGGCCGATGACGGCGACGCCATCCGTCCATTTCGAAAGATGCCGCGCGGCGGCGGCGCCCATCATGCCGCAACCGATGATGATATATTTGAAATGCCCGTCCATGAGATGCCTGCGTTCCCGTGATTATCGATCATGCGCAGACAGTTGTAGCCGTTTGCGGAATCAATTCCAGAGCAAGAAATGGCAGTTTTGGTCAGGCGTAATGCGGCAGCGAGGTCAAAAGCCGGTGCAGCGTATCGATGGTCGACATGTCGGCAATGCCATCCACGCGCTCGGTGCGGAAATGCCGCTGGAATGCCTCGACCACACCCTGTGTGTGCTCACAGAACTCGCCGGTGATTTCGATGCCGTAACCATAAAGCGCCAGCATGGACTGCAGCGCCTCGACCGGCTGGCCGCTATCTCCGCGCTGAAAAAATCGCCCACCGGAAATCGGCGTCGGTTCGACCCAATGGCCGATACCCGCCTGATGCAGCCTGCCCCACGGAAAATTCTCGCCCGGATCGACCTTGCGGATCGGCGCCACATCGGAATGGCCGAGAATACGCTGCGGCGCAATCGACCAACGTTTGGCGATATCGCGACAGAGCCCGATCACCGATTCGATCTGCGCGCCGGGAAACGGCGGCAGGCCACCGGGATGGCCGACATTGGCGATCTCGATGCCAATCGAACGGGAATTGGTATCGGCCTCGCCTTCCCACACACTCTTGCCCGCATGCCAGGCACGCTGGCCTTCCGGCACGAGCTGGAAGACCGTGCCGTTTTCGCGGACAAAGTAATGGCTGGAAACCTGGCTTTCCGGATTGCACAGCCAGGACAGAGCCTGATCCTCGCCGCCCATGCCGGTGTAATGCAGGAGAATCATATCCGGCTGGCGACCATCGGCACGCTCGCCATGGTTCGGCGACGGCATCAGCGATGCGCCGAGATATTCGGACTTGATCGCGCTCATGCTGCGCGGCGTTCCTTCTCGATTTCCGAATAGGCGGCGTTGAGGGCTGCCATACGCTCGGTCGCGGCCGCATGCAGTGCTGCCGGCACGCCGCGGGCATGCAGCTTGTCCGGGTGATGCTCGATCACCAGACTGCGGTAACGCTTGCGGATGGTGGCAAAATCGTCTTCCGGCGAAACGCCGAGAACCAGATAGGGATCACGGCCTTCCAGCTCGACATGACGCGCCATGATTCGGCGAAAGTGGTTTTCGTCGATTCGAAAAATTTCGGCGATGCGTGCGAGGAAGGACAGTTCCTTCTCATGCAGCAACCCGTCTGCCTTTGCGATATGGAAAAGGCCATCAACGACGTTTTCCAGCATCGGGCAATTGTGCGCACCGGTGCCGCAGAGATTGGCGAGCTTCGAGGCATAGGCCTCGTAACCGGCCACATCCTGACGCGCGAGATTATAAAGCCGCGCGACGTTCTGGGCTTCTTCCGGCGGGAAATCAAAAATCTGGCGGAAGGCGGTGACTTCCTTTTCGTTCACATTGCCATCGGCCTTGGCCATCTTGGCCGACAGCGCGATAATGGCAACCGAGAACGACACCTGACGCCGGGTTTCCGGATCGCCTTCGAACACGGTGCGAATAGCCTCGACCACGCGCCCGAGCGCGCTTCCTGCTGCGTCGCCAATGGCGCCGAGCAATTTTTCCCAGAGCGAGGAAATGTGGAGGCAGGCAAAATCCGTGATCATCGCGCTACATGACCAGTTTTTGCCGATTTTTGCAAGATGACCTGCAGGGCGGCAAAACGGCCCCGGCAATCACTTTAATGAGATGACCATCGCCTCCGGCAGATATAACTCCGCAGCAAACGGCACCTTTGACGACTTCGGCCTATGTCGCGGGTAACGTTACGGAAAGCCGCGCCGCATTTGAACCGATTGAATATTGGAAACGCCGTTATCGCACTGCGAAATAAAGGATTTCCTTGAGAAACCGGCTTTACAGCACCGTCGCCGTGTCGCATCCATCGACTATATTCCGGCGAGAGGAGCGCTTGAAGCGCGGAGGAGATTTTATGGCCAGACAAAAAGTAGCGATGCTGACAGCGGGTGGCCTTGCGCCCTGCCTTTCCTCGGCAGTCGGCGGATTGATCGAGCGTTACAGCGATGTCGCGCCGGAACTCGAGCTTATCGCCTACAGGTCGGGCTATCAGGGCGTGCTGCTGGGCGATTCGATCGAAATCACACCTCAGATGCGCGAAAAGGCGCCTCTTCTGCATCGTTATGGCGGCTCGCCGATCGGCAACAGCCGCGTCAAGCTGACCAATGCGGCCGACTGCGTGAAGCGCGGCCTCGTCAAGGAAGGCGAAAATCCGCTGAAAGTGGCGGCCGAACGGCTGGCATCCGATGGCGTGACCATCCTGCACACGATCGGCGGCGACGACACCAATACGACGGCGGCCGATCTCGCCGCCTATCTCGGCCAGAACGGTTATGACCTCACCGTCGTCGGTCTGCCAAAAACCGTCGACAACGATGTCGTTCCGATCCGCCAGTCGCTTGGCGCCTGGACGGCCGCCGAAGTCGGCGCGCAGTTTTTCGACAATGTCTCCAACGAACAGAGCGCCGCGCCGCGCACGCTGATCATCCATGAGGTAATGGGCCGGCATTGTGGCTGGCTGACCGCCGCCACCGCCCGCGCCTATATGCAGAAATCCAAAGCCAACGAATATGTCGAAGGCTTCATGATGGACGAGCAGCTGAAGAAGATCGACGGCATCTATCTGCCGGAAATGCGTTTTGACCGCGATGCCGAGGCGACCCGCCTGAAAGACGTGATGGACCGCTACGGTTACGTCACCCTGTTCATCTCCGAGGGCGCCTGCATGGATGTCATCGTCAAGGAATTCGAAGCCTCGGGCGAGAACATCAAGCGTGACGCCTTTGGCCATGTAAAACTCGACACCATCAATGTCGGCGGCTGGTTCCAGAAACAGTTCGCGTCACTGCTTGGCGCGGAACGCTCGCTGGTGCAGAAATCCGGCTACTTCGCCCGCTCGGCTCCCGCCAATGGCGATGACCTGCGTCTGATCCAGGGCATGGTCGATCTGGCTGTGGAAAGTGCGCTGAATGGCACCTCCGGCGTCACCGGACACGACGAAGATCAGAATGGGAAATTGCGCACGATCGAATTCCCGCGTATCAAGGGAGGCAAGCATTTCGATCTGTCGACCCCGTGGTTCGGCGATGTCATGACGGCGGTCGGCCAGAGTTTTGAAAAGGCCTGATTTTTAGCGGCAGCGGCCCGAAAGAGGAAGGGCCGGAGGAGAATTGGAATGTCCACCGATACAATGATAGTCTTCGCGGCGGCGTCGTTGTTTCTCGTCATTCTGCCCGGCCCGCTTGCTGACCTGACGGCTCGTTACACTTTATCACGCGGGAGGCTTACTGGCCTCCTGACCGTGCCGGCCATTGCGCTCGGCCTCGTTGCCGCCATGACGGTGGCGAGCATGCCGGTTGTCGCGATCGCCCGTTATCTTCCGCATCTGTTCGAACTCGTATCATGGATCGGCCTCACCTATCTGATGCTGCATGTCCTGTGGACGGTGCAGCATCCGGCCCGCGGTTATCTTGCCCACAATGACAACCTGCCCGAACGCCAGCCGGTGCGCATCTTTCTGCACATATTTCGCCTTGCAGCGCTGAAACCACGCTCCATTCTCGCCTTTATCGCGCTTTTGCCGCAGGCCTTTGATCCGCATGGCTCTCTGTCGTTGCAACTGGTTGAAATGGATGGCGTTTTCATCGGCGCAGCGCTGGCCGGCGGGGTCTTGAATGTGGCCTTGGCGGGCCGTCGCCTGAAGCGTCTGGAAAAACTGCGCTCCAAAAATCCAGCCTCGCGCAAGCATCGTACGCGATTCATATCCCGTCGTGCGGTCACGGCCGGTTACCGGCGGATCGCCGCCTGAGCAAGCAGATATGTTCGCAAACCGATAGTAGAACCCGTAAAATGCCCAGGCGTTTTGCTTGATAAACAGATACTTACGGAGCAACGGCGCAGTCCACTTGCCCGAATGCTACTGATCGGTTAATGGACGTAATGATCCGTTAGGATTCTTGAGCGGGCTGGGACAACCGATTTCATGAGAGCGACCCGATGGCTATAATCCGATTTGGCGGCTGCAAGACGGCCCTGGCTTTTGCTGTATCGTCCGCTCTTGCAGGTTGTTCGAGCATGGATCAGGCATCCGGGCCGAACCTCAAGACCAGCCAGACGGCAGCCCTGACGCCGACAGCCACGGATCCCAACGCACCGCAGACGGCAGACATGGCGGATGCCAGCGCCCCGGTTCTCGAAAAGACCGGCCGCATCCACATCGCTTCCCTGCCGACCAGCATCAGTGCTACTGAAATTCAGACCGCGGCACTTGCTTCGCCGGAACCGGCACCGCAGCCCGTGCCGCTTGCCATCGCGCCAGTTGCAGACGCCACCAATGCCGCGCAGGCCATCGCCAGTGCCGCCCCGGTTGCGGGCTCCGCACCCGTTGCCACGACCAGCACCGCTCTGGTCTCCGCGACACCCGCAGCCCATACGCTATCGACAAAATCCGGCCGCATCGTGCAGCCACAGATGACCGGCGGCCCGGTCGCCAACGAAACCGTGGCAACGGCAGAACTGCCAATCACCGCCGAAATGGTTGCCGTGCAATCGGTCGTGCCGACGCCAAAACCCAATTCGCCGAACATGATGCTGGCCTATGCCGGTCCATCCAACGCCGTGTCCGGCATGATGAATGCGGGCTTCTTCCCGCCGGCGCCGGGCGCGCCGATTCCGGAAACCGCCGATGCCAGCAATCCGCAGCTCAACAAGCTGATCACCCGCTATGCCGGCCTCTACGGCGTGCCGGAATCGCTGGTGCACCGCGTCGTGCATCGCGAAAGCCGCTACGACCCGAAAGCCTATCACAAGAACGGCTATTGGGGTCTGATGCAGATCACATATCCGACCGCCAAGTCGATGGGTTATGACGGCCCGGCCAAGGGCCTGCTCGATGCAGAGACCAACCTGAAATACGCGA
The DNA here is from genome assembly GCF_004343585.1 of Neorhizobium sp. JUb45. Classification (GTDB taxonomy): domain Bacteria; phylum Pseudomonadota; class Alphaproteobacteria; order Rhizobiales; family Rhizobiaceae; genus Neorhizobium. The sequence goes on along the minus strand of NZ_SLYW01000001.1, from coordinate 1,002,642 downwards.
TCAAATACCTGCGCGGCGCCTGGCTGGTGGCCGGCAACAAGAGCGACGACGCCATCAAGCTTTATGCCCGCGGTTATTATTACGACGCCAAGCGCAAGGACATGCTGCACGTCCTCAAGTGAGGATGGGCCGGCGTGACGATGGAATTTTGATGACCCGCGCTTGCGGGTCTTTCTATTTTACCGCCTTAGCCGCTGCCGCAATCAGTTCCAGCACGTTGTAACCGCCGCCCAATGGCGTCAGCCCCATGCGCAGCACCACCAATCCCAGCGACGGCACCACCGCCACAGTCTGCCCGTCATGGCCGCTCAGCATGAACATGTCACCCGGCAGGCCTTCGGCATCGCGGCCGTAGAGTTTCAGCCAGGTCTGCATCTGCGAATAGCGGCCGCCCGATTGCGCCGAGGCCTTGCCCATCATCGCCACCGTGCCTTCCGGCAGAAGGCGCTCGCCTTTCCACATGCCGTCGGCCGCCAGAAACATGCCGAACCGGGTCCAGTCGCGCGCCGTGGCGTAGATGTAGGAACTGCCGGCATAGGTGCCGTTCGCATCCGTCTCGAACACCGCGCTTTGCATGCCAAGCGGCGCGAACAAAGATTGGCGCGGATAGACTAGCGCTCGGTCTTGATCGCCGATCCGCTCCATCCAGATTTTCGACAGCAGAACCGAGGTCCCTGACGAATAGGAAAATTTTGTACCCGGCGCGGCTTCCAGCGGCGTATCGATGGCGAATTCCGCCATGTCCTGTTCGAGGAACAGCATGCGCGTGACATCCGCCACCGTGCCGTAATTCTCGTTGAAACCAAGGCCGCTCTCCATCGCAAGCAGTTGCGCCAGCGTGATCTCGCCGCGCTCGTCACTCGCCCATTGCGCAAACAGATTGCGGTCGGTGTAGGCAAGTTTGCCCTCGCCCACCAGTCTGGCGATCAGCGCGGCGTTGATGGTTTTTGCCATCGACCAGCCGATCAGCGGCGTCTTTTCCGAAAATCCTTCGGCGTAACGCTCACCAAGGATGCGACCGTTCTGCGCCACGATAACGGCACGCATGCCGGGGCCGGTCAGCGCAGCGTTTTCCAGAAGCGGCGTGATCCGCTGATCCGACTCGATCTTGGTTCCGTCCGGAAACAGAACGTCGGCCGCACCTGATTCGGGGCCGACGATCGGCGGGCTCTGGTTCCGCTGGCCCTTGGCGGAAAGATCCTGCGTCACCGCGCATCCAAGATCATCGCGATAGATGGCGACGGACGGCGCGATGAAACCAAAAATCGCGGCACTCACCTTTGCCGACTGTTCATCGACACTCACCTGCATCAGCCGCAGCAGCGGATGCCCCGGCGCCTGCACATCGACGGCCAGCACCTCCTGCGCATCGCGATTTGCCAGAAAAACGTTGGAACACACGATCTTGGCGGCATAACCGCTGCCCACCCGCAACAGTTCGGGCGGCATGGTGACGAGCCAGATGAGGCAGGCCGCCAGCAGCGCGAGAATGGTGACGGCGACGATTTTGACGATGCGCATGGCAGGCTCCGGTTGCGGCCGCATGCAATCAGGAAAGTCTCGCCATGGAAAGAGCGGAGGCCGTCACGTTCGTCACAATGCACGTCATCAAACTGTAGCAGCGAGGGACTAGAGCCGTTTGAACTCATGAAGAGCAGGACCCGACCATGACTGATTTTGCCTCAGAAGCCGGTTATCTCAAGAATGAAAAACTCAAGAGCGCGCTCCTCCAGCACAATGCGTTCTCGGCAAAGGGTTTTTCAGAGCGCATGTTCGGCCTGCTATTTTCCGGTCTCGTCTACCCGCAGATATGGGAGGACCCGGATGTCGACATGGCGGCGATGGAGCTTTCCGAAGGTCACCGCGTCGTCACCATCGCATCCGGCGGCTGCAACATGCTCGCCTATCTCAGCCGCAGCCCGGAAAAGATCGACGTGGTCGATCTCAACCCGCATCACGTGGCGCTGAACCGTCTGAAACTGTCTGCCTTCCGTCATCTGCCCGGCCACGGTGACGTCGTGCGCCTGCTCGGCCAGCACGATATCGCCTCCAACATCTCCGCCTTCGACAATTTCATCGCACCGCATCTCGACGACACCACCCGCGCCTACTGGCAAAAACGCAGCTTGGGCGGCAAACGCCGCATCGACGTCTTCAAGCGCAACATCTATCGCACCGGTCTGCTCGGCCGCTTCATTGGCGTCGGCCACCTGCTGGCGCGCCTGCACGGTATCGACCTGACCAAGATGGCGGAAGCCAAGTCGCTGCGAGAGCAGCGCCAGTTCTTTGACAGCAGCATCGCGCCGCTGTTCGACAAGCCGTTCATCAAATTCCTCACCAGCCGCAAAAGCTCGCTGTTCGGCCTCGGCATTCCGCCGCAGCAATATGACGAGCTGGCAAGCCTTGCCGATGACGGCTCGATCGCTCCGGTCCTGCGCCAGCGCCTCGAAAAGCTCGCCTGCCATTTTCCGCTGCGCGACAACTATTTTGCCTGGCAGGCCTTTGCCCGCCGTTATCCGCAGCCGCATGAGGGCTCGCTGCCGACCTATTTGCGTGAAGAACATTATCCAGCCATCCGCGACAATGCCGATCGCGTCAACGTCCATCACGCCAGCTTCACCGAGCTTCTGAACCAGAAATCGGCCGCCTCCGTCGATCGTTACATCCTGCTCGATGCGCAGGACTGGATGAACGACGAGCAGCTGAACGACCTCTGGACCGAGATCAGCCGCACCGCCGCCCCCGGCGCCCGCGTCATCTTCCGCACCGCCGCCGAAAAGAGCGTCATTGATGGCCGCCTGTCGCCCGCGATTGCCGATCAGTGGACCTATCAGCAGGCCCGTTCCGAAGAGTTGAACCTGCAGGACCGCTCGGCAATCTATGGCGGCTTCCATATCTACACGAAGAACGCATGAGCGAGGCCGGGCAGATGGCATCGGCACATGAACACAATGGTCTCGAAAACGGTGACCACCAGCATGCGGCCCGCATGGACGGCATGTATCGTTACCAGCGGCACATCTACGATCTCACCCGCAAATATTACCTGTTCGGCCGCGACAAGGCGATCGTCAGCCTCGGCATGGAGCCGGAGCAGACGCTGCTGGAAGTCGGCTGCGGCACCGGCCGCAACCTGCTGCTCGCCCACAAGCATCACAAGGGTGCAAAGCTTTACGGACTTGATATTTCCGCCGAAATGCTGGAAAGCGCCCGCCGCAATTTTCGCGGCAAGGCCGAACAGCCGGTGCTCAAGGTGGCCGACGCCACCACGTTCAGGACATCGGATTTCGCGATCGGCGGCTTCGACCGCATCCTGATCTCCTATGCCCTGTCGATGATCCCCGACTGGGAAGGCGCAATCGATGCGGCGCTTGCAGCCGTGAAACCGGGCGGTTCGCTGCATATCGTCGATTTCGGCCAGCAGGAGCGTCTGCCCGCCTGGTTCCGCGCAGCACTGCAAGCCTGGCTTATCCGCTTCCATGTCACGCCACGCGCCAATCTGCATGAAGCGCTGGAGAAGCGGCTGGCAGACGCCAATGCCGACATGATGTTCGAGGAAATCGGTGGCGGTTACGCCTGGCATGCGATCATCCGCAAGCGGACCTGATCTGCTCCCTGACATGATTGTCATCACCGGCCGGCCTCGCCCGGCTCCAATTTTCCGGTCTTTGTGCTAAACCCGATTCGGCCACACCAGCGAGCATGTGCGGTCGAAGCAGCGCAGCCCCAAGACCGGACCTTTCATGCACCGAGCCCTTCTCGCCCTTGCCGTGACCGCAATGCTGGCCACAGGCTGCACCTCGACCGCTGACCTGCTCGACGCACCGTCGATCAAGGGCACGCGTTTCAAGGACAGCGACCCGCAGGACTTTGGCCGCAACCACCCCGGCCGCCATGAAGTGCACGGCATCGACCTGTCGAAATGGAATGGCACGGATATCGACTGGCAGACGGTGAAAAATTCCGGCGTCGCCTTCGTGTTCATCAAGGGCACCGAAGGCAAGGATCGCATCGATTCCGCCTTCACGACGCATTGGCGGGGTGCCGCCGCTGCCGGCATTCCCCACGCCGCCTATCATTTCTATTATTTCTGCTCGACGCCGGAAGATCAGGCCGACTGGTTCATCCAGAACGTGCCGAAGGAAGCCAACATGCTGCCGCCGGTGCTCGACATGGAATGGAACCATGCCTCGCCCACCTGCAAGCTGAAGCCGGACACGGAAACCGTACGCGATGTGATGCAGCGCTTCATGGACCGGATCGAGGCCCATTACGGCGTGCGGCCGATCATCTACACATCGGTCGATTTCCACCGCGACAGGCTGGTCGGCGCCTTCAGCAACCATCATTTCTGGGTCCGTTCGGTGGCTGCCCATCCGAGCCAGATTTACGCCAACCGCAAATGGACTTTCTGGCAATATACCGCCACCGGCATCATTCCCGGCATCAAGGGCCCGACCGATATCAACGTATTCTCCGGTTCGGAAAAGAGCTGGCGCCAGTGGGTTGCTTCCGCCAACAGGTAGAAGTGCTGTGGCATCTGAAGCAGAAGCGGCCTGCACTTGCAGAAATGACAAGGAACTGATGTAAGACGGCCCTTACTGCGGCCGTTTCCTTGTTTAGGTCACATTGTTTGCGTCACAACAGCCGACGAACCCGTATTCAAGCAATTCCAGCAAAAGTGGGAACCGTTTTTGCGTCCGGAATTGTGATAAACCAATGCCTAGCCACAACAGGAAACATTTTCCATGTCCGTTGCCCGCCGCCTTGCGCTCGCCCTCACCCTTCCCGCCCTTCTGGCCACCACCACGCTGACACAGGCCGCATCGCTGGAGCTTTCCGCCGGCAATGATACCAAGCCGGTTGCCTGCGGCGGCGAACTGCCGGCCTTCCTTGCCGGTATCAAGCAGGAAGCCGTTGCCAAGGGCATTCCGGCCAGCGCCGTCGATACCGCGCTTGCAGGCGCGCAGATCGACCAGAAAGTGCTGTCGCGCGACCGCGCGCAAGGCGTCTTCCGCCAGACTTTTCTTGAATTCTCGCAGCGTACCGTCAGCCAGGCCCGCCTCGATATCGGCCGCCAGAAGATGAGCCAGATGAAGGACATCTTTGGCCGCGCCGAAAGCGAATATGGCGTGCCAGCCGGCGTCATCACCGCCTTCTGGGCTATGGAAACCGATTTCGGCGCCGTGCAGGGCGATTTCAACACCCGCAACGCCCTCGTCACGCTGGCGCATGACTGCCGCCGCCCGCAGCTTTTCCGTCCGCAGCTGATCGCCCTCATCGAGATGGTCCAGCACGGCGACCTCGATCCTGCCACCAACACCGGCGCATGGGCCGGCGAAGTCGGCCAGGTGCAGATGCTGCCGAAGGACATCATCGCCCACGGCGTCGATGGCGACAATTCAGGCCATATCGACGTGAAGAAGTCGTCGGCCGATGCGGTTCTCACGGCCGCCGCCTTCATCAAGTCGCTCGGTTATCGCAAGGGCGAGCCCTGGATCCAGGAAGTGCAGGTTCCGGAAAACCTGCCCTGGGAAAAGACCGGCCTCGGCAACGAGATGCCCGCTTCGGAATGGTTTAAGCTCGGCGTCACCCCGCGTGACGGCGACACCAAGTTCGGAAACCTGCCGGCAGCGCTGATCATGCCGCAGGGCCGCAAGGGACCGGTCTTCCTGACCTACCCGAACTTCAACATCTATCTGGAATGGAACCAGTCGTTCATCTACACGACCTCGGCTGCGTATTTCGCCACCCGCCTGTCCGGCGCCCCGACCTATACCAAGGGCAATCCTGACCCGGCTCTCGATGACGCCGCCATGAAGGACCTGCAGACCAAGCTGCAGGCGCATGGCCACGATGTCGGCAAGATCGACGGCATTCTGGGCTCCGGCACGCGCACGGCCATCCAGAAGGAACAGCAGCGTCTCGGTCTGCCGGCAGACGGCTGGCCAACCCAGCAGCTGGTTCAGGGCCTCTGAGCCAGAACTTACGAACCGAATATCTGCACACGCGCCGCCATCCGTCAAAAATCGGGTGGCGGCGTTTTCATTGCGGGTCTATCCCTGATCATCACAGGAGATTCTGAGCCGCCATGAACGCCTCGACCATGCCAAAACCGGGCGCCAGCGCCTGGGCACTTCTTTTCGTCCTCGGCCTGCTCTGGGGCGGCTCGTTCTTTTTCGCGCGTATCGCGGTCGCCGAAGTCCCACCCTTCACATTGGTCTTCTTCCGGCTGTTCCTCGCGGCTCTTGCGCTGCACATCTTTCTGCGCGGTCGTTTTGGCACATATTCGCTGCTGAGAGAGCATTGGCGCTCCTTTGCCGTGCTCGGCCTCATCAACAACGCCATCCCGCACACGCTGATCTTTTTTGGCCAGACAGAGATTGGCGCCGGGCTTGCCGCCATCCTCAATGCCACCACGCCGATATTCACCGTGCTGATCACCAACCGGTTCACCGAGGATGAAAAGCTCTCGACGGCCAAGATCGTCGGCTGCCTGCTCGGCCTTGCCGGCACCATCGTGCTGATCGGCCCCGGCGTCTTTACCTCCACCGCAGCGCCGCTCTGGGCGCTGATCCTGCCCATTCTGGCCGCGCTCTCCTACGGCTTTGCCGGCACCTATGGAAAACGCTTTCGCGGCCTGCCGGCACCGGTCACCGCCGCCGGCCAGATGACGGCATCGTCGCTGATGATGCTTCCCGTCATGCTGATCGCAGACCAGCCATGGACGCTCGCCTTCCCGTCGATGACGGTCGTCGCCGCCATTCTGGCGCTGGCGCTGCTGTCCACCGCGCTCGGCTATCTCATCTATTTCCGCATCCTGGCGCTGGCCGGCGCCACCTATACGTCGCTGGTGACGCTGCTGGTACCGCCAAGCGCCATTCTTTTAGGCGCCATATTCCTGCATGAACGGCTGGATATCGCCGAAGTGGCCGGCATGGCGCTGATCGGTCTGGGACTTCTGGTGCTCAACGGCATGCTCAAGATCCGTCGCTGATGCGGATCTCGATTCGGATATCCACAGGCCAATTGTGGCAAAGCATCACGGAACGTAACGCTTGTTAACAGCGCGAGCATTTAATTTAAGGGGTGGTTAAGCCTGTTCGTTAATTCGATTTATCCATTTAAATCAGCTAATTAACATGGAGAAAAAGGAGCTTTAGCGTAGGTAACGCCGCATTGCAGCGTAAATTACTGTTTGCAATTGCGGCCAAACCCGCCACAATTAATCTGTCAACGCAAGGAGGCAGATATGGGACGCACTCATTCTCTCAATGTTCTGGTGGTTGGTGCAGCGTTCGTTTTCGTAGCCTCGATGCTTTTCATCTGAGGCCAGCCGCGCCCTTCAACCGGTCATTATCGCATCCATTGACCGTTTGATCTTCAATGCACTTCAAATTGAAAAGGCCCATGATCCGAAAGGAACATGGGCCTCTTTTTTGTGGTTATGGCTGTGCCTTCTCAGGCAGCCGCACCGGCCTTCACCGGCACGCGCTGGCGTCCGAGACGCTCGAGCACGGCATTGGTCAGCGCCGAACGGTTCATCGTGTAGATGTGGAACTCGCCAAGCCCGCGACGGATCAGATCCTCGATCTGCTCGGCGGCAACATCGGCCGCCACTTCGGCACGCGCCACGGCATCGTCCTCGGTGCCGGCAAAACGCTGATCGAGAAATTCCGGCACGGTCGAGCCGCAACGACCGGCAAAACGCTTCAGCATGGTCAGGTTCTGGATCGGCATGATGCCCGGTACGACCGGCAGCGTGATGCCCGCCGCCCTCACCTTGTCCATGTAGCGTTCAAAAACGTCGTTATCGAAGAAGAACTGGGTCAGCGCGCGGTCGGCACCGTTATCGGCCTTGCGTTTCAGCATCTCGATATCGGCATTGGTGTCGAGGCTCTCCGGGTGCTTTTCCGGATAGGCAGAGACGGAAATCTCGAAACCGCCAACGTCCTTCAGCGCCGCCACCAGTTCGGCGGCATTCGCGTAACCATCGGGATGCGGCTGATAGGCAGTGCCGATACCGGCCGACGGGTCGCCGCGCAGCGCCACGATATGGCGCACACCGGCGGCACGCAGTTCCTCGATGACGCCCAAAGTTTCCTCGCGCGCGGCATCCACGCAGGTCAGGTGCGATGCGGCAGCCAGTGGCGTTTCTGCCAAGAGGCGCTGGATCGCAGTCATGGTCGGCGCCTTGGTGGAACCACCGGCGCCGTAGGTCACCGACACGAATTCCGGATTCCAGTCCGTCAGATCGGCCACGGATTCCCACAACTGGGTTTCCATATCGGCCGATTTCGGCGGAAAGAATTCGAAAGAGAGCCGGAAGTTTTTTCCACTCTTCTGTTCGGGGGCTTTCGTCTGCATGGGCGTGAAGTCTCCGATATCAAATAGTGTGTTCCGCAACCTTGCGGTCCGGGGCCTGTGTGTCGGCAAGCAGCAGGCGGCGGTCGCGCGCCAGCCATACGGTCGCCGTCAGCGCGGCCTCGCTTTTGTTGTCGGCATCGAGATCGATCATCTGTTCGACATCGAGACCGGCCTTGTTCATCCATTCGGCCACCAACTGGTGCGAAAAGCCGAGACGGACATGCGCATGTTCATCGCGCAGATATTCGAGGTTATGTGGCGCCAGATCGACGATCAGCAGGCGACCGCCGGGACGCAGCACGCGCGCCGCCTCGCCGATCGCCAGTTCAGGCTGATCGAGGAAATGCAGGACCTGATGGATGGTGACGAGGTCGAAATCCTGTCCTTCCAGCGGCAGATTCAGAATATCGCCGTGCCGCACGGAGGCTTTTACGATGCCGGCCCTGTCGAGATTGGCACGGGCGACCGACAGCATATCACGGCTGGCGTCGATACCAACTGCATGGCGATATACGTTGTGCAGCACCTGCAGAATCAGACCGGTACCGGTGCCGAGATCGAGAAGTGCATCGACCGGATTGGAGCCGACCAGCCGCAGCACGGCATGCTCGACGGCGGCATCGCTCACCAGCAGGCGGCGAAGCTCGTCCCATTCGGAAGCGTTGCGGCTGAAATAGGCTTGAGCACGATCGGAGCGGGCGCGCTTGACAGACGCCAGACGTTCGCCATCGCGCAAGAGAACCGGATCATTGCGATCGGTGCCCGCCAAAAGCGTGCGCACCAGCGTCGCGCCGTCACCCTCGTGGCGCAGGCGAAAATAGGCCCAGGCGCCTTCCTGATACCGTTCAATCAGGTCTTCTTCGGCCAAAAGCTTCAGGTGGCGTGAAATGCGCGGCTGTGACTGTCCGAGAATTTCGGTCATGTCGCTGACCGTCAGGTCTCCGGAGGCCAGAAGCGCCAGCAGGCGGAAACGGGTCTGCTCGCCCGCCGCCTTCAGAACGTCCACCAATGCATCCAGCCCAAGGGCCATGTTTTTCACCAACTCTCAATCAAGATATAAAGATATCTTTATGTGAAGAGTCGTGTCGTTGCAAGTGGAAAGCTATGGGTAGCGCAGATGATTGGCAAAAATGGGAAGGGGCCGTCACCGGCCCCTTCCCTGCAATTTTCACCGATCAGCGCGTCAGGCGCTTGTAGGCCTGGCTACCGGCATTGAGCGCATCCGGGCCGAGGCGGCGGATCTTGTCCTGCTCGTAGTCTTCAAAGTTGCCTTCGAACCATTCGACATGGCCATCGCCTTCGAAGGCGAGGATATGCGTCGCCAGACGGTCAAGAAACATGCGATCGTGGCTGATGATGATGGCGCAACCAGCGAAGTTTTCGAGCGCCGTTTCCAGCGCGCCGAGCGTTTCGGTATCGAGGTCGTTGGTCGGTTCGTCGAGGAGGAGAACGTTGCCGCCAGCTTTCAGCATCTTGGCAAGGTGAACGCGGTTACGCTGACCACCCGAAAGATTGCCGACCTTCTGCTGCTGATCGCCGCCCTTGAAGTTGAAGGCGCCGCAATAGGCACGGGAGTTCATGTCGAACTTGCCGAGCTTGATGATTTCGGCGCCACCGGAGATTTCTTCCCAGACGGTCTTGTCGGCACCCAGCGCATCGCGGCTCTGGTCGACATAACCGAGATGTACGGTATCGCCGACGCGGATCGAACCGGCATCCGGCTTTTCCTGGCCGGTGATCATCTTGAACAACGTGGTTTTACCAGCACCGTTCGGGCCGATGATGCCGACGATACCGCCCGGCGGCAGCTTGATCGACAGGTCGTTGATCAGCGTGCGGCCTTCAAAGCCCTTGGTGATGCCTTCCATTTCGATGACGACATTGCCGAGACGTTCCGACACCGGAATGATGATCTGCGCGTCGCCGGGACGGATGCCGTCGGCGGCGTCCACCAGCTGTTCGTAAGCCTTGATACGGGCCTTGGACTTGGCCTGGCGCGCCTTCGGGCTGGATGCAATCCATTCCTGTTCGCGCGACAGCGCCTTCTGGCGACCGGCTTCCTCGCGATTTTCCTGAAGCATGCGCTTGGCCTTGGCCTGCAGGTAAGCGGAGTAATTGCCTTCGTACGGAATGCCACGGCCGCGGTCGAGTTCGAGAATCCAGCCGGTCACGTTGTCGAGGAAGTAGCGATCGTGGGTAATCATCATCACGGCGCCCGGATAATCGCGCAGGTGCTTTTCCAGCCAGGCGATGGTTTCGGCGTCAAGATGGTTGGTCGGTTCGTCGAGCAGCAGCAGGTCCGGCTGCGACAAAAGCAGGCGGCAAAGCGCGATACGGCGACGTTCACCACCAGAGAGAAGCGTAACGTCGGAATCCTTCGGCGGGCAGCGCAGGGCTTCCATCGCCATTTCGACCTGCTGTTCGAGGTCCCACAGGTTCTGGCTGTCGATGATGTCCTGGAGCTTTGCGCCTTCATCGGCGGTCTCGTCGGAATAGTTCATCATCAGTTCGTTGTAGCGCTCGAGCACGGCGGTCTTGTCGGCAACGCCGACCATGACGTTCTCGAAGGCGGTCTTGGCCGGGTCGAGATGCGGTTCCTGCTCGAGGTAACCGACGGTCGCGCCTTCGGCGAGCCAGGCTTCACCGGTATATTCCTTGTCCTGACCGGCAATGATGCGCAGAACGGTGGACTTACCGGCGCCGTTCGGGCCGAGAATACCGATCTTGGCATCCGGGTAGAAGGACAGGTTGACGTTTTCGAGGATCTTCTTGGCGCCGTAGGACTTGTTCAGTCCCGACATGTGGTAGATGAACTGACGTGCCATCGGTAAAACTGCTCCGGGGAAATTGGTTTGCCGCTATGTAGGCGAAGATCAGGCCCGGGGCAACGCGTGGCGCACCGAAAGCCGCAGCTTTCGATGTCTTAATTGCGTTATTGCAAGGTCGCGTGGTCGATCCGGAACAACTGGAACGGGTTGTCGGCGCCCGTCGGCAGACGGATCAGGCCGGGCCAATCCTGGCCTGCGGACAGAGCATCGTAAAGCGGCGCAGTGCCGATATCGGGTTTGATCGGGAAACGGCAGGCTGCGACATAGTCGAACGGCGCCAATGCGGCGAGACGAATGGCCGGATCGGAGGACAGGAACGCCTCGAACACGCGTTTCATGCCGGGCGATGCGCGATGGAATGGTACCGCAGCAACGGAAAAGCCGGAGGGAAGCGATGGCAAAAGCGTCATTGCCAGTCCTTCGGGCGCAACGATCTTACCTGCCGGCACCGTAGAAAGCGCACCGAAGCTCGCCCGCTTGCACGCATCAAACGACATGAAAGTAGCAGCGTCGAGAATTACCTCGCGGCGCGGCGCCACCGCAACAGCCAAGACTATGACTGCAAGCACAAAGCCGGTTGAGATCATTACGCCGAGATTGGCAAATCTGGAGTACTGAAAACAGGCATTTCTACTGTAGGACATTGCCACGGGAAGAAGGAGGGGAATGAAGGCGAATGCGAAACGCAGATAGCGCCCCATAAAAACGGTGAGCAGAAGGCTGAGCGCGGCAAAGCCCCACATCGCCAGCAACGCATTCCGCCCGGCCTTGAATTCTCTGAAAACGGGAGGCGCACTGAGGATCAAAACCGCCGCCATCAGCGCCTCGAAGGCGATGTTGTTAAATTGACTTTCCTGAATGAAATAGAGAGAACTCGCTTCCTGTGGAATACGATCGAACCAATAGTTTTTTGAGACAGGATCGATCATCCAATAGGGGCCGGAAAGGCAATCTGGAAAGAGACAGATAAACAGCATTATAAAGGCAGCACCCGATAGCAACATCGGAACCAGCCAACCCTTGTGCCTGGCGACCAGCGGCGACAACCCGCCCAGAATTGTTGCGCAGCCGACGAGAAGAAGGATGTATGGCGCAGAAAAGGCGTCGCATTGGGTTGATTTGATGCCGGCAGGCCCAATCAGCACGAATGCTAAGGGAAGCGTCAGCACCAGCATGGATAGGCTCGCGGCATGCAGCACCAAGAGCGCCAGCCTGTCCCTTGCCAGCACGCAGATAAAAAGGCTGGCGAAAGCCATCGCAACGAACGGTATTCCCTCCAGCGCAACGGCAACAGAGACGACACTACCGGTCCCGATCAACACACCGCCACATCGGTCCCAACGGCTTAGGCCGGCAAAAACCGCAGACAAGGCAACGAGTTGAACATTGTGATGGTCTATCCGACCCGGCGCAAACTCCCAGATTGAAAGCACCATCAAAATCGACGTCGCGACCAGAAGCAAGATGCCGATGAGAGAGGATGGTGGGGCAAATCGGCGACAGACGGACGCGGCAAAAAAACAGTAGACGGCAAGCAAGACCGGAGGCCAGATGTTAAAAGCCAGCGAGAACGCAATCTCCTGCCCAATCAGCGGCTTCAGCGCGGAGGCAAGCAGGATGTAAGGGAGATCAACGAGCCGGGACCACGGCGACACATAAGGTTGCGGCAGGTTTATGGACGGCAACGTAAGATCCCACCACCGACCGCCAGGGAGCATGAAAGCGCGAATCTGCGATGCCCGCATGCTATCGTCGATGTCACCGAGATAAAGCAGCCCGTCAACCAGATCCAGCATACAGAGCACGAAAGCGGTAGAGTATAGGATCAGAAAGATCTTCGACAACGAAAGTCGGGAAACGTCGGTTTTATCCACACCAACCAGCGGCTCAAAGGTCGTCACAGTTTTTCCCATCCCCACGCGGAAGATTTGTTCATAACCGTGAAGCGATTAAAATTGCACTACAGCCGCGGCTTCGCGAGACATGATATAACTAACGCGTAACGAGGTCTCGACCGAAAGCAAAAGAAAATCTTATGTTCGAAACAACCTCAAAAATACCAAGCCCGAGCGGCGCCACACTCGCCTATCACCACCAGCCGGCCACGGCATCCGCCATCGGCATCCTCATCATCTGCCACGGGCTGGCCGAACATTCCAAACGCTACCGCGCCTTTGCAGAGGCGATGGCCGCAGCTGGTTTCCATGTCTACGCCCACGACCACCGCGGCCATGGCGAGACGACGGCGGAAGGCGCACCGATCGGCCGGTTTGCCTGGCGTGACGGCATCACTGCCACCATTCGCGACGTCAAGGCGATGCGGGACTTTGCGGCGACGGCACATCCCGGCCTGCCGGTCGTCCTGTTCGGCCATTCGATGGGCGGGTTGATTGCGCTTAATGCCGTACAGGATTTTCCGGCAAGCTTCGATGCTCTGGCGATCTGGAATTCCAATTTCAATCCGGGCCTTGCCGGCCGCGCCGCGCAGATCGTGCTGAAGACCGAGCGGGCACTGAAGGGCTCGGATGTACCAAGCACACTATTGCCAAAACTCACTTTTGGCGCCTGGAACAAATCGATCGGCGAAGGCCGTACCGATTTCGACTGGCTGAGCCGCGACCACGCCGCCGTCGATGCCTATATCGCCGATCCGCTTTGCGGTTTTAATGCCAGCGTTTCCCTGTGGCTGGATATTTTCGATCTGACATTTCGCGGCACCGAAACCGATCGTCTGGAAACGCTGCCCAAGACGCTGCCCATCCATCTCGTCGGCGGCGGGCGCGATCCGGCAACCGGTAACGGTCAGGCCATCAAGTGGCTCAGTCGCCGCCTGCAGACACTCAGCATGACCAATGTCACCTGCAATATCGACCGCGACATGCGCCACGAAACACTGAACGAGATCGGCGCAGAGGCAGCGATCACCGAATTTGCAGCATGGGCCACGCGCGTTTTGCCAAAACAATCCGCCACCCTCGTACCCGACTAGGAATGACCTCATGATTTAAAATCACGTGCCGGCCTGAGGACTTGCCGCTATCAAGTTGATCGAGGACATGCCCTGCCGAAAACCGCGGCGGCATGATGACGGCACGGCGGAGGAGAACGCATGACGGACATAGAGACGAAAAAACCGCCACTTTCCGGCATTCGCGTTCTCGAACTCGCCCGCGTTCTCGCCGGACCATGGGCCGGCCAGATGCTGGCCGACATGGGGGCCGATGTCATCAAGGTGGAAAACCCCGATGGTGGCGACGATACCCGCGCCTGGGGGCCGCCCTTCGTCGAAAGTGTTTCCGGCGAAAACCTGTCCGCCGCCTATTATCATTCCACCAATCGCGGCAAACGCTCGATCGCCATCGACCTCAAGACTGAGGAAGGTCAGGCGACCGTCCGCGAATTGGCGGCCCGCGCCGACGTGCTGATCGAAAACTTCAAACGCGGCGGACTGGAAAAATACGGGCTCGATTACGAGAGCCTCAAAAAGACCAATCCCAAGCTGGTCTATTGCTCGATCACCGGTTTTGGTCAGGACGGCCCTTATGCCGATCTCGCCGGTTACGATTACATCGTACAGGGCATGTCCGGTTTCATGTCGGTCACTGGCACGCCAGACGGAGAGCCGATGAAGGCGGGCGTCGCCATTGCCGACATTTTTACCGGCATCTATGCCGTCACCGCCATTCAAGCCGCGCTGATCCATGTGATGAAGACCGGCGAAGGCCAGTTCGTCGACATGGCGCTTCTCGATGTGCAGGCCGGCATCCTTGCCAACCAGAACATGAATTATCTGGTCTCCGGCAATGCCCCGACGCGGCTCGGCAATGCCCACCCCAATATCAGCCCTTACGAAGTGGTGCCGGTGGCCGATGGCCATATCATTCTCGCCATCGGCAATGACGGCCAGTTTCGTCGCCTGACAAAAATTCTCGGCATCGAATCGATGGCCGACGACCCGCTTTTCGCCACCAACAAGGCGCGCGTCGCCAACCGCGCCGGCGTGCGCGGCATGGTCACGACGGAAACAGCCAAATGGCAAAAGGCCGACCTGCTGGAGGCCTGCGGCAAGGCCGCAGTGCCGGCCGGACCGATCAATTCCATCGCCGAAATGTTCGACGACCCGCAGGTGATTGCGCGCCGACTGCGCATCGATCTCGAGGCCGAGGACGGCACCGTCATCCCCGGTGTGCGCAGCCCGATCGTGCTGTCGAAAACGCCGCTCAGCTATCATCGGCCAAGCCCCGCGCTCGGCCAGCACACGGACGAAATTCTGGCGGAGCTGAAAGAGCCCGCAGCAAAACCATCGAAAGGACAGATGTGATGAAGACCGGTGGCCAGCTCATTGTCGAGGCACTGAAGGCGAATGGCGTCAAACGCGTTTCCTGCGTTCCCGGCGAAAGTTATCTCGCCGTGCTCGATGCGCTGCATGACAGTGACATCGACGTCCTTGTCTGCCGTCAGGAAGGCGGCGCGGCGATGATGGCGGATTGCTGGGGGCGCCTCACCGGCGAGCCGGGCATCTGCATGGTCACCCGTGGTCCCGGTGCCACCAATGCCTCTGCCGGCCTGCATGTGGCCAAACAGGACAGCATCCCGATGATCCTGTTCGTCGGCCAGATCGGCCGCGACATGAAGGAGCGCGAGGCCTTTCAGGAGGTCGAATACCGCCGCGCCTTCACCGAATTTGCCAAATGGGTGGGTGAGATCGACGATGCCCGCCGCATCCCGGAATTCGTCACCCGCGCCTTCAGCGTGGCCACCTCGGGCCGTCCCGGCCCGGTCGTGCTGACACTGCCGGAAGACATGCTGGTGGAAGAGGTCGAGGCCGTTGCGGCAAAACCCTATACACCGGTCGAAAGCCATCCCGGCGCCTCGCAGATCGCCACCTTCGCCTCGGTTCTGTCCAAGGCCAAACGGCCGATGTTCATTCTCGGCGGTACCCGCTGGAGCGAACAGGCGGTGGCGGATTTCCAGACATTTGCCGAAAAATTTCAGGTGCCGGTCGGCTGCTCCTTCCGCCGTCAGATGCTATTCGATCACGCCCACCCGAACTATGCCGGCGATGTCGGCATCGGCATCAACCCGGCACTGTCGAAGCAAATCAAGGAATCCGATCTCCTTATCCTGCTCGGCGGACGACTGTCGGAAATGCCGTCCTCGGGCTACACGCTGGTCGATATCCCCTACCCGGCACAGGCGTTTGTCCACGTCTACCCAGACCCGGAGGAACTCGGCCGCGTCTATCGCCCCGATCTCGCCATCTGCGCGGCACCGGCCGAATTCGTGGCGGCGCTGAAAGATCTTCCGGCACCGAAAAAGCCGGTCTGGGCGGAACGGACCGCCGAGATGCACGCGGCCTACGAGACATGGTCGACACCGCCCAAGACCGGCCCCGGCAATGTGCAGATGGGTCCGATCATGGAATGGATCGAAGCCAACACACCGAAGGATGCGATCTTCACCAATGGTGCGGGCAACTACGCCACCTGGCTGCACCGTTTCCACCGTTTCCAGCGGTTCAACACGCAGGCCGCCCCCACATCCGGCTCGATGGGCTACGGCCTTCCCGCAGCCGTTGCCGCCAAGCAGTTGTTTCCGCAGCGTGAGGTCGTGTGTTTTGCCGGAGACGGCTGCTTTCTGATGCACGGGCAGGAATTCATCACCGCCGTGCGTTACGACCTGCCGATCATCACCGTTCTGGTCAATAACGGCATCTTCGGCACGATCCGCATGCATCAGGAACGCGAGTATCCCGGCCGTGTCAGTGGTACCGATCTGGTGAACCCGGATTTCGTGGCCTACGCCCAGGCCTTTGGCGGCCATGGCGAACTGGTGGAGACGACGGAAGATTTTGGCCCGGCCTATGAGCGGGCACGCGCCAGCGGCAAGCCTTCCATCATCGAGGTGCGGCTTGATCCCGAGGCGATCACGCCAGCCAAAACGTTGACACAGATCCGCGACAAGGCTTGAACGAAAAAGGCCGGGGCATCAAATGATGCCCCGGCCTTTTCATTGAACAGTCAAAAGAATCAGATCGCCGCGGTGACGATGAATTCGACCTTGTACTTCGGCGCAGCCAGCTTGGCTTCGCTGGTGGCGCGTGCTGGCGTGTTTGCCGGATCAACCCATGCTTCCCAGGCAGCGTTCATTTCCGCGAAGTAGGAAATGTCCGAGATGTAGATCAGCGTCTGCAGGATCTTGGACTTGTCCGTACCGGCAGCAGCCAGCAGACGGTCAACTTCGCCCAGCGCGTCCTTGCACTGTTCGGTAACCGTTTCACCTTCGCCAACCTGGCCAGCCAGATAAACGGTGTTGCCGTGGACGACTGCGCCGCTCATGCGGGCGCCGGAATCGATACGCTTGATGGTCATGGGAATGCTCCTCGAGAAAAATGCGAGCGTGGAGAAGCCGGCACCGGAAGGGTGCCGGAGGCGAAAATCAGCCGCGGAAACGCTGGCTCTGTTCGTAAATGGCGGTCGAGCGGGCGCCCGAGCGGCAATAGCCGAGCATTGGCTTGGGCAGGTCTTCCAGCGCATCGACCATTTCGGTTACGCCTTCAGGCGTAAGCCCCATGCGGCCGACCGGGATATGGCGGATCTGGATACCCAGTTCCTGCGCCCGCGCGGCAACATCGGCAAAAGCGGGCTGACCCGGCTCTTCCTCGTCAGGACGATGGCAGACGATCGACTTGAACCCTTCAGCCTTCACCTGATCGACGTCCTCGACTGTGATCTGGCCGCTGACCGAATACTCGTCGTTGACCTGGCGGATATCCATGCGTGAGCCTCCAGCTTTTTCAGTTGCCGCACACTTAGCGTGATGCGCCGCGAAGCGTCAATGCGAGCCGCGGCAATGATTTAGACAAAAACAAAACGCAGCGCGTAGTCGGCACTTTCGCCGGGCTGCAGCATGGCAAGCTCGCCGCTTCTGGCAAGTTCGCCACGCTCCGCCAGCCGATGCGACACCGGCTCGATGCCGAGCACATGCGCCGGCGCCTTCTGGTTTCGCCACATCTGCAGATAAGGCAACGTATCGGTCCTGAACCTGACGTGCAGCGTGCGGCCATCGAGCGCGGCGATCGGCCCAAGCGTCACTTCCGCCCATTCCTCGCCGTCCGGGGCAGCCGGCAGGCAAAACACGCTGCCCGGTTCCTCGCCGAAATTCCACGGCAGCGCGCCACCTTCGAACATCTTGCCGCCAAGCCGAACACCATCATCGAACAGCCATGCGCCGAGGTTCATATGATACATATGAACGCGCGCAAATGGCGTCGAACCGGCATTCGTCACGCGGTCTCTGAGAGACACTTCCCCCGTCTGCCCGTCGATGCGCCAGTGGCGTTCCAGCAGCGCGGAACCACCGTCGGCAAGCGCGACTGCCACCTTTGCATGGCATTCGGCATCGTCACCCTGCGCATCCCAGAACAGGATGTCTGCCGGGTGGGCGGAGAAGGATCCATGCAGCGGGTATTTTTTGCCATCCATGCGCCCGGCGATCGCATCGGGGTGACGGATATGATCCGGCCCGCAGGTGAACAGAAATCCTTCGAGCGAATGATCGATACGCGGATCGCCATCGTCGGGGATAGCCCTGCCCGGCGCAACATCGATGCCATCAACGATGCACGAACCGATATCGAGAACCGAAACGGGGTCGAGGAACAGTTTTGGCCCTGCGCCAGTGGAAAATGCCTTCATGCTTGCCTCCCCCCGAGACTATGTTCATTGGTAAACGAACAAACACGTGAATTTTAACAGGACCTTCACCACGAATTCATTTTTTCCATACTAGAGTCGCAATTAACTAGTCAGGAACAAAGAGCTCGAACGTTGGAACGAGGCGCCACCCTTGCGGGTTGGTGAAGAAGTTTAAGGATCGGTGATATCGTGAAGCGCAGTCTCGTTACAAGTCTCAGCCTCATTGCCCTGACCGCGGTTGCTGCTCCGGTTCAGGCGCAGGTCATGTATCGTGATTATGGCGGCGCGCCGCAATACCAGTACGAGCGCCAGTATGGCGGCGAGCAGCCAACCCTCGTCACGCCCGAAGGCTATATCCTCGATTACACGCCGGAGCCCGGCGAATTCGTCGTGACGCGAGACCGAAATGGCCGGCGGACCTATATGGACCGCGCCGGCAATGTGGTTGCCACCGAAATGCAGCAGCAGAACCGTCGTGATCGCGGTGGTTATGCGCGCAGCGAGCAGATGCCCGGCGTCTCCCCCGGCTATCGCGATTACCGTGATTATCGCGGCAATGGCAGCAATGGCGGCCAGTATGATGGCGAAGTCACCGGCTCGGTGCCGGATCGCGGCTCGATCACCCGCCTGCCGCTCGATGCGCCGTCCAACGATCCGGCGCAATACGATCCGAACTACGCCTCGATCGAACCGAACCAGACCCAGCCTCTCGGCCCCGAGCCGAGACATTCCGGCACGACGATCACGGTCACCAACAAGCCGCAGGCCGAGATCGCCGCACTGCAGGTATTCCTCGACCGCGAAGGCATTTCGCCGGGCGTGATCGACGGCCGTCTCGGCGATAACGTCAACAAGGCTATCGCCGCCTGGCAGGAAATGACCGGCGAGACACTCGACCCGAACAATGCCGAGGATATCGTCCAGCGCCTCTCCTATTCTGGCGGCATGCCGATCGTCGAATACACGATCACCGCTGCCGATGCGGCCGGGCCCTACGTCGCCTCCATTCCCGACGATTACGCCCACAAGGCGCAGCTGCCGGCCCTTTCCTACACCTCGACCAGCGAAAAACTGGCCGAGCAGTTTCATATGGACGAGGGCTACCTGAAGGCGATCAATCCCAATGTCGACTTCACCATTCCGGGGACGATCATCAAGGTGATCAGCCCCGGCCAGCCCAAGACGGGCGAAGTCACCCGCATCATTGCAGACAAGGGCCGCAAGCAGGTGTTTGCCTATGGCGCGGACGGCAAGCTGATTTCGGCCTATCCGGCGACGATCGGCTCTTCGGACACGCCCTCGCCCGTCGGCAACCACACGGTTGCCCGCATCGCCCTGAACCCGGGTTATACCTACAATCCGAAAATCAATTTCACGCAGGGTGAAAACCGCGAAATCCTGCAGATCCCGCCGGGTCCGAACGGCCCGGTCGGCACGGTCTGGATCGCCTTGTCAAAACCTACCTACGGCATCCACGGCACGCCGGAGCCATCGAAGATCGGCAAGACCAACAGCCATGGCTGTATCCGCCTCACCAACTGGGATGCGACGGAACTGGCCAAGATGGTGAAGCCGGGCACGACGGTAGAGTTCGTCGAATAATCGCCAAGTGATCAAACAAACAAAGGCCCCGGAAGCACGCTTCCGGGGCCTTTGTTTTTACGATGTGACTCAAGCAGCCTGACGGCGGAACGAAAAGATGCGCGGCAGACCGGAGCGCACCACCCGCACCGGCATCAACCGCATCACTTCGGTCGCAAAAGCCGCCGCGTTTTCACGCGCCTTGTCGACATTGCTGACCTTGGCCGGATCCAGCGTGTGCAGCGTGCCACCCACTTCAAAAAGCTCCTTGAAGGCGTTGCGTTCGTTGATCGGCGTGTTCAGCACATTGACGCCGCGTGCGGCCAGCAGGCCCTTGATGGCCACCAGCGCTTTTGTCGTCACCATCGAGGCGACACGCGTCAGAACCACCGAATGGGCGATGTCGAGACCCGCCTTTTCCTTCATCATCGCGAGAAGATCGAGAATCTGCGCCGCACCCTTGGCGTCCATGGCCGAACCCTGAACCGGGATCATCACGTGGTCGGACAGACCGATGGCCGTCGTCACCAGCGCGTCACGAGCACCGGCGAGATCGATGATGAAATAGTCGGTTCGATCCGCCATATCGCGCAAATGACATTGCAGCGAGGCGAGACTGACCTCGGAGATCACGTCGATATTGCGCAACGCCCCCGACATCTGCGCCCATTGGCTGATCCAGCGCTGCGGATCGGCGTCGATCAGCGTGACGCGATGACCGGAATGGGCAAGCTCGGTGGCCAGCAGAAGTGCTGCCGTCGTCTTGCCGGCGCCGCCCTTGGCATTGGCGAATGAAATCACTGGCATGCGAAAATCCTTGAAAAGGTGCGAGCCGCATCGCTCCTGGAGGCACCGGGAAACATGGTGCCGAGATTCACATCCTTTCCAAACATGGTTAACGAGATATTAATTCAGGTGTCGTTAATATAATCATTGAGTTTTGAGCTTAGGCTTCAGAACGTAAAAACCCGCAGCCAAGCCGCGGGTTTTGCTCCATATTTTCATGGCCGATTAAAAACGCCTCGACAACGGAACAGTTAAAAGCAGTCGCGAAACAGAGCTTTTGTGTTTTCCAGCGTTAACGGAACCGGATTGCCGCCGGCACTCGGATCCTCGATCGCCATCGCCGCAAGCTCGTCGATACGGTCAGGCGTGATTCCCATGGCCGTCAGCGTATCGGGCACGCCAAGCTCGGAGCGCAGTGACAGGACGTAATCGTAAAATCCGTCAAACCCGCCGGTTATGCCGAGATAAGCAGCAGCGCGAGAAATCTTGTCCTCGATCGCAGCGCGGTTGAAACGCAGCACGGCCGGCATCACCACCGCATTCGTCATGCCATGATGGGTGTTGTAGACGGCGCCGATCGGGTGCGACAGCGCATGGATGGCGCCAAGCCCCTTCTGGAAGGCGACGGCACCCATGGCGGCGGCCGACATCATGTTGGTACGGGCTTCCAGATCGGTCCCTTCCCTGTAGGCGCGCGGCAAAAATTCCTTCACCAGTCGTAGGCCTTCAAGCGCGATGCCGGCCGACATCGGGTGATAGAAGGGCGAGGAATAGGCTTCGAGGCAATGCGCGAACGCATCCATGCCGGTGCCGGCGGTGATCACTTTTGGCATGCCGACCGTCAGTTCCGGATCGCAGATCACCACGCCGGGCAAAAACTTCGGGTGAAAGATGATCTTTTTCACATGCGTCTGCGAATTGGTGATGACCGAGGCGCGACCGACTTCCGAACCGGTGCCGGCCGTGGTCGGAACGGCGACGATCGGCGCGATGCCCTCGACCGACGCCCGCGTCCACCAGTCGCCGATGTCCTCGAAATCCCAGACAGGCCGGGTCTGCCCGACCATGAAGGCCACGCATTTGCCGAGATCCAGCCCTGAGCCGCCACCAAAGGCCACGACGCCGTCATGCCCGCCATCGCGAAACGCCTTGATGCCTGCTTCGAGGTTGATCTCGTTCGGGTTGGGATCGACATTGGCAAACAGCGCGCGCCCGAGACCCGCCTCCTCCAGCACGTCGAGAGCCGTCAGCGTGATCGCCATGGTCGACAGGCCGCGATCGGTAATAAGCAGCGGCTTTTTCATGCCGAGCGACTTGGCTGCCTCGGCCAGTTCCCTGATCCGGCCACGGCCCATCTTGACGACGGTGGGATAACTCCAGTTCGCAACGATGTTCATGCTGTGACCTTCTTCAGGTGATAGGACTTTGGACGCGTGAGATTGTGGAAGCCGAGAACCGAGAGCGAACCGCCCCGGCCGGTCTGCTTGACGCCGGTCCAGACCAGCGCAGGGTCGAGATAATCGGCGCGGTTCATGAACACGGTGCCTGTCTCGATTTCGGCACCGATCCGCGACGCCCGCTCGACGTCCTTTGTCCAGAGCGAAGCGGTGAGGCCATACTGGCTGTCGTTCATGAGCGCCAAAGCCTCGTCATCGCCCTTCACCTTCATGATGCCGACCGCCGGCCCAAAGGTTTCCTCGCGCATGAAGGCCATGGAGTGATCGACATTCACCAGAACCTGCGGCGCGAGATAGGCGCCACCATCATCGGCCGGAAACAGTTTTGCATCGACCAGCGCCTTGGCGCCCTTGGCAACGGCATCCGCCACCTGCTCGCGCACCAGTTTGGCAAACCGCTTATTGGCCATCGGCCCGAGTGTTGTCTCCGCATCCAGCGGATTGCCAAGCTTGTAGTTAGACACCCACGCCACCGACTTTTCGACAAAGGCGTCGTAGAGGCTTTCATGCACATAGACGCGTTCGATACCACAGCAGCACTGGCCCGAATTGAAGGTCGCACCGTCCATCAGCGTATCGACCGCCGCATCCAGATCGGCATCCTCCATCACGTAACCGGGGTCCTTGCCGCCAAGCTCCAGTCCCAACCCGGTAAAGGTGCCGGCAGCGGCCCGCTCGATGGCACGCCCGCCCTCCACCGAACCGGTGAAATTGATGAAGTTGAAGGAGCCAGCCGCAATCAGCGCAGCACTCGTCTCGTGATCGAGAAAGACGTTCTGAAACACGTCATCCGGCACGCCGGCCTCGATAAAGGCACGCACCATCCGCTCGCCCACCAGCAGCGTCTGCGCCGCATGTTTGATGATGACGGTATTGCCGGCCATCAGCGCCGGCGCCACCGTGTTGATGGCGGTCATGTATGGATAGTTCCATGGTGCGATGACGAAGACGACGCCATGCGGCTCGCGTTCGATGCGGCGGGCAAAATTTTGGCTGTCCTCCACCTCGATCGGTTTCAGCGCATCGGCGGCGATGGAGGCGACATAGTTGGAGCGTTCGTTGAAGCCGCGAAATTCACCGCCATAGCGCACCGGCCGTCCCATCATCCAGGCCAGTTCCGGCACCACCTCGTCCACCATCTCGTTCAGCCGGGCGACACCTTTCATCACCAGTTGCACGCGGTCTTCCAGCGGCCGCTTCGCCCAGCTTTTCTGTGCCTTTTTTGCCCGCGCGACAGCCTCTTTCGCGGCATCGAGAGAGAGCACCGGCCGCTCGGCATAAACCGAGCCATACACCGGCGAAATGCATTGGATCATCGTCATTTCCAGAAAGTCTCCCAGATTTCAGCAGAGGTATCAGCAGGCGAGCGTGCGGACATGACCCGCAGCACCGTAGTCGAGAATGGCACGGTCACGCGTGATGATGGTGAGGTCGTGTTCGCGGGCGGTGGCGATGAGAATGCGGTCCGCTGGATCGCGATGGATAGGATCGGGCAGGAAACAGGATTTCATGAGAATGTCGGAGGACACATTAGCAAGCCGCGCGGCCAGTCTCGCGACGGCTTCTTCGAACCACAATTTCGGATCCCTGCGGATGATCAGGCGTCCCTTGCCGACCAGCATGCCGATTTCCCATGCGGAGAAAATCGAAACCCACACGCGATCGGAAACCGGTTCGATACTACGCATCACGCGCTGCGCCTCGGCGCCAATGGCTTCGTCCTCGGCAAGATAGATCAGGGCGCAGGTATCGAACAGATAACGCTCAGTCCTCATAGGCTTCGACCCAATCCGGCTCGACAGGAGCAGTCAAATCCACCCCCGCGGCGATCGTGACGGTGCCCTTCATGCATCCTCGCACACGATCGTAAAAATTGGTCGCCTCGAGATCGAGGCCTTCCTGCCGCATACGCCGGGGACGTTGTTCGGCAGGGAACTCGGAAACATCCGTCGCACTGTCATAACTGGTTTGATTATCCTCAGCGAAACCAATGACACCTCCCCGCCGATGCGCGGCGATTTCAAGCGGCGATACCTTGAGATATTCCGCCACGCCATCCTGCTCCTCGGCGCTCATCTTGCGCTCGCCCTTCAGCATGCGGGAAACGGAACTCGGATCGAGCTTCAGATGTTTGGCCAGCTCGCTACTCGACGAGCCGATTTCCTTCAGCCTTGCGAAAAACCAGTCACTGTCGATCTTGACCATGGCGCCATCCTCGAAAACCAAATTCAACCTAGGCGATTATCGAGAAAAACTCAACAATCGCCGGAAATCGGTTGCAGTTTCCTCACGCCCTTTCGAACCCGCGCGCCACCTCCCAGTCGGTCACCCGCCGGTCATATTCCTCCTGCTCCCACTGCGCCGCACGCGTATAATGATCAATCACGTCATCGCCAAAGGCTCGGCGCAGCATGGCGGATGTCGTCATCGTTTCGGTTGCAGCGCGCAGCGTCACCGGGATTTCGCGCACGTCCTTGACACCATAGGCATCCCCCACGAAAGCCGGCTCCAGCGCCATCTTCTGCTCGATGCCGTCAATACCCGCCGCGATCAGTGCCGCCATGGCGAGATACGGGTTGAGATCGGCCCCACCGACACGGCATTCCACACGCACCGCCTTGGTGTCCTCTCCGCAGAGCCTATAACCGGCGGTGCGATTGTCCTTCGACCACACGGCCTTGGTGGGCGCAAACGTGCCGGCCACGTATCGCTTGTAGGAATTGATGTAGGGCGCCAGAAAATAGGTGATCTCGCCGGCATGGGCGAGCAGGCCGGCAATATAGTGCCGCATCGTTTCCGACATGCCGTGTTCGCCATTCTTGTCGAAAAACAGCGGCGTCTTGCCATCCGCGCTCCACAGCGACTGATGGATATGCGACGATGAACCGGCGGCCGAATAATGCCACTTGGCGAGAAACGTGATGGCCTTGCCCTTGAGGAAGGCGATTTCCTTGCAGCCGTTTTTGACGATCACATGCCGGTCGGCCATGGTCAGCGCGTCGGTATAACGGACGTTGATCTCCTCCTGCCCCGCCGATGCCTCACCCTTGGAATTTTCCACCGGAATACCCGCGCCCTGCAGGCCGGTGCGGATGGCCCGCATCACATCCTCTTCCTTGGTGGTCTGAAAGATGTGGTAGTCCTCGTTATAGGCGCTGGCGAGTTTCAGGCTGCGATAACCGCTCTGCTCCGCCTGTTCATAGGTCTGGTCAAACAGAAAGAATTCCAGCTCCGTCGCCATGAAGGCCTTCATGCCCATGGTTTCCAGCCGCGCCACCTGCTTCTTGAGAATGGCGCGCGGCGAATGCGGCACTTCCTCATGGGTGTGGTGATCCAGCACGTCGCACAGCACCAAAGCCGTGCCCTCCAGCCACGGAATGCGCCGCAGCGTCGAAAGGTCCGGCTTCATCGTATAATCGCCATACCCCTTCTCCCAGCTCGTCGCCTTGTAGCCGGAAACGGTCTCCATCTCGATATCGGTGGCCAGCAGATAGTTGCAGCTATGGGTCTCCTTCCAGGCGCTTTCGACGAAAAACTCCGCCTGAAAACGCTTGCCCATCAGCCGGCCCTGCATGTCCACCTGACAAGCAAGAACAGTATCGATGACGCCATCGGAGACGTCAGCCTTCAGGTCTTCGAATGTGTATGCGGTGGTCATGCTGCTCCCACTTTCATGTCCATGTCGGATAAATCGGCCGGCGGCATTGCCGCCGGCCCCTCCTCATCATCCGGTCAGGCGCGCGCTGCCGCCGAAGCTGCGATCGCCTTTTCCTTGTGTTCCAGCGCAAACTCCTCTTCCGGCGACAGGATCAGCTTGTGACGGCCGATCAGCGCGAAATAGGCAATGGCGACTGCGAACCATACGGCCACCCACAACACGCCCTTGGTGAAGTTCGGATCCTGCACCTGATAGACCAGCGTCACGCAGGCGATGATCACCGTCAGCGCCGCACCCGGAATTCCGAGCGGCGAACGGAACGGCCGTTCGATGTTCGGCAGGTTTTTGCGCAGCAGGATGAAGGAGATCGCCTGCATGATGTAGGAGAACATTGCTCCGAACACCGCCATGTTGAGCAGCACCGCGCCGATGACGCTGCCGCCGGCTTCTGCCCCCAGCGAGAACCAGATGACCAGCATGACGGCGAGACCGACGGCTGCACCGGTCAGCATGGCAATATGGGGTGTGCGGAATTTCGAGTGCGTGATCGACAGCACGGTCGGGAAATAGCCCGCACGCGACAGCGAATAGATCTGACGGCCCTGCGCATAAAGGATCGTATGGAAGCTGGCGATCAGGCCGGTGAGCGCCACGAGGCCGAGAACCACCACGCCGCTATCGCCGTAAACCGCCTTGAACCCGTCGAGCAGCGGCTCCAGCGCCGAACCGAGATGGAAGGCGCCGACGCCCGGCAGCGACGGGTTGAGCAGCACGATCATGAAGGCGGACACCATCAGCGTGATGATGCCGAGAATGATGCCCTTGGGCATGTCACGCTTGGGATCGACCGATTCTTCGGCAGCCAGCGGCAGCTGCTCGATGGCGAGGAACAGCCACACGGCAAAAGGCAGTGTCGCCAGCACGCCGGAAAAGCCGAAGGGGAACCAGGAACCATTGCCTTCCGGCAGTTCGATCGCCGCACCGTCCGGCCCGACGCCGATATTCAGCGCCCAACGCGAAAAATCCATGTTCGGGATGGCGCTGATCCAGAAGAACACCAGCACAGCCAGCGAAATCAGCGTGATCACCAGTGTCACCTTGAACGACAGTTCCAGCCCAAAAATGTTGAGTCCGAGGAAGACCGCGTAGAAGAACACCCACAAGAGCGGCGAATAGACCGGGTCCAGCCCTAGAATGGTGTTCACGTAAGCGGTAATGAACGTCACGATGACGGCGGGCGTCAGCACATATTCGACGTTTTCGCAAAGCCCGGTGATGAACCCGCCCCATGGACCCATGGCGGTACGGGCAAAGGAATAGGCCGCACCGGTATGCGGCAAAGCCGGGCTCATTTCGGCGATAGAGAATGTCAGGCCGAGATACATGATGGCGATGATGATGCCGGCCACCAGCATGCCGCCCCAGCCGCCCGTGGCAAAACCAAAGTTCCAGCCGGAGAAATGGCCGGAAATGACCGCGCCGACGCCGAGCGCCCAGAGCGACCATACGCCCGCATAACGGGATAGATGTCTTTTTTCGAAATAGGATGCGTCAGCCTTTTTGTAGCTGACCCCTGATGATGAATTGTCCATGCCTTCTCTCCTGATCAAAGAAAAAACAGGCGACCGGCCGGAATGGCCGAGCAACGCCCCCAGTACGATTTTCGGCATCGCCCGATATTTCGGTGTCGGCGCCGGACATTAGCTGTTTCCCTAGAAGTCTTTCGTCAGGCGTCCACGAGGCTTTCGCGCAGCAGACCCGTCAGGAAATCGGCCACGAATCCTTGGCCGACATCATCTGTAATCAAATCGTTCCTTATCTCGATCATGACATTGAGAAGCCCTGGCCCGATGGCATGGACTTCCAGCGTGTGGGTCACGCCATCGGCGGCCCCGTAAGGTTCGTTGCGGGCGATCAGGTACAGGTTTGTATCGGCAGCCGCCGCCAGCATGCGATCGGCCAGCCGACTGTCCCGATCATGCAGAAAGCCGATCTCCACTTCGCGCTTCTGGCCGTAATAGACCGGCGTAAAGCTGTGCACCGTCACCAGCACAGTCGCCCTGCCCGCTTTTGTCCGGGCAGCAATTTCCTGTGCAATCCGTCCCTGAAACGGCAGATAGAGCGCCGCAGTTCGCCGCGCCTTCTCCGCCTCCGACAGGTTCTCGTTGCCGGGAATGCGAAACACTTCACTGACATCGCGCATCGCAGCCGGCGACGTCGGCGGCCTGTTGCAATCATAGATCAGCCGAGAAAATCGCTGGTAGACCAGCACGGCATCCAGATTTTTCGCGATGCGTTGGGAAACAGCAAGAGCGCCGGGGTCCCAGGCGATATGCGATGTCAGCGCATCGGCCGGCAGACCGAGATCGCCATAGCCTTCGGGCAGCCGGTTGGAGGCATGTTCGCAGACCAGCAGCACATCGCTGCGACCACCGGCATTGTCGACCGCAACCGGATCGCCATCCGCCTCTGTCAGAACTGCAGACTGCACCAACATGCATGCCCCGCCGGGTTGGTTAAAAAACCATCAAGAAAAGAATTCTTCATCTTTTGGTTGAGGTCAATCGCCTTTCTGAAAGAATCTTTTCAATGCCGCCATTGACAGGAGCCACCGCTCGATTGTTAATTTCGCTCAAACCGGCAAAGACCGGAGGGGAACATAGCATCCGTGCCAGAGACCTCGCGCACAGTGTCAGACGTCATACGCCGCGGCTACGACGGACTGACGCCGACCGAGAGGAAACTGGCGGATAGCCTGCTGGAGAACTATCCGGTGTCTGGGCTTGGCAGCATAACCGCGACTGCGGAAAACGCCGGTGTTTCGACGGCGACGGTGGCGCGCGCCGTGCAGAAACTTGGCTTCAAGGGTTATCCCGAATTCCAGCTGCGCCTGCATCAGGAGCTGGAAGCAACGATTTCCAACCCGATCGCCAAGCACGATCACTGGCAGGACCGCTGGGCCGCGCGTGCCCCCGATACCCATATCCTCAACCGCTTTGCCGAAGCCGTGACCGACAATTTGCGCGACACGCTAGCCGAGATCGACATCGCGGCGTTCGACGGCACGACGGCTCTGCTGCAGGATCTGGATCGCCACCTCTATTTCATCGGCGGCCGCATCACTGGCTCGCTTGCCGAGTATTTTTTCACCCACATGCAGGTGATCCGGCCACGCACCACGCTGATTTCCAACAATTCCAGTTCATGGCCGCAGCATGTGCTCAACATGAATGCCGGCGACGTTCTGGTGATCTTCGATATCCGCCGTTACGAGCAGGAGATGGCGACGCTGGCGGAAGCCGCCAAAGCGGCCGGCGTCGTCATTGTCTTGTTCACCGACCTCTGGGCCTCGCCGGTGGTCCGCCATGCCCGCCACACGTTCAAATCCCGCATCGAGGCGCCCTCCGCTTGGGATTCTTCGGTGGTCACGCTGTTTATTGTGGAAGCGCTGATCGAGGCGGTACAGAGTGCAGGCTGGGAAACCACCCGCAAACGCATGCATTCCTTGGAAAATCTTTTCGAGCGAAGCCGTCTTTTCCGCCGTTTGGGGAAAAACGATCGCGTAAAAGAGGAGTGATCCACTAAAATCCGTGGAAATCCAAAGCTTTGCATTGATGCATGCTCAGCTGTGCATACTGTCACATACGATACATGAACCGGCTCTACGAGTGTCGCCCGACACGAACTGAAAACCTCAGGAGGATCCCGTGATCACCAAGACCAAACGTCTTCTGTCCATCACCACCGCCATGGTCGTTGCTTCGACCAGTTTTGCCTTCGCCGAGCCGAGCGCAGAGCTGATCGCAGCCGCCAAGAAGGAAGGCTCGCTCACCACCATCGCTCTGCCCCACAGCTGGTGCGGTTACGGCGACATCATTGCCGGCTTCAAGGCCAAGTACGGCATCGAAGTCAACGAACTGAACCCGGATGCAAGCTCGGGCGACGAAATCGAAGCCATCAAGGCCAACAAGGGCAATACCGGCCCGCAGGCGCCTGACGTCATCGACGTCGGTCTCTCCTTCGGCCCATCCTCCAAGGCTGAAAAGCTGATCCAGCCCTACAAGGTATCGACCTGGGCTTCGATCCCGGACGACGCCAAGGATGCTGAAGGTTACTGGTACGGCGATTATTACGGCGTTCTCTCCTTCATCGTGAACACCGACATCGTCAAGAAGGTCCCGAAGGACTGGAAAGACCTGACCGGTTCGGACTACGCCAACTCGGTTGCTCTCGCCGGTGACCCGCGCTCGTCCAACCAGGCCGTTCAGGGCGTTTACGCCGCCGGTATCGCCGCTGGCGAAACCGATGCCACCAAGGCTGGTGAAGCCGGCCTTAAGCTGTTTGCCGAAATCAACAAGGCCGGCAATTTTGTGCCCGTCATCGGCAAGTCCGCTTCGCTCGCTCAGGGCTCCACCCCGATCGTCATCGCCTGGGACTACAACGGTCTGTCCTGGCGCGACACGCTGAAGGGCAACCCGCCGCTCGAAGTCGTCGTTCCGGAAACCGG
The DNA here is from genome assembly GCF_004343585.1 of Neorhizobium sp. JUb45. GTDB lineage: Bacteria > Pseudomonadota > Alphaproteobacteria > Rhizobiales > Rhizobiaceae > Neorhizobium. The sequence continues at coordinate 971,761 of NZ_SLYW01000001.1, read as the reverse complement.
CGTTGTAGCCGGCGTCTACGTACAGGCGATCTCGGCCTTCGCACCGCACCCGAACGCTGCCAAGCTGTGGATGGAATACATCTACTCCGACGAAGGCCAGCTGGGTTACCTGAAGGGCTATTGCCACCCGATCCGCTTCAACGATCTTGCCAAGAACAACAAGATCCCGAAGGAAATGCTCGACGCCCTGCCGCCGGCCGCTGCCTATGAAAAGGCAAAGTTCCCGACGCTCGACGATCAGGCCGCTGGCAAGACCGCAATCACCACCCAGTGGGACAAGGTTGTTGGCGCCAACATCCAGTAATGTCTGAAATCGGCCTCCCCGTTTCAACGCGGGGAGGCTTTTATTCCTCCGGCAGAAACGGCGGCATTGATGTCCACCGCATCCCCCTTCATCGACCGTCGCACGATCATCGACTGGCTCGGCATCGCGCCGTTCATGATCTTTGCCCTGATGTTCCTGATCGTTCCGACGCTTTATCTCGTCACCGGCGCGTTTTTTAACGCCGAAGGTCAGTTCACCTTCCAGAACATCGCCGACCTGTTTACGCCGACCATTCTGTCCGCCTACTGGATCTCGATAAAGGTCTCGCTTGCCTCCTCGCTCGGTGGCGCGCTGATCGGCTTTGCGCTGGCCTGGGCGATCGTGCTCGGCGGCCTGCCCTCGTGGATCCGCAACGGCCTTTTGACCTTTTCCGGCGTCGCCTCCAACTTTGCCGGCGTGCCGCTCGCCTTCGCCTTTATCGCCACGCTGGGCCGCACCGGCCTCGTGACGGTCTTCCTGCGCGACTGGTTCGGCTTCAATCTCTATTCGACCGGCTTCAACCTTCTTTCCTTTTTCGGCCTGACCATCACCTACATGTTCTTCCAGATCCCGCTGATGGTGCTGATCCTGACGCCAGCTTTGGACGGCCTGAAAAAGGAATGGCGTGAGGCTTCCGAAATCCTCGGTGCCTCGACATGGCAATACTGGAGGATGATCGGCCTGCCGATCCTGTGGCCGAGCCTGCTCGGCACATCCCTGTTGCTGTTCGCCAACGCCTTTGGCGCCATCGCCACGGCCTATGCGCTGACTGGCGCCTCGCTCAACATCGTGCCGATCCTGCTGTATGCGCAGATCCGCGGCGACGTGTTGCATAACCCCAATCTTGGTTATGCACTGGCGCTCGGCATGATCGTCATCACCGGCCTCTCCAACGTGCTGTACATCTGGCTGCGTATGCGCGCCGAACGCTGGCAAAAGTGAGGGCGCGACCATGAAGATGAGCAAATTTTTCGCCTGGCTCGCCATCGCCGTCGGCGTCACCTATTTCTTCGTGCCGCTGCTTGGCACGTTCGAATTTTCGCTGCGCATGCGCCGAGGCGAATATTCGCTGGATGCCTATGGCTCGGTGTTTTCCGACGTGCAGTTCCAGCAGACATTTGGCTTCTCGATGCTGATGGCGCTGTTCACCATCGCCTTCGGCATGCTGCTGGTCGTGCCCACCGCCTATTGGGTACGCCTGCGCCTGCCGCAGATGCGCCCCTTCGTGGAATTCGTCACGCTGATGCCGCTGGTCATCCCGGCCATCGTCATCGTGTTCGGTTATCTCAGGCTCTACAATTCCTCATCCTACATCCCCTTCACCGGCTCGACCTTCGGCACCAATATCCTGCTGGTGATGTCCTATATCACCCTGTCGCTGCCCTATATGTACCGCTCGGTCGATACCGCCATGCGCACCATCGACGTGCGCACGCTGACGGAAGCTGCCGAAATCCTCGGTGCCAAATGGCCGACCATCCTGTTCAAGTGCATCTTCCCGAACGTCATGTCGGGCGTGCTGTCGGGCGCCTTCATCACATTCGCCATCGTCATCGGCGAATTCACCATGGCAGCGCTGCTCAACCGTCCGGCCTTCGGCCCCTATCTGCAGTTGGTCGGCGCCAACAAGGCCTATGAGCCTTCGGCACTCGCCATCATCGCCTTTGCCATCACCTGGCTTTCCATGGGCCTCATCCAGCTCGTGTCGCGCTTCGGCAAGCTGACACAGTCCCGTCCTTAAAGGTTTTCCCAATGCCCTTTCTCGCACTCGCAAACATCAAGAAGAGCTTTGGCCAGACCCAGGTCGTCCATGATTTCAACATGGCGATCGAAAAGGGCGAGTTCATCTCCTTCCTCGGCCCGTCCGGCTGCGGCAAGACGACGATCCTGCGCATGATCGCCGGCTTCGAGCAGCCGAGCGGCGGCACGATCCATATCAACGGCAAGGATCAGACGCGACTGAAACCCAACCAGCGCAATATCGGCATGGTGTTTCAGGCCTACGCGCTCTTCCCGAACATGACCGTGTTCGACAACGTCGCCTTCGGCCTCAAGGTCGCAGGCCAGCCGAAAGCCGAAATCGAGACGCGGGTGAAGGAGATGCTGAAACTCATCCATCTCGAACATCTGGCCGACCGTTACCCCTACCAGATGTCCGGCGGCCAGCAGCAGCGCGTGGCACTGGCGCGCGCGCTTGCGCCAAAGCCGCAGGTCCTGTTGCTGGACGAGCCACTCTCCGCTCTCGACGCAAAGATCCGCGTGTCGCTGCGTGAGGAAATCCGCCAGATCCAGCGCCAGCTCGGCATCACCACCGTTTTCGTTACCCATGACCAGGAAGAGGCGCTGTCGATCTCCGACCGCATCGTCGTCATGAATGCCGGCCGCGCCGACCAGATCGGCACGCCATCTGACATCTACAACCGCCCGACCACACGCTTCGTCGCCTCCTTCGTCGGCACGCTCAACATCATTGAGGCAACGATCGTCGATCCGGCCGCCGGCACCGTGATGATCGGCGACCAGACGATTGCACTGCGCGAATCGATAGCCGACAAGACCGGTGGCGAAACCATCTCGCTGGCTTTGCGCCCGGAAGCGGGCTCGCTGTCCGAAAGCGCCAAGGGCGACACCGCCCTGACCGGCAAGGTGGTTTCGGCAAACTTCCTCGGCTCGGTGGTGCGAACCCGCATCGCGGTGGGCAAGAACACTGTCTCGTTCGACATGTTCAACTCGCCGGATCTCGTCATGCCCGCGCCCGACGAGGTCGTAACCCTGCGCTTTTCGGCCGGCGATCTTCTCGTGATCCGCGACTAATTTTAGCGGGCGCTTGTGGAAAAAGCGCCCGCGCCGCAATTTGTGATCACCGATTACGAAAAATCGTAAAAGGCCGTGAGGGCAGAAGAACGGGCGACGCGGCCTGTTTTATGACTTCGGGCCGAAATGACAACATAAGCCCTGTTTTCCCGGCATTCTGGGCTGCAAGACAATGCGGCAGCGCACAATAAATTGGACCATCGAGCGCCACTCCGTTTCGCCCAAATCTCGCCAAGCAGCCTACTTTCACCGGCTTTCTACCCTTGCCAAGCTAAAAACTTTTTGAAAGACCGGAGAGGCACAAGAAAGAAAGGCAGGGTTCATGCGGAACACCGACAGCGTTTCAATCTTCGAGATGTTCTCCGAGATCGCCGTGGCGATCAACGAAAACAGCCACCGGCTGGTGCACCTGACGGACCAGGAAGGCCGCGGCGACCACGGTGCGATCACACCCGACATGTTCGACGCCATCGAGGCAGCTCTTGCCGGCCTTGAACCGTCCGAATGGACCCCCGGCCGCTATTTCGACCTTGCTGCCGAAACCCTGCTGACCATACCAGGCGTCGCACCTCGCCTCTATGCCAGCGCATTCCGCCGCGCCGGCAGCGCGCTGATGCGCAAGCGCTCCATTCTGGCTGAAGACTTTGGCAACGCCTTCGCCGCGATGGCGACAAGCTTTCGCGACCATGCCGAGCGTGAACCCGGCGGTGCCGAGATCGCCAGCGTCTGGCTGCGGGCGGCAAAAGCCTATTCCGCAGAGGCGCAGGCGGGTGGTGGAATTCCGGCCTGCCTCGAGGCGGCCACCACGGCGGCCGAAGACAAGCCGGCAGGGTTTCCCGCACGCGGCGCAGGTGAACTGTCATCCATCCTCGTCATCCGCGCCATGCGGGATGCACTGAGCCAGGAAAATTGAAATCTTCGAAGGCACGCGTCATGCGGGTGTCATTTGTCTTTTCTAGCGTCGGCCCATGCATGATGATGACATCTTTATCGACGACGCCCTGATCGCCCGTTTGCTGCGCCAGCACACACCGCAATGGGCCGATCTGCCGTGCGAGCGGATCACGTCCTCCGGCACGGATAATGCGCTTTACCAACTGGGTGATACGCTTTTGCTGCGGCTTCCACGCCGTGGCCACGCCATTGATTTGATCGCCAAGGAACTCGACTGGCTGCCGCACATGCAGGGCCTCCCGCTCTCCGTGCCCAACCTGCGCTACCGCGGCACGGCCGATCTTAGCAAACCGGTCGATTTCGGCATTTTCGACTGGCTGGACGGTGATCTTGCGACACCGGACAAGCTTGCCGATCCTGTTGAGGCCGCAGACGATCTCGCCGCGTTCCTGCGCGCGCTGCATGAAAAAGACACGACAGGCGCCCCACGTTCCGGCCCGCTTAACAACCGGCGTGGCGTTGCGCTCGATGACCTGTCGCCGGTCACGCGCCCCGCCATTGACATGCTTGCCGACGAGATCGACAGCGAAGCGGCGCACCGGCTGTGGAAACGGGCTTGCGCTCGCCCCCTGCCGAAACAATCCGTCTGGCTGCACGGCGATCTGAAGGCCGACAATCTGCTTGCCCGAGATGGGCGGCTGCATGCCGTTCTGGATTGGGGACTTGCTGCCGTTGGCGATCCGGCGGCCGATTACGCAACGGCCTGGGTCTGGATCGATCCCGCCGCCCGCGACCGCTTTCGCGAGGTTCTCGGCTTATCGGATGACGACTGGCTACGGGCGGAAGGCTGGGCGCTTTATGGCGCGGTCATTGCACTCAGCTATTATCGCGACGGCCGCAACGAGGCGCTGTGTCGGCAGTGCCGGTTGACGCTGAGCAGGCTGCAACTACTCCTCGCCTGACCGTACTGACCCAACCAGTATCCCTCGCGATGTCACCCTCGGGCCAGTCCCGAGGGTCTAAACACGGTGCCAAGATCTGGAGTTGGCAGATGCTCGGGACAGGCCCGAGCATGACGGTGTTGGAACGACGCGGCCTTACGCCGCCTCATCCTTGGCCGCACCGCCAACCACATAGTTCAGCACCGGCCCGAGCCAGCGCTCGATCTCCTCGACCGCCATGCCCTTGCGTGCCGCGTAATCTTCCACCTGATCGCGCTCCACCTTGGCGACGCCAAAATAATAACTGTCCGGATGGCCGATATAGAGGCCGGAGACGGACGAGCCGGGCCACATGGCGTAGCTTTCGGTCAGAATAACACCAGTTGCTTCCGTCGCGTCGAGCAGGCGGAACAGCGTATCCTTTTCCGTATGATCGGGCTGGGCCGGATAACCGGGTGCCGGACGAATGCCGGCATATTCCTCGTGGATCAGCTCGTCATTGCCAAAAGTCTCATCCGGCGCGTAACCCCAGAATTCCTTGCGGACGCGCTGGTGCATGTGTTCGGCGAAGGCTTCGGCAAAACGGTCGGCCAGCGCCTTGACGAGGATCGACGAATAATCGTCGTTCGCCCGCTCAAACCGCTCTGCAATCGCCACTTCCTCGATCCCGGCAGTGACGACGAAACCGCCAACATAATCTTGTCTGCCGCTATCGACCGGCGCAACGAAATCCGACAGCGCCACGTTCGGGCGGCCATCGCGTTTCGACAGCTGCTGACGCAGCGTGAAGAAGGTCGCGGCCTCTTCCGTGCGGCTCTCGTCGGTATAGACGCGGATATCGTCACCCACCGTGTTGGCCGGCCAGAAGCCGATGACGGCACGCGGACGGAACCAGTTTTCCGCGATGATCTTTTTCAGCATGGCCTGTGCATCGGTCCACAGCTGGCGGGCTGCCTCACCCTGCTTCTCGTCTTCGAGAATGGCCGGATAACGCCCCTTCAGCTCCCAGGTCTGGAAGAACGGCGTCCAGTCGATATATTTCGCCAGTTCCTCAAGATCGTAGCCTTCGAACACCTTGGTGCCGAAGAACTGCGGCTTGACCGGGCTGTAGGCATCCCAATCCACCTTATGGGCATTGGCACGGGCACGCGCCAGCGGTAGGCGGATCTTGTCCGCTTCCGAGCGGGCGTGAGCTGCCGCCACCTTGGCATATTCGGCGCGGATGTCGGCGACGTAGTTTTCACGACCGTCTTCCGCAAGAAGGTTCGAGACGACGCCCACGGCACGCGATGCGTCGGTGACGTAGACCGTCTGGCCCTTGTCATAACCCGGATGGATTTTGACGGCCGTATGGACACGGCTGGTCGTCGCGCCGCCGATCAGCAGCGGGATGTCAAATCCCTGCCGCTGCATTTCGGCAGCCACATGAACCATCTCGTCCAGTGACGGGGTGATCAGGCCGGACAGGCCGATGACATCGACCTTCTCGGCAATCGCCGTCTCCAGAATCTTGGTCGCGGGCACCATCACGCCGAGATCGATGATCTCGTAATTGTTGCAGGCCAGAACCACGCCGACGATGTTCTTGCCGATATCGTGGACATCGCCCTTCACCGTCGCCATCAGGATTTTCCCCGCAGCCTTGCGCTGGTCGCCGCCGTTGAGACGCTTTTCCTCTTCCATGTAAGGCAGAAGCACGGCCACGGCCTGCTTCATCACACGCGCGGATTTCACCACCTGCGGCAGGAACATTTTTCCCGAACCGAACAGGTCGCCGACCACGTTCATGCCGGCCATCAGCGGGCCTTCGATGACATGCAGCGGGCGCTCGGCCTTCAGGCGGGCTTCCTCGGTGTCTGCCTCGATATATTCGGTAATGCCGTTGACCAGCGCATGCGAGATACGCTCTTCGACGGAGCGTTCGCGCCAGGACAGATCCTGCACGCGTGCCTCACGGCCCGGACCACCACGGAAACGTTCCGCCACTTCCAGCAGCCGTTCGGTGCCATCGCTGCGGCGGTTCAGCACCACGTCTTCGCAGGCCTCACGCAGTTCCGCGTCGATCTGGTCGTAGACGGCCAACTGGCCGGCATTGACGATGCCCATGTCCATGCCCGCCTGAATGGCGTGGTAGAGGAACACGGCATGCATCGCCTCGCGCACCGGCTCATTGCCGCGGAACGAGAAGGACAGGTTAGAAACGCCGCCAGAAATATGCACGAGCGGCATTTTTTCGCGGATCGTGCGGGTCGCCTCGATGAAGTCGACGCCGTAATTATTGTGTTCCTCGATGCCGGTGGCAACCGCAAACACGTTGGGATCGAAGATGATGTCTTCCGGCGGGAAACCGGCCTGTTCGGTCAGGATCTTGTAGGCTCGAGAGCAGATATCGACCTTGCGCTGATAGGTGTCCGCCTGTCCGGTTTCATCGAAGGCCATGACGACGACGGCCGCGCCATAGGAGCGCACCAGCTTCGCCTGACGGACAAAATTCTCTTCGCCTTCCTTCAGCGAGATCGAGTTGACGATCGACTTGCCCTGAACGCATTTCAGGCCCGCTTCGATGATCTCGAATTTCGACGAGTCGATCATGATCGGCACGCGGGCGATATCCGGCTCGGCGGCGATCAGGTTCAGGAATTCGACCATCGCCTTTTCACTGTCGATCAGGCCTTCATCCATGTTGATGTCGATGACCTGCGCGCCGTTTTCCACCTGATCGCGGGCGACTGCGAGAGCGGCGGTATAGTCACCGGCGGTGATCAGCTTGCGGAATTTGGCCGAGCCGGTGACATTGGTGCGCTCGCCAACGTTGACGAACGGAATGTCCTTGGTGAGCGTGAAGGGTTCCAGACCCGACAGCGACATGAACGGCTTGTGTTCCGGGATTGGGCGCGGCTTGTGCTTGGCAACGGCTTCGGCAATGGCGCGAATATGGTCCGGCGTCGAACCGCAGCAGCCGCCGACGATGTTGACGAGACCGTCGCGGGCAAAACCCTCGACCTGTGCGGCCATGATTTCCGGCGTTTCGTCATACTGACCGAACTCGTTCGGCAGGCCGGCATTAGGATAGGCACAGATGAACGTGTCGGCAACGCCCGACAGTTCCTGCAGGTGCGGACGCATGGCGTCGGCACCGAGCGCGCAGTTGAGGCCGATCGTGAACGGATTGGAATGGCTGACCGAATCCCAGAAAGCGGTCGGCGTCTGGCCGGAAAGCGTGCGGCCGGAAAGGTCTGTGATCGTGCCGGAAATCATCACCGGCAGGGTGATGCCCTTGGCGGCAAAACGCTCATTGCAGGCGAAAATGGCAGCCTTGGCGTTCAGCGTATCAAAGATGGTTTCGATCAGGATGATGTCGGCGCCGCCGTCGATCAGGCCGTCGATCTGCTCGCCATAGGCAATCCGCAGATCGTCGAACGAAACGGCGCGGTAACCGGGATTGTTGACGTCGGGAGAAATCGACGCGGTGCGGTTGGTCGGGCCGATGGCGCCGGCCACGAAACGGCGCTTGCCATCCTCGCGTTCGGCACGCTGGCAGGCGCGGCGCACGATCTCGGCGCCCTCCTTGTTGAGGTCGTAAACTGCACCTTCCATCTCGTAATCGGCCTGCGCGATGCGGGTCGAGGAGAAGGTGTTGGTTTCGAGAATATCGGCCCCCGCCATGGCGTAGCGATAATGGATATCCTCGATCGCCTGCGGCTGGGTGAGGATCAGAAGGTCGTTATTGCCCTGCTGATGGCAGGCGCAGCCGATAAAACGGTGGCCACGGAACTGGTCTTCATCGAAGCCCAGCCCCTGGATCTGCGTGCCCATGGCGCCATCAAGCACGAGGATGCGTTCGCTGGCAGCCTTGCGCAGCGCCTCGAACACTTCATTGCCGTCGCGGACAGCCCCTTCAGGACCGAAAACAGTATCGAACACGGCAAACTCCCTTGACGTCATGGATTTCAAACACCCAGATCACATAAAGATATCTTTATGTCAATATATGACGGATGTTATATGGGCCTGTCCTCGCCCGATTGCACACCATGGCCGATGACAGACTCACACCCGCCCTATATAGGCATTCGGCAAACTGTTGTGCACGAAATTGGAGGATTATCATGGCATTGGCAGATCGGGATCTCGGCAACTGGACAACCCGCCCTTACCATCGCGACTGGCTGACCGCGCAGGCAAACGGCCTTTTCAGCTTCTTCCAGCACAATTCGATCAATCCCAAGGGCGGCTTTTACGATCTCGATGATCACGGCAAGCCTTTGGATGCGAATGGTCAGGTGCGCAACATCCACATCGCCGCCCGCGCTGTTCACTGCTTTGCCATCGGCACGCTGCTCGGCCGCCCCGGCGCATACGATGTCGTCGATCACGGCATGGATTATCTCTGGAACCACCACCGCGACACACAAAACGGCGGATATTTCTGGTCGCTTGATGACAATGGCCCGGTCGATGCCAACAAGCAGGGTTACGGCCACGCTTTCGTGCTGCTGGCAGCTTCCTCGGCCAAACTCGTCGGCCATCCGCTGGCGGACAAGATGCTGGCCGACATTACCGAGGTCATCAACACCAAATTCTGGGACGAGCAGCACGGCGCGATCGCGGAAGAATTCACACCCGACTGGCAGCCGCTCGACGGCGGCAATTACCGCGGCCAGAATTCCAACATGCACCTCACCGAAGCGCTGATGGCGGCCTTCGAGGCGACCGGTGATGCCGCATATCTCACCAAGGCCGAACGCATCGCCGATCTCGTCATCCGCCGGGCTGCCGGTTCAGTGAACTGGCGCGTTGCAGAACATTTCGACACGTCCTGGAATATCGACAAGGCCTATTACCACGAGAACGAAATGTTCCGCCCCGCCGGCACTACGCCGGGCCACTGGCTGGAATGGGCGCGCCTCATCCTGCAGCTCTGGGTACTCGGCGACAAGATGCACGAATGGATGCTGGACGCGGCAAAGAACCTGTTCGAGCAGTCGATGGTGCTCGGCTGGGATGATGACAAGGGCGGCTTTTTCTACACGCTCGACTGGGACGACAAGCCGGCAAAGCGCAACAAGCTGTGGTGGCCTGCCTGCGAAGGTGCGGGTGCTGCCCATTTCCTCAATGAGCACCTGCCCTCGGATTTCCATGAGGAAAACTACCGCAAAATCTGGAACATCATCGAGCGCCGTTTCATCGATCATAAGAACGGCGGCTGGCATGAGGAACTGACGGAAGACCTCGTGCCTTCCCATGACCTGTTTCCGGGCAAGGGCGATATCTACCACGCCCTGCAGGCCTGCCTGATCCCGCTCTATCCGGCGACCGGCAGTGTCACGCGCGGCATTCTGGAAGCCGGCAAACGCTGATCCACATCACGTCTTTGCAAAACAAAACAGGCGGCTGCATTTTCGTGCAGCCGCCTGTTTCATGAAGAAATTCTTTTAAGGATCAGATCTGGCCGATCCGGCATTCCGAAACACGACGGGCAGAACCGTAATCACGCTTGAAGGACGCTCCCGAAAAATCCTTGCGAGCAAACTCCACCAGTTCCTTTTCGGTCAACTGCAGCACACCATCGGCAAATGTGCCGGTCGCTGCGATATCGTCGGTTGCAAGTGGCGTGGCGACTGGTCTGCTAAACAACATCTGTGCTTCTCCCGTGTGCTGTCTGAAACGCGCAAAACACGTTTCGGTTCCTCACTCTCCCCAGTGAAGATTAACAAATTAACCATTAAATTTAACGGAAGCATGTCAGAAGCGCCATCTGACGAAAATGTCAGATCGTTTGTTTGACGAGATCGGCCAGACGGCGGATTTCATCGGCCACCTGCCGCAAAATCTGCGCCGCCAAGGCGTCCGGCAAGCTCGCCGATTCGCGCCGCAGCATGTCCAGATCGGAAACGATTCCCGTCGGAAGCGAGGCGGCGCCCTTGCCGATATCGAGCAATTCCCGCTGGGTTTCGATCGCCGCCGCCGCCCGCGCCACGAGGATCTTGCGCTGATGCGGTTTGACGTCGCCGATCGACCCGGCGGCCGTCGTCAACTCCGCAACCAGTGCGCTGGCGGCGGTCACACGATAATTCTGATTGGCGTTTTCCATCATTGTCCGGCGGTCAAGGTTGTCAGAGAGACGCTGTTATCGCATCGGCCATTACCGAAGCTTGCGACCCCTGTCCCCGTCAGTGCCGCACAAGGGCCAGCAACCGCACCGTCGTCCCCAGAAACTGCGGGGCCCCGTCATTCCTGCGCGCCGTAAACCGGCCAGAAGCTGTCGCGCACCACCAGTTCGGGGATGACGCGCTGGTGAAACGGCGGTTCATCGGGATTGTCGATTCGCCGTTGCAGCAGTTCCACAGCCCGGTCTGCCATCACGATCGGATCCTGCCGGAACGTAGTCAGACGGAAACCGAGCCATGCCGCTTCCGGCACGTCGTCGAAACCGATCACGGCAACATCCTCCGGCACCCGCAGCCCGCGCTCACAGCGCAGGTGGTCAAGCAGACCGAAGGCGATCAGGTCATTGGTGCAAAACACCGCATCAGGGTGGTCATCACCGGCAAACAGTTTTCGCGCGACAGCCAGACCCGTCGTATAATCGGACTCCGCACCACCGCGCGCCACGGAGGTGCGACAGCCAGCCGCCTGCGCGGCCTCGATAAATGCCGTCTCACGTTCCAGAATGCTCGGCGTGCCGGAAGACGAAGTGGCCACCGCCAGATGTCTGCGCCCTGCCCCGGCGAAAACATCGGCCGCCTTGCGCGACGCCTCCGAATTGCCGGCATGCACATGGTCGGCATTTGCTTCCGAGCGGCCGATCATCACAAGCGGCTGGCCATTGCGCTGTGCCTCTTCGAAAAACGCCGCCGGCGGCGAACCGGACAGCACGATGGTGGCTTCGGCGCGATGACCGATCAGCATTTTTTGCGCCGCCAGCAGTTCGGCTTCGGTCTGCCCGGTATTGATGAGGATGGGGATGCTGCCACGGCGGATCAGCGCCTTGGCAAGCGCTGCCGTCAGATGCGCGCGAAACCCCAGTTCCGGCTTCATGGCGACGATGCCCACCAGCCGGCTCTGGTTGTTGAGCACGCCACGCGCCAGATCGTTGACGTGGTAACCAAGCGCCTTGGCCGCCGCCTGCACCTTTTCGCGGGTGGCAGGTGCCACGCTTGCACCCTTGGTGAAGGTGCGCGACACCGCCGAGCGGGAAACGCCGGCCAGTTCCGCCACCTGCTGGGCGCTGACGAAACGCATTCTGTTGGCTTGCGATTTGTCTTCGTCTGTCATCTCAGCCTCAATGTCCGACACGCGACAGCACGTCGGCTTTCAGGAAACGTTCCACCAGGAGCATGAACACCAGCGATGGCACGAGCAGCAGCAAGGCCGTGATCGAGGCGATCTGGTAATTGCCGCCGGATGCGCTGGTGTAGAGGAGCAGCGGCAGCATGTTGACGTCAGGCGCGCCGACAAAAAAGCTGCCGGTAAATTCGTCGAGGCTTTCCAAGAACACGAAGATCGCGCTCGCCATCAGGCCGGGCGCCGCCAATGGCAAGGTCACATCGCGGAAGGTCCGCATCGGCCCCGCACCGATATTGCGTGCCGCCTGCTCCAGTTCCGGATCAATGGCGGAAAAGGCGGCAGTGGCGATCCACACGGCGTAAACTACGCCATGCGAGACATGCACGAGCACAACGCCGGGGATCGTGCCATTGAGGCCGATTTCATAGAATATGCGGGCGATATTGACGTAGACCGTCAGGTTCGGAAACGCCTGCGGGATGAGGAAAGCCAGCAGGATGAGGCCCCGCAGCGGCAGTTTCAGCCGCGCCAGCGCATAACCTGCCGGGATCGCCAAAGCCAGCGCCACGGCCACCGTCAGAAGCGCCACGACCAGCGAATTGCCGAGCGATTCCAGCGCGCCGCCGCGCGGTGCAAACACCTTTGCCCATGAACTGAACCCGTATTCGAGCGGAAACGTGTGCGGGAAATACCATTTCTCCGTCACGGTCCAGAGCAGCATGTTGAACAGTGGCCCAAAGATGAAAAAGGCCATCAGTCCGAAAATGATGCCGCGCGGCACCCACCAGAGGGCGGCAAGATTGTTGCGCAAGGCGGTCATGTCCGCTCCTTCAGGCTGATGCGGAGATAGATCCAGGCGACCGACGAGGCGAGCACCAGCGAGATCAGGCCGAGCGCATTGGCGACGCCGTAATCACCATAGGCATTGACGCGGAAAGCGATGTCGGCGGTCAGCATGGTCGGCGTTTGGGCGTTGATCATCAACGGCACCGACAGCACCGACATCATGGTGACGAAGGAAAGGATCAGGCCGACGGTGAGCGTCACCGCCACCTGCGGCACGATGATTTCGAAAAGGACGCGCAGTTTCGAGGCACCGAGATTACGGGCCGCCTCGATCGTATCGCGGTTGAGTGAGGCCATGGCGCCGGCCACCAGCAGCGCCACGAACGGCGTCTGTTTCCACACGAAAGCGAAGACGATGCCGCGCCAGTCGAGAAAACTCACCGTATCGAGCGGCGTCATCAGCCCGAGACTGACGGCGGTATTGTTCATCATGCCGTTCTTGGAGAGGAACGTGCGCATCAACTGCCCGACGACGATGAAGGGAATGAACATCGGCCAGCGATAGAGAAAGCGCAGCGCCGCCACGGCGAGCGGATGGCCGCCGAGTGTCAGGTAACCGCCAATGGCGATCGAGGCAAAGCCGATCAGCACGGTCGACAGCGACACGATGACGACAGTGAAAATGATGTCCTTCGTGTAGAGATCGAAGGTTTTTGTGAAATTGCCCCAGCCGAAGGAGCCATCGACCTGAAATGCGCCGACAGCCGACATGATCAGCGGCAGGATGAACAACAGCGCGATCACCGCCAATGCGGGCAGGACGAGGAGAAGACCGAGGAGACGTCTGGACATGGGTTTGCTCGCTGAGTGCGACTGCACGTGATTTCTTCTCCCCAGCGGGGAGAAGATGTCCGAAGGACAGATGAGGGGGAAGCACCAACGCAAGCAGGCGCGAACAGAAGCGTCGAATGTGCCGCCCTGCCCCCCCTCATCCGGCCCTTCCGGGCCACCTTCTCCCCGAGGGGAGAAGAAAAAGCTTGAGGCTTACTTCACCGACTTCTCGTAAGCCTCGAGGATCGCCGAGTTGTACGGAGCGATCGGGAAAGGCTTGCCGTTTTCAGCCAGATCGGCCGGCGAGATGTCGACAAAAAGCTTGTTCCAGGTGGCGTCGTCGAGTTCGGCCTTGACCTTGTCGGCGTCGATGCCCGGATACCAGTTGAAGCGCTTGACGATGCCTTCGGCCTGTACCTTCGGGCTGGTGGCAAGCGCCACGAACTTTTCGGCGAGGTCCTTCTGGGCGGTCTTTTCAGGGATGACGTAATGCATCGGCTGTCCCGGCATGCCCGGAGCCGGCAGAACCAGCTTCATGGTCGGCGGCAGCTGGCCGCTGGCCTGCCACGAATAGAACATGTCGACCCAGACCGGGCCCATGGCGATTTCGCCGCGCGACAGCAGGTCAAGCGTGCCGGCATTGCCCGGCGTCAGCGTCGCATTGGTGGTGAACTCGGCAAGGCTCTTGAAGGCGCCGTCCCACTTCTTGGTGTCATCGGCGTTGAACGGGCCGTTCATGAGCACCTTGGCATCGCTGTCGCCGAAGGCGTAGATCCAGCCCATCACGAAGGACACGCCGGAAGCGCCGCCCTTGATGCCGTTATAACCGAACTGTTTTGGGTGGGCCTTGGCCCACTCGGCCAGATCCTTGTAGGTCTTGGGCGGGTTCGGAACGAGATCGGGGTTATAGGCAATCGCCGTCTGGCTGTTGAACATCGGCATGACGTAACCGTCGACATTGGTGCCGAGCGCCATCTTGGCATTGCCACGTGTTACCAGCTTGCCGGTGTCGATATCGTCGCGATACTTTGCGAGATACGCCTTGGTGACCATCGGGCCAACGAACTTTTCGTGGACGACGGCAACGTCGACATCCCACTTTTCGGACTTGGCAGCAGCCTGCGCGTCAAAACGCTCCAAGAGTTTCTGCGAACCGGCATCGCCCGGGCCGGTGCCCACGGCGCGAACCGTGTTGCCCGGATAGGTCTTTTCGAACAACGGTCCGAGATACTGGTTGATGTAATCGACCATGTTCTGGTCGCCGGCAGTGGCAACCGTCAGTTCCGCGGCCTTGGCCGGGAAGGCAGCCGAAATACCGGTAAGCGTGACGGCGATGGCAGCGTAGGAAAATCTCTTCATGGGTCTCTCCAGAGATTGAAGTCGGATCAGAGAAAAGTCAGGCTGGAATTTTCACCGCCTCCGGCGATACGCCGGGGCGGGAAACTGGATCGCCCGAAGGCGAATTGAACAGGAACAGCGTCTGCGCCGGTACGAACACCGCAACCGGCTGACCCGGCGTAAAAGCCCGATCGGCATCGGCCATGATTTCGCGCTCACCGATGCGCACCGCATGGCGCCAATGGCCACCGGGATAACTGACGGCCACGACCTCGCCGAAGAAGCGCGCACCGGGCATGGTCGCCGGCGTATCGATGTCGGACAGTTTTGCCGCTTCGGGGCGGAAACGCGCCTCGACCGGGCCGCTGCCAAGCGGACGATCACCGACCGGCACCGAGCCACCCTCGCCCGCAGCACCCGGCTGCAGCAGAAAATTGTCGCCGTCGCGAACACCATCGAGATGCAGCAGGTTTTCAGCGCCCATGAAGGCGGCAACGAAGGAGGATGCCGGACGGTTATAGACCTCTTCCGGCGAGCCCTGCTGTGCAATGCGACCGCCATCGAGAATGACGATCCTGTCAGCCATCACCATCGCCTCTTCGCGATCATGGGTGACGTGAACGGCGGTGATGCCGAGCCGCTTCTGCAAGGCCCGCAGCTCATGCCGCACGCTGAGACGAATACGGGCATCGAGATTGGAAAGCGGCTCGTCGAGCAGCAGGATTTCCGGATCGACGGCAAGTGCCCGGCCCAGCGCCACGCGCTGGCGCTGGCCGCCGGAGAGATTTGCGGGCTTGCGCCCCTCCAGGCCGCCAAGGCCGAGCATGGTCGCCATCTCCGCAACACGCCGCGCGATTTCCTCACGAGCGATACCACGCAGCTTCAGGCCGTAGCCGATATTCTGCGCCACCGTCATGTGCGGCCACAATGCGTAGGACTGGAACACCAGCGCCATGCCGCGCTTGTCCGGCTGATGGCGGGTGATGTCGCGACCATTGACGGTGACCTGCCCGTCGGACGGTTCGATGAAGCCGGCGATGACGCGCAGAAGCGTGGTCTTGCCGCAACCGGAAGAGCCCAGCAGCGCCACGAACTCACCCTTGCCGATCGACAGATCGATGTCCTTCAGGACCCGCGTCTGGCCATAACGGCTGGCCACGCCACGCAGTTGAAGAAACCCGTCATCACTCATATTCGCCCCCGTTGCACAGGCGTGCAATCACTATGGAAGCTTCTTTAGAGTGTGATTTTTACAGCCGGATGACAGTGGAGCGGGATAGAGCGTGAAGGCACAGAGCGGAGTGGCGGTACACCCTGTTCAAACCGAGACTGAACCCGACACTTCGGCGTGATCGCCCCGTCTTTCAGCCGAACGGACTGATGCGGATTGGCCACAGCATTCCTACATAACCCTTGAGAAGCCGGGCAATCGGGAACCGCGATCAGGCAATCGTCGTTTTCCGCTTACCCACAAGGAGTTTTCGCATGCGCATTGTATTCGTGATCATGGTCGTATCGGTACTGGGCATTCTCGGTCTGAAATATGCCGACAACACGCTGGGTAACGACATCATGGCAACACCGGAACAGATGGCCGGCGTTGACGACTGATACGTGAGAAAATTTGCCCCATGAAAAAGGCCGCAGCGGTTTCCCGCGCGGCCTTTTTGTTGGATAGCCCCGCTGAGCGCTATCCGATCGACATCAGGCTGGCATTACCGCCGGCCGCTGCCGTGTTGGTGGAGATTGATACCTCTTCCAGAAGCCAGTTCAGGCAATAGGCCTGCGGATCGGCGATCAGCGTTTCCGTGGTTGCCGACTGCACCAGAACCAGCGGCCCCGGCATGGCGGCAATCGCCTTGTTCACCGTCTTCAGCCGTTCGCCGTCACCTTCCACCAGCGCACCGGCATAAGGCCCCTGCTCCGACCAGTCCTTTGACCAGCTGATCCGTGCCGAAACGGACACAGGAAGACCAGCAAGCACATCGCGCAGACCGCTCGTCTCGTCGACCACGACCGTATTGCCGGTCGCAAGCGCTGCCCCGAGCTGCCAGAACAACCCACCCTTGGTCTGCGGCAGAAGCAGGATGCGGCCGCGCGGATGCAGGCCGTAGAGATTGCGCTCGCCCACCGGACCCGGCAGTTCCTGCTCCAGCCCCAGCGCCGACGTGCTTGCCAGCGTACGCACCACTTCAGCCGCATCGGCCTCGCCGCTCTCATCGAGGAAGCGGGCGAAATCGGCGGTCGCCTCGTCGCGATGCACCGAACTCAGCTGCGGCGGTTCCGGCTGCACGCCAACCAGACGGCCGAGATAAAGCGGCCCGCCCGCCTTCGGGCCCGTACCGGACAAGCCGCGCCCGCCAAAAGGCTGCACACCGACGACGGCACCGATGACGTTGCGGTTGACATAGAGATTACCGGCCTTCACGCGGCTCGTCACATGCGCGATGGTTTCATCGAGACGTGTGTGCAGGCCAAAGGTCAGGCCGTAACCGGTGCCGTTGATCTGGTCGATCAGCTTGTCGAGATCGGCGCGGCGATAGCGGATCACATGCAGGACGGGTCCAAAAACTTCGCGTGTGAGATCGGCGAGTGACGGCAGTTCGATGATCGTCGGCGCGACAAAGGTACCGACGGAAGCGTTGTCGCCAAGATCGATCTGCTCCACCTTGCGGCCGAGCTTGCGCATCGCCTCGATATGGCCTTCGATATTGCCCTTGGCTTCCGCCGTGATGACCGGGCCGATATCGGCCGACAGCACATCGGTACGGCCGATCGTCAATTCATGCAGTGCGCCCTTGAGCATATGCAGAATACGGTCGGCGACATCCTCCTGCAGGCACAGAACCCGGAGAGCCGAGCAACGCTGGCCGGCACTGTCGAAGGCGGATGCGATGACATCGGCGACCACCTGCTCGGCCAGCGCCGAAGAGTCGACGATCATGGCATTCTGGCCACCGGTCTCGGCGATCAGCGGGATCGGACGGCCGGAAGCAGACACACGGTCGGCCAGCTGTTTCTGGATCAGCCGCGCCACTTCCGTCGAACCGGTGAACATCACACCGGCGACGTCCGGCGCACCAACAAGGGCTGCGCCGATCCGTCCGTCACCCGGCAGGAATTGCAGCGCCTCCAGCGGAATGCCGGCTTCGCGCAGAATGCGCACGCCTTCAGCGGCGATCAGCGGCGTTTCTTCGGCAGGTTTTGCCAGAACCGGATTGCCGGCAACGAGGGCCGCCGCCACCTGACCGGTAAAGATCGCCAGCGGAAAATTCCAAGGGCTGATGCAGACGATCGGCCCGAGTGCGGTGTGCGCCGGCCCCAGCGTGCGGCGGGTCTGCTGCGCGTAATAGCGCAGGAAATCAATCGCCTCGCGCACTTCGGCAATCGCGTTCGGCATGGATTTGCCGGCCTCGCGCATGACGAGACCGAGCAGACCCGGCATTTCCGCCTGCATCAGGTCGGCGGCGCGCTCAAGGCACTCGGCACGCTCGACCGGAGAAACGGCAGCCCAGCTTGCGGCTGATGCGGCAGCGCGAGCAACAGCATTGCGCGCCTCCTCTTCCGTCGCCTCGGTGACAGTGCCAACGGTGTCGCGATGATCGCCCGGATTAAGAACCGGCTGCGACGAGCCGGCGGCCTCTGCGCCAATCAGTTGCGGCACGGCGCGCCATTCCATCCCTGCGCCCTGTTTGACGGCAACGGATACGGCAGCCAGCACATCCTCGTTGGAAAGGTCGATACCCGCCGAATTTTTCCGGGCAGAGCCGAAAAGATCTTCCGGCAGCGCGATGCGGTCATGCCCCGCCCCCGGTTCCACCATCGCCTTCACCACATCCACCGGATCGGCAATCAGGTCGTCGACCGACACAAGCGGATCGCCGATACGGTTGACGAAGGAGGAATTGGCACCGTTTTCGAGAAGGCGGCGCACCAGATAGGCGAGCAGCGTTTCATGCGTGCCGACCGGTGCATAGATGCGGGCCGGACGGCCAAGATTTTTCGCGCCAACGACTTCCTCGTACAGCGGTTCGCCCATGCCATGCAGGCACTGGAATTCGTATTTGCCGACATAAAAGTCAGGGCCGGCGAGATGATAGATCGTCGCCAGCGACTGGGCATTGTGGGTTGCAAACTGCGGAAACACATGCTCCGTCGCCGCCAGCAGCTTTTTGGCGCAGGCGATATAGGACACGTCGGTGTGCACCTTGCGGGTAAACACCGGAAAACCGTCGAGACCATCGAGCTGCGCCCGCTTGATCTCGGCATCCCAATAGGCGCCTTTTACCAGACGCACCATGATCCGGTGCTTGGAGCGACGGGCGAGATCGATGATGAAATCGAGCACGTATGGGCAGCGCTTGCCATAGGCCTGCACCACGAAGCCGATACCATCCCAACCGGAAAGATCCGCATCGAGGCAAAGCCCTTCCAAGAGGTCGAGCGAAAGCTCCAGCCGGTCCATTTCCTCGGCATCGATATTGAGGCCGATATTGTAGGACTTTGCGATCGCCGCCAGCGCCTTCACTTTCGGCAGCAGCTCATCCATGACGCGCGCGGCCTGGGCGCGAACGTAACGCGGATGCAACGCCGAAAGCTTGATCGAGATGCCCGGACCTTCATAGATTCCGCGTCCGGCAGACGCCTTGCCAATCGCATGGATGGCATTTTCGTAGTCGCGGTAATAACGCTGGGCATCCGCAGCAGTGGTCGCGGCCTCTCCCAGCATGTCGTAGGAATAACCAAAACCCTTGTCTTCCATATCCTTTGCGCGCTTCAGCGCCTCGGTTATGGTTTCGCCGGTCACGAACTGCTCTCCCATCATGCGCATCGCCATGTCGACGCCGCGGCGGATCACCGGTTCGCCGCAACGGGCGATCAGACGGGTGAGCGCGGCGGTCAGGCTGCGGTCATTGACGGTGGCGGTCAGCTTGCCGGTGACGACGAGGCCCCAGGTGGCGGCATTGACGAACAGCGAACGCCCGCCGCCCACATGCGATTTCCAGTCGCCATCGGAAATCTTGTCGCGGATCAGCGCATCGCGGGTGGCGGTATCGGGGATGCGAAGCAGCGCTTCGGCAAGGCACATCAGCGCCACGCCTTCCTGGCTGGACAACGAATATTCCTGCACCAGCCCCTCGACGCCGGAACCGCGATGTTTTGCCCGCAGCGAGGTGATCAGCTTGCGCGCGGTATTTTTTGCCTTGGCGCTCAGCTCTTCCGAAACGGTCGCGGCCTCCAGAAGCGGCGCAACACAATCCGGCTCCGGCCGGCGATAAGCGGCCGTGATGGCAGCGCGCAACGGCGTCTTTTCGCTCAAGGGCGGTGCGAAATTTTCGAAAACCGGGCGAAAGGGCAGATCCATCTGCGTCGTCGAAACCGGGCCTGGTGCTGCTGGCTGTTCCACTCTGTCTGCCATTTGCGATGTCCTCATCTGGGCTGCGGCGTTGATGTCGCCGCTTTGCTTGCTGAATATCATCTTCTCACTTGAGAGCACGGACTTGAATACGGGCAGTTTCTGGTGTTTTTCTCTTTTATAACGCCGCTTGAAAGTCAAAACACATGGCAAAAGCCACGATCACTGGTGAACTTGACGCCTTCGACCGAAAAATCGTCGATGCTCTGGCCGATGACGGCCGCATGTCTATTACCGATCTGTCCCAGAAGGTCGGCCTTTCCAAGACCCCCTGCCAGATTCGCCTGAAGCGGCTGGTCGATGAAGGTTATATCACCGGTTTTCGCGCCACGCTCAATCCGCAGAAATTCGGGCTGGATCATATCGCCTTTACGGAAGTGAAATTGTCGGACACCCGCGAGGCGGCGCTGGGCGAGTTCAACGCTGCGGTAAAGAAGCTGCGGGAAGTGGAAGAATGCCACATGATCGCCGGCTCTTTCGACTATCTTTTGAAAGTGCGCACCGCCGATATCCGCCGATACCGTATCGTGCTCGGCGAAAAGATTTCAGCCCTGCCGCATGTGGCGAGCACGTCCACGTTTGTGGTCATGCAGTCTGTAAAGGACAAGGGGTTCTGAGCCTCTCACGGCAAAAGCCGCCATCGCGAGCGATGACGGCTTCTTTATTCACGTCGCCACCGAGATCATCCGAGATCAGAAGATCGCGCTGCCGGCCATCAGCGCCAGCACGAGGAAGATCAGGAAGATCACCAGCGCGATGTAGAAGAGCAGCTTGGCGATACCGGCCGTCGCCGCGGAAATCCCCGAAAAACCGAGAAAACCGGAGACGAGGGAGATGACGAGGAAGATGAGAGCCCATTTCAGCATGGATTTCGTCCTTGGTGATCAATGCGCTGACAACGAATAACCCGCCTCCACAGTTCCATCGTGGCGTCTGCCGATCGAAAGAAAAAACAAAGGCAAAACACTGAGCCGCGACCATGGTCGCGCGCTGCCATATGTTTACCGGCCATAAACCACGCCATCGCGCCGGACTTGATCATTCCCCCTCTCAACGAACATAATGCTATACTAATATAAAAAGACTGCAGCGACCTGAGGGATGAAAACGATCGAAAACCACCCCCAAACCATTGCGAAACCGCCGTTATCCCCACCGGACATCTCGCTCGTAGAACGGGCGTTTCTACGCGCCCTGACGATATTGGGATTATCGACGCGCGAACCCGAAGCCGTTCGTCTGGCAGCACTGGCCATCCATCTGTTCCAGACCGGCCTGCATGACGAGGATCTCTTGCGCCGGGCGATCCTCAGCGCCGGCGAACCTCATGATGCGCACTGACGGGCAAACGTCCGGAATCCGACCGTGCATCTCCCCCATGACGTGTCCAGCGTCGCGAATATGACGCTATAAGTGAATTTACAACGAAAGGTAGCCGAAACACTCTCGCACAAGCTTCGAATATTAGTGATAGTTAAGACGCGAATCTGTTCGTTTTGATGGACGGACTGGCAGTGGCGACAATCGGAATGCCTCGATCACGTTCGAAGGCGGGGAAAAACATGAAGCGGCCGGCTTTCCCATCGCCGGTCGAAACGATCCGCGCATGACGCGCGCGACGGAGGGTGAATGTACAGACGGCTCTGGGGAAAGCCGACTGCTCTTGTATTGCTTGGATGTTGGACTTTGACTTCGTGTACGACCCCGACCACGTCCGAGGACGCGGCAAAGGGGGCAAATCTTAACCCGGGCTCCGTTCAACGCGGATCCCTTTCGCCTTTGCAGCAAAAGGAGGAAGCACTGCGCACCTCTCAGGAGCAGAGCCAGTCTCTGCCATCGCCGCAAACAACAGCCGATTATTCGTCACCGCTTTCCGTCAAGAAGGGATCGCTGGAAGAAGCCGTGCTGCGCGCCGTGTCCTGGCATCCGGCGATCACCGCATCGGCCGGACGCGTCAATCAGAGTTCGCAGGAAATCGACGTCGCGCGCGCCGGTTATTATCCAAAGGTCCAAGGCGGCCTCAATTCCGGTTATGGCAACGGTTCCGACGGCGGCTTTCGCCCGCGCGCCACCCTGCAGGTGTCGCAGATGGTCTATGATTTCGGCAAGGTTTCCAATTCCGTCGAGGCGGAAAAGGCCGGCGAAGCCGTCAGCCGCGCCCGGATGCTGGAAAGCATCGATACCATTGTGCGCGATACCACATATGCCGTCATCGAAGTGCAGCGTTACCGCGCCATGATGAAGGTCGCGAAAGACCAGCTTGCCGGCGTCGGCGAGATCGCAAAACTCGTCACCCAGCGCACCGATAGCGGCGCCAGCACCAGATCGGACAAGGTGCAGGCAGAGGCCCGCGTGCAGGCGGCCCAGTCGCAGGTCATGGAAGTTTCGTCCAGCCTCAGCCGCTGGGAAAGCACGCTTTCGGCGCTTGCCGGTGTCAGCGGCCGTGTTGCCCTGTCCTCCGGGCGCTCGCCGACCCTATCCAAAGCCTGCGAGGTGCTGGAACCGGACTGGCAACAGGTGCCGACGCTGTTGCAGGCCGAAGCCGGCAAACGCGAGGCGGCAGCAAAACTGGCTCTCAGCCGCTCGGAAATCTTTCCGACGATCCAGCTTCAGGCGGATGGCAGTTACGATATGGCCGGCTCCTCCAGCTATTCGCGCGTCGACAATCCCGATTTCACCGTTGGCCTCAATCTCGTCGGCAATCTTTATGAAGGCGGCGCCAGCGCTGCCCGTCGCGATGCCGCTGATTATGCGTTGAAGGCAGCCGAAGCCGAAATGCAGGCAGCCCGGTTCGAGACCGGCCGCAGCCTCAACGAGGCGCGCGGCCAAGTGACGGGCCTCAAACAGCTGCTCGCTTCGCTTGCCTCACGCAACGGCATGATGATCGAGACCCGCGACCTCTACCGCGAGCAATATGTGCAGCTCGGCACCCGCACCCTGCTCGATCTTCTCAACGCCGAACAGGAACTGCACGCCGCCCGCTTCGATGCCGTCAATACCGAACATGACCTGAGAAAGCTGGATGCCGATTGCCTCTTCAACTCCGGCATGGCGCGCAAGGCCTTTCGTCTGAACGGAACCGTGGTTCGTGGAGTGAGTTTGTGAGAAATACGCAGGCATCGCCACAGCATTCCGATGCTCCGGCGGAAAAAGTCGCAGACGGACGGGAGGCTGACGCGCTGAAATCGCTGGGCAGCCTGCATTTCGAACCTTGGCTCGAAGCCCTGCAGCACGTCGCCCAGCATTACCGTATGCCCACATCCGTCGAACGCGTTCGCCACGCCGCCGAATGGGACGAACTCAGCGACGAGCCGGAAATGATCCGCAGCATCGCCCGCCAGATGGGCCTGCAGGTCAAGTTCGGCAATGCCGGCTCGACCGGGCTTTCAAGCTGGAACCTGCCGGTCGTGCTGCAGCTTTCCGATGGCAGGATCGGCGTCCTGACGGCACTCGGCAAGGAGTTCGCAAGCTTTGCCTTCAGTGGTGATCGCGGGCTGGAAACCCCGGTTCCGCTGGAAACACTGAAGGACAATGTCGACAGGCTGCTCATTCCGCGTCCGGCCCGCGCCGTGCCCGACCAGCGTGTCGATGCCTATATCAAACCCTACCAGAAGAATTGGCTGCGCCGCATCGTTCTGCGTGACCTGCGGCCTTATGGCCATGTGATGCTGGCATCCTTCGTCGCCAACGTTCTGGGCATGACCGGCATCCTGTTTTCCATGCAGGTCTATGACCGCGTCGTGCCGGCGCAATCCTATCCGACACTGTACGTGCTGTTCAGCGGCGTCATGCTTGCCATTGGCTTCGATTTCCTCATGCGTCGCCTGCGAACGGGCGTTGTCGATCTGCTCGGCAAACGCGCCGACCTGCGCATGTCGGACACTGTTTTCGGCCATGCCCTGCGGGTCAAGAACAGCGCCCGCCCCGCCTCCACCGGCACGTTCATCGCGCAGTTGCGTGATCTCGAACAGGTGCGAGAGCTTTTGACCTCCACCACGGTCACTGCCGTTGCCGATCTGCCCTTCGTGCTGCTTTTCCTTGTTCTGTTCTGGTTTATCGGCGGCATCATCGTGCTGGTGCCGATCGCTGCAATCTTCGCCATGCTCATTCCCGGCATTCTTGCGCAGCGAAAGATCCGCATCCATGCCAGCGAAGCCATGCGCGAAGCCTCTCTTCGCAACGCCATGCTGGTCGAGGCCGTACAGGGTATCGAGGATATAAAGACACTGCAGGCGGAAGAGCGTTTCCAGCAGCAATGGAACCACTTCAACCTCGTCACCGGCGAGGCACAGATCCGCTCGCGCGATATCGCCAACACGCTCAACACCTGGACCGGCAGCGTCCAGACCGGCGTTTATGCGGTGATCATCTTTGTCGGCGCACCGATGGTGATCGCCGGCGACATGACGACCGGCGCGCTTGTCGGCGCATCCATGCTCGGCTCGCGGATGATCGCGCCGATGGCGCAGATCGCCCAGGTGTTGACCCGCCTGCAGCATGCCAAGGTGGCAATGCACAGCCTCAACGAGCTGATGCGCCTGCCGGTCGATCACCCGGATGAAGAATCGCGTGTGCATCTCACCCGCATTCGTGGCGATTATCGCCTCAAGTCGGCCGTTTTCCGTTACAGCCCGGAAGCCGGCGTCCCTGCCCTTTCGGTGCGGGATCTGTCCATCCGGCCGGGCGAGCATATCGCCGTGCTCGGCAAGAACGGCGCCGGCAAATCCACGCTTCTGCAAGCGCTTTCCGGCCTGCTCGAAGCCTCTGCCGGCCAAGTGCTGCTCGAATCCGTATCGCTGCCGCAGATCGACCCTGCCGACGTGCGCCGCGATGTCGGCCTGCTCACCCAGAACTCGCGGCTGTTCTACGGCACGATCCGCGAAAATATCACGCTCGGCGCACCACACGCCTCGGCCGACGAGATACTCGGCGCACTGAACATGGTTGGCGCCGACGAGTTCATCCGCAAGCTGCCGAAAGGTCTGGAACATGTGCTGCTCGAAGGCGGAATCGGCCTCTCGGGCGGCCAGCGGCAGGCGCTTCTGCTCGCCCGCCTGATCATCCGCCAGCCTTCCGTCATCCTGCTCGATGAACCCACGGCCTCGATCGACGAGGCGACGGAGCGCAATTTCATCCGCCAGTTCGGCGAATGGAGTCATGGCCGCACGGTGGTGATTGCCACCCACCGGATGCGCGTACTGGAAATGGCCGGCCGCATCATCGTCGTCGAAAACGGCGCGATTGCCCTCGACGACAGCAAGGATAACGCCATGCGCCGGCTGGCCGGTACGCCGCCGGTGGCGCAGCCGGCCGTGATCAAACCGGCACAGCCGTCAGCTACGCCTGCTCCGCCGGTCGCCACCATCACGAAAGAGACAGCAGAACTCCAGCAAACGACGGCAGCAAAAGTCGAGCAGGAAGCGACACCGACCGCCGCCAAACCTCAGACGACCAAAACCAGGCGCATGCGAAAGCCACGGCATGAAACATGAAAAACGAGATGGCGTGACCATTCACCGGCATGGCGGTGAAGAGGAACGCTCATGGATCTACGGGGAAGCGGATGATGCCCGCCTCGTCCGCTCCACGCGTATCATCGTGCTGGCCTTCGTGCTCGTCATCGCGGCCGGCGTCTGGGCTTATTTTGCCATGCTCGACGAGGTCTCCAGCGGCACCGGCCGCGTGGTGCCGACCAGCCGCGAACAGGTCATCCAGTCTCTCGAAGGCGGCATTCTCGCGGAACTCAACGTACGTCAGGACATGGTCGTCTGGCCGGGTCAGGTCATTGCCCGCCTCGATCCGACGGTTACGGAATCAGAAGTCGGCGAAAGTGCTGCCAAATACCGCGCGGCCCTTGCAAGCAGCGCCCGCCTGCGTGCGGAGGTCAACCAGACCGCCCTGACCTTCCCGGCGGAACTGGACAGTTTTCCCGACCTCATCCGGGCTGAAACCGATCTCTACAATGCCCGTCGCGAAAGCGTCGAGCAGACGGAGAAATGGATCGCGGAATCGCTCGTCCTGCTGAATGACGAACTGTCGATCAATACCGGCCTGATCGCCATGGGCGCCGCCAGCAATGTCGAGGTTCTGCGGCTGAAACGGCAGGTCGTCGAACTGGAGATGAAAAAGGTCGACACGAAAGCCCAATATGTGGTGCAGGCGCGCGAGGAACTGGCAAAGGCCAGCGCCGAGGTGGAATCGCTCTCCTCGGTCATTCGTGGCCAACGGGATGCGCTCACCCGCCTAACCCTGCGCTCGCCGGTGCGCGGTATCGTCAAGGACATCGAGGTCTCCACCATCGGCGGCGTCATTCCACCCAATGGCAAGCTGATGGCGATCGTGCCGCTCGACGACAAGCTGCTGATCGAAGCCCGTATCGCCCCGCGCGATATTGCCTTCATCCACCCGGATCAGGATGCCAGCGTCAAGATCACCGCTTATGACTATGCCGTCTACGGCGACCTGAAAGGCAAGGTCACCACCATTTCGCCCGATACGATGCGCGATGAGGCCGACCCGGAAGTCTATTATTACCGCGTCTTCATCCAGACCGATGCCGATGCCCTGATCAACGCCACGGGAAAACGTTTTCCCATCGTGCCGGGCATGGTGGCAACGGTCGACATCCATACCGGCGCCAAGACAGTGTTCGATTATCTGGTAAAGCCGTTCAACAAGGCGAGCGAAGCGCTGCGCGAACGGTAAGCCACGGCTGAGCCAATCAGACGCCTTGTCCCGCCGATATGCGCGCTCTGCCATGCGCGACGACGAGATCGTGAAATTCCTCACTGCTGGCGAGATGCCGCAGATAGGCGACATATCCCGACAGGTAATGCTCGACATCGTCAATCCGCACCCGAAAGGCCTGATGGCGGATGAAAAAGGAACCGGCAATGCGCGCCGGGTTGCCGAAGAACATCGCCATTTCCGGCCAGAAAAAGCCGTTGAGCAGATGGCGTGCGCGCGCCTCCAGCGCCCGCTCGAATTTTTCGAGGTCGATACTGCCGAAAAGATGATGCAGATCGGGCATCGCCCGCATGCGCACCAGCATGTCGCGCGCCGCCATCATAATTTCCAGAAGCGTCGGAAAGGTGGTGATACGCTCGGTGACGAAATCGAGATAACCGGCGACATTCTGCAGGCCGAAACGGAAATAGCGCTCTTCCGGCCGGTAGCGCGTCAACTCGTTGACGCAATAACCCAGCCAATGGTCGTGGTGACGCCAGTGTTCCTCGCGGATGAAATAATCGAATGCCCGCTCGACAATGGCAAGCCAGCGCGGATCTCGCGTCAGGCCGTAAAGCCGCATCAGGCCGAAAGCCGCCTCGCCGTCGTAATAGATCGTGCGGAAAGCCTGCTTGACCTTTAGCCCCGGAAAATCCAGCACATGCACGAAACCGCCCGAGGCCGTGTCCTGCATGGCAGAAATGCCGATCGCCAGCTTCTCCATCAGCTGCCAGTGCCGGCGATCGCCGGTCACCTCGCAATGTTTAACCAGCGCCAGAATGGCCACAGCATTGCCGCCGAGCTTGATTTCGCCGCCGGTATCGACAAGGAAAGCCCCCTCCCGCCCGTCGTCAAGAGTTACGCTGCGGATCATCTGCCCCGTCAGATGCGAGAGCGATCTTTCAATCGCCACCTTAAGTCCGGGATCCCGCGTCACCTCGAACGCCTCGACCATGGAATAGGTCGTGCTGGCATGGCGAAGCGTGTTGTAGGCGGCGATCTGCCGGTCGAAACACGGATGATAGCCATAAACGAAGCGGCCATCGCCACCCACCTGGCGTGCCAGAAAATCCGACCCCGATCGGATCATCCCTTTGACTATTGGAGCATCAAGCGCCCCAACGACGCGTCGCCCGGTTTCCAGACCACGGCTATGCAGGGCATGGAGTTCCTCGCCGTCGCAGAATATTGCGGAGGTGGAAAACACCAGCACCTCGGCATCGTCCGCCGGAAGCGCCGGTTCCGCGCCAAACCGCAGGCGCCCGTAAATGGCCAGATTGTCGGGATTGAACCGGGCGTTCGTAACCGTACTGCCGGCATAAAGCACGGCATTGGCGTTCAACTCCTGCTCCGTGAGCGCATGCCGAAAGTCCGGATCGAAAGCGATGCCATAACGGAAATAGTTGCGCTTGGTATCACCGAGCGCCGATTGAAGCCGCGCCCAGTGGGTCGCCTCCACCGAATCGACCCAATCGACACGCAGCCAGCCGGCGGCTTGGCCCCCGGCCTCACCGGTCAGCCCACGAATCAGATCCGCCCCTTGTCGCCAAACGGCGTCGAATTCGCCGCCGGTGACGTGCACGACACCGGCGCGTTGGTTGCCGTCGGTAAAGGCGAAGAAAAGGCAGAAACGCGGATATGGCTGCGCAAGCGCACGGCATTGCTGCAACACGGCGGGTCGGGCCAGATCGAGCATTCCGGAAAGCGTCAGCCTTGCCTGCCCGTCCTGAACCGCGTCTACCGTCACATCA
Source organism: Neorhizobium sp. JUb45 (assembly GCF_004343585.1). Classification (GTDB taxonomy): domain Bacteria; phylum Pseudomonadota; class Alphaproteobacteria; order Rhizobiales; family Rhizobiaceae; genus Neorhizobium. Next base: position 942,670 of record NZ_SLYW01000001.1, on the reverse strand, counting down.
GCCGCGCCATGATGTCGGCAGCCGGTGTGGGTAACAGGCCGACCGCCGGCCGGGCGAAAAGATAGCCCTGCATCAGCGCAATCCCGATGGATTGCAGCATGCGCGCCTGCGACAGCGTTTCAACACCCTCGGCCACGACGATGATGTCGAGCCGGCTGCAGGCTTCCGCAAGACTTGAGATCAGCGTCTGCTGCATCTCGCAGGTATCGATGCGGTTGATCAGCCCCATGTCGAACTTTACCACATCGGGCTTCAGCTCCATCAAGGTCTGGATGCCATTGTAACCGGCACCGAAATCATCGAGCGCCACCATCATGCCGCGCTTGCGGAACGGCACGATCAGGTCGCGGATCGCGCGAATATCGCCGACCTTTTCCTTCTCGGTGAATTCCAGAAGCAATTGGCGTTCATGCAGACCAAGGCTGCGCGCCACACGGATGGTCTCGCAAATTCCGAATTCGGTATCGAGAACCGCTTCGGGAGAAACATTGAGACTGATCCGCGTATCGTCGAGGCCGATTTCCTTGACCGCTTCCAGCGCCCGCTGGCGGCAAAGGGCTTCAAACAAGTGAAGCGCAGATTGCGGCACCTTGTCGAAGACCGAGGCAGCACCTTCGCCGTCGCGTCCGCGGGCAAGCGCTTCCTGTGCAAAAACGCCACCCGTCATCGTATCCACGATCGGTTGGAACGCCATCGCAAATCGGGGGAGCACTTTTATGATTTCGCTGGACAAGCCAGCTCGCCGCGGAACGGTATCGGAGCGTAGCGGTCTCTGCCCGAAAACGGACGACAAATCCGTATTCAGGTGCGTGGGAACACGAAGGGATAAATGTCGAAATCCGGCTTTATCAGGCACTACCGTTTCTCGTTCTGGGCTTCGTGTGGATGCATCCGCTGCGGGAAAATCAACGCAATGCAAATTCAGTGAGATGATGTAAACACAGCCATAACGTGCAGTCCAGCACAAAAATTGATGACATAGCGCAAAAGACGATATTGCCTCATTTAGCACCAACTAATGCGTCAGCATGGTCAATAAAGCGTAAAAATCAGCCGAAATCACCCACGGCGCCGCGCTTGGCAATGATACGAGGCTCGCCTATTTCGCCGATCGCCGGGAGTGATTCCCGCCGCCATGCCACGGCTCCGGCGTGGCGAGCCCCCAGTATTTCTACGGCATTTACTGCCTCAGCCTCGTCCGTTGCCTGCCTTGGCGTAAAAGCCGGAATGGTCTCGCCGCGCGCATTGCGATCAAAAGCGACGAACATGACGATGTCGTTGGTTCCCGGCATGACAGCCTCCTCAAAATTGCCTGGCATCCCTTTTCCAACCGCGAACGCCCGCAGGATGTTCCGCAGAGACGGAAAACCGAGTGATAGAAAGATTTTGCCGATACAAACACTACGTTAATAAGCAAGCCCTACTATATTCTCGAAATTCGAGGACAGCAGTGGCAAAATCTCCATCGACAACGCGCGAGTATCGCGATCTCTTCCGCAGGCTTGAACTTGCGCTCGACGCATCTCAGATGGGCGTCTGGGAGCACAATCTCGCACGCGACGAACTGCTATGGGATGCCCAGATGCACCGGATATATCGCACCGGGCGCACCGAAAGACGGGTCTCTGCAGACGCATGGCAGAATGCCATTCATCCCGATGACATGCTGCGCGCCAACGCCGATTTCGACAAAGCCATAGCCAGCCACGGACATTATGACTCGCAGTTCCGCATCGTGCTGCCCGGCGGCGAGGTCCGGCACCTGCGATCACGCGGCCATTATTACCTCACCGACGAAGGCGAACCCTCGGTGATCGGCGCTGAATGGGATGTGACCGACGATGTCGTGCTACACCACGCGCTGCAAAGCCAGAAGGTGCAGTTGGAAGAGCGCGCCCGCGAACTCGCCGACAGCTATGCCGAGATCGAACACGCAGCCCAGCATGATTATCTGACCGGCCTGCCAAATCGGAATTTCTTTGACGCCCGACTGCGCGCCTTGCAGGCAGACGGCCGCTATCGGTCGCTTGCCGTGCTGCATCTGGACCTCGACCGTTTCAAGCAGATCAACGACAGCCACGGCCATGGTGCCGGCGACCACGTGTTGCGCGTGGCATCGTCACGCATCATCGGTGCCGCGCCTGCCAATGCCGTGGCGGCCCGCACCGGCGGTGATGAATTCGTCATCGTGCTGACCGATTTCGCCACGACGCAGGAGCTTGAGCAGATCGCAAGACGCATGCAGAAGGCACTTGGAGAGCCAATTACCTTTGGCAACGACATCTTGCGTTCGGGCGTCTCGATCGGCATCGGCTATACGCTGGACGCCCGCCCCGGCGCCAACCTTCTCACCGAATCCGATGTTGCACTTTATCAGGCGAAACGGCTCGGCCGAAACCGCATCGCGTTTTTTGATCCCGCTCTCAAGGACGAACTTCTGGCCCGGCGCACCTTGGCCGCAGAGCTTCAGGGCGGGCTGGAGCGGCGGGAAGTCGTGCCGCATTATCAAGTCCAGATCGATGCCCGAACCGGTGCCATCACCGGACTGGAAGCGCTGGTGCGTTGGAACCATCCGACACGCGGTCTATTGTCACCTTTCGAATTCCTGCCCATTGCGCAGGAGGCGGGTCTTGCCAACAGCATCGACGCCACTGTTCTCGACCGGGTTCTGGAAGACCGTGAACGCTGGCAGACCGAAGGATTTTCCGTACCACGTATTGCCGTCAACGTATCTGCAACCCGGCTTCACGACGCCGAACTGCTGGCCGAACTGGAGCGGCGACGTGCGGATTTCCACGGCATCGCGTTCGAACTGGTCGAAACCATCTTCCTCGACGAATCCTCCGACGAGATCCTCGACCGTATCCGGGCGTTGCGTACGCTCGGCATCGATATCGAAATCGACGATTTCGGCTCCGGCCACGCCTCCCTGCTCGGCCTTGTGAAAATCCGCCCGGATCGGCTGAAGATCGACCGCAATCTCGTCAAGGACGTCGTCGTTTCCGTCGAACAGCGCCGTATCCTGAAATCGATCATCCAGATCGCGCAGGCGCTGAAAGTCGGCGTCATCGCCGAGGGTATCGAAACCAAACAACACGCCGAGGCCCTGCGCCGCCTCGGCTGTGACCTTTTCCAGGGCTATCATTTCGGCCGACCCGAACCCGCCGAGATGGTGGCAAGACGCCTGTCGCCGCAACAGACGGACACGGAAAAGTCGGCCGGGCGCCGATAACTCGGCACAGACGCACCCCAGAAGATCGAGCCTTCCAGCGCCGCAAGGCCTTCGCCGAGGGTCTCCGACGCCTCTCGCAACTCATCAGTTGACAACTGACATGTTAGTCACCTACCACTAAGAAATCAGTGGAGGAGACACTCATGAGCCGCTTCGGTCTTTCCGTCGCTTTGACAACCCCTTTTGACGAAAACGGTGACATCGTGCTCGACATGATGATCGCCCAGGCCAAGCGCAGTCTTGCCGCCGGCTGCACCAGCTGCACCCTGTTCGGCACCACAGGCGAAGGTTCTTCAATCGGCACGAAGGAACGCGAGCGCGCGCTTTCGGCGATCCTTAGCGCCGGCGTGGCGCCTGAGCAGATCGTCGTCGGCGTGCTGGTGGATTCGGCAGAAGACGCAGCCGAGCAGGCCGGACAGGCGCTCGACCGCGGCGTGCGCAACATCCTTCTCGCCCCGCCCTCCTATTTCAAGAATGTCAGCGACGAAGGCCTGTTCCGCTGGTTCTCGCGGGTGTTCTCGTTGCTTGGCAGCAAGGCCCGCGACATCCTCGTCTACAACATCCCATCCGTCACCATGGTAACGTTGAGCGTGCCGCTGGTGGCGCGGCTGCGCGAGGCGTTTCCGGGCATCGTCACGGGCGTCAAGGATTCGGGCGGCGACTGGCCGCACACACAGGCGCTCTTGAAGGATCATTCAGACCTGATCATCCTGATCGGCGACGAACGCCATCTGGCTCAGGGTGTGCGCTTGGGCGGACAAGGCGCCATTTCCGGCGTTGCCAATTTCGCCGCACCGGAAGTTGCCGCCATGGCCAATGAAGGCCGTGAGGACGCCCGTGTCGTGGAACTCGTGGTGGAACTCCTGAAACATCCGGTCACGCCCGCCGTAAAGGCCATGGTGGCGCGCGAACTTGGCGATGAAAAGTGGCTTGCGGTGCGTGCGCCCCTGCTTTCTATATCGACCGACGTTCAAAAACAGCTCGGCAATGTCTTCGACGGACTTTTTCGCACCAAGGCGGCCTGAGCAGAAACAAGGAAAACCGGAACAGCAATGGCCACGCGGCATGACGACCAGCAGGTTGAAGAACCCACGCTTCGGGAAAAGGCTTACGAGAGCTTTACCCGGCACCTGCTGGCGCGTGACGTTCGGCCTGGCCAGTTCGTGTCGCAGCGCCGGCTTGTCGAACTGACCGGCCTGCCGCTCGGTGCCATCCGTGAACTGATCCCGCGGTTGGAGGCCGAGGGACTGATCAAGACGGTGCCGCAGCGAGGATTGCAGATCGCCCATATCGATCTGCATCTGATCCGGGAAGCCTTTCAGCTGCGCCTGTTTCTGGAGAAGGAGGCGGTCGCGCTGTTCGTGGCTTCGGCATCCGACGAACTGGTCGGCAGGATGATCGCCAAGCACCGCGAGCTTGCCGCAGCCGTTGCTGCCGGAAACGAGACGCCGGAACTGGAGGCGGAAGCGCAGGCGGTCGATTGGGGCATGCATGACGCTTTCATCGATGCGCTCGGCAACCGCATCATCTCGAATGTCTACCGCGTCAACTCGATCAAGATGCGGCTGATCAACCAGGAACGCTTTCGCATCAACGGCCGCGTCGCCTCGGTCATGGGCGAGCATATGACCGTTCTGGAAGCCATCGAGCGTCGTTCCGCCGAGGATGCGGTCGCAGCACTCGTCAAGCATATCGGACATGCGAGGGACCGCGCCCTCAGGATCTAGGACAAGCAGAATTTCAACGTTCATGAGCCGGGATGAGGAGATCCCGGTAAACCTTGGAGGAGGACATCATGACATCATCACTCTGGACCCCGACCCGCCGCAATTTTCTGGCAGGTTCCGCAGCGCTTAGTGCCGCAGGCCTTGTCGGCGCCCGCCCGGCATCTGCCGCAGTCGACTGGAAACGCTTTGCCGGCACAACGCTGGAAGTGAACCTCGTCAAAAGCCCGCGCGGCGAAATTCTCTTGAAATACCTGAAGGATTTCGAGGCGCTGACCGGCATCAAGGTCAACGCCGAAGCCACGCCCGAACAGCAGCAGCGCCAGAAGACCACGATCGAACTGTCATCCGGCCGCCCCAGCTTCGACGTCGTGCACCTGAGCTACCATGTGCAGAAACGCCAGTATGAAAAGGGCAAATGGCTGGCCGACCTTTCCGGTTTCTTCAAGGATCCGAGCCTCACCGACCCATCCATGGTCGAGGGCGACTTTGCCGAAGCCGGGCTGAAATTCGCCAAGGATGCCGATGGCACTTTGCGCTCCCTGCCCTTCTCCGTCGATTACTGGATCGTCTACTGGAACAAGGAACTGTTCGACGCCAAGGGCCTGAAATATCCGCAGAGTTTCGAGGAACTTGTTTCCACGGCGGAAGCACTGACGGACAAATCCACCAATACGTTCGGTTTCGTCGCGCGTGGGCTAAAAAATGCCAACACGCCGGTCTGGACCTCGCTGATGCTGGGTTACGGTGCGACCCCGATCGTCGATGGCAAGATCGCCAGCGATAGCAAGGAAGCCGTCGAAGCCGCAAAAATGTACCAGACGCTGATGACCAAGGCCGCCCCGGTCGGTGTCTCCGGCTTCAACTGGGCCGAGGCACAATCCGCCTTCCTGCAGGGCAAGGTCGGCATGTGGTTCGATGGCGTCGGTTTTGCCCCGCCGATCGAAAACCCGGAAAAATCCCGCGTCGTCGGCAAGACCGGCTACAGCGTCATCCCGAAGGGTCCGGCAGCGCAGGCCGCCGGCACGTTCGGCGATGGCCTCGGCGTCACCGCCGCCAGCACCAAGAAGGAAGCCGCCTACCTCTTCTGCCAATGGGCGATCTCCCATGAAATGGGGGCGCATCTGCTGCAGGCCGGCGCCGGCGTGCCGTATCGTCAGTCGATCCTCGACGACGCCAAGGTGCGCGAAGGCGTCACCATGCCGGGAGAATGGGTGGATGCCGTGGTTGCCTCCGGCAAGGTTTCGCAGCTGGCGCTGCCGGTCATCATCCCCGTCACCGAGTTCCGCGACATCTATGGCGTGGCGCTCACCAACATGATCGGCGGCGCAGATCCGGCAGCCGAGCTGAAAAAGGCCGGCGAACAGTTCGCACCGGTTCTGGCACGCAGCGAGGGATAATGGCTTCCGTGACCGTTGATACGACCGCGGCAGACGCCGTGACAGAAAAAGGGGTGAAGCCGCCAAGGCTTGCCCCCAATTACTGGCCCTTCGTCGTCCCGGCCCTGGTGGTCATCGGCGCAGTCATCGTTTTTCCCTGGGTGTTCACCCTCTGGATGAGCGTCAATTCCTGGACCTTGGGACAGGAGCAGACCTTCATCGGGCTGGACAACTATGTCCGGCTCGCGGGCGACATGCGGTTCTGGGAAAGCATGTGGCATACGGCGATCTACACCGTTCTATCGGTCGTGGCGCCGCTGTTTCTCGGAACGCTTGCCGCCCTCGTTTTCGACGGCCAGTTCCCGCTGCGCGGTTTTTTGCGCGGCGTGTTCGTCATGCCGATGATGGCGACCCCGGTCGCCATCGCGCTGGTCTGGACGATGATGTTCCACCCGCAGCTCGGCGTTCTCAACTATCTTCTGTCGCTGGTCGGCATCGGCGCGCAGGAATGGATCTATAACCAGTCGACGGTCATCCCGTCTCTGGTTCTGGTCGAGACCTGGCAATGGACACCGCTGATCATGCTGATCGTGCTCGGCGGTCTCGCCGCGGTTCCACGCGAACCTTACGAAAGTGCCGAAATCGACGGCGCCAATGCCTGGCAGAAGTTTCGGTACCTGACACTGCCGATGATCGCGCCCTTCCTGATGATCGCCGTCATCATTCGCTCCATCGATGCGGTCAAAAGCTTCGACATCATCTACGCGATGACGCAAGGGGGGCCCGGCACGGCGTCGGAAACCATCAACATCTACCTCTACAACACCGCCTTTGCCTATTACGACATCGGTTACGGATCGGCCATGGCCGTCGTGTTCTTCGTCGTCATCGTGGCGCTGTCCTTCGTGCTGATGATGGTTCGCGCCCGCACCAACTGGTCCGACATGGAGGACCGCTGATGACCTATCGTGTATGGAACCGTATCGGCCTGTTCTTCGCCGCTTTCATCATGATCTCGCCTGTCATCCTGTTCTTCATCTGGATGATCTCGCTATCGCTGAAATTCGAGATCGACAACGGCGCCTATCCGCCAATCCTGATCCCCGAACGCGTCGCCTGGTCGAATTACGCAAAGGTCTTCGAGGAGAACAACTTTCTTCTCTATTTCTGGAATTCGGTCCTCGTCACCGGAGCCGCCACGCTGCTCGCGTTGATCATCGGTGTGCCGGCCGGCTACGGCATCGCGCGGCTGAAGGCGGAGCGCGCCGCGATGGTCATCATGATCGCCCGCATGACGCCCGGCCTATCCTTCCTCATTCCGCTATTCCTGCTGTTCCAATGGATGAACCTGCTCGGGACGCTGCTGCCGCAGATCATCATCCATCTCGTCGTCACCGTGCCGATCGTCGTGTGGATCATGATAGGTTATTTCGAGACGACACCAAAGGAACTGGAAGAAGCCGCCAGCATAGACGGCGCCACCTCTTGGCAGGTTTTTCGCCTCGTGGCGCTGCCGATCGCCAAACCCGGCATCGTCGTCGCCTTCATCCTGGCGGTGATCTTCTCGTGGAACAATTTTGTCTTCGGCATCGTGCTCGCCAGCCGCGAGACCCGCACGCTACCGGTCGCCGTCTACAACATGCTGTCCTTCGAACAGGTCAGCTGGGGGCCGCTCGCCGCCGCCGCATTGATCGTCACCCTGCCGGTTCTGGTGCTGACCATGTTCGCACAGAAACAGATCGTCGCGGGCCTCACCGCCGGCGCGGTCAAGGGCGGCTGAAAACTCAATTGGAAATCGGGAGGATTTTCACCCATGGCTACAGTCAACATCCAGAACATCGAAAAGCGTTTTGGCGCCGTCGAAGTCATCAACGGTCTTAGCGTCGATATTGCCGATGGCGAATTCGTCGTCCTCGTTGGCCCATCCGGCTGCGGAAAATCCACGCTGCTGCGTATGGTCGCCGGTCTTGAGGAAATCTCGGGTGGTGCCATCCGCATCGGCCCGCGCGAGGTCTCGCACCTGCCGGCCCGCGACCGCGACATCGCCATGGTGTTTCAGAACTATGCGCTCTATCCGCACATGACGGTGGCCGACAACATGGCCTTCGCCTTGAAACTCAAGAAGGCCGATGCCACCGAGACCCGCCGCAAGGTGGAAAGCGCCGCCGCCATTCTCGGCCTCGAAAAACTGCTCGACCGTTACCCCCGTCAGCTTTCCGGCGGCCAGCGCCAGCGCGTCGCCATGGGCCGCGCGCTGGTGCGCGATCCGCAGGTGTTTCTGTTCGACGAACCGCTCTCCAACCTCGACGCCAAACTGCGCGTGCAGATGCGCGCCGAAATCAAGGCACTGCATCAGCGTATCGGCACGACGATCATCTACGTAACCCACGACCAGATCGAGGCGATGACCATGGCCGACAAGATCGTCGTGCTGCAGGATGGCCGTATCGAACAGGTCGGCGCGCCACTCGACCTCTACGACCGCCCCGCCAACCTCTTTGTCGCCGGCTTCATCGGCTCGCCGGCCATGAACTTCATCGATGGCAAGATCGAGGAAGGCGTGTTCCGCAGCGACAAGGGCCTCGTCCTGCCACTGCCGCCCGGCGCTGACACCGCCAAACTCGGCGGCCGCAAGCTGGTCTACGGCATCCGCCCGGAACATATCCGCGCCGATGCAAACGGCATTGCCGGCCGCGTCGATATCGTCGAAGGCACCGGCTCGGAAATCTTTGCCCGCGTGCTGAGCCACGACGAGCAGATCTCCTGCCTGTTCCGCGAACGCCTCGACATCCGCTTCGGCGACGATATCGGTGTTACGGTCGATGCCGGCAAGGCGCATCTGTTTGACAAGGCGAGTGGGGCGAGGGTGTGATGCTGGAACGGACAAGGGGCAATTTCCCGTGACCAGCCGCGCGCATTTCGCGCGCGGCCGTCATTGCGAAAGCGCAAAACCCGCTTCCCCCTGAACGCACAGGGGTCTTCCGGGCAGGTCACGAAACAGCATTCCGCTTCGTTTATTGCGCCTTCGCTCCCGTCACGTCTAAAAGTGACTCCACCGCGTGGCTATATGGATGCAGGACGGCCAGCGCCGGGTCTGCAGCATCCGGCTCTCCGTCGAGCATCCCATACGACAGGAGACATGACTTCATGAAAGCGGTAATTTATCACGAACCCGGCCCCCCCGATGTGTTGCACTACGAAGACATTGCCGATCCGGTCCCGGCCGATGACGAGGTTCTCATCAGGGTCGAGGCGATCAGCATCGAAGGTGGTGATCTGGCCGGCCGGCGCGATCTGACGCCGGGGAAAAACGAAGTGCCGGGTTATGCCGCCGCCGGTGAAATCGTCGGGCTCGGAAAGAACGTCACCAACTTTGCCATCGGCCAGAAGGTCACGACCTTCCATTGGAAAGGGTCGCATGCCGCACTGCGGGCAGCCCCGGCCCGTAACACATTTGCCATTCCGGATGGTCTCGACATTGGCGTCGCTTCGACCATTCCGGTCGGTCCCGGTACCGCTGCCTGGGCGCTGCATCTGGCGAAGGCCAAACCCGGTCAGACGGTTCTTGTCCTTGGTGCTGCCGGTGGCGTCGGTCTTGCGACCGTTCAGCTAGCCGCCGGGCTCGGCGCCCGTGTCATCGGCACCGGCACCCGGCCGGAATCGCTGGCACGCATTCGCGAATACGGCCTGAACGACGCAATAGTCGTCGGCGAAAAGACAGCCAGCGAGCAGATCCGAACCCTGCTCGGCGGCAATGAGGTCCATGTCATCATCGATACGATCGGCGGCGACGCCCTGGTCGATGCGCTCGGCGTTTTGAAGGATGGCGGCAATGCCGTGTTGATCGGCGTATTCGGCGGCCGCAACACGATGATCGATGCCGGCGACCTTCTGAAGCATCGAAAGACGGTCATCGGTTGCCTTCTCGGCCCGGAAATGGGCGATGAGGAACCACGCAGGCTGATCACCGAATTGTTCGAAATGGCAAAATCCGGCGATCTGAAAATTCCGATCGACGCCACTTTCCCGCTTACGGAAGCCGCAAAGGCACATCGTCGCGCGGAAGAACGCGGCCGTATCGGCCGTGTATTGATGACGCCCTGATTTTCAGCGGCAAAGGCATCGCGGATTTCGACGCTCGGAAACGATCAGCAGGAACCGCGATGCGCTCAATGTGTATTTGCATCGGGACCAGCGGCAGTTGACGACCAGCCGCCGCGGCCTCACCCCCCGAACACATGCACCTTCCCCGCCACACGCAGCCGCAGCCGATCCCCCTCGCCTAAAATATTCCGGCTCGGCAGGCTCAACCGCATCACAAACGGCTGCGGTCCTTCGGTGGTGATCGTCACATCATAACTCGGCCCACAGAAATCGATCTGCGAAGCAATCCCTGCAACGCCCTCGGCCCCCTCATGGAACGGCAGAACCTCGATCTGCTCCGGCCGCACCATGATTTCCGCTGTGCCCGACCTCGCACCGCCATCGACCGCCACACGGCCCAGCGCACACTCCGCGAAACCATCGGAAATCTCCGCCGGAAGCACGATCGCCTCCCCTAAAAACCGCGCCGTGGCCGCATCCACCGGCCGTGCATAGATGTCGCGTGGGCTGCCCACCTGCGCAAACTTTCCGCCGCGCATCACCGCCACCTGATCGGCGAAGGCCAAGGCTTCTGCCTGATCATGGGTGACGAGAATGGTGGTGATGCCGGCTGCCGCCAGCACCTCCGTCACCGCCCGCCGCGTTTGCGCGCGCAAACCCGTGTCGAGCGCGGAAAACGGCTCGTCCAGCAGCATCAACCGCGGTTTGCGGGCAAGCGCCCGCGCCAGCGCGACGCGCTGCTGCTGGCCGCCGGAAAGCTGTTCCGGCTTGCGCGACAGCATCGAGCGCTCCAGCCCCACCATGTCGATCAGTTCATCGATCAGGGCGTCGCGGCCGGCAAAATTCTTCTCCAGCCCGAAACCGATATTGTCGGACACCGTCAGATGCGGAAACAGGCTGCCATCCTGCGCCACCAGCCCGATGCCGCGTTTATGCGCCGGCACTTGCATCTGTTCATCCGCAAGAAGCACGCCATCCACTGTGATCGAACCACCATCGGGCACATCGAAACCGGCGATCATCCGCAGAAGCGTGGTCTTGCCGCAGCCGGACGGCCCGACGATCGCCGTGCGGCTGCCGGCGGCCACCGTCAGATCGACCCCATCGAGCGCCGCAACGCTGCCAAAATGCCTGCGCAGACCCCGTACCTGCAAAAATGTCATCGGCCTGCGATCTTTCTGGATTGATGATGGAGAAGCCATGTCATCGGCAGTGAAAACACCACCATCAGCAACGCATAAGGCGCGGCACCGGCATAATCGATCTCGCTCGACAGCGCCCAGAAGGCCATGGCGAGCGTGCGCGTGCCGTTCGGTGCCAGCATCTGTGTTGCCGTCAACTCGTTGAGGATACCGAGCGAGGTGAGCGCCATGCCGGCCGCAGCCCCCGGCGCCGCCAGTCGCACCGTGGTCGCCATCAGCGCCCGCGCCGGTGAGCGCCCGAGGCTGGCGGCTGCCTGTTCCAGCTCCACCGGCACCTGCGCGATGCTGGTTCTAAGGCTCACCAGCGCGCGCGGCAGGAACATGATGACATAGGCGAGCGTGATCGTCGCAACGGTCTGGTAAAGCGGCAGCGCCACCCGCACCGTCACGGTTACCAGCGCCAAGGCCACCACGACGCCCGGCATCGCACTCGCCAGATAATAACAGCTCTCCACCAGCCGGCTGGATCTGACCGGCCGGCGTACCGAAAGCCAGGCGATGGGCAACGCCGCCAGCACCGTGAAAAACCCGCCGATCACGCAGATCGTCAGCGTCTGCAAAAGCGCCAGCCCGATCTCGTCCATCCGCCAGATTGTTGCGCCGCCGGCAATCAGCCAGCGTGAGAGCGTATAGGCCGGAATGCCGAGCGCAAAGGCCGCGGTCAGCGCCGGCAGAGCCATCACCGCATAACGCCAGCGTCCCAGCCGCACCACGCCCGCCACCCGCGCCACGCCGGAGCCCAGCCGGGCATAACGGCTGCGTCCACGCAAAATAGCTTCGAACCCGATCAGCGCAAAACAGCACAGAACGAGCACCAGTGCCAGCATATGCGCGGCGACACCGTTATAGGTCGACTGGAACTGCTCAACGATCGCCGTCGTAAACGTGTCGAAGCGGATCATCGCAAACAACCCGTATTCGGCCAGTAGATGCAGACCCACCAGCAGCGCGCCGCCGCACAGCGAAAGCCGCAATTGCGGCAAAACCACCCGACGAAACACGCCAAGTGGCGAAAGCCCCAGTGATGACGCCTGATCCTCCAGCGCCGGATCGAGCAGGCGAAGCGCTGCGGCAACGGGCAGGTAGAGAAGAGGGAAATAGGCGGTGACGGAAATCGCCACGCCGGCGGGCAGGCCATGCAGGCCCGGCCACAGCCCGATCCAGGCATAGGAATGCACGAAGGCCGGCACGGCGAGCGGCGTGATGCACAGCCACGCCCACAGCCGCCTGCCCGGCATGTCGGTTCGCTCGGTCAGAAAAGCAAGCGCCACCGCCAGCACGGCACAGATCGGCACGGTTATCGACACGAGAAGCACGGTGTTGGTGAGTAGCGCGCCGACACGCGGCCGCGCGATCAGCTTATAGGCCATCTCCGGGCCGGTCGCGATGGTCGCCCAGATCACGAAACCGAGCGGCACAAGCGCCAGCAGCGCCACCACGACGGCGATCAAAAACGTCCATGACGACGCACCGAGGCGATGCCTGTGTCGAGCCAGAGGGACTGCGATATCTGAAACGGATGACGTCATGGCCAGCCTGAAAAGGGCGGGAGGGAAAAACGGCTGTCGCGCCTCAAAAAATCCCCGCCTCGGTCATCAGGTCGGTCACTTGCGCATTGTTGAGCGTCGATGGCTCCACTTTTGGCGCGTCGAGCTCGGCCAGCGGCACCAGCGCCTTGTTGGAGGCTTGGCCCTTGCCCACCGCATATTCGAAGAATGTGCCATCGCGCAAAACCCGCTGGCCACCTTCACCGGTCAGCCATTCCAGAAAGGCCTGCGCCTGCTCCTTGTGTTTGGAGGATTTCAAAATGCCGCCGCCGGAAATCGAAACGAAGGCGCCCGGATCCTGCCCCTTGAAATAATGCAGGCCGACATTGTTGCTGTTCTCGCCGGTCTTGGCCTGATCGCCAAAATAATAATAGTGGTAGATCAGCGCGCCCTCCACCTCCCCGGCATTGACTGCCTTCATGGCGATCGAATTACCCTTGTAGGCGGTGTAATTGGCCTGCATGCCCTCCAGCCAGTTTTCCGTCGTGTCCCTGCCCTTCAACTGCAACAAGGCACCGACAATCGCCTGAAAATCGGCCCCCGAAGGTGAGGCCGCCCAGCGCCCCTTCCATTCCGGCGTGGCGAGGTCGAGCATGGATTTCGGCAGCTTGTCTGCGGAAAGTTTCGTCTTGTCATAGGCAAACACGGTCGAGCGCGCCGCCACCCCGATCCAGTGACCGTTAGACGGCCTGAATTGTTCGGGCACCTGCGCCAGCGTATCGGCGGCAACAGGCTCGAAAAGGCCTTTGCCATCCACCAGCGCCATGGCCGGCGAGTTTTCGGTCAGAAAAACGTCTGCCGGAGAGTTTTCCCCCTCCTGCACGATCTGGTTGGCGAATTCCATGTCGGAGCCGTTGCGGATGGTCACGACAATGCCGGTATCCTCCTTGAACGCCTCCGCCCATTCCTTCGTCAGCCCCTCGTGCTGTGCATTGTAGATGGTGATCGCATCGGCCACCTGGGCATGGGCCGGCGGAGCAAAAACGGAAACCGCCAGCGCGCTGGCACCGGCGAGAAGGGCAACGGAATTTCTCAAGAAAACATCCTCCAGGACACCCCGCGAAACAGAGATCGCAGCCGCACTGTTCTATTGAAAGGCGAGGATGGCCGTCAAGTTTTGGATCGCGCCCGCCAAGCTGCACACGAAAAAGGGCCCGCAAGCGGACCCTCTCCCATCATTCACATCCGAGGTAAAAACCTCAGTCGTCCAGACCGGAACCCTGCGGCCCGCGACCATCACCGATGATCTCGCGTTTGCCGACATGGTTGGCCGGGCCAACCAGACCTTCCTGTTCCATGCGTTCCACCAGCGACGCGGCGCGGTTATACCCCACCGACAGACGGCGCTGGATATAGGAGGTCGAGCATTTGCGATCCTTCAGAACGACCTTGACGGCCTTTTCGTAAAGATCGTCGCCGCCGTCCTCGGCACCCATGGCACCTTTGTCGAACACGGCTTCGTCAGTCGCCTCGTCGGCGCCGCCCTCTTCCTCGTCCTCGGTCACGGTGCCGAGATATTCCGGACGGCCCTGAAGCTTCAGGTGCTTGACCACATGTTCGACCTCGGCATCCGAGACGAACGGACCATGCACACGCGAAATGCGTCCACCGCCGGCCATATGCAGCATGTCGCCCTGGCCGAGCAGGTTTTCCGCGCCCTGTTCGCCCAGAATGGTGCGGCTGTCGATCTTCGACGTCACCTGGAAGGAGATGCGCGTCGGGAAGTTTGCCTTGATCGTGCCGGTAATGACATCGACCGAGGGACGCTGCGTCGCCATGATCACATGGATACCGGCGGCACGCGCCATCTGCGCCAGACGCTGAACGGCACCTTCGATTTCCTTGCCAGCCACCATCATCAGGTCGGCCATCTCGTCGATGATGACAACGATATAAGGCATCGGCGCGAGGTCCATCTCCTGTTCCTCGTAGACGATCTCGCCATTGTGGCGGTCGAACCCGACCTGCACGTTGACCTTGATCACCTCGCCGGCCTCACGCGCCGCAGCGGCGCGCTGGTTGTAACCGTCGATATTGCGAACGGCGAGACGCGACATCTTGCGATAACGGTCTTCCATCTCGCGCACAGCCCATTTCAGCGCGAGAACTGCCTTCTTGGGGTCTGTGACGACCGGCGTCAGCAGGTGCGGGATGCCGTCATAAACCGACAGTTCCAGCATTTTGGGATCGATCATGATCAGGCGGCATTCTTCCGGGCGCAGCCGGTAGAGAAGCGACAGGATCATCGTGTTGATGGCAACGGACTTGCCCGAACCGGTCGTGCCGGCCACCAGCAGATGCGGCATCTTTGCGAGTTCGGCGATGACCGGCTCGCCACCGATCGTCTTGCCGAGGCAAAGCGCGAGGCGATGTTTGGTTTCCCAGTAATCCTCGCACTCGATCAGTTCGCGGAAGAACACGGTTTCGCGCACGGCATTCGGCAGTTCGATACCGATGACATTGCGGCCGGGCACGACGGCGACGCGAGCAGACAGTGCCGACATCGAACGGGCGATATCGTCTGCGAGGCCGATGACGCGGGAAGACTTCACACCCGGTGCCGGTTCGAATTCATAAAGCGTGACGACCGGACCGGGACGCACGTCGATGATCTCGCCCTTGACGCCAAAATCTTCGAGAATGCTTTCGAGAAGGCCGGCGCTCTGCTGCAGCGCGTCGGGCTGCATGGCCTGACCACGCTCGCCGCGCGGTTCCTGCAACAGGCTGATCGGCGGAAACTCGTATTCGGCAAGGCTCGGACGCACGGTCTGCGCACGGGCCGGCGTGGCGGCCGGAACGGTGATGGTCACATTGCTCGGCGTCGGAACCGGTGCAGCAACAGCCGCCTGAGCCGTTTCAACCGCAGCCTGGACTGCGGCAACCTCGGTCACCGTCTCCACCACCGGGGCAGCAGGCGTCGGCTCGGCAGCCGGAATGATCGGCGCCGCATAAGCCGGCACACCGAAAGCAGAACCGCCAAAAGCAGAACCGCCAAAAGCATGCGCACCGAAGGAAGGGCCGCCAAACGAAGGTCCACCGAAAGCAGGTGCCGCGCTGAAGGCCGTCACGGCGGGAGCGGCAACCGGTTCGGCGGCAACCGGCGCCGGCTGCACGAAAGCCGTCGTCCGGGTGAGCGGCGAATGCGTTGCCACCGGCGTTGCGACGGCGGAAACCATCGGCTGCAGCATGGCTGCGGCCTGCATAGCACCGGCGCGCATCATCGGATGCGCATTGGCAACAATCGGCGCCACAGGCACGGCCTGCTGGTTGGCGGGCACGGGCATGGGCATCGCTGGCGCAGGTGTGGCCTGCACGGTCGGCTGCGTCGCATGGCTTACCGGGCCTTCGATCGCCGCCTGCAGAAGCGGCGGCAGCGACTGCAGTTCGGCAGCAACTTCGGCGTGCCTGGCAGTCGCCACTTCGTGGTAGAGCGCAACGACCGAACCCGCAGGTGCATAAAAACGCTTGGAGTTCAGCAGCATCAGCATTTCCGGCGCCATCACGGGCTTTGCCGGCTGTGGTGTCTGCACGATCACCGGCAGCGGTGCCGCAGCAACCGGCTTTTCCACCGGCGTGGCGATCTGGTGGCCATGCAACGCATCCGACATCGGCGGGATTTCGGCGACATCGAACGGCATCATTTCCCAGAAGGCGAAATCGGAAACGGCAACTGGCGCCGCCGTCTGTTCCGTTGCAGCTTCAGCCTGCGGTACCGTTACGGCAGCAACGGGCGCGACAGCCATCGGCGCCACATCGTTTGCCACCAGCGAACCGGCCGGGGTCGGCATGCTCTGCACGAGGCCGCGACGCATGGCGGCGGCCAGCTGCTGCAATCCGGCAATCGTATCGACCGAACCGCTGGACGAGAATTTCGGATGCATCGCAGGCGTCTGCGGCGCTACTGCGACATATCCATCAAAACCATCCGGCATCAGGATCGAGGGCGCGGCGACGGGCGCAGTGGTGGCGACCATCTGCTGCACATCGGCCTGCGCCGGACCCTGAGCCGGGACCTGCTGGGACGCAGGGATCTGGGAAACGGGACCACTGATCGGCGTCATCGGCACCGGCGTCGTGACAGCCGCAGCAACGGGACCGGAGACCGCGGGCACACGCCGCGGCACGATCAGCGGTGAACCCGTTCTGGGCAGAGAATTGCGAAACGCTTCCGCCGCGGCAGCCTTTGCGGCCACCTCGGCAGCCAGCCGTTCAGCTTCGCCGTCCACGACCGGAGCGGCAGCGACCTTGCGGGCAGCGTGTTCGCCTGCACCTTCGATCGAAAGCTGGGCATAGGCATCCGGCATCACGGCCGCCGCCGGCTCATGCGCATCGGCATGGCGCAGCGACAGAGCCGTTTCCGGGGTACGGGTAAACCGCACATTCGGCGCCAGACGAAACGCCTGCTGCCAGGCCTCATCCTCCTTGGCGCGTGCGGCATCGGCAGAAGCCGTCGCTGCAGCAGCAGCGGCCTGCCGCGCCTGTGCGGAGAGCTGAACCGGCGCCTGCATGCGGGCCAGAAGATCTTTGCGCGCCTGGGCTGCCGCATAGACCGCCTCCCGCTCCGCCAAGGACGTTGCGGTTTCCACGGGCTGCGATCCGCCGTCCTCGGCGATGTCTTTTTCGTTTTTCTGGGATGGATTTGTACGAGAAAACTGCATGGGCACCGAACGAAGGACAGGAGGGGCACGAACGGATAAGAGATAGAAAATAAAGGTTAACAGGTCCTTTCGGACACCCCTCGTCGTGCCATCCCGGCACCCCTCAAAGCATGAGGAAATCTACCCTATTCGTCACGCATGCATCTGATTTCGTTGACACAAAACAGGTCAAAAAATCATTCTACGAAACTCGGTCAGGTAAACGCCGCCCTCAGCGCTCGGCGTAGTCGGAGCGCACGATGCCATAGCGCTGCAGCTTGTCGTAAAACGTCTTTCGCGGGATCTTCAGGGCCGCAATCGTCTGCTGCACATTGCCGCCGAAAGAGGTCAGCGTGTCGCGGATGATCTCCGCCTCGTGCGCGTCGACCCGTTCGGGCAAGGACATAATTGTGCCCCCTCCCCTCTCCGAACTGGCACCGCCCGAGAGCGGTACCGGCTCCAGCCCCAGCGTGATGCGTTCGGCAAAATGCGAAAGCTCGCGCACATTGCCCGGCCAATGGTGATCGGCAAGATAGCGCGTGACGGCGTCGGACATGGCCGGCACATCGCGCGAAAAGCGCCGCGCCGCTTTCTCGGCAAAATAGTGAAACAGCAGGACGATATCCTCACGCCGCTCCCGCAGCGGCGGGATAGACAAGGACACCACGTTCAGCCGGTAATAAAGATCCTCGCGAAAGCTCGCCCGCTGCCCCGGATCACCGAGATCCACCTTGGCCGCCGCCACCACGCGCAGATCGACCGGCCTTATATCGTTGGTGCCGAGTGGCGCCACCTCGCGCATTTCCAGCACACGCAGCATGCGCACCTGCGTCGACATCGGCATGCTCTCGATCTCGTCGAGGAACAGCGTGCCGCCATCGGCATGCTCGATGCGTCCGACGCGCTTCTTCTGCGCCCCGGTAAAGGCACCCGGCTCGTGGCCAAAAAGCTCGCTCTCGATGATCTGTTCCGGCAAGGCGCCGCAGTTCAGCGCCACAAAATGCCCCTGCGCACGCCTGCCCCATTGATGCAGCAGGCTGGCGACCACTTCCTTGCCGCTGCCGGTTTCTCCCGTCACCAGCACGTCAACATCGGTATCGGCGATCTGCTTCAGCGTCTGGCGCAGCCGCACCATGACGGGCGTCTGGCCCAGCAGCTGCGGCCCCGCCCCACCTTCCGCCGCCACCTGTCGCAGATGGCGATTCTCCATCGTCAGCCGGCGTTTTTCAGCAGCCCGGCGAATACATTGTATCAACCGATCGGTGGCAAACGGTTTGGCGATAAAATCATAGACCCCGTCCTGAATGGCCTTCACCGCCATCGGGATATCACCGTGCCCGGTCATCAGGATCACCGGCAGTTCCGCATCCATATCCCGCACGCGCTCAAAGAGTTCCAGACCATCCAATCCCGGCATGCGGATATCCGAAACGATGACACCTTCGAACCCGGCATCAAGCCGCGACAGCGCGTCGGCAGCGGAGGTAAACAGCGCCGCCTCGAAACCCGCCAGCTCAAGCGTCTGTGCGGTGGCGCGCAACAGATCGGCGTCATCATCGATAAGGAAAACCTTCTCCGTCCTGCTCATGGTTTTTCCTCTTCAATCAAATCGTCCACCACCGCTCGCGCCAGAAACACGGTGAAACAGGTATGGCCCGGCGCGCTTTCCACCTCGATGCGGCCGCCATAATCGGAAACGATATCCTTGGAGATCACCAGCCCGAGCCCCAGACCGCGATCCTTGGAAGAATTGAACGGCTCGAACATCGCCGCCAGAATTTTTTCCGGCACACCCGGCCCATTGTCGGAGACGCGGATCGCCACACGCTCACCCGCGACTTCGGTGGTCACAGTGATATGGGCGTCACCCTGCCCTTCAACTGCTTCAAGCGCATTGAGGATGAGATTGATAAAAACCTGCTCCAGCCGCAGCCGGCTGCCCATCACTGCAAGACCTTGCGGCGGCGGAAAGATCGTCAACGTATCCAGTCGCCCGGTAAAACGACTGCGCACCAGCATCAGCGCACCATCAAAAACGTCCTGCAGCAGAACCGGAACCGCTTCCGAGCGCCCTTTTCGAGAAAGCGCCTTCAAGTCTTCGGTAATCGCACCGATCCGCTCCGTCAGCGCTGCAATCAGGCCAAGATTTTCCACCGCATTTTCAGTTTTCCCACGCGCTAGAAAAACCTTGGAATTGTCCGCATAGGCGCGGATGGTCGCCACTGGCTGGTTGATTTCATGCGCCACGCCAGCCGCCACCTGCCCCAGGATCGCCAGCCGGTTGGCTTGCACCAGATCCTGTTGCACCGCCTGCAATTTGCGATCGGTCGCCTCGTGGTCGGTGATCTCTGCCTGCAGCCGGTCGCGCGCCAGACTGAGATCGATGGTGCGCGCCGCCACCCGCTCTTCCAGCTCCTCGCGCGCCCGCTGTTCACGGGCAATCGTCATCACCGTCACCTGACGGCGCCGCAACAGCAGCCCCGCCAGCGCCACCAGCGCGACCCAGCCCAGAAGCGCCGTCAGCCGCGCCTCGCGCATGGCGTCGGCAAGCGGCAGCCGGATCGGCATCAGGTATTCAAACCGCCACGGCGTCGAGGCGATTGCCGCAGTGATGCGCAAAAAGTCCTGCGGGCCCGCCTCGCCCGGCATCACTGCCCACATGGTCGCGGCCGCGTCGCCCACCATCTTTTCGCGCGAGAATGGCAAAGGCAGAAGCGGCGCATCGCCGAATTGCAGGCTTTCCCTGATAGCGCCGAGATCTTCCGGATGCAGCGGCTGCGTCGTCATGAACCGCCAGGACGGCACGCTCGAAACCAGCACGACATGGTTGGTATCAACCACGTAGGAAGGCCGGCCGGAATTGCGCCACTCAGCCTCCAGCTGGTCGAACTCCATCTTGGCGACCACCACGCCGAGCGGCGCATCAACCGGCCCCACCCGCTGTGATATATAAAGCCCCGGCCGCTTGCTGACGCTGCCGAGTGCAAAATGTTCGGCGGAACCATCCTTCATCGCCCCGGAAAAATAGGCGCGAAACGCATAGTCGTTGCCGACAAAGCTGGTCGGTTCGCGCCAGTTGCTGGAAGCAATCGCAATACCGTCGAGCCCGACCACATAGATGACCGAGGCGTTGGTCTGCACCACCAGATCTTCCAGCTTGGCATCCAGCAACTCGCGCCGCTCCGTCGAACGTGATCCGTTCGGATCGGTCAGAGCATCGCGCACATCGCGGTCACCGGCCAGCAGCAGCGGCAGCGCCCGCGGCCGCTCCAGCGAGGCGCGCAGCAGCGCCACCTTCAGGTCCGCCTCGGTGCGCCCCTGACGCTCCAGCCCGGCCAGCGCCGAAACCTTGCTGTAATGCTCGACGACTAGCCCCAACGCGAGACCGAAACACAGAGCGGAAACGGCAAAAATGGCCCATGCCCGGCGGAACTGTCGGCGCAACATGGTCTCGGTCTCGAAGCGGACTTGTTTTGACATGCCGCAAATGAGCATGAATTCGCACAGTCATCAACAGAAAGTGCGGATATCCGCACAAATTCGAGATAAAAAACTGACAGACCGCCATTTGATCACTATCATTTCAATAACTTAATCGATTGAAACGAAAACTGGCACGCCCCTTGCTGCTGTCCTTGCATTCTATCAACTGCTGCCCCGGGTAGGAACCGTGAGCGGGGCAACTGGAGGACATCATGGATATCCAAGCACCCACCGCCGGAAAGGCGGAGGCATTGCCATTCTATCGGCACCTGTATTTTCAGGTCGTCGTCGCCATCATCGCCGGCATGTTGCTCGGCCATTTTTACCCGGAATTCGGTGCCAGCCTGAAGCCTCTCGGTGACGCCTTCATCCGTCTGGTGAAGATGATCATCGCCCCCGTCATCTTCCTCACCGTCGCCACCGGCATTGCCGGCATGTCCGACCTGAAGAAGGTCGGTCGCGTCGCCGGCAAGGCGATGCTCTACTTCCTCTGCTTCTCGACGTTCGCCCTCATCGTCGGCCTGATCGTCGGCAACGTGCTGCAGCCCGGCGCCGGCATGAACATCGATCCGGCCTCGCTCGACGGCAAGGCAGTCGCATCTTACGCCACCAAGGCGCATGAAACGACGATCACCGGCTTCCTGATGAACATCATCCCGGAAACCATTGTCGGCGCGTTTGCACAGGGCGATATCCTGCAGGTCCTGTTCTTCTCGGTCCTGTTCGGTATTTCGCTCGGCATGGTCGGCGAAAAGGGCAAGCCGGTTCTGGACTTCCTGACCGCGCTCACCACCCCGATCTTCCGCCTCGTTGCCATTCTGATGAAGGCCGCCCCGATCGGTGCTTTTGGCGCCATGGCGTTCACCATCGGCAAATACGGCATCGGTTCGGTCGCCAACCTCGCCTACCTCATCCTAACCTTTTACATCACGGCCCTGCTCTTCGTGCTGGTCGTGCTGGGTGCGGTCGCCAAATATAACGGCTTCTCCATCCTGTCGCTGATCCGCTATATCAAGGAAGAGCTGCTGCTGGTTCTCGGCACCTCCTCTTCGGAAGCGGCCCTGCCCAACCTGATGCAGAAGATGGAACGCGCCGGCTGCAAGCGCTCGGTCGTCGGCCTGGTCATCCCGACCGGTTATTCCTTCAACCTCGACGGCACCAACATCTACATGACGCTGGCAGCCCTGTTCATCGCCCAGGCAACCGGCATCGACCTGTCGCTGACCGACCAGATCCTGCTTCTCTTGGTAGCGATGTTGTCGTCAAAGGGTGCCGCCGGCATCACCGGCGCCGGCTTCATCACGCTGGCTGCCACGCTGTCGGTCGTCCCGTCGGTCCCGGTCGCCGGCATGGCACTGATCCTCGGCATCGACCGTTTCATGTCGGAATGCCGCGCACTCACCAACCTCGTCGGCAACGCGGTCGCCACCATCGTGGTTGCCCGCTGGGAAGGCGAACTGGACAAGGACATGCTCGACAAGGCGATGTCCGGCCAGCTCTCCGGCGAACCGGCGCCTGCAGCATTGCAGCCCGCCGAATAATACGGTCCTCCCAAGACCCGCATGAGAAAAGCCCGGAGCAGCGATGCTTCGGGCTTTTCTTATGATTAGACATAGCGCTGCCATTGCCGATGCAGTGCTGTGCTGTTCCGTTCAATCGTTGAGATGCACGCTGTAATGCAGCGTCGTTCCGGCCACGGTGTAAGTCGCCGTGCCTGTGGACCCGGCAACATACGTCACCGATTCATCGCCATCATTGTCCTTGCCCGCGACGGCATGGACCTTGACGTTGACTGGGGCATTGTTGGGAACACCAAGCGTCCCAAGGTCGGGCGTCTCCCTGGTTTGATTGATCGGATAATTTCCGCTGTTCCAGTCAACCGTGAACCAGTGCCCCTTTCCATCACTCCAACGGATCTCGAAGTTCAGGACGAAGCCGGCATTATTGACGACATAGATTTTGGTTATTGGTTGGGCCATGAGGTGCTCTCCGCTTCAGTTATTGATTGTGTATGCGCACAACAAATAATCATAGGTTGCATAAAATATCAACAGCAACCTTAAGAAGAAAAACAGGATCAAACGACGACGGAACCACCTTGCACATCCCGCCTGCCGCCATGTAGCCTCATGCTGCACCGCCGAAGAGAGCGGGAAACAAGGACAGGCCGACCATACGGCCGACGGGAACCAGCCATGACCGAAACCATCACGCTCGACTTCGCGGAACTGTCGCCGCGCGACCGCTACAAGATCATGATCGGCACCATCGTGCCGCGCCCGATTGCCTGGGTCACCACGATCGGCACGGACGGCCGCGTCAACGCGGCACCGTTCAGCTTCTTCAATTGCCTGAGCTCCGATCCGCCGATCGTTGCGCTCGGCGTGGAATATCGTCAGACCGGCGCTTCCAAGGACACCGGCCGTAACATCCGCGACACCGGCATATTTTCCGTCAACATCGTTTCGCACACACTGATGGATGCGATGAACATCACCGCCGTGCCTTTTGATGAAACAGTGGATGAAGTGGCCGAAGCCGGCCTGACATTGCGGCCGGGCTCAAAAATAGCCTGCCCCAGCATTGCCGAGGCCCCGGCAGCCCTCGAATGCCGGCTGCATTCCTATCTCGATGTCGGCAATTCGCGGGAAATCATCGTCGGCGAAATCGTCGCGGCCCATCTGCGCGCCGACATGGTCAACGAGCGCCTGCATATCGATCCGGCCATTCTCGATGCGGTCGGCCGCATGGGCGGACACGGCTACGCCACGACGCGCGACGGTTTTGATCTGGAGACGATGGATGAGGCTCGTTATCGCGGCGCGGCGCATCTGCGGCCGCAGATGCCGCTGGCACCGGTCAGGGAAGCGGGCGAATAGCCCGTTACCCCACCAGCACCTTGGCGATCTCGCTCGCCAAATCTTCCTGCGAATACGGCTTTCCAAGCCGGCCGACATTGATGTCCATGCCATCCGGCAGATCGGTATAACCGCTCGCCAACAGGATCGGCAGGCCGGGAACGATCTGGCGAGCCTGTACGGCAAGTTCTGCGCCATTCATGCCGGGCATGGAAAAATCGGTGATCAACAGGTCGATGCGGTCGCCGCTATCGATGGCCTTGCCGAGCAGTTCAAGCGCCTCGCGGCCGGAATGCGCCTCGATCACCTTGTGACCGAGTTCCTCCAGCATATCGACGGATGTCATGGCGATCAGCACGTCGTCATCGACCATCAGAATCCGTCGTTGCGGCTGCAGGTCGCTCATATCCGATTACCCCCGGGGCTTATCTGTATTCTTTTGGTTATACCGCCCCGCAGTGCACACCGGGCATGAATTCGTAGCACAAGCACGCCACCCGCAGCCTGTCCAGCAGAACAGATAGCGTGGGGTATTATTACGACAAGATTGAGGACATTACAGAATTTTCTTCGTCCGATACCGCACACGGACCACAAAAAACAGACCCGGCAGCATCGCAACCGGGTCGTCATCTGATGGATAAGCCTGAACTCGATGCCGACCGCTATTTCTCGTCGGCGCCACTGCCGGGACGTGTGGCGGAAACCGGATCACTGGCCGGAAACGTGTCTTCCAGACCCTCGTCCAGTTCACTTTCGGGCTTGGTCCGGGCTTGCGCCTTCTTTTCGTCCTTCAGCGATTTCACCGCCGCGGACGGTGCCTCGTTGGAATTGCTGTGTTCCCTCGGCATGATGGCCTCCATTATTGTCTGTGACACGACAACGTTGGGAAAGGATCGTTGTTCCTCAGGCGAAACCGGCTACCAGAGGTCGGCGTGGCGGTTCACATCCTTGTAGAGCAGGTAACGGAAACGTCCCGGTCCGCCGGCATAACAGGCCTGCGGGCAATAGGCGCGCAGCCACATGAAATCGCCGGCTTCCACCTCGACCCAGTCGGAATTCAAACGGTAGACCGCCTTGCCCTCCAGCACGTAAAGTCCGTGCTCCATGATATGGGTTTCCATAAAGGGAATGGTGGCGCCCGGTTCGAAGGTGACGATGTTCAGATGCATGTCGTAACGTACATCGGACGGATCGATGAAGCGCGTCGTCGCCCAACGGCCTTCGGTATCCGGCATGGCGTGCATTTCGCAGTCGTCTTCGTGGGAGAAGATTGCCGGCGGCGCTTCCAGCCCCTCCACCACCTTGAACACCTTTCGCACCCAGTGGAACCGCACGGCCTCGGCACCGTCATTCCTGATCGTCCAGGCGGAACCGGCCGGCAGATAGGCGAACGAACCGGTCTTCAACACATGTCCCGCACCATCGAGCGTGATGGTCACACCGCCGTCCACGACAAAGATCGCAGCCTGCGCACGCGCGTCCGGCTCGGGACGAACACTGCCGCCGCCGGGCTCCACCTCGACGATATATTGCGAAAACGTCTCGGAAAATCCGGTCATCGGCCGCGCCAGAATCCACGCCCGTGTCTTTTCCCAATGCGGCAGAACGCTGGTGACGATGTCGCTCATCACCGTCTTCGGAATGACCGCATAGGCCGTGGTGAACACCGCCTTGCTGGACAGTGTCTGCGTCTGTGGCGGCAGGCCACCCACGGCGGAAAAATAGCTGGAAGATGTCATGCGCTGCACCCGTTATTATCGATGCTCAAGGTGTAAGCACCACATCCGGGTTCGGCAATGGGGAATTGAGCGCAGATCGCGGTTCAGCAGAGGTCCCAGATCGGGCCTTTGACCACGTGCTTGGGCACGTCGCGAGCCGTCTCGCGCGGCTTCGGCATATGGATATCGCCGGCACCGATCATCCTGTAGAACTGGTCGACGCGACGGCGCTGCAGGCTCTCGAGCTCGCTGACACGATAATGGTCGGCCGCAGAGATCAGAAACGTCGCAAATTCCGGCGTGCCGATCCCGTCCGCCTTGCGCATCAGCGCGATCAGCGGGTCATGGACGGCCTGGCATAGCGTAAGATCTCTGGACATCAGGGCAACTCCTATGGCCCGGCCTATACACATGTCATGCGACAGCTTTGTTGCAGTTTCCACATTTTTTCCGAGATGCCCGGATTGCCGGCGAAAACCGCACAAACGCGGTCGTATGACGGTTCCATGACGAAAATGGAAGGAAACTGGAAACCCCTGTAATTTGACTGACAAGCAAGCTCGTTAAGACGCCCCTCAACAGATGCGTGGCGCCATGAAGGCCGCCCGCCGGAATGTTGGAGTTTGCCCTATGAAAGTCATCCAGATCACCGATACGCACTTGAGCCCCATGAAGCCGCATTTCAACGGCAATTGGGCGCCTCTGCTGCAGTGGATCGAGGCGGAAGAGCCGGACCTGATCATCCATACGGGCGACCTTTCCGTCGATGGCGCGGACCACGCCAACGACCTCTCCTTCTCCATGGACCTGATGCGCGAAACCTCGGTTCCGATGCTGATCCTGCCCGGCAATCATGATGTCGGCCACCTGCCCGGCTCGCCGCAGCCCGTCAATGCCGAGCGTCTGAACCGCTGGCGCGACATGGTCGGCCGCGACTACTGGTTCCACGATGCCGACACCGACAATGGCAACTGGCGTTTCATCGGCCTCAATGCCCTCCTGTTCGGCCAGGGCGATGACGCCGACGGTGCGGAAGAAGAAGCCCAGTTCGTCTGGCTGAAGGAAGTGCTGGAAAGCCGTGGCGACCGCCGCGTTGCGATGTTCTCCCACAAGCCGCTATTCGTCGATGAACCGCAGGAAGGTGATACCGGCTACTGGGGCCTGCGCCCTGCCCAGCGCGGCCGCATGTATGACCTGATCGCAGCCCACGACGTTGCCCTCTTCGCCAGCGGCCACCTGCACTGGGCATGGGAAGGCAAGTTCGAAGACACCGCCATCGTCTGGGGTCCGGCCGCCGCCTTCATCATTGATACACTGGAGCGCGAAATGCCGGGCGAACGCCTGATCGGTGCCGTCGTCCACGAATTCGGCGCAACAGTCACCAGCACCATCGTCGCTGTTCCGGGCATGGTCGCGCATGTCATCGATGACGTGATCGAGGAGGTCTATCCGCAGAGCGCAAAGAAGGCCGCGACCCAGGAAACGAACGAGGCCGCCGAATGAGCGCGCTTTCCATCAAGAACGTCACCAAGTCCTTTGGTGAGAACCACATTCTGAAGGGCATCAGCCTGGAGGCGGAAGCCGGCGAGTTCATCGCGCTGGTCGGTCCCTCGGGCTGCGGCAAGAGCACGCTGCTGCGCATCGTCGCCGGTCTTGAAGGCGCCGACAGCGGTGAGATCGTTGCCGGCGGCCGCGACCTGACGCGCCTGGTCGCGGCCGAACGCAACGTCGCCATGGTGTTTCAGTCCTACGCTCTTTATCCGCATCTGACCGCCGGTCAGAACATCGCCGTGCCGCTCGCCATGCGCAACCTGACCTCAATGCAGCGCCTGCCGGTCATCGGCTCGATGCTGCCGGGCCAGCGGGAAATCCGCAAGGATATCATGCGCCAGGTCACCGACATGGCCCGTTCGCTGAAGATAGATCACCTGGTCGACCGCAAACCCGGCCAGATGTCCGGCGGCCAGCGTCAGCGCGTCGCCTTGGCGCGGGCAATGGTGCGCCAGCCCGGCCTGTTCTTGATGGACGAGCCGCTTTCCAACCTGGACGCCAACCTGCGCGTCCATGCCCGCGGCGAAATCGTCGATCTGCACCGCCGCGCCGGCGTACCGACGCTTTACGTTACCCACGATCAGGCGGAAGCCCTGTCGATGGCTGACCGCGTCGCTGTGATGATGTCCGGCAGCCTGCTGCAGCTCGCAGCGCCGGAAGTCATCTATGACGATCCGGCCCATATCGAAGTGGCAAAGTTTGTCGGCCAGCCGCGCATCAACACCATTGCCAGCCGCGTCGATGCCGATGGCGCCGTCACGCTCGGCACATGGCGTCTGCAGCCGCATGAAACGCTGGCGCCCGGTTCCGATATCACCGTCGCAATCCGCTCGGAATTCCTGTCGATCGCCGACATGGGAACGCCCGGCCTGCCGGCCCATATCGAGCGCCTCGAGTTCCTCGGTTCGGAAGTGATCGTCTACACCAAGCTCGACGCCATCGGCGAAAGCATGGTCGTGAAACTCGCGCCTTCGGAAGCCAAGGGCCTTGTCGCCGGCAAGCCGGTGACGATCGTGCCGCAGGGCGAACGCCTGATGGTATTCGGTGCCGATGGCGCCCGTCTGCGCGCCGATCTCACCTTCACCACCCTGCTGGAGCGGGCGCATGGCTGACATGACCGCCATCTCCCTGCCCGTGGAAAAATCACGGCCCATCGTCAACGTCAGCGAACGTCACGAAGCCCGCGTTGCCTGGATGCTGGCGGCGCCTGCGATGATCCTCATCATCCTGTTCATCGTCGCGCCGGTTATCGCCGTCATCACGCTCGGCTTTACCGATTTCGAACTCGGTTACAGCACCTTCAAGTTTGTCGGCTTTGAAAACTACGCCGAACTTTTTGGTGACCGCACGTTCCGCCAGTCGCTTTGGAACACGGCCATCTACACGGCCATCGTCGCCCCGGCCTCGATCCTGCTTGGCCTCGGCGTGGCCTTGCTGATCGAAAGCGAAACGGTCGGCCGTTCCTTCTTCCGCACGGCATACTTCCTGCCGGTCGCCTCGCTGCTGGTCGCCATGGCCACCGTCTGGCAATACCTGCTGCATCCCACCATCGGCCCGGTCAACAACCTGCTCAACCTGATCGGCCTGCCCGGCCCCAACTGGCTCGGCTCCGCCGGCACGGTTCTCTACAGCCTGTCGATGATCGGCGTGTGGCAGACGGTCGGTTTCAACATGATCCTGTTCCTCGCTGGCCTGACCGCCATCCCGCGCGACTTGTATTCCGCCGCCGAAATCGATGGCGCAAAGTCCTCCATCGACCGGTTTTTCCTCGTCACCCTGCCCATGCTCGGCCCCACCACCGTCTTCGTCACCACGATCAGCGTCATCAACGCGGTCAAGGTTTTCGAGACGGTCAAGACACTCACCGAAGGCGGCCCCAACAAGGCCTCCGAAGTCCTGCTCTTCACCATCTATCAGGAGGGCTTTGTCTACCTGCGCGTCGGTTACGCCTCGGCCATGACCGTGGTTTTCCTCGCCGTGCTGGTGGTGATGATGTTCGCGCAATATCGCCTCGTCGACCGGAAGGTACATTACTGATGACCCAGACCTTTACTCTCGGCCGGGCCATCCGCCTCACCCTCCTGTCGCTCGGCGCGCTCATTTTCCTCGCGCCCTACATCTTCATGATCTCCACCGCCGGCAAGGGCCAGAGCGAGATCTTCACCTCGTCGCTGTCGCTCATCCCGACGCAGTTCTTTTACCTGGAAAATTTTGCCAAGGCATTTGGCCGCGTGTCGATGGGCACGCTGCTGTGGAACGGTGTCGTCGTCTGCGGCCTGATCTTCGTCTTTCAGGTCGTGATCGCCATCCCTTGCGCCTATGCCATGGCCAAGCTGAAATTCGGCGCTGCCCGCTTGCTGATGGCGCTGGTCATGCTCGGCCTGCTGGTGCCGATCCACGCCACCTCGCTGCCGCTCTACGTCGCCTTCGACAGCGCCGCCCTGCTCAACAGCTACACGGCTCTCGTCGCACCATTCTCGATCTCTGTCTTCGCGATCTTCCTGTTCCTGCAGTTCTTTCGCGCCATGCCGGACGATCTCATCCATGCCGCCCGTCTGGACGGCATGTCGGAACTCGGCATCGTGATGCGCGTCATCGTGCCCAATGCTTGGCCGGCCATCACCGCCTTTGCGATCTTTTCCGTGGTTGCCCACTGGAACGACCTCTACTGGCCTCTGATCGTCGTCTCCAATCAGGCTTACGCCACACCGCCACTCGGCCTTCTGTTCTTCCGGGCAGCCGAAGCCGGCGACGACTACGGCGCGCTGATGGCCGCCACCTTGATCATCACCCTTCCCCTCGTTGCGGCCTTCCTTCTGGCTCAGAAACGCTTCGTCGAGGGCATCACCATGACCGGTCTGAAGGGATAGCCCGAACAACCGGTCGCCTCACCTCCCCCGCTTTATCCTCCCACGGAGAAATGCAATGAAGCATTTTGCAAAACTTCTCTCGGCCGCCGCCATCACCATGGCAGCCGCTTTCCCGGCACACGCCGAAACCACGCTGACGGTTCACTACCCGATGCCCGGATTCTTCAAGGACGTCATGGACAAGGTGTCCAAGAAGTTCATGGAAGAAAACCCGGACATCAAGATCGAGTTCGCAAACCCGTCGCCGACCTATGAGGAAGGCATCCAGACGATCATGCGCCAGGCAGGCACGTCCGAAATGCCGGACCTGACCTTCATCGGCCTCAACCGTCTGCGCATGGCCGACGAGCGTTCGATCCCGGTCGATCTCGCGCCGTTCATCGCCAAGGACAAGGCCTCGATGGCCGAACAGGGCTTTTCGGACACGATCCTGAAGCTCGCCCAGGTCAACGGCAAGCAGGTCGGTCTCGCTTTCGCAACGTCCAACCCGATCATGTACTACAATGCCGATCTGGTAAAAGCTGCCGGTGGCAATCCTGACCAGCCGCCGAAGACATGGGACGAAGTGATCGCCCTCGGCGCCAAGATCAAGGCGCTCGGCAACGGCGTCGACTCGGTCGATTTCCGTTGGCAGGGTGACGACTGGATGTTCTCGGCGCTGCTGTTCGGCGCTGGCGGCACCATGCTGTCGGAAGACGAAAGCAAGGTCGCTTTCAACGGTCCTGAAGGCCAGAAGGCTTTTGGCGTCCTGTCGCGCCTCGTCAAGGAAGCCGGCATGCCGGTCTTCACCAAGGCTGCCGGTGAGCAGGCCTTCGTTGCCGGCAAGGTCGGCTTTGCCTTCCAGACCACCGGTGCTCTTGCCAACACCATCAAGAACGTTGGCGGCAAGTTCGACCTGCGCACCGCCGAAATCCCGCTTCTCGACCCGGTCAACGGCAAGCTGCCGACCGGCGGCAACGCCGTCGTCATCCTGACCAAGGACGCCGCCAAGCAGGACGCCGCCTGGAAGTTCGCCAAGTTCGCAGCCGGCCCTTACGGCGCATCGGTTGTCGTTCCCGGCACCGGCTACGTTCCGAACAACGAACTGGCCGCCAAGTCGCCGGAATATCTGGGTGATTTCTACGCCAAGAACCCGCTGTTCCAGGCTGGCCTGAAGCAGATGCCGCGCATGGTTCCGTGGTACGCCTTCCCGGGTTCCAACGGCGTGCGCGTCACCCAGACGATCGTCGACAACTCTTCGCGCGTCGTCGACCAGTCGGCCAAGCCGGAAGAAGCTCTGGAAGATGCCGCCAAGGAAGTGAAGCGCCTGCTGCCACGCAGCTAAAACCGGTATCGTGACAAAAAGCCGCCGTGCAGGAGACTGTGCGGCGGTTTTTCTATGAAAGGTCAGATCGCCCGAACCGTTCCGCCCGGTCGCATCGTGAATGGGATATCGAGATGCCGCGCCGGCGCATGATTTTCGGCAATATCCAGCAGCAGCGACGCCGCCGCAGCCCCCATGCTGACATCCGGCATCTCGATCGTCGTCAGCACCGGATCGATCAATCGGCCGATGGCAATGCCATCAAAACCCGCAACCGACACATCACCCGGAACAGAAAGCCCCTCGCGCTTCAATGCGCCAATGACGCCGAGCGCCAAAAGATCGTTTGAAGCGATGATCGCCGTCGGACACTCCGCCCGCAACGCCTCGCTGAGATCCAGCCGGTCGTATTCGATAAATCCGATCTGCAGCGCGGCCTGCACCTCCAGCCCCGCCGCGTGCATGGCCGCCGCGTGACCCTCGTATCGATGCCGCGCTCGGTCGGATGCTGCAAAACTTCCGGACACGAACAGGATCCGGTGATGGCCATGCGCGATCAGATGGCTGGTGATCATCCGGCTTGCGGCAAAATTGTCGGCGGTGACGGCGGCGGCAAAATGCGGCGTCGGCCGATTGTGCATCAGCACTGTCGGCGGCATGTCTGTGACCGGTGGCCGGTAATTCGCCGCATCGCACAGCGTCAGGATCAAGCCCGTCGGCCGCTCGTTGAGAAGCGCCGTGATGGCATTGGCCTCCTGCGCCGGATCGTAATTCGACTGCGCGATCAGCACGCCATGACCTGCCACCAGCATGCGGTTCTGGATGATCGAAACGGACGTGGCAAAGACAGGATTGGTGATGCTGGGAATAAGCAGTCCCACGACAGGCCGTCGCGCTGCCCGGCCCGCCACAACGGTGGAGGTGCGATAACCCAACTCGGCCGCGGCCCGTAAAACCCGTCTTCGGGCAATCTCGCTGACCGCGCCCTTGTCGCTCAATGCACGGCTGGCCGTTGCCACCGAACAGCCGGCGCGTTTCGCGACGTCTTCCAATGTTGCCATGCTCGTCCGCTCCGTCCATCGCCTCAAGGCGCGTGAGGATTATGAAGATTATGCAACAGTTTTACGACAGCACCAAAAGGCTCACTCTTTCGGCATGATCGCATAAAGCCGGAAAAAACGCGCCGCCCGCCGCTTCTCATCGGGATCGCGCATCACGGAATCCCAGGCCATCAGTAGCGCCTCATGCAAGGCCAGGCCGACGAGATGCGCCACGGTACTGCGTTCATCGATGCTGCAAATTTCATCCCGGATCTTTTTCAGTCCGGCCACCACACCTTCGATATCCTGCATGTCAAAGCCCCCGATGTGTTCCCCACAAGCGCGAGATTACATACAATCCAAGGCTGCATTCGGTATAATTAGCTTTAAAGTAAAGCGTTAACGTGAGCATAAGAGAGATGCACCCACCCGCGCAAAGTGGGGATTGGAAATCCAAAAAATCAGCAAAGACAGATGGATAACGGCGCCTTCAAGGAACGCTCACGGTAGATCGTGTGGGTTACGCAGATCTGGGAAAGTCGTCGAAGAGGGTACAGAGCTAACGGGCCGCAGGCTGCGGCCCGTTAGCCGGAAAATCAGTTCTGGTCGATCGAAAGCGTCATCGTCACCGAGATCGAATAGGTGTTCTCGCCGGCGGCGACAGCAACGCCATCGGATTCGGCCTTCATCATCGCCATCCGCGGTGCAGGTGATGGCGGCATGAAACGATCGCCCCCCTCGCTGATATCGACCACCTTGCCAACCTTCACGCCGGCGGCTTCGGCAAGCGTACGGGCTTTCTCCATCGCCTCGGCCACAGCCTTTTTGCGTGCCTCGGTGCGAGCAGCCGACGGGTCATCATTGGTAAAAGTGATCTGGCCGCCCTGATTGACGCCAAGCTTTACCGACTGATCGATAATGCCGCCGAGCGCCTTCAGGTCGCGAATCTTGACGGTGACACCGTTCTGCACCTCGTAACCGATGATTTTTGGCGGATCGACGCGGCCGTTTTTCGGTTCGTTCTGCTGGTATTGCGGATAGATGGAAAAATTGCTGGTCTGCAGATCCTTGTCGGCGATACCCGCCGTTTTCAGCGCCGCCAGAACCTGATTCATGGCGCTGTTATTGTCGGCGAGTGCCTTTTCAGCGGTCTCGGCATTGCGCGCCACGGTGAGGTTGATGATCGCCATATCCGGAGCGATCGAAGCCTCGCCGGTGCCGGAAACACGGATGACCGGCTCGCGCGCTGGCCGCTCCTGCGCAGAAACGGAACTGGTGGCGAACGGCACGACAAACAATGTCGCGGCGGCGAACGCGAGGGAGAGACGGCGGCCTGTCGTTGAGGACATCGGGGCATCAGAAGGGTTGGCAAGTGCGCGCATAAAAACGGTCCTTTCCGGATAAGAAGTCATTGCCTGCAACTCAGTGACGATCGATTGTGAACCTATTGCGGCGATGGCTTGTGACGTGTGCGGAATTAAGTTAGAGCGATTGCCGCGGAAGGCGAACCATTGCGCCACCGCGAGCCGTCCTGACGGCTGGGCCTGTAGCTCAATGGTTAGAGCCGGCGGCTCATAACCGCTTGGTTGGGGGTTCGAGTCCCTCCGGGCCTACCAATTTCCAAAAAAATGCCGCTCTTCGCCAGTCAGGGAGACGGAAACGAAGAGCGGCTGCATTCCATCAACGGGCGACGGAGATGGAATTCTTGAAGACCATCCGGCCGATTGTTATCGGCGCACGACCGGGCAGCCACGCTCATTGGCGAAGACGATCCGGTCACGGCCGCCGCGGTCAAATCCCTCGACCACAACGACACGGCGTGAGGTATCGACAACCCGGGCGCGGCGCAGGCCCATGCGGCTTGCCTTTTCCTCGGCCAGCCACGAATCACAACGATCACGACGCGGAGGCGGGCCACCACGCCAGTCGCGCGGCGGAGGACCATCGCGCCAGTCACGCGGCGGCGGGCCGCGGTCGCGATCATGATACTGAACATAGACACCGTAATCCGGGCCTGCGGCGGCGGCACCCGTCAAGGTCGCGCCAAGCGAAGTCAAGGCGACCATGGCTGCAAGACCAGCCTTCACAAGAACATGGGTCACGTTTCTCTCCAAAAATTGAAAGGATCCGGTTATCCGGAGACGGTCTCAGATTATGAGCCGGGACCTGAACAGGTTCCGAAGGCAACGTTCATCTGGTGTTCAGGATAAAACTTAGGTCATGCCGACAGATGCAGCACCACATCGCGGCGATGCGGACGCTCGCGGTGTTCAAACAGATAAATGCCCTGCCATGTGCCAAGCGCAAGCCGGCCGCCAGAGACCGGGATACCGATCGATATCACCGTCAATGCCGCCTTGATATGGGCCGGCATATCATCCGCTCCCTCTGCCGTGTGGCGCATCCAGCGCATGGTGGGATCGCTGGACGGCGGCGCTATCCGATGGAAAAATTCCTTGAGGTCGTGCTGAACATCGGGATCGGCATTTTCCTGGATGAGCAGCGAGCAGGATGTGTGGCGAACGAAGACCGTCAACAGGCCAACGTCCACTCCACTGCTTGCGACAAAAGCTTCAACGTCACGGGTGAATTCGTAAAGCCCCTGCCCGCGTGTGGAAATGCTGATCGTCGTCTGTGGCATCCGTGCTCGTCTCCTGTTGTGGCTCCCAAATAGGCGAGCGCTGCCATCCGGGAAAGGATGAACGATGATTTGCTGTCGCCAATGTTACACGCTGGAGGAATCGCACAAAACCCGGCCGCAGAAACCTGCCGGCAGATGGCATTTCCAGAAGCGTCGGTGTATGTCGGGTGCCTTAATCTCCGGTTGCTGAACATGATCCTGTCGCCCCTGCGCTTTGCCTCCCTATTCACCCTCGGCCTGCTGACATCGGCGAGCCTTGTTGTCGGCGACGATGGCACAGTTTCGCATACACCGGCAAAACCGCTGCAGATTGCGGTCGCCAAGCCTGCGATTGCCCCGCAAGCGTCTTCGGCACCGCTCAAAGGCCCTTCGCTCGTCGAACCTCAATTGCATGTTGCCCGTTCCGGCGATCCCAAACGGCCGCGCATCGCACTGACTTTTGATGCCTGCATGGGAAAAACGGACGACCGCATCCTATCTGTTCTGGTGTCCGAACGGATACCGGCGACCATGTTCGTCACCGCCCGCTGGCTCAAGACAAACCCTCAGGCGCTGGCGATACTGAAACAACATCCCGACCTGTTCGAGATCGAAAACCACGGTCAGAATCATGTTCCGGCCGTCGATATGCCAGCCTCGATTTACGGCATTGCGGCAGCCGGTTCGAGTGATGCGGTGGATCAGGAAATCGCCGGCGGCGCCGATGCCATACGAGCGGCCGGCCTAACGCAACCACAATGGTTTCGAGGCGCCACCGCCAAATACGACATATCCGCCATCCGTCAGATACGCGGCATGGGCTACAGGATCGCCGGCTACTCGCTGAATGGCGACGGCGGCTCGCTGCTGGGCGCCGCCATGGCTGAGAAGAAGATCGCTGCGGCCAGGGATGGCGATGTGGTGATCGCTCATATCAACCAGCCGACACACGCCGCCGGTGAAGGCGTGGCGCGGGCAATCCTCACCTTGAAGACGCGCGGTGTCGAGTTCGTGCGCCTGCAGGATGTCGATACCAGCGGCGATCATCAATCGACGCGATAGCAGCGCGGCTCAAAACGGTGACGGAAGGCGACGCTTTTTCCATTCGTTTTTTGGAATGGCCGCCCCGACATCATAGGCAAACGAAACAACCTTCATCGCATCCTTGTCGACCTCGCAGCGAAAGCTCACGTCGTACCATTGCGAGCGCGTGCTGAAAGCCGTTTGCACGTCGATAACATTGCCCGTCCTGAGGTGCGGTTTCGGCAAACGGCTTGCGAGATAACGCGGAGCACCGTGTGCCAGCTGCGCACCCAGTTCCGAGTTACAAAGCTCTCCAGCGCGTTCGCCGCGTGACATGGTTCCCAAAGCGATCGTTGCCATCGGATTGTCGGTGACGCTTGTTGAAAAAAGCTTTTTCGCCTTCCGCAATTGAGGCTTGGCGTCGCTGACAGCAGCCTCGGCACCTCCCGAAACCCCACCACCTGCCTTGTCCGTGTCGTTGGGCTTGGCTGGCGCCATATCGGCCTTCACAGCGTCATCAACCACGCTCGCCAGCTTGGGCATTCCCTCCGTCTCGGATGCGGGAAGACCAAGGCCCACATCGGGCAATGCGATATCCTCCGGCACCGGCGGACCGGCAGTTTTTTCCGTCGCCTCTACGTCCGCCTTCTGCTCCGTATCAGGCGGCGACGGAGATGGCTTTTGCTCGGCGAGATCAGGCACACCGCCACTTTTCGTGTCGGACGCGACATCCGCCTCGGCCTGCTCCGATGTCGTATCCTCCGTTGCGGCCTCTTCCTTCGCAGCGGAGCCTTCGACTGATTGTTTCGGCCCTGAATCCTTTTCGCCGAATTGAAAGACCGGTCGAAAATTATCCAGCGGCGGACTGGCTTCCGGCGCCTGTGATGTATCGGCGGCTTCCTGCGGCGGCGCGGGTTGCTCTTCGGCTTTCTGCTGCGGCTCTTCGGCCGCTGGCGGCGGCGGTGGTGGTGGTGGTGGTGGCTCTCCCTGCTCCGCTGGCTTTTCGGGCGGAGGCGCTGCCGCCTTTTCCTGCTCCGGTGCCGGCGGCGTTTCGGCGGGCTTGGGCGCTTCCGCCTCTTGCTCTTCCGGCGGCGGTACGATCTCGACGCTTACCGTCTCCTCGGCTTCCGGTCTGGGCAGATCGAGCGGCAGGCCGACCAGTATGACAAAGGCGATTGCGGCGTGGACGAGGAAGGAGGCGAATATGCCCCAGCCCCACATGCCTTGCCGCTTCTGCTGATTTTCCGTCATGTCACCGATGTAGGATGGAAACCTGGCCCGATCGAGTCCCGGTCTGATCAAAAGCCGATGAGTGTGGCAGTTTTCCAGCAAAGAACGAAAAACGGACGAAGCCGCAATAACTTATACGGATAGGATTTCCAGCAGACACGCGGCAGCTTGATAACAAACCGACCATACGGTATGTTTTCAGAATGTCAAAAGCTCACAGACGCGAAAAACAGCCGGATGCGGTACGCCGCTCCCTTCTCGATCAGGCGGCCCGCCATGCCGCCGAAGACGGTCTCGCCGCGATCACGCTGCAATCCGTCGCCGATGCCGCGCACGTCACCAAGGGTGGCCTGCTGCATCATTTCCCCAACAAGCAGGCTCTGATCGAGGCCGTTTTCGAAGATCTGCTCGGCACGCTCGATGAGGAGATCGATCGCTTGATGGCAGCCGATCCCATCTCCCATGGAAGCTTCACCCGCGCCTATATCGATGCGTTTTTCCAGGTGGCGCGTCAGGGCGACAATGGCCCATGGGCGGCACTTTCCATTTCCTGCATGACCGATACGAAACTGCGCACTCTCTGGTCGAAATGGATGCGGGAACGGCTGGTACGTCATGCGGCAACCGATGACGATCAGAAGCTTGCTCTCGCACGTTACGCCGCCGACGGCATCTGGCTGGCCAATCTGACGGAAATATCCGGTCTCCCGTCGGGCGAGCTCGACAAATTGCATTTTCAACTCAAGACGATGACGGTATCGCCGTGAACCCCGCCCTTCTGACCTACGGATCGCTCGCAGTCGCCATAGCACTGGAGGTGGTTGGCACGACATTGCTGCAGCAAAGCCAGCAATTTACCCGCCTTTTGCCGACGCTCGGCATGGCGCTGTGCTACGGCGCCGCCTTCTATCTCCTGTCGATCGCGCTGCGGACAATTCCAGTCGGCATTGCCTATGGCATCTGGAGCGGGCTTGGCATCGTGCTGGTATCTGCCGTCGGTGTTTTTCTGTTCAAACAGACGCTGGATCTTGCAGCCATCATCGGCCTCGGCCTGATCATCGGCGGCGTCGTGGTCGTCAATGTGTTTTCAAACAGCGTTTCGCATTGATTGCGGGAAATCCCGGCTGGGCGTATGATCCGTTGCATGTGAACCCGGAGGGCCCAATGGCAGCCGTCTCTCTTGCAGAAGCCCAGGAAAAACTGGGAGAGTTGATCGACCGCGTCAGCAATGGCGAAACCGTCGAGATCTTGCGCGATGGCGAAACCGTTGCAAGATTGAGCCCGCCTGAGCGCGTAGTTGAACCGGCGCGCAAAAAGGAACCGATAGATTTCGAGCGGCTTGAAGCGCTTTGGAAAGACATGCCGAAGCAAACCGAAGATGCAGGCACCTTCGTGCGCCGAATGCGCGACGAAGATCGCTATTGACGCCCTATCTGGACACCTCCGTCATCGTAGCGCTGCTCACCGGCGAAACATCGGCGGCGAGGATAAGATTGTGGATGACCAACCGCACCTCCTCGACCATCATGATCAGCGATTGGTCGCTGACAGAAGTATCATCCGCCTTGTCACTGAAACAGCGCACAGGACAGATAACGGCGCAGGCAAGCGATGCTGCACGCAAACAGTTTCAAATATTCCTTGAAAGCTCATTCGAGATTCTGCCGGTTTCAGGGCAACACTTTTACAAAGCAGCTCGATATTGCGATCGACATGATCTCGGCCTGCGCGCCGGCGACGCCCTGCATCTGGCAATCGCCGTCGAAGCACATGCTGAACTGATCACTCTCGACAAACGCTTCGCCGCCGCCGCCCAGACATTTGGCGCCCGCTACACACTTCTCTGACCACCCCACGATTAGCCAAAGAAAAACCCGGCAACCTTTCGGCAGCCGGGTCTTTTGATGTTTTCGTTTAGTCAGCAGATCAGCTGTCGAGGAACGAGCGCAGCTTGCGCGAGCGGCTCGGGTGCTTCAGCTTGCGCAGCGCCTTGGCCTCGATCTGACGGATACGTTCGCGGGTAACCGAGAACTGCTGGCCGACTTCTTCGAGCGTATGGTCGGTGTTCATGCCGATGCCGAAACGCATGCGCAGAACGCGTTCTTCGCGCGGTGTCAGCGATGCCAGAACGCGGGTCGTCGTTTCGCGCAGGTTCGCCTGAATGGCGGCGTCGATCGGCAGAAGCGCGTTCTTGTCCTCGATGAAGTCACCCAGATGGCTATCCTCTTCGTCACCCACGGGGGTTTCGAGCGAGATCGGCTCCTTGGCGATCTTCAGGACCTTGCGGACCTTTTCGAGCGGCATGGCCAGCTTTTCGGCCAGCTCTTCCGGGGTCGGTTCGCGGCCGATCTCGTGCAGCATCTGGCGCGAGGTACGAACGATCTTGTTGATCGTTTCGATCATGTGCACCGGAATACGGATCGTGCGGGCCTGGTCGGCGATCGAACGGGTGATCGCCTGACGGATCCACCATGTCGCATAGGTCGAGAACTTGTAACCACGACGGTATTCGAACTTGTCGACCGCCTTCATCAGGCCGATATTGCCTTCCTGAATGAGGTCGAGGAACTGCAGGCCGCGGTTCGTGTACTTCTTGGCGATGGAGATGACGAGACGAAGGTTCGCTTCGACCATTTCCTTCTTGGCGATACGCGCTTCGCGCTCGCCCTTCTGCACCATCGACACGATGCGGCGGAATTCCGAGATCGAGATACCGGTTTCCGTCGCGAGATTCTGGATCTCCTGACGGATGTCACGGATCGTGTTGTTCTCAGCCTTCGCGAATTCCTTCCAGCCACGTGCCACAAGGTTGGCGATCGACTTCATCCAGTGCGGATCAAGCTCGGCACCCTGATACTGTTCCAGGAACGAGTCGCGCTTGACGCCGTAGGATTCGGCCAGACGCAGAAGACGACCTTCGTTCTGCATCAGGCGCTTCGAAATGTCGTAGAGCTGCTCGACAAGGCTGTCGACGCGGTTCTGGTTCAGCGACAGCGACTTGACGGCCGTGATCAGCTGATCCTTGAGTTCCTTGTAACGACGCTCCTGACCGCTCGAAAGCGTACCGGTGCAGGAAAGGCGTGCCTCAACCTGCTGGTCCTGCAGCTTGCGCAGCTTCTTGTAGGTGTCAGCGATGACGTCGAGGGTTTCCATGACCTGCGGGCGCAGTTCGGCTTCCATGGCGGCAAGGGACAGGCTCGACTCGTCGTCGTCCTCTTCCTCTTCTTCGCCCGGCATGTCGCCGCCGACATTGGTCACGTCGTCGTCATTGGCCGGATAACGCGCTTTGCGGGTCTTTTCCTTCTCTTCGGCAGCCTTGCGGTCGGCCTCGATCTTTTCCGGGCTCTGGAACTGCGGAGCAGCCTTGGCTTCGGGACCGGAATAGGTCGTTTCGAGGTCGATGATCTCGCGCAGCAGCGTCGTGCCTTCGTTGAGTTCATCGCGCCAGATGATCAGCGCCTGGAACGTCAACGGGCTCTCACAGAGACCGGAAATCATCGTCTCGCGGCCGGCTTCGATCCGCTTTGCGATGGCGATTTCGCCTTCGCGCGACAGAAGCTCTACCGAACCCATTTCGCGCAAATACATGCGCACCGGATCGTCCGTACGGTCGGTCGGCTCTTTTTTCTTCGCGGTCGCAACGGCAGTGCCGGCGGACGGAGCCAGTTCGCCGCCTTCGCTTTCGGCTTCATCGTCACCGTCGTCGTCCGCTTCCGCCTTCTCTTCGGCTTCCTCGTCCTCGACAACGTTGATGCCCATATCCGAGAGCATCGCCATGACGTCTTCGATCTGCTCGGACGTCACCTCCTCGGAGGGAAGCACCGAGTTGAGTTCGTCCATGGTCACATAGCCCCGCTTTTTCGCGGCCTTGATCATTTTCTTGACCGCGTCATCGGAAAGATCGAGAAGCGGACCATCCGTAGCGCCTTCGCGTTCGGTTTCTGCTTCTTCGTTTTCTTTGACTTTAGTTGCCATTTAATTCGTCGCTTTCCCTGGACGCCATTCCGTCGCGGTTTACGGGTAATGCCTGTTACGGGTGATTTGCCACCCGCCACCGCGAATCGCAATCACTCACCTAACCGACTGACCTTTAATTCGTGCTTAACCACGCCGTCGGCGTTCGCCAAAAAGGATCGAGCTGCCATCGGAGCCCCGCTTATGGTTCCTTGGCCTGTCCGATCCATCAACCTAATTCTGCCTGAGACGGTGATTCCCACAAATTTCCTTCCCGTCAAGCTCTTACAGGTAAATACCCACTGAAATCGGGCCTAAACCATAAAAAGTTGAGAGCGTTGGGTACGCGGGCTCAAGTCCCCCATCACTACGTCCGGCTGATATGTAGGCAGGCGATCATTAAAGACAAGCCTCCCCACCACACAAAACAACCAGCGCTTTTATTCACCCGTGGCCGACAGCCGCACCTTTGATACGACCTGACATGACACCAAAACCGTCGATGATGGCTTCCTGGTTCTCAAGGCGCAGAATTTCGTTGTGAACTTCCGACAATGCCCGCAGGAGCGCGTCACCACGTTCCGGCTCGTCACCGGGGGTTTCCGCAATCTCGCGCTCCAGCTCGATCTTCTGCCAGCGCAACTCCTTGTTGCGCAGATAAAGGGCCAGCGTCTGCATATAGGCCTGCAGTGCATCCTGCATGTCGGCCTCTTCAGTCGCCGTCCACAGGCGCGCATTGCGCACCTGCACGGTCATCGATTTCAGAAGATCGGCAAAACCGTTCTCTTCCAGCTGTTCACGCACATGCGCCGGCGTCGCCCGCGTACCGGCCTTGGTGATGATAGCAAGCACACAGGCCCAGAAACGCTGCAGGTCGCGGTTTTCGAACTCGACCGTCGAAACATCATCATACTGATCCAGCAAAAGCAGCGGATGATTGACGACGGTCAGCGCCAGAACAACTTCCCGCAAGGCCGGCAATTCCAGATGGCCGCGCACCATACCCGATTTTGCCAGCCGGTCGGAAACAGCCA
The DNA here is from genome assembly GCF_004343585.1 of Neorhizobium sp. JUb45. Taxonomy (GTDB): domain Bacteria; phylum Pseudomonadota; class Alphaproteobacteria; order Rhizobiales; family Rhizobiaceae; genus Neorhizobium. The sequence goes on along the minus strand of NZ_SLYW01000001.1, from coordinate 900,158 downwards.
TGCTGCCACGAAACTCGCCGCGCCCCTGCTGCTGGCCGCCGCGAAAATTCTGGCGACCACCACCATTACCGCCCCTGCCCGGCTCGAAACCGCCACGACGTTCCGATCCACGAAACAGGGCGTTCAACTGCTCGCGCATGTGCTGCTGATAATAACGACGCACGTTTTCATCGGCGATCACAGACACGATCTGCTTCAGCTTCGCCTCCAATTCCGCCCGCCGCTCCGGCGTATCGAAAGTGGCGCCCACCGATTCGCGCTGCCAGATCATGGTGGCGAGCGGTTTTGCATCGGCCAGCACGCGGTCGAACGGCGCGCGTCCATCCTGCTTCACCAGATCGTCCGGATCCTTGCCATCCGGCAGCATGGCAAACCGCACCGAGCGGCCCGGTTTGATATGCGGCAGCGCCAGATCGGCGGCGCGGTTGGCGGCACGAATACCGGCCCCGTCACCATCGAAGCAGAGGATCGGCTGCGGCGTCATCCGCCACATCAATTCGAGCTGGCTTTCGGTCAGTGCCGTGCCCAGCGGCGCCACAGCATTTTCGACGCCGACCTGATGCAGCGCGATGACGTCCATATAGCCTTCGACGGCAATCACATCGCCTGGCTCGCCACGTCCCGCCTGACGGCCGGCCATCTGCGCAGACTGGCGCGCACGGGCCTGATTATAAAGCACATTGCCCTTGTGAAAGAGCTCGGTCTCCGGCGAGTTCATGTATTTTGCCGGCGCATCCGGCGCCATGGCGCGGCCACCGAAGGCAATCACCTTTTCCCGCACAGACAGGATCGGGAACATGATGCGATCGCGGAAATAATCGTAGGAAACCGAAATGCCTTCACCGTGGCGCACAAGGCCGCAGGCCTCGATCTGGTCTTTCGGCACGCCCTTGTTGGCGAGATGCTCCTTCAGGGCATTGCGGCTATCGGCGGCAAACCCCAAACGAAACGTCTCGATCGTTTTCGCCGTCAGGCCACGGTCGCGCAGATAGGCACGCGCTTTCGCACCGATCGGCGCATGCAGCTGCTCCTGAAAGAACAGCGTCGCCATTTCCATGACGTCCTGCAGACTGGTGCGCTGCTGTTCGCGCTTCTGCGCCTGCGGGTCCGGTGCCGGCATGGAAATGCCGGCCATGTCGGCCACCTGCTGCACGGCCTCGGGAAAGTTGAGACCTTCAAGCTCGGTCATGAAGCGGAAATGATCGCCGGAAACGCCGCAACCGAAGCAGTGATAACGGCCCTTGCGGTCCTCGCAGTGAAAGCTCGGGCTTTTTTCGCCATGAAACGGGCAGCAGGCCCAATAGTCGCCGCGCGACACATTGGTCTTCTTGCGATCCCACGTCACACGTCGTCCGATCACCGAAGAGATCGGCACGCGGTCACGGATTTCATCGAGAAAGGTATCGGAAAAGCGCATTGTCACCTCGGAGCCAGCTTCCATATAAGCGGCAGCACGGCGGAACGCTATTCTATAGCATGAGTCTGGGCAGACAGTGCCCGCTATTCACAGGCCCGATCTTTATTCCGATAGCCGAAGATCAGGCAAATTTGCGGCAACACCCGCCCGACGAAAATTATCTTTTTGTAATTTGAAAAACATCTCGCACGAGATCAATCTCCATTTCAGGTCAGGAAGCATCAGTGGCTCCGCAAAGCGCTGACGATGCACCGCGCAACCGGGTGCAAACTTCCTTCGCTCTTCGGGTGGACACGTTGTTATCAAGACGACGTTGCCGCCTACCTCGTCGGCGGCCAGTCCGCAGCCGGCCGGCGGGACGCATGAAGAGCAAAAAGGCCGGGATCCATGATCGGATCCCGGCCTTTTTCTTTATTATTCGAAGGCGTCGTCTCGTTTAGCCGAGCTGTGCCTTGATCGTGCCCGACGCCTTGCCGAAATCGATCTGGCCGGCATAACCCTCGCGCAAAGCCGCCATCACCTTGCCCATGTCCTTGATGCCGGCAGCACCGATTTCGGCGATGATGCCGGCGATGATTTCCGAAACCTTCTCGTCGGACAGCTGTTCCGGCATGAAGGTCTTGATGACGGCGATTTCCTCGCGCTCCTGCGTGGCAAGTTCGCCGCGGCCGGCATCGTCGTAGATCTTGGCGGATTCTTCGCGCTGCTTGACCAGCTTCTGCAGGATCTGCAGGATTTCGTCCTCGCTCGTCTCGTCCTTGCCCACGCCGCGATTGGCGATGTCACGATCCTTGATGGCGGCCTGGATCAGACGCACCGTCGAAAGACGACGCGTGTCCTTGGCCTTCATCGCTTCCTTCATGGCAGTGGAAAGCGTTTCGCGGATCATGATCTCACTCCTTAACGGCCGTTTTCGGCCTATTATAATAATGTAACGCGTACATAGACGACACGAACCGCCCATTCAATGAAATGATACAGGAATAAATGGCGGATCGGGCACTGCGGTCAGTTGACCGCAAGGCGCGGCTTCGATATTTTCCCGCACCTAGCACATAATTGAACGAAGGTTTTCGCGCGACCCATTCGCGTGCCTTCTCCTGCGACCACATTGATGGCCCTGCACTCTGCTAGAAAACTCTGGCGGACACGGGCGGAGACGAACCGAATGACCGCGACAGCCCCCTCTACCGCGCCCTGGACGACCAGCAAACCCACCGCTCTCCTCGTGCTTGCCGACGGCACCGTGATCGAGGGCACCGGCATCGGCGCCACCGGCAAGGTAACGGCGGAAGTCTGCTTCAACACGGCGCTGACCGGTTACGAGGAAATCCTCACCGACCCGTCCTATCTCGGCCAGATCGTCACCTTCACCTTCCCGCATATCGGCAATGTCGGCACCAATGAGGAAGACATCGAAGATCTGACGCCGGCAGCACGTCGCGGCGCCGTCGGCACCATCTTCAAGGCCGACATCACCGAGCCGTCGAACTACCGCGCCGCCAAACATCTCGACGCATGGCTGAAGGCTCGCGGCGTCATCGGCCTGTCGGGCATCGACACCCGCGCGCTCACCGCCTGGATCCGCGAGAACGGCGCACCCAATGCCGTCATCGCCCATGACCCGAACGGCGTCTTCGACATCGAAGCACTGAAGGCCGAAGCCAAGGCCTGGGGCGGCCTCGTCGGTCTCGACCTTGCCAAGGAAGCAACCTCGGGCCAGTCGTCGCAATGGACGCAGAAGCCCTGGGTTTGGAACGAAGAGTTCTCCGATCTCGACCCGGCAGACGCCAAGTACCACGTCGTCTGCGTCGATTACGGCGTCAAGCGCAACATCCTGCGCCTGTTTGCCGGCCTCGATTGCAAGGTCACGGTCGTTCCGGCCGACACGTCGAGCGAAACCATTCTGGGCCTCAACCCGGATGGCGTCTTCCTGTCCAACGGCCCGGGCGACCCGGCTGCGACAGGTGAATACGCCGTTCCGGTCATTCAGGACATCGTCAAGTCCGGCCTGCCGACCTTTGGCATCTGCCTCGGCCACCAGATGCTGGGCCTCGCGCTCGGCGCCACCACCGAAAAGATGCACCAGGGTCATCACGGCGGCAACCATCCGGTCAAGGATCACACCACCGGCAAGGTCGAGATCGTTTCGATGAACCACGGCTTTGCCGTTTCGTCGAAGTCTCTGCCGGAAGGCGTTGAAGAGACTCATATTTCCCTGTTCGACGGCTCGAACTGCGGCCTGCGTCTGGCCGGTAAGCCGGTCTTCTCCGTGCAGCACCATCCGGAAGCCTCGCCCGGCCCGCAGGACAGCCACTACCTCTTCCGCCGCTTCATCAACATGGTGCGCGAGAACAAGGGCGAAGCGGCACTCGCCGAGCGCTGAGGCAAGCCGACGGCATCCGAAAAATACGCTTGACCTCAACCATTGTTGAGGTTGCACAAATACCCCTGCTCAACAAAAGCGGGGGTATTTTCGTATGGACGAGATTGAAAAGCGGGTTATCCGCGTCAACAGGTTTTCGGTTCCAACAGACAGCCGCGACGCCTTCATGGCGTTCCTGAAGCGAACGCACGACATCATTCGTGCCCAGCCGGGCGTGATCGAAGAGATGATCATCGAGCGTCAGGTGACGGTCGATCATTTCAGCATGCTGGCGATCATCCAGTTCGAGAATGAAAACGTGCTGCAGCCGATCATCGCCGCCATTGCCGAGGCGGACCGCAATGACGGCATAGACCGGCAGGACGTGTCCCGCCGGCTCGGCATCGAAGCCGATACCGGCTTCTACCGTTACGCCCAGCCGGCGTGACGGTTCCACCATAGAGTCATACAGCAACCGTCGGCTTGTTGCGCACCAGCAGCCAGAAACGGCCGCACAGGAAGGCGGCAGCGGCAGCAAGCCCGAGCACGAAACCCAACCAGACGCCTTCCCCGCGCAGACCGAGCGGGAAAGCAAACACCCAGGCGCAGACAAAGCCGATCGGCCAATAGGCAACCAGCGCAAGGATCATCGGGATCGTCGTATCCTTGAGACCACGCAGAATGCCAGCGCCGACCGCCTGCAGGCCATCAACGAGCTGAAAGACGCCGGCGAGCATGATCAGCGGCGCTGCCAGACCCAGCACGGCTTCGGCATCCGGTTGCTTGATGTCGAGAAACAGTCCCCCGAAGAAACGCGGCAACCCCATGAAGAGGATGCTGCCGATGGCGGTGAACACCACACCGATGACCAGAGCCGCCACGGCTGCGCGGCGTACACCGATCGTATCGCGGCGACCATGCGCCAGCCCGACCCGGACAGTCGCGACCTGCGCCAGCCCAAGCGGGATCATGAAGGCGATCGAAGCCAGCTGAAGCGCGATGCCGTGGGCTGCCAGTTCCAGCTTGCCGATCATCCCCATCAACAGGGCCGCTGCCCCAAACAGGCTGGTTTCGGCCAGAATGGTGAAGCTGATCGGCAGGCCGAGCACGAAAACTTCCCTGATCATGCCCCAGTCAGGCCGCCAGAAACGCACGAAAATCTCGTAGGCGCGGGTATCGGGCAGGAATTGTATATAGGCGACGATGATGACGAAGCCGGTCAGGTTGGCACAAACGGCGGCAATCGCTGCGCCATGCAGACCAAGCTGCGGCGCCCCGAAATGACCAAAGATCAGCAGATAGGCTGCGATCAGGTTGATCGCGAACATGCCGAGCGTGACAAACAGAACCATCCCGCCCTTTTCGAGACCGGTCACGAAAGAGCGAAGCGCGAAGAAGCCGAGCGCCGGAAAGATGCCCCACATCGCGATGCGCAGATAACTCTGGGCCGTGGCGGCAACGTCAGGCTCCTGCCCCAGCTTCAGCAACAGCGGCTCGGAAAACCAGAGGATGGGGGAGACAAGCACGCAATAGGCCAGAACGACCCAGAGCCCCATGCGCACCGAACGGCGCACCCCGGTCGTGTCGCCATGGCCGAGGGCCTGCGCCACCATCGGCACGATGGCGCTGGTAAAACCGCTGCCGAAGATGAAGGTGATGAAATAGAGCTGCGTGGCAATGACCACGGAGGCAAGCTCCGTCGTCCCGAGCCAGCCAACCAGGATCACGTCGGTCGTATGGATCGCAACCTGCGCCAACTGCGCGCCGACCAGCGGCACACCGAGCACCAGCGTGGCGCGCATATGCGTGAGCCAGGAATTGTCGACCCCTTTTTCAAGGACCGTTTCAGGGCGCGCCACTGCGACTGACATTTTTGAACCTCCCAAAGGAAAAACGCCGCCTCCAAGTCTGGAGAGCGGCGATGTGCACCCGCCATAGACCAGCGGGCGCAGCACGGCAACCCTGAGCTACAATCGAGCAGGTTTTTTGAAGCGTGCTTCAATTATGGTGATCAATCGCGCGGCAGCGGCGCAACACACCTCGACAAGCGCCCAAGTTTCGTTTCACAAAACGCGAAACAGAACGGGGTGGGGAAAATGCTGGAACTGATTATCAAGGGCGCAGTGATCGGTTTTGGCGCCACCGCATTGATGGATATCTGGGCTTTTGCCCTGCACCTGCTTTTTGCCGAAGCAAAACCCAACTGGGCACCCGGTGGCCGCTGGTTTTACCATCTTGGAAGCGGCAGGATTTTTCACGAGGATATCGGCAAAGCTCAGCCATACGCGCATGAAAAAGCGCTTGGATGGACAGGTCACTACGCCGTCGGCATTCTCTACGGCATCATTCTGGCAGGCCTTGCCGGCCCACAATGGCTTGCCACCCCGACCTTCATTCCCGCCTGGATACTCGGCATCGTCACGATCGGCGCCGGCTGGTTCCTGATGCAACCCGGCATGGGTCTTGGATGGGCCGCATCGAAAACGGCCAATCCGAGAAAGTCCGGCTGATGAATTTTGCCGCCAACACAGTGTTTGCAATCGGGCTTTACGGCACCGCGCTTCTGCTGGCCTGAAACTCAGACCTCGCCGGAAAACGTATCGCAGCTTTTGATATTGCCGCTGTCAAAACCCTGGCGAAACCATTTCATCCGCTGCGCCGACGTTCCATGATTAAAGCTGTCGGGAACGACATAACCCTGACTGCGCTTCTGCAGCGTATCGTCGCCGATCTGCTGGGCCGCATTCAGAGCCTCTTCCAGATCGCCGCGTTCCAGAACACCCTGCTGCTCGGTATATTTGCCCCACACACCGGCAAAACAATCGGCCTGCAACTCAACCCGCACCGACATGCGATTGGCTTCGACTTCGCTCATGCGCTGACGCGCCTGGTTGAATTTCGGAAGCACGCCAAGCAGGTTCTGCACATGGTGGCCAACTTCATGTGCCACGACATAAGCCTCGGCAAAATCACCGGACGCGCCGAAACGCTGGCCGAGTTCACGGAAAAAGTCGGTATCAAGATAAACCTTGCGGTCGCTCGGGCAATAGAACGGCCCGGTCGCGGATGAGGCAGTGCCACATGCGGAACTCGTTCCGCCACTGAACATCACCAGTGTCGGCGGTTGATAACGCTGCCCGGCCTGCTGGAAAATCTGCGTCCAGGTATCCTCCGTATCGGCAAGAACGGTGCGGACGAACTGGCTCATCTCGTCATCGGCCGGCGTGCGACGCTGGGCGCTCTGCTCATAACCGCCGCCACCTTCGCCGAGAATATCTCCGCCGGAAAGCAGCGTCAGCGGATTGATGCCGGTCAGCCAGCAAATGCCCAGAATAAGCACGAGGCCGCCGATGCCGATACCACCGCCCCCACGACCGCCACCGCCGATCGGGATACGGAAACCGCCGCCACCCGAAGATCCACCACCACGACGATCCTCGACATTATCCGACTGTCGCCGACCTCTCCACTGCATGACATGCTCTCCAACGCAACAGTTTCAGCGAAGCAATATAGGTCAGGTGGAAGGGAAATCCACGACTTCATTGAGAGCGTCCCGCGAAGACGGCTTCGCAACCAAAAATAACATTCAAAAATGCGATACACCGACAAACAAAAGACAACCATAACGACAAAATTTACGTACCTACACAACAAAAACGACTAACAACCATGAATAACTCAAATATACACACCTAGTCATATTTTAAATGATCTACCGATTCACGAAGTAATAACCATGAGAGGATATCTATTCCGCACGACGCATTACTGTTTCAAAAGGGAATATTCCAATGTCGTTTTTCGGTGGCAGACAAAGCGCAAACACCAGACAGATCGAAGAGCGCTTGGCTGCGGTAAGCGAACGCTCTGAACTGCTTGATGAAGCCTGTGGCATCGGCCTGTGGGAAGCCGTTCTTGTTGATGGCGATGCCATGCATCCGCAAAGCCGCTGGACATGGTCGGCGGAATTTCGCCGCATGGTCGGTTATGAGAACACCACGGATTTTCCGAATGTCGTGCAGTCATGGTCCGACAAGCTGCACCCTGACGATGTTCAGCCGACTTTTGCAGCCTTCGCAGGGCATCTGACCGACAAGACTGGCCGCGCTCGCTATCGCGTCAACTATCGCCTCAAGATGCGCGACGGCTCCTATCGCTGGTTCCGCGCCACAGGCGGCTGCCGCCATCAGCCGGACGGCAAGACGATCCGCGCCTGCGGATCCTTGACGGACGTCCACGATCAGATCCTGCTGGAGCAGAAGACGGCACGCGAGGCGGCCGAGGACAAGCTGGCAATCGACAACCTGCTGAAAGGACTGTCGGCGCTCGCCAATGGTGACCTGACCTATCGCGTCACCGCCGAGCTTTCGGAAAAGACCCGCCTGTTGAAAGACGATTACAACCGTGCCGTCCGTACGGTGCAGACCATGGTCGCTTCGGTCGCTCACGCCACGCAGAACATGCAGAACACCGCATCCGAAATCAGCCACGCCTCCGACGATCTCGCCTCGCGCACCGAACGTCAGGCCGCAGCACTCGAGGAAACCGCTTCCGCGATCGACCAGATCACCTCGACCGTCAGCAAGACGGCATCGGGCTCGAAACAGGCCGCATCGCTGACCCTTTCGGCGCGTCAGGTTGCGGAAAAATCCGCATCGGTCGTCGAAAGCACCGTCAATGCAATGTCTCAGATCGAGCAGTCCTCGCAGCAGGTCGGCAAGATCATCGGCGTCATTGACGAAATCGCCTTCCAGACCAACCTGCTGGCCCTCAATGCCGGCGTCGAGGCTGCCCGCGCCGGCGAAGCCGGACGTGGTTTTGCCGTCGTCGCCCAGGAAGTGCGGGAACTGGCACAGCGCTCCGCCAACGCGGCGAAGGAGATCAAGACACTGATCGACACGTCTTCAAGGCAGGTGACGGAGGGCGTCTCGCTCGTCGACCAGACCGGTGAAGTGCTGCGCAACATCTCCACCCAGATCAACGACATCAACACCGTCGTCAGCGACATCGCCTATTCCACCCAGGAACAGTCTACCGGCCTGCAGCAGATCAACACCGCCATCAACCAGATGGACCAGATGACCCAGCAGAACGCCGCGATGGTGGAAGAAACGACGGCAGCAAGCCACGGCCTTGTCAACGAGGCACAGGAACTGTCGCAGATGATCGCAAAATTCAACTTTGCAGACGAAGCGGTCGCCGCCTCGCATCGACCGACGCATCGCCGCGCTGCCTAACGCAAACAATAGAATCTCAACGATACCGGAAGCCCGCCGACAGGTGGGCTTCCGTCATTTTACCGCATGAGATGCCGACAAATGCCTCAGGCTACCCGAAGCGAGGCCTTGCCGGGCAGGAAAATCGTCAGCAGGCCAAGCGCCGGCAAGAAGGCGCAGATGGCATAAACAAAGGCAATACCATGGGCGTCGGCCAGAAGGCCAAGCACCGCCGCAGCAATACCGCCCATGCCGAAAGCAAAACCGAAAAACACACCGGCGATCATGCCGACACGTCCCGGCACCAGTTCCTGCGCCATGACGATGATGGCCGGGAAGGACGAGGCCATGATGAAGCCGACCATCGCCGACAAAAAGATCGTCAGCGGCAGATTGGCGAACGGCATGGCAAGCGTGAACGGCAGCACGCCGAGGATGGAGAACCAGATCACCACCTTGGAGCCGAACTTGTCACCGATCGGCCCGCCGACCACCGTCCCCAGCGCACTGGCACCGAGAAACACGAACAGCATCAGCTGCGACTGCTGCACCGTCACACCGAAACGCTCGATGACGAAGAACGTGTAATAGCTGCCGATGCTGGCCATGTAGATGTTTTTGGAAAACGTCAAAAGCGCCAGAATGACGAGCGCGACGACCACCGTGTTGCGTGGCAGCGAATGCGCATGCACGACTTTCTTCTTGCCGGCATTGGCGGCCATATGAGCCTTGTACCAGGACGCGACGCGGCTCAGCACAATGATGCCGATGATCGCCGCGATGCAGAACCAGGCGACGCTGCCCTGCCCGCGCGGCACGATGATGAAGGCGGCAAGCAATGGACCGATCGCTGTGCCGAGATTGCCGCCAACCTGAAACACCGATTGCGCAAAACCATATCGGCCGCCCGAGGCAAGTCGCGCCACGCGCGAGGATTCCGGATGGAAGATGGCAGAACCGATCCCGACCAGCGACGCTGCCAGAACCAGCATGTTGTAATCATGCGCGGTGGCCAGCAGAACAAGACCCAGCAGGGTCGAAGCCATGCCGACCGGCAGCGAATAGGGATAGGGTTTCTTGTCTGTAACGATGCCGACGAGCGGCTGCAGGAGCGACGCGGTGCACTGGAAGGCGAGCGTGAGAATACCGATCTGCCAGAAATCCAGCTGATAATCCGTCTTCAGCATCGGGTAGATGGCGGCGATCATCGATTGCATGATGTCGTTCAGCATATGACTGAAGCTGACGGCAAAAATGATCGGCAGCACGGTCGCCTCGGCAGCGATTGCCGCCACAGGCTTTGAAGTCGCATCGGCCATTCTGTTTCCTCCGCGCAAGCGGTCGTCGTCTTGGATGGCCGTTGCATTCATTATCGTTGATTTAGCAATTAATGGATTGAGATCAATTTTGTCCATGCCAGCCGCACGTCGATCGGTACGGTTCGCTGTTTTTTTGTCAGCAGTCGCATGACGAGAGCAGTGCACTTTGCAAGCTGTGAGGCCAAAGCTGCTTAGCGATGTGAAAATCCGGCTGCATCACCGCCATCCCGTGACGCGCCATACATTTCCTGTCGATATGCCCATTTATGGGGTTCTCATACCCGCCGCTTTTGCCTATAAGCCGCGTCTAGCCAGAAAAATCATGCGCACGCCACCCGACCGGAGCTATTCATGCCCCGAGCCGGCTTTTTGCGCAGAAAAAAGCGGATAGAGACCATGCCAAAGCGCCAAGATATCAAATCGATCCTCATCATCGGCGCGGGTCCGATCGTCATCGGCCAGGCATGCGAGTTCGACTATTCCGGCACCCAGGCTTGCAAGGCGCTGCGCGAAGAGGGTTACCGGGTCATTCTGGTCAACTCCAATCCGGCAACGATCATGACAGATCCAGGCCTTGCCGACGCCACCTACGTCGAGCCGATCACGCCTGAAGTCGTCGCAAAAATCATCGCCAAGGAACGCCCGGACGCACTTCTGCCGACCATGGGCGGCCAGACCGCCCTCAACACCGCGCTATCGCTGAAGCGCATGGGCGTGCTCGACCGCTACAATGTCGAGATGATCGGCGCCAAGCCCGCTGCGATCGACATGGCCGAAGACCGCGCGCTGTTCCGCGAAGCCATGTCGCGCATCGGCCTCGAAACCCCGAAGTCGATGCTGGCCAACGCCACCGACATCAAGGATGCCGATCGCAAGACGCACGAAGCCGAGCGCAACAAGCTCAAGGAAACGCTTTCGGGCGCCGACCTCGACAAGGCGCTCGACGCGCTGGAAAACACCTGGAACCTCGGCGAGACCGACCGCAAGCAGCGTTACATCAGCCACGCCATGGCGATTGCCGCACAGGCGATCGACGTTGTCGGCCTGCCCGCCATCATCCGCCCGTCCTTCACCATGGGCGGCACCGGCGGCGGCATCGCCTATAACCGCTCGGAGTTTTTTGAAATCATCGGCGGCGGCCTCGATGCCTCGCCGACCACCGAAGTGCTGATCGAAGAATCGGTGCTCGGCTGGAAGGAATACGAGATGGAAGTGGTCCGCGACACCGCGGACAACTGCATCATCATCTGCTCGATCGAAAACATCGACCCGATGGGCGTCCACACCGGCGACTCAATCACGGTTGCCCCTGCCCTGACGCTGACCGACAAAGAATACCAGATGATGCGCAACGCCTCGATCGCGGTCCTGCGCGAAATCGGCGTTGAGACCGGCGGCTCGAACGTTCAGTTCGCCGTCAACCCGAAGGACGGCCGCCTCGTCGTCATCGAAATGAACCCGCGCGTCTCGCGCTCCTCGGCTCTGGCGTCGAAGGCCACCGGCTTCCCGATCGCCAAGGTCGCCGCCAAGCTTGCCGTCGGTTACACACTCGACGAACTCGACAACGACATCACCGGCGGCGCGACGCCGGCCTCGTTCGAACCGTCGATCGACTATGTCGTCACCAAGATCCCGCGTTTCGCCTTTGAAAAATTCCCGGGCGCCTCACCGGTCCTGACCACCGCCATGAAGTCGGTCGGTGAAGTCATGGCGATCGGCCGCACCTTCGCCGAATCGCTGCAGAAGGCGCTGCGCGGTCTCGAAACCGGCCTGACCGGTCTCGACGAGATCGAAATCCCCGGCATGGAAGAGGGCGAAGGCTCCAAGAACGCCATCCGCGCCGCCATCGGCACGCCGACGCCGGACCGCCTGCGCCAGGTTGCCCAGGCGCTGCGTTTCGGCCTCACCGAAGAGGAAGTCCACGAAGCCTGCAAGATCGATCCATGGTTCATCGCCCAGTTCAAGGCGATCATCGACATGGAAGAGCGTGTTCGCGAGCACGGCCTGCCGACCGATGCCGAAAACCTGCGCAAGCTGAAGTCCATGGGCTTCTCCGACGCACGCCTTGCCAGCCTGTCGAAAAAGCGCCCGAAGGAAGTTGCCGAACTGCGCAACGCACTCAACGTGTGCCCCGTCTTCAAGCGCATCGATACCTGCGCTGCGGAATTCGCCTCGCCGACCGCATACATGTACTCGACCTATGAGACGCCTTTCGTTGGCGCGCTGCGCTCGGAAGCGGAAATCTCCGATCGCAAGAAGGTCGTCATTCTCGGCGGCGGCCCGAACCGTATCGGTCAGGGCATCGAGTTCGATTATTGCTGCTGCCACGCCGCCTTCGCACTGAAGGATGCCGGCTATGAAGCGATCATGATCAACTGCAACCCGGAAACGGTTTCCACCGACTACGACACCTCCGACCGCCTCTATTTTGAGCCGCTGACGGCTGAAGACGTCATCGAAATTCTCCGCGCGGAACAGGAAAAGGGCGAAGTCGTCGGCGTCATCGTGCAGTTCGGCGGCCAGACGCCGCTGAAGCTTGCCGAAGCCTTGGAGAAGAACGGCATCCCGATCCTTGGCACAGCGCCCGACATGATCGACCTTGCCGAAGACCGCGACCGCTTCCAGAAGCTTCTTATGAAGCTCGACCTGACGCAGCCGAACAACGGCATCGCCTACTCGGTCGAACAGGCACGCCTCGTCGCCTCCGAAATCGGCTTCCCGCTGGTCGTTCGCCCGTCCTACGTTCTCGGCGGCCGTGCCATGCAGATCCTGCATTCGGAAGGCCAGTTGCAGACCTATCTGCTCGACACCGTTCCGGAACTGGTTCCGGAAGACATCAAGCAGCGTTACCCGAACGACAAGACCGGCCAGATCAACACCCTGCTCGGCAAGAACCCGCTCCTGTTCGACAGCTACCTGTCCAACGCGATCGAAGTCGACGTCGACTGCCTCTGCGACGGCACCGACGTTTATGTCGCCGGCATCATGGAACATATCGAGGAAGCCGGCATTCACTCCGGCGACAGTGCCTGCTCGCTGCCGCCGCGCACGCTTTCGAACGAGATGATCGACGAACTGGAGCGTCAGGCCAAATCGATGGCCAAAGCCCTCAACGTCGTCGGCCTGATGAACGTGCAGTTCGCCATCAAGGACGGCACCGTCTACGTGCTGGAAGTCAACCCGCGCGCTTCGCGTACCGTTCCTTTCGTCGCAAAGACGATCGGCGCACCGATCGCCAAGATCGCTGCCCGCGCCATGGCCGGCGAAAAGCTGGACGCAACGTTTGCCGCCTATGGCTCCAAACCGGATCCGCGCAACCTGAAGCACATCGCCGTCAAGGAAGCCGTATTCCCGTTCGCCCGCTTCCCCGGCGTCGACACCCTGCTTGGCCCGGAAATGCGCTCGACCGGTGAAGTCATCGGCCTCGACACCGATTTTGCGCTCGCCTTTGCCAAGAGCCAGCTCGGCGCCAGCGTCGAACTGCCGCGTGACGGCTCGGTCTTTGTATCTGTCCGCGACAGCGACAAGGAACGCGTCCTGCCGGCGATCCGCCTTCTGGTCGAGATCGGCTTCAAGGTTATCGCCACCGGCGGCACCGCCCGTTTCCTTGCCGAACACGGCATCGAAGCCACCAAGATCAACAAGGTTTTGGAAGGCCGTCCGCATATCGAGGATGCCATCCGCAACCGTCAGGTCCAGCTGGTCATCAACACGACGGACTCGAACAAGGCGATCTCGGATTCGAAGTCGCTGCGCCGCGCCACGCTGATGCAGAAGGTGCCTTACTACACGACGATGGCCGGCGCCGAAGCCGCCGCCATGGCCATCAAGGCCCTCAAGGCCGGCAATCTCGAAGTACGCCCGCTGCAGAGCTATTTCTGAGCTGTCTGAGATCAAATCATGCGACGCGCCGTGCACCCATATGGGCACGGCGCGTTTTTTCTTTTCCGCTTATACGGTATCCCGTCTCAGACGATCCGCGCTTCCATGAATTTCGCGGTTTCCTTGATACCCCATTGATCCTGGAAGGCAGGCCTCGGCCGATCGACAAGCACCAGCTTGCCATCCTGCTTGATACGCGTCGGCAGTGACTGACGGTCGATCGCGCCTTCCAAAGTCATAGCCAGATCGCGTGCGAACACCCGGTTACCGATATACCAGGAATGGGTCCATGAGACCCCTCCGAAGGCAGGATCGGGGGGAAGTTTCTCGAAATACGGCCCACAATCGACATCAACCGCCTTGCGAGGCGCGTCGTCCGGCAACCCCACACGGCCGGCACGCGGAGCAACCCCCAGACGTTTTGCATTGGAGACGGCCAATGCTGCATCGAAGGGATTGGAATAGTTGGTCAGTCGCATGATGCGATCAAACATGGGCCTGCACCAGTCACTGCTGCTGGAAAGGCTTGCAGCCGAAACATCCCCGGCGATGAAGGCAACCTGACCGACACGCCAGGGGCTATTGCGCAAGGGGCCGTCCTTTTCCGCCTGCACGAACGCTTCCATCGTCACATAGGCGCCTGCCGAGTGGGCCAGCAGATGGACATTGGTCAAACAGCCTTTTTTCTGCCCTTCGCTCAACAGGCGGATTGCCTTGGTCACCAGATCGATAGCGACCTGTGCTCCATCCCGGCGATCCTCAAGATAGTTCAGGGTCTGGTTGGCGCTTGGCCAATCGAAGGCAACGATCTGACCACGCCAGCCCTCCGCCCGTAAATCCAAAGTCAGTTGCCGTGTACGGCGCAACACGTCTGCCATTGCATTGTTATAGCCATGAACAAAGACCAGAACATCGCCCACCGGGCCAATGGAGTTCGGGTTCTCATCGCCGTCGGCAAGGCCCTGAACTTCTGCAGCCCATTCTTTCGGGCTTCCAACGATATGACTTGCGTCATAGGCGACATCAGCGCCCGGTACCTTGAGATATCGAATTGGTCCGGGTTCTGCCGTGAATTCGTTTCCCACACGCCGGCGGGCACACATGATGTATGTATCAGTCATATCGTCCCCCACTCTTCTTCATTCAAAACATGATTTAGTATTGGTATTTTTACAACAAATATTGCGCATGTCTCGATGAATACTGACGGAGATCGTGCATCAGACAGCCCATCGGCCGAGCTGGCGTATCTCCTCCCTGAACCGTGCCAACTCCTCAGCCCGCCTGCCTTCATCCGGAATGCGCAGCAGATAGGACGGATGCACAGTCACAAATAACGTCCGCTCGTTATCCATCACGATCGGGCGTCCGCGAACATCCTCCAGCCGATCCTTGGCGTCAGTCAGTGAAAACAATGCCGTAGCCCCCATGGCGACAATCAGCTTCGGCTTCACCAGATCGATCTCCCGCGTCAGCCACCAGCGGCATTGCTGGACCTCGCCCATATTGGGACGCTGATGGATACGGCGTTTTCCACGCGGCTCATATTTAAAATGTTTGACGGCATTGGTGACATAGAGCCGCTGGCGATCGATACCGGCGAGCATCAGCGCCTCGTCGAACACCCTGCCGGCAGGCCCCACAAACGGACGTCCGGCAAGATCCTCCTGATCGCCCGGCTGTTCGCCAACGATCATGATACGGGCATCAACCGCACCCTCGCCAAAAACCGTCTGCGTGGCACGACAATGCAGGTCACAACGGCTGCAATGACGAGCCTCCTGTCGCAACGCTTCGATCGTGCCGACTTCGGCGGCAGGCGCGTCCGGCGGCAAATGAGCGGCGGCCTCCTGAAGACGGTGGTGAAACGGCAGCGGCTCGCTTGCCTGCCGTCGCCCCATATCCAGCACCCTGGCTTCCGCGCCGGCGATAAGGCCGGGGATGAGATCCGCTTCGGGAAGGTTTTTCCAGTATTTCTTCGGCATCTCCGTCATCATCATCTTCACCTTCAGCCGCGCCGGATTGAAGATGGAAGCGTAATAGGTGCGCCAGAGTTCGTCGGTCTCATCGCGGATATCAGGCTTGTCAGCCGGCTCCGTCGTCGTGCGCAATGTCTCGCCGTCCCACGAGGCCGAACCGCGTGGTGTTGCGATGATCCAGTCCATGTCGTTGAAACGGCGCTGGAAAAATGGCGCCACACGAGCGACGATAAAATGATCTGGCTCGAACCACGCAATAAACCGCCGCCTGCCGGCAACACCTTGCGGCAACGGCATTTCCTTGAAACGGACGAAGGCAGTCATCTTGTGATAGTCGCGCCCGACCGACTTGTGCATGCGGTGTGCCGCCACGACATCCGCGTCGGATTTCACCTCCAGCAGATGCCGTTCCTCCCTCAGCCGAAAGAGAAGGCGGTAAAGAAGCGCAAAACGTCCAGGGTCGGCATGGCAGACAACAGCTTCGGCAAGGTGCAGGAAAGCAGGCGGAACACTGATCGGGCGTGCCACCTGCTCGTTTTCACCATGCCCACGCGGAGAATCGCCGGCATCCACACCGCGTGCACCGAACAGCCCCTGCTCCTCGTCACACAAGCGCCAATCTATTTCCCCCGGCTTCACGCCCGCTAGCAGAAAACGTCGCGCAGCATCCCGCCACTCCCCGACGTCCCCGCGCCCTTCAAGGAAACATGTCTGCGTCATAACAGTTGCAGCTGCTCGGGCTTCGGCATGAACATCGATCGCAGATCGGCGCGATCCACCAGCCGGTGCGGCGTCCACCCCTCGGCCGTGATGAAGGTCTGCACCTTCTTGAGCGATACACCGAGGCGACCGACATCCTCCAGCCGCAGCCGGCGAAAACGACGGGCAGACAGAATGGATTTCACAGTCTTCGTGCCGAAACCGGGCACCCGCAAAAGCGCCTCCTTGTCAGCACGGTTCACGTCAACGGGAAACCGATCGCGGTGTCCAAGCGCCCAGGCGAGTTTGGGATCAAGGTCGAGATCGAGCATGCCGTCGGCACGCGATGAAGTGATCTCACCGATATCGAAACCATAAAAGCGATAAAGCCAGTCGGCCTGATAAAGCCGGTGCTCGCGCATCAGCGGAGGCTTTATCAGCGGCAGGTTCTTGGATGAATCGGGGATCGGGCTGAACGCCGAATAATAAACGCGCTTCAGACCGTAGCTGCCGTAAAGCCGCGCGCTGGTGCCAAGAATGGTCGCGTCATCGGCGGCATCGGCCCCCACGATCATCTGCGTGCTCTGCCCCGCCGGCGCAAATTTCCGGCGACGTTTGGTCTGCAGGGTCGGCTCCGCCATCTCTTCGATTTTCAGGCGCAGATTGCCCATCGAACTACGGATATTGTCGGGCCGTTTTTCCGGCGCGAATTTGCCGATGCCCGCATCCGTCGGCAGCTCGATATTGATCGACAAACGGTCGGCGTAAAGCCCTGCTTCCTCGATCAGCGCGGCTGACGCTTCGGGAATGGATTTCAGATGGATATAGCCGCGAAAATTATGGGTGGTGCGAAGCTCGCGGGCAATGCGCACCATTTCTTCCATCGTATGATCGGAGGACCGAATGATGCCCGAGGACAGAAACAGCCCCTCGATATAATTGCGCCGATAAAATTCCAGCGTCAGCCAGATCACCTCCTCCACCGAAAACCGCGCCCGCTCGACGTTGCTGGAGGAGCGATTGATGCAATAGGCGCAGTCATAGATGCAGAAATTCGTCATCAGAATCTTGAGAAGCGAAATGCATCGCCCGTCCGGCGCATAGGCATGGCAGATGCCGGAACCTTCCGTCGAACCCAATCCGCCGGAGGCTGACGAATCTCGTTTCACCGTACCGCTCGATGCGCAGGACGCATCATATTTGGCGGCATCGGAAAGGATGGCGAGGCGTTCTTTGAGCGACTTCTTCATTAGCGCGTTCACTATATGTTCTGCGCCGTAATGTCAAGAAACCTTGCAAAACCAATTCCCCCCCTGTGAAATCGCCCGCACCTGCACTATCTCTGTTTTTATTGGAATTTGCTGTCAGAATTCTGTTATACTGGCGCAAATAGTGATTTTCGGACGGTTCCGGAGTTTATGCTCCGGGACCTGTTTCTTTTTGTGTCCGGACATGCCGGGCACGGGGTCGAGGACTTAGGAAATGGTTGAAAAGGTACCGATGACGCCAGGCGGTTTCACGAAGCTTCAGGAAGAGCTTCGCTGGCGTCAGCAGGAAGAGCGTCCGCGCATCATCGAGGCGATCGCTGAAGCACGCGCCCATGGTGACTTGTCCGAAAACGCCGAATATCATGCTGCCAAGGAAGCCCAGAGCCACAATGAAGGCCGGGTATCCGAGCTTGAAGATCTGACGGCTCGCGCCGAGATCATCGACCTGTCGAAAATGTCGGGTTCGACGATCAAGTTTGGCGCCACCGTCAAGCTGGTCGATGAGGACACCGAGGAAGAGAAGATCTACCAGATCGTTGGCGACCAGGAAGCCGACGTGAAGCAGGGCCGGATCTCGATTTCGTCGCCGATCGCACGTGCGCTGATCGGCAAGGAAGCCGGCGATTCCATCGAAGTCGTCGCGCCGGGCGGTTCGAAAGCCTACGAAATCCTCGCCGTTACCTGGGGCTGATCAGCCCCGAATATCCCGCCGGAGACAGACGTGCCGCTTGCAGACATTCGCAAGGTTCAGGTGATCGCGCCGAACTTCAAGCGGCGCCTTTCCGGCGTGACGTCGACCATCATCCAGCTCCTGCCGGTTCAGAGCCGGCAGGGCCAGCACATAGCCTCGCTCGGCCCCGGCCTGCCAGGCACCCTGCCCTTCATCCGTTTTCGTGATCTTGTGCATCTCTGGTCGGCGCCCGCCGCATGGCCGGTGCGCGTCTGGCATGCCCGCCGCAACATCGAGATGCTGCCGGCGATCTTCATGCGCGATGTGCTGCGGATGAAAATCCGCATCGTCTTCACCTCCGCCTCGCAGCGAAAACATTCCAGCTGGACCAGGTGGCTGGTGTCGAAAATGGATGCGGTCATCGCAACCAGCGCCAAAACCTCCGCCTATCTGGAAGTGCCGAACACGGTCGTGCTGCACGGCATCGACACCCAGCGTTTTTCCCCGCCTGAGGAAAAAACCGCGGCGAAGCGCGCTTGCGGGCTGGATGATACGAAAAAGATCGTCGGCTGCTTCGGTCGCGTGCGCCATCAGAAAGGCACCGACCTTTTCGTCGACGCCATGATCCGGCTATTGCCATCGCGCCCTGACTGGGTCGCGATCATCGCCGGTCGCGCCACGGCACAACACGTTGCATTCGAAAACGAGCTGAAAGCGCGGGTAGCTGCTGCCGGCCTCGTCGATCGCATCCTGTTCGTCGGCGAGCACACCAATATCAACGATTGGTATCGCGCACTCGATCTTTTCGTCGCACCGCAGCGCTGGGAAGGTTTTGGCCTCACCCCGCTCGAAGCCATGGCGACGGCTGTGCCAGTGGTGGCGACAGATGTCGGTGCATTCCCGGAACTGGTGGTGACAGGAGAACATGAAACGGGCGAAATCATCGCCCGTGATGATCTCGATGCCATGGTATCGGCCACAGCCCGTTTCATGGACGATGAACCGCGACGTCTTGCTGCCGCAAAGCGCGCGCTCGCTCACGCCGGGCAGAATTTCAATATCGAGGGCGAAGCGGAAACTCTGGGCCGCATCTATGCGGCCACCGCTTCATAAACGGCTTACCGCTCGATACGATCCTCGATCGGATGTTTTTTCAGTGCATTGCGCTGGTAGATCTTGGCCTGCGTCAGGAACGAATAGGACGCCCCCGTCATCGCCTGAATGAGGCCCGGCACACCACAGCGCCACAAACCGTTGAAGAAATACAGCCGAAGAAAATAGACGGTTGGCGAAAATAGTAATTTCTTCAGCTTCGACTTCTTGCCTTCAGCCAACTTTTGATCGGCTTTCAGGGTGGAGTACTTGTTTTCCTTGAGAATCTGCTCGTCGAGAAGAAGCGGCCTGAAATGCAGAAGGCTGCCGGTTGGCGTGTCCTTCACCCGCCCTTCAGGCGTGATCCCCTCGTGAACCTTCTGGCTGAGGTCGTATTGCCCCTTGCCGCTGCGGATCATGCGCAGGTTCTGGCGTTCACGCACGTTTTCGGGCGTGTAACCATAACCGATCAGATAGGGACGGCGCGCAATCCGCCATCCGACCACATCCGCGGGCGCTTCCACCAGTTTGGGCAGCAGCCCAAGAAACTGATCGTCCAGCCGTTCGTCCGCATCGATATTGAAGCACCATGGCTGGCTGCACTGCTCAAGCGCAAACTGCTTCTGGCCCGCATAACCGCGCCATGGCTCATACATGAACCGGATCGGCCAGCCCTTGTCGATGTAGGATTGAACGAGTTCTGAGGTCTTGTCGGTTGAGCCAGAATCGACGATGACAATCTCGGCAAAACCTTTGAGACTTTCGATACAGCGCCCTAGATAGTTCTCTTCATTGAGGCAGATGATGAAGCCCGATATAGGCAGAAGGCCGGTCATGTCTCGTATCCGTCGACAACAATGTCTCAGGCGCGGAAGACGACTGAGTTTCGGCAGCATCTATACGAGCGACGAGAGGAAAGGTAGCGGGTCATGAAGATTTTCGTCATCAATCTGGCGCGTAATCCCGAACGCCTGGAGCGCATGGAGAGACTTCTTGGTGCGCAAGGGCTGGAATTCGAGCGGCTTGACGCCGTCGATGGCAAGAAGCTGAGTGACGAAGACGTTGCTCGCTGGTCGCAAAGAAAGCCGGATGGCAGCCTCTGTCTGTCTCCAAGCGAGGTCGGCTGCATGCTCAGCCACCGGCACGCCTGGGAAAAGATCGCGGCGATGCCAAGCGGTCACGCGGTTATTCTGGAAGACGACATTCATTTTTCGGCAGAAGCTTCGACATTTCTCAAGTCGGGCGACTGGGTTCCGGCCGACGCCGAAATCGTAAAGATCGAGACGGTGAGGAAATGGAAGACAGCGGTCTCGAAAACACGCGTTCCGCTGGAGCACGGGCACAGCCTGGCAAAACTGCTCGGCCAGCATTTTGGCATGGCCGGCTATATTTTGACGCCGAATAGCGCAAGCAGGTTGCTGAACGAAATGGGTAGCGTGCATATGGCCATCGACCAGATTCTGTTCGATCCCGCGTCTTCTCTGTTCAGCCGCATGTCGATCTATCAAATGATGCCTGCACTCTGCATACAAGACCAGTTCATAGGGGAAACGGCAGAGGCATTGTCCAGCGACATTACACGGGCTTGGGAGGTCAACCGCAAACGCAAGACGCTTGGCCAGAAAGTTGCGCGTGAGGCCCGCCGATTTTGGGGCCAATTCAACAGGGCCGTATCGGGAAGCAGGCTTAATCCGTTTTCCTGTCAGGTGAATGTTCGCGTCGATTTTACAAGGCAATCCGACAGACACCGATGACACCGGAACGGCGGAAGTGATTTCTCGGAGCTTTGAATGAAAACTCTTATCTACCAATTCTGGAAAGGGCCGGTTCCGGCCTATGCCGGCTTAAGCGCACGACTATTCAAAGCCTATGCGCAGCGCCATGGCGCAGACTATCGCTTCGATGAAAATCCTGACTTTTTCAAAGGCAAATATTCTGAATATTATCATGCGCTCCGCCCGATCTATGACGACAGCTTTCTGGCATATGACAGGGTCATCTACATCGACGCGGATGTTTATCCGAAGCAGGCGGCGCCTGCCGATATCCTGACCTGCGACGTCGATCATATCGGCATGGTCGAGGAACTGGCAGCCGAAATTCGCGAGGATCGTCCCCGCTGGCTGAACGATCGGAATGACAATCGTTGGGCGATGGTTTGCGGTGGCGTTTTCAGGGCCAGCCCTCCACGCCTGCCAGACGGAAAGACACGCGCCTTCAATTCCGGCGTCATTGTCTACAGCCGCGAGGGGCTTGTCGCAGCGCGCCGGAACTTTCCCAATATCACGGCCTATTCTGCCGCAATGCGTCTGGCATTTCTGCCGCGCTTCTATCGCCTGGACCAGAACTACCTTGGCATGGCGTGCTTCAGACAGGGGATGCAGTTCACCATACTGGAACAGCGTTGGAACCATATTGTAAAGGCTGCGGCACTGGACGAGAACCGTCTCGTTAAAGCGGCACCGGGCGACACGGCATTCGTGCATTGGCAGGTGCGAAACCGAAAAGATTATTCCGAACAGGAAATCATGGATCTGGTCGAGAGCGCATAACAAAGCGGAAGCGCTTTGCCTGCGCGCCCCTCACACCTCCACCAGCCCCGTCTTCTTCACCTGCCGGATCGTCAGCATGGTCCTCACCGTGTCGACATGTTCGTTGGCTGTCAGCACCTCGATGACAAAGTCCTGAAAGCGCGTCAGGTTTTCCGACACACAGTGCAGTAGAAAATCGCTGTCGCCCGACACCATCCAGGCCTGACGCACCATCGGCCATTTTTCGGTCGCGGCGGCGAAGGCTTTGAGGTTGGCTTCGGACTGGTGCTTCAAGCCAACCACGCAGAAGGCGACAAGGTCGAAGCCGAGTTTCGGGCCGCTCAGCATCGCATGATAGCCCTCGATAATGCCGCTTTCTTCAAGCTTGCGCACACGCCGAAGACAGGGCGGCGCCGATATGCCGACTCGCTCCGCCAGTTCGACATTGGTCATACGGCCGTCCGCCTGCAGTTCCCGCAGAATTTTCAGATCGATACTGTCGAGTTCTACGCGGATCACGGCACGGCCTTTCTGTCGGTTTCACGCAAGCATCCTCTATCGAAATCGGCAGATTCCGCAACAAAGTTCCGTCATCGCGACGGATTGTTGCACAGAAGGCTCAAGACCTGTTGGAAACGCATGGCTGCCCTTGAATATCCGCATGGAACAATCATAAATGAACGTTCGCCGGCGGTGGAATGCGGTTTGATACCCATATAGGTATGCGGTTTCCAATCATCACAGGCTTTCCGCCGCGGCACTGAATAAGGATCGTCCCATGTCTGCCCGTCACACTCAGGTTCTCATCATCGGCTCCGGCCCGGCCGGTTACACCGCCGCCATCTATGCGGCGCGCGCAATGCTGAAACCGGTCCTGATCGCTGGCATGGAACAGGGCGGCCAGCTGATGATCACCACCGATGTCGAAAACTATCCGGGTTTTGCCGATCCGATCCAGGGCCCTTGGCTGATGGAACAGATGCTGGGTCAGGCAAAACATGTCGGCGCCGAGATCGTCAATGACCTCGTGACCGAAGTCGACACCAGCAGCCGCCCCTTCACCGTCAGGACGGATAGCGGACAGGTCTGGACCGCGGACACGCTGATCATCGCCACCGGCGCCAAGGCCAAATGGCTCGGCATCGAGAGCGAACAGGTGTTTCAGGGGTTTGGCGTTTCTGCCTGCGCCACCTGCGACGGCTTCTTCTATCGCAACAAGGACGTTATCGTCGTTGGCGGCGGAAATTCCGCCGTCGAGGAAGCGCTCTATCTCTCCAACATCGCCAGGACGGTCACCGTCGTGCATCGCCGCGACAGCTTCCGTTCGGAAAAGATTCTGCAGGAACGCCTGTTCCAGCGCGAGAACGTCAAGATCCTTTGGAACACCGAGATCGCCGAAATTACTGGCACACCGGCAAAGCCGCCGATGCCGCCGTCGGTTTCCGGCGTGCGCCTGCGCGACACCCGCACAGGTGTCGTCAGCGACAGCACGATCGATGGCGTGTTCGTAGCAATCGGCCATGCACCGGCTGTCGAACTGTTCAAGGACAAGCTGAAACTTAAATCCAACGGTTATCTGTGGACGGCTCCGGATTCGACCGCGACCAATGTGCCCGGCATCTTTGCTGCCGGCGATGTTACCGACGACACATTCCGTCAGGCAATTACCGCTGCTGGCATGGGCTGCATGGCAGCCCTTGAAGCAGAACGCTTTATCGCCGGCATCCTGCCGGTCGCAGAAGCTGCCGAATAACAACGAAGAGGACTAAGGCATGGTGGTGCCTCTCGATTGGGACAAACTGCGCATCTTTCACGCTGCGGCGGAGGCTGGGTCCTTCACCCATGCGGCAGACAAGCTGCATCTGTCCCAGTCGGCGATCAGCCGTCAGGTCAGCGCGCTCGAGCAGGATGTCGGCGTAAAACTGTTTCACCGCCATGCCCGTGGCCTCATCCTCACCGAACAGGGCGAGTTGCTGTACCGCACTGCCCATGACGTGCTTCTGAAGCTCGAAACGGTGAAGATGCAGCTGACGGAGACGACCGACAAACCGTCCGGCAAGCTGCGCGTCACCACCACGGTCGGCCTTGGCCAGGGCTGGCTCACCGACAAGGTGCAGGAATTCCTGCAGCTCTATCCGGAAATGTCGATCCAGCTGATCCTCGACAACGAGGAAGTCGACGTCAACATGCGTCACGCCGATTGCGCCATCCGCCTTCGCCAGCCGCAGCAGTCCGACCTCATTCAGCGCAAGCTGTTTACCGTGCACATGCACGTCTATGCGGCGCCCTCCTACATCAACCGGTTCGGCGAGCCGCAGACGGTCGAGGATCTCGACAACCACAGAATCATCAGCTTTGGCCAGCCGGCCCCCAACTATCTGCTGGACGTGAACTGGCTGGAAGACGCCGGTCGATCGTCGGACAACCCGCGCACCCCTCACCTGCAGATTAACAGCCAGACGTCGATCAAGCGCGCCTGCCTGTTGGGAATCGGTATTGCCGTGCTGCCGGATTATATCGTCGGCCGCGATCCGGGCCTGATCCAGCTGGCCATAAATGCCGACATCCCCTCTTTCGACACCTATTTCTGCTATCCCGATGAAATCAAGAACGCGGCAAAGCTCAAAGTTTTCCGTGACTTCATCGTCGCCAAGGCGCGCAACTGGAACTTCTGACCCGGATGACACGAGATGGAGCATTTTCATGCTCCATCCGTCGCGTTTTGCGCAACCTTTGCAAATATGACAGCCACGCGACGGAAGCCTTGCACTCAAGGCATAGCTGGATTGCACAATAAAGCGTTGTGACCTGCACAAAAAACGCCCATATCGCACTCAGTTGATGCACACGGTGGCTTTCCTCCCAGTTCCACCGCATCAGCTGTTCCCCTCTGGAGGTTTTTTGACCTTCATACCTAAAGGGCCCTGGAGCAATCCGGTGGCCCTCTTTTTTTGCCTGGATCCAAGTGGTGAAGGGCAGCGGAACAGATTTTCTGCCGCCTCAACAAAAATGTTTTTTAGCGGCAAACAGCCCTTGCCATCCCGGTTCCGACACCCCATCTCATTGCTTAGCCGGCCCCGTTGGCGACACCCCTCGTCGTCATTGCCGGCTGTTCCCCTCTGGAGGTTTTGAAACCTTCATACCTACGGGCCGCGGTTCTTCCGTCGGCCCATTTTTTTGCCCGCGATTCAGAAAAATCCGGCACCGCCCCTTAAAATCGTATTTTACCGATTTATATATCGGCAATGACCGATATGAACAAAACGCAGATTGAGCCGACGGAAAAGGCAGAGATCCTCAAGGCTCTCTCCCATCCGAAGCGCGTCGAGTTCCTCGAATGGATGCGCGAGCCGGAAAATCATTTCTGCAGCCAGGCGCATCCGGTCGAAATGGGCATTTGCGCCGGCCAGTTCGAAAAGTGCTGCGGCCTGTCGCAGTCTACCGTTTCCCAACATCTTTCCGTGCTGGAAAAGGCAGGCCTGATCACGCTCAAGCGCGTCGGCCAGTGGTCGTTCTACCAGCGCAACGAGGACCGTATCGCAGCCTTCATCGAGGAGCTGCGCAACACTCTCTGATACCCGAAATTCCAAAGGCAGCTAAAAGGAGCCCTCATGGCCAGCCTGTTCGATCCTATCACCGTCGGCTATATCGCCCTTGAAAACCGCGTCGCCATGGCGCCCCTGACCCGCAACCGCTCGCCGCAGGCGATCCCCAACAATCTCAACGCCGTTTATTACGAACAGCGCGCCACCGCAGGCCTGATCATCACAGAAGGCACGCCGGTCACCCAGCAGGGCCAGGGTTACGCCGACGTTCCCGGTCTCTACCTGCCGCAGGCCATCGAGGGCTGGAAGAAGGTGACGGATGCCGTGCACCAGCGCGGCGGCAAGATCGTCACGCAGATGTGGCATGTCGGCCGCATCTCGCACACCTCACTGCAGCCGAATGGCGGCGCGCCGGTTGCGCCGTCTGCCCTGCCGGCCAATGGCAAGACCTATATCGTCAACCCGGATGGCAGCGGCGCCTTCGTCGAAACCTCCGACCCGCGTGCACTCGACCTGTCCGAGATCGCCGGCATCGTCGATGATTTCCGCAAAGGCGCACGCGCAGCCATCGACGCCGGCTTTGATGGTGTCGAAATCCACGGCGCCAACGGCTACCTGATCGACCAGTTCCTGAAGACCGGCGCCAACCAGCGCACCGATGACTATGGTGGCTCGATCGAAAACCGCGCCCGCTTCCTCATTGAAGTCGTCGAAGCCGTGTCTGCCGAAATCGGCGGCGGCCGCACCGGCCTGCGCCTGTCGCCGGTCACGCCTGCCAATAACATCACCGAGGAAGATCCGCAGACCCTGTTCGACTATGTCGCCAAGGAACTCGGCAAGCGCGATCTCGCCTTCATCCATGTCATCGAAGGCGCAACGGGTGGCCCGCGTGATTTCACGCAAGGTGGCAAGCCGTTCGACTACCACGCCCTGAAGGCCGCCTATCGTGATGCCGGTGGCAAGGGCGCCTGGATGGTCAACAACGGTTATGACGGCGAAAGCGCCAAGGCCGCCATCGAAAGCGGTTACGCCGATGTCGTCGCCTTCGGTCGCGCCTTCATCGCCAACCCGGATCTGGTCGAGCGCCTGAAGACCGGTGCGCCGCTCAACGCCCCGGAAGTGGCCACCTTCTACGGTGGCGGTGCCAAGGGCTACACCGACTATCCGTCGCTGGAAGCCGTTGCGGCCGAATAAGGCACGCTACGAACTGATTGGGGGCTCGCCATTGGCGGGCCCTTTTTCCTTAAGACCTGCAGAAACCTGCCTACGCTCGACGCGCCTCGTCATCATCCACGACCTCGGCCTCCGGGCGGTCGCCGCCATCGCTGTATTCGGTGTGCCAGACGCCTTTGGAATCCTGCCAGCTGATCTCTTCCGGTTCGCCGCCGACCTGCTGTTCGGCCGCCACGATGCGGGCTGCAGCGAGCGCATCCTCATGTGTCGGAAAGGCTTCGGAATAGGCTCCATCCAGGCGATACGCCCAGCCGCCATCATGCCTGACGACCTGATAGACAACCTTGGTCATGCTTTCCCTCCTTGCTTTTGGCCTGTCTTTTGGCGCGCAGCCAGCATCAGCCAATAAAAATCCAGCCGGCATTCGCGTGCAGGAGAGAAGCGTCGAGAAGGCCCGAAGTTCCCACCCGTCTGACGTTACTATGGCACCAATACCGCCAAGGCGCAAAATGCGCCCTTGATGGCTGCCATGTCGGCATTAGATCCCAAGGCTTTGACACATGTCTTTGATGGGAATCATGGCGAATATCGCGGCACTACCGAAACAGGAAAAATCGCTCGTTCTGGCAGCAATCGTCGCCATCGCCTGCATCTTTGTGGAACATAGCCTGATCGGCGCCGGCAAAACGGTGTCGCTGATTGCCGCCGCCGTGCTGATCGGTGTGATCGTGCTCGCCTCCACCCGCGTTGCCCACCATGCCGAACTGCTGGCCCACAAGGTCGGCGATCCCTATGGCACGATGATCCTGACGCTGTCAGCCGTGGCCGTCGAGGTGATGATCCTTGCGATCATGCTCGGCAGCAGCACCTCGCCGACCCTGGTGCGCGACACGATCTATTCGGCCGTCATGCTCGACATCAACGGCATTCTGGGCCTCGCCGCGCTGCTCGGCGGCCTGCGTCATGGCGAACAGCCCTATAACGACAATTCGGGCAAAACCTATGGCGTGATGATCCTCACCGCCATGGGCATTTCGATGATCGTGCCGGAATTCGTGCCCGACGATCGCTGGCATTATTATTCCGGCTTCACCATCATTGCGATGATCGCGCTTTACGCCCTGTTCCTGAAAATGCAGGTCGGGCCGCACAGCTATTTCTTCAGCTACAGCTATACGAAAGCACGACCGGCGACTGCGGCCGCGAGCGTCGGCGGCTCGCAACCCTTGTCGCCACAGCCGGCCACCACACCGGCACCGACCAGCGCCCCGGAAGAAGAGACCAGCGCCGCCGTCTCCATCGGCGTCATCCTTTTCGGTGTCGTCGTCATCGGTTTTCTCGCAGAGTTCATGGCCGCCTTCCTCGACACAGGTCTTGAGAGCACATCCGCCCCGCCTGCCCTGATGGCCGTCATCGTCGCGTCGATCTCAGCCGCACCGGAAATCCTCACGGCCCTGCGCGCTGCCCTTCGCAACCGCATGCAATCGGTCATCAACATCGCCATGGGTGCCTCGCTGTCCACCGTCATCCTCACCGTGCCGGTGATGGAGGCGATCGCGCTTTACACCGGCCAGCCTTTTGTCATGGCGATGACACCGGTGCAGACGGTGATGGTTGTCATCACTCTCATCGTCGCCGCCATCAACCTCAATGACGGGGAAACAAACGCCATCGAAGGCATGACGCATTTCGTGCTGTTTGCCACTTTCATCATGCTGACCGTGCTGGGTTTGTGATTGCTAATAAGCCGCCACAAACACGCACTTGCGGCGACAAGCGGATTCAACATCGCAAGTGATTGAATCTGTTTGTCAGCGCGCCGGAACGGGCGCCGAAATCCGATAAAGTTATGTTGAACACTGCGTGTGCGGTTCTGGCGGCATGACGCCCTAGATAGGAGACGTCCACGCACCAGAGACGATCACGATGAAAGGGAGTTCACCATGACGCGCCTCGCCCGTCTTCTCACCGGCACCATGCTGGCCACCGCTGTTCTTGCAGGCCCGGTCCTTGCGCAAACGGCAGGCAAGCCGGCCGAAACCAAGGCCGCCAACGCCCCGGACCAGAAGCCCGCCTTCGCCAACCAGACCCGTGCGCCGCAGCCCGCCCAGATGCCCAAAATCGCCACCGAGACCGTGGCGGAAAACCTGCCGCATCTCTGGTCGATGGAATTCCTTCCCGATGGCCGCATGCTGGTCACCGCCAAGGAAGGCGCAATGCATATCATTTCCGAGGAAGGCGAAGCCGGCCCCGAAATCAAGGGCGTGCCGAAAGTCCTATCCGGCGGACAGGGCGGCCTGCTCGACGTGGCGCTAGCACCCGACTACGAAACCTCCGGCAAGATTTACTTCTCATTTTCCGAACAGCGTGAAGACGGCAACGGCACCTCGGTCGCTTCGGCCAAGCTGGTGCCAGACGATGCCGGCGGCGGTACGCTCGAAGACGTGAAGGTCGTTTTCCAGCAGATGCCGAGCTATGACGGCAACAAGCATTTTGGCTCCCGCCTCGTGTTTGGCCCGCAGGGCGAGCTTTACGTAACGGTAGGCGAGCGCTCGGATGCGGAACCACGCGTGCAGGCGCAGGAGCTTTCGAGCGGCCTCGGCAAGGTTTTCCGGATCGATGCCGAGGGCAAGGCCCTGCCCGATAACCCGTTCGTTTCCACCGAAAACGCAAGGCCGGAAATCTGGAGCCTCGGCCACCGCAACCTGCAGGCCGCCACTCTCGACGGCCAGGGCCGTCTCTGGACGGTGGAACACGGCCCCAAGGGCGGCGACGAACTGAACCGCCCGGAAGCCGGCAAGAATTACGGTTGGCCGGAAGTCACCTATGGCGTCGAATATAGCGGTAAGGCGGTCGGCGACGGCATTACCGCAAAGGCCGAAACCGAACAGCCGGTCTATTACTGGGACCCGGTGATCGCCCCTTCCGGCATGGCCTATTATGATGGCGATGCCATTCCCGAATGGAAAGGCGTCTTCCTCGTCGGCGGTCTCGGATCGCAGGGCGTCGTCGTGCTGCACATGGATGGTGACAAGGTAGCTCATGAAGAACGCGTGCCGCTCGATGCGCGCATCCGCGACGTCAAGGTCGGCCCCGATGGCGCCGTCTATGCCGTTACCGAAAGCCGCGGCGGCAGCTCCACCATCGTCAAGCTGACCAAGGCCTGATACGGCTCTGATAGCAGGCGGCCACCGACAGCCGCCGCCGCCTGCTGACCCGCTCTCCAAAAGAGGGCATCAATAAACATGATGATAAAAATCATATTTGTTGCATTGCCTGTCCATGGCGTCTAAGAGACCGGTGATCCACCGCCACCTCCGGGACTGCCATGACCGCGCATTTCGGCGCCTCCTCCTCCGGCGACTTCACGTCGACCACCAGCCACACAGCCCTGCTGGATAGCGCGTTGCTGGCGCATTACGAGGAACTGTGCACAAGCGTGCGCCGCCGCGGCCATAGCCCTGCAAATTCCCAGGAAATCGTCCACGACGTTTATGTTCGCCTGCGGCAGAAGCAGACGGCGCTGGAAGGCAAGACGTCGCTGAGGGCGTTTCTGATCCGCGCCTGCGTCAATCTCGGCATCGACCGTTTCCGGCGCCAGCGTTTCGAAGCCTGCCTGTTTTCCGGCAGCGAGCAGGAAGCACTGCTGGTCAGCGCACCGATCGCCTCGCCCGATCAGGGACTGGATCTCGAATACCGCATCGCCATTCTCAAGACGGCCATCATGGACATGTCGCTGCAGAGACGCCGCGTCTTCATCGCCAGCCGCGTCGGCAACCTGTCGTCCGATGAAATCGCGCTGCGCATGAAAATCAGCCGCAACATGGTCGACCGTCATCTGCGCAAGGCTTACCTGCATTGCCTCGACAGGCTGGAAGAGACACTCTGACCCCGATGACCAGCAGAGCGGAAAAAGCCGGATCCATGTCAGACGACAAGGCAAACGACCGAAAACTGCGCGAACAGGCGGTCGACTGGCTGCTGCGTCTGCAGGACGAGCCGGATGACCCGATGCTGCAGGCGCAGTTCCAGACCTGGCTTGCCAAGGACCCTGCCCGCGCCGTGGTGTACGAACGCGCCCGCCGCGCCATGGGCGATGCCAGCCATCTCCTGAAAAGCGACCTCGACTTTGCCCAGAAAGCCGCCCACAAGCCGCTGCTGCGCGCCCGCAACGTGGTGGCGGCACTGCTGGTCATCATGGCAGGCTCCGGCGCATTCATGGCCGCTGACGGCCCCATGCGCCTGCGTGCCGACATCATCACCGGCACCGGCCAGCCGCAACACCTGACGCTGGCCGATGGCTCCAGGGTCGAACTCAATGCCGAAACCGCCATCGCGATCCATATGGAGCGCAACGAACGCCGGATTAAACTGCTGCGCGGCCAGGCCTATTTCGAGGTGGCTGCCGACCCTGCCCGGCCTTTCGTGGTCGAGGCCGGCCATGGATCGACGACGGCACTCGGCACAGCCTTCGACATCAACCTCACCGCCGACGCAACGCATGTGACCGTGACCGAACACGCCGTCATGGTGACCTCGCTCTCCGGTGACGGCCGGCAGCGCCTGCCGGAAGGCAACCAGCTCTCCTATGACGACGACGGCCAACTGGGTGCGGTCGAACCGGCCGATATCGGCATGGCGACCGCGTGGCGGCAGGGCCGCATCGTTTTCGAAAACCGTCCGCTTGCGGCGGTCGTCGACGAAATCGCCCGTTATCTTCCGGGCCGTATCGTCATCGCCCAATCCGATCTGGCGACGCGAAAAATCTCCGGAAGCCTCGACCTCACCGATCCGCAGACCGCGCTCGACGGTTTTTCCGAAGCGATCGGCATCAAGGTGACACGCCTCGGCCCCTACCTGACGATCCTGCGCCAATAATTTTTTTCAAAAGACCTGTCCCAAACCCGGCCGCCCATCCGTCCACCCGGCAGAGACATAGCTTGAGAGGACGGGTCCGGGGACCATGACAGTTTCGACCAACACACATTCGACATCCCGCAGCCAGCGACGGCTACAGCATCTTGCCGCCGCACTTCTGGCCGGCTCCGCCATTTTCGCGACAGTTGATGCGCCTCTTGCCCAGCAGGCAACCGCCATCAGCATCAACGTGCCCGGCGGCAATCTTTCCACCGCGCTCAACGCACTGGCCGCACAGGCAAAGCTGCAGATCGTTTATGACGCGGCGATCACGCAAGGTGTGCGCACCTCGGGCGTCTCCGGCAACCTGCCGGTCGATGCGGCACTGTCGCAAATGCTGTCCGGCACCGGCATCAGCTACCGTTACAGCGGCCGGACAGTGACGCTGTCGAAGGCAGCAACAGCGGATGCTGCTGCGGCGACGGATGGTGATGCGACCAATCTGGATACACTTCAGGTCAAGACCAGCCGCTATTATGCTTCCGGCAACCCCAGCTCAGCAGCGATTGATGAAGAACTCATCGCGCGTGTGCAGGCCTCCAGTCTTCCCGAACTGGTAAGGCAGACACCAGGCGTCTCGATGGGTGGCGGTGTTCGACTGCAGGGGCAGAGTATCTCGATCCGAGGTTTCGCAAGACAGTCCGACACCCGAATCCTGCTCGACGGCGCCCCGAAAAACTTCGAGAAGTACGATCAAGGTAATATTTTCGTCGAGCCGGAATTGCTGAAGCGGGTAGAAATCGAAAAAGGTGCAACCTCGGTTCGTTACGGTAACGGCGGGTTTGGCGGCACGGTTCGTATGGAAAGCAAGGACGCGGCAGATATGCTAAGACCCGGCGAAAGCTGGGGGGCATGGGGAAAGACTGCCTATCAGACCGCCAACAAGGAATTTCTGGAAACAGGTGCGCTCTATGGCCGGTCGGATTTCGGCACGCCAATCACCTATGATGGCCTGCTTTCACTGACATGGAGAAAGGGCGGCGATATGCGTGTCGGCGGCGGCGAACATTACGCCTTTTCTGACTCCAAGCTTGCCACCGGCATGGCAAAATTCGGCGCTGAGTTTGACGGGCATGAAATCAATACGTCGGTCATCTACGGCGAAAGCAATAACTGGGGTCCGGTTGCAGCCATTCGCGGACAGCTGGATATCTCGCTCTCCGACATCGCCAGATACGGTTACAAGGAAGCCGCACGTCGGCGCCTTGCGTGGCGCGAACTACAGGATCTCACGACAACATTCGAATACAAATACAAGGGCGACAGCGAGCTTTGGAACCCACGTTTCATGGCCAGCTATTCCTCGACAGGTCAGCTCGCTACCCGCCCGGGCAATCTCAGCCCCGCCGCATCGGTCGGAGGGCTCGAGAACGAAGCAACCTATTCCGACCTGCGGCTGGAGCTGGAGAACACCTCGGAATTCACGCTTGGTGGACTGGATCATAGCCTGAATTACGGCCTCCAATATAACGCCCACAAGCGCGACGTCTGGATGTACGATGTCGCCAACAAGAACTCGGCACAGCACAATTACGGGTATTACGCACCGTGGTTCATGCCCGAAGGCACGCAGGATACCGCCTCCGCCTTCGTTCGTGACACGATAAGCGTAACCGACGACCTGAAAATTACACCCGGCATGCGTTTCGATTTCATTCGATCGGAAGGCGTGCCCAGTAACGCACCGCGCTACAACAATCCGGCGGCCGGTCATGACTTTTCCGCCGTTGATCACACAGGCTTCACACCGGCTATCAGCGTGATCTGGGATGCCACACGAAACCTGCGCCTCTTCGCTGACTGGTCCTACGCGATGCGCGCACCCAATATCGATGAGATCTATTCGAACCAAAGTGCGGCAACGACGGCGGCCAGCACGAGCAGGGGTCTCGAAGCCGAACGCAACAACACCATCAACCTCGGCGCCGAGGTCAATTTCGACGACGTGCTGACATCCGGCGACATGTTCGCTGCAAAGGTTGCCGTCTATAACAACCATGTCACCAATCCCGTGACGCGACGGTTCGGAACGGCCAACCTGTCGGGCATGGGCGTCGTCGGCCCGGTGCCGTTTTACTGGAATACCCCGTCCTATTCCACAAGCGGCCTGGAAATTCAGGCGCACTAT
Source organism: Neorhizobium sp. JUb45 (assembly GCF_004343585.1). Classification (GTDB taxonomy): domain Bacteria; phylum Pseudomonadota; class Alphaproteobacteria; order Rhizobiales; family Rhizobiaceae; genus Neorhizobium. The sequence goes on along the minus strand of NZ_SLYW01000001.1, from coordinate 865,954 downwards.
GAGAACGAACGGATGTTTGCCGATCTTGGCCTTTCATGGATGACCGGCACCCGACAGGGCGCCATCAACAATGTCTTTGGGCCCCGCACCTATACCAATGACCTGGCACCCTTCACGGCCCAGACGACACTCGGTGTGAAATTCCCCGATCAGGACCTGACCTTTGGATGGTCTGGCACGTTTGTCGATGCTCAGGACAAGACACCCTACAATCAGGATGGCAAGACTTATGCACGTCCGCCAAGTGCGGGTTACGCCGTGCATGGCCTCTTCATGAGCTGGACGCCCAAGGACGGCATCATGAAGGACACCGAACTTCACGCAGCCGTCGAAAACATCTTCGATAAAAACTACGAGCCCTATCTCGCTGACGGTATTACCGCCATGCCGGGCCGCAATTTCAAAGTCTCGCTCAGCCGCAAGTTCTAAAGCCAAAAACACCCCACAAAAACCAGAAGGCCCGCCGTTTCCGGCGGGCCTTCTTCGTTTCAATGTCGGTTCGAACCGTTTAGCGGCAGGCGGCGCAGAAACGCTGGATGCGCTTGCAGGCTTCTTCCAGCAGTTCTTCCGAAGTCGCATAGGAAATGCGGAAGTTCGGGCCGAGGCCGAAGGCCGAGCCGTGCACGACGGCAACGCCTTCGGTTTCCAGAAGCTCGGTAACAAAATCCTCGTCGGTCTCGATGACCTTGCCCGACGGCGCGGTCTTGCCGATCAGGCCGGCGCAGGACGGGTAGACGTAGAACGCACCTTCCGGCTTCGGGCACACAAGGCCCGACGCCTGGTTGAGCATCGACACGACGAGATCACGACGGCCTTCGAAGATCGCCTTGTTCTTGGCAACGAAGTCCTGCGGGCCGTTCAGCGCTTCCACGGCCGCCCACTGGGCGATCGAGGAGGCACCCGAGGTCTGCTGGCCCTGGATCATGTCCATGGCCTTGATCAGCTCGAGCGGGCCGGCAGCGTAGCCGATACGCCAGCCGGTCATCGCATAGGCCTTGGAGACGCCGTTCATGGTCAGCGTGCGGTCGTAAAGTTTTGGCTCGACTTCCACCGGCGTCACGAACTTGAAGTCACCAAAGGTCAGGTGCTCGTACATGTCGTCGGTCAGGACCCACACATGCGGATGCTTGAGCAGAACGTCGGTCAGCGCCTTCAGTTCATCGTGGCTGTAGGCTGCACCGGTCGGGTTGGACGGCGAGTTGAACAGGAACCATTTTGTCTTCGGCGTGATCGCGCTTTCGAGCTCTTCAGCCGTCAGCTTGAAATTGTTTTCCTGCTTGGTCGAGATCGATACCGGCGTACCGCCGCAGATCGCCACCATTTCCGGATAGGAAACCCAGTAAGGCGCCGGGATGATGACCTCATCGCCCGGGTTCATCGTCGCCATGAAGGCGTTGAACAGGATCTGCTTTCCGCCGGTGCCGACGATCGTCTGGGCAGCCGTGTAATCGAGACCGTTCTCGCGCTTGAACTTCTTGGCGATCGCCTCGCGCAGCTGCGGAATACCCGAAACCGGCGTGTACTTCGTCTCGCCGCGATTGATCGCGTCGATAGCAGCCTGCTTGACGTTGTCCGGCGTATCGAAATCCGGTTCGCCGGCGCCGAGACCGATCACATCGCGGCCTTTGGCTTTGAGATCGCGCGCTTTCTGCGAAACGGCGATGGTGGCGGAGGGCTTTACGCGGGAGAGGGCATCGGCAAGAAAGGCCATGATGAAGTCATCCTGAGGGTTTGAGTAGGCGGACAAGACTGTATTTCCGCCGTCAGGTTCTATGTCGAATGTGACAGGCTTATTCAAGCACAAACCGGCCTCAAACGGTTCTTTCGCCAACAAAATCGAGCCTGTCTGACAGCTAGACTTGTTTCGCTGCGGCGACAAATTGGAGCCGACGCCAGTCGGTTTGACGGGTGCTTCTGCACGTGTTGGTGCCACCCGCAAACGACCGTTAACCGCTGCCTTGTTTTGGCCACATCAAAGCCGCGTGAGGCCGCAAATCAGTCTTTATCGGGTCGTTTTCCAAGGCGATCGTCCGCTTGTTCGCAGCACGACGGACGCGCCCGAGAAAGACAAGACGATGGACAACGAAAACACCCCTGCCCCGAAACTGCCTGCCCGAACCGTTTCGGCTTACAGCGGCCGCATCTCGCTCGCCATCGTCACCCTCACCGCCGCGCTGGGCACCACGCTTCTGATGTCCGGCCTCGCTCACGCGGAACCGATGATATCGGCCGCCGGATCGTTGACCCATGGCAGCAGCCTGCAGCAGTCCGGCTTTGCGGATGAACGCTTTTTATTCGGAACGCTGACATTCGGGTTTTCACTTCTGGCAGCCGGCGTCTGGCACCGCAGCTTTCGCGCTGCGGCAAGGCCAAACACCGCAGCAGGCACTAAGCCAAACCGATAGCCTCTCTCGAAGGCATGTTCATGCTCGCAAAAATTGCACGCAAAGCGCCATTCATAAGCCTTGCCTAAAATGCAAGATTAAGCAGGAAAATGCTCGTTAAGCGGGATTTTGTGCCAAAATCGCGCGGCAATTTAGATATTCTTATCGCTAGCGATGGAAATTGGGTAGGGTTTTGCCAGCACATGCCGCAAAGCCTTGCCACCAAAGGCTTTTGCTGCCTTTGGCCACCTCCGAATTTCAACGACTGTTAGAAAACTTTTTCTTGCCAATTTACGATAAACGCAGCAATCTGTGTTCGTTCGGGCAATTTGCGAGCATGGGAAGACCTAATAATCAATGCGATCCGGGGGCGCAAACAACCCCGGGCGGACGACTGGGGGACTGATTTTTGGTGATCTTTCTGCCGGCCTGCCGCGGTAATACGGGGCCCCTTTCCTCAATTTTCGAACTGCCTGCCGCTGCCCTTCGGGGTAAACATCGTAATGCTGTCCGCCCGCTGAACACGGACAGAGGAAAAAGGACCTGATGCATGGCCGAAACTGGCACTGTAAAATTCTTCAACACCGACAAAGGCTTCGGCTTTATCAAGCCAGATAATGGCGGCGCCGATATCTTCGTACACATCTCTGCCGTCCAGGCTTCTGGCCTGTCCGGTCTTTCTGAAAACCAGAAAGTAAGCTTCGACACGGAACCGGATCGTCGTGGCAAAGGCCCCAAGGCTGTCAATCTGCAGATTGCTGGCTAAAGCCCAAACGGCTCTCTATTCGAGTTGAAGCCCGGCAGCGATGCCGGGTTTTTTTATGCCTGTTTCACTGTGGCGCAGTCAAAGCCCTGTCAGGTATGGGTTGGAGCGCCGCTCATCACCGATGCGCCCACCGGGTCCATGGCCACAGAGAAACCCGACCTCGTCTCCCAACGGCAATACCTTGTCGCGGATCGAGGCCAGAAGCTGGGCATGATCGCCGCCGGGCAGATCGGTGCGGCCGATCGAGCCGTTGAACAGCACGTCTCCCAGATGCGCAAAACCTTCCGCGCGGTTGAAGAAGATCACATGGCCGGGCGCGTGGCCGGGGCAATGAAAGATCTCGAACACATGGCTGCCGAAGGAAACGCTGTCGCCCTCCGCCAGGTAGCGATCTGGCACCAGATTGCGCAGCGGCATGGCGACACCGAATTTCTGGCCCTGCACCTCGAGATTTTCGAGAAGCGGCTTGTCATCGATATGCGGGCCGATGACGGGCACACCCAGCCGCTCGCGCAGTTCGTCTGCACCGCCGGCATGGTCGAGATGGCCATGGGTGATCCAGATTTCCTTCACCGTGATCCCGTTCTGCGCGATGGTTTCAACGATCGTGTCGACGTCTCCGCCGGGATCGACCACCACGCCTTCCTTGCTATCGGCATCGAAGAAAATGGTGCAGTTCTGCTGGAAAGGAGTGACCGGAATAATGCCGGCCTGAAGCTTGCCCATATCGTTGCCGCCTGATTTCAAGAGAGTGTCCGGGCCGGGTATAACGACAAAACGTGCCGGCGGTCAGCCCCAAAAATCAGTTGGCCGCAGCCAATTGTGCATCGCCGGCAAGATAACGGCTTTCGGCAGACAGCGGCGGCGAAAGCGATACGGAAAGCAGCAGAAAGGCGGCGACTGCCAGCTTCAGCGACAGCACGGTCAACAGGACCGGTCGCAACGAATTGGCCGGGGCATCGGTGAGATCTGCGGACAGTGTCTGGGCGGCGATGGCGGTCGGCATGGATGGCTCCTTGTATCTGGCGGTGAGAACGGGTGACCATCGTGAAGGTTCCGAAACGAAGTCTTACAGTTTGTAACAATCGTGGCGCGTTTCACGGATTGAGAATGACGGGTCATCAAGAGTGACGAAACAACGCCGCCATACGATTATGCAATTGACCTAAAGCCTTGACAGGACAGCCGTGGGCGATATCCAGAAGCTTTAGGGCGAGGCAGTGATGTCCGGAAACACGCCCGGCGAAATGGAGGCCGCGTGATACGCGCAACGACCGGAAAAGCGGTGGCGAAAGTACGACCGCAAATGCCAGCCGTAGATGAGGCAGAGATCGACTTCGAGTGCATCGAGTTGTTCTTCTTCGCTTACCGTGATTTCATTTCCGATCCGGATGCTATCCTCGACAAGCTGGGCATGGGTCGCGCCCATCACCGTGTCGTCTATTTCGTCTGCCGCCAGCCCGGCATGATGGTCGGCGACCTCCTCGATATTCTCAGGATTACCAAGCAGTCGCTGGCGCGCGTCCTCAAGCAGCTGATCGACGAAGGTTATATCCGCCAGATGGCCGGCGCCAAGGATCGTCGCGAACGCCGGCTCTATCCGACGCTGGCCGGCCGCGAACTGGCGCTTGCCCTTTCGCAGCCGCAATCGCAACGTATCGCCCACGCCATGGAGCCGCTTTCACCGGAAGCGCGCGCAGGCGTCATGCAATTCCTTCAGCGCATGCGTCAGCCGATAGCGGCCGACAGTCAAAAGGCGAGTAAGACGACATGAGCAAGGTTCCTCTTTCGGACGATGCCGCCCACCTTCTGGTCGTCGATGACGATACCCGCATTCGCGACCTGTTGAGCCGATATCTCACCGACCAGGGTTTTCGTATAACGGTCGCGGCTGACGCGGCGGAAGCACGCCGCAAGCTGGAAGGGTTAAATTTCGACCTGATCATCCTTGACGTGATGATGCCGGGCGAAAGCGGCCTGTCGCTGACGGAAGCCATGCGTGAAAAACGTGCCATTCCGATCATCCTGCTGACGGCGCGGGCCGAGGCGGAATCGCGCATCGCCGGCCTTGAGGCTGGTGCCGACGATTATCTTCCAAAACCCTTCGATCCGCGTGAACTGGTTTTGCGCGTCAACAACATCCTGCGTCGCAGCACGTCTGCCGACACTCCGAAGATCGACCAGATCATGTTCGGTCCGTTCACGTTCTCGATTGCCCGGCGCGAATTGCGCCGTGCGGCCGAAAACATCCGCCTGACGGATCGCGAGCAGGAAATCATGCTGCTGTTTGCGCTGCGCGCCGGCGACACCATTCCGCGTCACGAACTGATCGGCGATGATGCCGATGTCGGCGAGCGCACGATCGACGTGCAGATCAACCGCCTGCGCCGCAAGATCGAGGACGACCCGGCAAACCCGATCTATCTTCAAACCGTTCGTGGCATCGGTTACCGTCTCAGCATCGATTGAGGTCTTGTGCGGCCGGGTCAGAGACCCTCCACATGAAAACCGGAAGGCAGCATGGCGATATTGGAAAGCTTCAGGCGCACGACCGGACGGCTGCAACCGCCCGGCTGGCGCCTGTTCGGGCGCTGGCTGAAACGGCGCATGCCGACCGGCCTCTACACCCGCACCATGCTGATCGTCATCATCCCGATGCTGCTTCTGCAGACCGTGGTTGCCGCGGTGTTCATGGAGCGCCACTGGCGCATGGTGACGGATCGCCTGTCGCAAGCCGTCACCCGTGATATCGCTGCCATCATCGATGTCATCCGTACCTATCCGCAGGATGGCAATTACAGCGAAATCACCCGCATCGCCGATCAGCAGCTCGATCTGAGCATCCTGATCGAACCGAATGCGCAATTGCCGCCGCCGCGTCCAAAACCGTTCTTCTCGCTGCTGGACGATGTTCTCGCCAGCCAGATCCAAACCAATGTCGGCCTGCCCTTCTGGATCGACACGATCGGTGACAGCGGCCTCGTCGAGATCCGCATCAAGATCGATGATCGCGTGCTGCGTGTCTTTGCCCGCCGCAGCCAGGCCTATGCCTCCAACACCCACATCTTCCTGGTCTGGATGTTCGGCACCTCGCTGGTGCTTCTCGGCATTTCGGTGCTTTTCCTGCGCGGCCAGATCCGGCCTATCCTCGCGCTTGCCGATGCAGCCGAGACGTTCGGCAAGGGCCAGCGCAGCGACGAACCGTTCCAGCCACGCGGCGCCGACGAAATCCGCCGCGCCGGCCTTGCCTTCGTGCTGATGCGCGAACGCATCGAGCGCCAGATGGACCAGCGCACCACCATGCTGAGCGGCATCAGCCATGACTTGCGCACCATCCTCACCCGCTTCAAGCTGCAATTGGCGCTGGCAGGCGACCTTCCCGAACTGCAGGGCATGAGCGCGGATGCAGACGACATGCAGACCATGCTGGAAGGTTATCTGGCTTTTGCCCGCAACGAATCGGAAGAGGATATCGGCGTCCTCAAGCTCAGCGACCTGATGGAAAAGATGCGCGCCGACTTTGCCCTGCACGGCAAGACCATGACCTATTCGATCGACGGCGAAGATGAACTGTCAGTGCGGCCGAACGCTTTCCTGCGGCTTGTCGACAACCTTGCCTCCAACGCCCAGCGTTACGCAAACTCGCTGCATGTGGAAGCGCGCCACAGCGCCAAATGGCTGATGCTGGTATTCGACGACGACGGTCCCGGCATTCCGGAAAATGCCCGCGAGGAAGTGTTCAAGCCCTTCTACCGGCTGGACGAAGCCCGCAATCTCAACGCATCCGGCACCGGCCTTGGCCTTGCCATCGCCCGCGATGTCGCCCGCGCCCATGGCGGCAATGTCACGTTGGGAGAAAGCCCCAAAGGAGGTCTGCGAGCGATCGTCAGAGTGCCTGCCTGATCGGTCAATTCGGGCTGACAAATAGTTCAGTCGCCTGAAGATGACAGCCAGTCGAATATGTGCAATAGCAACAGTTGATAGAGAAACGAGATACAGCCCGCATGACATCAAACGTCCGTGACAATTTCGGTAATCTTCTCAGCCAGGCCGGCCGCAATTGGCGCCGCGCCCTCGACTTGCGCCTTCGGCCGTTTGGCCTGACGGATGCCACATGGCTGCCGCTACTGCAGCTGTCGCGCGCCGAAACACCGATGCGCCAGAAAGATCTCGCCGAAGCGCTTTTTCTGGACAGCTCGTCTGTCGTGCGCCTTCTCGATGCCCTGCAGACCAGCGGCTTCATCGAACGTCGGGAGCACCCTGAAGATCGTCGCGTCAAGACCATCGTGCTGACGGAGGCCGCTCAAGGCGTTCTGGCTCAGGTCAATCAGGTTGCGGCCGAAGTGCGCAAGCAGGTTCTTTCCGGTCTTTCGGACGAAGAGCTGGAAGTCGCATCACGTGTCATGCGCAGTATCAGCGCCTCCATCGACCTGCCCGAGACGGAAGAGACAGCTTAAGCCAGCCCAGCGCATCGGAAAATGGCACGCTGCGCCGGAGATTACATGATCTTCCGGCCGTTCGGTACAGTGCGTTCCGGCGAACCGAGCACGATGGCGCCGGCTTCATCCTCGAAACCCAGCGTCAGCACTTCCGAACGTACCGGGCCGATCTGGCGCGGCGGAAAATTGACGACCGCCATCACCTGTCGGCCGATCAGCGTTTCGGGTGTATAATGCACGGTGATCTGTGCTGACGAACGTTTTATGCCGATCTCCGGGCCAAAATCGATGCGCAGCTTGTAGGCGGGCTTGCGGGCTTCCGGAAATGCTTCCACCTCGATGATCGTGCCGACGCGGATGTCGACCTTCTCGAAGTCGGCATAGGTGATTTCGTCGCTCATGCTCAGCTACCAAGCTCCTGTGCGCGTGTTCTTGCTGCTTCAAGCGCCGTATCGAACAGCGGCTGCATGCCGTCCTCTGCCATCAGCACGGAGAGAGCGGCCGCCGTCGTGCCGCCGGGCGACGTGACGTTCCTGCGCAGCTGCGCGGCTTCATCGGGGGATCGCCGCATCAGCTCGCCCGCCCCCGACACGGTTTCCCGCGCAAGCCGCATGGCAAGGTCCGCCGGCAGGCCGAGCTTGCGCCCCGCTTCCGCCATGCACTCAACGAGATAAAACACGTAGGCCGGGCCGCTGCCGGACACGGCGGTGACGGCATCGATATCGGCTTCGCTCGAAACCCACTCGACGGGACCGCTGACGGCCAGAAGTTCGGTCACTCGGCTGCGCTGCTCATCCGTGACGCGGGCATTGCCGTAAGCGCCGGTAATGCCGCGGCCGATCATGGCAGGCGTGTTCGGCATGGCCCGCACCATGGCGGCTTCACCGAGATGTTTTGAAAGAGAGGAGAGCGTGGTGCCCGCCGCAACCGACACGACGACCGTCTGTGGCCCGACGACGCGTTTCACCAGTGGCAGCACGGTTTCCATCATCTGCGGCTTGACCGCAAGAAACAGGATGCCGGCAATCAGGCCTTCCGGCGCAGCGGGATAAGAGGAAGCCCCCTTCTCCGACAGCTTCGCTCTGATCGCCTCGGATGGCGACGGATCGAGAACAACGATGGAGGCGCCATCCGTGCCGGCATCGAGCCAGCCCGAGAGCATCGCGCCGCCCATATTGCCGGCACCAACGAGAACGATCGGCCCCGCCACCGCTGCAGTCATCAGGCCTCTCCGACGGTTTCGAACAGAACGCATTCCATGGCGGACTTGGCATCCATGCCCGACCACACGACGAACTGGAATGCCTGATAATAGTTTTCGCAGGCATCGAGCGCACTGGAGAGCAGAACCTCCACCTGCTGGTTGGTCGGCTCGGCACCGCCTGCCAGAAGCAGGGACTGACGGAAGATCACCACATCTTCCTGACGCCACAGGTCGAAGTGACCCATCAGCGTCTGGCCGTTGACATGCGACAGCAGGCGGAAAATCTCGTTGACGCGCACTTCCGGCACCTTCAGGTCGAAGGCGCAGGCCAGATGCAGCGCCTCGAACTCTTCCATCCAGGAGAAGGACACGTGGTAATCCGTCCAGTGACCGGCGACCGTCATGGCGATTTCGTCCTCGCCAGAACGCTCGAACGTCCAGTCATTGGAGGCAGCCACAAACTCGATCATATCGACCGGGTTAGACTGTCGTTCAATTTCCATTCCCATGACGTTCATGCGGCACCTTTTAGACCGGGGTTGGATCTTGCGAAATTCACGTGCGAACACACCAAAACGCGACACAACGAACCGGAGACAAAATCTGGAATGATCGCCGACGAACTTGAGCCTAGGCTTCGCAACATGTGCGGAGCTTGCCGGTGTTCATCTCGAATCATCTTGTAAAATCAGTGTATAGGCACAGAGTCCCAACTCCAGCCCCCGGCTTTAGATTTTGCGGGGACGACTCACAAACCATGCTCGGATTTGGATTGAGCGGGAACGATAACTGACTCTGGCAATTGGCTTTTTCGGCAGTGTCCACAGGGTGCGGATTTTTTAACGTACCGTTTACCAATAGGCGGGCGATGCACAACAAAACGGGGCTGCCAAGCCCCTGATTGCCAACGGAATGTCCGTCAGCGGCATTATCAAGAGAAAATTGTGGCTGGAACAAGACCAGCCACAAGCGCTTGTGAATCAGGCCTTGTCGGCGAGCTTGGCTTCAAGAGCTTCGATGCGGGCCTTCAAAGCGTCATTTTCGTCACGCGCCTTGATGGCCATTTCGCGCACGACTTCAAACTCTTCGCGCTTGACCACTTCCATGCTGTTGAGGAAACGCTCGGCCTGCGCCTGGAATGCGGTTTCCACTTCCTTGCGCAGCCCCTGTGCGGTGCCTGCAGCATCCGTCATCAGCCGTGCGAATTCGTCGAAGATGCGGTTCGTTCCGGTTGACATTGTGGTCTCCGTATAAAGGGGCCGCAAAAGGGCCATTGATCTGTGGAAATCAGGTAGGGTCTGGCGTCGCCGCTTGCAAGAAGATTTGGCGTCACACCCGCCGATTCCAAAGATGCCTGAGGATGACGCGAGGTGACACGGAGATTCGTCTTGACCGCGATTTTCCCAAGCCCCATGGTCCGCAAACGCCTGTTTTAGGCCTCTTTTAAGTATGTATCCCGCCGGGAGAGCGTAGAATTTTGGTAACAGCGTCCAGTCTCCTTGCCATAATGCCATTTCCGAACATCGATCCGATCGCTTTTTCCATCGGGCCGCTTTCGGTACATTGGTATGGTCTGGCTTATGTTGCAGGCATTCTTCTCGGCTGGCTTTATGCCCGCAGACTTATCGCCACATCAAAACTATGGCCCAACGACACCCCGCCGATGACGGCGCAGCAACTCGACGATTTCCTCGTCTGGGTCGCAGCCGGCGTCGTGCTTGGTGGCCGTATCGGCTATATCCTGTTCTATGACTTCGCAGCCGTCGCAGCCGATCCGATCCGCGCATTGCAGATCTGGAACGGCGGCATGTCCTTCCATGGCGGCCTCACCGGCACCACGATTGCGATGATCCTGTTTGCCCGCCGGCATTCCATCCCGGTATGGAGCATGTTCGATATCGTTGCCGCCGTCGTGCCGCTGGGCCTGCTGTTCGGCCGGATCGCCAATTTCATCAATGGTGAACTCTGGGGTCGCATCAGCGACGCGCCGTGGGCTGTGGTTTTCCCGACCGGCGGCCCCTTCTCCCGCCATCCGAGCCAGCTCTACGAGGCAGGCCTGGAAGGCATCGTGCTGCTGATCCTGCTCGCCATCACCGTCTACGCCTTCAGAGCGCTGAAGACACCCGGCACCGTCACCGGCCTGTTCGTGATCGGCTACGCCGTGTCGCGCATCTTGGTGGAATTTTTCCGCGAACCGGACGCGCAGCTCGGTTACCTCGCCTTCGGCTGGCTGACCATGGGCATGGTCCTGTCGCTGCCGATGGTGGCGCTCGGCATCTGGTCAATCGTCCGTGCCCGCCTCGCGGCCGGCAAGGCCGCGTAGGACGACGAGGACGCCCATGACCACGCCCCTCGCCGACAAGATCAAGACGATCATCCGCCACAACGGCCCGCTCAGCGTCACCGATTATTTTGCCATATGCCTCGCTGACCCGCAGCACGGCTATTACATGACGCGCGAGCCGTTCGGCCGCACCGGCGATTTCATCACCGCGCCGGAGATCAGTCAGCTTTTCGGCGAAATGCTCGGCATTTTCATGGTACATGCCTGGCAGCAACACGGCAGCCCGACGGAGAATATCCGCCTCGTGGAGATCGGCCCCGGTCGCGGCACGCTGATGCTCGACATGCTGCGGGTCATCTCGAAACTCGCACCGACACTGTTCGAAGCAGCCCACGTGCATCTCGTCGAAACCAGCGAACGCCTGCGCGGCGTGCAACGCATCACGCTCGAATCCTATTCGGCCAAGGTCAGCTGGTTCGGCGATTTTGAGGAGGTGCCGGAAGGTTTTACACTTCTGGTCGCCAACGAACTGTTCGACGCCATCCCGATCCGCCAGTTCGTCAGGACGCCGACCGGATTTCGCGAACGCCTTGTGACGCTGGATGCCAATGACGAACTCGCTTTCGGCGTCGGTATCGCCACGATCGATCCGCAGCTTTTGCCGGTCCCGCATGGCAACGAGCCGGAAGGCACCATCTTTGAACTGGCACCTGCCCGTCAGGCGGTGATGCAGACCCTGTCCGAACGCCTGCGGCATCAGGGCGGCACGGCAGCGATCATCGATTACGGCACCATGGTCACCAGCTATGGCGACACCCTTCAGGCGGTTCTGCGCCACCAGTTCGATGACCCGCTGGCGCATCCAGGCGAGGCCGATCTCACCAGTCACGTCGATTTCGAGGATCTGGCCAAGGTGGCGCGTTCTGCCGGTGTGCAGATCAACGGCTGCCTGCGTCAGGGTGATTTTCTCTACGGCCTCGGCATTGCCGAACGCGCCTCCAAACTGGCCAATGACAAACCATTCGAGCAGCAGAAGCTGATTGCCGCCGCCGTCGATCGCCTCGCTGGCGAAGGTGCGGGCAAGATGGGCGAACTGTTCAAGGTCCTCGCCGTCTCCAGCCCCGATGTGCGCCTTGCACCGTTCCGCAAGATCGACTGATCGCAGCCCACGGAGCGTCGCAAACCGTTCCGTGATCTGCATCGCGATTGACAGACGGCGTTCGGCTGGGCCAACATCCGGCCCAACGAAGCAGCGAACCGGGAAACACCGCACCATCCGCCTGCAACATTGATCCGGTGCCGAGACCTTCATCCATCCATCCCATATCAGAACGAGAAACAGTCCAGCCGATGCAGGAAAACTTGCCGACGCCGATTGAAAGCCCGCTGCTCGCCCAAAACGCCGGCAGCCGCATTCGCCATGGTTTTTTCACGCGCCAGGGCGGCGTTTCGCAAGGCATCTATGCCGGTCTCAATGTCGGCCTCGGTTCGGATGATGTCCGCGAAAATGTCGTCGAGAATCGCCGCCGTGTCGCCGCCTGGTTCGGAGAGCAGGCAGAAAATCTCGCCACCGTGCATCAGGTTCATTCGCCCGATGTCGTTGTCGTCAGCAGCGACAATGCCGGCGAACGCCCACAGGCCGACGCCATGGTCACCCGCGTGCCCGGACTTGTTCTGGGCGTGCTGGCGGCCGATTGCGGGCCGATCCTGTTTGCCGATGCGCAAGCGGGCGTCATCGGCGCGGCCCATGCCGGCTGGAAAGGCGCGCTCGGCGGCGTCGCAGAAAACACCATCACCGCCATGATCGCGCTCGGAGCAACACGCGAAAACATCACCGCCTGCCTCGGTCCATCGATTACTGGCGCCAGCTACGAGGTCGGTCCGGAATTCGTCGAACGGTTTTTGGGTTTCGATCCGGCTTACGACGAATTCTTCGCGCCGTCAGGCAAGCCCAGCCACGCCCTGTTCGATCTGCCCTCGCTCACCCTCAAGCGCTTGAAGGCGGCCGGCGTGCGGGCGGAAAAACTCGATATCGACACCTATCCCGACCCCGACCGTTTCTACTCCTATCGTCGCACCACACATGCCGGTGAACCCGATTATGGCCGGCAGATTTCGGCGATCAGCATCATGAAGAAGGAAGGCTGACATGGCCCTGCATTTCGAGAGACCGGAATATGACGCCCGCCTTGCCCGCCTGACAGAGCGGATGCGGACGGAAAAGCTCGATGCCATGCTGCTGTTTGCTCAGGAAAGCATGTACTGGCTGACCGGCTACGACACGTTCGGCTACTGTTTCTTCCAGTGCCTCGTGGTCAAGGCCGATGGCACGATGTCGCTGATCACCCGCTCTGCCGATCTGCGGCAGGCACGCCATACCTCGACCATCGAAAACATTGTCGTCTGGGTCGATCGCGCCAATGCCGATCCGACCGTCGACCTGAAAAACCTGCTGAGCGAATTCGATCTGCTCGGCACCCGCATCGGCGTCGAATACGACACCCATGGCATGACCGGCCGCGTTGCGAAACTGCTCGACAATCAGTTGAACTCTTTCGCCCAACTTGTTGATAGCTCCTATCTCGTCGGCGAACTGCGGTTGATCAAGAGCCCTGCTGAAATTGCCTATGTGGAAAAGGCAGCCGCCCTTGCAGACGACGCACTCGATGCCGCCCTGCCGCTGATCAAGGCAAGCGGCAATGAGGCCGATATTCTGGCGGCGATGCAGGGCGCCATCTTTGCCGGCGGCGGCGATTACCCCGCCAACGAGTTCATCATCGGTTCCGGCGACGACGCGCTGCTGTGCCGCTACAAGGCCGGCCGCCGCACGCTGTCCGCCTCGGACCAGCTGACACTGGAATGGGCCGGCGTCAGCGCCCATTACCATGCGGCGATGATGCGCACGGTGCTGATAGGCGAGCCGAGCGCCCGCCACCGCGAACTTTACACGGCCTGTCACGAAACCATCCTTGCGATCGAAGAGGTGCTTCGCCCCGGCCACACCTTTGGCGACGTTTTCGACACCCATGCCCGCATCATGGATGAGCGTGGCCTGACACGTCACCGCCTCAACGCCTGCGGTTATTCGCTCGGCGCGCGTTTCTCGCCGTCCTGGATGGAGCAGCAGATGTTCTATCAGGGCAATCCCCAGGAAATCCTGCCCGGCATGTCGCTGTTCGTCCACATGATCATCATGGATTCGGAAAGCGGCGCGGCAATGTCGCTGGGCCATACCTACCTGACGACAGAGGAGGCGCCACGCGCCCTCTCCCGCCACCCGCTCGACCTTATTGCCCTGCCCGCTTTCCCGGCCTGATGGAGAAAGTGCAGACGGCGCCACCGACGGTGGCGCCAGCGGCATTGACAGGCCCGGAAAGGCGCACGTAAATTTACCGCCGGGACTGGTGGTAAAGGAGACGGACATGCGGCACGGCAAAACAATGCCCGCAATTGCCGGCGGCACTCCGTTTCGCGCGATCACCCTTGCTCTCTCCCTAAGCCTCACATTGGCGCTCTGTGCCTGCAACACCACCGATGCCCTGACGCCGCAGGTCGATGTCGGCGGCGGCATGCAGCCGTCGAACCCTGTCACGCAAGCGGATACGGAGCGCATGGCCTCGAGCCAGCAGCCGGCCTATCGCTCGAACGCCTATGCCGGCAGTAGCAACTATGGAAACGATCAGTTTCCGGAGCCTCCATCCAGAAACCGCCGCGGCCCGCAGAATTCGCTGGAAGCGCAGGCACGCGCCATCGAGGCCGGCAACGAATCTCAGGTCGCCTCCGCACCGCTCGATCCGCTTCCGGGCACCGCCCCGGCCTCCACGGAGACCCCTGCGAACAATCCGCCGCAGACCCAAAGCGCGCCGATGCAGGCAAACCTGCCGCCGACGCGCGCGAACACGACCGCGGAAACGATCCGCTTCCTGCCGATCATCGGTGCGCCCGTACAGGCCGTGACGCCGCTGTCGCGCCAGCTCGGCATGCGTGCCCGCGCCGCCGGCCTCACCATCAAGTCCTCCGGTGACAATTCTTCCGAACATATCCTCAAGGGCTATCTTTCCGCCTTTCCTGATGGCGGTGGCATCACCGTGGTTTATGTCTGGGATATTCTCGACAGCGGCGGCAACCGCCTCAACCGCATCCAGGGCCAACAGAAGGTTCCCGGCGGCGGAACAGACCCATGGGCGTCGGTGCCCGCCGCAACGATGGAAACGATCGCCGGCGAGACGATAGATGCGTATATGGAATGGCGGCATGCACAACCGGGCTGAAACGCGTCGCAACACCGCATTGACTGATGCAAAAACAGCGCCTGCGTCATGGAGTCTTCATAAAAAAGTAGGGGCATCGGCCAATCGGACTTGCATTCACAAACTGCGGCGGTAAAAGGCCCCATCCAGCACACAATAGGCGGACCGAAATGAAGGTTTTCGCAGGAAATTCGAACCGGCACCTAGCCGATGCGATCTGCAAGTATCTCAATGTTCCTGTTGGAAAAGCCAGCGTCAGACGGTTTGCGGACCAGGAGATCTTCGTAGAGATCCAGGAAAACGTTCGCGGCGAAGACGTGTTCGTCATTCAATCGACGTCCTTTCCCACCAACGATCATCTCATGGAACTGCTGATCATGATCGATGCGTTCAAGCGGTCTTCCGCCAAGCGCATCACAGCAGTCATTCCCTACTTCGGCTATGCTCGTCAGGACCGCAAGGCCGGGCCGCGCACACCGATTTCGGCAAAGCTCGTCGCCAACCTCATCACCGAGGCCGGCGCCGACCGCGTTCTGACACTCGACCTGCATGCAGGCCAGATTCAGGGCTTCTTCGACATCCCGACCGACAACCTCTACGCCGTGCCGATCCTCGGACGTGACGTCAAGGAACACTATGACCTGAAAAACGTCATGGTCGTTTCCCCTGACGTCGGCGGCGTGGTGCGTGCCCGTTCGCTTGCCAAGCGCCTCGATTGCCAGTTGGCGATCGTCGACAAGCGCCGCGAACGCGCCGGTGAATCGGAAGTCATGAACGTCATCGGTGACGTGACCGGCAAGGACTGTCTGCTTATCGACGACATCGTCGACTCCGGCGGCACGCTTTGCAACGCGGCCGAAGCGCTCCTGAAGAACGGCGCCACCAGCGTGACGGCCTATATCACCCACGGCGTTCTGTCCGGCGGTGCCGTCACCCGTATCGCCTCGTCGATGCTGAAGGAGCTTGTCATCACCGACTCGATCCAGCCGACGACGGCCGTACAGTCCGCACCGAACATCCGCGTGGTCTCGACCGCCAACCTTCTCGGCGAGGCCATCAACCGCACGGCACTGGAAGAATCCGTATCCAGCCTGTTTGACTGATCCAGCGATCATCAAGTATCAAAAAAAGCCGCCCTGCTTCAGCAAGGGCGGCTTTTTTGTTGGCGTTTCTTACCACCTCTTCGGTGGTGAAGGCGGACACGGGAACCGCATCCGCCAATCAATGTTTAGAACGGCAGCAGATTGCCGTTGATCGTCACCTTGCGGTTCTCATCGACACTGACTTCCCAGCGCGCACGACCGTCGGCATCCGTCTTGGCAAGGCCCTTGACCATGGTCATGCCGAGAAACACCTGCATGACCTGCGGATCGGCCTGGCCGAGCTGCTGAACGGCAGCCATGGTCTTGTCGAAGTCACGCGCCAGAATGACCGTATCGACCTTGACGCGATCCGGCGCCATCAGCGAACCGGTCACCTTGCCGCTGATTTCCAGATCATAGGACGGTGCCGTCACGATGGACTTGCCGATATTGACCGTGTAGGCGCCGCCCGGAAACACCGAGAGCCCCATGGCGGCCGATTCCGCATCGCTGAGCGGCTGCTCCTTCGAGTAGTCTGCATTCAGCATGACATCGATGGGTGCCTGCAGGTTCAGGTTCGGCACCGAGAACTGCAGATCGGTCACGGTCGGCACGAACGGCGTGTAGATCGGCGGCACCATGCCGTCAGCCAGCGTCAATTCCTTGGCGCCGAAACCGAAGCCGACTTCGGTCGCGGCAAGCGGGCCGGAAGCCTTCATCATATAGCTGACGGTCTCGGCAGAGACGTCGCCCTGCTCGGTGGAAACCGTGGTATTCTGAAGGTCGATCTTCTCGTCAAAACTGGTGAAGAACGGCAGCGCAGCGCGCACATGACCCTTCAATTCCTCGATTTCCGGCGCATCGAGCTTCTGCTTGTTGGCCTTGTCGGTGATGAATACGAGGAGGTCACGCAGCTTCTGTGCATTGACGCCGGCGGCACCGGCATCGATGTCGACGCTTTCGGCGGTGAACTCGAACGGCGCCTGCGGTGTCATGATCGTCTGCTTGAAATCGGCAATCGAGCCGCTGCCCCGGAAATCCATCGTCGATGCGGCAGCACCGGCTACAGACGACAGGGTGTATTCCATGCCGGAGAAGCTGGCATCGACCTTCTCAGCGCCGGCCGTGGTCGTAATGGTGCCAGCGCCGGAGCTGAAATCGCCCGAGCGGAAATAGCTGATCGCCGGATCGAACAGGCCGTCATAAGCAACCTTGGCGATCGTATAGCTGAAATCCGACTGCTTGCCTTCCGGATCCTTGCCAACGCTGGACATGGCAAAATCGTTCTCACCTTCGACCTGCCACAGGCCACCATCCGCCGGCGTGGCGAACAATGTCATCGGCGTGATCTGCTTGAGCGAGAACAGCGGGTTGTCGTAAACGCCGATCAGTTTCGGCAGATCGAAGAGGATCTGGTACTTGTCGCTCTGCGGAGTAACGGCAACGACACCCTTCTCAACCAGTTTTTCGGGCATCATTTTCGTCAGGCTGCCCTGAAGCTCCTTGGCTCCCTGCTCACTGACGTCGGCGGCCTGTACCGGCTGATGGAACATCGCGGCCGCGATTGCCACGGCGCTGGCCGTGGCGAGGTTGAGACGCATGGATCGACTCCTGTCGTTTTGAATTAATCGTGGGCAAATCTGCAAGCCGAAAGGCGAAAGTCAATGAGAGGGCTTCAAGATAACGTCGCGGCCGCTAAAACAACCACAGCTCATGCAGCGGCAGCACTCTCCGCAACCGTAGAAATACCCTCAGGCGCGACTGCCGGACCGTTGACGATGTCCTCTATGCCGGATCTCGGACCCGGCTTGCCGAAGAGATAACCCTGAACCTGCCCGCATCCTTCTTCCCGCAGGAAAGCGATATGGGCATCGGTTTCGACGCCCTCCGCCAAAACCGGGATATTGAGGCTGGAGGCAAGGATCAGCGTCGAGCGGACAATGGCAGCCGACTGCGCGCTGGTGGGCACGCCATCAACGAAAGCACGGTCGATCTTGATCTTGTCGAACGGAAAGGTCAGCAGCGTCGACAGCGAAGAATAACCGGTGCCGTAATCGTCCATGGCGATCTTCACGCCGATGTCCTTCAGCTGCCGGATGATCACCAGCGCACGCTGCTGGTCGGCAACGATACCTGTTTCGGTGATCTCCAGTTCCAGCCGTTCGGCGGGCAAGCCGCTCGACGCCAGAATGTCGCGAACCTTCATCGGGAACAACATGTCGGCCAGTTGCGGCGCGGCCACGTTGACGGCGATCCGCAAAGGATTTTTCCAGCTTGCCGCTTCCGTGCAGGCCTGCCGCAGCACCCATTCGCCAAGCTCGTTGATAAAGCCGTTGCGTTCGGCGATGGGGATGAACTCGACCGGAGAAATCATGCCTCTGGTATGATGGCGCCAGCGCAAAAGCACTTCGAAAGCGATCACATTGCCGCTGAGCGTATCGTTCTGCTTCTGATAATAAAGTTCGAACTCGCCGCGGCGCAGGCCGGAGCGCATATCCATGGCCAGAATGTTGCGCTCGCGCGCCGCCTGATCCATCGACGGATCGTAGAAGCAGACGGCGTTTTCGCCGGACTGCTTCGCCCGGTACATGGCGACATCCGCCTGCGCAAGAAGATCGTCGATATCGGCCGCATCATCCGGATGGATAGCAATGCCGACGCTCGAACCGACGATGAACGTGTTGCCGTTCCACTCCACCGGTTTGCCGATTTCGCCCATCAGCCGATTGGCCATCGCACTGGCATCGGTGCGCACATAATAATTGCGGGTGAGAGCGATGAACTCGTCACCACCGACGCGCGCCAGAAACTCGCCATCCCGCAATGATGCGGCCAGCCGCGCAGCAATCTCGCGCAGAACGGCGTCACCGGCCGCATGGCCATGCACATCGTTGACTTCCTTGAACCGGTTGAGGTCGAAGGAAAGAACGGCAATGCGCGCCGAGCTGTCATGGTTGCGACGCGGCAGGCTCTCGATTTCCTCGTTGAAGGCGGAGCGGTTCGGCAAACCTGTCAGCGCGTCATGACGCGAGAGATGACGATAACGCTCGACAGCGGCCTCGGTGGTGCGCGCATCGAGCAGGTAGGCGCAAGCGGCAAGAACCAGCAGCACCATCATCACGGAAAGAATGGTGAAACCGAGCAGAACCGGGGAAATGGCTTCTGCCGCGGAGCCGATGGCCGGGTCGAGCGTCACCGCCATTGCTGCCATGCCGGTGAAATGCGTGCTGGCAATCCCGAGAACCATGGCAAGCGGCCCGCCATACCGGCAGAACCGGCTGACAGGACGAACCACGCGGTTCATTGCCAATCCACCGAAAAACGCGGCAAGTACCAGTGAGGCGACGACGTAGGCCTGATCCCAGGCGATCACGCCACGGATCTCATAGGCAGCCATGCCGGTATAATGCATGGCAGCGATACCGAGCCCCATGACAGCGCCGCCAGCCTCAGCCAGCGCGGAGCGACCGGCATATGTGGCGATGGCAATGCCGCAAACTGTCGTCGCCACGGCAATGAACAGCGACAGCAGCGTCAGCTCACCGCCGTAACCAGCAGCCCCGCCGGCGTGATAACCGAGCATCGCCAGGAAATGCGTCGTCCAGATGGACGTGCCGCCGATAAAGCCGGACAGGAAAATCCAGATTGCCCGCTCGAGGCCCGCCGCACGACGGGCGCGCGAAAACAGCCGGATGGTCAGGAATGAACCGACCACGCAGATCATCACGGCGGCGCCCACGTAACGCCAGTCGTGTTCGACGGCGATACAATTCAATATATGCAGCATTTCATATTCCGGCTTGGAGTGTCTCTGCCGTTTTAGAAACAAATGATAATCGAAGCGTTGGCGAGCAAGGTTAAGGATTCGGCAATATCAACAGGGCAAGGTTGCAGCCTGTCTCGAAACGCCGCCGGAGCGCAAACTGCAGGCTGCAAACGCTTTCCTGACACCTTCCCTTGCCATTGCTGAGCCTTTGTATTATGGACCCCTCGTCCGCGTAGACACCCTTGGAGGCAATGCGGATGGGAGAGTATCGCGAGATATCCTCCGGTTTGCCCATCATAGCGTTTTTCGCTGCGGCAGACACTCCAAACAACCTCGAAAGGAAATGCCATGAGCCAGGACAATTACGAGCTCAAGGCCGAGGCGCGCGAACGGGTCGGTAAGGGGTCCTCCCGTGAACTTCGCCGCAATGGTCTCATTCCCGCTGTCATCTATGGTGACAAGCAGGCCCCCATCTCCATCACGTTGTCGACCAACGAAGTCACCAAGCGTATCCACGCCGGCGGTTTCATGACGACGATCGCTACCATCGTTCTCGATGGCAAGAAGATCAACGTGCTGCCGAAGGACTACCAGCTGGACCCGGTCCGCGACTTCACCATGCATGTCGACTTCCTGCGCGTGTCTGCAAAGACCGAAGTCAACGTTGAAGTACCGGTTCACTTCGAAAACGAAGACAAGTCGGCTATCAAGCAGGGCGGCGTACTTAACATCGTTCGCCACACCGTCGAGCTGCATTGCCCGGCCAACCAGATCCCGGAATTCATCACGGTTGATCTGACCGGCGCAAAGATCGGCGACAGCCTGCACATCTCGGCCGTCAAGCTGCCGAAGGGCGTTGTTCCGGTCATCACCGATCGCGACTTCACCATCGCAACGCTCGTCGCTCCGGCTGCCGGCGTTGAAGAAGAAACTGCTGAAGAAACACCTGCTTCGGAATAATACGTTTTCCGACAGTGCTTTGATCGAGGCCCGCCGTTTCCAACGGCGGGCCTCTTTCGTTTTAAGGCTTGTTTAAGCACGTGCGGGCGGCGTCATCTGCCGAGGCTTGAAAAATCAGGCTTATTCAGAAAGTGATAACGGATCGCATTATAATGGAGATCATGTGATCGAACTCTACTCTTCCTAACAACGGCAAAAAAACGATCAAAGGGAAAGAAGAGGCCAAAAATAACTTCAGCAAAGCTTAATCTGTCCGTGACAAAAATTCGGATTAACAAGGCGTCCAAAACGCCACCATAAGAGAACGCTGCGACCCTGAAAGTACGAATGATGACTCATTCTGTAGAAAGCCGTTTTGTCGCCATCATATCAGGCGCGCTGCTTGCTGTCGTCGCACCGTTGTTCACGCTCTTTCTCGCCCTGTCTTCGCAGCAGGCCGCCAAAAGCCTCAACGAACAGATTGAAATCCTTGTTGCCGCCAATGCTCAGGCGCTCAGCAAGCCGCTGTGGGAACTGGACATCGAAAGCGTCCGCCGTATCTCGGGCATGCTCGTGGCCGAACGCGGCGTACGTGTCGTGCGCATCACCGATACGCTCGGCAAGCTCGACGTCACCGATAGCAACCCGCAAAGCGATGGCGATGATGTGGAGCAGCTTTCCAGGCAGATCTTCTTCCAGTCGGCGGACGGGCCGCGCAACGTCGGCAGGCTGACGCTTCAATATGTCAGGATCGGCTGGTTCGCGGCGCTGAACCAGATGGAAATGGCGTTCATCTCGATTTTCGTCATCGCCATCCTCACCGTGTTCGGCGCCGCCATCATCGGCAATCGCATCATGATCATCAAGCCGCTGATGCGGCTGACCGCTGCGATCGAAGCCACGCGTCGGCTAGGCTCCCGCCACCATGTCGACTGGCGCTCCGGCGACGAGATGGGCCGGCTTGCCAAAAGCTTCAACGAAATGCAGATCCAGCTGGACAGGGAGGAGCGCGAACTGAAGCGCGCCCACCAGTTGATGAAGGAGACCTACAACCTCACGCCCGCCATGCTGTTTTCTCTCAATGCCGACGACATGATCTCGGCGGTGAGCGATTACTGGCTGCTGGCAACGGGCTACCGGCGCGAAGACATCCTGGGCCATCCGTTCAGGGACCTCGTCGCCCCCGCAGACCGTGACCGTTATGCTCGGCGCAAAGGCGGCGGCGTCGCCGCCGGCTCGGCGAGCGATGTGACGATCGGATTTGTCTGTGCCGACGGACGCATCATGGACGCCCTGATCGCCGAAACACAGCTGGTATCCTCGGCTGCCGACCTGCCGGCCTCGCTGAGCGTCATGACCGACGTCACAGAACTGAAGCAGTCCGAGTTGCGCAATCACCACCAGGCGATTTCCGACTACCTGACGGGCCTCCTCAACAGGCAGGGTTTCGAGGCCGCTCTCGATGGCCGGATTGCCGAGGCGGACGCGACCGGCAGTGAGGTGGCGTGCCTGTTCATCGACCTCGACCGCTTCAAGGCGATCAACGACAATCTTGGCCATGCCGCAGGCGATTCTGTACTGCGGCAGTTCACCCAGCGTCTGCAGCCGCTGATCGGCAAGGGCGATTCCGTCTCCCGTCTCGGCGGCGATGAATTTGCTATTCTGGTTACGGGTGGTGCAGTACAGGAACGCGCCGCAGCGCTGTGTGACAAGGTTGTCGACATATTCGACCTGCCCTTTCAGGCAGAAGGCCAGCATGTGCGCCTCAGCGCCAGCATGGGCCTCGCCTTCTACCCCCTGCATGCCAACAGCGCCGCCGAGCTTTTGCAAAAATCCGACATAGCGATGTACGAGCGCAAGCGCGAGGGCAAGAACGGCGCCCAGGTCTTCGATCCAAGCATTCTCGACCGCACCCGAGAACGCGCCGAGATCGAAAGCGACATCGAGGCAGCATTGGCGGCCCACTGGTTCGAGGCGCATTTCCAGCAGATCGTCGAGATCGAGAGCGGAAAGATCATCGGCTTCGAAGCGCTTATGCGCATGCGCCATCCGCGCAAGGGACTTCTGCCACCTGCAGCCGTCATCGGCGTTGCCGAAGAAACCGGCTCGATCGGCCGCATCGGCGAGCAGATTTTCGAGGACGCGATCGCCAACCTCGCGCGCGTCTCGCGTCTGCCGGGTCTGGCGGACACCTATGTTGCCGTCAATTTTTCGCCGCTGCAGTTCGACCGGCACCTCGCCCCATATCTTGCCGGCACATTGAACCGCTACGACATCCGCCCATCCCGTCTTGTCGTCGAGATTACCGAAGCTGTGCTGATGCACGACAACCCGGAAATCCGCCAGATCCTTGACGGTATTCACCAATTGGGCTGCCGCATCGCCATCGACGATTTCGGAACCGGTTATTCGTCGCTCAGCTACATGAGCCGTTTCCCGGTAGATATCGTCAAGATCGACCAGTCCTTCATCCGTTCGCTTGGCGGCAATCGCAAGGAAGTCGCCGAAAAGAGCCGGATGCTGGTGGAAGGCATCAGCGCGATCTCGCACAAGATGAAATGCACCGTGATCGCCGAAGGCGTCGAGACGGAGGAACAGCGTACCTTCCTCAGGGAAATTGGTGTAGACTGCGCCCAAGGCTATCTCTACGCCAAGCCGCTTGGCATTGCCGACCTGATGACGGCGCTTTCGCAAAGCGACGACGAACTTGAAACGATGGCGGGTTGATGAAGACACTCCACAGTCGCACCGACAGGGAGAATAAATGAAGGCTCCGGCGCTGACACTCAGCCTGATCTTCGCTGCCGGACACGCTGCGGCAGACGAAACTCTGCTTTTCACCACGGAATCCTATCCGCCTTTCGTCATTGAGGACGCAGCAAGCCCTCCCAGAGGTATCTCGGTCGATCAGATCAGAGGCATCATGGCGGGCAGTGACCTCGATTACCGGATAGAGGTCATGCCGTGGGCGCGCGCCATAGCGCTGGCAGAAACCCAGCCCGCGACCTGCGTTTTTTCAGCGGCACAGACCCCCGAAAGAAAACCGCGCTTCAAATGGGTGATGCCGCTTGCCAAAAGCCGGAGCATTCTCGTCAAGCATCGCAACGCCGGCGTTGCTGCCCAGACGATCGATGAAGCCAAGGCCTTTACCGTGGGCACACACAGGTCCGATTACACGGAAACGGTGCTGCAAAAACTGAAATTTCCGAAAATCGACATCAGTTCGACATTCGACGTGACGCTTGCCAAGCTGCTGCGTGACCGCATCGATCTCATGCCGATGTCGCAGGACGTCTATGAACAACTGCACAAGCGCGGCGTCGAAATCGAAAAGGTCGCGCAACTGACCGAACAGAGCCTGGGCATCGCCTGCAATCGCAACGTCCCGTGGCAGACCATAAAGACATTGCAGACCAAACTCGACCGCATGATTGCCGACGGCACACAAGCCAGAATATATCGCGCCCACGGTCTTGAACCACCGCTACCCTGAAGTGATGAAAACACTCCAGCGAACGCAAGGCGGTTGACATCCGTGCCGTTTCGCGGTGGTGAAGGCCGGACAGATCACCACGAACGGTGCAGACATGCAGATCATCGCAGGGCTGGGCAATCCCGGCACGCAATATGCGGGTAACCGCCACAATATCGGTTTCATGGCGCTGGACGCCATTCAGCGACTGCCCGGCTTTGCGCCGTGGTCGAAAAAGTTCAAGGCGCTGATTTCCGAAGGCGAACTTGGCGGCGAAAAGGTGCTGCTGATGAAACCGCAGACCTTCATGAACCTGTCGGGTGAAGCCGTCGGCGAGGCCATGCGGTTCTACAAGCTCGGCCCCGGTGACATCGTCGCCATCTACGATGAACTCGACCTCGCGCCCGGCCGCGCCCGCATCAAGACCGGCGGCGGCCATGGTGGTCATAACGGGGTCAAGTCACTCGACGCCCATTGCGGCAACGAATATCGCCGCCTGCGGCTCGGCATCGGCCATCCCGGCAACAAGGAACAGGTGCACAACCACGTGCTCGGCGATTTCGCCAAGTCCGACAAGGTCTGGCTGGAACCGCTGCTCGACACACTGGCCGACGATGCCGGCATGCTGGTGAAGCGCGAGGATTCGCAACTGATGAACAAGCTGGCGCTGGCCGTCGGCGCCAAGCCCGAGGCGGAAAAGGCCGAAAAGCCCAAGTCGGAAAAGCTGGCCTCCCCAAAACCGGCCGGCAAATCCCACATTCATCAGGCACGCGGCGGCGGAAAACCCAACCTGCCGACATCAGGACCGATGGCAGAGATGTTGAAAAAGATGTTCGGCAGCAAGGGCGAGTGACATCGATGGCGGAGGAGCTGGTAATCCGCGCTGCTGGCAGCGATGATTTGACCGCCTTGCTCGCTCTCTATCGGCATCTTGGTCACGATGATCCGGTCGTCAGTTCTAAAATTGCTGAGGAGCGATTTTCAACGATCCTTGCTCAACCGGGCATGACTGTGCTTATCGGATTTCAAGGCGACAAGGCCGTGGCAACCATCACGCTTGTCGTTGTGCCAAACCTGACCCGCAACGCCTGCCCATATGCCCTTATCGAAAACGTTGTCACCCATGCCGCGCACCGTCAGCAAGGGCATGGATCGCAGCTGATCCGACACGCGATCGAGATGGCATGGCAGGCCGATTGCTACAAGGTCATGTTATTAACGGGTTCAACAAATCCATCGACGCTGCGCTTCTATGAGGATTGCGGTTTTGAACGTAGCAAGACGGGCTTTCAGATCCGCCGCAGCTGAACAAAAACAGATGATCAATCACAATTCTGGAACAAACGCCCTCTTGAGTGACTTCTGGTCACGAAGGAGTTTGCGATGTTTCATCATTCCACAGCCCTGCCACTGCCCGGTATGCTGCATGACAGGCTGGATCGCGCCGCCACCGACCTGATCGGCAATAGCGGCCTGAAAATCGATTTTTCCGCACCCAGGGGCGAGCCGGCACTGGTACCGGCCGATTCCGTTTCGTGGATCGTCTTCAAGAACCAGATCTCGATGTTCATCGGTGGCATCGCCGCCGTTCTTCTGGAATTCGCCGAACCGAAAGTGCGGGACGGCGTCTGGCAACATAGCAGCTTTCGCGACGACGCATTGACGCGCCTGCAACGCACCGGCCTTGCCGCCATGGTGACGGTCTATGGCGCCCGCAGCCAGGCCGAGGCCATGATCTCCGGTGTCGTGCGCCGCCACGGTCGGGTCGAGGGCCATACAAGCAGTGGTGAATCTTACAACGCCAATGATCAGGACCTGCTCGACTGGGTGCAGGCCACGGCCGGTTTCGGCTTCATGGAAGCCTATCATCACTTCGTGCGGCCGTTGTCCGACGAGGAACGCGACGCCCTTTTTCGCGAAGCAGGGCTTGCCGCCCGGCTTTATGGCGCCTTGGGCGCGCCCAAATCACAGACCGAACTGAACGCTCTTTTCGCCGCCAAACGCGACCGGTTGGAGCCGTCACCGATCGTTGGAGAATTTCTCGCGATCATGCGTGATGTTCCGGCACTCCCGGCCCCGACGCGGCCACTGCAGGGCATGCTGCTCAAGGCTGCGGTCGAAACCCTGCCCCACTGGATAAGACACCGGCTGGAGCTTGGTCCGGAATGGTCGCTCAACCGACTGGAACGCGCGACCGTGCGACTGGCGGCCCGCAGCGCAGACCGCTTGCTGCTGCGCTCCTCGCCACCCGTCCAGGCCTGCCGCCGCCTCGACCTGCCGGACGATTATCTCTACCGGCCGATGAAACGCTGAGGCTGCGTATCATTCCTCGGGTTCGGTGGTGAACATCAACGGAAAACCCGCTTCCTTGGCGAGATCGACGGCTTCGGTCGCCTTCGTCTCGGCAATATCCTTCGCCGCCACCATGACGACGCAACTGCCCATCTTGTGCGCAGTCATCATCACCCGATATCCCGCCTCCTCGCTCATCCGGAAAACCGCCTTGAGCACGAGGGTGACGAAATCGCGTGGCGTATAATCGTCGTTTAGCAACAGCACCTTGTGGAGCTTCGGGCGCTCCGTCTTGGGTTTGGTTTTCGATGTCGGCTTGAGCGTGGTGTCGTCGGCCATCGGCATCTCCTGATGATGACGTTGCCTGATAGGCATGAATTCCAGCGCATAAGCGCGGTTCAATATTTCAGCAATATGACGTTGTTATTTGCTACCCAGCAGCAGGCATTCCCGCCCCTGCCCGCGAATGATCATTGCGGCCCGGCGATCGAAAGTCGCGAAAACCCTGCCACCAAGCCGTCGTCCTTCAAATTCGACAATGCCATCGGCAAAATCGCCGCCCGCATCGAGAAATGACAAACCTGCCGTCACGGCATCCAGCTGCACAATAACACGATCATTGGAAATCAGCGTCCTTATTGCACCGGCAATCTCAACACCTGAAAGGCGATAGATCTGCCGGAGTACCCAGACAAACTCGCAGAAAGCTGGGACGGGCACGTAAATGTGCTGCGCTTTCGCCATGGCATCCTGTGCTTGCGCGGCCTGGATCGCGTCGTCTCCGGCCCAAACACGGACCAGCACATTGGTATCAGCGATCATCGTCGAACCGTACTTTACCGGCCCAACCGCTCTCAATTGCTTCATTGATTTCATCAAGCGAAGGAGCCGGCTGCCGTCTGTTTTTCAGGCCTCCGAAAAACGCCTCCAGTCCACCTTCGGCCTTTTCTCCGGTCGGCGCGGCCTTATCTCGCATGCGTGAAAGAGACAGTCCGCCATCGGCCTGCGGAAGAGCAACCAGCCGGTCGCCCGGCGCAATGTCCAGCGTCTCCAGAAGCTTTCTGTCGAGGATCACTTCGCCCTCGCTGGTGACAGTCAATATGGTCATGACCAACACTCCGTGAGCATTAAAAGTAAGTGATATCGGGCCGGCCCGCAAGGGACGAGGTCCGCCCGCCCCCTTGACCCTCACGGCGCTTTCCCCCATAGCCTGCCCCACGTTTGTTCAAAGATACGGGTTCCCGACCATGGGCTTTAAATGCGGTATCGTGGGCCTGCCGAATGTCGGCAAGTCCACCCTCTTCAACGCACTCACCAAGACGGCTGCCGCGCAGGCCGCCAACTATCCCTTCTGCACGATCGAGCCTAACACCGGCGAAGTCGCCGTGCCCGATGCACGCATGCAGCAGTTGGCAGCGATTGCCGGCTCCAAGGAAATCATCCCGACGCGCATCTCCTTCGTCGATATCGCCGGCCTCGTGCGCGGCGCATCCAAGGGTGAAGGCCTCGGCAACAAGTTTCTGGCCAACATCCGCGAAGTCGATGCTGTCGTGCATGTTCTGCGCTGTTTCGAAGACGACGACATCACCCATGTCGAAGGCAAGATCAATCCGGTCGGCGATGCCGACACGATCGAGACCGAGCTGATGCTCGCCGACCTCGAAAGCCTGGAGCGCCGCGTCGAACAGACCCGCAAGCGCGCCAAGACCAATGACAAGGAATCGGTCGCCCAGCTGCCGGTTATGGAAGCGGTCATCAAGCTTCTCAACGAAGGCAAACCGGCCCGCATCCTCCTGAAGACGCTGGCGGCTGATGATATCGAGATCCTCAAGGGCCTCAACCTCTTGACCTCGCATCCGGTTCTCTACGTCTGCAACGTCGCCGAAGGCGATGCGGTCGACGGCAACGAGCACACCAAGGCCGTGGCCGAAATGGCCAAGGCACAGGGTGCGGAATGCGTCATCATCTCGGCGGCGATCGAATCCGAAGTGGCGCAGCTGCCGGAAGAAGAAGCCAAGGAATTCCTCTCGGCGCTTGGCCTTGAAGAAGCTGGCCTCGACCGCCTGATCCGCGCTGGTTACAACCTGCTCCACCTGATCACCTATTTCACGGTCGGCCCCAAGGAAACCCGCGCCTGGACGATCGTCCGTGGCACCAAGGCACCGGCTGCCGCCGGCGTCATCCACACCGATTTCGAACGCGGCTTCATCCGCGCCTTCACCATCGGTTTTGACGATTACATCGCCTACAAGGGCGAAGTTGGCGCCAAGGAAGCCGGCAAGGGCCGCGACGAAGGCAAGGAATATGTCGTCAACGACGGCGACGTGATCCACTTCCGCTTCAACACGTAAGATAGAAGCACCGGCCATGGGCGTGATCGAGTTCCATTTCGAGGATTTTGAACCGGGACGCATTTTTGCCCTGGCCCATGCCGAAATCACCGCGGAGGCGATCATCGCCTTCGCGTCCGAATTTGATCCGCAGCCCATGCACCTCAGCGAAGAGGCCGGCCGTGCCAGCATTCTGGGCGGCCTTTCGGCCTCAGGCTGGCACACGGCAAGCCTGTTCATGCGCATGATGTATGACGGCTGGTTGTCGCGCTCTTCCTCGCAAGGCTCTCCCGGCATAGATTTCATGGAATGGCGCAAACCGGTCTTGGCCGGTGATACCCTGTCCGGCCGCTCCACCGTCATCGAAGCACGCCCGCTGCGCTCCAAGCCCGGCATCGGCCTTGTCAAATTCCTGCACGAGGTGGAAAACCAGCGCGGCGAAACCGTCATGCGTGGCGAAAACCCGATCATGATGCGCCTGCGCGCCCATACCGAAATCTCGCCCGAGGTTTCCGAATGAGGCTGATAGAGCTTTCTCCACCGGGCGAAAAGGTCGTGACCGGCACGATGCTGTTCACGACGGACGACATCATCCGCTTCGCAAAACAGTTCGATCCGCAGCCCTTCCATGTCGATGTGGAAGTTGCCAGGCACTACGTCTTCGGCGCGCTTTGCGCCTCCGGCTGGCACACCTGCGCCGGCTGGATGAAGACATTTCTGGCCTATTGGGCGCAGGAAAGCGGGCGCCTGATCGCCGAGGGCCAGCAGCCGCCAAAACTCGGACCCTCACCCGGTTTCCAGAAGCTGCAATGGCTGCGCCCGGTCTATGCCGGCGACAGCATCACCTATTCGGTGACGATGGTGGACAGCCGCCCGCTCGCCACCCGTCCGGGCACCTTCATCAACCGCACGCTCAATGAGGGCGTCAATCAGGACGGTCAGCTGGTGATGCGTTACGAAGGCAGCGTGCTGGAATTCGAATAGGCAAAAGCGTTTCAGCGCGACGCTGCCACGGCAACACCCGCCCCGATCATCATTGTGCCCGACGCCCGGTTGACCCGTCGCATCACCACCGGACTGCGCAGCATTTTTCGCGCGCGGCTGGCAGCCAGCACATGGGCACCGATGACGACCACTTCCACAAGCAGGATGGTCAACGCCAGCATGCCGCCCTGCTCAAACGTCAATTGCGGCCCGACCACATGCGGCAGCAGCGCCACGTAGAACAGTGGCATCTTGGGATTTCCGAAATTGAGCGCGATGCCGGTGACGAAGGTTTTCATCAGGTCGCGCCGGTCGGCAGCCGGCAACACGTCCGGCAGAACCGGATCGGCGCTCCACATGCGAAACCCCATCCAGATCAGGTACACCGCGCCGGCATAACGCAGCACCGTCATCACGCCACCCATTTCGGCAGCAAGCACGGAGAGGCCGAGAACGGCCAGAGAAAGACAGACAAGAATGCCCGCCACCATGCCGCTCGCATAAGCGATGCCGAATGCTGCGCCATGCGACAGCGTCCGCGCGATGATGGTCATGTTATCCGGGCCGGGACTTGCGGCGAATACGAAAAAAGCAACGGCAAAAGCCAGAAGCGTCGCCACGTCCATGCAAAATCCCCCATGATGGTGTCCCGGCCCCGTCGGCTCAGGCATGGAGGATAACGCGGGCAAAAACCCGCGCAATCATGGAAAACGAGGGGTCAATGCCCGGAAAATTCCGCCAGTACTCGCA
Source organism: Neorhizobium sp. JUb45 (assembly GCF_004343585.1). Classification (GTDB taxonomy): domain Bacteria; phylum Pseudomonadota; class Alphaproteobacteria; order Rhizobiales; family Rhizobiaceae; genus Neorhizobium. The sequence continues at coordinate 835,012 of NZ_SLYW01000001.1, read as the reverse complement.
CTTCGACGCCCAGCGCCTCGAGCTTCTTGCGGCCTCCGAGCTCCGGCAGATCGATGACGAAACAGGCGGAGACGACTTCCGCGCCGATCTGGCGCAGCAACTGCACTGCACCCACGGCCGTACCGCCTGTCGCAATGAGGTCGTCACAGAGGATCACCTTTTCGCCGGGCTTCACCGCATCGACGTGGATTTCCATTTCGTCGGTGCCGTATTCCAGCGCATAGGCCATGCTCACCGTTCGGTAAGGCAGCTTGCCCTTCTTGCGGATCGGCACGAAGCCGGCGGACAGTTGGTGGGCCATGGCGCCGCCCAGAATGAAACCACGCGCTTCCATGCCGGCGATCTTGTCGACGCCAAGCCCTTCATAGGGTTTCACCAGTTCATCGACCGCCAACCGGAAAGCTGTCGCATCACCGAGCAGCGTGGTGATATCGCGAAAGATGATGCCCGGCTTCGGATAATCCGGGATCGAGCGGATGGCGGCGGAAAGGATGTCTTTGGTGGAGGCAGTCATGGGACCCTAGTCTCTTGTTCTTGAGGCGGCACCTTGGCCCGCAATGACCGCCCTGTAAAGTTCCGCGTTGCCGCGCATACCGCGTTCAAACCACCGTCCCCAGAACAACAGGACGGCGCACATGAAAAAGGCGGCCGCAGCCGCCTTTCACAAACACTCGGAGCTCGTGTCAGTGCTCCTTGCTGGCATAGACCGACTTTTTGGTCAGGTAGATCAGGATCGTGAAGATCGCCAGGAACACCATGACCATGAAGCCGGTGCGCTTGCGTTCTTCCAGATGCGGTTCTGCTGCCCACATCAGGAATGCGGAGACGTCCTGCGAATACTGATCGAGCGTCTGCGGCGTACCGTCCTCATAGGTGACCTGATCGGCCGAGAGCGGCGGCGCCATGGCAAGGGCTGCGGCATTGGCGAAATACGGGTTGTAATGCGTGCCCTCGGCGATCTCGGTGCCTTCCGGCGGCTCCTGATATCCGGTCAGCAGCGCATGGATATAATCCGGGCCACCCTCCTGATACTGGGTGAACATGTCGATGATGAACTGCGGGAAACCGCGGGTGATGCCGCGGGCCTTGGCGATCAGCGAAAAGTCCGGCGGTGCCGCGCCATTGTTGGCGGCAGCGGCCGCCTGTTCGTTCGGGAACGGCGACGGAAAGTAGTCCGAAGGCACGGCCTTGCGGGTAAACATCTCGCCATCTTCGTTCGGGCCGTCCTGCACTTCGTGCGTGGCCGCAAAAGCCTTCACCTGGGCTTCCGAATAACCGAGTTCTTCCAGCGTGCGGAAGGACACGAGCTTCATTGAATGGCAGGCGGAACAGACTTCGTTGTAGATCTTAAGGCCGCGCTGCAACTGCCCCTTGTCGTAATGACCGAACGGGCCGGCAAAACTCCAGTCGACCGCATGTGGATGTTTGATCGGATAATGCGGCGTGGCGCCGGCATGCTCCTCGGCGGCAGCGCCGCCAGCAGCTTTCTCGTGGTTTTCCTGTGCCGAGGCCGGGAGGATGGAGATCCCCACCAGAAGACCGAGCGACAGGAAGCTTATACCAAGCTTTTTCATGATGTTTTCCTCTCGCTGGCTCAGGCGACCGTTCCGGTCTTGGACGCACCGTTCTTCTTTTCCAGAACGGCTTCGGTGATCGAGTTCGGAATGCGCCGCGGCGTCTCGACCAGACCGAGAACCGGCATGATGACGAGGAAGAAGCCGAAGTAATAAAGCGTTCCGAATTGCGAATAACCGACATAGTTTCCGGACAGGTCACCCCTGAACAGCAGGCCCCAGAGGCCGCTGCCTTCCGCCGGCATGGCGCCGAGCCAGCCGAGAATGATGGCGTTGACGACGAACAGCCAGAAGAACAGTTTGTACCAGGGGCGGTAGACCGCCGAGCGAACTTTCGACGTATCGAGCCAGGGCAGGAAAAACAGGATGATTATCGAACCGAACATCACCAGAACGCCGCCGAGCTTGGAATCGATCGGGCCGACATTGAAGGTGATGGCACGCAGCATCGCGTAGAACGGCAGGTAATACCATTCGGGCACGATATGGGCCGGTGTCTTCAGCGCGTTGGCCGGAATGTAGTTGTCCGGGTGGCCGAGATAGTTCGGCATGTAGAACACGAACCAGGCATACACGATCAGGAATACTGACACGCCGAACGCATCCTTGAGCGTCGCGTAAGGCGTGAACGGCACCGTATCGGTCTTGGTTTTCACCTCGACACCGGTCGGGTTGGTCTGGCCGGTCACATGCAGCGCCCAGACGTGCAGCACGACGACGCCGGCAATCATGAACGGTAAGAGGTAATGCAGCGAGAAGAAGCGGTTCAGCGTCGGCTGGTCGACGGCAAAGCCACCGAGCAGAAACTGCTGGATCCACTCACCCACCAGAGGGAAGGCGGTGAAGAAGCCGGTGATGACGGTCGCGCCCCAGAAGGACATCTGGCCCCAGGGCAGAACATAGCCCATGAAACCGGTCGCCATCATCAGCAGGTAGATGACCACACCGAGGATCCAGAGGATTTCGCGCGGCGCCTTGTAGGAACCGTAATAGAGACCGCGGGCGATGTGCAGATAAACGGCGATGAAGAAGAAGGATGCGCCGTTGGCATGCATGTAGCGCAAGAGCCAGCCGTGGTTGACGTCGCGCATGATCTTTTCGACGCTATCGAAGGCGCCGATCGTCGAGGCCGTGTAATGCATGGCCAGCACGACGCCGGTCAGGATCTGCACGATCAGCATGACCGAAAGCATGGCCCCGAACGTGTAGGCATAGTTGAGGTTGCGCGGAACCGGATAGGCAACAAAACTATCATAGACCAGACGCGGCAAGGGAAGCCGCGAGTCGATCCATTTTTCGATGCCGGTGGATGGCTGGTATGACGAATGACCGCTCATTTTGAAAATCCCCCCTTATCCGATCGTGATGACGGTATCGCTGGTGAAAGCGAAGGTCGGAATCGCGAGGTTTTGCGGTGCCGGGCCTTTTCGGATACGGCCCGCCGTATCGTAGTGCGAGCCATGGCAGGGACAGAACCATCCGCCGAATTCGCCGGCCTGGCCGAGCGGAACACAACCAAGGTGGGTGCAGGAGCCGATCATGACGATCCAGTTCTCCTTGCCAGCACCTGCAGAGCGATCGATGCTGCTGGCTGCAGCATCCGCGCCCAGATTGGCGTTGCGGGCAATCGGGTCCTTCAGGTCGGACAGTGCGACGGCATTGGCTTCTTCCACTTCCTTGGGCGTACGGTTGCGAATGAACACGGGCTTGCCGCGCCATTTCACCGTCAGCGACATGCCCGGCTGCAAGGCCGCGACATTGACCTCGATCGAGGCCAGTGCCAGCGTCGATGCATCCGGCCGCATCTGGTCGATGAATGGCCACGCGACAGCAACGGCGCCGACAGCGCCCGCCATGCCGGTGGTCAGATATAAAAAGTCACGGCGAGTCGGCTCGCCGGACGCCTGTCCGTTCGATGTGTTTTCACTCACGGTTTTACCATCCTCTCACGCATCCCGATCAACCGCATAAGCCTCCTCCAGGCTGGGCCGAAACCGCGTCCACCATAGTGCGAACAACGAGTCCCCAGCAAGTCGGCGCAATACTACCTTTGATCGCAGATAAACTCCTGTTTTGGCAAGGGCTGCGACCAGTCAACCGCATGAATTCCGGCTGCTTCGCCCCGCTACACTTCGTGCACGCCATGACAAACCGGTCATGGCGCCGCTCAAGGCGATTTACGCAAAGGAATCAGCTGTTAAATTGATTTGAATCAAGCCCCTGCCCATGCGGGCGGTTGCGCGTGTTGCAACGCACACATGCTTTGTGCTACCCCGTCCGCAGACGTGGCGACTTCCGGGCGGTAGGACATGAAATACACGATCTCCGTCGCCCTCTGCGTCATTGTGTCGCTTGTACTGGGCGCGATTGCCACACGGTATGTGCATCCGCACTGGATGCTGGCCACCCTTCACAGCCTGCAACTTCATGCGGCGATCGCCTGCGCGCTGGTAATGATTGTCGCGTTGCTGCTCAGCCGAAATGCATTTCCGGTCATCTTGCTGCTCGCGTCCATCGGCATTGCCGCGCATGCCGGGTTGATGCCTTACGAATTCGACGCCGATCGGGCGCCGCAATCGGGCAAGACCATCAGGTTGATGCATTTCAATATTCTCGGTGGCAATTACCGCAACGGTGAACGCATCTACCAGACGATCGTCAATTCCGGCGCCGACATCGTCAACATCATGGAAATGCCGCCGCTTGCGCCATATCTGGCGGAACTGGACAAGGTCTATCCCTACCGCATCGGCTGCGGCAAGGAGACGGATATCTGCGACATGATGATGCTGTCGAAACTGCCGCTCACGAACCTCAGCGTCGGGGGCCTCAGCGAACTGCGCAAGGATCGTTTCATGCTGGCGGATGTCGATGTCGGCGGCACCACGGTCCACGTCGTCGCCATGCACCTCAGCAAGCCCTATTTCGACGATTACCACGAGATGGAACTGGCGAACGCCGCCCGCATCATCAACAATCGCAAGGGACCGCTGCTTCTGTCCGGCGATTTCAACTCATCCAGCACGGCACCGGATGTGCAGGATTTCATGCGCTGGACGGGCCTGCGGACGATTGCCCCGGAAATCCCCACCTGGCCGGTGCGCCTCGGCCGCTTCGGCATCGCCATCGATCATGTGATGGTGCGCGCGCCGCTCGGCATGAAATCGGTGGCCCGCATACCCGACGCGATGGGCTCCAACCATTTTGGCCTGACCGCGGAATTCGTGCTGCCCGAATAGAGGCTCAGTCCTCGGCGCCGAGAAAACCGCCGGACTGCCGTTCCCAGAAGGACGCATAAAGCCCGCCGCGGGCGATCAGCTCCGCATGCGTGCCCTGTTCGACGATCCGCCCGCCATCCATGACGATCAATCTGTCGAGTGCCGCAATGGTCGAAAGCCGGTGGGCGATGGCCAGCACCGTCTTGCCCTCCATCAACCGGTCGAGATTGGCCTGGATCGCCGCCTCCACTTCAGAATCGAGCGCCGACGTCGCTTCATCCAGCACGAGGATCGGCGCGTTCTTCAGCATGACGCGGGCAATGGCGATCCGCTGGCGCTGGCCGCCCGACAGCTTGACGCCGCGTTCGCCGACATGGGCATCGAACCCCGTGCGGCCGCGCTGGTCCTCCAGGCGCTCGATAAATCCATCCGCCTCGGCCCGCTCGGTGGCTGCGCGCAAATCCGCGTCACTTGCGGTCTGCCGGCCGAACAGGATGTTGTCGCGGATCGAGCGATGCAAAAGCGCCGTATCCTGCGTCACCATGCCGATCTGTCGGCGCAAGCTGTCCTGCGTCACCTTTGAGATATCTTGCCCGTCGATCAGGATACGGCCGCTCTCGACATCGTAGAAACGCAGCAGCAGATTGACCAGCGTCGACTTGCCGGCGCCGGAGCGTCCGACGACGCCCACCTTCTCGCCCGGCCGGATTTCCAGCGACAGGTTGTCGATGACACCCTTGCTGCGCCCGTAATGAAAACTGACATTGTCGAACACGATGCCCGGCTGCTTCACCGACAGCGTGCCGGCGTTCGGCGCATCGACAAGGCCGATCGGCTGCGAAATCAGCTCGGCGGCATTCTGCACGACACCAAAATTGCGCATGATGCCGTTGAACTGCGTCATCAGCCGTCCGAGCAGAAAATTCAGCCGCAGTACCAGCGCCAGCGTGAAGGCGACGGCACCCGAGGTGATCTTGCCCGACAGCCACAGATCGATGCAGAGCGCCGCCATGCTGGTGATCATGATGCCGGACAGAAGCGCCATCGATGCCCGCACCCCGGTGATGAAACGGGTGAACAGGATGGTGGTTTTCTGGAAGGTCTCGAAACCCTGCAGCATGTAGCGGTCGTTGGCATCGTCATGGCCGAACAGGCGCAGCGTCTGGATATTGCTATAGGCATCGACCATACGGCCGTTCAGCATTGACGAGGCTTCCGCCGTCTCGCGCGAATGGTAGCGGATGCGCGGCACGAAATAACGCGCCAGCAGCCCGAAAATGAACACCCAGACGCAGACGACCACCGCCAGCCGCCAATCGAGGCTACCGACGAGAAACAGCATCGAGACAGAATAGATGCCGACGAACCACACGCTTTCCATCAGCGAGGTGACAAGGTCGCCCGCCGACTGTCCACCCGACCAAACCTTGTTGACGATGCGGCCGGAAAAATCGTTCTGGAAGAAGGACAGCGATTGCCGCGCCACATGCATGTAGGACTGCCAGCGCACCATGTTGTAGAAACCGGGCGTGATGATCTGCTGGTCGGTGAGCGCGGTCAGCAAAGTCACCACGAAGCGCACGACGCCGATCAGCACCAACATGCCGGCAAGCTCCCAGCCATGCGTGGCCAGAAGCCCCGCCCAGCCATCCTCAGGCTTGATGGTGGCAAGAAGGTCGATCAGTCGCCCCACGAACCAGAACAGCGCCGCCTCGATTGCCGCCGTCAGTCCGCCCAGCACCAGCATGGCGATGAACGGCGCCTTGGCCTGATTGAGATAAAACCAGATGAAACCGAGCGTCGTTGCCGGCGGACGAAGATCGTCTTTCCGGGCAAAAGGTGAAATCCAGTTTTCGAAGAAACGGAAGAGACGGGTAATAATGGCCATGAAGCCGATATAGCGGCTGCGCATGAACTGGCAAAGGCCAGTGCGGCTTACATTTCGGTAAGGTGCGAAGATAGAGTCTGTCTGGGCTAGATTGCAGCATTCTGCCGGAGCAGGTTTTCGTCGGGGCAGTGGCGATTGGCGAAGTGCATACCACCGGGTACGTGCGAGCCGATCGCCGCTGATCCCGGCGGAAAGATGCCCGGCCCTTCGGGTTGGCTGAAACGGGCCGGCTGATCGCATGGCCGGCTTGGCCGTATGCTTTGGCTACGACACGCGCCAGCCATGCGACCATCCAGCTCCGTTTGAGCCAACAGAATGCTGCAATCTAGCCCGGACAGACTCTAGCACGGGCCAGACACGAAAACGCCGGCGCGAGGCCGGCGTTTTCTCATTCTCGTGGGACGTTCTCAGAAGTCCGACCATTCCTGCTTGACGGCGGCATTGCCGTTGAAAGCCGAGGCGATGCGGGCGCCGATGGCGCGGGCCGGCGATGCCACCGGGCGTGATGCCGGGTTGGCACTGCGGACATCTGCGCGTCCATCTTCCAGCTTGAACTGCGAGAGCAGCTGCGTCAGTTCGGCGGCCTGCTTGGCGAGGCCGTGGCTGGCGGCCGTGGTCTGCTCCACCATGGCCGCGTTCTTCTGCGTGCCCTGATCCATCTGGTTGACGGCCGTGTTGATCTCGGTGAGGCCAGTCGACTGCTCGCGGGCCGACATGACGATCGTGCCGACATTCTGGTTGATCTTCTGCACGTCGGAAACGATGGCTTCCAGCGCGCTGCCGGTCTGGCCGACCAGATCCACACCGTCTCGCACCTTGTCACCGGATGCACCGATCAACGTCTTGATTTCGCGGGCAGCCGTGGCCGAACGCTGGGCCAGCTCACGCACTTCCTGTGCAACCACGGCAAACCCCTTGCCGGCTTCACCGGCACGCGCCGCTTCGACGCCTGCATTGAGCGCCAGAAGGTTGGTCTGGAAGGCGATGTCGTCGATCACACCGATAATGTTGCCGATCTCGCTGGACGACTGTTCGATCGCCTCCATCGCGGCAACCGCCTGACGGACAACCTCGCCCGAACGCTCGGCACCGACGCGGGTATGTTCGACCAGCTTGCCGGCCTCACCAGCGCGGACAGCGGAATCCTTTACGGCGGTGGTCACCTGTTCCAGCGCTGCGGCGGTTTCCTCGACGGACGACGCCTGCTGTTCGGTGCGCTTCGACAGATCGTCGGCAGCGGCGCGGATTTCGTTGGCGCCGGCATCGATCATACGGGCATTTTCACCGACAGCGCGCAGCGCACCCTGAAGCTTGGAGACGGATTCGTTGAAGTTGACACGCAGCTGATCGAGCTGACCGGTAAACGGCTGCGCCAGACGGAACGTCATGTCGCCATCGGAAAGGCTCTTCAGACCCGACGCCAGACCATCGACCGCGAAGGCGACATCGGCAGCTTCACGCGCCTTCTGCTCTTCACGGGCAATACGCTCGCTTTCGCTCATCGAACGGTTGGCTTCGGTTTCGCGCTCAAGACGCTCGCGCTCCAGTGCATTGTCACGGAACACGGCCACGGCAGCAGCCATTTCGCCGATTTCATCGCTGTTGCCTGCATAGGGAATCTCGGCCTTGTTATTGCCCGAAGCCAAGGTTTTCATCGACGCGGTAATCGCCGAAATCGGGCGGGTGACACGCATCACGCTGAGGATGGCCGCACCGGCCGCAACCAGCACCGACAGAACGATACCGAAGATGGTGGACTTCAACGCGAACTGGCCAGCATCCGCCGCCGCCTGGCGGTCTAAGACGCCGCGCGCCTTGTTGTCATCGATCAATTGCTGAAGCGCCGTACCGGCGATCGTGCCCTTCTGCGCCATTTCCAGAATGAGTGCGCGCGCTTCCGCGGTCCTGCCGGCATCGAGCTGATCGACGAGATTGCCGCCCAGCCGATCGAATTCGGCAACGACACTCATAAGCTCGGCGAACTTTGCCTTGGCGGCAGGGATCGTCATCGACTGGCTGTAGGAATTGAATTCGGTGGTCCGCTGCTGAACCTTTTTCTGAATCTGCGCCAGCATCTCCTGCCTAGAGGCAGCAGAGTCGGTCGTCAACATCGTCAGGTAGAGACGACGGATATCCGACATCAGGCCGTCCATGCCGGCCACCATCAGCGAACGCTCCATGCGCCGGCTGATATTGTCGGCCTGCGTTTCCAGTTCGGAGACGGAACGCGCGCCGAGCACACCTTGCAGCACGATGAGCAGGACGGTCAGGGCAAAAAGAGACGGAAGAAGAATTTTGATTTTGATGGAATTGAACATTTGAGAACCCGCGAGAAAAACCGTCCGACACCTGGACGTCGCATCTGTCTCAACAGGCTCTAAACAAAAAATTACCACAAAAACCAACGAACTAGCTGGTTAACGCGTTATTTCTTTTGTTTTCTTGTTGAAATTCATCAAGTTGAACAAACAAAACCAAGAAATTCATCATCCGAAAAACAATATTAAATAAATATTTAATGCGACAAAGCGCCGCCATTTGAGAATGACGGCGCTCTACTATCGATTAGATATTCATCAAGACGACTTCGAGCAAGTAAAGCGAATCTGTACTTGCATCAAATTTTCCGGATCAAAACTCTGACCAGTCCTCACCACGAGGCGCCGCCCCACCAAAGCTGGCGGCAACCTTCTGGCCAAGTGCACGCGCCGGTGAATGTGTCGGACGCGACGCTGGTGAGGCAGGAACCGGCGCGCGCACCGGCGCATGGTGTGCCGCATCACCCAGACGGAATTGGCCCAGAAGCTCGATCAGGCCGGACGCTTCCCGCGCAAGGCTGTGCGTGGCCGCCGTCGTTTCCTCAACCATGGCCGCATTCTTCTGCGTGCCCTGGTCCATCTGGTTGACGGCGGTGTTGATCTCCTTGAGGCCCGTTGCCTGCTCCTGCGCCGTGGTGACGATCTCCGCCACCAACCGGTTGATGTGCTGGACCTCGGTAACGATTTCCTTCAACGCCGTACCGGTCTCTCCAACCAGCGCGACACCATTGCGTACCTGTTCGCCGGAACGGTTGATCAGCGACTTGATCTCCTTGGCGGCATTGGCGGAGCGCTGTGCCAGTTCGCGGACTTCCTGGGCAACGACGGCAAAACCCTTGCCGGCTTCCCCTGCCCGCGCCGCTTCGACACCGGCATTGAGCGCGAGAAGATTGGTCTGGAAGGCGATATCGTCGATGACGCCGATAATGTTGCCGATTTCGGTCGAGGACTGCTCGATCTGCTCCATTGCGGCGACGGCATCGCGAACGATGGCGCCGGAATGTTCGGCTCCCGTCTTGGTCTTTTCGACCAACTGGCCGGCCTCACGGGCACGTCGGCTGCTGTCGCTGACCGCGGTCGTGACTTCTTCAAGCGCCGCTGCCGTCTGCTCAACCGAGGCAGCCTGCTGTTCGGTGCGGCGCGACAGATCATCGGCGGCACTGCGGATCTCGTTGGTGCCGGCACTGATGGCATGGGCGTTTTCACCCACCGAAACCATTGTCGTCTGTAGTTTGCCCATGGAAGCGTTGAAGTTGGTGCGCAACGTTTCGAGGTCGCCATGGAACGGTGTGGCAATGCGGAAGCCGAGATTGCCGTCGGCAAGGTTCGAAAGCCCGGCAGCCAGACCATCGACGGCGACCTTCACATGGCCGGCCTCGATCATCTTCTGCTGTTCGCGCACGCCGCGTTCATGTTCCATCAGTTCGCGGTTGTCATCGGCCTCATGTTCCAGACGAATACGCTCGAGCGCATTGGCGCGGAAGATTTCGACAGCCGCCGCCATCGAACCGATTTCGTCACGGCGCTCGATAAACGGGATCGGACGTTCATTGTCGCCACTGGCCAAAAGACCCATGGCGCGGGTGATCGCATCGATCGGCCGGGCCACGCGGAAGAAGGAAATGCAGGCGGCACCGATTGCGATGAAGGCTGCGAATGCGAGTGCCGCATACGTGCTGGTCAGCGCCTGGTCGTAAGCTGTATCGGCTGCGACAAGTGCTGCCTCGCTGATCGCCTGGTTGTTGGCGGCGGTCGTGTCGAGCGCTTCGGTCATCGATTTTGCGGCATCGCGCATTGCGCCGCGATAAACGGACTGCGCCTCCTCGTGGCGACCGGCTTCGACCAGTCCGACAAGCGTCTTTGCCGCAGCGTCATAAGCGATCACACCGTTCTGCAACGTCGAAAACAGTTCGCGCGTTTTCGGCAGCGTGATCATGTCTGAATATTGCTTGATGAGCGCATCACGCTCGTTCATGCGCGTCGCGATCGTCTGCTCGTTGGTTCTGATCTCTTCGGCATCATTGGCCAGAAGAAGATCAGCATAGGAGCGACGGATGACGTTGATGGAGTGATCCATCTTGGCGATCAGCGTGTTGCGCGGCAAGCGCTCGCGGCCGATCTCGTGCACCTGCTGCTTCAGCGTCGCAAGTGAAAAAAGCGCCATGCCGCCCTGGGCAAAAGCGATAACGATAACCAGCCCGAACAGAGCCGGAAGAAGAACCCGAATGCGCATCTGAGACAGGTATCGCATGATCATCCCCTGGAAACGCCAAGGGCGCCGATACGTTGGGGGGAAACGTCTCGACGCCCTCTGGCATGCGATTGCAAAAATCAACGAAACAGAACCATGCGTTGATATGAGGATGTTCGAATATAAGGCTTAATGAATGGATAATACTGCACACGAGAAATTGCAGGCAATTTCAATAAAATCCAAGGTAGTAAAATATTGACAATCGATCACATGTATAAAACCAGCGATTTTCCAGGTCCGACAACGAAAAACGGCGACCGAAGCCGCCGTTCCATTCTCACATTTGAGCAGGTGTTCAGAATTCCGACCATTCCTGTTTGACGGCCGCCGATCCTCCACCAAAAGCAGCCGCGATGCGGTTACCGATTGCGCGCGCCGGAGAATTGACCGGACGTGCATCCGCGGGCGCCATGCGCACATCCGCCCTGCCCTCATCCAGCCTGAACTGCGCCAACAACGCGTTGAGTGCCGCAGCCTGCGAAGCGAGACGATGACTTGCCGCTGTCGTCTGCTCCACCATGGCAGCATTCTGCTGCGTGCCCTGATCCATGTGGTTCACCGAGCTATTGATCTCCGTGAGGCCGGTCGACTGTTCTCGGGTCGACACCACGATCGAGGCGACATTGCCGTTGATCCGCTGAACATTGGCAACAATCGTTTCCAGCGCCTCACCGGTCTGATCGACCAGCTTCACACCGTCACGAACCTTCGCGCTGGAAGCGGAGATCAGCGCCTTGATTTCGCGCGCCGCCGTGGCGGAACGCTGTGCCAGTTCACGGACTTCCTGTGCCACGACAGCAAAACCCTTGCCGGCATCACCGGCGCGCGCGGCTTCAACGCCGGCATTGAGGGCCAGAAGATTGGTCTGGAACGCGATCTCGTCGATCACGCCGATGATATTGCCGATCTCGTTGGACGACTTTTCGATCGCCTCCATGGCCGTGACCGCCTGCTTGACGATCTCACCGGAACGTTCCGCATCGGTGCGGGTATGATCGACAAGGCTTCCCGCCTCACCGGCACGCACAGCCGAATCCTTGACAGCGGTCGTCACCTGTTCCAGCGCGGCGGCCGTTTCCTCGACGGAAGAAGCCTGCTGTTCGGTGCGCTTGGAAAGATTGTCGGCCGCAGCACGGATCTCGTTGGCGCCGGCATCGATCATGCGGGCATTTTCGCCGACCGCCTGCAGGGCATCCTGCAGCCTTGAAACGGACTCGTTGAAGTTGAGGCGCAACTGATCGAGCTGACCGGCAAACGGCTGGGCCAAGCGATAGGTCATGTCGCCATCGGAAAGGCTCTTCAAACCATGCGCCAGACCATCGACGGCGAAAGCGACATCGGCCGCTTCGCGTGCCTTCTGTTCCTCGCGCGCAATCCGCTCATTCTCGCTCATCGAGCGATTGGCTTCCGCCTGTCGCTCAAGCTGCTCGCGTTCGAGGGCGTTGTCACGGAACACGGCAACGGCCGCCGCCATTTCGCCGACCTCGTCATGACGGCCTGCATGCGGGATCTGTGCTTCGGTATTGCCGGCGGCCAGCACCTTCATCGCCCTGGTAATGTTGTCGATCGGACGGGCAATCCGGAAAACGCTCAGCGCGGCAGCCACGACGGCCACCACGACCGCGAACACGATACCGATCATGGTCGACATCGAGGCGAATTGCGCGGCAGCATTTGCCGCCTGCCGATCGGTAAGACCGAGAGCATTGTTCTCATCGATCATCTGCGACAGGATCGCGCCCGCCTCGCCACCCTTGGGCACCATCTGCGCGATCAGGGTCTTGGCCTCATAGACGCGGGAGGTGCTGATCAGCTCGATGAACTTCGCGCTCATCACATCGTATTCGCCGACCACCTTCTGCAGGTCGTCAAATTTCGTCTTGGCCGCCGGGTCGGTGATCTTCTCGCCGAATGCGGCAAAGGCTGCGCCCCGCTCCTTGGTCTTTTCCTGAAGCTGGCCCAGCCACTTTTTCTGCTCGCCGGCATTGCTGCCCGAAAGCGCCATCAGCACGAGGCGGCGAACCTCGCCCAGTAACCGGTCCATGTTGGCCATGGCCACGGATTGCTCCATGCGGTGGCCGAGATTGTCCGCCTGCGTGTCCATCTGATTGACCGAACGCATGGCAAGACCGCCCTGAAGAATGGCGACAAGGACGACCGTGCCGAAGAGGATAGGCAAGAGAAGTTTGATCTTTATGGATCTGAACATGTGAAAACCGCAGCGTGAGACACAAATGGAATACACGCTCGTTTTTTCACCATTCCATAAAGAAAGACTTACTTTTTCACATAGCTTTTTGCCGGCAAAACACATTTCGCAAATGCGCCGTAACCATCCTCGGCAGAAGCCCGTCATCCCGACTGAGACCAGCAAAAAGCCCGCGACACCAAGGCGTCACGGGCTATTTTTCAAGTAGAGAGACAGGCAGAAACCTACTCCGCAGCCGCATCCTCTGTGTGATCACCCAGGAAACCGCCGGACTGACGATGCCACAGATCGGCATAGATACCACCGCTGGCGGACAGTTCCTGATGCGTGCCGGTCTCGATGATCTTGCCCTTGTCGAGCACGACCAGTCGGTCCATCTCGGTCAGCGTCGACAGGCGGTGAGCGATGGCGATAACCGTCTTGCCTTCCATCAGCGAGAACAGGTTCTCCTGAATGGCCGCCTCGACTTCGGAATCGAGCGCCGACGTCGCCTCGTCCAGCACAAGGATTGGTGCATCCTTGAGGAACACGCGGGCGATCGCGATACGCTGGCGCTGACCGCCGGACAATTTGACGCCACGCTCGCCGACATGGGCATCGAGACCGGTCCGGCCCTGCATGTCGGCCAGCGTCTCGACAAAATCCCAAGCCGATGCGCGCCTTGCCGCCTCGATGATCTGCTCGTCCGTCGCACCGGGATGACCGTAAGCGATGTTGTCGCGGATCGACCGATGCAGGAGCGAGGTATCCTGCGTCACCACGCCGATCTTGGCGCGCAGGCTCTCCTGCGAGATCGCCGAAATATCCTGACCGTCGATGGTGATGCGCCCGCCTTCCAGATCGTAGAACCGCAGCAGCAGGTTCATCAGCGTCGTCTTGCCGGCACCGGAACGCCCGACCAGACCGACCTTCTCGCCGGCAGCGACATTGAGTGTCAGGTTTTCCACCACACCCTTGTTCTTGCCGTAGTGGAAGCGGATGTTGTCGTAGGCGATAGCACCTTCCGGCACTTTCAGTTTTGGCGCCGCCGGCTTGTCGGTCACGTCATGCGGCTTGGTCATCATTTCCATGCCGTCATAAACCGTGCCGATATTCTCGAACAAGGCCGAGACCTCCCACATGATCCATTGCGACATGCCGTTGATACGCATGGCGAGACCGATGGCGATGGCAATCGCACCGATCGAAATGGCGCTGTCCAGCCAGAACCAGATAGACAGAGCTGCGACCGCAAACAGCGCCGCGCAGTTGTAGAAATAGACCAGCACCTGGAACATCGTCACCTTGCGCATCTGGTCGTGCACGGTGCCCAGGAACATCTGCATGGCATCGCGGGCATAACTCTCTTCGCGACCGGTATGCGAGAAGAGTTTTACGGTGGCGATATTGGTGTAGCTGTCCACCACGCGGCCGGTCATCATCGAACGCGCATCCGCCTGCGCCGCCGAAATCTTGCGCAGACGCGGCACGTAATAAGACACCGTCAGGCCATAGACGATGATCCACACGACCAGCGGAACGGCCAATCGCAGATCCGCCGCCGCAACGACAACGATCATCGAGATGAAATAGACGGCGACATAGACGAAGACGTCGAGAATCTTCATCACCACTTCGCGGATGGCGAGCGATGTCTGCATCAGCTTGGTCGAGACACGGCCGGCAAACTCGTTGGCGAAAAAGGTCATCGAGTGCCGAAGCAGATACCGGTGCATCTGCCAGCGCGCCACCATCGGAAAATTGCCCATCATGATCTGGTGCATGATCAGCGAGTTGAGCGTCGCCACCAGAGGCAACGCGACCAGCACGACCAGCGCCATCATCACCAGCTTCATGCCTTCGCGGGCAAGAAAGGTCTCGCGATCGGCCGTAGACAGCCAGTCGACGATATCGCCGAGAAATCGATAAAGCGCCACTTCGCCGAGCGCGATCAGCGTCGTCAGGATCGACATCAGCACAAGCCAGGGCCAGACCGGCTTGGTATAATGCCAGCAGAAGGCAAACAGCCCCTTCGGCGGCAGGGTCGGGGCGGCATCCGGATACGGATTGATGCGCCGTTCGAACCAGGAAAACATAAAAAGCTCCGTCAGTCGGCGACTGCTCACTCACAGACATCATCGACGCATGCGAAAGCCGGGCAGCCGGAAAACGAGATATCGCGACCTTGTGACGGTCACGCAACGATCAGAATGGGAAAAAGTTCAGTGGAACCGCGAAACGCTCAAGCAGAAAGAACTCGGGCCGGAAGGCGTGTGCGCACGGTCATATCCATGTAGGCCTCCTTGGCTGGCGTTTCGGTTGGAGCGTTTTGTAACGTCAACCAGAAAAATTGGAAAGAGCAAACGCACAGGAGTTGGTCAAAAAACTCCCATCTGCCTGCATTTGAACCGAAAAACCTGCATGGCGAGAATGGTACAGGTCACCCGCCGAAGACAGGACTTGAGCCAAAACACCGTTTTCGCTTAAGGACATCATCCATGACAGACCTGCGCATCGCCCTTTACCAGCCAGACATCCCCGGCAATACCGGCACGATCCTGCGGCTTGCCGCCTGCCTGGGCTTCGGCGTCGACATCATCGAGCCGGCCGGTTTCGACATTTCCGACCGCAACCTGAAACGCGCCGGCATGGATTATCTCGGTTCGGTATCGCTGGTGCGCCACGTCAACTGGCAGGCTTTTGACGCGTGGCGGCAGAGTGAAAACCGCCGTCTCGTGCTCGGCTCCACCAAAGCCGCCCTGCCCTATGTCGATTTCACCTACCAGCCGGGTGACATTCTTCTGTTCGGCCGTGAAAGCGCCGGTGTGCCGGACACTGTCCATGAAGCGGCGGATGCCCGCGTGCTGATCCCCATGCGCGAAGGTCAGCGTTCGATCAATGTCGCCATGTCGGCGGCGATGATCGTCGGCGAGGCCTTGCGGCAGACGGGTTTCTGAAGGTCAGTCGGCGGTCGGCAGACGCCGCATGGTGAACTCGATCTGGTCACCTTCAAGCTGGCGCCAGCTTTCGACTTCGGTCCAGTAAGCGGCCTTGGGAAAGGCATCGAACCATTCCTTGGCCTTTTCGCGCGCTTCCGGCCTCGAGAGGCAAAAAGTCTCGCGCACGAAATGGCCATTTGTCGCGGTCGCCTTTCCAAGGCGATGGCGATCCATCCTGCGCTTCAGGCCGTCGAGCGGCGGGACTTTCGTTATCGTCATGCGCGCTACCTTTCACAAAGCAAGATAATGCGCGGTTGCAGGCTTTGCGAGTCGATTCTGAAAGCGTTATAGGCTGCGCAACGACATTCCCGGACCGCGCCTCACGTGGCAGCATAAAACGGGAAGCCAAACAGGACGACACCGGAAGGAACGACATGGAACGGCCGCAGCTCGCAAAGGGCCTGCCCGAGGGCATCGAGGAAAAGAAGGCAACCGCCAAAGCCTGGTTCGAGAGCCTGCGCGACACGATCTGTTCCACCTTCGAGGCGCTGGAAGACGAAGTCTCCGGTCCTCTGTCCGATCGCACGCCCGGCCGTTTCGTCGGAAAAGACTGGCAGCGCGACGGCGGCGCCGGTGGCGGCGGCCGCATGTCGATGATGGAAGGCCGCGTGTTCGAAAAGGTCGGCGTCCACACCTCCACCGTCCATGGCGAGTTTTCCGAAGACTTTCGCAAGCAGATGCCGGGTGCTGATGAAGACCCGCGTTTCTGGGCGTCGGGCATTTCGCTGATTGCCCACCCGGTCAATCCCAATGTGCCGGCCGTGCACATGAACACCCGCATGGTGGTGACGTCCAGCCAGTGGTTCGGCGGCGGTGCCGACCTGACACCGGTGCTCGACCGTCGCCGCACGCAGGACGACGCCGACAGCCAGTCCTTTCACAAGGTGTTCGAAAACACCTGCAATGCCCATGCTGGCGTCGCCGATTACGATCGCTACAAGAAATGGTGCGACGAATACTTTTTCCTGCCCCACCGCAACGAGGCGCGCGGCATCGGCGGCATCTTCTTCGACTGGCTGACGCCGCAGGCGGACAAGGGGGGCTGGGACGCCAACTTTGCCTTCGTGCAGGATGTCGGTCGTTGCTTCGAAAAGGTCTACCCGCAGATCGTGCGCGGCAATTTCAACTCGGAATTCACGCAGGCCGATCGTGACGAACAGCTGGTTCGCCGTGGCCGTTACGTCGAATTCAACCTGCTTTACGACCGCGGCACGCTGTTTGGCCTGAAGACCGGCGGCAATGTCGAGGCGATCCTGTCGTCACTGCCGCCAATGGTGCGCTGGCCCTGATCATAATTTAGCGATCAGTTAACAAAAGCGATATCCAAATCACATCTCTTGGTGCTAGCTTTCTGACGGCTGTCAAGGCCGGTAGCACAGGGAGGATGTCGCAATGGTCGCATCGCAGAGCATACCGCAGCAGCATAAAAAGCCGGAACGCAACATCGCCACCGAGGAACTGATCGACCGTATGGCGCGCGATCTCAGGGCCAAGGGCGATCCGGATTTTCCGCATTCCTATTACGTCGCGCAGGTGCGCCGCCAATTGGCCGGAAAACCGTCACACCTTCCGGCGGCCAATGACCAGACGGTGGCTCAGCCACCCGGCGCCAAGGAACACAGTTCCGTTTTTCATGCCTGGGCGCTGGCCGAGTAGAGGCGAAACGATATTATTTCCGGTAGTGGAAACTGCATTGCAGGATTTCCAGACGCTGGTCATCACCGCTACCGGCCATGCGATAAACGAACCGGTGCTCGCCTGAGATGCGGCGGGACCAAAAACCGGTGAGATCGCCTTTCAACGGCTCGGGTTTTCCCGGGCCAGCGAACGGCGTGCGTTTGGCGCTCCTGATCAGTTCGTTGATCTTTTCAACGATCTTTGGATCGTTCTTCTGCCAGAACTCGTAATCATCCCAGGCATTGAGCGTCCAGACCAGCTTCATTCTGCGGTCGGGTCTCTTTCGACGACCCGTCCGCCTTGGAGCTGCTCGAGACCGTCGCGCAGGCGATCGGCATTGGCGGGCGTGGAAAGCAGATGCAGCGTTTCCTGCAGGCTCTCATATTCACCTTCGGCAAGAACGACGACGGATTCCTTGCCCTGACGCGTCACCAGAAGCGGTGCGCGCGATTCCAGAACCGTGTCGAAATGCGTGGCGAAATTCTGCCGGAAGTCCGTGAAGCGCACACTTGCCATGCTCAAACCCGCTGTAAAATCTGTACAGATTTATGTACGTAAATCACGATAAAGCGTCAAGATGTCCTCAGCGACCAACATCAGCCCTGAATTGAATTTGCTTTTGCATGGAAACCTCCAGCCACGACGCTAGTTTTCCTCATGGACAGGCTCGCGCGAGACCGCTCGCCTGCCCCATCCAAGGAGGAAACATCATGAGACTGTTCGAATGCGGAACGCTGGTTCCCGGTTGCGAGTGGCATACGCGGGCTGATGAGGATGCCGAGGTGGTGCGGCGTGCCGTCGAGCACATGCGCTCCGCCCATGGCGAAACATTCATCCGCGAAAACATGGTCGACAATATCAAGGCCCGTGTTCGTGATGAGGCGGGCAGCAAGGCGGCCTAATCCGCCTTGCCCACTAGATCGGCCAGCCGGGCAGTCAGCGCTGCCCGGTCGAGGGAAAAATTGCGCTCCACCCAGAGCGTTTCCAGTTCCGCCAGCAGCGCCCCGACCTTTGGTCCCGGCTCCATGCCCGCCGCGATGACATCGCCACCGCTCAATGGGAAGATGGGCTTCTCGAAATTTTCCGCTCGCTTCAACAGCACGGAAAGACGCGCCGCCTTACGCATTGCGATCGGGTAGCCTTCGGCATTGGCGCGTGCCGAAGCCAGCGCCAGCTTCAGTTGCATGATCAGACCATCACGCCCCGAGCGATAAAGAATGCGGTCAAAGCCGACATCCGTCACCTCGTCGGGCAGAGCCGGCGCCGTTGCCCAGCTTTCCAGGCGAGCCGCTTCCGCATTGGCCATGCGCAACCGCTTGGCCATTTCGGCAAGGCGTGGCGCATCGACCGGTACGATGGCCGCAAGCCGCAACAGCGGATCCGGTTTCCAATTGAGCGCAGCTTCGGTGGCGACAACGCCATGAATGGAATCGATGCCCCATTTTTCCGTTTCGGGCAAAATTTCGGTAAGCACGCCGGTCTGGCGCATCCACAAAAGCGCACGCGACGGATCGGTGGCGGTCAGCAGCTTTTTTGTTTCGGCCCAGATGCGCTCGGCCGAAAGCGTCGAGAGCTTGTCCTTGGCGCGGGCAACGGCACGCAAACCGTCGGCATCCGGCCGGCCTGAACCGTAATAGGCAAAAAACCGGAAGAACCGCAGGCTGCGCAGATGATCCTCGGCAATGCGGGTCGCGGCATCGCCGATAAAACGGATCGTCCGCGTCTCGATATCGGCCAAACCTTTGACCAGATCGACGACATTGCCCTCGCGATCGGCATACAGCGCATTGATGGTGAAATCGCGCCGCTCGGCATCGGCCTGCCAGTCGGTCCCGAAGGCGACTTCGGCATGGCGGCCATCGGTCGAAACGTCGCGTCGCAGCGTCGTCACCTCGAATGGCTGGCCATCGACCACCAGCGTCACCGTGCCATGGGCAATGCCGGTCGGCACCGACTTGATGCCGGCAGCTTTCGCCCGCGCCTGCGTATCAGTCGGCAGCAGCGTCGTCGCCAGATCCACATCCTGAATGGCTAAGCCCATCAGCGCGTTGCGCACCGCGCCACCGACGATGCGCGTTTCGCCGCCATCACCGTTCAAAAGATCGAGCACACGTTTCAGCGCCGGATTGTTGAACCAGTCCTCGTCGGCAATGTTCTTGTTGGTGGGACCGGTCATGCATAAAGCCTTTCGTAGAGCGTGCGCAGTATCCCGGCCGTAATGCCCCAGATATTGCGTTCGCCATAGGGCATCAGGAAAAAATGTCGCTCGACGCCGTCAAGAACACGGCTGCCGCGCTGGTGATTGGCCTCGTCCATCAGGAATGGCAAAGGCACTTCAAACACGTCAGCCACCTCGGCCGGATTGAGTTCAAGCTCGAAACCGCGCTTGACGACGGACAGCACCGGCGTAATGCGAAAACCTGTCGGCGTGAAATAGGTCGGCAAACGCCCGACCGGTTCCACGAACAGGCGCGAAAGACCGATCTCCTCCTCCGCCTCGCGCAAGGCCGCCTCTTCCGGTGACCTGTCCTCGGGGTCAATCGAACCGCCCGGAAAGGCGATCTGGCCGGAATGTTTTCGCAGCGTCGTGGTGCGCTGGGTGAGGATCACGCTCGCCTTTTCCCCATCGTCAACGACCGGGACCAGCACGGCGGCATCCCGCAGTTTCAGTTCCTGCGCCCGCGCCACGAACAGCGGATTGAGCGCATGGTCGCCGTGTGCATTCCACGCTTCCTCGAGCGGCAGCCCCATCTGGTCCTGCGCGCGCGCACGAAAATCTCCTGCTGAAAAAAGCGGGTATTGCGTCATGTGACAAGCGCATCCAGTTCGGCCTGCGGCATCACCGGAAACACCGCGCCGCCCGAGCGGATCACGAACATCGACACACCATCAATCTCTTCCGTCTCGCCGAGTTCGGCCAGATCATACATCACGGCGCGCGAAACCAGCGCCTCCAGCCGGCCACGAACGAGCAGATAAGGCTTCAGCTCGCGATTTTCGCCAGCGATCTCGAATCGCAGCGGATTGTCAGGACCCGCCTCGACCACATCACCGACATTTGTCCTGAACGTCAGAACCGTCACGCCATCCCGCTGCGTCACCGTCATCTCAACCGCCACGAAAGGTGCGTCGATAACCCGAATGCCGACCTTTTCCACAGGCGTGACGAGATAGGTTTTGCCGTCGTCTTCCTTGCGCAGAACCGTGGAAAACAGCCGCATTAGCGGCGCCCGGCCGATCGGCGTGCCCATGTAGAACCATGTGCCGTCAGCGCGGATTTCCATGTCGAGATCGCCGCAAAACGGCGGATTCCAGCGCTCTACCGGCGGCAGGCCACGCTTGCCGTCGCCGGTCTGCTCGGAGGCGCGCGAAATCATCGCTGCAAGACCTGCGGCGTCTGCCGCCTGATTTATCCGTTCCGTCGCCATGATTGTGTCCCGGTTCGACCTTTAAGGACAATTGAGTCACGAGATAGTCATTCAGCGTCGGCTTGTCAGCCGTCAAACTGGGAATAAGTTCATTGCGATAGTGCGCATGTGCAGCATTCCCGATATGAATATCGAACCGCCATTGCGCAGAAGCCGCGAAAAAACCGACAGATGGAGAACCCAATGGGTGTGATGACGTCCACAGAAACTCCACTCGATGAGAAAGCCATCATCGCCGCCGCCGAAAAGGCGCTCGCCGATATCGCCGCCATCCGCGAAGAAGTCGGCAAGGTGATCTTTGGTCAGGAGCAGGTGGTCGAAAACACGCTTCTCGCCGTCCTCTCCGGTGGCCATGCGCTGCTGGTTGGCGTACCGGGCCTCGCCAAGACCAAGCTGGTCACCACACTCGGCACCGTCTTGGGCCTCGATGGCAACCGCATCCAGTTCACGCCTGACCTGATGCCATCCGACATTCTCGGCACCGAGGTGATGGATCAGGACGAAACCGGCCGCCGCTCCTTCCGCTTCGTCAAGGGACCGGTTTTCGCCCAGCTGCTGATGGCCGACGAAATCAACCGCGCCTCGCCGCGCACCCAGTCGGCGCTTTTGCAGTCGATGCAGGAATATCACGTCACCGTCGCCGGGCAGCGGTATGATCTGCCCGCCCCCTTCCACGTTCTCGCCACCCAGAACCCGCTGGAACAGGAAGGCACCTATCCGCTGCCGGAAGCCCAGCTCGACCGCTTCCTTCTTCAGGTGGATGTGCTTTACCCGGAACTCGACGCCGAACGGCAGATCCTGCTCGGCACGACTGGCATTTCCGAAGCCAAGGCCCGCGGCGTCATCGATGCCACCCGCCTTCTCGAAATCCAGTCGCTCATCCGCCAGATGCCGGTCAGCGACAAGGTCGTCGATGCTATCCTCTCGCTTGTCCGCTCCGCCCGCCCCGGCCATGGCAACACCATGACCGATCGCCACGTCGCCTGGGGTCCCGGCCCGCGCGCCGGTCAGGCGCTGATGCTGTGCGCCCGCGCCCGCGCCCTTTATGAAGGCCGCCTCGCCCCATCGCTGGACGATGTCGCCGCTCTCGCCGAACCGGTTCTACAGCACCGCATGGCATTGACCTTCTCGGCCCGCGCCGAAGGCATGACCGTGCGTGACGTGGTTTCCGGTCTGGCAAAACAGGTCCGCGGCTAAAACCGTTCGACCGAAAGGAGTACGCGTGGCATCCATCGGTGAGATCGTCGACCAGACGCCGAGCGCAGAAGTTCTCAGCCGTGCCCGGCAGCGGGCCATCCTCGTGCCCGATTGCATGGTCGAGGCCCGCCGCATCGCCAATACGGTGATCGCCGGCTGGCATGGCCGCCGCAAGCGCGGCATCGGCGAAAATTTTTGGCAGTTCCGGCCCTATGCGGATGGCGAAAGCCTCGCCCGCATCGACTGGCGCCGCTCCGCCCGCGATGACCATACCTATATCCGCGACAAGGAATGGGAAGCCGCCCACACCGTCTGGCTGTGGGCCGACATGTCGCCGTCGATGATGTACAAATCCACCTATGCGGCCGTTTCCAAGGAAAGCCGGGCGCTGGTGCTGATGCTGGCGCTCGCCGAAGTGCTGGCTCGTTCGGGCGAACGCATCGGGTGTCCGGGCATCATGGAACCGGTCTCGGCCCGCAACGCCGCCGAACGGCTGGCGACCGCGCTCGTCCACGCTCCGCCATCCACCGGCCTGCCGCAAACGGAGATGATCCGTGGCGCCAGCGATATCGTGCTGATCGGCGATTTTCTCGATGATGCCGACCGCATCATGCAGCGCGTCGCGCCGCTTGCCCGCCGTGGCCTGCGCGGCCATGTCATCGAAGTGGCGGATCCGGCCGAAGAGATTTTCCCCTATAGCGGCCGCACCGAATTCACCGATCCCGAAACCGGCGAAAAGCTGGTCTCTGGCCGAGCCGAATCCGTCCGCGAGATCTATCGCAATGCCTATCTGGCGCGCCGCGAAAATCTCGGCCAGTCGCTGCGCCGCATGGGCTGGAGCTTTATCGTACACCGCACCGATCATCTGGCATCCGAGGCTCTCGGCGCCGTGCACGGTTACCTCTCAGGCAATCCGCCGCGTATCGTGCCGAATGCATCGTCTGGCGTTGGCGCAGGAGCGAATGTATGAGTGGTTTCGCCTTCGCCAGCCCCACCATCCTCTTCGCACTGATCGCCCTGCCCGCCATCTGGTGGCTGTTGCGGCTCACACCACCGCGTCCGCGTTCGGAAGTTTTTCCGCCGCTGCGCATTCTTGCCACCGTCCTGAAACGCGAGGAAACGCCGGCGCAAAGCCCGTGGTGGCTGACGCTGCTGCGCATCCTGCTGGCCGCCGCCGTCATTCTGGCAATTGCCGATCCGGTCATCAACCCGCGCAGCAATCCGCTGGCCTCCGGCGGCCCGCTGGTGCTGATCGTCGACAACAGCTGGGCAAGTGCAGAAGACTGGGAACGCCGCGTGCAGACCGCCGACCTGATGATCAGTGACGCCGCCGAAGCCGAAATACCGGTCTCGCTGGTCTTCACCGCCGAAGCCACCCACGACGCCGTGCCCGCCAGTGCCACCGTTGCCCGCGAACATCTTGCCGCCGCCCGCCCGAAACCGCTGGTGCCGGATCGCCTGCGCGCCGCCCGCGCCGTCACCGAAGCATTGAACGGCACGCAGCCCGGCACGCTCGCCTACCTCTCGGATGGCATAGCCACACCTGCCGATGGCGACATGCTGACGGCGCTGGCAAGCCTGTCACCACGCGACATGCAGCTGATCGAAGGCGACGGCCAGAAATCCCTCGCCGTCACCGGCGCCACCAACAATGCCGCCGCCATGTCGGTCAACGCCACACGCCTGAAGACCGAAGGCGCCCAGAACTTTTCCGTCAATGCGCTCGACCAGCAGGGCCGCTCACTGGCAACGGGAACACTCGATTTCGCAGCCGGCGCCAATACCGCGACGGCCACTATCAACGCCCCGTTCGAACTGCGCAACGATTTCGCCCGCCTGTCGGTCGAGGGCATTGCCACGGCTGGTGCCACGCATCTGCTCGACGACGGTTTCAAGCGCCGCCGCATCGCCCTTCTCTCCGGCGACAGCGGCAATGACTTTCAGCCGCTGCTTTTGCCACTCTATTATATCAGCCGAGCGCTCGAACCCTATGCGGACCTGATACAGCCGCGCGGTGGCGATCTTGCCGCATCGCTGCGCGAAATCTTGACCAGCAATCCGTCGGCCATCGTCATGGCCGATGTCGGTCGCCTGCCCGAGGAAAGTTATGCGCCGCTGCAGCAATGGCTGAACCGTGGCGGCACGCTGATCCGTTTTGCCGGCCCGCGCCTTGCCGCGGCCCCGGCTGACGATCCGCTTGTGCCGGTGCGCCTGCGTCAGGGCGAACGCGCGCTGGGTGGCGCCATGTCCTGGGCCGATCCGCAGCCTCTCGCCGCCTTCCCCAATTTCGGCCCCTTCGCCGGCATGGCCCCGCCAGCCGACATCACCGTGCGCCGTCAGGTTCTGGCGGAACCGACGCCCGATCTCAACGAGCGCACCTGGGCAAGCCTTGCCGATGGCACGCCTCTGGTGACGACGCGTGAGGTCGAGGCCGGCCGCATCATTCTTTTCCATGTCAGCGCCGATGCGACATGGTCGAACCTGCCGATCTCCGGCAATTTCGTCGAAATGCTGCGCCGTCTCGTGCAACTGTCGCGCGCCGGTGGCGCCGCCCCGCCGGAAGCGGGTGCGACGGCCGCAGCCCTGCCGCCTTACCGCCTGCTCACGGCTGACGGCATTCTGTCGACCGAAGTCGGCAGCGCCCGTCCGCTGGCCATCAAGGTCGGCGCCACGCCGATTGCCAGCCTCGACAATCCGCCCGGCCTTTATGGTTCGGAGGAAGGTTTTACCGCCGTGAACCTTTTGGCACCCAACGCAACGCTCTCGCCCTTCGACCCCTCGTCCGCCGTTTTCCCGATCGTCCGGCAGGGGCTTGCCGGTGGTGAAGCGTGGTCGCTGCGCCCTCTCCTGTTTGCCGCTGCCTTCTTCATGCTGCTTGTCGATACGCTGATCGTGCTGTTCATGAATGGCGGTTTCGCCCGCCTGCCGCGCGCCGGTCGTGCCGCTGCCATGCTCGCAGTCTTCGCCGGCGCGATTGCCTTCGCTCAGCCGGGTGATGCCCATGCCCAGACGCCGCCCGCGCCACCGGCACAATCCGCACCCGCCCAGTCCGCGCCCGATCCGAACGCCCCGATCGAACACGCAAAACCCGGCGACGACACCATCCTCGAGCGCCTCGACACCACCCATCTCGCCTATGTCATCACCGGCGAAGGCGATGTCGACCGTATTTCCGAACAGGGCCTGGATGGCCTCAGCCAGTTCATGACCTATCGCACCACGCTGGAGCCCGGAGCGCCGGTGGGCGTCGACATCACCAAGGACGAATTGTCCTTCTACCCGATCATCTACTGGCCGGTCTCCGCCACCGCGCCCATGCCGTCGGCGGCCGCCATTTCCCGCATCGATGCCTATATGCGCAGCGGCGGCACGGTTCTGTTCGACACGCGCGACCAGTTCAGCTCGCTCGATAGCGGCGGCACCAGCCCCAACGGCGAACGCCTGCAGGCGATCCTCGCCAATATCGACATCCCGCCGCTGGAGCCGACCCCGAGCGACCACGTTCTCGCCCGTTCCTTCTATCTGCTCAACAATTTCCCCGGCCGTTACAATGGCAGCCCGCTCTGGGTGGAGGCGCGTCAGGATGCCCGCAATCAGGGCACCGGCCTCTCGTCTTCCGGCGACGGCGTGACGCCGATCCTCATCACCGGCAACGACTTTGCCGGGGCATGGGCGGTGGATGCGCAGGGCAATTCCGTGCTTCCGACGGTGCCGCCGGACGATATGCAGCGCGAGCACGCTTTCAGAAGCGGTGTGAACATCATGATGTACATGCTCACCGGCAATTACAAAGCCGACCAGGTGCATGTCCCCGCCCTGCTCGAACGTCTTGGACAATAAAGGGAGCTGCCGATGACCATCGAATTCTCCCCCTTCTTCGCATGGCCGATCCTTGCCGGCCTCGGCGTGTTTGCCGCCATCCTTGTGGTCTTGAGCCTATTGCGCGGCCTGCGCGGTTCTCTTTTACGCGCTCTTGCGCTCGTCGCACTGCTGCTCGCCATCGCCAATCCGCTTCTGACACAGGAAGACCGCGAACAGCTTTCGACCATCGTCCCGGTCATCGTCGACCGCTCGCAGAGCCAGGAAACAGCCAACCGCACTGAGCAGACAAATCGGGCGCTGGAAGGCCTGAAGGAACGCCTGTCGCGTTTCCCGCGCATCGAACCGCGCATCGTCGAGGTCAACGACAACCCGGATTCAGACTCCCCCTCGACACAACTGTTCGGCGCCCTTTCCGCAGCATTGTCGGATGTCCCCCCTGCCCGCGTCGGCGGCGCCATCTTCCTGTCCGATGGCCAGATCCACGATATGCCCGGCATCAATCAGGATCTCGGTTTCGACGCGCCGATCCACGGCCTGATCACCGGCCAGCCGGACGAATACGATCGTCGCATCGAAGTGGTGAAAGCCCCGCGTTTCGGCATTGTCGGCGAACGTCAGGACATGACGCTGCGCGTCTTCGACGACGGCCGTCAACAGGGTGGCTCGGCCGAGGTGACGGTGCGCATCAACGGCGAACAGGTCGCCATCATTCAAGCGGCTCCCGGTGCGGAAACGCCGTTCAGCTTCACCGTGCCGCGCGGCGGCAACAACGTGATGGAATTTTCCGTCGCCGGCATTCCCGGCGAAGTCACCACCGCCAACAACCGCGCCGTCCACGTCATCGACGGCATCCGCCAGAACCTGCGCGTGCTGCTGGTCTCCGGTGAGCCGCATGCGGGCGAACGCGCTTGGCGCAACCTGTTGAAATCCGACGCCTCTGTCGATCTCGTCCACTTCACCATTCTGCGCCCGCCGGAAAAGCAGGATGGCACGCCGATCAACGAACTGTCGCTGATCGCCTTCCCCACCCGCGAACTGTTCGTCGAAAAGATCAACGATTTCGACCTGATCATCTTTGACCGCTACAAACACCGCGGCGTGCTGCCGATCCTCTATTACGATTACATTTCGCAATATGTCGAAAAGGGCGGCGCCCTGCTGATTGCCGCCGGTCCCGAACATGCCGGCGAGGATTCGATCGCCTCGACGCCGCTGGAACAGGTCCTGCCCGCCTCGCCGACCGGCGAGATGCACAATGCAGGTTTCTACCCGCACCTGTCGGCTGCTGGCCAGAAACACCCGGTCACCCGTGGCCTCGAAGGCTCAACGCAGAACCCGCCGGCCTGGGGCCGCTGGTTTCGCACCGTCGATGTCGCGCCGCCGCGTGGCCAGACGGTGATGGAAGGCGATGGCGACCGCCCCCTCCTCGTCCTCAACCGACAGGGTGAAGGCCGCGTCGCCATGCTGCTCTCCGATCAGGGCTGGCTGTGGGCGCGTGGTTTCGAAGGCGGTGGCCCGCATGTGGATCTCTATCGCCGCATCGCCCACTGGCTGATGAAGGAACCGGAACTGGAAGAAGAGGCACTCACCGCCCGCGCCTCCGGTCGCACGCTGGAAGCCACCCGCCAGACGATCGGTGACGATCCGGGCCCGGCAACAGTCAAATATCCGTCCGGCAAGACCGAAAGCCTGCCCTTCACCCAATCCGGCCCCGGCCTCTACAAGCTCGAAAAACGGATGGATGAAACCGGCCTGTTCGAAGTGTCCAACGGCGAGTTTTCGACGCTGGTACATGTCGGTGCGGTCGATGCGCCGGAGTTCAAGGCGATGGTCTCGACCGAACAGACGCTCGCCCCATACGCGGAAAAAACCCGCGGCCTCGTCACCCGCGTCGCCAGCGAGGACGGCATCCGCCTACCCGACATTCTGCCCGTTCGCGGTGCTGTGCGGGTGGCCGATGCCAATCGCATGACCATCCGCATGACGGACGAAACCGTGCTGCGCGGCATCAACACGCTGCCGCTGTTTGCCGGTTTTGCTGGTCTCGCCGCGCTGTTGATGGCCGTCTCGGCCATGTGGTGGCGTGAAGGCCGCTAACGTTTTACCGGCCTGCCGTCGCGGCGGGCCGGCTTCTCTCTTTTGTCCGTTGAAAGCCACAGCCTTTACGGCCGCCTCACCTCTCTGCTATCGCCCTTCGGCAATCGATGAGGGGAGAGAGCATGACCATCGAACTGACCATCACCGAAGACTGGTTGCCGGAAGAGGAAAAGGCGGTCGAAGCCCCTCTCGTCGCTTATAATCTCGAGCGGTTCGGCCCGTCGGATCTGCAAAAGCTCGGCATCTTCCTGCGCGATGCCGATGGCAATGTAGAAGGTGGCCTCGTTGGCCGCACAGCACGCGGCTGGCTCTATACGCAGCTGATCTTCATCCCCGAAAACCTGCGCGGTCAGGGCCTTGCCGGGCAATTGCTGGCCAAGGCGGAAGAAGAGGCAAAAGCCCGCGGCTGCATCGGCGCCTATATCGACAGCATGAACCCGGATGCCGTCGCCGCCTACCGGAAATACGGTTACGAGATCGCCGGCGAAGTCGGGCCTTTCACCGCCGGCAATGGCGTCACGTGGTTGTCCAAACGCTTCTGACGCGACCGGGTTTCAGGCCGTTTTCAACGCGCGCGTCACAACGGTCGGCACCACGCCGGTCTGCTCATCCTCGCCGCCGATAACCTCGCGGATCTGCTGACGCAGCCAGGCATTGGCAAGGTCGCCATCGGCATGGTTGGCCCAAACCATGCTGACTGCCGGAAAGGTCAGCGGTACCGGCAGCGGGCTGACCTCCAGCCCGAGCAGCGGCGCATAACGCTCGGCAATCCGGCTCGGCACTGTTGCGATCACCGGGCTGACCTGCGCCGCCGACAGAACCGACATGTAACCGGGCGCCGCCGCAACCACGTTCAGCTCGACGCCGGCCAGATCCAGCGCATCCTTGATGCAGCCCTGCAATGTCTCGTTCTGGGTGATGGTGGCATGCTCGGCGGCCAGATAGTCGTCGAGCGCGATCGGGTTCGACAGCGACAGCAAGGCAGGATTGTAGCAGGAGGCGAATTTGACATCGTAAAGCGCCTCGAACGAGCGACGGCTGGTTTTCGTATAGGTGCAGCCGACCGCCAGATCGATGCTGCCATCCTCCAGCGATGGCTCCATCGCCTCATAGGGAAAAACCCGCGCCAAAACCTTGATGCCCGGCGCAAGCCGTCTCAACCGTGCCGTAAGATCGGGGATCAGCAGCAGCTCGATTTCCGGCGACATGGCAATCCGAAACGTCCGCTCCTCGGTCGCCGGATCGAAGGCAAGTCCACCGGTCAGCGCCAGCTGTGCTTGCCGCAGAGCGTGGCGCACCGGCACGGCAAGGCTGCGTGCCCGCGCCGTCGGCTGCATCACCTGACCGACACGAATGAAAAGCTCGTCCTGCAACAGCACTCGCAAGGTCGACAGCGAATGGCTCATCGCCGGCTGCTGGATTTTCAGCCGTTTCGCCGCCTTGGTGACGCTGCCCTCCGCCATCAGTGCATCGAAGGCCACGAGCAGGTTGAGGTCGAAGCAGCGCAGATTGAAATGATCGATAGTTGTCATGAGCCGGATCGATTTGTTTGCTGATGCACCGATACATACGTGCTCTCCAGGTCAGTTCAAGACCGCCTATCAATCGATCTGGAGTTTTCCATGCAGACCCGTCGCTCGCTTCTCACCAACACCGCCGGCCTGGCATTGGCCGCCGGTGCAATCTCCGCCCTGCCCGTCAGCGCCTTCGCCAAGGCTGCCATCATCGGCACACAAGTGCCCAGCTTCTACCGCCTGAAACTCGGCGATTACGAAGTCACAGCACTGTCCGATGGCACCATCAAACTGCCGATGGCGAAGATCTACAAGAACATCAAGGAGGCTGACGCCGAGACCTATCTGGAAGGTCATTTTCAGGCCGGCGACAGCGAGACCTCGGTCAACGCCTTCCTCGTCAATACCAGTGAACGGCTGGTTCTCATCGATGCCGGCACCGGCGACCTGATGGGGCCATCGCTCGGCAAACTCGTCGCCAATATCGAAGCGTCGGGCTACAAGACATCGGAGATCGACGACGTCATCCTCACCCATATCCATGCCGATCATTCCGGCGGTCTCGTCATCAACGGCAAGCGCGTTTTCGAAAACGCCATCCTGCATGTGAACCAGCGCGAAGCCGATTTCTGGCTGAAGGCGGATGCCAAAGCCAAGGCCGACAAGACACTCGGCCCGCAGATCACCCAGGCCGAAAAATCCGTCGGCCCTTATGTCGAAGCCGGAAAGTTCCAGACCTTTGCCGACAATGCCGCACCGATCCCCGGCTTCGGTTCCGTCCTGCATGCCGGTCACACAGCGGGTCACAGCGGCATCATCGTCGAGAGCAAGGGCGAGAATATCATCTTCTGGGGCGACATCGCCCATGGCGACGTGCTGCAATATGATCACCCGGAAATCACCGTGTCCTTCGACGTCGATCAGAAGGCGGCGGCAGCAAGCCGCGCTCTCGCTTTTGCGGATGCGGCAGACAAAAAGTATCTGGTGGCCGGCGCGCACCACGCCTTCCCCGGCATCGGCCATGTCCGCCGCGACGAAACGAATTACGAATGGGTACCGCTGGTCTATAAAGCCAGCTACTGAACGGAAACGGGCACCGTCAGCAGACGGTGCCCGGATCAGATCACGACAGCGAAACATCCTTGGTTTCGGCGTCGATCATCAGCGCCGCTGCAGCGGCCAGTACCAGCAGGCCGGCAAACACGCCGATCGCAAGGCCAAGCCCGTCGGACACGACAAAGGCCATCACCGACGGCGCCAGAAGACCGCCAAGCCGCGCCATAGCCCCCGCCGCCCCCATGCCGGTGGCACGCGAGGCCGTCGGATAGAGTTCCGGCGTGTAGGCGTAAAGCGCACCCCAGGTGCCGAGCAGCGCAAAGCTCATCAGCAGCAGCGCCGCGGCGACCAGAAAACCGCCATCGGCGATCACGAACAGCAGGCAACCGAAAGCCGACAGCAGGCAGAAGGCCACCAAAGTCGGCCGCCGCCCCCAGGCCTCGACGCCATAGGCGGCGAGCGCATAACCCGGCAATTGCGCCAGTGCGACCAGCACGAGAAAACCGTAACCACGCACGAAACCAAAACCATCGGCCGCAAGTTTCGGCGGCATCCATGTGAAGACGCCGTAATAGGAGATCGACACCAGAAACCAGATCGCCAGCATCATGACACTGCGCTGGCGCAGTTTTGGCGAAAATAGGCCGACACTCTTCACCACCGGCGGCTTGACGAGACTGATATCGGCACCGAGTTCAGGCTTGCCGTTGCCGGCGAGGATGCGGTTGATAACCACTTTGGCCTCATCACCGCGTCCATTGCGCAACAGATAGAGCGGCGATTCCGGCACCAGAAAACGCAGGCCGATACCGATGATGGCCGGCACCGCATTGACGGCGAGGATGTAACGCCAGCCATCCTCCAACCCGGCAAGGCTGGTGGCCCAGGCCGTCAGCGCCACGATCAGCGTGCCGACCGCCCAGAAACCTTCGAGCATGACCAGCCAGCGGCCACGGTTTTTCGCCGGCAGGAATTCCGCCATCATCGCATAATCGACCGGCAGCGTGCCGCCGACCGCAAAGCCGGTGAGAAAACGCAGAACGATCAGGCTGGTGAAATCAGGAGAGAAAATCGCCAGCGTACCGAACAGCGCATCGCAGGCGACGGTGAAGATCAGAACCCGGCGGCGGCCATAACGATCGGCCAGCTTGCCGCAGACGGCAGCACCGATCAGCATGCCCAGAAAGAACAATGTGCCCGCCTGCAGTGCCTGCGGTATGGTCAGGCCAAAGCTTGTGGCGATCGAGGCGGCGGTAAAACCGACCGCCAGAACCTGCATTGCATCCGCTGTCCAGACAAGGCCGAATATGCCGAGCAGGCGGCGCTGATAGGCGCCCGTGCCTGCCCGATCCAAAGCCGCATCGATGGAAATTCCCGTCATTCCAAAGCCCCCTCGGCACGCATTCACCGTCGGCGACATTTCGCCCGACCTGATGCCCGGCAAGATTTAGAGGGTTTGATTTACGGGCGCCAGCCGATTTTGCCCTTCAGGCGTTCGGCAATGTCGTCGGCCATCGGCACGATCAGCACGCGGCCGGGATCGACAGGGCCGGGAAATTCGAGCGCGCCATAGGCGACCTTCACGAAACCGAGCGGCATGTAATAAGGCGGGTCGCCAACGAGGATGACACCTTCCGACCCCTTGCGCCGTGCCGCCTCGATGGCGATGCGCACCAGTTCGCGGCCAATCCCGCGGTTCTTGTGCGACGGCCGCACGGCCAGCGGCCCGAGCATATGCGCCTTGACGCCGCCGGCCAGAACCGGCGTCATCCGCACCGAACCGATGGTTTCGCCGTAATCGGTGCAGACGAAAGACAGCGAACGGTCATGCGGCCCCTGCTCACGGATACGCGCTGCCGCCTTGACGAACCGGCCGGGGCCAAAAGCCTCGGCATTGATCAGTTCGATGACGTCGTCGTGAGACGCGTCTTCCGTGAGATAAACGAGGTCGTGCTTTTCGAGAAGTTGCGGAGCCATGGTGAACCGAAGCCGTAGAAATAAGAGCGGACAGGACAAGTGATCTCGTTGACGCCTGTTGAAGCGTCTTGTCGAAGGATCAGCGTCGTCGCAGTGCTCTTGGCTCGGTCATGAATGGATGGTTCCCAGAAATTTGTGAAAACGCGGTTAGCAGGATTTTTTTCGTCCGTCCAACACAAAACTCACTGTTCGCAATTTCGCGCCTCGATATCTGCCTGCGTTGTCGTATCTATGCAGCAGAACACGGAAGGAATTTCATCATGGGTATGCTCGTCGACGGCAAGTGGCAGGACGTCTGGTATGATACGAAAGCCACCAAGGGCCGTTTCGAGCGGTCGCAATCGCAGTTCCGCAACTGGCTGACCGCGGATGGCTCGGCTGGTCCGACCGGCCGCGAAGGTTTCAAGGCCGAAGCCGGGCGTTACCACCTCTATGTCTCGCTCGCCTGTCCCTGGGCTCACCGCACGCTGATTTTTCGCAAGCTGAAGAAGCTGGAAGACCTGATCTCGGTGTCAGTCGTCGATTACCTGATGCTGGAAAACGGCTGGGAGTTCAAAAAGCCCGCAGGCGCCACCGGCGATACCCTTTATGGTCTCGACTATCTTTACCAGATCTATTTGAAAGCCGATCCGCACTATTCCGGCCGGGTCACCGTGCCGGTGCTGTGGGACAAGCGAGAGCAGACCATCGTGTCGAATGAAAGCGCGGAAATCATCCGCATGTTCAACACCGCCTTCGACGGCCTGACCGGCTCGACCGACGATTTTTATCCATCCGAGCTGCGCGATGAGATCGATGCGCTCAATGCGGTGATCTATGCAACGGTCAATAACGGCGTCTACCGCGCCGGTTTCGCCACCACGCAGGAGGCCTATGAAGAGGCCGTCGTCAAACTCTTCGAAACTCTGGATATGCTGGAGACCCGGCTTTCCTCAAGCCGCTACCTGTTCGGAGAAAAAACCACGGAAGCAGACTGGCGGCTGTTCACCACTCTTGTCCGTTTCGATCCGGTCTATGTCGGCCACTTCAAGTGCAATATCCGCCGTATCGCCGATTACCCCAATCTCTCAGGTTATCTGCGCGATCTCTACCAGCAGCCGGGCATCGCCGACACGGTGAACATGGAGCATATCAAGGGCCATTATTACCGCAGCCACAAAACCATCAATCCCACCGGCATCGTGCCGGTCGGTCCCCAAATCGACCTCACCCTGCCGCACACACGCGAAAGTGTCGGCAAGGTGAAGTAGCGGATTGCGAGGTGGTGAATCCTGTCTTTCTGATCAGTTGAGTGCGACGCGCGTCCGGCGACGGCGCACCAACTCCTCCCTTGCTTCTTCCAGTGCAAGCCCGATGAAATAGGCCAGCATCACCTCGTGTTCCTGCACTGCCAACTTGTGCGTCGCCATCAGGTGGTCGATTGCCATCTCGATCTTCGTCATACCCATCTCCCCATTTATTAGGACATGATGATCAACGATACATGCAGTTGCAAGCAACCAGCAGGTGAATGTGTTCTGGCTTAAGTATCCTACCAGTAGTCTTGCAATTTTGATTCGCCGGACAATTCTTTCAGCCGGCTTAAAGTCGACTTTGTCACGCCTTCTGGCAAAGCGTCGAGAGAGTAAAAACCGCTTTCGGCAATCTCCCTGTCAGGTAAACGTACAGACGTTTGCTTGACGTCCACGCGGTAAAAAAGGACATGATCGCGCTTGCTGGCGCCGCGATTGAAATAGCTGGCGAAAAGCTGTGGATAGCCCTGAATTTCCAGATTTCCTTCCTCGCGCAGTTCTTTCGAAAGCGCCGCATTCGCTGTTTCCCCCCGCTCAACCCCACCGCCGGGAAAATACCATCCCGGCACGTAGGTATGGCGCACCAGAAACACCCGGCCCTCCTCGTCGAAGCAGGCAGCGCGCACACCGAGTGTCATGCTGCGCGTCAGCAGAAAATAACGGTGCAGCAACCACACCATCATCCTGGTGCTTTTACGGGAAATTTCCGGGATGCCTTCGTCACTCATAAGCTTGCTCCTTGGACCTCACAGCCCTATGTCATGACCCCATGTACAGGTTCGCGCATATTTCCGATATCCATCTCGGCCCGCTTCCGCAGTTGACGTTGCGCGAGCTATTTTCCAAGCGGATTACCGGCTTCATCAACTGGCACCGCAACCGGCGCAAGCATCTGCTTGTCAATACGCTGGATCTGCTCCTGAGCGATATCCGCGACCATGATCCCGACCATCTGATGATCACCGGCGATCTCGTCAATCTTGCCACCGAGATTGAAATCCGGCTGGCTGGTGAATGGCTGGAAAGCGTTGGTGAACCGCTGGACACGACGGTCGTGCCCGGCAATCACGATGCCTATGTGCCCGGCGCGCACGACAAGTCGGTGAAGCGCTGGTACCCGTTCATCGCCGGTGACGACAGTCCTCAGCAATGGCCGGACGACGACCACGTTTTCCCGACCTATCGCCGCCGCGGGCCGATCGCCATCATCGGCTGTTCCACCTCACTGGCCACACCGCCTTTTTCCGCCACCGGCTTTTTCAGCTCCCGGCAGGCGCGCGAAACAGTGGAACTGTTGAAAAAGGCCGGTGAAGAAGGCCTGTTCCGGGTCGTTCTCATTCACCACCCGCCGATTCGGGGTGCTGCCGCCCGCCACAAACGCATGATCGGCATCCGCCGTTTCAACGCAGCCATGTCCATGGGCGGCGCGGAACTGATTCTGCATGGCCATACCCATCTCGACACGGTCCACTTCCTGAGAACCCATAGCGGTGGCCAGATCCCGGTCGTCGGCATCGCCTCCGCCTCCCAGGGGCCGGGCGGCCACAAGCCGCGCGCCGCCTACAACCTCTTCACGCTGACGGGCGAACCCGGCGCATGGAACCTGATCTGCGAACGCCACGGACTGACCGAGGCGGCTGATGCTATCTCGCTCGACAACACCCGGCTGTTTTACGGTCACGATCCGCGTGAGACGCTGGCAATCAAGCCGCAGGTGGTGCCTGTGCAATCGCCATGACAGCCTGGCGAAAGCCAGAGATGTTTCAATATCGCAAATTCTCCGCATTCGCATGCCAGTACCATCACTCCAACGCATCGGACGGACATGACACTGCAGCCGGATCTGACAGATATCAGACGCGACCTCGTGACCCTTTTACCGAGGCTGCGGCGCTTTGCGCTCGCGTATTGCGGTCAGCCGGATGTGGTCGATGAACTGGTGCGCGAAGCCTGTGCCAGGGCCGTCATGCAGGCACCGCATTTCGATGGCGCCACACGGCTTGAAAGCTGGGTCTTTTCGCTGATTCGCACCGTGTGGATGGAAGACGCCAAAAAGCGTGCGTTGGGCGCAGCGGAGAGCCACGCCAATGGCTTTGCCCAGCATCAGGCCATACTCGGCATGCCCGCAGGCGCCGCGGCAAGTTTCCTGCTCGTTGCCGTCGAAGAACACCGTTATGCCGAAGCCGCCGATATTCTCGCCATTGATGTGGAGGCGGTCACCGCCCAGCTTGCTCTTGCGCGTCAGCATTTTGCCGGCCTGACAATCGACAGCGCAGAGCGGAGAGCCTGACCCATGCCGCATTCGCAGGACGCGACGCTCGATAACCGCCTGTCTTCGGCAATGGACGGCGAACTGAACGAGCTTGAACAGGCCGAGGTCGACGCGCTGCTTGCCGACGACCCACAGGCATGCGCCGCGCAGGACGAATTGCGCCGCGGTTCGGATTTCGGCAGCCAGGCTTTTGCTGAAGTGCTGCGCGAACCGGTTCCGTTGACGCTGGTGCGCAACATCAAGACGGCCACACCGCCGCGCAAGGCCGTGCGCCTGCCGCAGGCACAAAGCCCCACCCTGCCCTTCAAACCAACGCGCCGACAGGCTATTGCCGCCTGTGCTCTGCTTGTACTGGCTGCCGGCGGCATCGGTTACATGATCGGCAGCCGCCCGCAGATGCAGACCTTTGCCGATCTAGCCATGCCCGTCACCAGCGGCTGGCTGGAAGACATCGCCACCCACCACCGCGTCTTTTCGCGTCAGACCGAACATCTCGTCGAAGTACCGGCATCCGATTCGCCGCATCTGGTCGACTGGCTGATGGCAACAACGGGCGTCTCGTTTCGCGTTCCCGACCTGAGTGCCGAAAAGCTGGAATTTCTCGGCGGGCGCCTGTTTTCAGCAGCCGGCAAGCCGGTCGGCCAACTGGTCTATCGTGACGAGGACGGCAGCATCATTTCGATCTGCTTTGCCCGCAACCTGATCGGCAACGACCAGAACCTGGCCGAACAGATCCGTGACGATATCGGCCTGATCGGCTGGCATCGCGACCAGACGGATTATGTGCTCACCGGCCCTTCCGCCGACGCGACGCTTGATTCCATCGCTGCAAAGATCGCCGGACAGATCTGAAACCCGGCAGTTCCTCAAAAAACAAACGGCCCGGAATCGCTTCCGGGCCGTTTCGTTTTCAGACAGGACAGAGACGATCAGCGACCGGCCAGCACACGGTTCGCGGCCGAAACGATGGCTTCCAGCGATGCCGCCACGATGTTCGTGTTGATGCCTGCGCCAAAAAGTTTGCCGCCGGGATGCTGCATCTCGACATAGGCGATAGCCGAAGCATTGGAGCCGTGCTGCAGCGAGTGTTCGGAATAGTCGTTCACCGACAGTTCCATGCCGAGATAGATCGACAAAGCGTTGATGAAGCCATCGATCGGACCGGTGCCCCGGCCCTCGATACGCTTGACCTCGCCACCATCGGTGATCTCGGCTGCCACCACACGAATGCCCTTGTGCTCGACACCGGCCGGATAGGTATTCTGGTCGACGAATTTCAGGCGGCCTTCCGGCTGATCGACATAACGCTCGATGAAACGATCATAGATGCGCTTCGAGGAAAGCTCCTTGCCCTCTTCGTCGGTGATACGCTGGATCTCCTCGCGGAACTCCACCTGCAGGTTGCGTGGCAGGTTGATGCCGTAATCCTGTTGCAGGATATAGGCGATGCCACCCTTGCCCGACTGCGAGTTGATGCGGATGATCGCCTCGTAGGAGCGGCCGACATCCTGCGGGTCGATCGGCAGATACGGCACTTCCCAGACCGGATGGTTGGCGACCTTGATCGCCTTCATGCCCTTGTTGATGGCATCCTGGTGCGAGCCGGAAAACGCCGTATAGACCAGTTCCCCGACGTAAGGATGACGTTCTGGAATGACCATCTCGTTGGAATATTCATAGACGTCCTTGATGCGCTCGATGTCGGAGCAATCCAGTTCCGGATCAACACCTTGCGTAAACATGTTCAAGGCCAATGTCACCACGTCGACATTACCGGTGCGCTCACCATTGCCGAACAGCGTGCCTTCGACGCGGTCGGCGCCAGCCATCAGCCCCAGTTCGGTAGCGGCAATGCCGGTGCCGCGGTCATTGTGCGGATGCAACGAGATGATGACGTTTTCGCGGTTGTCGATATTGCGGCACATCCATTCTATCTGGTCGGCATAGATGTTCGGCGTCGCCATTTCGACGGTGGACGGCAGGTTGAGGATCAGCTTGTTGTCCGGCGTCGGCTTCACGACCTCGATCACCGCGTTGCAGATCTCCAGCGCCACGTCCAGCTCGGTGCCGGTAAAGCTCTCCGGCGAATATTCGAAACGGTAACCGCCGCCGGCCTTTGCCGCCATGTCGGTGATCATCTTGGCCGCATCGACGGCAATCTGCTTGATGCCGCCGACATCCTTGGCAAACACAACGCGGCGCTGCAGTTCGGATGTCGAATTGTAGAAGTGGATGATCGGCTTGTGCGCGCCTTCCAGCGATTCGAACGTGCGGGTGATCAGTTCCGGGCGGCACTGCACCAGCACCTGCAGGGACACATCTTCCGGCACGCCGCCCTCTTCCACGCACCAGCGGGCAAAATCGAAGTCGGTCTGCGAGGCCGACGGGAAACCGATCTCGATTTCCTTGAAGCCCATGTCGAGCAACAGCTTGAACATGCGCGCCTTGCGGTCATGCCCCATCGGGTTGACCAGCGACTGGTTGCCATCACGCAAATCGACGGAACACCAGATCGGCGCCTTGTCTATCACCTTCGAAGGCCATGTGCGGTCGGGAATATTGATCTGCGGATAGGCGCGATATTTTACGCCTGCGGCCTGCATGCCCTTGGCCGATGCGGAAATCTTGCTGTCCATGTCTTCGTCCTTCGCTTGCCCTCCGCAGGAGCCGTTTGGCTCGATGCCGTTCATCGACGGTCATCCGACTGCGGATGCTGGACCTTATGGTCCGTGTTTATTTCAGGGATTTGATGCGAGGAGCTCTTACGCCGGCGGGCTTTGTCGGCCGCCGGGCGCTCCTCAACGGACCCGGCAACCGAGTGTAAGGTCGAGGCTAAGAAGCGAGAGAGGCGCGAAAACCGTCGCCCCGGCTGCGATGCAGCGGGTTGCAAAACGGTCAAACATGATCGCGCCTGTCATGGTCATGTGCGAATCTATAGCTGTCGGGACAAGATGTGGCAAGAACGGCTTTTTGACTTTTGGTACGCCTTCACGAAACCGATCAAGACATCAACGCTTTCCCCAGCCCTTGGTGAAACGTGCAAGCCACAGCACGAAGCCGCCTGCGACAAGCCCCCAGAAAGCCCCGGAGATACCGGCAAACGTCGTGCCCGAAGCCGTCACCAGAAAGGTGATGGCGGCGGCTTCCCGCGCCGACGGATCATGAAACGCGGCATGCGCGGCATTGGACAACGCACCGATCAGCGCCAGCCCCGCCACCGCCTGCAACAGGATCGGCGGCGCCAGCGATACGAAAGCGATAATGCCACCAGCGATCAGCCCGAGCACGATATAGGCGCTGCCGCCCACGACCGCCGCCCAGTATCGCCGTTTCGAATCGGGATGCGCATCCTCGCTGGCGCACATGGCCGCAGTGATGGCGGCAAGATTGACGGGCACGCTGCCGAAGAAGGCAATGATGGTGGAAAACACGCCGGTCGAGGCAAACAGCGGCCCCGGCGGCGGCTCATAACCATGCGCCTTGAGAATGGCGATGCCCGGAATGTTCTGCGACGCCATGGTGACGATGAACAGCGGCAGCGCCACAGAAACGAACCCGTGCCAGGTGAACAGCGGAGTGACGAATTCCAGTTGCGGATGGATCGCGCCACCAACCCGCGCCATCGCATCCGGCGGCAGGTCGACACCAAAGATCAGCACCAGAATGAAAGCCGCCAGCGCCGAAGGCACGGCCCAAAGCCGCCAGCGGGTCACCACCAGCATCCATGCCAACACGATCGGCAGGCCAAACCACGGATTGAACGCCACCGCCTTGACAGGCGCGAGGCACAGGCCCAGCAGAATGCCGGCAAGCATGGCATTGGCAAGCGGCGTCGGGATCAGCCGCACGGCCCGGCCGAACGGCGGAAACAGGCCCGTCAGCGTGATCAGCAGGCCGCAGAGCACGAATGCACCGATAGCGGCCGGAAATCCGCCCTCGATCATGCCGGTCGTGGCCAGCAGCGCGCCGCCCGGTGTCGTCCATGCCATCATGATCGGCATGCGATGACGCAGCGAGAAAAACACGGCGAGCACGGCTTGGGCGACGCAAACCGCCAACAGCGCCGACGCCACCTGATCGGACGTGGCACCCATCGCCGTCAGTCCCTGCACGATGACGGCAAACGAACTGACGAAACCGACAAACGCGGTCAGCAGCCCCATCAACAGGGCGGGAACGGAGAAATCTTTCAGCATCGGGAGGATCCGTCTCTAGATGGAGACAGCAAGGAACACAGGAATTTGCGGCAGGCAAGTCCGTGTCGCCCGTGCCGAGTACGGCAGGTCAGCTTTTCGGCAAAAACACATATCCACAGCCAGTTCTGCACAGAACTGCGGCACAACGATTCCTACAAATAAACATCAGACTAAATTAAAGTCTTTTTCTCATACTGACGGCATATTCCATGGGACATTTGGATGAGTATTTTGCCGTCACCACTTACGTTCAGAGATTTCTTCTCTGGTCGGTTTCATCAGCTTGGCTACATTCTGCCTGCCATCCTGGTGATGACAGTGGTGGCCGTCGGCATTGTCCGTGCCGTTCAGGATGAACATGAGCGCCACATGTGGGCGCAGCGGCTTTCCGCATCGGAACAGCTTGCCCAGGTGTCCTCCATGCTCGAAACCAACATCCACGGCAACGTCAACCTAATTCACGGTCTCGTCGCCGCCATCGCCGCCGATCCGTCGATCAATCAGGCGCAGTTCGCCCAACTGGCCGAACACATCTTCGCTCATCCGTCGCAACTGAAAAATGTCGCTGCGGCACCGGACCTCGTGGTGCGAATGATCTATCCGCTGGCGGAAAATCGCGAAATCCTCGGCCAGGACTATACGGCAAATCCCAAGCAATCGGCCTCCGTGATGGAAGCGATCAAGCGGCGCACCACCACGATCGCAGGTCCCGCCAAGCTCGTTCAGGGCGGCAAGGGTCTGTTTGCCCGTTATCCGGTCTTCCTCTCCTCCAACGGCCATTTCTGGGGTG
This sequence comes from Neorhizobium sp. JUb45, assembly GCF_004343585.1. Lineage (GTDB taxonomy): Bacteria > Pseudomonadota > Alphaproteobacteria > Rhizobiales > Rhizobiaceae > Neorhizobium. The sequence goes on along the minus strand of NZ_SLYW01000001.1, from coordinate 793,255 downwards.
TCGTGTCGACCGTAATCGATATCGACCGCCTGCTGCGCGACAGCAATGTCGATACGGAGCGGCAGCAACTGGAGATCTCGATCGCGCGGCGCCCGGTTCCGAAGGAAAAGGATGTGTTCTTCGGAGATGCCGGCCTTTTCTCGCAGGACGTCGTTCGTACCCGCATCGAACTCGGCTACGACACCTGGTATCTGGCGGCCCGGCCGAAGCTCGGATGGCAGACCACGCCACCGGATATCGCCCGCCTCTATATTTACGCCACGCTGGTGGCTCTTACCGTGTTTCTGCCAACCATCTGGGTCGGCTTCCTGATCCGCCAGCGTCAAGGTCATATCCAGACGCTGCAACAGCGCGAAGAACAGCTTCAGTCGCAGAATGACGAGCTGCGATCGGCGCGCAGGACGCTGGAACACCAGTCCCTGCATGACGCCCTCACCGGCCTTCCCAACCGGCGTTTCCTCGACCAGTTCATGGACGCATCCGCCGCGACTTCCGAAAGCGACCGGCTGGCCTTTGTCCATATCGATCTTGACCGATTCAAGGAGGTCAACGACACGTTCGGGCATGCTGCAGGCGATCAGGTCCTGCGCCAGACGACAACGCGCCTGCAGGCTCTGCTGCACGGTGACGAATTTGCATCCCGTATCGGCGGCGACGAATTCGTTCTCGTCACCAGCGGCACCAAGGCGGCAGACCGCGCCCTTCAATTGGCACGCGCCGTCGTCAAGGCGCTGGCCCGGCCGATCATCGTTGATGGCCATGAATGCCATGTGGGCTGCAGCGCCGGCGTGGCGGCGCAATCCGTTGCCGGCGAAGACCTCAGGCAGTTGCTGATCAATGCCGATATAGCGCTCTACGAGGCAAAAAAACGCGGCCGCAACCGCGCCGAAATCTTCTCTGAAAACCTCCTGCTTGCGGCGATCCACACCAAGCGCAGTTCCGACGAATTGCTGGTGGCGATCGAAAACGATCAGATCGTGCCGTTTTTCCAGCCGCAATTCGATGCACGCACGCTCGGCATCGTCGGCGTCGAAGCACTGGCACGCTGGCAACATCCGACCCGCGGCATCCTGACGCCCGACAAATTTCTCGACATCGCCGAGGGCCTGCACCGCTCCGGCGACATCGACGCCATCATCCTGCAAAAGGCCCTGTTCCAGGCCACCCGCTGGCGCGCCCGCGATCTGAACATACCGCATCTGTCGGTCAACATTTCCGCACAGCGCCTGAAGGACGAAAATCTGCTCGCACAGATTTCCAGCCTCAACATCCCCAAGGGCAGCCTGTCATTCGAACTGCTGGAGTCGATTTCCTTCGATGGTCAGGACAAGGCATTGCGCTCCGTCATCGGCCACCTCAAGGATCTCGGCATCGATATCGAAATCGACGATTTTGGCTCGGGCCACGCCTCGATCGTCAGCCTGCTGGATCTCGATCCAAAACGCCTGAAGATCGACCGCCGCCTGATCATGCCGCTTGAAGCCTCCGGCTCGCAGCACCGGCTGGTCGCCTCGATCATCGAGATCGGCCGCAGCCAAGGCATCGAGATCGTCGCCGAAGGCGTCGAGACGACGGCGCATGTCGAAATCCTGCGCAATCTCGGCTGCCATGTGCTGCAGGGTTATGCCTTCGCAAAACCGATGTCTGCGGAAGCCTTTGTCGAGTTTGCGGAAAACTGGCAGGCAGAGCGTGGCGATCTGTTCTCCCACGCCCGCCAGTCGGCCTGACATCCGCACTCATCAAGACATAAAAAATCCCCCGACAGCAGGCTGCGGGGGATTTTGATGTCTTCGCTCAATAAGCGACGGATCAGATTTCCGACTGGCTCGTAACGATCTTCGAAGCGAGACCATAGGCAACGGCTTCTTCAGCACCGAGCCAGTAGTCGCGATCGATGTCCTTGGCGATCTTTTCTTCCGTCTGGCCGGTGGCCTTCGCGAAGATCGTGATCAGGCGCTTGTTCATCTTGATGATTTCGCGTGCCTGGATCTCGATATCGGATGCCATGCCGCGCGTGCCGCCAGAGGGTTGGTGCAGCAGGAAGCGGGTGTTCGGCAGAGCGATACGGCGTTCCTTCGGAACCGAAACGTAAATCAGCGCGCCGGCGGAAGCGACCCAGCCGGTACCGATGATCCAGACCTTCGGCTTGATGAACTTGATCATGTCATGAATGGAATCGCCCGATTCCACGTGACCGCCGGGCGAGTTCACATAGATGCGGATGTCTTCGTCACTGGCGGCAGCGAGAGCAACCAGCTGGGTGCAGACCTTCTGCGCCAGTTCCTGGGTGATGCCGCCATAGATGAAGATCGAGCGGGACTTGAAGAGATTGGCTTCAGTCTCCTTGCCGAGCGGCAATTCCTTCGTCTTGTCGTCGTCGTTTTCGTCGTTCATCATTGTCTCCAGCATGGACGTGTCGATACCGGACATAATGCGTTCGCGTCGTTAAAACAATGTGCGAATAGGCTTAGAGCCTTTCATTGTTAACCGGAAACGGATCTGTGACGAATTCCGCGTCCCCGGCATTTTGCCCATGGACTGCAAAAAGCACTCTGCCTAATCTTGACCCCATACCGGCGGATCGGTGCACCATCACCACCGTCAGGCATCAAGGGGAACAACCATGTCGATATTCAAACGCCTTTCCATCACCGCCGCCATATTTGCAGCCGCGGCAGCACCCGCCTTTGCGCATCTCGATCCGCAGGAACACGGCTCCTTCATGGCTGGCTTTTCGCATCCGCTGTTCGGCATGGACCATATTCTGGTCATGCTCGCCGTCGGCCTCTGGGCCGCGCAGATAGCGCAGGGCAATAATAACCGTCGCGCATTGTGGCTGGTTCCGGCAGCCTTTGTCGGCACGATGGCGGCAGGCTTCGGCATCGCCGTCTCGGGCATCGATCTTCCCTTCGTCGAACCCGCCATTCTGGCATCCGTGATCGCACTCGGCCTGCTCGTCGCCATGGCTGTCAGGCTGCCGGTTGCTGCATCGGCTGCGATCGTCGGCGTCTTCGCACTCTTCCACGGTCATGCCCATGGCGGTGAACTCGGCGCGGCCGGCGCGTTGCAGTTCGGCGCAGGCTTCGTGATCGCCACCGCCTTCCTGCATGTCGCGGGCATTGCGCTTGGCCTCGGCATCGCGCGTTTCAGCCCTTATATCGCCCGCGTGCTCGGTGTCGTCACAGCCCTTCTCGGCCTGTCTCTCGTCTTCGGCTGAGCAGCCTTCCAGAGCAATTCGAAGGTTACCAAAATGTAAGGGATCGTCGCTTTGAAAAGCCACGATCCCTTCCTAATTCGAGAGTGGATATCACCGCCAAGGAGGCAGATATGTCACCCGAAGAACGCCAGCTTCTCACCGCATTGTTCGACCGCATTCAGACCGCATCCTCCACCCCGCGCGACCGCGACGCGGAAACGCTGATTGATGAACAGACGCGCCGTCAGCCCTACGCCACCTATTACCTCGCACAGGCCGTCATCGTTCAGGAAAAGGGACTGGAAGCGGCATCCCACCGCATTCAGGAACTCGAAGCGCGCGTGGCAGAACTGGAAAATGCCGCCAGCAGCCCGCGGCAGGGCAGCAGCGGCGGTTTTCTCGGATCGATTTTCGGCAGCAGCGAGCAGCCGACACAGAGCGCCACCAGACCGGATCGAATTCCGGCTCCAAGTTCCGCCTATGCCGGCAATCCCGGCTACGACAACAATGATTATCGCCCTCCGCAGCCGACCGGTGGGCCATGGGGCGGTGGTCAGTCCTTTGGCGCCCAAACTTCCGCACCATCGGCAGGCGGCAGTTTTCTGCGTGGTGCGCTCGGGACCGCGGCCGGCGTCGCCGGCGGCATGCTGCTTGCCAATTCACTTTCCAGCGTTTTCAGCAATCACGTGTCCGGTCTGGGCTGGGGCTCGCCGGCCGAAAGCGCAACGGCTGCCAGTAGCGGCCCGGTCGAGGAGACCGTGATCAACAACTATTATGGTGACAGCGCGTCCAAGGATGACAACCAGCAGACATCCGGCAACGATCAAGACGATGGCAATGCCCAGCAGGCTGATTACAACGACGACGACAATGGCGCGTCGGATTACGGCGATGACGATTTCGGCGGCAGCGACGACAGTCTCGACGTTTGATCGTCATCATGCCACGAACGAAAAAAGCGCCGGAGCGATGCGTTCCGGCGCTTTTAGTTTCCGAGAGTGGAGCGACCTATCCCGGCCCCTCTCCAAGGCTCGGTGCGTTCGTCACTGCAATCGATTCACTGGATCGATTGCTCCGGCTTTGCCGGATCGTTCCTCACCCACGTCCGCGATAGGTCGGCACACCCTGATCGGGCAGCCAGACGCCGGCCGGAACGTCGCCGGTCTGCCAGAAGACGTCGATCGGAATGCCGCCGCGCGGGTACCAGTAGGCGCCGATCCGCAGCCATTTCGGCTGCAGCAGATCGACCAGCCGCTTGGCGATATAGACCGAGCAATCCTCGTGAAAAGCGCCGTGATTTCTGAACGATGTCAGGAAAAGCTTCAGCGACTTCGATTCCACCAGATAGGCGTCCGGAATGTAATCGATGACGATATGGGCAAAGTCCGGCTGGCCGGTCATCGGGCAGAGTGAGGTGAATTCCGGCGCGGTGAAACGCGTCACGTAATCCATGCCCTGATTGCTGTTGGGCACACGTTCCAGCACGGCTTCTTCCGGGCTTTTGGGTGCATCCACCTGTTTTCCGAGCTGCGACAGCCCGCTGACATCCGTCATCGTCATTTGCCTGTTCCTTCTATTTCGACGCGCAATCCATGGGCATGCTCGCTTTCGGGCTCCACATGGATCGCCAATGTGGCGCCGGGAATAACCGCTTTGATCGCATCTTCCAAGCGGTCGCAGATCTCATGCGCCTCAACGACCGACATCGAGGCCGGCACGACGAGGTGGAAATCGATGAACGCAGCCGAACCGGCCTGACGCGTTTTCAGATCATGGACATCGAGCGCCCCACCGCAATGGGCAGCAATCGCCTCGCGCACCGCTGCTTCTTCCTCCGGCTCTAGCGCCTTGTCCATCAGCCCGCCCAGCGAATGGGTGATGACCTTGTAACCCTGCCAGAGAATGTTGATGGCGACGAATATCGCCAGCAGCGGATCGAGAATGGCGTAACCGGTCAGAACCGCCAGAACCAGACCGACGAACACGCCGGCAGACGTCACCACGTCCGACATGATGTGCTGACCATCCGCGGTCAGTGCCACAGAGCGATGCGCCCTTCCCGCGCGGATCAGCGTGGTCGCCCAGATGGCGTTGATCACACCGGCAACCGCATTGATGCCGAGACCGAGCCACGGCGCTTCCGGCATGACCGGCGCCATCACCGCAGCCCATGCCTCCTGAATGATCAGCAGCGCCGCAACGACGATCAGCACGCCTTCGAGGACGGCGGAAATATACTCCGCCTTGTGATGACCGAACTGATGGTCATGATCGGCGGGGCGCTGCGCATAACGAATGACGAAATAGGCGATGAAGGCGGCAGCCACATTGACCAGCGATTCAAGACCGTCCGACAAAAGCGCCACCGAACCGGTCACCCACCAGGCACCAAGCTTGAGGCCCAGCACGCCGATCGAGATCGGAATCCCCCACATCGCCAGCCGCTCGACGGTCTTGTCGTCCTTCACCACGTCCAAATTCCCTTTCCTGCGTCTGCGAATGATTTGCAGAACGCCATGCCCAAAACGACGAAACCGCCGCAGCGAGAATGTCTCGCTGCGGCGGTTTCGAATTGACTGGTGATATGGCTCAGGTGACGGATTTTGTCAAAGGGTCAGGCGGCGGCTTCGTAGGCCTCGATATTTTCCAGTTCCCCCTTCAGCTTCTGCATCTCGACCTTCAGATCAAAACTGTTCTGCAGGTTCATCCAGAATTCCGGCGAGGTCTTGAAGAACTTGGCGAGGCGAAGTGCCGTATCCGACGTCACGCCTGTTTTACCAGCCACGATGCGTTCGATTCGCGTGCGCGGAACATGAAGCTTTTTGGCAAGCGCATAGGGCGTCATGTCGAGAGGATCGAGATAAAGCTCTCGCAGGATCTCGCCGGGATGGATCACCGGAAGCTTGCTGACGGTCATGTCTATCTCCTGTGAATGCGACCTAGTGATAATCGGTTATCTCGACATCCTCTGGACCAGCGTCGGTCCAGCGAAAGCAGATGCGCCATTGCTTGTTGATACGGATCGAATGCTGCCCAGCCCGATCACCCGACAATTTTTCAAGTCGGTTCCCCGGCGGAGATCGCAAATCCTCAAGCGAGGTTGCCGCGTCCAGAACAGCAAGGAGCAACTGCGCCCGACGCAAAAGATCGGCGGGAAACCCTTTACGGACGGACCCGTCGTCGATCGCCTGCGTCAACTTATCCTTGAACGACCTGATCATCAGCAAGCCTCCAACAAACGTATCATACAAAGATACCAACCAGAGAGCAAGCAAACGTATCAGATCGCGATACCGATTATTCGAAAATCATCGCCATCAGCACGCTGTCCATATAGCGACCATCGATACGAATGGCATCGCGTGCCAAGCCTTCGTGCCGGAACCCGACCTTCTCGTAGAGAGCGATGGCGCGCAGGTTATCCGCATGGGCGTGCAGCTCCACTCGATGCATGCCGGCAACTCTTGCTGCCTCGATGGTCGCAAGGATCAGCTTGCGACCCAATCCCCTGTCGCGATAATCGGGAATGATACCCATGCCAAGCACGCCGCAATGGGCCTGCGCATCCCGCGCGCCGCGGCGGATATCGCACCAGCCGACAACCTTGCCGTCATCGACAGCCACCATATGCGGATGGCCGGAAGCGATATTGTCTCGAACGAAGGACAACATAACCTCGACCGGCGGCGCTTCCAGAAACACCAGATATTTTCGCTCGCGCGCGACAATATCGAGAGCCTTGCGAAAACCCTCGACATGTTTTTCTTCGATCGGTTCGATGATGATATCGCTCGTCACGTCTGCATTTCTTTCAAGCGAGGAAAAATTCAGCGGTTACTCGACAACAAGTCCAATCCGGGCATCGTCTTTTGATGCGACGACGGCAACGAGACGACCCGTGACGCTATCGGCCGGTACAAAACCATTTTCACCGAGCTGATCGGGATATCGGCTGTCGGCCGAGTTGTGCCTGTTGTCGCCCAGCACGAAATAATGGCCCTCCGGGACATGAAACGGCCCGGCATCGTCCGTTTTGGCTGAAGGTGGTTTCGCCGTCATGCCGATATTGTACCGACGCCCTTCAGGCGTCGTTTCCGTCAGAACACGAACAGCACCGCCGCCCAGCGCCTCGAAGGATTGCTCCGTTGCAGACTGCGACAATGCGCGTCCATCAATGAACACGACGCCACCTTTCAACTCGACCGTCTCTCCCGGCAGGCCGATCAGGCGCTTAACATAGGTGACGGGCTTGTCGGAATAGGCCGTCTTGGTGTCGAACAGAATGATATCGCCGCGTTGCGGTATCTCGTCTGCACGATAGGATTGGCGAGCAATCAGCTCACGCTCACGCACGGTCGGCGCCATCGACGATGATGGCTGCACCAGCATTTTGAGGCCGCAATTGTCCTGCCAGAACCTTGCAGCATCGCAATCCTCCGGCACGACAGCAGCAATGCCGGTTGCCGTTTTCCTGACGAAGATTTCCACCCGTTGAGGATCGGCTTCCCATATCCCGACACTGCCCAGCAAGACCGGGTATAGGGGCCGGAGAACATCGACGAATGCATCGACCCGTTCGGCCATCGGCTCGGCAGCCGCCGGCAGCGGCACAAATGCCAGAGCTGCCAGCAGAATTTTGCGATAAACTCCTGAGCGCATTACAAATCCCCCGTCAAATCTACGAGGGATCTAGGTCAGCGAAAGCGGTTTCCATCCCCGTGAAGGAACAGAAATCGGTCAAGCCGCCTTCGTCTCACGCTTCCTTGCCAGATGCGCCACGACGTTCTCGATCATCCGCATGCCGGCATCGCCGCCGAGCGACATGATCGATTCCGGGTGGAACTGTACCGCCGCGATCGGCTCCTTGGCGTGTTCGATACCCATGATCGTGCCATCCTCGCTTTCGGCGGTGATGATGAAATCACGGTCGAGCGTTGCCGGATCGGCGAAGATCGAGTGGTAACGGCCAACCGTCACCTCCTTGGACAGACCCGAGAACACGATACCCGGCTCCAGCACGCGGATACGCGACGGTTTGCCGTGCATCGGCACGGCCAGATGCCGCAACTCGCCGCCATAGGCTTCGGCGAGTGCCTGCAGGCCGAGGCAGACGCCGAAGATCGGCAGGTTTCTCGCACGTGCCGCCTTGATGGTGGCCTTGCAGTCAAAATCCTTCGGATTGCCCGGACCGGGCGACAGGACAACGAGATCGGGATCGAGACGGTCAAAAATTTCCTGCGGCACCGGCGTGCGCACGGTCGAAACCTCGGCACCAGTCTGGCGGAAATAGTTGGCGAGCGTGTGAACAAAGCTGTCCTCATGATCGACCAGCAGAATCTTTACGCCTTGGCCGACCTTGGCCACATCACGGGAAACCTTGCCGGAATTGCCGGCGCGTGCGTCACGGATGGCGGAAATCATGGCGGATGCCTTCAGTTCGGTTTCGGCCTCTTCCTCTTCCGGGTTTGAATCGTTCAGAAGCGTCGCCCCTGCCCGCACCTCGGCAATGCCGTCCTTGATGCGGATGGTGCGCAGGGTAAGCCCGGTATTCATGTCGCCGTTGAAACCGACCATGCCGATCGCGCCGCCATACCATGCGCGCGGACTGCGTTCGTTCTGCTCGACAAACCGCATCGCCCACAGTTTTGGCGCACCGGTCACGGTTACGGCCCAAGCGTGGGAGAGAAAACCGTCGAAGGCATCCATGTCGGGGCGCAAACGGCCTTCGATATGATCAACCGTGTGGATCAGACGCGAATACATCTCGATCTGGCGGCGGCCGATCACCTTGACCGAGCCCGGCTCGCAGACGCGGCTCTTGTCGTTGCGATCGACATCCGAGCACATGGTCAGCTCGGACTCGTCCTTCTTGGAATTCAGCAGCTTGAGGATCTGTTCCGAGTCGGCAATGGCATCTTCACCACGCTTGATCGTGCCGGAAATCGGGCAGGTCTCGATACGACGGCCCGACACGCGTACGAACATTTCCGGCGAGGCGCCGACCAGATATTCCTGATGGCCGAGATTGATGAAGAAGGAATAGGGCGACGGGTTGATCGCCTTGAGGCGGTTGGAGATCTGCGACGGATTGCTGTCGCAACGCTCCATGAATTTCTGGCCCGGCACGACCTCAAAAAGGTCACCGCGACGAAAACTTTCCTTGGCGCGGGTCACAAGCGCCGCGTATTCGCCCGGCTTGTGATCGCCCTTCGGCGGAATGACATCGGTGCGCACGAACGGATCGGGCGCGATATCCGATGCCTTGCCCTCGGTCGTCACGCCGTCCTTGGAAAAATCATAACGATCAACCCAGGCCTTGGCGGCATGATGGTCGACGACGAGAATTTCGTCGGGCAGGAACAGAACCATGTCGCGCTGGTCTTCCGGGCGCGCCAGCGAGAGCTTGATCGCATCGAACTGGAACGCCAGATCGTAACCGAAGGCGCCAAACAGGCCGATGGCGCTGTCGGCATCCGAATAGAACAGGTCGACGACGGCACGCAGGACCGTAAACACGGTCGGCATTTTCGAGCGCTCTTCCTCGGTGAAGGCGCGGGTCGGCTCGTTGACGGTGAGGTCGAGACGGCGGCTTGAGCGCTCGCCGAGCGTCAGTTCCGGTTCCTTGGCGAGACGCTCGGCAACGAAATCGAGCAGCACTTCGCCACGACCGTTAAAGGCTTCGATCCAGACTTTTCGGCCATTCGAGGAAAAGCCCAGCGGCGGATCGGCGATCGCGGTGTCCCAGCGGGTGTAACGGCCCGGATATTCGTAATTGGAGGAAAACACCGCGCCGCGACGCTCGTCCAGCCTGTCGACATAACTGCTGATCGCCGTCGCATATTCCGCCGGCCGGCGCTGGCGGCGCACACTGATGCCGCCCCGCGTGGAATAACTTTCTGAACCGTCGTCTTCGATAACCGTAACCATATTCCGCCTCTGAATTGGGTTGCCCGATCCGGTCAGCGGCTCAACAAAAAAGCCGCCTCGTGGTTCGGGCGGCTTGTCGTCGTCTTGTCGATGGACATGACTGGTCAAGGCCGCGTTAGCGTGCCCACCACCAGTTAGCAATGTTCATCGAGTTCATCATGGGGCGAATTGTTAGCGTGGCTTTGAAATGCATGCAAGCGGATTCCTGCCGCAATTTTATTGCCGTTTCGATGCGACCAAATCATCGCCGTCTGCGTTCCCTTCCTCGCCGGCCATCCGAAAATGGTTTGCCGCCCAATGAAAGGACCGATGAAGGATGAAGCCTATCCTTTGTGTTTTTGCCTGCCTGCCGCTTGTTCTGGGGGCCGCCATGCCGCCTCACCCGCCGGTTCCGGCCATGGAGCGCACCGACGTCATGCCCGTCAACGCCTTCGACCGTTTCATGAAGGATATCGGTGCGCGAAAACAATCGTCCCGCCCAAAATCCTCCGAACGCCGCCGCGCACGTCCCAACCGCACGAACAGTGCCATACCGGCAGCGCCAGCCCTGGCGATCGTTCCGGTGCCGACCCCGAAGCCGGGCGAAAACGCGGCACCCGCGGTGAAGACCGAGGAAACCAAACCGGCTGAAACACCAGCGGCGCAAACACCGGTAACCACTCCGCCCGCGCCCAACAATGCGGACAAACCCTCCGTCACCACTACCGAGCCACCCGCTTCGGCCCCCGAACAGCCACAGGCGGCAGAGGTTCCCACGCCGCTGCCAAAACCGGAGCCGCCGCCGACAGAAAAGCCCGAGGCCACGGACAAGGCCGAACAGAAACCGGAGAATGCCGAGCCCGCTCCAAAATCGGAGGAGCAGAAGGCAGACCAGCAAAAACCGGGCGATGAGAAGAAGGACGAGGAAAAAGCCGACACCCCGCCGCCTCCGCCGCTCGAAAAGGAAGATCCGGAAGAGCTGAAAGCCTGCCTTGCCGATCTCACCGCGCTTGGCACCAAGTTTGAAACCATTCCGGCCATCACCGGCGAGGAACCCGGCTGCGGCATCGAGCAGCCCATTGCCGTGAAGGAGATCCTGCCGGGCGTAGAGACCGGTGGCGCGCAGATGCGCTGTGAAACGGCCAAGGCGCTCGCCACCTGGATGAAGGACAATGTCCAGCCGGCAATGAATGTCGCCATGCCGGGCCGCAAGGTCACCGGTATCGTGCCCGGCTCCACCTATGCCTGCCGCCTGCGCAACAGTGCCTCGACCGGCAAGGTATCCGAACACGCCCGCGGCAACGCCATCGACGTTGCAGCGTTCAAGCTCGACAATGGTGAAAAATTCGAGATGAAACCGCGCGAGGAAGATTCGACGCTGGAAGGCGCATTCCAGCGCACCGCAACGGCCAGCGCCTGCCTGTATTTTTCCACCGTTCTGTCACCCGGCAGCGATGCGACGCATCAGGATCACCTGCATCTCGATGTGCTGGATCGCAAGAGCGGGTACAGATATTGCCGGTGACGGACAAAGGTCCGGGCGTATGACAAACCGTCCAATGTAATGCTCGTCATCCTCGGGCCTGTCCCGAGGATCTGAGCACACCAGTAATTACAGGCAGTTACAGATCCTCGGCACAAGGCCGAGGATGACGGCGGAGATGTAGAACCTCAGAACAGGCCTTCGATATACCCCTGATCATTCAGCACAATGCGCTCGGCGGCCGGTGAACGCGGCAGGCCGGGCATGGTCATGATATCGCCGGTGATGGCGACGACAAAACCGGCGCCGGCAGACAGGCGCACTTCGCGCACAGTGACCACATGGCCTTCCGGCGCACCGCGCAGGGTCGGATCGGTCGAGAAGGAATATTGCGTCTTCGCCATGCAGACCGGCAGCTTGCCGTAGCCCTGCTCTTCCCAGATTTTCAGCTGGTCGCGCACCGCCTTGGTCGCCGTCACTTCACCGGCATGATAGATCTTTGCGGCAACCGCCTCGATCTTTTCCATCAGCGGGATGTCATCGGGATAGATCGGCTCGAACTTTGCCGTGCCCGACTGCGCCATCTCCACGACCTTCCAGGCCAGTTCCTCGATGCCGGCAGAACCCTCAGCCCAGTGACGGCACAGGATCGCCTCGGCACCAAGATGCGCCACATAATCCTTCACGGCCTGAACTTCCGCATCGGTATCGGAGATGAAGTGGTTTATGGCGACCACGACCGGCACGCCGAATTTGCGGACATTGGCAACATGACGGCCAAGGTTGGAGCAACCACGCGTCAGCGCCTCGACATTTTCTCGGCCCAGATCTTCCTTGGCAATACCGCCATTCATCTTCAGCGCCCGCACCGTGGCAACGATGACGGCGGCGTCAGGCTTCAGCCCCGCCTTGCGGCACTTGATGTCGAAGAATTTTTCAGCGCCGAGATCGGCACCGAAACCGGCTTCCGTCACCACGTAATCGGCGAGTTTCAGCGCCGTCTTGGTGGCGATCACCGAGTTGCAGCCGTGCGCGATATTGGCAAACGGGCCGCCATGCACGAAAGCCGGATTGTTTTCGAGCGTCTGCACCAGGTTCGGCTGCATCGCATCCTTGAGCAGCACGGCCATCGCGCCATCGGCCTTGAGGTCGCGGGCAAAAACCGGCGTCTTATCGGTGCGATAGGCAACGATGATATTGCCAAGACGGCGCTCGAGGTCTTCGAGGTCGGAAGCAAGGCAGAGGATCGCCATCACTTCCGAGGCAACGGTGATGTCAAAACCACCCTCGCGCGGGAAACCGTTGGAGACGCCACCGAGCGAGCCGACGATTTCGCGCAGCGCACGGTCGTTCATGTCCATCACGCGGCGCCAGGTCACCCGGCGCACATCGATATTAAGTGCATTGCCCCAATAGATGTGGTTGTCGATCATCGCGGCAAGCAGATTGTGCGCCGAGGTGATGGCGTGGAAATCGCCGGTGAAGTGGAGGTTGATATCCTCCATCGGCACGACCTGCGCATGGCCACCGCCGGCGGCCCCGCCCTTGACGCCGAAACAGGGGCCGAGCGAAGGCTCGCGCACACAGATCATCGCATTTTTGCCGATGCGGTTGAGACCGTCACCAAGGCCCACGGTTGTCGTGGTCTTGCCCTCGCCGGCGGGTGTCGGGTTGATCGCCGTTACCAGGATGAGCTTGCCGTCGGTTTTTTTTGATTGTGCGTTAATGAATTCCGCACTGACTTTCGCCTTGTCGTGACCATAGGGAACGAGATCCTCGGGTGCGATGCCGAGCCGGGCGCCTATCTCGAAAATCGGTTTCTTGGTCGCGGCGCGCGCGATTTCGATGTCGGAAGCTACGGTCGGCAAATGTCATCTCCTTGGAATGGCGAGCCCGGAAAATCGCTGAAACGGGCTGATACGGCAAGGCTTGTTGCAAGGCCATCCCCATCAATCACAAACAACTATTAATCGATCGAAAAACGCGATCGAAAGAATCGGGGCGCGTTATATTTTCCCGGATATAGAAAAGGCCAAAAAAAACGACGATACGCGTCGATGAAATTGAACATAAAGCGCTGAAATAACGGGAAATTTTGAGCAAAAGCCCAACAAGCTTCTTTTCGGTTCGTTAAATCCGAAAAAATATGCTGGCAACACAGCTTTTTTGGTATAATCGTTGCGTCCCAACATAATTGGGTGTCATGTTTCGGGATCACCATGATCACACTCGAACGGCAAGCGGCTCTGAACAAGGAGATATCCTCGTCAGAATCGCATCCGGACGTCATCTCTGCTCTGAAGAAGGTTGCCGTGGAATTCGGCTTCCGGCATGTCACGTTGCTCGCCTCGCCGGACCCTGATGATATTCTTCTGGCACCGCTTATCGTTGAGACCACTTGGCCGCGCGATTACATCCGTGAATTCGACCGCCGCAGATTGATGCGCCGTTGCCCGCTTGCATCGGTGTTGATCGGCTCTGCGCTTCCGGTCAGTTGGTCGGCCGATCATGACCACAATCACAATCTTGAATTCGATGCCCAGACGATGGAGTTGCTGCGGCGTTATGAAATCATGTCCAGTGCCGCCATGCCGCTGCATTCGGTTGATGGCAACCGCTTCATCATGCGTTTCGACGGCACGCGCGCACCGCTCAACCAGCCGGAACTCAACGAACTGGGGATGATTGCCCTGCATGCTTTCGATGTTTTCGATCGCCTGCGCCGGCATGAGCCTCGCCCCACGGCACCCGCTCTCACAGCCCGCGAGCTTGAAGTGGTCCGCTGGACATCACAGGGCAAGACATCCAACGAGATCGGCAACATTCTCTCGCTGTCTGATCACACCATCAATGCCTATCTCACGAATGCCATCCGCAAACTCGATTGCGTCAACCGCACGCAATTGGTAGCTAAAGCCATCCGGCTAAAGCTAATCGCCTGAGATTTGGCCTCGGAATGCATCAAGGAGTGCTGTCTTGCCGTTTTGGGTCGAGCAGGAACATCGAGACAACGAACAGCACCAGGGCATCGGCATCAAGGATGCGGAAGTCTTGCAACTGGTTACGGCATTCCAGCTGTTCGGCTCCTGGCGGCTGGATCTCGATAGCGGCCATTTGTTCGCCAGTTCCGATTTCAGCGACCTGTTCAGCCTCGAACATACTGACGGCCCGATGAACCTCGCTGCGGTTTCCGCCCAGATCCACCCGGACGACCTCGGCTTCATCATGTCGACCTTCGAACGCGCAAGTGTCGACAAGCGCACCTATCACAGCATCTTTCGTGTCGGTGCCGAGGGTGAAACATATCGTTTCCTGCGCTCGGTCGGCATGTTCCGCAACAAGCCTGGAACCTCTGGCGAAGTTGTCGGCATTACCTATGAATTTTTCCCGCGCCGCAGCGGCACCGCGTTCATGTCTGCCGACGAGCGCTGGCCGCTTGGCAGCCCCGGCCCGCATCAGACCGACAGCGAAGATTGATCGCCTTGGGCCCTGATTCGCGCATGCAATCATGACGGCAGCGCAGCTCTTCTCCCTACCTTTCAGCCGTCAATGACGGTTTTCCACGCTCGCCTTGCAACAGCCGCTGGCTGTATTTTTTGGGTGAAAGCATCGGCAAAGCGTCAAATCACTTGCGCAATCGTATTCAACTCGGCGTGATAACTGCTATAGGTGGTTGAAAAGAAATAAGGGGCTAGACGCATAAGTGGGACCTAGGAAAATCGACCCGGAGCATATTCTCGACGCAGCCGAGCGCGTTATTTCGCGTACAGGTGCCGCAAGTCTGTCAATCGACTCCGTTGCCAGGGAAGCTGGCGTCAGCAAGTCGCAGGTTGTTTACGACCACAAGACGAAATGTGCGCTTCTCGAAGCACTGGTTGAACGCCAGATACTAAGAGACCAGCAAACCACAGATTCTTGCGTAAAAGATTGCTATGATGCCGGGTCGTCTCACGCCGAGCTGTTTGGCCGGTTGATCGCTGCACGCAAACGGCCAAATGAAAGAGACCGCGCGGTGGCGATGGCCGTCAGCGTGTCTTTGGGCCGAGACGAACTTTTGCAGAAGATCATGCGAGACTGGATGAACAAAGAGCTTGCCGCCGTTTCGCATGGCCCCAAGCCAAAGGCGGCGCGTATGGCATATTTCGCACTGACCGGCTTCAGCTGCATCGAGCGCTTCAATTTCCACACATGGACCGATACCGAGCGCACCGAGATCCTCGAAGAGATTGCGGAAGTCTACGCCACCTATACGGCCTGAACGGGACAGCGGCGGACAGCCGCCACGAAGGCGCAGGCGTCATCGTTTTCAAGGCACTCACCACAACGACAAAGCCGCCCTTCCAGGGAAGAAGGACGGCAAAGATCGACGTGGAGGTATTGTGCCGACACTTTCCTTGACCATCACGACAAAGCCCAATCCCTTCGTCGGTCGCAACGACACCGAAGATCAAGGGCCCTGCCCTACGCTGTAAAGCGCAACACACAGACACAATACGAACGATCGTTCAAAACAGCAAGCGCTCTTTGTAGGATCGCGAACGAGCACCGCATATCGGATCCCGGCCTCGAAAACGGGACACCAGATCACATTTAAGCCACGAAATAGCCATTATTGCCGCTTGATCGGCAAATCGTGATTGTGTTTTTTTTATCACGGACGCTGACGGAAACACGCCAGCGACACCCGGATCCGCATTCACCAATTGCGAAAAGAACGATCGTTCGTACATTGGTCAACGTGTGTCGAATACATTTCGACTCGGATCAGATCGGGCGCACCCTGTGCCCAACCCACCATACTGGAGTTCAACTGATGAACATCAAGAGCCTTCTTCTCGGCTCCGCTGCTGCCCTCGCAGCAGTATCTGGCGCCCAGGCTGCCGACGCTATCGTTGCTGCTGAACCTGAGCCCATGGAATACGTTCGCGTTTGCGACGCTTTCGGCACCGGCTACTTCTACATCCCGGGCACCGAAACCTGCCTCAAGATCGGTGGTTACGTCCGCACCCAGGTTGACGGCCGCAGCGACTTCAACATCGACGGCGTTGCCACGACTGCTGGCCGCTCTGCCGGTTACCGCACCAACACCCGCGCCCAGCTGCGCCTCGAAGCCAAGTCCGACACCGATCTCGGCACGCTGGCTTCGCGCGTCACGCTTCGCGCCAACACCAACGACCCCAGCCGCGGTAGCGACTTCTACCTCGAAGAAACCTACATTGAACTTGGCGGCCTCCGCGTCGGTCAGTTCTACAACTACTTCGACACGGGTCTTCCGGGCGAAACCGTTCTTCACGATGCCGGTCCGGCAGCTGGTTATGTAGGCTACCAGGCCACCGACACCCTGAACAACGGCATCCGCTACACCTTCGACGGCGGCGCGTTCAAGGGCTACGTTGGCGTTGACGCATTCAACTCGGAAGCCGGTTGGAAGACCGATTTCGCTGGCAATGACGACGAAATCGGCGTCAACGGTCTTCTCGCAGCCAAGTTCGGCGGCGTTTCGATCGACGTCTTCGGTGGTTATGAATTCGACAACGAAGATGGCGTCATCGCATCCACGCTGACCGCCGAAATCGGCCCCGGCTCGCTCGGCGTCTTCGGCGTCTACTCCACCGGCCCGAACCGCTACTGGGATTACTCCGAGTGGACCATCGGCGCTGAATACGCCATCAAGGTCACCGACAAGCTGACGATTGCTCCCGGCGCACAGTACTGGGACAAGATCGTACCGGTTTCGGGCGATTACGTTGGCGGCAGCGCATGGCGCGTTGGCCTGACGGCTGACTACGCCATCACCGAAAACCTGGCGTTCAAGACCACCGTCAACTACACCGACGTCGACATCGACAACGGCGTTGCCGGCGACGGCGACCGTTGGGACGGCTTCGTTCGTCTGCAGCGTAACTTCTAATCTGATCTTTCAGGTCTGATCGGAAAAGCCCGGCAAGTTTCTTGCCGGGCTTTTCTGTAATTGCAGCACTGCGTATCCGAAGAAGATCAGCGATCCAGAACCGAACGGACTTCCACGAGGTTCGAGCGGACGCGCAGCATGTAAAAGCCCATGGTCGACAGATGCGTCGGCATGATCAATCCATCTTCGCGACCATTGGAAATGATCGAAGGCTGAATTTTCAGCGCCGCCTTGAACTGGCCGAGCGTATCAGTCCAGAGCGGTCCCAGATTACGCTCGCGAATGACCTGACTGAAATCGGCGCCAGCAGCCGAAAGCACGGCATAGTAACCGTAAAGCTGGCCATAGGCGAACCAGAACCGGTCATCGGCACGCGTGTCGAACCAGCCGCCATTATGGTTTTCCGAACGCTCTCGCAGGATCGCCGTCGTGCTACCGAGATCGTTGGCGATGCGATCGACGAATTGCACGAGATTGTCGGCGCGGCTGTCGAAGGTGGTCACGCAGGCGGCCAGATCGACATTGAACTTTTTCAGGCTGGTAATCGCAGCGCGATAATAGCTCGGCGTCGGCGTCTTGGGGCCGAACGGCGTCAGGCCAAAATACCAAGAATATTCATCGAACTGCAGATTGTTGCGGGCATCCTGCAGGTTGTTGTCGATGCCGGATGTGCCGCGCACGCGGGCAAGACTGTCGACAAGCTCGACCGTCGTGCGGCGCAGGGCCTGGTTCACGCCGCGCTGGAACGAAGCCTTGTTGTCGAAGAACGGCGTATGATCCCAGTCGACGCCGAAAAAGCCCAGTCGATAAAGCAGCATGGAGGATATCCATGCATTACTGTTGACGTTGCGGTTGGTCAGATCGGCTGCGACATCGACGATGGCCGATGACTGGCATTGGCGTGGCGGCGTCACCGCACCAGCCGGCGCATCGACGCTGGCGGGCGCCGGTGTCGTCAGCGTCTGGCCGGCCGGCACCGTCCGTTCCGAGAAACGGTAGCTATCCACGAAATCCGGATCGAAATCGGTCCAAAGCTGAGTTTGGTAGAAGAAGTAGCCATAAAAGCCGAACACGATCGCCAGCACCGCGATAATCGTTCCGCGGATCGTCCAGTTGCGCTGACCATACCAGCCTCGCGCCGCCATGAACGGCCAGGCGAGACGCGCAAAAACCAGCCCCAGAACACGGGACAGGCCGGCAAGCAAACGCCGGAAAAAGGCGAGGATCGGTTCAAACATAAGGGGTTATTGCTCCTGTGTCGGCCGGAATATCAGGCTGTCGACTGTTCTGTTTGCGGAATATGCTGTGTCGCTGCGCCACTTTCCCCTTGCCGCACCGGCGCCGGGTTGAAGCGATGCAGAAAACCGGCGTCGACGGCATGCTTGCGCCGCTCGACTTCGCGCATCGACAACATGTTTTTCTCGCAGAGCGTCAACAGCGGCAAAAATGCGCCACGCGCCTCAGCTGAAAACAGGTCCGCAAGCGGCAATGACTGCCCAGCTGTGAGAGCATGCAGGACGACGATACCGCGCTCGGCCTCGATGCTGAGCTTGTGGTACAGGCTGTTGCAGGCCGCTTCATGACGGATGATTGCCTCAGCAAGGTCCTGCCGGCTGGCCAGTCGCTCCGTCGCATCGGAAATGGCCTCGTCGTCGATGGACTTCGTCTGCTCGATCCGTTTGATAAGATCGCCTTCTATCGACACGAGGTGTGATTTCATCACCTGACGGTGCATTTCAAGCGCTGCAATCAGACGTGCCGCACGCTCAAGCGACGTCACAAGACGAGCAGCCAAAACACCATCACGGCGGCGCATGTCGTTCGATGCCGGCCTCAAGCGCAATCGGCGCAGAAGTTTTTCGTGAAGGGAAAGAGCCTCCGTATCGCTCGCCTGCATGATGATCGTGTGGATATCGTGATCCAGGCGGCGTGCGAAATGTACAAGCGGCGATTTTGCTCCAGCGGCAGCATCAATACCAGACACAACGACAGCGACATTGCGTTCGCCCGCTTGCACGGTTTCGGAGATCACGGACAACTCTGCGGCATCGTCGGCAACATCAGACTCAGCCAGCGTCTGCGGCGCTTCGGGCACCCATCCCGCAACAGTTGCTTCGATCTCGGCGAGGATCTTCAGTGCACCGGAAAGTTCGTTGTCAGCAGGATGTCGTTTCGCCATGCGGCAGCCCCTTTATTTGCCCGCTAGACATAAGCACGGACAGGTAAAATACCAGAGGCATTTGGTCGGATGCGGCGGTACATCCCTGCCCCGCCGCATCGATTATGATGTATTACGTCGATCAGAGGCCGAGATTGGCGATTTCCGCATCGAGGCGATCACGGGTCTTTTTCGGCATCTTGGCAGCCTTTATGGCATCGAGATTGGCAGGCGCACCTTCACCGACGACGACCAGCGCCACCATGCCCATGCCGAAATGCGGCGTGCATTTCACGACATAAGCGCCTTCCTTGTCGACGGTGACCACCAGATCGGTGCTGATCTTGCCCTTGAACGGTTCGACACCTTCCGGGATCAGTTCCTTCACCGCCTGCGCATCATGGCCCTTATCGACGGAAACGAAGCGAATCGTGTCCCCCACGGCGGCGCGCACGGAAGCCGGCTCGAACACCATGGCCTGACCGTCGCTGCCCTTGTTCAGCATCTTGATTTCGATGTCCGCCGCCAGCGCCGGAACGGCGAAAAGGCCGATAGCGGCTGCAAAAAGGGCTGGGCGGATGAGTGCGAGACGCATGGGAAACTCCTGTGGCGTTCATGGCTTTTGTCACGCGACACCTACACCCCATGCTCGCCCAGCCACATTGACGGAGATCAATCTTGCTGCAGCGCGCCATTATGTCGCAAATACCCCTGTTAACCTGCCGTTTTTGCGCGCGCTTGCCTGTTGGCGGGATGTATTCATAATAACCGGGAACAAAAAAGAACGGGAGCCCAACATGCGCATTATCAAATCCATGACCGTACTGGCCACCACTGTCTCGGCCCTCCTCCTCGCGCAGACGGCTCAGGCCGCCGATGCCAAGAGCTGTGCCACCGTCCGCATCTCGGATGTCGGCTGGACAGACCTTGCCGCGACCAATGCATCCTTCATCACCGTGCTGGAAGCGCTCGGCTACAAGGCCGACGTCAAGACGCTCGGTGTGCCGGTCACCTACTCCTCGATGAAGAACAAGGATATCGACGTCTTCATCGGCAACTGGATGCCCGCCCAGAACGGCGCCATCAAGGATTACATCGCCGACAAGTCGATCGAGAGCATCACCGTCAACCTCGAAGGCGCGAAATACACGCTCGGCACCAATGCCGCCGGCGCCAAGCTCGGCATCAAGGACTTCAAGGATATTGCCAAGCACAAGGCTGAACTTGGCGGCAAGATCTACGGCATCGAGCCGGGCAATGAAGGCAACGGCATGATCGTGTCGCTGATCGACAAGAACACCTTTGAGCTCAAGGGCTTTCAGGTGGTCGAGTCTTCCGAGCAGGGCATGCTCACCGAGGTCACCCGCGCCGACAAGGAAGACAAGCCGATCGTCTTCCTCGCATGGGCTCCGCATCCGATGAACGTCGCCCACGAGATCACCTATCTCGCCGGCGGTGACGAGACGGTCTTTGGCCCGAACTACGGCGGCGCCACGGTTTATACCGTCGCACGCGGCGGTTATGTCGCTGAATGCCCGAACCTCGGCAAGCTGCTCAAGAACGTAAAGTTCTCGCTCGACATGGAAAACACCATCATGGGCAAGATCCTCGACGACGGCGAAGATGCCGACAAGGCCGCCAAGGCCTGGATCAAGAAAAACCCGACGGTGATCGAGCCGTGGCTGGCCGGTGTTACCACGCTCGACGGCAAGGATGGCCTTGCAGCCGTCAAGAAAGAACTCGGCCTCTGATTTGACATCCATGACCCGTGGCGGCTAGGCCGCCGCGGGCACCCGCCCTTTCTTTTCCTCCGGATGGCAGGTTTCTCGTGGATTGGCTTGAAGAGCATCGTTTTCCCATCGGCGCATGGGCTAAGGCGGTCGTCGACTGGTTGACGACCAATGGTTACTGGTTTTTCAGATGGCTGTCGGCCGTCTTGTCCTCCGTCATCGACGGATTGTTATGGGTGCTGGAAACGCCGCACCCGCTCGTTGTCATGGCGGCCTTCGCCATTCTCTCATACTGTCTCAGGCGCTCGATAGCGCTTGCCCTTTTCACCTTCGGCGGCTTCCTGTTCATCTTCAACCAGGGTTACTGGGAAGAGACGACACAGACGCTGGCACTGGTCAGTGCGGCAACCTTCGTCAGCATGCTGATCGGCATCCCGCTCGGCATCGCCGCTGCGCGCCGCGAATGGCTCTACAACGCTATGCGGCCGATCCTCGACCTGATGCAGACGCTGCCGAGCTTCGTCTACCTCATCCCGGCGCTGATCCTATTCGGCCTCGGCATGGTGCCCGGCCTCATCGCCACCGTGATCTTCGCCATCCCCGCGCCGATCCGCCTCACCCGGCTTGGCATCATCTCGACGCCCGGCGCCCTCACGGAAGCAGCCGTTGCCTTCGGCGCCACACCGTCGCAGGTGCTGCGCAAGGTCGAACTGCCGTTCGCCGCACCGCAGATCATGGCCGGCATGACCCAGACGATCATGCTGTCCCTTTCGATGGTGGTGATCGCCGCCCTCGTCGGCGCCAACGGTCTTGGTGTTCCGGTGCTGCGCGCACTCAACACCGTCAACGTCGCCCGCGGCTTTGATTCCGGCCTCTGCATCGTCATTCTGGCGATCATTCTCGACCGCATGTTCCGTACATCGCAGGGAGGCGCATCATGACCGCCAACACCATGGCCGCCGTCCAGACACCGGTCGAAACAAAGCCAAACGACTGCGTCAGGTTCGACAACGTCGATATAATTTTTGGCGATCGCCCCGAGCGTGCCCTGCCGCTGGTCGATCAGGGCAGGACACGCGACGAAATCGCCGCCGAGACGGGTATCGTGCTCGGTGTCGCCAACGCGTCGCTGTCTATCCACGAAGGCGAGATCCTTGTGCTGATGGGGCTCTCCGGCTCCGGCAAATCGACACTCCTGCGTGCCGTCAACGGGCTTGCCCCGGTGGTGCGCGGCAGCGTCAGCGTCGCCACGCCGAACGGCCCTGTCGATCCTTACAAGGCCGATGCAAAAACGCTGCGCGATCTGCGTATGCATTCGGTTTCGATGGTTTTCCAGCAATTCGGCCTGCTGCCCTGGCGCACGGTCGCGGAAAATGTCGGCTTCGGCCTCGAACTTGCCGACGTGCCGGAAGCCGAGCGCAAGAAACGGGTCGCCGAGCAGCTGGAACTGGTCAGCTTGTCGAAATGGGCCGACCGCAAGGTGGGGGAACTCTCGGGCGGCATGCAGCAGCGTGTCGGCCTTGCCCGCGCCTTTGCCACCGGCGCGCCCATCCTGCTGATGGACGAACCGTTTTCGGCCCTCGACCCGCTGATCCGGACGAAACTGCAGGATGAGTTGCTGGAATTCCAGCGGCGACTGAAAAAGACCATCCTGTTCGTCAGCCACGATCTCGACGAAGCGTTCCGTATCGGCAACCGCATCGCCATCATGGAAGGTGGCCGCATCATCCAGTGCGGCACGCCGCAGCAGATCGTTCAGGCACCGGCTGACCAGTATGTCGCGGATTTCGTGCAGAACATGAACCCGATCTCGATGCTGACGGCAGCCGATGTCATGCGCCCGGGCGTTGCCGACGCTTCCGTGCCCGTCACCGCCACTGCACCGGCAACGACCCCCCTGGTGGACATCCTTGACGCCATGTCCCGCCAGCCGGGTTTGATAGGCATCATTGACAATGGCGCGGTGGTCGGCACGATCACCGCCGATGATGTGATCGCCGGCCTCACCCGGCACCGCCGCCGCTGAGACCAGCATGCTTCGTTGCCGGATGACAGTTCGGCACGACGAGGAAATATTATGAAAGACAAGCCCTCCCCCATTCGCGAAACCGACGAGGAAGCCCGCCGCCTCGGCCGCAGGCTGCTGCGTGGCGCGCGTTATGCGTCGCTCGCCGTCATCGATGCACAGACCGGCTTTCCAGCCGTCAGCCGGGCGCTTTTGGGGATGGATCTCGATGGCGTGCCGGTCATTCTCGTCTCGGATCTCGCCAGCCACACCGTCAGCCTCAAAAAGGATCCACGCTGCTCGATCATGACCGGGGAGCCCGGCAAGGGCGATCCACTCGCACACGCCCGCATCACCGCCTTCTGCACGGCCGAACCGGTCGATCGCGATAGCGATGATTACAGCAGAATTCGCGCCCGTTTCGTCGCAAGACACCGCAAGGCGGAGCTGTACGTCGATTTTGCCGATTTCCGTTTCTTCAGACTGGTGCCTTCGTCCGCCGCTTTGAACGGCGGCTTTGGCAAGGCCTATATACTGGCAGGCGAAGAATTGACGATTCGCAATTTCTCGTTTGAGGCAGAATGGTTACACCTCCAAAAATTAGTGGGGGCAATGACCACCGAAGCAGACGCTGCGGCACGTTTCCTGAAAACGCGAGAAACCGGCGATTGGACCATTTCCGGCATAGATATGGCGGGTTTTGATCTGATCAGGGGCGATATCTTGCTCAGATATGAGTTTAATGAACCGATTTCAGGCCCAAATGAGATTTTGGATCGTATTTCAAATTTTTCTAAAACATCATAGACGCTACGCTAAATTTAGGGATATACAATCCATCACAGAGCTTGCTAAATTTTCGGTCTCGAACCGATCAGACTTACTGATACCTGCATCAACTCAGCTGATACCTGCTTTCCTATTTTGAGGGGACGTTTGAACGACATGGACACGATGTCACTTTCCGATCACTCGACGACGGCCGCTGGCCTTCTGTCGGCAATGGCCAACCCGAAACGCCTGATGATTCTCTGCTGCCTGGTAAAGGGCGAAGTGGCCGTCGGCGCGCTCGCGAACCAGGTTGGCCTGAGCCAGTCTGCTCTTTCCCAGCACCTTTCCAAGCTGCGCGCACAGAAGCTGGTCAATACCCGCCGCGACGCACAGACGATCTACTATTCCAGCTCGTCGGAATCGGTCCTCAAGGTTCTCGAAACACTTGAGACAATCTACTGTGCACCTGAGCGGAAAAAGACTGCCGCCTAATGGTAGCGCTGTCAAAAGGTAAAACTACCTTGACGCGCATTTGCTAATATAGGCGACCTTGCCTACGAAATCGAATTCGGCACTAGCGGCACTCCCAACCCGCCATGCCGGGTTTCTGCATTTTACATATGCCTTTACTTCAGATGACGTTGCATGCCACGGCGAAAGCTAGGGCGCCTGCAACGTCATCGTTGCTCTTTGCAAGCTTGCTTCCTCAATCCTGTGCGCCATCTATCCGCGCGAAATCAGGAGTACAGGATGACAAAACAATTCAAGCTGTCGGCAGATGCCATCAAGCCACTCGCCACCGGTCACGGCGGCTGCATCGCCAGCGACATGATCACCGTCGACGGCCATCCGGTCGGATTTTTCTACCGCCAGAAACCCGATAACGACATGGACAGCGGCTGGCGCTTTCTCACCGGTTTTGAAGACGACGCTTATATGGATGACGCGGACAATCACGCCATCTACGACGTCAACACCATCGCCAATTACGACCCGTCCATCATTGCGCTCCTCGATGCTCCGATCGGCAGCGTTTTCGAACGCGACGAGGATACGTCTCGCTTCGTGAGCGTGGATGACTGGGCGACACCGGCCTGACTTAAGCAAATCCGGATATTCCGCACAACGGACTGATGACAGGCCATGTAAGCGCCCCTATAAGGCGACACGTACGATCAGGTTATCGGACGGAGAAGGCATGATGCATGCCGACGGCGCGCGAAGTAAACGCACGCACCATCCTCTATCTCGTCGCACCGTCAGTCCTGCCGCCGGAGTTCCCATGTTACGCCGCTTCTTTTCCTATTACGCACCCTACAAGGGCCTTTTCGCCCTCGATTTCGGATGTGCTGTCCTTGCCGGCCTGCTCGAACTCGGTTTTCCGATTGCGGTGAAATTTTTTGTCGATGACCTTCTGCCCGGCCAGCACTGGGGCTGGATTGCCGCCACCGCCGCCGCCCTCCTCGTCATTTACGTCTTCAACACCGGCCTGATGGCGGTGGTGAACTACTGGGGCCACGCGCTTGGCATCTCGATCGAGACTGACATGCGCCGGCAGGCCTTTGACCATATCCAGAAACTGTCCTTCCGCTATTTCGACAACAACCGCACCGGCCAGTTGATCACCCACGTGACCAAGGATCTGGAAGAGGTCGGCGAAATCGCCCATCACGGCCCGGAAGACCTGTTCATCGCCATCATGACCTTCATCGGCGCCTTCCTGCTGATGTTCACGGTCAACTGGAAGCTGGCGATGATGACCACCGTCATCGTGCCCTTCATGACCTGGCTGGTCAGCCGCTACGGTGCGCGCATGACCACCAACTGGCGCAAGCTTTTCCGTCAGGTCGGCGATTTCAACACCCGCGTTCAGGAAAGCGTCGGCGGCATCCGCGTCGTCAAAGCCTTCGCCAACGAGGATTACGAGCGCCAGCTGTTTGCCGCCAATAACGAAGGCTACAAGACCACCAAGCTGAACGCCTATGCCTATATGACCGCCAGCATCACCATGAGTTATCTCAGCACCCGTCTGGTGCAGCTGATGGTGATGATATTCGGCACCTATCTGGTCATCCAGGGCGAGCTCACCTATGGCGGTTTCGTCGGCTTCCTGCTGCTGGTCAACGTGTTCTTCCGGCCGATCGACAAGATCACCTCGGTGATCGAATCCTATCCGAAGGGCATTGCCGGCTTCTCGCGCTTCACGGCGCTGATCGATACCGCCCCCGATATTGCCGACAAGCCGGATGCCCGCGCGGTGACACACCTGGCCGGCGCCATCGAATACCGCGACGTCGCCTTCAGCTACGACGGCAAGTCAAAGGTGTTCGAACACCTGAACCTGAAAATCGCACCGGGCGAAACCATCGCCTTTGTCGGCGCTTCCGGTGCGGGCAAAACGACGCTCTGCTCGCTGCTGCCGCGCTTTTATGAAGTCGATGCAGGCGCGATCATGATCGACGGCATCGACATCCGCGACATGACGCAAGGCTCGTTGCGCAACCAGATCGGCCTCGTACAGCAGGACGTCTTCCTGTTCGGCTCGACCATCCGCGAAAACATCGCCTATGGCCGCCTCGGCGCGACTGACGAGGAAATCATCGATGCGCTGCGCCGTGCAGCACTCGACGAATTCATCCTGTCCCTGCCGGAAGGTCTCGACACGCCGGTGGGCGAGCGCGGCGTCAAACTGTCGGGCGGCCAGAAGCAGCGTCTGGCGATTGCCCGCATTTTCCTGAAGGACCCGCCGATCCTGATCCTAGATGAAGCCACATCGGCGCTCGACTCGGCCACCGAATACGCCATCCAGCAGGCGCTCGGCGAATTGTCGCGCGGCCGCACCACGCTGGTCGTCGCCCATCGCCTCGCCACCATCCGCAATGCTGATCGTATCGTCGTCATGGGTCCGCAAGGCATTCTGGAGGAAGGCTCGCATGCCGGCCTGATCGCCAAACGTGGCGCCTATGCCCGCCTGCACGAGGCCCAGTTCGGCGCGGTTGCCTGAATTTGATGTTTGCGAGGGTCGGCATATGCCGGCCCTTCACTCCCGCGCGATAAGCTTTGAATTAATACGCCGAAACGTCGCAGCTTTCGGTTATCTTCTTGCGTGAATCTACGAATATTCTTAGAAAAATTGCCGACTGCGCCGCGAGCCAAACATGGTCGCGCGCGGAACGGACGCAGCGTCCCCTTTCCCGATGAGATACGGCAAGGCCGAGGGTCGGGTTGGCAGGGCCGCTGCATGATCAAGAAACGGGTTGGGAGGCCCGTGCCCCAAGGAGACGGACATGACATTGAAGACAATCACTGCGGCGCTCGCCGCCACGCTGGCCTTTGCCCCACTCGCGGCAACTGACGCACATGCTGACATCACCATCGGCCTCATGGCGCCGCTCACCGGCCCGGTCGCCGCCATTGGAGCGCAGATCAAAAACGGTGCGGAAACCGCTGTCGAGGAAATCAACAAGAAGGGCGGCATCAACGGCGAAAAGCTCGTCCTGAAGATCGCTGACGATGCCGGCGACCCGAAGCAGGGCGTCTCGGCTGCCAACCAGCTGATCGCCGATGACATCCGCTTCGTCGTCGGTCCCGTCACGTCTGGCGTATCGGTTCCCGCCTCACTCGTCTTCGCCGAAAACGGCGCGCTGATGGTCACCCCGACGGCCACCGCTCCGGAACTGACGGCACAGGGCCTCTCCACCGTTTTCCGCACCTGCGGTCGTGACGATCAGCAGGCGGAAGTTGCCGCAAAATATGTCGTTGAGAAGTTCAAGGACAAGAAGATCGCCATCCTCAACGACAAGGCCCAGTACGGCAAGGGTCTGGCCGACGCCTTCAAGGCATCGCTCAATGCTGCCGGCGTCACCGAAGTCTTCAACGATGCGCTCAATCCGGGCGACAAGGATTTCACCGCGCTCGTCACCCGCATGAAGTCCGAGGGCGTCGAAGTTCTTTATTTCGGCGGCTACCACCCGGAAGCAGGCCTGCTGGTTCGCCAGATGAAGGATGCCGGCATGGCCGTGCAGCTGGTCGCCGGTGACGGCCTGTCGAACAGCGAGTATGTCGCAACCGGCGGCGACGCCGCCAATGGCACGATCTACACCAACGCCGCCGACGCGCTGAAGAACGAAGACAGCAAGGCAGCAGCAGCAGCGCTGATCGCCAAGAACATCCCGGCCGAAGCGTTCACGCTGAACACCTATGCCGCCGTCGAAGTCATCGCCGCCGGCATCGCCAAGGCCGGCAGCACCGACGACGCGGAAGCCGTCGCCGCAGCGCTCAGGGATGGCACCGGCATCAAGACCGCCATCGGCGAACTCACCTATGGCGAAACCGGCGACCTCACCTCGCAGACCTTCTCGGTCTACAAGTGGGAAGGCGGCAAGACCGTCGCTGCCGAGTAATCGGACCTTTTTGGAAATGCAGCGGGCGCCTTTTGGCGCCCGTTCGTTTTAGAGGCGCCGCAACCGGCCGCGATAGTGAACCAGATCACCGATCAGCGGCAGAGCAACCGGCACGTCGAACCAGAAATCCTCGCCCTCGCCCCATTCCCGCGCCACGCTTTTCGGCGCCAGGGATAGCGGCATAGGCACGCGGAATATCGTCCATTTTTTCATGATCATGGTCAGGCCAGACGCATCGGACGGCAGGTCGAAATAGAACCGCATCGGTCCAAAACGCTCGACAAGATGGCGACCGGACTGGCTGAGTTCGCTGACAAACACATGGCCGCCGAAATCGCGCGTCCAGCGTTCCACCCCGCCCTCTTCCTCGAAGGACACGTGCAGGTCGTATTCTCCCGGCGGTGGGAACCGGACAAGATCGGCAATCAGCCCTGCCAGACGTGAGCGCCCGCGCGTCACCGTCGCCTTGCCGGCCGCACCGGCATCGCCGAACACATCATGTATGTCGCGCATCGGCAGCGGCAGCGCGTCATAAGCCTGCCCCATCACACGCCGGTAGAGTGGCAGATAGTCTTGCACCTCCACCTGCCGATGGATCGACATGGCATCCAGCAATGGCGCGAAATCGTCCAACGACAATTCGCCGGCGGCAGACCTTGCACCGGCGGCAAGCCGGCCCTCCGCCAGCCTGCTGGCCAGCCGCTGCGCCGCCATGGTCGGCACCTCCGGCCCATGGCCATCTTCCGCAATCAGCGTCCAGCGCCGGCCGACGAATGCGCCGCTGCATCGCCCCTTCACCTCGACCATCATCGCCGAGCGGTCGCTGCCGAGATTGGCACTCAGGCGCTGCAGCGGTCTCAGCCACCGCGCCAGTGGCGACAGGGAGTTGATCCAGCCCCATTTCACCGGCCAGCTCAACAGCCACAGCATCAGCAGCTGAAACGAAAATTCCGGCCCGGCGCGAAAGACGGTAGCCGGCCGCCCTTTCACTCTCGCGGGTACGATATCGAGGTCAGGCACGTCCGAGAACGCCACCAGCCGGGAAATGGCCGGGCGGCCCGCCAGTTGATAACGAACCCGCTTGAGACCATGCCAGCCGGTCTGATGCCGCCAGCGTTTTCCGCGCCACAGGCGTATCGGCTTGCCGACAAAACTGAGGATCGCCGCCGCCACCGAAGCGCCGGCAGCCGCGCGGCTGGAGGCGCTGATCGCCATCGAAACGGAGCACACCTGGTCCATATCCCGCGCCAGCTCCGCGATGATGGCACCCGACATGGCCGGAACGCTGGAAGCGCCGGAAATCACGACGATACCGGCGGCCCTCGCCCTTTCGTCCAGCGCAGCAATGCCGGACACGAAGGCGCGCGCATCGGCCAGATCGATGTAATGGACGCCGTTTTCGATACAGGCTTCGGCCACCCGGTAATCGCTGCCCTGAAACGGCCCGGCCGCATCGATCAGCAGCAGCGGCATATGCGCCTTCAGGATCGACGTCAGGTCGCCCCCGCGGTCGGCCCGCACGGCCTGCGCATTGGCCATGCCGGCGGCGAACGCACGTGCGGCCTCCAGATTGCGGCCAGCGACCAGAACCCGCCAGCCGTCGCCAGCCAGCCTGCGAGAAAGCCGCGCGCCAAAACCGCCATATCCACCGATCACAAGAACCGTCTTCACAGAAAACGATCCGCATGCTCGGGCGACGGCAGCCAGCAGACCTCGTGCTTTCCGAAAATCCGGTAGCGATTGCGGGCAATCAGTCGATAGAGCGGATCGCGCAGGAAACGCGGCACGAGCCGCGCTACACCGGCAGCTTTCCACGGCCAGCCCAGTTCGCGATAGATCGCCAGAACCGCATCGCTGTCGCGCAAGGCCTTGTCGCCTTCCACCACGATCATCGTCTCGGGATCGGCTGGATCGATACCAAAGCGCCGATAGAGCGCGGCACCGACCTCTCCCTGCATAGAGGCCAGCCGAAACCGGTGGGCATGATCATGACGCAGCACGAACTGCGCATTGGCCGAGCAGAGAATGCATTCGGCATCGAAGACGATGATCGGGCCATCGGGTGTCACTGTAGAAGGCATCTGAGTGGTCATGCCCACACCATATGCCGCCGTCGATCATCCCGACAATGACAATTCCGCGCAGCACCTGACGAACGCTATATTCTTCATCCCCCTCCCCGTTTTGCCGGCAAGCGGCTAAAGAGAGGAATCAATTCAGTATCAGGAGCCCTCCATGAGCCATCGCCTCGAAACCCTCATAGACCAGGGCACCGGCCGCGAGCCTGCGGATATCGTGCTGAAGGGCGGACAATTCTTCGATCTCGTCACCGGCGAACTCGTGGCCTCCGACATCGCCATCTGTAGTGATCGCATCGTCGGCACCTGCGGCGATTACGTCGGCAAGACGGAGATCGACATTTCCGGAAAGATCGTCGTCCCCGGCTTCATCGACACGCATCTGCATATCGAGAGCTCGCTCGTCACCCCGCATGAATTCGACCGCTGCGTTCTGCCCTATGGCGTCACCACGGCCATCTGCGATCCGCACGAGATCGCCAATGTCATCGGCGCGGATGGCATCCGGTTTTTCCTCGACAGCGCCGAACAGACGATCATGGACATCCGCGTCCAGCTGTCGTCCTGCGTGCCCGCCACGCATCTGGAAACCGCCGGTGCCGATCTGCCCATCGAAAAGCTCCTGCCCTTCCGCGATCACCCAAAAGTCATCGGCCTTGCCGAGTTCATGAATTTTCCGGGCGTCATCCACAAGGACCCGACCTGCCTCGCCAAGCTCGACGCCTTCTATGGTGACCACATCGACGGCCACGCGCCGCTGCTGCGCGGGCTCGATCTCAACGGTTACCTGTCGGCCGGCATCCGTACCGAACACGAATGCACGACGGCGGAAGAAGCGCTCGAAAAGATCCGCAAGGGCATGCACATCCTCGTGCGCGAAGGCTCGGTCTCAAAGGATCTACACGCGCTTATGCCGATCCTCACCGAACGCCTGTCGCCCTATCTGGCGCTCTGCACCGACGATCGCAATCCGCTCGACATCGCCGAACAGGGTCATCTCGACTACATGATCCGCACGGCAATCGCCAACGGTGTCGAGCCGCTTGCCGTCTATCGCGCCGCCTCCATCTCCGCCGCCAAGGCATTTGGCCTGCGTGATCGCGGCCTCGTCGCCCCCGGCTGGCGTGCCGATCTCGTCATCATCGACAGTCTCGAAAACTGCAAGGCGGACATCGTTTTTGCAGCCGGTCGCAAGGTCACCGATGAACTGTTTTCCACCCGCAAGCCCGTCGCCCCGGTCGGCCTGGACAGTGTCAAAGCCCGCCCCGTTCAGGCCATGCATTTCGGCGTTCCGGTCGCGGAAGGCGAAACACCGGTCATCGGCGTCATGCCCGGAAAAATCATCACCGAACACCGCCGTTACCGCCTACCGGTCTCCGGCAACCAGACCACCGTCGATCTGGAGCGCGATATCATCAAGGTCGCGGTCATCGAGCGCCACGGCAAAAACGGCAACCATGCCAATGGTTTCGTGCAGGGTTTTGGCCTGAAGAAGGGCGCGATCGCCTCCACCGTCGGCCATGACAGCCACAATATCTGCGTTGTCGGCGTTTCCGAGGACGACATGGCGCTGGCCGCCAACCGGCTCGGCGAAATCCACGGCGGTTTCGTCGTGGTGGAAGACGGCAAGGTCACCGGCGAGATCGCGCTTCCCGTCGCCGGCCTGATGAGCCTTGAGCCATACGAGTGGGTGCGCGACACGCTGCATGACTTGAGAAAGTCCGCCTATGCCCTTGGAACGACTCTTGAAGAGCCGTTCCTGCAGGTGGCTTTTCTGCCGCTGCCGGTCATCCCGCATCTGAAAATATCGGACATGGGCATGGTGGATGTGGACAAGTTCCAGCTGATTTGAACAGGGGCGACAAAGCCTCTCTCGACGTCATCCTCGGGCCTGTCCCGAGGATCCAACCGCGCATGCCAAAACGCCAACGCAGCAGATGCTCGGGACAAGGCCCGAGCATGACGACCACTAAGCAACTACGCCCGGAAAAACGCCAACAAATCTGCATTGACGAGATCGGGATCGGTCGTCGCCACGCCATGCGGCTTGCCGTCATAAACCTTGAGCGTGCCGTTCTTCAGAAGCTTGACGGACAACGGCGCTGAATCCTCGAAGGGCACGATCTGGTCGTCCGTGCCATGCATCACCAGCACCGGCACATCGATCACCTTCAGATCCTCGGTGAAATCCGTTTCGGAAAACGCCTTGATGCAATCGTAATGGGCCTTGGTGCCGCCCATCATGCCCTGTCGCCACCAGTTGCGGATAACGCCCTCGGAGACCTCTGCCCCTGGCCGATTATAGCCGTAGAACGGCCCGGTCGGTATATCGAGAAAGAACTGCGCCCGGTTGGCGGCCTGCGCCTTGCGAAACCCGTCGAACACTTCCAGCGGCAGCCCGCCGGGGTTCTTGTCGCTTTTCACCATCACCGGCGGCACGGCACCAATCAGCACCGCCTTGGCAACCCGTCCCTGCGGTTGGCCGAATTTGGCGACATAACGCGTCACCTCGCCGCCACCGGTGGAGTGGCCGACATGGATGGCGTTTTTCAAGTTCAGATGCGCGGCAAGCTCGGCGACATCGGCGGCATAGGTATCCATCTC
Organism: Neorhizobium sp. JUb45; assembly: GCF_004343585.1. GTDB lineage: Bacteria > Pseudomonadota > Alphaproteobacteria > Rhizobiales > Rhizobiaceae > Neorhizobium. The sequence goes on along the minus strand of NZ_SLYW01000001.1, from coordinate 760,010 downwards.
ATTGCCGGTATCGGTCTGGCTGGAACGGCCATGGCCACGCCGGTCATGCGCGATGACACGAAATCCTTCGTGGAGAAAGAACAGCATCTGCGCATCCCAGTCATCGGCCGAAAGCGGCCAGCCATGATGGAAAACGACCGGCTGCGCATCCTTGGCGCCCCAGTCCTTGTAAAAAATCTGCGTGCCGTCCTTGGTCGTAATGAAATTGCTGCTCATGATTTTCCCTCGGTTGATCTGGCAAAATGCATGCGACGTTTTCGAATGCGCCTGAGGAAGTTCCGGTGGGCGGCGCGGCGCCACGATATGATGAACTGTCAATTTTGCAAATCGCAATAAAAAGCTGAACTTCAACAGAACTGGGTATTCTGCTATATCGCCCACAGCCGCCTGATTTAGAGTTCCGACATGACCAAGCTCGAACAGATCGAAAAATCCGTATCCGAACTGAACAGCGAGGAGCTGGAAGCCTTTTCCGCCTGGTTTGAGGCCTTTCAGGCCGCTCAATGGGATAGACGGATCGAAAACGACAGCGCGGGCGGAAAGCTCGATAGGCTCGCCGAGGGCGCCCTTGCCGAATTTCGGGCCGGAAGGACACGGCCTCTGTGAACCATCACGCGACGGCCGGATTTTGGGACACCTACCACCGGCTGCCGCGACAGGTGCAAAACCTCGCCGACGCGAATTTCGAACTGCTGAAAACTGACCCGAAGCACCCGTCGCTGCATTTCAAATCGCTGGGCAAATTCTGGTCCGCCCGCGTGGGGAAATCCTGGCGCGCACTCGCCATCAAGGAGGGTGACAACGTCATCTGGTTCTGGATCGGATCCCACGCCGATTACGACAAGCTCGTGAACTAGTACCTTTTCGGGCAAACAATCGCGTGTTGGGTCTTGAAGATGTCATCTGCGTCAGGCAATAGGCCCCCTTACGTTTTAGAATAACCGTAAGAAGGCCACCCGACAAAAATGCTGCAGACACCTTACTACCTCATCGACAAGTCCAAACTGCTCCAGAACATGGAACGGATTGCCGCTGTGCGTGAGAAGTCGGGCGCCAAGGCATTGCTGGCACTGAAATGTTTCGCCACATGGTCCGTCTTCGATTTCATGCGCGATTACATGGACGGCACCACCTCGTCCTCGCTGAATGAAGTCCGTCTCGGCCACGAACGTTTCGGCAAGGAAACCCACGCCTATTCCGTGGCTTATGCCGATTACGAGATCGACGAGGTCGTGTCGCACGCCGACAAGATCATCTTCAACTCGATCGGCCAGCTGCAGCGTTTCGAAGGCCAGTCTTCCGGTATCACCCGCGGCCTGCGCCTCAACCCCGGCGTCTCGTCGTCGAGCTTCGATCTGGCAGACCCAGCCCGCCCCTTCTCGCGGCTGGGCGAATGGGATCTGAAACAGGTCGAGCCGGTCATGGACATGATCACCGGCTTCATGATCCACAACAACTGCGAGAACAAGGATTTTGCCCTGTTCGACCGCATGCTGGGCGACATCGAAGAAAAATTCGCGCCGCTGCTGAAGAAGGCCGAATGGGTTTCGCTTGGCGGCGGCATCCATTTCACCGGCGATGATTACCCGGTCGACCAGTTTGCCGAGCGCTTGAAGCGCTTCTCCGGCGAATATGGCGTGCAGGTCTATCTCGAGCCGGGCGAAGCCTCGATCACCAGATCGACGACGCTGGAAACCACCGTCCTCGACACCCTTTACAACGGCAAGAACCTTGTCGTGGTGGATAGTTCCATCGAAGCACACATGCTGGATCTCCTGATCTATCGTGAGAATGCCAAGGTTCACCCGAACCAGGGACCCCATCGTGCGATGGTCTGCGGCAAGTCATGCCTTGCCGGAGACATTTTTGGGGAATTCGACTTCCCCGAAGAGGTAAAGGTCGGCGACCGCATCTCGTTCCAGGATGCTGCCGGCTACACGATGGTCAAGAAAAACTGGTTTAACGGCGTGAAAATGCCGGCAATCGCCATTCGGGAACTGGATGGCAGCCTCAGGACGGTCCGTGAGTTTGACTACACGGACTACGAACAGAGCCTTTCCTGATCAGAAAGGGCCAAAGGCCCACAGGACAAGACTTTCTGACGATTGGACGCAAGGAGTGGTCCCCAGAATGAAAAAGAACGTGCTCATCATCGGCGCCGGCGGCGTCGCACAGGTCGTTGCCCACAAGTGTGCGCAGAACAACGATGTCCTCGGTGATATAAATATCGCATCGCGCACCAAGTCGAAATGCGACGCCATCATCGCCTCGGTCCACGAGAAGAAGGCGATGAAGCAGGAAGGCGTGCTCGAAGGTCACGCGCTCGACGCGCTGGACATCGAAGCCACCAAGGCCCTGATCGTAAAGACCGGCAGCCAGATCGTTATCAATGTCGGCACCGCTTTCTTGAACATGTCGGTGCTGCGCGCCTGCATGGATACCGGCGTCGCCTATATCGACACCGCCATCCACGAAGAGCCGAACAAGATCTGCGAAACGCCGCCGTGGTACGGTAACTACGAGTGGAAGCGCGCTGCAGAATGCGAGGAAAAGGGCATCACCGCCATCCTCGGCGCCGGTTTTGATCCGGGCGTCGTCAACGCCTATGCGCGTCTGGCCAAGGACGAATATCTCGATACCGTCACGGACGTCGATATCGTCGACATCAATGCCGGCAGCCATGGCAAATATTTCGCCACCAATTTTGACCCGGAAATCAACTTCCGCGAGTTCACCGGTGTTGTCTATTCGTGGCAGGGCGGCGAATGGAACGTCAACAAGATGTTCGAAATCGGCAAGGACTACGACCTGCCGGTCGTCGGCACCCGCCGCGCCTATCTCTGCGGCCATGACGAAGTGCATTCGCTGGCCAAGAACATGGACGGCGCCGACGTGCGCTTCTGGATGGGCTTTGGTGATCACTACATCAACGTCTTCACCGTCCTCAAAAACATCGGCCTTCTGTCCGAACAGCCCGTAAAACTCGCTGACGGCTCGGAAGTCGTGCCGCTCAAGGTCGTAAAGGCCTGCCTGCCCGACCCTTCGTCGCTGGCGCCGGAATATGAAGGCAAGACCTGCATCGGTGACTTCGTCAAGGGCACGAAGGACGGCAAGGAACGCACGGTGTTCATCTACAACGTCGCCGACCACAAGGAAGCCTTCAACGAAGTCGGCAGCCAGGGCATCTCCTACACGGCAGGCGTTCCGCCTGTCGCGGCAGCGATGCTGGTCGCCACCGGCGAATGGGACGTCAAGAAGATGGCCAACGTCGAAGAGCTGGCACCCCGCCCGTTCCTCAACATTCTGAACAAGATCGGCCTGCAGACCTGCATCCGCGACGAACAGGGCGAGCGCGAGCTGCATTTCGATTGAGATGCGGGCACTGCCTGAATGCTGAAATGACGAAAGGCCCGCGAGCGATCGCGGGCCTTTTCCGTTGGGTGCACCGATATACAGATCAGCCGTTCAAGTAACGGCGCGGCTTGGCGGCACGCCGTTCGGCGATCTGCCGCTCGACGAAGCGGACAAGATTGCCCACCATCAGGCGAGCGGTGTGCAATAGCTGTGTCAATCCGGTCATGACCGTCTCCTCTGTTGGTTTGTGGTGATGGGTGGCACCGGCTTGCGCCATCCGATGGCCACCATATGCGCCCTTCGCCGCCGAACACGGTAGACCAGACCTCCGCGATGATTGCACAATTCTACGAAAGCCTGTTTTGGCCTCTGGCAAAAAACCATTTCCAATTGTAGAAGGGATCATCGAATACGGCTGTAAAATGGCCGTTTTCAACATACGGCCTGGAGAAGACGTGATGGATCACCTCGCAACACTTGTCACAAAAATTGCACAACACACCGATTGCGACGGCGTTCATCCGACAAAAATTCCCAATCTGTCGCTGATCCGCATGTCCAACCCCACCGAACCGGTGCGCGGCGTCACCCAGCCGTCGCTCTGCATCGTCGTGCAGGGCACCAAACATGTGACGCTTGCCGACCACACCTATGAATACGGCGCCGGCCGCCATCTCGTGGTCTCGGTCGAACTGCCGGTCATCAACCGCATCGTCGAGGCCAGCCCGGAAAAGCCCTATATGTCGCTGCTTCTGGCGCTCGACATGGCGGCGCTTGGCTCGATGCTGATGGAAATGCCGCGCCCGGCCACCGAACTGCCCTCGGCCCGCTGCGGCAAGGGCCTGTGCGTCAGCGAAGCCTCGCCGAGTTTTCTCGATGCCGCTCTGCGCCTGACCCACCTGCTCGACACGCCGGAGGATATCGATTTCCTCGCACCGCTGGCCGAACGCGAATTGCTCTACCGGCTGATGCGCGGCGAACAGGCCCACAAGGTGCGCCACATGCTGATGCCGGAAAGCCGCCTGCAGCAGGTCAACCGCGCGATTTCCTGGATCCGCGACAATTACGCAAAACCGTTTTCCATCGATCGCGTCGCCAGCGAAGCCAACATGAGTTCATCTTCGCTGCACGAACATTTTCGCGAAGTGACGGCCATGAGCCCGCTGCAATACCAGAAACAGCTGCGCCTGCAGGAAGCCCGCCGGATGATATTGGCCGAAGCACTGGACGCCGCCACCGCAGCGCACCGGGTCGGCTACGACAGCCCCTCGCAGTTCAGCCGCGAATATCGCCGCCTGTTCGGCGCCCCGCCAATCCGCGATATTTCGCGGGTACGGGGTGAGCCGAACAGTTACGCCGAAGCATGAGCCAAAAGCTCACACCCGCGCGCAAAACACATCGATGGCATCGAGCTTGACGACACCGCCCTCAAGCGTCGACACGAAGCCCGGCAGGTTGACCGGCATTACACCCGCCAACCGCTTCGGCAGCGTAAAATTCTGCGGCTCGCGGGTGAGATTGTAGACGAACAGCAGCTTTTCGCCGCCCTTCTCACGCTCGAAGGCCAGCAGATCCTGATTGGTCTCGATAAACGTCATGTCGCCGTCGATCAGCGCCGCATGCGATTTGCGGAAAGCGATCGTCGCGCGGTAATGCGCCAGCACCGAAACCGCCAGTTTTTCCTGCGCATCGACGGCGCGCACGGCATGTTCGGCTGGCACCGGCAGCCATGTCTTGCTGCCATCGGTGAAGCCCGCATGCGGCTTGGCGCTGTCCCACACCATCGGCGTGCGGCATCCGTCGCGGCCCTTGAAGGCCGGCCAGAAGCGGATGCCATAGGGGTCGCGCAGATCCTCGAAGGAAAGTTCGGCTTCCGTCAGGCCCAGTTCCTCGCCCTGATAAAGGCAGATCGAACCGCGCAGCGTGGCAATCAGCGTCGCGGAAATCTTTGCAACGCGGTCCTGCTCCTCCGGTGTCTCGATAAAACGGGTGACGTGACGGATAACATCGTGGTTGGAAAACGCCCAGCAGACCCAGCCGTTGACCACCGTGTCGAGCACCGTCTGCATAACCTTGCGGATATAACTTGCCGAAAACGCCGGTCCCAGCAGGTCGAACGTGTAGCACATGTGCAGCTTGTCATTGCCGGTCGTGTAGAGCGCCAGCGTGTTCAGCGAACGCGGCCCGTCGCCCACCTCACCGACACTCGCCCTGCCCTCGTAACTGTCCAGCAGCGCGCGAAAACGCTTTAGGAAATCAATGTTTTCCGGCTGCGTCTTGTCATAGAGGTGGTTCTGCATCGAATAGGGATTGGTGTCGGTCTCCATCCCGGCGCCGTCTGTGTCATAGACCATCGGCGGATTGTTGCGCAGCTGTTTGTCGTGGAAATAATAGTTCACGGTGTCGAGGCGAAAGCCGTCGACGCCGCGGTCGAGCCAGAATTTGACCGTGTCCAGCATGGCATCCTGCACATCCGGATTGTGAAAATTGAGATCCGGCTGCGAGATGAGAAAGTTGTGCATGTAATATTGCTTGCGCACGCCATCCCATTCCCAGCCCGGCCCGCCGAAGATGGAGAGCCAGTTGGTCGGCGCCGTGCCGTCCGGCTTGGGATCGGCCCAGACGAACCAGTCGGCCTTCGCATTGGTGCGGCTCGACCGGCTTTCGATGAACCACGGGTGCTGGTCGGATGTGTGGGAAATCACCTGATCGATAATGACCTTCAGGCCGAGCCGATGCGCCTCCGTCATCATCTCGTCGAAATCGGCAAGCGTGCCGAACATCGGATCGACATTGCAATAGTCCGAAACGTCATAGCCCATGTCGGCCATCGGCGAAGTGAAAAACGGGGACAGCCAGATGGCGTCGACGCCGAGCGAGGCAATATGCCCCAGCCTTCCGGTAATGCCCTTGATGTCGCCCAGCCCGTCACCCGTGGTGTCCTGGAAGGAGCGCGGATAGACCTGATAGATCACGGCCCCGCGCCACCAATCGGATCGGATTCCTGCCTGCGAAATCATAAGCATATACCTCTCGTAGAGTTCGGTTCCTGCCAAACTAAGCCCCGTGAGACAAAAGGCAACCGAGAGCAGCCAGACCGTTCGTAACAGAGTTTTGAACGGTATTTTGATCGCGATAGGTGCAATCTCGATGACATGCTCATAGTTGGTGACGCACAACCCCCAAAAATTCGGGGGGTTACAATGTCCCAATTGCGGCACTAGTCTGCCGCCTTTCCGCATGTCGGAAAACGGGAACATGAATGAAAAAGAGGCTTAGAAGCCTTAGAAAGGTGGGGGTTTCCCATGTATCACTTCAGCAAGAAGTTTTTGGCGACGGCAATGTTTGGCGCATTGCTGGCCTGTTCCGCCCAGGCAGCGACGATCAATATCCACAATGGCGGCGATCCGCAGTCGCTCGATCCACAGAAATTGTCCGGTGACTGGGAAAACCGCATCGCCGGCGACATCTTTGAAGGCCTCGTGACCGAAGATGCCAAGGTCAACCCGATCCCGGGTCAGGCCGAAAGCTGGACCATCTCCGACGACGGCCTCGTCTACACTTTCAAGCTGCGCGACGGCATCAAGTGGTCCGACGGCAAGCCGGTCACCGCCGGCGACTTCGTTTTCGCCTTCCAGCGCCTGATGGACCCGAAGGCCGCTGCCGACTACGCCTACCTGCAATACACGATCAAGAACGCTGAAAAGATCAACAAGGGCGAAATCGCCGATGCCAGCCAACTCGGCGTGAAGGCGATCGACGACAAGACGCTCGAAATCACCCTTGAAAACCCCACTCCCTATTTCATCAACGCCCTGATGCATTACACGGCCTATCCGCTGCCCAAGCACGTCGTGGAAGCCAAGGGCGCAGACTGGGTGAAGATCGGCACGATCGTCACCAACGGCCCATACAAGCCGGTCGAATGGGTTCCGGGTTCCCACGTCACCACCACCAAGAACGACCAGTATTACGGCGCAGCCGACATCAAGATCGACGGCGCAAAGTTCTTCGTTCTGGAAGATCAGGAAGCCGCACTGAAGCGTTACCGCGCCGGTGAATTCGACATCCTCACCGACTTCCCGACCGACCAGTACGAGTGGATGAAGAAGAACCTGCCGGGCCAGGCGCATGTCGCCCCGTTCTCCGGTCTCTATTATTACGTCATCAACTCGCAGAAAGGCCCGACCGCCGACAAGCGCGTCCGTCAGGCGCTCTCCATGGCGATCAACCGCGAAGTGATCGGCCCGCAGATTCTGGGCACCGGCGAACTGCCGGCCTATTCCTGGGTTCCGCCGGGCACTGCCAACTATGGCGAGCCGGCTTACGTTTCGTGGAAGGACGAGCCCTACAAGCAGAAGGTCGAGGAAGCCAAGAAGCTTTTGACCGAAGCAGGTTTCGGCCCGGACAAGCCGCTGTCGCTGGAACTGAAGTACAACACCAACGACAACCACAAGCGCATCGCTGTTGCGATCGCCGCCATGTGGAAGCCGCTCGGCGTCAACGTTCAGCTCGTCAATGCCGAAACCAAGGTGCATTACGACCAGCTGCAGCGTGGTGACGTGCAGGTCGGTCGCGCAGGCTGGCTCGCCGACTACAACGACCCGGACAATTTTCTCAACCTGCTGATGACCGGCGTTCCGAACAACTATGGTCGCTGGACAAACGCCGAATACGACAAGCTGATCCGCGATGGCAATGCCAACAAGGATCTGAAGAAGCGCGCAGAGCTCTTCAAGCAGGCCGAACAGATCGCACTCGACGATTCAGCCGCGCTGCCGATCTACTACTACGTTTCCAAAAACGTGGTTTCTCCGAAAATCTCGGGTTTCGAAGACAACGTGCAGGATACACACCGCACGCGCTGGCTCTCGATCAAAGAATAACAGGGAGTCTAGGCTCTTTTGTCTGGCAGCGTCGTGCGCGTTCATCGTGCACGACGCTGTAGCGCTTTAGGGCGCTTCATCACGCCGAGGTAAAAAGACCCGATCCGAACCAATATGCTCAGTTATGCCTTCCGTCGATTGCTGTCGACGATCCCGGTCTTGTGGATCGCCGTGACAGCCTGCTTTTTCGTCCTTCGCCTCGCACCCGGCGGCCCGTTCGATGGCGAACGCTCGCTGCCCCCGGCGATCCTCCAGAACCTCGCGGCCCACTACAATCTGGATAAGCCGCTGATCCAGCAATATTTCTATTACGTCGGCGATCTGCTGCGCGGCGACCTTGGTCCTTCCTTCTCCAGCGAGGACTTCAACGTCGCCCAGCAGATCATGATCGGCCTGCCCTACACGTTCACGCTCGGCATGACGGCCTTCGCACTTGCCATCATCATCGGCGTCGCCGTCGGCTGTCTTGGGGCGCTCTATCAGAACAAGATGCCGGACTACGTCCTCGGCGCGATGATTCTGGTGGGCGTCGTGTTCCCGAACTTTCTCATCGCCCCCATCCTCCAACTTGTGTTCGGCATCCAGCTTGCGTGGCTGCCCGTCGGCGGCTGGGGGGATGGCTCGCTGAAATTCCTTGTTCTGCCGGTCGTCGTCATGGCGCTGCCGCATGCGGGGCGCATCTCGCGTATCACCCGCGGTTCGATGATCGAGGTGATGAACCAGAACTTTATCCGCACCGCCAAGGCCAAGGGCATCGGCCCGCGCCTAACGGTCATGCGCCATGCGCTCAAACCCGCCATGATGCCGGTGGTTTCCTATCTCGGCCCCGCGGCAAGTTACCTTCTCACCGGCTCGCTGGTCGTCGAAAGCATTTTTGGGCTTCCCGGCATCGGCCGCTACTTCATCAACGCCGCACTCAACCGCGATTACGGCATGGTTCTCGGCACGGTCATTTTCTACATGGTGCTGATCGTCTTCCTGAACCTCATCGTCGACATCGCCTATGCCTGGCTTGACCCGAAAGTGAGAAACAGATGATCCTCAATCCCGCAAAAAGAGAGCTGCTCGCAGCCGAACTGCTGGAAGCGGAAGGTCTTTCCCCGGAAGGTCGTTCGCTGACAAAAGACGCCATGCGCAGGCTCTGTCGCAACAAGGCGGCGGTCGTATCGATCGTTGTCCTGGCGCTGCTCATCCTCGCCGCCTTCCTCGGCCCCTACTTTATCCCGCACGGTTACGAAGACCCGGACTGGGCCGCCTTCCGCGCCCCGCCCTCCTGGGAAGACGGCCACTATTTTGGCACCGACCCAAACGGCCGCGACCTCTTGGCCCGCGTGCTCTACGGCACCCGCGTCTCGCTCGCCGTCGCCTTCGTCGCCACGCTGGTCTCGGTGGTGATCGGCGTGCTTTACGGCGCGATTTCCGGTTATTTCGGCGGACGTCTGGATTCGATCATGATGCGCTTCGTCGACATCATGTACGCGCTTCCCTACATCCTGTTCGTCATCCTGCTGATGGTCATCTTTGGCCGCAACGTCTACCTGCTCTTCGCAGCGATCGGCGCACTGGAATGGCTGACCATGGCCCGCATCGTGCGCGGCCAGACACTGTCGCTGAAACACCGCGAATTCGTCGAGGCCGCCCGCGCTTCCGGCCAGAAGCCGCTGAAGATCATCACAAAACACATCATCCCGAACCTCGTCGGGCCGGTGGTCATTTTTGCGGCCCTCACCGTGCCGGAAATCATCGCGACCGAGAGCTTTCTTTCCTATCTCGGTTTCGGCGTTCAGGAACCGCTGACCTCGCTCGGCACGCTGATTGCCGAAGGCACCGATGCCATGGAAAGCATGCCGTGGCTTCTGGCCTTCCCGGCCGTCTTCCTCGTCTCGCTTCTGCTTAGCCTGCTGTTCATCGGCGACGGCCTGCGCGATGCGTTCGACCCGAAGGATCGCTGACATGACAGACACAATTAAAAACGACGTCCTTCTCGAGTTGAAGGACTATTCGATCACCTTCAAGACGCCGGATGGCGACGTGAAGGCCGTGTCGGGCATGAACCTCACCGTCAAGCGCGGCGAGCGCATCGCCATCGTCGGCGAGAGCGGATCGGGAAAGAGCCAGACATTCCTCGGCCTGATGGGCCTGCTCGCCAAGAACGGCCAGACCTCCGGTCAGGCGCTTCTGGAAGGCCGCGATGTGCTGGCGCTGAAACCGCGCGAACTCGACAAGGTGCGCGGCAAGGACATGGCCATGGTCTTTCAGGACCCGATGACCGCCTTGAATCCATCTCTCAAGATCTCCCGGCAACTGACGGAACAGCTTGAGATTCATCGCGGCTTCACCGCCCGTGCGGCCTCCGTCGAGGCGCTGGATATGTTGAAACGTGTCGGCATCCCTGACCCGACCCGCCGCTTCAATCTCTACCCGCACGAACTGTCGGGCGGCATGCGCCAGCGCATCGTCATCGCCATGGCGCTGCTCACCAAACCGAAACTGCTGATTGCCGACGAACCGACCACAGCACTCGACGTCACCATACAGGCGCAGATCCTCGACCTCTTCAACGATCTGACCGCCGAGATGAACACGGCGCTGTTGATGATCACCCACGATCTCGGCGTCGTTGCCGGCCTCGCCGACCGTGTTGCCGTCATGTATGCCGGACGCATCGTCGAGGAAGCGCCGGTGGACGAGCTGTACGAAAACCCGGCCCATCCCTACACTGCAGCCCTGCATGCGGCGATCCCTCGGCCCGATCAGGATGTCGATGAACTCGTCGTCATTCCCGGCCGCCCGCCCAACCTGCAGCATCTGCCAAAAGGCTGCAATTTCTCGCCGCGCTGTCCCAAGGCGGAAGACGACTGTATCGATGGTCCACCACAGCTCGAAACCGTGGCGCCGCAGCATTGCGCCGCCTGTTTCCACCCCTTCCCGCGTCTCGAGGAGCTGTTGACCCATGCCTAATCAGCAAACATTGGATCAGACATTGTCAGCCCCGACCCTGCTCAAGGTCGAAAACCTCACCACCCAGTTCGAGATCCAGGCAAAGTCCTTCTTCAAGAAGCCGACCATGCTGACGGCCGTCAACGACGTGTCGTTCGAACTGAAGGAAGGCCGCACGCTCGGCATCGTCGGCGAAAGCGGCTGCGGCAAATCCACGCTCGGCCGGTCCATCCTGCAATTGATCCGTGCCCAGAAAGGCCGGGTTGTCTGGCAGGGCAAGAACCTGCTGGACCTTTCGCCGGAACAGATCCGCATGGCGCGCCGCGACATGCAGATCATCTTTCAGGATCCGATCGCCTCGCTCGATCCGCGCATGACGGTGGGCGATATCATCGCCGAACCGCTGACCGTGTTCGAACCAAAGCTCAACCGCGCCCAGCGCACCGAGCGGGTGCGCGAGATCATGAACGCCGTCGGCCTCGTGCCGGAAATGATCAACCGTTATCCGCACGAGTTTTCCGGCGGTCAGGCCCAGCGTATCGGCATCGCCCGCGCCGTCATCACGCGGCCAAAACTGATCGTCTGCGACGAGCCGGTCTCGGCGCTCGACGTGTCGATCCAAGGACAGGTGATCACGCTGTTGCGCAAGCTGCGCAAGGAGTTCGGCCTCATCCTGATCTTCATCAGCCACGACTTGTCCGTCGTGCGGCTGATTTCGGATGATGTTCTGGTGCTGTATCTCGGCCGCATCGTTGAAGCCGGCGACTGCGCCACCGTGTTCAACCACCCGGCGCATCCCTATACGCAGGCCCTCTTTTCGGCGGCCCCGATCCCCGACCCGAAACTTGCCCGCCAACGTAGCCGCATCCGCCTGCAGGGCGATCCGCCCTCGCCGATGAACCCGCCGCCGGGCTGCCCTTTCCAGCCACGCTGCTGGAAGGCGACGGATATCTGTCGCACCAAGATGCCGGTGACCGAACTGGTGCGTCCGGGCCAGTCGGCGGCGTGTTATCATATGGATCGGCCGCCGGAGGCGTAAGGCTTCTGCTCTCGGCCTGTAAACAAAGGTGGCAAACCTCTCCATCGTCATCCTCGGGCTTGTCCCGAGGATCTGCAACGGCCTCATATCATCTGCGTGGTTAGATCCTAGGGACAAGCCCTGGGATGACGAAATCGGAGATTGGAAGGTTTGCCATCAAGCCGAGCCGCCACTCCACCCTTGCCTCCCAAACCATCATCGCGTATCGCCAAATGACGAAAATTGTTGGGAGAACGGTTTTGGGCGGAAAGTTTTTGTCGATCGGCGAATGCATGGTGGAACTGTCGCAGGCGGGTGATGGCCTGTTGCGACGCGGCTTTGCCGGCGACACATTCAACACCGCCTGGTATTCCCGCGCCTGTCTGCCCGCCGATTGGTCCGTCGATTATTTCACCGCCCTCGGTGACGATCCGCTCTCCGGCGAAATGCTGGCGATGATGCAGGGTGCCGGGATCGGCACCAGTCATATCCGCCAGATCGCGGCCAAGACACCCGGCCTCTACCTCATCACCCTGAAGGACGGCGAGCGCACCTTCAGCTACTGGCGCGACACCGCCGCCGCCAAAAAGCTGGCCGACGATGCAGACCACCTGCGCCGCGCCATCGAAGCCTCCGACATCATCTATTTCTCCGGCATCACGCTGGGCATTCTCGCCCCCGACGCCATCGACACGCTGTTTTCCGAACTGCGTCGCGCAAAAGCAGCCGGCAAGACGGTCGCCTTCGACCCCAACATCCGCCCGCGCCTCTGGGCCGGTAAAGACGTCATGCTGAAGACGATCGAGGATGGCGCCCGCGCCTCGACCCTCGTGCTGCCGAGCTTCGACGACGAAAAGGCCCATTTCGGCGACGCGGACGTCGCCGCAACCATTGCCCGTTACCACGCCCTCGGCGTCGCCAATGTCGTGGTCAAGGACGGCCCCAACGGCGTGACGCTGAGTTTTGGCGGTGACGTACAGCATGTGCCGGCCGTGGAGGCAAAGGCCGTGGTCGACACGACCAGCGCCGGCGACAGTTTTAACGGCGGCTTCCTGTCACGCCTGTTGACCGGCGCAACGCCGGCCGAGGCCGCCGCCCATGGCGCCGCCGTCGCAACCACGGTCATCGGCCATCACGGCGCGCTGATCGATCCGTCTCTTCTACCGCGCTGAAAGAAAAAACCAGAAACCGCGCCGTGTTTTTCTCTCGGCCGGCGCCGTTTTCTTACGGATATAAATCACACAATCTCAATGGATTTACGTGATACTTCGCGAACATGGTATTGGCCATCTCCGGAGGAAAACATGCGCGCCGTTTTTGCTACCCTGACCGTTCTGTCCCTGTCGTTTTTACCTTTGGCGACGGCTGCCCACGCCGATGCACTGGAAAACCTCACCAAGGCCGAAACAAAGATGTACGAGGCCTGGGCAAAGGTGCCGTTCAGCGAACGCATCGTCACCTTCGTTGCCCAGAAATCAGGCGGTTATGGCATCTATCAGGAAAAGCAGGGCACCGTCTTCAAGCAGGGTGAACCGGTCATCACCTATGTCGAACCGATCGGTTTCGGCTGGAAGGAACTGCCGGGCGAGATGTACGAGACGAATTTTGTCGCCGACCTGGTGCTGAAGGACGACAAGGGCGCCGTCGTCACCGACCAGAAGGGTTTTGTGAAGAACGTGCTGCAGAGCCACAACGCCATCACAGAATTCTCGATGGACTTCACCCTGACACTCGATGGCGCACCCGCCGGCAATTACGTGGTCACCTATACGATCAACGACATCAGCAGCGGCGAAAAATTCAGCTTCGATCAGGATTTCAGCATCGCAGCCCAGTAAAATACAAAACGGCGGGTCATGCCCGCCGTCTCCCTCAGAAACCGATGGTTTCCTCGAATTTGTCCCAGGACTGCCACATCGCATAGCGGCCGATGCCGGGGATCGGCACATGGCCGTAATAGGGTGACAGCTGCAGCTCGGAAAACAGTTCGCTGCGCTGCGCGACCGCTCCGACATAGATCGCCGAGGCAAGCCCGGTCCGGTTGGCGCCATGTTCACAATGGATCAGGATCGGCTTTTCCGCATCGCGCATGATCTGCGCCAGTTCCTCGCTGCCTTCCACCGGCAGAATTGCTCCCGAGCTGATCGGATAGTCGATCAACCTCACGCCATTGCGCTCGGCTGCAGACTTTTCCTCCGCATACCACTGACCGCGTGTCTCGTTGCGCAGATTGATGATGGTCTTGATGCCATGGCGGCGCACGAGGCTGTCGATCTCCTCACCTCCCGGCTGGGCGGAGCGATAGAGCTCGCCCGCAATCACTTCATGCTCGTTGCCGGTCAGCTGATTGACACCCATGAAAATGCCTATTGCCGCAACACCCGACAGCAGACCAAGGGACAGCGACCGGAAAATACGCATGAACAAATCCATCAACAAACAATCGATCAATACATAAGCGGTGGTTGCGGCGCTCGCAAATCAAACTGTCGGCAGCCTTGCCCACGGCCCGACATTCGCCTGTCACACAGCTCGGCGATAGAACAGCAAGGCTGCAACAACCGCCATGAGTCGGCGAAATTGCGGCAGAGCGACGGGCAAAAGGGGTTTCAAGCCGGTCATGACCAGAATTACCATCGTTTCCGATGCCTGGTATCCGCAGATCAACGGCGTCGTTCGCTCGATCGAAAACACCAATCGCGAACTCACCCGCATGGGCGTGGATGTCGCCATGGTGACGCCGCAGGACTTTTCCAGCGTGCCCTGCCCCACCTATCCGGAAATCCGCCTGTCGGTCGCCACCTACTGGCAGGTCGCCGCCGCCATCAAGGCATCCGGCCCGACGGCGGTGCATATCGCCACCGAAGGACCGCTCGGGCTGATGGCACGCCGCTGGTGCCTGAAGAACCACATGCCCTTCTCCACCAGCTATCACACCCGCTTTCCCGAATATGTGGCCGCCCGCTTCCCCATTCCGCTGCGCTGGCTGAACGCCTTCGTGCGCTGGTTTCACAATGCCGGCAATGGCTGCATGGTGGCGACGGGCAGCCTTGAGCGCGAACTGTCGAAACTTGGCATCAAGAACCTTCTGCGCTGGAGCCGCGGCATCGACCAGACGGTGTTTCACCCGATGGATCAGGACGACCGCCCTTTTGACCTGCCCCGGCCGATCTTCATGACGGTTGGCCGCGTCGCGGTGGAAAAGAACCTGCCGGCCTTTCTTGATCTCGATCTGCCGGGTTCGAAAGTGGTTGTCGGTGATGGCCCGGATCGCGCCGAGCTGCAGCGCAGATACCCGGACGTGCTGTTCACCGGCATCAAGACCGGCGAAGAACTTGCCCGCGCCTATGCCCAGGCCGACGTCTTCGTTTTTCCTTCCAGGACCGACACGTTCGGCAACACGATCCTCGAAGCGCTGGCAAGCGGCGTGCCCGTCGCAGCCTATCCGGTGATGGGACCGGTCGATATCCTTGAGGAAGGCTGCGGCGCCGGTGCGCTGAACGAAGACCTGCGCGAAGCCTGCCTTGCAGCGCTGTCGTGCTCACGCGCAGACGCCCGCGCCCATGCTCGAAAGTTCACGTGGGAAGCGGCCTCGCGGCAGTTCCTGTCCAACGTGCTCAAGGCACAAACACTGAAAGCCCTGCCGGCACCGGCAGAGTGACGCCGGTACAGGCAGGACTGAACAGGATGCAAAGCGCCAAAGGCGGCGGATGAGAGATTCATCCGCACCACAGGCACGTCATCAAACGAAGGAAGCTTCAATCAGCCGGATCAGCCGATGTTTTCATCCCGCCAGTGGAAAAACAACACGCTTCCGATACCCAGACAGATGGCGGCGACGAGACCTGCAATGATCATGGATTCCTCCTCCCATTGATCGAAACGGCTTGCTGTCCCCTCCCAGAGTCACAAGCCATGGTCGCAGTCGAACACAAGCGCAACGAAATAGCAAGCAGAGGCCCGCGCCCTCTGCCACTTCCGTCGCCGGCAGGTGCCTAAACCTGCATGTCAGAAGACGGTGACGGCAACCCGGTCGCGAAACACGGTGAGTTTTTCGCGACCCTTCGTTGTTGCGGTGAACTTGATCCCGCGTGCCGGCACCGCCTTGCCGCACTTGCGGCTCCGCACGATACCAAGCCCACCATCCGAAAACGTGCCGGTGGCAGAGACCGGCAGTTTTGCAACGACCTCGTCCCATTCCGGCGCCGGGTCGTTGCAGTTCTTGCCGCGCACGCCCTTCAGCAGCAATGCCTTGCCGGGCTTGATGGCGACGCTCGGCCGATAATTGAAGGCGATTTCCTCGGCCAGCGCGGCCGGACCGGAAGACACGCCGAGAACGATCGCAAGTGTCATGCGAACCATTTCATTCCCCTCTCTGCTGGCGTAATGCCAGCAGTGGCACACAGCCCTTAACCCTGTGAACCAATTGAACATATCCGTGCCCCGGCGCGTGACTGCACACAGACCAAAGCAAAATTATGAATGTGGAAAAAAAGGCGAATGCCGCCGAACATGGCAGCGGCCGGATCATCGGGATGGATCGCACATGTCGGGCTAGCGTCCTGGAAAACGCCACCCGATATCATAAAGCGACAATCGCAAAGCCACGGCCATGTCGGCTCGGGCATATCAGACGATCAAAAGATATCCGTCACCACCCATACGGGTGACGGATATCATTTTTTACACGCGATCAGCGCTTTCTGCGGCGACCTTCGAACGGGTTTTCACCCGCCTTGAAGTGAATGCGGATCGGCACGCCGGGCATCTGGAAGTCGGTGCGCAACGTGTTGGTCATGTAACGCACATAACTTTCCGGCAGCGCGTCGGGACGTGTGCAGGACACCATGAAAGCCGGCGGACGGGCCTTGACCTGCGTCATGTATTTCAGCTTCAGGCGGCGGCCGGAAACGGCCGGTGGCGGATGCTGAGTCGTGGTCTGGTCGAGCCAGCGGTTCAGCTTGGCGGTCGAGATGCGCTTGTTCCAGACCTTGTCGGTGTCGACGATGCTCTGCATCAGCTTGTCGAGGCCGTAACCGGTCTGGCCGGAAATCGGCACAGCGCGGATGCCGCGGGCCTGCGGCAGCAGCCGTGCGGTCTTTTCATGCAGATCGGTCAGAAACGCCTGCGGATCCTCGATCATGTCCCACTTGTTGAAGGCGAGAACCGCGGCACGGCCTTCGCGCAGTACCAGATCGGCGATCTGCAGGTCCTGCTTTTCGAACGGGATGGTGGCATCGAACACGATGACGACCGTTTCGGCAAAGCGGATGGAGCGCAGCGCATCGGCAACTGACAGCTTTTCCAGCTTTTCCTGCACGCGCGCCTTGCGGCGCATGCCGGCGGTGTCGAACATCTTGATGGTGCGGCCGCGCCAGTCCCATTCGACGGAAATGCTGTCGCGGGTAATGCCGGCTTCCGGGCCGGTCAAAAGCCGGTCTTCACCGAGAAAACGGTTGATCAACGTCGACTTGCCGGCATTCGGACGGCCGACGATTGCTACGCGAAGCGGCAGGGTCTCGTCGTAAAGGCCGTCTGCATCTTCATCCTCGTCGTCGAAATCGCTGTCGCGCACGTCGACATTGGTCTCGGCCTCATCGACCTCTTCCGGGAAAGCAACCTCTTCGCCGATGGCCTCGACGATGGCGTCGCGCAGATCGATCATGCCCTGGCCATGTTCGGCCGAGATCGGCACCGGCTCGCCGAGGCCGAGCGTATAGGCGTCGTAGAAACCGCCATCCGAGCCCTTGGCTTCGGACTTGTTGGCAACCAGCACGACCGGCTTGCCACTGCGGCGCAGCAGTTCGCCAAACGTCTTGTCGAGCGGCGTCAGCCCCGCCTTGGCATCGACGACGAACAGCGTCAGGTCGGCTTCCTCGATCGCCATCTCCGTCTGGGCGCGCATGCGGCCTTCAAGCGTATCGGCACCGGCTTCTTCGAGACCGGCGGTATCGATGATGGTGAAGCGCAGATCGACGAGCTTGGCATCGCCGGGACGACGGTCGCGGGTAACGCCCGGCGTATCATCGACCAGCGCAAGCTTCTTGCCGACCAGCCGGTTGAACAGCGTCGACTTGCCGACATTCGGGCGTCCGACGATGGCGACGGTGAAGCTCATGTGGTTTCTTTCTCTTCTTGGGCACCTTCAGCCGTCTGGCCGAAAATCAGGGCGCCTTGCCGGATGCGGCGATGTTGTCGAGCATGATCTGCGCGCGGCTGGCGACATTGCGCGGCGCGTCGGCAGCATTGGTGATCTGCGTGAACCAGTCCTTGGCCTGCTTCATGTTGTCTGCCTTGTAGGCGGCCAGACCCAACACTTCGCGCGCCGAAAAACGCAGCGCATGGCCGTCGCTGCTCAGCACCTCGGCTTCGGCGGCAACCTGTTCATAGCCGGCCGTATCGACCAGCAGGAAGGCGGCGCGCAGCTTGGCGGTGTCGCGCACCAGCGCCGGCACGGCATTGTCCTTGGAAATGGCCTGGAAGGTGGCAATTGCCGCAGCCTTGTCGCCCTTCTCTGCCTGAAGTGCGGCGGTGCGCAGCTTGGCCAGAACCGGATAGGAACCGGTGCCATCCTTCTCGAGTTCGGAGAAGGCTGCGAGCGCCTCGTCATTCTTCTTGTCGCCGGCAAGGTCGAGTGCCGTCACGAAACGGTCGCCGGAAGCGGACGCGTTGTTGGAATGCCAGTATTCGTAACCGCGATGACCGGCAACACCGACGACGAGAAGCACTGCCGCACCGATGAGGATGCGGCCAAAACGCTTCCACGCCTTGCTCATCTGCTCCGAGCGCAGTTCGTCGTTCACTTCGCGAATGAAGCTGTCGTCGTTATTTGCCATGCCAGTCTCCGGCCGCCGGGCCTCTGAATGCGGAAAGACCGCCTTCTAGCGCATTTTGCCGCGCATGTAAGGCCCTTCGTGCATTTCACGAAAGCTTGTTAACGCCGAACGTGCAGGATGACCACGAGACGCAGCCTAAATTTTGTCATCACGCACAAAGCTTCGCCGCAATCTCGACGCAGAAGCCATTGCCAGGAATTCTATCCGAAAATGATTTTCGACAGGTTTTTATGTCCCGCGTATCGTCTTTGCTCGCCCTCACCCTGTTTGCCGCCATCCCGGCGACGCTCGCTGCACCTGCAGCCATGGCCGCGGAAAAGCCGAAACAGCTGGTGCTGATTTCCTTCGATGGCGCCGGCAGCAACGATCTGTGGCAGCGCAGCCGCGATATCGCCAAACGCACAAACGCCCGCTTCACCTATTTTCTCTCCTGCACCCTCGTCATCGACCGCGCATCGGCGAAAACCTATCAGGGACCGGGCCAGAAGCCGGGCCGCTCCAATATCGGTTTTGCCCAGACGAAAGAGGAAGCCCGCATCCGTTTGGGCCATGTCTGGCAGGCGAAGGAAGAGGGTAACGAGATTGCCAGCCATACATGCGGCCATTTCGATGGTGGCGAATGGACCTCGCAGGAGTGGACGCAGGAACTGAAAACGTTCCGAAACGTGCTCTCCAATGCATGGGTGGCCAATGATGCTGCTGAACAGGAGCCGGCCGGCTGGCAGGATTTCGTCAAAACCGGCATTCGCGGTTTTCGCGCGCCCTATCTCAGCCAGGGTCCGGCGCTGATGCAGGCGGAACGTCAGGCCGGTTTCGTGTATGACGCAAGCCCGGTCACGCGCGGGCCGGAAGTGCCGGAGGAAAAGGACGGCGTTTTCCGTTTCGGCCTGCCGACCATTCCCGAAGGCCCGCAGCAGCGACCGATCATCGCCATGGACTACAATCTGTTCATCCGCCATTCGGCCGGCATCGAAAACCCCAGCCGCTCGGCGGAGTTCGAGGAACGCGCCTATTCCGCCTTCAAGGCCGCCTTCGACAAGCAATATGACGGCAAGCGCATTCCGCTGCAGATCGGCTTTCACTTCGTCGAGATGAATGCCGGCGCCTATTGGCGGGCGATGGAACGGCTGGTGACCGACGTCTGCGGCATGCAGGATGTCGCATGCGTTACCCATTCGCAAGCGATGGCGATGCTGTCCGGCAACGAGACGACGGCGTCGGCAGGCCTGAGGCAGGCCCTTCCCGTTTCAGCGCCCTCATCAGGTCTTTAACGACGCCCGGCGATATGATTTCCCAACGCGCTCCAGCCGGATTATGACAGCTGAATGACAAGAACACTCCTGAAAACCCTGCCCTGGCTGGTGCTCGCCTTTGTGATCTTCGCCACCGTCTCGCCGATCGAGATGCGCCCGCACGACTTTCTGCCGGTCAATGTCGACCGCGCCGGTGCTTTTGCCGTCATGGCCTTCCTGTTCGTGATCACCTATCCACGCCACTGGAAGCTTTGCGCCGTCCTGCTGCTGCTCGGAGCCGGCGGCATCGAACTGCTGCAGTTCATATCCCCCAGCCGCCATGCCAATCCCGACGACGCGCTGATCAAGGCGGCCGGTGCGGCGATCGGCTGTGTGGCCGGATGGGGCGTCAATCTTTTGCGCACCCGCACTGCGGCGCTGTCGTAAGACACCAGTCTAACGCCGCTTTCCGCAGACGTGGACGTTCAGCACCCCGATTATTTTTTTAATCGTTCGAAAACAGCCACTTCGCATTTTTCCTGCGTCCATTTCATCCACGCTCCGGCAGGTGAGCGGATAATCGCGAGGTCATCGGATGGGCACCGGGATCGCGAACCGGCCTCCTCCTCCGGCTTTGTGTCCGGTTCTGGTGATGGTCGTTGCCAAGGCGAAATGCCGAAAGCGCGGTCGGGGCAGGCGGAAGCCTGAAATGCCAAACTTGATACCGATACCGCCTGCCCCAAGCCCAAAACAAAACCGCGCCGGACTTTTCACCCGGCGCGGCCAAAACTGCTGTGTGTTTTATTGAGAAATCAGGTCGGCTTGTTCGCCGCCATCTCGCCGCCTTCGGCTTCACGCTCCAGATAGTTCTGGTCGATCACCGGCAGAGGCTGGTCATCAATGGCGGCCTCGAAGGCAACCAGACGCTTGCGGATCGACAGAAGCTCGATGATCGTCGACCAGGAGCTGACCAGATACTGAAAACTGTCGCTGACCTGGCCGAACGCGGTGGCGATCTGCTGCCAGATCCCCATGGTGATCTTGGCGGCAACGATGGTCGGGATCAGCATGAATGTCAGAATGATCGCATCGAGCTGACCAAACGTGTAGCGGGCGACGTTGAAGTACAGGTAGTGCCAGTACATGCGGAAATAGTTCTTGCGCACATTGGAAAACAGCTCGCGCATGGTCGGCGGCTGCGCCCGATCCTCGTGGTCTTCACCATAGACCAGCTCCTTGCGGAAGGCCGCTTCGACGCGCTGATTGCGGAACTGAAGGCCCGGCAGCTTGATGCCGACGACGGCAAGCAAGACTGTACCAAAAACAGACCACAGGAGCGCCAGCCAGAACAGCGAATGCGGAATGGCTCCGAGCAGTGGGATTTCAGTGACATGCACCGACATCTGGAACAGCAGCGGCAGGAAGACGACCAGCGTCATGATCGAATTGATCAGCACGACGCCAAGACCTTCGACAATGGACGCAAATCGCATCGTATCTTCCTGAACACGCTGCGAGGCACCTTCGATATGGCGAAGCTTGTCCCATTTCGACAGGTAGAAATCGTTCATGGCCGTGCGCCAGCGGAAGACGTAATGGCTGGTGAAGTAGGCAGTAACGACGTTCATCGCCACGCCGACCATGCCGATTTCAAGGAAACGCAGCTGCAGGTCATAAAACTGTCCAGCCGTGATGCCGGGCTGCTTTTCGAGCGCGCGCTGGAAAAGATCGAAGAACGGACCACGCCAGTTGTTCAGCGCCACCGAAATCTGCACGACGAAATAGGCGATGAAGATGATGAAGGCCGATCCCCAGATGGACCAGTTCGACCACGGGTGATCCCGGTCGATCAGCTTCCAGACACCGCCAAAGATCAGCACGAAGATGGTGAAATAGAGATAGAACCAGAGATTGTCCGGGGTGAGGAAATAGGCAAGCCCGAGGGGTGCCTGCTGGCCTGCCTCAAGCGGCGGCATGCCGAGAGCGGCACCCATTTGCGGGCCGACGGCATACCACACGAAGATGCAGACGGCCGTCCACAAGGCAGCGGACAGGAAAAACAGTTTTGGTCGGGGGAAGAAGGAGTGGAACACGGAGCGGCTGCTTTCCTGAGTTCGAATCTAACAATGGTCGGGTGGACCTTTAAGCGCGAAACTAAGGCAAGTCCAAGGGAGCGGCAATGGGGCTTGCCGTTTGTTACCTATTTGTAACCGTGGACATTTTAGCCGCGCTCACGCAGCAGCGGCAGTGACAGTGCAATGGCCGCGACCAGCACTCCGGCGGCCAGCAGCGACGGTGCGGTAAAGCTCCCCGTACGCTCGGCCACAAAACCCGCCACCAGCGGCCCGATGATCTGACCGGTTCCGAAGGCGGCGGTGACCACGGCGATCGCCCGGCGCGGGCTTTGCGGCGCGAAACGGCGGCCGAGTTGCAGACCGAAGGCGGTGATCACCATGAAGGTCGCGCCGAGCAGAAAGCCACCCACCAGCGTGCCGGCCACCGGCGGCAGTTCGACAGACGCGACGACGCCGATCAGAAGCACGACGATGGCCGCGAGATAGGCCCCACCAAGGCCGATCCGGCGCGCGATCGGGTTCCATGCGAACAGCGACACCGCCGCCGCACAGCCGGCCACGAACCACACGAGAAACTCGATCATCGGCCCGGTATTGCCCATGCGCGCAATGGCGACGAGGAAGGTGGCGGTGATGACATAACCGAAACCGTAAAGGCCGTAGGACAAAACCGTCATGATCAGCGGCAGGCGCCAGACAAGCGGCGGCTCGGCCACGCTTTTTGCGTCACCCTGCGGCCTGGGCAGGAAACGCTGAACGAAGACAAAGATGGCAAGGACGACAGCCGCCGAAGCGAACCAGTCGAGACGCCAGCCATGCGCCGCATCCCCCGCCAAGGCATTTACCCCCAGAACCAGCAGCGAGGACAGAGCGATGCCGACACCGACGCCGCCGAAATGCAGCATGCCGATCGTCGGGCGTCCCGCCGCATGCATCATCACGATCGTCGAGGTGAACAGCATGGCAAGCGCGCTGGCCGCACCGGCAAGAAAGCGAATGACGGTGAAGGTGGCGACCGACGTCGTCAGCCCCATGGCCGCCAGAAGCACGACAGACGCCAGCAGACCGGCGAGCGCCACCTTGCGCTCCCGGCCCGCCGCCCAGCCATAGGCCGAGGCGATAGCGCCGAGCAGATAACCGGCAAAATTGCCGGCGGCGATCGTGCCGGCATCAGCCGAGGACAGCGGAATACCGGTGATCATGCCCGGCAGGATCGGCGTGTAGACGAAACGGCCAAACCCCATGGCACCGGCCATGGCGGCAGCGCCGGCAAGGCCGATCCAGAGCGAGGAAGAAGAAGAAGGAGAAGAGGACATGGGCGGCTTATCGCACCCGGCCTACAGCCTGACAAACCACAAATTCTGATCGCTGCGATCAGGCGGATTGAGGCGCCACCGACAGATGGCGCCTTTCGAAAAACCTCAGTTCGGCAGCGTCAGGATGAGCGGGCCGTTGCGGGTAACAACGATCGTATGCTCGTATTGCACGGTTGGCGCGCGCGGATCGCTGTAAAGCGTCCATGGATCACCATTGCCGCCATCTTCCGCCCAGGTACCGCCGAGCGACAGGAAAGGCTCGATGGTGAAGACCAGCCCCTCTTCCATGATCCGGGTTTCATCCGGGTCCGGCCAGGTGGAAACTTCCTTCGGCTCCTCATGCAGCGAGCGGCCGACGCCGTGGCTGGCAAGGTTGGAGATCAGCGTATAGCGGTTCTTGGTGGCGAAGGCGCCGATGGCATTGCCGATACCGGCGATCGGCTTGCCGGTCCTGACCTGCTGCAGACCGGTCCACAACGCGCGACGGCCGTCACGGCAAAGCTTTTCGATCTGTTTGCTGACCGGCGGCACGGCGAAGGACGAACCGGTATCGCCAAAAAAACCGTCCTTGACGGCCGACACGTCGATATTGACGAGATCACCCGCCTCGATGCGGCGATCGCCGGGAATGCCGTGCGCCACTTCCTCGTTGACGCTGATGCAGGTGGCGCCCGGAAATTCATAGCAGAATTCCGGGGCCGATTGCGCGCCATTATCCTCGAGGATCTTGCGGCCGATCAGGTCGAGTTCACGGGTGGTGATGCCCGGCTCCAGAGCCTTTGCCATGGTTTCCACGGCCACGGCGCAGAGGCGCCCGATATCCTTGAGCTTCTGCAGCTCTTCTTCGGTGGAAATCACCATGCGTGCATTCTTCCTATCATCGTGTCTCGCGGCCTTCCCCCAAGGCCGGCTTGTCAGGCAGCCGGTTTCGCGCCATCGGACGATCCGGTCAATTCCTTTCTGACCAGAGGTGCTACTTTCGTGCCGTAAAGTTCGATGCCGCGCATGATCTGCGCATGCGGCATCAGACCGATCGCCATCTGCAGCATGAACCGGTCGTTTTTGAACACCGCGTGCGCCGCGACGATCTTTTCCGCCACCACTTCCGGCTCACCGAGGAAAAGATTGCCCTGGGCCCCACGCGCCGCATCGAAATGCGCACGATTGGTCGGTCCCCAGCCACGTTCGCGGCCAAGCCGGTTCATCACCTCGGCCTGCGGACCATAAAACTGATCGGCAGCGGCTTCAGTCGTATCGGCAATGAAGCCATGCACATTGATGCTGGTCTTCAGCGTCGACGGGTCCTGACCGGCGCGGCGAGCGGCCTCGCGGTAAAGATCGAACATCGGCGCAAACCGGCGATATTCACCGCCGATAATGGCGATGGCCAGCGGCAGGCCCATGGCCCCTGCCCGCGCCACCGATTCCGGCGTGCCGCCAACGGCGATCCAGATCGGCAGCTTTTCCTGCAGCGGGCGCGGATAGACGCCGCGCCCATTGATCGGCGGGCGCAGCTTGCCTTCGTTCCAGCTCACCACTTCCTGATCGCGAATGGCGAGCAGCAGGTCGAGCTTTTCGGAAAACAGCTGGTCGTAATCGGCGAGATCGTAACCGAACAGCGGGAAGGATTCGATGAAGGAACCGCGCCCCGCCATGATTTCCGCACGCCCATCCGACAGCAGGTCGACGGTCGAAAACTGCTGGAACACCCGCACCGGCTCATCCGAAGAGAGAACGGTAACGGCACTGGAAAGGCGAATGTTTTTCGTGCGCACGGCGGCGGCGGCCAGCACGGTCGAGGGAGACGATGCCGCATAATCGACGCGGTGATGTTCGCCCAGCCCAAACACGTCGAGCCCGACCTGATCGGCCAGCTCGATCTCTTCAAGAAGATCCTTCAGCCGCCGATGCGCTTCCGCACCCTTGTTGACCGCGTTCGGATCGACATCCGCAAAAGTATAAAGACCGAGTTCCATGCGCCCAAAATTTCCGTTGTTCGATAGCCTCACATAGATATCGCCGGCAGCCGGCACAAATGTGAAACTTTCGAAGCCATCCTTCGAAGATTTCGATGGGCGAAACGATTCCGATTTCAGAAGGTTGCGGCGACGGGCGAAATCTGCGGGTGAAGCACATATCCTTCAACATGGCGGAGGCGACAGATATATCCGCCGCCTCTCGCTGATTGAATCCAACACGCAAACATGCCTGGCAAACGCCTGAAAAGACTCGCCAAAGCTCAGAACGTCCTGGCGATCTCCGCCATCTGGCCGGCGACGATGCCCCAGCCTTCCTCGAAACCCATCTGCTTGTGGGTTTCCATGTCTTCCTCCGTCCAGTGAAGGGCAGTCGCGGTATAACGCGTGCGGCCGTTGCCGAGGTCCTCGAATTCGATGATACCGGTCATGAACGGCTTGTCTGACGGCTCCCATGCCTTGGTGAAGGCATCGGTGAAAACGATCTTCCTGTTGGGCACGACTTCCAGATAGACGCCGGTATTGGGGATCTTTTCGCCTTCCGGACCTTCCATCAGGATAAAACTGTCGCCACCGGTGCGCAGATCCATGCGCGCCTCGGTCACCTTCCACGGCAGCGGGCAGAACCATTCGCCATAGCGCTCCGGCGTTGCCCAGACCTTGAAGAGCTTTTCGGCTGGCACATCGAATTCGCGAACGAGCTGCAACTGATATTGGGCGGTCATGGCTTTCTCCTCTGGTTTTAACGCATCGCTGTGAATGTGAACCTAGGACGCATGGCGATACGGGAAACCGACAGGGGGCGGAGAATTTTATGTCCCCACCTCCCCCAGCCGGTCGATCTGCATGCGGATATGCGCGGCTTCCGCCGGCGAATTGGCGAGCGATATGGCGCGGTCGAAGGCTTCGCGTGCCTCGGCCTTTTGCCCGGCCTGCATCAGCAACCCTCCGCGCACGCCGTGAAAATAGAAATACCCGTCGAGTGGCGCCGCCACCGTGGCAATCAGCGCCAGAGCCTCCTCCGGGCCTTCCGCCTTCGAGACCGCAACCGCGCGATTGAGGGTAACGACCGGCGACGGCTGCAGGTGTTCCAGCGCCTGATAGAGAAGATCGATCTGCCACCAGTCGGTATCTTCCGGCTTTTCGGCGCGGGCGTGCAGGGCAGCAATCGCCGCCTGCAACTGGTAGGGCCCGCCGCTCCTGTGCCGCACCGCCTTGTCGAGCATGGCGAGCGCTTCGGCGATCAGCTTTTTGTCCCACAGTGAACGATCCTGCTGTTCGAGCAGAATAATCTGCCCGGCCTCGTCGAACCGGGCGCCGGCGCGGGCATGCTGCAGCAGCATCAGGGTTGCCAGCCCCATGATCTCCGGTTCTGCCGGAAAAATCCGCAACAGGATGCGCACCAGCCGGATCGCCTCCTCGCAAAGCGTGAGGCTGTCGGGATTGTTGACGCCGGACGAATATCCTTCGTTGAAGACCAGATAGATCATCGCCGCCACGGTTTTCAGCCGCGCGGCCCGTTCATAGGCATCCGGTGCCTCGAAACCGACGACACCCTTGTCACCCGGCCTCTTCTCGCTCTGGGCTCTGGCAATGCGGGCCTTGGCGCGGGTGATGCGCTGTTCCATCGCCGCATCCGAGACCAGAAAGGCCTTGGCGATCTGCGGCACGGTGAGGCCCGACACGATCCGAAGCGACAGCGCGATCTGCTGGGTGTTGGGCAGTTCCGGATGGCAGCAGATGAACATCAGCCGCAAAATGTCGTCGCGGTAATGGGCATTGTCCAGCCGGTCGGCGATATCCTCTTCGGCATCGGAAAGATCGGAAAACGCCGCCTCTTCCGGCAGCGGCTCGTTCTTGGCGCGTTTGCGGACCTGGTCGACACCGCTGTTGCGTCCGACAAAGATCAGCCATGCGGCGGGATCACGCGGCGGCCCCTTGTCCGGCCAGGTGCGGATGGCGCGCAGGCAGGCTTCCTGAAACGCTTCTTCCGCCGTATCGAGATCACGGAAATAACGCAGGAGTGCGCCCAGTGCCTGCGGCCGCGCCGCCGTCAGCGCCAGTTCGATCCAGCCGAGATCGGTCATGATGCACCACCTGCCCCAACCTGCGCATCGCCGGGATGGAAAACGTAGAACGGCCGGATTTCATAGGAGCTGGAGCCGGGATTGACGGCAGACAGGTCCTTGGCGAAGGTGACGGCCTCATCCAGCGTCTCGAATTCAGCGGTGTAAAAACCGAGCAGCACTTCCTTGGTTTCGGCAAAGGGACCGTCGAGCACCAGCGGCTCGTCGCGGCCCTTGCGCACCGTGGTCGCCGCCGTCGTCGGCATCAGCCGCCCGACCGGGCCAAGCTTGCCGGCTTTCGCCAGCGGCTCCTGCAAGGCGTAAAGTTTTTCCATGACGGCAGCCTCCTCGTCCTTGGACCAGGCGAAAACGGTTTCCTCATGGGCGTAACACAGGATGGCGTAGAGCATGGATTTCTCCCTTCTGCATGGAAGACGCAGAAGTAACGGCAGAACCGACATCATGCACCCGAAAATGCAAGCAGGGCCGGATCGTTCACAGATCCGGCCCCGCAAGTCAGTCATTCAAAACAGCCGATCAGACGGCGCCGCGGGTTTCCACGAACAGCGCGTAGACCGAATGGCTGGACGCCATATAGAGGCGGTTCTTCTTCTTGCCACCGAAAACGAGGTTCGGGCAACGCTCGGGCAGCTTGATGAAGCCGATCGCCTTGCCTTCCTTGTTGAAGATTTTCACGCCGTTGAGGTCTTCCGGCTTGGCACCGGCAGCGCCCGAAGAGCCCCAGCCGCACCACAGGTTGCCGTCAACGTCAACCTTGAAGCCGTCGAGACCGCCATTGTC
The DNA here is from genome assembly GCF_004343585.1 of Neorhizobium sp. JUb45. GTDB lineage: Bacteria > Pseudomonadota > Alphaproteobacteria > Rhizobiales > Rhizobiaceae > Neorhizobium. Next base: position 731,510 of record NZ_SLYW01000001.1, on the reverse strand, counting down.
GTCGGCGGTGATGAAGGCCTTCTTGTTGGAGACGGTCTTGCCGTCCTTCGATACGTCGTAGGACCAGACGATGCGGTAAGGCGCAGCGCGGCCTTCGACAACGTAGAGCTTCTTTTCGTCTTCGGAGAAGGCGATGCCGTTCGGGCCCTTCAGTTCGTCGGTGATGAGCGACAGCTCACCTTCCGCCGAAATGCGGTAAACGGAATGCGGCAGTTCGGCTTCCGCCTTTTCGCCTTCCCATTCGCCGCCGATGCCGAACGGCGGGTCGGTGAACCACAAGGAACCATCAGACTTGCAGACGATATCGTTCGGCGAGTTGAGCTTCTTGCCCTTGAACTTGTCGGCGAGAACAGTGATCGAACCGTCATGCTCGGTGCGGGTGACGCGGCGGGTCAGGTGCTCGCAGGAGATCAGACGGCCCTGCAGGTCGCGGCAATGACCGTTGGCATAGTTCGAATTGGCATCGAACACGCTCCAGGTCTCGTTGGTCTCGTCGAACTTCATGACGCGGTTGTTCGGGATATCGCTGACCAGCAGGTACTTGCCGTCGCCGAAATAGACCGGGCCTTCCAGCCAGCGGGCGCCGGTGGCAACCTGTTCCAGCGAGGCGCTGGCAACGCGGTACTTGGCGAAGCTCGGGTCGAGAACCTGGATGGACGGATCCGGGTAGATCGGCGAGGGCGTGAAGCTGATCGCCTGAGCGGAGGCAATCTTGGTGGTGACGGCAGTCGCGGCGGCGGCAACGCCCAGCGACATGATGTTACGGCGGGAAAGATCCACGGTAAAAGGTCCTTCGAAAACGGATTTTTGATTTCATATCAATTTGCCCCAGCGCATGGGGAAAGCCTGAACATAGCCCGGTCCGGGATTTACCGGCTCAACCTTTCGCACTGCAACAAACAGATGGTTGCCTACTGCGCAGATGGTTACGCGGTTATGAAAATCAGGCAAAAAAGTGGCAAGCCACCGAATTTCGTTCGAAATTGTGATGCACTGCAGCAAGTGTAAGATTTTCTTATGATAATGCCCATAACTTCCGGGACCAAGGACATTGCGATCGATCAGGTCGCCGGGGCGCGCATGATGTGCGCCGTCTTAAAAAGAAGACGATTCCTGCATTTCCCTTTTCCCGCCATGCGCTTCCGTTCCTTCAGCGTGCTCCTGAGGCTATCCGATGCTCAAGAATTTGAAGATCAAGACAAAGTTTTTGATGGCGATCGCCATCCTCGGCGCGATTTCGCTCGCCGGCCTTCTTTTCGTTACCCAGCGCTTCAGCGCTGCCAATCAGTCCTATTCGCACTTCCTCCAGAACGAAAGCACCGCGGCGACCTTCGTTCCTCGCGGTGCAGCCGGCATGTGGACGGCAACCACCTGGCTCAGCCGCGCGCTTGCCCAGGATCCGCAGTCTCCCGCCTTCAAGGATCTTTCCGAACGTTTCGGCAAGGAAATCACAGGCGCCCGCGGCCGTCTGGCACAGGTTCCGGGTCTCGTCCCGAGCCGTCAGGCCGCCACCGACGAACTGCTCGCCGGCGCGGACAAGCTGAAGGCGATCGGCGACGATCTGCTGAAGGCCCATGCCGCCGGCGATACCGCAAAGGTAACGGCCCTCTCGTCCGACCTCGACAAGGCCATCGTTGAACTGTCGCCGAAATTCGGCGCAAGCAACGGCGCCATGGCGGACCTGATCAAGAACGGCGGCGACTCTCTGTCGGCCGAAGTGTCCTCGACCATCCAGTTCGCCATCATCGGCATGCTGATCGGCATCGCCGTTGCCATCGTGCTGGCACTGACGATCGCCCAGAAGGGCATTACCGGTCCGATGGCACGCCTGCGTGAACGCATGGCATCGCTTGCCGCCGGCGAAACCCGCGCCGAGATCGATGGCCTCGACCGCAAGGACGAAATCGGCCAGATGGCCGAAGCCGTCGCAATCTTCCGCGACAACGCGCTGGAGCGTCAGCGTCTGGAGCAGGAAGCCGAAGACAATCGCAGCCTGTCGGAAAGCGACCGGATCGAACGTGAAGCCCAGCGTGCCCGTGAAGCCGCCGACGTCAAGTTCGCCGTCGACAACCTTGCAGAAGCGCTTTCGAACCTGTCCGACGGTAACGTCTCCTACCGGATCGATCGTTCCTTCGCAGCCTCGCTCGATGGTGTCCGCAACGACTTCAACGCCTCGGCCTCCAAGCTGCAGGCAGCTCTTGAAGAAGTCGCCGCAAACGCCCGCAGCATCGAAGCCGGTTCCGGCGAGATCAAGTCGGCCGCTGACGATCTGGCCAAGCGCACCGAACAGCAGGCCGCATCGATCGAAGAAACCGCTGCAGCTCTGGAAGAAATCACCACCACGGTGAAGGACGCCGCACGCCGCGCACAGGACGCCGGTGCACTGGTTGCCCGTACCCGTCAGGGCGCTGAAAAGTCCGGCGAAGTTGTCCAGAACGCCGTCAAGGCGATGGAGCAGATCGAAAAGTCCTCGGGCGAGATCGGCAACATCATCGGCGTCATCGATGACATCGCATTCCAGACCAACCTGCTTGCATTGAACGCAGGCGTCGAAGCCGCACGCGCCGGTGAAGCCGGCAAGGGTTTTGCCGTCGTCGCTCAGGAAGTTCGCGAACTGGCCCAGCGTTCTGCAAACGCCGCCAAGGAAATCAAGACGCTGATCACCGCCTCCAACCAGCAGGTTCAGAACGGTGTTCACCTCGTCGGCGAAACCGGCAAGGCGCTGGAAACCATCGTCTCGGAAGTCCAGGAGATCAACCGCAACGTCAACGCCATCGTTGAAAGCGCGCAGGAACAGTCTTCCGGTCTCCAGCAGATCAACACCGCGGTCAACGCGATGGATCAGGACACCCAGAAGAACGCCGCCATGGTGGAAGAACAGACCGCTGCCAGCCACGGCCTCGCTCGCGATGCCGCCGCGCTGAACGCCCTGCTCGCCCAGTTCAAGCTGTCGCATGTCCGCATGCAGCAGGTTGCCGCCGCCAGCCGCCCGGCTGCTCCCTATGCAGCACAGCAGTCGGCCCGCCCGGTTGCCTCCCCTGCCCGCAAGCTGGCCAACAAGGTCGCGACCGCGTTTTCCGGCAATGCCGCTCTCGCCGTCGACACCCAGGCCAACGACTGGCAGGAATTCTGAGAAACACCGCCTGCGGCCCTGCCGCCGGCAACGGACTGACAACAAAACGGCCGCAGACGAAAGTCTGCGGCCGTTTTGTTTTGATCGCAATTCTTAACAGGCAGCATCCTCACAATTGACGCCTGTCAATTTTAAGTCATTGAAACTGCGACATTTTGTCGAAAACCGCCCAGGAATTTTCAAAGTAAGATTTTATTATAAGACGAAATTCTACGGTTCGCGCCAAGGACACTGGAGACCTCTTCTTCGGTCGCAGCGCGCATGATGTACGCCGTCTCGACGAGACGATCCCTGCTTTTCCCAGACATGAGCCTCCGCTCTTTCCCGAGTTTTTACGAGGTTATCCGATGCTGAAAAATCTGAAGATCAAAACGAAATTCCTGATGGCGATCGCCATCCTCAGCCTGATATCGCTGGCTGGCCTGACATTCGTTACTCACCGGTTCAACGCCGCCAACGAAGCCTATTCGCGCTTCCTGCTGAATGAGAGCATGGCCGCCACCTTTGGCCCGCGCGGTGCGGCCGGCATGTGGACCGCCGTCAACTGGCTGAACCGTGCCGTCAGCCAGGATCCGCATTCCGACGCCTTCACCGAATTTGCCGCCAAGTTCAGCAATGAAATGACCGGCGCCCGCAACCGTCTGGCGCAGATCCCGGACATCGTGCCGAGCCGCAAGGCCGCCATCGACGAATTGCTGGCAGGCTTCGACGAACTCAAGATCGTTGGCGGCGAACTGGTCAAGGCACACGCCACCGGCGACAAGCAACAGTTCGCCGCCGTCTCCGCAAAGCTCGAACAGATCACGCTCGACATGTCCGTCAAATCCGGTGCCAACAATGGCGCCATGGCCGACCTGATCAAGAACGGCGCACAAGAACTGTCGGACGAGGTTTCGACGACGATCCAGCTTGCGCTCGCCGGAATGCTGGCGGGGATCGCCATTGCCGTTGTCTGGGCCATGATCATTGCCCAGAAGGGTGTCGTCACACCGATGATCCGACTGCGGGAACGCATGTCGTCATTGGCATCGGGCGAAACCGAGGCAGCAATCGATGGCCTCGACCGCAAGGATGAAATCGGCCAGATGGCGCAGGCCGTCGCCGTCTTCCGCGACAATTCCCTTGAGCGCGCCCGCCTGCGGCAGGAAGCCGAAGACAATCGCAGCCTGTCGGAACAGGAGCGTATCGACCGCGAAGCCATCACGGCCCGTGATGCCGCCGATGTCAAATTTGCCGTCGACAGCCTTGCCGAAGCACTGTCGAACCTTTCGGACGGCAATGTCTCCTACCGCATCGATCGTTCTTTCGCGGTCTCGCTCGATGGCGTGCGCAACGACTTCAACGCCTCGGCTTCCAAACTGCAGGCAGCGCTTGAACAGGTATCGGAAAACGCCCGCAGCATCGAAGCCGGTTCCGGCGAAATCCGGTCGGCGGCCGACGATCTGGCCAAGCGCACCGAACAGCAGGCCGCCTCCGTCGAAGAGACGGCTGCGGCGCTCGAGGAAATCACCATCACGGTGAAGGATGCCGCCCGCCGCGCGCAAGAAGCCGGCGACCTCGTCGCCCGCACCCGTCAGGGCGCTGAAAAATCCGGCCATGTCGTCGCCAATGCCGTCAAGGCGATGGAAGCAATCGAAAAGTCGTCCGGCGAAATCGGCAACATCATCGGCGTCATCGACGACATTGCCTTTCAGACCAACCTGCTCGCGCTGAATGCCGGTGTCGAGGCGGCCCGTGCCGGTGAAGCCGGCAAGGGTTTCGCGGTCGTCGCCCAGGAAGTCCGCGAACTGGCCCAGCGCTCCGCCAATGCCGCCAAGGAGATCAAGGCACTGATCACCACCTCGAACCATCAGGTGCAGAGCGGTGTGGAACTGGTCGGAGAAACCGGCCGCGCGCTGGAAGAGATCGTTGTCGAGGTTCAGGAGATCAACCGGCACGTCAATGCCATCGTCGAAAGTGCGCAGGAGCAATCGTCCGGTCTCCAGCAGATCAATACTGCCGTCAACACGATGGATCAGGACACCCAGAAGAACGCTGCCATGGTGGAGGAACAGACAGCAGCCAGCCACGGCCTCGCCCGTGACGTGGCTTCGCTGAACACACTCTTGGCACAGTTCGATCTATCGGGCACCCGCCCGACGCTACGCCCGGCCGACCAACGCGAAGCGCCCCCTGCCTCCCCTGCCCGCATGCTGGCCGGCAGGCTGACATCGGCATTTTCCGGCAATGCGGCGCTTGCTTTCGATCGGGACTGATCGCTGCAGCAACACCCGAAACGAGAACGACCGCGGACAAAAAGTTCGCGGCCGTTCTCGTTGCAAGCAAATCGTCATGCCGCGGCCGACTTACGCCTTCAGCACTTCCGCGTCTTCTTTCCGCACGCCGAGGCGATGCTCGCGCCACACCGTAAACAGCCCGGCGCCGACGACGATGACGGCGCCGATCGCCATATTGAGCGTGATCGTTTCGCCGAAAAAGGCGACGGCGACGGCAGCGCCCATGACGAGCTGAAGATAGGTCAGCGGCTGTGCTTCGACGGCACTCAGCAGGCCATAGGCCTTAATCATGAAATAATGGCTGGTGGCACCGCAGATGCAGAGTGCCGCCATGGCCGGCCAGTCCTCCATCGCGATCGGCGTCCAGTAGAACGGCCCGATGACGCTGGCGAGTGCGGCACCCGCAACGCCGGCATAAAGCACGCTCGTCACCGCACTGTCGGTACTGCTCACAGCCCGAGTGGCAATGCTGTAAAGCGCGTACATGAAGCCGGCTGCGAGCGGCAGCAGAAGACGAATATCGAAATGCACATTTGTCGGATTGAGGATGATCAGCACGCCGACAAGACCGACGCCAAGCGCCACGCCGCGACGCCAGCCGACCGTCTCGCCCAGAAGCGGCACGGACAGGAGCGTGATCATCAGCGGTGTCGCCTGAAAGATCGACTGCGTCATGGCAAGGCCGGCAATGGTGAAGGAAATGACGACGACCACCACCTCGCTGACCAGCAGCATGCCACGGATGACCTGCAAAACGGGGCGTTTGGTGACAACGGCGCGACGCAGGCCACCGGGCGAGGTCGCAGCCAGCAGAACCACAAACACCGCAAAGGCCCAGAAGCGGATCATCGTCACCATGATCGGCGGATATTTGTCGCCCAGAAGCTTCGAAAACGCATCCTGGCCCGCAAAAATGGTGATGGCGAGAAGGACGTAGAGATAGCCCAATGTCTTGCTGTTCATGGGGTCTTGCTTTTCATGTCCGGGGTCGTGTGTGGCAGGAGCAACGCTGCGTAATCTTGTTCTTCGGCTCCTATACCGTTTGCGGTTGATACGCCAGTTCGGCCATGCGGCGAACGGTACGCCCGCCTGCAAGCGCCGGTAGATTCATCCGCGACCTGCTCAAAAATGCCGCTTTCTGCACATTTAATCACACAAGCGCGATCGGGATGGCATGGAACCAAACGGCCACCTACGTAGTTTGCGCAACGTGATGGTCCTCCGCGACTTGGCTTGGGAGCCGCGGCTGGAGTGTTCGAACAGCAAGGCATCTGCCTGTCACGATACCCGAGAGGAAAAGTCCATGAAGAAATTCTCCCCCGCAGCCGGCACCGCCCTGGCTGGTATTTTCGCCGCCGCAATCGCGATGACCGCGACCTCGGCAGCACGCGCGGCAGATGCCGTCGAGCAGATCCCGGAAGCGCCGGTTGCGATCGAGGCGACGGCACCGGCCTTTACGTGGAGCGGTCCCTATGTCGGTCTGCACGGCGGTTACGGCTGGGGCAACGGCGATGTCGGTGCGTTTTCGGAAAATTTTGACGGCGGTCGTTTCGGCGGCTTCGTCGGTTATAACTGGCAGATGTCGAATGGTTTTGTCGCCGGTCTCGAAGGTGACGTGAACTACGACTGGAACGAGCAGAGCATTGCTGGCGCTGACGTAAAAAGCGGCTTCTCCGGTTCTGCACGCGCTCGCCTGGGTTATGCCATGGATCGCGCCCTGCCCTATATTGCAGGTGGCTGGACAGCGACCAACGCCAAGGTCAGCGGCCCGGTTAGCGACGACGACACGCTCAGCGGCTGGACGATCGGCGCAGGTGTAGACTACGCATTCACCGACAACATCTTCGGCCGCGCCGAGTATCGTTACAACGATTACGGCAGTGGCAACCTCGCTGGCGCCAACGTCAATTTCGACCAGCATATCGTCAATGTCGGTATCGGCGTGAAATTCTGATCGTCGCAGATCGATTTGAGTTGCCGAGGGCAGCGGGGCACTCCGCTGCCCTTTTTCGTATGCGGGCTTAGCGCGGCAGTTTGACACCGAACGAAAACAGGAAGGCTATGCCGGCCCCGACTGCCGCAAGGCCGTAAAGCCAGAGTGACGGCAGGGCGATAGAGGGGGCAAGTGCGGCATCCGGCACACTGGCTTCCAGCTTGGCGACCAGACCGGTCGCTGTTGCCACCAGTCCGGCAAGACCGGCACCGATCGCGTAGCCCACAGTCGATACGGTTGGTAGCAAGGCCCCTGCCCGGTCGCGCTCCTGCGCAGGCGTGCCGGCCAGCGCTGCGCGATTGACATTGGCCCATGCCAGACCGAAACCGGTTCCGATCAGGATCTGGCTGACAATCACCAGCGCGATCATGTGCGACGTCAGGCCGATCGCGATGATGATGAAGCCCGCCAGCTGAAACAACGGCCCCATGCGGGTGCGCGCATCCTGGAGGCGTGGCGACGGATTGCGGCTGGCAAACACCGCAACAACGCTCCATGTGAGCGGCATCAACAGTACGACCGCGCCGACGGTGATCGGCCGGTAGTGCCAGATCTCCGAGATCGCCAGCGCCAGATAGACCGCACCAACGGAATGGCTGAGCGACATCAGCAGCAGCACCCAAAGTCCGCAGCCGAACACCGAGCGCGAGCCGAATGCCTGCGTCGGCAGCAATTTTGGCCCGATCCGTCCGTCGAACACCATGGCCAGCACGAAAAGAGCGACGCCGGCAATCACCGCAAGCGCCTGTCCCCAACCGGACGAGGCGACCGATGACAGCGACAGGACCAGCGCGCCGACGATCAGCATGCCGATCGCAAACGGGGCTGCGGCCACACGGTCGGCGGTGGATGGCGCGGGCTTGGCAATCGGAGCAAGTACGACAAGCAGGAGAAGGAAAGGCACGATGGCAAGGAAGGACATGCGCCAGGAAAACGCTTCCGTCAGCCAACCACCGACAATCGGGCCGAGCAGAGACGCCACTGCCCAGACCATCGCTTCCGCCGCGAAAACCTTGGAGATCAGACCGGGGCGAAAATTGCCGGGGATCAGGCTGTAGGCGATCGCCACGATCAGCCCGTCGGCAACACCCTGCAGCAGCCGTCCGGCAAGGATGAAACCAAAATTTTGCGCCGCCAGCGCAGCAAAGCCACCCAGCGCGAACAACAGGCACGAGACAAGCAGCGATGTGGAAAGGCCGACACGATCACGAAAGGCAGCAGCCCCCGTTCCGCCGGCAATCGAGCCGATGAAATAAAGGCTGTAGGCCCAGCTGAAAAACGCCGTGCCGCCAAGCTCCGCAGCCGCGAGTGGCATGGCCGCGACGATGGCAAACGAGTTGAAGGCATGCAGCCCTACCCCGGCCGATACCAGCGCCAGCATGACGGCATTGCGACCGGATAAAAGGGCCGACCAGTCGTCTGCGGGATCGGTCTGTGGTCTGTCGGCTGCTGCTTGAGCCTTCGTCTTCAATGTCGCCCCATTCGAACCAACGGCACTTGCGCCCTCTTCCATGCCGGTCTCTTCAGGCTCTCGCACCGCATTTTCCCCTTCGCATCGCTCGGCGAATTTTCCGCCGCGCTCGGAAATGCGCTGCCTGAGATTTTCTTCTACCGTGTCCATCCTCTGCCTTCCAGTTGGGGGACTGCATGGGCACGTTTCAAAAAAGCGCTGCCATTCCCGAAATCATGCTGTACGATCTCAACCTTACTTGAGGTCAAGATGCAAAATGGCAAAATCGAAACCACCGGGCGATGCCGGTGCAAGTGCAGGCTACACCTCTGTCGAGAGCCTAAGTCCACGCATCCGTGCCAGTGATGGCGTCAGTGTCGGTTTCGTGGCGGAGCGATCCGGCGTCGCCGTTTCGGCCCTTCATTTTTACGAGCAGGAGGGGCTGATCCGCAGCTGGCGCAACGGCGCCAACCATCGCCGCTACGATCGTGACGTGTTGCGGCGGGTGGCGGTGATCCGGGTCGCCCAGAAGGCCGGCGTCCCGTTGAAGGAAATCGCCAGGGCCCTCGCCACGCTGCCGCAAAGCCGCACACCGAATGCCCATGACTGGGAAAAACTGTCGACCGGATGGAAAGCCGAACTCGATGCGCGCATCGAACGCCTCACGCGTCTGCGCGACGAACTGAACGGCTGCATCGGCTGTGGCTGCCTGTCGCTAAAAAACTGCCCGCTTCGAAACCCCGACGACCGGCTGGCCGCCGGAGGGCATGGCCCGGTCTTGCTGGAAGAGTTGAAGGCCGATGAGTAAGCGAGCAGGCGTTACCAGCTGCCGGCAAGCGGATTGCCAGACAGGGAAACGGTTCTTGCCTTGCCGTCACGATCGCTGAGTGAGAGCGAAGCCGGCATCTGTCGTGGCGACTTGCGGAACCAGCCGGCGGCAACGGATGCAAGGTCGCCGATTGCGCCATGTTTGTGCCATTCGGCGAAACGGCGAGACATTGCCTCGGCTTCCACCTGATAGAAAAAATCGCCGGACTGGTTGAGCGCGTTGATGCCGGATGCCATCTCGGCGAGCGGCCGCTGGAACATTTTGGACGCCACCGCCAGTTCGGGCACGGTCTGCGGAAAGGCCGGCGCCATGAAATCGATCGCCCAGCCATCGGCCTCCACCCAGCAATGAAAATTCTCGCCGGCACCGGTCACATATCCGTCTTCGCGATGGTCTGCGAACAGCAGCATCGCGCCGCCGAGATTATAGGCCGCCAGCCCGCCCTTCGGCTTCGCCTTTATCTTGAAATGGTGCTCCAGAATGAAGGCGCCAAAGGTGGAGAAATACATGGCGGCCGTTGCCGGATCGGCATTGTTGGCGGTGAGCAGGCTATGGATCACCTTGTAAATCCGATGGTAGTCGCTCTGCTTGATCAACATGGGCCTTCATCCGCAAAATTCTGTTCTGGCGCGGTGACTATGCGAGAGCGGGCGAGATGTAAACGCCGACACAGGAAATCCCTCGCGCAAATCGACCATGCCGGGCACAGGCACAACCGGGAGGAAATATCTTGCGGCACCGCAGCATCAGTTGCTCATCGGATAGATGGCATTGCATCGATTTCGCCCCTGCCAGCCTTGCGAGCTGTCCGAGAACGTGATTACCACGAGGGCGCCCGGGCATAACCCGGCATCCAGCCTTTTGCGGAATACCGGTTGTCTCTGTGCCGCCGGATCCGGTCCGCGCCATTCACGGAGCATGTTTTGACCGAGAGAAATCCAGCAGGCCGCGCCTTCGAGGCAAAGCGACCCGCCACATGGCCCGTTCCGCTGCGCTGGATCGCCCTGCTTCTCGTCTCCGCCGTCATCGTTTTTCTTCTGGAATTGATGCATCTGCCCGCCGCACTGCTGCTGGGGCCGATGGCGACGGCCGTGCTGATGGCGACGATGGGCGGTGGCGTGCGTATCGGCAGCCGCGCGTTCACCTCCGCACAGGGCATTATCGGCATGATGATCGCCAGCAACATGCCACTGTCGCTGTTCAGCGAACTGAAGTCCGACTGGCCGATCTTTATCGTCGGCGTGTTCTCCACCGTGGCCGCGGCAGCATTTCTCGGCTGGTTGATGGCGCGCACAAAACTCTTTCCGGGCACGACAGCCATCTGGGGCTCCTCGCCCGGTGCCGCCTCCGCCATGACGCTGATGTCAGCCGGTTATGGTGCAGACATGCGCCTCGTTGCCTTCATGCAATATGTTCGCGTCGTCTGTGTCGTGCTGGCCGCCACCATCGTCGCCCGCTTCATGGGCGTCACCATCGTCGATGAACAGGCAACCGTCTGGTTTCCGCCGGTGGATTGGCTGGCCTTCGCCGCAACCATCGCTGCAGCACTTGTCGCGTCCTGGGTCGGCATGCGCTTGAAAGTTCCGGGTGGTCCGCTGCTTCTGCCGCTAGCCGCCGGCATGGTGCTGAAATTTTCCGGCGTTATGCCGATCGTGCTGCCGCCATGGGTTCTGGCCATCAGCTTTGCCGCCATCGGCTGGGGCATCGGCATGCGCTTCACCCGCGAAGTGGTGGCCCACGCCGCCCGCGCCCTGCCCCGCGTGCTGCTCTCGGTGTTTTCGCTCATCGCAATCTGCGGCTGCTTCGCCGCCGGCCTCGTCCATTTCGCCGGCATTGATCCGCTGTCCGCCTATCTTGCCACCAGCCCCGGTGGCGCCGACAGCGTCGCCATCATTGCCGCCTCCACCAATGTCGATGTGCCCTTCGTGATGGCCATGCAAGTAACGCGCTTCATCTTCGTCGTCATCACCGGTCCGGCAACCGCACGCCTGCTTTCGCGTAGCTCACAAATACACAAATAATCTGATATATACTCTCATTCAGTAATTTATTAGATAAATCGAATTTAACGGGACAGCGGAATCCACCCATGATATTTTGGGCAGCGACCTGATTTGCGAGCGCATGGCGCCGGGAGGCTTTGGCTATGGACGCTGTTTTCAGAGTGGATTTCGAGTTGAGATGGAACATGCCGGTTTATGTCCTGCATGACGACGGCTCGGAGCAGCCGATTTTCGGGCCACACGACGCTCTTCGTTACCTGCGCGAATGCCCGACGACAGGACCGAAGGAAAATTACGAACTGGCGATGGACGCCTGCGAACGCTGCATGAACCGAGAAATTGACCGGGCCCTGGCGCGTGCGCTGTTCGTGGTGGCCTATACGAATTTGGCGATGATGCGGATGTGATCCGACAGGCTTAACCCGCCCGCTCCGGCGAATAGCCTGCCTCGCGGATCGCTTCTTCCGCCGTCGCTGCATCGCCCTCCACAGTCACCGTGTGGGTGGAGAGATCGATGCTGACGGCGGCATCCGGAAGCACGTCGGCGAGTGCACCGCGCACGGTCTTTTCGCAATGGCCGCAGGTCATGTCGGAAACGGTGAAAATGGCTGTCATGTCAAAACTCCTTATACGTTATGGGTATGGGCTTGGCTGTCGCCCGCCAGATCATCGAGGATCGGGCAATCCGGGCGATGATCGCCGCCGCAACAATGCGAAAGATGTTTCAGCGTCTTCACCATGCCCTGCATTTCGGCAATGCGGCGCTCGAGGTCATTGATATGGCTCGTCGCGACATCCTTGACGGCGGCGCTGGTGCGGCTTTTGTCCTGCCACAGTTTCAGCAGCGTTTCGGTCTCTTCCAGCGAAAAGCCCAGCGAGCGGGCGCGCTTGATGAACCGCAGCACATGCACCTGATCGGCGCCGTAAACCCGGTAATTGTTGCCGGTGCGCGCGGGCGGCGCGATCAGGCCGATCTCCTCGTAATAACGGATCATTTTTGCGGAAACGCCGGAAGCCTCGGCGGCCTGTCCGATATTCATGTCGCCTCTCCGATTGTCACGGTTTTCAGCCTCAGTGCATTGGCAAGAACAAAGGTGCTCGACAGCGCCATCGCCGCCGCCCCGATCATCGGCGAAAGTGTCAGGCCGAAAGCCGGGTAGAAGACGCCGGCGGCCAGCGGGATCAGCGCCACGTTGTAACCGAACGCCCAGAACAGGTTCTGACGGATGTTCTTTATCGTCGCACGGCTGATGGCAATGGCAGAGACGATGCCGGTCAGCTCGCCGCCGACCAGCACCACGTCGGCACTTTCGATCGCTACATCCGTGCCGGTGCCGATGGCGATGCCGATATCGGCCTCAGCCAGCGCCGGTGCATCGTTGATGCCATCGCCGACAAAGGCGAGTTTCCTGCCGTCACCGCGCAGGTCATGAATGGCGGCGACCTTGCCCTCCGGCAGCACTTCCGCAACGACCTTGGTAATGCCGACCTGTGCGGCAATCGCCTTCGCGGTCAACGCATTGTCACCGGTCACCATCGCGACTTCGATGCCCTGCGCCTGCAATGCCTTGATGGCGACCGCACTCGACGCTTTCAGAGGATCGGCGACGGCGATGATCGCTGCAAGACTGCCGTCGACGGCAGCGTAAAGCGGCGTTTTACCCTCATTGCCGAGACGGGCCGCACTATCGGCAAAAGGCGTGACCGAAAGCCCGAGCTTTTCCATGAATCGATCGGCCCCGACGGCAACCATGTGGCCATTCACCTGAGCGGAAATCCCGTAGCCGGTGGTGGATTCGAATTTTTGCGCCTCCGCCACGCCCAGCCCCCTCGCCTCAGCGGCCTTGACGATCGCCTCGGCAATCGGGTGTTCGGAACGGCTTTCCACCGCCGCCACCAGCGCCAGCACGTCATCGCCGGCAAAACCATCGGCAACCAACAGGTCCGTCAGTTCCGGCCGGCCCTTGGTGACGGTGCCGGTCTTGTCGACCACGACGAGATCGATGCCGGAGAGCGTCTGCAATGCTTCGCCTTTGCGAAACAGCACGCCGAGTTCGGCCGCACGCCCGCCACCCACCACGATCGACACCGGCACCGCCAGCCCCATGGCGCAGGGGCAGGCAATGATGAGCACGGCCACGGCGCTGATCAGCGCATGGGTGAGAACCGGCTGCGGCCCGATCAGCAACCACGCCACAAAAGTCAGCACGGCGAGCACCATAACGGCCGGCACGAACCACGCGGTGACGCGATCCACCAGCGCCTGGATCGGCAGTTTTGCCCCTTGCGCCTGCTCCACCAGCCGGATGATGCCGGACAGAACGGTATCGCGGCCGACTTTTTCGGCGCGGAAACGGAAGGATCCGGTGCGGTTCACCGTGCCGCCGGTCACGGTTGCGCCTGCGGTTTTCTCCACCGGCAGCGGCTCGCCTGAAATCATCGATTCATCGACATTCGACTGACCATCGATGACGGTGCCATCGACAGGCAAGCGTTCACCGGGGCGGATGACGAGAATATCGCCGACCACGACATCCGCCGTGGGGATATCCAGAACCTGCCCACCGCGCTCGACACGCGCGGTCTTCGCCTGCAGGCCGGCCAGTTTGCGGATCGCCTCACCGGTGCGCCCCGTCGCCCGCGCTTCCAGCAGACGGCCGAACAGGATGAGCGTGACGATGACGGTCGCCGCTTCGTAATAGACGTGCTGCGCATCATGGGGCAGCAGATCCGCCGCGAAGGTCGTCACCAGAGAATAACCATAGGCCGCCAGCACGCCGACCGCGACCAGCGAATTCATCTCCGGGTGGCCACGCAGCAGCGCCGGCAGACCGAGCCGCAGGAAGCGCAAACCGGGCCAGAAAATCACCGCCGTCGCCAGCGCGAAATAGAGATAATAAAGGGTCTGCGTGTCGATCACCTCCATCAGCCAGTGATGGAAGGGCTCATAGGCATGGCCGGTCATTTCCAGAACGAACAACGGCAGGGTGAGGACAAAGGCGATGACGAGATCGCGCTTCAGGACGGCTTCCTCGCCTTCATGCATGTGGGCATGGTCATGATCGACGGCGCCTGATGTTTTCCCGCCCCCCGAAACCTCGACATGGCCATCGTGATCAACATGATCGCTGACGGAAGCCGGAATCTCCGGCACGATCCGACCTGAATCGCGCAATGCCTGCAGCATCGCACCCGCCGGGATGTCATAACCCAGCTTGTGGATCGCCTTTTCAAGCGTCAGCGGATCGAACCCCTCACCCGTTTCCACCGTGAGTTTTCGGGTGGCGAAATTGACGATGCTTTTTTCCACCCCCGCCACCTTTGCCGCACCCGTTTCCACACGGCGGACACAGGAAGCGCAGGTCATCCCTTCCACCGGTATGGTCAGCGGCTCGATGGGCATAACGGGTTTGGTGAGCAGTTCGATGGGTGTGTTCATGGCGAAGCGGGATCCTTTCGCAGCACCATGTAGGCCTTCCCATCATGGGAAGGTCAAGGGCGTGGGTGTAGGATTATTTGCTCCGATTGTCGAACCTTGCAGCGTATCCCGGATACGGGTAAACTTTTCACAGAGGAAAAGGCAATGGCAATTCACGACAGGATCAAGCGATATCGTGTAAGCGGCGGCGCGGCAGACCTCGTCCGGGTGGAAGTCCTTGTGCCATCGCACAAACGGCAGGACATTCTGGACAACGCCGCTACCTTGCGCGCGGGACACCGGCAGAAAAAACAACGACTGCAGGAACTGATGGACCGGGCACTGCAACTCTACAGCCTGCGTATTCTCGACAATATCGACCTCGATCGATTGCCAGACATCCACGATCGATCAAGGGTTATCGCAAATGCATTGATGGAACGTGGGGATGCACGTGCCTTTGCCATCGGTCGTCGTCTGCTTGCGGAGATGGAAAGCTGATATGGCCCCCACATCGCTTCAAAAGGCCATCATGGAGATCCTCGCGCAGAACCGCTCGGCATCCAGCTACCTGGCAGGCGGCGTGGTTCTCAATCGGGATTGGCCACGACAATCCGATGACATCGATATTTTTCAAGATACGGACGAGGAAATCGGTTCCGTGGCCACAAGAGATATCGACAACCTGCGACGACACGGCTTCGACGTATCGATCGATGTCTTCATATATGGCTGCGTTGAAGCCTCAGTCGGACGCGATGGTGAAGCGACCCTGATACAATGGATGAGCGAAGCGCGGCAGCGCTTCATGCCGCTGGTTGACGATCCGGGATGTGGCATCCGCCTGCATCAGGCCGATCTTGCCGTCAACAAAGTGCTGGCTGCCTCCACACGCCGCAAGGCACGTGATTATGTCGATCTCCTTTTGATCGAGGAGAATTTCTGCCTGCTCGGCCCCATCATCATGGCCGCAGCGGGCAAACCACCGCATTTTTCGCCTGTGCGGATCATCGACGAAATACGCCACAAAGGGCTGTCCATCGCTTCCGAGGACTACCAGTCGGTAAAAGGGCTTCCAACCGATTATGATCCGGCATCCATTCGTGAAAAGCTTGAGCGCGCCTTACAGAATGCGCAAGCCTATATCCGCATAGCCCCAATCGATCTTGTCGGATTGTTGGCGGTCGATGCCGATGGCAGGCCGATCGAGGTCCATGCAGACACAGCTGCGCCTTACGAAATCAGACGCGCCTCGATCCAGACAGAGATCATGCCGGCATTTGCCGATCAACCCGGCCCTTGGCAGGTACCATCTGACGGATAGTCCTCAAAATCCGCCCGGTCCGCTACCCGGCGCATTCAGCCCGGACAGCAGCAACACCAGTTCGGCCTGCCGCGTCGTGCCGGTCTTGTGCATGATGCGTTTCAGGTGCGAGCGCGCGGTTTCCACCGAAACGCCGAGCGAGGCTGCCACCATTTCCGGCGTATGGGCCATGGCGATGCCGCGGGCGACGCGGGCTTCGGCGGGTGTCAGGTCGAACAGGCCGCAGAGCACGCGCATGTCCGGCGGCCCCACCTGCCCGACTTCGGTGACGGCCAGAACCGCCATGGCGCGGGAAAAGATGTCGCGGGCGGCACGACGGATGGGCAGGAGATGCAGGATCAACGGCGGCACACCGTCATCGCCCAGCATCGGTACCGATTGCACCGTCGGTTCCGCCTGAGCGCGGTAACGGGCAATCGCCTCGTCGAGCAGAACGCGTGCACCCACACTTTCCAGCACCAGCCGGTTTCCCGCGGCCGTGCGGATGCGCGGCGACAGCGCCTCCAGTTCCGGGTTCATCGCCAGCGCCTGACCGGCATCGCCGATCACCACGGCCGGCAATCCGATCATCGACAGCGTCTCGGTCATCGAGCGCGCTTCCCTGAAGGCGAGGCGAGACGCCATATAGGCGGCGCGGGAAATATCCGGCTTCAGCAGGTTGAGATGCTGCAACTGCTCCGGCGAAAAATGATCAAGCCCGAAGGCGCGCATCAGGGTGATGACGACAATATGGCCGGTCGGTTCCTGAAACGCATATCCCGCCTCCCATTCCATGCCGTGCGGATGGATGAAATCGCGGTTGATCGCGTCATTGGCATATTCTTCGGGCGACAGAATGTCCGTGGTGCGGGCAAACGAGAACGGATACCGCTCCATCGCCCGGATAGGCCGCAGATTGTTGAAGCGATGTTCGCTCTCGATGAAACCGGCAAAGGCATCGGCGATATTGGGCGTCGTCACATAACGGTGCTTGCCGATCGTATCGACGGTGAAGATCGATGCCGTCGATGATCCGACCGTATCCGCAAGCGCGGTACAGGCATCGCCCCACAGTTCGGGGATCATCGCCGCCTCGTAAAGACGGTCAGCCAATGTGCTTTCAGCGTTCATCACCCACCCACGATACGCTATCGGACCCAACTTGGCCTTTCGGTTGTATCGCTGCAGACCTTATCAGTACATCAGCAAAATGGCGTAGACATCCGTATGTTCCGACGGGGCAACCGGCGCACTGTCAATTTTCAGGCCTTTTCACCGACATGCATCGGCCAGTCGACGAGATAATCCTCGAAATCATCTACATCGACATCCTTCTCGCTGACGGTGCGATCCTTGGCCGAGATGCCGGCGATATGCACCGTTTCGGGATCGCCCGAGATCAGCGGATGCCACCATTTGAGGTCCTCGCCGTCGCGCACGAGGCGATAACCGCAGGTCGGCGGCAGCCAGCCAATGTCGCGCACCTCTTGCGGCGTCAGCTGAATACAGTCCGGCACAGTCGCCTGCCGGTTGGGATAGTCCGAACAGCGACAGGTCGAACCGTCGAGCAGGCGACAGGCAACCGAGGTGAAGGCCACCGCGCCGGTTTCCCAGTCCTCCAGCTTGTTGAGACAACAGAGACCGCAACCGTCGCAGAGGCTTTCCCACTCGGCGGGCGAAAACTCTTCCAGCTGTTTCGTCTTCCAGAATTGTTCGACCATGATTTGTTTTATTTTCGCAACGCGGATCGCAAATAATTATCCCGAAAGCGAGACCAGCGGCGCGTCATATCTCGCCGGTCAACCTTTTATAAGCTAATGCTTCCTAAGGGAGATGCTGGCAGCTTTTGATCCTTCTGCAAGGAAGCGTCAAGGCTCGGTTGAAAATGAGACGTGGGAGCGCCGGCGTGCACAACGAAAATGGCTCCGAAGAGAGCCGCAAGACGGCACCGGGTAACGGACCTGAAAAGGCTCGTCCGCAGCGCAAACGTCATTTTTTCCTGAAACTCGACAGCTGGATCGATTCAACCGTCTGGAATCTCGGCTTCAAGCTGGCCGAGACATGGGAGGAGATCACCATCTTCTTCCGCCGTTTTCGCGTGCGCGGCTGGAAACGTCTCGGTTTCGAACTGGCCGGCGAAGCGATGACCTTTGGCACCGCCGGCGCGGTCGTGCTTCTGACGCTTGCCCTGCCCGCCTTCGAGGAAACCAAGGAAGACTGGCGCAACCGCGGCGATTTCGCCGTCACCTTCCTCGATCGCTACGGCAACGTGGTCGGCCATCGCGGCATCATCCATGAGGATTCAGTGCCCGTCGACGAATTGCCGGATCACCTGATCAAGGCGGTGCTGGCCACCGAAGACCGGCGTTTCTTCGACCATTACGGCATCGATTTCATCGGCCTTGGCCGCGCCATGAGCGAAAATGCCAAGGCGGGCGGTGTCGTGCAGGGTGGCTCGACGCTGACGCAGCAGCTGGCAAAAAACCTGTTTCTGACCAACGAACGCTCGATCGAACGCAAGATCAAGGAAGCGTTTCTGTCGGTCTGGCTGGAAGTGAACCTGTCGAAGAAGGAAATCCTGTCGCTCTATCTCGACCGCGCCTATATGGGCGGCGGCACATTCGGAGCAGCGGCTGCATCGCAATTCTATTTCGGCAAGAACATCACCGAGGTCAATCTGGCCGAAAGCGCCATGCTGGCCGGCCTGTTCAAGGCGCCGGCCAAATATGCACCGCATGTCAACCTGCCGGCCGCCCGCGCGCGCGCCGCAGAAGTGCTGACCAATCTCGTGCAGAGCGGCATGATGAGCGAAGGCCAGGTCGTGGCCGCGCGCCGCAACCCGGCAACCGCCATCGACCGAGCGGAAGTGACCGCCCCCGATTATTTCCTCGACTGGGCGTTTGACGAAGTGCAGCGGCTCGCGGCAACGGGAAAAATCCATCAGCGCTCCGTCGTGGTGCGCACCACCGTCGACACCGGCCTGCAGCAGGCAGCGGAAGCGGCAATGGAATCCGGCCTTCGCGAATTCGGCGAGAGCTACCGCGTCAAGCAGGGCGCGCTTGTGATGATCGAAAACGGCGGCGCCGTGCGCGCCATGGTCGGCGGTCGTGATTACGGCGAAAGCCAGTTCAACCGCGCCACCAAGGCGCTGCGCCAGCCCGGCTCGTCGTTCAAGCTCTACACCTATACCGCCGCCATGGAGCGCGGTTTTACGCCGGAAACGATGATTTCCGACGCACCGATCACCTGGCGTGGCTGGTCGCCACAGAACTATGCGCGATCCTACAAAGGCAGGGTCAGCCTGCTGACGGCAATGGCACAGTCGCTCAACACCGTGCCGGTTCGCCTTGCCAAGGATGAACTCGGCACCGACCTGATCGCCGACACCGCTATCAAGATGGGCGTGGAAACACCGCTGCGCCGCGACAAGACCATTCCGCTCGGCACCTCGGAAGTGACCGTCATGGATCAGGCAACCGCCTATGCGGTGACGCCGGCCGGTGGCATGCAGTCACGCCGCCATGGCGTCGAGCAGGTGATCAATTACGAAGGCGAAGTTCTCTACGACTTCAACCGTGACGAACCGGCGGCGAAACGCGTGGTGTCCGAACAGGCGACCTCGTCGATGAACCGTATCCTCACGCAAATCCCGGTAATCGGCACGGCAAGGCGCGCGGCCCTTGATGGCGGCGTCGTCACCGGCGGCAAGACCGGCACCTCGCAGAGCTATCGCGACGCCTGGTTCATCGGCTTCACCGGCAATTACACGACCGCCGTCTGGTTCGGAAATGACGACTTCACCTCGATGAACAACATGACCGGCGGTGCGCTTCCGGCCATGACCTTCAAGAAATTGATGGATTACGCCCATCAGGGCATCGAGTTGCGTCCCATCCCCGGCATCGAGAACCCGCTGCCGCATGGCAACCACGCCACCGGCCCGAGCATCGCCGATGCCAGCCACAAGGGCGGCGAACCGATCGCGCCGGCACTGGTGCGTCCGCGCACACTGTCGGCTGAAACGGCACGCGTGCTGCGCGGCATTGCGGAAGGCTTGAAGGGCGCCGGCCCGATTGTCGCCGGCGCTGCTCCCGGCACTGTCTCCGACACCGCCCCTGCCCGCCCTCAGACGGCAAAAGTGACGCCGATCCGGCTGGATGTGAAACCATAAGATCGCAGTCGTCGTCCACGAGCCGACGCTTCAGGCCGCGGACAGCAATTCCGCGGCCCCTATTTCCATCAGGCGTACCGCATCCTCTCGACGCTTTCGACAATGATAACCCGCGCAAGCACGCCATAAACGACAGACAGCAACGCCGCCCGCAGTGGCGATGGCCATACCATCTCATCCGTTGCGTAGGAGGATGACAGCAAGGAAACGACCAAGTTGACCAGCGTTGTGATGATGACCATGCCGATAAGCAGGACCGAACGGTTCTGCGACAGGACACACCGGAATGTCACCGGATCCGGTGCTCCCCCGAGCACCGCATGCGCCTGCCGGCTCATCGAAAGCAGGATGGCAACAACAAAGAAAAGCAATCCGAGAAGATTATCGATTCCATCCGCAGTCGGATTCCAGTCGACCACCTGCGAAAGAATATTGCCCGTGCCGGCGAGCACTGCAAGCAACGCCGAATAGCAAGCTCCAAATATTACAAATACTCTGATTTTCATACCACACCCCTTTGGCGCAGGAGGTATCAGGAGACCTATAACGGGCTTATAAGTCGAGATATAAAAATCTATACATTTTCGAAATACACACAATACTGCCGCGCAACACCCAAGGAAACACCATATGCCCCTGCTGCTGATCCCCGGTTTCATGCTCGATGCCGATCTCTGGCGCGACGTCGAACCGGCGCTGGCGCAATGGGGACCCGTCGTCCACGCCGTGGCGACCGAGGGCGATACACTCGCGGAAATGGCCGGCCACATTCTCCGGGACGCGCCACAGACATTCACCCTGATCGGCTTTTCGATGGGCGGCTATATCGCCCGCGAGATTTTCCGGCAGGCACCGGAACGGGTGGAAGCCCTTATCCTGATCGCCACTTCGGCACGCGGCGATAGCGAGGTGCAGGCCAAGCGCAAGCAGGCACTTTTCAGCCAGCCGGACGGCGTCACCTTTCGCGGCTTGAGCACCGCCGCCGTCGCCTCCTCGCTTCATCCCGACAATACCGGCCGCAGCGATCTCATCAGCCGCATCCAGGAAATGGGCCAGCGCCTCGGCGGACCAGTGTTCCGGCGGCAATCGCTGCTCGAACGTCGCGACGAGCGTCAAGAGCTGCAGATGATCACCTGCCCGACGCTGGTCATCTCGGGTGATGAGGACCGGCTGCGATCACGCGAGGAAGCGCTTGAACTGCATGAGGGAGTTTCCGGCTCGGCTTTTGCGGTGATCGAAGGGACCGGTCACATGATACCGCTGGAAGAACCGGAAAGGCTGGCAGAGGTCGTGAATGGGTGGCTGGGGGAGCGGCAGCGAAAATAGCCCAGGCGGCGGTTTCATCCGTCCGTACCAAGGCCCTGTTGAGTTTCTTCCGCCAGCATCCTCTGCAGATATTCCAGGCGAAACTGGATGCTCGGCTTCGGGTCGCCAGAGAGCTCTTTGAGACATCTGACAATCAACGGCTGGAAACCCGGATCCCGGCGATGCCGGATCACTGCATCAAGGGCTTCCTTGCGAACCGCATTGGCACGGTCACCGAGGGCACACGCGACGACCGAACTCACATCATAGCCGCCGACAGACCGTTCGCCCATGTCGGGGACCATCCGGAACATGCCGGCAGACTTGTCCACCCATTGCCGCGACCACGTCCCCAACGGAAAACGCACGTAAGCGGCACTCAGATAGTTCACGGCAATGGCCCTGATATGCGGTTGGCTTGCATGCACGGCAAGAAAGGGCAAAAGCGGATCGACATGCCGGCTCTGGCAAACGATCCCGAAAACACCGCCCGCTTTGCTGCGTTTTTCCGATACCAGGCGGTTCACCAATGCCTCAACAAGATCGCGACGCTCCATAACTGCTTCGCGAAAATCGTTTGTACCGGCCCAACGAAGCCAGTGCCTCGAATTGATCAGCAAGACCCACACAGCCGGAAGCAAAACCTCTATGGACGTCTTGTCAAAACAGCGCGCGAATGTCTGCCTGGCGGCGGCCCGGACCTCTGGTGACCAGTCATTGAGGCGCGACACAAGCCCGTAAAAGACCACAGGCAGGGTAATCGCACCATCCAGCACCTTGAGCGCCACCTCGCGGACACGCCCGTCGCCGTGAAAGATGAACGCATTGGCCAGTTCGGGACGCCTGGCCAGCGACACAGATCCGGCCTCACGACGATCACCATGATGTCGGCTGCCATCCATCCAGTGGAACAGATGAAAACCATTGCGGATTTCTCTTTCGATTGATGCAAACTGCAAAGGATCGTCCTGCGCTCGCAGAAAGACAATCAGACGATCATCGTCAGCATCCTGGAGCGCCTGCGTATCGCTCGGCGCCTTGCCACGCAATGTGACAAGCCGCTTCAGGAAATCGTACCAGTGCATGAAAATTCCTTGTGCGGCGAAACATGGCGGGCACAGACTTGATAGCCCCGGATCACTGGTTTGGCAAAAGCATCTGCCGCGAGAAAGCAGGATCATTCGGGCATAAGGGCGCATGGCAGCACCCTCCCCGGTTCCTTCCAGCCAGAATCAATGCTAATCCTCGGCCACCGTCCGCGAGGTCCAGAATAAAACGTGCTGCGTGTTCCCCTTCTCATTGCCATTTCGCTTGCCATCGCCTTCGGCGGCGGCATCTGGTCGACGCTGGTGGCGCTTGAGGCCACGATCGGGTTCGGTGCGATCAAGCTCGGCGCCTGGGAGGCTTTTCCACGCGCGCAGACTGCCGATGCCGATCCTTATGCAAAATCGCACCGCGCCAATGCCGGCAAGCTGCTTTACGGCACCGCCGAAGGTCTGACGTTTACCGCAGCTGTCGATGAAACCGGCGCCCGCCTTGATGGCAATTGCACCTATCGGATGACCGGACATACGCCACCGGCGCGGCTGTGGACGCTGTTCACCAACGATGCCAACGGGCGGCCGCCCTCCGAAAGTGCCGAACTGCCGGCAGCGCTCAATTCCCGCACGGTGCTGCGCGGTGCCAATGGTGATTTTTCCGTCGATATCTCCGCATCCGCCCAGCCCGGAAACTGGTTGTCCGTTGCGCCGCATCAGCCTTTCCGGCTGGTCCTGACGCTGTTCGACACCCCGACCGCCGGCAGTTCCGGCCTGATCGACCTGTCCATGCCGAAAGTGCAGAAAATCGGGTGCGGCAATGCTTAAAATCCTGCTTGCCATCGTCGTCGGCCTTGTCGGCGCGGCGCTGCTGCATCTCGTCATCGTGCTGTCGCTGCCGTATTTCAGCGATCGTGACGCCTATAGCCGTGTGATTTCGGAGGGTGAGCCGTTCACCTTCCATATTCTCGAACAGAAACCCGATGATGCCGGTCTGGCGCAGGAGGATCCGTTCCTCGAAACCGCCGTCTGTTCCTTCGATACGGAAGAGCGTCCGGTGCGGTTCAGCGCGGGTTCGGGCGTGCCGTTCTGGTCGCTGGCGGTTTATGATCCGGCATCGAACGAGACGTTTTCGATCAACGACCGAACATCGTCCGGCGGCAAGCTGGATGTGATCGTCGCCACGCCGCTGCAAGCCACGGCCCTGCGCAAGGCGATGCCCGAGGGACTGAACCAGTCCATCCTTATCGAGACCCCGTTGACGCAAGGGTATGCGGTGTTGCGGGCCATGGCACCACAACCGAGCTACCGGCCCATGGCCGCAGCTTTTCTGTCCTCTGCCGGCTGCCTGCCGGCGGAATGGCGTTAAGCGCCCGCGACGGAACTCCGTCGTTTTTTTCTCAGTTCTGCTCGGCCCGAACCGGCGCCAGATCCATGGAGCGATGATCGTTCACTTCGCGCCGCTCATAGCGAACGCCGGTGTAGATCAACACCTTTGCCGGTGCGGTATGCGGCGATCTTGCCGGAACTCTGCCGGGATGCTGTTCACGCCATGCTTTCAGGACAATTACATTGGCCATTACACGTCTCCATTGGGGTTTCGAGACGGATGAAGGACGGACCGATTTCACCCTGCCCTTTTCAGGGGCCGGCGCATCCTCGTTTCCGGGGCATCTGCGCCTTTCTCGTCAGCATGTCCGGTTCTTCCTGAACGGGACTTAGCGACATTCCATCCTGACCTGAAACCGGAAGTTGCCGAATTTTCGGATTTTCCGTTTCAAGAAGCCTCCGCAACTCAAGGGTGCCTGCGATGAAATCGCCAACAACCCTTATATTTCGGGGCATGCACGTCAGTCTCGGCCTGGATGATTAACAATTCGCTAATGCTAATAAGCCACTTTATCCCTATTAAAAGTTGTGCCAGGCTTGCGCTAACGCAAGGCCCGCGAAGAAAACGCATGAGTGCCGCTTCGGTTCGGCTGACGAGAACAAAAATTCGGGAAAGCTGCAGAGAACCATTTGCCTGGTGACACAAACGACATTCCGTCCCGAAACCGGCCAGTCTTCACCGCTCATTAACCGTGATCTGCCTAAGCTTCTGCCTCATGGTGAGACAGGTGTTTGCGGCAGGGCCATGGCCCGCGGTCAAGCGATGTCTAAAGCCAGTCCTCCCGCCACGGGGCGCAAAACCCGGCGGTTTCGGTGTCAAAGTATTGCGTTGTTGGATTTATCCGTGGACCGGTTTCGGGAACTTGAAAGGCCGCAGGCCATGCGTAGGAAGGATGTGGTTCTCATGGCCACCGTGACGAGCTTCGAAGGGCTCGAGCGCCCGTCCAGGTCAGAGCTGCGCCAATTTGCCGAACTGTTCGAACCGCTGTTTGCCAATTCCAGCGAAGAGGCACGCCGCCAGGCAGTCGCCGCGCTGTCGCAGTCGGCCAACGTCCCCGCTGCCGTCGCCTTTTTTATCGCCAGCCAGCCGATCACGATCTCCGCTCCATTCATCGCCACGTCGAAATGTCTGGATGACCAGACCTTGATCACCATCGCCCGTACACAGGGTGCCGCCCATGTTCGCGCCATCGTGCGCCGCGAAAACCTTTCACCGACCGTGATCGATGCACTTGTCGGTTTGCGCCACGCACTCGACGACAGCAAGAGCGCAGCCGAAAAGCCAAAGGCGCCGGAAGCGCAGCGATCGCTGCTCGATGCCGCGCCTTCCGGCGATGACGAAGCCCTGCGCGAGCGTTTGCGCGCCATGGCAGCCCATGTGGTGCGGCCGGAAAGCGACCGGCTTGGCCTGCGCACGCTCACGGCCATGCAGGAAGCACTGCTGGTGCGGTTTGCCCGCAATCGCGAAGCCGAACTTTTTGCGGCCACGCTCGCCGACGCGCTGTCCGCCAGCCGCTGGCTTGCGGAGCGCATCATGCTCGACATTTCCGGACGACAGCTGGGAACCACGTTGAAAGCCATGGGCATGCCGCGCAACGAAGCCCTGCTGATCCTCGAGCGTCTTTACCGCCACCTCGATGAGCTGGAAGGCGACGTGCCGCAGTCAGAGGGGCTGTGGGACGGGCTGGATGCCGATGAATGCGGCCGCCGGGTGGAAGCCTGGGGCCGCGCCGATCGTTACACCTATGAGGATCGTAAGCTCGCTCAGGCGGCACCGGCCGAAGCCGCACCGACAACCGCACGCGCCAGCGGCGGTCGTCGCTAAGCTTCGTCGGGTTTCACGATCTCGAAGAGATCACCGATCTCGTCCAGCTCCAGTTCCACCACCCAGAGATCCGAGTCAAACCGGCTTTCGCGCCCCACAACCGCATCGACGGCGGACGGTTCAGCACGCGCCAACCGCGCCTCGAAGCGACGCATGCCATCGTCATCGCGGGCAAAGGTCTGAGGGGCCGGGCCATAGACGCTTTCCAGCCCATCGCGAAACCGCTGGCGGATGAAAATGGCACCCGCCGCCTCTGCACCCTTTTGCACGACGGCCGCAAATCCACCGGCAGAAAAGCCGCGACGGATCAGGGCGGAAACGAAAATGTCGGAACGGATACGCATCCGGCCTTCTTAACGCATTGCCTGCGCAAGCGGAACCCATTGAGGCAAAACGCGAAATGGAGCCGCCGTCCGCGGCATTTCATCAATTGTCAATATTACGTCCGGCATAGTCAGCCTGTTGCTACCATTCCGGCAGGCAGCAACGGCATGCAAGCATCCGAAAATGCCGGCACACGGGTCTGCAATGGCACAGTTCAAATACCAGAATTTTCTGCGCGAAAGTAACGTTCCGGCTTTCGACCGCGACTGGCAGCCCGGCCAGATCGTGGCCAATGGCGGCATCTATCGCTGCAAGACCTGCGGTGACGAAACCGCCGTTGGCAAGGGCGGCGCTCTGCCGGCAAATCATCATCGACACGATCTTCTCGGTGCCGTCGTCTGGCAGATGATCGTGTTTGCCCAGCAGCGCCCCTGATCGGCGCTCGGTGTAGAGCAAAAAGGCGCGCCTAAAGCGCGCCGATGGATTTCAGCTTCTTCAGAACGATCTCGTTCGGCTCACCGGTTTCCGGCAGCCGGTAATGGCGCTCGAAATGGCGGATTGCCGCCTTTGTCTGCGAGCCCGCCACACCATCCACCGACACATCCGTATAGGCGATATTGGCAAGACCGCGCTGGATCTGCTGCACCATATCCGGCGACGGAAGACCTGTGCCAGTGATCGGCGCGCGGTTATCGGCGGTGCGGATCGCGGCATTTTCAGGACGTGCGGAAGCGGGCGTCACTTTGGCCGGAATGGCGGCGGGCGTTTTGGAGCCGCCCTCGGCGGCGCGAATGGCAGCAGCGACAGGATCCTCGCCCTTGAGGTTTTCCGTCGGGCGCGGTTTGGGGACCGGGCGGCTCGCAAGCTGCGGCGCCACGGGTTCGCTCGGAGACGGCACCGCGTGCTGCGGCTGCGTTTCTGCAATCGGCGGCGTCGCCTGCGGTTCTGCCCGCAAAGCAGTGAGGATTTCAGCAGTCGGCGCACCGCTCTGCGGCAGACCGGCCGTCTGTTCGAAAAACAGGATTGCCGCTTCCGTGCGCGTTCCGATCACGCCATCGGCTGCACCATCATAGAGGCCCCGGCGCGTCAGTTCGCGCTGGATGTCGGCAACGAGCGGGTTCGGCTGTGCGGTTGCGCCAGGTGCTGTCGGCGTTGCCGTGACCAGCTTGCTGTCATCGGCACGCTCGATACGAAACGTGGTGACATCGGCAGGCGGCTGCGGCCGTGCAAGACGATAGCCCGGAATACCGTTCGGATCCTCGACGTCGCGGGTGCGCAGGAAAGGTGACGGATGGCCGCCGGGCTGGTACCAGAGCGCATTGGCGGAAACGAAGCCGAAAATGATGGCAAAGCAGGCGCCGCCACCGATCACGCGTGGATAACGCGCAGCAAAGCTGCCCACCATATAGATGGCCTGAATGAAGAGAGCCGGCTGCCTGCCTTTGGCCTTGGCCGAGCCCTTCTTGCGATCAGGCGATTTTCGCTTCGGCGCGTTCATCCGCAAAGTCCTGTGCCTGAATATCTGTCTGGTCGGTTTTTACCGAATTGATCTTGTCATGAGCAAGGAGACGCTGGTTTTCCACAGCCGAAGTCAGGCGCGGCGGAAATTCGAAGGCGATATCGGCGGCAGCTTCCGCATCGACGACACCGGTGCCATCAGCTGGCAGCACGATCGTCACAACGGTGCCGACGCCCGGATGGCTTGCCATCGCGAACTTGCCGCCATGCAGCGCCACAAGCCCCTTGACCAGAGACAGGCCAAGACCCGTGCCCTCGTGCGAGCGGACATAATGATCCTGCACCTGCACGAAAGGCTGGCCGATCTGGCCGAGCTTGTCGGCGGCGATGCCGATACCGGTATCGCTGACGGTGAGGACGAGATCGTTGCCGGCAAGGGTCGCATCGATGGAGACGACACCATTGGCATCGGTGAACTTGATGGCATTGCTGACCAGATTGATCAGCACCTGCTGCAATGCGCGACGATCGGCTGTGACTTCGCCAAGATCGCGCTGGATGCGGGTCGTCAGCGTCACGCCCTTTTCACGCGCCTGCAGGTCGAGCATGGCGCGGCAGGCCTCGACGGCATCGCCGATGAGGAAGGGTTCGGTCATCAGCTCGTAACGGCCGGCCTCGATCTTGCTCATGTCGAGCATGGTGTTGACCACCGAAAGCAAATGCGCACCCGACTGGCGGATCAGGCCGACATATTCGCGCTGGCGATCATTGGCGAGCTTGCCGAAATATTCGCCGGCCAGCACGTCGGAGAACCCGAGAATGGCGTTGAGCGGCGTGCGCAGCTCATGGCTGACGGCGGCCAGGAAACGCGACTTGGCTTCATGTGCCGAGCGCACTTCTTCGGCACCGAGCCGAATTTCCTCGCGCAGCTTCATCTCTTCGGAAATGTCACGCAGCTGCACGAAGACGGCAGCGAGGTCGCCGAGATCATTGCGCACAGCGCTCATGTCCAGTCGCGACGACATGAACTGGCGACCCGTTTCGGGATCGACCGGGCGTTCGATACGGGCGTCGACGATAGCGCTTTGCGCACCGAGCCTCAGCGCATCGAATGCCTGAACGACAGCGATGCGATCGGATACATGGACGATATCGGAGAGCGTCAGGCCGACCGGCTCGATCAGCATTGATGGCATGCGGCTGCGTTCGCGCCCACCGGCGCGCTGGATGCGACCGGAAGCATCCGCATAAAGCGCAAGACCGGGGCAGGCATCGAACATGATCCTGTCGATATCCATCACCGGCGCATCCATACGGTCGGCACGCGAACGCGGCAGGGCGATGACCGCCGTTGCCAGCGCCAGAAAGAAGGACAGGACGATTGCCACGCCAAGCGGCAGCGCCAGCGACGGCGCCATGACGGTGACGAGCAGAAGCGGCACGATGACAAAGGAAGGCAGTGCCGCAAAGGCAAGGCAACGCAATGCGACAACCTCGCCCGCACGGGCTCCATCCCCCTCGCCGAGATGCTGTAGCCAGCGAACCGCGGTATGGTCGACTGTCGCGACCACCCTCAAGCCGATGTTACTCAATACACGCACGCCCGGACCCAAAAATTCACGGTTTTCATGACACCGACAATAGGCGTCGGCGGCTTAAGGAAAGGATAAAAATGGCCTGCCTGCGCTATCCGGCGAGGCCCAAACATGACTTTCCGACGCTTTTTGAGGGTACTTTTCCCAACATGGTTAACGCGGCGTAAGCGACGGATTTGCCTGAATTTTCCGGTTCGCGTTAATAATTTGGGCAGCGCATTCGCCTGTTAACACTCGTGACTTTGGGCTCGCCCGCCATAAATATGCTTAACAGAGGTCGCTAAAGTTTGACGCAAACAAGCATCGAATGTGTGTCGAATACGCACAGGCATTTGAAAAGATAAAATTCGATACAAATTTTGCGAAAATTCGCGGCTCTGCCATAAGCCGGCATTCGGGGATGGCGCCTAAGGTGAGCGTCAGAACCGGGCAAGAACCGGCAGCCGACAACAGGGCGAAACGGGTAATAATATGTGGTTTTTGATCAAGGGTAGCGCTTATTTCGGTCTCGGCCTCGTTGCCCTGTCCTATTTCAGCGCCCATAGCGACGAGGCAAACGGCCCGCAGCCGTTCGAAATGGGCAGCGCCATTGCCGCCGCAACCGGCGCCTATGACTATGTATCCTCGCTGTGCATCGAAAAGCCGGATGTCTGCGTCAAGGGTGCCGAAACTTTCACGGCACTCGGTTACCGCGCCAAGGAAGGCGCACGCGTCGCTTACGAGCTGCTCGACAAGAGCCTTGCCGACGACGACACCAAGACCGCTGCAAACGATGCCATCATCGCGAACCCTACACCGCAGCCGATGCCGCAGAAAGTCGCCGCTGTCGGCGAAGCGCAGCCGGCCGACCAGATCTTTACCGGCACCGTCATCAACATCCCGGTACCGATGCGACGACCGCAACTCTGAAGAATTTTGCCGCACGATTCCGCGCGGCCTGATGACCGCGTCACGGCCTGCCTTGCCCGTGACACGAAAATACCGACTGCAACCCTGTTGACGCCGCAAGCTCCCTGTCTTGCGGCGTTTTTTTGTGCGTCGTTCAAATGGAAAATGTTTGATCAGGCAATGCACGAGTGATCTTCTGCGCATTACGCGGCAGGACAAAGCGTGAGTCCCGCCGTCTGCGAAGCCAATAACGCATGAGGAAACCCATGGCCGATCTGTCCGCATTTCCAATCACCCGAAAATGGCCCGCGCAGGATCCGAACATCCTGCAACTCTATTCGACACCGACGCCGAACGGCGTGAAAGTGTCGATCATGCTGGAAGAGACGGGCCTGCCCTACGAGCCGCATTTCATCAATATCGGCGCAGATGAAACCTGGGGACCGGAATATCTGGGGCTCAACCCGAACGGCAAGATCCCGGCAATCCTCGATCCCGATGGCCCGAACGGCGCGCCGCTCGCCCTGTTCGAATCGGGCGCCATCCTGATCTATCTCGCCGAAAAGACCGGCAAGCTTCTGCCCGTCGATCCGGCGAAGCGTTACGAGACCATCCAGTGGGTGATGTTCCAGATGGGCGGGCTCGGGCCGATGTTCGGCCAGCTCGGTTTCTTCCACAAATTCGCCGGCAAGGATTTTGAAGACAAACGCCCGCGTGACCGTTACGCCAAGGAAAGCGCCCGCCTGATCCGCGTGCTCGAAACCCGGCTGGAGGGCCGCGACTGGATCATGGGCGACGAATACACCATCGCCGACATTTCCATGCTCGGCTGGGTGCGCAACCTGATTGGCTTCTACGGTGCCGGTGAACTTGTGCAGTATGACGAACTGAAGACCGTGCCCAAATGGCTGGAACGCGGCCTTGCCCGGCCGGCAGTCGAGCGCGGTCTGGATATTCCCAAACGCCCCGCCTGACTTCAGGCAATGAACGCGCTATCTCCCTGATATAGACAAGGGAGATAGCCATGCCGATGCCAAACCTGCCGATCGAAGGGTCCTGCCGCTGTGGCGAGGTGCGCCTGAAGATCAGCGCGCCGCCGATGATTACCATGGCCTGCCATTGCCGCGGCTGCCAGAAGATGAGCGCCAGCGCCTTTTCCTGTTCGGCGGCCATCCCTTCCAGCGGCTTCGAGATCACGGCGGGCGAGCCGGTGATCGGCGGCGCCCATGGCGACGATACCCGCCACTATCATTGTCCGCGCTGCAAGAGCTGGCTTTTCACGAAGCCGGTCGGCATGGACTGGTTCGTCAACATTCGCCCGACCATGCTGGACGATGCCTCCTGGTTCGCACCTTATATCGAAACCTATACCTCGACGAAATTTCCATGGGCCGAGACCGGTGCCGTCCGCAGCTTTGCAGAATTTCCGCCGATGGATGCCTATGAGGCGCTGACGAAGGATTTTGCGCAGTGGGCACCTTAAAAAATGTTGTGCCGACTGTCGGCTTACCGCTTCCCACTGCGTCCTAAAGATATCCCGGCGAAACGGGAGGCCATGGCAAGGAGGATCAGGACATGGAAAACGCAATCGAACAAGGCACAGGCGAACAGCAGCCGGCACCCGTCAAGGGCGGCATCGTTGCCTATCTGCAGGTGGACGGCGCCATGAAGGCGGCCGAAGTCTATGGCAAGGCGCTCGGTGCCGAACTTGCCGGCGCGCATCCGCCGGATGAACAAGGCCGCACCATGCATGTGCATGTCTATATCAACGGCTCATCGCTGATGCTGAGCGATCCTTACCCGGACTATGGCTATGCGCTGGAAAAACCGCAGGCGTTTACGGTCATGCTGCCGGTTCAGGATATCGATTTCTGGTGGAAACGGGCCGTCGATGGCGGCTTTGCCGTCGTCACCGAATTGCAGGTGATGTTCTGGGGCGACCGTTACGGCCAGTTGCGTGACCCGTTCGGCGTGCTCTGGGCCATGAACGAGCCGGTCAAAAAGTGAAAGCCATGCGAGGGAGTGAAGCTGAGAGCTGCTCCCTCCCCGTCAGCCGGCTCCCTGAAGCACGAAACATTCCACCGCATATTGCTGCAGGGCGCTGCAGGCTGCCATTGCGCCCCGGCGATCACCAAAACCCACCAGCTGCGCACGGAACATCGCCGCGCCTGACGTGCTGGTGGCCTCGTTGATCAGAGGCGCAACGGCGCCAAAATGATCGGCGAGGATGGCCTGCGCACGGGTCAGAAGCCGCGATGCCGTGCTGCGGCTGCCGGCAGCGGCAATCTGCACCCGCCAGCCGTTCGGATCGGCAGAGGCAACGGCCGCCCCCGGCGTCGATGGTGCGATGGCCGCGATACCGTCCTGCGCGCTCGAGCGTGCATTCGCTTCCAGAGCCAGAGTCGGCACAGGCGCCGCGCGCGAAACACCCGGCAGGCTTGAGACCGATTTTCCGGCCAGTTTCGTCTGCGCCATAACCTCGGTGGTCGCAGGATCGCGGAACGGTTTTGGCACGTTTGCCGGAGCAGCCGCGACGACACCGGCGCCAGAACGCTTGGCATCCGCACCGGCCACCAGCGTTTCGCGGCCAAGCGCACGGTCAAGCAATGCTTCCATCTGCGCATCGCGGCTACGGGCGGTCTTGCCACCCATCACGACGCCGATGATGCGGCGGCCGTTCTCGTTGACCGCGCTGACGAGGTTGAAACCGGAGGCATCGACATAACCCGTCTTGACGCCATCCATGCCGGCGTAGCGATACATCAGGTTGTTATGTCCACGGATGGTGCGGCCGCGAAAATTGAAAGAGCGCTCGGAAAAGATGCGGTATTCCTGCGGATAGTCACGGATCAGCGCCGCCGCCAGCACGGCCATGTCGCGCGCTGTCGTCACCTGCGCCGCATCGGGCAGGCCCGAGGCATTGCGGAAAACGGTGCTGCGCATGCCGAGCGCCCGTGCCTTCAGCGTCATCATGCGGGCAAAGTTTTCTTCGCTGCCGCCGAGATGATCGCCGATCGCCTGGGCGGAATCGTTGGCGGAGCGGATGGCGGTGGCATAAACGGCTTCACGCACCGTGAGTGGCTTGCCGGCCCCGATCCCCAGTTTGTAAGGGATCTTTTCCGCTGCATTCGGGGTCATGATGATCTGCTGGTCCCAGGAGAGACGCCCCTGCCCGATCGCCTCGAAGGCGAGATAGAGCGTCATCATCTTGGTCAGCGATGCCGGGTGATTGAGGACATCGGCATTTTCCGCCGCAAACACTTCACCGGAATTGGCATCGACGATGAAATGCGCGTAACCGGCGCGCGCGGCATTGGCGGACATGCTGAGCGCCACGAAAAGCAGGCCGGCAACAATATGGAAAAGGCGGCTGCGGGCCACGGAAATCATGCGCATTATCGTCCCATCGATGCGTTCGGGCCGCGCATAATATGCACAACCGACCAGACCCAGCCCATGGCGGGAGACACTATCCTCTCGGCAATGGTGGATGCAATCACCTTTGCCATTTGTCCCCGCCTTAGCATTGCGTGTTTAACGACACGCCTATTGCGATGCCTCTATGGCCAACAAACGGCGGTATTGCGGCGACTTCACGGCTTCGTGAGGCTCCTTGAACAGCAGAAAGATAAGATTTTAACTAATGAGTAACCCGGCCCGCCTTTGATCGGGCCTCGCCGGCCGGTCTGTCCAGACCTTTATGCCAACACCAATCGTCAGGGACATCCGATGCTCGTCAAGTCCATTTCCGCTGCAGTTTCCATCACCCTTCTCGCCGCTGCCGCTGCGCAGGCACAGCCCGCCCGCGTCAAGCAGTTCGACGCATGGGGCGTCTATTCCTATGAGAGCGGCGGCCAGAAACATTGTTACGCACTCAGCGTACCCACCTCCTCGCAGCCCGCCTCCGTCAATCACGGCGACAATTTCTTCATCGTCGCGCCACAGAACGGCGGCGCCGTCATGCCGCAGGCGATCATGGGTTACGATCTGCGCTCGACCTCCGATGTCACCGTCAATATCGACGGCAACAGTTTTGACATGCAGCCCAAGGACAATGCTGCCTGGGTGCGCAACAAGGATCGCGAACCGGCCATGGTCACCGCCATGCGCGGCGGCAGCAGCATGAGCCTCAACGCCACATCGGCGCGCGGCACCAACACGCAATATTCCTATTCGCTCTCCGGCGTCACCGCCGCGCTTAACGAAGCCAACCGCTGCAATTGACGTGACGAACGCGCCGATGCGGCCGCGACACAAACACCCGACCGGAAAAAAACGCGGGAAAGGCCATGGCACACTTGCCGTGGCTTTTTCGGCTGTTCTGGTCGGCGTGGCGCTGGCGGCGGCTTTTATTGCTCCCGCAAGCGTCAGCGATCCCGTGGAGGCGGCTCCCGCATTTAATGCCGGCTGGAAGAAAGGCCGGGAAACCGGTTTTCCGGTGCCGCGATACGTGTCGCTGAAATTCGCCAATTCGCGCATGCGTGTCGGCCCCTCGACCGACTATGGCAGCCGCTGGGTCTACAAGGCGCAAGGCCTGCCGATGGAGATCACCGAGGAATTCGGCAACTGGCGGCAGGTGCGCGATTATGACGGCATAAGCGGCTGGATGTACGCCCCGCTTCTGTCCGGCCGCCGCACGGCAGTCATCGGGCCGTGGATCGAAACGACGGTGCCGCTCCATCGCTCAGCCTCCAGTCGGGCGACGATCCTTGCCGATCTGGAAGCCAAGGTGCGCATGTCAATCAACGAGTGCGATGGCCACTGGTGCGAGGTGTCATTGATCGGGCACAATCTCAAGGGCTATGTCGAACAGGCCTCGCTCTGGGGCGTTTATCCGGGCGAGACGATCAAGTAGTCGGCCCGAACAGCCGCGACTGACCGCTTGCTTCAATACGCCGCAGCCATCTGTCGACAAGGCGATGAAATTCGGCCGGCATTGAGCCTATAGGGACAGGCATTCCTTGACGATTCGCAAGGATACCCATCCTCATGCCATTGCCTGTCGAGCTTTCCGATGATCGTCCGTCCCCGCCCTTCCCTTTTCAAACTGTTCTTCATTGTCAAAGGCTCGATCATCATGCGGATCCTGCCGCAGATGCTGTTCGTCTTTGCCGTCTCAACCATCGTTGTCGCCGGTCATCGTGATCTGCCATGGCTGGTGCCCGGTTCGCTTGGCGCACCGTTCGCGCTGTTCGGCATCGCCATTTCCGTCTTTCTCGGCTTTCGCAACAATGCCTGTTACGACCGCTGGTGGGAGGCGCGCAAATGCTGGGGCCAGCTGATCTATGCGGCCCGAGGGCTCGCCCGGCAGTCGGTCATGCTGGCGGAACTGCATGGCGAGCGCGGCGAGACGGCACGCCGCTCGCTGATCGACCTGACGATCGCGCTGCCGCATGTTCTGGTCGGTTATCTGCGCCCGGATGGGCAGCAGACCGTGACGCCGGTTCTGCCGGAAGACATCCGCACCGCCATCATCGCCTCTAAAATGCCGGCGGAAGTGGTGCTGAACCAGATTTCACGGCAACTGGCCATCCTGCGCCGCGACGACATGCTGACCGATATGCAGCTGAAAATGCTGGATGAAAACGTTCAGCAGATGGGCATCGCGGTCGCCAATTGCGAGCGTATCCGCTTCACGCCGCTGCCCTTCGGTTACACGTTGCTGCTGCACCGCACGGCGCATCTTTTCTGTTTTCTGCTGCCCTTCGGTTTTTCAGACCTGCTGGGCTGGGGCATGCCGTTTGTGACGGTGCTGATCGCCTACACATTCTTCGGCCTCGACGCTCTGGGTGACGAGCTGGAGGAACCGTTCGGGCTTGGACCGAACGACCTGCCGATCACGACGCTTGCCGCCGTCATCGAACACAATCTGCGCGAGGCCCTGGGCGAAACCGACCTGCCGCCTTTGCCGCAGCCGGTCGATTACGTTCTCACCTGAAATCCGAAGCGTCAGGCGCGACTTAAAGTGCGCCTGACGGCATCTTTCCACCCCGCCAGACGCGCCTTGCGGGTCTTCGCATCCATCTCCGGCTCGAACCGCCGTTCACGCGCCCAGGTCTTGGCAAAGGTTTTACGATCCGGCCACAGACCGACGCGACTGGCGGCAAGCCAGGCAGCACCGAGTGCGGTCGTCTCCAGAATGGTCGGCCTGTCCACCGGCGCATCGATGAGATCGGCCAGCCGCTGCATCGTCCAGTCGGAGGCAACCATGCCGCCATCGACGCGCAGAACGGTTTCCTCGCCCGATGCGGAGCGCCAGTCCTTGTGCATGGCATCGAGCAGATCCCGGGTCTGAAAGCAGACGGCTTCGAGTGCTGCGGCGGCAAACTCCGCCGGGCCGGTGCTGCGGGTCAGGCCATACATCGCACCGCGTGCATCCGCATCCCAATGCGGCGCACCAAGACCGGTAAAGGCCGGCACGAGGTAAACCTCCTGCTGCGGATCGGCCTTGGCCGCGAGTTCACCGGTGCGGGACGCCTTGTCGACGATGCCCAGACCATCGCGCAGCCATTGCACGGCGGCGCCGGCGATGAAGATAGACCCTTCCAGCGCATAGATCGTCTTGCCATCGAGGCGATAGGCGATTGTCGTCAGCAGCCGGTTTTTCGAGCGTACCATCTGGGTGCCGGTGTTGAGGACGGCAAAACAACCGGTGCCATAGGTGGATTTGACCATGCCCGGTTCGAAACAGGCCTGACCGATCACCGCCGCCTGCTGATCGCCGGCCACACCGAGGATCGGGATTTCGGCGCCCAGAAGCGCCTCTTCGGTGATGCCGAAATCGGCGGCGCAATCCTTCACCTCCGGCAGCATGACGGCGGGAATTTTCAGGATATCGAGAAGTGTCTTGTCCCAGCGGTTGTCGGCGATGTTGTAGATCAGTGTGCGCGACGCATTGGTGGCATCGGTGACAAAACTTTTAGCCCCGGTCAGCCGCCAGATCAGAAACGTATCGATGGTGCCGAAGCAGAGTTCGCCCTTTTCCGCCTTTGCCCGCGCGCCTTTGACGTTGGACAGCAGCCAGGACAGTTTTGTGCCGGAAAAATAGGGATCGAGAATGAGGCCGGTGCGGCGGACGAATTTCTTCTCCAGCCCCTTGGCCTTCAGCTTTTCGCAATCGCGCGCCGTGCGGCGATCCTGCCAGACGATGGCATTGTGGATCGGCTTGCCGGTTTCCCGGTCCCAGACGACAACGGTTTCACGCTGGTTGGTGATGCCGATGGCGGCGATCTCGCCGGCCTTGATCTTGGCATTGGCGATCGCCCTGCGGATCGTCGACAGCACGCTTGACCAGATGTCTTCAGGATCGTGTTCGACCCAGCCGGATTTCGGAAAGAATTGCGGAAACTCCTCCTGGGCAAAACCGGCGATCTTCATGTCCTTGTCGAACACGATCGCCCGTGTCGACGTCGTGCCCTGGTCGATCGCCAGAACATAACCCTTGGCAGCCGCCATGTCGCTCCTCCTCAAGCCCGAAATGACCGGACATGGTTTGAGCAGAAGCAAATGACGCCTGTCAACCATCGGTCGGCAGGCGTCACAGATCAAATCCGGTGGCGTTACTCGGCGGCGATACGCGGCGGCTCATCGCGACCGGCATCATGGCGCGGAGCAACGTCCGGCGCCGGCTGCGGTACCGGTGGTAACCAGCGCATCGGCAATCGCGGGAACATCACGAACAGGACCGTGACGAGCAGCGAGAAAATCGACATCTTTTTATTGTAAGCGGTATCGCGTGTAAAATCGTCTGCGGTGGCTGCATGGTTCATGTCATCGGCCTCTTTCATGGGCGTTCCTCCAATGGAAAGCACCATAGACGGGCAAACTTGATGGCCGCTGAAAATGATCATTCGAAATTTAACATTCGCAACTGTTGCGCTTAATATTTTCACAACTCGCGCGATTATGACTCATCATCGGCTTCCATCAGAAAGACCTGAACTGATCTCAAAATAATCAATATGCCCAATGAATTAGCATGAAAAATACTTGGACTTCGGGAGCATCGTTAATACTTCTACAATCTTGCAATGCTTAAATGTGCCAAACTGTCACGTTTCATTTTCAGCCACTTTCGGATATTCGCGATGATTCCTGTTGAAGCCCATGCGCATGAGAAGCAGGCCGCCACACCACGTTCGGTCCGTCTGGTGACGGAAGCGATCGGTACGGATCTGGAGCGGTTCAGTGCCGACAATACCCATGTGGTCAGGCAAATCCGGCTTCTGGCCATCAACGCCCTGATCGAAGCGGCTCGCGCCGGCGAAATGGGCAAGGGATTTGCCGTCGTCGCCAACGAAGTGCAGCGACTGGCGCAGGTAGCATCCGACATTGCGGCCAAGTTCGAAAGTAATGTCGTCAGCCGCATCGGCCTCAGTCGCCAGATGGCAGATGCGCTTGTGAACGAAATGGAAGGTGTGCGGCTGACCGATCTGGCACAAACACTGGTGCAGCTGATCGTTCGTAACCTTTTCGAACGCACTGCCGATGTGCGCTGGTGGGCGACCGATACGGCACTCTGGCAGGCGTTGGCGGAACCGACCCCGCAAAGCCTTGCCTTTGCCAGTGAGCGTCTTGGCGTCATCAACCGCTTTTACACCGTCTATCTCGATCTTGTCGTGACCGACCTCTCCGGCAAGGTCATTGCCTCGGCCAATCCGCGCTTCCAGCGCAAGGTGATCAACCGGCCACTCGCGGGCGATCCGTGGTTCGAAGCCGCCCGCCGCACCAAATCCGGCGATGACTACATCGTCGATACCGTCAAGCCGAGCGCCTTGCATGACGAACAGAACGCACTGGTTTATGCGACCGGCATACGCGAGGGCGGCAAGGTGGATGGTGCATTGCTCGGCACACTCGGCGTCTATTTCGACTGGAAAAACCAGGGCCAGGCAATCGTCGAGAAGGAAGCCAACCTGCCGCCGCAGATCGCCTCACGCACGAAGGTGATGCTGCTCGATGGCGAGAGCCGGGTCATCGCCAGCACCGATCCGGCACTGATGTTCACGCACTTCGTTCTGGCTGGCCAGCACGGTCAGGCGTCCGGCAGCTATTACGACAATAGCGGCTCCATCGTCGCCTATGCGAAAACGCTGGGTTACGAGGACTATGACGGCCTCGGCTGGCATGGGGTCGTGGTGCAGCAGACGGAAAACGACGAGGCGATCCGCGAAGCGCTCGACATTCGTTGAGGCCCGACAGACGCGCGAGGCGCCAGTGGCTTCGCAACAATACGCCATCTAAATTCATCTCTCACGCCTTGCGTGCGTGCCAACGCCTCATTAAGTAGGCCGGCAGCGCGCCTCCCTGCTCTTGGCGGTGCCGACGTCGCATGGACGCGGAACCGACGATGAAAGACCGTTTTTAGATGACCAACAATGTTCTGGCTGCTACCTCGGGCACCAAGCAAATAATTTGCATTAACTGGGGCATGACTTACGGGCCTGAATTTATCAATCGCCTTTACGCGATGGTAAAACGCAACATCACACCGCCCTTCACATTCACGTGCTTCAGCGACATCCAGACCGGTCTCAATCCGGAGATCCGCTGCGAAGACCTGCCGCCGCTGCCCATCGAGAAATTGCCTGAGCGCACGCTCGGCATCTGGGGCAAATCCCGGCTTTGGTATCCGCAACTCGGCTCCCTGACCGGGCCTGTCCTCTTCCTGGACCTCGACATCGTCATCGTCGGCTCTCTCGACGTGTTCTTCGAAGTCGGCGATGCCGACGACGTCGTCATGGCACGCAACCAGACGACCCCGTTCGAGCGACTGGGACAATCGTCGGTGCTGCGTTTCCCGATAGGTAAACTGGCGCCACTGCTGGACATATTGCGCGCGGACCCGCAGGGCGTCGCCGACAAATACAGGTTCGAGCAGCGCTTCGTGACCCGCAATGCGCCCGGTGGGGTAAAATTGTTCCCGCGCAACGCCGTCCTGCATTTCCGCCAGGATTGCCGCCGGCCATTTCCTCTGAACTACATCCTGGCGCCAAAACTGCCGCCGAAGGCGCGGGTCGTGCTTTTCCCGCGTGGTCTGCATCCCGAACATGCGGCGGAAGGTCGTTTCGGTGGGGAAAATGCGCCACGCTCGCCGCTAGCGCATCTGCGGGGGCTGTTCGACAGCCGCATTCGCGGCAGCCAGCGCGCGTTTCGTTATCTGCGGCACTACATCTTGCCGACGCCCTGGATCAAGGACCATTGGTACGAATGACCTCGTACCTGATGGCCACTCCGCTCATGCATTGCCTGACGAACTGAAATACGCGTAACCTGCCGGGCAGCATCATGGCTGCTCGGGAGGAAACCGCATGCCAAGAACCGTCGTCGTTACCGGCTCCACCTCCGGCATCGGGCTGGGGATAGCCCGCGCATTCGCCGCCGATGGCGCCAATGTCGTGATCAACGGGTTTGGGCCTTTCGAGACGATCGAAGCAACCCTGCAGGATCTCGGCGCCCTCACCGGCGGACGCATCATCTACCACCCCGCCGACATGACCCGGCCTGACGAGATCGAGGATCTGATCGGCACCGCCGCGAAAGAATTGGGCGGCATCGATGTGCTGGTCAACAATGCCGGCATCCAGCATGTGGCGAGGATCGAAGAATTTCCGCCGGAAAAATGGGACCAGCTGATCGCCATCCTGCTCTCCTCGGCCTTCCATACGATGCGCCACACCATCCCGCTAATGAAAGCGGCCGGCAAAGGCCGCATCATCAACATTGCCTCTGCCCACGGCCTTGTCGCCTCGCCGTTCAAATCGGCCTATGTCGCGGCCAAACACGGCATCATGGGCCTGACCAAGACGGCGGCGCTGGAACTGGCGCAGGAAAACATCACCGTCAACGCCATCTGCCCCGGCTTCGTTCTGACGCCGCTGGTCGAAAAGCAGATCCCCGATCAGGCCCGCGAGAAGGGCATCAGCGAAGCACAGGTGAAGGACGAGGTTCTGCTGCGTCTGCAGGCCACCAAGGAATTCGTCGGCATCGAGGAAGTGGCCGCAACCGCGCTTTATCTGGCCAGCGATGCCGCCCGCAGTATCACCGGCACGCATATTTCCATCGACGGCGGCTGGACTGCGCAATAGGATCGGGATTCGA
The DNA here is from genome assembly GCF_004343585.1 of Neorhizobium sp. JUb45. GTDB lineage: Bacteria > Pseudomonadota > Alphaproteobacteria > Rhizobiales > Rhizobiaceae > Neorhizobium. The sequence goes on along the minus strand of NZ_SLYW01000001.1, from coordinate 690,013 downwards.
GGGCCAAAACAGACACCGAAAACGGTGCAAGCCCAAGGGGAACGACATGAATTCTGCAATACGCTTCATTCTGAATTCTGAAGAGATCACGCTGGCCGACTTTTCAGCCACGGAAACCCTTCTCGATTACCTGCGGCTGCGCCGTCGGCTGACCGGCACCAAGGAAGGCTGCGCCGAGGGCGATTGCGGCGCCTGCACCGTGCTGGTCGGACGACTGGTAGAAGGCAGGCTGGTCTATGAAAGCATCAATGCCTGCATCCGCTTTCTTGGATCGCTGCATGCCACCCATGTGGTGACGGTCGAACATCTGGCAGCAAAAGACGGCACGCTGCATCCGGTGCAGCAGGCGATGGTCGACTGTCATGGCTCGCAATGTGGCTTCTGCACGCCCGGTTTTGTCATGTCGCTCTATGGCCTCTGGCTGTCGAACGAGGAGCCGGATCGGTCGGAGATCGAGATCGCGTTGCAAGGCAATCTCTGTCGATGCACCGGATACGAACCGATCATCAAGGCCGCCGAGCAGGTTTCGCTCACCCGCCCGAGCGCCCTGTTCGACCCGCTGGAGCGCGACCGCGCCGACATCATGGCAAAACTCTGGACGCTGAAATCTTCGAGCGACACGATCGCGGTCGAAAAGGACGGCGCGCGGTCGATCATTCCGGGCAGTGTCGAGGCGCTGGCCGGCATTCTGGCCGACGCGCCGCAAGCAACCATCGTTGCCGGCGCCACCGATGTCGGCCTGTGGGTGACGAAACAGATGCGCCGGCTCGATCCCGTCGTCTTCATCAATCACCTCACCGAATTGCAGCGGATCGAGAGCGACGATACCGGCATCACCTTCGGCGCGGGCGTTACCTATGCGCAGGCACTCGAAACCCTGCAGATGGAAATCCCGGCATTCGGCGACCTGATCGACCGGATCGGTGGCGCGCAGGTGCGCAATGCCGGCACGATCGGCGGCAATATCGCCAACGGCTCGCCGATCGGCGACACGCCGCCGCCGCTGATCGCGCTCGGCGCCAGCGTGACGCTGCGGTCTGTCGAAGGTTCGCGCAGGCTGCCGCTGGAAGATTTTTTCATCGCCTATGGCAAACAGGACCGGCGGCCGGGCGAATTCGTCGAAGAGATCCTTGTGCCGCATCCGCACGAGGATGCGTTCTTTTCCGTCTACAAGATCTCCAAGCGCCGCGACGAGGACATTTCGGCGCTCTGCGGCGCGTTTTACCTGATGATCGATGCCGAGGGATGCGTCGGAGACATCCGCATCGCTTTCGGCGGCATGGCGGCAACGCCAAAACGTGCGCAGGCGGTGGAGGCAGCGCTTCTCGGCCAGCCATGGAGCTGGCAAACAGTTGCCGAGGCAAGCCTTGCCTTCGACGAGGATTACCAGCCGCTGACCGACTGGCGGGCGAGCGCGGAATATCGCAGCCTGACCGCAAAAAACCTGCTGACCCGGTTCTTTCTGGAAACGGCCGGTGCGCCGGTGCATCTGCAACGGTTCGAGATGGAGGAGGTGTGAGGATGACAAGACATTCGACGACCACCTGCCCCCTCTGGCCTGCCGGCCATCTCCCCCACAAGGGGGGAGAAGACTTGCCGCAAACGTCTGCCTCAATTGAGCCACAACGGAGCGGCTGGGTTAAGCCCTCCCCCTTGTGGGGAGGGTGGGGAGGGGTCTTTTTCTCCGAAATCGGAGGCACCCTCTGATGGACAAGCTCACCAACGCCCCAAAATCCGTCATCAACGGCCCGATGCACACCTCGCTAAAACATGACTCAGCCCATAAACACGTCACCGGAACCGCCGAATACATCGACGACATCGCCGAACCGGCCGGCACGCTGCACGGTGCGCTTGGCCTATCCGAGCGCGCCCATGCAGAACTCCTGTCGGTCGATCTCGACGCCGTAAAAGCTTCACCCGGCGTCATCGCCGTCCTGACCGAAAAAGACGTGCCCGGCTTCAACGACATCGCCTCCACCGGCCAGCACGACGAACCGCTGCTGGCGACCACCGACGTGCGGTTCCACGGCCAGCCGATCTTTGCCGTCATCGCCGAGACCCGCGATCAGGCGCGGCGGGCGGCAAAGCTGGCAAAAATCGAATATCGCGACCTGCCGCACTGGAGCGACATTCAAGGCGCACTCGAAAACGGCGGCAAGCTGGTCACCCAGCCGATGACGCTCCTTCGCGGCGAGCCGGAAACCGAGATCGACAAACCGCCGCTGCGCATACAGGGCTCGATGGAGATCGGCGGACAGGAGCATTTTTACCTCGAAAGCCAGATCGCCTTTGCCATGCCCGGCGAGGATGAGGATGTGCTGGTCTGGTCCTCCACCCAGCATCCGAGCGAGATCCAGCATATGGTGGCGCATGTGCTCGGCATCGCCAACCATGCGGTGGAGGTGAAGACACGGCGCATGGGCGGCGGTTTCGGCGGCAAGGAAACGCAGGGCAATCTGTTCGCCTGCCTCGCAGCACTGGCCGCCAAGACCCTCAAGCGCCCCGTGAAATTCCGTCCCGACCGCGACGAGGACATGGTCGTCACCGGCAAGCGCCACGACTTCAAGGTCGATTACGACGTCGCCTTCGACGAGGATGGCCGCATCCACGCGGTGGACGCCACCTATGCGGCGCGTTGCGGTTGGTCGGCGGATCTGTCCGGCCCGGTCACCGATCGCGCGCTGTTCCATGCCGATTCCAGCTATTTTTATCCGCATGTGCGGCTGACCTCGAAACCGCTGATGACGCACACCACGTCCAACACCGCCTTTCGCGGTTTCGGCGGGCCGCAGGGCCTGCTCGGCGGCGAACGCATCATCGAGGAAATCGCCTATGCCGTGGGCAAAGATCCGCTCGATATCCGAAAGCTGAATTTTTACGGCCAGCCGGGATCGGGCCGCACCACCACGCCCTATCATCAGGAGGTCGAGGACAACATCATCCTGCGGATCGTCGAGGAACTGGAGGCGTCGAGCGATTACCGCGCCCGCCGCGAAGCGATCGTTGAATTCAACGAACGGAGCCCGGTGATCCGCAAGGGTATTGCGCTGACGCCGGTGAAATTCGGGATTTCCTTCACCATGACCGCCTATAATCAGGCCGGCGCGCTGGTGCATGTTTATCAGGACGGCTCGATCCACCTCAACCACGGCGGCACCGAAATGGGCCAGGGCCTTTACACCAAGGTGGCGCAGGTGGTGGCAGACGCGTTCAACGTCGATATCGAACGGGTAAAGATCACAGCAACGACCACCGGCAAGGTGCCCAACACATCCGCCACCGCCGCCTCTTCCGGTTCCGATCTCAACGGCATGGCAGCTTACGATGCCGCAAGACAGATCCGCGAACGGCTTGTCGATTTCGCCTGCCGCCAGTGGAAGGTGCATAAAGACGACGTCGAATTCCTGCCCAACCGGGTGCGGATCGGCACGGAAGTGGTACCCTTCGACACGCTGGTGCGCGCCGCCTATTACGACCGCGTACAGCTCTCCGCCGCCGGTTTCTACAAGACGCCAAAGATCCATTGGGACCGCGCGGCCGGCCGCGGCCACCCCTTCTATTATTTCTCCTATGGCGCCGCCGTCTCGGAAGTGTCGATCGACACGCTGACTGGCGAATACATGGTGGACCGCACCGACATCCTGCATGACGTCGGCAAGTCACTGAACCCGGCCATCGATATCGGCCAGGTGGAAGGCGCTTTCGTGCAGGGCATGGGCTGGCTGACGACGGAGGAACTATGGTGGGACGACAAGGGACGGCTGCGCACCCATGCGCCCTCCACCTACAAGATCCCGCTCGCTTCCGACCGGCCGCGCATTTTCAACGTGAAGCTTGCGGAATGGGCGGAAAATACTGAACCGACCATCGGCCGCTCCAAGGCCGTCGGCGAGCCGCCCTTCATGCTGGCGATCTCGGTTCTGGAGGCGATTTCCATGGCGGTGGCGAGCATCGCCGATTATGCCGTCTGCCCGAAGCTGGACGCACCGGCTACACCGGAGCGGGTGCTGATGGCAGTGGAGAGGTTGAAGGCGATGTAAACTCAGCGACCGGCCTTGCGCCAACCTGCCGCTCTTGCCTCTGTTTCAGAACAGAACCAGCGCTCGCCGTATTCGGTGCGAATAATCGTATCCGCATAATTTTCCTGGCCGCGAACGTGATAAATCTTGGCTCCGGAGTTGATCGAGATATTGCCCTTGATATCGCAGCTCTGATCATAGGTCTGACGTGGCAAAAGCGTATACCCACCTGTCGCCATGAAGACGGCGCCGGAAATCAGCAGTGTGACGAGTGTGAAATTGCTCATTGCCACAGCATGCACGGCAGTCAATTCATTTCGGTTGATCGTGCTTTTAAAATACAACCAAACTCAGATATTCACGGCACCCCATCCTGATGCGGCAAGGGCACTGCCGCCACCTTGCTCCGCTGCCACGGAAACAAGCCCAGCACCAGCGCGCAGCCGAGAATGATCACCGCAGCGCCGACGATCTGGATGGATGACAGCGGCTCGTCCAGCACGATGGCACCGACGAAAACCGCCACCACGGTCACCGCGAACTCGACGCTGATCGCCTTGGTCGCGCCGATCGAACCGACCAGCTTGAAATAGAGAACATAGGTGGTGGCGCTCATCACGCAGGCGGAAATCAGCAGATATAGAATATCGAGCGCTTCCGGCACACGCGGCACCGGCACGGCAAAAAGAAACGGCGCAGAAATCAGCCCGCCGAACAGGAAGGAGCCGATGGTGACTTCCCAGGATCCGGTATGTTTCAGCTTGTGGGCGGCGTAATTGCTGCCGAAGGCGGCGGAAAAACAGGCGGCGAGCGCCGCGGCACAACCGAACACGAATTCGCTCGTCACCGGCACCGCCGGAAAACCGACCAGAAGCACGATACCGGCCACCCCGAGTGCCAGCCCCGTCAGGCCGCTCGCCTTCATCCGCTCCAGCCCCCAGACCTGGCTGATGACCATGGAAAACAACGGGATGGAGGCGACCAGAATGGCCGCCATGGCGGTGCCGATCATCGGTATCGCGTAGGAAAGGCCGAGAAGCTGACCGGCCACCGTGGTTGCGCCGACCACCAGAAACGGCTGCCAGCCGTCACTGAAATCCAGATGGCGGTGGGTGAGCTTTGCGATCGCAAACAACGTGCCGCAGGCGATGAAGCCGCGGATGGAAGTGGCGGCGACGAACCCGAAGGCATCGACCACCTTGACCACGACAAGGAAGGAAAGGCCCCAGGCAAGGGCGAGAAAGAGATAGATGGCAAGGTCGCGGGGTTTCATGGGCGGCAGGATCACGCGTTGAAGTGGCAATGTGCATAACCGATGCCCGCCCGCTTCGCCATGCCATTCGCGACATGTCCCCGCCTGAATGGTCGGACGCTCAGGAGGCCAGCGCCACCCGTTCCATCTCCACCGACACCAGTCGGTCGCGGCCGCCGCGCTTGGCCTCATAAAGCCCATTGTCGGCACAGGTGACCATATCGTCGAGCCGCGCCTCGCCGGCAAGCGTCGTCACGATACCGGCGCTGACCGTGAGATTGACCGGCTCATGGCCTTCCCAGTGGAATTCGATTTCCGTGAAGCGCGCACGAACCCGCTCCACGACAACAGCGGCCATTTCCGCCGAACCGGGAAGAAACAGGATAAATTCCTCGCCGCCCCAGCGGCCGACAATATCGTCGGCGCGAACGGTGCTGCGCAGAACCTCGGAAAAACGCACGATCACCTCGTCGCCGGCATCATGGCCAAAACGGTCATTGACGCTCTTGAAACCGTCGAGATCGAACAGCGCCACCGACACGGTCTTCGCCGCATCGCGGATCAGGCTGCCCGACACCTGCTCGCGAAAGGCGCGGCGGTTGAGAAGGCCGCTCAGACTATCGGTTTCCGCCAGCCGCTTGAGATCGTTCTGGTAACGGACATGGTCGCTGATATCGCGCACCACGGCGATCATCATCGGCTCACCGGCAGCCTCGGTGCGCAGGATGGTGATGCCGCAATGGATTTCGGAACCATCGGCCCGCCGCCCCACGGTGTTGGCATCACGCTGGCCCATGTAGCGGGCATCCGCCGCGCCATGTTCGAAACCGGAGACCAGCTTGTGGTGGAAGGAATGCAGCCGGTCCGGCAACAATACCTCCAGCGGTTTGTCCAGCAGTTCGCCCGGCTTCCAGCCAAAAATCGCTTCGGCCGCCGGATTGCACAGGCGGATCGTGCCATGCGAATCGATGCCGATAATGCCATCGGCAATCTCGAAGACGATCTTGCGATAGATGTCCTGCGACGCCGGGATCAGCGACGCGATCGATTCTCTTTTTGCCATAGTAGTCGGATGCAACTTTCGCAGACACGCAGTAATGCGGCGCAGCATTTGATAATGCGCAAGATCTATCGGTAAAATACTGATAAATTTCTAACTCGCACTGCTGGTTCACCTTGCAACGACACCAGTATAACGCGTCAAAAACCGATACGGAGACATAAATCCGGATGATGCGAAGGTTTTGCCGCGATGCTACAGTCTCCCCCATGCACCAGTCATCGGCCCTCGATTTCCTTGCTGAACATCATGCCTGCATCCTCATCGAGGTGACGGAGGCAAAAGGCTCGACACCCCGCGATGCCGGCACGTTCATGCTGGTTGCAACGGATGCGATCTGGGGCACGATCGGCGGCGGACAGCTGGAATATATGGCCATCGACAACGCCCGCGACCTGCTGGCCGGCAGCGGCCTTGCCGAAATGAATATCCCGCTTGGCCCGGAAATCGGCCAGTGTTGCGGCGGCCGCACGCGGCTGTCGTTCGACATGATGACGCCGCAGCTTGCGGAGAACCTGCGTCATCGGCTGGAAGCCGAAAAATCCGCCCTGCCGCACATTACCCTGTTCGGCGCCGGCCATGTCGGCCGCGCGCTGATACAGGCACTTTCCCCCCTGCCCTTTACGGTAAGCGTGGTGGAAAGCCGGGCCGAGGAACTGCGCTCCCTGCCGGCTGGCATCAATACCCGGCTGACGGCACTGCCGGAAGCCGAGGTGGAAAAGATGGCGCCAGGCAGTGCAGCGTTGATCCTCACCCATGATCACGCACTGGATTTCCTGATCGCCCGCATCGCCCTTGCCCGGCATGATCTCGCCTATATCGGCATGATCGGCTCAGCCACCAAACGCGCCACCTTTGCGCACTGGCTGGAACGCGAGGGCGAAGACCGGGCTCTGCTGCAACGCCTCGTGCTGCCGATCGGCGGCAGCGTGGTGAAGGACAAGCGCCCGGAAGTGATTGCCGCTCTGGTGGCGGCCGAACTGCTGACCGTTTATGCCGTGCGGCAGGAGAAGCGATCAGAACGGCAGGTCTCGCATCCGTGATCCCTGCCGGGTCTGCCAGAAAACATCCGCCCGGTCGGCCGGCAAGGTCTCGGCAACGCCGACATCCCGTCTGAGGTCATCGGGCAAAACCGCACTCCGCCTTGCTCTTCCCTGCAAAACACAGCGAAGGAGGCCGATCAGCCGGCGCGGCAGTTCATAACCGCGACGCGGTTTCGAAGGCAAAAGGTCAGCGATTGCGGTCAGCATGGTCGCTCCACATCGTTTTTTTAAGGGTTGCATGCGGTGATGGTTGCACCCGATTGTCGGGCAATTCCAATTCGATTACGATCGGCGACGATCAAGAGAGCTTATCGATGAAATTGTCTCGCCGCTTTACGCTGAATGCGCTCCGGGTTTTCGAAGCGGTCGCACGCCTGGGCAATTTTACCCGCGCGGCGGAAGAGCTTGGCATGACGCAGACGGCCGTCACCTACCAGATCAAGCTTCTGGAGGATTTCGTCGGCGACACCGTGTTCATCCGCAAGCCACGCGATCTGCAACTGACGGAAAGTGGCAAACGCCTGCGGCCCAAGGTGACGGAAGCCTTTGCGCTTCTGTCCGACGCTATGGCGGACGCATTGCAGGCATCCGGCGAAACGCTGGAAATCCAGTCACCACCAACCTTTGCCTCGCACTGGCTGTCAAAACACCTCGGTGATTTCCAGCTGCAGAATCCCGGCATTTCCGTCCGGCTGACACGCACGATGGGTGCGATCGATTGCGATCGTATTCCAACCGATGTCGCCATCCATATTTCCGACAAACCATGGGAGGGTTTGGTTTGCCACCCTCTCATGAAGCTCGATTACACGCCGATGCTGCATCCCCGGCTGGCAGAAAGCATTGGCGGCATCAATGAACCGGCCGACCTGCTGAAACTGCCGTGGATTTCTGACACCAAGGATATCTGGACCGGATGGTTCGAGAATATCGGGCTTGATCCGGGGCAGATACGGCATATCAACCTCAACACTTTTGGCGCACTTGACCTGCAGGCGAACGCTGCGATTGCCGGCCATGGTGTGGCCATGCTCGCCCCGTTTTTCTTCGAGCGTGAGCTGGCATCCGGCCAGTTGATCCAACCCTTCGATATCAGCATCGACGACGGCAAAACCTATTGGCTCGCCTATCCGCCGGCGCGACGCAATGCACCAAAGGTCAGAGCTTTCCACGCCTGGATCAGCGGCATGTTGGCAAGTGCTCCGGCCCTGTCATCCGAGACGCGCAAATCCGTCACAGAGGCCGCTGGGACGTGATCAGGCGAATTGCACCATAAGCACCCTCCTGATCGCGCTCTCCCCGCGCGCTGCGGCCATCCAGAACGCCGAGGTCGCGGCGCAGGTTTTCCGGCAAGGCCTGCAGGTCGATGCTTTCCGGCTTGGGCGTCGCGACGCGGCCGAAGAGACGCGAAAAATCCACATCCGGCCAGAGCCGGGCAAAGGGCTGCTGAAGGATCGATAACATCGTCTTACTCCTGATTTCGGGCGCACGCCGTCATCCCGGAAAACCTTGTTTTCCGGTCGCGCTGCCCTGCGGGAAACCCCGCTTGCATTTGATGTTGGTGAGCGTAAGTTGCGCCGAAAAGTGATGGTAATCCAATCGAATTACCGTCTGTACGGATCAAGAGAACTTATCCATGAAACTGTCGCGCCAATTCCCGATGAATGCATTGCGCGTGTTCGAAGCCGCCGCCCGGCTGCTGAGTTTCACCAAGGCGGGCGAAGAACTGGGGCTGACCCAGACGGCGGTCAGCTATCAGATAAAACTGCTGGAAGACACGATCGGCGAACCGCTGTTTTTGCGCCGGCCGCGGCAGGTATCGCTGACGGATGCGGGGGAGCGGCTGGCGCCAAAAATCTCCGAGGCCTTTGAGACGATCAGCGACGCCATTGCCAGCACGCGCCACCAGTCGGATGGCACGCTGATCATCCACACCACGGCCACGTTCGCATCCCGCTGGCTTGCCCATCACATCGGAACGTTCCAGCTGGAAAATCCGCAGATCGCCGTGCGTATGGAAACCTCGCAGGAAACCATCGATTTTTCCAAGACCGAAGCGGACGTGGCGATCCGCAGCAGCAAGAGCGGGCAATGGCCGGGGCTGCGATCGCATTTCATGATGAAAAGCCATTTCACGCCAATGCTCAATCCGAAACTGGCCGAATCCGTCGGCGGCATCAGGGAGCCGGCGGATCTTCTGAAAGTCAGGATCATCGATGCCAGCGATCCCTGGTGGGTATTGTGGTTCGAAGCAGCCGGCCTGCCGGGCATCGATCTGGAAGGGCGGCCGACCAGCCGTTTCGGCGGCATCCAGGCGTTCGAGGCAGCAGCAGCCATCGCCGGTCATGGTGTGGCGATCCTCAAACCCGAATTTTACGCCGATGACGTGGCGCTCGGCCGCCTCTACCAGCCATTCGACCTGCTCGCCAGTGACGGCTCCGACTACTGGCTCGCCTATCCGGAATCCCGTCGTAATGCGCCAAAAATCCGCGCGTTTCGCGAATTCATGCGCAAGATGATGCCGACGTTTCAGGACTGAGGTACCGCCTCAATAACTCATATCCGGCGCGTAGAAACAGCGCAGCGTATCCTCGTTGGGATAGAGGCAGACATGATATTCGCTGTCCTTCGAGCGCCGTGCCTCGCTCTGCCGCAGCTTGAAATCATGATTGCGGGTAATCAGCCGGTGGTCGCCGGGGCCGAGGATGACCTCATAGCCGCCCTTGACGATCCTGACATTCTTGGTCGGGATCATCTGGCAATCGCCGGTATGATTATCGCCGTTGCAGCAATAGCTTTCGTATTTCCAGCCGGTATGTGCCTCGTGGGCCGCCGCACCGGATGCGTACGCAATCATCACACTCGCCAGAATACTGCGCATAAGCTCATTCTCCGTTGATGAATGCACCTCCGGTGAACTGCAATACTCAACCGCACCGGCTGCCTTGCATGTGGAATATTAGCTGAGTCGGCTTAGCCGGCTAATTGGCAAATCTTGCGATGCACAATTTATATGTGCGCAAATTCTAAAACGTGGATGCCCGATTGTGGTTCCATCGCTATAATGGCTTGAGTTGCAATGTCGCGGCCCTGCTTATCCCCTTCCCTCCGGCGTGTTTTTTCCTCACAGTATCGAGTCGGGGAATAAAAAACGGGGAACCCGAATGTACGAATATGCGATCGCCTGGGAATGGCTGAGCTTTGCGGCTCGCTGGTTCCATGTCATCACCGCCATCGCCTGGATCGGCTCATCCTTCTATTTCATCGCACTCGATCTGGGGCTGGTGAAACGGCCGCATCTGCCGGTCGGCGCCCATGGCGAGGAATGGCAGGTGCATGGCGGCGGATTTTATCACATCCAGAAATATCTGGTGGCGCCGGCGCAGATGCCCGAACACCTGACCTGGTTCAAATACGAGAGCTATTTCACCTGGTTGTCGGGTTTCCTGATGCTCTGCATCGTCTATTACGGCGGCGCCGACCTGTTCCTGATCGACCGCACGGTGATGGAACTGGAGCCCTGGCAGGCGATCTGCCTGTCGCTGGCCTCGCTGTCGATCGGCTGGATCATCTATGACCAGCTCTGCAAATCGCCGCTCGGCAACAACACCTGGGGCTTGATGGTTCTGCTCTACATCGTACTCGTGGCGATGGCCTGGGGTTATACGCAGGTGTTTACCGGCCGCGCCGCCTTTCTGCATCTGGGCGCGTTTACTGCCACCATCATGTCGGCCAACGTGTTTTTCATCATCATTCCCAACCAGAAGATCGTCGTCGCCGACCTGATCGCCGGGCGCACGCCGGATGCCAGATACGGCAAGATCGCCAAGCAGCGCTCTCTCCACAACAACTACCTGACGCTGCCCGTCATCTTCTTCATGCTGTCCAACCATTATCCGCTGGCCTTCGCCACCCAGTTCAACTGGGTGATTGCAGCACTCGTCTTCCTGATGGGCGTGACGATAAGGCACTGGTTCAATACCACCCACGCCCGCAAGGGCAAGCCGACATGGACATGGCTGGTGACGGTGCTGATCTTCATCACCATCATGTGGCTGTCGACCGTGCCCAAGGTGCTGACCGGCGAGACCGAGACGAGCATGACCCCGATGCAACAGACATTCGCCTCGAATGTGCATTTTCCGGCGGCCCGCGATATCGTCACCAGCCGCTGTTCGATGTGCCATGCGGCCGAACCTGTGTGGGACGGCATCACGTTCACGCCGAAGTCGGTGAAGCTGGAAACCGATGGCGAGGTTGCCGCCCATGCCCGCGAGATATACATCCAGGCGGGAAGAAGCCACGCCATGCCGCCCGGCAACGTCACCGACCTCACGCCGGAAGAACGCAAACTGCTGGTTGCATGGTATGAAAGCAGCGTGGCAGCGAAATAGAGTTTTAGATGACAAGCACCCTGATCCGCGGACGCCTCCTGTCCTTCCACCGCGCGCCCCACTCGCTGACCGATAGCGACAGTTATCGTTACGAGCACGATGGCGGCCTGCTGGTGGATGCTGCCGGAAAGATCGCCGCAATCGGCGATTACACGGCGGTGAAGGCCGGGGCGCCCGAAGATGCGGTAGAGATCGACCACCGCCCGCATCTGATCCTGCCGGGCTTCATCGATACGCATGTTCATTTCCCGCAGATGCAGGTGATCGCCTCCTACGCCGCCAACCTGCTGGAATGGCTGAACACCTACACGTTTCCGGAGGAATGCCGCTTCGTCGAAAGCGATCACGCCGCCCGCATCGCCACGCATTTCTACGACGAGTTTCTGCGCCACGGCACCACGACAGCCGTTGCCTATTGTTCCGTCCACAAGACCTCGGCCGACGCCTTTTTCGCCGAAGCGCTGAAGCGCAACATGTGCATGGTCGGCGGCAAGGTGATGATGGACCGCAATGCTCCACAGGGCCTGCTCGACACGCCACAAATGGGCTATGATGAAACCCGCGCCGTCATCGAGCAGTGGCACGGCAAGGGCCGAAACCACGTCGCCATCACCCCACGTTTCGCCATCACCTCGACACCGGGACAGATGCAGGCCGCCCAGGCGCTGGCGAAGGAGTTTCCCGACCTGTTCATCCAGACGCACCTGTCGGAAAACCACGACGAGATCAAATACACCTGCGAACTCTATCCTGAAGCCACCGATTACACCGACATCTATGCGCGCTACGGCCTGCTCGGCCAGAAGACGCTGCTCGGCCACGCCATCCACCTCTCCGAGCGCGAACTGGACGCGCTGTCTGAAGCAGGCAGCATCGCCGTCCACTGCCCGACCTCCAATCTCTTTCTCGGTTCAGGCCTGTTTCCGTTGAAGGCGTTGATGCGGCGGGAAAAACCGCTACGCGTTTCGGTGGCCACCGATATCGGCGGCGGCTCCAGCTATTCCATGCTGAAGACGATGGACGAGGCCTACAAGATCCAGCAGCTGCTCGGCGAACGCCTCAACCCGCTCGAAAGTTTCTATCTGATGACGCGCGGCAATGCCGAAGCGCTGTCGATGGAGGGTGATATCGGCACGCTGGAGATCGGCTCGACGGCGGATCTGGTGGTGCTCGACGCCGCCTCCACGCCGGCCATGCGGCTGCGCATGGAAACGGTAAAGACGCTTCCGGAAGAACTGTTTCTGCTACAGACCATGGGCGACGACCGCGCCGTGGTGGAGACCTATGTGGCGGGCGTGGCGATGAAGAGCGCGATTGTTGCACCCAATTCGGGAGCGTGATAGTTTCATAAGTGGCAACGGTGGAACATGATTGAACTCAAGCCCATCCGCACCGAGGCTGATTATCACGCGGCGACTGCGCTGCTGAAGACCTTGTGGGGAGCAGAGGCCGGCACACCAGAGGCCGACAATCTCGATCGGCTTGTCACGCTGGGCGATGACTATGAGAGCGCCAACGACCCCGTCGACCTGCCTGACCCCATCGACGCCATCATTTTTCGCATGGAGCAACAGGATCTGACGCGCAAGGATCTGGAGCCTCTCCTGGGCAGCCGCGGCAGGGTCGCAGAGATCCTCAATCGCAAGCGTCCGCTTTCGCTGGAAATGATCCGCCGCCTGCATTCTGAGTTGGGCATTCCGGCTGAAATTCTGATCCAGCCCATTCGACCGGCAAAAGACGCGGCCTGAAACACCGTTTGCTTTGGAGATCGCGTTGCAGCTGGTACGGCACTATAAAATGTTGCCACAACATCGAATTCGTCTTCCTTCGTCCGGTCCATATGCTACCTCTCTGACACCATGTCATGGAGGGAGACGTATCATGTCCAAGCCGCTTACCATCGCCGATCTGAAGACAATGGCGCGCCGCCGGGTGCCCAGAATGTTCTTCGATTATGCCGATAGCGGTGCCTGGACCGAAGGTACCTACCGCGCCAATGAAGACGATTTTTCGAAGATAAAACTGCGCCAGCGCGTGCTGGTCGATATGACCAACCGCTCGCTGGCCACCACCATGGTCGGCCAGGATGTGTCCATGCCGGTGGCGCTGGCGCCGACGGGTCTGACCGGCATGCAGCATGCCGATGGCGAAATGCTGGCGGCAAAAGCTGCCGAAGAGGCCGGTGTGCCGTTCACGCTGTCGACCATGAGCATCTGCTCGATCGAGGATGTGCGCTCCGTCACGACGAAACCATTCTGGTTCCAGCTTTACGTGATGAAGGATCGCGGTTTTGTGGAGCGCCTGATCGGCCGCGCCAAGGCGGCGGGCTGCTCGGCGCTCGTTGTCACCGCCGACCTGCAGATCCTCGGTCAACGCCACAAGGACCTGCGCAACGGCCTGTCGGCACCGCCGAAATGGACGCTGAACAGCGCCCTGCAACTGGCGACGAAGCCGTTCTGGTGCCTCGACATGCTGCAGACCAAACGCCGTGGTTTCGGCAATATCGTCGGTCACGCCTCCAACGTGTCGGATCTTTCCTCGCTCAGCGCCTGGACGGCGGAACAGTTCGATCCGCGCCTTTCGTGGGATGATATCCGCTGGATCAAGGATCTGTGGGGCGGCAAGCTGATCATCAAGGGCATTCTCGACGAGGAAGACGCGCGTGCGGCAGCCGACACCGGCGCCGATGCGATCATCGTGTCCAACCATGGTGGCCGCCAGCTCGACGGTGCCTTGTCATCGATCAGCATGCTGCCGAAAATCGTGTCGGCGGTCGGTGATCGTGTCGAGGTGCATATCGATGGCGGCATCCGCTCCGGTCAGGATGTGCTGAAGGCGGTGGCGCTCGGTGCCAAGGGCACGTTCATCGGTCGCCCATTCCTCTATGGCCTTGGCGCCATGGGCAAGCCCGGCGTCACGGCCGCGCTGGAAATCATCCGCAAGGAAATGGACATCACCATGGCCCTGTGCGGCAAGCGCGACATCAAGGATGTCAATTCCAACGTGATTGCGGCAAATCCGTTCTGAAACGCAAAGCGCCCGCTGCATCCACCGTCTTTGTGACGGCAATTGCGGCGGGCGCCTTTCAAATTTTAAGCAGTGGCCTTATCAATCGCGGTCGCGTACGGCGCCCGAAAGAAACAGGCCGATCACGGCGCCGAGTGCAAGCGCGCCGAAAACTGCGCCGGTCGCTGCGGTCGGGTGGCGTTTTGCCGCTTCAGCGAGACCAAATCCCTCGCTCCTCAATTCCTTGGACAGACGGTTCGCGCGCGGCGAGAGGTAGGACGAGGCCTCCGAAGCCTTTTCGCGAGCCTGATGCTGCAGCGTGGAGCGGAGCTGCGAAAGCTGTTCCTGCAGGGCTTCGACGGTGGAATTAAGATCTCGGGCCAAAACGCATTCCTTTTCTATCGTCACTGGGAGCGACTGAGAACGCCGTAAACCCCGCAAAGTTCCATCCCGAAAAACGAATGGGGGATGCACCATCGGCGCATCCCCCATCACGTTCCGGAATATTGAAGCGTCGATCAGTTGCGCGCCATACGCTCCGTCAGTTCCTCGATACCGGCTGCCGCTTCCACCGTCTCGCCACGCAGGCTGAGATAGATGCCGAGCGCAACCGTCAGTGCCGCGATGAACAGCAGATAATAGGCATGTGCCATCGGGTTGACGGCCAGCATGGAGGTGACGGCAATCGGCGTCAGGCCGCCGAAGATGGCATAGGCGACGTTATACGAAAAGGACAGGCCGGAAAAACGCACGCGCGCCGGAAACGCGCGGACCATGACATAAGGCACGGCACCGACCATGCCGACCGCAAGGCCCATGACCGCATAAAGCGCGAACATGACGGTGATCGAGGTACTGGCATAGCTGTAAAACGCCGAGGTCGCGGCGCCGAACAAAACGCCACCAACGGTGAAGAAGCGGCCGGAACCGATACGGTCGACGATCGCACCCGCTGCCGAGGTCGAGAAGATCAGAAACACCGTGCCAAAACTGGTTGCCGCCAGCGACTGCTGCGCCGTGTAACCATAGATCTTCTGCAACAGTGTCGCGGTCATCAACGTGGTGACGACGATGGCAGCCGACAGGACCCAGGTCAGCAGCATGGAGATGATGACACCACGACCATGGTCACGCAGAACGGTCTTGAGCGGCAGTTCCGGCGCCAGCGCGCGGCTGGCCTTCATCTCGGTAAAGATCGGGGTTTCCTGCAACCAGCGACGCAGCCACACGGCCAGAAGGCCGAAGACACCGCCGAGCAGGAAGGGGATGCGCCAGGCATAGGCGGCCACATCTTCAGGCGTGAAAACGGTATTGATGACGGTGGCGATGGACGATCCGAGCAGGATGCCGAGCGACAGGCCGGAAGTCAGAAAGCCGCAGGCGAAACCGACACGGCGCAAAGGCACATGTTCGGCAACAAAGGTCCATGCACCGGGCACTTCACCGCCAATGGCCGCGCCCTGCAGGACGCGCATGAGAACCAGCAGGATCGGCGCCAGAACGCCGATCGTCGCATAGGTCGGCATGATCGCCATGCCGAGCGTCGACAGCGCCATCAGCAGGATCGAAAACGCGAAAACCCGCTTGCGGCCGAAAAGATCGCCGAAATGGGCGAGCACGATGCCACCGAGCGGGCGCACCAGATAACCGGCGGCAAAGATGCCGAAGGTCTGGATCAGCACCAGCCATTCCGGCATGTCGGCCGGAAAAAACAGCTTGCCGATGACGGCCGCGAAAAACACGAAGATGATGAAATCGTAGAATTCCAGCGCACCGCCGAGGGCGGCAAGGCCAAGCGTGCGAAAATCCTGGGCGGTGAGACGGCGCGGTGCGGCGCCGGGAGATGTCGGGGACATGGCAGTATCCGGTCATTGCTGCAGAACAAAGGCTTTTGCATCCGCAAAAGCCGCATGGCCCGGCATTGCGCCATCAACAGGTGTTTTTCAAGCCAAATCGTCGCATAGCCCACAGCGCAGGCAGTTCATCGCATTTGCGCAACACTATTTCGGAAAAACAGGCCGGTTCAGCCCATGCGACCGGTGGCAATCGCCGCCGCCCAGTCTGCTCGGCCGTTATCGGCTGCCAGCCGCGACACCGCCATGTGATCATACGCGACGGTGCGAAATTGCGGTGTCCAGCCGCGCTCAGCCTTTTCCAGAACGACGTAACTCGCCAGCGGATGCCCCGTCTCGACATCGTGCGGCACTGGTTCATCGTCATGATAGGCCGGGCAACCGACACTGCCGGGATTGACGATCATCCGCCCGTCCGAAAGCGAAACGACACGCGGCAGATGGCTGTGAGCGCACAGGATCAGCGATTGCTCCACGCCTTCGGCGAATGATTCGATCTCGGCCTGCGGGCGCAGTACGACATTCCCCTCACCTGACACCTTGTCCAGCCAGTAGACATCATCTTTGCTCGGCGTCGCATGACAGAGAAACACGTCTTCGCGCCAGACCATGCTTGTCGGCAGTTTGCGCAGCCATTCGAAATGCCGTGGTGCAAGTTGTCCATGCGCGTGCGCGTCGGAGCGCCCCATCGCCTCGGGCGGGGTTTCCAGAAGATAACGGTCATGATTGCCGCGCACCGTCTGCACCGCGTTCATATCGAGAAGCAGCAGAAGATCGGCGGTGTGCCCAGCCTCCAGCGGACCACTGAAACAATCGCCGAGATTGACGATGTCGCGAATGCCGAGAGCGGCAATATCCTCCAGCACCGCCTGCAGGGCAGCATGATTGCCATGGATGTCGGCGATCGCAGCAAAACGCATCAGCTCCCCCGATAGGTCGAATAGCCGTAAGGCGAAAGCAGCAAGGGCACGTGATAATGCGCCGTCACGTCGGCGATACCGAAACGGATCGGGATGATATCGAGGAAGGCCGGCTCGGCAAGCGCCACGCCATGGCGGCGCAGATAATCACCGGCATAAAATACCAGTTCGTAAGTGCCGGTGGCAAAGGTGTCGCCGATCAACAGCGGCCCGCCATCGACCCGCCCGTCACTGTTTGTCGTCACCGTTTTCAGCTTTTCGCGCCACTCGCCGTCGATACGGTAGAGATCAATGGCAAGTCCCTCGGCGGGCTTGCCGCTGGCCGTATCGAGCACATGGGTGGTGAGGCCGGTCATAGGTCTGGCTCCGTTATGCGATAGGCGGTTTCGAAGAAATATTCCTCGAGATTTTCCGCCGTATTGTCACGATCGACAACGAGAAAATCGCTGACGTCGGCCAGCACCATCAACGGATGGTGCCAGGTATTGGCAAAATAGTTCACGCCCTGATGCGCCTGCGCCAGAAACACCAGCGGACGCCCAGGCCGACCGCCCTCGTCATCCGAGACGGCGACCAGAAACGGACGGCCCGAGAGCGGCACAAAACTCTGGGTGCCGAACGGGTGCCGTTCCATCATGTCGATTGCATGGGGAAATTTTCGAGGCTGTCCGCGAAAGATGTTGAAGATCAGCCGCTCCGGCTGACCGATCGCGACGGGTTCGGCGAGCGCGTGAAAACGCTCGGTGGTGCCGTTGTTGATCAGCCGCATACGGGAAGGATCAGCCTCAATGACATCGCCGAAACGGTCGAAGCCGGCTTGGGTGAGAGGCAGGATGTCGAGAATGTCAGTCAATGATTGGCCTTTGTCGTCATTCGCCCTGGGCGCGCCAGTTTCGCAGTTCGTCCAGATCATTGATCAATTTTGGCAATTCATCCCTCACTGTCCTCCAGATCACCGGCAATTCGACTTCATGATAATCGTGGACGACGATATTGCGCATGCCCTTGATCTTGGACCATGGAATTTGCGGGTGATCGACGGGGAAATCCGGGTGATGTGTCATTATCCGCGCCGCCGCCTCCCCAATCAGCACGAATGCCATGCCGACCGCCATCTGGGTGCGCTCATCTTCCAGAAAACCGGGTTCAGACATACCCGCCATGAAAGCACGGGCCTGCTCGGCGGCGGCATGCATCCGGTCCAGATACTCACGCAGCCGTTCAGCCGTCATATAGGCATCGCCTCGGCCAGAATACGTTCTCTCATGGCGCTGCGAATACCCTTGGACGTGACGAGATCGACCTTCGCCTCAAGCAACGTCTCCAGCGCATCCTGAAGGCCGCCAAGATCGAGCAGCGTCGTATCGGGCAGTGTATCGACAAGAATGTCGATATCGCTTGAAACGCCATCCTCACCACGCGCAACAGAACCGAATACACGCGGGTTCGCCGCATTGAAGCGTTTTGTCGCTTCGCGGATGGCCTGCCTGTTCTTGTTCAGGACTTCCGATGGCCTCATGGCGGCATATCTCCTTGCCACGACAATATAAGCGGATCACCGCTCCGGCAACAGCGCCTGCAACCGCAGCAACGCGATGCGCTCCACCTGTTCTGCCGCCGTCTCGAACTCCTCGTCAAAACCGTTATCGATGCGGCTCTCGAAGGCGGCAAGGATATCTTGCCTGTTCAGCCCCTTGACGGCAATGATGAAGGGAAAGCCGAATTTTTGCGTATAGGCGCTGTTGAGTTCAGTGAAACGCGCATGCTCCTGCGGGCTCAGCCGGTCGAGACCGGCGCCAGCCTGTTCCTTGCGGCTGTCCTCCGTGAGTTCGCTCGATATCGCCAGCTTGCCGGCGAGATCAGGATGGGCGCGCAGGATGCCGAGCCGCTCCTCGCGCCCGGCATTGCGGAATTCCAGAACCATGCCGTCGTGCAGTCCCTTGGCCGTCAGCGGCACGGTCACGAAGCCGGCATCATAGGCGCGCTCGGCGATGAAGGGGGAGTGTTCGAACACGCCGCCGAATTTTGCGATGAAATCTCCACGCGCCGTCAAAGGGCACCTGCGGGCTGGTGGTGCTGATGCCAATGCCGCGCGATCTCGACACGCCGCGGGATCCATACCTTGTCATGGCCGAGCACGTATTCAACGAAACGCCGCAAGGCTGCCACGCGACCGGGCCGCCCGACAAGCCGGCAATGCAGCCCCACCGACAGCATTTTTGGCGCGCCTTCCTGTCCTTCGCGGTAAAGCGTATCGAAGGCATCCTTGAGATATGCGAAGAACTGGTCGCCGGAATTGAACCCCTGCGGGGTAGCGAACCGCATGTCGTTGGTTTCAAGCGTATAGGGAATGATCAGGAACGGTTTGTCATCCACGCCTTTCACCCAATAGGGCAGATCATCGGCATAACTATCTGATGAATAGAGGAAACCGCCCTCCTCCATAATCAGTTTCAGCGTGTTATCGGATGGCTTTCCCTGATACATTCCATAGGGCCGTTCGCCCGTCAGCTCGGCATGCAGGCGCACCGCTTCGAGAATATGGGCGCGTTCTTCGGCCTCCGAAAAATCCTTGTATTCCAGCCAGCGATAACCATGGCTGGCGATTTCCCAGCCGGCCTCCTTCATCGCCGACACCGCCTCCGGATTGCGGGCCATGGCCAGCGTCACGCCATAAACCGTGGTCTGCACCTTGAGGTCGGTGAAAAGCCGCCACAGCCGCCAGAAGCCGGCGCGCGAACCGTATTCGTAGATCGACTCCATGTTGAGATTGCGCTGGCCCGGCCAGGCGGCGGCGCCGACGATTTCGGACAGCAGATTTTCGGAGGCCTTGTCCTGATCGAGGATCGAGCTTTCGCCGCCCTCCTCGTAATTGATCACGAACTGGACGGCGATATTCGCTCCGCCCGGCCATTTCGGATCAGGCGGATTGCGCCCGTAACCGACAAAATTGCGCGGGCTCTCGATCGGCAGCAGCATGACATCCCCTCGATGCGTTTTTCCGAACGGTAACAGCCGTCTGGCATCAATGTCGAGATGCGATCTGTGAGCGTTCAGGGGATCAGGCGGTGCGACGCGCCGAAACGCGTCCGAGCGGATGCAGCGAATGCACCGTCAGCGGCGCACCCGGCTCCTCCTCCACGAACAGGGCAAGGTTCGTCACCTCGACAGGATCGGTGAGGATGGGGGCGAAATAGCCGCGCAAAGCCGTCTCGAATTTGGCGAGATCGGTCGGCGCCAGCGGGCCGGTCAGCGTCATGTGGAAACGAAACTCGTCCATCAGATAGGGATCGCCCCAGCGCAGCATGTTGGCGAGCTGGCCGGCGGAGAGATTGCCGGGGTCGGCACGTTCCATCTCGTCATCAGGCATCGGCAGGCGAAAACGCTCGAACTCGGTGACGACAGCACCGGCGAGCAGATGCATCGACTGGCAGGGAATGACGGGAGCCAGCGCGAACTGGGTGCCGATACGGACCACTTCCAGCAGCGGCAGCGCAAATGGCCGCTGCTTGCCGGCAAAGCGCATCAGGTCGCGCAGCAGTTCCGCTTCTGTCACGCCGGGTGCCAGCTTGAATGTGGGGCGCAGCGCGCCGTGGAAACCGGAGCGACGCGGCAGCGCCGTGTTGAAGGAAATATCATGGAGGCTCAGGGCACGCATCGCCGGATGATCGAAGGCAGCGCCCGAAAAGGCATGCCGCCCCAGCCATTGGGCTGCGGCAAGCGTCAGCGGATCATGCGCCGGCGGCGTAAAATTGATTGAATAGCGCATGCGTCATCATCCTGATTGCGGTTGTTATTCACGCATTGCTCAAGCTTCCCGAAAACCGGGTTAGGTGATTTGCGTAACAGGATGACGACGATTCGCGGGGTCTATACGGCTGCTCGCGCGACTGTGAGATGATTTTCTAATAAAAAGCTTGGCGGCACGGCCATCGGCCTTCCGGCCAGCGCGTCCAGCGCGGCATCGGCCAGCTTGTGCGCGACCCCGAAGCTGACCTTGAAGCCGCCTGCCAGCGCCAGAATATGCGGATGGTCGGGGTGACGACCGATCATCGGGTCGCGATCAATGGCCTTGGGCCGCAGGCCTGCCCAGCGCTCCACCACCGGCGCATCGGCGAGCATCGGCGAGATTTCGCGCGCACGCGCGATCAACGCGTCGAGCTTGTCGTCCGTGGAAAACGGCTCATCGAACTCCTCTTCGCTGGTGCTGCCGATCGCGACCGTGCCACCCTCATGCGGCACCACGTAAAGACCTTTCAGAAAGATCACCGGCAGGCTGGTATCGACATGGGCCTTCAGCAGCGCCGACTGCCCCTTGACCGGCATTCCGAGCAGACGCGGCGCGCCGAGAGTTTCCAGCAGCGGAAAGGCCTCATATCCATTCGCCACGATGGCGTGGCCGAAGGCGATACGACTGCCGTCAGCAAGGATCGCCTCGCGCCCATCGAACCGGACGACGCCATTGTTCTCGATGATCCGCACATGATGCCCCTGCTTCAAGGCTGCCACCAGTGCCGCGCCGAAGCGACGCGGCGAAGCCCGGCCGGCCAGCGTGTCATGGGCGACACCGGCCTCGCCGATCGAAGCGTTCAGCCATTCGGGATGCGGTGTCTTGTCCAGCACATGCCAATGAAACTGCCGGTCGCCGGTAAGCCACCGGGTTTCGGCATCCAGTGAATGGCGACGGGCGATATCGGCAAGATGCGGTTTCGGCAACGGGATCAACCGACCGCAGCGACGATACCCGCAGGACACGCCTGTTTCGCTCTCCAGCCGGGCAACCTCGTCTTCCAGCGCCACCAGCGCATCGAACTGAAACTGCTTCTTGTCGCTCCACTTGTCGGGCAGATGCGCCATCAGCGCGCCGACCAGACCGTAACTGGCACCCTGCCCCAGACCACCGGAATCGATGAGGATCGTACGCATACCAAGCCGCTGCGCCTTCACCGCCGCCCACAGGCCCATGACGCCACCACCGATGATCAACAGGTCGGTGGACGATTGACCGGACGACGCAGCCGGATTATCGGCATTTCCCATGACAGATCCCAATCAGATTCCGGAAGCCCAGCCTCTCGACTGGCGTGATGGCGACATGCCCTATTCGCCGCAGTTTGGCGATCATTTTTATTGCCAGACCGATGGCCGCCTGGAATGCGGTCATGTCTTTCTGGCCGGCAATGGCCTGCCGGAACGCTGGAACGGTGCCGAAAATTTCGCGATCGGCGAACTCGGCTTCGGCACCGGCCTGAATTTCTGCGAAACCTGGCGACAATGGAAAGAGCTGCGGCATGCAGGCGCAAGCCTGCACTTCACCTCTTTCGAACTTTATCCGATGGACCGCGCCTCGATTGATCGGGCACTTGCGCACTGGCCGGAACTGGATGCCGAACGCGCCGCGCTGACAGCGCTCTGGCCGGACGATCCGCATGGCCGTGTCGAATTGAAGCTGGATGAGCAGACCACGCTAACCGTCGTATGCGGCCCGGCAATGGACAATGTCGCCCGCCACGAAACACCGTTCGACGCATGGTTCCTCGATGGCTTTGCGCCGTCGCGTAATCCCGACATGTGGTCACCGGAGCTGATGTCGGCGGTTTTCGCAAAGACGGTGGAGGGCGGCTCGTTCGCCACCTATGCCGCCGCCGGCTTCGTACGTCGCAACCTGCAGGCAGCCGGTTTTACCGTCGAGCGCCGGCCGGGCTTTGCCGGCAAGCGCGAGATGTTGTGCGGGACAAAAGGCTGAACGTCAGCCAGCCACCTTCGGCCGCGGCGTAAGCCATCGCTGCGGCAACTCCGTATCGATGCCCAGTTTGCGCAGACCGTGCCAGAATTTGCGCTGCGCCGATTGCGACCATTTCGACCAGTTGCTACGGCTCAGCAAAGGATTTTTCTGCTTGCCGTAATTGCTGCGGCCATGCCCGCCGATGTGCCGCACATCCTGTCCCATCACCCAGCACATCGTGCGGCGCTGCGCCTTGTAATACTGGTTCAGCGCATATTCGTTGCCGATCGCATGGTAACCGCCGGCAATCTGGCGATAGTCGGCCGTGCGCTTCAGGCTCGGATTGAAGGTGAATGTGTACCACATGAAATGCAGCTCGGGATAAAGCCGCTTGTAGGAGACGCCGTTCTTCGTGCGGGTGCGGATGCTGCGCACATAACCCTGCATGTCGGATTCCGTGCGCGCCAATGCCAGCAGAGTGTCGGGCTCGGCCACCAGCGCTTCCTTCAGCGCGGCAATGGTGCCGGAATTGGTAAATTCCCAATCGTCCTCGATGTGGAAGATGTAAGGGGTTTCGACTTGCGCGTAGGCTTTGTCGACGGATCGCGACTGGCCAATATTCACCTTGTTGAAGATGATCCGGATCGGCTGATCTGGAAACATGTCGGCTATCTTGAAAATGCCCTCGTCGTCACTGTCCTCGATGACGATGACTTCCTTGAGCGGATAGTCGTTGTAAGAAAAGAAGGACCGGAGAGTTCTTTCAAGAAGATCAAATCGCCGGCAACTGGTTACGACCATCGTGACGTCAGAAGTCATGCTTTGCGGCAGGAGAGATCATCTCCCGGCCCCTTCCTGATTGAGGTATGTGGAGTTGGCGCCGCGTTTAAGCAACGACGCATAACTTCGCAATATCGCGACCATTCAGAAAATGAAAATATTCGAAGCGTTGCACAAACTCGACACCCGGCATGCCGGATGCCGGGTTTCTTTATGATGCGCAGTGTTCAGAGAGCGCTCTCATTACCGCACGGCATTGCTCACCGCGCCTGTTCCCAGCCAGGCATTGATCTTCTGCTCCAGCATCTCCGGACTGATCGGCTTGGACAGGTAGTCGTCCATGCCGGCAGCGATGCAAAGCTCGCGGTCGCTTTCCAGCGCATGCGCCGTCACGCCGATGATCGGCACATGTCCGCCCTGACCGCTTTCGATCTCGCGGATTTTCCGCGTCGCCTGATGGCCGTTCATCACCGGCATCGACACATCCATCAGGATGACCGCCGGATCACGCTCGCGCCAGGCATCCACCGCCTCGGCACCATTCTTGACGATCAGGAAATTGAGGCCGGTCGATTGCAGGATCTGCGTAAAGACGATCTGGTTGACGTCATTGTCTTCCGCGACCAGCACATGCAGCGACGGCTCAAGAATGACCTCGACAGCAGCGACAGCAGGGGCCGGGGCGCTGGCCGCGACGGGCTGACGATGCCGCCGCGCCGCCAGGCCCCCGGAACCGAGTGCCGACACGTCTGCTTCGCCAGCCGCCCGGCGGCGGGTGCGGACACCACGCACCACATCGACGATCGTGCTGCGCAAAAGATTGGCGCGCGCCGGTTTCATCAGGTGCGCCTGCACATTCATGGCGGCAAACACGCTGTCGTCGCCGGCCATGTCCATCGAGGTGAGGAAAACGATGGCTATATCGGCAAAACGAGCATCGCCACGGATATGCGCTGCCACCTCCATACCGTTCATTTCCGGCATGTGATAATCGAGCACGACGGCATCGATGGTGATGCCCAGACGGGCGGCTTCGGCAAGCACTGCCAGCCCCTCCGGCCCGCCATCGGCGGCCACCGTATCAAAACCCCACATGCCGAGCTGTTCTGTCAGAATACGGCGGTTGACGGCATTGTCATCGATGACGAGAATTTTTGCGCCTTCGGTTGCAAGCGGCAGCGCCGGTGCGTTGTTGCGCTCACTCACCACCTCGAACGGCATGCTGACCGTGAAGATCGAACCACGCCCGACCTTGCTCTCGACGCCGATCGAACCGCCGAACAGGTTGACCAGACCGGCGGTAATCGCAAGGCCCAGACCAGTCCCCTCGTGACGACGCGTCGACGACGTATCGACCTGCGAAAATTTCTCGAACACCGTGCGCAGCTTGTCTTCGGGAATACCGATGCCGGTGTCCTCGATGCGGATCGCCAGCAGCAGCTGGTTGTCTGCCGCAGGCGTCGCCGACAGCTCGATGAAGACATGGCCCTTTTCGGTGAATTTGACCGCGTTGCCGACAAGATTGGTGACGATCTGACGGAAACGGCCCGCATCACCCATCACCGTATGCCGCACGGTGACATCACCGCGCACCAAAAGCTCGATATCCTTGTCGGCGGCGGAAGACGACAGCAGCGTCGCCACGTCCTCGATCGCCTCGACCGGATCGAAAGGCGCCTTGCGCAGCTTCATCTGGCCGGCATCGATCTTGGAGAAATCGAGGATGTCGTTGATGATCGTCAGCAGCGCATTGCCGGATTTGACGATGATGTCGATGAAGGTCTTCTGGCGCGGATCGAGCTGCGATTTCGACAGAAGTTCCGCCATGCCCAGCACGCCGTTCATCGGCGTGCGGATTTCGTGGCTCATGTTGGCGAGGAATTCGGATTTGGCGCGGTCGGCGGCTTCGGCGCGCTGCAGCAACCGGGTCAGGTCCTGCTCGCGCTGCTTCAGTTCGGTAATGTCGGTGAAGACCGCCAGCCAGTGATCGTCTCCGGTCAGCTTGGCCTCGATCTGCACCCATTTCTTTTCGGCAATGAGGAAGGTCAGAGCGACCGACTTGCCAAGCTCCATGCTGGTTTCCCAGGAGCGCAGCGCATCCATGGCCTGATCGTGGCTGCCGAGATCGCCCCGTTTCTGGCAAAAACGAAAGATATCCCGCCATGCGGAACCGATACCGGCAAGATCGTCCGGCAGGTCCAGCATCGCGGCAAGCGCGTTGTTGGAAAAGACGATCAGCCCGTCATGCAGGATCAGCAGGCCCTGGCTCATGGCGCTGGTGGCATCGCGCATCAGCGCGCCCTGCCGTTCCAGCGCAGCCCGCGCCTCAAGCACCTCCTCGTCGCGCTTGCGCAGCGCCGAGACATCCATGTAGCTCAACAGCATCTTGCCGCCGGTGAGCGGCGTGCCGGAAATGACGATCGTGCGTCCGTCGCGGCTCGTCACCTCGATCGGCGGTCCATCCTCCTCCCCCGTCAGGCGATGGATTCGCTCGGCATAAATCTCGTCGAACGAACGCGGATCACCGGCATAGATGCCATGGTCGTAATTGACCTTGAGAAAATCCCGGTAGGTGCGGCCCTTGAGTTCGAACTGCTCGCCGGCATCCCAGAAGCCGTAAAAGGCGGAATTGGCATATTCGAAACGCAGATCGGGATCGAGAATGCCGATGCCGACCGGCATGGCATCGAGGATCGTCTGCAGATCCCGATGCATCTTCTCGGCCTTGTCCTGCGCTTGTCTGACCATGGTGATGTCGGTGCGCGAACAGACGAGATGACGTTCGCCATCCGGTGAAATGATGCGGCGAAGGCGGGTGATGACGGGGATGACGTCGCCATCCGGAAAGGTGACTTCCTCGACCTTGTCGATCGGCGTGCCGTCCCGCAGCACGCGGGTATTTTCTTCGACGAAACGCTGGCCGGCAGAGGGAAACATTTCCGCTTCCGTCTTGCCGAGGAAATCCTCGCGTTTGCCACCCAGCATTTCCTCATAGGCGTCGTTGGCGAAGGTCAGGCGACGGTCTGCATCGCGCAAGAACACCGGCACCGGCAGGTCTTCCAGCACGGCGCGGAAAAGCTCGCTCTGCTTGGCCTTTTCGCGCAGCTGGGTTTCCTGCTCCTTGAAATCGGTCACGTCGATGCGCAGCGAAATCACCAGGCCATTGTCGAGGCGTTTATTGACGCTGCGCAGCCAGCGCCCACCCGGCATGCGCTCGATGATGTCGCTATAAGGCTGACCAAAGCGGGCAACCCGTGCGGCGACCCAGATGGCCTTGTCCGGATTTTTTTCCGGCATGCGTTCCGGCTCGCGCTCGCAGGCGCGATCATAGGCAGCACCGAATATGTCGGCGATGGTCATGCCGGGGGCGATATCGATGCCAAGAGGCGCAAAGAAGCGGACAAGCTGCGCATTGCAATAGATCAGCGTCTTGTCGTCGCTGTAATCATCTTCGCCATAGATGCCGACGCCGATATCGAGCAGATCAAGCGCATCGTTGAGCAGCAGTTCCTGCAATTCCGGCCGGCCATCCTCGGCGAACTGGGCAATCCCCTCGCCGGCCTCCTCGATAAATCCGCCTTCCGGCACCGGCATGCGCGACACCATGTCCATGACCGGAGCATCGCCCATGGGTTCGAGAACGCCGTAAACGTAAGCACGATCATCTTCGGTCAGAAAACGTTCGATATGGATCTTGTGGCGGGTGACACCATGCTCGTCGAACGACAGGGCTGTTTCGTCGGTGCCGAACACCAGCGTGCGGCGCTCCTTTTCCTCGCAATCGAACGTATCCAGATGCTCGGCCAGATCGAACGTGCGCTTGCCGTGGAAATCGGTGCGGGAGAAGCCGAACAGCCGCGCATAGGCATCGTTGACCGCGACATAACGCAGGGCGCTGTCCTTGATGAAGGCGGGCGTGCGCAGATCGTTGATCCGCTCGCAGGCCACGCCCAAAAGCTCGCTATCGCTTGTCAACCCGCCCTCGCTGACCGCGCGCGCACTCGCAACGCGTGATTCGATATGTCATCAGATCGCGGGATATCATCATGCGGATGGTTAACAATGGGTTGTCCCCGCAGGCACATTCCAGCAATCTTGGCGAGTATAACACACATGACCGTCGAAAACAGGCGGGATGCCATCCCGGCGGCTGGCGGCACTGCTCTTGACTTTTTGCCAGAAAACAGCCACATGGCGCCAAGCTTTCACCTTCCGGCCGCCGCGTGAGCTGGCCCCGCGACGAATTATGCATTCGCGAAGAAGGAACAAGGCGCACAGATAGATCGCCCTCAAGACGAGGGTTCAAGCGCTGGAAAGTATTTTCCAACACACAAGTTCCCACTTCACGCGGGGTTCTTGACGCCAGAAGCAGCCGACCCGGCATGGTGCCGCGCCGGCACACGTGCTTTTGGCGCCCCGAAAGGTTTTTGACTTGACCAATTTCGAAACGCTTGGCGTCTCCAAGCAGATCGTCGCAACGCTGTCGCAGCTCGGGATCGAAACGCCTACTCCCATTCAGGAAAAGGCTATCCCTCTGCTGCTCGAAGGCCGCGACCTGATCGGCCTGGCACAGACCGGTACCGGCAAGACCGCCGCTTTCGGCCTGCCGCTGATCGAGCGCCTGCTCGCCGAAGACCGTCGTCCCGACAACCGCACGACGCGCTCCCTCATCCTGGCCCCGACCCGCGAACTGGTGAACCAGATCGCCGCCAACCTGAAGACCTTCATCAAGGGCCGTCCGCTCAAGATCAACCTCGTCGTTGGCGGCGTGTCGATCAACAAGCAGCAGCTGCAGCTGGAAAAGGGCACCGACATTCTCGTCGCCACCCCCGGCCGTCTGCTCGATCTGGTTTCCCGTCGCGCTATCGGCCTGACCACCGTGCGCTTCCTGATCCTCGACGAAGCCGACCAGATGCTAGACCTCGGCTTCGTGCATGACCTGCGCAAGATCGCCAAGATCGTCCCGAAGAAACGTCAGACCATGCTGTTTTCGGCGACCATGCCGAAGGCGATCGCCGATCTGGCCTCCGAATTCCTGACCGATCCGGTCAAGGTCGAAGTGACGCCTCCGGGCAAGGCCGCCGACAAGGTCGAGCAGTATGTCCACTTCGTTGCCGGCAAGGGCGACAAGACGGAAATCCTGCGCAAGACGCTGCTCGAGAACCCGGACGGTCGCTCGATCGTTTTCATGCGCACCAAGCACACTGCCGAAAAGCTGATGAAGCATTTCGACAATATCGGTTTCTCGGTCGCGTCCATCCACGGCAACAAGAGCCAGGGCCAGCGCGAACGCGCGCTGAAGGGTTTCCGTGACGGCGAGATCAAGACACTGATCGCCACCGACGTTGCCGCCCGCGGCATCGACATTCCGGCCGTCAGCCACGTCTACAACTACGATCTGCCGGAAGTGCCGGACGCCTATGTTCACCGTATCGGTCGTACGGCCCGCGCCGGTCGCGACGGCATCGCCATCGCGTTCTGCGCACCCGACGAAACGATGCTGCTGCGCGACATCGAAAAGCTGATGGGCATCGAGATCGCCACCGCTTCGGGTGAACGTCCCGAGACGATGAACCGTCCAGTGCGTGGCAATGGCAACAACAACAATCGCGGCGGCAACCGTGGTGGCCAGTCCCAGGGCCGTGGCGGCCGTGGCAATGCTGGCGGCGGCGAAGGCCGCAATGCATCCGGCGAAGGTCGTCCGCGTCGCGAACGCCCTGCCCGTCGCCCGCTCGGCGATGGCGTCAATGCGGAAGCCGGCGCCCGTACGGAAGAACGTGGCGAGCGTCCGCAGGGCGCACGCCCCCAAGGTGATCGTCCGCAGGGTGGCCGTCCGGCTCGCCCGGCCCGTCGCAACGAGGATTTTCGCGGCCAGCGCCGTGAAGAGGCAGCACCTCAGTCGCATGGCGACAACGACCTGACCTCGACCTCGGATTTCCGTCCGAAGAAGCAGTTCGGCGGCGAAGGCCGTCCGGCTCGCAAGGATGGTCACGGCAAGCCCGAGCATGCAGCACACGGCGCCCATGAACCGGGCGCACAGCGCAACAACCACCGCGGCGGCCAGGGCCGTCCGGCGGGCGCGCCGGGTGCGGGCCAGAAGCAGGGCGAAGCCCGTGGTCCGGTCAAGTTCGGTGGCGCAAGCCGCAACGAAGGTGGCCAGCAGGGCCGCAAGCGTCGCCCGGCATAACGGCCGACCTTGATTGAAAACAGACACGGCCGGGCTTTGCAGCCCGGCCGTTTTCTTTTCGGGAATTTGCAGGCGACCGAGAGATCGCGTATCGACTTCACGACGCCCTGACGAATGGCATCACCAGTCCGGCGCGGCCTCCTCCCGGCCTGCAGACATATCATCTGCTTTTAGCGGTTCGGCACCCAGATACGGCGACCATCGCGGTAGACAAACTGCCCATCCCGGCCACGTCGATCATCTCTGTCCGCACGACGATCGTGGTTCCAGTCGCGTCGGTCGTCAAGGGCATCATGGCGGCCACGGTCCCAGTCGCGGCGGTCATGACGGGCGTTATAGTGATGGCTCGGGCCAGCCGGACGTACATAGACGCGTTCATGCGTGCGATAGGTTGGGCCTTCGCTGACGCAACCGGCAAGGGTGAGACAGGCAAAAGCCGTGGCGGCGAGTGTAGTCAAAGATCTGATCATATCTGCTCCTTCGTGCCACGCACACATCGGGCGTTACCGGGATTTGGCAAGATGCCGCTGCGCGCAAACGCTTGGCGTGTGCGAAACCACGCCTGCTCACCTTTGCCTTTTCCCGTCGGCCCGGCTACGAACTCCGCAACAGAACGGAGACCGCATGCCCGCCCGCTATTCCCTCACCGAACAGGACGTCGTCGCCGGTAACGACATGTGGCGGCGGCATCAGATGAACATCTGGCCGCTGGTGGCCGTCATGGCGTTTTCCTGGCTGCTGATTTCGGCCTATTTTGCCCGCACCTTCGCAGGCTTTGCGCTGGCGGCCGTCTCCTTCGGCGTACTTACCATCAATCTTGCACTGGCGGCTGTCGCCCTCTGGCACGGCAAGCGAAAATCCCGCCTGATGGCAGCCTCCACTTTCCGCGCGGCATCCGACCAGGGGCGCGAGGTCAAGGTGACGTGGAATGCCGATGGCATCGAGTTTTCACAGCGCAAGGCCAACCGCAAACAGGCGTGGCGGGAGATTTCCCACTGGGCGGAAAGCGACGAAACATTCGTGATGCTGGGCAGAGGTGGCATGTTCAACCCGATCCCCAAACGCGCCTTTTCGGCCGCTGATCTCGAACAGATCAGGGACCATCTGACTCGGACCGGCGCGAAAAAGGCAAAACTGTTCTTCTACTGAGCTTCCGACGCCTCGGGCCGGGCCGCCTTGCGGTTGACCATCCACACACCGGCAACGACGATGATCGTGCCGATCACCATCGGTGGCGTCAGCGGTTCGCCGAACAGGATGGCGGCTTCGATCGCCACGGTCGGCGGCATCAGGTAGATCAGCGAAGCGGCCCGCGACACCTGCCCGCGACGGATCAGATACAGCAGCAGCGCCACCGCCCCCATCGATATGCCGATCACCGACCACGCCATCGCGGCCACCGCCTGCATGGTCCAGTCGAAACGCAGGTCTTCCAGCAGAAGCGCCAGCGGCAGCGTCACGATCAAGGCGCCGACGAATTGCAGCGAGGCGATGGAGAGAAGATCGCCCTGCTGCAGGTGCTGCTTCTGGTAAAGCGTGCCGTAGGTGACGGAAAACATCGCCACCAGATTGATGATGACCGGCAGCGCCAGCCCCTCCAGCCCGTGCTCGGCGATATCGAGCAGCTGCGGTGAAATGGCAATCAGGATGCCGGCGAAACCGAGGCCGAGACCGGCCTTCTGGATCGGTCCCAGACGTTCACTCAGAAACAGCGGCGCAACCATGGCGGTGAGCAGCGGCTGCAGCCCGGCGATCACGCCCGAAAGCCCGGCCGGCACGCCCTGCCCGATCGCATACCAGACGCCGGCAAGATAAAGCCCGTGCAGGAAGACGCCGGAAAACAGCGCATGGCCGAATTGCCGGGATGTTTTCGGCCAGGACGCACCCACCACGACCGCCACACCGGCAAAGGCGATGGCCGCCAGCGCATGGCGCGCGGCGAGAAAGGTGATCGGATCGGCATGCGCCGCCGCATATTTGGCGACGATCCAGCCGGTGGACCAGAGAAACACAAAAACGGCCGGAGCCAGACGATCGAGCATGCGGATATCCTGCTGCGGCGGGTGGCGGCACGTCTACGGCCAGCGCAACCTCCGCGTCAAAGGAGAAAATTTGATCCCTGTCATCAGCGCCGCTCAACGCATGGCGATCTGCCCAAAATCAAAGCATGACAAAACGCAATGTCACGACCACAACCCCTTGAGCCACATGCATTTGGCCCGACAATAACCAATAGCCGCTTTTTCTGGCAAAAAGCCTTAAAACACGGCATTATTTGATCAATTGGAAATTCTGCGCGCGAAATGTGCATCCTGCTTGCAAAGCCCCGATGCTTGTACTCTTATGGTCAAAAAAGGGGAACGCGCCATTGGCATTTGATGAAATGTTAACTGCGGAAGAACGTCCGCGGTCACCCTACCAGACCTATCACGAGTGGTATTCGAGCCAGGATCCGGCGCACCTGATCCAGAAGACCCGCGATGCCGAAAACATCTTTCGAAAGACCGGCATCACCTTCGCGGTTTATGGCCATGCCGACAGTTCCGAAAAGCTCATTCCCTTCGATATCATTCCACGCATCATCGCTGCGCGAGAATGGCGCAAGCTGGCGCAGGGTATCGAGCAGCGGGTGCTGGCGCTCAACGCCTTTCTGGAAGACATCTATCACAAGCAGGAAATCATCAAGGCCGGCCGCATCCCGCGCGAGCTGATCGAGAAGAACGTTGCCTTCCTGCCGGAAATGATCGGTTTTCGCCCGCCCGGCGGCGTCTACACCCATATCGTCGGCACCGACATCGTGCGCACCGGCGAAGACCAGTTCTATGTGCTGGAAGACAATGCCCGCACCCCTTCCGGCGTCTCCTACATGCTGGAGAACCGCGAAACCATGATGCAGATGTTCCCCGAGCTGTTTGCCCTCAACAAGGTGCAGCGCGTCGAGGATTATCCGCGGCTTCTGCGCCAGTCGCTCGCCTCGCTGGCGCCCGCCGGCTGCAAGGGACGGCCGCGCGTGGCGGTGCTGACACCGGGCATCTATAATTCCGCCTATTACGAGCATTCGTTCCTCGCCGACCAGATGGGCGTCGAGCTGGTGGAAGGCTCCGACCTGCGCGTCATCGACGGCAAGGTGAAGATGCGCACCACCAAGGGCTACGAGGCGATCGACGTGCTTTACCGTCGCGTCGACGACGATTTTCTCGATCCCCTCACCTTCCGTCCGGATTCGGCGCTCGGCATTCCCGGCATCATGGATGTCTATCGTTCCGGCAACATCACCATCGCCAATGCGCCGGGCACCGGCATCTGCGACGACAAGGCGATCTATTCCTACATGCCGGAAATCGTCGAGTTCTACACCGGCCGCAAGGCGCTTCTCGAAAACGTGCCGACCTGGCGCTGTTCCGAGGCCTCCAGCCTGAAATATGTGCTGGAGCATCTGGAAGAACTGGTGGTCAAGGAAGTACACGGTTCCGGCGGTTATGGCATGCTGGTCGGCCCGACCGCCTCGAAAAAGGAGCGCAGCGAGTTTGCCGAAAAACTGAAGTCCAAACCGAGCAACTACATCGCCCAGCCGACGCTTGCCCTCTCCACCGTGCCGATCTTCGTCAACAAGGGCATCGCCCCGCGCCATGTCGACCTGCGCCCCTATGTGCTGGTGTCCGACAAGGTCAAGATCATTCCCGGCGGGCTGACGCGCGTCGCGCTGAAACAGGGATCATTGGTGGTCAATTCCAGCCAGGGCGGCGGCACCAAGGACACCTGGGTACTGGAAGATTGAGGGCGTAACATGCTGGGAAGAACTGCAAACGGCCTCTACTGGATGTTCCGCTATATCGAGCGTGCCGAAAACATCGCCCGTCTTGTCGATGCGGGCCTGCGTGTCTCGCTCACCCGCGTCGGTTATTCCGACGAGGACTGGCACGGTGTCCTGGAAAGTGCCGGCGTGCGCGAAGCCTATTCCGAGGTTCACGACACGCTGACGGCTGCCAATGCCATCGACTACCTGCTGCGCGACAGTGCCAACCTGTCGAGCGTGATCTCCTGCATCGAGGCGGGCCGCAACAATGCCCGCATGGTGCGCACGGCACTGACGCGCGAGACATGGGAAGCCACCAACGAAGCATGGATCGACCTGAAGGCGCGACTTTCGAAAAAGCTGAAACCCGCCGACCTGCCGGAACTGATCGACGTCATCAAGCACCGCTGCGGCCTCATACGCGGCGCCTTCCATGGCTCGATGCTGCGCAACGATCTCTACAATTTTTCGCGCATCGGCACGTTCATCGAGCGCGCCGACAATACGAGCCGCATCCTCGACGTCAAATATTACGTGCTTTTGCCCTCCGTCAGCCAGGTCGGCTCGGCGCTCGACAACATGCAGTGGGAATCGATCCTGCGTTCCGTCTCGGCCCACCGTTCCTATGGCTGGGTGTATGACGGCGATTACCAATCGGCCAATATCGCCGATTTCCTGATCCTGCAGGTGCAGATGCCGCGTTCGCTCGCCTATTGTTACGAAAAGATCGTCAGCAATCTCGGTTATCTGGCCGAGGATTACGGCGAACGGCTGCAGGCGCACGAGACGGCAGGGGCGATCCGCAAAACGCTCAAGCAGAGTGCAATCGCGCAGATCATGGACCAGGGCCTCCACGAATTCCTCGAGGACTTCGTCAACCGCAACAACCAGCTGAGCGCCGAGATTTCCAACGGCTATCGCTTCTACCAGTGATCCGGAGAAAGATGCGATGCGCCTGACAATTTCCCACACCACCGAATATCTCTATGATGCGCCGGTGCCCTATTCGCTGCAGCGCCTGCGCCTGACGCCTGTCGATACACCGGCCCAGAAAGTGCTGTCCTGGCAGGTCAGCGTCGAAGGCGCCGCAGTCGAGGCCGGTTATGCCGATCAATACGGCAACCGCACCGAACTGGTCTCGACGGACGGCGACGCCCACACGATCCGCATCACAGCTACCGGCGAAGTGGAAACATCCGACAAGGCCGGCGTGTTCGGCGCGCATCAGGGTTTTTGCCCGCTCTGGCTTTTCCTGCGCGAAACGCCGCGCACCAAGCCCGGCAAGCTGACACGCGAACTGGCCCGTGGCCTTGCCGGCGACAGCGAGCTTGCCAAAATGCATGCGCTGATGGAGACGATCCACGAAACCGTCACCTACACGCCGGGCAGCACCGATACCGACACCACCGCCGAACAGGCGCTGGAGGCCAAAACCGGCGTCTGCCAGGACCACGCCCACATCTTCATCACCACCGCCCGCCTGCTCGACATCCCTGCCCGCTACGTGTCCGGTTACCTGCTGATGGAAGGCCAGACCGAACAGGTGGCGACCCATGCCTGGGGTGAAGCGTTTCTGCCCGGCCTTGGCTGGGTGGGTTTCGATGCCGCCAACAATGTCTGCCCCGACGAAAGATACGTGCGCATCGCCAGCGGACTGGATTATGTCGCCGCCGCACCGATTTCCGGCATGCGCCTCGGCTCGGCGGGAGAAGACCTGAAGGTATCGCTGACGGTGGCGCCAAGCCAGAGCCAGTCACAAAGCCAGGACGGCCAGGGCCAGCAGAACCAGACGCAGGCCTGACCCGACCATCGGCGCAAGCCCGGCGCCATCTCCGGCTGGTTGAATGTTCCTCAGGAACCGGAGGGCGTATGCTGTTAGGGCAGTCCATTTTCCAGTCGGTACTGAACCGGCTGGAGGACGAAAAACAGGAAACGGAAGAAGCAGGCCCGGACAATGCGGATTTCCGCATTCGCGGGCTGGGTGCCGGTTTTGTCACGCCCGAGGGACGGCCAGCGGCAGCGGAAACCGATACCGACGCCTATCTGGACTATCTCGCCGACTGGCTGGAGCAGCCCTCCGAAGCAGCACCTGCGACCGACAGGGAAGAAGCACCGCCCCAAAAACCGGTCATGCCACCCCATCTGGAGCGGCTGACGGAAGCCGAGATTGCCGAGGATCTGGCGATTTCACCGAAGGACAGCGAAGCGGTTCTGAACGACAGACGCCGGCAATTTGCCAAGCTCAATCACCCGGACAGCGTTTCAGCCGAATTTCGCGACAATGCAACGACGAGAATGAAGATCGCCAACCTGCTGATCGACCGCGCACTCGCCGCCTTCGGCTGATCACGACACGCAGCCCTGCCGAAACGCCTGCCGCAGCACGGCACCAACGGCTTATTCGGGCTTCTTGCGATCGAAAAACAGCTTGTAGGCAGCAAAAACGCCAACGAAGCCGACGATGCCGGCCCAGGTCGGATTGCCCAGATAAAGCTCGATGCCGACCCAGACGAAACAGACAGCAACGATCAGCGCCCGGCGCCAGGGTTCGTCGTAAAAAGGATGGTTCGGGTCGATCATGTCTGCTGTCCTCCTCCGGGCCGCTCATGCGCCGCCTGCCACCGGGTATCCGGGCTGGCGGATGAAAATGCAAGATGGCGCGGCGATTGAACGGTATTTTGCACCAGCAACTGGCGGCAAGCTCCGCTTTTTTCGCGGAAATTCACGTATCTGCGGCCGAAGTTCGAACCACGACGATTTTTCCGTCATCGGCGACGGTATTGGCATTGAAGCGCCCACCAAGCTAGGCTAAGAACCAATCATCGGACACCGGCGAGTCATCGCCGGACAAGGTTAGCACCCGTAGCTCAGCTGGATAGAGTGTTGGATTCCGATTCCAAAGGTCACAGGTTCGAATCCTGTCGGGTGCGCCACTTACAGAACCATCCCCACCTTGCCCTCACCACGTAGAACACCAGATAAGCCTTAGCTTATCCGCTTCCGGCAAGGACGACATTCCCATGAACAAGACCATCCTCTGCGCCGCCTTCGCGCTCACATTGACGGGCTGCACAGCCACCCCCGGTCCCGGCATGCAGCCGTTCGAGATCGGCCCCGGCATCCAGCCCATTCCCGGCAGCATCACCTATGGCGGCCAGCCGCGCACGCGCCTCACCAAATCGCCCATCGGCAGCAGCCTGACGCATGAGTTCCAAAACGAATTCGGTTATCGCGTCATCGAACGTTATATCCTCCAGCCGGATCGCAGCCTGCTTCTGGTCAGCCGGCGGGTGGTGCGCATACCGTTCAGCCGCAACGACTGAACAAGCGCCAATGCACAGCCACGCAGCAAACGCATGCCTCCATTGCTCGCAAATGCATAGAAAATCGTCATTCAAACGATTATATAATGTGCATCAACGAAGGAGAGAAACATATGCGTATCGCTGAAAAACTGAAGAACTACGCCGCCAACCGCCGCGCCATGCGCGAACTGGACCAGCTCGACGACCGCGCCCTGCACGACCTCGGCATTTCCCGTTCGACCATCCGCGCCGCCGTTCTCGGTTCCGGCCGCTAAGCCGGGCTTCGGCCAGGCAAAGACATGTGAATATTATGCCGGAGGCGAAACAGTTCGCCTCTCACGGCACTTTAAAGGAACGGCCGCAAGCGTTGACGCTGCCCGCCGCATTCCAGCAAATGCCCAAGGATGCGCCGAATACGAGCGCCACGCGCCAATCAGCTGCCGCAGCGACACTGTTGCCGGCATGGCTCCGGAGCTTTCCCGGGCGCGCGTCTTGAAACTTTCACAAAGCATGCCCATATTGCTCCCATACAAGAATTCATCTCCGCCTGACCACGGATGTACTGGCAGTGTCGTCGAGATGGAGTGAGGAAGGTCGGTGCGAGTTTCGCCCGGCCTTTTTTCTTGGCTTCGATTTCCCGTTGCAGATCATAGGAAACAGAAAGGGCGGAGCCGCACATGGCAGCCCCGCCCTCTTTGTCCCATCCGATGGCACCTGAAATTTCAGGCCGTCAGAACCTGACGGCGCGGCAGTTTCCAGTTCGGGCGCACGAAATGGCAGGTATAGCCGTTCGGAATGCGCTCCAGATAATCCTGATGTTCCGGCTCGGCCTCCCAGAAGTCGGAGACCGGCGCCAGCTCCGTCACCACCTTGCCCGGCCAAAGGCCGGAGGCGTCGACATCGGCAATCGTGTCTTCCGCCACCTGTTTCTGGGCGTCATCGACGTAAAAGATCGCCGAGCGGTAGCTCGGGCCAAGATCATTGCCCTGACGGTCGGGTGTCGATGGATCGTGGATCTGGAAGAAAAACTCCAGAAGATCACGGAAGCTGATACGCGCCGGATCGAAATTGATCTCGATCGCTTCGGCGTGGTTGCCATGGTTACGGTAGGTGGCGTTCGGAACCTCGCCGCCGCTGTAACCGACGCGGGTCGAGATGACGCCGGGCGTCTTGCGGATGAGATCCTGCATTCCCCAGAAGCAGCCGCCGGCCAGCACTGCACGTTCTGTCGTCATGACATGTCTCCAATGTTTGATCTGTCCCGATGAATATAGGAGGTGACGCGGGGATTTTACAGATGGTGGTGACGCGCTTGCTCCAGATCAAGGCGGCAGCATGGTCCATTCTGGTACTTTCGACCCTGCTAAAAAAGCGCTTGTCCGGGACATCAAATGAGCGCAATTTCAGCAGACTGCTCGGTTGCGAAGGAGGAGCGCGAATGAGTAGAGACCTGACCATCAGCGAAGCCATCATCGATCCCATGATCGTGCAGCTGCTTGAGGCCGACAAGGTGCCGATAGCGGCATTCGTGCAACTTCTGCAAAGTGCCGCTCGCGTCCAGAGGGCAGAGATCGAGCGGGCAAGGCTCGATATCGTCATCGCCGAAACGCCAAGCGGTTACCGCAGCACAGACGTGATGGGTGCGGCATGATTTCGACGCGCAGCGGAAACGAATATACGCGTTTTTCGAGACGGCCCGAGAGGGCAATCGCGCCCAGTCCATCATCGGCTGCGTTATCGGAGACGGCGCCTCGGCAAGTCATGCGCCAGGCGCGCTGGCCCGCCTCGCCGGTTCTGCAGGAGCCGTCCGATTGGGCCGCCGGCGAAGATCTGAATCCATCGGCGGCTATCAAGGCCGGCTCCCCGACACGACGTCCGGTCTGAACCATCCCTCAGCCACCCTCCTGCGACGGTTGGCCGCTTGCCGGCCCGCGCGTGGCGGCGTAACAAACATCAAACAAAATGAAACCCGCCGTCGCGGTGCCCCATGCCAGAGACCGGCAAAACCCGGTCGGCATGACCAGTCGGCGACGGCAGCAATGGACCACGCATGACCGGCGAGACAATCACCCTGTACGAGGCGATCGGTGCCGATGCGACGGTGCGCGCCCTTGCCCGCCGTTTCTACGAGCTGATGGACATATTGCCGGAAGCGGCGCGCTGTCGCGCCATTCACCCCGAAAACCTTGAGGGAAGTGAAGCCAAGCTTTACGACTACCTGACCGGATATCTCGGCGGCCCACCGGTTTATGTTGAAAAATACGGCCATCCGCGGCTGCGCTCACGCCATTTCGGCGCCGAAATCGGACCGGCCGAGCGCGACGAATGGCTGCTGTGCTTCCGCCGCGCACTCGATGAGACCATCGAGAACCCAAAACTGCGCGAGATCATCTGGCCACCGATCGAACGGCTTGGCTTTCACATGCAGAACAAGGAATAGGCCCTTGGCAGGGATAGAGAAATTGCGCCCGTTGATTCTGTTTGTCAGCGGCTTGATGGGGCTTTGCGGCGTGGCGCTGGCAGCGGCGGCCAGCCATAGCGGTGACACGCATTTCCTGGGCTCAGCCTCCACCATGTGCCTCGCGCATGCGCCGGTTCTGCTCGGGCTTTATCTCGGCCATGCCCGTTTTCGCACCGCCACCCTTGCAGCCCTCGTACTCGGCCTCGGCACGATCGTGTTTGCCGGCGATCTGATATCGCGCCATTTCCTCGGCGACCGGCTGTTTCCGTTTGCCGCCCCGTTCGGCGGCACTCTGATGATGCTCGGCTGGCTGGTGATCGCAGCCGGTGCATTTCTGCCGGTGCGCAAAGCCTGATTCAGAGATCCGATTCGACCGATATCATGCGGATGCCGATAATGTTGTCGCGCTCGTCGGCAATGATTTCGCCATAACCGATGCGCTTGCCGTTCACCTGCAGCTCGACCGGCTCGCCAAAATGTTTGTCCAGCCAGAAAGGCTCGCCCGGTTTGGCCGACATCAGTTGCGAAACGGACACCTTGACCTTGCCGAGAACGGCGTGAACCTCGATCGGAATGTCCCTCACCCGCGGCGATGAAAGCTCCAGCGCAGTGGCCGGCATGGCGGCACGGGAGGTCGCAGAGTTCGGCTGGCCGGCGGATGTATCGCTGTTCATGATGAGTGCTCTCTGAAAATCTACGGTGAATCACAGGTTAACCCGAGGGATTTGCCAAATCGCGGCCCATCCGCCGTAAACCTCAACGAGCGGTAAACATCCACAAAAGCGACGGGCTCACCGTCTGAAAACGATACATAATCATTTTATATCGTGACAACCGGTCGCCGGTTTCGGGTCATTCGTGCCTGCACCACAGGCGGGCAGGCATCACGGATGCTGCCAAGCGATGCCAGCGGCAG
Organism: Neorhizobium sp. JUb45; assembly: GCF_004343585.1. Taxonomy (GTDB): domain Bacteria; phylum Pseudomonadota; class Alphaproteobacteria; order Rhizobiales; family Rhizobiaceae; genus Neorhizobium. Next base: position 649,293 of record NZ_SLYW01000001.1, on the reverse strand, counting down.
AACAACGCGCGCCAGGGCTTCGATGAAAAACGGATCCTCGGCCTGTGAAAAAGCCACGACCATCTCGCCCTTGCCGACATCCTTTTTCGCGCAGGTGAAAAAGATCTCGCCGGCACCGAGGCAGATGTAAAAATGGTCCGGCAGGAATTCGAGCGCCTTCGACTGGATGATCGCGCCCTTCTCATGCAGCGCCACGATACGGATCTGCACGCTGGCAAAAGATTTGACGCCGCCCTTGGGATAGATCGCCTGCCCGATCAGACTGGCCTTGCGCATGCGCGTCTGCGCATTGTCGTTGGCGCTATAAAACTGCGCCAGATAGTTACGGGGTTTTTGAGGTCTCAAATGAGTGGTCCGAGGCAAACAGCTTGGTTAAACAATTCTTAACGCTGTATCGCCTCGCAGAAAGATGCGCAACTGTCACATTTAGGGGTGCGCCATGCCCTGGGGAAAACGCCAACGCAAAACAGCCCGACGATCTGCCGGGCTGTTTGTGCATTTCAGGCGGTGGAAAGGTGCAGACTTTAGGAAACCCGGCGTTCTTCGCGGCGATCCTTCATCGTCTGAAGGGCGCGATCGAGGCTGGATTTCGAACCGTTGCGCAGCGGCACGAAGGTGACGCCGAACTTCTTGCAGCCCGTCTTGACGCGCAGACACGCGTCATGGCTGATACAGTCGATGGGGCAGAACACACAGTCGACCGAGGGCAGCACGGTATCGATGCGCGAGACCGCCTCGCGAAGACCGCCGTCATGGTGGATCAGTTCGGCGCCATGCGCGCTGGCGATGGCCCGCAGATGCGCCACCTGGCAGTCACGTCCGCCGACATAAAGGAAGCTGCGGATATCCTGCTGCGACTGGGTGAGGCTCGAGGCTTCGCGAGCCGTATCGTCGGCACCGCTGTTTCCGCCGCCCTTGCGCTTCTGCTTCTTCGCCATATCAATCCTCGTGTCGCAATCAAAGTGCTGCAATCAAATTCTGGCTCACTCCCTAGAGCGGGAGGTCCGTGATGTAGCGCACATTAATAAACTTGATTTTGAGAGTAAAGATTAAAGTTGAGGATTTGGGTCAGGAAATTTACCCGATGCCAAAATGACGCTGCCCTAAAGACGAAATGAGAGGACGAAATGGCCCCGGATGGGGCCCTTTCAGGTTTACAGCTTGAAGGTTTTCACCTCGTTGCCGCGCTCCAGATTACGGTTGGCGAGAAAACGCTCCCGCCGCGCCGCATCTGCCTTTCCGTGTTCCAGCATGGCGAGCATGCCGGCAAGACGCCGGATCGCCAGCGCCTTGTTGCGGTGCTGGGAACGCTCGTCGCGCGCCAGAACCGTTAGGCCGGTCGGGATATGCACGGCACGAACGGCGCTATCCGTGGTGTTCTGATGCTGCCCACCCGGCCCGCCCGCCCGCAAGGTCTCGAACCGAAGGTCGGCGGGATCGAGAGAGTTGTCGACCTGCTCGGCGGCAAGATCGACCGGCTGCACCGCCACGAACCAGTTCTGCCTCTTGTGGCCCGGCCGGACCGGGCTCTTGAACATGAACTTGATCGTGCCGGCATAGTCGCCTGCGAGAGCTGCGGCACCCTCGCCGTCGAGATTGACGATCGCCGATTTCGGACCGTGCCTGTCCGGCATCGGCCCGAAACTGACCTCGAAACCGCAACCGCGATTGCCCGCCTCGACGCGCAGGATATCGACCAGCTTCGTGACGGCAATCCGGCATTCCACCGGACCGTCGCCGGAGGTGACGAGAAGATCAACGCCGGCCATTTTTCTGCCTCCTCATCTCCCGATGCCCGGATTTGCGGTCGCGGCGATCGGCCTCGGCTTCGTCCACCGCCTTCTTGTAGGTGACGAGCGGACGCAAGGTCGCGACCGGCTCGACCAGCCCGGCGGCAACAAGATCGGCCACGACATGGCCCGAATCCTTGTAGGCGGCAGCCGCCTCCTCGATGACGAGATTGCGATCATCGCAGATCGCCACGCCACCCCAGGCATTGCGCAACAGCTGCTCACGATCCGAACGCGTCTTGCCGACCCGGCCATGCATGGTGGCGCGATCATATTTGCGGCCCGCACCATGCGAGATAGCACCGAGAGCATTCGCAACGCCCTCAACGGCCCGGACAATATGGCTGAGGCTGGCGCGAGAGCCGGCAACCGGTGCGAGTTCGCCCGGCTTCACCGCAGCCGCGCCCTTGTGGTGAACGAAGCCGCGATCCGACACCCGCACGAGATTGTGCGGGATATCTGCGATCCGTTCGACATCGGCCCCAAGGGAGAGACCGGCCCGTTCCGCCACCAGCTGGCGATTGAGCGAAGCCCAGGCAACGCAGCGGTCATGCGCGGCAAGCCACGCCTGCCCCGCTTCGGACGCTGGATCGATGCCATCCTTCACCGAGGGGTGGTTGGTCAGCATCGTTTCAAAGACCGACGCACCAAAACCGCGAGAGCCGGAATGAACAAGGATGTAAAGACGCTGATCGTCAAGATCCTTGCCCTCCACCAGCTTGTCGATGGCCTGCAACTCGCAGAAATGGTTGCCGCCGCCAATCGTGCCGAGCGAACTCTCGAAAAGTTCTGGCGGGAGGCCGGCTTCCTCAAGACGCGCGGAGACATCACTGAGCTCCTGCGCCTCGAAGGTACGCAGACGTGCGGTCGCCTTGTCGATCTTCAGCTTGCGCAGCGGCAGATCCAGCGCAAACAGCGACATGCCGCAGCCGATATCGTTGCCGATCAGCAGCGGATGAAGACGATCAGACAACAGCGCGACACCGGTCGCACCGTATTTGCCGGGATGAAGATCGGGAAATGCCACGATTTCCCTCGCTCCCGGAAGACGTGCCATCTCGTCAAGCTGGTGAAGGGCGGCGCCTTCGATCCAGGCCCTGTCCGAGAAGACACGGTGAATGGCCGCCGGCTGCACCGACGGCGTGTGGGAGCTATCGCTCCCGATGGAAGTGCCCATTTTGAAAAACTCTGGATAGGAGTGATCGTCTGCCGAAGAGCCGAAAAATCGGCGCGGCAGGTCAATCGGCATTCATCGGCACAATGACCGAGTTAAGCCGAAACCCCATTGGGGCGTGCGGAGATGTTTTGCATCGGGCGCTCCCTTGTTCCAGAAATCAGTGAGGCTCAACTAGTACAGGCGTCTTTCAGAAGCAAGCAGCGACGAAAGCGTGGCACATGACTTTGGGTCAGGCTGTGGCGAAAAGGTCGCCGTCACCAAGGAACACGTCATGATGCCGACCGGCTACATGACAAAAGGCCGAGCAATCATCTTTTTCGAATTTAAAGCGAAAATTTATTTGGCCATATCGCAGTGGCCGACTATTGTGCAGTGCAATATATTCCGCGACGCAACATTTTTCGCGGCATGCGCGAGATATTTCGCATCACATGCCGGAAAACGAAGTATCTGCATTCAAAAGAATTTTAGACACACCTGCAATGAGCAATTGCCCGAATAATTTACATTTATTCGGTACAATATTGGTGGGACGTTACTTCATTGGCACAACAACTATCAGTCTGCATTTTAACCTGCAATTAGTGCCAACCTGCCATTTTGTCGCACAAGCATGCTGTCGCGCCTCCCTCAGAGAAGAGCTGCGCCACGCGCCGTTGTGTTGTGCAGATTTATGGGTGGGGTGTAGCATTATGGCATTCAAAGATATGGCCATTTCAAAGAAACTCGGCATCGTCACGGTTGTGATGGGCCTGTCCTCGGTCGTGATCGCCGGCGTTGCCGGCAGCGGCCTTTACGGTCTCCAGCAGGCAATGGTCTCCGTCGGCTCCCGCGAGGAAGTGGCCCGCGAAGCGATGGACCTGCGCGTCGACATCATCGCCATCAGCCGCATGACCTACCAGCTGGCCGCTGCGCCGGAAAAGGCCAAGGATTTCCGCGCTGAAACCGACAAGCGTTCGACCGAAATGCTCGGCCGCCTGCCCAAGATCGAGTCGACCGCTGACGCCACCGAAAAGGATCAGCTGAAGACTATTCGCGGCGCAATGGAGAGCTATTTCGGCGAGATCCGCAAGATGGTCGATATCGCCGAAAAGAACCCGGCCGATACGGCAGCCATCGGCGCCGGCCTCAAGAAGGCACTCGATGGCCAGAAGGTCGTCACCGACACGGTCAAGGTTTACAGCACCTATTCCGGCAAGTCGCTGGCGGAAGCCCGTGCATCCGCCGTCGAATCTTCGTCGACAGCCATGCTGATCTCGGCACTGGCTGCAATCGGCTTCATCATTCTCGGCAGCGTCATCAGCACGCTGGTTGCCCGTCGCGGCATCATCCGCCCGATCCGCGACCTGACCGACGCCATGAGCCGCCTTGCCAAGGGTGATCTCGATGGCAGCGCCGTCGATGCTGCCCGCAAGGACGAAATCGGCGAAATGGGCCGCGCGGTCGATGTCTTCCGCAACAACGCGATTGCCATGAACCAGCTGAAGGCACAGGAAGCCGTGCTGCATGAGCGCAGCTCCGATCTGCAGTCCAGCATCGCCACCGTCGTCGCTTCCGCCGTTGCCGGCGATTTTACCGCCCGCATCCGCAAGGATTACCAGAGCGAAGACCTCAACCGCTTTGCCGGCAGCGTCAACGAACTGGTGGCCAGTGTCGACAGCGCCGTCACCGAAGTCCGCCGCGTCATCGCAGCGCTCGCCGATGCCGACCTGACCCAGACGATGGAAGGCCAGTTCCAGGGCGCCTTCGCCGAACTGCAGGGCAACGTCAACGCCACGATGGTGACGCTGCGCGCCACCATGCACAATGTGCGTGGCGCTGCCGGCACGATCAACAACAACTCGGCCGAACTGTCCTCGGCTGCCAACGATCTCTCCAAGCGCACCGAGCAGCAGGCCGCCTCGCTGGAAGAAACCGCCGCAGCACTGGACGAAATCACCGCGACGGTGCGCGCCGCCTCGGCCCGTTCCAACGAAGCCCGCGACATGGTGCATCAGACCAAGCAGAGCGCGTCGAAGTCCGGCGACATCGTCCGCTCGGCCGTCACCGCCATGGGCCGCATCGAGGAATCCTCCAACAAGATCAGCCAGATCATCGGCGTGATCGACGAGATCGCCTTCCAGACCAACCTGCTCGCGCTCAACGCCGGCGTCGAAGCTGCCCGCGCCGGTGAAGCCGGTCGTGGTTTCGCCGTCGTCGCTCAGGAAGTCCGCGAACTGGCACAGCGCTCCGCAAACGCTGCCAAGGAAATCAAGACGCTGATCAGCGCCTCTGCCTCGGAAGTCGAAGGCGGCGTCAGCCTCGTTCGCTCCACCGGCGATGCGCTTCTGGAAATCGAAAACCTCGTCAACCGCGTCAACGAACATGTGGAATCGATCGCCACCGCCGCCAAGGAACAGTCGATGGCGCTGGCCGAGATCAACTCCTCGGTCAACCACATGGACCAGATGACCCAGAAGAACGCTGCGATGGTGGAAGAAACCACTGCCGCCAGCGAAACGCTCGCCGAAGAAAGCCGCCAGCTGCAGTCCATCCTGCAGAACTTCAAGCTGGAAGAAGGCCACGCCTCGCATACCGGCCATCGTTACCGCTCGGCCGCCTGATCATCATCGGCACATCGAGAAAGAAGGCCCGGAGAGCGATCTCCGGGCCTTTCGCTTTTCAGGTTTTAGGGATTGCCAGCCCGCGCATGAAAAGCTCTTCGAGAAAACGCGCGGCATCCTCGAAACGCCCCTCACCCGACAGGTTCTGGCCGAGCACGGCCCGCACCTGCACGTCGAAATCCGCATAATGCTGGGTGGTCGACCAGATCGAAAAGATCAGGTGGTAGGGATCGCATTTGGCGATTTTTCCCGAACGTGCCCAGGCGCGGATCACCTCAGCCTTCTCATCCACCAGTTCTTTCAAAGGGCCTTTCAACTCGTCCTCGATGTGCGGCGCGCCTTGCAGAATCTCGTTGGCGAACAGCCGGCTTTCACGCGGAAAATCGCGTGACATTTCCAGCTTGCGGCGGATGTAGGAACGGATTTCCGATTCCGGCCTGCCATCGGCATCGAACGCCTTCAACGGATCGAGCCATGTGAACAGCACCCGGTCGATCAGCTGCCGGTGGATCGCCTCCTTGGTGCGGAAATAATAGAGCAGGTTGGGTTTCGACATGCCCGCCGCCTCGGCGATCTGATCGAGTGTCGAGCCGCGAAAACCGCGCGCAGAAAACACGTCGAGCGCCGCCTCAAGGATGCGCTCCTGTTTTTCCTCCTGAATGCGGGTGCGCCGCTGTGTCTGTGCCGCCCTTGGAATGGCCATATCTACCCTTTCACAGCGACCGCTGGCTCGCTCGAAACCGCCGCATTTTCAGGCATTCTGCCTTCAATTTCAGCGAATATTTTTCACGATTCCCGTCTTGAGTGCCAGCTTGAAAATTGCCATGTTTTACCAATCGGTCAAATTATCGGCGACCATAAAAACAAACGCAATGCCGATGTTGTTTCGACTGCAAAAGACAGGTTGCCAAAGACCTGCGGGGAAAACGCAATGCCGCCGAACGGCGGTTGATAACAGGCGAGGAAGATCACGATGGTGGCAGCACCCGGCGAGAACATGCGCGTCAATGGCGACCGCCTGTGGGACATGCTGATGGAGATGGCGAAGATCGGCCCCGGCATTGCCGGCGGCAACAATCGCCAGACGCTGACCGATGCCGATGGCGAAGGCCGCCACCTGTTCAAGGCATGGTGCGAGGATGCCGGCATGACGGTTGCCACCGACCAGATGGGCACGATGTTTGCGACCCGCCCCGGCACCGACCCGGATGCCCTGCCCGTTTATATCGGCAGCCACCTCGACACCCAGCCGACCGGCGGCAAATATGACGGCGTGCTCGGCGTGCTGGCGGGGCTGGAAGTGATCCGCTCGATCGACGATCTCGGCGTTAAGACAAAACACCCGATCGTCGTCACCAACTGGGCCAACGAGGAAGGCGCGCGCTTCGCCCCGGCCATGCTGGCATCGGGCGTGTTTGCCGGCGTGCATTCGCTCGACTACGCCTATTCGCGAAAAGATCCCGACGGAAAGACCTATGGCGACGAGCTGAAACGCATCGGCTGGCTGGGCGAGGAAGAAGTCGGCGCCAGAAAGATGCACGCCTATTTCGAATATCACATCGAACAGGGACCGATCCTCGAAGCGGAAGAAAAGCAGATCGGCGTCGTCACCCATTGCCAGGGCCTGTGGTGGCTGGAATTCACGCTGACGGGCAAGGAGGCCCATACCGGCTCGACGCCGATGGACCGCCGCGTCAATGCCGGCCTCGCCTTCGGCCGCATCCTCGAAGCGGTACAGGAGGCAGCAATGGCCGAACAGCCGGGCGCGGTCGCCGGTGTCGGACAGGCATTCTTTTCGCCCAATTCCCGCAATGTGCTGCCCGGCACGGTGGTCTTCACAGTCGACATGCGCACGCCGAGCCAGGAGAAACTCGACCGCATGCGGGCACGGGTGGAAAAGGCAGCCGCCGACATGTGCGCGGTCCTCGGCGTCGATTGCGCGGTGGAGGCGGTCGGCCATTTCGATCCGATTACCTTTGATCCGACCTTGGTCGGGCGCGTCCGTCATGCGGCGGAAAAGCTGGGCTACAGCCACATGGATATCATCTCCGGCGCCGGCCACGACGCCTGCTGGGCCTCGAAAGTGGCACCGACAACGATGATCTTCTGCCCCTGCGTCGGCGGACTTTCGCATAACGAGGCCGAGGAGATTTCCAAGGACTGGGCATCGGCCGGCTGTGATGTGCTGCTGCATGCGGTGCTGGAGACGGCGGAGATTGTGGTGTGATGCAGTGGGGGACACCGTGAAATCATTGACCACTACCCTTGCAGCAAGATCCCCCTCATCCGGCCCTTCGGGCCACCTTCTCCCCGTTGGGGAGAAGAGGCATTCATCGGCCTCATACCTCTACACCACCCGTAGCAACGCACGGTTGGAACCCATGACGGTACGGCTTATCTTCTCCCCCTCGGGGAGAAGGTGGCCCGCAGGGCCGGATGAGGGGGTACGCATCATGCCCGATGACCACATCACCAAACGCCGCGCCGGAAAGACGTCTCAAGCCCGGCGACTACGCCGCAACGAAACCGAAGAAGAATACCGGCTCTGGAGCGAACTCAGAAACCGGCTGCTGAATGGCTACAAGTTCGCCCGCCAAGTGCCGCTCGGTCCATACATCGTTGATTTTCTCTGCCGCGATAGAGGACTGATTGTCGAGATAGACGGTTTTCACCACGCGGACAGCATGTCCGACAGGATCCGAACCCAATGGCTGAATGCCAACGGTTACGCCGTGCTGCGGTTCTGGAACCATGAAATCACCGGCGAGCGCCGCGCGGTCCTCGATACCATCCTCGCGGCCCTCGCAGGCGATCTGGCCGCCGCTTGCGAAACGACACGTTTCTATCCGCCGGAGGTTTCTTATCATCGCATACGGGAGGAGAATGCATGACCAAAGTCATCAAAAACGGCACCATCGCCACCGCCGACCTCACCTACAAGGCCGACGTGAAGATCGATGGCGGAAAGATCGTCGAGATCGGCCCGAACCTGTCCGGCGATACCGTGCTGGACGCCACGGGCTGTTACGTCATGCCGGGCGGCATCGATCCGCATGTGCATCTCGAAATGCCGTTCATGGGCACCTATTCCGCCGACGATTTCGATAGTGGCACCCGCGCGGCCATTGCCGGCGGCACGACCATGGTGGTGGACTTCTGCCTGCCGGAACCCGGCCAGTCGCTGCTCGATGCGCTGAAACGCTGGGACAACAAGGCGAGCCGCGCCCATTGCGATTATTCTTTTCACATGGCGATCACCTGGTGGGGCGAACAGGTGTTTGACGAAATGAAAGCGGTGGTGCGCAACCATGGCATCAACTCGTTCAAACATTTCATGGCCTACAAGGGCTCGCTGATGGTCAATGACGAGGAGATGTTCGCCTCGTTCTCCCGCTGCGCCGAACTCGGCGCGCTGCCACTTGTCCACGCCGAAAACGGCGATATCGTCGCCGCCCTGCAGCAGAAACTGATGGACGCCGGCAATGACGGCCCGGAGGCGCATGCCTATTCCCGTCCCGCCGAGGTGGAGGGTGAAGCCACCAACCGCGCCATCATCATCGCCGACATGGCCAAGGTGCCGCTCTATGTCGTGCACACCTCCTGCGAACAGGCGCATGAGGCGATCCGGCGTGCCCGACAGGCCGGCATGCGGGTTTATGGCGAACCGCTGATCCAGCACCTGACACTCGACGAAAGCGAATATTCGAACAAGGACTGGGACCATTCCGCCCGCCGCGTCATGTCGCCGCCATTTCGCGACAAACGCCATCAGGATGGTCTCTGGGCCGGCCTTTCGGCCGGTTCCCTGCAGGTGGTGGCGACCGATCACTGCGCCTTCACCACGGCGCAAAAACGCAACGGCATCGGCGATTTCCGAAAGATCCCGAATGGCACCGGCGGATTGGAAGACCGGTTGCCGATGCTCTGGACCCATGGTGTGGTGACCGGCCGCATCACGATGAACGAATTTGTCGCCGTCACCTCCACCAACATCGCCAAAATCCTCAACATCTATCCGCAGAAGGGCGCCATTCTTGTCGGCGCCGATGCCGATATCGTTGTGCTCGATCCAAAGGCCTCGAAAGTCATCTCGGCGGAGAGCCAGCAATCGGCGCTCGATTACAACATCTTTGAAGGCCAAGAGGTGAGCGGCCTGCCGCGCTTCACGCTGTCGCGTGGAACGGTCGTTTATGCCGATGGGAAAATCCTGTCCAAGGAGGGCGACGGCAGGTTTGTCTCCCGTGCACCCTTCCCCGCACCGGCAAAGGCCTTGTCCAACTGGAAGGAACTGACGGCGCCTCGAAAAGTCGAGCGGTCCGGCATTCCGGCAAGCGGAGTATGATGATGCGCAAGCTCAGTCTCGCACTTCCCTTTTGCCTGTTCGCCCCGCTCAGCGCCGAAGCCGCACAATTCCTCGACGGAGCCTATGGCAACAAGGAGGGCTGCATCTACGCCAAAACAGGCGAATCCTCCGGCGCCGACGTATTTTTCCTGCTCAACGACGAGGGCGTGACGACAGCCGCCTCCTTCTGCGAGTTCAAGAGCGCCGCCACCAAGACCAGCAGCGGCTTCACCATCAAGGCACAATGTGATGCCGAGGGCGAAGTCGGGCCGGTCCACACCATGACGCTGACGAAATCGGCGAAGGGTTACACGATCACCGCCAGAGACGGCACCAAGTGGGGACCACTTCCCAAATGCAAATGAGCAAGAAGATCAGCACCGCCGCGGCAAAAACCTATTCGGTCGTCAGCGCCCAAAATCTCGGCCTGACCTTCGACACCAATGACGGCCCGGTGCATGCGCTGTCCAATGTCGATCTCGACATCGCCAAGGGTGATTTCGTCTCCTTCATCGGCCCGTCCGGCTGTGGCAAGACGACGTTTCTGCGGGTGATCGCCGATCTCGAACAGCCGACATCCGGCACGATCTCCGTCAACGGCATGACGCCGGAAGAGGCACGCAAGGCACGCTCTTACGGGTATGTGTTTCAGGCGGCAGCCCTTTATCCCTGGCGCACGATCGAAAAGAACATCGCCCTGCCCTTGGAAATCATGGGCTATTCGACTGCCGAGCGACAGGAGCGCATTTCCCGCGTGCTCGATCTCGTCAATCTGACCGGTTTCGGCAAGAAATACCCGTGGCAACTGTCGGGCGGCATGCAGCAGCGCGCCTCGATTGCCCGAGCCCTCGCCTTCGATGCCGACCTGCTTCTGATGGACGAACCGTTTGGCGCGCTCGACGAGATCGTCCGCGATCACCTCAACGAACAGCTTCTGGACCTGTGGTCGCGTACGCAGAAAACGATCTGCTTCGTGACGCATTCGATCCCCGAAGCGGTCTATCTGTCGACCAAAATCGTGGTGATGTCGCCGCGTCCGGGTCGGGTGACCGATGTGATCCACTCGACCCTGCCGAAGGAACGGCCGCTGGAGATCAGGGAGACACCGGAGTTTCTGGAAATCGCCCACCGGGTGCGCGAAGGTTTGCGGGCGGGGCATAGTTATGAGGAATGAGACTCAGCGATTTCAGTTTACCCCCCTCTGCCCTGCCGGGCATCTCCCCCACAAGGGGGGAGATCTGGGGTGGCAAGACCTTCCCGGCTCAGATCTCCTATCGCCCGCTGAAAGGCTGATTGTGGAGAGGAGTTCATGCGCCCGGCCGTTCTCCCCCCTTGTGGGGGAGATGTCCGGCAGGACAGAGGGGGGTGACGAAGGGCACAGGGCGGGAGATGTCGGAACATGAATATGACCACGCTGCGCCACCACACCCTGCCCGTCCTCACCATCGTCATCGCCATCCTCGCCATCTGGTACATTGCCGCCTACGCCCTCAACGCCCCCTTTCAGCGTGATCTCGACCGTCGCGGCAATGTCACCTCGACACCGATGGAGTTTCTCGCCAAAACCATGGCTCAGCCGAAACCGATCCTGCCGGCGCCGCATCAGGTGGCGCAGAACCTCTTCGAAAACACGGTTCTGCGCAAAGTCACCTCCAACCGCAGCCTCGTCTATCATGCCGGCGTGACGCTCTCCTCGACGGCGCTCGGCTTTATCATGGGCACGGCTCTCGGCATCGCCATTGCCATCGGCATCGTCCATGTCAGAACGCTCGATCGCAGCCTGATGCCGTGGATCATCGCCTCGCAGACCGTGCCGGTTCTGGCGATCGCGCCGATGGTCATCGTCGTGCTCGGCGCCGTCAACATCACCGGGCTTTTGCCGAAGGCGCTGATTTCCACCTACCTGTCGTTCTTCCCGGTCGCGGTCGGCATGGTGAAGGGCCTGCGCTCGCCCGATCGCATCCATCTCGACCTGATGCGCACCTATCACGCCAGCGCCTTGCAGACCCTTTTCAAGCTGCGCCTGCCTGCCGCCATCCCCTTCCTGTTCGCCTCGATGAAGGTGGCAGTCGCCGCAAGCCTTGTCGGCGCCATCGTTGCCGAACTGCCGACCGGCGCTGTGGCCGGTATCGGCTCGAAACTTCTCGCCGGCGCCTATTACAGCCAGACGATCGATATCTGGGCGGCGCTGATCGCCGGCTCCATTCTCGCCGCACTTCTGGTGGCCATCGTCGGCCTTGCCGCCAAGCTGGTCGATCGGGCCATGGGCGCGAGGACCAGTACGCGAACAAGCGGGAGGCCGGCATGAGACGCCTGAAACGCAACTGGCATTCGCTGTCCGCCGCCCTGCTGGCCCTTGCCGCCACGGCCCATATGCCGCTCACCCTGGCCGATGCCGCCAATCCGGCCAGCAACGGCATGCTGATCGCCGGCGGCATCGTCACCACGACGCTGATGTTGCAGGCGTTCGAAAACAGTGGTCCGGCGCTGCGTGGAATCCTTCTCTTCCTCGGAGCACATTTCTGCGCTTTCGCCCTTCTCTCCGGCCTCACCGGCAACGAGGGAAAAATGTCGGCCGCCTTTTTCCTGGCTATTGCCGCCGCATGGCTGCTGGCCTGGGGCAGCGCCTCGGAATTTGCCCACATCGAACCACGCGCCCGTGCGGCGAAAACCGTGCTGCGGCTGCTGATCCCGGCCATCTTTGGCGCCTGGATCCTCATCCTCTGGGAAGCCCTCACCCGCGGTTTCGGCGTGCCTTTCATCCTCCTGCCGCCACCATCGGCCATCGGCGTGCGCATCGCCTCCTCGCTCGCCATCCTCTGGGCCGATGTGCAGCAGACCATTTTCAAGGCGGCGCTGGCCGGTTATCTCCTCGGCTGCGCCTCGGGTTTTGTCACCGCCATCCTCGCCGACCGGGTGGATTTTTTGCGTCGCGGCCTGATGCCGATCGGCAATCTGATGTCGGCGCTGCCGATCATTGGCGTGGCGCCGGTCATGGTCATGTGGTTCGGTTTCGACTGGCAATCCAAAGCCGCCGTCGTCACCATCATGACCTTCTTTCCGATGCTGGTGAACACGGTGGCAGGCCTTGCCACGACGGGCACGATGGAGCGCGACCTGATGCGCACCTATGCGTCCGATTACAGCCAGACGCTGATGAAACTGCGCCTGCCGGCCGCCATGCCCTTCATCTTCAACGCGCTGAAGATCAATTCGACACTGGCTTTGATCGGCGCCATCGTCGCGGAGTTTTTCGGCACGCCGATCGTCGGCATGGGTTTTCGCATGTCCACCGAGATCGGCCGCATGAATGTCGACATGGTCTGGGCGGAAATCGCCACGGCCGCCGTCGCCGGCTCTCTGTTTTACGGTCTGATCGCGCTTGCCGAGCGGACTGTGACCTTCTGGCATCCGTCCAGCCGCGCGGGCTGAACGCAAAAGAATACCCGCCCCGCAGAAGGGTGGGCCAATACCCAAAGCAAAAACCACAGAGGAACAAGGAACAGACCGATGAAAAAACTTCTCTTCGCATTGATGGCCGGCGCGATGTCGCTGTCAGCCGCTGAAGCCAACGCCGCCGAAAAAGTGACGTTGCAGCTGAAATGGGTCACCCAGGGCCAGTTCGGCGGTTATTATGTCGCCAAGGACAAGAGATTTTATGAGGAAGAAGGCCTCGACGTCACCATCAAGCCCGGCGGCCCGGATATTGCCCCCGAACAGGTGATCGCCGGTGGCGGCGCCGATGTCGTGGTTGCATGGATGGGCGGCGCGCTGGTTGCCCGCGAAAAGGGCGTACCGCTCGTCAATATCGCCCAGCCCTTCCAGAAATCCGGCCTGCAGCTGATTTGCCCCAAGGATGGGCCGATCAAGACTGAAGCCGATTTCAAGGGCCACACGCTCGGCGTCTGGTTTTTCGGCAACGAATATCCGTTCTTCGCCTGGATGAACAAGCTGGGCCTGAAAACCGATGGCGGCGCCGATGGCGTCACGGTTCTCAAGCAGAGTTTTGACGTGCAGCCGCTTGTGCAGAAGCAGGCCGATTGCATCTCGGTGATGACCTATAACGAATATTGGCAGGCGATCGATGCCGGTTTCAAGCCGGAAGACCTCACCGTCTTCAACTTCTCCGCCATGGGCAACGACCTTCTTGAAGACGGGCTTTACGCCACCGAGGACAAGCTGAAGGACCCGAAATTCAAGGAGAACATGGTCAAGTTCGTGCGCGCTTCGATGAAGGGCTGGAAATACGCTATCGAAAACCCGGATGAAGCGGCCGAAATCGTCATGGACAATGGCGGCCAGGACGAGAACCACCAGAAGCGCATGATGGGCGAGGTCGCCAAACTGATAGGCACCGGCACCGGCGTGCTCGACACCGCCACCTATGACCGCACGGTTAAAGCGCTGCTCGACCAGAAGATCATCACCAAACAGCCGGAAGGCGCCTATACCGCCGACATCACCACGGCCGCGAAATAATCGCGACAGGGCCCGACAGTCTTAGCAATGCCGCAAACAGCGGGCATCCATTCGGGTGCCCGCTGTTACAATTTGCAAAGAAACTGCAAAGCGGGTGATACGCTGCCCTGATTGATTTGCGCTGCCCGAACCGGTAAATTCACGCAGGCGTGAAGCCGGTACTTGCATTCGCAAATGCCGCTGCACATTTGATCGGCGACGTTGCGTTGGGAGGCGCAGTCTCGATCGGCAGCGATTGGATTCTCTCCCATATTCATGAAAGAGTCCGTATGTCCCGACGCCGCCTTGAAATTCTGCCCGCCGCCATGTTTGCGATCGTTTCGACCTTCGCAGTGCCGTCCTTCGCACAGGAACAGCAGCCGAAACCCGCCGCGAAACTGCCGGCCATCGTCGTGACAGCGGTGACCGAGCGGCCGCTCACCGACCGCGTCATCGCCACCGGTACGATCCGCCCGATCAACGAGGTGTTCGTTCAGCCGCTCGTCGATGGTCTGCCGATCAAGACGCTGAATGTCGATGTCGGTGACCGCGTCGAGGCAGGCGCCGTGCTGGCGACACTGGACGGCGATGCGCTCATCCTGCAGAAAAGCCAGTATCAGGCCAACAAAGCCAAAGCGGAAGCAGCCCTTGCCCAATCGAAGGCGCAGGTGGTGGAAGCGCAGGCGAGCTATGACGATGCCATTCGCCAGCGCGACCGTACCCAGCGCCTTGGCCAGAGCGGCACAAGCTCCACCGCACAGGTGGAACAGGCCGATGCGCAGGCGCAGGTCGCCGACGCCAAGCTGAAGGCTTCCCAGCAGGCGGTCGGCGTTGCAGAGGCCGACATCAAGGTCGTCGATGCTCAGATTGCCGATATCGACCTGAAACTCGCCCGCACAGATGTTCGGTCGCCGGTATCAGGCGTCATTTCGGTCCGGACCGCCAAGGTCGGGGCGATTGCCGCTGGCAGCGGCGATCCGATGTTCAACATCATCCGCGATGGCGCCATCGAACTGGTCGCAGATCTGGCCGAGACCGATATCGGCAAGATCAAAAAGGACCAGAAGGCGACGATCCGCGTGGCCGGCAACCGCACCGGCATAGACGGCGTCGTGCGCCTTGTCTCTCCGACGGTCGATGCCTCGACCCGTCTCGGCGCAGTCCATATCGTCGTCGATGCGACGAGCGGCGCCCGCGCCGGCATGTTCGCCAGTGCCGAAGTGATCGTTGCGCAGACGACCGCATTGGCGCTGCCGCAATCGGCGGTGACCAGCGGTCGCGACGGCTCGATCGCCCGCAAGGTCGAAGGCGATGTCGTCAAGCAGGTGAAGATCGAGACCGGCATTCAGGATGCAGGTTTTGTCGAAATCGTCAGCGGCCTTGCAGCCGGCGACAAGGTGGTGGCCAAGGCCGGCGCCTTCGTAAGTGACGGCGACCGCATTGCGCCTGTGGAAGCCAAGAGCGCCGACACATCGAACCAAGCGTCGAACTGAGGGATTTCTCCATGAATTTTTCCGCCTGGTCGATCCGCAACCCGATCGCGCCGATCCTCGGTTTTGCGCTGCTGATGTTCGTCGGCATCCAGTCCTTTTATGCGCTGCCGATCACCCGTTTCCCCAATATCGACGTGCCGGTCGTGTCGATCACCGTCGTCCAGAACGGCGCCGCACCAGCCGAACTGGAAATGCAGGTCACCAAGGAGGTCGAGGATGCGGTCGCCTCGATCAGCGGCATCGACGAGATCCAGTCGACGGTGGTTGATGGCCAGTCCACCACGACCGTGCTGTTTCGCATCGAAAAACCGACCAACGAAGCGGTTCAGGACACCAAGGACGCGATCGACCGCATCCGCAGCGATCTTCCCGCCGATGTCGAGGAACCGGTTGTTTCCAAGGTCGATGTCGAGGGTCAGGCGATCCAGACCTTTGCCGTCTCCTCCCCCAACATGACGCTCGAAGAGATTTCGTGGTTCGTCGATGACACGGTCAAACGCGCCCTGCAGGGTCAGGCTGGCGTCGGCCGTATCGACCGTTACGGTGGCTCAGACCGCGAAGTGCAGGTCATGCTCGAACCCGGAAGGCTCGATGCCTATGGCATTACCGCATCCGAGGTGAACGAGCAGCTGCGCGGCACGAACGTCGATCTCGGTTCCGGCCGCGGCCAGATCGGCGGCAATGAGCAGGCGATCCGCACGCTGGGCGATGCCCGCAGTGTCGCGGAACTGAGCAATACGACGATAACCCTGCCCACCGGCAATTTCGTAAAACTCTCGCAGCTCGGCCGTGTCACCGACGCCTATGAGGAACAGAAATCCTTCTCGCGTTTCAACGGCAATCCCGCCGTCACCTTTGCCGTGTTCCGCGCCAAGGGCGCAAGCGAAGTCTCCGTCGCCGAAACCGTTGCGAAAAGTCTCGATCAGGTGCGCGCCGCCCATCCGGACGTCGCCATCGAGATGGTGGATGATAGCGTCTACTTCACCTACGG
The DNA here is from genome assembly GCF_004343585.1 of Neorhizobium sp. JUb45. GTDB lineage: Bacteria > Pseudomonadota > Alphaproteobacteria > Rhizobiales > Rhizobiaceae > Neorhizobium. The sequence goes on along the minus strand of NZ_SLYW01000001.1, from coordinate 632,439 downwards.
CAATTACGAATCCGCCCTGCACACGCTGGTCGAAGGTTCGATCCTTGCCGTCATCGTCGTGTTCCTGTTCCTGCGCAACTGGCGTGCGACGCTGATCGCCGCCGTCGCCCTGCCGCTGTCGGCCGTGCCGACCTTCTGGATCATGGACGTGATGGGCTTTTCGCTCAATCTCGTCAGTTTCCTAGCGCTGACGCTGGCAACCGGCATTCTTGTCGATGACGCGATCGTCGAGATCGAAAACATCGCCCGCCATATCAAGATGGGCAAGACGCCGTATCGGGCAGCGCTGGAAGCTGCGGATGAAATCGGCCTCGCCGTCATCGCTACCAGTTTTACCATCATCGCCGTCTTCGTGCCGGTGTCGTTCATGCCGGGCATTCCGGGCCAGTATTTTATCCAGTTCGGTCTGACGGTTGCGTTTTCGGTGTTCTTCTCGCTGATGGTGGCGCGGCTGATCACGCCGCTGATGGCCGCCTATCTGATGCGCTCAGAAGACGCGATGGATGACCATCACGACAATGACGGCCGGCTGATGCGGGCATATTCGAAGGTCGTCTCCGGCACCACCCACAAATGGTACTGGCGTTATGCGACGCTGCTCGGCGCCATCGCCTTTCTCGGTGCGTCGCTGTTCCTGCTGTCGAAAGTGCCGGGCAGTTTTCTGCCGCCGGAAGATTCTTCACGCATCGTGCTTTCGGTGGAACTGCCACCCAATGCGACACTGGAGGAGACCGATGAAACCAGTGCGCAGATCTACAATACGGTAAAAGATCTCGACGGCGTCGAAAGCGTCTTCGTGCTGGGTGGTGCATCCCCCAAGGGCGATCTCGAGCTGCGCCGCGCCACAATCCGCGTCATCCTCGGCAACATGGATCACTCGCTGCTGAAGACCATCGTCAACAAGGGTTTTGGCAACATTCCGCTGATCGGCACCTGGCTACCGAAAATCGAAGACCATGGCCGCACACGGCCGCAATGGGATATCGAGAAGGAACTGTTCGCCAAGGTGGCATCCATCCCGGATGTGCGCATCTCGAAAATCAACGATCGGGCGGAGCGCGAACTCACCTTCAATTTTCTCTCCGACAACAATGACGAGCTGAACGAGGCGGTCGCACTTCTGGAGTCCAACCTGCGCGCCTCGCCCATCCTCGCCAACGTTTCGCAGGATGGCGCCCTGCCCCGCCCGGAACTGCAGATCCGCCCGCGCAAGGATGAAGCCGCCCGTCTCGGCGTCACCCCGCAGCAGATCGCCCAGACCGTGCGCGTGGCAACGATCGGCGATATCGATGCGCAACTGACAAAGATCTCGCTGGATGACCGGCAGATCCCCATCCGCGTCCAGACCTCGCTCGATACCCGCCGCGATCTCGACCGTATCCGCGCGCTGAAAATCAAGACGGCATCGGGCGCCACCGTACCGCTCTCCAGCGTCGCCGATATCGATTATTCGGAAGGCCCAAGCTCGATCAAGCGCAATGCCCGCAACCGTGTCGTCGCCATCGGTTCCGACGTACCGCAGGGCACGGCGCTGGAAACCTCGACCGCCGAGTTCAAGCGCATCGTCGACGAGACGAAACTGCCGCCGAGTGTCAAACTGGCAGAAAGCGGCGATGCCAAGGTGCAGGGCGAAATGCTGTCCGGCTTTGCCAATGCCATGCTGCTCGGTCTGCTGCTGGTTCTGGTCGTCCTGATCCTTCTCTTCAAGGACGTGATCCAGCCTTTCACCATCCTGTTTTCGCTGCCGCTTGCCATCGGCGGCGTCGCAGTGGCGTTAATTATCACCCAGAACGCGCTGTCCATGCCCGTCCTGATCGGCATCCTGATGCTGATGGGTATCGTCACCAAGAACGCCATCCTGCTGGTCGATTTCGCCATCGAGATGAAACATGCGGGCATGAGCCGCGTCGACGCCATGGTAGAAGCCGGCCGCAAACGCGCCCGCCCGATCATCATGACCTCGATCGCCATGTCGGCCGGCATGCTGCCGTCTGCGCTCGGCGTTGGCGAAGGCGGCTCGTTCCGCGCACCGATGGCGATTGCCGTGATCGGCGGCATCATCGTCTCGACCGTGCTGTCGCTTCTCGTCGTGCCGGCCTTCTTCCTGATCATGGACGACCTGTCGCGCCTGCTCGCCCGCCTGTTCGGCCGACTGGTCGGGAAGAAGGACGAGGAAGAACTGCCGATGACGGAGGAGGCGCTCACCAAGGCAACGCGTGAACAGGCCGGTGATATTGCGGCACTACAAGAACGGATCGACCGCCTCGAACGCGATAGAAGCGATGACCGTTCACCGGGCAGCCAGGGTAACAACGTCCTGAGATTGCCGCCTATGGCCGCCGAATAAGCAACTCTCCTTGCCTGCCGGAGCGCAAGGAGGGGTAGCAGCAGGGTTTGCAACACCCGCAACTGCGGTCAAATGACACAAGCGGCATTTTCCGGCAGGCAGTTTGATGAACATCAAATTGCCTGTCAGGCCATCCGCTATCCTCCTCCTATCGAAAAACCGCCGGCCCTTTAGCCCCCGGCAAAGGAGGAACTGCTACGATGAACAAACACGCCATCACCGACAGCGAGCGCAGCCAGCTCCTGAAGACGACACTGCTCACCGGCCTTCAGGGACGTTCCCTGCAGCGCATGCTCGACAGCGCCATCGTCGAAGAACGCGAGGGACGTTCCTCGGTGTTCCGTCAGGGCGAAAATGCCGACGCATTCTACTGTGTCCTGAACGGTTACGTCCGCCTGTTCCGGCTGAGCCGCGAAGGCCGCCACGCCGATGTGCGCATCTGCCAGCCGAATGACGTTTTTGCCGAATGCATGATCTATGGCGGCGATGATTACACGTTCAACGCCCAGACCGCCGATACCGCAACGCTTGCCCGCTTCGACCTCGGCACCGTTCGCCGTCTGGCGGAAGAAGATAGCAATATCGCCCGCTCGGTGATGACCTGCCTCTCCCAGCACCTGATCGACACGATGCATTGCGTCGGCAGCGATCGCCTCAACACCGCGCCGCAGCGCGTCGCCGACTATCTTCTGGAACGTTGCCCGATCGACCGCGGCCCGGCCTCCGTCCAGCTTCCCTTCCAGAAAAACCTTCTGGCCGGCATGCTGGGTCTGGCCCCGGAAGCTTTGTCACGTGCCTTCTCGACACTTCGCCCGCGCGGCGTGACGGTTCGCGGCCGCATGATCCAGATCGGCGACGTTCAGGCTTTGCGCGAAGTCGTCTGATCAGGCACACCCGATCAGGGGCAGCTCACAGGCCGCCCTGCACTTCCAGAAACCGCACGACATGTTCGATGCCTTCGCCGCGCTTCAGATCGGTGAACACATGCGGTTTCTGCTCGCGCATACGGGCGGCGTCGCGGTCCATCACGTCGATATCGACATCGACGTAAGGCGCCAGATCCTTCTTGTTGATGATCAGAAGGTCCGAGCGGGTGATGCCCGGCCCGCCCTTGCGCGGGATTTCCTCGCCCTGACAGGTGGAGATCACGTAAATGGTGATATCGGCGAGATCGGGCGAAAAGGTCGCCGCCAGATTGTCGCCGCCGGATTCGATGAACACCACGTCAAGATCGGGAAAACGCTGGTTGAGGCCGGCAATGGCCTGCAGGTTGATCGTCGCATCCTCGCGGATGGCGGTATGCGGGCAACCGCCCGTCTCGACGCCGACGATGCGATCTGAGGATAACGCCTGCATCCGCACCAGCGCCTCGGCATCTTCCTTCGTATAGATATCGTTGGTGACGACGGCGACCGAATATTTCTCGCGCATCGCCTTGCAGAGTTTCTCCGTCAGCGCCGTCTTGCCGGAACCGACCGGACCGCCGATACCGACCCGCAGGGGACCGTTTGCCGATTTCATGAAAATGTCCTTGTCATTATGCTGCGCGCGAGAATAACGCCGCGCAATTGTGGTGCAATGGGGAAGATGCCGGTGGTGGGTTTTGCTGCCCGCCCCCCGCCAGTCGCAGGGATGCCGCATCTGGAATTGGGACAGAACCACGACCTCCCTTCGATCTCCCCCCATGTGGGGGAGATGTCACCGAAAGGTGAAAGAGGGGGGTGAGCAACGGAGCGGCAGGTAAATCCAAATCGGCCCCTTTGCACCTAGATTGCCCCCCTCTGCCCTGCCGGGCATCTCCCCCACATGGGGGGAGATCGGGTGAACGGTGCCCTCCGCAATCCATATCTCTGCCGTCGAAATCAGAAAAACAGGCCGCATTCGAATGAAAGGCAACCGGCAACCCGCTCACCACACCTAGGACCGGAACAACCGCGAATGCTGCACCTCATGCCTGAGCGACGCAATTTCCGCCTGCACGGTCGCCGTACCCAGATCGTCCAGCGTCAGCGCCCCTGCCCGCACCGAAATCGCGCCGATATCGGCCTCCGTGCCGGCCAGAACCCGCACGCCATCGGCCTGACCGCAGACACCGAGACGGATGGCTGCCGAAATCCATTGCGACACCGCCGCATGCAGATAGGCGGCAAGCGCCTTGTCGGCCGGCACGCCATGCGCGGCGGCAACGGCACCGACGGCCACCGGAAACGGCAAATCCACAGGCAGACGGGAGAACACCGGATGCGGCCATGCCGCAGCACCCGTTACAAACGCCTTGCCGAGCGACAGCGTTTCCGCATGGCGTTCCGCCGAGCCGGCCAGCGCCAGCCCAAGTTCGGAGACAGACGCCAGCGCCTCTTCATCCTCAGAACACCGCCAAGCCTCGCAAAACAGCACCGCATCGTTCAAAAGCGAACCATGCGCCAGCACCGTTCGCAGCCAGCCCGTCAGACCATCGGCATCCGTCACCAGCCGGTCATGCACGGCCCGCTCCAGCCCGCCAGACCAGGCAAAACCGCCCACCGGAAAGGCCGGCGACAGCCATGCCATCAGCCGCAGCAGGGCTTGCGTATCGAAGGTGGATGTCATGCCTGCTCAGTCATGATTGCAGTTGGGGCCATGCACATGACCGTGGTCATGGCCATGCCCGCCATGCGCATGATAGGCGCCACGCGCCGGCTGAAACGGTTCCTCGACATCATAGACCTTGGCGCCGAGGCCTTCCAGCATGGCGCGGATGACATGGTCGCGCAGGATCAGAATGCGCTCTTCCTCAATCTGCGCCGACAGGTGGCGGTTGCCGAGATGCCAGGCGAGTTCGATCAGATGCAGCGTGTCGCGCGCGTTGATTTCATAAAGCTTTTCCGGCGCCGCCTGCACTTCGATCGTGTCGCCATTGTCGAGCACGAGGCGGTCGCCATGGTGGAACAGCACCGCTTCCTTGAGGTCGAGCATGACCATGTCGCCATTCGACAGATGCAGCAGCTTGCGGCGCAGATGGCGCAGGTCGTGCGGCAGGCTGACGGTGTCGATCGGCGGATCGGTGACGACGCCGGCGGGGCGATAATAGTGAATGTGCTGCATGGTCTTCCCACTCGAATACGGTTGGCCGCATCATTGCCAACAGTGGCCGCCAGCACAAGCCCGACGGCAAGATGATCCGCAGAAACAAGGAGGGCTCACCCGGGAGGGGCACCGGGTGAGCCTCGCGCGTCACACCACTTTGTCAGCGCAACAGCGCCAGGGCCTCGTCGATCCCCAGCGCTGCCGGCTGAGTGCAGGTCGTGGTGGTCGCGACGAAACTGCCATCCTGGCCTGAACGAAGGATGGAGGTCATGACATCGACGCCATGCAGCGCCCGGTCGATCGAGCAACGCACATCGCGTCCCTCGATCAGCGCCGTCGCCATGTCGGCAAGGCCGGCTGTACGATAGTTGGCGCGCGGCCCTTGCGGGCTTTCCTGATTGGCCTTGCCGAACGGATGATCCCAGTCCTTGAGCGACTGGATATCCTTGTCGCGGCCGCTTGCTTCCACCACGCCGCCAAAAAAGTTCGGGTCAGGCACGTAGATCGAGCCTTCTGTGCCGTAGAGTTCCATATTGGCATGGCGGTGCGACCACACATCCCAACTGGCCGACAGCGTGATGGTGGCGCCATTGCCGAATTCCAGAAGCGCATGGATATTGGTCGGTGTCTCGACCGGAATGCTCTGGCCCTTCAGCGGCTCGCTGGTGATCAGGCGCGTCGGGCTAGCCATCGAGGTCAGCGCTGCAACCCGCTTGATCGGGCCAAGGAAGTTGATCAGGTTGGCGATGTAATAGGGGCCGAGATCGAGGATCGGCCCGCCGCCATTGAGGAAGAAGAAGCCGGGATTGGGATGCCACATCTCCATGCCGGGGCTCATCACATGGCATGTGCCCGAGGTGATGCGGCCGACCCTGCCTTCATCGATATACTGGCGGGCCAGCTGATGCGCACCGCCCAGAAAGGTGTCGGGCGCGCAACCGACGGCCAGTCCCTTCGACTTGGCGAGCGCCTGCAATTCCTTGCCTTCCTCCAGCGTCACCGTCAGCGGTTTTTCGGAATAGACGTGTTTGCCGGCCTCGAGGATCGCCTTCGACACGGTGAAATGCGCCGCCGGGATGGTGAGGTTGACGATCACATCGAGCTCGCCATTGGCGAGCAGCTCGGGAATGGTCTGCGCCTTCACGCCATATTCCTGCGCCCGAAGTTTTGCAGCTTCGGGGTTGAGATCCGCGCAGGCAAGGATTTTCAGGCCCTTGAAGAGCGGTGCAAGAGAGAAATAGGCAGTGGAAATGTTGCCGCATCCGATGATGCCGACGCCCAGTTCCTTGGACATGGAAATACTCCGCGATCTGAAAAATCAGTAGGTGTTGAACGAGGCGATGGAACGCTTGGCAAGTCGCACGACATCGTTGGGGTTGTCATGCTCCAGCACGAAATGTTTGGCCGGCGTCTTTTTCAGCGCCTCCAGCAGATCCTTCCACGGCACGGTGCCATGGCCGAGATCGGCCCAGCCGTCCTCGTCGGTATTTTCACCGGCCGGTGCGATGTCCTTCACATGGACTGCGGTGATCTTCTTGCCGTAGCTTTCGATCCAGGCGAACGGATCGGCACCACCGCGGATCACCCAGGCGATATCGGCTTCCCAGGCAAGGTCGGGCCCGCCGGCAAAGATCTGCTCCTGCGGGGTGGAGCCATCGGGCAGCGCCTTGAACTCGAAATCGTGGTTGTGCCAGCCAAAGGTATAACCGGCATCCTGATACCGCTTGCCCACTTCGGCAAGACGTTTGCCGAATGCATACCAGCCCTCGGCGTCACCCGGCCGCTGGTCAGCAACCAGATGCGGGCAATAGATGCCGGTAATGCCGAGCGTTTTTGCGATCAGCAGCGCCTGCGCCGGCTCCTTTTCCAGCAGGTCGAGACCGAAATGGCCGGTCGGCATGGTCAGGCCATTGGCATCGAGTTCGGCGCGGAAGGATTTGAGGGCAGCCTCGTCGAGCGTGGCGTAAAGACCGCCATAACCTTCGACTTCCTTATAGCCTTCGCTGGCCACGAGTTTGAGCGTGTCGGACAGCGGCGGAAAATTGCGGGCGCTGTAAAGCTGGAACCCTAAAGTCGTCATGTCATCCTCCTTGAAATGAAATTTTGGCTTGTGGGAGAAGTCCCCCTCTGGCCTGCCGGCCATCTCCCCCACAAGGGGGGAGAAAATTTGTGGCGATCTCTTGCCTCGAAGTAGGCTTCGGCGGATCGGCTAGATTAAGCCCCTCCCCCTTGTGGGGGTCCGAAGGACGGGCGAGACCCGTGGCTCGCCCCGGCCGGGTTTGGGGCGGGGTCTTATTTATCCTGAAACCCATCAAATCCGCTCCTCCGTCCCGGCATCAAAAACCGACGCCATACGCATGTCGAAACCCAACCGCACCTCAGCGCCAATGGCATAACGCCGCGCGCCACCGACACGCACCGAGATCGTATGGCCGGCGAGCTTCAGCCAGATGAGGTTATCGGCCCCCATCGGCTCCTCGATATCGACGACCGCCTCATGCACTTCCTCACCGGCGAGATCACCATCGACCTTGATATGCTCGGGACGCACTCCGAGCACGACCTTGCGACCGGCCTTCAGCGTTTCCGACGTCTCGTAGCCATCGAGCGAAAAGCTGACGCCATGGGTGCTGAAGACGGTGCGACCGCCCTCCTCCACCAGTTCGCCGCGCAAAAAATTCATCGAGGGCGAGCCGATGAAACCGGCGACGAACAGGTTGTTGGGGCGATTGTAGATGGTGACCGGATCGGCGAGCTGCTGGATGACGCCCGACTTCATGATGGCGATGCGGTCGGCCAGCGTCAGCGCCTCGATCTGGTCATGGGTGACGTAGATCATCGTGTTCTTCAGCTGCTGATGCAGCCGCTTGATCTCGACGCGCAGTTCGGAGCGCAGTTTGGCGTCGAGGTTGGACAGCGGCTCGTCGAACAGGAACACATCGACATCCCGCACCAGCGCCCGGCCGATCGCCACACGCTGCCGCTGGCCGCCCGACAAGGCCGCCGGCTTGCGTTGCAAAAGCGGCTCGATCTGCAGGATTTCCGCCGCCCGCGCCACGCGTTTGGCGATATCCTCCTTCGGCATGCCGGCCACCCGCAGCCCGAAGGAGAGGTTCTTTTCCACCGTCATCTGCGGATAAAGCGCATAGGACTGGAACACCATGCCGATGCCGCGATCCTTTGGCTCTTCCCAGGTGACGTTCTTGTCCTTGATGAAAATCTGCCCTTCGGTCGGCTCCAGCAGGCCGGCGATGCAGTTGAGCAGCGTCGATTTTCCGCAGCCGGATGAGCCGAGCAGGACGAGGAACTCGCCATCATGAATATCGAGATTGAGATTTCCGAGAACCGTCAGCGCCCCGAAGGAAAGTGTCAGGTCACGCACCGAAACGCTGTGATTGGCCTTGGAAAATTGCATGGGAACTACGTTCATGGGGGTCATCCCTTCACTGCGCCGGCGGCGATGCCGCGGACGAACAGGCGGCCGGATAAGAAATAGACGATGAGAGGCACGGCGCCGGTCAAAAGCGTCGCAGCCATGTTGACATTATATTCCTTCACGCCCTGCACGGAGTTGACGATGTTGTTGAGCTGCACCGTCATCGGATAGGTGTCGGGCCGGGTGAAGACGACGCCGAACAGAAAGTCGTTCCAGATGCCGGTCACCTGCAGGATCATCGCCACCACGAAGATCGGCAACGACATCGGCAACATGATGCGCCCATAGATCTGCCAGAAGCCGGCGCCATCGATGCGAGCTGCCTTGAACAGTTCTTCCGGCAGCGATGCAAAATAATTGCGAAACAGCAGCGTCAGGATCGGCATGCCGAAGATCGTGTGGACGATGATCAGCCCGGTCAGCGTGCCGTAAATGCCCAGTTCCCGCAGCACGATGACGATCGGGTAGATCATCACCTGATAGGGAATGAAGGCCCCGATGATGAGGATCGAGAAGAACAGTTCCGATCCCTTGAAGCGCCAGTTGGCCAGCGAATAACCGGTGACCGAGGCAACGAAGATCGACACCACCACGGACGGGATCATGATCTTCACGGAATTCCAGAACCCGCGCGAAAGCCCGTCGCAATTGAGACCGGTGCAGGCTTCGGCCCACGCCTTCACCCAGGGCTCGAAGGTGATTTCCACCGGCGGCGAAAAGATATTGCCGAGGCGGATTTCCGGCATGCCCTTCAGCGAGGTCACAACCATCACGTAAAGCGGCAGAAGGTAATAGAGCGCGGCCAGCCCGAGGATGCCGTAGAGCATGATGTTGCGGCGCGACAGGACACGTTTCGGCTTTCTGCCGCGCGGACCTGCGGACAGTCTGTTTGCAGCAGCGCCGGAACCGGCGGCAACCGTCTTGAGAGTGGAAACGTCAGCCACGCTTGCGCCCTCCGAATTCGAGATAAGCCCAGGGAATGATGATGATGGCAACGGTGAGCAGCATCATCGTCGATGCGGCAAACCCCTGCCCCAGGTTCTGCGCTTGGAACATGTAGTCGTAGACATATTTGGCCGGCACTTCGGACGAATTGCCCGGCCCGCCAGATGTCTGCGCCACGACGAGATCGTAGAGCTTGACGATACCGGCACCGATGATGACCAGCGTGGTGACGAAAACCGGCCGCATCATCGGGATGACGATGAAGATATAGGTCCGCCACATGGGAATGCCGTCGACGCGTGAGGCCTTCCAGATATCCTCGTCGATGCCGCGGAGCCCGGCCAGCATCAGGCACATGACGAGACCCGTGCCCTGCCACAGGCCGGCGATCAGGATGCCATAGATGACGATGTCGGGATCATAGACCGGGTTGAACTCGAACGTTTCCCAGCCGAGCGAACGGACGATCGCCTGAATGCCGAATTCCGGATTTAGGATCCATTGCCAGACGAGGCCGGTGACGATGAAGGACAGTGCAAAAGGATAGAGAAAGATGCTGCGGAAGACGTTTTCGAAACGGATCTTCTGGTCCATAAGCGCCGCCAGGACAAACCCCACAACGAGCGAAAAGATCAGCGACAGGATGCCGTAGATCGCCAGATTCTGGATCGAGACGATCCAGCGCGCCGAGGCCCACAGCCGTTCATACTGGTCGAGGCCGACAAAATTGGTGCGTGGCAGAAGCCGCGAATTGGTGAAGGAATAAACGACGGTCCAGACGGAGCCGCCAAGGAAAATCACCAGGGCGACAAAGATCATCGGGATGGAGGCAATCTTCGAATTGAGATTGCGGAAAAGCTGACTGGGTCGGGCAGATGGGGTGGATTGCGCCATATGTCTTCCTCGATCGGCCGGCGGCGCATTTTCGGCCGCGGTGTTCCGTCCGGCCCCACAATCAAGCGGGGCCGGTCAGGTTGAGCGATGGAAAGCGGTTGTCAGTCCGCGGAACCGATGATCTCGGCGAACCGCTCCTGCGCGGCTTCCGGCGTCATCTCCTTTGAGAAGAACTCCGCCATCAGGTCTTCCTTCTGCTTCTGCGTATCGGCAGTCACAAGCTGGTCGACGCTGGTGGTGGTGCCACCTTTGGCGATGATGGCGATGCCCTGCTTCATGCAATCATTGGCGGACGCCATATCGACGTCACCGCGGATCGGCACGGAGCCCTTCTTGAGGTTGAAAGCGACCTGCACTTTCGGATCGACGATGGTTTCAGCCAACGCGTCCTGAGCCTTGATCTTGGCCTCGTCCTTGAGCAGTGGGAAATAGATGGCATCGCCACCCGTCGCCAGAACCTCGTTCAAGCCCAGGCCTGCAAGGCAGGTATATTCCTTGCCGGCGGTCTGGCCGGCCTGCTGGAATTCACCCTGCGCCCAATCGCCCATGATCTGGCCGCCGGCCTTGCCGGTGATGACGAGATTGGTCGCCTGGTTCCAGTCCTGCACGTTGTTGCCCTTGGCAAGCTCGCGTGCCTGCACGGCTGCGGCAAAGATTTTTGCCATTTCCGGGCCGGCGGCGGCTTCCTCATCCTTGTCCTTGTAGACCTTTTCGAACAGCTCCTTGCCGCCAAGCGAAAGAGCGAGTGCATCGAACAGGTTGTTGGCCTGCCAGGGCTGGCCGCCAAGCGCCAGCGGCTGTATGCCGGCTTCCTTCAACTTCGGCGCGGCTGCAACGAACTCGTTCCAGTCCTTCGGCACCGGCACACCCGCCTTTTCGAAAGCGGCATTGGAAAGCCACAGCCACTGCCAGGAGTGGATGTTCACCGGGGCACAATAGATCTTGCCCTCGAATGTGCAGCTGTCGAGCAGGCTCGCCGGCTTGATCACCTCTTTCCACTTGCCCTTCTCCGCCACCTCGGAGAGGTCGCGCATCAGGCCGGATTGCACCAGTTCCTCGGCTTGACGGCCATGGTTGAACTGGGTGGCGCCCATCGGATCACCACCGGTAATGCGGCTGATCATGATCGGACGCGCCGTGCTGCCGGAACCGGCAATGGCACCATCCACCCACTTGTTGCCGGTTGCGTTGAATGCGTTGGCCAGTTCCTTGACGGCGGCGGCTTCACCGCCTGACGTCCACCAATGCGTGACTTCCAGATCAGCCGCCTGAACGATACAGGGCAGCGCCACTGTGGCAGCCATGACAGCTGCAAAAGCACGTATACGCATGAGTCTCCTCCCTCACTGAAACGTTGCAGTAAAAAGCTAGGGCAAAGATTTCTGGGTGGCAACCCGAGATTGGACGAATAATTTTAACCCGGCGATGTTTTCAACCGGAGACTGAAATCACTCACATCAGGGAATTCATAAAAAATGTTTAATTTCAATATTTTATGACGTCATCTACATCACACTTCTTCGCAGATGCAAAAATGTTGTGCGTCTGCGTTGTGTCTATGTAAAATTGCAGGTTGTCGTACCTGCGAGAATATCCGGTCTGAAAAATCACTGTAACGTTACAGTTTTTTACCGTAAGAAACGGTTTGCATCGACACGCAGCTTTCCAAAGCGGCAATTCCAGCGCGAACGGCAGCCATGGACGACGAAGACAGAAGATTTTCCCGCGGGGCATCCGTCACCGAGCGGCCGACCCTGAAAACCATCGCCTACATGACCGGGCTCGGCATCACCACGGTGTCGCGCGCCCTGAAGGATGCACCGGATATCGGCGCCGATACCAAGGAACGTGTACGCCTCGTCGCGCGCCAGCTCGGTTATCAGCCCAACCGCGCCGGCGTGCGCCTGCGCACCGGCAAGACCAATGTCATCGCGCTGGTGCTCAGCATCGAGCAGGAACTGATGGGTTTCACCAGCGCCATCGTTCAGGGCATTTCGGAAGTGCTGGGCGGCACGCAATATCACCTCGTCGTCACCCCGCATTCCTTCGAGAAGGACCCGATGGTGCCGGTGCGCTATATTCTCGACACCGGCTCGGCGGATGGGGTGATCATCTCGCGCATCGAGCCGGAGGACCCGCGTGTCCGGTTGATGATCGAGCGCAATCTGCCTTTCGTCACCCATGGCCGCACCGACATGGGCATTGCCCACCCGTTCCACGATTTCGATAATGAGGCCTATGTCTATCAGGCGGTCGAGCGACTGGTGAAACGCGGCCGCCGCCGTATCGCGCTGCTGGCACCACAAAGCCGCTTTTCCTACCACCTGCACAGCCGCATCGGCTTTGAGCGGGCGCTTGCGGATTTTCAGGCGACGGAAGTCTCCATGGGGCGCCTCACCACCGAGACCCCTCTGGACGAGCTGCGCAGCCATTCCGAGCGATTGTCGCGCCTGCCGGAACCGCCAGATGGCATCGTCTCGCTCAGCGGCTCATCGACGATCGCGCTGGTGGCCGGCATAGAGGCGGCTGGCCGCAGGCTCGGCCATGATGTGGATATCGTCGCCAAACAGTCGGCCGAGTTTCTGAACTGGATCCGCCCGGAAATCCTCACCGTCACCGAGGACGTGCGCCATGCGGGACAGGAATTGGCCAAGGCGGTGCTGGCCCGCATCGACGGCGTAGCGCCGGATCTCCTGCAAAGCATTGCCGGCCCGATCTGGTCCAGCATGGGGCCAAGGGACTGAACGCAAAAAGCCCGGCGCGCGGCCGGGCTTTCGAAGTTTGTGCAGCCGATCGAACCGAAATTATTCGGCAGCGATCTTCATGGCGCGCAGGTTTTCGAGAATGTTCTGCGGCGAAGACGCACCGTAAGGGTCGCTCTCGCAATTGTCGGAATAACCTTCTTCCTCGAACCACTGCTCGACGACACCATCGTTGACGATGGCGCCATAACGCCACGAGCGCATGCCGAAACCGAGATTGTCCTTGGCGACCAGCATGCCCATCTTGCGGGTGAACTCGCCCGAACCGTCCGGGATGACCGTGACGTTGGCAAGGTTCTGGCTCTTGGCCCATGCGTTCATGACAAAAGCGTCATTGACCGACATGCAGTAGATGGCGTCGATGCCTTCGGCCTGGAAATCGGAAAAGAGCTTTTCGAAATCGGGCAGCTGGAAAGTCGAGCAGGTCGGTGTAAACGCGCCCGGCAGCGAAAACAGCACGACGCGCTTGCCGGCAAAATAGTCGGCCGAGGTGACGTCCTGCCAACGGAAGGGGTTGGGGCCACCAACGGCTTCATCGCGCACGCGGGTGCGGAAGGTGACTTGGGGAACGCGTTTGCCCAGCATGACTGTCTCCGAGATAAAATGAACATTTGCCCCGTAGAGAGGCAGAAGACTTTTCTCTAAAGACAATTTTCCCGCAGCGCAGCAATCTTCTTAACAAAATCCTGCACTGCACAGCAGCTATTCACAGGAAGCATTGCTCGGGCGACGGACGCGCTCATTTTTCGGCCGGATTGAAGAGATCGAGCGACAGAACCAGCGTCTGCGGCAAGGGATTCCACACACCGGTGCGCAGGCCGGCGGCGCGCAGCGCACCCGCCGTCCAGGTATTGCAGCCGACAAGGGCGTTGAACGAACCATGGGCTTCGAAAAACTGGTCGTAACCGCCATAACCGGCACCGGGGATGAGAGCGACCTCACCCTGCTCGCGGACAAAGCTGCCTTGGATGAAGCCGGACAGATTTTGAAATTCGACGGGTGAAAGATCGAAAGCCCGCACCGAAGGATGGGTTTCGTCGATCGGTCCGGCGATATCGACATGCATGACCGAGCGATCCACGGTCAGCGCCCGAAAGACCGGCATCGGCTTCAGATCGGCCCAGGTCGGCGTTTCCAGATAAAACGACCGCCCTCCCCAGCCGATCACCAGCCATTCCGCACGAGGATCAGCAACGGGAATGCCGGAGGATCCGAGGTAGGCGTAGGCGGCACGGGTCTCATCGTTCAGCGGGATGGCGATATCGGTGTGGATCGGGTTGGACAGGACGAGAATGCGCCGCGTATCGCCGGTGGAGACGGCACGTTCGGGCGCAAACAATGGCCGCGGAACAAATGTCCCGACGGCAACTGCAAAGACGACAACAAGGATCGCGGCCAGCAGCCAGCGACAGAACCGTCTCATAGGCTCGCCAGTCGCAAAGCCATCAGAACAGGAAATACCGCTGCGCCATCGGCAGAACCGTCGCCGGTTCGCAGGTCAAAAGCTCGCCATCGGCGCGCACTTCATAGGTTTCCGGGTCCACTTCCACATGCGGCGTTGCCGAATTGTGGATCATCGACGCCTTGGAAATACCACCACGAACATTCTTCACGGCCAGAAGCTGCTTGGCGACGCCAAGGCGCTGCGCCAGCCCGTTATCGAGCGAGGCCTGCGATACGAAGGTGACGGAGGAATTGGTGCGCAGCTTGCCGTAAGCGGCAAACATAGGCCGGTAATGCATCGGCTGCGGTGTCGGGATCGACGCATTCGGATCGCCCATCGGAGCCGCTGCGATCGAGCCGCCGAGCAACACCATTTCCGGCTTCACGCCGAAAAAGGCCGGGTTCCAGAGAACCAGATCGGCGCGCTTGCCGACTTCGACCGAGCCGATCTCATGGCTGACGCCATGCGCGATCGCCGGGTTGATCGTATATTTGGCAATGTAGCGTTTGACGCGGAAATTGTCGTTGTCGCCAGTCTCTTCCTTCAGCTGGCCGCGCTGGCGCTTCATCTTGTCGGCCGTCTGCCAGGTGCGGATCGCCACTTCGCCGACACGGCCCATGGCCTGACTATCGGAAGAGATGATCGAGAAGGCACCGATGTCGTGCAAAATGTCTTCGGCCGCGATGGTTTCCTTGCGGATACGGCTTTCGGCGAAGGCGATGTCTTCCGGAATGGACGGCGACAGGTGGTGGCAGACCATCAGCATGTCGAGATGTTCGGCCAGCGTATTGACCGTATAGGGGCGCGTCGGATTGGTGGACGATGGAATGACGTTCGGATTGCCGCAGATCTTGATGATATCCGGCGCGTGGCCACCGCCCGCCCCTTCCGTGTGGAAGGCATGGATGGTGCGCCCCTTGATGGCAGCCACCGTGTCTTCCACGAAACCGCTCTCGTTCAGCGTGTCGGTATGGATCATCACCTGCACGTCGAATGCATCGGCAACGGTGAGGCAATTGTCGATGGCAGCCGGCGTCGTGCCCCAATCCTCGTGCAGCTTCAGCGACGAGGCGCCGGCGAGGATCATTTCTTCCAGCGGCGCCGGAAGTGCGGCATTGCCCTTGCCGGCCAGCGCCAGGTTCATCGGAAAGGCGTCAAAACTTTCGATCATCCGCTCGATGTGCCACGCCCCGGTGCAGGTGGTGGCCAGCGTGCCGTGGGCCGGGCCGGAACCACCGCCCAGCATGGTGGTGACACCCGACATCAGCGCTTCCTCGATCTGCTGCGGGCAGATGAAGTGGATATGCGCATCCATGCCGCCGGCCGTCAGAATCTTACCTTCGCCGGCAATGGCTTCAGTCGAAGGACCGACGATGATCGTCACGCCGGGCTGGGTGTCGGGGTTGCCGGCCTTGCCGATGGCGTGGATGCGACCGTTCTTCAGGCCGACATCGGCCTTGTAGATGCCGGAATGATCGACGATCAGCGCATTGGTGATGACGGTATCGACAGCCCCTTGCGCGCGCGTCGCCTGGCTCTGGCCCATGCCGTCACGAATGACCTTGCCACCGCCGAATTTCACCTCCTCGCCATAGGTGGTGAAATCCTTCTCCACCTCGATGAACAATTCGGTATCGGCCAGCCGCACCTTATCGCCGGTGGTCGGGCCGAACATCGAGGCATAGGCGGCGCGGGACATCTTGTAGGACATGGGGATCAGGCTTCCTGAGAAAACGGAATGAACGGAGTTTTTTTGGCAGCCTGCCGGTCGAGCGTCACGGTGGGTGACGCGCCAGCGGCTTCGTTGAGTTCTGCAATGAGATAATCGGCAAATCCGGCACTGCCTGCCTTGAACGAGGCAAGCGCACGTTTGATGGCCTCGCCAACGACGAGACTGGTGGAGGACAGGATGCCTTCGATGACACCCGCAAGAGCCGCCCGATCATATTCTGGCCTGCGGCGCAGAACCCAGACAAGCTCGGTCAAGGTGATCGGGTTGATATAACCCTGTCTGCGCTCGGAAAGATTTTCTGCGAAAAACCGTGCAATACGAGGTGACCAAAGCGGATCATCGTCCAGAAAATAGCGCGCCAGCATGTTGGTATCGAGTCCGATCAAGGATCGTCCTCCGTGCGGTCAACAGCCGTACGACGCGCCACCGTCTCCATGATCGCCTCGTCGATATCGATCGGCGGGCCTTCGTGTTTGCCGAAAATGCCGCGCAGATGCGCAAGATCACTGGTCTTGGCAACCACCGTCACCTTCCCGTCGTCATCGACGATGAACTGCAAGGCGCCGCCCGGCTGCAGCCCGAGCACGTCGCGGACTTCGGCCGGAATGGTCGCCGTCCCGTCCATCGTCGTTTTTGCTTCGAACCTGCCCATCAGCGTTGATCCCGGTTTTCGCAATGTACCTATGTTAACCGATCTTCGTCATCTCAACAATTTTGGCCGCTCTCAGTTCTCCAGCCCATCGGCCAGACTTTTGAGCTCTTCGGTCCGCGCGCGCGTCAGTTCGGCCTGGCAATTGGCGACCAGCATCGGCTCCATCGAACCGCCACGCGCCTGAAAACCGGCCGACGTGCATTGCGCATCGCGGTCGCTGACCCAGGCGCGCTGCGCCTTGACGAGAGCATCTTCAGCGCCCCTTGTCTCCGGTATGCCATCCGCATCCTGCTGGCGCATGGTGCTTCGGGTGATCCTGTACTGGGCGTTCAGCTCGTCATCGGCATCACCGAAATCGCGCTGCGCGCAGATCGTCATGTCCGTCTGCGTCTCGGCCTTGTCGCAATCGACATCCGGCTCCTGACCATTCGACATCGGCGCATCGGTCAACAGCACGCAGCCGCACAGAAGCGGCATGATCGCCAGTTTCAGCATTCGCCGGCCCTTTCGCATCTCACGCCGCCGCCCCATCGTGATGATAGGAGGTCAGTTCGCGCGGATTGACGCCTTCCAGGCAGTTGACGTTGAGCGCTACCATTTCGGCGCCGTCGGGTGCCGTGCCATAGGAAAAGCTCTGGATGCCGCAGGTCTTGCAGAACAGGTGCTGCAGTTTTTTCGAGTTGAAGCGGTATTCGGTAAGATTCTCCTCACCCGATTTCAGATCAAACGCCGCACGCGGCGTAAATGTCAGCACGGCACCGAGACGCTGGCAACGCGAACAATTGCAGGTCACGGTCTTGTCGAGATCGGCATCCACTTCGAACGAGACTGCGCCACACTGGCAGCCGCCGATATAATGTTTAGCTGCCATATCAGAGCGCTCCCATGATTTTTTGCTGGAACCCGTAGACTTCGCGTTTGCCCGAGAGCGGGATCAGCGTCACCGAGCGGGTCTGGCCCGGCTCGAAACGCACCGCCGTGCCGGCAGGAATGTCCAGCCGCATGCCGCGCGCCTTGTCGCGATCGAAGGCAAGGCCGTTATTGGTCTCGAAGAAATGGTAATGGCTGCCCACCTGGATTGGCCGGTCGCCGGTATTGGACACATCGATCGAAATGGTCGGCGCGCCGGCATTCAGCTCGATTTCGCCTTTTGCGGCAATGACTTCACCGGGTATCATGAATCACTCCCTCAGGCGGTTAAAGCGATTTGTGGCTTGCAGCCCTCGGGCTTCAGCACCCGCACCGTCGATGCGGGATTGTTGACGAGCGCCGCCACCGGGCGCACCGGACGGCGCACCAATTCGCCGCTGCAATTAGGGCAGAAACCACCAAGCGTATCGGTGGCACAATCGGTGCAGAATGTGCATTCGAAGGTGCAGATCATCGCCTCACGGCTATCCGGAGGCAGATCCTTGTCGCAGCATTCGCAATTGGGTCGCAGGGCCAGTGCCATGGGCTTTTCCTCAGCGGATCGGTTCGTGGACGGTCACCAGCTTGGTGCCATCGGGAAAGGTGGCTTCCACCTGCACGTCGTGGATCATTTCGGCAATGCCATCCATCACCTGTTCGCGAGTCACGACATGGGCACCGGCTTCCATCAGGTCGGCGACCGCGCGGCCGTCGCGCGCGCCTTCAACAACGTAATCGGTAATCAGCGCGATGGCTTCGGGATAATTGAGCTTCACGCCACGCTCGAGGCGGCGGCGGGCAACGATGGCCGCCATGGAAATCAGCAGCTTGTCTTTTTCGCGTGGGGTCAGGTTCATGGAACGTCCAAGCTTATCGGATCAGATATGCCAGACTTTCGGCACTGGCGCGCCATTACGCAATACGGAAATTGCCGGTACGAGGATTTTTCTCAAAGCGAAGCCGTCAATGGCGGTTATTCGGGCAATCAGCTTGTTATTCCAGAGGCTTGCGCCCGCATTTGCGTCACCGAGCACGCTTCGAAGCCGCGCCAGAAGCGCTTCGGCGCGCGGCCCGGTGTAAAACAGCGTCGCAAACGCCACCTGGCCGGACAGAACCGACGACTGGTCAGACAATGATTCGACTTCACCCTCTAGGCGCAAATCCTCGGCATGGATGAGCTTTCCGCTACGCCGGATGCGCCAGCGATCCCGGAAAAATCCGCTAACGACCGCCTCGCCCATCGCCTTGCGACCAAGCAGAACCGCTTCGACGGCAAGAAATTCGGAATTTTCGTGGAGATCGACCTCAAGGCTGCGCGTCAGCGATGAGCGGTCGAAAAGAATGGTTTCCTGCGGCAGCCAGTGAACGACTGCCCCCTCGCCGACCTCGATGCGCGTATCGAGACGCGCGGTGTCGGCGGATGCCTTGTAGATCTTCTCATTGGCCTGGGTCGTGATCGTCGCCGCCGTCCCATCACCGGCGACGATCTTCCACCCCACTCTGTCTCCGCCGGTCAGCCCACCGGACGTATTGATCAGAATCGCCTCCATTTCCGGAGAAAACGTTTCCGGCAGGCGGATCTTGGCGCAACCTTCCTGATAGAATTCGGAAAGCCGCGTACGGCCCTGGAACGCCTTGGTTACAAGGCGCCCTTCGCCC
This sequence comes from Neorhizobium sp. JUb45, assembly GCF_004343585.1. Taxonomy (GTDB): domain Bacteria; phylum Pseudomonadota; class Alphaproteobacteria; order Rhizobiales; family Rhizobiaceae; genus Neorhizobium. The sequence goes on along the minus strand of NZ_SLYW01000001.1, from coordinate 612,593 downwards.
CTTGCCCGTTGCGGCGCATGTCGGTGGTCTGGCTGCTGCTGCACGTCATGTCCTGGCTGTCGCCGGTTGCCATGCAATCCTTGGCAGCGGCTTCCGTTACCTTGGCCTTTGGCTGCGCGGCGGTTGCCACGACATCGGTGCTGTCGGCCTTGCCGAAGAAGTCCCACATACGATAGGCCGGGTCAATATTGGCATCGAAGGCCGGCTTCCGGGCCGTGGCCGAGACCTTGACGACGCCATTGGCGCTGTCGGTGGCCGCCGCGATGACAGTTTCCTTCTCGGTCGGCTTCGGCCAGTCATGCGTGCCATTGGCAAACGAATAGGCGGCGATGCGGGCGCCGTTCTTGCAGGTGTCGTAAACGCCGTAGGTGACGCCGTTGACGGTGTCCGTGCGGCCATTGCCGGTGCAGCCATCAAGATCGGTCCAGCGCTGGATGGCGGTCTTGAAACCATACTGCCAATAGGCGGAACCGCCACCGGAATACGGGTTCTGGCGATCCTTCTCGCCCGCGAAGGCGACAATCGAGACCGGCTTGGCAGGGCTGCAATTGGCCTTGTCAGGCCCCCACTTGCCATCGGCTTCCAGCGGACGGCCGGCGCGCAGCGAATTGACAAAACCTGCCGCTGCAAAATCGTCGCCACCGGCGCACAGATAGGCCGACAGCATGCGGCCACCACCGGAATAACCGGAGGCAAAGATGCGGTTCGGATCGACGCAGAAATCGTCCTTCACCTCATCGACGGCTTCGTCGATGAAGGAAATCTCGTCGAGACCACCCTGCCCGCCCTGCGGAATGATCGCCTTGCTGACTTCGACATGGGGAACGTTCCAGGCAAAGGTGCCGGGCGTCTTGCCGGCAATGCTGCCCTGCAGAGCGACAGCGATGAAACCGTTCTTTTCGGCAACCTTGTCCCAGGAACTGCGGGTCAACTGACCATCGGGATTGCTGTTGCTGCCGTGGAAATCGAAAACGACGGCGACCTTGTCCTTGCCCGTATAGGAGGACGGCACGTAATAGACAGCTGAACGCTTGACGCCATCGGCTTCGATCGTTGTCAGGTGGCGACCCGGCTTATAGGTCTCGCCACATCCGGCATGCGCCATTCCAAGGCCGGCGGCCAAGAAAAAAGCTCCTGTCGCAAAAAAAGTGCCAAGAGCTTGGGAACCAGATCGAGCGTTCATGCGTTCAAATGCCATCAAGCGCCTCATCATAGGGTGCGGGGTGGATTTCGACTGTCTGAATGGCAGTTGAATAGCACTTATTAGAAGCGATTTAAATAGTCGCACCGGGTAGCAGCCATGCAATAAATGGCAGCTGTGGCGCAAAAAACGCGTCAGACGGTCAGGTGACGCCTTGCTTCTGCCGTATCCAGCGTTTCGGCGCCCCCCTCATGCACAATCTCGCCACGATCCATGATGTAGACATGGTCGGCGAGTTCCCGGCAGAAATCGAGATATTGCTCCACCAGCAGGATCGCCATGCCGGTGGAATCCCGCAAATACCGGATGGCGCGGCCGATATCCTTGATGATCGATGGCTGGATGCCTTCGGTCGGCTCGTCCAGCACGAGAATTTTCGGGCGCGTGACCATGGCGCGGCCAATGGCCAATTGCTGCTGCTGTCCGCCCGACAGATCGCCGCCGCGACGCGACAGCATGGAATTCAAAACTGGAAACAGGGTAAAGATTTCGTCAGGGATGGTACGCTCGCTGCGCGCCAATGGCGCATAACCGGTCTCGAGGTTTTCTTTCACCGTCAGAAGCGGAAAGATTTCGCGCCCCTGCGGCACATAACCGATGCCGTGCTTGGCGCGCACATAGGGCGAAAGCCCGTTCAATGATGCACCATCAAACGAGATCGTGCCGGCGCTGACCGGCTTCTGGCCGGTCACGGCGCGAAGCAGCGACGACTTGCCGACGCCGTTGCGGCCGAGCACGCAGGTGATCTTGCCCATTTCGGCATGGATGGAGACGCCGCGCAGCGCCTGTGCGGCACCGTAATGCAGATTGACATTGTTGACTGCGAGCATCCCCAAAACCCTTTTCTGTTCAACTCATGAGCGTGCGCCTGAGCACCTGCAGCGCCTGCTCCTGTTCATTCGTCCGGTCACCACCGACTTCGGCGACTTCCTCGGCAATGCCGATCAGCTGTATCCGTTCGTTGGTATCCAGCGCCTTCATCCACATGTCGCGGAAGCGGCGGATCGGATCCTCCGGATTGATGGTGTTTTTCGAAGCCCATTCGCAAAACACCATCACTTCATCCATGTCGCCCGGCCGGATGATGCCGGCCATGCGGTTGCGGATGACATCCTTGGCCGCCTCCAGATAGATCGGCTTCTCCTTGGCGATGCAGAAGAAGAAGGCCACCGCCGCGATCGCCGGATCGGCGATGGAAGCGAGCGGTGCGGCCTCCGCCTTCTTGCGAAACTGCCGGCGCTTGAAGGCGCCACGCATGCGTTCGATCGAGTCGATGACTTCGCTGCCCGCCTCGCGCACCATCTTCAATCGCCAGTACCAGACGGCCGCGCCGCCGATTGCCATAACCAGAATGCCAAGCAAAGCCATGATGAAACCCCAAAGTAAAAAACGCTGCCTTTACAGCGTGTTCCATCATCATCTGCAAGACTTGAAGTTTTTCTCCACCGCGCCAGCTTGTGTCATCGACCGAGATAGTTTTCGATCACCTTGGGATCACTCGACACGAAGTCGATCGAGCCTTCCGCAAGAACAGAGCCTTCCGCCAGGCACGTCACCTTGACGCCAAGCTCGCGGATAAAGCCCATGTCGTGTTCGACCACCACGACCGAACGGCTTTTGGCGATCTCGCGCAACAGCACCGCCGTCTCGGCCGTCTCCGCATCGGTCATGCCCGCCACCGGCTCATCCACCAGCAGCAGCTTTGGCTCCTGCGCCAGCAGCATGCCGATTTCCAGCCATTGTTTCTGGCCGTGGCTTAGATTGGCGGCGAGTTCGTTTTTGCGGTGGCTCATGCGGATCGTGTCGAGGATTTCTTCGATACGCGCGGTGTCTTCGGCCGAAAGCTTGTAGAATAATGTTGAAAACACCCCGCGCGGCCGGTTCAGCGCCAGTTCCAGATTGTCCCAGACCGTATGGCTTTCGAACACGGTCGGCTTCTGGAATTTGCGGCCTATGCCGAGCTGGGCGATATCGGCCTCATCCTTTCTGGTCAGGTCGATCTCATCCTCGAACAGCACTTTGCCCGTGTCCGGCCGCGTCTTGCCGGTGATGATATCCATCATCGTCGTCTTGCCGGCGCCGTTGGGGCCGATGATGGCGCGCAGCTCTCCCGGCTCGACGACGAAGGAAAGCGAATTGAGCGCCTTGAACCCGTCGAAGGAGACGGAGACATCCTCCAGATAGAGCAGGCTTTTCGAGCGTGTTTCGGCAATCGTGTTCATCTTGGCGCCCTCTCCTATTCCGCCGCCTGCGCGACCGCGGTCACGTCACCACGGCCCTTTTCGGCATCGGCTGCGGCCCGCATCGCCTTGCGCCCGGTAAAACCGCTCTGGATGGTGCCGACGATCCCTTTCGGCAGGAACAGCGTGACGGCAATGAACAGCCCGCCCAGCGCAAACAGCCAGAGTTCAGGGAAGGCACCGGTGAAATAGCTTTTGCCGGCATTGACCAGAACCGCGCCGATGATCGGCCCGATCAGCGTGCCGCGCCCGCCGACCGCTGTCCAGACGACGACCTCGATCGAGTTGGCCGGCGCAAATTCGCCCGGATTGATGATGCCCACCTGCGGCACGAACAGCGCACCGGCAATACCGGCAAACATGGCCGAGACGACGAAGGTGAACAGCTTGATGTTTTCGACGCGGAAACCGAGAAACCGCACCCGGCTTTCGGCATCGCGAACGCCGACCAGCACCTTGCCGAATTTCGAATTGACGATGGCCGAGGCAATCAGCAGGCAAAGCGCCAGCATCAGCGCCGACATGGCGAACAGAACCGCACGCGTACCGCCGCCCTGCACGGAAAAGCCGACGATTTCCTTATAGTCGGTCAGGCCGTTATTGCCGCCGAACCCCATGTCGTTGCGGAAGAAGGCAAGCATCAGTGCATAGGTCATCGCCTGGGTGATGATCGACAGATAGACGCCGTTCACCCTTGAGCGAAATGCGAACCAGCCGAACACGAAGGCGAGCAGGCCCGGCACGAACAGCACCATCAGCATCGCGAACGGAAACATGTCGAACCCGTACCAGAACCACGGCAATTCCTTCCAGTTGAGGAAGACCATGAAATCCGGCAGGTCGGCATTGCCGTAGACGCCGCGAGAACCGATCTGCCGCATCAGGTACATGCCCATGGCATAACCGCCGAGCGCGAAAAACGCCCCGTGGCCGAGCGAGAGAATGCCGCAATACCCCCAGACCAGATCGAGCGCCAACGCCAGCAGCGCATAACAAAGATATTTGCCCATCAGCGACATGACATAGGTCGGGATGTGCAGGGCATGGTCAGGCGCCAGCAGCAGGTTGGAGGCCGGCACCAGCACCGCGAAAGCGAGGATGACGGCAACGGTGACGACGATATGGCCTTTCAGGGCACGAAAGATGAAGGCGGAAATCATGCTTCGATCGCCCTTCCCTTGAGCGCGAACAGGCCGCGCGGACGTTTCTGGATGAAGAGGATGATCAGCACGAGCACGAGGATCTTTCCGAGCACGGCCCCGACCGACGGTTCGAGAAACTTGTTGAGGATCCCGAGCGACAGAGCGCCCACCAGCGTGCCCCAGAGATTGCCGACGCCGCCGAACACCACGACCATGAAGCTATCGATGATGTAGCTCTGGCCAAGGTTCGGCGAGACGTTGTCGATCTGGGAAAGCGCCACCCCGGCAATCCCGGCAATGCCGGAGCCGAGCGCGAAGGTGAAGGCGTCCACCCACGGCGTCTTGATGCCCATGGACGAGGCCATGCGGCGGTTCTGGGTGACGGCGCGCATCTGCAGGCCGAAGGCGGAACGTTTCATCAGAAGCAGCAGACCGACAAAGATCGACAGCGAAAAGACGACGATCCACATGCGGTTCCAGGTGATCGTCATACCGCCAACCGGAAACGAACCGGACATCCACGACGGGTTGCCGACTTCCTGGTTGGTCGGACCAAAGATGGTGCGGATGCTCTGCTGCAGGATCAGCGAAATGCCCCAGGTGGCGAGCAGCGTTTCCAGCGGCCGGCCATAGAGAAAACGGATGACGCCGCGCTCGATCACAAGGCCAACCGCACCGGTGACGAGGAAGGCGACCGGCAGCGCTATCGTCAGCGACCAGTCGAACAGGCCGGGCGCATTTTCGCGGATCACCTGCTGCACGACGAAGGTGGAATAGGCGCCGAGCATAACCATTTCGCCATGCGCCATGTTGATGATGCCCATGACGCCAAACGTGATGGCAAGGCCGATGGCGGCAAGCAGCAGCACCGAGCCGAGCGACAGGCCGTACCAGACGTTCTGCGCCATGTCCCACAGCTGCTGTTCGTTCTGGATGGCGGTGATCGCCGCATCGAGATCGGGTTTGAGGCTGGCATCGATGGAGGAGGAAACCGCATTGAGGATGCCGAGCGCGTCCCGTCCGCCGAGCTTGCCGATGGTTGCGATGGCGGCGCGTTTGTCATCGATGGAACGGTCGGAGGAAAGCAGCGACACGGCGCGGGCTTCTTCCATGCGCGCCTTGACGGTGGCGTCGGTTTCCTTGGCAAGGGCGGCCTCGACCAGATCGAGCGCCTCGGCGCTTGGCGAGCGCAGGATGGCATCGGCGGCAGAAAGCCGCGTGCCGCGATCCGGGCTCATCAGCGTCAGGCCACCGAGAGCGGCGCGAATGGCGCGGCGTAGATTGTTGTTGATCCTGATTTTTGTCACCGCACCCTTGGCAACCTGACCGGCGCTCTCGCCCGTTACCGGGTCGATCAGCTCGAGCTGCGCACCGGCAGGCTTCGCGGCGAACACCGCCTTGTCGGACTTGCGGAAATAGAGGTCACCCTCGGCAAAGGCATTGAGCGCCGGCACGACACGGGTATCGCCGGTCGTGGCGATCTGCCCGACAAGCTTTTCAGCCGCATTGAAATCGGCATCGGCCAGCTGGTTGAACAGCGGCTTTGGGTCCGGCGCTTGCGCGAAGGATGGCGCGGCAGAGGCGAGGATCAGGAAGATGAGAGTGATGAAACGGATAAGCATATGTGTGTCCCCCGGGTGGCTGGCGTCGGGGGCATTACCCCCTCTGGCCTGCCGGCCATCTCCCCCACAAGGGGGGAGAAAATTCGCGGCACCCACTTCGGCTCATTGAAAACCTTGGCGGAGCGACTGGGTTAGAGCCCTCCCCCTTGTGGGGAGGGTTGGGAGGGGTCTTTGCCTCGAAGGAAAAGATCAGCTACCCTTGCCGCCGCACTTGCCGGTGGCGACGTTGAAGTTGCCGCATTCCATCGGCTTGCGCCAATCGGAGATCAGGTCCTTCGAGTCCGGCAGGTAATCCGACCATTCGTCGCCCACCACAGCCGCCGTTTCCTGCACGATGTCGAACTGGCCATCGGCCTGGATTTCACCGATCAGCACCGGCTTGGTGATGTGGTGGTTCGGCATGACGGTGGAGGTGCCGCCCGACAGGTTCGGCACGGAAACACCGATGATGCTGTCGAGAACCTTGTCGGTCTCGGTCGTGCCGGCAGCCTCGACGGCCTTCACCCAGGCATTGAAGCCGATATAGGCGGCTTCCATCGGGTCGTTGGTGACGCGATTGTCGTTCTTGGTATAGGCGTGCCAGCTCTTGATGAACTCGGCATTGACCGGCGCATCGACGGACTGAAAGTAGTTCCAGGCGGCGAGATGGCCGACCAGCGGTTTGGTGTCGAGGCCGGCGAGCTCTTCTTCACCGACGGAAAAGGCGACGACCGGAATGTCTTCCGCCTTGATACCCTGGTTGCCGAGTTCCTTGTAGAACGGCACGTTGGCGTCACCGTTGATGGTGGAAACGACAGCGGTCTTCTTGCCGGCCGAGCCGAATTTCTTGATGTCGGAGACGATCGTCTGCCAGTCGGAATGACCGAACGGCGTGTAGTTGATCATGATGTCCTCTTCCTTGACGCCCTTCGACATCAGGTAGGCCTTCAGGATCTTGTTGGTCGTCTGCGGATAGACATAGTCGGTACCGGCCAGAACCCAGCGCTCGACGCCTTCGGTGGCAGCCAGATAATCGACGGCCGGAATGGCCTGCTGGTTCGGGGCAGCGCCGGTATAGAAGATGTTGCGCGAGGATTCTTCACCCTCGTACTGGACCGGGTAAAACAGGATCGAGTTCAGCTCCTCGAACACCGGCAGCACGGACTTGCGCGACGAAGACGTCCAGCAACCGAACACGGCGGCAACCTTGTCCTGGGAAATCAGCTGGCGGGCCTTTTCGGCAAACAGCGGCCAGTCGGAAGCCGGGTCGACAACCACGGCCTCAAGCTTCTTGCCGAGAACGCCACCCTTCTTATTCTGCTCTTCGACGAGCATCAGCATGGCGTCTTTCAGCGTGGTTTCCGAAATCGCCATCGTGCCCGACAGCGAATGCAGCACGCCGATCTTGATCGTGTCGTCAGCGGCAAAGGCGCCGGACAGCGCGGTTGCCGACATCGCGGCGGCCAACAGCGCGCCTCCCAGTTTGCTCTTGAATGTCATTGGTCGAACCCCTCTTCTTGTTCGTTCAAGCAACGGGGGCCTGCGCCTCTTGTTAACCGTTGCTTAAGCCGACTATCGGCTGCTGCACCGCAAACTCGAATACGCAAAATGACGTAGCCGGAGGGGGAAAGCGGGAGCATTTGCGCGGCGCATGATAGCGCGGGGCTCGGCCGGCCGGGTACGGCTGCGATAGGCTCAATTCGGCGGCCGCTGGAGATAAGCGGCTGCCGGTTTTCAGGGCACCGGATATCCGGCGCAGGTCGAGCGAATAGGAATTACTTCTTTTTCGTGGAACTGTCGGCCAGTTTGACCTGCGATCCCAAGGTCGGAGCCGCGCTTGCAGCGACCTTGTCCTTCTTGGGTTTTCGCGTTTCCTTGTTGCTGCGTACCTGACCCTTGGCCATGGCGTGTCTCCTCATGTTGACGCACAAGTCTAGCCGCTGATTACGGTGAAATAGCAAGCGCTATTATCGCCTTATGGCCCTCAGTTCGGCCGATTGCGCAGCGCCTCGGCCTGCGCATAAAATTTCTTTTCCCATTCCTTGTGGTTGTCCAGACCTTCGCGGATGAAGGGCGTGAAAATCGCCATGTGCATCAGCAGCCAGTTGACCAGCCGGGCCGGGAAATTCAGCGGCTTGACGAAATCGACAAACAGCACGACGCGGGTCTTGTCGGTGTGGTTCCAGGCCTCGTGCTCATAGGCATCGTCGAAGATCAGCACCTTGCCCTCTTGCCAATGGCAGATCTGGTCCTTGACGCGGATGGCAAGAATATCGCCCGAATTTTCCGGCACGATCAGGCCCAGATGCAGGCGCAGCACACCGTTATAGGGACCGCGATGGGCGGGCAGGTGTTTGCCCGGTTCGAAGATGGAAAACATCACCGTCGTCAGGCCGGGTATCTGCTGCATCGCACTCCATGTGTCCGGGCAGGCCTTGATGTTCTGCTCCGAGCGCACGCCGAAACCGAGCAGGAAAAACGTCTTCCAGCCCTGATCGGTGGAGATCGTCTTCACGTCGGTGGAAATGTCCTGAAAGCTCGGCAACTCGTCCTTGCGCATAAGAATACGGTCAAGTTCGGCGCGGATCGCCGGAGCGGCCTTCTCGATCTCGGCAGCCCAGGGAAAGGTGGCATTGTCATAGACCGGCGGGTTGCCGAGTTTTGCGTGCCTGAAATTCAGCTTCTCCGCCCAGGCGACGATGCCCATGAAAAAGCGGGTGATGGGGCTGGCACGTTCCATCGGCGCAATGCCGGTCGTGCCGAAATCCTGCGAGGGTTCTTCTGCGTCGGGAGATGTGGAGGTCACGGGAAACGCCTGAAATATTGGGTTGATCTGGCGCGGCGTGAAAACGTTGCCGGCGGCCGCTGTGCCGGTATGCATGTCTGATCGGTTCTGACATGGAGCGCCCCAACGGGCTTGCAAGCGCTTCTGTCAGTATGTCGACCTGTCCGGCGATTTTTGATAGCCGGCACAACAATGACAAGGGAAAATCCGGCAAAACAATGGCCGTTCAGGTTGCATGTCGCTTGCCAAACGCTGCGCCGCAGCAGAAACTGCCCAAATATCAGTCTCCCTGTCAAAGGCGCTCGTTTTCAGGCATGGCCGCACGCCAACGCATCATCCCCGTCCGCCGAGAATACAATCGCTGGGTGGCCAACCAGACGCTGGAAGACTATGCGCTGCGCTTCACCGCAAAAAGCGCCCGACGGTTTTCCTCCAGCCGCATTTCGCAGACCGCCATCGGCGCGATTTCCTTTCTGGCGCTGGAGGCGATCGGCGGCACGATCACCCTTTCCTACGGCACCACCAACGCGTTTTTTGCAATCATCGCCGCCGCCATCGTCATGCTGGTCATCGGCCTGCCGATCAGCCGTTATGCCATCCGCCACGGCGTCGATATCGACCTCCTGACGCGCGGTGCCTCCTTCGGTTATATCGGCTCCACCATCACCTCGCTGATCTATGCCAGCTTCACCTTCATGCTGTTTGCGATCGAGGCCTCGATCATGACCGGCGCACTGGACCTCGCCTTCGGCATTCCGCCATGGATCGGTTACATCATCAGCGCCGTGGTGGTGATCCCGCTGGTCATCTATGGTGTGCAGCTGATCTCGCGTTTCCAGCTGATCACCCAGCCGTTCTGGATCGTGTTGAACATCCTGCCCTTCGTCTTCATCGCCTTCCTCGACTGGGAAAAATTCGACCTCTGGCGGGCTTTTGCCGGCATCGGTCATTCCAACGGTGAAATCGGTGGTGCCGCTCCCTTCGACCTCGTGGAATTCGGTGCAGCCTCCGCCGTCATTCTGGCGCTGATGCCGCAGATCGGTGAGCAGGTCGACTTTTTGCGCTTCCTGCCATCCGAAGGCGTGCACAAGTGGCGGCATCGTTTTGCGGTGTTTCTCGCCGGTCCCGGCTGGGTGGTCGTCGGCGTGCCAAAACTGCTGGCCGGTTCGTTTCTGGCGGTGCTGACGCTGTCGACCGCCGTCCCGGCACACGAGGCCGCCGATCCCGCCCATATGTATCTCACCGCCTTCGGCTACATGATCCCCAACGAGACCGCCGCCCTTCTTCTGATGGCCGCTTTCGTTGTCGTGTCGCAGCTGAAAATCAACGTGATGAACGCCTATGCCGGGTCCTTAGCATGGTCGAATTTCTTCTCGCGCCTGACCCATAGCCATCCCGGCCGGGTCGTCTGGCTGGTGTTCAACGTCGCCATCGCGCTGCTTTTGATGGAACTCGGCATCTACCGGCTGCTGGAAGCGACACTCGGCATCTTTTCGATCATCGCCATGTCATGGCTCTGCACCATCTCGGCCGATCTCTGCATCAACAAGCCGCTCGGCCTCTCGCCACAGGGCATCGAGTTCAAGCGCGCGCATCTCTATGACATCAACCCGGTCGGCATCGGCGCCATGTTCGGCTCTGCCACGATCGCGCTGGCCGCTCATTTCGGCCTGTTCGGGCCACTCTGGGCATCGCTTTCCACCTACATCACCCTGATCGCGCTTCTGCTGTCGCCGGCCATCGCCTTCGCCACCAAGGGCAAATATTACCTGGCGCGAAAACAGCGCAAAAGCTGGGCGACCCTCGGCTCCATCACCTGTTCGATCTGCGAACACCCGTTCGAACACGAAGACATGGCCTGGTGTCCCGCCTATGCCGCGCCGATCTGTTCGCTCTGCTGTTCGCTCGACAGCCGCTGCCACGACATGTGCAAACCGCATGCGCGGCTGAACACGCAGGTCGGCACTGTCGCCCGCGCCTTCCTGCCGGAAACCGTCATCACCAAGCTGACGACGCGGCTTGGACGTTACGCCACCACCGCCGTCATCTCGATTTCGGCCATGGGCGCCATTCTCGGCATGATCGCCTATCAGGCCGGCGAGGCAGCACCCGCCAATGCCGAAATCATCTATGGCACGATCTCGATCGTGTTTTTCGTCTTTGCCATCATGGCCGGCATCGTCTCGTGGTTTTATGTGCTTGCCCATGACAGCCGGGTGGTGGCGGAAGAAGAATCCTCGCGCCAGAACACACTGCTGCTGAAAGAAATCTCCGCCCACAAGAAAACCGACGCCGCCTTGCAGGAAGCCAAGGAAACCGCCGAGGCCGCCAACCGCGCCAAGAGCCGGTATGTGGTCGGCCTGTCGCATGAATTGCGCACACCCCTGAACGCCGTGCTCGGTTACGCCCAGATTTTGGAGCGAGACGACACCATCCCTGCCCCACGGCAATCCGCCATCAAGGTGATCAAGCGCTCCGCCGATCATCTCTCGGGCCTGATCGACGGACTGCTGGATATTTCCAAGATCGAGGCGGGCCGCCTGCAGGTCTATTCCAACGAGATCAACATCCAGGATTTTCTCGACCAGATCGTCGAGATGTTTTCCATGCAGGCGCAGGCCAAGGGCCTGACCTTCGAACACGACCGCGCCAAAACCCTGCCGCAATATGTGCGCACTGACGAAAAACGCCTGCGCCAGATCCTCGTCAACCTTCTGTCCAACGCCATAAAATTCACCGACCACGGCACGGTGCGCTTCGACATTGCCTATCGCAGCCAGGTCGCGACATTCTCCATCGCCGATACCGGACGCGGCATCGCCGAAAAGGATCTCGGCCGCATCTACGAACCCTTTCAGCGCGGCGAGGCCGAAAGCATTCGTCCGATGCCGGGTCTCGGTCTCGGCCTCACCATCACGCAACTTTTGACCAACACAATGGGTGGCGAGATCACTGTTGCCAGCGCCAAGGATGAAGGTTCGACCTTCAAGGTGCGGCTGATGCTGTCGGCCGTGCATCGCCCCAGCACCGCACCGGCCTTGGAAAAGAAGATCACCTCTTATACCGGCCCGCGCCGCACCATCGTCGTGGTCGATGACAATCAGGATCATCGCGAACTGATGCGCGAAGTGCTGACGCCGATGGATTTTGTCGTGCTGACGGCGGCAAGCGGGCCGGAATGCCTGACGCTGATCGAAGGCGTCAAACCCGACCTTTTCCTTGTCGATATCTCCATGCCGGGCATGAGCGGCTGGCAACTCGTCGCAAAACTGCGCGAACAGGGGCAGACCGCGCCGATCGTCATGCTGTCGGCCAATATCGGTGATGGCGCCGGCACGCCCGACGGCACAGATGGCCATAACGACGCGATCGCCAAACCGGTCAACGTGCGCCGTCTGGCCGACAAGCTCGCCGTCCATCTCGGGCTAAAATGGACCTATGAGGAGGATCAGCCACCGGAACCGGCACCCAGACCGGCAACCGTCCAAAGCCCCGGCTCGACCCATCTTCAGGACCTTCTCCAACTGGGCGAGATCGGTTATGTCCGTGGCATCGAGGCAAAACTTGCCGATCTGGCCAAGGCGGAAGAAAATCGCCCCTTCGCGGAACAGGCCGGTGTTTACGTACAGGCCTTCGACATCGCCGGTTACATGGCCTTCCTGAACCGTTTCAACGAGGAAAAAGCTGACAATGCCTGACACGACGACGCCCCGCGATATCGTGCTTCTGGTCGATGACAGCCCCGAGGCGCTCGGCTTCCTCACCGACGCGCTGGAACAGTCCGGTTTTTCGGTGCTGATCGCCACATCGGGACAGGCTGCCCTCTCCATCGTCGAGCGCATCACACCCGATCTGGTGCTGATGGATGCGGTCATGCCGAACATGGACGGTTTCGAAACCTGCCGGAGGCTGAAGGCGCATGGCGCGGTGGCGCAGGTGCCGGTGATCTTCATGACCGGCCTTACAGAGACCGAACATGTCGTCAACGCACTCGACAGCGGCGGCGTCGATTACCTCACCAAACCGATCAATATCGACGAGCTGCGCGCCCGCATCCGCGTTCATCTGTCCAATGCCCGCTCCGCCCAGAGCGCCCGCGTCGCACTCGATGCCGCCGGCCGACATCTGCTGGCAGCCCGCGGCTCCGGTGCCGTGCACTGGTACACACCGCAGGCAACCCGTCTGATCAATGCCGCCACCGGCAGCGACGAAGGGTTGGAAATCGTCGCCGCCCGCCTCGCCGCCTGGATGGCGGAACGCGGCAAGCCGGGCTTTTCCCGCGATGCCAGCTTTTCGCTGCCCGCACCGGCAGCCAATGCGGCCGAGGCCGCCAGCCTGCAATTTTCCTTCCTCGGCGCGATTGGAGCCGACGAATTCCTGTTCCGGCTGACAGCCGCCCGCGAACGCTCCGACGATGCCATCCTGCGTCAGCATTTTCCGCTGACCCAGCGCGAATCCGAAGTGCTGCTCTGGATCGCCAAGGGCAAGGCCAACCGCGATATCGCCGATATTCTGGGGCTTTCGGCACGCACGGTGAACAAGCATCTGGAGCAGATTTACGTCAAACTCGGCGTCGAGAACCGGGCATCGGCGGCGGTGAAGGCCGCGCATGTGCTGCACGAGATGTGATGTCCCGGCCCAAAACAATTTGGAACGGAAGCGTCGCCCGTCCTGTTGTGCCTCCTAACCCGGAGGCCGAACCATGTCATTCAAGATCAAGCCCCTCGACGGCAATCGCCCCAGCATCGAGGCCGAGACGGCGCGCGAAGCCATCGATGCCGTGCAAAAAGTCTGGCGAGACGGCGCGGGTGCGGCGAAGGTAGAAATCGACGACGAGCGTGCGTCAGTAGACGAGGTGACGGCGTCGGAGCGTGATCTGATAAGGCGGCGGGATGGGGAAGCCTGACGGGGAAATCGCGTCGAATCGGACAATGGCGATGGAATACAGAGGATGCCGTTCAGCCGATCTCCCCCCTTGAGGGGGAGATGTCCGGCAGGACAGAGGGGGGTGTTTCTGGCGCAAATGCCGTTTGCAAACCGTATGCCGCACCGTTGCCACCCCCCCTCTGTCACCTCACGGTGACATCTCCCCCTCAAGGGGGGGAGATCAGAAGGAGTACGCCGCACCGTCTCATTCCGCCGCCCAAAAACACATCCCAAAACGCAAAGAGCCCGGCTCGCGCCGGGCTCCCTGAATACGTTGAGGCTCAAGCCTTGCCGGCTCAGCTGCCCTGCTGGAAGTAGCTGAACTTGCCGTCCGGGCCCTTCTTCCATTCGTACATGACGTAGCCCGGAAGCTTCGGGTCGCCCTTTTCGTCGAAGGCGATGTCGCCCAGAACGGTCTTGTACGTGCCTTCGTGCAGCTTCTTGGCAACGGCTTCAGCGTCATCGGCGCTACCGGCAGACTTGATGCCTTCGGCAATGATCTGAACGGCGGCATAGGAGTAAAGCGTGTAGGCTTCCGGGTTGAAGCCGGCGGCCTTGAACTTTTCAACCAGTGCCTTGTTCTCAGGCTTCAGCGTCGGGTCCGGGCCAAAGGTGTTGAGCGTGCCTTCGACGGCATCGCCGGCGATCGAAGCAAGCTCGTTGGAGACGATACCGTCACCAGACACGAGCGTTGCCTTGAGGCCCTGGTCCTTTGCCTGACGGATGATCAGGCCGGCTTCGGTGTGAAGACCACCCCAGTAGATGATCGAAACGCCGGCTTCCTTCATCTTTGCGATGAGGGCGGAGAAATCCTTGTCGCCGGTGTTGACGCCTTCGCGAACGACTTCCTTCTTGCCGAGCGCGTTATAGGCCTTCTTGGTCTCTTCAGCGAGACCCTGGCCGTAAGGTGTCTTGTCGTCGATGATGGCGATCTTGGCGTCAGCGAACTTTTCAGCAAGATACTTGCCGGCAACGCCGCCCTGCTGGTCGTCACGGCCGCAGGTGCGGAAGGTGTTCCACAGCTTGCGCTCGGTGAAGACCGGGTTGGTTGCAGCCGGGGTGATTTCGAGAATGCCGTTTTCGGCGTAAACTTCCGAAGCCGGGATCGAAACGCCCGAGTTGAAGTGACCGACCACGTACTTGACGCCGTCAGCAACGAACTTGTTGGCAACGGAAACGCCCTGCTTGGCGTCGGAGACGTCGTCGCCGAGCGCGATCGTCAGCTTTTCGCCGTTGATGCCGCCGGCAGCGTTGATGTCTGCGATGGCCTGTTCGGCGCCCTTCTGGAGCTGTGCACCGAATGCGGCGTTCGGGCCGGTCAGAGGACCGCCGACGCCGATGACGATGTCAGCCCAGGCGTTGCCGCCGAAGGCAACCATGGCCGTCAACGCAACAGCGGAAAGAAGAGACTTCTTCATTGAATAACTCCCAGTTATTTAAGAGGTGAGCGGTTTTTTTGGGATCCAGCGCGACACCCACCATCGCCACGCCGGAAAGCTGTTCCACCTTGAGGTGTGTTATTGTTCTTGTTCAAACCGATCTGAATTCAGATTAGACCGGCTGTCAATCTTTGTTCTTCCACGAAAACGCGGAGGTCGGCTCGTAAAGCCAGTAATAGTTCTGGACCATCTGTTTGGTGCGACGGATACGGAAACCGGCCAGCGCGAAAACCAGAAGAAGAACAAGATCAAGGATAAAATAGAAGGCGTCGATGAACGGCCCCTGAAACAGCGCATAATGCAGGAACTGCATGGCGCAGGTCAAAAGCACCGCATAGATCACGACTTCGCGATAACCGTTCCAGCCTTCCGCCGCCGCCTTGCCGGCCCGCCATGCGGTCCAGAAACCGAGCAGCAGCACGATGCCGCGCAGAAAATAGCGAACCGTCGTGTCGTCTTCGAAAAACAGACCCTGCATGTCAGTTGCTCCCCGTGATGAGGGTGAGAATGGTCGCGCTCAATGCCGGCCTCCTTCGAGATAGGCCGCACGGACTTCCGGATTGATCAGCAGCTCCTTGCCGGTGCCGCTCATCGTAACCTTGCCGTTGACCATGACATAACCGCGATCCGACAGTTTCAGCGCCGCGAAGGCGTTCTGCTCGACGAGGAAGACGGTGAGCCCCTCTTCCTTGTTGAGCTTCTTGATCGCCTCGAAAATGCCCTTGACGATCAAGGGTGCGAGACCGAGCGACGGTTCGTCCAGCAAAAGCAGCTTCGGACGCGCCATCAGCGCGCGGCCGATCGACAGCATCTGCTGCTCGCCGCCCGACAGCGTACCGCCGCGCTGGCTCTGGCGTTCCTTGAGGCGGGGGAAGAGGGTAAAGATCTTCTCCACGTCCTCGTTGAAATATTTCAGGTTGTCGAGCCCGGCACCCATCTGCAGGTTTTCGTAAACCGTCATGCGCGGAAAGATGCGACGGCCTTCCGGCGATTGGGCGATGCGCTTGCGCGCGATCAGGTGCGTCGGCAGCCTTGTGATATCCTCGCCGTCGAAGATGACCTGTCCGGTGCGGGCCTGCGGAGAACCGCAGATGGTCATCATCAGCGTCGACTTGCCGGCGCCATTGGCGCCGATCAGGCTGACGATCTCGCCCTTGTGGACATCGACATCGACGCCCGAGAGAGCACGGATATTGCCGTAATAGGTCTCGACGGCCTGGACTTTGAGAAGCGGTTCACCGGTCATCAGACGGTCCCCTCTTCGATAATGCCCTTGTCGAGCTTTTCCTCGATTTCTTCAACTTCGTCATCCTCGACGCCGAGATAGGCTGCAATCACCTTCGGGTCGTTTTTCACGTGATCGGGCGTGCCGTCGGAAATCTTCTGGCCATATTCCAGCACCACGACGTGGTCGGAAATCTCCATGACGACGGACATGTCGTGCTCGATCAGGAGCAGTGACGTGCCCTCGTCGCGGATGCCACGCAAAAGCGCGTTGAGCGTCAGCGATTCCTTCGGGTTGAGGCCGGCGGCCGGTTCGTCCAGGCAGAGCAGTTCCGGCCCGGTGCACATGGCGCGGGCGATTTCCAGACGGCGCTGCGCGCCATAGGAAAGGTCACCCGCCGGATCATCGGCACGATCGGTCAGATCGGCCTTTTCCAGCCAGTATTCGGCCTTTTCGATCGCCGCCTTGGCGGCGTTCTTGTAGGTCGGAAGCCCCAGCAGGCCGAGGATCGTGAAACCCGAGGCCTTCATCAGCACATTGTGCTGCGCGACCAGAAGGTTTTCCAGAACGGTGAGGCCCGAAAACAGCCGGATGTTCTGGAAGGTACGGGAGACGCCCGCCACCTTGTTGATCTCGAAATCGCGCAGGCGTTCCAGAAGGAACTCCTTGCCGTTCGAGCGGTTGAGCGTGAGCATGCCCATGGTCGGCTTGTAGAAGCCCGTGATGCAGTTGAACACCGTGGTCTTGCCGGCGCCGTTCGGGCCGATCAGCGCGGTGATTTCGCCGCGCTTGGCTTCGAACGAGAAGTCGTTGATCGCCATCAGGCCACCGAACTTCATCGACAGGTGTTCGACCTTGAGGATCGTGTCTTTTGCCATTGTCGTTGTACCCGTCGCCATCAGCCGTGGCCTTCCTTGGTGAAGCTGCCGGAGACAGCCTTTCTCTCCTTCAGGAAGGCCGTCGGTTCACGGGTGCCGACGAAGCCACGCGGCTTGAACAACATGACGATGATCATCGCCAGACCGAAGAGCAGCATGCGGTAGAGTTCGGGCGTAAAGTCAGGTCCGAACACGTGCTTCAGGAATTCCATTTCGCGCAACAGCTCGGTACCGCCGACCATGACCACCGCCGCAATGGCGATGCCGGTCAGCGAACCCATGCCGCCGAGAACGACGATGGCAAGGATGACTGCCGATTCCAGGAAGACAAAGCTTTCCGGAGATACGAAACCCTGACGGGCAGCAAAGAACGATCCGGCGAAACCGCCGAACATGGCGCCGGTGGCAAACGCCGTCAGCTTGGTGGCGACGGTGTTGATGCCGAGCGAACGGCAGGCGATTTCGTCTTCGCGCAGGGCTTCCCAGGCGCGACCGATCGGCATGCGACGCAGGCGAATGGTGACATAGGCCGTCAGCATGCACAGCGCCAGGATGATGTAGAACAGGAACATCTTGTAATAGACAGAGGAAGACGGAAGCCCCCAGGCCTTGTTGAAATTGTTCGCTGCACCCACGTCGAAGGACCAGATGCCGAAGAACGAAGCCTTGGCGATGCCGGAGATACCGAAGGTACCGCGGGTGACATCCGTCCAGTTGATCAGCACAAGCCGGATGATTTCACCGAAGGCCAGCGTCACGATCGCAAGATAGTCCCCTCGCAATCTCAAGACGGGGAAGCCGAGAATGACACCCCAGAGAGCGGCGAGAATGCCGGCCATCGGCAGGAGAAGCCAGAAGGAGAAGCCGAAATAGGACGACAGCAGCGCGTAGGAATAGGCGCCAACCGCATAGAAGGCGACGTAACCCAGATCGAGCAGGCCGGCGAGACCGACGACGATATTGAGACCCCAGGCAAGCATCACGTAGATGAGGATCTGGATGCCAAAGTTGTCGACATATTTCAGCGAGCCCTGACGACCAAAGATCATCATCGCCAGAAAGGGATAGCAAAGCAGGAAGACCAGCGCGATCTTGAGGAAATGCTTGTGGAAGAAGCTTTTTTCTTCCGAGATGTCCAGAACGCCGGTTTTCGCCTTGGCAAGCTTGCGCTTGTCCAGATGCGGCTTGATGAAGGCGACCGTCACGAAACGGCCGACAACGGCAACCGCGACGAACACCGCCAGAAGACCCCAGCGCGTGCGCCAGACCAGCTGGTTGTTGATGTCCTGATAAGTTTCGATGCCGACGAAGAGCAGGAACATGCAGAAGGCGACGACGCCTGCGAACACGGCTTCCTTGATGGCCTTGGCCATGACGTCCGGCTGGACGTTGTTTTCCGATGCGATGGCCATGTTACACTTTCTCCACTTCCGGCCGGCCAAGAATGCCGGTGGGCTTGAAGATCAGCACGATGGCGAGGATGGCGAAGGTTGCGACATCCTTGTAAGCGATCGAGAAATAGGCTGACCACAGGCTTTCGATGAGGCCGATCAGCAGACCGCCGAGAACAGCGCCAGGCAGCGAACCGATGCCGCCGAGAACGGCTGCCGTGAAGGCCTTCACACCCGGAATGAAGCCGTCGTTGAACGAGGCGACACCATAATACATCAGGTACATCGAACCGGCGACGGCGGCGAGTGCTGCACCCATGATGAAGGTGATCGAGATCGTCTTGTCGACATCAACGCCCAGGAGAGCCGCCATCTTGCGGTCCTGTTCGGTGGCGCGCTGGGCACGACCCAGCGGCGTCTTGTTGACGATGTACCAGAAGGCGAACAGCAGGATCGAGGTGATCACCACGATCAGGATCTGCTTCAGCGAAATGGTGATATTACCGATATGATAGACCTCGGTGACCAGAGGCGGGATCGGCTTGTTGCGCGGGCCCTGCGTCACCTGGATGAAGTTGGACAGCACGATCGACATGCCGATCGCGGTAATCAGCGGCGCCAGGCGGAACGAGCCGCGCAGCGGGCGATAGGCGATGCGCTCGATCGTCCAGTTCCACAAACCCGTCATCAGCATGGCGACGATCAGCATGACCAGAAGCGCCAGCGCCACCGGAATACCGGCGAAGAACGTGGTGAGGATGAGAAAGACGATCAGGGCAGCAAAACCGCCGAGCATGAAGATGTCGCCATGGGCGAAGTTGATCATGCCGATAATGCCGTAGACCATCGTGTAACCAATTGCCACGAGGCCATAGATCGATCCGAGAGTCAGCCCGTTTGCGAGCTGCTGGATAAAATATTCCATGTAGTTTCCCCTGGATGCGATCTTTGGGCGGCCGCATCTTTTGTGTCAGTGTCCCTTATGGGATCTTCAATTTTTTTGATTCCTACCCGTTTCGATAGAAATGTGAAGTGCAAAAGAAAGAGGCAGAAAAAAATTAGTGGGCTTTTGCCCAGGATGGCGCAAATACGCTCACCAATGCTAAAAATGCGGCACACACGTCACAAATTCTGTGCGGAAATAGCTGGATATGACCGACCTCTGGTGGATAAAACCGGAGGAATCCCGCAATCCTAGAGTGAATTAGTCGGTCATCAAAACATGGGGCATCGCTTCGCCCGCTTTCAACCACAGCGGCTGACCAGACTACCCTGGGGTTCGGGAGCATGCCCGGCCGGAACGAAGCGAATTTCGTCACCACGCCCTGCCCCAGACCCAGGCCAAGACTTAGGCGGCCGCACGAGGCCAAAGCGCCCGAGATACTGGAGCCCAGTAAAATAACGAGATTCTGGCGGATCGTCGGGCACAGCACCCGACACCTGATCTTCCTCGATGTATTCGAAAAGATCGCGGCCACCGGGATCTAAGGACTCGCGTACCTCATGCGAATTGTAAAATTCCAGTTGCGCACCCAGATCGGTCCGGGCTGGAGCAGCATCCGGATTGCAATGGGACGAAAGGCTTCCCGAAGCCGGCTCGAAAATCAAAAGCTTGTAGACGGTGCCCAGATAATATCGTGATCCATCCTGATTTCGATAGACAGACAGGCCGGAATCATACGGTCTTTTCCAAAGTTCTATCCATTCGCTGGAAGCACCCTGAAAGGGGCTGCCAACCTTGGATAGAGTCACCCTTTCCCTCATGCTGGTATCCCAGGCCATGGTGTAGGTCAGCTCATACCCCGCAGGTTCCAGCCGGATCGTGACGGAGCGCGTCAAAAACACCCGCCATCCGGCATAAGCGGCACCGATCAGCAACAGGACAAGCACAGGCATCACCCGGCCCCATCGGATCCTGCGACGGCCGGCTGCTGTCATCTCTTTAATCTCCAAACCCGCGCGTCATCGCAAACTCACGACCGGCGTCGCGCAATTCGTCGAAGACATAGGCCGCATGGGAGCGCGGCACGATGATCTCGAATGCATCGGCACCGGTGCGGGCCAGATTGCCGGCAACGCGGCAGATCATCATCGGCGCCGACTGCCCCTCGGCAAACATGTCCGCATGCAGATCCACCGCAACACATTTGGCAAGGATGGTGCGCACGTCCGGGCCGGATAGCGCCATCAGCACCTGTCCATCGCTCTGCTCGGCAAAGGAGAGGCCCGGAATGGTGGCCAGAGATGCCGAAATCGTTGCAGCGCTGGCACTTTGCGATACGACCAGCCAATCCGACGGGCTGACCGACCGGACGACGACATCCTCGACCAGCGACAGCGCTTCGGCCACCGCGGCTTCATGGCCGGCATGCGCGAGCGTGGAAAAGATCACCGGGCGGCGAACGACCGTCAGGTGGTTGGCATTCGGGCTCGGCTCGTAACCGCCCATGCGGTCCTCGAGGATGTGCCGGTGTGTGAAGGAAATCGACATCGGCATGACCTCAGGCGTGCAGGTTCAGGTTATCGGGATCAACGAAAACAGGCGAGCAGACTTCCGCCAGAAACTCGGTACTGCGCACCGCATCCCAGACGAGGATCTTTTCACCGATGCGCTCGCGGCCGGATTTCAGCATGGCAAGCCCGATCCACTGGCCGATATGCGGCGAGAAGCAGGCCGAAGAGACAAACCCCTGCCCCGCCGTCATCGACGGCTCGACACCTTCGCGCAGCAGTGCAGCGCCTGCCTTGAGCGGCTTGTCGAGTTCGACCGGCTTCAGGCCGACCATCTGCAGCCGATCTGCGGCTGTCAGGCCATAACGGGTGGAGAGGCGCTTGCCGATGAAGTCGGGCTTGGCCGCCGACATCATCTTGCCAAGGCCGACATCATCGGCCGTGGTGCGGCCATCGAGTTCGGAATGGGTGACATGGCCCTTTTCGATGCGCAGCACGTCGAGCGCCTCAACGCCATAGGCGCAGATCCCCTCTTCGCGCCCGGCCTCCATGATCGCATCGGCGACCGCTTCGCCATAACCGGCGGACACGGCCAGCTCATAGGCCAGCTCGCCAGAAAACGAGATACGGAACAGCCGCGCAGAAAGCCCACCCTTCAACCGCACTTCTCGTGCAGCGAGGAACGGGAAAGCCGCGTCGGAAAGATCCTCCTCGACCAGCTTTTGCAGGATGGTTCGCGACTTTGGCCCGGCGAGCGACATCTGCGCCCATTGGTCCGAGGTCGAGACGAAACGCACGTCGAGATCCGGCCAGAAGGTTTGCGAGGCAAATTCCAGATGCGCCATCACTTCGGCCGCGTAAGCCGTCGTGGTGGTCATCACATAGTGGTTTTCCGACAGTCGGCTGGTGGTGCCGTCATCGAAGACCATGCCGTCCTCACGCAGCATCAGGCCATACCGCGCCTTGCCGACCGGCAGTTTCAGGAATGCATTCGAGTAAACGCGGTTCAGGAATTCGGCGGCGTCGCTACCAAAAATCTCGATCTTGCCGAGCGTCGAGACATCGCAGAGGCCGGCATTCTGGCGCACGTTGAGCACTTCGCGATCGACGCTTTCGCGCCAGGTCTTTTCCTCGCCCTCAACGAAATAGGCGGAGCGATACCAAAACCCGCTTTCGAGGAAGGTCGCGCCGTTCTTCTTGGCCCAGCCATGCAGCGGCGAAGTGCGGATCGGCCGCGACTGTTCGGCCCGCGCAGTGCCGGCCAGTGCGCCGAAGGAAACCGGCGTGTAGAACGGACGATAGGTGGTGGTGCCGACTTCGGCCGGAGACACGCCACGCATGCCGGCCAGAAGCGCCACGGCATTGACATTGCCGAGCTTGCCCTGATCGGTCGCCATGCCGTTGGTGGTGTAACGCTTGGCATGTTCGACATGGCCAAACCCTTCGCGGGTCGCCAGCGCCAGATCATCGACATGCACATCGTTCTGGAAATCGACAAAGGCTTTCGAGCGCGCACCCGGCACATACCAGAGCGGCGCAAAGGACGGATCGTATTCGCCCTCCACCTCCGGCGTATTCACATGCCCGACCAGACGGCCGACGGCTTCCACTGCCGCATGCGCCTTGGTGGCGCCATCGCGCAGGCATTCGGACATGGTAGCGTGTCCCGCAGCCGAACCGGCAGCGATGAACAGCGGCCCGACATCCGGGGCCAGAAACGCCTGCGCCTCCTGCGACCACACCGGCCTGGCGCCGCGCTGGCACATCAGATGCACGATCGGCGACCAGCCGCCGGACATGGCCAGCGCATCGCAGTCGATCATCTCGTCATAACCAAAGCGGTTGGTCATGATGCCGGAGAGGCGCTTGCCGCCCTTGGTATCGACAATCGAGCCGCTGCGGATAACCCGCACGCCATAAGGCGCATAATCCGCAGATTCCGCGCGTGAATCAATGATGGCAGCGATATTGACGCCGCGTGCGGACAAATCGGCGGCGGTGCGATAACCGGAACCGCCATTGGTGAACACGGCAACCTTGCGACCGGTGGCAACGCCATAACGGTTGAGATAGGTGCGCGTTGCATCCGCCGTCATGATGCCGGGACGGTCATTGCCGCCGAACACCAGCGGCCGTTCTTCCGCGCCGGATGCAAGAATGGCGCGACCGGCCGCGATACGCCACAGCCGTTCCACAGGCTTGTCGGCGCTCGGCACGGCCACATGTTTCTGCACCTTTTCGACAGCGCCAAACACCATGTCGTCATACCATCCGAACACGGTGGTGCGCGGCATCAGTGTCACATTCGGCATGGCTGCGAGTTCGGCCAGCGTCGCCGAGACGAAATCGGGTGCCGAAACACCGCCGATCACTGCGGTTTCGGACAGAAGCGAACCGCCCAGACGAAAATCCTGCTCGGCAAGGATGACCCGCAAACCGGCGCGAGCGGCCGTCAGCGCCGCCATCAGCCCGGCCGGGCCGGAACCGACCACCAGCAGATCGCAATGCGCCCAGCTTTTTTCATATCGATCCGGGTCGGCTTCCATCACCGCCTTGCCAAGACCGGCGGCGCGGCGAATGACCGGCTCATAGAGCTTTTCCCAGAAGGCAGCCGGCCACATGAAGGTCTTGTAGTAGAAACCGGCGCCCAGCATCGGCGACAGTGCACCGTTGATCGAACCGATATCGAATTTCAGCGAAGGCCAGGCATTCTGGCTCTTCGCCACCATGCCGCTGTAAAGCTCGGCAACGGTCGCGCGTGTGTTCGGTTCGGTGCGCGCATCCTTTCCGATCGTCACCAGCGCATTCGGTTCCGACGCTCCCGCCGTCACCGGCCCGCGCGGGCGATGATATTTGAAGCTGCGGCCCATCAGCATCTGGTCATTGGCCAAAAGCGCCGAGGCGAGCGTATCGCCCTCGAAACCCTTGTAGCTTCGGCTATCGAACGAAAATTTCACGACGCGGCTGTGATCGACCAGCCCGACATTGGCGATACGCGACGAGGTCATGCCGTACCTCCCTTGGCTGCTTCGCGTGCATCGGTCACGGCAAAAACCGCGTGGGTCAGGTTATCACGCTCGACCACCAGCCAGCGGCGGCAACCGGCCACATGATGCCAATATTCGCGAATGTTTCCACGCGGATTGTCGCGCAGATAGACATAAGCATGCCAAGCCTCCTCCGAGGCGGCAGGCGCCGGCCGTTCCGGCACGGCATCGCCGCGGATGGAAAACTCTTCCTTGGGTCGTCGTCCGCAATGCGGGCAGGTGATCAGGCTTGCCATCTGAAAAATACTCGGTTCATGCCAGTTCGGGGCCGGTTGGGCGCCAGCTCAATGAATGTTCGGTTGCGGACCCTTGCCCGCCTCGTCCACCGCATAACCGCGCTCGAAACGGTCCAGCCGCAGCGCGCGCGCCACATGATGCGGTTCGTTTCTGGCGATCAGGTGCGCAAAACAGAAACCGGAGGCCGGCGTCGCCTTGAAGCCGCCGTAACACCAGCCGGCGTTGAGATAGAGGTTGTCGATCGGCGTGCGGTCGATGATCGGCGAACCGTCCATCGACATGTCCATGACGCCGCCCCAGCTGCGCAGAACCCTGAGCCGCGAAAGGCCGGGGATCAGCGACACCCCCTCCTCCATGGTGGATTCGACGATGGCGAGATTGCCGCGCTGCGCATAGGACGAGTAATAATCGATGTCGGCGCCGAAAACCAAACCGCCCTTGTCGGATTGCGAGATATAGAAGTGGCCGCCGCCATAAACGATGACATTGTCGATCACCGGCTTGATGCCTTCCGAGACAAAGGCCTGCAGCACATGTGTCTCGATCGGCAGGCGCAGATCGGCCATGCGCGCCGTCTCGGAGGAATGGCCGGCCGTCGCCAGCGCCAGCTTGTTGCAGCCGATAAACCCTTTTGACGTCTCGACGCCTGTGACCTTGCCGTTTTCGTCGCGGCGGATGGCGGTCACCTCGCAATGCTGGATGATATCGACGCCGTGGCTGTCGGCACCACGCGCATATCCCCAGGCCACCGCATCATGACGCGCCGTGCCGCCGCGCTTTTGCAAAAGACCGGCCTTGATCGGGAAACGGGCGTGATCGTAATTAAGGTAAGGCATCATCTTCTGCAGGTCTTCGCGATCCAGCAGCTCGGCATCGACCCCATGCATGCGCATGGCATTGCCGCGCCGCGCAAAGGCGTCGCGCTGGCCGTCGGAATGCGCCAGCATCATCACGCCGCGCTGGCTGACCATGGCATTGTAGTTGAGATCCTTCTCCAGCCCTTCCCACAGTTTCAGCGAGAATTCGTAGAAGGGAATATTGCCCTCAAGCAGATAGTTGGAGCGCACGATCGTGGTGTTGCGGCCGACATTGCCGGAACCGATATAGCCCTTTTCCAGCACCGCGATATTCTTGATGCCGAATTCCTTGGCCAGATAATAGGCCGTCGCCAGACCATGCCCGCCGCCGCCGACGATGATCACATCGTAATGCGGTTTCGGCTGCGGTTCTCGCCAGACCGGTTTCCAGCCGCGATTGCCCGACAGCGCCTGTCTGAGAATGGAAAGGGCGGAATAACGCATGCGAAGGTCCTGTTTTAAACGCGGCCAACATGCGCATAAGCGCGTCCGAGAACAAGCGCAAACCCGCTCACAACATTCTGTTTGCGACCATTTTTCACGGCCGGCGGAAGAAAGGCACGTTTTTCACGCTGCCAGACAGGCGTGGACGTTTTCGACACCCGATTCAATCTTTTCAATCGCTTGACTCCGAGTTCATCCACGCATTCCGCGCAGGACTTAAAATCCCGTCTGTTCAACCTCGTCAAAGGAGACGACACATGGCAGACCGCACGACCAATATCTCGATGCCTTTCATCCTGCCGTCGCAGGCGCAGAAACACGTCACCCATAACGAGGCACTGCTGGCCCTCGATGCGATCGTTCATCTCGCCGTCGAAGCCGAGCTGACCGCCCCGCCGGCAGCCCCGGCCGAAGGCGCACGTTTTATCGTGGCGGCAGATGCCGGCGGCGACTGGGCCGGCTATGACGGCCATATCGCTGCCAGGCAGGATGGCGCATGGTCCTTCTTCCGCCCGAAACAGGGCTGGCTCGCATGGTTCACCCCCGAGCAGAAGCTGAAAATTTTCGATGGCTCGGTGTGGAGCACTGTCGATACCGGCAATGCGACCCCCGACATGCTTGGCATCAATACCAGCGCAGACAGCTATAATCGTCTGGCGGTTGCCTCCGAAGCCAGCCTGTTCACCCATGTCGGCCACGGGCATCAGGCAAAGATCAATAAATCCGCCCTCACCGACACGGCAACGCTGCTGTTCCAATCGAACTGGACGGGCCATGCCGAAATTGGTCTTGCCGGCGACAATGATTTTTCGATCAAGGTCAGCAATGGCGCAGACTGGCATACGGCGCTCAAAATTGACCAGAGTGGTGTCATCAACCTGCCTCAAAGGCCGGCTGGCCGCGCCTACAGGAACGATGGCGCCGTGAATCAGACGGATACGATTGACAGCGGTTTTACCGGACTGGACCAGGTACAGGGCGGCGTGGTGCTCGGGTCGCAAATTGGCAGCATCGGCCAGGCCCTCAAGGTTCCGGCAGCCGGTCTTTATCTGATTTCGTTGCTTGTCACTGCCACGAGTTCTTCCGGCCATGTGACCAGTCTCATGATCAACGGCTCAAACCTTATGTTTGGCCTGTGGGCTCCGGCAGCCGCGCCTCTGGGCCTGTCCCACACGCAGGTCGCTTTTCTGGCTGCAGGCGATGAGCTGTCCTTGCGGCATACCGGAACGGCACAGATCTATTTCGCTCCCACCTTGACACAATTGACTGTCGCCATGCTGTGATCCGACTGCCATGGTTTGAACGCATCGACACTTCAAAGTGGTATGAACACGCACAACCCAGAAGAAACATAGAGATACGGATCATCGCCTAAAATTTGAATCAAGGCTGTCATGAAATTGCTGCAATGCAAAAATATCTCAATGAATTCATGACAGCCTTAATTGATCCCTAATCAAGCGGGTTGAGCAGTCCTGAGTATGTGTTATATCAGGATCTAGACAAACGATTGAAAACATAGATAACGCGGGGAACGTCGTGAGCATATCCGATCTCCACAAAAGCGCAGCCTATGCCACCGTCCGGAGTCGCGAGTCCTTCGCGGTTGCGAAAAGCAACAGTCGCGCCGTTGCATTCTCCAAGCCCCGACTGAAACGGGGACACCTCACCGCCAAACGTGCGGTGGATATTTCCGTCTCGCTGATGGCCCTTATCGCCCTGGCACCTCTGCTATTGGCGGTTGCTGTTCTGATCAAGCTCGACAGCAAGGGGCCGGTGCTTTTCCGGCAGACCCGCTGGGGCAAGGATTGCAGCAAGATCAGGGTCTACAAGTTCCGCTCGATGCGCACCGACCTCGGTGACGCGACCGGTGTGGCCCAGACCATCAAGAACGATCCGCGCATCACCAAGCTCGGCGCCATCCTGCGCAAGACCAATATCGATGAACTGCCGCAGCTTCTGAACGTGCTGAAGGGCGACATGTCGCTGGTCGGCCCGCGTTGCCATGCTATCGGCATGCTGGCCGCCGGTATTCCTTACGAGGATCTGGTGCCGGATTATCACCGTCGCCACATGGTCAAGCCCGGCATGACCGGTCTCGCCCAGATGCGCGGCCTGCGTGGTCCGACTGATCGTCCCGGCAAGGCACGTGCCCGCATTGCCTGCGACCTGCATTATATCGACAAGTTTTCCGTCTGGTTCGATATCCGCATCATGGTCGGAACCGTTGTGTCCGAACTGCGTGGCGGCAAGGGTTTCTGACGAAACTGTCCGTCTTCTAATTCCCGGCAAATAAAAAGCGCTCCCTCCAGGGCGCTTTTTTTCTGACTTTTTCCGTTATTGGCTCAACTTTTCCACAGCAGGGACAAAATCCCGTGAACCGCTTAGGTAAATGTTAAAACTGCCGCTCTAGGCTCTCTCACGTGGTCTTGTGTAGTGTAGAGAGTCCAATGACCGAAATGATACGACCCCGAGTTAAATATGTCATCGGACCCGATGGCAGCCCATTGACGATTGCTGACTTGCCCCCGGCCGATACGCGCCGCTGGGTCATTCGTCGCAAGGCTGAAGTGGTTGCTGCAGTCCGCGGTGGCCTGTTGAGCTTGGAAGAAGCCTGTGAGCGTTACACGCTCACAGTAGAAGAATTCCTATCCTGGCAGGCATCGATCAATGATCATGGCCTTGCCGGCCTGAGAACAACCCGTATCCAGCAGTATCGTCACTGACGTCTGTGTTGCCGAATTCGGCCTGCTTTAACCCCTCTCGACCTCAGGGCCGCGAGGGGTTCTGCTTTTTAAGGCGCCGCCTTCTGAGCGCATCGCGATCGACCAGCGGCAGGATCACGCCGGAAATCAGTGTCGAGCCCGCGTAAAACCAGAGGCCCGGTTGGGCAATCGCGGTCGCGAGACCACTGGTTTTTGCCGCGAACACCACGATCGCCACCAGCATCACATCCATCATCGACCATTTCGACAGGTACGGCATCACCCGCCGGAAGCGGCTGCGCGTCGATTGGCCCTCCCCGCGTATCGCGCCCAAAAAAAGCGCCGCGAGTTTGAGGATCGGAAACAGGATGGAAAATCCGCCGACCAGCAAGGCCAGCAAAATATCGCCGCTCGTCCAGAGCGAGGAAACGACGCCGACCAGTGACGGCGTCTTGCTGAAAAAATAAAAACTGTCGAAGCGCATGATCGGCAGAAAAAGGCCGAGCATCAGAAAAACAGCAGCAACAAGTATCCATAAAAATTTCGACAGATGCATCAATCGCTCCAGCCACGTGGTGACCGTATGTAGCGCATGATGTGGTGACAAAACACCCGACAAAAACGACAACGGGCCCGGCAGAATGATCTGCCTGGCCACGTTGGCGATATGGATCCGGCGATAGGCGGCCGGAAACTTTTTTATGCGCGAGCGCGCTGGTTGCCGACGTCGCGTTCTTCCAACGCCGTTGCCTTGGAAAGCTCGGCCTGTGCTTCTTCAAGCACCAGCTCTGCGGAATCCTGCTGGCTTTTCAGCTCGCGGATCGAAACCTGGAGATTATCCGCCCGCTGCCGTGCCGCCTTTGCAAAGGTCGGATAGGCAAAGTGGTTAGGATCGGAAATTCCGGACTTCTTTTCTTCAAGCGTGATCTGGTGTTCCAGCTCTTTCGCCATTCTTTCGAATTCCGCCATCATCATCTGCAACTGCTGCAGCTGTCGGCGCTTGTCATTCACCTGAAATTCTTTCAGGCGAACCAGACTGTCACGCGATTTCATACGCAATACTCCCGTGGATAGCGAGACCCCGGCCAAATTAACAATCGAGCCTGTGTCCGAGTTGTTACACATAGGACCAAAAAAATTTCCACGACGTTAATGAATTTTTCGTCGCGGTAACCTTTCGTTTACGGGCATCGTTAATGATAAGGCCGATCGCTTAAGGGTCAGTAAATGCCATGGTCGATTATTCGACTAACGACAATGACGAGTCGTATGAATCACTTAGCGCAATTTCCTCGCGTTATGATTCACGTTTTGGCGGTGACGGATTCTCAATTGAAATCAGGCCAGTACCAATTTTGTTTAACAAATTCCTGTACCTTGCCAACACGAGTCAGAGTTTGTTAACCATTTGGTGGCAGCCTCCAAATCAGGCAACGACTGGATCCGGTGCGCGTTAGGGGGTTGCAAACCTTTCGCGGCGGTAAAGGGGAAAAACATGCGGGTTCTATTGATCGAAGACGACAGCGCAACGGCTCAGAGCATCGAGCTTATGCTGAAGTCCGAAAGTTTTAACGTTTACACCACCGATCTCGGTGAAGAGGGCGTCGATCTCGGCAAACTCTATGATTACGACATCATCCTTCTGGATCTTAACCTGCCGGACATGTCCGGTTACGAAGTGCTGCGGACGCTGCGCCTCTCGAAGGTTAAGACCCCGATCCTGATCCTGTCGGGCATGGCTGGCATCGAAGACAAGGTACGAGGCCTTGGTTTCGGCGCTGACGATTACATGACCAAGCCGTTCCACAAGGACGAACTGGTTGCTCGTATTCACGCCATCGTTCGTCGTTCCAAGGGCCACGCCCAGTCGATCATCATCACCGGTGAACTGATCGTTAACCTGGACGCCAAGACCGTTGAAGTCGGTGGTCAGCGCGTTCACCTGACGGGCAAGGAATACCAGATGCTGGAGCTGCTTTCGCTCCGCAAGGGTACCACGCTCACCAAGGAAATGTTCCTGAACCATCTTTACGGTGGCATGGACGAGCCGGAACTGAAGATCATCGACGTTTTCATCTGCAAGCTGCGCAAGAAGCTGGCAAATGCGGCCGATGGCGCCAACTACATCGAAACCGTCTGGGGCCGTGGCTATGTGCTGCGCGAACCGGATGGCGCGGAATACGCCGAAACGGCCTGATAGAAATATCGGAATTCCCCTTCCGCAAGGCCCGCGCGATCGTCATCGCGCGGGCCTTTGCACGTTCAGGCAATGGGATACGGCAAGGATGATCGGCCAGACAAAAGGCCGGGCACGTAAAAACGTCCCGGCTTTGTGCGTTTATTCGGAAATCAGGCGGCGATCGACAGATTGGCAAAGACCGACGAGAGGATCTTGCGGTCGAACGGCTTCAGCAGGAAATCGTCGGCACCGGCGCGCTTGCCCTGCATCATCTTGCGCAGATCGGCTTCGATCACGCAGTAATAGATGCGCACCTTGTCACCATTCGGAATCGCACGCACACCGGCGATCAGTTCCAGCGCACCTTCCAGGCCCGCATCGACGATCAGCACGACGGGAAGTTCAGCCTTGCAGCGCTGCAAAGCCTCACCGGCACTTGCCGATTCCGAAACCATGAAGTTGAGTTCGCTGAGGATACGCTTCGCAACGGTCCGGACGATATCGGAACTGTCGGCAATCATCAGACGCTGCATGGTGGACTCCCCAATGGATCCGGCCTTCGATGAAAGCGCCGGGACCTGATCCTAAGGGGAGCTCAGCTAATGAATGGTTACCGTTCGGCGATATAAATCACACGATTGCAGTTTCTGCGATAAACGCAATCTTGTCTTCGAAGACGACGTGCTTGAGATCCATATTGGCCTCTTCCGCCAGCAGCACCGTGTAATAGGGCTGAACCGAATGGGCATCGATCGCCTCTTCGATGCTGCCGGAGCAGATCTCGATGAATTTCGGCGGCACGCGCAACATGCGGCCCTTCGATGTGATGGTGAATTTGGCATCGCCATCCGGGTCTTCGAGCATGATATCGAGGCTGCCGCCGCGCGGGATCGAGCTATAGGCGACCATGAACAGGTTGAGCAGCAGCTTGACGCGGTTCTTCGGGATGATGGCGCGCGGACCGCTCCAGGTCACTTCGACCTTCTTTTCCGCAGCGGCAAATTCCTTGGCAGCCTTTTCGGCTTCACCGGTATCGATCGATGCACCGACCGAGCCGGAGGCACCGAAGGCAAGACGGGCGAACTTGAGGCGAACCGAGGCATTGATGGCCGAGGTACGGATCAGGTCCAGCGCTTCCTCGTCGGTTCCGCCCTCGTCCAGCAGCTCCAAACCATTATTGATGGCGCCGACGGGTGAAATCACATCGTGGCAGACGCGGCTGCACAGGAGCGATGCGAGGTCGGCACCGCTCAAGGTGAGATTGGGGTTCTTCGGCATCGGGAGTTCCTGTTGTTTAAAATGTTACAGCGTCTTTCCTGCGCCATAGAATTGGCGCATGGCGCTGCAATGTCGGCCACGAATGGCGAGAACCTGAGCACGCCAACGTTGCGCGAAAATGACGTCAGCGTTGCGCCTTAAGAACACCATTTTTGGTAAACCGATTGTTAACACCATCGCCTCAAGATGGTTAGACCGCTATATGCGACTTGAATCGATGCGAACCACGGAAAGAACGATGCGCCCGAGCAAATTTTACGCCATCGCCCGCCTGGGTTTTCAGAGCCTGCTTGCCCCTGTTCTTGCAATGCCTCTTGCCCTCCCCACCGTCGCCGCAGCCCAGCAGGGCAGCGAACAGTACACGGCGCAGGAAATCGTCGACGCCGGCCACGGCTTCTTTGGCTCCGCCAGTGGCGGCCTGGCCAAGGTCGTCGAACGCGCCTTCCAGCAATATGGCCTGCCGAATGGCTATATTCTCGGCCAGGAAGGCTCCGGCGCCTTCATTGCCGGCCTCACCTATGGCGAAGGCCAGCTTTATACCAAGAATGCCGGCCAGCATGAAGTCTACTGGCAGGGCCCGTCGCTGGGTATCGATTACGGTGGCCAGGGCACGCGCGCGATGATGCTGGTCTATGATCTTCCGTCCATCCAGGCGCTTTATGCCCGTTACGGCGGCGTCAGCGGTTCGGCCTTCGTCATCGCCGGCGTCGGCATGACCGTACTGAAGAACCAGAATGTGGTGCTGGTGCCGATCCGCACCGGTCTTGGTGCCCGTCTTGGCGTCAATGTCGGCTATCTGAAGCTGACACCAAACCCCACCTGGAATCCCTTCTGATCCCTGTCATCCAACTTTCGCCTTTTCGGCGTGCGATGCGCTTGCCGCCTCGCGCGCCTCATGCTTAGCTGATGTTAGGCAAGAAGACTGCAATAGGCTCGATATTTCAGACTGCGGGATGGCCCTCACGTGATCCAATTTGCCCTGTTGTTCGGCCTCGGCTTTCTGACTGCCGTTCTTTTCGCCATGATTCTGGCGCCTGCCATCCATCGGCGGATCGTGCGCTACACGGAAAACCGCATTCAGGCGACCATGCCGATCAGCCCGCAGGAAGTGCGCGCCCAGCGTGACATGGCGCGCGCGGTCTACGCTGCCGAGAATGCCCGCACCAAACAGGACCTGATCAAGGCACGCGACAACGCCGTTGCCCTGCAGCTGCGCCACGATGGCATCACCGCCGATGCCACCCGCCTTCAGTCGGAAAACCACGAACTGCACATGCAGATCGACGACATGAACACCGAGGCGTCCGATCTGCGGTCGCGCCTGCGCCGCGAGGACGTCTATATCCAGCAATTGCGCGCAGCACTTCAAACGGTCGAGGATGCCGGCGCCGCCAAGGATCTGGAAATCGAAAGCCTGCACAAGCGCGTCATGAAACTCGGCGCCGATCTCGACAATCTCACCATCGATCTGTCCACCCGTGACACCGAAGTCGAGAACCTGAAATTCCGCGTCTCGGCGCTGCGCGAGGAACGTGACGCGATGCGTCATGACGTGAAACTGCTCACCACCCGCGCCAAGGAAGCAGAGACCCGCCTGACGCAGGAAGAGCACCGGGCGCTCAGGCTGGAAGACAAGCTTGCCCGCGAAGTGACCGAGCGCAACGACAAGGAAAACGCGCTGGAGCGCCGTGATCAGGAAATCACCCGCCTTCGCGACAAGGTGAAGACCGCCAATTCGGAAACCCGCGCCGCCAACCGCGCTTTGAAAGCCGCGGGCATCGCCCTGCCCGCACCCAAGAACAAGCAGGAAGACACAGAAACAGAAGAGAAGGCCTCCCCCCTTGTGGCTGACGTGGCAGACAACACCGCCGACCTGTCGGCCATGACACAGGATATCCGCAATCGCGGCACCGCCCTTGGCGAACGCCTGATGAAACCGCGCGGCAAGGCTGGCGACGACGCCATCCGCGCCGAAATGGCCTCGATTGCCGCCAGCATGGTGGCCCTGACGGCCGCGACGGAAGGGCCGTCCTCGCCGGTTCACAAGCTGCTGGAAGCATCGTCTGAGCAATCGGACAATGGCCGCATCAGCCTTGCCGACCGCGCCCGCGAAGCGATTTCAGAACAGACGCAAGACGCGTAAAAATCAGATTTTCTGTTGAATGCGGGCGATTTCGTAAAGCGCGATGCCCGTCGCCATGCCGGCATTGAGGCTGTCGAGGCCGGGCCGCTGCGAGATACGCGCCGTGCTGAAGCGCTTCATCACCGCATCGGGAAGCCCCTCGCCCTCGGTTCCCGTCACCAATGTTATGCCTTGCCTCTCGGCCGGGATATCACGCAGATCGAATGTGCCGGAGGGCGACAGCGCCCAGATCGACAATCCACGCGCCGTCAGCCGTTCCAGCAGCGACAGGATGGTACCGCCGCGCGCATAAGGTACCGACAGCACCGAGCCGACCGATACACGCAGCGCCTTGCGATAGAGCGGATCGCAGCAGGTCTCGTCGAGCAGCACGGCATCGGCACCAAAGGCAGCGGCGTTGCGGAACATGCCGCCGATATTGTCGTGATTGGAAATGCCGCAGGCGGCCACCACCAGCGCCTTGTCCGGCAGGCTGTCGATCAGGCCATCGAGATCCGGTTCAGCCACACGACGGCCGAGCGCCAGAATGCCGCGATGCAGGTGAAAACCGGCAATGGCATCGAGCACCGCGCCGCTCGCCACATAGACAGGTATATCCTCCGGCACGTCGGCCAGAATATCGCGCACGCCCTCGACGCGGTTTTCCAGAAGCAGGATCTTTTCGATCTCGAACGATCCGGCTCCATGCGCGGCAGCCGTCATGCGCAGAACCACCGTGCCTTCGATGATGAAGCGACCCTGCCGCCCGGCAAGGTCGCGTTCCTTGATATCGCGGAATTCCGCGATGCGGGGATCGGCCGGATCCTCGATCCGGGTAAGCCCGTTCCCCTCGACGCGCATCAGTGGCTGCCGACCGTGACGTCGGCGATGATGCGGCCGACGGACAGATCGAAGATCAGCGCCTTGGACGTGCCGTTCAGTGTGCCGAAGAACAGGATCTGGTTGCCCGAATAGGAAACCGACTGCACGACAAAGCCGGCCGGCAGGTTGGCGGTGGCCGAGAGCGGCTGGTCGGCGGGCACAGAAAGGCCACCGGATGTCTGGGTGGTTGCAGCCGTCTGGGGAGCCGGACGCGTGATCTTGTAGACAATGGCGGCGAGGACAGCCATAAAGCAGACCAACAAGATGCCGCCGGACACCAGCTGCAGCTTGATCATCTTGCGACGGATGTTCTCCATTGCCGGATCGAGCGGCTCTTCTGGGCTCTGGTCCTCGATTTCGGCTTTGGTCATGGAACGGTCCTTGCGTCAGATTTTTCAACATCGGATGAATGAATGAACGACCCCTTTAACCAAGGCGAGCAGCCAAGGAAAGTCCTGACCGCCTCAGACGATGCAGAAGGCCGCATCGATGCATGGCTGGCAACCGAACTCGGCGGCGAATTTTCGCGCAATCGCCTCAAGGCGCTGATCGAACAGGGCGCCGTCAGCCTGAATGGCAAACCCTGCACCGAGCCGAAGAAAAAGGTTTCTCCGGGCGACACGATCGAGATCGTCCTGCCCGAACCGGAAGATCCGGAGCCCAAGGGCGAAAACATCCCGCTGGAAGTGCTTTACGAAGACGAAGACGTCATCGTCATCGCCAAGCCGGCAGGTCTCGTCGTCCATCCCGGCGCCGGCAACTGGACCGGCACGCTGGTCAATGCGCTAATCTACCATTGCGGCGACAGCCTGTCGGGCATCGGCGGCGTAAAACGCCCCGGCATCGTCCACCGGCTGGACAAGGACACGTCGGGCGTCATGATCGCCGCCAAGAACGATGCCGCCCATCGCCACCTTTCCGACCAGTTTGCCGATCACGGCCGCACCGGCCCGCTGGAGCGCGCCTATATGGCCGTCGTCTGGGGCCGTCCCAACGGCTTGAAGGGCACGATCGACGCACCGCTCGGCCGCGCCAATGGCGACCGCACCAAACGTGCGGTGAAGAAGGAAAACAGCGACGACGCCCGCCACGCCGTCACGCATTATGAAGTGAGAGAGCGCTTTCACGAAAAGCCCGATGCCACGTCGCTTGCGGCGCTCATCGAATGCCGGCTCGAAACCGGCCGCACGCACCAGATCCGCGTGCACATGGCGCATGTCGGCACCCCGCTGATCGGCGATCAGGATTATGCCGGCGGCTTCAAGACCAAGGTGAACACGC
The DNA here is from genome assembly GCF_004343585.1 of Neorhizobium sp. JUb45. GTDB lineage: Bacteria > Pseudomonadota > Alphaproteobacteria > Rhizobiales > Rhizobiaceae > Neorhizobium. Next base: position 576,282 of record NZ_SLYW01000001.1, on the reverse strand, counting down.
TGCCGGACGAGGCACGGGATGTGGTCAGCCGTTTTCCGCGCCAAGCCCTGCACGCCTTCCTGCTCGCCTTCGAACATCCCCGCACCGGCGAGGTGATGGAGTTCGAAGCGCCGATCCCCGATGACATGGCCGAACTGATCGAAGCACTACGGGCCTGAGGTGTCGCGACACGCGATGACATCATTTACGGCCGGGCTCATTGTCCGGCCGATCCGTTTTAAGGCGATGGAACATGGCCGCCTGGTTTGCGTTTTAGAAACAGTCCGTCACCGCAATCCCTTAACATCACCCGAGCAATCGGCGAGGAAATGCGATAGAAACGGTCCCGAGGAACAGCCGAGCCGGCAAGCGGATTTTTCGATTTTACGCGCGTTGCAAGCTTACGAATTTGTAATGATGTAACGTCACCGTGAAGCATTGAATCACCGTTCAGCCGTACTTATCTGGTATCCGGGTCGGAGTGGGGTTGATGACATGACCCACACCGAAGCGGCTTGCCTGCAAGGGTTTTGATGACGTCCATATACGATGGCGTCAGCCCGAGGGAGCCGGAGAAACGATCAGAAGGGGGTGCTTTATGGCCCGCAACAATCTGCCATCCATTACCGCCGGTGAAGGCGGTCTTAACCGTTATCTCGACGAGATCCGCAAGTTCCCGATGCTGGAGCCGCAGCAGGAATACATGCTCGCGAAGCGTTACGCCGAGCATGGTGACCGCGATGCCGCCCATAGGCTGGTAACCAGTCACCTGCGTCTCGTCGCCAAGATCGCCATGGGTTATCGCGGCTACGGCCTGCCGATCGGCGAAGTCGTGTCCGAAGGCAATGTCGGCCTCATGCAGGCCGTGAAAAAATTCGACCCGGAACGCGGTTTCCGTCTGGCCACCTATGCCATGTGGTGGATCAAGGCCTCGATCCAGGAATATATCCTGCGCTCGTGGTCGCTGGTAAAGATGGGCACGACCGCCAACCAGAAGCGCCTGTTCTTCAATCTGCGCCGCCTCAAGGGCAAGCTGCAGGCCGTCGAGGACGGTGATCTGCGCCCCGATCAGGTCAAGGAAATCGCCACCACGCTGAAAGTGTCCGAGGAAGAAGTCGTTTCGATGAACCGCCGCCTGTCCGGCGACGCATCGCTCAACGCCCCGATCCGCGCCACCGAAGGCGAATCCGGCCAGTGGCAGGATTGGCTGGTGGACGACAGCGAGACCCAGGAACAGGTTCTGGTCGAGCAGGACGAACTCGATACCCGCCGCCGCATGCTCTCAAAGGCGATGGGCGTGCTGAACGAACGCGAACGCCGCATCTTCGAAGCCCGCCGTCTGGCCGAGGACCCGGTCACGCTGGAAGAACTGTCGAGCGAATTCGACATTTCCCGCGAACGCGTCCGCCAGATCGAGGTTCGCGCATTCGAAAAGGTGCAGGAAGCCGTCCGCAAGGAAGCCTTTGCACAGGCACAGGCGCTGCGCGTCGTTGACGCGTAAGCACCTCGAAACACCCAGATATCACGAGCCGCGGCCGTTTGGTCCGCGGCTTTTTTCATGCCCATTCTGTCTCAGCATTGCGACAGTCCGAGAGATGATTGCAAGGCGCCAAACTGACCTGCATCAAGTTCGCATTCCTCCTCCGGTACTAATCTCCCTACATACATGCGCAGATAATGAGGAGACTGAGTGATGAAGGCAGCGCGCTGGTACAAGGCCAAGGACATTCGCGTCGAGGAAGTCACCGAACCCAAGCCCGGGGCCGGACAAGTGAAGATCAAGGTGAAATGGGCCGGCATCTGTGGCAGCGACCTGCACGAATATGTCGCCGGCCCGATCTTCGTTCCCGTCAAGACGCCGCATCCGGTCAGCCACGACATCGCACCGATCGTCATGGGCCACGAATTTTCCGGTGAGGTTTTCGACGTCGGTGAAGGCGTCACCCGCGTCAAGGCCGGTGATCGCGTTGTGGTCGAGCCGATCCTGTTCTGCGGCAAGTGCGACGCCTGCCTGCATGGCAAATACAATCTCTGCGACGATCTTGGATTTCACGGCCTGTCCGGTGGTGGCGGTGGTTTCGCGGCCTACACCACGGTTGGCGAACGCTGGGTCCACAAGATGCCGGAGGGCCTCTCCTTCGAACAGGGCGCGCTGGTCGAACCGGCTGCGGTTGCCCTGCATGCCGTGCGCCTGTCCAGCCTGAAAGCCGGCGGCACCGCCGCCGTATTCGGTGCCGGCCCGATCGGCCTGCTTGTCGTCGAGGCGCTGAAGGTCGCAGGGGCATCCGCCATCCATGTGGTCGAACTGTCGCCACAGCGTGGTGCCAAGGCGCTGGAACTGGGCGCCACCAGCATCATCGATCCGTCCAAGGAAAATGCCGCCGCCCGCATCCGCGAACTGACTCCCGGCGGCGTCGATGTCGCCTTCGAGGTGACCGGCGTGCCCGCCGTGCTGCAGCAATGCATCGATGCGACCCGTTACGAGGGCGAGACGCTGATCGTCTCAATCTGGGAAAAGGAAGCCGCCTTCCAGCCCAATACGGTCGTGCTCAAGGAAAAAAGCCTCAAGGGCACGATCGCCTACCGCGACGTCTTCCCGGCCGTCATGAACCTGATGGTGCAGGGCTATTTTTCCGCCGACAAACTGGTGACCAAGCGCATTGAGCTGGACGACATCGTCACGCAGGGCTTTGACACGCTGGTGGCCGAAAAAAGCCAGATCAAGATCCTGGTCCGCGCGCCTGATTGATAAAAGCAGCTACGACGAACGAAGAACCCGCGGTCGATGCCGCGGGTTCTTTTGTTTGTAGACTACCGCCTGCCGGGCGGCATATTGCGCTGTTCTGCCGCCATCATTTCGCCCAGTGCCGCACGGAAAAAGTCGATCAGCAGAAACACCAGCAGGCTGACGCCCATCACGGGCAGCGCCACGCCGAAGGCAATCGCGACCGCAAACGAAACCACTTTGGCGACCGGCGACAGATAGGAGAAGCTGCGCATCAGCGTGCGCACCGAACCGCCCGGTGCCGGACGGCGCGTCCACCACATGCGATAACCGTAGATGATCATCGCCGTCAGGGCGATGCCGAAGACGGCCATCAGCACCTGATTGGCGATACCGAACAACACGCCCATATGCGCATCGATGCCCCAGCGGATCAGCTTGGCGACGATGGGAAAGCTTTCGAAATCGGCGCGGCTGGTAACGGCAAATGTGTTCGGGTCAACCGCAATCGTATCCACCTGGGTGGGCCAGCTGCGATCATATTCGCTGACGCGAAACGCCTGCCCCTCGGTGCGCGGCGGACGGATCTCGATCATCGGTGAATCGATGCCGACAGCACGGGCGGACGCCACGACGGGATCAAAACGGGCGACCATGTCCTTTTCCGACGCCGCGGCCGCCGTTTCGACAGCAGCCCCCATGCCATGCGCGGCATGTTCGCCCAGAACCGGCGCTTCGGCCGCCGGGTTGAGGGAGGTGGTGATCGCCGGCGTGATCCAGCCGACGGTGTTGCGGAAGACATCGATATTGCCACCCGCCCAGCGCGACCATGTCAGGCCAGTGGCGGACAAGAAGAGGAAACCGATCGCCGTCCACAGCCCGATCACCACATGCAGCCGGCGTGAGCGCTGGTGCGTGCTGACCTTGGCCGAAGCCGATCTCTTCACGCCACGCTGCCAATACCACAAAAGCACGCCGCCGAGGATCGATACCCAAAGCCAGGAGGCGGCAAGCTCGCTGTAATGGCGGCCGATATCGCCGAGCAGCAGATTGCGATGCAGATAATCAAGCGTAATGCGGAATGGCAGGATACCGCTGGTGCCATAGGTGATCAATTCACCCTGATCCGCCAGAGAGGCCGGATCGATGAACACGGTGCGTGTCTCAGATTCGCCGAGACCCGCCTGCGTGAACATCACCCGCGTCGTAAGTCCCGGCTCCGTCGATGGCCGCACGGCAAAAAGTCTCGGTCCCTCGCCGATCGAAGCACGCGCCGCCGCGATCTGCTCGGACAAGGGTCGTGCCGGGCCGTCAGTGCGCGCCACCAACTGGTCGCGATACATCACGGCCTCGATCTGCGGGGTCAGCACATAAAGCGTGCCGGTGATCGCTGCGACAAGCAGAAACGGCCCGACGAACAGGCCGACGTAGAAATGCAATCGGGTGAGAAAGGCGCGGAGAGCTGCGCTATTCGATGACACGGAAGCGTTGACGGGAGCCGAGGTCATGGCAGCACTCCCGAAGTTTGAGCAAACGACACGTGTAGTTTAGGCGGGCGCACGGGCTCCGCCAGCAAGGAACAGGGCATTCAAGCCTCCATAAGAAAAGACAGGCCGGTTCATTGTCCGGCAGCAGCAGTCATCAAATGAAGAAGTGAGGTGGTCCGCGCGCGTCCTTGAAAAGGCCCGCCAGCTGCAGAGTGACATGCGGCGTGAAACGTGCGGTGACATTGTCATTGCGCAGCGGCGGCCAGTGCGGCGCAGGCACGGCCGGAAGATCGGCTGCCGCCACTTGCGCGGCGAACTGGCAGGCGGCGGAACAGCATTCGGGATGCTCGGCCTTGCCGCCCTGCTTGTGATGGGAAGGTTCGACGCCATGAACATCATGGCCTGACGTATCGGTGGAACAGATGATCTGCGCCGCAGCTACCTGCTCGGCCGCCGCCATCGCGCCCAGCGCATGCGCGCCGATCGCGCCGTCCAGCATCATCATGAACGAAAGCAGCAGGGCAAGAACCCCGCCGCTCATTCTGTCCGCGATGATTTTTCTGACGAAACGCATGGTTGTTCCATGCCATTTCGCAAAGCCGCTGTCACTGCGGCAAGTTTGCGTGTGAAAATTTAATCCAAGCGATCAGATCGCGACGGGACGGATGCCGATCGACTGCGAGAAGCGCAGGAGATATCCATCCGGGTCCTGCACCAGAAACTCGCGCGCGCCGCGTTCTTCAGAACCAGCGCGGTACCAGCTTTCCTTCACTGGACGGAACAGCGGCCAATCGGCGGCCTCCAGCGCAGCAGCGATGACGGAAACGTCGGATACCTTCATCTCAAGATTGATGCCACGCCCGAAGGGACGCTCCAGCGGACCGGTCACCCACTCGCCATTCACCTGGCAGATCATGACCTGTGCGGTCTCCCTTTCAAGGAAGGCAAAACCGGCTGCCGGGCGATCATAAACCACATGGAAGCCGAGAAGATCACACCAGAAATGCAGGCTGGCAGCGATGTCGGACACATCGAGTTCCGGCACAAGCGCGTTGAAACCGCGTTCAGGCGGCGCGCCATTTCCGGCCGCAGCATTGCGGCCGGATTGGTCCAGTTGTTTTTTGACTGTGTCGCTCACTGGCCCGTCGAAGGCGTGGCGCTCGACCATTCGCGAATGGCCGTGTTGAAGGCACGAATACCCTCTGGCCCCTTCTGCAGGGTCAACAGTGCGCGGCGGCCGTTGCGATAGGCCAGCGGAATGTCGAGCCAGTTCTTCGAACGCAGCAGTTCCAGATTGGTCGCGCGTGCATCCGGGAAGTCGTTGAGCGCGATCATGTGAAAATCGTCAGTGATCTTGGCCGGAACCGCAACCAGCGGCGTGCCACGATCCTGCTCGGTATCCTTCATGGCAATACGCTGAACGCTGTCGATCGCGCCGCCTTCGAAGTCCGGCGGGACCGAGAAGACAAGTTCGATCAGATGACTTGCCGGCAGTGACGCATCGGTATTGCGCTTGAACGTGACCAGCGCCGTCAGACCACGACCCGGAATGTTGATACGCGCCTGAACGGTCGGTTCCTGGCGGCCGTTTTCACCCGGCTCGTTCTGAAGCGACCATGAAACATTGCCTTCGACGGCGGTCGGAGCCGGCTGACCGAGACGCTCTTCGTAAAGAAACATCTTTTCGCCGCTGACGGCAGCCGTATCGGCCGGGTTGACGGCAGGCGCATTTGCAGCCGGCGTACCACCTGCAACCGGTGCCGCTTCATTTGGCGTTGCGGCCGGTGCGCCAGGAGGGCTGTTGAGCTGGGCAACCGACTGGCCACCACCCGAGGCTGGCGGACCACCGGCACCTTCGTCGACTTCAGTGCCGTTCGACAGCAGGCGCTGCGTGAATTTCTGACCGGCCGCGGTACCGTCGGCCGCAGGCGGTGTCGTACCGTTCGCGGCCTGACCATTGGCAGGCGTCTGCGCCGGTGCCGTGTTGCCACCTGCCGGCGGCGTCTGGCCAGCCGGCGGCGGCGTTGTCGCCTGCTGCGTAGGCTGCGTTGTGTTCGTGCCCGAGGTCTCGGATCCGGTAACGCTTCCGATCAGCTCATCGACCGCATCCCAGTTGGACCACGCCACGTAACCGCCACCACCAACGATGACGAGACCGAGGACGGCAAGAATGAGCGGACCAAAGCTGCGCTTCGGTTTTGGCTTGGCGCGATACGGACGCACCGGCGGCGGCATCATGTCATCATGAAGCTCATCGTCCTGCGTCGCCGGCGCCGTTTCGGCAGCAGCGGCGGCCGCCTTGTTGTAGCCGATCAGCTCTTCGAGATCGTTCCATGGATCGGGATCGGCAGGCTTTGCCTGTCCGGTCGTCGCAGCGGCGGCAACGCCTGCGGCACCGATGGCAGCAACGCCGGGAACGGCTGCCGCATCCGGTTGGCCACGAAGATATTCCGCGAAGGGATCGTTGTCGTCGGGGAAAGCCTGCGCCGGTGCGGCATCGGTCTTCGAGCCGAATTCCGGCAGTTCCGATACCGAAGGCATTCTGGCATCGGCAGCGGCGTTGACCGGCGTTTCGAAATGCGCGTCAAAACTCTCCGCCGCAGGGCGGTCGTCAAACGTCCGCTCGCCAAATGCTGCCGGGGCAACATCGTCCGAATGGCGCGGCAGCTCGACAGGATTGGCCCAGGCTTCAGCCGAGGACAGATCGGGACCGTTGTTAGGCTCAACGGCCTGGAACCAGCTTGGTTCTTCGGCTTTTGCAGGCGTCTCGGCGAAATCCGCCATCGGCTCCACAAGGCGTGACGTCGCATGCTGGGTGTCGCGCTCGCCACCGAAATCCTGCTCGTGAACCTCGTCAAGCGGGCGATGCGGCGCATCCGGATCTTCCGGCCAGATCGAAGTCTGCTCCGGGAAAGTCGGCGCATGGGAAGGGATCAGGCGATCCTGATCATCCGCATAAGCGACAGTTTCCGGAAATTCCGGTTCGCGACGAAACGGTGGTTCGTCGGGATAAGGTGCGGCAACCGGCTCTGCCGGCTCATCCCAGCGTGGGATTTCGGCGGGCGGCACCGCAGCTTCGTACACATCGTCGCGGCGCTCGTCGGCCGTGGCGTCATGTTGAGCGTAGGGCTCTGCGCGGTCTTCCTCGACCGGCGCATCGTAGCGATCCGCATCAGCATAGGCATCGACAGCAGGCGCCGGCTCGTAAACCGGCGGTTCATACGCGGCAGGCTCGTATACAGGCGGCTCGTAGGCATCGTCTGCCCGCTCGGCATGCTGATAGGCACTGTCCGAATAGGACGAAGCGGCATCATCCACGATCGGCGCGGCGGCCGGCTCAGGCTCGCGAACCGGATCGACGGTTTCCTGCGCAAATGCAGCCGGGGCCAGAACGGGCGCGTCAGCCGGCTCCGATGCCGGCAATGCTTCCGCATGCTCGGCCTCGACGGAGGTGATCGCCGCTTCCAGCTTGTCCATCTGGCGGCGGAGCATGTCGTCCGACGGGCGCGGCTTCATGTTCTCGAGCTGCCGCTGAACAGCACCGCGCGCCTTGTCATACACCCGCAGCCGCATCTCGGGAGTATTGTTCGCCAGACCGTCTACGGTCCGGCGAATAACCGCTACAAAATCAGCCATCGATACTTTCTCTTGATCACCGACCGACAAGGCCCGCGTGAAAGATGTGTCAAACTAGGATATTAGTCCTCAAACGGGTCCGTCACAAGTATGGTGTCGTCCCGCTCCGGACTGGTGGAAAGTAGGGCGACGGGCGCGCCGATCAATTCCTCGACCTGACGGACGTATTTGATCGCCTGCGCCGGCAGATCGGCCCACGAACGGGCGCCGACAGTCGACTCTTTCCAGCCTTCCAGCGTTACATAGATCGGCTCGACACGGGCCTGTGCAGCCTGGGCTGCCGGCAGGTGGTCGATCCGCTTGCCGTCGAGCATGTAGCCGACGCAGATCTTCAGTTCTTCCAGACCATCGAGCACGTCGAGCTTGGTCAGCGCGATGCCGGTAATGCCGTTGGTGGCAACCGACTGGCGCACCAGTGCCGCATCGAACCAGCCGCAACGACGCTTGCGCCCCGTGACGGTGCCGAATTCATGGCCCTTTTCACCCAGGAACTGGCCGATTTCATCGTTCAGTTCGGTCGGGAACGGACCTTCGCCGACGCGGGTCGTGTAAGCCTTGGTGATGCCGAGGATGTAACCCAGCGCACCCGGACCCATGCCCGAACCGGCAGATGCCTGACCGGCAACGGTGTTGGACGAGGTAACGAACGGATAGGTGCCGTGGTCGATGTCGAGCAGCGAGCCCTGAGCACCTTCGAAGAGAATACGCGAACCCTGACGACGCTCCTTGTCGAGCAGTTCCCACACGCTTTCCATGAAGGGCAGGATGCGGTCAGCCACGGAGGTCAGTTCCTCCATGATGTCCTTGTGCTCGACTTCGGCAGCGCCGAAACCGCGACGAAGCGCGTTGTGATGGTTGAGGATACGCTCGACCTTGGCTTCCAGCGCATCGGTGTCGGCCAGATCCATGACGCGGATGGCGCGACGGCCGACCTTGTCTTCATAAGCCGGGCCGATGCCGCGACGGGTGGTGCCGATCTTGGTGCCGCTATTGGAGGCCGCGTCTTCGCGCATGCCATCGAGTTCGCGGTGCAGCGACAGAATCAGCGTCGCATTTTCAGCGATTCGCAGATTGTCCGGGGTCACGATGACGCCCTGCGCCTCCAGACGGCCGATTTCAGCAATCAGCGCATGCGGATCGACCACGACGCCATTGCCGATAACGCCCTTCTTGCCCGGACGCACAACACCCGACGGCAACAGCGAAAGCTTGTAGCTGACGCCGTCAATGACGAGCGTATGGCCGGCATTGTGCCCCCCCTGGAAACGGACAACAATATCCGCGCGCTCAGAAAGCCAGTCGACAATCTTGCCTTTGCCCTCGTCACCCCACTGGGAACCCACTACCACGACATTCGTCATTTCACGATATCCTGCCTTGCGGCGCAAGCCGTTGCGCCTACTCAAACCGGCGCATCTATACTGTGCCGATCCGCGGAAAGCGACCGCTTTATCAACGTGCTTGTGGTTTTTACGTGACAAATCGCCCGCGGGGCCGATAACTGCACGGCCAAAACGACCGGAAGGCAGCGCACTTGCCGGACATTCACGGAGGACGCGCGTGCACGGCAGGGCCTATCTTTTTCTGATCATTGCTACGCTTTGCTGGGGTGGAAACGCCGTTGTTGCCAAGCTGGCGGTCGGCCATATCAGCCCGATGACCTTCACTTTCTTCCGCTGGATGGTGGCGGTGATGGTGATTCTCGCCATCTCGCTGCCGCAGATCAGGAAGGATTGGCCGGTCGCGAAAAAACATCTTCCGGTGCTGATCTTCCTCGGCGTGGTCGGTTACACTTTCTTCAACGCCCTGCTCTATTCCGCCGTGCATTATACGACGGCGATCAATGTCACGATCGAGCAGGCAGCCATCCCCTTCCTCATTTTCGTTGCCAATTTCGTGCTGTTTCGCATCCGCGTCTCTGCCGCACAGATCTTTGGCTTCTCCCTGACACTGGTCGGCGTCGCGCTGACCGCCGCGCATGGCGATCTCAGCACGCTGGTGGCGCTGACGGTCAATTATGGCGATGGCCTGATGATTTTTGCCATCATCGCTTACGCCGCCTATACGATCGCACTGCGCTGGCGCCCGCCGGTGGACTGGCGCACGCTGATGGCCATTCCGGCATTGGCCGCTCTCGCCTCCTCCGTGCCGTTGATGGCGTGGGAATATCAGGCCGGAAACCTGCTGCTGCCGGACCTTACCGGCTGGGCCGCAACCCTCTATACCGGCCTCTTTGCCTCGCTGGTGGCGCAGATCCTCTATATCCGCGGCGTCATCGAACTGGGCGCCAACCGGGCCGGCCTGTTCATCAACCTCGTGCCCGTGTTCGGAACACTGTTGTCGGTGGCCATCCTCGGCGAGCAGCTTTTCGCGTTCCACATCATCGCGCTGACGCTGGCGCTCGGCGGCATTGCCATTGCGGAACGCTGGAAGCCGAAAGAGACGGCGGCGGCCTGATCTATTCGATCGGGTATTCGAACCCGTTCAACAGGTCGCGAACGGCGGCGGGCGCGTTTCGGTACTTTTTCTTCAGCCCGTCGAGGCGGGCATCCGTGCCACGGCAATAACGGTCGAGTGCTGCCTCGATCTCGCGTCGGCGATCGGCATCATAAGGCTCCTCGCCGCGAAAATGATCGCAGTTTTCCCGCTCGCTCACAAAGGTCTGCACGTCGGACGGCAGCGAGGCGGCCGAAACGGGAACGCTGGCAATCAGCACGATGCAGGCGGACGTCAGACGAAGCATGTCGGGTCTCCCCCATGACAGCGCCTGACGAAAAACCTCAGTCGCTGTGCTTGTTGCGAATGCGCCGAACCGTCAGCCAGATGCCCAGCACCACGAACGGCACTGCCGCGCCCGTCAAGGTTTCCGGCGCGATATGCACGCCGAGATTATGCGCGAATTTTGCCAGATATCCCACAAGACCGATGACGTAATAGGAAATCGCCGCGACCGACAGGCCTTCGACGGTCTGCTGCAGGCGCAATTGCAGATGCGCGCGCTTGTCCATCGAGGCAAGAATTTCGGTGTTGAACTTCTGCAGATCGACATCGATCCAGCTGCGCAGAAGCGCGGTGGCGCGCGTCAGCTTGCGTGACAGGTTGGCCTGACGCTCCTCCACCGACTGGCAGGTACGCATGGCCGGCGCCAGGCGGCGCTGCAGAAAACCTCCCAACGTTTCCGAACCGGGTACTGCCTTTTCACCCAGCGTCGAGACACGGTCGAGCACGATATTGTTGTAGGCGCGGCTGGCACCGAAACGATAAAGGCTGAGCGCCGCGTTTGCTTCCAGTTCAGCGGCCAGCGCCGTGATTTCGGCCAGCATGCTGTCGGCCTCGCCGCGCGCATGCTGTTTCATGCGCTGGGTGATGCCGGTAAACTCCGCCTCGATTTCGCGGATTTCCGGTGACAGGTTTTGCGCCAGCGGCAGGCCCATCATGGCCAGCGTCCGGTAGGTCTCGATATCGAGAATACGCTGGGCCAGCATGCCGCGCGCCGCTTCCGTCATGCCGTGATCGAGGACGAGAAACTTTGTCAGCCCGTCGCCATCCTGACGGAAATCGGTGACGACAGTGGCCTGCCCATCCGCCACCACGCTCTGACAGAGACTGGTCTGATCGAAACCGACGATGACGTCCGTCATGTCCTCATGCGAAGGGCGAATTTCGATGCGCACGCCGGAGATGAACGCGCCAGGTGCTGCAAACCGTGCGCCAAAAGGATTGACCGGAATTTCGGCGCCGAATGTGGCGGGTGCCGGCGTATCCCAGAAATAGGTGGAGAATTCCGTGTGCCGCTCCCAGCGCAGAGTGCCGCTTCCCCAGGTCATGGTGTGGTGGCTGGTATCGGGCGCCGGCGCCGGTATGCCCTGCCCCAGCGACAGTTCGGCCAGGATTGCCTGATCGCCTGCAAAATTTTCCTCGGTCAGGAAGGCGACCTGAAAGATCACCCGCGGCAGGGGCAAAAGCGTGTAGGGCCGCGAATGGATTTCCCCGAGCGCACGCGCCCGAACATCTGCAACCGGAAACGAAAAACTGCGCTTCGACAAATACCTGGCTCCCCGACTGTGCCCCATCGGCCAGTTCTTGACCTTGGCTATTATCAAATCACGGGGCTGACGCGAGGTGACGCTTTGCCGCAGAAAAATAACATTGTCCTGCTCTTCACAGAACCGCGATCTCAACAGGCAAATCACCCGCCGCCGGATTACGTAAACTTTTCATTAAATTTTAAGGAGCATCACTTTTCTCATGACCCGAGTTTCTGCGATGCGTATTGCGTTTTTCATCGCGCTTTTGGCTCTGACCGGCTGCGCCAGTGCGCCGAGCCGGATCAACAATGCCTGCGCCATTTTTGACCAAAGAGACGGCCTGTTCAACAACTGGGCCCGTGACGCCAAGCGCGTCGAGCAGGAATTCGGCGTGCCGGTTCCGGTGCTGATGGCAACGATCTATGTCGAATCCAGTTTCCAGCCCTATGCCAAGCCGCGCCGCAAATACGTGCTCGGTTTCATTCCCTGGGGCCGCATTTCTTCCGCTTACGGTTATGCGCAGGCGCTCGACGGCACGTGGAAAACCTACCAGAAGGACACCGGCCGCTGGAATGCCCGCCGCAGCAATTTTGGCGACGCCGTCCATTTTGTCGGCTGGTACCATAACCGCTCGAGCCGCCTGAACGGCATCGCCCGCACCGACAGCCGCAACCTCTATCTCGCCTATTATGCCGGCCATAAAGGGTATGAACGCGGCCAGTTCACCACAGCGATCCGCGGCGCGGCGCAGAAATCAGCCAACATGGCGCAGCGTTACGAAGCACAGCTGCGCCAGTGCGGCTACTGATTACCGGCTGACCGTGATGCGCGTATTGGCGAGCCCGTGACGGCTCGTCAGCGCAAAAAAGGCGGCAGCGTTTTCCGGATGAAGGCGAATGCAGCCATGCGAGGCGGGTCGGCCCAGCCGTTTTGTCTCGAACGTGGCATGCACCGCATAATCACCATTGAAGAAAACCGCGTAAGGCATTGGCGCATTATCGTATTTGCGCGAGCGATGATTCTTTGAGAGCCATTTGGCCGACCAGCTACCCTGCGGCGTGACATAGCCTTTGCGCGCCGTCGACACCTTCCACTGGTAGCGGACGGAGCCGTTTTCGGAAACGGTCATCGTCTGCGTGGACAGGCTGATATTGGCGATGAGATTGGAAGCCGCTGCAGGCTGTAGCGACATCAAAAGGGTGACGATCGCACCCGAAACAAGCATGCGCATGAATTTCCCCTTCGCTCCAGACCCGGATGCGTGCCCCCGCACCACCCGCAAAGGGATTAGAATTTATAATTCAGCGCGATGTAAATGGAATTCGCCCGGAGCAACCGGAAATCAAGAAATTCAGCAAATGAATTTTGAATAACTATTGCAGATTTGCAGCATATTTTACGAATAAGCTTGGGAGCTCCACGTAAAAACACCCTTTCGGGCATTTTGATTGCTTGGGTGCCATGAAAAAAGGACGCCAAAACATGACGCCCTTTCACGTATCAAGCCCCATATGGCTCGAAAAACCGCTTCACCGCCTCGATCTCGTTGGGGCGGATTTCGTGGCTGCCGGGGTGCCATTCAAGCTCCACCGTATCGCCTTGGCTGCGGAGATACTCGGCAAGCCCGTTGGTCAGCGGCACCGGGCAGATCGGATCGCGTTCACCGGCGGTGATCAGCACGCGCGCCTGCGCATCGCCCGCCCTCGCCTTCGGCTGGAAAGGGATCAGCGGATGCATCAGCGCCCCGGCATCAAACAGGCCGGGCTGCTCGATCATCACATTGGCGAGAATGTTGGCGCCATTGGAAAAGCCGAGGCCAAGCACGTTGGATGCGCCATATTTCTCCTTGTTGGCAGCCACGAACTCGCTCATCCGCGCTGTCGCACGCGCCAGATCGACAAGGTCATAAACGCCTTCGCCCGTCCGTCTGAAAAAGCGGGGCGCGCCGTGTTCCGAAACATCGCCAAGCGGCGAGATCACCGTCGCCTGCGGCAGCAACCGGCTGCCGAAATCGAAAAACTGGTTCTCGTCACCGCCTGTGCCGTGGAAGACGAAGAGGATCGGTGCACCCGGCGCGCCAGCGCGGACACGATGCAGATAATTTTCAGTGCTCATCGTAAAATTCCTCTCAATGTGGAAGCCGGGGCCGCCAGCCATCACCGGCGGCTCCATCAAGGGCGTGTCAGCCTTCCAGCGGCTCCAGATGCTCTTCCAGCGTCTTGCGCAGATGCGCATGCTGGCTCGGCAGCTTCAGTGCTTCGCCGAGATGGGCGGTATCCTCGTCGCGGTCGAAGCCCGGTTCATTGGTAGCGATCTCGAACAGCACACCACCCGGCGTGCGAAAATAGATCGCCCAGAAATAATCGCGGTCGATCACCGGTGTCACCTGATAACCGGTGTCCATCAGCGCCTTGCGCACTTCGAGCTGCTTTTCGCGGTTCTCAACGGCAAAGGCGATGTGGTGAACCGAACCGGCGCCGAGACGAGCATTGGAAATGTTCGGCATGGTTTCGATGTCGATGAAATCGGCGCCATTGCCGCCGGGCAGGCCAAGCCGCAGCACGCCGTCCTTGTTGTCGACTTGGCTGTAACCCATGAATTTCAGAAGCTCGGCCGTCGCTCCTTCATCACGAAGGCGCAGCGAGGCCGAATGGAAGCCACGGATCGCATCGTCGGCGCCGACACCATTGCCGGTGAACTGTGCGCGGGCATCGTCCTTGACCTCCACCAGTGCAAAACCATCGCCATCGGGGCCGGCAAAATGCAGGCGCTTTTCGCCGAATGCTTCATCAGCCTTCAAGCCTTGCGAACCGGCCTTGGTGAGACGATCGGTCCAATGGCCCAGCGAACCTTCCGGCACGGAAAACACGGTCGTGCCAACTTCGCCGGTGCCCTGACGGCCCTGAGCGATATGCGGAAACGGGAAATAGGTCATGACGGAACCGGGCGTGCCGACCTCATCGCCGTAATAGAGGTGATAGACATCGGGCGCGTCGAAATTGACGGTCTTCTTGACGCGGCGCAGGCCAAGCGTGTCGGTGAAAAACCGGTTGTTGGTGCGGGCGCTGCCAGCCATCGAGGTGACGTGGTGAAGCCCTTTGATCTGGTCGAGCATGGAAATATCCCTTCTCTGAAGGGTTCGTCTGAACCCGTTTGATGCAGGGAAGATGGTTGATGGATCGCAATTTGGATAGAGGATCGGGTTCGAACGCATTGTTCGATAAATGACGACGGAAAAGATCCGTCGTTCACTGAAGCGCCATCAAACGCTGTCCGGCAATTGCCAGTCCACCGGATCCTTGCCGATCGACAGCAGATACTCGTTGGTCTTGGAAAACGGTCGCGAACCGAGAAAACCGTTATGCGCCGAGAGCGGCGACGGATGCGCCGATTTCAGCACCAGATGCCGTTCCTGATCGACAAAGGCCGCCTTTTTCTGGGCGTAGGAACCCCAGAGGATGAAGACCACGCCATCGCATTCGTCGTTGACGGTGCGGATGACGGCATCGGTGAACTTTTCCCAGCCCTGACCCTGATGGGCGGCGGCCTTGCCCTCTTCCACCGTCAACACGCTGTTGAGCAGCAGCACACCCTGCTCGGCCCAATGCTCGAGAAAACCGTGTTTTGCAGGCGGGGTATCAAGATCGGCCTGCATTTCCTTGTAGATATTGACCAGCGACGGCGGTGTGCGCACGCCCGGCTTCACGGAAAAACACAGGCCATGCGCCTGCCCCGCACCGTGATACGGATCCTGCCCGAGGATCACCACCTTGACCTCGTCGAGCGGGGTCAGGTCAAGTGCGCGAAAATACTCTGAACCCTTTGGAAAGATACGTTTTCCCGCCTGCTTTTCAGCGACGAGAAACTGTTTGAGATCGGCCATATAGGCACTGCCGAATTCCTCTTCGAGCGCGAGCTTCCACGTCTCTTCGAGCCTGATGCCGGTGTCCGCCATGGCCGATCCTCCCTGTTTACTGAAACCGTCCGCCGCGCTGGATGACTTCGGTCTTGTAGCCATCCGGATCGGTGACGAAGAAGAATTTCGCGAACGGCTTTCCGTCCCGCGGCATCTCCACCAGCTTGCCGACGGTGAGGCCGAGATCGGTGAAGCGCTGGTATTCCGCCTCGATGTCCGCAACCGTCACCGCCAGATGACCGTAACCATTGCCCAGCTCATAGGCTTCGGTCTTGCCGTCATTGACGGTCAGTTCCAGCTCGAAACCGGTTTCCGGGTTGGAAAGATAGATCAGCGTGAAACCGTCAAAGGGCACGCGTTCGGCAATCGTCAGGCCAAATGCCTTCTCGTAAAAATCGACCGACCGCGCCTCTTCGAGAACGCGGATCATCGAATGCACCAGTTTTGCCATGAATGAAAATCCTCAAGTCAGTATGTGGTTGCTGCGCGAATGCCAGTCCCAGGCGGACCGGATGATATCGTCCAGCGTATATTGCGGTTCCCAGCCGAGCACGGCCTTGGCCTTGTCGTTATTGGCGACGAGCGTGGTGGAATCACCATCGCGGCGGCCGACATATTCCACCGGAAACGGCTTGCCGGAAACAGCCGAAATCGCGCCAAGCAGCTCTTTCACGGTCGTGCCGGTGCCTGTCCCCAGATTAAGCTCGACAGTCTCGCCACCGGCCAGCAGATAATCCACCGCCCGCACATGCGCATCGGCCAGATCCAGCACATGGATATAATCGCGCACGCAGGTGCCGTCGCGTGTGTCATAGTCATCGCCAAACACCTTGAAGCCCTGACGGCGTCCGAGTGCGGCCTCGATGGCGAGCGGAATGGCATGGGTTTCCGGCGTATGCCATTCGCCGATGCGGCCTTCGAAATCGGCGCCTGCCGCATTGAAATAGCGCAGCATGACGGACTTCAGGTACTTGTAGGTGCCGTAATCCTTGAGCGCCTGCTCGACGATAAATTTCGTGCGGCCATAAGGGTTTATCGGCGCCTGTTTGTGCGTTTCATCCATCGGCACCGAATCCGGCAGGCCATAGGTGGCGCAGGTCGAGGAGAACACGAACGCTTTTACGCCGGCATCCATGGCGGCCGACAGCAGCGTCAGCGCGCCGATGACATTGTTGTCGTAGAAGGCGACCGGGTTTTTCACCGATTCCCCCACCTCGATCAGTGCCGCGAAATGCAGCACGGCATCCGGCTTGTGCTTGGCAAACACCTCATCCAGCCGCGCGCGGTCACGGATATCGCCCTGTTCGAGCGGTCCCCATTTGACGAATTCGGAATGGCCATTGGAGAGATTGTCGAAGACGATCGGCTCATAACCCCTTTCCGCCAGAAGCAGGCAGTTGTGCGAACCGATATAGCCGGCACCGCCGACCACGAGCACTTTCTTCTTCGACATCGACACCTCGAGTTTTCAGGTTGCAGTGTTGCGGCGCAATATAATGAGCAGGACTCAAATATCCAGTACCGCCTCCCCCTTCACAAAAGTGGAGATTTGCGGAAAGGAATTGCGACCTTTGATGCAAGCGCATATCGTCGCGCCCGATTGGAAACAGGATTTTGGAATGCGCATCGTCTTTCTCTGTCTCGGATGGTTTTTCGTCGCGCTCGGCGTGATCGGGGCATTCCTGCCGGTCATGCCGACGACACCGTTCCTGCTGCTCGCCGTTGCCTGTTTTACCCGCTCATCGCCACGGTTGGAAGCCTGGCTCCTGAACCATCCGACCTTCGGCCCGCCGCTCAGGAACTGGCAGGAACATGGCGGCATATCACGCCGCGCAAAAATCATGGCCATCTGTCTGATGGCGGCCAGTTATGTCGGCTTCTGGTTCGGCAGCCATCCGGCGCCGTGGCTGGCTGTACTGGTTGCCGTCATCATGCTCGGCTCATCCGCCTTCATCGTCAGCCGGCCCGACGGCCGTGCCTGAACAAAAAACCGAAATCACTAGAGGAGATAATCAATGTATATCGCCATGAACCGCTTCCGTGTCGTCCCCGGTTTTGAAGAGACTTTTGAGGGCATCTGGAAGAACCGCGAGCGCCACCTCTCCACCTTGCCCGGTTATCTCGAATTCCACATGCTGAAAGGCCCGAAGGCAGAAGACCATACGCTTTATGCCTCGCACACCGTCTGGGAGACCCAGGAGCATTTTGTCGCCTGGACGAAGTCGGAACAGTTCCGCGCGGCCCACGCCAATGCCGGCGCCAACCGTGGCAAGGTCGAATATCTCTCCGGCCCGCATTTCGAAGGTTTTGAAGTCATTATCCACGAAGACAAGACCGGCGCCCGCGCCGAAGTCGCTTGAGGTCTTTTCACATGGACGCCCAATCCGAAAATAGCACCGAGCGACGCGCTCGCGCCTCTGCCGCCCTTGCCGCCAAACCCGATGACATGGTCGAGACGATCGCCACCGAAGCACGGGTGACGCCGGCCGAAATCCTCGAACTTCTGCCGGAGGGCGTCGCCGTTACCGCGCCCAAGGATGCGTTCGATTCAATCTGGACCGAGCTCACCACCTGGGGCGAAGTTCTCTATGTCGTGCAGACCGAAGATGTCGTGGTGGAAGCTGCGGGCGCATTGCCGGTGGGATCCGAGAGCCATGGCTGGTTCAACATCCACAGCGACAGCCCGATCGGCGGCCATATCAAGAAGGATAACTGCGCCGGCGTCAGCTTTGTGGACCGCGCTTTCCACGGCCGCCGCTCCTGCTCCGTATGGTTGATGAACAAGAAGGGCGCGGCCATGCTGAAGATCTACGTCCGCCGTGACGAAAATCGCGAGCTGAAAAGCGAACAGCTGGCAAAATTCGAAGCCCTGCGCGACAGCTACAAGGCTTGATCCGAAAAGATCTCCACCCGGCTTCCAGAGATTGGGCCGGGTGGGCGATCGCAATCGCGGTTCACATCGCCGGCACCCATTTCCACAACACGGCTTCCCGCCGTTCCGGATAATATTTGAACTCGCATTCGAATTTTCGGCCATAGGCTTCCGCTGCCTTCAGCGCCGCTTCGCTTGGCGGGTTCATGCCGGTGCCCGGCGCAAACCAGTCCTCCAGAAGATCGTCGGGAATATATACCCCCACCCTCAATGGCAGGATCTCCAGCGTCTTGGCGAGCTCATCCGGCGGCATCGCGTTCTCCATCGAAAATCTCCGGTCAAATGGCGAATGACGGGAGGTTACCGGATCAAACGACAATCAGGAAGGGCGATGCTCCGGCTTGCCCTTGTGTTTGGTCGCGGCAAGGTCGCGCAGCTCCTTTTCGGTCATGGATTTTTCCATCTCCTTCGAAGCGCCCTTCAAATCCTTTTTGGCTGTGTCGCCGCGCTTGGCGGACAGGGCCGCACCGGCGGCCTTCTGTGCTTTCGATACTGCCGGCATTTTTGAAACTCCCTTTTGCTCGACGCCACATGCGCCATTCCACCTAACCGGCAGATGTCACCGGAAGTTCCGAAAATCGACCGGCTTGGAACCACAGCCAGCCGCACGTGTTGTCCTGTCGACGCATGAAACCCGAAAGGCCAAAATCATGGACAACGATCAGGACAAGAAGCTCGACCAGTCGATCGAACAGGAAACCCTCGACACCACCAACCCGCAAGCCCTGCGTGAAGCGGCAAGGCTCGGCACGATCGACACCTTCCTCGTCAAATCCGACCTCGAGGATGCCGACCAGCGTGAAGGCACGGACGGTGACGATGGTCGCCCCAGCCCGCTAGCCAATGCCGACAATCCCGAAAAGTAACCCGAGCTTGCCCGCCGCTTTCGGGGAACCGAAAGCGGGTAGACGGGTTGTCCCGCGCAACCATTCTGGAGGAAACGCATGAACGCCCAAAAGAAGGCCGTGCAGGATCAGGCGCTGGCAGACATTCGCGACACCACCCCGGCGTCGGAGACAAAATCCGCTCCGCCACGCGGCGAACCGCGCGTGTCAGCCGATGAAAGCGCCGGCAACGAAATGAACATCGAGGCCAAGGCCTCACCAACTTTGGCGGACGCCGAAGCGGAAGCCTTTGCGGCGGAAGCCATCGAAGAGCTTGTCGCCTGCCACATCCCGTTTCTTGTCGCCGGCACATTTGCCGTCAGTGCCTATACCGGCATATCGCGGCCGACCAAGGATCTCGACATTTTCTGCAAGGCCGGCGACTACGCTCGTATCCTTGCCCATTTCAAATCCAAGGGCTTTGAGGTGGAAGTGGAGGACGATCGCTGGCTCGGCAAGGTCAAGCGCGGCCGGCATTTTCTCGATGTCATCTTTGCCGGCTCGAACGGCACAATGCCGATCGGTGATCTGTGGCTCGACAATGCCCGCCAGATGGAGATGCACGGTCACAATGTCCGCGTCATCGCCCCGACCGAACTGATCTGGTCCAAGTGTTTCGTGCAGCTGCGCCACCGCTACGACGGCGCCGATGTCGTGCATGTCATCCTGAAAGCCCATGACCAGATCGACTGGGAACGCCTGCTCGGCCATATGGAGGTGCATTGGGAGGTGCTCTTGATCCACCTCCTGAATTTCCGTTGGATCTACCCGACCGAGCGCGACAAGGTGCCGGAATGGCTGATGGACGAGCTGCTCGACCGCCTTGCCGCCCAGCGCCAGCTCCCGCCCCCACAGATGAAGATTTGTCGAGGCCGGATGTTCTCGCGCATCGATTTCGAGATCGACGTCAAAGAATGGGGTTTTGCCGATGTGGGTGGCGAAGGTGACCTCCGCGACGAAGCCCAGGAAGGAGCACTGCTGTGACAGACGAAACGATCCACCAGAGCGCCAACAATCCGCCGCAGGACCTGCCCGAGGCTGAAGCCGCCCATAAGCCGCTGCGTGTCGCCGCCGTTGCCGATCTGCATGTGAAGGAAAGCGGCAGCCAGTCCTACCGGGAACTGTTCGCCGAGATTTCCGGCAAGGCCGACGTTCTCGTGATGGCCGGCGATCTGACCGATCTCGGCAAACCGAAGGAGGCGGAGCTTCTGGCCGCCGACCTGCGCAGCTGCACCATCCCCGTCGTAGGCGTCCTCGGCAATCATGATTACGAATGCGGTTCGGTCGAGGAGGTGAAGGAAATCCTGAAGGATGCCGGCGTGCATCTACTCGAAGGTCAGGCTGTGGAAATCGGCGGCGTCGGCTTTGCCGGGGTAAAAGGGTTTGCCGGCGGTTTCGGCCGCCACATGCTCGGCTCCTTCGGCGAACCGGCGATCAAGGCCATGGTGGCGGAAAGCGTGGAGGAATCCATGCGGCTGGAAAATGCACTGCGGCAGGTGCGTTCGCACCGCGCGCTGGTGGTGCTGCATTATGCCCCGATTGCCGAAACCGTGGCCGGTGAACCGGAAGCCATCTACCCCTTCCTCGGCTCGTCACGGCTGGCGGAAACCATTGACCGTTTTCCGGTCACCGCCGTCGTACATGGCCATGCCCATCGCGGCACCTATGAGGGCAAGACGCCCGGTGGCGCGCCGGTTTACAACGTAGCCGCCCATATCGAAAAGCCGACCGGACGCCCTTACGCGCTGCTTGAACTGTAACGGCAGCAATTTTAGCAAAACCCTTCGGGACGACGGGAACCCGAAGGCCGGATGGCCCGTTGAGGGCGTCATGATCACATGGGGATTTTGATGCCTGCAACCGACATCACTGCCAAGAATGACAGCGAATTCCGAACCTTTCCAAAGACATGGGGCGCCGAATATGTCGCCGCCGGAGAGGTGCGTTTTCGCCTCTGGGCACCGGGCCAGAAAGAGGTGCAGCTACGCCTGAACGGCGAGGACACAGCGATGTCCGCAAGCCAAGATGGCTGGTTCGAAATCCTTGCCACCGGCGTCGAACCGGGTGCCGAATACCAGTTCGTGCTCGATGACGGCCTGGCCATCGCCGACCCTGCTTCTCGCGCCCAGAAGGGCGACGTGCACGGCCCTTCCCTCGTCATCGACCCGACCGATTACCCCTGGCACACGACCGGATGGAACGGCCGCCCCTGGGAAGAAGCCGTCATCTACGAACTGCATATCGGCACGTTTACCGCTGGCGGCACCTTCCGCTCTGCCATCGAGCGCCTGCCCTATCTCGCGAAGCTCGGCATCACGGCTGTCGAAATCATGCCCGTCGCCCAGTTCGGTGGCACCAGAGGCTGGGGGTATGACGGCGTGCTGCTTTACGCTCCCCACAGCGCCTATGGCCCGCCGGAGGATTTTAAGGCCTTTGTCGATGCGGCCCACCAACATGGGCTGATGGTGCTGCTCGACGTCGTCTACAATCACTTTGGCCCGGACGGAAACTACCTGCCCGCTTGTGCGCCGGAATTTTTTCATCCCGACACGCCTACCCCATGGGGCGCGGCGATTGCCTATGACAAACCTGCCGTGCGCAGCTTCTTCCTCGAAAACGCGCTTTACTGGCTGGAGGAATTCAACCTCGACGGCCTGCGTTTCGATGCCGTCGACCAGATCCGCGATGACAGCGAAAAGCATTTTCTGATCGAGGTGGCGGAAACCATCCGGGCGGAAAATCCCGGCCGCCACATCCACCTCACCACCGAGGACAATCGCAACATCACCAGCCTGCACGAACGCGGCGAGGATGGCGCGGTGCCGCATCACACTGGCGAGTGGAACGACGATTTCCACAATGTCATCCATGTCATCGCGTCCGGCGAGACCGATGCCTATTACAAGGATTTCGCCAAAAATCCGCACAAACATCTGGCCCGCGTGCTGGCCGAAGGGTTTGCCCATCAGGGCGAAGTCGCGGCCTCCACCGGCAAGAAACGCGGCAGTACCAGCACCCACCAGCCACCCACGGCTTTTGTCGATTTCATCCAGAACCACGATCAGGTCGGCAATCGCGCGCTCGGCGAGCGCCTGCTGACCTTGGCCGGCGAAGACAAGGTGAAGGCTCTCATGACCGTTCTTCTGCTCTCCCCGCATATCCCGCTTCTGTTCATGGGCGAGGAATTCGGCGAAGACCGCCCCTTCCTTTTCTTCACGGATTTCCATGGCGATCTGGCAAAAATTGTCCGCGAGGGCCGCCGCAAGGAATTTGCCGGCCATGCCGGTTTCCGCGAGGGCGAAGGCGACACGTCCGACATCCCGGACCCCAACGCCAAAAAGACATTCGACGCCTGCAAGCTCGATTGGGACAAACTCGAAAAGGACATCGGCCGCAACTGGACCGGTTTTGTCGAGGACATGCTGACCCTGCGGCATGAGAAGATCGTGCCGCTTCTGGGCGAGGCACGCGGCCATGCCGGCAAAGTGCTGAGCGTCGAAGGCGGTACCATCGCCGTCAGCTGGAAGCTCGGCGATGCCACCCTGTCGATGGCCGCCAACCTTTCGGACGAAGCGGCACAACAGCCGCAACTCGCCGGCAAGATCATCCACGAAACCACCAGCGGCAAGGCCGGCAACAGAGCCGGCGCCAATGACGGGCTGCTGCCGCCCTGGAACGTGGTGGTGACGATCGATGGCGCGGAGGGCTCGGAATAATGGCTCTGCCCACCTCCACCTATCGCCTGCAATTTCGCAACGGCATGACATTCGAGCGCGCCACGGCGCTGGTGCCGTATCTGAAAACTCTCGGCATCAGCCACCTCTATGCCTCGCCGATCTTTACCGCCACCAGCGGCTCCACCCATGGTTATGACGTCACCGATGCCAACGAGATCGATCCCTCGCTCGGTGGCCGCGAAGGTTTCGACACCCTGTCGGCCGCCCTCAAACAGGCCGGCCTCGGCCTCATCCTCGATATCGTGCCCAACCACATGGCCGCCTCGCTGGAAAACCCGTGGTGGCGCGATATCATCGAATGGGGTGCCGACAGCACTTACGCCCGCCATTTCGATGTGGACTGGGCACTTCCGCTGACCCTGCCCTTCCTCGGCGACGATTTCGATACGGTGATATCGCATCTGTCCATCACCGCCGATGCGCAGACCGGCTGTCTGGCGCTTGCCTATTACGACAGCCGCTACCCGCTGCATCCATCGAGCTACGCCGCCGTGCTGGGCGGCATCGGTCTGCCGGTCGCAACTGAGATCGCAGCCCTCGCCGCAAAGGCGTCCCCGGAAAATGCGGGGGATTTCCACGCCAGCGTGCGTGCTCTTCTGTCCACCGGCAGCAAGGCCAGTTTCAGCCCGACCGATACGATGGCGCTGGCATCCGTCCTCGAAAAATTCTCCGCCGATCCCGATAACCTGCGGAAAATACACGATCTTCAACCATGGCGACTGACCTCGTGGCGCACCGCCGCTGACAGCCTCAGCTATCGCCGTTTCTTCGAGATTACCGGCCTTGCCGGCCTTCGCGTCGAAGATGACGCGGTGTTCGAGGATGCCCATCGCCTTGTGCTCGACCTCGTGCGCGACGGCACCGTCGATGGCCTGCGCATCGACCACGTCGACGGTCTGGCCGACCCGAAGGGTTATCTCGACCGGCTGCGCGAAAAAATCGGCCCGGACACCTATCTGATCATCGAAAAGATCCTCGGCTATGGCGAGGAACTTGCCGCCGACTGGCCGGTTTCCGGCACCACCGGTTACGAATTCATCGCCGAACTCACCGATGTGACGACCGACGGCGCGGGCCTGAAATCGCTCGGCCAGACCTATGACCGCCTGCGCGGCCGTCCCACCCACATCGTCTCGGAAGTCCGCGACGCCAAGGGACTGATGTTCGACCGCAATTTTGCCGGCGAGGTGTCCACCCTGCTGCGGCTGGCAAAGGAACTCGGCACCTCTATCGGCGGCACGGTCCAGGTCGCAGATGACGCCTTGCGCACGGCGCTGCGGGAGATCATGCTCGCCTTCCCCGTTTATCGCACCTATGGCACCGCAGACGGCCTGCCGGATGCCGACAAGAAGCTGTTGTCAAACGTTCTGGAAGACGTGCGCCGCAATGAGAGCGCCAATGACGACGCACTGGCCTTGCTGGAACGGATCATCCTCGGCGACGTGTCGCCCGCAGAGGCGGAAAAGGCCACCACATTCCGCATCCGCCTGCAGCAGCTGACCGGGCCGCTGACGGCGAAATCCATCGAGGACACGCTGTTCTTCCGTATCAACCCGCATCCGGTTCTGAACGAAGTCGGCAGCGAGCCTTATCCGCGCGATTACGGTCTCGAGCATTTTCATGCCGCCATGCAGGCACGGCTGCAAAGCCAGCCTTTTGGCCTGTCGGCCAGCTCCACCCACGATACCAAACGCGGCGAGGATGCACGAGCCCGGCTGCATGCGCTGACCGAGGCGCCGGACCTGTTTGCCGAAGCCGTCACCCGCTGGCGCGGCCTCAACGCCGCACATATCCAGTCGTTGACCGATGGCGCAGCACCCGAACCGGCGATCGAATGGCTGTTGTATCAGGCGCTCGCCGGTGTCTGGCCGGCCGAACTTGGCCTGCATGATCACGATGGTATCGAGGCATTGCAGGAGCGCTTTCTCGGTTATGTCGAAAAGGCATTGCGCGAGGCGAAACTGCGCACCAACTGGGGAGACCCGAACGAGGCCTATGAAAAGGCCATCGCCGATTATGCGCGCGGCCTGTTCGCCAACCGCATCTTTCTCTCAGATTTTATCACCACCATGCAGCCCTTCTGGTCGGCGGGCGCCGTCAATGGCATCACCCAGACGCTGATCAAGCTGGTCGCACCCGGCATTCCGGACATCTATCAGGGCAGCGAGACACTCGATCTCAGCATGGTCGATCCCGACAATCGCCGCGTGCCGGATTTCGCGGCGCTGGCCGAACAATTGTCGGCCACCACGCATCTTCCTGTCACCGATGAGGACTGGCTGAGCGGCGCCCTGAAACAGCAGATCATCGCTCGCGCGCTGCGCCTGCGCCAAAACAAGCCAGCGCTTTTCGGCAAGGGAAAATACATCGCCCTCAACGCCAGCGGAAAGCGCGCCCGCAACATCGTCAGCTTTGCCCGCGCCGATGATGCCGATGCGATGGTGCTGATCGCGCCCCGCCTCGTGCTCAGCGCCTTCGCCCACCACCCCTCACCCGCCGGCCTGCCATCGGTGATGGACGGCTGGCACGAGACGATCCTGCCGCTCGACGGAAATCTCGCCAACCGCCGGTACCGTGACCTGTTTTCCGGACGCACGATCACGGCCGGCGAAAAGCTTTCCGTTGCTGAAGCGCTGGCCGGCCAGCATTTCACCCTTTTGGTTGCCGAGGATTGATCCGCGGCACCAATCCTTGGGCCCAGAACGCAAACAGGGCGCCGATCCAGCCGATCGGCGCCCTGTTTGATTCCGTGTCCTAACCGCTCCAGGTGTCAGGCAATGCCGACGAAGGACAGGACGGCGAGAACGATGACCACGGCTCCGACGAGCCAAACGATGCTGTTCATGATGATTTCCTTTCCTTTTTTAAATCAGGTGTTTGGCGGCTTATGCAAAACCAACCAGATTGAGAACGGCGATGACGATGACGACGGCGCCGACAAGCCAGACGATGCTGTTCATGATGAAGTCTCCTTTTTATTTGTTGTGAAGCGAACGGTTTAAGGCGTGAAAAGGTTCCGCTTTTGGGACACTGTCGAAAGCCTTTGTTTTTAAGGCTTTCCGTATCCCCCGGATCAGGCGCCCGGCGTCGCCATGCCATCACCGCGGCGCAGCTTGCGGATCTGTTTCATGACCCTGATCGAACTCGACGCGCGCGTGGCAGACCCTTGCGAACTGCTGGAGATGACCCGCAGCATGTCTTCCGCCTCGTCCACGGAAATCGTGCCGCGCGAGGCCAGTCCGTCGATCAGCAGCATCAACGCGCCTTCGACGGCGAGTGCACGCCGCTGGTGTTCGTTTTCGATGACTTCCGCATCCGACATGATGTGCTCCCTGATTGCACGAGACGAATGAGTTGAGCGACCGCTTTGTTCCGTCTCGGGCCAGCGAAAGCTGGAAATCAGGGAGATTTGGGAGCATCAGCCGCATCGCGCCGTGCCAGCTCGCCCTGTTGCGCCTTGTAGAAATACTGGCTGGCCACCAGCCAGCCTTTCAGCGGCCGCAGTGGCGGTATGCAGGTGAGCAGCATGAAGGGAAGCGAGGTGAACAGGTGGACCCAATAGGGTGCCTGCAGCGCCACCTCGATCCACACGGCCAGCGCCACGCTCGGCACGCAGCCGAAGCAGATAACGAAAAAGGCCGGGCCATCGGCCGGATCGGCAAACGAATAATCCAGCCCGCAGACTTCGCAATCGGGGCGCAGCGTCAGAAACCCGTTGAACAGATGTCCCTTGCCGCAACGCGGGCAGCGGCCGCGTATGCCGGTTTCGAATGGCGGCAGTGGCGTATAATGCCGCTCGTCGGTTATCTCTCCCACCATGACGGCATTCCTCCCGCGCGCATGACTTGACGATTGCAACTATCGCCGAATGCACGCGAGGAGCAAGTGCTGGACCGTGAGGCGCGGCAATCTGCCCCGCCTTGTCGCGGTTTCAGGCGCGAAAAATGAACGACGCGCCGATGGCGATCATGGCAAAACCGATGACATGGTTGATGGTCAGGTTTTCACCCAGCCAGAACACCGAAAAGCCGGCGAAGACGATGAGGGTGATGACCTCCTGGATCGTCTTCAGCTGCGCCGTCGTATAGACTTCCGAGCCCATGCGGTTGGCCGGCACGGCTAGGCAATATTCGAAAAAGGCGATGCCCCAGGATGCCGCGATAGCGATCCAGATGGCGCTGCCCTTGTGCTTGAGATGGCCGTACCAGGCGAAGGTCATGAACACGTTGGATGCGACCAGCATGACAATGGGCCACACGGCAGCAGGGCTGAGCGAGAAAGGCATGGAAGACTGTTCCTGTGGAGACGGAAGGGTGTGGACAATGGACCGGGCGTTGGCGGCGCTCAAGCGGGCTCTGCCGTCATCCCATGGAAAAAGCCCCGCCGGGTCGGCAGGGCTTCATCGAACGTCATAGGAGCCGGGATCAGATTTCCGGGCAACCACGTTCATTGGCGAAGGTGATGCGGTCAGGACCACGACGGGTCATACCTTCGACGGTGATGCTGCGACGGGTGACGCGGGTCACTTCGGCATCGCGCAGACCGGATTCGCGGGCGGCACGGCGGGCATCGCGTTCGCTGCAGCCGCCAGCACGGCGGTCATCGCGGCGGTCGTAACGATCACGGTCGCGATCCGGCACGACCGGGCGAATGCCATCGGGGCCGATACGCAGCTGCACGTCCTGCGCCTGTGCGGTGGTGACGGCACCGGTCAGGGCGCCTGCGCTGATCGCCAGCGCCAGACCGGCGGTCGAAATGAACTTCAGCATTTGCTCCTCCTTGGCGCCGCCCCATCCTGAGCCGGTCGCACACAATTGTCTGACGGCGGAGAAACGCATACTCACGCTTTTTTGTTCCAGCTTGAGCGCACAGGACGTGAAATAAAAGCTGATACAATGAAGCAAAAGACAAGTTCAGAGCGTCTTGAACATGACCTCAGAAGATGTTGGCAAGTGTTTTGGCTGAACGATCAGAGTTTTGCCCTGTGGCCCGCAAAAGTTTTTGGCGGCGGCGCGGCTTCATGAACCTTTGCCAAGGCCTCAAGCCATGTTGCCAAGCCCTCCGGAACCTCTTCGTTTCCGGCCTCCAACGCCTCGATCCAGGAGAGATCGCATTGCAATGCTGAAGCGATATTGATGGGCGTCCAGCGAATGACACGCAGACATTCGTTGAAGCGTTTGGAATTCATACCGGTTTCGAGCTCCCCTTATGATGCTGGACAGGATGCACGGAATCGCACGCCTGCCCTGCAAATTAGGGATAACACTGCCAGACAGGGCCCAAGGATGCAATCAGCAGCGCCCGAATTCGTGATGACAATGATAGTATGAAGAAAATTTGGTAGCGGGAAACATTCAGTGACTGAAATGCGTCGCCGGTTGGCGCAGCCGTTGATCGAGGAAACGACCCGCTGGTCATTATTTTCCAAAGCGGAGAAATAGTGAATCTGGACGGGGCCGCATCGTCATTTCAGGGCGATCAGGTCTATCTGCTTGCCATGCTTTCCATCCGCAGTGAGGCGCTTGATGTCCAACTCCTGTACCGGTCCCGTGTTGAGATAAAACCGCGTAAAGTGGCGCTTTAGAATCTCTTCGAGTGCCGCAAGTCCCTCTGCCTTCAGTATCGATGGCGTTACTTCAACGCAAAGACCCTGCACGCTTTCCGCAAGGTGGCGCTCTGCTCCCCGCAAAACGTGAACCTCGTATCCTTCCGTGTCGATCCAGAGGAAACTTGGTACCGGTTCGATCGCATCATCCAGCCGAACGATCTCGACCTCTTCGCCGCCATCTCCATAATCTCGCATGAACGAGTTCATGCCGGTGCTTCCCCGGTTGAGATGGATCGTGAGGCGACCGTTTTGATCGCCGACAGCCTGATGGCGAATATCGGCTTCGATGGACGCGAGATTGTGGGTGAGCAAATGGAAATTCCGGCCAACCGGCTCGAATGCCACGATATCACGAAAGCCAGCTTCATAAGCGTTCAGACATGAGGTCCCGATGTTTGCGCCAATGTTGATGAAACGAACATCGCGTCGCGGGTAGATATCAGCAAGGGTTTCGAACAGGTCGAACTGGAAATGGCCATGTCTCAAAACCGATTCCGGGATGCTTTGGCCGTGAACATCGAGCAGGACAGGATATTTTCCGAGATATCGAAACCCGAGCGTATCGATACCGGCCGAAATGCAGCCGGTGACCACCAGACCGGGATCTATCGTGCCCCTCTGTTTCCAGAGGCGCGTGAGATAACGATCTCGCTTTGAAGGGAAAATAAGCGCCTTGAGAAGATTGAAATTCATGTCTGCATGCCCCCATACACTGACGTACTGGTCTCATAGCGAGGGGCTAGGCATGTGTCATCCGCTTATATCCGTTATCCGAAGGCTATGGCGGAAACCACGAAAAGGCGGCTCGACACTTTCGTGAACCAAAAAACCTTGTATGGATCGGATGTAAAGAAAGGGAAATTTGGTAGCGGGGGGCGGAATTGAACCGCCGACCTCAGGGTTATGAATCCTGCGCTCTCACCAACTGAGCTACCCAGCCACACCGGTTGGCAAGATCGTTTTCGATCGTCCCGCCGTTTGATGTGCGGCTTATAAGACCCGTGTCACCAAAGTGTCAAGCAGGCTTTCGGCAAAAATTCGGGGAGACTAGGATCGTTCTTTCCTCCCCTGCCGATAAGCCCGGATTTCAGGCCGCAACAGATGTGGACAACAATGCCTTCAATGCCAGTTCCGCCTCGGCCGCGCGTTCCGACCGTTCGATGAAGCCGCCGCCATAAACGCGCGAATCGGCACCTTCGCCGGAATAGAGGACGCAGGCCTGCCCCGGCGCGACACCCGCTTCGCCGATGGCCAGATCGACATAGATGCCGTTTTCATCGGCACGAAGCACCGCCGGTGCCGGCGGGCGTGTGGAGCGCACCTTGGCAAAGCAGGCAAAACCGTCCGCCGCGTCGGCGGCAAGCGAGCCGTCGCCGATCCAGTTCACGTCGCGCAGGTAGACGCGGTGCGTATCGAGCGCTTCCTTCGGGCCGACGATGACACGGCGCGAGCGGGCATCGAGATAGACCACGTAAAGCGGTTCGCCGGTGGCGACACCGATGCCGCGGCGCTGGCCGATCGTGTAATGCAGGATGCCGTCATGGCGGCCGAGCACGCGGCCGTCCATATGGACGATATCGCCACCCAGCGCCGCATTCGGCTTCACCTTGTTGATGATATCCGCATATTTGCCGGCCGGCACGAAACAGATGTCCTGGCTGTCGGCCTTCTTGGCGACGACGAGGCCCATTTCTTCGGCAAGTTCGCGCACCTGTGCCTTGCCCATGCCACCGAGCGGAAAGCGCAGGTAATCGATCTGCTCCTGCGTGGTGGCGAACAGGAACCAGCTCTGGTCGCGATCGGCATCGGTCGGGCGATAAAGCGCGCGGCGGTTCGGATTTTCCGGCGAAGGATTGAGCGCCGAGCGAATGTAATGGCCGGTCGCCAGCGCATCGGCACCGAGTTCGCGCGCCGTCGCCAAAAGATCGGCGAACTTGACCGTCTGGTTGCAGGCAACACATGG
Source organism: Neorhizobium sp. JUb45 (assembly GCF_004343585.1). Lineage (GTDB taxonomy): Bacteria > Pseudomonadota > Alphaproteobacteria > Rhizobiales > Rhizobiaceae > Neorhizobium. Next base: position 545,387 of record NZ_SLYW01000001.1, on the reverse strand, counting down.
GATCGGCGTTTCGCCCATTGCATAGGCTTCGGCGAACGGATTGATCACCGCATCGCGAAAACGCTTTTCGTAATCGAGCACGTAGTGCGGAATGCCGAGCGTTTCGGACACACGGCGGGCATCGTCGATATCCTGTCCTGCGCAGCAGGAGCCGGCACGGTGGACGGCAGCGCCATGGTCGTAAAGCTGCAGCGTGATGCCCAGCACGTCATAACCCTGCCGCTTCAGAAGGCCGGCCACGACCGAGGAATCCACGCCGCCCGACATGGCGACGACAACGCGCGTGTCTTCCGGCCTCTTGTCAAAATCCAGCGTGTTCACGAAACTCTCTCGATATGGTTTGGCGCTCGAATGGGAGCGGCTGATGTTTGCCGGGATGCGGGATCGACCGCAACCGGGCTTAATTTCATCTGCCGGATATAGAAAGGAATGCGTGTCTGCGCAAGACGAGCCGGCGCGGGGCAGTCTGGCGGCATATGCAAGGCTGCTTTTGCCTCCGGAGTTCGGATGGCAGTGGCCTCACCTCAATCGCCCTGCCCGTCATCCGTCCAGTAATGGGCAACGATGTTCTGCTGATTGCGGATGAGATGGCCGGCAAGAACCGGATCACCGCCCGTCATCGTCTCCGTATCGGCACCGCACAGAAGCAGAAACATCTTCTGATGCACCACGGCGGCGAAATATTCGTAAGGTGGCGGAGCAAGCGTCGGATCACCGGCCGGCCACTCCCCGGCGGCTTGCTGCGTCGCCTCTTCCAGTGCCCTCTGGACCGCCACCGTCAGTCCTTCGCCGACACGCTGAAGGGTATCGGCCACCTGCCGTTCGGCCGGCGTGACGACGGGACAGGAATTGCTCATGTGACGATCTCCCACCAATGCGCATCAGCCTGCGCCCGCAAATGATGACAGGAGATTGTGTCGGCTTTGGGCTGGCAATGTTTCAACGCGCCGGCCAGGTCCAGGCAGGCGCGTCGATCCCTTCTGCCACAGTCTCACCAAGCACCTTGGTCAGCGTCACCATCAGAGCGCCGCCATCAGCGCCCAGTTCCGACACCAGTTCACCGGCATGGGACACGACGATCATCTGCGAGCGCTTGCAAGCCTGCGCGATCAGGCGGGATAGAGGCGCAAGCAGGCTCGGATGCAGACTGGTTTCAGGTTCGTTCAACACCATCAGGGCTGGCGGCCGGGGCGTCATCAAGGCCGCCACGAGCAGCAGATAACGAAGGGTGCCATCGGACAGTTCGCCGGCCGATAGCGGCCGCAACAGGCCCCTTTGCCGCATCAGAAGCTCGAAGCGGCCGCGATCCTCGATGATTTCGACGGAACTGCCGGGAAAGGCGTCCTCGATGGCGTCGTGGAAAGCCGAAACATCACCGATTTCCAGAATGGTGGCGACGGCGGCCGCCAGATCGGCACCATCGGACGACAGGACCGGCGTTCTGGTGCCAACCTGCACCTGACGAACGGGCGCCTGTGGGTCGGTGCGGAAATGATCGTAAAAGCGCCAGCCGTTCATCTGAGCGCGCAGATAAAGAAGCTCGGGCAGGTTTTTCGGATCGGCCGATTGCGTCATCATGCTTTCGAACGAAGCCAGATCATGCAGCAGCACCTGCCGCTGGGCACTTGCCGACAATGCGGTGACGACCGGGCCTCTGCGTTCCGCGAAAACGTTGCGACGGCTCAGTTCCTCGCCCGCCCAGACCGCCTCTGCCTTTATTTCGGGATCGAGCGCAAAATAGACTGGCGGCGGCGGTGATGGCATCGGCGGCGGCGGCAGACCCAGATCGATCGCATAACCGTAATCTTCCGAGGCAAATCCCAGTTTCAGCGCCACCGGATTTTTCCGCATCGTCCCCTGCACGGGCACGCTGCCATCCTTCATGCCGCGTGAAAAAGCCTCCGGCCCGGCCCAGATCGTTGATTGAAGCCCACCTTCTGCCGCAAGCGATGCGATGGCCCGCCCCTGCGCAACATCGCTAAGCAGTCGCAGGGCGCGATAAAAACTCGACTTTCCCGCGCCGTTTGCACCGGTAACGACAGTGAGCTTTTCGAGTGGCAGAACGAGGTTGCGAAGGGAGCGGTAGCCCGAAATGGCGATGGTCAGGATCATGCGCCAAAACTGTCACGGATTGCCAAGGCAAGGCAAGCACTCCGAAGCGCCGCTATTCCCCTCACGCCCGCCTGTTCGCGCCAACCTCCTCAGGCCTCTGCGCCGAATGCCGCAAAAGCACCGCCGCGGCATCGCGATCGACCGCCTTGGAAAACAGGTAACCCTGCCCCAGCGCGCAGCCGAGATCCATCAGCTGCACCGCCTGCGCATTTTCCTCGATGCCTTCCGCCACCACGCGGATGCCGAGTTTTCGGGCGATATCGATGATACCCTCGACGATGAAGGCAGCCGGATCGCGCGGGCGCAGTCGGTCGGTAAAGGATTTGTCGATCTTGATGATATCCACCGGCACCGTCAGCAGATGCGTCAGCGAGGCAAACCCGGTGCCAAAGTCGTCGAGCGCGACGCGCAGGCCGCTTGCCCGCAGACGTCGGATCTCGTCGCCGATATCGAACCCGCCCTGCCCGAAATAGACGGATTCGGTGACTTCGACGATCACGTGTTTCAGCGGAACGCCGGCATCGGCGAACACGGTGCAGATGCGCTCGTTGAGATTGCCGCCGGCAAGGTCGGCAGCCGACAGGTTGACGCCAACATGTTGCAGCGGCAGCCCCTCGTCCAGCCAGACGCGCATGTCGCGTGCCACCTGCTCCAGCATGCGCTGGGTGAGTTCGGCGGCCACCTGCGCATCCTTGGTGGCTTCGTGAAAATGCCCGGCCGAAACGATATCGCCGCCCGGCGTGCGCATGCGGGCCAACGCCTCGAAACCGACCACCCGACGCGTGTCGAGCCGCACGATCGGCTGGTACCAGGCATGCATGCGGGCCTGCGCCAGCGCCAGCCCGACATCGCGGATGGCACGGAAACGGCGGGTGATGGCGGTGCCCAGCCCCTCGGAAAACTGCAGATACTGGCCGCGGCTGCGCTCCTTGGCATGGTAAAGCGCCAGATCGGCATTCTGCAGCACGGTGTCGGGCGTCTCGTCCTCGCCGGCAAGCGCGCCGCCGATCGTGGCTTTCGGGAAAACCACATGGCCGGCACAATTGCAGGCCGCGGACAGTGCCGACAGGATGTCGCTTGCCATCCTCTCCAGATCATTCGGAGCATTGCCCCGATAGACGATGATGGCGAACTCGTCGCCGCCGAGCCGGAATGTGCTGTCCGGCCCGCCAAGGGCCGATGCGCGGCTGGCAACCGTCTGGATCAGGCCATCGCCGGCGGCATGGCCAAACGTGTCATTGGCCAGTTTGAGATTGTCGATATCGACGAGAAGGATGCCCCATGGGCTGATGGCATTGTCGAGTCCTGCCAGCACCTTGTTGAAACGCGCCCGATTGGGAAGGCCGGTCAGCGCGTCGGTATAGGTCAGCCGCTCGCGTTCCATCACCCGTTCGTTGCGCTCTATGGCGATCGAGCAGAGATGCACGCAGGCCTCGACGATCTGCTTTTCGGTTTCGTTGGGGCCGCGGTTTTCGCGAAAATAGAAGGCAAAGGTTGCCGCCACCCTGTCGCCCACCATGATCGGCGAGGACCAGCACGCAACGAGACCAAGCGGCAGCGCCAGAAACTTGAATTCACTCCAGCGCGGATCGGTGGCAATATCATCGACGACAACAGGCTGGCCGATAAAGGCGGCGGTGCCGCAGGACCCGACCGCAGGGCCGATCGGATGGTTATCGACAGCCGCGGAAAAATGCGGCGGCAGCGACGGGCCGGCCAGCGGATGCAAAAGCCCTTCCCGGACGGAAAGAACCGAGCACACGATATCGGGGGCGATCACCTCCACCTCGCGGCACAGAAGATCGATGGTCTTTTCGAGCGGCTCACCGCGCGCGATCATTTCGAGAATGGCATTCTGCAGTTCAAGGATCATGATGAGGCCCGGATAAGACGCAACCCCTGTGTAAATCACCGAAATTGCTAGGGCCTTTTATATATCGCTAAATTCTAATCTAACGTTTACGGGGCCGTTTCATAAGAAAACCCGGAAAGCGGGCTGCGCTGTCCGGGTTGGGTCGTTTTTTGTCTCGTGGACGGCAGCCTACCGCACTATCTGCACCGTCTGCGCCAATGCCTTGAACACCGGTCGAGCGGCACTCATGGCCGCACGCGTCGTGGCGCAGGAAAGCGTGATGCGGCCGGTCGGCGTATCCGTGAAGGCGGCGTAATGCAGCACGTTTTCAAAATCAGGGCCGGATGTCGGCGCCGCGACGATCTCGACCGCCTTTGCATCCTTCATGTCGATCGTCTGCGTGTCCTCGATCACCTTGCCGGCCGTTTCCAGCTGGCTGCGCAAGGTCGTGCCCAGTTCGCCGAACATGGCATCGCCATTGAGCTTTTCCTGGGACCAGCCGTAACGCGGATGATCCTTTGCCCAGGCACGAAAACCGAGTTGGCAAAGCGCCGATCCCGGAGCATTGGGAATGCGATCCGGCGCGGTGCTGATGAGATTGTACTTGACCGTTTCCGTACCCGGTGGATCGACCTTGCCGGTGCTTTCCAGCTCCGCCGGCGTGGTGAAGGTCAGGCCGGTTGCGTCATCCTTGGTGGTTGGGTTCGGCAGGATCATTTCCATGCGGATCGGCACCACCACCTTTTCCGTTTCGCCCGTCATGTCGGGAGAAAAGGCGGTAACCGGCGAACTCCGAAGGATGGCCTGTCGGGCGCCTTCATCGACCTGCGGCACGCCGGAACTTTCCTGGACGACCACATCCGTGATCGTACCGTCCCTATGCACGACAAAGGCGATCTTGGCCGTGTGGAGGCCGCTGACGCCCTTGATCGGACGGGGAAGACGCACGCCGCGCTGGATTTTTCGAGAGATAGCGGAAGCCCATTCCTGTTTGCTGGCAGGCTGCGGCTCCGGCCGCGATCCCTTGGTCTGCGCCATCACGCCGGTTGCGGCGCACAGAAGCGCCACCAGCAAAAGTCCCGTCCGTTTCATGTCATCCCCATGCATGCGATATGTCCGGCGAAAACTAGCGTCTTTGCCTCATATTTCAAGCGGATAAAGGAGATGGGGATGCGTTGGATCAGCCGCGCTTGTTCATGTCGCGAACGACCCAGCGGAAGAAGAAATAAATGGCAGCAGACGCAATGAACAAGGGAAAGAGATTGTGGATTGTATCCATCTGCAAATATCCGGCGGATGCCCGAGGATTCGGGACTGTGGTGACAATGCACGAAAACCATTAATTGCAAATTAAGTAAATACTGAACTGTTCGCAGACGCAGCAAAAGTCTGTGAAACCCAAAAATGGTTCTGCCGCCCATCGACGAAATGCACCGCCACCGTCCGCAGCCATGCCGGGGAGCCCTGTTATACGCCTGCAAAAGCAGGCATAATGGACGTTTGATCCCTGTTTTCGTTTGCCCCATGGAGTTTTGATGTGAGCGTCGCCTTCACCAAGGAAGAAAGCGCCGAGACGGCCGCCGAAACGTTTTTGCCCGAGCGGCCGATCTCGCAACACGCTAACCTCGTCACCGAGGCGGGGCTGAAGGCGCTGGAAAGCCAATTGGCAGACGCACGCGCCGCCTATGCCGCGGTGGAAAATATCGATGACGTCAACGAGAAGCGGCGCCAGACGGCCGCCCCCTTGCGCGACATCCGTTATCTGTCCGAGCGGCTGCGCACGGCGCAACTGGTCCCTGCCCCGGCCTCCACCGACGCCGTTGCCTTTGGCAGCCTCGTCACCTTCGAGCGTGACGATGGCCGGGTACAGACCTACCGCATCGTCGGCGAGGACGAAGCCGACCCGAAGGCCGGCTCGATCTCGTACGTCTCGCCGGTGGCGCGTGTTCTCCACGGCAAGACAGTGGGCGATGTGGTGACGGTCGGCGGACAGGAACTGGAGATCGTCAGGATCGGGTGAACCTCAGTTCTGAAATGCATGCTGGCGAACGCCGTCCATCACAGCGGCGCCATTGGCATTGGCTACCCCTTCCGCCCGCACCCGCGGCAGAGCGGCGGGATAATCGCGCTGGATGAAATCGATGATCTTTTCACGCATCTCGCAGCGCATGTCGAAGGTTTTTGGCGCGCTGGGGGCGGAGATCAGGATGCGGATCTCCATCACGCTTTCCTTGAAATCGGTCACCTGCACATTGACCACCTTGCGGTCCCAGATTTTTGATTCGTTGGCAATTTCCTCGACCTTTTTGCGGATGGCCGAGACCGGCACCGAATAATCGAGATATATCATCACCGTGCCGATCAGCGCCGAACCTTCGCGGGTCCAGTTCTGGAATGGTGTCTCGATGAAATAGGAGAGCGGCAGGATCATCCGTCGCCAGTCCCACAGTTTGACCACCACATAGGTCGAGGTGATCTCTTCCACATTGCCCCACTCGCCTTCGACGATCAGCGCATCATCGATGCGGATCGGCTGGGTGATTGCGAGCTGTATGCCGGCAAAGATGTTTTTCAGCATCGGCTGCAGCGCCAGACCAAGCACGATACCGGCGACACCGGCCGACGCGAGAACGCTGACGCCATATTGCTGCACGGCCGGAAAGGTCATCAGCATGGCGGCAATCGTCAGCGTCACGATCATGAAACCGCCGACCCGCTCGCCGATGCGAGACTGGGTGACATGCGTGCGGGCCAGAAGATTGTCTTCGGCATCCAGCTTGAAGCGACGCAGATAGATCGTCATCCAGATATGCAGCGCCGCCTTGGCTGACCAGCCGAGCACGAGGATGAATCCGAGCAGCAGAAGGTGGCGTATGAAATTGGCCGGTCCCGGCGCAAGCGGCGCGATGGATGCGGCAAAGGACAAGGTGAAGGTGAGGATGGCCAGCTTCAGCGGCCGCTTGCCGCGTGAGACGATCGAACGCCAGAACAGATCCTTGTTTTCCACCACGCGCGTAAAAATGCGGAAGGCGAGACGGTGGATCGCCAGCCCGACGAATACGGCGACGACGAGCACGCCGATGCTGACCACCCAGTTTGGCAGCCAATCGGTATAGGCGCGGAAATCAGCGATAAATTGGTCCATCCCTCCCAGCTAGGGTGCATTGCAGCATAAAAAACCCCGATCGCGAAAATTTCACGCATTTGTCAGCACCGGGGCGAACCGATTGCGTTTTTACCCGTTGGGAGGGAAAGGAAGGAGAAAAGCATGGTACAGACACTGGCAAACCAGCCGCCCGAGCAGACGCGCGGATCACAGCCCAGTCAGACACAATGGCACGATGACTTTTATCTCGGCCGCTTTCTCGCCGCCCAGCAGGCGGTGTATCCGAACGTGCTCGAAGAACTGCGCGACGGCTTCAAGCAGAGCCACTGGATGTGGTTCATCTTTCCGCAGGCAAAAGGGCTTGGGCGCTCGCCGATGGCGCAGCGTTATGGCATCGCCTCGCGTGCCGAAGCGGAAGCCTATCTCGCCGACCCCATCCTGGGAGCGCGGCTTGCGGAATGCACGCAAGCGATGCTGTCCCATCCGGGCCGTTCCGCCCATGACATTCTCGGCTCACCCGACAACATGAAATTCTGCTCGTCGATGACGCTGTTTGCAGAGGTCGCAAATAAGGGCTCGCCTTTCGAGCAAGCCCTTGAAGAATTCTGCGATGGCAAGCGCGACGAACGCACGCTTGCCTTTCTCAATTAGGTGAAGACCTCTCCGGGGCGCTTATGCGCCCTGGATGGCCGACAGCTGCCATTCGCCCGCGGTCTTGCGCACGAAAGTCCAGACCTCGACCGTTTCGGTCGGGGTATGTTCATCACCCTGAACGACGGCGCCGGTATTGCGGTCACGCATGACGTCGATGCTGGAGTAACGCATGGCAACGGTTGCGTATTCCTGACCGTTTTCGCGCCAGGCTTCCGAAAGGTCACCCTGCAGAAGCTGAATGTCCTTGACGTCGTTCTTGACACCGGCCGTGGCATTTTCACCGAGTTCTTCGGCGAGATAGGACATGGCTTCCGGTGTCGTCAAAGCGCGCAGCTTGGCATAATCTTCGGCGCCATAAGCACCCTGCACGTCCTGCAGCAGCTTTTCGAACTGTGTCAGGTCACGGTCGGTGATGCCTATTTCGTCGGTATCCGAACCTGCCTTGCGCGGCGCAGCCGTTGCTGCAGCCGCCGCAGCACCGCCACCCATGGTCGGGATGCGGAAGCCCGGCTGACCGCCGTTGCCGCCAGCATTGTTGCCATTGCCGCCACGCGGGGCGTCATGGGCATTGCGCTGCGAACCGTAACCACCGGCCGGACCGGCCGGCTGCTGGCGACGTGCGAAGAAGCGGAAAGCCAGCATGGCGAGACCGGCGATCAGGGCGATCTGCAGAAGCATGCCCATGAAGCCTGCCATGCCGCCAAAGCCGTTGCCCATCATCATGCCGAACAGGCCGCCAAGGGCCAGACCGCCGAGAAGACCACCGGCCATGCCACCGAACATGCCGGGACGACGCTGCTGCTGGGCAGCCTGCGCGCCGGCTGCGCCGTTTGCAGGCGTTGCGGCGTTCTGCTGGGTGTTGGGGGTCATCGAACGGTTGATGCCTGTTGCGGCACCGGGAGCGGTATTGGTGGTGGCGGGCGCGGAATAGGTGCGCGAACCACGGCTGCCAAAACTGCTGCCGCCGCGACGGGCTTCAGCAAAATCCACGGCAACCAGCGAAACCGCAACGCCGAGAGCGGCGACTGCGAACACATGCTTGAACCGCTGAATTTTCGATAACATCAAACTCTCCTTCCGATCGCACAATTGCGATCTGTCCCGCATCATATGGCGATGGCAGACTTGCAATGTTAGAGGCGCCACCGGAATTTCCCGTGATCGTAGATAGTCAACAGATCGGGAACCGCCAACTGAACTTCACTCACATGGATGTGATAAGGCAGCCGAACTATTTGATCGGGCGGGAGAATTTACGGCCAAGTCTATTTCGGAGCCGGCCAGGCCGACAGCGCCTGATCGGCCACGGCCCGCAGCGTTTCGCGGCTGAAACCGGCCTTGGCCTGCACCGCCATGCCGTGCAGAATGGCCAGCAGGAATGCTGCAAATGTCTGGGCACTGGCAGCCTGCGGCAAATCGCCCTCCGCCTTTGCCCGCTCGAAACGTTCGACCAGCATCGCCTCGCCTTCCGCACGCGCCTCGATCAGCGCCAGCCGCACCGGCTCCGCCTCGTCAGAGCCCGCCAGAACACCGTTGATGCCGAGGCAACCCGTGTGTTCGGGATAACGGGTGTTGAGATCGATGGCGTTGTACAGGATATGCGCGGCAACTTCGCGCGCCGTCGGCAGAGCCAAGGCGACCGGAATGTAATCGAGATGGTGCTCGTAATAGCGCACCAGCACTTTTTTGAAGAGCGCCTCCTTGTTGCCGAAAGCGGAATAGAGCGCAGGGCGTTCCACGCCGGCCGCTTGCGTGAGGTCGGCATAGGACGCCCCCTCATAACCCTTGCGCCAGAAAACGCACATGGCGGCATCCAGCGCTTTTTCAACATCGAATTCGCGATGGCGTCCCATCAGTTCGTGCCAATCCATTTCATAACGACCATTATTAAAACGCTTGACGCTCTCTGTCAAATTTCATACCGATCGTTACGCAATGACCGTTATGAAATTTAAATCAGGGCCTCGTCCCGGTTGAGAGAAGAGAGAACGAACATGTCGAATTCATTGAAGGGCAAGGTGGCGCTGGTGACTGGCGGATCGCGTGGTCTTGGCACCGTCATTGCCGAAACGCTGGCCGATCTCGGCGCCGATGTGGCGATCACCTACGTCGCCTCAGCGGAAAAGGCCGAGGCGGTCGTGGAGAAGCTGAAGGCAAAGGGCGTGCGTGCGCTGGCAATCCAGAGCGACCAGGCCGACATGGCGGCCGCAAAGCCGTTGATCGAAAAAGTGACCGCGCATTTCGGAAGGCTCGATATCCTTATCAACAATGCGGCCGTGGTCGCGAAGGGCCAGACGGTCGATGACCCGGACTTGGACACGGCGGCACTTGACCGCCAGTGGCAGATCAACGTGATGGGCGTCATCGCCACCACCCGCGCCGCAGCGCAGGTCATTTCCGATGGCGGCCGGATCATTTTTATCGGCTCGCTCAATGGCACCCACGCCCTCATGCAGGGCGTCGCGGATTATGCCGGCACCAAGGCCGCCATCAATGGATACGCAAGGGGCGTCGCCCGCGACCTCGGCCGACGCAACATCACCGTCAACGTCGTACAGCCGGGCGCGATGCCCACCGACATGATGATCGAAGCGCTGGGCAGCACGACGGCACCGGACGCGTTTCTCGACATGCACGCCATTCGCCGCATTGCCACGCTTGAGGAAGTCTCCGCCCTGGTCGGTTTTCTCGCCGGCCCGAATGCCGGTTACATGTCGGGCAGCGTCATCGACATGGCCGGCGGCCTCGCCAGCTGACAGCGATTCCAGACACAAAAAAGGGGCCACGAAGGCCCCTTTTCCAAAAATAATGCGGCAGGATCAGAACTTGACGCCCAGACCGACCTTGACGACGCTCTGGTCGAGATCGGCGTTCAGGCCCGGTACGATGTCCTTGTCGCCGAAATCGTTGTAGCGGTATTCGCCACGAACGAACAGGTTGTCGGTGACGGCGAAATCGACGCCGGCGCCAACGGTCCAGCCGTTGAAGACTTCGTTTTCATCGATGCCAGCGCCCTTGACGTAGCCGTTGGTGAAGGTCCAGCCGGCTGCACCGTAAACCAGTGCGCGGTCGAATGCGTAACCGACGCGGCCGCGAACCGAACCGGCCCAATCAGTGCCGATATCGATGCCAGCAGCGCTTTCCTCGTTGAAGTTATAGTCGAGGTCGCCTTCGATACCGGCAACGAAACCGTTGCTGAACTGCCAGTTGTAACCAACGAAGCCGCCAACCACGCCACCGTCGAAGTCCTGCTTGGCGCTACCGACGCCAGCCAGACCGAACGTGCCGTCGAGCCAGCCTGCGCCGCCCTGTACACCGGCGTAAGCGCCGGCCCAGGTGAATGCCGGAGCGTCAACGGCAACCGGAGCGGCCGGGACTTCATAAACGGCATCAGCAGCCATGGCCGATACGGAAGCGGAAAGTACGAGGGCCGAAGCCAGGGCGATGGTCTTGAACATGTGGTACTCCTTAAACTGTGGAGCGGCAGATAGGGAGTTTCACACAAAGAGTCTGTAGCAAAATGGCAACAACAACGGGGAGTCTAGATCGTTATTCTACCGACAACCCAAAGTGCAGGCGTATTTTGGATAAGTGTTCTCAAAAACGTGATCACACGCTGCGGCACTATTTCAACATCAAATACTTCCACAGTCAGCACAGGCGCGTGCGGATGCCGGCATTTGTGATGATCCGCACAATTCCGCTTGACTGAAAATCTCATCGGGAATATCTCCGACGGCGGGACACCTCTCCCCAACGAGAGGCTAATTACCTGTGAGGGTATACATATGGCCAATGGCACCGCGAAGCCGGACGTACGTCCGAATAATGCTCATTTTTCTTCAGGCCCCTGCTCGAAGCGCCCCGGTTGGTCGCTAGACGCTCTCTCCGATGCCCCGCTCGGTCGTTCGCACCGCGCCAAGGTTGGCAAGGACAAGCTGGCACAAGCCATCAATCTCACCCGTGAAGTTCTGAACGTTCCTGCCGATTACCGCATCGGCATCGTTCCCGCATCCGACACCGGCGCCGTTGAAATGGCGATGTGGTCGCTGCTCGGCGAGCGTGGCGTCGACATGGTCGCCTGGGAAAGCTTTGGTGCCGGCTGGGTCACCGACGTCGTCAAGCAGCTGAAGCTCAAGGACGTCCGCAAGATCGAGGCCGATTACGGCCTTCTGCCTGACCTTTCCACGATCGACTTCGACCGTGACGTGGTCTTTACCTGGAACGGCACCACTTCCGGCGTCCGCGTGCCCAACGCCGACTTCATCCCGGCAGACCGCAAGGGCCTGACCATCTGCGACGCGACCTCGGCCGCCTTCGCGCAGGACATGGACTTTTCCAAGCTCGACGTCGTCACCTTCTCCTGGCAGAAGGTTCTGGGCGGCGAAGGCGGTCACGGCATGATCATCCTGTCGCCCCGCGCCGTCGAACGCCTGACAACCTACGTTCCGGCATGGCCGCTGCCGAAGATCTTCCGCCTCACTTCGGGCGGCAAGCTCTCGGAAGGCATTTTCAAGGGCGAAACGATCAACACGCCATCGATGCTCTGCGTCGAGGACTATATCGATGCGCTGGAATGGGCAAAGACGGTTGGCGGCCTCGAAGGCCTGATCGCGCGCGCCGATGCCAATGCCAAGGTCATCTTCGATTTCGTCGAGGCCAATGACTGGATCGCCAATCTGGCCGAAGTCGATGAGACCCGTTCCAACACCTCCGTCTGCCTGAAGATCGTCGACGCCGATGTCGCCGCTCTCGATGCCGACGCGCAGGCAGCCTTCGCCAAGGGCGTCACCTCCATCCTCGAAAAGGAAGGCGTCGCTCTCGACATCGGCGCTTACCGCGATGCGCCGTCGGGCCTACGCATCTGGGCTGGCGCCACCATCGAAACGGCCGACATGGCCGCCCTGATGCCGTGGCTGACCTACGCGTTCGAAACGCAGAAGGCCGCGCTCACCAAGGCCGCTGCCTAAACTTCCAGTGCATGATTTCGTCATCCTCGGCCCTGTGCCGAGGATCTGACCACACCAACAGGACCGATCGGTCGCAGATACTCGGGACAAGCCCGAGCATGACGGCGGAGAGGTTTCAGTCAAAACCCCTTTTAAGGAGCCCAAACATGGCACCTCGCGTACTCGTGTCCGACGAACTGTCGGAAACCGCCGTCCAGATTTTCCGCGATCGCGGCGTTGAAGTGGATTTCCAGCCGAAGCTCGGCAAGGATAAGGACAAGCTCGCCGAAATCATCGGCAATTACGACGGTCTCGCCATCCGCTCCGCCACCAAGGCGACAGAAAAGCTGATCGCCGCTGCGACCAACCTGAAGGTCATCGGCCGCGCCGGCATCGGCGTCGATAACGTCGATATCCCGGCCGCCTCCAAGCGCGGTATCATCGTCATGAACACCCCGTTCGGCAACTCGATCACGACGGCCGAACACGCCATCGCACTGATGTTCGCCGTTGCCCGCCAGCTGCCGCAGGCCGATGCGTCCACGCAGGCCGGCAAGTGGGAAAAGTCGAAATTCATGGGTGTCGAAATCACCGGCAAGACGCTTGGCGTCATCGGCGCCGGCAATATCGGCGGCATCGTCTGCAAGAAGGCCATCGGCCTTGGCATGCATGTCATCGCCTACGACCCCTTCCTGTCGGCTGAACGCGCCCAGGAAATGGGCGTGGAAAAGGTCGAGCTGGAAGAACTGCTGCCACGCGCCGATTTCATCACCCTGCACGTACCGATGACCGACAAGACCCGCGGCATTCTGGGCGCTGAAAACCTTGCCAAGACCAAGAAGGGCGTTCGCATCATCAACTGCGCTCGCGGTGGCCTGGTCGATGAGGCAGCGCTGGCCGAAGCCATCAAGTCCGGCCACGTTGCCGGTGCCGGTTTCGACGTCTTTGAAGTCGAGCCCGCCACGGAAAGCCCGCTCTTCGGCCTCGATAACGTCGTCTGCACGCCGCATCTGGGCGCGTCGACAACGGAAGCCCAGGAAAACGTTGCCCTGCAGGTTGCCGAACAGATGTCGGACTACCTCGTCAAGGGTGCCGTCTCCAACGCCATCAACATGCCGTCGATCACCGCCGAAGAAGCACCGATCCTCAAGCCGTTCATTCGTCTGGCGGACGTTCTCGGCGCCTTCGTTGGTCAGGTTTCCGATGATCCGATCAAGGAAATCGAAATCCTGTTCGATGGCCAGACCGCCGGTATGAACACCCGCGCGCTGACCTCCGCACTGCTGGCCGGTCTGATCCGTAACCAGGTTTCGGACGTCAACATGGTTTCGGCACCGATCATGATCAAGGAAAAGGGCATCGTCCTTTCCGAGGTCAAGCGCGACAAGACCGGCGTTTACGACGGCTATATCAAGCTGACGGTCAAGACCGAGAAGCAGACCCGTTCTGTCGCCGGCACCGTCTTCTCCGACGGCAAGCCGCGCTTCATCCAGATCAAGGGCATCAACATGGATGCCGATGTCGGCGCCAACATGGTCTACATCTCCAACACCGACGTTCCCGGCATGATCGGCTTCATGGGTACGACGCTGGGTGACGCGGGCGTCAACATCGCCAACTTCCAGCTCGGCCGCGAAGTCGGTGGTGGCGATGCCATTGCGCTGCTTTACGTGGACGCACCGGTTTCGCAGGCCGTTCTCGACAAGCTGACCGCCAACCCAGCGATCAAGCAGGCCCGTCCGCTGGTCTTCAACGTCGAGTAAATCGACACGAACAAAACAAAGACAGAATAAAATCCTCTGAAGGGTGACGAAGACAGGCCCGGTGCATATGCACCGGGCCTGTCTTTTTGCGTTGTTACCACCCCGAGGCCTCCTGCTCCCGGAACGCGCAAAGAGCATGCATGAGCACCTGCAATGCCGCACAGATTCGCCACCTCCCTTCGAATGGTGCGCGACTCACGGGCCATTCCCAGCCCTCAAAACGCAATTGTGGCAAGACGCCTTAAAAACAACATAGATCAAACAAGATTAGATCGTAAATACGCCGTCGTAAAAACAATAAATACCCATGATTATACTTTAATTATAAATAATAGATTCGTAAATTTCACATTATCGATATATTCAATCAAATTCATGCTGAACATTTTTGAAGAAATACACATTTAATCGCTCGTTAATCGTAATTTTACCTTCGTTTTTCTTCAAAATCCGCACTACGAATTCCCCTATCAAATGAAGGGGTTTCAAATGCTTAAGAAAATCATGCTGGCTTCGGCCATTCTTCTCTCCACCTCCGCCATCGGCCTCTCAGCCGACCTCACCGAGAGCAACCCGGTTCCGCCGATTGCCTTGGAGACCCCTGCCTTCACCTGGACGGGCGCCTATATCGGTATTTCCGGCGGCGCCGGCTGGCTGAACGGCTCGACCACCAAGATGGGCCGTTATCACGACCAGCAGGATTTCGACGGCACCGTGTTCGGCGGTTTCGCCGGTTATAACTGGCAGTTCAGCAACGGCATCGTGGCCGGCATCGAAGGCGACATCGAATACAATTCCAATGACGAAAAATTCTTCGGCTATCGCACGTTTGGCACCGACTGGCAGGGTTCTGCCCGTGGTCGCCTCGGTTATGCCTTCGATCGCCTGATGGTGTTCGGCACCGCCGGCTGGACGATGGCCAAGGGCCATATCGAATTCCCCGGCGCCAGTGAAAGCGAAACCTTCAGCGGCTGGACCGCCGGCGCCGGTGTCGATTACGCCGTCACCGACAAGGTCTTCCTGCGCGGCGAATATCGTTACAGCGATTTCGGCAGCAAGGAGATCGTGCGCGGCATGAACGTCGATTTCGACCAGAGCGTCGTCAAGGTCGGCCTCGCCGTAAAATTCTGATCGGCCGGATGGCATGATCAAACCAGTTACAGCGCCCGCAGTTCAGGCCACACCTGGCGGCGCGCTGTAAGATCAAGGTCAGCCTCGCCCGCCGCCGAGGCTTACCTTGAGGACGGCGAAAAGGGGCCCCGCCGGCCCCTTTTTGTTTGTCTGCATTTCACATGACGGCAAAGATCACGGTCTAGCCGGCATTCTTCTTCAGCAGTTCAGCAAACACAGCCCGACCGATCGAGCGCGCACTTTCCAGATTTTTCGACTGATCCGGCGCATCCGATTCCAGAAGCAGTTCCGACCGGCTGACCGGCGCACCGCAATAATCGAAAATGCCGTGATCGATCTGGGTTTTCATGGCATCGACATAGCCGTGCCGCTCATAGGTGCCTATATCGGCACCACCGATACCAACGAGGTGGATCGGCAGATGTCCGAGCTTCTTGATCACCTTGTCGCCGCTGTCGTCATAGGCCCAGCCGTTGGAAAAGACACGATCGATCCAGCCCTTCATCAAGGCCGGCATCGACCACCAGTAGACCGGAAACACCAGAACCAGCGCATCCGCCCGTTCGATGCGGACCTGTTCCGCAACGACATCTGCCGGCCGGGATGCCTGATGGTGATGTGCGGCACCGTCACCTGCCGAATAGCGGGGATCAAACCCCTCCGAATGCAGGTCGGCGATCTCGAAACTGCTGCCCGCTTCGACAAGCCCCTCCCCGATCCGGGTGGCGACGGCGTGCGTCAGCGACGCGGTGTCGGGATGAGAGAGAACGATGAGAGCGTGCATGACAAGCCTCCTGTTTGCGACGGTCGGCAAAACCTGTATGATGAAATTACCTTTAGTAAGTTACCTTTGGTAAGTTAACATGTCAACCGCGACAAAGGGCACCTCTGCGCCCGTTCAAATTCCCTCGGCTTCACAGCGCAGACTGCCGAAAGAGCACCGGCAAAAGCAGCTCGTCGAAACGGCATGGGCTCTGGTCCGCCAGGAAGGCACCGAAGCTCTGACGCTCGGCCGACTGGCAGAGGCGGCGGGCGTGACCAAGCCGGTCGTCTACAATCATTTTGGCACGCGATCCGGCCTGCTGGTGCTGCTCTATCGGGAATTTGACGCACTACAGACCGACCGCATGGCGCAGGCCCTGCAGACAAGCGCACCGACGCTTGAAGACAGGGCAGCGATCATCGCCTCGGCCTATATCGGCTGCGTCATGGCCCAGGGCCGGGAGATTACCGGCATCATCGCAGCGCTTGCCAGTTCGCCGGAACTGGAAGCGGTGAAACGCGAATGCGAGAACGTTTTTCTGACGCATTGCCGGGATGCGCTTGGCCCTTTCGCGCCGAGGATCGGCCAAGCCGGCCTTCTCGCCATGCTCGGCGCCGCCGAGGCTCTTTCTGCAGCCGCAGCCAACGGCGAGTTGCAGCAGGAAGAGGCGCAGGACGAACTGTATGAAACCATTGTCGCCATGGTGAGACGGCATCGGCAAAGAGCGAGTAGCGAGTAGCGAGTAGCGAGTAGCGAGTAGCGAGTAGCGAGTAGCGAGTAGCGAGTAGCGAGTAGCGAAAAAACTATGCGCCTACCGGCCGCAAGCCCCCCTCTTCTAAGCGCGATGAGAACGCAAAAAGCCGCCCCTTGTCGGAGCGGCTTTTGTCATTTCGGTGGATCGCGAAAACTGAACCGCCAGGCGGCTTATTTGTAGACTGCCGGCTGCAGCGGCATGTCTGCCGGTTCGCTGTAAGCTGCCTGCTCGCAACCATTGAAGGCATAACGGGCGCCGAGGCGGGCTTCGTGGCTGTAAAAGCCCTTGTCGCGGCCAGGGCCGCCATTGTCGGCATAACCGAACATGTTGCCACCGTCGACATAACGGAAGCGATAGCCCAGATCGGCCTTCAGGTTGCAGGTGATATCGACGGACGCACCGGCCATCAGAGCAGCCGTGGCGCGCCACTTGCCCTTGCCGCCGTGCTCGGTCGTGTAGCAGCCGCCGGCATCCGGATCGTCGCAGATCGTGTTGCGCAGTCTGTCCCACTTCACATAGGTCGCACCGAAACCGGCACCAACATAAGGCGTGATCGAAGCATAGGTACCCAGATCGACATACATGTTGGCCATCAGCGAATAGGCGCGCATCGCCGTGCGGTCATCCGAGGTGCAGACAGTACCGCCCGGGCAGGTGCCGATCGTACCGCCGCGGAAATCGGTCTTCGTCATGTGGTCGAAGGTGACGTCGCCGCGCAGATAGTTGTTGAACTGGTAACCGACACCGCCGCCGAGCATAAAGCTGTCATCAACGCGCGCCGAGGCGAAATCGACCTCGTCAGCCGACGAACCGCCCTGATAGAAGCGCGCGCCGCGCAGCTTGTTGAAGGAATAACCCACATCGCCACGCAGGTACCAGCCGCCGGACGACTGCTGGATCTCGACTTCCGGCACATCCTGCGGGATCGGCTGGGGCTGATAAAGGTCGGCAGCGTTGACAGCAGTCGTCGCCAGCAGAAGGGCGACCGCACCGCTCAGAATTTTCTTCATGGCTTCCACTCCGGGGCTAGAATCTTTTTTGCCGGGCTTTACTCCCGGCTTGTTTCATCCCCGATCATTAACGATAAAGGTTAAGGAGCCATTAAGCATAACAGACAATGAGTTATATTTGAAATCGAAGTAATCACCGCCAAAACGACCAAGTAGAATAAAACAAAAACGGCGACCAAGTATGGCCGCCGCAATATATTTCAGTTTATGCGAATTTAGAAATCAAGCAGCCGAACGAACATTGCCGATGATGCCGATCAGACCATTGACGATACGCTCCACCTGAGCGCGATCATCACCTTCGGCCATGACGCGGATCAGTGGTTCGGTACCCGACGGGCGAATGACCAGACGGCCCTTGCCGGCAAGCTCCGCTTCCGCATCGGCGATCGCCTGACGCACGATGGCCTCCTCCAGCGGCTTGCCGCCGGCAAAACGCACGTTTTTCAGAAGCTGCGGCACCGGCTCGAACCGGCGGCAGATTTCGCTGACCGGACGGTCCTGCTTCTTCACGCAGGCAAGGATCTGCAGTGCGGCCACGAGGCCGTCGCCGGTCGTGCCGAAATCCGACAGCACGATATGGCCGGACTGCTCACCACCGACGTTGAAATCGTGGTTGCGCATATGCTCGACCACATAACGGTCCCCCACCTTGGTGCGGGCAAGCGACAGGCCCTTGTCGCCTAGGAAACGCTCAAGACCGAGATTGGACATGACGGTGGCGACAATGCCATTGCCGCGCAGCGTGCCGGCATCGGCCCAGCTCTCGCCGATCACCGCCATCAGCTGGTCGCCATCGACGATCTGGCCGTTCTCGTCGACGATAATGACGCGGTCGGCATCACCATCGAGCGCGATGCCGATATCGGCGCGCACTTCATGCACCTTCTGCTGCAGCGCCTTCGGGCTGGTGGAGCCGCAATCGAGATTGATATTGGTGCCATTGGGATCGTTGCCGATGGTGACGACCTCGGCCCCCAGTTCCCACAGCGCCAAAGGGGCGACCTTGTAGGCGGCGCCATTGGCGCAGTCGATGGCGATCCTCAGACCCTGAAGCGTGACATCGCGCGGCAGCGTGCGCTTGGCGTGTTCGATATAACGGTAGATATCGCCCTCGACACGCTTGGCGCGACCGATCTCGTGCGGCTTGGCAAGCTGCGCATAGATATCCTTGTCGAGCAGTTCCTCGATCTGCATTTCCAGATCGTCGGAGAGCTTGTAGCCATCCGGGCCAAACAGCTTGATGCCATTATCCTCGAAAGGATTGTGCGAGGCGGAAATCATCACGCCGATATCGGCGCGCAGCGAACGCGTCAGCATGGCCACAGCTGGCGTCGGGATCGGGCCGAGCAGGAAAACATCGAGACCGGCGGCGGTAAACCCGGCGACCAGCGCGTTTTCCAGCATGTAACCCGACAGACGTGTATCCTTGCCGATAACGACGCGGTGGCGGTGACTGCCACGGCGGAACAGCGTGCCGACGGCAATACCGACGCGCATCGCCAGATCCGGCGTCATCGGAAACACGTTGGACTGGCCGCGAATACCGTCAGTGCCGAAATAGCGACGTGTCATGGAAACTCCTTGGGGTTCGCGCAGCTTTTTGGAGCGCGCTGTCTTTGTCTTGGCCGTTGCGGGCTTCACCGTTTTTGGCTTGCCTGAGTTTGGCTGGGGCGTCATCTGCGACTGCTCTTTTCGCGTGCATGGCCTCAAAGCTGGCTCATGCCACACTTCATGGATTCAGGCACGTAAAATAGCGTCAAAAAGGATTACATCTTGTTACCGCGTTGGACGGCATTCTGCTCATGGCCGGCTTGGCGTCAGAATTTGATCGGAGAAATCCTGCGGCTGCGCAATTCGATGCTGCCATCCTCGTTCACACGGTAACGCTCGCTGACGCGGCTTCCGAAGCTGCCGATGAACTCGCGGGTAAAGGTATAGCCCACGGGCATGTTCCGGTAACGCCCCTTCGATTGCGGCCCATATTTGAGACTGCCGGCGATTGGCGGAATGCCGGGCGCAAAATCAATGGCAGCAAATTCCGGATTGGCCTTGCTGGTGCAACCGGCAAGCACAACTGCCAACAGAGATAGAGCCACGAGCTTTTTCATAACAACGCTTTCTTTGATATCGGTGCGGGTCGCAACGAGGTCCGATCGAGCAGACCACCTTCCTGATATACGAAAAAAAGCCACCCTCACTCGCGCAAGGGTGGCTCCATCTCAATAACCGTCACACCCGCTTAGTGCGGCTGCGGCTCCAGTCCGCCTTCGGAAGCGTCGCCTTTAGGCTCGTCCTTCTTGGGGCCGGCAGAGGGCACGGCCGAACCGCGGTTCGGGGTCGAGTCGTCACCCAGATCACGCGACGGCTTTTCGCCACGGATCAGCGACTTGATCTCTTCGCCGGTCAGCGTTTCGTATTCCAGCAGACCTTCAGCAATCGCCACAAAGCCATCGTGATGGTCGGTGAGGATCTGACGTGCTTCGGTATAGGCTTCGTCGATCAGACGACGCACTTCCTGGTCGATCTTCTGGGCGGTCGATTCCGAGACATTCTTGGACTGCGAAACCGAGTGGCCCAAAAAGACTTCCTGCTGGTTTTCACCATAGGCGACCTGACCGAGGATATCGGAAAAGCCCCACTGGGTAACCATGGCGCGGGCAAGCTTGGTGGCCTGCTCGATATCCGAAGATGCACCCGAGGTGATGTTTTCCTTGCCGAACGTCAGTTCTTCGGCAACGCGACCGCCCATCATGATGGTCAGGCGCGATACCATCCACTTGTAGCTCATCGAATAGCGGTCGCCTTCCGGCAACTGCATGACCATGCCGAGAGCACGGCCGCGCGGGATGATCGTTGCCTTATGCAACGGATCGGCAACCGCGACCTTGAGCGCCGTAATGGCGTGGCCGGCTTCGTGATAGGCGGTGAGCTTCTTTTCGGCTTCGGTCATGGCGGACGAGCGGCGTTCCGCACCCATCATGATCTTGTCCTTGGCGTCTTCGAATTCCTGCATGGTGACAAGGCGCTTATTGCGGCGCGCAGCCATCAGGGCGGATTCGTTGACGAGGTTCATCAGGTCGGCACCGGAGAAACCGGGCGTACCGCGGGCCAGAACCTTCAGATCCACATTCGGTGCCAAAGGCACGTTGCGGGCGTGAACCTTGAGGATGCGCTCGCGGCCGACGATATCCGGGTTCGGCACCACGACCTGACGGTCGAAACGGCCCGGACGCAGCAGCGCCGGATCGAGAACGTCGGGACGGTTGGTGGCAGCGATCAGGATGATGCCTTCATTGGCTTCAAAGCCATCCATCTCGACGAGCAGCTGGTTGAGCGTCTGTTCGCGTTCGTCGTTACCACCGCCGAGGCCTGCGCCACGATGACGACCGACGGCGTCGATTTCGTCGATGAAGATGATGCAGGGCGCGTTCTTCTTGGCCTGCTCGAACATGTCACGCACACGCGATGCACCGACACCGACGAACATTTCGACGAAGTCCGAACCGGAAATCGTGAAGAACGGCACATTGGCTTCACCGGCAACCGAGCGGGCAAGCAGTGTCTTACCCGTGCCCGGAGGGCCGACAAGCAGGACGCCGCGCGGAATACGGCCGCCAAGACGCTGGAACTTCTGCGGATCGCGCAGGAATTCGACGATTTCCTCGAGATCCTGCTTGGCTTCGTCGACGCCGGCAACATCGTCAAACGTGACGCGGCCATGCGCTTCGGTCAAAAGCTTGGCCTTGGACTTGCCAAAGCCCATCGCGCCGCGCGATCCACCCTGCATCTGGCGCATGAAGAACAGCCAGACACCGAGGATCAGCAGCATCGGCAAAAGCGTGCCGAGATAGCTCAAAAAGCCGGAGGAACCATCCGTTTCGGGGCGCGCAGACACCTGAACATTCTTTTCGGTCAGGCGCTGGATCAGCGAGTCGTCGATGACGGGGGAATAGGTCTGAAATCCCGGGCTGCCGTCCGTGTAGGTGCCGAGAACACGGTTGCCGGTGACTACCACGTCACGGACCTTGCCGGAATCGACATCAGTCAAGAACTTCGAGTACGGGATTTCTCTCGAGCTCGTTTGCGAAGGCGCCGTCTGGAACATGCTGAACAAAGCGATCAGCAACAGAGCAATCACCGCCCAAAGAGCAAAATTACGAAAATTTGGGTTCATCGAACTCCCCGATATGCACGACAGCTTTAGGCCGCCGCCTTTATTGACCCCTAACATAGGATTGTGGCAGGCCGTTGCCAAGGCAAAGCGCCGGTAACCTTCACGTTTTCCGTGCGAAAGCGTTAAACGGGTGGCAATAAATAGGCCCCACGCCCCATAAGGGCGGCAATCCGGCTGGCAAGCGGCAGGTCGTAGACCGGCAAAAAGCGGTCGAACACCGCCAGATGCGGCGATATGGCAAGCGCGCCCTCCCCCTGACATGCGGCATGAGGCAACACGCGGGCGGCAAGTTTCGCAAGGCCGGACGCCAGATTTTCGAAACCATCGGTGCTCTGCCGCCCCGGCAGCACCTCGATCGGCGTCGCGACATGGCTGGTGACGGCAAGGCGACCGTCCCAAACCACTGTTTCTCCCGGCGGCACGGTGACATGCGGCAGATTGCGGTTTTCCCGCAGCATGAACAGGCCGTCGCGGCGCAGATCAAAAACCACTCTTCCGGCAGTCATCCGGCCACGGCTGCCGGTGATAAATGCCATCAACCGATCGGCGCTTTCGCGCGAAAGATTGTGCGGGCGCCCACCGAGAACGGCCGCAAGGGTTGAAAGGGCGTGGCGAACCACAATGGGGTTTTCGCGCAGGCCGTCGAGGGTTATCTTTGCGATGACGGCATGTTCGATCGTGGCACAGGCGGCAAGCCAGTCGGCGCCGTCCTGGGCAAGTTTTTCCCGCGCCTGTGCGGCTGTGGCAATGATGGCCGGATCGATGGCTGGTTCGAAAGCCAGCGCCTGACGGATGCGCACCCGCTCGTAATGCGGATCGACATTGCTGGGATCATCGACCCAGCCGACTGCATTGTCGGTGAGCCAGGCACGGATATCGGCGCGGCGGGTATGGAGTAGCGGGCGCAAAATCCAGTGGCGGGTATCGAGCAGCGTGGCTGGGGCCATGCCGGAGAGGCCGACTGAAGAGCGGGGCGGCATAGCCCCTTCGATCTCCCCCGTTGAGGGGGAGATGTCAGCGAAGCTGACAGAGGGGGGTGGCAACGTCTCGCCGGAGCGTCCCGCCCGCATCACCACCGTCTCGATCTGATCATCCAGCGTATGGCCGGTGACGATAGCGGTCGCGCCGATCTCGTCGGCGATGGCCGATAGCAACGAATAACGCGCCTCGCGGGCGGCGGCGGAAATGCCGGTTGCCGGCTTTTCGCCTTGCCAGCGGCGGGTCACATGAAAAATGCGGAGCTTTTCGCAAAGCGCTGCCACCGCCCGCGCCTCTTCAGCCGCTTCGGGGCGCAGCGCGTGGTCGATCGTGGCAGCGGAAATGCGGATATCGGGAAAGGCAGAAAGTGCCGAATGCAGACCGACCAGCAGGCCGGTGGAATCGCTGCCGCCGGAAATGGCGACAAGCAGATGCGCGGGCTTTTTGAAGTCAGCCAGAAAACCGGAGAGCGCCGACATCAGCGGCAGGCTGCGATCCGGATGACCGGCGATCGTGGAATGGGGCGGCGGCGTCACGGCGCGGGCCGCCGCATCAGCAGCCGAGGCGTTTCTGTTCGGTGCCGACCTTGGTGGTCACGGCGCGCTGGGCATTCGGATAACGGCGCGTCACTTCTTTCAGCGTTGCGCAGGCCGTGTCCTTGTTGTCGAGCGCGGCAAGCGACATGCCGAGCTTCAGCAGCATTTCCGGCGCTTTCGGAGAGGTGCCGAACGCCTTGTGAGCGTCGAGGAAGGTTTTGGCCGCCTCATTGTATTTGCCCTGCGAATACTGCGCTTCACCAAGCCAGAAATGAGCATCGGCAGCACGATCGGCCTTGGGATGGGCGGCGATATAATCGTTGAATTCCT
This sequence comes from Neorhizobium sp. JUb45, assembly GCF_004343585.1. Lineage (GTDB taxonomy): Bacteria > Pseudomonadota > Alphaproteobacteria > Rhizobiales > Rhizobiaceae > Neorhizobium. The sequence goes on along the minus strand of NZ_SLYW01000001.1, from coordinate 521,272 downwards.
GTTCGGCGATCTTGTAGTCGCCCGAAAGGACATGGCCGTAAGCGGCGCGGTACGCTTCGCTTTCGTTTGTAAGCCCTGCCGTCTGCTGGCCGCCACGGCTGCCGGACGAACCGCTATCGACACCCGGCAGGTTGCGCGAACCATTGTTGGCGCCCTGGTTCATCGTGGCGCCCTTGGGCAAGCCAGACTGGTCCATTTCGATCGAGCCGAGCGTGGTCGGCGGCGGCGCACCGGTGCCGGAATTCTGGCCAGGATTACGGGCTGAAGGGGCCGGCGAAGACCCGCCCTGCCCGTTCATCCCCGGATTTTGTTCGATGATCTGGCTGAGTTCATCGTTTTTTTTTGAGCCATCTGCCGGAGCGGCAGCGACTGCGGGACGGTTACCAGAACCGCCGCCCTCGGATTTTTCGAGTTCCTGGAAACGGAATTCGTTGTCTTCCTGGGCTTTGCGGATCTGTTCCTGCATCTGCAAAAGCTGAAAGCTCATTTCCTCGATGCGGCCGTTCAACTGGCGGATTTCTTCCTGCAGCTGCTGAACGCGCACGGCGTCGTTGCCGGCCTGGGCCAGCACCACCGGTGCCTGCTGCGTCTGTGGTTTTTCAGCCTTGCTCAGAAACGGCAGCGTGAAAGCTTCCGCCTGGCCGCCTGCAGCGGCAAGCCCCAGCATCGCTGCCAAGACAAGTTTCTTCATATCGTCGATCCCGAATCATCTGAAGCTACGCCGGATTGGCGCAAGCAGACATTTTGTTAGTTGCCGTCAAAAAACAAGTGAAACTCGGCCAAACTAAGGAGAAACGAAAAAGGCGACCCGCGGGCCGCCTTCAACTTTTCGTGCCCCGAAACTGACGGGGCAATTCGAATTACATGCCGGCGCCGCCGAGAACGGTAACGGCGCGACGGTTCTGCGACCAGCACGAGATGTCGTCGCAAACGGCGACCGGACGTTCCTTGCCGTAGGAGATCGTGCGCATGCGGTTGGCCGGTACGCCACGCGATGCGAGGTATTCCTTGGTGGCGGCAGCGCGACGTGCGCCGAGAGCCAGGTTGTATTCGCGGGTGCCGCGTTCGTCGGCATGGCCTTCGACGGTGATGGCGTAGCGCGGGTAACGCTGCAGCCACTGGGCCTGACGGTCGAGGATCTGCTGGGCATCGGCGCGAACCGAAGTGCTGTCGGTGTCGAAGAAGATGCGGTCGCCGACGTTGACGGTGAAGTCCTGGGCGGAGCCCGGGGTTGCTGCACCACCGGCGCCGCCGTTCAGGCCGAGATCACCGGCATTGTTCGGCATGTTCTTCTTGTTGGCGCAGCCGGCCAGAGCAAGAGCGAGCGTCAGTGCGATGACGGCCGGGTTGCGGGCAAGTGTCTGCATGCGGCTCATCGCCTGGGTCTCAATGCGGCTCATGGCCGGTTTCTCCTTGGATAAACTTTACGGTTGCCGGACCCTAACCTTTCTCGGTTAATCGACGGCAAACGGTTATGGTTAACGAAACGTCACCAATGTCCCTTTCTGCGCTTTTTCAGGACATTGCGGCAGTAAAGAGGCGGTCGCCTGCCTCCGGTCTCACAAAGCAAAAGAGGCGGTCACCCGCCTCTTGTCGCTCTCATGCTATTCCATCAACGGCGACCACGCCGGGTCGGACGCGAATGTCGGGGTCTTGATGGCCTGCTCGTTGTAACCGGTCAGGTCGATCGAGTAGAGCTGCGGACCACCGGAGCCGGCGGCCTGACGGAAGAACATCAGCACGCGGCCGTTCGGCGCCCAGGTCGGGCCCTCGTTGTGGAAGCCCGAGGTGAGGATACGCTCGCCCGAACCATCCGGCTTCATCACGCCGATCGAGAACTTTCCGCCCGACTGCTTGGTGAAGGCGATGAGATCGCCACGCGGAGACCAGACCGGCGTCGAATAGGAGCCGTCGCCGAAGGAAATGCGGTTCTGGCCGGAGCCATCGGCATTCATGACATAGATCTGCTGACGACCACCACGGTCGCTTTCGAACGTTACCTGTCGGCCATCCGGAGAATAGGACGGTGCGGTATCGATAGCAGCAGTGTTGGTCAGCCGTGTCGTGGTGCGCGAGCGCAGGTCCATCGTATAGATATTGGCATTGCCTTCCTGCTGAAGGCTCATGATCACCTTCTGGCCATCCGGCGAGAAGCGCGGAGAGAAGGTCATGCCCGGAAAATTGCCGACGACTTCGCGGCGTCCACTTTCTAGCTGCAGCAGGTAGACGCGCGGCTGGTCGCCTTCAAACGACATGTAGGTGACTTCCTGACGGCTCGGCGAGAAGCGCGGCGTCAGAACCAGATCCTTGCCATTGGTCAGCGCACGGACATTGAAACCATCCTGGTCCATGATGGACAGCTGGCGCTGACGGGCCGTTTTCGGGCCGCTTTCGGAAACGAACACGACGCGGGTATCGAAATAGCCCTTCTCACCGGTGATCTGCTGATAGATCGCATCGGCAATGATATGGGCGACACGGCGCCAGTTGTCCGGCTGGGTGTAAAACTGCTGGCCGGTCATCTGCTGGCCGGCAAACGTATCCCACAGGCGGAACTCGGCGCGCAGACGGCCATCGGCTTCACGCGTGATGCGGCCGGAGACCATGGCCTGCGCATTGATCGCCTTCCAGTCTTCAAAACGCGGGGTCTTGTTGGGATCGGAAATCTTTTCGATGAACGCAGCCTTGTTGACCGGCGCAAAAAGGCCGGAACGCTGCAGATCGGCAGCAATGACCTGGGAGATCTGCGGACCGAGCGCGTCGTTGGACAGGAAATCCGTGATCGCGATCGGCAACGGCTCGACACGACCCTTGTTGACGTTGATCGTCACGGCCGCCTGGGCCGAGGTTGAGAACATCACGGCCATGCCCGCCAGAGCGATCACGAGACGGATGAAAGAACGTTTCATCATGGTATTAAAGCCTTTCAGCTACGCTTTCAGCTGTTTAGAGCGCGAAATCGGAGGGATCGAAATTGACGATGACCTCGCTCCACGTGTCATATTTATCGGCCGGAAGGCCCTGGAAGGGTTGCGACTTCATAACGGCGCGGCGGGCACTGGCTTCCATCGTCCGGCGTGCGGTATCCGATCCGCCCGTCGATGAAACCTTGGGACTGCCAACGATATTGCCACCCTCGTCGAGACTGAAGCTGACGGTGATGATCATGCCCTGAAGGCCTTCGATACCGGCGAAGGTCGACCAGTTGTTCTGGATCTGGCCGCGCAGTGCGTCCATTTCCGACATGCTGAGGCTTTGGCCGCCCGTCGTCTTCTTGCCGCCAAGGGCTGCCGTCTGCGTCGAAGCCTTGGCACCGCTGCTCGGCGCATCCTGCTTGTTGAGGAAATTCTCGATATCGTCCGGGTTGAACTTGCTGTCCCCCGCCTTGGTGGTCTTGGCGGTTTCCTGCTTCTTTTCGGCAACCTTCTTGTCAGCCGGTTTTTCAGCCGTCTTCGTTTCGGTCTTTTTCTCGACCGGCTTTTCCGGCGGTTTTTCGACGGGCTTTGCCTGTTCTTTCGGCGGCTCCGGTTTCGGGCGCGCGGCCGGCAACGGCACGCTGGAAGGCAGCGGTGTTTCCTCGACCTTGGTTTCCGTCGGCGCGGGCGTCGGCTCCGGCGGCTTTGGCGTCGGCTGCTGAATTTCAGGTTTTGGCTGCGGCAGCGATGCGGTTTCGACCGGCTTCGGCGCCGTCTCTTCCTTCACCACGTCCTTGACGTCATTGTTCTCTTTCGCCGTCTCCGGCAGCGGCTTGTCCACCTTCGGCGGTGCTGCAGCAGATTCGGTCTTGACCGGCCGCTCGACCGGAACAGGCGCACTTTTCAGGTCGACGCTATTGTCTCCGGTGTTCTGGGCATCGGGAACGTTGGTCGGCTTTTTTGTCGGGGTCGGGGCGGATTTTTCGGCCTTGGGGGCCTTCTTGTCGCCTTCCTGGATCTGGGTAATCGATTCCACCGGAACGATATCGACCGGCAGCGCCTCGACCGGCGCCACTTCCATGGGCGCAGGCGCGCCTATCGACACCAGCGCAAAGGCCAGTGCCGCGGAGTGAAGAGCAAAGGATGTGCCGAGACTGGTCTTCATGGCACCCCGATCACTTTGTTTCCTGCAGGGTGACCAGACCGATATTCTTGAAGCCGGCCGCGGAAACGCGGGCCATGACCTTCATCACGACGCCATAGGCTGCAGCGGTATCGCCGCGCACATAGATGCGTTCGTTATAACCGGTCGTGGCAATGGCTTCGAGCTTCGGCACGACTTCGTCGATACCGATCGGGGTTTCCTGCAGATAGATTTCGCCAGCCGGGTTGACGGAGATCGTAATCGGCTGGGTATCGGAGTTCATGGCGCTGGCCTGCGTCTCCGGCAGGTCGATCGGCACGCCGACGGTCATCATCGGTGCGGCAACCATGAAGATGATGAGCAGAACGAGCATGACGTCGACAAGCGGCGTCACGTTGATTTCGCTGATGGCACCGCCACCTGAACGGCGACGACGTCCACCGCGACGACCGCCACCACCACCTTTTGCACCGCCGGCCGACATGCCCATGGGTTATGCTCCTAGAACGCGTTTCGCCGTTGGATTTACTGCGCAGCCTGCTGACGCGGCTGCAGCTTCTCGTCGATCTGGCGCGACAGGATGCCGGAGAACTCGTCGGCAAAACCTTCCATGCGCGAAGACAGCTTGCCGGCATCGCCCATGAACTTGTTATAGGCAATAACGGCCGGGATAGCGGCGACCAGACCGATCGCAGTCGCGAGCAGCGCTTCGGCGATACCCGGTGCGACAACGGCAAGGTTGGTCGACTTCGAACCGGCGATCGCCTGGAACGAGGTCATGATACCGATGACCGTACCGAACAGACCGATGAATGGTCCTGCCGAACCGATGGTGGCAAGCGAACCGAGGCGCGCTTCAAAACCTTCCGCTTCGCGGGCAAGCGTGACGTCCATGGCGCGGTCGATACGCATCTGCAGGCCGATCGGCGAACGGGCGCCGCGCTCAAAGCTCTTTTTCCACTCGCGCATGGCGGAGACGAAGATGGCAGCGAGGCCGACATTCTGGCGATCGGACAGCGTGCGATAAAGCTCTTCAAGCGACTGGCCAGACCAGAACACCTGTTCGAACTGGTCGAACTGGCGTTTTGCCTTGGCGAAGTTGATGTACTTGTCGATGACGATGGCCCATGTCCACACGGACGCCATCAGGAGGCCGATCATCACCGCCTTGACGATAAACCCGGCCTGCATGAACAGCGCCCACAGACTGACATCGTGTGTCGCAGCTTCCAACGCTACCTGTTCCATGTAACTCTCAATCCCCGAATCCAAACGCCCGGCTTGTTCAAAGACCGGGCGGGTTCAAAAGCGCGCTCTCGCGAGTATGTGTCTGTTCGCTAAAGAAACCGACTGACCCCAGATGTCCTAGGTTTTCAGCTTGGCTTCTCGCCTTGAAATTTGGTCAAAGGAAGGCGTGCGTTGCACAAATTCCTCACGCCTGAGTAAGACATGATTATCGTTAATAAAGGGTTATGATCTTTCGTGATCACGAAGGTCGAGCGCAGATCGGCTGTGCTTTTGCCATCGCGAATGTTATGATGCGCGCGAGCAATATCCGGCGGAGAAAGCCATGACGGATAAGACCTTTACCTTCGCAGTCGACGACGAACTGATGACCGCATTTGACCACGCGGCAAAGGCACAGGATACGAGCAGTGACGAACTCCTGCGCCAGTTGATGCGCGATTTCGTGATCGAACGCGAGGCAGACCCGGCCTACGACGCATGGTTTCGACAACAGGTAGAGGAAGGAATTGCTCAAGCTGATGCCGGCAATGTGATCTCGTCCGAAGAGGTTGAGAGACATTTCGCAGAGCGGCGAGAACGGACACTTCGCAAAATTGGCGGCCTAAGATGAAAATCATCTGGACACCGCTCGGAAGCAGAGACCGTGACGATGTCTATGATTTTATTGAAGCTGAAAATCCGTCAGCAGCGATCACCATGGATGCGAGTGTAGAGAAGCAGCTTTTGCATCTCGCCTTACATCCCAAGTTAGGACGACCCGGGCGCGTTGCGGGCACGCGAGAGTTGGTCATACATCCCCGCTATATGATCATCTACGATATAGAAGCTGATCATATCCGCATCTTGCGCCTGCTTCACACCGCACGGCAATGGCCGCCGCGAAAGAGTTGAAACGACTCGGAAATCGCCCTACTCGGCCTTCCCCAAAAACTTCTCCGCAATCGTCTCCGGCAAGCGCCGCGGGCGACCGTTTCTGTTGATCACCGCGATCACCACCTTGGCCGAAATCAGCAGCGTTTCGCCACGACGGATCTCCTGATTGAGCACCATCTTGGCGCCACCGGCCTTTTCCGTGATGGTCTGGATGGTGATGACGTCGTCCATGCGGGCCGGCTGTTTGAAGTCGATTTCCATGCGGTGGACGACGAAAACCAGCCCCTCGTCATCGACGGAAATCAGTGCGCTCTGCTCGCAGCCGAGGCAGCGCAGATAGTCGGATCGGCCGCGCTCGAGAAAATGCAGATAACGGGCGTGATAGATCAAGCCGGAGAAATCCGTGTCCTCGTAATAGACCCGCTGAACCAGACGATGACCGTTTTCGATAAGTTCGCCGGAAAGAGAAAAACTGTGCTCAGTCATGGATATGCCTTGGAAAATTCATGTTGCGCCCTTCATAAAGGAGGGACCACGCACCACGCCTTATTGCCTGTCATGAAACTTCCCTAACAGGAAATTTCTCGAAAACCAGCGGAGACATTACCATGAAGATTGCAGTTCTGGGCGGCGACGGATTTGTCGGCTGGCCGACTTGCCTTCACCTGTCGGATGCCGGACACGATGTCCATATCCTCGACAACCTTTCCCGCCGCTGGATCGATACCGAGCTTGGCGTGCAGTCGCTGACGCCGATGGACTCGATACAGGAGCGCACCCGCATCTGGCATGGTGAGACGGGCCGCCGCATCCATTTCAACCTGATCGACATCGCCAAGGATTACGAGCTTCTCAAGGGCTGGCTGGCCAAAAACCGCCCAGACGCCATCGTGCATTTCGCCGAACAGCGCGCCGCGCCCTATTCGATGAAGTCCGACCGCCACAAGAACTACACGGTCAACAACAACGTCAATGCCACGCATAACCTCTTGAACGCGCTGGTCGAACTCGATCTCGATGCCCATCTCGTGCATCTCGGCACGATGGGCGTCTACGGGTATTCGACCGTCGGTGCCGCCATCCCGGAAGGTTATCTGCCGGTCGGCATCGAGACAATGGACGGCCGCACGGTGTCGCAGGAAATCCTCTATCCCGGCAATCCCGGCTCGATCTACCACATGACCAAGGTGCTGGATCAGCAGCTGTTCGCCTTCTACGCCAAGAATGACGGGTTGCGCATCACCGACCTGCATCAGGGCATCGTCTGGGGCACGCATACGCAGCAGACCCGCCGCCACGAGCAGCTGATCAACCGTTTCGACTATGACGGCGATTACGGCACGGTCCTCAACCGCTTTCTCATCCAGGCGGCGATCGGTTATCCGCTGACCGTGCACGGCGTCGGCGGCCAGACGCGCGCCTTCATCCACATTCAGGATTCGGTGCGCTGCATCGAAATCGCGCTGAACAATCCGCCGGCGAGAAACAGCCGCGTGGAAATCTTCAACCAGATGACCGAAACCCACCGGGTGCGCGATCTGGCCGAGATGATTTCAAAAATGAGCGGCACCGAAATCGCCTGGTTGCCCAACCCGCGCAAGGAAGCGCCTGAAAACGATCTGGTCGTGAAAAACGACAAGTTCCTCGGCCTCGGCCTGGAACCGACAACGCTTGGCGAAGGCCTGCTGGCGGAGATCGTCGACGTTGCGAAGAAATACGCCTATCGTGTTGATCGCACACGCGTTCCGGCCGTTTCCGCCTGGACGAAGGATATTGCCGCCAAGATCGAGCATGATCCGGAAGGCAAAAGGCTGAAGTCGGTTTCCTGAGACGATCACTGGGTAAGAATGACACCTCCTCTCCCGTCATCCTCGGGCTTGTCCCGAGGATCCAAGCACGCCAGCGATCATTCAACGGTAGCAGATCCTCGGGACAAGCCCGAGGATGACGGCGGAGGGGGGGGGGGCGTTAAGGAACAGCAACCATGAACCACGCTTTCGTCACACTCGTCACCAATGCCGATTATGCCATGGGGGCCACGGCGCTGGCCCGCTCCATCCTGCGCACCGGCACGGATGCCGATATCGTCGTGCTGCACACGGCCGCCGTCTCCGGCCTCGACCTGTTGACGCTGACCGCGCTTGGCTGCCGCCTCATCGAAGTCGAGCACCTGCCGCTGTCTGACACCTTCAACGAACGCCATGCCCGCAAGAACCTGCATGGTGCCGCCCCCTTCACCAAGGGCCGCAAGCCGGATTTCCACACACCGCTCGACAATTTCTGCAAGCTGCGCCTGTGGCAACTGACCGAATACGAGCGCGTCGTTTTCATCGATGCCGATGCGCTGGTCCTGAAGAATATAGACAAGCTGTTTGACTACCCGGAATTCTGCGCCGCCCCGAATGTCTATGAAGGGCTTGGCGATTTTCACCGGATGAATTCCGGCGTCTTCGTCGCAAAACCCTCGCTCGAAACTTTTGGCGCCATGCTTCAAGCGCTGGACGTGCCGGACGCCTTCTGGCGGCGCACTGACCAGACGTTTCTCGAACACTTTTTCCCCGACTGGCACGGCCTGCCGGTGACGATGAACATGCTGCAATATGTCTGGTTCGCCATGCCGGACCTGTGGGACTGGAAGAGCATCGGCGTGCTGCATTACCAGTATGAGAAGCCGTGGGAGACGGATCACCCCAAGGCGGAAAAACTGCGGCCGCTGATCGACCTGTGGCACGCCTTCCATGAGGGGCGCGAGGTGCCGGAAATTTCGACGCTCGCCAACCCGACGGATGCGCCGGCATGAAGGTTCTGGTGTCCGGCGGAACGGGGCTGGTCGGGCGTTATGTCGTCGAGGTGCTGGTCGCTGCCGGGCATGCGGTGACGTTGGGCCGTCGCCACTTGCCGATCTCCCCCCTTGTGGGGGAGATGCCCGGCAGGGCAGAGGGGGGTAATGCTGGCGCAAATGCCGCTTTCCCGCCATCTGCCTCACCGTTGCTCACCCCCCTCTGTCACCTTACGGTGACATCTCCCCCTCAAGGGGGGAGATCAGAGGGAGCCAGCCGCTCCATTGCTGCTCAAACAACAGCGTTATCCCTCACCCTCGACCCCACACTCGACCAGCGCCAACACTTCGCCGGCATCGACGCCTTCATCCATCTCGCCTTCGATCACCTGCCCGGCCGGTATCGCGGCGGTGAAGGCGATGATCCGGTGCGGTTTCGAAAACTCAATCACGAAGGCAGCGTCAAACTGTTCGAGGACGCGAAGGCGGCCGGCGTGAAACGCTGCATCTTTCTCTCAAGTCGCGCCGTCTATGATGGCGTGCCACCCGGCACCCTCTTGAGGGAAGATATGGCCTTGGCGCCCGACAGCCTCTACGGCCAGATCAAGCTTGAGTCTGAACAGGCACTTGCAGCGCTTTCTTCCAGCAGTTTCATTACCACCAGCCTGCGGGCCACCGGCGTTTACGGCCATCACCGGCCGAACAAATGGGATGCGCTGTTTGAAGATTACTGCGCCGGAAAACCGGTGGCATCGCGGGCCGGCAGCGAAGTTCATGGCGACGATCTGGCAGCGGCAATCCTTTTGCTGCTGGAACATAACCCCGACGCGGTAAACGGCAAGGTGTTCAACATTTCGGATATCGTTACAGACACATACGAAATCCTGTCGCTCCATGCCAGGGCAAGCGGCGTGTCACATCCCCTGCCCGCACCGGCTGATCATTCAATGGTCAGCATAATGGACACGACGCAACTCAAAACTTTGGGCTGGCAACCCGGCGGGCGAGAGCGGCTCACAGGCACGTTGCACGCGCTGGCGCAAACCGCTCAGCCATCGTCACCCTAATGCGACTTTACAGCAGGCCTCTGCAGACGCGACTGCCTCTGCCCCTCCACCCAGGTTTTCCCCGCATCGCCACCCCACATCAGCCACGCGACATAACCGGGGGACGGATCCTCGTCATTGCCGAAATTTTGCGCGCGCTTGTCGATATCGTGGCGGGCGAAATAGGCGGCCATACGCTTCATGATGTCATCGGATAGCGGCGTGCGGTTTTTCAGATCTCGGGCGCGGGCAACGCCCACCATCGTACCGCCACGGTGAAATTTCTGCCGCAGCGCCAGCCCCTTGCGGGCGGCCGCCGAAACCGGTTCGGGCGGAATGTACTGAAGGTCACGGGATGCCTGCTTACCTGACATTGGCCGCCCTCACTTCCGAACGGCTTTTCAGAACACGGCCGCCATCTTCATGACGGATCAGCAATGCGGGCTTTTTGTCATCAGCCTTGCGTTTGATCTGCTTGCCCTTGATCCTGACGCTGGCATCGTCGGTGAAAGTCTTTTCCACCTTGCCATCGGCCTCATGAGCACCCCAGGTCCATTCAACCTTGGTTCCGGCGCGGATTTTTCGCATGTCTCGCCTCCTTGGTTCTGAAGACGAAACAGGCCCCGACCGGGTTTGTTCCGGTCGAGGCCCGATCAATCGAAAGGTTTCCGGATCAGTCGGAGATTTTCCGCATCATCGACAGTCCGCCAAAAATCTCCACCGAACGCAGGCGCGCATCGAGATCGTGGATCGGCATGGAGACGATCAGTTCGTCCGCCGCCGTGTCGGTCAGGAATTCGCCGAGCTGTTTTTCCAGCGTGGCAGCCGAACCGACGGCGGCGAAACGCAGCGTGTGTTCGACATTGATCTGCTCGACCTGTGACCAGTGCGCATCCATGCTGTCCACCGGCTTTGGAAATTTTGTGCGGATATTCTTGCGCAGGTTGACGAACTGCTGCTGCGACGAGGTGAACAGGCGTTTTGCCTCCTCATCCGTTTCCGCACCGACACCCATGACGCCGACCATGACATAAGGCTTGTCCAGCGTCGCAGACGGCTGAAAACGTTCGCGGTAGATGGAAAGCGCTTCGAACAGCATGTCAGGCGCAAAATGCGAGGCGAAGGCGTAAGGCAGGCCGAGTGCGGCCGCCAGATGCGCGCTGTAGACGCTGGAGCCAAGCAGCCAGACAGGCACGTTGGATTCTATGCCCGGAATGGCAAGGATCGCCTGATTTTCCAGCGGCGTGCTGAGCAAGTGCTGCAACTCGAGAATGTCGTTGGGAAAATTGTCGACGCCGGCCTCCATGTTGCGGCGAAGCGCCTGCGCGGTGCGCATGTCGGTGCCGGGAGCACGACCGAGGCCAAGATCGACGCGGCCGGGAAACAGCGCGTCCAGCGTGCCGAACTGTTCGGCCACCACGAGCGGCGAATGGTTGGGCAGCATGATGCCGCCGGAGCCGACGCGGATGCGTTTTGTGGCCTGCCCGATATGGCCGATGACGACGGCGGTGGCGGCACTGGCAATGCCCGGCATGCCGTGATGTTCGGCAAGCCAGACACGGTTGAAGCCCTCCTCCTCGGCCTTGATGGCCAGCCGGCGCGACTCGTCGAGAGCCTCGGAAGCGGTCTTGCCCTCACCGATCGGCGAAAGGTCGAGAATGGAAAAAGGGATCATCGTGAAATCCTGCTGGCGAACATGAAAATGCGGCAGACGACGATCCACCGCACCCTCCATGTAGGAAACCTTAGCGCAGATGCTAAGGTCCCCGAATTGTTTTTTGCCAGGCCGACATCACATAAATGCCTGCGCGGCAGGCGGCTATTTGACGCGGCGAAGATAAGGCCGCGGCCCCGTCGGGCGCGATGTGTTGGCCGGTGCGTGCATCGGCGGCATTGCCGGTGCGGATGGCGCCAACTGGCGGAACAGACCGAGCTTCAATTCCAGACGGCCAAGGCTGCGGGAAAGAGCGCTCATCGCCAGCACCGTCTGTTCGACCGTATTGGCATGGCCGCGTGCACCTGCTTCCAGTTCACGCGCCACCAGTTCGACTTCGCCGATGATGACCGCATCCTCATGGCCGGCGCGGGCAAGCGTTGCGGCGCGATCCTCGACGGCTTCGATCTGCTGACCGACTGCCTCGATATCGGCCAATGTCTTTTCCACCGCGGTTGCGGCCGCAGTCATTCTGGCACTGCCCGGCATCGTCGTGCCCGTGAGTTTGCTGGCAGCACGCGCCGCGCGGTCGGCAAGCGCCCTCACCTGTTCAAGCAGAGCCGGCACATCCTGACCTGCTTCACCGGACTGGACGGCACCGATACCCAGATTGAGCGAGGCAAAGCTGGTTTCCCGCAGGATGTCGCGAACACTTTCCGCCGTTGCATTCATCTCCGCAGAGGTCTTCGCGGCCGTATCGACAGCGGTTTTTGCCGAAGCGATCGTCTGTGCGCATTGCATGATTTCGGTGCGCGCCCATGCGGCCAGGGCTGCAAGCTCCTGCGCCTCTTCGGCACGCACTGCTGCGCCATGGCCAAGCATCGAGGCCGAGCGGCGCAGCTCGACAATGCCGCTTGCCTGATCGGCGCCCTGTTTGGCGAGGTCCGTGCTGGCGGCCAGTGCGATCCCGGTGTCACGCAGGATAGCCGTATGGCTGCCGTCACCGCCGATGCTTTCGGCGATCATCATCGAGGCACGGTTGAAGTGAATGCGCACCGGCTCCAGTTCCGCCGGCATCGCCAGTTCCAACTGCATGCCGAGTTCGCCATTGGCGAGGCGGCGCAGGCCATCGGCTAGTTCGGCGACGGCGCCATGACGCACCTGTTCGTCGGCAGTCCGCTTCAAAAATTCGGACGCCAGCAATTCATCGACATTGCGGCGATGCTGGATGTCCTGCTCCGCGCGGCGGTTGCGATCCGAAACAACCTGGCGCAGACGCAAAAGGGAGCGGGTGGAGGCCGTCAGATCACCACTGCAGGCAAGCGGCAGGCCAAGGCCGGAAACCGGATCACCGCCACGCGCCACTTCCGCACTGACCGAGCGCAGGGCCGTTTCCAGCCGCTCCAGCGGATCGCGCACCAGACGTGCAAGCGCAATCAACGATGCAAGCGTTGCCAACAGCGCGCAAGCGCCCAGCAATGGAACCAGAACACCTGTCTCTGCCGCCTGATCGACCGGGACCGCCTGCGCCATCATGGCGCCGACAGCCAGGCCGTTGATCATTAACAGAACGGAAAGGACCTGCACCGGCCGCGCCCGCAACTGCTTCACTATCGTCATCATGACCTCCTCTTCCCCATAGTTCTGACGGGGATATTTCAGCAACGACTCATATGCGGAGGTAGTTTCAAAAACCGTTGGAAGAGGATTAACCGGGCGTTAACGTGGCATATGTTTTTGGTTTGTTCGCATTTCACTGGCTGCTTTTACGGCCCCACGATAGGATAACCGCCATGACACAGACGATTCGCATCATCGGCATCGATCCGGGGCTTCGCCGCTGCGGCTGGGGTGTTATCGAAACACTCGGCAATTCGCTGCGCTTCGTGGCATCGGGCACCGTCACCTCGGATGGCGACATGGATCTCGCCTCGCGCCTGTGCCAGCTGCATGACGGCCTCGCCGAAGTGGTGCACAGCTACCAGCCGAATGAGGCCGCCGTCGAACAGACATTTGTCAACAAGGATGCGGTGGCGACGCTGAAACTCGGACAAGCCCGTGGCATCGCCATGCTGGTGCCGGCCCGCGCCGGATTGCCGGTTGCCGAATATGCGCCCAATGCGGTCAAGAAGTCGGTGATCGGTGTTGGCCACGGCGACAAGAAGCAGATCCACATGATGCTGAAGATCCTGATGCCCAAGGTGGAATTCAAGGGCAATGACGCGGCCGACGCCTTGGCGATCGCCATCTGCCACGCCCACAATCGCGGCGGTAACCGCATGCGCCAAGCCTTGGCGGGGTGAGTGTCGTACGGTTTGTTCTTGACTTGTTCCAATTCGGTCGATAAGTAATACTTGAGAGGTATTACCATGCGTGTCACCGAAAAAGGCCAGGTCACGATTCCCAAAACCGTGCGTTCCAATCTCGGGATCGAGGCTGGAAGCGAGGTTGAGTTCGAATTGCGTGATGGCGAAGCCGTGCTGCGGCGCGTCGAACCATCCCATGAGGAGCGCGACCGGCATATCCGCCAATTGACCGACCACCTTCGGCGCCATCAGGGCACGATGTATCTCGGGGACCTCACGGGCGACGAATTCTATCGGTTGCTGAGGGACTGAGTCGGTGGCAACGCTCGTAGATACAAATGTGCTGATCGACGTATTTCACACACGAAGCGCCTTCACGGATTGGTCGATGGCGCAGTTGGCGAATGCTGGAGCCGTCGGACCTCTGCTGATCAATCCGCTTATCTATGCGGAAATGGCAGCTGGATACACCACGCGCGAAGAAGTGGAGGCGGCGCTCGCGCCAAATCTCTTCCGCCGCGAGGATCTGCCTTGGGAAGCGGCTTTTTCAGCCGGGCACGCCTTCCTTCAATATCGACGATCGGGTGGAGACCGGCGATCGCCGCTACCGGATTTTTACATCGGAGCACATGCGACGATCCGCGGATACCGCCTGCTCACCCGCGATGTCTCAAAATACCGGACGTATTTTCCATTGCTGTCCATCATCGCACCCGACACTCACCCAATTTCAGGACCGCAAACATGATCGGCAAGCTCAAAGGCACTATCGACGAGATCGGCGACGACCATGTGCTGATCGATGTGCACGGCGTCTGTTACGAAGCCTTCTGCTCGTCGCGCACGTTGTCGCGTATGGCCATCGGCGAGGCGGCGATCCTGTTCATCGAGACCTATGTGCGCGAGGACCAGCTAAAGCTGTTCGGCTTCGTCTCGGCCTTGGAGCGCGAATGGTTCAACCTCTTGCAAAGCGTGCAGGGCGTCGGCTCGAAAGTGGCGCTGGCGGTTCTCTCCACCCTCACCCCGTCGGAACTCGCAAACGCAATTGCGCTGCAGGACAAGACGGCGGTATCGCGCGCGCCGGGCGTCGGGCCGAAGGTAGCGGTACGGCTTGTGACCGAACTGAAGAACAAGGCCCCCGCCTTTGCCGGCGACGCCTCAGCTAATATCGGCCTCAAGCAGGAGCTTGGCGAAGGCGTAGCCTCCGCACCGGTATCGGATGCCGTCTCGGCCCTCACCAATCTCGGTTATTCGCGCGATCAGGCCGCCAATGCGGTGGCCGCGGCGATGAAGACGGCCGGTGAAGGTGCCGACAGCGCCAAGCTGATCCGGTTGGGGTTGAAGGAACTGGCACGATAAAATCCGACAAATAGGCATGTGTCGGAAATTCTGCTATTCTTCGGAAGGAACATGCGAGCGGTCCAATGAAAGCATGGGAAGCGACATTGTCGGCCAAGGGACAGGTCACCATTCCGAAAGAGATGCGCGAGGCGCTGAACCTGCGCGCCGGCGACCAGCTGATCTATAGCGTGATGGATGGCGAGGTCATCGTTACCCCGAAAAACATCGACTTCAAGGATCTCGCCGGTTTCCTCGGTGATGCACCAAATGGCTCAGCGACATTGGAAGAAATAGACGCAGCGGTGATCAAGGCCGCAGGCGACAGCGCTCTCGATACCGATGATGACGGCAAATCCGATGTTGCCGCATGGACATGATCGGTCTTGATACCAACGTCGTCATCCGCCTGTTGACAAATGATGATCCGGCGCAGAGGCGAGCGGCATTGCGGTTTGCGGAAGGTCTGGGCGCAACCCACACCGCCTACCTGACGCTCATCGGTATCGTCGAACTCGATTGGGCGTTGAGGTCGCGACTTGGTTTTTCCAGACAGGCTTCCATGGAAGCCATCGGAAAATTGCTGCAGACGCGCGGACTGACGATCGAGCACCATGATCTCGTGGTAAAAGCGCTGCGACTCGCCACACGGGGACGGGCTGATTTCGCCGGTGCCCTGATCGCCGCCCGCTCGCTCGACGCAGGCTGCACCTCGATAAAAACCTTCGACCAAAAGGCCGCCAGCCGCGTGCCCGGAATGGAACTGCTCGCATGACAGACGAAACCCGCCTCATCACGCCGGAGAAACGGGGCGAAGATCTCGACACCGCGCTGCGCCCGCAGTCGCTGGACGAATTCACCGGTCAGGCCGAAGCCCGCGCCAACCTGAAGATTTTTATCGAAGCGGCAAAAAACCGTGGCGAGGCGCTCGATCACGTCCTGTTCGTCGGGCCTCCGGGTCTCGGCAAGACCACGCTGGCACAGATCATGGCCAAGGAACTCGGCGTCAATTTCCGCTCCACCTCCGGCCCGGTCATCGCCAAGGCCGGTGACCTTGCCGCCCTTCTGACCAATCTCGAAGAACGCGACGTTCTGTTCATCGACGAAATCCACCGTCTCAACCCGGCCGTCGAGGAAATCCTCTATCCCGCCATGGAGGATTTTCAGCTCGACCTGATCATCGGTGAAGGCCCGGCCGCGCGCTCGGTGAAAATCGACCTTTCAAAATTCACGCTCGTCGCCGCCACCACCCGCCTCGGCCTGCTGACCACGCCGCTGCGAGACCGCTTTGGCATTCCTGTCCGCCTCGCCTTTTACACGGTCGAGGAACTGGAAGGCATCGTGCGCCGTGGCGCCCGGCTGATGGGCCTTGGCATGACCGATGACGGTGCCCGCGAAATCGCCCGTCGCGCCCGTGGTACACCGCGTATCGCCGGCCGCCTTTTGCGCCGCGTGCGCGATTTCGCCGAAGTAGCCCGCGCCGAAGCCGTCACCCGTGAAATCGCCGACGAGGCGCTGACAAGGCTCAACGTCGACAATATGGGTTTCGACCAGCTCGACAAACGTTACCTCAACATGATCGCCGTCAACTTTGCCGGCGGCCCGGTCGGCATCGAGACGATCGCCGCCGGCCTTTCCGAACCACGCGACGCGATCGAGGATATTATCGAGCCCTACATGATCCAGCAGGGTTTTATCCAGCGCACCCCGCGCGGCCGCGTGCTGACGGCTAACGCCTGGAAACATTTAGGATTGCAGCCGCCAAAAGATCTGGAAGCCGCACAGTTTCGCATGAGCCTGGAAGACGAGTGATCCCCGCATGCTGACAAGGCGAACCCTGATCAAAGGCGCCTTGACCGCCGCGGCCGGCCTTCTGGCATTGGTCGCCTATCCCTTTGTCGAGGTCATGGCGCAACAGCGAATAACCCGCCATGCTTTAAGGCCGAATGGCTGGACGCCCGGCCTGAAATTGCGCATCGTGGCACTTGCGGATGTTCACGCCTGCAATCCGTGGATGACCATCGACCGGATCAGGCAGATATGCGCTACGGCCAACGGGCTTGATGCAGATATCATCCTGCTTCTGGGAGATTATGTTGCCGCCACCGATATGGTGACCGACCACGTCGCGCCGGCAGAATGGGCATCTGCGCTGGCCACGCTTAAGGCGCCGCTCGGTGTCCATGCGATTCTGGGCAATCATGACTATTGGCATGACGACACCTTTCAACAGTATCCGCAGGGGCCGAGTCTTGCGCATGAAGCGCTGAAAAGCGTCGGCATCGCCACCTATGTCAATCAAGCCGCAAGGCTGGAGAAGGATGGCAAACCGTTCTGGCTGGCCGGCCTTGGCGACCAGATGGCACTGCGCGGCAGACGGCTTGCCGGGCTGGACGATCTGCCGAAAACCGTGTCGCAGATTACCGACACCGCCCCTGCCATCTTGATGGCGCACGAGCCGGATATTTTTACGCAGATGGACGACGCGAGCAAAAACATTGGCCTCGTGCTGTCAGGCCACACCCATGGCGGCCAGATCAACATTTTTGGCTGGCGGCCTGTGGCGGCTTCCGCCGGCTCACGTCGATATCCCGCCGGACACTATCGCGAATTCGGGCGCGACCTGATTGTCTCACGCGGGCTGGGCTGTTCCGTATTACCAATCCGGATCGGTTCGCGCCCAGAAATAAATGTCATAGAATTGGGGTAATCCATGCCGCAGGACCTGCGCATCCGCAAAAAGTTCAAACCGGGACGCCTCTTCCAGATGCGCATCGCCGGCCTCGCCTTTCGCAACGATCATGTTCTGGTCCATCGCGCCGTGCACGAAACCTTCTGGACCTTTCCGGGTGGCCGCGCCGAAATGGGCGAAACATCGCAAGAGACGTTGGCGCGGGAAATGGTGGAAGAGCTTGGCGTGACGGCGCAGATCGGCCCGCTTCTCTGGGTAGTGGAAAATTTCTTCCATTACGAGGACAAGGACTGGCACGAACTCGGCTTCTATTACCGCATGGAATTGCCGGAGAGCTTTCCCTTTCATCCGACGGACATCGTCCACCGCATCGTCGATACGCATGAACTCGAGTTCAAATGGGTGCCGGCAACGACAGAGGCACTGAAGGCGCTCGATATCCCGCCCTATTTCATCGCCGACGAGATCGAGACCCTGCCGACATCACCGCGCCATGTGGTCTGGCGCGATGGCGATCTGGATGTGAAGGGGTAAAGCCCAAACGCAAAACGGGGCCTTCCGGCCCCGCTCGCAATCTCAATCAACCAGAAAGATCAGGCCGAAAGCTTGGCCATCACTTCGTCGGACACTTCGAAGTTGGAATAGACGGCCTGCACGTCGTCATCGTCTTCGAGCGTGTCGATCAGCTTCATGATCGAGCGCGCCCTTTCCTCATCGACTTCGATCGGCGTCTGCGCCTTCCAGATGGCCTTTACGGTTTCGGCTTCGCCGAGCACCGCTTCCAGCGCCTTGGACACTTCGTTCATGTCCTCGAAACCGCAATAGATGGTGTGGCCGTCTTCATCGGAAACGACGTCATCGGCACCGGCTTCGATCGCCGCTTCCATGACCTTGTCCGCATCGCCGACGGAAGCCTTGTAGGTGATTTCGCCGACGTGATCGAAGGAGAAGGACACCGAACCGGTTTCGCCGAGTGCGCCGCCGGCCTTGGAGAAGGTCGAACGCACGCTCGATGCGGTGCGGTTGCGGTTGTCGGTCAGCGCTTCGACGATGACCGCCGTACCGCCCGGGCCGTAACCTTCGTAACGGATCGCGTCATAGGTCTCGGCGTCTGCGCCCGAAGCCTTCTTGATGGCGCGGTCGATATTGTCCTTCGGCATCGACTGTGCCTTGGCGTTCTGCACGGCAAGGCGCAGCGCTGCGTTCATGGTCGGGTCAGGCAGACCCGTCTTTGCCGCAACCGTGATTTCGCGCGCGAGCTTGGAGAACATCTTTGAACGGATACCGTCCTGCTTGCCCTTGCGGTGCATGATGTTCTTGAACTGTGAATGGCCAGCCATGGCACCCCTGCATCATTTGTAATGGAATGGCCGCCTTATAGTTTCGATGGCTGTGCTGTTCAAGAGGGTGCGGCCGTTGCCTTCTCGCAGATCCGCTCGGAACAAAGCACAGCCCCCGCCGTTTTCTGCACCGAGCCCGAATGACGAGAAGGAGAATGTTCATGGCAAGCCTGACCGAAGCACGCGAAGCCCCCGCCCGCCAGCTCTGGGACGAGATCGCCGAGATCCATGCCGGCATGCTGGGCATCGAAGGCGCACATGGCCACATGCAGCCGATGGCGCCGCATGCGGACCCGAAAACCAACACGATCTGGTTTTTCACCAAGACCGATACGGATCTGGCCCAGTCGATCAAACCCGGCACCCGCGGTTATTTCTGCGTGGTCGGCAAGAACCACGATTACCATGCCAGCCTCGGCGGCACACTGGATCTGCGCGCCGATCCGGCCAAGATCGAGGAATACTGGAGCAGCGTCACCGCCGCCTGGTACGAGGATGGCAAGGCCGATCCGAAACTGACGATGATCGCCATGCATGTGGACGATGCCGACATCTGGGCATCCACCGACAGCAAGCTGAAATTCGGCTGGGAAATCGCCAAGGCGAATTATTCGGATGAAAAGATGCCGGAAGTGGGTGTGAAGCAGCATCTGGCGTTTGCGTAAAACTGCGGTTTGATCACCGAATGACTGGAGCCGCGAGTGAAAATTCGCGGCTTCTTTTATGGGTATTGCCCCCGCCTTTGTCATCCTCACCCTCGGGTTTAACCCGAGGGTGAGGATGACGACGGAGAGGTTCTACAACCCCTTCGGCACCAAAATCGTCGGCTTTTTCGGCAAACTCCGCATTGACACCGAAATCACATCGTCCTTGGCATAGGCGATATCGAATTTCTGGTCGAACATGGAGAGAAACGCCTCCAGCGGCGGGCCAAAACGGTGCATCGGCAGGATCAGCGACGAGCGTAACCTTTGCACCACCCGGCTCATGCTGTCGGCGCCCATGGTCAGCCCGCCATCCACCGGCACCATCAGAATATCGAGCCTACCGATCTGCGTATATTGCTGCTCGTTGAGCTCGAAATGCAGATGGCCGAGATGGCCGATGCACAGTCCCGCCACTTCGAAGATGAAGATGGAATTGCCGTTTTCCTCGATGCCGCCGCCCCAGTTGCGGATATCGGAGGCGACATTGCGAATATAGGCGTCGCCGACCATGACATTGTGCTGCGCCTTTTCACCGGGCACATCGCTCCAGCCGGGCAGCACATGTTTTATGCCGGGATCGGGTGTCAGCGTATAGTGAGTGGAATGCGCCCGGTTCATGGTGATCACGTCCGGCAGGCGATAGGGCTTGTAGACGCCGCTGTAATCGGTTGCGATGCCGATGCCGCCGGGCGTTTCGATAAAATAGGTGGAATGGCCGACAAAGGTGATTTTCACCTGCTCCTTGTCCGCCATGCTCAGCGTGGTTTTCGCCTGCGCCTTCCAGACGGGCAGAGGCAAAGAAGGCGTGAAATTTGCGTAAGTGGCGCCGGGAACCGCTTGCGCGATCGCCTGGCACTGGCTGACCGGCAACCCCTCGCCCGAACCGGGCGATTGCGCCGATGCCGACACGGCCGAAGTCAGCACGCCGGCCAAGATGGAAGAAACGAATGCGACTGTCCGCAGCATCATGCCACTCCCCGCCCGGTTCATGCCGTTACCGACGGCCCGTCCATGCGGGAAAGATGCGGGAAGCGTGACGACCGGTCCAGCCGGTTATGACGGGTTGATCGTCACGATTTAGTCATTGCCGCGGTGCGGTCAGCCGCCCGCGCCCTGATAACGCCGCTGGCAGGCCTGCCAGACCAGCATGGCGACCACGACCAGGACCGGGCCGGCAAGCACGGCGGCATAAGGCGCGGCATCGCCGATCAGCGGCACCGGTTTGCCGAGAAGTGCTGCGACCGGAACGTAGGCCATGTAACCCAGTGGCATGATCGACAGCAGCACGAATTGCAACGGCAACGCAAAGATGGTCAGCGGATAGCGCGACAGTTCCCAAAAGTCGAAATAGAGGCCGAACAGGTAACGCGATCGGGTCAGCACCAGCGCCATGGCGCCAATGGTCGTCACCACAGACGCCGTCAGCAACGCGGCACTGATCAGGCTGGCGGCAAATTGCAGCACAGTCAGCAGAGTCCAGTCGATGCCAAGCTGCGGCAGCGCCCAGACGATCATGCCGATGCCGAGCGCGATGTGACCGCCATATTCGATATTGATGCCGGAAAACACCAGAAAGGCCCAGGGGCTGACCGGCCGCACCAGCAGCGTGTCATAGGTGCCGAGCCGCACCAGCTCCTCCATGCGGCGCAGCTGCACGAAGGTGAACAGCGCACCGAGCGCATATCCCAGAACATGAAAACCGAGCATGAGGGCGATTTCCGGCCACACCCAGCCGCCGAGCCGCTCGAAACGGCTGGCAACGATCCAGATCGCGCCGTAAGCGCTGGCATAACCGAATGCCTGCGCCACCCAGCCGATCAGGAGATTGGCGCGATATTGCAGGCGGGTGCGCACCTGCAGGCGGATGAGATACAGATAAAGCGACAGGCTGTGGCGCATGGCTTACCCTCCCTGCACGACCATGCGGCGGCAGGCGGCACGCCACATCACAGCCACCAGCGCCGCCAGAACGGCCGCCCAGCCAACACCGTAAACAAGCTGCAGCGCCGCCGCCGCAAGATCGAGCTGGCCGAGATAGATGGCCAGCGGATAAAAGGTGATCCAGGCGAAGGGCAGGTAAAGCACGGCTTCAGCGATGATGTCGGGATAAAACCACAAGGGCACCAGCCCGCCGGAAAACAGCGCCAGCGTGCCGCGCATGAACCATTCCAGCGCCAGCATGTCCATCACCCAGAAGCCGATCATCGACACGGCAATGGACAGGCTGAACAGCAGAAACAGCGACAGCATCAGCGCCAGCAGGAACAACGCCGCATGGCCGACGCTGGCCGGCGGCTGAAACCCGTAGACGCAGCCCATGACGACGGCCACCGGCAGGCCGAGTATCAGCATGTCGTGGGCACGCACGCCAAGCTGGCGGGCAAACAGCGAGACGGGATAGCTGTATGGGCGCATCAGGTGACTGACGACATTGCCGCTGCGGATATCGGCACCGATCTCGCGCAGGATCTGCGTGGCATCCCAGGTGGAAAAGATCGTCGCGCCCAGAATGGCATAGGTCACCATCTGCGGCAGGCTGATATCGGTCGAACCCGCGCCATGCAAAAACACCGATTGCCAGATCGACACGCGGGCAACAACGTTCAAGACGCCGCTCAGCAGCTTGAACCAGAACTGCGCACGAAAACTCGATTCGATGCGAAAACCAGCGGATGCAAGTGCCAAAAACATCGCCCTACCCCACTCGTTTTGCCGCTAGCGACGGCACGGGCAACGAAACCGCCTCGCGCGACTGGTAATAGGTGCGGATAACCTCCTCGATATCCGGCTCGTGCAGATGCACATCCACCAGTTCGGCATCGGATTTCAGTGCGGTGATGATCTCCACCAGCGAACGTTTTCCATCCGCCAGCAGAAACGTGCGGATCACGCCCTCACCGCCGGCAGGTTCGGCACCCGCGAGTGTGACCGTTCCCGGTTCCGTCGCAAATTCCAGCGTCAGTTTTTTGCGGGCACCAAAGGTGGCGTTGAGGTTGGCAAGCGGCCCGTCGAACAACAGTTTTCCGTCATCGACCATGATCAGCCGCGGGCAGATTTCCTCGATGTCGCGCAGGTCATGGGTGGTGAGGATGATGGTCGTGCCACGCTCCCGGTTGATGCGGGCAAGCAGCTTGCGCACCACATCCTTGGCAACGACATCGAGGCCGATCGTCGGCTCGTCGAGAAACAGGATTTTGGGCTCATGCAGCAGCGTCATGGCGATTTCGCCGCGCATGCGCTGGCCAAGGCTCAACTGCCGCACCGGCCGCTCCAGAAAAGGGCCGATCTGCAGCATCTCGATCAGTTCGGCCCGCACTTGGTCGAACCGCGCTTTTTCCACGCGGTAGATGCGCCGGTGCAGTTCGAAGCTTTCGAACAACGGCAGGTCCCACCACAGCTGACTGCGCTGCCCGAACACCACACCGATATCGCGGGCATTGGCAATACGCTCCACATGCGGCACGCGGCCAAGCACGCTGACGGAGCCGGCGGTCGGCACCAGCACGCCGGTCAGCATCTTGATCATGGTGGATTTGCCGGCACCATTGGGGCCGAGATAACCGACCGCCTCGCCCGCCTGAATGGCAAAGGAAATGCCATCCACCGCCTTCACATCGCGGGTGACGGGGGAAAGGAAATTGCGAAATGCGCCGGCAAGCCCGGACTGCGGCACTTTCTGCGCAAACCATTTTGTCGCGCCGTCGGCGTGGATGATGGGAGGCATGGCGGGAATTCCGTCTGAGGGAGCCGAATCCGATACATGCCCAGTATGACGGTCACGCGACAGGTGCCAAGGGGTGAATTGTTGGGGGATGGAGATAGGAAAGGTGCGGCGAGCAGAAAAATTCCACCGTCATTCCTGTGCTTGTCACAGGAATCCAGCCAGCCCAAGTCTTTGGGCTGAAAGAGGTCTTTTGTCGCGCAGACGCACGACTGCTGGATCCCGGCACAAGGCCGGGATGACGCATGCGAAGAAAACTACCGCCAGAAGCTCGGAATATTTTCCGCAAGCCGCGGCCCGATGCGCAAGGGCTCGATCTTTTCCGCCAGTCCCGTCGCATCGGAAATCTCGACGCCGACACCGCAGATCGTTGCCGGACCCGATGCCGCCTCGAAACGGCCCTTTGGCATTTTCGAAATGAAGCGGTTGAGCGGCTCTTCCTTTTCCATGCCGAGCGAGGAATCGTAATCGCCACACATGCCGGCATCCGACATATAGGCCGTGCCGCCGTTCAGGATCTGGTAGTCGGCGGTCGGCACATGTGTGTGGGTGCCGACGACAAACGAGGCGCGGCCATCGACGAAATGGCCAAAGCACTGCTTTTCGCTGGTGGCTTCCGCATGGAAATCGAAAACGATGACGTCGACCTGATCCTTCAGCGGTGCGGCTTCGAGGATCGCCTCGGCAGACTTGAAGGGGTCGTCGAGTTCCGGGTGCATGAACACGCGGCCCATGATGTTGGCGACGAGAACGCGCGCGCCGTTGCGGGCGTAAAATACGCCGGAACCCTTGCCGGGCGTTCCCGCGGGATAGTTGGCCGGGCGCAAAAACTGGTCGTGGCGGCCGGAGAAGCTGACGGCCTCCTTCTGGTCCCAGACATGGTTGCCTGTCGTCACCACGTCGGCGCCGGCATTGATGGTTTCCAGAAAGATGTCTTCGGTAATGCCGAAACCGCCGGCGGCATTCTCGCCGTTGACGATGACAAAATCGAGCTTCAGGTCGGAGACGAGGCCGGGCAGCTTGTCCCAGACGGTCGTGCGTCCGGTCTTGCCCACCATGTCACCGAGAAACAAAAGGCGCATGCTAATCCAATCTGTGCCTGCAAGGACAAAACGTACCGGGTCCGCCTCAGGCGAAGGTCCGGTAGCCGCTTTCCGTCAGGATCGCGTCCAGTCTGATGTCGTGAGGTTCTGCAGGCACTGATGCCACTTCCTGGCAGTCGAATGCAATGCCGATCAGCCGCGGATTTCCGCCTTTTTCGCGCATTTGGTGAATGGCGCGGTCGTAATAACCGCCGCCGTAGCCGATCCGGTTGCCAAAAGTGTCAAAAGCGGCAAGCGGCACCAGCATGATATCGGGCTGCAGAACCGCTTCGTGTTCGGCCGGGCCAAAGGTGCCGAAGCCCATGGAAATCAGCTCGGCATCGAGCCTGTATTCACGAAAAACGATGGTTTCCCTGTCGAGAATGGCGGGCAGACAGAGCCGCGCGTCTTCGTCGGCAAACGCCGTCATCAGCGGCCTGAGATCGACTTCCGAGCGGATCGGCAGGAAAACGGAGACAGTCGTGCCGGCAGGAACCGATATGGCACCAAGGCCATGCGCGGTGAGCGACCGGTTTTTCTCCAGTCGCTCGGCTGGCGGTATCGCGTCACGGGCGGCAAGCCGCCCGTTGCGTAAGTTCGCTTTTTCAGGCGTCGTCGCCATCAGTCCTGATCCGACGCCCGCGTCACCAGCAGCTTGTCGATGCGGCGGCCGTCGAGATCGATGACCTCGAAGATCCAGCCATGGGTGGTGAATTTTTCACCCAGTTCCGGCAGGTGCTTCAGTTCGTCGATGACAAAACCGGCAACGGTCTCGTAACCCGGATCCTCGTCGATCGAGATGCCCATCTGATGGCCAAATTCATCGACAGGCATCCAGCCGGCAACCAGATAGGAGCCATCGTCGCGCGGCACGATGGCCGGCTCATCGACTTCATCTTCCTGGAAGACACCGGTGATCGCTTCCAGCACGTCGCCGGAGGTGATCACGCCTTCGAAATGGCCGTATTCGTCATAAACGAGAACCATATGCGCCGGCGCCTTGCGCAGCGCCTGGATGACATCGAGCGCACCGGTAAGGTCGGAGACAACAGGGGCATCGCGCAGGATGGTCTTCATGTCGACGGCCTTGCCACCAGCCATGAAATCATAGGCATCCTTCACGAACAGAACGCCGATGATCTCGTCGGAACTGCCCTTGCGCACCGGCAGGCGCGAACGGTGGGTTTCGCGCAGCTGGGCACGGATCTCGTCCGGATCGTCCTCGGTGTCGATTACCTCGACATCGCGGCGCGGCGTCATCAGGCCGCGCGCGGTGCGGTCGGCGAGACGCATGACGCCGGAAATCATTTCGCTTTCGCCGCTTTCGATCACGCCTGCACTCTGCGCTTCGGCAAGAACGGTGCGGATTTCCTCGTCGGTGACGCGGTCTGCGCTCTCGCCGGTCTGGCCGAGCAGTTTCAGAACCGTCCGGCCGGAAAGATCCAGCAGGAAGACCAGAGGTGCGCCGATCTTCGACAACAGCCACATGGCCGGCGCGACACGCGAGGCGACGCCTTCCGGATTGCGCAAGGCGATCTGCTTGGGCACTAGCTCGCCGACGATCAGCGACAGGTAGGTGATGATGACGACGACGGTACCGACGCCGAGCCAGTCGGCGGCGTTTTCCGACATGCCCTGAAGTTCGAGCCAGCCGGTCAGGCGCGCGCCAAGCGTTGCGCCGGAAAAGGCGCCCGACAGGACGCCGACAAGGGTGATGCCGATCTGGACGGTGGAGAGGAAGCGGCCGGGGTCTTCACCCAGATGCAGCGCCGTGGCAGCGCCCCGGTTGCCCTGCTCGGCCATCACCCGCAGGCGGACAGGGCGCGAGGAGACGACGGCAAGTTCCGACATGGCGAGAACACCGTTCAAAACCGTGAGGCAGACCACGATGAGTATTTCGGTTAACAAGAGAAGCTCTCTTTTTTGAATGGAAGAATTGGGGATTGAAGGTTCCGGCTGAGGCGCGTGTGGTCTTGACCGCAGCAATCGTCACGCCGGAATGGAAAAAACTCCTGCGCAAAAGCGCAGGTCCGGCGTCTCAGCAATGTCGCACACAGCGTTCGGAAAACCGTCGCCGGTTCAGGGATGTCATGGTCCTGTATCCGTCAATATGGCGAGAACAATAGGGTTCCCGCACACGCTTGGCAATGGCTGGAGCGACACATGGTGTTTTTAGGAAAGATGATCAGCCCTGCAACGAGATCGGCAGCTCTGCGCGCGTCCCCACCGCGACCGGCACATAGGTCACGCCGGAGCCCAGAGTCGAGGCCATCGACTTGATGATACGGGTGCCAAGCCCGGTGCCTTTCGGGGCATCGCCATCGAGGCAGCCAATGCCGTCATCCTCGACTGCGAGCAACGCATGGGCATCGTCGGATTTCTTGAAAATCACCCGCACTTCGCCCTCCGAACCAGTCGGATAGGCGTATTTGATGGCGTTGGTCAGAAGCTCGGTCACGATCATGCCGACAGAGACGGCGCGGTCGGAGGACAGCGAGATCGCCTCGGCCTCGAGGCGGATCGACGGGCCCTTGTCACCCATCTCGACCGAGCGCTGCACTTCCTTGACCAGCGTTTCGAGATATTTGTCGATCTCAACGGTGCGCACGTCATCGGACGTGTAAAGGCTGCGATGCATGCCGGCGATGGCGGAGATACGCGCCTGCGTTTCCGTCAGCGCTTCCTTCACCTCGTCGCTGCGGCTGCTCGTCACCTGCAGGCGGATAAGGGCCGCCACCAGTGCGAGACTGTTGGCGACGCGATGGTTGACCTCGGCCAGCAGCACTTCGGCGCGTTCCTTGCCGATGCGGATCTCGGCCTCGGCCTTTTCCTTGGCGCGGCGCAGTTCGGCATTGGTGATCGACTGGCGGATGGCATTTTCCATCAGCGACCAGAACTCGTCGCCCACCGTCTTGATGACGTAATCGGCGGCACCGTTCTTGAGCGCATCGATGGCGATCGTCGCCTCGCTGGACCCGGTGACATAGATCACCGGCAGTTCGATGCCGCGTTCCTTGAGTCCGCGCAGCACATCCTGCCCGGTTTCAGCGCGCAAATAATGGTCGAGCACGATGGCATCGACACCACCGGCTTCGGCAAGCGCCAGACCGGTGGCGCCATCGACGGCATGTTTCAGCACATAGCCGGCGCGGCCGAGATACCGTTCCGCGAGCCGCCCGAGGGCGACGTCGTCATCGATGTAAAGAACGGTCTGCGGCATCGGCGCGATGGCCTTTTCATTCAAGGGATTTCGGGGATTTCAGGGGATCTGCATGACCGAGAAGAACAGTCCGAGCTGCCGGATGGCATTGGCAAAGCTCTCGTATTCCACCGGCTTGGTAATATAAACATTGGCGCCGAGATCGTAACAGCGCTGGATTTCGCGCTCGTCATCGGTGGTGGTGAGGATGACCACAGGCAGGCGCTTGGTGTGCTGGTTGGACTTCACCTTTTCCAGAATGTCGATACCCGACATGTCCGGCAGGTTGAGGTCGAGAAGGATGAGCAGGTAACGGCCCTGCGACGGATCGCCGGAACGGTCGGCACCGAGAATGTAGTCGAGCGCGGCCGTGCCATTGGTGAACGGCACGATGTCGTTGTTGACGCCGGCGCGGCGCACGTTCTTTTCGATGAGGCGGGCATGGCCTTCATCGTCCTCGATCATGACGATGGTGACTTCCTTACCGGCAGCTTTCATGACCCGTTGCTCCTGACATACTGGGACAAATCCACGGGCAGGCGGATCACGAATGTCGAGCCGCCCCCGAGCGTGGAGGTGACCGTAATGTCCCCGCCTAAATTTCTGACTAACGATCGCACGTGCGCAAGACCAATACCCTCACCGGACTGATCCTGCAAACCGGATCGGCGGAACAGCTCGAACACCCGCTCGTGATCTTCCGGCGCAATGCCGCGGCCATTGTCGGCGACCTCGATGCGAAGCGCCGAGCGGCCGACCGGATAGGCCCGCACCGACAGCGCCAGCGGCTTTTCCGGGTTGCGGTATTTGACGGCATTGTCGAACAGGTTGCCAAAAACCTGCTCCAGCGAAAAACGATCCGACACCAGATTTTTCGCCGCGTTGACGGCTATCTTGATCTCGCCGCCGGCATCGACGACCTGATGGTTGATCGACGCCGCCGTCGCTTCCAGCATATCGGAAAGATCGATCGGCTCTGGCTTCAGTTCGCGGCGTCCGTCGCGCGAGATTTTCAGGATGGCGTTGATCAGCCCATCCATCTTTTTCGTCGAAGACCGGATGAAGGATATCGCCTCGGGCAGATCTTCCTCGACGGCATACCGCGCCTGTTTGATCTGGTCCTCGCCCGGCATGCCCTCGGCCATCACATAGGCGCGGATATCCTTCAGCGTCGTCTCAAGCTCGCTGGTGAAGCCCATGATGTTGACGAGCGGCGCCCGCAGG
Organism: Neorhizobium sp. JUb45; assembly: GCF_004343585.1. Taxonomy (GTDB): domain Bacteria; phylum Pseudomonadota; class Alphaproteobacteria; order Rhizobiales; family Rhizobiaceae; genus Neorhizobium. The sequence goes on along the minus strand of NZ_SLYW01000001.1, from coordinate 492,004 downwards.
TCGTGAGAAACGATATAGGCGTAACGCTGGATCTCGCTATTGGCGCGCATCAGGTCCTCGGTGCGCTCGTCGACGCGTTCCTCGAGGCCGGCATTGAGGGCTTCGACCTGTTGGCGCGCGCGTTGCAGGGCACGCACATGCTGGGCAACGATGAAGATGGCGCTTCCGACCAGCAAAACGATAACGAGACCACCGCCGATGCTGACCCATTGCAGGCTGGTGGATGACTGGCTGAGTTCGGCAATGCCCTGCGTCAGCCGCGTATCCATCACGCCGATAATGCCGGTGAGAATGCTCGACAGGCGATCCATGATCTGGCGGCCGGAATCGTTGCGGACAATGGCAACGGCACCGCGCACGTCATTATTGTTGACCCGCTCGAAGGTCGATTCCATCTCATTGATTTTTTCATCGATCAGCCTGCGCAATTCCCCAACAGGAACAGGCGCATAGGATTGCGCATTGCCTGCACGCTCGAGCTTGGCGAGCTGCTCGGGAATAGCGTCGCGCGCCTCGTTGAAACTGGTGAGAAAAGCCGGCTCGCGGGTGATCAGATAACCGCGCTGCGCAGTCTCGGCCGCCTGCACGCGCAAAAGAAGGTCGGCGGAATTGGTGCGCACGGCGCGCAGCCGCGTCACTTCGTTGAAATAGTCCGTGGTGTTCTGCGCCAGGAAAAACGACGACAGGACAATGCCAAGCATGATCACGCCACCGACCAGCAGCATGAGCAGCGACGAGCGCGCAAAAGTATTGTTCAGAATGGCCATAGTGTCGGTGGATCTCCCCGATCCCACAAATGGGGAGGATGGCAGGGAAGTCAAGCAGTTAGGGGCAGCAGGAGCAGGCATGCACCAATATCAGCGCACTTGATCTCGGCCGGAGGCTTTTTCAGCGAATTTCCTTGATGCATCCATGGTCACGGCAGAGTGGGTATTCGAACACCAGTGGATTTCGTCATTCATATGAATTACAAATACTCCGGAAGGAGATCCCCATGGCAGCGAACGCACTCATTCAGACACGCATTGATGCCGATGTGAAGGATCGCGCTGCGGCAGTTCTTGCCGGCATGGGCCTGACCGTTTCGGATGCGGTAAGAATTCTTCTCACCCGTACGGCGAATGAAGGTGCCATGCCTCTGGAACTCCTCAGCAATAGCGAGGCTTACGACAGCTGGTTTCGAGGCAAGGTCATGGAGGCATTGCAGGACCAACGCCCCGATATCGATGACGAAGAGGTGGAGGCTGTTTTTCGCCAGCGACGGGCAGCTGCACTCCGTAAGGCGGAGCCACACGACCGATGAAACTCGTTTGGGCGCAGTATCACGACAGAAACTTCCGCACGATATCGTCCTCCGGCTCCGAGCCGGTAAACTCGCTCAACAGCCGCTTGGCGATCTGTTTGCCTTCCCCGCTGACGAGTTCGATGCCACGCATGGCACATACCCGAACATGAGCGTTGTAGATGCGGTGCAATTGTTCCGGTGTGTATGTCCTGCCCTCTGTCATGATGGCGACATAGGGCGAAACCGCCTTTGACGCAGGGCATGGTCGGATAACATTTTTGGCAACATCTTCGGCTAGCGGCAAATACAGCCCGGCGAACCCGCCCCCAGAAGGAACGGGTACGTGCGAGCACGCAAAAATGGAAAATCAGGTGCGATCCACGGCAACCGATGGATGTTTACGATCCTGGGTGCCTACAAACGTAGGTGGGCGCCATATGTCCAAGCCCACGGGCCTGGCCAGGGACAGCTCCCTTTGGATCGAGTATGGCCCCAGGGATTGTGGTTCCTGTCGGGAAGCGCAGAACGCAAATGCAATATAGGCGGTCTGCGACGACATCGCCAGTGGCGGAAAGCGATTGCGCGCTGTTTTTATTCAAAGGCGGAAAACGGTCGCCACCGCCCTCGCCTCGCGCAAAACTCAGCCTTCGGCAGGCTCCGGCTGGCGCGACAGAAGTTTTGCAGAAATCGCCTGCAGCCGCGCCGTCAGTTCCTCGACGGCAGACACCATCAGCGCCTCGTTGCGCGCCTTGTCCTCGGCTGCGCCCTCACCGCTTGAACGCAGCGTGGTGATCTCACCCTGCAGGCTGTCGATCTTGCGGTTGAGTTCGTTCAGTTCGTCCATGATCATGATGCCGGCCATCACGGTGATCCTCAGATCGCCGATCTCGCCGAACTGGCTTTTCAGATGCCCGACATACTGGTCGAACCGGCCGGCCAGCATCTCGAGATGCTGTTCCTGGCCTTCTTCGCAGGCCATTCGGTAGGCCTTGCCGTCGATCGTTACCGTGACTTGCGCCATTGATGCTCAATCCCACTCTTTACCGATCGAGCACGGCGCGGATGGTTTCCATCGCCGTGACCAGACGCCGCGACACTTCGCGATTGACCTCTTCGAGCCGGTTGGCACGAAACTCCGACTGGTCGAGTTCCTGTGCCAGTCGCGCCCGATCGGCATGCACGCGGCGCACCTCGCCCTCGACTTCCGCGCCCATGCGTTGCCGCTCGATGCGTGCGTCGATTGCGTTCTCCAGCCCGCCAATGGCGGACTTCAGATCTGATATGGCAAATTCCAACGACTTGTCCGTCGGCATCTTCCGTCTTCCCGGTGCATGCAGGAAAGCGACGAATCGCAAGGTCCTGACTGTCCAACAGATATGAGAGATTATGCACCGGCTCGATGCGGGTCAATAAACCAGTGCCTTTACCAACCCGTCTATGTTGTGGATCGACAAGTTCTTTTAGCATCCGAAAACGACTGCACGACATTGAAGCAGGCTGCGTCGAAATGCGGCACTTGCAGGATTTCGCTATGCCCCCATTTGTTGACTTGCGCGATGCACCTGCTAAGGATCAGGCGCTCCCTTTACAGGGCCCGAAGGGCCTGCTGACCGACACTCGGACGATAGTGGATAAGCCATGACTTCTCGCGAACAAAATGACCGGATGGCAAATGCGATCCGTTTCCTTGCCATGGATGCCGTCGAAAAGGCGAATTCCGGCCACCCGGGCATGCCGATGGGCATGGCCGACGTGGCAACGGTGCTGTTCTCCAAATATCTGAAGTTCGACCCGTTGAAGCCGAACTGGCCTGACCGCGACCGTTTCGTGCTGTCGGCCGGCCACGGCTCGATGCTGCTTTATTCGCTGCTTTATCTAACCGGTTACCCGGACATGACCGTGGAAGACCTCAAGGGCTTCCGCCAGCTCGGCTCCAAGACCGCCGGTCACCCGGAATACGGCCATGCCACCGGCATCGAAACCACCACCGGTCCGCTCGGCCAGGGCATTGCCAATGCCGTCGGTATGGCGATCGCTGAGCGCAAGCTCGCTGACGAATTCGGCTCCGACCTGCAGGATCACTACACCTACGTGATCAACGGCGACGGCTGCCTGATGGAAGGCATTTCCCACGAAGCCATCGCGCTTGCCGGCCACCTGAAGCTCAACAAGCTGGTCCTCTTCTGGGACGACAACTCGATCACCATCGACGGCGCCGTATCGCTGTCGGATTCGACCGACCAGATCGCCCGCTTCAAGGCCGTCAACTGGAACACCATCCAGATCGACGGTCATGATCAGGCAGCGATTGCAGCCGCGATCGAAGAAGCCCACAAGTCCGACCGCCCAACCTTCATCGCCTGCAAGACCGTCATCGGTTTCGGCGCTCCGAACAAGGCCGGCAGCCACAAGGTTCACGGCTCGCCACTCGGCGCCGAAGAAATCGCCGCCACCCGCAAGGCACTGGGCTGGGAATACGAACCCTTCGTCGTTCCCAACGACGTCCTGTCAGAATGGCGCGCCGCCGGCACCCGTTCCGCTGACGCCGTCAAGGCATGGGAAGGCCGTCTCGAAAAGGCAGAAAACAAGGCCGAGTTCTCCCGTCGTTTCGCCGGCGACCTGCCGGAAGGTTTTGACGCCGCGATCCTCGACTACAAGAAGAAGCTGGCCGACACCAAGCCGACCGTTGCCACCCGCAAGGCATCGGAAGACGCGCTTGAAGTCATCAACGGTTTCCTGCCGGAAACCATCGGCGGCTCTGCCGACCTGACCCCGTCCAACAACACCAAGACCAGCCAGATGGTCTCGATCACGCCGTCCGATTTCGCCGGTCGCTACATGCACTGGGGTATTCGCGAACACGGCATGGCATCGGCCATGAACGGTATCGCGCTGCATGGCGGCCTGATCCCTTACGGCGGCGGCTTCATGATCTTTTCCGATTATTGCCGCCCGCCGATCCGCCTTGCCTCGTTGATGGGCATCCGCGTCATCCACGTGCTGACGCATGATTCGATCGGCGTCGGCGAAGACGGCCCGACTCACCAGCCGGTCGAGCAGATGGCATCGCTGCGCGCCATCCCCAACCTGATGATGTTCCGCCCGGCAGATGCGACCGAGACTGCCGAATGCTGGCAGATCGCCGTCTCCACCAAGGATCGTCCGTCGGGTCTGGCGCTCACCCGCCAGAACCTCACCGCCGTTCGCACCGAATATTCGGAAGAGAACCTGTCGGCCAAGGGTGCTTACGTCCTGTCCGGCAAGGCTGACGCCAAGGTGACGATCTTCGCTTCCGGTTCGGAAGTCGAGCTGGCCGTTGCCGCTGCCAAGACGCTTGAGGAAAAGGGCACGTCGGTTCGCGTCGTTTCCGTTCCCTCGACCGACCTGTTCTTCGAACAGCCGGACGCCTACCGCGCCGAAATCCTCGGCAAGTCGCCGGTCAAGATCGCCGTCGAAGCCGGCGTGCGCGACGGCTGGGATGCGTTCATCGGTCCGGAAGGCACGTTTGTCGGCATGAAGGGCTTTGGCGCTTCCGGCCCGGCCAAGGATGTCTTCAAGCACTTTGGCATCACGGCGGATGCCGTCGTCGCTGCCGCGCAAGCCAAAATTTAATTTCGAATGCCGCCCTAAATCAAAAAGGGCGGCATCTCTTCGGCCTATACAAAGGCCCCACCATTCAGGGAGAAAGCTTCATATGACTGTAAAGGTTGCCATTAACGGCTTTGGCCGTATCGGACGTAACGTGCTGCGCGCCATCGTCGAATCCGGCCGCACCGACATCGAAGTCGTTGCCATCAACGACCTCGGCCCGGTTGAAACCAATGCCCATCTTCTGCGCTACGACAGCATCCACGGCAAGTTCCCGGCCGAAGTGAAGGTCGAAGGCGACACCATCACCGTTGCCGGCGGCAAGCCGATCAAGGTCACTGCCGTTCGCGACCCGGCCCAGCTGCCGCATGGCGAACTCGGCGTCGATATCGCGCTCGAATGCACCGGCATCTTCACGAGCCGCGACAAGGCCGCTGCCCACCTGACGGCTGGCGCCAAGCGCGTCATCATCTCGGCGCCTGGCGACAATGCCGACCTGACGGTCGTCTTCGGCGTCAACCACGACCAGCTGACCAAGGACCACCTGGTCATCTCCAACGCTTCGTGCACCACCAACTGCCTGGTGCCGGTGGTCAAGGTTCTCGACGACGCCGTCGGCATCGATCATGGTTTCATGACCACGATCCACTCCTACACGGGTGACCAGCCGACGCTCGACACCATGCATAAGGACCTGTACCGCGCCCGCGCCGCAGCCCTGTCGATGATCCCGACCTCGACCGGCGCCGCCAAGGCCGTCGGCCTGGTTCTGCCGCACCTCAAGGGCCGCCTCGACGGCACCTCGATCCGCGTGCCGACCCCGAACGTTTCGGTCGTCGATTTCAAGTTCGTTGCCAAGAAGGCCACCACGGTTGCCGAAATCAACGACGCCATCAAGGCCGCCTCCAACGGCGCGCTGAAGGGCATTCTCGGTTACACCGAAGAGCCGCTGGTATCGCGCGACTTCAACCACGACAGCCATTCCTCGATCTTCGCGATCGACCAGACCAAGGTGCTCGAAGGCAATTTCGTGCGCATCCTGACCTGGTACGACAACGAATGGGGTTTTTCCAACCGCATGGCCGACACCTCGGTCGCGCTGGCAAAGCTTATCTGATCGAGCGACTTTGGATGACGAAAGGGGCGCGAAAGTGCCCCTTTTTTTATGCGCGGATTGCTGCGTTCCGAAGCGCGTCGATTTGAGAGGAAGCAAGCCCTCCTTCGTGACTATCACATGTGTAGTGTGGCGGTGCAGCGCACTCCCTTCGATCTCCCCCCATGTGGGGGAGATGTCACGATAGTGACAGAGGGGGGTGGCGACGTTGCGGCAAAGGCTGGAAAAGCGGCTGTTGCGCCAGGATTACCCCCCCTCTGCCCTGCCGGGCATCTCCCCCACAAGGAGGGAGATCGGCTGAACGGCACACTCTGCACTCCATATGCGCGTCCCGCTCTTTCGTAGGTCATCCTGCTCATATGCCAAGGCAGACCTCAGCCACCGCCCTCACCCGCACCTCCGCATACCCGCAAGCAGCAACACCACTGCAAAGCGCCGACCATTCACAACCGAGACAGGCCTTTCGCGTCACCCCCTCGGCAAAAGCCTTGCGCATGCGGGCGAGAAGTGCCGGATGCAGATCGATCCGCGCACCCGCCGACACCGTCATGTCCAGCAGCTCGCCGACATCGGCCGCCGCCTGCGCATCGCGCACCCGCACGCTGTCGCGAAAACAATGGGCATCCGGCGCACAGAGCAGCGCCGCACAGACATCGTCCGGCCCGTCGACAACCACGATACCCTCGCCCTCCGACAGCCGGCGGGCGATGCGATCGTAATTGTCGACGAAGGCCGGCGTGTATCCCTTGCCCACATAGGTGAGCAGGCAAAGGAGATGATGCGGACGAAGCCGAACCGTCATGCTGCGGCGCGCGCGCCTTTACGGGCCAGCACATGCAGCACTGCCGCACCCAGCGCGGATTTCAGCGCCGCACCGATCAGGAAGGGCAGCACGCCGAACAGAAACGCCTTTTCCGCGCCGATCATGAAGGCGAGCACGACACCACCGGTGGCAAGGCACAACAGGTTGGCAAACATCATCGCGACGAAGGCGAAAACCGGGCGGTGACCATTCCAGCCCTTTTCCGCCAGAAAGCCCGTCAGCGCTGCGATGATCGGGAAGGAAAACAGATAACCAGAGGTCGGCCCCATGAAGGGAAGCAGACCCGAAGCACCACCCGCCAGAACCGGCATGCCCATTGCAGCCTCGACAAGCCATGCAACAACCGTCGCCGCTCCCAGACGCCAACCATACAGCGCACCGATGAGGGTCACGGCAAAGGTCTGCATGGTGATCGGCACGGGCACCATCGGCACCTCGATATAGGACGACGCCGCCAGAATACCGGTGCCGAGCAGCACTGCCAAACCGCGCCAGACAAGCGAGGCATTCTGCAGATCAAGCGGGCTAAAAGCTGGGCGGGAGGTGTCGGTAGAAACGTAGCTCATATGGATCTCCAAATTATAGATAATTATCATAATCTATAGCTAATGAATCCACAGGTCAGCCGAATTGGCAAGCCGCAAACAATACGGTCAAAAGAACACTTTGAAATAACAACGAAAAATCAGGATTTACGCGGGTTCTTGCCAACCCATTGCACATGCCGCGCCAGGACGGATGCGGCCTGATCGACATCACCGGCCCTGAGCGCCACCAGAATGGCGCGGTGATCGCGATCTGTCGGCGCCTCCCATTCGGCCCGCCAGCCGGAGAACAGCAGACGGGCGCTGGCCATCTGCAAATCATCGATCGCTTTCAGCAGACGCGGCATGCCGCAGGGCGCAAGGATCAGCTTGTGAAACGTCCGGTTCGCTTCTTCCCAGGTCTGCACGTCGGCCGCCTTGTCGCCGGCATGCGTGGCCGCCTCCGCCGCATCGAGAATGGCGCGCGTCAGATGCGGCGCCGCATGGCGCAAGGCCAGCACTTCCAGCGCCGCCCGCATCTCCGCCACTTCCTTAACCTCATCGAGACTGAAGCTTGCCACCCGCACGCCGCGACGCGGCTCACTGACGACAAGCCCCTGCGATTCCAAGAGGCGAAACGCCTCACGCACCGGCACATGGCTGGCACCGAATTCCTCGGCGATATGATCCTGCCGCAGCTTTGCCCCGGCAGCGATCGCGCCGGCGATGATGCGCTCGGCAAGCGTGCGGCTGATGCGGGAAGCAATCGTGTCTGATTTGGCTGTCGTCATGGAATTATAGATAATTCATGCGAGCTTACGCGTCGAGCAATCAATGATTTGCCGCACCCGCTTTCAGGACATTTCCGCACCGGAAACGGCTTTGGAAATACGGTCGCGCATTTTCTCCGTAAAAATCCCCTCATCGCCCTTCTCTTGCCCCTTTTGCCCATGCCTAATCGGTGACTGCCTGATTCCCGCCGGCGCGAGCCGGACCCACGCGCATTGCAAGTTTTTCGTCTATCATCGGACGAAGCCCGGCCCGCTTCTGCGGATGCCGCAACGCAGATGCCATAACCGGAAACCCGACAGTGATGTGAAGACGCGGACATTGGAAAGCGGACAAGGGAACAGACGCAGTGGAGGCATTTTATCTCATCCTGCTGGTCAGCACGGTTCTGGTGCTGGCAGCGGCATTTTCCAGCCTCATCGCCTTCCGCTTCGGCGCGCCGCTTCTGCTCGTTTTCCTGATGATCGGCCTTGCAGCCGGCACCGATGGCCTCGGCATCCATTTCGACAACAACCCGCTCGCCTACATGATCGGCTCGCTCGCCCTGGCGATCATCCTGTTCGACTCAGGCTTTGGCACCTCTGTGCATTCCTTCAGGATCGCCGCCTTGCCGGCTTTGGCACTCGCCTCTGTCGGCGTGGTGCTGACCGCCGTCATTTTTGCCTTCGCCGCCTCGCTTCTGCTCGGCTTCACATGGCTTGAAGGCCTGCTGCTCGGCTCGATCGTCGCCTCCACCGATGCCGCCGCCGTATTCTTCCTCCTGCGCATCGGCGGCATCCATATCCGCGACAAGGTGCGCTCGACGCTCGAAGTGGAATCCGGCACCAACGACCCGATGGCGATTTTCCTCACCCTGTCGTTGGTGCAGGTCGTCAGCCTCGGCAAGGGTTATGACGGCCTGAACGTCGAACTGCTTGCCGAATTCGTGCAGGAAATGGGCCTCGGCCTGATCTTTGGCCTCGCCGGCGGCATGATGATCGTCGCCATCGTCAACCGTTTTGCCGCCGACCGCGGCCTTGCTCCCATCTTCGTGCTCGGCCTTGCGCTGCTCGTCTTCTCCTTCACCGGCACGCTCGGCGGCAGCGGATTTCTGGCTGTTTATGTCGCCGGCATTTTTGCCGGCAGCCGGAAAATCTTTGCCAAGGAGGCGATCCGCCGTTTTCAGGATGGGCTGACATGGCTGGCGCAGATCATCATGTTCCTCGTGCTCGGCCTGCTCGCCACACCCTCGCAATTCGGCGACATCGCTCTGCCGGCGATCGGCCTTGCGCTCTTCCTGATTTTTGTGGCCCGCCCGATCGCCGTCTGGCTGAGCCTTCTGCCCTTCGATTTCACCCAGCAGGAAATCGGCTTTTTCGCATGGGTGGGCCTGCGCGGCGCCGTTTCCATCCTGCTCGCCATCCTGCCTGTGATGGGCGAGGTGCCGCATGGTCAGGTCTATTTCAACACCGCCTTCATCATCGTGCTGGTGTCGCTTCTGGTCCAGGGCTGGACGATCAAGCCGGTTGCCCAGAAACTCGGGCTGATCATTCCGCCGCGTATCGGCGAAGTCGACAAGCTGGAACTCGACCTGCCCGGCCGCGCCAACCACGAACTGATCTCCTACCGCGTGGCGAAGGACAGTGCCGTGTTGCGCGGCGAGCGCATTCCCCGCTGGGCCACCCCCTCGCTAGTCATCCGCGACGGCCGCAGCATGCGTTATCAATATGCCGGCCGGCTGAAGGAAAACGACCAGCTCTACATGTTCATCGCGCCGGGTTATTCGCGCCTGCTTGACCGGCTGTTTGCCAGCCGCCTGCCGGTGGAAGAGGATGACGCCGACTTCTTTGGCGCCTTTGCCATCTCGCCGTCACGTCCGGCAAAGGAACTCGACGCCGCCTACGGCCCCGGCCTGATCACCGCCGCCGAACAGGGCATGACGGTGTCCGAACTCATCCTCAACCGCCTGAGCGGCCACGCCGAATATGCCGACCGCGTGCGGCTCGGCTCGATCATCCTGATCGTGCGCGATCTCGATGAACAGAACCATATCAGCGGCGTGGGCATATCGCTGGAACCGGTGGAGCCGGCAACCGTCCTGCCGATCTTCATCAACATGCGCGAAATCGCCCACCGGATCAGGGATGCGCTGCGACGGTATAGGGCACGGGCAAGGGAAAAGACGGCGACGGGGGAGTGAAGGCTGGACTGCGTTAGCCGGCCGGGGCGATCAACGTAAGGGTTGGGAAATAGGTGCGGTAGCGACCGATATCGCGTGTCAGCACTGGCAATCTCTCAACCGCCGCATGGGCACCGATCAGGAAATCAGGAAGAACACCGGTGCGAGAGCCGCCTGCACGGCGGTACCGCGTAAAAACCTTCCCGGCCAGAAACAGCGCCGCGCGCGGAATCGGCCTGATGATCAATTGTGCACTTTCGAGAAAAGCATCGAGATCCTCGATACGCTCGTAACGAACAGCGAGTTCGGCATAAACGATGTCGTTGATCAGCAGCGGACCGACAAGACTGGCCGCTTCCAGCTGTCCGATCGACCAATCTGCCCAAACGCGATCATCGGTCACAAGATCCAGCAAAACATTGGTGTCTATGAGCGTCACGATTCACCGCGGGTCAGCGCCATGATCGCATCGGTATCAAGCCCCTCGCCCGCGTGTCCGCGCAAGCTCTCAAAACGGCTGACGGGCTTTTCCCTGCCTTCCGTTTTCAGGACGACGCTACCATCGGCGGTTCTCTGAAAATCGACCTTGCTTCCGGGCACGATGCCGAGCAGTTCGCGCACCGCTTTCGGGATCGTTACCTGCCCTTTTGCCGTGACCGTCGTGCTCATGCTTGTCACTCCGTAATACCAACTGAAAAACAGGTATTACTTTTGGTTTCGGCTTTCAAGCTTGATGAAGTCAGTCAGAAACCTCACCCAGCCCGCCAGGTATTCTTCCCCGCCGCCTTGGCGCGGTAAAGCCCGCCATCGGCGCGAGCGAGCGGTTCCTTCAGGCCCGCGGGCCAGTTCGGATACCAGACGGTGCCGATGCTGCTGCCCACCTTCACCTCGCCATAGCTGATGATCATGGTCACACCCATCAGCTCGATGATGCGGCTGCTGATGGCATCCATCAGCGGCTCGTCGGCATCCACCAGCACCACCACGAATTCGTCGCCGCCGGTGCGGCAGATGAGGTCGGTGTCGCGCACCGCCGCACGCAGGCGCCGCGCCGTCTCAATGAGAACCTCGTCGCCGGCATCGTGGCCATACCGGTCGTTTACCAGCTTGAAGCCGTCAAGATCGACGGCCAGCACGCCGCAGCCATGGCTGGCGCGGCCAAGCGCGAACGCGGCCTCCAGCCCACGGCGGTTCAACAGCCCGGTCAGGCTGTCGCGATTGGCCTGCTCCTGCGTCTGCCGCAACTGCTCGCGTTCCCGCGAGATGTCGAAGGCGACGCCCATGATCTTGATCGGCCGCTCCTCTTCATCACGCAGGAGTTTGCGCTCGCAGCGCATCCAGCGTTCGCCGGTCACGGTCTGCAGACGGTATTCCGCCGTTTCGCGGTCGGTCTCGCCGGCCACCAGCCGCTCGAACCCTGCGCCAGAGCGATCTTCCGGGTCCATGCGCTGGATATAACCGGAAAGATCGAACGGCACAGGTCCCGGCCCGACGATGAATGTTTTCAAACCATCGGAAATGCGGAAATCATTCTGGCCGATATCGAACTGCCAGAATCCGCCGCTGACGGCGTCCATCGCGACCGCCAGCTGAGCGTTGATTTCGCTCATCGCCCGCTGCGCCTGTTTCTGCTCCGTCAGATCGACGATCTGCGAGATGAACCGCACGATCTCGCCGGCATCGTTGCGCATGGCGGTAACGGACAGGTTGGTTTCGGTAATGCCGCCATCGGGCCGCAAATAACGTTTGTCGATCTTGTAGCTGTCGCGATGGCCGGCCAGAACCTGCCGGAACAGGAAAAGGTCGGCATCGATATCGTCGGGATGGGTGATGTCACCGAAACCGATGCCGGTAATATCCGCAACGCTGCGGCCGAGCATCTCGGCAAAACTTCGGTTGGCGCGCAGGATGATGCCGGCAGTATCGACCAGCGCCAAGCCGATCGGCGAGTGCTGGAAGGCACCTTCAAACAATGCCTGGCTTTCGGCGACACGCTGGTGCAGGTCCACCTGCCGGCCGAGATCGGCCACATGCGCGAGCACACCACGCACCTTGCCGTCGGGGTCGAAATCCGGAACGTATTGCGCCTGCACACGGCGCTTTTTCCCGCGTGACATCAGGTCGTATTCGAAGGAGACGGCTGTGCCTTTCTGGGCGGCTTCCAGCCGGTCGCGAATGGCACCGTAGTTTTCAGGTCCCACCACTTCGCGCGCATGTTTGCCGATCACCGTTTGCGGGTCGATATTGCGCCAGTCGGCATAGGTCTTGTTGATGTAGAGAAGACGCAGGTCGGCATCCATGTAGCCGATCAGCGCGGGAAGGATATCGAGAAGACGGCGATCGTCGAACTCACCGGCAACCGTTCCGACCGGCGCTGCATCGCCGGCTGTATCCTTCTGATTTGACCGACCGGCCATTAATACCTCGCTTGGCGCGCCTTGCCTTGTGAACCGTCGTCCTGCACAGCGACTGCTGCACCATTCCGATCCGGCCCGCACTTGCGCCATCCACCCCATTACACACCGGTTTCATGGGAATTCCGTTAACGGCCCTGTGCGACAAAAATGCACATCCCGCATACACGGCAGATTGTCGGCGCTCGCGCGTGATTTTACGCTGCCGAAGCTGGCACCGGCTTGACCTGGCTCCTTGCGTCCGTCTCCAAGGATAGTATGGTCCGCGTCGAAATTCCAACCCGTAAACATATGGATTGACGATATGGCGGCCTTCAAGACTCTCGACGACCTCTCCGACATCGCAGGAAAACGCGTTCTTGTGCGCGTCGACCTCAACGTGCCGATGGCAGACGGCAAGGTCAGCGACAAGACCCGTATCGAGCGCGTCGCGCCGACCATTCTGGAACTGTCGAAAAAGGGCGCCAAGGTCATTCTGCTCGCCCATTTCGGCCGCCCGAAAGGTGAGCCGGTTGCCGACATGTCGCTGTCGCTGATCGTTTCCGCCGTCAATGAAGTGCTGGGCGACAAGATCCTGTTTGGCGCCGATTGCATCGGCCCGGATGCCGCAGACGCCGTCTCCTCGATGAAGGACGGCGATATCCTGCTTCTGGAAAACACCCGCTTCCACAAGGGCGAGGAAAAGAACGATCCCCTCTTCACCGAGGAACTGGCCAAGAACGGCGACATCTTTGTCAACGACGCGTTTTCCGCCGCCCACCGCGCCCATGCCTCCACCGAAGGCCTCGCCCGCCACCTGCCCGCTTATGCCGGCCGCACCATGCAGGCCGAGCTTGAAGCGCTGCAGGCCGGCCTCGGAACGCCGGTGCGCCCGACTGTCGCCATCGTTGGCGGCGCCAAGGTTTCCACCAAGATCGACCTGTTGCAGAACCTCGTGAAGAAGGTCGATTGCCTCGTCATCGGCGGCGGCATGGCCAACACCTTCATCGCCGCGAAAGGCATCGATGTCGGCAAGTCGCTGTGCGAACATGATCTCGGCGAAACCGCAAAGGCGATCATGGCGGAAGCCGAATCTGCTGGCTGCGCCATCGTGCTGCCGGTCGATGTCGTCGTCGCCCGCGAGTTCAAGGCCCATGCCGCCAATGAAACGGTCGCCATCGACGCCATCCCGGCCGATGCCATGGCCCTCGACGTCGGCCCGAAGACGGTGGAAGCCATCAGTGAATGGATCGGCAAGGCCAAGACGCTGGTCTGGAACGGCCCGCTCGGCGCCTTCGAAATCGCCCCCTTCGACACCGCGACCGTCGCGGCCGCCAAGTTCGCGGCAACCCGCACCAAGGCCGGCGAACTGACATCGGTTGCCGGTGGCGGTGATACCGTGGCCGCCCTGAACCATGCGGGCGTGGCAGACGATTTCACTTACGTGTCCACAGCCGGTGGCGCATTCCTGGAATGGATGGAAGGCAAGGTCTTACCCGGCGTCGAAGTCCTCAAGAAGGCCTGAGCCCAAGACTGGCGCAAACGCCATCATGATGGGCGGATGTTCGCAGCCATAGCGAGCAGGAGAGCGGCTAAAATAGGCTGCTCTCCTTTTTTAACAAGCACATTCAAAAATTTTAGATATTTTAAACGATTGAAATAATTTTAATCGTTTCAAACAATTAGCTCCCTGTTTTTCCTGCCCTATTCTTCTGTTATGGCCGAAATATCAGCTTTTATCAGCCCCGGGAGACTAAGATGACCGAACGCCTCGAAGACATTGCCGTACAGATGGTTGCAAACGGCAAAGGCCTCCTGGCCGCCGACGAAAGCACATCGACGATCAAGAAGCGTTTTGACTCGATCAACCTTGAGTCGACCGAGACCAGCCGCCGCGATTACCGCGAAATGCTGTTTCGCACCGATGCGGCCATGAAGAACTGCATCTCCGGCGTCATCCTTTACGAAGAAACGCTGTTCCAGAAAGCAGCCGATGGCACGCCGTTCGTTGACCTGATCAAGGCTGCCGGCTCCCTGCCGGGCATCAAGGTCGATATCGGCGCCAAGCCGATGGCCGCGCATCCGGGCGAAACCATCACCGAAGGTCTTGATGGCCTGCGCGAACGCCTTGCAAACTATTACAAGGCCGGCGCACGCTTTGCCAAATGGCGCGGCGTCATCGCCATCAACACGGCTGAAAACCTTCCGACGCTGAGCTCGGTCAAGGCCAATTCGCAAGCGCTCGCCCGTTACGCGGCTCTCTGCCAGGAAGCCGGCATCGTGCCGATCGTTGAGCCGGAAGTGCTGATGGACGGCAAGCCGGGCAATCACTCGATCGACACCTGTGCCGCCGTGACCGAAAACGTGCTGCGCATCGTCTTCAACGATCTTTATGACGCCCGCGTCAATCTCGAAGGCATGATCCTCAAGCCGAACATGATCATCGACGGCAAGAATGCCCGCAAGGCGTCGGTCGAGGAAGTGGCCGAAAAGACCGTCAAGGTTCTGAAGGCCACCGTGCCGTCGGCCGTGCCGGGCATCGCCTTCCTGTCGGGCGGCCAGTCCACCGAAGAGGCGACTGCGCATCTGTCGGCCATGGTCGCCGGTTACGACATGCCTTGGGCTCTGACCTATTCCTACGGCCGCGCGCTGCAGGAAACGGCACTGAAGGCCTGGGGCGGCAAGTCTGAAAACGTCGCAGCCGGCCAACGCGCCTTCCAGCACCGCGCCGAGATGAACACGCTTGCCGCCAAGGGCACGTGGAAGCTCGACCTCGAAAAGGCAGCGTAAGCCCAAAAGTTTCCCGGGAGAGGAAAATGGCATGGAAGCCGCCCGGCAACGGGCGGCTTTCGTGTGTTTTGGGGAGAGCGGCGCGCCAGCCTGCCCGGCGCGCTTTCAGCCGATCACCACTTGTATGTCAGGCTACCGACGATCGTGCGGCCTTCGCCATAGAAGCAGCCGAAATTGCAGCTTGCGGCATAACGCTTGTCGGCGAGGTTCTGCACGGTCAGCGAAGCCTTGATGTTTTCCTTCTCGAAGGAAACAGAAGCATCGAAGACGGTCGTATCCGACAGCTTGATCGAATTGGTGTTGTTGCCATAACGCTCGCCAATGTAACGCGCGCCGGCACCCAGTTTCAGACCTTCGAGCGCCGTATCCTGCGGGAACGTATAACCCACCCAAAGCGCTGCCGAATGCTCGGGGATATTCGCCAGCTGGTTGCCCGTGGTCAGAACGGATGTAGAGGTAACGCTATCGAACTCGAAACCACCGGTGGTGATCTGGCTGTCGCTGTAGGTGTAGCTCGCAAGCAGATCCAGCCCTTCTGCAAGGCTGGTCGTGGCTTCAAGCTCGAAGCCACGCGATTCCGCCTCGCCGACCTGCTGCGTGACGCGAGCCCCGCTTGCGTCACGCACGGTGCCGGTGATGTTGGTCTTCGTCAACTGATAGACACTGGCGGTCAACATGCTGTTCCAACCCTCGGGCTGAAACTTGAGACCGGCCTCGATCATCTCGCCTTCAGAAGCAGCGAGCAACTCGCCGGTTGTCGTGTTGGCACCGGGCTGCGGGTTGAACGAGGTCGAATAGCTGATGTAAGGCGCCAGACCGTTATCAAAGAGATAGAGTGCTGCTGCACGGCCGGTCAGCGCGTGGTCCTTGTTTCGCGTGATCGTCGTCGTGTTTCGTCCGCCATCGAAAACATTACCCCGGATGTCCGACCAGTCCTGACGAAGACCAAATGTCAGGCGAAGCCTGTCGACCGCAATCTGATCCTGCGCGTAGATGCCGACCTGTTGCAGGCGATGGTCCATGTAATCAGTCAGCGCCACATTGTAATTCAATGGCGAGCCGTAGACCGGATTGAAGACGTCGATCGAGCCGACGCTATCGAACAGCGATGACCGGTCCTGAGTATAATAACGGTAATCAAGGCCGAAGATCGCCGTGTGCTCAAGCGCACCGGTTTCGAATTTTGCCTCGATCTGGTTGTCGATGCCAAAGCTGTCGGTGTTTTCCGACTGGACGCTCACGCCGCGATTGACCGTGCGCATATCGGCACCCAGCGACGAATAGTAGAGGTTGTTGAAATCGGCATCGAACGACAGGTACTGCGCGTTCTGGCGGAACTCGAAGGTTTCGTTGAAACGATGCTTGAACTCATACCCCACCGTCGCCAGCAGGCTCTTGTTGTCGTTGAAATCGGGCTCGCCGATGTAACGGTTGACCGGAATGATACCGTTCGGGTTGAAATCCAGCGTGCCGGCCTGTGGCAGGCCGAGCGGCGACGTACCGGTGTCCCGCTGCAGCGAGCCAAGAAGCGTCAGCGATGTATCCTCGTCCGGTGCCCAGGTGATGGAAGGCGCGAGATACAGGCGGTCATCGCTGGTGAAATCCTGCTGGCCATCGGCAAGGCGGCCGAGCGCAGTGATGCGATAGGAAACGACGTCGTCATGCACATCGCCGGCATCCAGCTTGATCTGGTAGCGGTTGTTGCTGCCGAACTCCACGCCGACCTCGCCGAACTTTTCGAAGGTCGGGCGTTTGGCAACCAGGTTGATTAGACCGCCCGGTTCACCCTGACCGTAAAGCACCGAAGCCGGCCCCTTGATGACTTCGATGCGTTCCTGGCCGTAAGGCTCGAAGGACAGCGCGCCAAAATCGCGGATGAAGCGGAAGGAGTTGATGTAGATGCTGTCTACCGCTTCAAAGCCACGCATGAGCGGATTGAAATAGCGCGTGTCATTGCCGAAAGGCGCGGCGACGACACCCGCCGTATAGCCCAGCGCTTCGCCCAGATTCTGCACGCCGCGATCTTCAAGCTGCTGCGTGGTGATCACGGAAATTGACTGCGGCGTTTCGATCAACGGCGTCGTCGTTTTGGTGCCGGCTGTGCTCTGCGTCGCGACGTATCCCTTCACAGGACCTGTTGCGGCAGCACTTTTTTCGCGAACGGATGTGCCCGCCGTGCCTTGAACCTCGATCGTTTCAAGAACAGTTCCCTGCTGATCCTGTGCCCGCGCTGCGGCGACAAGGACGAGAGAAGAAACGGAAATGCCAAGAAAAACCTTAAAAGAAAGCGATCGTGCCATGAACAAATAAACCCCACCTGATCAAACTGGGGCCCTTATGTCAGCCTAAAGTCGACAAGAAACTCCTGTTTCCTTACCGTTTCTGTACAGGGGTTAGCTCTCTCATCGATTGTGGCGGAAGCGCCACAATTTTAGGCAGCCGACAGAATGCTCGACGTGGCTTTACGTAAAATCCCGCAACAGCAACGTCACCGCCCACAACACAAATGCAAGCACCGCCAGTTTCCAGAAATCGGCGCGGCGCTTCAGCCCCGGAAGGCCGAGCGGTTTGATGACCTGCACCACCATGGCGGCCAGCAGCAGCAGTCCGATAATCTTTGTCATGCGGATCCGGCGTGTTTCTTATGTGTCCGCCACAGGCTGGACATTTTTTAGATCGACCACAGATAGGCTGAGGCGGCGGGATTCGGAACGAATTTTTTCATAACTCTCATCCTATAGTCCGGCGGCCTTCCATTCGCTGCTCGATCACCGTTCAAGGTCGGGCGTGCTGACACACGAAATTACGGTCGAACATACGCATGAGACGCAATCTTCTGCCTGTCCTCGCCCTTCTCTCCGGCACGCTTTTCCTCTTTCTCGGCAATGGCCTGCAAGGTCTTCTGCTGCCGCTGCGCGGCTCTCTGGAAGGCTATTCCAACGAAGCGCTCGGCTTTCTCGGCACGTCCTGGGCCGCCGGTTTTGTGATCGGCTGTTTCGTGGCGCCGAATGTGGTGCGCCGCATCGGCCATGTGCGGGCCTTTTCCGGTTTTCTCGGCCTCATCTGCCTCAACGTGCTGCTGACCGGCATCATGGTCGATCAGACCGCATGGCTGACCCTGCGCGCCATTACCGGCTTCTGCACTGCCGGCACCTCGATGATCATCGAAAGCTGGCTGAACGAGCGCGCCACCAATGAGAGCCGCGGCGCGATCTTTTCCTTCTATATCGCCATCACCCTGTTCGGCGTGGTCGGCGGCCAGATGATGGTGATGTTCGCCGATGTCTCGACGCCGCTTCTGTTCATGCTCTGCGGCATTCTTTACTGCGTGGCGCAGCTGCCGACCACGCTGTCCAAGGCCGCCTCGCCGCAACCGCTCAAACGCGTGCGGCTGGATCTGCCCGATCTCTACAGCCACTCGCCCATCGCCTTTATCGGCATCCTGCTGATCGGCATCGCCAACGGCGCCTATGGCACGCTCGGCGCCGTGTTCGGCGCCCGCGCCGGACTGGATCAGACCTCGATCGCCACCATGGTATCGATCACCATCTTTGCCGGCGCCATCATTCAGTTTCCGGCCGGCCGCCTGTCCGACCGCATGGACCGCCGTTATGTTCTGGCTGGCCTTTCGGCCGCCGCCGCATTTGCCGCTCTGATCATGCTGCTGGTGCAGCCGACCAATGTCACCGCCATCATCATCATCGTCGCCGTCTATGGCGCCATGGCCAACGCGCTTTATCCGATCGCGGTCGCCCATGCCAACGACTTCGCCGCGCCCGAAGACTTCGTGAAGGTTTCCGGCGGCCTGCTGCTGCTTTACGGTATCGGCACGATCATCGGCCCGACACTGGGCGGTTCGGTCATGACGGTACTCGGCCCGCACGCGCTGTTTGCCGTCACCGCCGGCGCGCATATACTGATTACCGTCTACGCGATCATCCGCAGCCGCATCCGCGCAGCCATACCGGCGGACGAGCGCGACAACTATACGACCGCGCCTGCCGGCAGCGCCCTTCTCGGCACACCGGAAGGTCTGGCGCTCGATCCGCGCGCCAATACCGAAACGGACACGGCGACCGGTGAAAGCGCGGAGGAGCAGCGCCGCACCACGGCCTGATTGTTTGGCGAACGCAGATGACGACGAGGTCAATACGGGAGGAAACCATGACCTTTCTTGACGACGACCGTCCGAAAAAACCTGTTGCCCATGAAATCGGCCAGGATCTCTCCACCCTGTCGGTCGATGAACTCGACAAGCGGGTCACTTTGCTGCGCGAGGAGATCGCAAGGCTGGAGGCGGAGAAGGCGACGAAGGCATCCGGCAAGGCAGCTGCGGAAAACCTGTTCCGATCCTGAAGCAGAGTGACTGCCAGATCACAGAACAATGGATAAAAACAACATCAAATGCTGCGGCTTTAACCGAACATTAAGCATTATAATTCATTACTGTGCACATCCAGTTCTTCTGGTGTCAGGCAGTTTTTACCAACCGGTGAAGTGGTCTGATTTTCTCCCTGTTTTACCTTGAGAGCCGCCTTTGCGGCTCTTTTTTTTGGGTTTGCGCACCTATCCTGTGGGAATTAACCCTTCCTTAAGAATTGGCTTGCGGATTTAAGCTATCAGTACCATCTTGATGCGGAAGACAGACGACAGCGGAACCTTTTTACTGCTTTCGTCATTGCCTGATCAAGTTGATGCGTTAGCAGGATGAATCCCATGTCAGAACAGGTATTGAATACCGTCAGTTTCGCAGGCCGCGCGGCGTCTTCGTCGCAGTTCAAGGCTCTGTATTCTGAAGGCATGTCGCTGGTGGAAGAAACCGCCGGTTACCTGGATGGCACGGGCCGCGCCGCATCCAAGGTTCTGCCGCGCATGGCATCGGTGCTTTATGCAGCCGAATCCATGCGGCTGACCACCCGCCTGATGCAGATGGCCTCCTGGCTTCTGCTGCAGCGTGCGGTCAACAACGGCGAGATGAGCCGCGATCAGGTCATTTCCGAAAAGAGCAAGGTTCGCCTCGACGGCTTCAACGTCGATCGCAACGCTCCGGGCTGGAATGATCTTCCGGAAGGTTTCCGTGATCTGGTCGAACGCTCGCTGCGCCTGCAGAACCGTATCGCCATTCTTGATCGCGAGATCTACCGTCCGGGCGAAGCCAAGCTGCCCGATAACGAAAACGGCGTGCGCGCCCAGCTGAACCTGCTGAGCACCGCCTTCTCGAGCTGATCTACTTTCTACGCATCCAAGCACAAATTTTTCAAAGCGGACCTCGGTCCGCTTTTTTTTATGCTGAATCGGGTCTTAATCCGCCAGCGGCTAGGAAGGCCCGCCACTCTCGGCGATATCGGCAAAGATGCCGGCCATGTTGCGCAAAGCCGATTTCGACAGCGATCCGAGCACATGTTCATTGGGTGCATGCTGGCAGCAGCCGCCATAACTGTGCGGCACCCAGACCGTCGGCAGGCCGAGGATTTCCGAAAACGCATCATTGGGCAGCGAGCCGGCAAGATTGGGCAGAACGTGCGGCGGCCTGCCCTCCGTCCGCTCCAGCGATCCGGTGACAAGCCGGACCCAGGGGTGGTCGGGCGAAACACGCGTAGCCTGAAAGATGTCGTTGTTGACGGCGCGAATCACAACGCGTTCAAAACCGGCCGCATCGAGATGGCGCCGAAGGGCCGGCAGAATTTCATCCGCGTCGGTACCGACCACGAAGCGCAACTGGCAGGTGGCGCGCGCCACGCCGGCAATGGCATTGAGCGGGCAGTCCGGTACGCCGCTGGTCATGGCAAGCACGGCAAAACTGTTCCAGCCAAAAGCACGCTCGGCCGGCGTCAGACCCTCCTCGCCCCAGTTTTCCTCCACCGGCGGGCCATCGCTGCCCATCGGCAGACCGGAAAGCGCGTCACGCACGTCCGGTGTCAATGAGGTCGGCCGCCATTCCGGCACATGGATCTGCCCGCGCGCATCGGTGATCGAGGCGATGGCATGCAGCAAAACGATCGCCGGATCGGAGATCAACCCGCCAAAATTGCCCGAGTGATAGGCACCTTCGCGAAAATCGGCGACAAGTTCGAAATTGATGGCACCACGCGACCCCATGAACACGGTGGCAGTATCAGCCTGCAGGCGGGGACCATCGGAGGCGATCAGCACATCGGATTTCAGCAGATCCTTGTTGGCGCGAAAAAACTCGCGAAGACCGGCCGACCCGGTCTCCTCCGACATTTCCACGATCACCTTGACGTTGAAGCCGAGCTTTCCGCGCTCCGTGAGGAGAAAGCCGAGGGCACGAAAGTTGATCAGGTGCTGCACCTTGTTGTCGGCCGTGCCGCGCCCATAGATGCGGTCGCCTTCAACGACGATATCGAACGGCGACAGCCCCTCGCGCCAAAAACCTTCCTGCGGATTGCAGACATCGCCATGACCATAGATCAGCACGGTTTTCAGCGCCGGATCTTCGATGCGCGAGCCAACCAGAAGCGGCGCACCGCCGGGCAGCGGATTGTCAAAGATCTGCGTCTGAAAATCCATCTCGCGCAACATCGGTTCTATCGCGTCGGTCAGGTACTCCATCAGATACGGCGCTTTCGCGGGATCCTGGCTTTCGCTGCGGATGGCGACGAGACGGGTCAGGTCCGCGAGGAAATCACCGTCGTCGAAATAACGTTCGGCGCGGGCAAGAACAGCCGCCCGTGTATCGACATGTGATTGATCCTGAACCGTATTTTCTGCATCCATCGTCCCGCTCCGTGTTGTTTTGATTGCAGGAACTGTAGCCCTGCGAAAGATGCGGAAGCTAGGATAAAATTGCCTCGTTTGCGGATTTGGGGCCGGCCCGGCGCAGACCGTCGGCAAAATTCGCCAGCCAGCTGCCCACGTCATTGCGGTCCAAAAGCCGGAATTTCGGCCCCGCATAACGCTCGAACATCGCTAGATGGCGCTCATAGGAGTTCCAGTTGTTCTGGCGCACGCGGTAATCGGCAACCCAGACAATCAGCTCTTCGAGCGCTGCCTCGCTCTCGCTATATTGCGGGCCACGCTCACGAATATTGGCGATACAGGCCTCTTCCGGCAGGTCGAGCCAGACAACCAGTGTCGCCCGGGTAAGCGCGATATCGATATAGCGCCCATACACCCCCTCGATCAGCCAGCGATCCAGCCCCACCACCGATTCGACATCGGCAATCACCTGTTGCCGGTCACGCGCCACACCACAGCCGCCCGGCTCCCAATGGATGTTGTCCAGATGCGCGGGGGTGCGGTCGAGCAACAGACCAAGTTCTCTTGCAAGCCATGTCTTGCCGGAACCACCATTACCCATGATCAGCGCGCGCAGGTTTTGCGAGGATTGATGCAAACTGTCCAAGTTCATAACCTCCCGAGATCGCCTGCAGCCGCCGCGGCGCCAGACTTGCCGAAAACCTGCTCTGCGCTTATATTGCTGGAGGAGGAGACAGGGCGAAAACCCTGCCTCCCCGCTCTCACACGATGAATTGAACCCGCGCGGTCATTAGCCAGCTCGTGCGGGTTTTTCGTATCGTGAGAGTGATACTAAATGGTATCAACCACATAGATCATCTCCAGTTCAGCAGCGAGGCCTTCGCCTAAAGGCCGGAGCGGCCCATCCTCCCCGGTGCGCCCTGGCAATGCGCATCTGCTTTCGCTGCGGAAGACGAGCCGACAATCAATCACAATTTAAAATTGCACTCAAATGCAATTGCCAAGCCAGTCATGCTTTTGGTGAAATCCCAAACGCAAAAAAGCCCGGCTTCCGCCAGGCTTCTTGCATTCAAGTAACAAGCAGAAATTAGAGGCCGAGGCCGCCGAAACGCTTGTTGAACTTGGAAACGCGGCCGCCGCGGTCCAGCATCTGCTGGTTGCCGCCGGTCCAGGCCGGGTGCGACTTCGGGTCGATTTCCAGGTTCATGACCTGACCTTCCGAACCCCAGGTCGAGCGGGTTTCGTATTCGGTACCGTCGGTCATGACGACCTTGATGACGTGGTAGTCGGGATGGATGCTGGCCTTCATGACACTCTTCCTGATAGAGGGCTCATTTGTCACGGTGAAGCGCCGAGCCCTGAACGATAAATTGAAGCCAGGACCGACCTTCGATCCGAGCTTCCCAATTTGATGCGGAGCCTATACAGGAAGGTCACCGAGAGTACAAGTGCCTGCAACCGACCGTCGGCACCTGACCATCCAAGAGGACGATCGTGGCCGATATTCAGGAAAACCAGACCAAAACCCGCCGTTCGCCGCAGCCATTGATGCGCCTCATGCCGCATGTGCTGCGCTATCGCGGCATGGTTTGCGCCGCCATCGTCTTCCTCACGCTTGCAGCCGTTACCACGCTGGCGCTGCCTTTGGCCGTGCGCCGCATGATCGACCACGGTTTTGCCGCCGCCGATGGCGGATTCGTCAACAACTATTTTGGCATGATGCTGGTTCTGGCCGCCCTGCTCGCGCTCGCCAGCGCCATGCGCTATTATTATGTCATCACCATCGGTGAGCGTGTCGTTGCCGATATCCGCCGCGAAGTTTTCTCTCGCATCACCGCGCTCTCCCCGTCCTTCTTCGACGTCAACCAGTCGGGCGAACTGGTCTCGCGCCTGACGGCGGACACCACACAGATCAAGTCCGCCTTCGGTTCGTCCGCCTCACAGGCGCTGCGCAACATCATCCTCTGTCTCGGGGCAATGGTGATGATGATCTACACCAGCCCGGCGCTGTCGGGCATGGTGCTTGGCGCCATTCCGCTGATCGTCTTCCCGCTCGTCGCCTTCGGCCGCTCCGTGCGCCGCCGTTCGCGCGCAGCCCAGGACAGGCTGGCCGAAACCTCCGCCTTCGCCTCTGAAACCATAAGCGCCGTGCGCACCATTCAGGCCTTCAACGGTCAGCACGAAGCCGGCACGCGTTATGGCGCCACCGTCGAATTCGCCTATGATGCCGCCCGCAATGCCATCCGCTCGCGCGCGCTTCTCACCGGCGTCGGCATTCTTCTCGTGTTCGGCAGCATTGTCGGCGTCTTGTGGTATGGCGCACAGAACGTGCTAGCCGGCACAATGAGCGCCGGCACGCTTGGCCAGTTCGTGCTTTACGCCGTGCTGCTGGCAAGCTCGCTCGGCCAACTGTCGGAAGTCTGGGGCGATCTTTCGCAGGCCGGCGGTGCCGCCGAACGGCTGATGGAACTGCTGCATGAAGTCCCGGCCATCCGTGATCCGGAGGCCCCCGTCGCCCTGCGTTCGCCGGCACGTGGCGAGGTCGAGTTCGACAATGTCTCCTTCGCCTATCCGAGCCGCGTCAGCGCGGTCACGCTCAACAGCCTGTCGCTGAAGGTGAAGGCGGGCGAAACCGTCGCCATCGTCGGGCCTTCGGGCGCCGGCAAGAGCACCATCCTGTCGCTGCTGCTGCGCTATTACGATCCGGTCGCCGGCAGCATCAAGCTTGATGGCGTCGATGTGAAACAGACACGTTTGGCTGATCTGCGGTCGCGCATGGCGATCGTGCCGCAAGATGTCACCATCTTCGCCGCCTCCATCCACGACAACATCGCCTTCGGCAAACCCAACGCTACCCGCGAAGAGGTCCGTGCCGCAGCCGTGGCAGCACAAGCCGACGGCTTCATCTCCGCCCTCGACAACGGTTACGACACGCTGGCCGGCGAACGCGGCATCACGCTTTCCGGCGGCCAGCGCCAGCGCATCGCCATCGCCCGCGCCATCCTGAAGGATGCGCCGGTGCTGCTGCTCGACGAAGCCACCTCCGCGCTCGATGCGGAAAGCGAAACGCTGGTACAGAAGGCATTGGACGGGCTGATGAAGGATCGCACCACGATCGTGATCGCCCACCGCCTCGCCACAGTGCTGAAAGCCGACCGCATCGTTGTCATGGAAAACGGCCATATCGTCGAGCAGGGCACGCATCACAGCCTTGCCGCCGATGACGGCCTTTATGCCAAGCTTGCCCGCCTGCAGTTCGATCGCGGACTTGAGCGCCCGAACGGCCTGACGCACTGAAAAGCCCAATAACACACTGCTAACACAAGTCATGTTAGCTTCACCTGACGATCATCCCTTTGCCGGATTCTCCCGGCAGGGATGACCGGTGGCTTTCCGCCTCCGGGAAACGGGCGGAAAGACATGCAACGTTCCGATTCTCAGAAGGGCTTTACGCGTTTCGGCAGCATGGATGTCACCAATCAACTGGCCCGCGAGCCAGCCTCCCTCCCCCTCGATGCACTTCTCGATGAAGTGCAGTACCGCACATTTCTATATTTCTGGGAGGGCGCCCATCCGCAGACCGGCCTGCCCTTCGAAAAACGCCGCGCCGACGGTTATATGGCAACTGATGCGGTGGCGATGAGCGGTGTCGGCTTTGGCCTGATGGCGCTTCTTGTCGGTACCGAACGCGGCTGGATCTCGCGCGAAGAATCGCTCGAGCGCACCGCTCTTATCGTCAAAAATCTTTTTCGCGCGCCGCGATTCCATGGCGCGTTTTCGCATCTCATCCACGGCACGACCTGCAAAGTCCTGCCCTTCTCGCAGAAGGATGATGGCGGCGATCTGGTCGAAACCGCGCTTTTGATACAGGGCCTGATCTGCGCGCGCGAATATTTTGCCGGCGACAGCAAGACCGAGGCGAAACTTCGGACCGACATCACCCGCCTCTACGACGAGACCGATTGGCGCTGGTACACGCGCGGTGACGATGACGGCCCGCTCTACTGGCACTGGAGCGAAAAACACGACTGGATCATGAACCTGCCGATCACCGGCTGGAACGAATCGCTGTCGGCCTACATCCTCGCTGCCGGCTCCAACACACACCCGATCGATCCGCAGAATTACCATTCCGGCTGGACGCGCAATGGCGCCTTCGTCAACGGCGAAAGCTATTTCGGCACCCGCCTGCCCTTCGGCGAGCCGCTGGGCGGGCCGCTGTTCATGTCGCAATATTCATTCTGCGCGCTTGATCCGCGCGGGCTGGAAGACCGATACGGCGATTACTGGGAGCAGGTGGTGGCGCACGCGCGCATCAACCACGATTATTGCCTCACCGTGCCGGAATATCTCAAAGCCAACGTATGGGGCCTGACGGCCTCGGAAATCCCCTATGGCTACGCGGCCAATTCACCGACACAGGATGTCGGCGCCATCGCCCCGACGGCGGCGCTGTCGAGTTTTCCCTTCCTGCCGCGTGAGGCGGAAAAGGCTTTGCGCGCTTTCATGGCCTTCGACAACGGCGCTCTTTTTGGCCCGCTCGGTTTTGTCGATGCGTTCACGCCGACCGGCGACTGGACGGCCCCGCATTACATCGTCATCGACCAGGGCCCGATCGTCGCGATGATCGAGAATTATCGCTCCGGCCTGTTGTGGGACCTATTCATGAAGGCGCCGGAAGTGCGGCGCGGGCTTGAGAGGCTGGAGTTCGAAGTGGGCAACCAGCATTCGGGGTGAGTGCCACGGGCCGCGTGAAAACAGCGCTCGCCAAAAGAGTAACCGATGACCGAAACCACCCGATCTCTTCCCTTTATGGACGCCCCTATTGTTCCGGCCAAATCTGCGGCAGGCTTCACCATCGGCATGAGTTTCTCTGAAGCAATTACCGCAATAAGCCTACATTCTGAAACCGGAGATCAAAATTTTTCAGACCGATTGAATGGGGAATTTCATATCAAATGTAAAAGAGGCGTGTGGACTGGACGCACGTCAACCGTCTCAGAATCCAAAAATCAACAGAAGCGGCAAATAACGACCGTTACGTTCGAAGACAATACAATCATTCTGTATTTTTGCACGAATGATAGACTGCACATGATCCTTGCTGGAGAAGGTTATACAACAAAATACGGCGGCGTAGGAATTGGCGATTCTGTAGACAGCAATTATCTCGGACATGCGCTCGAATTCGATTCAGGCGACGACATGCTTTACTTCACGCGAAACGGACAGATCATTCCCGGAATAGCTTTATTAACGCAAGAAATGTCCAGTTTCGGCGATTTCCCTCAGCAAACGACAATTTTTTTCGCGGTGCACGATTGGTCTATCATGTCGTCGGATTAGAATATTATACGCCGATATTAGGAAAGCGGTAATCCCTGCACCGAATGCGGAGCATCACCGCTCCGTCAGCTTCAGCTCAATGCGCCTGTTCTGCGAGCGAACCTCCGGCGTATCGCCCTCGGCGATCGGCTGGAACTCACCAAACCCTGCGGCGACAAGACGATTGGCCGGCACGCCTCTGGTGATCAGGTATTTCACCACCGAGGTCGCACGCGCCGAGGAAAGCTCCCAGTTGTCGCGGTAACGACCGGTGCCGGAAAGCGGCGCATTGTCGGTATGACCATCAACGCGCAGAACCCAGTTGATCTCCGCCGGGATTTCCTGCGCCAATTCCAGCAGCGCCGAAGCCAGCTTGTCCATTTCCACGCGGCCGGCATCGTCCAGTTCGTTGCCGCCGACAGGGAACAGCACTTCCGACTGGAAGACAAAACGGTCGCCGACAATGCGGATGTTTTCGCGATCCGACAGAATTTCCCGCAACCGGCCGAAGAAGTCCGAACGATAGCGGTTGAGTTCCTGCACACGCTGCGCCAGCGCCACATTGAGGCGGCGGCCGAGATCGGCAATGCGCGCCTGTGACGACTGGTCTTTTGCCTCGGATGCCTGCAGCGCCCCTTCGACGGCGGCGATCTGCGCACGCAAAGCGGCGATCTGCTGGTTGAGCAGCTCGATCTGGCTGGTGGCGCGGGAGGAAATCTGCTTTTCCTGGCTGAGTTCGTCGGTCAGCGCGCCAACGCGGGCATTGGCGGCATCGCCGGCGCCGGCGCCGCGATCGAGCAGCGATTGCAGCCGCGAACGTTCGTTTTCCGAAGAAGCGAGCGAGGATTGCAGGTTGGCGAGCGTGTCTTCGAGATCGGTCTTGCCGCTCTTTTCCAGTGCCAGCAGTTCCGTCAGTTCGGAAATCTGGCTGTTGAGGCGGTTCAGCACCTCATCGCGGCCGGAAATTTCGCGGGACAGGATGAACTGCGCCAGCACGAACACGGTGAGCAGGAACATGATGGACAGCAGCAGCGTCGACAGGGCGTCGACGAAACCGGGCCAGTAATCGACCCCACGGTCGCTGCGGCGGTGCCTACCGAGCGCCATCGCTTACTTGCTCCCGCTTTTGTCGATCGCCGCCTTGTCTATCGCCAGCTTGTCTGTCGCCAGTTTTTCGCTCAGCCGGTCGAGCGACTTGCGCATGGCCTTGGATTCCTCCTGCTGCGCCTCGATCCAGTCACGCAGCATCTGCTGTTCGCTGCGCATGTTCTTGACAAGCCCCTGAATGCCTTCGGCGAGATTGGCCATGGCCGACAGCGACCGTTCCGCCTGCGGCCCACCCTGTGCCTGCGCTTGCGCAGCGGCCAGCTTCTGCAACTGTTCGGTCAGCGCCCGCAATTCGTCGGCGGAAGCAGCCGCAGCCGGCACGACGCCGGGCGTGACCACATGACCCGGGCCATCATCGGTGACCGAAGACAGCCAGTTTTCCAGCTCGGTGTAAAAACGGTTCTGGGCGCGGCCGGCCTGCAGGTCGAGAAAACCGAGGATCAGCGAGCCGGAAAGACCGAGCAGCGAGGACGAGAACGCCGTGCCCATGCCCGAAAGCGGCGCGGTCAGGCCGCTTTTCAGCGCCTGCAGGATGTCATTATTGTTGCCGGAGGCCGGGTCCAGCCCCTGGATGACCTCGCTGATCGAGCCGATCGTTTCGATCAGGCCCCAGAATGTGCCGAGCAGGCCAAGGAAAACCAGAAGGCCGATCAGGTAACGCGAGGTGTCGCGCTTTTCATCCAGACGCGTACCGATCGAATCGAGGATGGATTGCAGTGTCGCGGTCGACAGTGCCACCTTGCGGCGACGGCCAAGCAGCGCGCGCATCGGCGCCAGCAGCTTTGGCTCGCGGCCAACCTTGTCGGCGCTGCCGGCGGCGCGGAAGGAATTGAACCAGCGAACCTCGGGGATCAGCGAGATGATCTGGGCAAAAACCAGAAACACACCGATCAGCAAAACGCCGAGGATCAGGCCGTTCAGGCCCGGATTGGTCATGAAAGCATGCTGCGCCTGCCGGAACAGAATGGCGGCGATAAAGCCGATGATGATCAGAAAGATCGTCATCGTCCACAGGAAGGGGATCGGGTTGGAAAGCTTGTGGCCGTAATCGCGCGGAGCCGATTCCGAAACGTCCACATCCCCCAGAGATTCATTCGTCATAAATGCAGCCTCCGCATATCGTGAACGAAGGCTAGTTTAAAATTGCGACGAATTGAAGTGCCGAAGCACTGGAAAAGCATGGGGATTTTACCTCACCCCGGCAAATCGACGGAGTGAGGCAGCATATCTCTCTACGCTGTTTTAGCGCGCCGGAATCGGGCGGTTGGAGACTTCGAGCAGCGCCTTCTGGATCAGTTCGTTGCCGGCGACCACGGTGCCGGTTTCGAACATGTTCTGGCCGCCCTTCATGTCGGAGGCAAAACCACCGGCTTCGCGGATTAGGATCAGGCCGGCAGCGACATCCCACGGATGCAGTTCGGCTTCCCAGAAACCGTCGAGACGGCCGGCAGCAACATAAGCGAGGTCGAGAGCTGCCGCACCCATGCGGCGCACGCCGGCAACTTCCCCCATGACGTGGCGCAGTTCGACCAGGAACTTGCCGTGATTGCCGCGGCCGAGATGCGGAACACCGCAGCCGATCACGCAATCGGAAAGCACGCGGCGGGCAGCAACGCGCAGACGACGGTCGTTGAGGAAGGCGCCACCGCCCTTTTCGGCGGTAAAGAGTTCATCGGTTGCCGGGTTGAAGATCACGCCGGCGACGATTTCGCCATTGCGCTCCAGCGCGATCGAGACAGCGAACTGCGGAATACCGTGCAGGAAGTTGGTGGTGCCGTCGAGCGGATCGACGATCCAGCGATGCGCACCGTCGGTACCCTTTTCCTCGCCGCCTTCCTCACCGAGGAAACCGTAGGTCGGGCGGGACTTCATCAGCTCGTCATGAACGATCTTTTCGGCCTTGAAATCGGCCTGCGAAACGAAATCGCCCGGTCCCTTGACGGAAACCTGCAGGTTCTGGACCTCGCCGAAATCGCGGGTGAGCGACTTGCCCGCCTTGACGGCAGCCTGGACCATGACGTTGAGAAGGGCGGAGCGTGCCATGCGGGAAATCCTTGGGGATTGAGTCCCGCGCATTCGTCGGCCGGGACGTCTATTTTGTCAGTTTGTCGTGATGTGCGGCTTCATGACCATAAAACCGAGGGAAATTCAAGTGAGCCGCGACATAGTTGATACTTGCCAGTTCTCATCACCTTTGCGACAAGCGGCAAAACGGGGCCGAAACCTTGAAGGTTGCGCCTCAGCAGCAGGAGTATAAAGACTTGCCCATCGCATTGCCGCTGTTTGTCAGCCTTGGCCTGCTGATCACCATGAGTTCTCTTTCGATCGGCCTTGCGGTCGCGCTGCCGGCGGGCACGCAATTGCCGCTTCATTTCGCGCTCTGGGCTGAACCCGGCACCTTCACTTCGGCCGGCTTTGCATTGTCATTGCTGCCGGGTGCCGCCGCGTTGGCGACACTGCTTTTCGCGCTGGGGCCGAAAATCAACAAGGGAATAGCAGCCATTCAGGGCCGCTACCTCGCCCTGTGGCTATTCACCGTTTTCATCCTTGCCGTCGCTCACGGCTTTATCATCCGCGGCGCACTATATGCTCTCAAAGCATCGATGAGCTGATCAGCTGCGGCGGAAACGGTTGGCGGCTTCGACCGCCTTTTTCTGCACTTCCTCGTTGATGCCGAGATAAAAATCCTCGAGCACCGGATCAGGCAGTCCGGCACGGCGTGACAGCACATACCATTTTGCCGCTTCCACCGGGTCCGGCCGTGTGCCGAGCGCGTTGATATAGAGATGCGCCAGCTTGTTCTGCGCAACCACATTGCCGCGCACGGCAGCGACCCGCAGCCAGGTAAAGCCCTGATCGAAATCGCGATCGCCACCAACGCCGTTGACCAGCCAGATGCCCATGTCGAGCTGCGCCGTATCGAAACCGGCCTTGGCGGCCCGCTCCAGAAATTCACGTGCTCTTTTGGTCTTTTCAGCCGGCAGATCCCTGATCGACACATAAAGCTGGGATACCGCATATTGCGCATCCGCCAGCCCCTGCACAGCCGCCTTCTCATAAAAAGGCAACGCCAGCTTCATTCCCTTTTCACCGGGGTTCTGGGAAATCAGGATCTGCCCCCAGTTGAATTGCGCGGACGAATTGCCGGCTTCGGCTGCCTTGCGCATATATTCATCGGCCTTGGCCTTGTCGTGTTTGACGCCACGCCCGGAAATCAGCATCAGCGCATACTGGAACATCGCGGCCGGATCACCACCCTCGGCGGCACGGCCGAACCAGAAGGCGGCGGAATTGATATCCTGCTTGATGCCCTGCCCGCGCATGGTCATTTCCGCGACCAGCGTCTGCGAAGCAGCATCGCCCTTTTCCGCCTTGGGCAAAGCGATCGACAGCGCCGTGATGTAAAGACCGCGCTGATAGGCACCATAAGCCTCGTCGATCTTGCCAGTGAACGGCTTTTCCGGCGGCAGCGCCGGCAACTCGGTGCCCATGCGCTGATAGAGCGTCACGCCGCTGGACGGGATCTCGCCGCCCTGCCCGTTTTCGCCTGCATCGCGGGCACCACGAAACGACTGTGCGCCGGTTTCAACGGGTCGCGAGACCGCACGCGGCGTCGTTTTCGACTGCTGCGCCTCGGCTAAAGTCGGCGCAAGCGCCGAGACGATGGCCATGGCGGGCAGAAGGCTTTTAAGAATCGGTGACTTGGGGGCGCGGCTCATGAAACCCATCAAGCGCCAAACCGTGGCGCTTTTTCGTCCAAGGCAGCGTTGATTTCCGCAACGGCCGCGCGCGGGCCACCGGCATGCGAAAACACGCCCAGTCGCATGGCCACGAATTCCGAACCCGACTCGGCCACGGTGACGGCAGATGCGGCATCCGTGCCGCCCATGACGATGCAGGGAATTTCCACCATCGACGACCACCATTCGCCAAGTGCGACATTTTTCGGATGCGCTTCCGGCTTGATGTCACCCTCCAGCTTGCCGAAGAAAATATAGTCCGGGCGCAATTCGCCAACTTCGAGCGCCTTGTGGCGATCGGCCGCCGCACCGGCACCGACCATCAGTTTCGGCGTGAACTTTTCGATCGCTTCGCCGAGTTCCTCGAGCGGACCGACGATATGCAGACCATCGGCCTTGGCACGGCCGGCCACGCGGCTATCGCCGGAGATCATCGCAGCGGCGCCGGCTTCCTGAATGATCGGCACCAGCTTTTCGGCAC
Source organism: Neorhizobium sp. JUb45 (assembly GCF_004343585.1). Classification (GTDB taxonomy): domain Bacteria; phylum Pseudomonadota; class Alphaproteobacteria; order Rhizobiales; family Rhizobiaceae; genus Neorhizobium. Next base: position 459,167 of record NZ_SLYW01000001.1, on the reverse strand, counting down.
GCGCCTGAAACGCCTGCTCGGCGAGTTCATATTGCGGCACGATCACCGAAGCGACATCGCCGCCTTCAAGGGCGGCGGTGAGCTGTTCCACGAGTGCCGCATCATCCGCCAGATCGGGCAGGATCAGCACGAGGCGGCAGCGGTCTTCGGATGCGGACATGGTGTTTCCATTTCTTCGAGTTGCGAGGCGAACCGTTTGCCGGCATCGCGCCCTCGTCCATAGTCTCCTTTGTGCGCCATATTTGGTGAACAAAGGAGACTATGGACGTTTAGGAGCTGCGCATCGTACTTTCCGAAAACCTAATCCGGTTTTCGGGTCGATGCGCCTGTTCTGGCAAATCCGATAAACCGGAGCGACACAAGGATCAACACCGCTTCATGTTTCTCCCTTCGCTCGATTTCTTTCTCGCGGCGGTTCCGGCCGTGATTCTCGTCGGTCTGTCCAAAGGCGGGCTCGGCGGCGCGCTGGCGCTAATGGGTGTTCCGCTGATGGCTCTGGTGGTCGGCCCGGTCGAAGCGGCAGCGATCTTTCTGCCGATCCTGATCGTCATGGATATCGTGGCGCTGTGGGCATGGCGAAAATTCAACGACCGCAAGACGCTGCTGATGATCCTGCCCGGCGGCATTGTCGGCATTGCGCTCGGCTGGGCGACATCCGCCATGGTCTCGGCCGATGCGCTGCGTGTCGTCATCGCGGTCGCCACCATTCTCTTTGCCCTGCGTTATTTCCAGCAGAAATGGATGACGCCTGCCGATCACGAAACACAGCCACTGCCGCATCGGCCTGTCGCCGCCAATTTCTGGGGCATGCTGTCCGGTTACGCCAGTTTTGTCGCCCATGCCGGCGGGCCGCCCTTTCAGATCTACGTCATGCCGATGCGGCTCGATCCGCGGGCCTATACCGGCGCCAGCGTGCGCTTTTTCGCGCTGGTGAATGCGGTCAAGGTCATTCCCTATTTCGCGCTCGGCGCCTTCGATACGAAAAACCTCACGGCCTCCGCCACGCTGCTGCCGATCGCCTTTCTGGCGACGATGGCCGGCGCGGCGCTTGTGCGGCGCATGAAGATCGAACTCTTCTATCCGCTGATGTATGCGCTGGCTCTGGCGGCCGGCCTGAAACTGCTTTGGGACGGCCTGATGTAACCACACGACACTGTGACGGGAACAAACCTCGCTGCACTGCACAATGTGTCTTGATGGGACAGGACCCATGACATAGCCTGCCCGCCATGACAGCCATCGACCCCTTCACCGCCATCGCCGACCCGAACCGCCGGCACCTGCTCGAAGAACTTCGGCGGGCGCCGAAAACCGTCAACGAACTGGCAAAAGGCCTGCCGATCAGCCCCCGGCGGTGTCGCAACATCTGAAGGCGCTGCTCGACTGCAATCTGGTGACGGTGACCTCCGAAGGCACGCGACGCATCTATGCGATCAATGTCGGCGGTTTCGACAGGCTGAACCTCTGGCTCGACCAGTTCTGGGGCGAGAACGCCTGAGGCGCACACGTTCAACAAACGCTTCAGGTCGGAGAACTGATTTGTCAGATCATGCCAGTCAAGCCGTTGTTTGCATTGCAATTACACGTCGCGACAAATGAAAAGGCCGCCGCTTGAACCACATATTGGTGATCCGGCGACGGCCCGAAACTCGTTACTGAAAAAGGATCAGTGACGCGTGGAACCCTTCAGGCGTTCCAGCTCATCTTTGATACGCAGCTTGCGTCTTTTAAGGTGCACGATCTCCTGATCGTCCGTGGAGGGAGACGCAAGAACACTCTGAAGTTCATCCTCAAGAACCTCGTGTTTCTTCTCAAGCGATGCAATATGAGCCTGTACGGTCATGTGGCATATCCTTCCTTCTTATACCTGCCTCCAGCCATCCATTCGGTTGGAGGCCTCAGGTTTGCGAAGGAAGTGTGACACGATCAAAGCCCGATGTCGAAGGTGAAATCTTGATAACTGAGTGGCAAAATCGTGGCATTGATAACGAATTATGATCGATCTCTAAAATAAAATTGCGTTCCGTTATCCTGCTACCGCCAAGGCTGCAAAGCGGCCCAGTATGAAACCATCAAGACAGCCGGATTCGGCAACAGTGGTTTACGCCTCCCCACGGAAGTTGTGTTCAGCGGTAACCGTCACTTCATTTGGCGTTGTGCAAGGCTAGTCGTTCCCGTCGTTTGATGGTAGGAGCTTGCGCGATAATTGAGGGTCCATAGAGACCCGGAATGGAATGGGGACAAAGGGTATGGCCGATCAGGAGCAGGCGGATGTCAGGCTCGCGCTGGCGAGGTTGCGTCAGGAGCACGAAGATTACGACGTCGCCATCAATGCCATGATCAAGGTCGGCGCCGATGCCCTGCGCGTCCAGCGCATGAAAAAGAAGAAGCTGGTCATCAAGGACAAGATGACCCAGCTCGAAGACCAGATCCTTCCCGACATCATCGCCTGAAAGGTTTTGCCGTGACCGACAGACCCGCCGTCGCCATCATCATGGGCAGCCAGTCCGACTGGGAAACCATGAAGAACGCCGCCGATACACTTGATGCTCTCGACATCGGTTACGAGGCCCGCATCGTTTCCGCCCACCGCACGCCGGACCGGATGTACGAGTTTGCCAAGGGCGCGCGCGACGAAGGTTTCAAGGTCATCATCGCCGGTGCCGGTGGTGCAGCGCATCTGCCGGGCATGACCGCATCGCTGACGCCGCTGCCGGTTTTCGGCGTGCCGGTTCAGTCGAAAACGATGAGCGGCCTCGACAGTCTTTATTCGATCGTACAGATGCCGGCCGGCATTCCGGTCGGCACGATGGCAATCGGTCGCGCCGGCGCCATCAATGCCGCCCTGCTCGCAGGCGCCGTTCTGGCACTGTCCGACGAAGACCTCGCCGACCGGCTTGACGCTTACCGCGCCGAACACACCGAAGCGGTCGCAGAATACCCTATCGACGAGGCACCCTGAGCCGCATGACACCTGAGATGAAGACGATCGGCATTATCGGTGGTGGCCAGCTTGGCCGCATGCTGGCCATGGCGGCTGCCCGCCTGAACTTCCGCACCATCATTCTGGAACCGCAGGCCGATTGTCCTGCAGCCCAGGTGGCGAATGCACAGATCACCGCAGCCTATGACGATCCGGCCGCACTCGAGGAACTCGCCCGCCTCTGCAATATCGTTACCTATGAATTCGAAAACGTGCCGGTCACCGCCGCCGAAACGCTGGCGCGCACCGTGCCGGTCTATCCGCCCGCAAAGGCGCTGGACGTGGCGCAGGACCGTTTGACCGAAAAACGCTTCCTCAACGGCTGCGGCATCGAGACGGCCAAATTCCACGCGGTCGACAGCCAGGCCGACCTTGAAGCAGCGCTTGCCGATTTCGGCGGACAGGGCGTGCTGAAAACCTGCCGCATGGGTTATGACGGCAAGGGCCAGCGCGTGTTCCGCGGCGGCGAAAACCTGACCGGTGCCTTCGATTCGCTCGGCGGCGTGCCGCTCATCCTCGAAAGCTTTGTCGCCTTCGAGCGCGAAGTGTCGATCATCGCCGCTCGCGGCATCGATGGTGCTATCGCCTGTTACGATCCGGCCGAAAACGTCCACCGCAACGGCATCCTGCACACATCCACCCTGCCCGCACGCGTGCTCGACACGACGGCGCAGACAGCACGTCAGGCAGCCGAAAAGCTGCTCGCCGCGCTCGATTATGTCGGCGTCATCGGCATGGAGTTTTTCGTGATGCCGGATGGCGCCCTGATCGCCAACGAGATCGCCCCGCGCGTCCACAATTCCGGTCACTGGACGGAAGCCGCCTGCATCATCTCGCAGTTCGAGCAACATATTCGCGCGGTCTCGGGCCTGCCACTCGGCAATCCGCACCGTCATTCCGATTGCGTAATGACCAACCTGATCGGCGACGACATCAACGACCTGCCGGAATGGCTGAAGCGCAAGAATGCTTACGTCCATCTCTATGGCAAGGCCGAAGCGCGGCCGGGCCGCAAGATGGGCCACGTCACCCAGCTGATCGGTTAGGCCAAAAGCTCATAATTCACGCAAAGCCTGAACTTTCCACCAACCCTGCCAACTGTTCGCTCCACGACATGGACACTGCTGATTTTCTGACGCGTATACGCAACCACTATGTCGATCAATTTCGCGCCTTTATGGAGCAGCAACAGGCAGCCTGCAGCCAAGGCGCATCCGAGGTGAAGTTGCAGTTAGGCGAGCAAAGCGAGTTGTTTGAGCGTCTCTATTGCGTTGACTTCATTAAGAACGACGGTCGTCACGAGATTGTAGACTTTCAAGCGGAGAACGTTCTCACTTTCGATCCAATCGTCGGAACGCTCGGCAAGACTTCTCTGTCGATCAAGTGCCTGCAGTGGGATGATGTGCTCATCCGCCATGATCTCGAGGGCCTGCCGCCCGATCAATTGTCTCACTGGTTCCGTTTCTGGTTCGATCCAGAAGATTCACGCCGTGACCCCAACGCCGAGTTGTCGGAAACCATTCACTCCATGCTGATCGAGTCCAACTGCATCAGTGTTGACTTCGGAACGGCCAACTCTGGAGCTTTCTGGGAAATCCTTCAACTGCTTGAGAATGCTGGCGCTACTCGTATCGAAGTCAGCAGTTCTCGCGCAGAAACGACAATCTCTCATTGACGATTTCAGCACCTGAAAACTATCCCGCCTTCGGCGGTTTGATGAAACAGGTGGCCGAGGCGCTGGCCAGCAGATGGCCATCCGCATCCTTCAACGTCCCCTCGGCAATCCCGATCGACCGCGACAGATGCGTCACCCGCGCTTCGGCGACGAGATCCTGATCGCGCGGCACCGGCCGCATCATCTTCACCCCAAGATCGACCGTGCCGAAGCCGATTCCGGCATCGAGCATGCTGTGCACGGCGCAGCCCGTGACCGAATCGAGCAGCGTCGCAGCAAAACCGCCATGCACACCGCCGAGCGGATTGAGATGACGGCTGTCGGCGCGGGCATGGATGACGACTCGGCCCTTTTCCACCTCCATCTCCCTCATTCCCATCGTTTGCGAAATGCTGGCGGCGGGAATCAGCCCCGCGGCCGAGGCCTGCAGCAGTTCCAGACCCGTCATGTTCGTGAGATCCACCACCTTCCCTCCCGTCAAACCGTGCATGAGGGCCAAGAGTTGCACGCATGCAGGCATTGTCAATCACCGCAAAGCGGCATTAACCTGTGGCAAAGCTGCGAAAAATCGGCGGTGACTGCGCGAGAAGCCCCGGAAAACCGCGTCATATGGTTGACATGCGCCAACGCTGCTTGTATCTCGACGCCAACCTAAAGGCGCGCCTTCCTTTGACAAACAAAGCGGTGCGCTTTTGATTGATAGAGACAAGCGGCTTAACGGCCCACAGACTGCTGGATCAAAGCAATGAAGATCAAGAATTCGCTTAAGGCGCTGAAGGCTCGTCACCGCGACAACCGTCTGGTTCGCCGCAAGGGCCGCATCTACATCATCAACAAGCTGAACCCGCGCTTCAAGGCTCGTCAGGGCTGATTGTGGCTGGCGGCTTTCATGCAAGGCCGCTGCGGATCACATTGTTGATAAAAGACCGATTTCGGTTTGATATTGAGCGCATGCGGATTATCTTTTCCGCCATGCGCTTTTTCCGTTTTGCCTCACCGCTCGCCCTCGCTCTCGCCACGATGCCTCTGGTCGGCCTTTCGCCGTCCGCTGTCGCGTTGGCGCAGGAAACGCCGAATGGCGCTGCTCCGGGCAATGATACGCTGCCGGGCGTAACCATCCCGCCAAAATCCCCTGCCCCCGCCCAGCCGCTGCCGCCCCTGCCTGAACGGCATGTCGATACGCCGGCAGCGCCGCAGACCAGGCCGCAGGAACAGGCCAAGGCCGCACCGGCACCGGCCGAGAACCTGTCACCCTCCGCGAAAATAGACAGCCTTCTGGCCCAGCTGAAACGCGAGGGCGACCCGGACAAGGCCAAGAACCTCGCCGAAGAGATCCAAACCGGCTGGACTGAGTCTGGCAGCGCCACCGTCGATCTTCTGCTGCAATGGGCATCCGAGGCGGTAGAAAAGAAGAATAACGGCGCCGCCCTCGATTTCCTCGACCGTGCCACGCTGATCGATCCAGACTTCACCGGCGCATGGCAGCAGCGCGCCACGCTGCATTACACGATGGGTGATCGCCGCAAGGCCATGGCCGACATCAACGAAGTGCTGAAACGCGAGCCGCGCCATTTTGGCGCCATTGCCGGCATGGCGGCGATCCTGATGGAAGCGGAGGAAGATGCGCTCGCCGAAAAGGCGCTGGCGCAATATCTGGCCATCTACCCGGCCGACAAGGAAGCCCGCGAGCAGATGGAAAAGCTGTCGGAAAAAATTGCCGGCAGCCGTACCTGATCGGCCGGGCGTCGGAAACTTATCGGGCGCCTGAGCCGTTATCCCGTAAATGCACCATCCGCACCCCGCCCGCACGAACCTGTCCAGACCCCTCCGCCTGATGATCACAGCTCTCGCCGCCCTTGCCCTCCTCCTTGCCGCCGCCTTTGGCTTCACCGCATGGCAGGCAGCCGCCATCGAGCGGCGTTTTCCCAATATCGGCACGCTGACCGATATCGGCGGCTACCGCATGAACGCCCTGCATGTGCCGGCCGGAAAAAATGCCGACCTGCCGCCGCTGGTCTTCATCCACGGCGCCAGCGGAAACTTGCGTGATCAGGAGGCAGCCTTTCTCGCTCCCTTGCGCGGCCGTGCCGAAATGCTGTTCGTCGATCGCCCCGGCCACGGATATTCGCAACGCGGCGGGCACGAAAACGACACGCCGGACGGACAGGCAGCCGCCATCGCCAAGCTGATGGACGCCTATGGAATGCAGCGCGCTGTCATCGTCTCGCATTCGTTCGGCGGCGCCATCGCAGCCAGCTTCGCTGTCTTCCACCCCGAAAAGACGGCTGGGCTGGTGTTCCTCTCCCCCGCCACCCATCCCTGGCCGGGCGGTGTTGACTGGTATTACGGACTGGCATCACGGCCGGTGATCGGCTGGCTGTTCACCCGCCTTGCCTCGCTGCCGGCCGGCCTGCTGCTGATGGATGGCGCCACAAAATCCGTCTTCAGCCCCAACCTGCGCCGCGAGCGCTATGTCGACGAAGGCGCCCCCGCCCTCGTCCTGCGCCCATCAACGTTCCGCGCCAATGCCACCGACGTCTTTAATCTCCACGACTATGTTGCCCGCATCGCGCCACGTTACCGGGAGATCAAGGCACCGACGGTCATCATCACCGGCGACAGCGACCCGATCGTTCTCGAAGAAATCCACTCGCAAGGGCTCGCCCGCGATATCACTGGCTCCGAACTGGTGATGGTCCACGGCCTCGGCCACAAACCGGATTACGTCATCACCGACCTGTGTATCGCGGCAATCGAAAAGGTGGCGGGGTTCGAGCGCGATTTGCAGGCGACCGCCAAGGTGGTGGAGACAAGACTGCAGCAGAGCGGCGTGCCCGCGCAGTCGGCGATGGGCGCGTCGATCGAAAGAAACTAAGCGGCAGCCATCGATGCCGGATGCCGATAGACCAGATCGGCAGGATCATGTCGCGCCGCATCGGCATCCAGCACCGCGCCCAGCCGTTCCGCCAGACGGCAGGACGCCGTATTTTCGGGATGAATATAACTCACCAGCGTCTCAAGGCTGAGCGCCCCAAATGCCCAGTCGCGCATGGCGTTGGCCGCCTCGAATGCATAGCCTCTACCCTCGAAACCGAGATAAAGCAGCCAGCCGAGTTCGTGTTCGGGAAATAGTGGCCCGGCATTGATGCCGACCTGACCGATACATTGTCCGGCAGCGGCATCGCCTTCGCGCAGCTCGATCATCAGCGAGCCGTGCCCCAAGAGATGCCATTGCGCCACGTCATGGCAGAACATGCCCCAGGCGATCGCCTGCTCATGCGGCCCGCCCATATAGATGGAGCGGTCGGTGGCCATGAAGGCCGCATAGGACGGCCAGTCTTCCATGCGCGGGACACGTAGTGTCAGGCGCTCGGTAACGAGTGTCGGGATCGTCGGCATTGGCAAAGAGGTCATCAGACACAGTCCTGGAAAACAGAAACGGCCGGATTTCTCCGGCCGCTCGAAAGTCATGGCAATCTCTGCAAAACCTCAGACGGCGCTCTGGCCGTCGGCGCCGATATAGGCGATGCGCACCATGTTGGTGGCGCCCGGCGTGCCGAGCGGAACACCGGCCGAGATGATGATGCGGTCGCCCGGCTTGCCAAAGCTTTCTTCGGCAACGATGCGGCAAGCGCGGTTGACCATGTCGTCGAGATCCGTCGCGTCATGGGTGACGACGCAGTGCAGGCCCCAGCAGACCGACAGGCGGCGTGCCGTCTGTACCTTCGGCGAAAGAGCCAGGATCGGAACGTTCGGACGCTCGCGCGAGGCGCGCAGGCCCGTCGTGCCCGACGAGGTATAGGTGACGATGGCCGCCAGTTTCAGCGTTTCAGCGATCTGGCGGGCAGCCAGCGAAATCGCATCGGCGCCGGTTGCTTCCGGCGTGGCGCGCTGTGCGTAGATGATGCTCGGATAAAGCGGATCCTGCTCGACCGTATGGGCAATCGACGCCATCATCGACACGGCTTCGACCGGATACTGGCCGGAAGCCGATTCGGCCGACAGCATGACGGCATCGGCGCCTTCGAACACGGCGATCGACACGTCCGACACTTCGGCGCGGGTCGGCACCGGTGCGGTGATCATCGATTCCAGCATCTGCGTGGCGACGACGACAGGCTTGCCGGCGCGGCGGCAGGCGCGGGTCAGCTGCTTCTGGATGCCCGGCACCATTTCGATCGGCATTTCAACGCCAAGGTCGCCACGGGCCACCATCAGCGCATCGGAAAGCTCGATGATTTCTTCGATGCGCTCGAGAGCCTGCGGCTTTTCGATCTTCGACATCAGGCCGACGCGGCCGCCGGAAATGCGGCGAACTTCGACCAGATCTTCCGGGCGCTGCACGAAGGAAAGCGCAACCCAGTCGACATCGTCGGTGGCCAGAACGGCGTCAAGGTCGGCGCGGTCCTTGTCGGTCAGAACGCCGACTTCCAGCAGCGTGTCGGGCAGGCTGACGCCCTTGCGGTCGGAAATGCTGGTGCCGGCAACGACGGTACAGACAATCGACTTGCCATCGACCTTGGTCGCCTTCAGCGCCAGCTTGCCGTCGTCGATCAGCAGGCGGTCGCCAACCTTCACCGATGTCAGAATTTCCGGATGCGGCAGGAAAACGCGATTTTCATCGCCCGGCGCTTCGTTGTTGTCGAGCGTGAAGGTCTGGCCGGGGGTCAGCGTAACCTTGGTATCGGCAAACTTGCCGACGCGCAGCTTTGGTCCCTGGAGGTCGGCGAGAATGCCGATCGGGCGGCCCGAACGGGCCTCCACCGCGCGGATGCGCGTGATCAGCGTGCGCATCATGTCGTGGCTGGCGTGGCTCATGTTGATACGAAAGAGATCGGCGCCCGCTTCGTGCAGCTTCTCGATCATCGCCTCTTCGGACGACGCCGGACCGAGTGTTGCAAGAATTTTTACTTTGCGATTACGCTTCATCAGTTCTGGCCTTCCTGCGTGCCTGTATTGTCGGAGAGCTGGACCATCCAGCTTCCCTGACGGCCTGTGTCATATTCCTTGAAGCCCATTTTCTGGTAACCGCGGGCAAAGCAGTCTCCGACGCCGGTGATCTTGAACTCGTTTTCGGCGACGCACATGCTGACTTCGCCGGTCCAACGGCCACCACGGGCTGAATCCTCGGCATAGAGATAATAATAACGCGATTGCAGCTCACCCTCGATCAGAGTGGCGCAGCTTGAGGCAGGGACCTGCCACCAGCCTTCGGAAATCCAGCCCTCCTGGGCGCGGTAACCAATACCGACACCGACGAGGTTCTGCGTGCCATTGCACACACGGAAATCAGCGCGTGCTTCGCCTGCCGCAAACAGCGGCACGGCAGCGGCAAGCGCCAGCCCGAAAAGAGTTGGTGACAAAAGAGCGGTGAAGGAAAACAAGGATGGTTTCGACACGGTTTCCGGCGGATCCCCTGCTAAATCAGATGCACTGTTCTTGGCGCGGCCACGATCGAAAGTCAAACGAAAGTCTAATCGTTTAGCGTCCGCCTTCGGGCCGATTTCCTGCGATTATGCCCCCTTCGCCTTGCCTATCCGCAAACTGCGTGCGATCACACGCCGGGTTAAAAATCAGCCAGAACAAACAATTGGTAAGCCGGGCAGCGGGCAATGCAGGATTTCAGTTCCTACGAAATCGTACAGGGTAATTATGACGCCGGGATGGTGCTTCTGGCCGATCACGCCATGAACCGGTTGCCGCCCGGTTACGGCACGCTCGGTCTCGATGAAGCAGCCTTCAGGCGCCACATCGCCTATGATATCGGCATCGAAGGCCTGACCCGCAGTCTGGCGTCCATGCTCGGCATCCCCGCCGTGCTTTGCGGTTTTTCAAGACTGCTGATCGATCCCAATCGCGGCGAAGACGATCCGACCTTGATCATGCGCATCTCCGACGGCGCAATCATTCCGGGAAACCACCCGATCACCGACAGCGAATGGCAGCATCGGCTGAACAGTTTCCACCGGCCCTATCATCAGGCCGTGGATTTGACGATCGTCAAAGCTGCAAGGGAAAGCGGCAAAACGCCGCTGGTTGTGTCCCTCCACTCTTTTACGCCGGCCTGGAAGGGCGTGCCGCGCCCATGGCATGCCTCGGTGCTGTGGGACAGCGATCACCGCGCCGTCCGGCCTCTGCTGGATATGCTGCGCGAAAACCCTGCGCTTCTGATCGGCGACAATGAGCCTTATGATGGCGCCTTGAAAAACGACACCATGTATCGCCACTGCATGCGCCCCGGCATTGCGCACGCCCTATTGGAAGTGCGCCAGGACCTGATCGGTGACGACAATGGTATCGCGGAATGGGCGCAGCGGTTGGCGCCGATTTTCGCCAAAATGAATGCCGACCCGGCCTTGCACGAGCAACAGATATTTCCGTCGCGCACCGGCCCCTACCCGGCCTGAGCGAACACGAGACAAAGGAGATCGCCCGATGAGCGACCTGACCGAACAGCAGAAAACCGAACTCGAGGCCGCAGCCTTTCGCCGCCTCGTCAGCCACCTGCGCGAACGTTCCGACGTGCAGAATATCGACATGATGAATCTGGCCGGTTTCTGCCGCAACTGCCTGTCCAACTGGTATCTCGATGCGGCGAATGAAAAGGGCATTGCCCTGACCAAGGATGCATCACGCGCAATCGTCTATGGCATGCCCTATGAGGATTGGAAAAACCAACATCAGGCGGAAGCATCCGACGCTCAAAAAGCCGCATTCGAGAGCAACAAGCCCTCGCATGGGTAGCCCGGAGCCATTCACTATTGAATGGCTCTCACGTAAATTGGCTTGACCTTGCCCGCACTTCGCGGCAGGTGACACCACCCGCAAAATTGTCGAGACTATTTTAGGAGGCCCCGATGTCTGATGCCCATGGCGTCGCCCGCGACCAACTCCGCGCCTTTATCGAGCGCATCGAGAGACTGGAAGAAGAAAAGAAGACCATTGCCGACGACATCAAGGATGTCTACGGCGAGGCAAAGTCGATGGGTTACGACACCAAGATCATGAAAAAGGTCATCGCCCTTCGCAAGAAGGACGATCAGGAGCGCATGGAAGAGGATCTCATCCTCGACACCTACCTCTCCGCGCTCGGCATGATCCCCGGCGCCGGCACCGAGGAAGAAGCAGCAGCCTGATAGGCAGCCTTCATTCCCGAATTATCAAAGGGCGACAGCGCAAGCGGGTCGCCCTTTTTCGTATCACGGCAAGGTTTTGGGCAAGCGCGCGGTTCGGGGCAACAGCTTATGAAGCAAGTCCCCCTCTGGCCTGCCGGCCATCTCCCCCACAAGGGGGGAGAAAACCTGCGGCACCCGCTTTGCCTCAATTGAACTTCGGCGGATCAACTGGGTTAAGCCCTCCCCCTTGTGGGGGTCCGAAGGACGGGCGGGACCGGTGGCCCGCCCCGGTTAGTTGGGAGGGGCCTTTTTTTCCCATCGGGCATCACCCCATCTTCTCATTCTCCGCCAGCGCCTTCAGCCCCGCGACATCGCGCACCAAGAGCTTTTGGCGCCCGCCGCTCACCAGCCCCCTGCCTTCCCAGGCACTCAGGATGCGCGACACGGTGTGAAGCGTCGTGCCGGTCATTTCGGCAATGTCCTGCCGGGTGATCGGAAAGTCGATGCGCACGCCCGCCCCCTCCGCGCGACCCGCCTGTTCGCTGAGCCGCAGCACCGCATGCGCCACCCGGCGCTCCACTTCCTCGGTAGAAATTTCGCGGATGCGCGTATGCGCCTCCTGCAGGCGTTGGCCGATCGTGGTCAGCGCCGTCGCTGCCAGCTGCGGATTTTGAGAGATCATCTGTGACCAAAGCTCCATCGGCCAGCACAGGGCCACCGCTTCGGACACGCACAGCGCCGTGCCGGGATAATCGCTTCGCTGCAGAGCCTTGGCGATGCCGAACAGATCACCCGGATTGACCATGCGCACGATGATCTGCTGGCCCTGCGGCGTCACCTGACTAACCTTCAGCCGACCATTCAGAAGCAGAAAGAAATGCGTGGCAGGCGCGCCCTGTTCGAACACGGCATCCCCCGCCGCAATTCGCCGCGACACCGCATGCGACAGCATGGCCTCGATATCGCCATCGGCCATCTCGGCAAACAGCGCAAATTTTTTGACGAGACTGATATCGAGCTTCACGCCGAACCTCCATGCCGGCCAAAGAACGCCAGCGTCTCACCTGACTAATCGCTGAAATGCGGATTTATTTGCGATTCATCAACGAAAGCCGGATTTTTTCAAGCCATCTGCAGCGAGCGCTTAAGGAGCCTCGCCATGCCCACGATCGAACAGCCTCACCCAAGCCACCGCGGAGCCGTTCCCCGCGGATTGCTGCAGACCGGACCGGTGCTTTTTTCCTACGGTTTCCGGCCGTTTTTCCTCGGCGGCGCCATCTGGGCCTGCGTCACCATGGTGTTGTGGATCGCCGCGCTGAGCGGCCAGATCGGCATCGGTGGCGACTACGGCCTTTATGCCTGGCATGCGCATGAAATGCTGTTCGGTTTCGGCAGCGCCATTCTCGCCGGGTTTTTCCTCACCGCCGTGCCCAACTGGACAGGCCGCCTGCCGGTCTCCGGCTGGCCTCTGGCCGGGCTGTTTTCGCTCTGGTGCCTTGGCCGGCTCGCCATGCTGTTTCCCGGTTGGACCGGCGCCTCGCTTGCCGCCGTGCTCGATGCGCTTTTCCTGCCGGCCCTTCTCGTCATCAGTGCGCGCGAAATCATTGCCGGCAAACAGTGGAAGAACCTGAAAGTGCTGATCGGCCTCGGCGTGCTGACCGCCGCGAACATCGGCTTTCATTACGAAACGATCGCCATTGGCGCACCGGACTACGCGTCCCGCTTCGGCATCTCCGCCTATATCGCGCTGATCACCGTCATCGGCGGCCGGATCATTCCGAGCTTCACCCGCAACTGGCTGGCAAAACAGGGGGCGACACGGTTTCCAGCCCCCTTCGGCCGGTTCGATATGGTCACCATCCTTTGTTCGGTGATCGCCCTTCTCGTCTGGTCCGTTGCCCCCGAAGGCAAAATAACCGCGATCGTCTGCGGCATTGCCGCCATGTTCCAGTTGGTACGCCTTCACCGCTGGCGCGGCTGGACCACGACGCGCGAAACGCTGGTCACCATCCTGCACGTCGCCTATCTCTTTGTGCCACTGGGCTTTGTCGCCATCGCCGCCTCGGCGCTCGGCGCAATCGACCGGGCATCGTCCATGCATGTTCTGACCGTCGGCACCATGTCGGCAATGATGCTGGCGGTGATGACCCGCGCCACCCGCGGCCATACCGGGCGGCAGCTGACGGCATCGAAAGTCACCAATCTCTGCTACTTTGCCATTCTCGCCTGCGCGCTGGTGCGGCCGCTCTCGGGCATCCTGCCCGGCCAGCTCGACCTGATCTACGCAGCCGCCGGTCTGCTCTGGCTCATCGCTTTCGGCCTCTATCTTTTCGAATACGGGCCGATGCTGACGCGGGTCCGGCGCCAAACGATGGGCTGACGGATCCGGACCGCCAAAAGCAAAAGCCCGCCCGGAGCAATCCGGACGGGCTTTGTTTCTTTTTTCTGAAACGGCTTTCTTAGAACCGGCCCGGATCGATCTGCACCGGATGCGCCGGCTTGAAGCCATCGTTCATGGCGGTGTTTTCCGTGCTGAACGAACGCGACGACACGACACGCGGCGCCTTGGCGGACGCTTCCACCTTGCCCTTGGTCTGCGCCCATTGCGCCAGAACATCGCCGGTCAGCGACTTGTCGGCTGGTGCGGCCTGAGACGGCGCAGCATTGGCGGTCGGAGCCTGCTTCACCGGAGCTTTGGCCTTCGGCGCATCGAAACCGTCACCGAATGTACGGGCCGCAGTGTTGGCCGCAGCCGGGTTGGCAAGCGCCACCTGAACCGGGCGTTTGCCGGGAACAGGAACCGATGCCTCGGACGCGCGCGAATATTCGGCACCCTTGGCAAGCGCTGCAACCAGCTCCGGCGTCAGAGCCTGCGAACCTTCGGCAACCGCGCCACCGGATGCAAGATGCTGGGCCTGCGCATCAAGCGTGTTCGGCACGGCCTGCGGCGATGCGGCGGCCAGCTGCTGCGTTTGCTGCGACGGAAGCGATGCATTCATCGGACCGGCCGAGAAGGCCGGGCGATGGGCCGGAACCGGCAATGCGGTGCCGCTCATTTCGGCCTTGTTGATGGCAGCCGCATAGGCCGTCATCGTGCCGGTATCGGCATCACCCTTCATGCCGCGCGGGCCGAGCAGGGTTGGAACCGGAATGGTATATTGCTGCAGATCGGCAAAGTTCTCGCCGTTCTGCTGGGCCGGAAGGGCTGCCTGAAGCGCATCCTGCGCGGCGCTGCGGCCGCCTTGCGAATACAGCGCATTGGCAAGGCTGGTGCTGCCGTCCTGGCGGAAGGCCGGACGCGACTGCGGCACCGGCGCATCGATAGTCGGAGCCTGCGGTTGCGCGGACGCCACCATGACCGGCGCGCTGTCGCTTTCGCCGTCGTCTGCGGTGGCCGGAGCCGCCGGACGGCCCGGAGCGGCAGGTGCCGGCGTGGTGATGGCTTCGGGATCTTCATCCTCGTCGCCGCCGCCGAACAGCATGGCCAGCAGGTTCTTCTTTTTCTTCACGGTTGCCGAAGAGGCAGGACCGGCCGTGCTGGCAATCTCGATCGAATCGGCGCCGACGCGCTTCTTGTAATCGGCCAGCGCCTGATCATAACCCGGCAGAGGCTTGCCGTCTGACGGCAGATGGATGGTGTTGCCCTTCGGGAAAAGACGGGCAAGTTCGTCACGCGACATGCGCGGCCAGGCGCGCACGCCGCCGACATCGAGATGCACGAACGGCGAACCGGACGTGGGGTAGAAACCGACGCCGCCGACCTGCAGTTGCATGGCGGTTCCGCGCAGCGTCGAAAGTTTTACGCCGGGGATGAAAAAGTCCATCGCCTTGCCCTGCGTATGCTGGCTGTTCTTGGCGACACCCTTGGTGCGCGAACGCAGCATGCCGTTGGTGGCCGGCGAACGATAGGCGGAAACGATGTGGATGTAATCCTTGGCGCCGACGCGGCGATAGACTTCCCACACGAGGTCGAAGAGGCGCGGGTCCATCTTCGTCGGCTCGTTGCGGCGCCAGTCGCGCAGGAACTGGTTGAGCTGCGCCAGACCCTTGGGGTCGAAACGGCCATTGCGCTTGAAGACGATCTCGGCCTTCTCGCGGGTATGGGTGTAATAAAGCTTGAGGCTGCGGGTCTCGGCAGACGCTGTGGTTGCCGACACCGCCGACATCAGTGGCAGCGCTACCACGCAGAGCGAGGCGGCAGCCACAACGCGCTTGGAAAACGACAGGCAACGTGCGGCGAACCCGCTGCGCCCTGTCCCATTTCCGGGCGTGGTGTTTTCATTCTGATACGGCAAGTCGATCCCCGTCCGATTGACAGCACAGCCAGTGCTGCCTCACATGACTGTGAAATGCGGTGACAGCATGGCAAATCCGCCACATGTCCACAAGCAATTCTTTTATAGTCAACAAAGGACTTATAAAAGATTGACAGTGTTTACCAGCCCAGACTTGCGTCAGGATTAACAGGAAAGATCGCCAGGACGGCGATCTTTATCGAACAAAATTGGTCCTGATGCCTTTCACACACGCGTTACGCGCAGATCAGGCGGCTTCGCGCAGCGGATTGTCCGGATCGATTCCGTAATCCTTGAGCTTGCGATAAAGCGTCGAGCGACCGATTCCGAGCTTGCGCGCCACCTGGCTCATCTGGCCGCGGTAGAATTTCAGCGCGAAACGGATCAGTTCCTCTTCCACATCCGCCAGCTTGCGCACGTCGCCGGTATCATCGGTGCTGACGATGACATTGTCCGGCACATGCAACGGAATGTGATGCGCAGCAGTGTCCGACCGCTCGCCGTAGAGGCCGGCCTCATCGGCGCGACCAGAGCCGACCGAAGAAGGCTCCTGCATCTCGACGGCAATCGCCCGCAGTTCCTCCGTGCGGAATTCCGGCAGCTGTGCCGCGATCTGCGGAAAATCGTCTTCCGTCAGCTCGTCGCCGCTGGCCAGCACGACTGCGCGGAAAATCGAGTTTTCCAGCTGGCGGATATTGCCCGGCCAGTCATAGGCGGTGAGCAGCGCCAGGGCACCGGCATTGAGCGTCAGGTTGCGGTCGAGCTTCTGCTCGGCGGAAAACCGCTCGGTGAAGACGCGCGCCAGATGCGGAATGTCTTCCTTGCGGCGACGCAGCGCCGGAATGGTGATGGGGAAGACGTTGAGGCGGTAATAGAGATCTTCGCGAAAACGCCCTGCCCGGACTTCCTCGATCAGGTCCTTGTTGGTGGCCGAGATCAGCCGCACATCGACCTTGTGGGTTTTGGAGGAACCGACGGTTTCGATTTCGCCCTGCTGCACGGCGCGCAACAGCTTCACCTGCACGTCGAGCGGCAGATCGCCGATCTCGTCAAGGAACAGCGTGCCGCCATCGGCTTCCACGAACTTGCCGGTATGGCGGTCGATCGCGCCGGTGAACGCACCCTTTTCATGGCCGAACAGGATGCTCTCGACCAGATTGTGCGGAATGGCACCACAGTTGACGGTGATGAACGGTTTTCCCGAACGGTCGCTGCCGCTCTGGATGGCACGCGCCACCATTTCCTTGCCGACGCCGGATTCACCTTCGAGCACGACCGGAATGCCGGAATGGGCAGCCCGTTCGGCCAGATCGATAACCCGCAGCATGTCCGGGCTGGCAGAGACGATATCGGCAAAACCGATCGGCCCGTTGCGACCCTTGCGCACGGTGCGCGTCTTTGTTTCCTTTTGATCCAGCTTCAAGGCATTGGCGATGGAAGCAGCTATACGCTCAGGCGAAACCGGCTTGACGACGAAGTCGAAAGCACCGGCGCGCATGGCCTGTACGACCGTTTCGATCGAACCCTGCCCGGTCTGCACGATGATCGGAATATTGAGGCCGAGTTCGTTGGCGGCATCGAGGAAACCGAGGCCATCCAGCTCCGGCATCATCAGGTCGAGAACGACGGCGTTGAACTGCGCCCGGTTTCGACGAAGGAACTCAAGCGCGATCCGGCCGTTTTCAGCCAGATGGCAGGAGTGGCCATGACGCTCTACGGCGTTCTTCAAAAGACGGCGTTGTACCGGATCGTCGTCCACGACAAGAATGTGCGCAGTCATGCTCGCTCCCGAAATAGTGGGCAGTACCGTAATGGCACCTATAATGGAGGTTGTGTCATGAAAGGCTTGAACATCCCGTTTTGAGAAAGGCTTGCATTTTAACGGCATGGCCTCAAAACAGAGCACCACGACTGAAACCTGCTTCGAAAAAGACCGGAAACGGCACTTGAGACATCAACAGGAAGGAATTTTGCACGATGACGTCCCACGTTAGACCGAATGGCAAGGAGAACCGCCGCGGTATCGTGGTCGCAGCCGACAGAGCTGCCACTTCCGCCGCGACGACTGAACTCGGCGACCTCCCGACATGGCAGCTCGAGGATCTTTACGACAGCCGCGATGGCGCCGCATTGAAGGCCGATCTCGACAGCGCCGCCGAGCGCGCCAGAGCATTTGAATCCGCCTGGAAGGGCAAGCTTGCCACCGCCGCCGAGAAGACCGGCGCGCAGGGCCTGGGCGTGGCCATCGCCGAATATGACGCGCTTGACGACCTTTTCGGCAAGATCGGCTCCTATGCCGGCCTCACCTATTTTTCCGACACGTCCAACCCCGCAAACGGCAAATTTTATGGCGACGTGCAGGCCAAGCTCACGGATCTTTCCGCCCATCTGTTATTTTTCGCGCTGGAACTGAACCGCATCGATGACGCGGTGATCGACGCCGCGATTGCGCGTGATCCGGCAGTTGCCCATTACCAGCCATGGATCGTCGACCTGAGAAAAGACAAGCCTTTCCAGCTGGAAGACAAGCTGGAGCAACTTTTTCTCGACAAGTCGATGACTTCGGCTGCCGCCTTCAACCGCCTGTTCGACGAGACCATGGCGGATCTGCGTTTCGAGGTGGATGGCGAAAAGCAGCCGCTGGAAATCACCCTCAACATGCTGCAGGAGCCGGACCCGGAGGTACGCGCCAAGGCGGCGCAGGCACTGTCCGCCACCTTCAAGGACAATCTGCGCGTCTTCACCCTGATCACCAACACGCTGGCCAAGGACAAGGCGATCTCCGACCGCTGGCGCGGTTTCGAGGACATCGCCGATAGCCGCCACCTTGCCAACCGCGTCGAGCGCGAAACCGTCGATGCGCTGGCTGCTGCTGTAAAGGACGCCTATCCGCGCCTGTCGCACCGTTATTATGCGATGAAGGCAAAATGGCTCGGCATGGAGACTATGAATTTCTGGGACCGCAACGCACCGCTGCCGGAAACCCCGAATGCCGTGATCCCGTGGACCGACGCCAGGGACACGGTTCTTTCGGCTTACGGTGCGTTTTCTCCTGAAATGGCCGATATCGCCCGCCGTTTCTTCGACGAACAGTGGATCGACGCCCCTGCCCGCCCCGGCAAGGCACCGGGCGCATTCGCGCATCCGACCGTCCCGTCCGCGCATCCTTACGTGCTTGTCAACTATCTCGGCAAACCGCGTGACGTGATGACGCTCGCCCACGAGCTTGGCCACGGCGTGCATCAGGTTCTGGCCGGCGGACAGGGTGCGCTGATGTGCCAGACGCCTCTGACCTTGGCGGAAACCGCTTCCGTCTTCGGCGAAATGCTCACCTTCCGCGCACTTCTGGAAAAAACCAGGGACAGAAAAGAACGCAAGGCCATGCTCGCCCAGAAGGTCGAGGACATGATCAACACGGTCGTGCGCCAGATCGCCTTCTACGAATTCGAGCGCAAGGTGCATACGGCCCGCAAGGATGGCGAACTGACGGCTGAACAGATCGGCGAACTTTGGCTGTCGGTGCAGGAAGAGAGCCTCGGCCCGGCGATCAAAATCTCGGAAGGCTACGAGACGTGGTGGACCTATATCCCCCACTTCATCCACTCGCCCTTCTATGTCTACGCCTACGCCTTCGGCGACTGCCTGGTGAACTCGCTTTACGCGGTCTACCAGAACGCCGCTCCGGGCTTTCAGGAAAAGTATTTTGACCTGCTGAAAGCCGGCGGTTCAAAGCATTATTCGGAACTGCTGAAACCGTTTGGCCTCGATGCCTCCGATCCGGCCTTCTGGTCGAAGGGACTGTCGATGATCGAGAGCCTGATCGACGAACTGGAAGCGCTGGACGAGGCCTGAGCGCTTCCAGTGACGGTGCCTCTCAGCCGATCTCCCCCCTTGAGGGGGAGATGCCCGGCAGGGCAGAGGGGGGTGTCTCTGGCGCAAATACCGCTTGTTCCGTCTTTTCCGCACCGTTGCTTAACCCCCTCTGTCACTATCGTGACATCTCCCCCTCAAGGGGGGAGATCAGAGGGAGTTCATGGCGGCCCCTCACCTCCACGCACAGCTCCGCTCTTGATAGAAAACTCGTTGCGCGAACCATTGATGGGCATGGTAATGGACACCTGCATTCGCTAACGCAGAAAAAGGGTAATCGGGTTTTTCTCACTTATGGCAACACATGCCCCCTTCGCTCTCTTCCGCGATGACCGCACCGGCGAAAGCATGGTCTTCGACCACCCGCACGAAATCGTCATGGCCCGTACCGCCGACGACATCCTGCCCGCACTGGAAAAGCTGGAAACCGCCCGAAAAAACGGCTTCTGGCTGGCCGGTTACCTTTCCTATGAAGCCGGCCACATTTTCGAGCCCAAACTGCGGCCGCTGATCGAGGACAACCGTGAAACGCCGCTGATCGCCATGGGCATATTCGATGCCCCAACCGGCAACGACCATCCGCTGGCCACGCCACCCGCCGAGAATGACACCGCAGCGCTCACCGATTTCCGCGCCGGCTGGGATTTCGACACCTATGCCGAGCGGTTCGAACGCCTGCACCGCCATATCCGCCGCGGCGACTGTTATCAGGCCAACCTCACCATGCCGATCACCGCCCGCTGGGAGGGTGACGCCAAAACACTGTTCTGGTCGCTGATCGAACGCCAGCCGGTGCGTTACGGCGCACTGATCGATCTTGATGCAGAGACGGGCGGCCCAACCATCCTGTCACGCTCGCCCGAACTGTTCTTTTCCGTCGATACCGATGGGATAATCGAAACCCATCCGATGAAGGGCACCGCCGCTCGTGGAGCGAACGAGGACGACGACCGCGCCATCATCGCCACCATGCTGTCCGACGAAAAGACGCTCGCCGAAAACCGCATGATCGTCGATCTGCTGCGCAACGACATTTCCGCTGTAACGGAGGTCGGCACGCTGTCGGTGCCAAAACTGTTCGAAATCGAAACCTATCCGACCGTGCACCAGATGGTCAGCCATGTTCGCGCCAAATTGTTGCCCAAAACAGGTTTGCCGGAAATTCTGGCCGCGCTGTTTCCCTGCGGCTCGATCACCGGTGCTCCAAAGATGTGGGCGATGCGCATTCTGTCGGAACTGGAGGACGGCCCGCGCGACGCCTATTGCGGCGCGATCGGCTGGTGTGATCCGGCGGGGCCGATGCGATTTTCGGTGGCCATCCGCACGATCTCCCTTTTCAGGAGCGGGAATGCGGTTTTCAATGTGGGCGGCGGCATCGTGTTCGATTCCACCGCAGAGGCGGAGTATGAGGAATGTCTGCTAAAGGCAAGGTTCGCGGCGGGAAACCGGCCGATCTTTCGCTGATCGAAACCATGCGCTGGGAGCCGGATACCGGCTTTGCCCGCATCGACCAGCATCTGCGCCGGCTGAAGCGCTCGGCCGATGCACTGGGTTTCCGCGCCGGCCCCGACGACATCGTGCAACGCCTGAAAGGTGCGGCCGAAGGCGAAGCGCCCTTGCGCGTGCGCCTCGAAATGACCTTTCGCGGCAATATCGACATCACCACCACGGCCTTCAATCCGCTCTCGGAAGACACGATCTGGCGCATCAAAATTGCCGAAACCCGCATGCCGTCCGATGACCTGATGTACCGCCACAAAACCACCCGCCGCGAAGTCTACGAGGCGGCCCGCGCCGAATTTTCGATGGAAGAGGTGGACGAGGTTCTGCTGCTCAACGAACGCGACGAACTCTGCGAAGGCACGATCACAAATATCTTTGTCGAACAGGCCGACGGCACGCTGACGACACCGCCGATCTCGTCGGGCCTGCTGGCCGGCATCCTGCGCGGCGATCTGATCCGCGAAGGCCGCGCCAAGTCTGGTCTGGTGAAGCGCGCCGACATGGAAGGACGACAGATCTTTGTCGGCAACTCGCTGCGCGGGCTGATCAGGGCGGAACTGGTGGGCTGAGCATCGTGGCGGGGACGGATCTGCACCAACATCTCCTTGCGCTCGAAACCGAGCTACAAACCGCGACGACAAGAAACTCTGAGGCACGACTGCGGCAACTTTTGTCTTCCGATTTTCGTGAATTCGGCCGCTCCGGTCGCAGTTACGACTTTCGGCAAACCCTTGCAGGCCTGACGAGTGAGACAATAGCCGCGAAAGCGACGATCGAAGATTTCAGCATTTCTCTCCTGAGCGACACGATTGCCCTGGCAACCTATCTCGGCATTCGTTTTCTAGCGGATGGCAGCACCCAGCGGACAAATCGCAGTTCGATCTGGAGATTGGAAGCAGATGGCGGTTGGCGCATGGTTTTTCACCAAGGCACGCCAACCACCTAGGACCATTCATTTCCGCCGATAAAACACCATGCCGCCATGGTGCAGCACATCCGCACTCGCGAAATCGCCGTCAGCCGTAAAACCGGTATCGTCCCAATAGTCGATATGGCTGCCAGTCACTTCATACCGCCCCTGATAGGCGCTTTCGCGGCTGCCGCGCGCCTCGTCGTAACGGCCGTTGGGCAACAGCTCGTGGCGGATGCGGCCATCCTCTGTCACCCACATGCCAACATAGGGGTGGGTCTGCCGGGTCTTGTTCATCGTGTCCTCTGCAAAAACGGGATGGGCAAAAAGCGCCGCCAGTGAGACGGCGGCGCGAAGGGTGATCTGGCGGCGCGTCATCAGATCGCTCCTCAGAAAGCCGCCCGCGTCGGGCGCACGACGATCTCGTTGACGTCGACATCCTCCGGCTGCTCGATGGCAAAGCGCACGGCGCGGCCGATCGCATCAGGCTGAAGTGCTATGGCGCGGTAGGTCTTCATGCCTTCGACGGCGACCGGATCGGTGATCGTGTCGGCCAGTTCGCTTTCCACCACGCCGGGATGGATGCAGGTGACGCGCAGTTTTTCGTTTTCCTGACGCAACCCATCGGAAATCGCCCGCACCGCATATTTCGTGGCGCAATAGACCGCCGCCGTCGGCGAAACGGAAAGTGCGCCCACCGACGCGATGTTGATGATCTGGCCTGAACCGCGCGCCGTCATCTCCGGCAGCACGGCGGCAATGCCGTAGAGCACACCCTTGATGTTGACGTCGATCATGCGGTCCCATTCCTCGACCTTCAGCGAGGACATCAGTGACAGCGGCATGACGCCGGCATTGTTGACGATGACGTCCACCCGCCCGAATTCTTTTCGTGCTGCATCGGCAAAGGCCGCGACATCGGCGCGGTCTGTCACATCGAGTTTGCGGGTCAGCACCGTGGCGCCGGTGCCGCGCAGTTCTTGCGCCAGCGTTTCCAGCCGGTCGGTGCGGCGTGCACCGAGCACGACGGTCGCGCCGGCCTTCGCCAGTTCACGCGCAATGCCGACGCCGATACCGCTCGATGCGCCGGTGATGAGAACAACCTTGTCCCTGATCCTGTCCATGACTTTCTCCTCTGAACGACCCGCCTCATTGCGGTTGCCAGCAAGATATGTTTTCGCCATTGTCGCGATAAGCCACTCATTGATTTCCAGACTGGCAAGGAAAACTAACCAATGCTGCCCGACTTCAACGCGCTCGCCATCTTTGCCCTCGTCGCCGAGGAGAGGAATTTTCGCGCTGCCGCCGACCGCATGGGCGTCACCCGCTCCGCCGTCAGCCAGACGATCCGAAAGCTGGAGGAAACGCTTGGCATCGCGCTTGTTGCGCGCACCACCCGCAGCGTGGCGCTGACGGAGGCAGGAGAGCGGCTTTACGCGGAAACCGCCCCGGCGCTGGCCGAGATGCGCGGCGCCGTCGAAGCCGCCGCCAACCGGCAGGGCAGTCCGCGTGGCAAACTCAATCTGGCGGTATCATCGATCGCCGAAAGTTTTCTCTCCGGCCCGCTGCTGGCGGCCTTCGCCGAGGAAAACCCGGATGTGAAACTGCACATCACCGTCACCGACGAGGAATTCGATATCGTCGCCGAAGGTTATGATGCCGGCGTGCGGCTGGGCGAAGTGATCGCGCAGGACATGATCGCCGTCCCGGTCTCCGGCGATCAGCGGCAGTTGGCCGTCGCCTCCCCCGCTTACCTCGCGCGTTTTGGCACACCCGCACATCCGCGCGAATTGTCCGGCCACCGTTGCATCGGTTGGCGCGTCGCCCCGCATATTGCCCCCTATCGCTGGGAGTTTGCCGAAGCAGGCAAGGAATTTGTCGTCGCGGCCGCCGACACCATCACCACCACCGACATGACGCTGATGGTGCGGCTTGCCGTTGCCGGCGCCGGCATTTCCTTCGGCATGGAAGACACGTTTCGCGAACCGCTTTCGCGTGGCGAACTGGTTCCCGTTCTCGAAGATTTCTGCCCGTGGTTTCCGGGTTTTTATCTCTATTACCCGAGCCGGAGAAACATGGCGCCAAAACTGCGGGCATTGGTGGATCACCTGCGGCAATTTCGAAAATAATCAGCCTTCGTGCCGCTCGACCTCATAAACGCAGCAGTTTTTACCATCGATCTCGTAACGACCGCCCGCCTTCCACAGGGAATAGGCCGGTTCCAGATCGAGAGAGGGCGATTCCCGGCGCAGCCCCAGCCGGGAAATCAGGCCGCCACGCGGTCTGGGCTTGGGCTCCGGCAGATCGGGCTGCAGCAGAAACAGCATCAGCCAATCCTGCAGAACATAGTCGGCCGCAATGCCGTGACAGGCTTCCTTGAGGCCGTAATGCCAGCTTGGTCTTTTCGGCCCTGAATAACGCACCTCATCGGCAAAGGCGTCCAGCGCGTCACCGGCCTCCTCCCATTCGGGATGTTCCGGCTTGCCGGTGACAAACGTCAGTTCATCCAGGGCATCCGCATGGGTCGTCTTGCCACGTGCGCGCAAAAAGCCGGCCCGCTGGGCGATATCGCGGCGCGCGAGTTCAACGAGAACATCCAGTGGCCGCGCATTGCGCACCAGCGGACGGGCATGAAAACCAGCGTTTTCTCCCTCCGCTGCCGGCAAGGATTGCGTGGCCGGCCAGTGATCGGTGAACAGCCGCTTCAGCCTTTCGAGAAACCTGCCGCCATCCGGCAGATCTGCGAACAGCGTGTCGAAACGGTCGGGATGCGCCTGGCCGATCAGCGCAATGAAATGGCTGTGGTCGTTTTCCTGTTCGCCCGTATAGGTCTGCCGCCAGAGTATTTCGAGATCATGCTGCTCGTCCGGAACCGCTTGCGGCGCCCGTTCGGGCTCAACCACCGACGCTGGAGGCGCTTCCGCCGACGGCTCCGGTTGCTGTTTCTCGAGGTGATCGGCAAAACGGCGAAGCGGCAGATAGATATTGGCCACTTTCATGCCGGCGGCACCGACAACAATAGCCGATCCCTCCGGCCACCACGGCCGGCTGTCGCGGCTCATGGTGGCCCCCATGACATTGTCCAGTCCCTTCCAGAGATCGGAAAGCCGACGCGCCCAGGCCTGATATTCCGGAGAATTCACATCCGCCTGCGGACGCGGAAATTCCAGCACCCAGGCATCAATCAGCCCTTCTCCCGGCCCGATATCGTCATCGGACGTGTGGCGGGTACCCAGAACATATCCCTTGCGCCACTCGCCCGCAAAAAACGCCAGCCTTGCATGGTTCTCACCGCCCGGCGCATAACTGCCATAGGCGATCAGCGCCGAGGCGCCGTTGTCTGCTTCATTCACTGTCATGGCTTTTGCATCAATGCGGAATCATGTCGTTTTGATGGGCGACACGCTGTGCGGTGTCAAATCGCACGCCTTGCGTTCCTCATCCGCCAATGCCGCTGCCATGTTGCAGCCGAGAAAAAACACCAGCCAGAAGGCCAGCCACAGTGCCCAACGCGGCAATTCCGACCCGCTTTTGACGGCAGCGATCACCCTGCCAGCCCGCACGATACCCATGAAATGCCCCTGCTTACACGCCGCGATGGCGAAACACCGCCAGATCCGCATCGTCAGTTACAGCGGCGACGACATAAGCCCTCAGCGTGAATTCGGTCATCCCACCATCTCGTTTCAAAACCCCATTCGCCCTGTTTCTAGGGCGCGCCGGACAAGTTCCAAGCCCCAGGGTGTTTTTACGACGCCCGCAACCGTTCGCTGAAACAGGAGATTGACAAGCGCCCGGCACCCGGCCAGCCTGCACCGCATGTCGCCGACCTACACACCCTATGACGGCTCATCGCCGCTTTTCACCATCGGCCTGTCGCCGCTCGACCCCGAATGCTGGATCGAGCCGGATACAAATCTCGTCTTCGAACTGGCGGAAAAGCGCCGCCTTGTCTCCGAGCATGGCGACAAGGTTCTTCGCGCAGAGCCGGGCACGGAAAATGCCCAGCGCGAGGTGCTGGAGCGGCTGGCGGACTATCTCACCACCCACCATCCCGATCTCTACCGGCGCGATGGCGACCGCATCCATATGGCCGGCCACACGGTCGATCTATCCGACGAAACCATGCTGCCGATCCACCGCGCCGGGCTTCTGGTTCAGGACGATCTGGTCATCATGAAAAAGGGTGAAAACGGCTGGCGTATTGCCGCTGCATTCCTGGCCTTCCCCTCCTCGTGGAAACTGTCTGAAAAATTCGGCAAGGTGATGAATGAGGTGCACGCCCCGGTGCCCGGTTTTCAGGACGGCAGCCGCAATGCCGAGCTGATCGCCCGCATGTTCGATCGCCTGCAGCCCGGCAACCCCGTGCGGCGGATGAACTGGTCGGTCAACTGGCGACACGCACTTTATCACCCGGTATCGCCACCAGCGGATGTGGTGCGCGTGACCCCGGCGGAAAACACGATCATCCGCGTCGAACGCCAGACGCTGACCAAGCTTCCGGTATCAGGAGACATCCTGTTCACCATCCGCATCTACCTCGATCCGGTGGCGGCGATCCTCGCCGAACCCGATGCTGAACGGCTGGCGCTCGCCATGGCGGATCAGCTGGAAAAACTGACGATCGACGAAGCCGAATACAAGGGCGTGCTGGAAAAACGGAACGAACTGCTGGCGCTGCTGCGGCAGCCGCAAACCGCTGTGATGGAGCCGCAAAAAACGCCTGCGCAATAGCGCCTTGTCCTTGCCGTGTTGCTGGAACAAACGCTTTATTGTGACGATGAAATATGATCTAGCGCACCGCATCAAAACACACGTCACAATATCCGTCACACTGGACCATTATGCGTGAAAAGCCTGACTGCGGCCAAACAACAGCAGTCGATCGTTAGGGAGCATGACATGACTGACCAGAACTACCCGGTTTATGCCGAAATCACCGGCCCGATCGTGATGATCGGCTTTGGTTCGATCGGTCGCGGCACGCTGCCGTTGATCGAGCGCCATTTCAAGTTCGACAAGAGCCGGATGGTGGTCATCGACCCGCGCGAAGAACCCGCCGACATGGAAATCCTTGCCAAGCATGGCGTGCGCCACATCAAGGAACACGTCACCAAGGAAAATTACAA
Organism: Neorhizobium sp. JUb45; assembly: GCF_004343585.1. Classification (GTDB taxonomy): domain Bacteria; phylum Pseudomonadota; class Alphaproteobacteria; order Rhizobiales; family Rhizobiaceae; genus Neorhizobium. The sequence goes on along the minus strand of NZ_SLYW01000001.1, from coordinate 431,687 downwards.
GGAACTGCTCAAGCCGCTCCTGACCGAAGGCGAAGGCCAGGGTTTCTGCGTCAACCTGTCGGTCGATACCGGCTCGCTTGACCTGATGAAGCTGTGCCGCAAGCTCGACGTGCTTTACATCGACACGGTCGTTGAGCCGTGGCTCGGCTTCTATTTCGACACCAGCATGAAGAATTCCGAGCGCACCAACTATGCGCTGCGCGAAACGGTGCGCAAGGAAAAGGCCAAGAACCCGGGCGGCACCACCGCCGTTTCCACCTGCGGCGCCAATCCGGGCATGGTCTCGTGGTTCGTCAAGCAGGCGCTGGTCAACCTTGCCAACGACACCGGCCTGAAATTCGAAGAGCCGGATCAGCATGACCGCGAAGGCTGGGCCAAGCTGATGAAGAAGCTCGGCGTCAAGGGCGTGCACATTGCCGAACGCGACACCCAGCGCACCAAGCATCCAAAACCGCTGAACGTGTTCTGGAACACATGGTCTGCGGAAGGCTTCATCTCGGAAGGCCTGCAGCCATCCGAACTCGGCTGGGGCACCCACGAAAACTGGATGCCGAAAAACGCCAAGAAGCACAAGAAGGGCTGCCAGGCCGCCATCTATCTGGATCAGCCGGGCGCCAACACCCGCGTGCGCACCTGGTGCCCGACACCGGGCCCGCAATACGGTTTCCTCGTCACCCATAACGAGTCGATCTCGATTGCCGATTATTACACGGTCGAGAAGGACGGCGAAGTCGTCTACCGCCCGACCTGCCATTACGCCTACCACCCGGCCAATGACGCGGTTCTGTCGCTGCACGAAATGTTCGGCAATGGCGGCAAGCAGCAGCCCGTCCTGCACGTTCTGAACGAGGACGAGCTTGAGGATGGCGTCGACGAACTCGGCGTGCTGCTCTACGGCCACGAAAAGAACGCCTACTGGTACGGTTCGCGCCTGTCGCTGGAAGAAACCCGCCGCATCGCGCCTTACCAGAACGCCACCGGCCTGCAGGTAACGTCCGCCGTTCTCGCCGGCATGGTCTGGGCGCTGGAAAACCCGAAGGCCGGCATCGTCGAAGCCGACGAGGTCGATTACAAGCGTTGCCTGGAAGTTCAGACGCCTTACCTCGGCCCGGTCGAAGGCCATTACACCGACTGGACCCCGCTCGAAGGCCGTCCGGGCCTGTTCCCGGAAGACATCGACGAGAAGGACGCCTGGCAGTTCAAGAACATTCTGGTCCGCTAAGCCGCCCGGAACTGTAAATAGTCAAACGCCCGCCATCGTGCGGGCGTTTTTCATGTTGAAGAATTGGTAAAGGTCTCTGTCAAAGCGAGCATCTTGCTTTACATAGAGTGTGACAGCATGGTTCCGACAGGGAGCCGATTTGCGGAGATATGAGTATGAAGCTGAAACTGAGCCTGGCGCTGGTCGCCGTTGCCACCCTGAGCGCCTGTGTATCCTCTGCCCCGCCGCGCCAGATGGCATCCGCCCCGCCGCAGCCGCAGGGCGTCGAAGGCACCTGGTCGGATCCGAACGGCATCATCTCCACCTTCCAGGGCGGCACGTTCAACACCCGCTCGACCGACAACAACGCGCTGCTCGCCTCCGGCAACTATGTCACCCTGTCGCCGACGCTGGTCGAGATCAACATGACCTCGCTGGTGCGCAAGACCCAGTCCAAGGTCAATTGCGCACTGGTCAACATGAACCAGCTGAATTGCACCGCCGACAGCGGTTCGCAGTTCTCGCTGTCGCGCCGCAGCTAAACCCCTGGCGGCATGACCATTCCTGACATTCGGCAAGGGCCTCGCAGACGCGGGGCCCTTTGCTTTTGCGTGCATCGTGGACATCCTGCACCACTGTCATATTTCTCCTTGAACCTCCCTTCTGTTGATGAAAGCATGGGGCATTGAAAGCCTGTCATATTTTATAATTAAAACGAGGCGGAACAGGGTTTTGACAGCGCCCGCATTAGGAGAACAACGATGACGAAGAGATTGAGACTGGGCCTGCTGACGGCCTCGGTTCTGGCCCTTTCCAGCGGTGCAGCTTTTGCCGATTTCGAACTCAACATCCTGCACATCAACGATTTTCACTCGCGCATCGAGCCGATCAACAAATACGACAGCACCTGCACGCCGTCCGAGACCGAAAAGAACGAGTGCTTCGGTGGCATCGCCCGCGTCAAGACGGCGATCGACACCCGTCGCGCCGAGCTGCAGGGCAAGAACGTGCTGGTTCTCGATGCCGGTGACCAGTTCCAGGGTTCGCTGTTCTACAGCACCTACAAGAGCGCACCGGTTGCCGAGTTCATGAACGGCATCGGTTTCGACGCGATGGCGATCGGCAACCACGAATTCGACGATGGCCCGGATGAGCTGCTGAAATTCATCGGCGCCTTGAAATTCCCGATCATTTCCGGCAACACGATTGCCAAGCCCGGTTCGCTTCTGGCGGACAAGTACAAGGGTTATCTGGTGAAGGATTTTGGCGGCCAGAAGGTTGCCGTCGTTTCCGTTCTCGCCACCGACACCAACGAGACCTCTTCTCCCGGCCCGGACATCACGTTTGAAGACGAGATCACCTACCTGAAGAAGGCCGTTGCCGATCTGCAGGGCCAGGGCGTCAACAAGATCGTCGTTCTGTCGCATGTCGGTTACGTCAAGGATCAGGCGATTGCCGCGGCCGTGGACGGTATCGACGTCATCGTCGGCGGCCACAGCCACACCTATCTGTCGAGCACCGACACCAAGGCGGCCGGTCCCTATCCGACCTTGGTCAAGAACCCGGCCGGCGTCGAGGTTCCGATCGTCACGGCCTATGCCTATTCCAAATATCTCGGCGATTTCACCGTCGTTTTCGATGACAACGGCGCGGTAAAATCCACTTCGGGTGCACCAAAGGTTCTCGATGCCAGCGTGGCGCAGGACGAAGCCTTTGTCGCCAAGGTCAAGGAACTCGGCGGCCCGCTCGAAGAGCTGAAGAAGAAGGTCGTCGGCTCGTCGGAAGGCATCATCGATGGTGACCGCGTCAATTGCCGCGCCAAGGAATGCACGATGGGCAACTTGCTCGCCGATGCGCAGCTCGACCGCGTCAAGGATCAGGGCATTACGCTCTCCATTCAGAACGGCGGCGGCCTGCGTGCCTCGATCGACGCCGGTGACGTGACCATGGGCGAAGTTTTGACCGTGCTGCCGTTCCAGAACACCATCGCCACCTTCCAGCTCAAGGGTTCGGACGTCGTTGCCGCGCTCGAAAACGGCGTCAGCCAGATCGATGACGGTGCGGGTCGCTTCCCGCAGGTTGCCGGCATGAAGTTCTCCTTCGACAAGTCGAAGCCTGCCGGTTCCCGCGTCAGCGACGTGCAGGTCAAGGAAGGCGATGCATACGTTGCCATCGACCCGGCGAAGACCTACGGCGTCGTCACCAACAACTACGTGCGCACCGGCGGTGACGGCTTCAAGGTGTTCAACACCAACGCCATCAACCCTTACGATTTCGGCCCCAACCTCGAAAACGCGGTGGCCGATTACATCGCCGCCAACAGCCCCTACAAGCCCTACACGGATGGCCGTATCACCGACCTGACACCGGCAGACTACAAGCCGGCACCGAAGGCCGATGCAAAGCCCGCCGCTCCTGCGGCTGCCCCGACACCGGCCGCCACGGCACAGGCTCCTGCAGCCCCTGCTCCGGCTCCGGCAGCACCGGCAGCAACGACCACGGCTCCGGCCGCCGTCGAGGCTCCGGGCCAGACCGCTCAGCCGGCCAGCGGCCCGAGCAAATACACGGTCGTCAAGGGCGACTCGCTGTGGACGATTGCCGAAAGCGCCTATGGCGACGGCACCCGCTGGAGCGAAATCTCCAAGGCCAATGCACTGCGCCACCCGAACCTGATCCAGGTCGGCAAGGAACTTGAACTGCCGGCCAAGTAAGGCTGCCTGTTTAAGACGATTTGTCCTACGTTAAACGACGGCCCGGGGCTTTCCCGGGCCGTTCTTTGTTTCTACATAAGGCGCATCGGCCGGCATCATCAAGGATGCGGGTCCCACAACGTCCAGCCGGAAAGCCAGAATGACCGCTCCCACAGCCGTTTTGCCCGCTAACCACCCGAAGGTCTCACTCGGAAAAGTGGGCGTCCTGCTCGTCAATCTCGGCACGCCCGACGGCACGGATTACTGGTCGATGCGCCGTTATCTGGCGGAGTTCCTGTCCGACAGCCGCGTCATCGAATGGTCGAAACTCTACTGGTACCCGATTCTCTACGGCATCGTCTTGAACAAGCGCCCGCAGAAGGTCGGCAAGGCATATGAGGAGATCTGGAATAAGGATCTCGACGAAAGCTATCTGCGCACCTACACCCGCAACCAGGGTGACCTGATGGTCGAGCGGCTGAAGGACCTGCCGAACGTGGTGGTCGACTGGGCCATGCGTTACGGCAATCCGTCGATCGCCTCGAAGATCGATGCGCTGAAGGCGCAAGGCTGCGACCGTATCGTGCTGTTTCCGCTCTATCCGCAATATGCGGCGGCAACGACGGCGACTGTCAACGACAAGGCTTTCGAGCACCTGATGAAGATGCGCTGGCAGCCGGCCGTGCGCACCGTGCCGACCTATCACGACGACCCGGTCTATATCGAGGCGCTGGCGAATTCGGTGCGCAACACGCTTTCGACGCTCGACTGGGAACCGCAGCTGCTGATCACCTCGTTCCACGGCATCCCGCAGTCCTATTTCAAGGCCGGCGATCCCTATCAGTGTTTCTGTCAGAAGACGGCGCGGTTGCTGCGCGAAAAGCTCGGTTATTCGGAAAATCAGCTGCGCATCACCTTCCAGTCGCGTTTCGGGCCGGAAGAATGGCTGCAACCCTATACCGACAAGACGATGGAGGGACTGGCCGCCGAAGGCATCAAGCGCGTTGCCATCATGAACCCCGGCTTCGTGTCGGATTGTCTCGAGACGCTGGAGGAAATTGCCGGTGAAGCCGGCGAAATCTTCATGCATCACGGCGGCGAGAAGTTTGTCCATATCCCCTGCCTCAACGACAGTGTCGATGGCATGAACGTGCTGGAAGCGGTGGTGCGGCGGGAATTGCAGGGCTGGGTGTAAGGCGGGCTTTGTGAAAAAGTCCCCCTCTGGCCTGCCGGCCATCTCCCCCACAAGGGGGGAGAAAAAGTGTGGCAACCACCTGCCCCGATAGAAGCAAGACGGGTCGGCTGGGTTAAGCCCTCCCCCTTGTGGGGGTCCGTAAGGACGGGTTGAGACCCGCGGCTCAAGCCCGGCAGGTTGGGAGGGGGCTTCCTCAAGCATGCCGTCGTTTCGGCAAGGCCCGGAAAACCAAAGGAGCACACACCATGAAAAAAGCCATCGTCACCGGTGGTGCAGGCTTGATCGGTACCGGCATCTGCGAGGCACTCAGCCTGCGCGGTTTCGAAGTCGCCTCCTTCGATCTCACCGACAAACCACACCCGGTCGAGACCGTCCGCCACATCCAGTGCGATGTCGCCGATGAAGCATCCGTCGAAATTGCCGTCGCCGAACTCGGCTGGGACCGCATGGATCTTCTCGTCAACAATGCCGGTGCCACCGGCGGAGCACTCGGCACGCCTTTGCTGGACCTGTCGCTGACGGAATGGCGCCGCGTCATCGACAGCCACCTGACCGGCGCCTTCCTGATGACCCGAACAGTCACCCCGCTGATGCGCGAGGGTGGCGCGATCGTCAACATGGCCTCCACCCGAGCCTTCATGTCGGAGCCGAATTCGGAAGCCTATGCCGCTTCCAAGGGCGGGTTGGTGGCACTCACCCATGCGCTGGCCGTCAGCCTCGGCCCGAAGATCCGCGTCAACGCCATCGCACCGGGCTGGATCACGGCCGAGACGGAGCTTTCCGCCGAAGATGAGGCGCAGCACCCGGCCGGCCGTGTCGGCCGCGCCAAGGATATTGCCGACGCCGTGCTCTATCTTGAAAGCGCCGGCTTCGTCACGGGCCAGACGATCACGGTGGACGGCGGCATGACGAAGAAGATGATCTACGCCGAATAGGCATCACTTCATCGGCTAAGCACATAGTATGAGGAATGCAAAGAGTGCCGCTTGCTCCCAATGATCTCCCCCCATGTGGGGGAGATGTCACCGAAAGGTGACAGAGGGGGGTAAGCAACGGTGCGGCGAGTGGTTCGAAAGCGGCATTTGCACCAGCATTACCCCCCTCTGTCCTGCCGGACATCTCCCCCACAAGGGGGGAGATCGGATGGGCGCACCGTCGCAACTCTACATGCTTTTCACCCTAACCCGCCGCCGCCGGCAGCGTGATGCCATGGTCGGAAAAATAGCGCTCGAGCGCATCCGGCCGCGCGGCGTGAGCGGCACTGGCCACATAGCTGTCGGGCCGTATCAGATAGGCGGCATCGCGCCCGATCCCCGCCTCCTCGAATTCCGAGCACCATGGAAAGATGTGCAGCGGCAGGCCGCTTTCCCGGCACCAGTCCTCGACCTCGGGACCGGCATAACCATAAACATGCACCTGCCAGCAGAGATCGCGAAAACCGTCGTGGTTGCAGCGGCCATCACCGAGATCGAACCACGGCAGCCGGTCACCGCCATGCACGTCGCCCGCCTCACCCCGGCTGAGATAATCGCCCCGGTAATTGATCATCAGCTGCGAGACGGTGCGAAACATGAAATCCCTGACCGGCTCGATCTGCACCGCCATCGGCACGACCAGCGGCACCAGCCGTGTCCGCACGAACCGCGCCAATCCTCCATCGGCGGTCGCCAGCGAAAAAGCCTGATCGGTGGTGCGCACCAACTTTCGGGCAAAGGCGATGCGTTCTTCCTCGAACGTGTTCAGCAACCGGTTCGCCGCCGCGATATCGTGCACGCCGCCGAACAGGACCGCCTTCAGTTTCCACGCCAGATTGATGGCATCGCCGATGCCGGTATTCATGCCCTGCCCGCCGGCCGGGCTATGGATATGCGCGGCATCGCCGAGAATGAAGGCGCGGCCCTTGCGGAACCGTTCCGCCACCCGGTGATGCACCCGGTAGGTCGAGAACCAGTTGACCGCCGTCACCTGAATACCGAGATGCGCGATCGCCCGGTCGTTCAGATCCTCGAAACGCAAGGCGCCGGCATGCGCCGCATCCTCCTCCACCGTACCGACCAGACGCGCGCGCCGCCCTTCATCGAGCGGGAAGACGGCGAGAAAATCGGCACTGTCGAGCGCGATGTTGAGTTCGCCATTCATCGGCGGCCCGGAAGCCTCGACATCGGCGACATAAAAAGTCTGCTGATAGGTATCGCCGGGAAAACCGACGCCGATACTTTTGCGCACAGCGGAACCGGCACCATCGCAGCCGGCAAGAAAGGCGGCTTCGCATACCGTTTCATTGCCACCCGCCAGAACCAGCCGGGCGGAAATGCCATCCGCGGTTTCCTTGTGCTCGATGAAGGCGGTGTTCCATTCGACGGAAACGCCTTCTGCCGCCAGCCGCGACACAAGCAATGCTTCATGGGCATCCTGAGGATAGATATGCAGGAAAGGATAGGGCGTCAGATCCTCGCCGATATCCCCGAAAGCGGCACGCGCCTTCTTCTCGCCGCCCACCCAGAGATTGACGCCGGAGACGTGATGCCCCTTCGAGATCACCGCATCGGCCAGACCGACCTGATCGTAAAGTTCCAGCGTGCGGGCGTGGACGGCAAGCGCCCGCGAGGCGGTGCCCGGCCCTTCCGCCTTCGAGATGATGCGCACCGGCACGCCCATCTTCGTCAACCACAAAGCCAGAACCAGCCCGGTCGGCCCAGCCCCCACGATCAGGACGTTGTTATGCATGAGCTCCTCCTTCTCATCCGGTGACGAATTTAGCGCAACCGCAAGAAAGGCAAAGGAGGAAGATCAAACGCCGCGTTTGTTGCCCCAGAGCAGGACGTGAAGCTGCGGCAGCACGGTCGCGGAAAACCAGCGATCGTCGGTCACCTTGTCGACCAGCCACAACATCCGATCCATGATGCCGTCGAGATCGATGCGGGCATCATCGTCATCCGGCGGCGGCGGCGTGTGATTGCCGGGCTGCAGATAGACGGGAAGATCAGGGAAACGCGCCGCCGCATCCTTCGCAAACGCATAGTCCGCATCATCGAAGACCACGAATTTCAAACCGATGCGCGGGCCGCCAGCGGGAGAACCAGTGGCAGCCCTGAGACAGTCAGCCAGCACATCCCAATCCGTCTCCATGCAGCTCGAGGGCGGCTTTGGCGACAGGACTAGAAAATCCAGTTCGGCAAACCAGTCACGCGCGACACTGCCCTGCGTTTCGATGGCAAAGCGATAGCCATCGCGCTTGCCGCGGCGGATCAGGCTGCCGAGCGGCTGGATGGCCGGATTGCCGCCAGACAGCGAGACGGTCAACGGTACATCGCCCGACAAATGCCGCACCTGCCCCCAGATCGTTTCCACCTCCATCGCCAGCCAGTTATGGCGATACTCGCTGTCGACGGCATGCAGCGTATCGCACCACGAACAGCGGTAATCGCAGCCGCCGGTGCGCACGAACACGGTCGGCTGGCCGATCAGCATGCCCTCGCCCTGGATGGTCGGCCCAAAAATCTCGCTGATGCGGATCTTTTCGGAAGCAGCACTCATGGCCGGTATTCCGCCCATGTCTTCGGTGTCTCGCTGACGCGCACGGCAGAGGTTTCCGGCAGCCGCTCTTTGCACCAGTCGTAAAAATGCTTCGCCAGAAATTCCGACGTCACCTTTTCATGGCCCAGCACATCGTTGAGATGCCGATGGTCGAATTTTTCATCGATATACTGCTTGAGCGGCTTCAGTTCGTGATAGTCGCGGACAAAACCATCATCATCGAGTTCGTTCGCCGAAAGCTCGACCACGACGATATAATTGTGCCCATGCAGGCGCGCGCATTGGTGATCGGCCGGCAGGTGCGTCAGCTGGTGCGAGGCGGAAAAATGAAACTCCTTGGTGATGCGGTACATCAGCGGATTTCCTCGGCCCTGAAACCTGCCGTCGCCGCCTTCCAGAAATCCGGGTCGGCATAATCCGTCGGGTCTTCCACACCGGCCAGATGAAACGCCTCGCGACGTTCGACACAGGTGCCGCAACGGCCGCAATGTTTTTCCCCGCCCTTGTAGCAGGACCATGTCTCGACGAACGGCGTCGCATGCTTGGCGCCGTCGCTGACGATATCGGCCTTGGAGCCATTGACGTAAGGCGCCAGCAGCTTCACGGAGGCATAACCATCCAGCGCATGACGCTGCATGGCATCGAAACTGTCGATAAAACCCGGACGGCAATCGGGATAGATGAAATGGTCGCCGCCATGCACGGCTATCGCCACGGCCTCAGCAGCCCGCGCCGCCGCCACGCCGAAGGCAACCGTCAGCATGATCGCGTTGCGATTGGGAACGACGGTGACGCGCATGGTTTCTTCGGCATAGTGCCCATCAGGCACATCGAGATCGTCGGTGAGTGCAGAGCCGGTCAGCTGGCTGCCGATTGCCCGCATGTCGATGATCTGGTGAAACACGCCCAACCGTTTTGCACAGGCGGCGGCGTATTCGAGCTCCTTCTTATGGCGCTGGCCATAATCGAAGGAGATCAGGCCCATCAGATCGCCTTGATCAGCGATGCGGTGGGCAAGCGAAACGGAATCGAGTCCGCCGGAGCAGACGACAATGGTCTTCATATCAGGTGTCCTTGTTTTGACCGGGTAGGCTGCGACCGGCATTTCTGGGCGGCTGTTTATCGCGTTGGATCGAGAATGGGAATGGGCTTCCTTGATATTGTGATTATCACAATAATTTCATCCATAGATTGCATTTTTTGCAAAACGACATTGAAATACACAACCGAAAAGAGGACACTCATAACAATACACGCAGGAGATGATTCTTTGCCAGGCCGGACACCCCAAAAAATCGACCGCGAGCGCGGCAAACGTCTCAGGCAGGCGATCGGTGCGCGTGGACCACAGAAAATGATGGCGCTGGCCGCAGATCTCGGCATCTCGCCGGCCGCTGTTTCCAAATGGATACAGGGGCACGCCATGTCGATCGATAATGCCAATCGTCTGTCCGAACTGCTCGGCATTTCGCTCGACTGGCTGTTGTCCGGCGACGCCCGGACGACCGATGTCATGGGATCGAAGCTGAGCGGGCAGGAAAAGGAACTGATCGAGCATCTGCGCGATCGGCCGGCGCATGTCCTGCCGCTGCTGACCCGGCTGGTTCGGGAAATACCTGTAAACCAGCCGCGAAGTTGATGAAATCACACCGGAAACTACCCTCCCCCGGCCAACCAGCTTGTTTATGCCATGCCGCTTGCATAGGATCGCCGCGATCAAATGTGAGTTGAAGGGGGATATCCCATGCTGGACCTGAGTGGGTTCGATATTTTTGTCATCGGCATCGTCATTCTGGCGATCCTGTTGCTGTTCGCCCTGGTGAAAACCGTGCCTCAGGGCTATTGCTACACCGTCGAGCGGTTCGGCAAATACACCCGCACGCTGCAGCCGGGCCTCAACATCCTGACGCCGTTCATCGAGCGCATCGGCGCGCGCATGAACGTCATGGAACAGGTGCTGCACATTCCGACGCAGGAAGTCATCACCAAGGACAATGCCAGCGTCTCCGCCGATGCCGTCGCCTTTTATCAGGTGCTCAATCCGGCGCAGGCTGCCTATCAGATCACCAATCTGGAAGTCGCCGTCCAGAACCTCACCATGACCAATATCCGCTCAGTGATGGGCTCGATGGATCTCGACGAGCTTCTGTCCAACCGCGACATCATCAACGACCGCCTTCTGCGCGTCGTCGACGAGGCCGTGCAGCCCTGGGGCATCAAGGTCACCCGTATCGAGATCAAGGACATCCAGCCGCCGGCCGATCTGGTTGCATCCATGGGTCGCCAGATGAAGGCGGAACGTGAAAAGCGTGCCCAGATCCTTGAAGCCGAAGGTTCGCGTAATGCGCAGATCCTGCGTGCCGAAGGCGCCAAGCAGGCCGCCGTGCTGCAGGCAGAAGGCGAACGCGAAGCCGCCTTCCGCGATGCCGAGGCGCGCGAACGTCTGGCCGAAGCCGAAGCGCGTGCAACACAGGTGGTGTCGGAGGCCATCGCTGCCGGCGACGTGCAGGCGATCAACTACTTCGTTGCCCAGAAATACACCGAGGCGCTGGTCGAAATCGGCAAGGCGAACAATTCCAAGATCGTGCTGATGCCGCTCGAAGCGTCGTCGCTGATCGGTTCGCTGAGCGGCATCGGCGCGATTGCCAAGGAAGTGTTCGGCGGTGACAGCAACGGCCAGACCTCCACGCCGCCACGCCAGCAGCAACCACGCCAGCCGGTGATCAGCCGCCCGCCGACCGTGCCGCCGTTCGGCTCGACCGAAAGCTGAAACCATGGTCATCGAACTCTGGAACAGTTTTGGGCCGTGGAGCTGGTGGATCGTCGGCCTTGTGCTGCTCGCCCTCGAACTCGTCGTGCCCGGCTTTTTCCTGATCTGGATCGGCGCGGCAGCCGTCGTGCTCGGCGCGCTGTCGCTGGCGCTGTGGGGCACGAGCTTCTGGGGCTGGCATGTGCAGCTTCTGCTGTTTGCCGCCCTGTCCGTTGCCTTCGCCATGGCAGGCCGCAGGTTCTATAGCGGCCGCGATGCCAAGACCGACGAACCCTGGCTCAACCGTCGCGGCGAAAGCCTTGTCGGCCGCACGGCAACGCTCGCCGAACCGATCCTCGAAGGTCGTGGCCGCATCAAGCTCGACGACACGACATGGTCGATCATGGGCCCCGACCTGCCGGCCGGCACACGCGTGAAAGTGACCGCGTCGAGTGGACGCGATCTCACTGTCGAGCAGGCCTGAATAAAAAAAGCGCGATCGGCGTCAGGCGACGCCGATCCGCAACAGATCGTGGAAATGGATCAGGCCGAGCGGCCGGTTATCCTCGTCGACCACGATCAGCGCGCCGATCTTGTACTGGTTGAGCAGCGCCAGCGCCGCCGTCGCCAGAACCGACGGTTTTACCGTCTTCGGCTGCCGCGTCATGATCTCGTCCACCGACAGTTCGGCAAGGTTGCGAGACAGGTTGCGCGCCATGTCACCCTCGGTGACGATGCCACACAGGCGCCCCTCTTCATCCAGCACGCCGACACAGCCAAAATGCTTGTGCGACAAGACGGTGATCGCCTCCACCATCGGCGTACCTTTCGGCACCAGCGGAACACGATCGCCGGTATGCATGATATCGCGCACATGCATCAGGCTCGCACCCAGTTTGCCGCCGGGGTGGAACACGCGAAAATCCGTCGGCGTGAAACCGCGTGCTTCCAGCAGTGCCACGGTCAGTGCATCACCGAGCGCCATCTGCAAAAGCGTCGAGGTGGTCGGCGCCAAACCGTGTGGGCAGGCTTCCTGCGCATCCGGCAGAAGCAGAACGATATCGGCGGCGCGTCCAAGTGACGATTCGGGATTGCCGGTCATGGCGATCAGCGGAATGGAAAAACGCCGGGTATAGGCCACGATGCTTTTCAGTTCGGCGCTTTCGCCGCCCTTGGAAATCGCCAGAACCGCATCGTTCTGGGCAATCATGCCGAGATCGCCATGCGCCGCTTCGGCCGCATGCACGAAAGAGGTCGGCGTTCCGGTGGACGACAGACTTGCTGCCAGCTTCACGCCGATATGGCCGCTCTTGCCGACGCCGGTGATGATGACGCGCCCGGTCGTTGCGAGAATGACGTCGATCGCCTTGCGGAAAGGCTCGGCCAGACCGTTCTTCAGCGCCGCTTCCAGCGCATCCAGCCCCTGTTTTTCAAAGGCGACGGTCCGCAGGGCGGATTCGATCACATCAGTTGCAGGAATGGTTTCGGCAGCGTTCTGGGTCATGGCGAGCATTTATCGCGGTTAGGGCGCGGTGTCCATCGGTCGCCGTGGTGCGACAACGGACGGATCGCCGCATCGGTGCTGCAACCATCAGCAACGCTTCATTAACCATGAGCATTTACCATTGCATAGGAACTCCCTCTTCAGGCGATGCGATGAACGGCACAGGACAACAGGCGCGATCGGGAGCGGCCCGCAAGCGGGCGGCTTCACCACGGGCAGCGACGATGCCTGACGCCATGCCGTCGGTCGCCCCGGCGCGCCCGCAGGCATACAGCCAACCGGCAACCCGCCGTGGCCCGCTTTTGATGCTTCTGGCGACAACCGTGCTCGTGCCCGGTGCGCTCTGGGCACAGACACCTTACACCGGTGCATCGGCCAATCGTCCGGCCTCCTATTTCACCTCGGCCGATGGCGGCACCGCCTATGGCACGCGCACGAATTCGGCCAGCGCGCCGACCGGCGCCCTCGGCTCCTCCAATGGCATCAGCCCCGTTTCTTCCGGCAATCCGATCCCGACCGGCGCGGCCGATCCCTATGGCGATACGAATGCGCAGGATACCGACGCCGACGACCCGAACCAGCCGCTGAACGGCCGACAGGCAAACACCGAGGACGGGCTTGTCGACGAGGCCGGTCAGCAGGCGGAACTCGACCTCAACCAGCCGGTCGAGGGCACGCTCAACCCGCCGGAACTCAACCGCGACGGTGCCGAAAGCCCGCTCGCCTCGACCGATGACGGGCTTGGTGTGCGGCTCGGCACATTCCGGCTGCGACCGAGCGTCAACCAGAGCATCAACCACGAGACCGAACGCACCGGTGCGGGCAAGGCCAGCCGCAACTATCTCGCCACCGCCATTCGCGGCACGCTGTCCTCCGACTGGTCGCGCCACGCGCTGACCGTCACCGGCGAAGGCACATTCGAAAAGACGCTCTCCGGCCGCACCAGCAACAGCGCCGATTTCGAGCCGGAAGGCCGCCTCGATGCCGATCTGCGGCTCGACCTCTCCAATGACACGATTGCCAACATTACCGGCAATTACGCGCTGGAACGCGAAAGCAACAGCGATCCGAACGCCGTTGCGGGCGCCAGCACACAATCGACCGTGCAGCGGTTTGGTGGCGGCGTTGCCGTCCAGCGCGATTTCGGGGTGATGCGCGGCACGGCAGCCCTCTCGGTGGCACGCTCCGTTTATGGCGATGTCGATCTTTCCGACGGCACCAGCGTCAGCCGTGGCGACCGCGACCGCACCGGCTTCGATGGCCGCCTGCGGGTCGGTTACGAACTGTCGCCGGCGATCATTCCCTTCCTCGAAGTGGCAGCCGGTCGCGGCGTCTATGACCAGCGTTTCGACTCATCCGGCTATCAGCGTTCGTCGAACAATTATGCCGCCCGCACCGGTATCGAATTCGATTTTTCCGAAAAACTGCGCGGCGAGCTGGGCGTCGGTTACGTGGTCGCGAAATACGATGACGGCCGCCTGTCCGATCTTGGCGCGGTCGCCTTCGACGGCAATGCCACATGGTCGCCCCGCCGTGGCACTGATATCGATTTCGGCCTGCGCACGACGCTTCAGGATGCGACGGCGGCCGGCGCAAACGGCTGGGCTGAATACCGCTTTTCCACCGCCGTACAGCATCAGCTGCGCAGCGACCTGATCGCCCGCCTGACGGGGGCCACGACCCTGCGCGACTTCCCCACCGGCAGCGACGAGAGCACCTACGAACTCGGCGCCGGCATCACCTATCGCCTCAACCGCTATCTCGACCTGACCGGCGACGTGACCTACGAACACGAGGAAAACGCCGGCAGTTCACCGACCAAGACGGTGCAGATCGGCGCGGGTTTGACGCTGCGGCGGTAACGACTTGCCTTTTCTCCCCGTGTTGACGGGGAGAAGTACGAATGCCGCCCCCTCCGCATTCCATCTTCCATCAAGACAAAAAAAGGCCCCGGAACACATCCCGAGGCCTCTCTCAATCACATCACCAAAACTCAGCCGAGCTTGGCAACCAGTGCCTTCAGGCCATTTTCCACGGTCGGACGGATATCCGCACGCTTCAGGGCAAAAGCAACGTTGGCGAGGATGAAGCCATCCTTGGCGCCGCAGTCATAGGTTTCGCCGGTGAACTTGTAGGCCGCGAATTCCTGGGATTTCGCCAGCGCCAGCATGCCGTCGGTGAGCTGGATCTCGTTGCCGGCACCACGTTCCTGGGTTTCCAGGATATCAAAGACTTCCGGCTGCAGGATGTAGCGGCCGTTGATGAAGAAGTTCGAAGGTGCGGTGCCCTTGGCCGGCTTTTCGACCATCTGGGTGATCTTGAAACCGCCGCCGACAGCGTCACCGACGCCGACGATGCCGTACTTGTGGGCCTGTTCCGGATCGCATTCCTCGACGGCGAGGATGTTGCCGCCGGTCTTTTCATAAAGCTCGACCATGCCCTTGAGGCAGCCCTTCTCGGCCGACATGATCATGTCGGGCAGAAGGACGGCGAATGGCTCGTTGCCGACGATGTCGCGTGCGCACCAAACGGCATGGCCGAGGCCGAGCGGCGCCTGCTGGCGGGTAAAACTTGCCATGCCGGCCTGCGGCAGGAGATCGGAAAGAATGGTCAGTTCGGCATTCTTGTTACGCTCCTTCAGGAGCGATTCCAGTTCAAATTGAATATCGAAATAATCTTCAATAACGCCTTTGCCGCGACCGGTGACGAACACGAGATGTTCGATACCGGCTTCGATAGCCTCATCCACCACATACTGGATGACCGGCTTATCGACGACCGTCAGCATTTCCTTTGGCACAGCCTTGGTCGCGGGGAGGAAACGCGTACCCATGCCTGCTACCGGAAAAACTGCCTTACGAATCTTTTGGTGTCCCACTCATGCCTCCTAAAAGCACAATTTGTCTGTATGTCGGTCGCCCGTGAAAAGGTCTCTAGGGATATATTTCAGCCTTTTCGGGGCAATGACAGAGCGATGTTCTCATGGTAAAGAATTTATTTATTCTGATGTTCTACACTGACCGTAACCCGGCCGCCATCACCGGTGAAAACCCTGACTGGAAGAACAACGGATACGCCGTAATGACTATGTTCCGCACCCGTCGCTTTCAAGCGCTCGCACTCTCGATGATCGCAGGCATGACGCTCGCGGTCACTCCGATACATGCTCAGGCAGACCAAGGTTTCAAGGCTTTTGTCTCAAATTTCTATGAGACAGCAGCCCAGAGCGGCATTACACGCTCGACCTATAACAAAGCCTTTGCAGGCATCAGCACACCTGATCAGGACGTGTTGCAGAAGGCGCAGTACCAGCCCGAGTTCAAGTCAAAGATCTGGGATTATCTCGATAGCCGCGTGAACCCTTATACGGTCAAGGTCGGCCGCGAGATGAAGGCCCGCCATGGCCGTCTGTTGAACGCCATCGAGCGGCAATACGGTGTCGATCAGAACATCGTTCTCGCCATCTGGTCGATGGAATCCAATTACGGCGCGGCACTGGAAAACCCCGAGCGTCTGCACCACGTGCCGCAGGCGCTGGCAACACTCGCTTGGGCCGATCCGAAACGCTCGAAATTCGGCCGCACGCAGCTGATCGCAGCGCTGAAGATCCTGCAGGCCGGCGACGTCACGCCAAAGCAGCTGACCGGCTCGTGGGCCGGCGCCATGGGTCATACCCAGTTCATCCCGACCAGCTATCTGCTCTATGCAGTCGATGCCGATGGCAACGGCAAGCGCGACATCTGGCATTCGATCCCGGATGCGCTCGCCACCGCCGCCAACCTGCTTGCCAAGAACGGCTGGACCACCGGCAAGACCTGGGGTTACGAAGCGGCCCTGCCGGCCGGTGCAGCAAAATACGAAGGCCAGACCAAGACGATTGCCCAGTGGGCAGCGCTCGGCTTCACCCGCCCGAACGGCAAGGGTTTTCCGCGCGGTGCCGACCGCGCCACGCTGAAGCTGATGGCGGGCTCGGACGGCCCGGCCTTCCTGATGATGAAAAACTTCTTCACCATCAAGAAATACAACGCGGCTGACAGTTACGCGCTGGCCGTCGGCCTTCTTGCCGACCAGATCGCCGGTTACGGCGGCATGCAGCAGCGTTGGCCGCGCCCGCAGGGCACGCTCGACATCTCGGAGAAATTCGAGCTGCAATCGCGCATGAAGGAACTCGGTTATTACGACGGTGAGGTCGACGGCAATTTCGGCTCCGGTTCGAAGGCCGCCATCTCCGCCATCCAGAAGCGGCTCGGCATGCAGGAAGACGGCGAACCGTCGCATTCGCTGCTCAAGGCGATCCGCTGATCAAAGGCGGGATCGGCCGGTAATTGACTCTCAAGCCGGGCTGCGATCCACTCGCAGCCCGCACTGATATGGACGGCAGGGACATGAAGTCTGCACTTCTCCCCGTTTGGGAACGCATCAAGTCTTTCGGGACGCGCCTCGTCATCGCCATGACGGCCGTCACCATCGCCCTGCCCGCAATCGTGACGCCGGCATCGGCACAGGAACGGCGTTATTATCTGGAGGAGCGCCGTTATGAGCGCCCGCAGCGCCGCAACCTGATGGACATGTTTTTCGGTGAACGACGCGAGTACCAGCGCGACCGATCCGTCATCGACATGGAGCCCCGCCGCAAAAGGCGCGCGGCACCGCCGCCAGCCCCTCGTCGTGCGGTGCGCCCGGTACCGGCTGCCCCGGTGATTGCCGCCGAGCCGACGCCGGAACCCGTCCAGAAGCTGGAAAATGCCAAAAAAGTGCTGGTCGTCGGGGATTTCCTTGCCGGACGTCTGGCCGGCGGCCTTGAGGCGGCCTTTGCCGAAAATCCCGGCGTCGTCGTTGTCGACCATGCCGAAACCGCGTCCGGCCTCGTGCGTCAGGATCATTACGACTGGCCGCAGGCTCTGCCCGAACTGATCGCCAATGAAAAACCGGCGCTTGTGGTGGTGATGATCGGCGCCAATGACCGCCAGCAGATCGACAGCAGCGATCAGCGCGAGAAATTCCGCACGGAACGCTGGTTCGAGATCTACAAGCAGCGTGTTCAGGAATTTGGCCAGATTGCCCGCGACCACGACCTGCCGCTGCTATGGGTCGGCCTGCCGGCCTTCCAGTCGGCTTCGATGACGGCGGATGCCGTCACGCTCAACAGCATTTTCCGGACGCAGGCCGAAGAGATCGGTGGCGAATTCGTCGATATCTGGGACGGGTTTGTCGATGAGGACGGCAAATTCATCGTCACCGGCTCCGACGTCAACGGCCAGCAGGTGCGCCTGCGCAGTGCCGACGGCATCAACATGACCGAAGCCGGCCGCCGCAAGCTGGCCTTCTACGTGGAAAAGGTGGCGCGCCGCCATCTCGGCGATGTTCCGCCGGCCGAAATGATCAATCTCGACGGCAGCAATCTGCCGGCTCTTCCCGTACTTCCCGGCACGCCGATCACCGCAGTGGTCTCCACCCAGCCGATCGCGCTATCCGACCCCGATCTCGACGGCGGCAAGGACCTGCTGGGCGCGAGCGCACCGACACCGGCCAACACGCAGTCCCCGCGCGATCTATTGGTGACCCGCGGCGAACTGCCGGAGGCGCCGGCTGGGCGTGTGGACGATTACCGGATCAAGACGACGCAATAGCTGCGTCATCCCATCCTCCCAAGGGCGCGATCCTTGTTTGGCAGACATCGTCAGGTTATAACACACCACCGCAACTTTCGGTGCGAAACGATGTCTTCTGTAGCTGTTCGCGTTCTATCGACTGTCAACGCCCCTTATGGGACGGCGCTTTCCGCCGAACAGCTGGCAGCACGGATTGCCGATCCCATCAGTGCCGACCACTTCGACCCATCTGCTTTTTCCTTTTTCTCCGAGGTGGACGAGGAGCTTCAGCACGCCTTCCTGCACGAGATGCACATCGACGCGTCGATTGCCATCGATCTTGCGAAACGGTTTTCAGCGCTCGCGGGTTATAATCTGCCCTTGGCGAAAGCTGCGTAATTGGCAGCGCGCAGCCGGTGGGAAGACCTGTTCGAACTCGCCGTCAGCATCATCGACAAGACAAACGGCCAGTTCAGACTGATCGATAGCTGGAGTTTGGGGGGCGGCACCGCCCTTATGCTGCAGATCGATCATCGAGAAAGCTTCGATATCGATATCTTCCTTGATGACCCGCAGCAGCTCCCCTACCTAAATCCGTGGACGCAAGGATACGAACTCGATGTAACGCCAGACGCCTACGTGTCGGATGGCGCCAGAACATTGAAAGTCGTGTTCGAAAACATCGGCGAGATCGATTTCATCTGCGCTCTGCCCCTGACAGAAGCACCGGCGGTGGCGGCAACAGTGCGCGACAGAACCATTCTGCTCGAAACGCCGGCTGAAATCATTGCAAAGAAAATATGTTATCGCGGCGCATTGATGCAGCCTCGCGACATGTTCGATATCGCCTGCGTCATCCAGGTGCTTGGCATCGAATATGTCATGGCGGCCTTGCGGCCTTTCCGGCGCGAAAGCGAAAAGGCTCTTGCCACCGCGCGGCGGATGAACCCGCAGTTCACGCAGGCGATCATGGCGCAACTTCTCTACCGCAACGACTTCCGCGATATTCCCGGTCAGGCACAGGCAGTAACGGTGGACCTTCTTGAGAGGGTATGCACCTGATATTTGGGCGACCACAGCCAACGATGCTGTGGTCGCCCAATTCAAATTTCCGATTCAAAATTACCGTGGCAGAACCGAAGCGCCCATCAGCGCCTCATCCACGGCGCGTGCCACCTGACGGCCTTCGCGGATCGCCCAGACGACCAGCGACTGACCGCGGCGAACGTCGCCGGCAACGTAGAGCTTGTCGATCGAGGTCTTGTAGTCCTGCTCGTTCGCCACGACGTTGGTGGAGCCGCGGCGGTCGGTGTTCAGTTCCAGCTTGCCTTCCAGTTCCGACAGGACACCCGTCGTCATCGGCCCGGAAAAACCGATGGCGATGAAGGCGAGATCGGCCTTGATGATGAAATCCGTGCCGGCGATCGGCTTGCGGCGTTCATCCACCTGGCAGCAGCGCACGCCGGTCAACACGCCGTCTTCGCCGACGAATTCGAGCGTCGCCACCTGGAATTCGCGGTTGGCGCCTTCGGCCTGCGAAGACGAAGTGCGCATCTTGGTGGCCCAGAACGGCCAGACGGCGAGCTTGTCTTCCTTTTCCGGCGGCATCGGGCGGATGTCGAGCTGGGTCACCTTGACGGCGCCCTGACGGAAAGCCGTGCCGACGCAATCCGATGCGGTATCGCCACCACCGACCACGACGACATGCTTGGCGCCTGCGAGGATCGGTTCTGCCGGCCAGCCGGTCGAGTCGATGTTTTCGCGGCCGACGCGACGGTTCTGCTGCACGAGATACGGCATGGCATCGTAGACGCCGTGCAGTTCGACACCGGGAATACCGGCCGGACGCGGGGTTTCCGAACCGCCGCAATAGATGACGGCATCATGTTCGGCCATCAGCTCTTCGGTCGGCTTGTCGACGCCGACATTGACGCCGTAATGGAAGGTGACGCCCTCACCGGTCATCTGCTCGACACGACGATCGATAAAATTCTTTTCCATCTTGAAGTCCGGAATGCCGTAACGCAGCAGGCCGCCGGCCTTCGTTTCGCGTTCATAGACATGGACCTCGTGACCGGCGCGGGCAAGCTGCTGTGCAGCGGCCATGCCGGCGGGGCCGGAACCGATGATCGCGACCTTCTTGCCGGTTTTGACCGTTGCCGGCTGCGGCACGATGTAGCCCAGTTCATAGGCCTTGTCGGCGATCGCCTGCTCGACGGTCTTGATGGCGACCGGCGCGTCTTCGAGGTTCAGCGTGCAAGCTTCCTCGCACGGCGCGGGACAGACGCGACCGGTGAATTCCGGAAAATTGTTGGTGGAATGGAGGTTGCGGATCGCCTCTTCCCACTTGTTGTTATAGACCAGATCGTTCCAGTCGGGGATCTGGTTGTGCACGGGACAGCCCGTCGGCCCATGACAGAACGGAATGCCGCAATCCATGCAGCGCGCCGCCTGTTTGGTAACCTCGGCATCGGACATCGGAATGGTGAATTCGCGGAAATGGCGGATGCGGTCGGAGGCCGGCTGGTACTTGCCAACCTGCCGGTCGATTTCCATGAAACCCGTTACCTTGCCCATGTTTTAGTCCTCTTCAAAGAGTGGTGCCCGTAGGGCCCCAGTACCAGTAAGCAAATCCCATGGTTGCTCCCAGCACAATGAATTCCAATGCGACGTCACCGTTCGCCATGAACGCGGCCGCCGGAACAGCGACCGCGATAACCACCGAAATCAAACGGTGAAAAACAGCCAAAGGCTTACTCCGCAGCAACGCCCATCCGCATGCGCTCCATCTCCTCAAGCGCACGGCGGTATTCGACCGGCATGACCTTGCGGAATTTCGGACGGAACTCGCTCCAGCGATCGAGGATCTCCTTGGCGCGGTTGGAGCCGGTATAGTGCATGTGGTTGGAGATCAGCTGGTAAAGCCGCTCTTCGTCGTGGCGGGTCATGTCTTCTGACACGTCGACACGGCCCTTGTGCATGATGTCGCCGCCGCGATGGTGCAGCTTTTCCAGCATGTCATCTTCTTCCGGAACGGGTTCCAGTTCGACCATGGCCATGTTGCAGCGCTTGGCGAACGTGCCCTCTTCATCGAGAACGTAAGCCACGCCACCCGACATGCCGGCTGCAAAGTTGCGGCCGGTTTCGCCGAGAACGACGACGACGCCGCCGGTCATGTATTCGCAGCCGTGGTCACCCACGCCTTCGACGACCGCGATGGCGCCGGAGTTGCGAACGGAGAAACGCTCACCGGCAACACCGCGGAAATAGCACTCGCCCGATGTCGCACCGTAAAGCACGGTATTGCCGACGATGATCGAGTTTTCCGCCACCAGCTTGGAATTTTCCGGCGGACGCACGATGATGCGGCCACCTGACAGACCCTTGCCGACATAGTCGTTGCCGTCACCGACGAGATCGAAGGTGATGCCGCGTGCGAGGAAGGCACCAAACGACTGGCCGGCGGTACCGGTCAACGTCACGCGGATCGTGTCGTCCTTCAGGCCCTTTTCGTTCCAGCGCTTGGCAAGCTCACCCGAAAGCATGGCACCGGCCGAACGGTCGACGTTCTTGATCGGCACTTCGATGACCACCGGCTCCTTGCTTTCCAGCGCCGGCATGGCCTTTTCGATCAGCTTGCGATCGAGAATATCGTCGATCGGATGTTTCTGGCGCTCGGTCCAGTAGGTGGCGGCCTTCGGTGCCTCGACCTTGTGGAAGATCTTGGAGAAGTCCAGCCCCTTGGACTTCCAGTGGGCGAGCATGTCGTCCTTTTCGAGGAAGTCGGATGCGCCGATAATATCATCGAACCTGGTGAAGCCGAGCGATGCGAGGATTTCGCGTACTTCTTCGGCCACGAAGAAGAAGTAGTTGATGACGTGTTCCGGCGTGCCCTTGAAGCGCTTGCGCAGAACCGGGTCCTGCGTTGCAACGCCCACGGGGCAGGTGTTCAGATGGCACTTGCGCATCATGATGCACCCGGCAGCGATAACCGGAGCCGTTGCGAAACCGAACTCGTCAGCACCGAGCAGCGCGCCGATGATGACGTCACGGCCGGTCTTCAGACCACCATCGACCTGCAGCGCGATGCGCGAACGCAGACCGTTCAGCACCAGCGTCTGCTGGGTTTCGGCAAGGCCGATTTCCCAAGGACTGCCGGCATGTTTCAGCGAGGTGAGCGGCGATGCGCCCGTGCCGCCGTCGAAACCGGAGACGGTGATATGGTCGGCGCGCGCCTTGGCGACACCGGCAGCAACCGTGCCGACGCCCACTTCAGACACCAGCTTGACCGAGATGTCGGAGGTCGGGTTGACGTTCTTCAGATCGTAGATCAGCTGCGCCAGATCTTCGATCGAATAGATGTCATGGTGCGGCGGCGGCGAGATGAGGCCGACACCCGGCGTCGAGTGACGGGTCTTGGCAACGGTCGCATCCACCTTGTGGCCGGGCAGCTGGCCGCCCTCGCCGGGCTTGGCACCCTGCGCCACCTTGATCTGCAGCATATCGGCATTGACCAGATATTCGGTGGTCACGCCAAAACGGCCGGAGGCGATCTGCTTGATGGCCGAGCGTTCCGGGTTCGCCGAACCATCGCGGCGCGGCAGGTAACGATCGCTCTCCTCGCCACCTTCACCGGTGTTCGACTTGCCGCCGATCTTGTTCATGGCGATCGCCAGCGTCGTATGCGCTTCGCGGGAAATCGACCCGAAGGACATGGCGCCGGTGGAGAAACGCTTGACGATATCGACAGCAGGCTCGACCTCGTCGATCGAAACAGGCGTGCGGCCAAGCACCTCGGCGCTCTTGATCTTGAACAGGCCACGGATGGTGTTCATCCGAACGGCGCTTTCGTTCACAAGGCCGGCGAACTCGCGGTAGCGGTCCTGGCTGTTTCCACGCACAGCATGTTGAAGGGTGGCAACGACGTCAGGCGTCCAGGCATGGCTTTCGCCGCGCATGCGGTAGGCATATTCGCCGCCGATATCGAGCGTCGAGGCCAGAACCGGGTCCTTACCAAAAGCCGACGTGTGGCGCTCGGTGGTTTCCTGGGCGATTTCTTCCAGACCGATGCCGCCGATCGAAGAGGCGGTGCCGAAGAAATACTGCTCGACCAGTTCGGACGACAGGCCGACAGCATCAAAAATCTGCGCGCCGCAATAGGACTGATAGGTGGAAATGCCCATCTTGGACATGACCTTGAGAATGCCCTTACCGACCGCCTTGATATAGCGATAGACCACTTCCTGCGCATCGACTTCCTTGGGGAACTCGCCGCGCATATGCATGTCGGTCAGCGTGTCGAAGGCGAGATAGGGGTTGATGGCTTCGGCGCCATAACCGGCGAGACAGCAGAAGTGGTGGATTTCGCGCGGCTCGCCCGATTCCACAACGAGACCGACCGAGGTGCGCAGCCCCTTGCGGATCAGGTGATGGTGCACGGCAGCGGTTGCCAGAAGCGCCGGAATGGCCATGCGATCCGGGCCGATCTGGCGGTCGGAGAGCACGATGATGTTGTAGCCACCCTTGACGGCCGCCTCGGCGCGCTCGCACAGGCGATCCAGCATTTCCGGCATGCCTTCGGCGCCACGCTCGATCGCGTAGGTGAAGTCGAGCGTCTTGGTGTCGAAACGGTCTTCCGTGTGGCCGATCGAGCGGATCTTTTCGAGATCGCCATTGGTCAGGATCGGCTGGCGCACTTCCAGACGCTTGGCGTTGGCCGCACCCTCATGGTCGAGAATGTTCGGGCGCGGGCCGATGAAGGACACGAGGCTCATCACCAGCTCTTCGCGAATCGGGTCGATCGGCGGGTTGGTGACCTGCGCAAAGTTCTGCTTGAAATAGGTGTAAAGCAGCTTGGACTTTTCCGACATGGCCGAGATCGGCGTATCGGTGCCCATCGAACCCACGGCTTCCTGACCGGTGGTCGCCATTGGCGACATCAGGATCTTTGTGTCTTCGCGGGTGTAACCAAAAGCCTGCTGACGGTCGAGCAGCGACACGTCGCGACGCAGCGCGCGCGGTTCCACCGGCTTCAGCTCTTCGAGGATGAGCTGGGTGTTGTCGAGCCACTTGGAATAGGGGTGCTTGGTGGCAAGCTCCGTCTTCAACTCCTCGTCGGAGATGATCTGGCCCTTTTCCATGTCGATCAGCAGCATCTTGCCCGGCTGCAGGCGCCACTTCTTGACGATGCTTTCTTCCGGCACCGGCAGCGTGCCGGCTTCGGAGGCCAAGATGATACGGTCGTCATCGGTGACGAGGTAGCGCGCCGGGCGCAGGCCGTTACGGTCGAGCGTTGCGCCAATCTGCTTGCCATCGGTGAAACAGACGGCGGCCGGACCATCCCACGGCTCCATCAGCGCGGCGTGGTATTCGTAGAACGCCTTGCGCTCCTTCGACATCGACTGGTTGCCGGCCCATGCTTCCGGGATCAGCATCATCACGGCATGCGCCATGGAGTAGCCGCCGCGCAGCAAAAATTCCAGCGCGTTGTCGAAGCAGGCCGTATCCGACTGGCCTTCATAGGAGATCGGCCACAGCTTGGAGATATCATCACCGAACAGCGGCGAGGAAACCGAAGCCTGACGCGCCGCCATCCAGTTGACGTTGCCGCGCAGCGTGTTGATTTCGCCGTTATGGGCGACCATGCGGTACGGATGCGCCAGCTTCCACGACGGAAACGTGTTGGTTGAGAAACGCTGGTGCACAAGCGCCACGGCGCTCTCAAACCGCGGATCGGCCAGATCCTTGTAATAGGCGCCGACCTGATAGGCCAGGAACATGCCCTTGTAGACGATGGTCGAGGACGACAGCGACACCGGATAGAAACCCTGATCGACGCCGCCGAAGGCATCATAGATGCGGTTCGAGATGACCTTGCGGATCAGGAAAAGCTTGCGCTCGAATTCGAGATTGGTCGCGGCATCGCGCCCTGCCCCGATGAAGACCTGAACGTGATAGGGTTCGGTCGCAGCAATATCCGGCGCCTTGGACAGCGAGGAATTATCGACCGGCACATCGCGGAAACCGATGAACTGCTGGCCTTCCTCGCCGATGACGTCTCGCACCACCTGCTTGTAATGCTCGATCTCTTCCGGCTTGCGCGGCATGAACAGATGGCCGACGGCATATTCGCCGGCCTTCGGCAGGGTGATGCCTTGGCGTGCCATTTCCTCGCGGAAGAAACGATCCGGGATCTGCACCAGAATACCGGCGCCATCGCCCATCAGCGGATCGGCACCAACGGCGCCGCGATGCGTCAGGTTTTCCAGAATGAACAGGCCGTCCTTGACGATCTGGTGCGACTTCTGGCCCTTCATATGGGCGATGAAGCCGACGCCGCAGGCATCGTGTTCGTTGCGCGGATCATAAAGACCTTGGGGCCCAGGAATGCCCGACGCGATGAAGGGCACATGCTCTTCGGCTTTCGCCGAAGCTATGTCGGTGGGACAGTGCATATCCAAAATCGTCTTCGTCATCGTCAGTCCTCCAGTTGGCCGCTCGAGCGGGCAAGGTGGTATCGGTTCATTGCGCGAAACGAGGTGCGGGTGTCGCACATCAATCCGAAATTCATGCGACAGTTCTTAACTCATGCGACGGCGCCGCCCGGACAGTCCGCTGCTATTGCGCAGCAGCATAACCCGGATCGGCGCGGAGGTCATGACAGAAACCAGCCCATCGCCGACCTGATTTCCGGAAAGTAGGACAGTTATTCTGACCTATTTCTCATTTTATATGACACAGAAGTTAATGCGCCACAAGAGGCTGAAATGCAATTCAAACCGGACAAAACGACACAAGAAGGCACCAGAACGGCGCTGCGGCGCAACAAAATTACTCAAATCGACAGAATACATTGCTTAGATTGCCAGACGGATAGGCCCACCCGCACGGACTGGCTTTTCCATTGATTGCAGCAGCAAATTCCTTAAGTTCAGCATCTCTCCCGCAGCATCACGCATGACCTTACAGGACCCTCCATGTTCTTTGCTTCCGACAACTGGGCCGGCGCCCACCCCGCCATCAATGAGCGCCTCTCGAAAGAATCCACCCGCTTTGCCTCAGCCTATGGTTCGAGCGAACTCGACAAGTCGATCGAGGTGCGTTTCAACGAGATCTTCGAGCGCGAGGTCGCGGTGTTTTTCGTGGCGACCGGCACTGCCGCCAATTCGCTGTCGCTGGCCAGCATCGCCCGCCCCGGCGGCCTGACCTTCTGCCATTCGGAAGCACATATCATCGAGGACGAGTGCGGCGCGCCGGACTTCTTTTCCGGCATGCGCATGGTCGCGGTGGAAGGCCCGGATGGCAAGATGCTGCCGGAAAACCTGATCAGCCGTATCGCGCGTTATCCGCAGGACGCCATCCACCACGGCCGCGCCGCCGCCGTTTCGATGACGCAGGCCACCGAAGCCGGCACCGTCTATACGCTCGATGAAATCGACGCGATCGCAAAGATCGCCAAGGACAACGGCCTGCCGCTGCACATGGACGGCGCCCGTTTCGCCAATGCCCTGATGGCGCTCGGCTGCACGCCGGCCGAAATGACCTGGAAACGCGGTGTCGACGTGCTTTCCTTCGGCGGCACCAAGAACGGCTGCTGGTGCGCCGAGGCGATCGTGTTTTTCGATCCCGAACTCGCTAGGGATTTTGCCTTCCTGCGCAAGCGTACCGCCCAGCTGTTTTCCAAATCCCGCTTCATCGCCGCCCAGTTCGATGCCTATCTGAAGGACGACCTGTGGCTGGGTCTTGCCGGCCATGCCAACGACATGGCAAACCGCCTGCGCGCCGGTTTCGGCTCGCTCAACAGCGCCCGCCTCGCCTGGCCGACCCAGGCCAACGAAGTCTTCGCCATCCTGCCGAAATCCTCCGCCAAGGCGGCGCAGGACAAGGGCGCAAAGTTCTACGACTGGCTGGAACCGCGCGACATGCCGGAAAAGGTGGCCGCTGACGAAGTGCTGATCCGCATGGTGACGAGCTTTGCCACGACGGAAGAAGACGTTGACCAGTTCTTGTCTATATGCGCTTCGGCTTGAATAAACGCTAAAGCCACAGCCTTAAGAAAGTCCCCCTCTGGCCTGCCGGCCATCTCCCCCACAAGGGGGGAGAAAACTTGCGGCAAACGCCTACCTCAATTGAGTTTCGACGGAGCGGCCGGGTTAAGCCCCTCCCCCTTGTGGGGAGGGGTTTGGGGCGGGGTCTTTTTTTGCACATTCCATCGCGCAATCCACTCCCCTCACGGCACGATCCGCGCCGTGATCAAACTCGACACCGCCTCCACCAGCGCCGCATCCGCCCCGCGCCGCGGCACCAGCACGAATTCGATATCCTCCAGATCCGGCAAACGTCCCGGCGCGATCTCCCGCAAACCGTCCGGCGCCATGCTGCGCGGCTGCACAAGCACGCCCATACCGGCACGCGCTGCTGCCGTCAGCCCCGCAAGACTGCCGCAGGTACAGACGATCCGCCACGCGATCTTGTTCTGATCCAGCGCCTGCTGCGCCACCTTTCGCGTAATGCTCGGCGGCGGAAAGGCGATCAGCGGCACGGTCTCGACACGCGACAGCACATCCGCATCCCGCGCCAGCCAGACAAGCGGCTCGCGATAAAGCAGACGCCCATGCGTTTCGCCGATATGCCGCTTGGCCAGAACCAGATCGAGTTCGCCGACCTCCTGCATCTGAAACAGCACCCCGCTCAGCGCCACCGTCAGTTCCAGATCGACCCACGGATGCAGCCGGCTGAAATCCTCCAGAATGGCGGTCAGTCGATTGGCGACGACATCTTCCGACACACCCAGCCGCAACCGCCCGCGCAATCGGCTTTCACCGAACAGCGACGCTACCTTGCCGTTGAGATCGAGCATGCCGCGCGCATAACCGAGCAGTGCCTCGCCATCCGCCGTCAGCCGCACCTGATGGGTATCCCGCTGCACCAATTGCCGCCCGAGTGATTTTTCAAGACGCTGGATATGCTGGCTGATCGTTGACTGCCCGATGCCGAGCCGCTCGGCAGCAAGGGTAAAGCTGCCGGCCTGTTGCAGCATCACGAAACTTTCGAGATGATGGAGATTGAGCATCCTTATCCTGCTTCGTGATAACTGTTAATTCTTGCATCGCGGTTCATGATAAGAGAAGACGTCTCCCAACCGAAGTAAAATCAGTTTAAGGACATGCCATGAGCCGCTTCATGCCGGACCGTTTCACGATCATGCTGGTCTGCGCGGTCATCCTCGCCTCCTTCCTGCCGATTTACGGCGAACCCGCCTATTGGTTCGGTATCGCCACTGACATCGCCATCGGCCTGCTGTTCTTCCTGCATGGCGCCCGCCTGTCACGTGAAGTCGTGGTCGGCGGCCTGCTGCACTGGCGCCTGCATCTGACGATTCTGGCGACGACGTTCGTGATCTTCCCGCTTTTGGGTCTTGCCATCGGCTTCCTGCCGGAAAGCATCCTGCCCGCCCCGCTTTACGCCGGCATCCTGTTCCTCTGCGTGCTGCCCTCCACCGTGCAGTCGTCGATCGCGTTTACCTCGATGGCGAACGGCAACGTGCCGGCAGCCATCGTCTCGGCCTCCGGCTCCAACCTGTTTGGCATGTTCCTGACACCGATCCTCGCCAGCCTTGTCATGTCGACGACCGGCGAAGGCGGCGGCATTTCCGCCGATGCCATTGAAAAAATTGCGCTCCAGCTTCTCGCCCCCTTCGTCATCGGCCAGCTTCTGCAGCCCTTCATCGGCAACTGGATCCGGGCGCGCAAAAAGCTGCTGGCGCCGGTCGATCGCGGCGGCATCCTGATGGTTGTCTACCTCGCCTTTTCGACGGCCGTCATCGAAGGCATCTGGCGGACGTTTTCGCTCACCGATATCGCTGCCGTCATCGTCACCGACATGGTTCTGCTCGCCATCGTTCTGGTCATCACCATGTATGGCAGCCGCCTTCTCGGTTTTTCCAAGGAGGACGAGATCGCCATCACCTTCTGCGGCTCGAAAAAGTCGCTGGCATCAGGCGTGCCGATGGCCAACGCCATCTTTGCCGGCCAGTCCTCGATCGGCGCCATCGTCCTGCCGATCATGCTGTTCCACCAGATCCAACTGATGGTCTGCGCCGTGCTGGCGCAGAAATATGCGCAGCGCAAGGTGAAGGTGGAAGACAAGACGGCAACGGCTGCGGCGTAAAGCAAACACGCGGCGGCCCGGTTCACCCGAGCAGCTTTATCGCCTTCGCCCAACCTGTTTTAATGCTGCATCCGATGCCTGGCCTTTGCGCTGGGCATCGCGGCTTTTCCAGTCCAGGCTTTTGACCTGATCTGCGAGAGCAATGCTGTCCTCTCCCAAGACCACCTCGAATGGATAGCCCTTGCGTCTCGTCGTCATGGGACAACACAACATGAGACCGTGGCGATTGTAGCTGGCAGGGCTTAAAACGAGCGCGGGGCGACGGCCGGCCTGCTCATGCCCCATCTGCGGCGAAAAATTCAACCAGACAATGTCACCTGCGTCAGGGACATAACCGGCAGCCGCCATCAGAGCAGCTCGCGACCGACAGGTGCGCCAAAATCGACCTCGTCGTGACGATTGTCTGGCGTGATGCGGGCGATCATCTCATCGAGACTGAGATCACCCTCTCCGACCAATTCGACAATCACGCGACCGTTTTGCGCGCGGACATCAACCTCGGTGTCGACGGAGAGATTGGCCGCTTCCATGATCTCGGCGGGGATCGGGATTGAGGCGCTGTCGCCCATTTTTTTCACGGTCACTCGCATGACGGCCTCTCGTGCCAAACATCACGATCATAGTATGCTGGCCATCAAATCCCGTCAAACCTCACATAAAAACGCCCCCTCCCGGCTGGAAGGGGGCGCATGACGGGCCATCTGACGCGAAGGTCAGGACTGGAGGTCCGGCCTTGGGCGTTAGTTGATCTGCGGCTGGCTGACCTGCGCCTCGATGGTCGTGGGCGTATCGACCGGTTCGGCGGCAATGGCGATCCGGCGCGGTTTCATCGCTTCCGGAATGGAGCGCAGAAGATCGATATGCAGAAGACCGTTCTTCAGCTGCGCGCTCTGCACCTCCACGTGATCGGCAAGCTGGAAGCGGCGCTCGAAGGCGCGCTTGGCGATGCCGCGGTGGAGAAACTCGCTGGTTGAAGCGGCTTCGTCCTCGCTCTTTTCACCCTTGACGTGCAGCACATGCGCACGGGCCTCGATGCTCAGTTCCTTTTCGTCGAAACCGGCAACGGCCATGGTGATGCGATAGGTATTCTCGCCGGTCCGCTCGATATTGTAGGGCGGATAGGTCTGCGCCTGATCGGGCTGGCCAAGGCTGTCCAGCATGGTGAAAAGGCGGTCGAAACCGACGGTGGAACGATAAAGGGGGGAAAAATCGACGTGACGCATGATGTCCTCTCATGAAGCGACGTGTTGCGGTTTTTTAAGCCGGCATCCCGTTCTGGCGATGCCTGACCTCTCGTTGCGGACCCGTCATCGGCGCCCGCAGAACCAAGATGGGAATTGCATTTTCCCGCTTCAAGACCCTTTTTCGGGAATCCCGCATATGCGACCTTTGCGCGAATTTTAGAAATCCATGAAACAGCAAACACGATGCCGGAGAATGCAAAAACGGGCAAAAATAGCCATTTTGTCGCGGCCTGACAGTCTTCAATCCATTCGCTGATTGCCAAAAATCAAATAACCAGTCAGAAAATAAACTATCGTCAAAATTGCAGAAACGGATTGTCCGTATGCCTTCGCCTCGGCCGTTGCTGCGATATCGATAGGAACACCACCATGCATTCCGCTCATCGAGCCGGATGGCTCACGCTCGCCTTACCCCTTCTCGCTGCCGAACCCGCGTCGGCACATGTCAAATGGTTCGCGCCCTATATCGTCGGCGCCCCGCCGCAGCCGATCGGCGCAACACTTGCCAACACATGGTTCTGGGTCGGCATCGCTCTCGTGCTGGTCTTCTTTCTCGCCACCCGCGCCATTGAACGATCCAGCGCCGGCGAAAAAATCTTGCTCGGCATGGACCGCCTGACCGATCCCCTATGGAACCGCCTCGATGATTTCGTGCGCTGCGTGGTCGGCGCCTTTTTCATCGCCATCTTTGCGGTTGGCGGGGTTTATCTGACACCCGACCTGAAAACGCCCTCGGAAATCGTCTCATGGGGTCAGTTGCTGATCGCCCTGCTGATCTTTTTCCGCCGCACCCAGCCGCTGGCTGCCGCCGGTATCATCCTGCTCTGGCTGTTGGCGTTGCGCGATTACGACATCTTTCACCTGCTTGATTATCTCGCACTCGGCGTCGGCGTCGCCGCCTATCTGGTGATGGAGGCGTCTTCCAACGAGGAGATCCGAAAACACCGCTTTCAGGCGCTGCGCTGGGGTGTCGCAATTGCCCTGATGTGGTCGAGCCTCGAAAAATTCGCCTATCCCGACTGGTTCTATCCGCTGGTCGAGGAAAAGCCGTTTCTGACCTTCGGCATGCCGCGCGACGTTTTTATTCCCATGGCTGGCGTCTCCGAATTCACCATGGGGTTTGGCCTGTTGTGGACGCCGCTGGTGCGCCGTCTTTCGGCGGTCGCCCTGTTCGTCATCTTCAACGCCGCCGTTTACCCGTTCGGCCGCATCGACCTGATCGGCCATGCATTGATCATGGCGGTCATCGTGGCAATTGCCGCAGACCACACGCGCGACGTGTTTTTTGTCCCCAATTTCAAGAAATTACTGGCCGGCGTGCCGATCGGCATTGCAGCCGCTCTGGTGATTTTTGCCTCGTCCTATTGGGGCCTGCATATCGCCATCTATGGCCAGGAGGGCAATGTGGCGGCCATCCACCGTACTACCCACAGTCCTGATCCGGACCATCCGCACCCGACCGATGCGGCGGTTGCGGCGCCGGTGGTGCCGCATGATGGCGGCGGTGCGGAGCATAAGCATTGAGGCTTGCTCCCAACGATCTCCCCCCTTGAGGGGGAGATGTCACGATAGTGACAGAGGGGGGTGAACAACGGTGTGGCAAGTGGTGGGAAAGCGGCCATTTGCGCCAGCATTACCCCCCTCTGCCCTGCCGGGCATCTCCCCCTCAAGGGGGGAGATCGGCTGAACGGCAACCGCTACAATCGCTATTCGGCAGCCCCAAACCCCACCGAGACCATCAAGCCACTGCCCTGCCGGTTTTCGATCGACAATGTCAGCCCGTAAACCTCGCAGATTTCCTTGACGATCGACAGGCCAAAGCCGGTGCCGGGTGTCTGGCTGTCCAGCCGCACACCGCGCTCGGTCATGCTGCGGATCTTGTCGGGGTCCACACCCGGCCCGTCATCGGCCACCACCAGCCGACCCTGTTTCCAGCCGATACAGACTTCACCCGAGGCCCATTTGACGGCGTTTTCGGTGAGATTGCCGATCAGTTCGCGCAGGTCATGCGCATCGAGCGGCACGTGTGAGGGTTCACCGATCTCGACAGTCCATTGCAGAGCCTCGCCCTTCGGCGTGCGCTGCAGCGTTTTCACCACCTGTCCGACGATTTTTTCGATATCCGCATCGGTCTGGCGCATGTCGGCATTGGCAACGATACGGCTGCGCGCCAGCTCATGCTCCACATGCCCGCGCATCATCTGTACCAGATGCTCGATTTCATCGGCAATCTCGCCCTCACCCCGCTCGCGCAAGGTCAGCGCATCGTTGGAGAGCACGGTCAGCGGCGTCTTCAGCCCGTGTGCCAGATCACCGGCGCGCGCCCGCGCCCTGGCAAGCGACTGCGCCTGCGATTCCAGTAACCGGTTGACGGCCGCCTCCACCGGCACAAATTCCGCCGGCAGCGCGCCTTCCAGCCTGCCGCTGCGGCGCTCGCGAATGCGGTCCAGCCCCTTGGTGAGGTCCGCCAGCGGTTTGAGGCCAAAGATCACCTGCACTAGCGACGCGCCGATCAGGAACGCCGCAAGACCTGCCAGATAAGGCAGAATATCCAGCGCAAACCCGCGGCTCGCCTCATCCAGTGCACGGGTGTCCGATGCGACGGAAATCTGCACCGGCTTCAGGCCCGCCGGCGCGCTCACCATGATCTGCCGCTCCAGCACGATCAGCCGGGTGCCCTCAGGCCCATCGGCCTCGTACCGGTGCACGGCGCCATCATCGGGCAAATCGTCCGGGCTCGACAGGCTGGTGTCCCACAGCGATTCCGAACGGAACTGCGCTGACGTCGCGGCATCACCGATCTGCCAGTAAAGCCCGCCATAGGCCTGCGCAAACCGCCGGTCCATCAGGCTGAACGGATGTTCGATTTTTCCATCGATACCAAGCCGGATCGAGCCGGCAATTGTGTTGATATGGCCCTTCAATTCCTCTTCCAGCCGCCGTTCCAGACTGGCGGAAAACATCGAGGTCATGAACAGGGCGGCAAGCGCCAGTGCCGAGGGAACGGCAACCAAGGACACCAGAAGAAAACGGACGCGAATCGACAGCGGCCGCTTCATGCAGCACCGATCCGGTAACCGTAACCGCGGCGGGTGGTGATCAGCTCCTTGCCGAATTTCTTGCGCAACCGCCCGATCAGCACTTCCACCGAATTGCTCTCGCGCTCAAAATCCTGAGCGTAAAGCTGTTCGGTCAGCTCCAGCTGCGAGACATGCCGTTCGGCATTGGCCATCAGATAATGCAGGCAACGATATTCGAGCGGCGTCAGGTCTGCCGGTTCGCCATCCAGCGACACGGTGCGGCTGCGTGGATCGATCTTCATGCGGCCGGCGGACAGGACAGGACTGGCCTTGCCCTGCGAACGGCGGATGATCGCCCGCAGCCGCGCCAAAAGCTCCGGCATCTGAAACGGTTTTGCGAGATAGTCGTCGGCGCCGGCATCGATCCCCTCGACACGCTCTTCCCAGTTGCCGCGGGCGGTGAGGATCAGCACCGGCAATTCGCGCTCGGCGGCGCGCCAGCGTTTCAGCACGGAAAGCCCGTCCATGCTCGGCAGGCCGAGATCGAGCACGACGGCGGCAAATTCCTCGCTGTCACCGCGATTCCAGCCACTTTCGCCGTCACTTTCGTGTTCCACGAGATAACCCGCACGTGACAGGTGGTGCGTGACATCGCGGGCGATCAGCGGGTCGTCTTCAACAAGCAGAATGCGCATGGGCCTCAATCGTCATCATCATCGTCGACATCGAGAATGCGGCCATCCCTGGCATCCATCTCGATTTCATAAAGCCGGCCATTCGCCTGCAGCACCTTGAATTCGTAGATGAAACGATCGTCATCCTCATCAAGTTCGACGCGGATGATATCGCCCGGATAGGAGGCGCGCAGCTTTTCCTGCAGCACCGACAGCGGCAGCACATCGCCGCGCTTCACCGCATCACGCAGCTTGTCGAGATCGCGCGCAAGACCTGCCGCCGGTGCCGTGAACAACAGCGCAGAAACCAGCGACATTTTTATAAGGACATGGTGTGACATGGCGGCGAAACTATCATTTCCAAACTGAAATTTCGCTGACAGCTGCCGTCAGTTATCGATCAGTGGCCGTCACTTAGGGTGGCTTCATCGGCAGGGCAATGGTGCCCGCCACATCCGGGAAGGAAACCACCCATGAAGAAACTCGTCCTCGCCGCCACCATTGCCGCCACCACGCTGACCGCCCTTGCGCCGCTTTCCATCGCCCATGCCGATGACCGCGACGATCGCCGTTGCGGCAATATCCAGCTCGACAAGTGGATGAGCGAAGCCCAGATGCGCGACCGCGCCACCGGCCTTGGCATCGAAGTCCGCGAAGTGGAAATCGACGACGGCTGCTACGAAGTTTCCGGCCGCAACAAGGATGGCCGCCGCATCGAGGTGAAATTCAACCCGGAAACCGGCGAACAGGTCTCGATCGACAGCGACGATTGATTGCCACGCTTTCGGTTGCAAAGTCCCCCTCTGGCCTGCCGGCCATCTCCCCCACAAGGGGGGAGAAAACTTGTGGCAACCACCTGCCCCAATTGAGCCACAGCGGATCGGCCGGGTTAAGCCCCTCCCCCTTGTGGGGAGGGGTTTGGGGCGGGGTCTTTTTCGCATGCAATCCCCTTCCCGCGCGCGAAGAAGAAGCCCCAGCTCCCCCACTTTCCCCTTGACCCGAAAAACATTCCGCCTATCGCTTGTCTGCATGAGCGAAGCAGAAACCCCGCCCTTCGAAATCCTCCGGTCGACGCCTGACAACCCGGTGCCGCCCAACCATTTTGCCGGCTTTTTCACCGGATATCGCGGTGCAAAACTGCGCTACGCCGTGTTCCGCTCCGACATTTCGCCGGCGCGCGGCACCATCGTTCTGTTGCATGGCCGCAGCGAATCCATCGAGAAATATTACGAGACGATCCGCGATTTCAACGCCATGGGCCTGTGGGTGGCGACCTATGACCTGCGTGGACAGGGTGGTTCCGACCGGCTGCTGAAAAAGCCGAAAAAGGGCCATCTGCGCCGCTTTTCCGATTATGAGCGCGATCTCGATCTGTTTCTCGAACAGATCGTGCTGCCCGATGCCCGTCTGCCGTTTTTCCTCGTCGCACATTCCACCGGTTCGCTAATCGCGCTTGCCGCTGCACCTTATCTGGCCAACCGCATCGATCGCATGGCGCTGGCCGCCCCGTTCGTGGGCCTCACCGGACAGGCATTTTCCGAAGGGTTGATCCGTCTCATCGCAGGCTCATTGACGGCCATCGGCCTCGGCCAGCTGTCAGCCGGAACCGATCAGAACCGCCGCCCCTTTTCCGGTAATCCGCTGACATCCGATCCAAAACGGTTTGCCCGCAATGGTGCGATCGGCAAGGAATATCCGGAACTGGAAATCGGCCCGCCGACCATGCGCTGGCTGAAGGAAACGCTGAAGGCCGGACGCCGCATCGCGTCACAGGCGCATCTGACCAACATCACCATTCCGACGCTGATCCTTGCGCCGATGCGCGACGGCATCGTGCCCTATGGCGCCCAAGAGGAACTGGCCCGCAATTTCCGCGCCGGCCAGTTGGTCAACATCATCGGCGGACGCCACGAACTGTTCAGCGAGGCCGATATCTACCGCGCCCAGGCGCTGGCGGCGATCGAAGCCTTCATCCCCGGCAGCGACGCGACAGCGCTCGTCTCCGACGACGCAGCCGCCTGAAGCGGCTCAACGGCCAAGCAGCGCCCGCGCCTCGTCATACACGGCGCGGCTGCCGGCGGCGATGATATTGCCGCCCTCTTCCGGCCGGCCGCCATCCCAGGTGGTGATGATGCCGCCCGCCTGCTCGATCAGCGGGATCAGCGCGCCGACATCATAAGGCTTGAGGTTGTTTTCGACGACGAGATCGATATGGCCGCCGGCCAGCAGCGTATAGGCGTAACAATCGGTGCCGTAGCGGAACAGCCGCACCTTTTCCTCGACGGCTTTATAGGCGGCGAGATCAGCTCCCTCAAAGATATGCGGCGAGGTGGTGAACAGGATCGCATCGGCCAACCGACCGCAATCGCGCGTACGGATTTCATGCTCACCATCCGGGCCGCGATACCACGACTTTTCGCCATCGGCGAAATAACGTTCGCCGGTAAACGGCTGGTCCATCATGCCCATGGTCGCCCGCCCGTTGGAGCGAAAACCGATCAGCGTGCCCCAGACGGGCACGCCGGAAATGAAGGCGCGCGTCCCGTCGATCGGATCGATCACCCAGACATGCTCGCGGTCGAGCCCGATATTTTCGTGCTCCTCGCCCAGAATGCCGTGCTCGGGGAATTCTTCCGTGATCAGCGCCCGGATCGCCGTCTCGGCGGCGCGGTCGCCTTCCGTGACAGGATCGAACCCGCCGGCCAGCTTGTTGGTGACCGAAGTGCCGGTGCGAAAGCGCGGCAGCGTCTCGGCCTTGGCCGCATCGGCCAGCCTGTCGAAAAACGAACGATCTGGAAGCATGGTCCCCCCGAAAATTTGCGTGCGGCACCATAGACCACAGATTTCCGCCAAGGCCAATCGGGGCCGCCACTTTCAGCAAATGCCCATTATTTAGCCAATTTAAAAATATGCTTGACGATTGTGCAGTGCGGGAGTAAATTCAACCTCGCAGTCTTCGGACTGTAATACCCTCCTTGGGTGTTTCCTCCCTAGACTTGACCGCGCCTCGAGCGCGGTTTTTTTTGGCCGCAGAAAGCCGCCCTCCCCGAATGGAAGCCGGCAAAAATTTCGCAATGCCGTGGAAGGATTATTCGGCAGCCAACGCCGAATCAGGACCGAACTCGGCGGCATAATCCGCCATCGACCCCATGAATTCGGTGAGCGCGCGGGCCAGATCATCGAAATCCGGGCGCTTGCGCAGCGTCACTTCATCGATATAGAGCGCGCGATTGATCTCGATCTGCAACGCATGCAGACCGCGCACCGGCCGGCCGTAATGTTCGGTGATGAAGCCGCCCGCATAAGGCTTGTTGCGCACGGCGGTAAAACCGAGCCCTTCGAGGAAATACATCGCAGCGCGCGAAAGCTCGGCAGCAGCGCTGGTGCCGTAACGATCGCCGATGATGAAATCCGGACGGATATCGGAACCCGAAAGGCGGATATTGCCGGGCATGGAATGGCAATCGATCAGCACCGACATGCCAAAACTCGCATGGGTGCGGGCAATCAGCCGGCGCAGGCAGGCATGATAAGGCTTGTAGATCGTCTCGACGCGCGAAAGCCCCTCCTCGACACTCAGCCGCCGGCGATAGATTTCCATGTTTTCGGCCACGATGCGCGGAATGGTGCCAAGCCCGCCGGCCACCCGCATCGAACCGATATTGACGTAAGGCGGAAGCGCGCCATCGAACATGCGCGGATCAAGTTCGTAAGGCTCGCGGTTCACATCGAGATAGGCGCGCGGGAAATGCGCGAGCAGGAGCGGCGCCCCCAGATTTGGCGCATGCGCAAACAACTCGTCGACATAATGATCTTCGGAGCGACGAATACCCATCTCATCGAGGCGCGACTCACTAAGGAACTGGGCGGGGTAATGCCGGCCGCTATGGGGTGAATTGAAGACAAAAGGGATGGTCTGCGACGTCGGCTCCCTCACCTCGAATAGGTCGATCTCGCCCGTCACCCCGTCCATCCGCCTTTTAAGATGCCGCCTTTACCATAAAGGTAACTTGTTCGTAACGTCATGTTGCCAGTTGCCTGCAGCGAAGTCCATACTATGTACAGTCCCACCAATGGCATCCTGCTTGGCTTCACCGGTTCTTTACCGCGATTTGACTAATGTAGGACGAAGAGCCTAATTTTAAACACGACCCACTGACGGTTTTCCAAGACGATGCAAAAAATCCTTCTCGCTGAAGACGATAACGACATGCGCCGCTTCCTTGTGAAGGCGCTCGAAAAGGCCGGCTATAAAGTGTCGTCCTTCGACAACGGCGCCAGCGCCTACGACCGCCTGCGCGAAGAGCCCTTCTCGCTGCTGCTGACGGATATCGTCATGCCCGAGATGGACGGCATCGAACTGGCCCGCCGCGCCACCGAACTCGACCCGGATCTGAAGGTAATGTTCATCACCGGTTTTGCCGCTGTTGCGCTGAACGCAGATTCGAAGGCTCCGAAGGACGCAAAAGTGCTGTCCAAACCCTTCCACCTGCGTGACCTTGTGGAAGAAGTGAACAAGATGCTGGACGCCGCATAAGGCGAAAAGCTTGTGTCATAAGGGGTTTGAAAAAACTTCAAAAAATCGACACAAAACCGATTGACGGCGGCAAAGCCATATGGTTTATGCCGCCTCACGGAAGGGCGTGTAGCTCAGCGGGAGAGCACTACGTTGACATCGTAGGGGTCACAGGTTCAATCCCTGTCACGCCCACCATCCAGTTTTAAGCAAGGCCCTGTTTACGCAGGGCCTTTTTCTTTTCCGGGACCCGACCAACATAGCGACACGCAGGTTCTTTGAACTGTTGCCCTGTGTCGGCCCATGCGACGTTCACCGTCCTCAGCCCAAGCGCAAAAAAGGCCCGCAGCCTAGTCAGGGCGGCGGGCACAGACTGGATATGCGTGAAGTCTAAAGTATAGTGTGAATGTTTGTGGAGTGGAGACCTTGACTGCCATTTTCGCACGTTCGTCCTCATGGAAACACGCAGCGACATCCGCACACGACCCGGCCGGCGCCGCGCGCATATCCGCCGCGCGGGAGGTCAACTGCGCGACGAGATCAGCCCGCAACCATTCAATAAGGTGCGTGGACGATAAAACCGCCGTAAAACAGCACAAGTCCGCAGGCAATCGCAAGCCAGTTCGTCGCAAACAGGATACGTCCAAGCTGAGCCCGCGTCACCGCAGCCAGCCTCTCGCGGTTCTGCATCACCGGATATTCGATGGCGACATAGGTCAGGTGCGCAAGCAGCACCGTTGCCGGAATACCCCAAAGCCCCGCCACCAGCGGCGACAGCCCCGCCTTGGCCGAAAGGCCATACCAGATCGGAAAATGCCAGAGATAGGCGCCGTAGGATATGACGCCGAAATAGATCAGGATACGGTTGGACAGGACCCGCGTCAGCACATCCCGGTTGTCGCGAAAGCGCGCGTGACAGACGAGGATCAGCGCCAGCACGCTGACGACCAGCCCCGCAACGGCCGTATAGGACACCAGACACACCATGCCGAAATAGGCGAGAAGCGCGGCCAGCGCCATCCACGAGGGAAGCCGGACCTGCGGAAACACCGCAAGGCAGCAGCCCATGAAAAGCGCCGGACTGCGGGAATGCGCACCATTGTACAAATGCCCCTCGCTTGCCCCGATGCGGATCAGGAACATCAAGAGCAGCAACGAGCCCGTTGTGACCAGAAGCGTCGCCAAAACCTGCCTGTGGCGCCGGGTGGCGTAATAAAGAAGCGGCGGCCAGAGAAGATAGAACTGCTCCTCGACGGACAGGGACCAGCTATGCGCCATGAAATTCGGCCAACCGGGCGTCGGAAAGGCGCGCGTCCAGTTGGCCGTATAGAACAGCGCATTGGCCGTATTCAGCACGGCCCCCCATGTGCTCAGCCATGAGGACGGCAACAGAAACAGGCAGGCGCAGACAAGCACGAGCGGCGGCACCAGACGCGCGAACCTGTTCCAGTAGAAGGTGGAAAGAGGAGTGCCGCGCTCGGCGTAACCGATGATGATTTTCGAGATCAGATAACCGCTCAGGACGAAAAAGACATCGACGCCATAACCGCCGGCAACGGAAAAACCGGGCGCGCCGAAA
This sequence comes from Neorhizobium sp. JUb45, assembly GCF_004343585.1. Taxonomy (GTDB): domain Bacteria; phylum Pseudomonadota; class Alphaproteobacteria; order Rhizobiales; family Rhizobiaceae; genus Neorhizobium. The sequence continues at coordinate 391,018 of NZ_SLYW01000001.1, read as the reverse complement.
TGCCCGAGAATGACGGATATGACCGCAATGCCACGCAACCCGTCGAGACCGGCAACGTAACCGCTGACGGATATTGCCTTGCCGCCGGCCGGGCCGTAAATCTGCTGAACACCGGGCACAATGCTTGACGGGACAGAGGCCATGAACGTCCTTTCGCCAAAGTTGCAAAACTTTGGCGTTGATTTTCCAGATGAGGGTATGCACGTCGGCGGGAAGCCCGGCGGATTTCGCTGTTCTGCGGCAGACCGCTCAATTCAAAGGCCTGCCGGTCCATGCTGCATCGGCAGATGAGCCAGGCGATCGGTTCGAAGATCAAGGAACCCGTCTTATCCCGATGGATAAATCAGATACCGTCTCGTTTTAGCTCAACTTGCGGATGTCAATTAACAAGAACATCGCGGAAAATTCAACCCCCGCACTTAAAAAACACCCGCATGAATTGAATAATAAACGCCTTTTGCATGCGAATGGGGCATCCCTGCCCCTGGAAGCGTCCGAAAAGAATACGGAGACTGGAAAATGAATCGGCTCGAATGTGATCGGATGTTCGTCGCCGTGGCCGAAAGCGGCAGTTTTGCCGCCGCCGCCGCGAAGCTGGGCGCCAGTACCGGACAGGCATCGAAACTGGTGTCGCGGCTGGAAGCGGAACTCGGCGTGCAATTGCTGTCGCGCACCACCCGCGCTCTGTCTTTGACCGAAGCCGGCCGCGGTTATCTGGAGGGCATCAAGCCGCTGCTGGACGATTATCAGGCGCTGGACACCGTCACGCGCCATGCTTCCGGCGCACCTTCGGGACGATTGAGGATCAGCGCGCCGATCACCTTCGGCACCGCACAGCTGGCACCTATCTTAATAGAATTTGCCAAACAATACAGCGATATACAGCTGGATGTTAATTTTTCTGATCGAAACGTTAATCTGGTGGATGAAGGTTTTGATGCAGCCATCCGCGTCGGCCGGCCGATGGATAGCAGCCTCATCGCGCGAAAACTCTGCGACAGCCGCGTCGTGGTAGCCGCCTCCCCCGCTTACCTTGCTGCGCGCGGCACGCCCAAAACGCCGGCCGAGCTGGAAGGCCATGACTGCGTCATCGACACCAATTTTCGCGAACCGTTTCGCTGGCAGTTCGCCCACCCCGATGGCGGCACCGAAACCGTGGTGATGAAGGGGCGGCTGCAATTCTCAAATGCAGAAGCCTGCCTTGCCGCCACGCTTGCGGGTTTCGGCATCGCCCGTCTGCCGAGTTTTATCGCCGGCCCCTGCCTGCGGGATGGCCGGCTGACCTTGCTTCTATCGGAGCGCGGTTACGACGATTTCGGCATCTATGCGCTTTATCCACCGGGGCGACATCTGGCCTTGAAAGTGAGGGTGCTGGTGGATTTTTTGAGTGCAGCATTCCGGGGGCGGCCGGATTGGGACAAGGGGTGGTAGGGTACAGAACGGTGCGGGTCATCGAGCGGGCGACCACTATCGGCCTGATGCGGACTTTTGGTTGCCTCTGGTGCTGTGCCTGTTATGGACTCTCTGACCAAACTTCACTGCTGACCGACTGCCAATGAACGAACCTCATAACACGACAATCATTCAGACTATCATCGACGCTCTTGAGCAACTGGAACGAGATGACGATGTCATCCTTTTGGGGGCATCACCTCGAAAGGCCGCTGAAAAAATCGCCGTGGGGCTGAGATCAGTCGTGCCAAATCCTGGCCTCACTCCAGAGGAAATGCACGGTTTGCGACTGCTGATCCTACATGCAATCTCCAGCAAGTCTTTTTTTGACTGGGAGATGCCGACGCTTACGGGATTTACTGCTGCGCAGTTTCAAGAAATTGCAGAAAAGCTTCCTCGAGAATGACTGCGAATGGCGCAATAGCGCCCTCCAACCGTTTACGCCCACCATTCCTTCCAAATCAGAAACAATTATTCTCATCTTAACCGGATAATCGGCCGCACGGAAACGGTGCATAAGCGCAGCATTATTGCTCTTAGCCCCAAGGTTTTGCACCCATGATCGACGCCCGCACGGCCCCTTACGCTGCCCTCATTCTCCGCCTCAGCCTCGGCATCCTGTTTCTGGCCCATGCCGGCCTGAAGATCTTTGTGTTCACCCCCGCCGGCACTGCCGGTTTCTTTTCCTCGCTCGGTCTGCCGGGCTGGCTGGCCTATGTCACCATCGCCTGGGAACTGGTCGGCGCGCTGGCGCTCATCCTCGGCGTTCTGCCGCGCCTGGCCGCCATTGCCCTGATCCCGATCCTGCTCGGTGCGATCTTCACCGTTCACGGCGCAGCCGGTTTCTTCTTCAACAACCCGAATGGCGGCTGGGAATTCCCGGCGTTCTGGATCATCGGCCTGATCGCGCTGGCCCTGATCGGCGACGGTGCTTACGCCCTGCGCCCGACCCCGGTCGGCAAGCGCTAAAAATCCGGATGGCAGGGAATCCTGTGATACCCTGCCATCTACCGCAGACAGGAAGACAAAAATGCTCGTAGATGGAAAATGGACGGCCGAATGGCATCCGGTTCAGGCAACCGATGCCAAGGGCGGTTTTGTGCGGCAGGTCTCCGGCTTTCGTCATTGGGTCACGCCCCATGGCTCCGCCGGCCCGACCGGTGACGCCGGTTTCAAGGCCGAGGCTGGCCGTTACCACCTTTATGTCGCGCTGATCTGCCCCTGGGCGTCGCGCACGCTGATCGGCCGCAAGCTGAAGAAGCTGGAAGACGTCATTTCCGTTTCCGTCGTCGAGCCAAAACTGTCGCACGAAGGCTGGCAGTTCGGCAGCTATCCCGGCGCAGACTTGGACACGCTGAATGGCGCCACCTACATGCATGAAATCTACACGAAGGCCGACCCGCATTATACCGGCCGCGCCACCGTGCCTGTCCTCTGGGACAAACAGAAGAAGACCATCGTCAACAACGAATCCGCAGACATCCTGAAAATGCTCAACAGCGGTTTTGGCGATCTGGCGGATGACACGATCGATCTTTACCCCGCCGATATCGCCGCGCAAATCGACGCGCTGGCCGAGGCCTTTTACCCAAAACTGAACAACGGCGTTTACCGCGCCGGTTTCGCCACCACGCAAGGCGCCTATGAAGAAGCCTTCGCCGATGTCTTCTCCATGCTTGACACGCTGGAGACACGGCTGGCAGACGGCAGACAATTCCTGTTCGGCGACCGGGTGACGGCAGCCGATGTGCGCCTGTTCGTGACGCTGATCCGCTTCGATGCCGCCTATCACGGCATCTTCAAATGCAATCTGCGCCGCATCGCCGATTATGCAGCCCTGCAGGCCTATATGCTGCGTGTCCTGTCGCTGCCGGGCGTGCGCGAAACGGTCGATATCGACCATATCAAGCAGGGCTATTATTCGATCAAGGCGCTCAACCCGAACGGCATCGTGCCGGTGGGCCCTGATCTGCCGGGCGTGACGGATTGAAACTCAGCCGGCGCGTGCCAGGTCATGCGGCGGCTCCAGCGTCACGGCGTTGCGGCCGCCCGTTTTTGAACGGTAGAGCGCGGCATCGGCGCGGCCGAGCGTGGCTTCAAAAGTTTCGCCATCTCCAACCAGAGCAATGCCGAAACTGGCGGTAATGTCCCTGATCGGCACGCCGCCGCGCAAAGCATGCGAAACACCGGCGCGGATGGTTTCCACCAGCGCCACCGCCTCGTGAATATCCACATCCGGCAAAACGATCGCAAATTCCTCACCGCCGATCCGCGCCACCAGATCGCCCTTGCGACGCTCCGACAACAGATGCGCGGCAAAAGCCTTCAGCACCACATCGCCGCCGGCATGGCCAAGACGATCGTTGATCGATTTGAAACGGTCTATATCGGCCAGCACCACCACCAGTGGGCGTCCTGCCCGACCGCCGGAAGCAAAGATTGGCGTCACCGCCTGCTCAAGGCCGCGTCTGTTCAAAAGCCCGGTCAGCGGATCGGCGATCGCCTGCCGGCGCAATTCCTCAGCCAGATCGGCGGCAACGATCAGAAGCGTCAAAAGCCCGGTGGCGATCATGCCGGTCGGCGTGCCGATCGACAGCACGGCGATGAACACCGGATTTCCGATCATACCGCCATCGCGCGCCAACCATGCGGCGATGCCAACGCTGCAGATATAGGCGCCGTACACAACGAACAGCCAGCGCACGGTGGCAGCCAGCCGACTGGAAGAACCGATCGTGAAAACGATGATGGCAACCATGACGGCATCACCGGCGGCGGTGATGATGCGGTTCAACATCCGCCCCTCTCCCCCGCCGATGACGAAATAGCAGGTGAGCAAGGCCAGCGTCGCGATGACCCAGCAGCCGATAGTCAGGCGGTTGCCGCGCCCTGCCCGCAGCCGAAAACCCCAAGCCAGAAAGGCAAAGCTGGCAACCGATGCATGGCAGGCCAGCATGGCGAGAAAATCGCTATGACCGGACAGCGGCCCGCCGATGATGCGCGTACCGTGCCCGAGCGCCGCGGCCATGAAGGAAAACGCCCAGATCAGCGCATGGGTCCTGCGCCCGAACTGCCACCAGGCGACGAACAATGCAAAGCCGATCAGCAGGCTCGCGATGGCAAGGCTGGAGGAGGTTATAAGAGCTGACAACATGGCGGATACGTAAAGCTTTACTCATAAAGAAAGCCTTACATTGCCACAAAAGACGGTGACTATCCTCATCTGCATATCGGAAAGCGTAACCGGCAGACATGACACAGGCGTCATATGCCGGCTTTTGCGGCTTTGACGAAGGCCGATTGTACCGGCGCCCGAAACCGCCTTGCATTCTCTCCCCGCATTGCACAAACTCGCCTTAACGAAGATGCACCGGTCCATTCAAACGAGACCGGGCAAGGGGCGCCCGCAAAGGGCCTTAAGGGGAACGATGTCGATCAAGGCAAGCGTCTACCATCTTACTCACTATATCTATGACAAACCCGTCCGGCTCGGGCCGCAAATCATCCGGCTGAAACCGGCAGCCCACTCGCGCACGAAAGTGCTGTCGCATTCACTGAAGGTGACACCGCAAAACCACTTCGTGAACCTGCAGCAGGATCCCTACGGCAATTACCTCGCCCGTTTCGTGTTTCCCGATCCGGTCAGCGAGTTCAAGATCGAGGTCGATCTGATCGCCGACATGACGGTCTATAATCCGTTCGATTTCTTCGTTGAGGAAGACGCGACGCTCTGGCCGTTCAAATACCCTGAGGAACTGGCCGAAGACCTGTCGATCTACATGATCCCGGAACCGCCCGGCCCGGCGCTGATCGATTACCTTCGCGATTTCGACATGTCGCCCGACCAGCCGACCGTCGACATGGTGGTCGGCATCAACGCCCGCCTGCAGCAGGCGATCGGGTATGTCATCCGCATGGAACCGGGCGTGCAGACGCCGGAACAGACCCTGCTTTCGGCCATGGGGTCCTGTCGCGACACATCCTGGCTGCTGGTGCAGATCCTGCGCAATCTCGGTTTTGCCACCCGCTTCGTCTCGGGTTACCTGATCCAGCTGACGCCGGACCTGAAGGCGCTCGACGGCCCCTCCGGAACGGAAGTGGATTTCACCGATCTGCACGCCTGGTGCGAAGTCTATCTTCCCGGCGCCGGCTGGGTGGGTCTCGACCCGACCTCCGGGCTCCTGACCGGCGAAAGCCACATTCCGCTGGCCGCCACCCCGCATTACAGCAATGCCGCACCGATTTCCGGCGGGTATTTCGGCGAGGCCAACACCGCGTTCGATTTCGCCATGAACGTCACCCGCGTGGCCGAACATCCGCGCATCACCAAACCGTTTTCCGATGAAAGCTGGGAAGCGCTCAATGCGCTTGGCGAACAGGTGGATCGCGTCCTCGAAGCGCAGGACGTGCGCCTCACCATGGGTGGCGAGCCGACTTTCGTGTCGATCGACGATTTCGAATCCGACGAATGGAACACCGGCGCCGTCGGCCCCACCAAGCGCGAAAAGGCCGATGTGCTGATCCGCCGCCTGCGCGAAAAATTCGCGCCCGGCGGTTTCCTGCATTACGGCCAGGGCAAATGGTATCCCGGCGAAAGCCTGCCGCGCTGGACGTTTTCGCTCTACTGGCGCAAGGACGGCAAGCCGATCTGGCAGAACCCCGATCTGGTGGCCCAGGAAGGCGGCGATTACGGTGTCAGCGAAAGTGATTCGGAAAACTTTCTCACCGCCCTTGCCGGCGAACTCGGCATCGATGCCGAGATGGTGGTGCCCGCTTTCGAGGATCCGGCCGAATGGATCATCAAGGAAGGCTCGCTGCCCGAAAATGTCGATCCGTCCAATTCACAGCTGAAGGATCCGGAGGAGCGCAACCGCATCGCCCGCGTGTTCGAACGTGGCCTGACCAAACCGACCGGCCATGTCTTGCCGGTGCAGGCCTGGAACGCCCATGCCAGCGGCGCGCCGCAGACCCGGCGCTGGATCAGCGAAAAATGGAGCACGCGGCGCGGCAAGATTTTCCTTGTGCCCGGCGACAGCCCCGTCGGTTATCGCCTGCCGCTCGGCACCCTGCCTTTCATTCCGGCCTCGCAATTTCCCTATATCCACGAGGCCGACCCCTCCATCCCGCGCGCTCCCCTGCCTGAAGCCATCGTACCGATCGGCCATGCTGGCGGTCAGGGCCGCGCCATGCCGGAGTCCTCGTTCACGGCCAGTGATCCCGCCAATCTCGGACGCGTCGAACAAACGCTGAGTGAGATTGCCGGTGCGGTGCGCACCGCGGTTTCGGTCGAGGCGCGCGACGGCCGCCTGTGCGTCTTCATGCCGCCGGTGGAAAAGATCGAGGACTATCTCGAACTGATCGCCGCTGCCGAAAACGCCGCCGCCGAACTCGGCCTGCCGGTCCATATCGAAGGTTATGCGCCACCACATGACGAGCGCATCCACGTCATCCGCGTCGCGCCCGATCCCGGCGTCATCGAGGTCAACATCCATCCGGCCGAAAGCTGGAAGGAAACCGTCGACATCACCACCGCGATCTACGAGGAAGCCCGCCAGACGCGTCTGGGTGCCGACAAGTTCATGATCGACGGCCGCCACACCGGCACCGGCGGCGGCAACCATGTCGTGGTCGGTGGCGCCAATCCGGCCGACAGCCCGTTCCTGCGCCGCCCGGACCTCTTGAAAAGCATCGTGCTACACTGGCAGCGCCACCCGTCTCTGTCCTACCTGTTTTCCGGCATGTTCATCGGCCCGACCTCACAGGCGCCGCGCATCGACGAGGCCCGCCACGATTCCATGTACGAACTGGAAATCGCGCTTTCGCAGGTACCTGTCCCAGGTCAAGGCCAGCCGCCTTTGCCATGGCTGGTCGACCGGCTGTTCCGCAACCTGCTGACCGACGTCACCGGCAATACCCACCGCTCGGAAATCTGCATCGACAAACTGTTTTCCCCGGATGGCCCGACCGGCCGTCTCGGCCTCGTAGAATTCCGCGGTTTCGAAATGCCGCCGAATGCGCGCATGTCGCTCGCCCAGCAATTGCTGGTGCGGGCGCTGATCGCACGCTTCTGGAAAAATCCGGTGCAGGGAAAATTCGTGCGCTGGGGCACGGCACTTGCCGACCGCTTCATGCTGTCCCATTACGTCTGGGCCGATTTCATGGACGTGTTGCAGGACCTGCGCGAAAACGGTTTCGATCTGCGCCCCGAATGGTTCGCCGCCCAGCTGGAATTCCGCTTCCCATTCTTCGGCGAGGTGGAGCAGCAAGGCGCCAAGCTGGAACTGCGCCAGGCGCTGGAGCCATGGCACGTGATGGGCGAACAGGGTGCCATCGGTGGCACGGTGCGGTTTGTCGATAGTTCGGTCGAACGCCTGCAGGTGCGGCTCGAAACCGGCAATCCGGAGCGTTATACCGTTGCCTGCAACGGCCGCGCCGTGCCGCTCAAGGCAACCGATACCTCCGGCATTTCGGTGGCCGGCGTGCGTTTCAAGGCCTGGCAGCCGAGATCCGGCCTGCATCCGATGTTGCCGGTTAACACGCCGCTTACATTCGACATCTATGATACATGGTCCGGCCGGGCGATCGGCGGCTGCAGATATCATGTTGCTCATCCGGGCGGGCGCAATTATGAGACCTTTCCGGTCAACGGCAATGAAGCAGAAGCACGCCGACTGTCGCGGTTCGAACCATGGGGGCACACAGCCGGGCATTATCAGCTCGCAGCCGAAGTGCCCTCGCCCGAATTTCCGCTGACGCTCGATCTGCGCCGGCCACTTGGAGTATGACGACCTCTTATGTCCACCGGACCGGCAGCCGAACGCGTGAATGAAGATGCGATCGAAAACGAACCGGCCCTCGGTTATGCGGCGCTTCCGGGCGTCGCCGACGAGATGCTGGATAAAGACGGACAGATTAGGCCGGTCTGGCGCAAGCTGATCGCCCATCTCGACCGCATGCCGGCGCGCGAGCTGCACGAGCGTTTCGCTCGCGCCGACCGTTACCTGCGCGATGCCGGCGTATTTTACCGAACCTATGACGGTAAGGACAATGGCGAGCGCAACTGGCCGATCAGCCATGTGCCCGTGATGATCGACGAGCGCGAATGGGAAGGCATTTCCAAAGGTCTCGTGCAGCGCGCCGATCTGCTGGAAGCGGTGATCGCCGATATCTACGGTGACAACAAGCTGGTGCAGGAAGGTTTTTTGCCGCCGCAGCTGATCGCCAACAACCCGGAATTCCTGCGGCCTCTGGTCGGCGTCAAACCGGTTGGCGGCCATTACCTGCATTTCTGTTCCTTCGAGATCGGCCGTGGCCCGGATGGCAACTGGTGGGTTCTGGCCGACCGCACGCAGGCCCCTTCGGGCGCCGGTTTTGCGCTGGAAAACCGCGTCGCCACCACCCGCGCCTTTTCCGACATCTATGCCGAAAGCCATGTGCATCGCCTCGCCTCCTTCTTCGGCGCCTTCCGCGATGCGCTTCAGGGCCACCGTAAGAACCCGGATGATCGCATCGCCGTGCTCTCGCCCGGTCCCGCCAACGAGACCTATTTCGAACACGCCTATATCGCCCGTTATCTCGGCTTCATGCTCTTGGAAGGCGAAGACTTGACCGTGGTCAACGACCGCGTCATGGTGCGCACCGTGGCCGGCCTGAAACCGATCGGTGTGCTCTGGCGCCGTCTCGACGCGTCCTACGCCGATCCGCTGGAACTCGACCAGAATTCGCATATCGGCACGCCCGGCATGGTGCAGGCACTGCGTTCCGGCTCGATGACGCTGGTCAACGCGCTCGGCTCCGGCATTCTCGAAACCCGCGCCCTGCTCGCCTTCATGCCCACCATCTGCCGCCGTCTGCTCGGCGAAGAACCGCTGATGCCATCGGTTGCCACATGGTGGTGCGGCCAGAAATCCGAACGCGAACATGTGGCCAAGAACATCGACCGCATGGTGATCGGCCCTGCCTATTCGCGCATGCCGTTTTTCGAGGACAATGGCCAGTCGGTGCGCGGTTCGGCCCTGCGCAAGACCGCACAAGGCTCGCTGGGTGAATGGCTGGCAAGCGACGGTGCAAAGCTGGTCGGCCAAGAGGTCGTCACGCTGTCGACCACCCCGGTCTATGTCGACGGCAAGCTGACGCCGCGGCCGATGTCGCTGCGCATTTTCGCCGCCCGCACCGAAAAGGGCTGGCAGATCATGCCGGGCGGTTTTGCCCGTATCGGTTCCGGTGACGACGTGGCGGCCATCGCCATGCAGTCGGGCGGTTCGGCCGCCGACGTCTGGATCGTCTCCGACAAGCCGGTGCCGAAACCAACACTTCTGCCGCCGGAGGAAAGCTTTACCCGTAACATGCCGGGCTCGCTGCCGAGCCGCGCTGCCGACAATCTCTACTGGCTTGGCCGTTACATCGAACGCGCCGAAGGGGCGCTGCGCATCCTGCGCGCCTGGAACGTGCGTTACGCCGAATCCGCCGATCCGAATGCGCCGCTTCTGGCCGATGTCACCCGTTACATGAAGGGGCTGGACATCGACATGGTCGAGGAAGCCATTCCGGCCACCCTCATCCGCAATCTCGACAGCGCCATCTATTCGGCCAGCAATATCCGCGACCGGTTTTCGCCGGATGGCTGGCTGGCCCTGACCGACCTTGCGAAAACAGCACGCCGTTTCCACGAAGTGGTGAAACCCGGCGATGACGCAGCCCACGCCACCACCATTCTCCTGCGCAAGCTCGCCGGTTTTGCCGGTCTCGTGCATGAAAACATGTATCGTTTCACCGGCTGGCGTTTCCTGTCGATCGGCCGCCATCTCGAGCGCGGCCTGCACATGTCCGGCCTGCTCGGCCACATGTCCGGCACAGAAGCCCCCGATGGCGCGCTCGACATGCTGCTGGAAATCGGCGACAGCGTCATGACCCATCGCCGCCGCTACAATGTGGCGACCGCCCGCCTTACCATCAACGACCTGCTCGGCCTCGACCAGCTCAACCCGCGCTCGATCCTCTTCCAGCTGCACGAGATCCGCAACGAGGTGGAACAGCTGCCCAATGCCAAGCTCAACGGCCAGATGTCACCCTTCCTGCGCGAGGCCACCCGCCTCTACTCGGGCCTTGCGGTGATGACGCCGGAAGCCATGGACGGCGAGGTCTACGAACGGCTGGAGCAGGATCTCGGAAAACTCTCCGACATTCTCGGCCAGACCTATCTGCATTGAGGTCTTTTCGGGTGGCGTTCAGGCCATCAAACGCTGTTCATTGGCACCTTGACGTGACATCACATACGATATCATATTAAGGTCATGATGGTTGTGGACGCGAATGTTGTGCTTTCGGCCATGCGCTCGTCGGCAGGCGCGTCACACCTGCTTTTGCGGGAAATGCTTGTCGGCAAGGCTCCCTTTGCCGTGTCACCAGCCGTCGCCTTCGAATACGAAGATTTGCTGAAACGGGAAGGTATTTTCGGCGATGAACCGTGGATCCGCCCGGACGAGATTGACACGGTGCTGGATGCACTCTTCAGCCAGGCCTATCTCGTTTCTCCATGGTTTCGTTTCAGGCCGTTTCTGAGCGATCCGAAGGACGACATCTATATCGAATGCGCCCTGACGGCCGAGGCGACATTCATCGTCACGCATGACAGACATTTTCGCCATCCAGCCGTTCGTGCATTCGGGATGACAGTCGTGAGGCCGGCGGATTTTCTGGCGGAATTGATGACAAGGAGGCAGCCGAAATGACTACATATCCTCTCAGAATAGCAGATCACGTCATGGAGGAAGCCAAGCGCGCAGCGGCGGAAGACAACGTGTCGCTCAACCAGCTGCTTTCAGCTTTCATCGCAGACGGTATCGGCCACAGACGTGCGATCATGAGCCTTAAGGAACGGGCGGCCCGCGGAAATGTCGATGCGGCGCTTTCAATTCTGGATCGCACTCCGAATGTTGTGCCCGACCCCTCCGATGAACCGGCCGACGCGAGAACTGCATAAGGAGAGATACAGCCATGCTCTACGATCTCTCCCTGCACATGGGTTATGTTTATGACGTGCCGGCCTCCGGCGCGCGCCATGTCATCCGCGTTCTGCCGCTCTCGCTTCCCGACCGCCAGCGGCTGATTGCCGGTGCCGTGACGGTGACGCCGAATGCCGAGGAAAAGACGACGTTCATCGATTTTTTCGGCCAGCAGGCAACCTCGGTGTTTCTGCGCGCGCCGCATGAGCGGCTGGATATCCGCATGCATGCCCGCGTCTCGGTCGAAACCCCGGCGATCACCGCCGACCTCTCGCCGACGCTGGAGGTGCTGCGCGAAGAGCTGGCCGGCGTGCTGTCGGTGGATGCGACATCACCCCATCATCTGACGGGACCAAGCCCCCGGCTGCGCGACGATCCGCAGATCGCGGCCTATGCCCGCGAAGGTCTGAAACCTGGCCAGACGGTGCGCGAGATCGCCGCGGCGCTGTGTCGCCGCATTCACAAGGATTTCAAATACGATCCCGAAGCGACCACGGTGGACACCACGCCGGGCGAAGCCTTCAAGCTGAAGAGTGGCGTCTGTCAGGATTTTTCGCATGTGATGATCGTGGCGCTGCGCAGCCTCGGCATTCCGGCCGGTTACGTTTCAGGTTTCCTGCGCACCATCCCGCCACCGGGCAAGGAACGGCTGGAAGGCGCCGATGCCATGCATGCCTGGGTGCGCGTCTGGTGCGGCGAGACGACCGGTTATGTCGAACTCGATCCCACCAATGACATCACCGCCGGCAGCGACCACATCGTCGTCGCCTATGGCCGCGATTACGCCGATATCGCCCCGGTCATCGGTGTGCTGAAAACCTACGGAACCCACCAGACGGTGCAATCCGTGGATGTCGTTCCGCTGAAATAAACGAATTTGTATCATATTTCTCGAAATACATAAAATTCAGCGCAGTTTCTTAAGCCTCTCTCCACTCACAAAGCGATATGCACGCTATAGGGGTATAAATGTGAGCGGGGATCACAATGGGCATTTCAAGGCATCTTGCGCAGCTTATCCGTGACCGCGGCGGCAACTTTGGGATTATTACCGCATCAATAATACCCGTACTGGTAGGCGTCGCTGGCATTTCCATCGATGTAACGCGCGCCATGCAGGTCAAGGCCGAAATGCAGGGAATAGCCGACTCCGCAGTGCTGGCTGCGGCGACATCGCTATCCAACAAAAAGGACTTTACCGAAGCGCAGGCCAAGGATCTCGCCAACACATTCTACGCCACCCAGATCGTTCAGGTCAGCAGGAGTGGAAAGGAGACCGAGACAGAGCTCGCAGCTATGGTCAAAGCCATCAAGGACGCAACAACCACAACGATCGTGACCAAGGCAAACGGCGCGAAGGGTAAGATCTACGACGTCTCCATCGCCTCGAGCTATACGATGCCGGTCAATCAGATGACGGCGATCGTCACCGGGCCATCCATCACGCTCGGCACCAAGGCGGCCTCCCAAAGCGCGACCGAAAGCCAGAACGCCTTCTCCATGTATCTCGTCCTCGATCAGTCCGGGTCGATGAAATACAACACCAATACGAAGGAATGCATCAAGACCAACAACGCCGGCAAATGCACCAAAGAGGAATATGTCAAGAAGATCGATGCGTTAAAGGGGGCTGTAAAAGGTCTTCTTAAGGTTATCGCCGAAGCAGATCCGAACCAGATGTATGCACGCCTTGGTGCGGTTTCGTATAACGAAAAGATGCAGGACCCCGAGCCCATGTCATGGGGTACCGCTGCTGTCGGCGAATATGCCGCGGATCTGCCGGCAGACGGATCAACCAATTCCGGCGAAGCGACCGCGCTGGCTTACGCGACCCTTGCCGCCACGGGCAAAGGCTCCGAAAACGATGCCCATAATAAGAAGAATGGCCAGGTCCCAAGCAAATTCATCGTCCTGATGACGGACGGCGAAAACAATGTCGGCAATGCCGACGTCGTGACCAAGACCGCCTGCAACCTTGCCAAAGCCAAAAATATCACCGTGTATTCGGTGGCGTTCATGGCTCCGCCACCCGGCCAGACGCTTCTGAATTATTGTGCATCGACATCTGCCCATTACTTCAATGCCGAAAGCTCCGCCGAACTCGCGGCGGCCTTCAAGTCTATCGGTGAAGCCGCAGCGAAAGGGATAACGCGCCTGACGCAATGAACGTTTGCCGAGCCAGGAAAAGCCGGAATTACCTGAAAGAGGGTTGGGAAACTGTCCTAAATGAGGGCGGTTTTCCCGAGATTCTGCACATGCCTAAAATTCGATGGAATAATTTAGGCCCCTGTCTACGCATCGCCGATAAACCAGCCTCCATGGGTTCCAATGGATTGGGCTGGGGCAATGAAGATCTCTCACACTCTTTCGCGTTTCCTGAAGGATCGCGGCGGTAATTTCGGAATTATGACGGCAGTTATCGCGCCGCTGGCGATTGGTGCCGGCGGCATTGCGATCGACCTCACGCAGGCCATGCAGGTCAAGGGCGAGTTGCAGGCGATAGCGGATTCCGCGTCGCTCGCCGCTGCAAGGGCCCTGTCTGAAGAAGAGGACATGACCAGCGCCAAGGCAAAAGAGCGTGCCGAAAAGATCTATGCCGGCCAGATCGTCAATTTTCTGAAGACCGGCAAGGAAACCGACGGCGAGATCGATGCCATGATTGCCGCGCAGATAGCTGCGATGAAGGTCACGATCACCGAAACGGCCAATGGCAGCCGCGGCAAGAGTTATTCAGTCACGGTATCGTCAAACTACCAGATGCCGCTCAATGCGATGACCAGCCTCGTCGCAGGCAAAAGCATGACTTTGGCCGCATCGAGCACCGCATCCAGCGCCACCGAATCGACCAACGGCATTTCCATGTATCTGGCGCTCGACCGTTCGGGCTCGATGTCGTTCAAGACCTCGACGGTCATCAAGAACACCAGTTGCGTCAATTATACTGCATCGAACTGGGGATACAAAAACACAAAGGATAAGTATGGAAATCCTTATCTCAAGGCAGAGAGCCCCTGCTACGTCCGCAAGATCGATGCGTTGAAGACAGCCGGCGCCACGATGTTCACGGCGCTTAACACGGCCGACAAGAATTCCAACCTCGTTCGCGTCGGCGCGGTTTCCTATACGGACGAAACCCAGACAGCTTCGGCGCTCGACTGGGGCACGGCGAAGGCCGCTAAATACGTCGCCAGTCTACCCAGCCTGCCAGAGGGCGGTACCGATGCCAACGGCGCGATGACGGTTGCCTTCGATGCTCTCAAGAGCAGCAATTCGGCCGAAAAGGAAGCTCATGCCAAGAAAGGGAACAACAGCTTCTCGCGGTATATCGTATTGATGACCGATGGTGAAATGACAGGCTACAGCTCCGCCTTCAATAGCGGCCTCGATCAATCTGTTCGCGCCAAATGCGCGGCCGCCAAGAAGGACGGCATCCAGATTTTCACTGTTGCCTTCATGGCGCCGGCAACCGGCAAGTCGCTCCTGAATTACTGCGCCAGCGATAGCAGCTACTATTACGAGCCGGACGATATGAACGATCTGGTCACCGCCTTCGGCGAAATCGCCGAAAAAGCGGCAAAGGCAACGACCCGCCTGACCAACTGATCGCCAATCCGGCCCGCATTATTCACAGCCCTCGCTGCCCGCAGCGGGGGCTTTGTTATTTCTGCCGAATTTCCTTTTCCGATCTTGTCGAATAGACCATCGCCCCGATATTGCCAGTCCATCATAAGAATGCATAAACTGTGGTTTAGAGCATGCCAGACGACTGAATCGGACGACCCTCCCATCCGCTCCTCCAGCAAAGTTGGCGATACAATGAGCACTACCGTCTTTTCCAATGACCTTCCTCATCCCGCTCCGCGTTCCTCGCGCCCGGAGATCATGGCTGCGGAGATCATCGAACGTCTCACCTACCGCATCGGCAAGGATGTCCAGGTCGCAAAACCGCATGACTGGCTGACCGCCACCATTCTCGTCGTGCGCGACCGCATCATCGACCGCTGGATGGAAAGCACGCGTCAGGCCTACCGGACAGGCCAGAAGCGCGTCTATTATCTATCGCTGGAATTCCTGATCGGCCGCCTGATGCGCGATGCCGTTTCCAATCTCAACCTGATGTCGGAA
Organism: Neorhizobium sp. JUb45; assembly: GCF_004343585.1. GTDB lineage: Bacteria > Pseudomonadota > Alphaproteobacteria > Rhizobiales > Rhizobiaceae > Neorhizobium. The sequence goes on along the minus strand of NZ_SLYW01000001.1, from coordinate 375,437 downwards.
ATCCGCGATGCCCTGACGTCGCTCGGTGTCGATATCAACGTCATCGCCGGCCTCGAGCCGGACGCCGCCCTTGGCAACGGTGGTCTCGGCCGTCTGGCTGCCTGTTTCATGGAGAGCATGGCGACGGTGGAAGTGCCGGCCTATGGCTACGGCATCCGTTATATCCACGGCCTGTTCCGCCAGCAGATGGCCGATGGCTGGCAGGTGGAACTGCCGGAAACATGGCTTGCCCACGGCAATCCGTGGGAATTCGAGCGCCGCGAAAGTTCCTATGAAATCGGTTTTGGCGGCTCTGTCGAGACCGTCGGCGGGTATGACGATGCCCCGCGCTACGTCTGGAAGCCGGCCGAACGTGTCATCGCCATGGCCTATGACACGCCGGTCGTCGGCTGGCGGGGAAAACGCGTCAACACGCTGCGCCTGTGGTCGGCCCAGCCGATCGATCCCATCCTGCTCGATGCGTTCAATGCCGGCGACCATATCGGCGCGCTGCGCGAGAGCAACAAGGCGGAAGCGCTGACCCGCGTTCTTTACCCGGCCGATGCCAACCCGGCCGGTCAGGAACTGCGTCTGCGTCAGGAATATTTCTTCTCGTCGGCCTCGCTGCAGGACATTTTGCGTCGTCACCTGCAACAATATCCGGACTTCACCAACCTGCATGAAAAGGTGTCGATCCAGCTCAACGACACCCATCCGGCGATCTCGATCGGCGAGTTGATGCGCCTGCTTTGCGACGTGCATGGCATGGAGTTCGAGGAAGCGTGGGAAATCACCCGCCACACCTTCTCCTACACCAACCACACGCTGCTGCCCGAAGCGCTGGAAAGCTGGCCGGTGCCGCTGTTCGAACGCCTGCTGCCGCGCCACATGCAGCTGGTCTATGCGATCAACGCAAAGATCCTGCTGGAAGCCCGCAAGGAAAAGAACTTTGGCGAGAGCCAGATCCGTTCGATCTCGCTGATCGACGAAAGTGGCGATCGCCGCGTGCGCATGGGCAACCTTGCCTTCATCGGTTCACATTCGGTCAACGGCGTCTCGGCGCTGCATACCGAGCTGATGAAGGAAACCGTGTTTGCCGACCTGCACACTCTCTATCCGAAGCGCATCAACAACAAGACCAACGGCATCACACCGCGCCGCTGGCTGATGCAGTGCAACCCGGGCCTGACCTCTCTGATCCGCGAAGCGATCGGCGACAAGTTCATGGATGATACCGATGCGCTGGTGGAACTCGACAAGTTCGCCGACGACAAGGCATTCCAGGAAAAGTTCGCGGCCGTGAAGCGCGCCAACAAGGTGGCGCTCGCCAATCTGGTCGGCAGCCGCATGGGCATCCGTCTCGATCCGTCGTCGATGTTCGACATCCAGATCAAGCGCATCCATGAATACAAGCGCCAGCTTTTGAACATTGTCGAAGCCGTTGCTTTGTATGATCAAATCCGCTCGCATCCGGAACTGGATTGGGTTCCGCGCGTTAAGCTCTTCGCAGGCAAGGCAGCCCCCAGCTACCATAATGCGAAACTGATCATCAAACTCGCCAACGACGTGGCGCGGGTCATCAACAACGACCCCGCGGTTCGCGGTCTTCTGAAAGTGGTGTTCGTGCCCAACTATAACGTCACGCTGGCCGAGACCATGGTCCCGGCCGCCGACCTGTCCGAGCAGATCTCGACGGCCGGCATGGAAGCGTCTGGCACGGGCAACATGAAGTTCGCGCTGAACGGCGCGTTGACGATCGGCACGCTTGATGGCGCAAACGTCGAAATGCAGGAACATGTCGGTGCGGAAAACATCGTCATCTTCGGCATGACGGCTGAAGAGGTCACCAACCTGCGCGCCGGCGAATACAATCCGCGCGAAGTCATCGAGGGTTCGCGCGAACTGTCGCAGGCGCTGGCCGCCATTTCGTCCGGTGTCTTCTCGCCGGATGACCGCAACCGCTTCACCGCCCTGATGGACGGTATCTACAACAACGACTGGTTCCTGGTTGCCGCCGATTTCGACGCCTATGCAAAAGCACAGCGCGATGTCGACCAGATCTGGACCGATCAGACGTCCTGGTATTCCAAGACGATCCGCAACACGGCCCGGATGGGCTGGTTCTCATCCGACCGCACCATCCGTCAATATGCGACGGAAATCTGGAGAGCCATATGACCAAATCGCCCAAAGATCTCGGGGAAGCCGGCGCTCGCAACGAGACCCGCGCTCCCGGTGAGATTCCTCTCTCCGAGATCGAGGCGATCATCAATGGCAAACACACCAATCCCTTCGCCGTTCTGGGTGTCCACCAGATCGGCGAGGGATTTATCGCCCGCTGCTTCATTCCCGGCGCCGAGGAAGCCATCGTGCTCACCCTCGACGGCAAGGATCTCGGCGAGCTGAAACTGCGCCACGAAGCCGGTTATTTCGAAGGCATGCTGCCGCTCACCAGCCAGCAGCCGCTGCGCTACCGCGCCGCCCGCGGCGATGTCGAATGGGCGGTCACCGACCCCTATTCCTTTGGCCCTGTTCTTGGCCCCATGGACGATTATCTGCTGCGCGAAGGCTCGCATCTGCGCCTGTTCGACAGGATGGGCGCGCATCCTTTAAAACATGAAGGCGTCGAAGGGTTTCACTTTGCCGTCTGGGCACCGAATGCGCAGCGCGTGTCGGTGGTTGGCGAGTTCAACAACTGGGACGGCCGCCGCCACGTCATGCGTTTGCGGCAGGATACCGGCATCTGGGAAATCTTTGCGCCCGACGTACGCACCGGTTCCGCCTACAAATACGAGATCGTTGGTGCCGATGGCACGCTTCTGCCGCTGAAGGCGGATCCCTATGCCCGCCGCGCCGAAATGCGCCCGAAAACGGCTTCCGTCACCACGCCGGAACTCGAGCAGAAATGGGAAGACGCCGCCCACCGCGAGCATTGGGAAAAGGCCGACCACCGCCGTCAGCCGATTTCCATCTACGAAGTGCATGCCGGCTCATGGCAGCGCCGCGACGATGGCTCCTTCCTCTCTTGGGACGAGCTTGCCTCGCAGCTGATCCCTTACGTCACCGACATGGGTTTTACCCATATCGAATTCCTGCCGATCACCGAACATCCCTATGATCCGTCATGGGGTTACCAGACGACCGGTCTCTACGCCCCCTCCGCCCGCTTCGGCGAACCGGAAGGTTTTGCCCGTTTCGTCAACGGCTGCCACAAGGTCGGCATCGGCGTCATTCTCGACTGGGTGCCGGCGCATTTTCCGACCGATGCGCATGGCCTTCGCCATTTCGACGGTACAGCACTCTACGAACATGCCGACCCGCGTCAGGGCTACCATCCCGACTGGAACACCGCGATCTACAATTTTGGCCGCGTCGAGGTTCTGTCGTATCTGATCAACAACGCGCTCTACTGGTCGGAAAAATTCCACCTCGACGGGTTGCGCGTCGATGCCGTCGCCTCGATGCTCTATCTCGACTATTCCCGCCGCCACGGCGAATGGGTGCCGAACGAATATGGCGGCCGCGAAAACCTCGAATCCGTGCGTTTTCTGCAGAAGATGAATTCTCTCTCCTACGGCGCCCATCCCGGCGTCATGACCATCGCGGAAGAGAGCACGTCCTGGCCGAAAGTTTCGGCGCCGGTGCATGAAGGCGGGCTGGGTTTCGGCTTCAAGTGGAACATGGGTTTCATGCACGACACGCTGTCCTATATGGGCCGCGATCCGGTGCACCGAAAGTTCCACCACAGCGAACTGACCTTTGGCCTCGTCTACGCTTTTTCCGAAAATTTCGTGCTGCCGATCAGCCATGACGAAGTGGTGCACGGCAAGGGCTCGATGATTGCCAAGATGGCCGGCGACGACTGGCAGAAATTTGCCAATCTGCGCGCCTATTACGGCCTGATGTGGGGTTATCCCGGCAAGAAGCTGCTGTTCATGGGCCAGGAATTTGCCCAGTGGAGCGAATGGAGCGAGGAGCGCGCACTCGACTGGAATCTGCTTCAGTACAACATGCACGAGGGCATGCGCCGGCTGATCCGCGACCTGAACTTCTGCTACCGCTCGAAACCGGCGCTGCATGCGCGCGATTGCGAGGGCGAAGGGTTCCGCTGGCTGATCGTCGATGACGACGACAATTCGGTTTATGCGTGGCTGAGAATGTCGCCGGGAGAGAAGCCGGTGGCGGTGATCTGCAATTTTACGCCCGCTTACCGCGAAAACTACCGAATTCCCTTGCCGAATGCCGGCCGCTGGCGCGAAATACTCAATACCGATGCCGAGATCTATGGTGGCAGCGGCAAGGGCAATGGCGGACGCGTGCAGGCGGTCGATGCGGGAGGCACGATCTCTGCCGAAGTGACGCTGCCGCCCTTGGCGACGATCATGCTGGAACTGGAATAACGGCTGCCGCCGCAAGATCGTGTGGAGCGGTTTTGCGGCAAAGACAGAACAAAGACGTCTAGCGGACAAGAAGTCGAAATTTGGGGAGGATGAAATGACCACGAAACGCGTTCAACCACTCGCACGTGATGCCATGGCCTATGTTCTGGCCGGCGGCCGCGGCAGCCGCCTGAAGGAACTGACCGACCGGCGCGCGAAACCAGCCGTCTATTTCGGCGGCAAGACCCGCATCATTGATTTCGCGCTGTCCAACGCGCTCAATTCCGGCATTCGCCGCATTGGCGTCGCCACCCAGTACAAGGCGCATTCGCTGATCCGCCACATGCAGCGCGGCTGGGATTTTTTCCGTCCCGAGCGTAACGAAAGTTTCGACATCCTGCCGGCCTCGCAGCGCGTCTCCGAAACTCAGTGGTACGAAGGCACGGCCGACGCCGTTTACCAGAACATCGACATCATCCAGGACCATGGCGTCGAATACATGGTCATCCTTGCCGGCGACCACGTCTATAAGATGGACTACGAGTTGATGCTGCAGCAGCACGTCGATTCCGGTGCCGACGTCACCGTCGGCTGCCTGGAAGTGCCGCGCATGGAAGCCGTGGCCTTCGGGGTCATGCATGTCAACGCCAAGGACGAGATCATCGATTTCGTCGAAAAGCCCGCCGATCCGCCGAGCATTCCCGGCGATCCGGATCATGCGCTGGCCTCGATGGGCATCTACGTCTTTCACACCAAATTCCTGATCGAGGCGCTGAAACGCGATGCCGCCGATCCGAATTCCAGCCGCGATTTCGGCAAGGACATCATTCCTCACATCGTCGCCAATGGCAAAGCCGTCGCCCACCGATTTGCCGACAGCTGTGTGCGTTCCGATTTCGAGCGCGAGCCCTATTGGCGCGATGTCGGCACCATCGATGCCTACTGGCAGGCGAATGTCGACCTGACGGCCATCGTGCCGACGCTTGATATCTACGACAAGTCCTGGCCGATCTGGACCTATCAGGAAGTCACCCCGCCAGCGAAATTCGTGCATGACGACGAAGACCGCCGCGGCTCGGCAATCTCCTCGGTCGTTTCGGGCGATTGCATCATTTCCGGCTCGTCGCTGAACCGCAGCCTGTTGTTCACAGGCGTGCGCGCCAATTCCTATTCGCGCCTCGACGGTGCCGTAATCCTGCCGAATGTGCGTATCGGACGGCATGCCCAGCTTCGCAATGTCGTCATCGATGCCGGTGTAACCATTCCGGAAGGACTGGTAGTCGGCGAGGATCCCGAGATCGACGCAAAGCGTTTCCGGCGCAGCGAGGGCGGGATCTGCCTGATCACCCAGAAGATGATCGACAAGCTCGACATCTGAGACGAAACGGGGTTTTGAAGACGAAAATGCAGGTTCTGGCCGTCGCATCCGAACTCTACCCGCTGGTGAAAACCGGCGGGCTTGCCGATGTGGCCGGTGCGCTTCCGCTTGCGCTGAAACATTATCGCGTCGCCACCAGAACGCTCATCCCCGGTTATCCCGCCGTGATGGCCAAGCTACGGGGCGACACCACGCTGAGCCTGCATTTCGACGATCTGCTCGGCGTCTCCGCCGATATCATCGAAACCCGGATCGACGGCCTCGACCTTCTGATCCTCGACGCGCCGGAACTGTTCGACCGCCCCGGCGGCCCTTACGCCGATGCGACCGGCGCCGACCATGCCGACAACTGGCGCCGCTTCGCCGCCCTGTCGCTGGCCGCCGCGCGGATTGCGGCGGGCGAGATGGACGGCTGGCAGCCGGATCTCGTGCATGTGCATGACTGGCAGGCCGGTCTGGTTCCCGCCTATATGCGCTACAGTGACGGCCCGGAACTGCCGAGCCTGATCACCATCCACAACATCGCATTTCAGGGCCGCTTCGACGCCAGCATTCTGCCGCATATCGGCCTGCCGGCGCATGCCTATGATATCGACGGCGTCGAGTTTTATGGCGGCGTCGGTTACTTGAAAGCCGGCTTGCAGGCAGCCTGGGCGATCAACACCGTCAGCCCGACCTATGCCGAGGAGATCCTCACGCCGGAATTCGGCATGGGCCTAGAAGGCCTGCTCGCCGCCCGTTCCGAACACTTGTCCGGCATCGTCAACGGCATCGATACCGATGTCTGGGACCCGCGCGCCGACGCAGACCTGCCCACCCATTACAGCGCCTCGACCCTGAAGGCCCGCAGCGCCAACAAGCGCGCCGTCGAAGCCCGCTTCGGCCTCGACGAGGATGATGGTCCGTTGTTCTGCGTCATCTCGCGCCTGACCATGCAGAAGGGCATGGATGTGCTGGCCGACCTTGCCGACGAGATCGTCGCCATGGGCGCCCGCCTCGCCGTGCTCGGCTCCGGCGATCCGGCGTTGGAACAGGCACTCTCTGCCGCAGCCACCCGCCATCATGGCCGCATCGCCATCAACCGTGGTTATGACGAGCCGCTGTCGCACCTGATGCAGGCCGGCTCCGATGCCATTCTCATTCCATCCCGTTTCGAACCCTGCGGACTGACCCAGCTTTACGGCCTGCGCTACGGCTGTGTGCCGGTGGTCAGCCGCACCGGCGGTCTCAACGATACCGTCATCGATGCCAACCCGGCCGCAATATCGGCCGGAGCAGCCACCGGCGTGTCCTTCAACGCCGTCACCACCGATAACCTGCGCCGCGCCATCAGGCGCACTGTCGGTCTCTACCAGAGCCCCAAGATCTGGTCGGCCATGCAGAAGCAGGGCATGAAATCGGATGTCTCCTGGGACAAGAGCGCCGGCCTTTACGCCGACCTCTACGCCCGCCTCATTGCAAATAAAGGATGATCATGTTCAAGACCGTCTCCACCACGCCCTACAAGGACCAGAAGCCAGGCACCTCGGGCCTGCGTAAAAAGGTTCCGGTTTTCCAGCAGGAGAACTACGCCGAAAACTTCATCCAGGCGATCTTCGACAGCCTCGAAGGGTTTGACGGCAAGACGCTGGTGATCGGCGGCGACGGCCGGTATTACAACCGCGAAGTCATCCAGAAGGCGCTGAAAATGGCGGCAGCTAGCGGCTTCGGCAAGGTCATGGTCGGCCAGGGCGGCATTCTGTCCACCCCCGCCGCCTCCAACCTCATCCGCAAATACAAGGCGTTCGGCGGCATCGTTCTGTCGGCCAGCCACAATCCCGGCGGCCCGACCGAAGACTTTGGCATCAAGTACAATATCGGCAATGGCGGCCCGGCACCTGAAAAGATCACCGACGCGATCTTTGCCCGCACGCAGGTCATCGATACCTACAAGATCGCCGAGGTCGCCGATATCGATCTCGACAAGATCGGCACTTTCGATCTCGCGGGTATGACGGTGGAAGTGGTCGATCCGGTCACCGACTACGTCATCCTGATGGAAGAACTGTTCGACTTCCCGGCGATCAAGGCGCTGATTGCCGGCGGCTTCAAGGTCGTGATCGACAGTATGGGCGCCGTCACCGGCCCTTACGCCGTGGAAATCCTCGAAAAGCGTCTTGGCGCTCCGGCTGGTTCGGTGCGCAATTCCACGCCGCTGCCGGATTTTGGCGGCCATCACCCGGACCCGAACCTCGTCCACGCCAAGGAGCTTTATGACGACGTCATGAGCCCGACCGGCCCGGATTTCGGCGCCGCTTCCGATGGCGATGGCGACCGCAACATGGTGGTCGGCAAGAACATGTTCGTCACCCCCTCCGACAGCCTTGCGATCATCGCCGCCAACGCGACGCTGGCACCGGGTTATGCCAAGGGCATTGCCGGCATCGCCCGCTCCATGCCGACCAGCGCCGCCGCCGACCGCGTGGCGGAAAAACTCGGCATCGGCATGTATGAGACGCCGACCGGCTGGAAATTCTTCGGCAACCTGCTCGACGCCGGCAAGGCAACCATCTGCGGCGAGGAAAGCTTTGGCACCGGATCGGATCACGTGCGTGAGAAGGATGGTTTGTGGGCCGTGCTGTTCTGGCTGAACATTCTGGCCGTGCGCAAGGAAAGCGCCTACGACATCGTCACCAAACATTGGGCCGAATACGGCCGCAACTACTATTCGCGTCACGACTATGAAGAGGTCGACAGCGACGCCGCCAACGGCATGATTGCCGCCCTGCGCGAAAAGCTTAGCTCCCTTCCCGGCCAGGCATTCGGCAATCTGAAGGTCGCCGCTGCCGACGACTTTGCCTATAACGATCCGGTCGATGGCTCGGTGTCCAAGAACCAGGGCGTGCGCGTCCTGTTCGAAGGCGGCAGCCGCGTGGTTTTCCGTCTGTCCGGCACCGGCACCTCGGGCGCCACCATCCGCCTCTACGTCGAACGTTACGAGCCGGACGCATCCCGTCACGCCATCGAAACGCAGGAGGCTTTGGCCGACCTGATCGCGGTAGCGGACGAGATTTCCGAGCTGAAAAAGCGTTCGGGCCGTGATGCCCCGACGGTGATTACCTGAGGTTCTTGCTACTGAAAACGAAAGGTCGACGGATGTCGCTGCCCCCCTCTGCCCTGCCGGGCATCTCCCCCACAAGGGGGGAGATCGGACGTGGCGATGCCCCGCCTTTCTCTTTCCTCGGCGTCCGCGATAATCTCAGCGATCGAGATGAAACGAGGATCGTGCCCCCAGCCGATCTCCCCCCTTGTGGGGGAGATGCCTGGCAAGGCAGAGGGGGGTACACCTCATAATGCCACACACTTATCCCCTCGGCGCCACCCTCACCCCTGATGGCACGCACTTCGCCATCTGGTCCTCGACCGCCGAAAAGATCGAACTCTGCCTGTTCGACAACGACACCGAAACCGCCCGCCACACGCTCATCCGCGGTAATGAGGGCATCCACCACATCACCCTTCCCGGCATCACCGCCGGCCAGCGTTACGGTTTTCGCGCCCACGGCACTTACGATCCCGATCACGGCCTCTGGTTCGATCCGTCAAAACTCCTCGTCGACCCCTACGCCCGCGAACTCGACCGCCCCTTCCGCCACGATGTCCGGCTGATGCGTTTTGGCGAAGACACCGCCGATATCGTGCCAAAAGCCATCCTCACGCCGGCCGCCCCCATCAACGTCACGTCACCAAAATTCAAACCCGGCGGTTTTGTCTATGAAGTCGCCGTGCGCCCCTTCACCATGCTGCACCCGGATGTGCCGGAAGAACAGCGTGGCACCATCGCCGCACTCGCCCACCCCGCCATCATCGCGCATCTCCAGAAAATCGGCGTCGATGCCATCGAACTGATGCCGATCACCGCCTGGATCGACGAACGCCATCTGCCCCCGCTGGGCCTAACCAACGGCTGGGGTTACAATCCCGTCGCCTTCATGGCGCTCGATCCGCGCCTCTGCCCCGGCGGCATCACCGAGCTACGCGAGACGGTGGCGAAACTGCACGATGCCGGCATCGGCACCATTCTCGACCTCGTGTTCAACCACACCGGCGAAAGCGACCGTTACGGCGCGACGCTTTCCATGCGCGGCCTCGACAACCTTTCCTATTACCGCCATCTGCCGGATGCGCCCGATGTGCTGGTGAACGACACCGGCACCGGCAACATGGTTGCCTGCGACCATCCGGTGGTGCAGCGACTGATCATCGACACGCTGCGCCATTTCGTGTCCGAAGCCGGTATCGACGGTTTCCGTTTCGACCTCGCCCCGGTGCTCGGCCGCACGGCAAACGCTTTTGTGCGCGATGGCGGCACGCTTTCAGCCATCCTCGCCGACGACGTTATGACCGACCGCATCATGATCGCCGAACCCTGGGATATCGGCCCCGGCGGTTACCAGCTCGGCAATTTTCCAGCCCCCTTCCTCGAATGGAACGACCGCGCCCGCGACGATATCCGTCGCTACTGGCGGGGTGACCATGGCCTGACCGGCACGCTGGCGAGCGCTCTTGCCGGCTCCTCCGAGATTTTTTCCCGCCACGGCCTCACCGAAACCCGCAGCGTCAATTTCCTCGCCGCCCATGACGGCTTTACGCTGATGGATCTCGTTTCCCATCAGCACAAGCACAACGAGGCAAACGGCGAGGACAACCGCGACGGCCACGGCGAAAACCTGTCATGGAACAACGGCACAGAAGGCGCGACCGAAGACCCAAACATCCTCGACAATCGCCGCCGCGACGTGATCGCCCTGCTCTCCACGCTGTTTGCCAGCCGTGGCACGGTGATGCTGACGGCGGGTGACGAAGGCGGGCGCTCGCAGCGCGGCAACAACAACGCCTATTGCCAGGACAATGCCATCACCTGGGTCGACTGGGCAAAACTCGATCCGGCCATCATCGCCCATACCGCTTTTCTTGCGCGCATGCGCAGGCGTTTTCCGGCCTTTGCCGACACGGCGTTCCTGACCGGCGCAGACGATGTCGCATGGTTTTCCGCCAGCGGTGCAGCAATGACGGTCGAGGACTGGCAACGCGGCGATGCGGCAACGCTGACCATGGTGCTTGCCAAGCCGGACCGTGACAGCGGGCGCAACGTCCGTGTCGCCGTGCTGTTCAACCGTGGCCACGAAACGGTCGCTGCCGATCTGCCCGGAAACAACTGGAGAACGCTGGCATATGCCGGCACAATCACTAGAATGGAGCTGCCGCCACGGTCCGTCAGCTTCGCACTCGAGGCCTGATCCAGCCTGCGGCCAGCAAATCGCTTTTTGCGCCATGTGATGTGTGCAAAGCTTGGCGATACTTGCCGGGAATCACCTGCCATCCGAAAGAGAAATCCATGCCGCGTGAAATTTCGTTGAGGGATGTAAGCGATCTCGTCGGAACGGAAATCGGCGTGTCCAGCTGGATCACCGTCGACCAGACGATGATCGACACCTTTGCCGATGCCACCGACGACCACCAGTTCATCCATGTCGACCCTGAACGCGCCGCGAGCGAGAGCCCGTTCGGCGGCACCATCGCCCATGGGTTTCTGACGCTGTCGCTGTTGTCGACGATGAACTACGACAGCCTGCCGGTGATCCGTGAACAGACGATGGGCCTCAATTACGGCTTCGATCACATCCGCTTCGGCTCGCCGGTCAAGACCGGCAGCCGCATCCGCTGCCATTTCACGCTGAAGGAAGCGCGCTTTCGCGGTGCCGCCATGCTGATGACCACCTATGATATCTTGATCGAGATCGAGAACGAAAAAAAGCCGGCGCTGACCGGCAGCTGGACGACGATCGTGCAGTTCGATCCAAAGGACCGGCCCGAGGACGCCTGAGATAAGCAAACCGCAATTTTCTGATGCACGCCAAGCCATTGCGATGTTAGGCTCGGGATATTCATCCCCGGCTCAGGAGGCTGCATGTTTCCTCTCTCGCATATGATGAAATCCTTTATCCGCAAAGGCAAGCTGACGGTCATCGATGCCGACGGCAAGCGCCACATCTTCTCCGGCACGCCGGGTCTCGAGGTCACCATGCGGCTGACCGATCCAAAGCTTTACAAGAGCCTCGTTTTCAATCCCGAACTCGCGGCCGGCGAAGCCTATATGGACGGCACGATGCGCTTTGAGGAAGGCTCGACGCTGCAGGATTTCTTGACGCTGTTTTCGGTGAACCGCCTGTCGCTCGGCTCCTATCCACTGCAAAAGGCGCTGCGGGCCATCAAGATGAAATTCCGCAAACGCCAGCAGTCCAACCGCAAGGGGCAGGCCCAACAGAACGTCGCCCACCACTACGATCTCGGCAACGAATTCTACAAACTCTTCCTCGACGACAACATGCTGTATTCCTGCGCCTATTTTCGCGAGGACGGCGAAACGCTGGAACAGGCGCAACGCAACAAGCTGCGATTGCTGGCGGCAAAACTCGGCCTGAAACCGGGCATGAAAGTGCTGGATATCGGCTGCGGCTGGGGCGATCTGGCGCTCTATCTCGCGAGCCTCGAAGACGTGCAGGTTCTGGGCGTGACGCTGTCGAAGGAACAGCAGGCGCTGGCATCGGAACGGGCCCAGAAAGCGGGTCTGGCCGACCGCGTCAAATTCGAGCTGCGCGACTATCGCGACGTCACGGAAAAATTCGACCGCATCGTCTCGGTCGGCATGTTCGAACATGTCGGCGTGCACCACTACGACGAGTTCTTTTCCAAGATCAATACGTTGATGCCGGATGACGGCGTCATGGTTCTGCACTCGATCGGCCATATGAGCCCGCCGGGCATGGCAAGCCCATGGCTGCGCAAATACATCTTTCCGGGCGCCTATTCGCCGGCGCTCTCCGAAGTGTTCGAGGTTGTAGAACAGAACAGCCTGTGGGTGACCGATGTGGAGGTTCTGCGGGTGCATTACGCCACGACGCTCGCCCACTGGAACGCGCGTTTTCAGGCCAACCGCGACAAGGTGATCGCGCTTTACGACGAGCGTTTTACCCGCATGTGGGAATTTTATCTGATCAGCGCCGAGATGATGTTCCGCACCGGCAGCCAGATGGTCTTTCACATGCAGCTGTCGCGCAAGCGCGATGCCGCTCCGATCGTGCGCGATTACATCACCGACAAACAACGCGATTATATCGATCGGGAAAAGCGGCTCGACCTATCCCTTTAAGGACAGCAGGAAGAAACACATGACCCTTGAGATGGATCGTGAAAACGCCGTGCGCGATGCTTTTCGCAAGCAGGTCAAGGCTGCGACGGAGCTTGGATCACCCTTTGTCGCGCATCTGTGCCGCCTCGCCGCTGAACGACTGGACCATGGCACCGCTGTCGGCAGCGCTGTTCTGGACTGGCCGGGTGATGCCTCGATCAACAACGATCTCATACCCTTGCGGCTGGCCGGCTCCTTGCATGCACTTGTTCTGTCGGGTCAGGATGAAGCGCTGAAAGCCGTCTATCCGCCGCAGGAAACCGATGACGACACGCTCTGGCAGGCCATTACCGGCGCCTTCGAAGCGCATGGCGATTTCATCATCCAGCGGCTGCAATCGGCCCCGCAGACCAATGAAATCCGCCGCTGCAACGCGCTTCTGCCCGGTTTTCTCACCATCGCCGAAATCTTCGAAAAACCGCTGGATCTGCTGGAAGTCGGCGCAAGCGCCGGCCTCAACCTGCAATGGGACCGGTATCGCTACAATCTCGGCGGTTTCGAATGGGGCGATCCCGCCTCCCCCGTGCTGTTGCAACCCGACTGGCAGGGGCCGCCGCCACCCGATGCGGAGATCACCATCGCCAGCCGCCTCGGCTGTGACCTCAACCCGCTAGACGTGACATCCGCAGAAGACCGGCTGCGACTGATGTCCTATGTCTGGGCCGACCAGCCGGACCGTCTGCAACGCCTCTCGGCCGCGCTTGACCTCGCCGTCGGTGATCCGCCGCCGGTAGAACGTGCCGATGCGCTGGAATGGCTGCCGCGCGAACTGGTGAAACCACCGACCGGCGCGGTGCGCGTCATCTACCACTCGATCGCCTGGCAATATCTGCCGGCAGCTTTACGCGCCCGCGGCGAAGCCACCATTACCGAAGCCGGCAACCGCGCCACCAAAAGCACGCCGCTCGCCCGCCTGCAGATGGAAGCCGACGACAGACAAGACGGCGCGACAATCAGCCTGCAGATCTGGCCGGGCGGAGAAAAACGCGAACTGGGACGCGTCGATTTTCACGGACGGTGGGTGAAGTGGAAGGGGTGGTGACAAGCAAGATCATGCGGTCGCTCGCCCACATTTGACAGCACCCAAACACACCCTATGATTGCGTTTGTATTTTAGGGATGTAATGATGAGTAGACTTGATCCGGCAGAAATCGAGCAGACCAAGCTGCTGGCGAATGCGCTGGATCGCGCCTCGACAGCATGTTTTACTGTGGGAATAGCGACGCCACTTGCGGGTTACGCTTATAGCCTTGCAGTCTTCAGCACGTTGTCGACATTGCGCATGACCGTGACGCTCACAGCTTGGTTTCTCGGCGCGATAGCACTACATTATCGTGCGAGACGAATACTCAGGAGGCTTGCGTAATGGACTTCTGGTTTTTCTATTCGATCGTTCTACCTGCGGGAATTGTCGTATTGGCGTTTGTTGCAGCCCAACTGCACGAGTGGGATCTGGATCGCAGGCAAAGACGCAAGAACCGCCAACCCGGTGAGTGACCGTCAGCGGCGCCCTCAGAGCGCCGCGTCCCTCGCGCCTTCCGCCAGCATCCCAAACGCATAATCCGAAAACGACCGCCAGACCTCGACCCGGAAAGCATCTTCGGCGGTTCTCAGCAGAACGATCTCCACCTTGCCAAAGATGGTGCGCGAGCATGCACCGACAGGAAATGCCTGCAGCGACAGGTCCTGCGGGCAACCGGTATTGATGGCCGCAGCCGCTCCGGCGCCGGAGACGAGGATCGCCGTGTTACGATGGGACACGTCGGTGGCCGAATGCAACGCGCCGGATTTGGCGGCCGCCGCCACCAGCATGCTGCCGATATCCGTATTGCCTTCGGCAATCACCAGCCATTCATCCGGCCCGATCCAGAGCGCGGTGCGACCATTGGCGGATGCCGACGTCTTCGGCCTGACCGGCAGATCGACGCCAAGCGCTGCAGACAGCGCCGCCACGTCTTCGGCACGAACCCGCAGGTTGATGCGCGCGGCAGGTGCTGCCGGCTCCAGCCGCACCTTGGACGAACCGCCGTGAACGCCGGAAAGCGGAAGGGTTCTTGTTGCGACCTCAACCATTGATACGGCCTCCTTCCTTATCCACGAACACCACGTCGGTGACTTCGACCTCGATCACCTTATCCTTCATCGGCACGTAAAGCCGCTGCCCCATCTTGTCGCGGCCACCGGCCACCAGAGCGATGGCAATCGAGCGTCCGAGATTTTCCGACCAGTAGGAAGACGTGACATGCCCAAGCATGGTCATCGGTTTCGGCTGGTTCGGATCGGCAACGATCTGGCCGCCCTCCTCCAGCACCTCGTTCGGATCCTTCGTCAGAAGCCCGACCAGTTGCTTGCGACCGGTGCGCACCAGATCCGGGCGTTTCAGGCCGCGGATGCCGACAAAGTCGGTCTTCTTCTTGGAAACGGCCCAACCGTAGCCCGCATCGTCCGGGGTGACCGTGCCATCGGTATCCTGACCGACGATGAGATAACCCTTTTCGGCACGCAGCACGTGCATCGTCTCGGTGCCGTAAAGGCAGGCGCCGAGCGACTGCGCGCGTTCCCAGATCGCCGACCACACCGCCGGACCGAAATCGGCCGGCACGTTGACTTCAAAACCGACCTCACCCGTGAACGACACACGGAACAGACGTGCGGCCACACCCATGACCGTGCACTCGGCAACACTCATATGCGCAAAGGCTTCGTTGGAGATGTCGAGACCCTCGACGAACGGCGCGATGATATCGCGCGCCTTCGGACCCTGAACGGCGATGACCGCCCATTGTTCGGTGGTCGAGGTCAGCCAGACCTTGAGATCGGGGAATTCCGTCTGCAGATAATCTTCCATATGCTGCAACACGCGCGGCGCACCGCCGGTCGTCGTCGTCACATGGAAACGATCTTCGGCCAGACGCCCGACGACGCCATCGTCATAGATGAAACCGTCTTCACGGGTCATGATGCCGTAACGGCTTTTGCCCGGTTTCAGCGTGTCCCATGCATTGGTGTAGAGCAGGTTGAGGAACTGCGCCGCATCCGGCCCGACCACCTCGATCTTGCCGAGCGTCGAGGCATCGAACACGCCGCCGACATCACGCACCGTCTTGCACTCGCGGTTGACGGCAGCATGCATATCCTCGCCGCGCTTTGGAAAATACCAGGCGCGTTTCCAGTTTCCGACATCCTCGAATTCGGCACCTTCGGCCGCTTCGAGATGGTGCATCGGCGTCTTGCGGGCCGGATCGAAAAGCTCGCCACGCGAATGCGCCACCAGCGTGCCGTAGGTCACCGGCGTATACGGTGCACGGAACGTGGTGAGGCCCACCTGCGGGATCGGCCTTCCGAGCATTTCCGAGGCGATTGCCAAGCCATGCATATTGGACAGCTTGCCCTGATCGGACGCCATGCCATTGGTGGTGAAGCGCTTGATATGCTCGATCGAATGCATGCCTTCGCGCACGGCAAGGCGGATGTCCTTGGCGGTCACGTCATGCTGGAAATCGACAAAGGCCTTGACCGCCGTATCAGGCCCGGCCCCTTCGGCCGCACCGATCATGCCGCCCGTCCACTCATAGAGATTGGAGCCGGCAAAGGCGATGGCGTCTATGCTCGCCGCGCCCTTATGCCCGGCCATTTCGGCACCAGCCGACAGCGCCTCGCCGATCAGCGTCGAAAGGTCGTCGGTGCCGTTGCAGGCGCCGACCGAGATGCAGTCCTGCGCATAGATATCCGGCAGGAAGCGGTCGCTTTCGGCATCAAACCGCAGTTTTCCGCGCGATTGCGAAAACAGATGCACGGAGGGCGTCCAGCCGGCCGAGACCAGCAGCGCATCGACCTTGAGCTTGCGGCTATTCTTCTCGCCATTGCGGGCAACGGTGATCGAAGAGACGCGATGGCGACCCGCCGTATCGAGCACGGAATGCGACAGCAGAACCTCGATGCCGAGAGAACGGGCCTCGGCCAGCACCGCTTCACCGGATACCTGACGATTGTCGATGATGGCAACCACATCGATACCGGCACGTTTCAGGTCGAATGCCGCCTCATAAGCACTGTCATGCGCCGTGTAGACGGCCACCGCGCGACCGACGGCAACACCGTGATGGTTGAGAAAGGTCCGCGCAGCCGAGGCGAGCATGATGCCGGGACGGTCATTGTTGGCGAACACCATGTGGCGCTCGATCGAACCGGTCGCGAGGATCACCTTCTTTGCCCGCACCTGCCACAGACGTTCGCGCGGCAGCTCCTTCGAAGGCAGGGCCAGATGGTCGGTGACACGTTCGGCAAGCCCGAGGAAACCGTGATTGTAATAACCGAATACCGTGGTGCGATTGAGCACGGTGACATTCGGCATGGCCTTCAGCTTGGCAGCAACGCCTTGCGCCCAGTCAAAACCGTTCTTGCCATCGATCTCGGTCGATGAGTCGAAATGCAGCGCACCGCCCACTTCCGGCTGTTCATCGACAAGGATGACCTTTGCACCGGTCGCGGCAGCAGAGAGTGCTGCCGTCAGACCAGCCACGCCGGCACCGGCGATCAGCACGTCGCAATGTTCGTAGCGGCTGGCGTAATGGTCGGTATCGCCTTCCTTCGGCGCTTCGCCGAGACCGGCCGCACGGCGGATGATCGGCTCATAGAGTTTGTGCCAGGCTTCCTTCGGCCACATGAAAGTCTTGTAGTAAAATCCGGCGGCGAAGAACGGCGACAGCAGATCGTTGAAAGCGCCGATATCATGTTTCAGCGACGGCCAGCGGTTCTGCGAGGCGATCTTTGCGCCATCGAACACTTCCTGCACGGTAGCACGCACGTTCGGCTGACGGCGGGATGCATCACGCGACACGTCGAGGAGCGCATTCGGCTCTTCCGGTCCAGCCGAAAGAATGCCGCGCGGACGGTGATATTTGAACGAACGGCCAAGCAGATGCACGCCATGCGCCAGAAGCGCGGAGGCGACCGTATCGCCTTCAAGCGCCGTATAGGTCTTGCCGTCGAAGGTGAAACGAGCGGTGCGCGCCGGCGTCAGGCGACCAGCGCCCTTGATGCGGAATGCGCCGGAATTGGAGGATGCGCTCATCGGGCGTCTCCTTCCGTCTGTTCCCACGTTTCTACAGTCTTTTCCTCGGCAATCGCCTCGGCTTTTGTCGCAGCGGGGATAGGCTGTTTCGGAAGGCCTGCCTTGTAGGTCATCAGGAACTTGTCGCTCACCGTATCGCGCGCCGCGTTGAAGAAGCGACCGCAGCCATGGATATGCCGCCACCGTTCGTAGGTGACGCCTTTTTCGTTGTTGCGCAGGAAAAAGTATTCGGCGAATTCTTCGTCAGAAATAGCCGCGATATTTTCCGGCCGGGCGATATGTGCTTCGCCGGCCCAGCGGAATTCCAGCTCGGAACGCTCTTCCTCGCAATAGGGGCAATGGATCAAAAGCATCTGGTCTATCCCCTATTTATCAATGCGCGACGGCGGCAGCGGCCGCTTCGTCGATCAGGCGGCCGGTACGGAAACGGTCGAGGTTGAGGCCCGCAGCCAGACGATGCGGTTCGCCCTTGGCAATCAGATGCGCGAACAGGTTGGCAGATCCCGGCGTCGCCTTGAAACCGCCTGTACCCCAGCCGCAATTGACGAACAGGCCCGGCACCGGCGTCACGCCCTGGATCGGCGAACGATCCGGCGTGTTGTCGGTAATGCCGCCCCACTGGCGCATCATTTTCACGCGGCGGAAGATCGGAAACAGTTCGCAGATGGCATCGAGCGTATGCGTGATGATCTGCAGGCCGCCGGTCTGGCTATAGGAGTTGTACTGGTCGGTACCGGCGCCGATGACCAGCTCGCCCTTGTCGGACTGCGAGATATAGGCATGCACGGTGTTGGACATGACCACGCAGGGGAAGATCGGCTTCAACGGTTCGGACACCAGCGCCTGCAATGGGTTGGAATGCAACGGCACGCGTACCCCCGCCATTTCCATCACCACCGACGAATGGCCGGCAGCGGAAACGCCGATCTTCTTGGCGCCGATGAAACCCTTGGAGGTCTCGACACCCTGCACTTCGCCAGCCGGGCCGCGACGGATGTCGGTGACTTCGCAATTCTGGATGATGTGCACACCACGGTCGGCGGCTGCGCGTGCGTAACCCCAGGCGACAGCATCATGACGGGCGGTGCCACCACGGCGCTGCAGGGCTGCACCATTGATCGGGTAACGCGCCGTTTTCGAGATATCGAGAACCGGCACAAACGCCTTGGCCTGTTCCGGTGTCATCCACTCGTTGTCGATGCCGTAAAGCCGGTTGGCATTGATATGCCGCTTGAACGACTGCTGGTCGTGGATGTTGTGCGACAACATCATCACGCCGCGCGGCGAATACATGGTGTTGTAGTTGAGATCCTGGCTCAGGCCTTCCCACAATTTGAGGGAATGCTCGTAGATGTCCATGCTCTCTTCATAGAGATAGTTGGAGCGGATGATGGTGGTGTTGCGGCCGGTATTGCCGCCGCCGAGCCAGCCCTTCTCGATCACCGCGATATTGGTGATGCCATGTTCCTTGGCGAGATAATAGGCGGCTCCCAGACCATGACCGCCGGCACCGATGATGATGACATCATAAGCGGAGCGCGGTTCTGGCGAGGTCCATTGCTGGTCCCAGCCCTTATGGGCACGCATTGCCTCGCGTGCGATGGCGAAAACCGAATATCTGCGCATCTGGCCTCTCTTCTTTGCTCCACCTCAAGGGCCTTGCGGCCGCAATGACTTGGGTAGTGTCATACCCATCGCAAATCAATATGCGCCGCAATGGCTGTTTTGCGACGCATGAGAGGATTGTTTCGACACGGCGAAAAATCGATCGGCGATCAGCCCCGGATGAGAACCTTGCCCTTGCGGCCCGTTTCCCCCGCCGCAGCGGCCGCTTTCGCCACGTCCGACAGGTCGAACACGTCGGAAACGGTCAATTCCACCTCGCCCTTTGCGACACTCTCGACAATCTCGCCGATCATGCTCTTCAATTTTTCGACAGGCAGCGTCGGCGCGATCTTGGCAAGCCAGAACCCCTTGACCGTCGCCTGCTTGAAAATCATGTCGCTGGCCGAAAGCTGCATCGGCTGTCCGGACATCAGGCCGAAGGACACCAGCAGGCCGTTGTCGCCAAGCGTGGACACCAGTTCGCCCGAGGCCGGCCCACCGACACCATCGACACCGGCCTTGATCGGCGCGCCGCCGGTGATCGCTCGCACCGTCTCTCGCCAGCCTTCCTGCGTCGTCGAGACGACATCCTCGATACCCAGATCCGCAAGCTCGCTGACCGCGTCGTCGCGGCGCACGAGATTGACGACGCGGATGCCGCGCTTCTTTGCAAACATCGCCAGCGTCTTGCCAACGGCCCCATTGGCAGCGTTCTGGATCAGCCAGTCGCCCTTTTCGGCGCCGACGAAATCGAGCAATGTCAGTGCGCTGAGCGGCATGGAGATCAATTGCGCTGCAGCCGTGTCATGGATCGAGTCGGGCAGCGGCACCGCCATCGCAGCCGATGCGAGATAATAATCGGCCCATGTGCCCTTGCCCGACACAGCGACCCGCTGACCGATCTTCAGATGCGTCACGCCCTCGCCCAGCGCATCCACCGTCCCCGTCGCCTCGGTGCCGGCAACCGCCGGCAGAGCCGGCAGGCTGCCATACTTGCCCTCTATCGTCAGCAGATCATGGTTGTGGATGGCAGCCATTGCCATACGGATGCGCACTTCGCCGGGTCCCGGCTCCGGCACCGGCCTGTCTTCGATGGTCAAAACCTTCAAAGGCGTTCCGAATTGCGAATATATGGCGCTGCGCATGAAAAATCTCCAAAATGTTCAATAGTCTGGGAAGCTATTACCCGCGAACCGTCCACGGGGGACAGGTGCGTTCCTGAAAGAATATAGGGTATGGTAGCGGCTGCTGAAGCCGTTGATAACGGCGATTTTTCGCGTTAGCCCTGGTTAACATCTGGACTTTACCCCACCGCCCTGTTAAGAGCGCTGCCAAATCGCACGGTTAACGCCGCGCGCACGTAACTTTATCGCCGAAAATCCTGTCGAGGAACGGCGACACCAAACCAAAGGATCGGGATTTCTCGTGCAGGTACTAGTCCGCGACAACAACGTTGATCAGGCTCTCCGCGCTCTCAAGAAGAAGCTGCAGCGCGAAGGCGTTTTCCGCGAAATGAAGATGCGCGAAAGCTATGAAAAGCCTTCGGAAAAGCGCGTTCGCGAAAAGGCTGAAGCTGTTCGCCGCGTTCGCAAGCTGGCCCGCAAGCGCATGCAGCGCGAAGGCCTGCTGCCGCAGACCCCGCGTCCTGCGCGCCCGGCTCGCTAATCTGTCGTCTTTTCGACGTTTTCTCATGCTTAAGAGCGGCGGCGACCTCTAACGGACGCCGCCGCTTTTTGATTTCTGTCTGGATGTCCGCCGTGATTTTTTCTCGGGCCGGCGTCCCTGCTCATATGAGGACAAGCGCCTGATGGCTGCCATGACTGCCGCTCACTCCATTTCGAATGGTGTTTCGCATTCCACAGCCCGCAGGCGTCGCGGCATCGCCCCCATCGCCCTTATCCTGCTCGCCGCCAGCGCGCTGACCGCCTGCCAGTCGACCGTGACCTCGATGGACACGATCCGCGTCGATCGCGCCCAGGGCTCTGAACAGAACATCGCTTCGCTGACATCGGTCATCAACGCCAACCCGCAGGATCCGGAAGGCTACAACGTTCGTGGCTCCGCTTACGGCCGCGCCGGCGATTTCCGTCGTGCGCTTGACGATTTCAACCGCGCCCTGCAGCTCAACCCACAGTTCTATCAGGCCTATGCCAACCGCGCGCTGGTCTATCGCAACATGGGCAAGCCCGTTGAAGCAGCAAACGATTACAACGCCGCACTGCAGATCAATTCGAACTATGACGCAGCCTATATCGGCCGCGGCAACATCTATCGCCAGGCCGGCCGCACCAACGATGCCTTCAACGATTTCACCAAGGCTATCCAGCTGGAAACGACGGACGGACGCGCCTATCACGGACGCGGCCTGATCCTGCAGAGCCGTGGCCAGCACGCTCAGGCGATCGACGATTTCTCCAAGGCGATCTCGCTGTCCTCGACCTCGGCCGAACCCTATAACGGCCGCGGCGTTTCCTACGTGGCGCTGAACGACGACGAAAACGCATTCGCCGACTTCAACCACGCCATCGAACTGGATGACAAGCTCGCCGAATCCTGGGCCAACCAGGCACTGGTCTATGAGCGCCGTGGCGACAAGGCGCGTGCGGCAAAGTCCTATTCGCATGCGGCACGCCTCGATCCGAACTACAAGCCGGCCAAGGACGGCCTCGCCCGCACACGCGGCAGCGCTTCCTGAACATCTGCCGATTGAGAAATCGACATTGCGCTCGGCCCCGTATCAGCGGGGCCGAAGTCGTTTCAGGGCAATGACGTGAAACTCAGCGCAGCAGGAAAACGCCGGCGATATTGAGAACGATGAAGACGATCAGGCCGCCGAGGAAACCTCCGCCCGACAGAAACCCGACGGCCATGGCAATCAGCAGCACCACGACGGCCATGGAACCCCATTTGGATCCGGCCAGAAAACGGTCGTAAGTCTTTTCGTGTTCGCGATAATCCATCTCGGCACCGGTTTCGACCGGCCCGCTGTTATGATGTTCCATGCCCGCTCCTCCCAGATAAGCATCGGACGACCACCGCGTGTTCGCCCATCATTGATCGACTGTATTTGTCCGATGCGAACCGAACACCTGTCAAGACTACTGTGTCTTCGCCGCCGCAGCAACGAAAGTTGCATAAGCGCCGTCTTTCAATTTGACGACTGTTTTGTTACATCGCCTAAAGAGGAGAAGGATGGAAGAGGAACCATCCGGGGGGATAAATGGCGGTATTGCTTCGTTTCAGCAGCCTGGTCGACAGGCTCAGCGAGATCATAGGAAAATTTTCCGGGTATCTCGTGTTGTTTTGCTGCCTTGTCAGCGCCGGCAATGCTCTCATCCGCTATACATTCAACATCAGTTCGAATGGCTGGCTGGAAATCCAGTGGTATATGTTCGCATTCATCGTGCTTCTCGGTGCTGCCCATACGCTGCGGCTGAACGAACATGTGCGCGTCGACCTGATCTATGGGGCCGTTTCTGAAACCAAGCGGTTGTGGATCGATATCATCGGCCTCGTGGTCTTTCTCATCCCGGCCTGCGCCTATCTCGCCTGGATCTGTTTTCCGTTTTTCTGGCTGTCATGGCTGCAGGGCGAAGTCTCGTCGAATGCGGGCGGCCTCATCCGCTGGCCGGTCAAGCTGATCATCTTCGCCGGTTTCGCTCTGCTCGTATTGCAGGGCCTGTCGGAACTGGTGAAGCGCATCGCCGCGCTGATGGGCCTTGCCGCCGTCGACACGACCTACGAAAAACCGCTTCAGTAATCATACCGGGAGAGAGACGATGTTCGCTTACGGTGTGATGCCGCCCCTGATGTTCCTCGGCATGATCCTCTTCATGCTCTACGGTTTTCCCGTCGCCTTCTCATTGGCGGCGGTCGGCCTGTTCTTCGGCATACTCGGAGTGTTTACCGGCCATTTCGAGGAAGTGTTTCTGCAGGCCCTGCCCTTCCGCATCTTTGGCATCGTCTCCAACGATCTTCTGCTGGCCATTCCCTTCTTCACCTTCATGGGCGCCATCCTCGAGCGATGTGGCCTTGCGGAAGACCTGCTCGAAGGCACAGGCAAACTGTTCGGCGCCATTCCGGGCGGCCTTGCCTATGCGGTCATCGTCGTCGGCGCCATTTTGGGTGCCATCACCGGCACGGTAGCCGCCTCGGTCATCACCATGGGCGTGATATCGCTGCCGATCATGCTGAAATACGGCTACAACCCGCGTGTCGCGACCGGCGTTATCGCCGCATCCGGCACGATCACCCAGGTCATCCCGCCGTCGCTCGTGCTGATCGTTCTGGCTGACCAGCTCGGCCGGTCGGTCGGCGACATGTATCTCGGCGCCATCGGCCCCTCTATCCTGCAGGTCACGATCTTCCTGCTGTTCATTCTGGCGCTCTCCATCTTCCGTCCCAAGGACGTGCCGGCCCTGCCGCCGGAAGCGCGTGGCGAAATGAACATGGCGCTGGTCATGCGCGTGCTCTGGGGCATGATTCCCTCGATCGTGCTGATCTTTCTCGTGCTCGGCACCATCTTCCTCGGGCTTGCAACCCCAACGGAAGCCGGGGCGCTCGGTGTCGTCGGTGCCATGGGCATCGCCGCGCTGCATGGCCGCCTGACCTGGGATCTGACCAAACAGGGCATGCACACGACGATGCAGATCACCTCCATGGTGGTGTTCATCCTCGTCGGCGCCACCTGTTTCAGCCTGGTTTTCCAGGGCATGAACGGCGGCCTTTGGATCGAGCACCTGTTGTCTCACGTCCCCGGCGGCGCGATCGGTTTTCTGATCTTCGTCAACATCTTCATCTTTTTCCTGGCCTTCTTTCTCGATTTCTTCGAGATCGCCTTCATCGTCATCCCGATGCTGGTGCCGGTCGCCAATGCGCTCGGCATCGACCTGATCTGGTTCGGTGTGCTGATCTGCATCAACATGCAGACCTCGTTCATGCACCCGCCTTTCGGTTTTGCGCTGTTCTACCTGCGCTCGATCGCGCCCAAATCGGTAAAGACCAAGGACATCTATCTCGGTGCCATTCCATGGCTCGGCATGCAGCTGATCCTCGTCGCCATCGTGATCTTCTGGCCGGAATCGGTCACCTACTGGCTGGACAAGGCACCGGAAGTCGACCTCGATTCCATCAAGATCGAGATACCGGGCTTCGGCAACGGCGGCGGCAACCAGATGCCGAATTTCGGCCTGCCACCGATGGACGGCGCACCGGCACAACCGGGCGGCCTGCCGGGCATGCCGAACTTTGGCGAACCGCCAAAGATAAACCCGTAAAGGTTGCCCTTGCCGATAGAGGGTATCGGGGATATATTTGCGGAGTGAGGGCAGAGTTGGAGCTCTGCCCTCATTTACTACTTGATACGGAAGTTGATCCGGAACGCGACTGACCAGCCTGTCCGGGTCTTCCTAAAATGCAGTGTAATGCTCAGTGGTTTCCACATCGCATCACCTCCGGTTCGAGAGCAAGGCTTATGCCTAAGTCGGTGAAGCCCGTCTTCACCGACACTCCGGCTGGCCTCGGAGTATGCTGCTTCTGCTCTCCAACATTTCAACTGTATTTCATGATGTGGCGAACGCAATCGTTTGCACGCAAAAATTGTAATCGCGTTTGAAAAAATGCCCCGAGCTTTTCAGCCGGGGCATCACAGTTTCAGAGCGTGCGCGTGGTCAGAGCTTGCCGTTGCGCTGCTGGATCATCATGAACGTGTCATAGGTGTATTCCGACAGCTGCATCCAGAGGTAGCCTTCCTTCTTGAAGGCGACCTGATCCTCGTAGATCTTCTTGAACCATTCGTTCTTGGAGGAAATATCCTTGTAGACCTCCATGGCAGCGCCATAGCAGGCCTCGAGAATTTCCTGGCTGAATGGCCGCAGCACCGTGCCCTGCCCGACCAGTTGCTTGACGGCAATCGGGTTTTTCAGGTCGTATTTCGCCATCATGTTGGTATTGGCATAGGCCGCCGCATCCGTCAGCGCCGCCTGATACTGTTTCGGCAGGCTGTTCCACTTGTCGAGATTGATCAGCGCATGAATGGCCGGGCCGCCTTCCCAGAAGGCCGGATAGTAGTAATACTTGGCGACCTTGTAGAAACCGAGCTTCTGATCGTCATAGGGGCCGATCCATTCGGCGGCATCGATCGTCCCCTTCTCCAGCGCCGGATAGATGTCACCGCCGGCGATCTGCTGCGGCACCACGCCGAGCTTTTCGACGACGCGGCCAGCGAGGCCGGCAATGCGCATCTTCACGCCCTTGAGGTCGTCGACCGTATTGATCTCCTTGCGGAACCAGCCGCCCATCTGCGCACCGGTATTGCCGGCAATCATGCCGTAAAGCTTGTGGGTGGCATAAAACTCGTTGAGCAACGTGTTGCCGTTGCCCTCATAGAACCAGGCATTGGTCAGCCGCGCATTGAGGCCGAAGGGAATGGCCGTGCCGATCGCAAAGGTCGGGTCCTTGCCGACGTAATAATAGGAGCAGGTATGGCACATCTCGACCGTGCCGTTGCTCACTGCATCCGCCGCCTGCAGACCAGGCACGATTTCGCCGGCCGCATAGGTCTGGATGGTGAAATTGCCGCCGGTCGCCTCGCTCACCCGCTTGGCAATATCCTCGGCACCGCCCCAGATCGTATCCAGCGATTTCGGAAACGACGAGGTCAGGCGCCAGCTGATCTTAGGATTTTCCTGCGCGATGGCGGGTGCCGCCAGAACGCTTGCGGCAGCAGCGCCCGCCCCCGTGGCAGCCGCTTTTTTGAAGAATGCACGACGATCCATGTTCACCTCCCAGTGAGCTTCACGTTGAACCGGACCACGGGCCTCTCTCCAATCCCGCGACCGTATATGAAACAACCATGACGTTTGATCACTGGCAAGCGTGGCATCTGTATTTTCGAATGCAGGAACAGCCGCAGCACATGAGACTTTCGTCTTAGACGTCGCCGCACATTGCTTGGCGTCGACACACATGTGCCCGAATAGACTTTGCCCGGTACGGCGACCAAGGTTGCATCGGCGCGCTTGACTTCCATCCGTGAGCAGCGCCAAAAGGCTGATCCAGACCAGCCTTTCGGAGCCTCTCGCATGCCCAAGCCGATCGTTGCCATTCCCGCCGATATCAAGGAGATCGAAGGCGCTTTGTGGCATGCCACGCCCAACCAGTATGCCAAGGCAGCACTTCAGGTGGCCGGGGCCATGCCGATCATCGTACCCGCCTTCGAGGACGGTAACGATATCGATAGCCTGCTCGACCGCGTCGATGGCGTGCTGATTTCGGGCGCCGCCAGCAATGTACACCCGTCCCGCTATGGCCTTGAGGCAACGGACAAGGATGGCCCGTTCGATCTGGCCCGCGACGCCACCTCGCTAGAGCTGATCCGCCGCGCCATCGCTCGTGGCATTCCGCTTCTCGCCATCTGCCGCGGCATCCAGGAACTGAACGTCGCGCTCGGCGGCACGCTGGCCAGCGAAATCCAGGAGGAAGAAGGTATCTGGGATCACCGCAAGCCGGAACATGCCGATCGCGACGTGATGTATTCGATCCGCCAACCGGTTTTCGTCAGGGAAGGCTCCTGCATCGCCAATTATCTCGGCATGGCCGGCGAGGTGCAGGTGAACTCGCTGCACCGGCAGGCGATCGCCAGGACCGCACCGAGCCTGCAGGTCGAGGCAACGGCGGCAGACGGCACGATCGAGGCCGTCTCGGTCATCGATGCGAAAAATTTTGCCGTCGGCGTGCAATGGCATCCGGAATATTGGGCAGCTGTCGATCAGCCGTCACGCCAGCTTTTTGAAGCATTTGGTGATGCCGTACGGGATTATGCGGCGGGAAAAACCGCAGCGCCTGTGCGTAACCTCGCGGCAGAATAAGGCCCGGCCGTCAGGATCGGACGGGATGGTTGATCTCACCGATATAGCGCAAGCGGATATCGGTGAGCGCCAGATCACGCGGCTGGCGGATCTGCCGGCGATCGCCGAACTGCGGATCGCGATCGACGCCGAACATCACGAAGACATTGATGTCGGCAAGTTCCTCGGCAGATAGCGTGTCACGCAGAACCGGCGCCCATGCCTCGACCCAGGAATGTCCGGCAAAACGGCTTTCCAGATCGTCGCCCGGTTTTGCAAATCCGTATTCGAGAAAGTCGTGATCGTAGGACGGCTGACCCATCGCCTCCGCGAAGCCAGATAGAGCCATATGCTCCGGCGTATCCTCGCGTTCGGCATTGTCGTCCGAATAATAGCCGTCTCGCTCGGCCATCAGCGCGTGTAGCGCGCCTTCATTGGCGGCGTGGCCGATCCACATCTGCTGCGTCAGTTGGCTGGCCGGGCCGGGCTCGGAGGGGCCGATAGGAGTTCGCGCTATTTCCGTAAAATCGAGGAACCGCGAAACGCCCAGCAAGGTCCGCCACCACACCGGTGCAACCGCATGCAGCGACAGAACAAGGACATGCTCCGGCGGCAGAGCCATGCGCCGCGAAAAGCCGCGCCCGTCCGAGGCAGTGACGATGATCGTCGCATCACCCGGCTCGCACAGCGCAGCCTTCGTCTCACCCGCCTCGATATCGAACAGCGTCCTGTTGTCGATCGCGACGGTCAGCCGACCCCATGCCTCGCCGATATCAGGCGCTCGTCTGATCTGCAGCTTGCATCGGCTCATCGGGCACTCACCCCTTGACCGGTGTTTCCGGCACCGGCGCCAGCACCTTCTTATGATCGAACCACTGAATCAGGTTATCGACCACCAGATCGGCCATGGCATTGCGTGTCGGCACCGAGGCGGAGGCGACATGCGGCAGCAGTGACGCATTGTCGAGATCGAGGAAATCGGCGGCCGTGGTCGGTTCCTGGTAAAACACGTCGAGGCCGGCAGCGGCGATGGTGCCGTTGCGCAGCGCGGCAGCCAGCGCCTCTTCATCGACGCTCGATCCGCGGCCGACATTGATGAACACGCCGTTGGGGCCGAGTGCGGAGAGGATGTCGGCATTGATGATCTTGTGGGTGGCGGCCGTGCCGGGCACGATGCAGATCAGCGTATCGACCGCTTCCGCCATCTCCTTCAGCGAGGAAAAATGTGTGTAGGGCACATCCGTGCGGGCGGTGCGGGTGTGATAGCTGATCTTCAGCTTGAAGGCTTCCAACCGCTGGGCAATTTCCAGGCCGATTCGGCCAAGCCCCAGCAGGCCGACATGGCGGCCTTTCAGCGACAGCGGCGACAGCGTAAACGGCCCTTCCGCCTTCCAGCGACCGCTGCGCAACCAGTCCTCGGCCAACGGCAGGCGACGCACGGTGTTGAGCAGCAGGCCGATGGTCGTATCGGCCACTTCGTCGTTCAAAACATCGGGCGTGTGGGTGACGACAATGCCTTTGCTAGCCGCGTATGTCGCATCGACACCATCATAACCGACACCGAAATTCGAGACGATTTCAAGGTTCGGCAGCTTGTCCATCCACGGCTTTTGCAGCGTGCCGAACAGGGCGACGGCGCGCACCTTTGCGCGGGTCTCTTCATCCAGCTCCAGTTCGCCGCCCTGGCCCGCCACCTTCACCACGTCAAAACTTTTCTCCAACCGCTCCAGAACACGCGGATGAATACGTCCGGGAATGAGGACGGTGACGGGCTTGTCGGTCATGCTCTTTTTCCTGTGCTGATCTCTAAAAGGTGGGATGCGACTCAGCGCGGGCGATACAGGCCCGTCGACTGGCGGATACGCATTTCCGGCTTGATGAGATGGATGCCATCCGGCTCGTGGCTGCCGGCAAGGCGATCGAGAAGCGCGCGTGCCGCCAGACGGCCGACTTCGGCCTGCTGGTTGGATACCGTGGTGAGTGCCGGTACGGAGATGGAAGCCTGTTCGAGGTCATCGTAACCGGTGACGGAAATATCCTGCCCCACCACGAGTCCGGCACGGGCAATGCCATTCATCAGGCCGATGGCGACAAGATCGTTCCAGCAGACGGCAGCCGTCGGCTTCTGCGGCAGCGACAGAAAATTCACCGCCGCCTCGAAACCGCCCTGCATGGAGCGCGGGCCGGGAATGCGCAGTTCGGGATCGACCTCGATACCGGCCTTGCGCAGAGCGTTGACATAACCCTGATAACGGTCGCGACCGGTCGATGTCTGGTCGGTGCCGCCGATCATGGCGATGCTTTTGTGGCCAAGCCCGATCAGGTGATTGGTGGCGAGCGAAATGCCGTAGCTGTCGTCGCCGCGATAGGTCGGCAGCGCCGTGCCTTCCAGCGAGCGGGCCACGAGGATCAGCGGCATGCCGTTGGTTTCCGCCAGTCGCACATCCTCGATCGGCGTGCCGATGGCCGGCGACATGATGACGCCATCACCGCCGAGCTGCAGCAGCGTTTCGATGAAATTGCGCTGCTTTTCGACCGAATCGTAATGGTTGGAAAGAATGAAGGTCTGGCGATTGCGGTCGAGTTCGGTCTCGATGGCTTTGAGGATTTCGCCGTAGAACGGGTTCATGATGTCATGCACCACGACGCCGATAATGCCGGAGCGCGAGGTGCGCAGGCTGGCGGCACGGCGGTTATAGATATAACCGAGCGCGCGCGCCTGTTCCTTGATCTTTTCGCGGGTATCGGTGGCCACCAGCGGGCTGTCACGAAGGGCAAGGGAAATGGTTGCCGTCGAAAGCCCGAGGCTTTCGGCGATCGTCGACAGCTTGATCTTTTGGGCCACAAGTCCTCCGGGGTGAGACGCACCAAACGGAGGCGCAATCGGGATTTAAATTATTAAAACAATTTAATTCCGTTTCGCAAGCTTTGAAACGCGGTTTGCCTGCGACTTTCAGTCTTCGCCCGGCTGCAGGTTTTCATCCACCGTCCGCAACAGCTTGATCAGCGTCTTGACCTCCTTGTCGGACAGGCCCTTCGCCGCCAGCGCACCGCAACCGGCTGTCGAACGCTCGATCTGTTCCACGCTCTTGCGCCCGAGTTCGGTCAGATGCACCTTGGCAAGACGACCGTCGCTGTCATCGGAACGGCGCTCCAGAAACCCCTGTGCTTCCATTCGGCCGATCGTGCGCGTCATGGTCGGCGCCTTGACGCCCAGCTTGTCGGCCAGATGCCCCGGCGTCAGGCCATCCTCTTCGGCGAGCAGCATGATGACACCGTCCTGTCCCGCATAAAGCCCGCTTTCCGACAGCATGTGGCTGAGCGCTGTGCGCATGGAACGCGCGGCCTGGGTGATCGCCGGAGCGATATCGACGGCCTCATAGGCGCCCTTCTTCTTGCCGGTCTTGTTCTTCTTCTCGGCTTTTTTCTTGCTCATGCTCTCACCCGTCTTTGCCGTGGCGGCTTTGCCATGGAGATGCCTTCCCGGTATACGAAGCACATCCATAGCGAAAGCCGGGAACCATCACCAGATGCCCAATGTCGAGACGACGTCCGCCAGCCATCCCGCCCGTCATTTTGCCATCAACGATCCAGACCTTGCTCCAGAGGACCGCAGTACCTGGATCGCCGTTCTGCCGCTTGGCGCCCACGAACAGCACGGCCCGCACCTGCCGTTCGAAACCGATTCGCTGATTGCCGAAGGCCTTGTCGAGCGCATTATCCCGCAATTGCCGCGAACCCTGCCCGTAACGTTCCTGCCGGTCGAGCCGGTCGGTTACTCGATAGAGCACATGGATGTGACGGGCACAAAAACGCTTGGCTTTGCCGAAGCGGTCGAACGCTGGCTCGGCATTGCCGAAATGCTGCATGGGCAGGGCATCCGCAAATTGGTGATGCTGAACGCCCATGGCGGCAACTCGCCGCTGCTGACGATCGTCGCCACCGAGGCCCGCGTGCGTTTCGACATGCTGGCAGTGGCGACCAGCTGGACACGTTTCGGCCAGCCCGATGGCTGGATCAAGCCGGAAGACAAGGCACTCGACATTCATGGCGGAGACATCGAGACCTCGGTCATGCTGGCGCTGTGGCCGGATCGTGTGGACATGGCGAAGGCGGAACGATTTGGCTCGCGACAGGCGGATTTCGCGCGCGATTACAGGCACCTGCGCGCCTATGGGCCGCATGCCTTCGGCTGGAAGATGCGCGACCTCAATGACAAGGGCGTGGCGGGCGATGCGAGCGCTGCCACGGCCGAGCGTGGAGAGCAGCTGGTGGCGCATGCGGTGGCGGGGTTTATCGAATTGCTGGAGGATGTGGCGCGGTTTGATGTGGCAAGCTTGAATTAGCAACCTGCGCCACCAACGTAAAATCTGCAAAGCTCGGACGCTTGCCGCAGAAATCGCAATGCCTCATACTGCCGGAAGTTGTGATCGCCCAAAGGAGGCGGACATGCGCATATCCATTGCCGAAGCCCAAAATCAGCTTGAAGAATTGGTGAGGCGTGCCGAGCAGGGCGAAGAGGTTATCCTGACCCAGCCCGGCCTGCCATCCGCACGGCTGTCAATTGTGCATGCAGCAGCTGAAACGTCGCTCCAATCCTACGATGCCGTCGCCGAACTGGCAAAAGTTGGTCCTCTGACACCCAGACGTGAGCCTCTGAGCGCTGAAGAAAAGAGAAAAGTTTTCGAAAGAATTCGCAGGCGCGCATCTGAAAGAAACTCTTTTGATGATACCGATGCCGCGCATAGTCAGGATTTTCTTTATGATGAATTCGGTTTGCCCAAATGATCGTCATCGACTCGTCGGCAATTATCGCAATAGCAGCCAACGAGCCGATGGCGCGCGACCGTGAAAAGGTCTTGGCAACAGAGAAAGTGGTCCTTATTTCTGCAGGCACATTTGCAGAGGTCCTGATCGTGTCCGCCCGACGTAAACTTGTTCAGGATGTCAGCGATCTTCTGAATAGCGTTATTACTAAGACCATAGACGTGACGCCGTTTCGTGCCCAACGTGCAGCCGCCGCCTACTCCCGATGGGGCAAAGGCTTCCATCCCGCATCGCTCAATTTCGGTGATTGTTTTGCCTATGCCACGGCGCAGGAATTCGACTGCCCTCTGCTCTTCATCGGTGACGACTTTGCCCGCACAGACATCAAGCCGGCCATCGCCGCCTGATCATCCCCCCACCGTCATCTTATAACATTAAACCCTTTGAACTCGCTGCCGCTTGCTCTTATATGGGGCGGACCGGATGTCCGGGTCCCAAAATTCCGCGCGATAGCGCCACAAGATCTCTCGAGGTTTCCATGACCGAAGCAGCCACCGCAAAGCCCGTTCCCGTTACCGTGCTGACCGGCTATCTCGGCGCCGGCAAGACGACGCTCCTCAATCGCATCCTCTCCGAAAGCCACGGCAAGAAATATGCCGTCATCGTCAACGAATTCGGCGAAATCGGCATCGACAACGACCTGATCGTCGAGTCGGATGAAGAAATCTATGAAATGAACAATGGCTGCGTCTGCTGCACCGTGCGCGGCGACCTGATCCGTGTCGTCGAAGGCCTGATGCGCCGCCCCGGCCGTTTCGATGGCATCATCGTCGAAACCACCGGCCTTGCCGATCCGGTCCCGGTCGCTCAGACCTTCTTCATGGACGATGACGTGCGCGCCAAGACCGAGCTCGATGCCGTCATCGCTCTCGTCGATGCAAAGCACCTGCCGCTGCGTCTGAAGGACAGCCGCGAAGCCGAAGATCAGATCGCCTTTGCCGATGTCGTCGTCATCAACAAGACAGACCTCGTGACGCCGGAAGAACTGGCCGTCATCGAAGAAATCGTGCGCGCCATCAACCCGACCGCTCGCGTCTACAAGGCCACCCGTTCGGGTGTCGATCTGGCTCGTGTGCTCGATCAGGGCGCCTTCAACCTTGAGCGCGCGCTGGAAAACGATCCGCATTTCCTCGAGCACGGCCATGAAGACCATGTCTGCGGGCCTGACTGCGATCACGATCACGGCCATCATCATCATGATCACCACGATCACGACCACACCTGCGGTCCCGATTGCGGCCACGATCATCATGACCACAAGCATGATCATGGTCACGACCATCACCACCATTCGCCGGGCGCCGTTTCGGCCATCCATGACCTGACGGTGAAGTCGATTTCGCTGCGCGGCGGCGAGATGAACGCGGAGCGTTTCTTCCCCTGGATCCAGAAGATCACCCAGACAGAAGGCCCCAACATTCTCCGTCTCAAGGGCATCATCGCCTTCAAGGGTGACGAGGAGCGTTATGTGGTTCAGGGCGTGCACATGATCGTCGAAGGCGATCACCAGCGTCCGTGGAAAGATGGCGAAAAGCGCGAAAGCCGCCTCGTCTTCATCGGCCGCGATCTCGATTTCGCCAAGATCGAGCAGAGTTTCCTTGCCTGCCAGGCGACGAAAAAGACACCGGCCTGATAGCCGATACCGACCAAGCGGTCACTTACGAAATCCATGCGTGAAAGAAATGCCTGACAATGCCGACCGTTGCACCGCTTGATCTTGAAGGCCATGTCGTCGGGGTTCACTTCCTCGGCGACACCCCGTTCTTCGCCACCGCCGCCGGCACGATCCACCGCCTCGATGGCGGCGAAAAGGTGGATGAAGCCCATCAGGGCCTTCTCACCTTCGTTCGTGATCCTTTCAGCAATACGCTGCTGACGGGCGGCGAAGACGGCAAGGTTTTGCGCATTGCAGCCGACGGCTCGACCACGCTGGTGGCCGAAGCGCCGCGCAAGTGGATCAATGTCGTTGCCGGAGGCCCGCAGAACGCGGTCGCATACGCTTACGGCAAGTCGAGCTTCGTCAAGCTTGCTGATGGCACAACCAGGGAATTCACCGAGGAACGCAGCGTCGAGGCGATTGCGTTCGCGCCGAAAGGCATGCGCATCGCAGCGGCCCGTTACAACGGCGTGTCGATGCACTGGGTCGGCACCAATGCGCCGGCGCAGGATCTGGAATGGAAGGGCGCCCATACCGGCGTCATCTTCTCGCCGGATGGCCGTTTCCTCGTCACCATGATGGTTGAAAACGCTCTTCACGGCTGGAAGCTCGATGGCAAGGCGGGTGATGCCCGCCACATGCGCATGACCGGTTATCCGGCGAAGGTGAAATCGCTGTCCTGGTCACCCAAGGGCAAGTGGCTGGCCTCTTCCGGTGCGCCTGCCGCCATCGTCTGGCCGTTTGCCGGCAAGGATGGCCCGATGGGCAAGGCGCCGCAGGAACTGGGCACCCGCGCCAATATCATGGTCACGCAGGTTGCCTTCCATCCGGCCGAAGAGGTGCTCGCCATCGGCTATATCGACGGCATGATTCTGGGTGTGCGAATGTCCGATGGCAAGGAAGCGCTGTTGCGCCGTCCCGGCAAGGGCGGCATTACCGGCTTCAGCTGGAGCAGTGATGGCAAGCGGCTGGCCTTTGCCTCCGATGCCGGCGATTGCGGCGTCATCGACATCTCGGCCTGATCCCTCCGTCAGGCGGCTTGGTCGTCAGGCCGCCTGCAATTCTCCGACGAAAACATCGACACCGTCGCGGCCATCGCGTTTGCGACGGTACAGCGCCTGATCGGCCTTGTGCAGGATCGCTTCCAGCGTTTCCGGCTCCGTTGTCTGGCCGGTTGCCACACCAATGCTCAGCGTCGGCCTTGTGCTGCACTCCGTGGCCAGACCTGCTGTCGTGGTCGAAAATGCCTTGCGCATGTTTTGGGCCAGAGCGGCCGCCTCTTCCTGTGAAAGCCCCGGCAGCACGACGACGAACTCATCACCGCCATGACGCGCCACAAGGTCGCCGGGCCGGGTTACGGCATGTGCTGCAAATGCAAAGGCTTTCAGAACATCATCGCCCACTGCATGGCCGCAGCTATCGTTGAGCTGCTTGAAGTTATCGATATCGATCAGCAGCACGCCCAGCGGCTGGCGCGGCAACTCGCCAAAAGCACGGCTCATTCCGGCCCGATTGAGTACCCCTGTCAGCGCATCGTGATAGGCCGCACTCTGCAACTGCAGCTGCGTGCGTTCGGTCGCCATCATCATGATCACCATGCAGCGCAGCGTCAAAAGCAGCATCGCCACAAGCCCAAGTGCTGCATGCGTCTGGTCGCCATTGTGGAAAAGCGGCCCATCTCCCAGGCTGCCCCACCAGCCCATCATGGCGCGGGCCCCATAGAGCGTTGCCGTCAGCGCAAACAGACCGGAGGCAAGCTCTGCCGAGTACAATTTTTCCTCGCGCGCCAGCCGACGCGCTTCCCAGGCAACCGCCATATCAAAAAGGGCGCAGACGGCGGATGAGAACACGATGCGCGGCATCGAATGGGCAGGATCCGTGAAGACCGTAAAATAGGGAAGGCTCGGCAACCCGGCCATAAGAAGGACGATCCATGGGCTGGTCTTGCGTCCGGCAAATTCGCGGATCGCCACCGGCAACAGCGCGCAACCGACGATCGTCATCGTGTTTCCGACCGAAATCGACAGAAAATCCGGGGCAATTTCCCGCAACACGATCAGGCATGACGCCAACCCAAGCAGGATATTATTGACGCTCCACCATGCCAGCCAGCGCCCAAAGCGGCCGGTAAAAAAAGCGGCGCCCTGCACGCAGCCCAAAACCACACAGGCAAGCGCGGTCATCGCGTAAATCGTCCGCAGATCGAATGCCATCCCCATCACCCCATCGTCCGGCGCGAAGTCTAGACAACCTCTCCTTTATAAATGATGAGCAAGATTCCCCTAATGCGAGCATTAGTCTGCTGTTTGTTCAGTCTCGCGGCTAGTTCGTTTTTGCAGCTATGCATTTTTTCGACTGATTGCGATATGACGCCCGAACCGGCATAAGGCGGGTAACGGAAAGACCGCGTGCGGAGAAAACGATGATCCCCTGGATAGTGCTTGATACGGCCAAGGTGCCAGACGGTCGTGACGAACTGCGCCTGAAACAGCGCGGCTCCGAATTCTCCATCATGCTCGGCAGCAACGAATTGATGAACAGTCGCCTCAGCGGCTCCGAAGAGGCACTGGCCAAACTCTCCTGGGAGAAGATCAAGGGGCGGCCAAAGCCCAAAATGCTGATTGGCGGACTGGGCATGGGTTTTACCTTGCGCGCAGCGCTGAAGGAACTGCCGCAAGACGCGCAGATCACCGTCGTCGAACTGGTGCCGGCTGTGGTGGCATGGGCGCGTGGCCCGATGGCGGAGGTTTATGGCGACTGCCTGTCCGACCCGCGCGTGACGATCGAGGAAGACGATGTCGCCAGCTTCATCAAGGCCGGCTCGCAGGCATGGGATGCCATCCTGCTTGATGTCGATAACGGCCCGGAAGCGCTGACGCGCGATGAAAACGACCGCATCTACGACCAGCGTGGCCTGCGCGCCGCCAGAACGTCTCTGACGCCCGGCGGTGTGCTCTCGGTCTGGTCGTCGGCACCCGATACAAAATTCACCCGCCGCCTGCAGGGCTGCGGTTTTACAGTCGAGGAAGCCCGCGTGCATGCCAATGGCCGCGGTAAGGGCGGCGGCGCACGCCACATGATCTGGCTTGCGACGGCCTGATCTCAGGCCGAGCGCACGGCGCCGATGATATTGCCGAGCAACGCATGCAGATCGTCGCGATAACCGTTGCGTGCCGACGGGCCGCTTTCATTCGAGGTCATTATTACCGTCATCTGCAGCGACGGCACGATATAGACCATCTGGCCGCCATAACCCCAGCCGAACCAGACATTTTCGCCGCCGATAGTGCGGTTGAACCAGCCGTAGCCATAACCATCGCCGGAAAAGCGCGAGTTTGTGCGCACCTGCCATGAGGTGGCGATCCAGTCCGCCGGGATCACCTGCCGTCCCTCCGCTGTCTTGCCGCCATTGCGGTATAGCTCGCCAAAAGCCATCAGCGACCGCGCCGTCATCGCCATCTGGTTACCGCC
Source organism: Neorhizobium sp. JUb45 (assembly GCF_004343585.1). Taxonomy (GTDB): domain Bacteria; phylum Pseudomonadota; class Alphaproteobacteria; order Rhizobiales; family Rhizobiaceae; genus Neorhizobium. The sequence goes on along the minus strand of NZ_SLYW01000001.1, from coordinate 337,988 downwards.
AAGATAGATGCCCTGCGGATCACGCTCCCACGAACCGATGCGGAAATCATCCACCGGCGCGAACCACTCGCGCGCCAGTTCCAGCGTCGACTTGCGCCCCACACGTGTCAGGATGGCGGAAAGCAGATGCGTCGAAGCGGTGGAATAGAGCATGGCCCCGCCCGGATCCCCGTCGAATGGTTCCGACAGCGCAAACCGCACCCAGTTACCGCTCGACACCCAGCGCCCGTAATTCGGCCCCGACATGCGCGACAGCCCGGCCTGCATGGAGAGAAGATTGCCGATGGTGACTTCGGAAAGCCGCGGATCAGGATCGGATGGCAGGGCAGATTTGAGGATCGGTGCGATCTTCTGATCCGGCCCGTCCAGCAGCTTCTTGCCGATCGCGATACCGATCATGGCGGAGATGATCGATTTCGACGCCGACTTGATATTGGTGGAGCCATTGAGGGAATTGCCATTGAAAGCACGCTCGACGAGCAGTTTGCCCTCACGGTTTACCAAAACGACCTTCAGCGGAGACAGGTTCGACGCATTGTCGAGCACCGCCTTCAGGCCGGTACCGGCTGGTGCACCCTGCGCAAACGCTTGCGCGGCAGGGATGAGGAACGGCAGCGAAATGAGAGCGGAGCGACGTGTAAGCATTCAGCAAAGCTAGAGCAGCGGCTGGGCAGCGTCATGGCAAAGCAGCGGGATTCACGGCAAGGTGAAAGGCTGTGACGACCGAAAATGAAAACCCCGCCCCAACATCATGTCAGGACGGGGCTTCAGGGCATCATGCCCAAGTGTCCCCACGAGGACACAACATATTTGTACTTTCGAAAATATGATTACAAGTCGAATAAATGTCAAACGGTCGTGAACATCTTTTTTCTGCTCAGCAGAACGCAAAACACGAGGCCACCTTTCGGCGCCCCGTGTTCGATATTTTCAGAAAGAAAGTGGCCGGCGCCGCCTCCGTTGCGCCGGCCGGCCTCCTACCGGTTTGTTCTCGCGTCAGAACCGGTAGGTGACACCTGCGCCGATCAGCCACGGATCGATCTTGGCCTTGCCGGACAGCGGGCCGAGCGTATCGTGGGTGGCGGTCCATTCGGTTTCGAGGAAGATCTTCTTCACATCGAAGTTCAGGCCCCAATGCTCGTCGAACATGTAGTCGAAACCAACCTGCAGGACGGCGCCGAAATCGTCTTCAACGTCGACGTTGGAGAAGGCGCCCCTGTCTGACTGGTTATAGAAAAACGAGTAGTTCACACCGGCACCGACATAGGGCTTGAACGCGCCGAAATCGGTGAAGTGGTACTGCAGCATAAGCGATGGCGGCAGCAGCCACGTCTTGCCCACATCCAGATCGCCGAGCGCACCGGTGGTGTTGATCTTGGCATAGGTCGTGCCGAGGATCAGTTCGGCGGCAAAATTTTCGGTGAAGAAATAGGTGATGTCCAGCTCGGGAACGACCGTGTCGCTATATTCGAGACCGACACCCGACACACCGTTTACGGAACCTTCGTCTTCGGTAATGACGCCCAGCGCGCGAACGCGGATCTGCCACGGGCTTTTGGCCGACAGCGCATCATACGCAACGGGTGCGGCCTGCGGCGCCGCGAGATCGGCAGCAGCGGCGCCCATCGCGAAAAATGCAACGCTTGCGCCAGCCAGACAGCTGAGAACCCGTGCTCGATTGATGTTCATGTCCCTCTCCTTCAAATCAATGATGATCAAGGATTAGGCGCATGCGACAGAGTGACGTTTGATCCGGATCAAACACACGGGCGCGGCGCACCGACTGCGGCTAAAAAGTCACAGTCGGCGCTGCTTGCGGACATGATCAGTTGGCGGGAACGCCCTTCTGCCAGACAGACCAATCGGCAATGACGGCATCGGCAAACTTGGAACCCACCCGGTAGGCATTGACGGTGGATGGCATGAAACCGCCGGACTTGGCACTCAGCGATTCGGCCGCCGTCTTGTCTTCCGGCTCACGGTCGAAATTCGACGCGGTGCGCAGAACCGCAATGCGGTGGAATTGCAGAAGCCCGGCATCGCCACCGCGCTTCAAGGCCGTCAGCGTGGCATTGTCTTCCATCTGCGTCGTGCAGTAATTGCCCTTGCCCTCGGTCATCAGCGATACCCAGTCACCCATGCCCTCGGCGATCTTGGTGCCGTGCCAATAGGTGTCGGTGGACAGCGTATCGCAAATGCTGACGATGGGTGCTGCACTACCCGGCTCACCCTTTTTGTAGGCGGCACGATAGGCCTTCGAATCGTCGTTGTCGGAAAGCTCGGTATCCTTGCTCAGCGCAAACGCCCTCTGCAGCAGCGGCTCGTTCAGCTGGTAAACTTCGGTGCCCGAACCCCAGCTGGCCTTTTCGCCGGGCTTTTTTGCACCCAGCGCCACAACGCCATTCGGCCATTCTGCCGGCACCTGGCGCGGGTCGATTTCGTGACGCAGGCCACCGTCGATCACATACCGTGCCCAATGCGCGGACCCCAGCGTACCATCGCTCGGATCGACACCGGCAATGCCAGCAATCAGAAAATAGGTGTCCTTCAGATCGAATTTTTGGCTATAGACCAGCGCCGAAACCGAACTTGCAGCATTGGCAAACCCCATGGCGGTCGTCATGACGCAGAGCCCGGCCGCATCGCAGGCAATTTCGGGATATTCCTTGGAAAGGCCCGGAACCGCGACCTTGGTCTCCAGCTTGCGCCCGGTCAGCCACGGCTTCGCTTCGCCACCGAACATGGTGATGACCATGACCTTTGGCGCAATCGGCTCGGCCGCCGCGACCGGCAGCGCCGCCAATGTCATCGAAGCGGCAAAAACGGATGTGGTGAAAAATGCAGGAATACGCATGAACCCCTCTTATGATTTTGAAAAAATTGAACCCGAGGATGGGTCAGATCTTTTCAATCGATCATCAGGAGCAGGGTCAAGCGCCAAAACAAAACACCCCGCCTCCCTTTCAGGAGACGGGGTCGGGCAGGATCGGAGATACGCAAAGCTGAGAAGCCCCCCTCTTTCGAAGGATGTGCCGCCACACCGGCTTCCCTGTCTCATGTCACCATGCGCGAAGCCCGAAAGGCTGAACACCGCCGGTCTTCACTGTGACACGTGTCAGGCCAGCTTGCGTCCACTCGCCACGATCATGCCAGCGGCATCATCCAGCCAGCCGGCCTTCAGCTCCAGCGCCAGAAAACGGGCGCGATCGCAGGGGCCGGGCATGACAAGATGCCGGGTCTTTTCGGCCAGGAAGCCGAATTTCTGGTAATAGGGCGCATCACCGACAAGGATGATGGCGCCATGGCCACGCTTGCCGGCTTCCGAGATGGCGGCACGCATCAGTGCTGCACCAATACCCTTGCCTTCGCGGGCCGGATCGACGGCGAGCGGGCCAAGCAGCAGCGCATCGACCGGCGTACCATCGGCGGCAACGCCGGCCTCGATGTTCCACAGACGCACCGTGCCGATGACATGGCCGCTCGTATCGCGGGCAACCAGCGCCAGGCCTTCGGCCGGCAGACGGTTGTTGCGGATCTTTTCCGACGACTTCTTGCGGCGATCGGTGCCCATGGCGCGATCAAGCAGGTTTTCGCGGGCCACGATATCGGCCGCATTTTCAGCGGCGATCGTGAAGGATTTGGATTTCGGCGCAAGGAATGCGCGTACAGAATCAAGAACAGCGGCCATCTTGGCCTCCCGCACTCAAAACCATTTCAAATGGTGTCTTCGGATCATTGTGGATTTGCGGCCCCCGCCTGGAGGATCGGGAACCGCGAACTGTTTTCGCGTCAGGGACGCAAGGCTAAAAGTCTTTAGATGACGTAGGCCTTGAGCGGGTCAAAACCGTTGAAGGCAACCGCCGAATAGGTCGTCGTGTAGGCGCCGGTGCCTTCGATCAGAACTTCGTCGCCGATCGAGAGCGTGAGCGGCAGCGGATACATGTTCTTTTCGTACATGACGTCAGCCGAATCGCAGGTCGGGCCGGCGAGAACGCAAGGCTCCATCTGGTCCTGATCGCGCGTGGTGCGGATCGGGTAACGGATCGCCTCGTCCATGGTTTCAGCGAGACCGCCGAACTTGCCGATGTCGAGAAAAACCCAGCGATGGTTGTCATTGTCCGACTTGCGCGAGACGAGAACGACTTCCGCCTTGATGACGCCAGCATTGCCGACCATGCCGCGACCCGGCTCGATGATCGTCTTCGGCAGGTTGTTGCCAAAGTGCTTGCGCAGCGAAGCGGAGATCGCCTGGCCGTATTCCTCGGCCTTCGGGACGTCGCGCAGGTACTTGGTCGGGAAACCGCCGCCCATGTTGACCATCTGCAGGACGATGCCCTGCTTGGCGAGCGACGAGAAGACGCGCTTGGCATCGGCCAGAGCCGAATCCCAGGCATCGACCTTGGTCATCTGCGAACCGACATGGAACGAAACGCCGTAGCTTTCCAGACCCAGCTGGTGAGCATAGACGAGAACGTCGACGGCCATCTGCGGTACGCAGCCGAACTTGCGCGACAGCGGCCATTCGGCCCCTTCACCATCGGTCAGGACGCGGCAGAACACTTTTGCGCCGGGAGCGGCACGAGCGATCTTTTCGACTTCCTCGTGGCTGTCGACGGCGAACAGGCCAACGCCGAGCTGATGAGCGCGAGCAACGTCGCGTTCCTTCTTGATCGTGTTGCCGAAGGAGATGCGGTCAGCGGTTGCGCCGGCGGCAAGAGCCATCTGGATTTCGGCAACCGAAGCGCAATCGAAGCTCGAGCCCATGGAGGCGAGCAGTTCGAGGATCTTTGGTTCCGGGTTAGCCTTGACGGCATAGTAGATCGAGCTGTCCGGCAGCGCGTGGCGGAAAGCCTTGAAATTGTCGCGCACGACGTCGAGGTCGACAACGAGGCAAGGGCCTTCGGGACGCTCGGTACGGAGGAAGTCGAGGATACGTGCAGTCATCGTTCAAACCCTCTGGAGCACCACGCTCCGGCAAGAGGACAAAGGACGGATGAGGATGCGGCAGCAGCGGTTTTTGGAGACACCGCTGCCTTGCACGCTCAAACGCGCGATCGATGGACCAACGCCCTGCCAAGAGCTTTGATCCGCTTTGTCTGCCATTGATTGGAGGGTTGTCCCTACCGCACTTCCGGCAATTCAGGTGTGCCTCTACAGAATTGCATGCTGATGGAAAGCATGCAGAGACTTAAAAGGCCCGCACCGTCGTTGCTTCAGGCGTCCTCGCATTTCCCGGTTGGCCGGAATAGCGACTGGAGGGGTTAGTTCCAGGTACCTTACCGATGACCTCACCTTAGAGATAAATCTCAATTCGAGGGTCGGCGGACACCCATGGGCACGTGCGACTTTGGGCAAGCCGGGAGATAAGAATATTCGCCGTCATAATCAAGCGGTTTTTTGTACCTTGGCCAAAAATCTTAACACGACGCAGGCAAGCGGAATTTGCACGAGGAATGGGGCGGAATTAGACAGGCTTACGGAAAAGCGCCCCTTGTGTTTCCGGCGCGACTGACGTCTTTCTGGCTTCGAAAGCCAATTTGCGAACCGGAGCAAACACTTCGATGGATACACTGACCCGTATGCGCGCCTTCATCGACGTGGTCGAGGCGGAGGGGTTTTCCGCCGCTGCCCGCCGAACCGGCCGTTCCAAGGCGCTTCTGTCGAAATATGTACGTGAACTGGAAGACGATCTTGGCGCGCTTTTGCTCAATCGTACGACCCGCCAGTTCTCGCTGACGGAGGCGGGACACACCTATTTCCGCACCGCCGCCGATATCCTGAAAGAGATCGACAACCTCGCCGACCTCGTGCGCGAGAACAATGCCGATCTGAAAGGCCGCATTCGCGTCTCGGTGCCGCGCACCTTCATCGATGCGCCGGTCGGCCAGTCGCTGATCGATTTCGCCGCCGCCAATCCGGAAATTGCGCTGGAGATCGTCGCGGAAGACCGCTTTGTCGATCTGATCGAGGAAAGTTTCGATCTCGCCATCCGAATCACCAAGCTGGAAGATTCCGGCCTGATTGCGCGAAAACTGTCGGATTTCCGGGTTTATGCTGTTGCCACGCCGGATTTCGTAGCCCGCTACGGCCCGTTCGATCACCCGAGCGACCTCACCGGCAAACCCTTTATCGTCGATACCAACACCCGCTCGCACAACAATATCCGCTTTCAGGACCCGAATGGCGGTGCGCTGTCGGTGCCAGTCGCAGGCCCCATCGAGGTCAACAGCCCGCAGGCAACCTTGCGCGCGGCTCTGGCCGGCATCGGTGCTGCCATCGTGCCGGATTTCATCGTGCTGCCGTATATCCAGTCCGGCGCGCTGGTGACGCTGTTCGACGACTATATCGTCAAGGACCGCGGCATATATGCGGTCTATCCTCACCGCCGTTACCTGCCGGCCAAGGTGCGCAGTTTTGTGGATTTTCTTACCGCATGGTTCCGCAACAAGGGTGAGTGATCGGAGCCGAATGTCGCGCCCCTGACGACACTGTCATCAGGGAGCCGAAATTCCGTCTTATTTGCGGGTCACTTCCGCATATCGGTTACAGGGCAAAGAAACGCATCCATGAAATATCTTCGTTCTATCATCGCTGCCGCGGCACTCTGCGCCCTGCCCCTGCCCGCCCTGGCGCATCCGCACATCTTTCTCGATGCGCGGCTGGAAGTGATCGCCGGCGATGACGGCAATCTCGCCGAGCTGCGCAATGTCTGGCGGTTCGACGAAGTGTTTTCCTCCAGTGTGCTGCTCGATTTCGACAAGAATTCCGACCTGAAGCTCGACAATCAGGAACTGGCCGAACTCGGCGAGACCATGCGCGCCTCGATGGAAGATTTTCATTATTTCACGACGATCTCTGTCGATGGCAAGGATGTGCCGGTCACCAAGCCGGGCATCATCCACGTGTCATGGCAGCACGGCCAGATCCTCGTGATCTTCGCGGTCAAGCCATCGAAACCGGTGCCGCTCAAGGGCAAGCTCGCCTTCGGCATCTACGACCCGTCGATGTACACCGCCGTCAACTTTCCGACCGACAACGATCTCAAGGTCGAAGGCAAGGGTTTTGCCGCCTGCAAACATGCCGTCGTGCGTCCCGATCCCGACGAGGTGATCGCCTCCAACAAGGACACGCTGACCGACGCCTTCTTCAACGATCCGACCGGCACCGACATGACCAAACTGTTCGCAACCCGCATGGAGGTGACATGCTGAGCCTGCGACGCCTCGCGCTCATTATTGTCGGCACGCTGCTGCTGGCCACCGTCGCCCATGCACAATCGCCGCTCGGCGTCGGTTCGGCCGAACCCAGTTTTTCCATCGGCGGACCACTTGGCGGTTTTTTTCGATGGATCAATGAGCACCAGCAGACGTTTTACCGGGCGCTGACCAACGCGCTGAAGGCGATGCGTGAAGACCCCTGGGCGTTGTCGGGCCTGATCGGCCTGTCCTTCGCCTACGGTGTTTTCCACGCCGCCGGCCCCGGCCACGGCAAGGCGGTGATTTCGTCCTACATGATCGCCAATGAAACCGCGCTGAAACGCGGCATGGCGATCTCCTTCGTATCCGCCCTGTTGCAGGGCTTCGCTGCCATCCTGCTTGTCATCGTCGCCTATTTCGCCCTACGCGGCACAGGCATCACGCTGACGCGCGCCACATGGGTGATGGAAGTCGCAAGTTTTGCCATGATTGCGCTGTTCGGCGCATGGCTGCTGACGCGAAAACTCTGGTCGTTGCGTCGCCCCGCCGCGCTCAAGGGTCTCAGCATGGCGGCCCCGACCGGCCCGACCGGCCTGCGCTTCGAAGCCGTCGAAGTGCATGACCATTCCGATCTAGAGCCCGGGAATGTCTGCGTCGATTGCGGCCAGATGCACATGCCAGATGCGACCGCCATGGGAGGGAAGGATTTCAGCCTGCACGAGGCATGGTCGGCCATCCTGGCTGTCGGCATGCGTCCCTGCTCCGGCGCCATTCTGGTGATGACGTTTTCGCTGCTGAACGGACTTTATCTCGGCGGCGCGCTGTCGGTGCTCGCCATGTCGATCGGCACCGCCATCACCGTCTCGATCCTCGCAACGCTCGCCGTCACGGCCAAGGATATCGCAGTCCGGTTTGCCGGCGCAGGCTCCAACCGTGCGGAAAAGATCACGATCAGCGTCGAGATCATCGCCGCCATTTTCCTGATGCTGATGGGCCTGTCGCTGCTCGGCGCCTCGCTGCAGGCGTGACGCTCGATTATTTCCCGTCCCGTCGCCGCTGATACCGCGCCCGCAGCCAGAAAATCCAGAAAAACCCGAGGATCAGGACGGCGCCGACAATCACCGCCAGCACCGGCGAATAATTGCCGATCCACAGCACCAGCGACGGCAGAAAATAGATGACGACGCCCGCGCCGCCGAGAATGAGGGCGGCGGCTAGCGCCTGTGATTTCGCTTCCGGGGTCATGCGTCGGGTGTCCCGGCGATTTCGGCGCGAAGATCTTCGAGCTTGCGCTTCTGCTTGCCATCCGTGTCGAAATTGTCGGGCGAAAGCCAGGCTTCGAAGGCCTTGCCGATCACCGGCCATTCGCTGTCGATCATCGAGAACCAGGCGGTATCGCGGTTTTCGCCACGCGAAATCAGATGCTGGCGAAAGACGCCTTCGAAGGAAAAACCGTAACGCTTGGCCGTCACCTTGCTCGGCTCGTTTTCGTTGTGGCATTTCCATTCGTAACGGCGGTAATCGAGATCCTCGAACACGTGTTTCGCCATCAGGTAATGCAGCTCTGTCGACATCGGCGAACGTTTCATCGCCGCGCCATGGGCCACCGATCCCACCTCTACCACGCCGTTTTTCGGGTCCGGCCGCATATAGCTCGCCATGCCGACCACCTTACCGCTCGTGTTTTCACGCGCCACCAGCGTCACGAAACCGGAATTGTCGCGGACATTGTCCAGCCATGCACCAAAGGCTTCCGGTGTGTCGTAATGGTCGTTCGGAAAATAGCGGATCAGCTCGTTGATGGCATCCGCTCCGCCCAGCGCATCCCAGAGATCCGCCAGATGTTTTGCCCGTTCATAAGGTTCGAGGGCCACGAAACGGCCCTTGAGGGTGACGGGTGCCGGAGCGGCAGGCTTGTAGCTGGAAAGATCGCGCATGAATGCCTCTGCAATTGATTTTTCGAAGCTAAGCGAGGCTCCGGGCAAAGGCAACGACAAAGCTTGGCCGGCCAATTCAGGGTATTTTCCCGGGTCGTTTTGGGGTGGACAAACGGGGACAGAAACCTAATTTGCGCACCGTTGTAGAAAGACAATTTTTTGTCACCTTCGTCGGCGGCAACGACCGTGCGGCGCTCACGAAAGATTTTTTCGCCAATCCAATCAACAGAAACGGACGGGAAACACGATGGGACCAGGAGCACAAATGCAGGCGGCGAAGCTTGCGGCACAGACGACAAAGCAGCAGTCGAAAGCGCCTCAGGGCTTCCGTGAAATCAATCTCAACGTCAATCCTGTCCTCAGTGGCTGCGGTCCGGGGGCGACAGCAACAGGCCTGACCTTTGATGGTTCTTCCGCCGATGACAGCTACCTGAACAGCCAGTTCCAGTGCGGCGGTAAATATAGCCTGAAGGGCTCGCATTACGAAGGCGTGGCCGGCATTACGGACGACGGAACGACGATCTTTGCCGTCAACAGCCGCATCAATGGCGCGTATCGCACGATGATGGGCGCGTTCGATATTGACGGCAAGCCGAAAGCACCGAGCACGGCGCAGCAAAAAATCCTGGCAGGCCTTCTGAAAAATTCCGAACGCCGCCTCATGCCAGATGCAAAAAGCTCAGGCGTGCTTGGCGCAAAGACCAATGGCACCAACCCGCGCGCCGGCGTTTATGTCGGCGACAAGAAGATTGTCTACGATTTCGGTTTCCGCGTCGCCGATGACCCGGCCGCCAACAATCCCAACAAATACATCGATGTCAGCGCCAGCGTCGAAAGCGATTTCAACCACCGCGTGACCAAGCAGTCTTACGACATAAAAGGCCGCAACGGTGCGTTCACGGGTTTCGTGGGCATGGATCGCAACGGCAATGGCAGCCAGATGGGTTACCGGGCGGGCGCCGGTTACGGCGACTTTTCTGCCTCGGCACGCCATGCGAACAATAGTGGCGCCAAGACAAGCGAACTCGACCTGGCCTGGAACATCAACAAGGATATGACGCTGACCGCCTCGTGGCGTCCGGACAACCGTCCGCCGACCTCGCTGCCGGCCTCCACCTTGAAGAACCCCGGCGCGTTTCAGGATTTTTCGAACTATTCGCTGAAGCTCGAAATCAAACTGTAAGCTTTGTCACCCCAAACGAAAAAGGCCTCCCGCATCATCTGCGGGAGGCCTTTTTTATGTCTGGAATTTCAGGCGGTTCACGCCTGAACCTTGGCCGCCGAAACGGTCGCATCGATATGATCGAGCAATGCATCCGGCAGGCCGAGACGACCGGCGAGCAAGTCAAGATAACCTCGCTCGGCGCGCGTATCCGGCTCGATGGTCAGTCGGGTCGCGGTGTAAAGCTCGACCTTCTGTTCCTCTGTACGGGCGGCAGCGACCAGCTCGTCGATATCGACCGGGTTTGCCAGCTCGTTGCGGATAAAGGCTTCGGCCTCTGAGCCGAGATCAACCTCGTGCACCTTTTCCATGATGTTGGCACGTTCAGCCGCATCGATATGGCCGTCAGCCTTGGCGGCGGCGATCATGGCGCGGATCAGCGTCAGGGCAAAATCATTGGTCAGTTGCGGCGATTCCAGGCTGAAGGCGCTATCCGGCGGCGGCAGTGCGATCGGCTGGTTGCCAGCCGGGGTCGGCTGCGGAGCGGCCTGCGGCGACTGACCCGACTGATAATTCTTGTAGGCAAGGTAACCGAGGCCTGCGACGGCGGCGATACCACCAATCGTGGCGACATTGCCGGCCAGCTTGCGGCCGGTCTTGGTGCCGAGGATGGCGGCGGCGATGCCGGCGGACTTCAGGGGATTGTTCTTCGCAATGCCACCGAACTGGCCGGCCTTGTCACGGACGCTTCCCGAAAGGCCCGGCAGCTGCGAACCGAGGAACTGGTCTAGAAGCTTCTTGGCGTCGAACATTCAAATCTCCTGATCGTGAAACACTGACCCGGAGATAGGGATTGTCGCGGCAAAATCAAAAAGGATGACGAAAATGTCATGTGGCGGAAGCAGGAGCGACCGCCACATCGAAATCGACCGAATAACCGAGGCTCAGGCCTTCAGCGCAAAGGCTTCCGAGGCAAGCTTGGTGATGCCGGCCCAATCACCGGCGGCAACCAGCTCCTTCGGCGCGACCCACGAGCCGCCGACGCAGACGACGTTCGGCAGCGCCAGATAATCCTTGGCGTTCTTCAGCGAAATGCCGCCGGTCGGGCAGAAGAACGTGCCGGCGAGCGGCGAGGACCACGCCTTCAGCATGGCAGCGCCCCCGGCCTGTTCGGCGGGGAAGAACTTCATCACGTCATAACCGGCTTCGCGCAGCGTCATCACTTCGCTCGGCGTTGCCGTGCCGGGAAGCAGCGGAACCGGAGAATCGTTTGCGGCAGCAAGAATGCTCGGCGCGATGCCCGGCGAAACGATGAAGGTCGAGCCGGCCTTGACGGCAGCTTCGTAATCCCTGGAATTCATGATGGTTCCGGCACCGACATTGGCGCCTTCCACTTCATCGGCAACGGCCTTGATGGCGTCGAGCGCTGCCGGCGTGCGCAGCGTGATCTCGATGGCGCGCAGACCACCCGCGACAAGCGCCCTGGCAAGACCGACCGCAGATTTCGCGTCGTCCACGATCAGCACCGGAACGACCGGCTGCAGCTTGAGGATGGAAAGGACTTTCTCTGTCTTACCGCTCATCATCTTATCCGTTTGAAACGATTAAAGTGTGTTTTCGAATACGCCTCGCGATGGTTGATGTCGAGGGAAAATGCCATTGCGACACAATGCGGGGCTGGTCGAAAGTGTCGCATTGCCATAGGTTTGCTGTCAACGAACGGGGTATTCATGGCCAAGGAAATCGAACGCAAGTTTCTGGTGGCAAATGACGGCTGGAAGGCTGGCGTCAACGCGACCAGCGCATTCCTGCAGGCCTATGTCGCAACCGGCGACGATCGCTCGATCCGCGTGCGCATCATTGATGGCGCAAGCGCCCGCCTGACCATCAAGATCGGTCGCGATCTTCTGGTGCGCGACGAATTCGAATACGACATCCCGGTCGCCGACGCGGAAGAACTGATGCAGGCGGCGATCGGCATCGTGCTGGAAAAGACACGGCACCGGGTGGAATATCGCGGCTTCACCTTTGAAGTGGACGAATTTGCCGGTTTCTATCACGGCCTCATCGTCGCCGAGGTGGAGATGCAGTCCACCGAAGACCAGCCCGAACTGCCCGCATGGCTAGGCCGCGAAGTGACCGGCGATAAACGTTATTCCAACATGTCGATGGCGACCAACGAGAACCTGAGCGCGGAGTTGGGCCATGGCCTATCGAATCCGCCCCTCTGAGCCATTTGCCGGGGAAATCCGGCGCGTCACCGAAAAGCAGCTGAACAAGGCGATTGCTCTTCTGGAAGAAAAACCGGACGGGCAGCACAAGGCCATTCACGATGCCCGCAAGCGTTTCAAGCGGGTGCGCGCGCTTTATCGGCTGATCGAACCGGATGCGAAGGCTTTTCGCAAAGTCGAAAATGCCCGCATCCGTGACATCGCACATACCCTGTCCGCCGCCCGCGATGCCACGGCACTGGTCGAGACCACCGAATATCTGGTGAGTGCCGCGATCTCGGCCGAAGAAATCGCCGCCCTCACCTTCGCCTCCAACGCACTGATCGCACGACGTGACCGGATCGTGGCTGATGAAACCGATCTTGACGACAAGATCACCAACGCGATCGGACAGTGCCACGCGGCCATCGATGCGCTCCCGACACTCGATCTGGGCGACAGTGCCGGCAAAGCAGCAAAATGTCTCGGCAAGGCTTGGCGCAAGCAACGTGACGCTGCAGCATCGGCGCTCGCCGCCTGCCACGCCCACCCGGAAGCCGACGTTTTTCACGAGTTGCGCAAGGCCGGCCAAACCTACTGGATGCATCTGTCACTGCTGGGGGACCTCTGGCCATCTGCGATGCGCGCCAAGCATGACGATGCCAAATATCTGGTCGAAATCCTCGGCCATGAGCACGATCTTTCTGTACTGACGCAGCTAATCAACGAACAGCCGGAGCTTTTCGGCAATGGCGACACGATGGCACGGCTTCTGGGCGCCGTCATCGCCAAGCAGCAGATGCTGCGCAGCCAGGCGCTTGAGGTCGCCGACGCCGTGTTTGCTGACGATGGCGAACAGGAAAGCCGGATCATAACCCTGCTCTGGCAGGCGGCGGCAAAATCCTGATCGATTGTCGGAAGATAGGCCGTTGCGAAAGCGCGGCCAAGGTTGTATTTCGTGCCGCATGACCGAAAACCAGACCCTCCCACGCCCTGAAGCCACGGGCGCATTTCTCGTGGCTGCCCTGTATCATTTCGCCCGCTTCGAGCGCTTTGAAAGCGTGCAAAAGCCGCTGCAGGCTTTTTGCGATGAAAACGGCATCAAGGGCACGCTTCTGATCGCGCGTGAGGGGATCAACGGCACGGTGGCCGGAACGGATGCGGGCATCACAAAGCTGCTTGCGCATCTGCGCGCCATGTCCGAGTTTGCGGCGCTGGAGCACAAGGAAAGCCGGGCGTCGAAAATGCCGTTCGTGCGCATGAAGGTGAAGCTCAAGAAAGAGATCGTGACCATGGGCGTCGAGGATATCGACCCCAACCGCATCGTCGGCACCTATGTCGATCCAAAGGACTGGAACGCGCTGATCTCCGATCCGGAAACCATCCTGATCGACACCCGCAACGACTATGAAACGGCGATCGGCATTTTCAAGGGCGCGGTCGATCCGAACACCAAGACGTTTCGCGAGTTTCCGGACTGGGTGCGCAACAATACCGGCCTGCACAACAAGCCAAAAATCGCCATGTATTGCACCGGCGGCATCCGCTGCGAGAAGGCGACGGCCTTCATGAAGGAAGAGGGTTTTGAGGAAGTTTATCACCTCAAGGGCGGCATCCTGAAATATCTCGAGGAAGTGCCGCAGGAAGAAAGCCTGTGGGAAGGCGCCTGTTTCGTATTTGACGAGCGCGTCTCCGTCGAACACGGCCTGAAGGAAGGCAATCACAAGCTCTGCCACGCCTGCCGTAACCCGATCACCGCGGAGGAAGTGACCTCGGAAAAATACGAGGAAGGCGTGTCCTGCTCCAGCTGCTACGACAGCCGCACGGAAGAAGACCGCCTGCGTTACCGTCAGCGCCAGTTGCAGATCGCGCTCGCCAAGAAGCGTGGCCAGAAACATATCGGCGGCTGATGAAAAACGTCCTGTTCGTCTGCAGCCAGAACAAGCTGCGCAGCCCCACGGCCGAACAGGTGTTTTCCGACTGGCCGGGCGTGGAAACCGCCTCGGCCGGCACCAACAATGACGCGGAAAACCCGCTCTCGTCAGAACTGGTTGAGTGGGCGGACATCATTTTTGTGATGGAACGGACGCACCGCACGAAACTGCAAACGCGCTACCGTGCGGCAATGAAAAATGCCAAGCTGATCTGCCTCGATATTCCCGACAATTACCAGTTCATGGAGCCGGCCCTCGTCGAGCTTTTGAAGGCGAAGGTGGGGCGGTATTTGTGAGGGTGCGGGGACGGAAAAGTTCGTGCTATCCGCCCCTCAAAAAGACGGGTTGCAGGCATCTGTCTTTGAACACATAGTCGCATTCCAAGCTCTGTAACGCGTCGGATTGCGATAGGTGAAGCAAGATGAGTGCACAGCGTCCCAGTCAGCCAGCCAAGGATAACCCAACTCACCCGCTCAACGAGCAGATCATGCAGTCGCTGATGGAGATTCAGCGCGAACTGTCTTCGGTTGCGACGAAAACGGATCGCGTCATCACCGATATCGGCAGGCTGGACGATCGGCTCGACAAAGTCAGAAGCAAGATTTCCCGCTTCGAAGGTGTGACGTTTGGCACCGGGATTGTCATCGTGCTGTTTGCCAGCATGTTATGGTGGCTTGTCGGTGATCAGATGACGCAAATCAGGAACCAGTTGCACAGCTTCCAGCAGCAGCAACAAACCAACATCGCGCCCTGATCCTGCATCGTAAGGCTGAAACAGATCGACCGCCTGCCATCTATTGCTTGGCTGCCCCAACCACTTTCTGAGCGATCAAAGCACCCGCGGCGACCACGCTGAAAACACAAAAAACCTGCAAATACCGATCGCCAACGCCGAATGCAGTAAAGAAAAACTCACCACATTCCAGGCTCATCACCATCAGCGCCAGTGCACCGATACTCAGAGCAAAAAAAGCCACCACCTCGCCATTCGAGATCTCTCGGTTCCAGCGGAATAACCGCCAGAGAATGGACGGAACGACAACGATCGAAAAGAGCATTGCGACTTCGTCATCACCACCGGATGAAAACAGCTCGCTGCATCGAAAAAGTGTCTCGGTAGACCCGGCAAAAAAGCCGGAATAGATCGCAAAACCCAATGCAGATGCGACAGCAATCATCGCCGAGAGACAGAAGATCAATGAGACGATGGCATTTCTTGCTGAACCGGCAGGCATCAGCGTCCAACCTCCCGCTGCTCCCGCAGCATCCGCCCGATCGCATCCCCCGCCATCGGTCTGCCGAAGAAATACCCCTGCAGCTCGTCGCAACCGCTCAGCCGCAATATCTTGGCCTGATCCTCGGTCTCCACGCCTTCCGCCGTCACCGGAATGTCGAGCGCGCGCGCCAGTGCCACCGTGGCCTGCAAGAGATCGACGGCGCTGCCGCCTTCCGACACCGTCGCCACCAGCGACTGGTCGATCTTCATGCGGTCGAAACCGAACTGGCGCAGATACCCGACGCTGGAAAAACCCGAACCAAAGTCGTCGAGCGCGATTTTGACGCCGATCGCCTTCAAACTGTTGATCGCAGCCAATGCACGGGCCGGATTGCGGATGAAATAGCTCTCGGTCATTTCCAGCGTGATGCGGTTGGGATCAACGCCGATATCGCTGAACGTCGTCGCAACATGGCAGGCAAAGGCAGGATCGCGGAACTGGCCGGGCGAGATATTGACCGCCAGCCGCAGGTCCGGCCATTGCCGCACGGCCCGGCAGGCAATGCGCAAAACACTGAGGCCCAACTGATCGATCATGCCGGTCTGTTCGGCAACACCGATGAAGATTTCCGGGCTGACGGGACCATGTCCCGGCCGGTTCCAGCGGGCGAGCGCCTCCACCGACACCATCCGCCCGTCACGCGCATCGACGACCGGCTGATAAACGACACCGATCTCGCTGTTCTCGATCGCCTTGCGCAGGTCGATTTCCAGCTGGTTACGCTCTTCGCGCTCGGCATCCATGCACGGCGTATAAACGGTCCAGCGGCCTCGACCGGCCTCCTTGGAACGGTACATCGCCATATCAGCCCGCCGCAGCAATTCGTCACCCGATACCGTGCCACGCGCCGAAACGGCAACGCCGATGCTGGTACCGACCACGGCGACACGCTCGCCGATCACGAAAGGCTCGCCGAAAAAGCCGAGAATGCGCTCGCACAGTTCCGGCACCACCGCTTCCTGAGCGCGGGTGTTCATGGCGATGGCGAATTCGTCGCCGCCGACGCGGGCAATGGTCGCCTGCCCGCCGATCAGCGCCGAGAGGCCGGCAGACACGCCACGAATGAGGTTGTCGCCGGTACCATGGCCATAGGCATCGTTGACTTCCTTGAACCCGTCGAGATCGAGGTAAAGCAGAAGAACGTCGTCATTGCTGCTTTCGGCCTGAGAAACCAGTTCGCGCAGGTTCGCGAACAGGCCAAATCGGTTGGCAAGCCCGCTGAGCGGATCGAGCCGCGACAGTTCCACCGCCGCCGCCTCCTCCGCCTTGATCTGCCGCAGCAGCCGTGAGCCGCTGACGAAGAGAAGAATGAAATAGATCGCCACCATGGCGATCGCGCCGAGAACCAGCGGCTGCACCTGGGCGAGACTGGCATAACCCGGCAGACGCGATGTCCAGGTCAGTGAGCCGATCGGCTGGCCATTGCCATCGTGGATCTCGACGTGATGGGCAGGATTTTCGCCGGCAGCGACAGGCCGCAGACCGCTGACCACATAGGTCCTCGCCATCCCCTTGATATCGTTATCATGCAGATGCCGCAGCAACACGAGGTAACGACGCGCGGCCGGTTCGTGGTCGATGTGGCCGCTCTTCTGGCGCACCAGACCGATGGCGACGGCGGCGATGCCGCGCTCGGTGCGGATAAAGGCATTGGCCTCCGGCGTTGCCTCGGCGGCCGAATTGCGCACGCTGTCGAACAGCAGCGGAAACGACGCATCGAAATAGCGCTCGGTGGTCCAGTCCGCCGCGGTACCCGCCTCATAGGTCATCAAGGCGCGGCCCTGCGCATCAAGCAGAATGGCTGCATCGAAAAGATTGTTGTTGGCGGTCATGTCGCCGAAATTGCTGACCACCCAGTCCATGCCGTCGGCGGCGTAAACGTAACGGTTGGCATCATCCCAGGCGGCATAATCGTTCAACGTGGCGCCGAGATGGTTGCGAAAGGTCTGCAGCGCGCCGATCGTGGTTTCACGCGAGCGTTCGTCATCCAGCCGGTTGGCGTGATCGCCGACACGGTCGAGCGCGGTCAGCACCATGCTGGTGACGATCACCATGACAGCCGCGAAGATGACAAGCAGCGAGCGCACAAGCGACCGGCGCTGTGCGGCAGATGACTGCTTCGGACGCGAAGATAGAACCCGCATATTTTCCCCCGAACCCAAGATACGTTGCGAAGGTTCAAATTTTATTTATCGCGGCGAAATCGCGGGCGCAAACCCCGCCGACGAAAAAGGCGGCCCGACAAAGCCGAACCGCCCTTTATTATCGTGGAATACTTGCCCGGACTTACCAGGAAGCGATCAGAGCGCCCTTGTATTCATCATTGATGAACTTGCGGATGCTTTCATCATGGTAGGATTCCACCAGCGTCTTGGCCCAGGATGCATCCTTGTCGGCGGTGCGAACAACGATGACGTTGGCGTAAGGCGACTTTTCACCTTCGATGGCGATGGCATCCTTCTTCGGGTTGAGGCCCGCTTCCATGGCGTAGTTGGTGTTGATGACGGCGGCATCGACGTCATCGAGCGAACGCGGCAGCTGGGCGGCGTCGATTTCGGCAAACTCGATCTTCTTGGTGTTCTCGATGATATCGGCAGGCGTGACCTTGATGCCGGCATCGTCCTTGAATTTGATCAGGCCCTTGGAAGCCAGAACCAGCAGCGCGCGGCCGCCATTGGTCGGGTCGTTCGGGATGGCGACGGTCGAACCTTCCTTCAGTTCGTCGAGGCTCTTCACCTTCTTGGAATAGACGCCCATCGGGGTGGTGATGGTCTTGCCGATGCTGACCAGATCGAACTTGCGGTCGGCAATCTGGTTGTCGAGGTAAGGCTGGTGCTGGAACGAGTTGGCCTGGATATCGCCGTCGTTCAGCGCCTGGTTCGGCACGACATAATCGGAAAACTCGATGATATCGATGTTGAGGCCCTTGGTCTTGGCGACTTCCTTGACCTTTTCCATGATCTTGGCATGTTCGCCGGCCGATACGCCGACCTTGATGTCTTCGGCAAGAGCAGAGCCGGCAGCGAGAACTGCGAGCGTTGCGGCAATGATAAGCTTCTTCATTGGATGTTTCCTCACGTTTTTTGTTTGATTCTCATGGCGCCGCCGCTTGGGAGAGAGGCGGCGCAATTGGTCTGCCCGTTACCAGGTGGGCGTGATGGCGCCCTTGAATTTTTCCTCGATAAACGCCTTCACTTCCGGGCTGTGATAGCTCTCGACGAAGGTCTTTACCCAGGCGGCATCCTTGTCCTTGGCGCGCACGGCGATGATGCCGACGTAAGGCGCCTTGGTGCTTTCCTGGAAAATGCCGTCCGACTTCGGGTTGAGGCCGGCGGCAAGCGCATAATTGGTGGTGATGGCGGCAAGATCGACGTCATCGAGCGAACGCGGCAGCTGGGCGGCATCCAGTTCGGTGATGTTGAGGTTCTTAGGGTTGCCGGTGATATCGGCAACCGAAGCCTTCACACCGATACCGTCCTTCAGCGTGATCAGCTTCTGGTCGGCGAGCAGCAGCAGCGCGCGGGCGCCATTGCTCGGGTCGTTCGGGATGGCAACGGACGCGCCGTCCTTCAGTTCGGACAACGCCTTGATCTTCTTGGAATAACCGGCCATCGGGAAATTCACCGACTGGGCAACGTTGACGAGATCCAGCCCGCGCTCCTTCACCTGATTGTCGAGATAAGGCTTGTGCTGGAAGGAGTTGATGTCGAGATCGCCATCAGCCAGTGCCTGATTGGGCACGACGTAATCGGAGAACTCGACGATATCGAGGTCGAGGCCCTTCTTCGCCGCGACTTCCTTGACCTTTTCGACCAGCTGCGCATGCGGGCCGGGCGTGACGCCAACCTTCTTGGTTTCGGCCAAAGCCGCACCGGTGGAAAAGAGAGCGGCGAACGTGGCCGCGACAATCAGTTTCTTCATGATCTTACCCCTCTTGAAAATTCAGTTCTTGCGATTGCGTTTGTCGAAACTGCGCGCCAGCGCGTCACCGGCGCTCTGCACAAGCTGCACCAGCACGATCAGCACCACGACGACGGCGAGCATCATTTCCGGCATGAAACGCTGGTAACCGTAGCGGATGCCGAGATCGCCCAGGCCACCGCCGCCGACCGCGCCAACCATGGCGGAATAGCCGATCAGGCTGACCATGGTCATGGTGAGCGCCGCCATCAGCGAAGGACGCGCTTCGGCGAGCAGAACCTTGAAGACGATCTGCATCGGCGTGGCACCCATGGCACGCGCGGCCTCGACCAGACCCTTGTCGATCTCGCGGATCGCAGCTTCCACCAGACGGGCAAAAAACGGGATCGTCGCAATGGTCAGGGGCACGATCGCCGCATTGGTGCCGATCGAGGTGCCGGTGACAAAACGGGTGAACGGAATGATCGCCACGACCATGATGATGAAAGGCGTCGAGCGCGCGGCATTGACGATCAGGCCGAGAATGCGGTTGACGACCGGTGCCGGGAACAGTTCGCCCTTGCCGCTGGTGGCAAGGAAAATGCCGATCGGCAGACCGATCAGCGAGCCGAGCAGGCCGGCAATCGCCACCATCTGCAGGGTCTGGCCCAGCGATTTCGACATCAGGCTGATAAGCATATCAAGCGACATAACCGAGCACCTCCGTGGTCAGGCCGGTCTCGGCATAAAATTGATTGGCGCGGGCAACGACGGCCGGATCGGCGGAATAGGAGACGACCAGCGAACCAAAAGGCTCGCCGCCGATCTCCTCGATGCCACCGGCCAGAATGTTGACGTCCGACCCCAGCTCGGACACCAGACGAGCCGTCAACGGCTTGAAGGCGGTTTCGCCAAAAAACACCAGACGCACCAGAACACGATCCCCCTCGGAGGGAACCTGCTTGATGCTGTTGCGCAGCCATTCCGGCAGGTGCAGGGCCGAAGCCAGCAGCGTGCGCGTCGTTTCGTGTTGCGGATTGGCGTAGACATCGAATGTACGACCGGCTTCGACGATACGGCCGGCATCAATCACCGCCACGTGGCTGGCAATGGTTTTTACCACTTCCATTTCGTGGGTGATCAGCAGAACCGTGAGGTTCAGCTCGGCATTGATGCGCTTCAGAAGCTCGAGGATCGACTGCGTGGTTTCCGGGTCGAGCGCCGATGTGGCTTCGTCGGAAAGCAGCAGTTTTGGATCGGTCGCCAGCGCGCGGGCAATGCCGACACGCTGTTTCTGACCACCCGAAAGCTCGGACGGATAACGGCCCGCCTTGTCGCCAAGACCGACGAGATCGAGCAGCGGCCCGACCTTGGCCTTGATCGCCTTTTTATCGATACCGGCGATTTCCAGCGGCAGCGCCACATTGTCGAACGCGGTGCGCGACGATAGCAGGTTGAAATGCTGGAAAATCATGCCGATCTGGCGACGCAAACCGCGCAAACCGTCTTCGCCGAGACCACCGACCTCCACGCCATCGACCACGACTTTGCCGGTCGTTGCCTTTTCCAGCCCGTTGACGAGGCGGATGAGGGTGGATTTGCCGGCGCCGGAGCGGCCGATAATGCCGGTGATGGCGCCGCGTGCGACGGTGAGGTCGATATCCGCAAGTGCCGTGAAACCGCCGTCACCGGCCGGGCCAAAACGCTTTCCGATGCCTTCGAAGGCAACCATCGGCGCGGGCTGCGTGCCGGCCGACCGATCGGCCTCTGGCGCGCTGCGGCCTGAACCTCTAGCCACCGCTTGTTGGATTGTCATGTCTTACTCTCGGGTGTTGGTCTTCTTGAACTGGCGGCTCTATAACCGCTTGTGCACGTTTTAGCCAATCAGGCAGCACATTCGAAGACGGACACAGACGGGAAGCATTTTGACGGCTTTCGGTTCGGGCGGTTGTGAGCGAGGCTTTTGCACCTCTCTTGACCGAAACTTATGCCGTCAGCGCTGATCCCTGCACAGGGATGGTTTTCCGTTTGTGCAGTGCGGCAGGAAATAATCTTCCCTCTTTGCTCAGGCGACGCCTATTCGTTTGACGAACCGAAATTCGAGGCGAGCGCGCTATACCAGCTGCCGCTTTTCTTGATAGTCCGCGTCTGCGTGGCGTAATCCACATAAACCAGACCAAACCGCATGCGATAGCCTTCCGCCCACTCGAAATTGTCCATCAGGCTCCAGGCGAAATAGCCCTTCATCGGATACCCGGCCTTCACCAGATCGGCGACCACGCCCAGATGGTCGGCGTAATAATCGAGGCGCATGTCGTCCTCGATCTTGCCATCGACCAGTTCGGTATTGTCGCAGGCGCCGTTTTCGGTGACATAGCAGTCGGGCAGGTCGTAGCGGCGATAAAGATCCTCGACGAGAGACTTCATCGCCGGCGCATAGATTTCCCAGCCGATATCGGTGGTCTGTTCGCTGATGAAGGATGCCGGCTGAGTCGCAGGATAGGCTGCCCCTTCGGTCGTGTCGGCGAAAACGCGGGCGGGCGTGTAATAATTCAGGCCCCACCAGTCGAGCTTCTGGCTGATGACCGCGAGATCCCCCTCTTCCACCGGCGGCATACGGTCGCCCAGCGCCTCAAGAAGCGAGGCCGGGTATTCCCCCTTGAACACCGGGCCGAAAAACGCGCCATTGTGGAAATCGAAGGCACGCTCGACGGCGGCGGCATCTTCAGCGCTGTCGGATCCCGGCAAGATCGATTGGGCATTCAGCACCAGCCCGACCGGCATTTTTGGCGTGACGTGGCGGATTGCCTGAACCGCAAGACCATGCGCAAGATTGGTGGTGTGCATGGCGGCCAGCGCCGCCTCCATGTTGCGCTCACCCGGCGCATGCACGCCATAGAGATGCGAAAGCCAGACCGAGCACCACGGTTCGTTGAAGGTCGCCACCGCATCCATGCGATCACCGAGACGCGCCATCACCACCTTGGCGTAACGCTGGAATTCGTAAGCGGTCGAGCGCGCCGTCCAGCCGCCCTGCCCCATCAGCGAAAGCGGCAGGTCCCAATGGTAGAGCGTCGCGTAAGCCTTGATGCCGCGCGCCTTCAAACCGTCCAGCAGGCGGTCGTAGAAATCGAGCCCCTTCTCGTTGATGCGCCCAGACCCTTCCGGAATGATGCGCGGCCAGGCGATGGAGAAGCGGTAGGCCTCGACGCCCATATCCTTGATGAGATCGAGATCCTCTTCGAAACGATGATAGTGATCGCAGGCGACATCGCCATTATGGCGCTCGTACACGCGCCCCGGCATGTTGCAGAAAGCGTCCCAGATCGATGGCTTTCGACCATCTTCCTTCGCCGCACCTTCGATCTGGAAGGCGGCAGTGGCGACGCCGAACAGAAAGTCCTTGGGAAACCGCGCGGCAAGCTGCTTGGGGTCGGTCATGGGAACGCACCTGTTTCTTATGGGAAGATATCGGCGATCTAGGCAAACGGCAGCGGCTTGTACAGGGAAAGAACGGCAATTTTCCCGCGACAGGCAAGAGTCGTTCCGAAAGCCACGGACCGGCATCTTATTTCGCGAAAAAAGAGCAAAACTTCCAACGGATGCACCAGATAAGCACACAGTTTGCACCGTTTTTTGAATATGCGCAAAAGTTTACCTGCCAATAGATGTAAATACATCAATTTCAACCACAGCTAACTTGCCCTTCATCAAACTGCGGCGTAGAGCCGCAGCGTCAGATTGCCTCCTGCGCTAAAATGACGCGCCCCTCCCGACGCGCCGCGCAAGGCATTTCCAGCGGACGAAGGAGCAAAAAATGAGAGACGTTCCGGGCTTGCCATCGCGCCGAACCTTCCTGAAGGCATCGGCAGCGAGCGCAGCCATTGCAGGCATTGCGGCGGTTCCCGCCAAGGCCGAAGTCAAACCCGAACCGGTGGCGCTCACCGAGTACAAACCGGACTGTCTCAAGCCCAGTGAGTGGGCTTTCGTGATGGCAGCGGTAGCAAGACTGATCCCGTCGGACGGCGAAGGCCCCGGCGCGATCGAGACGCGTGTCCCGGTCTTCATCGACAAGCAGCTCGCCGGCGATTACGGCAAGGCTTCCGACTGGTACATGGTTGGCCCCTACCAGCCTGCAGCAAGCCCGCTGCGCGGCTGGCAGACACCCTTGGCACCGCTGGAAATCTACCAGCAGGCGATCCCCCTGTTCGACGACTGGTGCAAGACCACCCACGGCAAGATCTTTGCCGAGCTTGATGCGGAAACCCAGGACAAGGCGCTCACCTCGCTCCAGAAGGACGAGATGAAGATCAAGCCGGAACTGCGCGAATTTTTCGGCATCCTGCTGGCCAACACCAAGGAAGGTTATTTCTCCGACCCGATGTATGGCGGCAACCATGGCATGGCGGCGTGGAAATATATCGGCTTCCCGGGCGCCCGTGGCTCCTACAGGGAATGGGTCGGCAAGCATAACGTGAAATATCCGCTCGGCCCCGTCTCCATTTCCGGCGAAAGGGGTTAAGCACCATGGCACGGACAGAAAAGAAAAAAGACGTCGTCCTCGTCGGCTTCGGCTGGACCGGCGCGATCATGGGCATCGAGCTTGCCAATGAAGGCCTCGATGTTCTGGCGCTGGAGCGCGGTCACGATCAGGCGACCGTTCCGGACTTCCAGTATCCCAACATGATTGACGAGCTGAAATACGGCATCCGTTACGGCATGATGGAAAAGCCGGCCAACACGACGGTGACCATCCGCCGTTCGCTGGACGAAGAGGCCCTGCCCTATCGCAGCCTCGGCACCTTCCTGCTCGGCACCGGTGTCGGTGGCGCCGGTACCCACTGGAACGGTTTGAACTGGCGTCCGATGCAGTCGGAATATCGCCTGAAGTCCTACGTGACCGAAAAGTTCGGCGCAGGCGTCATGACGGAAGACATGACGATCCAGGACTATCCGATGACCTATGACGAGCTCGAGCCGCATTTCGACCGCTTCGAAAAAGTCGCCGGCATTTCCGGCACCGCCGGCAATGTCAACGGCAAGATCATCGAGGGCGGCAACCCGTTCGAAGCACCGCGTTCGGATGAATATCCGATGCCGGCCATGCCTTCTACCTGGGATGGCGTGAAATTCCGCGACGCCGCCAAGGCAGCAGGCTATCACCCGTTCCCATCGCCGGGCGGCATTGCCTCCAAGGACTATGTCAACGAATACAACATGCAGATGGGCCCGTGTAACCACTGTGGTTTCTGCGAGCGTTACGGCTGCTACAACTATTCGAAATCTTCCCCGCAGACGGCGATCATCGACGCCCTGAAGCGCAAGAAGAACTTTGAATACCGCGTCAATTCGGAAGTGCTGCGCGTCGAAAAGTCGACCGACGGCAAGACAGTCACCGGCGTCACGTACTTTGACCACAAGACCGGCGAAGAGGTTTTCCAGCCGGCCGATCTGGTCATCCTGACCGCCTTTGCGCTGAACAATGTCCACCTGATGCTCGTTTCGGGTATCGGCCAGCCTTACGACCCCAACACCAATGAAGGTGTCGTCGGCCGTAACTACGCCTACCAGATCACCGGTGGCTACACGCTGTTCTTCAAGGACGAGGACTTCAACCCGTTCATCGGCACCGGCGCCAACGGCTTCTGCATCGACGATTTCGGTATCGACAATATCGACTTCGCCAAGGAAGGTTTTGTCGGCGGCGCCTACTGGCGTGCGGGCCAGACGAACGGTCAGCCCGGCCACACCATGCCGCTGCCTTCCGGCACCCCGAGCTGGGGCGCTGGCTGGAAGAAGGGCATCGGCGAGTGGTACGGCCATGCGATGAACATCGGCGCCCACGGCTCTGTCATGTCCTATCGTGGTCACTATCTCGACCTCGACCCGACCTACAAGGACCGCCACGGCCGTCCGATGCTGCGCATGACCTACAACTGGCATCCGAACGAAATCCGCCAGACGCAGTTCATGAAGCAGAAAATGGAACCGATCGCCAAGTCGATGAACCCGACGACGTTGCAGGAAGGTTTCAAGAAGGAAGGCGCCATGTTCGACGTCCGTCCTTACCAGACCACCCACAACACGGGCGGCACGGTCACCGGCGACGATCCGAAGACCTCGGTTCTGAACCGTTATCTGCAGTCCTGGGATTGCCATAACCTGTTCGTCATGGGTGCCAACACCTTCCCGCAGAACACGCAGTACAACCCGACCGGCATGGTCGGCGGCCTCGCCTATTGGGCCGTCAACGCCATCCGCAAGGATTACCTGCCCAATCCGCGTCCGCTGGTGTGAGGAGAGAAACGATGAAAAAGCTTATTCGCGTTCTCGGCGTCCTCGTCGTTCTGGGCCTTGTTGCCCTTGCCGCCTTCATCTTCGTGCCGGTGCAGCGCACCGGCCCGGCCACCCAGTTGGCTGCCGACTTCAAGCCGGCCAAGGGTCAGGGTGAATATGTCATGCGCGCCGGCGACTGCATGGCCTGCCACACCAACGAAGGCGGCAAGCCTTTTGCGGGCGGCCGTGCCATCCAGAGCCCGATGGGCACGATCTGGACCACCAACATCACGCCCGACAAGGAAACCGGCATCGGCAACTGGTCGCTCGATGATTTTCGCGCAGCCCTTTACGATGGCGTGACCCCGAACGGTACGCATCTCTACCCGGCCATGCCGTACGAGAACTACCGCAAGATGTCGGAGGAGGACATCGTCGCCCTCTACGACTACTTCATGCATGAGGTTCAGCCGGTCTCCAACAAGGTCGAGGAAACCAAGCTCGCCTTCCCGTTCAACATGCGCTTCGGTCTCAGAGCCTGGAACTGGCTTGCCGCCAGCTACGCGCCCGGCTTCAAGCCGAACGCCGGCCAGGACGAACAGTTCAACCGCGGCAAATATCTGGTAGAAGGCGCCGCACACTGCGCCGCCTGCCACAGCCCGCGCAACCTGTTCATGGCACAGGACGGCATCGACGAAACGTCGAAGGCTTTCCTGACCGGCGGCGAAATCGACGGTTATACCGCACCTGACCTTCGTGGTCCGGAAAGCGGCCCGCAGAAGTGGACGACCGAGCAGACGGCAGCCTACCTCTCGACGGCCCGTAACGCCCATTCGACGGCAACCGGCGAAATGATGCTCGTCGTGCGTGACTCGCTCCAGTACATGACCAAAGAGGACAACATGGCGATTGCCGCCTACCTCAAGAAGATCGGCACCGGCGGCGAGAATGCGGCGGCGGCTCCGGCTTCACCGGTCGTCACCGAAACCCAGAAGATGCTGACGGAAGCCAAAGCGGATATGCCGCTCGGCCCCCGTCTCTATCTCGACAATTGCGGTGGCTGCCATTTCGTCACCGGCAAGGGTGCAGGCGAAACCTTCCCGGAACTCGACGGCAACTCGCTCGTCACCGCGAAGTCGCCGAAGGGCCTGATCAGCGTCATCCTGCACGGCGCGGAACTGCCCTCCACGGCAGACCGTCCGATGAAGATGCGCATGCAGGGTTACGACCAGCGACTGTCGGACGAAGAAATCGCAGCCCTTGCCACCTTCCTGCGTGAAGGCTGGACCAACAAGGCAGCGGCTGTTTCGGCGGCCGATGTGAAGGCCGTCCGCGACCTCGCACATCACTGAAAACAGGCCCCGCCGTTCCATCAATGGCGGGGCGAAAATGGCGTGTTTTTCATCGAAACACGCCATTTTGAACATGTTCAAAATGCATACCCTGAATTTAATTAGCACTTCAAAATCAAACAATTACGCGAAAATAATATGATAAGTTATAATAAAAACGATCACAAAAAGGCGAAAAATACCTTCTTTCGACACAACGTAAAAATGTGACCGCCTATTTAAGTAATTTATTTATAGTCTTGACTGCCAAATCACCTCGTAATTCGAGGAATGATTGTCGTGATACTTCGTTTCCCCAAAAATCTTGTTCAGGCCGGCCTTTATATTGAGGCCGTGGAGTGCCCGAGTGCCGAATTTCCACGGCGGCGGTTCATGCTGGAATCCGAGGAAGATCTGAAATCCATCCTGCTGTCGTCGGCGGTTGACGTGCTTGTCAGCCAGCAGAAAAGCCGGGTGGATGTCGCAGCACTTCTGGAGCGCGCGCCCGCCGGTTACTTCAAACCCGCCCCCTTGAGCGAACCCCTGCGGCTGGAAACAAGCGCTGCACTCGAAGGCGCCATGGACGCCATGCGGCAGGGTCTCGAAGCCATGGTCGATGGCAATATCGACATGGCGCATATCACCGAAGCGGCCATTGCCGCCCGTCGCGGCGTCGAAAGCGCCCCGGAACTTTTCGTGGAAATGACCCGCCTCAAGGCCAAGCACAAGGCCACCTACCTGCATTCGGTCGTCGTGGCCGGCCTGATGGCGCAGATGGCCGTGCTGCTGGAGATGGACGACGAGATGGTCGACGAGATCGGCCGCGCCGGCATTCTTCACGACATCGGCAAGCTTCTTATCCCCAACGCCATCCTGAACAAACCCGGCAAGCTGAACGCTGTCGAATGGCGGATGATCCGCAGCCATCCGGAAATCGGCTATCGCCACATGAAGGATCTCGGCGGCGTTTCCGACCTGATCCTCGACGTCTGCCGCCTGCACCATGAAGCGCTCGACGGCAGCGGTTATCCGCTCGGCCTCAAGGATGATCAGATCATCCAGGTCGTACGCATCTGCACCGTTTGCGACGTGTTTGACGCGCTGACCAGCGTGCGCCCCTACAAGAAGGCATGGACTACGGCCGACGCCCTGACCTGGATGTACGACCAGCCACACATGTTCGACCGCAAACTGATCCTGCGGCTGGGCTCGATGTTCCGTTAAGGACCATCGATCACCCAGCCATCGGGTTTCAGATCACAGCTTGACCCAGGCGCCATTCTTTTTCGAAGACGCCACACAGGCCTCGACGAAGGCGACGCCCTTCACGCCGTCATCGACGGTGGGATAGATCACCGCCTTGTCCAGCTTGGTGCCATTCTTCTTGGCGTGAATAGCAAGGGCTGCTTCGGAATAGATCGTCGCAAACGCTTCGAGATAGCCCTCCGGGTGGCCACCGGGAATGCGCGACACGCGGTTGGCGGCCGCCCCTGCACCGGCACCATTGCGGGTGATCAGCCGTTTCGGCTCACCAAACGGCGTGTACCAGAGCAGGTTCGGGTTTTCCTGCGACCATTCCAGCCCGCCCTTTTCACCATAGACCCGCAGCTTCAGGCCATTCTCGTTACCCGGCGCCACCTGGCTGCACCACAACATGCCCTTGGCGCCCTCTGCAAACCGCAGCATCACATGCGCATTGTCGTCCAGTCTCCGCCCCGGCACAAAGCTGTCGAGATCGGCGGCGAGGCTTTCCAGCGTCAGGCCGGTGACGAAAGAGGCGAGATTATAGGCATGCGTGCCGATATCGCCTGTCGAACCGCCCGCACCCGATTGCGCCGGATCGGTGCGCCACACCGCCTGTTTTGCGCCGGTCTGTTCGGCGGCTTCCGTCAGCCAGTCCTGCGCATATTCCACATTCACCACACGCAGCTTGCCGAGATCGCCATTGGCAATCATTTCGCGGGCCTGGCGCACCATCGGATAACCGGTGTAATTGTGGGTGAGGATGAACAGCGCATCGCTCTCATCAGCCAGCTTCTTCAGCTTCTTCGCATCGGCCAGATTGGAGGTCAGCGGCTTGTCGCAGATGACATGGATGCCGCGCTTCAGGAACTCGCGCGCCGCCTCGTAATGCACGTGGTTGGGCGTGACGATCGACACTGCCTCGATACCATCCTTCAGCCGCGCCTCGCGGATCGCCATGTCCTTGTAGGAGCCGTATGTACGCGCCGCATCCAGCCCCAGTTCGCGACCGGATGCCGCCGCTTTTTCCGGGGTCGACGACAGGGCGCCTGCGATCAGGTCGAACCGGTCATCCAGCCGTGCCGCCATGCGATGTACCGCGCCGATAAAGGCGCCCGAACCGCCACCGACCATGCCGAGCCGGATGCGCGGCTGCCGTGCCGCTTCCTGTTTGCCTTCGATTGCCATTAAAATCTCCCTTGAATATTTGCGCTTTGCGCCAAAGTCCCCCTCTGGCCTGCCGGCGTCCTGCGGACCCCACCACAAGGGGGGAGAAAACTCGCAGCAACTCGCCTGCCCCAATTGAGCCAAAGCGGATCGGCTGGGTTAAGCCCTCCCCCTTGTGGGGGTCCGTAAGGACGGGACGAGACACGTGTCTCGACCCTGGTTGGTTGGGAGGGGTCTTGCTAGAGCCCCAGCATCCGCCTGTTGGCCGCCTCGTCGGTACCGCCGGCGGCAAAGTCGTCGAAGGCGTGTTCGGTGACGCGGATGATATGCGCCTTGACGAATTCGGCACCTTCGCGCGCCCCGTCCTCCGGATGTTTCAACGCGCATTCCCATTCGACCACAGCCCAGCCGTCAAAGTCGTTGGCCGCCATTTTCGAGAAGATCGAACCGAAATCGACCTGACCATCACCCGGCGAACGGAAACGGCCGGCACGGTTCACCCAGTTCTGGAAACCGCCATACACGCCCTGACGCCCGGTCGGATTGAATTCCGCGTCCTTGACGTGGAACATCTTGATCCGGTCCTTGTAGATGTCGATATTGTCGAGATAATCGAGGCATTGCAGCACGTAATGCGACGGATCGTAGAGCATGTTGGCGCGGCGGTGGTTTTTCACGCGCTCCAGAAACATCTCAAAGGTGATGCCGTCGTGCAGGTCTTCGCTGGGATGGATCTCGTAGCACACGTCGACATCGTTTTCGTCGGCATGGTTGAGGATCGGCGTCCAGCGTTTCGCCAGTTCATCGAATGCGGTTTCCACGAGGCCTGCAGGGCGCTGCGGGAACGGATAGAGATACGGCCAGACCAGCGCCCCGGAAAAGGTCGCATGCGCCTTGATCCCGAGATGGCGTGACGCGGTGATCGCCATCTTGACCTGTTCGACCGCCCATTCCTGCCGCGCCTTCGGATTGCCGCGCACTTCCGGTGCGGCAAAACCGTCGAATACTTCGTCATAGGCCGGATGCACGGCCACCAACTGGCCTTGCAGATGCGTGGAAAGCTCGGTGATCTCGACGCCGTTACTCCGCGCCACACCGGCCAGTTCGTCGCAATAATCCTTGGAGGTCGAGGCCTTTTTCAGGTCGATCAGCTGGGTCGCCCATGTGGGCACCTGCACGCCGAGATAGCCCTTGTCCGCCGCCCATTTTGTGATGCCGTCCCAGCTGTCGAACGGTGCCGCGTCGCCTGCAAACTGCCCGAGAAAGATGCCGGGGCCCTTGATCGTCTTCATGAAAAATACCTCCGCTTATACAATTCAGAACATGGAACGGGCGCGCAGGTCGACAACCAGACGCGCCCGGAAAAAGCCGGTCAGAACGGCGAGTCAGGGAAATAGAAGTCCTTGGCGTTGTCCTTGGTCACCAGCGTGGCATCGAGAATGTAATTGCCGCTGACCGGTACCTGATCGTAAAAACCGCCGGCGGTGAGCTGCATGGCGGTCGCCACCATGGCCGGTGGGTAGAGCACGTCGACCGGCACCATCTTGTCGCCGTCGGCCACGCGCTTGATCATGTCCTTGGAACCGGCGCCGCCGACGACATATTTGATGTCGGTGCGCTTGGCCTGTTGGATGGCTTCCAGCACGCCGACAGCCATGTCGTCATCCTGGCACCAGACCACGTCGATCTTCGGATATTTGGTGAGATAATCCTGCATCACGCGGAATGCGTCATCGCGGCTCCAGTTGCCGTACTGGCGATCCAGCACCTTCACCTTCGAGCCGGCAATCCCCTTGTCGAAACCATCCTGACGCTGCTGATCGATCGGGATCGGCAGGCCACGAATGATGACGACCTCGGCTTCCGGCGTCGTCTTGGAGATATACTGGCCGGCGACTTCGCCGAGCGCCGGGTTGTTGCCGGCCACGTAGAGATCGCGGATCGTGTTGTCGTTGACGGAAGGTGCGCGGTCGACCAGCGCCACGAATTTTCCGTCGTCCTTGACCTGCTGGATGGCCGACACGAGCTGATCCGGATCGGTCGGCAGGATGACGAGCGCATCGATGCCCTGCACCGCCAGATCCTGCACGGCATTGGCCTGGCTGGCGGGATCGGCCGAGGTTTTCACGATGACATTGAGGCCCTTGTGTTCGGCCATGAGAAGTTTCGCGACACGTTCGGCATGGAAGACCACGCCGGCCGTCCAGCCATGGTCGGCGGCCGGAATGGACACGCCGATCGTTACCTTTTTCGCCTCCTGCGCCCAGCCGAGCGTCGGCGCCATCACCACCGATGCGGCAAGTGCTGCCGCGGTTATCCCAAAAGTTCTTCTACGCATGTTCTCTCTCCCAAGAAAAACGGGGTCTCTCCTCCCGACCGGACCCGCCCCAGATGGCCCGGCGTATTCTTAAGAACTCTCCTATTTCCGCATCAGCGTGCGCTGCACCAGCATGGCGATGATGATGATCGCCCCTTGGATCGCGCCGATCAGATATTCGCTGACAAAATTGGACAGCAGCATGATGTTGCCGACGATTTCCAGAATGAAGGCGCCACAGATCGTGCCCCAGATACGCCCGACGCCACCCCGAAGCGCCGTGCCACCGACCACGACGGCGGTGATCGCCTGCAGTTCCCAGAGAATGCCGGTGGTGGCCGAGGTCGATCCCAGACGCGGCACATAGATGATCACGGCAACGGCGACGCAGAGCCCCTGAATGACATAGGCAATGGTGCGCACCTTCTTCACCGAAATGCCGGAATAGCGCGCCACTTCCTCATTCGATCCGACGGCAATCACGTGCCGGCCATACCGCGTGCGGTAGAGCACGAAGGCGGCAATCGCGGCGGTGACGAAAATCACGATGATCGGGATCGGCACGCCAAACACATCGCCAAAATAGACCGGGCGATAAAGCTGCTGCAATTCACGGTCGCGCACCGTGATCGAGCCGCCCTGGGACAGCCATGTCGTCAGGCCGCGATAGATGCCCATCATGCCGAGCGTGGCGATAAACGGTTCAATCTTGCCGACCGTGGTGATCAGTCCGTTGGTCAGCCCACAGGCCGCCCCGAGGATCAGCGCCAGCATCATAGCCGCGATCAGCATCAGCATCGGATCGGCGACCGCGCCGGAATTCATGAACAGGATCATCAGGCTGGCGACAAAGGCCACCATCGCGCCGACCGATAAATCGAGCCCGCCCGACGAGATCACGTAAGTGGCCCCCAGCGCGATGATGGCGATGAAGGCGCTGCGGGTGATGACATTGGTGAGATTGGCGAGCGAAACGAAATTCGGATTGGCGAAATAGCCCAGCACCAGCAGCAGCGCCAGCGCCACGAAGGGCGCGATGGCCGCCATGTCCCAGTCTTTTGAGGTTTTGGGAGCCTTGGTCGTGTCTGTTGCGACTGTGCTCATGCTGCCACCCTCGTTGGGAAGATCGTGAGCGGTTGCGAGTCACTCCAACTATCTTCTCCCCCGCGGGGAGAAGGTGGCCCGAAGGGTCGGATGAGGGGGGCGACGCAACGATGAGCGCCATGCCATCTGGCCCCCTCATCGCCTCGCTGGCGCTCCGGCACTTCTCCCCGATGGGGAGAAGAGGGTTGTGGCACTGTCACCACCCCGCGGGCGCGGACACTGCTCTTTGGGCGAGAGGTTGGAGAAGGATCTTTCCTCACGCCGCCTCCCCCGCACCCGCATTCACACCCGTCGCCAGCTGCACGATCTCGTTTTCCGTCATGTGCTCCCCCTCCACCTCGCCGACGATCCGCCCCGCCCGCATCACATGGATGCGGTCGCAGATGCCGATCAGCTCTGGCATTTCGGAGGAAACGACGATGATCGACCGCCCCTCTTCGGCCAGAGCGGCGATGAATTTATAGATCTGTTCCTTGTTGCCGATATCGATGCCGCGTGTCGGCTCGTCGATGATGACGACCTGCGGATCGAGCAGCATCATCTTGGCCAGCAGCAGTTTCTGCTGGTTGCCACCGGAAAGCTGGCCGGCAAGGATATCCTTGTTGCCGGTGCGGATATCGAAATCCTCGATCGCCGTGTCGAGCGCTTGCGCTTCGCGTTTGCGGTCGATCTGAAACCCGCGAATGAATTTTGAAAGCGAGGCCAGCGTCAGGTTGGTGCGCAGGTCTTTTGTCAGCAGCAGGCCCTTGCCCTTGCGGTCTTCCGAGAGATAGGCGACGCCGGCTTTCAGGCTGGAATGGACATCGGTGAAAGCCACCGGATGACCGCGCAACGTCACCTTGCCCTTGCCCGGACGCAGACCCACCAGACCTTCCATCAGCTCGGTACGGCCGGCGCCGATCAACCCGGCAAAACCGAGGATTTCGCCTTTGCGCAGCGTGAAGGAAGCACCCTGCGCATAACCCGGCACGTCAAAATTTTCGACATTCAGCACGGTTTCGCGTGCCTCTGCCGCATGACGGTCGGGATAAAGTTTTGCCACATCGCGCCCCACCATCAACCGCGCCATATCGGCCGGTTGAAGCTCGGAGGTCTCGTGCGAGGCCACCAGACGACCATCGCGCAACACGGTGACGCGGTCAGCAATTTCCTTCACCTCCGGCAGGCGGTGCGAGATGTAGAGCACGCCGACACCCTTGGCGCGGATATCGCGGATGACTTTCAAGAGCGCCTCGGTCTCGTGTGGTGTCAATGACGCGGTCGGTTCGTCGAAGATGACGATACGGTGCGGCACCAGCAACACGCGCGCGATCTGCACCAGCTGCCGCTGGGCGATGGAAAGGCGCGAGACGATGGCGTTGGGATCGAGATCACCGCCGAGCTCGCGGATCGCTTTTGTCGCACCCTCGTTCATCACCCGGTCATCGAGCGCCAGACCCTTGCCGAGTTCGCGGCCGAGATAGATGTTCTGGGCAACGGTGAGATCCGGCGCCAGCAGGATTTCCTGATGCACCAGCACGATGCCATGGTTTTCAGCATCCACCGGCCCGGAAAAACTGACCGGCGCGCCATTGATGCGAAGCTCGCCACGGGTCGGCTGATGGTTGCCGGCGAGGATCTTCATCAGGGTGGATTTGCCGGCACCGTTTTCGCCGATAATGGCATGCACTTCGCCGGCGCGCACCGTCAGGTCGATGTCCTTCAGAACCTCGACAATGCCAAAAGTCTTGGAAAGCCCCGCGCCCTCAAGCAGCGGAACTGTATGAACGGTCGAAGCCACGGGCGCAGTAACGCTCATGGTCCGGCCACGCATTTAAAGTGCGTCGATACGCGTTCGAATGGAAACGCACATCGAACGCCAGCCTCCTCGCAAGCGGTCGAATGCATTGATAGTCCTCCTGATCGGGAGGCTAGCCAAGATTATGAGGTACGTAAAGCAAGATTTGCTGAAATAGCCGATCGCTGACTTTGTTGTGACAACCGCCCGGTTGTCGCAAGTCAGCCGCGGTTCTTTGCGATCAGCGCATCGAGTGCGTCGGCGTTGTCACGGCCCCAGCCATAGAGCAGTTCGACAGGCTCGACGAAGCGTGTTCCGAGCGGCGTCAGCGTGTAATCGACGGCAGGCGGCACGGTGCCATGCACATGCCGGGTCACGAGGCCGGCCGCCTCCATGTCACGCAGGGTCTGGGTCAGCATCTTCTTGGAAATGCCCGGCAGACTGCGCAACAGCACGCCGGTACGGGCGCAGCCATTCAGCCGCGTGTGCAGCACATGCAGGATCATGCTTGTCCATTTGCTGGAAAAGATCTCCAGCACGCGGCGCGGCGCGCAATCCTCGCGCCATTCATGATCGGGCGAACCGGGCTGCATCGGGCCTCTCCAGAGTGGTTACGTCAGGGTGTCTATGTCCCCAAAGGGTGCCTTCTGGCATGGTGGCGGCCAAAAGACTAGATGAAGCCGACAACGAAAGGATACAAGCATGAGCAAGACAGCATTGATCGTCGGCGCCAGCGGCATTGTCGGCAGCGCAACCGCAAAGGTTCTGGCCGAAGACGGCTGGCAGATCTTTGGCCTGGCCCGCAAGCCGACGCAGAAGCAAGGCGTCACACCGGTGGCAGCCGACCTTCTCGATCCGGCATCGCTGGCCACGGCGCTGTCAGGCATTACCCCATCGACGGTATTCATTTCCAGCTGGCTGAGGCAGCCGACGGAAACCGAAAACATCCGCGTCAATTCCGCCATGGTCCGCAACCTGCTCGACGCGCTGTCGCCCGCCGCTTCGGTGCGTCATGTCGCGCTTGTCACCGGACTGAAACACTATCTCGGCCCGTTCGAGGCCTATGGCAAAGGCTCGCTGCCGCAAACGCCGTTCCGCGAGGAACAGGGCCGCATCGATGTCGACAATTTCTATTACGCCCAGGAAGACGAAGTGTTTGCGGCAGCCAAGCGTGATGGCTTTGCCTGGAGCATCCATCGCCCGCACACCATCATCGGCAAGGCGGTCGGCAATGCCATGAACATGGGCACGACGCTGGCGGTCTATGCGACGATCTGCAAGGAAACCGGCCGCCCCTTCCGTTTCCCCGGCGCCGACATGCAGTGGAACGGCCTGACCGACATGACCGATGCCACCCTGCTCGGCCGCCATCTTCTATGGGCCGCCACCACACCCGCCGCCGCCAATCAGGATTTCAACGTCGTCAACGGTGATATCTTTCGCTGGAAGTGGATGTGGAACCGCATCGCCGAATGGTTCGGCATCACCCCGGCCGAGTTCGATGGCAGTGCGCAACCGCTCGAAACGCAGATGGCCGATGACGCGGAAATCTGGCGTGACATCGCCGCCCGCCACAACCTTGCCGAGCCCGACATTCACCGTCTGGCATCGCCATGGCACACCGACGCCGATCTCGGCCGGCCGATCGAAGTGGTCACCGACATGTCGAAAAGCCGCCGTCTCGGCTTTCTGGAATACCAGCCGACCGACGACGCCTTCTTCGCCCTGTTCGAGCAGTTGCGCGCCGACAGGCTCATTCCCTGAAAGTTCACGTTGACGATTTAGGTATTTCTAATATAAATTGCATTTGACTGAAATCGCAGCCATGAGCCTGGCGCGGCGGACCCCCTCAAAGGAGGCGTCGGGCTTCTGGCGCGGGTCACCTGCATGAAAGACTTCATAGGTTTACGGGCAGAAACGGAGATCGTTTCTGCCCGTAAATCCGTTTCAGGCAAAGCCTGTCATCGTCAAACGTAACGGTTGACGACATTTTCTAGAAATTCCTGACGGCCGGATTTCGGCTCAGGATTGATGTTTTCACGCTCCACCCTGGCGGTGATCTCTTCCAGCGTGTAATCGCCGCGCAGCAATTTTTGTGCTTCCGGGCTGTCCCACTTGGCATAACGCTCGGCAAGCGGCTTCGACAGCGCGCCATCCTCCAGCATTTTTGCCGCCGCCTTCAGGCCGCGAGCGCATGAATCCATGCCGCCGATATGGCCGATCAGCAGGTCTGCCGGATCGATCGACTGGCGGCGCAGCTTGCTGTCGAAATTGGTGCCGCCGGTGGTAAAACCGCCCGCCAAGAGCACCTGATAATAGGCCAGCGCCATTTCCGGCACGTTGTTGGGGAACTGGTCGGTATCCCAGCCGGACTGGTAATCGTTGCGGTTCATGTCGATCGAACCAAAGATGCCATGCGCATTGGCCAGTGCCAGTTCATGCTCGAACGTATGGCCGGCCAGAATGGCGTGGCCCTGCTCGATGTTCATCTTCACCTCGTTTTCGAGGCCGTATTTCTTGAGGAACCCGTATACCGTGGCGACGTCGTAGTCATACTGGTGCTTGGTCGGCTCCTGCGGTTTCGGTTCGACAAGGATCGCACCCTTGAAGCCGATCTTGTGCTTGTAATCGACAACCATGTGCAGCATGCGCGCCATCTGGTCGAACTCACGGGAAAGGTCGGTATTGAGCAGCGTCTCGTAGCCTTCGCGACCACCCCAGAGCACATAATTCTCGCCGCCGAGCTTTTTCGTCGCGTCCATGCAGGTCTTGATGGTGGCGGCCGAATAAGCAAACACATCCGGATCCGGATTGGTGGAAGCACCCGACATGAAACGGCGGTTGGAAAACAGGTTCGCCGTGCCCCAGAGCAGCTTGACGCCGCTTTCGTCCTGCTTCTGCGCAAAATAATCGACGATCTCTTCGAGGTTTCTGGTGTTCTCGGCAAACGTCTTGCCTTCCGGGCGCACGTCGGCGTCGTGGAAGCAATAATAGGGTGCGCCGAGCAGCGAGAACATTTCGAAGGCGACATCGGCCTTCAGCTTGGCCTTTTCCATCTCGCCGTCATACCAGGGACGATCGAACGTGCGGCCGCCAAACGGGTCGCCGCCTTCCCAGGCAAACGAATGCCAATAGGCGACGGCAAAACGAAGATGATCCTCCAGCCGCTTGCCGGCAACGATCTCGTCGGGGTTATAGAAACGGTAAGCCAGCGGATTGGTGCTGTCCGGGCCTTCATATTTGATTTTCTGGATATCTCCGAAAAAGCCGGTCTTCATATGGGTCTCCTCCCTGAAAAGATGATTGTGATGGTTTCTGCATTGACCTGAGGTACGTAAATCAGAATATGACGTACGTACCTCATTGCAAGGTAAAAATCGCCGCAGGGCAGCGATCTTCGGTTTTGAAAGTGGTGGTGGCGGGCTGTTGCGCACTCGCCGCCGAAAGCAGGCTAGTATCAGTTGGGCGATGCCTCTTGCTCCCAACAATCTCCCTCCTTGAGGGGGAGATGTCACCAAAGGTGACAGAGGGGGGTGAGCAACGGCGCGGCGAATGTTTCGAAAGCGGCATTGGCGCCAGAAACACCCCCCTCTGTCCTGCCCGACATCTCCCCCTCAAGGGGGGAGATCGGCTAGACGCACCCTTTGCATTCCACATCCTCCCGCCAACCCCGAGGATCACTCCTCCCGAAAAATCACCCCGCCAACGCGCGGATGGCCGGATAGGCCGCACGATACCGGCCATAAGCCGCCTCGTACGCTTCCGACAGACCAGCAACCGGATCGATCGTGGTTTCCGTCTTCGGTGCGGTGCAGACGGCAAGCGGATCGGCACCCGTGGCCGCGATCAGCCCCAGACGCGCAGCACCGAAGGCGGCACCGAAATCGCCATCGGCCGGGATATCCACCGGCACGCCGAGCGAGGTTGCAATGGAAGCAAGCCAGTAACGCGAGCGCGAACCGCCGCCGATGGCGGTAACGCGGTCGATCTGCGTACCGGCCGATTTCAGCGCTTCGAGATTATCACGGATGGCAAAGGTCACGCCTTCCAGCACGGCCTGCGTCAGCACCACCCGGCTCGACTCATGCTCCAGCCCGAGGAAGGCACCGCGAATGACCGCATCATTGTGCGGCGTACGCTCGCCGGAAAGATAGGGCAGGAAGGTGACGCCCGACGGTGCCTTCAGCTCATCGCCCAGTTCCGCCACCAGATCGGCGGCGGGCTTGCCGCTCACCTTCGAATGCCAGTTCAGCGCATCGGTGGCCGAGAGGATGACGCCCATCTGGTGCCACGTCTTTGGCAGCGCGTGGCAGAAGGCATGCACGGCACTTTCCGGCTTGGGCAGGTAGCTGTCGGTGGCGGCAAACAGCACGCCCGACGTACCGAGCGATACGAAAGCGCTGCCATGCGAAACCGTGCCCATGCCGATCGCCGAGGCAGCATTGTCCCCTGCCCCGCCGGCAACGACGACACCGTCCGCCATGCCCCATTCGGACAGCAGTTCGCCGCGCAGCTTGCCGGCCTGATCCGTGCCTTCCACCAGCGACGGCATCTGCTGTTCGGAAAGATCGGTCGCAGCCAAAAGCTCCGCCGACCATTTTCGCGCACCCGTATCAAGCCACGACGTGCCGGCAGAGTCGGACATTTCGGAAATGTGCTCACCCGTCAGCCAAAGACGCAAATAGTCTTTTGGCAAAAGCACCTTGGCGACCTTGGCAAAAATCTCCGGCTCGTTGTTCTTCACCCATGCCAGTTTTGGCGCGGTGAAGCCCGGAAAAACGATATTTCCGGTGAGTTTTCGAAAAATCGGGTTGGCGTCGAGCGCAGCTGCTTCCTTGTGCGAACGCGTGTCGTTCCACAGGATGCAGGGGCGCAAAACCTTGTCATCGGCATCGAGCAGCGTCGCACCATGCATCTGGCCGGAAAGGCCGATGCCTTTCACGGCCGCCAGCTCCTTGGGGAACTTCTGCTTCAGCCCGGCAACCGCTTCCTTCGTCGCGCGCACCCAATGCTGCGGATCCTGCTCCGACCAGCCGGGATGTGGGCGCGAGACATCGAGCGAACCATTGGCCGAACCGATGATCTTCTGATCGCCGTCGATAAGCAGCGCCTTGACGCCGGACGTGCCGAGATCGAGACCGAGATACATGCTGTTTCCTTTCCTCCCGCCGCCTTCAGGGCAGGTTGTCCTTCAAGAAAATGTCTATGCGAATACGTTCCTGCGCAGCGATCACAGGTAGGCCGTCGGCCTTTGCCTTCAAGACGCGGATGGCGCTGCGCACCTCGTGTCCGGCATCCTGATTGAGCACGGCATCGATCGTGCCATTGACCAGCGCGGCGCTGCTGGCCTCCGTCAATTCATGCAGGATGACGACCGGAGCGGGCGAAAGCGGCCGCTGTTCCAGAACCGGCAGCAGACCACGATTACCGGCACCGAGACTGTAGATGCCACAAATGTCGGGATGCTGGCGCAGGGTCTCACCGATCAGCCTTTCCACCAGAGCCGGATCATCGCGGCCCTCGACGGCCGGCAGCAGCGTGAGGTGCGAAAAATTCTGGGCCATCACTTCGGAAAAGCCATCGAGACGTTCGCGGTGGTCGCGCACCATCAGCGAGCCGGCAAGTGGCACGATCCTGCCCTGCCGTTGCCCAAGAAAACGGCCCATCAGCGTGGCGGCGGTGCGTCCGGCGGCGATATTGTCGATACCGGCATAATGATCGCGCAGCGACTGGCCCAGATCGGAGACCAGCGTCACCATCGGAATGCCGGCGGCGGCCACGCGGGCAGCGGCGTCACGCACGTCGGGCGCATCGACGGCGACAAAGGCGACACCGGCAGCATCACCGCCCGCCACCTTGTCCAGCGCCGCAACAAGTGCCGTACTTTCCAGCGCCGGCACATCGATCACCTCGATCCGCGTGCGCTCAGTGCTGGAACGCCCGATGGCCGCTTCCACCTCGCGGCGCAGGCCGAGCATGAACGGGTTTTCGTTGACCGGCAGAATGAAAACGAAGGGATAAACGCGGCTTTTGGCAAGATTGGCGGCGGCGACATCACGCACATAACCGAGGGCGGCAATGGCCTCTTCCACCCGCACCCGCGTGCCTTCACGCACACCTGGCCGCGCATTCAGCACGCGATCGACGGTGGCAAGGCTGACGCCGGCACTTCTGGCGATGTCATGGACCGTCGGCTTCATGCGCACTCCTCCGCTGCGTGTGGTAGCGAAAAAGCTGAGGTACGTAAATCAGATTTTTGATAACTCTTGCCTTGGAATACAACTTATGGAAGAATTAAGTAATGTCGCGGTGAATACGATGAAGATTGCATCAAGAATCATAATCACAGTGATCAGCTTTGCGAGTGTATTAATTACGCTCATAATCACTGCTGCCATCATTACATGGACGCTGTCCATTCTTATTCCAGAACAATTAGGAAGTAGGTTGGCGGAAGACGCTCTTAGATCACTAGGGTTGTCATACACCCGATACAGAGGGCCATCCGATGCAGACTCTGGAGTTATGAATCATGAGAAAGCGGTTGCCCGCATATTAACTTGCAGAAAAATTACTAACGAAAAGCAATTGGAAGAGAGCGACAAGCGCATACTCAGACCATCCATAAGAAATGAAGAAATTAATATTTCATATGCTATAATAGATCTAAACACAAGCGAAAGAAGAATATCATTCATGTCTGCGGAGATAGTTCAAAAAAGATATGAATTTCAAAATGAAAATGATCGAAATTATAAATATATGCAATATTCAACGTTCGCAACAATAATAATAGGAATGTTAACGACCGCATTCATAAGCTTGAGTTCATCAAAAATATTTAAAGACGAAAGTAATATTTCGGCAACAGTTCAAATTTTAGCAATATTACTTCCGGCAATAGGAACAGCTCTGGCAGCAGTAGTTGCATTTTACAATCCAACAGAAAAATATGCGAGAGCAAAACAGGCATCCACCAGCCTGGGTCAACTTCACAGGGACATTTCTACAGAAATATATAAAATTGACTGCATAAATAATTTAAATGATGAAAAACAAAGGCAACTATCAACAAAAATAGACGGGTGGGAATCACAATACGGAAATGTACTGAATATTGCTG
Source organism: Neorhizobium sp. JUb45 (assembly GCF_004343585.1). Classification (GTDB taxonomy): domain Bacteria; phylum Pseudomonadota; class Alphaproteobacteria; order Rhizobiales; family Rhizobiaceae; genus Neorhizobium. The sequence continues at coordinate 296,035 of NZ_SLYW01000001.1, read as the reverse complement.
CGGCACGCGACCTTACACAACAAGGAAACTCATCTTCCGGGACGGGAAACAGAGCAGAAGGACACTAAAGGGAAGAGGCCGCTGCTTATAACAGCGACCCCGATACGCGCGGTGGATCTTTTACAAATTCTCAGTGGCCGCCGCCACCGCCTCCGCCACCCTGCGGCGCAGGTTTGGCGATTGCGGCAACACCCAGGATCATCAGGCCAAACAGCACGGTGAGGATCATGAAGACGTCGCTGAACGACATCACCACGGCCTGTTTGGTCGCCAGCTGCACCATCTGCTTGATGGCGCCGGTCGCGCCATCAAGGCCATAGGCATTGAGGTTGGCGGCCATGCTGTTGAGCTGATCGACGGCGGCCTGATTGCCCCAATCGAGATTTTCGCGCAGCCGTTCGTAATGCACGTCTTGACGGTTGGACAAAAGCGTGCTGATGACCGCGAGGCCAACGGCGCCGCCGAGGTTACGCGTCAGGTTGAACAGGCCGGATGCGCCGCGGATACGGGCGGGAGACAGCGTGCCGAGTGCGATATTGTTGATCGGCACCATGCACATCATCAGCCCGAAACCGCGCAGGATCTGCGGAATGAACAGCTCGTAGAAATCCCAGTCGGCGGTAATGCCGGTCATGATATAGGTGCCGGCCGCAAAGCTGATGAAGCCGAGCACCATCATGGCCCGCAGATCCATGATGGTCGAAAGCTTGCCCGCAATCGGCGCGGTAAAGAACATCGCCAGACCCGAAACGAACATCGTCTCGCCGATCATCAGGCTGTCATAACCGCGGATACGACCGAGATAGACCGGATAGATATAGGTCAGACCGTAAAGCCCGATGCCCATGACGAAGGAAAAGATCGAGCCGAAGGCAAAGTTGCGGTTGGCAAAAGCGGTCAGATCCACCACCGGAAATTCCGAGGTGAAGGCCCGGTAGAAGAACACGACCGCACCGGCAACCGAAGCAACCGCGCCGATGACGATCATGTGGTCGTTGAACCAGTCGTTGGAATTGCCCTCTTCCAGCACATATTCCAGCGCGCCGAGAAAAATGCCCATCGCGGCCAGACCGGTCCAGTCGAATTTCTTGAACAGCGACAGTTCCGGCTTGTCGAAATCGATGAAATTCCAGGTGACGATCGACACGATAATGCCGGGAATGATGTTGACCAGAAACAGCCAGTGCCACGAAAAGGCATGGGACAGATAACCGCCGACGGTCGGGCCGATGGTCGGTGCCAGCGTTGCGATCAGGCCGATGATCGGCGAGACGATAGCGCGTTTCGACGGCGGGAAGATGGTGAAGGCCGCCGCGAACACGGACGGGATCATGCCGCCGCCGATAAAGCCCTGGATGGCGCGGTAGACGATCATCTGGTCGATATTGGTCGCCGTGGCGCAAAGCGCACTCGCGATGGTGAAACCGGCGGCCGAGAAGGCAAAAAGATACCGGGTCGAGACGATACGCGCCAAGGTGCCCGACAGCGGGATCATGATCACTTCCGCGATCAGGTAGGATGTCTGCACCCAGCCGATCTCGTCCGAACCGGCCGAAAGACCCGCCTGGATTTCAGACAGCGATGCCGACACGATCTGGATATCGAGGATCGACATGAACATGCCGAGCACCATGGCGAAGAAAGCGATCAGCTTTCTCCGGTCCATGGGGGCATCCGCCGGCATCGCTGCCGCGGGCGTCGATCCTGCAGTCGTCTTTGCGCTCCCAGCCATGGGACCACCTCCGCCCTTGATCAGGGCTGTTAGATCCGAACCGGGTTAGTTCTGCGGTGCCGTGCGCGTGTCGACATCGACGACGACGCTCAGGCCCGCCCGCAGACGGCCGCTATCAAGCGCATCCTGCGGCAGGGCGATACGCACCGGCACGCGCTGGATGATCTTGGTAAAGTTGCCCGTGGCGTTTTCCGGCGGCAGCAGCGAGAACACAGAGCCCGAAGCCGGCGCGATCGATTCCACAGTGCCGGTGATCGCATCGTCGCTATAGGCATCCACATGCACCTTCACCTTGGAGCCCGGCTCCAGATGCTGGATCTGCGTTTCCTTGAAATTGGCGTCGATATAGAGCTGGCGCGTCGGCACCAGCGCCATCAGCCGCTGGCCGGAAGAAACGAGATCGCCCTCCTGCACCGAACGATTGCCGACGACACCGTCATACGGCGCCTTCAGGATGGTGAAGGAAAGATCGCGGGCCGCCTTGTCACGCTGAAGTTCAAGGCCGCGAATCTGGCCTTCGGCCTCGCGCTTCTGGGCGTCGAGGATCTTGATATTGGCTTCAGCGCTGGCAATGCCGGCCTGGCCACCGACGAGGTTCGCCTTGGCCTGATCAAGCGCGATATTGGCGCTGTCGAGATCGGCGGCAGTACCGGCCGACTTGGCCTGCAATTCCGCCTGACGCTTCTGGGTGATTTCAGCACCGCGCACGGCGGCCTGCAGGGCAACCTGCTGGGCTTGCGCCTGTTCGACGCTGGCATTGCCGGCGGCAATCTGCGCATCGATGCGCGACAGCGACAGTTTTTGCGTTTCGATGGCGGCATTGGCCTGATCGAGCGCGTTCTGGTAATCGCCATTGTCGAGCGTGACGAGCGTATCGCCGGCCTTGACCTGCTGGTTGGCAACCACATTCACCTTGGAGACGAAAGCCGTCACCTTCGGCGTGATGGTGGCGATATCACCTTCGATATAGGCGTCATCGGTCGAAACCATGAAGCGGCCCGTCGTCCACCACTCGTAACCATACCACGCGCCACCGGCGAGAAGCGCCAGCACGACGATGGGCAGAACCACGCCACGCTTCTTTTTCTTCGGCTCGGCCTTCTGTTCGGCGGTCGCGGCAGCAGCAGCCGTCGGTGCAGTCGGCGGGCTTGCCGGCGCTTCCGTGCGGGCTTCGGCCTTGTCGTCTTCGACGGCTTCGAGCTTGACAGCGCGTGCAGCGCCGGAATTTTGAGATGCGTTCATGGTATCGACCATCTACATAGGGAGAGCGGGGCACCAATCGAACCGATCGGTTTAATCGGGCTTGACTTAGAACTTTGCAAACCACATATCAAGGGCCAATCGAACCGATCGGTTCGAAATGATGAAAAAAGGTAAAATGGACAGTTCCAAGACATTGCCGATTACCGAGACGTCTTCGCCCGCAGGCCGTTTTGCCGCCGGCGCGGACCCGGCAAAACGCGAGCAGATCGTCGACGGTGCTAAACGCGTCTTCATGCAGAAAGGTTTCGATGCCGCCAGCATGAACGATATCACCCGCGAGGCCGGCGTCTCGAAGGGCACGATCTACGTCTATTTTGCCAACAAGGAAGATCTCTTCATTGCCATGGTGGAACGCGAGCGCGCCGCCTTTCTGGCGGCACTGCGCACCGTTCTTGCCGGCAACGAGAATGTCGAGACGGGTCTCACCGAGTTCGGCATCAAGTTTTTAGAACATCTGACCGACGAAAAGATCGTCAACGCCATGCGCACCGTGCTGGGCGTGCGCGAACGGATGCCGGATCTCTGTGCCCGCTTTTTCCGTGGCCCGCAGAACCTGCGCACCGTGTTGCAGGATTTTCTCACCCTGCATGTCGAGGCGGGTTCACTCAAGATCGACGACATCGATCTGGCCTCCGGTCAGTTCCTCGATCTCGCCAGCGGCAGCTTTTTCAAGTTCCGCCTGTTCGGCACAATGCCGGAAGCACCGCCGCGCGAAGAGATAGAGCGCGTCATCCGCGGCGCCATCCATGTTTTCATGGCAGCCTATGGGACAAAAAAAACCAGCTGAGCTGCGGAATAATAGTCATGTCGCGCACGTATACCCCAGACGTGCGCTTGTTTCTCTGAAACCGGCGACAATATATCTTGTCCATAAAGCCCCGACGTTTCAGGAGAACACTACCCCATGCAAGACATCATGCTGCTCATCCAGGATCCGACCGCCTGGGTGGCGCTCGTCACCCTTGTCGTCATGGAGGTGGTGCTTGGCATCGACAACCTCATCTTCATCTCGATCCTGACCAACAAGCTGCCGCCGGAACACCGTGACAAGGCCCGCAAGATCGGTATCGGCCTCGCACTCGTCATGCGCCTCGGCCTGCTCGGCACCGTCGCCTGGATCGTGCAGCTCACCAACCCGGTCTTCGAAGTGTTCGGCCATCCCTTCTCGTGGAAGGACATGATCCTGATCGCCGGCGGCCTGTTCCTGCTCTACAAGGCGACCAAGGAAATCCATCACAGTGTCGATCCGGTCGACCACAAGGACGACATGGTCGGCGCTGGCGAAAAGGTCGTGCAGATCACCTTCGCCGCCGCCATCACCCAGATCCTCATTCTCGACCTGGTGTTTTCGATCGACAGCATCATCACCGCCGTCGGCATGACGCCGCACCTGCCGATCATGATCGTCGCCGTCGTTGCCGCCGTCACCGTCATGCTGCTGGCCGCAAACCCGCTCGCCAACTTCATCGAAAAGAACCCGACCATCGTCATGCTGGCTCTGGGCTTCCTGCTGATGATCGGCGCGACACTGATCGCCGAAGGTTTTGGCGTGCACGTGCCGAAGGGCTACATCTACGCTGCCATGGCCTTTTCCGCGCTGGTCGAGATCCTCAACATGGTCTCACGCAACGCCCGCAAGAAGAAAAAGAGCGGTGAGACGACGCTGCATTAAAACAAAATACAAAGGGCGCCGCGAGGCGCCCTTTCCTATTGCGGGATGAGATTGATCTCCAACCGCGATCCCGTCGCCTTTGCATAACGCCGCAATGTCGAAAGCGAGGGAGACACTCCACCGCCTTCAAGCCTGGCAATGGCGGACTGGGTCGTGCCGATCCGCTTGGCAAGCTCCGCTTGTGAGAGATTGGCGTTGCTACGCGCGCGGACCAGTGCTTCGATCAGGCTGAATTCGGCATCGGCCTTTTCATATTCCGCACGAAACTCCGGGTTAGCCATCAGCTTCTTCTTGAGTTCTGCTATCCGCGTCATGGCTTTATTTCCTTCATTCGTTTTCTGGCAATTTCCAAAGCGCGCATGGGTGTTTTCTGTGTTTTTTTGATAAACACATGCAGAACCAGAACTTTTCGCCCTGTCACTGTCACGTAGATACCGCGCGCAATGCCTTCCGACGCCTTCGCACGAAGTTCCCAAAGCTTGCCTTCGAGATGCTTCACATGCGGTTCGTGGAGATTATCCAGACCAACATTTTCGATTGCTTCGATGAGACGGATCAATCTGGCCTGAAGACCGGGCGGCAAAGCCTCGATCTCAGGATCAGCTGCCTTGTCAATTTCGACAATCCATCTCATTTACGCTATATAGCGTTATCGCTATAAATCTTCAAGAGCCGACTAGAATCTACCCCTTCGCCAGCTCCCGTTCCAGTGCCGACACAAGCCGGTTGTCCTGCGGCTCCACATCCGGTGCAAAACGGGCAACAATCCTGCCATCGCGACCGATCAGAAACTTTTCGAAATTCCAGACGATCTCGCCGCCATCCTTCAATTCCAGACCCAGAGCCCGCAATCTCTCCTTCATCGGCCCGTCGCCGGTGGTCGGCAATTCAACGGAGGTCAGCGCCTTGTAGAGCGGATGCTGGTCCCGGCCCTTCACCGAGATCTTTGAAAAGATCGGGAATTTCACGTCATAGGTCAGCTGGCAGAACTCGACGATCTCCGCATCCGTGCCCGGTTCCTGCTCCTTGAAATTGTTGGCCGGGAATGCCGCGATTTCGAAGCCTTCGCCACGCTTCTCCTCATAAAGCTTTTCCAGCCCCTCATACTGCTTGGTCAGCCCGCATTTGGAAGCGACGTTGACCACCAGAATGACCTTGCCCTTGTATTCGGACAGCGAAGTCTGGCGCCCGTCGGCCAGAGTGACGGGGATGGACAGAATATCTGTCATGAAATTCTCCTGATGCGGCGATGCGGATGACGCATCCTATCCCGCGCCCGGCCATTGTCCAGCATGGCAAAAACCGTTTAACCCGCCGCAGTTGTTTGAAACATTTTTGCGGCTGAGGCATTATCACGCAAATTTCCTACCTCCCCTCGCAGTCGCCTCCGGAGCCCCATGACCACGCAGCAGATCCTTGCCTTTGCCGTTATCGCGGCGATGATGGCCGTGTTCATCTGGGATCGCTTTCGCTATGACGTCGTCGCCTGCTGCGCGCTGGTTCTGGCCGTCACGGTGGGCGTGGTGCCGTTCGACCAGGCATTTTCCGGCTTTTCCGATGATATCGTCATCATCGTAGGCTCGGCACTGATCGTGTCGGCCGGCGTCGCGCGCTCCGGCATCGTCGATGCCGCCATCAAGAAATTCTTTCCCAATCTCAATTCGCTGCACACCCAGCTTGCACTGCTGATGATCGTGGTGGCGCTGTTGTCCGCCTTCATCAAGAACATCGGCGCGCTCGCCATAATGATGCCGGTCGCCTTCCAGTTCGCCAAGAAATCCGGTGCATCACCATCGAAATACCTGATGCCGATGGCCTTTGCGGCGCTGCTCGGCGGCTTGATGACGCAGATCGGCACCTCTCCGAATATCGTCGTGTCGCGCATTCGCGAGGAACTGACCGGCCAATCCTTCACGATGTTCGATTTCACGCCGATGGGCGCGCTGCTCGCCGTCGTCGGCATCACCTTCCTGCTCTTTTTCCACTGGCTGGTTCCGAGCCGGACCAAGCAGAACAATTCCCTCGAGGAAGCGGTCGAGATCAGCAATTACACCGCCGAAGTGACGATCACACCGCAATCGACCGTGCTAGAAAAACGCCTCGGCGAACTGTTGAAACTGGGCGATGGCGAAGTCATCGCCAATGCCGTTCTGCGCGGTCCCTCTCGTATGGCGCCTTTTCCGGACCTGACATTGCGCGACAACGATATCGTGCTGCTCGAAGGCCCGTCCAAGGCCCTTGATCGCATCGTCTCCGGTGCCAAGCTGCAGCTTTCCGGCAAGCCACTGATGGAAAACGGCAAGGATCAGGCCGATGTCATCTCCATCGAGGCGATCATCAGCCAGGAATCGTCCCTGCGCGGGCTCTCGGCAAAAGATCTGTCACTGTCCTACACGCGCGGCGTCAATCTTCTCGCCATCAGCCGGCACGGTGAGCGGCTGAAGGAGCGGCTGGGCACCCTGACGCTGATGGCCGGCGATATCATCGTGCTGCAGGGCAGCCGCAAGAACATGCCGACCATCATGCAGGACTTTTCGCTTCTGCCGCTGGCCCAGCGCGAAGTGCTGCTCGGCACGCGCCGCCGCGCCGTCATTCCGCTGATCATTCTCGCACTCGCCATGGCCGCCACCGCCGTCGGTCTCGCGCCGGTTCCGGTTGCGTTTTTCGCGGCGGCGCTTGGTATGGTGGTTTTCCGCGCCATTCCGCTCACCGATTTCTACAAGTCGGTGGATGGCCCGATCCTCGTCATGCTGGCGGCGCTGATCCCGGTGTCGGACAGTCTGCGCACGACAGGCGGCAGCGAACTGATCGCCGGATGGCTGGGTCAGGCGGCGGCCACCCTGCCGGCCTGGGGCGCGCTCGGCCTTATCCTCGTCACGGCCATGGCCGTCACGCCCTTCCTCAACAACGCGGCAACCGTGCTGGTCATGGGGCCGATCGCCGCCAGTTTCGCCACCAATCTCGGTTTCAGGCCGGAAGCCTTTCTGATGGCGGTGGCCATCGGCGCCGGCTGCGATTTCCTCACCCCTGTCGGCCACCAGTGCAACACGCTCGTTTTCGGCCCCGGCGGCTACAAATTCTCCGATTATCCGAGGCTTGGTCTGCCATTATCCTTCCTGATCATATTGGTGAGCATCCCGGCGCTGCTCTATGTCTGGCCAGTCAGTTGATGCTGGTAAGACACTGCTAGGGCCGTTAGGCCTAAAATTCTTGACGCTGCCAGCTGAATATGGCCTAAGCCTGCACCAATCCCTATTCCCGGAACAGGCTTGGCGCCGCCCTATCTCTACGGGTAGCGCGCCTTGAAAAAGAGCAGCACAATGATCCATCCGACCCCGCGCGTCCGTATCGCTCCCTCGCCGACCGGCGAACCCCATGTCGGCACCGCCTATATCGCCCTTTTCAACTACCTCTTTGCCAAGAAGCACGGTGGCGAGTTCATCCTGCGCATTGAAGACACGGATGCCACCCGCTCGACGCTCGAATTCGAGGAACGCGTTCTGGACGCGCTGAAATGGACCGGCCTGACCTGGGCGGAAGGCCCGGATGTCGGCGGCCCCTATGGTCCGTACCGCCAGTCCGAGCGCAAGGACATGTATCAGCCTTACGCGCAGGACCTGCTCGACAAGGGCCATGCCTTCCGCTGCTTCTGCACGCCCGAGCGGCTTGAGCAGATGCGCGAAGGCCAGCGCGCTGCCGGCAAGCCGCCGAAATACGATGGCCTGTGCCTCAGCTACAGCGCCGAGGAAGTCACCTCGAAACTGGCAGCCGGCGAGCAGTCCGTCGTGCGCATGAAAATCCCGACCGAAGGTTCGTGCGATTTCACCGACGGCGTTTACGGCGATGTGTCGATCCCGTGGGACTCGGTCGACATGCAGGTGCTCATCAAGGGCGACGGCATGCCGACCTATCACATGGCCAACGTCATCGACGACCACCTGATGAAGATCACCCATGTCGCGCGCGGCGAGGAATGGCTCGCATCGGTGCCGAAGCATATCCTGCTGTACCGCTACTTTGGCTGGGAAGCGCCGGTGTGGATGCACCTGTCGCTGATGCGCAACGCCGACAAATCCAAACTGTCGAAGCGCAAGAACCCCACATCCATCAGCTATTACTCCGCTCTGGGCTACCTGCCGGAAGCGCTCATGAACTTCCTCGGCCTGTTCTTCGTGCAGATCGCCGAAGGCGAAGAGCTGCTAACCATGGAAGAGCTGATCGGCAAGTTCGATCCGGAAGCGCTGTCCAAGGCCGGCGCGATCTTCGACCTGCAGAAGCTGGACTGGCTGAACGGCCGCTGGCTGCGCGAGAAACTCACGCCGGAAGAATTTGTTGCCCGCACGCTGGAATGGGCGCTGGAAAACCAGCGTCTGACGGAAGGCCTGAAGCACTCGCAGAGCCGTATCACCAAGCTAGGCGACCTGCCGAACCTTGCCGGCTTCCTGCTCGCCGCCGACGTCAACCTGACGCCGGCCTCGTTTGCGGGCCTGAAGACGTCTCCGGAAGATACGCTTGTGATCATCAACACTGTTCAGGCCGACATCGAAAAGATGATCGAATGGAACGTGGAAGCGATCGACGCCGAACTGCGCGCTGTCGCCGACAAGCTGGAGAAGAAACTGCGCGTCGTCACCCCGCCACTGTTCATCGCCATGTCCGGCTCGCAGCGCTCGCTGCCGCTGTTCGATAGCATGGCCATTCTTGGCCGCTCGGTGGTGCGCCAGCGTTTGAAGATTGCCGCAACGGTCGTCGCCTCGATGGTGGGCGACGGAAAGTAATTGCCCAGGCGGCGATTTTGCACAGACGCCGCTCCGCCCTCAGCCGTCATCCTCGGGCTTGACCCGAGGATCTGCAAGGTTAGCTAAGGGTGAGGCGAGGCGGCCTGGCGGAAATGTGATTAGATCCTCGGGTCAAGCCCGAGGATGACGGATGCGGAGAGGTTTCGTCCATACGGCGCCAGAATGCACCCAGTAAACCTAACGAACACAGCCCTAAAGGCGAACACGATGACCGACACAAAGACCGAAACCGCCCTCTCCTCCGACGCCACCGAAGTGCGCGCCCAGAAGCTTGCCAAGCTGCGCGAAACCATCGGCGACGTGTATCCGGCGCATTTCCACCGCACCATCACCAACGCGGAACTGGCGGAAAAATACAAGGATCTCGAGTCCGACGTCGAAACCACCGATGTCGTCACCGTTGCCGGCCGCGTCTATTCCTCGCGCAATTCCGGCATGTTCATGGATATCCATGACGCCGGCGGCAAGATCCAGATCTTCTCCCACAAGGATGTCACCCCGGAAGAAGCCCGCAACATGCTGGCGATGATCGACCTCGGCGACATTATCGGCGTCACCGGCATCGTGCGCCGCACCAAGCGTGGCGAGTTGTCGATCAGCGCCCGCGAAATCACCATGCTGACCAAGTCGCTTCTCCCCATGCCGGAAAAGTGGAACGGCATTGCCGATGTCGAAATCCGCTATCGCAAGCGCCACCTCGACATCATGAGCAACGACGAATCCAAGCTGCGTTTCCAGCAGCGTTCGAAGATCGTTTCCGGCATCCGTCGCTTCATGGAAGAAGACGGCTTCATGGAAGTCGAAACACCGATGCTGCATTCCGTCTATGGCGGTGCCACGGCTGACCCATTCAAGACCCACCACAACACGCTGAAGCAGGACATGTACCTGCGCATCGCGCCGGAACTGTTCCTGAAGCGCACGCTGGTTTCGGGCCTCACCGACAAGGTGTTCGAGGTCAACCGCAATTTTCGTAACGAAGGCGTCTCCACCCGGCACAATCCTGAATTCACCATGATGGAATGCTACTGGGCCTATGCCGATTACGAGGACATCATGGACCTCGTGGAGCGCATGTTCGCCGAACTGGCGGTCAAGATCCACGGCTCGACCGAGTTCATGTACGGCGACAAGGAAATGTCCTTCAAGGGCCCGTTCAAACGCGTGCCCATGCCAGACGCCGTCAAGGAAGTTACCGGCATCGATTTCCTCGCCATGAAGACCGACGAGGAAGCCCGCGCTGCCGCCAAGGCCGCCGGTTTCGAAATCGAAAAGGACTGGACCTGGGGCGAATGCCTAGCTTTCATCTTCGAGGAGAAGGTCGAGGGCACGCTCATCCAGCCGAGCCACGTCACCCATTTCCCGAAGGACATTTCGCCCTTCGCCAAGGAAGTGCCGGGCGAACCGCGCCTCGTCGAGCGTTTCGAGACCTATTGCAACGCCTGGGAACTGGGCAATGCCTTCTCCGAACTGAACGACCCTGAAGAACAGCGCAAGCGCATGGTCGAACAGCTGGAACAGGCCCATGCCCGCGGCGAAAAGGACAAGCAGCTGGACGACGAGTTTCTGGACGCGATCGACCAGGGCATGCCGCCGGCCGGTGGCCTCGGCATCGGCGTCGACCGTCTGACCATGCTCCTGACAAACGCCCCGTCGATCCGCGACGTCATCCTCTTCCCGGCCCGCAAGGCCAAGGCAGACTGATTTTCGTAAAGGCGCGCATCCAATGGGGCGCGCCGATCAGCCGTTTGTTTATAAAGCACCGCTTTCGATGGGGGACGTCATCCTCGGCCTTAAGCCGAGGATCTAAGCACGTCAATGATATCGGGCAGTTGCAGATCCTCGGGACGAGCCCGAGGATGACGGCGGAGACGTTTTCACCTCAACAGCAATAAGAGGATTGCCGATATCCGGCGATGTCTTCAATGACCGGCCGGAGCAGGTTCCGTCACCGGCGTATGATCGCCCGACGCCGCCGTCGTGCTACCGTCGATAGCAGGCGCTTCGTCCTTTTTGTCACCAAAGAACATGCCGGTAATGGAGCTAAGAAAACCCTTGTCCTGCGGCGTCGAGGCGACCACTTCGCCACCATCAGGTGTGCCATGCCCTTCGGCAACCGGTGCATCATGGCCTTCTGCCGGCGCGGCATCGTGGCCTTCGGCGGCAGGCGTTTCGCCATGTCCACCACCGTGGTCGCCAGCTTCCGCCTTGCCATGCCCGGCATCAGGGCTCTTGCCGTGAGCGGACGGTGCACCGCCATGCCCACCATCGGCGCCGGCAACGACCGGTTCGATACAATCGGCAAAATCGCTCAGGCTTGCCGCCATGCCATCGATATCTTCGTAAGGCAGATCGACACGCATGCCGTAATACTGGCCCGTACCATCCGCGCTGCCATCGAGATAGAAGGCCGCCAGCGGATGGTTCATCACGCCGTCCGGCACTTTCGAAGGATCGGGCGTATAAATGACCTGCGCCCCGATGGCGCGGCCGCGCATGGCGGCCCGGTCGGTCGGGCCCGCCTTGTCGAGAATGGCGATCTGCACCAGATCGGCCTTTTCCGCCTTCTGCACCGCCTTGGCGACACGCACGGCGGTGCGCACCCGCGCCATACCGTCACCGGTATCGGCAACAACGTATTTGCGCACCCAGTATTGATGATCGCGTTTGATCTTCACCGTCTGCACGGTGGAACAGGTAAGGCCGTTTAGGTTTGCAATGGAAGCGCCCAGATAGCCGGCATGGCTGGCGTAAAGCGCAGCCGCGCCGCTGCCACCGCCGAGCACGACGATGCCACCGAGGATCAGGGCAAGCTTGCGCGAGAGCCGGATCTTGATGCCTTTCACGTACCAAGCCCCGGCATGGTTTACCCCAATTACTCACTACACGTCTGGAATACAGGCCCGATACTCACTCATTCCTATTGAGGAAACTTTAATTCTCTAATGTTTTCCACGCGAAATTGCGGTCAATATTGGTTGCATCCGTATCAGAATGATCCAGATGCCCGCATTTCCCCCACCATGCCCACCGGCCGTTCTCACCATCTCAGTTCACAGCCGAACACTTTGCCATCCGCGGCCGCCACCCAGGCAGGATAGGATATCACTTTCTTATTGCGAATAATTCGCAATAGCATTGACAGTCATAAAATCTGCGCTAGTCTCTAATGCAAATGACTTGCAACAGCAGAAACGGTTTCCATGTCCCTTTTTAGAATTGCATGCCTCGTTACCGGTCTTTTCGCCCTGCCGCTGGCGGCCCACGCACAGGAAAAGCCGAAGGTCGTCACCACCTTCACCATCATTGCCGATATGGCGAAAAACGTTGCCGGTGATGCCGCCACCGTCGAAAGCATCACCAAGCCGGGTGCCGAGATCCACAATTACCAGCCGACGCCGCGCGATCTGTTGCGCGCCCGCGATGCCGATCTGGTGCTGCGCAACGGTCTCAATCTCGAACTCTGGTTCGAACGTTTCCTCAAAAACATCGGCGACGTGCCGAGCGTGACGGTCTCTGACGGCGTCGAGCCGATGTCGATCGCCGGTGGCGCCTATCAGGGCAAACCCAACCCGCATTCGTGGATGTCGCCGGACAATGCGCTGATCTACGTCGAAAACATCCGCAAGGGTCTGGCGCAGGTCGATCCGGCCCACGCCGACGTCTATGCCGCCAACGCAAAGGCCTATTCGGACAAGATAAGGGCAATGAGCCAGCCGATCCGCGATGAACTGGCAAAACTGCCGGAAAACCACCGCTGGCTGGTGACGAGTGAAGGCGCATTCTCCTATCTCGCCCGCGATTTCGGCCTCAAGGAACTGTATCTCTGGCCGGTCAATGCCGACAGCCAGGGCACGCCGCAGCAGGTGCGCGCCGTTATCGACGCCATGCGCGAACACGATGTAAAAGTGATCTTTTCGGAAAGCACCGTCTCCGACAAGCCGGCCAGGCAGGTGGCATCCGAAACCGGCGCGACTTATGGCGGCGTGCTTTACGTCGACTCGCTGAGTGAAACCGACGGCCCGGTACCGACCTATCTCGACCTGCTGCGCGTCACCTCCGAGACAATCGCAAAGGGTCTTGCACAATGATGATGGGCAAGGCCAAACCACCGGTGGACGGCATCCGCCTCGACAATGTCAGCGTCGCTTATCGCAACGGCCACACGGCGCTGAAACATGCCAGTTTCGAAGTGCCAAAGGGCACGATCACCGCCCTTGTCGGCGTCAACGGCGCCGGCAAATCCACCCTCTTCAAGGCCATCATGGGCTTTGTTTCCGTCAATGAGGGCACGGTCGAGATCCTCGGCATGTCGGCCCGCGAGGCATTGAAAAAGAACCTCGTCGCCTATGTGCCGCAGTCGGAAGAAGTCGATTGGGATTTCCCCGTCCTCGTCGAGGACGTGGTGATGATGGGCCGTTACGGCCACATGAATTTCCTGCGCATTCCTTCCCGCCGGGACCACGAGATGGTCACCGACGCCCTGAAGCGGGTGAACATGGAGGAATACCGCAAGCGCCAGATCGGCGAGCTTTCCGGCGGCCAGCGCAAGCGTGTGTTTCTCGCCCGCGCGCTGGCGCAGGAAGGTCAGGTGATCCTGCTCGACGAACCGTTTACCGGCGTCGATGTGACCACCGAAGAGCAGATCATCACGCTTCTGAAGGCATTGCGTGACGAAGGCCGCGTCATGCTGGTCTCCACCCACAATCTCGGCAGTGTGCCGGATTTCTGTGACCGTACCGTCTTCGTCAAGGGCACCGTTCTCGCCTATGGCAAGACGGAGGACACGTTCAACGAAGCCAATCTCGAAAAGGCCTTTGGCGGCGTTTTGCGCCACTTCATTCTCGGCGGCCGCGACCTGCATGACGATGAAGATCCACGCCATGTAAAGGTCTTTACCGACGACGAGCGTCCTTACGTGACCTATGGGAACGGCAAGGAAAAGAAGCAGACGGAGGCCGATAATGCTCCAGACGCTTCTTGAGCCCTTCACCTACGGCTACATGCTCAACGCCATCTGGGTGTCGGCTCTGGTCGGCGGCGTCTGCGGTTTCCTTTCCGCCTATCTGATGCTGAAAGGCTGGTCGCTGATCGGCGATGCGCTCTCGCACTCCATCGTTCCGGGCGTTGCCGGCGCCTATATGCTCGGCCTGCCCTTCGCCATCGGCGCATTTTTATCCGGCGGCCTTGCGGCACTCGCCATGCTTTTCCTCAACCAGCGCACCCGGCTCAAGGAAGACGCGATCATCGGCCTGATCTTCACCTCCTTTTTCGGGCTTGGCCTGTTCATGGTGTCGCTGTCGCCCACCTCGGTCGATATCCAGACCATCGTGCTCGGCAATGTTCTCGCCATCTCTCCCGGCGATACGCTGCAACTGGTCATCATCGGCACTGTCAGCCTCATTCTGCTGACGTTGAAATGGAAAGACCTGATGGTCACCTTTTTCGATGAAAACCACGCCCGCACAATCGGCCTCAAACCCGATGCGCTGAAGGTGATGTTTTTTGCGCTGCTGGCCGCCTCCACCGTCGCCGCCATGCAGACGGTCGGCGCGTTCCTCGTCGTTGCCATGGTCGTGACACCCGGCGCCACCGCCTATCTGCTCACCGACCGTTTTCAGCGCGTCATCCTGATGGCGCTTGCCATCGGTGCCGGCACCAGCTTTCTCGGCGCCTACCTGTCTTATTTCCTCGACGGCGCCACCGGCGGCATCATCGTCGTCGCCCAGACGGTGATTTTCCTGATCGCCTTCGTGTTTGCCCCCAAACACGGCATGCTCGCCGCGCGCCGCCGCCTCAAGGCCTCGCTGGAGGCAGCACAATGAGCGACATGATCGACCTCCTGATCTTCCCCTTTCAGATCGATTTCATGCGCACGGCCTTTGCGGTGACGCTGATGATCGCGCTGCCGATGGCGATCCTTTCCTGTTTTCTGGTGCTGAAAGGCTGGTCGCTGATGGGCGATGCGGTCAGCCACGCCGTACTGCCGGGCGTCGTCATCGCCTATATTCTGGCGATCCCGTTTTCGATCGGCGCATTCGTGGCCGGCATGATCTGTGCGCTGGCGACGGGATTCCTGAAGGAAAACAGCCGTATCAAGGAAGATACCGTGCTCGGCATAGTGTTTTCCGGCATGTTCGGGCTGGGTCTGGTGCTTTACGTCAAGGTGCAGGCCGATGTGCATCTCGATCATATCCTGTTCGGCGACATGCTCGGCATCCTGCCCTCCGACCTGATCGAAACCACCCTGATCGCCATCGCCTCGACGATCTTTCTGCTGATCTTCCGCAAGGATCTGCTCGTCCACGCCTTCGATGAACAGCACGCGAAAGCCATCGGCCTGCCGACCCGACTGCTGCACTACGGCCTGCTCGCCGTCCTGTCGCTGACGGTGGTTGGAGCATTGAAAGCGATCGGCATCATCCTCTCGGTCGCGCTTCTGGTCGCCCCCGGTGCCATCGCCTTCCTTTTGACCCGCCGTTTTACCACGATGATGATCACCGCAGTTGCGGTGGCGCTCGGCTGCTCGCTCGGCGGCATTTATCTGGCTTTCTTCCTCGACAGCGCCCCTGCCCCGACCATCGTGCTGCTGATGACGGCGATGTTCATTCTGGCGTTTATCAAAACGGTGGTTTCGGCGAAGAGAGTGTCTGCCGCTTGAACGCAGAAAGGCCCGCCAATGGCGGGCCTTTCGCAAGGCAGTTTTGTTCATTTTCGTCATCCTTGGGCTTGTCCTAAGGATCTAATCACATTGCCAAACAGCAACTGTATCAGATGCTCGGGACAGGCCCGAGCATGACGAAGGACGGATGTTTTAAGCAGCAGCCAGCTGCAGTTCCTTCTTGACCAGATCGCGCAGCGCGACGAGGTCCTTGGCGAACAGGCGAATACCGTCCGACAGCTTTTCCGTTGCCATCTGGTCTTCGTTGAGCATCCAGCGGAACGTCTTTTCGTCCATCTTGATCGGGGCGACAGCCTCGAACTTTTCAGGAGACAGCTTGCGCTCCAGCGTGCCTTCGGCCTTGTCCAGCTCGTCGAGCAGGTTCGGCGCAATCGTCAGGCGGTCGCAACCGGCCAGCGCTTCGATTTCGCCGACATTGCGGAACGAGGCGCCCATGACGATCGTCGAAATGCCGTTGGCCTTGTAATAGTTGTAGATTGAGCGAACCGAAACGACGCCCGGATCGGTTTCCGACGTGTAATCCTGGCCGGTCGCCTTCTTGTGCCAGTCGAGAATACGGCCGACGAAGGGCGAGATCAGGAATGCCTTGGCATCGGCGCAGGCGACTGCCTGGGCGTGGGAGAACAGAAGAGTCAGGTTGCAGTCGATGCCTTCGGCCTGCAGCTTTTCGGCAGCCTTGATGCCTTCCCAGGTGGAGGCCAGCTTGATGAGGATGCGCTCGCGCTCGATGCCGCGCGCCTTGTAGGCGGCGATGATCTCATGCGCCTTCTTGATCGAAGCGTCGGTGTCGAAAGAGAGGTCGGCATCGACTTCGGTCGACACGCGACCCGGAACGATGGCGGCAAGTGCTGCACCGACATCGATGGCCAGACGGTCAGCCACGGCTGCGGCAACGGCATCAGCATCGCCACCCTGGGTGCGGCCCCAGGCGACGGCTTCCTTCACCTTGTCGGCGAAGATGGAGGTGTTGATCGCCTTCAGGACGATCGACGGGTTGGTGGTGCAATCCACCGGCTTCAGGCGGGCAACGGCTTCGATGTCACCGGTATCGGCGACAACGGTGGTCATGGCGCGCAGCTGCTCTAGTTTCGATGTCATCCGGAAAATCCTCGCTTTTAAAACCCAACGCCCGACAGGCGTTTCTGATCCCTCGACAGTTACATGGATAACAGCCGGGACAGGATAAGAAGTCAAGACATTTGTCTTCTTGAATTGACATATGTTCCATCCATGACGATATCATGGCGTCGACAAGAGATAGTGCGCCTGCGGGCGAATGCGAGGATGCCTTGGTCAAACTCAGACGCGACACCCACACCGCCGCCTCAGATTCGGGATCGCAGCGGCTGCGCGCCGCCTGGCTCTATTACAATCAGGGACTTACCCAGAAGGACGTGGCAGAACGGCTCGGCATCAGCCGCTCAACCGTCATCCGCATGCTCGATGAGGCGATGAAACGTTCGGAAGTGCAGATCTGGATCAGCGAGGGCGTCGATAGCTGTCTCGAGCTGGCGACCCGGCTGGAACGCGCTTACGGGCTGGATGAGGCGGTCCTCGTGCCGGCTCCCAAAGACGACAGCGCCGAAGCCTTGGCCAGCGCCGTCGGCCTCGCGCTCGGGCAGTTCCTGTCGGAAGTCGTGCAGAACGATATGACGATCGGCGTCGGCTGGGGCCGCACCATGACGGCTTCGCTTTCGAGCTTTCGCCCGCCGCGCCGGGAAGGTTGCAAGGTCGTGTCGCTGCTCGGCGGCATCGTCGCGGTGCAGAAGACCAATCCGATCGATTTCACCTGGCGGTTTGCCGGCCAGCTGGGTGCGGAATGTTTCATGTTTCTGGCGCCGCTTCTGGTCGACAGCGTCGCCACCAAACGCGCGTTGATCGAAAAATGCGGCCTCGATGCCGTCTACAACCTCGCCGAAAACCTCGATCTCGCCGTGGTCAGTTGCGGCGATATCGGCCCGCATTCCACCTCGCTGTCGGAAGGTTTCATTTCGAAAGCCGAACTCGATCGGCTGATCTCCGCCGGCTGCGTCTGCGATACGATGTTCAATTTTTTGGATGCGGACGGAAAATCGGTCGATGCCAAGCTCAACGAGCGGGTGATGTCGGTCGATCTCGACACACTGAAAAAGGCAAAGCACGTCGTGCTCTCTTCCGGCGGCGCCCACCGCGCCACCGCCATCCGCGCCACCATCCGGCGGGTCGGCTGCAACACGCTGATCACGGATGAGGCAGCGGCAGTGGAATTGTTGCGGCTGGCGGAAAGCGGCTAGATTTCGTCAGGCCACAACCGGGCACCATGCTGCACGAACAGCACTTCAACTCGGTCATCCTTGATGCGGTAGGCGACTATATAGGGCGTTCCGGCCAGCACGAGTTCGCGCGTGCCTGATATTTCACCCACCCTGCCGATCAGAGGATTTTCGGAGAGAAGAGCTGCCGTTTTTGAATGAATGTCGCGAACGATACTCGCAGCAGCGCGCGGGTTTCTTTCCGCGATATAGTCGCCGATCGCCTCCAGTTCACACAGATAACGTTGCGACCAATATATCCGCACGGCTAGGCCGACGTATCGTATTTACCGAGAACATTCGCAATCTCGGCATCGGAGGCGAATTTGCCCTCGTCTGCATCCTGAATGCCGGCCTGCACGCCGGCCGCCCATTTTTCCTGCCATGCCAGTGAACGACCGTTCGACAGCGCGTCATCAACAATCTGGGCCGGCGTCAAACGGGTTCGCTCGGCCAGCCGATCGATCCGCCGTGACATATCCTCGGAAAGTTCAACACTGCTCTTCATGGCGCGATTTTGGCACACTCCCGAAAACCGGCAAAGAGAAATCGTGTCCGGCTTGAGCCACGGCCACGCCTCACCCATCGATCCCGTAATGCCGTTCCAGCTGATGCCAGCTTTCATCCATCGCGTAAGCCGCCGAAATCAACGGAATGCCCACATGGCCGAACAGGATGGACAATTGCCGTTCCGCCTGGTGTTCCGGCAATCCGGCAACCTGATTGCTGTAGATGACGGATACCAGTCCGGTTCGATCCGCACCCGACAGGCAGTGGATGAGGATCGGTTTAGGGGCATCCTTGAGCAAGGCCACCAGCCTGTCGGCTTCCGGGCCCGTCAATTGCTTGCGGGCCGACATGCGAAAATCGATATGGCGAATATCGAGCTTGCGGGCAGTGGCGACCTCATCCGTATACCAGGCCTGGCTATCGTTCTCGCCACGCAGATTGACGATGGTACGGATGCCATATTGCTGCGCATACCGCTCGATCTGGTCGGGCGTCGGCTGCGCCGAACGATAGAGTTCGCCGGAAATCACAGTGTGGAAATTGCCGCTGAGATGCAGCAGGCCGATGTAACCACCAGCGAAAAGTATCAGCGCCAGAAACCCGGCAACAAAATACCGGACAGACACCCGCCGCCACCCCGTTTTCAAGACCATCCGCTACACTCCTTCCGATACGCGGCAGGCTCATGCCCGCCATTGGAAATCGGATTAGGGAAGCAAGCTGACAGCATGCTGAAGGCGCAACATGGTCACCGGACAGGCCATCGGAATGTTACCGCCAGATGAAACCAAAAATAAATCGGCGAACAATACTTCAACCGGAAATAAATCCGAATTTAATTCACGCGAAATTCAGGGAATTCCAGGTTTATATCAAGTCGTCGAACTGTCTGATCCAGACAGGTGTTCGGCCCATTGTCCCCTCGGGAGGAAAACCACTTGATCAGGAAAATTTCAATTCTCGCTGCGCCCATGCTGGCGGCCAGCGCAGCCACCGTTAGCGCACAGACGACCGGCGACTGGGTCCTCGGCAACTACAAGGGCGCCGGCTACTGGTTTCCCGGCATCATCGACAAGATCGCCGGCGGCAAGGTGACGATCCGTTATGACGATGGCGACAAGGAAACCGTCGCGCTGGCCGATGTGCGTCCCTACAACTGGGCGATCGGCACCAAAGTCGAATGCAATTTCAAGGGCCAGGGTGACTGGTACCGCGGCACCATTTCCTCGCTTGCCGGCGAAAAGATCGGCATCGCCTATGACGATGGCGACAAGGAAGTGACGAAGACCGGCCGCTGCCGCTCGAAGTAAACCGTCTTGCTAAACCTCGACCCGAAAGCCGCATTCGGTTTTCGGGTCGACGCGCTTTACAGCGGGTGGATGCCAAACGCCCGGTCAGGCCAGCCGGAATTCAGCCTTTCTGGAATTCGACGCCGATGGCATTAATGCGGCGCCAGCGAACCTCGCAATCGAAATTGCGGCCATCGGAAAAAAGCAGGTTGAACTGTTGTGGAACAGCCAGCGCATTTTCGACCTTGATCTGCGCACCACCCTCGGACAATTCCTTGATGATACAATCATAAGACGAGTGGCCGTCGTTGAATAAGATCTTGGCGCCGAGAAACGCCCTCGATCGGGGAAACTTGCGCTCCTGCACCGGCTTGATCTCCATTGCTGCTGGAGACCCTGTAGACCTGCGAGCAACTATCGGAAAACCCCGGAAAAGCCCCCGTAACTTCTTGCAATATATGCGTAATTACTCATTTTACGACATAGAGCTTTCCCGCGCGCCTGGGGTTCCGGGCTTACGCCTGCCCCGCCTCCCAGCCGAGAATGGCGCGTTTACGGGTCAGACCCCAGTGGTAACCGGTCAGCGCACCGCTTTTGCCGACCGCCCGGTGGCAGGGCACGACAAAGGAGATCGGATTGGCGCCAACCGCCGCCCCCACCGCCCGGCTCGCGGTTGGCTGGCCGATATCGCAGGCGACATGCGAATAGGTGACCGCCTTGCCGAACGGGATTTTCAACAGACTGCGCCAGACCTTCACCTGAAAATCGGTGCCGATCAGCACCACCTGCAACGGACGATCGTTGGACCATTGCGCACGATCAAAGATGCGGGCGATATAATCCACCGTCGCGTCGGCGTCCTCGACATAAGCGGCATTCGGCCAGCGCCTTGTCATGTCGTCGAGACAGGCCTGCTGATCCTCGAAACCGTCAGCGAAGGCGAGACCGGCCAGACCACGATCGGTCGCCATCACCAGCGCCCGGCCGAAGGGCGAGGGATGGAAACCATAGCGGATCGTCAGCCCGCCGCCCTTTGCCTTCCATTCGCCCGGCGACATCGCCTCGTGGGTGACAAACAGATCATGCAGGCGGCCGGGGCCGGAGAGGCCAAGCTCATAGGAGGTTTCCAGCAGCGGCAACTGTTCCGCACCAAGTAACCGCTTGGCATGATCCAGCGTCACCGCCTGCAGAAACGCCTTCGGAGAAAGTCCGGCCCAACGGGTAAACACTTTCTGCAACTGCGTCGGCGACTGTCCGAGTTCGGCTGCGATGGTTTCGAGCGACGGCTGCGCACGATAATCCAGCGTGATCAACTCGATCACCCGGCGCACGATATCGTAATCCATGCCCTCGGGTGTCACATCGACCGGCTGACTGGAAATGTTGGCAAGAGCGTTCATCTCGTCTCTCCTTTGCCCGGAAGATGGCCGTGAACGAGCCTGCGCACCACCCGTTTCTTGCGATATGTTTTGGTTACCCGCTAAATTCGCCGTTTCACCGTAGCAAGAGCAGCCTTGAAGGCCTTGGCAAAACTTTCCCGGTCATCCGGGTTGAGAAGCGAGCCGACATCGGTGCGCCGGCCCTCACCCGACACATACATGGCGGTGATACCGAATTCCTCGTGACGGTTCACACCAAAGCGCGCCCAGAACGGATTGAACCGATGCTCGACTGCCCGCCCCGCCGGCGAGATTTTTTTGATCGACAGATTGCTGCGCGTCACCGTCACTTCTTCACGTGCACGGCCCGAGCGATAATTCAGCCGGAAGGCACCATAGAGCAACAGAAAATCCAGCCCGAAAAACAGTCCCACCGGCCAGGCACCGCTCACCATAAAAAACAGGCCATAGAACAGGCAAACCGCGCCCGACACGCACAGCAGCACGCGAAAACCCTTTCGTCCGAGCGAGCGATGGGCAGTCAGTTCAGCGGCAAAAACCGGCGTGTCGTCCCGATGATCAGGGTCGGCATCCACGTTGCTTTTCTCCGGGTCGAATGGCAGTAAAAGGCATGGCCATTCCCAAGCATAAATCCAGCGCGCAAACCTTGCAAACGTCAAATCCGACGCCGCCCAGCCGCCGCAAGAAGGTGCTGCCCCGTTCCGCCTATTCGAAAGAGGAGCGCGTGGAAATCTTTCGCCGTTTCTCCATCCAGCGGCCGGAGCCGATAGGCGAATTGGAACATGTGAACCCGTTCACGCTGGTCGTGGCGGTGGCGCTGTCGGCGCAGGCGACGGATGCCGGGGTGAACAAGGCGACGCGCGAACTGTTCAGAATTGCCGACACGCCGGAAAAGATGCTGGCCTTGGGCGAAGACGGCGTGATCGCCCATATCAAGACGATCGGGCTTTTTCGCAACAAGGCCAAAAACGTCATCGCGCTCTGTCGCATGCTCATTGAGCAGTTCGGCAGTGAAGTACCAAAGACCCGCGAGGAACTGGTGATGCTGCCCGGCGTCGGCCGCAAGACGGCGAATGTGGTGATGTCCATGGCCTTTGGCGTGCCGACCATGGCGGTGGACACGCATGTGTTCCGTATCGCCAACCGCATCAAACTGGCGCCCGGCAACACGCCGGACGACGTCGAAGACAATCTGATGCGGGTGATACCGGAACAGTATCTTTATCACGCGCATCACTGGCTGATCCTGCACGGTCGTTACACCTGCAAGGCCCGCCGCGCCGAATGCGAACGCTGCGTGATTGCCGACCTTTGCAAGTTTCCGGGAAAAAGCAACGACATCCCCGCGCCATTGGTGGAACTGCCGCCGCAGGTGATCGGCGGCGCCATTGCCGAGGCTCTGAGCGAGAGCTGAGTTACCCCACGAAACCGGGATCACGCTTCGACAGCGCCTTGTGCAGATGCACCATCAGGCCGGCCGCAAACAGCGGCGTCAGCAGGTTGACGAAGGGGATGGCCAGGAAACCGGCAATCAGCATGCCGGCGAGGAATACGGTTGAGGAATGTTTGGCGCGAAACGCCTTGGCCTCAGCCACCGGTCGAAAACGCATGGCAGCGAATTCAAAAAATTCGCGACCGAGCAGGTAACCGTTGACGAGGAAAAACGCGATCAGGTTGACGCCGGGAATGAACAGCATCAGCAGCGCGATGATGTTGCCGACGATAACGACGCCGAGAAACTGGATCGAGCCGATGATCGCCTGACCGAGCGGCAGTTCCTTGCCCGGCGCGTCGGTCGGATAATCCCGCTTTTCGATCACCTCTGCCACATCATCTAGAAACAGGCCGGCGATCAGCGCGGTGACCGGCGCGATCAACAGGGCCAGCGCAAGCGCAAGCCCGACACCGAACAGGATGCCGGCAATCAAGGCCAGAAAGCCGCCGAATTCCGGCATGGAGGGCAGGAAAGCCGCGAACCACGGCCACACATATGTCAGCAGGACTTCGCGCAGCCCGAACCACAGGCCGGCCAGAATGAGCAGCGTCAGCCCCAGCATTTTCAGAAAGACGGATCTGCTTTCCGGGGCGAAAAGGTTGGTCAGCGAGCGGCGTGCGGCGTCGAGGATCATCGGCGTCTCCTTGGTTCCGCGCAGATGTAGGATGCCACGCGAAATGCAGCAAGACGCCCGATACTGTTAATCCCGACGATCAACACGCGGCACGACGACATCCAGCGCATCACGCGGAAAATTGGCGGCAAGATGATCGATGAATTTGCGCACGGCCGGTGGCAGGCCCCGCCGGGTCGTGAACACAACATGCACGATGCCCCGGCGGCCGCGCCATGCCGGCAGCACGCGCACCAGCGTGCCGGCATCCAGTGCCTGTCGGCAGCTATGGTCCGGCAGCAAGGCCACCCCCAGCCCGCCGATGGCAGCGGCGCGCACGGCCGCAAAATCGGCGCAGCCGATGCGGGGCTGATGGTGCAGCACATGCTCGCGGCCGTCATCCGTCTCCAGTTGCCAATCCACTTCGCTGGCGTCATCGCTGCTGGAGAGTGTCGGAACCGACGCGAGCTGTTCGACACTGCCGATGCGGCTGGCCAGCTGCGGGCTGGCCACCAGAATGCGCACGGATACCCCAAGCGAACGCATGGTCAGCGACGCGTCACTGTCGAGTGAGATGCGCACGCGCAGCGCCACGTCTATACGTTCCTCGATCAGGTCCACCGGCCTGTCGATCGCCACGAGCTGCAACTGCACCTTGGGATGGCGGTCGAGAAAACCGGGGATCAGCCCGGAAATCGGCTCGACCATGCCGGTCGGGCAACTGAACCGCACAAGGCCATGCGGCTCGGATTGCGCCTCGGCCACCAGCGCCTGCGCCAATTCCGCCTCGGCCAGCATCGCCTTGCAGCGCAGGTAAAACACCTGGCCTACATCCGTGACGCGGAAACGACGGCTGGAACGCTCGATCAGTCGCACGCCGAGCCGTGTCTCCAGCCCGGCGATCCGACGGCTGAGTTTCGATTTCGGCTCGTGCAGCGCCCGCCCGGCCGCGGCAAAACCACCATGCGTCACCACTTCCGCGAAATAGACGAGATCATTGAGATCGACACGCATCATCGTTCCTCCAATGGAACGCTGAGTAGCACATTTGCGCACTTTCGCCATCATCGTTCCGGGCGCATCTCTATGGGGCGGACGTTGAGCCGCCAACACAAGGAGAAAGACAATGGCAAAAAGATTTGAGAACAAGGTCGTCATCGTGACCGGCGGCACCAGCGGCATCGGACTTGCCACCGCAAAAGCCTTTGCCGATGAAGGCGCGTCCGTCTTCATCACCGGTCGCCGCAAGGAAACGCTCGATGGAGCCGTAAAGACGATCGGCGGCCGCGTCACCGGCGTGCAGGGCGACATGAGCAAACTTGCCGACATCGACCGCCTTTACGATGCCGTCCAGCAGAACCACAGCCAGATCGACGTGGTCTTCGCCAATGCCGGCGGCGGCGAGTTCGCAGCGCTCGGCTCGATCACCGAAGAGCATTACCAGAGCACGTTCGATACCAATGTCAAAGGCGTGCTCTTCACCGTACAAAAGGCACTGCCGCTGCTGCGTGACGGCGGCTCGATCGTGCTGACCTCCTCGACCACCAGCATCTCCGGCACGCCGAACTTCAGCGTCTATTCCGCCACCAAGGCCGCCATCCGCAGTTTCGCCCGCAACTGGATCCTTGACCTCAAGGACCGGCATATCCGCGTCAACGCCGTCAGCCCCGGCGTCACCGATACGGCCGGTCTCAACGAACTTTTCGGTGGCGGCGAGCAGGCGAGCGGAACCAAGGATTACCTTGCCGGCCTCATCCCAGCCGGCCGTGTCGGCCAGCCGGAAGAGATCGCCAAGGCCGTCTTGTTCCTCGCCTCCGATGATGCGAGCTTCGTCAATGGCGTCGAACTGTTTGTCGACGGCGGTCAGGCACAGATCTGAGATCGGGCCTGACAGGGATAATGCACTGCTTTTCAAAACAGGAGATCAGTCATGCCAATTGACATCATCGCTTTGCTCACCCGCAATCTTCACGAAGTGTTCGGCGAGGGCGATGACGCCCGTCGCCGGGCGGTGGTCGAGGAGATTTTTACCGAGGATGCCGCGTTCCACGAACCGAGCGGCGTTCATCGCGGTCGCGACGACATCGCCAAAATCGCCGGGGTGATCCGGTCCTTTCATCCCGATTTCGTCTATACCGTCACACGTCCGCCCGAACAGCTGAATGACACGGCAGGACGCATCCAGTGGGTCTCAGGCCCGCCGGGAAAACCAGCCGCCTATGCCGGAACGGATATCGGGGTTGTCCGCGATGGACGGATTGCCGCCATCTATCTGTTTTTCGACCGTGCGCCACCGGAAGCAGGCTGATCCTGCCGAGGTCGGTTGAGCATCAAAGCTGCGCTTCGATCGCCACCTTGTCGAGCATGGAACGAACATCGGCGATGCGACCATCCTCGAAACGATAGAACACGTTTTCCGCAAACCGGATGCGGCGGCCGTTCACGTCGAGACCCAGAAAACTTGCCTTCGGTGAACAATCGAAGGCAAGCCGGCTGGCGACATGCGGCGGTTCGCAGACCAGAAGATCGATGTTGAAGCGCAAATCGGGAATCTGCTCGAAATCGTTGATCAGCATGGCGCGATATCCGGCAAGCCCGAGAAACCGCCCATTATGATGGGCGTTTTCACCGACAAAATCACCCAGATTGTCCCAGTCCTGCCGGTTCAGGCAGTCGATGTAAGCGCGATAGATGTCGGCGAGTTCATCAGGCGTCATCGTCGAGCCTGCGCAATTCTTCGCGATGCCGGACCATGGCAAGAAACCGCTTGTAATCGCGGCCATAGGCCTTGGTTCGCTCAGGATCGGCGGCATGTTCCGCCCAGCCCTGATCCATGGCACCGGCCGCCGCATGCAGGTTTTCATGCAAGCCGCCGGCCACTGCCGCCGCCATTGCCGTGCCCAGCAGAACGGCATCTTTCGTATTTGGCACAACCACCTTGCGGCCGGTCACATCTGCGTAGAGTTCCAAGAGAAGCGGGTTCTGCACATGGCCGCCGGTAATGTGCAGCGTCTCGAATCGATAACCGTATTGCGCCAGCGCCTCGAGGATGTGGCGGATGCCGAGCGCGATGGCCACGCAGGTGCGCCAGTAGACGCGGCAGAGGCCGTCGAAGGACGTATCGAGCGTCAGCCCGGAAATGACGCCTGTCGCACGCGGATCGGCCAGCGGCGAGCGATTGCCATGGAAATCCGGCAGGATATTGAGATCGGGCGCGAGATCGCTGCCCTCCTCTGCCCTGAGTTCGCCGATCCGCGAAACGATGCGGGCATGCAAGTCGAGCGTCGGTTCGCCGCCCGCCGCATGCATGCGCACGATATGATCGAGCAACGCGCCGGTGGCCGATTGCCCGCCTTCCACCAGCCAGTGGCCCGGCAGAAGCGCATCGTAATACGGCCCCCACAGGCTCTGACCCGGCTTGGACTGGCCGTTGAGAGCAACGATGCAGCTGGATGTGCCGGCGATCAGCGCCACGCTCTGTTCCAGCGCCCCGACATCTTTAGCGTTTTCATCCGCCGCCTTGCCGAGTGCACCAAGAGCGCCGGCATAGGCATCGATCATGCCGGATGTGACCACGCATTTGGTGTCGAGACCGAGGTCGGCGGCAGCGGCTTTGGTCAGATGCCCGATGACGCCACCGACCGGCACGGTTTCCTCCGGCAGGCTGGCCCGCTCCAGCAGGTCCTCAAGACCCGCTACGCCTAAAAAATCCGCCTGCCAACCGGGCTTTTCATGGGAAAGATAGTTCCACTTGGCGGTCAGCGTGCAGCGCGAACGCGCTGCCGAGCCGGTCGCCTTCCATGTGAGAAAATCGGCGAGATCGAAGATGAAGCCCGTCTTCGCCCAGGTATCCTGATGATGCCGCTTCAGCCACATCAGTTTTGGCATCTGCATTTCAGGCGACAGCGTTTCGCCGGAATATTTCAGTACAGGGTGGCCGGAGGCATTGAGGATTTCGGCTTCACCGATGGCGCGGTGATCGAGCCAGACGATGGTGTCGAACCGGTTTTCGCCACGCGGCGAAACCGGCAACGGCTTGCCTTTTTTATCGCGCACGACCAGCGAACAGGTCGCATCGAAACCCAGTGCCGCCACCTGTTTTGCAGCAATACCTGCTTCAGTCAAAGCAGCACGCACGGCGCCGCAACAGGCAGACCAGATGTTTTCTGAATCGTGTTCGGCGTGGTTTTCGCGTGGCCGGATCATTTCGATCGGCTGTTTGGCGCGCGCCAAAAGGTGCCCGGCGCGATCGAAAACCGCAGCCCGCGCGCTCGTGGTGCCGACATCCACCGCGACGATATGATCACGCATACGGATTGGTTTCCTGCCCCTTATGCCCCCGCCGAACCTTTACCGCTCAAAGCGAACGGCTGGCAACGGGTCCCTTGTGACCGTTGAATTGTTTTTGGACAAGGTGGAGCAAATCCGGCATGGCGTCAAATATCGCGTCGGGCTGAAGTGCTTCGATCCGTTCACGATATCCGGCAACGTGGGTGTGCGAGCCGCCCGTGAAGGCGAGCGCCGTCATGCCGGCCCGCTGTGCTGCCTCGATGCCGGCCGGGCTGTCTTCCACGACGATGCAGTTGGCAGGGTCATAGCCCATCTTCTCCGCTGCAAAGAGGAAGAGATCGGGCGCAGGCTTGCCGTTTTCGACCATCGAGGCGCTGAAAATGTTCGGCTCGAATTTGTCGAGAAGCCCGGTCAGCGACAGCGACAGGCGGATACGTTCCGGCTGGCTGGAAGATGCGACGCAATGGGCGCAACCGAGCCTGTCGATCGTATTGGCAATGCCTTTTATGGCCTGCAATTCGGTGTGGAAGCGCTCGTAGAGATCGACACGCAGGCTTTCGAGAAAGTCCGGCCCGGTGTGAAAACCGTATTCCTCGTCCATGACCTGGGTCATGGTGGCGAGGCTGCGGCCGAGGAAGCGGCCGTAAGCTTCCTCCTCGGCCATATCGATGCCATGGCGATTGAGCGCTGCGACGAGAACACGAACCGAAACCGGTTCGCTATCCACAAGAACCCCGTCACAATCGAAAATCACCAGCGGCAGGTCATTCATGGCATCGGCCCTTACTTGACCAGTTCGTCGGCGAGATAGAGTTCCAGCGTTTTTGCCGTACCCTCAGCCCACAGCGTCTTCAGCGCATGCGCAAAACGCTTGCGGAACAGCTCGTTGCCCGACACCTCGCCAAAGATCTCGTCGAAGACGAGGAAGGCATCCGGATCGTCCTTGGCCTTGATCGCAGCGGCCTGCAGCTTTTCGGCGCTGGCATCGTTGAAGACGATCTTGCGACCGCTGTCCGACGTGCCTGCGAAATAACGGCACCACAGGGCAGAGACCAGCGACAGGCCGATAATGTCGTCACCCTTGGCGAGGCGATCACGCGTCGAGGGCAGAATGAACTTCGGCTGGCGGTTGGAGCCATCCTGCGCCAGACGCGGAATGGTGTCGCCGATCTTCGGGTTGAGGAAACGGCGCTCGATCAGATCAAAGTAGTCGTCGAGGCTGGTATTGGGCACCGGCGGCACGATCGGGATGATCTCTTCCTTTTCCAGCTTGGCAAGGAAGGCGCGGATCAGCGGGTGTTCCATCGCCTCATGCACGAAGTGGATGTCCAGAAGCTCGCCCGGATAGGCGATCGTCGCATGGCCACCGTTGAGGATGCGCAGCTTCATCAGCTCGTAAGGGGCAACGTCGGGCACGAACTGCACACCGACCTCTTCCAGCGCCGGACGGCCGAGCGGGAACTTGTCTTCCATCACCCACTGCTTGAACTCTTCGCAGAACACCGGCCAGTTATCGTCGATGTTGAAATCGTTCTTCAGAATGTCGATTTCGCGCTGGCCGGTGGCCGGCGTGATGCGGTCGACCATGGAATTCGGGAAAGCAACGTCTTCATGGATCCAGTGGGCGAAATCCGCATCCGACAGCTTTGCCAGACCGATGACCGTGCTTTCCGTCACCTCACCATTGCCCGGAATGTTGTCGCAGGACATGATCGTGAAGGGGGCGATGCCGCGTTCCTTGCGAACCTTGAGGCCGGCGAGGATAAGACCGAACACGGTCTTCGGGGCGGTCGGGTTGTTGGCATCCTCCACCATGGCCGGATGCGCCGGATTGAAGTTGCCGGCAGCGTCGATGAAATAGCCACCCTCGGTGATCGTCATCGAGACGATGCGGGTGGCGGGGTCTGCCAGCTTTTCGATCAGCGCCGCCGTTTCGCCCGGTGCGATGATATCGATCATCGGGGCGGTGACACGGGCACCGGTCTTGTTGTTGTCCTGCTCGACAACGGTGGTGAGGAAATCCTGTGCCTTGAGCTTTTCGCGCATGGCGGCGTCGGACGGCATGACGCCGGCACCGGTGATCGCCCAGTCATGGCCCTTGCCGGTGTTGAACAGGTCGTCGAGATAGATCGCCTGATGCGCGCGGTGAAAGTTGCCAACGCCGAAATGCACGATGCCATGGCTCAGTGTCTTCGGATCATAGGCAGGAATGGCGGCTGTTGCCTTGGCCTCATTCAGCGTGGCCAGCGAAAGTTTTACGGTCATGTCTCGGTCCTCGAAGGTCCTTAAATATCAAATACATGCATGATCGCCACAAACGGGCGGTCAGCGAGAGCCTCAGCTCATCCAGTTGCCGCCATCGACGTTGTAGGTCTGGGCGACGACGTATTCGGCATCACGGCTGGCGAGGAACACGGCCATGCCGGTCAGGTCTTCCGCCGTGCCCATGCGGCCGAACGGAACGGCCTCGCCCACCAGCTTCTTCTTTTCGCCGCGCGGACGGTTCTCATGCTTGGCAAACAGCGCATCGACGCCGTCCCAATGCTCACCGTCAACGACGCCGGGGGCGATCGCGTTGACGTTGATGCCGTGCTTGATCAGGTCGAGACCGGCGGACTGCGTCAGGCTGATGATGGCGGCCTTGGTGGCGCAGTAGACGCCAACCAGCGCTTCGCCGCGACGGCCGGCCTGGCTGGCCATGTTGATGATCTTGCCGCCCTGCCCGCGCGCAATCATCGACTTGGCGACGGCCTGCAGCATGAACAGCGAACCGGCGACGTTGATCGAAAACAGCGTGTCGTAGCTTTTACGAGTGATCTCGACGATCGGCGCCAGATCGAACAGCGCCGCGTTGTTGATCAGGATATCGACGCCACCGGTCTTTTCCTCGACCGCGCGGATGGCCGCATCGATCGACGCCTGATCGGTGACATCGAGCTGGACCGCATAAGCATTCGGCCCGATTTCCTTGGCCGTCTGCTCGGCGCGTTCGATATTGATATCGGCGATAGCCACGGTTGCGCCTTCGCGCACATAGGCTTCCGCAAACGCCCGGCCAATGCCGCGCGCCGATCCGGTAATGATCGCCGATTTGCCTTCCAGTCTGCCTGTCACGGTCTTTATCCTTGATATGACAATTCTAGTCTCAGCCCGCGATCCGCAGGCCCTTGTCGTCGAAACGGTGCAGCCTCGTCTCATCCGGCGTCAGATAGACGGTATCGCCGTGATGGGCGCCGAATTCGCCGCTTGCGCGTGCCGTCATCTTGCCGATGCCATCGACATCGAGATGCAGGAACGTGTCGGCGCCGAGATGTTCGGCAACCGAAACCGTGCCCTTCCAGGTGCCGCTTTCCTTGGACAGCGTCAGGTGTTCGGGGCGGATGCCGGCGGTCTTGGCATTCTTCGCCTGTGCGTATTCACCTTCGATGAGGTTCATGCGCGGTGAGCCGATAAAGCCGGCGACAAACAGGTTGCGCGGCGTGTTGTAGAGGTCCATCGGCGAACCGACCTGCTCGATATTGCCGCGATTGAGAACAACGATCTTGTCGGCCATGGTCATGGCTTCGATCTGGTCATGGGTGACGTAGATCATCGTCGTTTTCAGCTGGTTGTGCAGATCGCTGATTTCCAGACGCATCGTGCCGCGCAAAGCCGCATCGAGGTTGGAGAGCGGTTCGTCGAACAGGAAGGCCGACGGTTCGCGAACGATGGCACGGCCGATGGCGACACGCTGGCGCTGGCCGCCCGAAAGCTGGCCGGGACGGCGCTCGAGATAGTCCGTGAGGTTGAGGATGCGGGCGGCATCGGCAACCTTCTTGTCGATGGCCGACTGTTCCATCTTCGCCATCTTCAGCGGGAAGGCGATGTTCTTGCGCACGCTCATATGCGGATAGAGCGCATAGGATTGGAACACCATGGCAAGGCCACGCGCGGCCGGTGCCGCTTCCGTCACATCCTTGCCGTCGATGGTGATCGAACCGCCGGAGACATCTTCGAGACCGGCGATGAGGCGAAGCAGGGTCGACTTGCCGCTGCCCGACGGGCCGACGAAGACGACGAATTCGCCATCGGTGATTTCCAGATCGACGGAAGGAATGACCTTGGCTTCGCCGAAATGCTTCTGGACGTTTTTGAGAGTAATGCTGCCCATGAGACGAATTCCTTACTTAACCGCGCCAAACGTGAGGCCGCGAACGAGTTGCTTCTGGCTGAACCAGCCGAGGATGAGGATCGGCGCAATCGCCATGGTGGAGGCCGCCGAAAGCTTTGCCCAGAACAGACCCTGCGGGCTTGAGAACGAGGCGATGAAGGCCGTCAGCGGTGCCGCATTGGTGGTCGACAGCTGGATGGTCCAGAAGGCTTCGTTCCAGGCAAGGATGATGTTCAAGAGCAGCGTCGAGGCGATACCCGGCACCGCCATCGGCGTCAGCACGTAGACGATTTCCTTCCACAGATTGGCGCCATCCATACGGGCCGCTTCCAGAATTTCGCCCGGAATTTCGCGGAAATACGTGTAGAGCATCCACACCACGATCGGCAGGTTGATCAGTGTCAGCATGATCGTCAGGCCGATACGGGTATCGAGCAGGCCAAAGTTGCGGAACAGGATGTAGATCGGCAGAAGCACCGCAACGGCCGGCATCATCTTGGTGGAGAGCATCCACATCAGGACGTCCTTGGTGCGCTTGGTCGGCGCGAACGCCATCGCCCAGGCCGCCGGAATGGCGAAGATCAGGGCAAGGATGGTCGAACCGATCGACAGGATCACCGAGTTCATGAACGGCTTGAAGTAGTCACGCTGCGTCTGCACCGTGATGTAGTTCTCGAACGTGCCCGACGGGATCAGGCTGAACCCGTCGATCGCTTCCGGCTCCGTCTTGAAGCTGGTGATGACCGCGTAGAGGATCGGGAAAAAGATCACCAGCGCCACGACCCATGCGATGACGGTCCAGACGATCTTGCTTTGCGTCGTTGTTTTGCGAGCCATGATCGTCTCTCCTACTTGTCCAGGTTCTTGCCGACGGCGCGCATCAGGAAGAAGGCGACGATATTGGCGAGAACGACAGCGATGATACCGCCTGCAGCACCACCACCGACGTCGTAACCGAGACGCGCGGTGCGGTAGATCAGGAAGGTCAGGTTGGTGGAGGCGTAACCGGGGCCGCCATTGGTGGTGACGAGGATTTCCGCATAAATGCCGAGCAGAAAGATCGTCTGGATCAGGATGACGACCGTGATGGCGCGGGAAAGATGCGGCAGCGTCAGGTAGATGAAGCGGTTGAGGAAGTTGGCGCCGTCCATTTCGGCGGCTTCCTTCTGCTCGCCGTCAAGCGATTGCAGGGCCGTCAGAAGGATCAGCGTTGCGAACGGCAACCACTGCCACGCGACGATGACGATCACCGAAAACAGCGGATATTGCGCGAACCAGTCGACCGGTTGAACCCCGAAGAAACGGGCGATATCGGCCAGCACCCCGTAGGACGGGTGCATGATCATGTTCTTCCAGATCAGCGCTGCCACCGGCGGCATGACGAAGAAGGGCGAGATCACCAGAATGCGCACGATGCCCTGGCCGAAGATCGGCTGGTCGAGCAGCAGACCGATGGCAATGCCGCCGATCACGGTGATGGCCAGCACACCGACCACCAGGATCAGCGTGTTCCAGATCGCCGTGAAGAAAGCCGGATCGGTATAGAAATACTGGTAGTTGAAGAAACCACCGAAGCTGACATTCTGGGGTGTCAGCAGATTGTAGTTCTGGAAGGAGTAATACAGCGTCATCGACAGCGGTATGACCATCCAGACCAGTAGGGCAATGACGGAGGGCGCCATCATCAGCCGCGCCAACGTCTTCGTATTCTGCGTTGCCATTTCAGCGACCCTCCCTTGAGTAGCCACACGTTCCGCTCCGGCGGGGAGCGCTCGCATGGTTTTCATCTTCTTGTTATGGCTTTGCCCGCAACCGGGGGCTCGGGGGCGACCGCCCGGCAAAACAGCCGGGCAGCCTTGGTCCTTGGGAGGACGTTACTTGATGTAACCGGCGCGGGTCATGTCGCGGGTTGCCGTTGCCTGAGCGGCGGCAAGCGCGTCGTCGACCGTGGACTGGCCGGCGATGACAGCCGAGAACAGCTGACCGACAGTCGTGCCGAGAGCCTGGAATTCAGGGATCGCGACGAACTGGCCACCGGTGTAAGGAACCGGCTTGACGGTCGGCTTGGTGATGTCGGCAGCATCCATCGCGGCAAGCGTCGGAGCAGCGAAGGCAGCGGCCTTCTGGTAATCCGCGCTCTTGTAGAGCGAGGTGCGCGTGCCCGGAGGAACGTTGGCCCAGCCTTCCTTGGAAGCGACGAGCGTGGTGTAGTCCTTGCTGGTTGCCCAGGAGATGAACTTCTGCGCCGATTCAGCCTTCTTCGAGGAAGCCGGTACGGCGAGGTTCCACGACCACAGCCACTTGCCATGGTTGTCGACGCCGTCCTTGTTCGGGAACATCGCGTAGCCAACCTGGTCGGCAACCTTCGAGTCCTTCGGGTTCGACACGAAGGATGCGGCGACGGTCGCGTCGATCCACATGCCGCACTTGCCCTGCTGGAACAGCGTCAGGTTTTCGTTGAAACCGTTGGAAGAAGCGCCAGCCGGGCCGGCATCCTTCATCAGGTCGGCGTAGAACTGAAGTGCTGCCTTCCACTCCGGCTGATCGAACTGCGGCTTCCACTGCTCATCGAACCAGCGACCGCCGAACGAGTTGTTCAGAGCCGAAACGAAGGCCATGTTTTCGCCCCAGCCGGCCTTGCCGCGAAGGCACATGCCGCTGATATCGGCCTTGCGATCGGTGGTCTTGCGGGCCGCGTCAGCGATGAATTCCCAGGTCGGCTTTTCCGGCATTTTCAGGCCGGCTTTTTCGAACAGGTCCTTGCGGTACATGATCATCGCGGATTCGCCGTAGAACGGTGCCGCATAAAGCTTGCCGTCAAGCGACAGGCCACCGCGGATCGCTGGCAGCAGGTCATCGATGTCGTACTTGTCGCCAAGGCCGTCGAGCGGCAGCAGCCACTTCTGCTTGGCCCAGATCGGAACTTCGTAATTGCCGATGGTGACGATGTCGTACTGGCCACCGCCGGCGGCGATGTCGGTCGTCACGCGCTCACGCAGCACGTTTTCTTCCAGAGTGACCCACTCGACCTGAATGTCGGGGTTCGCCTTGGTGAACTCGGACGTCAGGGCCTGCATACGGACCATGTCGCCATTGTTGACGGTTGCAATTGTGAGGGTTTCGGCAGAGGCCATGCCGGCAAACGCCAGCGCCGAGCAGGCGCCCAGCAGAACGGTCTTCAATGTCATATCTTCCTCCCGAGAAGATTGGATGCGAGCATTCGCTTTGCTCGTGGGCAATTACTTATCAGCGGATGACAGAAGTCAATGCGGATTCGTCGCTGCACTGCGATTAAAACGTTTTAAATAATTGATTTTGTTGTGATAAATTTTTGCTCACAGGGAGAGCAACTGCTCAGCAGCCGCTTCATCGGTGATCAAACCATTGATTAACTTGCCCTTCAGGGCTGCAGCCATGGCGGGAATCTTGCGTCGGCCTTGCGCGATTCCCACAACCGAACAGGTATCGCGCGATGGGATCGGCACGGAAGCGACGCGTCCGTTGATGGGGTTATCGAGCAGTTTTCCGTCATGGTCGAAGAACCATCCGCAGATTTCACCGGCGGCGCCACCATCAACCAGAGACTGCATTTCCTCGCGCTCGAGAAAACCGTCGAGGCAGAGCGGCCCATCCGGCCCGAGCTCGCCGATACCGACAAAAGTGACATCGGCCATGGCGCCGAGCTTGATGGTGGAGCGCACCAGGGCCTGGTCATGCAGCGTCTCGCGTTCCTCCACGGATGTGCACATGACAGGCAGCGGCATGGGAAAATGTCGCGCCTTGATGGCATCGGCCATGGAAAAGATGACGTTGTAATAGGCGGCCGATCCATCCGGCCCGATATTACCGGTCAGCGACACGATGCGATGTTGTGGACATTCCATCGGCGGCAACTGGTCGACAGCGGCTTTCAATGTGCGGCCAGTGCCGATGGCAACGATGATCGGGTCTGGCCGCTTCAGCCAGCGCTCGATTTCGGCGGCTGCCGCTTCGGCAATGCCGACCGTGGTCGACACGGCGGCCGGATCGCTCGGCACGATCTCGATATATTTCAGGTCGTGTTTGGCTTTCAGCGCCTCTGCCAGTTCCAGGCAGGCGGCGATCGGATGATCGAGCCGCACCTTGATCAGCCGCTCGGCAACGGCAAGCGATACAAGCCGCTGCGCCGACTGACGCGAAATGCCCATGGTAGCGGCGATCTCGTCCTGGGTGCGCCCCGCGACGTAATAAAGCCAGCCGGCACGCGCCGCATCGTCAAGCCGTCCCTGCGAATCCGACCGTTTTGCCATGACAGAAATCTCCTCTTGCGATTTGCTGACATGTTTTTGGAGGGCCTGTCAAATGCTGAAAGATAACAAGCATCAAGCGAGCCAGCATTGGCGCATCATCCCGATCTATGGTGTACGGGATAGTTCTAGAGCCACGTCATTTCATGAGTTCATCGAGATGGGTATTAGGCTCACCTTGATAGCCGCCTTGCAAGTCTGCGAGAATATCATCGGGCAGAGAGTGAACGTAGAAGGCCTCGCGCACGTCGATAACTTTCTTTCCCGCCGTTCGAGCGCGCTCAAGAATATAGGCCTGCTGCCGCTCCTTAGACCAGCTCTCCCGATCAAACATGTCGAACATGGCAAGCTGCTCAGCATCCAGCGGGTTGCCCTCGATCGCCTGCAGATGCGCGGCTTGCAGCGTGCGTTGGCGCAGCGTTTCCTTGTCTGTCATCTGCACCCTCCTTCGTCTCCGAGGTACAGATCTTATCAGAAGCGCGACCGGCCGACAAACATGTGGCCGGTCGGCACACTCGAAATACTTACGCCATCTGCACCAGATGCCCTTCGGACACCTCACGGTACTGCCTGATCGGCGGTACATAATCCACCGCGCGGATCGGGCTCTTGATCTCGTCGGTCGACATGTTGCGCTTGATCGAGCGGCGCGATGGATCGGGCACCGGCACGGCGGCGATCAGCTTTTGCGTATAGGGATGCTGCGGGTTCTCGAAGACCGCCGCCCGCGGGCCGATCTCGACGATCTCGCCCAGATACATTACCGCCACCCGGTGGCTCACCCGCTCTACCACCGCCATGTCATGGGAGATGAACAGGAAGGCCAGTTTCAGGCTCTGCTGCAGGTCGAGCAGAAGATTGCAGACCTGCGCCTTGATCGACACGTCGAGCGCCGACACCGCCTCGTCGGCCACGATTACTTTCGGATCGAGCATCAGCGCGCGGGCAATCGCCACGCGTTGGCGTTGGCCGCCGGAAAACTCGTGTGGAAAACGCCGCATCATGTCCGGCGAAAGCCCCACTTTGGCCATCAGGTCGGCCGCCTTTTCGCGTGCCTGTTGTTTGCTGCCGAGATTGTGCTCGATGAACGGCTCCATCACCGCAGACCCGACGCTCATGCGCGGGTTGAGCGAGGCAAACGGATCCTGAAAGATCATCTGGATCGACCGGCGCATGGTGCGCAGGGCCGAACGGTCGAGCTGCATCACCTCGTATCCGTCGAGCGTCACCTTGCCGTCGGTCGGTTCGATCAGACGGGTGATCGAACGGCCGGTGGTCGATTTTCCACAGCCTGATTCACCGACAAGCGACAGCGTCTCGCCGGCAAACAGCTGGAACGAGACCTTTTCCACCGCGTGCACGGCCCCGGATTTGCGTGCGAACAGGCCGGAGCGGATATCGAACCGCGTCGTCAGATCCTTGACGTCGAGGATCGGTGTCTTGCCCTTGGCCACCGTGTCGGACACGTCGGCGGTCGGTATCTGCTCGCCGGTGGTCGTGTCGATGATCTGAAACCGCTGCGGCAGTTTTCGCTCACCCATCGAGCCGAGTTTTGGCACCGCCGACAGCAGCGCCCGCGTATAAGGATGCTGACCGCGATGAAAAATATCGTCGGTGGCGCCGGTTTCCACCTGCTCGCCGCGGAACATCACGATCGTGCGGTCAGCCACTTCCGCCACCACACCCATGTCGTGGGTGATGAAGAGAACAGACATACCCTCCTCTTCCTGCAGAACCTTGATCAGATCGAGAATCTGACCCTGGATGGTGACATCGAGTGCGGTCGTCGGTTCGTCGGCGATCAGCAGTTTTGGTTTTGTCGCAAGCGCCATGGCGATCATCACGCGCTGACGCATACCGCCGGAAAACTGGTGCGGATATTCGTCGAACCGGTTCTTGGCGTTGGGAATGCGCACCTTTTCAAGAAGCCGGATGACCTCCGCCTTCGCCTCCGCATTGGAGATATCGCGATGCACGGTCAGCGCTTCGGCGATCTGCCGGCCGATCGGAAAGATCGGATTGAGCGAGGTCATCGGCTCCTGAAAGATCATCGAGATATCGTTGCCGCGCACACGCCGCATCTGCTCTTCCGGCAGCGAAAGCAGCTCCTTGCCGCCGAGCATAACCTTGCCCTCGATCTTGCTCGTCGCCTTGGGCAAAAGCCGCATGATCGACAGCGAAGTGACAGATTTGCCCGATCCGCTTTCGCCGACGATTGCCACCGTCTCGCGGGGCGCAACGTCGAACGAAACATTGCGCACCACCGATTTCCACTCGTTGTTCACACGGAACGACGTGGTGAGATTTTCGACCGACAGGACCGGCGTCACCGAAGACTGCATCCCAAATTCCCCTGTTTTTGTTTTATGTCATGCAAGCT
Organism: Neorhizobium sp. JUb45; assembly: GCF_004343585.1. Lineage (GTDB taxonomy): Bacteria > Pseudomonadota > Alphaproteobacteria > Rhizobiales > Rhizobiaceae > Neorhizobium. The sequence goes on along the minus strand of NZ_SLYW01000001.1, from coordinate 257,183 downwards.
GCCGGCCTCAGGCCGGAAGCGATGTCTCCGCCAATGTCACCCAGTAGCTGATGCCATAGGGCAAGGCCTCGTCGTTGAAGTCGTAACCGGCATTGTGCAGGCCGGCGGTGTCGCCATTGCCGATGAAGATGAAAGCGCCGGGTCGTTTTTCCAGCATGTAGGAGAAATCCTCGGCGCCCATATGCGGCGCCATGCCGGTATCGACGGCGTGATCGCCGGCCACCTTGGCCGCGACCCCAACAGCAAAATCCGTCTCCGCATCATGGTTGAACGTCACCGGATAACCACGACGGTAGTTGACCTCAGCCGTCGCACCATGGGCAATAGCGGTGCCTTCAGCGATTTCCGTGAGGCGTTTCTGCGCAAAATCGCGGGTTTCCGACAGAAGTGTGCGCACCGTTCCCGTCAGCTTGACGAAATCGGCAATGACATTGCTCGCCTCACCGCCATGGGTGGTGGCAACGGTGACGACCAGCGACTTCAGCGGATCGGTTTCGCGCGACACGATCGACTGCAACGCGATGATGATATGGGCAGATGCCACCACCGGATCGATGGAGCGATGCGGCTGCGCGGCATGGCTGCCGCGACCGTTAATGGTGATTTCAAACGTGTCGGCCGCCGCCATCACGCCGCCTTTTCGGGTGGCGAATTCGCCCACCGGCAGCTTTGGTTCGTTGTGCATGCCATAGACTTGGGAAATCGCATATTTGTCGATGAACCCGTCGTTGATCATCGCAAGCGCGCCCGCCCCGCCCTCTTCCGCCGGCTGAAAAATCACCGCGACAGAGCCTTTGAAATTGCGGGTTTCGGCGAGATATTGTGCGGCACCCAGCAGCATGGCTGTATGGCCATCATGACCGCAGGAATGCGCTTTGCCCGGCGTTTTGGATGCCCAAGGCTTGCCAGAGGTTTCGAAAATCGGCAGCGCATCCATATCGGCGCGGAAGCCGACAACCGGGCCGTCGCCATGCTTGCCCTTGATGATGCCGACCACGCCGGTCCGGCCGATACCGGTCTCCACGGTATCGCAGCCGAAGGATTTCAGCTTGTCGGCAACGAAGGCCGCCGTCTCGTGAACATCATAGAGAAGTTCCGGATTTTCATGCAGGTGGCGTCTCCATCCGGCCACGGTTTCCTGCATTTCGGCGACGCGATTGAGCACTGGCATTTCAGAGACCTCGTTGATTTATCGATATTTCCCACTCTGGCTGGCGGGGATATTGCGACGCGTCGGAGGCCTTTTGCAAGCTGCAAATTTCCATCTTGACCGAAAAATAGGCCCGTGCTTGGATGGCACAAAATTTGATCACTAACGAATGGGAACACGGTGATCATGCCACTGAACACAAGCCGGCAAGGAGGAATGGTAACGGCATTTCGACTTTAAAAGCAGAGGCTTGAACAACAGCCCCTTATGGTCGTCATGCATGCTGAATATACATCAGCACATGTTCATATTTGCAACTCATAAGAGAACAACAAGGGGAATGGCAAATGAAAAACGTGAAAATGCTTCTGGCCGGCACGGTGGCCGCGCTCGCCTTGGCGGGCGGAACGGCTCATGCCGAACGGGGCACGGATGGTGATCTGAAGATCCTGTTCTGGCAGGCCGTGTCGACACTGAACCCGTTCCTTTCGGCCGGCACCAAGGAAGTGCTCGCCTCCTCCATCGTTATCGAACCACTGGCCCGCACCGATGAAAAAGGCGAGCTGACACCGTGGCTCGCTTCCGAGATCCCGACCGTCGAAAACGGCGGCGTGGCCAAAGATCTGCTCAGCATGACATGGAAGCTGAAGCCCGATGTCAAATGGTCGGACGGCACGGCCTTCACCGCAGAAGACGTTATCTTCACCTGGAAATATTGCACGACGCCGGATGGCGGCTGCGCCCAGCGCGCCCAGTATGAAGGCGTGAAAAATGTCGAGGCCGTCGATCCGCATACGGTGAGGATCACCTTCGAAGAGCCGAAGCCATACCCCTATTCCGCCTTTGTCGGCCCCCAGTCTCCGGTCATTCAGGCCGCCCAGTTCAAGGATTGCCTCGGCACCAAGGCACCGGGCTGCACGGCCGCAAACTTTGGCCCGATCGGCACCGGTGCCTTCATGGTCACCGATTTCAAGCCGAACGACGTCATCACCTACAAGGCCAATCCGAACTATCGCGATGCCGCCAAGCCGGCCTTCGCCTCGATCACGCTCAAGGGCGGCGGTGACGCGGCTTCCGCTGCGCGCGCGGTTCTCGAAACCGGCGAATACGATTACGCCTGGAACGCCCAGGTGGAGCCGGAAGTGCTGGAAACCATGATGGCCGCCGGCAAGGGTCGCCTCGAAATCTCCTTCGGCACGCAGACCGAACGCATCAACCTCAACTGGACCAACCCTGATCCGGCGCTGGGCGCAAAGCGCTCCACCACGGAAGCCGGCCCGCACCCGGCCCTCAAGGACCCGGCCGTGCGCCGTGCGCTTTCGCTTGCCATCGACCGCGACATCATCGTCGAGGCCGGTTACGGCAAGTCCGGCAAGCCGACCTGCAACATCGTTCCCGCACCGGCGGCGGTCGCCTCCACCAAGAACGACAGCTGGTGCCTGAAGCAGGATCTCGAAGCCGCCAACAAGCTGCTCGACGATGCCGGCTGGGTAAAGGGTGGCGATGGCATTCGCGCCAAGGACGGCGTGAAGCTGAACTTCCTCTACTCGACCTCCACCAACTCGGTGCGTCAGGCAACCCAGGAACTGGTCAAGGCCATGTGGGCGGAGATCGGCGTCGGCGCTGAACTGCGCAACGCATCGGCTTCCGTCTTCTTCGGCGGCGATCCGGCAAGCCCCGATACGTTCCAAAAGTTCTATTCCGACGTCATCATGTACACGAACAATTTCGACGGCACCGACCCGGAAAAATATCTGGCGGAATGGCTGTGCGACAAGATGCCGGGACCGGCCAACGGCTGGCAGGGCCAGAACATTCCCCGTTATTGCAACCCGGAATTCGACAAGTTGGTCGGCACGCTCTCCAAGACCGCCGATCTGGAAAAGCGCGCCGAACTTTCCAAGCAGCTGAACGACATGCTGACCGAAGAAGGTGCGCATATCCCGCTCGTCCACCGTGGCGACCAGTCGTCCTTCTCCGTCACGCTCGAAGGCGTGAAGATGAATTCCTGGGACAGCCAGGTCTGGAACATCGCAGACTGGTCTCGCAAGAAGTAATGCTCGCTGCCGGGTCGCGCATGTCGCTGAAGGCCCGGCCGCACTCTCTCCGCACTGCCGCATCGTCATTGGATGATGCGGCGGTCTTGTAAATCTGCAGCCATGCCCGAGACGGCAACATGGCGTCGGCCGCGCTGCAGCCTGGAGACCCTGAATGTTCACATACACGTTGCGGCGATTGTTTTTTGCAATCCCGACCCTGCTGGTCATCAGCTTCGTGATCTTCGCGTTGCTGGATCTGGCGCCAAATGACCCGACCGGCGACCTGCCGCTCACCATTCCGCCGGAAGTGCGCGAGCAGATCCGCGCCTCGCTCGGCCTCGATCAGCCCTTCCTGATCCGCTACATGAAATGGCTGCAGCAATTCTTCATCAATGAACCGCTGAACATTTTTGAAAGCCTCACCGGCTGGCAGTTCGGCGATGGCGAACGCATGCGGGTTCTGTCCTGGGCGACGCGCAGCCCGGTGGTCGATCTCATCGTCCAGCGCCTGCCGCAGACGCTCTGGGTCGTCGGCCTCGCCTATCTGTTCGGCATCTTGATCGCCATCCCGATCGGCGTCATCTCGGCCTACAAGCAGTATTCGATCTTCGACCAGATCGGCACGTTCATCTCGATGGTCGGCTATTCTGTCCCGACCTTCTTCACCGGCGTGCTGCTGATCGTGATTTTCTCCTCCTACCTGCAATGGTTCCCGTCGGTTTACGACACCAATCTGCGGGTCACGGATTTTGCCAGCTTCATGGCGCAGATGAAACAGATGGTCATGCCCGTTGCGGTGCTGGCGCTTTACAACGCCTCGCAGATCACCCGCTTCGTGCGTGCCTCCATGCTCGACAACCTGCATCAGGATTATGTCCGCACGGCCCGCGCCAAGGGTGTCAAGGAAAGGGCCGTTCTGCTGGTTCACGTGCTGCGCAACAGCCTGATCCCGGTCGTCACCGTGATTGCGCTTGGTGTGCCGACGATCTTTTCCGGCGCCATCATCACCGAGCAGATTTTCCGCGTGAATGGATTGGGCCAATTGCTGATCACCGCCGTACAGGGTGCCGACATGCCGCTGGTGCAAACGCTCACCTTCATTTTTGCGGTGCTGATCGTCCTCTTCAACCTGATTGCCGACGTACTTTACGGCATTCTCGACCCGAGGATCCGTTATGACTGATGCAACAATCGCAACCACCACGCCGGTCACACCAACCGTGGCCTCTACGCCCGCCCGATCCGCTTTTGGCGATATCTGGCACCAGTTCCGCGCCCACAGGGGCGGTGTCATCGGGCTTGGTGTGTTCATCTTCATCGTTCTGGCGGTTTTCGTCGGTCCTTACATTCACACCGTCGCGCCCAATGCCCTCAATATCCGCGAGAAGAACCAGTGGCCGTCGCTGGCGCATCCGTTCGGCACGGACAATCTGGGCAAGGATATGCTGGCACAGGTTCTGGCCGGTGGGCGTATCTCGCTTGCCGTCGGTTTCACCGCCATGCTGCTGGCCTTGTTCCTTGGAACCATTGTCGGCCTGTTTTCCGGCTATGTCCGCCGGCTTGACGGGCCGCTGATGCGTCTCACCGACCTGTTTCTGGCACTGCCGCTTTTGCCGCTGCTGCTTGTGGTGATCATGTTGTTCCGCGACACCTTGCGCGGTGCCTTCGGACCAGAGACCGGCATCTTCTTTCTGGTGGTCTTCGTCATCGGCATCACCAGCTGGATGCACACCGCCCGCATCGTGCGCGGTGATGTGCTGGCGATAAAATCCCAGGAATTCGTGCTGGCCGCCAAATCCAGCGGCATGCGGGAATATCGCATCATCCTGAGGCATATCCTGCCCAATGTCCTGTCATCGATCATGGTGTCGGCGACACTTGGCATTGCCTCGGCGATCATCACGGAATCGGCGCTGAGTTTCCTCGGCCTCGGCTTCCCCTCCGACTTCCCGACCTGGGGACGTCTTCTGTTCGACGGTGCCAACTTCCTGCAGCTGACGCCATCACGCGTGCTGTGGCCCGGCCTTGCGATCTCGGCCACGGTGCTGAGCGTCAACTATATCGGCGACGCCATCCGCGATGCGCTTGATCCACGCGCCCTGAAACACTGAAGTCACACAGAACAAACAAAGGCCGTCCCTCGGGGCGGCCTTTTCGTATGCACAGTAGCTTTCGGGATCACAAAAAAGAACTGGCTCGGTTTCCGGGGGAAACCGAGCCAGATCGTCTCTTCGAGGGGGATGAAGAGTTTATCTGGAAGCTTGAAGGGCGGGGGACGGGGCGCTTCCAGATGTAGTGATAACGGACGTCCCCAATAATGGTTCCGCCGGTTCACAGAAAAAATTCGAGGAAGATCATTTTTTGATCGACGGCCGCAAACGGCCACCGAATTCATTCCGCGACGTCGAGCGGAAAAGTCAGGCGGTAGGAGATTTCCTGGTCGGAAATGCCATATTGCGCCTTGCCGTTGACCGAGGCGGGAACGACACGCTCCAGAACGGTACTGCCGAAATGACCCTTCAGGGTTTCCTCGTTGACAAGGCTTTCGTCAGTCGAAGGATCAAGTTTCTCATGCCACGAAACCTCGAGACTGTCCTGCCCGTCAACGAGCTTACGGCTACAGGTCACTTCGATGGCGCGGCGGCTGGTGAGCAGCGAACCATGGCTGACGGCGTTGACGATCAATTCATGCAGAGCCAGCCCGATATGCAGCGAGGCATTCGGCGTCAGCAGCACATCGTCGCCCTTGATGACGACGAGATGGGCGTTCTCCGGCAGGTATTTCTGGGTCTGCTGCTCGACCAGCTCGCGGAAATAAGCACCGCGCCAACTTGAATCGGTAATCAGGTCCTGGCTTTGCGACAGTGAATAAAGCCGGCCACGGAACTTGTGCAGGAAACCGTCGAGCGTACCGGAATAACGTGCCGTCTGCAGCGCGATGCTCTGGATGATGGCGAGAAGATTTTTCGAGCGGTGGCTCACTTCGCGCAAAAGCGCCCGCAAAAGCCGTTCACGGTGACGTTCTTCCGAACGGTCGATGATCGTCGTCACCAGATGCATCTCACCGCGTGAAATGCTGACGGCCTGAACGCGGAATTCGAAAACATCTTCCGAGCCGACCGCGATCTCGATATGCGACTTGTCGCCCGGCTTTTTGATCGCATCCTTGATGGTCGAAAGCTTGTCGGCAATCTCGTCACCGAAAAGACTGCGATCGTTCGGCGGCGTATCTTTGGAGATATGCCATGCGCCGGGCAGGTTGGTCACGAACAGATAGTCGCGCGCCGCATTCTGGATGATGATGCTGGCACCGAGATCCACAAGCGCGGGCATGAAGAAGCCATGGAGCTTGTCGTCACTCTCACCGGCCTGCTGCCATGTCAGCTGATGCGACAACTGCATCACCCCGCCTGCTTGTCTGACTGAAGGAAAGTACCGAATGCCGGGAGCCGGCATCCGTATGATAAAGCGAATTTCTTATAAGATGTCATGTTCGCCTGAACAACCCGAGCACCAGCGATATCAGGAGCAGAACCAGAAACAGGAAGAACAGGATCTGGGCAATGCCCGTCGCTGCTCCTGCCACGCCACCAAACCCGAGAGCGCCTGCAATCAGCGCGACCACGAGAAATACGAGAGCGTAATACAACATGGCGCTTTCCTTTCGATGCTTCGCGAAAGAACGTCGCCATGTCTTTATTGTTCCTGATCTGTCTCAATTCCCGCAGGCCGGTCAGGCTGCTGCCTTGACCGCCTCGTTGAAGAACAGCGCCTGGCTGATCAACGCCTTCACCATGTCCGGGTTAAACGGCTTGGTGACGAGGAAGGCAGGCTCGGGGCGTTCACCCGTCAGCAGGCGTTCCGGGAAAGCCGTGATGAAAATCACCGGCACGGTGGACGTGCGCAGGATTTCGTTGACGGCATCGATACCGGAGCTGCCATCGGCGAGCTGGATGTCGGCCAGAACCATCTTCGGCTGCGAGGTCTGAAACAGCGACACTGCTTCCTTGTGGGTACGTGCAACACCGGTAACCCGGTGGCCGAGATCCTGAACCATCTGTTCGATATCGAGCGCGATCAACGGCTCGTCTTCGATGATCATGATGTCGGTGGCGACCTGACGGGAAATCTCGCGCGATGCTTCGTCGAGAAGCTGGGTCGCTTCATCGATACCGATATCGAGAATTTCAGCGGTTTCCTCGATGGTGAAACCTTCGACCGAAATCAGCAGAAATGCGTGACGCGCCTTGGACGGCAGCGACGAAAGATTGGCGACGGCGCGCTGTTCCCATGCGAAAGGCGATTCGATCGGGCGGATTTCGATGGATGTGGAACCAAAGATCGCAACGAAAAGTTTATACAGCGAAACGCGATCCTTGGATGTCTCGGGAAAAATCGAGATATCGGCAATCAAGGCTTCCAAGACCGCGGCAACATAGGCGTCACCTGATGTCTGCGATCCGGTGACGGCACGAGCGTATCGACGCAGGTATGGAAGGTGAGACGCGACGCGCGTGGTGAGTGACATAAATAAATTCTCCCCTGAGCCCCAGCGGGCAACTAACTGGCTTTAAACGGTCGGCGACAAAAAAAGTTCCGACGGTAACGGAACTTTTTTGGTCGTCGCGCATTCTGTTGTCAGTGATATCGCAACAGGCTGCCCGAGTGATGAGTGAACAAGATAGCAGAAAAAAAGAAAAAACAATGACGACAGCACAAGCGAAAGATTTCAAGCCCGGCGCAATGCTTCCGAACTCGGCAATCTCGCGCAAGCTGCGTGACTTTTATGATGCTGTGCAGGAAGAAGGCATTCCCGACCGCTTTCTCGATCTCCTCGAGCGCCTCGAACAGGCTGAGAAAAACGCGAAATCGGCGGATGTAAAATGACTGAGCAGGAACTCGCCGACCGCGCTTTCAAGCGTGACCTCCTTGCCTCCCTGCCCAATCTCCGCGCTTTCGCCGTATCCCTGACGGGCCGCCACGACAAGGCGGACGATCTGGTTCAGGACACGATCATGAAGGCCTGGGCCAACCAGGGCAGCTTCACGCCCGGCACCAATATGCGGGCCTGGCTTTTCACCATCCTGCGCAACGAATTTTACAGCCAGATGCGCAAGCGCGGCCGTGAAGTACAAGACAGTGATGGCCTGTTTTCCGAACGTTTTTCGGTGCACCCGGAACAGTATGGTCGCCTTGACCTGCAGGATTTCCGAAAAGCCCTCGACAAGCTGCCGGACGATCAGCGCGAAGCCATCGTTCTCGTCGGCGCCGCAGGTTTTGCCTATGAAGAAGCCGCCGAGATCTGCGGTTGCGCCGTCGGCACGATCAAGAGCCGCGTCAGCCGCGCCCGTACCCGCCTGCAGGAATTGCTGGGTGTTTCCGGAGAAGGCGATTTCGGCCCAGATCCGGGTGACGCGGCGATCACGTCGCGCGCTTTCGGAAGCTAAGCCGGTAAAAGTTACGCAGGAGGAGACGAAACGTCGCGATCATTGGTCGCGGCGTTTTTTACTGCCTCGATCAGGGTTTTGTCGTCGAACGGTTTCAGAACGACCGGCGCTCCCGGCCATGCCGCAAAACCGTTGGCATTCACATGCGACAGGCTGGACAAAACCACATTCGCGCCTGCCGCAGCAATACGCTGCGCCGCATCGGCCACATCATCCTGAACGACACGAACGTCGATCAGCACCACATCGAAACGATGGGTCTCAAGTGCTGCGTGGTAATCGCGCGGCATGGCAATTTGCACGTCGCATTCCAACGCATCGGACAGAACCTGCTCGCCGTCGAGAGCAACGAGATATTCGGGATCGACAATGAGAACGAGCAAATTCCAGGTATCCTGATGGTGATTTGAGGCAAGGCCACATCACGGTCTAGATCACCCTAACGGGGCGGGTCTTTATAAAATGACACACTGGGCACATGTTGCGCCCCAAACGGCGACAAAAAAGGGACGCGGCAACCATGCCGCGTCCCTTTTCGGATCAGTGATTATAATGGGTCTCAGCTCTCGTCGGAGTGACCTGAACCACCCAGCGTCTTGCCGAGCACCAGCGCAAGACCACCTGCAATGGCAACGGCCGCCAGCGGTTTCGAGCGGATCACCATCGGCAGGGCAGACATCGCCGCAGTCAGCATCATCGCCTTGCCACTGTTGGCAGCGGCAGCCTGACGCCGGCGTTTCTGTTCAGCCCGGTTGGACAGCATGATCGCCAGGAAAAAGATCAGCGCCACGATGAAGGCCGCGAACGCAACCGCCGCTGCGGCGGCTGCCGGATGCATCATCGTTGCCAGGTAGATGCCGAGAGCCGTCACGCCTGCGGCATAGGCCGTGAGCATGAAAAATCCCGCAATCGCATACAGCACGGCATTGCGGCGCATTCGCTTGGTGAACGCGCCGATATCAACCGCAAGCAGCGATGCCAGGATAGGGGCCAGCCCCCCCATGATCAGCGACGCGCCAGGAGGGCGAACAGGAAGCCGGCGCCGGCGGCGATGGCAACCGACTGCAGCGGATTGGTGCGGATCTGGCGCTCGAGATCCTTTTCCAGCGACAAAGCTTGTTCACGCGCAGCTTCGACAATGTTGAGCGAAGCGTCGGCGGCTTCGTCGGTGGCGCGCTTCACGCGGCGGGTGACATTTTCGGCCTTCTGCGAACCGGCGGCTGCAACCGTGCGGGCAAGAACTGCGATATCTTCACGCAGCTGAGCCAGCTGCAATTCGATTTCCTGCGCGTAGACAGCAGATGCGGCTTCGCCTGGAATATCCTTGGTTGAATTTACGGGCGCCATATCATTCTCCTTTGACGATCTTCGCGTGGTCGAAAACGGAAAAGGGCGATGTCAGGAAATTTGCCGACAGGTGAAAACCCGCCGATACGTCCCCCGCGACGACCACCCCTTGCTGCCAGCCTGTATCGAGGCACGGCAATCCGGTCTTCGGTTCGCGCAGTCAACGCAGCGTGTCGGATTTTGTTCCAACGGCAGAGACGATAGCACCGATCAGATGGAAACGGGCGGCTCCGGCCATGCCTGCACGCCGCCGGTCCAGCGTTCGAAGGCTCTGGAGAGCCGCAGCACCGTCATATCGGCAAAACGTGGGCCAACGATTTGCAGGCCGATCGGCATGCCCGACGATGAAAAACCGCAATTGATCGAGGCGGCCGGTTGTTCCGACATGTTCCACGGCACGGTAAAGCCGATATGCTCGAACGGCTTGGCCGGATCATTGGTGGGCGAGGCCCATTCGGCCGGATAGGAAACGATCGGATTGGTCGGCGAAATCACCGCATCGACCATCGAAAACAGTTTTCCGCAGGCTTTTCGCATCTCGATTGTCTGATTGAAGCCGCGCACGGCATCGACACCGGAAACATCCGCCCCGCCCTCGGCCCATTCAAGGATATAGGGCAGGATTTTCGCTCGCCGCTCAGCCGACAATGCCTCGATGTCTCCCCAAAAACGTGCCCGCCAAAAGACGTCGAGACCGTCCAGCATGGTCCGCGTCATCACCGGTTCGACCGGAACGACGATGGCACCGGCCTCCTCGAAACGACGCGCTACGGCAATCACCGCATCGCGCACCTCCGCCTCTACCGCAAGGCCGACACCGGCATCCAGCATCAGGCCGATCTTCATGCCCTTCACGTCGATATCGAGATCGAACCAGTCGATGTTTTCCGGCGGCAGAGAGGTGCCGTCGCGCCAGTCCGGTCGCGACAGCGTTGCCATCGAGAAAGCGGCATCTTCAACGGTACGGGTCATCGGCCCGGCGCAACGGCCGACATAATAGGGATCGACGGGAATGCGGCCATGGCTCGGCTTGAACCCGAAAAGCCCGGTCCAGCCGGCCGGCAGACGCACCGAACCGCCGATATCCGTGCCGATATGCAAAGGCCCGAAACTGGCAGCACCTGCAGATGCCGCACCGGCACTGGAACCGCCGGGGTTCTGGCTCAAGTCCCACGGGTTGCGGCTCAAGGGATGAAAGCTGGAAAGACCGGAGGACAACATGCCGTAATCCGGGCATGTGGTTTTGGCAAAGATGACGGCGCCGTCTTCCTTCATGCGCGCGGCAATCGGTGCATCGGCCGCAGCGGGGGTCAACTCGATCGCCGCCGTGCCGAGCGGCACCGGCTGGCCTTCGGTGGCGATCAGTTCTTTCAGCGTCACCGGCACACCGTCGAGAGCGCCCAAAATCTCTCCCCTTGCCCAGCGCTCCGTGGACGCTTTCGCCTGCGCCCGCGCACCTTGCGGATCGTAGAGATAAAGCGCCTGCACATGCGGTTCAAAAGCATCGACGCGCTCTTCGACAGCGAGCCAGTATTCCGAGGGAGACAGTTTTTTCTCGCCGAAAAGCCCGACGAGTTCGCGAATGCTCAGTTTCAGAAGATCGTTCATGGCAATATCTTCGCTGTGAAAAGGATCAGTTTTGTTCGCTCAGTTCTGTTCTCTGGGGTCGAAAAGATCGCGCAGGCCATCGCCCAGCATGTTGAAGCCGAGCACCGCAAGCGCGATGGCAAGCCCCGGCAGCAGAGCCAGCCACGGCGCCTGACCGAGATAGGTCTGCGCATCGGCCAGCATGCGGCCCCAAGTCGGCGCCGGCGGCGGCATGCCGAGACCGAGAAAGCTCAGGCCCGCTTCGGTGAGGATGGCGAGACCAAGCTGGATGGTCACCTGCACGATGATCTGGTTGGAAATATTGGGCAGGATATGGGTGAAGGTGATGGCAAGCCCCGAACGACCCATGCCGATGGCGGCAGAGACATAATCGCGCGTCCAGATCTGCAGCGCCGCGCCAAATGTCAGGCGGGCGAAAACAGGCACCATGAAGGTTGCGATCGCCAGAATGGCGGTGAACCGCCCTGCCCCGAGAAATGCTCCCAGCATCATCGCCGACAGGATCGGCGGCAGCGCAAAAATGATATCGCAGATGCGCATGCCGATGACTTCCGCCCAACCGCGACGGGCAGCGAGAAACACACCGACCGCCGTGCCGATACTGGCGCCGAGCGCCACCGCAACCAGCGCCGTCGACAGCGAATTCCAGGCGCCGACCATCAGCATGGAGGTGAGATCGCGGCCGAACTGATCCGTGCCGAACAGGCCGGCAGAGAGCGGCGGTTTCAGCTTCAGCAGGATCTGCATTTTCGACGGCACGGCCGGCGTCCAGACCAGCGACAGAAGTGCTACCGCAACCAGAGCTAGCGTGATGACGAGGCCGGTGACGAGAACCGGGCGATACAAAAACCTTGCCATCATTGCGCCTTCGCCCTCAGTCGCGGATCGATCACCAGATAGGCGAGATCGACGAGGAAATTCATGACGATGACGAGGCCGGCGAAAAACAGCACGACATTCTGCATGACGATAATGTCGCGTTGCGACAACGCCTGATAGGCCAGCCGCCCCAGACCCGGCAGGTTGAAAACGTTTTCGACCAGAACCGCGCCGGCGACCAGAAAGGTGAATTGCAGGCCGAGCATGGTCACCACCGGGATGAGTGCATTCGGCACCGCATGCCGCCAGAGTGCGGCCCCCTCGCCCAGTCCCTTGGCGCGCGCCGTGCGGACAAAATCCTCGTTCATCACCTCGATCACGGATGTGCGCGCAACTCGCGTCAAAACACCCGCCTGCGCCAAGGCCAGCGACACGGCGGGCAGCACGAGCGCCTTCAGGCCTGCGCCGATACCGGCATCCCAACCGGGAAAACCACCCGCCGGCATCCAGCCGAGGCTTGAGGAAAACAGCAGAATCAGCAGCAATCCCACCCAGAAGGCCGGCATGGCGATGCCCGCATAGGAAAACAGCCCGACGATAAGATCCACCGGCCCATTGCGATAACGCGCGGCCGTGACGCCGAGCGGCACGGCAATGGCGACCGACAACACCACTGCCATCAGTGCCAGCGGCAGCGTGACGGCGAGACGCTCGACGATAAGGCCGGCGACGGGCACGCTATAGGTATAGGACGTGCCGAGATCACCCTGCAACATGCCGGAAAGCCAGGCGAGGTATCGCAGAGGCAGCGGTTGATCGAGCCCCATCTGCTTTTGCAGCGCGGCAAGCGTGTCGGGGCTGGCGGACGTACCAAGCATGATCGCCGCCGGATCACCGGGCAGCAGGTTCATGATGGAAAAGACCAGCAGCGAGACGGCGAGGAGTGTGATGATCAGACTGAGGATGCGGCGGGTGAGGATGGTGATCATGGGTGGAGCACCATAATTTTCGAGTTCGTCGAGTAGGCGATGTCAGCGAGGCAGGCGCGGGCTGGTCTCCCCCCTTGCGGGGGAGATGTCGGCAGAGCCGACAGAGGGGGGTGGCGACCGTTTTGCCGCTCCAGCAACGAGGGAGTCCGAGGATCCACCCCCCTCTGCCCTGCCGGGCATCTCCCCCGCAAGGGGGGAGATCGGCGTGCGGCGCCATCATCCCTCTGCCACAAACACTGCGGCATCACAGCCTGCCCCAACAACACCCTCACTCTACCCAATGCACATCCGTCAGCACGTTCGACGGGATCGGTTCGTTCTCCCAAAGCCCCTTCAGCTTCCCATCCCAGACACCCAGCTTCGGCATCACGAACAGGAATAGCGACGGCACGTCATCAGCGAGAATCTTCTGCGCCTCGCCATAAAGCTTGGCCTGTTCCGCCGGGTCGGATGTCTCCTGCACCTTCTGCAGCACAGCGTTATAGGCCGGGTTCTTGTAGTTGAAGTAATAGGGATCGCGGGCGTAGATATCGAGGTCCATCGGCTCGGCATGGGCGACGATGGTCATCTCGTAATTGGCGGCCTTCAGCACATCCGCCACCCATTTCGCCGGAAACTCGGTGGTTTCGATATTCATCGTCACGCCGATCTCGGAAAACAGCGCCTGCAGAACCTGCGACGTGCGCTGCGCATAAGCCATCTGCGGCGCCTTGATGGTAAAGGTCAGGCCGTTCGGATAACCGGCTTCCGCCAGCAGCGCCTTGGCCTTTTCCACGTCGTAAGCATAGGTGCCGGTCAGATCGATATAACCGGGATCGTTTGGGGTGTAATGACTGCCGATCGCAGTGCCGAGGCCGGACCATGCGCCCTCGATGACGGTGGCGCGGTCGACGGCCATCATCAGCGCCTGTCGCACCCGCTTGTCGTTAAAAGGCTTGGTGGCATTGTTCATGCCGGCAACCACCTTCAACTCGGTATTGCCGATCACCGTCACCAGTTTCGCATCGCCCTTGAAACTCTCCATCAGTTCCGGCGCACCGAATTCCGGAAAGGCATCGACATCGCCGGCCTTCAGAGCGGCGGCCTGCGCCTGCGCATCGCCGATGAAGCGGAAGGACGCCTTTTCCAGTTTTACCGAAACCTGGCTGTTCCAGTAGCCGGCATTCTTTTCCAGCTGCACCTGCGAGCCCTTGGCCCAGCTGACAAACTTGAACGGGCCGGTGCCGACAGGCGTCACCTTGTTGTTTTCCGCCGTTTTCGGCGCGACCATGACGGCGGACGGCCAGCCCAGCCAGTAAAGCAGGCTGCCGGTCGGCTGTTTCAGCTTCAACACCAGCGTCGTGGCGTCGGGCGTTTCGATCGTGTCGATGGTGGAGAAATAGCGTTTCTGCGGATTGACCGACTGGTCGCCGCGCGCCCGGTCGAGCGTGAATTTTGCAGTCGCGGAGGAGAACGCCTCGCCATCGTGGAATGTCACGCCATCGCGCAGCTTGAACGTATAGGTCAGGCCATCGGGGGAAATCGTCCAGCTTTCAGCGAGAAGCGGCACGACCTTGCCTTGCCTGTCGATCGTCGTCAGGCCTTCGAACACATTCTGCCATGTCACCTGACCGATGGCGACGGGTGCAGCGACGGTCGGGTCCAGTCCGGCCGGCTCGATCGCCATGCCGATGGTGACGTTATCCTTTGCCGCCTCGGCCCTGCTTTGCCCCATGGCAAGCACGCTGGCTGTCACCATCAGGCCGAGCGCCACTCGGCGGGTGATGGCACCGGATGCGGAGCCGATCATCGAAATCGTTCTGAGCATGCGTCATTCCCCCTTGCGCAGGTCATCCGGGAGATCAGGTCCGCCGCTGCCTGCAATTGACGAAAAGAGTGTCATGTTGCGAGTGCACACACAATGCAGATTTTTGTGGTCTCTGTGTAGCCGAAATCGCTACACAAGGCATTTTGTCAGGGCGTCTTTTTGGCGACCGACTTTTTCGGCACGACACCACGCATGAAGCCTTCGATGAAATCGACCAGCTTTGCCGTGGCATAGGACGGCTGCCGGTCCGGCGCAACGCAGAGTTCCATCGAGGTTTTTACCGCCTTGCCGCCACCGACCGGCACCGCCACCAACTGCCCGGCATCGATTTCGCGCTTGACCGACAGCGCCGGCAGCAGCGTCACGGCCGAACGCCGCAGCACCAGTTCCTTCAACATTTCCAGTGAACCGGTGACAAAGACCGGGTCAAGCTCCAGTCCGGCCTTGCCGAACACGTCCTCGAAAGCCTGCCGGGCGCTGAAACTCTTGTCCGGCAGAGCAAGTGGCATCTGCACCAGATCGCGCAGGGTGAATTCCTTGGCGCCCGCTGCCGGATGATCGGCAGACAGGATGACATCATAGGTGAGTTCGGAGCGCACACGCACTTTTAGGCCGGAATTTTTGGGCGCAAACAGCGCCACCACCAGATCCGCCTCGGCAGCAGCCAGCGCCTCCACCGCCTCGCGCGCGGAAGTGATCGCCACCTCGAACCGAAGCTTTGGATATTTCAGACTGAACTCGGCAAGCACCGGCGCCAGCAGGTTCGCCACCGTCGCGCCATTGGCGTAGATCACCACCTTGCCGCGCTGCAGGCCCTGCAGATCATCGATCAGCTGGTGCACATGTTCCAGCTCACGCAACGTCTTGCCCGCCCGCGCCGCCAGCAATTCGCCGGCAGCCGTCAGGCGGATGCCGCGATTGTTGCGCTCCACCAGCGGCGTGCCGAAATAGTGCTCGAGGTTCTCGATCTGGCGGCTGACGGCGGTGGCGGCAACGCCCATATTTTCCGCCGCCGCACGCATGGAATTGGTGCGCACCAGCTCGTCAAAATACATCAGGGCGCGAAGCTGCATGCGGAAAATCCAATATCTGTCGCGGCCAAAATCAGCCGCGACGAAACCCTTCGCTGGCGACCAGCAATTGCCGCGTATAATCGGCGGAAAATTCGCGCTTTTCCAGTGCCTCGACCGGTACCGTCTCGACAATCTTCCCGCTTTTCATCACCGCCACGCGCTCGCACATATGGCTGATGACACCGAGATCATGGCTGACCATGACGAAGGTGAGGTTCCGATCCTTGCGCGCCTGTTCCAGCAGATTGAGGATTTCCGCCTGGATGGAGGCATCGAGCGCCGAGGTCGGTTCGTCCAGCAGCAGGATCTTTGGCTCGAGGATCAGCGCGCGGGCAATGGCGATGCGCTGGCGCTGGCCGCCGGAAAGCTGGTGCGAATAACGGAAACGAAAACCCGCCCCCAGACCCACCTCATCCAGTGCACGGGCAATGCGCACATCGATATCGTCGAAACCGTGGATCACCAGCGGTTCAAGCAGCAACCGGTCCACCGTCTGGCGCGGATGCAGCGAACCGTAAGGATCCTGAAACACCATCTGCACGGTGCGGTAAAATTCCTTGTCGCGACGCCCGCTCGAATAGCTGCGACCATCGACAGCGAGCGCGCCACTGTCAAAGCGATTGAGACCGGCCACGGCGCGCAAAAGCGTGGATTTGCCGGAACCGGATTCACCGACGATGCCAAAGCTCTCGCCCGTCGCCACATCGACGCTCACGTGATCGAGCGCCACATATTCATCAAACGTCACGATCATGTCGCGGACGGAAAGCGCTGTTTTCTCTGTCATAATTCCAGTCATCACGCCGACCACTCCACCTTGCGCTCCAGAACTGGCAGCGGATGCCGATCGGTGCCGATGGTCGGCAGGCAGTTGAGCAGGCCTTGCGTATAAGGATGTTTCGCCTGCGCCAGATCGGCGGACGGCAGTTCCTCGACGATACGGCCGGCATACATGACGATGACGCGGTCACAGAATGACGAGACGAGCCGCAGATCGTGGCTGATGAACACCAGCCCCATGCCGCGCTCGGCCACCAGCTTGTCGAGGATCGAGAGCACGTCGAGCTGCACCGTCACATCGAGCGCCGAGGTCGGCTCGTCGGCGATCAGCAGTTCCGGCCCGCAGATCAGCATCATGGCGATCATCACCCGCTGGCCCATACCGCCCGAAACCTCGTTCGGATAAAGCCCGAACACGCGCTCCGGATCGCGGATCTGCACCTGCTCCAGCATTTTTAGCGCACGATCACGCGCCTCCGAACGACTGATCTTTTCGTGCGCCAGCAGCGTTTCGATGATCTGTTTGCCGATCGTCATCACCGGGTTCAGCGAATATTTCGGGTCCTGCAGGATCATGCCGATGCGCTTGCCGCGCAGGTCCCGACGCTGTTTCGGCGTTACCTTCAACAGGTCGATACCATCGAATTCCAGCTTCGATGCGGTGATCCTGGCATGGCCCGGCGTCAGGCCCATGATGGCGCGGCCGGTCTGTGATTTGCCCGATCCGCTTTCGCCGACAATGCCAAGGCGTTCCTTGCCGAGCGTGAACGAGACGCCGCGCACGGCCTGGATCTCGCCGGTGCGGGTGGGAAAGGTGACGCGCAGGTCGTCAACCGTCAGGAGAGGAGCCGTCATTGGCCGGCCTCCTTCGGATCGAGCGCATCACGCAGGCCGTCGCCCAACAGGTTGAAACCGAGGCTGACGATCAGGATGGCAAAACCCGGCATGGCCGCAACCCACCACTGGTCGAGAATGAAGCGGCGACCGGAGGCGATCATCGCACCCCATTCCGGCAACGGCGGCTGTGCGCCCAGCCCGAGGAACCCGAGACCGGCGGCGGTCAGAATGATGCCGGCCATGTCCAGCGTCACGCGCACGATCAGCGATGACAGGCAGAGCGGCATGACATGACGCAGCACGATGCGGAAAGGCGAAGCGCCCATCAGTTTTACAGCCGAGATGAACTCCGAATTGCGGAATGTCAGCGTTTCGGCGCGGGCAATGCGCGCATAGGGCGGCCATGAGGTGACGGCGATGGCCAGAATGGCGTTCTCGATGCCGGGGCCGAGTGCAGCCACCAGCGCCAGCGCCAGAACCAGCTTTGGAAAGGCCAGAAAGATGTCGGTGATGCGCATCAGGATCGCATCCACCCAGCCACCGGCATAACCGGAAACGGTGCCGACGATCAGACCGATCGGCGCTGCAATGACAGCAACGAGCACGATCACCATCAATGTGAGGCGCGAACCGTGGATCAGGCGCGAGAGAATATCGCGGCCCTGATCGTCGGTGCCGAGCCAGTAACCGGGCGATCCCGGGGCTAACAGCCGGGAGTTCATCAGATCGCCCTGCACCGGATTATACGGCGCCAGCACATCGGCAAAGGCGGCGACGAACAGCAGCAGGATGATGATGCCGAGGCCGAGCAGCGCCAGCCGATTCTCGGAAAACCGCCGCCATATCACATAGGCGCGGCCAAGCCGTGCCTGATGGCGCGAGGTGGGACGGTCGGAAAGCAGCCATTCCCGGCTGTAGGGTTTCAATGTATCGACCGTCGCGCTCATCGGCTGCGTGTCCTTGGATCAAGCGTGCGGTAAAGAAGGTCGGACAGGAGGTTGATGGCGATGAAGACGGAACCGACAATGATCGTTCCGCCCAAAACCGCGTTCATGTCCGCATTCTGCAGCGAATTGGTGATGTAAAGGCCGAGCCCCGGCCATGAGAAGATGGTTTCGGTCAGCACCGATCCTTCCAGCAGGCCTGCATAGGAAAGCGCGATCACGGTGATCAGCGGCACGGCTGCATTGCGCAGCGCGTGAAACCAGATGATCCGCGTTTCCGACAGGCCTTTGGCGCGGGCGGCAACGATATATTCCTGTTGCAGCTCGTTGAGCATGAAGGAGCGTGTCATGCGGCTGATATAGGCGAGCGAAAAATAGCCGAGCAGCGCGCCGGGCAGGATGATGTGGCGGAACGCATCCCAGAAGACGTCCCACTGGCCCAGAATGGCGCTGTCGAACAGGAAGAAACCGGTGATCGGCGTAAACGTGAATTCGTAGACGATATCGAGCCGGCCGGGATAGGCCACCCAGCGCAGTTTTGCGTAAAACAGCACCAGCGACAGAAGCCCGAGCCAGAAGATCGGCACCGAATAGCCGATCAACCCGACAACGCGGACGATCTGGTCGGCAATCGAGCCGCGCTTGACGGCGGCGAGCACACCGAGAGGAATGCCGATCAGCGAGCCGAAAATGGTGCCGATCGTCGCCAGCTCCATGGTTGCCGGAAACACGCGGCGGATATCGTCCATCACAGGATTGGTGGTGAGAACGGACGTGCCGAAATTGCCGGTCAGCGCATCGCGCACATAGAAATAGAACTGCTGGTAAAGCGGCAGGTTCAGCCCCAGCTGCTCGCGCACGCGTTCCACCACATGGGCGGGCGCCCGGTCACCGACAATGGCAAGCGCCGGATCGATGGGAATGACGCGGCCGATGAAAAAGGTGACGGCGAGCAGGCCTAAGAAAGTCGTGACGACCGTCACCAGGAAACGAAAGATCGCCTTTCCCGATGAGGAAGCACGGCGCCGGTTGCGCCGCGTCACGGCCGTCGTATCGGTGAGAGTCAAGAAGATCTCCTGAGTGTATTGCGAGGACTGCCGAATGCCCGTCGTCTGAACGTTAGGCGAATGGTCGATGGGACACGAAAGACTGCCGCCAGCATCTTCTCCCCACCGGGGAGAAGTGCCGGAGCGTCAGCGAGGCGATGAGGGGGCCACACGACACCACATATCAGTGGCTTCGCTCCCCCTCATCCGGCCCTTCGGGCCACCTTCTCCCCCTTGGGGAGAAGATAACTTCGCCAAGCCTTCCGCGCTAAAATCCCCCTACAATCAGTCCTTGGAGACCGTATACACAAAGTTCGTATCAAAGCTCG
The DNA here is from genome assembly GCF_004343585.1 of Neorhizobium sp. JUb45. Lineage (GTDB taxonomy): Bacteria > Pseudomonadota > Alphaproteobacteria > Rhizobiales > Rhizobiaceae > Neorhizobium. Next base: position 236,968 of record NZ_SLYW01000001.1, on the reverse strand, counting down.
GGCCAAGCTTGTAGCCCTTCAGCTTCGACGAGAAACCTGCCACTTCCGTCTGCTGAAAGACGATCACGAACGGGCTGACCGCCGCCACCTTCTTCTGCAGGTCCTGATAGATGGCAGCGCGTTTTTCGGCGTCCTTTTCCAGAAGCGCGCCCTTGCCGGCGTCCGACAGTTCCTTCGGCACGTCCCAAGCATTACGCCAGGCCAGCGTCTTGTTCTTGCCTTCGTCGGAATTGTCCGGGTTGACGGTAAAGGTCTCGGCATTCGAGTTCGGGTCGAAATAGTCCGAACCCCACTGGCCGATATAGATGTCGTGGGTGCGGGCGCGGAATTTCGTCAGCGTCTGCTTGCCGTCGCCGGGAATGATTTCCAGCTTGATGCCGGCCTGCGCCAGCGTCTGCTGCACGCTTTCGGCAATGCCGGTCACCGGCTGCGTGTTGCGTACGTCCATGGTGACGGTGAAACCATCCTTCAGGCCGGCCTTGGCCAGCAGTTCCTTGGCCTTGGCAACGTCGAGCTTGTAAGGGTTTTCGGTGCTGGCACCGAGCTGGCCCTTGGGCAGAAAGTTCTGGTGGATCTCGCCGATACCCTTGATCAGCGTTGCGCCGATCGCATCGTAATCGACCAGATATTTCATCGCCTCGGCCACTTCCGGCTTGGCGAGGTTCTTGTTCTTCTGGTTGAGGCTGAAATAATAGATCGTGCCCTTCGGCGCCGATGTGCTCGACAGGCCGTCCTTGCCTTCGATGGCCTTCAGGTCGTTCGGCTCGAGGTTGCGGGCAACGTCGATATCGCCGTTTTCAAGCGCCAGGCGCTGGCCCGAGCTTTCCTTCATGTGGCGATAGATGACGCGCTTCAGCTTTGGCTTTTCGCCGTAATAATTCGGGTTGGCTTCCAGAATGACGGCCTCGTTGGCGCGCCATGTCAGCACCTTGAACGGGCCGGAACCGGCATAACCGGTCTTCAGCCATTCATTGCCGAAATCGGTATCGTATTTGTATTCGGCGCTCGGCGTTGCCGGCTTGGCATGTTCCGAAACCAGCTTCTTGTCGAGGACGGAAGCAACCGTTGCCGTCAGCACGTTGAGGACGAAGCTCGGCGCATAGGCCTTGTCGACGGTGAAGGTGAAGGTCGTGGCGTCAGTGGCCTTGGCCTTTTCGGTCACGTTGTCGCCGGTCAGGCCGAACTGGGTGAGCAGGAAGGCCGGCGACTTGTCGAGCTTGACGGCGCGTTCGAACGAGAAAGCCACATCCTCGGCGGTAACCGGGTTGCCGGAAGCGAATTTCAGGTCGGGCTTCAGCTTGAACGTATAGGTCAGGCCGTCATCGGATACGGTCCAGCTGGCGGCGAGATCACCGACGACCTTGGACGTATCTGCCGGATCGAGACCGACCAGCTTGCTGTAGCTGTTGGCGGTCACTTCGGCGGTCGAAAGCTCGAAGGCCTCGCCCGGATCGAGCGTGATGATGTCGTCGATGGCAAAACCTTCGACCAGCGTGTCGGCCGGCGTCGCGGCAAAGGCCTGCGGTGCGAGAAGCGTGATCAGCGAAAGGGCGGCGCCTGCGGACAGAATGCGCATGCGTGTGTTGAGAGAGTTCATCATGATGGTCGTCCCGTTGTTTTGTTGCCCGTTATTGTCTTTGTTTTTTTGGATCGAAAATCTCGGCTGGTCAGGCCTTCTCGTGCCAGGCTTCTCCCAGCACGCGCAACCAGTTCTCCCGGCACAATTTGGCAATTTCTTCAGGAGCGTAGCCCGCGTCCCGAAGGGCCGCAACCAGTTTCTGGTTGCCGGCCGCATCGTGAATGTCGGCCGGTACGGTTGCACCGTCAAAGTCGGATCCGAGCGCCACGCAATCGATGCCCATGCGCTCCACCATGTAATCGATATGGCGCACCATGTCGGAGAGCGGCGTGGCGGCATTGTCGCGCGCATCCGGCCGCAGCATGGTGACGGCGTAGTTGAGACCGGCGAGACCGCGGCTCTCCTTGATGGCGTCCATCTGCTTGTCGGTAAGGTTGCGGGCAACCTGCGTCAGCGCATGCGCGTTGGAATGGCTGGCGATCAGTGGCTGGTCGGTGGTTTTTGCCACATCCCAGAAACCCTTTTCGGTGATGTGGGCGAGATCGATCAGGATGCCGAGCCTGTTGCATTCACGGACCAGTTCGAAACCGAGATCGGTGAGACCCGGCCCGGTATCCGGCGACATCGGATAGGCAAACGGCACGCCATGCCCGAAAATGTTGTGACGGCTCCAGACGGGGCCGAGCGAACGCAGGCCGCTAGCGTAGAACACGTCGAGTTCGGCGAGATCGGCGCTGATCGCCTCGCAGCCTTCCATATGCAGCACGGCGGCAAACACGCCGTCTTCCATCGCCTTGCGGATATCCGCCGTCGAGCGGCACAAACGCCATGCACCGGCACGCTCCAGACGCAGCGCTATCGAGGCCTTTTCCATGGCGATGTTGAGCGATGGCAGATGGTCGAGCGGGGCCGCCAGCGGCGTTTCGTAATGGCCGTCGGCATCCGGTTCCTTGAGGATCAGGTCGCCGGAGGGAATGTAGATGGCGCAGATACCGCCGGCCAGACCGCCGATTTTCGAGCGCGGCGCATCGATATGCCCCTGGGAGGTTCCCTTGAAAAACTCGGCGACCGGATCGCCGCCCCCCTTCATGGTCCTCCAAAGCCGGAGAAGCACGTCGTTATGGCCGTCGAACACCAGTTCCATGAATTTTCCAGATCTCTGCTGCAAATGCGAAGCGCTGATCCTATTCAGAACTCCACACACTCGGCAAGCCGGAAAAAATCATCTTATTTGGTCCAGTGACCATCATCCGTTCGGCTAAGCATCGGCGTCTTGAACACGCCGACGATATGGTCGCGCCATTTGGGATCGATATCGGCGATCGTGTCGCGCCAGCGCTCCGATTGCAGCATGGCGGCACCGATGACGACCGGCTCGATACCGATCGCCGACATCAGCGACAGACCAGCGAGAATGGATGAGCCGCTGGAAATCACGTCATCGACCAGCGCGATACGGCTGCCACGCAAAAGCGGCAGCATGCGCGGATCGGCATAGAGCCGTTTGCTGTATTCCGGCGTGGTGATCGACGACATCGGCACCGAGAGCGCATCGTCGTACCAGAATTTTCGCGAGGTCCCGAGCGGCACGTAACGGCCATGGCCGAGACGGCGGGCAACGGCCGCGGCAAGCGTCAATCCCAAGGTCGGCAGGCCGACGATGATCTCCGGATCGAACGGTTTCAGCTTGGCCGCAAGCGCATCGGCCAGCGCATCCTGGACGGCAAAACTCGCCTGGTTGATGATCAGCGAGGCCAGCGCATTTTCGCCGTTGGACAGATGCCGGATCGGCAACATGATCTGCCGGCCATCCTCCAGCACCGCCGGATAAAAGGTGTCGAACGGGCCTGCCGGGTCAAATGTGTCGGCGGGATAGACTTCCTGCCAGAAATCGTGCGGCTGCATGCGGCTCTCCATCAACCGGAAAAACGGGTCACGCGAAATAGGGTTCGTCGCGGTAACGACCGATCTCCTCGACCAGCCATTCGCGAAAAACGCTGACAGGACGGGAATCGGTCTTGGCGACGGGTGCTACCGCATAATAGGCGCTCGGGCTACGCACCTGATGCGGAAATGCTTGCGTGATCTCGCCATTGCGCAATTCGGATGAGATCAGGAACAGCGGCATCAAGGCAACGCCAAGCCCGGCAATACAGGCCTGCGCGACGCTGGAAAACTGTTCAAACCGCATGCCCTGCGACGGCGCATCCCGAAGCCCGAGGCTCTGGAACCAGTGGTTCCACGCCCCCGGCCGCGACGCCATGTGCAGAAGCGGCAGCGCCCGCAGATCTTCCGCCCCCGTAACGGGATGGGCAGCCAGAAACGCGGGGCTTGCGACCGGCGCCACCATTTCGTCCATCAGAAAGGTGCATTCCGCCCCCGGCCAGTCCGGCAGGCCGATATGGATGGCCATATCCAGCCCATCCTTCTCGAAATCAAAGACACCTATACGGGTGGCAAAATTCAGCGTGATTTCCGGGTGGCGCTCGACAAAGCGCGGAATGCGCGGCATCAGCCAGCGCGTGCCAAAAGTCGGCAGGATGGCGAGATTGAGCTGATCATTATGCGTTTTCGTCATGGCCTTGAGAGAGGCCGAACGGATCAGCGACAGCGCATTGCCGATCGATTTGGCGTAATCCACACCCGCCACCGTCAATCCGACGCCACGGCTGCTGCGCTCGAACAGCATGACGCCCAACTGGTCCTCAAGCCCGGAAATCTGGCGGCTGACAGCCCCTTGCGTCAGGGAAAGTTCTTCGGCGGCTGCGGAAAAACTGCCGAGCCGCGCCACCGCATCGAAAGCGGCAAGCGCACCGGTGGAAGGCAGCAATCTGCGGCTCGCAGTGATCATCCGCCATTCCTATACCTCATGGCGAAATGAGTAAACAACGCTTGCCGATCATCAAACCCTCGCGGACAATGAAGCTCACAACGATATTGGAGGCATGATCGTGAGCACGCGTACCGCATTTTCCTGGGAAGACCCGTTTCTGCTTGACGAGCAGATCAGCGAAGACGAGCGGATGATCCGCGACACTGCCGCAGCCTTCGCGAAATCGGAGCTTCTGCCGCGTGTGCAGGAAGCCTATCTGGACGAAACCACCGACAAGGGCCTGTTCAAGCTGATGGGCCAGACCGGCCTTCTCGGCGTCACCCTGCCGGAAGAATTTGGCGCCGCCAACGCCTCCTATGTTGCCTATGGCCTCGTCGCCCGAGAGATCGAACGCATCGACAGTGGCTACCGCTCGATGATGAGCGTGCAATCCTCTCTCGTCATCTACCCGATCTTCGCCTACGGCTCCGATGAGCAGAAACAGAAATATCTGCCCGGCCTCGTCTCCGGCGATCTGATCGGCTGTTTTGGCCTGACCGAGCCGGATGCCGGCTCCGACCCCGGCGGCATGAAGACCCGCGCCGAAAAGATCGAGGGCGGTTACCGCCTGCGCGGTTCAAAGACGTGGATTTCCAACGCACCGATCGCCGACGTGTTCGTCGTCTGGGCCAAGTCGGAAGCGCATAACAACGAGATCCGTGGCTTCGTGCTGGAAAAGGGCATGAAGGGCCTGTCGGCGCCAAAAATCGGCGGCAAGCTTTCGCTGCGCGCCTCGATCACCGGCGAGATCGTGCTGGATGGCGTGGAAGTCACCGAGGATGCGCTTCTGCCGAATGTCTCGGGCCTCAAGGGTCCGTTCGGCTGCCTCAACCGCGCCCGCTACGGCATTTCCTGGGGTGTGCTGGGGGCTGCCGAAGACTGCTGGTTCCGCGCCCGCCAATACGGGCTCGACAGAAAACAGTTCGGCAAGCCGCTGGCCGGCATGCAGCTTTACCAGAAGAAACTCGCCGACATGCAGACGGAAATCACCCTTGGCCTGCAGGCGAGCTTGCGCGTCGGCGAGTTGATGGATGCGCACAAGATGGCGCCGGAAATGATCTCCATCGTCAAGCGCAACAATTGCGGCAAGGCGCTCGACATCGCCCGTCAGGCCCGCGACATGCATGGCGGCAACGGCATCCAGATCGAATACCATGTCATGCGCCACGCGCAGAACCTCGAGACGGTGAACACGTATGAAGGCACACATGATGTCCATGCGCTGATCCTGGGCCGCGCGCAGACGGGCATTCAGGCGTTTTTCTGATCCCGCAAACAGTTCCGGGCGCGATGGGCGCCCGGATTTTTTTCCATTCAGATCATGCGACAGGTGTCAAAATTCCTGCCACTCGTCCCTGGCTGTATCGATCGCGGCATTGCCGGAGAAGGCTGAGGCGATCTTGCGACCGAGTGCGCGCGCCGGTGATGCCACCGGTTTTTCGGCCGGGCGGGCAAGACGGGCGGATGCAATCATCTCGGAGCCAAGCTTGAACTGGCCGAGCAACTGGTTGAGCGACGCCACCTCGCGGGCCAGACCATGGCTTGCTGCCGTGGATTCTTCGACCATGGCCGCATTCTTCTGCGTATCCTGATCCATCTGGTTGACGGCGGTGTTGATCTGCTGAAGGCCTGACGACTGCTCCTGCGCACTTTCGACGATCGCCGCCACGTGGCGGTTGATCTCCTGCACTTCGACGACGATCTTTTCCAGCGCGGTGCCGGTCGCACCGACCAGGTCGACACCTTCCTGAACCTGTTCGTTCGAGGTGGTGATCAGCGTCTTGATCTCCTTGGCCGCATTGGCCGAACGCTGGGCAAGCTCACGCACTTCCTGGGCAACGACAGCGAAACCCTTTCCGGCTTCACCGGCGCGCGCCGCTTCCACACCGGCATTCAGTGCCAGCAGGTTGGTCTGGAAGGCGATGTCGTCGATCACGCCGATAATATTGCCGATCTCGCCGGAAGACTGTTCGATCTTTTCCATGGCGATGACGGCGCGGCGAACGACTTCACCGGAATGCTCGGCTTCCTGACGGGTGCGCGACACCAGCGCACCGGCTTCCTGCGCGCGCTTGGTCGAATCCTTCACAGTGGTGGTGATCTCTTCGAGAGCGGCAGCCGTTTCTTCCACGGCGGCGGCCTGCTGTTCGGTGCGCTTGGCCAGATCGTCGGCTGCAGCCTTGATCTCGTTCGTGCCGGCATTGATGCCGCGGGCATTCTGCGACACCTGCACAAGCGCTGACTGCAGCTTTTCGGCCGACTGGTTGAAATCGCCACGGACGCTGTCGAGGTTCTGCGTGAAGGGCTGGGTGATGCGATAGGCCACATCGCCATCGGAAAGCTTTGCAAGCCCGCCGGCCAGGCTGTCGACGGCGAACTGCACATCGGCTGCTTCCTGCGCCTTCTGCTTTTCGCGCTCGATACGTTCCTTTTCAGAGAGCGAACGGTTCGCCTCGGTTTCCCGCGCCAACTGCGCGCGCTCGACCGCGTTCTGGCGGAAGACCTGCACGGCCTGTGCCATTTCACCGACTTCATCCTTGCGGTCCATACCGTCGATCTCGGATGCCGTATCACCGGCCGCGAGGGACAGCATGCGCTCGCGAAGACGCACGATAGGCGTGGTGATACCCCGAGACGTCACGAACAGCGCCGCACCGATGACAGCCAGGAACATGGCGACGACGGCAACCAGCGTAGATATGATCAGCGAACTGTTGTTTGCGGTCAGCGCCTTGCTGCGGTCTTCGACATCGCTCATCCGCGCCAGCAGGAAGGAGAGGATATCGTCGCTGAGCGGATTGACCAGCGCGTCAGCCTTTTCCAGCGCCACTTTCGCCTGCGCATCCTGCGAACGGGCGGCAAAATCGATCGCCTGATCCGTCTGCGCGATAACGGCACGCATTCTGGTGATAAGGCCATCCAGTTGCTGCGCATGCTGCGGCAGCAGATTGCGTGCCCGACCAAGCTGCGTCAGCACATATTCCTTGGTGGAAACGTAGTCGTCGGCCGCAAACTTGTACATTGGGTGCTGCGGGTCATAAAACGTGGTCTGGTAGGCGGTCAGCGTCAGGCCGATAAGGTTGCGGTTGGCGCGCGCCACCTCCAGCGTGGCACGGTTATCCCGGCTGATGAAGTCGAAATAGGCTTCGTCGGATGCCTTGAACTCAGCGGACAGATAAGCGACGGCGCCAAGGCCGGCGGCACAGAGAAGAAGAATGATCGCAAGGATCTTCGTTCGAATTCCGGTCTTTTCCAAAATGGTCATTTTTGATCCAAAAGAGATGAGCCGTTCCCTTCCCGTGCCGAAGGTCATCGGTTTCAGATTTGGCAGAGCACGTTTTTACCCAGTCATTGGGAAGCGGCGCATCGTGTTTGACCGAGACAGAACGAGAGACGACCAAGGGCCGGTGTCATGAATCAAAATCGGATGTGCAGGCCGCAGCCTCGATATGATTCTTAGCGATAAACAATGTCTTACGAAATTAGTTGGATTGCTGATTATTTTGTGCGGCGCATCAAAAACTGCACTTTCTGTTCGGCATGGCAGCAGATTCGTTCGATGTCGCCTCGGTGAAATCATTTAGTATTACTTTTCATCAAGCTGTTGATTGTCGGTCCCATCTATCCTACCTCAAGACCGCTATTCCATTTGCCGGCCTAGCGCCGGCCCTTGCCGACCCTCCCTTCTGAGAACGAAAGTGGACACCATGACTACCTATCCCGACGTCAAGCTTTTCATTGCCGGCGAATGGCGCGATGCCGTCGCGGGCGAGACCATCGAAGTGACCGATCCGGCGACCGACGAAGTGATCGGCAAGATCGCCCATGCCCGCAAGGCCGACCTTGATCTGGCGCTGGAAGCTGCCGACAAGGGTTTCAAGATCTGGCGTGACACGTCGGCCTTCGAACGCTCGAAGATCATGCGCAAGGCCGCCGATAACCTGCGCGAACGCGCCGATGCGATCGCCTACATGATGACCCGCGAACAGGGTAAACCGCTCGCCCAGTCCAAGATGGAAGTGCTCGGCGCCGCCGACACGATCGACTGGTTCGCCGAAGAAGCACGCCGCACCTATGGCCAGATCATCCCGGCCCGTTTCACCGGCGTCTCGCAGATGGCGATCAAGCTGCCGGTCGGCCCGGTTGCCGCATTCACGCCGTGGAACTTCCCGATCAACCAGATCGTCCGCAAGCTTTCGGCTGCTCTTGCAGCCGGCTGCTCGATCATCGTCAAGGCACCGGAAGAGACGCCTGCATCGCCTGCCGAACTGATCCGCGCCTTCGCCGATGCCGGCGTTCCGGCCGGTGTCATCGGTCTGGTTTATGGCGTGCCGGCCGAAGTGTCGGAATACCTGATCCCGCATCCGGTCATCCGCAAAATTTCGTTCACCGGCTCGACGCCGATCGGCAAGCATCTCGCAGCGCTTGCCGGCAAGCACATGAAGCGCGCCACGATGGAACTCGGCGGCCATGCACCGGTGATGATTTTTGACGATGCCGATCTGGAAAAGGCAATCGAAGTCACGGCGCTTTCGAAATTCCGCAATGCCGGTCAGGTCTGCGTATCGCCGACCCGCTTCCTCATTCAGGATGGCATCGCCGACAAGTTCCTTGACGGTTTTGTCAAGGCGGCCGCCGCCATCAAGGTCGGCAACGGTCTTGAAGCCGACACGGTCATGGGACCACTCGCCAACGAGCGCCGCATCCCGGCCATGGAAGCCCTCATTCAGGACGCCGTCTCTGCCGGCGGCGAGCTGAAGACCGGCGGCAAGCGCATCGGCAACAAGGGCAATTTCTTCGAGCCGACCGTTCTCGCCAATGTTCCGACCTCGGCGAAAATCATGAACGACGAGCCGTTTGGCCCGGTCGCCATCGTCAACCGTTTCTCGACCTTCGAGGATGCCGTTGCAGAAGCCAACCGCCTGCCCTTCGGCCTCGCATCCTATGCCTTCACCGGCTCGGTCAAGACCGCGCACGAACTCGGCCGTCAGGTCGAGGCCGGCATGCTGACCATCAACCACAACGGCCTTGCCCTGCCGGAAGTGCCGTTCGGCGGCATCAAGGATTCGGGTTATGGCACGGAAGGTGGTTCGGAAGCCGTTCAGGCCTATCTCGAAACCAAGTATGTCAGCCAGATGAGCTGATCCACCAGCCTCATGTGAATGACGGGACGGCCGGAGTGAAAACTCCGGCCGTTTTGTTTTGGGCTTGTGTGCGTGAGGGGAATGGCATACGAAAACAAAGAGTGAACATTGGCGAGTTGGTGACAACAGCCTCTCCTCACTCTCGACGTCACCCTCGGGCCTGTCCCGAGGGTCTGCCGAGCTTCATTGTCAGACGTGGTTGGATCCTAGGGACAAGCCCTAGGATGACGGAGGAGAGATGGATAACGCCCCTTGCCATAACCTGCGGACACCTTGATGACTGACACCTCGCCCGAACCCGCCCCACTCCTCAAGGAAATCTTCAACCGCGACCGGTTGCAGCATTTTGCCAACGAGACAGCCGCCATCCATCCGGGCTTCGACCGCGAACGGTTTCTGGCGCTGGCATCCGAAGGGCTGGACGGTCTCAGCATTATGCAGCGCCTGCGGCAGATCGCCGTGTCCTTTCACGCCACCCTGCCCGGCCCTTACGAAAAGAATATCGAGATCCTGCGGGCACTGGCGCCACGCATCAACCACGGCTTTGCCTCGATCACGCCGCCGGAATATGTGGCGCTTTACGGTCACGATCATTTCGACCTCTCCATGCAGGCGCTCGCGTTCTTCACGCAGTTCGGCTCGTCGGAATTCGCCATCCGCCACTTCCTGCAAAAGGATTTTTTTCGCACGCTGAAAGTCATGGAAGGCTGGTCAAAGGATGACAACGAGCATGTCCGCCGCCTCGCCTCGGAAGGCTGCCGCCCGCGCCTGCCATGGTCGTTTCAGCTCAAGGAACTGATCGCCGATCCCGCACCGGTATCAAACATCCTTGAAAACCTGAAAAGCGACCCGGCGCTCTATGTCCGCAAATCCGTCGCCAACCATCTGAACGACATCACCAAGGACCACCCGGATTGGGTGCTGCAAAAGATTGCCGGCTGGGACCAGACGAATGTGCACAGCAATTGGATCATCCGGCAGGCCCTGCGCACGCTGATCAAGAAGGGAGATGCCCGCGCCCTGCATGTTCTGGGTGCCGGCCACAAGGCCGAGGTGGTGGTCGACAATTTCTCGGTGACACCGTCATCTCTGAAACTCGGCGGCGCGGTGAAGATTTCCACACATCTCGTTTCGACGTCGGAGGCATCACAAAAGCTCGTGGTCGATTACGCGGTGCATTACGTGAAGAAAGCAAGCGGCACCTCGAAAAAGGTGTTCAAATGGAAGGAGATCACGCTGCATGCTGGTGCCGGTATCGACCTTTCCATCAGCCGCGCCATCCGAGATTTCACCACGCGCGTGCATTACCCCGGCCGACATGCGGTGGAACTGATCGTCAATGGTGAGGTACTGGCGGAAGGGGCGTTCGAGATTTTGGGGTGAATCCAGAACCTGTAGGCAGCATCACTTGAACAGGGTGGAAAGGTCGCGCCGGCCATCCACGACCCGCACGATTTCCACCGTATGGACATCACCATCATCGGTATCGGGCCGGGTCTCGTAGAGAATGATATAAGGCGCTTCGACAATCATTCGCGCCGTTCGAAAAATCGACGGCTGGCGCGTGCCCAGGCGAGGATGCTCGGTCAACATCTGTGCCTTGTGCCGCAAATTGGCAAAGTAGCGTTCAGCGCTATCGGGCTGGTGCCTGCCGATATCGACGTAGATCTGCTTGACGTCGGCCCGAGCCTTCGGGGTCCACACCAGCTTAACGGCCATGGATCGCCGCAGCCAGTTCCTCACGAGCTTCATCCAGCGCGGCGTCGAGATCAAGTTCGACGGCCGGGCCGCTGTTCTTGCCTTCTTCCCACAGGGCCTGCAGTCTGGCCGTGGTCTCGCGCTTTTCGATCCATTTTGCCGACCAGTCGCGCAGGGCCTCACGCACCACTTCGCTTCCGCTCGCATAGGCGCCGCTTTGCACCGCATCGCGCAAAAGCTCGGCATGTTGCGGAGTCATGGAAATGCTGACTTTCTCGACCTTGGACATCGTCTGCCTTCTCAAGATGGTGCGAATTATTACCACCATCTTCGAAATCAGCCAACGGGATTGGGGTCGGTCTTTCCTAAACAGCAAACACCTTCGCCCGCCGCAGCGTCACAAAACCACCCTCACCCGCCGTCACCACCCGTTCCGGCTCGACATTGAATTCCAACTGTTCGCCGGCTGCTGTCACCGCCAGCACCCGCCGCCCATCCGGGCGGTCGAGCACGCGCGAAATCGTCGCGGCGATACCCGGCCCCTCAGCCGACCAGTCGAGATCGGCGGGGCGCGCGTAAAGCTCGGCCTTGCCGTCCACCACGCCGGGCGCCTCTACCGAAATATCACCGACATGGGCACGCCCGTCGCGCACCTCTGCCGCAATCACATTGGCATCCCCCAGAAACTTCATCACGAAGGCCGATTGCGGATCGCGGCAGACCTCCTGCGGCGTGCCCTGCTGCACGATCTGGCCATCCTTCAGGATCACCACCCGGTCGGCAAGATCGAGCGCCTCTTCCTGATCGTGGGTAACGAACAGCGTGGTGATCCCCAGTTCCGAGTGGATTTCGCGCAGCCAGCGGCGCAGGTCGCGGCGCACATTGGCATCGAGCGCGCCAAAAGGTTCATCGAGCAGCAACACCTTTGGATCGACGGCAAGGGCACGGGCAAGAGCCACGCGCTGCCGCTGGCCGCCGGAAATCTGTGCCGGAAAACGATCGCCGAGACCTTCGAGGCGCACCAGTCGCAGCAGATCGGTGACGCGGGCCTCAATGGCTGCCCTGTCGCGCTTCACCTTCGAAACCTTCATGCCGAAAGCGATATTGTTGGCCACCGTCATATGCGGAAACAGCGCGTAGTGCTGGAACACGAAACCGACGCCACGGTCGCGCACCGGAATGTCGGTGGCATCCTGATCGCCGAAATGGATATGGCCGCCATCGGCATATTCCAGTCCCGCCACCATGCGCAGGATCGTGGTCTTGCCCGAGCCGGAGGGGCCGAGCAGCGCCACCAGTTCGCCACTCTCGATATCCAGCGACACATCCTTCACGGCGCGAAAGTTCTCAAAGGTTTTGACGACATTTTCCAGGCGGATCTTCATGCGATTTTCTCTGCCGGGTTGGCGGTTTTGCGGACGCGGCCGGCGCCCTGTCTTTCGAGCAGGACCTTGGCGATGATGGTGAAGACGGCGATGGTCGCCAGGATGGAGGCGGAGGCGAAAGCACCCGCCGCCTGATAATCGTGGTAGAGCAGTTCGATATGCAGAGGCAGCGTGTTGGTCTGGCCCCGAATATTGCCGGAAACGACCGAAACCGCCCCGAACTCGCCCATCACACGCGCATTGCAGAGAATGACGCCGTACAGCAGCGCCCATTTGACATTGGGCAGCGTCACCGAAAGAAAAGTGCGGAAACCGGATGCCCCGAGCGAGGTGGCCGCCTCCTCGAGATCACGCCCCTGCGCCTGCATCAGCGGGATCAGTTCGCGCGCCACGAAAGGTGCAGTCACGAACATCGAGGCGATGATGATGCCGGGCACGGCGAACAGGATCTTGATGTCATACGCATCCAGCAACGGACCAAACAGGCCCTGCAGCCCGTAGACGAACAGATAGGCGACACCGGCAACAATGGGCGACACCGAGAACGGGATCTCGATCACGACCAGCAGAAAGCGTTTGCCCCAGAAATCGAACTTTGTGATCGCCCAGGCCGCGGCAATGCCGAAGGCAGTATTCACCGGCACGGCGATCAGCGCCGCCAGCACCGTCAGGCCGATGGCATGCAGCGTATCGGGATGGATGATCGTATCGCGGTAAACCACCCACCCTTTCGAAAATGCCTCGACGCCGATGATGATCAGCGGCGCGACAATAACGAAGGCGACGAGAACGAGCACGATACCGATCAGCGTGCGGCGAAAAATGGGATTGTCGCCGACACGCGGCGGCTTCTTTCGGGTAGGAAGCGTGCTCATGACCTATCCCTTCACCGTGTAACGCAGCGCCCGCGCCTGCAGCCAGTTGGTGATGCCGAGCATGAAGAAGGCGGTGAGCAGCAGCACCGAGGCGATCGCGGCCGCCGCCTGATAATCATATTCCTCCAGCCGGATGAAGATCAGCAATGCGGTGATTTCCGTCGACATCGGCTGGTTGCCGGCGATAAAAATGATCGCGCCGAATTCGCCGAGGCAACGCGCGAAGGAGAGCGATACACCGGCGAGAAGTGCCGGGGTCAAAAGTGGCAGGATGACTTTTCGAAAGATCGTCCAGTCGGAACCGCCGAGCGATTGCGCCGCCTCTTCCAGCGCCGGATCGAGATCCTCCAGCACCGGCTGCACGGTGCGCACGATGAAGGGCAGCGAGGTAAAGCACATGGCGATCATGATGCCCAAAGGCGTATAGGCAACCTTGATGCCCCAGCTTTCGAGCACCGAACCGAACCAGCCGTTATTGGCAAACAGCGCCGTCAGCGCGATACCGGCCACCGCCGTCGGCAGCGCGAATGGCAGATCGACCACGGCATCGACGATACGCCGGCCGGGAAAACGGTAACGGGTGATCACCCAGGCGAGCGACAGCCCGAAAAACAGGTTGAAGATGGTGGCACCCAGCGCTGACAGCACTGTGACGCGATAGCTCGCCACGGCGCGCGGCGACGAGACGATCTGCCAGTAATCCGCAGGCCCGAGGCTTGCCGCCTTGAAAACCAGCGCCACCAGCGGCAGCACGACGATCAGGCCGACATAAAACAGGGTCACGCCCAGCGATAGTGGCAGGCCGGGCAGGACATTGCGACGTCTCACGCACTCGGTTCCTTAATTGGCAAAAGCCGGCGGATGGGAAATCCGCCGGTGAGAGGAGTGATGGAGCCGGCCTCTTGCTTGCCGTCATCCTCGGCCTTGTGCCGAGGATCTACCGTGGCCTCCATTTGGCTCAGCAGATGCTCGGGACAGGCCCGAGCATGAAGGAAGAGTATGTGGTCAGGCTCAATGCTGGGAAAGAGTTACCGGCTGCCGTAGAGCTTGTCGAGCGTGCCGCCAGACGCAAAGTGTTCCTTCTGGATCTTCTCCCAGCCGCCAAACACGTCATCGACCTTGACGAGACGAATTTCCGGGAACTGATCCTTGAACTCGGCCGCAACCTTTTCGTTATGGACGCGGTGGCCGAACTCTGCGGCGATCTTCTGGCCCTCTTCGGTATAGAGGAAGTCGAGATAGGTTTTTGCCAGCGCTTCGGTGCCGTGCTTCTTGGCAACCTTGTCGACCACGGCGACCGGGAATTCAGCCAGCAGGCTGACGGACGGGATGACGCTTTCGACCTTGTCCTTGCCGAACTGCTTTTCGATGCCGCGGGTTTCCGCCTCGAACGTGATCAGCACGTCGCCCTGGCCACGCTCGACGAATGTGGTGGTGGCGGCGCGACCGCCGGTGTCGAACACCGGAACGTTGTCAAAGATCTTGGTGATATAGGCTTCGACCTTCTCGGCGTCGTCCTTGTACTCTTCCTTCGCCCATGCGGTGGCGGCGAGATAGGTGTAGCGTGCATTGCCGGAGGTCTTCGGGTTCGGGAAGACGGCGTGAACGTCGTCACGCGCCAGATCGGCCCAGCCCTTGATGTTTTTCGGATTGCCGGCGCGCACCAGGAAGGCCGGGAAGGAATAGAAGGGCGAGGCCTCGTTCGGGAATGCCTTGGTCCACTCCTTCGAAACAAAACCGTTCTTGGCGAGGAAATCGATATCGGTCGACTGGTTGAAGGTGACCACGTCGGCTTCCAGACCCTCAACGATCGAGCGCGCCTGCTTCGACGTGCCGGCATGCGACTGGTCGATGGTCACACCCGGATGGCCCTTCACAAAGGCCTCGTTGACGGCAACGAACAGTTCGCGGGCAACGTCATAGGAGGCGTTGAGCAGTTTCTGCTCCTGCGCGAAGGCGGGCTGCACGAAAAGGGCTGCCAGGGCGGTGCCGAGGATCAGAAGGCGCTTCATCAAAAGTCTCCGGTGGAATTTGCGATTGACGCAAACATATGCGGCGACATGAGGCCGCGCGAGAAATCCACCACTCACGCGCATGGGCGAGGGAGAATTTTCCACCAAAGGTAAGCCCAATTGGCGAGGCCCGTTCCAACATCGCGGAACGGGCCTCGCATTTGATTATTCCGCCGCCATCGGCAGGTCGAGCTGTTGCGGCTCGTTCTGCTGGTCCGAAGGCTTTTCCGTCTCTTTCGGCTCGCGACCGAAGAACAGCGCATAACCGGCCGGCAGCACGAAGATGGTCAGCACCGTGGCCACCAGAATGCCGCCCATCATCGCATAGGCGAGCGGCCCCCAGAACAGACCCCAAGAGATCGGGATCAGCGCCAGCACGGCGGTCATGGCAGTCAGCATGATCGGCCGGAAACGCCGCACGGCGGCCCCGACGATCGCTTCGGCTTTATGCATCCCCGCCGCGATATCCTGGTCGATCTGGTCGATCAGGATGATCGAGTTGCGGATGATGATGCCGAGCAGCGCGATGACCCCGAGGATCGCCACGAAGCCGAATGGCGCGCCGCTGATCAGAAGTGCGGCTGCAGCGCCGATGATGCCGAGCGGACCGGTGGCAAGCACCAGCATCGATTTGCCAAAGTGCTGCAACTGGATCATCAGCAGCGCCACGATCACAAGCAGCATGACCGGCGCCTTGGCGGCAATCGACTGCTGGCTTTCGGCCGCATCTTCCGCGCCGCCCTGGATTTCCAGCCTATAGCCGGCCGGCAGTTGCGCGCGGATATCACCCAGCTGATTGTAGAGTTTTGCCGAAAGATCGGTCGGCTCCACGCTATCCGGCACGGTCGCCTTGATGGTGATGGTCGGCAGGCGGTCGCGGCGCCACTCGATGCCGTTTTCCAGCACCGGCTCGACGCGGGCGATCTGCGACACCGGCACGAAGGCGCCGCTATCGGTCGGAATATAGACGCTTTCCACCGCCGACAGCAGTTTGCGGGTTTCCGCCGGTTCGCGGGCAACGATCGAGACCGTTTCCTCGCCATCGCGGAAATCACCCAGCGGCGCACCGGTCGTGGCGGCATAGAGCATCTGGCGCACACGCTGCGAAGAGACGCCGAGCGCACGGGCACGGTCCTGATCGATGACAAGCTTCATCGCCGGCACTTTTTCCAGCCAGTCGTCATGCACCGCGCCGAGAACCGGGTTCTGGTGGAAACGTTCCTTCACCTGATCGGCAATGCGGCGCACTTCGTCACGATCGGGTCCAAGCACGCGCATCTGCACTGCCCAGCCGACCGGAGGGCCGAGGAACAGGCGATCGACCTTGCCGCGTACCGTCGGGAAATCTTCCGCCAGCGTCTTGCGCAGTTTTTCGATCATCCGTTCGCGGGATTCCACATCCTTGGCCATGACGAGCAGCTGCGCATAGTTGGGGTTGCGAAGCTGCTGGTCGAGCGGCAGGAAGAAGCGTGGCGCGCCCTCGCCGATATAGGTGGCGACAAAACTCTTGTCGGGATCCGGCAGGATGCGGTCTTCCAGCGCCTTGGCCTGACGTTCCGTTTCTTCGATCGAGGTGCCTTCCGGCAGCCACATATCGACCAGAATTTCCGGCCGCGACGATTGCGGGAAGAAGCTTTGCGGAATGAACTGGAACGACCACAGGCTGCCGGCAAACACGCCGAGCGTCAGAAGCAGCACGATCACCCGGTGCTTGACCGCCCAGCCGACCGAGTGGCGCAGGCCGCGGTAGAAACGCGTGTCATAGGCATCGTGATGGGTGCCCGCATGCGCACGCTGTTTCAGCAGCATATAGCCAATCCATGGCGTGAAATAGACGGCGACGAACCACGAAACCACCAGCGCGATGCCCACGACATAAAACAGCGAGCGCACATATTCGCCGGCGGTCGAATCCGCGAAACCGACCGGAATGAAGCCCGCAACGGTGATCAGCGTGCCCGTCAGCATCGGGAATGCGGTGGAGGAGTAGGCGAAGGTGGCAGCCTCGAGTTTTGGCAGCCCCTCTTCCAGTTTTCGCTCCATCATCTCCACGACGATCATCGCATCATCCACCAGCAGGCCGAGCGCAATGATCAGCGCGCCGAGCGAGATGCGCTGCAATTCGATGCCGAGCGTGTACATGATGCCGAGCGTGGCGGCGAGAACCAGCGGAATGGCGATGGCGATGATGATGCCCGAGCGCCAGCCGATCGAGATCAGCGAGATGGCCAGCACGATCACCAGCGCTTCCATCAGCGCCTGCGTGAACTCGCCGACAGCTTCGGTCACCACTTCCGGCTGATTGGAAACCTGATCGACGGACACGCCGACCGGCATGGAGGCGATGAAGCGCTCATAGGTCGCCTCGACCGAGGTGCCGACATCGGTCACCTTGAAGCCGGGCGCCATCACGACACCGACCTGCACGCCGTCATGCCCGTTGAAGCGATACTTGCGCTCATAGGGTTCGACAAGCCCTGAGGACACGGTAGCGATATCGCCGAGACGGATCACGTCCGAGCCGGTACGCAGCCGCAGCTCGCGCACATCTTCCGGCGTCGTGACGCCGCCCTCCACCGCGATCCGGACGGAACGACTGGAGGTCTCAACATTTCCGGCCGGATCGACGGTGTTCTGCCCAGCAAGGGCGTTCTGGAGGTCTGTGAAGGTTAGATTGTGCTCGGCCAGAACCTTGGACGAGATGTCGATATAGATCTTTTCCGCCTGGTCACCGAGGATGACGGCCTTTTCGACGCCGGGTGTGGCGATCAGCATGTCGCGCGCCTGGATGGCGTATTTCTTCAGCTCCGGATAGCTGTAGCCTTCACCGCTGATGGCATGCAGGGTGATATAGGTATCGCCGAATTCGTCGTTGAAATAAGGCCCGAGCAGGCCACTCGGCAGGTCGGTAATGTCACCGACCTTCTTGCGCACCTGATAGAAGGCATCGGCCACCTCGGCGGCATTGGTATCGCCCTTGATCTGCAGGGTGATGATCGTGCTGCCGGCGCGCGAATAGGATTTCACCCAGTCGAGATGCGGGGTTTCCTGCAGCTTGCGCTCGATCTTGTTGGCGACCTGATCCTGCATTTCCTGAAGCGAGGCGCCCGGCCAGACGGCCTGCACCACCATGACGCGGAAGGTGAAATCGGGATCTTCCTTCTGGCCCATGTTCATGATGCCGAGCGCACCGATGACGATGATCAGGCCGAACAGGAACCGGCCGATGCTCGGATGGGCAATCGCCCAGCGCGAAAGGTTGAAAGGTTGCTTTTCCGGCGTCTTTTCGGGGCCGGAAGGTGTGTGATCGGAGGACGACATGATCTCTTTTCCCTCTATCCGGCGCCGTTACGAGCGATCAGCGCTGTGGGGCGCCGTCTGGGTGTTGCCTTCCGCTTCTGCCGTGGCAGCGCCCGGCACTCGCACCTTCATGTCTTCCGCCATGAACTGCGTTCCCGCGGCGACGACCGTTTCACCGGGCTTGACCCCATCGGCGATCCGCACGCCGTCATCGGAAAAACCGGCAACGGTAACGGGCCTCGCATGCACGGTACCCTTGGCCTTGTCGACGATCCAGACGATCGACTTGCCGTCCTTCTGGGTGACGGCGGCAAGCGGCACGGAATAGGCGGCAACCGCACCATCGGTGCGCGCCGTGATCATGCCGGTCATGCCGAGCCGCAACTGTTCATCATCCGGCAGGCTGACACGGACCATGAATGTGCGCGACTGGGTGTTGGCACTGCCGGACACTTCCCGGACTTTGCCTTCCAGCGTCAGGTCGCGATAGGACCAGAACGTCGCCGAAACCGTCTTGCCGGGGCGGAACTGGGCGATGTCGTTTTCCGGCACCGCGATCTCGACTTCCTTCTCGCCATCGACTGCAACGGAAATCACCGTCGTACCGGCAGCAACCACCTGGCCAGCCTCGGCGCTGACGCCGGTAACGATACCGTTCACGTCGGATTTGAGTTGCGCATAGGCAACCTGGTTGCGCGCCTGCTCCAGCGCAGAGACGGCCGACTGAAGGGCCGACAGCGCCTGATCGGCGGCAAGCACGCTCTGCTCCAGCTCGGCCTGCGGTGCGATGTTCTTGGAAGCAAGGTTTTCGGCGCGGCGGCGGGCAAGCGTCGAAATTTCCACCTGCTTTTCGGCGGATGCCAGATCGGCCTCGGCACGGCGGACGGCCAGTTGCAGATCCACGGCATCAAGACGGGCAAGAACCGTGCCGGGCGTTACCCGCTCGCCGACATCAACCAGCCTCTCGGTGATTTTTCCAGCGACGCGAAAACCCAGATCCATCTGTTTTCGTGCCCGGACGGAGCCGGAATAGACGAGTGCGCGTCCTTCATCGGCAGCACCGATTTCGGCAACCTTTACCGGTCGCAGGACCTCGGCCGTTTCCGGCTTTTTCTCTTCCGAACAACCGGCGAGAATGGTGAGCGTGGAGGCCAGAACAAGGCCGATGGACAATTTCGAAAACGACGACATGACCGCACTCCCATGCGATTGAAACCTGACGCACCTGCTTGCCCCTATGGGGATCAGCGGAGCGCCCTGATAGCGAATTCAACGAGATCTTCCGGCGTTGCCAGCCGGCTGTCAGCAAGGCAGTCTGCAATGATCTGAGGATGGCACAGCGCCACCGTCGCCTGCATGAAACAATCCGATGCGATTTCGACATTCTGCTGGCGGAACTCGCCGGCCTTGATGCCCTGATCAATCAGTTCCGCGACAAGAATGCGGATCCGCTCTATATGCTCTTCGATGACCTGCCACTGCTGCTCCATGGCAATCACAACCATTTCGTGCACCTTATTCTCATGCAGCATGGTTTCAAGCGTCATCCGATGCTGGCCAAGCGCATAGGCACGCAGACCGTCGGCAAAAGTCTTGCCGCTGTGGGCATTGGCGACTGCCAGATCATAGCTGGCGGCCAGCATGCGGCGCGCCAATGCCTGATGGATCTCCGCCTTGGAGGCGAAGAACCGGTATATGTTTGCGGGCGACATGCCGAGTTCCTTGGCAATGTCGGCCACATTGGTCTTGGTGTAACCGTAGTGCCGGAACAGGCGTTCGGCAGTGTCCAGAATACGCGCGATATTTTCCGACCGCACATCTCCTGCTTGGGCGCTGGCGGCGGCATGACTGGCCTGAAGGCTGTCGCTCATGTCTGCTCCGTTACGACTGACGAATTTTAATTTTCGTCAGTCGTAATTCGACAATGGGTGTTTGTCAATCGCTCGGCAACCCTTTCCGAAGGATTATCGGTTTCGGAACCAATTCCGTATTAGAGTATTCTTGTGAGACTCTGAGGGAGCGACGGGACGACCATGAACCTGGCCAAAGGCCATCCGCCAATGCTGACGAGCGAGGGGCTCTACCAGACGCTTCTGGATTCCATCACCGACTACGCCATCTACATGCTGGATGCGGATGGTCACGTTTCCACCTGGAATTCCGGTGCCGAACGCATCAAGGGTTATGGCGCCGACGAGATCATCGGACAACATTTCTCACTCTTCTATACCGAGGAGGAGCGTGGCCGCGGTGAACCGCAGCGCGCACTGACCATCGCCCGCCGCGAAGGGCGTTTCGAAAAGGAAAGCTGGCGGGTGCGCAGCAACGGCAGCCGCTTCTGGGCGCATGTCGTCATCGACGCCATTCATGATGATGCCGGCCATGTCGTCGGCTTTGCAAAGATCACCCGCGACAACAGCGAACGCATGGAAGCGCAGAAGGCTCTGGCCAAAGCCCGCGAGGAACTGTTCCAGGCACAGAAGATGGAAGCGATCGGCCAGCTGACCGGCGGTGTCGCCCACGATTTCAACAATCTGCTGATGGCGATCATGGGCAGCCTGGAAATGCTGCGCAAGCGCTTGCCGGAAGACCCGTCGCTTATGCCGTTGATCGACAACGCCATTCGTGGCGCCGAACGCGGCGCGGCACTGACACAGCGCATGCTGGCCTTTTCGCGCCGGCAGGAACTCAACGTCCTGCCCGTCGACGTACCGAAACTCGTCTTCGGCATGCGCGATTTTCTCAAAAGCTCGCTCAGCCAGACACTGTCCATCGAAACCGATTTTCCCGACGATCTGCCATTGGTTTTGACCGACCCGAACCAGCTGGAAACCGCGCTTTTGAACCTCATCGTCAATGCACGCGATGCCATGCCGCATGGCGGCAACATCACGATCTCAGCGGCAGCGCGAGAAATCGTCGAAACGGACGCCCGCCTCAAGCCGGGCCGCTATCTGTGCATCAGCGTGAAAGACGATGGCGAAGGCATGGACGCGGAAACATTGGAGCACGCAACGACGCCCTTTTTCACCACCAAGGGTGTTGGCCGCGGCACCGGGCTCGGCCTTTCCATGGTGCAGGGCCTGATCGAACAGTCCGGCGGCGCGCTCAGTATCGAAAGCGCGCGCGGCAAAGGCACGACGATTTTTCTCAACCTGCCGATTACCGGAGATGACGACGCTATCATCGAGCCGGAACTCCCGCTGCTTTTGCCCGAACAGAACACCCGCCCGCTCACCATCCTCGCGGTCGATGACGATGCGCTTGTGCTGATGAACACGACGCTGATGCTGGAAGATCTCGGCCACACCGTCATCGAGGCCTATAACGCCGCCGATGCGCTGTCCGTCGTCAACAGCGGCGAAGCGATCGACCTTGTCATCACCGACCATTCCATGCCGCAGATGACCGGCTCAGAGCTGGCGCTGGAAATCGCAAGACTGCGCCCCACCCTGCCGGTGGTCTTGGCGACCGGCTACGCCGAACTGCCGGCCGGCAACGATCAGCAGCTTCCGCGTCTGGCAAAACCGTTTACACAGGCGCAGCTGAAAGAGATCGTCGGCACGGCCATCCATTGAACCAAACCGCCCTCCCTCGCGTTGATCCTGCAGGACAACCGAAGGAGGACCGATCATGGTGTTCAAACCGCCGATGTTTTACGACAAGGAACCGACGATCGAGGTGGAAAATCCGCCCGTCGCCGAACTTGAAACCCGCGTCGCCGAGGCACTCGCCACCAGTTTCGGCGTCGATGCCAGCGATGTGACCGTGGTAGCGGACGGATCGGAAATCACCCTCACCGGCACGGTTCTGGATGACGGCGAGATTGCCCGCGCCACCGAGATTGCCGCCTGTGTGGATGGCGTCAGTCAGGTGCGCAATTTTATCCGCAGTGGTGGTTTTCTGCATTAATCGACAAATGTTTCCATTAAAAAGCCGGGGCGAAAACGTCCCGGCTTTTTTCGTTCAAGTGTGCCTCTTACCGCGGCAGCGCATAGGCAATCACATAATCCCCCGGCTTGGTGCCGACAGACCCATGTCCGCCCGCCACCATCACCACGAACTGACGGCCATCCTCCACCGCATAACTCATCGGTGTCGCCTGACCACCCGCCGGAAGACGGGCTTCCCACAATTGCTGGCCATTGGTGAGATCATAGGCGCGCAAGTAATCATCGACAGCTGCACCGAGGAAAGCGACACCGCCCTTGGTGATCATCGGCCCGCCAATGCCGGGCACGCCGATCTTGAAGGGCAGCGGCAGCGGCGTCATGTCGTAAACGGTGCCGTTCTTGTGCTTGTAGGCGGTTTCGCCGGTGCGCAGATCGACGCCGGTGACATAACCCCATGGCGGCGCCTGGCAGGGAACCTGCAGCGGCCCGAGGAACGGCCCCATCTTGACGCCGTAAGGCGCGCCGTCATTGCGGTTGAGGCCCTGTTCGCTGCCCTTTTCATCCTGTCCCTTCGGCGGCACCTGGTCGCGCGGCACGAGCTGCGAGGTAAAGGCCAGATAGGTCGGCATTCCGAACATCACCTGCCGTTCAGGATCGACCGCGACGCCACCCCAGTTGAACGTGCCAAAATTGCCGGGATAGACGATCGAGCCCTCCAGTGACGGCGGCGTGTACCGGCCATCGTAGCGCAGCGAGTGATAACGGATGCGGCAGACCATCTGGTCGAAGATGGTCACACCCCACATGTTGCGCTCTTCCAGTTTCGGCGGCTTGAAGCTGAGGCCCGAGGTCGGCTGCGTCGGCGCGGTGAAGTCACCGGCAATCGCGCCTGTCGGTGCAGGTTCTTCCGTGATCGGAATGATCGGCTCGCCGGTGCGGCGGTCGAGCACGTAGATATCGCCCTGCTTGGTCGGGCCAACCAACGCCGGAACGGTGCTGTTGTCGGGTTTCTTGATATCGATCAGCGTCGGCTGGGCCGGCACGTCCATATCCCAAAGGTCATGATGCACGAACTGTTTGACCCAGCGGTCGGCACCGGTGTTGAGATCGAGCGCGACGATCGACGACGAGTATTTTTCGACGTTTTCGCTGCGACCGATGCCAAGCTGGTCCGGCACCTGATTGCCGAGCGGGATATAGACGAGACCGAGTGCCTCATCGACACTGAAGACCGACCAGCTGTTGGGCGAATTCACCGTGTATTTCTGCCCTTCCGGCAGCGGCGTCGTCTGCGTCGGGTTGCCACTGTCCCAATTCCAGATCAGCTGCCCGGAATTGACGTCGAAGGCGCGAATGACGCCGGACTGTTCCTGCGTCGAATAATTGTCGTTCACCGCCCCGCCGACGATGATCTTGTTGCCGGCAATGGCGGGCGGCGAGGTCGAGTAATAATAACCGGCCGGGTTGAACGGCATGCCGGCTTCCAGATGCAACGTACCCTTATCGGCAAAGCTCTCGCAGATCTGGCCCGTACCGGCATCGAGCGCAATCAGGCGCGCATCGGATGTTGGCAGGTAGACGCGGGCAGCGCATGGCGTACCGGCGGCCGCAGCCGTATCGGAATAATAGCTGACGCCGCGGCAGGTCTGGTGCTGACGGTCGGGATTGAGGCCGACATTGGGATCGAATTTCCAGATCTGCTTGCCGGTGGTCGCATCCAGCGCGATCGCCCAATTGTGCGGCGTGCAGAGAAACAGCGTGTTGCCGACCTTGAGCGGCGTCACCTGATAGGTGGTCTCGCCGACATCGTCCGGCAGTTTCACGTCACCAGTCTGGAAACGCCAGACTTCGGTTAGCTTGGCGACGTTTTCCCTGTTGATCTGGTCGAGCGGCGAATAACGCTGGCCATAGGGCGTGCGGCCATATTGATGCCAGTCGGCCGGCGGCACGTTGCCGCCGAGGTTGGGCGCTGCCGCCACCACCTCTTCCGGCAGGTCGCCGGACTGGTCATGCGGATCGAATAACATCGATACCAGCGCCACCAGAACCGCAATGCAGACGGAGACGGCGAGCGGTCGCACATCGGCGCCGTAACGGAAACCGGTGGTCGGGCTGGAAAACCCGAGCGGCCGGCGGATCCACGGCGTCAGCAACCAGATGCCGAGCACGATGATGACACCACCGCGCGGCCCAAGCTGCCACCAGTCGAGACCGACTTCCCAGACGGCCCAGACAAGCGAGCCGATGACGATCACCGCATAAAGCGACAACGCCAGCGGACGGCGCATGAACAGCAGGATGGCGGTGAGCACGAAACCGATGCCGGTAATCAGATAATAGGCGCTGCCGCCGATCATCAGAAGGTGACCGCCACCCGCGGCCAGCGCGATCCCGATCAGAGTGAAAAGGATCGCGGTAATGGTGATCGCCATGTCGGCCTCCGGCTGGATAAGCGGTGTCTTGTTCTGCAAATTGCGCGTTTGCTCCGCCCGTCAAGCTGGCGAACTGTGAAAATTATTCGATGACGGCGCAGGCCAGCCTATCGCCGGCCGCACCGGAAGGCTGGGTCTTGTAATCATCCGGCTTGGCATGAACCATCAGGGCGCGGCCGACGATGCCCGTTTCACCCTTGTCGAGCGTCACCGCATCATTGATCACCTGCGCCCTGAGCACGCCACCGGCGCCGACATACTGGTTGGGCATGTCACCGGCATGCGGGCCGTTGGCGGCCTGATAACCGTGTTCCTTGCCATCCGGATTGAAGTGACCACCGGCGGATTCGTGGTGGGAGGCGGCATCACAACTGCCGGTCTGATGCACATGGAAGGCAACCCATTGCGAGGCCGGCAGCCCCTTGATCTCGACATTGATCAGAACGCCCGCTGGCGTCGTGCTCAGATCAGCCTTGCCGGCATCCTCACCTTTTGCGCCGACGAACTTCGCCGTTCCTGTGGCGGTCACGGGTGCCACCTGATCGGCCGCGACGGCAAAGGTCGCACTCGAGGCCAGCGCGACGGCTGCAAAAATGGCGATGCTTTTCATGGTGTCTCTCCCTGTTTTACCAGACGATGCCTGCGTCAGACGTGTGTCGTCCCGTTTTCGTTACCTTCGCCAAGCTCGATCAGGATCTGATGCCGCGCCCGGTTGAGGCGGCTCTTGACGGTGCCGACGGCGCAATCGCAGATTTCCGCAGCGGATTCGTAGCTTTCGCCCAGGATCGCCACCAGCGTCAGCACTTCGCGGTAATGCGGCGGCAGTTTTGCCAGCGCCCGCTGCACCTCCTTGGCGCGCGCCGCCACCTCCTGCGAGGCGGCGATCGGCGTATCACCCGAAACATTTTCCTCGATGCCCGGCGCTTCGCGACCCAACACCTTGGCGCGCGTGTAGAAAGTGTTGCGCATGATCGTGAACAGCCATGATTTCAGCTTCGTGCCCGGCTCGAATTTGTCGAGATTGCCGAGTGCCTTCATCAACGTCTCCTGAACGAGATCGTCGGCATCGCTGGAATTGCGGCAAAAGGTGCGGGCAAAGGCCCTGAGTGCGGGGATCAGCCGGACGATATCTGCGCGTGCAGGATCACGACTCAACTGTGATTCAGACACCGGGGCGCACCTCTTTCAAAATCTGCGGATGGTAATGACGGGTGCAAACGTCTGCTCTGTCCATTTGGTTCCGAACAAGCCGGCGCTGTCGCATTCGCGCATCAGCCATCCGATGAATCGTCCACCGACACCGTGGCAAGGGTGCAATGCACACACCGAGCATTGACTTGGGTCGCCATTATGCGCTTTCGAATAATTAAGCATGGGCAGATAAAATCGAATGCTGGGGGCAACGAGACCGTTGGCGGTCCAGTAAAGCCATGCGGCAGAGGCAAGAATGACGAAAGACAGCACGCTTGTTCCCGATGAACCCACAAAGCTTGGCAGCCGGGTATCGCAGGAAGTCGCCATTCTCCTGAGCGAGATCGAGAAGGAAGCAGTGCCGGATCGCCTGCTCAAGCTTGCGCAGGATCTGCAAGAGGCACTTCACGACAAGCTGGCCGACAAGACCTGACTTTACGCCATTTAAGGCAACACCTACTCCTTCAGTATTTACAGTTGCCCAATCCGGCTGCCTCCTGCGGTCGGCGCCAGATATTTTCCGATTTTACAGTTGCAGACATGCGGGAACAATTCGACACATTGTCGGTTAGCTCCTCGTCGATGAAACGCGACAATCCCAAAATATCATCCGCAAATCAGGAGGACGCCCGTTATGGCAACGAAGACGCTGGAAGACCTGTTTTACGAAACTCTCAAGGACATCTATTACGCCGAGCGGCAGATCGTGAAGGCGCTGCCGAAAATGGCGCGTGGGGCGCAGGACCCGAAACTCAAGCAGGCATTTCTGACCCACAAGGAGGAAACCGAAGGTCAGATCGATCGCCTGAAGCAGGTTTTCGAAATCATCGGCAAGCGCGCGCAGGGCAAGACCTGTGATGCGATCGAAGGCATCCTCTCCGAAGGCGAAGAAATCCTTGAAGAATTCAAGGGCACGCCGGCGCTCGATGCAGGGCTTCTTGCCGCGGCACAGGCCGTTGAGCATTACGAGATCAGCCGTTACGGCACGCTGCGTGCCTGGGCAAAACAGCTGGGCTTGAAGGAGGCCGTGACGCTTCTGGAGCAAACGCTTGCGGAAGAAAGCAAGACCGACGAGGCACTGACGACGCTTGCCACGACGGCCGTCAATTCCGCTGCAAAAAAGGCAGCGTGAACCAGTTGCAATGCAACAAGAAGAGGCCCGCCAATGGCGGGCCTTGCCGTATCATCCGGCTGTCTTTTCAGGAGCGTATCTGCGGATAAGGCGTTGTCACATTTTGATCGCAGGGCGCCATGCCGCCATCCAGTTCCTGGCGGCGGAAAACCGGCTTTTGCAGGCTGTTGCGTTCACGTTCGGCATGCAGATGTGCGGCTTTCAGGGCCAGAGTATAGCTTGGAAAAGACGCTGACGGCATGCCGTTGATCACATAGATCCACCCCGTCGAGTGGGGCAAGATATCGAAGTAGTTCTGCATGGTTTGTTTCCTCCCGGCACCCGAACGAGGAACTGTCAAAAAGGTTCCTGCAAAAAAAGAAGCACCGCACAAAAATTTGCCTTGCGTAACGGAACTTTTGCGCGTGTCATCTGTTGTGACAACCGGGCGAACGGAGACGTAATCATGGCGGAATCCGAACACGAGTGGATCAGTAAGCGTGCCTACACGTTGTGGGAAGAGGAAGGCTATCCGACAGGCAAGGATAACGAACACTGGGAAAGGGCGCGGCAGGAATACCAGCTGTTTGCACCGCTTGGTGTGACCAAGGGTCTGCCGAAAGGCAAGAAACCCAAGGCAAACGGTGCCGCAACTGAGAAGCCGGCAACAAAAAAGCCTGAAGCTGTCGCCAAAACGGCCAAGCCGAAAGCGGCAAAGGCTGCACCGGCAAAGTCGGCAGACGCAAAAACAGCTGACGCCACGCCGGCACCGGTGAAGCCAGCGACAAAAACTGCCAAACCTGCCAAGACCAAGGCGATTGCCGCCGAGGCAAAACCGGCAGCAAAAACGAGATCAAAAAAGCTCGCCGCGGATTAACCCGTTTCGGCTTTTCATATGCATTGGCGCTGCCGTGGACATCTCCGCGGCAAACGCATTCTTTTGTCTGTAATCGACGAGTTATATTGTGAAGCGATGGTTTCGTTTACCTTTTGCATGGAGATTTGAGGCGACCGAGGACGCCGACCTCCATTCAGGCATCAGGCAAGACTGCGAGAAGTGCCCGCGGCAGGCATATGGGAGGCAGGCACGATGATGAATGCACCTGTAACCTTCGAACAGACCGGCATGCGTGATCCGACACGCAGCGCCGTGATTGCGCGCAAGAATATGGGCCGCGATGGCGGCCAACTGTTTCGTCAGGGGGAAATGCAATCCATGCGCGTGCTTTCAGTGACATCCGAGGTCTTCCCGCTGATCAAGACGGGCGGGTTGGCGGATGTGACGGGATCGCTGCCCAAGGCATTGCTGTCTTCCGGCATCCAGACCACGACGCTTGTGCCCGGTTATCCGGCTGTGATGCGTGAAATTGGTAGCCACGTGCCGCTACTCGTGTTCGAAGACCTGCTTGGCGAGCGCGCTTCGCTGCTGCATGGCAAGGTCGGCGATCTCGATCTGTTCGTGCTCGATATCCCCACGCTCTATGACCGCCCCGGCGGCCCCTATGTCGATCAGCACGGCAACGACCACCCGGACAACTGGAAACGCTTTGCCGCCCTTTCGCTGGCCGGCGCCGAAATCGCCAATGGCCTATTGCCCGGCTGGCTGCCCGACCTCGTGCACACCCACGACTGGCAGTCCGCACTGACCTCCGTCTACATGCGTGAAAAAGGCTGTACGACACCGGTCGTGCTCACCATCCATAACCTCGCTTTCCAGGGCCAGTATGCCGCGAGCCTGCTGCCCCTGA
Source organism: Neorhizobium sp. JUb45 (assembly GCF_004343585.1). Lineage (GTDB taxonomy): Bacteria > Pseudomonadota > Alphaproteobacteria > Rhizobiales > Rhizobiaceae > Neorhizobium. The sequence goes on along the minus strand of NZ_SLYW01000001.1, from coordinate 207,728 downwards.
TGGGCCTGCCGGCGAGCACGATGTCGATGGATTGCCTCGAATATTTTGGCGATATCAGCACCCTCAAGGGTGGCCTGCAGACCGCCGATGCCATCATCACCGTCAGCCCCACCTATGCCCGCGAAATCCTGACACCGCGCTTCGGCATGGGTCTCGATGGCGTGCTGAATGAACGCGTCACGGTTCTGCGCGGTATCGTCAACGGCATCGACATGGATATCTGGGACCCGGCCACCGACGAACATATTCCGCAGAATTACGACACGACCAGCCTGCGCCGCAAACGCGCCAACCGCAACGCCCTGCTCGACCACTTTGGTCTCGACCGTGGCGATGGCCCGATCTTTTCCGCCGTCAGCCGTCTGACCTGGCAAAAGGGCATGGACATGTTTGCCGACACCGCCGACGAAGTGATCTTCAAGGGTGGCCGCATCATCGTTTTCGGTCAGGGCGACCATGATATCGAGCAGAAACTGCTGGAAACCGCCGCCCGCTTCCCCGGCCGCATGGCCGTGCATATCGGTTATGGTGAACCGACCGCGCATCTCATCCATGCCGGCTCGGATGCCATCGTGCAGCCATCGCGTTTTGAGCCTTGCGGCCTCACCCAGCTTTATGCGCTGCGTTATGGCTGCGTGCCTGTCGTCTCACGCACCGGCGGCCTGTCGGAAACCATCATCGACGCCAATGATGCGGCGATTTCCGCCCGCGTCGCCACCGGTTTTCAGTTCCACCCGGTCAATACCGACGGCCTGCGTCTTGCCTTGCGCCGCACGCTCGATGCCTATGCCGATCCGCGCAGCTGGGCGCGCCTGCAGAACCAGGGCATGAAGACCAAATTTTCGTGGGAACGCAGCGCCGACCAATATGCCAACGTCTACAACAGCCTCGTGCGCGGCGCGGCCGTCACGGACGAAAACGCCCGCCGTCAGGTCTACTGACGGCGTTTTTGCCGGCGTGCGGCGCGCTTGCCACGGATTTCGGTGATCGGCAGGCTTGGCGATGGACGGTTGTTCGCATGAATGAAAAGCCGCATGAGCAGAAACAGCGGCAGGGCAATGACGGCGACAAGAATGCTGCCCTCATGAATGGAGGCACGGTCGGCCCACACATCGACGCGAACGGGGCTGCCAAACATGCCGACGAGCAGCAATGCAAAACCCAGAACGGCAATAGCGACGGCGATGATGCCGCCGAACCATCCGAGCGACAGTTTTTCGCTCCAGTCGAGAAGCACCGCACCGACCCCGCCACTCGCAAAAATCAGGCCAAGCGTAATCAGATAACTGCGCAGAAAAAGCGTCATGGCTGGTCTTGGTCCCGGCTCACCTTCAGCCGCCGCCCCATGTGCCGCATATTGACATAGGCAAGGCAGAGCCAGCTGATCACATAACCCACCGCACACAGCGCCATATAGGCGAACAGCCGGCTGGAAAGCCCGTACCATTCCATCTGCTGCGCCACGATCCCCGACAGCATCAGCACGGCAATCGCCACCCAGAACGCAGCCGTAATTTTCCAAGATAGCGGCAGTGGTCGACACGCCCAACGAAAGAACACGGATTTCTGCTTGTCTTTGCCGGTCGGTATGACGCGTCTCCTTCGCGGAAGTCCTACCGAGAGGTGATCGCAAAATAAGGTGGACAGGGCAAGCCCACGCGCAACGTCATCCTCGGGCCTTCACCCGAGGATCTGATCACACGGTCACGAATTGAACGTAGCAGATGCTCGGGACAGGCCCGAGCATGACGTCGCGGAAAGGTTTAAGGCCGGCGGAACAGAACCAGGCTGCGGCCTTCCAGTTCAAAGTCCTTTTCCTTGGTGATCACCTGACCATGCAGTGAAAGATCCGCCGTGCTCAGTTCCAGCACCCAGCCGCCCTCGCCGAACTGCGGGATGCGGAACGGCACCGTGCCTTCGAACGGATTGAACAGCAAAAGCACATCGTGCCAGATGCCCTCTTCCTCCTTCAGGTCGCCACGGCCGAGATAAAGGCCAATCGTCGAGCCTTCCTCCCACTGTTCCGGGGTCTGGAAACCACCGCCAGCGTTGAACCATTTCACATCCAGCCCGTCGCGCCAGTTTTCGCGTCTGAGCAATGGCTGAGTCTGCCGGAGAGCGATGATCTGGCGCGTAAACTCGCGCAGCTCCTCGCAGCTCTCCGGCAGGTCCTCCCAGTGGACCCATGAAATGTCGCTGTCCTGGCAATAGCCGTTATTATTGCCCATCTGGCTGCGGCCGAATTCGTCGCCGGCCAGCAGCATCGGCGTGCCGTGCGAAAACAGCAGCGTGGCGAGAAAATTGCGCTTCTGGCGCTCGCGCACCGCATTGATGCCCTCGTCGTCGGTCGGACCTTCCTCACCGTAATTATAGGAACGGTTGTCGTTATGGCCGTCGTTATTGTCTTCGCCATTCGCCTCGTTGTGCTTCTCGTTGTAGGAAACGAGATCGTTCAAGGTGAACCCGTCATGGGCGGTAACGAAATTGACGCTCGACCACGGGCGACGGCCGCGCTGGTCGTAAAGATCGCCGGAGCCGAGAAGACGGGCGGCGAAATCGGTCGCCACGTTGTCGCCCTTCCAGTATTCGCGCACCGTATCGCGATATTTGTCGTTCCATTCGGCCCAGCCCGGCGGAAAACCACCGACCTGATAACCGCCCGGACCGATATCCCATGGCTCGCCGATCAGTTTTGTCTTCGACAGGATCGGGTCCTGCGTGACGGCATCGAAGAAACCACCGCGTTCGTCAAAGCCTTCCGGCTCGCGGCCGAGAATGGTGCCAAGATCGAAGCGGAAACCGTCCACATGCATGTGTTCGGTCCAGTAACGAAGACTATCCATCACCATCTGCAGCACGCGCGGATGCGAAGTGTTCACCGTGTTTCCGGTGCCGGTATCGTTGATGTAATAGCGATGCTGGTCCGGCAGGGTGCGGTAATAGGAAAAGTTGTCGATGCCCTTGAAGGACAAGGTCGGCCCAAGCTCGTTGCCTTCGGCCGTGTGGTTATAGACCACGTCGAGAATGACCTCGATGCCGGCATCGTGGAAGGACCGCACCATGTCGCGGAAACCGGCAATGCCGTTCGGCCCATAATAGCGCGAGGCCGGCGCGAAAAAGCCGATCGAATTGTAACCCCAGAAATTGTTGAGGCCCTTGTCCAGCAGATGCTGGTCCTGCGGGAATTCGTGGATCGGCATCAGTTCGACGGAAGTGATGCCGAGGCTCTTGATGTAATCCACCGTCGCCTTGTGGCCCATGCCCTCGAATGTGCCGCGCAGATTTTCAGGGATCGCCTTGTTGAGCTGCGTAAAACCCTTCACATGCGTCTCATAGACGATGGTCGCCGGCCATGAGATGTTGGGCGAAGCATCCTTGCCCCAATCAAAGCCGTAGGGGTCGATGACCCGGCATTTCGGCGTGTAGGGCGCGCTGTCCAGCTCGTTGAAGGTCAGATCCTTGTCTTCGGCAAGCAGGTCATAGGCGAAATGCGCCTCGTTCCACTTGAACTCGCCCACCAGTTCGCGGGCGTAAGGATCGATCAGCAGCTTGTTGGCATTGAAGCGATGGCCGGCTTCCGGTTCGAATTTGCCATGCACGCGGTAGGCATAAAGCTGGCCGGGCTTGAGGCCGGGGATATAACCGTGAAAGATCTCGTTGGTATATTCCGGCAGTGTCAGCCGGGCGATCTCGACGGAGCCGCTATTGTCGAACAGACAAAGTTCGACACGTTCGGCATGCGCGGAAAAGATCGCGAAATTGGTACCCTCACCATCGAAATTGGCGCCAAGCTGTGTCCACGATCCTGCTGTGATCTCGAAATTTTTCACTGTCATATCCATGCCGCGCCACTCTGGGTTCAAGTGAGGGGTTAGGGTCAAAACTCAATCAGGATAGCGGTTATGCAAGCCGTATTTTGTGCCTGAGTAGAAGGAGAGGTGCAGGAAATGCTCATCATTTTCAAACCTTTCCGACGCCCGCAGGCACAAAATACGGCTTGTCCGAAGGATTGGCGATGATGGGCCGACTGATCGCAAACAATGCTCGACAAGACCAAGAGGTCTTGTCTTGCGCTTGTTTGCTTCCATTCAATCCCATCATCGCCAACAGAACCGCTATCCTGATTGAGTTTTGACCCTAAGGTTCGGCCCAGTAATGATGCAGCGCGGCATTTCGTTCCGTCCGGAAATCGAAATACGGCAAAAAGCCGACGAGGCTTCCCTCGCCCGCCCTCTCCTCTATGTGCCGATGTGACAAACCACAGCCACAGGAGGACTGCCATGCCCGCACTCTCATCCGAAGAACTGGAAGGCCGGCTCAACGCCCACCGCGAATTGATGATCACCTGGCTGGCCGCCATGATGGGCGGCGAGGAAACAACAAAAGCGCTGCTGCACCGCCTGACCGAGGATGCGACCTTCAAGGATCACGAGGAAGATCCCGGCATCGCACCCGGCGAAGGTTTTGCCATCGAAACCGCGACGGCACGGGAAAGTCGCTCAATCGTGGAAACGGCGCGCGCCCGCATGAAGGCGCAGCAGAAACTCGACACGAGTAATTAGAGCGGTTCATTGTTAAATGGAATCGGTTCTGTTGGCTCAAACGGAGTTGGATGGTCGCATGGCTGGCGCGTGTCGTAGCCACAGCATACGGCCAAGCCGGCCATGCGATCAGCCGGCCCGTTTCAGCCAACCCGTAAGGGCCGGACATCTTTCCGCCGGGATCAGCGGCGATCGGCTCGCACGTACCCGGTGGTATGCACTTCGCCAATCGCCACTGCCCCGACGAAAACCTGCTCCGGCAGAACCGTTTCCATTTAACAATGAACCGCTCTAAGGCATTATTCACATATGTGGCAGCGCTCCACATATGTGGCGAATGTGTGGAACAGAAACGCGAGATCGTCGTTCTTTACTCACCAGTCAGGGAGTAAGAACAATGACCAAGGAATGGTTTGAAATCGCCAGCGTCGTCCTCGCAGTCGCCATGTGCGCCATGCTGGTCGTGCCGATCTGAGACATGCCCCGGCGATCCTTTCGATGGATCGCGCGCCGTTCCGATGGAACGTTTCTCCCGGCCCACGGTTAGCTCTTCATGGAAAAGGCATCAGACCTTTTCGGGCGACGGGAGAAACACCATGACCAATCTTTTTTCGAGCCATATCCTTTCGAGACTAACAGGTCTCTTAACTTTCGCTCGCACCCCGCGGCAGTTGAAAGCCGTGCCGGACCGTGAGCTTCATGTGGTCGTGCCGGAAGCAGTCAAGCTTCCGCTGCCGCGATCCTCTCGGGAAGAAATGAGCGTCCCGGCCTCCATCAACGGACGCGATCTTTCCACCGGCCGCCTTTGACGGCCGCAAAAACATAAAAGGAGAATTGCATGACGAAGATCAGTTCCGCCCGCATCCTCATTCTCGCGACCGACGGCTATGAGCGCTCCGAACTGCGCGTGCCACTCGAAGAACTGACGAGCAAAGGCGCTGAGGTGAAGATCGCGTCGATCAAGACCGGTGAAATCAAGAGCTGGGACAAGACAGACTGGGGTGACAGCGTCACGGTCGATCTTCAGGCCGCCAATGTCAACGCTGCGGATTTCGACGCGCTGGTTCTGCCGGGCGGCCAGATCAACCCCGACAAGCTGCGCGCCGATGCGAGCGCCATGAAGGTGGTGCGCGATTTCGTCAGAAGCGGCAAGCCGGTGGCGGCCATCTGCCATGCGCCATGGCTGCTGATCGAAGCCGACGCTCTGCGCGGTCGCAAGGCGACCTCCTACCCGTCGATCCGCACAGATGTGCGCAATGCTGGCGCATCCTGGAAGGACGAGGAAGTGGTGGTCGACAACGGCATCATCACCTCTCGCTCCCCGGATGATCTGGCCGCCTTTGTCGGCAAGATCGTCGAGGAAGTGCAGGAAGGTTTGCATAGACGCGCGGCGTGAAGCTGCCGCCAAGGTGAAATGAATGTAGCGCTCGCCGGTGATATGGCGGGCGTTTTTTTGTTTCGGGAGCACCCCAAACGGCCGTCATGCTCGGGCAGCGTCCCGAGCATCTGCTACGATGAGTGTGTGGTTACGGGGTCAAATCCCCGGGACAAGCCTCAGGAAGACGAAAGACCGGGACGTGCGCTCTCACTACTCACCATTCGCCCCCCTCACCCCACCAGCTTCAGAAACGCCAGCAATCGCCGCTCATCCGCCTTGAGGCTGCTGGTCTCCTTCTCCACCAGTTTTGGCGTCGCCATGATCTTTTCGAGTGGCGAAACATCCTCGGCCAACGCCAGAATGCCGGGGTGGATATAGCTGGAGCGGCACACGGCCGGCGTGTTCTGCAGCTCTTCCGATGCCGCCGCCGTCAGCATTTTGATCCGCACGATCTCGTTGGCCGACGCTGCCTTCCACGCCGCCATGAACGCGGCAAGGCTGCCGCCCCATGTGCGAAAAGTCTTGGCCGAAATCGGCAGGCCTGAAGCAGCGGCCAGATAGGCATTCAGTCGCCCGCTGTCGATGCCGCGCGGCACGCCATCGTCGTCCGGCCAGGAAAACAGCTGACGGCCCGGCAGGTCGGCAATGTCTTCGAGAATACGTTGCAGCCGCGGATGACGGATCGTGTGGCTGACGCGCTTGCCGCCCTTGGCGGTGAATTTCAGCACCATGCTGTCATCCGACAGTTTCATGTGCCGTTTCAGAAGCGTGGTGGCACCGTAAGTCTTGTTTTCCTTGGCATAGGCGCGGTTGCCGACACGCAGATGCGTGGCATCGAGCAGCGCCACCAGTGCGGCAATCACCGCCTGCGGACCATCAAGCCCTTCGGCCAGATCGCGTTGAACTTTCCTGCGGATTTTCGGCAAGGCCTCGCCGAACTCGATCATCTGATCGTATTTCAGCTCGCTGCGAAACAACTGCCAATCGGCATGGTAGCGATACTGTTTTCGCCCGCGGCTATCGAACCCGGTCGCCTGCAGGTGGCCTGTCGGATCGAGACAGATCCACACATTCTCATAGGCGGGCGGCAGGCCGAGCGAACCGATGCGCAGCTTGTGCGCCTGTTCGGCAAGAAGCGAACCGTCTGGCAGCTTGTAGGAAAAACCCTTGCCGCGCCGCAGACGCCGGATTCCCGGCTCGCTGTCGCTGACATAGGTCAGGCCGATGGTGGAGAGGATGGCGAGGCCCTCACCGGGCTCAGATACGGAAGTGGATGAATACGCGTCCATTCCCGCCAAACGGCGATGTCACCGGCTTGGTTCCGTCACATTCAGGTTAGCAGGCTGGCGATCGCGGCCGGTTGCTTATCCCAGCCGGGCCGCTTCCCGGCGACGATCTTCCGCGGTGCGCTCAAGCTGGTTGCGCGGTGCCGTCAGCGTCCATCGGAAACCCTCCACCGGATATTCCGCATCCGCCCTTCCGGCAAAGGCGGCAGAGGCATGACGTTTGATGATGGTGGTGCCGAAACCGGTCGATGATGGCGCACGAACCGGTGGCCCGCCGCTTTCCGCCCATACGAGTTTGAGCGTGCGCTCGCCGCTTTCCGAAGCCACATCGGACCACGAAATTTCGACACGGCCGTTCTGCGAGGACAGTGCGCCATATTTCATCGAATTGGTGGTCAGTTCGTGCAGGACGAGGCCAAGGTTCTGCACCGCCTCCGCCTTCAGCACAAAATCCTCGCCGCGCATGTCGACACGATCCAGCGTTTCGGAAAAATTCGCAAGATGGATTTCGACGACGCGGCGCATCGGCACACCGGCCCATTGCTCGCGCGCAAGCGCTTCGATGGAGCGGCCCAGTCCCTGCAGGCGTGTGCTGATCGCCTTCTGGAACTCTTCCATCGTCGTATCCTGCCGGGCAAGCTGGCGCATCATCGCCTGGATCAGCGTCAGAATGTTCTTGGTGCGATGCACCAGTTCATGCAGGATCAGGTGAATGCGGTCCTCGGCCTGGCTGCGATCGAACGAGGCGTTGGAAAGCGCAATCGCCACATGGTTCGCCTCGATGATCCTGGTTTCGACAGGCGAGACGATTTCCCCCTTGCCGATCCGGTCGGCCATCTCGGAAATCTGACGGATGGGAACGCGCAGCTGCCGCGCCACCAGCCAGGCGAAACCAAAGCCGATCAGCAGCAGCAATCCGCTGCCGGCGATCAGGTATCGCCATGTGCTGAGAATGCTCGCCTGCGCCGACGCAATCGGCCCCCAGACGATGACCCGCCATCCCCATTCGGGATGAATGTAAAAGCCATACATCTGCCGCGGCGAACCGCCGACATCCTCGATCGTGCCGTTCTGCCCCCTCATCAGCGACAGCGTATCGGCAGGGAACGGGCTTGCGACCGTCAAACCCGTCGCGCCATCCGCCACCACGATCTTGCCGGTCTGATCAAGCACCGCCACCGACCAGTCCTTTGGCAGGCCTTCGGTCGACAGCACATTCTTCAGGTCGGAAACATTCTGCGTCAGGATCAGCGCACCGATGTCACCGCGCGTGTCCTTGGGAAACGGCATGGTCACGTTGAAAACCCAGTTGCCGCTGGTCGCACCGCGAAAGACATCCGAAACTTCAGTGCGGCCAGAACGCAGAGCCGAGCTGAGTGCCGGCATATTGCCCATCTTGCCAAGCGCTGTTTCGAACGGCACGCGCGTATTCAAAAGAAGCTGGCCATCTTCGGCAACGAGAAGCGCGTAAAGCGAACTGCCGCGCAGGCTGGACTGGGTGCGACGATGGAAATCGGCAAACTGGCCGCGCTCGATCTCCGGCGAGGTGCTGAGCAGGCGCAATGTGGTGGACATGTCGCGCAGCTCGCGATCGATGGCACGACCGATGATCTGCGCATCTTCCGCGGTTTCGCTGTTGAGGATTTCGCGCTCGTTCTGCTCCAGCTGGAACATCAAAAACACGACGAAGGCGAGCAGTGGCAGAGCAATAACGGCGGCAAAAGCGATCAGGTAGGCGCCAATGGTCGCCTTGGGGAAAAGGTGTGAAAACCTACCCATCCAGTGCGCCCAACTCTTTCAAGCCAGACGAATGATTCGCGGCCCCCGCCATTCGCATTCCGATAGTCCTGACCCTCGTCCCGTCCAAAGAGGTTAACGTCTTCTATCCGAATTCGATCACGAGTCCAAGTTGGATTGTGTGCGATGCTCATGAAATTTGAATTTAGCGAAGAGACAAGCCTATAATTTGAAAGGATTTTTAGCGATCTCGCCCTGCACGGCCGGGCAAAACGCAAAAGGGAAGCCGCAGTATAACCGGCTTCCCATGACGGTCTACAAATACAGAAAAGACTAAAGACGCAACCCGCTCTGCGGATCGAAAACAACCGCCTTGTCGAGGTTGAAGGCAAAGCGGAACGTGTCGCCCGGCGCACAGGCCACTTCGGCACGGGTGCGGGCGGTAAAGTGTTTTCCGCCGAGTGCCGCCGTCACAAAGGTGTCCGATCCGGTCGGCTCGGTCATCGTCACCGGCGCCTCGATCTGGGCGACCGAGCGGGCCTGCGGATCGACCAGTCCGGTATCGGTGATCGCTTCCGGGCGAAGACCCAGCAGCACCGATTGACCATCCTTGAGCGCACCCGCAGTCACCGTCGGCGGCACCGGAACGCTGATATTCTGGTCGCCGAACAGCGTGATACGGGCCTCAGGCCCGGTGCCCACCACCTTGCCGTCCAGCATGTTCATCGCCGGCGAGCCCATGAAATCGGCCACGAACAGGTTGGCGGGCAGATTGTAGATTTCGGCCGGCGTGCCGACCTGCTGCACGGTGCCTTCCTTCAACACGACAATCTTGGTCGCCAGCGTCATTGCCTCGATCTGGTCGTGGGTGACGTAAACGATGGTCGCGTGCGTATTCTGGTGCAGAGACTTGATCTCGGCACGCACTTCAACGCGCAGTTTGGCATCGAGGTTGGACAGCGGCTCGTCGAACAGGAAGACACGCGGCTTGCGCACCAGCGCACGGCCCATGGCGACACGCTGGCGCTGGCCACCGGACAACTGGCTCGGGCGACGCTTCAGCAGGTGTTCGATCTGCAGCGTTTTCGCGGCAGCCTTGACCGATGCCTCACGCTCCGCCTTCGGCACGCCGCGCATTTCCAGCGCAAAGGCGATGTTCTCCTCCACCGTCATGTTCGGATAAAGCGCGTAGGACTGGAACACCATGGCGATATCACGCTGCGATGGATGCAGGTCATTGACCACCTGCCCGTCGATGACGATGTCGCCCGAGGTCAGCGGCAGCAGACCGGCAATGGCGTTGAGAAGCGTGGACTTGCCGCAGCCGGAAGGGCCGACGAGAACGAGAAACCCGCCCTTTTCCAGCTCGATATCGATGCCTTTCAGGACTTCGACAGTACCGATCTTCTTGCGCAGGTTCCTGATTTCAAGAAAGCTCATGGATTTATCCCTTGACTGCGCCGGCCATCAGGCCGCGCACGAAATAGCGTCCGGCGACGATGTAGACGAACAGGGTCGGCAGGGCGGCAAAGACGGCCGCGGCCATGTCGACATTGTACTCTTTCACGCCAGTGGAGGAGGCAACGAGGTTGTTCAGCGCCACCGTCATCGGCGAGGAACCGCCGGACGAGAAGGAGACGCCGAACAGAAAGTCGTTCCAGATATTGGTGAACTGGTAGATGACGGTGACGACGATGATCGGCCCCGAGGTCGGCAGCAGAATGCGCCAGAAGATGCGGAAGAACCCGGCACCATCCATCATCGCCGCCTTGATCAACTCGTCCGGAAACGCCTCGTAATAGTTGCGGAAAAACAGCGTCGTGAAACCGAGACCGTAGATCACGTGGACGAAAACGAGGCCGGTCGTGGTGTTGGCGATGCCCATCATGCCGAGCATGCGCGCCATCGGGATCAGCACCGCCTGAAACGGGATGAAGCAGGCAAACAGCATCATGCCAAAAATGATCTTGTGGCCCGGAAAACGCCACTTGGTCAGCACGTAACCGTTCAGTGCACCGAGCAGTGTGGAGATGATCACCGCCGGAACCACCATCTTGATGGAGTTCCAGAAATAGCCCTTGATGCCGGTGCAGGTGACGCCGATGCAGGCCTCGCCCCATGCCTTGGTCCAGGCCGCGATCGATGGCGATGCTGGCAAGGACAGCATGTCACCGCCACGGATCTCGTCGAGTGATTTCAGCGAGGTGGTCAGCATCACGTAAAGCGGCAGAAGATAGATGGCGGCGAGCAGGATGAGCAGGCCGTAAATCACCACGCGGGCGGTTTTGGCCGAGCCGCCGCTGACGGTTTCGTTGATGGCGCCGCTCATCAGCGTTTCTCCCGCAGTTCGGAATAGAGATAGGGCACGATGATCGCCGTGATCCCCATCAGCATCATCACCGCACTGGCCGAACCGACGGCCATCTGGCTGCGGGTGAACGTGTAGGAATACATGAAGGTGGACGGCAGTTCGGTGGCATTGCCCGGCCCGCCGCCGGTCAGCGCAATCACAAGGTCATAGGACTTGATCGCCATATGCGCGAGCACGATGAAGGCCGAGAGAAAAACCGGGCGCAGCATGGGAATGATGATGCGGCGATAGATCTTTGTCAGCGGCGCACCGTCGATCTGGGCGGCCTTGATGATCTCGCCATCGATACCGCGCAGGCCGGCCAGAAACATCGCCATGACGAAACCGGATGCCTGCCAGACACCGGCGATGACGACGGTGTAGATCGCCATGTCCGGGTTCACCAGCCAGTCGAATTTGAAACTCTCCCAGCCGAGATTGTGCATCGTGTTCTCGATGCCAAGGCCGGGGTTCAGAAACCATTTCCAGGCAGTGCCGGTCACCACGAAGGACAGCGCCATCGGATAAAGAAAGATCGGCCGCAATATCCCTTCGGCGCGGATGCGCTGATCCATCAGGATGGCGAGGCCAAGTCCGATGGAAATGCAGATGCCGATATAGAGCACGCCGAAAATGGCGAGGTTCTTCATCGCCATATACCAGTTCGGTTGCGACCACAGGCGCACATAGGCATCGAAACCAACCAGCTTGTAGACCGGCAGGATGCGCGAATTGGTAAAGGACAGATAGACGGTCCACAGGATGAAACCGTAGACGAACAGCAGGATCACCGCAAAGGACGGCGCCAGCACGAGCTTCGGCAGCCAGCCGCGCAGGCTGTCGGCGAAGTTTCGGCGCGGCGGCGAAGCGGTTGCCGGTTCGATTGTGGTCATGATGATCTCCGGCAGAGAAAATTTGCATGTTGGAGGGCGCGAAGAGAGCCCCTCACCAACAAAATCTGGCACTTAGCTGAAGCTAAGATGCCGATTTTGTATCCTCTCCCACAAGGGGAGAGGTAAATCGCTGATGGCGCGGCGCCCTTATCTCTCCCCTTGCGGGAGAGAAAGCGATTTCAGCACCTTAGCGTCAGCTAAGTGCTAGAAATCGCAAGTGAGGGGCTTCCCCCTCACCTGGATCCCAAACAGCCAATCACTTCGCAGCAGCAACCGCTTCCGGCAGACGCTTCAATGCCGTTGCCGTGTCGATCTGACCGTTCAGATGCTGGGTGATCACGTCGAACACGGCTTCCTTGATGGCGCCGGGCTGGGCGTAACCATGGGCCAGCGAACCGACCAGCGTGCCCGCCTTTGCAGCATCGGCGACATCCTTGATGCCCTTCTTGCCGCAATCGTCGAACTGGTCGCCGGGCACGTCGGTACGGGCCGGAACGGAACCCTTGACGGTGTTGAAAGCGATCTGGAAAGCCGGATCCTCAACAGCCGAAGCAAGCTTCATCTGTGCATCGCGCTTGGCGTCACCCACGTCGAACATCACGAACTGGTCGGCGTTGAACAGAACATTGCCCTGCGTGCCGGGGAAGCGCATGCACACGAAATCGGTGCCCGGCTTCTTGTTGGCGCGCAGCCATTCGCCCTTCGACCAGTCACCCATCTGCTGGGCGCCGGCCTTGCCTTCGATGACGAGAGCCGTCGACAGGTTCCAGTCACGACCGGAGAAATTGGGGTCGAAATAGGTGCGAAGCTTGGTCATCGTGTCGAAGACCTTCTTCATCTGGTCGCCCGAAAGAGCGGCCGGATCGAGGTCGATGACGGCTTTCTTGTAGAAATCCATGCCGCCGGTCGACAGAACGACGGATTCCCACAATGTGCCGTCCTGCCATGGCTGGCCGCCATGAGCGAGCGGCGTCAGGCCCTGTTCCTTGAACTTGTCGAGCAGCGCGATCAGCTCGTCGATGTTGGCTGGTTCCTTACCGCCAGCCTTGTCGAAGGCGGCCTTGTTCAGCCACAGCCAATTGGTGGAGTGCACGTTGACAGGTGCGGCGATCCAGTGACCGTCATATTTCGAAAACGCCTGCAGCGCTTCCGGGATGACCTTGCCCCAGCCCTGCTTTTCAGCGAGATCGTCGAGATTGCCAACGACGCCCTGTTCGGCCCAGTCGCGAATGTCGAAGCCGAGCATCTGCACGGCGGTCGGCGGATCACCGGAGGTGACACGGGCACGCAAAGCGGTCATGGCCTGCACGCCGGAACCGCCGGCAACCGGCATGTCCTTCCAGGAAACGCCTTCCTTGGCGAGGTTTTCCTTCAGCACGTTGAGCGCTGCGGCTTCGCCACCGGCGGTCCACCAGTGCAGAACTTCGACCTCTTCAGCAGCCTTGGCGCTACCGGCAGCCAACGCGATGAGTGCCGCGCCAGCTGCAAGCTGGGCGATAATACGCATATTCATGATCTCTCTCCCTCAAATCCGGGCTCCTCTCCGGATATGCAAATTTATAACGATACAACCATGGTCGCTGTCAACCCGCCAATTGCAGTTTGTCAAAAACCCGAAAAATGCCCCTAAATGTCTGAATTTCATCGAAATACACGGATCGACGAAAACAGAACTTGAAATATCAGTTGGCTTTTGCAACGTTTTCACAATGTCGTGCGGTCTCCAGCCAGCCGTGCGTCGTGGAGGAGGACTGCCTGATGCCGCTGGACGATCTTAAGGAGCGCCGTCCCGTACGTCGCGCAAAAGGCGCTGTGCGCGGAAGCGATGCCGCCAAACCAACATTGCGGACGATTGCCGACCTGACCGGCCTTGCTGTTACCACCGTGTCGCGGGCGCTTGCCGGCGCGCCGCAGATCGCGCTGGAAACGCGCCAGCGCGTGGCGCACGTGGCTGCCGAAATCGGCTATCTGCCGGATCGCGCCGCCCAACGCCTGCGCACCGGCCGCACGCAGGTGATCAGCCTGATCCTCGATCCGCACGAGGAAATTCTCGGCTACGCCACCTCGATGATCAACGGGCTGACGGCAGCGCTGCGCGGCACGCCCTACCACCTCGTCATCTCACCGCATTTTTCCGACAGTCCACAGATCGAACCGGTGGAACATATCCTGCGCAACCGGCTGGCCGACGGCATCATCTTCACCCGCACCCAGCCGATGGACGACCGGGTCAAACTGCTGATGCAGAACGATTTTCCGTTCATCTGTCATGGCCGCACAGAACTTGCGACACCGCATCCCTTCGTCGATTACGACAATTACGATTTCGCCTACCGGGCGGCCAAGAAGCTGATCGCCTCGGGCTGCGCAAAACTGGCGATCGTGCTGCCACCCGACACCTTCACCTTCTCTCACCACATGCGCCACGGTTTCATGACGGCGGTGCGCGAGGAAGGCGTCGGCTACGAGATCGCCACCGGCATTTCGCTGGACAGCAAGTCCGACGATATCCGCCGCTATTTCGACCAGCGCCTGCACCAGTCCTCGCCGCCGGATGGCTTTGTCTGCGGCGGCGAAGTGGTGGCCATGGCGATCATGGCAGCCTGCCACGACCACGGGCTTCTGCCCGGCCGCGAGGTGGATTTTGTCGCCAAGCAGACATCGGGTCTGTTCGACCAGATCCGGCCACGCGTGGAAACGATCTACGAGGATTTGTCCGAGGCAGGGCTGCTGATGGGGCAGATGCTGTTGCGGCGGATTGCTGGACCGGTGCCGGTGGAGGAACTGCAGCATTTGCAGAGGCTGGCTGAGGAATAAAAAATCGGACCTCGACGGCCAATCCGGCTCGCATGTTTTCGTCATCCTCGGGCCTGTCCCGAGGATCTGACCACGCCAAAAATATCAGGCGGTCGCAGATCCTCGGCACAAGGCCGAGGATGGCGGAGGAGAGGTTTTCGACCTTCCCGACCACCTGCGCCGAGCCAAACCCTCAATCCTCTTCCTGAAACACCGTTTCGCGCTTTGCCTTGACGCTTGGCAGGAAGACGATGACCAGAACAGCCGCAGCGATGAACAGCAATCCGGCGCTGATCGGCCGGGTGATGAAGGTCGTCGCATCACCGCGCGACAGGATCATCGCACGCCGCAGGTTCTCTTCCAGCAAAGGCCCGAGTACGAAGCCGAGCAGAAGCGGTGCCGGTTCGCAGCGCAGTTTTACCAGCACGTAACCTATGAAACCGAAAAAGGCGACGGCATAGAGGTCGTAGACATTGGACGAGACGCTGTAGACCCCGATCGAGCAGAACGCCATGATGATGGGGAAGAGCACGTAGTAGGGAATGGTCAGAAGCTTCACCCACAGCCCGATCAGCGGCAGATTGAGGATGACCAGCATCAGGTTGCCGATCCACATCGAGGCGATGATGCCCCAGAACAGAGCTGGCTGTTCGGACGCCACATTCGGGCCGGGTACGATACCCTGGATGATCATCGCACCGATCATCAGCGCCATCACCGGGTTGGCCGGAATACCGAGCGTCAGGAGCGGGATGAACGAGGTCTGCGCACCGGCATTGTTGGCGCTTTCGGGGCCTGCAACACCGGCAATCGCGCCATGACCGAACTCTTCCGGGTGCTTTGAGACCTTCTTTTCGATCGTGTAGGACGCGAAGGCCGCAAGGATCGCCCCGCCGCCCGGCAGGATACCAAGGATGGAGCCGACCGCCGTGCCGCGCAGCACAGGTGCGATCATCGCGCGAAAATCCTCTCGGCTCGGCATCAGTCCGCTCACCTTCGACATCAGCACCGTGCGGGTGCTTTCGTTTTCCAGATTGCGCAGGATTTCCGCGACGCCAAAGATACCGACGGCGACGGCGACAAAGTTCAGCCCGTCGGAGTATTCGCGAATGCCTAGCGTGAAGCGCGGCGTGCCGGAATAGATGTCGGTGCCGACAAGGCCTAGCAGAAGGCCGAGCGACACCATGGCCAGCGCCTTGATGATCGAGCCATGCGCCAGCGCGATGGAGGAGACGAGGCCGACCACCATCAGCGAGAAATATTCGGCGGCGCCGAATTTCAGCGCGATCACGGTGAGCGGCGGCGCAAAGATGGCGACAAGAAAGGTGGAGACGGTGCCGGCGAAAAACGAACCGATGGCGGCGATCGCCAGTGCCGCACCGGCCTTGCCCTTGCGGGCCATCTGGTAGCCATCGATGGCGGTGACGGCGGATGAGGATTCACCCGGCATGTTGATGAGGATGGCGGTGGTGGAGCCGCCATATTGCGCACCGTAATAGATGCCGGCGAGCATAATCAGCGAGGAAACCGGCTCCAGCTGGAATGTGATCGGCAACAGCATGGCGATGGTGGCGGTGGCGCCGATGCCCGGCAACACGCCGATCAGCGTGCCGAGCAGCACGCCGATCAGGCAGAAGAACAGGTTTTCAAGCGAGGTTGCGGTCGAAAATCCGAGCGCGAGATTGTCAAAAAGTTCCATGTCGCGCTGATCCTAATAACCGAGCCAGGGGCCGACGAGACGGAACGGCAGACCGAGCCCGTAGGTAAAAACCAGGATGGAGAAAAACGTCACAGCCACCGAAAGCGCCAAAGCCGGAAGCGGCTTCATCCGCGTCGAGGCAAAACAGGCGACGAAGGCGGAAATGAACAGCGCCGGACCAAAACCGAGGCCGCGCACGGTGATGCCGAACAGGATGGGAGCGGCGAGAATGAAGATCATGCCGCGCCAGGCGATACCGCTGATCGGCTCATGTTCCACCCGCAGCGACTGCACCAGAATGATGCCGCCGAACAGGATGAGCGCGAGCGCCAGGATGAACGGGAAATACCCCGGCCCCATGCGGAATGCCGTGCCGAGTTCCAGATCCAGCGACTGAAGCGCGAAGAAGATGCCGATGCCGACGAAGATCAGCCCGCAGATGAGATTGGTTCTGTCGAATTTCAGGGAATTCATGGTGTCTCCAAACTATGCATTGGACTGCACATCAGATCTCACCAGACCAAGGACCTTGCCCCTCACCTGCAATTTCTAACACTTGGCCTTGAGGCCAAGATGTTGAAATTGCTTCCTCTCCCACAAGGGGAGAGGTAATGCGCGGCGAGTTCGGCACCCCTCCCTCTCCCCTTGCGGGAGAGGTTACAAAATCACGGCCTTGGCGCAGCCAAGTCGTAGATTTTGTTGGTGAGGGGCTAGGCCACTTGGACGGGTCAGATGACCGAAACCGGCCCTCAGTCCGCGTACTGACCAGCCGCCTTGATGACCGGTTCCCAGCGGGCGATTTCGCTTTCCAGCTTTGCCTTCAGCGCAGCCGGCGTGCCATCGGCCTCCGGCGAAGGCAGCGTGCCGAGTTCGGCGAAACGCGACGCGATGTTCGGGTCCTTCAGAGCCACCTGCAACGCCTTGGACAAGCGATCATTGGCCTCTTTCGGCGTGCCCTTCGGCGTGTAGATGCCGTGCCAGATGCCCACCTGCATGGCGGGAACACCTTCTTCGGCAACCGTCGGGATATCCTTGAAAATGGCCAGACGCTCCGGCGAGGTGACGGCGTAAGCCTTGATCGTGCCACCCTGGATCTGCTTGGTGGTGTTGGTGGTCTGGTCGCACATGATATCGACCTGACCGCCCAAAAGGTCGGTCATGGCCGGGCCGGTGCCCTTGTAGGGCACGGTGACGAGCGGCGTTTCGATGGCCGACATGAACAGCATGCCGCAGAGATGCGAGGCAGCGCCGATACCGGCATTGGCCACCGTCACCTTGTCGCTATTGGCCTTGGCATATTCCACCAGACCCTTGAAATCCTTGACGTCGAGATCCTTGCGGGCAACGACGGTCATCGGCACGTCGGTAACGAGGCCGACATATTCGAAGGCGTTCAACGTGTCATAGGGCAGCTTGCGGTAAAGCGTGGCGCTGGTGGCCATGCCGATATGGTGCAACAGCACGGTATAACCATCGGCATCCGCATTGGCGACACGACCGGCACCGAGCGTGCCACCGGCACCGCCGACATTTTCGACGACGATCTGCTGGCCGAGATCTTTCGACATGGATTCAGCAACGAGGCGCGCCACCGTATCGGTCGGGCCACCGGCCGCGAATGGCACGACCATGGTGATCGAGCGTGACGGAAAAGTCTGCGCAAAGGCAGCAGACGCGATGACGCCAGCGGCGGCAAAAACCGTCGCGCCCAAAATCGTATTCAGGATTTTCATTGTTACCCTCCCAGATAAACCGAACCGGACGGCCACGGCTCCTCCCGCTTCGTCCGAATGGTTCATCTGTCCGCAGCTTGTTCGGCCTGCGCAATCAGCCGCTTCGCGCTTGCCGGTTTTTCAAGAGGTTCAGTGGGGGTAATGGGTGGAGTTTCACCCATAGCGCGCATGACATGGGTGGATTTCGACACATTTGGGATTAGCGGATCGACTGCCGAAAACAAATTGGGTGAACGAGGACGGCGCCACGGTCTCCCTTCTATCTCCCCCACATGGGGGGAGATCGGATGGGCGCACCGTCCCGGTAATGTAGCAAAACCGTATGCCCCCTACTCCGCACCCAGCAATTTCTTGTCCAGCCCATGCCGCTGCATCTTCTCGTAAAGCGTCTTGCGGGAAATGCCGAGCTGTTCGTAAACCGGTCGCAGCGCCCCGCCATGCGCGGCGATGGCATCGGCAATCACGGTGCGCTCGAACGCCGCCACCCGTTCCGCCAGCCGTCCATCCGGCGATTTAGCAGAGCCCGAAATATCACCTGGATTGAGATCAAGCCCGAGCACAAGCCGGTCAGCGGCATTGCGCAATTCACGCACATTGCCCGGCCAGTCGCGCTGCGAGACAGTAGAGAGCAGCTCGTGCGAAATCGGCTGATCCTCGCGACCATACCGCGCCGCCGCCTCCCGCACCAATTGCAGGAACAACAACGGAATATCCGCCCGCCTTTCCCGCAAAGACGGCACATGCACGGTCGCGACATTCAACCGGTAGAGAAGATCGGCACGAAAACGCCCGGCCAGCACCTCGGCCTCAAGATCGACCTTGCTGGTGGCGATGAAACGCACGTCGAGTTCCACCGTCTCATTGGAGCCGAGCCGGTTGATCACCCGCTCCTGCAGCACCCGCAGGAATTTTGCCTGCAGATCGAAGGGCATGGAGCCGATCTCATCGAGCAGGATGGTCCCGCCCCGGCCATGCTCGAATTTGCCGTAACGCGACCGAAGCGCGCCCGGAAACGCTCCCGGCTCATGGCCGAAAAGCTCGCTTTCGATCAGGTTTTCCGGCAGTGCCGCGCAGTTGATGGCGACAAACGGCCGGTTGGCGCGCGGGCTGACATCGTGAAGCGCCCGCGCCACCACTTCCTTGCCCGCCCCGGTCTCGCCGATCACCAGCGTATCGGCATCGGTCGCGCCGATGGCGCGGATGGCGTAACGCAGGTCCACCATGGCTTGCGTCCGGCCCGGCAGCCGGGCTTCGAGATCGTCGCGTTTGCCGGCCACAGCCTTCAGCCGACGATTTTCCAGCACCAGCGCGCGGCGGTCGAGTGCGCGACGGATGATGCCGGCCAGATGTTGGGCGGTGAAGGGTTTTTCGAGAAAATCATAGGCGCCCTCACGCATCGCCTTCACGGCCAGCTGCACATCGCCATGGCCGGTAACAAGGATGACCGGAATTTCCGCATCGAGTTCGCGGATGCGGTGCAGAAGTGTCATGCCATCCAGCCCCGGCATGCGGATATCGCTCACCACGATACCGTCGAAACTGAAACCGGTCAGTTCCAGCACATGATCGGCATTGGAGAAGGTCTGCACATGCAGGCCCGCCAGTTCCAGCGCCTGGCTGGTGGAGCGCCGCAATTCCTCCTCATCGTCGATCAGAAGCACACGCTGCTCGCTCATTCGGCGGCCCTCCCGATGGCGGCATCGGCAGAGGTCAGCTCAATGGCAAACACCGCGCCGCCGTCCGGATGATCGGTGGCAACAAGGCTGCCGCCAAAATCCTTGACGATATTGTAGGAGATCGACAGGCCAAGCCCCAGCCCCTTGCCGACACCCTTGGTGGTGTAGAACGGATCGAAGATGCGCTCGCGAATGGCGGCGGGTACGCCCGGACCGTGGTCACGCACGCAGATCACGACACGCCCGTCATCGCTGCGGGCAGCCGAAACGATGATACGCCGGTCCTCCAGCCCCTCGATGGCATCGGCGGCATTGGTGATGATGTTGACCAGAACCTGCTGCAACCGCACCGCGCCGGCCAGCACCACCGGCGGCGGACTGTCCATCTCGATCGTCAGTGCCGCATCGGCAGCGCGTAGACGTGCATCGACGATTTCCAGCGTGTCGCGCATCACGTCATCAAAGGAAACCACCGACAGTTTTTCCTCCGGCTTGCGGGCAAAGTTGCGTAAGTGGCGGCTGATCGAGGCCATGCGATCGATCAGCGCCGAAATGCGCCGCAGATTGTCGCTCGCCTCACCCGGACGCCCGCGCTCGATCAGCAGTGCCGCGCTATCCGCATAGGTTTTGGTGGCCGCCAGCGGCTGGTTGAACTCGTGGCTCAGCGCCGCCGACATCTGGCCTAGCCCCGCCAGTTTTCCGGCCTGGATCAGATCCGCCTGCGTGCGCCGCAACCGCCGCTCCGTCAGCCGCCGTTCGGCGATTTCCTGTTTGATCTGCCCGTTGACGCGGGCAAGATCGGCGGTGCGTTCCTCCACCCGCCGCTCGAGGTTTTCCTGCGCTTCCGCCTGCAGCTTGATGCGTTCCGCCAACCGCATGCGCCGCTGCACCAGAATGGCGCCGCCGAGAAAGGCGAGGCAGACGAGCAGGATAGCGACGATGGTGGAGTTCTGCGCCTGCGCCCTGACCGACGCCGTGTCCATCAGCACCGCAACAGTCCATCCCGCTTCCGGCATAAGCTGCGACAGAACCAGAAACTCCTTGTCGGCCCCCTCTTCGGAAATCGACAGCATGGCATGCTCGCCATCAAAGCCACGCTGCACCGGCAGTTCCCGCAGCACCGCATCGGAATACCGGCGGGACGCCTTGGTATTGGCCAGCCGCTCCGGCGTCAGCGGCAGAACACTGCTGTACAGCCAGCGCGGCGTGCCGGTCATGAAGATGATGCCTTCGGGGTCCGACACGACGATGCGGCTGTCGCCATCACCCCATGAGGCTTCGATGCCGTCGATATCCACCTTAAAGACGATGACGCCATAGATGGTGCCGCCGATTTCGATGGGCGAGGAGAAATAATAGCCGCGTTTCGCCGATGTGGTGCCGAGCGCATAAAAGCGCGACTGATGCCCGGCTGCCGCCTCCTGAAAATAAGGTCGGTAACTGAAATTTTCGCCGACAAAACTGGTGGCGCTGTCGAAATTGCTGGCGGCGACCGTGACGCCGTCCATGGTCATCACATAGATGTCCGAGGATTTCAAAAGCGCATTGATGTCCTTGAGATAGAGATTGGTGGCATCGCGCAGAGCCGGATTGGCGGGATCGATGATCAGCGCCTCGACATCCTCATGATCGGCGATCAGCGCCGGCAGCGCCTCGTAACGGCGCAGATGCCCGTCGAGCGCCGAGACGGCAAGCCGCAGCGTCGTGCCCGCCTGTTCGGAGGCCTCTCGCATGTAGCTACGGCTGGCGACATGGCTGCCGTGCAGGATCAAGGCCAGCACCACGGCCGCCAATCCGCCGAAGATCAGGATAAAACGTATCTTCAAGAAAGCCCGGGCTCCTCCTCCCGCACTCGTCAGAAACCGCATTGTAATGAAGACGTGACGATTGTCACCACACCCGGAAAACGACCGGAGATTTGACGATTGAAAAATGCAGCTTTCGCGCGAAGCTGAATGGTGGTTATGTTGGGCGAGTTTTCTTGGCCGTTGAGGGCCGACGCAATTGGAATTGAGGTGGTGGCGCTTGCTCCCGATAATCTCCCCCCTTGAGGGAGAGATGTCACGATAGTGACAGAGGGGGGTAAGCGACGGGGCGGCATATCGAGCGGCAAAGGTCTTGCCGAGACAGTACCCCCCTCTGCCCTGCCGGGCATCTCCCCCTCAAGGGGGGAGATCGGCTGGACGCACCCTCCCGCGTTCCATCTGCGATACGCGTGACCATTGCGGTGGGTCAGGACGCATA
Organism: Neorhizobium sp. JUb45; assembly: GCF_004343585.1. Classification (GTDB taxonomy): domain Bacteria; phylum Pseudomonadota; class Alphaproteobacteria; order Rhizobiales; family Rhizobiaceae; genus Neorhizobium. The sequence continues at coordinate 185,395 of NZ_SLYW01000001.1, read as the reverse complement.
ATCTTTTGAAACGGAGTGGTATCGCATGACATATCTGCTTGCGCTTCTTATCGGTGTGGTGGCTGGCCTCAGAGCCATGACCGCGCCTGCCGCCATCAGCTGGGCCGCCTGGCTCGGCTGGCTCAACCTGTCGGGCACATGGCTGTCCTTCCTTGGGTCGTTCTGGGCCGTCGCCATCTTTTCCGTGCTGGCCGTGGTCGAGCTGGTGACCGACCAGCTGCCCTCGACACCCAGCCGCAAGGTGCCGCAGCAATTCGGTGCCCGGCTTGTCATGGGCGCGCTGACCGGTGCTGCGATCGGGGCCGGCAGCGGCATGTGGATTGCCGGACTGGTTGCCGGCGTCATCGGTGCGGTGATCGGCACCTACGGCGGGGCGGCCGCGCGCGCAAAACTTGCCGCCGCCTTCAAAAAGGACCCGCCGGCAGCCTTCATCGAAGATGCGATTGCCATCATCGCCGCCTACCTGATCATTTCCGCCATCCCGGCAGCATTGGTCGCCGCATGACGCAACAATTCGATGCCATCATCATCGGCACCGGTCAGGCCGGGCCTTCGCTCGCCGGTCGCCTGACCGATGCAGGCCAGACGGTTGCCATCGTTGAGCGCAAACTGGTCGGCGGCACCTGCGTCAATACCGGTTGCATGCCCACCAAGGCGCTGGTCGCCAGCGCTTACGCCGCACACCTTGCACGTCGCGGTGCCGATTATGGCGTGACGGTCGGTGGCGAGATTTCCATCGACATGAAACGGGTCAAACAGCGCTCGCATCAGGTGACGCTGAATGCCCGCAACAACAACGAGACATGGCTGCGCGGCATGCAGCGCTGCACCTTCATCGAGGGCCATGCCCGGCTGGAAAACGCCAATACGGTGCGCATCGGTGACGAGGTGATCACCGCCCCGAAAATTTTCCTCAATGTCGGCGGCCGTGCCACCATTCCGGATTTTCCCGGCATCGATGAAGTGCCCTATCTCACCAACACCTCGATCGTCATGCTGGAACGGGTGCCGAAACATCTGGTCGTGATCGGCGGCAGTTATATCGGGCTGGAATTCGCGCAGATTTACCGGCGTTTTGGCGCAGAGGTCACCATCGTCGAAAAAGGCCCCCGCCTCGTCTCTCGCGAGGACGAGGACGTCTCCGATGCCATCCGCAACATTCTCGAAGCGGAAGGCATCACGGTGCGCACCGGTGCGGAATGCATCCGTTTTCGCCCGCATAAACAGGGTGTGGCGGTGGACGTAAACTGCACGAAAGGTGAACCGGAAGTGATCGGTTCGGAGGTTCTGCTCGCCGTCGGCCGCCGCCCCAATACCGACGACCTCGGCCTCGACAAGGCCGGCGTGAAGACGGATGCGCGCGGTTACATCAAGGTCAATGACGATCTTTCCACCAGCGTCGAAGGCATATGGGCGCTGGGGGATTGCAACGGCCGCGGCGCCTTCACCCACACCGCCTATAACGATTTCGAGATCGTCGCCGCCAATCTGCTGGATGGCGAGAACAGAAAAGTCTCCGACCGCATTCCCGGTTACGCGCTTTATATCGACCCGCCGCTTGGCCGTGTCGGTCTGACGGAAAAGCAGGCGCGCGAAACCGGCAAAAACATCCTCGTCGGGACAAGGCCCATGAGCCGCGTCGGCCGCGCCATCGAAAAGGGCGAGACGTCAGGTTTCATGAAGATCATCGCCGATGCCGACACGCGCAAAATTCTCGGAGCCTCCATTCTCGGCACCGGCGGCGATGAAGCCATCCATGGCGTGCTCGACATGATCAATGCCAGCGTGCCCTACGATACCTTGCGCTGGGCGGTACCGATCCACCCGACCGTCTCGGAGCTATGGCCGACGCTGATACTCTCGATGGCCAAGATTTAAGGATCGGGTAACTTAATTTTACGTCTGTCCGGGACGGTTTATTAAAATTAACCGGCCCTCCAGCCGGGTTTGCTTAAGTAAACTCTGGTGTTGGAGTAATGGTCATGTGCGGATTTGCCGGCTTTCTGGGTGATGGCGTGCCGATGGAGCAGTCGCAGGGGCTGCTGACGTCGATGGCGCAGGCGATTGCCCATCGCGGCCCGGATGAACGCGGCATCCAAACCCTCCCCGGTCTCGGCCTTGCCCATGTGCGCCTGTCGATCGTCGGCCTCGGTGATGGCCAGCAGCCGATGTCACTCACCGAAGGCGATGACGACCTCACCATCGTCTTCAACGGCGAGATCTACAACTATGTCGAACTGCGCGATGAGCTGAAGGCCGCCGGCCACCGGTTCAGAACCGGCTCGGACACGGAAGTCATCCTGCATCTCTATCAGGCTTTTGGTGATGACTGCCTGCAGCGCCTCAACGGTGATTTTGCCTTCGCCATCTGGGACGGACGCCGCCACCGCATGCTGCTCGCCCGCGACCGCATGGGTGTCAGGCCGCTGTTTTATGCACAGCGCAACGGCACGTTCTATTTCGCATCGGAAGTGAAGGCGCTGTTGCAGGTGCCCGGCATCGTCGCCGAACTCGATCCTTTTGCGCTCGACCAGATCTTTACGCTGTGGGCGCCGATAGCGCCGCGCACCGCCTTCCGCGATATCTTTGAACTGGAACCGGCGGGCCGTATCATCATCGAAAACGACCGTGTCGATATCCGCCCCTATTGGGCACCGCAATTTGCCGATGCCGGCGATCATGTCGCTATGAACGAAGACGAAGCCGTTGAGGAACTGCGCGCGCTTCTGACCGACGCCACGCGCCTGCGCATGCGCGCCGACGTGCCGGTCGGCGCCTATCTTTCGGGCGGGCTGGATAGTTCGCTGATCACGGCGATCGCAGCGCCGATGGCGCCGGCCGGCCTCAGCACCTTTTCCGTCACCTTCGACAGCCCCGAACATGACGAAAGCCTGCACCAGATGGCGGTGGCCATGGCGCTCGGCACGCTGCACAACGCCATCACCTGCGGCCCCGCCGAGATCGCCGGCAGTTTCCCGGATGTCATCCGCTTCACCGAGCGGCCGATCATTCGCACCGCCCCGGCTCCCCTCTTCCAGCTGTCCGGCCTCGTGCGCGAAAGCGGCATGAAGGTGGTGCTGACCGGCGAAGGCGCCGACGAGGTGTTTGCCGGTTACGACATCTTCAAGGAAGCCAAGGTGCGGCGTTTCTGCGCCCGCCAGCCCGGATCAAAAATCCGGCCGCATCTGTTCAAGAAACTCTATCCCTACCTGCCCGGCCTGAAACAGCAGTCGGCGGGTTATCTCTCTGCCTTCTTCGGCACCACCAAGGACAGTCTCGATGATCCGCTGTTTGCGCTGCGCCCGCGCCTGCGCAACACCGGCTCGGCCAAAAATTTCTTCTCCGACAGCCTGAAACAGCAGCTTGCCGGTTACAATGCAGCGGATGAACTCGTGTCACGCCTGCCTGCCGATTTCTCGCGTTGGCATGTGCTCAACCAGGCGCAATATCTGGAAATGCGGTTCCTGCTGCCGGGCTACATTCTATCGAGCCAGGGGGACCGTATGGCCATGGCGCATGGCATCGAGGGGCGCTTCCCGTTCCTCGACCATCGCCTCGTCGAATTCGCCAACCACCTGCCGCCCAGCCTGAAGCTCAAAGGGCTGGAGGAAAAGCATATCCTTCGCCGCGTCGCCCGCGATCTGCTGCCACCTGTTGTCGCCAACCGGCCAAAACAACCGTACCGCGCGCCCGACAGCGCCTCCTTCATGCCTTCCTCCGGCCAGACCTATGTTCCGGCCGTCATGAACGAAACGGCGATTGCAGAGGGCGGATTGTTTGATCCGCAAGCCGTTGCCATGCTCGCCCGCAAATGCATGGCCAAACCGGCCAGCGGCTTCCGCGACAATGCCGCCTTTGTCGGCATTCTTTCGACCCAGCTGTGGCATCAGGCTTTTGTCACGCCGGCTGTCGATGCATCGCAAGCGGCGTGATAAATCGGTATTTCAAAAGCCGACATATAATCGAATTTGCTAACTTAACCCTATTTTCATGAGGTTGGCTCATAGTTGGTGCATGTGAATTCTCCCTGCGATCATTGCACGGGATGGAGGATGTGTATGTTCCGGCCCAACGAGTCCGAAGATAATCGCCGACAGGTGCGGGCAAACGCCCCGCTCCGTCGTTCGTCCTCCGCCGGCTCGCTTCTCGATCAGGCCGGCCCGGACACCGACGAGGACAGAGCCCGCCCGCTCCATCGCAGCGAGCGTCCTGAAGCGTCGCGACCGGACACCGCCCCGCGGACCGAGGCGTCTTATCCCTCTGCATCCTTCGGCGATGACGAGTCGTCTGCGCTGGAAGCCCGATTGCAGGCGCAATGGCAAAGCGTGACGCAGATCGGCATCGGCCATGTCCTGCGCTGGCTGCAGCGCGGTTTCCTTCTCATCGTGGTGATGGCGATTATCGGCGCCGTATTGGCCTTTGGTTACGCCACCACGACGACGCCGCGTTACACTGTCTATACCGACCTGATCGTCGACCCATCCAACTTGAACGTCACGCCCGACGACCTGACCGCCGCCAATCCGCAGCGGGATTCGCAGCTACTCGAAGTCGGCAGCAAGCTGCGCGTCCTCACCTCCGGCAACGTGTTTCGTCAGGTGATCCGCGACCAGAAGCTGACGGAAGACCCGGAATTCTTCAAGCCCAGCCTGCTCTCTTCGCTTCTGGGCAGCAGCGGCGGTGAACTCTCGCAGGACCAACGCGAGCTTGCCGTGCAGCGCGCGCTTGAGGAACGTGTACAAGCGTCACGCGAAGAACGGTCCTTCGTGGTCATGCTGTCGGTGTGGACTGCAGATCCGCAAAAATCCATTCGCCTGTCGAATGCCATCGTCGAGGCGTTTCAGGCGCAGCTTTTCCAGTCGTCTTCGGAAAGCGCCGGCCGCATTGCCGCCAGCATCAATTCCCGTCTCGATGAACTGCGCGCCTCCGTCACCCTTTCGGAAGAAAAGGTCGAACAGTTCAAGCGCGACAACAAGCTTCAATCGAGCGCCGGCGAGCTGACCAGCAGCCGCATTTCCAGCGCCCTCGATACGCAGGTTCTGGATGCGCAGCAGCGGCTGATCCAGGCGGAAACGCGTTATAACCAGATGCGATCGGCCGTTGCCGATCGCCGCATCGCCAGCGCCACCATCTTCGATTCCGCCGCGATGACGACGATGCGCGGCAATTTCACCGCGCTCGAACAGCAGATCGGCGCAATGACCCGCACCTATGGCAGCCGCCATCCGCGCCTTGTCGCCATGCAGTCAGAACGCGCGACGCTGGAAAGCGCGATCGCCGAGGAAGCCGACCGCATCCTGCAGCAGGCACGACAGGATAGCGAACAAGCCCGCGCGACGCTGGCGCAATTGCGCAACCGTTCCGACAGCGAACGCGCCACCGTCTTCACCAACAACGACGCGCAGGTACAGTTGCGCGAATTGGAACGTGATGCCCGCGCCAAGGCTGCCGTTTACGAAACCTATCTCGGCCGCACCAACCAGATCAGCGAACGTCAGGAAATCGACACCAGCAATGTGCGGGTGATCTCCAATCCGGTAGCACCGAAAACCAAAAGCTGGCCGCCGAGCACACCTCTGCTGATGGTCGGTGGCACCATTGCTGGTGCAGCCATCGGCACAGGGCTGGCGCTTGTCTTCGGTCTTCTCGGTTATCTCCGAAACGCCCGCCCGCGCTACATTTCCGCCTGATTTGACAGGGTTTGCGGGGCCCTAAAACCGGTTCTCGCAAATTTGTGAAAGCGCGCGAGCCGGCGCGCCAACCGCGATGCACAAGCCGGAAAACCGTCAAAGGCTCATCAATAAAGATAATAATTTCAGCATGTTACCGATAGACAAAGATGATCGGTCATCACAGCCGTCTGATGTCATCCTTCGGCGCGGACCTTACGCCCAATCTCTTGCCGTACTGCAAAATGGATTTGCCTTGCAAAGCTTCAATCAGGGCGTAGGCTCGAGTTATCGACGGCCAGGACGAATAAAGGGCGGCCGCGACTGGAAGAACAGGCCGAACATGTTTGGCCTGGATCGCTTTCGCCCCCCGGTGTGGAGGCAGAAACATGAATTCATCCACGGCATATCCGACGCTCGATCCGAAAGAGCTCGCATTTCTGCAGAAGTTTTATAACGATACCTGCGCCGAGCATGGTTTCGAGGGAAAAAGCCTCGCCGCTCAGGACCTCGCAGCACGGATCATGCTGTCCTATCAGAAGGGCGCCCGTACCGAGAGCGATCTCGCGCGTCATGTCAACGCATGACCATCTGAACAGGACCTTTGTAAATCCGGCCGCCAGCCTTCCAACTGGCGGCTTTTTATTCTGTTTCCTTGAAAACGGTCAGCGTTTGGCCTGCAGATCGCGCTCGTCGCGCATCAGGTAGATGCGGGTCAGCACATCGAGATGCTCGTGCAGCCAGTTGGCCATCGCCACCTCCTGCTCCATGATGCGGGAAAGCACATCTTCCGCCTCCGCATCGCCGAGTTCATCGGCGGCCGCCATCAGGACCTGATAGCTGGCGATTTCGCCCTGCTCGAAAATGTAGGTCGCCATCGCACCCTTGATGATCTCGTCACCGGCCAGCATGCCGCTGATGCCCTGCGCCGCAGTGCCGAGCTTGCCGGCAACGGTTCTGATCAACGGGGGGCCGGCAGTGCGTTCCAACAGACCGCGCAAAAGCTCCTGCTGGGCCTGCGTCTCGACAAGATGATCTTCCACCCGTGCCTTCAGATCCGGATAATTCTGGATCCTTCTGGCCTGACTGGTGAGCATGGTGATCGACTGGCCCTCCGCGGCGAATGCATCGCGAAGCCAGGCATCGAAATGAATTTGGACATGGGTCATCGCTCAACCTCTCCTCTCTGCTCAAGCGTGCATTTCAATCATGCCGTTAACGCGGGCAAGTTTAAGGCGGTTCCGCATGGTGGGCATTTATGTCGGAACCTTCGGGCCGCTTTCCGGTTTCCGACTGAGGCTCCGCCAAGCAAATCAGGGAATATTTCATGCCAGACCCACGCGAACCGAGCGAACAGCCACCGATGCCTGCCCCCAACTGGATACCGGAACCGCCGATCGAGGAACCCGATCCGGACCTTCTTCCGGACGAGATACCGCTTCCCAATCCCGATGAAAGCGATGCTCCGCCATTGCATGCGGCCCAACATTAGGAAATTGCAGGATTTAAATGTCTGATGCTGCCTGTGGCGCGCAACCACGTCAGGGAACAAGCGGCGCGCCTGCGCGTTTATGGCCACGACCGAATTTTGGGGCGTGACCACGTGTATCCGATGAACAAGACCAGCAATCATTCCGCAGCGGAAACGCCGGAATCCATCATCAGGCATGGCCGAAATGCCTGGCGTACGGCAAACGCCGAAAAGGCTGCCTTTCTGGTCGATGGCGCCGATTATTACCGCCGCCTCGAACAGGTGATCCTCAAGGCAAAACGCGCGATCTTCATCATCGGCTGGGATTTCAACCCCGACATTCTGCTGCGCCCCGGCGAGGCAGACAGCCCGACGATCGGCGCGCTTTTGCGTCAACGCGTCGAAGAGGAGCCGGAGCTGCAGGTGCGCATCCTCGTCTGGGGCATGGGGCCGGTCTATTCGGGCAAAAGCTTTCGCATGTTCGGCGAGATGGAATGGAACGCCCACGAGCGCATCGCGCTGCGGTTCGATTTCCGCCACCCCTTGCGCGCCAGCCATCACCAGAAGATCGTCTGCATCGACGATGCCGTGGCCTTTCTCGGCGGCATCGACCTGACCGCCCGCCGCTGGGACACGCGCGAGCATGCCGTCGAACAGCCGCTGCGGATCTCTCCGGATGGAAAACCCTATGGCCCCGTGCATGACATGCAGGCAATCGTCTCGGGCGATGCCGCATCCATCGTCGGTGAAGTGGCACGCAAACGCTGGAAGCGGGCGACACGCCAGATCGTGCCCTTGCTGGATAACCAGCCGGATGGCCATGCCGACACGCTGTGGCCGGACGATCTCGCGCCTGCGCTGACCCATTGCCCGACCGGGCTGGCGCTCACCATGCCGTGCCGCTGGCAGGGCAAGCGCGGCCACCGCGAGTCGATCCGCCTGACCCATGACGCGCTGCGCGCCGCAAAACGCCATATCTATCTCGAATCCCAGTATCTCGCCTCCTTCGGCGTTGCCCGCACCATCGCGGCACGGCTGCAGGAAGAGGACGGGCCGGAAATCGTCATTCTCGTCACCCAGGAATCCCACGGATTTCTGGAGAAGGTGATGATGGGCAACAACCGCAACCGGCTGATCCGCAAGCTGAAACGCAATGACCGCTTCAACCGCCTGCGCATCTATTATGCCGTCACCGCCGATGCCGAGGGCCGCGAGCGGGAAATCATCGTGCATTCCAAGCTGATCGTCATCGATGACCGTTTGCTGCGCATCGGCTCATCCAATCTGAACTACCGCTCGGAAGGGCTGGACACGGAATCCGACCTCGCCTTCGAGCCGGTAACCGATGAAGGTCGAGCCGCGATCACCACCATGCGCGACGATCTGCTGGCCGAACATCTCGGCGTCACACGGCAGGAGATTTCGGCCTCGATGGCCGAGACCGGTTCGATGCTCGCGACCATCGACCGGTTCAATGCCGGCACACGTGGCCTACGCCCGTTCAATGTGGATATCAGCAAGGGCGAAACGGATTCGGTGATCGGCACCAGCCTTGCCGACCCCAAACGCCCGTTCTGGCCTTATCAGCAGGTGCGTTCGCTGTTTCGCCTAAGCCTCTCGCGGCTGACCCTGGGGCTGTTGCGCTGACGGCACCGGCCGACGGCGATAATAGGCCTCGCTGGCGATCAGCAACGGCACGCCGATGACGAGCGGCACGAAATAATAAAGCGCCCGAAACACCACCAGTGCGCCGATCGAGGCGCTGGCCGGCATCAGGCTGAGCATGGCGGCTTCCAGCACGCCGAGACCGCCCGGCACATGGCTGAGAATGGCGGCCAGCATGGCCGTCACGTAAGCCGCCGCCACTTCCAGATAACCGGCATCGGTAAACGCCGTCATCAACTGGTAGAGCGCTGCCGCCACACAGGCGAAATTGGCCGTGCCGACCGTGACCTGAGCAATGGCGATACCGGCCGACGGCGGCTCCAGCCGCCACGACCGCAGCCGGAGCGGCTTTCGGACCTTCGCGCAGAAACCGACATAAAGAACCGGCGCGGCCAGCAGAATGAACCCGAGCAGCCGTTTCGCGCCTTCGTCCAGCTCCAGCAGTTCCAGCCCCTGCCCCGGCTGCAGCACCAGCGCCAGTCCCGCCAGCGTCACCAGACCGAGCGCCACCGTGACACCGCAGAACAGGATGATTTTTGCCACCTGTTCGCCGGTGAGCCCCCAGCGCGCATAAAAGCGATAACGCACCGTGCCGCTGGAAAGCGCCGCGACGCCGATATTGTGGCCGATGGACAAGGCTGTGAAGGATGCCAGCGCCGCCCGCCGGTAAGCCAGTGGCTTTCCGACATATTTCAGGCCCAGCATGTCGAACCAGCTGAGGCAGACATAGGAGGCGATCACGAAGGCAAAACCGCTGGCGATGCGCACCGCCGGAATGGCATCCATGGAGGCGCTGATATCGGCGATGCTGTAGCGCCCTAACGCCCGATAAACCAGCCAGGCGGCAATGCAGACGGCAAGCGCGATAACGATCCTGATTAAATGGCGCTTCACCCTGTCTCGCTCCTGCAATTATGCTCTTGTGGATTTCGGTCGTGAAAGCGGAACGAAAACACTGCCGAAGGTGTTCCCTGCGTCATGAACGACCGCCCGACAATTTCTGCCCCGATCACGCCTGAAACACAGGCCCGCCAGCTCAGGATCCTGAGCTACAACGTGCATTCCTGTATCGGCACCGACAAGAAACTCGATCCGGCCCGCATCGCCGATGTGATCGCCGGGCTGGAGCCGGATATCATCGGCCTGCAGGAACTCGATGTCGGCCGCAAGCGCAGCGGCGGCATCGATCAGGCGCATGCCATCGCCTCGCTGTTGAAAATGGATTTTCATTTCCACCCGGCCCTGCGTGTCGAGGAGGAAAATTACGGCGACGCCATCCTCTCCGCCTTTCCGACGCGCCTGATCAAGGCCGATGCCCTGCCATCCTACGGCGAACCGCGTGGTGCCTTGTGGGCGGAAATCGATATCGGCGGACGGCCCTTGCAGGTGTTCAACACCCATCTCGGGCTGTTTCGCCGCGAGCGTGTGCGCCAGTCGGCGATCATCACCGGGCCGGACTGGATCGGCCACCCCGATGCGCTGGGAAAACCACGCCTGCTGATGGGGGATTTCAACTCCATCCCCTCATCCCCCGCCTATAGGCAACTGGCATCGACGATGCGCGATATCGGCGTCGAAACCGGCAAGGTGGCAAGCCGCACCTTTCCGTCTCGTTTTCCGCTGCTGCGGCTGGACCATGTGTTTGTTGCGGGCGGCCCCAAAATCATCGAAGCCAAGGCTGTCTCGACGCCGCTGACGCGGCTGGCCTCCGATCATCTGCCATTGCTGGTGACGATCGAATTCTGAGGCGGCGGAACCAAATCACGATAGGAAAGTTGACAGCCCGTGCCGACGCATCCAACCGCGGCGGCGCGTCATGGATACCTCCCCGTCTGGCGCTTCCCTTAGATGAGGGAAGCGCCTTTTCTTTGGGGACATCAGGCGCCGCGGTTGGGAACGCGGTTTTCCAGATAACGGAAGGCAACGACCAGAATGCCGGTCAGCACCAGATAGATCAGCGCCAGAAGCAGAAGCGGCTCGTAGGTCAGCAGCGTATCCGAGCGAACCTTGGCGATCACCGAATAGGTATCCATCACGGTAATGGTTGCGACGAGAGGGGTCGACTTCAACTGCAGAACGGTCTCGCCGTTCAGCGTCGGCAGCGAACGCTGGATGGCGCGCGGCAGCCAGATGCGGCGGAACATGGTGAAACGGCGCATGCCGAAGGCGCGTGCCGCCTCCAGTTCGCCCCTCGGCACACCGGCAAAGGCGCCGCGCATGACTTCGCCTTCATAAGCCGCGAAGGACAGCATCAGCGCCGTGAAACCATAGGGCCAAGCTTGGCGCAGATAAGGCCACATGAACGACTGGCGGATTTCCGGAAACTGCGCAAACAGAGAGCCGAGACCGTAATAAAGCAACCAGAGCTGCAACAGCAGCGGCGTGCCGCGAATGATTGTGCAGAAACCGTTTGCCAGCCATTTCAACGGTCGCGGCCCGGTGACCTGCACCAAACCGAGCGGTACGGCCAGCAGGAAGCCGAAGAAGGATGTGGTGGCAAGAAGCACCAGCGTCTGCCAGATGCCGGCGATCAGCCTGTCCTGATATTTTGGCAGCCAGTCCCAGCGCATGAAAACGACGGCACAGGCAAAGACGCCGACAAACACAGCCATCAGGAACAGCCGGTGCGGCTCCAACAGGCTGCGTGCCTTTGGCGGTTTGTAGGCAGGCAGGATGGTGGCTTCGTCCTTCATCATCACCGTCATGCCTCCCGCACCATGCCCCGTCGCGCCCGTCTTTCGATGGCGCCGATGGCGATGTTGGAGACCAGCGTCACGGCGAGATAGAGCACACCGGCAGCGAGGAAGAAGGTCAGGTAATGTTTGGTCGTGCCCGCAGCCTGTCGCGTCACCAGCGTCAGTTCACTGAAACCGACGACGGCGAGAAGCGCCGTATCCTTGGTGGCGATCAGCCAGAGATTGGACAGACCCGGCACGGCATAGGGCAGCATGGCCGGCAGGGTGATGCGCCGCAAAGTCATGAACGGCGACATGCCATAGGCGCGTGCCGCCTCGATCTGGCCGGCCGGAATGGCTTTGATGGCGCCGCGCAGAACCTCGGTCGAATAGGCTCCCTGCACCACGCCGATGACAAAAATGCCGGCGGCAAGGCCGCTGATATCCACCGACGGCAGGCCGAGCAGCGCCGTCAACTGGTTCACCAGATCGGTGCCGGCGTAATAGAGCAGCAGGATCAGCACCAGTTCGGGAATGGCCCGCACCAGCGTCGTGTAGATTTCCAGCAGGTCGCGAACGATCGGCCCGCCATACAGCTTGCCGGAGGCGCCGCCGATACCGATGATGAGGCCGAGCAGGTAACCGCCGACCGCAAGCTGCAACGAACTGAAAAGACCAGCCAGCAGAACGCCACCCCATCCGGGGGGAGATAAAGCAAGCAGGCTCAGGTCCATGAAATTACCGCCATTCGAGGATCGGCTCCGTCAGGAGGGATCAAAACAGAACGGTCCCGGCGACAGGCGCCGGAACCGCAAGCAATCAGGCAATCACTTGCCGTAGACGTCGAAATCGAAATAGGCCTTCGAGAACTTGTCATAGGTTCCGTTGGCACGGATCGCCTTGATGGCGGCGTTGAACTTGCCCTTCAGCTCGGTTTCATCCTTGCGCAGGCCGATGCCGACGCCGGCACCCAGAACGGCCGGATCATCGACGACATTGCCCTTGCTTTCGCAGCATTCCTTGCCCTGATCGGACGCGAGGAAGCTGTCGAGCGTGATCGCATCGGCCTGAACGGCATCGACGCGGCCGGCGGCGAGGTCGTTATTGGCCTCATCCTGCGTCTGGTATTCCTTGATCTCGGAAACCACGTCCTTGAAATGCTTCTGGGCATATTCGGCATGGATGGTGGAAACCTGAACGCCGAGGATCTTGCCCTTGAGGCCTTCAGGCGTTGCCGTGAACTTTTCCGACTTCGGACCGATGATGCCGGTCGGGGTGTTGTAATATTTGTCGGAGAAATCGATCGTCTTCAGGCGTTCGTCGGTGATCGACATGGACGACATGATGGCGTCGATCTTCTTGGTGGTCAGCGCCGGAATGATACCGTCCCAGGCGACCGGGGTGATGACGCATTCCAGCTTTGCTTCGGCGCAGACGGCGTTCATGAACTCGACTTCCCAGCCGACCCACTTGCCGCTGGCATCCGGCGAGGTGAACGGCGGATAGGGTTCTGCGGCAACGCCGACCTTGATCGGTTCGGCCGATGCGGCGCCGACAGCGGCAACACCAACCAGTGCTGCGAGCGCGACCGTCTTCAAAATGCTCTTCATGGTTTGTCCCCTTTAGGTTTTGCAGGTTTTTTGATTGCTTTAATGGATGGAGCTGATGAACTTCTTCAGCCGCTCCGATTTCGGATCTTCGAAAATCGCCTGAGGCGGGCCCTGTTCCTCGATGACGCCGCCATGCAGGAAAACCACATGGCTCGCCACCTGACGGGCAAACTTCATCTCGTGGGTAACGAGGATCATCGTGCGCTTTTCGCGCGCCAGATCGCCGATGACGGAGAGAACCTCGCCGACCAGTTCCGGGTCGAGCGCCGAGGTCGGTTCGTCGAACAGCATGACCAGCGGCTGGATGGCGAGCGCACGGGCAATTGCCGCACGCTGCTGCTGGCCACCGGACATGAAGGCGGGATAGGCATCGCGCTTTTCATAGAGCCCGACGCGTTTCAGGAGGGTCTCGGCCACCGCGATCGCTTCGTCGCGTGGCTGTTTCAGCACATGCACCGGCACTTCGATGACATTCTGCAGAACCGTCATGTGCTGCCAGAGATTGAAACTCTGGAACACCATGCCGAGCCGGGTGCGGATGCGCTGCACCTGACGGCGGTTGGACGGGATCAGCCCGCCATGACCGTCGGTTTTCATCTCGATTGTTTCGCCATGCACCGTTACCGAACCGGCACTGGGCAGTTCCAGCATGTTGATGCAACGCAAAAGCGTCGACTTGCCGGACCCCGAACCGCCGATAATGGCGATGACATCACCCTGTTTGGCCGTCAGGGACACACCCTTCAGGACCTCAAGCGGGCCAAACCGCTTGTGGAGGTCGCGGACCTCGATGGCTTGCGCCGTATCACTCATTCACACCGTCACCGCCGGGCGTTTGCCGCCCGATCTGCTGTTTTGACATGTTCCCCCAGCGCATATCTTCGGACCACCTGCTGGAATTGCAGCCCGATTTTGGGGCAAGTTTTGCACTTGTCCAAAAATTACTCAAGCGTATAATAAGCCAAACACACAACCTGACCGGGCCATTGTGTTGCCCGGAACAGATCAACCCATAGCTTTCGAGGGGTTTTTTACATGAGCGAATACGGCTCCCAGGCCATGTCTGAACGGCTGTTGCGGGTGATGATGCGCCGGCCGGGAAAAAGCCTTCTGGCTGCGGATGCGGCAAACTGGCACTACGGCCCGACCTTCGACGCAAACAAGGCGATCGAACAGCACAAGGTGTTTGCAGGCCTTGTGGAAAAGTCCGGCGCGGAGGTTCTGTGGATCGAGGATGACGGCGACGGCCTGGCCGACAGCATGTTCACCCACGACCCCTCGCTGATGACCGACAAGGGCGCCGTGATCCTGCGCATGGGCAAGCCGCTGCGCGCAGCCGAACCGGAATTGCACGAAAAGACCTATCGGGATGCCGGCATCCCGATCCTCGGCCGCATCCAAGCGCCGGGCACGGTGGAAGGCGGCGATTGCATCTGGGTGGATCACAAGACGCTGGCGATCGGCCGCGGCGTGCGTTCCAACCAGGCCGGCATCGAGCAGATGCAGACGATCCTTGCAGAAATCGGCGTCACCGTCCTCGGTTTCGACCTGCCGCTGTGGCAGGGCGAGGAAGCCTGCCTGCATCTGATGTCGGTGATGAGCCCGCTGGCGCCGAAACTGGCGCTGGTGCATGCGCCGCTGATGCCCGCCGCATTCTATATGCTGCTGCGCGAACGTGAGTATACGCTGATCCACGCCCCGGAAGCGGATTTTGCGGCCAGCAACGGCCTCAACCTCAACGTTCTACCGGTCACGCCGAACCATGTCATCATGGTCAGCGGCTTTCCGGACACCAAGGCGGCGATGGAAGCGCATGGCTGCAAGGTCGAAACGTTTGAGGCGGATGCGCTCTGCATCGCCTGCGAGGGCGGGCCGACATGCCTCACCCGCCCCATTCTTCGGGAGAAAAATTGAGCCGACGGACCTTTCATCGGGCAAGCGAAACGGAGCGGCGTGAGGATCTCATTGCCGCAACGCTCGACTGTATTGCCGAATTCGGCATACAGGGCGCCACAGTGCGCCAGATCGCAGCCCGCGCCGGTGTCACCGGCGGCCTGATCCGGCACTATTTCGACAGCAAGGACCAGATGATGCAGGCCGCCTATCGCGAGATGATGGCGGCCATGACCTCCGGCTCCATCGAGGCGGCCAACAGCGCCGGCACAGCCAAACAGCGGCTTGGCCGTTTCATCGATGCCAACCACTCGGCCAGCGTTACCGATCCGCGCATGCTGTCGCTCTGGGCGGCCTTTATCGGCCATATCAGGCACGATCCGACCTTTGCCGCCATCCACCGCGAAAACTACACGGCCATTTTGACCGCACTTGAAAACCTGCTCCGCGATTTCTTCATCGAAAACAATCGACCGGAAGAAGTCGCGCGCTGCCATCACCACACGGTCGCACTGACAGGACTTCTCGACGGGCTCTGGCTGGAAGCAACGCTGGCAGATGACCTGTTCGCCGAAGGCGAACTGCAGGCGCTGGCCTTTCGTTCGGTCGAGACGCTGCTTGGCTTGAAATCCGGCGACCTTTCGGTGCAGACAGACGACACACAGGGTGCAGATGGCATCCCACCCGCCGACCCACTGAAGAAAGACATTTGATGCGTTACGCCTCCATCACCGACCGCCTCGCCCATCTCGGCTCCGGTCGCTGGGCCCTTCACACCAATGCACGGCGCATGAAGGCGGCCGGCGAAGACATTATCGAACTGACGATCGGCGAGCCGGATGTGGCACCCGATCAGGCCCTGCTCGATGAAGCCTCGCGCGCCATGTATGCCGGACGCACGCGTTATTCCAACGGTCGCGGCGAACCGGCGGTGCTGAAGGCGCTGGTGGAAAAGTATTCGAAGCGCCGCGCCGGCATCAGCGAGCGCAATTTTCTCTGCTTCCCCGGCACCCAGACGGCGCTTTACGGCGTCATGACCGGTCTCGTCGAGCGCGGCGACGGCGTGCTGGTCGGCGATCCGCTGTATGCCACCTATGAAGGCGTGATCGCCTCCACCGGTGCGCACATGATCCCGGTGCCGCTGCGCCCGGAAAAGAAGTTTCATCTGCAGGCCGCCGATCTGGAACGGGCGATCACGCCTGAAGCGCGTGTACTTCTGCTCAACACCCCGCACAACCCGACCGGCGCCGTGCTGACGCAGGCCGAAATCGCCGCCATCGGCGAAGTCTGCCGCAAACACGATCTCTGGATCGTTTCCGACGAAGTCTATGAGGAACTGATCTTCGACGGCGTCAAATTCGCCTCGCCCTTCGATTTGCCCGAACTGGCCGACCGCACCATCGCCGTCTCGTCGATCTCGAAATCACACGCCGCACCGGGCTTCCGCAGCGGCTGGGCTGCCGGCCCGGAAGAGTTCTGCGAAAAGGTGCTGCCGGTTTCGGAAACCATGCTGTTTGGCGTGCAGCCGTTCATTTCCGACATGACGGCGCTGGCGCTCTCTCATCATTTCGACACCGCCGACATCATGCGCGGCAATTACGCCCGCCGCGCCGAAATCGTCGCCAAAAGCTTTGCCGGCAGCAATCTGGTCAAGCCGATGCTGCCGGAAGGCGGCATGTTCATCCTGCTGGATGTGACGGCCACCGGTTTGGGCGGCGAGGAATTTGCCTGGGAATTATTGCGCGAGGAAAAGGTGGCGGTGATGCCGGGGACGTCGTTCGGCGATCAGGCCGCCGGTTTCCTGCGCATTTCGCTGACGGTGCCGGAAGATGTGCTGGCAACCGCGATGGCGCGGATTGCCGCGCTGGCGGGACGGCTGGCTGCGAAGGCGTGATGCTATCGCGTGTAAATTAAGTCCCCCTCTGGCCTGCCGGCCATCTCCCCCACAAGGGGGAGAAGATTTGCGGCAACCATCTGCCCCAATTGAGCCACGGCGGAGCGGCCAGGTTAAGCCCCTCCCCCTTGTGGGGAGGGGTTTGGGGCGGGGTCTTTTTTTTCATATGAGGCTCACACTACTCCGCCTCATGGCTGCGTCGACGGGCATCGCGTTCGGCCGGGTCGTCATCCATGTCGACCTCGTAAGGCGAGACATAACCGCCGGAATCGCCGGCATCCACCACATGGGCGACATAACCGGGCGGCGTCTCGCCCTCCAACGCCTTCTTGGCACGCCGCATGTCCGCCATCACCGGGTCCGGTGCATGGTGCGGCTCACCGGTGCCGCAGCTGCGAGCGATGTTCGGCTGGCTGCTGCCGAACTTGCGGGCTTCATGATTATCACTTGCCGTACGATCCTGCATGACGGGTCCTCCTGCCGTTTCAGCCAGGATAACATGCCTTGAGAAGACTTGGTTCCGAAATAGATCAAATACCGAGATACCGGTCCTGCAGGTCGGCGTTCAGCGCATCCGGCGTCCCGGCCCAAACGCTGCGGCCGTTTTCGAGGATGACGCAGCGATCCGCCACCGGCAGCAGTTCCGACAGCGTCTTGTCGACCACGAGAATGGACAGGCCGTCCTCTTTCAGCGAGCGGATCGCCCGCCAGATATCCTGCCGGATGACAGGCGCCAGCCCCTCCGTCGCCTCGTCCAGTATCAGCAGACGAGGATTGGTCATCAGCGCCCGGCCGATCGCCAGCATCTGCTGCTCGCCGCCGGACAGCGATCTCGCCATCTGCGCATGCCGCTCGTCCAGCCGTGGGAACAGTTCGTTGATCCGCGAAAGTGTCCACGCGCCCGGTCGTGCGGCGGCGACGAGGTTTTCAAACACGGTGAGGTTCGCAAAACAGCGTCGCCCTTCCGGCACAAGCCCCAAGCCCAGCCGCGCCACCTTGTGCGGCGGCAGTTTTTCCGTCGATCGACCGGCAAAGGTGATGCGGCCGGATTTCGGCGGCATCAGGTTGCAGATCGACTTGATGGTGGTCGATTTGCCCATGCCGTTGCGGCCCATCAAGGCCACGACCTCGCCTTCCGCCACCGCCAGATCAACGCCAAAAAGCGCCTGACTGCTGCCGTAGAACGTGGTGATATTCTGAACATCCAAGAGCATCAGGCATGATCTCCGAGATAGGCGGCGCGCACCGCGGGATCACGACGGATGTCTTCGACCGTGCCGGTGGCGATGATACGGCCATAGACCAGCACCGAAATCCGGTCAGCCAGTGCGAACACCGCATCCATGTCATGCTCGACCAGCAAGATCGGCGCTTCATGGCGCAGGCCATCGAGAAAGCCGGTCAGCCGCTTGGAGCCTTCCGGCCCCATTCCGGCCATCGGCTCGTCCAACAGAAAAGCCTTCGAGCCAAGCGCCAAAGCGATTGCGATTTCCAGCTGCCGCCGTTCGCCATGCGACAGTTCCGCCGCTGGAATGTTGGCGCGCTGCGCAAGCCCAACGCGCTCCAGCATGGCCATGCCTTGGTCGATCAGGGCGCGGTCACGCATCACCGGCCTGAAGAACCGAAAGCTCGATCCGCCTTTGGCCTGTACCGCCAGCATGACATTGCGCAGCGCGGAAAACTCCGGCGCCAGCGATGACACCTGAAACGTGCGCCCAAGCCCCAGACGCGCCCGTTCGGAAACACCCATGCGGCCGATATCCCGGCCGGCAAAACGGATCGTGCCGCTATCCTGTTGCTGTGTGCCGCAGATCTGGTGGATCAGCGTCGACTTGCCGGCACCATTGGGGCCGATCAGCGCATGGATTTCACCGGCGCGCAGGTCGAGTGTCACGCCATCGGTGGCCCGCAACGCGCCAAACGTCTTGACGAGATCGGTCAGTTCAAGGATCGGGCGATCAACCATGCCGCGCCTTTCCGGCCAGAAGCCCGATCAGCCCGCCACGCGCAAACAGCACCACGCCGAGCAGGATCAGCCCGAGAAAGAACTGCCAGCGTTCGGTGATGCCGCCCAATGCAAACTCGAAGATGACGTAAAGCATCGCCCCCGCCACCGGCCCGAACAGACGGCCGGTACCGCCGAGAATGATCAGCACGATCAGCTCGCCCGACATGTGCCAGGAGAGCATGGACGGGCTGACGAATTTGTTGAGATCGGCGTAGAGCGCACCGGCCAATCCCGTCATCATCGCCGAGAGGACAAATGCCGTCAGCCTTATGCCATAGGGCGAGATACCGACCGAAGCGACACGCACCTCGTTCTGTCGCGCCGCCTGCAATGCCGTGCCGAAACGCGCGTTTCGCAGCAATGCAAACAGGCCGATGCAGACAATCAGCACGCCGTAGCTCAGCAGAAAGAAGCTCAGAGGCAGCATGGTGTTGATGCCGGGAAACTGGTTGCGCACCAGAATGGACAACCCGTCCTCGCCGCCATAGGCCGGCCAGGAAACCGCGAAATAATAGATCATCTGCGCGAAGGCGAGCGTGATCATGATGAAATAGACGCCGGATGTGCGCAGGCTGATCGCGCCGATCGCAAGACCTGCCAGACCGCAGGCCATCACGGCAAAAATCCAGATCACCGGCATCTGGTTGCTGCCTTCGAAACCGAAAGGCATCGGCTCGCCGGAGAAGACATGGCTTGCCAGAATGCCCGCCGCATAACCGCCGATGCCGAAAAAGGCAGCATGGCCGAAGGAGACGAGACCGCCCAACCCGAGCGCGATATTGAGGCCGGTCGCGGCCAGCGCCAGCACGGCGATGCGGGTGGCAAGTGTCACGGTGAAGGGCTGGCCCATCTGACTTGCCACGACGGGCACGATGAGAAGAGCCAAGGCCAGCACGAGATTGATGACGGTTTCGCGAGACAATGTCATGCCGGTCACGCCTTTGCCGGAAAAAGGCCGCGCGGCCGAAACGCCAGAACCAGCGCCATGACGATATAGATCAGCATCGCCGCCAGAGACGCACCGACCGTCGCAGCCGTGGAAGCCGGCATCACCAGCCCCAGAAGCGGCGGCAGCAGAAAGCGCCCGAGCGTATCGGTCAAACCCACGATCAGCGCGCCGACCAGCGCGCCCTTGATCGATCCGATACC
Organism: Neorhizobium sp. JUb45; assembly: GCF_004343585.1. Lineage (GTDB taxonomy): Bacteria > Pseudomonadota > Alphaproteobacteria > Rhizobiales > Rhizobiaceae > Neorhizobium. Next base: position 165,361 of record NZ_SLYW01000001.1, on the reverse strand, counting down.
GCCGATGACGATGACCACGAAAGCGAGGATCAGCACCGGTTCGCCCATGCCGACCTGCACCGATTGCAGCGCCCCGACCAGCGCACCCGCCAAGCCCGCCAGCGCCGAGCCGAGCGCAAACACGACGGTGTAGAGCGTGCGGATATCGACACCAAGCGCCGCGATCATTTCGCGGTCGCTTTCACCGGCACGGATGCGCATGCCGAGCCGGGTTTTCGAGATCAGCAGGTAGAGGCCGAGCGCCACCAGCGCGCCGACGCCGATGATGGCAAGGCGATAGAGCGGATAGGCCTCGATACCCGGCAGCGGCACCGCACCCGCCAGAAGCGGTGGAATATCGAGATAGAGCGGAAACGATCCAAACACCCAGCGCGCACCCTCGGAGAAGACAAGGATCAGCGCAAAGGTGGCGAGCACCTGATCGAGATGATCCCGGTCATACAGTTTTCGGATCACCAGAAACTCGACGATCGCCCCGGCGGCCGCAGCAGCGACAAGGCTTGCCGCCAGTCCGAGCCAGAACGACCCGGTGGCAGCCGCAACCACCGCGCAGGCAAAGGCGCCCACCATGTAGAGCGAGCCATGGGCGAGATTGATCAGGCCCATGACGCCAAAGATCAGCGTCAGCCCGGCCGCCATGAGAAACAGCATGACGCCGAGCTGCAGGCCATTGAGCAACTGCTCGAGGGCAAGAGACAGGATCACCAAAAATCCTTACATCTTGCAGTCTTTGGCATAGGCATCGCCATGATCGGTGAAGATTTTTGACACCGTCTTGTTGGTCAGCACGCCGTCTTCCTTCACCACTTCGGTGATGTAGATATCCTGGATCGGGTGCAGGTTGTTGTTGAACTTGAATTTTCCGCGCGGTGACTGGATGTCGGCGGCTTTCAGCGCAGCGGCAAACGCCTTGGTATCCTTGACACTGGCCTTGGCCGCAGCCGACAGGATCAGCTGTGCGGCATCATAGGCCTGAACCGCATAAACCGACGGCAGACGGCCATATTCCTTCTGGAAGGCCGGCACGAATTTCTTGTTCGCCTCGTTGTCGAGATCTTTCACCCACTGGCCGGAATTTTTCACGCCAAGCGCCGCATCACCGATCGCCGGCAGAACATCCTGGCTGAACGAGAAGCCCGGTCCCATGATCGGTGTCTTCACGCCAGACTGGGCATATTGCTTCATGAAGGCGATGCCCATGCCGCCGGGTAAGAAGGCGAAAACGCCATCGGCGCCCGAGGCACGTATCTGGGCGATTTCGGCGGCGTAATCGGTCTGGCCGACCTTGGTATAGACTTCGGCAGCCAGTTCACCCTTGTAATAACGCTTGAAGCCGGTCAGCGAGTCTTTGCCGGCCGGGTAGTTCGGCGCCATAATGAAGATCTTCTTGTAGTCCTTGTTGGCATATTCGCCGACGGCTTCATGAAGATTGTCGTTCTGGTAGGCGGCATTGAAATAGAGCGGGTTGCACTTTTCACCGGCAAGCGCCGCCGGCGCGGCATTGGTGGAGACGTAGATCTTGCCCTGCGCCACGGCACTCGGAGCAACCGCCATCAACAGGTTCGACCACACGATGCCGGTCAGAATATCGACCTGATCGCTCTGGATCATCTTGTCGGCGATCTGCACGGCCAGTTCCGGCTTCTGCGCGTCATCCTCGGTGATGACGGTGATATCCGTGTTGCCGGATTGCTTGATGGCCAGCATGAAGCCGTCGCGGGTATCGACGCCGAGACCTGCACCACCACCCGAAAGCGTGGTGATCAGGCCGACCTTGATCGGCTCGGCAACCGCGAGTGAGGAAACGCTGAGGCTGAGTGCCAGCGTGGCGGCGGACAGAAGAGTCTTCATGGCATGCTCCCGTTGGTTCGACTGTTCCATGGTCGTTGGCCGCCCGGCATTCTTTGTGCCGACAGGCTTTTGTCATCCCATCTCACGTTTATGGGAAAACTTCCACATGCCGGACGCGAGCTTTTGCGTTTCCACCCTCGCAGGACTATGGTTTTACAAGGGTTTGCGCCACAAGTTGCAAAATCCCGTGGCTGCCACCGTGACAAGGCAACCCGCTTAACCTTTTGACGGTATAAGGAATGGCGGAAACCCGCATCCAGTTGTTGTGACGGACCGATTGCATGGCACAGATATCCGAGACAGAAGACCCACTCGCCAAGCTCGACATCGCCCCCTCGGATTTCGGATTTTTTGCCCAGTTGCACATGATGCTCGGCGCCTTCTGGAACACGCAGATCAAGACCCGCATCGTTGCGCTCGCGGTCTCCCTCCTCGTCATCATTCTCGCCACCACCTATGGCCAGTATCGCCTCAACAGCTGGAACGCACCGTTCTACGACAGCCTGCAGCGCCGCGATCTCGATGCCTTTCTGGTGCAATTGGAAGTGTTTGTGATCATCGCCGGCGTGCTGCTGGTGCTGAATGTCATCCAGGCATGGCTGAACCAGATGACCGCGCTTTACATGCGCGAAGGTCTGACCCGCGATCTCATCGAACAGTGGATGAAGGCCGGCCGCGCGATGAAACTCGCCAATTTCGGCGCAATCGGCGTCAACCCGGACCAGCGCCTGCATGAAGACGCCCGCAATCTGGCGGAAATCACCACGTCGCTGTCGATCGGGCTTGTCAGTTCGTCGATCCTGCTCGTCAGCTTCATTGGCGTGCTTTGGGAAATTTCGGCGGATTTCGCCTTCAATCTCTATGGCCACCACATCGCCATTCCCGGCTACATGGTCTGGGCGGCGCTCATATACGCCGGCACCGCCTCGCTGCTAAGCAGTTTTGTCGGCCGCCGCCTGCCCACCATCAATGCCGAGCGTTATTCCAAGGAAGCCGAGCTGCGCTTCTCGCTGATGCATGCCAACGAAAATCTTGCCTCGATCACGCTGGCGCGCGGCGAAGACAGCGAACGCGGCCAGATCCAGAACGCCGTCACCACCGTGCTGGCCGTCATCAGGCGGCAGGCGCTCGCCATCACCAATCTCACCTGGGTCTCCTCCGGTTTCGGCTGGCTGACGCTGGTGGCACCGATCCTGATTGCCTCGCCGGTCTATTTCAACGGCATGTTGTCCTTCGGCTGGCTGATGGTGGCGGTCGGCGCGTTCACGCAGGTCAATGCGGCGCTGCGCTGGTATATAGACAATTTTCGCCAGATCGCCGACTGGAAGGCAGCGCTCTACCGCGTCTCGACCTTCCGCAAGGCGCTCTTGGAGATGGACAGGCCCGATGTCACCCGTTCCGACCTCACCCACGTTTACGGCGCGGACCAGAAAATCGTGCTGCGTGATCTCAGCGTCCTGCCAGGCCCTCCCGGCACACCGACGGATCGCGGCCTGAAAATCCCCGACACGGAAATCACCATCGCGCCCGGCGAACGGGTGATGGTCAACGGCGATGCCAGCGTCAATCGCCACCTGCTGTTCCAGGCGATGGCGGGCCTGTGGCAATGGGGCAAGGGCCAGATAGAGCTGCCGCCACAGGGTGACATCCTGTTCATGCCGCAGAGGCGCTATTTCCCCGATACGGCTTTGCGCGCCGCCGTGTCCTACCCGCGCGATCCGTCCACTTTCGATGACGCCGCTATTGGAGACGCTCTCAAGCGCGCCGGGCTGGAGCGCATGATCCCCGACCTAGACAAACACGAACGCTGGGACAGAATTCTTGAAGAAGACGATCAGGCCCGCCTGCGCCTCGCCAACGTGCTGTTGACCGCGCCAAAATGGCTGATCCTCGATGACGCGCTGGAAGGGCTGGAGCCGGAAACACAGGAGGAAATCCTCAAGGTGATGGACGAGATGAAGGACAGCGCCATCATCTATATCGGCCGCCAGGAACTGTTCCAGGAGGTCATGAAATCGCGGGCGATACACTTGCAGCCGCTGTGAGTGCGGCAGATCAGGCCAGTTGGATAAAGATCAAAGGCCCCTCCCCACCCTCCCCACAAGGGGGAGGGCTTAACCCAGCCGATCCGCCGACGCTCGATTGAGGCAGGCGGTGGCGGCATGTTTTCTCCCCCCTTGTGGGGGAGATGGCCGGCAGGCCAGAGGGGGACTTTCTAACAATAGGGCTCAGACCAGCCCAAACCTCAATCCAGCAGCGCCCGCATCTGCGCCGCCAGTTCCCGCGCCGTATATGGCTTTTTCAACCACGCCGAATGTTCGGCGAACTGCTGCAACGCCACTTCCGGCTCTGCAAAACCCGATGTGAACAGCACCTTGATATCCGGCCGCCGCTTGCGCACTTCCTGCGCCAGCTTGTCGCCCGACATGCCGGGCATGGCGACATCGGTGAACAGCAGCACGATATCCTGATGTTTGCCGAGAATTTCCAGCGCCTCCACGCCGCCGCCGGCCTGATGCACGGTGTAACCGGCCGTTTCCAGCCGTGCCACGGCAATGCGGCGCACGCGTGCATCGTCTTCCACCACCAGAACCGGCTCCTTGCCGCCGGTGATCGGCGCCTGATCGGCAATCGAAACGGCATCCTCGAGTGCCGCCGTCTTGCGCGTTACCGAAGGCAGGAAGACGCGCAGGCTGGTGCCCTGCCCGAGTTCGCTTTCCAGCTGGATATGGCCGCCCGACTGGCGCACGAAACCATAGACCATGCTGAGGCCGAGCCCCGTGCCACCGCCGCCATGCTTGGTGGTGAAAAACGGCTCGAAAGCGCGGACCTTCACATCCTCGCTCATGCCCATACCGGTATCGGTGACAGCGATCAGCACATATTCGCCTGCCCGCATTTCCGGGTACATCTGCGCATAATCCTGATCGAGATAAACGCGGCTGACCTCGATCGACAGTTCGCCACCTTCCGGCATGGCGTCGCGGGCGTTGAGTGTCAGGTTGAGCAGCACGTTCTGCAATTGCGGTCCGTCGACAAGCGCCTCGTTGGCGCCGCCGGTGACGACGGTCCGCAGCTCGATACGGTCACCGATGGTGCGGCGGATAAGCTCGGAAAAACTGGCGATCATCTGGCCGAGATCGGTCAGTTTCGGGTTGAGTGGCTGTTTTCGCCCGAAGGCCAGCAATTGCCCGGTCAGCTTGGCGCCGTCATCGGTCGCCCCCTGCGCTTCCCGCAGCAGGATCTGCACCTTGGGATCGGTGACCTTGGCCTCGGCGATTTCGAGATTGCCGCTGATGATGGTGAGCAGGTTGTTGAAATCGTGGGCAAGGCCGCCGGTGAGCTGGCCAATCGCTTCCATCTTCTGCGCCTGCCGCAGTTCTTCCTCTATCTTGTGGCGACTGGTCAGATCGCGCACGAAACCGGTGAAGACGCGCTTGCCGTTCGACAGCGCCTCACCGACGGCCAGTTCCATCGGAAAGGTCGTGCCGTCTTTACGTAAGCCTTTGACCACGCGGCCGATACCGATGATGCGGCGATGGCCGGTGGCCAGATATTTGCCGATGTAACGGTCGTGATGCTCGCGATCCGGGTTCGGCATCAGCATGGACACATTGCGGCCTTCGACCTCGCTCGCCTGATAACCGAACAGGTCTTCCGCAGCCGAACTGAACGACGTGATGATACCGAGCTCGTCGATGACGACCATGGCCTCCGGCACGGTCTGCAGGATCGAGCGGAAATGCGCCTCGCGCGCCGCCAGATCCTCGCGGATCGAGGCGGCTGCTTCAAAATCCTCATTGACCTGCATGATCAGCGGCGGCAGGCCATTTTCCTGCGGCAGATGCAGCCAGCGGCTGAGAACCGAAATCGGATGACCATCGCGATGGCGATAGACGAGATTGCCCTTCCAGCGGCCATACATGCGGATGACGGCATCAATCTCGGGGATGGACAGCGCTTCTTCAGGCGCCAGAATATCGGTCAGGGTACTGCCGACCGCCTCGCGCGCGGACCAGCCAAAAAGCCTGCCGCTGCCGGTGCTCCAGTTACGGATCACGCCGTCTCCATCGTGCACGACGATATGCAGCGGGTCGAGTGCAGAAAGTTTGAGGGCGAGGTCGCCCTCGCCCTTGTCGATGATTTGGTCGTCCATGCCGTATCCCAATCCCGGCCTTCAGTGTGGCCAGATCGCCTGTCGCATCTTTGGCTCGCGGTCGATCGTTTCTTCGTAACTATCGCCATCACCGCAGAGCGCAAGCAGTTTTCCTGGTTTGCAGATCGCAAAATCGTGGCGCCCTTCGGGGCTGATGACACCGCGTGCAACCAGCTTGGTGATGGTGCGCGATACCGTTTCGATGGTGAGGCCGAGATAATCGGCCATGTCGAGACGGCTCATCGGCAGATGGATGCGGCGGCCGATCGGGTGGCAGCCGTGCAGACGGCGGGCGAGCAGCATCAGGAAAGTGGCAACACGTTCCTCGGCGCTCTTGCGCGACAGAAGCACCATCTGGTCCTGGGCGGTCGCCATCTCGTCACAGACGCGGGCAAAAAACTGCGGGCGCAGGTCCGGCCATTTTTCAAGCGCTTCGGCAAAAGGCTTGCGGGCCAGACGACGCAGGCGAACCGGGGTGACGGCTTCGGCGCTGTAGAGATAACGATCCTTCAGCGACAGGCCGACCAGATCACCGGCATAAAGAAAGCCGGTAATGACACGGCGACCGTCAGCGATGATCTTGAACACCCGCAGCACGCCTTCCGAGACCTTGAAGACGTGGTCGGCCTGGTCGCCTTCCCAGAAGACACCTTCGCCGGCTTCAAAAGATTCGCGCGGCACCGCACAAAAAAGCTCTTCCAGCCGTTCCGGCTGCGGCGCAAGCCTTGCGGCCGTTACGTGTTTTGCTTCAGCACTATATGCAACCGACAGCATCGCGAAATCCCCTGAACCCAATAGCATTTGACAGGTTCTGTTTTGCTGCGTCGCGGTGACACGTTGATGCCGCGCATGTTACCGTGCGTTAAATCGTGTGACGGTGTGTAACAGAGACTTTGAGTCGGGCTGCGAATGGCGAAAATCGAGAAGCGTGCGGACCATATCCTGATCGTGGATGACGAGGCGAGAATTCGCCAGATGGTCCAGCGCTATTTCGAGGATGAGGGGTTTGTCGTGCATGGCGCCGCAGACGGCACCGGCATGCGCAAGCTGATGGCCGAGCATACGATCGACCTCATCCTGCTCGATCTCGTTCTGCCGCAGAGCGAGGACGGTCTGACGCTGGCGCGCGAAATCCGCACCACATCCGATATCCCGATCATCATGCTGACCGGCCGTGACGACGTGCTCGACCGTATCGTCGGGCTGGAAGTCGGCGCCGACGATTACATGGCGAAACCGTTTCATCTGCGCGAAGTGTTGGCACGCGTGCGCAGCATCCTGCGCCGCCGCCGTCCGGTGGAAAGCCATGCGGCGGAACCAACCGATGCCATCGAGTTCGATGGCTGGAAGCTGGAACAGTCACGCCGCCGGCTGCTCGATCCGACCGGGCAGGAGGTGGAACTGACGACCGGCGAATTCGACATGCTGACGGTGCTTGCCCGCAATGCCGGCCGTGTGCTTACCCGCGAAGTGCTGATGAACCAGACGCGCGGCCGCGATCTGGATGTGTTCGACCGTTCAATCGATGCCCAGGTGGCGCGTCTGCGCAAGAAGATAGAGGTGGATCCGGCCAAGCCGCACCTGATCCGTTCGGTGCGCGGCGTCGGTTACATGTTTGCTGGCGCTATGTCGCCGGAGACGAGGTCCTGACCCCCGTCCCCGGCGATAGCATCAGCGCAACGTCTCGATGACGGGTGTTTCCAGAAGCTTTCCGGTGATGACGTCTGCGACGCCCCGGTCAGTCTGGTGAGGCCCAGCATTACAGGCGAGCGTTGCGCCGAAGCATGCCTTGAAAATCAGATAGGGTGGCTGCCATTCGACAATCGTGTCCATGGCGGAACGGACGGCTGCAAAACCTTCCGCGACATCGCCAAGCGGTGCATCGGAAACCAGTCCCGACAACGGTAGCGGCAGGATGGCGATGACCTTGCCTTCCGCTGCAACAGCCAGTCCACCGCCCGCTTCAATGACGGCATTGGCAGCGACCGCCATATCAGCAGCATTGCCGCCGAACACGGTGAGGTTATGGCTGTCATGGGCAACGGTGGTGGCAAATGCACCGCGCCAGTTGCCCCAGCTGCCGAGGAAACCGACCTTGGTCGAGGTTTCCGCAACACCGTGACGATGTGTGACGGCGATCATCGTGGTGCCCGCTGGCGGCACGACATAACCATCAACGACATCGGCCTCCGCTTCGGCCCATTGCGTGAAGCGTGGACGGTCGATGACTGCCAGTTTCACCCGCGAACCATTCGACGCGACGCGAAAATCGTTTTCAGTCAGGTTCGAAAGCTTGACGGAATCGGTCAAAGGCCCGGTGTCGACCATAGGCGTTGCCACCGTCATTGCACCGTCTCTGGCAACTTGTGTGCCGCTGGCGAAAACGTGGCGGGCGCGGAAATCGGTGAGATCCTCGAAGATGACGATATCGGCACGACGGCCGGCAGCGATCAGACCGAGATCGGCGCGCTCGAGGCGGTTGGCGGCATTGATGGTCGCGGCCTTCAGCGCCCATTCCGGCTTCAGCCCGTAACGCACCAGACGGCGCACGACATCATCCAGACCGCCGGCTTTCAAGAGATCGTCCGGAAAGACGTCATCGGTGCACAACGTCACCGATGATGGCAGGTGACCGAGCGTATTCAGCGAAGCGACAAATTCCGGCAGAAGATGGTCGTGCGAACCGCGCAATTCGATCGTCAGGCCGGCGCGCAGTTTTTCCATCAGGTCGGCGGCGGAGGTCAGTTCGTGATCGGATGTGACACCGGCGATCATGAAGGCGGCAAGATCGCCACCCGTCAGGCCGCGGGCATGGCCGCAAACCAGCTTTTCCGACGTGAGGGCGACCTGCATGATGGCCGCCATGCGCGGCTCGCGGTTGATCACATCGCGCATGTTCATGACTTCGGCAAGGCCGCCGATCTTTGGCCAGAGCAGCAGTTCCTCGATCACCCCAGCATCGAAATCGGCGCCGGCCGTCTCATAACCCGGAGCGGACGGCACGCTAGACGGTGCCAGCACGACGGAGCGCAACGGCAGCGCCTTGATCGCCTCGACAGCCCAACGCACGCCATCGATGCCATGGACATTGCCGAATTCATGCGGATCCCAGACGATGCTGGTGACACCACGCGGCATGACGGAGGCAGCGTAGGTTGCCGGCGTCACCATCGAGCTTTCGATATGCATGTGCATGTCGATCAGGCCGGGCGTGATGAAGGCACCCTTGGCGTCGATGATCTCGGCCGCGTCCGAGCGGTGGCCGGGCGCATGAACGCTGGCGATGATCGGACCCACGAGACCGATATCGGCCAAACGGCGTTCCTCGGTCATCACATCGACCAGCGTGCCGCCGGTGATCAGGATATCGAAGGGCGCATCGCCGCGAGCGGCGGCAATGGCGCGGCTGCGCAGGTCGGGATCGGTGAATTTGTGGACGTTGATGATGATATCGTTCAACGGCTTGCCTCCCCATGCAATGTTTCCAGAATGATCGACCGCGCAGGATCGACCTTGATCGCCGCAGCATAGGCGGCGTTGAATTCAGCCTTGGCCGATCGCGTCTCCACCACGGTACGGCCGCGCGTGAAAGTTCCCGTCAGCTCGGCATCGATGCGCGCGGGACGCCAATCGACAAGGCTTTCGTCGATGAAGGCAACGGCCGCGACGGCATCGTAAAGCGCCATGGCGGCACGGCCACGGCTGGTGGCAATGGCGATGAAACCATCCAGCAGATCGGCGATCAGGGCCGCATTGCGGCCACCGGCGGCGCGCACCGGTTCGACATCGGAAGGCGCTGCCAGAACCTGACGGCAGAGATCGAGATCGACCATCCTGAACGGAATGCCATGCGCCAGCACGATGGCGATCGCTTCGGGATCGGCAAAGGCGTTGAATTCGGCGGAGGCCGTGTGATTGCCGGCCGTCACCGCACCGCCCATCCAGACGAGATCGGTGATACGGGCGGCGAGATCCGGTCTCGCCAGTGCAACAGCTGCAATATTGGTGAGTGGCCCGAGTGCGAGGATACGATGTGGCCCCTCGCCTTCCAGCCAGCGGCACAAGGCCTCGAAGGCATCGCCCATATCAGGCACGGCAACATCCGGCAGGCGCAGACCAGTTGTCGGCATGCCGTGGTCGCTGAGGATGGAGGTTGCGGTTTCCAGCTTGCCAAGCACCGGCAGCGCACGGCCGGAGTGGATCGGGAACTGCCAGCCGAAGGCATGTACCGCGCCTACGGCATTTTTCTTCACCTGATCGAGCGGCGCATTGCCGAGCACCAGCGACACGCCGTCGATGATAAGTTCCGGCCGCGTACGGGCTGCGGCATCCACCACCATGATGGCGGCGATGTCGTCAAAGCCCATATCGGTATCGATCCAAACACCCATGCCCGTTACCCGAACTTGCGCAATTGCGCGGCAGCGGCAACCGGCAGATCGAAAGCCAGTTCAGCGCCGAGTTCATGCGACGGCAGGGCAGCATCGACCTCGGCCTTGATGGGGCCGAGCGGCGTATCGAGCAGGTATTCGCGGCTGTTGCCGGCAAAGGATGCGCCGCGCACCGCTCCCTGGAAAGGACCTGAGCCCAGGGTGACCATGCGCGGCCGCCAGGCCAGTCCCGCCGCTATCGGGACCGGTCCGGAAATCTCGACCAGACCCTTGGGGGTCTTCAGTCGTCCGTCTGAAAGTTCAAAAATATTCTCGAAGCCAACGAAGTCTGCAACGAAGGCGGAAGTGGGGCGGTTATAGATATCTTCCGGCGATCCTATCTGTTCTATAGCACCACGCTTCATCACAACAATGCGATCAGCCAAAGAAAGTGCTTCGCCCTGATCATGCGTGACAAAAATCATCGTCACGCCGGTTTCCTTCTGCACGCGCTGCAGTTCCGAGCGCATGTCGAGGCGCAGGCGCGCATCGAGGTTGGAGAGCGGCTCGTCCAGTAGCAGAACTTTCGGCTCCATCACCATGGAGCGGGCCAGCGCCACGCGCTGCTGCTGGCCACCGGACAGTTCGGCCGGCTTTCGATCGGCATAATCCGTCAGGCCGACGGAGGTGATGCCGGCGCGCACGCGCTTGTCGAGTTCGGCCGCCGGCGTCTTCTTCAGGCGCAGGCCGAAGGCGACGTTTTCATAGACCGACAGATGCGGAAACAGTGCGTAGGACTGGAACATCAGGCCGACATTGCGCTTGTTGGCCGAAACGCGGGTGATATCGACGCCATCAAGCTTCACATGGCCGGAGGCAGGCGACAGAAGGCCGGCGATCGCCCGCATCGTCGTGGTCTTGCCGCAGCCCGATGGCCCAAGGAAAGCAACGAGTTCGCCCTTGCCGATGGTGAGGTTCAGATCCTTGACGGCAACGGTATCGCCATAGGCAAGCGTCAGGTTTTCGAGGGTGAGAAAGTTTTGATCAGACATAACGGGAGAACCCCAGAAAACGTTCGGCGATAAAAACGATGCCGATGGACATGAAGGCGAGCAGCGCCGAGAGCGCCGCGACGGAGGGGTCGAAGACGATTTCCATGTAGGCGATCATATCGACCGGCAGCGTGCGCACGCCGGGACCCGAGAGAAACAGCGAGACCGGCACCTGATTGAACGAGGTGACGAAGCCGAGAATGAAGGCGGACATGATGCCGCCGCGGATGTTGGGCAGCACCACCCGGAAGAAGGCACCAAGCCGCGACGAGCCGAGCAGTACTGCCGCCTCCTCGATATCGGAGCGCAAATTGCCGAGGCTGGCCGAGACGACGCGCACGGCATAGGGCAGGATCAGCGCCGTATGCGCCAGAAACAGCGCAAGCGTGATGCCGACCTGAAACGGCACGACGATGTAGCGCAGCAGCGACAGGCCGACGATGATGCCGGGCACGATGATCGGTGCCGAGACGATGGTGCGGATGGTTTCCGCCCCCGGCAGCTTGTAGCGCGACAGCGCGTAGGATGCCGGAATGCCGAGGATCAGGGCTGCCAGCGTGCCGCCGATGGCCAGGAACAGCGACATGAAAAAGCTGTCGCGAAAGCTTTCGACGGTGAACACTTTTGCGATCCAGCGCAGCGAAAAGCCCTGCGGCGGAAAGGCCAGCGTTTCGCCGGCCGAAAACGAGGCGGCGACGATGATCAGGAATGGGCCGATCAGGAAGGCGATAACCAGACCGAGCGTGATCGGGATGAACAGATTGCGGGCCATCATCACGCGGTCCCCTTTGTGTTGCGCGTTGTCTTGTTGCGCGCGGTGGCGACACGTTTCAGCAGAATGTTGGCGGCAAAGCTCATGACGATGAGGATCAGCGCAATGACGCTGGCCGCGACAAAATTGTTGGAGACCGAAACCTGCTGATACAACAGCGTTTCCAGCATCAGCACCTTGGAGCCGCCGAGAATGGCGGGGGTGATATAGGCGGTGAGGCAGCCGGTAAAGACGAGCGTTCCGCCAATGACCACACCTTCCTTGGTGAGCGGCAGGATGACCTTCCAGAACACCTGAAACCAGTTGGCACCGAGCACGCGGGCCGCCGGAATGGCGTCCTTCGGCATGTTTTCAAGCGCCGAGATCAGCGAGATGATCATCAGCGGCAGAAAAAGCTGCAGCAGGCCGATGAAGATGGCGGTTTCCGAAAACAGGATGCGCAACGGTGCTTCGCTAATGCCCAGCGCCTGAAACGCCTGATTGACGATGCCGGTGCGGCCGAGAATGACGATCCATGCATAGGTACGCGCAACCGGCGAAATCATCAACGGCAGCACGATCAGGCCGGTGACCTTGCCCTTGGCGCCGGGTTCAAGGCTGACGATGGCAAACGCCGCCGCATAACCGATGACGGCTGCCACGATGGTGACGAGCGCGCCGAGCTTCAGCGTACGCAGGAAGACGGCCTGATTGAGCGAGCTGGAGAAGAAATCCGTATAGGCGGAAATCGTCCAGCCGCCACCCGGCGCCCGAAACCCGTCGGAGAGGAGGATCACCACCGGCACGATGAAGACCGCCGCTGCAAACAGCGCGGCCGGCAAAGCCAGTGCGAGGGCCTCGGCCCTGTTTTGGAACATGTTTTATTAGTCTCCAACGTCGTCAGTCATTGCCCCTCACTTGCGATTTCTAACACTTAGCTAAAGCTAAGATGTTGAAATCGCTTTCTCTCCCTCAAGGGGAGAGATGAAGGGCGGCATTGCTGCGGGCCTACCTCTCCCCTTGAGGGAGAGGTTACAAAATCAGCATCTTAGCAAAGCTAAGTGCTAGATTTTGTTGGTGAGGGGCTCCGCCTAACCGAAAGCCTTGCTTCTTACTGCCCGACCTTCTCGTTCCAGCTCTTCAGCCAGCCGGCACGGTTATCAAGCGAGACAGCCGACGGGATCAGCTTCAGGCTCTTGGCCGTTGCCTCGCCATAGGTGAGGTTCTTGGCAGCCGCCTCGGAAACCTTGGCCTCGGAATTGGCCGGGCTGTCGATCAGCGCTTCGGCCAGCTTCGACTGGATGTCGGCCGACAGCCAGAAATCCATGAACTGCAGCGCCAGATCGCGGTTCTTGGAATTCTTGGTGACGATCATGACGTTCATGCCGCCGGTCTGGCCTTCCTTCGGCGTCGCCCAGGCAATCGGCATGTCGAGCTTGGCGAAAGGCGCCCAGGTGAAGCGGCCGATCGGCGCTGCCCAGATTTCTTCCTGTTGCATCAGCTGCACCAGCTGCGACGACTTTTCATAGAAGGTGACGATATCGTCCTTGGCAGCGCCAACGGCTTCGATCGGGGCAGCCAGATCCGGCGTATCCTTGCCGAGAGCAAGGCCCAGCATGTAGAGCGACGGCGGGCCCTGGTTGGTGGTGACATTCGGCCATGCGATATGCGCGGCATATTCCGGCTTCAGAAGGTCGGCCCAGCTATCGATCTTCATCTTGTCTGAACGATAGGCGATGGACGTCGCATAGAACGTGTAGCCGATGCTCATGCCGTCGCCGTTCGGATCCTTGGCGATATCATAGAGCTTGTCGTAGCTGGCGATCTTCGACGTATCGATCTTGTCGACCAGGCCGGCACGCGCTGCCGACAATGCGTCCGCCATCGAAACGACCGCCATATCGACGACCGGATTGGCCTTGTTGGCGTCCATCTTGGCGATGCGCTCGACGCTGTTGCCGGTTTCGACAACCAGCTTGCAGCCGCATTTTTCTTCGAACGGCGTGTAGACGATCTTCTTGTATTCGTCCTGCGCCAACGCATAGACGGAAATCGTCAGCGTCTTTTCCTGCGCGAACGCAGTGTGGGCAGCGCCCGTGGACAGCATCAGGGCGACGCCGGATGCAAGCATGACCTTATTCATTGTATGAGTTCTCCTGCTGTGAGGTTTTCGGTTTTATTATCTTTATGGGATGCGGAAGTTCTGGCCGGGCCTGTCGACTGACGAAGAACCAGCTCCATCGGCACTTTCGGTTGGCTGGCAGTAACCGTTTCACCGTCACCGCGCCGCGGCTCGGCGGATTTGGGCTGATTGATCGCCTCAAGCACGGCAGCAATGGCGATATCGGCAATGGTTGCGACATCCATGCGCATCGTCGTCAGGCCGGGCGTGACCACTGACGACCAGATCAGGTCATCGAAACCGGTGACGCTGACATCTTCCGGCACGGCAATGCCGGCGCGCTGCAATTCGGTGAGGGCGCGTAAGGCCACCAGATCGGAAACGGCTGCAATCGCCGTCACGCCACGCGCAACTGCCTCTTCAAGCCCAAGCGAGCAGCCCTGCCCGGCCGTTGATTCCAGCTTTTCGATCCAGACCGTTTCCACTCTGGCACTGCCAAGACCTGCCTTCACGCCACCGAGGCGATCGTTCTGCACATTCGACGACTGGTTGTTGCCAAGCAGAAGCACATGGGCGTGACCGAGCGAAACCAGATGAACCCCGAGCCCCTGCCCGCCGGACCAGTGATCGGCGGCAACCGTGTTGCCGGGCGTCGAAGGACTGTCGATGACGGCAACCGGACAGCTGGCGCCGGTGACCCAGGTACCACGACGCGGCACGACGATCATGCCATCGACACCGCGCTCGATCAGCCGTTCGATCGCCTGCGTCTGCGCCGCGACATCACCATGAGAGTCGGCAATCAGGATGCCATAACCGGCCTTGGCGGCAGAATTTTCAATGGCTTGCGCGAGTTTTGGAAAGAGCGGATTGCTGATATCGGCCAGCACCAGACCAAGAACGCCGCTGCGACCGGTGCGCAGCGCACGACCGGCAACACTCGGCACATAACCGAGTTCGGCAGCCGTTGCGCGAATACGCTCCGCCA
Source organism: Neorhizobium sp. JUb45 (assembly GCF_004343585.1). Lineage (GTDB taxonomy): Bacteria > Pseudomonadota > Alphaproteobacteria > Rhizobiales > Rhizobiaceae > Neorhizobium. Next base: position 150,071 of record NZ_SLYW01000001.1, on the reverse strand, counting down.
GTTCCGGCGATACCCGGCCCTTTCCAGACAAGGCATTGGACACCGTGGCGGTTGAAACGCCAAGGCTGTCTGCGATCCTTGCAAGCTTAGGTTTCTGACGCGACATGAAAGCAACGTTGACCGGGTGGAAAGTAATGCCGTGATTAATCGTTTAACCGGTAACGAATGTAGGCGTTTTTGTCGAATCGAAAATGCAGGCCACTCGCGTTCTGCGACAGTTATGTGGGGATTGGTAAAGAACACGCCGGTCCGATCACGATCGGGAACCTCTGGCCGTTGCGTTGGTTGTCTCAGTGAACAGAGATAGAAGGAGACAGGACATGCCCAATCGCGATCCGATCCCGACACAGGACATTGAGACACCGCGCGGCCCGACATCGACTCCCGGCATTCCCGACCGCGTACAGGAAAAACCACCGGCGCCGCCGGTGAAGGATCCCGGCGACAGCAAGAACCCGAACGATCCGCCGCTCGACCCGGCCCTGCTGCCGATCGGCGATCCGGCCGGCGCCGCCTGACGACGAGACTTCACGGTTCAGAAACGAAAAAGCCGCCGGCTGCTTTCGCAACCGGCGGCTTTTCTGGAAGTCTTGGGAGACTTAAGCGGCAGCCGACTTGGCGAGCGGCACTTCCGAAATCGTCTTCAGAACCTGCGAAGCGATCTGGTAAGGGCAACCCTGCGAGTTCGGACGACGGTCTTCAAGGTAACCCTTGTAACCGTTGTTGACGAAGGAATGCGGAACGCGGATCGACGCGCCACGGTCAGCAACGCCGTAGGAGAACTTGTTCCACGGAGCGGTTTCGTGCTTGCCGGTCAGACGCTTGTCGTTGTCCGGGCCGTAAACGGCGATATGGGCTTCGAGGTTCTTTTCGAACTGACCCATCAGGGCTTCGAAATATTCCTTGCCGCCAACTTCGCGCATGTACTTGGTCGAGAAGTTGCAATGCATGCCCGAGCCGTTCCAGTCGGTGTCGCCGAGCGGCTTGCAGTGATATTCGACGTCGATGCCGTACTGTTCGGTCAGGCGCTGCAGCAGGTAACGGGCCATCCAGATCTGGTCGGCGGCGCGCTTGGAGCCCTTGCCAAAAATCTGGAATTCCCACTGACCCTTGGCCACTTCGGCGTTGATGCCTTCATGGTTGATGCCGGCAGCAAGGCACTGGTCGAGATGCTCTTCGACGATTTCGCGAGCAACCGGGCCAACATTGCTGGCGCCGACGCCGCAATAATAAGGACCCTGCGGAGCCGGGTAGCCCTGCTCCGGGAAGCCGAGCGGACGGCCGTTTTCGTAGAAGAAGTATTCCTGCTCGAAGCCGAACCATGCGTCTTCGTCGTCAAGAATGGTGGCGCGGCTGTTGGAAGCGTGCGGCGTGACGCCATCCGGCATCATGACTTCGCACATGACCAGTACGCCGTTGGTGCGGGCCGGATCAGGATAGATGGCAACCGGCTTGAGAACGCAGTCCGAGCTGCGGCCTTCGGCCTGCATCGTGGACGAACCGTCAAAGCCCCAGAGCGGCAGCTGTTCCAGCGTCGGGAAGCTTTCGAATTCCTTGACCTGGGTCTTGCCGCGCAGGTTCGGAACCGGGGTGTAGCCGTCCAGCCAAATGTACTCGAGCTTAAATTTCGTCATCTGTTCTCTCTACTGATGCTGTCTGAATGAGCGCAACATCCAATGGCCACCCACGTCATGGGGCGGGTCCATCATGGATGCCAAGAACAATGCATGGGGCGTGCCAGATTCGAAAAGGCCGCGAAAAAATCGATTCCGCAGCGCACACAAACACGACGCACGGCACCATTTCACACAGCGTAAAAAAACACCATGGCGCTTTCCGCGCCACTCCGTAGGCGGGAACAATCGGCAAACCTCAATCGTTGACCGAAATAACGCGCATTCTGCACGCCCCACAATCAAACAAACACGATTGCCTAAATAATGGTCTAAAAGCACAAATAATAATCTGATTCTTGACTTAATTTAAGGCTTATGGAATAAATGATAGGCAAATGCGGCCGTGCGGACGTAACCACACGACATCGGACGAAAATCATGACGACGAATTTCGAAAGACAGACAGCGACGGTTTTGCAGTTCCCGGTGGGCGGTCGTGCCGCCTGGCGCGCTGCGGGCACATCCCGCATCCTCACCCCGACGGCACCCGATACAGGCCCGAGCGTGGCGTTTTCCGACCTCGCTTTTGGTGGATCCTGGTATCATGAAGAGGCTCTCCATGATGATGAGCCGAAGCCGATCCTCACCAACTGAGCAAAAATAGCGCCGACTTTTTATGCAAAAAGTCAAATAATGGGCATTAGTGCTGAAATTTTGGACGGCGCCTCATCTTGGCGCCGACCAGTATGTGGGCAGATGGACTGATCCGGCCTCAGCGGCCGATCGCGTGTGCCAGCTTGTCGGCGATATAGATCTCACGCAGCTTCAGCGTTGCCACGCCCGGCTTGCCGTCGCCAACGGGCTTTCCATCGATCGAGACCACCGGCATGACGAAATTGGTCGCCGACGTCACAAAAGCCTCGGCGGCATCCAGCGCCTCCTCCACCGAAAACGCCCTCTCCTCGAATGTCAGTTCCGCCTTTTCGGCAAGCCCGAGCACAGAGGCCCGCGTGATGCCGTGCAGCAGCGCGTTGGAAAGGTGGCGCGTCACCAGCACGCCGCGCTTGGTGATGATATGGAAATTGGCCGAACTTGCCTCGGTGATGAAACCATCCTCGACGAAGATCACATCATCGGCGCCCTGCTTCTTTGCTTCCATCTTGGCCAGCGACGAATAGAGCAGCTGCACCGTCTTGATCTGCCGGTTCACCCAGCGACCATCCGGCATGCTCACCACCGTTATGCCGCTTTCGACCTTCGGATTGGCCAGAACCGGAAAGGCCTGCGTGAACATGGAAAATGTCGGCGTCAGGTCGGAGGCGTAGAGAAAATTGCGATCCTCGGCGCCGCGCGAAACCTGCAGATAGATCAGACCCTCATCGACGCCGTTTTTCGCAACGATCTCGTGATGCAGATCCAGCAGCACATCATCGCTGACCGGCATGGGTATGCCGATCGCTTCCAGCGAACGCTTCAGCCGTGCCGTATGGCCGGGATAATCCAGCAGCTTGCCGCCGATCACCGCCGTCACCTCATAAATGGCATCGGCAAAGGTATAACCGCGGTCGAAGATCGAAACCTTTGCTTCACTCTCGGGCAGCCACTGGCCATTGAGATAAACGATGCGCGACATGTGTGTTTTTCCTGACTGATGTTTCGGGCGAAGCAGTGATGCAAATCGATAACATCAGGACCAGTCGCGCGCTATATCATCATCCTATTGAAATATAACGTGCAATGATTGGAAGCTGTTTGCTTGCGTGCTAGAGGGTCGAAACGCGCCTGAACGCCCACAACCCCGGAAAGATGCCGCCATGCCAAAGCCGCTTGCCCTCGTCACCCGCATGGATGCAGCAACGGAGGCGGTCTGGAAGGATACGCTTGCCGATGCGCTGCCGGAGGAAACCATCCTTTCCTTCCGCGACATGAGTGCCGAGCAGCGCCTGCAAGCGGAACTGGCGATCGTCGCCAATCCCGATCCGGCGCATGTGGCGGAGCTACCCAATATAAATTGGATCCATAGCCTCTGGGCCGGCGTCGAGCGGCTGGTGGCTGAACTCGGGCCGGATGCAGCACCGATCGTGCGCCTTGTCGATCCCGAACTTGCCCGCGTCATGGCCGAAGCCGTGCTGGCCTGGACCTATTATCTGCACCGCGACATGCCGGCCTACCGCCTCAGCCAGAAGAAGGCGGAATGGGCACCGCGCGACTATCGCCACCCGCGTGACGTCACCGTCGGCCTTCTCGGCCTCGGCGAACTGGGCAAGGCAGCAGCCGATCGCCTGAAAGGTGCAGGCTTCAATACCATCGGCTGGAGCCGCAGCCCCAAAGTGCTCGGCGATATCGAGACGGTTTCCGGGGAAGGCGGTTTCGAGCACATTCTGGGCGCTGCCGATATTCTCGTCTGCCTGATGCCGCTGACGGCGGAAACCCGCGGCATGCTGGATGCGCGCCGGCTGAGCCAGATGAAGCCCGGCGCCGCCATCATCAACTTTGCCCGCGGGCCGATCATCGTCGATACAGACCTGATCGCTGCACTCGATGCCGGCCGCCTGTCACATGCCGTGCTCGATGTGTTTGCGCAGGAGCCGCTGCCGGCCACATCGCCCTTCTGGGCACATCCATCCGTCACCGTGCTGCCGCATATTTCCGGCCCGACCGACCGCTTTACCGCCGCCGGCATCGTTGCCGCCAACATTCGCCAATGGCGCCAGACCGGAAAAATGCCGAAAACCGTTGATATCAAGGCAGGTTATTAGGTCGCAACCTTTGACAATAACTGTCATTGATACATCAGGATGGTTTGGAGGAGCCTCGCCGCATGAAGAAAACCGGAGGACATGAACTGAAGATCATCCTGCGCGTGGATTTTCCGGGCGGCATCAGGCTCGGACGCGGCAAGGTTCAACTGATGGAATTCATCCGCGAAACCGGCTCGATTTCCGCGGCCGGCCGCGCCATGGACATGTCGTATCGCCGCGCCTGGCTGCTGGTCGATGAGCTGAACCACATGTTTCGCCAGCCGGTGGTGGAAAGCCAGCGTGGCGGCAAGCAGGGCGGCGGTGCAGCCCTGACCGCCTTTGGTGAAGAGCTTCTGGCCCGTATGCATGCCGTGCAGACAACCGTGATCAAGACCATAGACACTGATCTCGCCTGGCTGGAAAAACACCGCGCCACAATGACCACCAGCGAAAAGCCCGAGGATTAACGCCGCTCCAGCGCCGCCGTCTTGATGGCGGCGAATACCGGTTGGCCCGGCGCGAGCCCGAGCGTCTTTCCGGAGAATGCAGTAATCCGCGCCAAAATGATCTCGCTGCCACAGAGGATGCGCACGCCGATCAAGCCATCGCCATCGGCATCGATGCCTTCCACCGTGCCGGAGAGTATATTGAGGGCGCTCAAGCCTTCGGGTCGCGACGTGGCGATCATCACGTCGCGCGCCGGCACCAGAACACGCACAGTCTTGCCCACCTGCGCCTGCTCCACCGGCACCAGCAGGATGCCGGCGGCCGTTTGCACACGCGCCAGACGGTGCTCCTGATCCACGTCCTCCACCGTGCCGGCCACCACGCTTGCCGCCTCGCGCGTTTCGCTGCCGAGCCCGCGCAGCACTTCGGATGCACTGCCGGTCGCCTCGATGCGTCCGTCCTTCATCAGCACGACCCGATCGGCCAGCCGCGCCACTTCCGCCACCGAATGGCTGACATAAACGATCGGCAGGCCCAGCTCGTCGCGCAGGCGCTCCAGATAGGGCAGGACCTCGTTCTTGCGGCTTTCATCCAGCGCTGCCAATGGCTCGTCCATCAGAAGCAGGCGCGGCGAAGACAGAAGTGCGCGCCCGATCGCCACCCGCTGCTGCTCGCCGCCCGACAGTTTTCCGGGCCGGCGGTCAAGCAGACCATCGATGCCGAGCAGGTTCACCACCTGGTCGAAATTGTCGACCCGGCCGGATTTCGGCGCAAACCAGCGGCCGTAATTGAGGTTCTTGCGCACATCCAGATGCGGAAACAGCCGCGCCTCCTGAAACACGTAACCGAAGCGGCGCTTGTGGGGGGGCTGAAAAATGCCGCGCGCCGTATCGGCCAGCACCTCGCCATCCAGCACGACACGGCTGTTCTGGGCGCGCGTCAGGCCGGCGATGATGCGGATCATCGACGTCTTGCCCGAACCCGAGCGGCCGAACAAAGCCGTCACCCCCTGTTGCGAGGTGAAGGATGCATCGAGCTCGAATGTCCCGAGCCTGGTTCTGGTTTCCACCTCCAGCGTCATTCGGGCCGCACCTTCTTGCCGACCATATAGGCCATGAATTCCGACGCCAGCAGCGCCGCCATGGAAATGATCACTGCAACGATGGTGAGCCGCATCGCCCCGGCATCACCGCCCGGCACCTGCGTAAACGTGTAGATGGCGGCGGACAGCGTCTGCGTTTCGCCGGGAATGTTGGACACGAAGGTGATGGTGGCACCGAACTCGCCCATCGCCTTGGCAAACGACAGAATGGCGCCGGCAATGATGCCGGGCAGGATCAGCGGCAGCGTGACCGTGAGAAAAACCCAGGCGGGACTGGCGCCGAGCGTGCCGGCCGCCTCTTCCAGCTTGCCATCGACCGCCTCGATCGACAGGCGGATGGAGCGCACCATCAGCGGAAAACCCATGACACCGCAGGCGAGCGCTGCCCCGGTCCAGCGGAACGACAGGACAATGCCAAGATACTGGTCGAGAAAGGCGCCGATGACACCGCGCCTGCCGAACAGAACAAGAAGAATGAAGCCGGTGACAACAGGCGGCAGGATCAGCGGCAGATGCACGATGCCGTTGAGAATGGACTTACCCCAGAATTTTCCACGCGCCAGCGCCAGCGCCACCAGAATACCGAACGGCAGACTGACGAGCATGGCAATGCCCGAGATCCGCAGGCTCAAGCGGATCGCCGTCCATTCCTCATCGCTCAGCGTCAGCCAGTCCAAAACAACAAGATCCATCTCAAAAATGCGGCCCCCACCTTTCAGCAGGAGCCGCGATCCATCTCGAAAACTATAAAGCGCTTACTTCTTCAGAACCGTAAAGCCCTGCGCCGTAAAGAACGGCGCTGCCTTGTCCGACTTCAGGAAATCGAGATAGGCAGCCGCATCGGCACTTTTGGATTCCGACAGGAGGGCAACCGGATAGATGATCGCCGGGTGGCTGTCTTCCGGAAACGTGCCGACGATCTCGACACCCGGATCGGCAGCCGCATCCGTCTGGTAAACGATGCCATAGGCGGCTTCGCCGCGCGACACCAGCGCAAGCGCTGCACGAACGCTTTCGGCACCGGCAACCTTCTTTTCGACAGCCGTCCACGCGCCAAGCTTTTCGAGCGCGGCCTTGCCATATTTGCCGGCCGGAACGCTGTCGACCGCACCCATGGCAAGCTTGCTGTCACCGACCAGCGTCGAAAGGTCGAAACCGGACTTGATGTCCACGGTCTTCGCCTTGCCCTTTTCGGCAACCAGCACGATGCGGTTGCCGAGCAGGTTGGAACGCGTGTCGGCCTTGATCAGCGACTTCTTGGCAACGTAATCCATCCAGTCGAGATCGGCGGAGATGAACACATCGGCCGGAGCACCGGCTTCGATCTGTTTTGCCAGCGCCGAGCTTGCCGCATAGGACACGGTCACCGACTTGCCGGTCTCCTTCGACCACGCGGCATCGGCGGCATCCAGAGCATTCTTCATGCTGGCGGCGGCAAATACCGTCACCTTTTCCTGCGCTGCCGCCGGTGCGGCCATAACGGTAAGGCCGAGCCAGAGCGCCGAAGCCGTTGCTGCGGCGACCTTCAACCAGTGACGACGATGGGTTTGCATGGATGCGTTCTCCTCAAGCGAAATGTTTGAGGATATATATCGATGGATAGATGCTTTTGGCTAGAGTTATATTTTGAAAGATATAGCGAAAAACCGTAGTGATCAGCGCCTACCGCCATACATTGTAAAATTACTCAGCTAGTTCATTGAGCGCTCGCCGCGCAAGCATATGAAACGATAATGAGACCACAACACATATCGCGACGATTCCAGCCGTTCCCCAATTCACCGGACCAGGATTTGTTTGAACTCCAGTCAATGTCGGCGTCAGAGCACCAGCAAGGGCCACTGCGATAGCAATGCCATTTAAATATGCGGCGGTCAGCTTAGCTTTCTCGTTTCTCTGAATGCCCATCCAATACCTCCATTGAGAGCACCAAAACCACAAACTAAAGTTGCAGTAATAATTAAATCAACCCTATCGTTTGTCAAAGGCAGAAAATTCCTAGAGTAGCGATACATGTCGCGCCTCCTGACACCCTGAGAATACCTTTACCCCTCGCCGCCCGGCGCAAATTTTGCCACCAGCGCATGACGGTCACCCGGATAGGTAAGCAGCACGGATGTGACCGGCCCGGCCGGGCTCCATGTCCGCCGTTCGATGACGAGGCAGGCCGTGCCTTTTTCGATCCCGAGAAGGCCGGCAATTGCGGCATCGGCCGATGCTGCCGAGATACGGTGTTCGGCAGCGCTCCATGGCACCTGTTTCAACAGCCACGTACCGGGCGACACGGTTTCAAATGTTTCTGCCTCGGCTTCCGGCACGGTGGTCAGGCTGATCAGCCGCTCTTCCAGACAGAAGGGGGCAGAACCGGCGCGGTGGATGCAGGTGATATCCAGCACCGATGCGGCTTGCGACAATTCCAGTCGCTGCTTATCGCCGGCATTGGCGCGGCGTTTGGCGCGGGCGTGGATGGCATGTGTGTAGGCCAGCCGCAGCGACTGCACTTCCGCCTCGATTTCGGCAATCGTCAGCACCGCCGATTGCGCCCTCGGATGCGCGACAAAACTGCCGGATTTTTTGCGGCGTTCGATCAGCCCGGATTTGGCAAGCTGGGTCAGCACCTTGTTGGTGGTCATCCGCGAGCAGCCATATTCGGCAGCGAGATCCACTTCGAACGGGATACGGTGCCCCGGCGGCCATTCGCCCGAGACGATGCGGGCTTCGATATCGCCGAGGATACGCTGATGCAGCGTCGCATCCCTCAAAACTGTCATTGCGACAAAAGCTCCTTCATCGCCGCCTGGAAACGGCTGGAAATTTCCTGGCGGCGGTTATGCCGGCCACCGGACACCTGACGAATACCACGCGCCCAGACGCAATCGACAGACACGCCACCCGCAAACAGCCAATGATCGAGAATGTTATCCGGCGCAAGATAGGGCGTGGTCGAGACATCCAGCGAAACCATGTCGGCGGGATAACCTTCAACGAGACCTGCTGCCGTTCCAAGCGCCTGCGCTCCACCCGCAAGCGCGCCCTCGAACAATCTCCGGCCGGTCGAACCGCCGCTTTCCGCCACCACGTTTCGCGCCCGCAAACCAAAGCGCTGCGAATATTCAAAGGTCCGCAACTCTTCCGGCAGCGAGATGAGAATATTGGAATCCGAGCCGATGCCGAACTGCCCGCCCTCTTCCAGAAACGCGGGTGCTGCAAAAATGCCGTCGCCGAGATTGGCCTCGGTGATCGGGCAAAGGCCGGCCACCGCACGGCGCTTCGCCATCGCCCGCGTTTCGGTGTCCGTCATGTGGGTGGCGTGGATCAGGCACCAGCGTTCATCGACCGGCGCATTGTCCAGCAGCCATTCCACCGGCCGCGCGCCCGACCATGCGATGCAATCCTCCACTTCCTTGACCTGTTCGGCAACATGGATATGCACCGGCCCGCCCTTTGCCATCTGCAAGACGGCCGCCAGTTCTTCCGGCGTCACCGCCCGCAGCGAATGCGGCGCGACACCGAGCACGGCACCATCGAGACCGCCAATAAGATTGCCGCAGGACGACATCAGCTTTTCGAACGCATCGAGCGAATGGATGAATCGCCGTTGCCCTTCGGCGGGTGCGCCACCACCAAAACCGGAATGCGCATAAAACACCGGCAGCAGCGTCAGCGACAGACCGGTCTCGACGCTTGCGGCAGCGATGCGCGCCGCCAGTTCCGCCGGGTTGGCATAAGGCGTACCATCGCGGTCATGATGCAGGTAATGGAACTCGCCGACACGGGAAAAACCGGCTTCCAGCATTTCCATGTAAAGCTGCGCGGCAACGGCCTCGACATGTTCGGGCGTCATCGACAGGGCAAACTTGTACATGACGGTGCGCCAGCTCCAGAAGCTGTCATTCGAAGGTCCACGCACTTCCGCCAGCCCTGCCATGCCGCGCTGAAAGGCGTGGCTGTGCAGATTGGGCATGGATGGCAGCAAAACAGCATGACGCTCGTCGCCGGATTGCGGCTCCGCGCCGGCCTCGATCGCGGCAATGTGGCCGGCCGCCATCGTCAGCCGCACATTGCTCACCCAACCATTTGGCAACAAAGCCGATTGCGCAAAAATCGTCGTCATTCCGAAAACTCCTCGCTGCCTGCCTGACGGGCGACACGATAATCCCGAAAAATTCCGTATTGCCACGCTCTTCATTATGTATATACATTATCGCCAACTTGGGAAGGTGAAAATGACGGACAGAAACGCTCCAGACGTCGATTTCAAAGCCACTTCGGCAGGCTCCGGGGTCGCACGAACCCTGTGGCGCAATGCCCGCATTGCAACGCTTGATGAAACCCTGTCCGGCCTCGGCATCATCGAAGACGGGGTGATCGCCACCGAAAATGGCCGCATCACCTATGTCGGCTCCGCGGCAAATCTTCCCGCCCACCTCAAGGCGATCGAGACCATCGTCGATCTCGAAAACCGCTGGATCACGCCGGCTCTGGTCGATTGCCACACCCACCTCGTTTACGGCGGCAACCGCGCCCGCGAATTCGAGATGCGGCTGGAGGGCGCAACCTATGAAGAGGTCGCCCGCGCCGGCGGCGGCATCGTTTCTTCGCTCAAGGCCACCAATGCGCTGACCGTCGAAGGACTGGTCGCCGCTGCCCTGCCTCGCCTCGATACGCTGCTGTCCGAAGGTGTTTCGACCGTCGAGATCAAGTCCGGTTACGGCCTGAATATCGAGGGCGAACTCAACATGCTGCGCGCCGCCCGCACACTGGAAAAAATCCGGCCCGTCCGCATCGTCACCTCTTATCTGGCAGCCCATGCGACACCGGTGGAATACAAGGGCCGCAACGGCGATTACATTTCCGACGTCGTGCTTCCCGGCATGGACGCAGCCCATGCCGAAGGCCTGATCGATGCCGTCGACGGGTTTTGCGAGGGCATCGCCTTTTCGGTGGAAGAGATGCGCCGCGTGTTCGATCACGCCAAGGCACTTGGCCTCCCGGTCAAACTGCACGCCGAACAGCTGTCGAACCTCGGCGGCGCAAAGATGGCCGCATCCTATGGCGCGCTGTCGGCCGATCATCTCGAATATCTCGATGCCGAAGGCGCTGCCACCATGGCGGCTGCCGGCACCGTTGCCGTGCTTTTGCCCGGCGCCTTTTACGCCATCAACGAAACGCAAAAACCACCCGTTCAGGCACTGCGCAATGCCGGCACAAGGATTGCCATCGCCACCGACAGCAATCCCGGCACCTCGCCGCTCACCTCGCTGCTTTTGACCATGAACATGTCGGCCACCCTCTTCCGCCTCACCGTGGAAGAATGCCTTGCCGGCGCCACCCGCGAAGGCGCCCGCGCCCTCGGGCTTCTCTCCGAAACCGGCACGCTGGAAGCCGGAAAGTCGGCCGACTTTGTGGTCTGGAACATCGATTGCCCCGCCGAGCTGGTTTACCGCATCGGCTTCAACCCCATCCACGCCCGCATTTTCAAAGGCGCTCTAGCATGACCATCACGCTCCACCCCGGCTCCGTTTCGCTCAGCCAGCTCGAAACCATCTACTGGACCGGCGAACCGGCAAAACTCGATGCTTCCTTTGATGCGGGCATTCAGCGCGCCGCTGCGCGCATAGCCGAAATCGCCGCCGGCAATGCGCCGGTCTACGGCATCAATACCGGTTTTGGGAAACTCGCCTCGATCAAGATCGATGCCGCCGATGTCGCCACCCTGCAGCGCAATCTCATTCTGTCGCATTGCTGCGGCGTCGGCGCTCCCCTGCCGGAAAATGTCGTGCGGCTGATCATGGCGCTGAAGCTGGTGTCGCTCGGTCGCGGCGCTTCCGGCGTGCGGCTGGAACTGGTGCGGCTGATCGAGGCCATGCTGGACAAGGGCGTCATTCCGGTCATCCCGGAAAAAGGCTCTGTCGGAGCCTCCGGTGATCTCGCCCCGCTTGCCCATATGGCAGCGGTGATGATGGGTGAAGCCGAAGCATTCTTTGACGGCGAACGTCTTTCCGGTGCCGAAGCCTTGGCAAAAGCTGGCCTGACGCCGGTCGTGCTCGCGGCAAAAGAAGGCCTGGCGCTGATCAACGGCACCCAGACATCCACCGCGCTGGCACTCGCCGGCCTGTTTCGCGCCCATCGCGCAGCACAGGCGGCACTGATCACCGGCGCCATGTCCACCGATGCCGCCATGGGTTCTTCCGCGCCCTTCCACCCGGACATCCACACGTTGCGTGGCCACAAGGGCCAGATCGATACCGCCGCTGCCCTTCGCGCTCTTCTGGCCAGCTCGGTCATCCGCGAAAGCCATATCGAAGGCGACGAACGTGTGCAGGACCCCTATTGCATCCGCTGCCAGCCGCAGGTGGATGGCGCCTGCCTCGACCTCCTGCGCTCCGTCGCGCGCACGCTGGAAATCGAGGCCAATGCCGTCACCGACAATCCGCTGGTGCTCTCCGACAATTCCGTCGTCTCGGGTGGCAATTTCCACGCCGAACCGGTGGCCTTCGCCGCCGACCAGATCGCCCTTGCCGTCTGCGAGATCGGCGCGATTGCGCAGCGCCGTATCGCGCTTCTGGTCGATCCGGCCCTGTCCTACGGCCTGCCGGCCTTCCTCGCCAAAAAGCCGGGCCTCAATTCCGGCCTGATGATCGCCGAAGTCACATCCGCCGCGCTGATGAGTGAAAACAAGCAGATGTCGCACCCGGCCTCGGTGGATTCCACCCCAACCTCCGCCAATCAGGAGGATCACGTCTCGATGGCCTGCCACGGCGCGCGTCGTCTTCTGCCCATGACCGACAACCTGTTCGCCATCATCGGCATCGAGGCACTGACGGCGGCACAGGGCGTGGAACTGCGCGCGCCGCTGGTCACCAGCCCCGAATTGCAGGCCGCGATTGCCGCGATCCGCGCCGTCGTGCCGACGCTGGAGGAGGACCGCTATATGGCCGGCGACCTGCAGGCCGCCAGTGATCTGGTCGGCAATGGGACGCTGAACGCGGCGGTTTCGGCGGATATTTTGCCGGTGCTGGAGACGTGATGGTGGCGGGTGTGGCTCCCCCTCACTCGGCGCTTTGCGCCACCCTCTCCCCGCTGGGGAGAGGAGGGAGAATGCCGCGTTCTCAACGCCAACTTTTCTAGACACCGGGGCGCCACATCCCCTCTTCTCCCCGACGGGGAGAAGGTGGCCGAAGGCCGGATGAGGGGGCGGTTGCGACACACGAAAAACAATGAAGAGGGAAACGAAATGACCACCAATCCGCGCCACAACATTCGCGACGTCCGCTCCCCCCGCGGAAACGAACTCACCGCCAAAAGCTGGATGACCGAAGCGCCCTTGCGCATGCTGATGAACAATCTCGACCCGGACGTGGCGGAAAACCCGCATGAACTGGTCGTTTATGGCGGCATCGGCCGCGCCGCCCGCACCTGGGCGGATTTCGACCAGATCGCCAATACGCTGAAGACACTGACCGAGGAAGAAACCCTGCTCGTGCAGTCCGGCAAGCCGGTCGGCGTGTTTCGCACCCACAAGGATGCGCCGCGCGTGCTGATCGCCAATTCCAACCTCGTGCCACACTGGGCAACCTGGGACCATTTCAACGAACTGGATAAAAAGGGTCTCGCCATGTACGGCCAGATGACCGCCGGTTCGTGGATCTATATCGGCACGCAGGGCATCGTGCAGGGCACATACGAAACCTTCGTCGAAGCCGGCCGCCAGCATTATGACGGCAGCCTCAAGGGCAAATGGATCCTCACCGGCGGTCTCGGTGGCATGGGCGGCGCCCAGCCGCTCGCCGCCGTCATGGCCGGCGCCTGCTGCCTCGCAGTCGAATGCGACGAAACCCGCATCGATTTCCGCCTGCGCACCCGTTACGTCGATGCCAAGGCAAAAACGCTGGACGAAGCGCTCGCCATGATCGCCGAATGGACGGCGAAGGGCGAAGCCAAATCCGTCGGCCTGCTCGGCAATGCCGCCGAGATCTTCCCGGAACTCGTCCGCCGCATGCAGGCCGGTGGTCCGCGCCCCGATATCGTCACCGACCAGACGTCGGCGCATGACCCGCGCAACGGTTACCTGCCGCTCGGCTGGACGGTCGAGGAAGCCAAGGCCAAGCGCGAAAGCGATCCGAAGTCGGTCGAAGTGGCGGCCCGCGCATCGATGAAAGCGCATGTCGAAGCCATGGTCGCCTTCTGGGATGCCGGCGTGCCGACGCTCGATTACGGCAACAATATCCGCCAGGTCGCCAAGGACGAAGGTCTGGAAAATGCCTTCGCCTTCCCCGGTTTCGTACCCGCCTATATCCGCCCGCTGTTTTGCCGTGGCATCGGCCCGTTCCGCTGGGCGGCCCTCTCGGGCGAGCCGGAGGATATCTACAAGACCGACGCCAAGGTGAAGGAACTGCTGCCGGACAACAAACATCTGCACAACTGGCTGGACATGGCGCGCGAGCGCATCGCATTCCAGGGCCTGCCCGCGCGCATTTGCTGGGTGGGCCTCGGCGATCGCCACAAGCTCGGCCTCGCCTTCAACGAGATGGTCCGCAACGGCGAATTGTCGGCACCGATCGTCATCGGTCGCGACCATCTCGATTCAGGTTCCGTCGCCTCGCCCAACCGCGAGACGGAAGCCATGAAGGACGGATCGGACGCCGTCTCCGACTGGCCGCTGCTCAACGCGCTTCTCAACACCGCATCGGGCGCGACATGGGTATCGCTGCACCACGGCGGCGGTGTCGGCATGGGCTATTCGCAACATTCCGGCATGGTCATCTGCGCCGATGGCTCGGAAGATGCCGACCGCCGTCTGGAGCGCGTGCTCTGGAACGACCCGGCCACCGGCGTCATGCGCCATGCCGATGCGGGTTATGAGATCGCGGTCGATTGCGCCACGGAAAAAGGCCTGCGGCTTCCCGGCATTCTGGGCAACTGACATGCGGATCCTGCGCGCTGCCGATCACCGGCGCATGCCATGGAAAAACGGACGCGGAGAGACGGTGGAAATCGCCGTCTTTCCGCAAGGTGCCACGGTCGACACGTTCGACTGGCGCATCAGCATGGCCACGGTTTCGGAGGATGGACCGTTCTCGGTATTCGACGGCATCGACCGCACGCTGTCGATCCTCGAGGGTGCGGGCATGGCGCTTCTCGTGGACGGATGCGAGCCGGTTCTGCTGACACAGACATCCGCGCCTCACCCGTTTCCGGCCGATGCGCCGACGATGGCAAAGCTAGCGGACGGTACGATCACCGACCTCAACGTGATGACGCGACGCGGGCGATTTTCGCACTCGGTGGACAAGATCGTGGCACCGGTGACGCTGGGGCCGAGTGCCGGGGCGACGCTGGTTTTGTGCCATCGGGGCGCGATGCGGGTGCAGAACGAAACGTTGGCCGCACTTGATTGTGCCTTGCTGGAAACGGGCAAAGCCGTCGAGATTTCCGGCGATGGCGACGGGTTTGTGATCCGGCTTTTCTGACGGGAACCAAGGCTTTGCGAAAAGGGCGCAACAGACTCCAATTATCTTCTCCCCTTGGGGGAGAAGGTGGCCCGAAGGGTCGGATGAGGGGGAGCGAAGCCACATCGAGAGGTCATGCCGTGTCCCCCCTCATCGCCTCGCTGTCGCTCCGGCACTTCTCCCCGATGGGGAGAAGATGCTGAACGGCACCCTACCCAGAACATCCCCTCTCACAACCCCATCAACCCCGCCTTATGCTCATCCGCCGCCGCACGGCTGATGCGTTCCAGTTCCTCCGCCGCCCGTCCGCGATGGCGCTCCTTGTGCCGCAGAATGGCAAAATTGCGCGCCGGCAACTCGATCCCCGCGCGCACCAACAAACCCTGCCGCAGAAACGGTGCCGCCACCATGCCGGACACAGCCGTCGCGCAATCGCCCGAGCGCACCGCCGATACCACCGCCTCGTTGGACGGCAGTTCCAGCACGACCGAAATATCATTCACGCCGATGCCCATGCCCGACAGCGCCTCCTCGAAAGCCGAGCGTGTACCAGACCCCTTTTCACGCAAAACCCATGAGGTCACGGAGGTGATGTCCTCGCGCCCGATCGCGCGGCCATCGGCAAACGGATGCACCGGGCTTGCCACCACCACCAGCCGGTCCGCCACGATCGGCAGAACCGACAGCGCCGGCTCGTCGATCAGCCCCTCGATGAAGCCCACCTCGCCCAGTCCGTCGCGGATCGCATCGGCTACCATGCGGGTATTGCCGATCGTCAGCTTCAGCTCGACACCGGGATAAAGCCGTTTGAATTTCAACAGGATCGGCGGCAGCCAGTAGCTGGCGATCGTCTGGCTGGCGAAAACGCGGATCTCTCCGCGCGCCAGACCGCTCATTTCCGACAACATCAGTTCGGCGCTTTTCGCCCGCGCCAGCGTTGCCTTCGCCTCGCCCAGAAACATCCGGCCGGCTTCCGTCAGCTCGATACGCCGCCCCACCCGGTGAAACAGCTCGACACCGTAAAACCCTTCGAGATTGCGGATGGCGGAACTCGCCGCAGACGGCGTCAGCCCCACGGCCTCTGCACCCCGGGTCAAATGTTCGCGCTCGGCAACGGCGACAAAGATGGCAAGCTGTTCAAAGGTCATCGTTCGATTTTGCCGCATGAAACATCAGCTATTATACGATGGAACTGAACATCGTGGAAGCGCATCGTGACATTACACGATTGGAGAGCACGATGGCTCTTGCCACCCATACCGACCACAGCATGCCGCACGCCCTCACCCGCCTTTTGCCAGGCGTGCTGGCGACACTTGCCGTGTCGGCGGTTGCGATTGCTCTGGAAGCCGCCGAAATTCAGTTTTTGCAGGGTCGCTGGATCGAAAGCCTCGTGCTCGCCATCCTTGTCGGCATGGCCGTGCGCTCCTGTTTCGACCTGTCGCCGTCCTTGGATGCAGGCATCCAGTTCTGCGCAAAAACCGTACTGGAAGTGGCTGTCGTGCTGCTGGGCGCCTCGATCAGCATCTCCGCCATCGAGGATGCCGGCCTGACGCTGGTCGTCGCCATCATGGTGATTGTCGCCCTGTCGCTGATCGGCAGTTATGGCATCGGCCGCCTTGTCGGCCTGTCGCCCCGCATCGCGACGCTGGTGGCCTGCGGCAATTCTATTTGCGGCAATTCGGCGATTGCCGCCGCAGCCCCGGTCATTCACGCCAAACCGGACGAGATCGCCTCGTCGATCGCCTTCACCGCCGTCCTCGGCGTCGCCCTTGTACTAGCCCTGCCGCTGCTGCAGATGCCGCTGTCGCTGGGTGTTGCCGATTACGGCGTGTTCGCCGGCCTCACCGTTTATGCCGTGCCGCAGGTTCTGGCGGCCACCGCCCCTGCCGGCCTGATCAGCGTGCAGACCGGCACGCTGGTGAAACTCATCCGTGTCATGATGCTCGGCCCGGTCATCGCCACGCTTTCCGTACTGCATGGTCGCAATACCGGCGGCAAACTCTGCTGGAAAAGCATGGTGCCGTGGTTCATCCTCGGTTTTGCCGCGCTGATGGCACTGCGCTCCGCCGACATGATCCCGCAGGCAGCCCTTGCACCTACCTCGGCCACGTCGGGCCTTCTCACCATCGTCTCGATGGCGGCGCTTGGCTTGTCGGTGGATATCCGCAGCATCCGCCAATCCGGTGCCCGTGTCATCGGCGCCGCCATGCTGTCGCTGGCTTTCCTCTCCGGTCTTGCCCTGATTTTCCTCAAAGTTTTTGGCGGCCACTGATCCCGGTAAAACCGCCGCATTATGTATAGACAAGTCTGCGATCCCATGCCTAATATCACTTTATAGGCAGGCGACTGACCTGCTGAATAATGAAGCAGACAGGGGAACAGACCACATGAAAAAGCTTGCCACGATTGCCGCCGTCATGGCGACCCTTTTGGCGTCCACCGCCGCCAAGGCCGAGACTGCGGTCTCGATGGGCATTTCCGGCTGGACCGGTTTTGCGCCGCTGACGCTGGCCAAAGAAGCCGGCATCTTCAAGAAAAACGGCCTCGACGTCACCATCAAGAAGATCCCGCAGGGCAGCCGCCATCTGGCCCTCGCCTCGGGTGACGTGCAATGCGCCGCCACCACGGTGGAAACCTGGATCGTCTGGAATGCCGTCGGCATCGAAACCACGCAGATGTTCCAGCTTTCCGTATCCCATGGCGGTGACGGCATCGCCGCTAAGCCGGGCATCGAGAAGATCGCCGACCTGAAGGGCAAGACGGTGGCGGCTTCCGCGCCGGGCACCTCGCCCTACTTTCTGCTCGCCTGGATCCTCGGCAAGAACGGCATGACCATGAAGGACGTGAAAATCGTCAACATGGAGCCCGGCCCGGCGGCACAGGCGCTGCTCGCCGGCCAGAACGATGCGGCCATGACCTATGAGCCCTATCTGTCCTCGGTGCGCGCCGAACCCACCAAGGGCAAGATCATCGCCACCACCAATGATTACCCGGCCGTTCTCGACACGTTTGGCTGCACCAATGCCTTCCTGAAAGACAATCCGGACGCCGCCAAGGCGCTGGCCAAGAGCTATTACGAGGCACTGGAACTGATCAAGACGGACAAGGACAAGTCCTTCGAGATCATGGGCAAGGACGTCAAGCAGAGCGGCGCGCAGTTCGGTGAATCCGCCGCCTTCCTGACATGGCAGGACCGCGATGCCTCGCTGAAGTTCTTCGAGACCGGCTTCAAGACGTTCAACGACGAGGCTGCCGAACTGCTGCTGCAGGCAGGCGTCATCAAGGCGAAGCCCGACCTCACCAAGCTCGCAGACCCGGCTTTCATCAAGTAAGCTGAGCATCGCCATATCGCATGGAGCGCCGCACCGCCGGCGCTCCCTTCATGTCTGTAGAAGGGGCGCGTCATGCAACCTCTCCAACCGATCAGTGCGCGTGTGCGCATTGCCCTCGGCATCCTGTTTTTCGTGATCTTCTTTTCCGGCTGGGCGTTTGCGACGCTGGGCGGTTTTGTCTCGAAAACCTTTCTCGCCGATCCCATCACCATGCTGCGGGATGGTTATGACCTGCTCGTCAACCAGGGTTTTGCCGTGGATATCGGCATGACCATCTGGCGCGTCGTCGGCGGCTTTGTTCTCTCGGCGCTGATCGCCGTGCCGCTCGGCATCCTGATGGGCGCCTACAAGCCGATCGAAGCGCTGCTTGAGCCCTTCGTCTCCTTCGCCCGTTACCTTCCGGCATCCGCCTTCGTGCCGCTGCTCATCCTCTGGGCCGGCATCGGCGAGATGCAGAAACTGCTGGTTATCTTCATCGGCGCCGTCTTCCAGATCATCCTGATGGTCGCCGTCTCCGTCTCCGGCACCCGCCGCGATCTGGTCGAGGCCGCCTATACGCTCGGCGCCAGCGACCGGGGTGTCGTGCGCCGCGTGCTGATCCCGTCCAGCGCACCGGATATCGCCGAAACGCTGCGCCTCGTGCTCGGCTGGGCGTGGACCTATGTCATCGTCGCGGAACTGATCGGCGCATCCTCCGGCATCGGTTACATGATCATCAACAGCCAGGCGCTGCTCGCCACCGGCCAGATCATCTTCGGCATCATCGTCATCGGCATTATCGGCCTGATCTCCGACTTCGCCTTCAAGAGCCTCAACCGCAAACTGTTTGCTTGGAGGCTTGCATGAGCGAACTCATCGTAAAGGGCGTCTCCCGCATCTTTCCGGGCGTGCATGGCGGCAAGCCGGTGACGGCGCTGCAACCGACCGATCTCGACATCGCCAAGAACGACTTTGTCACCATCCTCGGCCCTTCCGGCTGCGGAAAGTCGACGCTGCTGCGCATCATCGCCGGGCTGGACAAACCGACGACCGGCACCGTCACGCTGGAAGGAAAAACGATCACCGGGCCGGGCGCCGACCGTGGCATGGTGTTCCAGTCCTACACGCTGTTTCCGTGGCTCTCGATCCGCGAAAACGTCGCTTTTGGCCTGCGCGAACGCGGCATTGGGGCGAAGGAGAAATGGGAGATCGTCGACAGCTATATCGACAAGGTCGGCCTGCGCGGTTTCGAAAACCACTGGCCAAAACAGCTGTCCGGCGGCATGCAGCAGCGCACGGCGATTGCCCGCGCGCTCGCCAACGACCCAAAGATCCTGCTGCTCGACGAACCGTTTGGCGCACTCGACAACCAGACGCGCGGGCTGATGCAGGAACTGCTGCTCGGCATCTGGGAGCGCGAGCAGAAGACCGTGATTTTTGTCACCCACGATATCGAGGAGGCCGTGTTCATGGCCAACCGCGTGGTGACGATGACGGCGCGTCCCGGCCGCATCAAGTCGATCACCCCGGTCGACCTGCCGCATCCGCGTCACTACACGGTGAAGGCCAGCCCGGAGTTTTCGGCGTTGCGGTTGAAGCTGACGGAAGAGATCCGTTCGGAGGCTATTGCGGCGTCACATGAGTGAGGGCGGCAGACTCTCTTTCTATCCACAGAGACATGACTATCGCATATGCAAGAAAGTCCCCCTCTGGCCTGCCGGCCATCTCCCCCACAAGGGGGGAGAAAATATGCGGCAACCGCCCGCCTCGATTGAGTTAAAACAGTGCGGCTAGGTTAAGCCCCTCCCCCTTGTGGGGAGGGGTTTGGGGCGGGGTCTTTTTCCATATGCTTGCCCTGTGGCCTGCGCGGATAAGACATGCGCCATTACAAAATCACTGCTTCCGTGCCGCCCGCACGTCCTTCATCGCATCCGCACAGGGCTTGGAAAACTCGCTCGCGTGTTCATGGATGCAGGCTTTCAGCTTTCCGCCTCCGGGCGAAATGCCGGGGCAAAGCCGCTGCATATCCGGTGCGCAGATTTCCCGCGCAGCCTGCATCTGGGCCTGACCGGCCTGCTGCGCATGGGCGCTACCTGCAAAAAGCACGATGGCGATGGTGAGTGTTTTTCTGATCATGATTGTCCTCGTTTGATTTTGGGGAAAATTACCAGCGGCTGATGGTGCCGTGGCGCACGATGTGGCCGCCATTCGGGCCGGTGACGACGCCGGTGCGGCTGCAGACGCCACCACCGCAGGAGCGCGTCACGGTGCGGTCGACATGGGGTGGGCGCGGGGGATGCGGCCCGACATGCGGCGGCACCGGGTAATACCGTCCCCAATGCCCGTACCAGGGGCGGCCAGCATAATGGTTGTGCCAATAGGCATGGTTGAAGGCGACGACCGCGATGCCGATGGCCGGCGCCACGGATGGCGTAATAACCACCGGACGCCCGGCATGGATGACCTGCAGATAGGCGGCCGATACCCAGCCACGCTGCCCGCCCCAGCCGATATCGCACCAGGAACGGTCGGCAAGGCAGCCATAGGTCGCGACCGAGGCGGAAGGCGGAAGCGTGGTGACCACCGGATAGGCGGTGCCCGGCCCGGCGCGCAGGTTGACGGCATTGGTGGTGACGGCGGGCGTCGCGGCACTGGCCTCCGAGGCCATGGCAAAACCGGCCAGCAGGATGGCGGTGGCCCAGAAAGACGGCGAAAGGCGTTTACCCGTGCGGATGATCGACATGGTCAGATCCTTTCCCATCACATCTGGCCGATCAGGCGCGGCAGGCGTGCGGCCTCGCGCTGTTCCGGGTTGAGTTTGGCGCGCAGGTCAGTGACGGCCCGTTTCAGCGTTTCGGCCTTGGCATTGCTGGCCAGCACCATGTCGGCGATCGCTTCGGAGCGGGCAAAGGAATCCGGCCCCTGGCTGTTCTCGTCATCCTTGCCGAGAAGGCTGGTGACGATCTCGCGTTCCGGCACCATGGCCAGAACCGCATTGGTATAGGCGCGCCAGACATCCTGCTGATCGGTGCGGATGCCGATTGCGGTTTCCTGAATGGACAGCCCGGTCGAGATGATCAGGCGCATGCGTTTCGGCGTGTAATGATCGCGCAGAAAGGCGGCGCGTTCGCCAAAGGCCATGCCACGCTCGAAGCCGGGATGGGGGCGATAGCCGTAGTCATAATCGTCGGCCCAGTCGTCCTCGTTGCGATCGGAGACGTTGGTCGCGCCGGTTTCGACGGCGTGGCGAAGCGTACCGTTCTGGGCGATGGCGGCGGTGGAAAGGCTGGCAACGGCCAGCACGATAGCTGCGGCGGGAATTGCGATTTTCATGTCGTGATCCTCTTCATGCGGTGGATGAGGATCAAATTGGCTGACGCAGTTTTCCTGAATGCGTCAGGTTCTTTTCATTTTGTAACAGCTGACGCCTTTGCCGCATCGGTACGCGGCAACGTCACCACCGCTTCCAGCCCGTGCGGCTGAAGATTGCCGAGCCGCACCGTACCACCATAGGCCTCGGTGATCTGGCGCACGATGGTCAGCCCCAGGCCCGAGCCACCGGTATCGCGGCTGCGCGAGGTTTCCACCCGCACGAACGGGTCAAACACCACATCCTGCATGTCGGGATCGATGCCCGGCCCACGGTCGCGGATCGCCATCACCACATGATCGGCCTCGCTCACCAGCGACACCCCCAGATAGCCCTCGCCATAGCGCTGGGCATTGTCGATGAGATTGTCGATCACACGTCTGAGCGCCGCCGGCTGGATGCGCACCATGGCGGCTTCCGGCCCGTCGGCGAGCGTGAGGACATCCGGCACGATGGCGCGTTCGGCCAGCACCGTTGCCAGCATGTCAGCCACATCAATCGCCTCCACCGCGTCCACCGCCAGCGCTGCCTTGGCAAACACCAGCGCATCGGTCATCAGCCCCTGCATGGTCTCGACATCCTGCAGCGCGCGGGCACGGTGCGGATTGTCCGGCATCATTTCCAGCCGCAGCCGCAGCCGCGTCAGGTTGGTTTTCAGGTCGTGCGAAATCGCGCCGATGACAAAGGTTCGGTTGTTGATCAGCGTGGCTATGCGCTGCTGCATGGCGTTGATGGCGCGAATGAGTGTGCGCACTTCCTTGGCGCCGGCCTCCGGCAGTGGTTCCGGCTGCAGCCGCGTGCCGAGCCTGTCGACGGAGCGCGACAAGGCGGCGATCGGCCGGGCCTCGCGCGCCACCGCCACCAGCGCCACGATGGCGACGATGAAACCGAGCGCACCGGCACCAAAGCCGATCGGCCAGCCGAGAATGCGCACGGTCAGCGTATCGTTCACATCGAACCGCGCCACCTCGCCCGACACCAGCCCGATCTGCACCAGAATGCGCCGTTCGTCGTCATTACCCTCTGCGCCGTCATCGCGATCCTCGGCATTGCCGACAGCGAAAAAGCGGTCTCCCAGCCCCTGCCTTTCCAGTTCATGCCCGACAAGGAAGGACAGGCGCACAAGGCCAGTGCCGAAATGGGAGGGCTGTTCGGCCGGTGGCGTTTGCGAAAAGCTGAGGTCTATGCCGTTGGTTCTTGCCAGCGCAACAATGGTCGGACGGCCGTCAGGCGGTGTCCGGTCGAGAAGCTGGACATAGGGCACGATCCGTTCGCCGACAGAATAACGGCGCTCCACCGTCGCATCCGCCTTGTGGCGGCGCACGCCCTCAAACACCACGACCTGTATGACGAACAGGGCAACCGCCACGATCAGCACGATACGCCAGAAAATCCCGAGCCGGGCCATCGTCAGGCGTCCGTAACCTGCGCCGACAGCATATAGCCGGCGCTGCGCACGGTGGTGATGAATGCCTGCCCCGGCGGCATCAGCGGTGTCAGCTTGTTGCGCAGCCGCGACATGGTGACATCGATGGTACGATCGAACGGATCGGCCACACGGCTGCGGGTCCAGTCCAGCAATTGATCACGTGACAGAACGCGACGCGGACGTTCGAGAAAACACATCAGCAGGTCGAATTCCGCCGAGGTCAAAAACACGCCCTCCTCATCGGCGGGACCGACGGTGCGCGCATCGAGATCGAGAACGAGGCCACAAAAAGCCTTGCGGCTGGGACCTTCGGCTGCACTGCCATTCACCTGTTCGGCCGCGCCGTTGCGCAGGCCACCACGCCGCAGGATGGCGCGGATGCGCGCCAGCAGTTCGCGCGGATTGAACGGCTTGCCGAGATAATCGTCCGCCCCCATTTCCAGCCCGACGATGCGATCGATCTCCTCGTCCCTGGCCGTCAGCATCAGGATCGGCAGATCGCTGTTTTTTCCACGCAGGCGGCGACAGAAGGAAAGCCCGTCCTCGCCCGGCAGCATCAGGTCGAGCACGACGAGATCCGGCTTGCGCAACACCATCAGCTTTTCGGCGGCACTGGTGGTTTCAGCGGCACTGACGGCAAAACCCTCACCGGTGAGAAACTCGGTCAGCAGCGTGCGGATGTCGCGGTCGTCCTCGACGATGAGAATATGGCGGTCGTTCATGGCCATCCATCTTCCATGGCCAGACGTGACAGGCAAGCGTTACGGGCAGGCTGTTACAAAATGCAAAAAATCTCGAGATTTCTGCAAAACGCCGGCAAATCGATAGCCGCATGCTTCTTCCCGTCCATCAACGAGGAAGGAAACACACCATGATCAAGACGCTCTCGATCCTTGCCACCACCGCACTTCTGCTTGGCGCCGCCACACAAAGCGCCAACGCCTGGACGCGTGACGGCCACGTCCACACCCCGCGCGGCACCTATTCAGGTCACGCCAGCGGCGGCTGCGCCGGCGGCACATGCTCGCGCAGCAAGGTGGTGATCGGCCCTTATGGCCATACCGCCAGCCGCTCCGGTTACGTCACCAAGACAGCGCCCGGCAGCTATTCCTATGGTCGCACGACGACGGGACCGCATGGCAATACCGTCACCCGCAGCGGCAGTGTTTCGCGCTACTGAGAGTGACGCAACGCCATCAGCTCTCGGCCACCAGATGGCCGGGAGAAACTTCCCGGTATTCCATCGGCACGATCTTGTAATCGACCGGACGGATCGGGCTTTTCAGCTCCTCCACCACAGCGGAATTCTTGATGCGCCGACGTTCCGGGTCCGGCACCGGCACCGCCGACATCAGCCGTTTCGTATAGGCATGCTGCGGATTGCCGAAGACCGAGGCACGCGGCCCGATCTCGACGATTTCCCCCAGATACATCACCGCCACCCGGTGGCTGACGCGTTCGACTACGGCCATGTCGTGGGAAATGAACAGGAAGGCAAGATCGAGTTCCTGTTGCAGATCGAGCATCAGGTTGATCACCTGCGCCTTGATCGACACGTCGAGCGCCGACACGCTTTCATCCGCAACGATCACTTTTGGCCGCAGCGCAAGCGCCCGCGCGATACAGATACGCTGGCGCTGGCCACCGGAAAACTCGTGCGGATAACGCTTGGCCATATCCGGTGTCAGGCCGACCTTGACCAGCATGTCGGCCACGACCTCCTTCGCCTGTTTCGCATCACCCATCCTGTGCTCGAGGAAAGGTTCGGCAATCGCCGCCCCCACCGTCATGCGCGGGTTGAGCGAGGCGAACGGATCCTGAAAGATCATCTGCACGGATTTGCGCATCTCGCGCATATCCTTTTTATCGAGCGCCAGCACCTCGCGGCCCTCGACCAGAACCGAACCGCTTTCCGGCTCGATCAGCCGCATGATGGCGCGGCCGGTGGTGGATTTGCCGCAACCACTCTCGCCCACCAGCGACAGGGTCTCGCCAGCCGCCAGATCAAAAGAAACGTTTTCGACCGCATGCACACGGCCACTGAGCTTTCCGAACAGGCCCGAATGGATGTCGAAACGTTTGGTGAGATTCTTGACCTGCAGGATCGGCTGGCCGGATGCCACGGTATCGGCAACCTCGACCGGCACATCGGAAAGACCCGTCGCGGCGTCGACCACCGGAAAACGTAGCGGCCGCTGATAGGCCTGCATCGAGCCCAGCACCGGCACGGCGGACAGAAGCGCCCGCGTATACGGATGCTGGCCGCGGTGAAAAATATCGGCGGTATCGCCGGTCTCGACCTGCTCGCCGCGATACATCACAACGGTACGGTCGGCGATTTCCGCGACCACGCCCATGTCATGGGTGATGAAGAGAACCGAGGTCCCCTCCTCTTCCTGCAGCATCTTGATGAGATCGAGGATCTGGCCCTGAATGGTGACGTCGAGCGCCGTGGTCGGCTCATCGGCGATCAACAGTTTCGGCTTAGTCGCAAGCGCCATGGCGATCATCACGCGCTGGCGCATGCCGCCGGAAAAACGGTGCGGATATTCATCGAACCGCGAGGCGGCCGATGGAATGCGCACCTTTTCGAGAATGCGGATGGTTTCGGCCTTCGCCTCGGCCTTGCTGATCGCGTTATGCGCAAGCAGCGCCTCGGAAATCTGGTCACCGATGGTGAAGAGCGGATTGAGGCTCGTCATCGGCTCCTGAAAGATCATCGCCACATCATTGCCGCGCACCTTGCGCATCTCGTGTTCCGGCAAAGCCAGCAGATCGCGACCGCCGAGAAAAACCTTGCCCTCGATACGGCTGGTATCGGGCTGCAGCAGGCGCATGATCGACAGCGATGTGACGGATTTGCCCGAACCGCTCTCGCCGACGATCGCCACCGTCTCTCCGGGCGCGACGGTGAAGGAAATATCGCGAACGACCGGCTTCCATTCTCCCTCGACCACGAAGGATGTCCGCAGCTTTTCGACGGACAGGACCGGATCGGTGGATGGAATGATCTTGGCTGCGGTATTCATCGGCGTTCCCTTGTTGTTTTGGTGTTCCCCTGCCGGGGATGGGCACAAAATCTCGGCGTACTGCCTCAGAAAAGTCCCCCTCTGGCCTGCCGGCCATCTCCCCCACAAGGGGGGAGAAAATATGCGGTAAACTCCCTGCCCAAAATGAACCTCAGCGGATCGGCTGGGTTAAGCCCCTCCCCCTTGTGGGGGTCCACAAGGACGGGCAGAGACACGCGGCTCTGCCCAGGTCGGGTTTGGGGCGGGGTCTTACTTCAACCTCAATCCGGCCACTTCAAAGCACCATCAAACCGATGGCGAGAAAGATCCTCGAACGGCGTCGCGATGATCTCATTAGACGCCCGCGCCTTGTCGAGCTCCTCGGCAAGACGCGAGGCCACCACGGTTTCCTGGCCCGGATGCAGGTTGCACGGGTCGAGGTAGAAATAATGATGCTCCACCTCATGATCGCGCACGATGACCGGCACCGGGCCGCTGCGCAAAACCGCCGCCAGATCCCATGCGGTGATATGCGCTTCCTCGGCAGAGATGATCACCCGCATGCGGTCGAGCGGGTTGTTGGTCGGGTCCGGCTCGATCAGCGCGGTGACACCCGGGCGGTTGTCCAGCGTCTGTTTCCAGAGATTCAGGTAACCCGTCTCGCGCTCGCGGATGCCGGCGTGATCCCGCTTCTCCCACGCTTCCAGCGCCGCCATGACGCCAAAAATGCTTTCCTTGCCGACCTTCATGCCACGGCCGATGCCCATGTTCTGCAGGAAGGCGTTGCGCACGAGTTCCTTTTTGCCGGCAACGATGCCCGAGGTCGGGCCGCCGAGAAACTTGTGGCCGGAATAGAGCGCGATATCCGCACCCTGCTCGAGAAAAATACGCAGATCATATTCCGAAGCCGCGTCAACGATGACCGGCACGCCCTTGGCATGGGCGATCTCGGCGAATTCCTTCAGGTGCAGAAGGCCGTAATTGACGACATGATGCGACACCACGAACACAGCCGCGGCCGTCTTTTCGGTGATGGCATTTTCCATGTGGTAGCGATGCGTCGAGGTCGCCTGACCGATCATCACGGCCTTGCCGCCGGCCAGCCGGATTGCCTGATCGACCGGTGCGCCGTAAGAAACGACATGGCCCATCTGCACCAGAACCTCGTTCTTTTCGGTCGAGACCTCCGGCAGCTTTTCGATCGCCAGAAGGTCCGGCCCGGTAATGGCGCCCGCCACCGCAAGGCTGATACCGGAAGAACAGGAGGCGGTGACGAAACCGGCCTCACCGCCGGTCAGCCGCGCGATGACGGCGCTTGCCTTGCGCTGCAGGTCGCTGACCTCGACGAATTGCGGCAGGATCTGCGTCATCGCGGCAATCGCTTCCGGCACCACGATCGAGGCGCCGAGCCCGGTCATCGTGCCGGAGACGTTGATCACCGGGCGAAGGCCGATCTTGGTGCGGATATCATCGGACATTGTCATTCTCCAGGTTGTATGCTGCGCATGGACATGCGGATTTCAGTTGCTCTCAACGCCTCTATGCCATAGTAATGAAATAGGTTCTTTAAGGCGCAGGAGCGTGGTTTTGGATACGAAGACATCAGCGGAAAACCTTTCCGACACGACGCCTGTTGACGGTGATGCCAAGGCGAAACGCTCGCGCGTCAGCGGCATAGACCGCGCCTTGCAGGTGATCGATTATCTCTACGAGACCGGCGCGCCGGCTGGTGCTTACGCGATTGCCAAGGCGGTGAAGGCGCCGCTCTCCACCGTCTACGTGATCATCGACGATCTGGTGGACAAAAACATGCTGGCCCGCAATGCCGACGGCACGTTGTGGCTTGGCGCTCGGCTCTATCACTACGGTCTCGCCTATGCCCGCTCGCTGGATTTCATGAGCGTCGCCACCCACGAAATGCACGATCTCTGCCGCGAGGCCGGCGAAACCGTGCAGGTCTGCGGCCGCGATGCCGAACATATGCTGGTTCTCGCCATGGCCGATGGACCGAGCCACTTTCAGGTCGCCTCGCGCGTCGGCACCCGCGTGCCGCTCAACTGGACAGCCTCCGGGCGCCTTCTGGTCGGCCACATGGCGGAAGCCGAACGGATCGATCTGTTCAAGCGCGGTGCGCGCATTTCGCCGACCGGCCGCGCGACGATAGACCCGACCGAACTGGCGCGCGCCGCCAAGGTGGCGTTCGAGGAAAGGTTGTCGATCCAGGCCGGTGAGTCCGACTATTCGGTCGCCTGCATCGCCTCGCCGATCGTCGATAGCAGGGGCGATTGCGTGGCGACGATTTCCATCGTTCTGCCGGAGCAGAAGGTGCTTGCCGACAAGTCCGGTTATGCCGACCGGGTGAAGGAGTCGGCAGCGCGGATCGAGAAGCTGATGGGCTGGCGCAACCACTGACCGTCTCCTCCCGACCTTAATCGTGCAATGCCACGATCGCTTCGATCTCGACCGTGATATTGCCGGGAAGCGAACCGAAACCGACCGCCGAGCGGGCATGCTGGCCCGCCTCGCCGAACACGGCGTTGAAGAGATCGGAGCAACCGTTGATGACCTGCGGATGATCGCCGAAATCAGGCGCGGCATTGACCATGCCCAGCAGCTTTACCACGCGACGAACGCGCGAAAGATCGCCCAGCGCATCATGCATCACGGCAAGCAGGTTGACGCCGGTCAGGCGTGCATCGGAATAGGCTTTTTCGGCGGTTACTTCCGTGCCCACCTTGCCGGTATGCATGAAACCGTCTGCCTCCCGGGGGCCCTGCCCCGAGAGATAGAGGATATTGCCTTCGATCACATGCGTGACGAAATTGGCGATCGGCGGCGGTGCCGGCGGCAGGGTGATGCCGAGCGCGGTTAGCCTGTCGTACGGCGTCGCTGCCGTCGCTTCGGCCTTGATCGGGGACTGGGTCACGCAAACTCCTGTGTCATGCAATGCGGGTCATGCGATATCGTCTGCCTCAGCGGCAGGGCTGAAAAAGACCCCTCCCCACCCTCCCCACAAGGGGGAGGGCTTAACCCAGCCGATCCGCTGCAACCCAATCGAGATGGGTGCCACGAGTATTCTCCCCCCCTTGTGGGGGAGATGGCCGGCAGGCCAGAGAGGGACTTGCTTTTATCTGCATTCCCACCGCCTCAACGGTAGGAATAACCATGGCTGTGGCGCACGAGTTTACGCGCCCGCGGGATATAGCGGCTGGCGGTGATCGCTTCCGAGCCGATGACCGAATAACGCGGCTCGAACAGCTGGCGCAGTTGCGAAACATCGCCGTTCGAATCGGTGGCTTCCAGATCGGAATCGACCACGTCGAACACGGTGAAATCGGCTCGCTGGCCAACCGACAGGCGGTTTTCCATGTCGAGCTTGATGACTTCGGCCGGCGCATGCGTAACCGCATTGACCACCTTGTCGAACGGCATGCCGACCGACAGCAGTTTCGACATCGTCGTTGCCAGATCCCAGACCGGAAAATTCATGGAATGGCCATGCAGGTCGGTCGAGATCGAATGCGGCAGCAGGCCGCGTGCGATCGCGGCTTCCGCAACCTTGAACGAGAAGGACGCGCCGCCATGGCCGATATCGAGGCGCACGCCTTCCGAGGCGCAGCGCTCAGCCAGGTTGAACAGGTCTTCGTCTTCCATGATGGAAGAACCGGCCTTGCCGTTGAAGCAATGGGTGACGACGTCGCCGGGGCCGAGGATTTCGAGAACCTCGTCATAAAGCGCCGGTGGTTCGCCGACATGCACCATCATCGGAATTTTGAGGATCTTGGCGATCTTCTTGCCAAGCTTGACCGGCGTCACGCCCCAGGAACCGGTGATGACGTGGCTGGCACGCACCTTCAGGCCGACGATATGCTCGCTGTTTTCGGCGTAGCATTCGATGATGCGGTCGAGGTCGATATCACGGATATCGCGCAACTCGGCAACGCGGTTGCAGGCCACGAGGCCGATCGAACCGAGATTGAGGAAGGCTTTGACGCGTTCCTTCGACGGCTCGATGATATATTCGCGAAAACCGTGAAAGTTGGCTTCACCGGCGGAACCGGCGTCGACCAGCGTGGTGACGCCGCGCTCGGCGCCGCATTCGGACGGACGGATCGAGATATCGGTGCCGCCATGCCAGATATGCACGTGCAGATCGACCCAGCCCGGAGAAACCCAGGCGCCCTTGCCGTCAACGCGGCGGGCATCGGCCGGCGCTGCAATCGACGGACCGATGGCGGCAATCTTGCCGTCACCGCCGACGAGAATGTCGGTCGTGCCAGTCTGTGCAGTCGCGCCAAAAGCCATCGGCTTGACGTTGGTGAGGAGGAGCGGTGTGTTGTTTTCACCGGTCATATCAAAGGTCCCTTCGCAGTCTTGGATCGAGCATGTCCCGCAACCCGTCGCCGACCATCTGCAGCGAGAGCACGGAAAGAATGATGGCAAAGCCGGGGAAATAGGTCATCCAGTCGGCCTGCCCGATATATTGGCGGCCGGCGGCGATCATGGTTCCCCAGGTCGGAATTTCAGGGCTGACGCCAAGCCCCAGAAACGACAGGCCGGCTTCCGCCAGCATGGCGCTGGCAAACAGGAAGGTGGCCTGAACGAGGATGGGCGACAACAGATTGCGCAGCACATGCCGCGTCATGATGTGGAAGGTCGAGATGCCGAGCGCCTGCGCCGCTTCTACATAAGGAAGTTCACGGATCACCAGCGTCGAAGCGCGCACGATGCGGGCCAGACGCGGCGAATAGACGATCGACAAAGCCACGATCACCGTCGTCAGCGACGGACCCAAAGCGGCCACCAGCGCGATAGCGAGCAGGATGTCCGGAAAGGCCATCATCGCATCGATCAGGCGGGCAATCGGCGTGTCGAGCTTCTGGAAGAAACCGGCCAGCAGGCCGAGCGTCACGCCGATGGCCGCCGACAGGACCACCACGGACGCACCGATCAGCAGCGACAGCCGCGCCGAATAGATCGTGCGGGAAAACACATCGCGGCCGAATTCATCGGTGCCGAACCAGAACAGCTCGCTCGGCGGCTTCAGCCGGTTGACGATCGACAGCTTTGAGGGCGAGTAAGGCGCGATCCACGGCGCCAGCACGGCCAGCGTCACGAAGATGACCAGCACGATCAGGCCGAAAGCCACCGTCTTGCGTTTGATGAACCGCTTGAAAAATTTCGAGCCTTCGCTCTCGGCGGGTTTGGTCTCGGTAACAGCGATATCCGTCATCCGTCGCCCCCTTAATAACGCACGCGGGGATCGATCAGCAGATAGAGCATATCGATCGCGAAGTTGATGAGAACATAGAGCGCGGCGATAACCAGCAGCGCTCCCTGAATGACCGGATAATCACGCCGCAGCACGGCCGAGACCACGAGGCTGCCGACACCGGGCAGGCCGAACACGGTCTCGGTGACGACCGCGCCTGAAATCAGCACGGCAGCGGTAAGGCCGATGACGGTGAGGATCGGGATCAGCGCGTTTTTGAGCGCATGTTTCATGATGACCCGGCGCTCCACCAGCCCCTTGGCGCGGGCGGTGCGGATGTAATCATCACCCAGCACGTCAAGCATCGAGGCACGGGTAAAGCGCAGGATAAGCGCCGATGAGACGATGCCGAGCGCAAAGGCCGGCAAGGTCAGATGATACATGCGATCCATGAAACTCGAGCCCGGCCCACCATAACCGGAGACCGGAAAGATGTTCAGCCGCACGGCAAAAAACTGCATCAGGATCAGGCCGAGCCAGAAGCTGGGAATGCTCGCCGCCAGCATGGCGATTGTCGTCGCCGCCTGATCCACAAACGAGCCACGGCGATAGGCGGCATAGATGCCGATCGGCAGCGCGATGATCGTGGCGATCGCCAGCGAAAAAATGGTGAGGAAAAACGTCGGTTCGGCGCGGTCCAGCAAGGCCGAAGTCACCGGCATATTGAGAAAGATCGACTGGCCGAGATCGCCCTTCAGCATCTGGCCGATATAATAAAAGTATTGAACGGCCAGAGACTGGTCGAGGCCCAATCGTGTGCGCAGGTCGGCAATATCGGCGGCCGACGCATCGGGCCCGAGCATGACGGCAGCCGGATCACCCGGCGTGACGCGCACGATGACGAAAACGATGGTCACGACGAGAAACATCACGACGATCATGCCGGCCAGGCGCTGGAGAATATAACGGATCATAGAGCTTTCTTCCCATGCCCCTCAGGAGGCACATTCTCGAAACCGGAGCCGCCCTCATGGGCAGCATCCGGCCTCCTCGAAAAGGATCACTTCTTGATCGAAGCATTCCAGAAGTAGGGCCACGGAGCAGCCTCGACACCTTCGACCGTCTTCTTCTTGGCGGCGACGGCGTTGAAATCACCGATCTTCATGTAGGGGATTTCCTCATACATGGCCTTCTGCACATCGGCCCACAGCGCCAGACGCTTGGCCGGATCGGCTTCGGCAGAGAAGGCCTCTACCGTCTGCTTGCGCAAAGGCGTATCCCACCAGCCCGGCGAGCTTGGCGCCAGCGAGCCGATCAGCGCCGGTTCCGGTAGGAACGGACTGTGGGTGATATAAATATCCCAAAGGCCCTTGTCGGCGCGGCGCTGGGTGAGTGTTGCCCAGTCCACCACCTGCATGTCGACCTTGAAGCCGGCGAGCTTCAGATATTCGGCCGCCACCTGCGCCATCTTGTAATGGAACTCGTACTGGCGGCTGGTGAGAATGCGGATCGGCTTTTCGCCGTCGTAACCGGCAGCCTTGGCAGCTTCCTTGGCGCCTTCCGGATCGGCGACATTGTAATTGCCCTCGACACCGGCATCGGTGCTCCAGACAAAATTCTTCGGATAGATATTGCCGTCGAGCGTGTAGAAATCAGTGCTGCCGAAAGCGGCTGCCAGCATGTCTTCCATGCTCAGCGCCTGACGGATCGCCTTGCGCATGGCGACATCCTTGGCGACACCTTCCGCCGTGTTGAACACGAAAACCGGATAACCGAACGGCTTCAGCACGACCGGTTCGACGGTCGAGGCGCCTTCCACCTTGGCAAAGGATTCGACCGGCAACTGATCGATATAGTCGTACTGGCCGGAAACGGCGGCCTCGACGCGGGTATTGGCGTCCGGCACCGGCACGAAACGGATCTCGTCGAGATACTGGTGACGCGCGCCACCGTAGCCATCGGCGTCACCGCCGCGCGACTTGTAGCCGTCGAAACGGGCAAGCTGGATATACTGGTCGGCCTTGCGTTCCTTCAGCATGTAGGGACCGGTGCCGATGAATTCCTTCATCGGTTCGTCCTGCTTTTCCGCAGGCAGAATGATCGCCGCCGAATTGTTGAAGGCCAGCAGCGACACGAGCGGCGCATAAGGCTGCTTCAGCGTGATCTTGACGGTCGAGGCATCGGTCGCCTCGATCTTGTCGAGGAAGGAGGCCGCCTGCTTACCGCGCGAGGCAACCTTTACCCAGCGGTTCAGCGAGGCGACGACATCGTCCGACGCCATGTCGGAACCGTCATGAAACTTGATGCCCGAGCGCAGCTTGATCGTGTAGGTTTTGCCATCGGCGCTGATTTCCGGCAGGCTTTCGGCCAGAAGCGGCGTGGTTTTCCAGCCCTTGTCGAACGTGTAGAGCGTTTCAAAAATGTGCTGGGTGACGATGCCGACCAGATCGGCGGTCGAGGCCATCGGATCGAGCGTCGGCGGTTCGCCGATTGTCGCGACATTGATGACGCCACCCTTTTCCTGGGCGAAAGTAAGAGTAGGCGCAGCGATCAGCGCCGTGGCAACAAGGAATGCGAGCTTCAGTCTCATGATAGGCTCCCGGTTTTTGTGTTCCATTATTATGTTATGTGCATTTTTATAACAGAATAACCCAAGCGACCGGTCTGTCAATCCTCCCTTTCCGTGCGCGGCGACGAAACGCGGCATCGCGGAACAGGCATCCCATCTGCGACAGCATCGGTCGCAGCGGCGGCTTCGTTGATCTTTCGCCACATTTACTTGGCTAGAGAGAGTGGCAACGGGCTTGAAAATGGCATTGACCGCCTAAGTCCTGCCTTATCCCGCCGCACATCCGTATTCGCATCCAATGGGCATAGCCCCAGGTTACCGTAATGACGCCGCCGCCCCAGCCACAGGTAGATTCCGAAATCCCGGCACCGGGTCAGGAACAGACTTCTCCACGAAATACGGGCATTTCGGATAGGGCGTCCCTGCGGTTGCGGATCCTTTGGCGATATCTGGCCGGCCTCGACCTGCGCATTCTCGTGCGCCGCAACGAATGGGGCATCATCGTCATCGCCGCCGCCATCGGCGTCATATCCGGTCTTGTCGTCACCGCCATGAACCTTGCGGCTGCCGCCATGCACCAGCGCATTTTTGGCATTGCGGATGGTGAAAGGCTGAGTTCATCCGAGGTCGGCGACACGATCCTGCTTCTGTCTGCACCTATCGTCGGCGGCATCATTCTGGGCATCACCATTCTGGTTCTGGCCCGTTTCCGCAAACGCCCGATGGTCGACCCGATCGAGGCCAATGCCCTGCACGGCGGAAAGCTGTCGCTCACCGACAGTTTTATCATCGTCTACCAGAACCTCGTTTCCAACGGTTTTGGCGCATCCGTCGGCCTTGAGGCCGGTTACACCCAGCTCGCCGCCGGTTTCGCCTCCAAGATCGGCAACAAGCTTTCCCTTCGTCGCGCCGATATGCGCATCCTCGTCGGCTGCGGTGCCGCCGGCGCCATTTCCGCCGCCTTCAACGCACCGCTGACCGGCGCATTCTACGCCTTCGAGCTGGTCATCGGCTCCTACACCACCGCCTCGCTCGCGCCCGTCGTCGTTTCAGCACTGGTCGCCACGCTGGTCGCCCGCCAGTTCATCGACATCAGTTTCATCGTCGAAATGGGCATGCTGCAGAGCGTTTCGCCCGGTGATTTCGTGCCCGCCATCATCCTCGGTGCCTGCTGCGCTGGCGTCGGCATCGTCCTCATGAAAGGCGTCGCCACCATCGAGGAGCTTTCCCGCAAAAGCTCCATCCCCGCCTGGATCCGCCCAACGCTTGGCGGCATCGTCGTCGGCCTGTTCGCGATGATCAGCCCGCAGGTCATGTCCGGCGGCCATGGCGCGCTGCATCTCAACCTGGCGCATGATGTAGCACTTCCCATGCTGATCGCCATTTTCCTGATGAAGGCGGCGACCTCGGCCATTTCCATCGGCGCCGGTTTCCGTGGCGGCCTGTTTTTCGCCTCGCTGTTTCTGGGCGCGCTGCTGGGCAAAATCTTCGCCTTTTCCACCGCAGCGATCGGCCTTGTCCTGCTCGCCCCCGTCGTACTTGCCATTGTCGGAATGAGCGCGCTGGCCGTCGCCATCATCGGCGGCCCGTTGACCATGACGTTTCTGGCACTGGAACTGACCGGCGACTTTCCCATCACCGCACTGGTGCTCGCCGCCGTCATCACCTCGTCGCTGATCGTGCGCACCACATTCGGCTACTCATTCGCCACATGGCGCTTTCACCTGCGCGGCGAAAGCATTCGCAGCGCCCACGATGTCGGCTGGATCCGCAACCTCACCGTTGGCCGCATGATGCGCTCCGACGTCAAGACGGCGCTGGCAACCATGTCGCTCGGCGATTTCCGCCGCGACTTTCCGCTCGGCGCCACCCAGCGGGTGATCATTGTCGACGACACCGGCAAATATGCCGGCATGGTTCTGGTGCCGGAAGTCCACAACGCGCTGACCGATGCCGACGATCACGATGACAGCCTAGAAAAATACATCCGTTTCAAGAACGACGTGCTGCAGACCCAGATGAACGCCAAGCAGGCAGCGGGCATATTCGAAAAGAGCCAGAGCGAAGCGCTCGCCGTGATCGACAATCTGATCGAGCGCAAGGTGGTCGGGCTTCTCACCGAAAGCCACACTTTGCGCCGCTATTCGGAAGAACTGGAACTGCGCCGCCGCGAAATGGTGGGCGATAGCATCTGAACAGCGCCAGACCAAAGGTCTGCGACCACCCGGCAATTGCTAATCCAAGCAATACTTGATAAATATGGGAAGGTTTAATGAGATTGGCCGGGGGCTTTCATGACATTCCAGCCACGGATGCAGAACAGGATCGAGGGCTTTGCCGTCGGCAGCCTGCATCGCCGTGCCTGGAACGGCATTGTTGCGGACCTCTGGGATGTCGAATGCGGCTCCTATGCCGGTGGACATTATGTCGCTCGGGATCCGCGCCTGTTTATCGTCCTCGATCATAGCGGCAAGGGTTGCCCGACGGTCAAACGGTCCCCTACGGATGGCGGGGGCCGCCAGGACAGAAGCACCAGCCCGATCTCCTACGTTCCCGCCGATATGGAACTATGGGTGGATATCGAGGGCGTGCAGCGCCTTCGCCATCTCGACCTTCATTTCGATGCGACCGGTATAGGCCGCCGGTTGATGGACGAAATCGACCCTGATCGCCTTAATCACCCCAACCTGCTGTTTGCCCATCCCGGCATCATGTCGCTGGCCGAACTGATCACCGCGGAAATTGCAAATCCGACACCACTACACGATCTGTATGGCGACAGCCTGTGCCTAGCGCTGATCATTTCCGCGTTGAAGATCGAGAAAGCCAATACCCGCAAGCGCAGCGCGCTGGCACCTTGGCAACTGCGCCGCGCCACCGAATTCATCGACGCCCATTGCCTGCGCAATATCCGCCTTGAGGAACTGGCCGAGCTGACCGGCCTGTCGCAATCGCATTTCAGCCACTCGTTCAAGGTTTCGACCGGCATGGCGCCGCATCAATGGCAGATGAAGGCGCGGCTTGACAAGGCAAAGGCCTTGCTGACCGGTTCCAGCCAGCCGCTGACAACAATCGCCGCCGAAACCGGCTTTGCCGATCAGGCGCATTTCACCCGCGCCTTCCGACAGCATTTCGGCACGACCCCGGCCCGTTGGAAACGGACGCAGACCGCTTGAGCTGGCGAACATCTGCCCTTTTGGCAACACCTTGCAGGCATTTGCCCATAACGTTCAAATTTGCCCAAGAAGCTTCAATTTTCCCCGATAGCGGCAATCCGCAAATCCTAATTTGAGTTAATTCCTCAACTTATATGCAGTAAATGGGGCGTTAAGGGGTGCAAATGCGTAAGCATTCGAAGTTTTTGAACATGGGCATGAAGGCCTCGGCCGCGGCAATCGCGATCATGGCGGCGTGGCCGGCTGCATCACAGGATGCAACGCAGTTGCAGACCATCGTGGTTGAAGGTCAGGGCAATGGAACGGGCACCGGTCCGGTGAAAGGTTATGTGGCCAAGCAGACAACGGCCGGTTCCAAGACGGATACGCCGTTGAATGAGGTTCCGCAGGCGGTTTCGGTTGTCGGCCGTCAAGAGCTTGAGGACCGAGGCGTTGTGAACAAGGTCGATGAGGCGCTGCGCTACACGGCCGGCGTTGCCACCCAGACGTTTGGCACCGACCCGGATACCGATTGGTATTACATCCGCGGCTTCGATGCGAGCCAGACGGGCGTTTATCTCGACGGTCTCAATCTCTTTGCTTACGGCTTCGGAAACTTCCAGGTCGATCCGTTTATGCTTGAGCGGGTCGACATCCTCAAAGGTCCGGCATCTGTGCTTTACGGTGGCGCCAATGCTGGCGGCATCGTCGACATGGTCCGCAAGCGCCCGACGGATGAGCCCTACTACTACACCGAGGCCGGCATCAACACGAACGGCAACGCCTTTACCGGCTTTGATATTTCCGACAAGGTCGGCGCTAGCGAGACGATGACCTATCGCTTGACCGGTAAGATTGCCGGTGGCAACGGTTACACCGATTTCACCAACGATCTACGCGGCTTCATCATGCCGCAGCTGACCATCGCGCCCGATGACGCCACGAAATTCACGATCTGGGCCTATGCTGGCGGCCTCGATCAGGTTCACACGGGCAACGGCTTCCTGCCTTACGAAGGCACGGTCGTCGATCGCCCCGGCGTCGGCAAGATTTCCCGCAAGTTCTTCCCCGGTGAACCGGACCTCGACAAGGGCCGTTATGACCAGCAGATGATCGGCTATGAGTTCGAGCACGAATTCGAAGGCGGCTGGAAGGTCTCCTCGAACGCACGTTATGGCCATCTCGATAAATACGAGCACCTCATCTACCCGTATCTGTGGGCCGGCCCAACCGAGCTGCAGCGCATCGGCTTCACCGGCGATACGTCTGCCGATACGCTGGCCTGGGATAACCGCATCGAGAACGAATTCGACCTCGGCGGCGCAACGCACAAGATCATGGCCGGTGTCGATTATCGCCTCTACAAGATCGATAATGTTCAGAACTCCGTCTTCGGCGCCGGTTTTCCGGCCCAGCCGTACAATGGCAATCTTGATGTCCTGAACCCGAATTACGGTCAGACACAGCCGACGCCCGGCGCGCTCTACAATGAAAACGTCACGATGAATCAGGTGGGCTTCTACGCTCAGGATCAGATTCGCTTCGGCGACGGCTGGCTGGTCACGCTGAACGGCCGCTACGACTATGTCCATACCGACTTTGACAACAAGCTCTCCCCGGCCGGCAGCTTCAAGGAGTCCGACGGCGCCTTGAGCGGCCGCGCAGGTCTGGCCTATGAATTCGACAACGGCGTGACGCCCTATGTCAGCGCCGCAACCTTCTTCAACCCGCTGGTTGGCCGTGGTGCCCAGGGCCCGCTCAAGCCGGAAGAAGGTGAACAGTACGAAGCCGGTATCAAATACGATCCGACCTTCATGGATGCATCGTTCACCGCTTCGGTCTTCCACATCAACAAGAAGAACAATTCGGTATCGATCCCCGTCGCACCGTTTACCGACCAGCTCGGCGAAGTGGAATCGAAGGGCTTCGAGCTTGAAGGCAAGGTCAATATCACTGAAAACTGGAAGCTTCTCGGCTCCTTCAGCTACAATGATGTGGAAGTCACCAGAAACGACCCCAACCCGAACCTCATCGGCAAGACGCCCTATGTCGTGCCGGATTACATGGCCTCGATGTGGGTGGATTACAGCGTGACGGAAGGTGCATTTGAAGGCCTCGGCCTTGGTGCAGGCGTGCGTCACAAGGGCCAGTCCTGGGCTGACGAACTCAATACCTTGCAGGTGCCGGATTCGACCATTTTCGATGCGGCTATCCGCTACAAAAAGGACGGTTGGGCCGCATCGCTTAACGTCACCAACCTGTTTGACAAGACCTATGTGGAATCCTGCCGCACCAACGGCGCATGCGGTTACGGCGACGCCCGCACCATCACTTTCAAGCTGAGCAAGACTTGGTAAGTTGACATTAGCGGAAAGGTTTTGCAGGAAACCGGGGGCGGAAGGAAATCATCCTTCCGCCCCTTTCCGTATCCGATCGGAGTTTTCGCGTGGCCCAGACGTTCCTATCCCTTTCCGGCATCAACTATTCGGCAACCGGCAAGGATATCCTGCACGATATCGACCTGTCGCTGGAGCCGGGCCATGTCTACGGCCTTGTCGGGCCGAATGGATCGGGCAAGAGCACGCTTCTGAAAATCATCGCCCGCCAGATCGGCGCGACCGGCGGCAACATTTTGTGGGACGGCAAGGCCTCGGGCGAATGGGGCACCAGGGCCTTTGCCCGTCACCTCGCCTACATGCCGCAGTTCACGCCGCAGACGGATGGCATGACGGTGCGCGAACTGGTGGCGCTCGGCCGTTTTCCCTGGCACGGCACGCTCGGCCGCTTCACCGATGCCGACCGCGCCAAGGTGGATGAAGCGCTGGAGCGCACCGATCTCGTCCGCTTCGAAGACAGACTGGTGGACAGCATGTCCGGCGGTGAACGCCAGCGCGCCTGGATCGCCATGATGCTGGCACAGGATGCCCGCTGCATCCTGCTCGATGAACCAACCTCGGCGCTCGATCTCTCGCATCAGGCAAGCGTCCTGTCGCTGGTCCACGATCTCTGCCATGAACGTGACCTCACGGTGATCGTCGTGCTGCACGATATCAACCTCGCCGCCCGCTACTGTGATCGCATGGTGGCGCTCGGCAATGGCCGTATCGTCGCGCGCGGAAAACCGTCCGATATCGTCCGCGCCGACATGCTGCAGGAAATTTTTGGCATCGACATGGGCGTCTTCATGCATCCGGTTCGCCAGGAGCCGGTCAGCTATCTTCTCTGAGGCGCCTGCAATCGCCGCCCGCATCTGTTTTGCTTTTAACCGAAAGGACTTACGTCCATGATGATGGCTGAACGCTTCACTCTCTCCGGCACCGCCATTCCAGCCGATCCCCAGCGCATGCTGGATGAGATCTGCGAACATTTTGTCGAACATGCCGACGTCGTTCGCCGCGAAGGCGGCGCAAAGCTGATCACCATCATCGGCAATGCCGATATCGACATCGTCGGCAACAAGCTCGCTATCGAAATCGATTGCCCGGCCCAAAAATTCATCGTGTCGGCGCGCAGCATGATCGCCGAACACCTGTTCGAATTCGCCGGTGACGAGCCGCTGGAACTGACCTGGGCGGAAGAACCGAACCCGGATGCGCTGCCGAGTTTTCGCGAGGCGACCGTGGTATCCACTGCCGACATTACCCCGCATATGCGCCGCGTCACCGTCTCCTGCCGCAATGTCGAACAGTTCATCGGCGTCGGCCTGCATGTGCGCCTGCTGATCCCGCAGCATGACGGCGAGCCTGCATGGCCGGGCATGCGCCCGGATGGCCGAGTGGCATGGCCGGATGAAAAGGATATCGCCGTGCGTATCTACACGATCCGCAGCGTCGATCGCGAACGCGGCCAGCTGGATATCGATTTCGTGCTGCATGAAAGCGATGGCGAGCCGATGCCGGGCGCTGAATTCGCCGTTTCCGCCAAGCCGGGTGACGTGATCGGCATCATGGGGCCGGGTGGAGATGGCGTGGCGCATGCCCGCTCGATCATTCTGGCCGGCGACGAGGCGGCCCTGCCCGCCATCTGCCGCATGGTCGCCGAAGCACCAAAAACCTCCGCCATCCGCGCCTTTATCGAGATCGACAATCCGGCGGAAGAACAGGACCTCGTCTCACCGGCCACGCTCGACATCACCTGGCTGCACCGCAATGGCGGCAAGGCCGGCACGATGCGGCTGCTCGAAGCCCGCGTGAAGGAAGCAGCAGAGACGGCACCGGAAGGCACCTATATCTGGGGCGGCTGCGAAAAGACCGAGGCCCGCGCCATCCGCGATTTCCTGAAAAGCCGCGGCCACGACCGCAAGCAGATGAGCATCAGCGCCTATTGGCAGAAGGCGAAAGCCAAGGCCTGATGATATTCAGGGCGGGGCTATCGCATATGAAGAAAGTCCCTCTCTGGCCTGCCGGCCATCTCCCCCACAAGGGGGGAGAAAACTTGCGGCAAACGCCTGCCCCAATTGAGCCACAGCAGAGCGCCCGGGTTAAGCCCCTCCCCCTTGTGGGGGTCCGAAGGACGGGCGAGACTCGTGGCTCGCCCCGGTCAGGTTTGGGGCGGGGTCTTTTATCATACCCGATCTCCCCGCCGCTCAGGACAGGCTGAACACCCCTGCCCTGCCACCGGCACCCGAACCGAAATCCGGCACCTCGTAATCGGCGACAAGTTGCAGACTGTCTTCCGGCAGATGCGCCCGAAAAGGATCGCCGATCAGCACAGCGATCCCGGCCGCAGCGCAGGCCTGCAACCACGGCAGAACCCTTGCCGCCGTCTCGCGGTCGTAAAACAGATCACCAACCAGAACGACATCGACACCCGGCAACGGGCCACCAATCAGGTCACCCTCCGCAATGTCGATCATCACACCGTTCAGCACCGCATTGAGCCGGGTTGCGGCCACGGCGTTGGCATCGATGTCGGCAGCCAACACCTGCCCAGCACCGGCTTTTGCAGCCGCAATACCCACCACGCCGGAACCGCAGCCGAGATCGAG
This sequence comes from Neorhizobium sp. JUb45, assembly GCF_004343585.1. Lineage (GTDB taxonomy): Bacteria > Pseudomonadota > Alphaproteobacteria > Rhizobiales > Rhizobiaceae > Neorhizobium. Next base: position 107,669 of record NZ_SLYW01000001.1, on the reverse strand, counting down.
GACACGTCTGCCCCGCACCAACTCCGGCTGATCCAGAACATGCCGCGCCAGAACGGTGCCGCCGGCCCAGCCATAGGCCCAGTAAGGCGGCGCATCCGCATCGCCGATAAGCTGGCTCAAGCCGCTGCCGGGATGGGCGGTGTAGAGAGAAATTTCCGGTATCAGCCGCGCCGGTTCAATCCGCAAATTGTCGCGAATGAACGCTTCCGCAGATGCACTCATGTCAGCGCCGGCCTGACCTCGTTTTCGAAGGATTTCAGCGCCGAAGCGATGGCCTGATGCATGTCGAGATACCGATAGGTGCCGAGCCGCCCGCCGAAAATGACGTTCCTCTCCTCTTGCGCCAGCGCCTTGTAGGCAAGGTATGTGCGTTTGTCTTCGGCCGTGTCGATCGGGTAATAAGGCTCGTCGGCGCGGGTGGCGAAGCGCGAAAACTCCTTCACGATGACGGTTTTTTCCGTCTGGTAATTCCGTTCCGGGTTGAAATGGCGGAATTCTAGAATGCGCGTATAGGGCACATCCTCATCGGCATAGTTCATCACCGCCGTACCCTGAAAATCGCCGACCGGCAGCACCTCTTCGGCAAAATCGACCGTGCGCCATTTCAGCTCGCCGGCGCGGTAATCGAAATAGCGGTCGATCGGGCCGGTATAGACGACCGGAACGCCCTCCGGGACTTCAGATTTCACATCGAAATAGTCGACTCCAAGCCGGGTTTCGATCAGCGGATTACCCAGCATGCGCTCGAAAATCGCCGTATAGCCATCAACCGGCAGACCCTCGTAAGGGTCATTGAAATAGCGGTTGTCAAAAGTATAGCGCACCGGCAGGCGGGTGATGATGCTTTCCGACAATTCGCGCGGATCGGTCTGCCACTGTTTGGCAGTGTAGCCGCGGATAAACGCCTCGTAGAGCGGCCGGCCGATCAGCGAAATCGCCTTTTCCTCGAGGTTCTGCGGCTCGCTGCCGTTCAGTTCGGAGGCCTGTTCAGCAACCAGCGCCCGCGCCTCGTCGGGGCTCATGCGTTTCCCGAAAAACTGGCCGATCGTGCCGAGATTGATCGGCATCGCATAAACCTGGCCCTTGTGGGCGGAAAACACCCGGTGGCGGTAGTCGGTAAACTGGGTGAAGCGGTTGAGATAATCCCACACCGTGCGGTTGGGCGTATGAAAAAGGTGGGCGCCGTATTTGTGCACCTCGATGCCGGTTTCGCGGTCGTTTTCGCTATAGGCATTGCCGCCGATATGACGGCGGCGGTCGATCAGCAACACGCGTTTGCCGAGTTCGTTTGCCACACGTTCGGCAATGGTGGCACCGAAAAATCCGGCGCCGACGATGATGATGTCGTGGTTCGAAAAACTCATGGGGCCCCCGCCGTGACTGCGAGCGACCATAAGGCCGGACATGCCCATGGCAAAGCCGCACTTGGCGCGGAGAAAAATCATGAACAGAAAACCCGCCGCCACTTGCGCGGCGACGGGTCCGAATGTCGTCGGCTCAGCGGAAATCAGCTGAAGACGAAATAATCGTGGTGCTGCTGCAGGGCGGCGATGGTCGATTGCTTGATCAAGATCGAGTTCTGGTCGTTGAACTCGATCAGCACATCGGTGCCCTGCTGCGTCATGTTGAGATCATCGAACGTGGCCGCCCAGTTGCTGTCGATATCGATGTAGTCCGGGCCGCTGGCATCGTTGTTGAAGTTGAACACCGTGTCCTTGCCACCTTCGTAGAGCATCTTTCCGTCACTGGTGGTGCGGAAATAGAAGGTGTCGTTGCCGGCACCGCCATCCAGCGTCTGGCCGTTGGCATAGGCATAAAGGTCGTGGCGTCCGTCCGCATGGGAAATGTCCCGCGACAGGATGGTGCCGCTGGCGCTCATGTGGTCGCTCCACACCTGCCCCGTACCATCCTGCTTGTAGGCGTGGACGATGCGCGAACCATCGGCCTCGATCTCCGAATTGTAGAGAAGCGTGCCCTTGGCATCGTAGGTGCTGATATCCTTCGATCCATCGGCAAAACGCTGTTCCTTGTAGTCGTAGGAACCGTCCTCGTGGAAACGGGCGATCAGCAGAACCTTGCCGGCCGCATCGGTGGACTGATGTTCGGTGACATAGGTCTTGCCGGTGACGTTATAGGCCCAGTTGTCCATCGTGCCGTCGGCATTCAGGATGTTCTGCTTCATCAGCTCGCCGCCGACATAGGTCTTGTTGGTGGCGCTGCCGTCGGTGTGGAGTACATAGTCGGTCAGCATCACGCCGGCCTTGTCATAGGTCGTCGTATGCTTGTCGCCCAGATGGCCGACGTAATTGTAACCGGTGCGGATGCCGTCCGTGTAGCTGGTGGTGAACAGGTCGCCGTCCGGTTCCTTGACCATCTTGGTGATCACGTGGCCACTCGCCACATCATATTTCAGGGTCGTGTTGGTGCCGTCCGCCGCCACCGTCACGTCGTTCTGAAGCCTGCCGACACTGTCGTAATACATGTAATCGCGGCTGCCATCGGTGGAGCGAACCTCCCGGTAATCATAGGTACCGTTCGTGTGCAGCCGCTCGATCAGCAGGATGTTGCCGGCTGCATCGTTCTTCTGATGCACGGTCGCATAGGTCTGCCCGGTGATGTTGTAGGTCCAGTTGTCCAGCGTGCCATCGACATTCTGGGTGTTCACCTTGGTCAGAACGCCACTGACATAGGTCTTGTTCGTCGCGCTGCCATCGGCATTGGCGATATAGTCGGTCAGCATGATGCCGGTTTTGGCATCATAGGTGATGGTCTGTTTCCAGCCCTCATGGCTGGTGGCGACGTAAAGCGTGCGCACGCCGTTGACATAGGTACTGGTGAACAGGTCGCCATCCGGCTCCTTCACCATTTTAGAAATCACGCTGCCGCTGGACGGATCGTATTTGAACGTGGTGTTGGTGCCGTCTGCCGCGACCTGCACGTCGTTCACCACGCGGCCTGCCGTATCGTAATAGAGATACTGCTTGGCACCATCGACGGTGCGGATTTCGCGGTAGTCGTAGGTACCGTCCGCATGCAGCCGCTCGATCAGCGTGACATTGCCGTTGGCATCGCTCTTCTGGTGAATGGTCACATAGGTCTGGCCGGTAATGTTGTAATTCCAGCTGTCATAGGTGCCATCGGCATTCTGGCTGTTCATTTTGGTCAGCACGCCGCCGACATAGGTCTTGTTCGTCGCGCTGCCATCGGCGTTGAGCTTGTAATCCACCAGAATGACGCCGGTCTTGGCGTCATAGGTGATCTGCTGTTTCCAGCCTTCATGGCTGGTGACGGCATACAGCGTGCGCACGCCATTGGTATATTGCGAGGTAAACACGTCGCCATCGGTTTCCTTGACGACCTTGGAAATCACCTGCTCGGTGGCGGGGTTGTAGGTAAACGTCGTGCTGGTGCCGTCAGAGGCCACCTGCACATCCGTCACCAGCTTGCCGGCGGTGTTGTAATAGAAGAACTCCTTGGAACCATCCGCCGCACGCACCTCGCGATATTCATGGGTGCCATCGGCACGCAAGCGCTCGATCAGCGTGATATTGCCGGCCGCATCGTTCTTCTGGTGGATGGTCTCATAGGCCTGACCCTTGATGTTGTAGGACCAGTTGTCATAGGTGCCATCGGCATTCTTGGTGTTGAGCTTCATCAGCACGCCACCGACATAGGTCTTGTTCGAAGCGCTGCCGTCCGACTGCAGCACGTAATCGGTCAGCATCTGGCCGGTCGTGGCATCATAGGTGATCTGCTGTTTCCAGCCCTCATGGCTGGTCACCGCGTAAACGGTCCTCACACCATTGGTATATTGCGTGGTGAAGATATCGCCATCGGCCTCCTTCACCATTTTGGTGATCAGATTGCCGGTGGCCGGATCATAGGTCAGCGTCGTGTTGGTGCCATCGGTGGTCACCGTCACGTCGTTCACCAGTTTTCCGGCGGCGTTGTAATACATGTACTCCTTGGTGCCGTCGGCCGAGCGGATTTCCCGGTAGTTGAACGAACCATCGGCGTTCAGACGTTCCAAAAGCGTGATATTGCCGTTGGTGTCGAACTTCTGGTGGATCGTCGCGTAGTCCTGACCGGTGATGTGGTAATTCCAGGTCTCGTGCGTGCCATCCGTATAATAGTTGATCTTGCTGACCGGAATGCCGCCGTCGATGCCATAATCGGTGGTCAGTGTCAGGTTGCCGGCCGCATCGAATTCCTGAACCTTGGTCCACTGTGCCTCGCCATAGGTGACAGTGAACGAAAAGCCGCCCTGCACCTTGGCCAGCAACGCCCCGTAATTGGCGATCATATAGGCCATGGTCTCGACCGATGAGACGGCAAGCACATTGCCATCCGTCAGCGTCACAGTCTGCAGCCCCTGCGCATCATCGAGCTTGTGCATCTGCGACACGAACTCGGCAGCAGTCATGCTGAGGTCGGCATCGACTGTGGTAACCGGCTCATGCACCGCCTCAGGCGCTCCGACCTCGATGATCAGGGGACTGTCGCTGAGCGGGATCGTGAAGGAGCTGACATTCTGGTAAACCGCGATCGGCGTCAGGCCCTGCATCGGATCATAGACGCGGATGATGCTTTCGGTGCGGCCGAGATTGATCGTCACCGTGGTCGGCGGATTGGTGATATCCGTGTCGGTGATATCGTCAAACACCAGCGCATCGCGCCAGACGACAAGGTCGTAAACGCCGCCGGATTTTTCCATCAGCATGGAATGGGTGTCGGCAGGTGCGCCTGCCAGCGTGTAGTCGACATCGATGATGCCATCGGCCGTGCCGTCATCACCGAAGCCGAGAATGGTGGTGAGATTGTGCAGCGCGATGGCCGCTTCCTTCGGCGTGCCATCCTGTTCGAACAGGCCGAAATAGACTTCCTTCTCGCCGCGATCGCGGCTCGCCTCGTTGTCGAACAGTTCGTAGATATAGGTTTCGGACGCACCGTTCTCATAGGACAGCAGCAGGTCGGAGAGCAGCAGCTTGGCCTGCGCCGTCTCGCTGGTGCCGATACCGGGCTCGCTCTTCAGCGTCGTATGGCCGGTCTCGGTAACGATCAGCCGGTCCCCGACAGAAGCGCCCTTGGCAAGATCCAGCGTGTATTCGACCTGGCTATCCGCATCCTTGCCGGTATGAGTGTAGGTATGGGCATTCGCCGCATCGGAATAGTCACCCAGATCGCCAAGCTTGGCATAATCGGCCAGATTGTCATAGGCGAGGCTGAGATTGATGACGGTGACGCCGTTCAGCTCCGGCTCGGCCCGGATTGCCGTATAAAGCGCCTTCTGGAAGGCGATGGCGGCATCGAGCCCGACCATGCCGTTATAGGTAACGCTGTTGACATTGGCCTCGTTGACGCCCTCGACGGCGATAACCGAACCGGGATGTTTGGCCATGAATGCCTTCAGGCCGGTGATATGGCCTTCGATGCCATCGTCGCCCTTGCCCGGCAGCGTATAGGTCACACGGAAATCGAACTGGATGCCGGCATCTGCCATGGCATCGACCACCGGCGAGGCCTTTCCGTGCTCGGCAAAGGAATCCCGCACCTTGTTGACGCCGAGATATTCGAGACTCTCGACGATCAGGCTCGAATTCTTGTAGCCGTCGCTATAGGTGGAACCCTTGGTATTGATACCAATGGAGTTCACGAAGGTTGAGGCACTTACCACTGTACGATTATCCGACATCATTCATCCCCGTTCGGTAATTTAGTGAAACATGAACTTCTGAATCGCCCCTTTTGGGATTGGATTGCATTTTAACGATCTGGAACTGATCGCTTTTCGGACACTTCCGCGTCGCGAAACCGGAAAACGTGCCTCAATGGCACGGAGCATCAGCCGGGGATGCGACAAGGCATCCCACGCGGCGCTGCTCCAAATCTGCCGGCCCAAAGCCGGGACACGATGCCCCCTTGGGGACAATCGCGGCATTCCTCCCTGGTAAATCTGCCGGCAGCGCGAAACTGCGTCCGCTTGCTCTTGCACCGGCTCGGTCGGCCTTGCGCCGCCGAAATCATGCTCCACCCGCTTCGAACGCAGGCGAAAAAAGCTTTACTTCATTGAAATATCTGCTGAAAAATCAATGTTCGTATTCTTTGCGAGTTCCACCACAACAGGTGTCGCTCCAATCTCGAAATGCGCCGCATCGGCAACCGGTTCGGCGGCGCACAGGACCTGCGCCTTGACCGCAGAAGCAGTCGGCATCGACATGTCCGCGCGGATTTCTGCGCGTGTCGTCCATGTTGCCAGTCTCACGTCACTGCCATCATCCATCGCCAGAACAAAAACATCCGGCATCGGGCGGCTCAGGTGAAAAGCCTTGGCATCCTTCACCAGACGGATCACTTCGCGCACCGCGCAAGCCGCCGGCTTGGGTTTGTAATCGTAGTCGAAGAGACCGAAATTGGCCTCCAGATCGTTCTTGTCGCGGCCCTGATCCTTCAACTGATAGACCCAGGCGCCCTTCATCCAGGGCGTGGCGGCCGACCACAACAGGAATTGCGCGATATTATCGGCCTGCGCCCGTTCGTCGATCACGCAGGGCTGCTTGGCTGTCGGCCAGCCGAATTCCGTCACCGAAACCGGTACCTGTTTGCCGTCTTTCCCAGACAGCATTTTCTGCAAGTCTTCCAGCCGGTCCACCAATTCGGTGGCATTGCGTTTGGCCACATCCGGCTCGCAATGATTATACATGTGCACAGATAACCCGGCGGGCGCCACTATGGCAGCATCATTGACAACCGCCTTGGTCCACTGCCAGCCACTGTCCACACCGACCGCACCAACCAGAAGCGGTGCACCGAGCGCAGCTTCCGCAATCGCCGGAACGGCCGCCTTGGCGAGCGCTGCATAATGCATCGCGGCACGCGGATCATCCGGTTTTCCCGGTCCGATTAAAAACGGCAACGAAAAACGCGCCGTCAGGTTCCATTCGTTCCAGATTTCATAAATCGGATCGAACGGCTCTGCCGCAGCGGCTGCCCGCGCCGCAAAATCGGCAAAGGCTTTGCGCCCCGCCTCGGTGATCGGCGGATCGCCGCCCGCCACCTGCGGATTGCCATGGCCGAGGATCAGCAACGGCCGTGCCGCTTTCAGCTTCATGAAATCGAAAAGCTGCTTTGGCTCCGGCCTGCCCTGTTTCGCGCCCGGCTGGTCGAATGCCGGCCAGGCGAGATCATCACGATAGGAGGCGAAGCCCATATCCTTGATGAGCGCGGCGGTCTTTCCCGCCACGTAATTGTATTCACCACCAATGCCGAAATGCACGCCGACGCCGATGACCAGAGGCTCCGGCCGGGCAACGAGATCCGCCCGGTCGAAGGAGGTTGAAGCGCTGTCGGCAGAGAGCGCGACACCCGACTGAAGCATCAGCATGGCTGTAACCGCTATGCAGGCTTTTGCCGTTGTCTTCCGCATCCAGCGCTCCCAAAGGCCGTCAGATCAGCATCAGGCGCATGCCTGATAAACTTATCATCTGGCAAAACTGTGACATTGTCACGAATTTAGCTGTAAAATTCCTTATACCACTCGGCAAAGCGCCGAACGCCATAATCCAGATCGAGTTCAGGCTTGAATTTCGTCAGCGCCACCAGCAGGTCCGGCGATGCAAAAGTGCGCGGAACATCGCCCTTCTGCATCGGCAGCATGTTGCGGATCGCCGGCTTGCCCATGGCCTCCTCGATGGTTTCCACGAAACGCATCAGCTCCACCGGCTGGCCACCACCGATATTTACGACGCGGAAAGGCGCATGCTGCGACAGCGTATCGGTAACGCCTTCGGCAACCACGCGGTTTTCCTCGGAAGGCGGCACGGCCATCAGCCGCACGATGCCCTCGACGAGGTCATCGATATAGGTGAAGTCGCGGCTCATCTTGCCTTCGCCGTAGATATCGATCGGGCGATCGTTGCGGATGGCATCAACGAACTTGAACAGCGCCATGTCCGGCCGGCCCCACGGACCATAAACCGTGAAGAAACGGAAGGCGGTGGTCGGCACCTTGAACAGATGCGCATAGCTGTGCGCCATCAGCTCCATCGACTTCTTGGTCGCGGCATAGATGGTCATCTGCTCGTCGGCCTTGTCGCTTTCGGCAAACGGGATCTTTTCGTTGGCGCCGTAAACGGACGAGGTCGAGGCCAGAAGCAGGTGTTTTGGCTGGATCTGGCGGGCAAGCTCGATGATGTTGAACGAGCCGACGAGATTGGAATCCACGTAGGAACGCGGGTTTTCGAGGCTGTACCGCACGCCGGCCTGGGCGGCGAGATGGACGATCACATCCGGCTCGGCAAGCTCGGCGGCCTTGTCCAGCGCATCCTTGTCTTCCAGCTGCGCGATGACGGCCTTGAAACCGTTCGAGCGCGCCAGGATCTCGTGGCGCTTTTCCTTGAGCTTGGTGTCGTAATATTGCGTCATGCCGTCGAAACCGACGACAAAATGGCCCTCGTCGAGCAGCCGCTTGGCCAGATGGAAACCGATAAAGCCCGCAGTGCCGGTAATGAGATAGCGCATGTTTACCCTTTCGCGCGATGTGGGGTCAAAACGACCCCCACCAGGTTGATCTGGCTGCCGCCGCAATGGGTCGTTTGACGGACAGCTAATACGTACATCAATGGTTCAAGCCCTGTCTACCGCAACGCAGCATAAATCTGCGAGACTGTCACTTTTGGGGAAAGCGGTCATGCCGCCACCCCGATGGTGCGGGAGAACCTGAAGAGGAAGATGGCGCGGGCAATGGCGACAAGGATCGCCGTGGCCAGCGCCGCGATGCCGGTGCCGGCAAACCCGAAGATTTCGATCATGGCAAAGGCCATGCCCACCGACAGGAAGACGCCGAGAAGATTGATCGTGGCGTAGTGATTGTCCTTCTTCATGCTGGTGAGGCCGACATTCAGAAGATCCGAGCAGGAGCGGATGACGGCGGCCAGCAGCAGCATGATGAAGATCGAGCGGTATTCGGTGACATCCTTCATGTCGAGGAAGTGGATAAGGATTTCGCTGGCGACGAAGACGCCGGCGCCCAGCACCACCGAGAGCGCCGCCACCTTGATGAACTGGTTCTTCATGATGCGCTTCCAGTCGGAAGCCGAACCGGCATTATAGGCCTTGAACAGCACCGGTAGCGCCAGTTGCACCACGGCCGTGGTCATCAGCGTCTGCAGCGCATTGGTGAGCGACCAGTAGAAGGTATAAACGCCGGTCAGCGTCAGCCCGAGCATGAAGGAAACGATGTAACGATCGGCATAAACAAGCCCGACAAGGCCGAGGTCGCTGAAATAGATGAACCAGGATTTTTTCAAACGGCCCTTGATCCATTCGCCTTCCAGCGGCGCTTTCGCGATTTCCCGAAGCGGCCATTTGCGGATCAGCCAGTACAGTACCGCAAACACCGCGACATAGCTCAGGATCCAGCTGGCAAACACCGCTTCGAGGCTACGCAGTTCCGGCAACCACAGGCCAAGCCCGACAATGACCGGCACCCACAGCGCCGAGCGGATAAACACCAGAATGTTGGCCTGCAGCGCCATTTCCATGGCGATCATCGGCACATGCAGGTCGAGCGCATAGGTTTCCAGCCAGACCAGCGCGATGATGAGGATATAGATGGCGGTGAGCGGATAACCGGTGGCAAGCGCCAACCCGATGGCGAGCAGCGTCGCCAGCGTCAGCGAGATCGTCGTCACCACCAGCCGCGTCTTGATCTTTGCCGCCGCCGTCACGACCGGCACGCCGACCGCATCGCGGGCAACGAAATAGTTCAGCCCCCAACCGATCAGCGCCGGCATGATGCCAACAGCACCGAGCGTCAGGCCATAGATACCGGCCGCCTCATAGCCCAGATATTTGACGATGTAGAAGGTGAGCAGGAAGCGAAAGACCAGCGTCGAGGCCCGCAGGCCAAGGTTCGCAAAACTGTTCAGCTTCTTCAGAATTCGCATCGATGGGTATGTCCTAAAAGGCGGCAGCGCTGCCGCATGGTCTCGTCAGCGCCAGTCTCAATCGAGAATGCCGATATCCGTTTGCTCTGAAATCCGGCCGTTGCGATCGATGTCATCCACCATCGCCAGCAGCCGCCCGGCGCTGTTTTTCCATGAGAAATCCTTTGTTCGCGCCGATCCTCTCTCGCGAACGGCGGCGATATCGACAGTTCCGTCGACCACATCGCGCATGGCCGAGGTGATCGACGCCACATGGAAGGGATCGAAATAGATGACCGCATCGCGGCAGACTTCGCGCACCGGCGGAATGTCACTGGCGATCACCGGGCAACTGAGCGCCATCGCCTCCAGCGGCGGAATGCCAAATCCCTCGTAAATGCTCGGAAACACCAGAGCTGCGGCCTTGCGGTAAAGCGCCTGTATCTCCTCGTCGCTCAGCCGGCCGGTGCTGACAACGTTGGACGGCAGATCGCCCAGCAGCGACTTTGCGAACGTGCTCGCCGCCCCGCCGACCATCACAAAAGCCACATCAGGCCTGTCGAGCGCGACGAAAGCGCGTATGGCACCGGCGAGGTTCTTGTTGTTGGCGGGCGAGCCGACAAACAGAAAGAACGGCCGCGTTTCGAGATCGATTTTTTGAAGCACCGAAACATCCGGCTCGACGCTGAAAACATGATCGACGGCATTGGGCACCAGCCCGATCCGCCCCTTGGGCACGCCGAGCAGTTTCGACAATTCCTGTCGGGAGAAATCCGAAACGGTGGCGATATTGGCGCGCTTTGCCAGCAGCCGCCCGAGCAGGCGATGGAACGTGCCATAAGCCCGCGAAAAGTTTTCCGGGTGCCGATAGACCAGCGCATCATGCAGCACTGTCAGTTGCCGCCCATGCAGGACGGGACCGGAATTGCACAGATTGACCAGCACGCCACCGCGACCGGCGCGCCAAAGATCCGTCTGCTCCCAGGCATGACCCGAACGGCTTCCGACATTGTCGAAACCCACACCCCTCAGCCAATCCGGCCGCGCCACACCCTGCGGCGCCAGCACCACGAAACGCTCGGCATTGGCGGGCGTCAGCGCCGCATCGATCTCGCGTAAAATCATGCCGGCGAAACGCTCGACCCCAGTCACCGGGCGGCCGAGAAAGCGCCCGTTGATGAAGATTGTGCGGGAGGAACCTGCAATCGCTTCAGCCGGCATTGGCGCCCTGCCCGATCGGTGCGCGGGCGCCGGTAATGCGCCGGGAAAGCCGGTTGAAGAAATCCCGACCCGGCTCCTCGACGAAATAATAGGTGAAGCAGGCGCAGATGATGATTGCCGCCAGATAGCCCAGCGCCATCAGATCCATCAGCCCGGCCGGGCCAAAGGCCAGCCGCTCGTGCACACCATCGAACTCGATGAGCGGCGTGCCGATCTTCCCCTGCACAATCTTGGCTCCGGCGAAGATGACGGAAAACACGATGAAATGGACGAGATAGATCGAATAGGACAGCTTTCCGAGAAACAGCAACGGCCTGACCCGCAGCAGTCTGGCGACCGTGCCGCGCTCATAGGAAAACAGCAGGATCGCCGCAGAAAAACCGAGGATGTTGAACGTGGTGTAATGCGGCTTGAACCAGAACAGCAGCAGCATGATCGCTGTTGCCAGCAGTTCGGGCACTGTGCCCTGCACGGCATTCGTCTGCCGCAGCTTCAGATAAAGCTCATAGGTCAGGTTGCCGGCAAAAAAGCCAAAGATGCACTGGACGAGGCCGAGACCCGAAGCGAGGTTGAGGTCCGGGTGATAGGCATCGAGCCAAACGAGCAGCAGGCCGGACAACACGAAAACCGCAACCGATCCCCACATGCGATAGCGCCCAAGCGGAATGAAAACCGCCACGAACAGGAGATAGGTGTAGAATTCCGTGCTGATCGACCAGCTCGAGGCATTCCATGTCAATTCCGGAAAGGGAATGACCGCCTGCAGCAGAAAGATGTTGGCGATCAGTGACGGAATATCGTTGGTGCCTGCAAACGCACCCTCGCTGCTATGCAGCCCGGCGCGGGCCGCCATGAACAGTTTTGCCAGTTCCAGCAGGACAAAAACGCCGAGTGTGAAAATATGCAGCGGATAGAGCCGGCCAAAGCGGCGGATCACGAAACGTAACCCGTCATTGCCGCTGGACAGCGATGTCCGATAGGCATGGGTGATGACAAAACCGCTCAGCACGAAAAAGAAGGGCACAGCGAGATTGCCGTTCCGGACCAGCGGGAAATCATAGAAAAACCCGGCCGCCTGGAAATGGAACAGCGCGACCAGAAGAGCGGCAATGCCTCTCCAGGAATCGAGGGCGTCGAACCTGATCTGCCCTTCTTTCATGCGCCATACTCCCCGGATCCGGTGTATTTGCAGCGCCAGTCTTGGTTCACGAAGGCGACCCCGTCAAGCGTAATGCTGCGTTGCATATAATTCCCGATCAGATATCGTCCAGAGCAATCGGCGACCTATATCGAAACAAAATTCGAGCGACACGTTTCAGTGTTAACCAACGTTGTTAAGTGGCGGACCGGGCAAAAATGCGGTCTGGCCACGAAGTTTGCGGAGACAGGATCGACATGACGGAAACGCCGTTCCAGAAGGTGAAGGCCGATCTCAAGCGGTATGCGCTTCGTGAAAACAGGACATCGGCCGGCCTCGGCTTCACCCTGCGCATGTTCCTGCTCACCCCCGGTTTCCAGTTCGTCTTCTCCCGCCGCCTGCAGGAAATGGTGGTGAAAATTCCGTTGGTCGGACGTCTTCTGCGCCGGATCCTGTGGTGGTGGAGCTGCGTGTTTTTCGGCTCGGAACTGGCCATGGCGGCAAAGATCGGCGGCGGATTTTACGTGCCGCATCCGTTCGGCATCGTCGTCGGCGCGGCAACGCTCGGCCGCAATGTCTCCATCCTGCAAAACGTCACCATCGGCCGCAAGGCAGCGGAAGATCCGCGTGATCCCGTGATCGAGGATGGCGTGTCGATCTCGGCGGGTGCCGTCGTGGTCGGTGCCATCACGGTCGGTGAAGGTGCCACGATCGGCGCCAATGCGGTCGTCACCAAGGACGTTCCGCCCCATTCAGTCGCCATGGGCATTCCGGCAAAGATCATCGGCCCCAAACCGGTCGCCGACAATACCGTCACCACCAGTCCGGCCGCGTGAAGGGAACCGCGCCGATGCGCATCGCCCTGTTCAGCGCCCTTTACCCCACACCAAGACACCCGAAAATCGTCGGTGGCGCGGAAGTGTTTGCCCGCCAGTTTGCCGAGGCGCTTGTTGCCGGTGGCGACGAGGTGATGGTCGTCTGCAATTCGCTGGAGGGCAAACGCGAGAGCGAATTCGTCAACGGTGTGCGCGTGGAATTCATCCCCGTGCGCAACCTGTTTCCACCGTTTCAGGAGAAGCAGAACCCGCTGGCGCGCATGCTCTGGCACGTCATCGATGACTGGCAGACCGCACATCCCGATATCGGCAGGTTGCTCGACGATTTTCGCCCGGACGTGATCAATTCCAACACGATCAACGGCCTGACCGCCGATATCTGGCGCGTGGCGAAGAGACAAAAAATCCCCACCGTGCATACGCTGCACGATTATTACCTAACCTGTCCGCGCTGTTCCCGCTTCCATGGCGAAGGCTCATGCGGGATGGCCTGTACCGCGCTCACTACCGGCCGCCGTCGACGTGCAAAAAAGGTCGATGCCGTGGTCAGCGTCAGCCAGCGCACGCTGGATCTTCATCTGGAGGACGGGCTGTTTGCCCGCGCGGCAAAACATGTGGCGCGCAATGTGCCCAACCCCGCCATCACCTTCTCCCCTCGGCCCTTGCCGGAAATGCCGCTGCGCATCGGTTATCTCGGCCGCTTTTCCGAGGAAAAGGGTGTTGGCCTGCTGGTCGAGGCCGTTGCGCGGCAAAAGCCCGGCACGGTGACTCTGGCGCTTGCCGGCAATGTACCCGATGACGAAAAAGCGCGACTGCGAGCCTTGGCTCCCAATGCCGATCTCGATTTTGTCGGCTTCGTCTCGCCCTCGGATTTTTATGCGACGGTCGATGTGGTCGCCATCCCATCCATCTGGGAAGAGCCCGGCGCCTTGGCACTGGTGGATGCACTGGCGGCGGGCCGTCCGGTTCTCGGCAGCCGTTTCGGCGGCATTCCCGAAGTCATCGAGCATGGCGTGACCGGCTGGGTCGTGCCGCCCGGTGCCGAAGGTTTTGCCAAGGCAATAGAAGCTCTGGTCGAAGATCCGGCACGCGTTCTCGCCGCCCACGACAACCTGCGCGACCGCCCCGGCCGGGTATTCGATGATGTCGTTGGCGAATACCGAAAAATCTATCGATCGCTGATGCCGACCGTGGCGGAAGCCACCTGAACCGGTACTTTCGGCTTCGTCAGACGCGACAGCCATGCGCCCATCGGCTTTTCCAAGAGCAGATGCACGGCAATCGATCCGATGATCGACACGACCAGCCCGCCGGCAAAAATGCCGATCAGCGGCAGGCCCAGCTTGGCGGCAACAACGCCAAAGATCTTGAGCGCAAACGGATGCGACAGGTAGAGGGCATAAGAGGCATCACCACCCAGCGCCAGGGCACGCGTTACCCGCGAACCCGGCGCGGACGGGCCAAGCACGACGGCAGCCGTGATCAGGATCGCCGGAATGCCACCGGTGATGAGGCGGGTGACGTGTTCGTAGGCCGAAATCTGATAAAGCCAGATCGCCAGCGCCAGCCCGGCAACGATCATGGCAAGCATCACGCCGAGCGGCAGGCGATATCCCTTGAGGTAGAGAGCGGCCAGACCGATACCAAGCAGGAACTCGCCGATCATGCCATTGCCCCAGAATTTGATCAGCCACATCTGATCCGGCACCAGCACCGCCGTCGTGCACAGGATCGCAAACAGCACCAGCATCACCGCAATGCCGACCGACCTGCGCAGGCAGAGCGCCAGCGCAAAAACGGCGTAGAACAACATCTCGTAATTCAGTGTCCAGCCGAGCGACAAAAGCGGAAACAGTTCGCCATCGGCGCGCGGAAAGGGAATGAAGGCGTAGGAGGCGATGATGTGGCGGAGATCCAGCCCATTGTTGTTGATCAGGCTGCCGGCGGCGAGGATCGATGCCAGCATCAGCGTCGAAAAGATCCAGTAGAGCGGCACGATGCGCACCAGCCGTCGCCGCAGGAAATCCATAGGCGCACCGGCACGGCCAAAGCGGTCATGCATCATGAAATACATGATGAAACCGCTGATCACGAAAAAGATGTCGACACCCAGCCCCCAGTCGAGAAGGCCGATGCCACCGAACGTGCCGCCGCTGCGCGCCGCGACATTCAACACCTCCGCATGCGCATGCGCGAAAACGACGAGAAAGGCCGCAAAGAACCGCAGGATCTGCACGTTGACGACGTAGTTTCCGCGGCCAAGGACTTCTGCCTGCGACATGGTTTTTCCCGTTCATCGCGCTATGTGAGAGCGCTTCAAGCCAAAATCTTTTCGCAATGCAAAGCTAACATGACGATGACATAGATTCGAGCGATTATGCCTTTCATCAGGCCGAAACATTGTTTGCGCGCTGGATATCCTCGCGAAATCAACTATTTCGCTTAAGGCCGACTCTAGCCGCCACCTGTTCTGAAACGGTGCAAACCGTTGACATTCGCGGTCAGGCGGCTACGAAATATAACATTCCTTCGCAATTGCGAAATGAACCGGACAAACAGGAAGCCTTCATGAAATTCTGGGATGTCGTCAAAGCGGACCTGCAGATCAACGCCGGCCACCGCAGCATGAAGAAACTGCCTTTCACGTTTCTCTTCAATCCCGGTTTCGCCACCGTTTTCCTGCACCGCGTCGCCACGCATTTCTACAAGGGCCGCCTGAAACGCCTCGGCATCATCGTCTGGCGCTGGAATGTCACGCGCAGCGGCTGCCACATCAATCTCGGCAGCCATATCGCGCCCGGCCTGTTCCTGCCGCATCCAGTCGGTGTCGTCATCGGCGAAGGTGTCGAGATCGGCGAAGGTGCAGCGATCTACCAGACGGTAACGATCGGCAAGACCGCCTCGCCAAAATATCCGGTGATCGGCGCGGGTGCCACGCTTTATCCGAATGCCATCGTCATCGGCCCGATCACGGTGGGTGAAAAAGCCGTGGTGGGTGCCGGATCGGTGGTCGTGAAGGATGTGCCGGATCACGGCATCGTCGCCGGCAACCCGGCGAAACTCATCCGTGTCGGCACCGGAGAATAAACCGGGCAGAACAAGGCCCGATCGAACGAAGCGCGCGCTTTCTCGCGAACAACCAATCACAGGGGTGTTTTTGGCCATGGATCAGACGAAGTCGCGCAATCAGCTCTACCAGTTGAACTGGGTCCGTGCCATCGCCGCCCTGATGGTCGTCGGTTATCATCTGGAAATCACCATGGCGCTGTCGAAATATTTCGATCGTGCGGTGTTTCCCATCTTCAAGGCCGGTTCGGCCGGTGTCGAACTGTTCTTCGTCTTAAGCGGTTTCGTCATCTATTACGCCCACCGCCGTGATCGGGAGGGTGATGCGGAGGCGCTGAAAAAGTTCGTCTTCAAGCGCTTTCGCCGTCTCTATCCGCCGCTATGGATCGTGCTGATCGCCACCACGGCGATGGCGTTCGCCGCCGGCGCCGATATCGGCGTCTGGGACGTGATTGCCGCCTACCTCATCCTGCCGGTCGAAAAGGAAGTGCTGCTCGGCGTCGAATGGACGCTGCGCCACGAAATGCTGTTTTACGCCACCTTCCTTGTCTATCTCTGGAACCGCCGGATCGGCCTTGCCCTTCTGATCGGCTGGGGTGTAGTCGGCTCGCTTGCCGGCGTTTTCCTCGATGAGCCGTGGCTTCTGAAATTCCTGCTCAGCCCCTATCACCTGCTCTTCATCGCCGGCATGGGCATAGGCTGGCTGTTCGTGCGCGAAGACATGGCCTATGGCCTGCCGACCTTCCTTGCTGGAACCATAGTGTTCGCCGGCACATGGTGGCAGGTCAGTTATGGCGGCGGGGCAGACCCGGATTACCTGATCCTGCTCTTCGGCCTCGGCGCGACAGGCATCATCTACGGGCTGTGTGCGCTTCCCTCATGGAACCGCCCGTTCAAGCCGTTGGATATGATGGGCGCAGCCTCCTACAGCCTCTACCTCATCCATTACCCGCTTCTGTCGCTGCTGTTGAAGATCACCATGATCGCGCATGCGAAAATTCCGCTGCCGCTCGAGTTCTATTTCGTCGGCATCGTCATCGCCTGCCAGGTGGCTGGCCTGCTGTTTCATTATTACGTGGAGAAACCGGTGCTCAGCCTGACGGGACGGATCATGCAGCGTCGTCAGCCGCAGCCGGCGGAGTGAGGGCTGAAAAACCTTTCCGGATTTGGCAAAGTCCCCCTCTGGCCTGCCGGCCATCTCCCCCACAAGGGGGGAGAAAACCCGCGGCTACCTCTCGCCTCAATTAAGCTTCGACGGGGCGACGGGTTAAGCCCCTCCCACTTGTGGGGAGGGGTTTGGGGCGGGGTCTTTTTAATTGCCCTACCCCTGCGGTCTCGGCACCATATCCGCCTGCCTGTTGGCCAACCCCGGCTCCGCCCCGCCCTGCGCCACATTGCGTGGCTTCAGCTTCGGCTGTTTCGGCACACGTGACTTATTCCTCACGTGATACCCGAACATTTCGGAAAAGATGTAGCCGAACATCAGCGTCGCATAGGACGGGCCGTAACACTGGATGGTGATGCTGTAGAAATTGAACATCGTCATCAGCGACAGTTTTACCGGGTCTCGCGCATGCCGCACCATCAGGAACTGCATGACCACGAACAGCACGAAGGGCATGCCCATCATGATCAGCGTCGACATGTAGAAATTGTCGAGCGGCAGGTTGTAGTCGGCAAGCGCCGTGTAATCCATCGGATAACTGAAGCAGCCGAGGCCACAGCCGAACACGGTGCCGGCCGGAAAGATTTCGGCGACCGTCTGGAACGGACCGGGCCAGGTATTGTCGATACGGTCCTGCAGACTGAACAGCGACGACGACACCTTGCCGAGTTCGGCGCCATAAAACATCAGCATCAATAGCGGCGGCACCAGAAGGCACACGAAGGACCACTTGGCGACAAGCCGCAGGAAAGCGATGTTCAGCGCCCGGTCACGCAGGAAATAGACGGTGAAATAGATGCCGACATAGAGGAAATAGACGCCCAGCGCCGTCTTGCTGGTCGAGACCTGAATAGCCCAGAGAATGATCGGCAGGCAGATGACGTTGGTCAGAAAGCTGTAATGCGGTGACAGCAGGATGAAGATGAAGATCACCATATAGGCGGCCATGGTGCTGTCGCCGGCAAGCCCGCCGTAACGGATGCCGCCTTCCTGCCACCACAGCTTTGTCGCCTCGCGCTCCATGCCAAAGCTGCTGATCGTCTGGCCGACCCAGGGATATTCGACATAAGGATTGGCCAGAAGGCCGAGGACGGAGGATGCACAGATGGCGATCAACACCACCCGCACCCATGGCCGTTCCGTCACCGAACGACCGTAGAAACAGAAGCCGACAAACATCGGGATGAACATCTTGATCGACGAAAACAGCGAAAACGCCGAATTGTTCATGAAGAAGATGCTGGTGATCGTCGACAGGATGAAGATGTAGCAGAGATACATCCCGATCGCGTTCTTCTTGACGAAGAACTGCTGGTAGAAAAACAGCCCCATCGCCACGAAGGACATCAGATCCGGCACGAACCACAGAAAGGACACGTGCAGCAGCTGGAACAGATAGCGGATACTACCGGTCAGGCCGTCGCGGATGGCGAACAGGATGAAGGTGACGAGCAGGAAGTTGTAAACCACCTCGTCCCAGTCGATCTTGGGCGTATCGCTTTCGTACCGTCTTGTGATCATACGGGTTGTGGCTCCGTCACCCGGCTGGTGAGGATCGAGACGTAAACGTCGTCGATCTGCCGCACCATCCGGTCTGATGTGTAACATGCGAGAAAGCGCTTGCGGCCCACCTCTCCGAGTTCCGCAAGCGTTTCGCGGGTCAGCCCGGCAAGGCAATCGCGCAGCGCATCGGGGTCTTCAGGGTTGACCAGAATGCCGTATTGGCCATTGCCGAGGATCTCGACGAGACCGCCGACAGCAGCCGCGACAACCGGCTTCTGCATACGCATCGCCTCGATCGCGACAAGCCCAAATCCTTCCCAGCGCGATGGCACGACCAGCACATCGCAGGCCTTCATCTGCGCATAAACGCCATCGCGGTCCATCCAGCCCAGCTGGGCGATATGGTCGGGCAGCGTTTCGGGCATGTTTTCCTCGCTGACGGCGAAACCGCCGACCAGACGCACACTCAAATGATCGCCCAGTCCATCGATGGCTTTGAGAAGAATATCGACACCCTTCTGGTAATCGAACCGTCCGGCATAAAGAAGGCGGATACGATCATCCTGCCAAACGGCGGATGGCACGGGCGGCACGTTGCGGTCGATACCGCTTTCCACCAGCGTCACTTTATCGGGCGACAGGCCCAGTTCCATGGCGCGGCGGTATTCGTGTTTGGAAATGACGATGATGCTGTCGGCCGCATTGCCCAGCTTGCGCTCCATCATCTCGGCAAAGCCGCGCACATAACGCGCGCCCTGCATGTCCACCGACCAGCCATGCGGGCAGAACACGATGCGGTGGCTCCGACGCAGGCCAAGCACCCGCACGATGATACCCGCCACCGACGAATGCGCATGCACGACATCCGGCTCGAAACTGCTCACCGTCTGCAGATAACGCTGCACCAGCAGGAAAGAGCCGAACAGCCGCGTCGGCCGCTTGAAGGTGACGATCTGCGCACCGCATTCACGGATGGCAGGATCGATGAAATCGAAATGCGTTTCCGGCACCAGAAGCTGCACGTTCTCGCGCCCATAGGCTGCGACCTGATGCGGGATCAGTTCTGCCAGATAGGAGCCGGTACCACCGATAATGCTTTCGCAGACGTGAAGTATCTTCATGGTCTAGTTGCGCCATACAAAACGAACGGTTCGAAGGCATTTTCAACCTGCACCGATCGTTTGAATGGTCGCGCCTGCCGGAGCATCGCGACGCTGTTGGCTGCGTTGATGTGTTCCGACAAACGAAATCCCCCCAAGGTTGGTTTTAATCTTACGATCGCATGATCTTTTTAAGGCCGGGCGAGCGGATCAGCGGCAAAGAGAACCTCCGCCCGAACATCACCAGGCTTCTCAAATGCGCGCGCCCCGCGAAACTGAAGGGGCTGGACGCACTCGAGCGCTGGTGGTCATGCACCAGCTGCGCGCCCGGATAGCAGATCACCTTCTTGCCGGCCCGCCACACACGGGCGCAAAGATCGACGTCCTCCATATAGAGGAAATAGGCCTCGTCCATGCCATTCAGCTGCGCGTAAAGCTCGCTGCGGATGACGAAACCGGTGCCCATCACCCATTCCGCCTCGAACGGCTTGCCGTCACGCCAGGCCTCGCGCATGAGGTGGCGGTCGATGCGGCCGGCGAACATCTTGCCGAGCATGTTCACCCGGCGCGCGCCGATATCGAGGACCGAATAGAAGCGGCGCGCCGAATACTGGCGGCTGCGATCCGGGTTGACGAGATCGAGACCGACGAGACCGACACCCGGATCGCGGTTCATGAGATCCATCACCCGCGCAACGCTGTCGAACTCGAAATAGGTATCCGGGTTGAGCACCAGCAGGTAATCGGCGTTGGTATGCTTGTAGCCTTCGTTGATACCGGCACCGAAGCCGGCATTGCGGTCGGAGGCGATGAGCCTGACCCCGATCGGCAGCTTGGCACGCAGGACTGGCACGGAATCGTCACCGGACAGATTATCGACGACGATGATCTCCTCCGGCTTGGCGACGGATTGCGCGATCATCGATTCCACGCAGCGGATGGTGAGACCCGCCGTGCGGAAGTTGACGACAATGACGTTGAGAGGCGATTTTGTTGTCATCTTTGACCCATGTGTTCGTGATGGGATGAAGTGCGCTGCGGCAACGTTTGCAGGGTTGGCAGCAGAAGAATTCGGCGAAGATTTTTTGGTGTGAAAGTCATGGTCATGCCTTCCCCGCTGCGCCCGGCAGAAAACCGGCTGACGTGTCGAAGGTCGTATCGGGATCGGCGGCTGCGTCGATTTCCAGCGCGTGGAAAAAGATGTTGGCCTGCGCCACCGAGCGGCGGTGCATGGCGGCGATATGGGCACGTCCGGCCCCGGCGATCGCCTGACGGTTAGCGGCGAGATCGGTGATGGCGCTGTCGAGCAATTCCGTATCCTTCTCTAGATCGAAGGACATGATGCGGTCGCTCGTGCGCAACCGCTCCGGAATGCAGCCGGTGGAGGAAGCGAGAATATCGCAGCCGTAACCATAGGCCTCAAGAATCACCAGCGGATCCGCCTCATCGATCAGCCGCGACGGCAGAGCGAACATGTCGAGCCGCTGGTAAAACGCATCCTTGGCATCGTCATAAACCGGGCCGAGATATTCGGCGCGATCCGGATATTTTGCGCAGAAGGCCAGAATCTCCTGTTTCAGGCTTTCGTCGCGCACCGGGCCGGCCAGCACGAAACGAAAATCGTCGCGTTTGGCAAAGATGCGCTCGGCCAAGGCGATCAGGTAATCCACGCCCTTTTCGCGGGTGAGAACGCTGAGGTGCCCCATCGTAATCGGGCCTGTACGCACCGCGCCTGCCGGCTTTTCCTCGAAAAACAGATAGGCATTTGGCAGCACAAAACTGCGTGCCTTCAGTTCCGGCGTGAAATAAAGATCGGCATAACGATCCCGCATCTTTTCCGACAGGAAGACATGGCGCTGATAGGGACCGCTGACGGCAACCAGCGTCCGCGCCGAACGGGTAGGCCCGAGATTGATCGGCCGGAACGAATGGTGGTGGATGAAATGGTCCAGCCGCTTGAGCCGAAGAGCAGCCAGGCACCCCATGAACAGCCAAAGACCGTTCTGGCCGGGTGGCGAGGTATAGACGTGATCGGTGCGCGGGATGGAAAACAGCACAATCAGCGGCAGAACGAACGCGGCAGCGATCTTTTCCGCGCCCGTTCCACCGGTCGGCAGCACTGTCACCGGCGCATGTTTTTCGAACTCGGCGACGATGTGGCGATTGTAATTGGTCTGGCCGTTCAGCGGCTGCGGCATCGGGCCGATCACCCAGATACGGCTGCGCCCGTCGCGTGTGGCCTTTGCCGCACCGGCTGCCGAAAACAGTGATCGAACGAAGGAAATAACCGACATTATTGCTGCACCTCGCCCAACTTGATCGTGACCGGATCCTGCGTGGAAAAATCGAGAATGACCGGCGCCGGGCCGATACGTCCGGCATTCGCCTTGGCAAGACCTTCTGCCTCGCACATGGCTTGTGTCTTCACCGGCTGGGCAGAGGTGGAATAGCCCGCCTTCACCCAGTCACCTTTCGTCCACATGACGATTTTCTGGCCCGTACCGGAGACGAGACGCGCAACAAAGACGTCCGGCCGGGGCTCGCGGATTTCCACGCTCTCCGCCGACTTCACCAGTTCGGCGGCGGCACCCATGAAGCAGGCAGCCGGTTTGGCTTGGTCCTCATAGGAAAAGAGGCCGTAATTGCTTTCACGGTCCACCGGGTCCGGTGAAATGTTCTTCAATTCGTGCATCCAAACACCCTTGATCCAAGGGATGGTTGCGGAATGCAGGATAAACTGGGCGAAATTATAGGCGGATGTGTCGAGCGGCATACCACAATTGCCCTTCGAGGTCGGCCAGCCGAACTCGGTGATGTAAAGCGGCGTCTCGGTTCCGCCGCGCACTTGGCGCAGGTCCGCCTGCAGTTTCTCGACGCGATCGATCATTTCTTCAGCCGTACGGTCATGCGGATTGGCCGAGCATTGATTGTAGAGATGCACGGACAGGCCATCGGCACCGTCCATCACGCCATCGCGCACGATCGCCTTGGCCCAGCCCCAGTCCTCGTCATCGCCAACGGCGCCGACGACGATCTTGGCTTTCGGGTTCACCTGCCGGATCTTTTCGACTGCCACCTTGGCGACACGCACATAATGGCTGGCCGAGCGCGGATCATCCTTCGGCCCCTCGCCCATGATGCGCGGCTGCGGTTTGCCGGTGCCGATATACATGTTCCATTCGTTCCAGATCTCGTAGATCGGATCGTATTGTTGTGTCAGCTCCACAGCCTTGCCGACATAATCCTCGAACACTTCGAGCGCTGAATCGCTGACCGGCGGCACACCACCTTTGACGCCGGAATTGGCAAGGCCGAGATTGATCATCGGCGTCAAACCGGCCTGCGGCAGGAAATTCATCAGCCGGCCGGATTTGGAAAGAACCGGGCCGGAGGGCGGAAAGTTGAACGACTGCCACGGCATGTAGTCGCGGAAGCTAGTCGCGCCAATCTGGCCGAGCTGCTCGCGCACCTTGTGGGCATCCTTGTAGCCGAGAACACGCACCGTGCCGAAATGGGTATTGGCGCCGATGATCGGGGCGACATAGCCCCTCTCCTGTGGCTTCTCGAACGTAACCGACTGCGCTAGAGCCGACGACGCGCAGGCGAGCACACCGAAGCAGGCGCTCAAAAGCGCGGTGCGAAAAGCCGTCTGTCGTGTCACCTTCATGTCGTTTTTCCTGCCTTTGCACATTTCTTTCGGCCTTGGAGCCGAAACCGCATGCGACGCATGGAATTTGCAAAATGGCCTCAAACGGCCACCCGCCCGTCGAAATTCTTGATCTGATCGATGAACTCGAGATAGCGCCCGCCGAGATAGTCCTGATCGAACTCGCCTGCCTTGGACGCGGCATTGGACTTGTAGCGTTCCAGCTTTTCGCGATCGGCCAGCACTTCTTCCAACGCATCACGCCAGGCGTTTTTGTCACCCGGCGGCACCAGAATGCCGTTCTCGTCGTGCTGCACCAGTTCCGGAATGCCGCCGACGCGGCTGCCGATGACAGGCACACTCATGCCCAGCGCCTGGATGACGACACCCGGCGAATTTTCCATCCAGATCGATGGAATGCAGAGCACATCGCTGCCGCCGATATTGTCGATCGCCGTCTGCAACGGCACATGGCCGGTAAATTCCAGCCACTTGTGATGCCCGAACCGGGCTTTGAGCGCATCGGCATCGGCACCGGAACCAACCACCTTGAAGCTGAACGGCCATTTTTCAGCCAGTTCCTCGGCGGCTTCTAGCAGAACATCCACGCCCTTGGCGGATTCCAGACGTCCAGCATAAACGAAACGCACGTCATTGCTCGGTTCGCGCGCCTTTGTCGGCGGCGGATATTTGTTGGCGTTCAGAATATGCGCCATCGGGTAATCGGCCAGCGGTTGAAACATCGCATTGCGCTCCAGGTTCGCCCTAGAGGGGGAACAGAAGCCGATGCGGCGCATGGCGCGGATGCCGCGACGTTTGTAACCGGCCGACATCTTGCACGGCCCGCACTGGGTCTCGCAGGTCTTGCCATCGACGAACATCGTCAGCTTGACGCAGGAGAGCGCCATGTCCGGCATCACATACATGACCGGGATATCGCGCTTGCCCAGTTCCGGCAGAACATTATGGCCGATACCGGTGATGTAATGCACATTGCAGAAATCCGGCTTGAACTCGTCCAGAACCTTGGCAACCATTTTGGGATTGCGCGGATCGAGATGGTCCTGCAGGTGCCAGAGCGGCTTCTTGTATTTCGAAACGCCCCGGCCCTGCTTGAAGATCGGGTAAGGCCTCGGCATGTAGAGCGCCCAGATCTTCATGCCATCGACCATTTCGCCGTACTTCACCTCGTCCGGCGACTTGGCAGCCGTCAGCACGCCGATCTCGTGGCCCTGTTTCTGCAGCCAGGTCGTGAGGTTGAACGCCGAAATTTCCGCACCGCCGAGAATATTGGGCGGGAACATCGCCGAGATCACCAGAATACGCATTCACACCTCAAGTTTGTTGCCGGATTGCTGTCTGCCGGTCGGGTCGCCCTCCTCCCAAAGGGCGTTATTCTCAACGTGTCTGGCCTCAAAAGCCCAGGTCGTATTTGGTCTTTGCAAGCTTCATCAGGTACTGGCCGTAATTGCTCTTGCCGAGTTTGACGGCAAGCTTCTCCAGCTGGGCGTCATCGATATGACCCATGCGGTAGGCGACTTCTTCCGGGCAGGCGATCTTGAATCCCTGACGCTTTTCAAGCGTGCCGACGAAATCAGCGGCATCCAGCAGGCTGTCCGGCGTACCGGTATCGAGCCAGGCATAACCACGGCCCATCAGTTCGACCGAAAGCTGGCCGCGCTCGAGATAGATGCGGTTGACGTCGGTGATCTCAAGCTCGCCGCGCGGCGACGGCTTCAGGTTGGCGGCGATGTCGATGACCTGTTCGTCGTAGAAATAAAGACCGGTGACCGCCCAGTTGCTCTTCGGCTCGGCCGGCTTTTCCTCGATCGACAGCGCCTTCATCGATTGGTCGAACTCGACCACGCCGTAACGCTCCGGATCGGTGACGTGATAGGCAAACACACGCGCGCCCTTGTCCGTACCGTCCTTCGGACGCATCAATTGCGGCAGGCCGTGGCCGTAATAGATGTTGTCGCCGAGGATCAGCGCCGACGGGTTGGAGCCGACAAAATCCGCACCGATGACAAAAGCCTGCGCCAGACCATCCGGGCTTGGCTGCACAGCGTATTCGATCGAGATACCCCACTGGCTGCCATCGCCGAGCAGGCGCTTGAAGGCCTCGTTGTCATGCGGCGTGGTGATGATCAGGATTTCCCTGATGCCGGCCAGCATCAGCGTGGTCAGCGGATAATAGATCATCGGCTTGTCATAAACCGGCATCAGCTGTTTGGAGACGGCCATGGTGATGGGGTAAAGCCGCGTGCCGGAACCGCCGGCGAGAATGATACCCTTCATGCTTTTTCCTTCGTGTGAGGGCGGACATTTTTGCAGGTCCGCGCCGATCGCTGGAATGCCATGCGCCGGGAAGGCGCAAAGGCTTTTGGTCGTTCAACTGTTCGCTTCGCTCAGAAGCCGGTCGAGCACCACCGCCGTCGACTGTTTCCAGTCGGGCATCACGATGCCGTAAGTCTTGGCGAGCTTGTCATTCGACAGCCGCGAATTGGCAGGCCGTTTTGCCGGCGTCGGGTATTGATCGGTAGTGATGCGGCCGACGGTGATGGTCTTGCCGCTTTTGGCCTTCAGCCCGGCAAAGATCTCATCGGCAAAATCCGCCCAGGTGGCTTCTCCGCTGCCGGTCAGATGGAAGACACCGCGAAGCTTGGGATCGGCATCGGTCGCCAGACGTTTGGCAATGGCGATTACCGCATCGGCAATGTCGAGCGCACTCGTCGGCGTACCGTGCTGGTCGGCAACGACATTCAAACCATCGCGGGTTTCCGCCAGCCGCAACATCGTCTTCACGAAGTTGGCGCCAAAGGGAGAATAGACCCAGGCGGTGCGCAGGATGGTATGATTGGCGGCTGCTGCCGCAATCGCCTCTTCGCCCGCCAGCTTCGACTGTCCGTAGACAGACACCGGCCCCGTGGCATCCGTCTCCAGATAGATACCATCCTTATCGCCGGGAAACACGTAATCGGTAGACAGATGCACGACCGGAATACCCAGTTCATCAGCGATATGCGCCAGCGCTTCCGGTCCCTTGGCATTGACGGTAAAGGCCAGTTCCGGCTCGCTCTCGGCCTTGTCGACCGCCGTATAGGCGGCCGCAGACACGATCGCATCCGGCTTCAGTTCGGCAAGAACACGGCGGATCGAGGCCGGATCGGCCAGATCCAGTTCCGGCCGGCCGACGGCGATAATCTCGACACCGGCTTGAGGTCCACGCTCGATCAGCGCGGTCACCACCTGTCCCTGTTTTCCTGTGACGGCTATGCGCATGCGCATCACCCCTTCTTCAGAACGCCGAGACGCTCGCCGGAATAGACACCCTGACGCAGCGGCTGCCACCACCATTCATTGTCGAGATACCAGCGCACGGTGCGCTCGATGCCGCTGTCAAAGTTCTCCTGCGCCTTCCAGCCCAGTTCCGTTTCCAGCTTGGTGGCATCGATGGCATAACGCGCATCATGGCCCGGCCGGTCGGTGACATAGGTGATCAGGTCGGCATGCGGCGTAGCCTTGGGGCGAAGTTCGTCCATGAGAGAGCAGACGCGTTTGACGACATCGATATTGCGGCGCTCGTTGCGGCCGCCGACATTGTATTTTTCGCCGAGACGGCCACGCGATGCGATCAGGTCGAGCGCGCGGGCGTGATCCTCGACATAAAGCCAGTCGCGGATATTGACGCCTTGCCCGTAGACCGGCAGCGGCTTGCCATCCATGGCGTTCAGAATGATCAGCGGGATCAGCTTTTCCGGGAAATGGTACGGGCCGTAATTGTTGGAGCAGTTCGACACCACCACCGGCAGGCCATAGGTGCGATGCCAGGCGATCGCCAGATGGTCACTCGCGGCTTTCGAAGCTGAATAGGGCGATGACGGATCGTAAGGCGTGACTTCCTCAAACAGGCCTTCGTCGCCGAGCGAGCCATACACCTCGTCGGTCGACACATGCAGGAAACGGAAAGCCTCTTTCCGTGCAGGCGACAGGTCGTTCCAGTAATGGCGGGCGGCTTCCAGCAGCGAGAACGTGCCCATGACATTGGTCTGCACGAAATCGGCGGCACCGCTGATCGAGCGATCGACATGGCTTTCTGCCGCCAGATGCATGATGCGGTCCGGCTTGAACGAGGTCATCGCCTCCGACATCTTCTGCAGATCACAGATATCCGCCTGCAGGAACTGGTAGTTCGAAGCGCCCTCGATCTCTTTCAGCGAAGCGAGATTACCGGCATAGGTCAGCTTGTCGACATTGAGCACTTCGGCGCCAACGTTTTTGACCAGATGCCGCACGAGTGCCGAACCGATAAAACCTGCTCCGCCGGTGACGAGAATTCGCATGGGGTCTGCTCCTGTTCTTATCGATACTGGAAGGACGGCGGCAGATCCGCCAGCGCCGGCTGTTTTTTGTCCTTGTCGGACAGGACCGCATTGTCGAGCGGCAACGGCCATTCGATGCCGATGGCCGGATCATTCCACAAAAGGCCACGATCGTTTTCCGCGCTATAGGGTGCCGTCACCTTGTAGAAGATGACGCTGTCGGGCTCGAGCGTGGCAAAACCATGGGCAAAACCGGCCGGCACCCAGAGCTGCTCGCCATTTTCCTTGGAAAGCTCGGCGCCATACCACTGACCATAGGTCGGGGAACCGACGCGGATATCGACGGCGACATCAAATATCTTGCCCGCAAGGCAGCGCACCAGCTTGCCCTGCGCAAACGGTTCCAGCTGGAAATGCAGGCCGCGCACCGTGCCGACCGTTGCCGAAAGGGATTCGTTTTCCTGCACGAAGGTGACGTCCGCGACATTCTCGCGGAACCAGCCATCCTTGAAAACTTCTGAAAAATAGCCGCGATGATCGCCCAGTCGCGTCGGAATAATCTTGGCCAGCCCGGCCAGAGGCAATCTCTCGATCTTCATTGCGCACCCGTCAGTTTCTTGAAAACCCTTTTCAACGAAAAGGCAGTTCGGACAGAGGCAGCCGACATGCTTGCCTCTTGAGAATTTTCAGTGTCCGGCGACCTTTTGAAAGGCCCTCCGGCAGCTTGAATTCGTTTCATTCAGCAATGACCGTAGCGGCAGGTTTGCACTTTTTATGCTGCGAAGCAACATTTTCTGCCTAACTGTCAACTTTCCCGGTTCATCCTTTCTTCACCACCCCGCCGGCCGGAATTAGGCGTCCAAAAGCGTATGGCAAGGGTGACTCAGATATTTAAAAAGTGACCATAATTGGAAACAAAGGTGAATTTCTGCTCACAGGCGAAAATTGCCTCACGCTTCATCACGCAACCCCGCCATGATCATAGGACGCAAATAAAACATTTTTGTATCAAAGACATAAAAGCCGTCACAAATATGATGGATCGTCAACTTGCCCATTCTGCGGCAGAAAAGTCACTCGACAAGGGTTAATTTCGCCTGACGGGCAGGTGTGATAAAAAAATCGGATTGAAAGAACGGACTTACGCCCCAGCTATGTCACGCCCACAATCGAATTCTCTGTCAGAAAGTGGCTTTTTGTCGTTGTCCTGAAACAGAATATGACACAATAATGCCGCGCTGCAGCATCAACCTAGTCCTAACACGCGAGGGAATATGCGTATCACCATGATCGGTTCTGGCTACGTCGGTCTCGTCTCCGGCGTCTGCTTTGCGGACTTCGGCCATGACGTCATCTGCGTCGACAAAGACAAGTCGAAGATCGACGCGCTCGAAAAGGGCGTGATGCCGATCTACGAGCCGGGTCTCGACCAGATCGTCGCCGAAAACGTGAAGTCCGGCCGTCTGACCTTCTCCACGGATGTGCCCAACAGCGTCAAGGATGCGGACGTGGTGTTCATCGCCGTCGGCACGCCGTCGCGTCGCGGTGACGGTCACGCAGACCTCTCCTATGTCTATGCCGCAGCGAAGGAAATCGCCGAGCATTGCACCGGTTTCACCGTCGTCGTCACCAAGTCGACCGTGCCGGTCGGCACCGGTGATGAGGTCGAGCGCATCGTCAAGGAAGCCAATCCGAACGCCGATATCGCCGTCGTTTCCAACCCGGAATTCCTGCGCGAAGGTGCGGCCATCGAGGACTTCAAGCGTCCCGACCGTATCGTCATCGGTCTCGACGACGACCGCGCCCGCGGCGTCATGACCGAAGTCTACCGCCCGCTCTACCTCAACCAGGCGCCGCTGCTGTTTACCGCCCGCCGCACCTCGGAACTGATCAAATACGCCGCAAACGGTTTTCTCGCCATGAAGATCACCTTCATCAACGAGATCGCCGATCTGTGCGAAAAGGTCGGCGCCAATGTGCAGGATGTTTCGCGCGGCATCGGTCTCGATGGCCGTATCGGCGCAAAATTCCTGCATGCCGGCCCGGGTTACGGTGGTTCGTGCTTCCCCAAGGACACACTGGCGCTGGCAAAAACCGCGCAGGACCACGAAAGCCCGATGCGCCTGATCGAGACCACCATCTCGATCAACGACAACCGCAAGCGCGCCATGGGCCGCAAGGTCATCTCGGCGCTGGAAGGCGACGTGCGCGGCAAGAAGATCGCCGTGCTCGGCCTCACCTTCAAGCCGAACACCGACGACATGCGCGATAGCCCGGCGATTGCCGTCATCCAGACCCTGCAGGATGGTGGCGCGACCGTTGCCGCTTACGATCCGGAAGGCATGGCGAACGCCAAAAAGCTGATCGAGAACATCGAATATGTTGCCGGTCCCTATGAGGCGATCGCCGATGCCGATGCCATCGTCATCGTGACAGAATGGAACCAGTTCCGTGCGCTCGACCTGCCGCGTGCCAAGAGCATGATGAAAAGCCCGGTCCTTGTCGACCTGCGCAACATCTACCGCCCGGCGGAAGTCGCAAAGCACGGCTTTGCCTATCACGGCATCGGCCTCAACACGGCCGATTGACAGCTAAGCCGCAGTCCTCAGGACTGCTGGCGAAGCGTAAAATGATGCAGAAAATGGCCCCGGCATGTTTCCTTTGGCATTGCCAGGGCCATTTCCTTAATTTCGTCAGAGATGGCATGATGATTGCGTCTTCAACGAAAGACCGGGCGAATGTCGCCACGATCGTGGCCGCCATAGCGGCAGCTTCAGATGAAACCCAGATCCTTGCCCGTGACGTTACGGGCTGAATGCCAGTCATTCGAAGGGCCATGAGGAGTACTTGATGAGGATGCCAGACCAGCTCTCGTTCCAGCAAGACCAGGGAGCCAGTGATCCGGAAATCACTCTGATCGATTTCGACGCCATTCTGTCGATGATCCGCCGGCAATGGCTGATCATGGCGGCGATGGTCGTCGTTTTCGCAGGCCTCGGCTTTGCCTATGTCTCGACGACAGTGCCGCAATTCACCGCCTATACCAGCCTGATCATGGATCGTGGCAATAGCGGCGTTGTCACCGACATGACGGAAACCCAGTCGCGCGTCACGGTGGATGACGAGGCGACCATTCTCAGCCAGCTGGAAATCATCAAGTCCGACAGCGTCGCCGATCTGGTGATCGACAAGCTGAACCTCACCCAGAACCCGTCTTTCATGGGCGCATCCGGTTTTTCGATCGGCAAACTGCTCGGGCCTCTCAACGTCATGCAGTGGTTGCGCTCCGACGCCGAGGTGGAGGAAGACAACAGGGCCATCGCCCGCAGCGTTCTGCAAAAGAACATGGCAGTGGCGCGCAGCGGCCAGTCCTATGTCATCAATCTCGGCTACACTTCGGCCTCCGCCCAGCTTTCCTCCGAGATCGCCAACACCTATGCCAGCGTCTATCTGCTGGACAAGTTCAATGCGCGTTTCGATTCCACCCGCCGCGCCAGTGAATGGCTGGAACTGCGTCTGGCCGAGTTGAAACAGCAGGTGATGGATTCCGACCTTGCCGTGCAGAAATTCCGCCGCGACAACGGCCTGATCGCCGCCAAGGATGGCCTGCTCGTCAATGAGCAGCAGCTGTCGGAACTCAACAGCTCGCTGATCGTGGCACAGGCCGATACCGCCCGCGCGCTGGCGAAATACAATCGCATCCGCACCATCGTCAACGAACGCCGTTCCGATGCGCTGGTGACCGATGCGCTGGTCAATTCGATTTCCGCCAACCTGCGCGACAAATATCTCACGGCATCCCGCAAGCAGGCCGAGATTTCCCAGAAATTCGGCGAGAACCATGTGCAGGCCATCCGCCTGCGCGGCGAGATGGAGCAATACGAACAGCAGATGTTCGAGGAGCTCGGCCGCATCGCCGAAAGCTATCAGAGCGAACTCGACGTCGCCCGCGCCAAGCAGAAATCGCTGGAGGAAAGCGTCGCCAGCTCCACCTCGGTCTCGGCGCTTGCCGGTGAAACACAGGTACAGCTGCGCGAGCTGGAACGCTCGGCCGAAAGCTACAAGACCCTCTATCAGACATTCCTCGCCCGTTATCAGGAAGCCCTGCAGCAGCAATCCTTCCCGGTGACGGAAGCGCGCGTCATCACCAAAGCCACCCCGCCGATCAAGCCGAGCAAGCCCAACAAGCCGATGCTGATGGTGCTGTTTGCATTCTTCGGCCTGATGGTCGGCGCCTCGATCGGCGGCTTTCGAGAGTTCCGCGACCGCTTTTTCCGCACCGGCGATCAGGTGCGCGACCAGCTGGGGCTGGAATATCTGGGCCTTGCCCCTCTCCTCACCAATCTGCCGCCACCGTCCAACAGCAGCGAACCGGCACGCCCCGGCGTCATTCGTCCGCTGAACAACGCCTATCGCTATTGCGTGGACCATCCGCTGTCGCAATTTGCTGAAACGCTGAGAAGCGCCAAGATCGCCGCCGACCTGTCTTTCTCCGGTGAAGGTGCAAAGGTGATCGGCGTCGTCTCTGCCCTGCCCGGCGAAGGCAAGACGACGATTTCCGCCAATCTTGCCGGCCTGCTCGCCATGCAGGGCTCGCGCACGCTGCTCATCGATGCCGATCTGCGCAATCCGGGTGCGACGCGTGCCCTTGCCATGCATGCCGAACGCGGCATTCTGGAAACGCTCACCAATAACGAGCCGCTCGACCAGACGCTGATGTTCGATCCGCAGACCCACCTCGCCTTCCTGCCGGCAGTGGTGCGCCGTCGCGTGCCGCATTCTTCCGATCTTCTGGCATCGCCGGTCATGGGCCGGATCATGGAAACGCTGCGGCGCAATTTCGACTACATCATCGTCGACCTGCCGCCGCTCGGCGCCGTCGTCGATGCCCGCGCCATCAGCCCGATGCTGGATTCCATCGTCATGGTGGTGAAGTGGGGCGAAACCTCGCCGGCCGTTGTCCGCAACACGCTGTTTTCGGATGCCGAACTGCATGCCAAGTGCATCGGCGTCATCCTCAACAAGGTCGATATGGAAAAGATGAAGCTCTACGGCCAGCATGGCTCCAACGAGTATTATCACAGCCAGTTTTCCAATTATTACCACGAGAAATGAGCCGTAGCCGCGGCTCGTTTCGGCAGCAGAAAACGCTTCCAACGGATACCGAGGGACGATGAACTGACGATCGTCAAGTGCCGCCAACCCACTGCGCTTATTACGAAATTCTGCATAAAGGCTAATTTGCAGGCGATCTCGGATGCGACCGAAACACTGTCACAAAAAATACGAAAATTATTCGCTTTACCGCTTGTGCGAGACAAGCGGCTCGATTATAGAAACCCCCGCTGGACACGGAGTGTAGCGCAGTCTGGTAGCGCACCACGTTCGGGACGTGGGGGTCGCAAGTTCGAATCTTGCCACTCCGACCAGCCAGAATAACCCCGCTCACGCGGGGTTTTTTCGTTTTGGGCCTGCCGCTTCTCCCGCCCACGACGACACCGCCAGTCCGGCAAAGCCGGTCCCAAAAATCGCCGAAATCCGGCCACGAAACAATCACACTTCATTCATTCACGGTTCACCGCCCAAGGTGCCAAATCCCCTCACCCCAAAAGGAGGGATATGACATGCGCGGATTGATTTTGAGCGCCGGAATCGTTCTCGGAACACTGCTTGGCGGCGGCGCCAACGCGATGCCGATCGGGCAACCGGCAGCACCAGCAGCAGCAGCGGTGCAGAATGTTGATTATGCCTGCGGACGTGGTTTTCACCTGTCTCCCCGCGGCTTCTGCCGGCCCAATCGGCCACCACCGCGTTATGAGCGCCGCTGGGATCGGCACGAGCACTGGCGAGACCGACGTGATCGCCGGGAATGGCGTGAACGCCGCGAACGCAGGGAATGGCGTGAACGCCGCGAACGCAGAGAATGGCGGGAGCATCGCCGCGACAGAGATTATCGCGAATATCGCGAGTGGTAATGAACCCAGGGCCCTTCCGGAAACGGCAGGGCCTTTTTCATGAGAATGTCATTGCATGGTCTGTTCGCAGAAAAGGCGCAAGGGACAAGGCACCTTCATCACCTCCTTCGATTGTGATCGGCGCCGGTTTGCAATTTGAGGCCAATCACCCGATATTAATGATCGTTACTGGACGTGACGGAGGACGATCATGAAGCCTTGGATTGTCATGGGGTTGCTGTTCGCCGCAGTTCTCGCCGCTCGCTGGTTGCTCTGGGCCTATCCCGGCGTCACTGAAGCGTCCGCGCATATCGGCTGGCTGTTCCCCAGTTTGTCAGTAAGCTGAACGTCGTCGCAGACGCCTTTCCGATCGAGCCAAAATCGTTTTTGAAGAGCCGGTGAAGCCAGGCCAACGTTCTCCGATTGTAACGCGGTGTTGCGGTAAGTGATTAAACCTTGGGGCAGATAAGGCGTTATAAGCTGAGCCGCAAAGGAGCAGCCATGAACGCCAAAATACGTCTTGAGGTTTTCGGCTGGATCATCGGAATGGCTGTGACGGTCGCATGGCTTTCTATGCCGCTCTGGTTGAACAGCTAGGATTTCTTGGCCCGCCTTACCGGGTAAGGCCACCTGCAATTGATCGCGGGGGATCCGGATGTTCCGAACCTCCCCCGCAACGTCGCAAATAGCGACTTGATCAGCAGACGTTTCGGTGCTCGGCGCCTCCTCCCCTATTCATATCATTGCGTCGCCTGCATGCCTTGATCGGCAACAGCGGAACTTCTCGGCTCTCATCGGGTTGACCATGCGATGCCTTTTCGAAGGCCACCGGTTTCAAACAGCGAGGAGCAGCTTCATGGAAAACAGCCAACCGCAGGCCCGTCGCGGCATGGTCAAATTCGTCATCACAATCTTTCTCATCGCCATCGTGATTGCCGGCATCTATCTGCTGGGCTTCACCCCCGGCGAGGCTTGAACCACAAACGCATGACGTCAAAGCAAAAGCCCCGGCGGGTAACCGCCGGGGCTTTCGTCATATCCAATGGCAATGTCGGTCACACCGTGCCGGCACTATCCGAACTGTTGTCCAGCGCCCGGCTGAGGCCGAGTGCGACGAGCGTACAGATCGCGCCGGAGATCAGGTAACCACCGATGAAGATGATACCGAAATTGCTGGCAAGACCGAGCGCCACCAGCGGCGCGAAACCTGCCCCGACCAGCCAGGCAAGGTCGGACGTAAAGGCGGCACCGGTGTAGCGATACCCCTGGCTGAACCGGAACGACACCGAGCCGGAGGCCTGGCCGAAAGACAGGCCGAGAATACCGAAACCGATGATGATGAACGCATCCTGTCCGGCCGGACCCGCATCGAGCAGGAACGGGGCGGTGAAGCTGAAGATGGCGATGATGATCGCCCCGATCAGCAACTGGCCGCGACGGCCGATCCGGTCGGCCAGCATGCCCGACAGGATGATAGTCATGACGCCGACGACGGCACCGGCAATCTGCACGAACAGGAACCCTGCCGCCGGCTGGCCACCGTAAAGCGTCACCCAACTGAGCGGAAAGATCGTCACCAGATGGAACATCGCAAAGCTTGCCAGCGGCACGAAGGCACCGAGCATGATGTCACGACCATGCTTGTTCAGCGTCTCCAGTATCGGACGCGCTTCCAGCTCATGGTTTTCCAGCTGTGCGCCAAACTCCTTGCTGGCAACGATACGAAGCCGCGCAAACAGCGCCACGACGTTGATGGCAAAAGCCACGAAGAACGGGTAACGCCAGCCCCAGCTCAAAAAGTCCGCGTCGGACAGGTTGGCGACGAAATAGCCGAACAGCATGCTGGCCATCGCAAAACCGATCGGTGCGCCGAGCTGCGGGATCATCGCATACCAGCCACGCCGATTTTTCGGTGCGTTCAACGACAGAAGCGAGGCCAGACCATCCCATGCGCCTCCCAACGCAAAGCCCTGGCCCATACGGAATATCGCCAGCAGGATCACCGACCACATGCCAACCGTTTCGTAACTCGGCAGAAAGGCGATCGATGCGGTTGATCCGCCAAGGATCAGCAGCGCCGTCGTCAGCTTGGTGCCGCGGCCATAAACGCGGTCGATCCACATGAACACGACCGAGCCGACCGGGCGGGCCAGAAATGCCAGCGAAAAGACGGCGAACGAATAGAGCGTTGCGGTGACCGGATCAGGCGCGAACGAAAACACCAGACGCGGAAACACCAGAACGGATGCGAGACCGTAGACGAAGAAATCGAAGAATTCGGACATGCGGCCGATGACGACGCCGATGGCGATATTGCCAGGCGAGACCGGCTTGTCCTCATGCATATGCCTGACGTCATTTTCGGCAGACGTCGACGAGGGTATTGCGACAGCGGTCATGAATTGCGTCCTCCTTCGCTTTCAATTCCGGTACCAACAAAGAGATGATGTCGGTGAATGCGGCCAGCAATCAAGAACATTCTGATAAAGTCATGCAGATTTAGATTATTTGACTAACTTCAAATGCCCTTCCGCCTTGGCTTTGCCCCATTCCCGCCTTATTTGGAAAACGCCTGCGGTGTGGGGCTTATGCGTCACGGAATGATTTTCGACGTCGTTCGTTCCCTTGCGCAAGCGCATTTTTTGTTGCGATGCGACGAAACACCTCATAGAGGCTACGGCGACGCTGCATTAGTCAAAATAAACAAATGCGAATTTCGAACAGAAAGATGCCTAGGTTGTTGAAGCTTGTTTCTCGCCTCTGTGCGCTCGCCATCCCCCTCGCACTTGCCGGCTGTGACATGGTCGTCATGTCACCCTCGGGGGATATTGCGGCGCAGCAGAGGGATCTCATCGTCGTATCCGTGCTGTTGATGCTTCTCATCATCGTACCGGTACTTTTCCTGACCCTGTATTTCGCATGGCATTATCGCCATTCGAACACCAAGGCGCGATATGAGCCCAACTGGCATCATTCTACGCGCCTCGAAGTCGTGATCTGGTCGGCTCCGCTGGCCATCATCATCGTACTCGGCGCCATCACCTGGATCAGCACCCACAAGCTCGATCCGTACCGTCCGCTGGACCGGCTCGATGCAGAGCGCCCGATCCCGGCCGAGACAAAGCCACTGGAAGTGGAAGTTGTCGCGCTCGATTGGAAATGGCTGTTCTTCTATCCCGAATACGGTGTTGCCACCGTCAACGAGATGGCAGCACCGGTCGATCGCCCGATCACCTTCAAGATCACCGCATCGTCGGTGATGAACTCGTTCTACGTTCCGGCGCTGGCAGGCATGATCTACGCCATGCCGGGCATGGAAACGAAGCTGCACGCCGTCATCAACAAGGAAGGCGTGTTCGATGGTCTGTCGGCCAACTATTCGGGCGCCGGCTTCTCGCACATGCGTTTCAAGTTCCACGCCGTCACCAATGACGGCTTCGACGGCTGGATCGCCCGCGTAAAGCAGAATGGCACCGCGCTGAGCCGCGACGCCTACCTGAAGCTTGAAAAGCCGAGCGAACGCGAACCCGTTCGTTATTACGCCACCGTCGAGGATGGCCTCTATAACCGCGTTCGCAACATGTGCGTTACCCCCGGCAAGATGTGCATGAACGAAATGATGCATATCGACATGATGGGCGGCGCTGGCGTTGAAAGCCACGAGAACCGCGAAAAGCTGAAATACGACAACCGCCACGCTGGCGAAGTCGGCCACGGCACCGGTTCCGGCATGGGTGACACCGTTCCGGCCACCGGCGAACCGGCCCGCAGCGAACCTGCTCCGCACGAAGGCCATTCGGCGGCACCAGCCGAAAGCAACAATGGGACGCCGGCACCGGCCCAGCTCAACAGCAATTGAATCTGGCGCGTCGCGTCCCTTTAAGAAATCAATGAACGGGTTACTCCATGTTCTCCAATCCTGACCTTGCCAAATGGATTTTTGGGCGGCTGACACTTGATGCCATCCCCCATGAACCAATTGTCATCATGACTTTCTTCGCGGTTGCCCTTGGCGGCATCGCGGTCGTCGGCCTCATTACCTACATGAAATGGTGGGTTCCGCTGTGGCGGGACTGGGTCACCAGCGTCGATCACAAGAAGATCGGCATCATGTACATCATCCTCGCCATCATCATGCTGTTCCGCGGCTTCGCGGATGCGGTGATGATGCGTATCCAGCAGGCCATCGCCTTCAACGGCAACGAGGGTTATCTCAACTCTCACCACTACGACCAGATCTTCACCGCCCACGGCGTGATCATGATCTTCTTCGTGGCCATGCCGTTCGTCACCGGCTTCATGAACTATGTCGTGCCGTTGCAGATCGGCGCACGCGACGTGTCCTTCCCCTTCCTGAACAACTTTTCGTTCTGGATGACCACGGCCGGCGCAATCATCATCATGATCTCGCTGTTCGTCGGTGAATTCGCACGCACCGGCTGGCTGGCCTATCCGCCGCTTTCGGGCGCGGATTACAGCCCGGGCGTCGGTGTCGACTATTACATCTGGGGCCTTCAGGTCGCCGGTGTGGGCACGACGCTTTCCGGCATCAACCTGATCGCCACCATCGTCAAGATGCGCGCTCCGGGCATGGGCTTCATGAAGATGCCTGTCTTCACCTGGACCTCGCTCTGCACCAACATCCTGATCGTCGCCACCTTCCCGATCCTGACCGCAACCCTCGTGCTCTTGTCGCTCGACCGTTACGTCGGCACCAACTTCTTCACGAACGACCTCGGCGGTAACCCGATGATGTACGTGAACCTGATCTGGATCTGGGGCCACCCGGAAGTCTACATCCTCGTCCTGCCGGCCTTCGGTATCTTCTCCGAAGTCGTTGCGACCTTCTCCGGCAAGCGCCTGTTCGGTTATGCCTCGATGGTCTACGCAACCTGTGTGATCATGGTTCTGTCCTACCTCGTATGGCTGCACCACTTCTTCACCATGGGTTCGGGCGCATCGGTCAACGCCTTCTTCGGCATCACCACGATGATCATCTCGATCCCGACGGGCGCGAAGATGTTCAACTGGCTGTTCACGATGTACCGCGGCCGTATCCGTTACGAAGTTCCGATGTACTGGACGGTCGGCTTCATGGTCACCTTCGTCATCGGTGGTATGACCGGCGTCATGCTGGCAATTCCGCCGGCCGACTTCGTGCTCCACAACTCGCTCTTCCTCATCGCCCACTTCCACAACGTCATCATCGGCGGGGTGCTGTTCGGCCTGATGGCGGGCGTCACCTACTGGTTCCCGAAGGCTTTCGGCTACAAGCTCGATCCTTTCTGGGGCAAGATGTCCTTCTGGTTCTGGCAGATCGGCTTCTTCTTCGCCTTCATGCCGCTCTACGTTCTCGGCCTGATGGGCATCACCCGCCGCGTCAGCCAATTCGAAGATCCGTCCCTGCAGATCTGGTTCATCATCGCTGCCTGTGGCGCCGGTATGATCGCTCTCGGCATCGCCTCCTTCGTCATCCAGCTCGTCGTCAGCTACTTCAAGCGCGAACAGCTGAAGGACGTCACCGGCGACCCGTGGAACGGCCGTACTCTGGAATGGGCAACGTCTTCGCCGCCGCCGGACTACAACTTCGCGCTCACCCCGATCGTCTATGACCACGACAGCTGGGATGACATGAAGGCGCGCGGTTACGTTCGCCCGACCGAAGGCTTCCGCAAGATCCACATGCCGAAGAACACCGGCACGGGTGCCATCCTCAGCGGTCTCAGCGTCGTCCTGGCGTTCGCCCTGATCTGGTACATCTGGTGGCTCGCCATCGTTGCCTTCGTCGGCATCATCGCAGTCTCGATCGCCCATACCTTCAACTATGATCGCGATTTCTACATCCCCGTGGAAGAAGTCATCGCGACGGAAGGCAAGCGCACTGAATTGCTTGCAAAGCAGGTGTCCTGAACATGAGTGAGATCAACACACAGACGGCCGAAAAGCCGGAATTCTACCTGACGGAAGACCACCACCCGGAAAATTCCACCAATCTGGGTTTCTGGCTCTACCTGATGAGCGACTGCCTGATCTTTGCAGTGCTGTTCGCCACCTACGCCGTGCTCGGCCGCAACTATGCGGCCGGCCCTTCGCCGGCCGACCTGTTCGACCTGAAGCTCGTCGCCATCAACACCGCGATGCTGCTGTTCTCGTCGATCACCTACGGTTTCGCGATGCTGCAGATGGAGCGCGGCGCCAAGCAGGAAACCCTGTTCTGGCTCGGTATTACCGGTCTGTTCGGCCTCGCGTTTCTGGGTCTGGAACTCTATGAGTTCTACCACCTGATCCACGAGGGTGCGACGCCGCAGCGTTCGGCCTTCCTGTCGGCCTTCTTCACGCTGGTCGGCACCCACGGTCTGCACGTCACTTTCGGCATCATCTGGCTGATCACGCTGATGGTGCAGGTCTCCAAGCGCGGTCTGATCCCGGAAAACCGTCGTCGCCTGATGTGCCTGTCGATGTTCTGGCACTTCCTCGACGTCGTCTGGATCGGCGTGTTCTCTGTTGTCTATCTCATGGGAGTAGTCGGATGAGCTCTAACGCCCCTTCGCACGAAGATGCACACGATGCGCATCACGCCCACAGCCATGGTCACGAGGCCAGCCACGGTTCGCTGAAAAGCTACGTGATCGGCTTTGTCCTGTCGGTCATCCTGACGGCGATCCCGTTCTGGCTGGTGATGGGCGAAGTGATTGAAAGCAAGGCCGCTCTGGTCGCTGCGATCATGATCCTCGGCGCCATCCAGATCGTTGTTCACATGGTGTACTTCCTGCACATGAACACCAAGTCGGAAGGCGGCTGGACGATGATGGCCCTGATCTTCACGATCGTCATCGTCGCCATTGCGCTCGCCGGTTCGCTGTGGGTCATGTACCACCTGAACACCAACATGATGCCGGCCATGTCGCCGGAAATGATGCGAAACCTGCCCTGACGGGTGGTTCTTCAAGGGCGGCTTCGGCCGCCCTTTTCTTTTGATGCTGCGGCACATGCCGCCAAAGTTTGACGGCACAACTGCCCATGTCCTCCTCCGAAAATACATCCGAAAGCTCCAGGCCGGCCGGCAAGGGCCGCATCATCCTGTTCGTGGCGATGCTGGTCGTGACCGCCGCAACTACCGCGCTCGGCGCCTGGCAGGTGCAGCGACTGTTCTGGAAACTCGATCTCATCGCCCGCGTCGATGCCCGCATCCACGCCGAACCGGTCGCCCCTCCCCCGGCATCCGAAAGCGTGACTGCCGCAAACGACGAATACAAGCATGTTCGCGTCTCGGGCACCTATCTCAACGACAAGGAAAGCTTCGTTCAGGCCGTCACCGCGCTTGGCCCCGGCTTCTGGGTGGTAACACCGCTCGCCACCGCCGACGGTTCGCATATCCTGATCAACCGCGGTTTCATTCCCGCCGATCGTCGTGACGTCTCAAAGCGCGCCGAAGGACAGGTGGAAGGCCAGACAGAAGTCACCGGCCTGTTGCGCATCAGCGAACCGGGCGGCGGCTTTCTGCGCGAGAACGATTCCGCCAATGACCGCTGGTACTCCCGCGATGTGGCTGCCATCACGGCCGCCAAGGGCGTTTCTCCGGCTGCACCCTATTTTATCGATGCAGAGGCAAATCCCGCACTGCCGCAAGCGCCGGTCGGTGGACTGACGGTGATCAAATTCCCCAACAACCATGCCTCCTACATCTTCACATGGTTCGCTCTGGCGATCATGTCGGCAGCAGCAGCCTTCTATGTGCTGCGTGGCCATTGGCCATTCATGCGTAAGAAGACGAAAGCCTGAAACGACAAAGGGCGCTCGACCCTTTCGGGGAGCGCCCTTGCCTACCCGGACAGTTTCGAAAGCGATCGCTGGACGCATGACGCGCAGGGGGCTCGCAGAAAACTATCGAAACGGGTGGTAGGCCTTAGATGCGCATGCGGCATCTCATTTTCAAGACGCTCTCATAAACGCCCGCAACAGAACGCTCACTGAAGCCTGTAGCCACGCCAGGCGCCGGGCGACATCCCGGTTTCACGCAGGAAAGCGCGGGAAAGGTGGCTATGGTCGGAGAAACCGCAGCGATGCGCGATCGTCTGCAGACTGAGCGACCTCTGGCTGAGCAGGTCCTTGGCGCGAGCGATCCTGACATGCATCAGCCATTGATGCGGTGTGTAACCAGTCGCCTCGCGAAAGCCGGCCGACAGATGCCGGGGCGAAACACCGGCGGCGGCGGCAATCAGCGAAATCGAAAGGTTCTTCTGCAGGTTCTCCAGCACGAAATCCTTCGCAGCCTTCAGTTGCGCATCCGACAACAGGCTGGGTGGTTTGCGGCACGCCGCCTCCATACCCGACAGATGGCCGTAATCATGCAGAAGATGGGTGCATAGCGCGATGGCCATATGCCTGAGCGTCGCCGCCGCAGCCAGATCCGGCCGTTCGAACAGCGGCAGCAATGCTTGCCCCACATATCCGATCATTGCATCGACTTCACCACGCCGGCAATGCAGACCGCAGGCCGTCAGATCGCTCAGGAGGTCACCCATTTCATCGAAGAGGTCGTATGGAATAACGAATGCCAGCGAGTCCAGCCGGGAGAGCAGCATGATCGAGGCGCCCTCCTTGAGATCGACCAGGCAGACGGAGCCTCGCGGGTATAGCTTTGCCTTGGTAAGCGAACCATCCAGACGGATATCGCAGTGACTGACATCGCTCAGATAGAGCATGAGGAAATAGGCATTTTCGGCCGGTAACCGCACGGGAACCGGCACACTGCCCGAAACTTCTCTTCTCAACCGCGTCACGGTAAGAGACGCACTTTTTACGGGAACAGTCGTCAGACAGGGTGCACCGGCGATACCGAAATAGCGGCCGACCTCCCCTTTTTCATGAGCGAATGTTTCCAATGACTTCACAGGAAATCCCTTGAGTACACGGCCAACAGATCAACGGAACAAAGCGAGCATAATGTAGAGCCCACAACCGCGCAACCATCAATAAAAAGCAATCAATAAGTGTATATATAAAATCTTGGCATCACGAGCCTGACATTTGGCAGGTGATTTCTGGTTAAGCGTCCACCGGCCGCATGACAATCGGCAATTCCGTTTAAGTAACATATTTTTGCCGACTTGACGAATGCGATCTGCCAATTGTGCATCGGCCGAAGTCTGTCCGCGCAAAACCGCAGGCATGACAAAAAGGGGAGAACCGCATTGCGGCGCTCCCCTCTGTCTCAATCATAATGTCTTCAAGGCGGCCCGTTTCCGTCAGGCCGGGGACGAGATCAGAACTCGGTCCAGTTCTGCTCGACGGCAACGGCGGCATTGCCGTTGAAGGCGTTGGCGACCTTGCGCACCATCGACCGGGCCGGCGAGGCAACCGGTGCGTCTTCGCGGCGGGCAACGCGGGCCAGCTGTGCCTCACCCAGCTTGAACTGGGAAAGCAACTCGCTCAGCGATGCAACCTCACGGGCAAGGCCATGGCTTGCGGCCGTCTGTTCTTCCACCATCGCCGCATTCTTCTGGGTTTCCTGATCCATGGAATTGACGGCGGTGTTGATCTGCTGAAGACCGGTGGACTGTTCCTGCGCGCTTTCGACGATCGCCGCCACGTGACGGTTGATCTCCTGCACCTCGACCACGATCTTTTCCAGCGCCCGGCCGGTATCACCGACCAGATCGACACCTTCCTGAACCTGCTGGTTCGACGCGTTGATCAGGGTCTTGATTTCCTTGGCAGCGTTGGCCGAACGCTGCGCCAGTTCGCGCACTTCCTGTGCGACCACGGCAAATCCCTTGCCGGCTTCGCCAGCACGGGCAGCTTCGACACCTGCGTTCAGCGCCAGAAGATTGGTCTGGAAGGCGATGTCGTCGATGACACCGATGATGTTGCCGATTTCGCCCGAAGACTTTTCGATCTTCTCCATGGCGATAACGGCACGGCGCACGACTTCGCCGGAATGCTCGGCTTCCTGACGGGTACGGGAAACCAATGCACCTGCCTCCTGTGCACGCTTGGTGCTGTCCTTCACCGTGGTGGTGATCTCTTCCAGCGCGGCGGCGGTTTCTTCCACGGCGGCGGCCTGCTGTTCGGTACGCTTGGCCAGATCGTCGGCCGCAGCCTTGATCTCGTTGGCACCGGCATCGATGCCGCGGGCATTGTTGGCAACGCTCTTCAGTGCATCCTGCAGCTTGGCGGCAGACGCATTGAAATCGGTGCGTACGCCATCCAGCGAGACGGCAAAACCGTGCTCGATGCGGTAGGCGACATTGCCATCCGAAAGCTGCGACAGGCCGGCTGCCAGATTGTCGACGGCGAACTTCACGTCCGCAGCTTCGCGGGCTTTTGCGGCTTCGCGATCGATGCGTTCCTGTTCGGACAGGCTGCGGTTGGCGGCAGCTTCCTTCTCAAGGTTGATGCGCTCGATGGCATTGCTGCGGAAAACCGCGACAGCTTGCGCCATCTGACCGACTTCGTCCTTGCGCTCCATGCCGGGAACCTCGGAAACGGTCTCGCCACCGGCAAGTGAAATCATCCGCGCCCGCAGACGGTCGATAGGGCTGGAGATACCGCGCGAGGCAACGAACAGTGCCGCGACGATGCTGGCGGCAAAGATCAGGCCCAGGCTGACCAGCGAGGTGATGATCAGCTTGGTCACCGACGTGGTGATGGCATCAGCTTCGGCGATGACGGCCTTGGCATTGGCAACGTTCCAGTCGCGCAGATCATCGCGCAGCTTGCCGATCGACGGGTCGACGCTGGCCAGAATGACCTTGGCGTCGGAAAGCTTTCCATCCTTGATCAGGGCAACGGCCTTGTCGGTCTCCGTCGTGATGACGCGAGCGCGATCTTCA
Source organism: Neorhizobium sp. JUb45 (assembly GCF_004343585.1). GTDB lineage: Bacteria > Pseudomonadota > Alphaproteobacteria > Rhizobiales > Rhizobiaceae > Neorhizobium. The sequence goes on along the minus strand of NZ_SLYW01000001.1, from coordinate 62,960 downwards.
AATGCTCCAAGCGTCGCAGTCTGCTCGGGGATCAGTTTTTTGGCATTGGCAAAGCGCGCAAAGATGGCGCCCTTGCCGCTTTCGTAGTTCTTGGCGGCGTATTCGCGAAACTCCGAAGACGCGTCATACACCATCAACTGGTAAGCGCTGTATGCCATCGAATTGACCGAGGATGCGGCGCGCGACACATCCGTCGCCGCCACGCTGTCTTCAGAAATGAAGGAATAATAGCGGTCGTCGGAGTTGTTGTAGCTGTAAGACATGATGCCGATGCCGGCGATGCCGACCGCACAGATCGGCAGAATAAGAGACAGTATTTTCGTGCGAATTTTCGCATGAGACAGAAAAGACATGGCACACCACGAGGCGGGCGAGTTCCGTGACGCGTCGCGGAAACTCACTGGGTGAAGGAAATTGGGGAGGCTGACATCGCGCTGGAACAAGCCGCTCATCGGCTCGATCGGACGCTAGAACGAAGATGATTAATCGGTGATTAAACCAGACTTTAATCAAATCAAATTTGTTGCATTACTGATGATTTTCTACGAAACAATATACCATAAGCGGCGCAACGCCAGAGAAAGGCACTCATTACGTGTATTCCGCGCCGTCACCAGCTCACATCCGGAAATGCATTCAGCGGAATTTTCAGGTAACGCCGGCCATCATCTTCCTCGGCCGGAAGCGCACCGGCATTGAGATTGACCTGCAGCGCATGCAACAGCAGTTTCGGGAATGGCAGTGACGCATCACGCGCCTTTCGGGCTGCGATGAAATCCGCACCATCGCCTCGCAGATGAATGTTCTTCGCCTTCTGTTCGGCAACCGTGCTTTCCCACAGCGGTTCGCGGCCGTCGGGACAGTAATCGTGACCGGTGAACAGGCGCGTGTCATTCGGCAGGGCAAGGATCTTTTCGATCGAGGCCCAAAGCGTCTCGGCACTGCCACCCGGAAAATCGGCGCGGGCAGAACCGCTATCGGGCATGAACAGCGTATCGTGAATGAAGGCGGCATCACCGATCACATAGGTGATCGATGCCAGCGTATGGCCGGGCGAATGCATCACCTGCACCGCCATCTCGCCGATCGCAAAACGCTCGCCATCGGCAAACAGCCGGTCCCATTGCGAACCATCACAGGCGAGTTCCGGCAGGTTATAAAGCTTGCGCCACAGCGCCTGCACCTTCACCACCTCGGCACCGATCGCAGTCGGCACACCGGTCTTTTCTTTCAGGTAGGTCGCAGCCGAAAAATGGTCTGCATGCGGATGGGTATCGAGGATCCATTCAAGCGAAAGCTTTTCCGCTTCGATATAGGCAAGGATCGCGTCGGCATGACGGGTGGCGGTCGATCCCGACTTCTCGTCGTAATCCAGCACCGGATCGATGATCGCACAGGCCCGCGTCTTCGGGTCCGCCACCACATACTGGATGCTGCCGGTGCGCTCGTCGTAAAAACCCTTGACCAGCGGATGCGCCAAAACCGTCATACGATACCTTTCCTGCTTTCAGCGATATCCCTAACCGATTGGCCGGAAGATCGAAACCCTGTGGGTGCCAAACGCAAAAGGCCCCGACGAGCGGGGCCTTTCACATAAATTCGGGACGGTTCTTAGAGGGCGAGGCCCGGAGCCATCTTCACTTCACCGGCAGGTGTCGCCGGCTTGCTGTAAGCGGCCGGGTCCATGGCCGGCGATGCGATGGCAAGCTGCAGGCGCTCTTCGGTAGCGGCCCATTCCTTGGCCAGCATGTCCGGGTTTTCGTTCAGCTTCTTGCCGTAGCTCGGAACGATAGCATGAACGCGTTCCTGCCATTCCGGCGTCTTCAGCTTTTCACCAAACACCTTCTTCAGGACGTCGAGCATGATCGGGGCAGCGGTGGAAGCTCCCGGCGAAGCGCCAAGCAGAGCCGCGATCGTGCCGTCCTCGGATGCAACGATTTCCGTGCCGAGTTTCAGCTGACCGCCCTTTTCAGGATCGTTCTTGATGATCTGTACGCGCTGGCCAGCCTGCCAGTAGCGCCAGTCCTCAGCCTTGGCATTCGGGAAGTAGACCTTCAGCGCGTTGAGACGGTCTTCGTCCGACATCATCAGCTGGCCGGCGAGATACTGCACGAGGCTGAACTCATGCGTACCGACCGTCAGCATCGGCCAGATGTTTTCGAGCGTGACCGAGGCTGGCAGATCGAACAGCGAACCTTCCTTCAAGAACTTGGTCGAGAAAGTAGCAAACGGTCCGAACAGGATGTGGCGCTTGCCATCGAACACGCGGGTATCGAGATGCGGCACCGACATCGGCGGAGCGCCGGTCTCTGCCTGGCCATAGGCCTTGGCGAGGTGCTGGTTGACGATTTCCGGGTTGTCGCAGACGAGGAACGAGCCGCCGACCGGGAAACCGGCATAGGCGTCACCTTCCGGAATGCCGGACATCTGCAGAAGCGGCAAAGCACCGCCGCCGGCGCCGAGGAAGACGAATTTTGCCTTCACGACGGTGGTGTCACCGGTCTTGGTGTTGGAGTAGGTCACGCTCCAGGTGCCGTCATCGTTCTTGACGATATCCTCGACTTCCGAAGAAGTGCGCAGCGCGAACTGCTGCTGGCTCTTCAGATGCGCAACGTACTGGCGGGTGATCTCGCCAAAATTGACGTCGGTGCCGAGCGGGCTCCAGGTGACGGCCAGCTTCTGGTTCGGATCGCGGCCTTCCATCATCAGCGGAACCCACTTGGCGATCTGCGCATGGTCGTTCGAGAACTCCATGCCGGCAAACAGCGGGCTGGCCTTCAGCGCTTCATAGCGCTTGGCGAGGAATTCGGTGTTCGCGTCACCCCAGACGAAGCTCATGTGCGGGGTGGAGTTGATGAACGAACGCGGGTTCTTCAGAACGCCCATGTCGATCTGGTGCGACAGGAACTGGCGGGTGATCTGGAACCACTCGTTGATCTCGATCGCCTTGGTAATGTTGACATTGCCCTTGGCATCCATCGGCGAATAGTTGAGTTCGGCGAGTGCCGAGTGGCCGGTGCCGGCATTGTTCCAGCCGTTGGAGCTTTCCATCGCCACGTCGTCGAGGCGCTCGATCATCTCGATCTTCCAGGTCGGCTCGAGCTGCGAGAGCAAAACGCCGAGCGTCGCGCTCATGATGCCGCCACCGATCAGCAGCACATCGACGGTGCCGTCGGAAGCTTGGCTCTGTGCCCAGGAAGGCACGGTGCTGACGCCGATCGCGGCGGCGCCCGTGGCGGCCGAGCCGAGAAGCTGGCGGCGGCTGAGCACCAGATTGCTGGACGTGGAATTGTCGGTATTGTTCTTATTGGAAGGCATACTAGACCTCGGTTTGGTTTCGGACTGCCTGACGGAGGGCCTTCAAGGAAGGTCACGACAGTGACATCTGCGCCCGCGACGTCTTGTCGCGCAGTGGTCACGCGGGGTTTGCGCCTTCGATTTGACAAACGCCATTAAATTGGAATTTAAGAATTCACGCAGAAGCCGGGTCCGGATTGGATTTCAATTGTCATTGATCGACGGTAAACACCCGCAATCAACGCCCGCAGCTTCGCGCGGCTAAAGAGTAACCGCCGCCGTAAGCTCTATGGCGCATCGTGACGATGGAAGTGGACGGCCTCGATGGCACCACAGATGGAAGCCAGGCACACGCCATGACCAAGGTCGTTCTGATCGAGGATGATGCCGATACCGCACAGGATATCTGCGCCGAACTGAGAGACTCCGGGTACGTGGTGGACTGGGCAGCCGACGGTCTGACCGGACTGGAGATGGCACGCGCCGCCGATGCCGATGTGCTGGTCATCGACCGCATGCTTCCGGGCATGGATGGTCTTGCTGTCATCGATACGCTGCGCCGGGAAAAGATCCGCACGCCGGTTCTGGTGCTGAGTGCGCTTGGCGCCGTCAACGACCGCGTCAAAGGTCTTCGCGCCGGTGGTGATGACTATCTCAGCAAGCCGTTTGCCGTGCTTGAACTTGTTGCCCGCATCGAGGCACTTTTGCGCCGGCCGGCCGACACCTCGGCCAAGACGCTGCGCGTCGGCCCGCTGGAAATCGACCTGATCGAGCGCAGCGCCAATCGCGCCGGCCGCGAGATCGAGCTTCTGCCGCGCGAATACAAGCTGCTCGAATACATGATGCGCCACTGTGAACAGCTGCTCACCCGCGCCATGCTGTTCGAAGAGGTGTGGAAATACAAGTTCGTGCCCGACAGCAATCTCGTCGATGTGCATATGGGCCGCCTGCGCCGTAAGGTCGATGCTTCGGGTGAAGCAGCGATGATCTCCAATATCCGGGGAGAGGGATTTGTCCTTCGCGCGCCTGATTGATTGGGTCTGGAACTCGACCTTTCGCTACACGGTCGTACTGTTCGTGGCGATCGCCGTCGCGGTCATGGCCAGCCTCATCTTCGCCTATGTGAACACCAGCCGCGAACTGGTGTCATTTCTGGACGGACTGATCATCCAGGAATCGGATTCGATGGTTGCGCAGGCCAAAGAAGGGCACCTGACGCAATATGAAGAACGGCTGCGTCAGGATCCACGCCGCTACAAGCCGACCGGCCTGTTTGCGCCGACAGGTGAACGCATTTCCGGCAACATCCTGCGCTGGCCGGCGGGCCTCGAAGTCGATCAGGCCCCCATCCAGGCCGAAATCCACCGTTTTGGCCCCGGCTGGAAAATGATCCAGCCGTCGCGCGCGCTTGCCCGACGGCTTTCCGATGGCACGATCCTCGTCGTCGGCTGGAGCACCAAGGACAATGAACAAACCGCATTGGTGGTGGAGCGCGGCCTGATCTTTGGCCTGCTGCCGGCCTTTCTTCTCGGACTTGCCGCCTCGCTGCTGTTTGCCGCCCGAACCCAGCGGCGTATTCGCGAAATGCAGTTGCGCGCCGCCGAGATCGTTGCAGGCGATTTCGCCCGACGGCTTCCGACCCGCAACAGCGAAGACCCGCTCGACAAGCTGGCGCAGATTGTCAACGGCATGCTCGACGAGATCCAGACGCTGGTCGAAAACCTCGCCGCAATCGGCGACGACATTGCCCACGATCTTCGCACACCGCTTGCACGCGTGCGGATCGGGCTGGAACGGGCAAAACACAGCGCCACGACTCCCGAGGAATTTCAGGCCGCAACCGACCGCGCCATGGCCGGTGTCGATCACGCCATCTCGATCGTCACGGCACTCCTGCGCATCCGCGAGATCGAACAGACCCGCCGTTTCCAGGCCTTTGGCAGCGTCGATCTCGCTGAACTGATCACCGAGGTCGGTGAACTCTACGAGCCGTTTGCCGAGGAGAAAAAACTGGCGCTGACGGTTCACACCGATATTCAAGCCAGCGTCCAGGGTGACCGCGACCTGCTGTTCGAGGCCATCGCCAATCTCGTCGACAATGCCGTGAAATACACGCCGGAAGGCGGCCGGATCGATGTCGCATTGGCATCAGAAGGCGGCCACACGGTCATCCGCGTGCGCGACACCGGGCCGGGCATTGCCGAAAACGAACGTGAACTGCTGGCCCAGCGTTTCTACCGCTCAGACCGCAGCCGCCACACCAAGGGACTTGGCCTCGGCCTGACGCTGGTGGCGGCAATCGTCAAGCTGCACGGTTTTCGTTTCGAGATTAAGTCGGGCGGAGGATTTGTCGCGGGGATCGTGGTGCCGCAGGATGGGGGTTGAGCGCGGAAACGGATGAGTTTTCTCTGCGCTCCCTTCGATCTCCCCCCATGTGGGGGAGATGTCACCGAAAGGTGACAGAGGGGGGTATGCGACGGCGCGGCATATGACAGAAAAGCGGTATTTGCGCCAGGATTATCCCCCTCTGCCCTGCCGGGCATCTCCCCCACATGGGGGGAGATCGGATGGGCGCACCCTTGATATTCCCACTTCAATTCTACCGCGAAAACTCCATCACCATCTCATGCCAGGCCAAGCCGCCATGGTCCGACTCCGATGGCTTCACATAACGATAGCCGAATTTTTCATAGAGCCCGACATGGCTGTCACGGCACATCAGATGAATGGTCTTCTTGCCCATCGCCCGCATGCGCGCGATGAACTCCCGCATCAGCAGCGTCGAATATCCCTGCCCCTGAAAAGCCGGATCTACCACCACCGACATGATCACCACATTTTCCGCATCCGGATCGTGCCCGACCAGTTCCTTGAACGCCTCATCCGCCATCACGACGTTGTCCGCGCCGCCGCTATTGATGAAACCGACGATGCGGCCACCGAGCTCCAGCACCAGAAACCCTTGCGGATATTCACCGATCCGCAACGCGATCTTGTCCAGCGTCGCCGCCTCGTCGCCCTCGTAAGCGGAAATCTCGATCTCGTAACAGCGCGCCGCATCCGCCGGCACGGCATCGCGAAACAGCGGTTCGGGCGTCATTTGCCGACCAGAATGCCGGCCTCGACGGCGGCGGCGACAAAGGCCTGACGCGCGTCCTCGTCCGGGCGCTTGCCCTTGGAGACATCGGCAAAGATCAAAAGCGCCTTGTCCAACGCCGGTTCGTCCTCGATCGGCCAGTCCTCGATCATCGCCCAGGAGGCCGCCTGTGTCGTGTCGATCGACGTTTCGACCGGCGGTTCGCCGATCATTACCACGACCGGTTTGCTCCAGGGTTTCTGCATCATCTCAAGTCCCGTTCTGAAAGTCGCCCCTCTTAGAGCCTTTCAGCGGAGAATGTAATCGGGAAACTCGGCGCTGATCACATCGATGATCGACAGCGTGCCGGACAGGTGTTTTCGAAGCGCCGCCGTCGCCACATCGGCCTTGCCGGAGCGAACGCCTTCGACGATCGCCTCGTGATCGGAAAGCACCGTCTGCATCTTGCCCGGCATCGGCAGGTTCAGCCGCCGCAAACGGTCGAGATGCACGCTCTGGCGCCGCACATTCGCCCATAGCTGCTCGATGCCCATGCGCTCAAAAAGATGCCGGTGGAATTCGCGGTCGATCTCGTCGAACCGGTCATAGGTTTCCGGCGTCGCCACGGCCCGCTGGCGCAACAGGATTTCGGAAAGTTCCGCCGCCGTTGCCTCCGGGCGATCCTCCGTCAGTCGCCGCACCGCCTCCAGTTCGATCGACAGCCGCAAGAACTGCGCCTGGCGCGCATGGCCGATATCGATCTTGGCGACCACGGTGGCATATTGCGGATAGACATCGACCATGCCCTCCTCCTGCAGCCGCATCAGCGCATCACGCACCGGCGTCTGGCTGACCCCGAATTCCATTTGCAGGCTGGAGCGCGACAGGACCGTGCCGGGCACCAATTCCACTTTCAGGATGCGCTCCCGCAGGATTTCATGCACCTGCAAGGCCACCTGCCGCGACCGATCCAGCTGCCCGCCCCTCACCATTCCACTCATGCTGTCGATCCACCCTTTCTCTAGTCACTTGCATTAAAACACAGTTTTCGGGTTGATGCACTGATGTTTTAGTGCTTCAATGCCGTTATTCGCTTTGGGAGAGGCGAGAACCGGGCCGGATCTTCATCCGCGTCCGCACCGTGGAGGAGGAACCATGCGACTGCTGATATGCGGCGTCAACACGCCAGTCACGACCGCCCACGCGCCCTAGCAGGCGCCCGCCATTCACCTTCCAGATCATTGTTAGACGGCCCCTCGAAGCGGGCCAAGCCGGAAAAGGCGCGGACCTTTCACGGCACCTAAAAAGGTCGATTGCCATGCCAGAAAGCCCCCTGCCCAAGACGAAAACGCCCGAAACCTTGAGAAGCGCCCGCTGGTTCGCGCCCGACGACCTGCGCTCTTTCGGCCACCGCTCGCGCATGATGCAGCTCGGTTATTCGGAGGAAGAGTTTCGCGACAAGCCGGTGATCGGCGTGCTCGACACATGGTCCGAACTCAACACCTGCCATGCGCATTTCAAGGAACGCGTGCAGGATGTGAAGCGCGGCGTGTTTCAGGCCGGCGGTTTTGCCGTGCAGATGCCGTCGCTGTCGCTGGATGAAAGCTCACTGAAACCCACATCGATGCTTTACCGCAACATGCTGGCCATGGAGACGGAAGAGATGATCCGCGCCCATCCGCTCGATGGCGTGGTGCTGATGGGCGGCTGCGACAAGACCACACCCGGCCTCGTCATGGGCGCGATCTCGGCCGGCGTGCCGATGATCTACCTGCCCGCCGGCCCGATGTTGCGCGGCAATTACGCCGGCAAGATTCTGGGCTCCGGTTCGGACGGCTGGAAATACTGGGACGAACGCCGCGCCGGCAATATTACCGACGAGGAATGGCTGGGCGTGCAGGGCGGTATCGCCCGCTCGGCCGGCACCTGCATGACCATGGGCACCGCCTCGACCATGACGGCGATTGCCGACGCCATGGGCCTGACGCTGCCCGGCGCGTCCTCCATTCCGGCCGTCGATGCCAACCACCAGCGCATGGGCGCCGATTGCGGCCGCCGCATCGTCGACATGGTCTGGGAAGACCTGACGCCGGATAAAATCGTCACCGACGCCGCCTGTCGCAATGCCGCGATCGTCGCCATGGCTACCGGCTGTTCCACCAATGCCGTTGTACATCTGATCGCCATGGCCCGCCGCGCCGGTGTTGACCTCACGCTCGACGATCTCGATGCGCTCGGCCGCGTCACGCCTTTGATCGCCAATGTCCGCCCGTCGGGCAAAGACTATCTGATGGAGGACTTTTTCTATGCCGGCGGGTTGCGGGCACTGATGAAACAGATGGAAGACCGGCTCGACCTATCGGTCATGACCGTCACGGGCCGCACCATGGGTGAAAATCTCGAAGGCGCAAAAGTCTATAACGACGACGTCATCCGGCCGCTCTCCAACCCGGTCTATCACGAAGGTTCGCTTGCGGTGGTGCGCGGCAATCTCTGCCCCAACGGCGGCGTCATCAAACCGGCCGCCTGCGACCCGAAATATCATGTGCATCAGGGCCCGGCCATGGTGTTCGACAGCTACCCGGAGATGAAGAAGGCGATCGACGACGAGAACCTCGATGTCACGCCCGACCATGTTCTGGTGCTGCGCAATGCCGGCCCGCTCGGCGGCCCCGGTTTTCCCGAATGGGGCATGCTGCCCATCCCCAAGGCACTGATCAAGAAGGGCCATCGCGACATGCTGCGCATTTCCGATGCCCGCATGTCCGGCACATCCTACGGCGCCTGCGTGCTGCATGTCTCGCCGGAAAGTTTTATCGGCGGGCCGCTGGCGCTCCTGAAAAACGGCGACATCATCCGTCTCGATCTGCCCAATCGCTCACTGGACATGCTGGTGAGCGACGAGGAACTGGCGCGCCGCAAGGCCGAATGGAAGGCGCCCGAACCGCGTTTCCAGCGCGGCTATGGCTGGATGTTCTCAAAACACGTCACCCAGGCCGATCAGGGCTGCGATTTCGATTTTCTGGAAACCGGCTTCGGCCAAAAGGCCGGCGAACCGGACATCTATTGAGGAGGAAAATTATGACCGATTACGTGCTGAGCGAAACAACACGCGAGAAATTCAAGAAGATTTCCACCGCATCACTGGCCACCGCCATGTTCAAGCGCGGCTTGCGCAACCAGTTCATCCAGGGTGTCGTGCCGGTTTCGCCGAAGACGGAAACCATGGTCGGACAGGCGTTTACGCTGCGCTACATCGTGGCGCGTGAGGACCGCAACCCTATCACCGTGTTCCGCAATGCCGACCATCCGCAGCGCGTCGCCATCGAAACCTGCCCGGCCGGCCAGGTGCTTGTCATGGACAGCCGCAAGGACGCCCGCGCCGCCACGGCCGGCTCGATCCTGATCACCCGGCTGGCGCTTCGCGGTGCCGCCGGTGTCGTCACCGATGGTGGTTTTCGCGATGCAGCCGGCATCGGCGCGCTCGACATGCCGTCCTATCACGCCCGCCCGTCGGCCCCGACCAACCTCACCCTGCACGAGGCGATCGACATCAACGTGCCGATCTCCTGCGGTGATGTCGCGGTGTTTCCGGGCGACGTTCTGGTCGGCGACAATGACGGCGTGATGGTCATCCCAGCGCATCTGGCCGAGGAACTGGCGGATGAATGCACGGCGATGGAAAGCTACGAGGCTTTCGTGCTCGAACAGGTCAATGCCGGCACGCCGATCATCGGGCTTTACCCGCAGACCAAGGACGAGTTCCGCGACAAATACGAGGCGTGGCGCAAGGCAAACGGCCGCTGACCACACCGCCTGCTCCGCGACACAGACGAGAAACGCATGGCCCTCCCGGCCATGCGCTTCTTGCGTTTCAGGCACCCGACAAACACCGGAACTCCCGAAAAAGCTGTAATTCCAACAGCCTCACACGTCCGTCCGAAATTGCGTATATGCAAACCGTAATTTGTCATACTGATCCGCACGGAATATTGACATCTAAGCGTTTTTTAGTGGTATAAAGATTACAACATAAAACTGGTACCATGACATGCTCGCCATTCTCGCAGACGATCTGACCGGCGCGCTGGACTCCGCGGCCCCCTTTGCCGGACGTGGTCTGCGCACCGAGGTGGCTTTGGCCCGCGAAGCGATTGCCGGCATCGTCGCGGATAGTCCCGACGTCATCTCCATCAATCTCAACACCCGCGAGATCGGCGCGGATGAAGCCCGCGAAACAACCGCTGCGGTGATCGCCCTGCTGCCGCCGGGCACGCGCCTGTTCAAGAAGGTCGATTCCCGCCTCAAGGGCAATATCGTCGCCGAACTCGACGCCACTCCGTTTTCGCGCGCGCTGGTCGCCCCCGCTATCCCGGAATTCGACCGGATCGTCGAAGGTGGTGCCGTTCGCGGTTTCGGCGTCGACACACCGATCGTCATCGCCGAAAAGCTCGGCCCCCATGCGGCCCACGCAACGACACCCGGCACAGGCACATCCGCCGACATGGATGCCGTGCTCGATGCCGCACAGACAGACGGCACCGACCTTTTGATCGGCGCACGTGGCCTTGCCGAAGCGCTGGCCCGCCGCATGACGCAAAAGCCCGAGGCAAAACCGGCAAACATCCCGACCGGCCGCGCCACCTTTGTCATCGGCTCGCGCGATCCGATCACGCTTGCCCAGATCGATGCATTGCGCGCCGGCCATGATCTTGATTACCGCGCGGCGCCGAATGGCCGGATCACCGACACACCGAATGCCGATGCGGCACTGACGCTGGTTCAGGCAACACCGGGCGCGAGCGACATCAATCCGGCGCTGGTCTCGGAAGCACTGGCCGAGGGCCTCAAGAACAGCCTTTCGGATTACAAGGGCACGCTGCTTCTTTCCGGTGGCGCCACCGCCGAAGCGGTCATGCGTGCGCTTGGCGTTACCCGTTTCACCCTGCATGGCGAATGCCTGCCAGGCCTTGGGCTTGCGTCGAACGAGGGACGCTGCATCATCGCCAAATCGGGAGGATTTGGCGGGCCGGAGACGTTGAAGAGGATTGCGGACATGGTCCTGGGGAGGGCAATTTGAAGATGGGACTGGAAACGGGAACCGCCCGCAAGGGCTTGGCCGATATCGTGTTCGAACGCATGCTGCGCGCCATCAAATCCGGCGCCTACAAGCCGGACGAACGCCTGCCGACCGAACATGATCTTGCCGCCGAATTCGAAGTATCGCGCCCGGTCATCCGCGAGGCGCTGAAACGCCTGCGCGACCAGAGCCTGATCTATTCCCGCCGTGGCGCCGGCAGCTTTGTGCGCTCCGTGGGCCTGCGCAATCCGCTCGGTTTCGGCCAGCTGGAAAACGTCGCCGATCTTTTGAACTGTTACGAGTTCCGCCTGACGCTGGAACCGGCCGCCGCCGCGGCCGCCGCCACCCGCCACGATGCCGACAGCCTGAAGGCGATCCGGCAGGCACTGGAACTGCTGCGCGACGCCACAAACCGCCAGTCACACCGCGAGGATGCCGACTTCAAGTTTCACCTCGCCATCGCCCGCGCTGCCCAGAACAACTATTTTTCGACCGCCATGGAAGCGCTGAAAGACCACATCGCCGTTGGCATGAAGTTTCACGGCGCCTCGATCAAGCGCGAGGCCTCCGGCCTGACGCGTGTGTTCGGCGAACACGAAGCGATTGCCGCAGCCATCGCCAACCGCGATGAGGATGAGGCGCGGCGCCTGATGCTGGAGCATTTGAAGGGGTCGCGCGAACGGCTGTTTCAGTCGTCGCATCAGTAGGATTGACCGGCGAACAAGGACCGCTAAAGCCCCTCCGCCGTCATCCCAGGGCTTGTCCCTGGGATCTAACCACAGCGCAACAAATTCAACGCGGCAGATGCTCGGGACAGGCCCGAGCATGACGACCATGGGTGGGTAGGCGCCTTTTCCCCCTCTCCCCAAAAACCAAAAAGGCGGCACGATCGCTCGCACCGCCTCCCTCCTCCAAACCAGCTCCTTAGAAGCTGGCCCGGTAAATCGCCAGAACGTCCTCGACGCTCATATCGGCAGGATTGTTGTCCATCAGCCGGCGGATGGCATGCGCATCGGCGGCAAAGCGTGGCAGGTCGGCTTCATCAGCACCATGTTTGGCAAGCGACATCTCGATGCCGAGATCGGCACAGAATGCATGTGCCGCACCACTGAGATCAGCCTGCGACAGGCCTTTTCCAAAACCAAGCGCTTCCGCCACTTCCGCCGTCTTGTCCGCCACGACCGGCTGATTGAAGGCCAGAACATGCGGAAAGACGATGGCGTTGGCCAGCCCATGCGGCAGATGTAGAAGCGTGCCGAGCGGATAGGCGATGGCATGGCCGGCCGCCGTATTCACCGGCCCAAGGCAGATGCCGCCGTAATAGGAGGCCAGCATCAGCCCTTCGCGCGCTTCCCGATCCGATCCATCCTTGACCGCGCGGGCCAAAAATTTGCCGACGAGCGAAAAACCCATACGGGCAAAACCGTCGATCATCGGATGCGCGCGTTTGCTGGTAAATGCCTCGACGCAATGCGCCATGGCGTCGACACCGGTTGCGGCCGTGACGGCCGGCGGAACCGAATAGGTGAGTTCCGGGTCGAGTACCGCAAGGTCAGCGATCAGATGCGGGCTTTCGACCGCGATCTTGTTGCCCTTGACCGGATCGGTGATCAGCGAGCGGATGCCTGCTTCCGAGCCGGTTCCGGCCGTGGTCGCCACCTGCGCCAGTCGCGTACTTCTCCCCGCCACCTTGTTGGGGCCGGCAACATCGGCCAGCGTCTGTTCGCCATCCCAAAGGGCGGCCACCAGCTTGGCGACATCCATGACCGAGCCGCCGCCGAGACCGACGACGAGATCCGGCTTCGCCGCCCGCGCCGCAGCCAAAGCCGCATCAAGCGTGGCGATTTCCGGCTCGCCAGGAATGGCGTCGAACAGGGTGACCTTGCCCGGCAGTTTCAGCCGATCGACAAATCCGGCGGTGATCGGCGTCGCAATCACCAGCGTCGAGGAAACCTCGCCGGCCCAGGGACCGACTTCACCGACCGTGCCGGCACCGACGATCAGCCGCTTGGGCTGATGCAGGATGATGACGGGGGCGCTGCTCATGCCTTGCCCCCCTTGCCGCCGGTTACCAGCTTGCGGGCATAGGCGATCGCTTCCAGCATGTTGCCATGGTTGGCGATGCCCTTGCCGGCAATGTCGAAGGCGGTGCCGTGGTCGACCGAGGTACGGTCGATCGGCAGGTCGACGGAGACGTTGACCGCCGTATCGAAGGCGACGAGCTTGATCGGGATATGCCCCTGATCGTGGTACTGCGCGACCACCAGATCGAAGGCGCCGGAATAGGCGCGGTGGAACACCGTGTCGGCCGAAATCGGACCATAGGCATCGATGCCTTCGGCACGGGCTGCGGCAACGGCCGGTGCGATCTGCTCGTCATCCTCGGTACCAAAAAGGCCGTTTTCGCCGCAATGCGGGTTGATGCCGGCAACCGCGATGCGGGGTGCTGCATAACCCGTGCGCTTCAGGTGGTCATTGCCGGCCTTGATCGTCGCCAGCACCCGCTCGGTGGTGGCGCGGCGGATGGCCTCCTGCAGCGAAACGTGCGTGGAAACATGGATGACCTTCAGTTTTTCCGAGGCCAGCAGCATGTAGGCCGCTGCCGATTTCGTCAGGCTGCGCAGCATGCCGGTATGGCCGTCGTAATGATGGCCGGCAAGGTTGAGCGCTTCCTTGTTGATCGGTGCCGTGACGACGCAGCCGATCACGCCGGCTTCGGCATCGCGCACCGCCTTTTCGATGAAACGGAAAGCCGCATCGCCGGCAACCGGCGACAGCGTGCCCCAGGGCAGCGGCGCGCCTTCGATCGGCAGATCGACGACGTAAGGTGTCAGATCGATATCGACGCCCAGCGCCTTGCGGGCCGCTTCCAGCGTCGGCAGGTTGCCGTAGATACGGGTTGCGGCGCGGTCCGCGTCGCCCATTTCGGCCAGCGCCCGCACCGTGATTTCCGGTCCGACGCCGCAGGGGTCACCCATGGTGATGCCGATGATATTGCTCATGATTATTCTCCCACTGCGGTACTGGCCCAGCCCGGAGCCAGACGAACATATTTAATAGCGCGCCTGTAATAGGTGTAGGCGATGTGAAGACTGCCGTCGGTGCCCTCCAGCAGCCACGGATAGGACATTTCCTTGTTGTGACCGTCGATGGAATTGTTCGACAGGCAGGTGCCCGGACCATCCTCGATGAGGATCCGCTGCGAAAAACTTTTTGCCCCGTCATCGGAAATGCAGACGGAAACCGGTGCGCGCGGCACGCCCCAGATCGGCACGCAGCCGCCATCCGGATTGGCATCCGGCCGGTCGTCATCCTCGCCCAGCTCATCGTAAAGCGAGGCGCGGCGATCGCTCGACATCTCGGCATTCACCGGGTTGCAGATCATCGCGATGCGGCCGTCCTTGAGGCGGGTCGCGGCAACGGAAGAATTGTTGTTGGGCACATCCGTCGCCTGCGGCACGGACCATGTGCGGCCACCATCGGTGCTTTCCGTGCGATAGACGAAATCGGCCTGACGGCGGCGGAACACGGCTGCCAGCCTGTTATCACCGAGCGACACCGGCCCCATGTGTACGCAGCCCGTCGATTGATCGAGATCTTCCAGCACCCAGCTCTTACCGCCATCCTGCGAAATGCCGACCGCGGCGCGGTCATGGCTGCCGTTCCACTTCTGGCCCGGCCGTTGGATGCAGCGAAAGATCGGCAACAGCCATGCGCCATCGTCGCGAATGGTCAGCGGCGCACGAACGAAACAGCCGCGCGGCAGATCGAGATACTCTCCCTCGCCTGCCGTCAGCTTGGTCGGGTCGGCGGCATCGCGCGAAATTTCGGCCATGCGGATGCGGCATTCATCCTGATTGCCGGAGGGCTGCGAGGTGTGGAACAGCACGAGCCTGCCATCGGGCGCGGCAAACAGAACCGGGTTCTGCTCGGAATGTTTTGGGTCAAAGCTCAGCCGCTGCGGTTCACCCCATTGCTCGGAGCCGCCGATCAGAACAGAGGCGAAGACGGAAATATCCGACTTTCCTTCGAGCGTGCCGCCGAACCAGGCGCAGATCAGTGCGCCATCCTCGGTCAGGTGCAGGAAGGATGCGTGGTTCTGGATCATCGGCGAGGCCAGCATGGCCTCATGTCGTCCGCGGCCAACGGCTTTCACCGCACCGGTCATCACGGTTGCAATCTCTTCAGGCGTCATCAGGGTCTCCTCTTACCCACATGAAAATCACCCAAATAACAAAGTTGTCAAGTTTGAAAAATTCGGCAATTTGCCATTGACGATCCAAACTTACGATACATGTACTTGAAATTAAATCGTTTTATGAAAGACAAATTTGTACAAATTGGCAGTTCCGAATATTTAATTTGACAAACTTGCCGAGACATCCGATGGTTTGCGCCAGCCCGCTCATGGCGACGTTAAGGACGGAGGCATCCCGACCGACGCACAGGGCTTTAGGAGGAATGCCTTCGAAATCGCGTGAGCCGAACAGGCCGGAGCGAGACGAACAGCAAGCGGTGCGACCCGCACCAAGAGGGAGGAGAATGACATGAAGACTTCGCATTTGCTTGGAGCCCTGCTGGGTTCTGTCCTCGCACTCGGCACCGGCATCAGCCCGGTTCATGCCGCATCGACGGATATCAAGATCGTTCTGCCGGAAGAGGCCGACCTGCTCGAGCCCTGCATGGCGACGCGCTCCAATATCGGCCGCGTCATCATGGAAAATGTCAGCGAAACGCTGACCGAACTCGACGTGCGCGATAAAAAGGGCGTCATGCCCCGCCTCGCCGAAAAGTGGGAACAGACAGCTGACGGCACATGGCGCTTCCACCTGCGTCAGGGCGTCAAATTTTCCGACGGCAAGGCGTTTGGCGCCAAGGATGTCAAATTCAGCTTTGACCGCATTTTCAGCGACAAGAACATCTGCGAATCCCGCCGTTATTTCGGCGGCATGAAATTCGACGTGAAGGTGGTTGACGAAAACACCATCGATTTCAAGGTCAATCCGGTCCAGCCGATCCTGCCGCTGCTGCTGTCGCTCGTCACCATCGTACCGGAAGGCACGCCGCTGGAATTCGTGCGCGAGCCGGTCGGCACCGGTCCTTACAAACTGTCCAACTGGACACCGGGCCAGCAGATCGTTCTCGATGCGCGTGACGATTATTGGGGCAAGAAGCCCGCCGTCACCAAGGCCACCTACCTGTTCCGCTCAGACCCGGCGGTTCGCGCCGCCATGGTTCAGGCCGGCGAAGCCGATCTTGCACCGTCGATCTCGCAGGTCGAAGCCACCAACGACAAGACCGACTTCTCATACCTCGACAGCGAAACCGTCTATCTGCGTATCGATGGCAATATCGCGCCGCTCAACGATGTCCGCGTCCGCAAGGCGCTGAACCTCGCGATCGACCGTCAGGCCTTCATCGGCACGCTGGTGCCGGAAGATGCCGTTCTCGCCACCGCGCTGGTGCCGCCAACGACGCTTGGCTGGAACCCGGATGTGAAGGTGTTCCCATACGATCCGGATCAGGCCAAGAAGCTGCTTGAAGAAGCCAAGGCTGCCGGCGTGCCGGTCGACACCCCGATCACCGTGGTTGCGCGTACGGCCAACTTCCCGAACGTCACGGAAATCATGGAAGCCGTCCAGGCACAGTTGCAGGATGTTGGTTTCAAGATCGACCTGAAATTCGTCGAAGTCGCCGAACACGAGGTCTACTATTCGAAGCCGTTTAAGGAAGGCCGTGGCCCGACGATTGTTGCTGCCATGCACGACAATTCCAAGGGTGATCCGTCCTTCACCATGTTCTTCAAGTATGACTCGAAGGGCACCCAGTCCGGTTACGCCGATCCCAAGGTCGATGATCTCATCGCCCGCGCTTCGGCCGCCACCGGTGACGAACGTGCAAAACTCTGGTCGCAGCTGATCGCCTATGTCCACGACGATCTCGTCGCCGACGTCGCGCTCTTCCACATGGTCGGTTATTCGCGCGTGTCCGAACGTCTGGACTTCAAGCCCAGCATCGCCACCAACTCCATGCTGCAGCTCTCCGAGATCGGCATCAAGAAGTAACCCACCCATAACCTTAGGGCGATCCTGCACCGACAGGGCCGGGATCGCCCCAATCGAAGCGAAATGGACGACGGTTTCGCGGCCGTCCATTCCAGCAAGATCGAGGTCACCATGCTCAGTTTTATCCGCAAGCGCGCCTTCGCCAGTCTCATCTCGCTCATCGGGCTGCTGGTCATGGTCTTCTTCCTGTCCCGTCTGACGGGCGACCCGGCATCGCTCTTCCTTCCCGTCGAAGCCTCCGCCGAAATGAAGGCAGAGTTCCGCGCCCTTCATGGCCTTGATCAGCCGCTTCTCGTGCAGTTCGGCCAGTATGTCGGCAATGTCGTCACCGGCGATCTCGGCGAGAGCCTGCGCAAGGCCCGCCCTGCCCTTGATGTCGTGCTCGAAGCCTTCACCTGGACGCTCTGGCTCGCCGTCATCACCATGACGCTGGTCACCGTCTGCGCCATCGTCGTCGGCTCGCTCGCCGCCTTCCGCACCGGCGGCTTCTTCGACCGCTTTTCCTCGATGGTCTCGCTGATCGGCGCCTCCGTGCCGGATTTCTGGCTCGCCATCGTCGCCATCGTCGTCTTCGCCATCCAGCTCTCCTGGCTGCCGACCTCCGGCACCGGCTCGCTGTCGCACTGGATCCTGCCGATCTGCGTGCTGTTCGTGCGCCCCTTCGGCATTATCGTTCAGGTGGTGCGCGGCTCGATGATCTCGGCCCTCTCCTCGGCCTACGTGAAGACGGCCCGCGCCAAGGGCGTCAAATCCGGCCCGATCATCTTCGTTCACGCGCTGCGCAACGCCATGCTGCCGGTCATCACCGTCATCGGCGACCAGGCGGCCAGCCTCTTGAACGGCGCCGTCGTCATCGAAACCATTTTTGGTTTCCCCGGCGTCGGCAAGCTGATGATCGACAGCATCCTGCAGCGTGACTTCAACGTCGTGCTGGCGGCGATCCTCGTCACCGCTTTCGCCATCTTCCTCATGAACCTCGTGATCGACATGGCCTATGCCCTGCTCGACCCGCGCATCCGCTACTGAGGATCGATATGACCATGGCCATTCAATCCACACCCACCGCCAAGGAAACCGTTGCCGAGGAGCCGAGCGCCGTCGTGCGCATGGCGCGGATGCTCTGGGCCGACAAGTTCGCCCTCTGTGCCGCCATCTTCCTCGTCTTCGTCATCATCATGGCCATCATCGGCCCCACCCTGCTCGATGATCTCGCCACCAAGCAGAACCTGCGCGGCCGCAACCTCGCGCCTTTCATGTTCGACCGCGAATGGTTCATGTGGCTCGGTGCCGATGCACTTGGCCGCCCGCTCTGGCCGCGCATCATCGTCGCCACCCAGAACACCATCATGGTTGCCGCCGGCGCCGTGCTGATCTCGGCTGTCATCGGCACCCTGCTCGGCCTGATCGCCGGCTTCGCGTCGGAACGCACCAGCCAGATCATCATGCGTCTCGCAGACGTCATCATGTCCTTCCCATCGCTGCTGGTCGCGGTGATCGTGCTTTATATCCTCGGCTCTTCCATCCTCAACCTGATGCTGGTCCTGTCGATCACCCGTATTCCGGTCTATCTGCGCACCACCCGAGCGGAAGTTCTGGAAATCAAGAGCCGCATGTTCGTACAGGCGGCCCGCGTCATGGGCGCATCGTCGAAACGCATCCTGTTCCGTCACATCCTGCCGGTGGTGTTGCCGACGCTGACGACGCTTGCCACGCTCGATTTTGCCTATGTCATGCTGGCCGAAAGTGCGCTTTCCTTCCTCGGCATCGGCATCCAGCCGCCGGAAATCACCTGGGGCCTGATGATCTCTCAGGGTCGCCAGTACCTCACAAACGCGTGGTGGCTATCCTTCTGGCCGGGCCTGGCCATCATTCTCACCACCCTCTCGCTCAACCTTCTGTCCAACTGGCTGCGTATCGCGCTCGACCCCGTCCAGCGCTGGCGCCTGGAAATGAAAGGACCGAAAAATGGCTGATCATCTTCTCGAAGTCCGCAACCTCTCGGTCGATTTTCACACCGCCACCGGCACCGTCCACGCCGTGCGCAACATCTCCTATCATCTCGACCGTGGCGAAACGCTCGCCATTCTCGGCGAGAGCGGCTCCGGCAAGTCGGTCTCGTCCTCGGCGATCATGAACCTGATCGACATGCCGCCCGGAAAAATCGCGTCGGGCGAAATCCTGCTCGACGGCAAGGATCTGTTCAAGATGAGCAGCGAGGCCCGTCGCGAGGTCAACGGCCGCCGCATCGCCATGATCTTTCAGGACCCGCTCAGCCACCTGAACCCGGTTTATACGGTCGGCTGGCAGATGCGCGAGGCATTGAAAACCCACGGCAAGGGCAATAGCGAAGCCCAGGCCGAAGCCCTGCGCCTGTTCAAGCGCGTCGCCCTGCCGGAGCCGGAAAAGGCGCTCGACAAATACCCGCACGAATTTTCCGGCGGCCAGCGCCAGCGTGTCATGATCGCCATGGCGCTTGCGCTCAAACCCGATCTGCTGATCGCCGACGAACCGACCACTGCGCTCGACGTGACGGTGCAGGCGGAAGTGCTGCTTCTCCTCAAGGAATTGCAGCGTGAAACCGGCATGGGCGTGCTGATCATCACCCACGATCTCGGCGTCGTTTCCGAAGTCGCCGACCGCGTCGTTGTGATGGAAAAGGGTCAGCTGGTCGAAAGCGGCACGGTGCGCGACGTCTATCGCAACCCGCAGCATGCCTATACCAAAAAGCTGATCGCCGCCGCCCCCGGCAAGGGCGACATGCACGAACCGGCGACGTCAGGCGAGCCCATCCTCAGCGTCAAGAATGCCAAGAAATTCTACGGCGGCTTCGAAGCTTTGAAAGGCGTCTCCTTCGACCTCAAGGCAGGCGAGACCGTTGCCGTCGTCGGTGAAAGCGGCTCGGGCAAATCCACCCTCGCCCGCATCCTCCTGCGCCTCGAGGAAGCCGATGGCGGCACCGCGGAATGGAAGGGCAAGGACCTTTTCACCATGTCGCCGGGCGATCTGTTCAAGCTGCGCCGCGACCTGCAGATGGTGTTTCAGGACCCCACCCAGTCGCTCAACCCGCGCATGACGGTTTACCAGCTGATTTCGGAGGCCTGGGTCATCCACCCGGAAATCCTGCCCAAGGCCAAGTGGCGCGTGCGTGCTGCCGAACTGCTCGATCAGGTCGGCCTGTCGCCGGAACATATGGGCCGTTACCCGCACCAGTTTTCCGGTGGCCAGCGCCAGCGTATCGCCATTGCCCGCGCACTGGCGCTCGAACCAAAGCTGATCGTCTGCGACGAGGCCGTCTCGGCGCTCGACGTTTCGGTACAGGCGCAGGTGATCAAGCTTCTCGACAAGCTGCGCAAGGAAATGGGCATCGCCTTCATCTTCATCGCCCACGACCTGCCGCTGGTGCGCGATTTCGCCGATTACGTGATGGTCATGCAGAAGGGCGAAGTGGTCGAATTCGGCACTGTTACGCAGGTCTTCGACAACCCGCAAAAACCCTATACCCAGGCGCTTCTCGCCGCCAGCCTTGATCCCGACCCGGACGTGCAGGCCGCAAACCGCAACGCCCGTCTGGCAACAGCATCCTGATTTGATTGATACCGGAGTAGAATGATGACCAAGAAAGCCTTTGTCGCGATCGTGACATGCTTCAACGACGACGAAACGATCAATTACGAAGCGACCCGCGCGCAGGTGCGCCGTCAGGTGGCGGCCGGCAACAACATCATGTGCGCCGGCACCAACGGCGATTTCTCCGCACTCACCTTTGGCGAAAAGGTCAAGCTTCTCGAGGAAGTTGTCGATGAAGTCGGCGGCAAGGTCGATGTCATCGTCAATGCCGGCATGCCCGCCACGTTCGAAACGCTGCAGCTGGCCAAGGAATTCGACCGTATCGGCGTCACCGGCATCGCCGTCATCACGCCCTTCTTCATCGCCTGCACGCAGGACGGCCTGATCCGCCATTTCTCCACCGTCGCAGACGCCGTCAAAACGCCGGTCTATCTCTACGACATCCCGGCCCGCACCCAGAACCACATCGAGCCGGAAACTGCGCGAAAACTGGCCACCCATGGCAACATCGCCGGCATCAAGGACTCGGGCGGCGCGCAGGAAACGCTTGCGGCCTACCTGCAGGTCTCGAAAGAGGTCGAAGGTTTCGAAGTCTATTCCGGCCCGGACCATCTGGTCCTGTGGTCGTTGCAGAACGGCGCTGCCGGCTGCATTTCCGGTCTCGGCAATGCCATGCCGGACGTCCTCGCCGGCATCGTCGGTGGCTTCAACTCGGGCAATATTGCTGAAGCCGAACGTCAGCAGGACATCTACACGGCCTTCCGCACCGACCTCTACCAGCACGGTTTCCCACCGGCCATGGTCAAGCGCGCGCTCTATCTGCAGGATAGTTCCGTCGGCGCCAGCCGCCAGCCGGCTTTGCTGCCGAATGCAGAGCAGGATGCGAAAATTGGCGAGACGCTGAAGAAGTTCGGTTTGTTGTAAGCAGCTAGACAAGACCCAATGAAAAAGGCGCTGCGGATGTCTCCGCAGCGCCTTTTTCAATATCTCATCTCTCTCGGTGGTCATCCTCGAGCCTGACCCGAGGATGACGACCCTGCATCAGGCAGCACTCGCCGCCTTCTTCGCGGCGACACGTGCCCGGATCGATTCCACATCAGCCTTCGGCGTCGCCTTGAACAGGGTCTGCGTGTATTCGTGCTTCGGCGCCGAAAACACCTCGTCGCGCGTGCCGTATTCGACCGCCTCGCCGAAATACATCACCATCACCTCGTCGGCGATGTAACGCACGACGGACAAGTCGTGGCTGATGAACACATAGGTGAGGTTGAACTCGTCCTGCAGGTCGGCCAGCAGGTTCAGAACCTGTGCCTGAACCGAAAGGTCGAGCGCCGAAACAGGCTCGTCCAGCACCAACAGCTTCGGGTTCATCATCAGCGCGCGCGCAATGGCGATGCGCTGGCGCTGACCGCCGGAGAACATGTGCGGATAACGGTTATAGTGTTCCGGGCCGAGGCCGACCTTGATCAGCATTTCGGTGGCGCGGTCACGGCGATCGTTTGCCGACATGTCGGTGTTGATCAGCAGCGGCTCGCCCAGAACATCGCCGATCTTCTGACGCGGGTTGAGCGAACCGTAAGGGTTCTGGAAGACGATCTGCACCTTCTGGCGCATTTCCGAGGTCAGATGACCCGGACGCGTGTCCATCTTCTGGCCGTCGATGATCAGGTCGCCCGCCGTCGGCTCGTCGATGAAGGTGATCATCCGCGCCAGCGTGGACTTGCCGCAGCCACTTTCGCCGACGATTGCCAGCGTCTTGCCGCGCTCCAGCTTGAAGGAAACGCCCTTCACCGCATGGATGGTCTTTTTCGGCTTCATGAAGCCGCCCGGCAGTTCGTAATCGCGCTTGATGTCGCGCACTTCGAGCATGGTATCGGTGCTCATGCATTCACTCCCGTCGCACTGGCAGTAGGTGCCGGTTCCGGATTGCCGTCGAAGAAGTCGGAAACCGTGGTCAGGCGGTCGCCAGTGGCATTTTCAGGCAGGGCAGCCAGCAGCGCCTTGGTATAATTGCTCTGCGGGTTTTCGAAGAGGGAAAGCACGTCGGCCTCCTCCATCTTGCGGCCCTTGTACTGCACGACCACACGGTCGGCGGTCTCGGCCACAACGCCCATGTCATGGGTGATCATGATCAGGCCCATGCCGGTGCGTGCCTGCAGGTCCATGATCAGGTCGAGGATCTGCTTCTGGATGGTCACGTCGAGCGCGGTGGTCGGCTCGTCGGCGATCAGCAGTTTCGGGTCGCAAGCGATCGCGATGGCGATCATCACGCGCTGGCACTGGCCACCGGACATCTGGTGCGGATAGGCGTTGAGGCGCTCTTCCGGGTTAGGCAGGCCAACCAGCTTGAACAGCTCGATGGCGCGGGCGCGGCGGGCCTTTTTGTCCAGCCCGAGGTGAATGCGCAGCACTTCCTCGATCTGGAAACCCACCGTGAAGCACGGGTTGAGGCTGGCAACGGGCTCCTGGAAGATCATTGCGATATCCTTGCCGATCAGCTTGCGGCGTTCGGAGCCGCTAAGCTTCTGGATATCCTGCCCTTCGAACAGCATGCGGTCGGCGGTGATCTTGGCCGTTGCCGGCAGAAGACCCATCACGGCCAGCATCGAAACAGACTTGCCGGAGCCGGATTCACCGACGATGGCAAGCACTTCGGCATTGTCGACGGAAACCGAAACGCCATCGACGGCGCGGAACCAGCCGGTCGAGGTTTCGAATTCGACGGTGAGATTGTCGATTTGTAAGAGCGACATGATCAGGACCTCTTCAGCTTCGGATCAAGCGCATCGCGCAGGCCGTCGCCCATCAGGTTGATGGCAAGAACGGTGATGAGGATTGCAAGGCCCGGGAAGGTGACGACCCACCAGGCGCGCAGGATGAATTCGCGAGCTTCGGCCAGCATCGTGCCCCATTCGGGAGACGGCGGCTGCACGCCCATGCCGAGGAAGCCGAGAGCGGCCAGATCGAGGATGGCATTGGAGAACGACATCGTTGCCTGAACGATCAGCGGTGCGGTGCAGTTCGGCAGGATGGTGCGGAACATCAGACGCAGCGGGCTTGCACCGGCGATGCGGGCGGCGGTCACGTAGTCACGCGACTTTTCGGCCATCACGGCGGCACGGGTCAGGCGCACGAAATGCGGCTGCAGGGTCACCGCGATGGCGATCATCGCGCTGTTGAGACCGGCACCGAGAATGGTGACGAGCACCAGCGCCAGCAGCAGCGACGGGATGGCCAAGATCATGTCCATCAGGCGCATGATGACGGTATCGACCCAACCGCGATAATAACCGGCGATGACGCCGACGACGATACCGGCAACCAGCGACAGCGTGGTGACGACGAGGCCGACGAACAGCGAATACTGGGCGCCGTAGATCAGGCGCGAAAGAATGTCGCGACCGATCGGATCGGTGCCGAGAACATAGGTCCAGCTACCGCCTGCAACCCATGCCGGCGGCTTCAGCACGGCATCACGATACTGTTCGAACGGCGAATGGGGTGCCAGCACCGAAGCGAAGACCGCAACGAAAACCAGCGCGACGAAAACGTAGAGGCCGATGACGGCACCGCGGTTTTCGGAAAAATAGAACCAGAACTCCTTGAGCATCTGGCGGCGCATCTGGGCGGTGGAGACGGGCTCCGCAGCCTTCTGTGTAATGGTGGCGTCGGCCATGGGATTTTGCTCCTTCTTAGTGGCGAATGCGCGGGTTGAGGAGACCGTAGAGAAGGTCGACGATCAGGTTCACCGTCATGATGATCGCAGCGATCAGCAGCAGGCCTCCCTGGATAACGGCATAGTCGCGACGGAAGACGCTATCGAGGATCCACTTGCCGATGCCCGGCCAGGAAAAGATCGTCTCGGTCAGGATGGCGCCGGCCAGCATGACACCAACCTGCAGGCCGACCGTGGTGACGACCGGGATCATCGCATTGCGCAGCGCATGAACACCGATGACGCGGAACGGCGACAGACCTTTTGCGCGGGCGGTGCGGACGTAATCTTCGGACAGAACTTCCAGCATGGCAGACCGCGTCTGGCGGGCGATGACGGCCAACGGAATGGTGGACAGCACGATCGACGGCAGCGCCAGATGGCTGAGCGCCGAGGCAAATGCGCCCTTCTGGCCGGAGATCAGGCTATCGATCAGCATGAAGCCGGTGACCTGCGGGAAATAGAACATCAGCGAGATGCGGCCCGTCACCGGGAACCATTGCAGGATGCCGGAGAACAGGATGATCAGCAGCAGGCCCCACCAGAAGATCGGCATCGAATAACCGACCAGCGCGATGCCCATCAGGCCCTGGTCGAAGATCGACCCGCGCTTGACGGCGGCAATGATGCCGGCCGGAATGCCCAGTGCGATGGCGATGATGATGGCGCAGAAGGAAAGCTCGACCGTCGCTGGAAACAGCGTCAGGAACTGGTCGAGCACCGGCTTCTTGGAAACGATCGAGGTGCCGAAGTCACCGGTCAGAACGCCGCCGAGATAATCGAAATACTGGATGACCATCGGCCGGTCCATGCCGAGCTGCGCGGAAATCTGCGCATGGCGCTCCGGCGACATGACGCGTTCGCCCGAAAGCAGCGCGACCGGATCGCCCGGAAGAAGACGGATGAACGAGAACGCGATGATGGAGACCCCGATGAACGTCGGGATCAGGACGGCGAGGCGCCGCAGAAGGAAGCCAAACATTTTAAGCCTTTGCGGAAAAGGGGCGGGCCAGATTCATGATTTTTGTCAAGCCATGCATCAGACCAATTCGGCGTCACCGCCGTATTTTTGGGCATCTCATAAGAAAATGCCGCAGGAAACGCAATGTCTCCTGCGGCAAAAAGTTGTGATGCTGTCCGATTACTCGGCGATATCGACTGCTTCGAAGGTGAAGTCGCCGAGCGGGCTCTGGGTGAAGCCGGTCACGCCCTTGCGCATCGGAACGACGGCCAGCGAGTGGTCGATCGTGCCCCAGGGTGCATCCTTTTTGAAGATGACCTGTGCCTGCTCATAAAGCTTGCTGCGCTCTTCCTGGTCGGACGTCGACTTGGCCTTCTTCACGAGGGCGTCGAATTCCTGGTTGCACCACTGCGCGCGGTTGTTGCCGCCGACGGCATCGCAGCCGAGCAGGGTGTCGAGGAAGTTGTCCGGATCGCCGTTGTCGCCGGTCCAGCCCATGATGGCAGCGCCGTCACGGTTCTTGTCCTTCGAACGCGACAGGTATTCTGCCCATTCGTAGGAAACGATCTCGACCTTGACGCCGATCTTGGCAAAGTCGTCCTGGATGATTTCAGCGGCGCGACGTGCATTCAGCATGTACGGACGCGAAACCGGCATCGCCCAGACCTTCATGGACAGGTCCTTGACGCCGGCGTCAGCCAGCATCTTCTTGGCGGCGTCGAGGTCGTACGTGTCGTCCTTGATATCGTTATTGTAGGACCACATGGTCGGCGGGATCGGGTTGGTGGCAGGTGTTGCCATGCCCTGGAAGACGGCATCAACGATTGCCGGCTTGTTGATCGCCTTGTTGAGAGCGATACGAACTTCCGGCTTGTCGAACGGAGCCTGGGTCGTGTTGTAGGCGAGGTAGGCGATATTGAGGCCTTCCTGCTCCAGAACCTGCAGGTTCTCGTCAGCCTTCATGGCCTGCACGTCGGCAGCGTTCGGGTAAGGCATCAGGTGGCATTCGCCGGCCTTGAGCTTCTGATAACGAACGGCAGCGTCGGTGGTGATCGCGAAGACGAGATCATCGATCTTCGGAGCGGTGCCCCAGAAATCGGCATTCTTCTTGTAGCGGATGATGGCATCCTGCTGGTAGGCGACGAAGGAGAACGGGCCGGTGCCGACCGGGTTCTGGTTCAGCTGTTCCTTGGTGCCGGCCTTTTCGAGGCTGTCGGCGTATTCCTTGGACAGGATCGACGCGAACGGCATGGCAAGGTTGGCCAGGAACGGTGCTTCCGAACGGGTCAGCGTGACCTTGACGGTCAGGTCATCGACCTTTTCGATCGACTTGATCAGCTTGGGGAAGCCCATGCCATCGGCATATTCCCAGGTGCCGCCGGTGACATACTTGTTCCAGGCGTTCTTTTCGTCGATCTGGCGACCGATGGAGAAGAGGACGTCGTCGGCATTCAGTTCACGCGTCGGCGTGAAGAATTCGGTGGTCTGGAACTTTACGCCCTTGCGGAGCTTGAACGTGTAGACCGTACCATCTGCGGAAATTTCCCAGCTCTCGGCGAGAGCGGCTTCCGGCTGCGTCGTGCCGGGCTTGAACTCGAGAAGGCGGTTGTAGATCGGATGCGCCGATGCGTCGAAGGTCGTGCCGGCGGTGTAGAGACCCGGATCGAAACCTTCCGGCGAACCTTCCGAGCAGAATACGAAGGTCTTGGCGGCAGCGACGGTCGGAAGCATTGGCAATGCAGCCAGTGCGAGTGCGGCGATAAGCGCGCGTTTCATTGGAAAACTCCCCTTTGTGACTTCTTGCCTCTGAGGCACCCCAGAGACAAACACCCGGATTGAACCCGCGGTGTGTCCTCTTACCTTCCCCTGGTGCCAGTGCGAGTCGGTGCGACAGATACAGAACGGCAGGCGGGGGTTGTCAACACACAATATCGGAGTCGGCACCGCCAAGCCAAGATTTACGTTAATGTATCATATCATTTGTTAAAGCAGATGGCGGTTTCGTTGCTCCGCGCAACACAAACGCCTTCATCGGCTCTACTTGAGAGCAAACTTTATAAGAAATACAACAGATCGGAACAGCAGTGTTCAGCACCTGCCGATCCACCTCCCATCACCGGACAACATCCGCAAATAAGCCATCGAACGCAGCCGGCGGGCCGCCTGCGTTTTAGAAGCTTTCGGCCGTTGCCTCGACGGAAACCAACCGCCCGCCCTCGACCTTGTAGATACCCAGCCGGCGCTCGATCGCCCCGTTCGGCGTCAGCCGGAACAGTCCGGTCACGCCACGAAAGCCGGTCTTGCTGGTCAGTGCTTCCGAGGTGATCACCGCCGAACCGGCACTCCTGACGATGCCTGCCGTCATGGCGATACTGTCATAACCCAAAGCGGCATGGATGGAGAACGGCCGTTTATAGGCCGCCTCGTAACGTGCGCCGACCGTGCGCATGGCATCCGGATCGGCGGTGGCGATGAGGACATTCGCGGCAGACGGATCGCCATAGACGCTGGTCGGCCAATGGCTGGTGCCGACGACAGGCAGCGAGGCGGATGTCGCCCGCAAAGCCCGCAGCACGGCACCGACCGCATTGCCGTCACCCATCACCACAGCGGCATTGGCGGCATCGAGCATCGGCTTGCTGCGCGCCAGCAGATCGGAAACAGCACCCGCATCATAACGGATCACACCCGTCACCGTCCCGCCGGCCTGACCGATCGCGGATTTCAGACCCGCCTCTTCCGAAACACCCAGATTGGCCGGCGCCAGTACCACGATCTTCTTCTGGCCGCCCGCGATCACCCGGCGCACGCCTCTGGCAGCGCTGGAAACCTCGTCGAAGCCGAAATTGAAAACCTTTGCCCCCGAAACAGCCGGACCGAGATTGACCAGCGGCGGACGCTGGTCGGGCGCCGATGCGGCAATCGCCGAGATCGTCGCCTGCGGCGCAAAGGAAAGCAGCAGACCGGAACTACGGCTGTTGGCGGCAGAAATCGCAGCCGGCACGGATGAAGGACCGGCAGCCACATCCACCACCTTGATCTTCATCGCTCCGGCTTCATCGAGTTCGCGGATCGCCAGCGCCGCACCGTCGCGGATATCCTTTGAAACGCCCTCGTAATAACCGCTCTGGGACTTGGCCAGCAGCAGGGTAATCTCGGTCGATCCGCGCCCGAATGTCTCTTCCACCGCCGTCGGCGGCGGCTTCAGCGCCTTGTCATTGGCCATCTTGGCGCCAATCGTTTCCGTCTCGCAGGACGAAAGCGCCATCACGCCGGCAACCAGCGCACCGACCTTCAGAAGCCGGACAACGGACACGATCGGGAATGGCCTGCAGATTGCAGAAACCGGACCACGCGAAAGAAAAGGGAGACTGATGAAACGCATCTGTACCGGACCGGCATGGCCTTGTTGGCTGCAACTTACACATGCTAGCGCAGGTAAAACCGCTTAACAAGCAACAATATAAATACGAAAAATTTTACGCAATTTCTCGCAATAATGTTGCACCATTAGTATCCACGCTTACGAACCAGAAATTCAGAGCCGATTGCTAGTCTTATTCCAACAGGAGAGACAACAATGGCTCATAACAATAATAAAAAAATGGCCTTTATTGCTTGCGCAATGGTGTCGACTTTGATCACATCGCAAGCTTATGCCGCAGATTCGCAAGTATCTCCGAAGACATTCCCGCCAATCTCCTTTCTGACGGAGAGCGCGCAAAATTACTTCCCGCAATCGCTTGCCGTCTTCGCCTCCGTGGCAAGGCTGACAACCGATTTCGCCTCCGCCATTGCCGCACAGAACACCGCAGCCGCAAAAATTCCGGCACCGGTCGATACTGCCCCGGTCATGCAGGTGGCGATCAAGCCGGCCAACCTTCCGGCACAAACCCGCAGCGGCCCGACTGCTGCCGCCTTCGAAACGGTTGCCGTTCCATTCAAACGCCTGGCGGCGCTGAAAAAGCTCAGCCCCTCGCTGGACGAGATGGAGAAGGGCACCGCCATCACCTGCCGCGGTAAGACCTGCGCACCGGCGCTCGCCACCATCCAGCAGGCAAGCGCGGCTCAAGGCTCACTGCGCGACAAGCTCAACGCCGTCAACGCCGCCGTCAACACGGCGATCACCTATCGCTCCGACATGGAAACCAATGGTGTTGCCGACCACTGGGCGACGCCAAGCGAGACGCTGTCCCGCGGCCAGGGCGATTGCGAGGATTTTGCCATCCTGAAAATGGCGGCCCTGCGCGCGGAAGGGTTCGATCCGGCGGCGATGAGCATCGTGGCACTGTTCGACCAGAAGCGCCGCCTCTATCACGCCGTCCTGTCGGTGGAAGTGTCCGGTCGCCACTTCATCCTCGACAATGTCCGCAATCAGGTTCTGCAGGACACCCAGCTGCCGGATTACGTGGCGCTCTATTCGATCCGCGATGGCAAGGGATTTCTGCACGGCTCGCAGCGCCAGAAGCAGATCGCCAGCGCCATCACCTCGATGGAAAAGATCGCGCCGGGCGCGGGCGTGAACTGATCAGCAAGACGCTATCCTTCCGGTCATTTACAGAGGGCGAGAAGGCAGTTATTCCATCCGGCGCTTGAGGTGACTATCGATGGTTCAGGTACTCTGGAAAATATTCGCAGTCATGACGATCGCTGCAACATTTGGTGGCATGGCCATAACGCAATCGGAGCCAGCTTCGTTCTGGAAATCTCTCAACACCACGATCACCATAATCTCTTGCGGCGCGATCTTTGGTTATGCTTTCAAAAAACAGCTGCTTCCGAAACAGTTTGCGACAGTATTTTCATGGATATTCAGCGCTTATGTCGTCTGGATAAGTGCGCAGTCAATCAGCAATCTATATTCATATTACGCCGAGGGAAAAGCCTCGGCCGCGATCGCCATAACGGCCTTTTCCTTCCTTGGAATCTTGAACTTTCTGGAATGGCTCGCTGTCTGGCGATACGGAAACAACCCCGATGTCCGCGCCTCTATGCAAGATATGGCAAAGCCAGAATAAACCCTCCGCCCTTTAGTTCGGGACACCATCGTGTTGCAAAATCAGAAGCGCGAGATATAGCCCACCAGCATCGGCTTTTCATGCGCCGGTGCCAGCGCCAGGTTGATCTGGCCGGTAATGCTCTGCTTGCCGCAGGAGATCGAAAAGCCGGTATTCAGCGTCTTGCCGCGCTTGGCCTGCAGCGTTTCCATGGCGTCGTCGATATGGGTATCGACAGAGAACTTGAGGGTCTTCATCAGCTGCGCGAATTCGTCGATCACCAGCCGCTGCCGCAGCATGGAGAGAAACGCCTCGTTGAACAGATGGATGCGCTTGTCGCGCGTCAGCACGACGGTGGGCGAAGGCGAGGCCTGTACCAGCGCATTGAGATTGTCCATCGAGGAAATGTCTTCCACCGAGGCCAGACGTCCGAGCGCCCATTTCAGGCTCATCACCCGCAAGAGCGAGGTCAGGTTGCCGGGCTGCGGCAATTGCACGGCGGTATATTCGACGAGATCACCGGTGGTGACCTTGCCCGCCGCCGACATGCGGCTCAGGCCTTCCCAGTATATCTGCTCCAGCCGGATACCCCGCCGCTCGCCATTGCGGGCAACGACGGCGCGAAAGCGCGGCTCCACCTCGGCCTGATCGATGATCGGCAGCGCGTCGCCGGCTGGCGAAAGGGCCGGCTCCAGCGATGGCGTCAGGTTACCGGATTTCATGCACCCTCCCTCAGCGTTCGCTCAGCGCTTCGGAGCGCGCGCGGTTGATCGGCTTCATCAGGTAGCTCAGCACGGTCTTGCGGCCGGTCATGATCTCGGCCGACGCAATCATGCCCGGAATGATCGGATAGGATTTGCCGTTGCGCTCCAGCTCGGACCTGTCGGTCTTCACCTGCACGACGTAATAGGTCTCACCCTTTTCCTTCTCGACGATACTGTCGGCGGACACATTGGTGACCTCGCCGTCCAGCCCGCCAAAAATGGCAAAGTCGTAAGCGGTGATCTTGACGATCGCTTTCTGGCCGCGACGCACGAAGGCGACGTCGCGCGGCGAGATGCGTGCCTCGATCAAAAGCGTATCGGCCGTCGGCACGATGCCGGCCACGACCCGGCCGGGATCGACATAGGCGCCGAGCGTATTGACTTCGAGCGTGTTGACGATGCCATCGACGGGTGAACGGATGTCGGTGCGCTTGACGCGATCGGACGCACCGCGAATGGTCTCGTCGATCACCGATTGTTCGGCCAGCGCCTGCGCCTTTTCGGTCAGCGCCTGCTGACGCAGCGCCAGTGCAATTTCGCCCACCTGCAGCCGCGCTTCCTCGATGGCGCCACGCAACCGGTCCATGCTTTCGCGATAGACTTTCAGCTGGCCCTGCTGATCGGTCAGCTGGCTTTCCACCTGCAGAAGCTGGGTCTGCGCCACCAGCCCCTTTTTGGCGAGCGGTCCATAAAGATCATGCTGGCGGTTGGAAGCGGCAATGTTCTGCACCAGACGGTCGATATTGGCATCCGCCTCGCTCATCTCGTTCTGGCGCTGCTTCATGCGCTCCTGCAACACGCCGAGCTTGTTTTCATAAGCCGCCTTGTTGGCCGAAAACAGCCGCGTCTCGTTTTCGCAGACACTCTGCGCAACGGCCATCACCTCCGGCGGGCACTTGTAATCGTGGCTGTAATCGCCCCGTTCCTCAAGCTCGAGGCGCTTGATCTTGGCGCCCAGCGCCCGCGCCTTGGCAACCACTTCGCCCAGCGTCGATTCCGTCGTGGTATTGTTGAGCTGCACGATCAGGTCGCCCTTGCGCACGATCT
Organism: Neorhizobium sp. JUb45; assembly: GCF_004343585.1. Classification (GTDB taxonomy): domain Bacteria; phylum Pseudomonadota; class Alphaproteobacteria; order Rhizobiales; family Rhizobiaceae; genus Neorhizobium. Next base: position 30,391 of record NZ_SLYW01000001.1, on the reverse strand, counting down.
GGCCCAGCTTGACGGCGATGTCCTGCACGACGCCGGCTTCCGACGACTGCACGATCTGCGTCTTCGAGACGGGAATGACCTTGCCTTCGCCGCGGGCGATCTCGTCGATCTCGGCCAATGCCGCCCAGGCCACGAAGGCGACGATGCAGCCGCCAACCAGCAGAACGAGGATGCGCGCGAAAAATGGCGGGTTGTCGTGCACCTGGTTGTTCACTGCGACGCCCCCTTGCGCTGCATCGCGGCGATCACCGAGGCCTTTGGCCCATCAGCGACGATACGGCCCTTGTCGACGACCACGAGGCGATCGACCAGATCCAGCATGCTGAACCGGTGTGTGGCGATGATCAGTGTCGTTTCGCGGCTGAAGGCGGTCGAAAGACGGTTCAGCAGATGCCGTTCGCTGGCCAGATCCATCGCGCCCGACGGTTCGTCGAGGAACACGATCTTTGGCTTCGTCAACAGCAGCCGGGCAATCGTCAGCGCCTGTTTCTGGCCGCTCGAAAGATTGCTGCCGCGCTCGCCCACCGGCATGTCGAAACCGCGCGGATGGTTGGCGACGAACTCCTCGACGCCGGTCATCTTCGCGACCTCGAGCAACTCGTCGTCCCTCGCGTCCGGCCGGCCGATCAGCAGGTTTTCCTTCACCGTGCCGGAAAACAGATCGGACGACTGGCCGGCAATGGCAACGGCCGAGCGCACTTCCGCCATGTGATACTGGCGGATATCGACACCATCGATCAGTACCCGGCCTTCGGACGGCAGATAGAGGCCGTCGAGCAGACGCCCGATCGTGGTCTTGCCCGAACCGATGCGGCCGATGATCCCCACCCGCTCACCCGGAGCAACCGTGATCGACAGCTTGTTGATGACGCCGTAATCCGAGCCCGGATAGGCAAACGACACGTCCTGGAAGGAAAAGCCGCCATGCTTGATCTGGCGGTTGACGAAACCGACGGTCGACGGCCGGTCCTCCGGCTGTTCCATCACCTTGTCGAGAATGCGCAGCGACATCATTGCCTGGCGGAAGCGGGCAAGCGCCATGGCGATCTGACCGAGCGGCGCACCGGCGCGGCTCGACAGCATCACGGTGGCGATGATCGCACCCATGGCCAGCCGCCCCTCGGAAAACTCGTAGGTGCCGGCGATGACGATCAGCACGGCAACCATCTGCTGCACGAAGGCCGTGTAGTTCACCGCATTCGAGGAGACCTGCTTGATATCCTCGCTGGTGCGGCTGGAAAGCTTCATCAGCTCCTGCCAGCGGCGCAGCATGCCGGATTCAGCGCGCAGGCTTTTCACCGTCTCGATTGTCGAAATCGTTTCGATCAGCAGCGCCTGGCGGCGCGAGGCCTCATTGGTGGCGGCCGCCATCTTCTGGCCGATCTTGGCCTGTGCATGCAGGCCGATCAGCACGGAGAGAATGAGCGCCACTGCCGGAATGACGACGAGCCAGCCGGCAATCAGATAGATGACGATCAGAAAAATGAACACGAAGGCCGTGTCGATCATCAGGCCGACCGTGTTCGACGTGAAGAACTCACGCACGAATTCGTATTGCGTCACCCGGTTGGCATATTCGCCGGTAGACAGCGGCCGCGATGCCATGGTCGAGTTCAGAACCTTGTCGAAGATCATCTGCGACAGCCGTAGGTCGGCATTGCGCCCCGCATGGTCGATCAATGCAGAACGGGCGGTTTTCAGAAGAAGATCGAAAGTATAGGCAAGCGTTATACCGACAGCCAGAACCCAGAGCGTCGGAAATGCCTTGTTGGGCAATACCCGGTCATAGACGTTCATAGTGAAAAGCGGCGATGCCAGCGCAATCACGTTGATGAAGAACGCCGCCATGATGACGCGCAGATAGGTGCGCCAGTAAGGAACCAGCGCCCGCACCAGCCAGTGCCGCTTTTCGATTTCGGCAGCCGTGCCGACAAGGCTGTCTTCCGACGCATTCTGGTAGAACAGCGTGAAGGCGAACCCGAACTTTGGCCGCAGCGCCGCGATGTCCTGAAAACTGAAGATCGTTTCCGGGCCGGCATTGGCGGCGACATCGGTCACATAATGACCGGCCTCGTTGATCTCCAAAAGCGGCAGAACGCCGCCACTTTCGAAAACGAGGATGGCGGGACAATCGAAATTGCCTTCGCGGCAATCGCGCTCACCATGGCGGATGACGTCGAGACCGATGCGATGCGCAAGGTGTTCGACATCATCGGCTTCCAGCGATTCCACGATCTCGTCGGGAATGCCGGAATAGAGCACGACATCCGAGGCCGGACGACCATAGAAGGTCGCCACGGAGCGGAACGCCGTCTTGAAGGTCTTCAACTCCATCGTATCTGATGTGTCGACCCTGACGTTGAGCATTTTTCTGGCCGATCGGCTTTAGCGGACCGGCGCCAGCAGATCCAACGGCATGCCAGCCTTCTGACGGGACTCGATTTTGGCATAACCGGGATCAACAGCGCCGCCGCCCGGGACAACGAACTCTTTCCGGGCATAGGCCTCAACCTGGGCTACAGGCTTGAGGCTCATGGCATTCAGCAGGCTGCCGGAGGCAGCCAGGATCTTGTATTCGGCAAACAGTGCCGCAAACCGCGCGGTTTCGGCCAGAATGCCGGTGTTGAAGCGGGTGTTCTGCGCATCGAGCACGTCGAGCAGCGAACGCTGGTTCACCTTGAACTGCTCACGATAGGACGACACGAGGCTGGCATTGGTGGACGACTGGCGGCCGAGAATGGCGGAGATTTCGCCACGGCTCTTGCGTTCGTTCCAGGCGGAACGCACCGACTCCTCGACTTCGCGATGGGCATAGGCCAGCGCATAACGCTGCTCGCTGGCGCGGCGGATCTGTTCCTGTTCGCGCGCCTTGTCGATACCGCCGCGATAGAGGTTCCAGCGTGCCACGACACGCACCGACAGGTCGTTGGTATTGCCGTCGTCGCCGTTGATATCGTCGCCGACCTGGGCAACGCCCTGCATGTCGACCTTCGGCAGATAATTGGCGCGGGCGCCACGAACGCCGGCATCGGCCGCATCCACATCCGCATTGGCGGCATGAACGCCCGGATTGTTCTGCTGGGCAACGAGGATCGCGTCGTTGACGGTCTTCGGAATATAGCGGGCCAGCGAAGCCGGCATCTTGACATTGGCGCCGATCGGCTCGCCGACCGTCTTGAGGAAACGGATCTTGGTCGCTTCCAGCTCTTCCTGGGCTTCGCGCAGGCGGGCTTTTGCCGCTTCCATGCGCTCGCGGCCCTGCAAGCGGTCGGCATCCGTCAGCGCGCCGCCGCGGATGCTTTCGGAAATATCACCGACCAGCGCCGTGTGAACGGAAACGTTCTGCTGCGCGATGCCGACGATCTTGGTCTGCAGGATGTATTCGAGATAATCCTGCGTGGCCTGCAAGGCCAGCGATTCCGAACGCTCCAATACGCGGAACGAGGCACCATCGACACGCGAGGCCTGCTGCTCCACCTGCGAGCGACGGCTGCCGCCATCGAACAGTGTCTGGGTGATTGTCAGGCTGGTATCGCCCGGAGAATAGACGTCGTGATCGCGCGTCAGCGTGCCGGACGAGCTATTGGAAAGACGGCGACGACCGACGCCCGCTTCAAGATCCACCGACGGCAGGTAGAGACCGCGTGCCTGACGAAGCTCGAATTCCACGGCCTCGCGGTTTTCCACGGCCTGCATGATCTGCGGGTTTGTCTTGAGAGTCTTTCCAACCGCTTCTTCGAGGCTCATGGCGAAGGACGGTGAAACGAATGCGGCCATCATTGCTGCACTTGCACCGAGAGATGCAATTATTCTTTTATGATTGCTCACCTGAAGTCCCCTACCCTGAATTCCCATTGTGAAAATTCTTATAGAGAGCGCGGATCGAATGGAAGTACTTACCCATAAGATTAGATGGCTTTAGAGAACTTGGTAAATTTCAGAAAATACAGGAAAGACCCAATAATGATAAATCTACAACTATGATTCAAAAGGATAATTGGCGAATTTTAACAACACAACAACTCAACTAAACTTTTTTTGGTAGAGAAAACCGCAGAGATTCATTCCGGATGTGGCAAGGCAACAACAACGCCAAATACATCACTTGATCACAATGAGAATCACTCGGATTCATTGCCGGCGAGCAAATAATGAAAATTAGCAATTAATAAAACAAACAGAAAGAGGCGCTCGTGGCGCCTCCTTCCTATTTTGCCAACGGATCAGCCCATCAATGATGGGAAACGTCGATCGTGTGCTTGTCATCGAACAGGATCTTGACGGCTTCCGTATGGTTCTGCAGCACGGCCACATCCTTCCAGCTGTCGTCCACATGCACGCTGACCGTCATGTCATTGCCGGCAATGGTGGTCTTGATGCTGGCAGCCACGCTCTCTGCCGTCACCGGCGTATCGCCCAGCATGCTGTCGAGCAGCTTGGAGACATCGAGCACATCGCCTTCACCAGCCTTGTAGTCGGTGACCACATCGGCCATGTCGAGCGACTGCAAAGCGGCCGGATCGAGCACGAACGTATCGGCACCCGCGCCGCCGGTGAACTGGGTGAAGCCGGGGCCTCCCACCAGAATATCATCACCGTCACCACCGATCGCCAAGTGATCCGGCTGTCCACCGAACAGCGTATCGAAGCCAACCTCGAGGAAATCGCCGTTGGAACCATCGGCCAGGGTAAAGTGCCCCTGCGAAAGCACCACCTGCCCGTCTTCGGTCGCCTCGGTCGAGGTCGTGTCGAGCGAAATGCTCTTGATCGAATGGTCGAGAAGACCGCTCAACTCGCCATCGTCGCTGACACCGTTATGGTTGGCATCGACCCAGATGGAGAGTTTCGAGAAGGCATCGTCCTCGGCATCGATCTTGCCATCACCATTGCTGTCGAGCGTGGCAAGGGCAGCGATACCGCTGGCATGACCACCACCATTGAAGCTCGGCGTGAAAACTTCCGAACCGTTATCGATTTTGCCATTGCCGTCGAGGTCGTAGGCAAGGATGCCGTCTGCCGAAGTCCAGGCAACCTGATCCTTGTGACCATCGGCATTGATGTCGAACGAGACACCGGTGTCGAGTGAGGAGAAGGCAAAACCGTTATGGTCTAGGTCGAGGATGATGGGGTCGACACCCGACACCCAGCTGCCGCTACCGATGTTGTGGTCCGCATTGCCATAGTAAACGTTGACGGCGGCTACACCGGCGGCTCCGACGAGACGATAGGCCTCGACATAACTATTGCCGCCGCCATTGGTGTCGAGCTTGACCACGAGGTCGCCGTTCTCGACAACGACCCGCACAGAACCGTTCAATGGAGCATTGGCAGCAAGCAGTGCCGAAACATCCAGACGTTCACCGCTCTGGTAATCGGTGATCCGGTCCGCATTGGCTTCCGAAGGTGCCACGCCGGACTGCCAGCGGAAGGTGTCCAGTCCACCCCCACCCGACAGAATGTCCTTGCCGGCACCGCCGATCAGGATATCGGCAGCGGAACTGCCCAGAAGAATGTCGTCGCCGGCATAACCGTTGAGAGTAATACCGCCATCCGAAGCGATCGCGATGGTCTGCACCGTCATCGTCTGGTTGGAAGGCGCGGTTGCGGCAGTAACGCTGGAAGACGCAGTCTCATACGTCTGCTGTCCAAGATAGGCCCGCCCGCTCGCACTGGTAAGCGTTGGCCCCGAGATGGTGAAGGTGTTGCTATTGCTGTTGTAACTCACGTCATATGCCGTGATGCCCGCAGCGAGGTTTGTAGCCGCCCTGTCGAAGGTGTTGTTGGTGTTGCCATTACCCTGGATGACGTAGGCTGTTCCATTGAGGGTAAGAGACAGCGTTGTGTTCGATGCCCAATACACGTTTCCGCTGAAATCGACCGTAGCCGTGCCTTCGGTGCCGACATCGTTCGAGTTATCGACCGAGGCAGCCACCACAAACGCATTGGCGGCACCGTCATTACCGGAAAGCGTCACGGTATTTCCGGTCAGATCGGCCGGCCACGAAACGCCCTTCGCCGTCAGGCTGTTCGCAAGAGAAACACTCTGGAACGTCTTCGATTTCAGCGCATCGTAAACCGCTTCAGGAGACGTTCCGCCATTCACGACCGTATGCGAATACGTCTTTCCATCAACCGTGATCGATACGACATCGCCGATATCGTATTTGCTGGCGAAAGTGATGGTCGTTTCTTGACCTGTCGGCTTCGCGACCGCGACCAGAATATTATTCTGGGCATTGCCATCGAGATCGCCGCTCGTATCCTGCGTCACCGAGACATTCGCAGCAGCAGAAGATAGCTGACCGTCGAAGGCACGATACGTGAAGCTGCCGCCGGCATTGCCGGTATCGGTCACTGTCACATTGCCGGAAGACAACTGCGCGCTGACACCGCTGGTCGTGGAGATGGAACCGACACTGAGCGATGAACTATCGACATCCGTATCGTTGTTGAGCAGAGACCAGCCGGCCACAGTGAACGCATTACCGACACCGGCATTTGTAAAGATGGCGTCACTGGCGGCCACCGGCGCTTCGTTGACATTTGTCACGGCGATCGTGAACGTCTGCGATGCGGTCAGATTGCCGTCGGATGCGCGCACCGTGATCTGGTGAGACGTGGCACTTTCGTAATCCAGCCTCGAGCCGTCCGCCACGGTCACGACACCGGTCGTGGCATTGATGGCAAAGCGGCCGCCCGCGCTGTCCGTCAGGCTGTAGGTAACTGCGCCACCGCTGACATCCATCGAACTTGCGGTAATACCCACCAGGGTACCATTCTGCGCGTTTTCCTCGACGCTGTTCGCGCTACCATTGCCATCCACCGGCAGCGTCGGCGCGACATTGGTCACCGCGATTGTAAATGTCTGCGTCGTGAAGGCGCCACTGGTATCCGCCGCCTTCACCGTGATCTGGTGCGATTGCGCGCTCTCATAGTTCAGGCTGGCACCGTTTGCCACTGTCACCACGCCGGTCGCGGCATTGATCGCGAAGCGACCACCGGCAGTGTCCGTCAGCGAATAGGTGAGAACATCGCCATCGACGTCGGTGCCGCGGGCGCTGATACCGACGACAGTGCCGTTCGCGGCACCTTCGGCAACGGTGTTTGCAGCAGCATTCGTGTCGCTGATCGCCGTCGGCGCGTCATTGACCCCATTCAACGTCACCACGACATTCTGTGTCGTGATGCCGCCATGACCGTCGTTGACGGTCACGACATAGGTCTGCTGCAACGCTTGTCCCCCGGCCAGGAACTGAAGATCGGCATTGCTGGCGACGAAGTTCCACGACACAGAGCCGCTGCCATTGGCCTCGTTGACCGATCCCAGCGTGAATGCGCCGACATAACCGATCCCACCGCCGAGCGCGGCAAAGCTGACGGTGTGGCTGTCGGTTGCTTCGACATCCGCGAAGGACACGACACCATTGGCCGTCTGGTTCTGCGGAACGACCGACCCGGTGCCGGCGACGCTGATGTCGTCAACATAGAAAAAGCTCGGTGCATTCTGGAAGTTGAACTGCAGCACAGTCGATGCTGCGGTCGCGGTGAATTGATAGCTGAATTGCGTGTACTCGAAACCCTGAGCATCGACAGAATGCGCAAGCTCGACGCCGCCGACCTTCAGAGCAAACTCGTTGTCATTACCGCTCAGTTTCATCCAGAAGGACAGGCTGTAGCTCATCCCTGCAATTGTCTGAATCGTCTGACTCATGCTCGGGAAACCCGAAGTTGGGCCCGTTTCGAGCGCCCAGTTTCCGCTGTGAACGGACGACTGATTGCCGGTGGTGCCTGTCCAATTTGCGGCCCCCCACGTCCATCCCGCCAAAGTGCCGGTCTCGAAGCCGCCATTGACGACCAGTTCACCGGTCGAGAAGGCGATAGACGCATCTTCCGTGACGCCGCCATTGGTGGCCGTGACGACGGGCGCATCGTTGATCGGCGTAACATTGATCGTGAAGTCGCGCCCGACGGTCACCAGACCATCGGAAACGTCCAGTCGTGCATCGAGCGGGCCGTTGACGTTCAATCCCGGCTGGAAGCTGAAGCCACCCTGCGGGATAGAGCCACCGGTGAATTGGGACACCAACTGGTTGCCGACATAGACCTTGAACACAAGATCTGCCTTCGGCGTATCGAAATCCGATACCGACCCGTCGATGTAACCCTGGATCACATCACGGCTGACAACCCACGGCGTATCTTCATCGATGACGAATGTCGCGATTTCTCCCAGCACCGGCGCATCGTTGGTGCCGGTGATATTAATGACAACAGCAGTCTCAGTTCCATCAGCCGACTTTACCGTAAACGTTTCGCTATAGGTTTTTTCAGCTTTGAACTCGTTGTGCGCAGACGCAGCGGAATAGGTCCAGACACCATTCTCGGTGATGGAGAATTTGCCGTACTGACCGGCAACATCGGTCTGCACGACAAATTTTGCGACGCTGTCGACATCGCTGACAGTCAGCTGACCGCTGGTGCTGATGGCCGCAGCGGTATTGCCTTCGGTCAGGGAAACCGTCGCCGATGACAGCACGGCCGCATCATTGGTTCCGGTGACATTGATGGTCAGGGATGCCGTCGATGTCGCGCCATGGAAATCCTTGATCGTGTAGGAAAACACGTCCTTGCCAATGACACCCTGCGCCAGTGCCTGCGTGTCGGCGTCGGCATTGTTCAGTTCGTAGCGATAATCACCATTCGCCCGCACGATGAGCGTGCCGTAGATGCCAGCGATGGCTATCGCACGAACGCCGGAAAAATCCTTGTCGCCGACACTGACCAGTGTCCTGGTATCGACGCTCGTGCCGTTCAGGTTGGTATTGCCGTCCGTATCGTCACCGGTCAGCGAACCGCTGGCTGTCGCGGTACCGGGAGTGGCATTGTTGACGCCACCCGCTTCGACCACCGAACCGGTATTATCCACGGCGATAGGCGCCACATTCACCAGCTTGTCGACAGCAACCGTATAAACGGCCGCCGTGCCATTGCCGGTGAAAGCGAATTGTTCGACGCTCTCGGACGTCGCGATAACCGTGCCGCCCTTCGATACGCTGTAGACGCCATCCGCGAGCGTGAAGACGTAATCGGTCCACAGGCCCGACAGCTTTATCGTATCGCTGCCGCCATTGCCGGCGATTTCCACCTTGGTGCCCACCAGGCCCGTCAGGTCGATCACATCGTCGCCGGAGCCACCGTTGATGACGACGGTCGTCGGCATGATCGCCGTCCCCGTCAGGTCACCGACACTGACCGTATCGCCGGCAGTGCCAAGGTTGAACACCACCCGCTCGATCTCGTCGGCGCGTACAGAGCCGCCGTCATAGCTTACCAGAATGTCGGCCTTGTTTTCCGATGCGGGCGCGATCTCGCTACCGCCCGACACCTTGCCGAGAGTGAACTCGGTTCTCGAGGCTCCGCCATTGATCGTCAGCACATCATAATCAGGATTGCTGGTACCGGTCTCGCTGCCGCCATCGACGATATCGTTGCCGTCACCGACAGTGTGGATGAACGTGTCGTTGCCGTCTTCGCCATAAAGCGTGTCGTTGCCGCCATTGCCCTCGATATAATCGTTGCCGCCACCACCGAAGATGGTGTCGTCGCCGGCATCCCGATCCGGATCGCCGTCATCCTCGCCGTACAGCCAGTCGCCGTCATTGCCACCAAAAATCAGGTCGCTGCCGCCGCCGCCCTTGGCGGTGCCTCCGCCATTGCCGAGGATGAGAATGTCGTCGCCGGCACCACCGCCCAGCCAGTCGCCCACATTGTCGTCACCACCGATCAGGAGGTCGTTGCCGGCCCCGCCGATCAACGTGTCGGATCCGGCTCCGCCGATCAGGATATTGGCGCCATCATCGCCGACCAGAATGTCGTTGCCGGCGCCGCCGGTCAGGTTTTCGATGCCGTTCAACGTGTCTGTGCCGACAGCCGTTCCGCCGTTCGCACGATCGGTCGCCGTTCCGGGCGCAATCGATGCCGGCCAGTCGGGATTGGTGTTGCCGATATTGGCAAAGACACCGGTCGTCACATCGGAATAGTCGGCAGTGTCACCGCCCTTGGCAGAGGCGATGATCGACGCAGCCGCATTGGAGGCAACAGTCCGGTTGAAGCTGACAGCCGAATTTGTACCGCCAACCAGTGTGTCGTTGCCACGGCCACCACGCAGCGTGTCATCGCCGTTGCCGCCATCGAGACGATCGTCTCCAAGACCGCCGATCAGCGTGTCGTTGCCGTCTTCGCCGTAAAGCGTGTCGTTGCCGGCGCCACCCTCGATCCAGTCACCGCCTTCGCCGCCCTTGATGACATTGTCGCCATCGCTGCCGTTGATGATGTCGGCAAATTTGGAGCCGGTCACGTTCTCGACGCTGTAAAGCTTGTCGTTATCGACCGTGTCGGCAGCAACAGCCGCTGATACGGATGCATAACCGGCATTCGCTGCCGTGCGCGACGTTGCCCAACCCGAACCGAGCTGTACGTATATCCCTTCGGCATTGCCGGAATAATCGACGGTATCGGTTCCATTGCCGCCGTAGATCTTGTTCTTGCCCGCGCCGCCAACCAGCGTGTCGTCACCATCATCGCCGTAAAGCAGATCGTCGCCGGCGCCACCGTCGATATAATCGTCGTCGCCACCGCCATAAATCGTGTCATTGCCGGCATTGCCGTAGAGCTTGTCCTTGCCCCAGTCGCCGTTGATGCGGTCATTGCCATCGCCACCATAAATGGTGTCCGCGCCGTTGCCGCCGCTGATGAAATCATCGCCGCCGAGGCCGGAGATCAAGTCATCGCCGTCTTCGCCATAAAGGTCGTCGCCCTTGTCGGAACCACCGATGACATCCTTGCCAGCACCGCCCTGAATGGTGATCTTGCCACCATCAGCCACCGTGTTGGCGGCCAGAAGAATGACGTCATCGCCATTCGTTCCGACGATTTTCTCGACGCCGGAAATATAGTCGGGAGCCGAGCGATAGTCGGCCACGAAACCGGCCTTGTCACCGCGTTGCAATTCGATCGTATCATTGCCGGAACCGCCGATCACCTTGTCCGACGTGCCGGCCAGACCCTCGATGCTGACTTCTTGCAGCACGCCGTTGATCTCGATGAAACGTTTGCCCGAACCGGTAACGTCGGCACGCAGGATGAACGTATCATCACCCGCGCCGCCATCGAGAACATCGGCACCGAGGCCGCCGTCGAGATAGTCGTTACCGGCATTGCCAGTCAGCGTATTGGCCTCGCTGCCGCCAATCAGGATATCATTGCCCGAACCGCCCTTGGCATCATTGACGCCCACCATGCCATCGATACCGACGACCTTTGCCGTGACCGATGCCAGATCCGTCGCCGTATCACCGGCAACGGCCTTCCCGTCGAACACGACCTGAGATGAAGACAGGTTGACGATGACGCCGGTGGTCAGCTTCGAATAATCGATCGAACCGATCTCGCCCGCAGCATCGACCTTGACGGTGAAGTTTGCCGTCGCCCTGTCACCATCGGCGTCCGTGGCGACCGCCTGGAAGGTCAGCGCCAGATATTGCTCGCCATTGGTCGGCGAAACATGATCGAGCGGCTGAAGCAGGTTGAACGTATAGGCACCGGTCGCGACATTGACTGCGACGGTGAAGACCACCACGCTGTTCGTGTCATATGTCTGCGTTCCCGTGAAGCCGGTCAGCACCCCGTTGACCATCGCCAGACGGATCTCGGCGCCGTTGGAGGTGATCTTGTCGAGAACGGTGCCGGCCTGCGTCTTGGCATTGATCATGCCGCCGACGGTCAGCGTCTTCAGCGAACCGATATCGCTCTTCCAGTCGATACCGAGGCTTTCGGTTTTCGTCTTGTCACCATCCTCGAACACGGTGGAATTCACCGGTGCCAGAGACGACGCCGTGTCGGTCACGGTGATGTTGAGCTTGCCGGACAGCGCGACGGTGTCGCCGTCGCCATCGGAAACGGTCACCGCAGTGGAAAGGTCCAGCGTCAGTGTGGTCCCGCCAACCGAAGAGAAAGGTGGCTTGTTTTCGATCTTGACGGCGGGGGTATTCGCGACACCCTGGAGATCGAATTCCATACCATTGGCGACCTTGCCGACATTGATATAAACGGATTTGTCGCTGGCGATCGACAGATCGTATTCGCTGCCGCCATTTGTATTGTAAAGCGTCCAGTTGACGGCGTTGCGTCCGTCATTGGTGACCCGAATGATCACGTCGCCATCGTCCGTGCGGCCGATATAGGTGAGACGCGGTCCGGAGACCTCGTTGACAGTGACCCTTTCACCCGCATCGTTGATCGAATTGGCAGCAATCGGCTGGCGGTCAATGGTGTAAGTCTTATTGTGGTCGATCGGGCCCTGCTGCTCGAACGTGTAAGCGCCAGTCGTGGCATCGACCTTGAAGGTGAAGATCGCCGCCGCACCAGCCTTAGCATAAAGCGTATCGCCGACGACGCTGTAGGTGATGGCGACGCCGTTCGATGTCAGCGAGGTCAGCGACGAGGACAACCTGTCCATCTCGACAGTATATGTGCCGGGGCCGTCGGCACCGAACTTCACCAGGTTTGCCAGGTTGCCCACCGCCGTCGGGAAGGCGGCATCGGCATCGCTGAGACCAGCCTCGTTCATTGACTGGCTAATGCTCTGGCCGGATGCTACCGGGACGTCATCGATGATGCGAACGTTGAACTGGCCGGTAACGGTATCGCCGTCGCCGTCCGTCGCCGTGAATTTGACGCCGATATTCAGCGTGTTTTCGCCATTGTCGCCCGGACCGTGGAACGTGTTTTCCAGCAGCGTGAACGTATACCGGCCGTCAGCAGCAACGGTGATCTTCCACGCGCCGCCTTCATCCGTGAGCGTGCTGTCAGCTTTGCTCCAGATCGCATTGGCGGCTTCCAGCTTATATGTGCCACCATCTGCACCAAAGGAGACATTAAGATCGCCGGAGGTGCTAAGGTTTTCCGGCCGCGTGTCATTACCATTTGGCCGCAGGTCGTCTTCGTCCAGCGTCAGGTTGGTCGTCGGCCTTTCAGCCTGGATCGGGCTGTCATCGATGACGTTGACGGCAAAATTGCCGGTGACCTTGTCGCCATCACCGTCACGGGCCGTGTAGGTGAAAGTGAAACTCAATACGTCCTCGTTGGACGCACCAGAATCCTTGACCGGGTGGTCGAGCACGCCTTTCAGCTCGAACGCATAGGAACCCTTGTCCAGATCCGACAGCGTCACGATGAAGATCGTCTTGCCTCCGGCCGTCGCCGTCAGCTTGGTGCCGTTATCGGTCAGCGTATAAGTCAGGCTCTGGCCGCCGGATGTCAGGTCCTTGAGCGCGATGACGTTATCACCGCTTTTAACTGTCAGGAACTGGGCGACGTCCGCGGCCGCGACCGGCGTGATTGCGGCAGCGCTCGAACGCAGCGGTGTTGCAATGTCTCTGGTGAACTCGAACACGATCGAACGGTCACCGGCAACCTGCGTGCCGTTATACCCGCCGTTTCTGTTCTTGTTGCCGTCGTCGCTACCCCATTTGATGTTCAGCGATGCGCCGGCCTCGTCGGTAATCGGGCGGAAGCCGTTGGCAACCACGCCGTCCCATTCGACACCGACAGGGCTGAGGTCCTCGTTACCGCCACGAAGTGCCTCTTCCTCGACATAGCGATCGCCGGCATTGCCGGCGATCGGCACGTCGTCCATGACGCTGACGGTGAACGTATTGGCCGCCGTATCGCCGTCGGAATCCGTCGCCGTATAGCCGAAGGTCAATGTCAGCACGTTCTCGCCGCCACCGACGGCATGATCGAGCGGCTGAACCAGCGTGAAGGAATAGGATCCCACACCATCGTCCGACAGGGTCACACGGAAGACGATATTGTTAGCCGATGGCCTGTTGCCGGTATGGCCGATCAACTCGCCATTGACGAGCGTTGTCGTCACGGCCAGACCATGCGAGGTCAGTGCCGTACCGGTCGCATTCCAGACCTGCACATCCTTGGTCGTGAAGGTGACCGAACGATTGCCTGGGCCGGAAGTGATCGTTTCGACATCCGCCCGATCCGCACCCCATTCGATATTGAGCAGGACATTCTCGACCTTGGCGGAAAGGTTGGGTTCAGCTTCGTTATTGCCGCGGTTGACCGCCTCATCCTCAACGATCGAGGACGTGCCGGTGTATGCAACCGGGCTGTCGTCGATGACTTTGACAGTAAAATCGTTGACGGCGATATCGCCGTCGCCATCACGGGCCGTGAACTTGAAGGTGAAGGACAGGACATCCTCATTGGCCGCACCCGATCCCTTGATGGGATGGTCGAGAACGCCATCGAGGTCAAAGCTGTAGGAGCCGCTACCGGTATCCGACAGCTTGACCGTGAACACGACATCACCGTTCGCAGTGCCTGCACGGGCTGTCAGCGTCGTGCCGTTATCCGACAGCGTGAACACCAGTGCCTTACCGGCCGAGGTCAGCGTCGAAAGATCGAGCGTGTTGTTGCCGCTCTTGACCGTCAGGAATTGGCCCGCAGCCTGCGCCGTGATGATCGTTGCCGCAACGCTGTTCGAGGTAGCGAACACGACCGACCGGTCGCCGGCCACCTGCGTGCCGGTGAAACCGCCGTCGACGCTGGCATTGCCATCATCACCGCCCCAGGCGATGTTGAGCGGACCACCTGCCTTGTCGGTGGTCAGGTTCCGGTGCCCGACGAAAGGATAGTTCCCGTCAGCATCGGGCGCGATCACGCCCGGCACGTCATCCTCGTTGCCGCCGAAAAGTTCTTCTTCCTCGACATAACGGTCGAGGATCGTGCCGATCGCGATCGGCGTATCATCGATAACACGGACATCGAAGCTGGCTGCGTCCGTCACATCACCATCGCTATCGGTTGCCGTGAACCCGAAGCTCAGCACAAGGCTATCTTCACCCTGCACGGAACCCTGATGATCAAGCGTGTTGAACAGCGTGAATGTGTAAGAACCGTCGCCGCGATCGGACAGCGTGACCGAGAATACGATATTCGCGGAATTTGCATTGGATGGCGGCGCAGTCGGCGCGACCGTTCCGGTATAATAGGCAACCAGAGTCGGCTGGCCGCCGACGGTGATGGTCGTGTAGCTTATCGCCTTGCCGTCCGATGTCAGGTTCTGCGCCTTCAGAGCCTCGATACCGGCCGTTGTGAACGCAACCGAACGATCGCCCGGCTGCCCGTCCGTGTCATTGGCACTGTCGGCACCCCAGTAGATCGCCAGCGTGCCGGTCGCAACATGGGTCGTCGCGTCATCGCGACGGGTGTCCTGATCCCCCTCGCCATCACGGTCCTCATTACCGATTCCGGCAACCTGCTGCTGCTCTTCTTCGACCGTGCCATCAGCGTAAGGCGTACCGATCGTCGCGACATCATCGGCGACGGAAACGATGAACTGGCCGGTAATGGCGTCGCCATCCGAATCCGTGGCCTTGTAATCGAAAGTCAGGGACAAGGAATCCGCACCATTGCCCTTGTCATGGTCGAGCGGCTGAAACAGTTCGAACTTGTAGGAACCGGTGTCGTCGTCTGAGAGCGTCACCGTAAAGACGATCGCCTCCTGAGGTGTTCCCTTGCCAACATAGGCGGTCAGAGTGGCACCGGAGAAAGAGGTCGTGACCTCTCTGCCGAGCGAGGTCAAAGCCGCACCGTGATAGGCACCGGCAACAGTCACTCCCGCACCGTCGAACACGACGGAGCGGTTGCCCGGACCCGACGTGATGTCTTCGTTATCGGCGGCATCCGAACCCCAGCGAATGTTCAACTCGCCTTCCGCGATGGCTGCCGACTCTGGTCCGCCATCCAGCCCATCATCGCTGGCGGAGCCCGGAACTTCCTCGCCGCGAACAGGCGCATCGTCGTTGACATTTACAGAGAAGCGTCCATCGGCACTGTCACCATCGGAATCCGTTGCCCGGAAATCGAAGCTCAGTTCGATATCATCCTCGGAACCGGCTGTGGCATGATCGATCGCCTTGAGCAGGGTGAACGTGTATTCGCCCGTTTTAACCGTATCGTCGAGCGTTACCGTAAAGACCCAGCTTTTCTCTTCCAGCGGATCGGCACCGGTAAAGCCCACCAGTGTCGGCACGCCCTCGATTTCAGTCGCGTAATAGAAAACCGCCTGCCCTGCGGCGGTCAGCGGAGCCGTACCGACCATAACGCTTCTGTAAACCGGTTCGCCTTCCTCGCCGTTGGTCTGGGCACCATAACCGATGAAGGACAACGAGCGCTGTGCGTCACCGGTGTTGTTATCGTCCGCGCCCCAGGAAACGCCGAGCGAACCGATAACGGAACCGGCGCCGGTGATACGGCCACCAGCACCTTCGTTCGGCTCGTAAGTATCGCCGGCATTGCCTTTGAGACCCGGAACATCTTCCTCGTCAATATCCGTCGTCTCCGGCGTACCGATGACCGGGACGTCGTCCACCACCGTCACAGTGAAGGAGGAACCGCCGACATCCCCATCGGAATCGCGGGCGGTGAAGTCGAAACGGATGCCGAAGGAATCGTCACCCAGACGCGGTGTGTGGTCGAGATTGCCCTGCAGTTCGAACGTGAAGGAACCGTTCTCGCCTTCATCGGAAAGCCTGACGGTGAACACGGCTTCGCCCGTGGCGCTGCCCTTGTGAGCGGTCAGCACCGCACCATTGTCGGAAAGCACGTAGACAAGGTCGATACCGTCGGACGTCAGACCCTGATCATAGAGGCCATCGAGATCGTCGTCCGTGAAACCGACGCCACGATCATTCGTACCGTCTTCGCTCAGGCCGGCATTGCCCTGCGCATTGCCGTCGTCGGCGCCCCAGTGAATGCCGAGGCTGCCACCGGTGGTCGTATTTTCCGAGGATACGGCCAGAAGCCGCAACGGAATGATATCGTCATCGCTCGGACCGCCCTCTTCAGGGTTTTCGTTCGTCGGTTCGCCCTCATCGACATCGCCCGTAAGCTTGTCTTCCGAGATCGTCACGCCTTCCTGTGGATCGAAAAATGTCAGCGTGTCGTCCGCAACACGCACGGTAAAGCTGCTGGAGGCGCTGTCACCGTCCGAATCCGTCGCGGTATAACCAAATGTCAGGCTCAGCGAGGCTTCGCCGGTCGCGCCGTTACCGGCCGCATGATCGAGCGGCTTGACCAGTGTGAAGGAATAGCTGCCATTGCCGGCATCCGACAGCGTCGCATAAAAGACGACGTTACCGGCATCGATCGACGATGGCGCAGCACCGGTATACCCAACCAGTGTACCGTTGGTGAGCACGATCGTGCTGACAGCAGCGCCAAGCGATGTGAGGCCGGCGCCATAGGCACCCACAGCCGTCATTGTCGCATCGGTAAAGGCAACAGAGCGGTCATTGCTGCCGCCGATATTGGCATTGTCCGAACCCCAGCTGATGTTCAGCGAGTCGCCGGATGTGGCCGAAAGATTGTCGTCCGTCTCGTTATTGCCGTCTTCCGTTTCAGGATCTCCATCGACGACAGCTTCGTCCTCGACAGTCGCTTCCGCACCGACATTGGCGATCGGTGCATCATCGACGATGCCGACCGTGAAGCTGTTACCAGCGCTATCGCCGTCGGAATCTGTCGCGGTGTAATTGAAGGTCAGCGTCAACGTGTTCTGGCCATTACCGGCAGCATGGTCGAGCGGCTTGACCACCGTGAAGGAATAGGAACCGCTGGCGGCATCGGACAGCGTGGCGTGGAAAACCACGCTGGCGTCTGTTACGGCGCCGGGAACAGTGGTGCCGGTATAGCCGATCAAGGTGCCGTTGACGACCGCAGTGCTGACGGTTGCGCCGAGCGATGTCAGCCCCGCGCCATAGGCGTTGGATGCGCTGACATTCGCATTTGTGAAGGTGACCGTCCGGTCGTTGGTGCCACCGGCATTGGCGGAATCCGCGCCCCAGTCGATGTTCAGCGAGATGCCGGTCACGGATGCCGTCGAGGTGACGCTGTCGACATTGCCGCCGGACAGTGCTTCGTCGTGCACGACGGAAGCATTGCCGGTGATGGCGGTCGGGCCGTCATCGGCGATGTTTATGGTGAAGGAGCCTTCAACCGCCGGGCCGTCCTTGTCCTGAACCGAATAGGTGAACGGCAGGCTGAGCACGTCTGCGGCGCCGATATTGCCGATGCCCGAATGATCGAGCGGCTGCATCAATGTGAAGGTGAATGCACCGGTCTTGACGTCCGTCACGACCAGCGTGAACACGGTCACGCCATTTTCCGCCGTGCCGGTCAGTGTCACCACCGGTTCAGCCGATGTGCCGCCGGTGACCAGCGTTGTGCTGACCAGCAGGCCGCCGGACCGCAGGACATAGGGCAAGGCCGATGCACTGTCTGCAAGTGCGACCGAGACGACGATACCGAACTGGTTACCCTGAGTGAAATTCAGCTGGCCTTGGAGAATGACGGTTTCGAATGCGCCGTCGGCCGTCGTTGCTTCGGCGGCACCCAGCTGGAACGTCGTGCCTGATGTTGTCGGCTGATCCTCGCCGGTCTCGTTCTCGTTGGCCAGAGCAGCGTCATCAAAGGATGTGTCGCCGAGAAGATCGGCAAGCTGGATAGGACCATTCTGGCTTGCGTTGATCGAATCCTCGAAATTGCCGCCCGAGCTGCCCGGCGCCGAACTTGCGGAATAGGATCCGTCGGGACCGGCCGCCACGTTGATGCCGTTGCCTTCCAGCGCCGCAATGAAGGTCTGCTGCGGCAGCTCGACATCGCCCAGAAGAATGGTCGGCACCTTTGTCGCGCCATTGACGATGACGATCTCGGTGCCATCCGCCTGGACGAGAACGAGATTTGCACCCTCGATGCGGATGTCGTCGATGGAAACAGTTGCTGCCAGCCGCACGATATTGGCGGCATCCGGGGTAACCTGCGTGACGGGAGGCGTGACACCCGTCGGCTGCGTCGCCGGCGCCGCGGGCACTGTCGGAAGGCGCTCACCCGTCGGGGTCGCCTGTGCAAGCTCCACTCCGGGGCCCGCCTCGCTTCCATCGTTTTGCGACAGCGCAATCTCCTCGGCGAGGTCGGAACGGAAGTGGTCGGCAGCAGTCTCTTCGGTTGCGGCAGATACGCGCAGATCTTCGATGGACATGGATGAACCCCCAGAATGAATTTGGGACAAGGAGCGCCAATGCCGTCAGAAACGCAATATTTCGTTAACCTTTGGGATATACTCGGTTATGCGGGTGCATCTGTTTATTTAAAGACAGTTAATTTCGCCGGGAAAAATGCTGCCGAAAACCGTTATTGCTTAACGCAACGGTAAGAACGGCAACAGGCGGGCAATCATCCGATGTGCCGACGACAAAAACTTCACGATGTCTTGTGAAAACGCCCAGCGATCGGTTCAATTCGCTTACGATCGCCGGGTTTGCTTTGTCGCGCTGCGACCTGGCGAAACCAACCGAGCTTAAAAATCCGAAACTTACCGTTCTGCGGCATGTGTCAGGTTGGCGGTGAGGCGGTTGATCGTCATCAGCATATCCGCGCCTTCGCTGCGGTCCACCGCCACGGCCTGCGCGATGCACCGCATGACCGCTTCGGACTTCTGTTGCAGAGCAAGCCCCTCGTCGGTCAGAAAGATATCGACACGGCGTTCGTCATCCACACGTCTGACCTTTTTCACCAGCCCCATCGAGGTCAACCGCTTGAGCAATGGCGTTACGGTCCCGGAATCAAGCCCCAGCCGTTCGGATATCTCACCGACCGACAGGCTCCCCTCGTTCCACAACAGGCGCATCGTCAGAAACTGCGGGTAGGTGAGCCCCAGTGGCTCCAAAGCCTGGCGATAGACACGATTAAACGCCTGCTCCGCCTTGTACACGGCAAAACAGAGCATCTGGTCCAGACCGATCGGAGCGGCATTTTCTGCGGGCGTCTTCATGACAAAAAGATAAATCGCGCACAATCGAATTGCAAGTCATTGACATAAGTCGTTTCGCAACTCATATTGCGCACAACACAATTGCTCAAAATAAATAACGACCCAAAACGAGTTCACCCAACCAAGGAGAAGACCTATGTCTGTTGATGCAAAATACAAGACGAGCGCAACGGCCCACGGTGGCGGCCGCGACGGCAAGACGGCGCTTGATGACGGCAGCCTGTCGCTGCAGCTGGTTGTGCCCAAGGAACTCGGTGGTCCGGGCGGTGATGGCGCCAACCCGGAAAAACTCTTTGCGCTCGGTTATTCGGCCTGCTTCCTCGGTGCCCTGCGCGTCGGTGCCCAGCAGCTGAAGACCAAAGTACCGGAAGGTTCGACCGTCGGCGCCACTATCGGCATCGGCCCGCGTTCTGAAGGTGGTTTCGGCATCACCGCAGCCCTCGACGTCTATCTACCGGGTCTGTCGGAAGAAGACGCCCAGAAGCTGGTCGACGTCACGCATGACATTTGCCCCTATTCTAACGCCATCAAGGCCAGCGTCGACGTCGGCTTTACAGTGCGCACCTGAGCCGAAATTTCGCGTCGCCGACACGGCGTGCGAAAACTGCCGGCCCTCTCCCGCCGAGAGGGTCGGCATTTTTATGGGCACTTTTCTGATGAACACCCACACGCAACGGCGCAAACGAGCCTGACAAGGACGACACGGTCCTTGGGCGCGGTCGCCTTCAGCGTTTGATCGGCAATGACTGCGCCCAGGCATGAAGGCAGCCCATCGCAACCAGTACCGTGTACCAGATCGGATTGCTTCGATTGAACAGAATGGCTTCCAGCGATGCGTTCATCATGCCGAAGAGCCACACATTGACCAGAAAACCAGCCAGCGCGGATTCTGTGCCATTGCGAATATAGGGCCGGATGCGATGGATATGCCGCAGCGGCAAGACGACGGTCCAGACCAGCACGAAAAACAACCCGATCAGCCCGACGGACAGGATCACATCGAGAAAGGCGTTATGGGCGTGGTCGAAATTGCCGATCACCGAGGCTGCGACCGCCATGTTATGCGCCATGCCGAGGTCCCAGAAGATCACGTAGCCGTAACCGACCAGCGGTGACTGCCCGATCGCTTCCAGCGCGATCTTCCATGCATCCGTACGGCCGGTGAACGACGGATCCGGCAATATCCCTTCAAAAACCGTCGCCAGATCGGCAGACAGAACCCCACCGAGCGTAAAGAACACGATGGTCACGATCAGGCCGCAGGCCAGCAGCGTGGTCAGGACCATCGATCGCATATGGACGATCAGCAATCCGAAAAACAGCGCGGGGATTGTCAGAAGAGTGGCCGTTTTTCCTTCCGACATGATCAGAAGCACGACGGATGCCAGAACAATTGCAATGCCCCACACACGGCTGTTGGTGCGGGCGACGAGAATGCCGAGAAAGACAAACAGCGCCGCCATCGAGGACAGATCGTTCTTGTGGCCGAAAATGCCGCGCCAGTTTCCGGCCAGGGTCTGCTCGGTCACGTCGCGAACCGCATGAATGGCAAGATCCGGTAAAAACAGCACGCCGAGATAGGATGCGGTGATCAGAATGGTCGCGCACAGGCCAAGCGCATCGATCAACCGCGATGCATCACGAAACAGAAACGGTACGGCATAGGCGACCTGCACCGCAATTGCCGCCAGAACCAGACGGTTCAGGGCGAGTGACGGATTGGCCGATATCAGGCAGGTCAACAGCGCCCAGCCGAACACGGCAACGATGACGGGCGAGCGTGCGACATCGAAAATGCGGCGACCATTTCCGTCAGCCCACAGAAACAGCATGAACAAGCCGGAAATGATCAGTGTCGTGTATTTGCGCAGTTCGTTCGATTGGGTCGTATCCTGAACGGCGCTATAGTCCTGAAGACTTCGGAATGGCTGCATCTGCGTCCAGAATGCCAGCGTTGCAAGGACGCACAGGACAAAACCGAGAACAACGATGGCGTCCGCCTGCGCAAAATTCGCAAGCGGCGACTTCCGTCGGGTCTGGGAATGCTCGATCACGACATGGCCTCAAAAGGAAAAGTGGCGATAACGACGACATGTGACGTCAGATGGGACGATGCTTTCGTCGGACCCTCTCGCCTCAGGAGGCGCGACGCATCGGCCGCTCTTCCATATCCAGCAGAGATGCCGGCGCATCGTTGTCTTCGGCGCGACGTCCACCGCGAACCTGTTGCCGCAAACCGTCATAACCGACACCAAGAGCAAGGCCGAGGCTGCCGCCGAGAGCGACGGAGACCATCAGCAGCAGAGACAGAGAGGGTGGGGATCTCCGGCGAATGGGCGTGGAGGCGCGCGACACGACCTGCGCATTCAGCGTCGTCATCAGGCCCTGTTCACGTGTTTCGCGTGAGCGTGTCAGTGCCTCTTCGTAAACGGCGCGGGCGCTGTCGGCATCACGCTGCAACTGTCGCCACTGAATGCGTGCCGCATCGATCTTCTGGACTTCCGATACCAGCGGATCCATCGATTTTTGCGCCACCGCATATTCGGATCGCGCACGTTCGTAATCGATATCGGCATTCTCGGCGAGACGGACCATTTCCGCATTGATCGACCGCCTGACCGCAGCAAGTCGGGTCGACGCGGTCACGACGCGCGGATGCCGCTGGCCCAATGTCGCCTGAAGAACCGAAAGCTCCGCCTCTGAACGCTCCAGCTCTCCCCTCAACCGCAGGAAATCGGCGGAAGCGGTGGCAACCGGAGACGACAGAAACCTTTCGGGAGAAGACAGCAGTTCGCGCAGCTGGTCGCGCTCCACACGTCTTTTATTGAGGAGATCTTCGGAGGTCGAAACGACGGTATTGTTCTGGTTGAGGCGGCTTTCGGCGAGAAAGATGCCATTGGCGTCGACGATATTGTTGTCGACCTTGAACTTGGCAACCGCGTCCTCGCGCTCCTTCAAGGCAGCCTGCAAGGCAACCAGACGACCTTCGAGTGCGCCGGTCGCGACACTTGCCACTTCCGTCCGGTGCCCGTCGCGTACCTGAAGATATCCGTCGACCACCGCATTGGCAATCTCCGCGGCGCGCGTCGGCGAGTGGCTTCTGGCGTAAACGGAAATCATGTAGGTGCGGTCCTCGCGAACCACATTGACGTTTTTCGACAGACGCTCGATGGCCACCTGCACAGGATCGACATCCGACTGGCCGGATGAACCGAAGGACAGCCGGGATTCTGACGGGCCGCCAAATTCCTCGTCGCCGACCAGACCGAGCTTTTCGACAACAAGCTTCAGAACGGAAGCGGACTGCATGATCCGCACTTGGCTTTCAGCGATCAGGACACCTGAATCACCGCCGGACAGCGCCGGGGTCAGGTCATTTTGCAGAACCTGCAGATTTTGCGGGTCGATGTAGATCTGCGCGCTTGCCTCATAAACCGGCTTGATGAATGGCGTGATCGCAAGGCACAGCACAGCCAGCAGAACGGCACCACCCACGGCCCAGAAACGCGCCGACCAGAACTTTTCGACAAGATCACCGATCGTGATCCGCGGCTTGCGCGGATCTGTCTGCATGTCGTCGCGGGGAAAACTGTTGGCAGATTGAAATATCATGGCCGTTCTCGCGGTAAAATCTTGGGCGCAGGATGTCTGAAACTATGTGTCTGACTGGCAGGACGGCTTGGCCGAGGACTTGTGGCGGGAACTGTAGGGGAAAGTCGTAACCGCGACCTTAAGATCTGACAGCCGAACGGAAAGCCATCCACCGGATTGGCGCGGGGTCAGACGCACCCTTGCGCGTGACGATTTTGGCGAAGCCCCTCCCCTCACACCATCCCCGCCCTTTCATGCTTTTCAGCCCGGAAATGCAAAAAGCTCCTCGGCCTGAAGGCGGAGGAGCTTTGAAGGGGTGACCCTGGGGCCGCAATCTTTCAGCAGTGAACGAGCCATCCGATGCTGACGATGAAGGCCAAAGCGGCTCCCATAGAAATCTGGAATCCTGAAAATGCCATCTTAATCCCTTTCACGAGCGCGCACCCGAGACATCAGTGCACCACCTGTCTGATGAGATTGAGCCCATAGTGCGTCACGACCGCGTATAGACAGACGATCGACCCGTAGTTGACGAAGAATTGAAGCGTGCTCTCGTTAAAATCCCACATGTCGAGCGAGTAGGTCAGCATCAGCTTCGCCCCTAGCGCCATTTCGAATGAGCTTTTCACGCCGCAGGCTGCGATGCCCAGGGCCGACGCCCGAAGAGCCATGGTGCGCAATGGACTCGGCGAAGCGAGACCCAGGGTCGACCGGGCAGTTTTCATGACGACGGTCCAGCGCGTTCCCAGATGGATCGCAATAATGACTAGCGTCCAAGAGCCCGCAAACATATGAATTTCCCGAACCGCGAACGCGCCGTCCAGCGCCATGAACGAGAAGAGATCGCGCGATATCAGCAGGCTCGTCGCCAGCATCACAAGCATCGCGACCGCCAGACAGACGATCGTGAAGATGTTGAAGAGCCGGACGGCGTCGCGCCTGCCTTTTGCGATGTTCCCGTACCATCGTCTGTTGAAGACGTTATGGCCGATCACCAGCGCAAACAGCACTGTGCCGAGAACCTCATGAAACAGGTTGTCGAGCCACCAATAGGCGAGACAGGCGATGATCAGCGCAACAGTCAGAAAATCAAGGAGGAGGCGAACGCGAAATACAGTGGTCATTCGAATTCGAACCGGCGCATTTCGTTGAATGTATACAGGAAATCCCGGTCTGACCGAGACGTATGGCAGCGCTGACAGCGGGCGGTGTTCTCGTCCATGTTGATCGTGCCATCCGGCTTGAACCACTGGAACTGCCAGTCGGCCGTCCGGCGGTTCTCGTCGTAGTCCTGACCCCAGTTTTCGCCCTTCTCCATGATGAAGTAGCGGAAGACCTTGCCGTCGCGATAGTCGACAAGGGCGACATGGGTGCCGTTCGGAATAGGCTGCCCGGCTTTCACCGCCTCGATCGCCTCACGGGTCGTCATGATGTGTTCCGTGACCTCACCACGGTTGACCGTCGTATAGTGGACGAGCTTGTCGATGTCGGGCATCGTCGCCCGTGTCGGCTCGGCATGAACCTGCATGCCGACCATGAGGACGGTGGTGGCGACGAACGCAGCGGCACCGAAGGTTTTGAGGATATTATTCACCGACATCCCCGCGCTTCTGCCCATATTGTTCGTCGCTGACATGCTCCATCCACTCGACGGTCTTGCCGTCCAGGGATTCGGCAATGGCGATATGCGACATGCCGCTGTCGGGGGTGGCACCATGCCAATGCTTGACGCCCGGTGGTATCCAGACGACGTCGCCGGGACCGATCTCCTGCAGCTCGCCTTCCCAGTGCTGGACCAGTCCTGCCCCTTCCGTCACGATCAGCGTCTGACCGAGCGGATGGGTATGCCAGACGGTGCGCGCAGTGGGTTCGAAGGAAACGAGACCTCCGCCGACACGGGCTGGCGCATTCGCCTGGAAGCGGGACTGCACTTTCACGGAACCGGTAAAATATTCCGGTGCGCCGGCGGTCGCCACCTGCGAGGACGCACGCGTTACAGACACCTCACGATCGGGTTCGGCAAAGGCTGTGGTCGCGCCGAACGCCATGGCGGCGGTGATGATGGACTTGGGCGTCATGGCTCAGTTCTCCGCGAACACGTCTTTGGCGATGGCGACGGCCGAAACAGCACTCGGCCAGCCCGAATAGAAGGCCATGTGCGTGATGGTCTCGACGAGCTGCTCCTCGGTCAGGCCATTCGCCTTTGCGCGAACGAGATGCGACCTGAGCTGATCCGGACGATTGAGTGCGATCAGAGCACTGACGGTCACCAGACTGCGGTCACGTTGGGAAAGCTGCGGTCGCTCCCAGACATCGGCGTAAAGAACGTCGTCGGTCAGCTCCGCCAGTTTCGGCGCGATGTCGCCCATCAGTTGCTGCGTCCGGGATTTTGCGGACTCAAGGTTAGATGCGGGTTCCTGTGCCATGGTTGTCTCCAATCCGGATGCAAAGACGATGCCTGCGCCAACAATTCCCGAGATGATTTTCTTCAATGCATTTTCCTCTGTATGTTGTGCCCCTCCGAGGTCTGCCGATCCGGGAGGCCGCGGGCGCCGCTGCGCCCGTCCGAAATGATCGTCAGGCCGAAGCGAGGTGGCGGTCGAAGAACGGCTTCAGCTTCGACAAAGCCGCATCGACATATTCGGGGACCCAGTAGGTCTCGATGTGCTTGGCACCTTCGATCCTGAAGAGTTCCTTGTCCTTGGTGCCGGTGGCCTTCGGGAAAGCGTCCTCGGTCATGTAAAGGGTGTCGGCTTCGCTGCCTGCAATCATCAGCAGCGGCACATCGATCAGCGCGATCTCATCGGTCGCGTCCCAGCGCATCAGGTCCATCAGGCTGCTCGTCGTGTACCGGAAGGTCGAGCCGGGATGGGCATGGGTGCGCCAGTAATATTCATAGCCTTCGCGATAGAGATCGAAGGGCAGTGCCGCGATCTGCGCGTCGGTCAGGTTCGCGTCACCCGAATAGAGCACTTCACCACCGGCCGCTTCCTGAGCACGCGCGGCAGATGCCTGCTGCAGGCGCTGCTGGATCGTGTCCATCTGGCTATCCTGAAAACCGTTGCGACGAACGCGTCCGGAGTTGAACATGCTGAGCGTTGCCAGCGCCTTGAAGCGCTTGTCGGTCTTGGCAACCGCCAGAGAGTAACCGCCGCCGCCGCAGATGCCGAACAGGCCGAGACGCGCGGTATCGACACCAGGGAAGCCGCTGACAAAGTCAGCCATGCCATGGATGTCCTCGATGCGATATTGCGGCTTGTCGGTGCTGCGCGGCGCACCGCCGCTTCCGCCCTGATAGGCGGCATCGGCCGTGATCGTGATAAACCCCTGTTCCGCCAACCGCTGGGCGTAAAGGCCTGTGGTCTGCTCCTTCACACCACCGTTGGGATGCGCGAGCACGATCGTTGGATATTTCTGGGCCGGATCGTAGTTCGCCGGTGTGTAGACATTGGCAACGATGTCGAGGCCATTGAGCTTGTATTTTACCGGATGGATGTTGACCTTGCCCGGTTCATTGCTGGTGATCGCCCCATCATAAACGAGGGTGAAGGGGTTCTGCTTGTAGTCGGCAGCGACGGCTTTCGTCGGCATCGTGGATACTCCTAAAATCGCACCGGAGACGACGAGAGCAGATGCTCCCAGAAATTCACGTCTGTTTGCGTTGATGATATCGGTGGCCATTGTCTGGCTCCTTCTCTGTTCGGGTAACGGCGGTGGAGCTC
Source organism: Neorhizobium sp. JUb45 (assembly GCF_004343585.1). GTDB lineage: Bacteria > Pseudomonadota > Alphaproteobacteria > Rhizobiales > Rhizobiaceae > Neorhizobium. Next base: position 3,169 of record NZ_SLYW01000001.1, on the reverse strand, counting down.
TTTTTCGCGCCTGCGGCGGTGGATCAGTCGAGCTTCTTGTCGGCGAGGAATTTGGAGATCTGGTCGGCGATCTCGACATTGTTCAGGTCCGACATCAGGAAGTGAGTGCCGCCTTTGATACCGACGTCAGGCAGATGGACGAGCGTCGCATCGCCGCCATGCTTGTTGACCGCTTCTACCCAGAGTCTGGCCATTGCCAGCCGCACACGCCAATTGTCCTGGCCGCGCTCGGTGGTCGGCTCGATCGGGAAATTGTCTCCGTAGTAGATGACGATCGGCAGCTTGGTCAGCTTCTCGAAATCGGCGACGGGCACGGCTTCGCCCTTGAGCGTGCCGGCCGCACTCGGCATGTCGGCCGGAACCTCGCCTTCCGGGAAGATGAAGCCACTGCCGGGCTCAAGCGCCACGATGCCCTTGACGTTGGTGTTTTTGATCGCTGTCAGCCAACCCGGCCCACCTGCCTGCGAATGGGTGAACAGGATACCGGGTCCGGTCTTGTCGAACAGCGCCGACATCGCATCGGAGATCACGTTGGCATCGTAAGGCCCGGTATTCGGAGTGACCGAGCGGAGGAACTGGTCGAGAGCTTCAGGGCTACGGTCGAACTGGACGTTCTGGAAATAGTCGGGCCATTTTCCAAGCCGGAACTGGTCGAAGAAAAGCTGGTCGTAAGGTGTCGGCTCGATCGTGGCAGCCACGGTGGAATTGCCAGCCCGGCCACGTCGCGGCTGATCGACGAGATAGGTGGAGAAGCCCTTGCGAAGGAAGAGGTTCTGGAAACCTTCGCGACCATCCGGTGTCGTCTCCCAGCTTCGCGCCGACTGGAAGGCGCCATGCAGCATGACGATCGGCAGAGGTTTTGGATTTTGGGGGACCTGATAAAAGACATAGGCATGGTCGCCATGCAGTGTCTGGCCTGCAGCGGTCGGCGCATTGTTGTCATAGGTGCCGGGCGTGGCCGATACCCTGCCGCCAACCGCAAAGCTTCCCTGCTCCTGAATTTTCAGGGGCTCCGGCTTTGAAGGCATCTGAGCGTAGGCTGCCCCTGATGTGAGGACCAGCGTGGAAGCCGCAACAGCGGAAAGGGTTTTGGTGAACATGCTCGGAATGCCTGCCTTGCAACATGACGTTGGACAAAGGCTACGCGAGCGTCATTCAGGTGATTAGATACTTATTTCCGATTGAAGGTATTAGCCTGCCTTATCAATCACGTTCCGTTGATTACCCTGTCACCCCCGATACCGCAGCGCGTCCACCACCAGGGCGAAGGCTGGCGAGGCGTGGCGGCGGTTCGGGTAATAGAGGTGATAGCCGGAAAACGGCGCGCACCAATCCTCAAGCACCCGGATCAGTTTTCCCTGCGCGATATCGTCCGCCACGAGATCGTCCGGCATATAGGCAAGGCCGAGACCGCGTCTCGCCGCATCGAGACGCATCGCGATGTTGTTGAACACCATCTGCCCCTCGACCCGCACCTTGAGCTCGTGCCCGTCCTTCTCGAATTCCCATGCAAGGATATTGCCGTAGGTCGGCATCCTGATCTGGATACAGTTATGGTCTGTCAGGTCTTCGGGCACTTCCGGCCAGGGGTGCTGGTGAAAATAGGACGGAGCGCCGACCACGGCCATCCGCATCTCCGGCCCGATCCTGACCGCGATCATGTCCTTGGCAAGTTGCTCCCCCAGACGAACGCCGGCATCGTAACGTTCGGCGACGATATCGGTCAGGCCGTAATCGACGGTGATTTCCACGTTGAGGTCGGGGTTGTCCGGCAGGACCTTGTCGAGTGCGGGCGCCAGAACCGAAATTGCTGCATGTTCGCCAGCCGTGATCCTGACCGTCCCCGCCGGTTTGTCCCGCATCTCGCTGAGCGCCGCAAGCTCGGCCTGAATTTCCTCGAAACGCGGACCTGCCGTCTGGAGAAGACGTTCGCCGGCAACCGTCGGGGATACCCGGCGCGTCGTCCGGGTCAGCAGCCGAAGCCCAAGGCGCTCTTCGAGACCGCGAACCGTCTGGCTAAGCGCGGACTGCGACACACCGAGCTTCACGGCTGCCCGCGTAAAGCTCTCCTCGCGCGCGACAGTGACGAACGCGACCAGATCGTTGAAATTCTCCTGCGCCATTCATTAGGCATCCTTATAGCTTCATCCCGATTACTGCCCCTAATCGACATGGTCGACAAGAGCTATCTTCCGGTCATCACAATGCAGCCTCACCGTGGAGGACGGCCAGGGCCAGCCAAGTCATCAGGATTACAATGCCTCACGAAAACACTGCCACGTCGCCACCGAACAAAGCCGCTATCCTGGCGATCATCCTCATCAGCTACGTGATGATCGTGCTCGACATCTCGGTCGTCCTCACCGGCCTGCCGAAAATCCATACCGAACTCGGTTTCTCCGATGCCGGGCTTGCGTGGGTGCAGAGCGCCTACACATTGACCTTCGGAGGGTTCCTCCTGCTCGGAGCAAGGGCCGGAGACATTCTTGGTCGTCGCCGGATGTTCATCATCGGCATGACGATCTTTACCGTTGCATCCGTTGCCATCGGTGCGTCACAGTCTTCGGCATGGATGCTGTCCTGGCGTGCTGTCCAGGGATTGGGTTCTGCCATCCTCGCGCCCACAACCCTCGCTCTCCTGCAGACCAGTTTTGACGAAGGCGAGGAACGTGTGCGGGCGGTCTCGCTCTACAGTGCGGCGGCGGGCGTATCGGCAACCGTCGGTCTGGTCGTCGGCGGCCTCCTTGCCGACTGGCTCTCATGGCGCATCGGTTTTCTGATCAATCTGCCGATCGGCATCGCCATTGTCATTGCGGCACGCATCTACATTTATGAAACAGACAAACGCCCAGGCACGTTCGACCTGCCCGGCGCAGTAACCTCGACACTGGGCATGGGTGCCTTCGTCTACGGCTTCATCCGGTCCGCGCAGGCAGGCTGGGACACGACGACTTTCGCCACCATTGCCGCAGCCATCATCATGCTTTGTGCGTTTGTGTTGATCGAGCGCCGTGCCAGTCAGCCCATTCTTCCGCTTCGCCTGTTTTCCGACATGGAACGCTCGGGAGCCTATGAGAGGTGGCTCGGTTTGTCTGAACAGCTTCGGGCGTTTCGTTAAGTGGATTTCCGCCTCGATTATGCCGCCACCATCATCGGTGCCAGCGCGTTG